>CAWESM010000001.1:0-1015562 GCA_963811715.1 Terriglobia bacterium
TGCCTTGCGCGGTTCGACACTGCGGTCCGATTCCATTCTCGGTACACGTTCGGGTGCGAGCCGAGCATCATCCTGCGCGTCACTGCCAGGTCCCTGTCCCCGCGAGCCGCCAGAGCGGTCCGTTTGACGGTTAGTGGAAGTCCGCTCGGGTGCAGGGTCTCTGGGACCGATGGATTCGCTGGGCACGTAATCGCGCGACATGCTAGTCCACCTCCTCTTCGAGAGATGGAGCGGTTACTTCCGTCTGTCCGACATGAAGCTGCTTGTCGAGATGTGAGAGTTTTCTGCCGGTGTCTTTGAGGAAGAATTTGCGGTTCAAGGCGAAGGCCAGCGCGAAGACATTGATAAAGAGAACTGCGCAGTAAATCAAGATTGGCGTGCCGTAGAACCGGAACAAGACGCTCTTATAGGAAATGAAATAGGTCAGCCTCTGCATAAACCAGAAGCCAAGTCCCAAGACGATGGCGATGGTCAGCATGAGTGCGTTCGCAACCATAGGCGCTCACTTGAAGGCTTGGTCCTCGCGGAAATACGTGATCGCGAGGCCGAGCGGATTGATCGGAATAAGCTCGTTCGGGACGTTGCTCTTAAAAACGAACACGAAATTGGCCGTATACAGATCGCGCTTGATCTCGCTGTGATCTGAGGGCGAGTAATAGACCATGTAAAAGTCCACGCGTGACTTGTACGGTGGAGACTGCATGTCTTCGAGAGCGACTTTTTTTACGTCAACGTCAATTTCAGGGACGGAGCTGTTCGTGATGAATTTCTTAATGACATCGTCCTTGCGATAGGCGTCGAGGATACCGTCCGCAAGCTTGCCGTCCAAGAAGTAGAGAGACTTCGAAAAGTCGTCCTGAATCGTGTACCGATTCCGACGGTAGTAAAGCGTGCAGAACTGGGAAAGGAAGTATTTGGCCTCGGCATCCTGCGGCTTGTACTCGAAGTTGTGGTAATTGATGGCCTCCGCCCGGCCCAAGTCGTCGATTCTAATAACGAGGGGACGGAAATTCTGAAAGGTGCGAATCGTTCTGAGGTCCACAAGCGCCAGTCCGATGGCTACGAGAGAGACGAGGACTAGTGCGATTTTCAGATACGTATTCGTCACCATGGGATCGCCATACTGTTCGAGATAGAGTCGCTTGGCATTTTGGAAGGTCGCATCGTTGCTCATCCGAAGACCCTCTCCAGGATTCCGACTGAAGACCCTCCTGCCGTTCCGCTAAAGATGTGGTTGGTAAGCGCCGGGATTTTCAAAAGCGCATAGATTGACGCTAGAAAAGTGATGAAAAGGACCGGGAATGCCTCAATGAGCTGGACGGTCGAGATAGTGCCTTTGGGCTGAAGATCAAAGATTCCCAAGATGAGGTTCGCAATGACGTAGACAACCGCTGCCGCGATAACCTGGTAGAAAGCATATTGGATAAAGCATTTGAACCAGCCCCAAAAGAGCCATTCCAACTTCGGGACGATGAAGAACGGTATGAATATAGGCCCGACGAGCACACACACCGCAGTAGCGATGAATCCGAAAGCGATCACGACAATCGCAATGGCCTGGGCTGCCGCGAGCAAAATAATGATGACCACATAAATTATTGTTCCAAGGATGTCTGTGATCCCTGGAGAGTCCATGCGTGTCTCGTAATCGGCAATTCGCTCTTCGACAGTTTGCAGTTCGGTCTGATTGATTTTATTTGCGAGAAACTGTGACTCATCGGTGATGAGGTTATGGAAGCTAGCGCCCATGCCCGGAATCGGGGTGCTGTAGTAATTCACCATTGCAAAACCGAAGCTGATGGTCAGAAGCAGGCTTGCGAAATTGTCGAAATTAAGCATGTGCTTACCACCAGCGGCGGAGAGGGCCGATTTCACCCCGTACCAAACCACCAGGATTGTGGCAAAGGACCGGAACAGGTTCTGGCCCATGGCGTCGAAGAAGCCAAGATTCTGCGTGAGCAGGTTGTTGATGGCCTGAAAGATGAATTGGAGGTAGTCCATCGCAGTGGCTCCTTCGACGCGTCGGGTTTGAGCAACTCCTTCTAAGGCATCCGAAAGTTCTGTAGAGAACTCGTCAGCGTACCGTTCACCTGAGCCATTTTTCCGGCAAGGTTGGCACGTCGCGAGATGTCGGCATTGATGGCATTGGTAGTGGCCTCGCGTTGCTGCTTTGCAATGATGGTTTGCTGTTCGAGAAGCGACGCGAGGAGCTTGTTCGAGTCCTGAAGCGTGCGGAGGGTTAATACTCCAGCCACATTGATCTTGTTCAGGACCGAGATTTCTGTGTTCAGATTTGGGTCCGCAGACAACGAGTCCTGTTCGAGGTTCGCGATTTGGGTTTGAACGTTCTGAGCGTTCACACGGATTGATCCGATAGCGGCCATCGCCGTGGTGTTTGCGCCGTCCGCGAGTTCTACGGACGCATATTGGGATTTCACTCGTGCCTGTTCGTTGTCTGTCATGCCGGAGATGTAGTCGGGGCTGTATTGCAGCAGTTGGGTTGTGGCCTGCTGGTAGCCCGTGGTTACGGTGGGAAACTGCCCGGAATTGATCCCGGTCACCCATGTTCCGGTGTTTTGATACGTGTTCCCGGCAAGAGCGTTTCTCCATTGTGAAAACTGCGCCTGATAGCGGGCAGGCATATTTTGCAGATTGCGGGACATCTGCAATGCTAAGTTGTATTGGGTAATGAGTTGGGTGTAGCTGTTCTTCAATTGAACGAGTTGTTGCTGAAGCTCGGCGTAGCGCAATAGAGCGTTCGCGTAATTCGTGGGGTCGTAAACGATCCCAAATCCGAATTGCGCGGAGGCAGTTCCAACGCACAATCCCATAATGAGCAAGAGTGTTAGAGCCCTTCTTTTCATTTCGAATACTCCTTTCTGAGTTTTGAAAAATGTTCTCCCGACCTTCACAGGTCGGGCGGCATTTTGTGATTGTTGTAGTCGGGCATCGCGAGATCACCCGAAAGGTAGACCTTTACGCGGTGCCCTTCCCTGATGGTTACGGTTGGTAGAATGTTGAGAAACTTGTCGAGAATCTGCTCAGAAGATTGCGCCATACTCTGAGCAAAGCTCTGACGCATGAGGTCGCCACCGGAAGCAGTAAGAGGGCCTCCGGTTCCGGCTACCGCTACAGCCCCGAGCGCACCGATGGCGAGTGACGCGCCGAAGATACGTAGGTAGTGGTTGTTTACCTGATCTCGTAGACCGGCGTCGCCGATCTGATTCAGACCCTTGAACTGGTCAAGATTGATCGAATATCCGTCCGGCATGATGAGACGGTGGAAGGCGACGGCAAGTCGGGTCTGGCCGAACGCCTCAACCCGTCTTGTCTCACCAAGAATCTTGGTTCCTGCTGGAATCAGGAGATGTTGGCGGTCATGGGAGTACACATCGTTTGTCAGCAGGCATTCGACTGGTCCGACGAACTGCCCGTCGAGACGATTGATGAGAACGGATTCGAGAATCGTACCTTCAAATAGAATGTAAGTTTTCCCCGCCGCCACGTTCGACGACTTTGGGACGTTGGCGGCGGGGTTTGTCGCCTCCTTACTTTCGTTTTTGACTCCGGCTGGACCTGTTGGAATGGAAGAGCTTCCTGACTGCGCAGAAGGGGTAGAACTCGGCTGCGCGGTCACCGGGCCTTGCACTGCGGCGTTGGGTTGAGGGTCCTTTAGGATTTGAGCCACCTGGGCCAATTGAGCTAGGTCAGGCCCAGCGGAAGGAGGAGGTGAAGGAACTGCTTCCTGGCTTTGTAACGGTGGGTCGGAAGGGGCGGAATTTGTGCTCGGCACGGTCTTCCGGTAGCTCAGCGCGATATTGGAGGAGAAAAGTGAAACGTATTGCCGTCTTTTGCGTTCCGTCTGAATTGGGTCTGCTGTACTGCCAGGTGTCGAATTGCCGGATGCGTTGCTCGATTGCGGCTGCTGAGGGTCCGGCGAGGCACCAAGCAAACGATTTTGTTGTACAAGGGCGCTCTGCGCGGCCAGTTGCTCCCTCTGGAGTTCCTGAATTCGGTTCTGTAATTCGGTAATCTTCGTTTCGTTCACTTCAAGCGGAAGCGGCGTTTGGACCATCGATGCATTTGTTTTTGGAATTGTCGGCTGTTTTTTCCCACCAGTGAGCCACATGATGACAACCATGAGAACCGCGAGACCCAAGATGAGCCACGACTGAACGTGCTTTGGCAGAAGCCCGGGTGGGTTCACCGTCTTTTCTTGAATTGGTTCGTTCATGGTTGTCTCCGCGCTTCGTGGATTAGCATTAGCTTCGCCGTGTGAACGTTATTTTTCGTTTGCCAATGGCGAGGTAACGGATTGATCGCGGCATTCGGAAGTACATATCCCAGAATAGCGACCAGATTTCTGACTTAATCGCTATCATGCAGCCTCGGCAACAACCACCTGCTTGCAATACCCGGCTATCCGTCGTGGCTCGGAATTCCCTGAAGCTCATTCTAGGCGAGGATCAAGTTGCTGAAATCGAGCGGCAGGTGGAGTCGGGCAAACTGTCGCTGGCCGATCTAAATTCCCTGGCCGACAAAGGAAAAGACATATCGACGGGCGTGCTGACGCTGATCTTTGGCTCGGCCAACCCACAAGAAGTCGCCTTGGCATTCTTGAGCAGCGGTCACTTCGACGTGGAAATCGGCAAGAAAGAAGCCGAAAAGGAATTGCGGCACCTGCTGCAAGTCAGTTTTGACATCGAACTCCCTGCTGCCGAAGCCCTGTCGAATTGGCGGGTCAAGTTGGGGCGGCATATCTTGCTCACGGATTTGTTCGCCGCTCTCAAAAAGCAAGTGCCATTGTCGCTCTCTTCGGTCCCCGTGGCTACCAGCACGGGAGGCGTGGATGCTTGCGTACGGTTGGCACGCACATGGCGAAACAGCCGAGACATGCGGGACAGCTATGTGGCCGTTGCCAACAAAGTCGAAAAGGAACTCGGCCTCGACAAGCTTGAACTGCCCGTGAAGCCACTCAAGGAAAACGAAACCTTCTTGTGCGTCGAGCGGGCTTTGCTCGTTAATGTGGAAAGCGAACTGTTCAAGACGGCGAGCCCGGACCTCTTGCAACTGGCTGAGTGTCGCCTTTCCCGATTCTGGGCCGACATGATTCCGCCGATCCAAGCTCAATGGGCGCTAATCTGTTCCGCTGCCGAGGTCTTGATCGAAGCCAACCGCGTTGGAAAGGAACTCAAGACGGCTTCGACTACAGTTCCCGCTCTGGTGAAAGCTTATGCCAATGGTGATGAGCCGTGGTGTTTGCTCGACACACATCACCGTCACATGGAGAGTCGCAAATATAACTTTGAGTTCGCTGCCAGCGACCAGCATCACGGGCTGGAAAAGCTCATCACAAAAGCTGAGCAACGCTACATCGAAGTCGGCTCAGAACTGGCGAAGCAGTTCATCACCTATTTCCAGAAAGCCAAGCATCCGATCAAAGGACTGCTCCAGCAGCGCGATATTTTCGAGAAGCAGGTGAAGCCGCTCCTGGCTGAAGGCAAGGTAGCCTACGTTTGGGTGGACGCCCTTCGATTCGAGATGGCTCGCGAGTTGTGCCGCTTGCTGAAGGATGACTTCAAGTTGGAAATTGAGCCCGCCATTGGCACGATACCCACGATTACAGAAATCGGCATGGCTGCATTATTGCCAAAGGCTGACGAGTCCGCCAAGGTTGTGACGGTGGGAGGCGGCAAACTGGCACTGGAGATCGCGGGTAACGTCATTAAGGATCGCAAAGATCGCGTGGCGTTTCTAAAGGAAAACGCGGGCGTATCGGTCTTTGACGCTAAGTTGGAGGACCTGCTCCCTAAGCCAGGCAAGAAGTTCAAGGAAGGCATTCAGAACGCTCAGTTGATCCTGATTACGTCACAGGAAATCGATGAACTGGGCGAGGCTGATAACATGGCCCAAGCCCGCCTCCAGATCGACGGAGTCCTGACTCAATTGCGTCGAGGCGTGCGGGTGTTGGCCGATCACGACATCAAGACCATTGTGCTGGTGGCCGATCACGGTCATCTTTTTGCCGACGAAATAGGGGATGACATGAAGATCGACTCCCCTGGTGGCAAGACTGAAGATTTGCATCGCCGTGTATGGGTGGGCGTCGGGGGAAACGCCGAACCTTCGTATCTACGGACCTCACTGACTTCATTGGGCGTGGAAAGCGAGTTTGATATTGCGACTCCCTGGACCTTTGCTGTTTTCAAGTCGCCGGGTGGAGGGCGAGCGTATTTCCACGGCGGATTGTCTCCACAAGAACTAATCGTCCCCGTGGTCGTGATGCGCTCGGCGGTGAAACCCTCCGCTCCCTCGACCGGGATTCAGTGGTTGCTGACTCCCGGGACGGCAAAACTAACCACAAGGTTCTTCTCTGTGCAGATTGCCGGGAGCCAGAGCGAGTCGAACCTTTTCGGATTTGAACCTCCCAAGGTGCGAATCGAACTGCGGGCCAATAAGAAGTGCGCGTCGGTCCCGGTAAGTGCCTCGTATGGATTCGAGGATGCCACAGGCGAAGTTAAGCTGAGAATTGCAGAGTACAATCACAAATTGATCGAACCGAACACCGTCACCGTGATGCTTTCCGAGGAGATTCCACAAAAGACGGTAGAGGTATGCTTGCTCGATGCCGCCACTGGGGCCGAACTGGCAGCAACGCTGAAGGTCGATGTCACTATTTCAATGTAAGGATTAGCGATGCCAGAGCTAGACCAAAAAGCGACATCCGTGTTCGCGGGCAAAGTAGTTCGGAAGGACTTGGTCCGCAAGGTGAAGGTGGGGGCCAATGTTCCGGTCTTTGTCCTCGAATACCTGTTGGGGAAATATTGCGCCACCAATGACCCCGCGGCCATCGATGCCGGGCTGAAGGTGGTCAACAACACATTGTCGTCGAACTTCGTCCGTCCCGATGAAGCCAACAAGGCGCAGTCGATGGTCAAGGATAAAGGGAAGCACGCTTTCATCGACAAGGTGCAGGTGCGGTACGTTTCCGAAGATGACAAATACTGGGCCGAACTGAAGAACTTCGGTCACAAATACGTCCACATCCCCGAGCACTTCTTACGGGAGTACGACCGCCTACTGATGGGCGGCATTTGGGCGCAGTTGGACATTCGGCACTCATTCGACGAAGACCAGAAAGGCAAACGCAGTCCGTTCTGGATCGACAGTTTGAAGCCAATCCAACTGGCGACTTTCGATCTCGACGAGTATCGGACGTGCCGCAATCAATTCACCACGGATGAATGGATCGATCTGCTCCTGCGCACTATCGGACTCGAACCGTCGCACTTCAATCGCCGTCAGAAATTGCATTACTTGGTGCGGCTGATACCCCTGGCCGAGACCAACTACAATTTGGTGGAACTCGGCCCACGTGAGACTGGGAAAAGTTACGGCTATCAGGAATTGTCGCCATACACGATTCTTCTTACCGGGCCAACTACCGTGGCCAATCTGTTTTTCAATATGGCTAGCGGCAAGATGGGATTGGTCGGAATCTGGGACGCCATCGGCTTCGATGAAGTAGCTGACCTCCAAAATATGCCCAAGGAGGTCGTGACCACGCTCAAGACCTACTGCGAGTCGGGGACATTCGCCCGTGGAAAGGATTCCCTGTCGGGCATGGCTTCTATCGCCATGTTCGGAAACACAAATCAGCCGGTCGAAGTGATGGTGCGGTCGTCGCATCTGTTTATGCCGATGCCCGACGTGATCCGAGAGGACATGGCGTTCCTTGACCGAATCCACTTCTACATCCCCGGCTGGGAAATGCCCAAAATGAAGGTGGAGTTTTTCACAAATCATTATGGCTTTGTTGTGGATTACCTTGCCGAGGCCGTACGCGAACTGAGAAAGCAGACGTTTACGGAAGTTCTCGACCGTCATTTTTCGCTGGGGTCACACCTGAAATCACGTGATGTCAAAGCGGTGAGGAAAACCGTTTCGGGGTTGGTCAAATTGATCTACCCGAATGGTGAATTGTCCAAGGACGAAGTAATGGAACTCACCGAGTTAGCCCTCGAAGGCCGACGGCGCGTGAAAGAGCAACTCAAGAAGATGGGGTCTTTCGAGTTCCATCAGACCTCGTTTTCGCTAATCGATAACGAGACGCGAGATGAGCGGTTCGTCGGCGTGCCCGAGCAAGGTGGCCGGGATATGATTGCGACGGACCCTCTCGCTCCCGGTTCCGTCTACACGGCCTCAGTTGATGACCATGGCAAAGTCGGCCTTTACCGTCTCGAAGTTGGCTGTTCATCCGGTACCGGGAAACTTAAGATTGCTGGTGGCGTGGAAGGCCCGATGAAAGAATCGCTCCAGCGGGCTTTTGCATATCTGCAAAGCCAGAAAGCAAAAATGGGTATAGGCCATCAGTTTGACACGACAGATTTTCACGTCGAGGCCATCGATCTGTTGAGTAATCACGTTCCCTGCGAGGCGGGTATTGCCGTCGTGGTGGCTGTTTTCTCGGCCATCAAGAATCAATCGGTGCTGGCTGGACTGATGATTCTTGGTGACTTAACCATTCAAGGAAACATCAAGGCCTTGCGAACGCTTGCCGAGCCATTGCAGGTTGGCATGGATAATGGAGCACGTCGGGCGCTAGTGCCACTTGAAAACAAACGCAACTTCCTCGACGTATCTGGGGAAATCGTAGAACGGGTCGATCCAGTGTTTTTCTCCGATCCCATGACAGCAGCCATGAAAGCGTTGGGATAATGGATATTCCGAAGGAACAGTAACTCCCTTCGCTATCCAGGTGAGACTCTTGAGTGAGTTGATTTACACTAAGCTCCGGCGCGGAGGTTCCATCCGCGCCGATTGCATTGAGGAGATGGGTGGCTGTTTTCTGGATGTACTCCAGGCTGGTCGTCAGAAGCTGTGCTAGCGGAGGCATCGGTTCGAAGATAATCCTCGAATAGTCTCGCTAGGAATTCCGCAGACAAACGTGATTATGAGCCTTTACGCTTGGGAGTTTTGGTCGGTAGCCACTTGCATCAGTTGTGCACCGAACCCTTGTCAATGTACAAGTGTGCGGCTGCGCTTTCGAGCTGACTGATTCAGTTTTCATTTCGTGTTTTGGCGTCTTAGGTGGCCCGAAAGCGGTTCGCGGGGCGGCGCTGGCGATCAGGATTTGGTTGGCATTTGCGAAGGCCAGTAGTCGTATATACTCTGACCACTTGCGGGGTCGAATAAATCAGGAGAGGAGATCAAATGTCAGGATCAGGTGGCGGGACTTGGGCACCAGAGCCCACTGATGATTGCGCGAAACTGTCGCAATCCACAACTCTTAATTCGCCAAACCAAGATGTATTGAAGAAATTGAAGAAGGGCGATCTGCTTGAAATCAGTGTGAGAAAAGCGGGTGCGGCTGTCATTGTGGAAGCTTTATACAAGACCGAAGTCGCAGGCACTATCACTTCTTCAATTATTCAGCGGATAGCGGAATGTATCGAAAAAGGGTTCACCTATGTGGCTGAGGTCCGGGAGGAAGTTAAGGGAGGTGCGTGCAAGGTTCACGTTCGAGTGAAATGAAATATCGAGTTGACGTTGTAGGCGGTGTGTATCGCGAGCTGTGTCGGCTCCCAAGTGGCAGTGATGAGATCTGGGTAGCGGAGGCCGAGCCGCAGCAGTAATTGCGGGGCTCAAAATAGAAGTGACTTTGCACTCCGCAGTGGACGCGAATACAGGGAATGTGCTTGCCAGCCTAGCCCAGACGTTTAATTTCGCTACAGCCGCGTTGAATCTTAAGCATACGATCCAGTTTAAATACGATCACGGCCTTTCATCGCCCCACATCGGGCCGCCTGTAAATCCCTCCGAGATTGTTCACCTTAACGTTGATGCGGAGAATGTTCTTGTGTTCGGGATGCTTGAGGCCACGGCGAGTGTTCGTGCAAAACGCGTCGTCTACGATCCCCAGAATCCCACATCTCCTGAGCCGTTTAGGTTCACGTCGGACTCAGTCCCTCGTCTCGCGTATGTTCTAAACAGTTCCGAGGCGAGGCACTTGGGTGGAGCTGATGACCCGGTTGAGGCCGCCACAAGAATTGCGACTCAATACGGTGCAAACGTGGTTGTCATAAAGCGCGGTCCGTGGGGTGCGCTCGTCTACGAGGGTGGTCGCCACATGCGGATTCCGGCGTATAGAACGGAATCCGTCTGGCCGATAGGGTCGGGAGACGTTTTCGCCGCTGTCTTTGCAGCTCGGTGGGCCGGCCAAGATTTACCGGCTATCGAAGCGGCGGGGGAGGCGTCGAGAGCTGCGGCGCTTTACGTTAATAACCGCGTACTGCCAGTGTCGAGCGAGGAGATAAAGGCGGGTGTTGAGTTCCCGTTTCCACCTCTCGAATTATCAGACAAGCCGTTAGAGGACCATGAGTACCACGTCTATCTTGCGGGGCCATTTTTCAACATCGCGCAACGCTGGTTGGTGGAGGAGTCACGTCAGGCGTTGCGTGGCATGAGGCTCAAGGTTTTCTCTCCCTTGCATGACATCGGTTTGGGCAGTGGACAAGATGTGGCTCCGCAAGATTTGGAGGGTTTGAAGCGCTGTCGCGCCGTCCTAGCTTTGGTGGATGGAGTGGACACAGGAACGGTATTTGAGATCGGGTTCGCCCGTGCGCTAAATAAACCAGTTGTTGCGCTTGCCGAGTCAACGGGGGAAGAAGCACTGAAGATGATATGTGGAAGTGGCTGCGACGTAGTTTCCGATTTTGTCACTGCGATTTATCGAGCGGCTTGGGCAGCACAAGTATGACGAAGCGTGCGTTGCTCTTTTCGGGCGGCATGGATTCGATTGCATTAGCCTGGGCGATGCGCCCAGAACTAGCGATTACAATTGACTATGGACAGCGGGCCGCACAAGGAGAGATTCGAGCGGCATCGGCAGTTTGTGAATCTTTGGGTCTGCGGCAGCGAGTAGTACATGTTGACTGTAGCGCATTGGGCTCCGGCGATATGGCCGGAACAGAACCGAGCGCGCTCGCGCCAGTAAGCGAGTGGTGGCCCTATCGTAACCAACTCCTGATTACTATGGCTGCTGCAATTGCTCTCCAGGCTGGCGTAGGTATTGTCTCGCTAGGTGTCGTTTCTTCGGATGTTTGTCATGCCGACGGGCGAATTGAGTTTTTGGAAGCGATGCGTAGCGTTTTAAGCGTGCAAGAAGGTGCCCTGGAGCTTGAGTTTCCTGCAATTCATGAATCGACTCCGGCGCTCTGTAGACGAGCGGCTATACCATTCGAGATTCTGGCGTGGGCTCATTCGTGTCACATTTCGGAATATGCCTGTGGTCGATGCAGGGGCTGTAACAAGCATCGAGAGTCCATGCGGGAGCTGGGATATGACGATTACTGATGAAGAGCCGATCAGACTCGATGGTTCCGTCTGGTCGAAGAGAATTCCGTTACCGGTCACGCGTAAGACTCCGCTGCCCAAACCCGCTCCGATACCGACATCGTTTCTCTTGGCTTTGGCTGAGCGTCGTTCGGCGGAACACTTTATGCCAATTCCGGTGAGTGATCTCGCGACTTGGCTTTACTACTGTGCGTCGGTCCAGTCTATTCATTCTGAGGACCCAAATCGACAGAGGCGTTTCGTGGGCTCAATGGGCGCACTACACCCGGCACACATCATTCTGGGAAGCCCCAACGGCCAATGGTCAGCGTACATTTCGGAAGAACATGCCTTGGGAGACTTGATTGTAGATGCAGAGGCTTCGTCACAACTTCGGGCAAGAGCAATGCAGCTCTTTGGCTCTTGTGAAGCCACTTTGGTGGCACTAATAAGTGACAGAGATCTCGTAGGAAGTTACTACGCGAATGCTTCGGCGCTCATATTGCGCGATGCAAGCGTCTTGTTTGGGCATGCGGCACTCGTGGCAGCGGCGCTGGGACTTGCATTCAGGATTCTTGGTTCAACCGGCACATCGTCATTAGAAAATGTTGTCTCCAATCTACCGTTTCGGCCAATGGCGAGTGGCCTAGCTTGGATTGGCAAGACGGAGGAATTCACATGAGACCCAGCCTATGTTTGGTTGCCATGCCTAACACACGTGCCACGAGGCGGGGGGTACGCCTCATCTCGGACCAAATGAGAGCATCAAGGTCTGCGGGAGGTACGCCAATTGCTGAGGCAAGGACGAGAAATCGCTGTTCCATTCTAAAATAGTGCGTTTCCACGCGGTCTTCCATCGAATACAGATTCATCAGTTGCCCAGCCCGAACAATGTGAATGTCCAGAATGGCGACTTCATTGGAGCCGAGCCAGTTCCGCACTACCCATGAAGCTATCTTGGGTCCTATTCCTGGAAGACGCATCAGATAATCCCTTAATGCACAGGGTGATTTATGTGGTGCGGGTTGCTCGTTGAGTGTTCGGAGGGCAGTGGAAATATAATTGGCTTTTTGCGACCAAAATCTATAAGTGATTTGACGACCAGCAACAATCAGCGGTTCACGAAGGTTCTTCGACAAGACATCCGAATCTGGGCAAGGACTGGAAAGTAGACCCCGACTCCGTAGACGCTCGAAGGCCGCAAGTGCGACTTCTGCTGGGATGCCGTGACCACCGAGTAGGCAAGCAACGACCTCTTCTTCGAGTGTTTCTCCCAAGCTGTGACTGCGGGGAGAGAAATTGCCTTCGCGCATCCAATATTGTGTCATCCAATAGGCTGGAGTAAAGAAAACTTCAGGGCGACCCCAAAAGACGTTGGGCAGCACGTAGGATTCAGGTTCCGGCATGTCTCGTTGCATTGTTTGCTCGTCTTTCAAATAGTAGAAGACTGGCATATTTAACCTCCAGAAAGACGTTCGGTAAGCCATTCGGACAGGAAATGTTGTTCTTGGGATGAAAGAGACGAGATGCGTTGTCTTAGTCGATCTGCGCGTCGTCGGAAATTCTGACGCTTGCGAAAATCAGCCCCTAAATAGCGAGCATCGTGCAAGCATTTCGGAGGGTCGTAGTTAAACCAAAGTTGCTCCAATCGGACTCCACTGTGTGTTTTTGATGGGAACGTGCGCGTGTTCCATTCGCGGAGTTGCACATCGTAAAGTTGGGATGGGTACCCAGAGATGAGAACCTTGCAAGGTAGCAGACGGACAATTTCCAACAAACGCTCATGGTCGTGCTTGTCGTAGTCATAGCGATAGACGCGATTGCGTCGGCGGGTACTTGGGAGATAGGGCGGGTCACAGTACACGACCTCATCTCCAATGAAATTAGTCCTTGTCAGATATTCCAAAGCGTCGCCTTCCATGTATGAAGCAAATGAGGGAAAGTATTGACGCCAGTACTCGATCACTTTTGGGTCTCGGTCAATCGCGATTGATTTGGGAGATGGTTTCTTATGCCGAAGGACTGCACCTCCCCCGAGATGTGTTTCGATGTATTTGGTATGCGGTGGTAGGAGATTTATGATTTGCTGGTAGGTCTTTCCTTTGCCTCCTGGATACCTCATCGCTACGAATCATCGGCAAAAGTGACGATGATGTCAAGGAAGATTTCTGGCGTGCCCCTAGACTGCCGTCAGCTCTGTTCTACGGGCATTAACAGGTACACAATACCTCAAATAAGTTGTAGTATTGTGTCATGCGGAAAGAAGCAGCCAAGCGGCTCTATGAGATAGCGGAAGTGCAGCAGGGCTTCTTCACGACTAAGCAGGCTAAATCTGCGGGGTTCGCGGAGAATACTCACCCGTACCACGTTCAGGCGGGAAACTGGATTCGTGAGCATCGGGGAATCTATCGACTGGCCAGCTTTCCGCGAGGCGAGCGCCCTGACCTGATGCTTTGGTCGCTCTGGTCCAGGAATCGGGGAGAGGTCGCCCAGGGAGTCTACAGCCATCAAACTGCTCTGAGCCTACACGATCTTTCGGACGTGATGCCAGCGAAGCTGCACATAACTGTACCGAGAAACTTCCGGCGAAATAGTGAAATCCCCCGCGTGCTCGTCCTGCATTTCGAAGATCTCGCCCAGAGCGACATAGGAGTTGCTAATGGAGTGCGCGTAACAAAGCCAATGCGAACGATTCTTGCTCTGCTCGAAATCGGAGATGTGCCACTGGCAACTCTTCGGCAAGCGCTGCGTGAGGGGCTGCGGCGAGGGCTCATTCGCAGGAGCGAACTTGCAGAGGCTAGAAAACACCTCGCGGATGACAAGCAGCTGCGAACCATTTTTCGGAAAGTAGCTGCTTGATGGAGCCCAAGAGATACGCGACAGCCGGAGCCTTTCGAAGGGCACTGGAGGACAGGCTCCAGGATATTGCCATGAAGGAACGCGTTGACTTGCAGCGTGTGCGCCGTCAGGTTGCTTTCGACCGGCTCTTGGCGCGACTCTTTCAGGCCGCACAACCTCGCGAGCTACCTTGGGCATTGAAGGGCGGCTATGCGATGGAGTTGCGAATCAAGGCCGCGCGCACGACAAAGGACATTGACCTGACAATGCGCAGCGTCGTCAGTTCTGACGAGAAGAAAGACGACAAGAAGAATCTGGCCGTGCTGGAGAAGCTACAAGAAGCCGTTGCATTCAGTAGTGACGACTTCTTCATTTACACGATAGGTGAGCCAATTGCTGACCTAGATGCTGCCCCGTACGGTGGCGCGAGGTTTCCGGTCGAAGCTCGCCTTGATGGCCGCGTATTCGTTGGATTCCACCTAGACGTAGGGATAGGTGATGCCGTGATGGAGCCGCTCGAAGTCATTGAAGGGCGCGACTGGCTGGGGTTTGCCGGCATTCCGAGCCCGTCGCTGTACATGATCCCTCGCGAGCAACAGTTTGCCGAAAAACTTCACGCCTACACTCTGCCACGACGCGGTGCCGCGAATACTCGCGTGCGAGATCTCGTAGACATGGTTCTATTGATTCAGTCCGCGACGCTGACGCGCAACAAAGTCATTGAAGCAATCCGCGTTACATTTGAGCGCCGCAAGACGCACCGGATGCCAGGCACGCTCCCAGGACCTCCCGCTGACTGGCAGAAACCGTATGAGGCACTCGCTCGCGAGTGCGGCCTATCCGGGCAAGTTGAAGATGCGTTCGAGATCCTGCGAACGTTCGCAGAACCAATTGTAGGCGGCTAGTGGCGAACGCTTGCATATCGACGGCAGCCTTGTATAGAACGTGCCCTTTTTCACGCTCGTCACAGGACGGTCTGCGCCGTCTGTTTGATCGTCGAGGGTGCTGAAATCATTTTCTTTTCTGCGCCGAACGCCATCTGCGTCACTCGAATCACCTCGGCTTTGGAGTCGAAATCATCCCAATTATGGAAATCTAATTCCCGGCTTTGCCGCCTAGTGGAAAGCAGGGCGTTCCCATACTCTTCGGTCATCGTCACCTGACGACTAAAGAAGGCAAATCAGTCACAAGGAGACTCAAAAATGAAAAACCTCATATATCTATTGCTGCTTGCTACCGTCTTTTGCGTTAACGTCTCGGCTCAGTCCTCACAAGAGGATTCACCAGAAAAATTGCAAAAGTATGTTCCTCTTTTGCCTTCGGTGAAGGCGCAGGTTTGGAAAATCGATCCAAAGCTTGGATATGCGGTCCACAGCGTTGGGGGAGGCGTATACGTCATCTCCGATAACGGATGGCAATCTGCATTCCTTGTAACCGATGAAGGGGTCATTGTCTTTGATGCTCCAGCAAGCTTCGGAAAGAGTATTCCGTCAGCGATTGCAAACGTGACCGACAAGCCGATCAAGATGCTTGTCTACTCTCACGAACACAAAGATCATATCGGTGGCTCAGCAGCGTTCAAGAACATCAAAGGTCTCCAGATCGTTGCTCTCGACACTGTCGGCGACTTTCTGAAGGAAATGAAAGATCCGAATCGGTTGTCGCCGAACGTAACATTCAAAACGGAGAAGACGCTCACACTTGGAGGCCAGACTGTCGAGCTCACCCGCCATGGTTATCATTCGAATGAAGGCGATCTTTTCATCTACATCCCCAAAGCCAAATTCTTAATGGCCGTTGACTGCGTAACCCCTGGCTATGCTCCCTTCCAGGGATTCGATATTACGACGAACTTCCATGAGTATCTGAAGGTATTCGATCAACTCCTTGCCTATAACTTTGACACCTTTGTTGGCGGCCATCTTACGAGCATAGGGACGAAGGAAGACGTTGAGACGACCAAAGAGTTCACCATGGACGTCTACAACACGGTTAAACGCGTTCATAACAACATGGACCAAGCTGCCGTTACTGGTGAAGCTGCGAAAACCATTGGAACGGACAATGAATTCCTTTTGTTCAAGGTGCTCCTGGACAAGGCCACGAACGACTCGGTCAAGGAACTTCAACCGCGCTGGATTAATCGCTTAGCCGGTGTTGATGTGTGGTTGCCAAGTCATGTTCGCACTGCCCTAATTTATGTCCGATGGGACGATAAAGAATGAGGGTATGAGGAGATAGTCATAACGTATGGAAGTATGGCGCGGTAGATCTTTTCTAGCCCAGTCGCAGGGGCGGAGGACCACCTCCGCCGCCTGATTGCGTCTCTAGTACAAGCAGTTGGAGGACGCGCGCCGAGAGCGGAAAGCTTTGGGAGAGATGGTCTTCGGCAATTGGGGATAGGCGAAACTCTAGTCCGGAATATGTGTTTTGGACACACGACAGCGAGGAGAAAGCAGCGATGAAGAAAGATCATCCAGGAATTAACCCTGCTTCAAAGCCAAGTGGGGATGGCTGTGTGGAATGTCTGGCAGCGGGAGGCTGGTGGCTTCACCTTCGTCGATGCACCGAGTGCGGGCATATCGGATGCTGCGACAGTTCTCCAAGCCAACACGCGTCAAAACACAGCGCAGCAACGAAACATCCTGTGATTGCGAGCTTCGAACCAGGTGAGGACTGGTTCTTTGACTACGAAAAGCAGCGGATGATCAAGGGCGTGGAGTTGCTGCCGCCTCATTCGCACCCAGCGACTCAGCCGGCACCAGGCCCAGCGGGAAGTGTCCCACCGGATTGGGAAGCTCTCCTGCAGTGATCATGTCTGAACAACTCAACAGGCAACTTGTTCAGGAACCTTGACTGGTAGTGCAACCAGCATCTAGGGATTTCGTCCATACAGCAGAAGAATTTACGCGTGAAATACACTCTCGGGGCTTTTGCGAAAACTGGCATTGAAGCCAAGGCGATGGGCGTTGGGGGGAAGCGGCCCGTAACTGGCTGCTCCCGCTTAACCCGCAAACCAAAAAAAGGAGTAGGAAAGATGACCAAGGGCCGCATGGAGGCTTTTAGTGACGGGGTATTCGCGGTCATCATCACCATTATGGTGCTGGAAATGAAGTCTCCACAAGGAACCGGTCTTGCGGCCTTGCAGCCACTCCTTCCTGTTTTCTTCAGCTATGTCCTGAGCTTCGTTTACGTCGGCATCTACTGGAACAACCATCATCACCTCCTGCAGGCGGCGAAGCATGTTACGGGTGGCATCCTGTGGGCGAATCTACATTTGTTGTTTTGGCTGTCGTTGACCCCGTTCGTTACCGCCTGGATGGGGGAGAACCATTTTGCGCCTTGGCCGGTGGCGTTATACGGGGTGGTGTTACTTTTCGCCGGAACCGCGTATTTCCTTCTGACGAAGACACTGATCGCCCACCACGGAAAAGATTCAACGCTGGCGGCATCGATTGGAAATGACAGGAAGGGCGCGCTGTCTATCGTGGTCTACGCAGCGGCAATTCCCCTGTCGTTCGTGCAGCCGTGGATCGCCTGCGCCTGCTACGTTATGGTCGCCGTCATGTGGCTGCTCCCCGACCCGCGCATCGAAAAAGCAATAGGGCAATAAACGGAGGACGCCAGCCCTCTGACGCGGCGTTAAATGTACTCCAACATTGGTCGTCTTCCTTGGCACGAATTCTGGGAGGTATTGAGCCGTTCCCCCTCTGGAGCGCTGCTAGGTCAGCACGACGATCTTTCCACCCGCTTTGTTCTCTTCCATGCAGCGATGCGCCTCAACGATCTCGTTAAGGTGGAAGTTTTTGCCGACTTGGACGTGCAGCGTACCCGCGGCGATCTGCTCGACCAATTCTTCGAGCGGCGTCCGCATGAAATCATCCGATTCGCCGGCATAGCTCGTAAGGCAGACCGCAGTGGGGATCGCCTCCATGGGGGCGAAATTGTCGAACGCCCATTTGTTGCCGACAATGCCGGTCATGCAAACGATGCCGCGCTGTTTGGCGCAACGCAGCGAATCTTTCAGCGTCGTGGTGCCCACGAGTTCGAGCACTTTGTCGACCCCTTTCGGACAGACCTCCTGGACTTGTTGGGCGATCGACCCGGTATCGATGAACACCTGATCGACACCGCTGGCACGCAGCAACTTTTCGCGGTCAGGGTTACGAGTCGTCGCGGCGACGAAGGCACCATGGCTTTTAGCGATGGCCGCGGCCGCCAGACCAACCGAGGTGGTGCCGCCGCGAATCAGCAGACGCTCGCTTTTTTCAAGACGAAGCGACTTGAACAGCGAGCCCCAAGCCGTTTGCAGCATCTCCGGGATGGCTCCCAGCGTTTCCCAGGGGAGTTCGGTCTTGAGGACCTGCACCTGCTTCGCGGGCACGCAGGTAAATTCGGCGTAGCCGCCGTCGAATTCCCGCCCCATGCCACCCATCGCAGTCGCGACGATATCGCCCTTGCGAAACTCGTTTCCTGGCGCTGACTCGACGAGTCCGACCGCCTCGATGCCCAGCACGCGCGGGAACTTCACGTTGGGCGAATGACCCTGCCGCGTGAACAGTTCGGAGCGGTTGAGTCCGAACGCTTTCACGCGAATCAAGACTTCGCCGCTCTGCGGCGTAGGGACGGGGAGGCTCTCAATTTTCAGAACCTCCGGCCCACCTGCTTCGCGAAGCACTGCGGCTTTCATGGTGGTCATCATTCAGTTCCTTTCGTTTTATGCGCGCGGTGGGTTCGTGGTGGAAAAACAGTAGCGCGCGATCTTCCAGGTCCCGTCGATCTTCTGGAACACGAAGAGTTCCTGGTTGGCTTCCGGGCCGCCCCCGCCAGTGGCTTTGACTTTAACCGTCCCGGCGGAATTGGTGCGCGCGATTGCCCATTCGGGCGCAATCTGGTGTATTTCGGCGATATTGAAATTGACGCTCAGCGTGATGGCAGTGAACACCGAGTCGTACGCCTTACGGACCGCGTCGGCTCCGACGCTGGACGGGAAGTGCTGCGGCATGAATACGCCATCGGAAGCGTAGAGCTTCATCACCGCGTTGGTATCGGATTGATTCAATGCGTCTTGATACTTGGCTAGTACAGCGGCGACTGCTTTTTCGTCTGCATTCATGGTTTCGGTCCTTTGTGTTCGAGGATGAGTCCAAAAGGGACTATAGGCTTATCCCATCTTTGAGACTAGCGGGAGAAACTGCAAATGAATTTCCCAAATTTGGGATAATCTCTTGACGAAGCATCGGAGCGGAGGAGAACGATGACAGATCTCAATTCGCTGATGATTTTCGCCAAGGTAGTTGAGGCGAATAGTTTTTCGGAAGCGGCGCGCCGCCTCAAAATGCCGACCTCGACTGTCAGCCGCCGCGTGGCCGACCTGGAGGACCAACTCGGCGTCCGTCTGCTCGAACGTTCGACGCGCAGCCTGCGGCTCACTGATATCGGGTCCGAAGTTCTCGAACATGCCCGGCACAGCGCGGAACTGAGCGAATCGGTCGACAACATCGCTTCGAACCATCTGTCGAACGTCTCGGGCGTATTGCGGCTTTCCGCGCCACCCAGCATCTCCGACTCGTTGCTTGCGCCACTGGTCGGCGCATTCCAGGCATCCTACCCTGACGTCCGCGTACAGGTCTTCATCACCGACCGGATTGTCGATCAAATCGCCGAGGGCGTCGACTTGGTGTTCAAGGTCGGAGAGCAACTCAAAGATTCGTCGCTCGTCGCGCGCAGAATCCTGACCTACCGGCATCAGCTTGTAGCGAGCCCGGTCTACCTGGCAAAGTGCAAGCCGCCCAAAACACCGCCGGACCTGCTCGACCATCGGCTACTCGCGTTCTCGTTTTGGACGCCCGTGAATACCTGGAACTTCGCTCATGCGAACGGAAAGAAAAAAGAGACGCTGACGTTCCAGCCTTTCCTCTCGATGAACGACTACGCTGGCCTTGCGACCGCGCTGCTGGCGGGCACCGGCATTGGCGACCTTCCGCCGCTGGTGCAGCCTGAGCTGCTGCGTGACGGGCGGCTCGTCGAGGTCATGCCGCAATGGCGCTTCAGCATCTTCCATCTGTGGGTGGTCCATCTGAGCAATCGTTACATCACGCGCCCCGTGCGCGTCTTCAAGGAATTCGCCGCGCAAATGGCGCCGACGATGTTTCCAACGCTTCCGACTTGAGAAGAGATTTTGAAGTTTGACGCTTCAACCCCCGCCGGAAGGTGAATGGCACCGATGAAGCAGGCGCGACAACAATCGCTGAAGATCAGTCCCGAGGATACGGTACTGCTGTGCACAAGCTGTGCACGAATCAAAGATTTTCAGTGCATTGGGTTAGCTTTGAGCGAAAAGCAGATTCCCCAATTTGTTCAAAGCATTAGAAACCAAAATAGACAATAGAATTGGGGGATGAGAGTCTGTTGCTTTGCAAGCATCGGCGCGGAGCAGGCGCGTCCCCTGTGCCAAAACTGTGCCAGAATCCGATGTTTTCATGCCATTGGGGTTAGCTTTGAGCGAAAAGCAGATTCCCCAAATTACTGAAAACACAGAGAAGCCAAAATAGGGAATGGAGCTATTGGAGTCGGTCGGTCCGCGCCCAAGGCAGGCGCGCTACCAGGCTGCGCTACGCCCCGACAGTTGGTAAGCATGGATTCTACTGCATTTTGGGATTTCCCGTTGGCAAGTCTCCAGCCAACTGTGCAGGAACTGTGCACCATAGCCGCCCATTTGAGGTGCTGAGCATAATCTTTCCCGCTCCAAGTTGGTGAAAAGAAGGACCGCTTCAGACATTAGAGCAGACACTAGAATTTTTGAATTGCGCCTCCTTCTCCGAAAAGCAAGCGAACTCTTCTTGCTAAGAATTTCAAGAATTCCAATATTTCCTCCGATTCCGACGCGAACTGCTTCGTTGCTGGCGATCAAGAGTGAAAGAAGATCAAGCGGGAACGCGCAAGACGGCCGTTTCTAATCGCGCCAGGGCAACCGGTGCCTCGCGAGCACCGGCGAACAAGGATCAGTGCACATGGCCCGCGAAAACACGCGTGGGGTGAACTCTTAATCTGGCACAGGTTTTCGGGAGAGCATTCCTCATTCACGACCTGGCACCCACAAGAAAATTGTTTCCATGATTCTGCGCGGACTCGACCAACTTGAGGATGGTGCTGCGCTTAGGAGGCCTCTGGCCGAGAGGAGAGCCACCAAGGGAAACATCCATGCAGCGTTGAACCGCGCACCATGAAACACTAGGCGGGATGTCGCGACAGCCACGGCCGAGAGCTTCCTGCACGTCTGGAATGGGGTCAAGTCCTCTTGAAGAACGCGATGGCGACATCCTCGTTCATCCTGGAATTTTGTGCGCGCGGACAATGAACCTCTTCGGAGCGGGCCCCACAAAATAGAAAGGATAACAGGTGACCAGGGTAAGAATCGTGTCACCGGAATCGTCCAGCACCTGCGTGTCCTCCGGCGCGACCACTTGGGTAGAATCCACCAAATAGCGGTACGATCCGTCCAGCGTGCTCAATCTGATTTCGTCGTCCTGCTGAACATTGCGCAGCGCCCTGAAAAATGTGTCCCGGTGCCCGGCGATGGCGACGTTTCCCGGATGCCCTGGAAGAGACGTACCCGGAATGTGCCCCACCGCGCGCCGCAAAGTTCGTCCGTCCGTGCCTTCCAAAATCATCGCCGCAACGCCGATCCTGGGTATTTCGATACTCCCCAACGCTCCCCCTGGGGCCGGAGCGACAGGCAGATCGCCAACGCCGCCCGCGCGTGCGAGTGGCGCGCGCATACTGCTCAATTGTTGCTGAAAGCGACGGACTTGATCGGCTTGGTAAAGTTTCGTGTCGACCAGAACATAGCCGCAGTAACCCAGGGCCAAAACGCCGGTAACGAGGAAAGCGTTCCGGCTCCATCGCAGCAACCCCGAAGGCGGGCTCCGCTTGCTCGTCCTGACGCAAGGAGGGGAGCCCGACGGATCATTGTCACGCTTCAAAGTAGACAGTGGCCGTGCAATCCGCACCCTCATGGCCGATTGCTCTGGCTGCCGTCTAAGGCGTGAAGATTCGAGGGTGCGGAATAACCGGGACGTGTGCTGACAGATAAACGTCTGCCTCCCGGCATCTCGCGCGCCTTCACCTCGATCGCCCGATAGGCCCCAGCTCGCTTCTTGCTCGCCGGTATGAAGGTGATAGTGTACTGGCTGCGAATGTCATGAGCGATCTGTTCGCAAATCGGGAGAATCTCCTGCAGAGTCTTGGGGAAAAACGCCTCTCCGCCGGAAGCTCGTGACAGTTTCTTGAGCACACGCGGGTTCCGATCCTCGTCGTTCTCGTCAAATATCCCCATGGTGTAAATGGCCGCGTCCGACTGATTCACCATGGACATGACTTGGGCCAGGTTGCGCTTGCTGGCGTTGTCGCCCCCATCGCTGACCACGATCAACACTTTCTTGTCCCATTTGCCCTTCTGCAATTGCTCGAGGCCAGCAGAAATCGCGTCGTAGAGGGCCGTCATGCCGGTGATGACATTCCTGGATAGGGCTGTTTCCAATTCAGCCGCATTGCTTGTGAATGGCGAGTTCGCTGGAAGGCCCAGCGAAACGTGCTCGTTGAAATTAACCACGAATATCTCATCCTTTGGATTGCTGGAGCGCGCAAACCCCAGGGCGGCGCCAATCACCTCGGAGTGCTTCCGTCGCATGCTTCCGCTGTTGTCAATCACCAATCCAACTGTGACGGGGATATCTTCGTGAGTAAAAGACTCAATTTGTTGCAGGACTTTATCTTCGTAGACCTGGAAGTTTTCCTGTGTGAGTCCGGAGACCGGAGCGCCATTGTGGTCCCTCACGCTTGCCCGCAAGACAACCAAGTCCACATTCGATCGAATCGCGTACGGGGCAACCTGCGTAGGTTGTGGGACGCCTTGATTCCGTTGGGCTCCCAGTAGACCGCGCACCCGAGACACGGCGACGCCGGGTAAGATGATCAGAAAGAAGAACGAGAGCAGACAGAGGTTTTGACACTCGCGTCGTTTCATAAGCTCTTTCGATTCCGATACCGTCTTGATCCTCCGGTATTTTGTGGAAATTGAGCGGTCGTCCCGGTTTGCGGACCTTACCGCCCACGAGGACAGGTCAAATTCACCTGTCCCCTACACAATACATCCATGTCCCTGATTTACGCGGATCGCTTCGTAATAATCAGGAGAGTGAAGCCTGCGAACAGTGACAGCAGCCCGATCAACGCAAATAGCGGCAATGAGCTGGCCGTCTTAGGTAGGGCTTGCGCGACGAGTGTGGCCTGCGGAGCCTGAGCTATGGCTGCTGCTCGCGGGGCCTGGGCCACGGCTGCTGCTGGCGGGGCTTGGACTACTTCAGCGACTGGAATTTCGTCGCCAGTTGGTTTGATCGCCGCGACCGGTACACTTCGCAATGTTTCAACTGGCACTGCTGCTGTTGTGTCGATCGGCATCGCAAGGACGGGTTCCTTTACGATCTTTGCCAATTCGATAGCCCGTTTCTTTGAGTAGACAAATTCCTGGCCCCAAGTTTGTCCCGGATAAAACCAAGCCTTAATCGCTTCCGGTTGGCCGGCGGCTCGTTCCCCAAACGTCAATACCGTCTTGTCGGTCGCTTTCAAACGGTAGTTGGCGATGGCGAGGATCGTTGTGTAAACATGTGTTTCGTCAGCGCTGAAAATCTGGACAATGTTCCGATCGGACCACGAGTCGAAAATCTTGAAGACATACGTGCCAGCCGGCAGGACCTGGGAATCCACGCCCGGGACTTCGAATGGCTCACTGAACGTGATTATAGTTTTTTTGTCAAAGGTATCGGCCTTGACCTGGGGTGCAACTGCCAGGGCCACAAGCGCAAAACAGCAGATCATCGCCACAAATTTGAATCGCTTCATTTTGGTACCTCTTTGTAAGTCGCGGTATTTCTACGTTTCTGCTACACAAACTTAATCGCCGCACAGAAATCGAGGCGCTTTGGCTTCTCGGTTTTTTGGTTTCGCAAACGAATTGTTCCCCTTTAGGGTCGTCCACCCTTGACCAGATTCTGGCTGGCAGGTGGAGGCACAACGTTTATACGTGTCGGCATTTACCGTGTCAGTTCATTACGGCACATGTCTCTGGTCAAAACAGCACATTCTGGAGGCGGGCGAGAAACTGTGCCTTTAGGTGGGCCACGGAAATGCAGGGTTTGCGGTGGAGATCAATCGTGCAGAACCACGCTCAAAAGGCCGCTGTGGACCGTCAAACCGTTGGCGTAATCGATAAAGCCAAGCTTCTTGAATTTCATCATGAAATGGCTGACCCGCGACCGGGTCGTGCCGACCATTTGCGCCAAGTGTTCCTGATTAATTCGCGGGAGGACAGCCTCGGCTTTGCTTTCCTTGCCAAAATGCGCCAGCAACAAGAGGATTCGGGCCAGGCGTTTCTCGCTGGAATTGAAAAGCTGGTCCACGAGATCCGCTTCAAACCGGATGTTGCGTGAAAGCAGGTGCGTAACGAACAATTCCGAGACGTCATGCTGCTCGTGGAGCATGCGAGTCATTACCGGCCGTTCGATCCGGATCAAAGTGCAGTCGGACATCGCGGAAGCCGTTGCGATGCGCAACGGCTGGCCTGCGAGGCAGCCTTCCCCGAAAAAGTCGCCGGCGCTGAGCACGGCGACAATGGCTTCCTTGCCTTGTTTGGATGTAACCGCCAGCTTAACCTTGCCTTTCCTTATGTAGAAGACCGAATCCGCAGGGCTGGCCTTGCCAGAAGATTTTACGTTTTGCGACCGTACTCCACGGCAGTGTTGCCGCCAGCAATTCCCGCAAGGATAGTTTCCCAATTGACAGGCAAGAGTTTCTTTTGTTTCAACACCATCTCTCCATGGAATCCACTGTCGCTTGCCGCATCCATTCTGAACCTGAAGTAGTAAGCACCACTGGCCTCGCGCACAGTGCATCTGCCAAAGCATCCTGCCTCAAAGTGCAATGGGCTGTATGTCCAATTACGCACACCGTACTCGGAATTCGCTCCGGCGGAAATCGGACTAAGTTCCGGCGGGCCCCAAGTAGAGCCCACGCCCGCCAAGCCTTCAGCGAAAAAAAGAGGAGCCCGCACACGCTGCCCGAACGTTCGGCGCTTTCCAACTCACCAGTTCGTCCGAACCATGATTCATTAAGATTAGAAGTTGTGCACAAGTGAACAGCTTCCTGCGTTCGATGCTCGTATCATGCTGCCAGTCGAACAGAAGCGCGTGCAGTAAAACGAGGAGATTAAGATCATGCCTTTAGTACAAGTGCTGTTCACATTGATCGTCGTAGGGGTCATCCTCTGGCTGATTAACCAGTTCATCCCCATGGCGAGTTCCATTAAGTCGATCTTGAACGCAGTGGTCGTCATTTGCGTGGTGATGTGGCTCCTCAACGCATTTGGATTGCTCCACTCCCTCTCCCGACTCCGCATCGGATAACAAGCGCGGCTGAATGAACGGCAGAAGGAAAATCTGCGGGCCGCTTTCAGGAATCAAAGATCGGACACAAGACCCGCACCACGTGCAAAGCGTGGTGGGCGTATGGGCGCACCTTAAAAAGGAGACAAAATGGTGAAATCAATTCGAGTTATTGGTATCTCGGCCGTATTTCTGATTCTCGGATGGACTGTTCCGGCTCACTCACGCCAGGAGCAACAAGATAAACCGAAGGACCAGGAGAAGCAGCAACCGCAGACCAAGCCTGCTGAAAAGCAACAACAGCCGGCCAGGCCTGCAAGACAAGACCAGCCGCAAACCGATAAGCAGCAAGGTCAACAGCCCCAGCAACCACAACCGCAAGCCAAGGGGCAGCAGCAAGACAGCTCCGCGAAGCCGCAGCAACAAGCCAAAGGGCAGCGCCAGCAACAGGACAACTCTGCAAAACAACCACAGCAACAAGTCAAGAGGCAGCAACAGCAGCCAAGTCAGCAGCAAGACAGCTCCGCGAAACCGCAGCAACAAGCCAAAGGACAGCGTCAGCAGCAGGACGGCTCTGCGGTCCAATCACAGCAGCAAGTCAAGAGGCAGCAACAGCAGCCAGGTCAGCAGCAAGACAGCTCCGCGAAACCGCAGCAACAAGCCAAAGGACAGCGTCAGCAGCAGGACGGTTCTGTGGTCCAATCACAGCAGCAAGTCAAGGGGCAGCAACAGCAGCCAGGTCAGCAGCAAGACAACTCCGCGAAACCGCAGCAACAAGCCAAAGGGCAGCGCCAGCAGCAGGACAGCTCTGCAATGCAACAACAGCAGCAGCGTCCGCAGCAGGCTGCGTCTTCACAACGGCCCCAGCGCACGCAGCAGGAGGAGGCCACACAACGCGCACAGCCAGCGCTCGCCCTCAGTGTTAGAGGGAGCGGTCGAATTCCGGAGGAGCGTTTCCAATCCAATTTTGGCCGTCAGCATGAATTCCGCATTGGCACCCCTGTTATGGTCAGCGGATATTCTCGCTTCCAGTACGGCGGTTTTTGGTTTGGATTCGTGGAACCGTGGCCGGTAGATTGGTATTACACCGACGACGTCTACATTGATTACGTGGACGGCGGGTATTATATGTACGACCCGTACTATCCCGGCGCGCGCTTCGCAATCAGCGTCGTGCTCTAACATCATCGTTTTTGTTCTTGTGCTTCTCGGATGTTTTTAGATTGTTCGCCGCCGGGTTCGCGGATTGCGCCCAGTAATCCATGAACCCGTCGGGCTGGAGGTCAGCCATGAATGAGTCCAGGCAACGCGTAGTGAATTTTCTGGAGAAAGAAATCAAGACATACGTAGCGCTTTCCCTATTTCTCGCTAAAAAAGACACCAAGGAACATTTGCGCTTGGGAGGAAAAAGAGTCCCTCTTAGCCCCACGTTTTACAAAGAGAGAATGAAGGAAGCGAAGAGACTTGTCCATGAACTCAGAAGACCGAATTAAGACAAGATTCCCTAAAAGTTCCGCAGGACAAGCAAATCGATCCCGTTCCCGTCGCTGGGGTGTAAGGGGTGTCCGCGTGGCCGGAGTCTTTCTGGTCATGCTTCTGTGCGCCAGTAGCTTGTTCGCATACTCCGTCCTCACCCACGAGGAAATCGTGGACCTGGTGTGGACCGATGAGATCCGGCCGCTTCTCCTCCAGCGATTTCCCGGGCTGACGGAAGAGCAAATCACGGAAGCACACGGGTATGCCTATGGCGGCGCCGTGATCCAGGACCTCGGCTACTATCCGCTTGGGAGTGTGGAATTCAGCGATCTGGTGCACTACGTTCGCAGTGGTGACTTCGTTCGCGAGCTGCTGTCGCAGAGCCAGGATGCGGACGAGTACGCCTTTGCCTTGGGCGCGCTTGCGCACTATGCTTCGGATATCGCCGGCCATCCGGCCGTCAACCAGGCCGTTTCTATTCAATATCCGAAGCTGCGGGCGAAGTACGGCAATTCCGTCAGGTACGCGGAGGACCATACCGCGCATCTGAAGACCGAGTTCGGATTTGACATGGTGCAAGTGGCGAAAAATCGCTATGCGTCGCAGCAGTATCACGATTTCATCGGATTCCAAGTGTCCAAGCCGTTGCTGGAGCGGACCTTCCCGATCGTTTACGGCGTGGAATTGAAGGACGTGCTGGCACATGAGGATCTCGCCATCGGCTCCTACCGCTTTGCTGTCAGCCGGATGATCCCGGAAATGACCAAGGTCGCGCTTGCGGACCCACAAGAAGGACATGATGAAGGAGACGCCCAATTTTGCGAAAAAGAAGTTCCTCTATCGTCTGTCGCGCTCTGAATATGAAAAAGACTGGGGAAAGGACTACGACAAAGCCCGATTTCGGCGTTCGCTTTTGGTCGGTGGTCTTGCGATACATGCCCAAAATCGGCCCCTTCAAGGCGCTGGCGTTCAACAATCCCACGCCGCAGACGGAAGACTTATATTTCAAAAGCATCAATACGACCGTCGATCAATACCGCATTTATCTTAGACAAGTTCGGCGCCGGCTCACTGCAACTTGCCAACTGTGATTTTGACACGGGCAAAGCAACCACGGCGGCTGAATACTCGCTCACAGACGACACCTATGCAAAATTGCTGGGCCAGCTGACTGACCGGAAGTTCGATCTGACCACGCCGGACCTGCGCGGCAATATTCTACAATTTTATTCCGACCTCTCCGCGCCGATCGAAACGAAGAAGGACCAGGGTCGCTGGCAGAACGTACTGACGTCGCTCGATCAATTGAAGTTGGTGATCTCCGGGTCCGGCTGTTGCCGGCGGCCACGCGCCACGCGCCCCATCGGTGCCCAGCGCTAGGGTTAGGACATCTTCTGGCGGGCCCCCAGCAGAGCCCGCACCCGCAATACTGGTGGCCGAATGAGGCAAAAAGCAGACAAGTATATTTTTCATGGGCGCACACACCAAATGGTTTGCTCCACCCTACTCCACTGGATGCTTCGTTCGATCGGTGCTGGTGTTTTCTTCCTTGTGGCTGTCCTCACCCCTGGCCGAACTATTTCTGCTCACCCTGTTCCCGCGAACGAGGGTTCCGCAAAACCGCCTGCCATCGTCATCGGGTTCGTCGGCGGGTTCATCGCGCATGATAATCCTGTCCACAGCGAAGTTCAGCTCGCGGCGCGTTTGCGCAAGCAGTATCCCGCGGGAGTAGATGTGGAGACCTTTGAGAGCTATCGCGGGGAGAGAGCCGAGCGGGAAATTGTGAAGCTTCTGGACACAAACCATGATGGAACACTAACGCTGGAAGAGAAGCAGAATGCCCGAATCATCATTTACGGGCATAGCTGGGGCGCCTCGCAATCCATCTATTTGGCGCGCGCACTGGAAAAGGATGGCATCCCCGTGCTCCTCACCCTTCAAGTGGATAGCGTCTCCAGGCCCGGCAGCAACGACACAACGATCCCCGCCAACGTGGCTCAGGCCGCCAACTTCTATCAGCCAAATGGATTTGTTCACGGACATCACGACATTCGCGCCGCCGATGCGGCACGGACGCGGATCATCGGGAATTTCCGATTTGACTATGAAAAGAGCGCCCTCAACTGCCCGGAGTATCCCTGGTACGATCGTGTCTTCGTGAAACCTCACACGCAAATTGAATGTGATCCGACCGTTTGGAATCAAGTGGAATCCCTGATCCGCGCGAATTTGCCGCCGGAAACGGGGAGCCAAGCTGCGCAGTGATCGGTTCGGTACACCGGGTGCACAGCCCTTATCCGCATCGTCCAGACTGAAACCTCATCATCAAAATCTGCGAAGTTGAACAGCCGGCGCTCACCCCCGGATGCAGAGTCTCCAGCACGGAAGATTTGCTCTTCTTTCTACGATCTTCGCAAAACGAGCAATAGAGCACAGTATTCGCGTACGCAAGCGTTGATACTGCAGCCTCACCGCTTCTCAAGGAGACTCACCGTGAAAAGTTCCGCAGCGCTTTTGGCAGTCCTTGCAATGTTGGGCGCAGCAACGGTAGCTCAGGCCCAAACCACATCTTTCGACGAACACAGTCAAATGTCGGCATACAGCGTGAGCGTAGTCAGCCGCACAACGCCTGCCGTGAAATATGCCCACCGCGGTGGCTCGACCAAGATAGATTTCCAAGGCACCGACCTGATGCCGGGCGCGTCCGGCGAAGCCGAGGTCGCCTCCAAGCGTGGCGCCATGAAAATCAAAGTGGAATTCAAGGGCTTGGATAAACCCACCTCGTTTGGCACGGAGTACCTCACCTACGTCTTGTGGGCGATATCTCCCGAGGGCCGGTCCGTAAACGTCGGCGAAGTACTGGTGGGCGACAATCATCGCAGCAAGCTGGACGTCACGACAGACCTGCAGGCCTTTGCGCTCATCGTGACCGCGGAGCCTTACTACGCCGTGCGCCGTCCCAGCAACGTCGTGATCCTGGAAAACATGATTCGGCCGGACACGGTTGGAACCAGCGAAGCCGTGGATGCCAAATATGAACTCATCGACAAGGGCGGCTACATCCCCACCGGCTATCACTTTGACCCGGTCGTGTTGAATTCCAAATTGCCGCTTGAATTCTTTGAAGCGCGCAATGCCGTGCGTATCGCCCAGTCAGCCGGAGCAGAGACCTACGCGGCCCCCAGTTATGATAAGGCCGCCAGCCAGATGAAGCGGGCCGATGATCTGGGAACGATGAAGCACGTCGACCGGAAAGCGCTCATTTCCCTTTCGCGCGAAGTTGTGCAGACGGCCGATGACTCCCGGGAAATAGCCGTGAAGCGCCTCGATGCGGATCGCCTCACTGCCGACAAGGACCGGGAATCCGCAAAACTGGCAAGTGCCCGAGCGCAATCGAAAGACGATATGCAGGGCCGCATGAATGCGGAAGCAGCCACCGCCGATGCAAACCGCGGACGCGCAGAGGCTGATAGAGCCGCCGCCGGCGCCAACCAAGCCAACGCGGACGCACAACTGGGACGAAGAAATGCGGAAGCCGAGTCAGATCGCAGTCGCGCCGCCGCCGCTGGCGCCAATCAAGCTACAGCGGACGCTCAACAGGGCCAAAGAAGTGCGGAAGCCGAGTCAGATCGGAATCGCGCCGCCGCCGCCGGCGCCAACCAAGCCACTGCGGACGCACAACAGGGCCAAAGAAATGCGGAAGCGGAGTCGGACCGAAACCGGCTCGCGGCTGCTTCCTCCGATCAGCAACTCAAGCAAGCAGTGCTGGATCGCGAAGAACTGCGCGCCAAACTGCTGCAACAATTCAACGTCATTTTTGCCACTCGCGATACCGCCCGTGGCCTCATCGTGAGCCTGTCGGATGTATTGTTTGACACCGGCAAATCCACGCTTCGTCCCGTGGCGCGCGAGAAGCTCGCTAAAATATCCGGAATCGTTCTTGCCTACCCGGACCTTAGACTCGCCATCGAAGGCAACACCGATAGCGTGGGCACCGATACCATGAACCAGTTGCTTTCGGAACAACGAGCCGGTTCCGTCCGCGATTACCTCGCAAAAGAAAACATCCCGGCGGCGTCCATGACGTCGAGGGGATTCGGCAAGACGCAACCCGTGGCGTCGAATGACACCGCGGAAGGACGCCAACAGAATCGCCGTGTGGAGCTAGTAGTCTCAGGCGAAGTAATCGGAACCACGATTGGAGTTGTATCCGAGTATTTGCCTCTGGCTTCCCGTCAATAACACGTCTAGCGCGGAGGCGGCAGGCCCCAGCGGTCCAACGGTAGCTGGGGCCTGGGCAGCCGGTGCCGCTTCCAAAGCGGGAGACACATCCCAGATTTCGGCCATCCAGCATCTTTCCCCACTCGTTTAAGTGAATTGGAGGGTACACATGAAGGCGCGTTTATGGACGACAGGCAGCATGATAATTCTTTTCGCTCTATCTGGGCGGGCGATGCACGCACAGGACCGCGGACAGGATCAAGATCACCGTGATCAGGACCGCCACGACCAAGATCATCACGATCAATCTCGCGACGATCAACACGCGCAGGATCATTCGAGGTTCGACGATCACGATCGGCAAGCCTCGCGCGAGTGGTACAACCAGCACCACGACCATCCGCCGGTAGGGCTGAGAGACCGCGACCGCCTGGCTCCCCAATATGAATCCCGTCTCCGCGAGGATTATGTGCTCGATCCGGATATGCGGAGAAAGATTCACCCGGTTCCTGATGACTACTACCGCCGTTTGCCTCCCCCGCCCCGCGGCTACCGTTACGTCTTCATTGGCGGACATACAGTTTTGATTGACGGCGACTATCGCGTCCATGACGTCATCCATTTTGAACTCAAATTTTAAGGTCTTGTGAGTGGGTGGAGGCCAGTTTGATGGGTATTTACAAGCCAGCGCCTGGGCTGTACCAATTAGACACACGAGTTCGGCCTGTGCAAAATGGAACAGTCGCCAATACCCCGCTAATCCAAAGTGTCCACTAGGGGAAATCTCATAGGTTCATTAGGTCCCATTAGTCGGACGGGGAATCCCGGACCGGCTCTGGAGTAGATGAAAGCGGTTTGCTATGTCACACCTGGCCCAGAACGAAACGCATCGGAATCTTCAAAGTCCTCCGGCCCGTCCTATCGCAACCCACCGGCGGCGGATGGTAAGAATTCTCTTCGTTGATGATAGGGAATCCGACGTCGAACTCTGCTTGCAGGAACTCAAGCGGACGGGTTTTGCGGTTTCCGTGGATTGGGTTCAAGCCCCCGCGGAGTTCTTGGAACGTTTGCGCACGCATTCCTATGACGTGATTGTGTGCGATTACTCCTTGCCGGGCTGGACCGGGATGGAGGCGCTCGACCTCTTGCACGAGTTGAAGCAGGAGATTCCGTTCATCCTGGCCACCAGCAGTCTGGACGAGACCATGACGGATGCGTTCATCCGGAAGGGCGCATTCGATTGCGTTGATAAAAATCGTCTGAACCGCTTGCCGCTGGCCGTCGCTCTGGCGGTAGAGGAAAAAAACCGGCGCGAGGAGCGGAATCACGCCGAGAAGGAGTTGCGGCACTCGGAAGCCCACTATCGCGCTCTAGTGGAGAATCCCACCTATGGCATCTGCCGCTTAGACGCGGACGGCCGGTTTCTCGAAGTGAATGAAGCACTTGTGACGATGCTGGGGTATGGATCCAAAGAGGAATTGATGGCTGTAAACCTGGCCATGGATATCATTCGGGATCCTATCGAGCGCGTGCAACTCTTTGAGTCCTACCAGGAGACGGGCCATATCAAACTGATCGAAGTCGAATGGAAGCGGAAGGACGGAACGCCCATGAAGGTCCGGCTCAGCGGCCGGCAAGTGGCGATTGAGGAAGGAGCGCCGCATGGGTGCGAGATCATTGCCGAGGACGTCACCGCACAACGCGAATCGGAGGATCATCTCCGGCACTTAGCGGCAACCGATGCATTGACGGGGCTGGCCAACTACCGCAGGCTTTCCGAAACGCTCGAATCGGAGATCAAGCGCTCGGATCGCACCGCCCGGGCCTTTGCTGTGCTCATTTTTGATCTGAATGGAATGAAGCGGATTAACGACAGCCATGGCCATCTGGCGGGCAATCGGGCGCTCTGCCGCCTGGCCGATATTTTCCGCTTCTCCTGTCGATCGATTGACACTGCGGCGCGGTATGGTGGCGACGAGTTCGCGATTATTCTGCCCGAGACCGGGGCGAGAGAAGCCGACGCGGTTGGACGCCGGATTTGCGAACGGTTGTCCAGCGATCGCGAGGAGCCTCTGCTTTCCGTGAGCGTCGGAATTGCGGTTTATCCAGAGGATGGCACAACCATCGATGCCCTGTTCCAGGCAGCGGATCGCGCCCTGTACAAAATGAAAGACCTGAAAAAGACAGCGTGATCGGTTCCAGGTGTGGTTGATCTTCCCCCGCATTTATTATCCCCGGATGCTAAGCATTTTTATCTAAGGAAACAAAAAGCCAGCCAGCCGTAAGAGATTTCAAAGCCAAGTGTTCATATTTGAACAGATTTTCCGCTTTGCCCGCGCTACAAAGAGTTGTGTGATTCCATCGCAGTCGATTCCAGGACGTAACCGAACGTCGAGAGGGTGGCCAACATGATCACTGAGGGAACGCAAGATTTTTCGCCCGTATATTCTGCCTGGTTCGGTAAACCGGTGGTTTTGCTCGTCATTATCCGTCAGTGCCGCGTCCCCATGCCTTGCAGCATCGTCGCCGAATCTATCACCGACGTCCGCGTCCGTCTCCGGCCGGGATGGGAGATGAATGTCCGGAAAGAACTAATTCTAGCCCTCGAAGAAGACGCCGTCGGCATGACTACCCGCGTGAATTGACGCGGCCAGCCGATGCCTCGATCGTTTCACCGCCAGTTCGGCTATCTGTCGAGACATTGCAGCTACGTGTGAGAATAAGCGGAACTGAAACCTTGGCGGTTTTCCGCCGGGCTCCACGCGGTAGGAATCAGGTGGGTCCAAGTGGAGCCCACACTTGGGAAGCGTTCAGTGTAAAAGTGAAGCCCGCGCCCGATGAAGAGCTTCACGAATTGAAAGGAGACTTGCGATGTTACTGCTAATTATTCTTCTGGTGCTGTTGTTCGGCGGAGGGGGCGGCTATTACGGATACTCCAGATGGGGGAGAGGCGGGGGACTTGGAGTCGTCGGAACCGTCCTGCTAATTCTATTGGTTGTGTATTTGGTCGCCGGGTTACGTTGACCTCGCTCGCATCGAGCTGAACCCGGGGCAACCTCATTGGAAAATGCACTGGCGCCAGAGGGGTCCTGGCCGCGACACCAAGATCAAATTGCGCTAAAGGGGAGACGATCCATGAAGCAAAGTACAAAGGACAAAGCCAAAGGCAAGTTTCACGAATTGAAAGGTAAAGTTAAGGAAAAAGTTGGAAGAGCGACAAACGATCCCAACCTGGAAGCAGAAGGGCAAGGCGAAAACATTCGGGGGAAGGTCCAAAAGAAAATGGGTCAGGTGGAAAAAGTCCTCGGAGTGTAATGTGGGGGGCTCCGTTTGGATCCCGCCACAAGCAAGATAAAAGAGATGATCACCGGTCACGTAATCGCCGCGTTGCTGCCGGCTGCGGCACAAAGCGCGCGGCGCTGGCTCTTTCACCTCGGCGGCATAGGTTTGATTCCCCTCGGGCTTTTGGACAACTCCGTTATTCCGCTTCCGGGCATCATGGATGTGGCAACGATTGTCATCTCCGCGCGCCAGCAGCAGTTGTGGCTCTACTACGCCTTGATGGCCACCACTGGTTCCGTGATCGGAGGCTTTGTTTCGTACCGGCTTGCTCGCAAGGGAGGAAAAGAAGCGCTCGAACGCAGGTTCTCGCGTAGAAAAGTAGACAAAGTTTGCAAGGTCTTCGGACGGTGGGGATTCGGCGCGATTGCCATCCCTGCTTTACTGCCGCCCCCCGTGCCCATGGTTCCATTTCTGCTCGCCGCGGGCGCCATGCAATATCCCCCAAGAAAATTTCTCGCTGCCCTCACGCTCGGTCGAATCTCCAGATACTTGATCTTGGCTTATCTAGCAGCGCGTTATGGACGGCAAATCATCGCCTTCATCGCGGTACACGGACACCCCGTCGTCGTGGCAATCCTCGTGGTGCTGCTTTCCTCAGCGGCCATTTTTTTTTACTTCTTGGGGGGGAGGAAGACCGAAAAGTGGACATGGAAATTAGGCCGACGGTTCTTCTAAACCGTGCCGTCTCCTAGTCGTGCAGGACGACACTGAGGAGAGACGCGTTTATCTGCAGCCCGCCGTTATACTTAATGAAGCCCATTTTTTTGAATTTATTCATGAAAAAATTGACCCGGGAGCGCGTGGTGCCAATCATTTCCGCAAGCGTTTCCTGAGGGATCTTGGGAAGCACCCGTTGAGGTTTGTCCTCCTTGCCATAGCGAGCCAGCAACAAAAGAGTGCGTGCCAGTCGTTTCTCGCTGGAGTTGAACAGTTGGTCGATCAAGTCCTCCTCAATGCGGACGTTGCGCTGAAGCATATACGTGATAAAGCGATCGGAAAACGCGGTTTCCGCATGGAGCACTCGGAACATTTCCTTGTTGTCGATCACCAGCGCGGTCACGGAACCAACGGCAGTCGCCGTGGCCATTCGCGTGGGTTGCCCTGCCATTCCCCCATCTCCTATAAAGTCACCCGGGCCTACAATTCCCACCACGGCCTCTTTGCCAGTCTTGGAGACGACGGAGATCTTCACCTCGCCTTTTTGAATATACAGGATGCTATTGCAGGTATCGCCCTGGGAGAATAGCGTCGCTTTTCTCTCGAACTCCGCCATGGTTCTCGCCACGCCGGCCGTACTGAGAAAGGATTCGACATCGAAAGCGTCAACCTTTCTCTTTCCGTTTGTTCGTTTGCTGGTTTTCAAATCGCCCGCCTCATTCCCTTAGCCCGTAGTCTACTACATATTTCCAAGCGTGTCACTAATGATGACAAATGGATTTTACAGCTACCCTCTTTTGGAGAAACTGTGCAAAAGTGAACAGTTGGCTGTCACACTCACGTGAATGGGTCCACACGTAAGGTCGGGGCTCGAACCCTGCGTTCTGTCGTCAGGTTACCTTGCGAATTTGGAGTCGTCTCGAGGGGTCTTGGCTCTTGGGTGCTCGGAGCAAGCATGAGACGCGTACTCTTTGTCGCGCTGGCGTTCATAGTTCTGCTTCATTTCGTCCAGGTCGCTGCCGCGCGGTGGACCCAACGGGTTAAACGTCCATGCGCATTCGGAGCAGGCCCAAGCCTCCATGCGCGGGGTTTTGATCCATATCATCTGTCTCATAAGAGTTTTCTTGAATTCGTGCTTTCCTCTCCTGTGCGGCAATTTCTCTTCACGTTGAAAATGAAATGAACCTCCCAGGAACTACCTGTATTGGCGCCGACGCAGGAAGCGTCTGCCGCCTACTCGTATCCGGGCGCGATTCCTCGGCAACTGGCTTCCGTTAGCAATAGTTCTTGGCCGGCTGGCACGAAGCCGGAGAGCGTTCTTTGCCACCCTAATGGGTACCTGCTCGAAGCGTGTTTTCTTTTCTTGCATGGTCGTTGCTCCTGTGGACACTTGAACCGTAGCAGTCCTCCGGCGATACGGGGAAAATCTTTAATATGTCTTCGCCTTGACGGAGCGCTCCGCTTAAGGGGAATTTGATATGCGTCTGCGTACCCGCGAGGATTTCTCGTGGATAGCGGTGGCTGAACAGCGCTTCTCTACGCCTGCATGCTTCTGTCGCAAGGCGCACTACTAAGCGGAATTTGAATCTCGTTAACTTGACTCGGTTGATTTCGAGTGCATGGTGGCGGCAGAATAGAGCATGTCTACGTCCACCTTTTTCTGTTGCACGTTACTCTATGCCTGTGGTATGCATACGTGGCGTTAGTTATACGCTTGGAGTACGGGAGATTCATGTTGAACACGAACCGAATTGCAGCGCATTTCAAAACGCTGGACTTGGGGAACGTTCCCCATTCACGAGCTGGCAAACACAAGAAAATTGTTTCCATGATTCTGCGCGACCTCGACCAACTGAAGGAGGGCTCTGCCCTTAGGGTGCCTCTGGCCGAGCTGGGAAACACGAAGGAAAACGTGCGTTCCGCGTTGAACCGAGCTACCCGGAGCGCCAAACGGAATGTCGCCACAGCCACGGACGAGGGCTTCTTGTACGTTTGGAACGTGAGCAAGTCCTCTTAAACGCCGCGATTGCCCACGTCGCGCGCATCCTTCCGTCGATTTCCAGGCGGAGCCTGCACTCGTAAGCTTATCCGGGCGCCTTGTGCGCACATACAGCGAACCTTTTTCGAGAAAACTCATCAAGATAATACTGTAAGCAAGGAGTTTACCCCCCGAATGCGAACAGTTTCCTGGCGCCCTCACCCGTAGTCCGTCCACGCAAACGTTACTCCCACATGGTCATAGGCCTACCCACCGGAAGACCTATTAGTGGATATGACCAAAATCGAACAGACACCTGTCATGGCCGCATCTAGGATGTTGCTGCAGACGGCGAGATGAGGGTGCAAGGGACCCTGACCGAGAGCTGGGACGGTCCTTCTCCATCCTCCTCTTTGCGATTTGATTTGTTCTTAGAAGACTAGATTTCAGATTCACGTTGGACGAGACAAGAGGATGAATTGCGTGAACTCAAAGCAACAAAATACGCCTGTGCGCTAAGTATAATGATCGTGGGACTCGGACTCTATTCCTACTACGTCCGCGAGCTTCTGGCGTCCTTGCTTCTATTTACCGTGGCATTTTTCTTCGTGGGGCTATTGGCGCTTGGAGTGTTCCTTATTGGGTGCGCCAGCGTACAGGTGGCCATCTGGACCCCATCCGCATCGCGCAATATGATCGCTTTCTCCCGGCGCCTTATCACCGCATACGCTAAGCCCTGAGCCGCTCCGTAACATCACACCAGGATTTGGGACTGTGCATTAGTGAACAGACGAGCGCATATCTGTCACCTAAGATTGTCTCCGGGGAAAGTAGATATACAGTTCGTGCGTACTGCTGCGGGGCTACGGAAGCTATGTATTGATCTGCTAGGGCCCCTCATCCTTCCAGCTTTCCTCGGCGAGACTCACAGGAGCACATCCCCCTCCCACCCGTTGTCAGAGGGCTGGTTTTGACGGCAGGGGCTGTTTTGGTCGTCATCGGAGCGAAGCAAAACCCGTAACGCGGCCGCGGTTTGTATAGGTTTTGGTGCGAGTCGAAGTTCATCAACTAGCGATTGGATAGTGGAGGTTCACGATGTATCGTAAATTGACTCTGGGTGTGTGCATCATGTTTGTCGCGAGTTCGCTCTACGCCGCGAATAAGGAACAAAAGCGTCTGGAAAATTCCGGGACCGTCATGCAGGAAGTGATGGGCGTACCCGACAATATCCCGCAAGAGCTCCTGGAAAAAGCCGAGTGCGTTATCGTTTTTCCATCCGTTCTGAAGGCTGCCTTCGTGGTCGGGGGAAGCTATGGCCGCGGGGCGATGGTCTGCCGGACGGGCGAGCATTTTAACGGACCCTGGGGCTCTCCAGCCATGTACGCACTCGAAGGCGGCAGTGTTGGATTTCAGCTCGGCGGCCAAGCGACCGATCTCGTCCTCCTCGTCATGAATGGAAGAGGAGCTTCCGCCATCCTTGACAGCAAGATAAAACTCGGCGCCGATGCATCCGCGGCGGCGGGGCCAAAAGGCCGCGACGCTTCTGCGGATACCGATGCCACCTTGCGGGCAGAGATCCTGAGCTATTCTCGTTCCCGTGGTCTGTTTGCCGGGATTTCCCTCGAAGGTTCCACCCTTCGCCCAGACAATGATGCCAGCGCGGACGTCTATGGCCGAAAGATCACAGCCAGGGAAATCGTGTTGGGAAACAAGATCGCTGTCCCCGCATCGGGACGCCACCTGGTCCGCGTCTTGCAGAAGAACGCGCCGCACAATGAATCAGAAAAGGCCTCGAACCAATAATCACGGTCGTCGCCGGACTTTTTCTCGAACCTGAAGGTGGAGCAAGACCTCATGCAGATCTCGACGAGGTCTACTCCACCGAACACACAATGAATTTGGGAATGTTTGGCCCTCGCGTTTCCCCGCGGAGTCTTTATGCGAATGAAACCCGACAGCCTCGGGGAGTTTACCCGGTAATTGCTTAACTCTTGGAGGCGACCACTATTTCTTGGCGGAATACACCCGCCGCAAATTGGGAGGAGAGCCCAAATGCAGGAAGCGATCAAAGCGGGCACGGTCCTAATCAAGGAAGGCACACTCTTGCCGGACGCCCTCAAGTTTGAAAGTGACTCCTACTCGCCCGGTTGGCGATCGGTCTCAGGCCTCGATGGGTATGCCATCGACCGGAAAACCCACGACGCCGGATGGACTTTTTTCTATTTGGCCGGTGAAAGCAGGACCACTGTGTTCGGCCACGAAGGACAGGAAACGGTTCGCAGAGCGATCAAGCAAATCCTGGCTGGCCTGAAGTCCGGGAAATTCAATTCCCTGGAGATTACGCGCGTGGTCTTCAAGAAATTCCTCGGAATGCCATTTGCGACTGTATCTTTCCATGCGAGAAACATGCAGGAAGGCATGTTTCTGTCCGATGGCGATAATTCCGTGGCATGGGAGGACACACGACTTATAGCGGCTTGAGGCCGAGTGTCTAGCTTGTCGAAGTCATGAGTCATAAAGGAGATACAAAGTGAAAAAGATAAGCCCAGGATCGATCACCTTGGTCCTAATTCTAATTCTATGTTCCGCCTCGTTGATTTCTGCACAGGATCTGTCCAAATACCGGAATTTCTCATTCGGGATGAGTGTGGCCAGTGTTTCAAAGCAGGCGGACCGGCAGATCGCCAAGGCGGAGGTTATTCATCAACGGCCAGCTTTGATTGAAGAATCGACCTGGTATCCGCCACAACCTTTTGGATCGTCACGCCCGGCGGAACCCGTCGAGAAAGTCCTCTTCTCTTTCTACAACGGGGAACTCTACCGGATGTTGGTGACCTACGACAATTCCGCTATTAAAGGGTTGACCGACGAAGACATGATTGGAGTGATCTCCGCAAAGTACGGGGCCGCAACGAGGCCTGTCGCCGATGTCAATTTCCCCATGAACCCATCGTATCGGGCGACCGAAAAAGTGGTCGCACGGTGGGAAGACTCTCAATTTTCGTTCAACCTGTTTCGGTCCTCGGCGTCGGATACTTTCGCGATGGTCATGTTTGATAAACGAATGGACGCCCAAGCTGGGGTTTCGATAGCGGAATCCGTGCAAATGGAAAAGCAAGAGGCTCCCCAGAAGGAAGCCGCACGAGTGCAGAAAGAGAACGACGCCTTGGAAGGGGAGCGGCAGAAGAACATCAAGGTGCTCCGCCCCTGAGAGCAAGATGGCGCCGAAGGAAACTAAGTCCAAGCAATCACGGTTTTTGAGGCCTGTTTTTTCGTTTCCTCCCGAGCTTGGATCTGGAAAGCGTAGCTTTGCACGTTCATGCGCCACCACACCTTTAGGGCCATCCGCCAGGCTGTTGAGAATCGTTCTGGAGTTCGCTGGGGTTCTGTATCTCTTTTAAGGTAAGGTAAGGAGGCTGGCAGACATCTTCCGTATCGCAATCCCTGATTTCGATAATGAGTACGAATCAATCTTCGACCATTCTTCTTCCTAATCCGGAAGAGCCGATACGCGCCGAACTCTTCAGCCTGGAACGGCTCCAGCAACACGCCGAGAGCCTTGCGGCGGCACAGGCCATTACCGAAGAAGCTACTCGGGGCCGTCCGCTTCTCCCGCGTGTCGTGGACAATGGCCGCGTATTGTTGGACACCTATCGCGCGATCGCCCGCGAAATTCAGGAGGAACACGCGATTACCCCCGCGGCGGTGTGGTTGGTCGATAACTTTCATATTGTCGATGAACAACTTCGCGAGATCCGGGACGATTTGCCGCCCGGCTACTACCACAAACTGCCCAAGCTTGCCTCGGGCCACTTGCAAGGCTATCCACGAGTGTTCGGAGTGGCCTGGGCATTTGTGGCGCACACCGATAGCCTGTTCGACCCAGAAGCGTTGCGACGTTTCGTCTCGGCCTATCAGCGGGTGCAACCGCTTACGATTGGTGAGCTCTGGGCGGTGGCCATCACGCTGCGCGTCGTGCTGGTGGAAAATCTGCGCAGGATTGCGGATCGGATTGTTCGCACCAAGTCGGCCCGGCGCGAAGCCGATGTGTTGGCCGACAGCTTGCTCGGTCCGGGAGGGCAATCCGCGATCCTTCCGGCCCTGCAACGGCTGGAGAACGCCCCATTAGAGACGGCGTTCGCCGTGCAACTGGTCCAGCGCTTGCGGGATCTGGACCCAAAGGTTGGCCCCGTTCTGCTTTGGCTCGATCAGCGTTTAGCCCTTGCGGGAACGACCGCCGATGAGATTGTCCGCGCCGAACATCAGGAACAAGGGGCCATGAGCGTGTCCGTGCGCAACATCATTACCAGCATGCGCTTGGTTTCCGCGTTTGACTGGCAGGACTTCTTTGAGAGCGTCAGCCTGGTAGATGAAATTCTCCGTAACGACACTCCCTTCGACGACATGGATTTTTCCACGCGAGATGACTACCGTCACGCGATCGAAAATCTTTCGCGCGGATCCAGTCACTCGGAAATTGAAGTGGCAAGACATGTCGTGCGCCGCGTCAAGCAGCGCAGCTCCGATTCACATGAAGATCCGCGCAATGGCGGCCAGGTCAGCGGGGAGCGCCAAGCGGAGCCTGGCTATCATCTCATCTCGCGAGGGCGCGCGGCCTTTGAACGCGAACTCGGTTATCACGTCTCCTGGAAGCGTTGGCTGCTCCGTTTCTATGTCCGCAACGCGGTGCCGGGCTATCTGGCCACGATTGCTGCTTTGACCGCAATCATTCTGGCGCTGCCGCTGTTACGTGCCGGCGAAGAGGGCATGACGGTGGGAGGCCTCGTGCTCCTCGGCTTGCTCGCCGCGGTGCCGGCCTCGGACCTGGCCATCGCCCTGATCAACCGCGCGGTGATGGGTTTGCTCGGGCCGCGAAGGCTGCCGCGAATGGAACTCCGCCAAGGCATCCCTGTGGACCTGCGAACGATTGTCGTCATGCCAACACTGCTTACAACTCCCCAGGAAGTTGCGGAGCACGTGGAGCGGCTGGAAGTGCACTATCTGGCAAATCCAGATGGAGAACTGCGTTTCGCGCTGCTCTCGGATTGGTTGGACGCGCCGTGCGAGACCCTGCCGGGTGATGACCATCTGTTCGCCGTTGCGATGGATGGAATCGCCCGGCTGAACAAACAGTATGGTCCGGCCCCAGGCGGTGGCGAACGCTTTTTTCTCTTCCATCGCAAGCGTGTATGGAACGAGTGCGACCGCAAATGGATGGGTTGGGAGCGCAAGCGAGGAAAGCTGCATGAACTGAACCAACTCTTGCGCGGTTCGACGAGCACCACATTTGTTCCCGTCGGTGGCCACCCCCCCGTCAACCTTGCGGGCGTTCGCTACGTGATCACGCTCGATGCGGACACCCGCCTGCCGCGGGGTGCTGCCGTTCGTCTTGTCGGTACGATGGCGCATCCCCTCAATCGGCCAAGGTTCAGCGCGCCCGACGGGCGCGTTGTAGAAGGATATGCGATCGTGCAACCGCGCATTACTCCTTCGCTCCCGATTGACCATCTGAGTTCACTCTCTCAAAGAGTTTTTTCTGGCCCGGGCGGCATCGACCCCTATTCGTCAGCCGTTTCGGATGTTTACCAGGACTTATTCCAAGAAGGTTCCTACACCGGCAAGGGAATTTACGACATTGACGCCTTTGAAGCGGCTTTAGCGGGCAAGGCGCCTGCGAATGCACTCTTAAGCCATGATCTATTTGAAGGCATTTTTGCGCGGGTCGCCCTGGCCACGGACATCGAGCTGTTTGAAGAATTCCCCTCGCATTATGAGGCGGTTGCGGCACGCCAACATCGTTGGGCCCGCGGGGACTGGCAACTCTTGCCCTGGCTCTTCGGACGCGGCCATCCAGAACTGGGAACACGGAATTCTGCTCGAATTCCAACAATCGGCCGCTGGAAGATTCTCGACAACTTGCGCCGCACCTTGTCCGCCCCCGCCGCATTTCTTACGTTAGTTGTTGGCTGGCTTTTGCCACCCGTTACTCCCTGGCTGTGGACGCGATTCATTCTCGGTTGCATTGCGATTCCTGCATTTCTCCCATTTTTCCTCGGGCTCAGCCCGCGTCGAAGAGGCATCTCCCTGCGTAGCCATTTTCGCGGAGTGTTCAGCGACCAGGCCCTGGCCTTGTCCCAGATTGGATTGACGCTGGCGTTCTTGACCTACCAGACCTGGCTGATGACTGACGCCATTCTGCGCACCCTTGCCCGCCTCTTTGTCACGCATAGGAATTTGCTGGAATGGGTGACGGCGGCACAATCCAAATCTTCTGCGGAATTCCAACTGCCTAAGATATATAAGCGTATGGCCGGTGGTTTGGCCTTGGCCGGTGTGTCGATGGTGGGATTGGTCTTGGGACGCCATCAGGCTTGGGCTGTCGCGGCTCCCTTCCTCGTTCTCTGGGCCGCGGCTCCTGCCATAGCGCTGTGGATGAGCCGTGTGCCGAAGGCTGCCGGGGCAAGTCCGTTGTCCTCGGCCGATGCGCAGGCTCTCCGCCTAATTTCTCGCCGGACCTGGCGCTTCTTCGAGGTGTTTGTCTCGCGCGACGACCACGCGCTCCCTCCTGACAATTTTCAGGAAACGCCCAAACCCGTTGTCGCTCATCGAACGTCGCCTACCAATATCGGGCTCTATCTTCTGTCCACGGTTTGCGCACGGGACTTCGGATGGCTAGGCACATTGGAAACCGTCGAGCGCCTGGAAGCGACCTTGGCGACGTTGAGCCAAATGGAATTGTTTCGCGGGCATTTATACAACTGGTATGACACGAGCGATCTTCACCCGCTCGAACCCAGGTACGTTTCCTCTGTGGACAGCGGGAATCTCGCCGGGCATTTGCTGGCCCTGGGCAATAGCTGCCGGGAGCTGGTGGAGAAATCGTCCCTCGGGCCACAGCTGCTCGCCGGATTGCAGGATACGGGACGGCTGCTGCGCGAGGCGCTCGCCAAAATTGCCGACACACAACGCACCCATATCGTTACTCGTAAACAACTTGCCGATGCTGTCAATGCGATGATGGCCTCCCTGCATTCGCTGCCCGTGGATTCCTTGGACTGCGCGATTCGTTTCGAGCAGTGGAGGGCTCACGCCCGGACCGTCGCGGATATTGCGCAAGCGTTGGACCAGGAGCTGGGGGACCATCCCGAATCCGAATTGCGCGCCTGGGCCGAGGCTTTCAGGGCCTGCGTCGAAAGCCATGCTCGTGATGTGGAAATCCTGATTCCCTGGGCGCGCTTGGACTCGAAAGATATTCTGGAATTGGCCGAAGGTCTTCGAGACTTGGCGCCCGAGTGGATGGCAATCGAACAATCCCTTCGTTTCATCCCCAAGCTGGCGGATGCACCTGACGCATTCGACTTTACTCTCTCTGAGCTTTCGGTGTTGCGCGATCGTCTGGTGATCGGTCTTCCCGCCGAGCGGGAAACCATCGCGCGCATCGATGCGCTGGCCGAAGCGCTGCGCCGATCGGCTGCGGAGGCTTCTGCGATGATTCGCCGGCTTTCCGGGATTGCTCAGACGGCGGAACGAATGGTCCAGGCGATGGAATTCGGGTTTCTGTTTGACGATACGCGCAAGCTCTTCTCGATCGGCTATCGCGTATCGGACGGAAGCCTGGATCCCAACTGCTATGACTTACTTGCCTCGGAAGCGCGCCTGGCAAGTTTTGTGGCCATCGCGAAAGGCGAAGTCCCGCCGTCGCACTGGTTTCACCTGGGCCGCGCGCTCACACCCGTGGATCGCGGATCCGCGCTTATCTCCTGGTCGGGTTCCATGTTCGAATACCTTATGCCCGCTCTGGTGATGCGTTCCCCGGAAGGCAGCCTGCTGAGCCAGACGTATGAGTTGATCGTGCGGCGTCAAATTGAATATGGCGCGGGGCGCGGTATACCGTGGGGAGTGTCGGAGTCCGGTTACAATGCGCGGGACCTCAATCTCAACTATCAATACTCCAGTTTTGGCGTGCCCGGACTAGGGCTCAAGCGGGGTCTCAGCGAGGATATCGTCATTGCGCCGTACGCCACCGCTCTGGCGGCCATGATTGATCCTGCCTTCGCCTTGCAAAACTTTCGCCGGCTTGAACAGGCAGGCGGAAGCGGCGCCTACGGGTTTTATGAAGCGCTCGATTACACAAGCACACGATTGCCTGAAGGTGAAATTGTCGCCGTAGTACGTGCCTTCTTGGCGCATCATCAAGGAATGTCCTTAATTGCCATCGCCAACCTGTTGAACGACGGCGCGATGCGCAGCCGTTTTCATGCCGAGCCCATGGTACAGGCCACCGAGCTGCTCTTACAGGAGCGCACCCCTCGCGACGTGCTCGTTGCCCGGCCTCGAGCCGAGGAAGTGTCTGTCAACGCCCAAGTTCGTGACCTCATGCCGCCGTCGATGCGGCGGTTTACCACGCCGCATGGCTCTATCCCCCGGACGCATCTGCTTTCCAATGGGAGATACGCCGTGATGCTGACCACGGCGGGCTCAGGCTATAGCCGTTGGCGGGATATTGCCGTCACCAGATGGCGCGAGGATGCCACCTGTGATTGCTGGGGCAGCTATATCTTTCTACGCGACGCGCAGACAGGCGAAGTCTGGTCGGCGGGCTATCAGCCGAGCGGCTCCGAACCCGACGCTTACGATGTTTCTTTCCATGAAGACCGTGCCGAATTTGCCAGGCGCGACCGATCGCTGACCACGACGCTGGACGTCGTTGTATCTCCCGAGGACGACGCGGAAGTTCGGCGGGTCTCCATCACGAACTTAGGCGCTCGCGCGCGCGAAATCCAGGTTACTTCCTACGCCGAGCTTTGTCTGGTTTCACAGGCCGCCGATATGGCCCATCCGGCGTTCTCCAACTTATTCGTCCAGACCGATTTTGTCCCTGAAGTCGGCGCGCTGCTTGCGACGCGCCGCAGGCAATCCGGCTGTTTGGGCCGCGCACGTGGTCGCGGTGGAGGGAGAAACGGTTGGCGATCTGCAATTCGAAACAGACCGCTCGCGGTTTATCGGGCGCGGGCACAATTTGCGCAACCCCGTATCGATCATCGATGGACGGCCGCTTTCCAATACCGTCGGCTCCGTACTCGACCCGGTGATGAGCCTGAGGCGTACGGTTCGCATTCCGCCCGGGACCACTGCGCGCGTTGTTTTTGCCACCATCGTCGCTCCCACCCGGGAGCAGGTGATCGAACTCGCGGATAAATATCGCGGACCCACAACCGTCGATCGCACACTCGCATTGGCTTGGACACAAGCACAGGTGCAACTTCATCACATGGGGATCGACCTCAACGAGGCTCACCTATTCCAGAGGCTCGCAAACTCCGTGCTTTACTCGGACGCTTCCGCACGCCCAACTTCCGATGTACTCACCCGCAACACACTGGAGCGTTCCGCGCTCTGGGCCCATGGAATCTCCGGTGATTTGCCGATCGTTGTGGTGCGCATCGACGATGCGGAAGATGTCGAAATCGTCCGCCAATTGTTGCGGGCGCATGAATACTGGCGCATGAAGCAGTTATCCGCCGACGTCGTCATCATTAACGAAAAACCTTCCTCGTACACCCAGGAGTTGCAGACCTCCCTGGATGGACTCGTGCGCGGCAGCCGATTGCGGCTTTCTCCCGACACCAGCCACGTCCGCGGCAGCATTTTCCTCCTGCGCGCGGATCTCCTCTCTACGCAGGAGCGGGCCCTGCTTCAGACGGTCGCGCGATCCGTGTTGCTGAGCAGACGCGGCACATTGTTTGAGCAAATCACTCGGTCTCAGCGGGCAGAAGTTGTGCCACCTTCCACCCCGCCACAGCGCCGCGCGGCCAAACGTATGGACGTACCGCTTCCTCAGCGGAACCTTGATTTTTTCAATGGTCTGGGTGGATTTGCCGATGAGGGCCGCGAATACGTGACCGTCCTCGGAGAAGGTTTACGGAGTCCGGCGCCGTGGATCAACGTGATTGCAAATCCTTCCTTTGGCTTCCTCGTTTCTGAATCCGGCTCGGGGCACACTTGGTCGCTCAACAGCCGTGAAAATCAGCTCACGCCGTGGTCCAACGATCCCGTCACGGATCCTCCTGGAGAAGCCATCTATATCCGTGACGAAAATACAGGTGAGGTGTGGAGCCCCACGGCGCTGCCGATTCGCGATGAAACCGCTCCGTACATGGCCTGCCACGGCCAGGGTTACACCCGCTTCCATCATGGATCTCACGGAATCCTGGTTGAGCTGTTGCAATTCGTGCCCTCCAAAGACCCGATTAAAATTTCCAGGCTCACTCTAAGGAATGTTTCCGGCCGCACGCGGCGTCTTTCCGTGACTGCCTATGCCGAATGGGTGTTGGGCAATTCACGGAGTGCTTCCGCGCCATCTCTCGTCACGGAACTCGACCCGAAAACGGGGGCGATCTTCGTGACCAGCGTGTGGGCCGGAGAATTCGGCGGACGCATTGCTTTTGCGGATCTTTGCGGTAAGCAAACTTCGGTCACCGGCGACCGAACAGAATTTCTCGGCCGCAACGGGACACTGGAGCGGCCGGCTGCGGTGGAAAGCGGCGACCCGCTTTCCGGGAAGGTGGGAGCAGGCCTCGATCCCTGCGCGGCGTTGCAAACTACGATTGAATTGCGCCCCGGCGCAAGCGCGGAAATCACTGTATTCCTGGGCCAAACGGAAAACAGGGAGCAGGCGCGCGAATTACTGATTCGTTGCCGCGGCGCGAACTTGGATGCCCTTCTTTCGGAGGTTACACGCCAGTGGGACCAAGTGCTCAACACCGTGCAGATTGCTACACCCGAGCCGGACATGGACATTCTCATGAACCGCTGGCTGCTCTACCAGACGCTGGCTTCTCGTGTCTGGGCGCGCGCGGCGTTCTATCAGTTGAGCGGCGCGTATGGCTTCCGCGACCAACTCCAGGATGGGATGGCGCTTTGTGTGACCAAACCCGAAGCTACGCGCGAGCATTTGCTGCGCGCAGCCAGTCGCCAGTTTGTCGAGGGTGACGTTCAGCACTGGTGGCATCCACCCTCCGGTCGTGGCGTGCGAACGCGCATTTCCGACGACCTGCTTTGGCTGCCTTACTGCGTGATTCACTTTCTGGAAGTGACCGCCGAGATGGGCGTGTTGGACGAAATGGTGCCTTTCCTAATGGGGGATGTGCTGGCCGAGGGCCAGAGCGAATCCTATTTCCAACCACGGGAGTCGGAAACTCGCGCCACCCTGTTTGAGCATTGCGCGCGCGCGCTAGACCGCAGTCTCGCGGTTGGAAGTCACGGCCTGCCTTTGATGGGCACGGGCGACTGGAATGATGGCATGAATCTCGTTGGTGAGCACGGCAAGGGAGAAAGTGTCTGGCTCGGCTGGTTCCTGCACACGGTTCTTTGGGAGTTTGCCAAAATTGCGGCTTCGCGCGGTGAACACAAGCGCGCGGAGACTTGGCGGCTCCACGTCAGTGCTCTCAAAGCGGCGCTGGAACGGGAAGGCTGGGATGGCCAATGGTATCGCCGGGCCTTCTTTGATGACGGCACGCCACTGGGCTCACAGTTAAACGATGAGTGCCGCATTGACTCCATCGCTCAGTCCTGGGGAATGATGAGCGGCGCTGCCGAACCCAGCCGCGTTGCTCGCGCCATGGCCGCTGTGGATCAGCAGTTGGTGCGCCGGCCGGAGGGGCTCATCGCGCTCTTGACGCCCCCTTTTGACCACACCCCACATGATCCAGGCTACATTAAGGATTACCTCCCCGGAATCCGTGAAAATGGGGGCCAATATGCCCATGCTGCCGCTTGGACGATCATTGCCTTTGCGGAGTTGGGCGACGGCGATAAAGCCGGCGAACTATTCCGGATGCTGAACCCGATCGCCCATACCGCTTCGCGCGCGAGCGTGCAGCGCTACCGAGTAGAGCCTTACGTTATTGCCGGTGATGTGTATGCGGTTTCTCCGCATGTGGGGAGAGGCGGGTGGACTTGGTACTCAGGTTCAGCAGGCTGGATTTATCGCGCCGGTTTGGAATGGATTCTCGGCTTTCGTGTCCGCGGCACGATACTTTCCATCGATCCTTGCATCCCCCGAAGCTGGCCGAGCTATTCAATTCATTTTCGGTATCACTCGGCCGCCTATCAGGTCAGGGTGGATAATCCTTCCGGCGTTTCTCGCGGCGTTGCATCAGCCAGCTTGGACGGCGTGGCGCTCGCCGATCGCGCCAATATTCCGCTTATGGACGATGGTGCATCGCATCAAGTCCTAATTGTGCTGGGTTAGCTGGGATGCTGACCGAGACATGTCAGCGCGATCATGAATGTAGTCTCACTGAGAATTCGGTGCTTCGCAGGACTTTTGTGTGTCAGCGTTATCCCTGATTCGCCTACTCTTTCGAAAGTGGCTGCTGTCGGCGATGCCAGCCTTGAAGAAATGCCCGCGGAGCTTCTGGCATTTTTCTCGGCCCGCCCGCCGCGCCAGTGGACTGGACTCGAACAGGGGAAACGGGTGCTGCCCAAGTGAGTGGATTTCAACATCACTTCTGCCCTGGCATTCCAATGTCGGGAACGTATATGCTTCATTCGACAACAGCTTAGCTCGCCTTTGCCTTCCCTTTCGCAAGACAGTGCTAGATTGAATATGGGTGGGTATCCCTTTTCTCGTTTCCCCGGAAACGAAGTTTCCCCTGCCCAAGCATTTTGACCAAAGGCGGGAAACCTGTGTGAGCAAGATTCGTCTGCGAACGAAGTTCCTCCTTTCGCTCCTGGCCATTTCGGCCGGGCTGACGGCCGCCACGCTTCTCATCGTCAGCTACAGCGTTCAGAACCGGGTGCGGGAAAGCATCCGCGAAGAACTGGGCAATTCAGTCAGCACCTACCAAAGTTTCGATAAGCAACGTGAAGAATCGCTCACCAGGTCCGCGGAACTTATCGCCAACTTGCCCAACGTCCGCGCCCTGATGACCACGGAGGATATCGTGACCATCCAGGACGCTTCCGCGGACATCCATCGGTTGAGCGGGAGTGACTTGCTGGTGTTGGCGGGCCGCGCCGGAACCGTGGCCGGACTGAGTACCAGCGCCTCAGGCCTAGATCGAAGTACCGCCCAGGACCTCCTTCGCCAGTCATTGGACCGGGGAGAGTCACGAGACTGGTGGTATGGTGGCGGGCATCTTTATGAAGTTTGGATACAACCGATTTATTTCGGCGCGCCATCGCAGAACACGATGATCGGACTCCTGGCGGTGGGTCACGAAATCGACGAGCAGGCGGCGAGAGACTTCAGCAATATTGCCTCGAGCGAAGTCGCCTTTCAGTTCGGAGATATTCCAGTTGCCGGCACTCTCCCTGCGGCGCAGCAATCCGATCTCGCGCACCAACTCTCCGGGAGCGCCAGGAATCCTTCCGGGCCCCCCCGGGAGATTCAGCTGGGCGCCGAGCGCTACGTGGTAGCGACCGTCAGTTTGTCTCCAGATGGGGGCGCGGCAGTGTCTCTGAGCGTCCTGAAATCCCTCGACAAGGCCACCTCGTTCCTCAGCGGGCTGAACCACGGTCTGATGGGGCTAGGATTGTTGAGCGTGTTGGCCGGCAGCGGGCTCGTTTTCCTGATCTCGCATACGTTTACGCGGCCCCTCGCGAGTCTGGTCGCCGGCGTTCGCGCTTTGGAGAAAGGCGATTTCAGCTACCCGCTCGAAAGCAGCGGTGGGGATGAAGTCACCGAGGTCACGGATGCATTCGTTCGGATGCGCGCTCACATGGAGAAGTCTCAGACCGAACAAAGGCAGCTGGAAGAGCGGCTCCGCCAGGCCCACAAGATGGAAGCCGTGGGCAGACTCGCGGGGGGCGTGGCGCACGATTTCAACAATTTGCTCACGATTATCCGGGGCAATAGCGATCTCCTGATCGACCGCGAAGGCTCGGATAATTTTCACCGGCGTTGTGTCGAGCAGATTCAGAAAGCGGCAGGCCGCGCCGTTTCCATGACACGCCAGTTGTTGGCGTTCAGCCGCATGCAGGTCTTGCAGCCGCGTGTGCTCGAGTTGAACACGATCGTCGCCGAGATGGGCAAGATGCTCCCTCGCCTCATCGGCGAGCATATCGAATACGCGTTTATCCCCGACCGCCTGCTGGCGTCCGTGAAGGCAGACCCGGGACAAATGGAGCAGGTGATTTTGAACCTTGCCGTCAACGCGCGGGATGCGATGCCCAATGGGGGCAAACATTACCGTCAAGACTTCGAACATTGCGATAGACGAGGGCGAAGCCGACAAGCGTCCGCCGATGACGCCAGGCCAATACGTGTTGCTCTCCGTCCAGGACACCGGACACGGCATGGATGACGCGACCAAGACCCACATTTTTGAGCCCTTTTTCACCACCAAGGAAATCGGCAAAGGGACGGGGCTCGGCCTGGCGACTGTTTACGGCGTGGTGAAGCAGAGTGGCGGCTTTATCTGGGTGATCAGCTCCCCAGGAAAGGGCACGACATTCGAGATTTATCTGCCGCAAGTCTCCGCGCCTGTATCAAAATTCGATTTGGAAACAAAACCCTCCGTAATCCCTCACGGAAGCGAGACAATTCTCGTGGTCGAGGATGAAGCGGGCGTGCGTGAGTTAGCCTGCCAGTTCTTGCGGGTCAAAGGCTACACGGTGCTGGAAGCCAAAGATGGGAACGAAGCTCTGGAAATCGCCACCCAGCACCCTGGGACGATACATCTGCTCTTGAGCGACATGGTCATGCCTAAGATGAACGCTGGTGAATTGGCCGGGAGATTGCTGGCGATTCGCCCGAAGATAAGAGTTGCATTTATGTCCGGCTATTCCGAGTTTTCCAGAGGAGAGATCGGAAGCGAGTTCCCTCGCGCGCCTGTCCTCCAAAAACCATTTTCACCGGCTAGTCTTGTGGGAATCGTGCGCGAGGCCTTGACGGAAAGTACTACGAACCAATCGACCGAAACCATCGAGTCCCGGGTCACCTAGAAAACCAGGAATACCGCTGCCCAGCTGTGCAGGGGGATGATCCGGCTCAATCGAGGAGGGTACGATGCGAGGCGATGGCTGCCAGAGAATGTTCCTGAGGATCTGCGTCGCCGGGAGTGCGCTGTTTTTGTGCTCGGTGGTTGTTCGCGGACAAGACGGAAGAAGGGCGGCGCCTTCCGACCCGCCGCTGTCCGAGGCTACACCGGAAATCCGCGTTCTGGCCGACCTGATTCGAGACTTGCAGGCGCAGGTCTCGACACTGAATTCGCAATTGAGCGAACTGCGAACCGAGGAACAGCGCACGGGCGAGCAGGCTCGTGATCTTCGCCGCGAACTGGATCTCACAAAAGCACAGATGATATCGCCGGCGAATGCAGCGGCGTATTCCAGTCCGGCGCCCGTGGCGCAAGGTGATTCTTCTCCGGTGAAACCTGCTTCGCCGGCGATAGCAGCGTCCCTGCAGGATCAAGCCGCACCGGATCGTGCCGCCAGGTCCGAAGAAGACCAGCAGCTGATCGACGGCAAGTTGAGCGACTTGTATCAGACAAAAGTGGAAAGCGGATCGAAGTACAGGCTGCGCCTTTCCGGCCTCGTTCTCCTGAATATGTATGACAATCGCGGTACAGTCGAGTATCAGGATATTCCAACGGTCGCGGAACCCCCTCAAACGGAGCCATTGTTCGTTTCTCCCAGCTCGTTCGGTGCAACTCTGCGGCAATCCCAAATTAGACTTCAGGCATTCGGTCCCGATCTGGCCGGTGCGCGAACCCGCGCGGACCTCCAATTTGATCTTGCCGGTGGGTTCCCGAATGCACCGAACGGCGCCGCCATGGGCCTCCTGCGTCTGCGCACGGGGACGATTCGACTGGATTGGGCCAATACTTCGATTGTCGCCGGGCAGGACCAACTGTTTTTCGCGCCGCTCGCACCGACATCCCTCGCGACACTCGCGACTCCCGCGCTCTCCTATGCCGGGAACCTGTGGGGATGGATACCGCAAGTCCGCATCGAGCATCGCATTGTGTTGTCCGAGGCCTCGAGTTTCTCGTTCCAGGGCGGAATTCTCGATTCACTGACGGGCGACGTTCCGGACAATTCCTATATCCGCTATCCGACATGGGGCGAGCTATCGGGCCAGCCCGCTTATGCGGCCCGGGTTTCCTGGAGTCACCGCGCGTTCGGGCAAAACTTCAGTGTAGGGATGGGTGGATATTATGGCCGCCAGAACTGGGGGTTCGGCCGAAACGTGGACGGGTGGGCCGGCACGACGGACGTCACGCTGCCGCTCGGGAAATTATTTGAGTTTACCGGCGAATTTTACCGAGGCCGCGCGGTGGCGGGTTTGGGTGGCGGGATTGGCCAGAGTATACTGTTTTCAGGCTCCTTTATTGCCCCGGCGACAACTTTTAAGGGACTCGATTCGATGGGAGGCTGGGCGCAACTGAAATTCAAGCTCAGGTCAAATTTTGAAATTAATGGGGCCATCGGATTGGACAACCCGTTTGCGAGCGAACTGCGCAGGTACACATCGAATCCGTTTTATGTCGGTTCGTATACACGGAACCTGAGCCCGCTTGTGAATTTCATCTACCAGGTGCGGTCGGATGTGCTGTTCTCGACCGAATACCGCCGCCTGAATACAGCGGTGCTCGACAGTGGTTCGCACAATGCGAATCACATGAATTTGAGCCTGGGATACATATTCTAGTGCGGCGATTCGGCAAAATGCGGAGGACGCGAGGTTTCGGCTGCATTGCCCTTTTGTGCGCATGCGCCTGCGTCTTGCTCGCCCAATCTCGGCAAACGCCGGTCACGATCCTGGTTGAGATTGTCAATTCGAAAGCGGCTAAGAAGACCGCGACAACCGCCAATGGAGCGGATTCTTCGAACGTCGTTATCTGGCTTACTCCGATTGGCGCCAGCGCCGGATCTGCCGCCGCGACACCGCCTGCCCATTCCGCGCCGAAAATTGCGCAGCTTGACAAAAGCTTCGATCCTCATGTTCTGGTGATTCAGTCGGGCACGGCCGTGCAATTCCCGAACAGGGATCCTTTTCTCCACAACGTTTTTTCGCTCTTCGACGGCAAGCGCTTTGATCTCGGATTTTACGAAGCCGGGTCCAGCAAGACAGTGCAATTCGACCGTGTAGGGGTGAGCTTTTTATTTTGCAATATTCACCCGGAGATGAGCGCTGCCGTAGTCGTTGTCAACACTCCTTACTTTGGGATGTCGAACCGGTCCGGGCGCGTGTCCATCTCCGATGTGCCCGATGGACGCTATCAATTGAACGTCTGGTACGAACGGAGTCTGCCAGAGGACTTGAAGAGTGTCAGCCGCGTCGTTGTGATCTCCGAATCCGCGCGGACCTTGGAACCAATCAAAGTCATCGAAAACGCCAACTTCAGCCTCGAACACAAAAACAAATATGGACAGGATTACGTTCCTCCCGCGAATACCAGCCCCGTCTACGGCCGGCCCTGAGATTTCGCCGGAAGGACACGCAGCCGGATCTTCCGCGCCCTCCCTGCGGGCCGCCGCCGCTTTTCCCGGCAAAAGTTGAATGGGGGCACTCTACCCACCAGGGCAGGATGCGTCTAGATTCCAGGGACGGAAGGTTCGAAATGGAAGGCCCTCAGACCGTTTTGTCTTCCGGCTGCGCCATGGCGTGGGGAAAACTCGTGGGTGCCGCACACTTCACGTTTTTGTGAAGGGTGCGGGTTTTTCTTCATGTCCTCCAAAGACAATCCTGGCCGCGAAAGGTCCACACGCCCGGCGGCGTTGGTCGTCCACGGAACGAGCAAGGAAGCGCCGCGAAATGTGAAGCATTTAGATCGTCTTGTCTCTCGCGTAGCAAAGGCGCTCGAGATTGCATTCGGCGCACCGCGGTTTGCGCGCCTGGCAGACCTTGCGCCCGTGCCAGATCAACTGGTGCGAAAACAGGATCCATTTTTCGCGCGGAATCACCTTGATCAAGTCCTGTTCGATTTTCTTGGGATCGGTATTGCGTGAAAGAGCGAGACGCTCCGAGAGCCGCATCACGTGTGTATCGACCACGATCCCGGAGGCGATTCCAAACGCCGTTCCCAGCACGACATTCGCCGTTTTTCGCGCCACACCGGGAAGCGTCAGAAGCTGTTCCATCGTGCGCGGCACTTCTCCGCCGAATTCTTCCACGATCTTCTTGCTCGCGCCCATGATGGACTTTGTCTTGTTCCGAAAGAAGCCCGTCGGCCGGATGTCCTGCTCGAGATCGTTCGGATCCGCATACGCGAAATCCTTCGGCGTGCGATATTTCACGTACAAAGTCTTCGTGACCTGGTTGACGCGCACGTCCGTGCACTGAGCTGAAAGAATCGTCGAAATCAGCAATTGAAACGGATTCTCGTGCTCGAGGGCGCAGACTACGTCGGGATAGGCCTCGTCGAGCTTTTGGAGAATCGCGCGCACGCGTTGAGGATTCGTTCCCGCTGCTTTCGCGGGGACAGCGCGCACGGCGGGAGCGTGCGCGCCGCCCTTGCCAGCGCCGGCTTTCGTTGCCCGCGCAGGCCCGGACGCTTTTCTCTTGTTTTGATGTTTTTTCATCACCGCTCGGCGCACGAATATAACACAAGCAAGGATGGTGGGACCGCCTCGCGCAGTTTGGCGGCGCCACGAAGAGCTTGCTTCCCGCAACTGATTTACTGTTTTCGGTTCCACATACCCGCCCGATCATGAAAACCACGAACTAAGACGCGGGCATAAGGAAATCGAGCGCCTTGCGAAAGGCTTTTCCGCGGTGGCTGTGCTGATTCTTTTCTTCGCGCGTGATTTCCGCATATGTTTTTCCGAGATCAGGAAAGAAAAAAATCGGATCGTAGCCAAACCCGACCTCTCCGCGCGGCGCATCCAGCAGTTCTCCCTCGGCCGATGCCGAAAATACGCCGCGGGCTTCGCCCCGCTCGGCCAATGCGGCGACGCACACGAACCGCGCGCGGCGTTCTTCGCCCTTCTTGCCGCGCATCGCGTCGAGCAATTTGCGTATGCGATCCGCGTCGGATGCCCCCGGCCCTGCGTAACGCGCGGAGTGCACACCAGGGGCGCCGCCGAGCGCCGGGACGACCAGCCCCGAATCATCGGCAATCACGAGCCCCTCGGAAAAATGACTAAAGTGCAGGGCCTTGCCCATGGCATTCTCGGCAAAGGTGTTGGCCGTCTCGTAGAATTCCGGCACCGCGTCGAAATTCGGGATCAACGCCAGCTCGATGGATGCGCCGGCGGCAGCGGCCAGCGCGCGATATTCGCGCAGCTTGCCTGGATTGGAAGAAGCAACGCTCAAGTGGAGAGGTTTACTTTGCGCGGACACGGAAATTCGTCTGCACCAGAGTGGATTGATATTCGGTAAGGCGGCGAATTCCGGCCGCCGCCAGCGCCAACAAATCCTGCAATTCGGCGCCGGCAAACGGCTGCCCTTCGGCCGTTGCCTGGACTTCGACGAACCGGCCGTTTCCGGTCATCACGACATTCATGTCCACTTCCGCGCGGGAATCTTCCTCGTAGGCGAGGTCCAGCAGCGCCGTTCCGTCCACCAGGCCGACGCTCGTGGCCGCCACGGAATCGGTTAGAGGAAGAGCCTTCAAAATGCCTGCCGCAACCATGCGCTCCATCGCCAGCACTAGAGCCACGTACGCGCCGGTGATCGAGGCCGTCCGCGTGCCGCCGTCGGCCTGGATCACGTCGCAATCGAGCCAAACGGTTCTTTCGCCTAATTTCTGCTGGTCCACGATGGCGCGCAAGGAACGCCCGATCAGCCGCTGAATTTCGAGCGTGCGCCCCGATGGCCGCCCGCGCGTGGCCTCGCGCGCCGTGCGCTGCTCGGTGGCCCGCGGAAGCATGCCGTATTCGCCCGTTACCCAGCCCTTGCCCTGGCCCTTTAGAAACGATGGCACGCCATCGTCCACGGTCGCCGTGCAGATCACGCGCGTGTTGCCGATCTCGATCAGCACGCTCCCCTCGGCGCTCGTAATAAAATCCGGCGTCATTTTCACAGGGCGCATCTGGTCATGAGCGCGTCCATCGCTTCGCAAGGTTCCTCCTCGGGACATGGATTCGAGTTTGACCGCCGCTAACAGTACTGTCAACCACTCACAAGAGAGGTTGGTGACTCATTTCCCAAGAAGGTACAACGCGTCGACGCGATGGGTCCGGTAGCGCCGGCGTCCCGCCGGCTCCTTGCACTTTCCTGGAGCTCCAAAACCGCCGGCAAGATTCCGGCGCTACCTCGGCACGCTGCCACATTGGTCCGGCAAAATTCCCGGTCCGTTCGCTGTCAACTCGAAAGCACTCGTAATTTCAATCTCCTCACTACCCAAAAGCGTTTGCATTATTGCGGGACTCGTTTTCCCGGCGCCGGAAGTGCCGGACTCGATGTACTCGGATTGATTTGTCCAGGGCCAGGGGCCTGAGCGACAGGCGCAGCCGCCGCAGAAGCCGACGAAACAGGGAATAAGCCGGACAAATCGAGATGCCCGGCGAGAGTTTCCGCCTCTTGCCCATGGATCAGGATCTTCAATTGTCGAATCAAATTCACGTTTGCGCCGAGCGTCTGCGCGATGGAATCCACGGCCAGTTGCTCATTCTGAATTCCGGATGGAATCTCCGCCGACAGGGCATCCGAAAAATCCGCGACGGCTGTGCCATCCGGCTGGAGGTAGAACGCCAGGAGTATCGCCTCCGGCGGCAACGTGCGCTGACTTGGCATAGGAGCATCCGCAATGAGCGCGATCAGAAGTTGTTTCGAACGCTCGACAGGATCGGCCGAAAGCGGGAGCTCGATCGTGGTTGCCTCCAGCGACACCGGCGATGTCGCTGACAGCCAGTACATTTGAGCTTTCACCTTCACGTCGGTTGGCGTCGAGATCGGAACTTGCATCACCTCCCGGCGGGACTGTTCTTCGGTGCGTTGGTTGCCGGAAATTCGTTGGATGGCCTGGCGCAGGCTCGGCAGAGTAATCAGACCGAACACCACCATCACGGCTAGAATCGCAATCGTGGTTTTGAGCCCTCGCGACACGGCGCTAGTTTGCTCCTGCTTCGTAGACTAGACGAAAGGCTGCCACCGCCCGCGCCACGCCGTCGGCCAGGACCGGTGCAATCTTGTCGAGCGGGGCGCGGTCGGGCAGGCTCACGCTGGAAACTTCGATCGCCACGGCCGGAGCCGCAATGGTTCGCAGCTGCCGGACCGCCGCTGCCGTGGGTGTTTCCGCCGAGCCGCGAAAGCGCTGCGCCATCTGAATCTGGATCAGTTCCGCCAGCTTTCGGCTTAGATCGAGATAGCCCTGCTGCGCGCGGTCCCAGCGAACCAGCGGCGGACGCGCCGGAATTGCCGCCGCTGTCACCGCCGGGGCGCCCTCCTGCGGCAGGGAATAGACGCGCACCATTCCTGCCGGACCTGTCGAGGAGACGTGCAACGTAATGAAAATCGCTCCCCGCTGCGCATTTGCCATTTTCGAACGATCGTCAAAGGAGGGATCTTCATTTGCCTGGCGCGTCAACAGGACGCGGAGGCCCTGCGCCTCGAGCGAAATTCGTAGCAGGCGCGCGAAACTCAATACGACGTCGCTCTCAGCGATGCCTGAGGATCCTCGCGCGCCCTGGTCGGCGCCCCCGTGCGCGGGGTCGAGGATGACAACAATCAGCGTCTTGTGCGGTGGGACGGCTGGGGGAATGGCTTGCGGCGTGGGAAACGCTTGCGGCCGCGCCTGCAAAGTCCGCGCGCTGACAAGGTTCAGAACGAAGAGAAGGAAGAAAGTTCCGCGGCGCACAGTCATGAGGATACCAGAATTAACCGGTTGAAACAGAGTTGCACCCGGGAATTCCAGAGAGGACATGCTCCAGCGGTATTTCCTGGATCGGCAAGCTCATGCAACGCGCCGCGCCTGGCCGCTGAGTTTCCCTTGCATTGCCTGGAATGTCTGTTTAACCTCGCGGCGTGCTCTTTACTACTACTCCTCAAATTCGTCGCGTCGCGCGCGGAATCTTGGCTTTCTTCGGAGGGCCGGGCTTCAATATCTGTGTGAGAATTACAACTCGTGACCGTTATGTGTCGCACCTACGGCGCTCGGAATCCTAGGGCCACCGTTCCCAGCCCTCCCGGGCTGGGCTACGTTGTGTCGCGCCTCCGGCGCTCCGAATTTGTCGCGGTCGTTTTGGAAGCTTCCCGTGGTCACGTGCGGCTTGTAATTGCCAACTCGTGGTTAGTAGTTTCTGCATTGTGAGTGGCAACGCAGCGCCGGAGGCGCGGAAGACTGTAGCCCAGTGCGGGAGCACTGGGTACACGACATAGGAAGAGGCCAAGCGCCGTAGGCGCGGTAGATGCCTCTGCTGGCTATTGCTACGACCTACAAGGATTCTCTGGTTGTCATGCAAATTCTTCAGCCCGGCCAAATCAGCGCTTCCATGCAGTCGGATTTAGCCGCTGAAGCTGATTTTGGTTGTGGCTCCGCCGCGAGGTGTTCGTACTTAATTGACGCGCTGAATTCTGTGCCCTTGGGAGAAATGGATGACGACACAACCCGCAGTGAATGTAAAGCAGCTCCTTGATCTCACCGGACGCGTGGCAATGATTACAGGCGGCTCCATGGGACTGGGACGCCAGATGGCCGAAGGCCTCGCGGAAATGGGCGCAAGCTTGGTGCTCTGCGCCCGCAAAAAAGAACGCTGTGAAAGCACTGCCGAGGAATTGAAGGCGCTTGGCATAGCGACTCTGGCGCTCGCCTGCGACGTCACGAATCCTGCGAGCATCCGGGACGTCGTCGAGGCTGCGACCGCGCGATTCGGGCGAATCGATATCTTGATCAACAACGCGGGCACTTCTTGGGGAGCTCTCGCGGAAGACATGCCTCTGGAACAATGGAACAAAGTCCTCGAAACGAACCTGACCGGCACGTTCCTGTGTTCGCAGGCCGTGGGCAAGCTCATGATTGGGCAAAAGCGCGGAAAGATTATCAATGTCGCTTCGATTGCCGGAATGGCTGGCTCGCCGCCGGAGCTCCAGGCGATCGGATATAGCGCCAGTAAGGGCGGCGTGATCACTTTTACGCGCGACTTGGCGCGCAAATGGGCCAGTCACAATATTCACGTGAACGCCATCGCTCCCGGCTGGTTTCCCACGCACATGTCGGGCGGCGTCATCGAGCGAAATAGAGAAAATTTATTGCAGAGCATTCCGCTGGGCCGCTTCGGGAGCGAAAACGATTTGAAGGGCGCCGCGGTTTTTCTCGCGTCGAGCGCGTCCGATTTCGTGACAGGCCAAGTCCTGGTAGTGGACGGAGGCCAGACGGCGTAGTGTTGTGACGCTTCGCCGCCGCAAAGTAATTTTAGCTGTACTCTCGGTACCCTCTGTGCTCTCTGTGAACTCTGTGTTGAAAGATTTTCTAGACCATCCGACTGCGATAAGACCCGGGGAAGAGCTTCCCCTAGCGGCGCTCGAGAAATTCCTGCTGCGCAATTTTCCCGCTGGCACAGGCCCGCTCGCGGCCGAACAATTCCCCAGCGGACATTCCAACCTGACGTACCTCGTGCGTCTCGGCACTCGGGAAATGGTCCTGCGGCGCCCGCCGTTCGGAAGCAAGGTCAAGACGGCTCACGATATGGGCCGCGAGGTTCGCGTGCTGTCGAAACTGCATGCCGCATATCCGGAGGCGCCGCGCGTTCTGTTTTTTTGCGAAGACGAATCCATATTGGGCTCTCCTTTTTATCTCACGCAGCCAATCCGCGGGATTATCCTGCGCAAAGATCCGCCCGAGGGCTTGAACTTTTCGCCCGAGGTGGCACGGCGACTGAGCGAATCTTTTATGGATAACCTGGCACGGTTGCATGGTTTGGACTACGAGGCAATCGGCTTGGGCGATCTCGGCAAACCGCAGGGCTACTCTGGAGCGCCAGGTGCGCGGTTGGATCGATCGTTACCACGGCTCGGAAACGCATGACCTGCCTGAAGTCGAGCGCATCGCCGCCTGGCTGATCGAGCGCATGCCGTCGGATGGGGGAAGCCACCCTCATCCATAACGACTACAAGTACGACAACATGGTCCTCGATCCGGACGACGTCACGAAGATTATCGGCGTGCTCGATTGGGAGATGTGCACGATCGGCGATCCGCTGTCCGACCTGGGTACGGCTCTGGCCTACTGGGTTGACGCGCGGGACTCGAACGACCTGCAACAAGTCCGATGGTGCCCATCGAATTATCCCGGCAGTCTGACTCGCGCGCAGCTCGTCGAGAGATACGCGCTGGCCACGGGCCGCGACGTTTCGTCCATGGCCTTCTATCTCGCTTTCGCTCGATTCAAAGTGGCCGTCATCCTGCAGCAAATTTACTATCGCTATTCACCTGGGGCTGACTCAGGATCAGCGCTTCGCTTCGCTGCCGCGCAAGATTGAAGACATTGTTGCGGGCGTCCCTGGCGCGCCGCTGAAACCAGCGTGATTTGAAAGTTCCTTCTCGGGATTAGGAGTAGTAACGAACGATCCACTCCGCCACGCAGCACGGTTTCACAGCGCCCTTGCCCTCGATGGAAACGCCGAAGATAGCTTCGACGCTGTCGGGAAGGCCCTTCACAGATTGCAGTGTGACTCTCGCTCGAATTTCCGTCCCCGCGCGAACCGGGGCGGGGAAGCGGACTCGATTCAAGCCGTAGTTGACGCTCCAGCGAACGTCACGCGGTATTTTAATTACCTGCTTGATAAAATAACTGAGTAATGAAAGTGTCAGGAAACCGTGCGCGATCGTGGCGCCATACGGTGATTCACGCTGGGCGCGGTCGGGATCGACATGAAGCCACTGGTGGTCTTCGGTCGCTTCGGCAAATTGCCTGATGCGGTCCTGCGTAACGAGGAACCAATCTGTCGTGGTGATTTCGCGGCCCACGAAGTCTTTCAACGATTGCAATGTTTCCAGCACGATGGGTGGCATGGTGCTCAGTTTCGCGCCTCCGGCTTCACGGAGTTGTAGCTCACCTCTTTAGAGGTGAGGCTTTGCTGCATGTCGCGAGAAATCCCCGCGTCTGAAGTGCGGGTTGTGCATCCCGACACAGTCGGGGACGCGGGCTACAACAACCCAGATCATCATCGAGATTGTGCGCCGGATCAGCGGATCAATTTCGCGCTGGGCGCGGCGGTTCGAGTTTGGCGACGGTTTCGAGGTGCACTTCGTCTGGGCCGTCGGCCAGTCGCAGCGTGCGCACATGGGCCCACGCTTCGGCGAGAAACGTGTCTTGTGAAACGCCGGCGCCTCCATGCGCTTGAATCGCTCGATCGAGCACTTGCAGAGCGACGTTTGGCGCAACCACTTTGATCATCGAAATCTCCGCTCGCGCCGCCTTGTTTCCTGATGTATCCATTTTATAAGCTGCCGCAAGCGTTAACAGACGGGCCTGGTCGATCTCGACGCGCGACCTGGCGATGTCGGCGCGGATGGTGCCCTGCTCGGCAAGCGGTTTTCCAAATGCCACGCGCGATTGCACGCGTTTGCACATCGTTTCAAGGGCGCGCTCGGCCACACCGATGCAGCGCATGCAGTGATGGATTCGCCCCGGCCCCAAACGCCCTTGCGCAATCTCGAATCCGCGGCCCTCGCCGAGCAGGAGATTCGACACCGGCACGCGAACATTGTCGAACGCAACTTCTCCGTGGCCATGCGGCGCGTGGTCGTAGCCGAAAACGGTCAGCAGCCGCACGATCTTGACTCCCGGCGCGTCCATCGGCACGAGCACCATCGATTGCTGTTTGTGCGGCGCTGCCGAGGGATTTGTCTTCCCCATGAAGATCGCAATCTTGCAGCGCGGATCGCCTGCGCCCGAAGACCACCACTTGCGGCCATTGATCACGTACTCGCCGCCGTTTCGCACGATGCTGGCCTCGATGTTCGTTGCGTCGGAGGATGCAACCGCGGGCTCGGTCATTGCGAAACACGATCGGATCTCTCCGGCGAGGAGCGGCTTCAGCCAGCGCTCTTTCTGCTCCGCCGTGCCATACCGCGCGAGAACCTCCATATTTCCGGCATCCGGCGCCGCGCAATTGAACACCTCCGGGGCCATGGTGCTGCGGCCCATGCTCTCGCACAGCGGCGCGTACTCCAGATTCGTGAGCCCCGCGCCGTGCTCGTCATTCGGCAAAAAAAGATTCCACAATCCCGCGGCCCGCGCTTTCGGTTTCAGTTCTTCCACCGCGCGCGTTGGCAACCATCGGTTGCGCTCGATTTCGTCGTGGAAGCGCTGCTCGTTCGGGTAGACGTGCTCCTCCAGGAAGGTTTCCAAACGCCCCTGGAGATCTTTCACTTTGCCGCTGAATTCGAAATCCATGTTTGGCACGGAGACGCGCCATTATATAGAATGCGAGTCGTGCGAGTCACTACCGCGCCGCTGTAGGTGTCAAATGAACCCAGAACTCCGCATTTTCCTAAAGCAACTGGAAGAGCACGCCCAGACCCACGATGCCCGGGAGCCTGAACACTCGCGCAAGCTGCTCAATCTCGAGCCGGAGACAGCGGAAATCGTAAGCATCCTGGCACGCAGTTCGCGTGCGCGGCACATATTGGAGATTGGCACCTCCAACGGATACAGCACCATTTGGCTCGCGGCTTCGGTAGGACCCGAAGGGGGACGCGTCATCAGCATCGATCGTAGCCGCGAGAAGCACAGGATGGCGCAAGACAACCTTCTCGAAGCGGGCCTTTTGCAATACGTGGATCTGCGATTGGGAGACGCCACGGAGGTCATCCAGACGCTTCCGGGACCTTTTGACTTTGTGTTCTTTGACGCCGACAGGACGAGCGCGCCCGGCCAATTGGCTCTGCTCCTACCTAAACTCGCCCCGCAGGCGCTCCTTTTGGCTGACAATGTGTTGTCGCATCCGGGCGAAATTGCAGGCTACCTCACGATGATTAAAAGCCTGGAGCAGCTTCAGCATGTCTTGATTCCCATGGGAAAGGGTTTGAGCGTGGCATTCGTCGATTCAAGATAGAGAATTTCCGTAGTTGGGCCCTCGCGCTTTCAATTTCGGCGTCCACGCCGAATTCTAAAGGAACACTTTAAATCTGGGTGCGACGCAGCCGCATCTTTGCGCCGCATTCGAATGAAACTCGAGATGGGCTTGGATTCAGAGATTAAACGTAAATTGCAAATTTTTGGAGGCTCCATGAAGCGACTCTTGATTATTGCCTTGCTCGCACTGCTGGCGACGCCTGCGTTCGCGCAGCAAGACGTTCCTGACCTGCCGTTCGAATCCGTGCCGTTCTTGAAAATCACTCCCGACAGGAACCTGGGAGAGGTGCTCGCCGTGGCGGTCAATTCCAAGGGGCACGTCGTGGTTCTGAATCACCCGGGGACGTCCGCGACGGGCGGCCCGGTCTACGGCAATGCCACCACGAATATTTTCGAATACGACGAAAAGGGCAATTTCGTGCGCGAAATCGCACATGGGGTGTATGGCCTGGCCTACGCGCACTCCGTCCGGTTCGACAAGTATGACAATTTGTGGATCGTCGACAAGGCGGCAATGTCCGTCATCAAGTTGAACCCGGAGGGAATCGTACTGATGAACCTCGGGCGGCGGGACGAAGGGCCGGACGAGCCCCGATACCGGCACGCCAATCCTCCGCCCACCCCCGTGGACGCCATGTTCAATGGATCGACCGACGTGACGTGGGACGCCGACGACAACATCTACATCGGCGATGGCTACTTCAATTCGCGAATCGCCAAGTTCGACAAGCACGGCAATTGGATCAAACAATGGGGCGGGCCGGGCGAGGGCGGAGCACACGCGAACGAAAATCCTGGAAAATTCCGGAACCCGCATAATGTGGGGATCGATCGCGCGGGGAATCTGTACGTGGCCGATCGCGGCAACCGCCGCATTCAAGTCTTCGACACGGACGGCAATTTCAAGAAGTTCATTTTTCTCAATGCGGCCTACGACAAGACGCGCCACCCTGTTCTTGGGGACATGCCTGTCAACCGCCCCGATGAGACCGCGCCGTGGACCCTTTGCATCACGAATGGACCGACCCAGTATCTCTACGCCACGGACTCGGAACCAGGCAGACTTTACAAACTATCGCTGCCGGACGGCAAGATCCTCGGCAAGTTCGGAATTTCTGGCCACGAATTGGGGCAGTTCAGCTGGGCTCATGGCCTCGCTTGCCCCGCGGAGGATGTGATCTACGTTGCGGACATGAACAACTGGCGCGTGCAGAAGCTGGTTGTGAGGGGGAAGAAATAAGCTGCGTCGAAAGACTTTCGGAATTTAACACGGAGAATGCGGGAACACTTCAACACTTCAGCGGGTACGGCCCATGAGTTCCTCGCCGTTGGGAAGCACAACCTTGCCAAGCCGGATGCTCTTCGAGCCGTCCTTGGTTGGGTTGCCGGTAATCGTGATTTCTTCCCGCGGTTTCAAGGAGTCCTTATTCCATCCCGTTTTTGAGAGCCTGTTCGGACCGGGGCATTCAGCCAGCCATTTTTCAACGTTTCCCTTTTCGTTCTTCACATCGAAATGAATTTGCACGTGGGGATTCGACCAATCGAAATCCGCGACCGTCGCCTTCAAAGTAATGGTTTGCGACATGTCGTAGATCGACATCGAATGGTGCGAAAAGATCGGGCGGGAGGCGAGAAGAAAACAAGAAGCTACAGCAAAGCACGCAAAAAGCTTGGTCTTCATCGCAAACCCTCCACACTTTATAGACGCTCTCAACCGCAATTTCGTTTCTTTCTGACGCTTTCGGTTGATCCGAAGGCCAACATTTTGAAGTGCTCTTCGCCCCTGGCCTTTTCTGCTATGCTGCGCGTGGCCCGCTACACCCATCCAGCTCGAAAGGAGTGCACCGTGAACTGGCTAACTAAAATTCGCGTTCTTCGCGTTGTGTTTCATTCCGGGGTTTTTCTTGCGCTGGCCACGGTTAGCTCGGCGCCCACCAGCGCCGCGCCGGCCGGACCGGCATCCTGTCCCACGCTGACGTCGCTTGCCTTGCCGAATACCACGATTACGCAGACGCGATTGATCGGTGCGGGCGGGTTTGCTCTTTCACCCGACGAGCATTCGCAGGATTCGGTGAAGAGCGGATTCCAGGACCTGCCCGCCTTCTGCCGCGTGGCGGCGACCTTGCGGCCCACGAGCGACAGCGACATCAAGATGGAAGTGTGGATGCCGGCGTCTGGGTGGAATGGAAAGTTTCAGGCAGTCGGCAACGGCGGCTGGGCGGGCGCGATCAGCTACGGCGCGATGAGCCAGGCACTGAAGAGCGGTTACGCAACCGCCTCGACCGACACAGGGCACACCGGCAATGGCGGCGCATTCGCTCTCGGCCATCCCGAAAAGCTCACCGATTTCGGCTACCGCGCGGTCCACGAGATGACGGTGCAGGCCAAGTCGATCGTCGAGGCGTTTTACGGCAAGGGCGCGCGCATCTCTTACTGGAACGGCTGCTCCACGGGCGGACGCGAAGGCCTCAAGGAAGTGCAGCGCTATCCCAAGGATTACGACGGCGTGATCGCGGGTGCTGCCGCAAATCCGAGGACGCATCTCTCCACCTGGCAGATCTGGATCGGCCAGGCCATGCTGAAGGAGCCCGCAAGTTTCATCCCCAAGACCAAGTACGCCATGATCCACAAAGCCGTGCTCGACGCCTGCGACGCGATCGACGGTGTGAAAGACGGCCTGATTAACGATCCCACGCGCTGCCACTTCCGCCCGAGCACGCTCTTGTGCAAAGGAGCGGACTCTCCAACGTGCCTCACGCAGCCGCAAGTGGAAGCCATGACCAAGATCATGACGCCGGTGACGAACCCGCGCACCGGAAAGGAAATTTTCCCCGCCTATGAGCCGGGCACCGAACTCGGTTGGGGCCTTCTCGCCGGAGGTACCGAGCCGTTCGTTTACGCTCTCGATCAGTACCGCTATGTGGTGTTCAAGGACCCGAACTGGGATTGGCGCACGCTGAATTTCGATAGCGACGTCGATCTCGCGGACAAGGTGGACAATGACACGATCAATGCACTCGATCCTAATCTGTCGGAATTCGTGGCGCACGGCGGAAAGCTCTTCCTGTATCACGGTTGGGCCGATCCAAACGTCGCGCCCCGGGCGAGCGTCGAGTATTACAACAACGTCGTCGAAACGATGGGCGGCGCAGTGAAAACCGCGAGCTGGGTACGTCTCTTCATGGCGCCGGGAATGGGACATTGCGAAGGCGGCGAGGGACCCGACACTTTCAGCAAAATGGCGGTCATCGAAGACTGGGTGGAGAAAGGGAAAGCGCCGGAGCGAATCGTCGCCTCGCACTTGACGAATGGCGTAGCCGATCGCACCCGGCCGCTCTGCCCATATCCGCAAGTGGCCGGCTACAAAGGTAGCGGCAATATTGACGACGCGGCCAATTTCGTTTGCAAAACACCTTGATCGATGGCGAAATGCCGGCTTTCGTCAGCGCGGACGATTTTGCGATAAATCGTGAATTGGTACTTCGTATTCTCGCATTTCTCTTGGGCACCGATACAACTGGGTGGGATTCGATTCCGCCTGGGGACGGGCGGCCGTCAAGTTTGTCCTTAATTGCGACCTTAATTCCTCTAGCGTTCAAATCACGCCCTTCGATCGAAGCTCGGCGATCTCCTTCGAGCCGTGTCCTAACTCGCGCAGCCAACGATCGGTGTCCTGAGAAAGTTTTGGCGCCGGACTCTCCGGCCGGACGGGATCGTCCGCGAATTGAAATCCTCCACGCGCAATGTTTTGTGTACCGTCGGAGCCCTGGAAAGTCGTGACGAAATTTCGCTCTTGCAGGTGGGAATGTCCCAAAATTTCAGGAACGCTCAAGACGCGGCCGGCCGGGACGCCTGCCGCGATCATCAGCGCCTCCCATTCCGCTGCCCCGCGGGTGGAGAGCGCTTGTTCCACTTCGCGATTGATGGCGGCGCGATTTTCCCGGCGAAGTTCGCGGTCGCAAAAACGGGGGTCTGTCTTTAAGTCGGGGCGCCCCAGGAGATCGCACAACTTTTCGTACTGCGCTACTTCGTTAGCGGCAATATTGAGCAGCCCATCGGCCGTGCGAAACGTTCCCGACGGCGCGGCCGTAAAATTTTCGTTTCCCATCGGCACGGGGACAATGCCTCCATTCAAAAAATTGGATACCACCCAGCCCATGGAAGAAAGAGTGGCCTCGAGCATGGACACATCAATCATGCGTCCGCGCCCGGTTTGGCGCGCTCCGATCAGAGCGGCACAAATGGCGAGCGCCGCCGTAATTCCTCCCAGCGTGTCGCAAATTGGGTATCCGACACGCAACGGCGCGCTCTCCGCGCTGCCTGTCACATCCATGATCCCGGACATTCCCTGGATGATCTGGTCGTAGGCAGGCCGCATGGCGAGCGGACCATCCTGTCCAAAGCCGGTTACCGCGCAGTAGACGATCGCGGGATTGACGCGGGAAAGCACCGGATAGTCAAGCTCGAGGCGTTTCATCACGCCGGGCCGGAAGTTTTCCAGCACCACGTGTGAAATCGCGACAAATTCCTTGAATAACTTTTTTCCCTCCGAGGTTTTCAAATTGATGGTCACCGACTGTTTGCCCGCGTTTACGGCGACAAACGAAGTTCCCATCAATTTTCCATTGGAGGCAGGATCGGCGCCCAACTGGCGCGCCAAATCGCCCGACTTCGGATTTTCGATTTTGATGACTTCCGCGCCCAACAGCGCCAATTGAAAGCCGCAAAAAGGCCCGGCCAAGACGTTGGTCACATCCAGAATGCGAATCCCGGTCAGCGGTAGTGACATGGAAACCTTTTTGGGATCGGAATCATCAGCGCGTGGCCGCGCTTCCCTGCGCGGGAGCCACGCCGCAAGCGCCCGCGCGGTGCGCGCGCAACAAATGCCCCTGGTAGGGCCGCGACGAAAACTGGATCGCCAATTCGGCGGCGTCCAATAATTTTTCCATGTCGATTCCGGTTTCAAATCCCATGCCGTGAAGAAACGCCACCAAATCCTCTGTCGCCAGATTGCCGCTCGCACCGGGACAGTACGGGCATCCGCCGAGTCCGGCGGTCGTTGCGTCGAATTCTCGAACTCCTGCCTTGAGGCCTGCAAGAGCGTTCGACAACCCACGCCCGTAGGTATCGTGGAAATGAAGAGCCATGTCTTCGAGAGGCAATTTCAATTCTTCCCGCAAAACGGTCACGGCTTCCGTAACCTGATCCGGAAATGCCATTCCATCCGTATCGGCAATCCCGATTCGCCAACGACAACGCTCCCGCACGGCCTTGACGACAGCAAGCAGCGCGCTGCTGGAGATCGTGCCTTCAAAGGGGCAGTGGAAACTGGTGGCAATGCCCACGCGGATTTCCACGCCATCCTGTTTGGCTCTGGAGGTCACTTCGTCGAGCAAATCCAGGGACTGCGCGATGCCGCGATTCAAATTTTTGTGATTAAAAGTATCACTCGCCGACATGACGAATTCGTGGTGGAGGATGCCGGCAGCCACGGCACGGTCATAGCCCTTCATGTTCGGGACGAGGGCCGAGAATCTGACGCCGGGGAACTTGCTCAACCCGGCCGCGACAGCCTCGGCGTCGGCCATTTGTGGCACCCATTGCGGATGGACAAAACTTGTAGCCTGAATTTCCTTGATTCCCGCCTGGACGAGTTTCTCGGCAAGCCGCAGTTTATCGCGCGTCGAGACGGGCTTCGGTTCGTTTTGAAATCCATCACGAAGGGTGACGTCAACCACAGTCACGTTTTGGCCCATGTTCCGCCCAACCTTTCGTTCACACAACTACTGCCCTAAACAAATAAGTCTACTCGAAGCTCCGCCAAACTAACAGACTCGGCCCCCGATTTCATGAGGCAAGAACAGCGGCAAAATCTCTTCAGTAGGTGTACTGTAGTCGCGCAGAATCTGCTTCTCCAGTTGTGGGGAACACTTTGAGTTTCAACACCGGAAAAGTGTTGCGCGCAAAGCTGAGTGAACGCCGGGGATTGCTCGTGCCTGGCGCGGCAAACGCTCTCGCCGCGCGCATCATCGAGGACCTCGGCTTCGAAGCTGTCTATCTCACCGGCGCCGGCGTTACGAATTCTTTTTTAGGTATGCCGGATCTTGGGTTCATCAGCTCTCCCCGAAATTGCGCAGCATACGGCCACGATTCGCGAGGCCGTGAACATCCCCATCCTTGTTGACGCGGACACAGGTTTTGGCAATGCGCTAAACGTCCGGCACTGCGTGCGCGTCCTCGAACGCGCGGGAGCGGATGCGATCCAGATCGAAGATCAGACCATGCCGAAAAAATGCGGACACTTTGCGAATAAGTCCGTTATTCCGGTGGAAGAAATGGCCGGGAAAATCAAGGCCGCCGTCGATGCCCGCGCTAGCGCCGACTTCCTGATCGTCGCCCGCACCGATGCGGTCGCAGTGGACGGATTCGAGCCGGCGATCGAACGCGTTCAGCGGTACATCGAGGCCGGTGCGGATGTGACTTTTGTGGAGGCGCCCGAACGCGCTGACGAACTTCGCAAAATTCCGCAACTGTTGTCCGTGCCACAGGTCATCAATGTGGTTGTTGGCGGAAAGACGCCCATTTTTGGCCAGGAAGAGTTGACAAAGATGGGTTTTGGGCTGGTGCTGTATGCAAACGTTTCTCTGCAAGGCGCGATCGCGGGAATGCAGGCGGCCTTGAAACAGCTCAAGACAACCGGGCGGATGGATGAGTCGAGTGCGATGGTCGCGAGTTTCGCGGAACGCCAACGGCTCGTTCGGAAACCGTTGTTTGATGATCTGGGGGGCAAGTACGCAGGAGGCAAGTAGGACTTGTCTCATAAATCCCCACGGGCGGAGCGTGAGTCACGCTTCGGAGGCTAAAGATCCTGTGTGAAAACTACAATTTGTGACCGTTATGTGTCGCACCTACGGTGCTCGGAATTCGTATGGCAACCGTTCCCAGCCCTTTCGGGCTGGGCTACGTTCTGTCGCGCCTCCGGCGCTCTGACTTCGTCGCTCCGTCTTTGACGTTCCGGCTTTGTCGCGGTCGATTTGGAATCTTCCCGTGATGACTCGCGGCTTTTACTTGGCGACTTGTGATTATTAGTTTCTGAATTGTGAGTGGCAAGGTAGCGCCGGAGGCGCGGAAGACCGTAGCCCAGTGCGGGAGCACTGGGTGCACGACACAGGAAGATTACAAGCGCCGTAGGTGCGACAGATGCCTCTGAGGGCTAAAGGTCCTGTACTGCGATGTTAGTACGGAACGAAGCATCGATAGAACCTAAAATGCAAATTCATTCGGTAAAGGTCCATCCTTCCAAAGCGCAACTTCCGCGTGAAGAACAGCTCGCCTGGAAAATTGCGAGTGTCGCAGCCGACATGGCCCCAGTTCAGCCGGACGTAACCGAAGTCATCATCAACCGCATCATCGATAATGTGGCTGTGGCGATCGCCGCGATCAATCGCGGCCCGGTCGTTGCAGCTCGGGCGATGGCTCTGGGCCATCCGCGCGCCGACAGCGCCACCCTATTCGGCGTGGCGTCTCAACAACGTTTCAGTCCGGAATGGGCGGCCTGGGCGAACGGCACGGCGGTCCGCGAATTGGACATGCACGACACGTTTCTGGCTGCGGATTATGCCCACCCCGGAGACAACATCCCGCCCATTCTTGCGGTCGCCCAAGCCCTGAAGAAGTCTGGAAAAGACCTCATCCGCGGAATTGCCACCGGGTACGAAATACAGATCGATCTCGTCAAGTCCATCTGCCTTCATCGGCACCGAATCGACCACATCGCGCATCTGTGTCCGGCGCAAGCTGGGGGAATCGGCGCGCTGCTTGGTCTGCCCGTCAACACGATCTATCAGGCGGTCCAGCAGGCGGTCCATGTGAGCTTCACCACGCGCCAGTCACGCAAAGGCGAGATCAGCAGTTGGAAGGCGTTCGCTCCCGCGCATGCCGGAAAATTAGCGATCGAAGCGGTGGATCGCGCGATGCGTGGCGAAGAATCGCCGAGCCCGATGTATGAGGGAGAAGACAGCGTCGTCGCATGGATGCTGGATGGGCCGGACGCGCGCTACGAAGTGGCGCTTCCCGGGCCGAGCGAACCGAAGCGCGCCATACTGGAAAGTTTCACGAAAGAGCATAGCGCCGAGTATCAAGCGCAGGCACTGATCGATCTCGCCTTTCGCATGAGGGAAAAAATCCCCGATCTCTCGCGGATCGAAAAAGTAATCATCCATACGAGCCACCACACGCACAGCGTGATTGGCACCGGGGCGAATGATCCGCAAAAGTTCGATCCGAAAGCCAGCCGGGAAACTCTCGATCATTCCGCCATGTATATCTTCGCCGTGGCTCTGCAAGATGGCCGCTGGCATCCTATCGAGAGCTACACACCAGAACGCGCCAGCCGCCCGGATACTGTCCAGCTCTGGCGCAGCGTCGAAACTCGCGAAGAAGAAGAGTGGACGCGCCGCTATCATGCGATCGATCCTGCCGAAAAAGCTTTCGGCGGGCGGGTGGAGATCCTCCTCAAAGACGGTTCGCGAATCGAGGATCAATTGGCCGTTGCGAATGCCCACCCGCTGGGCGCCAAACCATTTGGACGCGCTGCCTACATCCGGAAATTTCAGAACCTCACCGAGAGAATTATTTCTTCCCGAGAATCTGAAAGATTTCTCGATGCCGCGCAGAGGCTCTCAGACCTGCACTCCGCGGATTTGCACCAGCTGAATATTGAATTGCCGGGAGAGACGCTTGCAAAAGGCCGCTCGGGAATTTTTTAGCAGCCATCTCATCAATGGCCGACCAGCAAGGCTCGTGAATTCGGATTTGCACAACTTTGATTCCGGCGCTGAAAGCGCCGCAGGACACCAGCCCAGGGCAACGCCCTGGGTTTCGGAATCGATCGGCCCGCCCTGCAAGGGCGGAGGAATCCTCCGCCCTTGCAGGGCGGGACATATACTCGGACACGTCCCTGGGGCGTTGCCCCAGGCTGACATGCTCCGCGCCGTTGGCGCGTCATCGTGGTTGAGTTCTCGATCGGAGAAAACTGCTACGAAACGATTTATTAGATAGCTTCTATGTACCTAAAAGCGATGAACGGTAACCGGAAATGCGCCGCCCCTCCGATGGGAGTGAAACTTGCCTGCAAGTAACGCAGCGGAAATCACGGCACGCATTGACCGGCTGCCTTCTTGCCGGGAGTTCTGGCGGCTGATCGTTCTGCTTTCTCTTGGAGGCGGCTTTGAAATGTACGATCTATTTCAAACCGCCTATCTGAGCCCAGGTCTAATTTCGAGCGGGATTTTCCATGCCGGAGGGAAAGGATTGTTCGGCCTCACGGACCAGGCTTCCTTCGCCGCCGCGACTTTCGCCGGACTTTTTTTCGGGACGATCGTGTTTGGCTCCGTGGCGGATCGCTTCGGACGGCGCACCATCTTTACACTCTCGCTGCTCTGGTATACCGCGGCAAGCATCGCCATGGGGATACAACACTCGAACGTGGGCGTGGATCTGTGGCGGTTCATCTCGGGTCTCGGCATCGGCGTGGAGTTGGTGACGATTGATGCTTATATCTCCGAGCTTGCGCCCAAACGCCTACGCGGACGTGCATTCGCCATCAATCAGTCCGTCCAGTTTCTCGCGATCCCGTTCGTCGCAGCGGTTTCTTGGATCTTGGTGCCTCGTGCCCCGTTCGGGGTGGCCGGATGGCGCTGGGTTGTTTTTTTGGGTTCCCTCGGCGCAATCGCGGTTTGGGTGATCCGTCGAAGCATCCCAGAATCTCCGCGCTGGTTGGCGCAAAAAGGCAGGCTTGAGGAAGCCAGCGCGGCGATTTCCAAAATCGAAGCCCGCGTCGAAGCCGAACTCGGCCATCGATTGAGCGAGCCTGTTGTTGGGGCATCGGAAGAAGGCGGGATGGGAAAGTTTTCCGAGATCTGGGTGGCGCCGTACGGCGGGCGGACTCTCATGCTGGTCGTTTTCAATATCTTCCAAACGATCGGTTTCTATGGATTCGGCAATTGGGTGCCGGCGCTGATGGCCTCCAAGGGCGCAAATGTTACCAACAGTTTACAGTACTCTGCAATTATCGCTCTGATCTATCCGATTGGCCCGTTGCTCTGCGCGTTGATTGCCGACAGGTTCGAGCGCAAGTGGCAAATCGTCAGCGCCGCGATCGGCACGGCTACGTTCGGCCTGCTCTTTGCGCGGCAGACGACTACCGTATCGCTGATCGTTTTTGGAATGTTCATAACGCTTTCCAATAATCTTCTGTCCTACTCTCTTCATGCGTATCAGGCCGAGCTGTTCCCGACGCGGATCCGGGCCCGCGCGATCGGGTTTGTTTATTCCTGGAGCCGCCTCTCGACAATATTCACGAGCTTCCTGATCGCCTTCTTTCTCGAGAACTTCGGCACGAGAGGAGTTTTCGCATTTATCGCGACCAGCATGTTGATGGTCGTGCTGTCGATTGGCATTTTCGGGCCGCGCACCGGAGGCCTCGCGCTCGAAGAAATTTCGCACTGATTTGCGGTGAGAGGATTGAAAACGGAGCGCCCATGAACTTGACCATGCCTGGCGGCTGGCGTACGCTTTTGCCGCACAGATAAACTCGAGTTGGAAATTCCACGTAGGCGAGAAATCTTAATGGCTTCAGGGGGCTGTATGTCGATCCACCGGCTTGGTTTGCTAGTTCTAATAGTTCTTGCAATCGTGTCACCCGCGTCCTCCAAAGATCAGGCTGTGGCTTCCTTAACTGGCGTGGTGACATCAGACGCTGAGGGACACATGGGAGGAGTGTTGGTTACGGCCAGGCCCGAGGGAGCGAACATGACGGTTACGGTTATCAGCGATGACCAGGGACGTTACACCTTCCCGCCGGGAAAACTCCAGCCCGGTAAGTTTACGCTGACCATCAGGGCGGTCGGCTACGAGCTAGCTGGACAGACAGCGGCGGAGATAAAACCCGATCAGGCAGCCCACGCGGACATCCAGTTGGTGAAGACAAGAGATCTCGCATCGCAGCTCACCGGCGCGGAATGGATGATGAGCATTCCAGGAAACGAAAAACAGAAGAAAGCTCTGTTTCACTGCGACCAGTGCCACTCGCTGGACCTGGTTGCCAAGAGCACCTATGACGCGGACGGCTGGCTCATTACACTGCATCGAATGCAAAATCAATGGCAGGCCGGCAGCACATTCACCCACCCTATGTCTCCTGCCTTTCCCCCTAAGGAATATCCGTCGGATCCCGAGCTGGCGAAATATTTGAGTTCGATCAATTTGAGTGGCGACAGAACCACTTGGCCCTACGAGCTGAAAACGTTTCCGCGGCCCCGAGGAGCGGATACAAGGGTTGTGATCACGGAGTATGAAATACCCCGCGCCGGAAGTTCGCCTCACGACCTAGCCATCGATCGGGACGAGATGGTTTGGTACGACGATTTCCAGAGCCCCAATATCGGCAGGCTGGATCCGCGCACGGGTCAATTCAAGGAGTGGCGGCTGCCCCGGCTCAAACCCGGCCTGCCGGAGAATAACCTGACGATAGAACTTGATAAACAGGGGAATCCATGGTTACCAAGAGGTTATCAAGGATGCGCCGTAACCACGTTCGACGTCAAAACCGAAAAGTTTCAAACCTGGAGCGCTCCGGCGGAATACAACGACGACCACGCCAGTTGCACGCAAGGCAATGTCGGGCCGAACGGGATGGTGTGGTTCAACAGCTTCAATACGAGCAAGATGTTCGAGCTGGATCCCAAGACGGGCGACGTTAAAGTTTTCAACGCCTTCCCTGCCGGCAGCGGGCAATTCAAAGGCCCCAACCGTGTTTTCTATTTCGGCATCGATGAAAACTTCGCGACGGACGAAAAAACCCACAAAATGTATGGAAGCGCTATCGCCGCAAATGGAGACGCGATTTATTGCGACATCGAGGGAAGCACGATCGCCGTTCTCGATCACATGACCGGCCAAGTAACGCTATATCCCACACCGACTCCGGCCGCTGCCCCGCGCCGCGGTTCCATCGATTCCGCCGGAAACTTCTGGTTCGGAGAATGGATGGCCAGTCAATTGGGCATGTTCGATCCCCAGACGAAAGAGATTAAGGAATGGCGACCGCCGATCCCGTGGAGCGGCAACTATCGCGCGGTACGCGACAAAAATGGAGACGTTTGGTCGGGAGGAATGAGCACGGATTACGTCCACCGGCTAAACCCAAAAACCGGCGAATGGCGGGAGTATATGCTTCCCACACTCGGCGGCGAGATGCGGGATATTAAGATTGAGGACTCGGGAGCTACGCCGAAAGTTTGGGTGCCGCTGGTTCACGCCGGGATACTCGCCAAGATCGAAACGCTGGAGTAGCAGACTTTTGTAACGCCCGCCTCCAGGCGGGCACTTTCTCGAAATTAAAGTGTCGGCCTGAAGAGTCTGTGTGGTACCCAGGGAATCTTTGTAGGTCGTAGCTTTCGCCATCAGAGGCATCTGCCGCACCTACGGCGCTTGGCCTCTTGCATTGTTGTGTACCCAGTGCTCCCGCACTGGGCTACAGTCTTCCGCGCCTCTGGCGCTGCGTGGCGCCTCACAAATCAGAAACTACTAACCACGACCTGCCAATTTCATGTCGCGAGTTACCACGGGAAGATTCTAAATTGAACGCGACAAAGCCGGAGCGCCGGAGGCGCGGCAGAGCGTAGCCCAGCCCGGAAAGGCTGGGAACGGTGGCCATAGGAATTCTGAGCACCGTAGGTGCGACACATGGCCGTCACGAATTGTAGTTCTCACACGGGCTCTGAAGGCCGACGCTACAAAAGCCCTTCTCTACCGGCCAGGATCCAGATCTCTCATCACCACATGAAGCACTTGCCCAGTGCGTCGCGCATCGCGCTCGGAAACCGTCGCCTTCGAGTGGTTCTCGCCGTTGGCATTGGTGAGATCTCGATACGCTTCGAGCGACGACCGGCAGCCGGGCGCACCCGCTGCGAATGAGTCCCGGCCTTCTCCGCGACAGCGAGCCGCGTCTCGAAAGGCCAATCGGCAATCTTACCCGCAGGCTTGTCCGGAAGCAGCCAGCGCACCGAGTCCCTTGTGTTCCAGGGCGTCCGTAACGATGGCCTCCAGGATTCCGCAGGAAGTGAGCATCGCCAAGTCATACTGCTGTTGCTCGAGGGCGCGCCGGCTATCCGTATAAGCCTGCTCGACAACCGGGCGGAGCTCGAGGTTGTGAACGAAATCGAATCGGTGAGGAGGCGGCGCTTCCGACGATGCGGAAATGATCGGGCCATCGTCCGTTCGAGTGAGCGATACAACGGCTTGTTCGAGGACGTTGACTAGCCGGTTGACGATCTCGGCTGGGGCCGCTCCTTCAACGGCACTCCCGGCCGCCGAGCGCATAAGGAAAGCTTCGCTAAACGACCGCGCAAGCCAATGAGCCTTGCTGCCTCCTGACAATTGATTGATCGTCACGCCGCAGTCTTCGTGCCAGACGCGTGTGGCTGCGATCGCCGATTTGCTGGAAGGATCGTTCGCCAACGTGTCGCCAAGCTGACGCCCGCGGCGGATCAGGCCATCGAGGTGGGAGAGATAAGTCTCAATCTGCGATCGCAGACTCTCATCCATAGGTTGCGTCTCCCGCTACTTGCCGGAGTCGCCGGGAAACTCGCTGGCATGTACTTGCAAATCGGCGATCTGATCGATGTGTTTGTACATGGCTTGCGCCGCGCCCTCGGCGTCCCGGCGGCGCAACGCCGCTACCACTGCTTCGTGTCCCTCGATGGATTTCGCGGGACGACCCTTCTGCTTCAAGGCCAGCTTGCGCGATTCCACCAGCAGATCGTTCAGCGTGGCCATGAGGCTCACGACCACGCGATTACGCGTGGACCGCGCCAGGGCGGCATGAAATGCCGTGTCCTCGACGATGGCCGATTGACCCTTTTTTAGTTTTCGCTGCTGTGCATCGAGGATGCGTTGCAGATCGGCGAAATCCTCGTCGGTCGCACGCGTCGCCGCGGCTCGCGCGACGGCGGGCTCGAACATCCGGCGGACGTCCAGAAGTTCGTCCTGCAGATCGTGCTGGAATGTCATCATGGAGGCCAGAGGCGCGACCAGGCGGTCCACCGTCAGCTCGCGCGGAAACGTGCCTCGTCCGTGCTGCGTCTCGATCAGGCCAATCGTCTCCAGCATGCGAAACGCGTCGCGAATCGATCCGCGGCTCACTCCGAACTGCTCGGTCAGGACGCGTTCCGAGGGCAGCGGCTGGCCCTGCGGGAACGTGCCGTCCAGAATCAACATGCGGATGCGGTCGGCAACCTCTTCGGCGACGCGCGTCTTTTTAATCGGCGCGATGAGACGAGCGTCGCTGCCGCGAGGAGGTGAAAAGCGCTTGACAGTCTGTGGCACGAATGTTAAATTTCCTTTCCAACTGGTTCGATGACTGGGCCAGTGTAACACAGATTGGCCATGACCGAAGAAATTATCGAGTTCACGGTGACCGGCTCCCCGCGCGTCGTCTCCCGCGCGATCGAGCAGTATGCCACCGGACACGGCAGCCTGCACGCGATCGTCGTGCCGTGGGAAAGCGATGACGTCACCTTGAGCATGGCGGTTACTTCCGCCAAGGGCGACGGTTGGGCCATCGAGCACACCAACCTGGGGACGATCCGATTGACCGGCCTGGAAAACGACTTGACCCGCGTGGCATTCGCGCCTCGCGAGCCGGATCACGCGGAGAAACAGAAACTGGCGGCGCTGTTCGACGGATTCGCCCGCCAGATCCAGAGCAGCATTGCAAACCGCGCCATGACGGAACTCACTTCATCGCCTGCTCGCGGCAACCCTCACACTGCGCGTCGCGGAGGCGCGTGTCGAGGACATCGGCCACGCCATCGCGCGGCTGGCGCCAGCCGACCTGCATGCGCATGGGCGCCCGAGCTGGCGACGTCGTGAAGATTACCGGCGGCACGATCGCGGTCGCGCGCGCCGAGCTTTCGGACGACGGGCACGAGGGCATGGTCCAGATCGACGGCACCTGCCGCAGCAATTGCAGCGCGGGGTTGCAGGAGCAGGTGACGGTAGCGCCCATCGAGCACGACCAGGCCGTGGCCGTGCGCTTCTCGCCATTGTGGGTGGGTGCCGCTCCGGCCAACATCGCGCCCGACGAATGCTCGAGGATCTCGAGGGCGTTCCGGTCATCGCGGGCTGCGTCGGTGCGCGTGCCGACGTTTGCCAAGGCCGTGAACTTCCAGGTCGTGCGCACGATTCCCTCAGGACCCGTCGTGATCGGAAAGCGCACCGACATTCGTGTCGTGGAAGGCGAGCAGACGGCGGTCCGCGCTCCCGCAGTCTCCTACGAAGATATCGGCGGGCTGGAGCGTGAAGTGACGCGCGTTCGCGAAATCGTCGAGCTGCCGCTGAAGCATCCGCGCATTTTCGAGCGGTTGGGAATTCTCGCGCCAAAGGGGGTGCTGCTGTACGGCCCGCCTGGCACGGGCAAGACCCTGCTGGCGCGCGCCGTGGCCGCCGAAAGCCGCGTTCACTTCATTCACCTCAACGGCCCCGAAATCATGCGGAAATTTTACGGCGAGAGCGAAGCCAAGCTCCGCGAGGTCTTCGAGGAAGCTGCGCGGCACGCGCCGGCGATTCTGTTTATCGACGAGATTGACGCCGTGGCTCCCAAGCGCGCCGAAGTGGTCGGCGAAGTCGAAAAGCGCGTTGTGGCGCAACTTCTCAGCTTGATGGACGGCTTCGTGTCGCGAGGCCAGGTCATCGTCATCGGCGCGACTAATATTCCCGAAGTTCTTGATCCGGCGCTGCGACGTCCCGGGCGCTTCGATCGCGAAATCGAAATCGGCGTTCCGAACACCCAAGCACGGCTCCAGATTCTCAAGATCCATACGCGCGCCATGCCCTTGGCCCCTGACGTTAACATCGAGGAGATCGCCGAACATTCCCACGGCTTCGTGGGCGCCGATCTGGAAGCGTTGTGTCAGGAAGTCGGCATGATCGCGTTGCGCGGTTTCCTCGCCGCCGTGCCGCTGGAAATCGACGGCTCCGTTTCCCCAGAGCTGGGAGCGCTGCAGGTTACGCGCGAGGATTTTCTCGCCGGTCTGAAGGAAGTCGAACCCAGCGCGACTCGCGAATTCTTTATTGAGAGAAGCTCGTCGACGTTTGCATCTCTCGGGGGGCTCAACGACACGAAACGAATGCTCGATGCCATATACGAGCATTCGCACAGGCACGACGAAATCTACGAGCAGGTTGGGCTGACCCCACCGCGAGGCATCCTATTGGCCGGGCCGTCCGGTACCGGGAAGACCGCCATGGTGCGAGCGCTCTCGGGTGAGAAGGGGGTCCCGCTCATCGCCATTGATGGCCCGCAACTGTACTCGAAGTGGCTGGGCGAATCCGAAAGAGCGCTGCGCGAAGTTTTCAAGAAGGCGAGACGCACAGCGCCGTGCATCCTGTTCTTTGACACGATCGATGCGGTCGCGCCAAGGTTTGGCGCCGATCAGTTTGGCAGCGACGTCTATCAGAGGATTCTCAGCCAGCTCCTGCGGGAAATCGACAACCTGCGGGACGTCAAAGGCGTGATCCTTATGGCCGCCACCAACCGCCCCGAGCAGGTCGAGCCAGCGCTGTTGCGGAGCGGACGCTTCGACTATATCCTCCAGTTCGCAAAACCAGACGCTGCCGATCGAGCGGCCATCCTGCGGCTCTGCTGCCGGCGTGTGCCGCTCTCGCCCGACGTCAATTTCGATGAGTTTGCCGGCCGGATCGAAGGGTTCACAGGCGCTGATATCGAGAGCCTGTGCAAGAAGGCTGCGCTTATGGCGATTGCGGAATTGCAGAGCGGCGCGCGGGTTGCGCCACTCGTCGTCTCACGAAACGATTTCCTCGCGGTTCTGGAGTCCGAGCGCGGCAATCCCGAGCAGTTGAAAAGAATGATCGCGCCCGGCAATAGCGGCGGGGAGTTGTGCCAAGGCGCATCTGCGCCTTCAGACCCGCGGCCGCGCACGACGGCGTAGCACAAACGTATCAGTCAGACGATTCGCTCTTTTCAACGTCGGCGCGGAACGGGATCACACCCGGAACAAGCCACTTCTCCCACATCTCGTCGACCTTACTCTGGAAGTAATCGATGTCATCCTTCGTAAAATGTGCGAACCGTCCCTGCTTGAGTAAATAATCCCGCACGGGCAGCCGCCGGATCTTGCGGTCAGCGATTTGCTGCGTTTTGCCGGTCAGCTTCAGCACGCTGTCTTCCACTTCGTAGAGCGGCCAAATTCCTGTAGTTACCGCCAACTCGCCCATTTCGTGGGAGAGAAAAGGATCGAAGTCCCAGCCTTTGGGGCAGGGATCCAGCGAGTGAACGAACGTGGGCCCGCCGATGGACAAAGCTTTGCGCATGGCATTCATCCCCTGCAGACCATAGGACATGCAGATGGTGGCGACGTACCGGCAGGTGGGATGACCCGCCGCCATCATGCCCGCCATGTTCTTCTTCCAGCGATGGTGCATGATTCTCTTCATTTTGCCTGGAGGGCTGAAGGTGGTGTGCGCGCCCCAAGGTGTGCTACCCGAAAGCTGGATGTCGGTATTGGCGTAAGACTCGTTGTCGTACATCAGGATGAGAAGGTTGTAGTCAGGATGGGTAAGAGTCGCCGAGATCCCCCCCAAGCCCATATCGGCTCCGCCGCCGTCCCCGCAGAAGGCAATCACATTGATCGGCTCGTTATTTATTTTGCCTTTGCGCATCAGCGCTTTCAGCGCGGCAGCCGTCCCCAGCGCGGCCGCTCCGCTGCTACCCAGCTGAGTGTGCATCCACGGCACCACCCATGAGGTGCTGTAGTAGGTGGTGTTGGCCACGTACATGCACCCGGTACTGCCCAGAATAATGGTCCTGGGACCCGCGGCTTTGGCCATCATTTTCATCAGCAGCGCCGACTCGCAACCCTGGCATGTCCTGTGGCCCGAGGTGAAGAACTCCTCCAGGGGGAGCTTCTTGACTGCCTTGAAGGCCTCCAACTCCTGAGTCGGATCGATTTGCACGTAGGTAGCCATCGCTTTTCCATCCTTTCTAGCTAACAGTAGCAACACATCAGCAAAAACAAACTATTCCCGAAGCCCAATCCATTGTGTAAGCGGTTCCGATCTGCCCTGTGCAGCCCGGTAGACGGCTGCGGTGACTTTCTCCACGTCGGGCACGGTGACTTCGCGGCCCCCAAGGCCGGCGATGAAACCCAACACGGGCGGCTTTTTTCCAGGTGACGGGTAGAGCGCGCCGCGGACCTCGCCGGCCACCACGCCACCGAGATAAGGCGAACCGAACGAGTAGTCGCGGTCGATGACCCCAACGGCGGAGAACCGCCCCAGGCACTTCGCCAGTTCCTCGGCCGCGAATGGCCGGAACCAGCGCAGGCGGACGAAACCAACCTTCTTTCCTTCCGCGCGCATTTTGCGGATGGCGACTTTGACCGGTGTCGACAGCGTGCCCATGCCCAGCAGCACCACATCGGCATCCTCGGTCATGTATTCCTCGAAGAAGGGATTGCCGTAGGAGCGCCCGAAGATCCTCTCAAAGTCCGCGTACGCTTCCTTGATGACGCCATAGGTGCGCTCCATGGCGGCATAGTTCTGCCTCCGGATCTCCATGACCCAGTCTTCATTGCCCTGCGGGGCCACCGTAATGGGATTGTCGGGGTGGAGCAGCAGTTCCGCGCGGTTGTAGCGGGGCAGGAATTCGTTGACCTTCTCTTGCGAGGGGATCTTGACCAGCGCTTGCGAGTGGGTCAGGAAGGCGCCGTCGCAACTGATTGCGCACGGCAAGAAAATGCGCCGGTCCTCCGCCACCCGATAGGCGATCAGGGCCGTGTCTAGCGCTTCCTGTGCGTTGTCCACCCACACCAGTTGCCAGCCGAGATCGCGGACCGCCAGTGCGTCGTTGTGCTCCACACCGAATGCCCCCGGATCGTCCAGGGCCCGGTTGCCCACCATGACGACCATCGGAATGCGCAATGCGGGCGTGACCGTCAGCGCTTCCATGGCGTACATCCAGCCGACTCCGCTGCTGCCGCAGAACACGCGCGCGCCGCAGGCGGAGGCGTGCTTCACGATTTCAAACTGCGAGTGTTCGCCTTCCGCCACGATGTACTCGCAGTCCATGTCACCATCGGCCACCAGCTTGGCCACATACTGCATGACCGTGTCGTAAGGGCGGATGGGATAGGCCGTAATCACGTCCACATCCGCCAACTTGCAGGCGACGGCAATTGCTTCGCTGCCCGTGATCAGGGCCGTTTCGTCAGCCCTGCGTTGCTCCTGGATTGCTGCGGCCACTGGCGCCATGTTAACTCTCCTCCCTGAACAGTTAGTCCTCGCGGGCAGTTTCTAACATCTCGGGAATCTGCTCTTCGTATTGTCCGCGATAGCGAAAACCGTGCGTGCGTTCCGGATGCACGGCGATCTTCTCCTGAAGCCACTTCAAGTAATCCTTCTGATCGCCCTTCCACGTCTCCCACTGGCTGGCGTTATCGCGGAAATCCGTCTCATTCACCATGGTGATGCATTCTTTAACGGGACAAACCGCCTCGCAAACGCCGCAGCCGCAGCAGGCTTGCATATTGGCGTCATACAAGCCGTCCGGAGTGACATCGAAGCAGGAGTCCGGGCAGTGCAGCCAGCAAAGTGTACACTTAATACACGTATCGAAATTAATAACAGGCCGCATCGTGCGGGTAGAGAACTTTTTGAATACCGGATTGCGGTCCGGCCGGAACCCCCCTACGGCGTGCGTGGTAGGGTCTTCAAAGGCATGGCCGGCGGGAATGCTGGGGATGGTAACGCCATCGCGCATTTCATGCCATTTCGGGAACTCGAACGTGTAGGGTGTTTCGGGATTACCCTGGTCGGGTCGAACTGTGATCGTGGTGGTTCGCTCGTGGGCCCGCGCCGCGGAGGAGGCCTTGATGGGATCCTTCCACTGGTCCATGATTACCTTTTGGACCGATTGCAGGCTGAACAGTTCCGGCAAAATCCGGGAAATAGCGCCCAGGATGCGAACATCGGTGTGGTCTTCCTTGTAAACCCACAGGCCGGAAAAGCTGACCGTGCCCTTCACGATCGCCAGTTGATACGGGTATTCCTTGCGATGGGCCATCTCGATCATCGTATCGGGCTGCTCCCGGGAAGTTACGATCAAGGTGCCGCCGGGTTTCAATAGCCGGTTGACAGGCTGCAGCCCGTACCAGGCCCAGGACTCCACCCCTTTGCAAAGAGTGTCGTCCACGGCGATTGTAATATCAACCTCTTTGGGCTCGTACTTCGCCATCCCCTCCTCAAGAGTCACGTCGTCTGTGGCGACGATCGCGAAGTTCTTGGCGGGGATCCCGTTACGCTCAGGGCTGTCGCCGTAACGTCCGAAGGAGATGCCCGGCTTGCCTTCTTCATGTGCCGCCAGGACAATGGCGCGGCTGATGTTCTTGGCCAGTGTTTTTTGGAAGATTCCTCGATAAATAATCTCGATCGCGAAGAGTCGGCCCATGGGTGCCTCCTGGGTTCAAACGTTGGTCGCAGGCTTGTCCAGTACGATAGCCTCGATTTCTTTGATGTGGCGGCGCATGGCGGCCTCGGCAGCGGGCGCGTCGTGGCGGCGGATGGCGGCCAGCACACGCCGGTGGCCGCCGACGGACTTCTGCAGGCGCCCCGGAAATTGCAAAGACTGCTCGCGGCTCTCGCGCAGCAGGTCCATGAAAACGTCGAGCACCTTCAGGACTACGCCGTTCTTGGCGGCCTGCGCGATGGCGTAGTGGAACTCGGAATCTTCTTCGACGGCCAGTTCGTCGCGGTCCACTTTTTCCTTTTGCCGTTTCAGGATAGACTCAAGCCGGGCCAAATCTTCGGAGGAAGCGTTGCTGGCGGCGTGCGCGGCCAGGGCGGGCTCGAGCATTTCGCGGAACTCGAGCAACTCGTGAACCAGCTCGCGCTGTTGCAGCAGCAGGGCGGAAAGCGGATTGGTCAGCGACTCGGCGGAGGGGTCACGAACGACGGTGCCTTCTCCCTGGCGCGGCTCGACCAGGCCCATGAGCTCGAGGGTGCGAATGGCGTCGCGCAGAGAGCTGCGGCTTACCTGAAACATTTCTGCCATCTCGCGCTCGGGAGGAAGCATGTCGCCGGGCTTCAGGAAGCCGTCGCGGATGAAGCGCTGGATTTGCTGCGAAACCTTCTCGTAGAGCTTCGTCTTCCGGACAGCTTCAAACTCGGCTTTAGGCGGCGTGGCCAAACCGTTTCTCCAGTCACGGAGTGTTCCGATTATCAGACCATTTAGCGGACATTCAATATCTAGGGGTCTGTTCTGTCAAGAGATTTTTTTCGCGAAGCCTTGACAGGCAGCGGGGGGGATGGTAAATTTTGTCTCGCAAGTGGTTCGATGACTGGGCCAGTGGGTCGCAGGTTGGCCAGGAGCGAACAGAGTAGGGAGTTCACGGCTACCGGCTCCCCGCGCTTCGGGTACGCGCTCGATTCGCCGATCTCGGGCAGCCCCGAACCGTTGAAAACAACGAACGCGCTGAGCAGCAACGCTGGGGATTCTGCCCTAGCGCATCTGCAGGATGGCGAGGGTTGATTATGAGTTACACGGAACTCACAGTGTGGACGCGCGGCATCATCATGGACAAAGAGGGCCGCGATATCGTTAATTCCGTCGCCGCATCCGCACGGAATGAAGGCAAGTTCTCGCAAGCGATGGAAAACTACGTCGACAATCCCGATCGCACCAACGCCCCGACGCGCAAGTACTGCCGCGTGAGCGATACGGTGATCGAAAACGCGCTCACCTACGAAAACGACCATCCCAACATCGTCGTCCTGGTCGAGGGGACGATGGTCAAGGGCTGGGATTACATGCGCGGGATGCCTCCGGGCGGGACGTTGATCATCAACACGCACTACACGCCCGAATACATGATTCGTTTCGTGCCGGGCGCCGAGCGGTTGGCACAGCTCGTCTGCATTGACGCCGCGAAGCTGGCCGACCACAAGTGGCTCTATTACCGGCTGGGCGAGCTCGGCCTGGACCGCCTATCGACGGAAGGCGCGGCCGAGCGAAGCAAGCTGGTCGCTCCGGATATTGCCGCTCCGTTAATTGCCGCAGTGGTAAAAACGACGGGTATCGTCAAAATCGCAACCATCGAGCCGATGATTGCGAATAAGAAGGCGTTCCAACTGGCGTTAGACGAACTGCACATCCTGCCGCTGAATCCAGTGGCTGCATAGAAAAGGACTCCATGTCGACTAAAGGCACACGCATTCCCGATTGGCTGACCGTACCGTTTGCCGGCATCACGCCCGCGCCGTCGCAGGACAAGGGACAAGACCTGTTCCCCACTGGAAACTGGCGGGCGATCAGGCCGGTGTACCGGGACAAGTTGCCTCCCTGCAACAACGCTTGTGGTACCAATGAAAAGATCCAGGGCTATCTCGACCTCGTGAAGCGCGGCAAGTATCTCGACGCCTACGCCCTCATCAAGGAAGACATGCCCTTCCCGTCGGTCACCGGACGCGTGTGCTACCACCCGTGCGAGCAGGCTTGTAACCGCGGGCAGTACGACGAGGCCATCTCGATTCGTGCGGTCGAGCGGTTCCTTGGCGATCTCGGACAGGCGCTAGCGCATGACGTGGTCAAGGCCGGGACGCCCAACGGCAAGAAAGTCGCCGTCGTCGGGTCGGGTCCCGCCGGCCACAGCGCGGCGTACCAGCTCGCCCGCCTCGGCTACGATGTGACCATCCTGGAGAAGTCACCGAAAGCAGGCGGGCTCAATCGCGGCGGCATTCCCGACTGGGTGCTCCCGCAGCACGTGCTGGATCGCGAGATCGAGCGGCTCGTCGAGATCGGCGTGAAGATCAAGACCAACACCGAAGTTGGGAAGGACGTCACTTGGGACGACTTGAAAAAGAAATACGACGCCACCGTGCTGGCCGTGGGCCTCATCGAGCCCAACAGCGCGCGAGCCGAAGGCGAGAATAAGGACGGCGTGATTTTCGGACTTCCGTTCCTGCGCGACATCGGCATGGGCACGTCAAAGATCAAGCTGGGCGCTCGCGTGGTCGTCATCGGCGGAGGAAACACCGCGATTGACTGCGCCCGCGAAGCACTGCGGCAAGGCGCCGTGGAAGTGACCATGATCACGGTCGAGGGCGGCCCTAAAGAGATGCCAGCTGTGCCGGAAGATCTGCACGACATGGTCGAAGAAGGAGTCGAACTGTTGCACGGGCGGGCGATGACCGCCGTGCTCGGCAACGGCAAGGTCGAGGCCTTGCAACTGCACCCAGCGCGCTTCGCCGGCGCGATCAACGCCTCGCCGATCGTCATCGATCGAGAGGCCAAGGCCGAGCGCTTCGCCGCCGACAACGTGATCATCGCAGTTGGACAGCGGGCATCGCTCCAATGGCTGCCGGACGAGTTCAAAACCGAGCGCGGCACGATCAAGATTGACAAGTTCGGACGCCTTGGCAACACGAACATTTTCGCGGCGGGCGACGTCGTGCAACTTGGCATGGGTCAGCCGCTGATGGTCGTGAATGCCGTTGGCGACGGGAAGCGCGTCGCATTCAATCTCGACAAAGTGCTCCGCGGGGAGGCGTTGCAGCCCCGTTCGATTCCGATCGACGTCATCGTGGATCTCAACCGGATGAACATGACGTATTTCCCGCACTTCCCGCGCGTCCAGCAGGCTCTATTGCCGCCAACAAGCCGGCGCAAAACGCAGGACGAAGTGATTCTGGCGTACACGGAAGAGCAGGCGGTCGAAGAGGCCAGCCGGTGTTTCAGTTGCGGCACCTGCAACGCCTGCGACAACTGTTACCTGGTTTGTCCCGAGCCGTGCATCGTGCGTTCGACGCGTTCGAACGGCCTGTATAAGATACTGGTCGACTACTGCAAAGGCTGTCGCGTATGCATCGAGGAATGTCCGACGGGCTGCCTCGAAGGTGTGCCCGAACTGGACTTCGATACCGGTGTGGTGCGCATGGATACGGCGTTCGCCATCTCCCCTGGTCTGCACGGGCGGCAGGCGGAAGAGCTGAGAAATCTGGCGGACCGGCCGGCGAAGAGCATTTAAGATTGGGGATAAGTCAGGCTGGAAGCAGACTCCGCGCAAGAATCCGTTGCGGCGTCTGCGTCCTGATCAATCGAAGGGTCCGCCTACAGACGGACCGTGCGGAGTAAACCATGGCAACGACGGTTACTGAAAGTAAAAAGAAGACGGTTCGAATAAACGGCTGCGTCGCGTCGGCGCAGGCCGCCAAGTATGCCGACGTGGATGTGATTACGGCCTACCCCATCCGGCCTTACACGGCGACGATGATGGCACTCGCGCAAATGGTGGCCAATGGAGAACTCGACGCCGAGTACATCGTAGCCGATAGCGAGCATTCGCAATTGAGCATCGCGCACGGCGCTTCGTCGAGCGGCGCGCGCGTTTTCACCGGCAGTTCCGGCGTTGGCGTGCAGTACGGGTACGAGCTCTATTCGCCGATTTCGGGCAGCCGCATGCCGGTACAGATGATGATCGCCGACCGCACGCTCGATCCGCCTGGCGATTTCGGTTCGGAGCATACGGACGCGCTTTCGACGCGCGATATGGGGTGGCTGATGGGCTGGTCGTGCGACGCCCAGGAAGCATTCGACAATCACCTGATTGCCTATCGAATCGGTGAGGACCCGCGTGTGCTTTTGCCCCAGATGGTCTGCCAGGACGGCTTCTTCGTCTCACATATAGTATGCGACGTCGATTTGCCCGACCCGGGTCAGGTGAAGGAATACCTGCCGCCCTACAAGCATCCGTACCCGCTCGATCCGCGGCATCCCGTGTCGCACGGCCCTCAGATCATGCCCGAGCAGGGCCCGCCGCTGCAGCTCGAGCGCGCGCGCGCCATGGAAGGTTCGATGGCGGTCATCGAGCAGGCCCATGAAGAGTTCGCCAAGATCTTCGGCCGGCGATACGACCCATGGATCGAAGAGTATAAGACCGAGGACGCCGACGTGGTCTTTTTCCTGCAGGGCGCCCACGGCGTGACGGCGCGTTACGCGATCAATCACATGCGCGATCGGGGCGCGAAGGTCGGCCTCGTACGGCTGCGAACCATCAGGCCCTATCCGACGGATCGCGTGAATGAGGTCCTCAGTAAGTTTAAAGTGGTCGGCGTCATCGAGAGCAACCTGGGACTTGGCAGCGTGAGCAGCGGGGGTTCGCTGTACGCGGAGGTCTGCGCGGCGCTCTATGAAAGCAAGACACGCCCGCTCATTGTCTCGTTCATGGCTGGCATGGGCGGTGAGGCGATCGTACTGAAAGAATTCTACTGGATGACCCAGAAGATGCTCGAAGTACAGAAACGCGGGAAAATCGAGAAGCGAACGCATTGGGTCGGATTCGAAGAGTAGTCTAGTTTGTTACAGCGGACCTACCGGTCCGTACTACAATAGCTGCGGTGCGGGGTCTCTTGACCCCGCCACCGGGAGGAACGGATATGGCATCCATTGAGATTCAACGGCAGCTACTGCCGCTTTTCGATAGTCCGAATCAGGGGGCGCGTTTTTACAACCCCGAATTGCCATCGACCGAGCCGTTCGTCCCTGGCCACCGCACCTGTGCGGGTTGCGGTCCCTCGATTCAGTACCGGATGACGAGCAAGGCGGCGGGCGACAATACGATCCTGGTCGGACCGACAGGCTGCATGTATGTCGCCAACAGTTCGTATTTGTGCACGCCCTACAATGTGCCCTGGGCGCACACGCAGATAGGCAGCTCGGGCAGCTTCACCGCGGGCATCGCCGCCGCCTATGAGGCCCTGATCCGAAAGGGCAAGTGGAAGGGCACGTTTCCGAACATCATTTGCGAGGCCGGCGACGGCAGCTCGTCCGACATCGCCATCGGCTCAATTTCAGGCGCTCTCTATCGGAACCACGACTGCCTGATCATCTGCTACGACAACGAGCAATACGCGAACACCGGCATCCAAGCGTCATCGCGCACGCCCTACGGCGGCATGACGACCTTCTCGCCTCCCGGTCCGAAGGTTCCTGAAGCAAAGACGCTGTTCCCCAAGGATCTCGCCCGCATGATGGCGGCGGGCCATCCCCACTGCTATGTGGCGACCGCGAGCGTGGGCTACCCGATCGACTTGATGAACAAAGTTCGCAAAGCGCTCAATCACAAGGGCGCTGCGTTCCTGATGATCTATACCCCGTGCCAGAAGGGTTTCGTCTACGAAACGCCGCGCTCGATCGATCTCGGCCGGCTGGTCGTCGAATGCGGCCTCTACCCGATCTGGGAATGGAACCCCGAAGCGCGCGAGTACGATTACACCTTCCGCCCGCGGAACATGCGGCCGGTATCGGAGTATTTGAAATTGCAAGGACGCTTCGGCCATCTCCACGCCGAGCACATCGCCAAGCTGCAGAATTTTGCCAATCAGCAGTGGCGAATGATGGGTATTGCACTGCCCGAGGCCTTGATCCGGGCCGCGGACGCAAGAAACCTGGTCAATATGGCGGCTGCGACAGCAGCCGAGGCCGTGGCGGAGACGATATGAACACGAACGCGACCCCTCCAGATGCCGCTCCCGAAGCGCAGGAAAGCTACGTCGTAAGCGAAGGAAAAAAGCGCGGGTCGACACGCGAAGTACGGGACGAGGCGGCGTTCGACCGCTACTACACCGTCCTCCGCGTGCACGCCGGCGATGCGATCCTCACCAACAACTGGCACACGAATGAAGTGTTCAGCCATGCGCGCAACAATTTCGAGGGATACACCTTCGCGATGCGCACGCTGGAGGCCTGGGGCGCGATGATCGAAAACGACCACCGTGGCTACTACACGGCCGGCGGCCGAGTGTGGGTCCTGGACCTGGAGCCCTCCGAAGGCAAGAAGAAGCGGCTGCCTTTCGCAGAGACCGCCAAGAAGTAGCGGACGGTTGCGGCGCATCCTGCTCATTGACGACACGCCGGAAATCGCCGAGTTGCTGACGTTTGCGTTACGCGACCGCGGCTACGACGTTTTCGCCACCGGCTATACCACTACTGTCAACGAACTGGTCGTAGAGCAACGCGCCGATGCGCTCGTGCTCGACTGTTCCGTCTACAACATGAGCGAGTCGCTTTTCGACACCGTGCGCGAGGACCCGAATCACGCCGGACTTCCGATTGTCATCATCAGTGACACTCCTGAGGAAGCGGACGAGAGCCTCCGTTCCCGCAACGCCCAAAAAGTTTTGCTGATCCCGAAACCCTTCACCGGGGCGCAGGTCGCGAGAGCGCTCGATGAGTTGCTCCCATGAATAAGCCATTGTGGACCATGGACGAATGGAACTACCTCGAGCGCGAGGTGGTCACCGACCCGAAAGGCAAGCAATGGACTGTCGCGCTGATGGACGTCCTGGGGCAGGAGGGCGACCCGGACATCCCGAACAAGATGCTCGAACTTCAGTACTCCGCAGGCCGCTATTTCACGCTCATCTATTCGGCCACGGGAGCGCTCCAATGGGAACGCGGCTATACCATACTGCCAGAGGCGACGGGCGCATACGAAAGCTTGGTCGTGGCCGTCATCGATGGCAGCCTCGATCCATCACAGCCGGTGTTCCGCGAGGACCTGGAGGATTGAAGATCTATGGATTTGGTGGCACAGGCTTCAGCCTGTGTGCTTTTCCGCCCGCGTGAAACCAAAACCTCACAGGCTGAAGTGGAGTGAACCCCTATTTTGAGACAAACAGAACTGGCACACTTAGCAGGGAAAGGGGCTGCGAGTGGCCAAGAAACGGTTGCGTCGGCATACGAAGGAATTCCGTCGAATGGCGGTGGAACGAGTCCAGAGCTGCGATAACATCGTGGCGTTGTCGCAGGAACTGGGCGTGCATCGACGGCTGCTGTATCAGTGGCGAGATCAAGCGGAGGTTTTGGAGAGCGAGGAATCGCCACCGGGGAACGCGCGGGAATCCACCCTGCGTAAGGAAATCAGCCAGTTGCAACGCGTGCTGGCGGAGAAGACGCTGGAGGTGGATTTTTTCAAAGGTGCCTTGCAAAAAGTCGAGGCTCGACGCCGGAACAGCGGTATGACTGGCGAGAAGGCGTCTACGACGAAATCCAAGAAGTGATGCCCTTGCAAGGCAGTTTAAGCATCGAGCGCATGTGTCAGTTGGCCGGAGTGAGTCGTGCGGGTTTTTATCGTTCTCTGCGCGAGCGGGTGCCGGTCGAGGAAGAGATGGAAGTGCGGAGCGTGATCCAGCAGATCGCGGTCGAGCATCGGCGGCGCTACGGGTATCGGCGGATCACGGCCGAGTTGCGGCGGCGCGGGATGGCAGTGAATCACAAGCGCGTATTGCGGATACTGCGCGCCGATAACCTGCTGGGCGTGCAACCGCGAAGATTTGTGGTGACCACGGATTCCGATCACCGGTTCGAGGTCTATCTGAATCTGGCCAGCCGTATGAAAGTGACGGGGATCAATCAGTTGTGGGTGGCGGACATCACCTACATTCGGTTGAAGAACGAGTTTGTTTATCTGGCGGTGGTGCTGGACGCGTATTCGCGCAAGGTGGTGGGCTGGGCGCTGGACCGCACACTGGCGGCGCGCTTGCCGATCGCGGCGCTGCAGCAGGCGATCGCCGAGCGACAACCGCCGCCGGGCCTGGTGCATCATTCGGATCGCGGCGTGCAGTACGCGTGCGGAGATTACGGAAAGGTTCTGCAACGGCACCAAATGATTCCGAGCATGAGCCGTCCGGCGAACCCGTACGATAATGCCAGTTGCGAAAGTTTTCTGAAGACACTGAAACGGGAAGAGATTTACGCGAACCAGTACCGCGATCTGGAACATTTGCTCGGGAACGTCGAAGCGTTCATCGAACAGTACTACAATCGGAGCCGATTGCATTCGGCGCTGGGCTACCGGTCACCAGAGGAGTTCGAGCGGGAGGCCAGTCCAGCGATCCATTCTGCGGGAGCGACCATGAGTTTTTTCAGGCATGGGGAGATCTATCCGTCCGATGAGCGAGAAGACAAAAACGGGGAGCGACCCAACAGCCGCCCCCCGGCTCATCGTCCCGATGAGTCTCCAGCTGGCTATTCCTCGGCGAGTTGCTCTCCAGCAGAGCTCGCCTCCGCTTCACCAGCCGGGCGTCATCCTGAAGAAGAAGGAACAATTTGAAAAGCAAAATCCATCGAACGGCAAGTGTGCTAGTTCCAAATTGTCTCAACTGAGGGGTTCACCCCAGAAGCCTGTGCTACGTACGGCTACTGCTCGATTTTCGCGAGCAGTTCCACGAATTTCTGTTGGCGCTCGGACTGGTCCTTGCCGTCGAGCGATTCCGCCAATTGCGTCATGTTCATCGAGCAGAATTTCGGGCCGCACATCGAGCAGAATTTCGCGTCCTTGTAGAAATCATCCGGCAGCGTTTCGTCGTGCATCGCTCGCGCGGTTTCCGGATCGAGCGACAGATCGAACTGCTTGTTCCAATCAAATAGAAATCGCGCGTAGGAGAGCGCGTCGTCGCGGTCGCGCGCGCCCGGACGGTGCCGCGCCACGTCGGCTGCGTGCGCCGCGATTTTGTACGCGATCACGCCCTGCTTCACATCCTCTGCGTTCGGCAAGCCCAGATGTTCCTTCGGCGTGACGTAGCACAGCATCGACGCGCCGTGCCAGCCGATCATCGCCGCGCCAATCGCGCTCGTAATATGATCGTAGCCCGGCGCGATGTCGATCACCAGCGGCCCCAGCGTGTAAAACGGCGCTTCGTGGCACAGCTCCATTTCTTTTTTCACCTGCAGCTCGATCTGGTCCATCGGAATGTGCCCGGGACCTTCGATCATCACTTGCACGTCGTGCTCCCACGCTTTCGTCGTCAATTCGCCCAGCACTTTCAATTCGGCAAACTGCGCGGCGTCGCTCGCATCCGCCAGACATCCGGGACGCAATCCATCGCCGAGCGAAAAACTCACGTCATGCTTCTTGAAGATTTTGCAGATGTCGTCGAAATGTTCGTACAGGAAATTTTCTTTTTTGTGCGCGTTCATCCACTGCGCCAAGAGAGCGCCGCCGCGGCTGACGATTCCCGTGATGCGGTTGCGCACCAGCGGCACGAATTCGCGCAGCACGCCCGCATGGATCGTCATGTAGTCCACGCCCTGCTCGGCCTGCTCCTCGATCACTTCGAGCATCAGGCCGATCGTCAAATCCTCGTTGCGCTTCACGCGCGACAGCGCTTCGTAAATCGGCACGGTCCCGATCGGCACGGGAGAAGCCGCGATGATCGCCTTGCGAATCGTGGGAATATCGCCGCCGGTCGAGAGGTCCATCACCGTGTCGGCGCCATAGTGAACCGAATGGTGAAGTTTCTTCAGCTCCTCGTCGATGTTCGAGGTCGTCGCGGAGTTGCCGATGTTCGAGTTGATCTTGCACTTGAACGCGATGCCGATGCCCATGGGCTCAAGCGACGTGTGATGAATGTTCGCGGGAATGATGGCCCGCCCGCGCGCAATTTCGCTGCGCACCAGTTCCGCCTCGATCTTCTCGCGCCCCGCGACGAAGGCCATCTCCTCCGTGATCACGCCCCGGCGCGCGAAGTGCATCTGCGAAACATTGCGTGACCCATTCGCCGCCGCCGATTCCGTCAATCGCTTCTCGATCCAACCGTCTCGAACTCCCATGCTTCCCCCTGAAGAAATCCCGCACGCGGGACATCTCTCTCGCGCTGCGAATTATCGCACCGCGTGCCCTAAGCAGCAACTCCCAGGCATGGATTGCGTGCAAACTCACGCAACCGGCCAACACTGAATGGTCCGATTTTGCTTCTCACCCACTATCCGTGCCTCTTCATGGCGTCTTCACTACGGTCAGACCCGCGTAAATACTATTGTGGTGTTCACATACACAGGGCACACGGAACAAGCGCACATGAAGCTGAGAACCAAAACCCGCGGCCACTCGTCCACGTGATAAGCCTAGAGCTTATGGTACTAAAGAGCTATTGTCGGCGTTTAACGCCACTGTTAAATTGCGCAGGATTTCCCACCCCAGCTTCCGGGAAAGCCAATGAGTTCTTGAGTAAGAAAAACCTTGCGTTCTTTCGATTCGCGGCACTGTGTCGGCTATCACGGAGGATTTGTGAAATACATCCCTGCCCTAAAGAATTCTCTTTCCGTCGCTATCCTTTTCATGACCTTGATGTGGATTCCTGGCGCTGCTCTCGCTCAGCAAGCAACGCTCACCGGGGATACGTACGTGTCCGCAGCGAGCCCCTCGACGAATTTCGGGAACGCGAGCGCAATGTTGATTCACGGCAATAATAACCTGCGAGGATTTGTAAAGTTCGACCTTTCGACTCTGCCGGCGGGGACCAAAGGCAGTGGCGTGGCCAAGGCCGTTCTGACTTTTTATGTGGCCAGCGTGGGGACAGCCGGTTCTTTCAATGTCGAGACCGTGGATGGGAACTGGAGCGAATTGACGATCACCAACACCAACGCTCCCACACTTGGTGGCGTCGTGGCCAGCGCCGTGCCAGTGACAACCGCGGGTTCGTTTGTGTCCGTGGATGTCACCTCTGCTGTAAAAAACTGGCTGAATGGCACACCGAATTATGGCTTCGCCCTTGTTCCCAATACCTCCACAACTACTTTTCAAATGGACACTAAAGAAAATACAACCACAAGCCATCCGGCCAGCCTGGCGATAACTCTGATCGGACCTGCCGGTCCGCAAGGTCCCATCGGCCTTACGGGCGCATCGGGAGCTACCGGCGCTACTGGACCAGCCGGAGCAAGAGGTGCCGCAGGACCAGTTGGGCCAGCGGGACCAGCTGGAGTAACCGGTGCGACAGGGTTAACGGGATCGGCGGGCCCGACTGGGCCGCAAGGTGCAAAGGGAGCCACCGGAACCATAGGACCCGCAGGGGCTCAGGGTGCGACCGGTGCAGCAGGACCGACCGGCCAAATTGGACCTCAAGGTCCTGTTGGTTCGCCAGGCCACCCCGGAGCGCAAGGTCCAATCGGCCTCACGGGCGGAACGGGAGCCCAAGGGCCAACAGGGTTGACCGGTGCGACTGGCGCTACGGGAGCGCAAGGTCCTGCTGGCGCAAACGGCGCTGCTGGCCCAATGGGGCTACCAGGAGTGACTGGGCCAGTAGGATCGGTTGGTGCAACCGGCGCCACCGGATCAATGGGGATCCAAGGACCGATCGGTCTGACGGGTGCCACAGGATTGACAGGGCCACAGGGAGTACAGGGGATCACCGGAGCCACAGGAGTCGCAACTCAGGGCATCCAAGGTATTCCGGGGACGAACGGAACCAACGGCACGAACGGTACTGGCTTCAACTTCCGTGGCGTTTTCAACACGAATACTACGTACGCCCTCAACGACGTCGTGACCTACACCCCCATCACCTACAACGTCAACGTATCATTCGGCGCTTCCGGCTCTATGGTCGGTACGATCACGACCGATGGCACTCAAGGTGTGCTCAGCGTGGGTAACATCATTGGTTGGAGCCTCACACTGACGGACTACGGCACCAACTCAACCACCCTAACGCCGGGTAACTCCGCGTTCGATTCCGGCAACCAGAACACAGGCAGTCAGCCTAACAGTGACTTCACCGCCACGCCAACCGGCCTGACATTCACTTACAACAATGGTGGGTTCTGGTCTGTTGCTGGCGCGTCCGGGGAGTTCTGTATAACGGATTGGTCCAACTGCTTCGGCCCCGTTGCTTTCGGAACGTGGAGCATCAACGGTGACAACCAGTACTCGTTTTCTGGCGCTGGAGGCGGGAGTTCACAGGTAATCGGCACTGGCGGTACCGCAGGTGGCACGTCCACATATGTCGCAACAGGCCCCGTAGCGGCGAAGACACCGGGCACGCTTCCGTGGGTAATGATGGCACAGGCGGGCACGAATGGTACTAACGGTGCGCCGGGAACTCCGGGAGCACCAGGTACGCCGGGAATCAACGGGATCAACGGAACGAATGGTGCAACAGGTGCAACGGGATCCCAAGGTCCCAAGGGCGATACTGGTGCGACCGGCGCTACGGGAGCAACGGGGGCGGCAGGAACAGTTGGTCCGGCAGGGCCAATCGGTTCGACAGGGTTAACGGGATCAGCGGGCCCAACTGGTCCACAGGGGCCCATCGGTCCCGACGGAGTGCAGGGGCCCCAAGGACCAGCTGGACAAACTCAGTTGACCTGGGCAACCGAGGTGCCCATGCCGACAGCTCGCAACCAACTGGCTGCCAGTGATATCAACGGAATTCTCTATGCCATAGGGGGAGCGACTCAGACCAGCGTTCTCTCGACAGTCGAAGCGTACGACCCTAGCAAGAATACTTGGACAACGGTGACGTCAATGCCCACAGCACGCGTTGGCCTCGGCGCCGGCGTGATCAACGGCCTTCTTTACGCCGTGGGAGGAGCTACCAGCTCTGTGTTTTTGAATACTGTAGAAGCCTACAACCCCGCTACGAACTCTTGGACTACAAAGAGCTCGATGCCAACGGCCCGTGCGCAATTCGGAGTGGGTGTGGTGAACGGAATCCTCTATGCTGTGGGGGGAATCAACGGTCCTGGCGGAAGCACCCTTCTTTCCATAATGGAAGCGTACAATCCAGTCACAGACGCATGGACGGCCAAGTCCAGTCTGCCAATAGGCGGCTGCTGCGGCACGGCGGGTGTCGTGAACGGCACGCTGTACTATGTCGGTGGATACCAAGGCAGCTATCTCTCGACTCTCTATGCGTATGACCCGGCCAGTGACACTTGGACGCAGAAGGCTTCCATGTCGGTGGCCCGCCTTTTGCCTGGCGTTGCCTACGCGAACGGCATGCTGTACGCAGTGGGCGGATCGAACGGAACATCTCTGAATGCGGTGGAGGCCTACAATCCTGCGAACGACAGTTGGACTACGCTGGCGCCCATCCCGACCGCTCGCGATCATTTTGCCCTTACCGCAGTCAACGGAGTTCTATACGGGGTCGGTGGTAATAGCGGCCCCAATCTCGTCGCCGCGAACGAAGCCTTCACTTCCGGTATCCCGGGCTCGGCAGGACCACAAGGAGCGACCGGCGCTACTGGGTCACAAGGTCTAATGGGCGTACCTGGCCCTATGGGACTGACTGGTTCTATAGGGCCAGCGGGGCCGACCGGCCTAACAGGAGCTACTGGAGCAGCTAGCACTGTCCCAGGACCAGCGGGCCCCCCAGGTCCAACGGGATCAGATGGGATCCAGGGAGTGCAGGGGCCGCAGGGACCCCAGGGCCTGCCATATAATCCGTTGCAGGTTGCCCTCTTGCGCTGGTATCCGGCAAACCAGACTGGATTGCAATTCCAAGCTGGCTCGAACCCTAACGGCATCGCCTTCGACGGAGCCAACATTTGGGTTTCAGGCGGGGGCGGCAATGTCACCAAACTACGCGCCAGCGACGGAACCACGCTGGGAACCTTCGGCGTGGGCTCAGGCCCTATTCATGCTGCCTTCGACGGAGCCAATATTTGGGTGACGAATTCCAACAGCAACAGCGTCAGCGAGCTGCGCGCCAGCGATGGAACGACGCTGGGTACCTTCCTCGTGGGCGGGTACCCTTGGGGTATCGTTTTCGATGGAGCCAACATTTGGGTTGGGAACGCGGGATCCGGGACCGTCACCAAACTTCGTGCCAGCGATGGAACCACGCTGGGTACCTTCAGCGCGGGCACGTACCCTTACGATCTCGCCTTCGACGGAACCAATATTTGGGTGGCGAATAACGGCAGCAACACCGTCACCGAGCTGCGCGCCAGCAATGGCGGCACTGTAGGGACATTCAACACAACGGGCACCGTGTCGCATGCTATCGCCTTCGACGGGGCCAACATCTGGGTTGGGGACCAAGCGTCCAATACGGTCACCAAACTTCGTGCCAGCGATGGAACGGCGCTGGGCACCTTCAGCGTGGGCGTGAGCCCGCAGGCAATCGCCTTCGATGGAATCAACATTTGGGTTTTAAATGTCGGCAACAACACCCTGAGCGAGCTGCGTGCCAGCGATGGCAGCACTGTGGGGACATTCAACACTGCCGTAAACCCTTGGGGTATCGCCTTCGACGGAGCTAACATTTGGGTGAGCAACCCAAGTGGCAACAGCGTTTCTAAATACTAGCAGCAGTGTTCGCGCCCCGTAAAATTGGCGAAACTAATCCACCATTAACACGCCGAGTATCTCCTAGTCGGCCTCCAAATTTTTGTTCCTTCGTGCCTCCCGACTAAGCTGGGAAATTGGCCGGACCGGTGTACATGACCGTGTACACGGACGCATGCCCTAACTTTGAAGGTGCTTTTTCGCGAAGGCAGATGGAGGCGGGGGGAGTTGAACCCCCGTCCGAAAAGCGCTACGGCCCGAAGACTACATGCTTAGCTCAGTTCCGTTTGTTTCGCCAGCCTCGCTCAGAATGAGCAAGAAACGAGACCAGCTAGCCCGATTGGTTCTCACCGTCGCGTTCCGGACAGAAACTTGACGGCCAGCCTACTGTGTGACGCCTCGTACCGGGCCCGTAGACAAAGCCCGGGGAAGCGTAGCTACGCTAGTTTAAGCTAGGCAGCCAAAGCCAACTGTTGGTTGGCAGTTCTAGTTTTCCACCCGATTGCGGGCAGGTGGCGCCCGGCATGCCTTCGGGTCGCGACAGCTTCCGTCGAAACCGTGTCGCCCCCTGTCAGTTATTTTAACACCTCACTCGGCCGGTCAGAGTCGAAAGTTGAGAGTTGACAGTTGAAAGTTGAGAGGGAACCTAGCGCTGAGATGCCCTTCACTTTCGACTTCTGACTATCGACTGTCAACTTCCGCGGTATGCCCCCCTACGTGCGCGGGCCGAAACGCGCGCCCGATGCGGAGTTGACAATACTTCCCGCGCGTTCCGATAATTGTGTGTGGGGCCTGCCCAGCGGAGGCAATCAGGCTATGGCGGCAGATCCAAACGCAGTCGAGCAGGCGGTATCGCGAACGCTGCGTGACAACTTGGGAAGAATCCAGCGAACGTCCGAGGAACTGCATCAAGCGATCAGTGACTTGGTATCCGCGTGCGCCAGCAACCGTGCGACCAACGCGCTGCCGCCGATGGTGCGCGCGCAGACATCCGCCGCGTCTCTCTCCGCCGCGCTCGAAGCCCTAACGCGATTTGTGACCAGCGCGCTACAGCCCTCTTCGCGCTCTCCCTTCGAAGACGAAATGTTGCGTCTCACGCCGGCAGGGGCGGCTGAACCTCGACCTGCACTTGGGCCGCCCGTTGAGCCCAAGTTGCCAACACCGATGGGGGAACGTCTGTGGGCCGAGCCGTCCATAGAAGTCCCGCAGTTGCCCGAACTCTCGCGATTTGAAATGCCGCCGACCATCCCGGCGCCACGCGGCGAACCGGTGCCGGTTTTTGTACGCGAATCGAAACCGCGGATGGAGCAGGTGATTGCGGTCGAGCCGCCGCTTGAAATCGAGCTGCCCGAACCAGAAGAGCCTGCATTTAGTCTGGCTTCGTTGCCCGCCGATGAGCAAGAATTGCATAGACGCGCCTATCGCGTAGCCAAGGTTTCGATGCAAGATATAAAGTTGTTGCGCCCGGAAGACGTGCGGACAGGGCGCGAGAATAGAGATTTGTGCATCAGATTGCGTGACGACATTGAGAAGGCCCATAAAGAATACGATCGCCGGTTCCAGGCTATACAATCCCATCCCGTGGATTATTTCTATGACTGGATGGTGGAGATCTTGGCCGGTGGCAATCCAGAAGCGCTGGGTGCGTATCCCTATCCCTCCCCGGTTTTGCGCCATTAGAGCGCGGACAGCCGCAGGGGAAGGTGCCTGCTTCCCTTTCCGCGCCATTTCGATCACCCCCATTTCGATCATAGTGACACTGCTTGTCATTGCGGCGGGATTCCCCATGCACGCGCAAACACCGGCTGGGCGTGCGAAGAAGCCCTCCACGAAAACATCCGCCAGCGCGCCACATAAGAGCACCTCAACCTCAGTGAAAAAAAACGCCGCGCCTCCGGCTGCGGCTGCCGGTGAAAAACAGCTCGCGCAACTCGCCCGCACGTTGCGCGACCACCCCAATGCGACTTCGTACGCGGTGCTATCCGCCTTTGTGGCGAAGAATGCGAAGAATGAACTCGGCTGGCACGCCGCGCTGGCGCTGGGTTATTACGACCTCATGAGAGATAAGCCGGAGCTCGCGCTCGGCTGGTTGCGGAAAGCGGTGGATGACAAGGAGTTGCGTGAATACGTGCAGTATTGGCAAGCGCAGGCGTCTCTGACCCTGGGACAAACACAAGGGGGCCTCGAGCAACTGCAAAGTTTCCGGCGCGATTTTCCAGACAGCGTGATGACCGAGGACGCGGTCACTGCCCTCGTCCAGACGACGCTGGCGATGGGCAAGACCGAGAATGCGCTGGCAGCGCTCGACGCTTATCCGAATACGAAAGTGAAGCCCGCGCTGCTGCTGTTGCGCGCGCAAGCCCGGGAGAAATTGGCGGCGGCGAAAGGAGAAATGCCCTCGATGGCCGCCGCGGACTATCTCGACCTTTATTTCCGCTTTCCTCTGAGCGACGAGGCAAAAACCGCGGGACAACGGATTGTTTCGCTGCAGGCTGCGTTGGGCGAACAATTTCCGGGCACCCCCTTGCAGACGCAGAGTGCGCGCGCGGAAACATTTTACCTGGCCAAGCGATGGCATGACGCGCGCTCTGAATACGCCGGCCTGCTCCCCAAGCTTTCCGGGACCGATCGGGAGCGCGCGGACCTGCGGGTGGCGCAGTGCGATGTGCAATCGGGCGGCGGACAGGAATTGCTCAACGCCGTTCCGCTGACCGACCCCGAGCTGGACGCGGAACGCATCTTCGCCATTTCTCAGGCGTATCGCACGCAGAATCTCGAACCGCGGATGCTCGACGAGATCGATCGATTGGTGAAGAGCCACCCGCAGAGCCCCTGGGTCGAGGATGGATTATTTGCCACTGCAAATTACTATTGGGTAAATCTTGACCGCGACCGGGCGGCGGAATTCTACCGCCGCACCCTCGAACTCTTTCCCGACGGCAAGAATTCCCAGGCAGCCGCGTGGCGTGTGGCCTGGACCGCCTATCTGGAGCGCAAGCCGGAAGCGGCCGACATGATAGAGGCGTATGTGCGCCGCTTTCCAACTTCCAGTTACGTTCAGGATGCGCTGTACTGGCTCGGACGCGTCTACGAGCGCTCCGGAAACACGGCGCATGCCCGTGGTTTCTACCAAGCCGCCGCGGCCCGATTTCCGCTGACTTATTTTGGCGAGAAATGCGGCCGCGCGCTTGCTCCCGGAGCCGGAAGGAGTCAATGGCACTCCGGTCGATCCCGCGGAGATTCTTTCGGTGATTCCTCCCGCGCCTCCTTTGCCGCCCGTGGACCAACCACTCACGGCAAAAGCGCAAGAACGCGAGGCCCGTGCCCGCGCCCTCACTGACATCGCTTTCGACTCATCCGCTGAACTTGAATATCGTGCCGCCTATGCGGCGATGCGCGTCGCCAAGATTGTTGATCGATGCCGCCGGGGCCGCGATCGCGGCGGGACATTACTCGGTTGGGATTACCACGATGCGGCAGGTGTTCCCGCAACTCGAGGCGCGGCGCGTACCGGAAATTCCCAATGAGGCCTGGCGGACGGCGTTCCCGTTGCCTTATGAATCGAGCTTGCGAAGCGCCGCGGCGGGCAATCATGTCGATCCCATGTTCATGGCCGGCTTGGTTCGCCAGGAGTCGGCGTTCGAGTCGAACGCGGTCTCACACCAGGGCGCCATGGGCTTGATGCAAGTGATGCCGAGCACCGCGTCGAAACTCGCGCGGCAGATCAAGGTACGATATGCGCGCGCGAGTCTGACCGATCCGGGTTACAATTTAAAACTTGGCGCTCGCTATCTGGCCGATCTGATTCAGGTCTTCGGGACGCAAGAGGCGGCTCTCGCGGCTTACAACGCCGGAGAGGACCGCGTGGTGCAGTGGACGTCAGGCCAGAATTACCTCGAGACGGCGGAGTTCGTGGAATCGATTCCATTCACCGAGACCAGGGAGTACGTGCAAATCGTGATTCGCAACGCGGAGGTCTATCGCCAGGTGTATGACCCAAGTAAGGCCGACCAGACGCACCAGACCGTGCCGGAAGGGAATCGTCCCGTGCATGCGGCGGCCACTCGCCCGGCAGGGGCGGAGGTTTACCGATGAGCGCGGGAGAGACTTCGACGACTGGGGCAGGCCAAGTTGCCCTCGCGGCGCGCCGGATGCTGTCCGCGAAGACGGAGAGCTTTACCGAATCCGTAATTCGCGAGATGACGCGGCTCGCGCTGCAGTATGACGCCGTGAATATGGCCCAGGGATTCCCCGATTTCCCGGCGTCGAACGAAGTGAAGGAAGCCGCGCGGCAGGCCATCTCCGACGACATCAATCAGTACGCCATCACCTGGGGCGCGAAAGAATTGCGCGACGCCATCGCCAGGAAATTCGAGCGCACGCAGGGCGTGCGCGTGGATCCCGAACGCGAGATCACCGTGTGCTGCGGTTCGACCGAAGCCATGATGGCGTCCATGATGGGGATCATCAATCCCGGCGATGAGGTCGTCATCTTCGAGCCGCACTATGAGAACTACGGTCCCGACGCGATTCTTTCCGGCGCCACGCCGCGTTTCGTGCAGCTTCGTCCGCCGGACTGGAGCTTCGACCGCGAGGAGCTGGCGCGCGCCTTCGGCCCCCATACCAAGGCGATCATAGTAAATACACCGAACAATCCCACCGGCAAGGTGTTCTCGCGCGAAGAATTGGAATTCATCCGCGACCTCTGCGTGCGCTGGAATGCGTTCGCGGTCACCGATGAAATCTACGAGCACATTATCTACGACGGCGCGCAGCACATCTCCATGGCTTCGCTCGACGGCATGCGCGACCGCACGATCACCATCAACGGCATGTCGAAGACTTACAGTGTGACCGGATGGCGTGTTGGATGGGCCATCGCCCCGCCGGAGGCTTCCGCGTCCATTCGCAAAGTGCACGATTTCCTGACGGTCGGCGCCGCCGCGCCGCTTCAGCAGGCCGGTGCGATCGCGCTCGAATTGCCGCAAAGCTACTATCAGAAACTCGCGGAAAGCTATCTGGTGAAGCGCGACCGCATGCTCGGCATCTTGAACGAGGCCGGCTTCCGCTGCTTCAAGCCCGCGGGCGCGTATTACATCATGACGGATATTTCAGATTTCGGGTTTGCCGACGATCTTTCCTTTTCGCGCTACCTCGTGGAAAAAATCGGCATCGCGGTCGTGCCGGGATCGAGCTTCTACGACGATCCCTCGCAGGGAGCGCAGCCAGGTCCGCTTCACGTTCTGCAAGAAGGAGTCGACATTGGCCGCCTGCGCGGAGAAATTGTCAAAGCTCCGCCCCAGCTAGCGCGTTCGCGCCTCAGCTTTCGTAGCTGTCTTGCGAGCCCTGTGTTAGAATCCGCCGCGAAAGCCCGGGAGAAAACCGCATGGCCATGGAGTTCGAATTGATTCCGAAGGACACACTTGTCAAGGAGAACGGCGGACGCGGCCGGTAGACATCCGCGCGAGCCAGACTCGCACATTTTTTTGCGTCATGAATATTACCGACCAGATCGAGCAGGAGTCGGTGGATGTGTCGATTTGGGGCTCCGCGGACGGTGAAAACTGGGGCACGCATCCCATCCTGAAATTGCCTCAGCAATTTTATCGAGGCGAGACTCGCGCCGTTTTGGATCTTACCCTGGTTCCGGAAATTAATTTCATTCGCGCGGGCTGGGAATTGAACCGCTGGGGACGCGTCGCGCCGCTGCCGATGTTTGTGTTGGGATTGCATGTGGCGGAAATTCCCGCCATGCCGGCGCGTGATTCCGCAGGTTCAGGTGAGCGCGGCACGATAAATTTTTCTCGGGACGCTCAATGCGTGCCACTCAGGAAATATGGGGTAGGAAGCCGACAGTCGGTTGCCTTGTGGTAGTCGCTCCCTACCCCTCGAGTGGTCTTGCATCACAAGACGTGCAGATCTTCCATCAAGTTTCAACATATCGAAGAAAGATTCAACCCGATTCTGAAAAATCTAATTGCCAACAGGTCAAATTTTCTTGCGCGCGTCACAGTGTGAGCTTCGCGCACATAATCAGCCACGCCTCAAGCGGTATGAGTGCACGGTGGTTCAACCATCCGATTCTATCGGCGGGGAGTGCGTCTTCTAAAACCGGGCTCAACGCTCGGCATGACGCTGCAGGATTGTTGCAGACCCGCGTATTTAAATCTGGCCACAGGCCGCAAAAACCTTCAGTGGCAGATTCCTTCCTTGAAAACTATGGTTCCGGCTGAGGAGGCGGAAGAGGCGGGAGCAATTGCGGGTTTTGGTCAATGGACTGTAGACTGCTCGGGTTCATCGGGCTTGGACTGGTCCTGTCGCCGATCGTTCCTCGCCGGGCGCGTCGGACCTGGCCGGGTCTTGTGTCTTAACGGACTGCTTGTTCATTGCCGCGAGCCTGATCCTGCTCAGCCCTGCATCGCTGCCTGCAATTCGTCTCGGGTTTTGCGAGCTTGATCGGCTTCAGGGCCAGCCGGCGAGAGTTTCAGGTAGCTATCGAGATCTTTCACCAGTGCGGCGATAGGTCGCGCAACTGGATATGGATGTTTGCGAGAACCAGGTACACCGCGGGATTGTCCGGCTTCAGGTCCCGAGCCTGGATTGCGCTCTTTTCGGCCTCTTCCGGTCGCTTGAGCGCCGAAAGCGCCCGCGCCAATTCGAAGTGGCCATGCCACGAGGAGGCGTCGAGCGCCACACCCTGGCGGGAAAGAGCTTCGGCTTCGGGAAACCGTTTGGTGTTGTTCAGCAGTCCGGCTAACAGGAGCAAAGCTTCAGCATACTGGTTCGAACTGAGCGCGATGGATTTCCGCATGCGCCTCTTCCGCCGGACCCATCTCTCCCAGGAAGGTGTACGCGCTTCCTTCCTGCGCATAAGCCTCATAGAAATTGGGGAAATCCTTGATGGCGCGCTGAAACTGGACGATCGCCCCCTTATAATCTGATTTGGAGTAGATCAGACCGAGGCCTTTCTCGTATTCATCGTGCGCCTTGTGGGGAATGCTCAGTTCGTGCGCGGAAATAGTTCCGCTGGATTTTGCACGCCCCAATGCCATCGGCCTGCGCAGAAAAAAGGCCAGGCCTCGGCGCTCGGAGTTGTTCGATCGTGACCGTCTCGTGGAAAGGTTCATAATCCCGCACAATGATTTCGATGGTGTAGTCTCCGTTGGGAATCCCGGAGAACTCGAATTCGCCACTCCCGCGCGTGAAGGTGGAGTTTATGGGGGTGCCGGTCGCCTGCTTTAGGTCCACGCGAACACTTTCCATCGAGTGCTGGTCAGAGTCATCGCGGACCATACCGGCAATGCTGTACATGGTCTTGCCGGGGTTAGTACGGCCTTGTCCCAGGCCAGGCAGCGCGCTGGCAAGGAGTATCAGGAGAGTGCCCGTCGCATGGCGAAGGTGCATGAAGCCTCCAGTGCGGGGAGGGTGCGGTGATTTTAGCACTTCTCGCTCCGGGCGGCGAAAAATGTTGCGAGGAGTGCTAACCGTCCAGATCGACAGTTTGCAGGTACGCGGGCAGCGACACACGCCATCGAAAAGTTGATTCGATGGCGGACTTGAGCGCAGCCGAGGCTGCCGGCTCGCCATGCACCAGGTACGTTTGCCGCGGCGGCGCGGGAAGACCCGTGAGCCAGCGCATCAGCTCGCTTTTTCCGGCGTGCGCGGAAAATTGCCGTAGATTGATCGACTTCCGCCGCCACCGGCACATCCGCGCCATGGATGCGCAATCGTTTTCGCGCCCTCTTCGAGCGCCCGGCCGCGCGTGCCTTCGGCCTGGAAGCCGGCCAGCAAAATGGCGTTTCGAGGATCCGGCGCGCGTTGCGCAATGTGGTGCAGCACGCGTCCGCCGGTGGCCATGCCGCTGGCGGAAATAATGATGGCCGGAGTCTTGACGTCGTTGATCTTTTTAGAATCCTCGACGGCGCGCATGTAGTGCACGGTGTGCGCGTCGAGCGGGTTTCCAACTTCTTCTTCCTTGGTGAAAGTCAGATCATGGTCCTCATGGTGGCGCAAATAGAGGCTGGTGACGCTGATGGCCATCGGGCTGTCGACATAAACGGGAAGGCGACGGAATACGTTTTGCATCTTCCAGTTTGCGTATGATGTACATAATCGTTTGCGTGCGATCCACGGCAAACGCCGGGATCACGATCACGCCGCCGCGCTTGGCGACGCGATTGACGACATCGGCGAGCGCATCTTCCGGTGAATCGGCTGGATGATCGCGGTCTCCGTACGTGGATTCGCAGAGCAATACGTCGCAGCGACGCGGCGGTTCGGGATCCTTCAGAATCGGCTGGTCGTATCGGCCCACATCGCCGGAAAACAGCACGACGGTCTTCTTGCCGTTTTCCGTGATCGTCAGTTCCAGACTGGACGCGCCGAGTATGTGGCCTGCGTTGTGGGGGCGCACCGTGAATTGCGGAGAAATGGTGAACGGGTCGGAGCGGGGAATTTCGCGTAACGCGTTCAGCACCGGCTCAACGTCTGCCTGCGAATAGAGGGGCAGCGGGGGATCGTGCTTGCTGTATCCGCCGCGCTGCGCGTTTTGGGCGTCTTCTTCCTGGAGATGCGCCGAATCGGGAAGCAGGATATTGCACAACTCGATCGTCGCGGCGTCGGCGATAGATCGGCCCGCGAAAGCCGTCGCGCACCAGCCGCGGCAGATAGCCCGTATGGTCCAGATGCGCATGCGTCAGCACGCACCAGTCGAACGAGGCCGGCTTTTCAGGGAGCGGATTCCAATTGCGCAGGCGAAGTTCCTTCAAGCCTTGGAACAGACCGCAGTCCACCAGCAACCGCTTGCCTTCCGCTTCGACCAGATATTTTGAGCCCGTAACCGTTCCAGCCGCGCCGAGAAAAGTGAGTTTAGCCATAGGGCAGCCATTCTAGAGGCAAGGATGCGCGGAAACAAGGAGCCGGGGAACCCGAGATAACGGCAACGCCATTCCTCCGAAGCCTGGGGGCGCGAAGCGAAGAATGAAGCCTGAGATTCGTGCGATGTGAAGTTGTGCTAGACTGAAGTTTCGGGCGTGTAGCATTCCAATCCCACGTTGAAACGGCGTCGCTTAGAGCTAAAACGCGCCATTGAAATTGGCCTCTCTTGGACTCAATCTGGACTCTCTCTTCCCCTAAACCAACCGTAAGGGTTCTTGAATTGGCCCAATGTCCATTTTAGGTCCGTGAGTGGGTCAACATAGTCTGCATGGCGAACCCTCCGCCTGAACCCAAAATTGATTAATCCTTCCCTATGAAATCGATTTCAACTTCGCAATTCAGGTTCAAGGAAGCACAACTGTTCACACCAGACAGAAAAGGGCGAATCAATAGGAAAGTGGATGCCTTTCACAATTATCTAAATAACGTGGGATTTGAGGTTACTAGGGAATCATCGCTATAAAACCTTTGGTGGAAGTGAGCGGGATCGAGCGGCAACCCCCTGCTTGCAAATTCAAAAGTCGAATTTGGATGGAGAGAAGGAGAATGAGTAGAAGTTGTATGGGAAGAATCAGTTAGCCGCGATTCTGTCCCTCCGACGTTGGCAGCGATGAGGCCGAGTTGGAGGCGGTTGCAGGGGCTAGTATGAGGGGGTTGCGTCACAATGTACGTCACAAACCAAACCCTCTGACCCCTCGAAAAACGACGAGGATTCGGGCGCCCGAAAGTTCAACCCCAAAGGCTGGGGCACCCGGCGTCATAAACAGCCTTGCTCATGGGTTCTTAGTTTTGGCCTTTTTGTCTCTGGCCTTCTGCAAAGACTTGACCTCGCCAGCGATGCGAACTGCGGTCCGGAAATTATTGCTCCCATTGAAAGCATTGATCTTTTGACCGGAACTGCCGAGTGAGGCGCTGCCCGATACTCCAACAATGATCGAGCACCCTGCCTCGCCCTTCTTGTTCTGGTCAGACACCACCGCAATGATGATCGAAAGATCGCCACCCATCGATGCAAATCTCTCTGCGGTCAATGTGTGATAGCCTTCGTTGGTTGCTACGTTGGTCGCGCGGCGATGAACCACGTCCTTAACGTCGTCCCAACATTGATTTGGTTCAACCTTGACAAACGCTTTTGCTGTCTGGCCGAAGCTGGATGCCGCCAAAAGGGAAAGTGATGGCAGGCTGAGAACGAAGAGAAGCACAGACCGGCCGGCGCACATAGAGCACCTCCCAGGAAGTGCATTTCTGGGGAATTCCCGACTTCAACTTTATCCTTGCCCAGAACCAACGGTAGCGGTTCAGCGACTGCGGATCGTCGCTCGCTCCCTCCATCGGATCGGGTGAGTTGAACCGACCCAGGCGATTCACCTCGTACCGGGCCATGGGGTCGTCATTGCCTGACTCCGCGTCGCGTTCGTAGTCCATTTTCTTGCGATTTGAGGGTAGTCAGAAATTTCTACCCGGCTGTCAAAAATCGCCCTGCGAGCCTCTATAGAAGAAATTCCGAAGTGCGAAAAGCTTCAGAATCGCGAAGGAGCATTTTTTCACAGCTTCAAACCATGAGGGTCGGGCATCCGCAAGTAAACTCCAAGGGCTGCGCCCGCCTACTAGAATATCCCCAAACGGAAATGGTGTTCATCCGTACTTAAGGAATAAGTAAAACAGGATTCCAACGGCAGACAAGCCAAACCAGATTTTCGCTAGAGTCACGGTTGTTTCTCTGTCAGGCCATGCGCCTTGGGTCGTGCGAAGCCATGCCGCCGACAAGGCCGAGCCGGTTATGCCCACCCCCAAGTCGATAACAATAACATTAATCAACATATAAAAGTCTTTACTCTTCAATCTGTATATCCCCCCCCCGATTACTATTTTGCAGCACAGTATGCAACTGACCCGAAAAATATCAATCCGTCCAACGCCAATTTACCCAAACCGAAGGTGGCGGCAGCAGTCGTGCCCAACACTGCGTTAGTCGCTTGCCCAACCGCTCCTACAACAGCTGGATTGCTGGCAAACTTCTCGCCAATATAAACTCCCTGACCAAGGCCGCTCACCGCGAGGTCCCCATAAACCTGCAGCGTGCCGACTGCGCTTTGATGGAAGTTGGTCGCGGTTACGGCCGAGTGTATATGGCTGCCAAGGTCCACGATCCCCGAGAACGTATTTCCGAGAGCGCCATTTGTAAGTGCGGCTAGGGCAGGATGGGCATTCTCGTCGACGTTTATTAGACCGGCAATACTAAGAGTATTAGCTGTCTTCGAGGCGCAAGTTAATACATCGCCAAGAGTTTTTTCCGGGGCGGGCGGCTTGCCACCGCCGACCGGATCTGGAATATCTATGCGGAAGGGAATGGTTGGTGGTATGAAATCAATATAAGGCGGGTCAGGGTAGTCTTCCCCCAACCAGGTATCACTGGTGTCGACATACCAAGTGCCAATGCTGCCCCCTTCCCCCCACGCCGTCTCTCTACAGCGGGCATAGTATGGCCCCCCGTCCGGTTTGTGCTTCAGCTCGTAGTTCGAAATATACGGTCCCCAGGGAGGGCACAGACCTGTCGGATCAGCTAGGTCGATGGGGTCGTTTTCCACGTAAGCATAGCGATTCATCGATTGGGGATCGCTACCCGACCCGCCAACAGGGTCTGGCGACAAAAAGCGCCCAAGACGGTTCACGTCGTATCGGGCCATGGCGTAGTCATTGCCAGATTCGGCATCGCGTTCGTAGGTGGTGTACTCCCATTTCGCCGTTGTATTTTGCGCGTACCATGTCTCGCCGAAGGGATAATGACCCTGTTGCCCCGCCACCGTGCCGCTGGAGTTGGTCGTCACCCGCACCGAGAGTCGATCGGGGTGATAGTACACCGTGCTGCTGCCTTCGATCTTGGCCACCAGCGCCGCCCCCGAGTAAATATACTCCCGCGTGGGCGAGGAAGCAGCCGCGCCGTTCTCGTATTCGGCCACCACCCTCGATCCTGAAAACAGATAGACGGTGGTCGTGCCGTTCTGTACCGCTTTCTTCACGCGCAGCCCGTTGGCATCGTAGGTGTAAGTAGCCGACGCACTGCCGTTGCTCGCACTCGTAGCCCGGTTTTCGCCATCGTACATAAGCGAATTGTATCCGTCGTTGGTCATGTTTCCGCTGAGATCGTAATTGTACCCTGAGGTCGTGATCCGGTTCGTCGTCGTGCTCACCGCCACTGAATTGTGCGGCGGGCTGCCCGCCGTTTGTGTTTCCGCCGTTCTGACCTGCCCCCCGAAAACTAGTCCAACCATAAGTTAGCTTCTCCGGGTATAAGACCACGAGAGGAGAAGCGTCCATGAAGAAGAGCCGTTTTTCAGAAGAGCAGATTGTGGGGGTGTTGAAAGAGGCGGAGGCGGGAGTTCCGGTGAAGGAACTCTGCCGGCGGATCGGGATCAGCGATGCCACGTTTTACCACTGGAAAGCGAAATACGGGGGGTTGGAGGTGAACGAGGCGCGTCGTTTGCGCCAACTGGAAGACGAGAACGGACGGCTGAAGAAGATTGTGGCGCAGCAGGCGCTGGACATCGATGCGTTGAAGGTGGTGCTATCAAAAAAGTGGTAAGCCCACCGGCGAAGCGAGAGGCGGTACGAGTCGCGCGCGCGGAAGCCAGACTGAGCGAGCGGCGCGCTTGTGGGCTGCTGCGAATGCACCGAGGGAGTTGCCGTTATCAGCGGAGGGAACGGAACGATGCGGCGCTGCGAGCGCGGCTGCGGGAAATCGCGGGCGAGCGGCCGCGCTTCGGCTACCGGCGGGTGCATGAACTGCTGCGGCGAGAGCAAGAGAACGGCACTGCGAAGTGGGTGGTGAATCACAAGCGCGTCTACCGGATCTACCGGGAGGAAGGGCTGGCGATGCGGCGCAAGAAACGCAAGCGATTCCGGGCCGAAGCGCGCGTGCCGCTGGTGCTGCCCACACGGGAGAATCAGCTGTGGACGATGGACTTCACCCGGGACAGTCTGGCGAGCGGGCGGCCCTTTCGCACGCTGAACTTGATGGACGGGTTCACGCGGGAAGCGCCGCGGATCGAAGTGGACACTTCGCTGCCAGGATCGCGCGTGGTACAGATGCTGGAAGAAGTGGCGCAAGAGCGGGGCTATCCGGAAGCGATTCAGGTGGACAACGGGCCGGAGTTCGTCAGCCAGGCGGTGGACCAGTGGGCGTATGCGCATGGCGTGGCGTTGCACTTCATCGAGCCGGGGAAACCGGTGCAGAATGCGTTCATCGAAAGTTTTAACGGGAAGTTCCGGGACGAATGCCTGAACCAGAACTGGTTCGTGAGCCTGGAGGAAGCGCGGAGAATCATCGAAACGTGGCGGGTGGATTACAATACGGTACGGCCGCACAGCAGCCTGGGGTATCGAACCCCGACGGAATTCGCGGCGGAAATCGGCGGAGAAAAAGGCTGTGGAAAAGACGCTGCGAGGAAAAGTACAAACCACTTTTCCTCTCCGCTTGGAAATCCCGCAAAAAGCGCGGGATTCCCACTTTCCCACAGCCTCGACGGCGACGGGCTCATCCCCCGCCCCTCCGAGCAGATTCAGAACCAAGCCCCGAGTGCTAACTTATGATTGGACCAAAACGGGGGGCAGGTCACAAAGGCTCGAACGGCGAGCTGGATTTCAAGATTGGCCAGAATGATTTTCCAGAAAAGCTATTTAGAGAGTAATTCAAAAATCGCTTTGTTCTTCAATGGTGGAACCGGGGGGATTCGAACCCCGACCTCCTCGATGCCATGGATGAGCGCTCCCAACTGCGCTGCCGCAGCTCCTTCAACTCCTGGAACAGTCCGCAGTCCACCAGCACCCGCTTGCCTTCCGCTTCGACAAGATATTTTGAGCCCGTAACCGTTCCAGCCGCGCCGAGAAAAGTGAGTTTAGCCATAGGGCAGCCATTCTAGAGGCAAGGATGCGCGGAAACAAGGAGCCAGGGAGCCGGAGAAAACGGCAACGCCATTCCCCCGAAACCTGGGGGCGCGAAGCGAAGAATGAAGCCTGAGATTCGTGCGATGTGAAGTTGTGCTAGACTGAAGTTTCGGGCGTGTAGCTCAGCTGGGAGAGCGCATCCATGGCATGGATGAGGTCGCAGGTTCGACCCCTGTCACGTCCACCAAGTTTTCCGGCACCCCATCGCTTCTCAGCGCGGTAACTTCCCCCGGGTTGGCGAAAGAAATCCCGCCGAACACACTTTGAAAAACGCCTCGATGCTGTAAAGGCGCGGTCCGGGTTGCGCCGCGATCCAGGCGTAAGCGGAAATGCGAACAACTCCGTACCACCTCGCGGCATATAATCAAACATTAAATATTATTGAACCATTAACTCATTCTTAATGACCTTTCCGCCCTTCATCACGAATTTGACTCGTTGCATCTCGGTGATGTCCTGCAGCGGGTCCCCGGAAACGGCGACGAGATCGGCGTATTTGCCCTTCTCGAGCGAACCGATCTGATCCTGCCATCCCATCATTTCGGAATCCACCACGGTGGCAGCCTGGAGGGCCGCAGCAGGGGTCATGCCATGCTTGACCAGCCACTCGAAGTCACGGCCCTGCGTCCCATGCGGGTAGAGGTCGCCGTCCACTCCGCTGCCAAACATAATTTTGAGTCCTTTGTGCGCAATCGCCGCCCGGGCATTTTTGTCAAAGATCGGAATGATGCTGTATTTGCCGCCCGTGTTCCTGCGATCGTTCTCATCGATCGAGTCCAGGCTGTACCGAATGCCGGTGGGATCGTAATAGAGCCCCTTTTGAACCATCATCTCGATCATCGTGTCATCCAGGCCCTGCCCATGCTCGATGGTATCGACGCCGGCGATGATGGCGTTGCGCAGCCCTTCGCCGCCATACGCGTGGGCCGCCAGTCTGTGATTGTGGCGATGCGCCTCATCCACAATCGCTTTCAATTCGTCGAGCGTGAATGTGGGCTCGAAGAATATCTCTCCGGTGGCGTTAAAGGAATAACCCCCCACCGGGAACACCTTGATCCAATCAGCGCCGTAATGAATCTGTTCGCGCACGGCTGGCGCGCTTCCTCGACGCCGCGAATCTCCACATTGCCCGCGGTCAGGTTGATCCCCGGCATTCCGATATAATTTGAGCCCGCCGCTCCGATTCCCCTCGTCGAGACCTGCATCCTGGGGCCATCGAATAGGCCGCGGTTGATGGCGTTGCGTATGTCGACGTCACCGTATCCTTCGCCGTGGGTGCCGCAATCACGCATGGTCGTGAAGCCCGCCCGCAAGTCTGTTTGCGCCTCCTTCATGGCGAGGAGTGTCCAAGCCTCGTTCGTCGTGTTTACGCGCTGGCCGTTCGAGAGACTGTCGAAAACGTGCGAATGCCCGTCGATCAACCCAGGCAGGACCGTCGCCTGGCTAAGGTCGATCACCCGAGCTCCCTGCGGGATTTTAATTTGATCCTCGGGTCCGACCTCGGTGATTCGCTCGCCCTGGATCAAGCACCACCTGCCGCGTCATTTCCTGGCCAGACTTGCTGTCAAACAAGCGCCCGGCACGAACGGCGACCACCTGCGGAGTTTGTGACCACAGGGCAGTTGCAGTCACCAGCATCCCCAATACGCCGACCACCGTTTTCAACATGGATTTCCATCGCATTGCGTAACCCTCCTCTGAACAAACTACTTTCAGCCCCATCTCTCAACTGGATCACTTCCGTGTGCGCGGTTCTCGCAGGAAGACAGGCAAAGCATATCTTCTACACCCTTGTCGTCGAGTTTCAAATCGGAAATTCGTGCGGACACAGATTTGTCAGCACGCAAAGATACGGGCGCAGCAACGACGGTTCACCCATTGCTCGGGATAACCAACGCTCTCGTCAATATCACGATTATGAGGAACCTAGCCTTTCGCAACTTCGCGAAAGGATGGGCGACTCGCCCCCTTCTATGCTAGATTCTGCTCAATTATCGGCGAATGGCCGTTTACCCGGCTGTACCAATCAAAATTCGAATTTCAAGGAGGAGGACGCGCAATGGAACACATCATGGCGAAACTGCTTCAGGACTTCGAGCAGGGAAGGATGAACCGGCGGCAGCTAATTCAAAGCCTGGCCCTGGCGGCAACGGCGGCGGCCGCGAGCGCAGCGCCAGCAGCAGCGGCCGATACCAAAGTGGCCCAAGCTGTTTACATCAACCACGTTTCGTATCAGGTGGCCGATTACACGAAGACACGCGATTTCTACGCGGATCTGTTCGGGATGAAAGTTTCGAGGGACGACGGAAAACAATGCCGTCTCTCGGTGGGCGATTCGCTCCTTGTGATCCGTAACGCGAGTAGCCGGCCTTCCGACACGAAGGGTGTCGATCACATTGCGTACTCGATCGCCAACTGGGACACGGACAAGAAGGTGAAGGACGCGGTCGGAGCCGAGCTAAAGCGTCGAGGGTTGGAGATACGGGAGACCCCAGGCAGTTTCCACATCAAGGATCCAGACGGCTTTGAAGTGCAAATGGGCGGAAAGGACCAATGAAAGTCTGCTCCGTCCGAGTCTGTGTGAGAATTTGGTTTTGGTCCATGTAGCGCCCGCCTTCAGGCGGGCATGCGTTTGAATCTACAATTTTCGGTCGTGCAAATTCACTGGTTACACGAGCCGATCCGAAAGGGATTTCGGAACCCGCCTAGCGAGCGCTTTCCGAGAAGGCGCCTCCCGGAGTTCCTCACCGCCCTGTGCCAAGACGTTGAAATCAGCGTCAGGCCCACGCGCCCTTTGCAATGCAACAGGCTCTGGGCTCGCAGCCCCGGCAAAATATCGGCTGCGCAACCTATGATTTATTAAATCCGATCCAGACCCAGACGCCCGCACTCGCCAGCAAGAACACCCCTGCCGTCACCGCCACGAGTTTGATCACTTGTGCGAGACGGTTCATTTTGGTAATCAGGGCCGGCTGGTCACTAGCCATCATTTTCTCTTCGGTTTTGTTCAAATAAATCTCTTCGTCCTCCCTGGTGTCCAGGGCATTTCCGTAAATCACAAGAACCACCAAAACCACGCTGGCCGCGCCACCGGCCATCATCAAGTAAGTCAGTACGCTTGTTATGCCACTCATGATTTCCTCCTCACAATTTCCGATCTGTCACTGGCCTTTCACGAGCCGACGATGCTCCAACTGCAAATCTATTTCAGTCCCGCGTATCACCGGAGAACGTGACTCAGGTGACAGGGTTAAAACCACTGGATTGGCGTGTGTGCGACGTTGGCACACGCGCAATTCCAATGAAAGACGAACAAAAAATTGAGTCCGACCTGCCTTCTCGCGCCGATTTGCCGGTATGGTGGAAACCTCCGTCTTGAGGGGCGATTTCGATTCGCCTCCCGGTTCACCGGCTTCCATTCACTAGCTCAAATGGAAATGTACGGTCACCTCCATCCTGACGGGCACGGGCTGGCCATTGAGATACACGGGCTCGTATTTCCAGGTGCTGACTGTTTGCAGCGCCGCGGCGTAGAGCAACTGCGGTCCGGAAATAACGCTCAGATTGATCACGGCTCCCTGCGCGTCGAGAATTGCATCGAGCACCACGAATCCCTCCACATGCGCCTGCCGGGCAAGCGCTGGGTAGACGGGCGGCGGCGTGTACAGAGCCCGGGGCGGAAGAACATTTCCACCCACGCGTAGCGGCTCCTTCGGTTTTTCCGTCGGTGGAGCGGGTCCGTTCTTGGCCACCGGCGAGTTGAATGCGCTGCCCAAGAGCCCGCCCGAAATTCCTCCCGGCACACCAGCCGCGGTATCAGCTTCTGGCGGCAGCGGTTCCTCATGGAGCATGGCGACATTGGCAGGAACGGCGCGAGGGGCCAGCAGCTTCCCGTTTACGATCAAGACGCGGTGAGCGGCCGTGCGCACCACTGCCGCCGCAACAGCCGGTGGACGCACGGGCGGCGGTGGCGGCGGAGGCCCCACGAGAAGAGTCTTCGTATAGGTGCGGAAGTCCAGCGCGTTGGTAAACCACATCGAGACCAGGATCGGAACAGCGAGTAGCACCACGTGCAGCAAAACGGAAACAGTCAAGGTTCTCCGAGGTGATGTCGACGGCATTCGGTGCGAGGTAAGCAAGCTTCGATTCAAATCAATTCGCCGGCCAAAGGAGAACGCTGGCACGGGGGAATCGAGACGCGATGGAGAAGGCTTTGGAAAGTGAATATAGCCGTGCGGAATCGCCGCGGAGGACGGCTGGATCATCGTCGTATTCATGAAAGTTCCCCCCTTTGAAACTGCGGCGATCATGAACGGATCGATGGATTGGCACAGTGATGCGGGTCACCGATGCTTGTGACACAGGTCACCGCCGGGCGCGCCACCCGTCGGAATCGCGCGGGAAATTTCTCGGCAGGACGCCTCCTGAAGTTCCTCACGGCGCTGTGCCACGACGTTGAAATCACTGTCCGGCCCACCCGCGGGTGCGGGCTCTACTTTTACGCTGAACGCTTCCAGTGAAGCGTGGAGCCCGCCGGAAATAAGGAGCGTGGCGCGCTCTCGGTTGTTTCCGCCTGAACCGATACCCGTTCTGTGGATATGCATTCAGCGATGCATCGTTTTCGGAAAAATCATGGAGGTGACGCGAATAGACAGCCACCCTTTCGCAACGTCGCGAAAGGATGCGCCCCGCCGTTTTCTCTTTTTCGGCTACGGAAGCGGATCGATGCTGCGAACCTGGATCGTCTCTGTTTTGGGGTCGAGGGTGCCGGTAACTTTCACTTTGCGTCCGGCAAACGGTTCAGCGAGATCTTGATTATCCAAACGGTACACATTGTGTTTATTCTGGAGTACAAATCGGCCTCCGCGATTCTTGATGCAATACAGGGTGCAGTCCGCCGAAGTCTTTCCGACCGATTTCACCTTGAGCATTTCCTGGTGCGATTTGTCAAAAGAATGGACATTCAGCGCACACTGGCTGTCCCCGATCTCGCCGGTAAACACCTTGTCGTCCGCTCCCGAGACCGATAGCCCGGCGCCGCACAGCAAATTCAAAGCGATCAGGCACAAAGCCGATTTCTTCCAAACGCGCATCTTTCCACCTCATTTCTTGACGTCAGAATCCGATGACATCTTTGTCTCCGCTTCCACGACGAATTTCATGCTCATCTGCTCATGGCCTTCGCTGCAGATGACCGTGCAAACGACTTCATACTCGCCCGGTTCCTCCGGAGCGGTGAGAGCGAATTCCTGGGTGCCCGGCTTGAGCAGTAACTCCCACCCGGGAACGGGCTTGTGGTCCTTCGGACGGAGGAGGGAAAATCCGTGTATCGAGCCGTCCTTGTTGCGTTCCTTGGCGCGAATCGCGGTAATCCGGAGACGGATTTTTTCGCCGGCCGTGACCGTGATGCTGGGCTTGCTCTGCCCCTGTATTTTGTAACGGCTGTCATGGTCCGCAAGAACTTCAATCAAGCGAGGCGCCTGCTGCGCCTTTGCGGGCAGGGGGACCAGCCACAACAGCGATACGGCAAACACGTGCGCTCGAAGGAGCGCACGAATGGGCCGAGATCCGCTGATTTCTCGTCCCATACCTACTCGGTCATGTACCGCAAGATGATTTGCATGTCTTCATCGGTGATCGTGGCGCGGACTCTCATGTGGCGCACGATCGTGGCCATCATGCGGGGTGGAAACTTGTGCGGCGCCATGTGGCATCGGCCGCAATTGGCGCGAAATCGTTTCTCTCCTTCGAAATGCGAAGCGGCTCCGCCATGCACGGGCTGCGTAGAAGTGGCTGTCGGGCCCGGAGCCGTGTTCGCGCCGCCAGATGATACACGGGAGTCCGCCACCTTCGTTTGTTCCTGTCCTGCGGCGCACAAGATTCCCCCAAGTATCATGACCGACAGGCAGGCGAGAATATTCCATTTGAATCTCAATTTACGTCTCCGTGACCGAGCGGAAATGCAAAGCGGTAGGTCAGCCCAATCGTCCAAATGTTCTTGTTTTCAGCCTCGCTGAACTGCCGGCCATAGCTGCTCACGCCTCGCAGGCCGTCCCGAAAGTAGTAGTTCACGCCGAAATCAAATTCCCGGGTGTTCACGGATGGCAATGAATCGCTCGGGAGTTTCCCTACAAAGTACTGTTGCAGACGCGCGACGACCTGCGTTCGGCGCATGGCGTATTGCCAGATCGGAATCTGGGTCAGACGGTAGGCAGGTTCGATCCAGTAACCGCTCCCCCTGGCCGAGCGTTGATATTCCCCGCGGAGTTCGAGCGGCAACGCGGACGGCTGCCAGCCGCCGTGAAAACCGAAGGAGTTCGAGCGCTCATCCTGCAGCAGATGCTGAAAGGAACCGCCGATTTCGAGCCGTGCGTTTGGGATGAAGATCCCCAACCGTCCGCCCGCGGAGCGGTCCGAATCGAGCGGAGTCACGTTGCTCAATGTGACGGTGCTCAATGCGGAGAAATAAACGGCGTAGTTGATATTGAAGCGGGAGGTCGCCTGGAAGCCGCCGCGCACCATGGCTCCGGTGCTGGCGTTGGAAGGCCCGATCCCAATCGGCAGGATTAAAGGATCGGTCTGAAGGTTCCGGATCCAGATGGGGTAGAGCCGCTCGTTGAATATTCCAAAGGGGGTAAGGAATCTTCCAACAGTCACAGTTGCATAGGGGTTGGCTATGAAATCCAATTGGAGATAATCAATGCTCTTCAGGACCTGGCCATGAAACGCGCTGCTCCCCGGCCGTTGGGTCATGTCGGCTTCGAAGGTGGCGCGCGATTCCAGCAGCCACCGGTTTCCAATCGGCACGAGAAGTACCGGGGCAATCAGGGGCCCCAGATGGGGCTCTCCTCCGTCAAACGTGGTTATGAACCCAGAGCCCCCGATGATGACCGGTACAGGCTTGGGAGTATCGGGTTGTTCCTGGGCTCGGAGGACAGGGACGCCAACGAAAGTCAACAACGCGCCAAACAATGAAATTCCACACCGTAAAGATAGTGACGAACACCGGCGTATCCCTGGAACCGGGGGCAAGCGTCCACGCATGGGTTTGACGCCCGAACTAAAGAAATTTTCTCCCACGGCAACCCCACCTCTTCAGCCACCCGGCTATACGTTTTCTACTATGTTGATGTGGCTCAGTGAAGGGGTCAAGTACCGGGGATCCACCTGCGGAGGAGTAATAATTAGCGGAATGGGCACAATTCCTATTCAAGCGAGGCAACCCGAGCTTTTGTAGTGTGCGGACGCCTCATGGAGTTCCTCTCGCCCCTGCACCAAGACGTTGAAATCACGGTCCGGCCCACCCGCGAGGAGCATGGCGCACTCTCGGCTGTTTCCGCTTGAATTGATACCCGTTCTGCGGCCATGCATTCAGCGACGCATCGTTTGCGGAAAAATCTAGACAGTGCGACTAGGATCCCACCCTTTCGTAACTTCGCGAAAGGATGGGTCGCCCTCTGACCGCGCTGCAATCATTCACATCTGAGGTGAAGTCCATCTCCCCGTTTTGTTTGGCTGCGAGAGACACTGTTCGAAGGCCATTAAGATACGCGAATCAATCCAGCTTGTGTAGATAGTCGTAATTGACCTTGGTCGCCTCCATTGCTGTCATGTCGGCATAGGGTGGTTCCTGTTCCACGAAGTACCACTCCACTTCGGTCTTCTTTGCGGCAGCGAAGATAGGTCTGTAATCAATGTGTCCCCGGCCAAGCTCCGCGGGCTTGGGTCGGGAGGTTTCATCGACGCCCACGGAAGGTTTTGCCGTGGGCTGGAAGTCCTTGACGTGCAGGAGGCGATAGCGACTAGGATAATTTGCGAGATATGTGACGGGATCACGCCCAGCTGCCACCATCCAGCCGCAGTCGAGTTCGAACTTGACCGATCCCGGGTCCGTCGCACGGAGCAGCACATCGTACCCAATCCCACCAGGAAATGATTTGAACTCAAAGTTGTGGTTGTGATAGCCGAATTGCAAACCGGCCCTTTTCGTTTGCTCCCCCATCGAGTTGCACTGTTCCGCGATTGATTTGTAGTCGTCCAAGGTGAGGCCAGCCAGCTGGGCCATGAATACTTTCATGTCAAATTTGCCTGGGCTCGGGGGCTTCGGCAAGGTTGCCGCGGAAATGACGTACTCTGCACCAACTTCCGTGGCGTACTCCAATGCTTCTTCGACTCCCCCTATGCCGATATGAACGCTACCGCAGTGTAGACCTGCATTTTGGAGGGACTTCTTGATTTCGGCAGGCTTCTTGCCAAAAAAGCCCGCCATCTCAACTTCTCGGTATCCGATCGCGGCCACTTGCCGTAGGGTTCCCTCGTAATCTTTCTCAAGCTGTTCACGGACGGAATAGAGCTGCAGACCGATGGGTCGTCCCAATGGATTACCAAATAATTCCGAGGGCTGGCAAAACAGAAGAGCACCGGCTGCCGCTGCGCCGCCGCCTCCAATCAAGAATTGGCGCCTCGATGTCGTCATTGTGGCCTCGCTGTTGTTGCATTCTGCAGAAATCTATTCCGTCTTCGTTCGCGAGCTAGCTTCTGACTCGGCGCCTTAAGCCTCGTTCAGTTGAGCCTTCTCGTTATGCCTTCGTCCTGGTACCAGTCCACGGTCTCTCCGGTCGTGTTCACGGTCACGGTGCGCACTTCGGTAAAGTGATCGAATGACTCGACGCCTGTCTCGCGGCCAACGCCGCTGTCCTTGAAGCCACCCCACGGTGACGCGGGATCGAGCCGGTGATGGTCGTTCACCCAAACCATGCCGAACAGTAGCTTGCTCGCCACCCGGTGAGCGCGCGCAACATCGCCGGTCCATACAGACGCGGCCAGACCGAAATTCGTGTCGTTGGCGATGCGTATCGCGTCGGCCTCGTCGTCGAACGGCATGACTACGGTCACTGGCCCGAACACCTCGTCTTGAGCGATCTCGGAGCGGGGGTCCACGTTACAGAGTACTGTCGGTTCGATGAAATACCCCGACGGCAGACCATCGATGGGCACTTTGACTCTTGGCCCAATCCGGGCGCCAGCCGTTGTGGCGCGCTCGATCATCGCGAGGATGCGCCGCCGGGATTTTTCGGAAATCACCGGTCCAAGCTGCGTCCGTGGATCGGCAGGGTCGCCCAGCCGGATCGCTGCGGCTTTCGCTCCCAATTTTTCAAGGAACACGGGAAAAATCGAGCGATGGACGAGGATGCGCGATCCGCACACGCAGGTTTGGCCCGCGGCGATGAAGGCTGCGAACGCCGCGCCGTTCACCGCGCGATCCATATCCATATCGTCAAAGATAATGACGGCGCCCTTGCCGCCGAGTTCGAGCGTAGCCGCCGCGAAATTGCGGGCGGCCGCTTCACCAATCGAGCGGCCGACCTCGGTGCTGCCGGTGAAGACAACTTTTCGGATTTTCGGATGGGAAGCGAGCGCCGCGCCCGCGACGGCGCCCACGCCGTTGACGAGGTTGACGACGCCCTTGGGTATCCCGGCGCGATCTAGAAGCTCGACGAGCCGAACGGTCGTGAGCGGTGTCTGTTCGGACGGCTTGATGACGACGCTGTTGCCGGTTGCGAGTGCCGGGGCCAGACTCTTCGAGAGGATCATCAACGGGTGATTGAACGACGTCATCAGCGCCACGACTCCGAGCGGCACGCGCTGCGTGTAGCACAGGTACGACCCTTCGACCGGAATCACGTCGCTGCGGCGCGTAAGCGCGAGAGCCGCGAAGTATCGATAGAACTGCGGCAGACGCGAAATTTGCGCCCTCGTCTCCACAATCGGGCGCCCATTGTTGAGCGTCTCGAGCTTGAAAAATTCTTCCAGATCCGCCTCGAACAAATCGGCGAAGCGGTTGAGCACGCGGGCGCGTTCCTGGATCGACGCCCCGCTCCACTTGCCCTCCTCGAAGGCACGCTGAGCGGACATCACAGCGCGGTCCACGTCGTCTGCTCCGGCATCGGCCAGTTGCCCGATCACGCCGCCGGTCGCCGGATTGATGATTTCTAGCGTCTTTCCGCTGGCGGCATCTATGAACTCACCATTGATGAAAAGCTGCGCGTGATAGGTCGTTGGCATAGTCTTCATGAATTTTACACCTTGGCCGGATAGGGAGACGCGGGCGCTTCAGACTCAAGCTCCTCGAGGCGGCGCTTCTTCGGTTCGACCCCGAGGGTAAGGACGACCAAGATCTCCACGATTAGAAGTCCGATCATGAAGACAAGGACACCGCCAACCCCATGCGATCTGAAAAGAGCAACCACCAGGAAGGGCGTGAAAATGATGGCGCCCCGTCCGAACGTGTTACAGATTCCCGAGGCCCGCAGCCGAACTTCCGTCGGAAATAGCTCCGGGATGTAAATCGCAAACAAGAGCGCCACGAGGACGTAGATCGGGATGATCAGCGAGAAGCCCGTCAACATCAAAATGGCGGGATTTTTAATAAATGGATAAAAGCTCCCGATCAGGATGGTGAGCAAGGAAGCCCCGATGATCGTGGGCTTGCGTCCCCAGGAGTCCGCGGTGAAGGCGCCGATGGCCGACCCGAGCGGCGCCCCGAGGGCCATGACCAGCGAATAGCGGAACGACTTCGCGATGCTCAGTCCCTGCTGCACAAAGAAGGTCGGCAACCAAGTAACGAATCCATAAAGTAATGTGTTGATAACAACCAGAGAGACCGATCCCAAAATCATGCGCGGGAGGATCGCCGGGCTTGCCAGCGAAGAAAGGTTCCTCGAATGTTTCACTGCCGGCGAGAGCGCGGGAGCCGGCAGCGCCCCATGTTGGAGCGCCACTTCGCGCTCGATCGCCGACAACAGGGCGTCAGCCTCCTCGGTCCGGCCAACCGATTCCATCCAGCGCGGCGATTCCGGCAACTTTTTCCGCAAATACCAGACGACGAGCGCACCGATCCCGCCCAGCACGAACATGGCGCGCCAGCCCAGGGTTGGGATGATGAGTGTTCCGAGCAGCGCGGCCGCCGGCAAGCCGGTAACAACGAAGACGGTCATCAAGCCAAGCCATTTGCCACGGGATTGTGGGGGGACGAACTCGGTCAACGTCGAGTACCCAACTACATTTTCAGCCCCGAGCCCAAATCCGATGATGAGCTGAATCCAGATCAAAACCAGCATGGAGGGCGCGAAGGCGGCGGCAATGGAGGCGAAGCCGAAAATGGCAAGGTTCGCTTGATAGGTGAAGCGCCGTCCGTACCGGTCGCCGAGGAAGCCAGTGACAAACGAACCGAGCATCATCCCGACAAAGGTCGCGGAAACGAATTCCGCGTTCTGACCGAGCGTGGAAAAACCGCTCTTGAGCGTCGCGCCGAGAACAGTCGCGGCAAGATAAATATCAAACCCATCGAAGAACATTCCCGCGCCGATCAGCCACATAATCCGGCGATGGAACGAGGAAATGGGAAGCCGGTCGAGGCGCGCGCCCGCGTTCACTGGCACGGCCAGCTTATTTCTCCTTCGCGAGGATGGCCATGCTGCCAACCGTCAAGGCCTCAACCGCCAGGCGGCAGTTTTGGTCAAAGGAGTTCTGCTGCGCCGTCTGAAAGAATTCCTTGCAGTTCCGCGCGGCATTCGCGTCGAGCTGAAGTATGCGTTCGACGAGGGCATCGGCATCGGCCGTGAGACGCCCGGCCGCACAAATTTGAGAGATGAGCCCGATTTGCAGAGCGTGTTGCGGCGCGATGGGATTGCCGAAGAGGACGAGGGGGAACGCGAAGCGCGGCAGGGCGTACTCGCCCAGGTACGCCATGATCGCCGCCGGTGCGAGACCGAACCGCATCTCGGGAAATCCCAACGATGCGCTGTCAGCGACGTAGACGAAGTCACAAACGATCGCAAGCCCGAAGCCGAACCCGAGGGCGTCGCCCTGGACTTCCGCGACGCTGATTAAGGGCGAGGTTCGCAAGGCACGCTTGAGCTCAATAAGGCGAGCTGCTTCTTGATGGATGGCGACGGCGTCCCGGCCCGCACGCTCGCGCCCCGTGCAGAAAACCTTGCCGCGCGCCCGAAGTCGCAAGACGCGCGCGCTGGGGCGCGCTGCTTCCGCCCGCAGCTCGGCGAGCATGGCATCGAACATCGGGCCGGTCACCTCATTGCCGTGCTCAACATTGTTCAACGTAAAAGTCAGGACATCGTGGGTCCGCTCGATCACCACTCCCTCCGGGGCGTTGGCACGAGAGACCTCAATTGGTTTGGAGGACACGGCTACACGGTATACAAGGGGCGCGGCGTATGTCAACCGGCGGCTCAGAACCCGAAAAAATTACACGGTCATTGCTCCCAGGCTAGGCTTTTGATGAATCTTATGTGATTGAATTCAAATTGTTTACGAACTGTGTTTTGGTTTGGCGGGATTATTGCGGGCCACCAGTGGGGGTGCAATCTCATGGGGCACAATCCAAGACAGGGTAATGTCATGAATTATGAACGCGTTCCCTTGAACCCATCGCCACTGCTGACACAATCCGCAGCCGATTTGTCCGAGACAGATGCAATTCGGCTGGCTCAAGAGGGCGACGCCGCAGCTTTTGAACGCATCTTTCGGCTGCATCAGCCGGCGAATCTATTCCCTGTGCTTGCGCATGGTGCGGAACGCAAGCGAAGCCGAGGATTTGACCCAGGAGTCCTTCTTGCAACTATTTCGAAAGATTCATACGTTTCGCGGCGACTCGACCTTCTCGACGTGGTTGCATCGAGTGTCCGTCAACGTCGTGTTGATGCGATTGCGCAAGAAGAATCTGGTGGAAATCCCTCTGGAGAATTCCAATGGGGAGGAAGATTCCTACAGAAAAGAAATCGGCGCCCCTGACCCGGTGCTCACCGGCACGATTGACCGAATGAATCTAGACCGCGCCATTCGGGAGCTCGCGCCGGGTTACCGAAAGACCTTCATGCTCCACGATGTGGAGGGGTACGAACACCACGAGATTGCCGAAATCTTGGGATGTTCGATTGGGAATTCGAAGTCGCAATTGCACAAGGCTCGCATGCAGCTTCGCAGTCTGCTGCAGGCGGCACCCCAGGGCGCTTTTCAATCGGCGAATTGATTTCATCGCGCCACAAGACAGCTTCCAGAATTCGGCATTTTCCGAAGTGCGCATGGCGCGAAATTCCATATCCATCTCTGTCGAGTGGCTTGGTATTTGCCTCTTCCCTGGAACCCGCGAGATGGAAAATGGCCAACCCGAGGAGGAAAACATGTCGGAAACGATGGTTCAACTCAGTGAAGACCCGCAGATCGCGGAACAGAAGCTATGGCGTGCGGTGATCGCCAGGACGGTTGGAGAGTGGATCCTCGGCCCGCTTCACCGGCAGCGCGAAGCCGAACATTTCCTATTTCACGACGAAGACGACTTCCGCACCGTGTGTTTCTCGGCGGGAATGGATCCCAGATACTTTCGTGACCGGCTGAAAAAGTTTCGAGCACGCGAGGGCGCCGAAGCCCAGGGGCGCGCCTCGCGAAACTAATCCTTAAGGCTGCTGGTAAGAGATGCGCAAAAACGCCGCAAACATTTCGCAACAGGATGGGCGATCTCCCTGGCGCCCGCATTGGCGGCAAATTGGTTGTGTCGAGGGCGGGAGGAGCGGACGCGGCACGAGCCAGAGATCCAATTCGGAAATCCCTGCTAACCAAGGTTGCGAGTTGGCACTTTGGTGCCCGCTGACCGTCCCGGACCGCAAGCCATCAGCGGGCTATGCTATCGTTGGAGTACCTAAGCCAGCAAATTATGGTTGCCCGAAATCCCGCACATACTTCGTCCAAACGCCGCAGCACCCGCGTTCCTGCGAGCGTGTCCTTGAGGGTCAGTGGTATCGACGGAAACGGACAGCCATTCATGGAGCAGAGAGTGACCTTGGAAGTGAGCTTCCAAGGTTGCAAATACTTTTCCAGATATTCCCTCCCAACGAACTCTTGGCTGACCGTGGAGATCTCCAATAAACTGGAAAATTCCACCTCGCAGTCCTTTCGGGCTCGCGTGGCGTGGCTGAGCAGGTCGCGAACTCTGCGGGGACTTTTTCAGGTGGGAGTGGAGTTCGAAGAGCCTGGGAACGTCTGGGGCCTTGCCAATCCACCGGAGGACTGGCGGCAACCGGAAGTCCCGGGAACACCCGATGTGGCGGCATTTGAGCGAGAGATGAACGAGCTGCTAGCCCTGGCCGAGACTGGCACCTATTACCAACTGTTGCGAATGACCTCCGAGTCGCCACGTGCCCAGGTCCGGCACAGTTATTACGAACTGGTGCGCAAATTTCATCCCGACCGTCATATGGACCGTCCCGATTGGTTGCCGCCACTCCAAAAGCTAACGGAAGCGGTAACCTTGGCTTATAAAACTCTGACGGACGAGACGGCACGCCGAAAATATGATGAGCAACTGGCCGCGTCTGGCGCCTTCACTTTGGGGCGGCATCACAGCGAGCTACAGAAAACGGCTGAAGAATGTTTGGAGAAAGCCCGCGAATGTTTTAAAGCGCAGAATTCCGGGGGGACGATTCTTTGGTTACGGAAGGCGGCAGAGATCGAGCCGAAATCTAACAAGTACCACGCGCTTCTGGCGCGGGCCTTATCGGCCGTGGCGCCGCTCCGGCGCGAGGCCCTTGAACACTTTGAGAAAGCGGTCGAAATCGATCCGTGGAACACGATCCTGCGCTTCCAACTCGCCGCTCTCTATGAGGAGATGAAACTTCCCTGGCGTGCGCGCCCGCATTACCAGAAAGTTTTGGAGATCGACGCCAATAACGCCAAGGCCCAGGAACGATTGCGCCTGCTCGACGCCGAACCCGGCAAGGATGGCATGAGTAAGCAATCCTTCATGGATCGCATCCTCCGTCATCCCCCAAAGTAGATTCTACCTAGCTCATTTACTCTTTCCCCGGAATCACTCATCCTGCCAATTCCGTAGCCGCATGCGAATTCGAAGTGCGTCCCCAGTGGGTCCCGTGAAGTTCTATAAAAGTTAGCCGCCGGGATCCCGCGCTCTCTCAGAGGTCTGCTCTGGCGGCAAATTGGTTGTGTCGCGGGCGGGAGAAGCGTACGATGCGCGAGTCAGAGGTCCGAACCGGAAATTCCAAGGGGGTATGTTCTCCGAATCCAGCATAGCTCTCTAATGCAGGATCCTTCCCCCACGAAAGTGCGAAAGGTAGTATAAGCAAGCCTATGATGAGACGGCGCATTGTTTTCCTTACTGCACTCACTCTCACGCTTGGCGTGCTGGCACACGCCGGACAGCAGCAAACGGCGCCGGTTCAGATCACCGGCCAGGACCTGCTCGATGGTTTGAAAAATCCCTCGCGCTGGCTGACGTTTTCCGGCGATTACACTGGGCAACGGCACAGCCCGTTGAAACAGTTGACGCCGCAAAATGTCGCGGGACTTGTCCCGCAATGGATATTCCAAACCGACATCCCGGGCCTCCTCGGACGCGGCATCGAGAACACGCCGCTCGTCGTCGACGGCATTCTGTACGTGACGGGGAACAACAATCAGGCATGGGCGATTGATGGGCGGACGGGCCGTCCGATCTGGAATTATCGCCGCAGGCTGCCCGTCAATATTTCCGCCTCGGTGTGTTGCGGGCCGGTCAATCGTGGCTTTGGGATCCTCGGCGATCGGCTGTACATGGGTACACTTGATGCGCACCTCGTGGCACTCGACCGGAAAACCGGCGCTCTCCTCTGGGACATCGCAGTTGGCGATCCTAAGAATGCCAACGCGATCACGTCGGCGCCGCTCGTCGTCAAGAACAAAGTGATTGTCGGCGTGGCAGGGGGAGACTTCTCGAGCCGGGGCTACATCGATGCCTACGATGCGCAAAGTGGAGAGCGCTTGTGGCACTTCAACACGGTTCCCTCGCCTGGCGAGCCGGGCAGCGAGTCGTGGCCGAACGTCGAAGTCGCGGCGCGCGGTGGTGGAGCGGCCTGGGTGACGGGGAGTTACGACCCTGCGCTCAACTTCGTGTTCTACGGGACGGGCAATCCGAATCCCGATTATTACGGCGACGATCGGAATGGCGACAATCTCTACACCTGCTCCCTTTTGGCGCTCGACGCCGACACCGGGAAACTGCGGTGGTATTTCCAATTCACTCCCCATGACGTGCACGACTGGGACTCGGCGCACGTGCCCGTGCAGGCCGACCTAAAGATCGGGGGCCAGCCTCGAAAAGTGATCATGGTCGCGAACCGGAACGGTTTTTTCTACACGCTCGACCGCGAATCCGGGAAACTGCTGGTCGCCAAGACGTACATCGACGGATCGAACTGGGCCAAGGAAATCGGCGCCGACGGCCGGCCGATCGTCCTCGACAACATTGGCAGTCCGGATAAGTGCCTTCCAGATAATCACGGCGGCACGAATTTCCAGCCGCCGACGTTCGATCCGGACAGTGGATTGTTCTTTGTCACGGCTCACGAAACCTGCGCCGTCTGGGAAGCGATCAAGCCGACTCCGCCGATCGCTCTGGGTGTGCGCGTCCCCAGCGGCGGTCGAAGTCTGGTCGAGGGACACGATCAATTCGCCGCGCTGCGGGCGATCGATCCGACCACAGGCCAGCGCCGTTGGGAACACCTCTATCGTCCGTATCCCTCGACCGTCTCTCTCGACTTGACTGGCGGCCTGATGTCAACGGCGTCCGGACTGTTGTTCACCGGCGACAACGACGGGTACTTCTACGCGTTTGAGGCGGCGACCGGAAAAGAGCTGTGGCGGTTTCAGGCGGGTGCGCCAGTCTGGGGCTCGGCCGCCGTCACCTACATGCTCGACGGGCGGCAATGGGTCGTCACTACGGCGGGACTGTCCTTCGCCGCGTTCGCGCTGCCCGTCGTGCCACACTGACGCATTCTCGTTAAGGTACGAATCCGAAGTAGTGCCTGACACGAACGGCAGGTCACCCCTCTCCAATCACAACGAAAAGCTCGTATAGATCGACGTGCGCACCGCGTTGGTGAAGAGGCGGTCCGCCCAATAGCGCCCGAATCGCCACCCGATTTCCCACCGATTGCTAACCTTCTTGACTTTGTACGCCATCGCCATGTCCAGTTCGCCGCCGTAATGGATGCGATTGCTGTCCGAGTGGTAGTCGAAGTAGGTTACTGTAAAATCGCCGCCGTTCAGGAGGTTTGGCGCGCCCTTCGTGGTCAAATAGCGAGCTTCCAGCCCGTGGCTATTGCCCAGGCTGGGATCGTTGACGAATAGGTCCGTCCAGCCGTTAAACGGGTGAGCCAACGGCGTGGTCAATATATCCGTGGCGCTGCGGCCTTGCAGCAAGGCGTATCCCGCTTGCACTCCGATACCGTGCCAGGCGGGACCCAACTCTCCCAAATAGTAGTTTTCGTTTACATAGCTGGGATTGGTGCCGAAGTTTCTCTGGTTGGCGACTTCCGCGGCGTACAGCGCGCCCCAGTCTTTGCTGAACTGGTAGGGGCCGGCCGCGCGCACGCCAAACGTCCGTGTGGATTGCGCGTAAAAAACGGGTTCCCGAAAGTCGAGCAAGACTCCGTAGAGGGAGACATTGACTTGGCTGGGTTTTGCCCAGGCCAGGTTCAGAAGATGCGAATGCATGGCAGGTTTGCCGTCGGTCGCGTCGTGACCCACGACGCGGTACACGCGGTTCAGGTATGCGTACGTGAAGGAAAAATTCACGGGAAGTTCCGCGTTCAATTTTGCTGCGTCGAAATTTTGATGATCCTGACGCCACGTGGAAATCGTGATAAAGCGCCCGTCGTTGAGCATGATCTCCTGGCGCCCCACGGTGATCGCCAGTTTCTTGTTCTGGGGCCCGTGGGTCCAGTTTAGATAACCCTGATTTAGGTCCACGTATCGCGGGTCAAAAATCGCGGGCCGGTCCGGGCGATTCTGTGAGGGAAGAGTGGGAATGCTGTAGTCGGCCGGCCCGGTCACCATCATCGCAGCGCCCTGTGCGAAAATGGAGAAGTCGTGAAATGACGGCGTCTCGTAGCCCAGTGTGAGCCTGAGAGTGGGAGCGTAAGCGGGCGCCGTAAAAGGCGCTCCGTCGCGTTCGTAGGCTTCGAACCGATAGCGCGCTTCGGCGGATACTTTCCCTTCCTTAATCACCGACCACAACGACCGGGGAGCTGATTCCCCTTGATCCTGTGCGTCCAGCGCGAGCGGCGCGATGAAACAAAAGACGCCACAAGCGAACAGGGGAAAAATTCGCGCAGACCATGTCACCTTCATGATTTTTTGCCCGGGCGTCCCAAATATAAATTTTAGCGCGCACGCGATCCAGGAATGTGCCAACGAATGTTACCAGATATCCGTGCGCTCACGCCCGAAGGCAACGCATGATCACCGCTCATAAGCTCCACAAAGCTCATGATAATAATCTTCCGGCAAGCCATTTACAGCATTCCTCGGATATCCGTGAGAACTGAGCCATCGCGAACCTGTGGAACTCTGGTTTTGACTGTCAGGCGGGGGACTTGTAAGATTCGCGGCGCCTCGCGTGAGGAGGAAATAATGCGAAATTGGATTCCGATTGCATGTATGGCGCTTGCGCTGCCCTGCTCTGCGTTCGCGCAACAATCCGCGGTGGCCGACAAAGCTGCCCGGAGCACATCGTCAAAAAATGCGACGGCTCAGCCAAAACTGGCCGACTTGCTCGAAGCAAAGGTGAGAGCCGCATGGGCAGCGTTCAAGAATAAAGACAAAGATGGCTACGCGGAATTTCTTACCGATGATTTCCAGGCGGTGGAAGCCGACGGTGACGGCGAGCGCCCCAAGCCTCACATCCTGCGCGAAGTCGAACACAGCATGTACACTGATTATTTACTCCAGCTTTTTCAGGTTCAGCAGCTCGGGCTAAACTTCGCCTTCGTCACCTACGAGTCCACCATGCAATTCCCGCAAGGCTCGCCCGCGCGCTACAGGAGAGTTTTCATTGGCGAGCTTTGGGCCAAGCGGGACGGCGAATGGAAAATGATGCGCTATCAAGAGACGCCCGTCCGGTAGGTCCGTTGCCGTCCGAAGAAACGGGAACCCAAATCCGCAAATGTGAATCCGGTCCACTGTTTCCAAATTAGGGGCCAGGTTGCCAACTATTGGGATGCGTACACGCCGACGCACCCATTGGCGGCCTGCGATTGACACAATGGGCCTGCTCCGAGGGGCACGAAAATGTGATTGGTGTTCGGATCGGCCGCGACGCTGTGGGAGAATCCGGTCGTGGGCACGTTTTGCAGCCACTGCCGGGAGCGTGCATCGATCACGCCCAGGACAGGTCCAGGGACCATGTTGCTCGCCCCTAAGTAATACTTGCCATCGCCGGGGTTGTACCATCCCTGGTCGGCGCCTCCAACGAAGTTGATTGTGGCGAGGATTGCGCCCGTGGTTCCATTCATAATATAGGTGGTTGGCGCGAACGTCCTCCCGTCATGCCCTGCACAAGTCACCATGACATCCGTTCCTGGCCCCATGCTTACGCCGGTCGACATACAGTTGGGCGTCGGGAAGCTGTTAATCACTGCCGGTCCATAAACTGTTCGCGCCGGTTGCTGTAGTGAATGCGTGGAACGGATCGATTTCATCGATGACTTCCTACGGTAAGGTCAGCAGTCGAATTTCCATTCGTCAGCAGGAAGTGGCCTGTGTTGGGATTGAACGTCGATCCACCCAGCCCGGCGATGGCGACTGCACCTACACAACCGGCTGGCGTGCCGGGGCCCGGCGGGCAGAAGACTCCGCCAACTTGGGTGGCAGTTGTCGCAGTGAGCATCGGCCCATGGTGGCAAGCAACATCCTTCGGGTTGCCAGCCGCATCGAAACCGGCCGCACGGCCGGAGGTGCCAGACGGGACGGGCGGGCCGGGCACACCAGGGGCAGTGCCGGCGAATTGGAGAGTGGGGTCGGGGCAGGAGAATTTGTTTAGATTCGCGCCCTGGTCATCGACCACCGTGTTGATATCGTTTTGGGCCGCACCGTCGTAGTAGATCTGTCCAAGAATACATGAGGAGTAATTCGTTGGGAAATGCGGGGCTACCGGGACTATAAGGGATGGGTGCGACGCCGGGCCCGGGCGCCACTGTCTTGTAGGGAAGGCAATGCTGTTGCGACAATGTACCGGTCTTCGTCACGATGCCGGTGGCGTCGACGATTGTGGCGAAGGGTAATCCCGGGTCGCCGTTGATGACCAGGAAGAGAAAATGCTTGCTGCCGTCCGGGGCGGTTACCAAGCCGCCGGTCGTTGATATCTCATCGGCGCGCAGGTCGCCGCAGGTGGGGTCAGAGAACGCTCGCCCGCTTGCCGACTGTATGCATCCGGTAATCCCGTTGGGAAGTCCGTCATAATCGGGGGGCGTGCCGGTCACGATGGTGGCGACGACTGTGGGTGGGGTGGCCGGGTTTGCAAGCGTCGCGGCCATATCGAATACCACCACGTTCGAGCTGCCATTGCCGACAAATAGGAACTTTCCGTCGGCCGAGGTTTCGACGCCATCCGGACCCTGCAAAGGGAAAATACTATTGGCGCGTGAGCCGCAGCATTGGCCGCCCACAAATCCTCCGAAGTGGCCGTTAGGGCCAAAAAAACCGGGGAGGCGAAAGTTTCCGGTCTTGCAACCGTACTGCGAGTAGTTTCCCTGCGCCGTGGTGATGGGCGGAATCACTTGATTTCCGGCCGAATCCTGGAAACACATGCTGGCATTATTTCCGGATTCAGCGATGGAACTGTCTCCGCCGATCGCGGCCACCGCGATGTTGTTGACCGTGTTGAACACGGCAACATCGACGCCGATGGTGTCCGCCACGTAGTACAGGTGGTTGCCCGGATCCACCCAGCTAATATCGAAGAGGTTGAAAGGTCCACCGGGCGCGCCCGAGGCGCTGTGTCCCGGCACCGCCATGACATCGATTAATCCGAGGGTCGCGTTCTTGTCCGTTCCGCACACGGGACATGTCGTTGGGCTGCTGCTGCAACTCGTCAAAATGAAAATCGATCCGAAAAGCATAGTAAAGGCTATCCGGGGCAACATCTTCGATCGCATCAAACTTCCTCCTAAGATATTTCCCAGAGCCTGAACTAAGATTTCAAGAAAAACTGCACCCGGACTTGCAACGCATTCGGGTTCGCGTCCACGGGCCCCCGTCGTGACCCGCAATCGGGCTTCTCCAACGCGCTCAAGAACCCGATCAGAACCGGAACTGAATTCCCTCTAAAAATACGAAGTAATTGCGGGGCAAAATGCCCTGCACGCTTGGGTTCTTGAGCTGATCGATGTTCACGTCCGATTTGACGAGAACCCAGTAATTGAGATACCAATTAAGTCCCGCGCTAATCTGATTGGTGTGGTCGCTGAATGTGGGGACAGTTCCCGGCGTAAGCGGGCAGGCCGGAATCGTGGTGGCATCGCATGTTGAACCCAGAGCCCTCCCCTCCAGCCAGGAATAACGGAACTTGAGCTGCCACGCGCCCCATCCCGGGCTGCCTGTTTCACCGGGAGAATTGGGGCCAATCACCGGGTGCTTGACGCGCGGAATGGCGAATTCCGGCTCGGTCTCGCCGGTCAGCAAATACGTCACCATTCCGGAAGCGCCCTTGCCCACAATTCCGGGCAGAGTGTTGAATCCGATGCCGTCCGGGGCAAAAGAGCCAATGCCGGTGCGCTTCTCCAGGACTTGAGTGTATTCGCCGCGAAGGCCCAACGGCCCTTTCAACCAGGCGAAAAACCCGTTATATCGTTCGATTCCGCCATTAATCCGGAACTGCGGGAAAAAAGTGTAGGAGCTGTCGGTCATCAACCCGTTGAAGCTCAGTTCGTTGGCAAGGGCTTTGGATCGACTATGCTCAGCCGAACCGCCAAAGGCGAAGCCTTTCACCCAGGTGTGTTCGGAGTGTTTCCAGGGAGAGAAACGCACCCTCCCGGCAATTTCGGGCTCATTCGTAGTTCCGCTTTCAAGAAGTCCCTGGCCATTGAAAAGGCCAACCCAATACTGCGCGCGGCCGTCAGCCAAATCACCATGGGCCATAATGCCGGGAGCGCGGAAAGCTCCCGACGCGTCCGGGAAAAGCACGGTGGCGATGGAACGATCGAGAAATTCATAATTGGTGTCAGGCGTGTCCGCTTCGTTGGAGAATGGCAACCTGAACTGACCGCCCATGATTTTGAAATAGCTCCAAGGCTTGAAATCCAAATACGCGTCACGGATTGAAATGGAAGAGGCTGACTCGAATTGGAATACATAGTCAAGTTGCTTTCCGTAAGTGCCCTGAACGCCAAAACGTGCACGCCGGATCGCAAATGTGTCCGGAGGCGCGCCATTGCCATTGTAAAAGGCGTAATTCGCATTCAAGTATCCGACCGGCATGAGCGTGAAGTTGCCATCGGAACTCTTCAGATAGAAATGCTCGCCGTTCCATCCGGCGGTTTCCGGGGGAGCGTCGCTGGTCTTCTTTTGAAGTACATCGATCTCTTTTTGAAGAACATCGATGTCCGGCCGAGCGGCCTTCGCCGGCGAGGCGGCGGTATCCGGCTGTGCGGTGTCAGCGACAAAGTTTGCCTGCAGCCAGGTGTGCCTCATCCGGGCGCTATCCTACTGCTGGCTTGGACGAGCCGCTGGACGGTGGCCTTCAATTCCGCCACTTCTCGCCGCAGTTGCGCGACTTCTTCCTCGGTCGCCGCTTGTGATGCCGGTATTGCCTGTGGTCTCAGCAGGCTTCTCACTCTGCGCGTGAATAAGCGCGCCAGGCCCGAAGAAGCCGATTCCGAGAAGCACAACAACAATTGTTACCCAGCGCATATTTTTGTTCTCCGTTGGCGAATTTGGCCTGACAATTCGATGGTCTGATGGCCCAATTCGGCAGAACGGGCCGAACGTATAGCACGCGATCAAACGCTTTATCAAGGTTCTTGTCTGAAAAGCATGATTTTGAGTCGAGAGTTCTTCTTTTCCTCGGTAGATAAGTTAGAAAGCTAAGTTGGAAATTGTAGGATAATGGGATTTTCCTTGCTTCATAAGGAAGAGGACCCCGCCGGGGGTATGTCTACTTAGACCCCGCCGGAAAGAAGTCACTCCGTCCCGCGCTTGACGCGAGAGGAAGGTGGGGGTATCGTTTTGCGGCAAAGAAAAAATTGAAATCGGAGATTCCGCGTAAAATCCCGAGTTCTCAATTTCCGAGGGGAGACCAAACATGCAGATACGAAAGCACGGGTGGCTGTTGGCTGCGCTCGTCGCGGGATTGCCAATCGCTGGGCTTTTCCAGGCAGCGCATCCCCTGCATGCGGCCACGTCCAGCGCGGCGCAGGCCGATAAGCGAAAACCCGGCCTGTACATGACATTTCAAACGGACAAGGGAAACATTGCGTGCAAGCTCTTTGAAACGGAGGCGCCAGTCACCGTCCATACCATGGTGGGCTTGGCCATCGGAAAGCTCTCCTATGTGGACCCGCAAACGAATCAAGTCACCCGCAAGAAGTTTTTTGACGGCCTCCTCTTTCACCGCGTGATCCCCGACTTCATGATTCAGGGCGGCGATCCTCTCGGCAACGGCACGGGACATCCTGGAGGCCCGGGCTTTCCGTACAAGAACGAAGTTGTGTCGTCGCTCAAGTTCGATACGCCGGGGCGCCTGGCCATGGCCAACGCCGGGCCAAACACGAACGGCAGCCAGTTCTTCATTACCGAGGCGCCGCAGCCGCCTCTCAATGGTGGTTACACGATCTGGGGACAGTGCGGCAACGTGGACGTCGTAAAAACCATCGCGCGGGTCAAGCGCGACAGCGGCGACAGACCACTCACCCCCGTGCTGATCCAGCACGTGATCGTCGAGCGTGTCGGCCCCGTCCCAACAGATGCCCCCGAAGCCATGCCGCCGGCCAACCCGTAGAACTAAAAGCCATCTCCCAAATGGCCAACCAGCAAGACTTGTAGATTCGGATTTGCACAACTTTGATTCCGGCGCTGAAAGCATCGGCGCACTCTAGCCCAGGGCAACGCCCTGGGTTTCGAAATCGACAAATTACGGTGCGCCCTGAAAGGGCGCAGGAATCCTCCGCCGTTGCAGGGCGGAAGAGGTACCTCGGACACGTCCTCGCGGGGCGTTGCCCCGGGCTGGCATCCTCCGCGCCGATGGCGCGTCATCGTGGCTGCGTTCTCGAGCGGAGAAAACCGCTAGGAAGCCATTTAGGAGATAGCTTCTCGTTACAACTCGAGTATGGGCGGGCGAGGCAGCTTTTAAATGATTTTTTAGTTTGCGTGCCGCATCCTTAGTCCGCCGCGGCGGACAAGGGTGCGGTTCTTGCGCTTGCCCCTCACTAGCTTAAAGTGCAAGCGAAGCTTTCCTCAGTGAGACAAAGGCCCCACCCTTTCGCGGCCTCGCGAAAAAGCAAATTCCCCATTTGCGCGTAATGGGCCGGAATATCCGCTTTCTCAAATCAGATCTCGAAACATTCCGTGCGTCTTTCAGACAAGACATGGAAAAGGTCTAGGGATTGTAAGTCTCAGGTTTGGAGGGGGGAGGGATTGCGGTCAGGCGGCCACAATGGCGCGATAAGTGGCGAGATTGTGGCGAGAATATGATAGGATGATGGCGAGAATAAGACCGAGCGATGCCTAGAAAATATATACACGAACTTCGCGATTGGCCGGGCTTTACCTGGGATTCAAAAGTCCTTGCCCCATTGCTCTCTGAAGTCCGGCTCCGTCAGGGATTGCTGGTCGGGAAGATGCGCGGCTATGGCCTTGCTTCCCGATGGACCGCGACCCTAAAAGTTCTTACCGAAGAAACGATCAAATCCAGCGCCATCGAAGGCGTGGTGCTGGATCCAGGGAATGTTCGTTCTTCGCTCGCTCGCAGGCTGGGGCTACAGGTCGGTGGACTCACGGCGCGCAAGGATCGGTACGTCGATGGCGTCGTCGAAATGATGTTGGACGCGACGCAGAAATTCAGCAAGCCGCTGACAAGGGAACGGTTGTTCGACTGGCACGCGCATCTCTTTCCCGGCGTTCGCACGACCCGCGATAAATTTCGAGTTGGCGCATGGCGTGATGACAGCCAGGGGCCCATGCAAGTTGTGTCGGGGCCAGCGGGCCGCCACAAAGTTCATTACGAAGCGCCCGCGACGGATCGCGTCGAAAGCGAGATGCGAAAGTTTCTCGCGTGGTTCGAGGGCAATGAACGAGAAGACCCGCTCTGGAAGGCCGCCATCGCGCATTTGTGGTTTGTTACGATCCATCCCTTTGAAGATGGCAACGGGAGAATCGGAAGAGCGATCGCTGAAATGTGTTTGGCCAGATCGGACGGGAGCGCTCAGCGTTTCTACAGCATGTCGTCGCGGATTCTCGAGGAACGAAAGGGCTATTACGAGATTCTGGAGAAGACTCAGGCTGGATCGTTGGATATCACGGAATGGCTAACGTGGTTTCTCGGATGCCTGGATAGAGCCATGGAACAATCCAATCAAATCACGAGTAGCGCTCTGGAAAAGGAATTGTTCTGGAAGGCCTTAAAGCAACGGAAGGTCTCTCTCAATGACCGGCAGACAAAAGTCCTGAATAAACTATTCAGCGGATTCGAAGGGAAGCTGACAAGAGACAAGTGGATGAAAATGACGAAAGCTTCCTCGCGAACTGCCCTTCGCGATATCGAAGAATTGATTGCTTTAGGGGTCATGGAACATGAGGAGGCCGGAGGGAGAAGCACCTCCTACAGGCTAAAGGCGATCGTCGAACAAAAGACTCCCGAAGGCGAATAGCTGGAATCCATTCCTTGAGTTCTTGGATCTTCCGACGATGAGAAGCCACATTGCGCACACGGCCAAGCTGCTCGCCAATGACGGGATGCGGGCTTTCGGTCCACTTGCAGTCCAATGCAAGAGGTTCCTCAGTGAGAGAAACGCCCCACCCTTTCGCAACCTCGCGAAAGGGTGGGCCACCCGGCAACAGCCTCATTTAGGGGTGTCGCCGTTGTTCCCTTCCCCTTCGTCTTTGGCGCGTGGAGCGGTGTAGACGGCGATGCATCCGTTCGTGGTGCCGCAGATTTGCTGACCGACGGTCGTGACGTCTCCGCCGGCGCCCACTACACTTTTCGGCGCAACTTGCGGAACAAAGACCTTGAAACGTCGCCGGTCGGCGGCCACCGAATGCGAGGCGCTGGATTGCGGAATGGTTTCCAGCAAGAAGTTGGTTTCACCGTCGACCACCCCGAGCACCGCGCCACCGGGCATCGCGGACGAACCGGTGTAGTACCGGCCCGAGCCTGCGTCGTACCACACCTCATCGGACCCGGTCAGGTTGCCCACATCAACATAGTGGAAGTTCTTGGCGTTGATGACTGTGGTCTCGTTATCGCCGGATTGGTTGTTCGGCGTGCAGCCCACCATGACGTTGCCGTTCGGTCCGACGCTGGCGCCGTTTGGCCCGCAGTGAATGAGCGGGACGATTTTTTCTATCGGGGTTGCCAAGTTGGTCGGATCGATCACTAGAATCGCGCCACTGCAGGGAGGAGCACCCGCGTTCTGCGCATCGTAGCTGCAGCCTGTGGGATTGTCCTTAATGGTCGGCACCGACACGATGAACCGTTGGGTGGATTCATCCCACGCGGGCTGCTCGATCGAGAGCCCGGATCCAACCGGAATAATGGTGGGGTCCACCGTGATTTTGGTGACCACGGTAACGGAATCGCTTTCATCATCTCCATTCGCCGTGAACAGCGTCGCAAACGGCGGATCCTCCGCATTATTCACCGCAAGCAACATCTTGCCGTCGGTCGTCAGCGCCATTTCGTCTAGGCGAGTGGTGCCGCCGGTGCTGAGGGTCGCTACGATTTTGCCTGTGTCAAGATCGATCACCTTAAGCGTGCTATCACCGTCCCCGGCATAGAGCCACCTGCCGTGTGAGGTGACGCCGTCCGGCCCGGAATGATTGTTGTCCACGATGACCACTCCGGCTGGGTTGGTGGTGAGCTTAATGCCGACGAAGCCGCCAATCGTCTTCTTGAATTTGTTCTTCGCGGTATCAATGATGTCGACACCAGTGTTGGAACGATCGCCGAGGTAGTACTCGGCGCGATCCGGATTGACCCAGCTGATGTCGAACGACCGGATCGGATTACCCGGTATCGCGATTGCCGTCAGGCATTTGGTTTGAGTTGTGGTCGGCGCGCCGGGGCCAGTACATGGTGTGGCCTGTGCGACCGCGGAAACGGCGGTGCAAACCAGTATGGCGGCAAGCCACACCCCTACGGTCAATACCCAGCCCGTGTGTCGCGGCGCCTCCGCTGTTACGGTGAAACGAGTAGGCATATTTCCTCCATGATTCAAACTTGAATTTGAGTTTTGAATTCCTGGCCGAGTGAACTATCTAATTCTTAGCTTGGCTTGGGGGACAGGCGGAGTCTCTTCCAGCTACGAATCGGTGTCAAGTTAAATGATTGTTACTACCAACGGAGGGTAGTCGCCGGCAGTTGATCATTCCATGTCGTCTTTGCGCCACCGGCTGCTGGCGGTCAGACCCCGCCAGAAAGTAGATTTCTCACTAATGTTTCGCAATGGTTTTGAACTTCGGGTGCCGCACTCTTGTCCGCCGCGGCGGACAAGGGTGCGGTTCTTGACTTCCAACTCTTAGGACCAGAGCCCACCCTTTCGCAACCTCGCGAAAGGATGGGCCACCCGCCAGTATCCCGCACAACGCTCCCATCCGAGGAGATCACCAACACGCGATCGGCCCCACTGTTTAGAAAGAGCAAATTTTCCTTTGGGTCGACGGCAATACCATGCGGATCGGCAATGCGATCATCCTCAGTAAAGGTTCCGCGGAACCTTCCGTCCAACTCAACGGCGAGCAGTGCGCCAAATCCATTCCCACTGACACCCAACGCGCTTGTCACGAGCAGGGGCATTGCGAGAGCACTCTGACACGCCTTTTCCGGAATCTCTAAGACATTTCAGACGGCAGTGCGGCCGCCGTCGACAGCAAGTTTTGCCCCATAAACGAAACTCGACCGATCCGTTGCCAGGAAAACAATGGCCTCCGCAATCTCGTCGGCTGTTGCTGGACGGCCCGCCGGCGCCTGCGCAGCAAGTTGCTCAATACCCTCTCCCATTGCTTCCGTGCCCTCCGTTCGTGTAGGTCCAGGACTGACTGCATTGACGCGGACGCCGCGCGGGCCATATTCAGCCGCCCACGACTTGGTCAGTAAATTAATCGCGGCCTTGCTTGAACCATAGAGGCTCATGCCGGATACCCCGTAGTCGGCAACCATCGTCGAAACATTGACAATGGCTCCTTTTCCCTTCTTCGCCATCAGCGGAGCAAGCTCCGCGACCAGGAAATACGGCGCCTTGACGTTGAGCGAGTACACTCGGTCAAACTCTTCTTCCGTGGTGTGGTCCGTAGGTCCAAACGGGAAGATCCCCGCATTGTTAATAAGAATGTCGATGTGGCCGTTTCCGAGTTCTAACGCTCTCTTCGCGACTTCGCGCGCGCTCGACGCGTTTCGAAGATCAGACGAGATAAAATCCGCTTTTCCTCCTGCCGCACGGATTTCGGCTAGCGTCTCATCGCCGCGTTTCGCGTTGCGGCCTACGACTAGAACGTGAACGCCATGCTTCGCCAGTTTTTTGGCAGTCGCTCGGCCAATACCACTCGTTCCTCCTGTAATAAGAGCTGTCAACGAATTAGTAGTCATTTGTAAAGCCTCCTTCGAACGGCCATTCTATCCCGCGAATTTGTTTCGCGCGTTCTGTCCCTTGTTTCGGTTGATGTCGAGACAGTACGTTTTAGATGTTGTGTGGGTCGATTCGATTCTTAGCGGATGTGTTGGCGGTTATGGTCCTGGGGCTAGAGCCCCTTGGGTGTGCTTTGACGGGCGGGTGGGCCAGCTTTCGAATGGCTTTGAAGTTCGGGTGCCGCATCCTTGCGCTCTTTGCAAGGGTGCGGTTCTTGACTTTCAATACTGGGACAAGAGCCCACCCTTTCGCAACCTCGCGAAAGGATGGGCAACCCGTCAAATTATTTTTGTTGGGAGGCTCTTCGCCTCTGGCGCCGAATGACTGCACGTTCTAGTGCCTTATCAGCACGCCACCGGATCAATTCGCGATGCCTTCTCAGCTGGCGCAGAATCGGCTTGCCCAATATCCCCATCACACTACAAGCTCGTTTCGCATACGTCCAAAAAGTCCATCTGCGGTACTCCCGCTGCATTTCGCCAAAGTCTTCTACTCTTCCGAATCTCTTAACCAACCGCTCATAGTCAAAAAGTTGCCTGAGTCTGATGGGGTCCTTGTCGGGATATCGTCTGGCGCAAGCCTCGGCATCACTATAGGCGGCACGGGCAACCTTACGGCGCAGATTTGAGAGCGTCGCGTCCCGCAAATAGACCCGTTTCCCGTCGTATCGGAACCCAAGGTATTCGAGTCCATTCCGACCTTGAGTTCCGTGAACCAGCTGAAATTTCTGGTCGGTGCCTTCCTGATGAAAGACAATCAAAGAAGATTTCTTCTCTTTAATTTCAAGCTTAGCACCAAATTTAATGATAAGCTCGCGTGTTCGCGCCATCAAATCCCTGCCCACCGTTTCGTCACCCCGCGCCAAGATCAAGATGTCGTCGGAATACCTGAAGTAGGCACCCCCAATCTCACCGACCCAGCCGGCAACGGTCCTGTCAAAATCGATGAGATAAAGGTTCGCAAGTAAATCAGAGATGGGAGCCCCTTGAGGTATTCCATACGGCTTGTAATTTCTTTTGATAATTGATTTTTGGACGCCGCTACCAGCAATATGTTCTCGAAATGTTCCCCCACCACAAAGACATTTTGGCACTTTCTCATATGGGGTCAGGTATCCTTTGATGGGATTCCCATTTATGGTTGTCTTCTCGCCGAAATGGCCGAGGCGCTCATAGACTTCCTCTTTTTCGACCCATGCATATTGAGTGATAGCCCTAAAAACATGGTGATGATCGACTGGCAGTCTACGAACCCCGAGCATCCGGCACCAAAGGTCCTTTAGTCGGACATGGTCCAAGGATTCAAAGTAACTGCTGACATCGAGAGCGATTGCGTAGCAGTCGCCAAGCTCTATTATTTTGGAGAATGCGTCGTACGCGAAGTGAATGTTGCACTTGCCCCCCTGGCCGTTCGCAATGGGGATATGTCGGTATGCAAGAATGCTTGCATCGAGCCCCAGGCTTGCAAGTTCTGTCTCGTAGCGCTGGGATAAAATATGCCGGTAATGAGAAAAAATGTAGGAGTCAAGACGCGCCGCGTAGCGAATTGGCCGTTCTTTGACCGTTCCTTTCTTGCCTTTGATAGCGAAACGCGTCCATCGCTGCGAATACTGAATGAAGGGAAAAAAGGCGTGTTGCGCAACTCGATCTTTGTCCGTTGCGTACGCTTCGCCTTCCTCTGCAGAAATTAACGGATCAAAATGTGGATACCTCTTGAGGTCGCTTTTGCTGAGATGCCACTCTTCCATGTCGCCGCTCGCAGAAGGTCGAGAGGGGGTGACGCAACTGCTAGCATACCGTTAACGCATCACCCCGCACTGTTTGTCGCGAGCTGGCCGAGGCCAACTCTATTCTGCTAGTCATTCGACTCGTCGTTGTACACTGTCGTCCAAGCGCTATGCGCCAGGGCAGCTTGCGGAGGCTACAACATGACCGACTTGATGTTACTGCTACCAATCGTCTACGTTGCCCTCAACTACAGGCTTGACAGTTTCAACGTTTGCTCCGATTCCCCAAGCCAAAAGGCCATCGTAACCGGATGACGCTGCTGCCTGAGCAACAAGGTCGAAATTACTTTAATAGCGCGCAAGGAACTTGTCAAATCAAGGAGTTCAATCCGTTGGAGCAAAACAAAGCCGCCTGGGTGCCGTGAATCCTTCATCGGCTTAATCCAACTTCCCATGCAATAAAATTTAGGAATGCCCCGCATCCACCGGCGGCGTCCCATGCGTATGAAACGACTCAACCGTCTTTAATCCCCAGGCCTGCCCCTTCTTGCGCTCTTCTTCCGACCAAACAATCGGTTTCCAGTCCGGCGCAAGGATCAGGCGCGCGCCTGCGTTGGCGACTTCCACGCGGTTGCCGCCGGGTTCGTAGACATACAAAAAGAAAGTCTGCTGGATGGCGTGCTTGTGCGGCCCGGTTTCGATGAAAACTCCGTTCTCGAGAAAAATATCGGCGGCGCGCAGAACGTCTTCGCGGCAATCGACGGCGTAGGTGACGTGATGGAAGCGGCCTCGCGTTCCTGTATGGTCGCGCGTGTAGGCGAAATCGTAGCTCTTGTTGCAGACGGTGAGCCACATGCCAGCTTCCGATCCATCGTTCATCACGATTTGTTCGGTGAGCCGGCAGCCCAGATAGTTTTCAAAAAAAATGCGGTTCGCCTTGATATCAACGGCGAGGCAGTTGAGATGATCGAGCCGCCGGACGTTGATTCCGCGGGCAGGGAATCGCTGCGCCTGATTTTTCAGAGCGGGGCGCAACTCCGGCGGCGCTTTGTACCATTCCGTTTCATAGTAGAGCTCGACTTGGTGCCCATCCGGATCGTTGCACACAAACGCAGGGCCATGCCCGAGGTCTCCATCGGTCCAGCCAACGTCATGGCCCGAGCCTTTCAATGCGGCGACGCGCCGTTCGAGCGCTTGTGGGCTGCGCGCGCGGAAAGCCATATGTCCCATGCCGGAAGTTTTGGACGCGGTCAATTTGAGCGTGTGGTGCTCGTAGTCATCCCACCCGCGCAGATACACCGAATCGCCTTGCCGCGCCGTCTCCGTCATGCCCATCACGTTGACGAAGAATTGCAAGCTTTCGTCCGGCTTCGGCGTCAACAGTTCCATGTGGCCGAGATGCGCGAGATCGAAAATCGGTTCAGGTTGCATGGAGTATGTTCCTTTGGCGAAATTTCCTGCGCTTACTCAATGAACGCTCCGCGCTCAAAGCAAGCAGTCACGGCGAAGGTTCGGCGCGGCAAGTAGCCCGGGCTTTACAGCCTCTCTGACAACCTAGAAACCTTCGTTGGTCGTCGCTTTAGACACCAGAGGCATCTGCCGCACCTGCGGCGCTTGGCACCTTACAAAACAAAGCCGCGTACCCAGCGCTCCCGCACTGGGCTAAGGTCTTCCGCGCCTCTGGCGCTACGCTACGACTCACAAATCGTCGGCCACAAACTTAACGTCGCCAATCATGAGTTGCAAACTACCACCCGCAGATACCCAAATCGACCGCGCCAAACCCATAGCGCCGGAGGTGCGACAGAGCGTAGCCCAGCCCGCAAGGGCTGGGGAAGGTTGCAATAATAATTCTGAGCACCGTAGGTGCGACACATGTCGGCCACGAATTATGGTTCTCACCGAGGCTTCATAGTCTATGCAGGTCGATCTGTGAATTGAAAAATCTCACAGACGGAAGTCTGTGCTACTTGTCGATCCTCGTGCCACCGGTTTTTCTTCCGCGAAAAATGTCTTTCCTATCGCATCCGCCAGTTGTTGCCACGAGAAAGGCTTACCGGGGCGAACCGAAATCTGCCGCTCCGCCATTTCCCGCACGAGCCAATCCTGCCGTTCCGCAGTGGCCAGCGCGGTCAAAGGTTCGAGGCCGACATTCCTGAGCGTCTCGGCCGCCTCGCGCATTTCGGCGGCACGCCGCCGGCCGTGTTCCGCCACGCGGCTGATGAGGTAGTCAGGAAGCGGGCCGTCCCACCCCATGTGCGGATACGTGGCGGCCAGCGACGCCAGAACTTCATTCTCGGCGCCATACCGGCGCGCCGCAAATAGCGATTCAACAGCCAGCGCTTCGATTCCTTTAATGATCACGCTGCGGCACATTTTGACCGCCGAGGCCACGCCAATGCGGTCACTGATGCGCGTCGCATTCATGCCCATCGATCGTAGACGCGCGGCGACTGCCTCTGCTTCGGCTCCGCCGAGCAACATCGGAACCTTGAGCCTCTGCGGCGAGACAGGCGCCATCACCGCGGCCTCGACAAAAATTGCGTTCGATGGTTCCAGAATTCGAGCGATCTCGCGTTTCGTATCCGGCGAGACAGAATTGATGTCCAGGTACGTCTGGCCGCCACGAAGGGCGGCAGCAGCCTCTTTCGCTGCGCCTCGCCGCCGCCGAAGACGTGACCGCGGAGATCACCAGGTCCGCGCCCCGAATCGCCTCATCCAAGCTGTCACACGCGCGAACGTCCGCGTTCTCTGCTTTGGCGAGCATCGAAGCACGCGGTGGCCGGAATTGAAAAGGATATCGAACACCGAGACGCTGATCCCGGCTGCCGCGAGGTCCCGGCCGAAGATCCCGCCGAATTCTCCAAAGCCGATCAAAGCAACTTGCCGAAACGGATTTCCACTCATGACGACTCCGTAATTTTTCGATCCCTCATTGCAACGCCGCTCGCCAGATGGCTGAGAGCATCCGATGGTATCTCCGATCGCCACCCCTGTGAACAGGATTTGTTTATACTGATCAGATACTACGTACCATAAGAGTAATCAGTGATCGAGTCCCGGCCATCACGCGCCGTTTCACCCGCCCAGACCACCCATGGTGACAACGCGAAGGGCGCCAACGCCGTTCGATCCGCCCCCGGAAAGTGGGCTAAGGGACGTCCGAGAGCCGCAAGTCCTTTACCTGCAATCGGGATCTACCACCCCTGTACCATTGCAAACCTGGTACAATAGGGTGGAAAATAGCTTAGGGGGAGGGGAACCAATCCCCCCCAATGGTGTCTAACACAATGAAACGCTCACCAACTGGTTCCGCACGGTTGCTCAGGTTTCCCGGTCAGGAGATCCAGTGAGCGGCTTCAGGTCCTGCCGCGCAGGGCATGAGGCGTTTCCTGCGAGTCCTCCGCGAGAGCGCTTGGCGCAGACGGGCGAGAGAGGCGGTAACCGTGTCTGACTTGGCGCGCGCCCTCCCATGGTCCAGGGACGAAGCCGAGCTCGTTACGGAGTTGCAGGGCGGCTCCGGCGCGGCGTTCGACTGGCTGGTGACGCACTACACAGGGCCGGTTTACAGCCTGGTCGCGGGGATGACATCGGAGTCCAGCGACGCGGCCGACATTACGCAGGACGTATTTTTGAAGGCGTTTCGCGGAATTCGCGGGTTCCGCCGCGGCAGTTCGCTGAAGACCTGGCTGTACCGGATCGCGGTCCGTGAAGCGTTGAATCACCGCCGCTGGTTGTGGCGGCACCATCGGCAGCAGGCTTCGATCGACGCGGAGCCGGCGCCGGGACATGCGTTGCATGGAGATCGAGGACGAGAGCCGGACACCATTCGAAGAGGCCGCTTCCCACGAAGTGCAACAGGCGGTCCAGCGGGCCTTGCGCGGCGTGCCACAAGTTTTCCGCAGCGCCGTGATTCTGAGAGATCTCGAGGGCATGGCGTACGAAGAGGTGGCGGAAGTGCTGGATGTTTCCGTAGGCACCGTGAAATCTCGCATCCTGAGAGGGCGGCGATTGCTGCGCGATCTCCTGGAGCCAGTCCTGGGAAGTACACGCATCTGGCGCATCACCCCGTGCCTCATGCAAACGGGAATGCCTCCCGTCAGGCCCATGGGATGGAGGGGCGGTAAGCTTCGGAAACGGTGTTGCATTCGTCGTTGTTTTCGACGGTGAAGGAAAAGACTTCTAGCCAGCGCGACACTGCCGGCTGGGCGGCTCCCGGCAAACCGGGCGACGTTGAGGGAGGTGTCTGATGGAATGCGATAAAGTAAAAAATCTTTTGCCCGGCTATTTGGATGGGGCATTGCCGTCGGGCGCTGGGTCCGATACGCACTTGATGATCGGGCATCACTTGGAACTGTGCGTGCGAATGCCGCGAAGAACTGCAGGGTTATCTGGCATTGTCGTCATCTGATGTCCCGCGTGGAGCGTCCCGTGCCCCCTGCGGATCTGGCTCTGCGAATTCGCGTGGCGGCCGCGCAACGTCTTTCCGACAACCCCTGGCTCCATTACGCGCGCCGGGCCCGCACGCGCGGGCAGTTGATTCTAGAGAATATTCTCCAACCATTGGCCCTCCCGGCAACCGGCGGTTTCACGGTGGCTCTGGTGGTTTTTGTCCTGGTTTGCCAATTGCTCGGGATGGGCGCGCCACTTCGCGCCGGAGCGAATGATTCGCCAACCAATCTGCTGCAGCCCGCGCGTCTGGAGGCTTTGGCGCCCTTTCCGGTCACCGGCATGGAGGAATCGGGGCATTCCGGACCGCACGCCCTGCTGGTGGCGACTACCGTCAACGCGCAAGGCCAGGCCGTGACCTACGAGATTATCGCAGGCCCGGATAACCCTACGATTCGCCGCCAACTGGATCTGGTCCTGATGTTTTCGCGTTTCCGCCCGCAGATGAGTTTTGGGCGCTTTACCTCGGGCGGCCGCGTCGTCCTGAGTTTTAGCGATATCTCAGTCAAAGGGTAGGCTGCGCCAATTCGCAAATAATTTACTATTGAATTAATTATATTAATAATAATCTAGGCTCTCCCTCGGTTCGCCGCCCCTGTTTCCACCGTAGTACTTCAGTACTATAGCTCCTCGATAGACCCATGGCCGAAAATGGCCGTGATAGTCAGCATAGCTCCGTGGGCCCAGGACTCATCGTGATCGGAAGACCTTGATGCTGACGATCGAGGAATCCTCCCCTTGGACAACTTATTAGCCAAACCGGGCCCGATCGCAGGAAGCTCTGAAGGCAATTCCGATCAGAACACGCGATCCAACCCTGTTTGTTTGGAAGTTGCCGTTACGATTCGAAGTTTGCCCGGGGAGAGGGACGAGGCATCCTCCGGACCTGCCCAGCCTACCAGGGAAGAGGCCAGGACCGTCATCGTGTTCGACAATGGAGCGGTTCTCCGGCTGGCGAGTCATTTCCCGACCGGGCAAGCCGTCATCCTTTCTAATCATGAAGGACGCGATGTTGTTTGCCGGGTAGTCAGCACGCGGAATCTTCCTACTGTAAAAGGGTACATGGAGGTTGAATTCCTGGAGCCGATGGCTGACTTCTGGGGCATCCACAAACCCGCCGGACATTCGAACGTTTCGGCCCCGTCAGTTGCGGTTGTTGATGAGCCGCCAGCCGTACCGCAGCCGCAAATTGTTTCGAGTGAGCCGCCCATTGCTTCGCCCATTGCTCAGCCCGCATCCGTTCACGTGGCGCCAAGCGTCATTGCTTCGCCCATTGCTCAGCCGATTGCGCCACCCATCGCGCCACCCGCACCCGTTCACGTGGCGCCAAGCGTCATTGCTTCGCCCATTGCTCAGCCGATTGCGCCACCCATTGCGCCACCCGCACCCGTTCACGTGGCGCCAACCGTGCCGGAACCAGTTACCGCGGCAGGGAACGCTCCATCGTTCGAAGACATCGCGGGGCTGGTGCCGATGTCGCCTGCAGCCATTACGGGCGGCAAAGCACCAGAACCAACTCCGCGCATCCCCGTTTCGAGGAAATCTGACGAATCGATACACCAAACTGTTGAAGTGGCAAGACCCTTTTCGCCCGCGGGCGCGGCCGGGCCTGCCCCTGAACTAATGTCACATTCAACGACATGGGGCGGAGCGCCGGCCCTTGCGAGGACGCCGTCCACTCCCAACGACAGTTTAGGCAAGTTTTCGTCGCCTTATACACTCTCCGAGTTCTCAGAGAATGAGTCTCGCGGGAAGTCGCCCTTGATCATTGCGGGGGCGGCTGTAATTCTCCTCTGTCTCGGGGCGGGACTGTTTTTTATGCGGCAGCGGAGTTCCACCGCTCCCTCTGTTGTCCCAGTTGCCTCGGCCAGCCAGCCGACTAAGCCCGCACCTCGCGCGTCAACCGGTGTTCCAACATCCGCGGTGATCCCGCAAACGGCCGCTGAGCAAGCGCCTCCATTGTCCCCAGCTGTGTCCCAGGCGACCTCCGTTCCCAAAGAAATCGTGGCTGCCCCAGCGCCCACCGCCACGCCGACGCTTCGACATCAAGCCGACAACGCGAATGCAAAGCAGCCTGACCAGTTGGATGCGAAGCAGCCTGACCAATCGTCTCAGCGGCCACAGGCGGCCCGCGATCTGAAAATGGTCGCGCCGACCATCGAGAGCCGGGCAGGAAGACTAGTGGACGGATCCGTTCCCGACATTGAGGTTGCAAGTGCGGCCAGACCGGCAAGTGGGACGCCTGGCGGTGACTTGATCGCGACTGTTTCACACATGGACGATCCACCTGTGCCCCCCAATGTGGTTGCCAGGCCAAGCTCCTCTGGCAAGTCTGTGATTGAGGCCAAACTGATTTCTTCCACGCCTCCCGTGTATCCTCCACAGGCCAGACAATCGAACGTCGAAGGTGACGTCCTTGTTGCCGCCGAGATCGACCCAACGGGGAGGGTTGTTGGAGCAAAGGCCACCGCCGGACCGGTGTTCCTTCGCCAGGCAGCGGTGGATGCCGTACGGAGATGGAAATATGAACCTGCGACGATCGATGGAAGGCCCAGCTCCTCGCAAATAACCATTAGGATTCAGTTCCGCCTCAAGTAGCCATTCCGCGATTTCACTCTCCCATCCCACCCGTTCCCGATTACAATAGTTCCGGGACAACCCCGGCAGCCGATCCTACCCTCAAAGAGGGAGGAGGTTTCTTGACGGGACTCGAATCCCCCTGTAAATTCATACGTTCAAGCTTCGACGGGATGATGGATTGCGCCTCTTCGCCAAAACGGATTCCTTCGCACGGTACGCGCTGATTGTTCTGGGCGCGTTCCTCGCCCCCATGGCAATTGCTCAAGCAAAACAACCGCAGGATAAGAAGCCCGCGCTGCCGCCCCGAACAGAGATGCGGCGCGCGGTTTCCGTGGAGACGCGGCCGCAATTATTCGCGACTCTTTGCGCGCTCGATGCGGCCGGATTTGATTCCAGCGTAAGTACCACGAACCAGAGCCCGGGGCGCGTAAAACTTCGTGAGCGGATGCTTGCACTGCAGGGGCCCGCGGTCGCCGCTTTGCGCACCTACTACCAGGAGCATGCCCTCGCGGACTCGGGAGCTACCTTTGCCCGTTTTGTTTCCTTTGCCTTGGCCGCGGGGCCGCCCCCGAAATTTGCGTTTGAACTGCGCCGGGAGGATTTGCCGCCGGACGCACTGGCACTGGAAGGGTTCAATGAGGTTCTGGCCAATTTTTATCGCGAGGCCCAGCTCGACCAGCTCTGGCAGTTCTACCAGAGTGACTACGAGAGCGGCGTGGAATATTACAGCGCTCCTCTCTCGGAGGTCACCTTAACCGTTACCAGTTACCTTCGCGAAATCATAAAGTCGAATTCTCCCCGGACTTTTTCCTTGTACGTCGAGCCGCTGGCCGGGCGAAAAACCAATTTCCGAAATTACGGGGACCATTACGAACTCGTCGTCAGCCCCACCCAGGATCCACCCATTGGAGATATTCGTCACGCCTTCCTCCATTTCCTCCTGGATCCGATGGCGATCCAATACCGGGCCGAAGCGGCCAGGGCCTCGCCTTTGTTGGAATACGCGGCTCATGCGCCCCGGCTCCCGGTTGAGTTTCACGACGACTATTCCGCGTTTTTTGACGAGTGCCTGGTCCGCGCTGTAGAGTTGCGGCTTCGCCACCTCGCGCCAGCCGATCTGGCCTCGGAGATCGACCAGGCGGAAAGTTCGGGCTACGTTCTGGTTCGTCCCATCTACGCCGGTCTTTCGGGGTTTGAAAAATCAGAACCCGCGATGAGCTACTATCTGCCCGAGTTGATCAAAGGCATTGATGTCGCTGGCGAGTCGCGACGGCTGCGCGGCGTGAAATTTGCGGATGCGGCGCCAGCCGGTGAACGCATACCCGGCGGCGGGGAGCGCCCTCAGTTCGGCCTCGCGCTCCGCTGCTTCTACCGATCCCGTGGAACGAATACTTGGCCGAAGGGCAGCGCCAAATTTCCGCCCGTAATGGCGCGGCGGCCACGGCCTCGTTTGAACGCGTCCTTGCCGCTCATCCCGATGATTTGCGCGCGACCTATGGGTTGGCGGTGGCCTCGGCGCTCTCCGGCAAACCGGACCGCGCGCGCGAACTGTTTTCCAAGGTGATTGCGGCGTCCAAGAGTTCTCCCACGGAAGGCGCCACGGCGCCGGATCCCTCCAACATTTCCTGGTCGCATATTTATCTCGGAAGAATGTACGATGTAGAAGGCCAGCGCGACCTCGCGGTCGCCGAGTATCAAGCGGCGCTGGCCGTGGCGGGAGCGCCGGAATCGGCACGCATCGCGGCGCAGCGCGGAGTGGAAACGGGCTATCAGACTCCGTCGCGTGAAACGAAGTCCGACGGCAAATCGTGAATTTTCCCCTGCGCCTCTGGGTCGAGTAAGGGTGGCGCAATGCAGGAGACGCCGGGGTTGTGGCAGGAAGCGGTTCACTCGGAGCATCGATTTCATCTCCGAGAATTATTTTCACCGAGGAGATTCATATATGAAGGCAAAGATTCTCAGGTCATCGGCTGCATTGGTCGCTTTTGCATTGACTATTTCGGTAGGGGCGCGAGTTTCCAAGGCGCAGTACGGCGGTGGCGGCGGGAAAGATAGCTCTGCGCAGACCGCCCCAGGGACTCCGGCACCCGCGGATAAGGGTCCGGGAAAGCCGGCGCCGGTCAATAAGGCGGAAGAAGCTGCGTACAAGGCCGTTTATACGGCTCGAACGGGAACTCCGGAAAGCCAAATTCCTCTCTGCGAAGACTTCATCGCCAAATTTCCGCAAAGCCATTATCTGATGGGCGTCTATTCGCAGTTGACCAGCGCCTATTTTACCGCTAGGTCAGGAAGACAAGATGTTCGTCGCGGGTACCAAGGCCATCGAGCTCAATCCGGACAACGTCGACGTCCTCGCGCTGCTGGCCATGGCCATGCCTCGACGCGTCAAGGCCACCACCCCCGACGCCCAGCAGCAATATCAAAAAGCCGAGGGGTATGCCCGGCACGCCATCGAACTGATCCCCAATCTGACCAAGCCGGATACGGTTGACGATGCCACGTTCGAGAAAGCGAAGAATGACAAGCTTTCGATGGCCCACAGCGGCCTGGGGCTGATCGACATCCAGCACCAGAAGTACGAAGACGCGCGGACCGAACTCACGTTGGCCACGCAGTTGGCATCGGCCCCCGATCCGGTCGACTACTTCCTGCTGGGCAACGCGGACGTGCAAGCCAGCTACTACAACGATGCCGTGGCTGCCTACGAGAAGTGCGCGGCGAGTGGCCCGTTGGTCACCCAATGCAAGTCTCGTCAAGAATCCGCCAAGAAAGATGCCACGACGAAGATTAGCAGGTAGCAGTCTTATGCCGATCGCTGTGGGCGAGCTTGCGGAGCTGGAGTCGGTTCTCGGACATGAGTTCCGCGATCCGCGATGGCTCTGGCAGGCCCTGACCCACAGCTCGCGCATTCCCGAACGCACGGCCGAGGATTCCCCGGGGGACAACGAGAAACTCGAATTCCTGGGCGATGCCGTGCTCGAATTGCTGGTAAGTGAAGAACTAGTCCGGACATTTCCGGACTGGCGCGAAGGCCAGCTTTCCAAGAGCCGCGCTCGTCTGGTGAACGCGGCCTCGCTTTGCACCGTTGCTCAGCGCCTTGGCTTGGGGAAGCACTTGCGGCTCAGCCGTGGCGAAGAGAAAACAGGCGGGCGGTCGAAGCCTGCACTTTTGGCCGATGCCTACGAAGCCGTCGTGGCGGCCATTTACCTGGATGCCGGTTTGGAAGCTGCCCGGCGGTTCGTCCAGAAATCGCTCGTCGAGGGCGCACTGACTGCCGCGGCTGGCAATTTGGGGCGGCCCGACCACAAGTCCGCGCTTCAGGAATTGCTCCAAGCGAGGGGCATGTCGCCGTGTGATTACCGCGTCGTCGAAGAAGCCGGCCCGGACCACCAGAAAACTTTCCGCGTCGAAGTGCGCGTCTCCGGTGAACTCACTGCCGCCGGAACAGGCAAGACCAAGAAAGAAGCCGAACAGGCGGCAGCCGTCGCGGCCCTCTACCAATTGGGCGTCGCAGGAGAGGAAAGGGAACCATCGCATGACTGACACCGCACAGGTCGCGGAGGTGCGGGGCGCTGCGGGGCCTCGAGAGGAAGCCCGTCCCGCGACGCTGCGGGAATACATCGAGTCCCTCCTGGTCACGGTCATCCTGGCGCTGTTCGGCACCACATTTATTGTCCAGGCCTTCAAGATTCCGTCCCAATCCATGGAGCCGACGCTTCTCGTGGGCGACCACCTGCTGGTGAACAAATTCATCTTCGGCGCGCGTGGCCATTGGTACGACCATATATTGCCATATCGTTCAATTAACCGAGGAGATATCATCGTTTTCAAATTTCCGTACCAGGACCACCCGCACTACGTCAAGCGCGTGATCGGCATTCCCGGTGACCGCCTCAAAATCGTCGACCAGCAGGTGTACTTGAACGGAAAGCGTCTTAACGAGCCGTATGTGGCCCGCGATCCGGCCGCGCCGTATGATCCGTTTGGAGATAACTTCCCTCCGCGAGACGAACAGTTCTTGCAAGCCAACATGCAGCCGGAATGGGCCGATCAAATCCTTTCCAACGTTCATGGCGGCGAAATCGTGGTTCCTCCGGACAAGTATTTTGCGATGGGTGACAACCGGGACCATAGTTGGGACAGCCGTTTCTGGGGCTTTGTGGACCGCGACGCCATCATGGGGCGTCCCGTGGTCATTTACTGGTCCGTGCTGGGCGCTCGAGATGAGGAGGCGGACCGGAGCCTCAATGGTTGGCTGCTGAACTTCTTGGATACGGTGATCCATCTGCCCTCGCGGACGCGGTGGTCCCGCATGCTTCACGAGGTTCACTGACACGGTACTTTTCTTCGGGTCCGTCTTTTGCCGCAATTCTTGGCCTCACGATGCGCAAACGAAAATGGTTGCGTTTGATTTTCATTCTCGCCACCGCGCTGATTGCCGGAAGCATCGGACTCTCCCGCGCGCTGCGGTCCAGCGCCGCCCGCCGATACCTGATCGCTCATCTCGAAGCCAGCTTCGGGCGTCCCGTGGATGTCGGCCGATTTGATTTCAGCCTGCTCGACGGCGCGCGGCTCGAGGCGAATTCCATCACCATTTCGGAAGACCCTCGCTTCGGCAATGAATATTTCCTTCGCGCGGACACTCTGAGGGCGGGGCTTCGCTGGCCTGCGTTGTTTTCCGGGCGATTCGAATTCGGCACTCTTTCTCTTTCGCGGCCGAGCCTGAATCTCGTGCGCGACAGCCAGGGCCGGTGGAACATCGAGCAATGGCTGCCGCCTGCTTCCCCCAGTCAGTTTCGTCCAGGTTTTGTAGGTCCTCCAGCCGCCCCGCGGAGCATCTCGACTGCCCGCCTCTACCGCATCGATATCGATGGCGGACGCATCAATTTTAAGCAAGGCGATGACAAGAGTGCCCTTGCGCTAATCGGCGTTTCGGGCCGCGTGGACCAGGACGCTGCGGGGCGATGGGCGCTGGATCTCGCGGCGCAGCCGATGCGCGCTGGTGTGGAGTTGCAGGAAATTGGTACGCTTCGCCTCGTCGGCAATATCGCGGGCACGACCGCGCGGCTTCAGCCTGCCGAGCTGAGTCTTACCTGGCTTAATGTTTCACTTGCCGATGCCCTGCGGCTCGCCCGCGAGTCCGACTTCGGAGTTCGGGGAGAGCTGGCGGTGGACGTCAACGCTCGAATCGCTCCACCCATTTCCAATTCGAGTGGCTCTGCCGGAGCGGGCGCGGCGCAGTGGTCCATTTCGGGTTTTGCTCGCCTGACGGGACTCCACGGATGGAGACTTCCCGGACGCGACACGGATCCCGCGGTCAATCTCTCCTTCGACGCCGCCTGGCGTCTGGGAGAAGCCCGCACGCGTGTCCCGAAGTTTCTCATCGAAATGCGGAATTCGCATTTGCAAGGCGCCGGCGGATTGGATTGGGCGCACGGTTTGCGTCCCGAATTGCATCTCAATTCATCCAGCGTCGGTCTCGCGGATGTTATGGCGTGGTATCGAGCGCTTCGCCCGGGTGTGCCGGCGAATCTGGATCTGGAAGGGACACTTGGCGTCGATGCGACTCTTCGTGGCTGGCCTCTGCAACTCGAACAGGGCGCGTTTGCCAGCACTGGTGGAAGACTCACGGGAGCGTCGCTCGCGTCGCCGTTGAAGATTGGCGCCATCAACGCCAGCGTTTCTCGCGGGGCGTTGGATTTTGCCCCGACGGAAATCTCATTTACGGCGCCTATTGCCGGAGGGAAATCCGGAACGGTTTCCGCGGACGACGCGTCCGCGAACTCATTCACGATGCGCGGAACGATTTTTCAGGACGCCTCCGGTATATTCCATCGGCCGCGGAATTGGAATTTCTCGATCGAGGGCGGGACGCCTCGCGTCGAGAATTGGTTGGCCCTTTCCGAGGCGCTGACTCAGCCTCTGAATGCGAGCTGGACAGCGACGGGCGGCCTCGCTGTGAAGATGCGAGCGTTCCACGGCGCGCCATCGCCGGCCACGATGTGGCTTGGCACGATCGATTCTCGAAACCTCAACGTCACTGCCGCCTACCTGAACCAGCCGTTCCGTCTCCCCAACGCGCGCATGGAATTTGCGGAATCGAAGCGAACGCTGACTTTGGTCGCTGCCGACGCATTCGGCGCGCTGTGGCGAGGGACTGCCGTGCGCAAGAACGCGGACGCAGGCTGGACGTTCGACCTCTTCGCGGACCAATTGGACGCCGCGGAGCTCAACCGGTGGCTCGGGCCGCGGGCTCGGCCCGGCCTGTTCGCGCGATTTCCGGGCGCCGGAGAATCGACGGCGGATATTTCGGGGCGCGATGCCACTGTCGCGGGAATCGCCGCGCGCGGACGTCTGCGCGTCTCGGAAATCGTGCTTGCGCCATTGCGCTTCGAAAAATTCGACGGCCAAGCGGAGCTGGCGGGGCGGACGATCGCTATTCGCAAGGCGCAGGCGGATTTCTTCGGCGGAAAAGCGTCGGGCACGTTGGATGCCCGGCTCCTTGCCGATCCTTCCTATCAATTTCAAGGGCGCTTGGAACGAGTGGACGTGGCGCGGCTGGCCCGCGCCCTGCCTTCGCTCAACAACCGTTTCGCGGGAACAGCGTCCGCCACGCTCACCCTCTCCGCTCATGGCGTGGGCCGTGCGAATTTGGTTCGTACCATGGAAGGCGATGGAGGACTGGACGCGCGGAATGTGGAACTCAGTGGAATGGATTTTGCGAGTCTGATTTCCGGGGACGCTCAAGATTCCCCCACAGGCCGGTTCGCGTCCGTGCAAGGAAATTTCCACATGGGTGGCGGCGGAATCGAAGTGGCGGATTTCGTCCTGGACAATTCGCAAGGGCGTTTCCAAGCGGAGGGCCGCATTGATTTTTCTCACATGCTGAGCCTGCGCATTCATCCGTCGATTTTTCATGCCACAACAAATCTGGCAAGCGCGCCCCCGCCAAGTTTCGTCCTCGGTGGAACCATCGAGTCCCCCCGCGTCGTCCCTCCGGCCTCGCCCGCGAAATCGGCAGCGAAGTCTGCCGCCCGCGCGCGATAGCACCACTGTATTCGTCGCATTGCAACAGTTCGTGTGGCGGCTTACCATCGAGGCGTGTTCATCCGCAACGCAGCTCGGTCAAGTCGAAGCAAATCAGTGATGCGCGGCACAGTCTTGTTCGTGGTTCTGTTGTCGCTATCATCCGCCGCCGGTGCGCAAAAGAAGGGGCCGGAGAATTTCCCCACAAAGACGCGGCAAAGCGCTACAGCAGCCTCGACTCCACGCGTTTCTCTTTCCCCACGATTTTCTCCGGGACTGTCGTTCCGCTACGCCATGGAATTCGAGACGACCACTGCGACCTCGCGCTCCGGCATGGCCAAGGACCCGCAAGGCCCCTCGAAACTCGTGATCGACTGGGACGCCACGATTCTGCTGGAGGTTCTCCCCGCGGAACCGAGCGCGCCGGGCAGCATCCGGCTCCGCACCAAGTATGAAAAATCCACGGCCCATGTCACGAGCGATACCTTCGACCCGGCGGCCGCCGCGACCCAGGAGCAGTACCAAAATCTCGAAGGCAAGGTCGTTGAATTCACACTCGACGCGAGTGGAAAAGTGATTTCGGTTTCAGGCCTTGAGGAAGTTGTCGATGGAGAAAAGGCTGTGCAGGCCGCACGGGATTGGATCGCGCAACTCGGCGCAGGCTCGGGAGCGCCCGCGGGCGGCGTCACAGTGGGGCAGAAATGGTCCTCCGAACAACCAGCGGCGTCGCTACCGGTTGCCGGGATGGTCTGGCGCACCGAATCCGAATACATGCGCGATGAGGTTTGCCACCCGCCCAATCCTGACGCAGCGCCAGCTCCATCGAGCGCCGAATCGGCGGACAATCCAAAGCCGGACGAAACCTGCGCCGTGATCCTCACCCGCTTGAACTTGGTCCACCTCAAATCCGTTCGTGATCCGACTCCCGAGGAATACCGCAAGAATGGAGTGCAAACCGCCGGAAAATGGGATGGCTCGGCAGAGAGCCTGAGCTACATCTCGTTGCGAACGGGCCTCGCCGTGAGCGTCACACAAACCGGAACCGAAGAAATGGATGTCACGCTCACGAACGGAAAAAACATTTCCATGCGCTACGCCGGCACGATTCTTTCGCGTTCCCAGGTTGCTTTGGTTGTGGACGATCCATACGGAAAATAATCCGTCGAAAGCAGGCTTCTTGGCTACTTGCCGATAATCCGCTTCGCGGGATCTGGCCGCCTGAATCTCGCGATCCTCTTTCGGGACTACTCTGGTGGCAAATTTTCAGTCCCGAGGGCAGGAGAAGCGTACGATGCACAAGCCGGAGGTCTAAATCGGGAATTCCGGTTAAGACGGAAATATTTGATCCATAGTGTCAGCGAACGGACGACGGTTTCGCCCTGGAAACGAGACGTTGATCGAATAACGTCTCCTCGGACAGTAACACTTCCGACGGCAGGGTCATTCGCGACCGTCAGCACAATGGAAGGATGCGCCGACAAGATGCGAATATCGCGCACAGCGCTAATTTACGCGGGAATACTCGCGGCCAGCATAGGTGTATTCTTTTTGATTCGCTTCTTCGGACAATCCCTTGTTGCGCCGGAAGGATCCGGGTCGTTGAGCTCCGGCCACCGCGCAGTACCGCAAGCGGACATTGCCCTGACACAGGTGCTGCTTGCACTGGTTGTTATCATTCTCGTGGCGCGAGTTCTCGGTGCGGCATTTCGGCGGATCAATCAACCCGAAGTGATTGGCGAGATGATCGCTGGAATTCTGCTGGGTCCGTCCTTACTCGGTCGCCTGGCGCCTGGGCTTTCGGCACACCTGTTTCCGCCAACGGTTCTGCCGTTTCTCTCGGTCATCTCCCAAATCGGCGTCATCCTGTATATGTTCCTGGTTGGGGTCGAGTTCGACACGAAACTCTTGCGGCAGCGCGCGGGGACCTCACTCGCAATTTCCCAAGCGAGCATTATTGCGCCCTTTTTGCTTGGTGCGGCGCTTGCACTGTGGCTCTACCCGCTGCTCTCCACGCGGAGCGTTCCCTTTACCGAATTCGCGCTATTCATGGGCGTGGCCATGTCGGTGACCGCATTCCCGGTACTGGCTCGTATTCTTACGGATCGCCAAATGCACAAGAGCCGCACCGGCGCGATTGCCCTAGCGTGCGCCGCGGCAGGTGATGTGACGGCCTGGTGTTTGCTGGCTTTCGTAGTAAGCGTTGCGAGAGCACGGCCCGGTCAGGCGTTTGTCACCGTGGGTTTGACAGCCGGTTTCATAATTCTGATCTTCTTTCTGGTGCAACCTGTTCTCCGATGGCTCGCCCGAAGGCCCCCTCCGGGAAGCCAGACGAATCGTGACACGATCGTTATTGTTTGCGTGGCCCTTCTTCTGGCTGCACTGGCAACGGAGCGAATCGGGATTCACGCGCTCTTCGGCGCTTTTCTCATAGGTGTCGTCGTTCCTCACGATTCCGTGCTGGCCACTGACGTTAGAAAGAAACTTGAAGATTCCGTCGTGCTGCTCTTATTACCCGCATTCTTTGCCATGACCGGTTTGAACACACAGATCGGTCTCGTCCACGGCCTTCGAGATTGGCTCATCTGTATTCTGATCATTGCGGTGGCGTCGACGGGCAAGTTTGGGGGCGGCTTTATCGCGGCACGGCTCACGGGATCGGACTGGCGCCAAGCGGCATCCCTCGGAATTCTAATGAACACGCGGGGCCTGATGGAACTCATTGTGCTGAACATCGGTCTCGATCTCGGTGTGCTTTCGCCCACACTGTTCGCCATGCTCGTGCTCATGGCCGTCCTAACGACGCTAGCTACCACGCCGATCTTGCAAGCGATGTCGATGCCAGCCGATGACGATCTGGGGCTTGCCGATAATCCATGCGGATCGCCAATCCGTCCACGGATGTGATAGCCAGACCCGAAAGGTTCGGACACGGTAAAAGCATGTGCCGGGGAATCGGCAGCGGAGTCAGTCAAGTCCTGCGAAATCGCCTTCTCGGAATGTGGCCCGCCACTTCGAAATCAGCTGCCTTGTTCGGCCCCCAGCCGTCTGCGCTATAATGAAGGATTCTGCGCGGTCCGGTGGCCGCGCCGTATCGGCCTATGGCGATCAACTTCAAACTCATGAGCGATTACGAGCCTCGCGGCGATCAGCCGGAGGCCATCGAACAACTCTCGCGCGGCATCGAGGCGGGAGAGAAGCATCAGGTCCTGCTCGGCGTCACCGGCTCGGGGAAGACATTTACGGCGGCCAAGCTCATTGAGCGGGCCAACCGCCCCGCTCTGTTTCTCGCGCACAACAAAACCCTTGCGGCGCAGCTCTACAGCGAATTCAAGAATTTCTTTCCGCAGAATGCGGTCGAATATTTTGTGAGCTACTACGATTTTTATCAGCCGGAAGCGTACCTGCCCGCCTCGGATACCTACATCGAGAAGGAATCCACGATCAACGACGAACTCGACAAGCTGCGCATGAGCGCCACGCGGTCGCTGTTCGAGCGGCGCGACGTCATTATTGTAGCTTCAGTATCGTGCATATACGGTATCGGATCGCCGGAGGCTTATTTCGGAATGCTCCTGTTGATTGAGAAGGGGCAGAGCGTGGCGCGCGAGGCGCTGTTGCGCAAACTTGTGGACATCCAGTACGAGCGCACCGAGGAGTTGCGCCGCGGAACGTTCCGCGTGCGCGGCGACCGCCTGGAAATCTATCCGCCGTATGAGGACAACGCCTACGCCGTCGAACTTTGGGGCAGCCAGGTGGACGCCATCCGCCAGATGGACCCGCTGACCGGGGAAGTGCGTTCCGGCCAAAACGATTTGTCGCGATTGACCATCTATCCCAAGTCGCACTACGTCATGCCCGCCGCGCAGAGAGAGCGCGCCATCAAGACGATTCTGGAAGAGCTTGATTGGTGGGCGCCGGAGCTTAAAAAACAGGGCAAGTACGCGGAGGCGCAGCGCGTCTGGCAGCGCACCATGTTCGACATCGAGATGATGCGCACGATCGGATATTGCCACGGCATCGAAAACTATTCGCGCCACATGTCCGGCCGCCTGCCCGGCGAAGCCCCGCCCACGTTGCTCGACTATTTCCCGCAGGATTATCTGCTCTTCATCGACGAATCGCATCAGACCGTCCCGCAACTCCACGGGATGTATCACGGCGACCGTTCGCGCAAGCAGACGCTCGTGAACTACGGCTTCCGCATGCCCTCGGCCCTCGATAATCGTCCGCTGAACTTCGAGGAATTCGAGCACCGCACGGGGCAGGTGATTTACGTTTCCGCGACGCCGGGGCCTTACGAGCTGACGCGCTCGGCGGGAGTCGTGGTCGAGCAGGTGATCCGCCCGACAGGCCTGGTGGATCCGGAAATCGAGGTGCGCCCGGTAAAAGGCCAGGTGGATGATCTCTTGGAAGAAATCCGCGTGCGCGCGGAGCGCAACGAACGCGTGCTCGTCACCACTCTGACCAAGCGCATGTCCGAGGACCTCGCCGAATATTTCACGGAGACAGGCGTTCGCTGCCGCTACATGCACTCGGAAATCGACACCCTTGAACGCGTCCGCATCCTGCGCGACCTGCGCCGGGGAGAATTCGATACCCTGATCGGCATCAACCTGCTGCGAGAAGGCCTCGATCTGCCCGAAGTTTCGCTGGTCGCGATTCTCGATGCCGACAAGGAGGGCTACCTGCGCAGCGCCACGGCCCTCATCCAGACGATTGGCCGCTGCGCACGGCACGTCGAGGGACGCGCGATCCTCTACGCCGATCGCATGACCGGCTCGATGGCCCAGGCCATCGAGGAAACCAATCGCCGCCGCGCCAAGCAAGTCGCCTACAACGAAGCGAACCACATCACGCCGATGTCCATCATCAAGTCCGTGGACATGAAGCTCGCTGCGATCGTGGAAGCCGACTACGTCACGGTTCCCGTCGAGGACTTCGCCGACGCGGACATCACGAGCGAAACAAAGCTGGGCGAAGTTCTCGCGCAGCTCGAAATCCAGATGCGCGAAGCCGCCAAGAAATTCGAGTTCGAGCGCGCCGCCGCCCTGCGCGACCGCATCCGCACGCTCAAGCAGCGCGATCTCTCCGGCTTCTTTTCCGCCGCAACCGAGCCTGCGATCGCTGATCCGGTCGCGAGAGAAAAACCCGGAGTCGCAGCCCCGCCGCCGAAGGCATGATAGGCGCTTATTCTTGCGTGGAAAGGGAGTTTCAATTTCGAGGCTGTAAAAAGGCATTAGCTCAGCTAAGCTAATGTTTAGCGAAGGAGCGCGAATGCCCACAGTGACGATCCATCAAGCCAAAACAAATCTTTCTCGCTTGCTTAAGCGGGCCTCGGCGGGAGAGGAGATCATCATCGCCCGAGGCTCAAAACCTGTGGCGCGGCTCGTTCCCATAGGGCCAGTGAAAGGAAAGCGACAGCCGGGCTCAATGAAGGGCAAGTTTGTCCTCGGCCCCGAATTTTTTGAGCCTCTACCCGAGGACGAACTCTCGCTTTGGGAATAATCCGTTTGCGCGACCTCCTGCCTGTCCGCGTGTGCCGTGGCGACATCGAACCGGGCAGGCAGGAGTGCCTGTCCTACTAGATACCGTCAAGGTAGCTCACTGCGTGGGAATACCGATGCGGCGGACGAGATCCTGGAATCGCGGGTCGGCGCGCCAAGCGTCGCTATGGAATGGCCATGCGTTGAGAAACACCAAAACTGCTTCGTGCTCCTTGAATGATTCCTCGAACCAAGAGAACGTTTGCTCCTTTTCGCCCAACTCCTCAAAGGCGAGCGCAACGAAAAAGGCCCCTGAGTGCGACCGTCTGGATTGTTCAATCGCTTCCCTTAGGAGTGTCACGGCTTCAGTCTTCCTCCCTGCGGCGGCGTAACTCGCTGCAAGTAACGATTGGCCGAATGGAAACCCGAGCTCAATTGCCCGCTGGCTCTCGGCTATTGCCAAATCTCCCTTCCCGCTCCATCTATAACTCCAGGCGAGATACATGTGCGCCATCATAAAGTCGGGCTCCAATTCGAGCGCTCTCTTGAGTGCCAAGGTGCCTTCGTCATAGCGGCCCGCCTGGGCCAGCACCGTGCCAAGCACTGTAGGGTTAATTGGCGAAAGTGGATCGAGCACTTCCGCGCGCCTCAGTTCGACGATCCCTTCGTCATAGTGCCTGCGGGTCATCAGCAATGAACCATATACTCGATGTGCTTCAGAGTTATTCGGGTCAATGGCGAGCGCCCGCTGTAGTCCCTGCTCGCTTTGCGTCCAGTTCCACTCGTAATAGAGGGCGGATGCCGCAAGCGCCGTGTAGGCGTCCGCCGACCGTTCGTCGAGAGCGATCGCTTTCTTTGCCGCCGTGGTAGCTTTGGGATAGGCCTCGGTCGCTGGCAGGTAGCCCCAAAAGGCCTGCCACCCATAAGTCTTCGCCAATCCCGCATATGCGAGCGCGTACGACGGGTCCTGCGCGATCGCCTGCTCGAAATACGCGCTTGCACTGTTGTAGCCATCCCGACTCCGTTTCTCATATTCGTACTGCCCCTTGAGATAGAGCTGGTAGGCCTCCGCATTCTGCGTCGTCCCGGCCACCATCACTTTGTGATCGTCGCTGGTCAATTGCAGCCGCAAATTTTCCGCAATCGCCTTGGAAATCTCGGCCTGCACGCTCATCATGTCCGCAATGCCGCGATCATACTGGTCGCCCCAAAGCTGCGCGACGCTGGCAGCATCGATCATCTCCGCCTGCACGCTGACCCGGTCGCCGCGCTGCACAACGCGTCCCGTCACGATGGCCCGCACGTTCAGGTCGCGCGCGGCCTGGCGCGGATCGACGGTCTGGTTCTTGTACCGCGCCACGAGTGTGCGTGGCACAACGCGCAGCGAGTGAATCTGCGACAGGCTGTTCGTGATCGTGTCGGCCAGGCCGTCGCTCAGGTAATCCGCATCCGGACTGCCGCTGCCGTTCACGAACGGCAGCACCGCAATTGAGTCAATCGGTCCGCCGGTCGTTCGCGCGAGCCACAGGCGACCGCCGATCACACCTGCAGCGAGCAGGACAAGGACAACCGCCGAGGCAACAATGCCGGTCTTGTGCCTTTGCACCACGCCGATCACGAGCGCGGCATCGGAGCTTGTCTGCGGCGCGACTGAACCAGTTTGCCCGCCTAGCCCCGATGACGGACCCGCCCGCGCAGGAGCGTCGGGTGACAAGGCTTCTTCCTCGACGGGCCCACGACTCGGGGTGCGCGCACGTTCCGAGTCGATGTCGCGCTGCACCCGCTTGAGGTTCGCTCGCACATCCGCCGCGCTGTGATAGCGCAGCTCGCGATCTTTCTCGAGGCATCGGTCGATGATCTCGTCGAGCTTGGGAGGAACGTCCGGATTAACCCGCGCGGGCGCGGTGGGGGCCTTGTTCAAAATTTCATTGAAGATCACCGCCGTCGTGCGTCCGGTAAATGCAGGGCGCCCGGTCGCCATCTCGTAGAGCACGGCGCCGAATGAAAAAAGATCACTCTGCGCGTCCAGATTTTCACCCCGCGCCTGCTCCGGAGACATATACGCGACGGTCCCCACGGCTGTGCCCGGGCTGGTCAGGCGTGCGTCGTCCATCGTGGGGGCATTGTCGTCCGGCGTGAAGGCGGCGGCCCGATTGTTCGGCGCAAGTTTCGCCAGGCCAAAGTCGAGGACCTTCGTTTGGCCGCGTTTCGTGACGAAGATATTGGTCGGCTTCAGGTCCCGGTGGACAATGCCTGCCGCGTGCGCGGCGTCGAGCGCATCGGCGATCTCGATGGCGTAGCGGAGCACGAGGTCGATCGGGAGCGCGCCTTTGGTTAAGCGGTCGGCGAGCGTCTCGCCTTCCAGATATTCCATCACTAGATAACTTGTGCCGTCCTGATGTCCAACGTCGTGGAGGATGCAGATGTGCGGGTGATTCAGCGATGAAATCGCGCGCGCCTCGCGGTCGAAGCGCTCGCGCCGATCCGGGTCGCTCGACAAATGCGCCGGCAACACTTTGATCGCGACGGTGCGTTCGAGCCGCGTGTCCAGCGCTCGATAAACTTCACCCATACCCCCGGCTCCCAGAGCAGACACAATTTCGTAGGGGCCGACGCGGGCGCCAGGTTGCAAGGAGAATCGACGTTCGACGATGGCTAAACTCCGCGCGCGAGATAGTCCTGTGTTTGTGGCCAGATTCTACAATAGGTGTGGTTCTATTGATATCGTGGCAACGCGCGATTGTGGGCTGCTTCGCGGTAGCGGTTGAACTGCTTGGCTGCTGGAAGCCATCTGGCTCTGTTGACATCCTTTTGTGATTCCTTGGTTTTCCTTCGCCCGGGGGCACGGCAGTTGTACCTCGTCCCGGTCAGACCGGGACGAGGGTTTGCTTGCCCATCTCAAGGAAAACCCCCGCGTCTGAAGACGCGGGCTACAGCAACCATCAGCGTTGAGAGGGTTGTCAACAGAGGCAAGCCATCTCATAGATGGCCGGCCATCAAGACTCGTGCATTCGGTTTTGCACATCATTGATTCCGGCGCTGAAAGCGCCGCCGGATTCTAGCCCAGGGCAACGCCCTGGGTTTTGGATTCGATCGGCGCGCCCTGCAAGGGCGCAGGAATCCTCGGCCCTTGCAGGGCGGGACATGTACTCGGACGCGTCCTGGGGCGTTGCCCCCAGACTGGTAACCTCCGCGCCGTTGGCGCGTCATCATGTCTGCATTCTTGGGCGGAGAAAACTGCTGCGAAGCAATTTGCGAGATCGCTTCTAGACGAGCCCTTTGCGCAATTCCTCGAGCGGATAAAACGTGTCGCGCCAGACGACGCCGCCGCGCCAGAGCGTCGCGATCGCCGAGCGCGCCAGCATCCAGCAAAACAGTATGGCGCCGAGCGGATGCGTGAGGCCGTAGAGCGGGGAAGCGTCCGTCGACCAGATCATCCCAGCGTGAATCAGGATCGCGGCACCTGCCGCGATCCCGGCGAACACACGCGCCCAGCCCGTGGCGAACACCAGGCCGAAAAATGGCAGGACGCTCATGATCAGCGGCAGCGACATCGCCACGAGAGCAAACAGCGCATTGTAGTGGCACGCGGCAAACATAGTTTTTCGTGACGCCGCGAATCACATTTCGCAGGCCGCTATGCCAGCGCACGCGGACCATGTCCTGCGCCACGGCCACGCCGAAGCGCAAGCCCGCCATCTTCATCAGCTTGCCGAGTTTCATGTCTTCGATGACGTCCATGCGCAGCCGGCGGTGTCCTCCGCTTTTTTCATAGGCGGCCCGGCGCACGAGTTGGAAGGCCCCGACTCCCACGTAGCGTCCGGAGCGTGGATTCGAAGCCAGCCAAGGTTCGTTGCCGAAGACGAACCCGAGCCCGAAATAGGTAATCGCCGTAATCTCCCAGAATCCGCGCATCTCAATGGAGGCGAGAAGCGTCAAGTGGTCCCACTGGCGCTCTTGGGCAAGCGCGACGGCGCGCCGCAGCACGTCGGGCGCAAAATGCACGTCCGCATCGGTAAAAACCAGCCATTCGCCCTGCGATTGTTCGAAGCCCGCAACCAGCGCGTGCGGTTTTCCGAGCCAGCCCGGCGGCAAACTCGCAATATCGATGACTTTCAGATTCGGTTTCGCGCGTTCGAAATCGTGGAGGATCGCGGGAGTCTGGTCCTGGGAGCGGTCGTTGACCGCGACGACTTCAAACCGGGGATAATCCTGGGCCAGGAGCGTCTCGAGGGCGCCGGGGAGCTTCTCCGCCTCGTCCCGCGCGGCAAAAATCACGGAAATCAGCGGCGCATCGGTCGGGGGCAAGCGCAGGAGCATCGGAAAGCCACGGCAGGCGGGCCATGCCAATGCCGGCTCGTATTCCCTGAATCACCCACAGGGACGCAATCAGGCCGAACAGCACAATCCAGAAGATGTGCAAAGTTAAATTTTCCGCGAGACCGAATTTTCTGTACAGTGAAGATAGCCGAACACTGTATGCTAACACAGCAGATGTCGGAGACATTATCCATCGTAGGCGCGGGGCGCGTGGGGAAAGCGCTGGGGCGCTGCTTGCACGATCTCGGATGGGGGATCGGCTTCGTCGCAACGCGATCGATCCCTACGGCGCGGGCAGCAGTGCGCGCCATCGGCGCCGGGACATCCGGCGGACCGGCTTACGCGTCAGGTGCTCGCCTCCAAAGTCGTGTTGATGGCCACGCCCGATGAGGCCATAGCAGACGTGGCAGCAGAGCTGGCGCATCTTGGCGGCAATGAGTGGCGTGGTAAGGTTGTGCTCCACACCAGCGGCGCGCTGGACTGGCTCTGTGCTTGGGCCGCTGGCCGACGCGGGCGCGGCAGACCGGATCGATTCACCCGATGCAGACCTTTAGCGGCCAGAGTGTGCCGGATCTTGCGGGCTGCGTGTTCGGGATCGAAGGGAGCCCTGCCGCAATGAAAGATCGCGCGAAAAATGATTCGGCAGACTGGGCGGAGTGGCTGTGCGCTTGTCCGGAGGAAACAAGGCGGCGTATCATGCGGCTGGATCGTTTGCGTGCGCGACAAGTCTTGGCCATCCTGGAGGCTGCGACGCGCCTGCTGATGGCGCAAGGTTTCACGCGCCGGCAAGCGGCTCGCGCCCTGTTGCCGCTGACGCGCCAAACGCTGGATAATTTCGAGCGGGTCGGACCGCGCGCGGCATGGACGGGGCCGATGACTCGAGGCGATTTTTCGACCGTGCAACGCCACGCGGATGCTCTCTCGGGTTTTCCGCCGGAATATCAGGAGGCGTACAAAGCGCTGTCGCGCCTGTCCGCCGCCGTTCTCTCGGACGATTCGAGCGCGCTGCTCCAGAAACTGGATGGCATCTTCGGCCCGCGCCAAAAAGGGGCTGAAGAGAAAAAGGTGCGCAAGAAATCCGCCGCCGGATAAAATGGTTCGCGACTTATTGCTCGCGGGCTCCAAGTAGAGCCCGCACCCGAATTCTGATCTGCGAGGGGCTCCTTGACACAACTGAACATTCCGATCGAGAGCATGGCACTTCCCAACGGCTTGCGGGTTGTCGTTTCGCCGGACCGCGCCGCGCCGGTGGCGACGGTGGGGGTTTATTACAACATCGGTTTTCGCATCGAGCCGCGCGGCCGGAGCGGGTTTGCGCATCTGTTCGAGCACATGATGTTTCAGGGCTCGGCCAATGCCGGCAAGATGGTGCACATCAAGCTGATCAATTCTTCGGGCGGCGTGTTGAACGGTTCGACGCACTACGACGTGACGAATTATTACGAATCGGTGCCGTCGAACGCGCTCGAGCGGGTGCTGTGGCTGGAGGCCGACCGCATGCGCGCCCTCAAGGTGGACGAGGAAAATCTGCGCAACCAGCGCGACGTCGTAAAAGAAGAAGTGCGCGTCAATGTGCTCAATCAGCCCTACGGCGGATTTCCCTGGCTCGATCTTCCTCCCATCGCCTACCGCAACTGGTCCAACGCGCACAATTTTTACGGCGATTTTGACGATCTCGATGCGGCGACGCTCGACGATGTGCAGAAGTTTTTCAAGACGTACTATGCCCCTTCCAATGCCGTGCTGCTGATCCTGGGCGACGTGGACGCGGATGAAGGATTTAAGCTGGCGGAGCGCTACTTCGCGGGAATCCCATCGGGGCCGCAACCCGATCCCGCAGATATCGACGAGCCGCCGCAAATCGACGAGCGCCGCGGCGTGGTGGAGGAAAAATTCGGCACGCTGCCCGGCATCGCCATCGGATATCAGGCGCCGCGCCGCCTGACTCCGGACTGGTGCGCCGCGGCGATGCTGGACCGTGCTCTGCATGGCGGGCGCGCCGGGCGAGTGTATCGGAGCTTGGTGCTCGAACAGCAAATCGCGGTGGACGCCGAAGGCGGCATCCATTATCCGGTCGGCGATTTGTTTGATTACAACGGGCCGACGCTGATGGTGACTCGCCTTCTGCACAAGCCGGAATATTCCGCCGAACAGACGATCGCCGCGTATGACCAGGTTCTCGACGAGATGAAAGAGAAGGGAATCACTTCGGAAGAGCTGGAGCCCATCAAGGTAAAATTCCGGTCGAACTATTTTTCCATGCTCGAGGGCGGCCACGGCGCATCCATTCCGCGCTACGGCTTGATGCACTTGCTCGCGTGCTTCACGCTGTTTGACAACGATCCGCACCTCGTCAACTCGATCCTCGGCGGCTTCATGGAAGTCACCCCGGACGCGGTGCAGTCCGTGGCGAACAAGATGTTGACGCGCGCCAATCGCTCCATCGTGATTCGCCAGCCGGCGAAGAAAGCGGCGGCATGATGGCCTCCGCACCGCGTTCCGAAATACATACCACCGTTCCCGCGCTTTCTCCCGAGCGGCCGGTCATTTGGCCGCCGCGCGCCCGTACCACGCTTTCGAACGGCCTCGAAGTCGTGCTGGTGGAATCGCACACCATCCCTAAATTTACCGGGCAGCTCTTTTTCCGCAGTGGGAACGCGGTTGTGGCTGCGACGGCGCCCGGCATTGCGGACATGACCGCTACAGTGGCGCGCACAGGCACCACCGCGCGCGCCAGCCGGCAAATCGAGGAAGATCTGCGCCGCATGGGTGCCGATCTTTCTTCCGGCGCCGGCGCGGACACCAGCGTGGTTTCCTTCGCCGGATTGGTGGACTTTTCGAACGATCTTCTCCGCCTCGTCGCTGAATTGACGCAGCAGGCTTCGTTTCCCGCCGACGAATTCGAACGCGAGCGGCGCCAGTTGGTCGAAGGCCTGCGAATCGAGCGCGCCACATCGGGATTTCTCGCCGGCGAGCGAATGCGCAAAGTCCTGTTTGGCGCGCATCCCTATGGCACCATTTCGCCAACCGAGACGCAGGTCGAAAACTTCAGGCTCGACCAGCTCAAGGATTTCTACAGCCAGTACTATCGGCCCGGGAACGCCTTGCTGGTGATGGTGGGAGACTTTACGCCGCAGGCCATGCTCGCTCAAATCGAGAGCGTATTCGGCTCCTGGGCCGAGGGAAAAGTGGCAGAGGCTCCCAATCCGGCGCTCCCGGAATTGCACGGCCGGCGCGTGTATCTCGTGCATTTGCCCGACGCCGTGCAAGCGCAGATCGTTGTGGGCAACCGAGCCATCACGCGCAAACATCCCGACTGGCTGCGACTGACTTTGGCGAACTCGATTTACGGCGGGGCGTTCAATTCGCGGCTGGTGATGAATATTCGCGAACAGAAGGGCTACACGTACAGCCCGCGTAGCGGAGCGCATCCCTTACGCCAGCACGGATATTTCAGCATCTCGGCCGCCGTGCGAAACGACGTGGTGGCCGCCACGCTGACCGAAATGTTCTATGAGGTCGACCGCATGCGCTCAACGCCTGTCGGTGAAGAGGAATTGGCCGACGCGCGCAACTATTTGACCGGCCTATTCTCGCTGGGCCTGGCGACGCAAGATGGTTTGGCCGGGCAGCTCGCCACTTCCACACTCGAACGGTTGCCGGAGGATTACCTCGAAACCTATCGCGAGCGCATCCTGGCTCTCACGGCTGCCGACGTCCTCGATGCCGCGCAGAAATATTTCGATTCCGCCAACGCGCAGATCGTAATTGTTGGCGACCGCGCGCAGCTTGAGGCGCAAGCCACATTGTTCGGCAAAGTGGAAGTTTACGATGCGCAAGGGAAACCCATGTAAACCCGGATTTCCGATGCGAAACTCCGCGCTACGGGCGTAGAAGAAATGCGTTGCGTGTGAAAAGGGGCCTATCGTTCGCGTCGAAGAAACTTTTCAAGTTTTTGCTTTCGGACTGTTAGCGTTGTAATGCTTGGCTCCGTTTGGGAGGACGCCATGGAGCATAAGATTCTGAGCTGTGCCATTCTGACGGCGCTGGTCATCGTTGCGGGTGTGGAAGGGCAACGGCTCTTGGGCACAGCGGCGGCAGCGCAAACGTCCGCGGCGCGAGCGGGCAGTGTGCCGATGTTCCAGCTGGATCCCTCCTGGCCGAAGGTGCCGGCAAAGTGGAAGCTCGGAGATGCGTCCAGCATCGGAATCGACGCGCAGGATCGCGTGTGGGTTCTGCACCGCCCGCGCACGCTGCCAGCCGATCAAGCCGCCATGGCCGCTCCGCCGGTGCTGGTGTTCGATGCGGCGGGCAGTTTTATCCAGGCCTGGGGCGGGCCGGGAAGCGGCTATGAATGGCCGGAGAGGGAGCACGGCATCCATATCGACTACAAGGGCTTCGTGTGGATTGGGGGAAACAATTGTCCCGCGAGAAAACTTCCCGGGCTCAAGCCGGTTGCAGATGATCAACTGCTGAAGTTCACGCAGGCCGGCAAGTTCGTGATGCAAATTGGTCACAGCAGCAAGAGCAGCGGCAACGCCGACACGCGGAATCTGCACCAGCCAGCGGATGCGTTCGTCTATCGGAAGACCAACGAATTGTTCGTCGCTGACGGGTACGGCAACCACCGCGTGGCCGTGTTTGATGCGGATACGGGCGAGTTTAAACGCATGTGGGGCGCATTTGGGAACAAGCCGGTGGACCTCGATCAGTGTCCGCCGCCGAGCCTCACTGCTGTCCCGGATGGGCCAGGTCCTCAGCAGTTCAGCATCGTCCACGCCATTCGCGTGTCCAACGACGGGCTCGTGTATGTGGCCGACCGGGAAAACAGGCGGGTGCAGGTGTTCACGACCGAGGGCAAGTTCATCAAGCAGCTGGTCAAAGGGGATATTCCTTTTGCACGGGATTTGGCGTTCTCTCCAGACCCGCAGCAGCAGTTCTTGTATGTGGGAGGAGGCTCGGAAATCGATGTGCTCGATCGCAAGTCGCTCGAGATTGTGGAGTCCATCAAAGGCGAGGGCATGCTGGGCGGTGGCCACCAAATGGCGGCCGATTCGAAAGGCAACATCTACACGGCGCAGACCACCCGCGGACTTCAGAAGTTGGTGTTTAAGGGAATGTCGCCGTCATCCAGCCGATGAACAGATTAGCTAAGCAGAGTTTCCTTTCGTGCCTTCTCTTGGTTGGTTTGGTGTCCGGTGTCGCACTCGCACAGGGCAAGAAGACGCCTCCGGCAAAGCCGATCGACCTGAACGCCGCAACGATCAAGGAATTGGAAGAGTTGCCGGGCGTGGGGCCGGTCACGGCGCAGAGGATCATCGAGGCGCGCCAGAAAAGTGGCCGATTTCGCCGCGTCGAGGATTTGCTGGCGATTCGCGGGATCAGTGCAAAGCGCCTCGAAGCGCTGCGGCCCTACGTCACCATCTCTCCTCCTCCGCCTTCTCCTGCAAAGAAGCCGTAACAGGTTAGCGAGCCTTCGAGTCAACGCTCGCCCCTAAAGGGTGGTGGGGCAGTTTCCGATAATCCCGTTCTATAAAAAGGGATGTCAAGACAAATACTTCCCCAGCGACGGCAAAACACAGGTTGTTTGCCGTCCAGCCCCAGTAATGTAACGAGACGCTGTGAGTTTTCCCTTGCCGCAGATTCATCGTGCTTTCGTAACGACGCCGATCAGTTCTTGACGCAGACAAGCAGAGCGGTTGTGCAGTGCCAACCATGGTTCTATCGGAGACTTTTCGCCTATCGCTTTTTCTGGTTATCCGAGGGGGCATAGGGTTTCTCGAAAGACTCAGTGCCCGAAGCACACGCCTAACGGGATTATGGATACTCACCCTCGAACCAGAGCGTCTGGAGAACCAACCGGTCATTATCCGAGATGAATCCGGGATGGACTCTTGACAGACGCTCAAGCTGCTTGTTGTTTCAAATGTTCGGCGTCGAAACCGACTCCTTTCTTCCAGACGATCAAAGTGATGGCCGCGATCTTGCGCGCCAGGGTGAGACGCGCCATCGTTGGCTTCATCCCTCTGGCTACTAAACCGGCGTGGAACTCCTGGAACGGTCCAGCGACGGCAGCGGCCCGGGTCGCGGCACCCTTGAAGATATTCTTCAGATCGTGATTGTGGTTGGCGTTCAGCCCGCGAATGGCCAGAAATTTCTTGGCGCGTTTCAGCCGGCCCTCCACGATTCGGTATTCCCCGCTCGTGGAGGTTTTCAATGCCAAACCACAGTAGGCCCACAGTTGCCGCTTGGTGCGAAAACGATGCGGCGTCTGCAGCAGAGCAATGAGCAGAACAGCCCGAAGGGGTCCAATCGAAGGAATCTGGCGCAGCAATTTCATCGCGCTGTGCTTCCGGCCTTCGGCCAACAGATCTCGTCGTACCTGCTCGCGCAACGACCGTAATGCGTCCAACTGCTGGTAGTAGATCTCCGCCCGGCGATGCACGCCGGCTTCGGTGATCTTGGCCAGCCATTCCGAGCGATAGCGTGGTGCGTACACGCGCTGCCCCGCACAGGGAATCGCCCAACTCCTATAAAGGGCTTTTAAGCGGTTCATCACCCGCGTGGTATCGCGGGTCAGTGCCAGGTAGCTGCGGGCCGCTTCCTTGAGTGCGCGAATTCCTGTTTCGCCGTGATAGACCGGGTTGAGCTTGTTCAGGTACAACAGGTCGGCCAGCTTCCGGGCATCGATGCGGTCGCTCTTGTTCCCGGCTTTTATCAGCGCGTTCTTGCGCGGATCACACACCAACACTTGCGTGACGTGGGGCTTGAGCAGATCGTGCAGCCATGCCGCGCACGTTCCTTCTTCAAAAGTCACATACAAACTTCCGCGCAGTCCGTGAATAAACTGAAGGATGGTAGCCGCTTTCGTTTCCATGATGCACTCGAACACCAACTTGCCGGTCGAGTCCAGAACTGCAGCGGAGATCGTTGCTTGGTGAACATCCAACCCAATATACTTAGCGTCATTCAACATGAGGGTGCTCCTTCCTGTAGGCGTTGATGCGAACGATCAAACCCTACTTCAAAGGGGCGCGCTTTTATAATGCGTTCCTCAGGCGCTATCCGGTTCAGGCGGTGTTACAGTCTGCCCGTTTGTCGATTGCCGTGCTACTCAACCAAGGGGATCGTTTCCAGGTACGACGTGACTCAAGAACAATCGGCATGGTGTCAGGCATGGCCTACCTTCGGTTTGCCGACTAGGCGTCGTCATCCAACCGAGATCAGGATAAAATCCCGATTGCAGGGGGTCGGTGATCATGGCAACCGCAATATTCTTAGTAACTTAGGTCAGGGAGCTTACCAAAATGCCTAGGCCCACGACGAAGGAGGCTGAAATTGCGCCGTAATCTGTCACAAATTTCTTTCGCGGAGCGTTCTTATGTTGTGGACGCACCCAGCGAAGCAGGCGCTGAGAGCAAGGATCAAGAGATCCAGTTCGATATCGAGACAATCTTTCGCGCCCAATATGAGCGCATCGCTCGCGTCATCGCAAAGGTAGTACGAGATCCTGCACGGGCTGAGGAACTCGCTGTTGAGGTGTTTCTGAAGTTATGGAGAAATAAACAGGCTCAAGGCGATAAGACTCAAGGCTGGTTGTATTGCGCAGCGGTGCGAATGGGCGTGGATGAACTTCGGCGACAAACGCGCCGAACACGTTACGAACGTCTCTTTGGATTCGGTGATGGTGTGCGGACGCCTGAGGAAATCCTAACCACAACCGAGGAGCAGGAGAGAGTCCGTTTTGTGTTGGGCATCATTAACCGACGCCAGGCCGAGCTGTTGCTCCTGCGCAGCGATGACTTTAGTTACGAGGAAGTCGCATCCGCTCTTGATCTAAATCCGGCTTCGGTTGGAACACTTTTGAGCCGTGCTCAGCAGGCGTTCAGAAAGGAGTACATCAAGCGATATGGAGCACAATAACAAACGCGTTATCGACCCGTGGGTGGCCGAGCGCCTGGCTACGCTCACGCCTGATCGCGAATTCCGCCCGAACACAATTTGGGCTCTTGCACGTTTCCGAACGCTGCGTAACGCGAAAAGTTGGCACGGACAGTTTTGGGGCTGGACGGCGGCAGTGGTCTCGGCGGCCCTGCTATGTCTTTCCGCACTCCCTGTGCCGCGAGCGGTTGCCCAACGCTTCCTAAACTTCGGTTATGCCGCGCTCCGGCAGAGCGCCCCGACGCCTGACCATCCGGAGTACGCAGGTACGCGACTCGTCCGCCCAGTGTCGTATCGCGAGTGGATCTATTTATCGTCGGGGCTCGGGATGGAATACAACGCGGCGGTCGGCGGTCCCGAGAATTTCACAAATGTCTTCGTTCCACGGTGGGCTTACCGGGAATTCCTCGCAACGGGAAAATGGCCGGACAAGTCGATGTTCGTCTTGGAAGGGCGCGCATCTCAAACCAAAGGCTCGATCAACAGGTCAGGACATTTTCAAACTGATCTGACCAGCCTGGCTGTGGAGGTCAAAGACGAGACGCGATACGCTAGTAAGTGGGCCTACTTCGGATTCCGTAGCGACGCAATGACGGCGGAAGCAATGACCGGCCCTACGAACCAGTGTTGGGCGTGCCACAACGACAACGCCGCGGTCGAGCACACCTTTGTGCAGTTTTATCCGACGCTCAAGCCGGTCGCATTGAAGTTCGGGACATATCGGGCTCAGGCCGAATAGATCATTACCGATGTTCACTTGAAGAGAATTTGTTTCTGTCGTTGATCGTTGGCCGAGGAGGTACCCGGTGCGCCAGGCGCGCTTTCCAGTCGCGATTCCCTTATTTTGCTCCCTGTGCTTGCTGACCGTTACAAGTACCGCGCCGCGCGCGCAGTCCCGCCCCGCCTCCGCGCGGGTAGAGCACGTCGGCAACGTAAACTTTTCTACGTCTTGCTCGCCGCAAGTAGAGGGTACGCTCGATCAAGCACTTGCTCTGCTGCATTCGTTTCAATATCAGGAGGCCGAACAGGTATTCACTCGCTCCTCGCAACAGGATGCGGCTTGCGCCATGGCCTATTGGGGTAGGGCGATGGCTCTCTATCATCAACTCTGGGATTTCCCGAGTGCGAAAACTCTCGCGGAGGGAAGGCAAGACGTCGAGCAAGCTCAAAAGCTCGGCGCAATAACCGGTCGCGAGCAGGAATACCTCTCTGCTGCTGCGGTGTTCTACGAAGACGACGCGAAGTTGAGCCACGTGGCACGCGTCGAGGCGTATTCGGCGGCGATGGACAAGCTGTACCATGACAATCCCGAAGACAACGAAGCAGGAGAGTTTTACGCGCTGTCTTTGATTTCCCTCGCCCAAATGGACCAGCAGAACCTGGCCAATCGCAGGAAAGCGATCGCGATTCTGAATCCGATTTTTACGGAATACTCGAATAATCCAGGCGCGGCGCACTATCTGATCCATGCCAGCGACACGCCGGAGCTTGCGCTGGAGGGACTCCCCGCGGCGCGCGCGTACGCGAAGATTGCTCCGGATTCGGCGCACGCACTGCACATGCCTTCCCATATCTTCCGGCGGCTCGGGCTGTGGCAGGAAGTGATCGATTCGAACATTGCGTCCGCTGCGGCTGCGGCCAAAGCCACGAAATCGCACACGGGCGATCCCAGCTACCAGTTTCATGCGATGGAGTTTCTCGAGTACGCCTACCTTCAGAGCGGCCAGGAGGCCAAGGCTCGCGATCTTGTGAAGGAGGTGAAGCACGTCCCCGGGGCCAGCAAGGGAGACATTATCGACCAGCAAAATCTCTTCGCGGCTCGAAACGCGCTCGAACTGCACCGCTGGAAGGAAGCCGCCTCGCTTGCCATTCCAAAGGAGCGGTTCGACTGGCAAGACATCACCTATTGGACACGCACAATTGGCGCGGCACGCAGCGGGGATGTCGCGGGCGCCCGCGCCGACGTGCAGAAGTTGTCCGAAGCCATACAGGCGCGGGATGCGAGCCAAAGAATGAAGGGCAACATAGTTGCTCCCGGCGAGAGCGTGGACCAACTGGAGGCCGAAGGCTGGCTGGCGTATGCGGAAGGGAAGCCTGCCGAGGCTGTAACTAAGCTGCGTTCTGCCGCCGACAGCGAGGAGGCCAAACACTCCGACCCGTTTGCCACGCCTGCTCGCGAAATGCTTGCCGACTTGCTGTTGGAGCTGAAACGGCCGGCCGAGGCTCTCGTTGAATACGAATCTGTCTCGAAGAGCTACCCCAACCGCTTCGATGCGCTTTATGGGTCGGCGCAAGTGGCTCAATCGTTAGGCGATCGCGCGAAGGCGTCGCAGTACTACGCCAAGCTTGTCGCGATTTCCGCAACCAGCGCGGATCGCCCGGAGTTGCGGGAAGCGCGGGAGTACGCCGCCGCGAACAACAATTAAGTCGGCGTACGATCCGCAAGTCAGATGTCAAGTTAATCATTGGAGCAGACTATGAGAAACTGTTCTGGAGCAACACTGAAGGCTTGGAGAAAACTCTTCCTGGATTCCGCCGTCCTACTGATACTTTTGCTCGGTTGCTTCGCATGGGCGCAGACAGACCATGCCCCAAAAGAGGGCGACAGGGCCCCCAACTTCTCCATCACCACTGACCAGGGCAAGCCGGTAACCCCCGCGGCATTTGGTGGCAATCTGCTCGTACTGAATTTCTGGGAGACGGCCTGTATTCCCTGCGTGAAAGAATTGCCATCCCTTAGCGATTTCGCGCGTTTGTTTCGAGCGCAAGGAGTGGTGGTTGTGGCAGTCGGCGCGGACCAAGACGCCCAGAAATACCGCCGTTTCTTGAGTGATCACCGCGTTGCCTTGGAAACATATCGCGATCCATCCCGACGCATCAGCAAGAGCTTTGGGACATACGCGTTTCCGGAAACTTTCATCATTCAACGTGGCCGGATCGTGCGGAAGGTGGTGGGCGGGACCGACTGGATGAGCGGCGACATGACTTCTTTCATAGGCAAGCAGCTCTCCCGCCAATAAAGCCCGGCGTTGGCCAAACGATTGTTTGGCATCATGTGGTCGGACTAGACCTGTCAAGTTCCGTGAACCGGCGTTTCACAAGTAGTAGACGTTTCCTCGCTGATTGCGCCTCGCAACTCGTTTTCTTGGAAGAAAAACATACTCGCTTAGTACTCGCGAACATTCCACAAATAACTCAATATGCTATTGAACCAGCCGGGCCGACAACTGCATTAATAATTCCTTCGCACTGGTGATGGTTTATCTGTGAGTGGGGCCAAGTCCCGGGAAGCTTATCGGAAACTGGCCCTCCACCTTCTAATGTGGGGGCTGCGAGCCATTGCACGTTCCGGCTGCTGTGGCCCGGGTCTCATGTCCTGAGCAACCGCGAAGGATCAGCCCGGTGGATCTTTTGACCGGGGACGCCAAAACTTAGCGCGCTGAATCTTGCAGATCAGGCGAAGTTGAGTATCTCGCTAAAGCGTCTGGTGGGAGCGTTTCTTCGTGCCGACGAGGACAGGCACCTGGTCGGCGATCGTCAGGCCATAGCCTTCGAGGGCGACGACCTTGCGCGGGTGATTGGTGAGCACGCGCAAGGTCTTAAGGCCGAGGTCGATCAGGATTTGCGCGCCGATGCCGCTTTCATGCTGCAGCAGGCGTTGCCGGGCGGCGTCCCGGTCGAGCTGGCTGCGCGAGTGATACAGAATATGGGGCAGCGCGCCGGGAGCGGGCGCGGCGGAATCGATCCCGAAGCCGCGTCCGGTGTGGTGCAGATAGACAAACACGCCGCGATTTTCGGCGACAATGGCTTCGAGCGAATGTTCGATGATGTCGTGGCAGTCGCACTCGGTGGACCCGAATACATCGCCGGTGAGGCAATGCGAATGCACGCGCACGAGCGGAGGCGTGCCGGTCAAGTCTCCGCGGACCAGAGCGATGTGCTGCTCGCTGTCCACGTCGGAAGCGAAGGCGATCATGCGGAATTCACCGTAGCGCGTGGGGAGAGCGGCCTCGGCGACGCGGCGGACGTACCGCTCATTTCTCATTCGGTAACGTATCACTTCAGCTACGGTCAGCAGCTTCAAGCCGTGCGCGCGGCAAAACTCCGCCAGTTGCGGAACCCGGGCCATCGTGCCGTCTTCGTTCATGATTTCGCAGATCACCCCCGCGGGCGTGAGCCCCGCCATGCGCGCGAGGTCCACGGAAGCCTCGGTCTGGCCGGCCCGCACGAGCACGCCACCGTGCCGCGCGCGCAGCGGGAAGATATGGCCGGGACGCGCCAGGTCGGCGGGGCGCGTGGCGTCATCGATCGCCGCGAGGATGGTGGTCGCGCGGTCGGACGTGCTGATCCCCGTGGTCGTGCCGCGCCGCGCGTCAATCGATTCGCAGAAGGCCGTGCCGTAGTTCGACGTGTTGACCGGAGTCATCAACGGCAGAGCAAGCTCGTCGCAGCGCTCCTCCGTCAGCGCCAGGCAGACGAGGCCCCGGCCGTACCTGGCCATGAAGTTGACGGCTTCGGGCGTAATCTTCTCCGCAGCCATCGTGAGGTCGCCCTCGTTCTCGCGGTCTTCATCGTCAACCAGGACGATTTGGCGGCCCTGGCGGATTTCTTCCAGCGCTTCCTCGACGGTCGCGAAGGGAATGGGATTGCCAGACATCCGGTTTCTAACTCCTTTTTCGACTACGTTCTGAAATGTGGATGGCTTCACGACTATACCGAAACCGTAATCCCCCGGCAAGCCAAGCGACCCAAGTGGAAGTGGGGTTATTTCATGTGGCTGAGTTCCATCTCTGGCGGGCTGCAAGTACAGCCCGCACCCGTCTCGGCACACTTTCGCACCGTTTTCATCGTTCGAATATCTGAAATCCGGGAACGCCAATCTCCCGATTGGCGGCTTGAATCACGCCAATCGGGAGATTGGCGTTCCCGGGCTCATCACCAAAACGCTTTCAAATAAAAGGGCATCCCAATCATGCGGGATGCCCCTGATTTTCGGTTGACGGTGCCAGCGGCAAATCTTCCCGGACTATGCCGCCGCGGTTCGGCTGCTCGTTAGAGCGCGATACCCGGAAGTAGCCGCCCTCCGAATGGCTTCCAGGCCTTCGGCGGCGTCCATGAGCGGGGTGGTCTTGATGGACTTGCAGGCGCCGCCGGCAGAGGCCGCAATCGCGATTGCCGCAGCGCTGACGTTGTCGGGCAACTCCGTGAGTAACACGAAGTCGTAGTCGCCGAACGCGAAATAGGCGTTGACGACGCGCCCACCGAGTTTTTCAATCATGGGACGAATCGCGTCCAGGCGATTATGTGGATTCGCTACAAGCGCTTGCCAGGCTTGTTCGCTGTAGGAAACCTGGGTCAGAAAATGTGGCATGGGACCTCCTCAGATAGTCAGAGTTTGAAAGAGGATGGGACGGCAGAAATCCTTCCAGAATTCGCCGCCGCAGGGCCGGAAGTCTCGCGTTGCGAGATTCCAGCAGACGACGTATACACCCCTACCCGCAAATCCACAAGTGGTTCCTGAATTCAGGATCGTCCCGTTGCGGGTCCGAGGCAATCTAGTAGCACAGGCTTCACAGGCTGCGAGAAAAAGCGGAATACTGTCATTCTGACCGCCGATTTTGCGCGAAGAATCCCTCTTTGTCTTTTGTTTTGAATCCGGAGGGATTCTTCGCTTCGCTCAGAATGACAACCAAAGCACTTTTTCCGCAGCCTGTTCAGCATGTGTGGTTTGAGCTGCGGCCAAGCGACAGAACACAGACGGAAGTCTGTGCCACTAAAACCTTACGCGCTCTTCGCTTGAAAGAGCTTCATCTCATCCGCCGAGGGGCCGTACATGCCAGGGAATTCGACGTTATTCAATCGCAGATAGACGCCGAGCTGGCCTCGGTGGTGAATGAGGTGGCTGAGGACCATGCTTCGCACCACTGCCGTGCGCGGCATGGAGAAAATTTGTTGTCCTTTGTACGTCAGTGTCCAGATTTTATTTAGTTCCTCGTCGGTGGCTTTGGAAAGTAAGTCGCGGGCCTCGGCCGCAAATTTGTCGAAGGATTCGAGAAGTTCTTTGCGCGTGGCCGGCGCGAAGGGCTTCTCTTCTCCAGTGAAATCGAGTCTTTCGTGCCGAAGGGTCGAGATCAGGTAGTTCGGCATTTCCGCCACGTGCGCGGCAAGCCGCCCCAGCGTCATCGATTTTTCGTGAGGCTTGTAATCAAATTTTCCGTCCGGCACGCACTCCAGCAGCTTGCGCGTGCTCTTCACTTCTTGATCGAATTCCGGCAACAGCATCTGAGCGATTGGCATAAGCCCTCCTGTGTAGTCCAGTACCGCGCGGGAGAGCATAGCAGATTTCCATAGGCGAATACAAGGCGAAGGTATCGTTTGGGGATGAGCTCTCGAATCCTCCGTTTTTTTCCACCGCGTCGATGATTTTTGCCGCGAAGTACAATGTGGGACCCTTGCTGGCGCCTCGGGTGTATAAACCTGAATTCCGAAGTTGATTTGGGAACTTGGGGTTGAACTCCGGGTACGCCAATCTCCCGATTGGCGGTTTACAGGGCGCCATTCAGGAGGATGGCGTTCCCGGGATCACCGCCAAGCAAAGCGAAATGCCGGTCCGTATTATCAAACCGGAAAACCCAACTGGACATCTTTCGCAGCCTGTGGGCTACTTAAATTCGGAGTTGCGATGAGCATGAACCACGCCGCGACCGGCACGCCTGTCAACACGCCGCGCCAGGTGCTGTTCGCCAGCCTGATCGGCACGACCATCGAGTTCTTCGATTTCTACATTTACGCGACCGCGGCGGTGCTCGTCTTTCCCGGCTTGTTCTTTCCGGCGTCCGATCCGGCCTCCGCCACGCTCGCCTCGCTGGCGACGTTTGGGATCGCGTTCCTGGCGCGGCCGGTCGGGTCGGCGCTCTTCGGCCATTTCGGCGACCGCATCGGCCGCAAGACCACATTGGTCGTCGCGCTGTCGACCATGGGAGTGTCCACAGTCGCCATCGGCGCCTTGCCAACCTACCGCACGATTGGCTTCGCCGCGCCGCTGCTGCTGGCGCTATGCCGCTTTGGCCAGGGCCTCGGTCTCGGCGGCGAGTGGGGCGGCGCGGTGCTCCTGGCGATCGAGAACGCGCCTCCAGGGAAGCGCGCCTGGTATGGCATGTTCCCGCAGCTCGGCGCGCCGATCGGGTTCTTCCTCTCCGGCGGCGTGTTCCTGGTGCTCTCGCGGTGGCTCACCGACAAACAGTTCTTCGCCTTCGGCTGGCGCCTTCCGTTTCTGGCGAGCGCCGTGCTGGTGTTCCTCGGCCTCTACGTGCGTCTGACGATTACGGAGACTCCCGTGTTCCAGGAAGCGCTCCAGCGGCGGGAGCAAGTGAAGGTGCCGATGCTGGTGGTTTTTCGCGACCACACCAAGACGCTCCTGGCGGGCATCCTGGTGTGCCTCGCGACGTTCGTTCTCTTCTACCTGATGACGGTCTTCGCGCTGGCGTGGGGCACCAGCGCGCTCGGCTATCAGCCGCGAGAAATTCCTGCTGATGCAGTTGTTCGCCATCTCTTTCTTCGCGCTGACCATTCCGCTCTCCGCAATTCTGGCGGAGCGCGGGCGGCGCCGCGCGCTGCTCTGGGTCACCGCATCGATCGGCGTCTTCGGCCTGGTCATGGCGCCGATGTTCGTTGCCGGCACCACCGGCGCGGTGGTGATGATGGCGTTGGGTCTGGCGTTGATGGGCCTGACCTACGGACCGCTCGGCACGGTGCTTTCCGAACTCTTTCCGACGCCGGTGCGTTACACGGGCAGCTCGCTGGCCTTCAACTTCGCCGGAATCCTGGGCGCCTCGCTCGCGCCGTACATCGCCACCTGGCTCGCCAAAACCTACGGACTGCAGTACGTCGGCTACTACCTCTCCGCATCGGCGGTCCTGACGCTCGTCGGCCTGCTCATGATTCGAGAAACGAAAGACGACGACCTCGCCAGTTCCAAGGTTTAATTTTCAGCGCACTTCCGAGACGTCGGATCGTCTAACGAGAGCCTATCTCCTAAATCGCTTTGTGGCGGTTTTCTCCGTTCGAGAATTCAGCCACATGGACGCGCCAACGGCGCGAAGCAGGCCAGCCCGGGGCGTTGCCCCGGGGACGTGGCCGAGTACATGTTCCGTCCTGAAAGGACGGAGGATTCCTACGCCCTTTCAGGGCGCACCGTAATCGGTCGATTCCGAAACTCAGGGCGTTGCCCTGGGCTAGCAAGCGGCGGCGTCTTCAGCGCCGGAAGCAAGGTTTTGTAAATCCGAATTCGCCGGTTTTGATGACCGGCCATTTAGGAGATGACTTCGAGAAGATATTCGTTTGAATATGAAGCGGCTTGGGCTGATAGTCTTAGGCTGCGTACCACTACTGATTTCCATGCGCCGCATACAGTTCATCGAACTCCACGAACAAACGTGGTTTCCACCCACACTTCGAAATGGTATTACGGATGCGCTTCAGTGCGGGACAGCGCTCTTAAAAGTCTACTCCCCCATCTCGGTGTTGCTTCAACGCGCTCTCGACGCCACGCGGAGCCAATCGATTGTCGATGTGTGTTCGGGGAGTGGAGGACCCTGGTTAGACCTTTCTCAAAAGCTCCGAGGAGGTTCCTCGGCCAACCGCATTTGGCTTACGGACAAATTCCCAAACGTTGCGGCGTTCGATCATGTCAAAGCCGCTTCCGCGAATCGCATTGATTTCCATCGAAGCTCCGTTGACGCGATGAAAGTCCCTGCCGAATTGGATGGGTTCCGAACGATGTTCTCGTCGTTTCATCATTTTCCGCCTGCACAAGCCCGCGCCATCCTCCAAAATGCCGTCTATGCGCGGCAGGGTATTGCCATTTTTGAGATCACAAGCCGCACGGCGTCAGCCATCGGCATGATGTTCCTTTGGTTCCTTACGCTGTTCGTATTCACTCCCTCGATTCGTCCCTTCCGGTGGTCCCGTTTGCTGTACACGTATGTGCTTCCGATCATTCCCCTGGTGTTGCTTTTCGACGGCCTGGTGTCTTGCCTGCGTACCTATCGGACAACGGAGTTGCGCGAGTTGATTGAAGACCTGGCGGCAACCGAGTACTGGTGGGAGATCGGTGAGCGTTCAGGAACTTTTCACGGTTTGCCAGTCACCTACTTAATTGGATATCCGCGCGACGGTATGTAAGCATGGGAAAGAACGAATAATCCATTCGCGGCGCGAAGGGGTGTTCGCGTCGGCAGAGCCTAAAAGCTCGCGGAACAGCTACTTCAGTGCATTCTTCAGGTTTTTGGTGCTTTTCTCCAACTGTTTCTTGAGAGCGTCAACCTGTTTCGACAGTTCGATCAGCTCGAGCTTCGCCACGTGTGCCGCTTTAGCCGCCCTATGTGCTGCTTTGTGAGCTGTGCCATCCATCCTACCCACGGCAGAGCCAATCTTCATCGCGGCATCCCTAAGTCTATTTTTCTTGGCCATGTCATCGCCTCCCGGCAACCTAACGATGGCAGATTGCGTGCACAATTGGCAAGGCGAAATTCTGGCTCTCTCGAACCGCTTGCGTGTGTCGAGCCGGAGTAACGTGGAGGCTGCAATCGGAGTAGAACAGGCTTCAGCCTGTTTGGGTTTGGTTTCGATCTTGAGAAAATCAAAACCAGACAGGCTGAAGCCTGTCCTACTTTACTTTCAGAAACGTGCCCTTTTCGAGTTCCCCGAATGCCTGGCGGAGCTGCTCCTGCGTGTTCATCACGATGGGGCCGTACCAGGCCACGGGCTCTTCGAGCGGTTTCCCCGAGACGAGTAGAAACCGGATGCCGTCGTCACCGGCCTGCACCATGACTTCATCGCCTCGATCGAAGAGTACGAGCGAGCGGTTGTCAGCCGCCGCGGGAGGATTCGTGTCCGCCCAGCCGACAGGTTCGGTCGGCACTTCGAGAGGTCCCGATGCGTTGCAGAATTTCCCCGAGCCTGCGAATACGTAGGCGAACGCGTGGCGCGTGGTTTCGATGGGAAGCGTCTTTCGGTGTCCCGGCGGCACGGACACATCGACGTAGATGGGGTCGGAGGCAACGCCGTCGACGGGACCGCTCTTTCCCCAGAATGTTCCGCAGACCAAGCGCACTTGCGTGCCGTCGTCATCGGTGACCAACGGAATATCCTTCGCTTCGATTCCCTGATAGCGCGGCGGCGTCATCTTCAGCGACGCCGGAAGATTCGCCCACAACTGGAAGCCGTGCATTCGCCCCGCGTGATCGCCCCTCGGCATTTCCTGGTGGATGATCCCGCTGCCGGCGGTCATCCACTGGACGTCACCCGAAGCGATGGAGCCGCGATTGCCCATGCTGTCACCATGCTCGACGGTTCCGGCGAGCACATAGGTAATCGTCTCGATGCCGCGGTGCGGATGCCAGGGGAAGCCCGCCAGATAATCCGCCGGAACGTCATTGCGGAAATCGTCGAGGAGAAGAAACGGGTCGAAGTCGGACGTGTTCCCGAAGCCGAACGCGCGGCGCAAGTGCACTCCCGCGCCTTCGAGCGTCGGCTTGGATTTGATCAGGCGTTTTACCGGACGGATGGACATGGGAACCCCCAAAACCGCAAGTCTACTCCAGAGAAAGGCGCGCTTCCAAACGGTGTTTCACTTAATCGTTGTGTCCATTCTTTCGCAGCTTTTCGGGCAGGAACGCATCAATCTCATCGTCACTGAAAGTGAACTCGCCATTCTTCAACGCGGCGGTCGCTTTTGCATGTGCCTCGCTGGAAGTGTTCGGAGCGAATCTGTAGAGTCCGGTGAGCTCTCTTGTAAGGCTCTCAAGGGACAGTTGCAGGTGGTTCAAGGGTTCCGTTGCTATATGGCAGCGCACTATAAGAAGAAGTAATTGTTCCCTGATCCACAATAATTCCTTCGCGGCTGTTCTATGCTGGTTCTCTTTACCAATGGGGTCAAAGCTGCTTTGCCAAAGAACAAAGCCTGTTGTGAGAAAGGCCATGACTGCTGTCACTATGAGCAGCCATAGTGGCTTAAGCACTGCAGAAATTATCGCAAGAAGAGCAGTCGTTGATGTAAGAAGGATATTGATGTAGTTCATTGTGCATGCCTTCCTACTCCAAATCTCCCGCTCTATTTCGTGTGTCTTGTGGCTGTAAACAGCTCTGCCATAAAGCTCGCGAGTTGTGGCCAATACATATTCCTGACGGTTCTCTTGACTCATGCCGAAACTGCCATCTCGAAAGGACTCAGTGCACGGATCTGGGTCCCGAATACCTTCTGCCATTCCTCCGCAGCTGAACGAGCATAGTCCAAACGTTCGAACTCGCAGGCTCTAAGGGAGCGATTGTAGGCGGTCTGGCATTTGTTGGCCCAGGCGTCACCAAGCTGGACGATTTCATCGGTGCCGGGAATGCGAGTCCACCCCTGGTACTTGTAGCGAAGCATGAATTCAAAAAAATCGCGAACAAGCCAATCGTAGTAGAAAAGGGTCCGGTCCTTGTGCTGCCACTGTTTCACAAACTCGCACACAAGAACCTCTAGCGAGATCGATTTGATGTCCACCGAGCACTCACGCTTCCATGCCTTGAGCATTTTCAGAAGATGCCTAGCTTTGTTTTTGCTGACAGAATCGGCATAGTTTATCGCTTGATATTCGGCTGCGGGATTAGAGACTCGCCAGCTTCCGTTATCTGCCGTATGTGCAGTCCGATATGTTTCATCGGTCAATAAAAATGCTGGGATGACTTCTACGTTGTAAGTCTGGAACGGGGCCACTACTACCTGACCATCGGAGCGTAGGTCAGTGCGCGGGAACGTCAGAAGCATCGTCCGCTTCACTTCCTGTAATAGTTGGGATTGTTTGTTGCCGAGTGTGCGTTCGAACCGCCAGTAGGCTTCGGGCGGGAGTAGGAAGAGCATGTCTAGATCGGATGGCGGTCGACTAGCAGTCCCTTTGCCGTAGGATCCAACTTTCACGTAGCAGTTGGGGTTAAAATCACTGGTGTAGTATTTCGCCCAAAGACAACGCGCAATACGTGCCGCTTTCGTCTCTGCATCGGTGCGTTCCTGAGGTTCTAGTTCAAGTTCCTTTAGGAAGCGGCTAAAGTGAGGGATGACGTATGACCACAACTAACACCTCCGTCTCACTAGGTGCTTCGGGGGTGTTGTCGTGCGCAGCGTTTACAACGGCAACGTCGATAGCTGGGCCCAGCTGAGACCTGAAAGCAGCAAGGATATAGTACACCATATCTCGTAGCAGTCAAGCCAGAATATGGATATATTGTGTTTTTCGACGCTGTCCCTTTCGGTCGCAGCTCTAAGGTCGCAGAATAAAAAAAGGCGCCCCGACTCAGTCGGGGCGCCTTGGCAGTACAGTTTGACTTTTCGATTTAGTACATTCCGCCCATGCCGCCGCCTGGACCGCCGCCGTGTCCACCTGCGCCTGCCGCGGCTTGCTTGTTGTCTTCCCGGATGTCGGCCACCAGAGCTTCGGTGGTGAGCATCAGGCCGGCAATCGATGCGGCGTTTTGGAGCGCGAGGCGCGTGACCTTGGCCGGGTCGATAACGCCCGCCTTGATCATGTCGCCGAACTCTCCTGTATCCGCGTTGAAGCCGAAGTTTTCGTCCTTGCTGTCGCGCACACGGTTCACGATGACGGCGCCTTCTTCGCCCGCGTTCAGGGCGATCTGCCGCAAGGGTTCCTCGAGCGCGCGCTTGACGATGTTCACGCCGATGGCTTCTTCGTCATTGAGCTTGAGCTTGTCGAGCACCGCGATGCAGCGGATCAGTGCCACGCCGCCGCCGGCGAACGATGCCTTCCTCGACTGCCGCGCGTGTGGCGTGCATGGCGTCCTCGACGCGAGCTTTCTTTTCCTTCAGCTCGGTTTCGGTTGCCGCGCCCACCTTGATCACCGCTACGCCGCCGACCAGCTTCGCCAGCCGCTCCTGCAGCTTTTCCTTGTCGTAGTCCGAGGTGGTTTCCTCGACCTGCGCGCGGATCTGCCGGACGCGTCCTTCGATTTCGCTGGACTTGCCGCCGCCTTCGATGATCGTGGTGTTGTCCTTGTCGATGGTGATTTTCTTGGCCTTGCCGAGGTCTTCCATCTTCACGTTCTCGAGCTTGATGCCGAGATCCTCGGTGACGGCCTTGCCGCCGGTCAGTGTGGCGATGTCTTCGAGCATGGCCTTGCGGCGGTCGCCGAAGCCGGGCGCCTTCACGGCGGCGCACTGCAGCGTGCCCCGCAGCTTGTTCACCACCAGGGTCGCCAGGGCTTCGCCCTCGACGTCCTCAGCGATGATCAATAGCGGCTTGCCCAGCTTGGCAATCTGTTCGAGAAGGGGAAGCAGGTCCTTCATCGAGCTGATTTTCTTTTCGTGGATCAGGATGCGCACGTCTTCGAGCACGCACTCCATGCGCTCGGGATCGGTGACGAAGTAGGGGGAGAGGTAGCCGCGGTCGAACTGCATTCCTTCGACCACTTCGAGCGTGGTCTCCATGGTCCGCGATTCCTCGACGGTGATGACGCCGTCCTTGCCTACCTTCTTCATGGCTTCGGCGATGATGCTGCCGATTTGTCTGTCGTTGTTGGCGGAGATCGTGCCGACTTGCGCGATCATGTCGCCCTTGACGTCACGATGGAGCTTCTTGATTTCCTCGACCGCGGCTTCCACGGCGCGCTCGATGCCGCGCTTGAGCGCGGTCGGGCTTGCGCCGGCCGCCACCGTCTTCACGCCTTCGCGGAAGATGGCCTGGGCCAGCACGGTCGCCGTCGTGGTGCCGTCACCTGCGACGTCGGAGGTCTTCGAAGCGACCTCGCGCACCATCTGTGCGCCCATGTTTTCGAGCGGATCCTGCAGCTCGATTTCCTTCGCTACCGTCACGCCGTCCTTGGTGATGATCGGCGCGCCGAACTTCTTTTCGATCACCGCGTTCCGGCCCTTGGGGCCGAGCGTGATCTTCACGGCGTCGGCTAGAGCGTTGACGCCGCGTAGAATCGACTGGCGGGAATTCTCACCAGTCACAATTTGCTTTGCCATGAGTCTTTCTCCTCCTCAGAATTTTCTACTGGATTTTCAAAGAGTTACGGCCCCGTCGACCCTTCGCTTTGCGCTCAGGGCAGGGGGAAAAGTTACCTTTTGCCGCCCGCAGCCTTGGCTGCGCCGGAAAGTTTGGCAAGGATTTCGTCTTCGCGAAGAATCAGGTAATCCTCGTCTTCCACTTTGATTTCGGTGCCGCTGTACTTGCCGAACAGCACCCGGTCGCCGGCTTTTACGTCGAGGGGAATGCGCTCGCCCTTCTCGATTTTGCCCGCGCCAGCAGCAATCACTTCGCCCTCTTGCGGCTTTTCTTTCGCCGTATCGGGGATGATGATTCCGCCCTTGACTGTTTCTTTTTCCTCAATCCGCTTGATCAGCACGCGATCATGCAGCGGAGTCACTTGAACTGACATCGTTTCTTGCCTCCGTTCGATTTATTCGTGGCGGGCTCCAAGTAGAGCCCACACCCTGATTCGGGATTCTTGACGGGGGAGCACGCGGTGGATCGTTAGCACTCCTCTCGGTCGAGTGCTAATATAGCAGATGGGGCAGCCGTGTCAAGTGAACATTCGGAGACGGCTCACGCCACGGATGTCCTCGCCAAGATACTTAATACCATTATTTATCAATGACTTATGAGACTTACACTGTAGCTTGGCGAATCGGTACGGCCAAGAGTCCTGGGAATCTATCACCTTGCGCACTCTGAAGCGCAAGGGTTGTGGAGTTGGTTCGTGACTCAGTTCGGCTCTGAAGGGAACGAACACCTGCACGTCCCAAGAACGGGCGGTTCACCGTGAACGGCCTCTTCAAGTGCCACCATGATGGACGGTTTTGTAGAGGCTTCTCCGGCCCGAGTTTTTCGGGATGGAGAGGGCACGATTCCTTTCAAGCTGAGTCACCACTCGGAATTGGTTTGATTCTGTTCTCTGGCTCATCAACAATACGGGTCAGAGCGAATTGTGAGCGACCACTACATCGAATTCCACAACGTCAGCAAGGCTTTCGATGACCACGTCGTCCTCGACGACGTCAGCTTCTTCGTGGACCGCGGGGAGACATGCGTCATCATGGGACGCAGCGGCGTGGGAAAGTCGGTCACGCTCAAGCACATCCTGGGATTTCTGCGCCCCGATTCCGGCCGGGTGCTGGTCGCGGGCAAAGGACATCACGGACTGGACCGAAGAGCAACTCACGGAGATTCGCCGCCACGTGACCATGGTCTTCCAGTCGGGAGCGCTGTTCGATTCACTTACGGTCGCGGAAAACATCGCCTTCCCGCTCGAAAAACGAGCGGACTTGACCGCAGAGCAGAAGGACGCGCGCGTCGCGGAGCTGGCCGAAATGCTGGAGGTCGCCGACGCCGTCGACAAGGTCCCCTCGGAACTCAGCACCGGCATGAAGCGAGCCGTCGCCATCGCGCGCGCGCTGGCGCAGGATCCCGAAGCGATCCTGTACGACGAACCCACCACCATGGTCGACCCGCTCATGGCGGCTCACACCGGCAACTTGATCCTGCGGCTCAAGGAAAAGTTTCACAAGACGTCGGTCGTCGTCACCCATGACACGCACCTGGCGAAAAAACTGGCCGACAGCATCGTGTTTCTCCACGAGGGCCGCGTCGCCTACTTCGGCCCCTGGGCCGGCTTCGAAGCCGCGCCCGAGCCGTTCCTTCGCAATTTCCTCCGGCAGGATCGAGATTATCCCCGAGCTGGACGTGACGACTTGAGCGAGACGACACAAACTCCTTCCGACGTGAAGCAGCAGCTTCGCCGCGTGATGGGTTTCTGGGACGTGCTGCTGTTTTGCATCGCGACGGTGCTGGGGCCGCGCTGGATTGCCGCCGCGGCGCGCAACGGGCAGTCCTCTATCAGTCTGTGGATTCTCGCGGCGGTCTTGTTTTTCGTGCCGACAGCGTTTGTGGTCGTCGAGCTTTCGACGCGCTTCCCGGAAGAGGGCGGCCTGTACGTGTGGACGAAAGAGGCGTTCGGCGATTTCCATGGGTTCGTCGCCGGGTGGACGTACTGGATCTACACGGTTTTCTATTTTCCCGGATTGCTGCTGGCCAGCGCGGCCATGACGGCTTACGTCGGCGGCGCGGGAACCGCGTGGCTGGCGGAGAGCCGCACATTTCTGCTGGTGGGCTCGTTTGTGATGCTGTTTGTCGCCGTATTCCTGAACATCATCGGTTTGCATATCGGCAAATGGCTGCAGAACGCCGGGGGCGTGGGCACCTACGTTCCGTTAATGATGATCGTGGCTGTTGCACTGGTGCTGTGGTCGCGGCAGGGCTCGGTGACGCATTTCACGGTGGCGGCGATGCTTCCGCACTGGAACTGGGACACGGTGAATTTCTGGCCGCAGCTCGCCTTTGCTTTCGCGGGGCTCGAACTGGTTTCCGCGATGAGCGAGGAAGTGCGGAACCCGCAGCGCACGTTCCCACGCGCGATTTTTGCCTCGGGAGCGATGATTGCCGTTATTTACATCGCGGCGACCGTAGCGGTGCTGATGATGCTCCCCAGCGAAACGGTCGACCCTAAGAGCGGCGTGTTCCAGGCCATCACGCACGGCTCGACGGCGTTGCGAATGGCCGCGGTCGGCGTCATCGCCGCGCTGCTGGTGACGGTGGGGAATGCGGGCGGAGTGGGCTCGACGGTTGCGGGAGTCGCGCGAATTCCATTCATCGTGGGGATTGACCGCTATCTGCCGGCGGCATTCGGAAAAATCCATCCCCGTTGGAAAACGCCCTACATTTCGATTCTCGTCCAGGCCAGCATCTCGGGCGTGATCCTGCTATTGGCGCAGATCAGTGAAAATATGCGGGGCGCGTATCAGATCCTCGTGGACGCCGCGACGATTCTCTATTTTATTCCATTCATTTACATGTACGCCGCGGCCATCAAGCTGTACGCGCGACCGGACCGCCGCGAAAATCGCTCGGCCGTCGTCATCCCGGGCGGAAGGCTCGGCGTGTGCCTCGCCGCGGGGCTTGGACTGGTCGTTGTCGCCGTAGGAATCGTACTGTCGTTCGTTCCGCCGGGCGACAGTTCGAGCAAATTTCTGTTTGAGACCAAACTGGTGGCGGGCACGGTGCTGTCTGTTTTGTTGGGTTTGGTGCTGTATTTCCGAGGAGCGAAGTTACGCGCCAGGTAGCACAGGCTTCAGCCTGCGTGGTTTTGATTTTCGCTAGGGCCGAACAGCACACAGGCTGAAGCCTGTGCCAGCAAAACCCTTCGTACACCGCGACGCGAATCGACATTAAGAAAGACCGCGGAGAAAATCCATCAGGCGCTCGCGGTCAATACCGCCAATCTCTTTCAATACACTTCCCAAATCCTTGGCGTCGCCAATTCCACCAAATGATTGTCAGGATCGCGGAAATAAATACTCTGCCCGCCTGCCGGCCAACTCACTTTGCTTTCGATCGCGATGCCGCGTTCGATCAAATGCTTTTCCCACGGGGCGAAATCCTCTTTCGAGACGGCGAACGCGAGGTGCAGTTGTCCGGCAGCGTCGTGCGGCGGAATCATGCCGCCCGGCGTCGGGACCGGTTCCAGAGTTCCGCCGGTGCGGAAAATAAGCAGCACTTGCTTGTCCGCCACGCTGAACACGCATAGCCTCTCGCCGGATTCGAGCAGGCGCAATCCGAGTTGGTCCTTGTAAAAACGAACCGAGCGGGGAAGATCGTCCGAGTAGAGGCAAGTTTCAACGACGCCGTTAATGCGCGGGGTGGGCATGATTGCATTTCCAGTCACGCGGAAAGAGAGATTCCTCGCGGAGTCTATCGCGGTCCCTTCCGGGGCAGCAATGGCAACATTGTGGATTTTGCGTTGGCGGGCCACGTTCCGAGAAGCCGACTTGGACGAAGCCGCCCGCGCGGCGAACGCTTCGCGTGAGGCGCCCAGAGCGTTGGTTGCCTGTAGGCTAAGATAAATTTGGGTCACAAGGAGGTCCCTGTGACCCATCTTAGAAAAATGATGCTGGAAGAACTCCAGCGTCGTAATTACGCTCAAACTACCATACGCAGTTACATCCGGATAGTGGAAGATTTTTCGCGACGCTTCCAGCGTGCTCCTAACCGTCTGGGCCCTACGCACATTCGCGAATACCAATCAGAACTGTTCACCAAGCGAAAGTTCGCGGCGAGCACTGTCACGGTATATCTTGCAGCGCTGCGGTTCTTCTACACCAAGACGCTAAACAGGGCCTGGAGCACAACCGAGACTCCCTATCCGAAAAGGGTATTTGCGCTGCCGACGATCCTGAGCCAGGAAGAAGTGACTCAGCTCATCGACGCGGCTCGCCCTCGCTTGCATCGCACTCTACTGATGACCCTCTATGCCACGGGACTGCGGCGTGCCGAACTGGCGCGTCTAAAAGTCACCGACGTCGACAGCCAGCGCATGATCGTTCACGTTCAGGGTGGCAAGGGTCGCAAAGATCGCGATGTCCTGCTGAGCCCAAAACTGCTCGAAGAGTTACGCCAGCATTGGCGTCGGTTAGAGCCAAAACCAAGCCAGTGGCTGTTCCCAGGCAACCGCAACCATCGCGGCGATCAGCCGATTACTACGAAAGTGGTTTGGCAGGCGTGCCGTAATGCCGCCAAACGAGCGGGCCTGAAAAAGCAAGTGCACCCGCACACCCTTCGACATTGTTTCGCAACGCATCTGCTCGAACGGGGTGCCGATCTGCGCAGCATCCAGATGCTGTTAGGTCACAACGACCTGGAACAAACCACCATCTACCTCCATATTTCCGAACGTCACCTGCACGCGACAGCCAGTCCCCTGGACTCGTTGTCACTAAAAAGCGAGTCACCGCAGGAGGAGTAGATGGATCGGCCGCCGCTCGAGGTGGCCGATCTGGTTCGCGCTGCGGGACACTCATTCATTGAGCGAAGCCGCTCATGGATCAGCCGGAAGCACATCAAAGTGCTACTGGCTATCGTGCGGTGTCGTACTGCCGCTCTCGGCGGTCATCTCGATGCGTGCTCGCGCTGCGGACATCGCGCTATCTCCTACAACTCGTGCCGCAATCGGCACTGTCCAAAGTGTCAGGCAGGGGCTCGCGACCGCTGGCTGGAAAAGCGTCGCCGGGAACTTCTTCCGACCCCTTACGTGCATGTGGTCTTCACGCTACCTCGTCATTTGGCCCCGTTGGCGTTGCAGAACAAGAAGGTCGTCTACGATCTTCTGTTTCGCACCAGTGCGGAAACGCTTCTCGAAGTTGCTCGCGATCCCCAACATCTCGGTGCCGAGATCGGCTTCTTCAGCGTGCTGCACACCTGGAGTCAAAAACTCGAACTTCATCCGCATGTACATTGCGTGGTGCCGGCCGGTGGGCTGTCCGCCGATCGCACGCGCTGGATCAAACCACGCTACGCCTTCTTTCTTCCCGTCAAGGTGCTCAGCCGCATCTTCCGCGGCAAGTTCGTCGCGGCACTCCAGTGCGCCTTCGCGGACGGCCAACTCAGCTTCCACGGAGACTTGCGACTGCTCGCTCAGCCGAAAACCTTTGCTGCCTGGCTCCGGCCATTGTTTAGAAAGGACTGGGTGGTTTACGCCAAACCACCCTTCGGAGGCCCCGAGTATGTGCTTCGTTATCTGGGCCGCTACACTCATCGTGTAGCCATCTCCAACCACCGCCTGCTCTCCTTCACCGACCAGAAAGTCACCTTTCGCTGGCGGGACTCCGCTCACCAGAACGAACAGCGGCCGATGACGCTCGCCCTCGATGAATTCCTCCGTCGCTTCCTGCTGCACCTGCTTCCGGACAGCTTCGTACGCATTCGCCATTTCGGTTTTCTGGCCAACCGGCGGCGGGCCACTTGCTTGCCTCTTTGCTTTCAGTTGCTCGGCTCGGCACCGCAGACCGACCAAGATACCTCAGGCACTAAGGGCTGCAACGATCTTTGGCTCTGCCCCCAGTGTGCAGGACCGATGGTGGTCGTCCAGAGACTCACGGCTGCCGAGATACAACTTCGTGCTCCACCTCTGGTCATCGCTGCCGCATGAAACAACTCTGCACATCCAGAAAACTTCACGTGCTTCGCCACGCTCCGTCGTTGTTCGCCTTATCGCTGAACAAACCTCTTCTTCCGGCTTTCTCGCTGGCTCGCTTCGCGACATTTTCTCGCACCAGCCACCTTCCGGACGCGCCCTGTGATCCGCTGTGCTCCGCCGCACAGTTCCGGCGCATCTCCACGCCAACTCTTCCCTCCATTCAATTTCCATAGGACCCGCGTTCGCCGCGCGGGCGGCTTCCTCCAAGTCGCTTTATCGAAAGCGCGCCAGAGCGCCATCCTCCCGTTATCCCCTTCCGAGGAAGCGCGCTTCCGATAAAGCACTAAGACTTCACAGGACTTGGGAATTACTGGGAACCAGCCGATCCTCACTGGTGTCCAATTGTATGGCGGCGCTCCTTTCTAGGCGCCACTGGCGGGAAGGAGACGACGATGGGAATGGACGTTGGAGCGAAGGGCAGTTCGATGGCAACAATGAACGTTGTTCCTCTGATTGACATACTCCTGGTGCTGATCATTATTTTTATGGTGATCACACCGCTCACGCCGAAAGGCCTAGCTGCGTTGATCCCCCAACCAGCAAAGACGGACACGACAAACCCAGTGCCCATCAAGACGATTGTGGTGCAGTTATTTGATACCGGAAAACTGAAGGTTAATGAAGAAGATGCTACGTGGGATTCTCTTGGTGCACGTTTGTCCGACGTTTTCAAAGAGCGTGCTGAGAGGGTCGCATTCGTGCGGGGTGAAGACAGCGTCAGGTTCTTCGATGTTGCGCGTGCTATCGATATTATGCGCGGCTCAGGCATCGAGAAAGTTGGGTTGATGACGACTAAGCTCGAAGCCGGACAGTAGGGGTATCGGCTTGCCGCGCCTCCTTCCGATAAGCCGACCTCAAAGGACTGAGCAAACTTTGCATGTATAATCCGGCGCAATGGAACGGCGAGAACGCAAGTTTCAACTCATCGGCAATCGGTTCACGGCCATCATCGCGGTCTGCTTGACTGGCTTTCTCGCGGCAAGAGACCTTCGGGGTGCATTCTCGGGCGCTCCGCACAAATCTGGCTGGCTAATTCCCTTAGATTCCTTGCCGTTGCCAATCTGGGCCATAATAATATTTAACCTTCTCTTTTACATTTACATGCTCTGGTTGGGTTTTTGCGGTTATCGCGGGACTCAAGGCAAGGAACGTGTCGTTGTTGGTGGCTTCTTCAGCGCTGCTTTACTTGGCCTACTTGGCCCAATTAAGGCCCTCGGTTCACCTCATGCCATCACTGCGATTCGCTCAGCCCAAGCCGTTGGAATGTCAATATCATTCTTTGCTGCTCTGCTGATTCTCCTGAAAAGTCCGGCATGGTGGACGGGTGACGCAAAAACGGCTGTGCGGTTGTTGCTTTTTCTTGGTGCTTTCCTTCTATTCGCTTTCGTGGTTGGCGCTCTGTTGTATTGGACACTGTGAAAGCGGAAATCTTGGGCTGGCCAAGTCCTGAGACCGCCGGGGTTATCGGAATGTGGGAATCCACCCCTTCGGCCGCCCGGAACCACATTCCGGTAAGCGGGGTGGTCTCAATGGGTCGTTGCAACACTTGCTCAAAGTCCTCTTATTGGAGTCTACGGGTCTGATCTGGTTCGCGGGCGTGAGTTCAAACAAAACAAAAGCCCTGTTTAGGTTCTGAATGAGTACTGCCGTGCTGATAGGCCCCCGACTGGAAGTGTTGTCGGATCAACTGACTTGAGAGTGTTGCATCGACCGGTTGAGCTGGCAGGACTTCACAGGACCTATCAGGAAAACTGGATGAAGCATCGTGGCCATGACTGCGCCCGTCACGGAGCATCAATTTTGGTCAACGAACAATCGAGCGAAATATTGTGTTTTGGGTCGGCGGAGTCATAGAACACAGGTGTGGACATCCCCTCGTATAGCGAGCGTGAGGCGTCTGTGGAACGACCAGAGACCGTACTACCGGTCCTGTCCTGAAAACGGTATTCGACACTCTGGGTGTAACGACCGTTCGTTTGCTTAGTGATGTAGCCGGTGGCGAGTTCCCCATTTGCAAGCAGCTGCCTTTCTCGCAAACGGTTGCGGAAGAACGCGAACGAGTACCCGTATATTATTGCAGACCAAAGAAACAGAACCCACTCGCTTGAGGCTCGTGTAGCCCTAAGCTCTTTCCACATTTCTGGGAGACCAAAATATGTGCACAGGCTGACCGCTATGATGGCAAACCCTAAGTACAACCTCCCCCGCCAAGTCGTTTTCAGTTTTCGCGGTCGCGCAACGTGAACCAACTCTGGGTAAGCTTTTCCTTTGAGAACAGTGGTCCGCGCGGGAACATCCGAACCTCGGTTGGCACTTGCTACCAACAAAATAGTTCTTAGAACGCGGAGTTGGCCCCATGCGCGGACGACCCAGAAAGCTGGTAATCCCGAGAACGCCAACAGCAGCATCACCGGCGAAGCCCAATCGCCCGGATTCCTTACACGCGCAACAATCGCCAGAATTGCGCCGAAAGCCGCTACTCCCACAGCGATCTTGAGTGAAGAACGCAATTCCGCCCGAGCGATTTCGGCATTCCAGCCACAACGTGCACAGTAGTATTTTCTGCCCGTCGTCAAAGATACGTTTGTGGCAAGCGAATCACAATTCGGGCAAATAATCTTTGCCATGCGCGTAGTATACGGCTAACCCTCCCAGTAAAGGCCAAGTCCTGAGAAACGTTAGTGCTCTATCGGATGCGCGCTTCCGCCGAAGAGTGAGACGGGAGCAAGATGCTCTGGCGCGCGTTCGATAGAGCCGTTTGAAGGAAGCCGCTGGCGTTTGCGGCGGATGCGGGCTAATGGCTATGGGAATTCAATCTGTTCGCCCATCTGTAAGCTATTGGTTTTGCGGTACTTGGAAAATGAGCATGTGCGAGAACCGCAATTCGAGGCCTTGCGCTGGGGCATGACGTGCGGAGTATAGCACGCGAAGCGTCCGCCGCGCCAGCGGCTTCGTTCAAACGGTTTTATCGGAATCTGGCCCAAAATGTCTCGGTCTAAAAACCCTCTTCAACCAATCGAGCGACGCTCAATCCAGACACGCCACTTTCCTGCCGCGCTTCCATCAGGCGCTCGACATATTTTGCGAGAATATCGCACTCGACGTTCACGGCGTCGCCCGTTTTGAGCGATGAGAGATTCGTGTGTTCGTACGTGAAGGGAATGATCGCAGTTTCGACGATGCCCTCGTGCCATCCCGCCACGGTGAGACTGATGCCGTCGAGGGCGATCGAGCCTTTCATGGCGACGTAACGCGCGAGCTCGTCGGGCACGCGGACGCCGAACCACCAGTTCGCGCCTTCGGATTCGAGGCGCGCCACCTGGCCGACTCCGTCCACGTGGCCTTGCATGAAATGTCCGCCCAGTTCTTTCATCGGTGTCAGCGGGCGCTCGAGATTGACGCGCGTGCCTGGCTTCATTTCGCCGAAGCTTGTCCGCCGAAGCGTTTCGCCGGAGAGATCGGCGGCGAAAGTTTTCCCAGAGATTTCGACGGCCGTCAGGCAGCAGCCGTTCACCGCGATGCTGCCCGATTTCGCTAGCCCTGCGGTGAGCGGTCCGGCGTTCACACGAATTCGGGCGCCCCTCTCGGATGGGGGCAAGCCTGCATCGCCACGCTCGAGCGATTCGATTGTGCCAACGTGCTCAACGAGTCCGGTAAACATCGCGCAGATATCCTTCGACAGCGAAATCGACGCCAAACTGCGCCATCGTAACGTTCTGAAGCTCGCAAGCAGACTGAAAACCGTTCGGCGCGGCAGAGACGCTCTGGAATCCGGCGATCTTCGGCGCCAGGAACACTCGCATCTTATCTACAATTCCGGCTGCGAGAGCGGCGGAATTTAATGTTGCGCCTGCTTCGAGCAACACGCTCAATATTTCGCGCCGGCCAAGTTCCGCGATGACTGCGCGCAGGTCGGGCTTCTCGCCGCGTCCGGCCACGCTCACGATTTCGACTCCGGCGCGGCGCAACGCGCGTGCTTTCGGAGAATCTTCCTCTGCGCGGGTAAAAATAAGCACATCGTTATCCGCCGAACGCACCAGCTTGGAGTGTAACGGCAAGCGCAAGCGCGAATCCATCACCACACGCAGCAGCTTGCGCCGCCGCTGCAAGCCCGTACGGTCGGTGAGCAGCGGGTCATCGCCAAGCACTGTGCCAATGCCGGTGAGAAGCGCGTCGGAGGCGTGACGCATGCGCTGCACTTCGGTGCGCGACTCGGGCGACGAGATCCAGCGGTTCTTTAACGGCGGCCGAGCACGTCCGCGCGCATAGGGCAGGACAAGCTGGCCATCGAGCGTAAGCGCGGACTTGAGCGTCACCAATGGCTGTCGGGTGACGATCCATTTTGCAAATGCTTCGGCAAGCCGGCGCGCCTCCGCCTCGCGCAACCCGACGCTGACTTCGATCCCCGCCGCGCGAAGGTGCTTGAAACCGCGCCCTGCAACGGCGGGATTGGGGTCCTCCATGGCCGCCACGACGCGCTTGACGCCCGCCAAAATCAGCGCATTCGTGCATGGTCCGGTGCGTCCCTTGTGGCAACACGGCTCCAGGTTGATGTACAGTGTCGCGCCGCGCGCGGCGTCACTTTCCGCGGCAGTACGCGCATTCGGAGCCTCAGGGGTTAAAACCCCTGGAGGAATCACCGCTTTTTTGTCGTGCCTAAAGGCACGACCCACAAGGCCTCCCGAATTTTCCGCAAACTGTTCGCTTGCCGCTTCGAGCGCCACAATTTCCGCATGACGCACGCCTTCATACCTGTGGAATCCCTCACCAATAATTTTTCTTTTACGCACCAAAACGGCGCCAACCATCGGGTTGGGACTTGTAAGCGCGCCGCCGCGCGCCGCGAGTTCCAACGCGCGGCCCATGAAGACGGCGTCAGCGGCAACCGAGGAAACCGTACCCGAGGATGCGGATGCGTTCATAAATTCCGGCGGGCTCCAAGTCGCCGACGCGCCACTCGCCCGCCAAAGCAGCGCGGCGAGCGGGAAGCCAGCGCTATCCGCCGCCGCCGAAGCGCTCTGGCGGAGGAGGCTGGCGACGGCGCGTAGGGCCCGCACTCAGTAGCACAGACTAAAATCTGTGCGCGTTTCCGCTCGCGCAAGCCCCCAACCAAAACCACACAGACTGAAGTCTGTGCTACCACGCAGAGCCCGCGCCTGTGAGTGCTCAATCGAACAGGGAAGAGACGAACGTCTCGGCGTCGAACGGCACCAGGTCTTCCATTGTTTCCCCTGTTCCAACATAACGCACTGGTAATCCGAGTTCGCGCGTGATGGCCACGACGATGCCGCCCTTGGCCGTGCCGTCGAGCTTCGTCAGCACGATGCCGGTAACGCCGGCGGTGGCGGTGAATTCGCGCGCTTGCGCAAGCCCATTTTGGCCCGTCGTCGCGTCCATCACCAGCAAGACGTCCTGCGGCGCGCCGGGCACCACTTTCGCAGCCGTGCGCTTCATCTTATCGAGCTCGGCCATCAGGTTTGACTTCGTATGCAGACGCCCCGCCGTGTCCACGATGACGACATCGGCGTTTCTGCGCGCGCGCGGAAGTCAGCGCATCATAAACGACCGCCGCGGGGTCGCCGCCGGATTTCGTCTTGACGATTTCCGCGCCGGTTCGCGAAGCCCACACGCCCAGCTGCTCGATCGCGGCGGCGCGAAAGGTGTCGCCCGCGGCGAGGACCACGCTGCGGCCCTCCTGGCGCAGGCGGTGCGCGAGCTTGCCGATGGTCGTCGTCTTGCCTGTGCCATTCACGCCGACAACGAAAATCACGTGAGGGCGCGCCTCCTGCGCAGGCGCGGAGGCCCCGTTGGGAGACGGCAACGTGCGCAGAGCGACGAGGAGCTGATTGCGCAATTCCGCTTTCAGATCCGCTCCCGTGTTGAGGGCATGCCGGTCGAGCTTCTGCCGCACCACCTCCAGAATTTGATGCGTCGTCCTCGGGCCGATGTCGGCGGCGAGCAATACATTTTCCAGTTTCGTGAGCAGCGCGGGATCAATCTTCTTTTCGCCCGAGACGAGGTCTTCGACCTTGGCAACGATCTGCGAACGCGTCTTCGAGACCGACTGTTTCAGCCGGTCGAGCAGCGTTCCTTCGCTTTTTTTGAAAATAGAAAACATAGTCATGCAACGGCCGCGCGCGCCGAAGGATTCATTCTAGCAGAAGAATATTAATCACAGCGTTGCGGAGCGGCCGCCAAAAAAGCCCGTGCCGCTTGTGCCAGGTGGGCCAGTCTTCGAGAAATTGATTTACCGAGGAAGCGGGAAGGAAAAAGGAGCGCTAGACTTCGACGAGTACCGCGGTCAGCCGGATTTTCCCGGCGCGTACCGTGCGGTCGAGCGCGTCCACGACGGCGGGATCGAATTTCGTCCCTGCCAGCTCTAGAATTTTATTCATGGCGAATTCCAGGTCCATCCCTGACTGGTAAGGCCGGTTCGTCGTCATCGCGTCGAGCGTATCGACGACCGCGATGATGCGAGCCATCATCGGTATCGCATCACCGCGCAAGCCATGAGGATAGCCTGCGCCGTCGATATGTTCGTGATGCAGCTCGATGCCCGGCAGCATTTCCTTCAGTTGCGCGACCGGACGCATGATGTTCGCGCCCTTGAGCGGATGTTGCTTCATCAAATCGAATTCTTCTGTCGTGAGCTTGCCGGGTTTTTTCAGGACCTGGTCGTCCACGCCGATCTTACCGACGTCGTGCAGCAGCGCCGAGATGCGGATCTTGTCCAGCTCCGGCGCGGACAGCCCAAGCTGCTGGCCGACGATCACGGCATATTTCGCCACGCGTCCGGAATGGCCGCGCGTGTACGGGTCCTTTTCGTCGATGGCCGCGGCGAGCATGCGGATCGAGCCGAGGAAGAGATCGTGGTTCTCTGCCGCGGCTTGCTTCAACTGCTCGACGAATTCTTCGATGTCGCCGGCCATGCTGTTAAATGTTTCGGCCAGCTCACTGATTTCCGCCGCGCCCTGCACCGGCGTGCGCTGGCGGAAATCACCGCGGCTGATGGCGCGCGTCGAAGCCGCCAGAGCCCGGATCGGCGTGCTGATGCCCACGGCAAACAGGTAGCCGAGAATCAAGGCGGCAAAGGTGACCACGAGCACGAACTTGAGCGCCTGGGCGTTCAATTCCGTAACGCCCGCATCTTCGCGAGCCTTGTCCAAACTGCGCTGCGCGACCACCGCCCAGTTCAAATCCGGAATGGTGCTATAGGTGCCGACCATTTCCGCCTGGCGCCCGTTTTCCTGCATGGTGAACCGGCGCAGCGTCTCGGTCGTGCGCAGACCCTTAGGGAGCTCGGTGACTTGGGTGACCACGGCCGAGCTGGGGCGCGCATCCGCGCCGGGCACGAACTGCTTCGTGTCTGGATGGGCCACAATGTGCCCGCTGTGGTCGACGACAAAGACCACTCGCCCGCGCACGCTGGTTTCCTGGAGCCGCCGCAAAATTCCGTCCAGTGATACGACTGCCGCGAGCATCCCGGAAAATTGGTCGTTCACTTGCAGAGGCACGGCCATTACGAACGCGGGCCGGCTTTCGGGGCCGATGGCCAGGGGATCGCTGCGAAACACCAGCGACTGCAGGCACGTGGTGAACGCGCGTTGCAGCGCCTTGCTCACGAATGGGTCCTGGTTCGCCTGGAAATTGCCCGCGCCGGTGCCTGTGGCGTTCTTGCCCACCGCGGTCAGGTACAGAACGTTGGGATTGCTGGCCACAAAATTTTCAAGCACGCGGGTTAATTGCGGCGCCCGCTGGGAGTCGTCCACTTTATCGATCAAATCCGTGAGCGCCAGAATCTGCCGTTCACTGATCAATTGTTGGTAGAGGTTGGTGTCGAAAAGCTGAATTTCTTCACCGACCGATCGCGTCACTTCGGTCTGCTGGACGCTCTCGGTGTCGGTCAATTTCGCCTGGCTGAGCTGCAGGACCTGCCGGTGATAGAGGGCCAGAGGCAGCACGCTGACCAGCAGCATCGCACCCAGCACAATCCACAGGATGCGCGGTCTACGGAGCACGCGCGACTTGATGTGTTCGAGGTCCACGGTTAGGCTGGTCCCACTTCTTAATTTTACGGTGGGCACCGCAGGGACAGAAGAACAGAAACCCAGTTTGCTACGGATTAGCTACGGGGTAAGACAGCTCTCAGCTTGTTGCTCCTCGCTTACATGTAGGGGCACGGCATGCCGTTCACGGAGAACGTTCTCGGTGAACCGTGGCCGTACAACGAAAGGACTTAACAGCTACTCCTGTTTCAGGCGCCGCTCCATCAGTTCGCGGATGGCGTCCCGCGTCGCGCGGCCCGCAGTCAAGACGGCGTGGACTTGCTCGGTGATGGGCATTTCGACACCCACGCGCCGAGCCAGCTCCAGCGTCGCTGCCGCGCTCCCAACACCCTCGGCCACCATCCGCGTCGCACTCAGGATTTCTCCGAGTTCGCGGCCCTTGCCCAGCTCGACGCCGACGGACCGGTTACGGCTGAGAGCGCCGGTCGACGTGAGCACCAGGTCGCCCACACCGGCCAGGCCCGCGAGGGTGTCGCGGCGCCCACCCAGCGCCACGGCCAGCCGGGTCATCTCCGCCAAACCACGTGTCACTAGGGCCGCCGCCGTATTGGCTCCCAGTCCCAGGCCAGTACAAACTCCCGCGGCAATGGCGATTACGTTTTTTACCGCTCCGGCGATCTCGGTGCCGATCACGTCGTCGTTCGTGTAGAGCCGGAACGTCGGACCCGAAAATTCCTCTTGCACCTGCGTCGCGAACAACGCGTCCTCGGATGCGAGGACGACCGCGGTGGGATCGCCGCGCGCGACTTCGGCCGCAAAACTCGGACCGGAGAGCACGGCGATGCGCGGCGGCGGAATCCGCAAGATCTCGCCGGCGATGACTTCGCTGATGCGCGCGTGCGTCGCGGGCTCGAGGCCCTTCGTCGCGCTGACGAAGGCCGCATGAGGCTCGAGATGAGGGCGCATCGCGCGATAGACCTCGCGCGCGTGCGCGGACGGCATCACGCCCAATACGATCTCCGCGCCGGCGAGCGCTTCCGGAAGCGCTCCTGTTACTTCCACTTCCGCGGGCAACCCGAATCCTGGCAGGTAGATTTCGTTGACACGCTTGCGCTGCAACAGTTCCACCACATCGGGACTGTGCGCCCATACCGCCAGACGGTGAGGGCGCGAAGAACGTGTCAGCGCAATGGCCAGCGCCGTGCCCCAGCTTCCGCCGCCGATAATGGCAATTTTCTTCACGATTCTTTTCGACCCATCTCAAAACGCGGTTCCGTGCCGGCCACCAGCCGTTCGATATTTTCGCGATGCTTCACGATCACCAACGCAGCCGCCAGCAGCGTGCCGGCCGTTACGGCGGACGGAGGCGCGTGCCCGGGCGCATAGAGCAAATAGACGAGCAGCGGCAGAGCCGCCGCCGCGGATACCGAAGCGAGGGAAACGTAGCGCCAAAAAAGAACGACGATCGCGAAAACCGCGACGGCCGCCGCGACGCCGGCCCAGGAGATCATGAGAAATACGCCCAACGCGGTGGCTACGCCCTTGCCGCCGGAAAATTTCAGCCACACGGGAAAAACGTGGCCCAAAATCGCGGCCAGTCCCGCGTACATCATGAACCGGATGTTGCCGTCCGAAAAATGTCCCGCCAGCCAAACGGCGAAAAATCCTTTCGCCGCGTCGAGAATGAGAGTGGCCACGCCGATGGAGAAGCCCGCCGTGCGCGCAACGTTGGTCGCGCCGATGTTTCCGCTTCCCATCGCGCGCACGTCGCCGCCGCTCCGCGCGCGCACCAGCAAGTAGCCAAATGGAATCGAGCCGAGCACATAGCCCAGGAAAACCAGCAGCCACAGAATCGGAGCGCTGACTGGCATCGCCTCGTTCACCGCGATTCGCCTCCCGCAAAGCGGAATGTCGCCAGCCGAGTATATTCCGCCCCGCCAGGTTTCAGGATGCTTTGATACAAATGGAATTCTTTCGCGATGCCGCGGGCCGAATTCGAGCGGACCGGCTGCGGAGATTGCTGCCTGCAAACGATTCCTAGCGGAGCTTGTCAATAGATTTAAACCGCGCGAGCGTCAGGTGGGGTGAAAAAGCCCGGTGCTCCTTCGCGATGCCAAGCGGCTCAAGAGAGGTTTCCACGGCCGCGGCGAGCGCGCCCAATTCCGCGCCCGCCTCGATTCCGGCCCAGAACACGCTCGGCCGGCGCTCATTCGGGAAAAATCCCACCTTGCAGAATTTCATTTCAATACATTTTGGCGGGCTCCAAGTAGAGCCCGCACCCGTGGGATCGGGAAAGCGAATTTGTGAGAGCGATGCCTGGATCGCTTCGACTTTTTCCGGTTGGACTTCGCCGATGAATTTCAAGGTAAGGTGCACGCCTTCGATTCGCGCCCATCGCGCGGCGCGGCTTACGGGACGCAGCCTGGCGATGAGCGCACCCAGGGCCGCGTGAACTTCTTCAGGGATGTCCAGCGCAACGAAGATCCGCACGCGGTCAGCCCTTCGCGCTCCTGCTTGGGCTGAGCCGCGTAAAGGAAATACCGCCGCACCAGGTCGAGCGCCGTCTGCGAGGCCTGCCAGCGGATGCGGTCGCGCTCGCCGGGATAGCTCACGCCGCGTTCCTTGCTGCCGGCCGCGTCGGCGATCGCGACGTGCACGGTGCCCACGGGTTTTTCAGGCGTGCCGCCGGTGGGACCCGCCACGCCTGTGATTCCGACGCCGAGCGTCGCGCCCGTGCGGCGGCGAATGCCGTCGGCGAGAGCGATGGCGACTTCGGAGCTGACCGCGCCACGCGATTCGATGATCTCCGCGGGCACGTCCACCCACGCGGATTTGAGCGCGTTGCTGTAGGAGACGACGCCGCCTAAAAAATAAGCGGAACTTCCCGAAATCCGCGTGAGCCGCTCGGCGAGCAGCCCTCCGGTGCAGCTTTCGGCCGTGGCAATGGTCGCTTGATGCAGGGTCAACTCGCGAGCCACAACCTCTTCCATCGATTCTCCCTCGGTGGTGAATACCGCTTCGCCAAGCGCCAGCACGATACTTTCCTGGATTTGCTGAAGCAACTGCTGAGCGGCTGCCGCGTCCGCGGACCACGTGCGCAGGTGGATCTGAATTTCACCCGGCGCGGTTAGGATCGTCGTTTGCACGTCCTCATGGCGCGTGTAAATCGGCGCAATGCGCTGATCGACGTCGGATTCTCCCATCCCCGCCACGCGCAGCTCGCGCGCCACCAGGCGCACGCCCGTCGAGAGGCGAGCCAGTCGCGACTCCACTTGCGCGCCGAACATGGCTTTCAATTCGTGCGGCGGGCCCGGGAGGAGAATCACGATGCGCCCACGCGCTTCGAGCCAAAGTCCGGGCGCGGTGCCGCGCGCATTTTCCAGGACGGTCGCGCCTTCCGGCACGAGCGCCTGCCGGGCGTTCACCGTGGACATGGGGCGGCCGATCTGCCGGAAGCGCGCTTCGATCCTGCTCATGACTTCCGCGCTGCGCTCCAGCTTCCGCCCCAGCAGATCGGCGACGGCCTCGCGCGTGCGGTCGTCCTCGGTTGGGCCCAGGCCTCCGCTCGCAATCACGAGCTCGACGCGCTCCATCGCGTCGCGAATGCGTCGCGCAGAGCGCCGAGTTCGTCGCCGACCACGGTCTTGCGAGTCACTTCGACGCCGAGCCGGTTGAGTTGCGCCGTGAGGAAAAGGGAATTGGTGTCCACCCGGTCCGGCGTGAGCAGTTCCGATCCGACTGCGATGATCTCAGCTTTCATGGTTGGATTATCGTGGCAGCGGGAGCCCTTCGACATCCCAGTCGAGGCTGAAGAGCGCGCCGCTGGTGGCGAGGATGGCGCGATTCCCCGGCAACGAGAGCGAGGCCCACGAGGCCGCTGCCGCCGAGCACTTGCTCGGCCTTGCCATCGGGAGCGATTCGCACGATGCCGCGGCGTCCGGCGTACGATGCGGTGACGTAGAGATTTCCTCTTGCGGTCGAACGCGAGTCCCTGCGGCCTGCCCAGTCCTCGAAAAAAAGTGCTGATCTCGCCCTTCTGATTGATGCGAAACACACGGTCGAAGCTCGACGTCGTTGGGCCGGTCACAAACAGTTCGCCCGTCGGGCTGAACGCCAGATGGTACGCCGCGACGGAAGGCTCGAGCGTCGCAAAAACGAAAATCTCCCGGCTGGGGCTGATCTTGAAAATCGTGCCGCTGCGGTCGCCGACGAACAGGTTGCCGATCGGTATCGAAAGCGATTCCCGTCGCGGTGCCCATGCCCTCGACCCAGAGTTGCGAGCGGCCATCGGGCGTTACGCGATGGATCGTTCCGTCGTTGCGGCAAGAAACGTACAGGTATCCTTCGCGGTCCAGCGCCAGGCCGGTTGGATTCATCAGCTCGGTGACGAACGGCTTCACCGTGTAATTGGCCGTGATCTTGTACAGCGAGACGGCGACTTGCTGTCCGCGCTGTCCGCTGTAGGTGACGTAAATGTTCCCCTCGACGTCCACTGCGGGATTGGCTACCGGATGAAGATTGTCGGCAATCTGCACGCCCAGATGAAATGCGAAAGGCTGGCTCTTGGCGCGCGAGGTTTCCACGCTCACGATGCCGCCCGCCGCGCCGTCCGGCACGCGCGCGATCAGATGATTTTGCGCGGAGATCAGCAGGCTCGCTTCGGTTTCACCGAAGCGCACGAGGGGGCGCGTGTTCGGGCGCGGGACGAATCCGCTGCCGTAAATCGTGACGTCTCCGCCGGGAATCGCCGCTCCCGGCAGAATGCGATCGATGCGCGGTATGCCGTTGGTATCCAAATTCAATTCTCGAGTCTTTTAGACCTTATCATGCGAAAAAGCATTGGTTCACACTCGATAGGACTTCAGGGGCTAAAGCCCCAGTTTGTCCGGCTCTTGGATGTCGCGGCTGAAGCCGCGACCCACAAAACTTTGTCGACCCGCAAAACCTTGTGTGCGGCTGCTCTTAAAGGCCTGCCGCTCTTGCGATCCACAGCCCCAGCGCCGCGTAAATTCCCGCGATCCAGTCATCGGCCATGATTCCCAAGCCGCCGGGAAGAGATTCGGCTTGCCGCGCGGGAGACGGTTTCCAGATATCGAAGACACGAAAAAGTATAAAGCCCAGCAGCAAATATTTCCAGTTGGCCGTCGCCGCGCCTATTCCAAAGTAAGTGATGAGCTGTCCAGACACCTCATCAATAACAACAACTTGGGGATCTTTCTTACCGAGATACCTCGATGTGCGCGAGGCAACGACGACTCCCACTCCAGAAATCAATAGCGTAAACAGAATCATCAACCCCTGCGGCAGCACCACGAAGTAAACATCATGGATATAAATATCGAACGATCTAAATGGAAAAAGTCGAAACCAAAAGAGGGCCGTCAGAGCAACGCCGCCGAGGGAACCCCACGTTCCAGGCGCTTTTGGCAAATAGCCGAGGCCAAACGCCGTCGCAATCGCGAGCGAGACGCGGGGTTTGTGCGCCGGGCTACTCGTCGCCGGGTTCGGCGTGTTCGCTTCGGGCTGGCTCATTCGCCTCGATCTCTTCGGGTTCCGATTCGTCCATCATTGGCACGGCTACTTTGTATTTTTCCATGGCCCAGTTGCCGAGGTCGTGTTCGCGGCAGCGGATGCTGCAGAAGGGAAACTCCGGAGAAGTTTCCGAATCGGTAGGCTGCTTGCAAATGGGGCATCGTAGTTTCATGCAAAGGCTCCCGATTCAAATTTCTTGCGGAAACTCGCGGCAATTTCCGCGCTGATTTCGCTTCCAGGATTCTCACAGATTCTTGGCGGGTTTAAGTAGCACAGGCTTCAGCCTGTGTGATATTGATTTTTCCAACAGCGGAACACACAGACTAAAGTCTGTGCTACTAAACATCCCCCGCAAGTTTCATTGCCACGTATCTCTTTTCAGCTATGCCAAGATGCGAAGCGCCGCGCCCGTGGCCACACGTTGCACCGGCCCGGGTACCGCAGCATGTGCAGCGGCGGCCCGCGGGACGTCCAATATCTCCACCACCCGCCCCACCAGGTCGTACTCGTGCGACTCCGTGATCTCGACGGTTACAAGGTCGCTCGATTGCGCGATCCTGTGCAGCTTCGGCGCATGTAGGGGCACGGCAGCCGTGCCGCTACTTCAATATCATTCAGGTACAGCTTGCCGTCGATTTCCGGCGCCATGCACTCCAGCCGCGCTTCCCAGACCAGCGGCGTGTCCTTCGAGGGCCCTTCGACCAAGGCGGTCGCGCGCGTACCGCGAAAACGCCGCAGTTTGCGCGCCGATATTTTCTGCTGAATTTCCATCAGGCGATTCTGCCGGTCCTTGATTGTTTCTTCGTCAACTTTTTCGTCGAGTGCAAAGCTCGATGCATTGTCGACGTCCGAATACGGAAACACGCCCATCCAATCAAATTCCGCCGCTTCCACGAAGCCGCACAATTCGCGGAAATCCGCATCGGTTTCGCCGGGAAAGCCGACGATGAACGAAGTGCGCAGCGCCACGCCGGGAATCGTCGTCGCGGATGCGATCGAGCAATTGCAGAAACGCCACGCCGTTGGAGCCGCGCTTCATTCGAGCCAGCACGTTGCGGCTGGCATGCTGCAGCGGCATGTCCATATATTTCGCCAGGCGCGGGTGTGCGGCAATGGTATCGAGCAGCCGCTGCGTCACGCGGTTCGGATAGCAGTAGAGGGATCGCACCCATTGCAGGCCTTCGACGCCCGCCAGCCGTTCGAGCAGCAGCGCCAAGCCGTCGCGCAATCCAAGGTCTTCCCCGTACGATGTGGTGTCCTGGCCGATCAGCGTCACTTCGCGGACCCCGGAGGCCGCCAGGCTTTCCGCTTCGCGCACGACTGACTCAAACCGCCGGCTGCGGAATTTTCCTCGCAGCTGCGGGATTATGCAGAACGTGCACGGATGATCGCAGCCTTCGGCGATCTTGATGTACGCGGCGTGCCGCGGCGTCGAGAGAATCCGCGGCGTGAGGTCGTGATAGAGATACGAGGGAAGAGCTGCCGCGGCCCCCGCATCGAATCGCAATTGCGCCTTCGACGGCCGCAAGAATGTTTTCGAGCTCGCCCGTGCCAACGACCGCATCCACTTCGGGGATCTGTTCGAGGATTTGTTGCCGGTAGCGCTCGACCAGGCAGCCGGCCACGATCAATTTTTTCGCCGCGCCAAATTTTTTATATTCGGCCATCTCCAGAATCGTATCGATCGATTCTTTTTGCGCCGGCGCGATGAAGCTGCACGTATTGACGACGAGCACCTCGGCTTCTTCCGCGCGCGGCGTGAATTCATACCCATGGCGCGCGAGAATGCCCATCATGACCTCGCTATCCACGAGGTTTTTCGGGCATCCCAGGCTGATGAATCCGGCTTTCGGCATGAAGGGCGGCCCCGCAACCGCGGGACGAGACCATCATTCTAGCATGGCGTGGAGTTTGCCGCCCTCGGTCGGCTCAGTTCGGCCGGGACCAAATTTAGAGAAGCACTCTGAAACCAGACTAAGGCTTGCAATTTAGGAGGTCGGGGTCCCGGCAGGGCCGGGATCTTCGACTTCAACCCCGACATACAGGAACTTCTGAGAGGGGCATTTAAGTCCTGGAGCTTCAGGGGCTGAAACCCCGAGTTGTGCGAATCTGAATGTCGGGGCTAAAGAGTCTGTGTGAGGGCTACAATTCGTGGGCGTTACGTGTCGCACCTACGGTGCTCGGAATTCCTATGGCCATCGTTCCCAGCCCTTCCGGGCTGGGCTACGTTGTGTCGCGCCCCCGGCGCTCCGGATTTGTTGGGGTTGATCTGGAATCTTCCCTTGGTCACTCGCGACTTGGAATTGGCAATGCAGCGCCGGAGGCGCGGAAGACTGTAGCCCTGTGCGGGAGCACTGGGTACACGGCATTGGAAGACGCCTAGCGCCGTAGGTGCGGAAGATGCCTCTGATGGCTAATGCTATGACCTACGAGGATTCTCTGGTTGTCACACAGACGCTAAAGCCCCGACCTCCTGAAAACCACTTGCGTTCCAAACTAAGGCACCGCTCTCAGTTCCCGCGGAGGAGCGACTGAATGCGCGTTTGAATTTCGGTGAGTAGCGAAGTTGCCCGTCGCGGGTCTGAAACCTCCCCGCCGAACCGCGCCGCGTGGTACATCGCGGTCAGTTCATGGACGGGTTCGGCGAGGTTGCCGTCCGGCAACGATCCGGCAAACTCGAGCGGTGTCTGCCCCGGGGCCTTGCGGATACCGCGCCGCGAGAGCAAGCGGAGCATTTCGTTGTATTGAATTGTTGCCAGGTGCGGCGTCATCGCAGTGGAGGTCGAGACGCGCAGATGCCACAGAGTCATGAGCCTCTGCCGCACATTCGGCTGCAGCAAGAGTACGAAGATACAGAGTCCAGCGAGGATCGCAAAGGAAGCCGGCAGAAACGCGGGCGTGTGGATGGCCCGGGACTGCCAGAGTTCCAGCCGGTCGGTCGCTACGCGCCGCGCATCCATAAACGATTTCCGGAGCCGTTCCGTCCAGTCGCGTGACACGCGTTGCAGATTTTGCGCCAGGGTGACCTGATGCACGAAATCGTAGTTGATGATCCACTCGCTCCACTGCAGTTGGAACCAGTCCCAATAGCGCCCGAATCGCGAGAACATTCCCGGCGCGGCTTCCTCTGCCGGCGGCGTGGGGTCAAAGGTCAGCCATCCGATGGAGGGGAAGAAAACTTCGACCCAGCTGTGGGCGTCGCTGGCGCGCACGATAAAGTCGCCGCCGACGTCGTTATACTCCCCGGTAAGGAATCCATTGACCAGGCGCGCCGGGATGCCAAGCGACCTCAGCATCACCGTCATGGCGGAGGCGAAATATTCGCAATGTCCCGCGCGCTTCTGGAACAGGAAGTAGGCGAGCGGGTCGGGCGGCGGCGTTCCGGTCAGGTCGAGTGTGTAGCCATAGTGCGAGCGCAGATAGCTCTCCAATGCGCGCGCCTGGTCATAGGGATTGCCGGCGCGCGCCGTAATTTGTTTCGCCAGTTCTGGAATGCGCGGGTCGAGCTTCGGCAACTGCAAATACGTTTCACGCATGGAGGCGGGATAATCCGAACCGGCACCGCGCAGAGCCGCCGCCGGCGGGGCCGGCACCAAGGAACGCGCCTCGTACTGCATCCGTGAAAAATTGTGGTAGGGGTTGGAGACGGAACCGGTCGAGTCCTCCAGAAGGTAGGACCTCCGCTGGCTCATGAAACTCGAACCGGCTTCGCCATTGAATCGTCCGCGCACACTTTCCGCCTGGTTGGTGAAGAACAGCGCCGGACTGGCGATCGGCTCGAGCAGTACGGTGTACTGGATCCGCCTGCCGATTTTTCGCTTTGCAGGGTCGCCGGTATCTAGAGGAAACCAGCCGCTTTCCGAGGAGGGCTGGATCGTGGTTGGGTCGCGCGATCCGTTGTACCATCGCCTGCCGTCGAAGGTGGTCAGGGCAATCCCCCGCCAATGCACGCCGGCAGCCGCTTCCGGGCCGCCCTCCACATTGATGCGCATGATCACCGCGCTGCTTTTCTTGATTTCGCCAATTTCGCCAAGCTCGACATCGTCGCTGAAGCCGGAAATCAGCGTGGGCTGCAAATTCAGGCCGGACATGTAGCCGCCCGAGAATCGCGGGAGGAACAAGAAAATGACGGCGCCAACGGCGAGCGACCCGAAGGCGATGCCCGCGGAGGTTACTCCCAACGCGTTGTGCAGCCGGTGGGCGGCGCGGGTGCCGTTCTGGATCGGCTGGGCGACGGCGCCCTGCGCGCTGCGCCACATTTCCAGACCGACAAATGTGGAAACAGCCAGGGCCATGAACACAAAGAAAAAGATCAGAAACCCGGTATCGACCGTCAGAATCGCGGCCGCCAGCATCGAAGTGAACGCCATCAGCGTCAGAAAAAGATAATCACGCGTTTTCGTGGCGCTGTAGAGCCGCACGAGGATGGCGAACAGCATCAAATGAACCGTCGCCAGCAACGCTCCGTAGAGTCCCGGGTTTTGCGAATCCGCGGCCAGCGCGCGCGAGATGATCCACAGGTCGAATGGGAAAAATAGGAAATACCCGATGGTGATCCAGCCTCCCACGCGGTTGGAAAGCTCCGGTCCCTTCCCGCGCCACCATCGGTAGCCCTTGATCAACAAGGCGGCCGGCGGCACCAGGATCGACACCAGATCCAGTTTTCCGGTTGATCCGAGCGTTAGGACGCCGGTCAGTAGCAGGAAGTAGAGAGAGATTTCAAAGTGGCGTTTGAGGGCGGAGAGATCCCGGAATCGGGTGTGGGCCCGCTCACTTCGCGGGATTGGAGCCCACCAGCGGGTTGAGCCTCGGGAATGGAGCCTGCGGTGTCCATGGCGCGAACTTTAAGTTTAACATCTCGCTTGCTTTTCACGCGTGATTAGGACCAATCAGCTAATGTGCCGATGGTTGCAAACACACGAATCGCTTGATTCTGGTAGAGGGTCAGTTACCGATAATGCGTTTATCAAGACTTGGCCGCCAGTATCTCTCCGATTGGGATTGCTATCATGGTAATTCGTTGTGTCGGGGGCAGAATAAGCGTACGATGCGCGATTCGGAAGTCCATACCGGAAATTCCGGTTCAAGATAGACTCAAGGTCAGTGGCTGTTGCAGGCGTCAAACAATGGGGGGTTGTTACATAAAGTGAACAATCTTTTCCCGACCTTGTTCTCGAAAATATTTTTTGTCGTTAGCGCACAGCTTTTTATCACTTGGCTCACGACCCATTTCGTATTTCTGTTTTTCAAACGCATTGACCCGAAACTTGAAAAAGCGAATCCCTATACGGATAAGCCGGACGACGAAAATATTTTGACACGTGTGGCGGAAGATACAGACCCACGTTATCGTTGGATCTTTTCGAGCAAGTTTTTCTATTCAATTCTTATATTCAGCGTTGGATTATTTTTATTGCTGCTATTTTGGGGAATTAATCAACCATTGGGCGTTTCTTTCCCGCTCTTTTCGGCTTGGTCATTCCTCACAGGTATAGAGCTAGAATACGTGTTGTTGAACGTTGAAGAAGGATTGGGCCGTAAAGTTCTAGCCCTAACTTCTTTCATCGTCATGGCGACGGCTCTCATCGGGATATATTCACATGTTGATTTTGGATTCCTCCAACTCCCACTCTTCATCGCATTATCTATTCTCCTTCTGTTCAGCCTCTTCAATCTATTCGCCTCGATGGATGGGATCAAGCAAAGGATATTATCTGGATTTGGTGTGGCTATCTTTACTCTCTATTTGGTTTTTGATTTTAACTCGCTATTGAAAAAGGAGAATGCTGGCGACAACACTTGGCCAGATGCCATGCATCTCGCCATCAAAATATATCTCGATATCATTAATTTGATTTTGCAACTACTCAGGCTCTTGAGCAAGCGCCACCACTAACGAAAGGGATATTAGAGCGCCTAATTTCTCCACCTCCTGATAAGCTTCTCGGAAACTGGCCACCACTTTGATTCTACGTGATACAACGCGATCACGTTCCTCTCATGCTCTGGGCGGGTCTTTGGAATGTGCGAGCGCCACGCCGGCAATTTTTTGCGTGGCGCTCGATACCGGAAGTTTTCCGAATCGCCCCAGAAGAGGCGTGCGCGCGCCCGCGATCTGCGGCAGGCGTTCCACTGGAATCAGAAAAGGCTCCAGACGAATCTCACGATAAGTCACAGCATGACGCGCGGTCTTGAGTCGTATCAACTGTTCGTCTGCGACTTTCACCCCGAATTTTTCGCGTAGGTACTTTGCGAGACCGGAAGCCGCATCAGTACTCGTTTCGAGAGCGGGGAACTGCCACATCCGCGAGAAGAGAGCTCCATCATTGCCGGCTTGCCGCACGAGGAAAGTCCGCCCGCGAGGGTCCACAAGCACGGCAGCCGCGAGCGTGATCTTCACCGGCGCGCGTTTCTTCCTGGCATCGGGCAACTGCTCCTCAATACCCAGTTTCCGTGCGCGGCACCAATGGGCGACCGGACACTCCCCGCACTTCGGCGATTTTGGTGTGCAGACCGTCGCGCCTAATTCCATCATGGCCTGGTTCCAATCGCCGGGCTTTTTTCGCGCTAGTAAATCCTGTGCCGTCGTTTCCAGTTTTTGCCAAAGCGCGGGGGCGCGAACGTCGCCGCGCACGGCGCCCAAACGCGCCAGGACACGGGCCACATTTCCATCGAGCACGGCCAGTGGCTTGTCATAGGCAATGCTCAGCACCGCTGCGGCCGTGTAACGTCCGATGCCCGGAAGGGCGAGCGCCGCGTCATACTCGCTCGGGAAACGCCCGCCGTGACGCGCATCGATTTCCTGCGCCGCTCGAAGCAGATTTTTTGCGCGGCTGTAATATCCGAGTCCCGACCAGTGGCTGAGAACGGCTTCCGTCTGCGCGCGCGCCAGCGCCTGCATGTCCGGGAACCGCAGGAGAAAGCTCTCGTAGTAGGGCACGACCGCCGCAACGCGCGTCTGCTGCAGCATGATTTCCGAAAGCCAGATGCGGTAGGGGTCTTTCGTTCTTCGCCAGGGCAGGTCGCGTTTGCGTGCGGAAAACCAGGCGAGCAGTCGGCGCCTGAATTTCCCGATTTCCGGCGCGGAGAGTGCCACGAGACTCACGACACACATTGTCGCACATCGGGATTTCCAGCGGGAATCGCGCGTGAAGCCATTTTAATAAATGGCCAACCGTCAAGACAGGTGAAATCGGATTTGCACAACTGTGGTCGCGGCGCTGAAAGCGCCGCCGCACTCCAGCCCAGGGCAACGCCCTGGGTTTCGGAATCGATCGGTCCGCCCTGCAAGGGCGGAGGAATCCTCCGCCCTTGCAGGGCGGGACATGGACTCGGACACGTCCCCGGGGCGTTGCCCCGGGCTGGCATCCTCCGCGCCGTTGGCGCGTCATTGTGGTTGAGTTCCGAGCCGAGAAAACGGCGATGAGGCGATTTATGAGGTAGCTTCCGGTAACATACTCGTGAGAAACGTGGGCAGCCTACGAGAGCAAAGAAAAACCTAAAGCGACGGCACGAACAGAAATGTACGAGGAACTCCACAGCTGCGTGGGAATCGAGCCGCGCGGCTGGCTGGTCAGAACGATTTTGAAAATGTCGGGCGCATCCGACAGCGAATCGAGAAAGCTGCGGTCCGGCTGCGCCTTCAGCGGCGACACGCGGGCCAGGCACCGCAGCACGTCGTAGACGATTTCTCCGGCAGTGGCTCGCGGCGTCGCAAAACCCGGCGGAGCGGAACTCGAGCACCGAATTGATTTCATAAAAATGCCAAGCCAGCCCCGCGCAAAGCGCCACGGCGCGCTCGAATCGGCCGCGGCAAGCTCGGTGAGTCTCTTCGCGCGAATTCAGGAAGGGATCAAACGCCAGCAGCACGCGCCGCTCGTCCTCGCGCGCATACTCGCGGACTTGCAGGACTCCGGTCCTGGCCGTGGCTTTCCAGTCCACATGCCGGGCGCTGTCATTGAATTGGTAGTCGCGAATGGAATAGAGGTCGTTCCCGCGCCCGCGCTGGTAACTTTCCAGTTCTCCGCTGACCAGCGGCAGAATTTCATAAAATTCCTCGGTCGGCTCGACGGGCGGATACACCAGGGCTTCGACTTCCGAATCGACGCGGCGCGTTTTTTGAAGAAAGCCAAACGGGAATTTCGTGCGCAATCCGAGCGCATCCTGCCGGTAAATTCCCCGCCGGGGAAACGTCAGCTCGACGTTTTGCCGCACGGTCTGCTGGCGCGGAACGTGCGGGAAGTACACTGGCCGGGCAAGAATGTTCGGCGCCGCGTTGGCGGCGATTTGTTTTTTCGTTTTCTGTTTTTCCTCGCTCACCAGCAGTACGGAAAACGACGGCATGGTCTGCTTGGTGTTGTGAAGCTCGGCGATCGCCATGATCGGCCGCCCCGCAAAGATGTGCTCGGGCAGTTCGAGCCGGACGTCGACGCCGCTCAGCACCAGCCGCGAAAGCAGGCCCGAAATCAGCACGCCCGCGAGCAGGCACGCCAGGATCATGAAGAGAAGATTATTTCCCGTATTCAGCGCCGCCAGCGCGACCACGAGAACTGCCGCCCAGGTAAACCATGCCCTCGCGCGTGAGCTTGTAATCGATCTGGTAGGAAAGCCACCACAGCGGCGTGCGCCGCGCCAGCACCGGCACGATCGTCAGCGCTACCCAGCCCGCCAGCGCCAGCGCCGCGAGCGCCGAGATGGCGGCCAGGAGAAGGTGTCCTCCTTCCGCCGCCGCTCCGGAATACAGCGCCAGGAACAGCGCGGCCCCGAGCGCCACTAAGGCGACGACGAAACTACGCCAACTGGGCCGGTCGAGGCCATGCCACCGTTTATTTAGGGGGGGTCCAACTCGAGCCGTCGTCCGTCGTTCGAGGGATTCGAAATTCATCGAAGTCAGGCTTTCCTCAGAGGGGAACGCGCGTGGATTCGACAATTTCGCGAAGGATCGCTTCCACCTGCGCCCCTTTCTTCTGCGTGGTCGCATAGCGCGTGTTGACCACCACGCGATGCGCGAAAACCGGCAGGATGAGTTGCTTGAAGTCGTCCGGCGTGCAGAATTCGCGGCCTTCCAGAAAAGCCCGAGCCTGCGCCGCGCGCTGCAGCATCAGCAGCCCGCGGGGGCTCACGCCGAGCGTGAGCTGTTCGGTGTGGCGCGTGCGCTCGACAATGTCGATGGCATAGTCGCGCAAGCTGTCGTCGACGCGCACCAGTTCCACCGCGCGCTGCATCATTTCGACGTCGCCCGCCTCCATCACGGCGGAGACTTCCGACGCCGCATCGCGTCCGCCGGTGTGCTGCTGCATGATCTCCCGCTCGCTTTCGCGCGACGGGATACCCCATGCCGGTGCGCAGCAGGAACCGGTCGAGCTGCGATTCGGGGAGGGGATACGTGCCGTGGTGCTCGATGGGATTCTGCGTTGCGAGCACCATGAACGGCCGCGGCAGCTTGTGCGTCGTGGTTGTCCACGGTTACTTGCGCTTCGTTCATGGCTTCGAGCAGCGCCGACTGCGTTTTCGGCGTCGTGCGGTTGATTTCGTCCGCCAATACGATGTTGGCGAAAATCGGGCCCGGTTTGAAATCGAACCGCTGTTCGATCTGGTTGAAGATGCTGGTGCCCACCACGTCGGAAGGCAGCAGGTCCGAAGTGAATTGAATGCGCTGGAACGAGCAGTGGAAAGAGTTCGCCAGCGCCTGCGCCAGCGTCGTCTTGCCCACGCCGGGTACGTCTTCGATCAGCAAGTGGCCCTTGGCCAGCAGCGCCACGATGGAGAGGCGGATGACTTCGTCTTTGCCGCGAATCACGCGCGCGATCGAATTCTGCAACTGCGCAATCTGGTTTGCCGTGGCCGTGGTCATATGGTTGAAAATCCCGGGCGGCTTCTGTTACAAACGAATCTCGCCTCATGGGCGATTAGCTCAGTGGTTAGAGCGCTCGCCTCACACGCGAGAGGTCCAAGGTTCAAGTCCTTGATCGCCCACCATGCCCATTCCATTCTGCCATCATTTCACAAACATTTGAAAACATTGGCCGGGTACTTGTGTTCAAAAAGCGGCAAGAGAGGGGCAACCCGGCCCGTGCGCGAATGTGCGTCCAAAGTGTACGGGGCGGTCATTTTCCGAAAAGCCTGTGGGGAAGCAAGTAGGTGAATCCCACGAATGCTTCCCAGCGGGTAGAGGTGCCCGTCAACCCCCGGTTGAATCCTGCGTCTAGCACGAGCGTTTTTCGAGCTGTGTAGCCCACCGCCCAAAGATTCCCCACCGCATGGCCGCGCAGGAAGGGTTGCGTAAAGTGCCAAATTTCACCGGACACCGCAAACTTTCCCGCGAGCGGATGGGAAATGGAAAGCGTCTGGCCAAACTGCCCTCGGCGAACCGGTTCCTGGACCAGTTCAGTGAAAATTGCGTTTGCGTCGTAATGGAATCCCTTCACGTCAGCGCTGGCCAGCAGCAGGAAAGAGTTCGTGGGACTGCCGAAATCCAATTCCGGCGCGCCGCCGTCGTAGACACGATGGAAATAGCTCGCCGCGATCGTGGGCCTCGATCCCTCGCCTGGAAGGATCATCGCCTGCGCGCCGAGAAACACATCGGCCACTTTGTTTGCAGTGCGTCCGTCAGCGGTGAAGTGCGCGACCGGCTCGCCCGAAGCCAGTAATTCCAAACGCGGAGCCACGGAAAGTTTCAGGACTTCGTTCAAACCGTAGCGAGACGAAAATTCCGGCGAGTGATCCGCGGCGAGCGCCCCGGTTTCAAACTGGAGATACCCCACCGGAGTCAGCGTTGCCGGAGTCGAAACGGTTGGGCGTCCGGGATTCGCTTCCGGCCCGTCTGGCGCACTAGATTGCGCGGCGGCTGAATGAGCGTAGGGACCCAGAACAAGACACGCGCAGATGAGAGCAAGGCGCATTTGTTGCTGAACACAACAACGTTAACATGAATCCAGATTTTCAATCTGAGTCCCACAAATGAACCCGCCAAATTGGAAATGTCGTTCTACAGCATTTCCCGTCTCCAATTCGGTATTTCTCCTTCTAGCATGACCGTTGAAGTTCGATATAATTTTTAGTATCTTGAGTTTAAGGAGGCGCCATATGCGATCTATATCCCGGCATCTGATTTCGGTGGTCATAGCCGCGGCCCTTGTTTCAACCGCGATCATCACCGGTTGCGCGGCACGCGTCAGCACGGGTTACCGTGTTCACGACGGCTACTACAACGATGACCACGTATGGGATGACAACGAAATAGTTTTTTACAACCGATGGGAAGGTGAAACTCATCGAGATCACAAGGACTTTCGCCGCCGCCCTGCCGCTGAACAAAAGGAATATTTTACGTGGCGCCACGATAAGCATTAATCACGAAGGGCAATCCTCGTTTCGGCATCGCAAAATCCCGCCGGTGATCACTCACCGGCGGGATTTCGTTAGGAACCGGGAATTTCCTTTGAGTATCTGGCAATGGGAGTCGAGGAAATTAGATTCTCCAGATCGCGCCAAGAAGCTTGTGATAGTCTGAGGGTGCGGGCTCTACTTGGAGCCCGCCAGGAAATAGGCATACTCAAGGATTCCTTCGCGGCCGCGACTCTCCGATTTTTGCAAATCTTCTCATTAGGCGCATGGGTGGGCAGCATTCTGTTTTTTATTGTATTCACGCAGGGGGTGTTTCCGGTTTTGAATAATAACGACTTGACGGGAGCGCTGGTAGGCTATGCGCTCGGCAGGTTGCATATCCTGGGAATCGTTGCGGGTGTGGTGTATTTGCTGTCCACCGCGGCTGCGGAAAAATCTGTGGGAGGCCTCGTCCAGCCCGCCGCGCTGCTGGTCTTTTTGATGCTTGTCTGCACCATGCTTTCGCAATACGGCGTGATTGCGCGGATGGATGTCCTGAAACTGCAGATGGGTTCGGTGAGCGCCACTCCCGCCGACAACCCGCTGCGCGTGGCGTTCGATCGCCTGCACGTCTATTCCGTCAGACTCGAAAGTGCCATCCTTCTCTCCGGCCTCGTCGCCCTGTTTCTCACCGCCCGGCAGAAATCTTCTTAGCCTTCGGCTTGCGTTGCAGTTTCGCCGCCTTTTCATCAGCGGCCCGCCACAGGTACCAACTTGCAATCGAGCGGTAGGGGCGCCAACGCTCGCCGTGTTCAAGGATTATTTGAGGTTTGGGCGCCTCCTTGTGTCCGTAGACGATCTGGAAGCCCTTGCGTATCCCCAAGTCGTGAGCCGGCAGGACGTCGGGCCGGCCGAGCCGGGACATCAGAAACATCTGCACGGACCACTCGCCAATCCCGTGCACTCGGGTGAGGCGTTCGTAAATTTCCTCTTCGCTCATGCGGCGAATTTTGGCAAGCGGCGGGACGGTCCCATCGAGCGTCTTTGCCGCCAGGTCCTTCACGGCCGCGATTTTTTGCCGCGAAAGCCCGGCGCGGCGCAATTTCGTTTTGGGCGCGCGCAGAATTTCTTCCGGCGTCGGAAAGCCGCTGCCGCCAAGCGCCTTCACGCGCCCGAAAATTGCCTCCGCCGCTTTCCCAGCGATTTGCTGATAGACAATGGCCTGAAGCAGGCTCGCGAACGGGTGTTGCGGCTTTCGTTTCTTCGTAGGGAAGCAGCCGACGCGGCGAATTACTTTAGCCAGGCGACGGTCCGCGCGCGAAAGCGCTTGCATCGCGAGAGCGGCGTCGACGGGGTAGTGAGACTTTGCCATGGCGGACGCAAATCGAAGGCGCAGCTTAAAAGACTAAGGCAGTGGGGTCAAGAGCTACTCGTGCAGGACAACGCTCAGCAAGGAAGTGTTGATATGCAGCCCGCCATTGTACTTAATGAAGCCCAGTTTTCTGAATTTATTCATAAAAAAATTGACCCGGGAGCGCGTTGTCCCGATCATCTCCGCCAGCACCTCTTGCGATACTTTGGGAACCATTTTTTGAGGCTGGTCTTCCTTGCCATAGCGAGCGAGCAGCAGAAGCGTTCGGGCCAGGCGTTTCTCGCTGGAGTTAAAGAGCTGATCGATCAAATCCTGCTCGATTCGGATGTTCCGCGCCAGCATATACGTCACGAAACGGTCGGAGAACGCACGCTCCGCGTGGAGCGTGCGAATCATCTCTTGTTTTTCAATCACGAGTAAAGTCGCCGGTGCGATCGCGGTCGCCGCCCCCATTCGAACCGCCTGACCTGCCAAGCCTCCCTCACCAAAAAAGTCGCCGGGTCCAAGCACCGCCACGACTGCTTCTTTGCCAACCTCATTGACCACGGACAGCTTTATTCCGCCTTTTTGAATGTAAAAGACAGTATTCGTGGGATCGCCTTGCGAGTAGATCTTCTGTGATCCTCGATACTCCACAATTCTTCTCGACAAGCCGGCTGAATCGAGAAACGCTTGGGCGTTGAAGGCAGGTACTTTCTTGGATCGTATCTTGTTGGAACGCGCGATGGATTTCATAGCGCCACCAATCGAGTATACTTACCTCTTCGAAAGCTCGCTCTGGAAACGACTTTCAACATCTTCGCGACTCACCGGGTTTCTTGCATTGGTCAATAGGACCGAATAGACGATTTCATTGGCCGCAATCTGCGCGGTCATAAACGCCCCGTCTTCCGGCAGTTCTTGGTAGATGAATTTCACTTTTCTGCCGTCGGCAAGTGTTTTGATCCACTCTTCGTCTGGCATTTTCGCTGCAACCCTATCCGGGAGACCAGCGCCGGAATCACATACCATTCGTCCGTTCGATTCGGCTGCGCCTCTTGACCCCATAAAAGCCACCAAGTCCTATTCACCGGAAGTGTACCTATCTGGGACAGTTCCTGTCTGTCTCCCGTCGAACAATGAGCCTGGATGTTATTTTAATCCCAGCTCTCCGTTCAGCTGCTGGATGATTCCATAGCACTCGCATGCGGAGCGTTCTAGTTTCGTGCGGTTCAGGATCTTCACGGCCCCACGAGGGTACTCGATCAGCTTTTTTTTCTGCAAAATAGCCGCGGCCAAGCTAATGGTCGGCCGGTCTGTCCCGAGCATCGTTGCCAGGAAATCATGGGTGATCGACAACACCCCGGAATCCACTCGATCCTGGGTCATCAAGAGCCACCGCGCCAGACGCTGCTCCGCGCTGTGCAGCCGGTTGCACCCAGCCGATTGTGAAACTTGCAAGCAGTGAAGCACGATATATCGGCTTATCATGATTTGAAGCTGTGGACATAACCGCAGAGTGTATTGCAACACGTCCACTCTTATCTTGAATCCGTCCCCCGCGATTTGTACCACCTCGCGAAACGGGTTCCTCGTCAAACCGACCGCCGAGGGTATCCCCGCAATTCCTTCTTTCCCCACAATACCCACTTCCACTGTCTCTCCGCTTTCCATCACGACGACAATAGAGAGTAAGCCTCCGTTCGGGAAATAAACGAAATGCAGGCTATCGTCCGGCTCGTGAAGGATTAGGTGATGGGGCAACTCCACGAATTCCAAGTGTGGACGGACGGAGAGATATTCGCTATCGGGAAGGGCCAGGAGAATCTTATTGCTTACAGGCTTTCCATGCGCATTGGTTCGTTCACCAGACTGCACCGGTTGCCCTTCTCTTCGTGCCAAAATAATCCTCCGTTCTAGTGGGATGGAACGCCGGAGACGCCTCACAGATATGGCCTCCGTGCCAACGGTCGCGGCAAGAGCCTACGCCGGAAATTTTGCGCCGGGGAGCACTGTATTTCCTACCTTCCATGCAGTCTGTAGGACACCAAACATTAGGGTAAGGTGCAGCCCCCGCGCTGGTATGATTTAATCGCGGAACTCGTTGTCTTTCAGCACCCCAACGGAGGCACATTTACTGATCGGCTCAGATGCGAGTCACCGGAATACGATCCATTGATATTATAGCTCTCGACAAATTTCGTAACGTCATATTCCCATTTACGTTCAGTTTGCTCTTCGAGAGAATTTGGTTCCTTTACAGCATCGGATTAGAGAATAAATCCCGGCGCCGATCCTGTCCATCAGCCCCAGGCTGATTCTTTCGTGGGACGCAGTCTGAAAGATTTGTCGGTGTTTGTCTTACAGGGAGAAGGCTGATTTTGTTTCTCACCCACTGGGTGGGCACCTCCCAGCCGTCCTGACCGCGTCCCAACGCGCATAAATACAGGTGTCGCCGAACCTCCGAAAGTTCGTAAGGAAAGTTCAAATTGGAAATCTGGGGCAACAGAATTGACAGCTTCCCGATCGTAGAGGCCAAGTCCTGATCGGTTCGCTTATCGGGAACTGGCCTACCTCCAGGACCTGCGCCGTGAGGCGTCGCGTGCATTGGTATGCTACGATTTGCAGCCTATGCAAACGGGAATCATCGGGCTTCCGCAAGTCGGCAAAACTACGCTCTTCAAAATTCTGACTCGCGCACACCTGGACGAGAAGGCGTCGCGCGCGGCCACGCACGTGGGCGTTGCGCGAGTGCCTGAGCCGCGCCTCGAACAGTTGGCCAAGCTTTATAATCCAAAAAAAATTACCTATGCCACCGTTGAATACGTAGACGTCGGCGGGATGGTGAAGGACCGCACGAAAGATTCCGCCGTGCTGGCGCCACTGCGCGAAGTGGATGCGCTGGCCCACGTGCTGCGCGTCTTTGACGATCCTGCCGTGGCGCATTCGGCGGGGTCGATCGATCCGCTGCGCGATGCCGAGGTGCTGGACCTCGAACTCATGCTCTCCGATCTCGACCAGATTACGCGCCGCATCGAGCGCGTCGAAAAAGATTTGAAGAAGAAAAAAGAGCCGATTCTCGAACAGGAGCTGGCTCTGCTGCACCGTTGCCGGATCGCGATTGAATCGGAGAAGCCGCTGCGTGAACTCGAATTCAATCCCGAAGAGCGCAAGCTGATCACCGGCTTCAAATTTTTGTCGCAGAGGCCGATGCTGTACGTATTGAACCTTGGCGACAGTGAAGTCGCTGAACTCGATACCGCCGTCGAGCGCCACAATCTTGCGAAACTTGTGGGCCGTCCGAACACCGCCATCGTCTCCATCTGCGGTCGCATCGAAGCGGAACTGGCCGAGCTGGAGCCTGCCGAAGGCGCGGAAATGCTCGTGGCGTATGGCCTCAAGTCCTCCGGACTCGATCGCTTGATTCAGGCCACGTATCACCTGCTCGGGCTGACGTCGTTTTTCACCGCGGGCGAGCCCGAAGTGCGCGCCTGGACGATCAAGCGCGGCATGAACGCGCAGAAAGCAGCCGGCGCAATTCATTCCGACATCGAGCGCGGCTTCATTCGCGCCGAAGTGGTTCGCTGGGACGATCTCCTGGCGGCGGGAAGCCTCCCGGCGGCGCGCGAGAAGGCGCAGGTGCGCCTGGAAGGCAAAGAGTACGTCGTCCAGGAAGGCGACGTCATTCTGTTCCGGCATAGCGGCTGACGATGCGGGGCTGACGATGCCGATCGCCCAGACCATTCCGGCTTCCCACACTCTCCTGGCGCTGCTACTCGGCCTGACCGCGGCTGCGGCCAACATTCTCGGCGGCTTGTTTATCCTCCACCGGGAATGGTCGCGGCAATATTTGAAATACTTCCTCGCACTGGGCGCAGGTTTCATGCTGGCCGCGTCCATTCTCGAAATTCTGCCTGAGTCGGTGGCTTTGGCGGGGAACCGCGCTTATTTTTTCGTGCTGGTCGGCTATTTCATCGTTCATTTTTTCGAGCACAACCTGGCGCCGCACTTCCATTTCGGCGAAGAAACGCATACCGAGGAATTTGTGCCGGGTCACGCCGGAATTTCCGCGTTGCTCGGGCTCTCGATTCACACATTTTTTGATGGCGTGGCAATTGCCTCGGGATTTCTTGTTTCAGGCTGGCTGGGCGGAGTGATCTTCCTGGCCATCGCGCTGCATAAGATCCCCGAAGGCTTCACGGTCGCGTCGCTTATGTTGGCGAGCGGGCAGAGCCGCCGCACGGCCCTGCTGGCCGCCATCTGGCTGGGCGTGGCCACAGTCGCCGGCGTGCTCCTGATGGGCCTGTTGCACTCTCAGGTGGGCTACGCTTTGCCGATTTCCGCGGGAGTCACTCTATACGTCGCCGCGACCGATTTGGTCCCAGAGGTGAACCGCGAGCCCGATACCCGGATGGCATTGCTCGTTTTCCTGGGCGTTGCCTTGATGCTGCTCCTGGGCAAGCTGTTTCACCCCTGAAGAGGAGCGGCCTGTGCTCGTATGTCCTTTAAATTGAGATGCACAGGAGGAACCTCCTGCGGCCAAAGGACTACTCGATTTCGTTCCAGATAAGGTAGAATCCACAAGACCTGCTCCCCGGAGCAGATGGTTCGATGCAGGTAATTCTTCTGCAACTTTTAGACCCGGCACGGGTTGTATAAGTGTGGAGGCTATGGCGAGGACCGACGTCCAACTGATGCTGGACGTAAAAGCCGGGGACGAACTGTCCTTCGAGCTTTTGCTCCGCAAGTACAGGACTCCCCTCGTCAATTTTCTCTACCGCATGGTGCGCGATTCGGCCGTTGCGGAAGACCTGGCCCAGGAAGTGTTTCTCCGTGTTTACCGCGCTCGTAAAGAGTACGCTCCCAGCGCGAAGTTCACCACCTGGATGTTCCGCATCGCCACGAATCTTGCGCTGAACTCTGTTCGAGACAACCGTCATCGCCAGTTGGAAATCTCGATGGATCATACAGCGGATGTCGGTGATGACGAGCAGCCGGCCATGGAAGTCCCGGATCGTAAGCCGAGCGTGGAACAACAGTTAGTGGAGCGCACCCGCTCGCAGCTGATCCTGCGGGCCGTCCATGCGTTGCCGGAAAAGCAACGGGCGGCTGTGCTTTTGCACAAGTACCAGGAGCTTGATTACGATGAAATCGCGCGGATTTTGGAATGTTCGGAGAGTGCGCTGAAGTCACTCCTGTTCCGTGCGTATGAAACCCTGCGCGTGGAGCTTGCGCCGCTCGTGAATTCTGTGGGAGTTTCAAGCCATGCGCGCTGAGGGAAGTGAGGGCCCTATGAGCAATACGGAACGAAATGCGGAACGAACCGCGAAATCTTGTGCGGGAATGGAAGATAAATTAATCGAGTACCTCGACGGCCGCGCCAAGCCTGCCGAGCGGCGCGCCGTCGAGGATCACCTCGCCGGCTGCTCCGGCTGCCGCAATCGCGCTGAGGAATTCCGCGCCCTGTGGGGCGCGCTTGACGATCTCCCGGAGATTTCGCCATCGCCATCGTTTGACGCATCGCTGCGCGCGCGCATTGCCGTGGAGCCCGCGCGCCGCGGGTTCTGGGGCTGGCTGCCCTCGCCCAGGCTCGCGTTTGCCGTCACGGCGTTGGTCGCCGTGTCGGTGTGGATGGCTTCGATGCCGCGGATTACGACCGATCAGACGGAGATGAGCCGGAGCCTGGTGGAAGCGGATTTCGGCATGATCCGGGATCTGCCGGTGCTCGAAAACTACGACGTACTTTCGAAGTTCGACGCGCTTTCCGAACTGCCGACTCCGCCGAACGCTCCTGCTGCTGGAGAAGTGACCAACGAAACCAGGGAATGAAACTACATCTCCAATTCGGGACGGTTTTGGCTGCTTTTCTCACGGCGGGCTTGCTCTGTTCGCCCGCTTTCGGTCAAAAGTTCAGCAAAATTGGCCAGGCAGAGGCGCCACCGCGCCGGGCGCAGTTCCCGCAGCCGAAAGGCCCGAACGCCAATCGTCCCGGTGTCAACCCCGGGAACAGGAATAACCTGCCGCCCAAGGTGTTCGAGCGCCTCCAGGATATGCCTCCCGACAGGCAGGAAAAGTTCTTCCAGAACAACCAGCGCTTCAGGAATTTGCCGCCGGACCAGCAGGCGCGAATCCGCCAGCGTCTCCAAGCCTGGAATCAACTGACTCCGGCGCAGCAGCAGGAATTCCGCGAGCGCCAGCGAGTCTGGGAGCAGATGACACCCGAACAGCGGCGCGAAGTTCAGCAGACGCTGCTCCCGCGCTGGCAGCAGTTGCCTCCGCCACGCCGCCAGGCGATCATGCAGCGCTTGCATCAGCTTCGCGATTTGAGCGAACCGGAGCGCCAAGCCAGGCTGAGCGATCCCAGTTTCGTCGGAGGCCTGAACCTGGAAGACCGCGAGATGCTCGGCCAACTCGCCCACCTGCACGTCGGCATGGCCCCTGATTTGAATGGGAGGTAGGATGATTGTGTCCGCTTCGTCTGCGTTCCTCGCTGCATGATTCGTTTGATTTCCGCAAACTCCCCGAATAATTCCGCGCAGGCTATTCCGCGATGCGCAACTCGAAAAATGCGTTTTGAAACCCTCGGAATGAATCCGAAGTGTGGCCCCCGTAACTGTTTCGAAACAATTTCGTGGGTCGTTGTGGGAAAGCCTCTCTCTAAGCCTAGTCACGATTCACGTGGTAGACACTACCTGTAGTGGTTTTTCAAAACCACTCCACAAGCCGCATTCGATTTCCACAATAAATTTTCACTAACCTTCCAGTTTTCTCTTGACAAGTTTTCGAACCTGTCTAGAATCGTGGCACAAAGTGGAGCAGAGTGGTAGCAAGTGAAGTTCAGTGGTGCAGCGGATAGGCCAAGTGGTGTATCGGTGGTTCAGTGAAGCACTCCAGAAGTAAGGGGCGAGCACTTTTCATGCTCTTTGCGCAGACGACTACCATGCTACGGGGAAACATACCGGCAAAAGTGGACGAGAAGGGCCGTCTCAAGATTCCCGCGGCCTTTCTGGAAGAGCTCAAAGAGCACGGTGATCGCTTCTACGTCACCAGTGAAGACGGGGTTCGCGCGCGGATTTACCCGATGAAGGCTTGGGGAGAGATCGAAGAGAAAGTTGGCGAAGATCTCCTTCCTATAACCAGGCCAAGGAAAAATTCCTGACCCGCACCAACTATTACGGTCAGGCGGTGGAAATCGACGGGCAGGGCAGAATCCTGATTCCAGCCGGTGCTTCGGGAAGCCGCGCAGATGAAGGGTGACGTGGACGTGATGGGTCAACTGACGTATCTGGAAGTTTGGAACCACGACTCGGTTCATGGACAACATGAATAAGAACCAGATGACGGACGAAGACCGAAAGGCTCTGGCCGACGCTGGGCATTTAGTTTGGACGCGAAGCACACGCCAGTGCTCGTCGAAGAGACGATCCACTGGCTGGCGATAAAGCCCGGCGGTCTCTATGTGGATGCGACCGTGGGGCTCGGGGGACACGCAATCGAAATCGTCCGGCGGCTCGGGGCCGGGGGGCAGTTCGTAGGCCTGGATCGCGACGCGGCGGCGCTGGAAATCGCGCGCGGCAGGCTGGCGGAGTTCGGGGACAAGGTGACTTTGGTGCACGCCAACTTCTCACAAATCGGCGAGGTTTTCGCGGAGCGAAGGCTCCCCCCCGCCGATGGCGTGCTGGCGGATCTGGGCGTATCGAGCATGCAACTGGACCTGGGCGAGCGCGGTTTTTCCTTTCGCGAGCGCGGCCCGCTCGATATGCGCATGGACCGCGACACGGAAGAGACGGCAGAAGACATTGTGAACACGGCGGAAGAGAAAGCACTCGCCGACCTGCTCTATCAGCTCGGGGAAGAGCGGGATTCACGCAGAATCGCCAGGACCATCGTTCGTGCGCGTCCCATTCGGGACACCGAACACCTGGCAACGGTTGTGGCAGGGGCCCGAAAAGTAAGGGGAAGGCAGAAGCTGCATCCCGCGACAAAAACGTTTCTGGCGCTGCGGATTGCGGTGAATCGAGAGATGGAGGAACTCGGGCAGTTTCTTTCTAGGGTTCCTGCCACACTATCTCAGGGCGGCCGGTGGGTGATGCTCAGCTATCACTCGCTCGAAGACCGCCCGGTAAAGCAGTGTTTTCAGCGGCTGGCCCGCGAGGGCGCGCTGAAGATTTTGACGAAGAAAGTGATCCAAGCTTCGGACGCGGAAATTGCGGCCAATCCGCGCGCCCGCAGCGCGAAAATGCGCGTTGCCGAGAAAATCGACTCCGACCAGCCCGCCACGGCGGGCCAGCACGGGGCGCCGCAAGGGAAAGCGTGGCAGCAATGACCGAATTTTTTACCGTCAAACACATCGATAATTCGCGCCTGGTGCGCCCGATGGCGCCCAATCGCATGCGCGAATGCGCGCGCCTGGTTTTGCTGGGCGGATCGATCGCCTTGTGCGCATTCCTGTATGCCTGGCAGCATTTCGAGACGATCCAGCTGCGCTACCAGCTCGAATCGCTGCGCGGCGAGCGTTCCCAGGCCGCGGAACTCAATCAGGAACTCAAACTGGAAGTGGCGGGCCTGCGCGCGCCCGGACGCATCGATATCATCGCGCGGCGCCAGCTTGGTTTGACCGCGCCCGTGCCCGGCCAGGTGGCTCCGATGGATCTGCCGCCCGGCGCGGTGCTGGCGGAAGCGCGCCCGGCAGGCATGCCGCCGGCGCAACAATAACTTTTCGAGCGGGCTCTATGACGGCCGACTTGCGACTCCCGGACCGTCCACGGCGGCATTCTTGATCCGGAGTCCCCGGCAAGAATCATATGGATCTGCGCAGTCCCCGGACCCGATTACTGATAGTGGCTGGCCTGATCGCGATCTGGACCGGGGCCGCCTTGGGACGTCTGGCCTACCTGCAACTTTTCCGCTACAGCGAATACTATTCACGCGCGCAGCATCAGCAGCGCTTGATTGTGGAAGTGGGCGCGCGGCCGCGCGGAGATCTTCGACCGCAACCTGAACGCGCTGGCCATGAGCGTGCCGGTGGATTCCTGCTTCGCGGTTCCCTCGGAGATTGCCGATCCCGACATGGTCGCGCGGTTGATCGGAAAAGTCCTGGACGTTTCACCCGACGAGATCGCCACGCGCCTGGCGGGTTCGCATTCCTTCGCCTGGATCGCGCGCAAGCTGCCGCCGGAAAAAGCGGAAAGAATTGCGGCCATGAATCTGCGCGGGATTTATTTCCAGCGCGAAGGCGGGCGCTTCTATCCCAAGCGGGAACTCGCCGCGCACGTCCTCGGTTACGTGGACATCGACGAGAAGGGGCTGGGCGGCATCGAATATTCGCTGGACGACAATATCCGCAGCAAGCCCGGCAAGATGCTGATCCTCACCGACGCCCACCGCCGCTGGTACGACTCCACCGACAAGGCGCCGGACACGGGCACCAGCGTCGTTCTCACGCTCGACGAAAAAATCCAATACATCGCGGAAAAGGAACTCGCGCAGGCCATTCACGACACGCAGGCGAAATCGGGCACCGTCATCGTCGAGAACCCGAATACAGGAGAATTGCTGGCCGTCGCCAATTGGCCGACGTTCAATCCCAACGCCGCCAAGGATAGCAATCCCGAGTCGCGGATGGACCGCGCCGCCAGCGCGCTCTATGAACCGGGTCGGTCTTCAAGATCGTGACGCTTTCCGCCGCCATCGATCAGGGCATTACGAATGCGGATGAGCTCATCGATTGCCAGATGGGTTCGATCTACATCGCCGGGCATCGCATTCGCGACCATAAGGCCTACGGATTGCTTACGGTTTCGCAGGTATTGTCGAATTCAAGCGACGTGGGCGCGATCAAGGTCGGCCTGCGCCTGGGCGCGCCCAAATTCTATGATTACATCCGGTCGTTCGGTTTCGGCCAGCCGACCGGCGTCGATCTGCCCGGAGAGAGCCGCGGAATGCTTCGCCGCCTGGAAAATTGGACTCCGGTTTCGGTGGGGTCGGTCTCCATGGGGCAGGAAATCGGCGTGACGCCGTTGCAGATGATTTCGGCGATGTCGGCGATGGCCAATGGCGGGCTGATCGTGCGGCCACACGTCGTCCGCGCGCTGCGCCACGGCACGCAAATGGTCGAATCGCCGCAACTGCAGCCCCGCCGAGTCATCCGCGAAACCACTGCCGCAACCATGCGCCGCATGCTCGAAGGCGTCGTGCTCAACGGCACCGGCAAGCTCGCGCGGCTGGACGGTTATACCTCGGCAGGAAAAACCGGCACCGCGCAAAAATTTGATATTACGACCGGCCACTACTCTGCGCACCAGTTGATCGCCTCCTTCGTCGGCTTCGCGCCGATCAATACGCCCGCGGTGACGATTCTGGTGCAGCTCGATTCGCCGGTTGGCAGGCACGAAGGCGGGCAGGTCGCCGCGCCCACATTCAAGCGCGTCGCGCAGCAAGTGCTCGCCTATCTGGACGTGCCGCATGATATTGCCGTCCCGAACAGCGTTCTTCAAGCGAACCGCCGGCGCCGTGATGACCAGGATTTAACTGACGTCACCGATTTCAATCCCGTGCAGGTCGACACGGGCGCTGCTGTCGATGGATGATGTCTCGGGCGGTCTCTGAACAGGCGCGCGGATCGGCAGCCCCGACGGTTGAACTCGCGGAAGGAGAAGGAATTCCCGTCCCGCAACTGCAGGGGAAAACGGTGCGCGAAGTTACCGAGCAATGTATGAAACTTGGATTGAGTCCCGTGCTGGTTGGCACGGGCATTGCAGTGGAACAATCTCCGGAGCCCGGAGCCATGATTCGCCGCGGCAGCCGCATCACCGTGCGGTTTGCCCGCGACGCTTCCGTGGTGTCCGCGGCGGTCCGGAGAGGAGTCCGGTGAGCGTGAAGGCGACGAGCTGTGGCGGAGCACAGCGAAGGCACGGCGCAAAAGAAACTGCCTGGCGCAGGCCGCAGTCCCATCCGGCTCGTGAAATTGCTGCGAGGCGTCGAGGCGGATGGGGCAACGGCGCACGGCGATCTGAAGATCGCGGAAATCGCTTACGACAGCCGCGAAGTGAAACCCGGCACGCTGTTTGTCGCCATCCGCGGGGAGAAAACGGATGGGAACAAATTTGTGTCGGACGCGATCGTGCGCGGGGCAGTCGCGATCGTCAGCGAAGAAGCAAGGCCGGAGGCGATTCCGGCGGAAATTCCCTGGATCAAAGTTCCGGATGCGCGCAAGGCATTGGCCATCGGTCGCGGCCAATTATTTCGGACGCCCCGCCGAGGTTCTGAAGCTCATCGGCGTGACCGGGACAAACGGCAAGACGACGACCTCCTATTTGGTGGACTCGATTCTTCGCGCCGCGGGCTGCGAGGTCGGCTTGTTCGGCACGATCGCGTACCGTCTGGTGCGTGAGTCGCGTCCGGCGATCCACACCACTCCGGAATCGCTCGACTTGCAGAATTTTCTGGCGGAAGTCGTCCGCGCCGGCGGCACGCACGCCGTGCTCGAAGCCAGCTCCCACGCGCTGGCGCTGGACCGTTTGTGGGGATGCCCGTTTGCGGTGGCGATTTTCACGAATCTCACTCGCGACCACCTGGATTACCACAAAACCTTTGACGATTATTTTGCCGCCAAGCGGCGTTTGTTTGAGGGCACCGGCGCGGCGGCGCCTGGCGCGGGCGTCATCAATCGTGACGATGCGTACGGCAAGCAGCTTGCCGGGCTCGCGGCACGGACGCTGACCTACGGTCTTGAACCCGGCGCGGACATCACCACGCGCAAGCCGGTGCTTTCCTTTTCCGGCATCGAATGCACGGCCGAAACCCCGATCGGAAAAATTGAGATCCGTTCGCCCCTGGTGGGACGAATCAACGTCTACAATATTCTTGCCGCGATCGGCGCCGGCGTGGCGCTGGATCTGCGCGCGGGAAGTCATCGCCGCCGGAATCGCCCAGCTTTCCTCCGTGCCCGGCCGCTTTGAGCGCATCGATGCGGGCCAGCCGTTTCTGGTGGTCGTGGATTACGCGCATACCGATGACGCGCTGCGCAACCTGTTGTCTACCGCCAAAGAACTCAATGCTGACGGGCGCATCATCACTTTGTTCGGTTGCGGCGGAGACCGGGATCGCACCAAGCGTCCCCTAATGGGAGAGGCGGCGGGCCGCTCGAGCGACATCGTCGTGCTGACTTCGGACAATCCGCGCAGCGAGGATCCGCTGCTCATCATCAACGACGCCATTGTCGGCGTGCAGCGCACCAATGCGAAGTTTCTGGTGGAGCCGGACCGGGAGCGCGCCATCGAAATCGCGCTCGATCAGGCGCGTCCCGGCGACATCGTGCTGCTGGCGGGCAAGGGCCATGAAACTTCGCAGGTCTTGCGCGACCGCACGATTGATTTCGACGACCGCGAAGTGGCGCGGCGGATGCTCCGCCAGCGCGGCTACGGGGAATGACGGGACTTGTGCAGCGATAATGCCTTGTAGGGGCACAATCCGCTGCGTCGGATGCCCCTCCAACATAGGAAGTGGGCGCTAACCTGCGGCATCGAACGTGCTCTTTATAAGTTTGTAAGTAAGGGACGCTGATCCAAGGGTGACACGAGACCAGTGAGACCCAGCCCCTTGAGGACGCTATGCGGTGGACGGTTGAAGAAGTGGCTCGCGCTCTGGGTGTTACGCCGCCCGGAGGCCTCGACGCCCTGGCCCGGCTGGCCGGTGTCTCGATTGATTCTCGGACCGTGGCTCGCGGCGAGCTGTTCGTGGCGATACACGGACCGCGTCACGATGGACACAATTTCGTTGTGGCGGCCCTGGATGCCGGGGCGCTGGCGGCGGTCGTGGCGCAAGATCGTGTGGCGGGATTTGCGGAACCAGTTCGCTCCAAACTCTTTGCTGTTGCGGACACGCTCGCCGCGCTCCAAGGGCTCGCGCAGGCCGTTCGAACGCGATGGGGCCGGCGGCTGGCGGCGGTCACCGGCTCGGCAGGCAAGACCACAACGAAAGAAATTCTGGCGGCGCTGCTGGCCTCGCGGTTCCGCGTACTGAAATCCGAGGGCAACCTGAACAACGAGTACGGTCTGCCGCTGCAATTGCTGCGTCTGGAGGATTCGGACGAGGCAGCCGTGGTCGAGCTCGGGATGTCCCACGCCGGGGAACTGCGGCGTCTGGCGGAAATCGCGCGCCCGGACGTGGGCGTGGTCACGCGCGTCGCGCCGGTGCACCTGGAATTTTTCGCATCCGTGGATGAAATTGCGCTGGCCAAAGCGCGAATTGATCGAAGGGCTGGCGGGACGCGAGAGCGTAGCCGTGCTGAACGCCGACGATCCGCGCGTGGCGCGTTTCGCCGAGGCCGCGCCGGGCCGCGTCGTGACATTCGGATTTTCGATCGCCGCTGATTTCCGCGCCGAAAATATCGACGATCGCGGAGCGGACGGCAGCGAATTTGATTTTATTGGGTCCGCGGGGCCGCGCGCGGCTGGCGCTGCCGCTCGCCGGGCGCCATAACATTTCCAATGCGCTGGCCGCTCTGGCGGCGGCGAGCGTCTGGGGCGTGGGAGCCGCCGAGGCGAAGGAAGTGTTTCCTCGCCTTGAGCCCGCCGGAATGCGCGGGCGCGTGCTGCGCTACGACGCCGGGTTTTCCGTGATCAACGATTGCTACAACTCGAATCCTGTTGCGCTTGCGGCGATGATCGAGATTCTCGCGCACACGCCGGCCTCCGGACGGCGCATTCTCGCCGCCGGCGAAATGCTCGAACTGGGACCTTCCTCCGGCGAACTGCACCGCGAGGCTGGCCGCGCGGCCGCGGCAACCGGGAACCTCGACTGGATCATCGGCGTGCAGGGCGACGGCGAAAGCTTTGTCCGCGGCGCGATCGAAGCAGGCCATCCGGCCGCGCGCGCAAAATTTATCGGTTCGTCGGCGGAGGCGGCCGGATTTGTTGCGGAGCTGCTTGCGCCGGGGGACTTGCTGCTCGTGAAAGGTTCGCGCGGAGTGAAGATGGAGCGCATCGTCGAAGCACTCGACGCTCGTTTTGCGCGGCCGGACGCGGCGCCTGCGGCGTCCCTGGCAAGCGGCACATCCAAGGAGCGCGGCTGAGATGCTTCTTTACCTCTTCTACCACGTGCTGCAGCCCTATTTTCACGCGCTCAACGTATTCCGTTACATCACGGTGCGCACCGCGCTGGCGAGCATCACGGCTCTGCTGCTTGCGCTGGTGCTCGGTCCCTGGGTCATCCGCCGGCTGCGACTGTTGCAGATCGGCCAGTTCATCCGGGAAGAGGGTCCGAAAAGCCACCAGTCAAAAGCGGGGACGCCCACGATGGGCGGCGTGTTGATCGTCTGCTCGACCGTCATTCCCACGCTGCTCTGGGGGGACCTCGAGAATGTTTACGTGTGGCTCGCCGTATTCACGATGCTGGTGTTCGGAGCGATCGGATTTATCGACGACTACAGCAAGGTGGTGAAGCGGCGGAATCTGGGCCTTACCGGCAAGGGCAAATTTTCTTTGCAGGTGCTGGCAAGCCTCGGCGTCGCGGTTACTTTGGTGATGCTAACGGCGGCAGGCACGTATTCCACGCAGTTGAGTGTTCCATTCTTGAAGAATTTTCACCCGGAGCTCGTCATCCATTCGTTGGTCATCCATCCCTACCTCTGGACGGTCGCTTATTTGCCATTTCTATTATTTGTTGTTTCGGTAATTGTTGGATCCTCGAATGCGGTGAATCTCACCGACGGCCTGGATGGGCTGGCGATTGGCTGCGTGGTGGTGGCCGCGGGCGCGCTCACGGTTCTCACCTATGTGACCAGCCACGCGCGGTTCTCGGCCTATCTGGACCTGCAGCATCTCCCGGAAGTGGGGGAGCTCACGATTTTTTGCGGAGCCTTGGTGGGCTCCTCGCTGGGATTTCTCTGGTACAACGCGCATCCCGCGGAAGTGTTTATGGGAGACGTCGGATCGCTCGCGCTCGGCGGATCCATCGGAATGGTGGCGGTCGCCATCAAGCAGGAAATCCTGCTGTTTTTTGTCGGCGGCGTGTTCGTGGTGGAAGCGCTTTCGGTGATCCTGCAGGTGGCGTCGTTCCGTCTGACGGGAAAGCGCATCTTCCGCATGTCTCCGCTGCATCACCATTTCGAGCTGGCGGGTTGGAGCGAATCGAAAATTATCGTGCGGTTCTGGATCGCGGCGCTGGTCTTCGCGCTGTTTTCGCTGACGACGCTGAAACTGAGGTAATCAGTTGAAACCGGGAATCGAACTCGCGGGCAAGCAGGTGCTGGTCGTCGGACTGGCCCGCACGGGCATCGCCACGGCGCTGTTCTGCGCCGCCAGAGGCGCGCGCGTCACCGCCACCGAGGAGCGTCCCGAATCGCAAATCGCCGAAACCGCGGCGAAGCTGCGCGCCGCGGGCGTCACGCTCGAACTGGGCGGCCACAAGGCTCAGACCTTTATCGAGCAGGATCTGATCGTGCCCAGTCCCGGAGTGCCGCCGACGATGCCGGCGCTCGCCGCCGCGCGCGTCATCGGGATACCCGTTTGGAGCGAGATCGAACTGGCGTGGCGATTCCTGCGGGGACGCTTGGTGTGCATCACCGGTTCGAACGGCAAGACCACGACGACGTCGCTCATCGGCCACATTTTGGAAACCGCCGGGCTGCCCGTCCAGGTTGCGGGAAACATCGGCACGCCGCTGATCTCGCGCGTTGATGTGTCCAGTGACTCCGGCTTCACGGTGGTCGAAGCCAGCAGCTTCCAACTCGAATCGATTGTTGCTTTCCGTCCGGACGTCGCGGTGTTGCTCAATATCACTCCCGACCACCTCGACCGCCATGGGTCGTTCGAAGCATACGGCCGCGCGAAGGCGCGCGATATTCGAAAATCAGACCGAGGAAGATGCGGCCGTCTTGAACGCGGACGACGCGGCGGCGCCGCAGTACGCGCCTTCGCGCCCGCCTGTTTTCTGGTTCAGCCGGCAGAAACGCGTGGCCAGCGGCTGCTTCCTGCGTGACGATGAAATTGTTTTCCGGCGCGACGGCACCGAGACCGTGCTCCTTCGCCGCAGAGACATCGGTCTGCGCGGCGATCATAACGTTGAAAATGTTCTGGCCGCGGCCGCGGCCGCGACGCTGGTGGGAGTCGAGCCTCCGGCGATTGCGGAGGGCGTGCGCAGCTTTGCGGGCGTGGAGCATCGCATCGAATTTGTCGCCACGATTTCCGGCGTCGAGTATTTCAACGATTCCAAGGCCACCAACGTGGACGCCACGCTCAAGGCGCTCGATGCCTTCCCCGGCAACCTGCTGGTGATCCTCGGCGGCAAGGACAAGGGCAGCGACTACACGATTCTCCGCAAATCGTTGCGGCGAGCACGCGCGCATGGTGCTGCTGATCGGCGCCGCCGCGGACAAAATCGAGTCGCAACTCGGCGGCGTCGTGCCCGTCGAGCGCGCGGGCACGATGGCGCGCGCCGTGGAACTCGCCGAGGAACGCGCGCGTCCCGGCGACACCGTATTGCTGGCGCCCGCCTGCGCCAGCTTCGACCAGTTTGAGAGTTACGAGCACCGCGGACGCGTTTTCAAGCAACTCGTTCGCAGCCTCGCTGAAAAAAATGCGGCGGACGAACCCGCGAGGAGGGCCTGATCGTGCCCCGGAATCTTCAAACCGACCGGTGGTTGTTCGGATCGACCGTGGCGCTGTGCCTGGTCGGCGCCGTCATGGTATTCAGCGCCTCGGCCGTCACGGCGCGCGACGAATTCGGCAGCGGCTATCATTTTCTGCTGCACCAGCTTCTCTGGCTGGTGTTGGGCATCGGCGGAATGATGGTGGTGATGAACGTGGACTACCGCAAGCTGCGCCGTCCGGAGGTCATTTTCACGGGATTGTTCGCGGTGCTCGTGATGCTGGTAGGAGTTTTTTTCCTCGACAAGTCGCACGCCACGCATCGCTGGATTCGCCTGGGTCCGGCCAGCCTGCAGCCTTCCGAACTCGCCAAGCTCGCCGTGATTTTCTATCTGGCGTGGTTCCTCGAGAGGCGCCGCCGGCCCGACAGCTTTCGGAATCAACGACTGGAAGCGCACGATCCTTCCCGCGCTGGGACCGGTGCTGCGTCTGATTGGGCTGGTGGTCATCGAGCCGGACCTCGGCACGGCCGTCGAGATTTTCATCATCGCCGTGGCCATGCTCTACGTCGCCGGACTCGACGGCAAGTACATTGTGGGCGCCGGACTCGCTGCGCTTCCGATTATTTATTTGCTGATCGTTCACGTTTCGTATCGGTATGAACGCGTGATGGCGTTCTTGAATCCCGCTGCGGACCCGCAGGGACGCGGCTTCCAATTGCTGCAATCGCTGATCGCGGTGGGGTCGGGCGGATTCACCGGCGTGGGCCTGATGGAGAGCAAGCAGAAACTGTTTTACCTGCCCGAAGCGCACACCGATTTTATTTATGCCGTGCTGTGCGAAGAGATGGGTTTCATCGGCGGCGCGCTGGTGCTCGGACTGTTCGCGGTCTACGGCTGGCGCGGAATGCGCTCCGCGTTCAAGGCCACCGACGAATTTGGCCGCTTCGCCGCGCTGGGCATCACGGTCATGGTCCTGAGCCAGGCGCTGATTAATCTGGGCGTGGTGCTGGGAATGATGCCGACGAAGGGCATTCCGCTGCCGTTCATCAGTTATGGCGGTTCGAGCCTGCTGGTGATGCTGGCGGCGACCGGCGTGCTCCTGAATATCAGCCAGCAGGCGGAGTAGATCGGTACGCGGACCTTATTCGGCGGGCTCCAAGTAGAGCCCGCACCCGGGGAGCGCCATGTGGCGGAAGCGGGGCAAAGAGATTTGAAGCTGCTGATTGCGGGAGGCGGCACAGGCGGGCACGTTTTTCCCGCGCTGGCCATCGCCCGGGAATGGATATCGCGGGGAGAGGAAAGAAAAGTAGTGTTCGTCGGAACCCAACGCGGAATTGAAGCCCGCCTGGTACCCGAGGCGGGGTTTCCGCTTGAGACGATTCGCTCCGCGGGCCTCAAGGGCATTGGCGGGATGAAATTTGTCCGGAATGTCGCGAAGCTCGCTCCCGCGATGTGGGACTCTTTCGCGATCCTTCACCGGCACAAGTTTGCCGCCGCGTTGGGAGTCGGGGGATACGCCGCCGGGCCGGTGATGCTTGCCGCCGTATTGCGCGGATTGCCCACCGTCGTGTTCGAGCCGAACGCCGAGCCGGGATTCACAAACCGCGTGCTGGCGGGCATGGTGACCCGCGTCGCCACGGCCTACGAGGCGCCGACGAAGCTTTGGGGACGCAAGGCGACACTCACGGGAATTCCCGTGCGCGCCGGAATTTTTCGCCATCCCGCCGCGCGCGCCCGCCGAGCCGTTCCATATTCTGATTACCGGAGGCAGCCAGGGCGCGCTCGTCATCAACCGCACGCTGGTGGATGCCGCGGACTTGCTGGCCACGCAACAAAAATCGCATCTCGATCGTTCACCAGACCGGCGAACGCGATTATAATGCGGTGCGTGTGGCTTATGCGCGGCGTGAAATCAACGCGGAGGTACTGCCCTTCATCGGGAACATGGCAGAGCGATTTGCCCAGGCTGACCTGATCGTCTGCCGGGCGGGCGCGATTACGGCTGCCGAAGTCGCGGCGGCCGGCCGCGCCGCCATCTTCATCCCGTTCGGCGCCTCCACCGACAGCCATCAGTTGCGCAACGCCCAGGAAATGCAGCGTGCGGGCGCGGCGCGTTTGATCCCGGAGCCCCAGCTCACCGCGGAGCGTCTTACGCAGGAAATTTTTTCGTTGCTCGACCAGCCCCTCGAGTTGCAAGCCATGGCGGCCAATGCGCGCCGGCTGGCAAAGCCGCGCGCCGTGCAGGATATCGTGGACTTAATCGAAGGGTGCGCTCCGGGTGCGGGCTCTAAGGACTGGCGGTAAAATGATGGTGACATTTCGCAATTTCAAACGCATTCATCTGGTGGGTATCGGCGGGATCGGCATGAGCGGCATCGCCGAAGTGCTGCTGACGCTCGGCTATTCGGTTTCCGGGTCCGATCTGAAGACCACCGCGATCACCGAACGCCTGCAGAATCTGGGCGCTGAAATTTTCGAGGGCCACAAGGCCGAGCAGGTTCACGGAGCGCACGTCGTGGTCGTTTCCTCCGCCGTGCGCCGCGACAATCCGGAAATCGTCGAAGCCGTCCGCCACAAAATTCCCGTCATCCCGCGCGCCGAAATGCTCGCGGAGTTGATGCGCTTGAAATATGGGATCGCCATCGCCGGCGCGCACGGAAAAACGACCACGACCTCGATGACGGCTTCCGTCCTTGCCGCGGCGGGCCTGGATCCCACGTTTGTCGTGGGCGGCCGCGTGAACCACATCGGCACGACCGCGCGCCTCGGTCGCGGCGAATACATGGTCGTCGAAGCCGACGAGAGCGACCGCACGTTTCCTGCTGCTTGCTCCCGTCGTCGCCGTCGTCACGACGATCGACCGAGAGCATCTGGACACCTACAAATCGCTGGCGGAAATTCAGGAAATTTTCACTCAGTTCGTCAACCGCGTGCCGTTTTACGGGGCCGCGGTGCTTTGCCTGGACGAGCCGAACGTGCAGGCCATTATCCCGAACGTGCATCGCCCGGTCATCACCTACGGCACTTCGAGCCAGGCCGATCTCGTGATCGGCGAAATCGAGCTGCTAGGGGCTCGAAAGCACGTTCCGCCTGACCTATCGCGGCGACGACCTCGGAAAATTTCATCTGAATGGCCCTCCGGGAATCCACAATGTGCGCAACGCCGCCGCCGCCGCGGCCGTGGCGCTCTATCTGAACGTTCCCGCGGACCTGATTCGCGCCGGGCTCGAGGAGTTTGCCGGGGTGGGCCGGCGTTTCGAAGTCAAGGGAGTCATCAACGACATCACGCTGATCGATGATTACGGCCATCATCCGGCCGAGATTCGCGCGACACTCGAAGCGGCGCGCGGCTGCAATTTCAACCGCATCCTCGTGCTCTTCCAGCCGCATCGCTACACGCGCACGCAGCATCTCTGGGACGATTTCTGCAGCGCGTTCAATCAGGCCGACATGGTCGTGCTGATGGACATTTATGCGGCCGGCGAGCCGCCGATTCCCGGAATTACCGGACAGGCGCTGGCGGATGCCATTCGCGCCGCCGGGCACAAGAACGTCGTGTTCCACAGCTCCATGCAGACAGGGAATCGAGGAGTTGTTGCGGGCGGCGCGTCCCGGCGACGCCATTCTGACCATCGGCGCCGGCAATGTGAGCCGTGCGCCGGGTGAGCTGGCGGTTCTACTGGGCGCGAGGGTTTCACTTGCATCATGCGCATTAACGATCCCAAATTGATCGGAGCATTGGCCGCCCTGGGCGTCGAGCACGAGGTCGGGTGTTTCGATGGCGGAAAAAACTTCTCTGGGGATTGGCGGCACGTCCGACCTCCTGTTGATTCTCCGGCATGACTCCTTGCCTGAGTTGGTGCGCCTGCTGAAACAGCATGGCGTGCCGTACCGTTTCCTCGGCGGCGGTAGCAACGTGCTTCTCCCCGACGGCGAATTGCCCTGGGTGATTCTCCAGCTCGAACGCCAGAACCCCGAAGTCCGCATCGAAGGAAATTCGGTGTTCGTGGATTGTGCCGCCGACCTGGGCCGCACGGTCACGACCTGCGCCAAGGCCGACCTGGGCGGCATGGAGGGCCTGATCGGCGTGCCCGGCACCGTCGGAGGGGCGCTGCGGATGAACGCCGGGGCCTACGGCACCCAAATCGGGACCTTCGTGCGGGAGGTTCAGGTCTATCGCGCCGCCACGGGCCGGATCGAAACCCTGCGCGGCTCCGAAATAAATTTCGAATACCGGCACACTTCTTTTGCGCCCGATGATATTATGCTCACGGTGCGACTGGAACTTCCCTCCAAACCGTACAAGCGAAATACTTCAAGGAATTCGCATCTGCAATGAAAAGCGGCGTGCCAGCCAGCCGCTCAATCAAAAAAGCGCGGGCTGTATTTTCAAGAATCCGCCGGGCGGGTCCGCCGGGCGCATGATCGATGAGCTGGGCCTGAAGGGCCATTCCGTCGGCGATGCCCGCGTCAGCGACCGCCACGCCAATTTTTTTGTGAACGCCGGACACGCCACCGCCGCGGACATGCTCGCGCTGATTGCCGACGTGCGCCAGCGCGTGCGCGAACGTTACGGCGTCGAACTGGAAGAAGAAGTGATCGTGTGGAAGGAATCATGAGCGCGGAACCAGACTATCTTCCCGCGGATGCGCTGGCCGAAGAGGAGCCCAAGTATCTCCGCCGGCAGAAGCCGGTGGAGATCCGCAAGCGCAAATTCAGCCGCAAGGCCTGGCCGCTGTACCGCCGCGTCTTGGCGGGCGGAATCGCCGCGCTTGCCGTCGGGACTCGTGCTCTACCAAGCCGGGCATTATTTCTTGTTTTCTCCGAGCGTCATGATCGAACAGCGCGGACCAGATTGAGATCCAGGGCAACCGGTTCGTTCCTCCCGACGCCATCGTCGAGAAATTTTCGGCGGACATGCGCCGCAGCGTCGTTCGCGTCCCGCTCGGGGAACGCCGCAAGGCGCTCGAATCGCTGCCGTGGGTGGAGCACGCCGATGTGCAGCGCGTGCTGCCGAACCGCATCCGCGTCGAGATCACCGAGCGCACGCCGGTCGCATTTCTGCGCGGGGCGAACGAACTTTCCCTGATGGATGCCTACGGCGTGATTTTGGAGCGTCCGGTCGAGGGCGAATTCCGGTTTCCGGTCGTGAGCGGCATCGCGCGAATCCATGCCGCGCGAAGTGCGCGAGCAGCGCATGAAATTATTTGTGCAGTTCATGAAGGAGATCGAGCACGGCGCTGCCCGGCGCCGACGATCGCATCAGCGAAGTGGATCTTTCCGATGCCGCCGATGTTCGCGCGACACTCACCGGATTGGGCGCGGCCGCGGGCAATTGCTCGCCGATTCTTGTGCACTTTGGCGATTCCGATTTCGCCAATCGCTATCACCTGCTGGCCGAGAATATCGACCAGTGGCGGGCCAGCGCCGGACGCGTGGATTCGGTGGATTTGCGGTTCGCGAGGCAGGTGGTGGTGAATCCGGAAACCGGGACGTGTGGCAGCCCACATGCCTCCGAGCGCCCCTCAGCGGGCGCAGCCGTGCGCGAAAGCGGCGGTAAAGAGTTTTGAGCGAGTATTCGTTTCGGGCGCGTCCCCGCCCGGGCCGGAGGGAACAGTCGAAGGAGCGGCGGTTTGACCAAAAAAGATAAATATTTGGTGGCGCTGGACGTGGGGAGCACGAAAACGTGCGCCATCCTCGGCGAAGTGGACGATTTCGGAGCGGCGAAATTCATTTCCATGGGCGCGGCGGAATCGAAAGGTCTGCGCAAGGGACTGATTGCCAATCTGGGCGCGACGGCGACTTCGATTCGCCGCGCGATTGAAGAAGCGGAAGGCGTTGCCGGCGTGCCTGTGGAGCGCGCCATTGTCGGCGTCGCCGGAAGCCACATCCGCGGCGTCAACAGCCGCGGCGGCATCACGCTGGGGCACCGCCCGCGGGATATCGACCGCGAGGACATCCGGCGCGCCGTGGACGCCGCGCGCAATATCACCCTGCCCGAAGACCGCGTGATCCTGCACGTGCTTCCGCAGGAATTTCTGGTCGATTCGCAAGACAACATTCGCGACCCGATGTCCATGGTGGGCCAGCGCCTCGAAGTCAACGTGCACCTGGTGACCTCCTCCGCATCGGCCATGCAGAACCTGGTCACCGCCGTGAATCAGGCGGGCATCGAAGTGGCGGACACCGTTCTCGAGCCGCTGGCTTCGGCGGAATCCTGCCTCACGCAGGATGAGCGCGAACTCGGCTGCTGCCTGCTCGATATCGGCGGCGGGACGACGGAGCTCGTCGTCTTCGGCAATGGAATGCTGCGCCATGCGGCGGCCATTCCCGTGGGCGGCGATCATTTCACCAACGATCTTGCCGTGGGACTACGCACGCCGATTCCCGAGGCGGAAAAAATCAAGCGCGAGCATGGATGCGTCTTCAAGAAACTGATTCTCGAGGATCGCGCGATCGAGATCGCCAGCGTGGGCGATCGTCCGCCACGCACGGTCTTTACGCGGATGCTGAACGAAATTCGTCGAGCCGCGGGCGCAGGAATTGCTCTCGCTCGTTCGCGACGAATTGCAGCGCGGCGGTTTTGGCGCGCTGATTCCCGCCGGCCTGGTGCTATCCGGCGGCGGAGCACACCTGAAGGGCCTGGCGGAGCTGGCCGAGCGCATGTTCAATTTGCCCGTGCGCCTGGCCTCTCCGCGTGGCCTCGAAGGCATGCCCGAAGAGCTTTCCCAGCCCGAGTACGCCACGGTGGTCGGTCTGCTGCTTTACGGCGCGCGCGCCCGTCGCCAAGCGCCCCAGCGGCCCGGGAACTTTGTGGCCAAGATCAAGAGCATGTTCGTCGGCGCGTAACACGATAGGCTCCGGCGGGGCAGGATCATTTTTCCGGGGGAGGACAACGATGACGGCGAAAGACGCGGGAATTCGAATTTCATTCAGCGAAGAGAATCAACAGGGCGCGAAGATCAAAGTGATCGGGGTGGGCGGCGGAGGATGCAACGCCGTCAACCGCATGATCCGCGCCAAGGTCGAGGGCGTCGAGTTTATTGCCGCGAACACGGACTTGCAGGCGCTCAAACTCTCGCAGGCGCCAGTCAAGTTGCAGATCGGCGCGAAGCTCACCAAGGGGCTCGGCGCGGGCGCGAATCCCGAGGTCGGCCGCAAAGCGGCGCTCGAAGATACCGACAAGATCATCGAAGCGCTCGAAGGCTCGGACATGATTTTTCTCACCACCGGCCTCGGCGGCGGCACCGGCAGCGGCGCTGCTCCCGTCGTCGCGTCGCTGGCGAGCGAGCTCGGCGCGCTCACCGTCGCCGTGGTCACCAAGCCGTTCGCGTTCGAAGGCAAGCGCCGCCAGCAGCAAGCCGAGCAGGCGCTCTCCGAACTGGTCGGCTGCGTGGACACCGTGATCGTCATCCCCAACGAGCGGCTGATGGAGACGGTCGAAGCCGGAACGAGCTTCTTCGAAGCATTCCGCATCGCCGACGATATTCTGCGCCAAGCCGTGCAGGGCATCAGCGACATCATTACCATCCCCGGGATCATCAATCGCGACTTTGCCGACGTAAGGACCATCATGCAGGGGCAGGGGTACGCCGTGATGGGTACCGCTGTCGCTTCCGGTGCCAATCGCGCCGTCGATGCCGCCAACCGCGCCATCAACAGCCCGCTGCTCGAGGACAATTCCATCCAGGGCGCGCAGGGCATTCTCATCAACATCTGCGGATCTTCCAGCCTCACCCTCCACGAAGTCCATGAGGCCTCTTCGGTCATCCAGAAAGCCGCGCATGAAAACGCCAACATTATCTTCGGCGCTGTTATGGACGATGCCATGAAGGAACAGGTGAAGATCACCGTCATCGCCGCGGGATTCCGCGAGGCGGCGCGCAGGCAGCCTCACCAGAAGCCCGCCTACCTGCCCGAAGACATGGAAGGCTGGGCGCGACGAACCGGCCGTCGAGCCGCAGGACGCAGTGCAGGAAGCACCGCAGCGTCCCGTCGGCAACGAAGTGATTCACAAGGAGAATACGGCTACCGCGGATGATCTTGATGTGCCCACGTTCCTCCGGCGCGCCGCGCAGAAAGCGTAACGCTCCGTTGTGATTTTCTGCCAGGGGGCCTCCGCGGTGCCCCGGCAGCCTCTTGCTTTCGTTCCTTCTAAGGTACACTGGCGCGGATGCCACACGGAATCCGAATCCGCGCGGGAATCGTGGAAGAAATGTTGCGCCATGCGCGGAGCGAACCGGGCATGGAATGCTGTGGGCTTCTCGCGGGCGCCGGCGGCATCATCACGAGGATTTTTCCTGCGAAGAACGCACTGGCCAGTGCAACCGCATACGAAGTTGCCCCCCAAGAACTGTTTCAACTTTTCCGGCGCATACGCGAAGAAGGCTTGGAGCATCTAGGCATCTATCATTCGCATCCGGCGAGCGAAAACGTCCCGTCGCCCCGCGACATTGAGCTGGCTGGCTATCCGAATGAAGCGTACTTCATCATTTCCCCGCTGCCCGCCGCGCCGCATCCCGTCCGCGCGTTTTCCATTCGAGATGGCCGTGTGGAAGAACTTGAAATTGTCATTTGCGATGTGTAGGGGCACGGCCTGCCGTGCCCTACTTCGGCGGGTGATCGGCGAGCACGGAGCGGTACACTTCGCGGACTTGGTCCGCGGAACGCTCCCACGAATACTTCCGCACCAACTCGTGTCCGCGGCGGATCAAGGCCTCCCGCGTCACGTTCTCCGTCAGGATCTGCCGGATCCCGCGCGCAATTTCGAAAACATTTTCCGGGTTTACCAGCAGGGCCGCGTCGGAGAACACTTCCGGCAGCGAGGACGCGTTGGAGGTCAGCACCGGCGTGCCATGCGCCATGGCTTCCAGCGGCGGCAGTCCAAACCCTTCGTACAGGGACGGAAACAGGAACGCCTCCGCGCGGGAATAAAACACGCGCAGCACCGGGTGCGGCACGAATCCCAGGAAGCGCACGTCGCTCTGCACGCGGGACCGCAGGACGGCGCGGCGCAAGTCCGAATGTTCCTCCGCGGAATCGCCAATCAAAAGCAATTTCAATCCTGCGTATTGCGGGTGATCCCGCAGGTTCGCCTTGGCCACGGCGAAGGCCTCGATCAGCCGGGGCAGGTTTTTCTGCGGCTTGATATTTCCCGCGTACAGCACGAAGGGATCGGTGACCGCGTGCCGTTCCAGAACGCGGTCGGCATCGGTGGGCATCGGCTCGCGCAGGAACCGTTCGTCGAGCGCGTTGTAGACGACCTCGATTTTTTCTTCGGGAACGCCGAACACGCGGGAGAGTTCCCGCTTGGACGATTGCGAAACAGCCAGGATGCGGTCCGCGCGCGCCAGCGCCCGCCGCGCAAAATACAATCGCCCCGCTTGCACCAGGGGTGCCGCTCCCACCGGCGGCGCAAGCACGTCGGTCAAGTCGTGTACCGTAATCACCAGCCGCGAGGGCACCACCGCCGGCGCATAAAACCACGGCATGTGCAGGATATCCACGCCGTGTTTGCGCAGCAGAAACGGCAAGTGCAGGTGGGTATGGAACGAGCCGGGGTCGGAGGCATATTCGAGCAGCTCGTAATTCTCGGGCAGCGGATCGAATTCCTGCAAGTGCCGCTGTTGCCCGATCAGTAGATACTCCGTCTCGCTGTCGGTGCGCGCAAATTGGTTGATGATATTGCGGATGTACGTGCCGATCCCGAAATCGCCGGCGCGCCGGATATCGATCGCAACACGCATCGGCGCTGGCGCTCAGCGAGGCGCGCCGGGACTCCCTGCGAGGGATGGTGTGAACTCCCAGCGGCGGTTGTACAGCGGAAATTGCGTCGCAAATTCCGCGACCTCGGCGCGGATGCGGCGTTCGCGCTCGGCGTCGCCCAGATGCGAGAGCACCTCGGCGATCCACGCGGCGATGCGTTCCATGTCCGCCTCGCGCATCCCGCGCGTCGTCACGGCGGGAGTGCCCAGGCGAATTCCGCCCGCCGTCATCGGCGGCGTGGGATCGAACGGGATCGAATTTTTGTTGACGGTGATGCCCGCGCGGTCGAGCGCCGGTTGCGCGTCCTTGCCGGTGACTCCGCGCGAATACAGATCGATCAGGAAGAGATGGTTGTCCGTGCCGCCGGTGACGATCCGGAAGCCGGCTTTGGAAATTTCGGCGGCCAGTTTACGCGCGTTCGCGACGATCTGTTTCGCGTATTCGCGGAATCCGGGATCGGCCGCTTCCTTCAGGCATACGGCTTTGGCGGCGATGATGTGCATCAGCGGCCCGCCCTGCGTGCCGGGAAACGTGATGCGGTCGAGCTCCTTCGCGTATTGCGTCTTGCAAAGCACCAACCCGCCGCGCGGCCCGCGCAGCGTCTTGTGCGTGGTGGTCGAGACGAAATCGGCGTGCGGCACCGGACTCGGATGCATGCCTCCAGCCACGAGTCCCGCGATGTGCGCCATGTCCACGAAGAGCAGCGCGCCCACCGCCTTCGCGATCGCGGCCATGCGCGGAAAATCGATGATGCGCGAATAGGCGCTCGCGCCCGCGACGATCATTTTCGGATTGTGCTCCTGCGCCAGCCGGTCCAGTTCGTCGTAGTCGATCGTTTCGGTTTCCTTGCTCACGCCATACGGAATAAATTTATACATTTTCCCGGAAAAATTGAGCGGATGCCCGTGCGTGAGGTGTCCGCCATGCGCCAGATTCATCCCCAGCACGGTGTCGCCCGGCTGCAGCGCCGCCATGTAGACGGAAACGTTCGCTTGCGTGCCCGAATGTGATTGCACGTTGGCGTGTTCGGCGCCGAACAGCGCCTTCGCTCGGTCGATCGCCAACTGCTCGACGCGATCCGCGAATTCGCAGCCGCCATAGTAGCGCCTGCCCGGATAGCCTTCCGCATACTTATTGGTCAGGACGGATCCCGCCGCTTCGAGCACGGCTTCCGAAACGAAATTTTCCGAGGGAATCAGTTCCAGCCCCGTGCCCTGGCGGCGTCCTTCCTCGCGAAGAGCATCCGCGATCTCGGGATCGACTTCCGCAAGCGGCCGGTTCATGCGTTGTGAAATTTTCGTGTCTGTCATGATTTGTGTTCGCGCGCCTGATCCATCTCGTTGATTTTTTCGACGCGCCGCTGGTGCCGCCCGCCGGCGAATTGCGCGTTCAAAAATTCCTGCACGATGGCGATCGCTTCGTCCTCACCCACAATTTTCCGCCCAATGCCAGCACGTTCGCATCATTGTGCTCGCGAGCCCGCCGCGCCGTCAGCGAATCGTGCGCCAGCGCCGCACGGATGCCTTCCACCTTGTTAGCGGCAATCGAAACGCCGATCCCCGTGCCGCACACCACGATGCCGAAAGGATCTTTCCCCGCGGCGACGCGCTCTCCAACGGCGCGCGCAAAATCAGGATAGTCCACCGATTCTTCCGACGATGTCCCAACGTCATCGACCCCATAGCCCGCGCCTTCCAAATATTTCTTGATATTTTCCTTCGCGCGAAATCCGGCGTGGTCAGCGCCCACTGCAATGCGCGGCTTGGAGGAGGAATCTGCCACAAACGTATCACCGCGATTCTATCGGAATCCACGAATGATTTCCAATTGCCCTACGATGTGGGTGGCCTACCGACCGGGAGGCATTGATAGGCTCGGGTGTTAGCGAGGCGTAGCGCGTCGAGCGCGCCGGCGGGCTGATCCCGGGCGTGCATCCGCTGCTGGGGTGGGGAAAGCCTCGTTGTGGAGATCGGGAAAATATCGCAGGAAGAAGCGCTTATCCGCTGCGGATCTGGCGGCGAATTCGCGGATGATGGCCACTCGCTTTTTTCGCGGGAGTTCCCGATATTTGCGATCGATGGCTGCGATCAAATCTTTTTCCGACACGGGTTTGACTCCAGCAAGAAGTTTGCGGCCGATTTGTAATCCTGACAAGACAGATGAATCGTAGGTGTGACTTAGGTTAAAAGAAAACGTGCCCTCTCCATCCCGAAAACCACGGGACGGAGAGGCCTCTACAAAACCGTCCTCTGTTGGTGGCGGTTGATTTTGCAGAGGCCGCCCGTTTTTTGGGCGGGCATCTGGTCGTTCTTTGCCTCTTCACTCGTCGAGATAATGCTTGCTTCTAGCCCTCCGTTCTCAGATGATTCGCAAACAAACCAACGTCGAAGAGAACGGGGAGACAATCATGAAAAGGAAAAAACTGAGGCAAAATGCAACGGCGGCGGCCATCCTGGCAGCCAGCATCGGATTTATTTTCCTGTTCGCCCAGAAAACGCCGGCGCAGGGCGCGGAACTCCTCGTGGTCGTCTCCGACGGCATGAAGCCATCGGTGGAGGAACTCGTCCCGCAGATCGAGCGCTCGATCGGGCGCAAGCTCACCATACAATTTAATTCCTCGAAAGCGTTAAGGGAGAGGATCCAATCCGGCGAGCCATTCGATGCCGCGATTCTCACGTCGGACATCATTGATGATCTGATCAAGCAGGGAAAGATCGCGGCCGGCACGCGCGCCGACATCGCCCGCACCGGAATGGGCGTCGGCGTTCGCGCCGGAGCGCCCAAGCCCGATGTCAGCTCTCCGGAAGCGCTGAAACGCGCCCTGCTCAGCGCGAAATCCATCACCTTCAATCCGAGTGGCGCGAGCGCGCCGCACGTCTACGATATTTTTCAGCATCTGGGGATCGCCGAAAACGTCAAGTCCAAGCTCATGCTGGATGCGGACCCGGGACGCCCTCAAATGAATGTTGCCGATGGCAAGGCGGATCTCGTCATCACGCTGATTCCTGAGATCAAATTTTTCAAGGGTGTGGAACTGGCCGGTCCGGTCCCCGCGGACTTGCAGAGCTACATCAGCTTCGCCGGCGGCGTCGCAACGAATGCGCACAACGCAGACGCAGCAAAAGCTCTAATCAAATTCATCACCTCACCCGCCGCAGCGCCCACCTTGAAAGCAAAGGCCTTGGAGCCTCGCTAGATCGCGATTGGCTAGGCCAAGTATCCGCCAATATGTGTGCGACATTGCACAGACCGCACAAAGACCTGCGTGCATACTCCCCACCAACCGAGATTCCAAAGATGGAAGTCCGGGGTTAAGGGGGACGAAATGTATCGCAAAAGCCTATTTATTAGCTCACTTCTTCTGACCGGCGCGCTGCTTGCTCCGGCGGCGATCAGGACCAATGCCGCACCTCAGAGCGTCAGTGTGAGAGTCTACGATCGCGACCACAAGGACTACCACAACTGGGATGATAACGAAGGGCAATCCTACGAGAAATTCCGGGGAGAACATCCCAAATATAATGTAACGTTCTCCAAGACGAGCCGCAGCCAGCAGAAGACCTACTGGAATTGGCGCCACGAACATCCCGACCACGACTAGCTCCGGCTAGACACGTTGCGGAAAAGTGATTTTTGTTGTCATTTCGATCCCGCCTCGTGGGACAGAAATCTCTCTGTGCTGGAACCCGAGACAAGAGAGATTCTCCGGTTTCGGGAGTCTGGTGGACTCCACCGGAGTCCGAAAACCGGACCTCGGCACGCAGCGCGCCTCGGTTCACCGAGAGCGTTCGCCGTGAACGGAATGACATCGTTTTGAGCTATTTCGCAACGTGTTGAAGCGTTCCATCAGATCGCTCAGCTTGCAGCGGAGTGGGCTGGGAAATCTGTAGGGCAACGCAGCATTCCCGTGCGTTCCTAAGCGGAGTACTTGCCGTGGAAGGCGCGCACTGCTTCGTTGCCAACAGACGCGTTTCGGATTACGCAGCAGTCTCAAAATTTTATATCCGAAGCTGCGCGATTGGTTCACAGCGGCAAACTCCGCTAGGAGTCTGTCCCGCAGAAAATTTCGATCGCTGTTCATGTACGGTGTCCTGCTCTTGTGTTGCTCGAAGTCCCGGAGGGACGTCACAACGTAGCCCACTGTGGAAACGGTGGGGCACGGGGTGCGATCGTTGACAGCCCCGAAGGGGCGGCACATTGGGTTCGCCCTGCGCCGCCCCTTCGGGGCTTGGCCCTGTGCCCTCACCCATACCCACCGCTCACGCGATGGGCTACGTTCTTTCGTCCCTGACGGGACTGGCCAAGATGATAAGAGCGATTCTTCGTTCTGCGGGACAGACTCCTAGGCCGGGCAAGCCGAAACTACTCGAGGATCTTTGCAGTAAAACTAGCAAGAGAGTCCTCTTGCACGGTATAGCTGATCTCAATTGGGTTGCAGCATACTTCGCAGTCTTCGACATAGGTTTGACTTCGAACCGAGAGATCGAGGACCATCGAAATTTCCTCCCCGCAATACGGACATGTGAATGAGTGTTCCACTTCAAACACTAAGGTACAGCAAGCACACGGCTGATTAAAATAGCGGCTCCGCTGCCCGTTTTTGGTAGGACAGGCACTCCTGCCTGTCCTACCAATCCCCACGCTGGTTGACACCTCCAGCACCGTCGGATACGCTTCTTTTTCTTGATTCTCACCGCTCGAGATCACAGTTTGAAAAAGGACCGGCGCGCATGGCGGATTTGAAGCTCCCTTCTCGCTCTGAAGATTTCTCCGAATGGTACAACCAACTGGTGTTGCGTGCCGAGCTGGCCGATTACGCGCCGGTGCGCGGCTGCATGATCGTGCGCCCCTACGGCTGGGCGCTGTGGGAGAACATCACCGCGCAACTCGACCGGCGCTTCAAGGCCACCGGGCACGTGAACGCGGCGTTTCCGCTGCTGATTCCGCAGAGTTTCATCAGCAAGGAACAATCGCACGTGGCCGGATTTTCGCCGGAGCTGGCCGTGGTCACCCACGGCGGCGGCGAAAAACTCGAAGAGCCGCTGGTCATTCGTCCGACTTCGGAGACGATCATCGGATGGGCCTATGCAAAGTGGATTCAGTCGTACCGCGATCTGCCGGTCCTGATCAATCAGTGGAACAGCGTGGTGCGGTGGGAACTGCGCACGAAGCTTTTTCTTCGCACGCTCGAATTTTTCTGGCAGGAAGGCCACACGGCGCACGCAACGTACGAGGAAGCCGAAGCCGAAACGCGGCTGATGCTCGATATTTATACCGACTTCGCGATGAACGAGGCGGCGGTTCCCGTGATTCCCGGCAGAAAATCCTCTTCGGAGCGTTTCGCCGGCGCCGACGCGACCTATTCGATCGAAGCGATGATGGGCGATGGCAAGGCGCTGCAGGCCGGCACGTCGCACAATCTCGGCCAGAATTTCGCGAAGGCGTTCGAGATTCGTTATCTCGATCAGGCGGGCGCGCTGCAACATTGTTGGACGACGTCGTGGGGCCTTTCGACTCGCTTCATCGGCGCCATCATCATGGTTCATGGCGACGACCAAGGGTTGATCCTGCCGCCCAGGCTCGCGCCGCACCAAGTGGTCATCGTGCCCATCTTCAAGACCGACGAAGAAAAGGCGCTGGTCTGTGAAGCCGCAAAAAAAATCCGCGAACAGCTTGTGAAGGCGGAGATTCGCGTCAAAGTGGACGAGCGCGAAGGGCAAAGTCCCGGCTTCAAGTTTAACGACTGGGAAATGCGCGGCGTTCCGCTTGCGCATGGAGATCGGGCCGAAGGACGTCGCCAAAGGCAGCGTCGTGCTGGCGCGCCGCGACAGGCCGGGCAAGGAAGGGAAGAGCTTTCGTTTCCCAGGAAGGTATTGCTGGATCAGTGCAGCAACGTGCTGGTCGAGATTCAGAAGGCGCTGTTTGACCGCGCCCTGGCATTCCGCGGAACGCACACCTTCGCGCCGAAGAATTTTGACGAGTTTCGGCAGGCCGTGGAGACAGGCTTCGCGCAATCCTACTGGTGCGGTGACAGCAAATGCGAAGAGCAGATCAAGGAAGCCACGAAAGCGACCCTCCGCTGCATTCCCATCGAGCAGCCCGGAGGAACCGGGTCGTGCATATTCTGCGGCCAACCCTCGAAGGAAATTGCCATCTTTGGCAAGGCTTACTAGTTTTATCATGGCAAGATTTCTGAGCGGGTCGAAAGGCCCTGTGAAACGCCCTGCGCGCCGCGCCCCACATAACTCATGTATTTTCAATAGGTTGTAGAAAGTAACTGCGCAGCAACCGGCCACGGACTCTCCCTCGACACTCCACTGGACGAGTGCTAGCATCGGAATTATGAGCGCCTGGCCCAGTTTGCATCCGCACAAAAGCGCCGCGGCCCAACTTGCCTTTCACGAAAGCGGGTTTTGCCGGCGCTCTCCGAAGTCCGGCCGCCCGGCCCGAAATGGGGAGCGGGGCTCATCGAATCTCAAGGCCATTTTGTGGATATTGGCGTTGGTGGCTTTTATTTATGTCACGGTCAAGGTGATTCCGGTGTTGGTCAACGAATTCGAGTTTCAAGATGGCGTGCAGACGATCGCGCGGTTTGCGACGGCGACCCGGCAGACTCCGGAACAAATCCGCGCGGCCATCCTGAAAGAAGCGGAAAAAGACGATGTGCCCATCGATGCGAATGACGTCAAAGTCCAAGCAGTCAACGGCAATGTAAGGATCAAGGTGGATTATTCAGTCACAGTAGACTTGACCGTTTATCAGTGGACCTTGAATTTCCACCCAAGCATCAGTAACGATTCATTGACCTAGCGTGAACGAAATCCATTGGGGGAGACCTGCCACGATGCGATCCTGGCCCGATCGTTCCGCGAATCGCCCGCCCGCCGGCGATGTGGGCCCCTACAGTAAAGAGAATTGCGAAATCAGGTAGCGGGCCATGTACACTGGTTCCTGTCTTGCATCTAAAGGATCTGGGGCGATTTAAGGTTTTTTGCGGCGGAACGGAGAACCAGCTTGCGAGTTCGAATCAACCGGGTCTTCTGGGTATCCCGCTTGGGCTTGGTTTCGCTCGGAACCGCGCTTCTTTTCCTACTAGCGGGCACGGGAGTCGGGACGTATTACTGGATTTCTTATGGCCGGATGATCGATTTACGGCTTTCGGGCCATATCCAACAGACGACGGCGCGAATCTACGCCGCCCCGATGCGAATTTCGACCGGCGAGACCCTCACGGTCGCTGGACTGGCGGACCACTTACAACGCGCCGGCTACAGCGAACTCGATGTGCAGGGGACGCCGGGGCGCTACGTCCTGCACGGCGCCGAAATCGAAATTCGCCCCTCGAGTGAATCCTATTTTGGCGGCAAGAACCGCCTGGTGGTCAGTTTCAGCGGTAATTCGGTGCAGAAGATTTCCCTGATGGATACAGGCGCGTCCGTCGATTCGGCCGAGGTTGAGCCTGAGCTTCTGAGCAGTTTGTTCGACAACTCCCGCGAGAAGCGCCGGGCCATGAATTTCAACGACATTCCCAAGTTGCTGCGCGAAGCCGTGCTTTCGGTGGAAGACAGGCGGTTCTTCGAGCATCCCGGCTTCGATCCCGTGCGTATTTTCGGCGCGGCCTGGGCCGATTTGCGCCACGGCGCGCGCGTCCAGGGTGGCAGCACCATCTCGATGCAAGTGGCGCGCAGCTTTTTCTTCAACAGTGACCGGACTTTGCGCCGCAAAATCGCCGAGACCATGGTGGCCCTCGAGCTCGAACATCGTTTCACCAAGGCGCAGATTTTCGAGCTCTATGCCAATGAAATTTATCTCGGAAATCGCGGAAGTTTCGCCATTCACGGTTTCGGCGAGGCCTCTCTGGCCTATTTCAACAAGGATGTCCGGGAAATAAATTTGCCCGAAGCGGCCTTTCTGGCGGGAATCATTCACGCGCCGAACCGGTATTCCACGGCCGAGCGGCGTCCCGAGCGTGCCGTCGAAGCGCGCGACCGCGCGCTGTTGTCCATGACCGAAAACGGGGCCATCACACAGCCACAGGCGCTGGAAGCCAAGAAAACCCCGTTGCACATCGTCGGCGGCGGACTCGAGGGAAGCACGGCGCCCTATTTTGTGGACATGGTAAAGGAACATCTGCTCGACCGTTTCTCCGAAGCGGACCTGCTCTCCCAGAGTTTCCGCGTTTACACCACGCTCGATCCTGAGCTGCAGCGCGCCGCCTCGGAAGCCGTGGATGCCGGCGCCAAGAACGTGGACGCCCAGCTGGCGAAGCGTTACGCGCGCTGGCGCAAGGCGGGCCAGGAGCCTCCGCAAGCGCAGGTCGCGATCGTCGTTCTCGACCCGCACAACGGGGAGATCAAGGCCTTGATCGGCGGGCGCGACTACGGCCAGAGCCAGCTCAACCATATTCTCGCGCGGCGGCAGCCCGGCTCCGCATTCAAGCCCTTCGTATATGCGGCGGCATTTGAAGGCGCGGTGGACGGCGTGCAGCCTATCGTGACTCCTGCCACGACAGTCATGGACGAGCCGACGACGTTTGACTTCGACGGCAAGGAGTACACGCCCAACAATTACGGCGAAAAATTTCACGGCAAGGTCACCCTCCGCGAGGCGCTCATCCAGTCGCTCAATGTCGCCACGGTAAAGGTGGCCGAGTTGGTTGGCTACACGCGCGTCACGGACATGGCGCACCAATTCGGACTCGACCCCTCCATCCGCGCGACGCCTTCGGTCGCCCTGGGCGCCTACGAAATGACGCCGCTGGAAGTTGCCGGAGGGTACACGATTCTGGCCAACGAAGGCGTGCGCGCCGAGCCGATGTACATCCGCGATGTCGTCGACGCCAGTGGCGAATCCATCGAACACAATACGATCCGCACGCACCGTGCGCTCGATCCGCGCGTCGCTTACCTGGTGACCAGCATGTTGGAGGATGTGATCGACCATGGTACCGGCGCGACCGTGCGCGCTCGCGGCTTCACGGCCCCTGCGGCGGGCAAGACTGGCACTTCCCACGACGGCTGGTTTGCCGGTTACACCTCGAACCTGCTTTGCATCGTCTGGGTGGGATTTGACGACAATCGCGACCTCGGCCTTTCCGGGGCCAGTGCTCCCGCGCCCATCTGGGCGGATTTCATGAAGCGCGCGATCGCTCTGCCCGCCTACAGCAACGTCCAGCTTTTCGGCATGCCGGAAGGCGTCATGCGAGTCACCATCGATCCTGACACGCTGCAACTGGCCACGCCCGAGTGTCCGATCACGCGTGAGGAGGTCTACATTCACGGCACGGAGCCGACCGAATTCTGCTCCTTGCACGGCGGGCACATGGCCAGCGACGCGCCGCCTGCCTCCTGGCTGTCGCGAATTTTCGGCGGAAAAGAATCGGACGCCGCGCCACCCTCTTCTGCCCGGCCCTGCTGCAAAGAATCCTGCCGCCCCGGGTTCCGGTGGAGAATCAGCAGAAGGGCAGACGCAGCCCGAGGACGAGAACAAAAAAGGTCTTTTCAAGCGCATTTTTGGTATCTTTGGGGGAAGCAAGAAGGACGCCGACAAGCCAAACCAGGGGACGCAGGAACCACAGCACTAAAGCGGGTGCGGGCTCGTCTTGGAGCCCGCGGGAACAAAGTCCGGGGGTTCGCCATGAACATGAAACTTCTCGCATGGGTCGCCCTTGTTTTCCCGATCTTCGCAGTCACCCCCGACTGAACGCGCAACAGCCTGCCGCGAATTCTCCCGGTTCAGCTTCTCCCGCACCAGCACGGCACGGAAGTTCGCCCCGCGCTCAGTGCCGAGAGACATGGAGATCGAGCGCGCCAGGATCATCATGGCGGAAAAACGGTATGATGCCGGAATCCAGTGCCTACGAAGACCTTCTGAAAAGCGAGCCGAAAAACGCGGTTTTCATGAACATGATCGGCATCGCTTACCTGAATTTCGTCCAATTATGGCCAGGCGAAGAAATATTTCGAGCGCTCCGCCAAAGCCGACAAAAAATACCCCAGCGCCGTGAACAATCTCGGGATGGTCTATTACCAACAGAAGAATTATCGTCGCGCCATCCGGGAATATCAAAGGGCCGTCGCGATTGACCCCGGCCAAAGCGGCACGCACGCGAATCTCGGATACGCCTACTACAAGACCAAGAAATATGCCGAGGCGGCCGCCGAATTTCACAAGGCGCTGGAAATCGATCCGCGCACCTTCGAGCACAATGAGCGCGTCGGCACGATGATGCAGGATCGCTCGGTGGAAAACAACGGACTGTTCTTCTTCATGATGGCCAAGGAGTACGCCCAAATGGGAGACGCGGGACATTGCGCCGACTATCTCCGCAAGTCTCTCGACGAAGGCTACAAGGACGTCGCCAAGGCCAAGACCGATCCTGCCTTCAAAAAGGTCCTTGACGATCCCACCGTGCAAGGCGTTCTGTTACTGATTCCCCCCGGCAACGCGAAAACCTCCGCAACTTCGCCCGGCGCGTAGAAGGCCTTCCGCGGTATGTAGTAGCGCCGGCGTATCGCCGGCTGTTTTGTGGATTTCACTGCGCTAAGACAGAGCCGGCGCTACAAAATTTCCCCGGCGACGCAGGAACTCCTGCATTTCATTCCAACACAACGCATACTCGTCAGAAATCCGGACCAGCCTTGCGTCCCGGAAAAAACGGCATAAATTTCAAAATGCCCCGATCCAGCAAACCTCTGAAATCTCAATTTTCAAATTCTTCCACTCCGTGTTGCCGAATATCAGACCCGCACACGCCGCGCCGCCTCTGCTACAATACGCTCACGATGCCCCCGCGATTTTTCCGGATAGGGCTCCTCGCTCTTTGCGCGGCCTTTCTCGCGGCCCACTTGGCGCAACCGGCAACTTACGCGCAATCGGACGGCGCTTCTCGCGCCACCTCTTCGTCCGCAAACGGGAAGTCCCAAGTCATCGAGCTGCGCATCGGCGATGAAATCGAGCCCGTCATGGCCGAGTATGTGGACGGCGGAATCGAAGAGGCTGCACGGCGCCATGCCAGTCTCGTCCTGATCACCATGGACACTCCCGGAGGCCTTTCGACCTCCATGGAGGACATCATCCAGCACATCCTCGATTCGCCGGTCCCGGTGGTTGTTTACATTTCTCCCGCGGGGTCTCGCGGCGCTTCCGCGGGATTTTTTATTTTGCTGTCCGCGGATGTCGCGGCGATGGCCCCGGGAACGCATACCGGAGCGGCGTCGCCGCTGCTCGCGATTGGCGGAGTCCCGCTTCAGGTGGACGACACGCTGAAGAAAAAAATCCTGAACGACGCGACGGCGTTTTTGCGCAGCTACTCCGCCAAGCGCGGCCGCAACGTGGAGCTGGCCGAATCGGCCGTCACCGAAGGCAAGGCCTGGACCGAAACGGAAGCGCTCGACGGCAAACTGGTGGACCTGATTGCGAATTCTCCCGAGGATTTGCTGTCGCATCTCGATGGCCGCACGATCAAGCGGTTCGATGGCATCACGGTCCAGCTCGCGCTTCGCAATCCGGAGCGCGTACCGCTGCCCATGTCGTTCCGCCAGCAATTTCTCTCGCGCATCGTGCAGCCGGACGCGTTTTTTATTCTGCTGATCGTCGGCGTGCTGGGTCTTTACACGGAGTTCACGCATCCCGGCATGGTCGCTCCCGGGAGTGATCGGCGGAATTTCGCTGGTGTTGGCGCTGTACGCGATGCATATTCTTCCCGTAGCCCCCGCGGGCATCGTGCTGATTGTGTCTGGCGCTGGGCCTGTTCATTCTGGAGGCGAAGTACACCAGCCACGGCGTCCTGGCGATTGGCGGCGATCGTGGCGATGTTCCTGGGCGCGCTGATGCTGGTGCGGTCGCCGTTGACCCATGCCGGCGTGAGCTTGGGCGTGGCCGCCGGCGTGACGCTGCCATTTGCGCTGATCACGATTTTTCTGATGCGGCTGGTGTTGAGATCGCGCTCATGGAAACCGTCGATGGGCCGCGAACAATTCGTCGGCAAGACGGCCGAAGTCACCGATCCGTTGGTAAAGTTGGCGGATGGGGAAATTTTTCAAGGAATGGTGCGGTTGCATGGCGAACTGTGGCGTGCCGTTGCGCGCGAAGCGATTCCGACAGGGCGCGCACGTGCGTGTGGCGAGCTTCGAGGGACTGACGCTCCACGTCGTTCCGGCCGAACACTCTGCCGTCGGCAAGTAAAAATTTTTGCGTGTGGAGTGCGAATGCGGTGACGGCCAGTCCGTCCTGTTTGTGAGGAGGAAGAATGGATATTTCACTGTACGGGCTTGCTGATCGCGGTGTTCATCGCCTTGATCTGGTTCTGGAATTCGCTCTATGTCATCAAGGAATGGGAGCGCGGCGTGGTGCTTGCGCCTGGGACGCATGCAGCCGAACGCCAAGGGCCCCGGCTTGTGCCTGGTCTTCTGTCCGATCGAGACGCTCTACCGGATCTCGTTGCGAATCGAAACGCTGGACGTGCCTTCGCAAGACATCATCACGCGCGACAACGTTTCGGTGAAGGTAAACGCGGTCGCTTATTTCGCGCGTCGTGGACGCCAATCTCGCGGTCTCGCGCGTGCAGAACTACATGTACGCGACCTCGCAGAAGGCGCAGACCACGCTGCGCAGCATCGTCGGCCAATTCGAACTCGACGAGATTCTCGCCGAGCGCGAAAAGGTCAACAGCAAGTTGCAAATCATCCTTGACCAGGATACCGAGCCTTGGGGTATTAAGGTAACGAAGGTGGAAGTCAAACAGGTCGATATTCCGGAGCAGATGCAGCGCGCCATCGGCCGGCAAGCGGAGGCGGAGCGCGAGCGCCGCGCTAAAGTGATTCACGCGGAGGGCGAAGCCCAGGCATCGGCAAAATTGGCCGAGGCCGCCAAAGTGCTCGCGACGCAACCCGCCGCGATTCAGCTGCGGTACTTGCAGACATTGACGGAAATCGGCGTCGAGAAAAACACGACCATCGTGTTTCCGCTGCCGATTGACATCATCAACGAATGGGTCAAGGCGATCGGGGCTAGAAAACAATAGCGGGTTCGGGCTCTACTTTTACGTTGAATGTTTACCCTGAACCCTTCACCCCCGCGGGGGTGAAGCGTGGAGCCCGCGGGAAGTCGGATATAGGTCACTGGACTAAGTTTGAGATGTGGAGAGTCCCGGAGGGACGGCACAACGTAGCCCACTGCGGAAGCGGTGGGAAATTGGGTCGAAGCTAATTATAAAACCCCGCAGGGGTGACACCTGAAGTTGCGACGCGGGAAGTAAACCTGACTGAGAGTGGGCTGAATGTGGAGCCCGCCTAAATAATGGCATCCAGAGAGAAAAAAAACGGCGGCGATTTTGTCCTGGAGAGCAGGCACCTGGTTGGGCTGTTCATGCTGCTCGTCGTAATTTTCGGCGTCGTCTTCACGCTGGGATACCTCCTCGGCCGTAGCCAGTACGATACCGCGGCTCCGCGCGGCGATCGGCAAACCACCTGAAGCCGATCCGCCAGCCACCGCGCCTGCGCTCAAATCGAAAACAAAACCGGAAAATCAAAATACGGCGCCCTCGCAAAAAAATTCGGATTGGGATTTTTATCATTCCGCTGAACCGAAGACGGCCGAGGACCATTTGCAGCCGGTGAAAAAGACAGTCGCGGCAGTGCCGTCCGCTGCGCCACTCGCCCGCCAAAGCAGCGCGGCGAGCGGGAAACCCGCTGCCGCCCCGCCAAAGCCCGCGTCGCCACCGAAAAATTCCGCTCCGGCGGGCATGCCGCTGGTCGCGAACGGAGCCATCATGCTCCAGGTCGCGGCCGTCCAACGCGAAAGCGATGCCATGGCCCTCGCGCAGGCCCTGCAACAGAAAAAATTTCCCGCCTACGTCATCACTCCCGGCACGGACAAATTTTATCGCGTCCAAGTCGGGCCCTACGCCGACACGCAATCCGCCACAATTGCGCGCAACGACCTCGAGGCCAAGGGTTTCAAATCCATCGTCAAGCGCTGAAGTTCCCCACTAGTGGGTCCGTGTGAAAGATTCCAGCCGCTTTCCGCCACGGGACTTCCGGACCGTTCGTATAATTAGCGCCAAGTGCCGACCGAGCGCCCTCAATCGGAGTTACACTACCATTTCTCCTGGTACAAAAAATGGGGCAGATCATACTCGTTGACCAGACTCCCGCTAGCCGTAAAGAGGTCCTACAAATGAAGCTGCTAACCAAGTTCAATCTGATCTTGCTGGTGTTGTTCGGAACTGGCGGGCTGATTATTTCGCAAGTCATCTCTAGCTTTCTCCTCAGCAACGCCCAACGCGAAGTGCTCCAGGAAGCGGAGCTGATGATGGCCAGTGCCAAGTCGGTACGGGACTACACGTCTTCCGACCTGGCGCCCTTGCTCGAACAGAACCCGCAACACAACGACCAGGTTCCTGGCGGAGACGGTGCCCGCATTCGGCGCGATCACTACTTTCAACAAGCTGCGGCAGAACTATCCCGACTACACCTACCGGGAAGCCACGCTGAACCCGACGAATCCGGAGCATCGTGCCGCTGATTGGGAAGCTGACGTCATTGGATATCTACGGGACCACCCCGAGCAAAAGCAATTGAATGGAGAGCGGGAGACGCCGACGGGACGTTCGATGTACCTGGCGACGCCGATCGCCGCGGCGCCGCCCTGCCTGGAGTGTCACGGTAATCCCGCACATGGCTCCGCCCGCCATGATCGCCACCTACGGGTCCAACAACGGCTTTGGGTGGAAACCAGGCGCCATCGTGGCCGCGCAGATCGTTTCTATTCCGATGTCGGTTGCCGTTGCAGAGAGCCAAACAGGCTATTTCATCTTCTTATATTTTACCTGATAGTGATTCTAGTGGCGACCATCGTCGCCCTGGATGCGGGGGTTTACTTCATCGTGATTCGGCCGCTGAAACTGGTGTCGGATGCCGCGGACCGCGTCAGTAAGGGAGAGACGAACCAGCCTCCGTTGCCGGTGAAGGGCGGCGATGAGATCGCCGCCGTGACCGCTTCCTTCAACCGCATGCAGCTCAGTCTAGCGAAGGCGTTCAAGATGCTCGGGTAAATTCAAAGGTCGTACCCGCGAGGCGCCCTATCCACCCGAGAGACTGAAGCCCACGCTAATCTGGGTGTTCACGGCGACCGCCTCGCCGTTCTGCACGTAGGGCTTGTATCGCCATTGTTTAACGGCTTTGAGCGCTGCCTGGAATCAGCAGCGGATGTCCACGAATCACTCTGAGAGTCTCGACCGTGCCGTCTTTTGAGATTTCGGCGTCGAGAACGACCACGCCCTGCACGCGAGCCTGCCGCGCCAGGGATGGATACACAGGCAGTACTGTACTTATTAGTAATTTGTTCGACACTTCTTCCGGCACGCGAACCCGCCGGGGACGCCACGGAGGAGGCTTTCGTCGGCCGCGCGCGTGGCGGGCGATGGAATTGGCTGGTCGCTTTTGGCGGGCGTTGCTGCCGGTGGAGCAGGCGCGCGCGGCTGGTACGCCGGAGCGGATTCCGCAAGGTGCGGGTCTCCGGGGCCGAAGTCTGCGCGGTCGGAGGCGAGCTTGCTCCTCTCCCTGGCGCGAACCGTGTAACGAGAACGACCAGTAGGATCAGCAAGACGCTCCCACGCTTGCGGGAAGCAAATACTTCCGTCGATTCGACAAGGGTATCCCTGTCGCGCGTCGAGCCGTTTTGGACGATGCGTCATGGCCTTCCGAAGGCGGCAATCTCGCGGGTCCTGACGGAGTGCTTGCCGGGGTCGTGTCTTTCCCTACAGGGAGGGGTGGAATCGAGGGGATCGGGGCTCGTCCTTGAAGGAATTTCTCGCGCTCGTCCCGCGAGTCGATCTCCTCCGCGACTTTGAGATATAGATCTTCAACCGAGTTACACTGCGAGGCTGCGCGTCTCACCACGATGCCGGCAATCGGTCCGATGCGCAGCGCAAGCTCCCGGCTGACACGCTGCACCGCCGCGGGATCGATTCGCGCGGAACTTCCGTCCTCCAAGCTCGATGACCCTGCTACTTCCTTCTGTGCAGTGCCTGGCCGGGCTGAGGCTTTTGCTTCGTTGGGTCGGGCGCTCGTTCCGGCTTGACTCGGTTCTCCCAGCAGACGGCGCAGCGCCTCGATGAGCAGCTGAATGTCCGATCTCCATCGGGCATGCGTCAACTCGATACAATTGCGATAGGCCAGCTCCTTGAGTTCCTCGGGTAGCTGCTCCGCCGAAGGCATCTTCGCGCCGCGCACCAGAACCGGAATCACGGGGATATCGCGCTTCAAGGCGGAAGCTGTTTCGATGCGCACGAAATCCGAGGGATCGTTGAGACGGCGTGCCCCGCGTTCGTCTTTCGCGTCCAGCCATTCCACGCCGATCATCACCAGCAGCACGCCGCATTTCGTGACGCCCTCCTCAATTGCTTTGCGGAAGTCGCGTCCCGCCTCGATGGCGGCGACATCCATGAATACCGTGTCTTCGCCGAAGTGCTTGACCAGATCGTCAAACAAACGGCCAGCCTCTCCCTGCGAATCGCTCCGTCGATAGCTGACAAAGATGCCGCTCAATTTGCGAATCCTGATACGAACTGGAGTTCTCTTAACTCGCGCGAGGCGCAGGTTCGGTTTCCCAAGTTGGTCTCGTCAACTCTGCAAGCCATCTCACCAGTACGCCTTGTGGGTCGCGGCCCCGGCAGGGCCGGGATCTTGGACTTCAGCCGCGACGTCAAAACGCCGGCAAAAACTGGGCTTCAGCCCCTGAAGGGCGAATCACGCCCCGCCGTCGGAGATTTATGAGCCAAGTTCTTGGCGGCAGCATCGCCAGGAAGCGGCCGGTCAGGCCGCCGGCTTGCCTTGCGGATCCTGTTGTTGCACGGTCGCCCACTTCGCGTGCTCCTGCGAGATGAGCGACTCCACGCGCTCCGCCAGTAGAGAGCGAGTTTTCTCCACATTCGCATAGGGTCCCGCGTTCGCCAGATAAATGTATTTCTCGTGCTTCAAGGACTCGCAAGTCGACCGGTACCGGATCCAATTCTCGTGAAACTGGTTGAGTTGCAGCATGCCTTCAAACAAAGTAACCAGCACGCCGAGAATCCCGGTCGCGAATACCGCATGGGGAATATTGGATGCCGCCAGGAACGGGATGACCGCCGCGGAACCGATCTCCGAGATTTTGATCCGCTTATACCATCGCATGCTGGATCTGCTTTTTTGGTCGTACCAGCGAATCTGGTCCTCCAGGCGTTCGATGATGGGATCCGGCGCTGAGTTTGCAATCGCTGCGTCCATGGGTGCCAATTCTAAGACTTATCCATGCGAATACAAAGCGGGAATTGCGTGCCCAAATGCGCCAGGGAACAACCTGTTGGCCAACTTACCCGTGGAACACCGGATCACCGGCCGTCGCACCCAGCGGATGATTCACCGGATCGTTCACGAGCTGCTGGAAAAAGCGTTTTAGTCGAACATGTGCTTGCATCTGCGCTGCCCGACGGAAGGCGGGCTCTACACGAGCGCCCGAAATCTGGGTTGTCACGCAGACTCTAAAACCCGGGTCGCCGCCGAAAAATTCCGGCGAGGCCCCAGCCTTTGACTTGGAATTTTAGGGTGCCCCGTCCTTCGTTGTAGGAAGGGCGGGGTCTTTGTCCGTGTCATCCTCGCCTGAGTAGGGAAACTCAAACCAAGAGCAGCCGTCCAACGCGAAAGCGATGCCATGGCCCTCGCGCAGGCCCTGCAACAGAAAAAATTTCCCGCCTACGTCATCACTCCCGGCACGGACAAGTTTTATCGCGTCCAGGTCGGCCCCTACGCCAACACGCAGTCCGCCACAATTGCGCGCAACGACCTCGAGGCCAAGGGTTTCAAATCCATCGTCAAGCGCTGAAGTTCCCCACTAGTGGGTCCGTGTGAAAGATTCCAGCCACTTCCCACGACACGACATCTGGCGCAGAATAGTTTCCGTATGACCCGTGATTCGTTTCTTGACCGCGACGTTTGGCCACACCGATACCAGATGACCTGCCCCATCCGCAAGAAGGCTTTGTCTTACAGAATCCGTTCTAGATCCCAGAAATACGTGTTGACATGGCGGATTCAGTATCAATAGAGTCTCGCTAAAGACCGGGGAAAACGCAGCCCGAACGCCCACACGATAGTGCGTACCGGCTTTGGGGTGCGGGCTCTACTTGGAGCCCGCCGGAATGAGGAGGGTTGACGTGAAGAAAATTCTTATCATCGCAGGAACAGTCACAGGACTGATGCTGTCGCTACCCGTGCAATCGCACGCTCAGCAGCAGGCGCGCTCGGTGCCGGCGAAGCAAGCGGCCAGCGACCTCAAGGCAACCAGGGACATCAAAGTCATATCGAGTGCCGGCGCGCGTGCCTTGGCGGACGCCTGCACCGCATGGGCCGAGCAGAACAAGAAAATCGTGGCGATGGCGATTCTGGATTGGGGCGGTAATCTCGTCGAGTCCCACGCCATGGAAGGCGCGCCGATGAATGCGATCGACACCGCGCTGTTAAAGGCCAAGTCGGCCTTGCGCTGGCGGCGCCCCACCTCGGAGACCAACAAGATGGTCCGGAGCGGCGAGAATTTGGCGCCGACCTTCATGCACGACTTCCCGCAACCAGGCGCGCTTCCTATCGTCGTCAACAACCAAGTCATCGGCGCGATGGGCGTGTCGAGTGGCGACGGTGAAAAATGCGCCCAGGCGGCGATCGACGCGGTGTTCAGCGGACAAGCCACCACTTCGGTGCAGTAATGAGTCAGTCTGTCGAGTAGGACAGCCACTCTTTATCCCGAGCCCCTGCGAGGGGCTGGCTGTCCAGAATTCGGGCGTAATTGTAAGAATGGCACGGAGAACGAGCGCGGGTGCCCCATCCTTGCGGCTTTTGCAAGGGCGGGGATTTTCGGACTCCGCCCTTTTGTTCCCGGTCCCGCGGAATCTAAACACCCGCACATTTGAAACCACAAAGGGCGAGGCACCCCAGGGTTCAAGACCTGCTGCACCCGGCTAAGGGCCTGCCACCCACCCCTATCGTACAGATACGACCGTCTAAGCAGTCTGATGCGCCTTGAGGAAGGAATGGATTTGGCGCACTGCCAGCGGAATCCGCTCTTTGGGTTCTTTCCAAGGGAAGATGCTCGTTTCGGCATTCGGCGCGAGCATCACGCACTCCATGGCGACGGCGTAAGGGTGCGGGGGGACGTCGTCCGGCAGGACCAGGATCGGGTTTTGGCAACTACGCACGAAATCGCGTGTCACGGTGAAGACGAAGTCGGCATTGGTTTCGAACATCCTGGTCACAAATTGGTCGGCCGTCTGCAACGTAATCTCGGGCCGCTTCGCGTTCAGCAACGGACCCCAGGTGGTCCAAAATGCGCCCGGGTATTTACGGTCGCGCATCTCAGGACGCCACCCCACGGGCTGCGCTATCACAGCCGCGACAATACGGTTGGGGGCGCGCTTCAAGAGACTCCAGATGAAAGGGCCGCCAATGCAGAAGCCCATCACCATGAACTTGTCGATGCCTAGATGATCCATTAAACCTAGCTGGTCGTCGGCGTAGGATTCCCACGGCCGGTCTACCTCGACAGGGCCGGTGGACTGGCCGCTAGGGGCGTTGCGCAGGTCCGCTGTGATGCAGCGATACTGTCCCTTGAACTCCTCAACGGCGTTGAAGGGCGAGTTGCCGGTGAAGAAGGAAATGGTGGAGTTCAATCCCCCGCCGGGAAGCAGCATCAACGGGAATCCGGACCCGGCCTCCTCATAATAGATACGAACGGAGCCTTTTTCGTAGAACTTGCCAGTTCCTCCTTTGCTCGCCTGCTGAGCAAATGCGCGCGGCAAGGCGGCCGTTGCCGCTGCCGCGGCGCCCGCTGCCAGTATGGTGCGTCTAGTTAAACCCATAGTCGGCGTCCTCCTTGATCATTATCATGGCCGGTCTGTGCAACTCCAAGCGCCAGTCGGGTGCGGGCTCTACTAGGAGCGCGCTATTAATCGGGTGCGGGCTCTACTTGGAGCCCGCCATTAATCGGGTGCGGGCTCTACTTGGAGCCCGCCATTAATCGGGTGCGGGCTCTACTTGGAGCCCGCCATTAATCGGGTGCGGGCTCTACTTGGAGCCCGCCATTAATTATGATCCGCAGTTCGAAAGGATCCTAGCACAGTTCTCTTGGCGCGGAGAACGAGCGCGGGTGCCCCATCCTTGCGGTTTTTGCAAGGGTGGGGATTTTCGGACTCCACCCTATTGTTCCCGGTCCCGCGGAATCTAAACGCCCGCCCTATTGCTTACTCACTGGCGGCGAGGGCGGTGTTACATCGTCAGTACGGCGCGGAAGCGCGCCGTGCCGTCGACGACACGCTGATACGCCTTCGGAGCCTCGGCCAATGGGTACGTCTCGACCATCGTCTTAACTTTCCCTTGTGCTACGAAATCAAGCGCTTCGTAGAGATATTCGGGGCCGTTTTGCTGGCTGCCAATGATCCGAATGCGCTTCGAGATGAGGTCCATCAGGGAGATCGAAAGCGGCTCCGCGCCAACCCCCATTGTGACGAGCCGGCCGTCCGGCCGCAGTCCCTGAATGCTGTCCACCATTGATTTGGTCGAATTGGAAGTACTGAGGATCACGTCTGCGCCGCCCGCCGCGGCAAGGCCCTTTCCGTCGCGGACAATTTCATCCGCGCCGAGATCGCGGATCATCTTGTCTTTATCGGGAGAGTGCGAAATCGCGATCGTCTCGAAGCCCGCAGCCTTCGCGTATTGCACCGCGAGGTGCCCAAGCCCGCCGATCCCCAGCACGGCCACGCGCTCATGCGGCTTGGGATCGGCCCAGCGGAGCCCGCTATAAACGGTGTAACCCGCGCAGAAGATCGGGGCCGCTTGCTCATAGGAAACCTTGTCTGGAATCAGGTACGTGGCGTCGGCATTCATCAACATGTACTCGGCGTGACCGCCTGGTACATCGAGCCCCGTGCCCTTCAGATAGGGACAGAACATCCTGCGCCCGCGCTGGCACCATTCGCAGCGCCCGCACGTGGATTGAATCCAGGCGGTGCCCACGCGATCGCCTACTTTTCGCGTAACGACGCCAGGGGCGGCCGCAACGATCTCGCCGACCGGCTCGTGGCCCAAAATTCGCGGGAATGGGCCGGGAATGTGTCCCAGAGTTTCGTGCACGTCGGTGTAGCAAATGCCGCTTGCGTGCATCTTCACCAGGACTTGGTTGGGGCCCGGTTGGGGCTGTGGAACGTCTTTCATTTGCCAGGAACCACTCACAGCGGGTACGACCGCAGCTTGCATATTTGTTTCCTCCATGGCGTTTAGATGCGTCAATTTGAAAAGGTGACACATCACTTTTTGCGGCCACTTCTGCGTTTCTCCGCGTGCAGCTCGGCCCCTGCGCCGACACGCAGTCCGCCACAACCGCCCGCCACGATCTAGTATTGCGTCCCCCAAATGAATAGCATGAATTTCAAACTGGCCCGGTACTGTACGCCTTTGAAATCTCAAATCTTAGATTTCAAATTCTGCCGCTCGTTTTTGCCATATACTTCTGGGACGCGAACCTCGAAGCCAACGGCTTCAAATCCATCGTCAAGCGCTGAAGCTCCGCAATAGTGAGTCAGTGTGGAAATTTCCAGCCGCTTCCCACAAGTGGACCTCTGGACCGGAATTGTTCCCGAGTGCGCGGTGATCCGACCAGAATCCAGGAGAAGAGGCCCAACAATGCTCAAGCGAAAACTCGGAGTCAGCAAGCAGTTACTTCAAAGGTCTCGTCAAATTCTAAAGACCTTCTGCACCAACACGAATGCCCACCACAAGACGGTTACGAGACCACCCGCGACAAAACCGATCGCGGAGAACGGCTTTTCCTCGATGTCCAGTTTCCTGGTGAACCACTGGAATGCGAGGTCGAAGCGGCGGGCAGCTCTTAAAATAAGGGCGGATGCAGCATACAGCCAAAGCCAAAGCGTTGTGAAAAACGCGGGAAACACATAGAACAAATCTCTCGCGCCCAATAGCGTCCGAACAGGATTGAACGGCCTTAGAATTGCGTGTTGCCAGATGTCTGCAAGAAATTCATTGACGCGATAGCTGGGATCTGAAAACCCGTAGAAGAAGAAGGCAAAAGTAAAGGCAATACTCGATAGATAAAAAATGGCCAGTACCTCCAATCCGGTCAGCGCAACCCAGAGGGACAAGTACGGCTTTCGGATCATCAGTCTGAGCGACGTTCGGGTAAGCAGGTAGGCAATATAATCAGGCAAAATGTTGGCTGTCAGAACGGAAAGAACATCGTATCTGTTCTGAAACGGGTTAAGACTAATATGACTATTTCGAGAGCGTAAGTTCAGTACTAAAGTCGCTCCCCACATGAGCGATGTCGCAATCAACGACGCTAAGGTGCATCGCCCGAAGCAATTCAGCGTAAAGTGCTTCGACCCGAACACTCGCTCAAACGCTTCGACAAACGTGTCAGGTAAGGCCTGAACCTTTTTAGCCACCTTGACGTCCAACAACCACACTGCGATCTCAAGTTTGGCCGTGTCGGTTAGCAGGTTGTCAACCCGCTCGAAGAATTTCCAAACAAAACCCGCAAGTACAACGCCAGCGGCAATCTGAGCGGGCGGGGACGTAATGAGCCTTGTGACCGTGTCAAGAAAAGTGCTCGCCATGCGCGAGCTTAGCTTACATTAAGTAACTGGCGTGCGAAAGCTATGCTGGGCTCCGCACAGTTGGGTCAACTGTGCGGTCACCTAGAGATGTAGTCTTGCCTCGCGCGGGTGCCCCATCCTTGCGGTTTTTGCAAGGGTGGGGATTTTCGGACTCCACCCTTTTGTCCCCGGTCGCGCAGAATCTAAACACCCGCCTTCGCCATCACCCCCGGCACGGACAAATAGTATCGCGTCCAGGTCGGTCTGCCGGAAAAAGCTTCGCAAAAGCAGGCGTTGTGGCGTTGACCAGCACATAAGTGTTAGATATGCTCCGAACGACTGTTCGGCACACGCATCACGCGACGACTTCTGGCGTTCCTCTATGCCTCTAGACGTGATCATCACTACGGACCGGATCCGGAGAGACCCAGTTGGGCGCGATCTCTTGCAGCACCTGCAGCGGTCTGCGGAGAGGCTTCGCCTAGACGACGCCGTGCTGTATTACGACTTCCCGACGTACGCGGACTACGAAACGGTCGTGCACAAGCCGGATTCCCTTCTGCTGTCGCGGCGCTACGGCGTAATCGCTGTGCGGATCGTTCGGGCCGGAGACGCGCTCGGGCCCCTGGATGAATCTCTCGGGCAGTTCTGCAGCATTCTTATTGGACGTCTTCTCAAGAGCCGGGTACTGCGTGCTGATCGCTCTCACCTCACCTTTGGCGTCTTACCTCTTCTGCTGATCCCAGGCGGCGCGATTGATGCTGGCCGTGACGCCGAAAGCGAGATCGCAACGTCGTTTGAGAGCCTTGAGGAACACGTGCAGCGGCAGCTGCTCCCTGCTCCTCTGCCGGAGAATGCGTTCTCGGAAGCACGGTCGGTCATTGAAGGTGCTAAAGCCCTTACCCGTCCGCAGAAGCGCGTCGTCGATAACCCGGACGCGTTTCCCTTTGCCGCGGCTCTGGCACGCCTCGAACTCGAAATAGCGAACTTCGATCAGCAGCAGCGTCGGGCGGCAATCGTGACGATTCCAGGCCCGCAGCGCATTCGGGGGCTGGCAGGGTCAGGGAAGACCGTTATCTTGGCAATGAAAGCTGCCCATCTCCATCTAACGCAGCCCGATCACAACATCCTCGTGACTTTCTATACGCGTAGTCTGCGCGCGTCGCTTACGAACCTCATCACTAGGTTTTACCGTCACTACCGCGACGAAGATCCAGACTGGAACCGCATTCACATTCGGCATGGCTGGGGCGGTGCCAAGACTCCGGGTGTTTACGCGGACGCTTGTCGGCGTCACGACGCGGTTCCCCTCAACCTAATGAGCGCAAAGCGCGCTGCGGGCACTTCGGAGCCTTTCGACTTCGCGTGCCGGGCGCTCTTAAAAGAAGTCGAAATCGTACCCTACTATCATCACGTACTAATCGACGAAGGGCAGGATTTTGCGACCGGTTTCTATGAACTTTGCTACGCCCTTGCAATCGGTGAACGCGATGACAAATCAATCATCTGGGCCTACGACGAACTCCAGAACATTCTGAACGTTAAGATGCGTTCGCCCGAACAGCTCTTCGGGACGGACCTGATCTGCAGCCGCGCGTTTCTCTGAACCGGACGACCGCGCAACTGCCGCCGGGCGCGACGAACGACACCGTGTTGAGCAAGTGTTATCGAAATCAGCGCGAGGTCCTTGTCGTCGCTCACGCCATGGGTTTCGGTATCTACCGCGAGACAGTTCAGCTATTGGAAAGTCGTGAGCACTGGAACGATGTCGGGTACGAAGTCATCGAAGGCACCTTCACTTCTGGCAAACGGGTCCGGATCTTGCGGCCTGAGGAAAACAGCCCTCTTCATCTGGAGACACCACGCAACACCCCCATCATTGATTGCCACGTTGCGGACTCGTTCCCCGATGAAATCGCGTGGGTCGTGGATGGCATACGTCGATTCTTGGCCGGCGGTCTTCATCCGGAAGATATTATGGTTGTGTCGCTGGACGACAGGAACGCAAGAACGTACTTCACTACGGTCTCCGGTGCACTAGCTCAGGCTGACATCGACACAAACAACATCATTGCGGACCCCTACACAGAACCGCCGTTCCTCGTCGCTGGTCGCGTCACCCTGTCCACGGTATACCGTGCAAAGGGCAATGAGGCCGCCGTTGTTTTTGCTGTCGGCATTGACGCGATTTCGCCACGGACGCGTTCCAGCCGGAACAAGCTGTTTACCGCCTTTACCCGCGCGAAGGCATGGCTCCGGGTGTCCGGGGTTGGCCAACTGGCCCGTGCGTTCGAAGGGGAGATCCGAACGGCCCTCGAACGATTCCCGTACCTGGACTTCACGATGCCAGATCTGCGGCAAGTGGAGCTAATACAGCGTGATTTGAGCGAGCGACACGCTAAGGCGATGAAGATCCGGAACGAGTTTACGAAAAGGCTGAGAAGCGAGGGGTTCAGCGAGGACGAGATTTACGACATCCTGGCCGTCGAGGTAAAAAATGGAACGTCACGAGGTTCAAAAAGGGATTCGTGAGTCATGGGCCGCTGTCGTCGATCTCAAAGTCGCAGAGACTATCAGCAGCGCAGCGCCCTTGCCGGTCAACGAGGAGTTTCGTGAGCTTCTCTTTTCCGAAAAGGTTCAGTACACAGAACTTTATCTAGCCGGCCTCAATCTTCAGCACTTCAACATCCTTCTGACCGACTTTTCGTTTTTTCAGTACAGCTTTAGCGGCGACGATCATGTCAGGTACGCGTATTATCCCAATCCCTTTATCGAGCCGGCCGATGTGTCGGAAAACATCCAACGGTTGCGGGAACTCGTGGAGGCTGAGCTTATCACGAACGAGGAGTTTCTGGCCCTCGTCAATGAGCAGCGCAGCGACAATCGAGCCGCGCCGATTCGGTACGAGAACGCCCCGAGGGACCGAAAGCCGTTCGCGCATCCGTGCTCACACTTTCATATTGGCCACGGGGTGGGCGGGCGCTGGGCATTGTCACGGCATCTGACGCCGCTGGCGTTCACTCTCTTGGTCTTGAAGCACTATTACGTTGCTCAATGGCTTGACGGAGAGAGCTCAGAAGAAGAGTCAGGCAATATGTTCGAGGCGCGGCTAATACGAGCCCGCGCCGCTTGCGAAGAGGTGGATGAGACCTTGTTTTCAGCTCTTGAAAAAAAGTGCTTTCATTTTTCGTGACTCGGACTTGGCGATTCTGGACGCGTGTTCGGCAACTCGGAAACTAGCTAGAAACGGGGATCTGGCACGAGACGGCTCGCCTACCGGGCCTCAGACCGGCCATCAATCTGGCCCACCACGAGTTCTCTACGATTGAGACCCGATAAGCCCGTTTCTCCGCGTGCAGCACATTGATTGCCGGTCTACAATGCCGGGGCCATGACCCTGTCGAGGACGGCTCGTCTCCTGCTTGCGCTTGTTTCCGGCGTCGCGCTCGCCCTAGCATTTCCCATTTTCAATTTCCCGCTTCTCGCGTGGGTTTCCTTGGCGGTTTTGATCCTCGCGGTTTTGAACGCGACTCCGCGATACGCGTTATTGCTCGGATGGTTGCAGGGCGCGGCGTTCTACGCGCTCAGCGTGCCCTGGTTTTACAGTGTGATGCGCCATTACGGGCCGCTTTCGGTACCCGCAGCCGGTGGAGTCTTTATGTTGGTGGTGTTCGCCTCAGCGACATTTCACGCGGCGTTTGCATTCGGTGTTGCGTGGTTCGGCCGTTTCGGAGCGGGCCGGGCCTGCCTGGCCGCACCCTTCTTGTGGGTTTCCATGGAATTCCTCCTGCTGCATCTGCCCGCGATCGGATTTCCATGGAATTTGCTCGGCTATGCGGCTGCGGGAAATCTTGCGTTCGTGCAGTTGACAGCGGTCACGGGAATCTTCGGTCTCTCGCTATTGGTCGCGGCATATAACGCCCTGCTTGCATGGGCAGCGGTGCAACTGGCTGCGGAAAAACACCCAAGTTTTGTGGGTCGTGCCTTTAGGCACGACATAAAGTCTGCGATCTCATCAGGGGTTTCAACCCCTGACGGCCCGAAAGCGCATTTTTCCGCGGCCTCGCAAGCCGCGCATGGGAATAGACGTGCTCTCTGGATATCGCTCTGCGTGACGATCGCGCTCGCCATCGTCGCGCTGGCAGGTCCTCGATTTGTGCCGCAGGCTCCGGCGGACCATGTCGCGCACCTGGTGCAGACGAATTTTCCTGTGTCGATGAATTACCCGGACGACTGGATGCAAACTCACGCCTCTGAACTCGACGAACTCGAGCAGATCAGCATCGGCGCGGCGCAGAAAATCCCCGGGATCGTGATTTGGCCGGAGGTCCCCGCGCCGTTTTCTTTGCAGGATGCGCCCTTCTTGGCCCGCGCCACGCGCATCGCTCGCGGCGCGGGAGGCGGCTTCCTGGTGGGCGTGGTGGACTGGAAGCCGCTGCCGAATCGCGAAATTGGCGTGACCAATAGCGCCGCGCTGCTTGGCTCGGACGGGGCGCTCAATTTTCTGTACGACAAAATTCATCTGGTGCCCTTCAGCGAATACGTGCCCTGGAGGAAATGGCTCTTCTTTGCCAGAGATTTGACGGGCCTCGTCGGCGATTTTCAGCACGGCACGCAGTACAAGGTAGGAAAAATTCCGGGCGGGTTTTTCAGCGTTTACATCTGCTACGAAGGAATTTTCCCCAACGAAGTGCGCCGTTTCACGCTCGCCGGTGCCGCGCTGTTCGTGAATATCTCGGACGACGGCTGGTTCGGCGGGTCGTCGGCCCCGCCGCAGCACCTGGCGATGGCGCGCGTGCGCGCCGTGGAAAATCGCCGCTGGCTGCTGCGCGCCACCAACACGGGGATCACGGTTTCGGTGGACCCTTACGGGCGCATCGTCGCGCAACTGCCGGCCGACATTCGCGGCGAACTCGATGCTCCCTACGCTTTTCGCACGGACATGACGCCCTACGCGCGCTGGGGCGACTGGCTCCCATGGTTGTGCGTGATCGCCATGCTCGTGTTACTGTTGTTGGGCGCGCGCGAAGCATTTGCGCGCCGCACGGCTTGAATAGACGGGACACACATGGTCATTGAAGATCTGCAACGGCGGCAGGACGAACTTCAGAAACGAATCGAGCTCGTGCGGAGCTATCTTTGACGTCTCCCGCAGCCGCGAAATCATCGCCTCGTTAGAAGCAAAAACCTCGCATCCGGATTTCTGGCAGGACCAGGAACAAGCCCAGAAAATTCTCCAGCAGCGAAAAGTCGCCGAAGGCGTGATCGCGTCCGATGCCAAGCTCGCGCGCATGTTGAGCGACATCGAAACGTATTTTCATCTCGCCGAAGAAGAGACCGACGTGGCCCAGCGCGATTCGCTGCTCCAGGATATCGAGCGCGAAATGGCCGCCGCCGACACGTATGTCTCCGAGCTCGAGACGCTCACGCTTCTCTCCGGCGAAAACGACGGCCTCAACGCCATCATGACGCATCAAATCCGGGGCCGGCGGCATGGAGTCGCAGGATTGGGCCGAGATGCTGCTGCGGATGTATCTCCGCTGGGCGGAGCGCAAGGGATTTCGCGCCACCGTAATGGACTTGACTCCCGGCGAAGGCGCGGGACTGAAATCCGCGACGCTGCGCATCGAGGGCGAAAATGCCTTCGGATTTCTCTCCACGGAAAGCGGCGTGCACCGGCTGATTCGCATTTCTCCGTTCGATCAGGCCGCGCGCCGTCACACGTCGTTCGCCTCGATCTTCGTCATTCCGGAAATTGACGATCGCATCGATATCGTCGTCAAACCCGAGGAAGTGCGCATCGACACTTTTCGCGCCGGAGGCGCCGGCGGCCAGAACGTGAACAAAGTGGAAACCGCGGTGCGAATCACCCACTTGCCAAGCGGTATCGTCGTGCAATGCCAGAATGAACGCAGCCAGCACAAGAACCGCGAGCTGGCCATGAAATGTCTGCGTTCGCGCCTCTACGAATTGGAAATCGAAAAACGCCAGGCGGAGACACGCAAGCTCGATGAAACCAAGCGGGACATCAGTTTTGGCAGCCAGATCCGGACCTACACCCTCCAACCGTACCGCCTGATCAAGGATCATCGCACGAAATTCGAGATGGGCGACGTGGATCGCGTCCTGGACGGCGACCTCGATCCCTTCATCCGCAATTATTTGCTGTCGCGGCGCAAAGGCACTCTGCGTAGCGGAGATGATCTCGCTGTCGAGGCGTAGTTCCCATCCAGGCCGACGAGGCGCGGCATCACAACCCCAAAATTACGCAGTTTAGTGTTGGTATTACACCCCCAGACCCAATTCGTTGACACCGTACGACCCGCATGTTAGCGTCAATTTGCACTAGGGGGCACTGCCTCGCAAGATTTTGATCGGTAGTTCCACATGGATTCCCGCAGAAGGGGTGCAAGCTTGAGCGACAACAAGCGGAAATTTCTATTTACCTCGGAATCCGTCACCGAGGGTCACCCGGACAAGATTGCCGACCAGGTTTCGGACGCGGTACTGGACGCGGTGCTGAAGGAAGATCCCATGGGCCGCGTCGCCTGCGAGACGCTCGTGACCACTGGCCTCGTGATGCTCGCCGGCGAGATCACCACCAAGGCCGTCCTCGATTATTCCGACATTGCGCGAGACGTAATCCGCGATGTCGGCTACACGCGCGCCAAGTATGGCTTCGACGCCGAGACCTGCGCTGTCATCTCCTCTCTCAAGCGCCAGTCCCCGGACATCGCTATGGGCGTGGATACCGGAGGAGCGGGCGATCAGGGCTTAATGTTCGGCTTTGCCTGCGATGAGACCGATGAGTTGATGCCCCTGCCGATCATGCTCGCGCACAAACTCGTGGAACGTCTCTCCCAAATGCGTCGCCAGGGGATCGTCGATTTTCTCCGGCCCGACGGCAAATCTCAAGTAACGGTTGAATATCACGGCGACCGCCCCGTACGCGTGGACACTGTTGTCATCTCCACGCAGCACAGCGAATCCGTTTCGAACGCTGAATTGCAGAAGACGATCCTTGATGACGTGATCCGCAAAGTGGTTCCCGCCTCCTTGATGGACAAGAACACGAAATTCCATATCAATCCGACCGGCCGCTTCGTCGTCGGCGGACCCATGGGCGATGCGGGACTCACGGGCCGCAAGATTATTGTCGATACCTATGGCGGGTACAGCCGGCACGGGGGCGGCGCGTTTTCGGGCAAGGATCCTTCGAAGGTGGACCGTTCGGCCTGCTACATGGCGCGGCACGTGGCGAAGAATCTGGTTGCCGCGGGCGTGGCGCGCAAGGTGGAAGTCCAACTGGCATATGCGATCGGCGTGGCCGATCCGGTTTCGGTCATGGCGGACACGTTTGGCACGGGCGCGATTCCGGATGGGGAGATCACTGACCTGATTCGCGGCACATTCAAGCTGACGCCGCGCGGAATCATCGAGTCGCTCGATCTTCGGCGGCCCATTTACAGGGCAACCGCTTCGTTCGGCCATTTCGGGCGCTCCGGCCCCGGATTCACGTGGGAGCGAACCGACAAGGCGGACGCCATTCGCAGCCAATCGGGATTGGGCGCGAAAGAAGTAGCCGCTCGCCGCTAGGCCTCAGTAATTTACGATAGCAACATATAATGACATTGTTAATAAAACAGGAGAACTTCGCGTGACAAAGACTGCGCAAGGGGTAGTCGGCGACGTGAAAGACATGGCCCTGGCAGAGCAGGGCAAGCGGAAAATCGAATGGTCGAACCAGCAGATGCCCGTGCTGCAAATCATCCGCAAGCGCTTCATCAAGGAGCAGCCGCTCAAGAACGTCCGCGTGGCGGCGTGTCTGCACGTGACCAGCGAGACAGCGAATCTCGCGATCACGCTGCGCGACGGCGGAGCCGATTTGGTTCTCTGCGCGTCGAATCCGCTTTCGACGCAAGATGAAGTGGCGGCGTCGCTGGTGAAGGACTATTCGATTCCGACGTACGCGATCAAGGGCGAAGACAACGCCACGTATTACGCGCACCTGAATGCCGCGGTGGATCACAAGCCGCAGATGACGATGGACGACGGCGCGGATCTCGTGACGCTGCTTCTCACCAAACACGCCCACCTGGTTCCCGGCGTGATCGGCGGCACGGAAGAGACGACCACCGGCGTGATTCGCCTGCGCGCGATGGCGAAGGATGGCACGCTGAAATATCCCGTCATCGCCGTGAATGACGCGGAGACAAAGCATTTCTTCGACAATCGCTACGGCACCGGGCAATCCACCATTGATGGAATCATCCGCGCGACGAACCTGCTGATCGCCGGCCTGCGCGTGGTCGTCGCCGGCTACGGCTGGTGCGGCAAGGGCGTGGCCATGCGCGCCAAGGGACTGGGCGCCGATGTCATCGTGACAGAGATCAATGCGGTCCGCGGGATTGAAGCCGTGATGGATGGCTTTCGCGTGATGCCCATGGCCGAAGCCGCGAAAATCGGAGACATTTTTGTCACCGTCACGGGCAACAAATCCGTTCTCGCCGGCGAGCATTTCGAGAGGATGAAGGACGGCGCGGTGATTTGCAATTCCGGCCACTTCAATGTGGAAATCGATATTCCGGCCCTTGAGAAAATGTCCAGCGGGAACCGCATCGCTCGCCCGTTCGTGCAAGAATATTCCATGAAGGACGGCCGCAGAGTTTATCTGCTGGGCGAAGGCCGCCTGATCAATCTGACCGCCGCGGAAGGACACCCCGCCGCCGTGATGGATATGAGCTTCGCCAACCAGGCGCTATCCGCCGAGTACATGCTGAAGCACGCCGCCGACCTCAAGCCTCAGGTCTACGTTGTGCCCGAAGCGATCGACCGGCAAATCGCGAAGCTGAAACTCGAGTCCATGGGCGTGCAGATGGACAAACTCACTCCCGAGCAGGAACTCTACCTGGCATCTTGGTCCGAAGGCACATAGTCTCAGTGGTTTCTCTGTGACCTCCGTGTACTCTGTGTTGAAACCTGTGCACGGGGGTTTTCGGAACTTAACTTAACACAGAGAACAAAGAGAAAAGCCACAGAGAGCACGGAGGCCCCAAGGGAGAGGAAGAGGATTCAAGGACGGAAAGAGCACGGCCGATTTCTCTGTGGTTCTCCGTGACCTCTGTGCACTCTGTGTTGAAATCTTTGCTTTGCATTTGTCTGTAAATCCATGATGCAGGATTTCGCCAATTGGGCGCTCGAAACCGCGAAGCTGCGCGGCGCGACCTACGCCGACGCGCGCGTCATGGACATTCGCCACCGCGATCTCTCCACAAAAAACGGCCAGGTGGGCACGCTCGCCGAATCGGAATCGATCGGCATAGGAATTCGCGTCCTCGCGAAAGGATCGTGGGGGTTCGCCTCGACCGATCACTTGACGCGGGAGGGAATCGCGGCCTGCGCCGCCGAAGCCGTGGCCATCGCGAAGGCGTCCGCGCTCGCCAAGCGCCACGATGTCGAGATGGTTCCGGTCGAGGCGTATCAGGACACCTGGCAGAATCCGTACGTCAAGGATCCGTTCCGCATTCCGCTCGAGCGCCAATTGGATTTGCTGCTGTCCGCCGACCGCGAAATGTCGCGCGTCAAGGGCGTGACGCTCACGGAAACTTCCATGGCGTTTCGCCGCATCGAGCAATTGTTCGCGTCTTCGATCGGGTCGGTGATTCATCAGGTCAAGATGCAGTCCGGCGCGGGAATCGTGGCGACCGCGTTTGCAGGAAACGAAATTCAGAAGCGTTCCTATCCGAACAGCTTTGGCGGGCAGCACCAGCTCGCGGGCTACGAACTGGTGGAATCGCTCGATCTGGTTGGCAATGCGGCGCGCGTCGCCGAAGAAGCCGTTGCGCTGCATTCCGCGCCGCAATCGCCCGAAGGCACGAAGACGATCATCCTCGATAGCTCGCAGCTCGGCCTGCAGATTCACGAATCCATCGGCCATCCCATCGAGCTCGACCGCGTGCTCGGCATGGAAGCGAATTTCGCGGGCATGAGTTTCCTGACGCTCGAAAAATTGGACAAGCTGCGCTACGGCTCGGACATCGTGAATGTTGTCGCCGACGCGCGCCTCGACCACGGGCCGGGCCTCGGCACGTTTGGCTACGATGATGAAGGCGTGCCCGCGCAGTGCACGCCGATCATCACCGATGGATTATTCACAGGTTATCTGTCGAATCGGGAAACAGCCGTGTCCATCGGCCTCGAAGCGTTCCGGCGGCACGATGCGCACGGAATCCTGGAATCGCCTGCCGATCATTCGCATGACGAACATCAGCATTCTGCCGGGGAAGTGGAGTTACGAGGACCTGATCGCCGATACGGACGATGCCATCCTGATGGAGACGAACCGCTCCTGGTCCATCGACGATAAGCGCTATCATTTTCAGTTTTCCACCGAAATTGCCTGGGAAATCAAGGGCGGCAAGAAAGGGCGGATGCTGAAAAATCCCAGCTACAGCGGCATCACCACCGAATTCTGGAATAGTTGCGATGCCATCTGCTCGCGCGATCACTGGACGCTCTGGGGCACGCCCAACTGCGGCAAGGGTCAGCCCATGCAGACCATGGGCACCGGGCACGGAGCTTCGCCCGCGCGTTTCCGGAACGTCAAATTGGGCGCCGCCTTCGCCAAGTCGTGAGCGCCTCCAGTATGCCGACTCAGCCGCTTGCTGCCACGCGGGACAAGCTTTGTGGGTCGGACCTTTAGGTCCGACAATACGGGCGAACGGGAGAAGGGCTTTTAAGCCCTGAGGTTTTGGGCGCTGAAAAGGCTATGTGGGAACCATATTTCGTGGCCGGCATGTGCCGCACCTACGGTGCTCAGAATGATTATTGTCGGCGTCCCCAGCCCTTCCGGGCTGGGCTACGTTCTGTCGCGCCTCCGGCGCTTCGACACCAACGCTTCGGTACCAAGGCTCCGGCTTAGTGGCACCGGCTTTGTCGCTCCAGTTCGGCGGCCCGTCTTCGGCACTGCGGCTTTGTTGGTCCGCCTTTGTCGCGGTCGATTTGGAATTTTCCAGTGGTAACTCGCGGCTTGTAATTGGCGGCTCGTCGCTAGTAGTTTCTGATATGGGAGCCGCAAGGCAGCGCCGGAGGCGCGGAAGACCGTAGCCCAGTGCGGGAGCGCTGGGGTACGCGGCAGAGCAAAATTCCAAGCGCCGTAGGTGCGGCAGATGCCGCTGATAGCTAAAGCATCGACCCACGAACCGAGTTGGGTATTCGTTGAAGATTTATGACTCAGAACGCTAGAAAATCTGGGAAGAAAGGCCATCCTGCCGCGCGCCGAAAGGCCGGCCCGGCCGTGGCGGCAGTGCATCTGCTTTCCGACGCCGAGATGCGCCGCATCGCGGAAAAAATCTTCAAGCTCAGCGACGCGGACGAGACCGAGGTGGAAATCGGCGTGGTTACGGATGCGCTGACGCGCTTCGCCAACAACACGATACATCAGAATGTTGCCGAGCAAGCGCTGAACGTGACGGTGCGGACGGTGCTCGAGGGCCGCACGGCGCGCGCGACGACGAACAAGACGGACGAGGATTCCCTGCGCCGCGTGGTGGCCGTCTCAAAAGCCCTGGCGCGCAGCCGGCCGCGCAACCCGGAGTTGTTGCCGATGCCGGGGCCGCAAAAATACGCGAAGGTCTCGCGCTACTTCGAAAACACGGCGCAGGCCACGCCCGCGGACCGCGCCCGCGCGGTCGCTCGCGTTGCGGAAATGGCGGAAAAGCGCCAACAAACGTCAGCCGGAATATTCACGACGGGCGTGACGCAATTGGCGATGGCCAATACGAATGGACTGTTCGCGTCGCACCGCCAGACGCGCGCCGAATTTTCCATCACCATTCTCGAATCCGATTCCTCCGGCTGGGCCAAGGCCAACGCGCCCGATCTCGATCGCATCGACCCCATGGCGCTGGCCGAGAGCGCCAGCGAAAAATCGGTCACGTCGCGTAAGCCAGGCGAGGCCGCGCCCGGCAATTGGACCGTGATTCTGGAGCCTGCCGCCGTGCTCGATCTCGTTGGTTTTCTTTTTTACGATTTTGCGGGTACATCGGTGGCGGATCAGCGTTCCTGTTTCAACAAGCGCATCGGCAAGCGCGTCATGGGCGAGAACATTATGCTTCACGACGACGTATTTCATCCGCTGCAATCGGGCGCGCCCTTCGATGGCGAAGGAATTCCCCGGCAGCGCGTGCTGCTGGTCGATCAGGGTGTGCCGAGCAACCTGGTGTACGCGCGCGCCACCGCCAAAAAAATGAAAGCGAAGCCCACGGGCCACGGTTTTTCATTGCCGAATGATTATGGCGAAGCGCCCATGAACCTGGTTTTCTCCGGGGGGAATTCTCCGGTGGATGAAATGGTGCGCTCGACAGAGCGCGGCGTTCTCGTCACGCGGCTCTGGTATATTCGCGAAGTCGATCCCTACGAAAAAGTGCTCACCGGCATGACCCGCGACGGCACATTCCTCGTGCAGGACGGCCGCATCGCCGGCGGCCTCCGCAACTTCCGCTTCAACCAGAGCATTCTCGAAATGCTATCCAACGTCGAGCTGCTGGGCCCCGCCGTGCGCGCCGCCGGGGAAGAATCCTTTGAAATGGTCGTCCCGCCGATGAAGGTGCGCGACTTTCACTTTTCCGAAGTCACGAAGTTCTAGTCGGCTGCAGAAAAAGTCTCCCGGCACCGTCATTCCGATCCCGCCGTGCGGGAGAGGAATCCCTCTTCGATGGAAGTCAAAAACAAACCGCGGGTTATCTCATAAATCGCGTTGTGGCAGTTTTCTCCGCTGGAAAACACGGCCACGTCGTCGCGCCAACGGCGCGGAGAATACCAGCCCGGGGCAACGCCCCGGGTATCGTGCCCAGATATCGTCGTCCGCCCTGAAAGGGCGGAGGATTCCTGCGCCCTTTCAGGGCGCACCACAATCGGTTGATGCCGAAACCCAGGGCGCTGCCCTGGGCTGGCATGCGGCGGCGCTTTCAGCGCCGAAAGCTGCGCTGGGTGTAAGGCCATTTGTGAGAGGGCTTCCAGGACGACTATTAGTCGTGCCCCTTGACGGCCTTCTGCTCGAGCGATTCTCCCCCGTGCAGCAAGCGGTCCTCGCAGGAGATAAATTCTTCAAGGATCCAATCGGGCTTGTATCTGTAAATCGTGCGTCCCGTCCAGGGTTTGGTGAAGGCTTTTGGATCGTCGAACTTCCAGTCGATCTGCAACCTGTCGTGATTCACGCGCCGGATGCGCCCCACCACGTGCAACGCGCCGCTATGGGGATGGCCTGCCCGATCGAGCCAGGTGATGTCTTTTAGACCGATCGTGTCGACGACGAGTGTGTCCCCATCCCACTTGCCAATCGAGTACCCCATGTACGTGGGATCGGGATCCTCGGGAAGTTTTCGCCCATCCGTCCAGATGTGGCTCACGGCGTAATCTTTCTCGAACAGGATGAGTACCCGGTCACGGACCTGAAGGATCTCGAACGGAAAGACTTCCGTCATGAGGCGCGGCATACCGGTCGGAAAACAACTCGCTATTGTCGGGTCCAAATCAACTCTTCCATTGGTGAAAGTGGGTTGCCCTGGGTCATCGTTCTTGTTGGCCTTCCACTTTGCTTCAGCCCAGGGCTGGAAAGAAGGGTCCTCCTTCGGATTGAAAGTGGGAGCAGACTCCGTAATGTTTGCCCAAACCCCAGACAGGTCCGGTGCGTGGGCCGCAGTCTGCGTCTTTTTTGCTCCCGGATGCGCAGCGGTCTGAGCGAGTATCACGGGCGAGAAAGCGAGTACCGTCAGCATCGCAAAGATCGGTTGCATCCATCGATTTCGCATGGGGAGACTCTCCATTCTCTTGCGATCGGAATCATAACGGCACAGCGTGGGGCGCTTCAACGGATTGCCGGAGTCACTCCTCAGTTCGCTATGGCCGGGCTGAGTTCTCGTCCGTCGGCGAATTTGATCTTGCTAAAATTAATGTAGTTGGCGCCGCCCTTGACGCGGTGGCCGGTCAGAGTGATCTGGTCCCCGGTCTTCACGGTATTCCGATTCCAGCCCTGCCGGGACAATGTATTCGGACTATTCGTTTCGGCAATCCATCTTTCAACCTTCCCAGTCTCGTCCGTAACATCGAGATGGATGAGCGCGTGGGGATTGACCCACTCGAATTCCGTCACGATCCCCTTCACGGTGGCGGTCTGCGTCACGTCGTAATTCGACCTGCCGTGGTGCGCGAACACCGTGCCAGAGACCAGGAGAAGACCTGCGGCTCCGAGGAACACAGCCAATCGCTTATTTTTCATTTGAGTACCCTCTGCGATTTCAACCCTATCCTTGTGCAGAACCATATGCCAGCCGCCCTTTGGTGTCAATGTCAGATCGTCCAGGTTTGGCAGGAGGATCCGCAGTTGGCAAAATTCGCAGAAGGGTCCTTACCTAGAGGAAATTGAATGACAAAGAGTCACGGGTACGGTAATTTTGAGATATGGAGACCGTGCGCATAGAATTGCCGTCCGCGCTTCTGAGGGCGGCGAATCTGGAGGGGAGTAACCTCTCTCAGGAGGCCGCTCGACTGCTGGCACTCGAACTTTATCGCGAAGATAAGGTCTCGCTGGAGCGCGCCGCTGAGCTGTGCCTGACGCCGCTTACGGCTTTCATGGATTTCTCGGCAAAGCACGGTGTCCCGCCGCTGCGATACAACTATGAGGATCTGGAGGAGGAACGCCGATCCACTGACCGTCTCGAAGCGTGATCGCTGCATTTACCTCACATCTGTCCTGGTAATCTCATCCGAACTCGGCATTCCTCCGTAGCATCTAAAGAGTGGTAGAGTCGAGCGGAGACGTATGGACCGACGCAGATTCATTTCGATTGCTGGGGGAGCGGGGCTCGGGATTTTGCTGCCATATGCAGTGTACCGCTCACTGTCGTACGGATTTGGCGGCGGGCGCGTCAATGTGAAGAACTACTTGAAGTTTGGGCCTGAGGCTGCCTTGCGGGCGATCGCGCCGGTTCCGGAGTTTTACGTCACGTCGTCGCACGGGGAGCCTGCGGTGGACGTGGGAAAATGGTCGCTGACGATTGATGGGTTGGTCGACGAGCCGCTGCATTTTAATTACGACGATGTTCGAAAGCTCGCGCCCTATGAGACGACGCTTACGCTCGAGTGCATTTCGAACGAAATTGCGGGTGGGTTGATCGACAACGCTAATTGGCGCGGCGCGCTTCTCCGCCCCTTGATTGAACGGGCTGGCCTGAAGGCGAATGCGAAGTATGCGATTCTTTATGCGGCGGAAGGTTACACGACTGGGCACACCACGGAACGCCTGCTGCGCGGCGCGAATTTTCTGGCTTACGACATGGATGGAGAGCCGCTGACGCGCATTCACGGTTTTCCGTTGCGCATCATGATGCCGGGCACGTATGGAATGAAAATGCCGAAGTGGTTGACGCGCATCGAGTTCGTCGACAAGAGCCACCTCGGCTACTGGGAATGGATGGGCTGGTCGAACACCGGCGAGCGGCAGTTGCAGTCGGTCATTGACGATCCGCGGGGTAAGGAGCAGATTTCCGGGGAAAACTTCGTCATCACCGGCTGGGCCATTGCAAATGAAGTGGGCGCCGCCAAGGTTGAGATTTCGACGGATGGCGGGGACACCTGGAACCCGTGCCAGATTTTCAGCAATCCCATGCCGTCGCAGGTTTGGGCGTTCTGGCGCTACGTGTGGGTGAATCCGCCTCCGGGGAAACACGATATTCAGGTGCGCGCTACCGATGCTAGCGGGAAGTTGCAGACATCTGCGCGTTCGGGGGAATGGCCGGACGGGGCGACGGGGCTGCACTCGGTGTCTGTAGAGGTGACTGGTGGCTAGTGACTGGTGACTGGTGAATCGTGACCTGCGAATCGTGACTCGTGATTTGTGAATCGTAATTCGTGAAAAAATCCTTACTCGAATTGGCGTTTTTTTTCCTAAATAGGCATAGTACGTGGAAACCAGTAGCGCAGCCTTCAGGCTTTCCGACGCTTCACCAGTCACCGGTCACTAGTCACCAGTCACTTCTAACGGTTAAAGGGAGCCACTAGCGCGGCGTGGCCGGCGATGTGGCCGTCCATGGCTTTTAGCAGGTCGGCGCGGGTGGCTGCTGCGGGTAGGTCGAGTTTTTGGTCGAGCGCGAAGATTTCGAAGGCGTAGTGGTGCGCTACTGGGACGTCTTGCGGCGGGCATGGAGGCCGGTAGCCGAAATTTCCGCCTTGACCGGCGCCGCCATTGGTTTGATGGCTGCCGTCCGGCAAATCCGCGCTCGCGGACGAGACCCCTTCGGGAAGCTGATTGGCGCTTGCGGGCATATTCCAGACCATCCAATGCAGGATGTCATCGACGCCCTTTCGCGGGCGCGGCTCCATGTCATGCACGATTAAGGCGAAACTTTCCGTGCCTCGGGGCGGCTGCATCCACTGGAGCGCGGGCGAAACCGCTTCGGTCCCTGCGGCGCAGGTGAATTTTCCGGCGATTGGTTTGCCGTCGGAGATGTCCGTGCTTATGAGGCGCATTGGCGGAGGAGGAGCGCCCCCGGCGCGCTGGCCGCCTTGACCGCCGCCCTGGGCCGCTGCTGGGGCAGGTGCACCACCACCCCCTTGCGCATTAGCCACAAGGGACGCGACAAAAACCGCCACGAGAATCGTCAGCGCTCCGAGCAATATCTTTTTGATCTGCATTTGCTTCGTGCCTCCTTGCTTCGTGCTTCAAGCTTGCCTCAGTAGTAGATGTACGCCGCGCCGGATTCTGGGGCGCCCTTGGCGGCGGATTTGGCGGGATTGATCCCGGCGCCTCCTCCGCTGTCCTTGAACGCGCCCACAGCGAGTACCTTGCCGTCGCCATTTAGCGCTAGCGAGATGCCGAACTCGGCGGACGCCCTGACGTTCGAGGCCTTGACGTAGGCTACGGGCGTCCACTTGGCGGCGCTGCGGGCGTAGACGTAGACTGCGCCGGAGTCTTCGGCCGACGCGTCCTCTTGATCGCCGTTGAGGCCGGTGGCGCCGCTGTCTTCCAGGTGAGAGCCGACTGCCAGCGTATCGCCGTCGCGGCTGAGGGCGAGAGCCCAAGCGAACTGGTCATTCAGGCGCGTGTTGGTGGCCTTGATGAACGCTTGCTGCGTCCACGCCGTGCCAGTTCGAACGAAGACGTAAGCGGCGCCGGTCGAGACATCCGACGCTGCGTCGTTGGAACCTTCGTTCGGCGGCTGGATGCCCCGAAGGAGGCTATCTTCGTCGAAGGCGCCCGCGACAACCGTGTTGCCATCGTCGCTGATGGCGATCGAGCAGCCCAGCGAATCGCCCCCCTCCGCGTTCGAAGCGGTGAGGCGGTTCTGCTGCGCCCAAGTGGCGCCGGTCCGCGTGAAAACGTAGACAGCGCCCTTGCCTCTGTCTTCGTCATAGGTGCCGACGGCCATGGTGTCCCCATTGCCGCTGAGTCCGACGGAATAGCCGAACAGCGCTCCTCGAGCGGTGGTGTTCCAGGGCTTGACGTAGGCCTGTTGCGCCCAGGTGCTGCCGGTGCGCGTGAAGACGTAAACGGCGCCAGCGCCGTCGGCGGCTTTGTTGGACTGGTCGCCGTTGATGCCGGTGGCCGCGCTTTTTTCGGCGACGGCGCCGGTCGCCAGCGTGTTACCGTCTGAACTAATAGCTACAGAGTATCCGAATTGGTCGCCATCCTCTTTTTCGCCGGTGTTCGAGGCTTTTACGTACGCCTGCTGCGACCACGTCGTGCCGCTCCGTGTAAAAACATAGACCGCGCCGGCACCGGCCATCGAAGTGTCAGACTGGTTGCCGTTCACGCCCGTGGCCGAGCTACTTTCTCCGGTCGCGCCGACCACCAAAGTGTTGCCGTCGCCGCTCAAGGCGAGAGAGGTCCCGAACTGGTCGCTGGCCTTCGCGTTCGAGGCCTTTACGTAAGCCTGCTGCACCCAATTTCCGCCACTGCGAGTGAAGACGTACACGGCGCCAGAGTTGAGAGCGGAATGATCGGCTTGATTGCCGTTGATGCCCTTGGCGGCGCTGTCTTCCGCGGTGGCGCCCACAGCCATCGTATTGCCATCGCCGCTGAGGGCGACGGTGAGTCCGAACTGGTCATCTTTTTTCGCATTCGAGGCCTTGATGTAGGCGATTGATTTCGGACTCCAAGCGTTGGCCGCCGGACGGATCGGAGTGCCTCGGGGACTGGGCGGCGGTTGGGGCGGGGGCGCCTGCGCTTGGCCGAAGGCCGCCGTGCCGTAGCCGGCCAGACCGCTGAGAGCCAGGCTTAGCAGAAGGGCGCCTAGAGATTTCTTGCTGAATTTCATGCCGTCCTCCATTGCGCGAACTCTTGAAGCACGTTCTATCCGTCACCCGCTGTGGCGGGAAGGCATGCCGACGCGCCTCCAGGGTCCTGTCGCGACAAAGACTTGGACCGAGGCGTTTGAAATCGCGCCTACTGGCCTGCCTGCTGGGCCCTGAAGCTGTTATGGATTTCCTTACCGCTGTCGGTCAGAGAGATCTTGCTCTCATGGGACAGATTCATATCGTTCGAGCCGTTCTTGTTGCGCGGACCGACGATGGTGACCTTATCCCCTGGCTTCAACGTGTCCTTGGTCCAGCCGTCGGCCCTGTGCAGCGCGTTGGCGCCGCCGAGTTCCGCGTGCCACCTCTGCAAGGCGCCGCCTTGATCCTTTGCCTCGAAAATAATCGCCGAATGAGGATTGATGAACTCGAATTCCAGGACAGTTCCCTGGACGGTGAAGGGGTGTTCTTCGTCGTAGCGCCCTGCAAAGCCGTGGTGCGCGAATAGCGGTCCTGCAACCGGGAAAAGGCTTACGGCCAGGATGCAAAAAGAGGCTAGCAATTTACTTTTCATAGGTGACGCCTCCCGAGGTTTGGTGAATGTCTCATTGCCAGTTGTGGCCTGTCAATATGAGGGCCGATTAGCCGGACTCTTTGTTCGAGCGGGCTCCAATGAAGCCCGCGCCCGCATTGCTGCCGATTCTCCGCGTCATGCAGATACGCTTAAGCCATTGGTTCCTTTGGGAGCCCGGATAAGCCGAGACTATACGCTCGATTGACGTATCAGCGCCGCAATTGGTTGCGAATTATTGTAGGGGGTTCATTCCATGTCGCAGTATTCCATGTGTCACCCCTGTCGGGGTTTCCTGGTTATCCTCGACCCATTTTCCCACCGCTCCCGCGGTGGGCTACGTTGTTACGTCCCTCCGGGACTCCCAGGAACATAGAATTTGTCGACTACCTGAGTTATCTGCGGCCAGTCGAACGAGTTCCTGCCACCCGAGGCGAGGTTACGCCAGCTTGCCGACGTGGGCTTCGAGCAGGGTCCAGGCTTGCGGTCCGACGGTTTGTTTCCAGCGGGCATAATAGGGTGCGAGTTTCGGGCGAAAGGATGAAGTGTCCGCTTCGTTAAACGTCATGCCCTGCTGGGCCAGCTTGGTACGAAACTCGGCGTTGAGAGTATCGTGGTCCGTGCGTTGCAGGCGAACGAACTTCGTGACGTTTCGCTCGATGACCTGTTGCACGTCCGTGGGGAACCGTTGCCAAAGTTTCCAGTTGGCGAGCAAATTGAAGCCGGACCAACCGTGATTGGTCATGCTGACGTACTTCTGCACTTCGTAGAGCTTCAAGAATTCGGCGGTAGCCAGCGGATTCGTCTGGGCCTCGGCGGCGCCATTTTTCAAAGTCTCGTAGAGTTTATTCAGATTGGCAACGACGGGCGCTGCGCCCAATGCTTTCCAGGCTTCGACGTAGATGGGGGCGTCCGGCGTGCGAATCTTGAGACCCTGCAAATCATCCACGGAGCGGATCGGCCGGGTCGCGCAGGTAATCTGGTGGAATCCGTTGTCGAAGCATCCTCGCGGAACGGCGTAGAGTCCCTTGGTCTTCATTTCCTCGCGGAGGTAATCTCCGAGATCGCCGTCCAAGGCGCCGAAAACCTGCGCCGGGGTGCGAAACGCGAAAAGTATGCCTTGCACGTTCGTCGCGGGGACTAGATTTCCGATGGAGCCGCCATTCAAGGTGAAAAAATCCAGTTCACCGCTGACCACCATGTTGAGAGCGGCGGGATCTCCTCCTGGAATCTGATTGTTGTCGGAAAAGGTTTGGACTTGGACGCGGCCGCGCGTCTCGTCTTTCACGGCTGCCCACATTTCGGAGAGGCGTTTGTGCAGCGGGCTATCGGGAGGCTGGTTGTGGAACTGGCGCAACTCGAAGTCCGCTGCTTGCGCGCGGCGCGTCGCCAGCATTGTTCCGCCGGCGGCGAGGACGCCAAGCGTGAAGTGCCTTCGAGAGATCAAGTGAGACATGGGGCCTCCTGGCCAGAGGGTGACAACCGTGTGGCGGCTCAATCTTGCTAGAGTAGGGTCACGGCAGGCCGTGCCCCCACAACTAAACCGTGTTAGCCCATCTGGCTCAGCGAGCGTCCGAAATAAAAACTGCGCGCCGTTTGGTCATCCCAGCCGACGTTGCAGTGCGGGATGGACCACTTCTGAACCTTCGTGGGTTCGGTCACCGGTTTGCCCATCGCGGGACACGAGAGGCAGTAGGTTCCTTCGTGAGTCCCGATCCAGATCAAGTTGCGGTCAAATTCCACGAACACGTTTTCCGTTGTGCCGCGCCACCACGATTCATATTTGTTGATGTCCCCGTCGTGAGGGGGAACGAACCAGGCGACTTCCTTCGGGGCGGTCGGGTTCGAGAGGTCGAAAACCCGGAGGCCGGCATTGAACCACGCAATAGAAATGATCGCGGGATTGGAGGCGCCGGGCGCCAGCCAGCATTGCGTGTTGTGCGAGCCGAAGCGTCCGCGCGCGAAGCAAAAGTCGGTATAGGGCGCATCGGGAGGCGCCGCGGGGCGCGGGAAGAACCCGATGATTTTCGGATCTCGCGGGTCCTTCACATCGAGAACATACGGAGTATGGTAGACCTCCCGGCAATCCGCCTCGAGCGCCTCATGGACCGCGACGACGATGTTCTGAAGGCGCGGATGGGCCGCGTCGGCAATGAGGGGATAGCACGTGTGGAACGGAATGGTACCGAAGGCGTTGAATTCGTACTGCGTATGACCGTAAGGCTTGGGATGCTTGATGTCGGACAAATCCATGACGTAAAACCCGAAGGCCCCAAAGCCGCCGTAGCCGACGGTGCCGCCGTCTTCCACACGCTTCGGGACGGTGATGGCGCCATGATTTCCGGTCCAGGATGTGCGATCTCCCGCAAAAATATATTTCTTGTACTCTTCTTCCTCACCCAATTTTTGGCCGGGGACCCACCATCGCGAGACTTCCTTGACGTTTGCGGGATCCGACATGTCGACAATCATGAGCGCATTGCTGTAGGGGCGCTGGTGATTTTCCAAGCGTAATTGATCGTCCCAGCCGCAATCCAGGTAGGCGTATTGCCCGCCGTCGTAGAAATTATGATGCGTGCCGTTGCCTTTCTCTCCGGTATTGAATTCCTGCAGGAGATTGGGCTTCGTGGGATCGGTGATGTCGTAGTTGCGGATTCCCCGAAGGCCTTTGAAGGCCAGAACCTTGTAGCGCAATTCCTTGTCGTATTGCCCGTGCGGATATTCGGGAACAGCTCCGGTAAGCGGCTGCGCGGCGGTGCACATCATGATCCATTTTTTTAGCTTCGTGTTGTAGGTGACTGTTCCGCCGCCTCTGACGACGCCCTTATTCATAACGACCGGATTCTTGGCGTCGCTGACGTCGACGAAACCTCCTGCCGCCGGCAGCAAGCGCTGTTTGCCCTTGGCCCACATGGCCATGAGCGGTTCGCCGCCGCTGATCGAGGAGCCAGGCAGGTGCGCGACAATTTCCATGTTGTGGATATATTGCTTCTGGTCGAGATACGTCAGCGAGGCCAAGGGAAGGGGAAATTCGGGGGGTGCGTTGTACGTGTAGAGTCCCTGCGTCTGCGCCCGCGCGCCGATGGCGTCGGTAAGGCCCGCGGCCGCCGCGCCAACGATCGCGCCCGCCGTGTTTTTCAGGAGCAGTCTCCGGGTGAGACCTTTCTTTTCCGGCGAGGATTCAACGGCGTTGCGTTTGGACGAGACGGAGTGCTTGTGAACTTTCGACATGCGCCACCTCAATTATTCGGTATATTTGCAGGACGCTTCACGCGCCGCTCAAACCGCCAGCGGCGAAGTGCTTCACCCAATTATTCCCGCATGGCGCGCATCATACTCCAAGTGCATCTTCGCGCAAAGATGTGTCCGAGCGGGTAGTGCGCTAGTTTCCGATTGGAGGACTCCGGTAGCATATGCTTCCCGACCTGAGATCGAAGGTTCGACCCGTCTAAGTCGTGAGAAATGGTTTTGTCGGATTGGGACCCCGAATGAATCTCGGGGCCCACCGTTGCGGCGCAAGATACACTACAGATAGTAATTTCGCCTCATGACCACACCGGCTTGACCCCTGGGCCGATTAACATTGCCGGGTTCGCGCCCTTCCTGGGCATGAATTTTTGCGCGCGCCCGTTGTCCACCTCGGCAACGTACAAATTGCCCTCCTGGTCCACGTGCATTCCATGCACGCCCCAGAATCCGCCCGGGAATTCGCCGAAGGTACCCCAGGAGTATAGGAAGTTGCCCTCGAGGTCATACTTGATCATTTTGTTCGTGCCGCGATCAAAGAGCCAGAGGTGCCGGTCGGCCGCCGCCAAGTGGAGGCAATGCACATCAGACGGCGGATCGCCCACTTTCCATTGGTTAAGGAACTTGCCGCTTGTGTCGAACACTTGGACGCGGTGGTTGTTCCGGTCGTTGACGAAAACCCGCCCGCTTGGAACGTCAACGGCTACTCCGTGCACGCCGTTGAGGTAGCCTGGCCGCGTGTCGTTCGGGGGGGTGCCCTTTTGACCCCAATCCATCAGGAACTTACCGTCCTTGTCGAACTTCGCAACGCGCGTGCCGACGTATCCGTCCGCCACAAACATCGTGCTGTCGGGCAGCCATGTCAGGTAGGTGGGTCGATAAAAGTGCGTGCCGTCGGCGCCATGCTCGTTGGGTGTCCCGATCGTTTGTACCAACTTCTTCATATCATGGGTGAACTTGAAGATGGCGTGACGGTAATCGTCTACCAGCCACACATATTTGTCCTTGTCGTAAGGGTTGATATAAATTGCGTGAGGCCGGCGCAGCATGCTGTCCCACTCCGGCCAGGTCTCTTTGATCTCCCCTTTGGCGTTCACACTGACGATGCAGTGCTGCCATCGCCAGTCAACATTTTCGGTTCCGCGGTTCGGGCCATCCAGCGGGCCTGGCGGACTGGCCGACGTGGCGTCGCGCCAGGGCAGACGGCCAATGGGGAAGCCGAGACTCGGCCCCAGTTGGGGCAGATCAATTTCCTTCGGCCGTTTGATGTTCGGCAGTTCGCCGCGCTGGAGGATGAAGACGCGGTCTGGATTCTCGGCGAAAACACCTTCTGCTGATCCCCAGTTCCACAGTTCGTTGCCAGGCAATCCCGACAAGGGTTGCGGCCAATTCGGGTCCACATCATAGGCCCCAAAAACGTCCTGTACGCCTTTCTGTCCCGGGATTGCCGCAAATGACGTTTCAGCGTTCGCCTGTGCCTGGGCGCGGGCGGGCGAAACTAATAGGTCAGAAATCCCAGGAAGCGCCGCCGAGGCGAGCCCACACTGTATCAAAGCTCTCCTGCTCACTTTTGATGTTGAACCCATGTTCTCGCACTCCTTTTGAAAACAGGTCAATTTAACGAGAGTTTCCGATATGGCCCTCTTGATTGCGCCAGCATACGCTTCTCATGCGCTCGACACAACGAAATTGCTCCTAAACCAGGCACTAAGGTGGATCACGAAGTTTTTGCGGCTGACTCCCGAGATCATCGGAAACTAGTCCACAGCCCCGAAGTGTCGCGTCAATACCTTGCAATCCCTTTTGCCGATCCTTCGCACTTCGTGACCTTTCGCAACTATACGACCCTTCCGGCCGCCGCGCCCGAGGCCCAGGCCCATTGGAAATTGAAACCGCCGAGATGGCCGGTGACATCGACGACTTCGCCGATGAAAAATAATCCGGGCACTTTCCGGCTCTCCATCGTCCTGCTCGATAGTTCATCGGTATCGACGCCGCCCGCCGTGACCTCGGCTTTTTCGTAGCCTTCCGTGCCCGCGGGTTCGAGAACCCATTCGTGCGCCTGGCGCTCCAGTTGCGCCAATGCCGTGTTGGTCCACGCGCTCGGGGCGTGCAAATCGAGCCAGCGCGTGGCCAATCGTTTCGGCAGAATCCCCTGAAATGCGGAACGCGCAGCGGCGATATTTCTGACCTTGGCTTCGCGGATGGCGGCGGTGACTTCGCGGCCGGGCGCCAAGTCGAGACGGATCGCCTCACCCTGGCTCCAATAGGAGGAGATTTGCAGGATCGCCGGCCCGCTCAATCCGCGGTGAGTGATCAACATTTTTTCGCGAAACGCCTGAGGGGCCGGCGAGCCTTGCGCAGAGAAAATCCCGGTGGCAACCATGACTTCCGCGGAGACGCCCGCCAGATCGCAATATTGCGTGCGATCTTTTTCTCCCAGCACGAGCGGCACAAGCGCGGGCCTCGGTTCGCGAATTTTTAATCCGAATTGGCGCGCCAGGCCGTAGCCAAAGGCGGTGGCGCCCATTTTCGGGATCGAGAGGCCGCCTGTCGCTACCACAAGCGCCGGCGCGTGGAACTCGCCGGCGCCGGTTCGCACGATGAACTCCGTTGTCCGAACGACTTCCTGAACAATACACTTGAGAAATATTTGAACGCCTGCGGCCTTACATTCGGTTTCGAGCATGTCCAGGATGTCGTGAGCGGAGCGGTCGCAGAAAAGTTGTCCGAGTGTTTTTTCGTGGTAAGGGATGCGATGTTTTTCGACCAGAGTGATGAAGTCCCCGGGCGTGTACCGGGCCAGCGCGGATTTGGCGAAGTGCGGGTTCGCGGAGAGGAAGTTCTCCGGCTGACAATGGAGATTCGTGAAATTGCAGCGTCCGCCGCCGGAAATCAGGATTTTTTTGCCGGCACGATCGGAGCGCTCCAGAACCGCGACGCGGCGTCCGCGTTTGCCGGCCTCGATCGCGCAGAGGAGCCCCGCGGCGCCCGCGCCAAGAATGACCGCATCGAATTTGTGGACCATCGTGTGGGGCAGCGAAGCCTCGCGTGTGCCGCGTGCGATCATCACATCACCTGCTCGCCCAAAGCTAGCCCACATCGTTTTCAATTCAAGCCGGGGTTCCTCCGTGCGCGGCTGGGAAATCCCATTCGACAAGGTTTGCTATGACGCGGATAGATTTTGTCGATTGGACTTTCCGGCGGGCCCCTGCGACGTTAGGGTGGCGTCTTTCGGAATTTAACACAGAGGACACGGAGAAATGCCACAGAGAGCACTGAGTTCCACGTATTTGTAGCTGTCGAAATGTTTGCGCGGCGCACACAGTTTTGTTCATAACTCCGCTGCGGTGCGAATTGAATGACTGCACGAATTGAGGGGACCTGGATGGCGCCGAACGCCGGACCACAGCGGGGCGAAGAGGAAAAGCCGGCAGCGGCGCAGCCCGTTCCGCCGCTGGACGCTACTTTCGTATTGACGCTGGAGGAGATCGGCAATCTTGCCGCGGAAGGCGGCAAGCCGGCGGAAACCCTCATGAACGTGGTGGCCTTGATCGCCAGGCGATTCAAGACCGATGTTTGTTCGGCGTATTTGCTGGAGCCTGACCGAGCAACTTGATACTGGCCGCGACGCTCGGCCTGCGCCCCCAATGCGTGGGCACGCTGCGCATGGCTGTGCAATGAGGGGCTGGCGGGCCTGGTGGCCGAGCAGGTGCAGCCGGTCGCCGTCGAACAGGTGAAGAACCATCCGCGCTTCAAATATTTCAGCGAAGCCGGCGAAGAGGCCTACCAATCCTTCCTGGGAGTTCCGCTCATCGATCGAGGCGTTCTGCAAGGCGTTCTGGTCGTTCAAACCGTGGAGGCGCGAATTTTTCAGGAAGATGAAATCAGGATGCTGACGGAGGCGGCCGCGCAGCTGGCGCCGGTGGTGAGCGAGGCCCGCACGCTCGATCGCTTCATCGCTCCCATTCAGGAGCGGCTCTGGTCGCTGGCGCGCAACCTTGTGGTGGAGCTGGGATCACGACTCCACCAGCCTGTTCCGCGATCTCGATCCGGTACGCTGGAGGCAACTCAACCACAATCCCATCGCGCTGCTGGGGGAGATGCCGCTGTCGACGATTGAGCGGCGCGCGCGGGAACTGGTGCTGCACGGCCGAATCAATTACGCCTACCGCCGCCAGCGGGAATATCTCGAGGCGGACCGCACCTGGGGAGCGAGGCACGCGGGCGTTTTGCGGCCTCGTCCGGTCGCGTATTTCTCCGCCGAATTCGGCCTGCACGAGTCGATTCCCATTTATTCCGGCGGACTCGGCGTGCTGGCCGGCGATCACATCAAGAGCGCGTCCGACCTGGGTATTCCGCTGGTCGGCATCGGCCTGTTTTACGGCCAGGGATATTTCCGCCAGCGGCTGGACCGCAACGGCTGGCAGCAGGAAGAATATTTGCCGACCGACGTCAACCAGCTGCCCATGGAGCCGGCCATCGGGACCAAGGGCGAGCCGGTCACGGTGCAGATCGAGACGCGCAGCGGCGCCATTCGCGCGAAGGTGTGGCGCGATGAAAGTGGGACGCTGCGATCTGTTGCTGCTCGATTCGAACGTCGAAGGGAACGCGCCCGAGGACCGGGAACTCACTTCGCGGTTATACGGCGGCGACGGGCGCGTCCGAATCCGCCAGGAACTGCTGCTGGGCGTCGGAGGCTTTCGCGCCCTGAGGGCCATGGGCATCACGCCCGGCGTTCTGCACCTGAACGAAGGGCACAGCGGATTTGCGGTGCTCGAAGCGATTCGCAGCCGCATGCAGGAAGAGGGCCTGGATTTCGATCAGGCCGTGCCGCGCGTTTCCCGCGAAGTGGTCTTTACCACGCACACGCCGGTGCCCGCGGGCCACGACCGTTTCGATGCCGGCCTCATCGAGGAGCATCTCGGGCCGCTGCGGGATTCGCTCGGTCTTTCGCACGAGAGGCTCATGGCGCTCGGGCGCGAGAATCCCGCACAACCACAACGAGGAATTCTGCATGACCGTGCTGGGCCTGAAGCTCTCGCGGCGCGCCAACGCCGTTTCGGCGCTGCACGGCGAAGTGTCGCGCGCGATGTGGACGGGACTCTATCCGGGCAAGACGGAAGAAGCGGTTCCCATCCGGCACATCACCAACGGCGTGCACGTTCCCACGTGGCTTGCGCCGCAAATGTTCCGCCTCTATGACCGCCACCTGGGAACCGGCTGGCACGAGCACAGCGGCGAGGCGCAGATCTGGGAAGGGATCGAGAACGTCGACGATGGCGAACTGTGGGAAACGCATCTCAGCTTGAAGTCGCGGCTGCTGGAATTTGTGCGCCTCCGCGCCGTGGAGCAGGCCGAGCGCCGCGGCGAGCCGGCGAAAACACTGCAAGCCCTCGGCCGGGTGCTCAGCCCGGACGCGCTGACGATCGGATTCGCGCGGCGCTTCGCCACCTACAAGCGCGCCAACTTGATCCTGGCCGACATCGAAAAACTCGCCTCGATGGTGAACGACCCGAAGCGCCCGGTGCAATTCGTGTTCGCCGGCAAGGCGCACCCGCGCGACGATCCCGGCAAGCGAGTGCTGCAGCAGATCGCCGAGCTGATGCGCGACAGGCAATTCGCCAACAAATTCGTCTTCGTCGAAGACTACGACATCAATGTCGGGCGCCATTTCGTGCAGGGCGTCGACGTGTGGCTGAACAATCCGCGGCGGCCGCTCGAGGCCTCCGGCACCAGCGGCCAAAAAGTCGTCTTGAACGGCGGCCTGAATCTTTCCGTCCTGGACGGCTGGTGGGCGGAGGCGTACGACGGATTGAACGGCTTCGCCATCGGAACCGGCAGAACGCACTCCAACATGGACGTCCACGATACGCGCGACGGCGAGGATCTGTACCGCGTTCTGCGCGAAGAAGTGATTCCGCTCTACTACCAGCGCGACCGCGACGGCCTGCCGCGCGGCTGGATCAAGCGCATGAAGCGAACCATTCGCACGCTCGGCTGGCGGTTCAATGCCGACCGCATGGTGATGGACTACACGCTGAAATGCTACGTCCCGGCCGCGGGCGGCACCTCGAGCGACATGCGCGCGGCTTCGTGATCTTCTTCAGGCCGATGAATCTCTCCGTGCTCTCCCCGAGCATATCGAAATGTTGGGTCCCTTTCGGAAATCATTGGCAAATGTTATGTTGTTGGCCGAGGGCTGGGTGTTAAGAACCGTCGATTCCCGGGTGAATTGGATATCGAACCTTCCGATCGGAAGCTCATTGGTGCTGATGATTATGGTTGCCGCGTCTCACTTTCGTTCCTCTCGAACTACGACCCGCGTTTCGCGCGGAATCCTTTCTCTGCTGGTTTCAGCTCTGCTTGGAATTGGCTCGATCACAGCTGGTGCTGCCCAAAAACAAAAGCTTGATAAGACCTATAAAGAGTGGCTGGAGCGCGATGCTGCGTACATCATCACCAAGGAAGAACGGGATACGTTTCTGCGGCTAGCCACGAATGATGAGCGCGATAAGTTCATCGAGCGCTTCTGGGAACTCCGCAATCCCACGCCGGGCGCGCCGGAAAACACTTACAGAGACGACATTTACAAGCGCATCGCGTTTGCCAACGCAACTTTTGGCGGCGAGGGATGGCGGACTGATCGCGGGCGCACCTACATCACACTCGGCCCGCCGCAACAAAAGGAAGTTCACTACAATGCAGCCAACCTGTTCCCCATTGAGTATCTGGTTTTATTCGTTCAATCATCCAGGGTTGCCTCCATTTTTCTACGTCATGTTTTATCGGCGAGAAGGGTTCGGTGACTTTCGTTTCTATAGCCCATATGTCGACGGCCCCGATAAACTGATCTCTGGCATGCGCGCGACCAACGACCGTCAGACAGCGATCAAAATAATTCAGGACTCTGTAGGATCCGAGGTGGCACGCGTTTCGTTGAGCCTGCTCCCCGATGAGCCGGTGGATTGGACAACTGCCAGGCCCAGCCTCGAATCCGATATCGTGCTCTCCACCATCAGAAATCTCGCGAACAATCCATTCACGAAGCAGGAGCTCGACCGGCGCCGCGAAATGGTCGGGACGGTTACCGCCAGAATCGTGCTGCCGGGCCAAAACCTCGATATCACGACCCTGCCCGTGCGCGATTCACAAGGGCTGACGCGTCTCGACTACGCGATCCGCTTTCGCAACGCGTCGGACTTCTCTCTCTTGGAACGCCCTGGGGGCAAATACTTTTACTCAATCGAAGCTCGCGTACGCGTGTTCGGACCTGGCAATACCCTGATCTTCACACAGCAGAAGACAATTTCCGACACGGTTGACAAAACGAAATTGGACGAAATAAAGGACAAGCGCATGGGATTCGAAGGCATCTTGCCTCTGCCGCCAGGCAAGTACCACTTGGATTTTCTGCTGACCGATTGGCAGAAGAAAACTGGGTTCCAGGCCGATAGAGATGTGGACGTGCCGCCGATCGATGAAAATAATCTGGTCGTTTCCGGAGTGCTTCCTTTTTCGACGGCCGAGGAGGTTGACCCGAGTAAGGCCGACAACACCCCGTTTGTGCTTGCGGGAGTGAAGTTCACCCCGGCGGGCGCGTCTCCGCTGCTCTTGTCACCAGACCAGAACCTTCAGGTGGCCTATCAAATCTGGACTGCTCCGAAGGACTCGCGCGCCCACGAGGGAAAGAAACTCGAAGTGGAATATGCGCTCGGTCGGCCCGCAGCGGGAGGGGCGACAGTGACCAAGGACGAAATCGGAGCGGTACAGTTCGATTCGGGCGGATCGTTGGTGAACGGAAAGAAGTTTCCACTCGCGGGGCAGGCCTCCGGCAACTACATGCTCACCGTGACAGTCAATGAGCCAGGTGTTGCAAGGTCCGCTTTCAGCACGTTGAATTTTTCGGTCCTGACGAATCCCAATGTTGCGGACGTGTGGGATTTGTCGGATCTGTCCGTGCGGGCGGATGCTGAAAATGGAGTCCTCGACCTGCAGCGCGGGCTGTGTGACCTCGCGCAAGGAAAGAGGGAGGAGGCACGAGCCTGGTTTCGGCGTGCGCTGGATCGCAATCACGCGAACGACACCGCGCGCGCCCGCCTCGTGGACGCTTACTACCAGCAGAAGGACTACGCCGCGATCCTGAGCCTCTACAAGGATGCCGGAATCACTAACGAAACCGACGCGCAGACGATTCTCCGCATAGCGGAGAGCTTTGAAAAGTCGGGGGACACGCGGGGAGCGATCTCACTTCTTGAATCCGTATTGACCCATCAACCAGAAAACGGTCCGCTTTACTTGAAGCTGGGCGATTACTATCAGCAAATCGGCAATCCTCAAAAGGCGGCTGAGCTCACGGCGAAGGGCAAGTCGTACCTCGGGCGCCCTAGTTCTTCAAAATAATCCTCGAAGTCTCAGTCTCTTTCATCCTTCCACAGAATTTTCTGGTGACTGGATTCTTGCCCAAGGACCGGCGCGAGGCCTGATCGAGCTTCAGGCAAATGAAATACGAAACTCTAATAATGCCTGCTTCATTACAGACGTAAGGCCCAAGAAGACGGAGCATGTTTTTTTGAAATTTAGTTGACAAGGAGTTATTCGAAGCAATAGAGTAACGTCAATTGTAACTGGACACCGGGGTGACTTGAGTTCGCGGATTGAACGGGACTCAAGTTTGAATTCGTTAGTCCTTGAGGCGGAAGCGGATGTTAATGTGCACCAGTCGCGTAATATTTAGGGTACGTTGCAACTGGACAGACCGGCGTGGCGTGTGTCCGTTTTCCTCAGAAAGCCTTCCGTACTACGACGAAATTTCCGGTGGCTATTCAAAACCTCTATCGGCCTCATCTAAAATGACAGTTTTCCTAACGGCAGAGGTTCAGGTATTTTCTCAGATTGTATCAAGATTTTAAAAGGGGGAAGTATGGAAAACACGACGAAGAAGTGGTTTTCGAGCGTTCTATTCTTGATTCTCTCTAGTTCCTGCTGCGTTCCGTTGATGGGACAAGACCAAGGATCCACGCGAGGCAATCTCGGCGGTACGGTCGTGGACAAAACGGAAGCTGTGGTCGCGGGAGCAACCGTGACCATTAATGGCCCGATCGGCAGTTTGGCCAAGCCCACCAACGATCAAGGCGACTTTCTTTTCTCCACACTGGTTCCCGGGTTTTATTCGGTGAAGGTGGAAAAACCGGGCTTCAAGATCGTGAGCATCACGAACGTCGAAGTCCTGATCAACAAAACCGCAAGTATTCACGTGACAATCGAGCCGGGCACTGTCACTGAGACGGTCGAAGTCGTCGCAACGGCCATCAGCGTGGAGAATACTTCCGCGGCCGTGACTGCCGACCTGGCGGATACAACCTATAAGAATCTTCCATTGGGCAGGGGAGTGGCCAGCATATTCTATCTCAGCCCGGGCGTCGTTTCGGGCCTGGGCACGGGTGCGGCGAATCCTTCGATCTCTGGGGCGACCGGGCTAGAGAACCTGTACGTCGCCGACGGTATTACCATGAACGATCCCGCTTTCGGGGGCCTTGGGGTATTTTCGCGAGTTTACGGGCCGCTCGGGAGCGGCATCAACCTCTCGTTCGTCAAGGAAGTACAGGTAAAGACCGCCGGATTTGAACCGCAATACGGCCACTCAACCGGAGGCATCATTCAAATCGTGACCAAATCGGGCGGAACCGAGACGCATGGCGTCATCGGCGGTTTTTTCCAGGCGCCCCGAATGTCGTCCGTTTTCAAGAACGATGACGACTTCGGGCCCACGAACCTAGTTGGACGCGAGTTGCACCAAGGATCCTACGAAGGGGACTTCGAATTGGGCGGCTATGTGCCCGGCCAAAAACTCAAGAACCACCTCTTTTATTTCGGCACCTTCAACCCAACTTGGAATACCGAGCAGGTCGCTCCGGCTCTCGGCTCAGGGTTGTTCACTGTCAGCGGTGGTGAGGTTGACCGGAAGACCACGATCTACGATTACGCAGCCAAGTTGACGCTGAAGGTAAATGATCGGAATTCGATTGAATCAACGGTTTCTGGTGATCCTGCGCATACAAATACGGTTCCGTTCAACACGCTCAACATTGACAACACGTCAGCAAACTCGAAGTGGGAACTCGGCTCGCGGAACTGGGCCGTGCGCTATAACGGAACGTTTGGCGCGGACTGGCTTGTGAATGCCGCATTCACCTATAACTGGAACCATTTCAATGAAACTCCCGGCTCACCGGACCTGTACCAAATCACCGACCTTACTCAAACGGGTGGCCTTACAGGGCAGCGAGGTTCGTTCCGAGCGCAGGGCCTCGGCTTGTACGAACCTTACGACTCGAACTCCAAAGGAATCGAGTTCGACACCGCGAAAGGTTACAACTTCGGCGGTAAGCACACGTTCTCGATCGGCTATACCTATTCTCGACCGGGCTATGATGACATCACGAACCGGAGCGGGCCGCGGTTCGTCATTCCGACCACAAACGCCACCGGAGGCGCCTATCTATCCAGCGCTCAAGCTGTCGCGGGTGGCCAAATGGACAATGCGACCTTCTCATTAAACGTTGCGAATAGTAGTTGTACGCTTTGCCCGCTCATGAATGTACCCGGCTTGGGTCAGGTGCCAGTGTACCTCAGACAAACTCGGGGGACGTACAGCACCCCAACGACGCACAGCACCGGCCGGTATCACGCCGGGTTCGTCGAAGACTCCTGGGAAATGGGGCGGCACGTTACTTTGAATCTGGGCCTACGTTGGGAGGAGCAGCGTCTTACCGGCAACGAGTTCAGCAACGTTTTGAATGATCAATGGTCGCCGCGGATCAGCTTCATTGTGGACCCAAAGGGAGACCGTAAGTCAAAAATCTATGCCAGCTTTGGGCGGTACGCCTACGTCCTTCCGCTGGACCTTGCTCTCCGCTCGCTCTCGGACGAACAAGACCTTTATAATCTCCGCTTTGCACCGGCGTCCACAATGTCCACCACTTGCCCCACCGGGGTAGCAACATGCCAAGTTGTGACCCTCAACTCTCTCGGCTCCGTGACCCCTGTTCTGGATGCCGCGCACCTGTTGAACAAGGCCGCTGGGGGGGTCTCCAATGGCGCCTCGAATTCCGCTCAAGGAACCCCGTTGCTCCCAGGGACCAAGATGGAATACAACGATGAATTCGTCGTCGGGGCCGAACATGAGTTTCGCGGCGGGATCGTCGCCAGCGCACGTTACATCGACCGGCGCCTGAAGCGCATCATTGAGGACTTCGGTGGCGTGTCCATTGAAGCGGCTGACGCGGGCCAGGGTCTATTCTACGGCATTGGCAATGTCAATGCTGCAAGCGACTTCTCGGTCAATGCAAACGAGATCGTCTTCAGTAAAGGCGCAGTGGCGTCGAGTCTACCGGCCGCCTGCCTCGACAAGAACGGCCAACCCACCCCGTTCTCCGTTCTAAACGAAACAGATACGTTTGGCACTATACAAGGCAGCGCTTGTTTTCCGGCGGTCAACATGAACCCATGGACAACTTTCAACCCGAAATGCACTGCGGGTACTCCCCCGACTTGCCCAACGGGCCAGTCTCCGTGGCTAGTGAACCCAGCCGCCCTATTCGGGGGCGAGGTCGGTTCTGATGGTAAGCCAGATGGCTTCAACGATCCCAAGCGCGAGTATCAGGCAATTGAGTTCGAGGTGAACAAGCCGCTCAGCCACAACTGGGCGATTCTGGCCAACTGGCGGATCGCCAGACTGCAGGGCAACTACGAGGGCGCGTACCGCAACGATAATGGCCAGAGCGACCCGGGCATCAGCTCACTATTCGACTTCACTCCAGGCCTGCTCGGGCTGCTTGGAGGCCAGCAGAGCATCGGCATTCTTAACAGCGACCGCAAACACGTCCTCAACGTCTACACCACCTACGTTCTCGACCGGAGCGTTATGAAAGGTCTGGTGCTCGGCTCAGGCCTCAGGGTTCAAACGGGCGTTCCGCTGACTACCATTGCGGCCCAGGACAATTACGTGAACTCGGGCGAGGTCCCCGTCTTCGGCCGGGGAGACTTGGGCCGGGCTCCAGTAACGGGCACGGTGGACGCCCACGTCGAGTACCCGTGGAAGTTGCACGGAAGCGAAACAAAGAACCTGAAGTTCGGGATCGACCTCTTCAACATCGCCAATACGAAGCGAGCGCTTCTGGCAAACCAGTTCGTGGATTTGCAGTTCGGGGTCCTGAGCACGGACTTCAAGAAGCCTGGAAACGGGACCACCCATGGCTACCCCTCCGACCTGGTTGGCGGGTTCGTGGCGCCCTTCAGCGCACGTGCCAGCGTGAGCTTCAACTTCTAACTTAAACCATCAAGCGGAGGGCGGTTCGTCGCCCTCCGCTGTTTTTTTTCGTATCACGCCGACCGGCGATTTCCGGGGACATTGGCACATGGGGTCTGCTTCAACCTGCCGCGCACGTATTCAATTTCTTTCCTTTGGACTTCTAGCTGCCTTGAGTGTAGCCCGCGCGCAGGGACCCACAGGTTTGCAGCCCAGAGAATTGCACGGGCAAGTGGACCGTGCGGATGGAACGCCCTTTCGCGAGGGCGCACTGGTTAGGATCGACAATGACCGCGGAGGAATGGCGGCCCAAGTACAGACGGACTCACGCGGCAAATTTGATCTCGCTCCGCTCCAGAAGTCTCGCTACACCGTGACGGTCCATGCCACCGGATTCCGCGATGAGGTCACCGAAGTAGACCTAGATACGGTCCCTCGTGCGTACATTCGGATGACCCTTCACGAAGTGGTCCCGCCCACGGCTGCCGCGGCCTCCCCGGCTGCGCCCGCTGCAATCGTCTCCGTCAACGATTTGAATATTCCGGAGGCTGCGCATGTGGAATTCGAGAAGGGCCGCAGCCTGCTCCTGGACAAACACAAATCCGCCGATAGCGTTAAGTCTTTTCTTAAGGCCATCCAGATTGCACCATCCTATTCACAGGCTTACTTCCTGCTTGGCACGGCTTATATGGATATGGCCAAATGGAGCGATGCCGAATCGGCGCTTAACAAAGCCATCTCCTTCAGCGATAAACTTGAATCCGCGTATCTCGCGCTGGGTTCGTGTCTGGTCGAGCAGAAGAAATTCGCGGAAGCCGAGAAGCCGCTGCTGCGGGGTCTCGAATTCCTTCCGGACGCTTCTCGCGGACACTACGATTTGGGCCGGACGTATTATTCGCTGAACCGTTTTCAGGAAGCCGAGCCGCATGCTCGCAAGGCTGTCGCGCTTGAGCCCAACTTCCCCGATGCGCACATCTTGTTGGGGAACGTGCTACTGCGGCTTCGGGACGGCCCGGGCGCGCTCGCGGAATTCCAGGAATACCTGCGACTGGCTCCCAATGGTCCCCTTGCCGCCCCCACTCAAGCTCTTGTCAAGAAGCTGAACGCGGCGCTAACTGCGACACACTGAGCACTGTTCGGTCAAGTTGCGCTGGGGCCGGCCTTTTCAACACCGCGCTCTACCGGTGAGCTCCCCCGGCCAACTTCACCGACCTCAATGATTCCTAAAAAGTTCCGGTCCTGCTATGATGGCGCGCATTGTTCGTCTTTTTCCCGAGGGGCCGGCAGGGAATAAGAATGGAAATCCAGCGATTGCGGGTCCCCATTTGGAGGCGCTTCGTGAATCAAAAGATGGTACGCGTTTTCGTCGTTGCCGTGGGACTTCTCGTGGTTTCGGTTCCCGCGATTGCGCACCACGGCGTGGCGGGGTACGACTTGACGAAGACGGTCACCCTGCATGGAACGGTGACCAAGTTTGACTGGAGCAATCCCCATTGCGTGATTCACATGGATGCGAAGAACGCCAGCGGCGAAGTCCAGAATTGGACGATCGAACTCGCCGCTCCGAGCCTCTTGACTCGCATGGGCTGGTCCAAGAACGCGATGAAGGCAGGGGACGACATCACCGCCGACGTTCATCCCGCGCAGAACGGCGCGCCGGTTGGGATTTCCGGGACGATTACGTTCCAGCTGAAAATCGTGATCAACGGGCAGCCGCTTCCTACGCGATGAGAGTCGGGCGTGTAAGCCCGGCAGGATGTTCGGGGGCGACCGGAACGCAAGTTGCGGGAGGAGTCGCAGGATGAGAATTCACTTCGTGGGTTTACAGCTTGCGGAAAAACTCAAAACGTTGTCATTCCGTTCACGGCGAACGTTCACGGTGAACCGAGGCACGCCGCGTGCCGAGGTCCGGTTTTCGGACTCCGGTGGAGTCCACCGGACTCCCGAAACCGGAGAACCTCTCTTTTCTTGGGTTTCAAGCGCAGAGAGATTCCTCGCCCCGCCTGGGTCGGGACGCGAACACCGCGCTTCGTTCGGAATGACAACCAAAGAGATCTTTTCCGCGGCCTGTTTACCCTTTGCCCTCCTGGCCATGCTGGCCTTCTCGCCTGTGCTGTCCGCCCAGACTGCCGCGCGGCCGGAAGCTACAAAATCCAATGACACCCAGAAGCCTGCGCACACACCCGATCTGTCCGGGCTGTGGGCTCCCAGACCCGACGGGATACGGATCAACACCTGGGACTCCTCCGACCCTTACGGGCAAAAGCCGGAGCTGGCTCCCATGGCCCCTTGGGCAGCGGCGAAATGGAAGGACGCGCGGCCTCCATTCGGGGCCAAACAAACCTTCGAGGGCATCAACGATCCGGTGCAGAGGTATTGTGATCCGCCAGGCATCACCCGCATTTGGATGTACCCGTGGGAGTTTACGATGATTCAAACTCCCAAAGTAGTATACATCCTCTATGAGTTCACTCGCGTTTGGCGGTCCGTCGCGATGGATCGGGAACATCCCAAAGACCCGGACATCACCTGGATGGGCGACTCGATCGGGCGGTACGAGGGCGACACGCTGGTGATTGACACGATCGGTTTGAGTGACAAGACCTGGCTCGATCACACAGGCCATCCGCATAGCGAAGCCCTGCACATCGTCGAGCGCTTGCGGCGCGTGGACCCGAACACGCTGGAGCTGGCCGTCAGCGTCGACGATCCCAACGCCTATACGAAATCCTTTTCCGGAAAGAAATATTTTGAGGCGACCACGTCGCCCATGGCAGAAGCGATTTGCGCCTATTCGGAGATGGATTCGTTTCAGAAGACCGTCATCGATCCCACCACCAAGTCACCGAGCAAGTAGTCTGGCCGCCCCGATGTCGATTCGAGGCAACGAATTCTGATATAGATCAAGGACGTAGTGTCGTTCTGGAGCAGCGCGGCGTCGCGCATGCTTATTCGGGCTAAAATGGATGGATGCAGCGAAAGGTCTTCTGGACCACGTGGACGGTATTGGGTTTGGTGGCGGATATCGCTTTGCCATTCTGGTGGGGAATTGCGGCGACTATTCCGCTGGGTGTTCTGAGCTGGTGGGTGGCGTATCGGAGCGAGTGGTTTTAACTGAAGTCCGGAAAAGTTGTTGCCGTCATTCCGAGGAAGCCCTGGCGACGAGGAATCCCACCTGCCTGAACATCACCCCAAGAGAGATTCCTCACTCCGTTCGGAATGACAACAAGCTCGGTTGTTTCCGCAATCTGCCTGGCACGTTTTGCGCCTGTAACCCCCTTCAAGCTAAACTGATCGCGGGAGAAAATCGAATCATTTGCCTCCGATTATTACTGCACAGGGACTGTCGAAGAGATACGGCGCGGAACCGCTCTTCCAGGATATTTCCTTCACGGTTTCCGAAGGCGAACGGATCGGCCTGATCGGCCCGAACGGATCGGGCAAATCGACTCTGCTGGAGATTCTGTACGGGCGCGTACTGCCGGACACCGGGGAAGTGGCGGTTCGCAAGCGTACGCGCCTGAGTTGTGTCACGCAGATTTCGGAGTTTGTCCCCGGCGCAACCGTGCGTTCCGTGATCGAGAGCGCTCTCGAACGGGCGAAAGTGCCCGATGCGCAGCGAGCGTCGCGGTTTGCCGAGACGCTTGGCCGCGCGGGTTTCGCGGACCTGGACACTCCGACTGCGGCTTTGTCGGGCGGCTGGCGCAAACGCCTCGCGATTGCCGAAGGGCTGGTCCAGGGGCCGGACATCCTGCTGCTCGACGAGCCGACCAACCATTTGGACCTCGCCGGAATTAACTGGCTCGAAACGCTTCTGCAGGATGCGCCGTTCGCGTGCGTCGTGGTCAGCCACGACCGCTATTTCCTTGAAAACATTTCCACCGAGGTGGTGGAGCTTGCGCGCCTATACGAGAACGGGTTTCTGCGCGTCAGCGGCAATTACAGCACGTTCCTCGAAGCCAAAGAGGAGTATCTCCACGCGCAGCGCAAGCGGCAAGAGTCTCTGGAGAACCGCGTGCACACGGAAATTGAGTGGCTGCGGCGAGGCCCCAAAGCGAGAACGACGAAATCGAAGGCGCGCATCGGTACCGCGAATGAAATGATAGGCGAGCTGGCCGACTTGAACGCCAGGACGCGCACGTCCTCCGCCAGGATCGATTTTTCAGCGACGGAACGGCAAACCAAACGCTTGATCCAACTGGAAGACCTTACGTATTCCATCGGCAATCGCACTTTGTTTGAAGGGATTCATTTCGCCGTCACGTCGGGGATGCGAGTGGGACTCGTGGGTCCGAATGGGAGCGGGAAGACCACGCTGCTGCGCCTGCTGCGAGGCGACATTGCGCCCATGCGCGGCGAAATCCGCAAGGCGGACTCCTTGCGGATCGTGTACTTCGACCAGAATCGCGTGCTGGATCCCGACACTAGTCTGCGCCGCGCGCTGGCGCCGGACAGCGATTCCGTGATTTATCAGGACCGCGTAATTCACGTGGCTTCGTGGGCGGCGCGGTTTCTCTTTGATCCCGAGCATCTGAACCAGCCCGTCGGGAAACTCTCCGGCGGCGAGCGAGCGCGCGTATTGATCGCGCAGCTGATGCTCCAGCCGGCGGACGTGTTGCTCCTCGACGAGCCGACCAACGATCTCGATATCCCCACGCTGGAAATATTGGAGGAGAGCCTGCTGGAATATCGCGGCGCGTTGGTGCTGGTCACGCACGATCGCTACATGCTGGATCGCGTGTCGACCGTCGTGCTTGGCCTGGACGGTTTGGGCGGCGCGGAACGTTTTGCCGATTACTCGCAATGGGATGCCTGGCAGCGCCCCCGGCAGACGAAAGAGAATCCGAACTTGAGCAGCGGACCCCGGCGCTCCACCACGGCGGCAAGTCCGCAGGCATCCGCTGCGAAGAAAAAACTTTCGTATCTGGAAGGCCGCGAACTTTCCAGCATCGAGGAGCGCATCGCCGAAGCGGAACGGCAAGTGAACGAGAACCGAGCGGCGCTCGAAGATCCGATAATCACCAGTGACGCCGCGCTTCTGCGGGAAACTTGCGCTCGGTTGGAAGAGGCGCAGAAGACGATCGACACACTCTATGCGCGGTGGGCCGAGCTAGAGGAAAAGCAGCGATGATCCGTAGGGGCACGGCATGCCGTGCCCCTACACGTGAGCAATTTGGACCCGGTCAATTCACCGAGGAATTGACTTCTAGGAGGCCGCCACGGTGGTGGGCTCTTTGCGCGCCGGAGCGCCGCGAGCGGGCCCGCGGCCGCGATCGGAAAACCAAGCGAACAGCCGCCAGCCCAGCAGAACGGCCATGATTGCCGCATAGAGTAGCGGTAAATGGACGTCCGATTTCACCAGCCAATAGAAATGGATCACTCCAGCCACGGCGCTCACGTATATTGCACGATGCAGTAATTGCCAGCGCTGATAACCCATCCGGCGAACCATCCCCGCTGTCGAAGTGATGGCCAGCGGAATCATCAGGACGAATCCCGTGAATCCCACCGTGATGTACGGCCGCTTCGCTATGTCCGCCCAGACGCCGTGAAAATCCAGCACTTGGTCGAGGCCGAGATAGAGGCTGAAGTGGAGGAAAGCGTAGAAAAACGCGAACAATCCCAACATGCGGCGGAAGCGGATCAGTTGCGTCAGGCCCAGTATTTTTATCTTGCGCAGCGGCGAAACAGCGAGCGTGATGGCCAGGAACCGCAATATCCAGTCGCCCGTGGCGTGTTCGAGGAATTGTGTCGGGTTCGCGCCCCAGCCGCTGGGCCCCTCCCCAATGATAATGGCTAGAGGGACCAAGCACAGCACGAATACAAACACTTTCGCCCATTTACTAATCAGGATACGATTCATCTATCTTAACCCTTCAGTAATTTTTTTTCAGGTCCATACCGGTGTACAAACTGGCGACCTGATCCCCGTAACCGTTGTACATTTTCGTCGGGGTATTCTTGAAATATCCGGGCAGGCGAACCTCTCTGGCCTGGCTCCAGCGGGGGTGATCCACACTGGGATTCACATTGGAATAGAAGCCGTATTCATGAGCGTTGGTAATGTTCCACGTTGTCGGCGGCTGATCCTTCACGAATTTAATCTTCACTAGCGATTTGATGCTCTTGAATCCGTACTTCCACGGAATCACCATCCTCACGGGCGCGCCGTCCTGGTTGGGGAGCGTTTCGCCGTACATCCCGACGCACAGCAGCGCCAGCGGGTGCATGGCTTCGTCGAGCCTTAGCCCCTCCACGTACGGCAACTGAATTCCGGCGCGGCCCCACAGGGGCATTTGCTTCTTGTCAAAATAGGTTTCAAACGCCACATAACGCGCGTTGGAATTCGGCTCGACCAGCTTCGCCAGGGTGCTGAACGAATAGCCGACCCACGGCACGACGATCGACCATGCCTCCACGCAGCGGTGCCGGTAGATGCGCTCCTCGAGCGGCGCAAGCTTCAGGATTTCCTCCATGGTGAACTTGCGCGGCTTGCCAACTTCTCCCTCGACGGAAACCGACCACGGCGAAGTCACAAATTTTTGCGCATACTTGGCGGGATCGCCCTTGTCGGTGCCGAATTCGTAGTAATTGTTGTAGGTCGCCACTGTTTGTTCGGGCGTCACCTTCTCGTCCGTGCTGAACGGCCCCTTGACGAGACCCGGCAGACTGGTAGCGGCGTACGCGCGCCCCGAAGGGAAGGCTAGATTCGCAATGCTCTTGCCGGCCAGCGCCAATCCGCCCGCTAATCCCATCCCGTAGAGGAATTTGCGTCGATTTAGGTAAATGTCGCAGGGCGTCACATCGGAATATTTCAAATCTGGAGCGCGCTTCAAAAGCATGTCTTCCCTCCTATGAAAACAGGGGCAATCGATTTCCCCTGTCTGGTTAATATACGCCAATTTCGTCTGACTGGATGTGGGCAATGTGACGGAATTCACTAGAGTCGACTATTCCAATGACCTACGCTTCTCAAGGGCGCGGATTGTGCTAGAGAATGCAACTGCAGTGCGGCGTAAGCCCCCGCTAGTCTTTCTTACGAAAAGACACCCAGTCCGTACTATATCGGGACTCTCGGGCCACCCGTCAATTGGTGTATGAATCCGAAACCAGACAAATGCGCTGGGACACACAATTTCCGGTTACGCGGAAAGGTCGTTGAGCAAGGACTCGCGCAGGCGCTCCTGCTGCTCGGGAGTGAGCTTGCCGCCGGAAGAAGTGAGATAAAAGACGTCGATGGCCGTCTCGCCTTCCGTTTCGATCAAAGCGATGTCGATGTTGCATTTCTGGTGCGAGAACGCTGAGCTCATGCGGTACAAAAGGCCAGGCCGATCCGGCGTGATAATTTCAACGAGCGTGCTGTGGGCGGAGCAAGAATTGTCAAATTGGATTTGCGTTGGCGCCGCCGTTTTTGCCGGATCGTCTTCCCCTTGCCGGAGACGTTCCTGCAACATGCGAGTCAAGTCTTGTTTTCCCGCCAGGACCGCATGAACCGTGCCCTTGAAGCGCTCCCACTCCGGCAGATTCATTTCCAGCGTTCGAAAGCGATCGGTAAAGTAAAACTTGTCCACGACCGTGCCGCCTTGATTCGAAAAGGCGGCCGCCTTTCCGATGTTCATTCCGCAGGCAGCCAGAGCTCCAGCCATGGTGGCGAACAAGAAAGGGCGATCCGTGGTGACGAGCGTCATTTCATACCAGTGGCGGGTACGTTTCAACGCCAACTGCACCGGGTCTTGGGCAAGGCGCGTCGACATTTCCAGGTGCGTTAAAATCTCGTCGACCGGATGCGTGCGCAAATACCTTCGCGGCAACCCTTCCAGGAAGACTTGAAGTTTCTTCCCGGCCGCAGGGGCGAGCGAGCGGAGATGATTCAGGACTTCATCGTTGGCGTCGGCGTGCACCCGTTCGTCCACGCTTCGGTCGAGATAATTCGCCGTGCCGATATAGAACTGCCAGAGGTCTTCCGCCTTCCATGCGGAGAGAGTCTCCGGACTAACCGCCTTGATGTCCGCATGGGTGAAAAGGCAGAGCATTTTCAGGCGATCGGGAGTGCCGACAATTTCCGCAAATTGCGCGATGGTGTGGGGATCGTAGATGTCCCTGCGAAGGGCCGCGCCCATATCGAGATGGCGTTCGATCAGAAATAGGACCGTTTCCCGGTCGGCCGCGGGCAATTCCAGCCGTTCGAGGCACCCTTTCGCAATCGCCAAGCTGGCCGGGATCGGATCGTCCAAGGCCACAGCCTTTCCGGTATCGTGGAGCAGGATGGCGAGATAGAGCAACTCGGGCTGCTCGAGTTCTCGAAGGATCCCCGCGTACCGCTCGTCCCATTTGGATTTGGACTGGCGCAGGGCATGCAGATTCTCGACGATCTGAAGGGTGTGCTCATCGACGGTGAAACGATGCAGAGAATCGCGCACGGCGAGCGCATCAATGCCTTGTAGCTCGGGCAGAAACATCGTGAGCAGGTGCAGGGAGTGCATGGCTCGTAAAGCGTCCGCCGCATGCGCATCGGGCAGTATTTCCTGAAGAAAATGCCAGAACTCATTTCCCGCCGGCAGATGGTTCGCCAGCTTTGGCAACACCTGCTCGACTTGAAGTTCCGCCGCCGGGCTGAGTTTAAAGCCGCGCTGCGCAATCAAGCGAATCGCGCGGAATAGGAGTTGCGGGTCCGCGAGATTTCCGGGGGGTTGCAGAAAGATCAGGCCGTCCACGACGGAAAAATCGGAATCGGAGAATCCGGTTCGCCACGTTTCGAGTTGGCGGTAGAACAGGGACTGGGCCGCGGGCATCTCCTCGAGGAGTTGTCCGGAAATCCGGTCAATGGCGCGCGCATGTCCGAAGTAGATTCGCATCCAGTCGGCGGAATTCGCGACATCCAACAATGCCGCGCCGACTTTCTGAGTCACCGCATCCTCCTGCGCGGCCCAGGTGAGGACGTTGTCATCCTGTCCGTTGCGAAAATGGAGAAAGCAGCGCACCGCAGCAAGAAACTGGAACGCCAAGTCGAGCGCATTTTGAACGGCGGGGGGAAGAATCCTGTCCGGCGAGGGCCAGCCATGATCTTTCTCCATGGCCGACATGAGCGCAAGCCAGCAGGCCAGGGTGTAATCCCGGTAACCGCCGAGACCGTCCTTCACATTTGGTTCGAGGTGAAAGACAGTGTTCCCGAATTTGCGGTGGCGCGTCCGCGTAATTTCCGCCAAGTGTCCCACGAGGACCTGCGATTCTTGTGCCATCATTTCAGGGATCAGCCGATCCCGTAGTTTCGTGAAAAGTTGCAGGTCGCCCGCTAGATAGCGGCAATCGAGCAAGGAGAGAATCAACTCCGGATGATCCGAGTTAAATTGAGTGTAGTTGGAGACGGTCTTCGTCGTACCGTTGAACTTCAACGGAAGAGCCCCCATGCCGTGTGAGAATCGACGGGCTGATTCGTTGAATTTCTCCGTTGTGTCTTCCGCGGCGTGGAGAAGCAGGAGGTCAATCTCCGAGTAAGGAAAGAGCGATCGCCTTCCGAAATCTCCCAGGGCCACGAGTACAAGTCGGGAAGGCCCGCCTTTTTCCGCGGAGACAAACTGCCGCCAAAGCCGAAGAGCGATCGATTCGACGAGCGCGGATCGTTGTTGCAGAAAGCCTAATCCGTCCTTGGTGGCGGAGAACTGCTGCTGAAATCTTGAGGATTCGGTACCGTACAAGTCCCTCAAATCACTGCTCAGTGGAGATGGTGTGGGCATGCAATTTTTTCTGGTTTGTCACCCCCGAACCACTACGTATCGAGGGTACTCGCAAGAACGCTATCCGGTGAAATCCAAAGAAAAGAAGCTATCCATCGCGGAACCAGATACTGACAATCGGCACAAGTCCCGGCCCGGAACAATAGCAAATCTAGGCTGGCGACGCCACACAGGAGGGATTGCCTCCGGAAGGGTCAAGTGATCCTCCGTCCTTTTGATTGTTGGAGATATACCCATATGCAGAATCGCTGATGGGTCCGATAGATTCTTTCTTCAGATGGATGGAAGGCACCCTTGCTAGAGTACTAGCATGGCGGCAGTGCCATCACAAATGCCTTTGCAGGGGCTATTCAGCGATTACCAGGCTGGGGCGTTCTACGACGAAATGTTCTCGGCCCCCGATGAACCGCGCCCCCCCTATGCGAAGATCTACCAGAAACTGGCGAGGATGGTGGCGTCGCAATTTGAAGAGCGGCGCCAGCACGCCGATCTGGCGTTCCTCCTGCAGGGAATTACGTTTACGGTGTACAGCGATGGGCGAGGCACCGAACGGTTATTCCCCTTCGACTTGATCCCCCGCATTATTCCCAATTCAGAATGGCAGCGCATCGATCGCGGCCTGGCGCAACGCGTGGTGGCGCTAAACCTGTTCCTGCAGGACGTCTACGGGAAGCAACGAATTTTTGCGGACCGCCAGATTCCCCGCTCCCTGGTCTATTCCTGCAAACACTTCATGCGCGAAGTGATCGGCATCGAGGTGCCGCGCGGGATTCACACGCATGTCTGCGGCATCGACCTGGTGCGTGATTCGAAGACCGGCGAATATTGCGTGCTGGAAGATAATGTGCGCACGCCGAGCGGCATCTCTTACGTATTGGAAAACCGTGCCGTCATGATGCGCACGTTTCCCGACGCGTTTCAGACGTATGAAGTCCTCCCGGTGAACCACTATCCCGCGGAGCTGGCCCGCATACTCCGCAGCCTCTCCCCGCGGGGGGGAGACGACGCGCAAATCGTGCTGCTCACGCCCGGCATCTTCAACAGCGCTTACTTCGAGCACAGCTTCCTCGCGCAACAAATGGGCATCGAGCTGGTGGAAGGCCGCGATTTGATCGTGGATGGCGGGATCGTTTACATGAAAACGATTCATGGACTAAAGCGTGTCGACGTGATCTACCGGCGCGTGGATGATGAGTTTCTGGACCCTTTGACGTTCCGGCCGGATTCCGTGCTGGGGGTCCCGGGGCTGATGGGAGCTTACCGGGCGGGGAATGTTGCCCTGGCAAACGCCGTGGGAACCGGAGTCGCCGATGACAAGGCGATCTACGCCTACGTACCCGCGTTTATCCGCTATTACCTCGGAGAAGATCCGATTCTAAGGAGCGTGGATACGTATCTTTGTTCGAAACGCGAAGACCTGGCGTATGTACTCGAACACCTTTCGGAACTCGTGGTGAAAGCCGTCGGAGAATCGGGCGGCTACGGAATGCTGATGGGACCCACGTCGGATCGCGAGAGGATCGAGGCATTCCGGCGCCAAATTCTGGCCGACCCGCGGAATTACATTGCCCAGCCCGTGGTTCCACTTTCCCGCGTGCCCTCTTACGATCCCGCGCTCGAATGCGTTGCCGGACGCCACGTGGATCTCCGGCCCTACTGCCTTTATGACGGAGAGAACGTCACGATCGTGCCCGGGGGGTTGACCCGCGTCGCGTTGCAGGCAGGTTCGTTGGTAGTGAATTCTTCCCAGGGCGGCGGGAGCAAAGACACCTGGGTGCTTCGCGGAGAGGACTGAAATGCTGTCGCGGATCGCGGAATCGCTGTTCTGGCTGTCGCGGTACATCGAGAGGGCCGAGTACACGGCACGCATCCTCGACGTGAATTTCCATACTTTGCTCGAGCAATCCAAGGACCGCTACCGTCTGCGCTGGGAACCCTTGATCGTCATGGCGGGAGAAGGGGAGCGGTTCCGGCAGATTTACGATAGGGCGAACGCGCGCGCCGTGTTCGAATTTCTTGCCTTTCGCCAGGACAATCCCAGTTCCATCACGCAATGCATCACCAAGGCGCGCGAGAACGCACGCACCATTCGCGACTACATTTCCCGCGAGATGTGGGAGGACATTAACGGGCTATATTTCATGGTGAATCGCTTCCATCCCGCCGAGGAAATGGACGCAGGTCCGCACCGGTTCTGCGATGCGATCCGCTTCGGGAGCCATCGCTTTCACGGTGTGACCGACGCGACCTTGCCGCACGATGAGGGCTGGGAGTTCCTGAGAATCGGCTGGTTCATCGAGCGCGCGGAAATGACGGCGCGCCTGGTGGACGTGCAATACCACAACTTGTACGACGCGCCGGCGGAGATCGGCGAACAAGACAACCATCAATGGATGGCGGTGCTCCGGTCGGTGGGAGCTTATGAGGCGTACCACAGGAAATACCATTCTTCCATCGAGCCGGAAAAGGTGGCCGAAATGCTCATCATGCACCCTCTGCATCCGAGGTCGATCCGCTTCAGCATGACCGAGGTGCAGTCCGGATTGCGCGCCATCAGCGGCACGGGGCTGGGTTCCTACGCGAATGAAGCCGAGAGGCTCACGGGCAAGGTTCTCGAGAGGCTGCGGTACGACAGGATCGATGAAATCTTCCAACATGGCCTGCACTCGTACCTGAACGAGATGTTGGGAATGTGCGGCTCGATTGGCGATGACATTGCCCGGAACTACTTCTACTACGCGGTGGTGGCATGAACCGATATCATTTGCTGCACGCCACGGAATTTCGCTACGACGGGCCGGTTTCCGAGAGCTATAACGAAGTGCGGTTGCGGCCGATGCACGATGAGACGCAAAGCTGCCTGTCTTTCCGTCTGCTCACGAAACCCGCATCGCGCGGCACGTCCTATCGCGACGCGTTTGGAAACTGGGTTCACCAGTTCAATATATTACCGAAGCATGAATATCTGAAGATCGAAGCAGAATCGGTCGTGCTGGCGCACGAGGCCCCGGCGCCTCCGGCGGATAGCCTGCGGCTTTCCGAACTGGATTCGCACCGCGAGGAATTAGAGGAAGAATATCTTGACTTCATTGTTCCGTCCGGATACGTGCCCCATGTGGCCAAGCTCGATGAACTCATTATGACAGCCAGTCAAAGCTGCGACGGATCCGTCTGCGGCTTCGTGCAAGCGGCGTCCGACCTGATCCATCGGCGATTTGAGTACGTGAAAGGCGCGACGCACGTCAATTCGTCGATTGAAGATTCTCTCTTGGTCGGCGCGGGAGTCTGCCAGGATTTCGCTCACCTGTTGCTCGGCGTGGTCCGCAAGCGGGGCCTGCCCGCGCGTTACGTCTCCGGCTACCTGGTTCCCGAGGGCGCCGCTTCCCCGGACGCCAAGCTGCAAGAAGTAATCGGCGGCTACGCGTCACACGCGTGGGCGGAGGTGTACTTGCCGGGTTCCGGCTGGATTGGGCTGGATCCAACCCTGGGGAAGCCGTTGGGGTTGCAGCACGTTCGCGTGGCCTACGGACGGGATTACGGTGACGTGGCTCCGGTCCGCGGGGTCTATAAAGGACATGCGGGACAGCGCCTTTCCGTCGATGTCCGTGTGCGTCCCGCGCTTGACGACGACGGACGCGAACAACTCAACGAAAACAAAGCAGCCTCAGCGGAACCTCCTGTCATCGTGGAACGCGCGCAGCAACCTGCCCAGCAGCAATAGATCCTTCGCGGATTTCTGGAACGGTTTGAGGGACCACGGAGCTGGTACGGGGCTGCCCGCTCCGAAAATCGAGGATCTAGATCGTCTCCCCCGCAGCGGCGGAATCTCCGGCCACTCTGGAAGAATCTACTAGTTCCTTTTCTTCGCGGGTTGCTTCTTCTTGGCGCCGGTATGATTGGCGCCGTTGTGATTGGCGCCGTTGTGATTCGTTCCGGCGAGGCGATAATCCGGTTCATCTCGCGTTCCAGGGCGGCTTCAATCGACTGCCGATTGGCGCTCTCCGCGAGCGACGCGGCTCACGTAGGAAGGGTCCAGTTCCAGCTGGCGGGCGACGCGGCCATAAAAGCCCCGGAACAGGGAAGCGAAGTGGAGTGGGGGTGCACTAACGCTGCCTTTGACTTTTGTCACCATTCGTGTTATTTCCTTTTAAGAGTCGATAGGGACGGCTTTGGAATTGACGTCATTGTAACCGGGATGTTATACCAATACCGTTAAGGAAGCAATGGCAAGAAAATCCACAAGGCGCCGGACTATTCCGGAGTGGGCAGAGCAAGTGGAAAAGCTCCGCCGACGGCTCATGTCTCAGCCAATCCCGATTAGGGCAAGCAACTTCAATACTCCGCAATGGCAATTTCCCGCTGGGAGCGCGGCTTGCAAGAGCCTCCCGCCGATTGCTATATCAAGCTGGGCGATTTGGCGGGTAATCCCGATTGCTGGTATTTCTGGGAGCGGGCAGGATTGAAGAGTTCGGATGTGATCCGCGCCCTCCCGCTGGACAAGAGACTCTTCCCAAAATCGGCCTTCCCTGATTTCGATATCGTGGTGGCGGGTAGCGGCGGAAAAATACGAAGCAAGAAGAAGACGCAACTTGTCGCCATACCTCTATTGTCCGTTCACGCTGGAGCTCATGGCGAGGAAGGCGACAACACCCTGGATCTGGATAAAGCGCCGGTAGAGGACATGATTGCCGCGCCGGCATCCTGGTGCCCTAACCCCGCTTCCACTAGTTGTTTGCGCGTGAAGGGGATGTCCATGAGTCCTTTAATCCATGATGGGGACATCCTGGCGGTCGATTATTCGGCGGCGAACCATGCGGAACTGGATGGGAAAATTGTCGTCGCCTGGAATAAGGACAGAGGGTTGTGTGTGTCCAGGTTCAGGCGCTATCGGGGCGTGGAAGTCCTCGAGGCTGAAAATCGCGAGTATGAAAGCGTGACGCTCAATTCCGATCGGGATTGGCGCATCGTTGGGAAGATACTGTGGTGGACAAGATTGGCGCCTTGAATTCCGGGCCAGCCACCAGGAAATTCGGAAGAGTATCGGCATGCAAACCGTTGAGATTTAGATAAGGATTGCGCTGCGATTTCTGGGGTGTTACAGCCCTCTGTGATTCCATCGTCTGCCCGAACCGTTCTCACTCCATTTCGCTCCTTCCAGGTACTCGAGCCCTCTGCGATTCCCAAGGGCAATCGAACCCTCGGACCCGATCACAAGCGACGCGAATTGGCTGACCAAGACGCCATCCAGCCAGCCTCGATCTGCTTCTTCATAGAGAATGAGGACCGCGCGTGGGAGCGGCAAGTTCCGCCGGTAGGACCGATCGCTGGTCAATGCGTCGCAGATGTCCACAATCTGGAGTGCGCGGACGGTCAAGGGTATTTGTTCCCCGCGCAAGCCGTCCGGGTACCCGCTGCCATCCATGCGTTCGTGATGGTGGCGAATGAGGGGCAACACATCGCGGAGCGATTTGAGCGGCGCGCAGATTTGCTCTCCCACGACGGGGTGTTCCTTGACAATTTTGCTCTCGCCGGGATCGAGCGGACCGGGTTTGGATAGTATCGCTTCGGGGACTCCGATTTTGCCGATATCGTGGAGCAGCCCCCCGATTCTCAGCGCGTCAAGATCGTCTTGACTCAGACCCAGGCTCTTTCCGAACCGCACGGCATTGTTGGAAACGCGCACACAATGCGCCTCCTCAAATGGATCGCGCACCTCGATGCTCTTCGCGAGAGAAAAGAGTACGGATTCCGCTAGTTCGTCAATGTAAGTTTTCAGCTGCAGCATTGAATGGACCTTGCTGAGGGCCTCCCAAGGCGTAGGGGCGTGTCCCCAATAGTCGTCGGCTGCGGCGGCAATAGCTCTTGAGGCATCGCAATCGTTCCCAGCGTCCGAATGCAATCGGATCGGCGTCAGTTGACTATGGATGCGACGCACGAAGCCCTCCAGACAATGCTGTTCATTATCAATTGGCAACAAGCGACTTACTCCATCCAGACGACGGAACGAAACTTGCCTGAAGGGCAAATTTTCCTTCGGAGTGGAAAGTTTACGCGGTCCTATGACGGGTCTCGCTTTCGTCCAATGTTCGCCTGGAAGTGGGAGACACCGGGTTCGGGCTCTTGAAGGAGCCCGTCTGCATCACGTGTGGGCTCCCCCTGGAGCCCCCTAAGTTACGTCGCATCAAGGAATTAACAGCAATTTCCCGGTAGTCTTGCGCCCCTCCAGGTCGCGGTGAGCTTGCTGCACTTCCCGCAAGGGATAGATATGCTCAATGCGGAGTTTCACTTTCCCCGTGGCGATCATGGTCAACACATCGGTAGCGCGCGTTTGAAGTTCCTCATGGGTCGCCATGTAATGGAGCAGAGTCGGGCGCGTGATGAACAAGGAGCCTTTTTGCGCCAGTTTGCTAAGATCGAAAAGCGGCACGGGGCCGCTGGAGGCTCCGAATAGGGCGAGGTATCCGCGTGGGCGAAGAACATTGAGGTCCTTATCGAACGTGGTTTTTCCGACACCGTCGTATATGACGTGAACCCCTTTCCCGTCGGTGAGGCGCTTCGTTTCCACCTCAAAATCTTGCTGCGCGTAGAGAATCACTTCATCCGCGCCGGCCGTGCGCGCGAGCTTTGCTTTTTCCTCGGTGCCCACCGTGGCGATGACTCGCGCGCCGATGTTTTTCGCCATCTGAACAAGAAGAAGCCCCACACCCCCCGCGGCCGCATGAATTAGCGCGGTCTCGCCTTTCTTCAGTGGATAAGTGTCGTGCACTAGGTAGTGCGCCGTCATCCCTTGCAGCATCGCCGCTGCGGCTTGTTGCTCGGGGATTCCGGGCGGCAGAAGAACAAGCCGGTCCGCGGGCACGGCGGCATATTCCGCGTAGGACCCCCGGATTCCCGTGTACGCGACGCGATCTCCCGGCTTGAAGGATTTCACTTCGGCGCCAATTTCGCTCACGATTCCACTGGCTTCCTGGCCGATCACGAACGGCAAAGACGACGGATACAGGCCTTCGCGAATATAAACGTCAATGAAATTGACGCCGGCGGCTGAAACTTTTACGACGGCTTCATTGGGCTTGGGCCTGGGAACTGGAATGTCGACGAGGGTGAGGACTTCGGGCCCGCCGGATTTCTGAACTTGTACCGCTTTCATCGTAATTCCCTCCGCGGTCGATTCGTTCTTGCGCGCCGCAAGTATATTCCATTCGGAACTTCAGCGGCGCGCCTTCCTGCAACGCGCGAGTTTTGCAGCGTTTCAAAATATTTTTCGGTCGGCTACGGTGAGAGTGGCTTCTTCAGCATGAGCGCGAGCCGCAGGCAGGAAGCGACTTCTTCATCGCGTTGGTTGAAACACCTATGAATGAATGTCACGACGCCGCGGTCGGGCTTGCTGCGGCTTGCGCGCACTTCGATGACTTCGGTCTGCACGTGAATGGTGTCGCCATGAAACAGCGGCTTTGGAAAACGCACCTTGTCCCAACCGAGATTGGCGATCGTGGTCCCTTGCGTGGTATCTCCAATGGAAATTCCCACCATCATGCTCAACGTCAGGCAACTGTTCACGAGCCGCTGTCCGAATTGCGATTTTTTCATGTATTCGGCATCGAGATGCAGCGGCGAAGGATTGTGAGTCATCGTGGAGAAAAGGACGTTGTCCGCCTCGGTGATCGTGCGGCGCAGCGAGTGATCGATAATCATCCCGACTTTGAATTCTTCGAAGTAAAAACCTGCCATCGCGTTGCCTCCCCCTGACAAATATTCTGGAACGCTTATACCACGCCATCGAGTTGTGTCTTGCGGGGGATTTCCTCCCGATGCGCCGCGCGTCCGCTTCCAAGGCGATTCCGAAGTTAACCCTCCCGGCTCCAGGAATTAAAAGGGGGAATAATAATAATAATAATTGGTTGACAACTGCTATTAAAAAGTGTAAATCTCATCGCAAAAGGGTACGTATCTGAGGTGGTACTCGGGTGGATTTTAGCTCCTGCCATACCCATATTGTCACTGACATCGCGATCGGCACCGCGCAGGTTGGGGTGTGCGTCCACCTCTTGTTGAATGGAAGAGTTATGGGTCCGGGCCCACATGGAGCCCGCTAGAATTTCTGATGAATAAAAAGATGATGATGGGGCAGTTGGGGAACTAACCAAGGGTGACGCTGGCGGCCAGTATCTAGACTCACTATTTTGGACAGGAGGTCCAGAAATGAGTTCTTTCAATTCAACGAGCAAGAGATCTTGGGGTGTTCGTTTCCGGAAAGCTGTGCAATTGCTGGGTGGCGTGACGGGGGTGCTTCTGCTCTGTCTGCCGCTGTTTTCACAGGGCAGTTTCGGCCGTATTCTCGGAACTGTCACGGACCAAAGCGGCGGCGTCGTAGCCGGCGCCACGGTAACCATCGTGGACACGGACAGAGGCGTGACAAAAACTTTGGTGACCAATGAGGCCGGGGAGTACAGCGCTCCCACCCTCAATCCCGGAAATTACAAGGTTCGCGCCGAGGCCAAAGGTTTCAAGATCGTCGAGCGCCAGAACGTCGTGTTGGAGGTGGGTAAGGAAGTTCGTGTGGATATGTCACTGGCGCCTGGCGCCGTCGCGGAGACGATTACCATCACCGAATCGGCTCCCACTGGTGGAAACCACCAACGCCATCCTGGGGGGCACCATCAACAACGCGGACATCAACGACATGCCTTTGAATGGCCGCAACTACCAGAACTTGTTGGCTCTGCGCCCGGGCATCGTGATCCAGCCGGGTGGCGGACCCTGGGTCCAGAGCACCAACGCCATTCGCCCCGATGAATACGTTTGGATGGTGGACGGGGTTATCAACACCAATATGTATGACACCCGCCCCATCGCCAATATGCCGAGCTTTATTTCACCGATGGAGCAACGATTCTGCCCGTTGACGCCATCCAGGAATTCAACACGGAGAAAAGCCCTAAGGCGGAGTACGGCTGGAAGCCCGGCGCCGTGGTGAACGTGGGAATCAGATCGGGAACCAATACGTTTCACGGCTCGGCTTACGGGTTTTACCGCAGCGCCGCGTGGGATGCCCGCAACTTGTTCAACCCGGATATAAAAAGTGCTCCCGATAGGTGCGCCCCGGCCCCGGCTGGAAATCCAGCTCTCTGCGACAATGTCCCCAGTACAGTTGAAGCAGTTTGGCGGCGTGCTGGGCGGGCCGATCAAAAAAGACAAACTCTTCTTCTTCGCTGGCTATGAAGGCCTGCGTTCCTTCATCGGCCAGGCGATTGTCACTAGCGGCACTCCCGAAACCATTTCAACCGGGAGCGCGAAGAAGAGCATGGTGGATGCCATCATGGCTTTGCAAGCGGCGAATATCCCAGTGAGCCCGGTCAGCCTGGCCTTAACGGGATGTCCCTCGGGCCCTTTGACAGCCGCGTCGGTGTGCATGTCCCCCACAGCTACTCGTTCCCGAATAACCCTATGAGCCAGTACGAACTTCATCGCCACTTTCCCCAACACCAATATCTCCGACAACGGGATGACGAAAATAGACTATCACATCAACAACAAACACTCGATCAATGGCATGTTGTTCATCGGCAACTATACCGGTGACGGGATGGACCATCCCTGGTTGAATAAAATCTTCAATGACACCAATCCGGATCCGCGTGTACACGGTCGGCGCCGACTGGGTTTGGGCCGCCAGTTCCCGCTTGGTGAACGATGTGCGGTTTGGCTACGACTATAACCGGTTCAGTTTTTTAACCAATGATGGCACCAAATTCTCCGATGGCGCTACTCGGCTTCCCCGTCAACACAGGAATGACGCAGTATCCTGGGTTGCCGAATATCAACCTCTCAGGTTTTGAGAAACTGGGCGCTTGGCATAACCGTCCCCAGAACTGGGCCAACACTATTACGATATTCCAGGACAATATCTCGTATCTGATGGGCAAGCACACGTTCAGGTTCGGTGGCGAGTTCGCGCACATCGACGTCACGAACACCGTCCCTGACACCGGCCGGGGCCTGATCGAATTTCAGGGTAAAAAGCTTCCTGCTGCAGGCTTCACTGCGCTCGTCCCACATGCGAAATCGTGCTCGTGTCCACTGGAAGATTTCTTCGCCGGGATTGCGTCGGCAGGACAGGTCCTTACCGGCACACCGGATCGCGCACGAGACCTGGAAGTCGTCCGCAGTGTTCTTTCAGGATGACTGGCGCGTTGGCCCGAGACTGACTCTAAATCTGGGCCTGCGTTACTCCTACGTATCGCCGATGCAAGAGGTCAACGGCCTCTGGGGCAACTTCGATCCGACGCAAGGGACTGATTCAGCAGCCTGCGGGTGGTTCTCTCTGGAGTCCCGATCACAAGGACTTCTCGCCACGCGTCGGTTTTGCCTATGATGTCTCGGGCAAGGGGACGACTGTGGTCCGGGGCGGGTTCAGCCTCATTTACTCGTCGTTCACTGCGGTCGAGTTCCTGAACCAAAACGGGTTCCAGAACACCACGGCAACCGTCTCTCGCAGCCGTGCCTACAGGGGCCATTATCGAAACGAACGGGTTGGGAACGGGCGCCGTCGGCAGCGGCTCGATTAATCTCTCGGCTGCTGCTTTAGGTGCTAGCCAACTTTGCTTTAACGCCCCCCCAGTGGGTAACGGTGTGGAATGCCCCGCCGGTCAAACAACGGTTTTCCCGTCCGGCGTCGCAGCGGCATGCGGAGATGGTAACGGCGCAGACGCCGGCCCGTGCAACATCATGGCGGTGGACCCGAATCTCACGACCCCATACATCACGGGTTGGAGCATAGGCGTCCAGCACTCCTTCGGCAGCAATCTCTCATTGGAGGTTGGCTATGTCGGCAATCACGGCTCAAGACTGACTGGTTTTCGTGACATCAATCAGATCAATCTCCAGACGGGCGTCAAACCGTTTGCCCTCTTAAGGATGCCGCAGGGCGACCTATGACATACCTTGGCTTTATCAACCAGATTTCAAACGATGGCCGTTCTAACTACAACAGCCTGCAGGCGACCCTGACCAAGCGGATTTCTCACGGGCGTATCTTTCATCGCCGGTTACACCTACGGCCATGGCCTTGACACCGGCTTCCCTGAATCGTACTGCATATCTCCCGCAGGACAGCAGCAATCCAGGGGCGGAGTACGCCAGCGGCGACTTCGACATCCGGCACCGCTTTACCCTCACGACCTCCTACGACGTTCCCGGGATCAAGGGCTTTGGCCAGATGCTGGAAGGCTGGAAGCTCAACGCCATCGTGACCCTTCAGACCGCCCAGCCGTGGACCATGACCGACACAAGCAACGGGTTTTCGTCGGATCCGGTGACCCTGCGGATAGCTCCGAGCGCTGGAATATCAGCGGGAACCCTGCCGACTTCAGTTCTGGCGCGAATGCCTTTCTCTTCTGCACCGGCGATAACGCTTGCAGTCAACACAGCGGCGTCTCCGGCGTCAATATCCCCACTGCCAACGTGTGGGCCAAATGTCTAACTGCGGTGGGCGGGTCCGCCACACCAAACCTAGCGGCCGATGGCTGCTTCGTGTCCGGCAACTCGGTCATAACTCCTCCCAACGACGGATCCTTTGGCAATATCGGCCGGAACATCTTCCGCGACTCGGGCTTCAAGAACGTGGATTTCTCTGTGTTCAAGACTTTCGCGTACAAGGAGCGGTACACCGCCCAATTCCGGGTCGAGATCTTTAACTTATTCAATCACCCCATCGCCGCCAATCCGTACGGCTCGGCGAATGGCTATGGAGTAGGCAATGACCCCTCCAATGGTAGTGGCTTTTTCGGTTGCGGATGTCAAACCGCCGACGTGGCAGCCGGAAGTCCAGGGGTCGCCGCAGGAGGCGCGCGCGGGATGCAACTCGGTTTGAAACTCGCGTTCTAACTAATCCAGTTGGCGCGACCGGTGCGAGGGAGAATCTGCTCTCGCACCGGCCAACCAACACTGAAGTAGCAATTCTCGCCTGCAAACCTCCAGCACGGCCAGCCGTGAGCAACGAGTTCTGTAAGAAGTGAATGCTCCCCTTATTCCGCGCGGCAGAAAAATCGGCTAAAAAAAATAAAACAATTTCGACCGTGCAAGGGAAGCTTGGAACGTGAGATTTCCTTCCGAAGCGGTGCGCGCACCATGCCGTTGCGGCGCCGAGGGTTGCCCCGCAGTCTCCCGCAATTCAATGTAATAAATGTTGACAACCACCCACGAAAGGGTGTATCCCTTTCTGCAAGTAAAGATGCTCTGGGTGGGGCACTTGAGTGGACTTATATCCCTGCGACGTTTCTATCATCGCCAAGACCGCGAAGAGCTTTGCACGGATGGAAATGTCTGTCCACCTCTTGGGGAGTTATTAGTTAATAATAATGTATAATTCGGCAACAAATTGTGAGAAGTTCGGCCCGACCTAGCTGCTGTTACGGGGGTGCGGGCTCTACTCCAAGCCCGCCGGAAACTAGTTGGGGGCAGAACCGGAAATGCAAGGATTCACCATTGCAGGGCGGGACTCTAAAATCTTATTTGTTTTGATCTCGGGGAAGTCGGGGGAACGAACGACGGGTGGAGTTGGAAATCAGATTCTAGACTGACGATTGGACAGGAGGTCCAGAAATGAATTCGCCGCTATCAACAAACGAGAAGTCTCGGGGTGTTCGGGTTCGGAAATCATTGCAATTGCTGGGTGGCGTGCTGGGAGTGCTTTTGCTCAGCCTTCCCGCGTTTTCACAGGGCAATTTCGGCCGGATTCTGGGAAGTGTCACGGACCAAAGCGGCGGCGTGATAGCGGGCGCCACGGTAACCGTCCTGGACAAGGACAGGGGCGTTTCACGAGTCCTGACCACGGATGACGCCGGAGCGTATAACGCTCCCAACTTGACTCCCGGCAACTATACGGTTCGCGCGGAGTCCAAAGGTTTCAAAGTATTTGAACGCCAGGGCGTCACGGTGGATGTGGGCAAGGAAATTCGCATAGACGCAACGCTTCAGCCCGGTGACCAAACCCAGACGATCACCATCACCGAAGCGGTTCCTCTGGTGGAAACCACCAATGCCACCCTGGGTGGCACGCTTGAGACTGCGGACATCGCCGATCTGCCGCTGAATGGCCGGGATTACCAAAACCTGTTGGGTTTGCGCCCGGGCGTCATGCTTCAGCCGGGCGGCGGACCCTGGACGCAGAGCACGAACGGCGTCCGCCCGGACGAGTCGGTCTGGCTGGTCGAGGGCATCATCAACATGAACTTCTTCGACGCCCGCCCGGTGATCAATATGCCGAGTCCATTCACCGACGGAGCGACGATCCTGCCGATCGACGCCATTCAGGAATTCAACCTCATGGAGAATCCCAAGGCGGAATATGGCTGGAAAGCCGGCGCCGTGGTGAACGTGGGAATCAAGTCGGGGACCAACCAGCTTCACGGCGCGGCTTATGCGTTCGGCCGGAGCGACTCCTTCGACGCCCGCAACTATTACAACGTCCAAGCAACCAGCGCCGGCTGCTCGGTTGGGCCTGGGCCAGCTTGCGATAAATTGCCGGTTCAGTTGAAGCAGTTTGGCGGCGTGGCGGGCGGGAAGATCAAGAAGGACAAACTCTTTTTCTTCGGCGGCTATGAGGGCCTGCGCTCCTTCCTCGGTTCTGCGTTCGTTAATAACATCCCAACGACGGCGCAAATGACGGCAGCGATCACGGCTCTGCAAGCAAAAGGCATAACGCGGAGCGCCGTCAGCGAGGGGTTGCTGGGTTGCAGTGAGCCAGGAGGCGTCGCGACCTGCGGCGCGTCCACCGGCTTTTACGCACCTCAGACCGTCAACGCTTTCCTCAGTTCCTTCCCCGTCACGAATGTCAGCGACAACGGGGTCGGGAAACTCGACTGGCACGCCAACGACAAGAACTCGATCAGTGGTACATTTTTCCTTGGCAATTACACGTCCTCGGGAGAAGATCATGGGTTCGTGAACCAGGCGTTCACGGACAATGCGCCGTTGCGCGCGTGGACGGTGGCCACGAGCTGGATATATACCCCCAACTCCAACTTGGTGAACGAAATGCGGTTTGGCTACGACCGCACGGATTTCGCCTTTCAAAACATCGACGTTTCCAGCAAATTCTACACTGTCGCGGGCGCTGGCCTTCTCAACACTGGCATAACCTACCCCGGAGGGTTGCCGAATATCAACTTTAACGGCGAGTTCACTGGCTTGGGCACGTCCACAAACCGTCCCCAAGTCTTTTCCCCCAACCCGTATTACGATTTTCAGGACTCGGTCTCGGTTTTGAAGGGTAAGCACTCCTTCAAGTTTGGCGCCGAGTTTGCACATATCGAGGCCGATGCCGCCATCTACGTCAACGGCCGGGGGTCATTCAATTTCAACGGCGGGGCAGCATTTCCAACTTCCGACGCACTCACCGACTTCTTCGCCGGAACTCTGACGAACGGTACTCTCCTCACCGGCAACCCGCAAACCAAATTGACCTGGATGTCAACCGCCGGGTACATTCAGGACGACTGGCGCATTAATCCGAAGTTAATTGTCAACCTCGGACTGCGCTACGAGTACGTTACACCGATGAAAGACGCGAATAACAACCTCGGCACCTTCGATCCGGCGCTCGGAATGTTGCAACAGGGGCATGGGACCGATAGTGTTTGGAAGGGGGATCACCGCGCCTTCGGGCCACGCCTCGGTTTTGCCTATGACGTTTCGGGCAAGGGGACCACTGTGGTCCGGGGCGGCGCCAGTCTGATTCACAGTTCCTGGGTCCTGACAACCTTCATGGGGGAATTCGGGCTCCAGAACGATGGTTCGACCAGCCTTGCAGCCGTGCCCACGGGAGCTATTATCACCTGCAACCCAATAGCAGGGCTCACAGGCATTAGCCCGTGTCCGGCCACCGGCGGCGGGACAGACACCCTTCAATCCGCGACGCTCGGTGCTAACCAAATGTGCTGGGATCCCGCGCAGCGCCTCAAGTTGCGGCAATCCTGGCCTGACAGCGGCTTTCCCGGCTGCCACCGCGACAGTGCGGAAACGGCATCGGCGGTGCCCCGGGCCCGTGCGATATCATGGGCACGGACCCCAATCTTCGCTCCCCCTTGGTCCTGAACTACAACCTCGGTGTTACGCACACGTTCGGCTCCAACTTTTCGGTCGAGGTCGGCTATGTCGGCAATCGTGGCTACAGATTGCTTAATTTTGCCGACATCAATCAATCTCCGCTCGGTGCAGCGTACTGTACGAATTCGCTGACGTCGGCGCAACTCCAGGACGCCTGTGGGTCTGGGCCCGCGAACGCCCGTGTCCCGCTCGCGTGTATAGCTACAAGCAGCTGCGGAGCGAATGGGCAGGCCACGCAGGAAGCACGGCCGTTCTATTCCAAGTTCCCATACCTAGGTTTCATCAACTACGCAACCAACAAGTCCCATTCCCGGTACGACAGCATCCAGGTGAGCGTGAACAAGCGGATGTCCCACGGCCTGTCGTTCAATGCCGGATATACGTACGCTCATGGTCTCGACAACGGCTCGCTGAACCGCTTTGGCGGGTTGCCGCAGAACAGCAACAATACCCAAGCCGAATACGCGAGCAGCGACTTCGACATCCGCCATCGGTTTACTTTCACGGCCACTTACAACATTCCCGGAATCAAAGGGTTTGCCCAGTTGCTGGAAGGCTGGCAGATTAACTCGATCGTGAATGCTCAGACGGCCCAACCGTGGGCGGCATGGGACGGCGGGGATAACATCAGCGGGACCGGCGAAAACGCCGATCGCTGGGACATCTTCGGCAATCCCGCCGACTTCCCGTCCGGCAAGGTCAGCATTCCGTACTGCAGTGCCCAAAAGCTTCCTAATGGGACTCAGCTTCCTTTTGATGCTAATACGACTTCAGGCACCCCAGACGTGGCCTGTGCTATTACAACCGTATACGGCGGTGTACCCCTCTCCCCGACGGCTACTTCGTCGGCGATCACAGGGTGTATAGCCCACTCCCCGGCCGGGGCACCGCTGGGGTCGACTGGCTGTTACGTGTCCACAAATGGTAGCTCGTTCCTGGTTGCTCCCGCGTTGGGAACGTACGGCAATATGGGGCGGAATATTTTCCGTGACTCGGGACTGTACACCGTGGACCTCTCCATATTCAAGAACTTCAAATTCAAGGAGCGGTATGGCGCGCAGTTCCGATTCGAGGCCTTTAATATCGTCAATCGCCCCACCGGTGCCAACCCGTATGGCGCCTCGAGCTTCGTCAATTCCGGGAATGGCTTCCCGGGTGGCGGAACACTCGGCTATGCGGGATTGACGCCTGACTGGGCTGCGGGCAATCCGCTCATCGGCTCGGGAAGCCAGCGCGTGATGCAACTCGGACTGAAACTCACCTTCTAACCGGTTCGGCCGGTGCGAGGGGGAATCCGCCCTCGCACCGGCCAACCAACACTGCAACAGCAAGTCTCCTTTACAAACCATGGGTTCAAACGTTAGTAAAGGACAAGCCCCGCGAATGTTCCTCGCTTCACCCCTGCAACGCGCGATTAACAAGCCTCCCGAAAACAAGAAGTACTACGTGTTTCCCGGCGTAGAAATGCCACTGCGACAATGGCGAGTTCGCGGGTGTCATTCATGCCGTCATCGGCCCATTCGTGGAACGCCAATCACGCCTCAGGTAATGAGCACGTTCTAGGCGAGCAGTGTCGGCGATCAGAAAACCAGCGGTAGCCGAGGTCAAGAATTCGCATAGCTCCGGGAAGCTGGGCGGCCGCAAAGAGCGGCCAGGCCCACCAGATTTGTCGCGCGAGAACCACGATGGCTTTGGCGCCGGAATGGATTTCGCACTCGCCGGTAACGACGTGCATCTCGCGCAATAATTGTTCGGGCGGCAAGGCGAGCAGGGCGGCCACGCGGGGATCTTGCAAAGCGGCGAGGCCGAAGCCGCGCCTCTCAAGGGTGTGGCGGAAACGCCGCGCGAGCGAAGTGCAAATGGCGCAATCGCGGTCGAAGCAGACCCAGCCCCGGGTGGCCTGTCTGCCTTTTATGTCAGTCAGTTCTGAAGTGAGAGAAATCATGGTCCATCAAAAAAGACGGTTGCCCGCCTTTTCTCCTTTGTGAAGGGTTCCCGTCGCCGACGCGCCAAAGAAGGCGCTAGGGCGACAGCGCGTCGAGCCCGCACCCGTCTTACGCGCGCAAGAGTTTGCGAATCCCGCCGCGGAGTTTCAACATCCCTTTCATCGCGCTCGGCGAGAGGCTTCGGAATTCTTCAAAGAGCCCGCTCATCAAGACGACGAATCCCAGCAGCTCTTCCATGCGTTCGCGGGCGTAGGTATCGCCTGGGCCCGATTTTTTGGCCTCCGCCACGCATTCCCGGACCACCGCGATCGTGGGGTCAAATTCGCGCCGTTTCCGCTCTTCCAGGATTACGCGGAACATTTCGTGCAGGTCCTTCATGCACTCGAAGTGCTGGCGGCGGTCGCCGAAGACCGACACGCCGCGCACGATCCGCCAGGCCTGCAACTCGCGCAGGCTGGTGCTCACGTTGGAGCGAGCCACGGACAGAGTTCGCGCGATTTCCTCCGCGGCCAGGGGCCGGGAGGAAAGAAACAGGAGGGCATGGACCTGCGCGACGGTGCGGTTGATGCCCCAGCGGGTGCCCATTTCGCCCCAGTGGAGGATGAATTTTTGGGCGGCGGGGGAGAGCGATTTTGATTCTTCTGTCATATCAGTCCGTACAGAAACTACTGCATTGCAAGGCACTTGTCAAGCCCATTCCCGTGACTTGCTAGACGGCTGGCGGGGTGCAGCTTGTCCCTGAGAGCGAGTGTTGTGTCCCTCCCGGATGCGGCAAAACTGGGCGACCGAATTTGAAATCTGCAATTGAGATTTCAGAGGTCTACGTCACCCATTCCGGCGGGCTCCCAGTCGCTGGCGCGCCACAGCGTGCCCGCCTAAGCGGGAGCGCGCGTAGGCTCCGCGCCAAACGGGCACTCTGAAAGTGTGCTGATTTATTTCCGGGACGCAATACTATGAAGTCATCCGTCTCGATTGACATCCTCATGTGACGCCGTGGTTTTCCATCGCCCAGAGGCAACGCAGTTGTAGCTCGTCCCGGTCTGACCGGGACGAGGGTTTGCTCGCCAATCACCAGGAAAATCCCCACGTCTGAAGAAACGGGGTACAGCAGCCACGAACAGCAAGAGGGATGTCAACAGAGCCAAGCCATCTCATAAATGGCCAACCAGCAAGACTTGTGAATTCGGACTTGCACACCGTTGATTAAGGCGCTGAAAGCGCCGCCGCACTCCAACCCAGCGCAACTCCTTGGGTTTCGGAATCGATCGGTCCGCCCTTGCAGGGCCGGACATGGACCTGCACACGTCCCCTGGGCAATGCCCCCGGCTGGCATGCTCCGCGCCGTCGGCGCGGCATCGTGGCTGAGTTCTCGAGCTGAGGAGACTGCTCCGAAGCCATCTATCAGGTAGTTCTAGTTACGCTCCCATCCGACGGACTTCCCTCGGCAGGGCCTACCATTCAGCTCTTGTACCGACCCATTCACACCCGTTTTGGCCCACTTCGTTGGATCGCCTTTGACTAATGCGACAAAATCAGTCGTAATTCAAGTGTTAGGCAAATAAGAGGTTGGGCAAACTCTTGACTGCTTGACATCTGGGGCTGTTGGCCTTAGTATCTAAATACGACTGTTTTGGTCGTATATCGAACTATGCTGAAGCTCTCCAAGAAAGCGGACTATGCGCTGATTGCCGTCAGGCACTTGGCTACGCACGGCGTGGAGCAGTCGCAGAGTGCCGCTGACATTGCCGAGGTTTACGGAATTTCGCCGCAGCTACTGGCAAAGGTGCTGCAGCGGCTCGCAAAACACGGATTGGTCACTGCACGGCATGGTTCGAGCGGCGGATATCAGTTGGCGCGGCACCCGAAGAATATTTCGGCTCTGGAAGTAATCAGCGCCGTGGATGGACCGATGATGATCACGTCCTGCGTAACGAGCCACGGAGCCTGCGATCAAAGCAATACGTGCACGGTCCGCGAGCCGCTTCGCAAAGTGAACGAGAGTATTGTGCAGGTATTGCGCGCGGTCTCGATATCGCAGATGACCGAGGATTCACCCGAAGCCGAACTGGTCGGGCTGCCGAGTTAGTCGGAAAGAATTGTTTCGAAGCGGGGGAAGCGAGCATGGCTATTAAACTGCCGATTTACATGGATTACCACGCCACCACACCGGTGGACCCGCGCGTGGTCGAGACGATGCTGCCGTACTTTCACGACAAGTTCGGCAACGCCGCCAGCCGCAACCACTCGTTCGGCTGGACGGCCGAGGAAGCGGTGGAGAACGCGCGCGCCCAGATCGCCCGGCTGATCAACGCGACGCCGAAGGAAATCATCTTCACCAGCGGCGCCACCGAGTCGAACAATCTGGCTCTCAAGGGCGCCGCGGAAATGTACCGCGAGAAGGGCAACCACATCATCACGCAGGTGATCGAGCACAAAGCCGTGCTCGATACCTGTAAGCGCCTCGAAAAATATGGCTACGAAGTCACCTATTTGCCCGTCGCCAAGGATGGCCGCATCGACCTCGACGACCTGCGCCGCGCCATCACCTCGAAGACGATTCTGATTTCGATCATGTACGCGAACAACGAGATTGGCGTGATTCAGCCCATCCAGGAAATCGGCAAGATTGCCAAGGAAAAGGGCATTTTGTTCCATACCGACGGCGTGCAGGCGCTCGGCAAAATTCCCGTCGACGTGCAGCGCGACAACATCGACATGATCTCGCTGACGGCGCACAAACTCTACGGCCCGAAGGGCTGCGGCGCTCTCTACGTGCGGCGTCGCAATCCGCGCGTGCAGCTTTCGGCGCAGATCGACGGCGGCGGACACGAGCGCGGAATGCGCTCGGGCACGCTCAACGTGCCGGGAATCGTGGGTTTCGGCAAGGCGGCTGAGCTGTGCCAGAACGAAATGGCGGAGGAAAGCGTCCGCCTGCGCGGGATGCGCGACCGCCTGAAGGATGGCCTGTTCGCGAAGCTCGACGAGCTCTACATCAACGGCTCGATGACCCATCGGCTGCCGCACAACATCAACATCAGCTTCGCGTTCGTCGAAGGCGAATCGCTGCTGATGGGGATCAACGACGTCGCCGTATCGAGCGGCTCGGCGTGCACTTCGGCAACGCTGGAACCAAGCTACGTGCTCAAGGCGCTGGGAGTCGGCGAAGACTTGGCGCACACCTCGATTCGCTTCGGCCTGGGGCGTTTCAACACCCAGGAAGAAGTCGACTACGTCACCAACCGTGTTGTCGAAGTCGTGCAGCGGCTGCGCGAGCTGTCGCCGCTCTATGAAATGGCCAAGGAAGGCATCGACCTCAGCAAAATGAATTGGAAGGCGGCAGCAGAGCACTAGAGATCGCCAAGTCACCCGATTTATTCAAAGATATACTTATTCGTCAGAATATCGAAGGGGGAATGAAATGGCGTATTCCGATAAGGTGGTTGACCACTACGAGCATCCGCGCAACGTCGGCAGCCTGCCCAAGGACGATCCGAATGTGGGCACCGGCCTGGTGGGCGCGCCCGAATGCGGCGACGTAATGCGGCTGCAGATGAAAATCAATCCCGAGACGCAAATCATCGAAGAGGCGAAGTTCAAGACCTTCGGCTGCGGCTCGGCGATTGCCAGCTCCTCGCTGGCGACCGAATGGGTCAAGGGCAAGACCGTCGAGGAAGCTCTCGCCATCTCGAACACGGACATCGTGCGCGAGTTGAGCCTTCCGCCAGTGAAGATTCACTGCTCGGTGCTCGCCGAAGATGCCATCAAGGCGGCCATCGAGGACTGGAAAAAGAAGAAGGAAGTCAGCGCGCCCGCGGCAAACGCGACCGTCGGCGACTAGCCGCCGGGGCGTGTTTGACATTCGGTCCGCCTGCAAATCGACGGGTGCGGGCTCTACTGGAGCGCCAGAATTAAGATGGCGGAGCTGGAGCTTATTGAAATTTTGCGCCGAATCGGCGTTTGAGGTGTTTTTTTGGAAACTGCAACGATTCACGTAACGGAGAAAGCGGCTACCAAGATTCAGGAGCTGCTCGCCAAGGAAGGCGTGCCGCCGGAAACCGGCGGGCTGCGCGTTGGCGTGCAGGGGGGCGGCTGCTCGGGGCTGACGTACGCGATGCGTCTTGAAACGCAAGCGCGGGACCGCGACAAAGTCATCGAAGAAAACGGCGCGCGGTTGTTCGTGGACCCCAAGAGCTATCTCTACCTCCACGAAACCACGCTCGATTATCAGGAAGACCTGATGCGGCGCGGCTTCGTCTTCCAGAATCCGCAGGCGACCCGCAGTTGCGGCTGCGGCAGTTCGTTCACGGCGTAAGCGTTCTCCGCCGGGACGCAACCTCAGCGGGACGTTCAGAGAGCGTTCTCAGGGGACATAGCAGGCGCTTCATCTCGAAATGAGAGGAACGTTTGGTTGGCCGGCATGGGGAGCCCGCCAGCCATTTTTTTTGCTCCATCACCCGGGAACGCCAATCTCCAGATTGGCGGTTTGCCATACGCCATTCAGGAGAATGGCGTTCCCAGGAGTACCAATCTGAATTTCGCGGGGGCAGGATCATCAAGTCATGAGCGCACCATCCATCACAGCGGCAACATCGCTGACGTGCTGGAGCTGTTCCGCGGCGACCGGCGGCGCGCACTTTTGCCCGGCGTGCGGAAAAATTCAGCCGTTGCCGCGCGGCGCCGATTACTTCGCGTTTTTCGGCCTGCCGCGGAAACTCACGCTCGACTTGGCGGATCTCGAGCAGCGGTTTCACTCGCTCTCCTGGAAGCTGCATCCCGATAATTTCGTGCGCGCCTCGGAGGACGAACGCCAGCTTTCCCTGGACCGCTCCTCGCAGTTGAATGACGCCTATCGCACGCTCCAGGATCCCGTGGCTCGCGTCGAATATCTGCTGGGTCTCGCCGGCATGCGCAAGGAAGGCCAGAAGAAACAGCAAGCGCCGCCTGAATTGCTCGAGGAAGTTTTCGAGTTAAACGAATCGCTCGATGAGATGCGCGACGCGCGGGAATCCGGCGGAAGCGCGGCAGCAATGGCCGGGCTGCGCGCGAAACTCGAAGCCGCGCAGCATAAATTTGAATCTTTGCTCGTGGACGTGGACAAGGAACTCTCGCGCGTCTCGTCCGAATGGGACCGCGCGCTCGATTCCGGCGCGGACGACTGCAGCAAAGAAAAAAATCATGGAACGCATGAACGAAATTTTGAACCGGCGCTCGTATATCAGGAATCTGGTGAACGGCGTGCGGCAGGAGCTAGTGACTAGTGACCGGTGACTAGTGACTGGTGATTCTTCGAGCTTGTAGATTGGGTTCCACGAATCACGAGCCACAAATCACGGATCACATTGATCCCTGGCGCAGACCCATGGTGCGCGAATCACCAGTCACTAGTCACCGGTCACCAGTCACCGCGAACGGAGAGCAACCTCAGATGGCTCGGACAGTCGGCATTGATCTCGGCACCACCTACAGCCTGATCGCTTACCAGGACAAGCGCGAGGGCCGGCCGAAGTGTATCCCGGGCCCGTATGGCACGCCGCTGTGTCCGTCGGTCGTCAGCGTGGACGCAGACGGCTCGATCATCGTTGGCGAACCCGCGCGGCGCCGTTTGCTGACGCAGCCGGAGCGCACGATCTATTCGGTGAAGCGCCTGATGGGGCGCGGCCCGGCCGATGTGCAGGACGAGCTGAAAATTTTTCCGTTCCGCATCGATCCGGCGAGCGCGAATGTGATCCGCGTGCGTCTGGGCGACCGCGTATTCACGCCGCCCGAAATCTCCGCGTTCATCCTGCGCGAGTTGAAGAGCTGGGCCGATGAATATTTTCAGGATGTGGTGGACCGCGCCGTGATCACCGTGCCGGCCTATTTCAACGACGCGCAGCGCCAAGCCACGCGCGATGCGGGGCGCCTCGCGGGACTCGAAGTCCTGCGCCTCGTGAATGAGCCGACCGCCGCGGCGCTGGCTTACGGTTTGCATGAGAAAAAACGCGGCCGCGTTGCCGTGTACGATTTTGGCGGCGGCACGTTCGACATTTCGATTCTCAAGCTGATCTCGACCACCGACGGCGACATTTACCAGGTGCTTTCCACCAACGGAGACACGCATCTGGGCGGCGACGACATCGACAACGTGTTGCAGTCCGTCGCGCGGCGAAGAAATTCGCGCGCTGGGAGTGGACCTGGCCGCGCATCCGGAAACCGTGCAGGAAGTGCGCAAGGCGTTGATCGCCGCCAAGCATGAGCTTTCCGAGGCGGACGAAACGACAGTGAAATTGCCGCTGCCCAATGGCGGCGTATATTTCCGTGAAATCACGCGCGCCGAATACGAACGGTGGATTCGCCCGATCGTGGACCGCACGATGGCTCCGGTGCGGCAGGCGCTGGCGGACGCGAAGCTCACGCCGGCGGAAATCGAGGAAGTCGTGCTGGTTGGCGGCTCGACGCGCGTTCCTCTCGTGCGGCGCACCGTCGAGGAATTTTTCGGACGCGCTCCGCACGCGGAGCTAAACCCCGACGAAGTCGTGGCGCTGGGCGCGGCCGTGCAAGCGGACATCCTCGAAGGCGGCGTGAAAGACATGCTGCTGCTCGACGTCACGCCGCTGTCGCTCGGCATCGAGACGATGGGCGGCGTGGTGGCAAAAATCATCCCGCGGAATTCGACGATTCCCGCGAGCGCGCAGGAGATGTTCACGACCGGCGTCGAGAACCAGACGGGCATCGATATTCATGTCCTCCAGGGCGAGCGCGAACTGGCGAAGGATTGCCGGTCTCTCGCGCGATTCCAGTTGAAAGTGCCGCCCGGCCCCGCGGGCCTCGCGCGCATCGAAGTGAAATATTTGATTGACGCCAGCGGCATCCTGCAGGTTTCCGCGCGCGACCTGCGCACCGGAGAGCAGCATTCGATCGAAGTCCAGCCGAGCTACGGCCTCGACGATGCCGAAGTCGAGCGGATTCTCGAGGAGTCGATCGAATACGCCGAGCAGGATTTTTCCGAGCGGCAGTTGATCGAGGCGCGCAACGAAGCGGAAACCGTCCTCAGCGCGACCGAGAAAGCGCTCGCTGCGCGAACAAGCCGAAGCGCCCGGCGAACTTCCGGCCGACGAGCGCCGCGCGATAGACGGCGCAATCGCAGCGCTGCGCGAAGCCCTTGCAGGCAGCGACTACAAGCAGGTCCGCGCATTTGTGGATGTGTTGAACCAGGCGACGACGCCGCTGGCCGAACGCATGATGAACCGCGCGCTGGCGACCGCGTTCGAAGGCAAGCAGCTGGATAAGGTTTAGTAGCACAGACTTCAGTCTGTGTGGTCTTGATTTGGGTTTTGCGCGAGCGGAAAACCGCACAGGCTGAAGCCTGTGCCACGCAAGATGGAGTGGATGAGAAGGAGACAACGATGGGCGGCAGCAATCCTTACATTGAACAGGTCAAATACACGCCCGCGACGAAGAAATTCAAGGTGACGTTTGTCCGCGAGGGCAAGACGGTCGAGGTGGACCCCGAGAGAGTCCCGTATGCGCGCGAGGGCCTGCCCGGAAGCATCCTGGATATCGCCACGGGATTTCATATGGGACTCGATCACGCGTGCGGAGGAGTCTGCGCGTGCTCCACGTGCCACGTCATCGTGCATGAGGGGCTCGAGTCGTGCAATGAACCGACCGACGCCGAACTGGATCAGCTCGACGATGCGCCCGGGCTGGAGGTAAAGTCGCGCCTCGGTTGCCAGTGCGTGCCCGACGGAACGCGCGACCTCGTCGTCGAAATCCCCGAATGGAACAAGAACTTCGCCAAGGAAGCGGAGCACTAGATCGCGCGCTCATCCTGCGTGTGGTCGTCCGGCGTTTGTTGTCGCCCGCGTCTTCAAACGAATTTTTCCGGCGATCGATAAAGAAACTATTGCCGGTTTGACCGTCGAGTCCCGGGAACGCCAATCAGGAGATTGGCGTTCCCGGGGGACTACACCGCGCCGCAAGTTAGGGCATCTGAAGGGAGAAGCGCCTTATGCCGGCCACGTTTGACTGGGACGAAGCGGAAGAGATCGGCATCCAGCTCGCCGATAAGTTTCCGGATACCGATCCGCTGTCGGTGCGCTTCACCGACCTGCACAAATGGGTCACGGAACTCGCCGGGTTTTCGGGCGATCCAAAGTTATCGAACGAGGGCAAACTCGAAGCGATTCAGATGGCGTGGCTTGAGGAGCATAACGAAAGGAAGGCGTGACTGGTGACTAGTGATCGGTGACTGGTGACCCGTGAAAAACCTTCCTCGGTCGCAAACGCCTAACTCTTAACTCTCCACTGTCGACTCTCGACTGCTTTTCACCTCCTTGTCAATTCTCCAGGTTTCCTCTACTCTAGCTTCACCACGTTTTTCACCTCGATGGCGCTATGGTGCAACGGTTAGCACGTGGCCCTTTCAAGGCCAAAATGCGGGTTCGATTCCCGCTAGCGCTACCAAAGTCAGGCGCGGGCACTACTTTTACGCGGAACGGTTCAAGGGAAGCGGGGAGCCCGCGTTAGAATTGACGCTCAGGCTGATTTTTTCGTCCACGCGCCCAGTATGGCGCCCATCAGGCACAGCCCTAGCAACGGATAGAACTCGTTAATCGCGAAAAGCTCCTTCGGCCGCATCTCGTACATGGAGGTCGTGTAGGTAATGGGCGCAACGATGCCCACCCAAAGCAGCACGCCGATCGCGGCGCCGCGTCCAAGCGTGTTGGCGTTGCGCCAGGAGCATAACTGAGAAAGTACGTATGCGATTAGTATATCGAGAAGGAACGTGAGGATGTAAGGCAGCGCGGCACTCATGCTCCGGCCTTGCTCGACCGTCATGTTCTCGAGCGCCGTCCAGCGCGGGCCGAACAGCAAGCCATACCAGAGCCCTCCCACCAGCCAGTACACCACGGCACAAACGGCCACCGCCAGATAATTGGTTTTCATCAGGCCCTCCTTCAATTGTGGATGCCGTCGCCTTAATTTTGGCAGGCCCATCGGGAAGCGCGAGCCGCCATTTGGAGGAGTCTGCGTTCATAGGTCGGCGAAGTCAAGAGATATGACTGATAGCTCCCCGACAGAGTGCTCGTTAAAATTCGGCCACGGATGAAACATAAATTTATAGTTAACGGAGTTATATAGTTCCAAATCAAGTCACATGTTTCATTGTGGTTGTCTATCGAATAGGAAATAAGTTTGCCACTGGACATTGGGAACGGTGTGCCAATTTCAAACGAATCGGTTCGACGGTGGAAATTCCCAATCCCGGCCGATAGGAGCAGGCTTGTTTTGTGCAGCTTCTATCCAGTCGCTGTTGGAATGGGCTTTTCGTCGTCACCCAAATATTTACTAACAGTCATGTGGTGCAACACTCCAAGCGCCGCCAACTCCTGGCCTGTCAGTTGCTGTATCTAAGGTGGAACTCCCGATACCGAAATATTGACTACGATCATATTTCGAATTACTTGGAGTACCGCCGGGTCCTGGCCTGGCTGTTGCACTATCCAGAATGGAACATCCCGAAGAAGTCTCAGAGAGGACACGCGTGCGGACTGCGCTTAGCGCCCAAATAAAGGTGGGGGGAGGATGATTGAAATGATGCGAGCAATCCGGAAGAGTGCGGACAGCAGGGCGAGAAATAGACTCCCGGGCAAAGCCAAGGGCTTCTCCTTGATCGAGATGCTTCTGGTTGTGGCGGTCATAACCATCTTGACGGCCATTGCCATTCCTTCCGTCATGTCCGGGATGCAGAGCTATCGTCTCAGGGGCGCTATCTCAAGCGTAACCTGGGCCATTCACTCGACTCGCTACCAGGCGTTGATGGAAGGCTATCCGTTTCAAGTGGCGTTCAGCAGTTCGGCCAATACCTACCAGATTCAGAGTTCGCCCACCAACAACGGTACATTCGGGAATGTGGGTACAGTCGTGCCGTTCTCCAGCTATCCAGTCACATTAAGTGCCAATACAACGTTGAATTTTAAGCCTAATGGATATGTGACACCCGCAGCCGGCGCGCTGACCTTCACCATAACGTATCAAGGTGTTTGTCAAAAACTATCGGTGACCAACTATGGCAACGTATCGATTACACCGTCCTATCCCCAGCCCACCTGCCCGTAACCTGGGCCGGGCAGCGGGATTTACGCTGGCGGAAGTTCTGATCGCCATGTTCGTCCTCATCGTAGGGTTGACGGCGATGGCGTCTCTGTTCGCGGTAACCCTGGGCGGCACGGAGAGGGCTCGCGACCTCGGGTTGGCGACGACGCTGACCTCGGAGAAGCTGGAGGACTTGAACCGCTGGCCGACGACTGACCCCGACGTCGCAGCGGGAGGGAACCTTGGCACCGATACGACGGTCGGGACGATCGATTATTTCGACGACGTCGTTTTTGCAAGTACCGGAGGTCTGGAGACCGAGACCACCAGTACGAAAACGGGTGGTGTCACCACGTATGTCTCCACGTCTCATAGCCCCAACGGGATAATATCTCAAACGTCCAGCGTCACGGCCCCCGCCACCGCTGGGCAGACGGCTTTCCATCGCCGCTGGCTGATCGAAATGAATCCCGTCGTAAACGGAGTCACGCTAACAGCACCGGGAGGCCTTGTGGGTCCACGCCGCGTGACGGTCGAAGTGACACTGGTGAACTCCACGGTGAGACTGGCGGCTAACTTTCAAATGAGTACGGTGCGGCCATGAGGAATTTCATGCGGAGCACGAAAACAATTTCAAGGCGCCGGAACAACAGGGCGGGGTTCACGCTCCTCGAACTACTACTTGCCATGCTGATATTCGGAGTCATTTCCGCGGCGTCTTTTGGGTTGATGGCCCAGAGTCAGCCGCTCTTTAACCAACAGCAGGGCCTGGCGGCGGTGAATATCGCCATCCGCAATTCCGCGGCGCAACTGCAACTAGACGTCGTCAATGGCGGGTCCAATTACTACAATGGCATCAACATCCCCAACTGGCCGGTCGGCATTGTGGTCGTCAACAACACGCCAGGCAGCGACTGTGAGACCTCCGCGACCACCTACGTTTATGGCCCATCCTGTTTCGATTCGATGAATATCATTTCTTCCGATCCAAATACTCTTCCAACCAACGCCAGCGACGGAACCATTGCAGGCTGCCATCTTACAAACGGCACCAGTTTGTACTTGTCGCCGACTTCCGCGAGTCCTGCCGGCAGCGGGTATCCCACGCTTGCGTTGGCGACAACCGCGGCCGCGAGCTACAAGTACAACTCGGGCGTCAATCCGGATCAGATCCTGTTCGTGAAGGGCGACGGATCGGCATACACGACCGCGGTGCTTACGGCTGCTTCGGCGGCTGCTACCGTCGGCGGCCGTTTCTACGTGCGCCTAACGCATGGCGCGACTGCCGTCAATGGCACCAACAGTTCCACGACGAATGACCCTCTGCAAATCACCGTCAATCAGGATACGGTCGCGGGCACGTATCAGAACACGATGCTGAGCGATTCGTTCTGTGCCTCGGACTATGTCCTGCGCCTTACTCCCGTCCTGTATTCCGTGGACACCACAACCAATCCAAACGACCCGACACTGGTCCGGCAGGAGCCTGGGAGCGCGACGGCGTCGGTTCAAAAGCTGGCCGAGCAGATCATTGGATTCAAGGCGATGGTTACTCTGATTAACGATCCCGCGGGCAACGTCTATCACTGGAAGAATTCCGACTATCAGAACAATTACACGCTGGTCCGGTCCATCCGAATTTCGCTGATTGGAAGAACGGTGCCGGTCACTGATCCCACGTACGTGTTCCGGAACACCTTCGATACAGGCCCCTATCAGGTTCAGGGGATTTCCGTGGTAATCAATCCGCGAAACATGAGCATGGGAGACAATTGAGGAACCCTATGAAACGCACATACAATCGCAGCAGACACAGCCATCGCTCGCGCGGCGTCGCACTCATCACCGCCCTATTGCTTCTTTCCCTTCTCACTGTGATGACCCTTTCCATGGTCATCGCGACGACCTCGGACACGCTCATCGACGGCTACTACCGGAAATTCCGCGGCTCGTTTTACGCCGCCGATTCCGGCGTCAGCGTCGCCAGAGAGTATATGCTTCAACAAATCATGGGTGCTATCCCATCGACCTACACTCTTGCGAGCGGATCTCCCATTCCCAGCACCGTTCCCGGCCCTTCGGGCACAGTTATGACCAACGTCATCAGTACTTTCGGCTCCTACCAGTCGGTCACCGGAACCCAGGCAGCATCGTGGCCAGGATCCTTCCAGATCGATTCGACGAACACCTCACTAACGGCGGGGACGGCCGCGGCAGCGCCGGCCTATTCCGACGCCTGCGTGGCAATATTCACAGGCACAGGCGGCACGATTCCGTCCTGCACGACCCTGGGGACCCCGGCGGCCAACTACACCATCACTGGTTATAAATATATATATACCTATAAGATTACTGCCATCGGACAATCCCGGGCCAACGAAACTCATACCATCGAAGAGGACAGCAGTTTTATTATCGCCGTCGACAAGGGCACGCCCGCGGGAAACAACACAAGCTTCGCTGCCTACGGCATGTTCATTGACCAGTCCCCGCTCTGCGATGGATCCTACCTGGTGAACGGCACGATCGCCGGCCCGGTCTTCACCAACGGTGCCTGGAACCTCGACAGCAGCAGCTACATCTTTACTGATGCTATCGCCAGCGTTAGTCCCAATTTCGGCTTTACGGACGGGAATGGCTGCTTTCCGAATGCCGGTTCAACTATCGGGACGCCGCCGACCCACGCTTACACTGCCTCCGATGGCACTCGCTTTACCCCGACGTTTCAGGGGAGCGTGACATTGGGAGCGACTCCCATTGCCCTGCCAACGGACTCCTTCAACCAGAAGGAAGCCGTGCTGGACAGTCTCGGAAACGGGCTTATTTCCAGCGGCCAGTTGGCGAACGAGATGCACGCCATTTTGAAGGATGCCGGCGGAAACCCGTATCCTGTCTCAGCGCCTTCCAGCGGAGTGTTTTTGCCCTACTACCTGAATGGTGCGACCCCCACCTTTGGGACAGCCGCGAACGCGCTGCCGTCGAGCAATGGCACGATCAACGACCCATACGGATCAACCGCCGGATGTGGCGGGGGAATTTATGTCGAAGGAGCCGCGACGGTTACAATCACACCCAGCAACTCGGGCGACCTTTTGGCGCAGATTTATACCATCAAACAAGGCTCGACTACGTCCACGGTCACGATTGATCCTGGCGCCACCATTGGCGGCACCACGTATCCTGCCCAAACGACGTTGGTCACGGGCAGCTCGACGAAAGTGGTTACCGGTGTTCCTCAACAATGTGACCCTATTTCAGGCGCCCCGTCACGCGATGCGACAATGTTGTACGTCGACGGGAACATCACGGCCCTGCAAGGCGCAGGCGCAGGCGTTGGGACCATCCAAAATGGAAATGCTCTGAACATAACGTCCGCCGGCACCGTGACCGTGACTGGCGACATCCTTTACAAGACCGAGCCGGTCACGCTGACCACAGCGGATTCATTGGTTTCCGGAGCGGATCACGGGCAGGTGCTCGGAATTTTCACTGCATCTGGAAATATCCAGCTCAACAATCAACAATCAAGCGGCAACCTTGAAATTGACGCCACTATCGCTGCTCTCTCATCGGGAGGCTCCGGCGGGCTGGTCAACTCGGGGAGCGCAATCGGCACTCTGAATATCGTTGGCGGACGCATCCAGAACACCCTCCAGAACATCAATGCATCCACTCGAAACGTCTATTTTGACCGCCGCTTCTCGCAGAACGGGTTTGCCCCGCCCTGGTTCCCTTCAACCACGATTGTTTCGAATGGCGTCGTGAACGCCATAATCGTCCCGAGCCCGCCAAGCAGGGTCTCTTGGACGGATAAAACCGCCATGTAATTGATTCAATGCGCTGTTCGGCGTCTTGAACCCGGCCACATGAGGGCCGGGTTCTTTTTTGTCCCAGTATCAGACTTCACTGCGGCAAACGTCGTTTGCGCGGCAAGTCCACCGGACGACCATGCCCTTCAGAGACGCAACGGGGACCGCGCGGAGTGAAAATCTGGAAGGCATGAAAGGGTCTAGGCTGAATCCGATCGAAAAACAGCGCAACAGAGGTGGCCAACTATACCTTTGCTTTTCACTCGAATCAGGATTCAAAGGTTCGGCTGACAGCACGCGTGTTCGCCTCGCTCTTTATAGGTATCCCCCTGAAACTAGTCAGCGTAAGGCCATCTTGAATTTCCCGCAAACTGCTTAATAATAGGCCCGCCCTTGGATTCCAAGAATACCGCCGGATATAGGCAGGCTGGTTTTGTACAATTTCTACCCATGCCCCATTAGGGGCTCCTAATTCTGGCTCCCAAAATCTTCCCCAAGTTATTCAAATTAAAATACTTTAATGTCGCGCGAGCCCTGGCCAGGGAGTTGCTCTACACATAGTCGATCTTCCCGAAACGGACATTGAAAAGCGAGGCAGGCCAGAATGATGCGAACACTCCAGAGCAACAAGGCCAACAGGGCGACTAGGAGATACCTGGGTGCCTCGAGGGGTTTCTCACTGGTCGAGATGATGGTTATGTTAGCGATTGGCACCATTTTGACGGTCATGGCCATTCCTTCGATCAATGCCGGGCTGAGAAATTATCGCATCGATGGCGCTGTTTCGGCCGTAACTTGGGCCATTCACTCCACTCGGTACCAGGCCTTGATGCAAGGCTATCCGTTCCAAGTGGCGTTTAGCAGCGCGGCTAACAACTATCAGATTCAGAGCTCGCCCACAAACAATGGCACGTACGGGAATGTGGGCACTGCCGTGCCGATTTCCAGCTGGCCGGTGACTTTGAGCGCGGACACAACGCTGAATTTCAGACCCAATGGATTTGTGACCGCGGCAACTGGCGCGCTGAATTTCACCATGACTTACAAGGGAGTTTGTCAAAAATTGACGGTGACCAACTATGGAAACGTATCGATTTCACCACCATATCCCCAACCCACTTGCCCATAAGCCGGGCCGGGCAGCGGGATTTACGCTGATGGAAGTTCTGATCGCGATGTTCATTCTCACGGTCGGGTTGATGGCGATGGCGAGTCTCATGGCGCAGAGCCTTTCCGGCACGGACAATGCGCGTTACCTCGGCCTGGCGACGACACTGGTGTCGGAGAAACTGGAAGACCTGAACCGCTGGCCCGCCGCGGATCCGCACGTCGCGGCCGGGGGAAGCCTCACAACGGACGCCCCCCCATCGGCGATTGACTACTACGACGATGTCGATTTGTCGAACACGAACGGGTATGTTTCTGAAACGATTGCCAGCAACCCAGGCACTGGCGTGCAATACAAAAATGTCATCCACAATGCCACTGGGTTCGTGGACACCGGCGCCACCACGGCGCCCCCCGCTGGTTCGGGGGTCCTCACGTTCCACCGCCGCTGGCTGATTGAAGCGAGTCCCACGGTCAACGGCATTACGTTAACGGGCAGCCGCCGGGTGACCGTCCTGGTCACGCTTACGAACGCGGCCGTCAAGTCGCCGGTCAGCTTCCAGATGAGCTTGGTGAGGCCATGAGGAGTTCCATGCGGACTACCGGATCATTTTTGCAGTGTCGAGGCAGGAGAATGGCGGGATTCACCCTGGTCGAACTATTGCTTTCGATGGCGATATTCGGGGTGATTTCCGGCGCGGCGTTTGGTTTGCTGTCGCAGAACCAGCCCTTGTTCAACCAGCAGCAGACCCAGGCGGCGTTGAACATCTCCACGCGAAATGCGGTTGCGCAAATTCAAACGGACATTGTCAACGGCGGGTCTGGATACTACAACACCGTAAATGTCCCCGGCTGGCCCGTGGGCGTGGTGATCAACAACAACGTCGTTACATCGACACAGGATTGCCACGCGGGAATCACGTACACGTCAACTTGTTTTGACTCACTCACGGTCATCGTTGCCGATCCGGCCACAATTCCTGTCAATCCCGTCGCGAGTACGACGGGTCTAATCGCCACAGCGTCCACTACCGGTTCGACGGATACGAACCTCTACACGACCATTTATGTTCTGCCTCCTACCGGAGTGACGGCTGCCACGTATGCGGCAAACTTCTTTGTTGGCGACCAGATCCTGTTAGAAAGATACGACGGTTCGTACTATACGACGGTAAAGCTCACCGGCGTCAGCACGGCTGTCTTCGGCGGCCAGACCTATGTGCTCCTGACGCATGGCACCACGACCGCCGCCAATGGAACCAACGCCGCTGCAGATGATGTGACAGGGATGTCCGTGAATTCGTCGGATCAGACGTGGCCCAAATATGCTAACACGGACTGGGTCATACGGCTTAGACCCGTCCAATACGATGTGGATCTCTCGGTCCCTTCCGACCCCAAGTTGAGGCGAACGGTTTTGGAAAAAGGGCAGACGCCCGCCGCCAACGGAGTGACGTTGTCGGAACAGGTGATCGGCTTCAAGGTCGGGGCGGCATTGGTCAACGGCACTACCGACACTCCCACGTACAACTTCGACAGTTCCACCTTCAAGATCACCTCCGGTGCCGCCGGATACGATTACACCATGGTCCGTTCGGTCATGATTTCACTCGTCGGGCGAACTCCCCCCGTGCAGGACCCGACATACGTATTCCGGAATTCCTTCGACGGAGGTCCCTACCAGATCCAAGGGGTTTCCGTAGTGGTCAATCCACGAAACATGAGTATGTAACGAGGATGATGATGAAACCCAAAAACACTCGCACGAAACACCGGCAGGGTTCCCGCGGCGTGGCGTTGGTTACGGCGCTTCTGCTGCTGAGCCTATTCACCGTGATGACGCTCGCCATGGTCATCGCCACCAGTTCGGATTTATTGATTGACGGCTATTATCGCAATTTGCGCGGGTCTTTCTATGCCGCCGATTCCGGGATGAATGCTGCAAGGCAATTGATGGCCAACCAGCTCGCCAACGATGTGACGGCTAACTACGCACAGAGTGCCACCACCCCACCGATCCCGGTCGGCGAGGAAGCCACGGTCATGGCCACCCTCTCGAACACTTCGACCGGATTCGGTGGCACCCAATCCACTCTCAGTTCGAGTGGGCCGCAGGCATCCTCCTGGCCCGGGACATTCACGATCTCTTACAATGCGGCATGCGCTAATACTGGACCTACGACCACCGTGCCCATTTGCCCGACTTACATGTTGCCGTGGAACGCAGCGGATTGCTCGCCCAATTGGGTTTATAAAAATCCAGTTCCCCCGAATTCAGTGCCGAATACGACGACTTATCCGGTCCCGACGTGCGCCAACCCAGGCGACCCTACTCAATACACCGTGATTTCTTACGCCTATTCGTACCCCTATAAGATCACGGCCGTCGGCAACTCGACCGCCAACCAGCAGAATACGATCGAAGAGACAGGAAATCTGGTGGCCACTGTGACCGTCACCAGCTCGTATCAGCAAAGCTTCGCGGCCTATGGCACGTTTTTCAACACCTACCCGATTTGCAGCGCCGGGTTCGTTAAGGGCACCATGTCCGGCCAATTTTTTTCGAATGACAGTTGGAACTTCGGAGATTCAGCTTATGGCTCGGGCAATTATATCTTCACGGGTACCGTCGGGGCCCATAATGCCAACGTAGGCTATATGTATGGGGATGGGACGTGCGACCAGTCTAGCGCTACTTCGGACACTCACAACGGAACAACCATCGCCCCCACGTTTCAGGCCGGGCTCAACCTGGGCCAAACGGCGCTCCCTATTCCGACAGATGCCTTTAGTCAGCAGCGCGCCGTTCTGGATGGTTACGGCGCATGCGCCACTTCCCCGTGTCCCGTCACACAAACGGAGATGAGCGTCCTGAGAACCGCCGCCGACACCACCGCCACGTCGTGGCCGGCTACTGGGACACAACCTTCGAGCGGTGTCTATATACCTTATACCGATACTCTTCCCACTCCTCCCGCCGCGACTTGTCCGCTTGCCCCGTGTTTCACCGGTGGGGGAATTTATGTTCAAGGCAATGCGGACCAGGTTACGATGGCCGCGGCCACCGTCACGATCGCGGGGACGCCCCATTCGGAGCAAGTTTTCACCATCGTGCAGGGATCCACGACGACTACGGTCACGCTGGACTTGACAGGGAACACGACGACGATTGCCGACAATGCAGGAACCGGCCATTCGAAAACCGTCAATGACCTCCCCCGAAACTTGAACGTTTCTGGTTCGAACGAAGCAGCCATGCTATTCGTCAATGGCGCTGTCAGCGGCTCCTCCGGCGGCAATACGACCGGTCTTTCCGGCCCCTCCTCAGGAGCTGCGATTCAAAACGGTTCGGCCGTCACGGTCACCTCGACAGGTAACATCGCAATTACTGGAAACCTTTTGTACTCTACCGAACCGGTCACGCTGAATTCCTCGGATACCCCGATTAGTCCTGCCCCCACCAACGTCTTGGGGATTTTCACAACGACCGGCGACATCCAGCTCCGGCCCACGACCAATGTGGCGACCATGGAGATCGACGCATCGCTCGCCATGGTTTCCAGCGGCAGTTCAGGCGGCCTAATCGCACAGTGGAATACCATCGGAACGGTCAATATTGTCGGCGGACGTATTGCCATGCAGGCCAAAAGCGGCGCCAGCATCGGTTCGCGGAATATCTATTTCGACCAACGCTTCTCGCATGGGCTCGCTCCGCCATGGTACCCCTCCACCACCGTGGTCTCGAACCCCACCACGCAAACGATAGTAACTCCCAGCCGGATGTCGTGGACCAACACGACCGCCATGTAGGTCTCTCAGCGCGCAGTCCTGAGCCCAGAACCCGGCCCCATGAGGGCCGGGTTCTTTTTTGGAGCGGGGCAGATTGGGCGGCAGCAACCGCATGGTGTGCGACAAGCCCCGGCGGCAACGACCCCTTCCCGCAATTCAGTGGAAGCGCGCTACGGGAGCTCTTGGCTAGGGGGTTACGGCCCAGGCCGGAGCCGCGCGGAAAAGGGCGTGGCGGATGGAGGCAGCATGCACGCAAACTGCGCCGGCCAGCCGGGATCGGTTACGGAGTTCCGGCACAGCCCTATTGGGCTATAGATCACATCGCCGAGCGTTACGGGACCGTCGAGCGGCTCGGCATAGACCTGGTAACTCTGCGACGGTCCAACCGGCAATCGCTCGAAGGCATAGGAGCCGTCGAATTGCGCCGGGCCGGGATCGTTGCAGGCCCATCCGGCGATGGTGGCGGCCGCCACGGCGCCCGTGGCATTGTCCACGGCGACGACTTGCGCGGGGAAGATTCCGGTTACTCCCGGGGGTGACATGGGCAGCGCCAGTGGATTTGCTGGGAAAACGTGCCCCTGGATCGTGCCCACATGCATTGTGTCGGCCGGGTCCGGATACAGCACGCGCAGCCCGGTGCGGTCGTCATCGGAAAGTGCCGCGTCCGGCGATTGCGCTCCGGGCCGCGTGCCCGTGAATTGCCCCGGCGGCGGCGCAAAGGGAAACATCATCGCCCTCCATACGGCGGAGTGGCTGAAGCCGAAGGAGTGTCCCAGCTCGTGCGTCAAAATGGACTCGAGATCATACGCGTTCGGGTTCGCCGGGAGAGCCGCGGGAGTCGCGAATGTTGTGGTAGCGTCAGCGGGCCGCAGGAGCACATCGGCGTCGAGGATCTGGCCGACGAACGTGGAAGGAAGCGTGCTCGAAGAGAGTTGTTCGCCCGCCGTATCTGCGGAGACGACTCTCGTAAATGCCAGGACGCCCACGGCGAATGCCGAGTCGTTCTGGTTGAGGCAGATCGAATTCAAACCGTCCGAGGATGTGCAGGCGATTGCCGGCGAAATGCGTTGCAGCGTGCCGAGCGTTGAGGGCTTGAGCGAACTGCCGGGAACGCCTGTCCAAGCGCCCAACGACTGCTGGATCACGTTCTCGATTTCATTAAGCCGTCCGGCCGCCGTCTGGTCCACCGTCAGAATTGTGACGGGGCTGGTCCCGAGAGATGTGCTCCACTGCCGATTGATCGCGCCCGGTGTCGAAACATCGAAACGCGTGAGCCGCGGACACGCGGTTCCGCCCGACAGCCCAGCCGCCTGCCTCATGTCCCCGACGGTCGAGCCCAGCGCGTAGGCTCCCGCCGAACCCGCGGTCACCTGCAGAAGGAAAATCCACGCCACCGCGGCGGATACCGCGCTACGAACCGGATGGCAGGTTTGGATTGTCATGGTAGTTTCTCCTGAGCGCGCGTGATGGCTGCCGCGGCCCGTTCGCGGAACCGTTCGATCGGCATCCGGCGGATGCCTTCCGTGCGGAACGTGTGCGTCGCCGTGTCATACACCGAAAACGCGCTCGAATCCTGCGTCACGGTTTCGAGGCCCGTGCGCGGGTCGCGGCCAATGCGGAATGTTCCCTCAACCCAGGCAGCCACCGAGAATCCTCCCGCGCGCGACCGCTCGAGAAAGATGACCGCTTCATCGCCGGCAGTGAATCTTGGGGCGCCGTCCACGGCGGCGGTCCAATGTCCGACGCGCCCCCCCGGCAGCCGGACCGTGATGCGTGTTGGCAATGAGCCTTTCATCGTCTCGACGACATCGAAACGGGTTACCGTCCAGATTTCGCCGTCCTCCCGGCGCGACACGACGCTGGCGCAACGCACGCGCGCCACGGCATCGGCTGCCGCGGCCAATTGATCCAGGCTCAGCCGTGCGAGAGTCGTCGCGGGGATGGATCTTGCAGCAATTAATATAATACTAGTTATATATATTATGAGTAATCTAATGTTCATTAGCGCACCTCGATGGCCCCGGTTCCGGCGGCCAAGTCCTTGCTGGGATTCTCGACGAAGAGCGTTCGCATTCCCACGGCGGCGGTAGCGGGGACCTGCAATGTCAGGTGAAGGATTCCCAGACCCAGCGGTTCGCGATTCGTAATCAGGATGTCCGCCGTCACCGGTCCGCTCAGTGTGTACGTGAAGGATGGATCGAGACCGCTCACGGAGAAAACGCACAGGTCGGCGATCGCCGTGCCGCTCGCGGGGCGAAAGATCGTGACGGGGCTGCCGCCCAGGGTGCAGGACGATGTCGCCACCACGTAGGTCCCGATCGCGGCCACGTTCAAGCTTACGTTTGCTGCCGCGCCCGACCCGCCGTTGGTGCTCAGCTCCACGACAATAATGTCTTTTCCGGTCGCCGAAGGCGCCCCGGGAGTCAGAGGTATTATGTCTGGACCCGCCCCGGGAGCCAGAACAACGAATGTCACTGAATTCGAGAGTGTCCCGTCAGGATTTTGCAGACCCACGGTGAGATTGCCCGCAACCGACAGATCGGACGCCGTCAGGGACGTCACGCACTGCGTGGCTGACGTGCACGCCGTGCTCCGCGCCGTGCCCGCAACCTGAATGGTCGAACCTGGACCCGGGCTCGAGGCGATGAAGTTGGCCCCGGACAGCAACAATGTGAAACCGCCCGCCGACCCGGCATAGGCGCTGGACGGCGCAAGAGAGGAAATGCTCGGTCCACCGGAAATCGTCACGGTTGCCGTGCCCGATTGGCTGGTGTCCTCCGCGCTGATGGCGGTGACGCTGATCAGATCCGGCGAGGGCGTCGCAGACGGTGCAACGTAGAGTCCCGAAGAGTCAATGGACCCGCAGGCCCCCGGGACTCCGCATCCCGCCCCTGCAATCGTCCACGTCACCTGCTGGTTATCGGTCCCGGCAAGCGTTGCGGTGAACCGCTGTTGACCGTTGCTCGCCATTGAGGCGCTGCCCGGCAATACACTCACGACGATGTGCGGCAGAATGGTTACGCTTGCCGAGGCGCTCTGGCTGCTATCGGCCTGGCTCGTCGCCGTCAGCGTCACAGGGTTGGGAGATGGCACGCCCAACGGCGCGAGGTAATCGATGCTGCCGCCATTGCTCGCTGAAATCGGTTGGCACGGATTCGATCCCGTCACGCAGACCTGGCCAATGGAAATACTTCCTCCCGCAATCCCGTTGACCTGCCAGATCACGTTCTGATTCGTCGAGTTGTTTACTTGGGCCGTAAAATTTTGCCGGTGGCCCACGGCGCGGGTGGTGCTCGAGGGCGTCAGCGTAATGTTGACGGCAGCTGTGAAAGCGAGCGTCGCGCTCGCGAAAATGTTGGGATTTGCATTGCTGCGCGCCCGCACTGTGATCGTGCCCCCCGGAGGCATGTCGAGCGGCGCCGTATACGTCGTGTTGTCGGGGTCGGTTTGCGAGTTCACGATCGTTCCGATCGTGCCGTTGCCTCCCACGACGCCGCCGACGTCCCACGTCACAGTTGTGTCCTGCGCGCCAGTCACCAGGGCCTGAAACGCCTGTGTGCCCCCCAGCGGCATCTTTGCAGCGGGCGGCGTCACCGAAACGGTGACAGTGGAAACAATCGTCGCGGACACTGCCGCCGTCTTCGACGAATCGGCTTGCGGCGTTGCCGTGATTTGCACTGACGGAGGGGCCGGCGCAAGGGGGGGCGCCGTGTACACGCCGCCCGAAGAGATCGTGCCGCAGGCGGCGCCAGTGCAGCCCGAGCCTGAAACGCTCCAGGAAATTACGCGGCTCGGGTTGGAATTAGCCACAGGAACCAGCGTCGCCGCGTACCTGGCCGTCGCCGCGGCATTGACGGAGGCAGGTCCGGCCACCGGCAATGAAAACAAACTCGTAATCGTGATCGCCGCGGCGCCACTCTTCGATGGGTCCGCGATGCTGATGGCCTGAACGGAGACACCAGGCGGAGCCGTCAGAATTTGCGGGGCCGTGTAAGTTCCCATTGGATCGACTGCGCCGCAGGCGGATCCGGCGCACCCGTTTCCCGAGACGATCCAGTGGAGCGCGCGATCGGGATTACCCGCGGAGTCCACGGTAGCCGCGAAGGTCTGCGCGGCGCCCAGTTCCACGGGCATCGCCTGCGGCGAAACGGAAACCGAAATGTCACTCGTAACGGTCACCACGGCGGCCGCGCTTTTCGAGCTATCCGCGACGCTGGTGGCACGGATGGTGACAGAACCGGATGCGGGCAGATCACCCGGCGCGGTGTAGACGCCGCTCGCGCTGATCATTCCCACCGCCGCATCGCCCCCGGAGATTCCGTTCACACTCCAGCTCACGGACGTGTTCGTCGAATGGGTGACCACCGCCGTGAAAGATTGTGGTATGCCGAGCAGCAACGAAGCCGAGGGTGGTGTAACGCTGACGGTTACGTCCGACGGAGGGGGCTGTGGCGAAGCCGGGCCAACGACTCCGCCGCAGCCCAGGAGAGACGCGGCGAAAAAAATCGCGGGGCGCCAACGAAGCGAAACGCTCGTCCAATTGCCGCGCCCGCCGAATGCCGCGTCCCATTCCATGCGCCAGCGGATTGCACGCGCTCTGCCAGTTCAGAGCATTCGCGGAAACGCATCAAGCGCGGATGCCACGATCCGTATTTGGCGAGCAGAGAGGGGCCAATAAGTCCTGAATCATCCGCAATTTGCCCGGCAAGTTGCTTGGCGGTAGGTGTAGGAGCGCGAACAGAGGCGTACGGCACGGTAGAGCGTGTAGCGTCGAATTCGGTTTCAAATCGGGAAGAATAGACAATTAGTCAGTTCCAGATCGGTGCAGCGCGTGGTTCGATGCTGGGCTCACTCCCGGCAGATCTGTCGCGCAGTATCAACAGTTGACACGGCCCAAAATGGTTTGAATAATTCATCCATGCCCCGTCCCGAAGCGGTCCGCCGTGTGAAGAGCTACTCCGCGGCGACCGGCTACGTCTATCAATATTATTTTTACGAAGTGGAAAAAAGCCGCCGCGGTTCCTCCCCAGGGACGGAATACGTGTACATGGTTTCCGTGGATCGCAAGAAAGTGGTTCCCGTGCGCATTTTCGTTCGCCAGGACGCGCTGGAGAAATGGTCCGCCCAATCCGGCCAGCAGCTCACCGGCACGGAAGAATACGCCGTCGCCAAAATGCGCCTGTTTCAAGCGTTCGATGAAATCGAAGGGTTTTCCTTTAAGCCGCCCGATCTAACCGTCGACAGCTCGAATCTGGAAACGTTGCTCTCACAATTGGATATCTGAAAAGAGCGCAGGTCGGCGCGGACCAGTAGCACAGGCTTCAGCCTGCGTGGTTTTGATTTTCTTGCACCAGCGGAAAAGCGCACAGACTGAAGTCTGTGCTACTAAAATCCGCGACTCATCGAGCAACCACTTTAGGCCTGCTGCTCGTTCGCCGATTGTAAGAAATGCTGGCTCAACCAGGACTCCATTCGGTCACCGGTATTTTATTTACGGAAAACCTCGGCGAGCGCCGCTGTCAATTCCGGCTGTGCAAACCGGTAGCCGGTCTGCTCAAGCTTCGAAGGCTTCACCCGCTGGCTGACCAGCAACAGCGCGTCAGCCATTTCCCCCAACGCCAGACGCAGTGCAAATGCCGGCGCGGGAAAGAGGGCGGGCCTGTGCACACTCCTCGCCAGAATGCGCGTGAATTCGCCGTTCTGTACCGGATTCGGAGACACGGCATTCGTGGGGCCCGCCAGCCCCGAATTTGTCAGCGCGAAGCGGATCATGCCGACAGCCTCCGCAAGGGTAAGCCAAGACATCCACTGCCGGCCGTCCCCAGCCGGCCTCCCGCGCCCATCTTGAACGGCAAAGCCATCCGCGGCAGCGCGCCTCCATGCGCCGCCAGAATGATTCCGAACCGCAGCATCACCACGCGCGCGCCGGATTCAGTCCCGCGCGCGCTCTCCGCTTCCCATTCGCGGCAAAGCCCGGCAAGAAAATCGTTGCCTGGGGCGCTCGACTCCGTGAGCGTTTCATCCCCGCGATCGCCATAAAAACCGCTTGCGGAGGACGCCACAATCACGCGTGGCGGCTGCTTCAACTTGGAAAGCGCTGCGATCAAATGCCGCGTGGCTTCGATGCGGCTGGTGCGCAACAGATTCTTCCGCGCGGCATTCCATCGCCCATCCGCAATGGACGCGCCGGCCAAATGAACCAGGGCGTCCGCGCCCTCGGCCGCCGTACCATCGAACTGGCCGCCTACGGGATCCCATCGGACAGTCAGCGCCCGGGCACCGCTCTCTTCCTGCTGGCCGGGAACCGGCCGCACGAGCCGCACGATCGTGTGCCCTTCTCGTTCCAGCACACCCATCAGTGCCGTTCCTAAAAACCCCGTCGAGCCCGAAACCAGAATGCGCATTGGAGGACCCTCCGTCGCCTGATTCCAAGCTACGGCTGCGCTCCGTTGAAATCAATCTAATTTCAAGAATGAATCCGCCGTCCCTTTCAGGCGTTTCAGATGTTTCAAATGTTCAGATACCCTTGATTCCAGCTCGATTTTTGCGTTATCGCAGCCATCTTGCGCATCATGCCCATGAACAATCGGTAGTAGTCCATCAGTTTCCGAAAATCTCGTTTCTCGGGGCTTGGCTCCGCAACCTTGTGACGGTAGCTACGAGTAGCCCGTGAGTGAATGCGGCCGAATGCATCGTGATTCAGCCCGGCGATGCCCTCCGAAGCCAGGTCGCGATGGTGCGAGTGTCAGCGTTCGTCAGAGAAGGGAGGTTTTTTTGGAGCATCGTCAGAAACCAATCAATCTCAACTGGCAGGGCGGGATAACCGATGTTTTCGCCGTTTGGCTTGCGCTTGACGGGTCGATTCGAATTGATCAGTAGCTGGCCTTGCGCATCAAGAAAGACAAGGAACGGAACACCGCCAGATTCGCCGCCAAAATCGGCCACGAGTTTCGCAGCGCCGGGGCTATTCAGGTCCGGGTGCTTGCCCCGTTCTTCGAACACATGGAGGGAAGCGAAGACAAAGTACTTTTCCAGGATCGGACAAATTTCCCGATCGTTCATGAAGGCTTCCATTTCTTGGCAAGGTGGACACCAGGAGGCTCCGAACACGAGAAAGATGAACTTGTGTTGCGCAACAGCTTCTGATTTCGCGGTAGCTAACACCTGCTCGGCGCTAGGAAGCTGCTGAGCAGAATGCGCCGCGATGCACAGTAGCAAGGGCAGCCCGAGTAGTGGGAGAATCCGTCGCACGAGAGGAGCAAAGGCCAATCGAATGGGGGCTTGCAACAGTTGCTGCAAAGCAACACCGTGGAATCAAGCGGGGAGTGCGGGTCTGTCCGGGCAGGAGATGGCGAACAGGGGCAACATTCCGATAATGCGTTTATCGGGAGTTGGGCGATCGGAGCCCCACGATCTCCGTTGGGGCTTACTCAGCTTTCAAATTCGTTGTATCAAGTGCAGGAGACTGGTTGTTATGGTTACCAAACGAGACCGCGCGTTGGAGGATTGGCATGGGTGAGGCTGCTTGCGGATGGTCTGGCTGCAGCAGCAAACCGGAGGCGACTCTGGATGGACATCGGCTTTGCCGAAACCATTTCTACGACAGAGCTGCGAAGCGTCTCGAGGAGCATCGTGCGCGCTTGCGACGGATCGGGCCATGTAGAGCAGATCGTACTGCGACTCTCAAATTCCTTTCTGAGCTCATCAGCCAGACAACGGCTCTAGTCGCAAGTGCGAAGTTCCTAGATCCTGGGCAGCGTGACCAATTCCTCAAACTATCTTTGTCCGCGGCAGAGTTGTACAAACGGGTTCAAAGAAATGCGAGGATGCGGCGTAACATGCCCATTCTCGTCAATCGCGAAACCGATTCGACTGGGACGCAGGAGCTGACAAACACGGTCGATGTGAGCAAGCGGGGAGCTTGCATCGCAACGAGCTGGTTGTGGGAAATCGGAGAGAAGATATGGATTGAAAAACCGGGAAGCCAGCTGCGAACGCTCGCGCGGGTCGCTTGGGTGAAAAAAGGTGAACCATCCCAATTTCTTATGGGGCTCGATATTCTGGACTGCGAAGACTTTTGGGGATTGGACCTGGCCTCGCCGAAGAAGAGACACTGAAAACCAGCGTCCACGTATGAAGGAGGTATCACCTCAAAACGATCTGACCCACAGAACGAAGCGCCTCTTTCGGCTCACCACGGGCCAACTCCCGATAAATCATGCCAGCTCAACCGGTCGATGCAACACCTTCCAGTCAGTTGATCCGACAATACTTCCCGCAGAGAACCGATCTATCTGGGTGTGCTCAGTTAGAACCTAAACAGGGCAGTGTTCTTGTTTGCATCTACGCCCTTGAACGAATTAAGCTTCGTAGACTCCTGCTCGTGGGCTTTGAGCTAGTGTTGCGTCGACCCATTGAGACCACCCAACTTCTCGGAAACTAGCTCACTGCGGCACGATCCACATGGTAGAAGTTTCCCTCCCGCGCGGCTAGAATAGACATATGCACGTGCGGGTGCTTTTCTTTGGCCGGTTGAAAGACATCGTTGGCAAGTCGGAGGAGAATGCCGAACTCTCCGAAGGCGCCCGCGTCGAGGATTTGTTTGCGCGCTATGGGCGTAGTTTTCCCGAGCTGGCGCAGTTCCGTTCTTCCGTGGTGGCGTCGGTGAACCAGGAATTTTCCGAATGGCGCGCGCCACTTTCCTCGGGGGACGAGGTCGCGTTTCTTCCTCCCGTGAGCGGAGGCGCTGTTTCGGCGGGCGCCACGGTGGAGGAGAACCTGTGCGCGCTAGTCCAAAAGCCGATTGAGACTGCGGAGATCGTTGCGAAACTCAAGGCGCCGCCCGATGGAGCGGTCGTCGTGTTTGAAGGCATCGTGCGCAACCACTCCGGCAACCGGGCAACGCTCTACCTGGAATATGAAGCGTACGAGCCCATGGCCCTCGCTAAAATGCGCGAAATCGGCGAGCAGATGCGCGCAAAATTCTCCGTCCGGCGTTTCGCGATGATTCACCGGCTCGGGCGGCTCGAAATCGGCGAAACCTCGGTGCTCATCGCGGTCTGCTCGGCGCATCGCGCCGCCGCGTTCGACGCCTGCCGTTTCGGCATTGATACGCTCAAGAGCACCGTGCCGATCTGGAAGAAGGAGTTTTTCCGCGACGGCGCGGCCTGGGCCGAAGGAGAAATTCCTTCCGCATAAGCAATCCTTTTCGCCCTGGCAGGAATCTATTCTCCTTGCGAATGATTCCTCCATACAGCTACCTCAGAGGCTGGGAGTGAGCGTGCCGGAACGGCGCTCCCGCATGGCGTTCCGCACGGCCCTCCGCTGCGCGCACTCATTGGTGTATTGCTGCTGATTGCCGCTACAACCGAAGTAGGCGTCGAGGCACGGCAGAATGTCGAACAGGACCAGCGCGGACGCATCCGTTCCGAGGTCACCTGGTCGGTACGCTCGCCAGCGTGCTCGACAAAGACGGCCGCCCCGCGCTCGACCTCGCGCAGGATCAATTCGAGGTCTACGAGGAAGGCGTCAAGCAAAAGATAGAAATCTTCGAGCCGGAAACGCAGCAGCCTCTGGACCTCACCCTGATGATCGATTCGAGTCTGAGTGAAATAAAGGATCTCGAATTCGAGACCGAGGCAGCCTCGCGCTTCATCCAGAAACTCGTGCGTCCCGGAGACCGTCTGGCGCTTTACGAATTCGCCGACGCCGTGACCCAAATCGCGCCATTTTCCTCGAACGTGCCCACGCTGCAAGCCGCGCTCAAACATATCGTTCCCGGCGACGGCACGGCGCTTTACGACGCCGTGTACCTGGGCGCGGAGGCCCTGGCGCGCAATCCCTCAGGCCGCCGCCGCGTGATTGTGCTCGTAACCGATGCAGGAGAAACGACGAGCCGTGCTGACTTTGAGACCGCGCGGCGCGCGGCGGTTCGCGCCGACGCCCTCCTTTACACGATTGTCGTGCGCGTGGTGAAAAACGAGGGAGGCCGCAACACGGCCGGAGAGCATGCGCTCGAGACCATCGCGGATTCGACCGGAGGCGCGACTTATTTTCCGAACACAGCCGGCGAACTCGGCGAAATGTTCGACCGCATCGACCGGGAACTCCGCACCCAGTATCGCCTGGGCTACTATCCCAATCCGCGACCTCCCGACGGCACCTACCGCGCCCTCGAAGTGCGCGTCCATTGCGAATGCAGGGTGCGCAGCCGAAAGGCATACTACTCTGGCGGGCATCTTGACTAGTCGTACCTGTCCTGCGCGGCAAACTTCTGGCATGATTTAAACCGTGCACACATGAGCGGCACAAATCCATTTCTCGAAGTTGCCATCGAAGCGGCCCGCGAGGCGGGCGGCATCCTGATGGCGGAGTTTGCCCGCCCGGTGAGCATCAGCTACAAGGGCGAAGTCGACATCGTAACGCAGGCTGACCGCCGGTCCGAGCAGGCCATCGTGACGCGCCTGCGCACACACTTCCCGAAGCATGCGATTGTCGCCGAGGAGGGTGGGGGAACGGAAACCGAGTCGCCGTTCCGCTGGCACGTGGATCCCCTCGACGGCACCACCAATTTCGCGCATGGATACCCCTGCTTTGCCGTTTCGATCGGGCTCGAAGAGGCGGGAGAATTAATCGCCGGCGTCATCTATCAACCGGTGAGCGGGGAACTGTTCACGGGCGTTAAAGGCGAGGGCGCGTACCTGAATCAGAAGAAAATCCGCGTCTCCTCGATCGAAAAGCTTGCGACCAGCCTCCTCGTCACCGGCTTTCCCAGCAATAAGCGCTCCCAGAACCCGAACATCCAGTACTATTGGGATTTTACATTGCGGTCTCACGGAGTTCGACGTGACGGATCGGCGGCGCTGGACCTTGCGTCGGTTGCTTGCGGCCGATTCGAAGGATTTTGGGAGTTCGGCTTGCATTCGTGGGACACCGCAGCCGGCGTCCTGCTCGTTCGCGAAGCCGGCGGCATCGTGACTCGCTTTGACGGGCAACCGTACCAGCTTGGCGATCGAGAGCTCCTGGCATCGAACGGGCGCGTCCACTCGGAAATGAAACAGATTGCCGCGGACATCGCCGAACGCTCCGCGACGCGAGCTTCGCCTTAGTTCCAGAGGGAAAGTTCGAGCCAGAGTCTCAAACTCAAAACCCGCGCGTGACGTTTTGCACAAATGACGGTAAAACGTTGCGTTGACTCGGTTTCCGGGCAGTGTTAGGCTCGCCAAGGTTAAGGTGTTTCGACTGAGGGATGATGGGGAATAGTCTTACATTTCCGGTGCCGGGAAGGCCGAACCTCGCGGATAGGCTCGGGCGTTGGATGAGCCTATGGCGCAGCGGCGGGATTGAGCACTACACGGCGGGTGAAACAAGTTTCAAGGGCGAGCGATGGGCTTCGGGCGAGCGATTTGCCGTGAATGAGGAGCGCATCTGGCTGGATGCCCTCCCCGAAGCGTTCAGCGGCCTACGCGTGGTACAGATTTCAGATATTCATCACGGATTGTTTCTGCCACAGAAACGGCTTGCCGAAGCCGTACAACAAACCAATCGCCTTCACGCTGATATCATTGTGCTCACGGGTGACTTCGTCACTTATTCGCGCGCGAATATCGAACCTGCCGCGGAAATCTTGGGCCGCCTGCGGGCACGGTACGGAGTGTTCGCGGTTCTGGGAAACCACGATTTCCGTGTGGGAGCAGACGCGGTGACCTCGGCACTGAGGCGCCGACGCATAGAAGTCCTTCGCAATCAGCATATTACAATGCAATTTGGCGGCGCTTCCCTGTACGTGGCCGGAGTGGACGATTACGGCTATGGCGCCGACGTGCGGCGCGCGGTGCGAGGTATCCCGCGCGATGCAGCGATTGTTTTGCTCGCACACAATCCCCGCATCATTTCGCTTGCTTCCCGGCAAGGAGTGAGCCTGGTCCTCGCCGGTCATACCCACGGAGGCCAAGTTAATCTGCCGCTTCTTGGAACCGTTTACGGCCGCTCCCCGGAGCGGCTGCGATACAAGATTGGGTGGGACCGGCTAGGGACGACCCAAATCTATGTCAGCCGGGGAATCGGCACGATCGTATTGCCGTGGCGGCTCCGCTGCCCAGCGGAGATTACCCACCTCGAGCTACTGCCAGGCACGTCCGGGGCTTCCCGCCAAGCGGCCGCTGACTGATCCCCCAAAAGCATGCGCGTCGTTGATCTCATCCGCCGCAAGCGAGACTCTGGCGAGCTGACTCGCGAGGAAATTGAAGAACTGATCGCTGCATATACTCGCGGCGATGTCCCCGACTACCAGATGTCGGCATGGCTGATGGCCGTCGTGCTGCAGGGCATGAGCCGCCCGGAAATTGCCGCGCTGACCGAGGCGATGCTTCACTCTGGGAGCGTCCTCGACTTTTCCAGCCTGCTAGGCCCCAAAGTAGACAAGCACTCGACTGGCGGCGTAGGCGATAAGACGTCACTCGTGATCGCTCCCATCGTCGCCGCCGGTGGCGTGAAAGTGCCCATGATCAGCGGGCGCGGCCTGGGTCACAGCGGCGGCACGCTCGATAAGCTCGAATCCATTCCCGGTTTCAACGTCAATCTATCCCTGGCTGATTTCCGCCGAGTGCTGGAGACGTGCGGCTGCGCTCTGATCGGGCAAACGGCTGAAATCGCGCCCGCGGATAAGAAGATTTACGCCTTGCGGGACGTCACCGGCACTGTCGAGAGCCCGGCTCTGATTTGCGCGTCCATCATGAGCAAGAAACTGGCCGAGGGGATCGACGCGCTGGTGCTCGATGTGAAGACCGGGTCCGGCGCCTTCATGAAAAAGATCGAGGACGCGGCAAATCTGGCGGAGTTGCTCGTCGAAACCGGGAAGCGCATGGGGAAGAATGTCGTTGCGCTGCTGACCGACATGAACCAGCCGCTCGGCCGCAAAGCCGGCAACGCCATGGAGGTCGCCGAGTCGATCGAGGTGCTCGGCGGCGCAGGCCCTGCCGACCTGCGCGAGTTGTGCCTGGAACTCGCCGCGTGGATGTTCTACTTGGGCCGGCGCGTGAAAACCGTGGAAGAAGGGAAGAAACTCTCCTCCGACTTGATCGCTTCCGGGCATGCCCGTGAAAAATTCCGGGAAATCGTGGGTCTGCAAGGAGGAGATATAGGAGTGATTGACGATCCCCGGCGGCTCCCGCACGCTAAGCAGACGCTTGACGTGACCAGCCCAGCCGACGGATTCATCGCCGCGACGCAATGCGAACAGTTGGGCGTGGCCTGCGTGGTGCTGGGCGGCGGCCGCGAAAAGAAGGAAGACACCATCGATCCGGCCGTGGGGCTCGAATTTCACAAGCGAATTGGAGATGCCGTGAAGCGCGGCGAGCCGCTCTGCACGCTGCACTACAATGCGGAAGGACGCCTTCCGGAAGCGCGGCGCCTGGTCGAGACCGCTTACGCGATCGAACCGGAAAAGCCGAAGGCAATTCCTCCACTCATTCACCGCGTAATCGGCGCATAGGGCTGGATTCACTTTCGAACATTAAGTCGTCAGGCCTGGCCGCGCGTCGCCTATAGGCATAAGCGAAGAAAATTGACCACAAACTGGGATTGCGCCCTTATACTGCATACGCCTATCGAATAATATGTAAGAATTTGGATAGCGTAACGAGGAAACCATAATTTGGCGACTTCGACCCAGCAGAAAGCGTTAGGTGCATTCTATACGGATGAACACGTAGCCCAACATTTGGTGCGATGGGCGATAAGGGAGGCATCCGATACCGTTCTCGACCCTAGCTCCGGAGGTGGTGTTTTCCTTTCCGCTGCTGCGGCGCGTCTAGGGACTCTGGGCAATTCTCATCCGACAGTTTGGGGAATTGACCTCGCTTCCCACACCATCAGTTCAGCCATTGTTCGTGTTCCAGGCGCGAAACTATTGGACAGGGATTTCTTCTCAGTTCAACCAAGTGATATTCCATCGTTTTCGGCCATTGTTGGGAATCCTCCGTTTGTTCGCTATCAAACTTTCAACGGGATCGCGAGGGACCGCGCTCTCCAGTGTGCTCGTGATGCCGGTGTCGAACTTCCTCGACTTGCTTCGTCTTGGGCACCCTTTTTGGTGCACGCAACTCGTTTCCTCAAGGTCGGGGGGCGATTGGCCATGGTTGTTCCAGCCGAACTGGGTCATGCCCAGTATGCAAGAGGTGTCCTTCGCTTCCTTTTGAAGAGGTTTGCCCGAATCACGGTATTAATGTTTCGCGAGAGCTTGTTTCCCGACTTGAGCGAGGAGACATTCCTGTTGCAATGTGAAGGCCATGGCGACACCTGCAAGTGGTTGTCTGTTGCGATATGTAGGGACATCAAAGAGGCCGAAGGAGCCTCGGACCGTGGCCTACCAGCGGAGATCGGCGCAATTATGTCTGGAAAGGTGCGGCTTGCGCATTACCGCATCTCCGCAAAAGCTCGGAAACTGTATGAACTTTTGAGTGAAACGGATGGTGTTTGCCGTCTCGGGAATGAAGCTGATATCGGCATAGGCTACGTGACAGGGTGGAATGATTACTTCCACCTGACAGAATCTGAGAGGAGACATTGGGGAATCCCGATCAAGTATTTGAGGCCGGCGATCCTGTCGCTTGCAGGCTGTGAAGGTGTTGTTCTCCGTCGGGAAGACTGGGTCAAATTGCGGGAGAAGAGCGAAAAGGTCTACTTATTGACTCTTCCTGCAGAAGCTAAGCGCAAGCTTCCGCGAAATGTCTTCTCCTATTTGAAACATGGTGAGCGGTCGGCGGTTCCCGACCGGTTCAAATGCCGCGTCCGCAACCCTTGGTACGCAGTGCCGCATGTGAGACGCGGCGATGCTCTACTCTCTTATATGTCTGGGCAGACGCCAAAACTCGTGGAGAACCAAGCTGGTTTGTTTTCCCCAAACACGCTGCACGTCGTTCGATTCGTCGCAAAAACGAGGGTGAAAGAATTTGTTGCTGGTTGGCATTCCTCCTTGACACGATTGAGTTGCGAAATGGAAGGGCATGCTCTAGGTGGAGGGATGCTCAAACTTGAGCCAACCGAAGCCGGACGTGTAACTATACCATTGCCTCCCAGGAAGGAAGCGGCTTCTTTGGTCGCGCAGATTGACCAGCGCTTCCGATCAGGCAATGGGGAATCGGCGATCGATTTGACCGACCAGCGAGTCCTCCGTGGAAGGTTCGCATTGAGTGCGGCGGAATGTCAGTTGCTACGACAAGCGGCGGACGAACTCCGTGAGTGGAGGCTCGGCAAGTGAACCGTTTTCCCCCTATTCCGACTCTTGAGTCCAGCCTACCCAACCTTTGCACGACGGAAGGAACTCAGTCGGGAGAGCACATAAAACCGATTCATTTGTATTGCGCGACGAGACTCGTTCTGGAGTGTGGTTTTTCTCCAGACAATATTTTTCCGACGGCTCCATTCAAAAGCACAAAGATTAACAATTCTACTCATGCACTCGATATCTCAAGTTCGAAGACCAGGAGGTCGGAACACAGGGTGCTCGGGGGAATAAAATATAAAGCTGTCGATGTCACGGCCGTTATTCCAGGAATCGGACCCGCGCTAGGTATATCGGCGAAGAGTACTGGTAACGCCTTCCGGAACCTAACCAATAGGATGGAAGAAGCTCTCGGCGAGTGTACCAACGTTCATTTGATGTATCCCGGCTTCGTTTTTGGATTCCTGCATTTGATCAGATTTAGAACAGAATCTGAGGTGAAGAGTTCCAACGACACGTCTTTTGATAAGAGCAACGATCCCTTGCCTGCGATTCGCCGGTATCACGAAGTCTTGGTTGCGCTCGCTGGAAGGCATGCGATCACCGATCCGGGGATGCGGTATGAATCCGTTGGACTGCTCGTGTACCGATGTGCTGGCGAAAGAGCCGAGATTTGGAAAGAGTATCCACCAAGGGAAAGCCCGGTTCATTTTTCAAAGTTCTTCCAAAAGCTCTATGACTTGTATGACCTTCGCTACGCCTATCCCGATCCTGACAGTTCGAATATCCGCAAGGCCTGGAAGCTCGTGAATGAAGCAATACCAAGGGAATTTGACAGTAAGGTTGGGTTCCCATGGGAGTTGAGATTGGCTGCAGACCAATAGGCCCCTTTTGGCGCGCGCTGTTTCAGTCGCGCGGACGAAGAAGTGAAGCGCGCGTTGGAGTCCAAGTTTACGCAGAAGATGCGGAAGCATGGGCCGGGCTATCACGAGACCATCGCTCCGGGTTTGCCTCGCAAGTTGCGCCTCAAGGAAAGCTGCTTATCTATCCGTGGTGCACGGGAAGAACACTGCTAGAGAAATGTTGAATCGCTTGCTCAATTTCTCGATTTGAGCCCGGTTCAGGTTACGTTTCTTGTGAAAGACTTCGGATACGATGCTTTCAGAGCCAAAGATAGGGACTAGTTCTTTTTGCCTGAGGTCATTGGCATCCAGCAACGTGCGAAGTGCCTCTACGGGGGAAGCATCGGGAACGGAATGATGCTCTTCTTTATACGCTTCGATCAATGTCATCAAGATTTCGGCATACTTTGCTTCTTCATTCGTTGGATTATCTTTGCTTGCCAGTTTGCCCAGGACAGAGAGATATTCGTTATGTTGGCGCTCCAATGTAATCGGTGTTGGCGAGCTAACATCGAGCGCATATTTGTCGGACACTGCAATCATGGTTGTTGTCACTCCTTCTCGTCATATTCAGCGTGACGCAGAATGTGCCGGATGTAAACCATTGCCCATTTTTCTTTGGATAGCCGGGCCGGACACGCAGGACCACCGATAAAGAGCATGACCAGCTAACCTGCCGACTTCTAGCGTGCCTCTTGCGTGCCGCAAATCCTGCCAATCAAAATTTCCACATCCCACGCTATTCCCCGCCGTGCTACTGTGACCATCATTTCCCAGGCGGCGCAGGGGCGCGAGGAGGCAGCGGATGGGGCGATTCACGGGCGTGCTCGGATTGCTGACCATGCTGGGCTTGGCCTATCTGTTCTCCACCAACCGGCGAGCCATCAAGCTCAAGATCGTGCTGTGGGGATTGGGGTTGCAAATCGCCCTCGCGTTCCTGGTGATTCAGTGGACCGGAGGCCAGAGACTGTTTTTGCGCGCCGGAAATGCGGTGACCAGAGTGCTTTCGTATGCCTTTGTCGGTTCGGAATTTGTTTTTGGAGAACTCGGCAAGCAGAATTCGTCGATCGGATTCATTTTTGCGTTTCAGGTGTTGCCGACGATTATTTTTATCGCCTCGCTCTTCGCGCTGCTGTATTACCTTGGCGTGATGCAGGTGGTCATCCGCGGGGCCGCGTGGGTGATGCAGCGGGTCATGGGCGCGAGCGGCGCCGAATCGCTGAACGTCGCGGCGAGCATCTTCATGGGGCAGACGGAGGCGCCTCTGACGATCCGGCCGTTCCTGTCTGACCTGACCCAGTCCGAGCTCATGACGATCATGACCAGCGGTATGGCGCACGTCTCAGGCGGAATCATGGCCGCCTACATCGCGTTTGGAGTGGAAGCCCGGCACCTGCTGACCGCCGTGATCATGACCGCTCCGGGAACGCTGCTGATTGCGAAAATGCTCGTCCCGGAAACCGAGCAGCCGAAAACCATGGGCGTCGTGCACATGGAAAACGTGGAACGGGATACGAACTTCATCGGCGCCCTCGCACGCGGGACGGGCGAAGGCTTGGGCATGGCGATTAACGTCGGGGCGATGCTGATCGCGTTCTTAGCTATGATCGCGCTGACCAACGGCATCATGGGCGGAATTCATAATTGGCTGGGCGGGCATGGCGTGCTGTGGTTCCCGACAAGTTTGCAGCAGATTTTCGGCTGGGCCTTCGCGCCGGTTGCGTGGATCATCGGTGTGCCCTGGCACGATTGCGTGCAAATCGGAAACCTGCTGGGCACGCGCATGGTCCTCAACGAACTGGTGGCGTTTTCCTTCCTTGGACCGATGAAAGGAACGCTCGATCCGCGATCGTTCACCATCGCGACCTTCGCGCTCTGCGGGTTCGCGAACTTCAGTTCGATCGGCATGCAGATCGGGGGAATCGGCGCGCTGGCGCCGAATCAAAAATCGCAGCTCGCGAAATTCGGCATTCGCGCGATGCTCGCGGGAACCATGGCGAACTTGATGTCGGCCTCGATTGTGGGGATGTTCCTGAAATGAGCGCATCCGGTACAGCGAAGACAAAACCGAGCCAGGATTTTGCGCGCGCCGAACGCGCCGCCAAATTCATCTTGGCAAAAACAAAGCTGCGCCCGCGCATCGGCCTGGTCCTCGGGAGCGGGCTGGGCGCGTTCGCGAACGAGTTGGCGGGCGCTACGCGCATCGACTATAAGAAAATTCCACACTTTCCGCGATCCACGGCGATCGGTCACGCGGGACGCATGGTGATCGGCAACGTGGGAAACGTTCCAGTGGCCGCGATGCAAGGCCGCGTGCATTTCTATGAAGGCTATGCGCCACGCGAAGTGATTTTTCCGATCCGCGTGATGGCCCGGATGGGAATCCGTGCGGTGCTGATCACCAACGCCGCGGGCGGGATCAACCTCGAATTCAAGCAAGGATGTCTGGTCGTCCTTCGCGACCACATCAATCTCCAGGGAACTAACCCCTTGATCGGACCCAACGAGGAGCGCTTCGGCGTGCGCTTTCCGGACATGACGCAGGTGTACTGGAAGCCCTATCAGGATGTGGCGCTGCAGGAAGGGAAGCGGCTTCACGTGGAAATGGCCCACGGCGTTTATGCGGCGCTGACCGGGCCTAGTTACGAGACGCCCGCCGAGATTCGCTACCTGCGCGCCATTGGCGCGGACCTGGTGGGAATGTCGACCGTGCCCGAAGTGATTGCCGCGGCGCATCTGGGAATCCGCGTGCTGGGAATCTCCTGCGTAACAAATATGGCAGCCGGAATACTCAATCAGCCGATCACTACCGAGGAAGTCCTCGAAACGGGGGAGCGCGTGAAGGCGGATTTCGTGGCGCTATTGCGCGCCGTCATCCCGCGCATGAACGAGGACCTGCCATGAGCGAGCACGAAGCGCTGATCGTCGCGGCGCGGAACGCGCGCGAACACGCACATGCGCCGTACTCGAATTTCCGCGTGGGTGCGGCGGTGCGCGCGAAATCCGGGCGCATATTCACCGGCTGCAATGTGGAGAACTCCACCTACGGCTTGACGCTGTGCGCCGAACGCGTCGCGATTTTCAAGGCCATCTCCGAAGGCGAGCGCGGATTTGACGCCATCGCTGTGGTGACGGACACCGATTCGCTGACGCCGCCGTGCGGAGCCTGCCGGCAGATCCTCTGGGAATTCTGCGGCGACGCGGAAGTTGTTCTCGCGAATCTCAAGGGGAAAGTCGAACTGCTACCGGATGTCGATTCTTTTCCCAAAACCTTTCGACCAATCTTTTTTGTAGGAATTGAAACCACGGATGAACACGGATGAACACTGATTCGGAAAAAGCAAAAGCAAAGTCAAAAGCTTAAACACGGAGAGCACCGAGGTCACAGAGAATTCCCCGCGTAACTACGGTAGAAAAGGATTTGTACTGAGTGAGATCCCTTGCACAGCGGGATTCGTAGGACAAGCTAAAATCAGCGTGGAATGCGAATCTCCTGCCTCTTGCCGTATCAGTGTTTATCTGTGTTCATCCGTGGTTTCAAACGCGGTTAACTGGATTGCCGCTGACTGGAGCGCTGGCGCTGAAGCCGGTTCGCGGAGGTGCGGAGGGTGTCGGGGACGTTTTTGTTGGTCGTCAGGATTTTGAGGTCTTGGGGAGTGATGATGGGGAGCAAGTGCAGCGAAACCTGGAGCGGCGTCTTGGGATTGTTTATTAAAGCCTTAGTAACAGTGTAGTTCTTCTGGAACTTTCGGAGGGACGCAATCAAGCGCAACGTTTCGTCGCTCAGGCTGGTCATCCCGGCAAAACTCTCGACTTCGCGGGCGGTGAGTTGAGGGGATTGCAGCACCGCGCGTTGGACGACCTTGCAGTTGTCGCGAATGAGCACGCCGCGCGCTTCGCGGGTCCCCTTCATCGCCATCTGCACGCGTTCCACCACGCGCAAGTGGGAAATCTTTTGCAGAAGTGTCTCGCGCTTGGCCGCGTCGGGCTCGGCAATTTCCGCGGCCTCCAGGAACGCCTCGATGCCTTCCGGTTCCTCTCGCTGCAGCTCCACAAGCTGGTCGCGCTGTTCCGCGTTCACCACCGAGGACTCGATCAACGCCGCGACCAATGCGGGAGATGTGCTCAACCGGTCGAGATCTTCGAACAAGTCCTGAACGGCAGTGACCGACAGGTAACGCACGACGGGCCTGAGGACTTCGATTGGACAGGTGGGGTTCTTCGCCAGCGCGTCGGCCACGCCTGGCCGCCGCGAAAATTCCGCGGCGCAGTACGCGAACATCTCCGGTGCCGCATCGGTGCGGGCGAGCGCTGCCATTACATTGGCCAGCGGTTGCGTCTGCAGGGCTCCCGCAGCCTCCCCGCGAACGATTTCATCGGAGTCGGCGGCGAGAAGTGTGAGGATTTCGATGCGCTCTTCGGGTGGCAGCGAAGCAGCGCCGGTACAAATGGCCATCTTGCGCTCCTGGGTCGGGCGACCCGAGAGTATCTCTTCGCGCACCGCGGCGCTAATTGCCGCCTCCTGAGGTCCCTTTCAAGGATTCGCGCGTGAGCGTCGTTTTTCCCTCATGACCTGGCGGGCCAATCGGAGCCAGAGTCTTTCCGTTTAGTTCCAGCAGCAACGCTCCTGCATCGCCAGCCGAGATTTGGATCTTATCCCGCGCGGTGAAGAACCGGTCCTCGCCGGCTTTCATGGTTCCTTCGAAAACGCGATGGGTATCGGCGTCCACGGTAACGCTCGTGGTCTGGCCCGCTTCCACTTTGAGTTGGAATCGCAAGCCGGCATCCGGAGATTTTGGATCGGCTCCGGGGGCGAGCGGCGCATTTTCGCCGCGCGGCATCCCCGTCGAGTCTGGGGTAGGAGTTGGCGCCGGCTCGGGGGAGACAGGAACAGGCTCGGTTCCAGAAGACAACGCAGGTTGCGCGGGAGATGGCGTAGCGCTCTCTGCGGCAATCTGCGCGGCACGCCGGGATGCGCGCCAAGCAAACATGCGCCGCACGGCGAAAAATCCTCCCGATGCGAGCGCGAGGACGACTACTGCCGCGAGGATCCAGGCGAGCCAGGGCCGCTCCGGCGTTACCGCCGGCGGGCTGCCCGTCCACACCGGAACTGTGGGACGATCTCCCGCTGCCGCGGCATATTCCGCGACGATGTTTTCCTCATCGAGCCCCAGATACCGCGCCACGGCGCGCACGAAGCCGCGGTTGAATACGCCACCGGGCAAGTGATCCCATTGTTCCTTCTCGATCGCCTTGAGAAAACGCGTGGCGATGCGCGTGGCGGCGGAAATCTCGTCGAGCGACACGCCGCGCATCTCTCGTTCACGCTTCAGGTGGTCGCCAAAAGTTCCCTTGGTCATTTTTTCGACTATACGCCAGTGCAAGCGAATATAGGCGGGTGCCGCGGGAGTGTCAATCTCGATAGCGGGACGCGCGCCGCCCCCTGTTGGCGCGGACCTCACCAATCGGAAACAGATTTGCAACTCGGCGTTGCGCAGCCGGAATAGAGTTGACTATAATTATAAGGCCCCCTTAGCCCTCCGAGGAACGGCGGGTGACCCCATGGCCAATCTCGACCAAAGGCGTCAAGTGAACAATACTCAGAATTTCAGCGGTGTCGAGCGGCGTCATAGCACGGCCGCGCGAGGCGAACAGCGCGAAGCGGGCGAAGTCGCAATTTTCCACGAACTGGGCAAGGCTCTTACCTCCTCCCTGCAGCTGGATCAGGTTCTGCGCACGATCATGGAAAAAATCGATGAGTTCCTGCGTCCGGACACCTGGTCGCTCCTGCTCGTCGACGAAACCAAGCAAGAGCTCTATTTTGAACTGGCGGTGGGAAAGGGCGCGCAGGCGCTGAAGGATGTGCGAATCAAAATGGGGCAGGGGATTGCCGGCTGGGTGGCGCAGAACGATGAAGCCGTGATCGTGCCCGACGTAAGCCAGGACACTAGGTTCTTCGCCAAGGTGGATGAAAAGACCAAGATGGAGACGCGCTCGATCGTGGCCGTGCCCGTGCGTTACCGCGACCATTGCCTGGGCGTCATCGAACTGATCAATTGCGTCGGATCGGAAGGCTTCCAGGAGCGCGACCTGGCGCTGCTCGGGGCCCTGGCGGATTTCGCGGCGATCGCTCTCGAAAACGCGCGGCACGTCAAGCGCATCCACGAGCTGACCATCACCGACGATTGCACGAATCTTTACAACGCGCGGCACATGGATTTCATCCTCGAAACGGAAATTTATCGTTCGCAGCGCTACGGGTACGAATTCTCCTTGGTCTTCATCGATCTCGATCACTTCAAAAACGTGAACGACACGCACGGCCACTTGGTTGGATCGAAACTGCTTGCCGAAGTGGGGCAAATGGTCAAGACCGCCTGCCGCCGGATTGATTTTGCGTTCCGCTACGGTGGCGATGAATTCGTGATCGTGCTGCCCCAGGCGTCGAAGGAAAACGCCTACGTGGTTGCCCGGCGTCTGCATCGGATGATCGGGGAAACCTCTTGGCTGAATGCCGAAGGGCTGGACATTCATTTCACGGCGAGCATCGGCGTCGCTTCGTATCCCTCGGATGCAAAGAGCAAGGTCGAACTGCTGCATCTGGCCGACGAAGCGATGTACCTGGTGAAGAATACCACCCGCAACGGAGTAGCCGCCGCTCAAGTAGGCGCCTTGCCCGCTCTGTAGGTGGGCGCAAAGTCGATTTCCACAGAAATGCGCAGGCCATCTCCCGCATTATCTTGATTCACCCCGGACGCCATGCTAGGCTCAGCCCTTCCGACGACGTGTGTAGTGGTTCTTGAAAACGCACTGGGATGACTCGAGTCGAGGAGCCTATGTCCAACGAAGCACTGGGGATGATCGAAACCAAAGGCCTGGTGGGCTCGATTGAAGCTGCCGACGCCATGGTCAAGGCCGCCAACGTCATCCTGATCGGCAAGGAATATATCGGCTCTGGTTACGTCACGGTGATGGTGCGTGGTGACGTGGGCGCGGTGAAAGCCGCGACGGACGCCGGCGCAGCCGCCGCGCGCCGCGTCGGCGAACTCGTTTCCGTGCACGTAATTCCGCGTCCGCATGAGCATGTGGAAAAGATTTTGCCCGGCGGCGGCGCCGCGCCAGGAATAAAAAAGTAAAGACGAAGTAGCCTCGCCGCCATTTGATTTGTTGTAGCCCACCTCTTTAGAGGTGGGGGTTTTCCGGCGATGCGTAGGAAACTTTTCTGCCATCCCTGGTTTTCGTGCCTGATATTTTTGTGCGTCGCGTCTTCAGATTTCCGTGGCGCCCACGGTTTGTGGGTCACGGCTTCAGCCGTGACATAAAGCTGGCGCACGGCAATGCGGCTTCAGCCGCTGAAGTGAAGGTAGAGTGTTTTGAGCCTGCGCGACCGCGACCTCATCTCCATTCAAGAAGCCCGGGAACTGGTGGCCCGCGCCGCCGCTGCCCAGAAAAAATTCTCCGCATTTTCCCAGGAACAAGTGGACGCCGTGGTCGAAGCCTGCGCGAAAGCTGCCGCCGACAACGCGGAAGCCCTGGCGCGCACCGCGGTGGAAGAAACCGGTTACGGAAACGTTCCCGATAAAATCATCAAGAATACGCTGGCCGCGGTGGAAGTGCCGCGCGCCATTCGCGCCCTGCGCACCGTCGGGATTCTCCGCGAGGACCGCGAAAAGGGCATCGTCGAGGTGGCTTCGCCCGTGGGCGTCGTCGCCGCCGTGATACCTTGCACCAACCCGACGTCGACCGCGATCTACAAAACGCTGATTTCCATCAAGGCGCAAAATGCAATCGTGTTGAGCCCGCATCCGGCGGCCATCAAGTGCATTTGCCAGGCGGCGGCGCTGCTCGATCGCGCCGCGCTCACCGCGGGCGCGCCCGAGGGCCTGATCAGCTGCATGCAGCACACCACGCTCGAGGGCACGCGCGAGTTGATGCGCCAGCACGATGTCGGTGTAATTCTGGCGACGGGCGGAACGGGACTGGTCCGCGCGGCGTACGGCTCGGGAAAGCCGGCCTACGGTGTCGGACCGGGGAATGTGCCCGCGTTCATCGAACGCACCGCGGACGTGCGCAAAGCCGTCGCCGACATTATTGCGGGGAAAACTTTCGACTACGGAACGATTTGCTCCTCCGAACAAGCGATCGTCGCGGAAGAGGCGGTGCGCGAACTGGCCCTCGAGGAATGCCGCCGTCAGGGCGCCTATTTCCTTTCGCCGGAAGAAATGGAAAAAGTCGGGCGCCTCTTGATTTTGCCGGGGACGCACACGCCGAACACGAAAATCGTGGGCCGGCCTGCGACATTGATTGCGGAGATGGCCGGAATCAAGGTGCCGCCCGCGACGCGCGTGCTGATCGCGCGGCTCGAGCCGGAACAAGTCGGACGCGAGTTTCCGCTCTCGGCGGAAAAGCTCTCGCCGATCCTCGCCTTCTATGCCGCGCCGAATCTCGCCGCGGGCATCGCGCTCTGCCGCCGGCTGCTCGAATTCGGCGGCCTCGGGCACACCTGCTCGATTCATTCGCGGAATCGCGCCGCCATTCTCGAGTTCGGAGCGGCGATGCCGGCGTTTCGCGTGGTCGTGAACAGCGCTGCGGTGCACGGCTCGATCGGCTACTCGACGAACCTGTTTCCGGCCATGACGCTGGGGTGTGGTTCCCCTGGAGGTAATATCACATCAGATAATATCGGCCCCCAACACCTGATGAACATCAAGCGCATCGCGTGGGAGTCGCGCGGCATCGAGCACCGCACGATCCCGGCGGATCACCGCATGGCGGGAGTAGCGCCTTTGGCCGCGCCAGTAGGGCAGGCACTCTTTACCCCGAGCGCGGTCAAGAGGCTGCCTGTCCCTCCCGTTGAGACATCGGAATCCAGCGCTTCAGCAGCAGTGGCCGCAGGAGGACAGACAAGCGTGTCTGTCCTACCCGATCGCGCAACGATCGCACACGTAGTCGAACACGTCATGACCTCCCACGGAATCGCTCGAGGAAGCGGCGCGCCCAAATCCGCGCCGGCAACGAAGGAATTGCCAAGCCCTTCCGCGGTAGCCGCTGAAATCGCAGGCCGCCTATTCGGTTCTTCCGGAAGGCCGAAGGCAGACCCCGCGGCGAATTTTTCCCCAGCTTCTTCCCACAATGCGAATGTGGAACCGCCAACCCCGCCCGCTCCTCCGCCAAAGTCCGAAGCGCCACCGAAGCCTGCTGTCGAGATTTCCCCCTTCGTCAGCGAAAACGACGTGCGCCGCGCGATGACCCGCAGCGAAAAAATCTTCATCGGCCCCAAAACGATCCTCACGCCCTCCGCGCGCGATCTGGGCTTGGAACACGAAGTATTTGTCGAAACTGAGGCGGGTTCCCTCCGCTAGGAGTGTGCTCTCTCAGAGGTCTTCCGGTTTGAGGCCAGTATGCTTGGCGATGCGCCGGAGCATGTTAGGTCCAATCTCTACATCATCGTGAAAGGCCCAAGTGTAAGCGCCGGCCTTAGTCGGATGAACCAATTGAATGTGGGATGAGCCTGCACGGCCGCCCGGCTTGGGAGCCCAGCCAAGGCGGAGTAACGCGCGGTAGACTCTTCGTGCTTTCGTGCTGGGCCAGTTGCTCAACGTGATCGTGCAAGAGAAACGCTAAACTCCCGGCTCGGTAGTGCCTTGGTGCGCTCGATTCGATCCGCGAGAACGCGCAAGGCCAGCGCTCGCACCGAGCGGACGGCATCATGCTTGGTCTTGCCATAGACCATCACGCCGGGAAGTCTAGGAATCTCCGCGATCCAGCGGCCGTCGGCTTCTCGTTCGACTTCAATTTGAAAGCGGTAGGACATCTTCTATTTTCGCCTGTATGAGTATAACCTGCCGGGTTCCACTTTCGATTGCGATTCGTTGGCAATCAGCTCAATGGAAAACATCTCCCACTCGCAACTACTTTTGGCGGGCGCCGCTCCTTGCAATGAAGGCAAAAAGTGTTTTGATCGAAATGCGGGGGGCAAAGGTTGGCGCACCTGGCGGGTCCCATCCGGTAACGGGGCAACATCCATTACCATGGGATTGCTATGGCATTTCTTGCGTTGGAATCACCGTCGTTCCGCCACGAGTAAATTCGAATCGCAGGGTCCAGCTACTCAAGACGCCTCGGCCGGCGATATTGGGCGGTTTGAATCTCCAATGCTGCGCGGTCTGCAACGCCGCGCGCGCAAAATATTTGCTTGGCCCCTGCGATTCAAGTTCCGCATCTTCCACGTTGCCTGACTGATCAACATCGACATTGACGGTGACCTTCACCGTCCCTCGAATCGTATTTCTGGCGCTCTCGAGGACATCGGGCAAGACTTGCTGCGCGACCTCGCCGCGGACCATGGCGCCTGCCGGCAGCTTCGCCACTGTATCTGTTGGCTCCTCACTCCCAGTCTCGGGATGAACAGACGCAGGCAGGGGAGTTGGGCCTTCCGATTTTTGCGCTTCTTCAATAGCGCCCGGTTTGGACGCTTTGGCTGGGGGCTCACGCAGCGCCTGCGTCGCCTGCTTCGGTGCGGGTGCAACTTGCGGCGGTTCAAGCGCGACGGCAGGAGCCGGCGGAGCCTCCGAATGGCGGCGCAGGAGCCTCGGTGCCGCCACGATTGCGACAAGCAGCAAGACAACGCCGGCTGTAACCGGAATCCCGTATCTGCGGCTCATCGCCGATGGGCCTGAAGGCCGCGAAACCGCTGCCTGTGGCGGACGCGCAAGTGTGTGGACCTTGGGCGCTGGAGTGCGGCCCTGCAACCGGGCCGCGATTTGTGCCACTGTCCAGCGGTCCTGTGGGCGCACCAGCAAACAGTGACGCGCTGTATCGAGGAAGGGCTCCGGCAACGTCAGCGGCACCGCCGGTTCCCGCTGTCCCGCAAGTGTAACGGGCAGGGTTTGCGTCATCGTCTCGACCAGCGTCATGCCGAGGGACCAAACATCGCCTGCCGGTAACATCGTTTCCGGCGAAGCGATGGCTTCGGGCGCATTCTCAGGCGGATCGTACGCATCAAGCCTGCCGGGACGTCCCGCTAATTCACCCGCATGGCAAAGCCCGTCACTCGATACCTTCAATTGGTCGCCATTGGCCATGATGTGGATCGGCTTGATGTGGCCATGCACGAACCCTTTGCTGTGAAGGTAGGCGAGGACGTCCAGGACGGAATCGAGCATCTCTCGGCCTTCGGCAGGCGTGAGCGCTCGGCTAGGAAGGATCTGCGCAAGGTTCTCCTCGGCACACTCCATCACGACGTAGAGCAGTGGCGCGCCGCCGAGCTCGCAGCGTCCCATGTCAAAAAGTGAAATCAAGTGAGGATGGGACAGCTCTGCCGCCAGCCGCCACCGCGAGAGTTGGAGTTCGCCATTTTCTGGAGTCGCTGGAATGAGTTTAATGGCGGCCTCTAGAGGACGCTCACCCTTGTGGAATTCCGTGAGAAATACAGCACTGTGTTCGGAGCCGCCGAGGTATCGGAGCAGCGGGAATTTCCCGTTGACGACCTGGCCCTCCCACTGTTTCCAGGCGTGGGACATAATTCAACTCCTGTGTGGGTATTGGCTGGGAAGCGGTTCCTATTGTACCCAAGCACCCAGTCGGGGCGTCAACCGAATACCAGCGGCGTGCTCATGAGGATAAGACGAGAGCTTGAGGCCATCTGCAACGCGTGGTGCGGGGCATCCGGTAGCTCGAGGCAGTTTTCCTTGTGATTTTGAATTCCGGGTTTTGAAGCTTTGGGGTTTGATGTCTGGGTGTTGAAGTCTGAGTGTTGGGTTTTTGGGTGTTGAAGTTTGGGTGCCCCATCCTCGCGTTTTTTGCGAGGGTGGGGGTTTTGACTTTCGTCCTCGTACAACCGTCGTCACCAGAATCGATTCGCAGGAAACGTAGAAGTTCCTAAAGAGGGAGCGTGCGGACTGTAAAACCGCAGAGGCCGGACCTCGAATCAATCCGGCCTCTCCACTGGAATTTTCGATCCACCGGTATTACGGAACAATCTTGAGCGTTTTCCCGGCGAGTACATCGATGCCCTCCTGGTAAAACGAATTGCCATCATGAGTGCGCAGTTCGATGTCGTGTGAGCCCGGCTTCAGTTGGAACGTTTTCAATTGCCCGACTGTCCCGGCGTAGCCCCCATCCACATATACGGCGGCATCTTTCATCTTGGTGTCAAACTTGACGCTGCCTGTGACCGGACCGCGGGCATAGCCATAGGGCGCAACCCAGCCCGGGCCATACCACGCCGGCCCGTAGTAGGCGGGACCAAAGTAACCACCAACGACGACAAACGGACGCGCTGACGCAACCGGCGCGAGGAACACCACCGCCAAAAGAGCGATCATGGAAAGCTTCAGATATCGAGACATTGTTTTCTCCTTTCTAGCAAGAGCCGTTAATCACGACTCACACTTGTATAAAGCAGGAGCGGGGCCAAACGATTTATGAATATCGAGTCATCCTAACCACTGTATTTTCAATAATATGAAAGCAGCAGCCCCGCCTCCTAGTTTTGGTAGACTACCGGCCGATGGTGATTTTGGAGCACTGCTGGTGGTTTTCAACCAGCCGTCGGGTTCCCACTGTCAAAAGACAAGTTGCCGCCTGTGCGTGGCGGAATATAATCAATGCCAGGCTTGAGCATGCCACAAAGCGAAATTATCTTCGGGTTCAGGAATCGCTAGAAGGCGGCTTCGAAGCGAAGGCTCTCAGCCATTCCATTTACACTGAGGCTGAAACGCTCGATGAACTCAAGATGAAGGTGCAGGATGCCGTGCGTTGCCGCTTCGAGGAAAAGGACAGACCGAGCCTCATTCGCCTGCACCTGGTCCGGGACGAGGTTATTCCTGCTGGAAGCTGCCGCGCGACCTTGCGACCTTAGCGGATCGCAATTGGCCCACCCACTCCGCCGTCACGGTTACGAAATCGCCGGCTTTTGCATAGGGCATCTCACGACGCTATGCAAAAATGCCGGCGATTCGCTGCTCGCTCGTGGAACAAAATCCCGGCGGGCCGCATGGAGAGCCCGTCGGGGATGTGAAGTTCCTGTTTCTTTGGCCCCGACTCTACTAGCGCCCCCCACCACCGTCTTCGTGGTCTCCACTGAACAGGTCGGACATCACCTTGACGGTCGCGTCACAGGCATGGTTCAGGCACGGCAGCCGGAAACCACCCTCGATCGACTTGAGCAGTGAGAAGTGAGTATACATCTTCGTACTCTGCACGCCGCGGACGCCGTAGTTGGTATCCACGATTAACAATACCTGGTTTTTGTTCGGTGTGGCGCTGTAGTCGTTTTCATCCCAGAGAACGACGATGGCGTTGCGGCCGTCTTTCCAGGCTGGAGATGCATGGATCGCTGTCACGAGCGTCTGTATCGTGCTGTCGCCGATGTTGATCAACGCTGGATTGAGTCCGACCTGCGTGCCGAGGGTTGAAGGATCGAAATCGCAAGCGGGGCCGGCGTTGCCGCGTCCATGCTGGTCATTGCACTGATTCGGCGCGATGAACGAGAAATCCGGAACGTGACCGGAGCTGAGGTCGGCAAACAGGCCGTTCGCCCCCGCAAACCCTACAGCGTTCTTCAGGCTGTTGTTTTCGTCCAGGCCCTCCTGAACGCTGCGGAAGTACACGAACGGATTGTGCTTGACCGCGTAGAGGTTGATGAGCGTCTGGGTCTCCGCCGGCAACGGCGTGGTGAAAGGGGTGACGTTGGAATAAAAGCCGTCGGCATTGTTCACAAAATCAGCTCCGGTGAGCGGCAGACTTTCCTGATAGCTCTTCCAACTCTTCCCGGAATCGGCCAACTGATCGCCAATCGTCTTGCCCACCGTGTTCTTGGCGGCCGGAATGGATAGAATTCCGTCGATGTTGGTTACGGAAGAGATCCCGAGTGAGAGATTGATCTCGTTCGTCAGATCCACGACAGGTGTTGCTGCATCGGTTCCGGTGCCCCAGATCGGGCAGACATTGGGGCTGGCGGGCACATCCGTGGCGACAATTCCGGAGGCCAAGTTCGGTATGCAATTCGCGTTGTGCCAGTCGGGAGAGTTGTCGGTTTGCACGCCGAAGTTCGACCCGCCGACCACTTCCAAATAGTTAGTCAGGCTGGGATGGGCAACCGCGAAGTAATTGTTGGCGGAATTGGCTGATTTTGCGTACTCGTTCGCAAACGGCGCGTTGGGGTTGCCCACGATCTGAGCGTACGCGTGATTCTCCATCATGATCACGAAGACGTGGTCCAGATGCGGAATCCCTTTGGGAACCGCGCCCTCATCAGCGAACATTGGACCGGCGACCAGGGCGAACACTAAACCCAGAGTTGCTACTCTTTTCATCATTTGGAATTACCTTTCCTTTCGCGCGAAGAAGTGTCGGTCCCGATTCCCAATGGGTATCGGCTCGACCGCAGGTAACGTAGTCAAGATTTGTTGCGGTTCCGTTACAGCTAAGGTCCAACTTTGTGAATATCGGATTACGAGGCGGTGAAAAGGCATGCAGACGGCGGTGCCTGCGGCTCAGCAGGCTTCTTGTGCGAATCGTTTGCCGGGAACGCCAATCTCCCGATTGGCGATTTGAAGAACGCCATTCAGGAGATTGGCGTTGCCGGGCTCACCACAGAGGAACTCGAAACTCCGCAGAATCGTGCGTTCATCGGCAAGGAGAAAAAGTCCATCGCCTACGTCATCGCGATCATGAACATGATCCTTCACGGCAGTGATGCCCCGAACATCATCCATGTCAACATGCTAGTGGAGCAAAAGTGAGTAGGAACCGAGCGGATTGGGGGTCATTCGAGGCTGCAGTTGTCGGGGTAAGAACCTGTAGTGATAAATTCGCCTACACTTCAGCTCGGCGCGCTGCTGCGGAATCCTAGCGGGCAATCGCTGGGCTAATTCCCTGATATGCCACATTCCGATAAGATCTCGTGTCATTGAATGCGCATGTGTTTCAATTGTTAGGGATGGACTATGGCAATAGCGGTATAATCCGCCGCAACCTAGCCGTCTGAGGAGCAGACCGATGCTGCCGCGCTTTTCTGTCTGGACCAGATTGCTGTTTACCGCTGCAGCCGTGATGCTCGCGAGCCGTTCTCTCGCCGCGGAAGTGTTGGATAAGACCGAGAATATCGCCGGAGCAGAAGTCCATTACAAGGTCATTCTTCCGAACGCCTACAATTCAGGGAAGGCATATCCCGCCGTGCTCGCGTTTCCCGGTGGTCCCCAAACCATGGATACTGTCGAGGGCACCGTCGAGCGGAACTGGCGCGAGCAGGCAGAACGCCTGGGCTACATCGTAATTGTCCCGGCCGCGCCCAATGGACAATTGTTCTTCGAAGAGGGGGGCGCGAAAGTCTTTCCGGAATTCTTGACCAAACTTCTCGGCGATTTCAAGATTCTGGCCAACAAGTTTCATGTAGCTGGGGTTTCCAATGGCGGGCTCAGCGCCTTTCATATTGCTGCGTTGTATCCGCGGTATTTCTGGTCTGTGACTGGCCTTCCCGGATACCTTCCGGAAGCCAACCCGGCGCGGGTGCAGGCGCTCGCGAAGATGTGCATCAATATGTACGGGGGAGAACTGGATACGGTCTGGCTCGAAGCAGAGAAGGCGCAGGCCGCGCAATTCCGCGCCCAAGGATTCATCGTCGAATTCAGCGAGGAGAAGGGGCAAGGTCACGTAATGCTGACCCTCGAAGGACCAGGTGCCGCGCGCCTATTCAAGCAATTCGAGCAAGCCCGCCACGGCTGCGGCAAATAACCTCATTCCACCCTTCTCCTTGTAGTCTAATAGAAACGCTCATATTGGAATGTGGAAGTCTGCCGGTTAACACCTCGGGGCCACATACCGATAAGACGAACTTATCAGGCACTGGCACGCAGGTCTGAGTCGCCTAGATGATAAGAGTTTTTCAAGCCTGCCGTCTCAAGGATAGACGACTAGTGGTAGTTCGACGAAACTTGCCTGCTGAAGTGAGTGGTAGATTCGCTGCACGGCCTTGCGGTAATCTCCAGGTTCTGCCCAGAAGATGTTGGGTACGAACGTCTGCGGATTGCGATCATACAGCGGAAACCAGCTCGATTGAATCTGTATCATGATCTTGTGCCCAGCCAGAAATACGTGGTTCGCCGTCGGCAGAGCGAAACGATACAAAAGAGGTTTGTTCTCGGTGATCGGTTTGGCCGTCTCCATGCTCTCCCGATAGCGGCCGCGGAAGATGTCTGCCGACACCATCAGCTGATAACCACCCATGGCTGCCTGACCGGCCACCTCATCAGGGTAAACGTCAATCACCTTGACGACCCAATCGGAGTCAGTTCCGCTAGTGGAGGCAATCAGATTCGCGACGGGTCGCCCGCTGATCTTCAGTGGTGTTTTCAAGACGTCAGAAACGAACGCGACGACATCCTGACGACCGGACGCTTCACGTTGATCGTCCACCAACCATTCCGGCCAAGTATATCCGGTTCCATAGCCGACCGGCTGAATCGGACGTGCGCGGAAAGGCACGGGCTTGGCGGGGTCGGAGATGTATTCATCAAATGGATTATCCCCGGATTTCGGTGCGGCGAAGCTGAGCTTTAGGTCTGCGCTGAGGTAGAGCGCCTCGGAGTGAACCGCACATCCGCTCGCACAACCCGCTGGCCAAGCGGGAAGTCGCTCCCACATATTTGTTCCGGTTTCAAACGCACTGACGGGAGGGACGTCAGCCGGAGGCGCGTCGTTCTTTAGATAGCGATCCAAAAATGGACGCAAAATGTTTTGCCGGAAATATAGCGCGGTATCGCTGTTGAATTTCAAAACGCCGAGTGTGCTACCGTCACCGATTTCCTGGCCATGATGCCAGGGACCAATCACGAGAAACACTTTGTCGTTATTTGTGTCCTTCGGCTTGATTGCTTTGTAAACGGCGATGGCACCGTAGATGTCTTCCTGATCCCAGAGACTATGCACCAGCATCACCGGTACTTTCAGCGGCTGCGCTGCCAATATCTGATCGACGGCCTGGTCGCGCCAGAAAGCGTCGTAGCTTGGATGGCCAAGAATCTTCTGCCAGAAGCCGACCTGTTCAAGCCCGCGCCTTCGCCCGAGTTCGCCCGCCGATCCCGCCTGCATAAACATATCGTAATCATCGTAGTAGTTTGTCCACCACTTTGCCTCGTTCTTGCGCGTCGCCACCTGCTCGTAGATGTAAGGCAAATTCTGCTGGCGGAAAGCGCCGTTGTGGAACCAGTCGTCTCCCATCCAACCGTCTACCATGGGGTTCATTGGCACGGAGACTTTAAGCGCCGGGTGAGGGTTCACCAGAGCCATCAGCGGCAAAAAGCCGTCATAGGAGATACCGAGAATGCCCACCTTGCCGTTGCTTTCTGGAATATTTTTCACCAGCCAGTCAATCGTGTCGTAAGTATCTGTGGCGTGATCGACGGGCGTCGGGTTCTGCGGCCCATGCAATGGGCGGTTCATCACGTAGTCACCCTCCGAACCGTATTTCCCTCGCACGTCTTGCACAACGCGAATGTAGCCACCTTCCACAATCACCTCGGTTGCGTTGTCGTAGCCAACCAGGTTCTGGCCGAAATGTGCGCTGGGGGCTGCATCAGTCCCTTCTCCACCACGCGGGTCGTGGCTGGTTAGATCGTTGGCCTTATACGGCGTACGTGTCAGAAGAATCGGGGCGTCCTTGCTATTCTTTGGTAGGAGGATGACCGTGTGCAGTTTCACGCCGTCGCGCATCGGGATCATCACCTCGCGACGGATGTAGTCGAAGCTGTCAGTCTTTGGGTCAAATCTGTCCGGCGTCTCGCTCGGCAGCGCAGGGTACTGGGGAGCAGTCTGCGCCGCCGACGGCTCGATGAACAACAAGGAAACAAGTACCGCCACGAGGAACATCAGCATAGGACTGCGATTCGTTAGGTTCATTGGCGTCTGACTCATCCTTCGTAAAGATAAAAAGGCCTTAAATTCCGTGGTCGAATGCGGGTCCGTTTGCACGGGAAGCGTGAACTGCTAGGCTGTCTGCTCTCGCACCAATACGGCCGTGCCTCAGGAAAACTGGTCGATTGTAGTGAATCGGAGCTTCCGATTTAGTCATCCGTCTCGCGCATCGTATGCTTCTCGTACACTCGATGCAACGAATTTGTCATAGGTAAAGGCCGCGACAATACCACACTGTATAACCCAAGTCCTGACAAACGATTATCGGAATGTGGCCCGCCAGTGAGATTCGGCCAACCGCCCGAGGTGCGATGCTTTCGAGAGGGGTATATCGCTTACCCTAGGCCGCAGTTGTCCGCTGCCAACGCGTCCCCTATACTCGGCTTCTAAGTGTATGAGGCGCAGTCCCAAGGTTCGCAGCTATGCGCAACAGTGAAGCTCGACGGTACGCGCGATGGTCGGCCGGTGTGGCGATCCTGCTGGCCGTTGTCGTGGCCGGGGAGTACCTGCGCGGAGTCTGGGTGGCCAAACAGGCGGCGAAAAAGGCGCCACCGGCGGTTCCAGCGGCTGTCGAGCAGCGCTCGAATGAATTTTCTTTTTCGAAAGTCGAGGGCCAGCGCACGATTTATACGGTGCGGGCGTCGCACACGACCGAATTCAAGGAGGGCAGCCGCAATCTACTCGAAGACGTGTCCATCACCGTGTATGGCAAAAAGGGGGAGCGCACTGACACGCTCCGAACGCGCGCTTGTGATTTTATTTCTTCGACAGGGAAGATCGGTTGCGCGGGCGAGGTTCGAATCAAATTGCAAGCAGGCGGGGGCGCCGCCGCGAGCGCCAATGCCGTTCAGGTCGTGACGTCCGGAGTTTCGTTCGATCGCGACACGGGACTGGCTCGGACTGACAAACAGGTAACGTTCCGGTGGCCCGCGGGGGAAGGACGCGCCGTGGGCGTGCAATACAATTCGAATGACGGGACGCTGCGCCTGGACAGCAACGTGGAAATGACTTTGACGAATTCGCCGACTGGTCATATTCCAAGCGGGCTCCAAGTAGAGCCCCCACCCGCCTCCGGCGGTCCCCAAGCGGAGCCCGCACCCGCTCCAGAGGCCGCGGAGCCGCAAGAAAAAGCCGTTCATCTGACGGGCGACAGCATGTTATTTCGACGCGGAGCGCACACCGTGCAAATCCTGGGCACTGTCCACGCGCTGCAAACCACGCATGAGTTGACGGCGGAGAGTTTGCTCCTGGAGCTGGATGAGTCATTTCATATGCGGCGCTTGGTTGCCAGCGGCCATCCTCAAATGCGCGACTCGGGCGTCCAAGGCCCAATGGCGCTGGACGCGGATGAAATTTCCGCGGCACTTACACCGGAGGGATCGGTCGAGTCCATCGTCGCGAACGGAAATGTCCATGGAAGCCGAAATACTTCCGTCGGTGAGGATGCGATCGGGGCGGGGCGCGTGCAGGTGGACTTGGCGACCCGGCAGAACGTGCCTCGGCTCTTGACGGCGGGCGGCGGCGTCACAATTACGTCGCGGAGCTCGACGCCTGGGGGTGGAACGCGGCGCGTCGAAAGCGAAGGCCTCGAAATGCATTTTTCGAAGAGTTCCCGGCCGGGTCAAGCGTTGCTCGAAAGCGTGAACACGCTCGCCCCGGCGCGCGTCGAGTGGCAAAACGTTGCCGCCCCCAACGGGTCAGCCGCCAACGGGAAGTCCGTCCAGCAGACGATGCGCATGCGCGGCCAGCGGATGAATCTTCAATTTGACGGCCAGAATCAACTGCAGCAACTGGCGAGCTCCGGCGGCATCGAAGTCACGCGCCAGCTCGGCGACGGGCCGGAACAGTCCACGACATCGCGTGAGCTTACCGCGAAGTTTTCGAACACAGGCGAGTGGTCCACGGTTGACCAAACCGGCGACGTGCGCTTCCACGAAGGACCGCGCACGGGGCAGGGCGACCGCGCACACATGGACAACGCCACAAATACGGCGACGCTCACTGGGTCGGTGATTCTTTCCGACGCGGCCATGCGCACGACGGCGCAATCGGCCACGTTCACACAAGGTTCGAATGAACTGCGCGCCGATGGCCACGTCTTGAGCACCGAGTTGCATGCCGGGACGGGCAGTGTCACAAATCTCGCGGAGGCGCCTGCCCATGTTTCGGCTACCCATCTCGTGGCCGACGTGGCGCGGGGGCACGCAATTTATTCCGGGAGCAGCCGGCTGTGGCAGGGAGATTCGGTCATTGAGGGGGATACAGTCGAATTGGACAATCCTTCGCACATCTTGGTGGCGCGGGGGCACGTACGCGGGGTCTTCCCGCAGGCGGCCTGGACGCCCAAGGGAGGCCCGCCGCCGGGACGGTCTGCGCACACAGGAACGGAACTCTGGCACGTGCGCGGAGGGCTGCTAACGTACTGGGGGTCTGATTCGCGCGCCAGGCTCGAACAGGATGCCAGCGCCGAATCAGCGGAAGGCTCGATCCATGCGAATCAAATCGACCTCTACTTTTCCACTTCTGGTTCGGCCTCTTCCGCCCAGCAATTGTCGCGCGCGGTGGCTACGGGGGACGTATCTGTCCGCCAGGAGGACCGCCGGGGCACCTCGAACCGGGCGGAGTATACAGCCTCCGAAGGCAAGTTCGTTCTTTCCGAGGGGAAACCAACGGTATATGACTCAACTGGAGACACGACCACGGGGCGTCAATTGACCTTCTTTTTTGCGGATGATAGGATCGTTGTGGATTCGGAGGAAGGTTCGAGAACGTTATCGCTTCACCGGGTCGAGAAATGATGTGGAATGCTCAAGCTGCAGGCCGTCGAGCTCAGCAAATCGTACCGAGGGCGTAAGGTTGTAGATGATCTCGATCTGGAGATTAGCCAAGGCGAAGTAGTCGGGCTCTTGGGTCCCAACGGTGCAGGGAAGACAACGACGTTCTACATCCTGGTAGGCTTGGCCCAACCGGACTCCGGGCGCGTTCTCCTGAACGGAGACGACATTACCGACCTCCCCATGTACCTCCGGGCCCGCAGCGGGATCAGCTATTTGCCCCAGGAGCCTTCGGTTTTCCGCCAGCTGACGGTCGAGGAGAATTTGTTGGCGGTGCTGGAAACCCTGCCGCTCACGGCGCAACAGCAACGCGACCGGCTCGAGGAATTGTTGGCGCAGATGAAACTGGAAACCGTGCGATACCAACGGAGCGTACACACTATCGGGTGGCGAGCGGCGGCGATTGGAAATCGCGCGATCTCTCGTGCTCGAACCCGCGTTTATCCTCTTGGACGAGCCGTTTTCCGGCATCGACCCGTTGACCGTTGTGGACATTCAGAAAATTATCAGCGATCTAAGCCGTGAGGGGATCGGCGTGCTGGTCACCGATCACCAGGTGCGCGAGACCTTGAGCGTGACCGACCGCGCCTACATCGTCCAGAGCGGCAAGGTTCTCGCCGCGGGGACGCCGGCCGATCTCAGCAATAATTCCGAAGTCCGCCGAGTTTATCTTGGCGATCATTTCCGGTTGAACTGACTCCCATGAACTGGCTGGCTCCAAAACTTCACCTCCGGGTCGCGCAAAAGCAGATCCTCACGCCGGGCCTGGTCCAAATGGTGAGCGTTCTGGCGCTGAATCGTCTCGAACTCCGTGAGATGATCAACCAGGAAATGGTCGAAAACCCGGTGCTGGAAGAATTGTCGGATGATCCAATTGTCACTGAAGATTATAGCGCCGAAGCCTTTCTGAAAGCCGAGACGGAAAAAGTTCCCGAGGTCGAACCCCCCAGCCCGTTCGAGGAGTTCGACGTGGCCTCCTTTTTCAACCAATATTTGGGCAGCGGCGGCGGCAATGAAGATCGCGGCGAGCGCGAAGTCGATGAGCGCCCCTCGTTCGAGCAGTTTCTTTCCTCGGCCCAGGGCCTTTCCGAGCATCTTACCTGGCAGCTCAGCGTAACGGTTTGCAACGACATCGTTCGCGAGATCGCGGACGGAATTATCGGCAACCTCGATGAGAATGGGTATTTGTCGGCATCGCTCGAGGAGATTTCGCAGAACGGAAAATATTCGTTGGAGGATGTCGAGGAAGCGCTGGCCGTGGTGCAGGAATTTGACCCGTTGGGGGTGGCGTCGCGCAACTTGCGCGAATGCCTGCTGACGCAACTTCGCACCCTCGATTCGCAGAACACTCTCGCTCAGCAAATCGTTTCCGAATGTCTGCCGAAGCGGCCGTTGGCGGCGAGCGAAGCGGAAGAAGAGAGCCCGGAAACCCCGCTGGCCCGGTTGCTGCAGGCGAACCAGTTGAAGGAAATTGCCAGAGCGCTCAACCGCCCGGTAGAACTGGTGAAGCGCGCCGTGGACGTGATCAAGAAGCTCGATCCCCGCCCGGGCCTGCGCCACAACAAGACGCAGGCGCGGCTGGTCGAGCCGGACGTGTACTTCCGCAAAGTCGACGACCAGTGGCAAGTGTTCATGAACGACGATGACGTGCCGCAGCTTCGGCTTTCTCCCGTGTACCGCCGGCTGCTGGCGCGGGACGCCGCCGACCGGGACGTGCGCAACTACGTCAAGGAGCGGTTCACGGCCGCGCTGCAGTTGATGAAGAGCATCGAGCAACGCAAGCACACCATTCTCCGGGTCTGCCAAATAATTATTGAAAGACAACGTAACTATCTAGATCATGGCGCCGATCAGCTCAAGCCCATGATGATCAAGGAAGTGGCGGAGGAAGTCGGCGTGCACCCGTCCACGGTCAGCCGGGCGGTCTCCAGCAAGTACGCGCACACGCCCCAGGGCGTGGTCGAATTGCGGTCTTTCTTCTCCGAGTCCGTGAACGGGCCGCAAGGCGACAACATGTCGCTGCAAACGCTGAAGCGGCTGGTGAAGAAAATGATCGATGAAGAAGACACCGCGCACCCGCTCACCGACGACCTGATCGCCAAGAAACTGGACGAAGCCGGAATTCACGTCACACGAAGAACCGTGGCAAAATACCGCGAAGATCTCCGCATTCCAAGCACACACCAGCGCCGGGTAAAGGCCTAGGCCAGACCTAGTGAAGCGCCGATCCGCGCGCGACGCCCGGCAACTGGTGATTCTCACCGGGCTCAGCGGCTCGGGCAAGAGCACCATCCTCAAAACGTTTGAAGACCTCGGTTTCTACTGCGTTGACAATCTTCCCGTCGCCTTGATCCCCACGTTCAGCGAATTGCACATGCAAAGCGGCGGTGAAATTCAGCGGGCGGCCCTGCTGGTGGATGCGCGGGAGGGAGAACAGCTCGAAAAGCTTCCGGCTATCCTGCGGCAATTGCGCGCGGAGAATCCCGCGACACTCGTCTTCATCGAGGCTCACGAGGAGGCACTGCTGCGGCGGTTTAGCGAAACCAGGCGGCCCCACCCGCTCGGACACGACCGTCCGGTGCGAGAAGGACTGCGGACCGAACGCGTTTTAATGGAGCCGATCCGTAAACTCGCCGATGTGGTCATCGACACGAGCAAGTTCAACGTTCACGAGTTGCGCCAGTTCATCATTCACCGTTTTCAAGAAACGGACCGGCGGCCGATGATGGTTGCCCTAGTGAGTTTCGGTTACAGGTACGGGATTCCCGCGGATGCCGACCTCGTCTTCGACGTGCGATTTCTGCCGAATCCGCATTTCATTCCCAAGTTGCGTAAGTTTTCCGGGCGCGACCCGCGCGTCGCCCGCTACATCCGCTCGTTTCCTCAAACCGGAGAGTTTTTGCGGCGCGTCGAGGGGTTGCTGACTTATTTGATCCCGCACTATATTCGGGAAGGGAAGAGCTACCTGACGATCGCCTTTGGCTGCACCGGCGGGCGTCATCGTTCGGTGATGCTGGCGGAATCGGTGCACAAGACGCTCCATCGGCGGGGGTACGCTTCCAAGGTCGTGCATCGCGACCTTGCCAAGTAAGGAAAAAATGGGCTAGGCCGCGGCGGCTTGACAAACGAGCGCGCGATTCGTAGCGTACCAAAGTCGGCGGCACGGGTGGGAGCCTGGGGGATTCAAAAATTTCCTTGACGAAACGCGAAGAATTCGGCCGTCTCTTGCGATACATCAAGCCGTACAAGATGCGGCTCGCCGCAGGTGTGGTGTGTCTTTCGGTGGTCGGCCTCGCCGAAGGGCTGATCGCGCTCATGATCGCGCCCATCTTTGACCGGGTGCTCAATCCCGGCGCGCCGGACAACAAACTCTTACTGATCCAAAATCCCTTCACCCACGAGCCGATTTATCTGAACTCCTTTCTTCCTCACCAGATTCATAGTGTCGGGACGCTGTTCGCCATCGCCATCTTCGTGGTGTTTATCGGCAAGGGGATCGCCGAATACCTCGGGAACACGCTGGTGCAATATGCGGGAATTGCAGGTGTCACCGATCTCAGAAACCAGGTGTACGCGAAGGTCGTCCGGCAGCCCATCGGTTTCTTTCAGCATCATCCCACCGGACGAGTGCTGTCGACGATCATCAATGACGTGGAACGCGTGCGCAACATATTTTCGGACTCTCTAGCCGCCGGTTTCCGGCATATCTTTACTCTTTTATTCCTGCTGGGTGTGCTGCTGGCGACCAACTGGAAGATGACCCTCGGCTCCGTCATCCTGTTACCCATGGTCGTCTGGCCCGTGAGGACACTGGGCAAGCGCATCCGGCGTTCCTCGGAAAGTATCCAATCCGGCATCGGCACGTTGAGCCAAATCGTGGAGGAAACGGTCAGCGGGAACCGCGTGGTGAAGGCTTTCGGGATGGAAGACTTTGAGATCGGAAAATTTCGCGATTCCTCGCGCCGGCTCTTGCGCGAAAACATGCGCTGGATTCGCGCGTATGTGGCGACTTCTCCGTTGATGGATTTGCTGGGTCCCGTCGTGATCGTCCCCGTGCTGATGTATGCGCGTGTGCAAATCAAACTGGGCTTGATGACCACGGGAATTTTCGTCACGTTCGTGTATGCGCTGTTCAAGTCGTATGAACCCGTGAAGGGGCTGGGCACGGTGTATCAGCAATTCGAGCAGGCGTTTGGAGTGAGCGCCAAGGTTTTCGAGTATCTGGGTCTCACGGAGGAGCCCGCGGAGGAACCCGGCGTGCGCTGTGCTGCCTCCGTTCTCGCAAGTCGTGGAATTTGACCACGTAAGTTTCGGCTACGATCCGGAGACACCGATTTTGCGGGACGTGTCGCTCACGGCGAGCGCCGGCGAAGTGATCGCCATTGTCGGATCGAGCGGCGCGGGCAAGACCACGCTGGTGAATCTGCTGCCGCGATTGTACCGGTGAATTCCGGCGCGGTCCGTCTGGACGGAGTGGATGTGCGCGAGGTTACGCTGCGTTCCCTGCGCGAACAGATGGCGATCGTGACGCAGGAAACGATCCTGTTCAACGATACCGTCTGGAACAACATCTGTTATGGGCGGCCGGGCCTCCCGCAAGAACGCGTGGAAGCCGCGGCCAAGGCGGCGCTGGCGCATGATTTTATTCTGGAACTGCCGCAGGGCTATCAGACGATGCTCGGCGATCGCGGACAGCGGCTCAGCGGCGGGCAGCGGCAGCGCATCGCCATCGCGCGCGCGATTCTGAAGGATTCGCCGATCCTGATTCTGGACGAGGCGACTTCGGAACTGGACTCCGAATCCGAAATGCTCGTGCAGCGCGCGCTTTCGAATCTGATGATGGGGCGCACGGCGTTCGTCATCGCGCACCGGCTTTCGACGATCCGCCGCGCGGACAAGATTATTGTGCTCGAAGACGGTTCGATTGCCGAGGTAGGCACGCATCAGGAGCTTCTCGCGAGGGGCGGCACCTACGCGCGGCTGTACGAATTGCAATTTGCCGACACGGATGACGCCGTAATTCCCGCGCCGAAGGCCCAGGGATGAAGGCCGCCGCCGCATCCGCCGGGATTCATTCGATGACGGGCTTCGCGCAGGCGCGCATCGAGCGAGACGGGTGGTCGTTGCGAATCAACCTGCGCAGCGTTAACCACCGCTTTCTCGACCTTCATCTTCGCATGCCGGACGGCTTCGAAGTGTTCGAACCGCGTATCCGGCTGGCGATCCGCAACCGTTTGCGGCGGGGCCACGTGGACGTCAACGTCTATTACGAATCGGCCGGTCCTGCTTCCGTGGAAGTGAATCGCGAGGTGGCCGAAGCCTATATGAAAGCGGTCGAGGAGCTGCGGGGACAGTTCGGCGTGAAGACCGAACCGGACCTGATCGCGCTATTCCGATTGCCGGGCGTCGTGGCCGCTCCGGGTGTGACCAGCGAACTGCAAAGCGAAGAGGCGCAGGAACGGCTGGGCGTCCAACTGGAAGCCTGCCTGGAGCAGGCGTTGGGGCGCCTGGAAACCATGCGCCGGTCCGAAGGGCAAACGCTTGCCGGAGAAATGCAGGGGCTTCTTGCGCGGATTGCGGAAAAGACGGCGGAGATCGAATCGCTTGCCGAGCGCGTGCGTCCGGCATTCGCGCGCCGGCTGGAAGCGAAATTGAGCGAATTGCTGAGTGGCGCGCAGATCGACCCGGCCCGGCTGGCACAGGAAGCCGCGCTGCTCGCGGAGCGCAGTGACGTCACCGAGGAACTGGCGCGGCTGCGCAGCCACGTGGAGCAGTTCGGAAAATTGCTCGCCGGCGCCGGCGAGGCGGGCAAGAAACTCGATTTTCTTTTGCAGGAAATGCAACGGGAAGCCAATACGTTGCTCTCCAAGACTCCCGGCGTCGAGTCCGAAGGCCTGGCGATCACTACGTTTGCGCTCGAAGTAAAATCCGACATCGAGAAACTTCGCGAACAGGCGCAAAACGTCGAATGACGATAGCCCAAGCACAACAGCCGCTGGTGTTCATCGTCTCCGGGCCATCCGGTTCGGGAAAATCCACGCTGGTGGCGAAGATGCTGGAGGTTCCGGGGACGATGTTTTCGATCTCCAGCACCACGCGGCCGCCGAGGGCCACGGAAAGCCCCGGAAAATGGTATGATTTTATTTCCGAAGAGGAATTTGACCGCAGGGCCAGCCAGGGCGAGTTTCTGGAATACGCCCGCGTCTTCGGCAAACATCGGTATGGCACGCCGCGCCGTTGGCTGGAGGAGGCGCGGCGCAAGGGCCTGGACCTGGTGCTCGAGATTGACGTCCAGGGCGCCGAGCAGGTAAAACAGAAACTGCCCGCCGCGGTGGCCATTTTTATTCTGCCTCCGGCGCGGGACGAACTTGAGCGGCGGTTACGCGCCCGCGGCCAGGATTCGGACGAAGAAATCAAGCGGCGGCTGGAGCGGGCGCAGCAGGAAATCCAGCGTTATACGGAGTACGATTTTCTGGTTGTCAATGACGAAGTGGAGCGCGCCGGACGCGAAGTGCAGGCGATCACAGTGGCGGCGCGCTGTCTTCGCAGTTGCTTGAGCGACCGCGCACGCAAAATTCTGGAATCATTTGGAGGGTAAAGATCTCATGACGGTTGAGAGTCAGGCACCGGATAGCAAGTTTGCATTTGTCGTGGTCGCGGCTCGGCGGGCCCGGCAGTTGATGTCGGGAGCCATGCCGCTGGTGGCAAATCCACGATCCCATAAACCGACGCGGGTAGCGGTCGAAGAATTGAACGCGGGCGTCCTCGAATATCAGTTGCCGCTGACGCCCGCCGAGATCGAAGAAGGGAAGCGGCGCAAGGAGTAACGCGCCGCGGCGTCCATGCGTGTGGCACTGGGTGTTTCCGGAGGCGTGGCGGCCTACAAGGCCGCCGAGCTGGTGCGCAGGCTCCAGCAAGAAGGCATCGATGTGCAAGTGGTCATGACCGGGAGCGCGCAGGAGTTCGTCACGCCGCTGACGTTTGCGGCGCTCACCGGACAAAAAGTCATCACCGAAATGTTCGGCGATGAATCCGCGGCCGCCAACGTGGAAAGCGCGATCGAGCATATCGCCGTCGCGCAGCGGATCGACCTGTTGGTCGTGGCGCCGGCCACGGCGAACGTCATCGCGAAAATGGCGCGGGGCGTTGCGGACGATTTCCTGACGACGCTCTATCTCGCAACAACCGCGCCCGTGGTGGTGGCCCCCGCGATGAACGTCAATATGTGGGAGCACGCGGCGACGCAGGAAAATATTGACGCGCTGCGCGCCCGCGGCGTCCACGTCGTTCCTCCCGAAGAGGGTTATCTGGCCTGCGGCATGACCGGAGCGGGCCGCCTGGCCAGCGTCGAGGCCATCGCCAAGGCGGTGTGCGGCCGGCTGGGCATCGAGCACGATCTGGAAAATGAAACCGTGGTCGTGACCGCCGGACCCACTTGCGAAGATCTCGACCCCGTGCGCTATCTCACGAACCGCTCTTCCGGCAAGATGGGTTACGCGCTGGCGGAGGCAGCCGTGCGGCGCGGCGCTCGCGTGGTGTTGATCAGCGGCCCGACGCGGCTCGATCCGCCGCAGGGCGTTGAATTTATTTCCGTGCGCAGCACCGAGCAGATGCGCGCGGCGGTGCATTGAGCACTTGCCACGTGCCACAGCAGTAATCATGGCCGCGGCCGTGGCCGATTACCGGCCGGTGGCGCCGGAGACGAAGAAAATGAAGCGCGGTGATGGCCGCGTGACACTTGAGCTCGAGGCCACTCCGGACATTCTTGGCCGGCATCGCGCGGGAAAAGGGCGGACGGATTGTCGTCGGATTTGCCGCGGAAACCGACCACGTGGCCGAGCACGCGCGCGCCAAGCTGGAATCGAAGCAGGCCGACCTGATCGTCGCCAACGACGTGACGGCCGAGGGCGCTGGGTTCGATCACGATACCAACATCATCACGCTGTACTCGCGCGACGGCAGCGAAAAGGCATTTCCGCGCATGCCGAAGATCGACGCGGCTCACCGCATTCTGGACCGCGTGCTAGAATTGCGCCACGCCAGCAACGAAATATCCGCCACGCAGCGCGCGCGCTGACCTCCCGATGGATTCCCGCCTCCCAGACACCCACGCGAAAAATTGGAAGCCTGGCTTCATTACTTCGACGATTTGAATCTCGGGGAGTTTTACATTGACCGGAGGACCATGGGGAAACGTTCTGGTAAGGCGTTGGCGGTTCCGTTACAAACCATGGCGCCTGCCGCGCCGGCCGCTGTGTCTACCCCAACGTCCGCCGCAACTTCTTCCGTAAATCGGGCCGCGCCGGCGCTCGTTCTGCCGGTGATTCAAGAGGTTTCGTTGTTTGAGGCAATGGACCGCGTCGAGGGCGATACGCTCGAACTCATGCGCGAAAATTTGGGCGAATGCACGCGTTGCCGTTTGCACAAGCGGCGGAACAAAATAGTTTTCGGTGCGGGAAACCCGCGCGCCGAACTCGTATTCGTCGGCGAAGGTCCCGGGCACGACGAAGACATGCAAGGACTGCCGTTCGTGGGGCGCGCGGGAAAATTGCTCACGCAGATGATCGAAGCGATGGGGCTCCAGCGCGAAGACGTCTACATCTGCAACGTCGTGAAGTGCCGCCCGCCGGAAAATCGCAAGCCGGAAGACAACGAAGTCGCGACGTGCTCGCCGTATTTATACCGCCAGCTTGACGTGATCGCGCCGAAGGCGATTGTCTGCCTCGGTGCTGTCGCCGCGCAAACATTGCTGAAGACGAAAGACTCGATCTCACGATTCCGCGGCAACTGGTTTGACTTTCGCAATACGAAGCTGATGGCCACGTATCACCCCGCGTATTTGCTGCGCAACCCGGCCGCGAAAAGTGAAGTCTGGAAGGACTTGCAGAAGGTCATGGCGCATTCTGGGTTTGCAACCGAAGAAACCTTCCCGCTGACGGCCGCTATAATATCGCGTAGCACGGCTTCAGCCTGTGTGCTTTTCTGGACTAACGAAAATCAAAACCACACAGGCTGAAGCCTGTGCTACTACTACTTTCCGCACATGCCTGCCACCTACTGCGAAGTCGCGCTGCCGGTCCCGCTGCGTTCCGCATTCACATACGCGATTCCCGAGCGCCTTGCGGGCTCGATTTGCGTTGGCAGCCGCGTTCTGGTTCCATTTCGCAATCGAGCCATGACGGGAGTTGTTGTCGAAGTCTCCAGCCGCAGGCCCGACCCCGCGCGCGTCAAGACCGTCAAGGAAATTGTCGAGGCGCTGGATCCGATTCCCGCGCTCGCGCCGAAGCTGATCGAGTTGGGACGCTGGGTGGGCGGCTACTATGTCGCGCCGCCGGGAGAAGTTTTTCGCGCGATGTTGCCGCCGCAGATGGATTTGCGGCACGAGCGCGAACTCCTGCTGAACGACGCGGGTCGCGCGCGTCGCGATGAACTCGACGCCGCGGGAAATCGCACGGAGGCGGAGGTTGCGGAACTCGCGCTGCTTTCTCTTCTGCGCATCGAAGACAGGCCGGTCCGCGCGGACCGGTTGCGCAAGCTGCCCGGCGGAGAAGCCGCGGCGGAGCGATTGTTGCGGCGGCGTCAACTGGAAGCGCGCGAAGTCACGTCTGCACCGTCATGCGCGCTTGCAGAAAATCGTCGCGTGGAACTCGACGGAGGACGTGAGCTCGCTCGGGGAAAAAGAAGCGCGCATCTATCATGTGCTCGCCGAGGAGCGCGGACCGCTGCCGCTGCCGGCGCTCGCGAAACTCTCGGGAGTCTCGCGGTCGTTGATCGAACGCCTGATCCGCCAGGGAAAATTGAAAAGCTGGGAAGAGCCGCTCGCGGTCGAGGAAGATTTGTTCGAGGTGGATTACACGCCGCCGTCGAACATTCTCAACGCGGATCAGGAGCGCGCGCTGGGCGAAATCAGAGGCTGGCTCGATGCGGGCGTCTTTCAAGTCGGCCTGCTCTACGGCGTCACCGGCAGCGGCAAGACGGAAGTGTACCTGGGGGCTGTCGAGGCGGCTCTCGCGCGCAACAAGACGGCGTTGATCCTGGTGCCGGAAATCGCGCTGACGCTTTGGGTGGGGCGGCTTTGCCGCGCGCGGCTGGGCGCGAGGCGTTGCCGTGCTTCACAGCGCGCTGGCCGAAGTGGAGCGCGCGCGCGAATGGTGGCGCGTGCGGCGCGGCGAGGCTCGCGTCGTGGTCGGAACGCGTTCGGCCGTGTTCGCTCCGCTTGAAAATTTGGGCCTCGTCGTCGTGGACGAGGAACAGGAAGCGAGCTACAAGCAGGAAGAAACTCCGCGCTATCACGGGCGGGACGTCGCCATCGTTCGCGCGAAGCTCGAGGGCGCCGTGGCGCTGCTGGGTTCGGCGACGCCGTCGCTCGAAAGTTTTCACAACGCGCGCTCGGGAAAATATCACCTCCTCCAGCTCGAATCGCGCGTGGAAAATCGCCCTCTCGCGCCGGTGGAAATTGTGGATCTGCGCGAAGATTTCAGGGCCACGCATCGAACCGGGCCGCTTTCCTCGAAGCTCAGCGAAGCCATCGCCACGCGTCTCGAGCAGGGCACGCAGTCCCTGATCCTCATCAATCGCCGCGGGTATTCGTGGTTCGTCATTTGCCGCTCGTGCGGCGCGGGAATTCAGTGCGAGAACTGCAGCATCTCTCTCACGTATCACAAGCAGCGCGACCGGTTGGAGTGCCACTACTGCGGATTTTCGCGGCGCGTGCCGAAAGAGTGTCCGAAGTGCGCCTCCGAGCACGTTTATTTTTTCGGCGCCGGCGCGGAGCAGCTCGAGGAGAAACTGCGCGAGAAATTTCCCGGCGCCAAGGTCGCGCGGCTGGACCGCGACGCGGTTCGCACCAAACGCGCGTATCAGCAGGTGCTCGGCGACTTTGCTTCCGGGAAAGTCGATATTCTCGTCGGCACGCAGATGGTCGCGAAAGGGCATGACTTCCAGCGCGTCACGCTGGTCGGGGTGGTCTCCGCGGATTCGCAGCTCAGCCTGCCGGATTTCCGCGCGGCCGAGCGCACGTTTCAATTGCTCACACAGGTTGCCGGCCGCGCCGGGCGCGGCGCGCTGCCCGGCGAAGTGCTCGTCGAGACGTATTATCCGGAGCACTACGCGATCCAGTTGGCCGCGCGCCAGGACTATCTCGCTTTTTTCGAAAGGGAATTGCAGTTCCGGCGCCTGTTGCACTATCCGCCCTTTACCGCGCTGGCGAGCGTCCTGGTGCGCGACACGAAAATCGAAAATGCGATTCGATGGTCGCGCCAGCTCTCGGCGTTTCTCGCTCCGCAGGAGTCGCGCGGCGTGAAAGTGCTGGGCCCCGCCGCGGCGCCGCTGGCGCGGCTCAAGCGCGAGTATCGCTTCCAGTTTTTGCTGAAGGCTCCGAAGCGCGCGCAGCTCACGCGCGTCCTGTCGGAATTACTCGCATTCAGCCGAAGAGAAGGAAATTCCGGAGAGAGCCGTCCTCGTGGATGTGGACCCGTTGAGCTTGTTCTAATCTTATGGGAATCAGGCTAGCAACTATCTGATAAATTTGGTCCGTAAAGTTTTCTCCGATCGAAAACTCAGCCACGTTGACGCGCCAAGGGCGCGGAGCATGCTAGCCCGGGGCAACGCCCCGGGAATGCGTCCGAGGTACCTCTTCCGCCCTGAAAGGGCAGAGGATTCCTGCGCCCCTTCAGGGCGCGACGATCGATTCCGAAACCCAGGGCGTTGCCCTGGGCTGGCATGCGGCGGCGCCTTCAGCGCCGCAACCAAAGTTGTATAAACCGGAATTCAGGAGGTTTTATGCCGGCGCTACAAAACCGCGCAGCAACCATTTCAGTTCCCTCGGACGAGCACCGGCATGGGCATGAAAGTCAAAATAAAAATCAGGACTGCGACGGCGGTCCAGAGCAGTCGCGTGCGGTCGAGCGGTTCCCATTGGTAGAGTAGGGGTGGATGGCGGAAGCCGATGGCTAGCAGCAGCGCAGCCCACAGATACCATCCGGCCCAGAACACGTAGCCGAGCGGAATCAAGAGCAGCGCGACGCCCAGTGTCACCCGGCGGTGATACTTGCTTGCCGCCGCGTAGAGGATATGTCCGCCGTCGAGCTGCCCGCCGGGGAGCAGGTTGAGTGAAGTCGCGAACAGGCCGACCCACGCCGCGCGTCCCACCGGATGCAGCAGCAAATCGCTCGGAGGCACGCCGGGCCGCAGCAGGGCCAGCAAAATCCGCAGCGCGAGGGGATTGCCGAAGACGACGCTCGGATGCGCCTGCGAAAGAGGAATCACTTTAGAGTAACTTATCGCGATGGCCAGAGCGGGAATCGCGAAGAGAAATCCCACCACGGGTCCGGCGAGGCCCACATCGAACAGCGCTTTGCGATTGTAAATCGGAGATCGGATGCGGATGAACGCGCCGAGCGTTCCGATCAGCGTCGGCGCGGGAATGAAATACGGATAGCTGGCCGAAATCCCGTAATAGCGGCACGCAAAGTAAGTGGCCCAGTTCATGCGCCAGCAAAATGCCGAGCAGCGTGAAGGCGAAAGGCACTCCGGCAAGCAGAAATCGCGGGTGCGCCAGCAGCGTCCCGTACATCGCAAAGAAATCGTCGATTTCGGGCGACTGTCCCAGCGCATACGACGAGGCAAAGCTGGCTCCGACCGCCAACGTGGAAATCAGCGTGAGCACGAATAGTAGCGCGGCAATTGCGAGGGATCTCCGCTGCCAGCGCGTCTGCTGTTGTTCCCAATAGCATCTCGGGAGGCAGGTCCGCCGGTTCGACCACGGGTGTGAATCGTCTCCATGGAGGAGCGTTCGAATTCGCTGGCGATCGTTCATGAAAGATTGGATGCGCGCCTGGCCGCGCGGGAACTCCATTCGCAATGAGGGCAGGCCGCTTCAGGATGGCTGGAGGGGAACGCACGCTGTGCAAATGCGGTTTCAGAGCGTTTGCAATTCCTTGCCGGGTTTGAAGCGCACAGCCTTGCCGGGAGGGATGCTGACTTCCTGGCCGGTGCGCGGGTTCCGCCCAATGCCGGTCTTGCGCGGGCGGACGTTGAACACGCCGAAGCGGCGCAACTCGATTCGTTCTCCCTTGCCCAGAGCGGTCTTCATGGCTTCGAAGACCGTCTCGACGGCCTGCTCCGCTTTGGTCCGGGTCACGCCGGTCTTGTTTACCACTGCGTTGACTATATCGAGCTTGATCACACCAGCCTCCCGCTTCCCAACGGCAAGCTATGCTAGACATGCAGTTGCGGGTTGTCAAGCTGGACGCGCTCGGTTAAGATGCGCGCCGCACGGATTCCACAGGAGGCCCGGATGTCGGTAAAGCCCGACCGTTGGATACGCAAGATGGCTCTCGAACACAAGATGATCGAGCCGTTTGAGGACCGCCAGGTCCGCGAAGGCGTCATCAGTTACGGCGTCTCCAGCTACGGCTACGATATTCGCGTTGCCGACGATTTCCGCATCTTCACGAACGTGAACTCCACCATCGTTGATCCAAAGAATTTTGATCCGCGTTCGCTCGTCGAATTCAAAGGGCCCGTGTGCCTGATTCCTCCGAACTCGTTCGCGCTGGGCCGCTCGGTCGAGTATTTTCGCATTCCGCGAAATGTTTTGACGATCTGCCTCGGAAAATCCACATATGCCCGCTGCGGAATCATCGTGAACGTCACGCCGTTTGAACCGGAATGGGAGGGCTTCGTCACACTGGAAATCAGCAACACCACGCCGCTCCCCGCAAAGATTTATGCCAACGAAGGCCTCTGCCAGGTCCTATTCTTTGAATCCGACGAGGAGTGCGAGATTTCCTATAAGGACAAGAAGGGGAAGTATCAGGCCCAGCAGGGGATCGTACTGCCGCGGCTTTAACGGGCGGGCGCGCTGCCGTTACCCCGCATGAAGTATTTCCACTTGTCGAGATCCGCCGCGACGGCGACATCGAAAAAACCCACCATCATCTCTTCGTAGGTTTGCTCGCCCCACCGGACCTCCTGGTTGGGATCGGGGTTATGAGGGTTCTGGCTGGAGTTGTCGTACCAGGCGACTGCTTGGAGCACGGTTCCCGCTTTCAACGGGAGCGGCTCGGCAAGTTGGTAGCCCAATTGCCACTCGAAATCCCAGCGAACCTTGAGCAAGGGCTCGATGCGGCCGTCGGCGTGAATCAAATTGTATTCAAACTTTTTCCCACGCCAGTGCATATGCGGAAAGAACCGGAGAAGCGTCGCGTCGTTTGGCAGCGATCCGCGCGCTTCGACGCGATATTCGCCGTCACGCGGAGGAATCACGAAATGGTCGTTGGTCAACTGCAATGTCAGCACGCGCTGCCGCGGAGGTTGTTTCGCGAAGACCAAGCCAACGCCTGTCCGGTCACTGGCGGCATGACCCATGGCCATGTAGTGCATCTGGATCACCAGGTCGGAATCGGCCGGGATGAATTTAGCCATCCCGGAGGCCCAAATTTCCGGTGCGCTGCCCGGCGCGTAGACGAGCAGGATATCGCTATCGGTCCAATGCGTATCGCGGCGGCCTTGTTCGTCCGTCAAGCTTGTCGTAGTGAACGGCACGCCGACTGGGGCATTGCGAAGCCATTTCGAGCCGGGCGGCCGTATATAGACGACCGCGTGATGCACGTGCGCACGACTCGATGGGCGGAGTTCCGCCATTTGCACCCAACGGTCCTCGCGAAAGTGCGTTGGCAGAATCTCGTACGTGTAATCGATGTCTCCTTTGGAAGCAAGAGTTACCGGTTTTGGCATCTCGATCAGAACATCGGGCGGAGAAATGTTCCAGCCTTCCGTCCAACGAAGCGGCGGCGGCGCTTCGTGCGGGTCTCCGGCGCGCGCGCCGACATCGGCCCACATCGCCAACATCTTGATTTCATTTCGCGAAAGAGATGGATCGTTCGAGAAGTGGCCGTAATCCGGATCGGCAAGCCAGGGCGGCATTTTTTTTGCGGCAACCGATTCCCGAATCGCCGCGTGCGCGTGCCGCCGCCTGGCCGTAAGTCATCAATGGAAAGGCCATTTCGCCTGGCCGGTGGCAATTCTGGCAATGTTTCTGGAGAATCGGCAGAACGTCGCGATAAAAAGTTGGGACTGCGGGATTACTTTGCGGAAACGCGGCGCTCGTTTGCAGGAATAGTGCCGCAATACTGCCTCCCGCAATGGCCCAGACGCATCTCTTGTTCATCCGTGCATCTTACCGCGAAAAACTAGGCCACCACAGGTTGCGCGTCCCGCGGCTCCGCTTTCGGACGGCTCATCGGGAAACCCCGGCTGCGCCATCCTTCATACCCTTCGGCGAGCGGGCGGATTCGCGTGATTCCCTTGCTGCGCAGAAGAAGCGCCAAGCGCGCCGCCGTCACCTCATTGGGGCACGCACAAAAGAGGACGATTTCGCGATCGCGGGGGATGACTTCATGCGCTTCTTCCAGTTCCGCGGCGTCCATGTGCAGCGCCCCGAGAATCGTTTCCGGCTGCGCTTCAAAATCGAGCGCGTGGCGCAGGTCCACGATGATGACGTCCTCGCCCGAATCGATTTTACTCTTGAGTTCCTCGGGGGTGATTCGGGCGATTCTCAGCTTACGCAAGAATCTCCGGCGATTGTAAAATTTCCAGCCGATGTAGCCCGCGAAAGCGGCGAGGATCAGGACCAGCAGCCATTCTCCCAGGTAAGCCGCGCGGCCCGCGATTCGTTCCAGCTCGCCGCTGAACACGTAGCCGATGATCATGAACGCGCCGGACCAAAGCAAAGCGCCCAGCGCGTCGAACAGGACGAACCTCCGCCAGCCCATGCGGATGATCCCCGCCAGCGGGGCCGCCATGGCATTCAACCCTGGGATGAACTTGGCGATCAGGAGCACACGCGCGCCGCTTTTTCCGAACCTCACCTGTGTCCGCCGCACGCACGAATCCGGCTCGAGGGATATACGGCAGAGCAACTGCAGAACTCGAACCCCTTTTCGGCGCCCCAATTCGTACCACATGGAGTCGCTCATCAGGCATGCCAGCACCGCAAACGTGATCGCCAGCCACAAATTCATCCCGTGGGTTCCCGAAAGCGCCCCCGCGGCAAGAAGCAACGGCGCAGAAGGGATCGGCAGCCCGGCCTGTTCGAGGAATACCCAGGCGAACACCAGCGTGTAACCATGCCGGACAACGAATTGCAGCAACTCGTTCATTTTTTCCCAGAGTGATCCAGGATCGGGGCTGGATGCCCCCAAGTCCCTGAATAAACAAATTCCTCAAGCGGCTTGCGCCGGCGTTGCTCCATCTCGCGCTCGCGTAAAGGTTCCGGCAAGGATTCTACCTCTCCGGGATAGCCGAGCGCCATCACACTCACAGGTTCCCACCCTGAAGGCACATGAAAGCGCTGTCTAGCGGCCTCTACATCGAAGCCGCCCATCTGGTGAGTTGCCAGGCCGAGTGAAGTAGCCTGTAGCAACAGATTCGAGGTGGCTTGGCCCGCATCGTAGAACCCGTGCCGGTTGGGCGTCCCATCTTTTGTCCAAGTGCGTGTGTGCGAGGGTCAAGATCAGCACGGGAGCTTTCTGCGCCCAGGCGCGATTCATGTCCATCAGCACTCCGAGCAGCCGCTTCATAGCTCTCGGGATCTTCGCGCGTCGCGACGAGATAGGCCCAGGGTTGTTCATTTCGCGACGAAGGAGCCCAGCGCGCCGCTTCCAGCACGCTGCGCAGTTTGTCAGGTTCGACAGGGCGCTCGGAAAACGCCCGCGGGCTCCATCGCCGCCGGATCAAATCGTGAATGGGATTCTGTGTCTCTGCAAGTTTTTCCATTTTTGTGGGGGCTTCTCTTTCTCTTGTTAGGATTTGAACGCATCCTGAACAGCAGCCGCCGAATGGGCAACGCCCATCCGTCCGTCGTTTCGTGTACTGATTGCCGATGGCATTCGCGCCGGCTACTTTGCGTCGCTCGCGGGAGCCTTCTGGATCAATTCGGCTTCGAAGGTGATCGATACCTCGTCGCCGACGACGACTCCGCCGGCTTCCATCAAGGCGTTCCAAACCAATCCGAAATCTTTCCGATTGATTTTCGCCGTGGCGGACACGCCGGCTCTGACATTTCCCCAGGGATCTTTGACGGCCGGGGTGGGGCCCTCCACATCGAAGGTCACTTCGCGCGTGACGCCGCGGATCGTCAGATCGCCCGTCACTTTGAATCGGTCCGCGCCGGCGGGCGAGATTTGTCTTCGAGCGGAATGTAATTGCCGGGTGGTTCGCCACGTCGAAGAAATCCGCGCTGCGCAGATGCTCGTCGCGTTGCGGTTCGCGGGTGTCGATCGACGTGGTGTCCACGCTTACCTCGACGGTCGATTTCGTGAGATCGGACGGGTCGAGAACGACGTTGCCGCTGACCTTGGCTGAACTCGCCGCGGACGTTCGAGATCATCAAATGCCGCACGCTGAAATGCGCGGCCGAATGGGCAGGGTCAATCTGCCATTGCGTTGGACTTGGGGCCTGGGACGTTCCGGTCACTGCTGCGTTCATGGTGGTTCCTCCTTAGAATTAATTACGTATTTGATAAAAATCGTGTCATGTGATCATTGGACTCACAAAATCACTCCGGCGAGCACGGCGTTTCCGCTTGCGCGCGCGCCCGCTCCAACAGGCGCGACAGTTGCCGCAGCTCTTTCGACGGGAGGTGGTGCAGTTGCCGGCGGTGCAGTTCCTGGACGGGCGCGTCCAACTCTCCCAGAACCCGGAGCCCTTCCGCCGTGATGCGCGTCTTCACGACGCGCCGGTCTTCTTCTCCGCGCGCGCGGGCGATCAAGCCCCGCGATTCCATCCGGTCCATCAAGCGCGTAATGTCCGGATCACGCGAGATCATCCGGCAACCGACTTCGCGGCAGGCCAGGCCTTCCGGTCCAGCGCCGCGCAGGATGCGCAGGACGTTGTATTGCGTCGCGGAGAGGCCGGTCGGCTTCAGCAGCGCCTCTGCTCCCCGGGCCAGGGCGTCCGCCGTGCGGAGCAGGTCGACGAAGACCTGGCCTTCCAGTTGCGTTTGCGCCGCCCGGACTTTTCTGGCGGCTTTGCGTTTCTGCGACATGCTCCCATAATAGTCGTTGATAACGACTATTGTCAAGAGGAATATTTAGGCCTCCCGGGCTTTCTCTGTGCTAATTTCCGATAAGCGCGACACAGAGGACACCGAGAATCACAGAGAACCACGGAGAACCCGTGGCGTCACGGCTTTTGCGTCGGGCGCATCTGCACTTCGCTGATAAAGCTTCCCGGCGCCTGCGTCACCAGCGCGGCCACCGCATGCGCCACGTCTTCCGGCTGCAGCATCCTGGACTGGGTCCTTGCCCGCGTGCGGAGAAAACTCGGTGGCCACCGAGCCGGGGCAAATCGCGCTCACGCGGATGCCGTGCGCCCGCAGCTCCTCCGCCATGCATCCGGTCAAGCCGAGCAGACCCCACTTGGATGCACAATAGATCGCCCCATTCGCAAATGTGTTTTTTCCCGCCAGCGAACCGATATTGATGATGTGCCCGGTTTTCCGCCGGATCATTTCGGGTGCGACAGCGCGGCTCGCCAGAAACACTGATTTCAGATTGGTGTCCAGGATGGCATTCCAATCCGCCTCGGTCTGCTCCTGGAAAGGACCAAAAATTCCAATCCCGGCGTTGTTCACGAGGATGTCGACCGGCCCGAGCGTGCGCTGCGTTTCGCTGACCAAGCTGGCAACCTCGTCTCCGCGAGTGACATCGGTTCGCAGGGCCAGTACCTCGATGCCTGCCGCGCGCAGACCGGAAGCCGCGCGTTCCAGATTTGCTGCGTTCCGCGCGCAAAGCGACACTCGCGCGCCCATCTGGCCCAGGCGGCGCGCAATCGCCAGCCCGATCCCGCGGCTGGCTCCGGTGACAAGTGCCACTTGACCTGTGAGCCTGCTCTTCGCCGATTCATTGCATCTCCTTAGGGCTGGAAAGATGGTATCCTTCTGCGGGCTGCCTTCTCCCGGAGAAGCGCATCTTAACACCAGCAGGCATGGTACGGATTTCAACCGGCCAGAGAGTGCTCCGGCGGACAAGCCACGAGGGAATGTCGCTTGCGCCATTCAGCGGGATTCCCTATAATCCCAGAGTTTTGAACCGGTACGTTACCCTTGGAAGTTGTTTCCGCGTTCAATCTCGCTTTACAGAAATTTGCTGAGGAGGCTGGAAGCCGATGATACGAAAGTGGATTTTGACGGGCGCCGGTCTGTTGTGGATCGTGCTGGGCGCGGGACTGGAACGGGAAAATTGCTAGCCGCGCCGCAGGATGCGGCGCCGAAACCTGCCTACACGCTGGCCGAATATAACGCGTACCAAGCGGCGGACAAGGAGACGAATCCTCAGGCAAAAATCAAATTGCTCGATGATTTCGTCAAGCAATATCCCAATTCCACACTTGATGCCATACATCTACCGCGCCTACTACCTGACCGATTATGCGCTGAAGAATTATGCGGGGACATTGGAGTATGCGGACCGGCAGATCGCGCTCGGCGACAAGATTGACGCGCAGGGGCGCTTGGAAGCTGAAGTCGCGCGCGCGCAGGCCTACTATGTCGGCTCAAGCGAGAAACCCTCCAGACACCCGACGTGCAGACCAAAGCGCGCGACGCCGCCGTCGCAAGGCTTGAAGTCGCTCGACGATTGGAAGAAGCCAGATGCAATGGCTCAGGACGCCTACGATCAGACGAAGAAGGGCTACACGGTTTTGTTCAATACGATTGCCGCGATGACCTCGATGTCCTTGAAGGATTATCCTTCCGCCGCTACTTACTATAAGGCCGTCCTGGCGACCGATCCGACCGACGCGGTTTCCCATTTCCGTCTGGGCGTTGTCTATTTGCAAATGACTCCGCCACAGGGGACCGATGGCTTCTGGGAACTGGCGCGTTCCATTGCTCTTAAGGCCCCGAACGCCGCGCAGGTTCAGACCTACCTCAAGAACCAGCTCATCCGGTACCAGCAGCCCGCCTGCGACCAGCTTGTTACTGACCAGATTACGGAGCTCGTAACGCTCGCGGGGAGTTCGGCAGACAAGCCCGCCACCCTGAACGTTCCCAGCGCAGCCGACCTGCAAAAGGCGCGTGACGACACGGCGAATTTCCTGCCGGCGCTCAAAGCGGGCGGCGATGCGGGCAAGGTGATGTGGCTGGCGAGCTGCGGCCTCGAGTATCCGGACGTTGGCGTCCGCATTCATGGAAGCGCCCGCGGTGGACGGCGATAACGTGAACTTGAAGGTGTTCCGCGGCGCGACGCCGGAGGAAATCGAGGCGGCCACCGAGCCCAACATGGAAGTCAAAGTCGTTGGCCAGCCGGAAGCAAGCGTCTTGAAAAGGACGCGGTCGTTCGATTCACCGGCACACTGGTGAGCTACACGCAGACTCCGTTCCTGCTGACGTGGGACAAAGGCAAGATCAACACCGAGGACCTTCCGGAAGAGAAGGCCGCCCCGAAGAAGGGGCCAGCCAAGAAGGCTCCGGCGAAAAAAGCTCCCGCCAACTGAGTCTTCCAATACCTGGGAAAAATCAAATGGCCCCGATGAATTCTCGGGGCCATTTTTCTTTCCGTTTTCGGTGCTCGTTCCGAGCGAGGGTCTCGACGTGTGCCCCGCACACGGGAGTCAGGCTTGCATCTGTAGGGGCACGGTCCGCCGTGGCGGATGCCCCTACAGGACGCGGCGCGGATGGCGAATCAAGAGCGCCGTGGATGCCGGTGGTCAAGCTTGTAGAGATCGATCTTTCGGCTGAGTGTATTCCGGTGAATTCCGAGCAGGCGTGCGGCGCGCGACTGGTTGCCGCGGGACCGGTCCAGGACGCGCTTGATGAATTTCTTTTCGAATTCGTTGATGGCCTCATCAAATTGGATTCCACGCTCCACCATTTGCCCGACCAGGGCCTCCAGTTGATCTTTCAAGGTCGCACGCTCCGCACAAGAATTATCTGCGGCCGGAAGTGCCAGCCTGATTTACTTGAGTTCGTGGCCTGTTAACTGCCGATACGCTTCCCGGTACCTTGCCCGTGTCGCCTCAACCACTTCGGGGGGGAGTTCCGGACCGGGCGGCTGCTTGTTCCACCCGATCCGCTCGAGGTAGTCGCGGACATACTGCTTGTCGAACGAGGGCTGGGCGCGGCCGGGCTGGTAGCCGTCCGCCGGCCAGAAACGCGAAGAATCCGGCGTCAGGGCTTCGTCAATCCAGATCAGTTGATCGCCGGCGAGGCCAAATTCAAATTTTGTGTCCGCCAGAATAATTCCGCGAGGCTCGGCATAGGCAGCCGCGCGCCGGTAAATTTCCAGGCTCACGGCGCGAACGCGTTCGGCGAGCTCGCCGCCGATGCGTGATGCCGCTTCATCGAACGAAATATTTTCGTCATGACCCGACGTGGCCTTTGTCGAGGGCGTGAAAATGGCTTCCGGCAGCCGCTCGGATTCTCGCAGGCCCGCCGGCAGCGAAATCCCGCAGACTTTTCCGGTGGCGCGATAATCCTTCCATCCGGAGCCGGACAAGTAGCCACGCACGACGCATTCCATCGGCAGGGGCTTCGTTTTTTGACAGAGCATCGAGCGGCCGTCGAGCTGCGCGCGGTACGCCGCGAGTTCCGGCGGGAAATCCGCCGCAGTCAGGACGTGATTGGGGATGACGTCGCGCAGCAGGTCGAACCAGAAGAGGGAAAGCTGCGTCAGCACGCGTCCCTTGTCGGGAATTGGCGTAGGCAGAACAACGTCAAACGCCGACAGCCGGTCCGTTGCCACGATCAGCAGGCGGTCGCCCACTTCGTAGAGATCGCGCACCTTCCCGCGATTGAGAAACTGAATTCCGGGGAGACTTGTCTCCCATACGATTGCGTTCATTTGTGGAGAAGCCACGGGTGACACATTCCTTTTGAGAGGCGGGTATTCTAGCGCATGGTCCGCCGATGTCAACGGAGAAGAAAAACTAAAAGTGGAAAACTTTTACGGGAAGCGTGCCACAGAGGCACAGAGATCGCACGAGATCACAGAGAATAAACCTGAAGCAAGAGAATAGGTTTCTGTTTTTCTCTGGTAGAATGCTCTGCGCCATGCTGTGGCTGATTACGCGGCGTTGGTGGCGGCTTGCGCGGCCGCGGGCTCATCCCAGCGGACCGACACCAGTTTCGAGACGCCCGGTTCCTGCATCGTGACTCCGTAGAGCACCGAAGCCATCTCCATCGTCTTGCGGTTGTGCGTCACGACGATGAACTGCGTGCCCGCGCTCATTTCCGACACGAGTTTGGTGAAGCGCCCGACGTTGGCCTCATCGAGCGGCGCGTCGACTTCGTCCAGGATGCAGAACGGGCTCGGCTGATAGCGGAAGATCGCGATCAGCAGCGCCAAAGCCGTCATCGCCTTTTCGCCGCCGGAAAGCAGCAGCACGTTCTGCAAGCGTTTGCCCGGGGGCTGCGCCACCACGTCGATGCCCGGCTCGCCCGAGCTGTCCGGTTCGGACAGCCGCATCTCGCCCGTGCCGCCGCCGAACAGCGTATGGAATGCCGTGGCAAAGTGTCTGGTTGATGATCGCGAAGGCTTCCTCGAATTTTTGTTTGCAGACTTGATCGAGCTCCGTGATGGCCTGCTGCGTATCGGCGATGGATTGCAGCAGGTCGTCCCGCTCGCGGCCGAGGAATTCGAACCGTTGCTCGCATTCATTGTATTCCTCGAGCGCCATCATGTTGACCGGGCCCATGGACTCGATGCGGGACTTCATCTCGTGGTATTGCGAGTCCGCGACGCGAAGTTCCTCGCCCGAAAGCAGGGCAGGGAATTCCGCGATCAGATCCTCCGGCTGCGCGTTCAGTTCCTCGATGCAGGATTGCCGCAGGTGTTCGCGTTCGGAATCGTTGCGGGCGCGCTCGATCTCGTGTTTGCCGCGTTCTTCGCGGAAATCGCCGAGTTTTTGCCGCGCCATGCGCAGGGCATCGTCCACCTGCGTCGAGCGAACGCGCGTCTGCTCGAATTCCCGCTCCATTTCGATGCCGCGCGCTTCCAGGCGCTGTTTCTCGGCGCGCAGCGATTGCACCTGCCGCTGGTGTTCCGCGGTTTGCGCCGAAAGTTGTTCTTGTTCCTGCAGCAGCAAATCTTGTTGCGAAACGAGAGACGCGCGCCGCGCCGGCAAGTTCTTGCAGCTCTTGCGCCATGCGTGCCGCGAGCGATTCCGCGCTCGCCAGGCGTTCCGCCAGCGTGGCCATCTCCGCGCGCCGCGCCGCCAGATCTTCCTGTTTCGCCTGCGCGGTCTGCCGCAGCGCGACTCTGCTGTTCCATGGCCTGCGCGATTTCCTGTTCCGCGGCGGACGCGGGCGTCCGAAACTTCGCTGCGCCGCCGCTGCGCGGCCTCCGCGCGCCGCTCGCGCAGCTGCTGCATCGTTCCGCATCCGCGCAAGTTCTGTCTGGCAGGCGCTCAATTCCATGCCGAGCCGCACCATGTCGCCTCGCGCCTGATCGCGCTGCAATGTCGCCGCGACGGCCATGCTTCTCCGATTCCACGTGCTGCGCCGTGGCCTGCTCGAGCGTCAGTCCGGCCGCGCGAAGCTCTTCTTCGATGTGGTGCAGCGCCGCCTGCGCTTCCGAAGCCGCGCGTTCGAGCTGCAACACTTCGGCATCGAGCGACCGCAATTCGCGCTTCATGCCCAAAGGTCCCGCTTCGGAGGGGCGGCCGCCGCTCACCACGCGGCCCTGGTACGTAGTGCCATCGGGCGTGACGAACGAGTACGCGGGATTTTCGCGCGCGAGGCGCTCCGCCACGGCTGCCTCTGCCACCAAGAAACGCCGATTGCAGCCGAGGCAGAAATTGCTTTGCCGCCGGGCCCAGCGGATCGCGGAATTCCACGAGACGGTCGAGCCGCGAGACGGTTTGCTTTTCGATCTCGAATGGCACAATCGGTTCATTCGGCTGCAAATTCAGTTTGCGAAGCGAGTCCACGAAGAACGTGGCGCGCCCGCCGACTTCCTCGCGAAGAATCGCGATGCCCGCGCGCGCGACATCGAATGTCTCCACCACGACGTATTCCAATTCGTCGCGCAGAAATTGTTCGACCGCGCTCTCATATTGCTGCTCGACTTCGGCGTAATCGGCCAGCACGCCGACGGCGCGGAACCCGCCGGAATCATCGCCGCCTTGATTGGACGCAAACAGTTTCTGCACAGCGTCCGCGGTATAGGAGCGATCGTTCAGGATTTGCTCGACCGAGGCTCGGCGCGCGCGGCCCCCGGCCAGCGCATCGCGGGAGCTTTCCGCCTGCGCCGTGATTTCGTGTTGTTCGCGGCGCAGCTCGGTGATTCGTTCCTGCGCGTTCTTCACGATCTGTTCCAGGCTGCGCGAGCGCTCGAGGACCGAATGCCACTGCAAATCCGCGGCTTGCGCGCGCTCGCGATGGTGCAGCGATTCCTCAAGCAGTTGTTGCTCCTGCCGCTCGTAGCGCGCCACGCCTTCGACGTGATGCGCCAAGGCCTGTTCGGCCTGCGCCTGCTCGCCGTGCAGACGCGTTAATTCATCTCCGAGTTCGGCGGCGGAGCGCCGCAGCGCGGCGATGCGCGCTTCCGTGGATTCGTGCGCGCCGGAAATTTCCGCGGTCGCGGCGGCCAGCGTTGCCAGGATGGCTTCGATGCGCGCCACATCGCCCTGGAGCGCCGCTACACCGATTCCCGTGTGCGTTTGCGCGCGCTTCCACTTGAGCGGCCTGCGCGGACGCCTGTTCGATCTCGAAATGGAGTTGTTGGCGGCGGCCGGTCAGTTCCTCGGTGCGCTGCCGGTTGAAGAGAATGCGGTTCTCGCTGCGGTCCAATTCGAGCGCTGTCTGTCCGAGCACGTTCTGGTGTTGCCGCAACTCGCCTTCGAGTTCATAGGTGCGAGTGCCGAGCCGCTCCTGCTCGGTTTCCATCTGGTTTACCGACTGCGCCTGCTGCGATTCGTGCTGCGCAGATTTCGCCCAGCAATCCGGCCAAGCGTTCCGCATCGAGGTCGAGTTCCTTTGCCTTGCTCGCTAATACTTGGCGCAGTAGAGCCGCGCATCTGCTCGCGAATCTCCACGTACCGTCGCGCTTTCGAGGCTTGCCGCTTGAGCGAGGCGAGCTGCTTCTCCACTTCCACGTAAATATCGTTGATGCGGGAAAGGTTGAGCTTCGACGATTCGAGTTTGGCTTCGGCAAGACGCCGCTTCGTTTTGAATTTTGTGATTCCAGCCGCTTCTTCGATGATGGCGCGCCGGTCGGTCGGCTTCGAGCTGAGAATCTGCCCGATTCGTCCCTGTTCGATGATGGCGTAGGAGTCCGGGCCCAGGCCGATGCCCATGAAGAGATCTTGAATGTCGCGCAGGCGCGCGACGCGGCCATTGATGAGGTACTCGCTCTGTCCCGAGCGATACAGCCGCCGGCCCACCACCACTTCGCCCGGCTTCAGATGCATCGCCGGTTTCTCAGCAGCTCGTTTTTTCTTCAGGAAATTTCGATCCATCGTGAATACTCGCGGAGTCGTCCACATCTGAAACGTCGTCGCTGCTATTCTCCCCTCCGTCCTCTGTGGTCTCCGTGCCCTCTGTGTTAAAAGCCTTTTCCGTAAAGCCATACGCGCTATCGGGCACTGCGATAGGGCCAGCCGCAGGCATTTCGTCAGCGCCGCCAAGAACAAACTTCGCCGCCTCGACGAGTTCGGGATCGACCAGCGTAAGCGTCACTTCCGACAGCCCCATGGGCGGGCGCTTCGCGGTGCCGTTAAAAATGCAGTCCGACATCCGCTCGGCGCGGAGCGACTTATGGCTCTGCTCGCCAAGGACCCAGGAAATGGCGTCCACAATGTTGGATTTGCCGCAGCCGTTGGGCCCGATGATGCACGTCAGCCCGCTGCCGCTGAAGGTGATCTGGGTCTTCTCACAGAACGATTTGAAGCCCACCAACTCTACTTTGCGCAGTTTGAGCAAGATTTCCCCTTTATGGCCTCCGCCGTCGTACGCTGGGTCGTTCCAAATGACAGTAGCTTCGGCAGAGACGGGTTCCGATTCCTGGGAAGGGTACGGGCTGCGACAAAATCGCTGAAGGGTCGTTTAGCAGTGGCCCAGCCGCCTGGCGCTACGATGGCGGTTACGGGAAATAAAGTTAGCACGCGCCGCGCTTAGTGTAAAGACTCAACCGGCGAAATACTAACTAATGCCGGCAAAGGGATTCTCAACAAGAATGCCGGCGATCCGTTGTCCGGCGTTCAAATCTTCCGAGAGAATCCGCGTCGCGCCACTTTTTCCGGCAGATGAAACAATTAGGGCATCCCAGAATCCGATCCGCGATTCGTCCTCGATTCGAAATGCCGCCGAAATATCTGTTGGAGTGGTTTCCATGCACCAGATCGCATAGTTGCTTACCACAAGACGGGCCAAATCCCTTGACAAGGGAGTCGGGATCTTTTGTGTGACGTTAACGTAGAACTCCTGGAGCACTTGCGTGCTAAGAACGCCCGATTTCTCGCTCCAAAGCCTTTGGAGAACCGCCATTGCGATTTGGTGCTTTGCATTTGCGTCTATGTCATGCGCGTAGATCAAGACATCCGTATCGATGAATGTCTTATCGCTCATGCAGTTCATCCCGGCTGACTCGAGTTACGCCTCCCAAGTGAAAACCTTGGTCAAGCAACATCATGGCCTGCCGCTCAGCTCGTTCGTAGGCTTCTTCTTCACCTATAAGGAGCTCAATTTGACGAGCCAGAAGACCGCTGATGGAGGTTGAACGGCGGGCAGCGAGAATCTTGGCCTTTTGAATGGTTTGCCTGTCGAGGCTGATTGTCAGATTCTGTTTTCCATTGTCATTTGCTGTCGCCATAACAACCTCCGATTCAGCACGTGTTATACGTGTAACACGTATTAAACGTGGAGTCAACGCGGAATATTCGGTCGGAGGTCTAACTACGAGCAATAGGATCAAAATTACGATTTTGTTCGCAAACTGTGAGATTGACGGGCTCCCTCAGAGCTTCAGGAGCTTTTCGGCGTTGCTGTGGGCTATTTTCTCTAAGTCCTCGGAACTGATGGGAAGATTGTCCAGAAATTTACGGCCTACCGCGTTTGGGCTGAACGGGTAATCGACGGAGAACAGGATGCGATCCACTCCCACCACTTGCAGCATGCAGAGGAATGGCGGAGTGGTGAAGTAGCCGCTGGTGGTGAGATAGAAGTGGTCCTGGAAATATTCGCCGAAGGGTCGTTTCAGGTTCACTGTGGCGCGCTCGAATACGGATTGGGCGCGGGCCATCGAGAACGGAAGGTTTTCTCCCATGTGGCCGATGATGATTTTCAGCCCTGGGAAGCGATCGAAGACGCCGGTGATAATCAGGCGCAGGCTATGCAGGCCCGTTTCCACGTGCCAACCCCAGCCGCCGGTAGCGAGGGCAAAGCCAAGCTGGCCAGGGAGCCCGCTGTAGTAGGCGTCCATGACGGGCTTGGGCGGCGGCGCCGGATGGAGATAGATGGGGACGTCAAGAGCCTCGGCTGCTTCAAAGAACGGAGTGAATTTCGGATCATCCAGAAACTGCCCGTTGATGGTGCCATTCACCATGACGCCTTTGAACCCAAGCTGGCGGATGCAGCGCTCGAGTTCAACCGCGGCTTTATCCGGCTCCTGCAAGGCAAGAGTGGCGAAAGCGGCAAAACGGTCCGGGTGGGCTTTCACGGCTGCGGCCATGACATCATTCGCGTCGCGAGCCAAGGCGTGGCCGGCGGAGGGCTCCATTTGGTCGATCACGCTGGCGGATATCGAGAGGACCTGCAGGCTTATGCCCGAGGCATCCATGTCGGCGAGGCGGCCTTCGCCGACATCAAGCAGCTTGGCATGAAGCGATTGGATAAAGGGATTTGACATGAGCCCGCCGACTTGCCCGTTCGATGAGGACTTCACGATGGCAGGGGTTGTGATGTGTTCTTCGAGAGTGATAATTCGCATTAGAAAGCCTCCTGCAGAAGCCGAAGCAGGCCACTTTCGTCGAAATCAACGGGGCTGTTGTCGATCAGCCGCCGCACCGTGGATGCCAACTGAGAAACGTGTGGGAGTTGTTCTCTCGTAAGGCCCAGCGCGCGCAGGCCCTTCGGTATCCCTACCTTCGCGCCAAGCTGCTCGACGAGTATAGGAGCCTGTCCAGCCGCGCGTCCATCGGTTTCGGCAGCGAGGCCAGGTTCCAGGCAGCGTGCGATAAAAGCCATCTCTTCGATGCGAGACGCCAGGATACCGCGCATCACTGTGGGCAAAAGAACCGCGTTTCCTAAACCGTGCGGCGTATGGGTCGCCTCTCCCACCGGATATTGCAGCGCGTGAACGGCGGCCGTTCCGGCGGATGAGAATGCCATTCCCGCCAAGAGGCTTGCCAGAGCCATATCTTCCCTTGCGGCGCGGTTGTCGGGATGAGCCACTGCTGTCGCTAGAGATTTCGCAATGCAGGAAATTGCCTTGGCCGCGAGAACGTCGGAAACCGGGTTCTTGCCAACGAAAATTGCGTGTGGAGAAACACCAGTCCGCACTCGCGCGCAGAATGACTCAATCGCGTGCGTGAGCGCATCCATGCCGGAATGGGCCGTAACACTTGCTGGGCAGGAAACGGTTAGCGCAGGGTCCACGATGGCCCACTTCGGGACCAGAGCGCGAGAGGCGATGCCGACCTTTATCGCGCGATCAGGGTCGGCGACTACGGCAACTGGACTCACTTCAGATCCAGTGCCCGCCGTTGTGGGGACCGCCACGACCGGCGTAATCGGACCGGGAACATTGTTTTCGCCGTAATAAACCGAAATCGGGCCGGGATGCTTCAGGAGAAGCGCCACCGCTTTGGACAGGTCCAGGTTGCTGCCACCCCCTAAACCAATCACCACGTCGGGCGCATATCCCTGGGCCACCACGGCGGCTCGTTCGATGGTCTCGCGATCGACTTCGGGCCGCCCCTCCTCGAACACTTTGACATCGGCCTTCGCTTCGCCTAGCAGCTTCAGCACGGTCTCACAGATACCTGATTTGATAATGTTATTGTCAGTACAAATGAGCACGCGCTGGCCGAATTCGCGCGGTACATTCCGCAACTCGGTCACCGCGCCCCATCCAAAGAGCACTCTGCCCGCGGTCGAAAATCCCCACACATTCCCGCCGCTTTCAGGATTCATTTCTTAGCCTCTCCGCTGCCCGCCAAACTTCCTTGGGTAGAGGGATGCCGGAGCGCATCCGCTCTTGTCGAAGCTGCCGCGCCCGGTCACCGGGAACGAGCACGCTTTCGCAACCCGCCTGAGGCTGCGAATGACGCAGCTCATCCAGGTAACCCGCAACTCGACTTGCCAATGTGGGGCCTCCAGCAAAGGCGCCAGGGTTCAGCAGGAGAAAGAAATCTCCCTTGGTGCAGCGATGCTCCGTGTCCAACGTGCCGAGCACGAGCCGCCCGATCTCACCCCCGGGCAGCAGCCCCGCGAGGATTCCAATGGCGATTCCGAGGCCATAACCTTTGGCTCCGGCCGCGGGAGTGAGCGCCCCTTTCAAGGCCTCCTCAGGAACCGTCGTGGAGTTGCCGTTGGCATCAACCGCCCAGCCAACCGGAATTGACTCGCCGCGATGCTTGGCGGCAAGAATTTTTCCAATCGCGCTTACAGAGGTCGCCATATCAAATACCAACGGCTCGGCATCGCCCGGAATTCCGACGGCGATCGGGTTTGTCCCGACGAGCGCTTTCGTCCCGCCATGCGGATGAACGAGAGCTTCACTTACGGTCATGGCGATACAAATGAGACCTTCACGCGCCCGCTTCTCGACATAGTACCCGATCATCCCCAAGTGGCTGCTATTCCGGATCGCCACGGCAACGATCCCTCTTTGTCCCAGCGCGGATTTTGCAACGTTGAGCGCGGAATCGGCAACGAATGTGCCCAAGCCGTCTTTTCCGTCCACGCTCAGGACCGAATCAGCGCTCCACGTGTACGCAGGATTGACATTTACCCGGACGAGTCCTTTTTTGATGCGAGTTGCGAGCACCGGCAACCGCTGCAATCCATGCGAATGATGGCCGCGCAGATCACCCTCGGTTAGAACGTCCGCTTGAATCGAACACTCCTGTTGGTTGGCTCCCAGCCCGGAGAGGACGTCAACAATTAACTTCCGTTCGTCTTCTGGAGAAACGACTACAGGCGTCTCAAGCGCGAAGCTCATACACCCTCAGCGATCCGCGCTCGACTAGCTAAGGGCGCGGATGATCTCTTCGCAGCTCAGGCGATCGGCGATGTTCTGAAGAGCAAAATTTATTCCAGCATTCTGCCACGCGTCGTCGATGGTTGACGTTCCGTCGGTGGCTACGACGATCTCATAGCCCGCGTCGGCGCCGTGCCGCGCGGTGTGTTCGATGGAGAAGTTAGTCCAAGCCCCGGTGATCACCAAGGAATCGATCCCGTAGCTTTGCAAAATGGTCTCGAGCTTCGTGCCATGAAATGCGTTCATGCGCATCTTCTCGATGACAATGTCTCCCGCCTGAGGCTCAAGCCCGTCGACCGCCGCCGCTCCCCAGGTCCCGCGCACCACCGCCTTGCTTTCCGCTATGCCGCGGAATAACGGGGCGTTCAACTTGAGGCCGGGCGCTCCGGGCTCGACGATGTAATGAACGTGAATCACAATCGAGCCGGCCTTGCGCATCGCTCCCGCCAGTTTGCTCACGTTGGCAACGATATTCTGCTTCTTCGCGTGCGCAGGCGCTCCTGAGGACGCGAATGCGCCCCCTTCCGCGATGACGTCGTTTTGCAAATCCTGTATGATCAGCGCCGTTTTTCCCGGCTTGAGCTTCCGATCGGCCATGTGTCCTCATTCTCGCGGGCTCCAAGTAGAGCCCGCACCCGTCTAGCGCATATTCATGTATGCAACGGGATTCCCGCGAACTTTCATCTTAATACGATAGATCGACGTCGAGCACGCACAGTAGAGCTCGTCCCACTTCGCTCCGCCCCAGTTCAGATTTCCGGCATGCTCCGGCATTCGCAGCACGCCCAAATGCTCCGCGGCGGGACTCAGAACCCATATGCCTCGCGGGCCCGTAACATAGATATTCCCTCGCTCGTCGCATTTCATGCCGTCAACGATGCCGCCCTCAAGAACTCCGTCGCCAATTTTCTCGGCGAAAATGCGGCTGTGGCTGAGCGATCCGTCATGAGCGACATCGAACACGCGGATATGAGCTCGCGGGGAATCGTTCACGTAGAGAAGTTTTTCATCGGGCGAGAAGCACACCCCGTTGGTCTGGCCAAAGTCGTCCGCCTCCAGGTGCAGATTGCCATCGGGCGAAACCCGAAACAGGCCCTGAAAGCTCAAATCTTGTTTACGCTCCAGCCCAAAAACCGGCATCCGGCCGTACCATGGATCGCTGAAATAGACCGTATTGTCGGAGCGAACCACCACATCGTTGGGGCTATTTAGTTCTTTCCCCTGCCAGTGCGATGCAATGACCTTGCGTTCTCCTGAACGCGTTTCCATCACCAACCTACTGGTGGTGTGCTCGCAGACATATAAATTTCCTGCGCCGTCATAGGTCATGCCATTGCACTTGTTGCTCGGCTTGCGTACCTCTGAGACCCCGTCGGCGGCGCTCCAACGGCGGCGTACGTCGCCGGGCATGTCACTGAAGTACAGGCATTGCTCCTTCGGGTTCCAGATGGGACCTTCGGTAAACAGAAAGCCGGTGCAAAGTTTTTCGACGGCCGCATCTTTATCAACCAGTCGTAGCAAATCAGGCGACTTTACATCGACGGAATCACCCATGCAGTTTTCGCGCCTCCTGAATATCCAAACTCGCCCGGGCCCTGGATGCGCTCAGCGGTAATTTCGCTTTCAAGTTTGCTGGAACGTTTTTCTCAGTCGCATTATCCGGCAGCATCCTATGGGACATCGGAGTGGACTGTCAAGGATACAGGTCGCCAGCTCTTTTCCGAAAGTCCCATGGTCAAATCGAGGCCGTGACTGGTTTGCGGGCTAGTGATATCTTTATGCCCGGCAACGCCTTCTTCGGAAGCTCATGGACAAAGACAGCAAAAAAATATTGGTGATCGACGTGGGCGGTACGAACGTGAAGGTGTTGGTCACCGGCCAAAAGGAACCCGTCAAGATTCCTTCGGGGCCGGAAATGACGGCCCGGAAGATGGTCAAGGATGTACGAAAAGTGGCGGCGGGCTGGGACTATTCAGCCGTCTCGATCGGGTATCCCGGGCCAGTGATCCATGGACGTCCCTTGTGCGACCCGCACAACCTGGGAAGCGGATGGGTAGGTTTCGATTTCCAGAAAGCGTTCGGCCGTCCCGTCAAGCTCCTGAATGACGCGGCCATGCAGGCCCTGGGCATCTACAAAGGCGGACGAATGCTTTTTCTCGGGTTGGGCACCGGCTTGGGGTCCGCCATGATTGTCGATGGCCTGCTGGAACCCATGGAGATCGCGCACCTGCCTTACAAGAAGGGCCACACATTTGAAGACTATTTGGGACTCCGGGGATTGGAGCGCCTGGGCAAGAAGAAGTGGCGGCGGAATGTCGCCGAGGTTGTGAAACAACTCAAGACCGCGCTCGAAGCGGATTACGTCGTGCTCGGAGGCGGAAACGCCAAGTTGCTGAAGGATCTCCCGCCCGGCGCGCGGCTGGGCGACAACTCGACTGCCTTCCTCGGTGGGTTTCGCCTTTGGGAGGAGCCCGGCGCGCAGGCGAAGTGGAAAAAAGAGCGCCTTGAAGCATGAGATAAACCTTCAGCCGCGACGCACAAGCTGAAAACGCATTCTTCCGCAACCAGTTTAGCCGCTGAAGTTGAATTTGGTTGCGGCTCCGCCGCGCTACGGTATTCGCGTTCACTTCCCGAACAGATTTGCGTCGACGAGAATCGTCGGCGTGTGCAACCCTAGTCGTCACCCGCCGCTTTGTGCGCGGGAATCGATCTTGCTCCTAGACGGTAGCCCGCTCCGCGCACTGTGTGGATGAGTCTCTCCGGCGCGTTGGCATCGATCTTTCTGCGCAGGTAGTTGATGTAGACGTCGACTACGTTGGTCAGAGTATCGGACGAGAGCTTCCAAACATGACGGATGATCGAGGACCGCGACACATCCTGGCCGATGTTCAGCATGAGGTATTCGAGCAAGGCGAATTCCTTGGGCGTGAGTTCGATCGGGCGGCCACCGCGATTTACAATTCGCCGTACGCGGTCCAGCTCCAGATCCAGGCTGCGCAAGACGGGCTCAAACGGGAGACTGCTCCGGCGCAGCAACGCGCGCACACGAGCGGAGAGCTCGGAAAAAGCGAACGGCTTGGTCAAATAATCGTCAGCGCCGGAATCGAGCCCGTCCACGCGGTCTTCCACGCGCGCGCTTCCCGTGAGAATCAGCACGGGCAAATGAGGTCTGGCGCTGCGTACTTGCCGAAGAACTTCCAGTCCGCTGACGTCGGGCAAATTCAAATCCAGAATGACGAGATCACATTGGCCGGCCTCCATCATCTGTGATACTTGGCGTCCCGCGGTCGCAATCCGCACCTCATAGTGTTCGCTTTCCAGTCCACTCGATAGAAACTTCGCGACGGGCGCGTCGTCTTCCGCGATTAAAATATGCATACGAAAAATAGCCTCTACTGGAAAAAGAGTCTCAGAGGAAGGGGTACCTGCAGTTTCCTCGCTACATTAGAGGATGTCAAGAGAAGGAAACGGAGGAAGCGCTCCAAGCGACCAGGATGAAACATAAATCAGACTCGTATGTACCATCGGAATTCAGCTGTTGAATGCAAAGCCAGCGCGGAGCCGGGCGCGATTCTCAATTCAGGATGCTTTCTCCTGCTTTGACCCACTTGGAATTTACTCATTCTCGCATCTCGTGTGTTTCCCACGCGGATTCATTGTTCCGTTTGGAAGTGAAATCGCTCAGTGTAGGAATCCGATCGCTGGGTTTTAGAGAATCTGTCCTTCGCCATTTCGATTAGGCGTTCCTAATATTCGACCGGGAAAGCGGGACAGAGGGAGAAGAAAATGGCAATCGCAGAAGCGCACTTGGCACTTCGGAACGCGCGAGTGCTCATCGCCAGCTCTAACGAAGAATTCCGCAGGCAGTGGGTTGGAAATCCGCAGTTTGACGCGGTCGATTTTGAGGAGGCGGCGGGGGGCGCGGACGCATTGGCGAAATTGGATTCGCAGAACTGGAGTGAAGTGCTGCTGGACCGGCGTCTGCACGACCTCGACGTGAGCGAGGTGCTCAGCCTGATTCGGTCCAGGCATCCGCACTTGTTGGTGCGCCTCGTGGATTCCGATTTGCATCTCGACGGGCCGGAAGATTGTCCGAGAGTGGTGGACGAAACCGGCGTTGCGATCGTGGAGGCCATGGCCGATGACGCGAACGATGCAAGCACAGCGCCAATCGGCGAGGAGATTGGACTCGGCGAAAAGCGAGAAATGGAAGAGGCTCCTCCTCGCGTCGAACCTTTGCCGGGAATGATGGGCGTCGGCCCGGGCCTCGAACAGATTTTCAAGCTGGCGCGCCTGGTGGGGCCTCGCCAAACGACCGTGTTGATTACGGGAGAAACCGGGACGGGCAAGGAACTGGTTGCGCGGGGAATTCATCAAATCAGCCCGCGCTCGAAAAATCCGTTTGTGGTGGTGAATTGCGCTGCCATCCCCGAGCAACTGCTCGAAGCGGAACTATTTGGCCACGCGCGCGGCGCGTTTACCGTGGCGGTGCAATCGCGCCTGGGGCGAATCCACGTAGCGCATGGCGGCACATTGTTTCTCGACGAAGTTGGCGAGTTGCCGTTGAGCATGCAGGCAAAATTGCTGCGATTCCTGCAAGACGGCGAAGTCCAGCGTCTCGGAAGTTCCGATATTTTCCGCGTGGACGTACGCGTGATTTCCGCAACCAATGTGAACCTTCTCCGTTGCGTTCATGAAAAATTATTTCGCCAGGATCTTTATTACCGGCTGGCCGTATTTCCGATCGAACTGCCGCCTCTGCGCCATAGAAGAGAAGATATCGTTTCGTTGGCGCAACATTTTCTGGACGCCCTGTCCGAGCAATCGTGCGCCCCCGGCAAGAAAATCTCGATGTCCGCGGCGACCATTCTGCGGCAGCATCTGTGGCCGGGCAATGTTCGCGAACTGCACCACGCCGTCGAACGCGCCTTCATTTTGGCCGGAGACGAACACCAACTTCGCGCCTCCCATTTCAGCCTGCCGGAGACAAGCGCGTTTCCCTAAGAGAAATCTAAGCGTGCAGCCCCGTGGTTGGCCCGCGCCTTGCACCAGCCTCGGGTATGACGATTCTGCCCAGTGCCCGGCAAAAACCCCGCACTCCACCCCACGCGAGCCCCGCCGGGCATGACGCGGAACGTTCCCTGGTCCGCGTTTTCGCCACCTTCACGCGGGCCGCGGCGTCCCTCAAAAAATCCATCGGAGTGCGTGATCAAACCGCCGTTGTTTCCACGATCCTGCTGTGCAACAGCCCGGCGCGCTTCCATTTGCGCCGCCTTCTGGAACTGTCCCTGCCGCGAGTCGTGGTGCTTTCCCCAACGGAAATTCCGGCGGGCATTTCCGTGCCGTCTCTCGGGATGGTGCGATGAATCACCACGGTACGCAAACGCTGGTGTCCCAGGCCGTAAGGGATCCGGAGGAACGCGAGCGCTTGTTGCTCGAGCATTTGCCGCAAGTCCGGTACATCGCACGGCGAATTCATGACCGCTTGCCGGCGCAAGTGCCGCTCGAAGATTTGGTCCATGCCGGGGTGGTCGGCCTGATCGATGCGGTGGAAAAATTTGATCCGGGCAAGAAAGTACAGCTCAAGTCCTATGCGAAATTCCGGATTCGCGGAGCCATCCTGGACAGTCTGCGTGAGCTGGACTGGAGTCCGCGCCATCTGCGCCGCCAGGCCCGCCAAATTGAGGAGGCCCATCGGGACTTGAAACTGCGCTTGGGCCGCGGAGCGAGCGAACCGGAACTGGCGGCCGAACTTAGCATGAGTCTCCAGGAATTCCAGCATCTGCTCGGGGAGCTTCGGGGGCTCGACCTCGGCAGCTTGCAGGCGGAATTCACGGACGGGAAATCCGACGAGGAAGCGATCAGCTACAAAGCGGGCGGGGCCGACAAGGACCCATTTTTCCTGTGCCTGCGCGGAGAAATGAAGTCCCTGGTGGCCAATGCGCTCGGAGATCTGGAGGAAAAAGAACGGCAGGTCGTAACTTTGTACTACCTGGAAGAACTCACTATGAAGGAAGTCGGTGTTGTGCTTGGGGTGGGCGAATCGCGAGTGTCGCAGATTCACTCGGTTGCGCTGCTCCGCTTGCGCGCCCGACTGCAGGAATTCCTGCGTTCCCGGTCGAGAACTTCCGCGACACCCGCCACACGGATTTCTTTGCCAGGAGCGAGCGTATGGAAAGTATCCTGACAAAGTAATTAATCGATGCGTTATTCAGCGCGTCACAGCAGGGTCAAATCCCCGCCGGCGGGGTCAAAGCCAAGCAAAAAAGCATCTCGAAATTTGATATTCGGATAGCCGGCCAGATCGGCAAGGACCAGCTGCGCGCCCTCTCGGCCCTTCTGGAAACCTTTGCGCGCAATATTGCCAACTCTCTCGGCGCATTATCGTATCGAGCCTCACGAGATGGCTCGGACAACGCGAAGTTACGCATTTCAGGTGGGCGCCGAAGGCGGATCCATGGCGCGGTCGGGGCGGTTTCTTTGGATCCGCCCGCAGTCCTCCAATGCCCGTAAGGATATATTGTTTCCATCAATTGCAGACGTTTAACAAGGGGACAGCTGTGAGCGTCCTCTCATCCCTCCGGCAATTGCGCCTAAAGAATTCACACCCCCGTGCCGATAAAAAAATGTCGAGACAAACGGCCTCGATCAAGGAGACGTGTGCTACTTTACGGCCACTCCAAGCCCTCCACAGCGGCCACTGCCGCGACGACAAACCTGGAAGGACAGCAACGGCGGAAAGAACGGTTGATGTCTTTCTTGAAAGATGGGCTCCCCACGCTCCCGGGATACGTGCTCGAGTTGAACACGCTGCTTAGTTCTCCTTCGGTGGATTTGAAGCGGGTGGCGAAAGTGATCCGCAACGATCCAAACATGTCGGCGCAGGTTATTCGATTGTGTAATTCGGCATTGTTCAGTCTTCGCCGGCGCGTGTTGAGCATCGAAGAGGCGGCCATTTTGATGGGCTCGGAGCGGTTGCGCACACTGGCCTTGACCCGCTCGTTGATGGAGTTCACTGGCCGGCAGCTTCCTCGAGGCGAGGTGCAGGCGTTCTGGCAGCACGGCTTCATGAGCGGCTTACTCAGTGAGCGTATTGCGAAATGGATCGAGTACACCGAACGCGAGCGGGCCTATTTGGGCGGACTGCTGCACGATATCGGAATGCTTCCGCTGCTGGTAGTTGCCGCGGAAGAAAATACGTTGAAAGGCGACACCATCAGTGGGCCCTGGCGCGGCTCCCTGGGAGCGGAAAAAGTTTCATTTCGGGCTCACGCATTGCGAAGTGGGCCGCTGGATCGGCCAGTCCTGGAATTTCTTTCCGTCGTTTATCGATGTTTTCGAAAATCACCATACTCCCGGGCGCAGCGTCCGCGATCCGCACCTGGTTGGCATCGTTGCCGCCGCCGACCACTTTTGCGAACGACTTACCATGGCGATTCCTCCCGAGGGAGAAGCGCAGGAATTGCCGGAGGCAGATCCAGCATTGGGGGATGAATTCCTGGCAACTTGTTTGCCGCGTCTCGACGCCAAGGATCGCGCGGAACTCACCGAGATGTTGGAAACCGAGTATCTTCACCTGCTCCCGGTAATCGAGTTCAATAATTCCATCGAACCGCCAACGGCCGGGAAGCCAGCCTGAGCCGAGAAACCGGTTACAAGAGAACACTACTTTAGAATCCAATCGCCGTTTTTTCTCGAGGAATCGAAACCCATAACGCGGATAAGGAGTGTCGCACTTCTCGGACCAGATCACACGCGCTTTTCCGTCAAACCTCGCCCCTCCGCTGACCAGATGCACTTCGACCGTCGAACCAATCTTCAGCACGCCCGTGCAGCCGCACCGGAACCCGCTTTGACTGACATTTTCCGTAGCGCTTACTTCCTCGAGTGGTTTTTCATGGATATCGGTTCCTTGTAGCTTCAACATGACTCGCAGACGAACGCGCACTTCACTTCTCCGCTCGGGCTGGGCGGCGTGAAGCACCTTGGCCAAACCGGCTCGCAGCGCTTCAAAATCGACAGGCTTCTCGAAGTACGCTGTGGCGCCGAGCTCCTTGCAGAATAGTTTTGTGGTTGCACCCGCCTCTCCACTAATGATGATGAGAGGGATCAACTGTGTAGAAGTCATGGAATTGAATATTCGACAAAGCTCAAAGCCGGAATAATTGGGCATCCTTAGATCGAGTAGTATGGCGTTAGGTTTGTCTTGCATGGCCAGGGCAAGGGCCTGTTCCGGGTCTCCTGTATCAACGATCTCGTAGCGGTCCGCGAGATTTATTCGCAGAAGACGCCGCATGGCCTTCTCATCATCAACGATCAACAATTTATCCATGGTGCGATGGTCTCCTATTTGTTCGGTCTGGCGTCGTGTCCAGCAAGCACCGGGGTTTCCGTTCGCGCTTGGTAGCCTGCTTCCTTCCCGCCCTGGCCCGCGTCTAACAGCTCGCGCACCTTGCGCATGAGCGCTTCTTCCGTGAAGGGTTTGTGGAGCAAATGGACGCCCTCTTCGAGGACTCCGTGACCGGCGATAAAACTATCCGTGTAACCGGACATATAAAGCACCTTCATGCCGGGGTGACGGGGAGCGAGCCGTTCGGCCAGCACGCGCCCGTTTATTCCGGGCATCACTACGTCGGTGAGCAGCAGGTGAATAGGCCCAGGATGCTGCGCAGCCACTTGCTCGGCATCGGACCCGTCGGCTGCCGTCAAAACCTGGTATCCGTTGTCTCGCAGAAACATCCGCGCCAGTTTCCGCAGAGGTTCGGCGTCTTCAACCAAGAGGACTGTCTCGCATCCATGGACAGTCACCGGCGGCTGGTGGATCTCACTGTGGATTGCGACGGGCTGTTCGATACGCGGCAAGTAAATCTTGAAAGAAGCTCCCTTACCCTTCTCGGAATCGACGGCGATGTAACCGCTACTCTGTTTGACGACCCCATACACGGTGGCCAAACCCAGCCCTGTTCCCTTGTCCCGTTCCTTGGTCGTGAAAAACGGTTCGAAAATTTGCGCCTGTGTTTCCGGGTCCATCCCCGTGCCCGAATCGGTGACCGCCAGCATCACGTACCGGCCCGAGATCGAACCCTGATGTTCGCGTACAAAGGCCTCGTCGAGTTCGGCGTTTGCCGTCTGGATTGTTAATTTGCCTCCATCCGGCATGGCGTCCCGTGCGTTGACCGCAAGATTCATCACGACCTGCTCGATTTGTCCAGGATCCGCCTTGACCTGGCCAATGGCGGGGTCGAGCAGCAAATTTAGCTGGATGTCTTCTCCGATCAGACGGGGCAGCATTTTTTCCAGATCGGACACCAGCGAGTTCAAGTTCATTATGGTCGGTTCCAGAACCTGTTGACGACTGAAGGCCAGAAGCTGCCTTGTCAATGAAACAGCGCGCTGGCTGGCTTTCTCGATTTCCTCGGCGTACTCATAGGAGGTATCTCCAGGAGCGATACTTCGCTTCATGACTTGGATATAACCGATGATGACCCCAAGGAGATTGTTGAAGTCGTGAGCGATGCCGCCGGACAGGCGGCCAATCGCCTCCATCTTCTGCGCCATGCGGAGTTGCCGCTCCAGGACGCGCCGCTCCGTCACGTCTTCCGCGAAAACCTCGACATAAGTGCTGCGGTCGCCCTTGACAGGCCATCCGCTGCACCGCACTGTGATGAACGAGCCGTTTTTCCGCTTCCATTCGACTTCGACGTCCTTGAAATGTTTGTCACTTAGAAACAGTTCACTGATTCTCCGGTGCTCCGCCGGATAGCGGTAAATGCTGGTAGTCAGACTGGCCTCTAACAATTCCTCCTGCGACCCATACCCCAGCATTTTTTCCAGTGCCGCGTTGGCCATGAGGAACTCGCCCGTCAAATTAGCCCGGAAAATGCCGTACGGCGCATCCACAATCGCGGAACGGAAACTCGCCTCCGATCGCCGAAGCGCCTCTGCCGCGTGTTTCCTTTCCGTGACATCCCGATTGACGATGACAAAATTTTCGGGCTCCCCTTTTTCGTTCCGAATCACGCTCGCCGTGGATTCCAGCGTCAGCCAGGTCCCGTTTTTGTGGCGCATGCGGTATTCCATCGGCCTGCCCACCCCTGTAGCGCGAGCTTCCTGAGCCGCCTCTTTCACACGCTCCCTGTCTTCGGGGTGGATCTGTTCGAAAGAGGAGGAGCTTTTCAATTCCTCCGCGGAGTATCCGAGAACCTTCTGATAGGAAAGGCTGTTGTAGATTCGGTTGCCTTGCATATCGACAACCGCAATCAAGTCGGCTGCATTTTCGCTGATGAGCCTGAATAACTCTTCGCGCTGGACCAACTTGCGGCGGATCCTGTGGATTTGCAATTGCTGATACAGCGTGTAAATGTCGAAAATCAAGACAAGTCCCACCAGGCCCCTTACGATTTGAGGCAGCATCAGAAACGTAGTTTCATCGCCGTCGCTTTCTCCCAAACCGGGGAGTATGTTCATTCCGGGAAGCAGAAATGAAGCAAGTCCGAACGTCAGCAGCAGTGTGACCGCTACCGCCGCCGACCACAGCCACCACTCGTGCCTGTCCATCCTGCGAAAATGCGCCGAGGGGTTCTCGGGCTGCTTGATGTTCCTGATGGGATTGCCCTCAGTTTTCGCGAGACTCATGGACGATCACCGATTCGTGGCTGTTTCGTGCTCCGGCAAAAGCTTTCCTGGACACTGACCAGGGTTGCCTCCATCCGCACGGAGGAAGTTCTTCGCGCGCGGCCTGGGGAATTCCCGGATGATTCCAACCATATTCACTCCGTGTGCGGCCCAACAAACTCAACGGAATTGCTTGGATTGTCGACAGGAATGCCAGCCAGGGCCGCACTGATTTGCATAGTCGAAGTTTGCTCGCGGATGGTCTCCCATGCTTGGTTTGGAATGCCCACGAAGATGCTCACCACCCGCGAATCAAATTGGATTCCTGCCAGGCGTTCAATTTCATTCCGCGCGTCTAGAAATGGGAGGCCGGAACGATACGGACGGTCCGACGTCATTGCATCGAGAGTATCCGCCACCGCAAAAATTCTCGCGCTGAGCGGAATATCGGTCCCCTTCAGGCCTCGTGGGTAGCCGCTGCCGTCCCAGCGCTCGTGGTGGGTGAGGATGATTTCCGCGGCTTCGGCGAGGAAAGGGATGCGCTTGACAAGGTCGTATCCGATCCGTACGTGTTGTTGCATGATCGCTCGTTCCTCCCCTGTAAGAGCCCCGGGTTTCAGAAGAATTGCGTCAGCGATCGCCAGCTTCCCGATATCATGCAGCCAAGCCCCCATGGCCAGGCTCTTGAGTTGCGCGGGAGTACCGTTCATTCGCGTCAGCATGTGGATCGAACACAGAGATACGCGCCGGGAGTGCCCCGCCGTTTGACCGTCGCGCAGGTCGATGGCCGCCCCCAGCGCGTCCAGAGTGTCCGTGTAACTTTGCTCGACCTGCCCAAGAGCTTTTTGCAACTGCACCGTCCGCTTGCAGACCATCTGTTCGAGATTCTGCCGATAATGTTCCAGCTCCTGTTCCACACACCTCTTGTGGAAAGCACGCTCAGAGGCTCACCATGACTGCATCCATCTGTAGCGGCTTGATGAAATAGTCGTCTGCACCCTGTCGCATGGCTTGTACACCCAATCGAACATCGTCTATTCCGGTGGCCATCAAGAAGATTAGTTGGGGGTAACGCAGCCGGATCTCCGCAAGCAGCTCCATGCCGGAGACTCCAGGCATATTCAGGTCAGCGATGACCGCATCTATGCGTTCCGTTTGCAAGAGGTTGAGCGCCTCTGCGGCGCTCGAAACTGCTTTGCATGTGATCCCAGCCTGTTGCACCATCACCGCCAGGACGTTGCGATGGGCCAGTTCGTCGTCGACGACCAAGAGTCGAGCGCCAAGACAATTCTTCAGCCAGGTCCCGTCAGTGCTAGGATCACTGCATGAGCCGGGCGTAAAAGCTTCGGATGAAAAGGTCATGAAATCTACTTGGTTCTTAGCATGCCACGAGCGAAACTGAATTGAGATCGAATACACGCCGACGCTGGTAAACGCAGATGCAACAGCCCTTTTCCTCGCTCGGAGAGGGCCAATTACCATGCGTTCTGCAAATAGCAAGCCAATTGAATTCACCTACTTAAGATTCCATCGGCAAAACCGGGGAAGCGATTATGCGAAAAGACGCTTCCAGTGGGGATTCTGTTTCGTAGTGGAACGCTAGGCGGACAGAATGAAGACGGTTGGATTCGTTCAATCACAAGGCCCTTCCGGGATGCGGCGGAACACATGCCCCTAAAGGTTCGCATTGAATTGCCGATGAACCATGCAAAGGGGAAGGTTAGAGTCCTCTTATTCGCGGCCGGTAAGACATCCGTGGCCTGAGGCGGAGCGCTGGCAGAAGGAACAAAGAGATCATAGTTGAACCACAGATTCCAGATTCTGCGAATACGGGAACAATCCGCGTAGATGATGCCCAATCCGCAGCGACAAAGGGCTCGTCCACTCCGAGCACTGGTCAGCCAAACGATACCGTCCAGCTCTCTTCCGGCCAAGCGACTGTCCGACAGCTTGTGTCGCAACTCAGCCAGGTTCCCGACATCCGCCAGGAAAAGGTCAACGCGCTGCGATCGGAAATCCAGGCGGGGCAGTTCCAACGAAGCAATGAGCAAGTGGCTGGCGCTGTCGTCGGTCAATTGCTCGGTATCAACTCGAACGGGTAGCTGCCGCGGAGTCGCACGTCATGGCGGAGATTACACCTCCCCGTATCGGATCGATTGCCGATCCCGGACCAGGCCCGCGGGATCAGTCTGCCCACAAACAACCAACGAAGGCCGTCGCCGCAGAGAAGCCCGCGTCATCCCATACGCCAGAGATCGGCGTCCCAGAAGAAGCGGAAAAGCACGAACTGGACGAGATGGCATAATCCGTGAGCCTTGAAATCGAAAAATATCTTGCGCTACTCGGGCAGCGCCTTGGCTTGCACACGGCGAGCCAACATCACGGAGCGGACCTTATCCAGCGCGCCTTGTAGAGCACTAAGATTTTTCACGTACTCCGCAATTTCCTGTAACAAGCCGGTGTCGAGCGTCTCGCTGCGCGAGGCGTCGCCGATTTCTGGCGCAAGCGTCATGAGGCGCAGAGAGAATTGTTTCCAATCTCTTTCGGTCACCGTTCCACTCTTGGTTGCCAGACTTTCTGCCCGCCAAAGAAAGTCGCGCAACTTCTGATTGGCGGAAAGAAATCGTACATGCGTTTGATTTTCCATCCAGTACTCCATTTGAATTGTATTGGCCGGGTTCGGGCTCGGGGGCCCTTTGGCCGCGAACTAGATTCCTTCGACATTTATTTAGGTGGGCTTCACGGTTCACTTGAGGCGTTCGGCGTAAAAGCAGAGCCCGCACCCGATGATGGTTTCGATAGGCGAATTCGCGGCGCTCTCCATTGGGAGGAGAGTCTAATTCAGAGCGGCCTGCGTGACCGACAACTGGTTTTGTGCTGCCAACGATGAGATGTCATTTGGAATGCCGATTGCCATTTGGTTTAGGTTCCTTGAAGTAGATTCCGTTCCCGGTTTGGAGCCGGGAGTCGTTCCACACCGGAACTCCCTGGGCTGGCTTCCGCGTCACGAAACGGTCGCGTTTTTTCCTCCACATTCTCTATCGGCCTGATCGTCTGGGGCTTTAGTTCTTATGGAAAATGCGCCAATCTAAATTTGCGGGATGAGTGGGGAGGCCGATATGCCGAACGAAGGCACGGTAGTGGCGAAGGAACGACCCGCAGTCGAGGGCCTATCCGACCCCGTATGCATTCGCATTCGCGACATGCGGTACGGCTATTACGAGCCCCGGCAAATCGATTTTGCAAATGAACCGGGTGGCTGTACCTGGTCATGCATTTTCCAAATCTGGCTGGCCTGGATTTCGCGCGATTCACATTCATGCTAGATGAGTACGCCAAGGAAGTCGGGGAATTGGTGTCAACGGTTTTTGCACCCGCGTAGACGATGCAACACTCATTTCAGTTTCAGATTGACATCACCCCGCCCGCGGCATAGATTCTTGTTGTCGCCTCGTTCGCCGGGGCAGTTGCCTGGTCGAACCAAACTCCTCCCTTCCCGGCGCGCCATTTCTAAAAATATTACTGATGAGGCCGTTTGTGTCCGCAGAATCGTTATTGCATGGCAACCTTCGTTTGCGCGCGAAGCAGAAGAAAAACAAGAAGCTGCCTATTGCCGGCGGCCAAGTGGGAGCCGTGGCGCCGCTCGAAGAAAAAAATTCCTCTCCCGCGGACCGCGCGGCGCAGCAAGTCAGCAGGATGGAGGCGATCGGCCAACTCGCCGGCGGCATCGCCCATGATTTTAATAATCTCCTGACTGTCATTCTGGGCCATAGCGAATTTCTGCTGAAGCGCAATGAGCCGGCCAAAAGCCGAAGAGCGCGCATCGAGGAGATTCGGAAAGCAGCCGAGCGCGGCGCGTGGCTTACCAATCAGCTTCTCGCCTATAGCCGGAACCAACTCCTCGAGCCGACGGTTCTGCAATTCAACGCGGTTTTGGAAGATATGGATGACATCCTGCGGCGCGTGCTCGGTGAGGACATCGCCCTCGACCTGCTGCTCGATCCGAACCTTGGATGGGTGAAGGTGGATCGGGGACAGCTGCAGCAGATTGTCTTGAACCTCGCGGGGAACGCTCGCGACGCCATGCCGCAGGGAGGCCGCCTGGGCATCGAAACCAGGGATATTTCTGTTTCCGGGGGCGCGGCTAAACCAAAGGCATTCCTCGCGGACGGGTGAATACGTCGCGATCGTGGTTCGAGATTCGGGACATGGAATGGATGCGGAAACGCGTGCGCGCATCTTCGAGCCATTTTTCACAACCAAGGAGATGGGGAAAGGCACCGGCCTCGGCCTCGCTACCGTTTACGGCATTGTGAAGCAAAGCGGCGGGTATATCTGGGTGGAAAGCGAACCTGGCTGTGGGAGCGCCTTCTATACGCTCCTACCGCGCGTTCCCAAGCCTGCCAATCTTAAGGTCCTGCAAGAAGTGCTTGATTTCCATTCCGCAGGAGAAACCATCCTGCTCGTCGAGGATGATCCAGCGCTGCGCAAGATGGCCGCGGAAGTTCTTCGCGACACGGGATACAACGTCCTGACCGCGCCATCCGGCGCGGACGCGCTGCAAGTCGCGGCGAAACATCGAGGCCCATTGGATGTCCTTTTAACAGACGTCGTCATGCCCGGTATGACGGGCCGCGAACTCGCCGGCCAGATCGCCGCTAGCCACCCTCGGATCCGAATTCTCTATATGTCTGGGTATACCGACGACGCCATTGAACATCACGGTCTCCATGGCCAGGCCTTGCGTCTTCTGCAAAAGCCATTTACACACGACGCGCTGGTGCTTCACGTGCGCGAGGCGCTTGAGGCTCGCGCCCGAGCTTGACGCCTCCTTCCGGCTGATCCCCGTCGGAAAAGCTCCTCGCGTGCTTTCTTCTCTGTGGTCTCTGTGAACACCGTGTGGAACGCCTTTCTCGCCCTCGAACTTGCGGGTGCACGGGAACCGCACATCCCCCAGAGTCGTGGTTGACTTCCTACCTGGTAGCTCTTGTAATGGATTACTCTAGGCGATGAATATGCTCTCCAAAATCTGCGCGTGAAGATTCCAGAAACAGCAGCCGCCAGCCGCTTCGCATCAAAGCGGTCGTCATTTCTCGTCGCCGCGGGAATTCTGCTCAGCCGGATCGCGGGGCTCATCCGCGACAGGGTATTCGCGCACTATTTCGGAAATTCCGACGCCGCCGATGCCTTCAAGGCGGCGTTCCGGATTCCCAACGCGCTTTCCAATTTATTCGGCGAAGGCGTCCTCTCCGCTTCCTTCATTCCCGTGTACGCGGGCTTGCTCGCGCGCGACGAGGAGGAAGAAGCGCGGCGCACGGCCGGAGCTGTCGCCGCGCTGCTTGGCGCTCAGCACTTCGATTCTCGTGTTGATCGGAGTTCTGGCAACTCCCTATTTGATCGACGCCATCGCGCCCGGTTTTTCCGGCGACAAACGCGAACTGACGATCCGTTTGGTGCGAATCCTGTTTCCGGGGGCAGGGCTGCTCGTACTCTCCGCTTGGTGCCTCGGAATTCTGAACAGCCATCGGCGCTTCCTTCTTTCCTACACCGCGCCCGTGATCTGGAACGCGGCGATGATCGCCACGATGTGGGGATTTGGCGGACGTTACGCGCAATTTCCCCTCGCCGCAATCTTGTCCTGGGGCTCCGTGATTGGCAGCGCGTTGCAGGTGATCGTCCAATTGCCCGTGGTGCTACGGCTGCTGCGTGGCCTGCACCTCTCGTTCGCATTCCACTTGGAAAACGTGCGCACGGTCGTGCGGAATTTTTTTCCCGTGTTCGTAAGCCGCGGCGTCGTGCAGATCAGCGCGTACGTGGACGCGCTGCTGGCGAGTTTGCTGCCCACCGGCGCCGTCGCGGCTCTGGCTTATGCGCAGACATTATATACTTTGCCAGTTAGCTTGTTTGGTATGTCAGTATCCGCGGCGGAGCTTCCGGCCATGTCCGGCACGGTCGGCGCGGAATCGGAAGTTGCCGAAGCGTTGCGTGTTCGGCTGAATGCGGGGTTGCGCCAAATCGCATTTTTCGTGATTCCGTCCGTGGCGGCATTTCTGGTGCTGGGCGACGTCATCGTCTCCGCGATTTATCAATCCGGCCGCTTCACTCACGCGGACGCCATGTACGTCTGGGGAATTTTGGCAGGATCGACGGTGGGCTTGCTCGCCTCCACGCTCGGGCGGCTTTATTCGTCCACCTATTACGCCTTGAAAGATACGCGCACGCCGCTTCGCTTCGCCGTCCTGCGCGTCATCTTGACGACCGTGCTCGGATATCTCTCGGCCATCCCGTTGCCGCATTTACTGGGGATCGAATCCCGTTGGGGCGTCGCTGGACTCACGATTTCAGCGGGCGTTTCTTCCTGGGTTGAGTTCACGCTGCTTCGCCGCACGCTCAACAAACGAATCGGCGCGACGGGGCTACCTCCCATTTATCTGATGAAGGGCTGGGTCGCAGCGCTGGTCGCCGCCGGAGTCGGCAGAGCCCTGTTCCTTGCCGTCGCTCATCGCAATCCGATCGTCGCCGCAATCGTTGTCCTCGGCGCGTACGGTGTCATTTACTTCGCCGGAGCATTCGTCCTCGGCCTTTCTGAAGTTCGCGCCCTGCTCGGCCTGTTCTCCCGCCTGCGTGCCCGCTCGTCTTGAGCTGGGAGAAAAATTCAACTCATTCCCTTAGCTGTGAGTGTTTCGACGTCAAGAGGTTTGCGTGCGGGAGAATCCGGCGGCGCGGCCCTGAGGTATTGCGCGGGCCAGGAAATCTTGTGCCCAAGCTCGCGCGCCGCGCGCAGAGGCCAATACGGATCGCGCAGGAATTCCCGGGCCATCAGGACGAGATCGGCCTGATTCTTGGCGAGAATTTCCGCGACCTGTTCCTTCGTCTCGATCAATCCCACGGTTGCAGTCAGGATTCCCGTGTCGCGGCGAATTCGCTCGGAGAAGGGAACTTGAAAGCCGGGGCCCGCGACGAGTTTCTGGTCAGGCACGAGGCCCGCCGACGAACAATCGACGAGGTCAACGCCTAGGGGCCCAAGCCGCTTCACCAGTTCGACGGATTGATCGAGGTCCCAGCCGCCTTCCTTCCAATCCGTGGCGGAAATTCGAATGAAGAGAGGAAGACGCTCCGGCCATTGCTTGCGGATTGCGGAGACGATTTCCCGCGCGAGACGCGTCCGGTTTTCGAACGAGCCGCCGTATTCGTCCGTCCGCTGATTGCTGAGCGGGGAGAAGAACTCGTGAATCAAATAGCCGTGCGCGGAGTGGATTTCCAGGACTTGAAAGCCTGCGTCCAGCGCCCGGCGCGCCGCGCTGGCAAAAGCTTCCACGACGCCCCGAATGCCTTCCTTCGACAACGCCTGGGGAAAAGGATATTTGTCTGAATACGCGATGGCGCTGGGCGCGACTGGGACCCACGCGCCTTCCTCGGGCGAAAGTTTACTGGAACCAACCCAGGGCTTCTGCGTGCTCCCTTTCCGGCCGGCATGGGCGAGTTGCATGCCGGGGACGCATCCCTGACTTTTTAGGAAATGCGTGATTCGCGCAAGGAACTCGATGTGCGCGTCGCTCCAGAGACCCAAATCTTCCGTACTGATGCGGCCCTCGGGCGTTACCGCGGTGGCCTCGGTAAATACGAGACTGGCCCCGCCCACGGCGCGGCTCCCCAGGTGTACGAGATGCCAGTCGTTCGCGAATCCATCTAGGCTGGAGTATTCGCACATCGGCGAGACGACGATACGGTTCGGCAACGTGATGCTGCGAATTGAAAGTGGATCGAATATTTGCGCCATGGTTTCCCTTATGAGATGTCCGGCATCGTTCGGTTCGCCGCGATCTCTGGTAGGCTTCAGAGGCGCGGGAGCGAGTGTGTGCAGTGTTCGCCGGCGGCCTCATGCCGGGAACCATTTTACAGATTACGAGAAATCAATGCGCGCATTTGTCGTGTTTCGGACATTCACGCGTGCTGGCCTGCATGGATCGACCGCGTCGGGTCAATCGGTTCCGGAGCCGAGGACAAGATCGAGACCCGCAGCTTGGGCGAACGCCTGGAAGTCGCGATCTCGCGTGAGGAGGGAAATACCCCGGTCGATACAGCTTTGGGCAATCAACGCGTCGCCCAGGCGAGCCCTGCGGCGTTTTGCCAGCACTTTCGCGCGCAACGCGCCTGCCCTTTGCCAGCAGCCGGATACGATCTCCAACAGAGGAATTTCCGAGAGCGTTTTGGCAACGCCCGAAGGAAGCTTCGGGTCGCTGAGCAGCTCCGTGAGCACAACCGGCGCCATCACGACTTGCCGGTCTTCCAGCGCCCTGTCGAGCAGTTGTGCATCCTCGCCCGCGCCGCCTTCCAGATAGACAACCCATGTGCTCGTATCGGCAGCGATCATCGGTCTGCCTTCAGTTCCGCCAACGTCTTCGTGAAGCGAACCTTGCCGCGGAGTTGGCGCAGGCGAGCATACGTTCGCGACGCCGCAACGAGTTGCAGTCCGGTCCGGATCGTCTCGGTGATGCCGGCCCCACTGGCTTGCTGCGCCTTCTTGAGCAGTTCCGGCGGCACCTCTACAGTGATCTTGCGCCGCGTGTCCATACCATCTTATAATACCATATTGAGGACCAGTATTGAATATGGTATTTTTCGTCTGTACCGGGCTAGATTGGATTTCAATGTGGGTTTCCGTAGCGCAAGAGTGGCTGTGCTACAGGCAAATTCGCTCACTGCACGTGTTTCCCGGCGGGCCCTTTTTCCACATGAATGTGCTGGCAAAGGCGCGAATTGAAAACTGAAATCTTCATCCACCGTTCACGAATTGAGGCTCCCGCAGCCGAAGTGTACGCCTGGCACGCCTTGCCGGATGACGCTGAAACGGCTCACTCCACCCGGGGAGCACATCGAAGTGATCGAGAGAACAGGCGGAATCGAGCGCGGGGCGCGGGTCGTGCTACGGTTTGGGCGGTGGCCCTTTCGCCGGCGCTGGGTGGCCGAACATCAAGACTTCGAAGAAGGCCGCTATTTCAGTGACGTCCAAGTTTCCGGCCCCTTCGCCTATTGGAAACATACGCATACGTTTGAGCCGGACGGTCCCGATGCGTGCACCCTCGAAGATAAAGTAGAATACGCTCTTCCTTTCGGGCCTGTGGGAAGATGGGTGGCAGGCAGGTATGTCCGCCACACGCTTGAAAAGATGTTCGAACATCGGCACACGGTAACGGCGCGGCTCATTTGGGCCGAGCGTTCGAAGCACCCGGACGAAAAATAGGTCACGAAACTTCTGCCACACATCCAACGTATCTATAGTTGAAGTCACTCCACCTGGGGATGGTGGCCTGTATAATAGGGGCTCGATGAGCACGGAGCAGCCCAGACCGATGGCAGATTTATCGTCTCTGAGGATTCACGACCACGCCCGCGTGCCCGGCGGCAAGGGCAAGCGGCTGGGATGGCTTGCGGGAGGTCTGCTTGTTATTCTAGTGGGCGCAGCCGCCGCCTATCATTTCAGGGACCCGAAAACGGTTGTGGAAGTGACGACAGCGCGCAGCGCGGCGAATTCTCCTGCACAGGCGTTGCTCAATGCCAGCGGCTACGTAACTCCCCGGCGGCGATCCAGCGTGGCGGCGAAAATAACCGGCAAAGTCATCGAGGTGGACACCGACGAAGGCATGCACGTGAAGGAAGGCCAGATCATTGCGCGCCTGGATTGCTCTGAATCCGATGCCGCGCTCGCTTCGGCCAAAGCGGATCGAATTGCGACGCAGGCTTCCATCGACGACCTGCAAGTCAATTTGGGGAATGCCGACCGGGAACTGAAACGCACCCAACAACTCACCGATGCAGGTGTCCAGACGCCGCAGGCCTTGGATGCCGCGCGCACACTGACGGATAGCTACCGCGCGCGCATCAGTCTGACGAAGGAGCAAGTGGCCGCCGCGGAGCGAAAGATCGATGTCGCGCAGGAAAACGTGAACAACTGCACCATTCGCGCTCCGTTCACGGGACAAGTGGTATCGAAAGATGCGCAGGTGGGCGAGATGGTCTCGCCCATTTCGGCCGGCGGAGGATTCACGCGAACCGGCATTGCCACCATCGTGGATATGCAGTCGAACGAAATCGAGGTGGATGTGAATGAATCTTATATCGCGCGCGTCAAGGAACACCAGAAAGTGACCGCCACACTGGATGCGTATCCCACTTGGCAGATTCCGTCGCATGTGCGGACCATTATTCCGACGGCGGACCGCCAAAAGGCAACCGTGAAAGTTCGTGTTACGTTTGACAAGCTCGACCCGCGAATCCTGCCGGACATGGGCGTCAAGGTTGCGTTTCTGGGCGAGGAGCAACCCCGCTCCACTCCAGGAGGCGGGGCCGCCGCGCCGAAGGCCTTGATCCCAAGTTCAGCCGTGCGTCAACAGGACGGAAAGGCAAGCGTGTTCCTGGTGCACGACGGCAAAGTGGAGCGCCGCGCCGTGACCCTCGGATCCCCGCGGGGAGATGACGTCGAGGTCCTGGCGGGCGTGTCCGAGGGAGACACGCTGGTGGCGAAGGTTCCTGAAAATCTGCGCGACGGTCAACTCGTCGAGGTCAAACAATGAGGATTACTATATGGTAAGAGTCGACGGGAGCGGAAGCTCCGCGAGTTTGATCCACGTGCGCGGCCTGGATAAAAAATACGCGCGCGGCGGCGAAGAGATCCACGTGCTCAAAGGCCTGAACCTGGACGTCGATACTGGAGACTTCGTTGCTTTCATGGGACCCAGCGGATCGGGCAAGACCACGTTGCTGAACTTGTTGGGAGGACTGGACGTCCCCTCCTCCGGCACGATCTCCGTGTCTGGAGATGAAATCACGCACATGTCCGCGAGCAAGCTGACGGCCTGGAGAGCGCGCCACGTCGGCTTTATTTTTCAGATGTATAACCTTATTCCGGTTCTGACCGCGTTTCAAAATGTCGAGCTTCCGCTGCTGCTTACGAAGCTTTCCAAGTCCGACCGCAGGCAGCACGTGGAAACCGCGCTTCAGGTGGTGGGCCTGGCGGATCGCATGCGGCACTATCCCCGGCAACTCTCCGGCGGGCAGGAGCAGCGCGTGGCGATCGCACGGGCCATCGTTTCGGATCCGACGTTTTTGCTGTGCGACGAACCGACAGGAGACTTGGACCGCAAGGCGGCCGATGAAATCATGGACTTGGTGGGGCGGCTCGTTCAGGAATTCAGCAAGACCGTGCTGATGGTCACGCACGACCCGGCGGTGGCGAAGCGAGCGCAAGTAACGCTGCACCTGGAAAAAGGAAGCTTGGTGGATGCGCCAGCGGGAGTGGGCATGCCATGAAATTCTTGCCGCTCGTGATCGCGAACCTGTTTCGAAAAAAAATTCGGACGGCGCTGACGATTGGGTCGTTTACCGTCGCGCTGTTCCTGTTCGGATTGCTGGTGATTGTCCGCGGAGCGTTCAGCCAAGGCGTGGACGTCGCGGGCGCCGATCGCCTGGTGGTCATCAACAAGGTTTCGTTGATTCAGCCCCTGCCGCTTTCCTACCGCGACCGGCTGCTGCGGATGTCTGGGATCAAGCAGGTAACTTACGACAATTGGTTCGGGGGCGTCTACCAGGACGAGAAGAATTTCTTTCCCCAGTTTGCCGTGGACGTGGAGCACCAGAGAGCCATGTTTCCGGAGTTCAACGTTCCGGAGGAGCAGTGGCAGGCCTTTGCCGGTGACCGCGAGGGCGCCATTGCCGGGCAGAGCCTTGCCGACCGATTTGGGTGGAAGGTGGGCGACCGCATCCCCATCAAGGGCACGATCTATACCGGGCCGTGGGAGTTCAATCTTCGAGGCATCTATCGAGGCACGCGCGCGCAGGATGACACCACCCAGTTCTGGTTTCACTGGGATTTTCTCGACGAGCGGAGAGTCCTTTGGGAAGGGCGATGTCGGCTGGTACACCGTTCGCGTGACGAACCCTGACCTTTCCGTCCAAGTTGCCAAGACCATCGACGAGGAATTTGCCAACTCGCCCTACGAAACCAAGACGGACACCGAGAAGGCCTTCGCGGCGTCGTTTGTGAAGCAGATGGGCAACATCGAATTTCTGATTCTCACGGTGGGCGGCGTTGTCTTCTTCACGCTTCTCCTCGTGACGGGGAACACCATGGCCATCGCGGTGCGCGAGCGCGTTGGGAGAATTGGCCGTGCTGAAAGCGCTGGGATTCTCCAACCAATTCGTGCTGCTGCTGGTGATGATGGAATCCCTGACTGTCGCACTCATCGGGGGAGGATTGGGATTGCTGCTGGCGAAATTATTCAGCCTGCATGGCGATCCCACGAATGGCATATTACCCTACTTTTATTTGCCACCTTTGGCAATTGTGAGCGGAGTGGGTACGGCGCTGCTTGTGGGAGTGGCCGGGGGAATATTGCCCGCGGTATCCGCGATGCGCCTGCGTGTGGTCGATGCGATACGGAGAGTCTGATCGTGGCCATTCCCGTCATCTACAATTTGCGTAGCGTAAGGGCCCGCTGGACTTCGGCCATTGTGGCGATTCTCGGAATCGCCGGCACCGTCTCCGTCTTCGTGGCGATGATGTCCCTCGCGCGAGGATTCAAGATGACACTGGTAAGCTCGGGATCTCCGCAGAATGCCATGGTGCGGCGCGCAGGCTCGACGTCGGAAATCGATGGTGCCGTTTCTCTCGAGCAGGTCAAGGTGATCACGGACGCGCCGGGCATTGCGCGATCGGACCTGGGTCCCTTACTGAGCGCCGAGGTGGTCGTGATCGCGGCATTTCCGCTGAAATCCAGCGGGACCAACGCGAACGTTCAAGTGCGCGGCGTATCACCCGCGGTGTTACGCGTGCGCGACAACGTCAAGATCATCGCGGGACGATTCTTGCAACCCGGCCTCAATGAACTCGTGGTCGGGAAGAACGCCACCGTGATGTACCAAGGATTGGCGTTGGGGGACACCATCAAGTTCGGCGGCGGCACGTGGAATGTCGTGGGCATTTTCGATGCGGGGGGCTCCGCGTTTGACTCCGAAGTCTGGGGCGACGTCAACGTCTTGAATCAGGTTTATCACCGTCCGGAGAATGTCTTCCAATCGATCACCGTGCATCTCACTTCTCCAGATGCGATGGCTGCGTTCAAAGATTCGCTCACGTCCGATCCTCGCATGACCGTCCAAGTGGATCGGGAACGGGACTATTACGATAAGCAGTCGCGCAATCTCACTACATTAATTGTTGTTCTCGGGACGATTATCGCGGTGGTGATGGGTATTGGCGCGGTTTTCGGCGCGCTCAATACGATGTATTCGGCGGTCGCGGAACGCTCGCGCGAGATCGCTACCATGCGAGCGCTCGGATTCGGCGCCGGCAGCGTGGTGCTGTCCTTTTCTGATTGAAGCGCTGCTGATCTCCTTCCTGGGCGGCGCGCTGGGATGCCTTTTGGTCGTCCCTTTGAATGGGCTGACGACCGGGGCCATGAATTTCCAGACTTTTAGCTATCTCGCATTTGCATTCCGGGTGACGCCGGACTTGCTTCTCGGAGGCATCGCGTTTGCCCTTTTCATGGGGCTCGTCGGCGGCGTGCCTCCAGCCATTCGAGCGGCGCGGCAGCCTGTGTCTCGTGGCATTGCGCGCGCTCTGATCCGTGTTCCTCGTAATCAACTCACATCGGTGGAACGGAAATCCACGCCAGCGGCGTCTGGAATATCGAGACCTCTGTGCGCTCTGTAGCTCGCTCTGTGTACTCAGTGTTACAATCCGACATGATTAAACAGGTACACGGCGAGCCGCAGGCGCTACAGAAATCGGTCTGGGGCTCGTATTCATTTGGGGCTCGAGCTGGACGGGGAAGCCTTTGTGAGAAGGGCCACGAATGGCGAAGTGTCACTCTTCAATCGGTTTCCTGCGTGACGATGTGAACATCCACGGCCGGGGCATCGCGCAAGAAGCGGTGAATGGCCGGTCATGTACAGATATTTCCGCCATCCCTCGACGGCCGTGCGGCCAAAGATCACTTGCGTCACGTGCTTTTCGCGCACGAATTCCGCGGTGGCGCTGGACACGTCTTTCCCTTTCAGCTTCACCACCTTCGCGCCCAGGCTTTCCGAGAATTGGATGTTGGCGTTCAGGGAATTCTGGTCCTGATCCGAAGTGTCCTGCCCAAAATCGACATAGATGGCGAATAGCTCGGCGTCCATGCGCCGCGCCATCCTGGCCGCGCGCGCAATCAGATACTGCGCTCTGGGATTCGAACTGAAACACACAGCGAGGCGTTCGCGCACCGGCCAGGGATCCTGAATGTCTTTCTGCTCCATGTAGGATTCCAGGCTGCGGTCCACCTGTTCCGCCACCTGGCGCAGAGCGAGTTCACGGAGAGCAATCAGATTGCCCCGCCGGAAAAAGTTCTTGAGCGCCTGGTCCACCTTTCCGGTGTGGTAGACTTCGCCGCGTCTCATGCGGTTCTGCAGCGCTTCCGGCGTCAAATCGACCATCACGATTTCGTTGGCGTGCTCGAGCACCCAATCCGGAACCGTTTCTCGAATCTTGATCCCCGTAATCGCGGCCACGGTGGGAGCGATGCTCTCCAGGTGCTGCACGTTCACGGTGGAAAGGACTTCCATTTTTGCTTCGACCAGGTCCAGGACGTCTTCATACCGTTTGCGGTGTTTGCTGCCCGGAATGTTGGTGTGCGCGAGTTCGTCGACCAGGACGACACGCGGATTTCTGGCCTTGATGGCGTCGGGATCCATCTCCTCGAACACGGTGCCTTTGTATTCGATTTTCCTGCGCGGGACCTGTTCGAGCTGAGCGGCGAGCTCCGCGATGCCTTTTCTTCCGTGTGTTTCGACAATGCCGATGACCACGTCTTCTCCGCGGCTGCGCCGCCGGATGGCTTCGCTCAACATGCTGTAGGTTTTGCCCACACCTGGGGCGTATCCAAGAAAGAGCTTCAGAATTCCCTTGGTCCGTTCCTGCGGGGAGACCTCTTCCAGCCATTGCTCGGGCGTCTTGGTCATCGCAGACTATTCTCGTTTATTATGCCCAATAAATGCTAGGCTAGAATTGAATTCGTGACAAAGAATCTGCCCACTATCATCGCCCGGTATGCGGCCGCCCTGGCGGCAGTGCCTGTTCATTACTTTTTTTTACCGCCACACGCACCGCGTTTAACGCCACGACGGTGGCATTCACTTATCTGCTCGCCATCCTTGGGTCTTCGGCTCTCTGGGGGCTGGCGAGTTTCCGTGTTCATGTCGCTGGCGGCCACGCTTTGCTATAACTATTATTTCCTGCCGCCGATCGGCACGTTTACGATCGCCGACCCGCAGAACTGGGTGGCGCTAGTCACTTTCCTGGTGACTTCGGTGCTCGCAAGCGATCTGGCGGCGCGGGCGCGCAACCAGGCCGCCGAAGCGAACCGCCGCCGCCGCGAAGTCGAGCGCCTATATAAATTCAGCCAGCGTCTTTTGAGCGCGGGGAATCCCATCGAATTGTTAAATGCGATTCCGCGTCAAATCGTGGAGATGTTCGAGGTGGGAGCCGCCGCGTTGTTTCTCGCGGACAAACAGAAAATATACCGCTCGGGGATGAACCTCCCGCAGCTCGATGCCGACTCCCTGAAAGCGATCGTCGCGCGCGAGGATCTTCAGATTGACGAGGAGCACAGCGTCTGCTTCGCCCCGGTGCGCCTGGGAACACGCATACTCGGCAGCGTAGGCATCTCGGGCCCCGTGCTTTCGCGGCAGTCGCTCGAGGCGCTGGGCGCCCTAATTGCCGTCGCCATCGAGAGGGCGCACGCGATCGAGATGGTGGGGAAGACAGAAGCGGCCCGGCAAGGCGAACGCCTGAAATCGGCGCTGCTGGACGCCATTACGCATGACTTCCGCACGCCACTCACGTCCATGAAAGCTTCCGTGACCAGCCTTCTCTCCGGCCCGAAGCTCGACGAAGGGCAGCGGAACGAGCTGCTCAACATCATCAATGAGGAATGCGACCGGCTGAACCGTCTGGTCGGTGAGGCGGGGGAAATGGCGCGGCTGGAGGCCGGCGATGTGAAGCTGCAGCTGGAGCCGCATCGCGTCGACGAATTGATTTCGGCGGCGCTGGATACGTGCAAGGGCGTTCTGGGCACCCGGCCCATTCGATTGGAGATCAAGAATCCGGAGACGTGCGTCCGCGCGGACCTGGCGCGCGCCAGGGAAGTGCTCGTCCATCTGATCGAGAATGCGAATTTGTATTCCTCTCCGGATCAGCCGATCACGATCAGCGCGGAAGAGAAGGAAGATTGCGTGATTCTTCAGTATTGCGGACCGGGGGCCGGGGATCAGTGGACGGCGAACTGGGCCTCATTTTTGACAAATTCTACCGCGGCACGGATCAGCGCTACCGCGTGCAGGGAACGGGCATGGGCTTGCCGATCGCGAAAGCCATCGTCGAAGCGCATGGCGGCACGATCGCAGTGGTCAGCCAGTTGGGGCACGGATCCGTATTTTCATTCAGTCTGCCGATAGCCAGGGGAGCCAACGAACGCCGATGAGTACAGCCACTATTCTTATCGTTGATGATGAACCGCAGATTCGCCGCGTGATGCGCACGACGCTGTCGAGCAATGGATATGCAGTCATCGAGGCGAAGAGCGGGGAAGAGGCCTTGGAGATTCTGCGAAAGGAACGTCCGGAACTCGTGCTCCTGGACGTCAATATGCCGGGCATTGGGGGGCTGGAAGCCTGCCGCGAAATTCGCGACAACTCCGACGTGGCCATTATCATGCTCACTGTGCGCAACACGGAACACGACAAGGTGCTCGCGCTCGATGCGGGCGCCGATGATTACGTCGTCAAGCCCTTCAGCATGGAAGAGTTGCTGGCGCGGATTCGCGCGGCCCTGCGGCGCACATCATCCGGGGAGCCCATCCCCGCGTATGTTTCCAGTGATTTGGAAATTGATTTCGAGCGCAGAAAACTTCTCGTGCAGGGCCGCCCGGTTCGGCTCACGCCGAAGGAGTTCGATTTGCTGCGTCATCTGGTAGCGAATCAGGGCAAGCCTCTCGAGCATCGGCGGCTTCTGCAGGCGGTCTGGGGCCCGGACTATGGCAATGAAACGGAATACCTGCGCGTATTCATCAACCAGTTGCGGAAGAAGATCGAGCCGGATCCCGCCCATCCCAAATATATCCACACCGATCCGTGGGTGGGCTACCGGTTCGAGCCTGCCGCACCCCCGCCCGCGAAGGCGAAGAAGAAGTAGTATTTAGCTTTGCTTGGCGGCGATCCCGGGAACGCCATTCTCCTGAATGGCGTCCTCCAAACCGCCAATCGGGAGATTGGCGTACCCGGATTCAACCCCAAGTTCCCACACCAACTTCGGAATTCAGGCTTAGCGCAGCGGATGGACGGTATCCAAGTCCAGATTCAACTCCAGGACATTCACGCGGGGCTCGCCGAGGAACCCAAGCTGGCGTTCTTCGGTGTGTTTCTCAACGAGACCGTGGACATCGTTTTCCGCCATGCCGCGCTCCCGGGCCACTCGAGGGATTTGGAACGCCGCGGCTTCCGGTGAAATGTGCGGATCGAGGCCCGAGCCGGACGTCGTAACCAAATCCATCGGAACAGGGGTATTGGGATTTTCCGCTTGAAGCTTTTGCACGTCGCCGTTCACGCGGTCGATTAGCATCTTATTCGTCGGTCCCAGGTTTGAGCCGCCGGAATTGCCGGCATCGTAGCCATTTCCCGCCGCCGAAGGCCGCGAACGAAAATATCCTGGCGAAGAAAACGGCTGCCCGATCAGCCGCGAACCCACGATTTTTCCGTTCTGGGTGATCAATTCACCGTTAGCCTGCTTGGGAAAAATCAGTTGCGCGAGGCCGGTCACGACGAACGGATAGACGACGCCCAACAGGATCGTCGTCACGATGGTCATTAAGATCGAAATCTTCAGATTCTTCATCATGTTCTTTCCTTGCTCGGCAGGCTCCAAGTAGAGCCCGCACCCTAGGCCCAATGCAGACTGGTAATCATCATGTCGATCAGTTTGATGCCGATGAAGGGCGCGATAATTCCGCCCACGCCGTAGACCAGTAAATTCCAGCGCAGCAGTGCCGATGCGCCCATCGGCCGGTACTGCACACCGCGCAGCGCCAGCGGGACAAGAGCCACGATAATCAACGCATTGAAAATCACGGCGGACAAGATGGCCGATTCCGGCGTCTTGAGCTGCATGATATTCAGCGCTTGCAGTACCGGAAACGCGCCCGCAAACATCGCCGGGATGATCGCGAAATATTTCGCCACGTCGTTGGCCACCGAAAACGTCGTCAGCGCTCCGCGCGTGATCAACATTTGCTTGCCGATCTCCACCACCTCGATGAGCTTCGTCGGATTGGAGTCGAGGTCCACCATGTTTCCGGCTTCTTTCGCGGCCTGCGTGCCGGCGTTCATCGCCAGTCCGACGTCGGCTTGCGCTAGAGCGGGCGCGTCGTTGGTGCCGTCGCCCGTCATGGCTACGAGCTTACCCTTGGCTTGTTCCTTGCGGATCAGCGCGAGCTTGTCCTCCGGCTTGGCCTCGGCCAGGAAATCATCCACGCCCGCCTCCTGCGCGATGGCCGCCGCGGTCAGTTTGTTATCGCCGGTAATCATCACGGTGCGAATTCCCATCGCCCGCAAATGATCGAAGCGCTCCTTCATGCCGCCCTTGACGATGTCCTTGAGCCGCACCGTTCCCAGCACGCGTTGATTGGCCGACACCAGAAGCGGCGTCGCGCCGGAGTTCGCGACCAGTTGCACGGCCTCATCGACTTCCACGGGAACCAGACCGCCTCTCTCAATTACATATTTCTTGATCGAGTCGGGAGCGCCCTTGCGGATCACGCGGCTGTCGAAATCCACGCCCGACATGCGCGTATTCGCGGAGAAGGGAATGAAAGTAGCCTCGAGCGAAGACAGCGGGCGTCCGCGCAGGCCGTATTTTTCCTTGACCAGCACAACGATGGAGCGGCCTTCCGGAGTTTCGTCGGCGAGCGACGCCAGTTGCGCGGCATCGGCCAGCTCGGCGTCCGTCACTCCCGGCGCTGGAATGAGTTCCGTCGCCTGGCGGTTGCCGAGCGTGATTGTTCCCGTTTTGTCGAGCAACAACGTGTCCACATCTCCCGCGGCTTCCACGGCGCGGCCGGACATGGCCATCACATTTCGCTGAATGACGCGGTCGATCCCGGCAATGCCGATAGCCGAGAGCAGCCCGCCGATCGTCGTCGGGATCAAGCAAACCAGCAACGACCACAGCACGAACGGGCTTTGCGGCGCTCCGGAATAGATGGCCATCGGCTGAAGGGCGGCCACGGCGAGCAAAAAGATAATCGTCAGTCCCGCGAGCAGTATATTCAGTGCGATTTCATTGGGTGTCTTCTGACGCGAGGCTCCTTCGACCATCTTGATCATGCGGTCGAGAAACGTCTCCCCGGGATTCGACGTGATGCGCACCTTGATCTCGTCGGAGAGCACGCGCGTGCCGCCGGTCACCGCCGATCGGTCCCCGCCCGATTCACGAATCACAGGCGCGGATTCACCCGTGATCGCTGATTCATCCACCGAGGCCACGCCCTCAATGACTTCGCCGTCGCCAGGAATGAATTCCCCCGCGGAAACCACGACCACATCGCCTGAGCGGAGTTGCGACCCGGAAATGTCCTGTGTACACCCACTGGCCTGCAGCTTATGAGCGACGGTTTCCGTGCGCGCCTTGCGCAGCGTATCGGCCTGCGCCTTGCCGCGCCCTTCGGCCATGGCTTCGGCAAAATTAGCAAATAGGACCGTGAACCAGAGCCAGATCGTGATCTGAAACTCGAACGCAAACGCGTGCGTGTGATTCATCGTGTTGCGCACCAGTTGAATGGTGAGCAGCGCCGCGCCAATTTCCACGACGAACATCACCGGATTCTTCATCAGCGTCCGCGGATTCAGCTTCACAAAGGAATCCCAAAATGCGCGGCTGGCGATTTTCGCATCCCAGATCGACTTGCCTTTTTTTGTTTGGGCTGTCATTTCTTGAATTTTCCTCAGAAAGTCTTGCCCGCGTTCATCAGCAGGTGCTCCAGAATCGGTCCCAGGCTGAGCGCGGGGAAAAAGGTCAGCGCGCCAACGATCAGAATCACGGAGATGAGCAGGCCGGTAAACAACGGCGTGGTCACCGGAAACGTGCCCAACGATTGCGGCACGTATTTCTTTTTCGCTAGGCTGCCCGCGATCGCCAGAACCGGAATGACCATGAAAAACCGGCCGAACAACATGGTCGCGCCGATCGTCGAGTTGTACCAGAGCGTGTTGGCGCTGAGCCCTCCGAACGCAGAACCGTTATTCGCGCCGGCCTCCGCGTACGCATAGAAGATTTCAGACAGGCCATGCGGCCCGGCATTAGCGAGGCTCGACAAACCAAATTTCGGCGCGACGACGGATATGCCCGTAAACACCAGCACAAACAGCGGGTAGATCAGGACCGTGAGCATCGCCATCTTCACATCGAAGGCCTCGATCTTCTTGCCCAGATATTCCGGCGTGCGGCCCACCATCAGTCCCGCGATGAATACGGAAAGAATGATGAACACGATGATTCCGTACAATCCAGAGCCGGCGCCGCCATACACCACTTCACCGATCAGGATGTTGATCAGCGGGATCATTCCGCCCAGCGGCGTGAAGGAATCGTGCATCGAGTTAACCGCACCACAACTTGTATCTGTAGTAACCACGGCCCAGAGAGCGGAGTTCGCGATGCCGAAGCGGACTTCCTTGCCCTCCATGTTGCCGGCAGCTTGCACATGGCTCGCTGGACTAGCGAGTAGCGGGTTTCCGCGCGCCTCAGCCGAGTACGCCGCCGCGACACCGGCCAGAAACAGAATGGCCATGGCGCACCACACCGCCCAGCCGTGCCGCTGCGATCCTGTCATTTGCCCCAGCGTGTACGTCAGGCCCGATCCGATGGAGAAAATTAGAACAAGCTCGAAGAAATTCGTAAGCGGATTCGGGTTTTCAAATGGATGCGCGCTGTTGGCGTTGAAAAATCCGCCACCATTCGTGCCGAGCTCTTTGATCACTTCCTGTGAAGCCGTCGGTCCCTGCGCGATGGTTTGTTCGCGCACAACCTGCGTCGTCACTTTGCCGTCACTGCCGGTGGACTGCACCGTCTGCGGATCCACGAGTTGCACGGTCGTGTAGGGCTTGAAGTTCTGCACCACGCCCTGCGAAACCAGGAACAGAGCGCCCACGATGCACGCCGGCGCCAGCACCCACAGCGTCGCGCGCGTCATATCCACCCAGAAATTTCCGATGGTGTCCTTCTCGCGCCGCGCGATTCCGCGCACGACCGCAATCGCCAGCGCGATACCCACGGCGGCGGAAATAAAGTTGTGATACGCCAGCGCGGTCATCTGCGTCAGATACGACATGGTGGTTTCCGGTGTGTAGGCTTGCCAGTTCGTGTTCGTCGTGAACGAAGCCGCGGTATTGAACGCGAGGTCGGGCGCCACCGCCGCGAGTTTCTGCGGATTGAGCGGCAAGTGGTTCTGCACGCGCTCGATCAGATACGTCAGCGCCAACGTGACGCCGCTGAAAATCAGCATTGAACTCGCGTATTCCTTCCAACCCATCTCGGTCGCTTCGTCCACGCCCGTAAGCCGGTAGAGAAGCTTTTCAATTGGCCGCAGCAGCGGATCGAGAAACGTCTTCTCGCGGTTGAACACTCGCGTCATGAACGCGCCCACCGGCTTCGTGAGCGCCAGCACCACCAGCAGGAACAATAGGATTTGGAACCATCCGTTGTTTGTCATGGTCAGAACTTTTCCGGACGCAGCATCGCGTACACGAGATAGACGAGCAGACCCGCGCAAACGGTCAGCGAAATAATGGTGTCCAGCATTTCCGCTACCTCAATCCATCACAGAATTTGACGTAGATTATGGACGCTACAAAAAAGACCAAACTTGCAATGCAAAAAATTGTGTCGAGCATTGTCTTTCAAGCTCCCTCGATCGCGCTGAATGAGCCGATCGCATCGAATCGCATTCATATTCCCGTCTCGCACCACATCGTGCCGTCTTCACCGCGAAGAATAACGCTTCAGCGGCACCTCATCAACTCCGTCCACTGAATCTCGAAGAAGTTGCCTGTCCCGCTGGCCGCTCATCCTTATCTGCCTGGAAACGACGGCGAGGCCGGCCTGAGCGCAGTAAGAAATCGGGTGTGTCACCACGACAACCGTGGGCTTGTTTTTCATCGAGAAGACGATCACCTTATCACTCGTGGCTGGCCCCAGTGAACGGTGCCCCTCTTTCCAGAATTGAACCAGCACGTACAAGAGAAAAACGACGGCCAGCCCATTCAATAAGGTAAATAGCATCATGGCCATTTGACCCCCTTCACGCGTTGGCGCGGCGGTAGATGATCTTGCAGCCGCTCCCGCGTTCCACTCGAGGATCATGCGCCGCCCGTGGTTAAGAAGTCGTGCAAGTGTCGTAAGGATTCTGTAAGCCGCTAAATAGCCTATTTTCCGTCAAGTTCCCTTGCTCCCCAATGAGCGCACCCCTACAATCAATACTTCGTGCAAATGCCTTCTCGACTCCAGCGCCGCAAAAGTGGCCGTCTCGCGGCAATCGTCTTTTTTCTGACATTGCTGGCCGCTTCGAGCGCGCTCGCCCAGGAGCGGGCCGATTGTCACCCGTTCCGCAGTGCTATCCTGCATTCCTCGGTGCACTATTGCGTTTTCCTGCCGGCGAATTATTCCTCTGCGGATGCGAAGGCGCAGCGGTATCCGGTCTTGTACCTTTTGCACGGACTGGGAGGGAACGAACAGGAGATAGCCTTATCCGGCGAATGGACTTTATTGCAGGATTTGCGCCGGGATCACAAGATCGGCGACTTTCTGGTCGTCGCACCGGACGGATCGGACACGTTCTACATCAACTCGCGGGACGGCCAGACTCTTTACGGCGATTTCTTTCTACGCGAGTTCCTGCCGTTCATCGAGCGCGCGTATCGCATCCGCGCGGCGCGCGCCGCGCGAGGAATCACTGGATTTTCCATGGGAGGCTACGGAGCGCTGCGCATTGGTTTCGCTCATCCTGAGTTGTTCGGCTCCGTCAGCGCCCACAGCGCCGCGTTGATGCGCGATCCGCCGCAAGGCGTGAACGCCGGGGCGTCGGCAGGGAATTTGGCGGCTAGGGTTCTGACCAATGTTTTCGGAAATCCCATCGACCAGAAATTCTGGGACCTGAACAGCCCCTTCCTGCTGGCGAAGAAAAATTCCGCCTCGCTCGCCAAAACGAAAATTTATTTCGATTGCGGCACCGAGGACTCCTACGGCTTCAACCGCGGCGCAAGCGAACTGGACCAGGCGCTCAATTCACTGAAAATCTCTCACGAATTCCATCTCTATCCGGGCGGGCACAGCGTTTCCTATCTCCGCGCCCACCGGGAAGCCTCGTACGAATTCCACTGGCGCGTGTTCGACTCGGCGCACTAACCCTAGTGCGCTCTGCGCGGCCGACTTTCGGCGGGTTAGGCATACGGGTCGAGTCTCCCATCCGAACGTCCATGCTGTTTATCCCGTACACCACCGGGCGTTTGTCATGTTGGTACGTTCCGTAGTTTGCAATAGAATCCCTCGCCTGTGGGGAAGTCCGCTTCCTTGTGGAGAGCGCGGAAGCTGTTCCTGAACGGATTCGGGCACTGCCATTTCGTGCCGAAACATACACTCTCTTTTTGAGTCCTCCTGGATTTCCCTTGGTCAGCATCAATGTCCGCACTCTTTTGGCAGCCGGCGGAGCGGGAGGTGCGCATGCGCCTTTTTCGAAGAGCGATTGTCCTCGCTTTCATCCTGGTGGCAATTTGCGCGCCCCTGGCGGCGCAGTCGAGCCGGCCCATCAACCTATTTTCGTTGGAGAGTAACGGGGCTGGCGCCCCTCCGCTGCATGTTTTCCGTGTGAACTCCACGACGGGAGCCCTCTCGGAGGTCCCGGGTTCGCCTTTCGGCGTGGGATCAGCTTTTTTGTCCAACCTCGCTGTGGACCCCACGGGTCGATTCGTCTACGTCACGGATGCAATGTTCAACGACGTTGTGGCTTTTGCCGTGGACGCCACGACAGGCTCGCTGACACCTTTGCCGGGCTCACCGTTCCTAACGGGCAATAGTCCCGGACCGATTGCCATCGATCCAACGGGGCGGTTCGTCTATGTGTCAACGGCCAACGTGGGACTCAACGGTCTTGAGTCTTCCGACGTGTACGTGTACGCGATCGATAGTGGGACGGGGGTGCTGACCGCCGCAACCGGTTCGCCCTTCGCACAAACAAATATCATCGATTCGATCACTTTTGATCCGGCGGCCGATTATGTTTTTTTTGGCCAAAACGGACCGAATCCGTCGGCCCTGCTGATCGACTCCTACGATTTTGCTGCCGGCGCTCTTGTGACGGGTGGATCCTTCGGGAGTAGCGAGGGCGCGATGTTAGTCAACGCCATGGACCCGAGTGGACAATTCTTGTATGCAACCGATCCCGGCAGCTCTATCAGCCAGGTGGGCGCGTTTGCGTTCAATTCAATTCTAGCCTCCCTGAGTGAAATTCAAGGGTCGCCATTTCCTGCGGCGCCGATTCCACACCCCAGCGACCTTACAGTAGATCCATCTGGAAAGTTTCTCTATGTGGTCAATCAAAACTATGGATTCCAACCCTCCTACCCCCCTAACGAATATGCTGGAAGCATCTCTGCCTTCACCATCGATTCCACAACCGGGGCATTGACACCAGTATCTGGTTCGCCATTCGCGGCAGGTAGCAATCCTCTCTCCATGGTAGTGGACCCTACGGGCCATTTCGCTTACGCCGGTTCGACGACGTACACGACCGGAATCTCTCCTTCGCGACAATCCTTAGCTACGCGATCGACAGTTCTTCGGGCGCATTGACACCGCTCGCAGGTTTTTCCTGGATGGATACTCTTCAGTATAGTAATGCGGACCGTCTGGCGATCTCGTACGGGCCAATGGCAACGCCTAATCCTGTTCCCATGCTTTCCTCACTTTCGCCGTCCTCGGTCACTGCGGGCAGCGCAGGGTTTCCTTTGCAAGTGAATGGAGTGAATTTTGTACAGGGAGCGACCGTTTACTTCGGCGGACAGGGCCGGCGCACAATGTTCGTGAACGCGACTCAGCTCAACGCGGACATTCTGAGCAGCGATATTTCCAATGGCGGTGCCAGTGCGGTTTTCGTTTTCAACCCGCTTCCAGGAGGAGGGGCTTCGAGTTCCGTCGAATTCAGCGTGTTCAATCCCTCGCCTGCAATTTCGTCCATCAACCCCTCCAGTGCGGTTGCCGGGGGAGCCGGGTTCACGCTGGTGGTGAATGGATCGAACTTCGTCACAGGTTCCATCGTAAATTTCAACGCGACCGCCCAGTCCACGACATATGTAAGTTCAACGGAGGTCACTCTCGCAATTTTAGCCGGTGAAATCGCGAATCAGGGGACCGTCAACATCACGGTGACAAATCCTGCAAACGGCGTGGCGGGAGGCGGCACTTCCGGCCCGGCCACGTTGACGATACTGTCCGCGGGGGTGCAGCCGACCATCGGCGCCTTGGTTCCCGCGAGCGCGACAGCTGGCGCTCCCGGGTTCAAGCTGGCTGTGACCGGCACCGGCTTTACCCCCAGTTCCGTGGTGAGCTTCAACCTGAACAACGAACCCACGACTTACGTCAGCTCCACACAGTTGCAGGCAGCAATTCCAGCCAGTGCCATCGCCGTCGCGGGAACTCCCTTCGTTACCGTGGCTAATCCGGGAGGCAGCCCGCCCGTGGTGGCGACATTCACCGTCAACAATCCCGTGCCGGGAGCCAGTAGCCTTTCGCCTTCAACCGTGCCTGCCGGCTACGTGCCGGCTGCACCTCTCGCCGTGACGGGCACGAATTTCAACACGAGTACCACGGTTCTGGTTAACGGCATTCCTCGCGCGACCACCCTCGTGAGTTCCTCGTCACTCAACGCGGCTCTGCCAGCGAGCGATTTTACGCACAGCGGCACGCTCAACATAACGGTGAACAATCCAATTCCTGGCGGCGGCACAACGCCCGCGCTGGCGGTGGTTGTCGAGGACTTCAGTGTAATTGTCCCAGTTTCCAGCAATTCCGTGGTTGCCGGCAATCCGGCCAGCTATAGTTTGATGGTTACACCCTCGAACGGCTCGACCGCGAATCCCGTAACGTTTTCGATCTCGGGATTGCCTACGGGCACGACGCCTACTTTTTCGCCGTCCCCGACGGTTCCCCCCGGCAGCAAAGCCACTACGGTGACGCTTTCCATCGCGACCACTCCGCACTCCGCCGCGGTTCCCATCAAATCTCCGCGCATGCCTTCGCCGTTTGGGCCCTCGCTGTACTTGGCCGCTCTGGCGGTCGCGCTCATGTGGCTCAACCTTTATGCCCTGGCTGGGCGCGTACCGCGGCTCGCTCCGCAATGTTTGCTCGTCTCGTTGCTGCTACTCATTGTGGGTTTGATTGCCTGTGGTGGAGCGCCCGGATCTGCCGCGCCGCCGGTCAATCCCGCAACGGGAACTCCTGCGGGGACGTATTCAGTCGTTGTGACGGCGACTTCCAGCAATGGCTCGCTCTCCACAACCGTTACTCTGACCGTGATGTAACCGTCGCCAATTCGGGAATGAATTGCTTGAAGTGGTGCGCGACTGCATTCGAAAGTCGCGCGGGCCCCGCAGCCGCACGAAAACGGAAAGGTGATTCCGGTCAGGCCTGTTCTAGGGCTTGTTGGCGAGTTCCATTACTGACTTCTCGAAATTTTTCTGGTCTTCCAGCGTGCAGAACAGCTCCCCGATTTCCCAGCCCGGCTTCAGCTTCATCGTCTTCGGCCCGAACGTCCAGTGCGTCGAATACGTCTTCGGGTCGTCGATTGTGAACGAAAGCTCCATGGTGTCATGGTCCACGCGGTGGAAACGCTCGGTGAGGTGCAGCGCATCGCTGTGCGGATGTCCCACGCTGTCGAGCCACGACTTGTCGTTGAAGCCAGAGGTCTCGACCACGAGGTCATTGCCATCCCAACGGCCAATCGAATATCCCAGCCACGTGGGTTCGGGATCCTTGGGAAGCGCGCGCCCATCCATCCAGATTTCGCGGAGGGTGTGAAATTCCTCGAAGTACATCAGAATCCGGCCGGGAATCTGAATGATCTCGAAGGGGTGAACGCTCCAATAGATTCGCGGCACACTGACTGGATCGCAGTGCAGAATCGGGTCCGTATTCGTGGTGTCCTTGACGATCGGACGGTCTCCGACTTTGTATTGGGTCTTCTCCGAGTTGAATTTGGCCGCCGCCCAAGGCTGCATCGTGACGCTTGCTGGGACGAAGTTTAGCTCCAGGGGTCCGTACCAAACGCCGGAGAAATCGTGCACGGGCAACGCAGGGGCATCCGCTGGTCGGGATTGCCCAGCGGTCTGCGCGTGCAGGACAGTTGAGAAGGCCAACACCGCACCCAGCGCAAACATACATCCCTTTGCGCGATTCCTCATGTTGCGGTTCCTCCTGTACTTCAGATTCCCTATTGCGCGACGCCCTGCTCACCGATGTGCGTGCTTCCCCCGCGAAACAGCACGGTGCCGTCGGCCAATACAAGAGTGTCAAGATATCCCAGCCCCGCGCCGTTCTTCGAGGGATAGAACGTAACAGTGACCGCGTCCCCCGGTTTAAGTGTGGTTCTGGTCCAGCCAGTTCTCATCAGCATCAGCGGAGTTGACAATTCCATTGTCCAATTCTCGACTTTGCCCTTGTCGCCTTTCGCGTCGAAACTAAAATGGCAATGGGGATTTCTTATTGTAAAGTCAGTTACGGTACCCTTTAAGGTAATCTTCTTCGTCAAGTCGTACGCCGCCTGCCCGTGGTGGGCGGCGAGCGGTACTGAAACGAGAAGAAAACCGGCAATCAAGGCGAATAAACTTAGCAGCTTACTTCTCACGACGCACCCCAATCTAGAAGCCAATGACCCACCATTTCCGATTCCAATTTCAACCTTTCCGAAAACAGTATGCCAGCCTTTTTCTCCTGTCAATCGTGATGATAGGCGGACTCCGTTTGAAAAGAGACATGCCCTCTCCGTCCCAGAGAACGGGACGGAGAGGCCGTTCACGATGAACGCTCACGGTGAACCGCCCGTTCTTGGGGCGGGCAGATGTTTTGCTCTCTCCTACCGAATGGTTCAGCCGTCCCATCCCGAATCTTCGGAGAGGTATTAAACCTTTTTCTGACTCGCCCCATTTCCGCAATCGCCGCTTTTGGACTAAAGTAGTGTTGCGCCCGAGTCCCGGAACGGGTGCGCCTTTCCTGTCGAAACGCGCGTCGCAACGAAGGAGCCAGAATGAGCGCAACCGAAGTTAGTCCTTCCATTCAAAAAGCCGCCAATCCCGTGGAGATGAATTGCATCAACACGATTCGCACCCTCTCGATGGACGCCGTGCAGGCCGCCAACTCCGGACATCCCGGCACGCCGATGTCGATGGCGCCGCTGGCTTACTGCCTGTGGCAGGAATTTCTGCGCTACGATCCGCGGGACCCGCACTGGCCCAACCGCGACCGCTTCGTTCTCTCCGCCGGGCACGCCTCCATGCTCCTGTATTCGGTGTTGCATCTCGCCGGAGTCAAGCGGGCTGGAAAGAATCGCGAAATTCTCGATGCGCCTGCCGTTCCACTCGATGAAATCAAAAAATTCCGCCAGCTGGGCAGCCTGTGTCCCGGCCATCCCGAATCTCACTTGACGACGGGCGTGGAAACCACGACGGGGCCGCTCGGTCAGGGCTTCGCCAACAGCGTCGGGATGGCGCTCGCCGGCCGATGGCTCGCAACACGATATAATCAGCCCGGCTTCGAGGACCTCTACAATTTCAACGTGTACGCGCTGGGCGGCGACGGCTGCATGATGGAAGGAATTTCCAGCGAGGCCGCCTCGCTCGCCGCGCACCTGAAACTTTCCAACCTCTGTTGGATCTACGACAGCAACCGGATCACGATCGAGGGTGGCACGCCGCTGGCTTTTTCCGAGGATGTGGGCGCGCGCTTCGCCGCGTATGGGTGGAACGTCACGCACGTCACCGACGCGAACGATCTGAACATGATTCGCAATGGCTTCCGCGCATTTTTGCAGACCTCCGATCGCCCGACGCTCATTGTTGTGAACAGCCACATCGGTTGGGGCTCACCACACAAACAGGATACGAAAGAGGCGCACGGTGAGGCCCTAGGCGAAGAGGAAATCCGCCTGACCAAACGCAATTACGGCTGGCCCGAGGACGCCAAATTTCTTGTTCCCGACGGCGTGTACGAACATTTTCAGGCCGGCATCGGAAAGCGCGGGAAGGAGCTTCGCGGCGCGTGGTCCGTGCGATTCGATTCCTTCAAAACAAAATATCCCGCCCTGGCCGATGAAATCTCCCGCATGGAGAATCGGCAGCTTCCCGACGGATGGGACAAGGACCTTCCCTCATTCCCCGCCGACGCGAAGGGCCTGGCAACGCGCGACTCTTCCGGCAAGGTCGAGAACGCGATCGCCAAGAACGTTCCCTGGTTTTTTGGCGGCTCCGCGGACCTCGCGCCTTCGACCAAAACGCTTTTCAGCGGCGTCGCCGATTTCGAAGCCGGAAATTATGCCGGACGAAATATGCACTTCGGCATCCGCGAGCACGCCATGGCCGCGATCGTCAATGGCATGAGCCTGACGAAAGTGCGCCCCTTCGGCGCGACGTTCTTCGTTTTCACCGATTATATGCGCGGCGGAGTGCGCTTGAGCGCAATATCGGAACTACCGGTCATCTACGTTCTGACGCACGATTCCATTGGCGTTGGCGAGGACGGCCCCACGCATCAGCCGATCGAACATCTGGCGATGGTCCGCGCCACGCCCGGCTTGATGGTTCTGCGTCCGGCCGACGCCAACGAAGTGGTCGAGGCCTGGAAAGTCGTCATGCAGCTGCAGCACGAGCCTGCGCTGCTGGTCCTCACGCGCCAAGCGCTTCCCACATTCGACCGGACGAAGTTTGCGCCCGCGTCGGGCCTTGCTCGCGGTGCCTACGTCCTAGCCGATGCTCCCGGAGGAAAGCCAGATGTGCTTCTCCTCGCGACCGGCAGTGAAGTCTACCTTTGCGTGGACGCTTTCGAACGGCTATCGAAAGACGGAATCAGCGCGCGCGTCGTCAGCATGCCGTCGTGGGAACTCTTCGAAAAACAGGATCAGGCGTACCGGGATTCCGTCCTGCCGCCCGGGGTGAAGGCCCGCGTTTCCGTCGAGATGGCCACGACGTTCGGATGGTCGCGCTACGTGGGCGCGTCGGGCCACAGCATCGGGATGCGCGGCTTCGGAGCCTCCGCGCCGCTGAAGGACCTCCAAAAACATTTTGGCTTCACCGTCGAGAACATCGTCGCCGCGGCGAAGGAGCAGATCCAGTCGGCGAATCGCCCGTAGGTTCTTAGTTGCACAGACTTCAGTCTGTGTGCTTTTCCGCCCGTGCAAAGACCAAAACCACACAGGCTGAAGCCTGCGCTACTCGGCTGCATTCAACATTCAGATCCACCGCCAGACCCTGGGAGGGCGCACGTGATGGACGCACCGGAACTTTGGAAGCGCTACCGGCAATATTTCTGCCGCGTGGATTCGCTCGACCTAACACTCGATGTCAGCCGCATGCACTTCGACGAAAGCTTCCTCGCCTCGATGGAGCCCGCGATGCAGCGCGCATTCAACGATATGGACGCGCTCGAATCGGGCGCCATCGCGAATCCGGACGAAAAACGCATGGTGGGGCATTACTGGCTGCGCGCGCCCAAACTCGCGCCCACCGAGGAAATCGCGCGGGAAATCGCGGACACGGTGGAATCGATTAAAAAATTCGCCGCGGACGTGCATGCGGCCAAAATCAAGCCGCCTTCCGCGCCGCGATTCACGCAAGTCCTGGCGATCGGCATTGGCGGCTCGGCGCTGGGACCAATGTTCGTGGGCGACGCGCTCGGCAATCCCGCCGCGGACCGCATCAAGATCCATTTCATTGACAACACCGATCCGGACGGCATCGCGCGCACGCTTCAAACACTGAAGGGCCTGCTCCGGGAAACTCTCGTCATTGTGACCAGCAAGAGTGGCGGCACGCCGGACACGCGCAACGGCATGGTTCTCGCCGCCGGCGAATATCGCGCCGCCGGCCTTGATTTTTCGCGACACGTTGTCGCGGTCACCATGGCGGGTTCGCAGATGGACAAGCTGGCGGCCACCGAAAACTGGCTCGCGCGATTCCCGATGTTCGATTGGGTGGGAGGCCGTACCAGCGAACTTTCCGCCGTCGGGCTGCTCCCCGCCGCTTTGCAAGGGATCGATATTGACGCCCTGCTCGCCGGAGCTGCCGCCTGCGACGCTGCGACGCGTATTCACGACACGCGCCGCAATCCCGCCGCCCTGATGGCGCTGATGTGGTACGCCGCGACCGATGGAAAAGGGAAGAAGGACATGGTCGTCCTCCCGTACAAGGACCGCCTGCTCTTGTTCAGCCGCTATCTGCAACAATTGGTGATGGAGTCGCTCGGCAAGCAACTCGATCTCGACGGCCGCCGCGTCGAGCAGGGAATTGCCGTCTACGGCAACAAAGGGTCCACCGACCAGCACGCATTTGTTCAGCAGTTACGTGATGGAGTAAATAACTTCTTCGTCACCTTCGTCCGCGTCCTCGAATCCGGCGGCGCGCCCCTCGAGGTCGAGCCCGGCGTCACCGCCGGCGATTACCTGAGCGGCTTCCTGATCGGCACGCGCGAGGCGCTGTACGGCAACGACCGCCAGTCCATGACGATCACGATTCGCCACGTGGACGCGCACATCGTAGGCGCTCTCATCGCCCTATTCGAGCGTGCCGTCGGCCTCTACGCCTCACTGATCCACATTAACGCCTATCACCAGCCAGGTGTCGAAGCAGGAAAGAAAGCCGCCGCCGCCGTCCTCAGCCTGCAGGCAAAGGCTCTCGCCGCACTATCGGGCACGCCGCAAACCGCCGACCAGATTGCCGCCGCTTTCGGGGCCGCGCAGTCCGCCGAGAGCACATACCTCATCCTCGAACACTTGTCTTCGAATGGCCGCGCAAAAATGACCCGCGCCACCGATCCCGGTGCGACTACTTTCACGCGCGTCTAAAACTGAAGTGGGGTTCAGGGCCAATTTCCTAGAAGTGCGTTCTTCCGGCGATATCTAAGTAAGTAGTCGGAAACATTTCCGTTCCTAGGGGTATAATCCAGCCCCAAATGGCACTGAGCTCTGGCACTCGCCTCGGGCCTCACGAAATCCATTCCGCCATCGGTGCGGGCGGGATGGGCGAGGTGTATCGCGCGCGCGACTCGCGGCTGAACCGAACTGTCGCGATCAAGGTGTTGCCGACCCATCTTGCGGACAAGCCCGAGTTGCGCGAGCGTTTTGAGCGCGAAGCCCGCACGATTGCCAGCCTGAATCATCCCCACATCTGCACACTCCACGACATCGGCCACCAGGACGGGATCGATTATTTGGTGATGGAGTATCTGGAAGGGGAGACGCTCGCGCAGCGGCTAAATAAAGGTTCGCTGCCGCTGGAACAGGTATTCCAATATGCCATCGAAATTGCCGACGCGCTGGATAAAGCTCACCGAAAAGGCGTGACGCATCGCGATCTGAAGCCCGGCAATATCATGCTCACCAAGACGGGAACGAAGCTGCTGGACTTCGGTTTGGCGAAATTGAAGCAGGAAGTTGCTCCGGCCAACGTGCAACTTTCGGAACTTCCCACGGCGAACGACCCGCTGACGGCTCACGGGACAATTGTTGGAACGGTGCAATACATGGCCCCGGAGCAGTTGGAAGGCAAAGAAGTGGATGCCCGCACGGATATCTTTGCCTTCGGCGCGGTGGTCTATGAAATGGCGACGGGCAAGAGAGCCTTCGACGGCAAGAGCCAGGCCAGTTTGATCGCGAAAATTCTGGAGATCGACCCGCCGCCCATTTCTTCCCTCCAACCGATGACACCACTGGCGCTGGACCGTGTGGTGAAGAAATGTCTAGCGAAAGAACCGGAGAAAAGATGGCAAGCGGCCAGCGATCTATGCGATGAACTGAAGTGGATTGCCGAAGGCGGCTCGCAGGCCGTGTCGGCACCGTCGCTGCCACGGCCTGTCAGCCGGTTTTCCGTTACGCTGCCGCCAGGCCAACAATTGGCAGGGCTGGTGAATGGCCCTGCCGTGGCCCTATCTCCAGATGGCACTCATCTCGCGTATGTCGCCCGCCAGGGCGGCACCCAGCAGATTTATCTGCGCGCGATGGATAACGTGGAGGCCAAAGCCATCCCCGGAACCGAGGGAGCCGTCAGCCCCTTCTTTTCGCCCGACGGCCAATGGCTCGGTTTTTTTGCGGGCAACAAGCTGAAGAAGGTCTACGTGAGCGGGGGAGCGGCGCTAAGCCTTGGTGATGCCACGATCCCTCTCGGAGCCAGTTGGGGCAGCCGGGGGATGATCACATTCACGCCTATTCCAGCCGGGCCTCTCCAGGAGGTGTCGGATGCGGGAGGCACCCGGAGGCCGGTGACTCGTCTCGGGAAAGGCGAATCCACCCACCGTTGGCCGGAGTTCTTGCCCGGCGGCGATGCGGTGCTCTTTTCAGCTGGATCGACTGCCACTAATTGGACCAACGCGCAGGTTGCAGTGCAGTCGCTCGGGAGCGGCGAACGGCGGAACCTGTTCCAAGGGGCGACACAGCCCCGCTACGCGCCCTCGGGGCACCTGATTTATGCGCAAGGGGGGAATCTGATGGCCGTGCCGTTCGATCCCCAACGGCTAACGGCTGCGGGCGCGGCGGTCCCCGTGGTCGAGGGTGTCCTGCAATCCACATTCAGCGGAGCCACCCAATACAGCGTTTCTGCCACGGGATTGCTGGTCTATGTTTCGGGGAGCCTTCAGTCGGCACCCCAATCCAGGCTGGTGTGGGTCAGTCGCAATGGGACGGAGCAGCCCTTGCCCGCTCCTGCGCGCGCCTACCTGGCCCCGCGGCTTTCGCCCGACGGCCTGCGAATCGCCGTGGGGATCCTGGACCAGGAGTCTCAGACCTGGCTGTACGATCTCTCCCGGGAGACGTTGACCCGGTTTACGTTTGAGGGGAATGCGAATCTTTACCCTGCTTGGACACCGGATGGCAAGCGGATAGCGTTTCAATCAAGCAAGGAAGGGCCGTTGACCATGTTCTGGCAACTGGCCGACGGCGGTGGCGAGCTGGAGCGGTTGACAACCAGCAGGTACCTCCAGGGTCCGCATTCCTGGTCCCCGGACGGGCAACTGCTGGCCTTCATCGAAGTCAATCCTATCACGGGAATTGACATCTGGGTGCTACAGCTCAGCGACCGCAAGGCGCAGCCGTTTCTCCGAACACGGTTCAATGAAACGGCGCCACGGTTTTCCCCCGACGGGCGATGGCTGGCCTACGTCTCGGACGAATCCGGCCGCTTTGAGATTTACGTGCAGCCCTATCCGGGTCCGGGCGGGAAGTGGCAAATTTCGGCGGAAGGCGGCGGAGAGCCAGTGTGGAACCGGAACGGGCAGGAGCTATTCTACCGCAGCGGGGACAAGATGATGGCCGTGGAGATCGCCACTCAATCTGGTTTCGCTGCGGGCACGCCCCGGCTGCTCTTCGAGGGACCGTACGAACAGCCTCCAGTCCCAACCTCCAACTACGATGTCTCGCCTGATGGTCAGAGCTTCCTGATGCTCAAGGCCAGCGAGCAAGCGCAGGCGGCGCCGACGCAAATCAATGTCGTGCTGAACTGGTTTGAAGAACTGAAGCGCCGCGTGCCAACAGGAACGAAGTGAAGAAGCGCTTCAGCAGGACGGATTGATTCGATGAAAACTGTGGGGGACGCGGCCAGGGAATCTGCGTTCCTTCTTGTCCATGCTTGTCCGGAAAAGGATTGCGGACACACATTCCTTGCCTGCTGAATAGGACTACGCACTCAGGAAGATGGCTTCGACAGCCTCAACTTCCTCGTTCTGAACCGCAGCGTCGCTGGACTTCAACCTACTTCTTATCGACAAGCTTCAGCGAAGTCCACGGCACATTCCGCGTGATGTGGCCCAACCCATCCGTCGATTTGAGGGTTGCTGTCTGCAGGAGCGAATTAATGTCGGCAATTTCAAACACACCCTCCTGCTGAGCAATCGCCACGCGGTCGCGTGTCTGTGTTGGCGACACCCTGAGTGTGCATGCGAAAATGTGGAATAGGCGCACGCCAGTATCGTATAAAGATACTCTAGCGAAGCCTGGCCGAAACGATGGAAGCTCCGACAAGTCCGATAGGCAAGCCCATCAATCCATGGATCATCGCCATCGCGGTGATGCTGAGCACGTTCATGGAGGTGCTGGACACGACAGTGGTCAATGTCTCTCTGCCACACATTGCCGGGAGCATGTCGGCGACCGTGGACGAGGCCACCTGGGCGCTGACCTCCTATTTGGTGGCCAACGCCGTTATCTTGCCGATCACCGGGTGGCTGGCGAGTGTTCTCGGACGCAAGCGGCTCCTGATGATGGCCGTGTCCGGCTTCACTGTGGCGTCGTTTCTGTGCGGCCTGGCGCCGAATCTGCCTTTGCTCATCGTGTTCCGCATCCTGCAAGGCGCTTGCGGGGGCGCATTGCAGCCGATTTCCCAAGCGGTTTTGCTGGAGTCTTTTCCTCGCGAGAGCCGAGGCAAAGCCATGGCCTTTTGGGGACTGGGGATTGTGGTGGCGCCAATGCTGGGCCCGGTGCTCGGCGGATGGCTCACCGACAGTTACAGCTGGCGCTGGGTCTTCTACATCAACGTGCCGGTGGGGTTCGCTTCGCTGGCGATGACCGAGTTTTTCATCTTTGACCCGTCCTATATCCGGCGGATTTCGCACCGGATCGATTACTGGGGCATCGGAATGCTGGCGGTCGGCGTGGCCGCTCTACAGATCGTACTCGACAAAGGCCAAGAGGCAGATTGGTTCGGCTCGCATTGGATTGCGACACTGACTGTCGTTGCGATTGTCGCCCTGACGACGCTGGTGATTTACGAATTGCATGTCGGCCATCCGGTGCTGGACTTGCGAGTGTTCCGTTTACGGACCTACTCCGCGGGCGTGTGCCTGATGTCCATCATGGGCGTGGTGCTTTACGGCAGCTTGGTGATGCTGCCGATTATGCTGCAGACGCTGCTCGGCTATACGGCGCTACAGGCGGGCATGGCCATGTTCCCCAGGGGGCTGGGCTCGTTCCTCACCATGCCCATAGTGGGCGCCATCATGACGCGGTTCGATCCGCGCAAGCTGCTGGGGGTGGGCATCATCGCCTGCGTTACCAGCCTGCTCCTTTTGGGTAACCTGAGCCTGGACCTCGGCTTTTGGAACATCTTCTGGCCGCAGTTTCTACAGGGCGCCTCGCTGGCATTTCTTTTCGTTCCCCTGACGACACTCACGATGGATCCCATCCCTCGGGAGACGATGGGCAACGCCACGAGCATATTCAATCTAATGCGCAACCTTGGCGCGAGCATCGGAATCGCGGCGGTAACGACTCTGGTCGCTCGCAACACACAGACCAACACGAGCGCGTTGGCGGCGCATTTCACGCCCGGCAACCCGAGGGTCCAAGCTTCCCTCGAAATGTTACGCCGCCTGTTTCAGTCGCGTGGCGTCGACGCGGCGACGGCAAACCGCCGCGCCTACGCGGCCATTTTCGCCATGGTGCAAAGGCAGGCGGGTATGCTCGCGTTCAATCACACCTACTGGCTGCTGGCCGCGCTGTTCCTGCTGATGGTGCCGCTAGTTATGTTGATGCGAAAGCCCGCGCACGGCAAAAGCAGTGCGGCCGTCCACTAAATACGAGCCGGCCAAGGAGCCGCTGCTTCCATCGTCCGCCCCTCCTCGCGCCTCTCGCGATTTGACGGATCACAATTGTTTCCAGTCCCGATAGGCCGGTTTCTCCCGAAACGGACTCAATTTCGCGTCGGGGATTGGCGGCCGTGTTTCATTGGAGATTTTTCAAACACGATCCTGATCGTATGGTTAGACGAAATGCGCGGGGAGATTGAGGAAACCCGCTCACCACTTGTCACTCTTGAGAGATCTGTCCAAGGTCGTTGGAGGAGGGCTTGAGGACACGTAGTCCTTGACCGAGCTATACACCAAGGAAGATGGCTTCGACGGCCTCATCTTCCTCGTTCCGAACCGCAGGGTCGCTGGACTTCAACCTACTTCTTATCGACAAGCTTCAGCGAAGTCCACGGCACATTCCGCGTGATGTGGCCCAATCCATCGGTTGATTTGAGGTTTGCCGTCTGCATGAGCGAATTAATGTCGGCAATTTCAAACACACCCTCTTGCTGAGCAATCGCCACGCGGTCTCCCCGCTTTGGGTTCGTCGTGCTGGTTCCTGTATTCACTTGGTCCTCCAGTCATCGCCTCTTGCGCGGACTGCCTGCCACCACGGAAGGGATATAGCCGCTATTCTTACGCCTCTGCGTCCGCAATAGCCAGAAGTATAATTTTCACCTGGTCTCTTACTAATAACCGCCGGGGAAATCGGCAGCCGCCCTGTGGGATGCCGGATTGGCGCGCAGAGGTGCGCGGCGGGCAGAGTGGTTTTGAGTGGCACTGGCTGCGTGTTGTTCCGGCCTGACGAAAATCAAAACCACACAGGCTGATGGTTCGCAACTCTCACCACAAGAGTCTGTGCTACTGGGACAGCGGAGAGTTCAAATTAGCAGAACCCGTATGTTTCAGACCGCCTTCGTGGTGGCCTGCGCGCCGGTGCTCACCTCTTCGCGCAATTCCGCTTGGCCGAGGCCGAACGCCCGGTGCAACGCCTTGACGGCTTTCTCCATGCCGCTTGCTTCCACCAGGAAGGAGATGTTGTACTCGGAGGAACCTTGAGCGATGGCGATCATGTTAATTGCTTCATTGCCTAATGTACTGAAAACGCGTCCGGCGATGCCCGGTGTTCCGGCCATGTTTTCTCCGACCGCCGCGACGACGGCCACGTTTCGATTGACGGTGACATGCTCGAGCTCGTGGTGGTGCACGTCCTCGTACAACGCGTCCCGCAGAGCCTTTTCCGTGCGCACCGCGTCGGCGGCCTGCACGACGAAGCAGATACTATCCTGCGAGGACGATTGCGAAATCATCACGATGTTGGCGCGAACCGAAGCCGTGGCCGCAAATATGCGCGCCGCGATGTCCGGCACGCCGATGATGCCCGGTCCGGCGACGGTAATCAGGGCGACGTCGCGCGTCGCCGTGACGGCCTTCACGCATTGTGGCGAGGGGCGCGCCGTCTGCGTGATTTTGGTTCCCGCTTTGTGCGGCTCGAAGCTGTTGCGAATCCACACGGGAATGCCGCGCTCGATCACCGGGCGCAGCGTCATCGGATGCAGCACCTTCGCGCCGAAGAATGCCAACTCGCCCGCCTCGCTGTAGGAAACTTCCTCGAGCGTGACGGCGTCGGGGACCATCCTCGGGTCCGCTGTCAGCACGCCGTTCACATCGGTCCAGATGATGACTTCCTGCGCGTCCAGCGCGGCGCCCAGAATCGTCGCGGAAAAATCCGATCCTCCGCGGCCAAGCGTCGTGGGAATGCCCTTCGCGGTCGCCGCAATGTAGCCGGTGACGACGGGAATCCCGCCGGCCTCGAGCAGCGGCCCGAGCGCCGCCCGCGTTTTCTCGCGCGTCAACGCAGCCAGCGGGCGCGCGCCGCCGTGGACCTCATCGGTAACAATCAAATCCGTTGCGTCGAAGGCGATGCCGCGGCACCCCATTTCGCGGAGCACGGCGGCCGCAATTCGCGCTGTAAGCCGTTCCCCCGAGCCAGCGATGACGTCGAGCGCGCGGGGAGATAACTCTCCGAGAAGCGCGCATCCCCGGCAATAGTTTGCCGCCCGCTCGATCAACGCCTCGACTTCGGCGAGCAGCTCCCGCCGTTTTTCGCCGTGCGGAATCAATGCCTCGATGGCTTCCTGATGTTTCTTCGTAAGCGCCGTGGTAAGCGCTTCCCCGGCGGCTTCATCGCCGGTCGCGGATTTTCCCGCCGCGGCGATCAGCGTATTCGTCACGCCCGACATCGCGGAAACCACCACGACGATGGAGCGTTGCTTCGAGGCTTCCGCGGCAATCGTGGCCGCGCTGCGAATGCGCGTGGCGTCGCCAACCGAGGTGCCGCCGAACTTCATTACCTGGATCGGCCGGCTCATCGCACTCTCACCTCGACGCGGGCCGTAGCTTTTTCCTGCGCCGTTTTCGCGGAGAGCAGGCCGCGAGCTTGCAGCAGTTCCGCATTCAGAATGGCCGCTCCGGCCGCGCCTCGGATCGTGTTGTGTCCGAGGACGACGAACCGGTAGTCGAGCACGCTGTCAGGAAAAAGCCGCCCGACGGTGACGCTCATGCCGCCGCCCGCATCGCGGTCCATGCGCGGTTGCGGCCGGTCTTTTTCGTCTCGCACGATGACGGGATGCTCGGGAGCGGAGTGCAGCCGCAGTTCCTGCGGAACGGAGCGGTATGTGGCGAGCGCTTCGCGAACTTCTTCGATGCTTGCGCGTTTGGCGAGCTTCACGCGCACGGCCACCATGTGTCCGTCGGCGACGTTCACGCGATGACATTGCGCGCTCACTGCGAACGGAGCATTCTCGAATCCATTGTGCCCGACGCTTCCCAGAATTTTTCGCGTCTCGCTTTCGATTTTCGGTTCTTCTCCGTCGATGAAGGGAAGCACGTTGTCGACCACGTCCAGCGAAGGGACGCCCGGATATCCCGCGCCCGAAACCGCTTGCAGCGTCGTCGCAATCACCGCCTCGATGCCGAATCGCGTGTGCAGCGGCGCGAGCGCCAGCGCCATGATGATCGTGGAACAATTCGGGTTCGTGACAATGTAGCCGTCGCCGAAACCCCGCTCTCTGCGCTGCCGCGCGAGGACGTCCAAATGGTCCGCGTTAATTTCGGGAATCAGGAGGGGAACGTCGGCATCCATGCGGAAGGAAGACGCATTGCTGATCACGGGATATCCGGCGCGCGCGAAGTTTTCTTCCGCGGCCCGCGCGACATCCGACGGCAAGCTGGAGAGCACCACGTCGCAATCGAGCGGCGGCTGCGGCGGCTGCACCACCATCGCTTTCACGGAGGCGGGCATGTCGCCGACCAGCCGCCACGTACAGGCTTCGCCATACGGCTTTCCCTGCGAACGGTCCGACGCCGCCAGCGCCGTCACGACGAACCCCGGATGGATTTCCAGCAATTGGACGAAACGCTGGCCGACTATTCCGGTCGCGCCTAGAATGCCCACTCGCAGTCGATCACTCGACACCTTACTCGGTACCTTATTCAAAATCGCCCCTCCCGTAGGAATCATGAACTGGATGCTGCATCGCCAGACTTAAAATCTTCGAGCGAAACTCGCCCGATAGCTCTTCTTCGCGCGATTCTTCACTCGCCGGCAGGCCCACAACGGACCCGACCACCAGAAGGGAAGGCGCTGCCGCTCCCGGGAATTGCGGCAATTTCCCGACTGTCGTGCGGTAGATGGTTTCGTCCTGGGTTGTCGCGCGCGAAATCACGACGCACGGAATCTCCGCGCCGATTCCGGCCGCTTGTAATTCAGCGGCCAAGCTCGGCGATAGCGATTACCTGGCATGTAAATGACGTAAGTCGTATCACTCGCGATGTGCTCGCTCGTTGGTCAGGCCCGTTCCGCCCGCGCGGTGCGCCGTGACGAACACGACCCGCGAAGCGTGCCGCCTATCGGTGAGCGAAATCCGCGCCGAGGCCGCCGCGCCGAGGGCGGCAGTGACTCCCGGAATCACTTCAAATTCGATCCCTGCCTGCCGCAGCGCTTCCATTTCCTCTCCCGCCCGTCCAAACAGCAGCGGGTCGCCGTTCTTGAGCCGCGCAACGATTTTTCCACACCGCGCCAGACTCACCATCCGCTCATTGATTTCCTCTTGAGAAATCCCCTTCGTGCCGCAGCGTTTTCCCACGTTCACTACTTGTGCCGTCCGCGGCAAAACGCGCAGAATTTCTTCCGAAACCAGATCATCGTGCAAGACGACATCGGCAGACTGCAGCACGCGCCACGCCTTGCGTGTCAGCAGCTCCGGATCACCCGGGCCGGCTCCTACGAGATAAACTTTTCCCGGCATCTCGATTGCAATTCCTCCAACGCGAATTCCTTATGAGCAGCGACACGGGCGGTGAATTTCGTCCGCGAACATTGTTGACGCAGCCTCATCGCATTCTCGTAGGGGCACGGCATGCCGTGCCCCTACAGGTTGTTGTCGCTCTTCGCAGCGCTGCACTTCACAGCTAGATTGGAAACTTCCACTAGCGCGTCTCCGGATCCAGGCTCGCGTACTGGTGCAACAACCGTTTCCGCTGCTCCGGCGGCATCGGAATGCTCAGCAATTCCTCGCGCGTTTGTCCGAGCTTCGCCACCCACTGCTCCCATTCGGGACCGAATTGCTGTTCCAGCTCTTTTCGCAGCCGCTGCGCGAGCGCGGGGCTCAACCCGCCCGTCGAAATGGCGATCTGCAACTCCCCCCGACGCACCACGGCAGGGAAATAGAAGTCGCAGCGTTCGGGCTCGTCCACGGCGTTGCACAACACACCGCGGCGCCGCGCCTCCGCGTAAATTTCATCATGCAGCGCGGGCGATCCTGTCGCCGCGATCACCAGGAACACGCCCAGCAAGATCTCCCAGCCCATATTCGCGCGCTTCCCATTCGATGCGGCCCTCGCGCGCCCATTCGCGCACCTTGCGCGTGGCTTTCGGCGCAACCACGTGCACTGCGGCTGCCGTCGCCAGCAGGCTCTCGATCTTTGCCTCGGCCACGGTGCCGGCGCCCACAACAAGGCATCGGCGGCCATCGAGTTTTACGAACATGGGAAATAAACTCATTGTTGTTCCTGCTCCAGCTTCTGACTCTAGCTCCAGCCCCGAGCCTCCAGCTTCCAGCCTCCGAATTTACTCCGGCGCGTGCAGCCCGCACTCGTTCTTCGCGAAGCCCGACCAGCGCCCGGCGCGCGGATTTTCTCCCGGCTGTACCTGGCGCGTGCAGTAGGTGCAGCCGATGCTCGGATAATTCTGTTCGTGCAGCGGATTGTAGGGCACATTGTGCGCGCGAACGTATTCCCACACGTTTTCCCAGGTCCAATCCGCCAGCGGATTCATTTTCACCAGGCCGAATTTTTCGTCCCACTCGATTTTTTTCGCGTTCGCTCGCGTGGGAGCCTGATCGCGGCGAATTCCGGTGGCCCAGGCCGTCAATTCGCCGAGCTTCGCTTTGAGCGGCTCGACCTTGCGCAGCTCGCAGCATTTGTTCGGATCGATGGTCCAAAGTTTCGGCCCGTGCAGCTCGGCCTGTTTTTCCGGAGTCAGCAGGGACTTCACGCGTTCGACGCGGATGCCGTACTTTTTTTCGATCTGGTCGATCAATTCGTAGGTTTCGGCAAATAGAAAATCCGTGTCCAGCGTAAACACACGAATGTCCGGGCGAACGCGCGCCGCAATGTCGATCAGCGCGACGTCCTCCGCGCCAAAGCTCGACGCGATGGCCGCGTGCGGATGGAACTCCGCCAGGCCCCAGCGCAGGATTTCCTCGGCGCTCCAGCGCTCTGCCTCCGCCTGCACCGCGCCTATTTTTTCATGTCCTACTGTTGCGCTCATCGGCTTCCGTCCGCGCTTTCCTTGCGTGTCATCATTCGAGTTGCAGCGTGATGCAGCCCATAAACAAAAACGCCCGCGAGCTGTTGAGCTTCGCGGGCCGCGTCTAAGAGCTTGAAGGATTTCTGACTACGCTTGCGTATCCTTGGCTCCCAAGGGGGTCCGCGCCGCCCACGTACACTTGGGCGTGCGCGTCATAATCGTAATTCCCTTGGAAATGGATGTCATCATTGCCTCTACAGCATTAAATCAGTCGGCCGAATTTGTCAAGACCCAATTCCCGGCGGTGCGCCGGGCTAACGTTCCAAGTGCCGCATCTCCTTCACCCACAAGCACCTGCAGGCCCGCCTGCCGGACGGGCAGGCGCTCCGCCCGCGATCGAGGGCACCACCAGCACGCGATCTCCCTCGCGAAACTTGTATTCATTGCCGCCGAGGAACCGGATGTCTTCCTCGTTGACGTAGATGTTCACAAAGCGCCGGACTTGGCCTGCATCGTCGCGCAAATGCTTGACGATTGCCGGAAAGCGCTGCTCGATTTCTCCGAGCAATTCGGGCAATGTCGCCGAGCTGCATTCGATCGATTGGAACTCCGTCGGTGAACCGGCGCAGCGCTGTGGGAATCTCGACAGTAATTTTCATCTCGATTTTTAGTTTCCTGCGACCGCGGCCATGCGGTCGTTGATGAACGACTCAAACTCAGCCAGGCGCGGCGCGATGGCCGGCGTGAGCGCGTATTCCTGCGAAACGGCGTCAATCGTTTTCAGGCCATTGCCGGTAATGCACACCACCGTCGTTTCATTCGGGCCGATGTATCCCTGCTCGATCAGTTTCTTGGTGACGCCGGTCGTCACGCCTCCGGCCGTCTCCGCGAAAATTCCTTCGGTTTCGGCCAATAGCTGGATGCCCTTAACGATTTCAGGATCGGAGATGTCCTCCGCCCAGCCGCCGCTGTCGCGAATCGCGCGCGAGGCGTAGATAGCCATCCGCCGGATTGCCGATGGCCAGCGACCTCGCAATCGTCGCCGGTTTTTGCGGCTCAAACTGGTCGAGCTTGCGTTTGACGGCGTCCGAAATCGGCGAGCATCCGGTCGCCTGCGCGCCGAAAAATTTCACTTGCTTTTCCTCGACCAGGCCCAGCGCGATCAATTCCGAAAACGACTTGCGGATTTTCGTGATCAGCGAGCCTCCGGCCATGGGCACCACGATATTGTCCGGCAGGCGCCAGCCGAGCTGTTCGGCGATTTCGTAGCCCACGGTCTTCGAGCCTTCCGCGTAATAGGGCCGCAGGTTCACGTTCACGAATCCCCAGGGAAATTTCTCAGCGATCTGCGAGCACAGCCGATTCACTTGATCGTAATTACCCGCGATCCGCACCAGCTTCGCGCCAAAGACCTGCGTGCCGGTGATTTTCGCGGGCTCAAGGTCGGCGGGAATGAAAATCCACGCGTCGAATCCTTCGCGCGCGGCCTGCGCGGCCACGGCATTCGCCAGATTGCCCGTCGAGGAGCAGCTCACCACCTTGAATCCAAACCGGCGCGCCGCCGCCAGCGCCATCGCCACCACGCGATCCTTGAATGACAGCGTGGGGAAGCAGACGGCATCGTTCTTGACGTAGAGATTGCTCGCTCCCAAGCTGCTGGCTCAGGTGGCGCGCTTCCACCAGCGGCGTAAAGCCTGTCGGGAGTGTGCTTTGGAAGCCTTCCGGGAGGGGGAGAAGGGCGCTGTAGCGCCACAAATTCGTGGGTCCCGCCTCGATATTCTTGCGCGTAAAACGGCCGCGCGCCGCATCCATGTCGTAGGAAACTTCCAGCGGCGAAAGGCACTCGTCGCAGAAGGAGCGTGGCTCATTGCCCCATAACTTGCCGCATTCACGGCATTTAAGCTGATAATGTTCGGCCATATTGCTTGCCTGCTTTCCTAGAGTAATCTAATCCTGGCTGGTTGAACTGCTGCGGGAATGGCGGCGCGGTGGGGGTAAAATGAAAAACCCTCCGCGCCAAAGAGGGGGAGGGCTCAAAAAATTCTGATTGAGTGCTCGTCCGACTCTTTAGCAGTTTTTTACGTGGAGCAAGTTGCCTTAAATCGCCACGTGTCCAGCAACTGAAAGTATAGGGAAAACCCTATCCCCCTGTCAAGGATTTTTCCCAGCACTGCCGCGCCATGTCCCGCTATGACCGTTGTTGCCCCAATCCCAGGCTTGAGTTGACTGATTGGGGTCTCGTGCGCGTCCAAATGCCAGCCCAAGCCGGGAATGCGGGAGAATAGGAAGACATGCAAGCTATTGCAGTTTGGAGGCGCCGCAATGGGTGAAACCCGCATCGAGCTAACAGGTTGGAAGGCAATCGTCGCGGCCGTAATTATCCTGGCAGTCAGCGGCATTCGCATCTACATGCGCTTTCCCGCCGTAAGTGACGACGGCCGCGAGGCGCTCCGCACATGGCTAGTGAAAGATTACACAGGAAGAGGGCCGAAAGCCGTGGCACAACGCGTTGCCGACTATCGCGCCGGTTTGCCGGTCCAGCCTCTAGATATACCAGCAGAAATGCCAAAGGTCGAATTCGTCTCGCTTTCGGCGCACGGGTGGCGCGATGCCATGGTCGTGCGATCTGAAGTTTCCGTGGACGGTGGGCCGCCGCCCGACGGCCAGCCCGTCCGGTATCTCTTTTTGACGACGAAGTTCGAAGGCGGCTGGATGGTGCTTTCGGAAAGCGATTCGTTCCGGTATTACGAGGCATTGCTCAGGTAATCGGGTGCGGGTTCCACTTGCTTGACCTGACGCAGGAAGGGAAGCCCGCCGAAATTTGAATAATCCGGCTCTATTCCGCATCAAATTGGCTTGGGGGTGAAGCGGGGGAGGGGTTTCGTCTTGCGGGGCGATAAACATTCGGGTAATCTGAGTAATATGCGGCGAGTCGTCCACCTTGCAAAGACCTTTGCTTGTTGCTGCTGTTGTCGCGCGTCGGGACGCGCGACTCTTCCATCAGGGTGGGTAAGGTAGTCAATCTGGCGCAAGATTCTATAGACTGGAATTGAGGCTGACCCACCACCGGAAGACCTGGTCGGTGGGTTTTTTGTTTTAGGCGGCAAGGATCTGATGGCAGATACTTCTCAAAATAACGGGAAATGCACGGCGTCGATGCCGGCCTCCACGAGAGGCCCGGATTCATCGCCACGAAGACGCTGAATTACCTGAAAACTCTGGAGGCGGAGAGCATCCAGATTTTTCGCGAGGCGGCGGCGGAATTTGCGCGCCCGGTGATGCTGTATTCCATCGGAAAAGATTCTTCGGTGATGCTGCGCCTGGCGCAGAAGGCCTTCTATCCGGGGAGAATTCCGTTTCCTCTGCTGCACATCGACACGAGCTACAAATTTCCGGAAATGATCGAGTTTCGCGACCGCTACACGCGCGAAATCGGCGTCGAGCTGATCGTGCACAAGAATCAGGAAGCGCTCGACGCGGGAGCGAACCCGTTTGCTCTGGGCACGCAAAAATGCTGCGGCCTGCTGAAAACGAAATCCCTGCTGGATGCGCTGGCCGAGGGCGGCTTTACCGCCGCGTTTGGCGGAGCGCGCCGCGATGAGGAAAAATCCCGCGCCAAGGAAAGAGTCTATTCGTTCCGCGATTCCTTCGGACAGTGGGACCCCAAGAATCAGCGCCCGGAATTGTGGAACATCTTTAATTCCCGCATCAACAAAGGCGAAAGCATTCGCGTGTTTCCGCTCTCGAACTGGACGGAAGCGGACATCTGGTTTTACATTCACCTCGAAAAAATTCCCATCGTGCCGCTCTATTTCGCGAAGGAGCACGACGTCGTGATCCGCGACGGCTCGATCGTCGTGGTCTACGACAACTCGGTCATTCTGAAGGGCGAGAAGAAACAGCGGATCGTCTGCCGCATGAGGTCTCTCGGCTGCGTTTCGTGCACCGGGGCGATTCGTTCCGACGCGGACACGGTTCCCAAAATTATCGAGGAGATGATTTCGTTCCGCCGCTCGGAGCGCGAAAACCGCGTGATCGACCACGACGAAGAAGGCTCGATGGAGATCAAGAAGCGCGAAGGCTACTTCTGATGAGCGTCACCGCAAATCAGGAAGCCTGGGGCGGCTTCGAGTCCTTCATCGACCAGAATCTGGCGAAGGAGCTTCTTCGATTCACGACGGCCGGCAGCGTGGACGACGGCAAATCCACGCTGATCGGCCGACTCCTGCACGATTCCAAATCCGTTTTCGAAGATCAACTGGCCGCCGTAAAAAACAGCCGCATCAATCGCTCGACGGGCACGGTAGATTTTTCGCTGCTCACCGACGGTCTGCGCGCCGAACGCGAGCAGGGCATCACCATCGACGTGGCCTATCGCTATTTCGAGACGCCCCGCCGGAAATTTATCATCGCCGATACGCCCGGCCACGAGCAGTACACGCGCAACATGGCGACCGGCGCCTCCACCGCCAATCTGGCCGTGATTTTGATTGATTCCACAAAAGGCGTTCTCGCGCAGACGCGGCGGCACACCTACATCGCGTCGCTGCTCGGAATTCCCAACGTCCTGGTGGCGATCAACAAAATGGATCTGGTGGAATACCGCGAAGACGTCTTCCTGCGGCTGCAAAAGGATTTCGAGGCTCTGGCGAAGCAATTGGCCGTGCCGCACGTTGTCGCCATCCCGATCAGCGCGCTCGTGGGCGATAACGTGGTCGCGCGATCGGCGCACATGCCCTGGTATCACGGGCCCACGTTCCTCGAGCATCTGGAAAACGTTCCGCTGCGCGTCGAAACGATGTCCGACGCCGTGCGTTTTCCCGTGCAGTACGTGATTCGGCCGGACGCCAGTTTTCGCGGTTTCGCGGGCCAGGTTGCCAGCGGAGTGATTCGTCCGGGCGATCCGGTCGTTTCGCTTCCCTCCGAGCGGAAGAGCCGCGTGCGGTCAATCGCCACATTCGATGGAGACGCTCCGGAAGCGTTCCCGCCGATGTCGGTCACGATGACGCTTGAAGACGAAATTGACTTGAGCCGCGGCGACATGCTGGTTTCGCCCGGCCATCCGCCGCGCGTCTCGCGTCACTTCGAGGCGATGGTCGTGTGGTTCAACGCGGAGCCCGGGGAGCCGGGGCGCAGCTATCTGCTGAAGCACACCTCGCGCACGGTTCGCGCGAAGGCCCTCAAAATTCGCTACCGAGTCAACGTCAACTCGCTGGTGCAGGAACCGGTGGATCGTCTTGCAGATGAACGACATCGCGTACGTCGAATTCGAAACCGTCAGCCCTCTCTTCTTCGATCCGTACACGCAAAACCGCATCACCGGCAGCTTCATTCTGATCGATCCGATTTCAAACGCCACGCTCGGCGCCGGTATGATCCGCGCGGACCTGTCCGACCAAACGGTGGTCGAAGGCGCGATGCAGAAGCCGGTGACCGCGACAGAGCGCTACAAGCGCCACGGCCACTACCCCGCGCTAATTTTGGTGGAAGGCAACCCTGCCCTCGCCACGCGCCTGGAGCGCGCTCTGTTCGACGATCACTTTGAGGTTGTGCAGGCAAGAGGAGAGGACGTGCCCATCGAGGATCTCGAAAAGAACCTCAAGCTGGCTCAGTCCACGGGGCTCGTTATTATTTATTCGAGCGATGTGCTTTCGCCGCAGGAAAAACTCAAACTAAACGCGGTTGCGGTAGATAGCTTCTTCGATCTCTCGGTCCTTCAGCTTTCCGCCGAGGAACCGGATGCATTGGGGAAGGTTCTAGCGTTCCTTCGACCGCTTCGCGCTGTAGCGGACCAAAAAGATCAAAAAAAGGCCCAATGAGTAAGCCGCGACTGCGGTCACATTCGTTTGGTTTCGCGCCCTATCACAACAGGCGGAATTGGACCTCAATCGTCAAGCGTGTAGGGACCGGCACGCGATTCGGTCCTATGGCCGGTTTGAACCGCCACGTCTTCACGGCTGCGACGGCTTGTTCCTCCAGGCCAAGGCCCGGGCCTTGCACAACCTGGATATTCGTAGCGCGCCCTTCGGCCGAGACGATCACTTGCAATAGGACTAACCCTTGGTACTTCGCTTTGCGCGCCTCTTCGGAATATTTTGCATCGGGGCAATAAACGCATGTGGGGTATCCGACGCCGCTGGACCCCGGCTTGAACGTGTCGCCGCCCCAGCCGCCGTTTCGTCCCGGGCCTAAGCCGGGACCGTGGCCGCTGCCGTCCCCAGTACTGTCCCCGTCTCCCATTCCTCCTCCTCCGCCGGGGCCGCCGGAATCGTTGACCATCTTTGCCAGGGGGTCGCCCCACATACTCAGATTCGGAGACGGGAATTGCAACTCCAGAGGGCCAACCAAACTCGCATCAGCAACCAGTACTGGATTCGGATTGCGCGGGATCAAGGGAGGCGCCATTTGAATCACCGTGAACTTCGGTGCTCTCCCAATGGTCACGGGTAGAGGCGAGTGATCGCCGCCACCGCCTCCACCTCCGGCTCTGTCTTTGCCTGGCGGCATCTTGATTCCGTATGGGGAAATATCGGGCGCGATGAGGTACGTTTTCAATTCCGGCGGGTGATTGACATTGGGCAAATGGTGCAGCGGGAAAAGAACCAAGATGATCACACCGGCGTGAAGAGCCAACGCAATCGCTTGCGAAGGTCCGAACGCCGGGTCTTTCTTCCAGACGTGTTCGAATGATGCACGCCCGGCGGCAACCTGCAACGGCGACGCCTTCGTGCCAGGCATTCGAAAAGGCGCAGACCTAAACCATTCCTTTAAGTTTTCCTTGAAGCCGCTTCCAAAGCGTTGGTTTTCGAACTGCGGGGAAGTTTTTCCCGGAGGAAGCGTAATTTTTGAGGACGATTCTAACGGAGCACGCCATCTGGGCACATGGACGCTCATACCTCACCTCTCCTGACAAGGACCATGCACCCTGCCCCCCTAGATTCGGGCCTAAGGGGAAAGGATGTCCGCCTTCAGCAGTAGCTGGCGCGGAAGTGCCAAGGATACGAACCCGGTGATGCTGGCCGCGCCCACGAGTAAACTGATAGTATTCCCGAACGCATTCCCGGAGGAGGAGCACAATGCTGAGAATCCTTGCGATTGTGTTGATCTTTGCGCAGTCAACTGGAAGTCCTATCCCGGCCACGGACGTGAAGTCTGTTGATATCCAGGCCACGCTGAAGCGAGTGATGGCGAACTCGACGATCCCGGTCTCCGATACGCCGCTCCGCACCGTGGATGCCGGAGGGCATAACGTCAGCATCGGCGTTGTCTATCGGCCGAAAGGGGCCAAGGGAGGCGCTGCCTCGCATGACAAGGTATCGGAGGTGTACCAAGTCCTGGAAGGTTCCGCAACGCTCGTGACGGGCGGCACAATCGTCAATCCACAGCGGCGCACCAGCACGCAAGAGGAAGTGACGCAGATCAATGGCCCCGGGGTAAGCGGGACTTCCATCGAAGGTGGCTTGAGTCGCCGGATCGGCAAAGGCGACATGGTCATCATTCCCGCGGGCACACCGCATTGGTTTCCTGAAATTCAGGAAACAATCACGTACACGGTCGTGCGAATCGATCCCAGCAGGGTTGTGACCCTGAAGTGATTCGGAAGTTGTGTATTGGCCCCATGCCGTTTGGGTGGTCTTACGTCCCTTGCCCACCCAGCGCCGTTCGTTGACAAAGAGATGCGCCTCCGATAGTGTTGTTCAATCAATCCAACCGGAACAGGAGAGTTGAATGGCGCAAGGAGCCACCGTAAAAGTAAAGAAACGCAAGAAATCAGTCATCAAGCGGGCGAAGCAGTCCCGCGTGCGCGCGGAATTCAACCGCGCAAACCGCACCCGCGTGCGCACGATCATGAAGCGTTTGCGAACGGCGATTGCCGCGAAAGACGGCACGACGGCTGGAACTCTGCTTCGACCGACACTGTCCGCCATCGACCGCGCGATCAGCAAGGGCGTACTCGAGGAAAATACGGGCAACCGCTACAAGTCGCGCCTGACGATTGCAATTAACGGCTTGCGCGCGACGGCCAAGGCTTAGCCGAATTTTTCCGAAGTCCTAACTGCCGAAAAACTCTCAAGTTTTGTGGGTCGTGCCTTTTCATCCTGACGAAGGAAGGACAGGCACGACATATTCTCTGAATTTCATTCAGGGGTTTTAACCCCTGACGGCCGCCCGGGGGGAAACACTTCCCGGGCGTTTTCATTTCATCCCGCAAAAATTATTTTGGCGCCGACGAGGCCAGTCGCGCCACGAGGAATTCCATCACCGCGCGCTGGCTCGTTCCGCCTGATTTTAAGCGGCTGTCCGCCTCGTACAATGCCGCTAATCCCGTGGTCAGCTGCATCCTGGGAAATTTCCGCGATTGGAGCACTGCCTTCTCCCCCGTCTTGGCCTGCATGTGAAGCCGGCTGGCCGCCTGCCATCCCTGAACGCCCGCGGGCAATTCCTGCGCCTCGAGCAGCTTCCGGTACATCCACGCCAGAGCGCCCAGCAACTGAGCCGCGGGCTCGCCTTCCCGCAGAAGGCTGTCGAGAAATTCCAGAGCCACGGAAGGCTGCCGCGACGCCAAAATGTCCGTCAATTCCCACACCGAATATTTGCGCGCCGACACGACCAATCGCTCGACATCCGCGCGCGTGATGCGGCGGCGCTCGCCCACATACGCCGCCAGTTTTTCGAGTTCCGTTCGGATCGCCGCCAGTTCCCCGTTGAGCATCTCGGTGAGTTCTTCCGCAACGCCACGATCGAGCTCCACTCCCAACTCCCGCGCCATTTCGAGGGCGAGCGGCCCGGCGAGTTTTGCCCGCTCCGTGGGATCGTCCGAAAGTTCAACCGCAACGACCACGGTCTTCTCCGCAAACATTTTCGCCAGACGCATTCGCTGGTCGAGCACGCTGGCTTCGAACACCAGCACGGAAAAGGGAGCCGGATTGTCCAGGTATTCCGAAAGCTGCTTCACCAGCGCGTCGCGCGAATCGTCGCCGAGCCGCCCCCAGGCGTCGACGTCCCTGACGAAAATGACCTGCCGCGGGGCCAGCATCGGCATCGTCTGCGCCTGGTCGAGAATCGTGGAAATCGAATCGTCGTCAGCCGAAAATCGCGTAATTCCCCAATCGCGGACTCCCTCCGGCACGTACGCATCCGAAATTTTCCGCCGGCACAAATCGCGCAAGTACGATTCATCCCCCAGCAAAAGTATTCCAGGTACAACTTTACCTTTCGATAAACGTTCCAGCAACTGCTCCGGCGAGACGCTGCTCATCAGAAATTCTCCACGACGTCCGCCACCAGGCGTGACGCAAAATCCCTGGCCATGCGGTCCAGGGCCGGGCCCTGTTCGTCAAAAAAGGTTGCCGGATCGGTCGAAATTTCGTAGACCTCCCGGAAAAGATAGTTATCGTTCTTGTAGAGGATCTTCTTTGTCTCGCGTTCCTCAAGTACTACTTTAAGGTGTACGGACACGAGCATGGTGGTGGCCCGGGCGGTGGCGGTGGTTGCGGTCGGACTCGTCGGGGCATTCTGCGTCGGCGTCGTGTCGAAAACGACGGGGCTCGATTCAACGCTCGTAATTTCACCATGCAGGACGGCATCCGCCGACTCCTCCGTCGAAACGATGCGGTACTTCGTCCGCGCAAGGAATTCGCGCACCACGGCTTGCGTCATGCGTTGTTCGACACGATATTGGTTCGTGCGATTCTCCAGCGCAGGCACGGCGATCACTTTAAGCCCCGGAGGCAGCCGGGAGGCCGTACCTCCAACATGATATCCACAGGAAGAAAGAAAAATAGCCACAGAGACACAGAGACACATAGGAAGAATAGGAATGCTGAATCTATAAAACTTAACAGAGCGATTCCGTAGTTCTCCGCCAACGCATTTCTCTGTGCCTCTGTGGCTGATTTCGCTTTGTATTTTACGAGGCAAGGAGCTTCTCCGCGATCGCGACAGCAGTCGCCGCCGGCACCCGCAAGTTGTCCGCGGCGCCCCACAGCCAGACTCCGGTTTCGATGCCCGGATCAGCCTCCGGTTGCCCGACGACGGGCCGCGCTTCGCCCGCCACACTGACGTTGGTCGGCGCCGGATCGTCCGCGGCTGCCACCTTCAACCCCGCGTGTTTCAATTGCGCCACCACACCTTTGACAGCAGGTGCGGCCTTAAACTCGGCATAGGCCGTAAACGCGTGGGAATAGAAAACCGGAGCCTGCACCAGAGCAATGGCTGGCATGGGGAGCCGCCCGGCAAGATAGTTTCGAACTTCGCCCACGATTCCCGCGCGAACATCGCCAAGTTTTTCGCTGCTTTCCTCACCGTAGGTCGGCAACAGGTTGAACCCCACCTGGGCGTCAAAAACTTTTTGGGGAATCGGTTCGAACGAAAGTAGCTTCACAACCTGGTTTTCCAACTCTTCTACACCCTCCCGCCCGCGCTCGGACACGGGCTGGAAGAACGTCAGAACGAGCCGAGTGAGCCCCATGGGGGCAAACGCGGCGGAAAGTGAAATCGCGACGTCTGCCGGGGCCGACGGCGCCAGGAACAGGCTGCGCGGCTCGCCCGGCACTTTTTTGGCGTCCGCAGGCGCCAGGACCCCGTCCAGCGCGGGGATCCACAGCCGCGCGCCAGATTCGACGCCCAAGCCGCCACTCAGATCAATGACCGTCGCTCCAGCGCGGCGCGCCTCAACTCCATGCCGGACCGAAAACCCCGCGGAACCTGTAAAGAAGGCGAAACGCACGCGCTCAAAGCTGTCTTCGTCCACCGTCTCAATGACCGCTGGTTCGCCGCCCGCCTCCGTAAGTGTGCCGGCAACGATTTCTTCGTCGAACAACCGAATTTCACTGGCCGGGAAATTCGATTCTTCCAGGTATTGTTTAAGGTCCTTGCCGCGCAACGATGCGGCGCCCGCAATCGCCACACGGACTGCATCAGGTGAGGGACTCATAGTTCAGGCGGGATGGGAAACCGAGTGATGACGGAACATGCGTACAAGATGCAGGGCAATACCGATCGCCACATAGCACGTCGCGATCAAATCAGTGTGACTTCAGATAAAAAGAAGATGAGCGGCACCAGCACGGCGATCGGAACGATCAGCACCGAAGGCTGCCTCCGCGCCAAGGGTATATCCTTGAAGCTGCGAAACCGTACCGTGCTCGCCATCAGAGCCCGCCGCGCCCAACTACCACTCCCATCCACACAATCGACCAGCGCCAGTCCGCGATGGGAATCTTGAGCGCATGAACATACGCCACCAGGAGGCCCGCAGCCGCAGGGCACGGCAGACCGACGAAGTACCGCGAACCTCCTCCCGGAGCCATTCCCTGAATATTGAATCTGGCCAGCCGCCAGGCGCAGCAGATCGCGAAGGCCAGTCCGACCCACCAGCCGATCTCGTGAATACGCCGAATATCCACTACGTCGGTTTGCAGAATGCCGTGGACGCCCCAGGTGAACGCCAGGACCGCCGGAGCAATCCCAAAACTCACCATGTCGGCCAGCGAATCAAACTGTTTACCGAATTCGCTGCTGGTGCCCGTCGCACGAGCCACAAACCCATCGAAGGAGTCGAACACGATGGCGAAGCCGATGGCCTTTGCGGCATTATCCAAATCGGAAAGTTCGCCTTTCAGCGTGGACATGACGGCGTAGAAACCACAAACCATGTTCGCGACGGTCAGCAGGCTGGGTAAAAGATAAATTCCGCGGCGCAAGCGCAGATTGGCTCCGCGGGCGCCGGGAAAACCAAGTTCGTGTTGTTCGAAGTTGCTCATCGCCACCGCGCTAGGATGCTCGAACCCCCCGCCACGTGCTGGCCGGGACGAACCAGAATTTCCACCCGATCCGGCAGCCAGATATCCACGCGTGAACCAAAACGTATCATACCTACTCGCTCGCCCCGAGTCACGGGGTCCCCCACCGCCTTCCAACACAATATGCGCCGCGCGACCCACCCGGCGATCTGCTTGAAAACGACTTCCCCGCGCTCGGTCGAAACGTGGATCACATTCTGTTCGTTTTCCTCCGACGCGCGCCCGCGCATGGCCCCGTAAAACCGCCCCTTGCGATATTCCATAGCCGCGATTCGGCCCGCCACCGGCGCGCGGTTTACGTGCACATCGAAAATGGAGAGAAAGATGCTGATTCTGCGGCCAGCGTTCCCGCCGCGCGCTTCCTCGACAACTTCCATCACGCGTCCGTCGGCCGGAGAAAGTATCAAGTCAGGATCGGATGGAATCGTTCTCTCGGGATCACGAAAGAAGAACAGCACAAACGCGCCCAACACGAGCAATACGCCGCCCAGCCAATTCCAATGAAATCCCAGCGCCACCACGGCAAGCAACAACGGCGCCGCGGCAAACTTGTACCCATCCTTGACCATGAGAATCCTTGGCGGAAGAAAAAATGCGACACTCGTCCTGAGTTCGCCGTCATTCTATCTCAATTTGCCGTTTCGACAGTGCGCCTATCGGTTAGGCGCCGCGCGCAAGCGCTCCGCGATGTGCCGTTCCATCGCGTCCTTGACGCTTAATTTCAATTTTTTGAGGGTGACTTGCTGCTGCAGGTCTTCCAGATTCAGGTAGGATGCTTGGGAGAGTTGCTTGAGCTGCGCTTCGTATTCCGAGTGCTGTTGTGCTAGTTTTTGAAACTCCTCGTCATATGTCAACAGTTGCTCGCGTATTTCCCGGGACAATGTGGGCATCGCGCGCCTCCTGACTGAAACGAATTGTGAATGGGGTGTTACACCATGAAAACAAACTATCACAATGCAAATCGCCCGCCAAGTGGATTTGTGGGCGGGTGGTGACTTAATTTGAAAATCCGGGGCCGCGTGGCCAGCCTTGGATTTGGATTTTGAGGGTGCCCCGTCCTTCGTTGTTTGAAGGGCGGGGCCTTTGGCAGTGTCATCCTCACCTGAATTAACTTAGCCGAGTCGATTTGTACGAGACCCATCGGGTGCGCCACGCTTTGAAGTGCGAGAAAATTGTTCGGGTGGGCGAAGGCCAACCCTCGGGTGATTTTGAGGTGGGGGTGCCGCATCTTAGCGCTGTTTGCAAGGGTGCGGTTTTTCCGATCAATGAAAATGAATCGGATCGATTCCCGGGCATGCTCCAGGAGCGGAAGTCAATTCAAAATCCCGGCCCTCCCAAAATCAGGAATGGACTGGCACCCGCAAGCGCCAAGCCGATATATTATGACGCTCTACTTTTGTGGCAATATAACGCCGCGATTGTTCATTAGCGGAAAACTTCTGAAAGGGTCGGCCACCCGCCCAGAAAGGGTGAACTGTTCGATTGCGCAACCAACCTGATGTACGGCAGGCGCCGATTGTCAGTGAAGCCGGCGCGTCACCAAGCATGGCCCATGTCAATGGTGACCGTAAAGGGTCTGGGAAGACGCTAGTCACCGGCGCGACCGGGCTCCTCGGCCGACACCTTGTCTATCAACTCCGCGATCGTGGGTACCTAGTGCGAGTGCTCGTCCGCGCAGTCGAGCAAAAAGCTTCATTCCCCGAGAACGTGGAAGTCGTCGTGGGGGATATCCGGAGCGCGGAAGATGTGGACGCCGCCGTTTTCGGCTGCCGCTATGTCATTCACACTTGCTCTACACACGTTTACAACCTTCCAGCTGAGGAGATGTGGGCCGTCAACGTAGAGGGTACGCGACATATTTGCAATGCCGTTGAACGACACCAGTGCGAAAAGCTGGTTTTCACCAGTACCGTTTCGGCGCTGAAGGCCCGGGGACCCGCAACGACGCCAGATTCCCGCCCTGCCAGCGCGCCAAAGGAATTCCCTCAACAAGCAAATGGCCGAGGAATTGATTCTTTCCCGAGTGAGTCGTGGCCTGCCGGCGGTAGTCGTGAACCCATCATTTTTTGTTGGCCCATTTGATCACTCCCCGTCGCCCTTTCGGCTGTGGGTTCCACTTGCTATCATTCGTCCCGTGGGATTCGTCCCCACGGGAGGGTTCAACGTCGTGGGCGCATTCGATGTGGCGCGTGCTCACGTTTGGGCCCTTGAACAGGGCAAATCGGGAGAGCGCTACCCGGTCGTGGGTGAAAACATTTCGTTGCGGGACTATGTATCGATCGTGAACCAAGCGACCGGGCGCGCTCTGGTGCCGAAGCTGATTTCACAACACGTCCTACGCTGCGTGGCTCGCGGGCGTGTCTTTGACGGTTATGTAGCCGCATTGCTGAGCCGCCCGAACTATGTCGATGTCACTTCTTCTCATCCAACTCCCAGTCAGCCTTTAGTCGACGTGGTGAAGGAAACCGTTTGCTGGTTTAGATCCTATAGCCCGCTGGTTCGCTACCCAGCACTATTGCAGTACGTTTGGAACCATTACGTGTAACGCCGAGAGGAGCGATCATGACGAACTTCAACGAATTCATGCGTACCAGTTTTCTGGTTTACTGCATTTATGCTGTGTATTGCTCTCTCGTGGTATTCAAGCGGCCTAATAATCCTGGGGAAATTTTCGGGAACTTTAGAATTCCGGTGGTTGTCTTCATCTATTTCCTCGTTCCGTGCGTAGCGCTTTACCTGGGATATAAGGCCTTCTGGGGAATTCATGCTCGGACGTTCTGGAGTGGGGTTGGCCTGGTATTCCCTCTGTCCTTTTTGATCATGCTGTACTTTCTCACGGATCCAACCTGGCCGGTCGGAGGCTTCCTCCAGCTTCAGAAACTACCCGTTCAGCTAATGCTCGTGCTGCTCAGCCTTAATCTTGCGATTTCCGTGGTCTTCGCCGGCGCCAGCGCTTATGCCCTCCACGCGCGCCCGCTCACGATCGAAACAGGCGCGCGCAAGAATTCCGAAGCGTGACCGAAAATTTAAAGAAGCTGCAAGGCGAGGAAAGAGCGCATGAAACTCAGCTTCGGTCAATTCAGAGCGAGGCGACAACGACAAGCTTCGATAAATATGGGCAACTTTTGCAAGTGCTCCTTCCGCTAACTACGGCGCTGATCACATTCTTGACAAGCATGTTGGCTCTCCGCAAAAAGTAGCACAACGGACGACCGTCTTCGTGTGGTCCAGTCGCGAACGGTGATAGTGGGCGGTTGGCTCGGACGTCAATTGAGAAAATCGATTGGATGCCACACACATCGGTTTTACGTGTGGGGGTTTTGAGTTTGGTTCTTCCTCTTACGATCCGCCGGATGCGTCACGCTTCGAAGTGCGAGAAGATTGTTTAGGTGCGCAAAGGCCAACCCTCGGGTGATTTTGAGACTTGGGTGCCGCATCCTTGCGCAGTTTGCAAGGGTGCGGTTTTTCTGATCAATGAACGGGATCGATTCCTGGGCTTGTTCTATAAGCGGAAGTGAAGTCAAAACTCCGGCCCTTCCAAAAACGCGAAGGATCGGGCACCCTAAAAAGCCAAGCCAGTCACTCGGCACAGCCGTACAGAGGCGCTATCATCCAAAAGTGAGCCTTCGTCAGCAATAAAACACGCGAATGGGCTGGCCACCCGCCCATCCGTGCAGCGGATGTTTGTCACATTTGTTCTTGACTAGAGAAGTAACCCAGTTCATTATCTTATTTCCCCTGGAGCAAAGAATCACTTGGTCCGTCTCGTTGGTTATCGGCCCTAGCCGCGTATGATTTGTCCAACTCTGCCCATACGCAGCGATAATGACTTACCAATCGGTTAAAACGAGGAGGCATTTTACGATGGCCCGTATAGACGACAAACCTATGAGATCATCTCGAATCCATCGGTTGGCATTGTTGCGATGGGCAAGCTTCGTTAGCGCCTTCGCTTTTCTCCTTTTCGCTACGACAATCTACGCCGCACCACAGGCTTCAGGTTATAGGGTCGTTCGACGAATTCCCGTAGGGGGCGAAGGCGGATGGGACTATCTCAGTGTTGATCCGGATGCGCACCGCATATACATTTCGCGTGGCAATCACATGATGGTTATCGATGAGGATAGTGGGAAGGTCATCGCTGACCTCTCCAATACAAGTGGTATACATCGTGTCGCACTAGCGCCTGATCTGGGTAAAGGTTTCACAAGCAATGGCCAGTCCAACACTGTTACCTTCTTCGATCTGAAAACGCTCCGGCCGATTTCAGAGGTCAAAGTGAGTGGAGAGGATCCCGATTCAATCATTTACGACCCTCAGACCAAACGCCTCTTCACCTTCAATGTCCGAACCAACAATGCCACCGCCATCGACGCAAGGAATGGACAGGTCATCGGCACGATTAGCCTCGGCGGCAGGCCTGGTGAGCCAGTCCTTGATGGCAAAGGCTATATGTTTGTGAATCTCGAAGACAAGGGCGCTATGGTGGCGTTTGATACTCAGTCGTTAGCGATGAAGAGCGGTCCCTGGACGCTTGCCCCATGCGAGGAGCCTTCCGCGCTTTCGATGGACACGGCACACCGACGCCTCTTTGCCGCGTGCGACAAAGTGATGGTAGTCGTGGACGCTGATACCGGCAAAATCATCGCTTCTCCGCCGATCGGAAGGAGCCCGGACGGGAATAGCTTCGATCCAGCCAGCGGCCTCATCTTTTGCTCTTCCCCTGAAGGTTTAATTTCCATCGTGCACCAAGATTCACCAGACAAATACAGCGTGCTCGGAAACGTGCCTACCCAGTTTGGCGCTAGTACAATGGCGCTAGATCCCAAGAATCACCACGTGTTTACAATGACCGCAGATTTTAAGCAGGATACGGAGGGAAATCCGAACAATCCTAATCCTCGACAGCATCCCGTGCCAGGTTCGTTCGTGATCCTGGACGTTGCACCTACTGCCCAAGCTGATGGAAATCGTGATAAAGACAATTACGGCGTGGTCCGGGTCTTCTATGCGACTGATCGTAAGAACACAGGGCTGAAGCAGCCAGACGCGACTTACGGAGGAGACCGATCCGACGACGGATCGCTATCTCTTGGTACGCTTGACGTGAGTATCCCTCGTGATCATAGGATGGGCGTAATCGAAAGACCTTCCATTTGGCGCCTTGAGTTTCGTGAAGACCCCAATAAGCACTTAGTCTTGTTGAGCGTCGCCCCGAAACGTGAGACCGCCTTCTTCAATGAGCTCTCGATGAAGGTGACCACGTCGTCGCATAAGGAGGCATTCGTTTTTGTGCATGGTTACTCCGTCACTTTTGCGGAAGCCGCAAGGCGTACAGCGCAACTCGCATATGATCTTGGATTCGACGGCGCACCGATCTTGTATAGTTGGCCATCGAGAGGAAGCTTAAGGGATTATCCCGCGGACGTAGAGACTATAGAGTGGACGGCACCACACCTGAAAACGTTCCTTGACAAAATTGCTTCTGATTCCCATGCCACCACAGTGCACCTCATTGCTCATAGCATGGGAAATCGGGCGTTGGCAGCGGCTTTGAACGCTATCGCGGCGGAGCACCACAGCATCCCGCCGTTGTTTAAGCAAGTCTTCCTCGCGGCGCCGGATATTGACGCTGGTGTATTCAGACAGTTGGCACAGGCATTTCCATCCGCAGCCGGTCACGTCACTTTATACGCGTCTTCAAGGGACGAAGCCCTCATTGCATCACAAAAGTTTAACAAAAACCCGCGCGCCGGGGACACCGGAAAGGTGATCACCGTAGTTCCTGGGGTAGACACGATCGATGCAACCGCGGTTGACACCGGCTTGGTGGGACACTCCTACTACGGAGACAATCGTTCGATTCTTTCTGACATCTTCTACGTGATGCAGAAAGGCGATCCGCCCGATAAGCGCTTCGGAATGCACATCATCAAGCGCTCAGGTCTGAATTATTGGGTATTTCGCCCGTAGTGGCTTGATCGAAAAGCTGCTCGTTGATCTGATCCACTGTTGGTTTTTCCTGACTAGAGCAAGTATGCTGTGGCCTTCAAATGTGAGGCGGTTCGGCAATACTGATCGAGGGCGGCTTCCAGGACTTCGGCAGTTCCTGCTGCGATTACGTCGGGTTTGGGAAGCATTGCTGAATCCTCTAGGTTTTTCATTCTTCAGCGGGAGAAAATCCAAATTAGCTTTGGTGCAGATCGGGACGCACTCAAGCTGCCCGCCCATGTGTTCGTTGGCATTTTTTTATTGCGTTCCGCCGAGGCTAAGAGAAAGCAATAGGGCATCCTCGACGGGGCCGCGGTAATACTGGGCCCGGCGGCCGCATCCGGTGAATCCGTGGCGCGCGTAAAATGCAAGGGCCGGACCATTCGAGGAGCGCACTTCCAAATAGGCGCGCGCGCTACCAGCAGTGCGCGAAAATTCGAGCGCGGACTCCAGCAATTTTGATCCGATCCCGTTCCGGCGGCGCGCCTGGGAAACAGCCATGTTCAGAATTTCAAATTCGTCTGCGGCTCTGCGGCCGATGAGGAACCCGGCGACGACTCCATTTATCTCTGCAACCCAAGCGGTGGGATCAACGGATGCCAATTGCGGAAGATTCTCCTGAGTCCAGGCTGCTGCCTCGGGACTCTCACGGAGGATTGCCAATACGGCGGGGACGTCCGACGCCGCCAGCTTGCGAATCGTAACTACTACCGTTCCCTTTGACGCCTTGCCGCTGGCGGACATTACGAGCCCGCCCGCGCTGTTTCCGCATCCGAGCGGCGAATGTAGTTTGCGTCGAGTCCAAGCGCATCAACCAGATCGCCACGGTTCGCACGGTCAAATCCCAGGCGGCCAATTGACGGTGCCAGGCTCGCTGAGACCTGTTCGATTCGTGCGCCGGGAAGAATGGATTCAACCAAATCCTTGGGAAGCACTTCGGGCGTGGCGGATACCAAGACAGCCTGTCTCGTCCCGGAATTCTGCTTCACCTGGGTGAGGAATTCCTCGACAGAAAGGATCGCTTCCTCCCCGACCAGCTGCAAGACGCTCGGCTGACTCGGGGTCCGCCGGTAGGTCGAACCAAAAACGTGGCCCCTGCGGGCGTCCAGGAACGGACTGACCAACTCATCATTCGCCTTGCCCTGGGCCGCAATCGCCTCCAGACCGCTGATCGCGGCGATTGGCTTGTGGTGGACTTCCGCCCAGCCTTTCACCGCAGTGAGGCCTACGCGCAGCCCCGTGAACGACCCCGGTCCGGCCGCGACGGCGAACACGTCTATCTGGTCCATGCGAAATTGTGCCCTGGACTGCAGCAACTCTAAATCGCGAAAAAGCCGGGTCGAATACGGGGTCTCCTCGCGGGCCGCAATCTCCGCCAAAACAACACTATCCCTAAGCAGTGCAATACTTCCAGCCCGAGTGCCGGTATCAATCGCCAATATCAACATGGGAGGACATTCTAGCGCAACTCAGCCCCTGTCGCTGGGTTAGGATGACCATGCGCCACACCAATGAATCTGTAAAAGAATTGTAATTTTTAAGAGCAATTCGAATACCAATCGGAAACCAAAATTCATCTTAACTTGCTGATTCTAGGAGAAATATGTTGACTTTGTCGCTACATTCCCACAGACTAGATTAGCTTCTCACGAGGGGGGATTTCCTACCATGGATTATAAGATAGGGGACAAAGTTGTCTACCCGAACCACGGTGTTGGGATCATCGAACAGATCAACTTCGGAGTTATGAACGGTCGGACGGAAAAGTATTACATGTTAAAAATCTATTCCAGCGGATTGAAGGTAATGGTTCCGGCAACCAACGCGATTTCGGTTGGCTTGCGGCCCGTCATTCGCAATGGAGAAACGCTCAAGGTTCTTGGTTTTCTGGAAAAAGGGAAACCGAATTCGCATCACGACTGGAAACATCGATTCAAGGAAAATTCGGAACGGATGCGGACAGGGTCACTCATCGAAGTAGCCGCGGTACTGAAAAGTCTGGTTTCGCTTAGCCGGACAAAGCCGCTCTCCTTCCGAGAAAAGAAAATGCTCGAGCGAGCCAAGTTCCTCCTCGTCAGCGAGCTCGCTACCGCACGAAACACCTCCCCCGAAACAATGGAAGACGCACTCATCAAGTCACTCGCGAAAGCCCGATTGCAGATGCCTTCGCCACTGGAAAAGTCCGAAGGCGTGGAGTTTTAGGCCTCAAGATTCGTTCGTGAAAAGCCTCAAGGCGCGATCGCTTTGAGGCTTTTTGCTTTTCTGCCTCGCCGCGGTCGCGGTTCCGAACGTCCCCAGCCTCCTCCCCCTGGCGTTTCAATGCGGACGATCGTTCCCGCGGGCGCATAAAAACTGCATTTTGAGGGAAGTCGCCGGGCCCTCCCTCCCAATATAGTTTCAGTTTTCCCTGCTGCTCCCGGCGCGCCTCCGGACAAGCCGTACGGCGGGATTTTTCTTCGATCCGAAAGCACGGAAACTTGCACGCTGGAAAGCATTTCGACTTCGCGGATGATTCCGTCGCCCCCTCGGAATTTTCCGCGGCCTCCAGACGCGCGGCGCAACGCATAGCGATGCACGCGAACCGGGTAGACATGTTCGATGACTTCGACCGGAGTGTTGAGTGTGTTCGTCATGTGGCTGTGCGTAGCGTTCCTACCGTCGGAGCCGGGTCCAGCGCCCGTGCCGCCGGCAATCGTTTCGTAGTAGGCAAACGGCGCGCCTCCGTGCCGCAGGTCCGCGCCTCCAAATGCGAAATTGTTCATGGTGCCCTGGCTCGCGGCTGGAATTCGCGATGGAATGGCACGCGCGAGCGCGCGGAGCAGGACGTCCACAATGCGCTGCGAAGTTTCCACATTTCCTCCGGCCACTGCGGCCGGTAGCCGGGCGTTCACAATCGTGCCCGCCGGGGCGACCACACGAATTGGTCTCATCAGGCCCGAGGTGGCGGGCACTTGTTCGTCGAGCAAGCAACGAAACACATAAAACACGGCGGACTGGGTGATGGCCGCGACCGCGTTGACGCTGCCCGCGCATTGCGGCGCGCTCCCGGTGAAATCCACCTCCGCCCTGCGCCTACGAATTCGGATGGTAACCGCGATGCGCTGCGGCTCGACCGTGACCCCATCGTCATCCAGGAAATCCTCGGCGCGATAGAAACCTTCGGGAATTTTCGCAAGCGTGGCAGACATCATTTTGGCCGAGTATTCGAGGAGGTGACGTCCATAGGCGAGGACTTCAGCCTGGCCATATTTCGCGGCCATTCCGATGAGGCGGCGTTCGCCGATCCGGCATGCCGCGATCTGCGCGGTGAGGTCTCCCTCACGCTCGCGCACGGTTCGAACGTTGGCGAGGATAATCGACATGATATCGCGGGCGACGCGGCCACCCTCCAGGATTTTCACGGGCGGGATCCGCAGACCCTCCTGGAAGATATCGCGGGCGAGGCCCATGGAACCGGCATGGGCGCCTCCAATATCGGCATGGTGAGCGCGGTTGGCAACGTAGAACGCGGGGCGCGATCCATGTGGAGTGTAGACGGGCATTACCATCGTCAGGTCGGGCAGGTGCGTTCCTCCAGCGTAGGGATCGTTGAGCAGCGCGACGTCCCCCGGCCCAAGCTGGAGCGCGCCGATCGCGGCCGCCACCGACATCGGCATCGATCCCAGGTGGACGGGCATGTGATCGCCCATGGCGAGGACTTGCGCAGCGCCGTCGAACACTGCGCAGGAATAGTCGCGGCGCTCCTTGATATTGGGAGAGAACGCCGCCCGGCGCAGGGCTGCGCCCATTTCCTCCGCTACAGAGTGAAAGAGATTCTTGAAGATTTCCAGGCGAGTCGGATCGAACTTCATCGGCGCGGCTCCAAAATGAGGTTTCCGTAGGAATCGACGTGGCCTGTCCACGGCGGTGGTATCGCGGTCGTGGCGCTGTATTCCGTCACGATCGCCGGGCCGGAGACGCGATTTCCCGCCTGCAGTTTGCCGCGATCGTAAATCTTGGTGAGATACTTGCGTGCGGAGAACAAAACATTACTTTTATCGACGACGGCACCCTCCGGATTGGAGCTTCCAACGCTCAATTTCGGAAGGGCAGGTTTCGGCACGCTACCCGCGAAGCGCACGCGAATGTTGACCACTTCGCAGGATCGGCTCCGGTCGGAATAGCCGTAACGCTGTTCGTGCGCGCGATGGAAGGCGGCCACATAATCCCCTGCGAATGGGACGGTTAGCTCGTAGGATTGGCCGGTGTAACGCATGTCCAGTGTGCGATCGATGCGGACAGAGCCGGGCGCGAATCCTTCGGCGCGCATTTGCGCGTGGCCCTCTCGCACCAATACTGCAAATTCATTCAGGAGCTTGCCGCGAAATTGGGAAGGGCTTCGAACTTCCAGGCGGATTGTGTGCGACAAGTCTTTGGCCACGTCGGCACGCAGGATGCCGAGTGCGGATAGAGCGCCGGGGAAGCACGGCACCAAGACGCGCGGGATTTCAAGGGCCGACGCCAGGTCGCACGCGTGCAGCGCGCCCGCGCCGCCGAAAGCGACCAGAGTGTAGTCGCGCGGGTCGTGGCCGCGTTCGACCGAAATCACGCGGATCGCTTTCTCCATCACGGAGTTAGCGACATCCAGAATTCCTTGCGCAAACTGTTCGACGGTCCGCATCGGGCCGCGCGCTCGCTCCATGAAACACCTCGTTCGTGCCGCATCGAGTTCGAACGCGCCACCGAGCAGGCCCGTGCTGGGGATTCGTCCCAGCAGGAGATTCGCGTCCGTGACGGTGGGCTTTTCGCCGCAGCCATAACAGATTGGGCCGGGATCGGCTCCCGCACTCTCTGGGCCGACTCTAAGGGCCCCTGCGCGGTCAAATCGCGCCAGGGAGCCGCCGCCGGCCCCTACGGTGTGGATGTCAAGCATCGGAACGGCGACGGGAAAGTCCGACACGATGGTCTCGGAGGTTGTAGCGAGGGCGTCCTGCGCTTTAGCATTCATAAGCGCCACGTCGGTAGAGGTGCCGCCCATGTCAAACGTAATGATGCGGTCGAAACCCGCGAGCCTGGCAACGTACTGTGCGCCGAGAACGCCACCGGCGGGGCCCGAGAGAATCGTTCGAACCGGTTCACGCGCGGCGGCTTGCGCGGAGAGAACGCCTCCGTTCGACTGCATAACACGAACGCGCGCTGGGCCAGTCTTGCCACGGACTTTGCGGGCGCGCGCAGACCAGGTAATCGCGTGGCGCTCAATCTCCTTGAGATAGCGGCTCATCACCGGTACGAGGTAGGCGTTTACGACCGTGGTGGACGTGCGTTCAAATTCTCGATATTCGGGGAGGATTTTGTGCGATGAAGATACTTGGAATCCGGCTGCTGACAGGGCGCTTGCGATTGCTCTTTCGTGTTTCGGATTCACAAAGGAGAATAGCAGGCACACGGCTACGGACTTTACGCCACTGCGGGCGACGGCTTGCACGACGCGCGCAATTTCCCGGCGACCTGGCGATAACAAAACGCGGCCTTGGGAGTTCAGCCTTTCAGACAGTCCAAATCGGCGCGAGTGCGGCACCAAAGGCTCCGCCTTCTTGGCCATCAAATTATAGAGGTGTGGGCGGGCCTGGCGGCCGATTTCGAGGACGTCCTCGAACCCCGCGGTTGTCACGAGGGCGACGCGTCCGCCCCGGCGCTCGAGCAGTGCGTTTGTGCCGACGGTTGTGCCGCAGACCAGGTCGACGCCGGTGGGGTCCATTCCATTCTGTCCTGCTAGGATTTTTTCGAGTGCGAGCGCTATGGCGTCGGCGGGATTGTGCGGCGTCGAAGGGAGCTTCAGGACTTCGAGGCGGGCGTTGCGCACGAAGACGCAATCGGTGAAGGTGCCGCCGGTGTCGATGGCGATGCGCATGAGGACGGGATTGTAGCGCAGGATCAGTTGAGAGTTGACAGTTGAGAGTCGAAAGTTAAGAGCTAACAACTTCCCGGCGGTCACTCTTCGCGAGGAGGCGGGGTGGCTTCAGGCGATTCGCAAATTAGGTTCGGCGTTTAAATCGGAGGAGGCGATATCGCCGGCTAGCAAGTGTGGGTATGCGGCGGCGGCAATCATGGCGGCGTTGTCTGTGGAGAGTGCTCTGCTGGGGAAAAATACATTCGTTCCCATTGAGACGGACTTGGATTGGAATGTGTCTCGCAATGCGGAATTGGCCGCTACGCCGCCTGACACTAGAATCGTGCGCGCTCCAGTTTCGGCTGCGGCGGCAAGCGTTCGCGTCACTAGATCGTGAACTACGGCTTGCTGGAAATTGGAAATCACAGAGAGCGTCGACGGGCTGCACAGTGGCAACAAATCGGCTGCTTTGCGGCGGCCTTCCTGGAGCGCGGCGCGGCGGGTTTCGATTTCCGCAGTGAACTCCGGGTGGGCGCGGAGATAGTACAAGACGGCGGTCTTGATTCCGCTGAAGCTGAAATCGTAGGGATTCCCTTTGATTTTTACTGGTCCGAAATGCAATCCATTTTTTGCTTTTGCTAGCGGGCTCCAAGTAGAGCCCGCGCCCGTGCCAAGTGATCCGGAGGCGGCGCCCTGCGCGGCAAGCTGGTCGATCACGGGGCCGCCGGGGTAACCGAGGGCGAGCAGCCTCGCGACTTTGTCATAGGCTTCGCCTGCCGCATCGTCGCGAGTGCCTCCGAGGCGGCGATACACGAATCCGCTTACGTCACCGGTGCCGTTTTCTACCTTTGCTTGCACGTGGTAGAGCAACGTGTGTCCACCGGAAACAATTAGACAGACTGCCGGCAGCCCTGGCGTGCGTCTCGCGATGTGCGCTTCGAGGAACACTGCGTGGACATGCCCTTCGAGGTGATTCACTGGGACGAGTGGCTTACCGAGTTCGAGAGCGAGGACCTTGCCGTACGTCACGCCGACCAGCAGGGAGCCGATCAACCCGGGACCTTGGGTTACGCCGATGGCGTCAATATCAGTGTAGGTGAGTCCCGCCTGCGCGAGTGCTTCGCGAACGACGGGCACGATCTGGCGCAGGTGCTCGCGCGAGGCTAGCTCGGGGACTACGCCTCCATATTTCCGATGGATGTCCATCTGCGAGGCGACCACGGTCGACAAAATGTCTCGTCCATCGGCGACGATGGCTGCGGCGGTTTCGTCGCAGGAGGATTCGATTCCGAGGATGCGCGTGGACATGGGTTGATTCTCTGCCTTGAGAAATTTCCATGTTAGCACAGCGGGAGGAGCGGCCTACTCGCAGGCGAATCTCAGGGCAGAGGGTCAGTTTCAGATTCGTCTCTTGCTTTCAGAGCGGGACTCTTCAAGAACTGTTTGGGTCATTGCGCCGTACTACTTCCGAATAGGCCGTCATACGGGAGTTGGCCAGTATTTCGTTACCTTCCCCGTCCGTGATCGAGTAAACTCAGCCGGCCCGGTCCTATGCCACTACCCGCAGGCACAAAACTCGGCACATACGAAGTGCGCTCTGCCATAGGTGCAGGCGGGATGGGCGAAGTTTATCAAGCGCACGACACCAAACTCGGGCGCGATGTGGCGATCAAAGTTTTGCCTGAAGCGTTCGCGCACGATCCCGAACGACTCTCCCGATTTCAACGTGAAGCAAAACTGCTCGCGTCACTGAATCATCCGAACATCGCAACGATCCACGGCCTCGAAGAATCCAACGGCACGCATTACCTCGTCATGGAGTTGGTGTCCGGCGAAAATCTGGCGGAGCGAGTCAAGCGTGACGGTCCGGTTCCGGTTGAAGAAGCTCTCACGATTGCAAAGCAGATTGCCGAAGCCCTTGACGCGGCACACGAAAAAGGAATCATTCACCGCGACCTGAAGCCAGCCAACGTAAAGGTGACGCCGGAAGGAAAAGTGAAGGTGCTGGACTTCGGCTTGGCGAAAGCGTTCGCGGGCGACACATCAACGGAGGACATGGGCAATTCACCAACGTTGAGCATGGCCGCGACAATGCAGGGCGTGATTCTCGGTACTGCGGCTTACATGAGTCCCGAGCAGGCCAAGGGCAAAGCGGTGGACAAGCGCACCGACATCTTCGCGTTCGGCGTAGTGCTGTACGAGCTGCTGACCGGTAAGCAAGCGTTTCATGGTGAAGATGTCGGGGATATTCTGGCCACGGTTGTAAAGACAGACCCGGACTGGAATCTCCTACCGGAAGCAACTCCGCTCGCCATCCGCAAATTGCTTCGGCACTGCTTACAAAAGGACAAGCGATTTCGTTTGCGCGATGCCGGTGACGCCCAGATCGAAATTCAAGAGGCGCAGGCGGCACCGAAAGATTCCGGTGCAACGCAGGCTGCTCCAGCTTCCACAAGCAAGTTGCCGTGGGCTGTGGCCGCAGGATTGGCGGTGCTCTTGGTCGTCGCGTCGTGGGTGGCTTGGCGTGCGACGCAGCCTGTTGAGCGACCACTGGTGCGGTTGGACGTTGACCTGGGACCCGACGTGTCGCTTGGCTCCCCGAGGGGAACCGACACGATCCTTTCGCCTGACGGCTCGCGGCTGGTATACGTATCGCAAGGGCGGCTCTTTACCCGGCGGCTCGATCAGCCGACTGCCACGGAGCTTGCAGGAACGCAGGGGGCGTATGCTCCTTTCTTCTCGCCGGACGGGCAGTGGGTTGCTTTCTTCTCGCCGGGAAAGCTGCAAAAGATTTCGGTGGAGGGCGGCTCGGCCATCACCTTGTGTGACGCGGGGAATACTGGGGGCGGCAGTTGGGGCGAGGATGGCAACATCATCGCGGCGTTTACTAACGCTCGCGGCGTTCTGTCGCGTGTTCCCGCTGCTGGAGGCGCACCCACGCCCTTGACGCAACTGGCGCAAGGAGAAACGACGCACCGCTGGCCGCAGATTCTGCCGGGTGGCAAGGCGGTGCTGTTCACCTCCAGCACATCAATCGGTGCATTCGATGGGGCCAACATCGAAGTCCTGTCTTTGGCCGATCGCCAGCGGAAAACGCTCGCAACGCAGAGGCACTTTTGGCAGGTATCTGCCTGCGTCGAATGGGACTGGCCACCTGGTTTACATCAACAAAGGGACGCTGTTTGCCGTGCCGTTCGATCCCGAAAAGCTGGAAGTGCGCGGCACGCCATCGCCGGTGCTGGATGGGGTTGCCTACAGCACGGCAAATGGCTCCGCACAGTTTGATTTTTCGCGGAACGGAACCTTGGTATACCGCAGCGGCGGAGCGGCGCAAGGCAATCTGGTCACCGTGCAGTGGCTGGATGCGGCCGGCAAGACGCAGCCGCTGCTGGCGAAACCAAGCGTCTATCAGCGGCCGCGCGTGTCGCCCGATGGCCAGCGGCTGGTGTTGGACGACGTGTCGGACATCTGGGTGTACGAAGCCCGGCGCGACACCATGACGCGCCTGACGTTCGGCGGCGGCTCCAACTTCGGCCCGGTGTGGAGCCCCGACGGCCGCTACATCGTGTTCGATGGACCTGGAGGCATCTGGTGGGTCCGCTCCGACGGGGCGAGCAAACCCCAACCGTTGATCCAGAGCAAGAATGTGCTGGTTCCATTCTCTTTCACTCCAGATGGAAAGCGGCTGGCATACCACGAAGAGAATCCGGTCACCTCGTACGACATCTGGACGGTGACCATCGAAAGTGACGGCGCCGGGGTGCGGGCCGGAAAGCCGGAGGTTTTCCTGCAAACTCCGGCGGACGAGCGCCACCCGGCCTTTTCTCCTGACGGCCGCTGGCTGGCCTATACGTCCAACGAGTCAGGGACGTATCAGGTGTATGTGCGGGCGTTTCCGGACAAGGGAGGAAAGTGGCAGATCTCGAACGCGGGAGGCGTGTACCCGGAGTGGTCAAGCAACGGTCATGAACTGTTCTTCCGAACCGACGACAACCGGATTATGGTGGCCACATACGCCGCGAAAGCGGATTCATTTGTCCCGGATAAACCGCGCGTATGGTCCGATAAACAGCTGGCGAACTTCGGGCCTGTCGGCACCAGCACCTACGATCTCGCGCCCGACGGGAAGCGCATCGCCGCGCTAATGCCGGTCGAGACAGCGGAAGCGCAAAAGGCGCAGAACCAAGTGATCTTCCTCGAAAACTTCTTCGACGAAGTGCGACGCAAAGTGCCAGTCGGCAAGTAACTGCAATCGCGCTTAACCTCACAAATCTCCAATAAAAACAAGCCTTTTGAGTTGGTTTGGGCGGATAGAGTATGGATTGTCGGCCATCCGGAAGTTGAGTTCCGGAACGCGGAGCGGCGTTGGCGGAGGGTGTTTGGGCACGCTCGTGGGCACAAGCTGATTCACTATCGATTTCGGACCTTCGACGGAAATTTCCAATCGTGCGGTAACGAGCGACTAGTGTCATGTCCCGAAAATATCCGGCAAAAATGAATGGCAGAATTTGAAATTTCCGATTTGATATTTCGAGGGCTTGCAGGGCCGATGCACTTCGAAATTCATGCGATTTGTTTCCGGGACGCAATACTGGCGGGATGCGGGAAAAGTTTCAGAATCGATCGGTGCGTCCTGCAAGGGCGGAGGAATCCTCCGCCCTTGCAGGGCGGAAAATGTACTCGGATACGTCCCCCCGGGGCGTTGCCCCGGGCTGACATGCTTCGCGCCGTTGGCGCGACCTCGTAGTTGCGTGCTTGCGCGGGGAAAGCTGCTACTGAGCGATTTGTGAGATCGCGTCTGCTGATTTCAGACCTTCGACAGCAATTTCCACTCGTGGTGAAACAGGAGATTGGGCTTTCGCCGCTTCTCAGGCATCTGATGGGATGTTGTCCCGTGGATTGACATGTGATGTGGACGCCGCGTAAGGTGTCTGAGCGCCGATAAACTTATGACACCGAAACCACAACGGGTTCGCAAAGCTGTCTTGCCGGCGGCGGGACTGGGTACGCGATTCCTGCCCGCGACCAAGGCGCAGCCTAAGGAAATGCTGCCTGTCGTCGACAAACCGCTGATTCAATATGTTGTGGAGGAGTGCGTCGCTTCCGGGATCGAGCATATTATTATCGTTACTGGGCGCGGGAAGAATGCGATTGAAGATCATTTCGATTCTTCGCCGGAGCTGGAAAGTTTTCTGGAAAGCAAAGGGAAGTCCGATCTGGCTAAGCTGGTGCGCGACGTCGGGAACATGGTGCTCTTCAGCTACACGCGGCAGAAGGAGCCGCTGGGGCTCGGACACGCCGTGCTCGTGGCAAAGGAATTTGGTGGGCAACGAACCGTTTGCTGTCCTGCTGGGCGATGTGATCATTCCCGGTGCGCGGCCCGCGACGCGGCAATTGGTGGAGGTTTACGAGGCTACCGGCAAAGGGGCTATCACCGTCGAAGAAGTGCCGCGCGAAAAAACCAAGCTGTATGGAATCGTGGACGTCGAGCCCGCGCATGAATCACGGTGGGGTGAACGGCTTAAGAAGATTCGCGACCTGGTCGAGAAACCTAGCCCGGCGGAGGCGCCTTCCAACCTGGGCGTTACCGGGCGGTACGTGCTTCCACCGGAAGTGTTCGATTGTCTGGAACGGACCAAGCCCGGACAGGGGGGCGAAATTCAATTGACCGACGGCCTGCGGTTGCTGGCGAAGGAAACCGGGCTCTACGCGCATGTTTACGAGGGGAAAACCTATGACGCGGGAGACAAACTCGGATTTCTGAAGGCTACTGTCGAGATTGGACTGGAGAATCCGGAGTTCGGCGGGGATTTCCGGGAGTATTTGCGTTCGCTGAAGCTGTAGACGGAGGGGACTGAAGAGTCTGCTTCACAACACGGGTTCTTTGTCGCCAGCAGCTACGCAGGTTCCGGAAAAGTGCTTTGGTTGTCAGTCTGCGCGAAGCGAAAAATTCCTCCTGATTCAAAACAAAAGCCCAAGAGAGATTCTTCGCGCAAAATCGGCGCTCAGAATGACAGTATTCTGCCTATTTCCGCAAACTGTGAAGGCGGGCGCTACAACGAGGAGGGCCGCGAATTATTTTTCCTTTGACGCGGAGGTCTTCTTGATTCCTTGGAGGGCTCCGATTTGGAGTCGGACTTCGAGGACTTTTCGGACTTCTCGGATTTGTCGGATTTCTCTGATTTTTCGGACTTTTCGGCCTTTTCCGATTGCTCGGATTTCGAGGCGTCTCCGCCGGAGGTCTTGCGCCCGTAATCGTTAACGTACCAGCCGCTGCCCTTGAACTGGATCGCCGGAGCGGTGAAGACCGATTCCATTTTGCCGCCGCAGTGGGGGCATTTTTTCAGGTACGGCCCATTCAAGTTTTCGATCTTTTCGGTGTGGCGCTTGCACTTCAGGCAGCGGTATTCATAGAGCGGCAATTCGTGACTCCTCCTGGTAAGCGATCCGACCTCCATCTTATCATGCGCGTCCAAATACCCATGCCTGTGAATGGCGGCGGATGCGGAACTCATTTCAAGCGGCTGAGTTCCAAGTGTCACCCCTGCCGGGGTTATCTGGTCATCCTCAATCCGTTTTCCCACCGCTTCCCCTTCACTTCGTTCACGGCAAGCGCGATGGGCTACGTTGTATCGTTCCTCCGGGACTCACGGCAACACAGAATTAGTCTTCTGCCTGCTTATGAGTCGTGCCGCAGTTTGAGAAGAAACGTGCCCTCTCCGCCCCGTTCACGGTGAACCGTGCTCTCCGGGAGGGAGAGGGCAGGTTTGAGTTCAGACCAAGTCACCACCAATACGTATCATCCTTGACGGCTGCGGAGGCTTTCAGTACGGTGGAAGCTTTGAACGAGGGGATATGAAAATACTTTTTGTCGCATCCGAAGGGCTCCCGTTCTCGAAGACGGGAGGTCTTGCGGACGTGATCGAAGCGTTGCCCAAGTCGCTCGTTGCGCTGGGGCATGAAGTCGCCGTGCTGCTTCCGCGCTACCGCAATACGAAAGCGTGGGGCGTGGCCGTGCCGGGCTTGACCATCCCGATGGGCGACACGCTGCGTTTTCCCGCGATCCTCAATGGCGGGGTCCTGCGCGGGTGTGCGTTACTACTTTGTCGAGGACCCGGAATACTTCGATCGCGATCAGCTCTACGGCGTGGCAGGAAAGGATTATCCGGATAACGCGGAGCGATTCGCGGAGTTCAGCCGCGCGGCCATCGAGTTTTGCAAGCACGTCTGGATGCCCGAGGTGATCCACTGCCACGACTGGCAATCCGCCCTGGTGCCGGTGCTGTTGCGAACGCAGTACGAAAAGGATGCGACGGTCGAGGGGCTGCCGGTGGTCTTCACGATTCATAACATGGGTTATCACGGCACGTTTCCGCGCGAAGCCATGAAGAAAATCGGCTTGCCCGAAAATCTTTTCACGATCGACGCGATGGAATTCTACGGCGCGCGTGAATTTCCTGAAGGGCGCGCTGATTTTTTCCGACTACCTGACGACGGTGAGCCGCAAGTACGCGGAAGAAATCCAGACGCCCGAGTACGGACACGGGCTCGACGGCGTGGTGCGGAGCCGCGCGGACCGTCTGACGGGAATTTTGAACGGCGTGGACTATGCGGCATGGAATCCGGAGAAGGACAAGCTCATTGCCGCACAGTATTCGATCAAAGATTTGTCGGGCAAGCTGGCGTGCAAGAAAAATCTTCTGGAAGTTTTCGGCTTGCCCCCGGAGAATGCGGCACAAGCCATTGATCGGGATCGTCTCCCGGTTTGCCGACCAGAAGGGATTCGATCTGATCGCCAAAGTGGCGCCGGACCTGCTCGCCGAAGATCTGGCGATCGTCGTGCTGGGAGCAGGTGAGGCGAAGTACGAAAAGATGTTTCACGACTTGGCGCAAACTGTATCCCGGGAAGCTCAGCGTAAAGGTTGCTTACGACAATGCCATCGCGCACAAGATCGAAGCCGGGGCGGACATGTTCCTGATGCCCTCCCGGTACGAACCTTGCGGCTTGAATCAGATCTACAGTTTGAAGTACGGTACGGTGCCCGTGGTGCGGGCGACGGGGGGACTCGACGACACGATCGAGGCGTTTGATCCGGCAACAGGCCCCGGCACAGGATTCAAATTCGAGGCGTATGATGGAGCGGCGCTGCTTGGCGCGATCCGCGAGGCGCTGGCCATGTTTCGAAAGTGAACCGGCGACTTGGCGGCGAATCCAGGCCAACGGCATGGCCAAGGATTTCTCCTGGCAGGCGTCCGCGATAGAATACGCAAGGCTTTACGAGGTGGCGTGGAAATCCAGAAACCGAAAGGCCGTAACTACATCTAATTAGACCGGGGCAAAATGGGTTAGTATGACCACGCAGCCTCCATACGAAAGGGCGCTCATGGCAGATAATGTTAGCAGTGTGACGGATAGCACGTTTCAGGCTGAAGTCATCGACGCAAGCAATACCCAGCCGGTGATGGTGGATTTTTGGGCGGAGTGGTGCAGGCCTTGCCTCATGCTGGCGCCAACTGTCGCCGAGATCGCGACCGCCTACGCGGGCAAGATCAAAGTCGTGAAATTGAACGTCGACGAAAACACGAATTCCGCAGGCAAGTTCAACATCCGCGGCATCCCGACGCTGCTCATCTTCAAGGGCGGACAGGTTGCCGAGCAGGTGGTTGGCGCGGTCCCGCGCGACCAGATCGAGAAAGCCGTCCAGCGTCATCTCGTGTAAACACGCCATGCCTCCACGAAATCGCGCCGGGACTCCCAAGACGTCCCGGCGCAGGTGTCCATTGGGCGCGGAGCGACCTCATGATCCGTTACCATGACGAGGAATGGGGTGTGCCCGTCCACGACGACCGGCTCCTGTTCGAATTTCTGATCCTCGAAGGCGCGCAAGCCGGCCTGAGCTGGGAAACGGTCCTGCGGAAGCGCGAGCGATACCGCGAAGTTTTCGACGGATTCGATGCGGCAAAGAATCGCGCAATACGACGAGCAGGAAAGTGCGCGCCTGCTCGCCGATCCGGGGATCATTCGAAACCGGTTGAAGATTTCCGCGGCCATTTCGAACGCGCAGCGCGTTTCTCGCCGTGCAACGCGAGTTCGGCAGCTTCGATGCTTACCTCTGGCGGTTCACGGGAGGAAAGCCGAAGCAGCGAGCGCCGCGCGGACCGAAAGATGTTCCGGCGCGAACGGCCGAATCCGACGCCATGAGCAAGGATTTGAAGAAGCGCGGATTTCGATTTGTGGGCTCGACAATCTGTTACGCGCTGATGCAGGCCACCGGCATGGTGAACGATCACATCCGCGGCTGTTTCCGTTGCGGCCGAACTTCGCTAGCATGATGCCTCTTCTCTGTGTCTTCCGTGACCTCAGTGTTGAATCTTTTCTTTCCTGAAAGAGCAAAGACTTAACACAGAGAACACCGAGAAAAGCCACGGAGTCCACGGAGAATTTCATGAACATTGCCGAACTCACGTTCGGCGACAAATCATTTTATCGTTCACATTTGAGAGTGCTAAACGCAGACTAACTGACGCGGCGGATGCGCGCGCCGACGGAAGAAAGTTTTTCCTCGATGCGCTCGTAGCCGCGATCGATGTGATAGACGCGGTCAATGAGTGTTTCGCCCTGCGCGACCAGCGCGGCCAGAACCAGCGAGGCGCTGGCGCGGAGATCGGAAGCGATCACGCCCGATGCCGGAGAGCGTCGTGGGGCCATGGACCACGGCGCGGCGCCCTTCGATGGAAATATTCGCGCCCATGCGCATCATTTCGCTGGCGTGGAGAAAGCGATTCTCGAAGATCGTTTCGGTAATCACCGAGGTCCCTTCGGCTTGCGTGGCGAGCGCCATGAATTGCGCCTGCATGTCCGTGGCGAACCCGGGATACTCTTCGGTCCTGACGTCCGCTGCGACCAGTTTTTTCGCGCCGCGAACAGCCAGCGTGCCGGGAGCGGTCTCGCGGATTTCGACGCCGGTTTCGCGCAGCTTGGCGATGACCGAGGCCAGGTGTTCGGGAGCGCAGCCGGTAATTTCGAGCGCGCCGTTTGTGATCGCCCCGGCCACGAGGAAAGTTCCGGCTTCGATCCGGTCGGGAATGATGGTATGCCGCGCGCCGTGAAGTGTTTCTTTTCCCTGCACGCGAATCGTGGATGTTCCCGCGCCTTCAATTTCCGCGCCCATCTTGATCAGAAGGTCCGCCAGGTCGGTAATCTCCGGCTCGCGCGCCGCATTTTCGATTTGCGTTTCACCCTTCGGCCAGCGCCGCGGCCATCAGCACGTTTTCGGTTCCGGTGACGGTAATTTTGTCGAAAAAGACGTGCCCGCCGCGCAAGCGGCCTCCGCCGGGAACGCGCGCTTCGACGTATCCGTGCGAAGTGCCGATTTCCGCGCCCATTTGTTCGAGCGCTTTCAGGTGCAGGTCCACGGGACGCGCGCCGATCGAGCAGCCTCCGGGAAGCGAAACGCGCGCGGCGCCGGTGCGGGCGACGAGCGGGCCGAGCGTCAGAATCGACGCGCGCATCGTGCGCACGAGTTCGTACGGCGCTTCGGCGCCGTTGACTGTTTTCGCCTGGATGATCATCGCGGTGGGAGGAAGTTCGGGCGTCTCCACGGTCGCGCTCATATGCGCGAGAAGGCGTCCCATCGTGATGATGTCCCGTACGCGCGGAATATTATCCAGCTCGACGCGATCGGAAGTCAGCAGCGCCGCGGCCATGGCGGGCAGGGCGGCATTCTTCGCGCCGCTGATGCGCACGGATCCTTCGAGCCGCCTTCCGCCTTCAATCAGCAGTTTATCCATGTCGTTTGCGTGGACCCTTTGAAATTTGTTCCCTGCGAGCGAGAGCGTCGCGCACGTTGCCGCCAGCGTCGCGCAAACGGCGTCGCGCCTCGCGAGCGCCGGCGCCGCTCTTTAGCATAATGAGCGCGACGCCCATGTTGTGTCCTGATTGACGCAGGGCGCGTGTCGCTTCGGCCACGGTCGCGCCCGAGGCTTTCGCCAGGATTCGCAACCCTCTCGCCTGCAACTTCCGATTCGTCAGCGCCACGCCGATCATCCAGTTGTCGTAGACGCGTCCCATACGAACCATCGCGGCAGTAGAAAGCATGTTGAGGACCATTTTCTGCGCCGTGCCGGCTTTCATTCGCGTCGAGCCGGTAATGGCTTCCGGTCCCGTTTCGGTGACGATGCTGATTGCCGCCAGGCGCGTAATCGGCGTCCGCGGATTTGCCGTCACGCCGACATGGTGGCGCCGCGCCGCCGCGCGAACTCAAGCGCTCCCAGGACGTAAGGCGTTGATCCGCTGGCGGTGATTCCGACGACGACGTCGTTGCGATTTAGTCTGCGCGCCGCCAGGTCGCGCGCGCCCTGCGCGCGATTGTCTTCCGCGCCTTCGACTGCATGCGTGAGCGCGCGGCGCCCTCCCGCAATGTACTGCCTGGACCATGCGCGCGGGCGTGCCAAATGTCGGCGGAATTTCAGCGGCATCGAGCGCTGCGAGGCGTCCGCTGGTCCCCGCGCCTACGTAGAACAGGCGCCCGCCGCGCTGCAAGGCCAGCGACGATGGCGTCCACGGCCCGCGCAATCGCGGGAATCGCCCGCGCGACGGCCTTCGCCACGGTGGCGTCTTCTCGATGAATCGCCCGAAGAATTTCCAACGTGGATTTCGTGTCTAGCCCGCGCGTGCGGGGATTTCGCTGTTCGGTCGCTCTCGGCGGCTTCTTGGCCATGGCTCACAAGCATCTTCGCATGCGCACGCGGCATTTCGGTGAGGCGAATCCGATCGCAATCGCTCATTCAGTAAGGGGGAAGCGAGGCGGTTACCGTGGAGTGGAAGCCAGGCCAAGGGCTTCGATAATGGCGTCATGCACGGCGGGGCGCACGGTCGCGATCTTGTCGTTGGCGCGCGTGGGATAGACGCGGTTGGTGAGAAGGATGACGAAAAGCTGCCGGTCCGGGTCAATCCAGATCGACGTGCCGGTAAATCCCAGATGGCCGAAACTGTCGCGCGGAAAAGTAGCGGCCGCTGGTGGAATCCGCCGTGGGAACCATCCATCCAAGCGTGCGCGTGTTGGCCGCGAGCGCCTGCGGCGCGGTGAATTGCGCGAGCGTCGCGCGAGTCAGCAAGCGCTGGTGCGCGTAGCTGCCTGCCATTGAGAAGCATCTGGCAAAACGCCGCGAGGTCCGGCGCCGTCGCGAACATTCCAGCGTGTCCGGCTACGCCGCCCATGGCGAACGCGTTTTCGTCGTGAACTTCTCCCCGAAGCAAGCGCTTGCGATACGTCGCGTCGTTCTCCGTGGGAGCGATACGGCTGACGAGCGCCTTCGGCGGATTGAACAGCGTATTCGCCATTCCGAGAGGCGCGAAGATTCGCTCGCGCGCCAGTTGGTCCACCGTCCTTCCGGTCACGCGCTCGAGGATTTCCCCAAGCAGGATGAAACCCAAATCGGAGTAAACCGTCTTCGTGCCAGGCTCGTATTCGAGGGGCTCGTTGCAGATGTTGGCGATCGCCTCACGCTCGGAATGAATCGTGAGGAAATAATCTTTGTGCGCAGGGAGGCCCGAGGAGTGAGTCAGCAAGTGCCGGACCGTGACGTGTCTTGCGCCACTCGGGGTTGGGTCCGGCGTTCCACTCGGGAACGTAACGCGCCACGGGCAAGATCGAGCGCGATGCGCCCAGCTTCTACCTGCATGGCCACGAGCGTCGTGGTAACGACAGCCTTGGTCAGTGAGGCGGCATCGTAAATCGTGTCTGGCGTGACTGCCGGTGAAGCTCGCGTCGTACGTCTGCCGTCCGAAGGCGTGTACCTGCAGTTCGCCGCGAAGGCCGACCGCCAGCACGCCTCCGGGAAACGCATGGTCCGCGACGGCGCGGTCGAGCACGTCGTAGGCAGGTTTCAGTTTCGCGTCAGCAGTAGCATCGCCCGCGCGTAATTTCATCGGATTTGCGGGGAGATCGAGTCCCGCGCCCAGCGCTGCTACGCCGGGAACATTTACGGGCAGGCGCCCGCCGATGGGCACTTGGCCGAACAGAGCGCGGCCAACGGCGCGCTGCGCCACATCGACAGTGCTGAAGGCGGCGACCCAGGTCTTCGCGGCAGGGAAGCGCTCAACCAGATACGGACTGCCAAAGCAGGCGACGATGACAGGTTTACCCGCGGCGAGCAGACGATCCACTACAGCCGCTTCGTCGTCGGGAAGACCGACGCTGCCCTTGCGATCCGCGACGCGGACAAAGATCGCCGCAATCGCCACATCGTAACGTATCGGGCGAGGGAAGCTTGGCGGTGTCCGCGCGCACGAAACGCGTGTCCATGCGCACGCTCGCGAGCGAATCCACGCGCCAGCGAATTTCATTCTCGAGGTCTTCGGCCGGATAAGCGTCGTTGTCTCCGGAAACGGCGACGAGCAGCGCCCGCATCGGCTTCGTCGCATCGAGCGGCAGAATGTGCTGGTCATCGCGCAGGAGAGTGACGCCGCGATCGGCAATGTCGAGCGCCGCGCGGGCAAATTCTGGCCGGTCGAAATTGCGCGCCAGGGCGTCCAGGTCCACGAGCTTCGATTTGTTCAAGCCGAGCTTCGCTTTCGCACGGAGAACGCGCGTGACGGCTTCATCCACACGCGACATGGGAATCCGGCCTGACGCCACGGCATCGCGCACGGCTTCGAGCGCGGCGTCGAGGACGGGCGGGACCAGCAGCACATCGGCGCCCGCGAGGATCGAGCGCACGGCGACTTCGCCCGGCGGATAGCGCACCGTTACGCCCCCCATGTCGAGCGCATCCGTTACAACCAGGCCATCGAAGCCCATCTCGCGCCGCAGCAGATCGGTCATGATTTTGGGCGACATCGTTGCCGGAACGTCGGGATCGGGATCAAGCGCGGGGACGGCAAGATGGCCGGTCATGATGGTGCTCGCGCCAGCCGCGATAGCCGCGCGGAACGGGGCGAGTTCGACGCGGTCCAGATGGGCGCGGTCGCTCGTTACGGTCGGCAGATCGAGATGCGAATCGGTGCTCGTATCGCCGTGACCGGGGAAGTGTTTCGCGGTGGCCAGCCCGCCGTTTTCTTCGACGCCGCGCACAAAGGCCGCGACGAATTCGGACACGCGCGCCGGGTCTTCGCCGAAGGAGCGCGTGTTGATAATGGGATTGTCGGGGTTGCTGTTGACGTCGGCGTCGGGCGCGAAAATCCACGGAACGCCCGCCGCCTTCGCTTCGAGCGCCGTAATCTTACCCATGGTGTAGGCATCTTCAGGGCGGCCCGTCGCTGCCACAGCCATGGCATGCGGGAATGACGCGCCTTCGTCGATTCGCATGGACGTGCCGCGCTCGAAATCCGCGGCGATCAGCAGCGGCACCTTGGCGTGGCTTTGCAGCGTGTTGACCAGGACGGCTGTCGGGTACACTTGGCTGCGCTCGATGCCGAGCGGCGAGCCTTGCGTCTGGAGGGCGAACGAACCGATATGTTTTTCTTCGACGTCGCGGAGAAGATCCTTATACTCGAGGCTCTCGGCGGAAAGGAATCCTCCGTAGCACCAGACGGCAAACAACTGCCCGATTTTTTCGTCGAGCGTCATTTTCTTGAGGGTTTGCGCGACCCAGCGTTCACCCTCGGGAGAAAGTTTCGTCCCGGTAGGCGCGGCAGGTGCGCGCGGAGTTTTCTGTGTGCGGCTCGTGGTAGCCATCAAGAGGAGAGCAAGCAGCAGGAGCCAGCGACTCAATGTTCGCATCGCATGGATTCCAGAATTGACGCCTGCATGTCGTAGATATATATAGCACTCGGCCAGACCCGGGACAAATACGATTGTAACCACAGATGAACACAGATAAACACTGATGAAAGACAGATGAAAGACAGATGAAAGAAAGATGAAAGAAAGATGAAAGAAAGATGAAAGAAAGATGAAAGAAAGATGAAAGAAAGAAAAACATTCTTCGCGCGCGATAATTGCCGATGACAAGGAACAACGTGGCCGGAGGCTCCAAGCATTCCGGGCGTCAGGAAGTCGGAGTGTTTCTCTCCTTGGTTTTTTCCGTATCAGTGTTCGTCTGTGTGCATCTGTGGTTCCAAAAAGACGTTCACGCGGCGCTGCCTGAGGCCCGCGTGCTTACCGGAATTGATGTGCTGGAAGCGCAGAGATTTGCGCCGTTGGCGGGGAAACGCATCGGGCTGATCACCAACCAGACTGGGGTGGATCGCAAGGGAAGAGGCACGATCGATCTGCTTGCCCACGCGCCGGGAGTGAAACTGGTGGCGCTGTTCAGCCCGGAGCATGGGATTCGCGGCGAAGTGGATGAGCGCGTTCCGTCCGCGAAAGATGCGGCCACCGGGCTGCCGGTTTACAGTCTCTATGGGGATGGCGTGCGCCCGACAGACGCAATGCTGGTAGGACTGGACGCGCTGGTATTCGACATTCAGGATGCTGGAGTGCGTTTCTACACGTACATCACCACGATGGGTTACACGATGGAGGCCGCGGCGAAGCATCACCTGGCTTATTACGTTCTCGACCGCCCCGACCCTCTTAGCGGCGAGCGCATCGAGGGACCCATGCTCGATCGCGAGCAGACGAGTTTCACCGCCTATTTTCCCATGCCCGTGCGCATGGCCATGACGCTGGGCGAAATGGCGCAGATGTTCAACGCGGAAAATGGGATCGGAAGCGATCTGCACGTCATTCTGATTCAGAATTGGAGCCGCCGCGATTGGTTTGATGCTACCGGTTTGCCGTGGGTGAACCCCTCGCCGAATTTGCGTTCGTTCCGCGCGGAGATTTTGTATCCCGGCTTGGAAATCCTGCAAGCCGGCGGCGTATCCGTGGGGCGCGGCACGGACCGGCCGCTCGAACGCGTCGGCGCGCCATGGATTCGCGGCGCCGAATTCGCTCAATACATGAATCGCCGGTCCGTGCCGGGCGTACGGTTCGTGGCGGATCGGTTCATGCCGGATTCAGGCCTGTTCAAGGGCGAAATGTGCGAGGGCGCAGGAATCGAAGTGACCAATCGCGCCTCCTTCGAGTCCATGCGGATGGGGATCGAAATTGCCGCCGCGCTCGCGAAACTTTATCCGGGCAATTTCGATGTGACGAAAATAATGGCGCTCGTTGGAAACGCCGAGATGATTAAAAGGCTAAAAGCGGGCGACGCCCCCGCTGCAATCGTTGCGAGTTGGAGTGCAGAGTTGGAAGCTTTCCGCAAAATGCGCGCGAAATACCTGCTGTATCCTTAAGCCCACCATCCACATGTGCTACTTATCGTGAAAGATCGCTTTCGGAATCGAAGCGTGAACTCCTTTGTTCCCGTCCACAAGCTGGGTGATGCTGAGGTCGGCGGCGACGCTGGAAAGCATGTATGCGTCGTCCCGGGTGAGGTGTTTTTCGCTCACCAGGAAATCGATCATCTCACGCACGGCCATTTTCGTGGCTTCGTTCAGGTCTTCATTGAATCCCATGGTGATGTAGTGCGATGGCGTCTCGGCCCTTGGCCAGCGGAGATGCAGATCCTTGCGCACGATCAGTTGAAATGTGCCGATCAGTGAAGTTTCCATCGCCGTGATGTCTACTTCGCCGTTCCCCTGGCCGGCGTGGCCGTCGCCCACAAGCAACAGCGCCCCCGGAGCATGCACGGGGAGAAAGAGAGTCGTGCCGGCCACCAGTTCCTTATTGTCCATGTTGCCGCCGTGCATCCACGGTGGCGCGCTGCTGATCCTGCCCGTCACCTCCGGCGGCGCCACGCCGATGCTTCCAAAGAAGGGCGCCAAAGGAATTTCGATTCCCGCGCCGAAACGCGCGACGCCGCGCTTCTCGTCCAGTGGAATAATTTTCATTTTGGTGTAAGGAAAATCGTCGGGTAAGAAACCGAAGCCAGGCCTGAAGCGGTTGTAGGCGTAAGGAACCGCGAGCCGGATGGAGACAATGCGGATCTCGAGGACATCCCCCGGCTGCGCGCCTTCAATGTAAATCGGGCCGGTCAGGATATGTCCGCCGGGCCCCTTATTGGTAACTTCTTTGACGATATCTCGAAAGGACTGCTCGATTTGTTCGGGCGGCAAGCCAGCCGCTTCCAACTGCGCGGGGCTTGCACCCGCGGGGAGCGTCTGGATTTCGACAGTGTCACCGGATTGAACGCGCAGTACGGGAGGCGTACTCGCATCATAGTATCCCCAGGCTACAGTTTTCGGAGTGGGTTTCAGGGAGTACGCTTTGGGGGCCTGAGCCTGCCGTGCGCCAAACGCCGATCCCCCCAAAACTATTGCAGCTACTCCAATATAAGTAAGAACACAGCGATCGAGGTTCTCATCGGATTTCCCCTCAACAGAACTGCGGGCAAGAAACTTTCTGCGAACCGCTGGAGTGTAACGCAATTGAATGCCGGGCCGATGAAGAAAAACGCCGGGAAGCTCGCTCGGTTGCAGTGCTCCCTGACCCGAAAATGCCGGCTGTCAAAATGCAATAAGCCCCCGCCAGGCATGGTAAATTGCAGGGCATGAAGATTTGTTCCTTGCTGCCATCCGCGACAGAAATCCTATTTGCCTTGGGGCTGGGAGATCAGGTCGCCGGAGTCAGCCACGAGTGCGATTTTCCGCCAGAGGCGCGGACCAAGCCTGTCCTGATCGTGTCGCGCATTTCGCACACGGAGAGCGCCGCGGCCATTGACCGCCAGGTCCGCGAATTCCTCGACCGCGGCGAAAGTCTCTACAGTGTGGATTTGGCCGCGCTGGGCGCGATCGAGCCGGATCTGATCATCACGCAAGACCTTTGCCACGTCTGCGCCGCCACGCCCGACGATCTAGGCGCCGCGCTCGCGCATCTGTACCCGCGCAGCCACGGGTCGTCACGCTGAATCCGCATTCACTTGCGGATGTCTGCGCGGATATTCATGCCGTTGCGAGAGTGACAGGCCGCTCCGAGCAAAGCCAACATCATCATCGCGGAATTTGAACGAGACGTTGCCCAAGTGGAACGAGCAGTCGCCGGCCTTCCACGCCCGCGCGTTGTGTGTCTCGAATGGCTCGATCCGCCCTACGTCGCGGGCCACTGGGTGCCGGAGATGGTGGAGCGAGCGGGCGGGATCGATGCATTGGGCCACGCGGGCGAACCGTCATTCCGCGTCGAGTGGGAGATGATCTTCGCGGCGCAACCAGACGTGATCGTGCTAATGCCGTGCGGCTATAGCCTGAATCAAGTTGCGCAAGAGTTTCGTGATTTCCCTTTGCCGGAAGGCTGGGACGACATGCCCGCGGTCCGGAATCGCCGCGTGTTTCTGGTGGAGGCATCGGGATACTTTTCCCGCCCGGGGCCCAGGCTCGCTGCGGGTGTGGCGATCCTCGCGGATGCGATTCATGCAGGGCAACAGGCAAGCCTCACGCCGCCCGGCGCAGGACTGGTCCTCTCACGCGTCGCTGCCGCGGGAATCTGACGGCGCGTCACGGATTGCTGGAAAGCTTCTTCTGCCAATGGCCATAGAAAAATAACCCTGACAAGATCAGTGCGAGGCCGATGGAGGACCTTACAGGCCTCGCGAGCCACAGAGTAATCGTCAGAGCAGCCGCTCCCCCCACAAAAATTACGGGCACCCACGGATAGCCCCAGCATCGATACGCACGTGGCAGATTGGGTTCCGTGACCCGCAGGCGCATCAGGGAAACGACCGCCAGTCCGTAGAAAATCCAGGTGGCAAAAATAAATAGCGAAGTGAGCTCTTCGAAAGTTCCCGATAGCGCGAACACGCTGGCGAGGGCGCATTCGAACACAAGCGCGCCCCCCGGAGTTCGAAACGTCGGATGAATGGCCGCAGTCTTGCGGAAAAAGATGCCGTCGCGCGCCATGGCGTAGGGCACCCGCGCCCCGGAAAGCGTGGATGAATTGAGCGTGCCCAACGCTGAAACAGCCATCGCGACCGTGACCCAGAGGGCCGCGCTGCGGCCAGAGGATGTTGCGACGACATCTGAAGCGACGTGCTCTGACTGAGCAACCTCTGCAAACGGCAGAACCCAATGCGAGGCCGCGCTAAATAGCATGAAGATCGCACTGCAAAATAGAACGCCCAGGATCAAAGCGCGAGGAATGTTGCGTTGCGGATCGGCGACCTCCGATCCCACGAGATTCAGATCTTCCCAGCCATCGTAGGCCCACAGGGACGCCGCCAGAGCGCCAAAGAATCCAGTGAGCGCCGCCGACGCCGTACCTAGCAGGAAAGAATGGATGAAATCCAGCGCCGCCGGGGCGCGCCAGCGCGAATGCGAGAACGATGATCGCGGCGACGGACATAATCTTGATGATCGTGAGGATCACCTGCACCCGTCCTCCGACGCTCACGCCGAGATAGTTGATGGACATCAGCGCTAAGAGCGCGACCACGGCGAGAGGCTGCGCCCATGTGAAAACGAAAACGTAAGGTTCACGAAGGAACGGCAGCGGAAATATGCCAAGCAAAAATAGGCGCGGCGACCGAGGGCGCCAAGAATCCGCAAAAACGAAGAAGCCCCGCGGCTATCGAGGCCATCGAGGCGGGGCGCCCGACGACGGAATGCATCCACCCGAACAGGAAGCCCCAAACCGGTCCGAACCCCCGCCGCAAATAGGCATATTCGCCGCCCGCCTCGGGGATCGCCGCGCCGAGTTCCGCGAATGCCAGCGCGCCGAAGAGCGACAGAATTCCTCCGGCAATCCATGCAGCGAAGACGATTACGACGGAGCCGGCATCAGCTGCCATTTCGGCGGGCTTAAGGAAAATGCCCGTCCCGATCATCGTGCCAACGACGATTGCGGCCGACGTCCACGGCCCCAGGCCGCGAACGAGTTCGAGTTTCTCATCTTCAATCATTTCGCTAATGGAGGAGCGCCTCCTGCGCGGCCCGCAAGACTTGCGATTGCGCCAACCAAGAAAGTGATTCCTGCTCCGGTGGGAACGTACCACGTCCACAACAGCGGCGTGTGGAAGTGAATCCAAAGAATCGCTGCAAACCCGACAAACATGCCGGTCAGCACTCCGGAAGACGTGGCGCGCCTGCAGCAGGAACGCCAGGAGAAAAAGGCCAAGTAAACTGCCCAGCGTGATGGAAGCGATCGTCAGTCCCGCTTCGAGCATAGGGCCCCATTGCAATGTGCCAAGCACGACAAGGACGACGCCCCAAAACAATGTCATCCATCGCGAAAGGCGAAGAAAGGCCGCGGAATCGCCGCTGCCCGGAATAGAAACCGCCTCGCTAATTCCCTGAAATCAACCACGCTTGACGCAGCAAGGGAATTGAGCGAGCCGCTGGCGTTGGACATAGCGACTGCAAAGATGGCGGCGACGATCAGGCCGCGCAATCCCGAAGGCATCGCGGTGACAATAAAATCCGGGAAAACCCAATCGTAACTTAGGCCGGGATGAATGGCAGGCGCGCCGTGCCAGGCGTACAGCATTACGCCGAGCACAAGAAATAACGCGAACTGGAAAAGTATAATGACGCCGCTGGCGAGGAGCGCGATCTTGCTTTCGCGTTCCGATTTTGCGGCGAGCAGGCGCTGGACGATGGTCTGATCGGTGCCGTGGCTCGCCATCGTGAGGAATCCGCCTCCGATCACGCCCGACCAAAACGTATAAGTCTTCGCGGGATTCACCAGGCTAAAGGAGAAATCGAACGCGCGAAATTTGTTCGTCGCAGCCGCTGCGTGCACGATCGTGTCCCATCCTCCAGGAATTCTGTGGAGCAGCAGAAAAAACGCGGCGAGCGAGCCGGAAAAGTAGAGAATGAATTGCGCGACGTCGGTCCAAATCACGGCCTTCATACCGCCTTCAAACGTGTAGACGAGCACAAGCGCCATGATCAGGATGACCGACGTACGCTGTTCCGTCCCAAAAGCAGCTTTCACGACCAGCGCGATGGCAGCGATACGCACACCTTCCGCGAGAGCGCGCGTCAAGAGAAACGTCGAGGCCGCGACCGCTTTTACTCTTGCACCAAAACGTCTTTCCATCAGTTGGTAGGCCGTATAAAATTCCCCACGGAAGTAGTGCGGCAGAAACAGCAGCACGATGACGACCCGGCCCACTAGGTATCCGAGAACCAGTTGCAGGAACGTGATGTTTCCGGCGAAAGCCAGCGCGGGCGTGCCTATAATTGTGAGCGTCGAAGTTTCGGTGGCCACGATCGAAATCCCAGCGCCCACCAGGGCGCCGTGCGTCCGCCCAGAAAATAGTCCCGCACGGTATGCTGGCCCCGGCGGAACGCGATTCCGAACAGAGTCACCCCGGCCAGGTAGGCGGCAATGATGGCGAGGTCCAGGGACGTCAGGCGCATGGCAAGAGCGGGGCGATCATATGAGCGCATCCATGCTGCGTCAAGCGCTCCCAATCCGACAAATTCTGGCGGGCTCCAAGTAGAGCCCGCTACCCAACGAGGAACGATGGGCTATTCGATAGGGTTTGATGGTGGCGGCACAAAGACGAAGTGCGTCGTTCTAGACGCTGGCGGGAAATATCATCGGCGAAGGACGTGGCGGGCCGTCCAACCCACTGCGTTGCGGATTCGATACGGCGTTTCGTTCGCTGAGCGAGGCGGCTGACGAAGCGCTCAAGAGCGCAGGCCTGCACAAGCACAGCGTCTCCGGCGTTTGTGCGGGTCTTGCGGGCGCGGGCCGGAGAAATGTTGTCCGCACGAACGCTCGCATTTCTCTCCCAGGAATTTCTCAACGCGGTCTCGCAAGTTACGACCGATTACGAAATTGCGCTCGAAGCGGCGGTAGGCGCGGGTCCTGGCGTCGTGCTGATTGCCGGCACGGGTTCCGCGGCCTACGGACGCAATGCGGCAGGCGAGATGGCGCGCGCAGGCGGGTACGGGCCTTGGGTGGGCGACGAAGGGAGCGCGTTTGAAATCGGACGCCGCGCGGTCGCCGCGGTGGCGCGCACCAGGGACCAGGCCGCGCCGATGACCTTGCTCACGGATATGATTCGCCGCGGCGCTCGGATGCGCGGACTGGGACGAACTTACTCAGCAGACCATGAAGAATCCCGATGAAATTTTCCCCGCGCTATTTTCCGTGGTTGCCGAAGCCGCCGACGCCGAGGACAGCGCCGCGAAGGAAATTCTGTTTACGTCCGCGATCGGCCTGGGAAATCTCGCGATGATTGTCGTGCGCCGATTGGGAATGAAGGACCAGGAATTTCCTCTGGTGAAATGCGGCGGGGTGTTCGGTCGCAGCCGGCATGCTGGACGCGCTTCTGGATTCCGTCGTGGCCAGCGGGGCATTGCGCGCGAAAGTTTCGCAACTTGAAATTTCTCCCGCGGTCGGAGCAGCGCGCATCGCCGCCCGCCTGGCCGAATCTCCCGCCCAAGCCAGCCCTCATGGCGCCTGAAGAGATTCCCGGCATCGAGGACGCCCGCACGGCGGCTGCTGAATCCATCCCCGCGCTACTCGCGTCCGCGGACGAAAATGTTCTCCGCGCGCTGCTAGAAAATCCCTGCCCTCGAAGAGACGCACATTTGCCTGCTGCTGGAACGAAAGGACCTGCCGGGCACATTGCTGGACGAGATCGCCAAGCGAAAGAGTTGGCGGGCGAACTATCGCGTTCGCCGCGCACTGGCCGGGCATCCGCATACGCCTCGACTTGGTCGCGATGCGATTGCTGCGCGACTTGCACTTGATGGACCTGGTGCGGATCAGTCTCTTGCCCGCTTCTCCGGTCGAGCTTGCGCCGCCTCGCCGAGGAACGCGTCCTCGCGCAATTGCCTCAAATGCCGCTGGGCCAAAGAATCATGCTGGCGCGGCGAGGGTCGGCGCGCGTCGCCGGCGGACTCATCGCGCTGGGTCCCGAGCAGGTCTCGAGGATCGCGCTCGACAATTCGTTTCTGACCGAAGTCACAACTTTTGAGAACGCTGGCGAAGGATGGCCTTCCGGCGCAAACTGTCGCCGCCATCGCGGAGCATGAGAAATGGTCGAAACTGATGAATGTCCGAATCGCGCTATTGCGCCATCCGCACTCGCCCGTCGAGCGTGTGCTGTCATTCCTGCCGGATTTGCCGCGGCGCGATTTGGATGATCTGCTCCAGCTCTCGCGGCTTCCGGGAAGCGTGCGCGCCCACTTGCGCCGCGAACTTGCGCGTCGAGAAAAAATATAGGCCCGAAGTCGCCCGGGTTTAGTTGGACAGGCACTCTTGCCTGTCCAAGTGTGCGGCGGCGATATCGCGCCGGACAGACAGCTCCTCGCAGGGGCTCGGGATAAAGAGTGTCTCTTCTACCGAGCGGACCGATGCGCACTTTGAATTGACGCACGACATTGGTATACCGCACAGGAGCGAAGAAACACTCGAATCGAAACTTGACACCCCGTCACGCGGCACTTAGCATCCCCTTCGAGGAGTTTAGCGAATGACACCCGAGCCGCCGGTGGATGCGTCACCACAAATCGAGCGCCGCCAGTTCAATCGTCGAAAGTTGATGGTAACGCTCGAAATGGAATGGGGCTCTTCCACATTGACGGGCTTGGTCCGGGACATCGGCCCTCAAGGCCTGTTTGTTGAGTTGACGCCGCCGCTGTGGGTGGGCGCAACATTTTTTGCGCGCCTTGCAGTCGATCCTCCTCTTCGGTTGAATTGTACGGTATGCAGGGTCGAACCGGGAAAGGGGATCGCCGTTACATTTGAGCTGCCGGAGGAGAGCGGCAAGGCCCAACTGGAAAAACTCTTGGCGCAGCTGCCGAAGGTATGAAACGGTGTCTCGATTGCGGAGCCGACCGGACGGCCGATCAGTGTCCCGCATGCGGGCTGACTTCCGCCGCCGCTGAATTGGTCGTGCGGCGGCGGCTGGTGCGGCGCACGGCCTTTTTTCTTGTCGGCATCATTGTGTTCGTAGCGGCTAGCCAGGTGTTTCCCGCCCTGGAGATCGATGCCATCCTGATATTTGCGGGACTCGTTTTCTTTTTTTCTCTCGCCCTGGGCTACTGGATCGACCTTCGCGCCCGGAAACGGGAAGAAGTCGAAGTCATCAAGCGCATTTACTTCGGAATGATTCCCGTGCCGTGGATTTTTGCGGGCATGCTTTTTCTGAATGGCAAGCTTGGATACTTCGCGTCCGATTCGCGATTCCGGCGACAGTCGTTGGGAAGTTCTCGACGAATGGTCTGCCGCGCAGCCGCCGCCTGGTGGTTACGTCCTGGCGTGGCACTCGGCGGATCGAACGCATCGCGGTGGATCAAAATGACTACGATCGCTTCCAGAGGGGAGACGACATCGTTGTTCAGGCGCAGAAGGGGGCCTTTGGTCTTCCCTGGGTCAACGGTGTATACCGCCCGTAGCCGATTCGATGCGGCGTGCGCCGCGTCCGAAATGCAAGCGCTCTACCCAGCGCCCGAATAAGTCTGCCGCCGAAGGAATTCACCGGCGCCCGCCCGGCCCGTAAATTTTCCGTCATCGATGATCACGCGGCCGCGCGAAAGAACCGTTTTGGTCACGCCCTTCACGCGAATCCCCTCGAACATGGAGTAGTCCACGCGCATGTGATGCGTCTTCGCGCTGATCACTTGTTCGGCGTTGGGATCGAAAATCACAAGGTCGGCGTCGGAGCCCACCGCGATCGTGCCTTTGCGCGGGTACAGGCCGAAAAGCTTCGCGGGAGCCGTGGACACCAATTGCACGAAACGGTTCGCCGAAAACTTTCCGCCGTGCACTCCGCCGGAATAAATCAAGCTCAGCCGGTGCTCGACGCCGGGACCGCCATTTGGAATCTTCGTGAAGTCGTTCCTGCCCATCTCCTTTTGTTCCTTGAAGCAAAACGGACAATGGTCGGTGGAGACGACTTGCAGCGTGTCGCGCGCGAGCCCTTGCCAAAGTTTTTCCTGATTCCATTTTTCACGCAGCGGAGGAGTGAACACGTACTTCGCGCCTTCAAAGCCGGGGACATCCATATTTTCCAGGGAGAGGTGAAGATATTGCGGGCACGTTTCCGCATACGCGGGCAATCCGCGATCGCGCGCCTCGCGCACTTTTTCCAGCGCGTCGTTGCAGGAAAGATGCACGATGTAGACGGGCGCGCCCGCCATTTCGGCGAGCGCGATGGCGCGCGAAGTGGCTTCGCCTTCGGCCGTCGTGGGCCGCGTGAGCGCGTGATATTTCGGCGCGGTTTTGCCTTCGGCCAGCGCGCGTTGCACCAGCACGTCAATCGCGCCGCCATTTTCCGCGTGCATGCAGATCATGCCTCCGTGCTTGGCCGCTTGCAGCATCGCGCGGAAAATCGTGGCGTCATCGAGCATGAACACGCCTGGGTAGGCCATGAACAATTTGAACGACGACACGCCTTCGCGCACCAGCGCGCCCATTTCCTCGAGTTGCGACTCGCCCAATTCCGTAATGATGCAGTGGAAGGCGTAATCGGCCACGGCTTTTCCATCCGCCTTTTTCATCCACGTGTCGAATGCGTGGCGTAAAGACTGGCCTTTGTATTGAATCGCGAAATCAATCAGCGTTGTGGTGCCGCCGAAGGCCGCGGCGCGCGTCCCGGTCTCAAAATCGTCGGCGCTCGTCGTGCCTCCGAACGGCATATCGAGATGCGTGTGCACGTCGATCCCGCCGGGGATGACGAGACAATTCTTCGAGTCGAGAATCTTGTCCGCATTTTCAATCGGAAGATCCTTGCCAATCGCGGCAATCTGTCCGTTCGTAATGCCCACGTCGCCCGCGTAGGTATCCGTTGCGGTGACGATCGTCCCCTTGTGGATGATGGTGTCGAATCGCATTTTTCCCCCGGTGTCGCTGGTTGCCAGCCAAGTTTGCATCTTAGGCCACCCCGGCGAACAAGGGCAAGCCGCGGTCTCTTGCGGTGCTAGAATGGTGCGGGAAATCCGATCCGGCGCCCGGTGGAAAATAATTCCACCGGGTTGCGCGTTTCAGGGGACTCGAGGGTGCGTACTTGCCTCTTCGCGAAACGGCGCCAAAACTGACGCCAGATCAATACGAAACGAATTTCGCCGATATCACTCCGCCGATGAATGCGCGGCAGGCGGCGATCGAGGCTTCGCGATGCTTGTATTGCTTTGACGCTCCCTGTACGATCGCCTGCCCAACGCGCATCGATGTCCCTGGCTTCATCAAGCGCATCATGACGGGAAACGTTCGCGGCGCGGCCCGAGTTATTCTTGAAGCCAACATTCTCGGCGAGAGTTGCGGCCGCGTTTGCCCCACGGAAGTTCTCTGCGAAGGCGCGTGCGTGATGGTCGAGAAGGGTGAGCGCGCGATCGAAATCGGACGCCTGCAGCGCTACGCCGTCGATCACGTGCTCGACCGCAACATTCAACTGTTTCACGCGGGTGCGCCCAACGGCAGGAGCGCTGCCTGCATCGGCTCGGGGCCGGCATCGCTGGCTTGCGCGGCCGAGCTTGCGCGAGGAGGCTATCGCGTTACGGTGTTCGACCGCCGCGAACTGTCCGGAGGATTGAGCACGTACGGCATCGCGGCGTACAAAACACGCGCGGCGGATTCGTTGCGCGAAATCGAAATGGTGAAATCACTCGGCGTTGAGTTTCGCCAGAAGACTGAAATCGGGCGTGACGTGACCTTCGAGCAGCTCGAAAAAGATTTCGATGCGATTTTTGTGGGTGTCGGCCTGGGAGAAACCTGGGCCATGGATATTCCCGGTGAAGACCTCGAGGGCGTATGCGGCGCGATCGAATTCATTGAACGCACGAAAGTATTGCCGTTCGCGCAAGTCACGGTTGGCCGCCGCGTCGCCTGCATCGGCGCGGGAAACACGGCGATTGACGTCGTCACCGCCGCGCGGCGGCTCGGCGCGGAGACGGTCCACCTGATTTACCGGCGGAGCGAAAAAGAAATGTCGGCTTTCCCTTACGAGTACGAACTGGCCAAGAAAGATGGCGTGAATTTTCTTTGGCAGACGCAGCCCGTCCGCGTGCTCGGTTCCGGCGGCGTGGTGACGGGGCTGGAATGCGTGCGCACGCGCCTCGGCGCTCCCGATGGGCGAGGCCGGCGTGCGCCCGAACCTATTCCCGGTAGCAATTTCATCGTGGAAGTGGATATGGTTGTCGGCGCCGTTGGCCAAAAGCCCGTGACGGATTTCCTCCGGTCGGTGAAGGGAATCGAATTGCGCAAGAATGGCACGGTGGTCGCGGACCCGCATCACCAGACAGGGAATCCAAAATATTTTGCGGGCGGCGACTGCGTGAACGGCGGCGGGGAAGTCGTCGATGCCGTGGCCGAAGGCATGACCGCGGCACGAGGCATTGATTCCTGGCTTGGCGCATCTCCCGGATCATCCTCCGGAAGTTCGCGCGAGAAAGATTGACCGCCCATGGGAATTTCTGAATCGCTCAATGAAAGATTCCCGTTTCTCGACGCACTGGAGCAAGAGTGGGAGCCTGTGCCGCGAGGCGCGCTGATCGCAGCGCTGGCATTCTACGTAGTCTTGATCGGGAACGCGGTTCTGCACGGAACATTGTTCCAGTGGTTCGACCTGGTTTTCGTTCCCATTCACGAGGGCGGGCATCTTTTGTTCAGCTACTTTGGCCAATGGATGATGGTCGTTGGGGGAACGTTTCTGCAGTTGTTCGTCCCGTTTGCGCTCGCAATCTATTTCGTATTCAAGCGCCAACTGCTGGGCACGGCGTTTTGCGCATTCTTTTTCTTCGAGCAATTTCTGCCCATCGGGATTTACATGGCCGATGCAAGATGCCAGTGCCTCGAATACGTGACCGTGGGCGACCCGGAGCTGGCCGAGCACGACTGGTTCTATCTCTTCTCGCGCGCGGGCGTGCTAGAACACGACACTCAGATCGGCAGCACATTCCGCGTTTTGGGCTGGATCGGAATGCTCGCCACAGTCGCTTGGTTCACATGGCGCTCCTGGCGCAAAACTTGAAACCACAGATGAACACAGATCAACACAGATGAAGAAAATTTTCATGAGATAAGGAAGAAATGGAAACGACCGCAAAAGCGACCATCTACCCTGAGCAGGATCTGACTCAGAAGATTCTTGAGGCGTCGTTTGCGGTTCACAATGCGTTAGGAGCGGGGTTTCTTGAAAAAGTGTACTCGAATGCCTTGTTGCTCGAACTTCGGGCAATGGGGATATCCTGCGAGTCAGAAGTCGGCTTCAAGGTGAGATACAAGAACGTAATTGTCGGAGATTATTGTGCGGACCTGGTTGTCGAACGCCGGGTCTTGGTCGAGCTGAAAGCATGCACGCGCCTCGAGTCGGTCCACGAAGCGCAGATCCTGAACTATTTGAAAGCCAGCGGCATTCGTGTCGGCTTGCTGATGAATTTCGGCAAACCAAGATTGGAATACCGAAGATTCGTCCTATGAATCTTTCCTAGAATTAATCAGTGTTTATCTGTGTCCATCTGTGGTTTCAAAGGTTTCTTGAAGAGGTGACGCATGGCTAATCTGCGCATGAAATTCTGTGGCATCGAATCTCCCAATCCCTTCTGGCTGGCCTCGGGCCCGCCGACGAATACGGCGGGGCAGGTGATGCGCGCGTTTGACGCCGGCTGGGGCGGCGCGGTCTGGAAAACAATCGGCGAGCCGATCGTCGAATACATCGTCGCGCTACGGCGGGATCGATTACAACGGCTCGAAGATGATGGGCTTCAACAATATCGAATTGATCAGCGACCGCCCCATTGAGACGAATCTCCGGGAAATTGCCGCCGTCAAGAAACGCTATGCCAAAAATCTGGTGATTGCGTCTTTGATGGTGGAATCGAAGCGCGAAACCTGGCACGACATTGTGCGCCGCGCCGAGGACGCCGGCTCGGACGCCCTCGAATTGAACTTCGGCTGCCCGCATGGGATGAGCGAGCGGGGCATGGGCTCGTCCGTGGGGCAGGTTCCCGAGTACACGGAAATGATTACGACGTGGGCGAAGGAAGCGGCGAAAACTCCGGTGATCGTCAAGCTCACACCTAACGTCACGGACATCACGCGCGTCGCGCTGGCGGCGGAAAAAGGAGGCGCCGACGCCGTCAGCCTGATCAACACGCTGAATTCACTGATGGGCGTGGATCTCGACACGTTCGCCCCGTTGCCCAACGTGGGCGGAAAATCCTCGCATGGAGGATATTGCGGGCCGGCATTAAAGCCGATCGCACTCCACTTGGTTTCGAGCGTGGCGAAAAAAGTAAAAATCCCCATTATCGGCATTGGAGGGATTGGGTACTGGAAGGATGCGGCGGAACACATCGCGCTGGGGGCCTCCGTCGTGCAAGTCTGCACGGCCGCAATGCACTATGGTTTCCGGATCGTCGAGGACATGATTGACGGCCTCTCCGCCTACATGGACGACCACGGATTTCGCACGATCGAGGATTTTCCGCGGACGCGCCGTGCCAAATGTGCAGGATTGGGGCGACCTGGACCTGAATTACAAGATCGTCGCCGATATCCATCACGACCTCTGTATCGGCTGCCAACTGTGCTACGTCGCCTGCGAGGACGGCGCGCACCAATGCATCGAGCCTTATACCGCCGCGGGCGTAGGCAAAAAAAATCCCCACGGAATGGGCGTGCACGTGCCACGCATCATGGAAGAGGAATGCGTCGGCTGCAATCTCTGCGCGCTCGTTTGCCCCGTGGACAATTGCATCACGATGAAGCAGATCGATACGGGCCAGCCATTCGAGAGTTGGAACATGCGCGCGAGACGGCTCGCTGCCGGACCTGGGGCTGGACTGGCGTCGTAATCGTTCGCGTTTCGATACGCCACGCGTCCCGCCGGCAGTGAATTTTCAAGCGCGCATCGGCGCGCGCATCAGCACCCAGTACGCGAAGAAACTCATCCCAAATCCCACGAACCAGGCGTAGTCATAAAGCACGCGCAGTGACAGGCACGACGAGACCGATGAACGCCAATCCCGCTCCCGCCGCCAGCGCCGCCATCGCGCGCCAGTTGATTCCACGTGAAAATTCATAAAATCCCCGGCGCAGGTACAAATCTTCGACAAGCAGAATTTTCTTCCGCACGATAAAGTAGTCGCAAATCATCACGCCTGCGATGGGCCCAAGAAATCCCGAATAGCCGACCAGCCACCCGAAAATATAGTTGCTGTAGTTGGCGAGCAGCTTCCAGGGCTGAAATACCGCGACGCCCACCACGCACGTGATCAAACCGCCGGTGCGAAAGCTGATCAGGCGCGGCGAAAGGTTTGAGAAATCATTGGAAGGCGAGACCAGGTTTGCCGCGACGTTAACGTTCAGCGTTGCCAGCAACAACGCCAGCATCGCAATCACGACAGCGATGGGATTTCCCAAACGCGCGAGCACCTGCACAGGATCCCAAATCGCCTGTCCGAAAATAATCGCAGTCGCGGAGGTGACCGCGACGCCGATGAACGAGTAAAACGTCATCGTCGCCGGCAAGCCGAGCGCCTGGCCGAGCATCTGCGAGCGTTGGCTGCGTGCGTAGCGCGTGAAGTCGGGAATATTCAACGCCACGGTGGCCCAGAATCCGACCACGCCAGTTAGCGACGGCACAAAGAAATGGAAGAATTCACCGAACGTTTGGAATTTGGATGGCGCGGCCAGCATCGTCCCGAAGCCGCCGGCCTTCACCACGGCCCACGCGAGCAGCGCCACGCCAATCACCAGGAGAAACGGCGCGGTGATGCCCTGGAGAAACTTGATGGTCCGGATTCCCCGCATGATTACGATCACGTGCAGCAGCCAGAAGCCGGCGAAACAGATCCACACGCCCGCGGGATAATCGCGCCACGAGGGAATCAGCGCCACGACCATCGCATTGATCGCTTCGCCTCCGATCCAGGTCTGGATGCCGAACCATCCACACGCCACCAGCGCGCGCAGAATTGCCGGCACGTTTGCTCCGAGCACTCCGAACGATGCGCGAGCGAACACCGGGAAGGGAATTCCGTATTTCGCTCCCGCGTGCGCGTTGAGCAGCATCGGCGCGAGCACCAGGACATTCCCCAGAAACACGGTGAAAATGGCCTGGCGCCAGCTCATCCCGCCGGCGATCATCCCGCTCGCCAGCATGTACGTCGGAATGTTGACGCTCATGGCAATCCATAGCGCCGCGTAGTTGTACGTGCTCCAACTCCGCCGTGACGCCGGGATCGGCGCGAGGTCTTCGTTATAGAGCGAGCTCGAACGGATGGTTTCGGCGTCGAGTACGCCGGATTGGATGCCGTCTTGGATGGGATTTTCGGGCGCAGTCATGCGTCAGTAGATGCCCCGCCGCAAATCGGGCATTTGCGGAATCTGAATGTCTACCAGGCGGCCTTCATCGGCCAGTTTCACGCGAACGCGCACACGCGGAACCGATATCGCGCGTGCTCCAATCGGAAGTCGCGAGAGGTTTTTCCGGCTTATCGGTTTCGCGCCAAAACAAATCCTCGCCTTTATGGTCGACTTGTGCGGGAGGAATTTCATATACTGATTGGTTATGTACGTATATAACTAATACTCGCGCGCCGAGCTGCAGCAGCAGAGGGTCGTATTTTTTCCCGGCGTGGAAAAGACTCCACTGCTTCGGCGCGCGGTCGTCGATTCGAAGGACCGCATCCGGTATCGGTTTCCACGCGACTTTCTCGGCGGCGTGCGCACCCAGAGTGAGCGCGAGGAGGAGCGTTGCGAAGCCGCCAAGCTTACTTGCGCGCATCAAGCGTGATCCCCGGCATCGAAGCTTCAATGCCAGTCCACAGGCAACTGGCGCTTGTTCACAACCACATACTTCTTCCGCCTGGCAAACTCCACCAGGTCCACCAATAATTGCACGTCGTTTTCGCAATATTTGCAGACTTCTTCTTTCCGGCCCTCGCGCCACCACTGAACGATTTCCAGGCCATTGCCGCTTTTTTGATGCCCCAGCGTTTCCCGGGCGAGGTCGTCGAGTTTGATGCGGAATCCAAGCCTGCGGTGTAGGTCGGCCAGAAGATCGAATGATTTCGGAACCAGATGGGCGACCGGGTGGTAGCCGCGAAGAACCTCGAAGTCGAAGCGGTCCCCGTTGAAAGAGACGATGCGCGCAAAACGGCCCAATTCGAAAATGAGCGCCTTCACGTCCGGCTCGAACCAGCGCCGAAAGCGATTCCCCGCATCCCACGTGACCGCCACCGCCAGACCGAAGCGGGCGATGTTCGACCAGCCGCCTTCGACTTCGTGCGAAAGGCGAAGGGTTTCGATGTCGAAAAAAATGTCCTTCTCGGTCTCTGGAAAAAGGCTGGGTGTAGTTGCCATCGTGTCTTCGCAGACGTCAACTCTATCTGCGTGATCTGTTCCGAATCGCTTTACCAGTGGAATGGTGAATCCTCCGGCCAGAAACGTCAAGCCTTCCCTGCGAAATGGGGAACCCCACGCTGAGGTTGAGAGTAGGAAGCAATGTAGATGTATAGAGGTGAGTCGCGGACAGAGAGAGAGAACCCAATAAGGTCGCCAAGACGCCAGAGATGGAGCCTGCTACTTGCCGGCCATCTGAACGGATATTTCTTCTTCAATGGCTCGAGTAGCTTCGGGAGGAGGGTCGACAAACTCGACGCCGACCCCCACCCCCTTAAGGCAATATCGGACTTCACATCGAGTCTGGATCAGGACGCCTGTGCGCGACAACCGGAAACGCAACTTGAGGACCGCGCCTTCGGGGTACTCCGTCCTCGTATTGATGAACATACCGTGAGGGCTAAGGTCCGGCGGCCGCACGGTAACGTCTTCGGCTGACCCCTCGTAAATCATGGATAGTTCACTCAGCTGGGGGTAGCGAACATCTTGCCGGACAGTAACTTTCGGCTTCCTTTCTCCTGCACTCATGGCTGAAGAACTCCTTGGGCAACGAATTGTCTGACCGGGAGCTCCTTGCGTTGAGAATCTCGCGCGCATCGGGTCCCGCAATAGGGGCAAAACTTAAATGCCGGGAGGATCTCCTGGCTGCAGTTCACGCATTCCGCGTAAGATACGCTCTCAATAGGGTATCACTCGGAGAATCTCTTCCAGAGTCGTCATGCCGGAACGCAATTTTTCCATCGCGTCGTCTTGCATCGAGCGCATTCCGTTCGATCGAGAAATTTCACGAATTCGATCCATATTCCCGCTCGTTCGGATAACTGCCCGCATGGAATCATCGAAACGAAGCAATTCGTAAATTCCAATTCTGCCTTTGTAGCCTGTCTGGTCGCATTTTTCGCAGCCAATGGGTACGGCCATGGTCACGGGCGGCTTGAGCATCCCTGCCTGCACCAAGCGTGCCTGGAAATCCGGAGTCGCAGGCTGGACGACATGGCAGGAGCACAGCTTCCGCAGCAGACGCTGGGCTATAATTCCCGTCAAGGATGAGCTGATCATGAAACCCGGAATCCCAAGGTCGATTAATCGTATGATCGCCGAAACGCTGTCGTTGGTGTGCAGGGTGGAGAGCACCAGGTGGCCTGTTTGCGCCGCTTTCATGGCAATTTCCGCCGTCTCCTTGTCGCGAATCTCGCCCACCATGATGACGTTCGGATCTTGACGGAGTATGGAGCGCAGACAGCCCGCAAACGTCATACCGGCCTTGGTATTGACATGGGATTGGTTGATGCCGGGGAGGACGTACTCGACGGGGTCCTCAACCGTGACGATATTGACGGATGGCTTTCGCAGCTTGTGAAGTGAACTGTAGAGAGTCGTGCTCTTTCCCGAACCTGTCGGGCCCGTCACCAGGACCATGCCCTGCGGCAACGATAAAAGTTCAGTGAGGGTCACAGAAACGTCCTCCGGGATTCCCAGATCCGCGAACGAGCTCAGAGGCGCGCTTGTCTCCAGCAGTCGAATCACAACCTTCTCGCCATATTGGGTCGGAAGGGAAGAGACCCGAAGATCGATCTGCCGCGGCCCAACGAGAAACCATAAAACGTCCATCCTGGGGAGTCCGGCGCTCCGTGATGTCCATATCGGATAGAATCTTGATCCGCGAGATCAGGGATGTTTGCAGGTTCCGCGGGATGGACTGAAGGTCGCGCAGCACACCGTCCACGCGGATCCGTACAGCCGTCTCCGCGGCGCGCGGTTCGATATGAATATCGCTCGCGTGTTTCGCCATCGCGATTTGAATAATTTCCGAGACTAACCGCACGGCCGGCGTTTTTCTTTGCCGTAGATCAGCCTGCATTTCTTGAATCGCTTCTTGATTGGACTGCCGGGAGTGGTCGAGAAGAATTCAATTTCTTCTATAGGCACGCTTTCTAGGTTACCGGAGTTGAGCTGGGATGCGGTTTCCCATTCGCCGCCACGCATAATATTTGGTGATTGCTTTGTGAACCTCGCTACGGAATGCCAGACGCGGCGAGATTTCCATCCCGGTCGTAAAGCGCAGCTCGTCGAGCTTCGCCAGATCCTGTGGAGCAGCCATGGCAACGACCAGACGCTCTTGCTCCATTCGAATGGGGAGGGCACAGCAACGCTCGGCTACCCCGCGCTGAACTAGCTTTATGGCCTCCGGATCGGGCACGACTTCCGAGCAGTCCAGATAGGGTACGTGTGACACTTCCTCAAGCGCGGCCGCCAGGTCATCCTTCGCGACCAACCCACGCTCCAGCATCAATTCACCGAGGTGCAACATCTTGCCCTGTTGCTCGGAGACCGCCAGGGTAAGGTCTTCGGCAGAGATTTTCCCCCGGTCGACCAGTACCTCTCCTAGTTTTTTCTTTTTCACGAACCCCTCAGTCGTGCGATAGGGAATCCCACGGTCGGCAACCACCAATGTCGCCAGATTTCAGCGGAGAGCATGGCTAGCAGATATCACTTTACGATACCAGCGCCTGGTCCACTCTGGAACACAAATTGGCCGCAAGTGTGCCAAATAGGAACCTCTCCCTGTACCGTTATGCTCTGAAAACACTTAGGTTATTTGATTGGCAGCTTGGACGGAGGCCCGATCGAACCCTTGAGGGTACCGGGACGCTCAATTGGCAGGGTAGCATGGGCATCAATGGCACACCAACGATGCCCCGCTGGCCTAAGGCCACTACAGGGTTAGAGACGAACTTCCGTGAGGGACCTGTCCAGCAGTCGAACCGCTTCGTCCACGTCAGATTTGGCGATGTTCAGCATGGGGGAGAGTCGGATGACATTGCTGTAAAGGCCGCCCTTGCCGATGAGCAGCCCGTTGTCGCGCGTGCGCTCGAGCAGTTGCGTGGCTGCCTCCGGCGCGGGCTCCTTGGTCTGGGGGTCCTTTACCAGTTCGAGAGCCAGCATCAAACCCTTGCCGCGCACGTCCCCAATCACGGGATATTTCTGTTGGAGGTCTTCCAGCTTGCCGCGGAAGTAGACGCCCATCGTGTCGGCGATTCTCAAGAAGTTTTTCTTCTTCGATGAATTCGATCGTCGCCTTGGCCGCCACGGACGTCACGGGATTGCCACCAAACGTGGAGATCGTCAGCCCCTGATACGAGGCCGCCAGTTCCTTGGTAGTGATGGTTGCGCCGATGGGCGCCCCGTTGGCCATGCCCTTCGCGCAAGTCATGATATCGGGAGTGACCTCCCAATGTTCGATCCCAAACCATTTCTTGCCCGTACGCCCGAAACCCGTCTGCACTTCATCCGAGATAAACAGCCCGCCATACTTTTTCACGGCCTTAAACACAATCTTGAAGTATTCAGGCGGGGGCGTGATGAAGCCGCCCACTCCCTGGATGGGTTCGGCGATGAACGCGGCGATCTGGCCGCTGGTGCCCGTCTGAATCAGGTTTTCGACGTCCTTAGCGCAAGCGACTTCACAGTCGGGATACTTCAAGCCTAGCGGGCAGCGGTAGCAGTACGGATTGATGGCATGCGCGATGCCAACGCTGATGACCCCGGATTTGCGCCAAGGCGACTGCGCCGTCACGCTTTTGGCTAATGACGATCCGCCGGAATACGCGTGCCTGAGGGCCACAATGTCGTAACAGCCGGTGGCCATCCGCGCCAGCAGGATGGCGGCCTCATTCGCCTCCGTGCCGGAGCTGGTGAAAAAGCTCGATTGCAGCGCGCCGGGCGTGATCTGCGCAACCTTTTCCGCGAGCGCCACGATCGCTTCGTTCGGGTACAGCGTGGAAAGGTGTTGCAGCCGGTCGACCTGCGCCTTGACGGGGCCCGTAATCCTGGGATTGGCGTGCCCCACGGAAATCGTCAGGATGCCGCCGAAAAAATCCAAATATTTGCGCCCCTCGACGTCCCAGACGTATTGCATCGATCCATGGTCGGCTACCAGCGGCTGCTGATAGAAATTTGTGACCGCGGGCCAAAGATATTCCTTATGCTTCCGAATGACTTCTTCACTGCGCGTCGCCTGCTTTGGCTGCGTAGTCATGGCAATCCCTTTATCCCCAGAGGAAACAGAACGCGTGATAAAACCGTGAAAAAAAGGGAAAGGCTTGATGAATAGATGAATCCGTTAATGTCACCAGTCGCCTGCATCATTCTCTTTCGGCACGTAATCACGAGTCGCGATTCGCGATTCCCTCTCCTAGTCCGCGGCTTGCGCGGTTCCGGCCGCTTGTGTGCGCGCGATTTCGCCGTATGTTTCCGGCCGCCGGTCGCGATAGAATTGCCACGTTGTGCGTACCTCTTGGATTTCATCGAGGTTCAGGTCCGCGACTACCAATTCATCTTTGTCCCGGCTGGCTTGCGCGACAATTTTGCCGCGGGGATTGCAGAAATAGCTCTTCCCGTAGAATTCGCCGATCTGCCAGGGTTTTTCGATCCCCACGCGATTGGACGCGCCGACGAAATAGCCGTTGGCCACTGCGTGCGCGGGCTGCTCGAGTTCCCATAGATATTCGGAAAGTCCCGCCACGGTAGCGGAAGGATTGAATACGATTTCCGCGCCGTTGAGTCCCAGGATTCTCGCGCCTTCGGGGAAGTGCCGGTCGTAACAGATGTACACGCCCACGCGCGCGTATCGCGTTTCAAATACTGGATAGCCCGCATTTCCCGGAGTGAAATAGAATTTTTCCCAGAATCCCGGATGGCAATGCGGGAATGTGATGTTTGCGGTACTTCCCGAGATACTTTCCGTCAGCATCAAATACCGCAGCGGTATTGAAATAAACGCCGGCCATTTCGACTTCATACACGGGGACGATCAAGACCATGCTGTATTTCTTCGCGAGCTTTTGCATCCGCGCCAGGGTCGGTCCGCTGGGCACAGGCTCCGTCAGTTCATACCACTTGGTCTCTTGCTCGGCGCAAAAGTACGGTCCGTAGAATAATTCCTGCAGCCCGAGGATTTGCACCTTGCTTTTCGCCGCGGCGGCAATCAGCTTCTCATGCTTGGCGATCATTTTTTCCTTGATCTGCGCAAGCGAGAATTTCTCCGGTGACCATTCACATTGCGCTTGAATCAATCCGCAACGAACGATTCGAGCCATCACTCACCTCCGCGTGTTCCACGCTGTGAGTGTACTCTCGGGCGGCTCCGAGCGACAAGGACCAGCCTTCCGTGGTGTGACTCAATTTTCCGGAAGTCCCAGAGCAGCGATGCGATCGTTTCGGTAGCGGCAGCTCCACGCATTTTCTCAACAAGGCCGGCGAAATGCCGCCGCTACGTCTTGCCCATCACTTTTCGCTTCCAGAGGTCCCAGTCCTTCGGGAAGTCCTGATTCCCGGCTTCCGCCAGGCGCGCTTCTTCAGGAGAAAGTGACTCGATCTTCCTTCCCAGCACCTGAAGTTGCATTTCCGCATCAATTTTCAGATAGACACTGCGGCCGACCGAATGGGACAAATTGGTGCCCACGGTAACTCCGCCATGTCCCCGCATGAGCACTGCGCTGTGATCTCCGAGCGTCTGCGCAAGAGCTTTGCCTTTCGCCGCGTCTGTGATCAACATACTCGTCATTCCAAATGATTTGCGAATATCGAATGTCGGCAATCCCGCCCCGATGAATCCGGTCATGTGGTAGATCGGAACCAGTGGTTCTCCGCAAACTCCCATCAACACAACCGTGGGCGCGTGCGTATGAACGATGGATTTGACGTCCGGCCGCACTTTGTAAATCTCGCTGTGAATAAAGCGTTCGCTATAAAGCCTCCTGTTGTCTCCGGCCACCGGAACGCAATCCAGTACCAATTCCACGATGTCGTTTACCGTGACTAGGTCGGGCGCCAGCCAGCGAGAGATGTAAAAATGATCCGGGTTGGTGGGATGTCGCGCGCTGACGTGCCCGTATCCGTCCACTACGCCTTGATCGGCCAGAATGCGATTTGCTGCCACAAGATCCGCGAACAGACTGTCCTTGTCCTGCGGAGTCGTGGACGGTGGGATTCGGGTCTGCTCTTCTGCTTCCATTTCTTCCGATGCGCCCAGCAAAGCGCCCGTCAGCAAAAGGCTGGACCCGGACAGGAAACTGCGCCTGCCACACCGGTCTTGCGTATATTCTTCTTCTCCATTACATCCTCCTGAAAATCGAATCGTGCGAGCCGCCTCGATGGGAAGCCACCGCAAGGAAAATCCCAACCGGTTTCGCCCCAATTTTCACTAAAGCGATACACCGTCCGCCTCCCTCGTGTCAATCTCGGATCGCATTGCCTGCGGCGCGCGGCGGATATGTTACTCTCCGATGTTGTTTTTCTCGCGTGAGGCGGCGGTGTGAGCAAGCCAAAACTATTTTCCACGCATGTCTTGTTTGAGGAACCGCGGCGCCGATTAGCGGAGAATTTTGAAGTCGAATATTGGAACGGGATGGAACGGCCGCCCCGCCTCGAAGTCTTGCAGCGCGTTGCGGGCAAGGATGCGCTCATCTGCCTGCTGACCGAAAAAGTGGATCGCGAATTGCTCGACGCGGCGGGTCCAACTCTGCGGATCGTCGCGAATGTGGCCGTGGGTTACGACAATATCGATGTGCCCGCGTGCACGGAGCGAAGCGTCGCCGTCACGAACACCCCCGGCGTGCTCGACGAAACCACGGCCGATTTCACGTGGACTCTCCTGATGGGTGTTGCGCGCCGCCTGGTCGAAGGCGACCGGCTGGCCCGCTCGGGCGCGTGGCGGCAATGGAATCTGGACCGGCTGTGTGGAACCGACGTCTGGGGCAAGACGCTGGGCATCATCGGATTCGGGCGCATCGGCCGCGCCGTGGCCCGTCGCGCGGCCGGATTTCGCATGCGCGTGATTTACAACAGCACGACGCGAGCGCCGGCGGATGTCGAAAAGCAATTGAACGCGGAATATTTGCCGCGAGATCAGGTGTTTGAGCAGGCGGACTTTCTATCCCTTCACGTGCCGTTGCGCAAGGAAACGCGCGGATTGATCGGGCCGGCGGAGCTCGCGAAGATGAAGCGGACCGCGTTCCTGATCAACACGACGCGCGGGCCGGTCGTGCAGGAGGCCGCGCTGGTGGCCGCTCTCGAGCAGGGAACGATTGCGGGCGCGGCGCTCGACGTTTTCGAGCGCGAGCCGCTGATCAGCGACGGCTTGCGGCGCGACAACGTTGTCCTCGCGCCGCATCTCGGATCGGCGTCCGTCGAAACGCGCACTCGAATGGCGATGATCGCTGTCGAAAATGCCATCGCCCTTTTTGGCGGCAAGCGCCCGCCGACAATTTTGAATCCGGAAGTGCTTCGTCAGCAGTAGAACGCGTGTTTCACGAACGTCGGATGGACCATCGCGTGACTGTGTATGGCGGCATTTGGTAACACAGAGTTCACTCTGTGTGCCGTTTTGAACGGCTGAAACCCAAAACCACACAGGCTGAAGCCTGTGTTACCTGACTTTCCTGTTGTCTGCGATCCGATGCTTGACCTCAAACAAACGGCGCTGCAAATGTTTCGCGACACACTCGCGGCGATCGATATTCCCGCGACCATGCGGCGAAAGCTTGCCCGCGAAGGATCGCACCTCCGCGTGGGAGGCGCGACGGTCGACCTCGCTTCCTTCGAGCGTATCCGCGCTGTCGCCATCGGCAAAGCATCGGTGGCGATGGCCTGCGGACTGGCGGAACTGCTCTCACCAGCCTTCCACGCGGATGGTCTCGTAGTCACCCCGTTTCCCGCGAAAAGCGCGCCTCCGGGATTTCGTGCCATCGTCGCTGGACATCCGATTCCGAATGAGGGCAGCTTCGCGGCCGGCCGCGCGATTCTGGATTTCCTCGCATCGGCCGACGAACGGACGCTGATTTTCTTCCTCCTGTCGGGCGGAGGCTCGGCGCTGGTCGAACAGCCGCTCGATCCCGCTGTCGGCCTCGCAGACATGCAATCGCTGAACCGGTTGCTCGTGACCTGCGGCGCTTCCATTGATGAAATGAACTCCGTCCGGAAACATTTTTCCGCGGTGAAGGGCGGGCGCCTGGCCGTAGCCGCCTCGGCGGCGGTGAAGATCACGCTCGGCGTGACCGATGTGCCCGACGGCCGCGAGTCGGCGCTGGCGTCAGGCCCGACTCTGCCCGATCCCACGACGGTATCCGATGCTTGCAGCGTGATCGAGCGCTACGGTTTGTTGGAAAAATTGCCGGCGCCGATTCGCGCTCGGTTTGAGCGTCCCGAATCAATTGGCGAAACACCCAAGGGAGATGATCCCGCGTTTCGCCATTCCGTTTTTCAGCTTCTGCTTGGACGTGACGATTTATTCCACCCCGCGCACCGCGCCGCCGAGACGGCCGGATTCATCACCGTCTGTGACAACACAACCGACGATTGGCCAGTCGAGCGCGCGGCGGATTTTCTGCTCGCGCAGCTAGCCGAGTTGAAGCGCGCGAATCCAGGCCGCCGCGCGGCCGTGATCGCGGATGGCGAGGTAAGTTCGTCTGTGACGGGCGACGGCCTAGGCGGGAGAAACTCGGCGTTTGTCCTGGAGTGTGTGGAGAAAATCGCGGGCCAGCCTATCGCCGTGTTGAGTGCGGGCACGGACGGCATTGACGGATCGAGCCCGGCGGCAGGGGCCGTCGCCGATGGAGAAACGTCCGCGCGCGCGCGTGAATTCGGGATGGAGCCGACCGATTATTTTCGGCGAAGCGATTCCTACACGTTCTTCGATAAGCTGGGCGACGCGATCGAGACGGGGCCGACGGGAAACAACCTGCGCGATCTTCGCGTCCTTCTCTCGGAATAGGCCCGCGGAATCCTGGCTCTCGGTGGCGCCGGCGTCTCGCCGGCGGCTTCTCCGGCCCCAGGACAGCGCAGGAACGCCGGCGAGACGCCAGCGCCACAACAGCATGAAGGAAGCCCTCATTTAATTGAATTGCAGCCAGATTGTGGGCGTTTTGTTTAAAATGTGAGTTAAAACCCCCACAACAGCCGTCTAAAGGCTCATTTAATATCCATTGAGATAAGTATGATGTCCCCGCCAAGCCCGGCGCAAACTCTCGATTGACCTCAACTGCACGTCAACATACCATTCCTCCAGTTATGGACGGCATGATCGGCAAAACCATTTCGCACTATCGCGTCTTGGAGAAGCTTGGCGGCGGCGGGATGGGTGTGGTGTACGAAGCGGAAGACCTCAAGCTGCACCGCCATGTCGCCTTAAAATTCCTGCCGCATGAATTGGAGAATGACCCCGCGGCCCGCGAGCGCTTCCAACGAGAAGCGTTCGCTGCCTCGGCGCTCAATCATCCAAATATCTGCACGATTTACGAGATCGACGAAGCCAATGGCCAGCACTTCATCGCCATGGAATTGCTGCAAGGGCAAACGCTCAAGCACTTGATCAGCGGAAAGCCCGTCGCCGTCGATCAGGTGTTGGAATGGGGAGCGGAAGTCGTCGACGCGCTGGATGCCGCACACGCCAAGGGGATTGTGCACCGGGACATCAAGCCCGCGAACATTTTCGTTACGGATCGCGGGCACGCGAAAATTCTGGATTTTGGGTTGGCCAAAGTAGCCCGGAAAGAAAATATAGCTGCGGGGGTTGGTGCGTCGCAACTGCCAACTGCTTCCGACCAGGACCTGACCAGCCCCGGCACGGCGCTCGGTACAGTGGCTTACATGTCGCCCGAGCAAGTGAGGGGAGAAGAGCTGGATGCGCGCACGGACCTCTTCTCGTTTGGATTGGTTCTGTACGAGATGGCCACGGGCCGGCTGGCATTCCCGGGTAACACGTCAGGCGTCATCTTTCACGCCATTCTCAGCCAAGCTCCCATTCCGCCTCTCCGGCTCAATCCGCAAATTCCTTCAAAACTCGAAGAAATCATCAACAAGGCTCTGGAGAAAGATCGGAAACTGCGCTACCAAACTGCGGCGGATATGCGAACCGACCTGGCTCGATTGAAGCGCGATACGGATTCGAGTCGTTCCGTTGCCGGCGCATCGGCAGCGGAAGTAACCGTTCCGCTATGGTGGCGCAGCAAAGCGGCAATCGGAATTGCAGGGGTGGCGCTGATCGCTGCGCTCGCGGGTGCGGGCTGGTATTACAGATCTCGCGGGAACGGCGGCGAAACGATCGATTCGGTCGCAGTCTTGCCTTTCGTGAACGCCAGCGGCGATCCCAACACAGAATATTTGAGCGATGGGATCACCGAAAGCCTGATCAACAGCTTGTCGCAGCTGCCGCATTTGAAAGTGATGTCGCGCGATTCCGCCTTCATGTACAAAGGAAAAGACACGGATGCGCGAACGGTGGGGCAGGCGCTGGGAGTGCGTGCCGTATTCAAAGGCCGGGTGATGCAACGCGGCGACGATCTAGAGATCAGCGCCGAACTGGTTGATGCCCGTGATAACAGCCACATCTGGGGCCAGCAGTACAGCCGCAAGTCGTCGGACATTTTCGCGTTGCAGGGCGAGCTCGCGAAAGAGATGACCTCCATGCTGCGGGTTCGCCTGACGGGCGAAGATGAGAAACAGATGATGAAGAGCTACACCGCGAATCCCGAAGCCTATCAGGACTATCTGAAAGGCCGTTACTGGTGGAACAAGAGAACCCAGGATGGAGCGAACAAGGGGATCGAGTATTTTCAGCAGGCGATCGCAAAGGATCCCACATACGCGCTGGCTTATGACGGCTTGGCCGATGGCTACAATATCCTTGGAAGCTACGGTTATGTTCCCGCGAGGGAGGCTTATCCGAAAGCCAAAGAGGCCGTGCTGAAGGCACTGCAACTTGACGATACCCTCGCGGAAGCTCACACCTCGCTGGCTTTCACCAAGTTTGCATATGACTGGGACTGGCCAGGCGCCGAGAAAGAATTCCAGCGAGCCATTGAGCTCAACCCGAACTATGTCTACGCCCACGCTTTACATGGGGTTTATTTACATACGACGGGACGGGTTGAAGAATCAATCGGGGAGCTCAAACGAGCCGTGGAACTTGATCCCCTCTCCCTCATCGCGAATAGGGAGCTGGGATTTGCATTCTATGCGGCGCGGCAGAATGACCAAGCGATAGAGCAATACCGGAAGACACTGGAGCTAGATCCAAATTTCACGTTGACGCACCAGTACCTAGGCTTGGCCTATCTCCAAAAATCCATGTATAAGGAAGGCCTAGCGGAGTTTGAAAAGGCGTTGGCGATCTTTCCCGGCGAGACGACTACACTATCAGGGCTCGGTTATGCGTATGCGGTAGCAGGTAGAAAAGCAGAGGCACAGAAGGTGCTCGATCAATTGAACGAACTCTCGAAGCGAAAGTATGTTTCAGCGGTGTCCAAAGTTGTAGTCTACGTAGGCCTCGGGGAGAATGACAAGGCATTCGAGTGGCTAGAAAAAGCCTACGAGGATCGCTCTTTAGGAGGTCCACTTTCCAGCATTAAAGTGGATCCATTCTTCGATCCTCTGCGCTCCGACCCGCGCTTTCAGGACCTATTGCGCCGAATGAATCTGCAGCCCTAGCCGGATCCAATCCGCATTTCACACAAGAACTTGCGGGACCTCCTGGCAAGTTTTGGAGCATGCAGATACGGCACGGGTTCGGTTGGGTTTAGTAGCACAGGCTTCAGCCTGTGTGGTTTTGATTTGGGCCTTGCGGGAGCGGAAAAAACGCACAGACTGAAGTGGAGTGAACCCCTATTTTGAGACAAACAGAACTGGCACACTTAGCAGGGAAAGGGGCTGCGAGTGGCCAAGAAACGGTTGCGTCGGCATACGAAGGAATTCCGTCGAATGGCGGTGGAACGAGTCCAGAGCTGCGATAACATCGTGGCGTTGTCGCAGGAACTGGGCGTGCATCGACGGCTGCTGTATCAGTGGCGAGATCAAGCGGAGGTTTTGGAGAGCGAGGAATCGCCACCGGGGAACGCGCGGGAATCCACCCTGCGTAAGGAAATCAGCCAGTTGCAACGCGTGCTGGCGGAGAAGACGCTGGAGGTGGATTTTTTCAAAGGTGCCTTGCAAAAAGTCGAGGCTCGACGCCGGAACAGCGGTATGACTGGCGAGAAGGCGTCTACGACGAAATCCAAGAAGTGATGCCCTTGCAAGGCAGTTTAAGCATCGAGCGCATGTGTCAGTTGGCCGGAGTGAGTCGTGCGGGTTTTTATCGTTCTCTGCGCGAGCGGGTGCCGGTCGAGGAAGAGATGGAAGTGCGGAGCGTGATCCAGCAGATCGCGGTCGAGCATCGGCGGCGCTACGGGTATCGGCGGATCACGGCCGAGTTGCGGCGGCGCGGGATGGCAGTGAATCACAAGCGCGTATTGCGGATACTGCGCGCCGATAACCTGCTGGGCGTGCAACCGCGAAGATTTGTGGTGACCACGGATTCCGATCACCGGTTCGAGGTCTATCTGAATCTGGCCAGCCGTATGAAAGTGACGGGGATCAATCAGTTGTGGGTGGCGGACATCACCTACATTCGGTTGAAGAACGAGTTTGTTTATCTGGCGGTGGTGCTGGACGCGTATTCGCGCAAGGTGGTGGGATGGGCGCTGGACCGCACACTGGCGGCGCGCTTGCCGATCGCGGCGCTGCAGCAGGCGATCGCCGAGCGACAACCGCCGCCGGGCCTGGTGCATCATTCGGATCGCGGCGTGCAGTACGCGTGCGGAGATTACGGAAAGGTTCTGCAACAGCACCAGATGATCCCGAGCATGAGCCGTCCGGCGAACCCGTACGATAATGCCAGTTGCGAAAGTTTTCTGAAGACACTGAAACGGGAAGAGATTTACGCGAACCAGTACCGCGATCTGGAACATTTGCTCGGGAACGTCGAAGCGTTCATCGAACAGTACTACAATCGGAGCCGATTGCATTCGGCGCTGGGCTACCGGTCACCAGAGGAGTTCGAGCGGGAGGCCAGTCCAGCGATCCATTCTGCGGGAGCGACCATGAGTTTTTTCAGGCATGGGGAGATCTATCCGTCCGATGAGCGAGAAGACAAAAACGGGGAGCGACCCAACAGCCGCCCCCCGGCTCATCGTCCCGATGAGTCTCCAGCTGGCTATTCCTCGGCGAGTTGCTCTCCAGCAGAGCTCGCCTCCGCTTCACCAGCCGGGCGTCATCCTGAAGAAGAAGGAACAATTTGAGAAGCAAAATCCATCGAACGGCGAGTGTGCTAGTTCCAAATTGTCTCAACTGAGGGGTTCACCCCAGAAGCCTGTGCTACTCGAGAACTTCCTACACCGAGACGCCATACGACTAGTCGCTCTTGCCGCCTGATACTGCCGCTTCGATCTTGCGCAACCGGTCGTTCATTTCCATCATCTGGCGCTCGAGGCGGTCCAGCCGATCGACAACGATTTGATTATTCCCAGCGACGGCGCCGGTCGTATCGCTGATTTTCTGGTCAATGGAAGGAGGATCCTTGTGCGCCGCGCTCTGCCCTTTCAGTTGTTCGATCAAGCCTTCTACCGCGTGCGGGACGCTGATGGAGAGATTCCCAGTCTTGAGCAATGCTTCGAGCGGCTCGATCGCGGTGGGATCGCCGCGATGGCCCAGCGCAAAGATCGAGGCGTACCGGATGTCGAACGAGGATTCATTCAGATAGGAGATGAGACGCGCAGTGATGTCGTGATTCTTCAGGTCGACGCGGCCCAGCGCGCCAATCGCGATGCCGCGCAGCGAAGAAGGTTTTCCCGGCGAGGACCATTCCAGCAGCGAGGGAACAACTTCGTTATCCCCAAGCATGCCCATGGCGCGAAGCGAAGCCCGGCGAAGCACGTCGTCGGGCGAAGAAGTGGAAAGCGCCTTTTCGAGGAGCGCCGCCGTGCCTGAGCCCTTGTCTTGCGCCAACGATTGCAGCGCTGTGCCGCGCACGGAATAGGCTTTATCGTCCTTATAGATGGCCTGCAGGCGCTTGACGGTTTCTTCGTCATTCTGGAAATGTCCCATTTGTTCGACGGCTACCTGGCGCACCCACGGCTGCTCGTTCGAGAGCGAGGCGAGCACCTGCTTGCGCGCGTTGGGCGAGTTGACGCGTCCGAGTGCGCGCAGGGCTTCATTCCGAACGCCCCAGAAACGGTCGCGCCGCGCGGCTTCTCCGAGCGCGGCCGACACGGCGTCATTGTCCTTTATGCCGCCAAGCGCGACAGCCGCATCGGCGCGGTCCGGCACGTCTTGTGCGGTTTGCAACTGACGGATCCATTCTTCGGTGCGACTTCTGGAAATCGAGGGACTTCAGAATTTTGTCGCCCTTGTCGAACAGCACCATCAGCGGAGGGCCATCCACGGCGAACGAAAATGTTTCCTCGGCCTTTGAAACTTCGATGGGGAAGACTTTCTCACCGCCCGCGGTCGTGATGGCGACATCGACAGGCACGCGGAACAGCCCCACGCGCCCTTCCACTTTTTGCGTCTGCTTGACGTTGAGGCTTACTTTTTTTGCCGCCGCGTCATAGTCGGATTTCACGACGAAGCGCGGGGCGCCGGCGCCGAAGATCCATTGGTCGAAAAAGGGATCGACATTCGTGCCGGTGGATTCCTCGATTGCCTTGACCAGGTCGGCGGTCACCACGTTCTGGAGGCGGTTGGCTTCGAGATAATGCTTAAGGGCGCGGAAAAAAGCCTCGTCGCCGAGTTGCTAGCGAAGCATGTGAAGCACCCAGCCGGCCTTGTCATACACGTTGCCGACATATTCGACCGAATCGTTGATGTCGCGCGTAACGATGGGGATCGGGAAAAGCTCCTTCGAAGGCATCCAGCTATTCTGCTCGCGCCAATAGCGGTAAGAAGAGGCATCGACGCCATACTCATGTTCTTCCCATAAATTCGCGCCGAAGGTGGCGAAACCTTCGTTGAGCCACGTGTTGGTCCAATCCTTGCATGTTACCAGGTCGCCAAACCACTGATGGGTCAACTCGTGCGAGAGGAGGCTGTCCGCGGCTTCGGATTTTTCCGCCGCGAGATCGGCGTGCACCATGTCGCGCGCGGAGAGCGTGGTCGCGCTCACATTCTCCATGCCGGATGCAACGAAGTCGTCCACCGCCGTCTGCGCGTACTTTTCCCAAGGATACGCGACGCCGAATCGCTCCGAAAAGAAATCGAGCATTTGCTTCGTGCGGCTGAACGTGGGATCAATCGTATCTTCCATCCCTCGAGGAACGTAGTAGGCGATCGGGATATTGCGCCAGGTGTCCTTGCTTCTCCTTGTACTCCCCGGCGACGAACGAAATCAGGTACGTGGAAACCGGCAGCGATTGCCGCCACGTCCACGTCTTCATTCCGCCCGCCGCATCCTCAACGCTCAGGAGCTTTCCGTTGGAGACAGTGAGCCAGTCGCCTGGCACCGTCAGAATCATTTCGCTGGTGGTGCGGTCGTTCGGATAATCGTAGATGGGAATGTAGTGATGCGTGTCCTCCGCTTCGCCCTGCGTCCAGATTTCCTTGGGCACGGCCGGGATCGTCCTTGTCCGGAAGGATGAAATAGAGCCCGGCCGTGGGTTTGCCTTCGTACTGGAGATTCACTTCGAACTTTTCTCCCGATTTCGCGGGTTGCAGCGAGGTTCACGCGGAGCTTGTCGTTCGCAGCTCGAACGTGGCGTCTTTGCCGTTCACGCGGGCGCTGGAGACGGTGAGGTCCGCGCAATCAAAATCCAGATGCGTCAGGCCGTCGCGCAGCGACGGAGAGTGTGTGCGTCACTTCGCCCATCACTTTGCGTTGATCGAGATCAAAGCGCAGGGAAACGCGCACATTCTGAAGGTGGTAGTCGCGGCTGGGGGCGTAGGGCCGGTCCGCGCGCGCAGCCGCCGCGAACAGCGCAGCGATGGCGAGAACGGCCGCCGCCAATGATCGCCGCCCGCGTCGGGAGGTGCTGATGTTTCTTCCGCGGATGAATTCATTCGTGCCTCACAGGACCGCGACAGCCGCCACGATAACTATAATATACCGGCGCCTATCGCGTGGGATAGGGCGGCGTCGCTCCTGTTTCCAGTTAGACGCACACGCGGCCCAACGTTTCTGCTTCGCCATTTGCCGAAACGAGCCGGCTATTTTCGAAGGTAGGCGTCTTCCTTGCGGATCCAGTCTTCCCGGCGCGGGGCGAAGATATCGACGTCCACCGTATCTTCCTCCGCGATGGCGGAGTGCGGCACGTTCGGCGGAATCAGCAGAAATTCGCCCGCGCCAACCACGATTTCACGGTCGTCGAAGACAAATTTCAGTTTGCCGGAGATGATCCACGAGTACTGTTCGTTGACGTGAGAATGGCGCGGCACGACGGCGCCACGCTTCAAGAGAAGTTGCGAAACCGTCGCGTTGTCGCCGGAAATCATCTGGCGTGAGAGTAGATCGTTCAGCTTTTCCACTTCAATTGCTTTCCATGAAGTTTTTTCGAGAGTGCTCACGAATGCCTCCGTCGGGTGCGGGTCCCGTATGCGGGATTGGAGCCCACCGAAATAAAGTTGTCCAAGCCGCGCCTGCATCGTCCACGGAAACGCAATCGGCGTCAATCCCGTCTTATGCGAACGCCCGGTGCAATGCGAATCTTCTGCTAAGATGCATGTCGCCGGAAAGCTTCACCAGAAAGGGCAGGGCATGGCGGCACAACCGAATGTAGCGGGAATGGCGCGTCTTCTCTATGTTGTGGCTGGCGCGGCTCTGGCGAGCTGGGGCCTGTGGGGCGCGGACCAGGGTTGGACGCAATGGACTTGGCTCGTGCTGGGCGGTATGGTCCTGGTCCTCGGCATCATCGGTTACTCTCCGTTGCACGCCTTGTTTGGGACGAAAGATCAGAAAGCGAGTTGAATGCGTTTCCTCCAAGCGGTCGCCGGATTTTTTCTTTTCATTGAACTCCCGATTCCGATCTACTGGCTGATCCTCCATCCATTCAATTCTTTTTGGCGAAATCACGTTCGCGCCGCGTTTTGGATTGCGGGCCTCACGGCGTGGACCGCCGGCGGCGTCTTGCTTTGGATTTTCCGTACACTCCTTCTGGCTGTCGCGCGGCCTTCCTGGGTCGCAGATTGCCTCGGGACTGGCTCTCCTTGGCGTTGAATTCTACCTGTTATGCGCGTGGAGCGCGAACTGGGCGGCAGGCGACTCGTCGGCCACGCGGAACTCACCGGGACAGGTGAAATGTTCACCGGAGGACTGTACGCGCACGTGCGGCACCCGCGCTATACAGGGATGTTTTGCGCGGTCGTGGGAGCAGCGTTGCTCGCGGGGACGCCGCGCTTGTGGGCAATCCTAGCGGTCTGGTGGGTGCTGGCCCTGGTTGTCATTCGACTCGAGGAGCGCGAATTGGCCGCCAGGTTTGGCCCAGCCTACGCCGCATATCGGAAGCGAGTCCCGGCATTCCTGCCGTTTCGCGTTTGGAATAGCAGAAAATAGTTGGGCCCATCCCGATTTCTCTGTGGACTCTGTGCCCTGCCTCCGTGTTCTCTGTGTTAATTCTTCTGATGCACGTCAGGCGCGCCTCCGCTAGAATGGCTTAGCCACCGCGGAGAGGTGTCTGAGTGGTCGAAAGAGCCCGCCTCGAAAGCGGGTAGCCTGGCAAAACCGGGCTCGTGGGTTCGACTCCCACCCTCTCCGCCATATAGTCACAGCTTTCTCTCTTTTGACGGTACGCGGTCGGCCAAGTCAGATGCGCCGCCTCGAAGACGCTCAGGCCTTCAGGGCGCTCAATACACGCTCCGGTGTGAACGGAATTTCACGCAAGCGTACTCCAATGGCATCGAAAACTGCGTTGGCAATCGCCGCGGGTACGGGAACGATTGACGGCTCACCGCCCCCCAGCGGCTGCATCTCCGGGCGATTGATTAGGACGACCTCGACCTCGGGCGCATCCTGAAAAGTGATAATCGGGTAGCTTGCCCAATCCAGGTTCTTCACCCCGGAGGCGTCGAATTGAACTTCTTCCAGCAGCGTCCGGCTCACTCCCTGGATCACGTTGCCCTCAATCTGATTCGTGAGCCCGTCGGGATTCACAATCAAGCCACAATCGTGCGCCAGTACTACCCTCTTGACAGTTACCTTTCCAGTTAACTTGTCAACCTCGACTTCGGCCACGGCAGCAGTCATCGTGTTGGACCGGTTGCCTACCGCTACGCCTCTTCCCGTTGCTTTCGATCCATTCGAAGCCGGGGCGGGCGACGGACGCTCCTGCCAACCCGCTTTTTTCGTCGCCGCGAGCAGAGCGTCCACGGGCCGTTTATTACTGCCGAGGTAGCGGAGCCGGAATTGCACTGGATCGACCGCCAGACTGGAAGCGATCTCATCCATGAAAGACTCGCTGGCGAAGGTTCGAGCGAGGTCTCCAGGGGCGCGCAGGTTGCTGGTCCTCAATGGCGTCGGATCCGCATGCAACCAAGGGATTGCGGCAGCCACCACTTTTTGATTGTCGAAAGAATAGAGCTCGCCGCCCCCATCTGTCCCGTTCGGAATCCCTTGCCCTTTGGGTTTCAGGCCGATCTGTCTGGAGGCCAACAGAACCATCCCGGTCGTGGTCCATGGAAAGCTCCGGTCCAGGTAGTCCCACGCAATCACTTTGCCTTGGGCGTCCACACCGGCGCGCGCCGTCATCAGTTGTGCCGGGCCTTTTGGCTCCCAGGCGTGCTCGTCCTCCCGCATCCACTGGACACGCACGGGCTTGCCCACCGCGCGGGACATCAATGCCGCATCCTGAGGGACGTCGTCCGGGCTCAACCTGCCGTAGCAGCCCGCGCTCTCCCGATAGATCACGCGAACATTCTTTTCGGGAAGCCCCAACATTTCGGCGACCTGTCTTCGCGTATTGAAAGTACCTTGCGAGCCGGCCCAAATCGTTACTTTGTCTCCTTGGACGTCCGCGACCGCGCACGAGGGTCCGATCATGCCGTGCAACTGGAACGGCCAGTGGTACGTTGCTTCGAAGGTCTTGGCCGCCTGTGAAAACGCGGGTTCCAGACTCCCCTTGTCGGCAACCACTCGTTCCGCGAAGCTCTTGGTATTCTTCAAATAGGCATGAAGCTCGTCGTTATTGGCCGGGAGCTTGGTCGCCGGAGTTGACCAAGTCACCTTTAGTGTTCGTGCCGCCTGGATCGCGCTCCATTCCGTCTTCGCAACGACACCCACAAAGCTTCCTTCTTGCACGACTTTTACGACGCCGGGAATCTGCGCGATGGAGGTCTCATCCACATTCAGAGGTTTTGAATTCACCACTGCGGGACGAACCACGCGCCCGTGCAGCATGCCCGGAACTCGCACATCGGGCGTGTAGACAAACTCTCCCGTAAACTTGGGCGGCAGATCGACGCGACGCACCGACGTGCCGACGATTTTATAATCTTTGTGATCCTTGGCCCGGACTTCCGGGGCCACGATCATTGCTGCTCCAGTGCCTGTAGCCGCTATCTTGACGTTGAAGCGCTTGCCGCCTACCAAGCTCCCATAGGACACTTTGCTCGCCGGGTGGCCGGCGACGCTCACGACGCCGTCGCTCACCGTGAGTTGCTCCACTGGGGTTTCCAGTCTCACGGAAGCTAATTTTAAGAGTTCCTGCCGCGCCGCCGCGGCGGCTTGCCGTAATTGGGGTCCTCCTCTTTCGATGGTTCTACTGCCTACCGTAGCAGCTTGGTCAATTGTATTTGAAGTATCTCCTGTCTCCATATGGATCTGATGGAAGGGCACGTCGAGCTCTTCCGCCACGATTTGCGAGAGTGCGGTTACCACCCCAGTTCCAAGGTCGACCTTGCTGGTGAACACCGTGACGCTTCCGTCCTGAGCGATAGATACCCAGGAATCAAGCGCCGTCGCTTCCGGGTCGGTATTCGCGAAAGTTTCGGTTTGAGCCAGCACGCGCGACGCCGATCCAAAAAAATTAAAGCTTACGATCAGCGCGCCGGTGCCTTTGACAAATTGCCTGCGGGAGATTCGTTTGGTTTCCATTCCTGATTCTCCTCTCATGCTTTCATACTCGCGGCCCGCTTGATGGCTCGAACAACGCGCACGTGACTTCCGCAGCGGCATAGATTGCCGTTCAGAGCCCGCTTGATGTCCACATCCGTGGGAGCCGGATTCTTGTCGAGAAGAACTTTGGCAGTCATGATCATTCCGTTCATGCAAAAGCCGCACTGGGCCGCCTGCTCTTCGATGAAGGCCTTTTGAAGTCTGTGGGGGTGCGCCACGCTTCCCAACCCTTCCAAGGTGGTAATTTTTCGGTTTCCCACGGCGCTGACCGGTAAGCCGCAGGATCGCACCGACTTGTCGTCCAGGATCACCGTGCACGCTCCACACTGCGATAGACCGCAGCCAAACCTTGGGCCGTTTAGTTCCAGGTCATCACGCAAGACGTACAGCAGCGGGGTACTGGGGTCAGTATCGACGACATGCGATTTGCCATTCACTGTAAGTGAGATTCGCGCCATGGCGAGCCCCCTTTCTCGACGGACCAAAAACGAGGATGTACGGTCCGAGCTTAATGCATGGATTTCCCACCCTCGTGGAATTCCAACTCTCCATTACTCTTCGACAGGTAAGATACACCCGATCGCCTCGGCATTGATATTGTTCCTTGCCCATCCGAACAACGGCCGGAGGCTGGTTCAAGGAGCCCTTCAATTAGGCCGTGTGCAACAAGAGGCGTGGGGGGCCGCACCATCAGCCATCGTAAAGAGGTTCTTCCAGAATTTCCATTTTGACATCCGTGCAGGCCGCCACGACATACCGTACCGCGTACGCTGGCAATGTTTGCTACAGTATGTCGGGACCGAGGAACTGGATCGGAAACAGAGGCAACCAGGGAGTCCCTGAATGCGCCGAAATTCAAACCTCATAAGGGGGCTTGGGAATGAGTAAAGTTCTGATCGGACTTGCCGTTATTTTTCTTGCCGGGTGCGCGCAACAGCAAAATGTAAATTCCAACGCCGCCCTCGAAGCCAAAGTCGCGGACCTGGAAAAAACCGTCGACGATCTCAAACCGGGGCTGGGCGAGATCATGGGTGTGATTCAACAACACCACGCGAAACTATTTTATGCGGGAACCAAAGCAAATTGGCCCCTGGCGGATTACGAACTGAGTGAAATTCAAGAGAGTCTGGACGACGCCATGAAATTCTATCCCAAATTTAAAGAGGTCCCGGTCCCTTTGACGGAACTCATCCCCACGATGACGAAAGCAAGCCTCGCGCAGGTGCGTGCGGCCATCGAGCAGAAGAATGAGAAATCGTTCGTGCAGGCCTTCGGAGCCCTGTCCACATCTTGCTCGAATTGCCACGAGGCGGCGAATCATCCCTTTGTAAAAATCCAAGCCCCCACCGACGCGATGTTCAGCAATCAGAAATTCGCGCCCTGACCTTGTGGGATTATGTTTCCGTCGGTTCTGTAAGTCTCTGCCTCCACGATTCCAGGTTGACTCCGCCATGTAAATCCCGACTCGTTGCTCCGCATTGTATGTACAAACGTATTGACATTCGAAAGATTGACCCGTATACTGTCTTTGTCGCGGCCAAATATACAATTTGAATGGGATGGTGACAAGAGCCGGCAAAACCTCCGTAAGCATGACGTTCGCTTTGAAACTGCCGTTCTCGTTTTCGACGATCCCTACGCGATTACGCAACGCGATTCCACCTTTGACGATGAGGAGCGCTGGATAACGGTTGGCGCCGTAGGAACCGGTTCAATTCTATTGGTGGTCCATACTTACTATGAGAAACACAACGAGGAAGTCATTCGCATCATCTCCGCCCGCGCGGCCGAATCCCACGAAAGGAAAGCCTATGAGGAAGCTCACAAAACAGCAGAAGCGAGACATCCGAGCCATCGCCGCAAAAAAAGACGCTGACATCGATTTTTCTGATGCGCCTCTGATCCTTGATTGGAGCGGCGCCGAAATCGGCAAGTTCCATCGCCCAGCAAAGAGGCCCGTCACCATACGTCTGGATTCCGACGTCATCGAATGGCTCAAAGCCGATGGCCGCGGCTATCAAACCAAAGCGAATGGGCTTCTACGCCACGCCATGCTTTACTTCGCAAGAAAAGAGAGTCGCGCCGGCCACGAATTTCCTGTCCGGCAGCGGAGCAAGGCCAGGCGGCACAAACGGAAAGCCTGACTCACGCAAGGTCCGCTAGTCAGTATTCAAACGCGGCCCACGAAGTCACTCGGCCGAGTACAAGGACTTGACGCACGCGACGCTTCGGCATAACTTACTAAAATATGAGCGCAATTACACTGAAGGTTAACGGGCGTACGCACACCTTAGACATTGACCCGACGACTCCGCTGCTCTACGTGCTGGCCGACGATCTGGAACTGCGCGGCGCGAAATTTGGCTGCGGCCTGGGCCAGTGCGGGGCTTGCACCGTCATCGTGAAGGGCCAATCGATCCGTTCCTGCATCACGCCGGTAGAAACCGTGGACGGAGCCGAGATCACGACTCTCGAAGGATTGGGCACGATCCAAAAGCCGCATCCGATTCAGAAAGCGTTCATCGAAGAGGGCGCTGCACAGTGCGGTTTCTGCTTGAATGCGGTCATTATGACCGCGAAGGCTTTCCTGGACAAAAAGCCGAAAGCCAGCGACGAAGAAATCCAGCAAGCAATGTCAGGGGTTTTGTGCCGTTGTTTCACGCACGTGCGGATGCTTCGGGCAATCAAAAAAGCGGGACAGGAAATGGCCCGATGAGAACCCCGCTGAAAAACCCATTGAGGAATAAATCGAAAGCCGCTGTTAAACCCACGCTAACTCCCGATGCGTTGGCAGCCCTGCGACGCGCCGGACTTTCCCGCAGATCCTTTCTGAAAAGTACGGGGGCGTTGATCGTCACCTTCAGCTTGGCGGGCGTGTATGGAACTGCCGAAGCCCAGGACAACTTTGCGGGAGGGACCGCGGGTTCTCCACCTTTGAATGAAGTCGACTCCTGGATCGCCATTGCCGCCGACGGAAGCGTGACGGCGTACACGGGCAAATGCGAGCTTGGCCAAGGCATTTCCACGGCGCAAGCGCAGTTGGTCGCCGAAGAACTCTCCGTGCCGTTTAGCCGCGTCAACCTCATTTATTGCGATACGTCGCTGACGCCGGATCAGGGTGTCACCTCCGGCAGCCAGTCCACGCCCACGAATTTCAACCAAAACAATTTGGCTCAGGCGGGAGCGACGGCTCGCCAGGCGCTTCTCCAACTCGCATCGAAACAACTTGGCGTTCCTGTCGAGCAGCTTTCCATCAAGGACGGCGTAATCAGTTCCAAGAGCGATCCGTCCAAGAAGGTGAGCTACGGCCAATTGGTCGGAGGGAAGAAGTTCGACCTGAAACTTGACAGCAATGCCAAGCGCAAGCCGCCGAGCGAGTGGACCGTGCTCGGGAAACCCGTGCCGCGCCCGGACCTTCCCGCGTTGGTCACCGGAGAATTCGAATTTGTTCACAATGTGCGGGTCCCCGGCATGTTGCACGGCGTGGTCGTCAGGCCGCCGGCCGTGGGCGCCACCGTCATCAGCGTGGATGAGAGTTCCGTGCAAGGCATGCCCGGCCTTGTAAAAGTGGTCGTAAAGAAGAACTTCGTCGGTGTGGTCGCCGAGAAGCGCTGGCAGGCGATTCAAGCGGCGGACAAGCTGAAGGTGAATTGGACTCCCGGCGCCGGGCTCCCGAGCCACGCGGATTTCTACGACTACGTGCGGAATCAGAAGATCACGCGCGACACCTTGCTGGTCAATTCCAAAGATGTTGAACAAAAGCTCATGGAAGCCGCCACGATCGTGAAGGCCACGTACCATCATCCGTATCAAATGCACGGATCGATGGGCAGCTCCTGCGCGGTTGCTGACGTGCATGGCGACAAGGCCACGATCTGGTCGCCCACGCAGGGCGTTTGGCACCAACGAGGCTCCTCAGCCATCCTCCTCGGTCTAAAGCCCGAGGACGTCCACGTCATTTTTCGCCGAGGCTCCGGCTGCTACGGAATCAACGGCGCCGATACGGTTACGTTTGATGCCGCGCTGCTGTCGCAGGCCGTGGGCAAGCCCGTGCGCGTGCAGCTCTCGCGAAAAGACGAAATGGCGTGGGAGAATTACGGCTTCGCTTTCGTCATGGACGAGCGCGCCGGGCTCGACGCCCAGGGGAATATCATTGCGTGGGATCACGAATCGTGGTCTCCCGTCCTGGGGGGGCGGCCGGGGTACGGCACTCCCGGAAATGTCATTACCGGCTTGCTGGCGGGCTTTCAACCCGATCCGTTTCGGGCAAGAGCGACTGCGCCTGAACCCACATCATTCAACAATAACAACAACGCCGTTCCGTCATACGTTGCGGGGCAGGTGGGCGGAGCGCTGCGGGGTACGGGGACGATCAAATCCGAGCGGGCGCTCGTCCACAATACTCCATCGCCGTTCTGGACGGGCCCGTTGCGATCGCCCGCGCGCCTGCAGAATACGTTTGCCCATGAAGGCTTCATGGACGAGCTGGCGTCGCGTGTAAAAGCCGATCCGGTCGAATACCGCCTGCGTCACTTGAGCGATCCCCGCCTGATCGATGTCGTGAAGGCCGCAGCGAAAACCGCCAATTGGGATCCTCGCCCTTCACCCAAACCGCGGCAAAGCAAGACAGGCGTTGTGACAGGCCGCGGCGTCGCCTGTGTGGCCTACGAACGCGACAACGGATTTTCCGCCATGGTCGCTGAAGTGGAAGTCAATCAAGACACCGGCAAAGTGTCCGTGAAACATATCGTCCTCGCCAACGATTCCGGACCGATCTCGAATCCCGACGGACTGAGAAATCAGATCGAAGGCGGCACTCTACAAGGCATGAGCCGCGCGCTCATGGAAGAAGTGACGTGGGACGACCAGAAGGTGACTTCAAATGACTGGCGGACCTATCGCACTTTGCCTCTGGGTTTCGACGTCCCCAAGATCGAAGCCGTGCTGCTCAATCGGCCTGACGAAGCGGCCTGCGGGGCAGGCGAAACCGCGATCACGGTGGTCGCCGCCGCCATCGGCAATGCAATCTTCGACGCCACAGGCGCCCGCATCCGGCAGGTTCCCTTCACTCCCGAGCGAGTGAAGGCAGCGTTGAGCCAAATCAGCTAATTCTGCGCCCCGAATAATCTAGAGATAATCTACGCCCAGGTCTTCTCTGTGCTCTCTGTGAACTCTGTGTTGAAATCTTTTCTTTTTCCTTGACCGCTGCGATTCCCCATACGCTCCGCGAGCAACAGTCGAAATCGCGATTCGTAGGATCGCTTCCCAGGGCTGATATAGTGAAAGAGGAAAGCCTGCGCCAGGTCCTCGCATTTCCGGGAGCGCGCGGCAATTTCATATTCATGATCCAACTTTCTTCGGCAGGAAAACATTTCGGCTCCAAGACACTCTTCGAGGGCCTCAACTGGGTCGTGAACGACGGAGATCGTGTCGGCCTGGTCGGTGGGAACGGGACCGGCAAGTCGACGTTGCTCAAGATGTTGGCGGGCATCGAGACTCTCGACGATGGATCGTTCTTCGCGTCCAAGGGCGCGACCACGGGGTACCTTCCGCAGGATGGGATGTCGCTCTCGGGACGCACCGTCATGGAAGAGTGCCTCTCCGTCTTCGGCCACCTGCTCGAAATCGAAAAGGAAATGGAAACGCTCACGCATCAGATGGCGGAGACCGACCCGAAGAGCGAGGAATACCAGAAGATTACCGACCGCTACCACCGGATCGAGACTGAGTTCCAGCATCACGATGGCTACTCGCTCGAAGCGCAGGCCGGCGAGGTGCTCGGACGGCCTGGGTTTTTCTCGCGAGGACGCCAAACGCCCGGCGGAGGAATTTTCCGGCGGCTGGCAGATGCGCCTCGCCCTGGCCAAACTCCTGCTCATCAAGCCGCACTCTGCTGCTGCTCGACGAGCCGACGAACCATTTGGATCTCGAAGCGCGCAACTGGCTCGAGCAGTATCTGCAAGAGTATCCCTTCGCCTTCGTCGTGGTTTCCCACGACCGCTATTTTCTGGACATCGCCGTAAATCGAATCCTCGAAATCTGGAACAAGCGCACCTATTTTTACACCGGCAACTACGACCGCTATCTCACGCAGAAGGCGGAACGGCGAATCCAGTTGGAATCGGCCTACAAAAACCAGCAGGACCGCATCCATCACCTGGAAACCTTCATCAATCGCTTTCGCTATCAAGCCACCAAGGCCAAGCAGGTGCAGAGCCGCATCAAGGAACTGGACAAGATCGAAAGAATCGAATTGCCCGATGACGAAAAGACAATTCACTTCTCCTTTCCCCAGCCGCCCTCGAGCGGACGCATGGTCGCGGAGTTTCGCAACGTCGCCAAGAGCTACGGAGAGAAGCAGGTATTTCGAGGCGTGAACTTTATCATCAATCGCGGCGACCGCATCGCCTTGGTCGGCGTGAACGGCGCCGGGAAATCCACGCTCATCAAACTGCTGGCCGGCGCGGAAGCCGTGACGCACGGCGAATTTCGCCTGGGCCACAACGTCGAAGTGGATTATTTCGCCCAGGATCAATACAAGGCGCTCGATCCCACCGCCCGCCTGATCGACGATCTCTCCAGCGTCGCGCCCACTGCCGTGAGCGACCAGACGCGCCTGCGCACGCTTGCTCGGCTGCTTTCTTTTTTCAGATGACGACGTCTTCAAGCGCATTGGCGTGCTTTCGGGCGGCGAACGCAACCGCTACGCGATGGCGCGCATGCTCCTGCAGCCGCCGAATTTTCTGCTGCTCGATGAGCCCACCAATCACCTCGACCTGCAAGCGAAGGATGTACTGCTCGAAGCGCTGCAGAAATTCACCGGGACGGTCGTATTCGTCTCGCACGACCGCTACTTCATTGACAAGCTCGCGACGCGCATTTTCCAGATCGAGGGCGGCGGGCTCTACGATTATCCCGGCAATTACGAGGATTTTCTGTGGCAAAAGGAGCGCCGCGAATCCGGCGAGCCGTTCTTCCCACGGCGAATTGCAGCCCGGGCAAGAATGCGCAGCGAGTAGGGAAGAGCGAGGAGCCGGAAGCGCCAGCCAAAAAACTCAATCCCATTCTCATTCGCAAGATGCGAAAGCGCCGCGAGGAGTTGGAGGAAGAAATCGCGCGCTGCGAAGCGGAAATCGCCGCCTACGAACTGGAACTCGCAAACTTCAAGAGCGCGCAGGAATCCATCCGCGTGGCCGCGCTGATCGACGACCACCGCGCGCACCTAAAAGAAATGATGACGGACTGGGAACAAATCGAGCTAACATTGCAAGAGCCGACGCATACGGAAGAATCCTGAAGTACTTTCGACCGACAAAAGGAATTGCTCTTGAAAGAAGTCTCCTCCGAATCCGCCTCTGTGACCTCTGTGACCTCAGTGTTAATGCCTTTGAATTGTGCCGCAGTTCCCGCGTCACCGCCGCGCAGCGAAAAAAGTTTGCAGCAGCGCAGCGGATTCGTCGGCAAGAATTCCGGACGTAACCGCGACGCGATGATTGAGCGCGCCCGCATCGAGCACCTGCATGCACGTGCGCACGGCCCCGCCCTTCGCGTCATCCGCGCCATAAATCAGCCGCGCGATGCGAGACTGCACCAGCGCTCCCGCGCACATCGCGCAAGGCTCGATCGTCACGTAGAGAGCGGCGCCGGTAAGGCGATAGTTGCCGGCTGCCGAAGCCGCCGCGCGCAGCGCAATAATTTCCGCGTGCGCCGTCGGATCGCAATCGGCGATGGTGCGGTTGCCCGCGGCAGCCACGATGCGCTCCTCCAGCACCACGATCGCGCCGACGGGAACTTCTCCTCGGACGGCGGCGGCTCGCGCCTGCTCGATCGCCAGGTGCATGTATTGGCTGTCGGTCACGTCTGCGGCACGGCCAGGGAGGGAATCAGATACTCCACCATCATCACGTCGTGGAGCCCGTCGTTCAAGCGCGCATGCGCCGAGTGGCGGCCCACTTCGCGCCAGCCCGTCGCGCGGCACAGAAGCAGCCCGTCGCGATTCTCCACCAAAGTCCGGCCGATCAGCTTGCGATATCCAAGCCTCCCGGCAGCCTCCTGAATGGCGCGCATGAGCTGCCGCCCCACGCCATAACTGCGGAACGACCGCCGCACGTAGATGTACACCTCGCCCATGTCGTCCAGCGCGATGCGCGTGTCGTAAGGCGCAAGCAAGACCCATCCGGCAATCCAGTTGCGAACATCCGCGACCAGCATCGGGTGCTTCGGATCGTGCTCCGCGCCGGCGATCAGTTGCCGCTGATCCTCGATCACGCGCGGATCGGCATCAAACGTATCCAGGCGGTCGAGCACCGCTTCATTGAAAATCTCGCACAGCGACACAGCGTCTTCTTCGCGTGCAGGACGTATCTCCAACTGCGGCCGCATCGTTGCCGTACTCATGGCCCCGGATTTTATCACCCCAGCCCAAGATTGGTCACGGAAACCCAAAGCCTCGCCCTATGGAGCGCGGGAAAATTTTTAGATGTGTGGGGAACCGTCGTCAGGTGATTTTGAAATGCTGGGTGCCGCGCCCTTGCGCAGTCCGCAAGGGTGCGGGTATTTTTGATCAATGAACGGGATCGATTCCCGCCTCGAGAATTTTCGAGGAGTGCGCTGCTTCGGTCTTTTAGGTCAACTTTCCATTCTCAGTTGACACGGCTGCCCTCGCCAACGCCCGCGCAACTCCTGCACGCAACTACAAATTCGGCATCTCCCGGCCGTCTGGCAGGACGATCTTTATGAGGCGCAGGAAGTTCGTCCCGTTCTTGGTTCGATGGCCGCTGGCGGAGATCACATCGCCGACCTTGATCGTGTTCTTATCCCAGCCGCCTATCCTGCCCAGCATGGCTGGACTCCTGGCTTCGCCGACCCATTTTTCGATCTCGCCGTTATCGTTCTTCACATCCATGGAGATTTCCACGTGGGGGTTAATGAATCGGAATTCCGTCACGGTTCCCTTGACGGACACGACTTTCGACGTGTCGTAGTTCGCCTCTCCGTGATGTGCCAAGAGCGTGCCCGAGACGAGAAGAACACTGAAGATTAGGACCAGAGAAAGCACCAGGCTTTTCATTTTCTACGTCTCCTGAGAACAGCCGATCAAAATTCTGGCGGGCTCCACGCCCCGGCTTGGCCGGGGCGTTCCGTGTAAAAGTAGAGCCCACACGATATTCCGGCGGGCTTCAAGGAAAGCCCGCACCCGTCCGCGCCTGGGGAATAAACTGCGGAAAATATCCCACTGCGATCGAAGGCATGTCAATACATGAAGCCGGTGATCGTCCATCCTTCGCGGCTCGCCCAAAATCAATCGAATCCAGAAGGGGATGTCGGGCCGGCTATTTCCCCGGCGTCGTCTCTTTCTGTTCGAGGTCTTGGAAGCTCTCACCATCCTCACAGAACTGTTCTCCCAACGTCCATTTCGGCCTCAACAGGAAGGGCAGGTGCACCGTCCAGGGCTTCGTGTACGCTTTCGGGTCCTCGATGGTGAGGTCGTCCACCAAGTGGTCGTGATCGATCCGCCGGATGCGCTCCACCACATGCAGAGCGTCGCTGTGCGGGTGGCCCATCCGGTCTATCCAGGTTTTATCGTTGAAGTTTATTGTGTCAACGACGAGTGTGTCTCCTTGCCACTGGCCAACCGAGTCTCCCATCCACATGGGGCCGAGGCTGGTGTCATGCAGGCGGCCGTCTGTGAAAATCTGATGCCGCACAGAGTCGTACTCGAACAGCACGATGACCTCCCCGGGCGCCTGCACAATCTGCAGGGGGAAGGGGTGAAGAAAAACCCGCGGAAATCCAGGTGGGTTACAGCCATGGTAAACGGGGTCGTTCGTTTCCGCGAGCGGATAGGGGTGAGCGCCGAAGGAAGACTTGGCAGCTTTGTATTGCGCCTCGCCCCAAGCCGTCATGGGAGGCTCCACGTCGCTGAACTTATAAATCCAGTATTGATCGGCAGTGGCCGGAGGGCGGTCTTGCATCCAGATTCCCGAAAAATCAGGTGTTTGGCCCGAATGCGGGGTCTTCGCCGGTTTGGATGGCTGCTTGTCTTGAGCGGACGCCGCCGGGCAACAAATGAATGCAAGCACGAGCGCAAAGGAAATGCCCAGCGAGCGATTTCGCATCTCGAAACTCCTCCTCTGTCCTTACTTTCCTCTTGCGAACATCATCCGGCCTATAGAGTGCGTGTGGCAGCCCACGATTATTTGTGGGTCACGGCTTCCGCCGTGACATACCGCTCGCGTTTTCAAATCGCCTTTAGGCGCTGACGCCCTGGATTTCAAGTCGCCACGCAGATTCTATAGCCGGAACAACCTTGCCGCGTTTCCGCTGAAGATGCGGCCGCGGTCCTCTGCTGACAAGTTCAAACGCTCGACGAGTTCGTTCGGCTCTCCCACGTCCATCGCCGCGTAGTTATCCGTTCCGATCACGACGCGATCGGCCCCAACGAGGTTAATCAGGAAGCGCATGGTCTCCGGATAAAATGTGAGGCTGTCGTAGTGGAACCGCCGGATGTATTCCCTGAACGGACGCGGCAGCTTGAATTTCTTGGAGACCAGGCCGCGCTCGACCCGTCCCGCGATATAGGGGAAGCATCCACCGGAATGCGGCAGCACAATGTCCAGATTCGGAAATTTATCCAAAGTGCCGGTGATAATAAATTTGGCCGCGGTCGTGGCGCTCTCGAACGTAAATCCCAGCGTGTTATTGATGTTGGCCGACAGCGCCAGCGGGTTCCCCAGTCGCTCCTTTCCGGCGTATATATTATCTTCTCCATCAAGTGGATGAAACAATAATGGATATCCCAGTTCCTCGCAGCGAGCCAGGACCGGCTCATACGCGGGCTCAAACAAATAGTCGCGCCCCTCAAACGAATTCGGGAGATGCACCGCCCGCATCCCGGGTTTTCCAGCCATGCGATTCAATTCCTTCAAACACATCTGCGGATCGCGAACAGGTATCTCGATCCCCGCGATGAACCGGTCGGGAAACTTCGCGTGGGCCTCCACGGCAGCGTCGTTAATAATTTGCGCGAGGTGCGCACCGTCGGCGGGAGACGCCCACTGCCAAGGCATCCCGCCGCTCAGCGTTAAGGCAACCATGCGGACGCCATGTTGGTCCATCCATTGCCGTCGCTTTTCCAAATCGTACTCTAATGGATTCGTGCTTGCCGCGATGCCCGGCCTCAGTTGGTTCAAGGCTTTGGCATAAATCTCCGGCATCCAGTGCGAGTGGATGTCGATGGAACCCGAATGACTCGCATCGGTTTCCGCGAATGCCGCGGGGGCGGCCAGCGCCGTCATTGCCAACGCGCCACCACCTGCCCCCATCTTGAGAAATTCTCGCCGACCGACCGTGGACGTCCGTGCCTCAAGCTCTAGATTTTTCATCAGTGTTCTCCAGTCGAGTTCTTCAGCATTGCCGCCAAATCACAATTCAGGAATCAAATTACACAGCCGGCGCAATTACGCGGTGGTGACTGCCCTCGTGCAAACGCTAATTCATGGGTGCGGACTTCACGCGAAGCGCGCCAAGATATTTTCATGTGGTGAGTTTCCCTGCGCAGTCTACCGTTGGAGAGGCGATCTTGCCAAGCGATCTGTGAGCCCGCCCACCGCGCCCGCTGGCCGGGAGCTTTGCTCCCCGATGGCGCCGTCACCCGTAGCGAGGGCCGCTCGTCCTCGCAGGGCGGAATACAGTCGAACAATGGCGTACACCGTGAAGAGGGTCAGGAACGGATCGATCGGATGCCGGTAGCGCAACTCGGTATGCGTGAGGTAGTAAGGGATCGGGAACAGCAAGAGACAGAGGGCCAGCGGCAACGAATCCGGGAAATTGGCTCGCAAAGCGAGGATCATCCCTGCGAACGAAATTAGGGAGAACGCCGAACAAAACCAGACGTCCGCCCTGCTGAGATGGAGTGTTTGGATCCAGGAGTCGACCCGCGAGTCGTACGTGCCCGCCCAGTTATCCACGAAGCGGTCGAATGAGTTCTTCAAGAATCTCCGCGGGTGTGCTTCGATGAACGCGATGGCCTCGCGCTGTTTCTCCCGGTTGTAGTTTGGCTCGCCGCTGATAATTAGCTGAAGGCGCTCCGCGTAGCTCATTAGGGGATGAAGGTCGCGCGCATAATTTTCTTTCACCGCGGGATTGTTTCCCAGCCATAGTTCCAATCCGAAGTTGGATTTGATGAAGAACAGCCCATCCACCGCGTAGTAGTTGCGGATCGTCCAAGGCAAGAGCGAAAGAAGGAATATGAAACCTGTTCTTAGGACGAGCCCGGCCGAAGGCCGCGCGGCCTGCCATCGCCGAATCATCAGCCACGCGAGCAGGAAAGGCAGCAGGATACAAACCGTTGGGTTAACTAGAGCCATAAAGCCCCACAACAACCCGTACCCGGACCAGTGCAGCGCGGAGGTCGATTCGCGCAGGCTCAAAGTCACGCACACGATCGAAGCGAGCATCAACGCGGCCAGGCTCTGATCCCAGGTCCACTCCAGCGGAAAGAGCACCGCATAGGGAAGAAACACCCACAACCACGCGGAGGCCAGCCCGACCCTTTCGCCAAATACCTTCTTTCCGATGGCATGGATGGGCCAGCACGTTGCCGCGGAAAACGCGCTATTCATCGTCTGGCAAAAAAGCATCCCGCCAAAATAATCGAGGTGGAAAAGTTTGAAACCGATCGCCGACATCCAGGGATAAACTGGGGCGAGCACAGCGGTCACCGCTTCGTAGCCGGGATATGGCCCGAAGAAGCCCTTACTCATTGCCAGCGACATTGCGACGAGATTATTCTCTAACCCGACGGTTCCGAACCTCGGCTGGACGGGATCTTCATTGTGATGCGAAAGCCACAATAGGACCATCCGCAGCCCATAGGCCGCTACGACGGCGAGCACAGGAGATCGAAGGATGGATGTGACCTTGCGCTTTGTGAAGACAGAAGACATCTCAGCGGACACCTCATCCGCGCGACACTTCTTATCCACCAAGCCTAGCCCTCGGTCGGCAGGTATTCAATCGTAGCAATCCTCATTTTGGCTGCATTTTGCCTTATTCAACAGGGTTGGTGATATAGACACAAGCGCCGCATCGCTCCGTTTGCTGAACCGGGATGCCCCCTCTCTCCTCACAGTCATTCCAACCTCCGCGACGATTTCATGGAGGGCTCCTCTCCTCGATACAGGGTAAACCAGTAGAGCCCGCACCCGTTTGCTTCACACGGGTCTTGACAATCACGCGCGTCGCCGACAGACTAACGTCATGAATTCATTCTTGAGGCGGCTGTTCCTGGCGGATTTTTGGAAGGGATTGATTCTGACCTTCCGCACGCAAAACCCGAAGAACGTGTACACCGAACAGTATCCGCTGGAGCGCCCCATGGTGGCGGAGCGGTATCGGGGCGCGCCGCGTTTGAACATGAACCCCGAGACGGGCGAAACTCTATGTATCTCGTGCAATCTCTGCGCGCTGGCCTGCCCGGAAAATCTGATCGTAGTCGGGTGGCATCGCGACGACGCGACGCGGCGCAAAGTGCTCACCACCTTCACTTACGATACTTCGCGCTGCATGTTCTGCGGGTTATGCGAAGACGCCTGCCCGACCGACTGTCTTGAGCTGACCCAGGATTTCGAAATGGCTTCCTACACGCGTGAAGGCGCGATCTGGGACCGGCATCGCCTCGAGGAAGGCCCCACGCCCGCTCGGTACACGCGCTGACTCTTGAGCCTCATCGCTTGCGCACGCCAGCCTGCTGCGCTATAAGTGCTGTTTCCAATGATGCCACTTCTTCTCCACTGGTCCTTCTGGCGATCACACCATGGAACTACGTAAGGACCCCATTACACGCAGTTGGGTGGTCATGGGGCATGGCGAGGATGTGGCCGAATCCGCCGTCGGCTGTCCATTCTGTCCCCCGAAGGTCGAGTCCCAGCAATCCTTGCTTCTCCTTCCGGCGCAGGGAGCCTGGCAGGTAATGGTGATGCCCCATCCGGACCCGCTGTACCGCGTGGAGGGCGATCCCGGCCGAAAGGCCGACGGGATTTACGACACCATGCGCGCGGTGGGCGCCGACGAGATCGTTATCGAAACGCCAGGGCACGACCGCAAACTAGAAGACTTGAACGAAGACCAGATTCTGCTGGTCCTGGAAGCATGGAAGCAACGTATTGAGGATCTGAAGCGCGACCTCCGGTTCAAATATGTTTCTGTTTTTAAGAATTATGGCGCCATGGCGGCCCAGGAGGGGTCGCACGCGCACTCGCAAGTAACCGCTACCACTTTTGTGCCGCGGAGACTTCTGTATGAACTTCGTGCGGCGCGCGAGTGGTACGCCGATAAAGAGCGCTGCGTATTTTGCGACATCGTGAAGCAGGAAGTGCGGCAGGGAAAGCGAATCGTGGACACCCAGGGAGAATATGTAGCGTTGTGTCCCTACGCTTCTCGAGTGCCTTATGAAATCTGGCTGCTCAATCGCAAACACAACTATTCTGTTCGAACAGCCGCGCCCGGGCTCGAACCGGCGCAATCTCGCGGCATTGCTGCGGCGCGTGCTGCTTCGTTTACGCCAGGTGGCGCCGGCCTATCACCTGGTCGTGCACACTTCGCCGAACACCGTCCATCCCAAGGGTGAATTATTCAATTATTGGAAGACCATCCAGGACGATTATCACTGGCATATCGAAATCCTCCCGATCGTGCAGGCGCGGAGCAAGTCTTACAGCATCAAGGAAGTTTATTTCAACACGCTATTGCCCGAACTGGCTGCCGAGCGTCTGCGCCAACTGGATCCGAAACTGTGAGGCGGGCCGAACGCGGCGGCATCTTCCTCCGGTTCCTCTCCCTGCTCGTTTTCCTGGCTTTCCTTGCGCTCCTTTACGTTGTGCGGCATCCGTTGTTGCGCCTGGCAGGGCAGCTCTGGTTGGTGGACGAGCCGGCCGAGAGCGCGGATGCAATCGTGGTCCTGGGCGATGACAATTACACGGGAGACCGTGCGGCTCATGCTGCGGAGCTGTATCGCGCAGGACTGGCCCCCCAAGTGGTGGCCAGCGGACGCCTCCTGCGTCCCTACGCCGGGATTTCCGAAATGATCGAACGTGATCTGGAATCCCGCGGCGTGCCCGCGGCGTCTATCGTGAGTTTCCCGCACCGGACCGCAAATACGCGGGAGGAAGCGGAAGCGCTCACTGGGCTCGCCGGCGAGTCGCGGCTGGAAGCGAGTTCTGGTGGTGACCTCGAACTACCATGCGCGGCGCACGCGCTTCATTTTTGGACACGTGTTTCTGCCCGGCGTGGCAGTGCGCGTGAGTGCGGCGCGTGATTCCGACTTTGATCCCTCTCACTGGTGGGAATCGCGTCTCAGCGATAAAATTGTTCTTCAACGAAGTGCTTGGCTACGCCGCCGCGTGGTGGGAATTGCGAGGCAAGTCTCTTGCGGCTGGGGGCGCGACTCTCTTCCTACTCACTCCGCCGCGCTCAGGTCCCTGACCCTTTTCCGGAGTCGCGTTTCCAGGGGTGTCCCCTCCCGTATCTGATTGGAAACATTCCGAGCATGGAGACATAAGCTCGTATACGGCAATATCCTCGTGTACTATAGTCCTCAGTCTACCGTCTTCTCCGGGCTGCTTTGCGTCTCCCCGGCCCTGTGGCTACGGAGTTTCGGTTGGGAGGAATCCATGTGGCGTAAACCAGAAGACCCCAAAGCGTCGTCGCCTGTTTCCGAAGTCCCCGCAGCTCCACGACCCGAACCAGTCCGCAGCGTTGCCGGGCTGACTGCGGAAGTCGTGCAACCTTCCGGCGGGGTTGTAACATCTTCAATATTGATCAAGGGCGAAATTCGGGGCCGCGAAGATCTCTATATCGACGGCGAAGTACAAGGCTCGATCCATCTCGTTGACGGCCGGGTCACGATCGGACCGCACGGCAAGATTTCCGCGGACGTGGACGCGCGGGAGATTGTGATTCGAGGAACTGTGAAGGGCTCACTGCGCGGCCGTGATCGCGTCGAAGTGGGGCGCACCGGCGATATTCGCGGCGACATCACGACGCTTCGCATTGCCATCGAAGAGGGAGCGCAAATTCACAGCAAAGTGGAGATCTCGCGCGGTGAGGATTCGCGGAGCACTCGCACTCACGAAAAATCATCCGGCGTATCTCCGCTACAGCCTTTGGCCATGAAAGCCGGTGGAGACGGTACGAACTAAGATGAGCCTGTTCGACAAATTGCGCACCGGCAGCAGCCAGAATGCCCCCGGCCCAGCGTTGGCGTCCGCGCGTGGACGTGTGGCAACCGCTGCGGTCGCCTCGCCTGTGAATGTCACCAAGACTGGATCAGGCCCTAACCCTAGCATGGTCCCGCGCGCCTCGCGGCTTTCCAACGGTTTGAAAGAATTCCTATGCCAGTTGGATGGAATCGGTCGCGGCCATCTGCTGGATCTGGGGCCCGCCCGGCAGACGACGATCACTTTCTTCATCGACCGTGGTTTTAAGGTTTACACCGAGGACCTGCTGGCGACCTGGAAAATTTTTCTGGATGCGGAGGAGAAACAGTGGCGCGAACTTCCGCCCGGCGCGACCGCTCTTGAAATGACGCCTGCGGCGCGGGCCGAGCGGTTTCTGGAGAGCACACTGTGCCATCCGGCAGATACATTCGATGCCGTGCTGATATGGGATCTGCTGGATTACCTCGATGGCGACTTGGTGTCCAGGCTGGTGGCTCGGATCACGTCGCTGGTTCGTGATGGCGGAGTTGCTTTCGCGATCTTTCATTCCCGCAAACCGCAAACATTTCATCGTTATCGGGTTGTGGACGCGCAAAACCTGGAGCTGATTCCTGCCCCCTGCCCATTCGCTCCGCAACGCGTCTTTCAAAATCGCGAAATTTCCGACCTGTTCCGGAGATTTCGTTCCTCCAAGACATTTGTGGGGCGCGATCAGATCCGCGAGGGCCTTTTCGTTAAGTAAGCTCCCAGCCTTTCTTCTTTCGCAATTTTGGGGCGCTCCCGCGCGCCAACCGAGGAATTAAAGTAGTCTGCCTTACGCGTCGGTTTTCCGTGTGTGGGGGGCTTACCGATTCCTCGGAACCGCTTGCCAAATCTAATCCACAGGCGTACAACGGAATTGCAGTGCAAAAGCCACGGAGGCGAGGATGACTCCACCGGGCTTAGAACAAAACACAGCTTAGATCACACCGCGCACGCGGTGCGTGCTGCTAGCGGAGCCCAAGTGGCGCCGCCACAGCGAAAGCAAAGTGTCAAAACGGGGAGCCGCCAGGCTCCCCGTTTTGCTTGATTCACTTTCTACGGAGTCCTAACTGCCTGAGAGGGGAGCGCAACGCCGTTATTGACCGACCGCGCATGCCGTGCAATGGAACGAACTGCGCACCGTGGTGTCCGCTGTGATTCCGTACTGGCGAATGCCCAGGCCAGTATGAATGCCAACAAGGATACCAGTTGCCACAAAGCCTATTGGGGGGCTTCTTTCATCCGCGTATTGAGCCAACGCATGCTCTGTTAGCAACGAGAGTCCTGTGCCTAGCCCGAACATTCGGGCAGGGCTGGGTCGCCCGGACCCAAACAGCGGGTTGGTTTCCGTGCAACTGGCGCAATTGCGGAGGCCATACTGGCTGGATTTGAAATCGAAGAAGTCAGCGCCAAAGATCGCGTAATGAAGCCCGGCGCACTTCCAATCCTTCCACGGCTGCGCCATGCAGCCAATGGAGCGTTCTGTCGCGCCGAGCGGGCCTTTTTGATACCAATGCCTCGTGGGAGCAGCCGGCGTTTGGTTCGCACCTAGAAAAAGAAACGCTGCGACTATAAGTATTCTTGTCATTTTCCCGGAACGCCGTTTGAGAATCTCCGCGAATTCCAGATCGTCACCAGACCGAGTTCGGACTGGTCGCCACGATAGGCAGCTCAATTCGTTGTTCAGCCGCAACCTTCAGCCACTATTCGTTTCACTCTTGATGCAAGTTCAAGCGGGAGGAGCTTCGTTGCCACTTCGACTGCGGGGTCGTAGGGTCATGCGTCGTGAGGAAGGATGTCACTCTACGCGTATGCCTTGTGGTTACCCGCCAAACTTCACCGACCACATCCATTGGATTACGTTGCGCTGGCTCTCAATGATGCTGGATTGCCACATAATGGCGCAAAGCATCAAGGCCATCGTGACAGCCGCGACGGTCAATGCCACAGCCAACTGCGATTCACTTACCGGTTCGCCTAGACGAAAATACGATTTCATTATTGGTTTCTCCCCGCGCACGCACGCATGCACCGATTTTGTTTTGGTTCCTACGGCCAAGTTGCGGGCGCTGGAAGGATCTCCATGTCGCCGCACTCTACGGACACTTTGGCAAGCGCAGGGCCAAGTCACCGGGGAAACCGTCAAACCTGTAAGGTCATACCCACGAGTAAATTAGTGCGGTCGAATTGAATTTCCGAAAAATTCGAGCGTGCGCTTACGGCTGCGGATGTGTGTACGATTTCCGGGAGTAGGCAAGCATCTGCTCATAATATGCAGTTGTAGTGGTACTAGAACTAACTAATGATGTTGAGAATCGAGGCGTTCCAACCAGCGGGTCCGGGAGCATTTAGGGGGCGGTTGTTCTCGGGCTCGATCGTGTCGGGATCATCTGAACGGGCCTGCGGGCCACCCAACAACACCACGTGATCCACGGCCCGAAGCCAGGCAAGATCTTCGACCAGCCGGCCCAATCCCTACGGCGCGCAGTTTAATTCGGGTAGCGTCCCGGAACAGCTTCGTCAGAGAACGAACCGCCCGCGCGGCATCGCACCCGGAAGAAAAATGCCAGAAAGTTTCGCCGGGGCGCGCGTGGAAGCCACGCTCCTTTGCCGCCGCAACAAAACGCGCGATGGCTCGCTCGTCCGCGGAAGTAAAGAAGAAGGGTTCGTCAAATTCACGGCTGCGCGCAAGCTCGGCATCTCGCGGCTTGAGCCCGGTATTTTCCGCAATTTCCCGCGCACTCATATGGTGGAAGCCTGCTACGCCAACGCCAGTCTCCTCGGCAACGTCATCCAGTGCGGCGCAGACTTCCTCATAGGGACGCCCTAGGGCCACGCAAAGATACCGTCCCGACCGCTTGGCGTCCGGGATTTTAATGTTGAAGTAGCCATCCGGAAAATAGATCCCGCCGCCGCTTTCCGTAATGAAGGGATGGCCATGCCCCATCTTTCGGCGGAGCGGCTCAATTTCATCGCGGGTGCGCGAGGTGACCAGCACCAGGGGAATGCGGCGCCGGTCGAGCTCGGACAGGGCCTCCTCGGCCTCGGCAAAGGAGCCTGTGCGAGGGGCCAGCAGGGCGCCTTCAAGGGCCGTGAAAATTAGATGACGAGGAGCAAGCAAGGCAGGCAAGAGTGTAACGCGGGTGAACGAAGTGCGATACGGCGTTTTTAACACACCAACGGCGGACAGGACACCCTCGCGTCCTAGTCCGCCGTAACGTGTGCGGGCTCCGCTTGGAGCCCGCCGAGAATCGACCCACGCGCGCCCATGCAAGCGCGACCATGCAACCCCGCTAATTGCCCTCAATACTCGATGCGGATTGAGCGCCAGCGGCCTTCGGAACGCTGATGTAGCCGGTTACCTTGTCCTTGGCGACTTGGTTGACGACCATTTCCAACGGGCGGCGATCGGTGCCCTGATGGAAGAAGACCGGCTCGTTCACCGGCATGTTTTTCTTCTCGATGCGGACGTCGTCGACGATCAACGCAACGTTGTAGCGCTTCTTGTTGAGGTTCGTGCCGCGAAGTTCGACCATGAAGGCGCCCACCTTCTGCGGCTTATTCTTGGTGTCGATGGTGAACTCGATGTAGTCTCTCTCACCAAGCCTGCGAAGCTGTTCCACATCCTCGTGGTTCCGGGCGATCAGTGTCCCGAGTTCGCTGCGCGCCATCTTCAGATCGTCTTGCGTGGAGTCAAGATCCGTGCGGACGCCGCTCACCCGGCCATCCACGGTCTTGACATCATCCGTCGAGGCTTTTGTGGCCAGCTCGGTCTTCACGGCGCCGTCCATTTCGGCGATCTTCTGCTCGCTCTCGGTCTTGATTTCCTCGGCTTCCACGTGCGCCTTCTTCAGGTCGCCCTGCGTGATCCGAAGCTTCTTGGTCACCACAGCTCAGGTCGCTCTGCAACCCGGAGTTGGCAGTGTCGGTTTGTGTTTGATGCTGCTGTAGGGCTGCAATCTGGTTGGTGAAATCCGTTTGCAGCGCCTTGACCTTATTTTCAAGCGTCTGCTGGATTTCCTGACCCTGCGTGGAGGCGTTGTGCGCGAGCACCAGCCCCACCAGAGCCACTACTCCAAGGACTGCTACCGCCGCGAGCATCCATCCCGGCGTCCCTCGGCTGGCCATCAGAAATGCGATCGATTTCTTCTGTCATAATATTCTTCCCCCTTTGAAGTGCAAACTCTGCTAAGGGATATGCACGCAGCCCGCCAAGGTAATGCCAGGACCGTTCGACCTGTATCCTAATGAAAAAAAAGAGGATGCCGAAACGCCCCCACTTCCGTCCGGCAAGCTCTCCATGCAAACTTTACTTCCTACAGGAGTTTTCTGGATATCCTGAGGGACCTTAGAAACCATTCTACTCGGGGCGGGTGGCCCAACCTTTTGCATTCTCTTGACAGTGATGCGCGAACGGATGATACCACTCCTATAGGTCAACGCAGAGTTACGATACTGGATTTGGGGTGCCCCGTCCTTGATGGTTTTCAACGGCGGGGCTTTTGGTTTGATGGCCTATGCGCATTTCATCTGCCCACTTGGCGTCCAAGATCCGCGCCATTGAGACGGCCAAGATTACGCATTCCTGGCCTCACCGGAAGTAAAAGCCGCTCTTGGAGAGAACGACATAATTGCGGCCCTTCGTTCCGAACGACGGCGCCAGACGAACATCCAGCTTGTGCGGTTTGCCCTCGGCGCCGTTGACCGAGGTGTAGTACCCCAGCGTATAACGCGTCTTGATCCTCTCCATCAGCGCGCGGAAAACGGCGCTCAGATTGGCCACGTTTTGGACGTCGAAGATTTCTCCGCCCGTCTGGTCCATGACCTTGCGAATGTTCACCAGCCCCGGAATCATGCTCGCCGCGAAAATCGTCTGTGGAGAGTTGTAGCCGGGGATCTTCAGGTTGTACAGGGCAGCGTCTGCCGCGATGGTTTCGGTGACGATGTCGCGCGTCCCTTGTCCGCCCGCGTCCGTACCGACGTCATCGCTGACCAGAATGATTACCCGGCGGCCCTTCGGAGCTTCCTTCAGAAGATATTCGGCGGCGACGAAGATGCCGTCGTTGATGTTTGTGGCTCCGCCAGCCTTGAACGAACTGATCTGCTCGGTAATCTTGGTTTTGTCTTTCGTGAGCGGCGTGCGTAATTCCGCTTCCGTGGAAAATGTAAACAGGGCCACTTCGTCTTCGGGTTTGAGCGCCGCCAGGGTTGTCGCCGCCGCGTCCCGCAGAGGTTCCAGGAACGGGCCAATCGAATCACTGAGGTCCAGCACGAGCGCGACATTGAGAGGCAATTCGTCACGGCTGAAGAGCTCGATTTTCTTGGCGATGCCGTCTTCGCGAACCTCGAAATCCTCTTTCTTCAGATCGCCCATGATTTGACCGTCTTTCGTCTTCACGGTCGCGTCAAGCACAACCAGATTCACCTCTACACGAATCGTGCCTGGGCCTTGGTCCTGGGCTTGCACCGGGATTCGCGAAGGATACGCACCGAGAGAGATAAGGAAGACAAGCAGGAGGGCAGGGCGCCGGTTCCATCGCCAGAATTTAGTCACTGTCAACTGGTTTGACCTCTAGAGTGAAAACGAGATGTAAATCAGCTGTCCGTAGCGCTCGACCTGAAGAGCGACGGCGTCGCCCGTCTTCTGCTTGGCCAAGGCTGCGCGCAATCCCTCCAACGTCGTAATGGTTGTTCCGTTCAAGCCGTGGATCACGTCTCCAGTCTGCAGAGGAATCTCCACGGTTCCCGACCCCAAAGTTCTGGCCGCAACGATGACCCCCGTGGGAATGCGCAGATCCGGTAGCGACTGGGCCAAATCGAGAGTGAGCTCGATCCCAAGAATGCTCAGCGGCCTGACAAGATTTTTTGCGGGGTCGGCAACATCGGCGAGACTATCCTCTTTGTGCGGCCGGTCCACAAGAGGAATGTCCAATAGCACATGGTCCGATCCACGCAGGACCTCGATCTTGGCACGCTCGCCACTCTTGTGCATATACAGGCTATGAGCAAATAGAGGGAGGCTTCCCGTCGGCGTGCCATCCACGCTAAGGATGATGTCCTGAATTCTCAGACCTGCTTTGTCCGCCGAACCGCCCGGCGAAATGTCGGAGATGATGACTCCAAAATCTCTTTGTAAGTGCAGTCCGGCCGCCAAATCCGGCGTGACGCTTTGCACGATAGCTCCGATTGCGGGTTGATGGATGTGGCCATACTTCACCAGTTGCGGATAGGCGTACGCCACGACCCCGGCGGGAATGGCGAACCCCAATCCCTGATTGCCGCCCGATGTGGACAGAATGAAAGTGTTAATTCCGACGAGTTCGCCGTCCGCATCCACCAGTGGACCGCCGCTGTTGCCTGGATTGATCGGCGTGTCGGTTTGAACGTAGACGAGCGGACTATCGGGATCGGGCTGCCGTGCAACAGCGCTGACCACGCCCATCGTAACCGTGTTACGCAAGCCTTCGGGGCTTCCGAAGGCAAAGACCATTTCGCCTTGTCTGGGCGATGGGCCGGAACCGCGGACGGATAGCGCCGGCAACGCGTGCGCTTCAATCTTGATTACGGCGAGGTCAATCTCTCGCGTGACTCCGACGATGCGCGCTTGGTAGCTCTTCCCCTGGAAATCCTGAGCCGCCTCGAGTAGCGAAGCGGGCGCGATTCGAGGCGGCACGATCACCTCGATTTTCTCCGCCCCGTTCACAACGTGCGCGTTGGTCACAATGTAGCCCTCGGGATCCACGATCACTCCCGAACCGACGGCCTGCCGTCTCCCGATTACATCAGCTGGTCTGCTTCTGATTCCCGCCCTCGGCCGATCCGTATCCCGTGACCAGGATTTGAACGACGGTTGGGGAGACTCGTTGAACCAGCGCCTCGATCGAGTCGTTCAGTTGATGCAGGGCATCGGAAGGACGGTCTCGCGGAGTCTGGCCTGCCGCGGTTCCTGGCGACAGGAGAGGCACAAAAGCGAGAAGAACCACAATCCACAGGGGGCGGCCGCGACGGTCCCTGCCGGCATCATGGAAGATATTCATCTTGCATTTCCTTTTCACGCTACCAAAATCTGCATTTCACTTTTCTAGCTGACCGATAACCTACACCCGCACCCGCCAGCGCGCAAACTTCCAAACAGGCTACTTATGTGCGGAGCTTTTTCGGCGAGCGTGGCAAGAATGCAAAGCCAAAAACTAAGTTTCCCCAGCGCAGCCTTCCAATATCTTTACCTCTCCAGTCTGTTTCGCTTTTCTCTGGCGGGCCGCTACTGCGTTCCGTAGTATCCCTCTCTGGCCTGCACGGCCAAATCCTTCTGATTTGTCCTGAGGACGATCTTGTGATATCCGGGTCCGGAATCCGGTGCGGATGTGTACCCGATGTTGTATTGATTGTGTAATTCTTCCGCGATGGAGCTGAAAATCTTATCGATGGGCTCCTTCTTGGTGACTTCGAACAGGCGGCCGCCCGTCTCCTTGGAGATCCGCTCCAGCACTTTCTTTCCGTCCGGGCGCTCCTCGCGTGGGTATCCTCCTCGCCCGCCGCCGTGCCGGCCCATCCCCGGGCCTCCAAAACCGATCGGGCCCCGGTCTTGAAATTCCTGATCGTCGGTGAACAAAATCGAATAGACCACCGTGTCCGCGCGCTGTGCCGTTTCGATGGCGCTCGTCAACGTCTCCTTGCTGCCTCTATCTACTCCATCGGAGAGAACGACCAGCGCTTTTCGACCCGTCTGCTTTTTGATGACTTCGTCAGAGGCCAGATAGACCGCATCGTACAGCAAGGTGCCGCCACCACGGGAGTGCGACCGGGAGTCCCCATCCCGGGACCCTCCGCTCTGCCGGTCGGATTCGGACGTAACCAGCAATTGGACCGCTTTCTCCAGTTTTTCGCGCGAGGAAGTCAAATCTTGGAGCATTTCCACCTCGTGATCGAAATGAATCACGAAGGCTTTATCTTTTTCTTGGCCCAGCATGTCGTCCAAAAAGCTGTGGCTCGCCGTACGTTCCTGGTCGAGCACGCGCCGCTGGCTCATACTCGTGTCGACCAGCAGGCCGAGGGTCAAGGGAAGATTCATGTCCCTCGAGAAATAAGTAATTGTTTGGGTACGTCCATCTTCATCTAATACAAAGTCATCCTTGCCTAAGTTGGATACGATCTGGCCGTGCTTGTCGTGTACGGTGGCAAGTACGCTGACGACTTTGACTTCCACGGCAATCTTCGGCTGCTCCTGCCCGAGCAAGGGGCTCAGAGGCAACAGCAGCGACCCTGTCAAAAGCAAAAGCCAACTCACCACGAGGTGTGTGTGGCAAACCTTTCGTGATGTCATTGGGATGAGCTATTGCTCCCGTCAGGATGCCTTTTCAGCACAGGCTGGTCCGGATCGGAGTCGTGGCCAGCCTGCGCATTTTTCGGAGTAGAGATGTCGAACACGTATCGTACGGCCAGCGGCCCTCTGGATTTGCTCCTGTCGACGCTAAATGTTTCGTAGACCTGCCGGCCGTCCTGGGACAATTCGAAAGTCCGGCTCATCTTCCCGCCCTGCGGACTCTTTTCCTCCGACACAAGCTGGCTTCCATTCCAGTGCGCGGCGAGTTCCCGATAGTTGTCGCTTGTGGATTTCTGCAACTGGCGCCCATCGGTATAGAAAATAAGCCTATGATATTGATCGTCCGTCACGTCCACTTCCGCATTCTTGAGCGCGAAACTCAGCGAACTCGCGGGGCGAATCAACTCCTGTATCCTTTCGTCATTCTCCGCGTTCCGCCCGCCATCATCTTGCCCCCCACGGGGTCCTCCACCTCCAGGGTAACCTCCGCCGGGGTAGCCCCCACCCGGGTAGCCGCCTCCGGGGTAGCGGCCACCGCCACCCGGGTAGCCACCTCCAGGGTAACCTCCGCCGGGGTAGCCGCCGCCGTTGCCACCGTTTGTGCCTCTTGAATCCTGAGCTCTCGTGCGGGGATCATCGCTCTCGTCGCGATTCAGCTTCCAAGCTCCCTCAAGGCTCGTCCTCGGCTGAATTTCTGGCTCCTTGGGTTTGGGCGTTGCATGGGTGGGTGGGGTTTGCGACTGCGCCGGTGGTGCCAGCGGCCCCGCTGACGCCTGTGCCTTCAAGCGGTTAGGACTGATGAATACTACGGCCAGAATTCCACAAGCGGCGGCCACTGCCGTGTTTCTTATTTTCAAGTTTGCCTCGACTTCTGCGCTCCCGAAAGCGCGCCAGGTCTCGATGTATTTGACACTTGCCGGACAAAGCCCAACCCTTTAACACCCGGTGGTATAGATGGGGACCGTTACCTCTGGAGTTGCCTTCGGTTCGCCCGAATATCTTTACGACGGGCCCAGCCTTCAGAGCGCAATTCCGCATCCAATTCGATTAGAAACAGCTTGCCGAGGCGACTAATGACAGGGCGGGGCGGTTTGATTGGTTAAGGCCAGAGGCCCGGGCGGGTGAATTCGAACAAGAGTCCACCGGCCGAAGCGGAATGGGATCCGACCCTGCAGAATAGACGCGTACGGGAAAGCGCGTGACGAACCCGAAATTGGCTTCGATGTGCGCGGCGTGGATTGAATCCGTATGCTAAACCAGAGGCAGCCGTGTGCTAACTCTTGCGTCGATCAAGGAGCAGGCGTAAGATTCAGGGATATACCATTTCGAATCTCTGGGCCATTGGGTTTGGTAGGGCGCCGCGACGCGCGCTCTTCAAGGCTTTTAGGGAGGTTCTCAACTTGCCGATTACCAATGAATTGACCATTCGCCTGGACAACCGTCCGGGATCGCTTGGAAAAGTGTGCCAGGCGTTGGCTAACCGCGGCGTTAACATCATGGCTCTGCAATCGATCTCTTCAGAGAGAACCATCGTCGTGTGCATCGTCGTCGATAACGTCGGAGCAGCGGAGCTAATCCTGGACTCGGAAGGAATGAACTACACCGAAGGGGAGGTTGCTCAAGTCAAACTCCCGCGTGGGCCGTGTGAGCTGGCACGCGCCGCTTCCAAGCTCTGCGAAGCGAATATCAACATCAACTACGCGTACTGGGGTGTTGAGCCAAGTACGAATGCGCCGTTGGCGATATTTGGAGTAACGGACGTGGGCCGTGCAGCGTCCATTCTAGATCAGACTGCTGCCCTCGCTGCGGAAGCATAGCGTTGGAATGGTACGTGTCCCACGGATCCTTTTTTCGACTAGCTTCACGGGAGAAATCACATCATGAAAGACAGGCCTCGGTATCCAGGAATTCGATTGACCGCCAACGGGAATCAGCTCGTTGCCTACCATACGGAAACACGCATAACGGACGCGGGAATCTTCTATCCGATCACTCCGTCCACCGAGGGCGGCGAACTTTACCAGCAGGCTTATGCCGAAGGCAAACTGAATGTCTTTGGGCTCAACACGATTGCCGTCGAGGCCGAAGGGGAGCACGCTGCCCAGGGCGGAGCCATCGCTCATTCGGTTTGCGGACGCCGGGTCGTCAATTTTACCTCGGGCCAGGGAGTCGTTTATGGCGTCGAGCAGTACTATCACGCGCCGGGCAAGTGCTCGACCATGGTGCTGGAAGTAGCCGCCCGCGCGCTCACTAAGCATGCGTTGAATGTGCATTGCGGACACGATGACATTTACGGCGCTCTCGACACCGGCTGGATCATGCTTTTTGGCAAGGATGCGCAGCAGACGGCCGACCAGGCGTTGATTTTGCGGCGCGTGACCGAACTCAGCCTAACTCCAGGCATGAACATCCAGGATGGATTTCTCACCTCCCATCTCGAGCGCACTTTTTATAAGCACGAGTCGGAACTGCTACGGGAGTACCTGGGCGCGCCGGACGACATGATTGATTGTCCGACCGAGAGCCAGCGCATTCTGTTTGGACCGAAGCGCCGCCGTGTGCCCCGCATGATCGACCTGACCAACCCGGTCCTCCTTGGCCCCGTGCAAAACCAAGAGCATTACATGCAGGGTGTCGTGGCGCGGCGCAACAACTTCACCGAGCCCATTCTTCAATTCTTGCAGGAGGCGTACGACGATTTCGGAAAGCAGACGGGCCGTTATTATGGCCTCATCACCCAGTTCAAAACAGAAGACGCGGACACAGTCTTCGTGTCGCTGGGTTCAGCCGCGGAGAATATCGAAGCGGCCGTCGATTACCTGCGCGAACGGCGAAACGCCAAAGTCGGTTCCATTCATCTGAACGTGATCCGCCCCTTTCCCGAAGCCGCCGTCGTCCAGGCCCTGGCCGGGAAGCGCAACGTCATCATCCTCGAACGTACGGACGAGCCCATGGCGGGCGACAACCCCATGGGACGCGACATCCGGACTGCCCTGACCAAGGCGCTCGTCGCGCAGGGGCGTCCTTCGGACATGGCGCTTCCTTCCATTACGCCAGAGCAGATGCCGCGGCTTTTTGCCGGCATTTATGGTTTGGGATCTCGCGATTTTCGTCCCGAGCACGTCATTGGCGCCTACGAGTACGCCACCGGGACACGCGCTCGCAAGGATGGGAAAAGCGCTGCGGACGGAGTCTCCTTTATGGTCTTAGGCGTTGACCATCCGTACGAGGTCAAGTCCGAAGAAACACCGTCTCTGCTCCCAGAGGGGTCCATTGCCGTGCGTTTCCACTCCATAGGAGGATGGGGCGCCATCACGACCGGGAAGAACTTGGGGGCGATCATTGGCGACCTCAACGATCTGCTCTACACGCGCGACAAGATCGTCGACGAGCTGGGCAATCCCAAGGAAATTATCCACGTCAGTGCCAATCCCAAATACGGATCCGAGAAGAAGGGCGCGCCGACCTCCTATTTCATGGTTGCCGCGCCGGATCGAATTCGTGTGAACTGCGACTTGCGCCACGTCACCGTCGTGCTTTGCTGCGACCCCAAGGCCTTCACGCACACCAACCCGCTCGATGGAATGTCCGAGGGCGGCTGCCTCGTCTGGGAATCGGAAGAAGACGGCGAAAAGGCATGGGAGCGGCTGCCGATGTGGGCGCGCAGGCAGATCATTGACAATAATATTCACGTATATACCTTGCCCGGCTTCCAGATCGCCCGGAATGCGACGGATCGTTCGGATCTCCAATTGCGCATGCAGGGGAACGCCTTCCTCGGCGCCTTCTTTGCGGTCTCGCCGCTGCTGCAAGAGTTCCGCATCACGTCGGAGCAGTTCCGGGAAGTCGTTCACAACCAATACGTCAAGAAGTTTGGAAGGCTGGGCGATGCGGTTGTGAATTCCAACATGGAAGTCATGACCCAGGGTTTTGAGAGGGTCCGCGAAATCCGCGTCGGAGAAATGGAAGCGCCCGATCGGTCCACACTCCGCGGGCCGGCGCTGTTGCCATTATTGGTGAGTCAGTCGGAGGAAGGCGGCTGCAGCTCGGGATGCCGCTCGGTTCCGGTTCCCGCCGGTCAAGGCGAGCGCACACCTCTTACGCGAATCGCCATGTTCGATGCGGAATTTCGTTCCGGCTACGGCTACAACCAGCCGGCTTCCCCACTGGCGTCGGTGGGAGTGATGGCTGCCGGCAGCGGCGACACCGCCTCCAAATACGTCGCTCGGCGCGAGACGCCGCTGTTCATTGCCGAGAATTGCACGCAGTGCATGGAGTGTATTTCGGTTTGTCCGGATACGGCGCTGCCCAATTGCTCGCAAGATTTGGGAACTGTGCTGCGGACTGCAATCACGAACTACGTCACGAGTCCCGAGGACCGTGTGAAGATGCTCCGCTCGCTGCCGGAGATTGACAAGCGCACGCGCGAGCTGATGAAGGAATCGGTCGCCAACAAATCGCTCACTCCCCTTCCGCAACTCCTCCGCAAAGTCACTAACGAGGTTGACGGATTCTCGGAAGAGGCCAAGCGGCAATTCTTCGACATGATCGAAAAAGTTCCCATGGCTTACCAGAAGGTCAACGCCATCTTTTCGACGCCGGAGAGGAAGACCCCCGGCAGCGGTGGCGTGTTTTCCATCTTCGTTTCGGACTTGTGCAAGGGATGCGCGGCGTGTGTCACCGCGTGCGGCGACCATCAGGCATTGCGAATGGTGCAGGAGACGGAGGACGTCAACGCCGAGCATGAAACCGGGACCGCTTTTCTGAATCTGCTTCCGGACACAGCGCAGAAATATTTGGGGCTGTATAACGACACGCATCCGGAGGACTCCAAAACCGCCACTCTGCGCAACATGCTGATGGTGCGCCGCAATTATGATGCGCTGGTTTCGGGGGATGGCGCGTGCGCGGGCTGTGGCGAGAAGAGCGTGCTGAAGGCCATCACCTCCGTTACGGAAGCCTACATGCGTCCGCTCTATCACTTGAAAGCCGACCGGTTGCGCGCCAAAGCCGGGGACCTCGAGAAGATGGGCGTCCAGAAACTTGCCGAATTGAAGGCACGCAATGAAAAAGAATACGACCTGATGCGCCTGGCGGTGGCGCACTTGATGATGGGTTTGGGAGGTGAGGACGAGAAGGATACCAAGGCGCGCATCGCCGCACACGGCGAGATCTCGGATGGGGACCTGGTTGATGCTCTCGTGACCGTGCTCCTACAGGAGGCGTTCAATCATACGAATTTGCAAGCCATCGATGGACGTCTCGCCAACGGCATGTCGGTGATGGCCATGGCCGCGCACACCGGCTGCAACACCGTCTACGGGTCCACGCCGTCGAATAACCCGCACCCTTATCCCTGGATGAACTCCCTGTTCCAGGACGGCATCACCGTGGGCTGGCTGATCGGCGAGAGCTTTATCATCGATCACGCGCGCCGGTCCGTCATTCCCGAACGCCTGACGGATGCGCTGTTGCACCGGGCGGAAAACGTCATCAACCCGCGCGAATATTATGAGTATGTTCACTTTACCGATGCATTAATGACCGACCAGGAGATTCTGGAACTTCCGAAAGTGTGGGTGGTGGGCGGCGACGGAGGCATGGGCGATATCGGGTATCAGAACATGTCGAAGGTCATTCTCCAGAATCGCCCGAATGTGAAGGCCGTGATGCTCGACACGCAAGTCTACTCCAACACGGGCGGCCAGAATTCGGATTCGACGCCGATGCTGGGCGGAAACGACATGAACGTGTTTGGCTCCGCCACGCAAGGCAAAAACGTGGAGAAGAAAACGGTGGCCGAGACATTTCTGGGCGGCCACGGTTCGCCGTTCATCGCGCAGGTGTCGATTGCGAACGCGCCGAAGCTGTACCGGGCGATCCTGGACGGGATCGAGTACCGCGGAATCGCTTTCCTGCAATGCTTCACCACGTGTCAGCCGGAACATGGCGTTGCGGATGACATGGCGCTGACGCAGGCCCAGCGCGTGCGCGACTCGCGCGGGGCGCCCGAGTTCATCTTTAACCCCCGGCTTGGCGAAACGTACCAGGAAGCGCTCGATCTAAAAGGCAATCCCACGATGGAAGGGGACTGGTACGAGACAAAGTTTAAGGCTACCAACGAGTCCTACCACTATACGGTGGCCCATTGGTGCGCCACGGAGGCCCGCTTCCGAAACCATCTGAAAAAGGTCAAGAAGGACGACTCTGCCAAGCTCATTCCGTTAGAAAATATTCTCGTCCGCGTGACGCAGCAGGATGTGGTCTATCGCCGCTACCTGGATCCCCATCACCGGTCCTACATCCCTGATTTCGGCGTTTACATCAAGGTGCAGGGAGCCAACGGTGACGTGGAGTACCGCACCATCTCGCGGCAGTTGGTTTTATTCTGCGTGGAGCGCCGCAAGGCCTGGCGCATGCTCCAGAGTAAGGCGGGTGTCGAGAACAAGGATTACAAGGCGCAGCGCTCCATCCTAGCCGATGTGGACGCCGGCAAAATCTCCCACGAAGATCTTTTCGCGCGCGGCGAAGAGTTGATGCGGGAGCGCGCCAAAGGCCTTGCTAAGGCCGTCGCCGCGGAGCGGGGAGCTCCTTCATTGGTTGCAGGATAGTTTACCGGGATCACTGGTCCGCATCGCGATTATATACTTTGCAAATAGGACGCTAAAGCTAGGGCCGGGGGTACTAAAGAAAAAGCCCGGCTCAATGGGAAAAGAGCCGGGCAAGGCCTGGCCGACGCGCTCGACAATTAGCAGCCGGCATCGAGCCGCTTGCAGCGATTCCTTTATGCGACTCGCCGTGGCGTCAACCGCGGAATCCAGCGAGGGACATTAGCCCGAAAGGCCTCGTACTCCAGGCCAAATGTTTGCTTGAGCGTCGGTTCTTCGTACATCACCACAACAATATGAAAAAAAAACCACAACAGCGCGCCGTACCAGAGAAGACGCCAGTCACCAAACAAAAGCGCCTGACCAAAAATGACTGCAACGACTGCGATGTAGATCGGATTTCGCACATAGCGGTAAAGGCCCGTCGCTACGAGCTTTTGTGTCGGCGCGATCGGGGCGGGCGTCCCCACCCCCTCCAGTGCAAAACGAGCAAATGAATCCACAAGTCCGGGCACTCCGGCAATGATCAATACGCCCCCGAGGACACGCGTGAGCTCGACGCCGAAAAACGCTCGCCGAAACTCCCACGACGTGACCCACCAGGGGACAACGGCCGCCAGCATCAATGGCGCGATGATGAAGAATAGAGCGGAGCCCAAAACGGCAATTGCTTTCGACATTGCGTGCTCCCACGACCCGACAAGAATAGCTTATGAGCGGCTAGATGCCAAAGAGGCTAACGGCCAAAACGCCTCGGCAACCCACGCGCCAGCGAACTCTAACTAGGGTTTCGCGCTGCTTTTCGGTTTTGCTTTCCCGATTGCCCTTGGCGGGTGGCCCACCCTTTCGTGTTTTTTCTCCTGACGAACGCGCACGATTGGATGATACCACTGCAGTACGTCAACGCCGAGGAACTGGTTCAGTTTTTCCGGGTGGCCGACCCTTTCGACTTTAAAGGGTCGGGGTTTTGGTGTTCTCTTCGCTCCATGACTAAGAAATTCATTCGGGAAGTGGGCAGGTGGCCCAGTGTTTCGTTTCCTCTTGATGACACATCACGGCTTCATAGTACCACTTCATTAATTCAATACAGAGCTACGATACCCGGTTCGGCGCGTGCCCCGTCCTTGATGGTTTTCAAGGGCGGCGCTCTTGGTTTGATTTCCTATGCCCAGAGGCCCAGGCGGGAGAATTCGGACAAAAGTTCACCGGCTGAAGTGAAGTGGAATCCAGTCATGCCCAGGCGGACAGCGGCGTCCACGTTTTCCCGCAAGTCGTCGATGTATAAGGCTTCTTCGGGCAAGGCGTCTACCTCGCGCAACGCATGGTGGTAGATCATGGGGGCTGGCTTGCTGGCTCCGACTCTGCAGGAATAGACGCGTACGGGGAAATGCCGGACGAATCCGAACGTGGCTTCGATGTGCGCGACGTGGATGGGGTCCGTATTCGAAAGCAAGGCCAGGCGGCAGCGTGCCGCGAGGCGTTCGAAAAGCGCTTCGGGGAGAATCGTCACAGGGTCGAGGACACGATTCCAACGCTCGCAGAATTCTTCAAAGCTGAAAGTGAGCTGAAATTTTTCGGTAAGATGTTTGTGCCAATCCCGGGGCGTCATCCGGCCTTCCTGCCAGTCGTCCCAGCGCGGATCGGTCTGCAACGCTTTCCACACTTGCCCCGCGGAAAGGTTGTCGCGCTTGCCAAACGCTTCAAAAGAACGGGTCAGATCGACTTGGATAATGACTCGGCCAATGTCGAAAATGATTGCTCGGTGAGGCTCGCGGATTGGGTCGCCAAGAAACGGCATGGCTAGTCACGATCGGATGCAGCGGGCTGAACAGTGGGAGCAGGCTTGGCGGCTCCCGAGAACCTAGCGCGGAGCACGCTGATGATGGGCGGCAACAGCGAGAGAAAAATGACGGCTGCGATGACGTAATCGATGTGCTGACCAATGTTCGGGAAGATCTTGTGGAGAGAGAATCCTAGCAGAATCATGCTCCAGACCCACACGATGCCGCCGGCCACATCGAACCCCAGGTACCGCCCGTACGGCATCATGGCTGCCCCGGCGACCGGCGGACAGAACGTCCGAACAATGGGCAAAAAGCGCGCCAGGATCACGGTTTTGCCGCCATATTTTTCATAGAACATATGCGCGCGTTCCAAATGGCGCTTGCGAAAGACGAAGGAATCCTCGCGGCGATAAAGCGCCTGCCCCGCCTTCCGGCCGATCCAGTAACCGATCTGGTCCCCCACGATCGCGCACAAGGGAACCACGAGAAGCAATCTTGGCAGGTTTATATAACCGTTTCCCGCAAAGACACCCGCGGTAACCAGCAGGGAATCGCCGGGCAGAAAAAATCCCACAAAGAAACCCGTCTCGATGAAGATGATCGCGCAAACCAGCAGCGTGCCGCCCCATTCAATCAGGCCCTGAACGTTAAAGAGGAAATGAAGGAAATGTTCGATGGATCCGATCATGAATCAATTTTCCAGCGGGCTCTAAGCGGAGCCTGCACCCGTGTCAACGGGGCGCGCCGCGTCTCCTGATGGAGATGCAAATACCGTACACCCTATACGGTAACAGAAAACGAACGGATCTTGGCTGCAGAGTTCCCACTCCAAGGCCAAGATGACAATGAGCGTTCTCAGTTGGTGAGCGATCATAAGGACGCCATTCGGCTTTCGAACTGGCCCACGGTCGCTGCTACTGAGACCCGCTCCGACCGGAGTGCAAGCAATTCTCGCAGGTAGGGAAGTGCGCGCCGCATCGCTTGGGCGCCCGCGGCGTGTGCTTCGTCCACGCGCGAGAAATCACTCCAACCAATCTGCTGAACCTCGGGTTCAAGCATCACATCAGCTTTTCTGGTCCACGAGGGCTCATTCGCACGCGAAACCTCAAGTGATTGTTTAGATGTTCGGGCGGTGCTGCTGGCGAAAGAGCCAGTGCCCACTCCTGAATTCACAGCCACACCCAGGACGCAGCCCAAATTCATCCGCGCGGCCGCCACCGTCGGAACGGGGGCGACGATGCAGCCGTCGGCGAGTGTGCGTCCTCCGTATTCCACCGGTTCGAACAGTCCGGGGAACGCACAGCTGGCGCGAATGGCGACGTCCAGCGGCCCCCGGGTGAAAACGTAGGGCGCGCACGAGTCAATATCGGTGGTGACGATCCCCGTCGGAATGGTGAGTTCCTCAACGCGGTCGGAATGGAACCATTCGCGTACAAATTGACCGATGCGATCGTTGCTTTGCGATTGCGGCTGCGACCTCCGAAAGCGAATAAAGTCGCGAATCCTAACGCGGCGCCCCAGCTCGCAGAGTTCTTGGATCGGAATCCCGTCGGCAAACGCGGCGCCCAGCAGACTCCCAATACTGGTGCCGACAATCCCAGTAATAGGAATGCATTCCTGTTGCAGGACTTCAATGACTCCCAGATGCGCAAATCCCCGGGAGAAGCCGCCACCCAGGGCTAGGACAACGCCGGCCGCGCCATCCTCACTCATTTGCCCATGTTGGCGCGGAGTGTCGGTTGGCGAACCAGCTACGTTTCGGTCGGGGGCACGTAGAACCGTCATGCAAGCAGTGTGAATGCAGGGTCCGGTGCCGGCAATGAAGCGCGGGGACTAGCGAGGCGGTACCCGCGTACCCGTACGCGGGGTCCACGATTCACAATTTCGGCGGGCTCCTGATAAAGCCCGCACCCGATGGAGTGGAAAAATTTTGTGCCCCATCCGGTAACAGTACTTTCCTCCTATGAATTTGAGGCCCCAGTACCATTGTTGAGCGCGGGTCCGAAATGGAAAATGGCAAGTGTTCGAAGCAGTTCAATCGGCCTAAGGGGGGATCGGCACCATGCCAAGCGTTTACGCATCCTGGATAGGCCAGGCGGTTGTCCTACAAGTGGCGGCTGGCGACTTGCGAGTGCCACTCCGCGGAGTCATCGTGGGGGAATCAGATGGCGCGGTGCGGTTTCGAGTGGGTGAAGGCTGGGAAATCGACATCTTCAAACCAATGATTCTGGCAGTGGAGCAAGACAGTTGGGCCAGCATGGTGATGAACTAGGAATTTTGGCCGCGCATTCCGCGGCATAACTGAAAACTAAAATCGAGTTTACTCCGGCCCTGCCTCTGTCTCAACCCCCCGGCCCCGGGTTTGCATCCCCCTGACGAACCCGGGGCCTTTCCTCCTGTTGGCGACTGGTGACCAGTGACTGGTGACTGGTGGCTGGTGAAAAGATTCCTCTTAATTCTAAGTTGGCCAGTTAGGCGGGACGTTCACGTACGATTTATCGAGATCGGCGATGGAAGAGCAGCCTAGCAATTTCATTGTTCGCACCATGTCTGCGCGCAGGATCTCGACGGCTCTGTGCACGCCCGCTTCTCCGGCGGCGCCCAACCCATACGCATAGGCGCGTCCCACCAGTACGGCACGAGCCCCCATGCAGAGGGCTTTGACGATGTCGCTGCCGCGTCGCACGCCTCCGTCCATCAGCACCTCAATTTGACCGTCCACAGCCTTTACAATTTCCGGAAGCGCTCGCAATGTGGCGGGCACACCATCAAGCTGACGGCCTCCGTGATTCGACACGATCACGCCTGCCGCGCCCGCGTCGATGGAGCGGCGCGCATCCTCGCCCGTGAGGACGCCTTTCACGACAATCGGGCCCGGCCAGACGGCGCGCAACCACTCAAAATCTTTCCAAGTCACGACAGAAGTTGCCAAAGCGGCGGCAACATCGATCAAGGCCATCGGTCCCTGGCCCGGAATAACCACGTTGGGAAGCTTGTGGATGCCGCCGTCGAGTAAGAAAGATGTTAGCCACCCTGGGCGGGAAAAAAATTGCGGGAGAAACGGAATCATCCCGAGAAGATTGCCGCTCATCAGCTGGGCCGTGCCGTTTCGGACGTCACGCTCGCGCATGCCCGCTGTGCCCGTATCGATCGTGACGGCCAGGGCCGAAAATCCGGCGGCTCGTGCCCGTTCAAGCGCAGCCTCGGCAGCCTGGCGTCCCCCAACTAAGTACAGTTGATACCAGACCGGTCCGGAGGTAGCTGCCTTTACGTCTTCCAATTTGTGTCCGGAAATTGTTGAGAGAATGTAGGCGGTGCCCGCAGCGCCTGCTCCTCGGGCGGCAGCAACTTCGCCATCCGGATGCATCATCCGGCTGTAGCCGACCGGTGCAAGCAGCGCAGGAAAAGAAAGATCGCTCCCCAGGACTTTCGTGCGCAAATCACAACTCGGTACAGCAATCGCACTACGAGGCCGGAAGGTCAGCGCATCGAAGGCGCGGCAATTCTCCCGCAGTGTGATCTCACCTTCGGCGCCGCCGTCGAGGTAGTCGAAGACCGCGCCCGGCAGGCGGCGCTGGGCGAGGCGGCGCAAATCTTCAATATTCACGACGCGGGGCGCCGCGACGGCGCGGGCGTGTCGAGTCATCGCGCACCTTGTTCGGCAGTGCGGCGAGGATTGACGGCGCTCCGTGTTTTCTGGTTTGCCATGGCGGCAGGCATTGTACTCCACGATGTCCGCACGCGCCGAGGGGGAAGACAGTTGGTAGTGGCGCAGTTTGAAGCCACGCACCGTTTCGAGGGACGGCGAATGGGCTGAGAATTGTTCCGGCCCGACGTCACAGTGTGTTGAAGTAGCGCGGGCATCTTGGCGGCGGTGTTGGAGCGCCTAGAAAAGCAAGGAGCCGGCGGGACGCCGGCGCTACTCAAAATCCTCTCATCACCGCATTGGGACTTCCGGGGAATTGAGCTACTACTCATAGATTTTTGGTTTGACACGATCTCTCCTAGTGACGACACTAGGCAGCCGATTCGCGCAAATCGAAGGTTTCTTGCGCCACTACAAAATTCATGACGCTGACGCTGCTCGACTGGGCCGTGATTCTCGGGTATCTGCTGTTGATGCTCCTGCTCGGACTTTTTTTTCGACGGCGGTCGAGCCGGAGTACGGAGGATTATTTCGTATCCGGGCGTGCGGTCACGTGGTGGCTGGCGGGAACGTCCATGGTGGCCACAACATTCGCGGCAGACACGCCGCTGGTGGTGACTGGGCTCGTCTACACGCAAGGCATCGCGGGGAACTGGCTGTGGTGGAGTTTTTTGCCGTCGGGAATGATGACGGTGTTTCTGTTCGCGCGTCTTTGGAAGCGTTCGGGCCTGCTCACCGACGTGCAATTCGCTGAAATGCGCTATGCGGGAAAACCGGCGGCGTTTCTGCGCGGCTTTCGCGCGATTTATCTGGGACTGTTGATGAACTGTCTGATTCTGGGCTGGGTGACCAAAGCGATGACGAGCATCGTGGGCTCGGCGCTCGGCAAGAGCGAAACCGCGAGCCTCGCGATCTGCATCTTCTTCTTGATACCGTTCACCGGATTTTATGTTTCGCTCGGCGGACTCTGGGGCGTATTGTGGACCGATCTATTTCAGTTCGTGCTGAAGATGGCGATCGTGATCGCGGTGGCCTACTACGGCGTGAAAGCCGCAGGTGGAATGTCCGCGATGCTCGCAAAACTCGGGGCCATGCGAACCGCCGCGGGTCCCGGAGCATCCGACATCACCGCCATGTTCCCCGATTTTTCGCGCGGGCTCACGGCGGAAGGAATTTGGACGCTGCCGGTGCTGACGTTTCTGGTGCACCTGTGCGTGCAATGGTGGGCGTTCTGGTATCCGGGATCGGAGCCGGGCGGAGGAGGATATGTCGCGCAGCGAATTTTCAGCGCGCGAGACGAACGGCACGGACTGCTTTCCGTGCTGTGGTTCAACATCGCTCATTATGCCGTGCGTCCCTGGCCTTGGATTCTTACGGCGCTGGCGGCGGCGGCGCTCTATCCAGGGTTGGCGCATCCGGAAACGGGGTACATGCTTGTGGCGACCACCACGATGCCCCACGCGCTGCGCGGGATTTTAATCGCGGGATTCATGGCCGCGTTCATGTCCACGATTGCCACGCAGCTCAATTGGGGCAGTTCGTACCTGGTGGAGGATTTTTATAGACGGTTCATTCGCCGCGACGCCTCGGAAAAACATTATGTGAACATTTCGCGGATCGCCACGCTTCTGCTCGTGGCTGCGTCGGCATTCGTATCTGCGCAACTGGCGACGATCAGCCAGGGTTGGGAAGTGGTGCTCGAAGTCGGCGCGGGGACCGGCGGTGTCTACCTGCTGCGCTGGTACTGGTGGCGCATCAATGCGTGGAGTGAAATTTCGGCGATGGCATCAGCTCTGACGATGACGCTAGTCCTGCACCAATGGCACTTTTTCGGCGGCAGTGCGCCTGTCATCTTTGCGAAGACGACGCTTGCGACGACGGGTGCGACGACGGCTGTTTGGGTCCTGGTCACCTTGCGGACTCCTGCCGAGCCGGACGATGTTCTTCTCCGCTTCTACCGGAAAGTACGGCCGCACGTGACGGGGTGGAGACGCATCGCTGCGCTCGCTCCGGAGTTGCCGCAAACGCGCGACCTCGGCCGGAACTTACTCGCCTGGGTGCTCGGTTGCGCCATGGTTTACGCGGCTTTGTTCGGTGTCGGGAAGCTGTGCTTCGGTCAGATCGGCGCGGGGGCCGCCTTGCTAGGATTGGCCGCGGTTTGCGCAGTGTTGCTGTATCGCGATATAACACTGCGCGTGGGGGCTGCTTCGATGGGAGGGGTCGTTGATTAACAAGGGGCGCGATAGTGGGGTGCCGGGACTTTCGGGATCCGGCCAGGCGCACGCGGTGACGGCGTCGTTTCTGGGATGGACGCTCGACGCATTTGACTTCTTTGTTGTTGTCTTTCTGTTTGACAGGCTCGCCGCGGATTTTCATGTAAGTAAAGATGCGGTCGTAGCCTCAGTTCTTGTGACGCTGGCGATGCGCCCCGTGGGCGCCCTCATCTTCGGCCTGCTCACCGACCGTTATGGCCGGCGCATTCCTTTAATGGCCAACGTGGTTTTCTTTTCCGTGGTTGAGCTGGCGTGCGGATTCTCGCCCAATCTCACATTTTTCTTGGTGATGCGTGCGCTCTATGGGATCGGGATGGGCGGAGAGTGGGGCATCGGGGCTTCGCTGGCGATGGAATCCGTCCCGCCACGGTGGCGGGGAATTCTTTCCGGGATATTGCAGAGCGGTTACTCGGTCGGGTACTTACTTGCCGCGGTGGTGGCGCGGTTTGTCCTGCCGGCGTGGGGCTGGCGGCCGATGTTCTGGCTGGGCGGCCTACCGGCACTGCTGGCGTTCTATATTGCTGCGCGTGTGCCCGAATCGGAAGCGTGGAAGCAGCATCGCGCGCCTTCGACGGTCGCAATGCTCAAGATCGTTGCCGGTCAGTGGAAAAGCTTCCTCTATCTCGTTCTGCTGATGACATTCATGATGTTCCTTTCGCACGGCACGCAGGACCTGTACCCGGATTTCCTTGGAACAGTGCACAAGATAGGGCCGGCGATGCGATCCTATATAGCCATCATTTACAACGTCGGCGCCATCCTCGGCGCCATCGTCTTCGGGCAATTCTCGGAAAGGCTGGGGCGGAGACGCACCATGATCTCCGCGATGACATTATCCTTACTGGTGATTCCGCTGTGGGCGTTTGGCGGCTCACTCTTCACGCTGATCGTCGGGTCCTTCTTGATGCAGGCTGGAGTACAGGGCGCATGGGGAGTAATTCCCGTCCATCTGACCGAGCTTTCGCCGGACGAGACGCGCGGTTTGGTGCCGGGACTCGCGTATCAGCTTGGGATTCTGATCGCCGCACCGACCAATACGATTGAGCTCCTGTTGCAAAAACATGTAGGCTACCAATGGGCGCTCGCGGGATTTGAAATCGTCACCATCGCGGTGCTCATCGTGACGCTCTTGCTGGGGAAGGAACGCAAGGGGCGCAGCTTCCATCAACCTGTTGTGACGGCTTCGGTATGAAGGAGAATAATTGAAGCGGGATCGGTTCTTGGCAAGTCGGAGAGCACCGATCCACACTACGCGAAAGGGACATGGTGAAAGATCATGCGGCTACCACGTAATGCGATCTCCGTTGCAGTTGTCGCGTTCATTTTTCTATTGGCGGGTTGCAAGATGACGCCGGAAAAACAGAAGCCGGATTTCTCGAAGCTAACCGAAGATTTCGTGTATGGCTCGCTGGCGCTATCGCCCGTGTCCGCCACGCAAGCCGGCTATCATGAACACCAAGGCGTCAAGCTGGATGAGAAACTCGATGACTTCAGTCCTTCCGGTATTGAGGCGACGCGGAAGTTTTATGCCGGGTTCCACGACCGGCTTGCGGGGATTGACCAACAGGCGTTAGCAGGCGAAGAGCGCGCCGACTATCAGATTATCCAGAATGCGATTGACCTCTCCTTGCTAGACTTGCAACAGATTCAAAGCTACCGGCACAATCCAACTGTATACGTGGAACTCGTCGGCAATGCATTGTTCACTCCTTTCGTGCTTGAATACGCGCCCCTCGATACACGGTTCCCGCAAATTATTCAGCGGCTTTCGCTGGTGCCTGTTCTGATGGGCCAGGCGAAAATGAATCTGGCGGACTCACCCGAGGTTTGGAACCGAGTAGCGCGCGAAGAGAATGACGGCAACATCGACCTCATTGACAAGACGCTGCGCGCGAAGGCCCCGGCAAATCTGAAGGCTGATTTTGACAAGGCTGCGGGACCTGCCTTGGATTCCTTGCGTTCCTTCAATACGTATCTCAAAGACGATCTGTCCAAGAGGACCAGCGATTGGCGGCTGGGCAAGGAGCGATATTCCAAGAAGTTTGCCTACACGCTCGTGGCCGGCAAAACCCCCGAGGAGGTTTTGTCCGAAGCCGAAGCCGCTTTGAAAGAAGCGCGCGAACAAATGGCCAAACTGGCAGCGCCACATTCGATCCGCGAAGCGCTCGATGCGATTGCCAAGCAGCACACGACGCCGGAACATTTCATGGACGAGGCTCGCCAGGGCTTGGACTTGGCGACCGAATTTGTCCGCCAGAAGCATCTGGTGACCTTTCCATCGCGGAGCAACCTGCAAGTGATTCCCACGCCCGAGTTCATGCGCGGAACGTATGGAGTGGCGGGATTCAATCCAGCCCCCGCGTTCGAACCGCAGCTCGGCGCCTTTTATTGGGTGACTCCGATCCCCAGCGATTGGCCCAAGGAGCGAATTGCATCGAAACTCCGCGAGTACAACCGGTTCGGGCTGATGCAGATCACGATCCACGAAGCGATGCCCGGGCATTACGTGCAGTTCGAAGTCGCCGATAATCTGGAGCCGAAATCGCGGCGAGCGCTGCGTAATATTTTCGGCAACGTGCCCTACGTCGAGGGTTGGGCGCTGTACACCCAGCAGATGATGTCAGAGGAAGGATTCATGGATAACAGCGTGGAGCTCCGGCTGACATTTTATAAACAACTGTTGCGCTCCATCGCGAATTCCATTCTCGACATCCGTCTCCAAACCATGGGCATGACGGATCAACAAGCGTTGGACCTCATGATCAATGACACATTCCAGGAGAAGGAAGAAGCGACGGCCAAGCTGCAACGCGCGCAGCTTACGTCTTGTCAACTACCGACGTATTTTGTGGGCTTGCGAGGTTGGCTCGACACGCGCGAAGAATACAAGAAGCGCAAGGGCTCGGCGTTTGTGCTTTCCGAATTTCACGACGCGGCACTGAAGGAAAGCGCGGTGCCGTTGCCGGCGCTGGGGCCCCTTTTGCAATAATGGTTTGGGTCTGACGACTCAGGGATTGATGTCGCGGCAGTTCTTACTCTGCCAGTCCCGGGTTGGATTACATCCTGGGATCAGAAGACTTCACCGTCATACCTGAATGGAGATGCGCGGCGATCAGTGAATCGCTTACGGAGCGCGTCATTTTTCCTTCCGCCAAGTCATCTCCACGCGCACAGGGATTTCGTTCTTCACCGGTATTGCTAAGAGTGACGGCGGGTCGATTTTGAAATCGGTCAACGTGGCGGGAATCGTTCCGGAGATCTGGGTCTCGTTTCCCTGGATCACTAGCTGGAAAGGAATCTGATTGTACTTGGCGGTTTGTCCGGCGAATTGGATCTCCAAGTCGGCGCGAATCGTTGCTGCTCCGGAGGCGTCTTCCGACAAATGCGTGCGCACGGTGACCATTGGAAATTGACCGCCGCGCACCACTTGAAGCGTATGAAGGTCGCGGTTGCTGTCCCCGGAATCGAAGGACTTCACGGGAACCGCGATCAAGAAATCGCATTGTCCGGCGTGGCAAACTCCCTTGCCTTTCGCCGCGTGGCTGACGGCCTCCACTTGATGCAGCGGGTGAGACACGTGATAGGTGAGAATGGATTGTTCGAGAGCCCACTGACTATCGGTTTGAGCGAAGGTGGGAAGCCCAAGGAGCAAGAAGGCGATCAGTATTTTTATCTTTTTGTTCACGACACCTCTTTAGAATTTAACGGAAACAGACAAAATGGAGGCTCCATATGCCGCGGCTGTTACGACGGCAACGGCCCCATGCGCCTTGGCGATTCCATGAACTCTTTCCCCACGACTTTTTTGGTCAAAAGCAATCGCCCCTAGGATGGGAGTCAGGATCATCCCTGGGCCGTGAATCCAGGCCAGAGCCTTGTGCACGCGGATGGGCCCACGCGTTTGGGTTCCCGGAATTTTGGGCGCGAAGATGGCGAAGTAAGCGCTCGTGAAATACAAATCCGCCGCCGCCGAGCCGAGAGCCGTATGCAAATAGCGGTTGGTCGTGCTGGTGTTCCTGCCCCCAGCGGAGGGCCCAGAGAAGACCGCCGCGACCAAAGGGAAGGTAGCGATCAAACCGAGCCGCTGATGGACCTTGAGCATATGCGACCGCTTGTCGAGCCTCGCCTGATCCTGGGCGCTTCCCTGGGCCTGGGCAGGAGCAATACCGAGGTCCTCGAGCGAAAGCACGCCGCCCAAAGTCAAGTTCATCGTTTGCGGGGCACCCGCGGCCATCGTGGTCTTGGATATATTGGTGCTGAATCCCGGCGCCGAAACGGAAATCTCGTAATCCCCGGGCATGAGGTTTGGTACGTCGTATTGTCCGGCCGAATCCGTTTGAGTCTCCGCCGATTGACCCGTGGCAACATTCTTGACTGAAACTTTGGCGCTGGGAACCGCCTTGCCGGAAGTGTCGGTGATGGCGCCAGACAGAGTGGCGCCAGCGACCTGCGCGCGCGATGGAACCGAGACCAGCAAAGAAAGCAGTAGGATCCCCGCCGCCGCAACAAACTTCGCCATTTTCGAATTCACTAAAAGTTCTCCCCTCGATGTCGCAGCCGTGGTGGACATATTAGCCCACAGATGCCGCGACCGACGTTAAAGGATGCATAAGCGACTGACGTTAAGTATGCAAGCGGCGAACACCCCGACCCGCAACCTGTCGCCGGGTCCACACACGAATTGTACATTTCTGGATGGATTTTAGTCAGGACGCTCAAGGTCCGGCAAGACAATAATGACGCCGGAGGAATCGCGTGCTTTGGTTTCAGGATTCGCCTACCCATTGGCAAGAGCGCTCGGAATGGGACAACGGGGAGGCTGGTTGCCGATTTGAAGGAGGCAATCGAGGTCGCGGGCGGCCGTCAGCTGGAATTACAGGTGATTGCCCTTGACGGGCGTCGGCACCGGCCTCAGGCTGGCGCGCCAGCAGCGCTCGCAAACTTCATCGGGATAGACGAAATAGTTGGAAGTTTTGTGGCATTGGGGACATTCGATTGGAATGGACCGGGCAACTCCGCGAACGTTGAGACCCCGGGCGCGGGCTTGACGTTCAACCCACTTGCCAAATTCCCAGGCAACGTTTCGCCCGGACATCTGCTCTTTCGGGGTGCTCGATTCATCGGGCGCCAGGAAAAGCGGCCATGGGCGCAGCCACAAGGCCAGGCCTATTGCAATTACGATCGTCAAGGGCACGAAAACCATGTGTCTCTCCGATTCCGGTCCAAGAGTTCCGTACATCGTACAAGATGAACATACGCGCTCCCGTGAACCGAGTCATCGTGGTTGTTGCGGCTTGGACTCCTATCGGATACGAGCTAATTCAACAATTGTGAAAATGGGGGTGCGCGTCGGCGGGGATTCAGGGCGTGGCGCTCGGGATGGAAGAAACCTTCCGAATGCGGCATCATGTTGATCGTGGAAACTGGAAACTCCAAGAGCGGTTTTGCAGGCCTGCGCGTGCTGTCGCTGGAAAGCCGCCGCGCGCCGGAAATGGCGAAATTGATCGCCAGCAACGGAGGCAAAGCTACCGTGGCGCCCTCGATGCGCGAAATACCGCTTGCGTCCAACACGCAGGGAGTGGCTTTCGCGCGAAGGCTCTCCGAAGGCGGTTTCGACATGGTCATTTTTTTGACCGGAGTTGGGACGCGCGCGCTCACCCGTGTGGTGGAGACTGTCTATCCCGTTGAGCAGTTTGTAGACGCGCTGCGAAAAATTACAATTGTGGCGCGCGGTCCTAAGCCGATAGCCGTGTTGAAGGAACTGGGTGTGCCTGTGACGGTGGCTGTGCCTGAACCCAATACCTGGCGCGACCTCTTGAGAACGCTCGACGAAAAAGCGGACTCCGTGCCGCTCAAGGGTCGCCGAGTCGCGGTGCAGGAATATGGCACGTCCAACCCAGACCTGTTGGCAGGACTTTCCGATCGCGGCGCGCAGGTGACACGTGTGCCTGTGTACGAATGGGGTTTGCCGGAGGATGTTGGGCCGCTGCGTGCCGCGGTCGCGGCAATTGGTCGAGAGGAATTCGACGTGGTCCTGTTCACCACGGGGATACAGATGAATCACTTGTTTCAAGTTGTGGCTGAAATGAATCAGGAAGCCGCTGTGCGGCGGGGCCTTTCTCGAATGTTGATTGCGTCGATCGGTCCATCGACCTCCGAGAGGCTGCAAGAGTACGGCCTCACGGCGGACATCGAGCCCACGCATCCCAAGATGGGTTACCTCGTGAATGAAACCGCCCAGCGCAGTGCTGAGATTTTGCGGCGGAAGCGAAACCTCACGTCGTAGTCGAATTTTTCCTTTCCATTCTGGCCCCAATCCCAAATCAGGAATGTAGGTTCGCCCTTTCGTGATTGTTAAGGGAGCGTAAAAACAGGCAAACGGCTTATCGTTTGCATTCATTGTAAGAATTGGACAGTCGAGGCGCCGCAACCTAATCTAGTTCCGTGAGTACTGAGGCGACAAAACTTTTCATGGGCACCAATCCTGAAGTTGATTTCCTTCACAAAATGGCCAGCCGCATGGCCTCGGCCGATCCATTGCAGGAAGTGCTGGCGCAGATCGTGGATTTCGCCGCGTCGGTGGTGAGCTGCGATTCCTGTTTTCTCTACGCGCTGGAGGATGGGGATCTGATCCTTCGCGCATCGAAAAATGCGCATCCCGATGTGGTGGACCGGCTGAAGCTGAGACTGGGGCAGGGCATTACGGGGTGGGTGGCGGAGCACCGGCAGCCGGTGGCCGTGGCGCTGAACGCGTCGCAGGATCCGCGCTTTCAATTGTTCAAGGATTTGCCGGAAGACAAGTTTGAAGCGTTTCTCTCGGTGCCCGTGATGTGCCGCGGCCGGGTGGTGGGTGTGATCAACCTGCAGAATCGCGACCCGCACAAATATTCGGAGCGCGAAATCAATTTGATCTCGACCATCGGATTTTTGGTCGGAGCGGAAATCGAGATGGCGCGGCTCGAAAGTGAGAACCTGCATCTCTCCGAGAAATTGGAAACGCGGAAAATCGTCGAGCGCGCGAAAGGGATTTTACAGCGCGAACTCAAAGTCACCGAGGAAGAAGCGTATCTTACGATCCAGCGCCAGAGCCGGCAGCGGCGCAAGTCGATGAAGGAGGTGGCTGAGGCCATCGTCCTGAGCGAGGATGTAAGACGCGGTCTCGGTGAGTAGCCCAGCGCGGCGAAGCTCTACAACAAACAATTTGTGCTCAGTGCTCTCCGTGCTCAAGTCCTAAAAGCGCAACACAGAGGACACAGAGGGTCACAGAGAACCACAGAGAAATCGGCGTTTCTCTTTCCGTCGTCTGATCCTCTGCTTGTCCATTAGACCCTCTGTGCACTTTGTGGTTTTTCTCAGTGTCCTCTGTGTTAATTTCCGAATAGGCCGCGAACAATGTTCGCGCCGTGCAAACTTTTCGATGGCTAGTAGTACTGTGTCCAGCCACCCCCTCGAATTTCTTGACATTCCGAGGCCTTCTGGGTAAGCTTACATCCGCAAGCTGGGAAAGAGATTCGCCTGATCATGCCAACGCGCTCTTATTATTGGTTCGCCTTTACGTACCGCTTCCCATGGTGGGGAGCGGCCAGGGGCGGATCGCGCGTGATTTGAGGTAGGACGGAAAGCTAGAAAGCGCGAAAAGATTCCCGGAACTGGCCGCGAAAACCCACAGGGTTCGCGGCATTTTTTTTGGCCCTCGTGGAAACACCGTTAAAGGAGAAAGTCGATGGTCGTAAATATGTCATCCACAGCGACGCAGGAGCAAATCAATCACGTCATGGACAGGATCAAGGAATGCGGATTTTTGCCTCATCTCATCCAAGGCGCGGAGCGCACGGTGATCGGCGTCGTGGGCAAGAACCGCGGGCGGCGGAGCGAACTCGAATCCCTACGAGTGGCGCCGGGCGTGGAGGATATTATTCCGATTTCGCAGCCCTTCACTCTGGTGAGCCTGGAGCTGCAGCCGAAGCGCACGGTCGTGGATGTGAAAGGCGTGCGGATCGGCGGGCCGGAACTCGTCGTGATGGCCGGGCCGTGCTCGGTCGAGTCACGCGAGCAATTGATGGAGACCGCACGCGGAGTCAAAGCGGCGGGCGCGAAGATTCTTCGCGGCGGCGCCTACAAGCCGCGAACTTCGCCGTATGACTTCCAGGGCCTGGGCGTCGAAGGGCTCAAGATCCTGAAAGAAGCGAGCGAAGAAACAGGCTTGCCCGTCGTGACGGAAGTGATGGGCGTAGAAGACCTTGACGCGGTCGTGGAATATGCCGACATGATGCAGGTCGGCGCACGCAATATGCAGAATTATCCGCTTCTTCGCCGCCTCGCCACGGTGCCGCGGCCAATTCTTCTGAAGCGCGGACCTTCGGCCACGATTAAGGAATGGCTGCTGGCTGCCGAGTATTTGCTGTCCGGCGGCAATCCGAATGTGGTCTTGTGCGAGCGAGGGATCAAGACGTTTGACTCCGAACTGCGCAACACGATGGACCTGGCCGGAGTCGCGCTGGCGAAGGAGCTTTGCCATCTTCCGGTTGTCGTAGACCCATCGCACGCCACCGGCCGCCGAAGCCTGGTGCCCGCCGCGTCGCGCGCCGCAGTCGGGATCGGCGCGGACGGACTCATCATTGAGGTGCACCCCTGCCCGGAGCGGGCGTTGTCGGATGGCCCGCAGTCGCTCGATCTGCCGGGATTCGCGGCGATGATGCACGGGCTGCAAGACGTTATGGCGATGGCCGCGGCGGGACGGTAGAAGCCACTGCTCCACACTTCTACCGTTTGCTGAAAAGGTGTTTTGGTGGTCATTCTGAGCGTAGCGAAGAATCCCTCCTGATTCGAGACAAAAGAGCAAGAGGGATTCTTCGCGCAAAATCGGCACTCAGAATGACAGCTATCCCCCTTTTTCCGCAACCTGTCTAGCCGAGCAGTGTTCGACATGCTAGAATTCCGTTCGCAACAGTGCGCTCGTAGCTCAGCTGGATAGAGCGTCTGGCTACGAACCAGAAGGTCGGGAGTTCGAATCTCTCCGGGCGCACCACTCTAACCCATGTTCCTTTCGTGCTTTAGCCTGCAACTGCAACTTCGATTTCCTTCCGATTTTTACGGACATTACGGACAATTGGCTTTGGCACGAACGCCGGAACGTTGAATCCGAGTCCGACCTTAGCCACCTCTGTCTGTCGCCACACATTCATTTCGAACATCTGCTCGGCATACTGAGCGGTGATGTCGTTGTTCTCGTGACCCATCCAGAACTTCTTTAGGTTCTCGTCCACGAACTTCATCCCGAGGATGGAAGCACGAAAACGCCGGAATGCGTGTGCGGCCTTACCGGGTTCCTTGATTCCGAGTTTCTTGAAGTCCGGTGTGATATGGCGCTTCAGGAGACTGGAGTAGGAGATCGGTGTTGTGCCCGTCCTAGACGGAAACAGCAATCCCTTGCGGTCGCCAATGAATTTGCGAAGAATCTCGGCGGCCTCGGGGCAAAGATCAACGACGCGGTAAGCTGCGTCGGTCTTGAGGTACTGCACTATTTTGTTTCCCTTGACTTGCTGTCGGACCACAATCATGGAGCAGTCGGGCGAGATGTGTTTGTCAATCTCGACCGCCAGAAGCTCCGCGATTCTCATCCCGGCAGCAGGCGCGAGGATGTACAGCATCCAGACCCATTCCTTTGACGCTAGCTCAATCAGCCGCTCGATGTCCTGAGCAGTGACTTTGCCTCGGCGCTGAAGGCGCTTGTTGATTTTGGGAAGGTCGATGAAGCCGTTGTTCCAAGTGACGGGGAAAATCAACTCGCCCTCGTCGTCCACGAGTGACTTGCGGACTTCTTTAGCGAAGCCAACGTAGGTGCGCTGTGTTTTCGGGGACAGATTTCCCTTCATCTTGCTGACGAGATTCTTGAGAGCACTGTTGCCAACTTCCGACAAGGGCAAATCTCCAAGGCAGGGAGTTAACCATTTGTCGAGAGCCGATCTGATGCTCGGAACCGACGTCTCCGGGATAGGGTCATTGTTTCGGGTCTGGAGCCAGTCGAGCCACGACTCCGCCTGCTCCATGAAAGTCACTACCTTCTTCCCGACCACGACCTTATTGAAGTGTTCCTCGGTGTCGGCACCAGATTCGGCGATGATTTCACGCGCACGCCGCCGCTGTGCTGCCGCACTAAGAAGCCCCGAGCCAGATGCCGGGCAGATGCGTATACACGCATGCTGTCGTTGCTCCTGACCGGGAACGTCGATCCAGAATCTCACCACTTTCCACCGACCGCTTTTCTCAATTGAGCCATCTTGACCACGTCTGCGGGTCATGCTCTTGCCTCTCCGCTTACGTGGCGTCGCGGCTTGGACATTAGTATCGCCAGCGGGGAATTGCAACAGGGTGGGCGGCGGCTCCACGACCGAGGCAGGGGCTTCAACAGTTATGACGGGAAAATTGGGTTTGGCCTGTGGGGTTGCCGTTGAGAATGCGGCGGGCTGATCTCCCGCGCCCGCAGGCTTTTGTCCTTGCGCCACCACGGATTCTGGGCGGCAGAGCAGGATGACACCCGCATTGGGCGCAGGTATCAAGCCGAAGATGGAGAGGCACTGTTGCAAGACTTCTGTCCTTTGACACCGCGATCCGTCTGATCATGTGAGACCCACGAAGCGATCACTATCTAAATACGCACTCTGGAAGAAAACCTCAGGAATCGGGAGGGGGACCGCAGCGATTCCGCATGACTGAGGCTTCGGAAAGGTGCCTACTACATCCACTACAACCGCTCTTGGGTCAAGGCAGGCATAACGCCGGAATGGGTTGTTGACGCAAGCCTTAAGCTCGCAGTACCCGAAGCAAAAGCCCACGCCTCGTTTCCTTTCGGGGAATCCAGAATGTTTGTCAAACATTAAGCCCGAAATCCCGATTTTGCAGTATTTCACAGGTGCGCAGGGTCTCGGGGGCGCACCCCAAGGCCCCGGGGCGGCTGTTCAACAGTCAGCCGCCCCTCTACAACTGTTGATCCCACCGATCAGCCTAGTACCAGGCGTAAATCCAAAAACTGAAGTGAAAACGAAATGAAACTAGGTTCATTTGAAGTTGCGACCGAGAAACCTAAGCCGACAAAGGCAACGAAAACGCAAGGCGGTCAAATGACCGCCTTCCCGTTGACGGCGGCGCAGCGTGCCACCGTTGACCAATTCCTCAAGCTAGGACAGCAACTCGACAAGGACGCCGCCGCCGTCCTGCACGAAGCCGAGAAGGTGAAGAAGATATTCAGCAAGAAGCCTAGGGGGACGGCGATAGACGGCTGCCACACGTTTGACGAGTTCATCGACAAATGCTTCCCCGTCTCAAGCAGCACCGTCCGCCGCCTGTTGCGCAAGGAAGGCAAGACGGACAAGCGGTTTGCGAACAAGACGAAGCCTGCCGCCGAACCTCCGCTGCCAGTAATTCCTGAGAAGCAGGAATCGGAAGAGGTAGTTACGGAACTTGCGGCCTCCCAAGCCGCAAAGCAGGTCATCACTCATGCCTTTACTCTGCGTGACCAGATGTCTGACAAGGAGTGGCAGAAAGCTGTAGAACTAACCCTGAATGCCTTGGAATCCGAGTATAAGCGGCTTCTCGGCAGCGGGAAGGCGGCATAGCCATGGGACGGACGCCGGAATGGTCGCAGTTCGTCGGAACCTACAAGGGAAAGAAGGTCTCTGTCCTGGATGTGAAATCGTTCCTCCACAAAGCCGTCCGCGACGGTGAGGAGAACGAGGCGATCCGCTGGCAACGTGTCCTATTCGAGAAGAAGGCACGTTGCTGGAAGCAGCTACTCATCCATTGCGTCGAGGACATCGGCTTGGCGGACATCGGTGTCATGGATGATGTCCTTCTCCTCAAGCGTGGCTTCAAGAAGAGAATCAAGCGGCTGGAGATGGTATATCGGGAAATAGCGGAAAGCCGGACGCATCCCGAGTGGCTGTGCATAGTCCTGGCAACGGTCATCGTCTGCCGTGCACGGAAGCATCGGTTCACCGACAACATCTCAATCTGGATAAAGGAGAATCATGGCAAGATGCCTCCCATCACGCAGGAAATGTGGGAGACGGCGAAGCGAGAGTCCAAGGCTGCGATAGAGGACATCCGGTCCGGCAAGCTGCCTGCCATCCCTGACAAGGCCTTAGACAAGCATACGGGAATTGGGAAGAAGATGAAGCGTGGACTGGAACACTTCAAGAATAAGGCCTCGGCGTTGAAGAACGAGGCACTCGAAATCGAGGATTTTGTACCGCCGAACTGGAAGGATGGCTTGGCAAAATAACGGCGACGATTGCCGTCATGGCGATTGGCACTCGTCGCACCACTCCCCCTGCACGGCTGCGGCGTCTGGCTTCCAGCCGAGAAGGCTTCCGATCCAGTACGCGCCCTTCCACTTCGTTTTGTGGCTGTCGCACGAAAGCCGCCAGCGACGCAAGTGAAAGCAGACCACGTGGGTCGCGGGACGGGCGCAGCCGCCGATACCGCCGTACTCGCATATCGGTCTTTCCACAGATGCCATGTGTGTCACCTCTCAATACGGTTTGGGAAGTTCGCCAATTCGGAAACGAAAACGGAATTTCAACTCCATAGGTATATGAATGCACCGCGCTACTACGAGATGTTGCAACAGGAGTTCACGCGATTGCACAGGTTGGGGTGGACGTTCCGCCAAATCGCGGAGGCTCTGAACATCTCCGAGAGGACGGTCACGGCTTGGCGCGAGGAGCTAGACCTGCCCCGGCGATCAAGGGGACGACGCCCCCGAAAGCCGAGAAAATGAGTATTAGAGGTAGGTCGTGAGTCTTCCGCAAGGAGATTCAAAGCGGGGGCTGGTTGACCTCATCCTCACCAGCCCCAGATCGCTTACAGACACGCCCTCCGACACGGCGCAAAGGATGGGGAAGCAGGATGAGATGAGCAAGAAAAAGAAAGCTCCATTCAAGATAATCACCGACGCCCCTGCGTTTCGCGCAAGGCTCGGGGAACTCACTGGGAACGAACTGAAAGTTTGGATGTATATCTGGCTGCACACCAACGGCGAGCTTACGGCGTTCCCCGGCAACAAGACGATGGCTCGGGAACTGGACATAGACGTGGACACGGTGAAGACCGTGAAGAAGTCCCTCCGCGCCAAGGGGTGGACGAGCTACGTGGAACGGCGGAAGAGACCGGACGGCGGGGACTCCACCGTGGTGGAAAAAGTCCACCTCCCGTGGGGGAAAATTTCCACCACCCCCCACAGGGATTTTTCCACCACCCCCCTAGAGGAAAATTTCCACCGGAGGGAGGGGGAAAAACTCCACCAGCAGAAGGAGTATTCATTTGAAGTACCGCTCTCGTCGCCTGCGGCTCCTCAAGCGGATTCAGTTAAGAAGCAGGATTCAGATGAAGATGCAACTGATCTACCGACTAATCAATTTGAGGCTGATTTGAAATCAGAATCAAAAACCGTGGCTGCTTACCCCAACGCCTTTGAAGCGGAAGACAAAGCAAACCCAAACCCGGACGAGGACGAGGACGAGTTCGCCGTAGAGATGCCCCTCTCCGGTGTCGTCTACAACCGCACGGACATCCTGCTCTTTATGGGCGACTGCTGGTCGGCGTTCAAGTCCAGCGCGACGCCAACGTCCGACGAGTTCCGCTTCTTCGCCGAGATACTCGCCAAGTGCGACGACAACACCTGCTACCCCTCAGACGCTATGATGTGGGCGCAGACCCACATCTTCAACCCCAAGCTGCTCGGGGGTCTCCGCTCGGTCAAGGGACTACACAAGGCTATCTGCGGCGAAGGCGTGTCCTCAACCAACGGTCTCCTCGCGCAGTACAAAGACCACCAGAGGAACATCAAGGCGTGCGGCGTCTGCCTCAAGAAAGTCCAAGGCGTCAAGTGCGCCTCGGGAACCTGCAAGAACTGGGTCGCCCTCGGCGACGACGGCGTGCCCACCAATTACTGCGCCCAGTGCGCCAAGCTAAGCAAGGAACCCGTCGCCAAGGGCGACAGCTTCGCCGACTACTGCGTGGAGTGCGGCTGGGAAAAGAAGGACTGCACCTGCACAGTCGCCGTGGGCAAGGGCTTTGACATTGAGGAGGCGGAATGATCCACGCCGACAAGTGCCGCGTGAGAGGCTGCAAGCGTGACGCCGAGACCCGGTGGGAGCCGGGGATGGGTAAGTACGGCATGACGGTTCCCGTCTGCTGGCACCACTTCAGGAAGAATTTGTGGTGGTACAAAGGCTGGATTTTCTGCCGGGACGAGGAGGCTGAATGAACTACATCACGCAGGAATGGAAGTCTCCGCTTTTACGCCCCCGACTGGTGCGCGAGGACATTTTCGTCCAAGGCTTGGAGCCGGACGAGGTGGCTATGATCCGCGAAGCCTTGGGAAAGGGCCTCAAGCCCGGTGGGTTCTCGGTCGAGGGGAACACCTTGGTTCTCAGGTTTGATCGGGACGAATCGCGGAAGCCTTCGCAGGAGGAGTGAGCGATGGACGAGGCGACAAGGAAATACAGCCGCAGGCTAGTGGAAGCTGCACACCGCCATACCCACCGACATGGAAGGTTAACCGATTGCCGTCGAAAAATCCCCCGGCACGTACCAAGCTCTTGATGATTCCTGAGTGGAAGACGTGAACCGTTCCGTCGGCCGCGAGATGACCAACTGGGTCGTGCTTGGGCCAAACTAGTTCTCAGGTTTCGGTGTTTTCTTGGGCGCTCTTCCAGTCACCTGTGTGAACAGTGCATTCTTGTGTTCTTCGCAGTAATAATGCAGATTCCCGGGAGAGCCGAAACTAGCGTTGGTTGGCGTGCCGCAGATTTCACATTTGGTTGTGGGTGGTGGAACCGCCATCTAATCCTCCTCCGAACTACAGATACCGTTTCTTCGTTCCGTCTGGTGCAATTTCGTACTTGCGAAAGAACGGCGGCTCGTAAGGGTACCACTCCATCTGATACTTGAACCCACCTCGAACCCGCACCATGACCTGCTTCTTGATTTCATCGTGAAGGTCGTCAAGTGAGAGGCCATGCTGCGGCTCATTTGGCAACAGAGTCGTAGCCCTGTTCTCAAACCTTTTCGTCGCCTCGTCCCAAACGCCATGCTCTTCGTGGATAACCCAACACTTCACTGGGTCAGTTGCAGTTGCAAGAACAGTGCCATTGATCTTGTATAGTTCGGACGGCTGCGAATGTGGGTCTGGCGTGTTGTAGAGGACTTGCGGGACGGTGTTGTTGTGGAGCGACATGGAGAAATTATACTACCGGAGCCATCAGTTCCGACCGAACTTAGCGTATCGCCCAAGAAATGAACCTCTTCTCCGTAATATCAGTTCACCGTCAAGTTTAGGGAAACTGAATGGTTCACACCACCGGAGGTACCGGTGATCGTCACTGTGCCTGAGGGTGTCCCAGGGTTTCCACCACCACTACCATTGCCACCGCCGCAACTGGCGATCCACAAGAGGCTCACGATTAGGAGCACAGAAATAGGGAGAAGGCGTCGGCCTGAATGCCGTGCAGCAACGATTAAACCGGCAAGAAGCAACGCCAATACGAACAAAATATGGAGATTCAGCATCGGCTGCAACGGCGGTCTCCACGTTCTTGGCGTTGAGAGCGGTCCCAATGCGGAACTCGCGGTCGTTGTCACGGTCACCGTGAACGCGGTAGCGGTCGTCCCATTCACGGTGGAGGAAGTTGGAGAAACTGTGCACGTGGATTTCGCCAGCGCGTCCGTGCAACCAAGTGTCACAGTCCCAGTGAAGCCGTTAACAGGTCCAACCTGAAGATTATAAGTCGCTGTTTGTCCCGCAGTAGCCGTCGCGGACAGAGAACAGTTCCCACCGCTCGGACAATTACTGCTTGTCGCAGCAGAAATTGAAAAGTCTGTCGCAACCCCGGTCAGCGACACATTCTGGGGACTGTTGGCTGCGTTATCAGTGACAGTAACCGAGGCGCTGCGGGTTCCCGTAGCAGTGGGTCGGAAAGTAACCGCGATAGCGCAGTTTGCTCCTGCGGCAAGCGTCGCGGGGCTTGCAGGACAGGTGCTCGATTCAGTGAAGTCGCCGCTGTTTGTCCCCGCTATGGCAATATTCGAAATCGCGAGGGAGGCACCTCCATTGTTGGTAAGAATCACGCTTTGCGAAACAGAGCTACTTCCGACAGGTTGGCTGCTGAAAGTAAGATTTGTTCCTGAAAGTGTCGCGCCTGGACCTGTCACGGTGGGAGCCTGCAAGAGTACGGAGAAGGAACTGTTAGGTAAGTCGTCGATGGCTAGGTCCAGCTTGCCGTCTCCGTTGAAGTCACCGATGGCCACGTCCTCAGAACCCCCCGCATTGAAGTCAAGGCGAGGTTGAAACGTGCCGTCTCCGTTACCAAGAAAGATGGAGACAGAACCGGAGGAGTTGAATGACCCGTTCTGGCCATTAGACGTGACTAAATCTAGCTTGCCGTCTCCATTTTAGATCGGCGATAGCCACAGCCCCGGTTGTTCCGGCAGTCGCGTAGTCTACATGAGTCTGAAAGGTGCCATTTCCGTTGCCGAGCAGCACCGAGACTATGCTTGCATTGAAGCTGGCAACCGCCAAATCGAGCTTTCCATCGCCGTTTAGGTCAGCGGCAGTAACCCATTGAGCGAACGATGATACAGGGTAATCCACGTGAGCTTGAAAGGTTCCGTTGCCGTTACCTAGTAAAATGGAGACAGAGTTGTCTTCAAGGTTCCCAACGGCGAGGTCGAGTTTGCCATCAGCATTAAAGTCCGCGACGAACACGGCTTGCGGATCGCGACCTGTCGTGTAGTCAACGTGAGCCTGGAAGGTACCATCACCGTTGCCAAGAAGGATCGAGACAGTATTTGCTGACGCATCTGTCACAGCCAGATCGAGCTTGCCGTCTCCATTGAAGTCTCCCGTCGCAACTGCGATAGGGAATGTTCCGGTACTGTGGGCGGAGCGGGCTTGAAAAGTGCCATCGCCATTGCCTAATAGAACCGAAACAGTGTTGTCCGCTCCGTCAGTCGTAGCTAAATCGAGTTTGCCGTCTCCGTTAAAATCGCCAGTTGCCAAATGCGTCGAATCGTTTCCGGTTGCGTAGCTGACCGGTGCCTGGAATGTTCCATCGCCGTTACCCAAAACCACGGAAAGTGTACTGCCGCCACCGTGGACAAACGCGAGGTCCAATTTGCCATCGCCGTTAAAATCGGCCGCAACCATATAAGTGACGGGACCACCTGCTGGAAAGTCCGACCTGCTTAGTAAGACAGTTGACGCCGAGTTCGTGACCTGGATGAACTCCGCGTTGGAAACACCTCCAGCGGGAGCGGGATTTGTCACCGTAATTGGGACCGTTCCAGCCAGCACGATGTCAGCGGCGGTGATCGCAGCCTTCAATTGTGAACTGTTCACAAAGGTTGTCACCCGTGCACTTCCATTCCACTTCACCACTGATCCCGAAACAAAACCTGTGCCATTCACTGTCAGCATAAATCCTAATCCGCCCGGCACTGCAACCGTCGGCACCAGCGGCTGGTTTATCAGAGGAACAGGATTCTGCGCTCTGAGGGACGGACTAAACACAGTAAACAGTCCTAGTATGATTCCGAACCAGCTTCCCCATAACTTCATTCTCATATCAACCCGCCTCCGACTCGTGACTGTCGCTCACGGATGCTGAACAACCTTTGCGTACGAACGCCTTAGTCTAATCTGCGGACACGTACTCTGCTCGTGGTGTTATTGCTCGTGTGTCGTTCAACAAAAGGTGAGGCAAGCCATACCAGATTCTTCCGCGTCCTCGGGATGCGAGTTAAAAACCTCCGCCAAACGAAGGGCTGGACTCAGGAAGACATGATTTCGCGTGGATTCTCAGCGCGACGCTGGCAACAAATTGAAGCTGGCCGCCCGATCACCATGACGACACTGCTCCGAATTTGCGAAGTGTTCTCCGTTCGTCCAGATCGCTCGGTTCGGGGCCTCTAGGAGCCTGCCGGAAAGCGACCACAAGTAGCTTTTCCGCCAGTATAAGTTTCATCTACTTCGACTATGCCAGTGAGCTTCGATGACAAAGGCTGGAGCGCCGGAGCCTCGTTGCAGCGACCGTTTGTGATACGTTCGAAAAATCGACCGTTCCCTCTTCATACAGACGGGAGCGGGTGCGAGATGCGCCGACTCTGCGAACTGCTGGATGAGCGGTGCGCGTCGGAAATCGTAGCTGTCCTTTGGTACAGCTAACCATTGTGGCAGCCTGCACCCGCAAATGCTTCACGGACGCGAGGGTGCCCACGTTACCATTCTGCTATGAGATTCGGGAGCGTATGCAGCGGGATAGAGGCCGCGTCCGTGGCGTGGGAACCGCTTGGCTGGAAGGCCGCGTGGTTCTCCGAAATCGAGCCGTTCCCCAACGCAGTGCTCGCGCATCATTACCCTGATGTGCCAAATCTCGGAGACATCAAGAAAATCCATGAAAACGAAACCTTCAAGAAGGAAGAAATCAACATCCTCGTCGGTGGCCCGCCCTGCCAAAGCTTCAGTCTCGCTGGAAAGCGGCTCGGACTCGACGACCCGCGAGGGAAACTCACGCTCGCGTTCTGCGAAATCGCGAAGGAAAAACAGCCCCCGTGGATCGTCTGGGAAAACGTCGCTGGTGTCCTGTCGTCGTGAGGCGGACGGGACTTTGGTGCCTTCCTCGGGAAGCTGGCGGAATGCGGGTATAGTCTCGCCTACCGAGTGCTGGACGCTCAGTACTTTGGAGTTCCCCAGCGACGTAGAAGAGTTTTCGTTGTTGGACATCTCGGTGGTTCTGGAGACGATTGTGCCCAGCACGTACTTTTTGACGGCGGAGGCGGCTTCTGGAATGCTCCGCCGCGACAGCCAGCGCATGTCCTCCGTCTTGAATGCCGCCCTGACATTAGTTGGGAAGCCAGCAGCGGAGAGTCGTCCTCCTGCCTCCGAGCGGGAGCGCGGAAAAGGCACGAAACGCTCCTGATCGACGGCGAAGAGTTCGACGACTTGGACGACCCTCTGCCTATGGTGTTGCTAGGCGACCCAGCGGTCCCGGCGGGCAACGACGACCATCCGCTCGTGCGCAGGCTCATGCCGTTGGAGTGGGAGCGCCTGATGGGCTTCCCCGACGACTACACGCTCGTGCGCTACAGAGGCCCCGCTGAGTTCTGCCCCGACGACCCGCGATATGTGGCACTCGGCAACTCAATCGTGGTGCCTGTGCTCAGGTGGATAGGCGAGCGCATCGCGATGGTTGATGCGCTGCCCGGTGCGGAACTGGTTCACCCAGAAGACCTCGCGAAGACGCTCAGCGACTCCGAACTTGTTGAAAAGTGCATGCAAGGATTCCGCAGCCTGAGGGAGATAATCCCGTACCTGCGTGAGGCACGCGACCGCTGGGCGCAGCCGGGACGCCGCGTGCCGATTCCGGGCAACCCGACGTGGACGGAGTGGGTAGAGACGAACCTCCACCGCACCGTGCGGCGCGTGCAGCAGCTATTGAGCGAGGGGACGAAACCTCGCGAAATTATTTCGCCAAGTTCCAAGCAGCGGAAGCTGCGCACCGGAGACTGGCGCGGCCTGCTCAAGGCGACCGAGCGCAGAAACGCGCAGGTGTTCGGCTCCGTCGAAGACCCCAAGCGGCTTGCTGGCACGATCCGCGATTTCGCTCAGGGCATAGCGGATCAGTACGCACGACCGGGCGGCAAGCTGGTCGTGTCCGTGTCAGTAGAACCCCGGAAGTAAGCCCGCCAGAGACATACATCTGTTTGCTTAAAGGTTACGCTTGGCCCTCTTGCTGATGACCCAAATTGTTCGCTAGGTCTATGATGGAATTACTTTCATGGCGATCCCCGTGAAAACGCGATTTCTGAGGAGACGCATGAATCTCGAAGCCGTCTACCCCGAGGGGATTCGCCCCGTCGCGGCCGAGGCGCTGGGACGTGGCGACTGGCGGAAATTCCTTAACATCGCTAGCGATAAGGAAGCGATGTCTCTCTGGTACGACAACAGGGACATCATGAAGGAAATGGGTGTCTATGAGGAGTCGTTGCTCCACGCCTGGTCGCGGCAGCGCATGGCCGGGGGTTGGTCTCTCAACATGCTGGCGTCGCTCCTGCTCGGCAACCGAGACAAGTTCGCGAACCTCGCTCCCTTGCCCGCTTCCGCCATCGAGCCGGACGCCAAGGTCACGGTCTACAGGGGCGTGGGCAAGGCTAGCCGTGAGACAATTGCGAGCTCTCGGCAGAGTATGCCGGAGTGGTGGAAGCCTCCGCAGAAATACGGCTTGAGTTGGACGCTCGACATTGAAATCGCGAGGCGTTTTGCCGTCCGCTGGTTCGGTCAAGGCATAGTGTGCAAAGCGAGAGTTGGGCCCGACGCCGTTTGGGCTTACATCGATTCCCGTCAAGAGAAGGAATGCCTCATTCCGCTCCCCAACAAGATGAAGGTCAATATCGTCGAGAAGGTCAAAAACCAGAGTGACAATGGGTACGTCCCAGAAATCAGCAGTCAGGAACGCATGTAGGAAACTCAGCGTACGGGGGTGTTACCCGTGAGCATACCATCTGGTATCGAGATAACGATCCCCTTCTTCGCCGAACCACTGCGCATCACGCGCATCGTGTCCGACTACACAGGCACCCTCTCTTTTCACGGGCGACTTATTCCGGGTGTCCAAGACCGACTGGGCAACCTTCAAGGGGCTGTTGCAATTGATGTGCTCACTGCCGATTCATCCGGTACCGCAAAGGTGCAACTCGCCGGAATGCCTTTCTTGGGGTTGCAGATATTTCGAGACGCGGAGCGCCATGACGTGCAGAAACAGGATCATGCAGAAAAGCACAATCCAAGCCAGATAGCAGCATTCGGCAACGGGAACAATGACGTGCTGCTCCTGAAAACAGTGAAGGCGGCTGGAGGGTTGGCAGTCGCAGTGGACAACGGTGAAGGCTGCTCGGTCGAAGCCATGCAGAATGCAAGCATCTTCATCGTGGGCATCGTGAACGCATTAGATTTGATCATCGAGCGAACGTGGTGCAAGGCTACACTGCGTCGATAAAATCTGCTTGGAGCGTCCGTGCCTCATCGGTCTTTGATCGCTTGCCCTCGTCCTGCGGCTGCACCCCGCCTTGATCCGCGCTTCCCGCGTCCTGCCGTCAACGCCTCCATCCTTTGGGACACCGTTCGAAAAACCTCTCAGCCAGCACCGCTGTAAGTTGCTGATCTTGAGGGGCGGAATTTGCCGATCTGAGGATTCAGAATACATCCGTTAAATGAAGGCGGTACTCTTACCTCGAAATCGTGCGAGGCACGCCAACCGTTTCCTCAAATAGTTTGAAGACACCCGCAGTGCGATTCATTTCACTTCCAAAAAGAGGTCTCTGACACGGACAAAAGCTTCGTTTGTCTCTGCGGCTCTCCGAAACTTTGCGCTCGATCACCGTCGCCAAGTTCAAATTGTGCGCGAGGGTATCGTTCAGGCAAAGCCCATCCATACAGACGATAGCAGTCCGCTTCCCTCTGCCGAATGCCTCAAGGCCATCCGGCGTGTAACCCGCATAGCTCAAGTGGAGTCCACGAGACCAAGCTGCTTTACCAGAAACCTTGCCCGCGAAGGACATCAACTCCTCTTCACCCACACACCTGTTTCGCCAAGTTGCCTCCACCAAATAGGTCTCACCTTGGAGTGCGAAGCTTCCGTCTATTTGTTCGCCGACGAGGCGGAAAGCACTCCGGGGTGCCAGACCGGATAGCGAGAAGAGTTCTTTCAGAAATTCCTCGAATGCGTACCCCCGTGGTTGAGGGTCAAGCGCACTAAGCTGACGCAGTTGGGTCAGCAACACACTTCTCTTGGCATCGGAAAGCGTGGGGGCGTTTGCGCTCTTGGTGACAGACGGCAGACCGTCGAGGAATTTCGGATTACGAAGTTCCGGGATTTTGAAATCGACTCTCAGCAATAAATCGTTCAGAGTTTGAATATCCTCGCGGGTAAGGGGGTTGCCCTTGTTTTGCCTATACAACAACGCCTTTCGAATGATCACATTTATCAGATCACAAAAAGCTCCGGCTCTGTTCTCCAAGGTCGCTCTCAGAAGAGCGACGATTGCAGGTTGTTTGCTTCCGCCTTGCCAGTATTGTCCTAAATGGGTTGCGTGCGCTGCTCCCTGAAACGAAATGGACTGATCCGCATACGGGTGGGGTTGACCGGGCAAGAAATCATAGAGGTGCTTGCCCAGTTCAGAGATCGCCTGCTCTTGAACCAACGTTAAGCGCATCGAAATCAAGCCTTGACGCGAAGATAACACGGAAAATCAGGTTTCATGCTCCTCAGGTGTTAATGCGTGAAGTTTTTGAAAGAGCTTCTCGTTCGCAACTGCCCGTAGCCCACGATGAAGGACTCGTCGCGTATTGAAATTGAGGCACTACAGATTTCCCGTTTTGACCACGGTCTGAGGTAAAAACGAGCAACGTAATGTTGACCCATCACGCTGTCATCAACACGCGCTCTGGCAGCGGTGGAATTTTTTGCACATCTTTCACTCTAGCGCCCGCTCCCGGTGCATAATCCATTTCGATCCGCAGTCCGTCGCCCAGAGTGGCGCTCCTGAGTCGCCGACACAGCAAATCAGCCAACGCGGAATCCTGAACCGTGCAGACAATCTGGTGCCCCAGTTGACGGATGGAAGAAAGCACTTCGGCAAAATGCAATGCTCTATAGTCGTCGATGTGTTGGACTGGATCGTCGAGCACCAGCGTTGGGAGCTTGCACCAAGGGCGTGACAAATGGACAGCCAACAAGAAGGCAATTCCTAGTGCCCGTCGCTGTCCGCTGCTAAACATGAAGCGCGGATTGATCCCGTGCCCGATTTCAAAGCTGAGGAACCGCTTAACATCGCCGCGCATGTGATAGCGAACTTCCGAATAGTCCATGTGCGGTTTTAATCGCACGAATAATTCGGAGAGAAGCGGGGAAAGTGCAGCCAAGCAATCGTCCACTGACTCCCAAGACACGCGTTTGGTAGTGTGTGCTGCGCTCTTCGCATTTTGTGCCGCCTTGGAAAGCAAGTCGATCTGTTTCGTAATTTCCTCAACTTTGGTCTGCGCAATCGCTCGTTGTTTCTCCAAATCAGCAATCCGATCGAACGCGCTGGACCCTTCAAGTTGAGTCAATCCAGATTGAAGTTCCGCTACCCTCCTTCTCGTTTCAAGCAATTCGGACTCGATGCTGGTGGATTCCAACTTGACACCGAGAAGACCTGCTTCGGTTTGTAGCTGTGCCATTGCAGCCTTGAGGGTCTCGGTATCGGACAGAGCGCGGCTGTGTTCAATGGAGTGGGACTGATATTCGTTTCTGCGTCGCTCGTACTCCACTGTTTGGCTTGCTTCTTGAGCCGTCAATTCAGCCAACGTTCGATTTTCAGCGTTTATTAGGTCTTGAATCTCTTTCAGATGTGCATCAAATTCGGCAGAGCTAATCGAAGACCCGCACAGAGGACAATGTCCGTTCTGTAAGCCAATTCGCATACCCTGCTCTCTCATTTGTGCGAGTGCGCCGAGCCTCTGGTTGCGAGTTTGGGCCTGCCTAAGCGCCTCGCCCGCAACCATTCGCGAGTTTCCTGCCTCCTTCAGTGCTGCCTCGGCACCATCTAAAAGAGCCTTCACCGCGTCGCGTTGTTCCTCGAACCTACGCAAGTCTTCACGCCACGAACGAGACTGCGATAAGTCCACATTGAGCCGCTCCAAACGATCAATTCTGCTCTTTTGATCTGTGAGTGTTCGAGTTACGCCTGCTGCCAGTTGCCGAAGTGAGGTCCCTGGTGGCAGTCCGGTCAAGATGGTAAGCCGTTGTTGAAGGGCGGTTACGTCAAAAGCCGTTGCGCGAGCCGCCGTTGTCCTAGCCTCGCTAATCTCGGAGATTATCTGCGCGACAGTCTCTCTAAGCTGCCGATATTCCTTCTCCAAATCTTCCGTCCTGCGCCCTAGTTCCTTAACTAGTGTATTGGAGCGCTCCTCAATGTTTACGAGATCGGTCAAACCGATTGCTTTGTAGAAAAACTCAAAGCGATCCGCTTCAGGCAGATCAGTGCTGAACTTAACGATAGATTCATCGCGGATCAACATCGTCTGGCTTAGGAGGGAAAACGGATCGGACACTTGAAGTCGCTTGTCGTAGAAAACATTCTGGTCGAATGTGTTTTTTATTCCTGAAGGCGTGGCAGTCCTTTCACCTATGGTGCCATCGTCAAGGTCGAAAACAGCCTTCACCTGTCGATTCGCAGGTCTTGCGCCGTTCCGCCACCAAGTGTAGTCGTCGATGCGTTCGCCGCCCTCGACATCGGTTGAACCAAATCGACTTAGATGCCGAGTAAGGACGTATTCTAATGCGTCGCAGATGGAGCTTTTTCCACTTCCATTCTGCCCGGTAATTATCGTGAACCCCGAACCAAACGGAATGGTGGTCGGCTCCTTGAATCCTCGGAACGCTGAAATTTCAAGTTGTCTTAATCTCATGTGCTTCCTGAAAGCTCTTCAAAATCGACTCGGTACCGCTCGGTTCGCTGAGTAGTACATCGACAGCCGCTGGCGGCAACGCTGAGAGTCGTCCCCGCAACTTTTGAAGCGAGTCGGATGTTTCCAGAGCGGCGATGTTTTGTATCGGAATAAAAGGGTAAAGAGCGCGTATTACGTCGGCGGTTGTCTGCACTCCCGCCAGAACAACCTTCCTGCTCGCTCGGAAGTCCTCTTCAATCGGGACGATGCTTCTTTGCGTAGCCTCGTCAGGAACATCGGAACTCAAGAACACTGAATACAAATTCCATGCCTTTAGGGCAGAGTTAGCGAGGGGTCGAGCATTGTTTCTTAGGAAATCGTCCTGTCTGCTGCTCCACGTTTGCAGTAAAGACTCAAGAGAGAGTTCACAGACAAAACCCAACAGCGTTTCATCTTCAAACTGCAACATGTCCTCGCCGCGAAGAGACACGATGTAGTTGTATTTTTCGAGCACATCCCTTGCTTCTTCGATGATTCGCACAGCCTCTTGTCTCCTAAAATAATCCCTCGGCAACAGCGTCCTCTAACGACACCCAACGGGCGACAGTTCCCGCCCGGACGACTGTTGGTGGCGTACCGCCTCGAACGATATGGCTCGGAACTCCGCCGTCCTCGGAGCCGCCTGCGCAGACAATGATCTCATTAAACGAAGAGGGCGGCGCAGGTGGTTCTTCTGCGAGTTCCTCTCTTATCTGGCTAATGACCTTCGTCCGACCGTTTAGAACCCGGAATCTGTTTCCGCCTCTAACATAGCGTGAGCCACTGACGGTCGCGCCCCCATTGCGCAACAGCAAATGCGCTCTTCCTACAGCATCCATCGACGGATCGGGCTGAAAATATCGCGGTATACGCTGTGAAGAGACTCCCACCGTATCACGCCTGAAAGCGTAAAGATCGTCTAGTGAGAGTCCGTTGAAATCAGTTGGTGGAATCGGAACGCCGGGTCTCACTGCGCTAAATCCTGTTGCAGCAGCCAGAAGCACCCGCTGCAAGAGATTCTTGGAAAACTCGACCCGCAACTCTTCGAGGAAAGCGTTTCCCGTTTCTCGCACGTGGTGAAAGTTTGCGTTTGCGTTTGACCATGCCCATAAAGCGGGCGCTTTCGCCGTCAGCGCAGCGGCATCCTGAGGATCGACGAGAACCACCATCGAGCCGTGAACGGCATGAAAATAGTTTGCGAATACATCGTTCAGATGAGTCCAATCCGACCAAAAACCGATGAAGATCAAATCCTTTTCGGGCACATTCGCTTGCAACCAGCCACTTGCCGAAGCTATTCGATCTCGCAAGGTTTGGTTCGGTGCGCTGACAGGTGGTGGGCCGTTCAACTGACTGTGACACCACAGGGTAAGGTCTGGATCACGAACGCACCCATGAATCTTCAGATAAGGTTTGTGGTTGTGGTCTATATTGGCGGTCACTGCATCTACCGCTGGCTCGAACGAGTCTTCACCAAAGTTCATCGCGGAGACTTCCACGAGGTCATCAAAGTTTGTGGTGACTGCGTATTGGACAGCGGTCGAAGTTAAGAAATCGGCGACCGCTTGATGATCAACGTTGGGGTCCCGACGGAACGGTCTCCAATCGACCAGCTTACGAACGAACAGCGACTGATGTCCTTGACCAAACAGATATTCGGACAGCGTCTCCAAGTTTGCTGTTGCCAAGAGGGGCAACGGTGGAAAGCCTCGCAAATTGTATCCGCGAATGATCTGTTGTGTGAGCGTAGCCGCGCTGGGCACCCGGCTAGGAGCACCCATTGAGAGGCCAGCGCCACAAAAAATAACCAGCTTCCTCTGTTGGATCGAGGAAACCAGTCTAATGAGTAAGCCACCATCCATGATTCGCTCCGGTTTTCATTTCGGCGAATAATAGCTGGAATCACCGCAATTTCTCCACCCATTTTTACTTGTTCATTACTATAGCACTGGGACGCTTTTCCTTCGGACGGCTTCGATGCACAATGGCTACGTTCTTGTTTTCTCGTGAAGCGGGTGTTTCCCGACACACGACTAAAACTGAGCGCACATTGAGCAAAAGATCGCCCTAGCGTTCGTTAACGTGGGGGGTATTATTCCGGCATGGCGAAACTGTCAGGCAAAGAAATTCAAAAGCTCGCTCGCACTATCGTGAACGAGAACCCCGGAGGAATCCGCTACAGCGCACTCGTCGAGAAAATCTCCCAGCAGACACCGGAGACTCCAAAAAACACCATTCATGGCGCAGTATGGAACCTCGACACGATATTTCCCAACGACATCGCCAAACCAAGCCGAGGTCTTTTCACGCCGATTGCAAAGTCGGGGAACGAGACTGCTGAGCTTGGAACTACAGAACAGGTTGCGCCCAGCGGAGTCAAGTTCAAGGAATCCGACTTTTATCAGCCATTCGCCGACTGGTTGAAAAACGATTTAGATGAGGTCACTGAAGTCGCGTCGTTAGGCGGTGCTGGTCTGAAATCGAAATGGGGCACGCCAGATGTTGTGGGCATCTATAAACCGCTGGCGAGCAACCTCATCAAGTTCCCTATCGAGATAGTTTCGGCAGAGATCAAGATTGATCCGCAAGCACCCGTGGTGGCATTCGGTCAGGCGGTAGCCTATCGGCTTTTTTCGACGAAGACTTACATTGCAATGCCAAGGACTCTCACCGAAGAAGACCAGAGCCGACTGGAGTCACTGTGTATGCTCTTCGGAGTCGGGCTGGTGATCTTCGATCTCAATAAGGACGCACCCGAATTCTCGATTCGTGTACGTGCTCAGCGCTTCTCCCCGGATATGTTCTACGTGAACGAGTTTGCAGACCGCCTGAAGCACTACGATGCTGCGACGTTTGAGGAACTGTTCGGATGAAGTCGGGGGCGAGCCTGCCTGACGCTGTTGGAAGTCATGTGTCTGGTAGGAATTGGCAAGGAGAATTTCTGGAGAAGACAGGCTAAAACCGCCACAGCAGGAGAGACGATACAGACGATGACCAAACAACCCGAAATTACGCCCCAAAGCGTACAGAAAGTCTTGGACGAGCGTATACAGTGCGAGTGGTGTCAGAAATACGCATCGCCACAAGACGCTATTTACGAATACAAGCTGGCGTCACGCCAAAAGAGATACTTCCACTCTGGGTGTTTCAAGCTTGCAGGTGGTTCTGATCCAACAGCGTGACGGAAAGTAGCAAGCAGCTTGTCGTCGGAATCCCAGCATTACGCCCGGCTCTGCTGCACAATTACTAATCGAAAGCGCCTCGGCGAACACCCGCGAGTTTTGGGAGACTGCTTGCTCAGCAGCTTCGCCACGAGCGCTTTTAGTTTGAATCCGGGGTTGGGTTAAGATCGGCACGGAGGTTTTTGCATGTCTCGATACGAGGTTTGCGGCGGTACAGGAATTGCGTTGATAGCAGATGCGATCATCAGCCTGTTGCGCGGAACCGGGGGAGAACCCCTAATCTTGTTCGCGGGCGGTCTGCTCATCGCCCTCGCTGTTCTCGGAAAGAGAGCAGCGCGGGAGGCGTCAACGTCTTTCATCCCGAGCGCGAAGGAACTCCATGAAGAGATGGAGTCCAAAGCACGGAGCCGGAAAGCCGTCATCGAATTGGCTGCCGCTGAACGAGAGCAACGAATCTTGGGTTATGTCGATTTCCTCGCCCGCGATTTCGATACCAAGATCGCTGATGCGAGGAAACGGGGCGCGGTCTTGAATCGCACCGCGTACTTTGATCGCCCGCAGGCATCAGAAGGGGAGAACCAGCAAGAGGTCGATGAGGCATACCATCGGTTTTGTAAGATCAGAGGCTTGCTGAATCCGCGTGCCGCCTAAGCCCTCGTTGGAGGTTCGATCCTGCGTCGGTAGTAGAACGCGGGCAAACCTGAGACTTGGTCAGTGATCGGGGTTGGCGCGTCGGATATGACCTGCCCGGCAACCCGCTGCGAAGCTTGGTTGTCGGTTCCGACGACTGCTTCTATGTAGAATATCTTCTGTCCGGTTTTTGCTAGCTGGTGCGTTACCTCCGATATTGCTGCCGTGACTATTTCCTTTGCACGTCCTTGGTTTCGGTACGCTTCGGCAACCGCGTAACCTATGCTGTAACATCGACTCCCTTTTACAGGATCGGACGGGGAGAGATTGACGAGCGCCGTCACCGTCTTGCCCTCAAGCCTCACGTAGGTCACCCTGAGTTCCCCCTCGGCCATATCGTAATGGGCATAGAGATTCGGGTCGGTGACAGCGTGTTCCAGTTGTGGCTGGTGAAGCAGATACTCCTCTTGAAATGATCGCAGCGCGTTCATAGGATCGGTCATTCTTAGTTTGCCTTGGCGTACCTAATCACTGATTTGGTGGCTTGAGACCAGCAGCTACTTGCTCAACAGCTTCGCCACGAGCGTGTCTATCTCCCTCAACTCTTTTTTGAGGTGGGTGCGGACAAAGGCACGCTGTCGGGCAACCGTTGAGTCAATGGGAAACTCGCCGGAGCGCGTGGCTTCCATAGCCGCCTTCGCGCATGATTTGCCCAATTCGGCGAGGGCGACATGGGACTTCTCTTCGTGGTTGTAAATCGGGATACGCAACTCCAACAATTTCTTAGTCACGTCCCTTTCGCCAAGCAGCCCGGTGGATTGGAACGGCTTAATCGCAAGGTTCACGGTGGATGAGTTGACGATAGCCGTGATGTAATTGGCTTCCGCCACGTTTGAGAAGGAACCCCAGTACAGGGTGTAATCGACGATGAACGGTATTTGGTGTTCGCTGCGGTCGAAGACGGCAGCCGACACGTTCGTGCCGGACTTGTTGAACAGCACAAGGTATCTGTGGCTCAACTGTTGGCTCGTCAGTTCGCGCTGGTAGTCCAGTCGCTCATAGATGTTCTGTTTGCCAGCCTTCGCCTCGCGCTTTTCTTTCCAGATTTTCTCGGCGTCTTGCATCCACTCACCCAAGTGGCGGAAGCCGTCGTCGTTCAACTGCTTCGCTTCGCGCACCGAGATAAGCCCGTGCGTCACGACGATAGGCAGGACGACCGGGACTGGTTTGAGCAACCTGAAAGGCAGCAGATTCTTGGCAACCGCGCTCGAATAAATAAACCTACCCTCGACGTTGCCGCTCTTGTAGACCTTGTCGTATGGAGGCTTCGCTTCCTTCGCCTGCTCCGGTTCGGTCTCAACCCAATACAGGCGGTCAGCGTCAACCTTGCCGTCCAAGTCCGTGACCTTCACGAAATAGATGCTTCGCGGCACGATGGTCGCGCCCTGCTTGAACGCTTCGAGATACTTGCTCGGCTCAGTGGGTGATGTCGCTCCCGGCGCTGTCGACAGTGCGGCGCGGCTTCCGAGGTAGATGACCCGAGCCACGTTTTCCTCGGCCCTGAGGTACTTCCTCGCGACGTCCCACGCCACATCTCTTCCTGGCAGCTTGCCTTCCCATTCCAAAACCGGGAGTTTGTCCTTGGGGCTTCCATTCAGCGTGTCTCGCTTCGCGAACAGGACGCACGCCGGAACGTTAAAGAGGGGCATCACGTCCCACAAGTCCCAGTATCCGGTGAGTTTCAGTTTGGCATCCGTCGAATACTTTCTCAGGATGAGGTTCTGGTGCTGGTCGGCGCTGAGCACGCTCCTTGGCATCACGAATCCCAGCCGCGAGTCGCCTTTCTTGCCGAACGTTCCCATGCTGTGCGCAAGGAACACGGTCGCCAGTTCCATCTGTGTCATGAGCTTTTGCGACTTCGGCGCAATCCTGTACTTGTCCACGGCCCGCCGCTTGATCTCGTCTTGGTAATCGGGATCGCTGATGAAACGGTAAGACAGCCACGGGGGATTACCGATGATGAAGTCGAACTGCTCCTTGAGCATCGCTGGGCGGTAGCTGTTGCGGATGATGAACGACCAGATGGAGTTCTTCTTCTCTCGTATCAACTCGGCAAGGGCCTCAGTGAAGCCCCACAGCGCCGCGAGGATGTCCGGGTACTTCAGCATCTCGCGAAGCTCCGACACGTGAACCGAGAAATACTTGTCGAGCGTGTTCTTCGAGTCCCGGTTGTTCTCCGCGTGCTCCTCGGCGACTTTCGCGCAGGCGGAGATGGCGGCGTCGAACAGTTCGGGCGAGTGGATGAGCATGTCCGGCACGACAACCGTCTTCTCGCTCTTCTTGCCGCCGAAGGTGATCTCGACGCCGCTCAATTTTTCATAGAGGTCCTGTTCGACTTCGCGAGGGAGGAACAGCGAATCTGCCAGATACACCGGGACGTTGATCGGGCTGCGTGCCGCGCTCACGAGCTTGCCGAGCGCGAGGACGTAAGTGGCGCGGGAGATAGTGACCGCGACCGGATGGATGTCGATGCCCTGCACGTTGCCCAGTATTATGCGCAGCCTATCGTTATCGGTGCCGTCCGGGTTATGGTTCAGGAAGTGGTGGATCGCGGCACGCAGGAAGCTGCCCGAGCCGCAGCTTGGATCGAGCACCGCCTTGTAGCCGTGCTTCGGTAAAAGTTCATCCACGATGCGTTCGCTCAACCAGTCGGGCGTGTAGTATTCGCCGAGGTCGTGACGATCCTTGGGGTCGATCAACTGCTGGTAGACGCCCTTGAGCACGTCCTCCTTGACCTGAGACAGGTCGTAGTCCGCGAGGTGCGAGAGGATGCGCTCCCACATCGGGGCGAGAATCTTCTCGGCTTCCGCGTTCCGAATCCAGTGGAAGAAGTCGTCGTCCACGAGGTTCGCAAGCCGCTTGGACTCGAAGTAGCGACCCGAGAGCACGTCCTTCGCGACCTCCCGCAGGTTCCCGACGTTCTTGCCCTGCGACAGGGCAGCCCAGATCAGCAGCCGGGCGATGCTCGCGAGATAGGTATGCCGCAGGAACAGATTCTCAAGTTCGGAGATTTCCTGCGCGGTCTCTATGTCCCGCACCGCCGTGGTGTCCTCGGTCAGGCGACCGTAGGTGACGGTGAGGTAGCGTTGCCATGTTTCGAATGCCAGCTTGGCTTCCGACCCTCCGCTTACCTTCGCCCACGCACGCTTGAGCGCAGCCATGCCCTCGTGGAACTGGAAGCTCTGGCTGCCGAACTCAAGCTGGAATTGTTCGGCGGTCGCCTCCACCTGCTGTTCCCTGAACAGAAGGCTGGTGAGCCACAGCCAAAATTCGCCTAGCGTCTCGTCTGTCAGCTTGAAGTCGCTTAGTTCGTCCAGCACGACGTTCTCCGGCGTCGGCTCCTTCCCCTCGGGAACCACGGGACGATAGCGAATCCAACGGGTGCCGTCCGTCGCTATCGCCAGCAGTGGACGCAGCGACTCCCTCTTTTCTTTCTGCCAAGTCCCGGCGACGTACTCGCAAAGCTGACGCTTCGCCTCTTCGAGCGTGGCGGAGAGCGACTTCTCGAACTCGATGATGGCGTTGCCATAGTAGGCGTCGGCGCGTCCCCTCTTCTGTCCCGCCGCTTGGTCGATGCGGATCAGTTTCTCGATTCCACGGGAAAACTCGGAGACGGCGGTCGTGCCGGGGAAAAGCTCAGCGATTACGGAGGCGAAGCGCGACCGCTTGGCGGCTTCGTTGGGGAGCGTCTTGACCTCGCGGGCGTAGGCTCGCAACGTCTCCTTGACCTTTGGCTCAAGTGTCTCGGGCATTGGCGTGGAATGATAGCAGCACAGGCAAAGGAAAGGAGGTGCATCTTGCGATGCTCTTACGGCATCAGCAACTTTTCTCGCGTCGCTTTAACGGGAGGCTAGTCGAAGTTCTTCTAACAGCTTAAGAAGAGTCAGCGTATCCAGAGCACAATAATCGAGCAGGGCTTTCTGAATTCTCTCGCGCTCGCCGCCATCAAAGCCGCCGCGCAAGAGCGACTCCCACGCCAGTCCGGCTTCCTGCCCGTTCGCAACCGTCATCCCGTCGTAGCTCATCTCAGGCACGAGAGCGGGCAGCACGGACTTGAGGCTGTACGATCGGGCGAACGCCGGGTGGTAAAAATGTGCCCGCACGATGGGTAGTAGATCGAACAGACGGTATTGGATTTCGTTGATCCGATCTGCGAACTGAGGAAACCAAGTCGCGAGTTCCGAAAGACGCTTAGATTCGAACGAGGAATACACGACGATGCTGCCGCTTTCGCCGAGCACAGCGCAGAGGGAGCTAATGAATTCGCGCCGAGGATCGCTGCTATCGGCGGCAAGAAACTCGTGGCGCTCTGGCTCTGCGCCCGCTTGTCGCTGCACATGGACTGACCATTGAAAAGGCAAGTGGTCATAGGTCCGCATTCCCGTGAACGGCGGAATCGCCCGATTCAAAGTCTCGAAATCGGCGAAGTACAACGGGTAGGTCAACCCGTCCAACAGATCGCGGAGTTCGGGACTGAACCACGACTCGCCAGTCTGAACGCATGTCGCAGCACGACGCTGAATGTCGCTCAACTCGAAATCGTCAGGGATGTCCCGAATTGATCGGACTCCCATTTCCTCAAGCGCCTCGACCGTGCTGGCGTGGATGCGCGGCAGGAATCCGATGTCGTCGCTAGCTACTGGAGGATTGCAGCGGTCGAAGAACTCGCACACAACCGGATCGGTGCAATGCCGACCCGGAGCGACGTCCGGTGGCTCCGGCATGGCGAGGATGCGAAACTCAGACCGAAGTTGAACTGTTAGCGTGGGCTGCAACTTCACGGCTCGCTGGGTCAGATTCCTGATCTTAAAGAATCGGCAGACGTCGATGTCGCCGCCCGCATAAATGTAGTGCCTGTCGAGATGAGCCAAGCACACCGAAGCAACGTCCAGCGACCCAGAAACAACTCGATACTGGATGCCCACATCATCGGCATGCTGATCCTTCACATTGGTCGTGGATTTCACTTCAACGAGACGCCATCGACCGTCGCGGCGTCGGTGCAAAATATCGACGCGCACCAAAACATTCTGGTGCTCGAACGTTCCCTCGAAAATCGCTGGGACCGCAGGGTTGGCGACTAGCTCTCGCGTGGCGCGGATCGCCTGATCCAAGCCCCCCTCGCTGCGAACTTCGACGCCGCCCGGAAAAAGCTGGCGGGCGAGAATACCTACTTCACGCCCCTGCTCGATGATCGCCCCTGCCGCAGCATCCGGCTCGGTAGCCAATTCCGGCTCGTGTACCTGCAAGTAGAGCCGCTTCAAGCACTGGCAGCCTGCGACAAACTTCGATTTGCTTATTTTGATGCTCATCGCAGCGCCTCGGCGAGCAAGCTGCGGAGAATTTTCAGGTGCCGTTTGAAATAGGGTGCATGGTCATCGTGCTCAAGGTGCCCGTCTCTCAAAAGGGCGCGGTTGACTTGCAGGATGCCGAGGATCACGTCAAGCAGGCGGTCTTCGGAAATTTCCTTCACTTGTCCCTTGTCGCACATCGCAAGGATGCGACCCGCTACCTTTGTCCCTTGCCGTTGCGTCGCGCCCGGAACCAGCAGGTCCACGCATTGCAGGGCTATGCGCTTCCGAGATTTGGGGCAGCGGACATTGTAGACCGTGCGCCTATACATAGAAGCGCCTCCAGAGCCAAACGGGAACCAGCGGGAAGTAGCACGCAAGCGGGAGCCACGGTCGGGCGGCGCTGCGCCCGAGGAAGAGCAGGATGAACTCGGCGACGTAGCTGAAGAACAACGCACCGAACATCCAGCCCGTGGCGCGGAGGTTCGTGCAGATGAACTCGCCGTGATCTTTGCGCCACTCACGCATCCGGGCGGTACCGCTTTCCGATCATCTTCGACCTGAACTTTGCGTACTGCCTGACCGATGCCGGGTCTCTGTGCCTGCCGAGGAAGGAGTCCTTCGCCCTGCTCTCGGCGAGCGCCAAGTAGCCCAGCGCACGCCACCAGGCGATGCTGCGCAGCGGGTCGGTCGGATCGACGCTGCGTTCATTGAACACCGAGAATTCGCGGAACGACCGCACAAGGTCGGCTATTGCCTCTTCCATCTCCTTCGCGTCGCCCTCGACCGTACCTTCGGTCACTCGGGGCTTGCCGTCCAACGTCTCAACGCGCACCTCTTTCACCTCATCAAACATTTTTGCGATCTCCGCGTCCAACTCATCCTCTGTTTTCATGGTCGTCCTGCTCCTCACAGAAGCATTCGAAAATACGGTTCAAGGGTCTCGCCGCTTGTATTTCGCCGTGGCGCATGAAGCCGCGATCTTCCTCGTTCGCTACGCCCATGAACTGGTTCACCTCCGAGCATAGGCTGCGGACTGACACAAACATCGGGCATTTCCCGGCTTGGTCGTTGATGCACGAACTGTGGACCATCAGCAATTCGGTCAAAACCTCGGGTGTCAAGCGCCGGGGCTTGCGCTCGCGCACTGCCACCTTGCGGAACTTCACCACGTCACCCACGCGCCGCGCTCCACAGGGCGGCGATTCCCGCAGGCGCATAGGCAGCAAGCACCAGCAGGCGCAGTGCGGTCGGCGACGGGGGCAGAAAGAGAACTACAGCGAACTCGAAGGCATAGCTCGCGAGCAGGGCGAGGAACATCAGCGCGGTGGACTTGAGGCCCGACATCAGGTAGCCGCCTCGGGAGGCACGCCATGCGAGCACGTGCTCCCTGCCTAGCCAGAAGCGCGAGCCGACGAGCACCGAGACGAGCACCGTCCACACGGCGCATGTCCAAGGCGACAGCCAGAAGAAAAGCTGACCGCCCACGGGGTCGCGTACCAGCCAGAAAGAAATGAGCGGCAAGACCGCCGAGGCGGTCAGCAGGGCGACCAAGATGAGGAAGTCCACCAGCAGGTGCCTGACCAGCGTCCTGATCACAGGGTCTCCTCTCTTACGGCACCAGCAGGATGGTGAGCAGAAGCATTTCCTTGAGCCACCTGATCATCGCGGCACGTTTCTCCGTGGTGACATGAAGCAAGATCGGAAGCTGTCAGGCGCATAGAACCTTAGCGTGCTGAGACCGGGCAGCGGTGTACACGGTTCCGACCGACAACTTCATCATTCCTGCAATCGTCCGCCACGAATGCCCTGAAGCTCGGAGTGAATTGATTTCACCAACGTCCACGGGCTTCGTTGGACGCCCGAGGCGCTTGCCCTTCGCCTTTGCGTTCTTGAGTCCAGAACGAACTCGCTCCGCAATTAAATTTCGTTCCCCCTCGGCAACCGCTCCCAATATCGTGAAAACTAGCTTTCCAGTGGGCGTGCTGGTGTCAACCTGCTCGCAGAGCGAGACGAACTGAATGTCTAGAGCGTTGAAAGTCTCCAGTGCCCGGCACAGGTGAGACACGGATCGCGAGAAACGATCAAAGCGCCAGCAGGCTACGACATCAAAACGGCGGGCGTGCGCGTCCGCCATGAGGCGATTCAGCGCGGGCCTCGAATCTTTCTTCCCAGAAACACCGTTGTCCACGTAGAGGTCAAAAACGTCCCAGCCCCGGCGCTGGCAATACTCTGTGAGTTCACGCGTTTGCATCGCAGGGTCTTGCCCGTGACCTATTGTGGAAACCCTCGAATAGACTGCGGCGACCACCTTCCGGGGAGTCGAATCGCTCTCTTTGACAATCTGCAATCCCATTCAGACCTCCCAGACGTATTTGAAATCCCTCAGGGAACCCGTTCAAAAAACGGCTGCGGGGCGTTCAGTGAGCCGCTCCAGTCTCGGCTAGACCCGATCCCTTCTCCCGCGCCAAGGTTCAGCTAGCGAGAATCGCGGCGAAGAGGAGGATCGCTATGCCTTCGACGCTGCGGCGGGAGGACTCATTCACGCATCGGCTTTCAGGCTTCTGCCTGAGAGAAGGCAATCGCGGAAGTCAAGGTACAAGCGCGACATCTGGGTCGTCTTGAAACCAGCGCAGAAAAGCTCCCACACTCTTTCCTCGGTCGTGTACCTCTGCTTCAGTGCAGGAAACCATTCGCCCGCATCGGCAGAGTTGTGCAGCCGGACGGAAAGGTTAATCTTGCAGAACTTCTTCTCGGCGACTACGAAGGCGTCGCAAGCTCTCCGAAATTCGTCGCGCTCCGTGACTTCTTTCCCGTCCGGTGCGTGCTCCGTGATCTCGTCGAACATGCTTTCCATTCGTCACCCCTTTCATCCGAACCACACGCGGATCGGCTATAGCTCAGTTCACGTAACGTGTGCTGATACCTTCGAGCCGCTTCGCCCCGGCTCTTACGGCTCGCTGCTGCTCCCTCGTCACGTGCCCCGGCTGTCCCTCGGTAAAAATCTTGGGGAACAGCCGCTTCAAAGCGTACAGCCTAGAATTTTGTCCGCTGAGATCGTTGGTTGGTCGGGCGTGGTAGACGTTGATGAGACCTGCTTTGAAAGCTGCATGGACGATCTTTCTCGCCTGCTTTTTGGTGTAAATGGCGGGTTCCGCCAAGACATCCAGCTTGCGCTTCCGATCTCTGTTCACTTGTTCCCCTCGACATCGGATGGCATCAGTGGTCGTCCGATGAACGTCTTCGAATCAACTTTGCCCGTGTTCCGGTTTCGGGTCGTGATCGTGCTGACGTTCCGCTGGACGGAGACATCAACGCTTTCGTCCTTCGACTGGTAAGTCTCCCGCCAGCCAATTGGCTTACCGCCGTTATCCTTGCTGATTAACATTCGCATTCTCCTTGTAGTGGTTTCGGGACACCGCATGAGGGGCAATAGTCGGGTAGACCTTGGCTCGTGAAAGTCATGAGAGGCTGACTGTCGCAAACAAAAAGGTATCGGTATCGATTCCTTTTCCGCTTGATGCTTGCGATGAAATGGAAATAGTGCGTGAAGCAGCCCGGCAGGGGGACTCGGGTCTTTGCCGGGAACAGCAGTGGTGGTAGTTTGCGTACAGCCATTGCAGCCTCCCATAAAGGTTGCGTCGGTCAGGGACGTCGTGTGGCTCGAACCACGCGGCGTCCCGCTTACTTTAGTTCCTTTGCTCGTTCGTGAAGATATTTGTCAATCGCCCTGCGGATGAGTTCTGCGACCGGAGCGCCAGTCTTGTCGGACAGCGTCAGCAGCTTCTTGCGTTGGTCTTCCCTCAAGAAGAGAGCCGTGCGCTTCATTAACACATAATACCACACAGGCATACATAGGGCAATAGGACGAAAGTACTGAAAAGTGCTAGCTCTTGGCTCATGCTTTCTTCCCGAAAAACCTCAGAAGTTCGAGGCCCTTTTCAAAGGGGACAGACATTTTTACTCTGGATGGTCTGACGCGGTTTAGCGAAGACATGCGAAAGGTACATGAGTACTTGTTAGGGGAATGCTGTAGTTGTTTCCGGCAAGCTCGTTCCGATTTCAGGGTTATTCACTTCTGGTTGTTCAATTTTGCACATGTTGTATGTGGTCAATTTTAGTCATCTAGACGGGCTGATCCTACGAGTCTACGATTGGTGATTATAGTTGGACCCGTTTTCTGATTCAAGGAGCAGGCCTGAATGGGCAAACGAAGTTTCGGTGTCAGTCACACACTTCTCCGCAAAAAATTCGGTGCTGGGATGACTTTTCGTAACTACGGAGACAAAGAAATAGTCTTTTCTCAAGGAGATACTGCCGATTCTGTCTTCTATGTCGAGAGCGGCGCGGTGAAGCTCACGGCGGTCTCCACGCGCAAGAAAGCTATCATTGCCATCCTACGGTCAAGTAGCTTTTTTGGCGAAGGCTGCTTAGCAGGGCGATCTCTGCGGATTTGCACGGCGAGATCAATTGGAGAGTCCAATATCATTCGACTGCGAAAGGGGCGCACGCTCCGCACGCTCAAGCGAGACCCGCAATTTGCATCGCTGTTTGTAAGATATTTGCTTTCGCGGGTTGTCCGAATTGAGGAAGACCTGATAGATCAATTTTTCAATTTTAGCGAAAGGCGACTAGCGCGGGTTCTACTGTTGTTTGGGGAAATAACCAAGGAATCGAAGTCGGACTCCCCCCTGAAGGTGAGCCAATCAACCCTGGCGGAGATGGTTGGTACCACCCGCCCAAGGGTAAGTAAATTCATGAATGAATTCAGGAAGAAGGGCTTGGTCAGCTACAACGGGGGCTTGCAAATACATAGCGCACGGGTCATCGCGTTCCTAGAAAATCGTCCGATGTCCGTCGAGAGAACATGAGCAACAGAGACGAGAAATGAAAATATAACTGCCACCGAAGCAACTGTCTTCCGTCCGTTGCCCTACGTGTGGTGTCGCAGCCGGGAAGCGGTGCGTGCTGGCTGCTGGGGGTTTACGAAACGGGCCGCATCCAGACCGGAAGCTCTTGGCTGCCGAGGCCATGGAAAAGAAAAGCTAATCAGGGTAGGTGTAGAGCGTGCCCAAAAAGAAAGAATCAGACGCGGCTTGGCTGGCACGACTCAAGCGGGAGCTTGCGAGGCCTCATCTTACGAAGTCTGTTCGGGAGAAGGCTACGAAGAAACAGATTGAATCATGGAACGCCAGTTAGTTGAGCTTCGACAACCCGGTTTTCAGGGATGGGTGTGCAGTGAGTGTGGACACGTATTCATCATGCTGGATTGTGTTCTTACTGGTCTAACGCTGGACGAGATTATCCGCCATTTCAAAGTGATGCGTGAGCAGGCGTTCGACAAGCATCAGTGCCCGAGTCCGTCGAACGAAGGAAACGTTCAAGATTGATCAGCCTTGTTTCAAGGGTGACAATGAAAAGATCAGCCGCCGTACCATGCTCAACTGTAGTTTCATTTTTCAGAGGACTGTATGGTCGAGTGGCCCGCGATTTGGGGCTTGATGCTTCTTACATCAGTCGCGTCGCTCGTGGTGAGCGCGAATCCAAAGCGATCACAAAGGCGATAGACCGGGAACTTAATAAAGGTCTGGCCCTAATTTCGGCCCGATCTGACAGGAGTCGAATCAGGAAACGCAAGGCGAATACCCGCTCAATCAGTTCGTAACTGTCTCTTGGTCACCTTTGATCAGCTCAACAGGGTTAATCGCCAGCGTTACATCAAGGGTGTTAACCACAATCCATGAACTTTCCGGCTCACTGAACACCCTGAAAGTCGGCATCCGTGAACATAGACTATGACTTGTTCGAACTCTTCCCTGACGGTTCTGTAATGTGGCGTGTTAGCATTCACGGAACCGAACTCGCGCTTGCGACGCTGGCAGCAATCGGCAAACAAACAATCAACGAGTGCTTTGCAAAGAACCTCACCACACAACAGGTCGTCGGTCGAGTTAACGAGGCCAGTGCCGCCGATTCCTCTAAATAAAAGTCCCGCCTGAGCTTCGGATTTATTTCCTGAAAGTATGGTGACCGATTACAACTGAGGTACTAACCCGGCCCCGAGACAAATTCAAGGATCGTCACACGAGGGAGGAATTCTGGCTTTGCGAGTTTGGCTCGGACAAAAAGAAGAGCAAGAAACGATTAAGAGAAATGTACGATACTTTGAGCACACACAAAATCCTGTAGGGCTATTTGGTCACTCTCCATCCACGGCTCGCTAACCACAAAACTTCACCTTCCCATCCACCACGTTCGCCGCGTAGCGACCCTCGCCGATGAACTGCATCACCTTCTGGCCAGACCGCGCCATTTGCGCCCAACGGGACTTCGTTGCAGGGTTCTGTTCAAGCCCACGAATATGGTTCCCGCCGAGTACGAAATCAACCTGACGTAAACCGCGCTTGGGTGTGCGCCGAACAGGGAAACGCTCCGTGCCTAGCAGGACGACCTGAGCGTTCTCGACAAGGGCTTGCCGCCAGACCTCAATTAGTGTTTGCTCGAAGGAAGGGTTCATTGCACGTTTTGATTCAAGAGCGAATTATACTCCGGGTATTGGGATGCGGGCGTTGCAGGGGCAAGCGTAATCGGTCCATTTAGACCGCATGGCAGCAGGGCTTGCCCTTCATCGCCTCCCATCCCTCACGCAGAATCAGGGGCAGCAGGACCAAGGCTGCAACGGGGTCTGCCCAACTCAGCCTCCAAATCGCGTTGACAACAAGACCCGCCAAAGCAATCAACGCCATATAGCCGCAGACGGCAGACTCAGCAGCATCAGCCCTCAAGGCTGCGCTACCAGTCGCCGCCGAGAGTTGCCGCTTTTGCTTTGCAAGCCATGGCATCACCGTTGCGGCAAGGATGAGCAGCGCGATTCCGATGGGACTTGGTCGGGCTGGGACGTGTCCTAGCAGCGTCAGAACAGAAGCAAGGGCAACAAATGCAGCGAGAACAAAGAGCAAGCCGCCTGCGATCCTCGCTGCCTGCCGCTCCGCGTCGTCTCCGCGAGATGACGAATTGAAGCGCCAGAGCACGACTGCGGCAGAGAGAAGTTCTACCACGCTGTCGCCGCCGAAGCCGAGAAGCGCCGGGCTGCGTGCAAACCATGCCGCGCTCAACGAGACGACCGCTTCCACGGTCATCCAGACGAGGGTAAGAGTCTGAATCTGAACGATGCGACGTGCGGTCTCTGGCGAGAATGTTTCCTGCGATGCAGACACAGGAGCATTATGCCTCTGCGCTAGAGAGGGCTACTGGAAAATCGGCGAAGCGCGTCATCGGGATTTGAACCTCCTGCGGACAGCTTACGGACAATTGAAGAACGTGGGATAGAGTGATGATGCCCTTAAGCGACGCACACGAAAGCATTTAGATTTTCCTCCTCCCAAGCTACGAACCAGAAGGTCGGGAGTTCGAATCTCTCCGGGCGCACCATAAATTTCCAGTAGTAATGCGGGTTTCGTGAGTATCGACCGAAACCCGCATTTTGTTTTTGTCGCCGTGCAATCGCCGTGCAATCATTTGGGCCAGGTCGGGAGAACGCCATTGCTCGCAGGAAAGTTTCGGTTCTGAGAGGGAAACACACGAACGCGTCCACAACAGGACGAAACGGATGGCATCCCGGAAAAGAGAAAAAACCAAAGAAACTACGCGCAGCAAGGCAGGAACGGTTCGCATTGCGTCGCAGGATGCCATACGCCCACTACCAAGGGCAAATCCTTACTTATCAGCCAGATCTCTCAGGAAGAATACTCGCCGTACGGATTTTTTGCGGAGCACAACCGGCGGACTGAATTTTGGTGAACAACAACCTTCGTTTCAGTACCCCGAGTTGCTGGCGAAGAGAGCGGTTTTCAAGAAGCCGCGTGCAATAATCGTGGAAGGGTCGGAGGATCGTACCCGCTGAGGATAAAAAGGAGGCTACCATGTGCGAGTGCTATCGTGATTTGGCTGTGGATGGTAACGCCGTATCCTGTTGAAAACACAGGCGGACAGAATATTGGCGAGGGATAGCCCGGTTGAGAATGAGTCCAATAACGGGAGCCATAGAATATCGTTCTCCTAGCTGGGAAAGCAATGTCCGCTATCCAAGGGGCAGGGGCCCGGAGCCAGGGCCATCTTTACTCGCTACTAGCACTTCCCTCACCTTGGACGCCAGTTCCTCCGGACTGAATGGTTTCTCGATGAACGCTGTTCCAGGGACAAGCATGTCAAGATCCATGACAGTCTCCTCGGTGTGGGCTGACATGTAAAGGATCTTTATGCCGGTGCGCATGGCTGCCAAGCGCCCACCCAATTCGCGTCCCTTCATCCCCGGCATGATTACATCAGTAAGCACCAAGTCGATGGGTTCCGAGTGGTTGCCCAGGAATTCGATCGCTTCCATTCCGCTTCTTGCCTCCTTTACGGTATAACCTTTTATCGTTAGAAATTCCCGCGTCATGCGGCGTACCGCATCGTCATCTTCGACTACCAGAATCGTTTCCTCGCCAAAGGATGCTCCGGGGTATTCTTCCGCCAATTCAACTTTCTGGATGGTTTCTTCGACACGCGGAAGAAAAATTTGTATCGTCGTTCCCTCGCCGGGCTTGCTCGATACGGTGATACTGCCTCCGCTTTGGTCGATGGTTCCATAAACAGTTGAAAGACCCAATCCGGTTCCCTTGTTCCTATCCTTCGTGGTGAAGAAAGGGTCGAACATACGTGCCTGGGTATCTGCGTCCATTCCATGCCCGGTATCGCGGACCGCTAGGACTACATGCTGGCCAGGCTGAACGCCCGGGTTAAGGCGCACCCACGCGTCGTCTAGTCGAGTGTTCGCGGTTGTGATTGTCAGATCGCCGCCGGCTGGCATGGCATCACGAGCATTAAATACGAGATTCATGATTACTTGTTCCATCTGCGCGGCGTCAAGCCGCACGCGTCCAAGCTGGGGATCGAGATCCATAATCAGGTGAATGTCTTCGCCAAGCAAGGGGGGCAGCAGTTCCGCCATCTGGTTAATCAGGGTATTGAGATCCAGCACTCGCAGTTGAAGCATCTGCTTTCGGCTGAAGGCCAACAGTTGACGAGTTAAGGAAGCTGCTCGGTCCGTCGTCTTCACAATCTCATTTAGCCCCCGACGCAAGGGGTGGCCGGCATGAATGCGATCCAGCGAAAGCGCCGCATGCCCACGTATAACCATCAGCATATTATTAAAGTTATGGGCCACGCCGCCCGCCAGCTGCCCGATCGCCTCAATTTTCTGCGCTTGACGTAACCTTTCTTCGGTTTGCTTGCGATTGGCGATCTCACGGTTTAGCTCCTGGTTGGTTGTTTCCACTTGTCGCGCCTGAAGCTGTGCCGATTCAGCCATGAAAACAGCGAACGCCAGAAGACCAGCCAATAAAATGCCTCCAACAAAGGTTACGCGGGGGAGCGGGGATCGGGCGTACGCCAGTGTTTCAGGCTTCGGCCAGACACGCACCCGCCAGGAGAGCTGTCGAAATTCGATATCCGCATCCTCGGCCCAAGGGCTTTTTCCACGAGGACTGGTTCCCGTACGACTGTAGATTTCCTGGTTGCTGTCATACACCACTAACCAATAATCCTGCGCCACGTTCTCCAACATAGAGTCAAACAGTTTGTGATAGTCCAAAACACCGCCTAAAAAGCCGTCAAGTTTTTCCTCCGGGAATACCGGTACACATACCAGCAAACCCGCCTCCCCTGGTTGCAAATTGAGGGTGCGCGTTACGGTTACGCGCCCGCTATCCGCAGCGGCTCTAAGCGCCGTACGCGTTCGCGCATCGGACCACAGATCCGTGCCAATGCGTCCTCCACTTCCTCGCTGAGGCGACACCCACGTCGTTTTAAATGTCGGGTCAATCCATGAAATTGCGCGGTAGACAGGGTATCGGCTCATCACCAGCGAGGCGTCGGATTCCAAATCCGCATTGTCGTCCTTGCTGTGAACCTGCCAACGCTCGCCCAGAAGCTCGAGCGGCAGGATGCGTTCGCCCAAATCTGACTCCATTTTGTTTTTTACAAACAACGCCTGCGTCTTGGTCGCAGTTTGGATATCGACGCCCTGCTTTGTAAGCAAGCGTTGCCACAGGATCAGTACACAAACGAATGTGCTGAGACCTACAATTGTGGGTAACAATAGCCGGTCGATGAAGCTGCTACGCATCGGGCCTCTCGAATCATGGGTTGGGCACGGGCCCCTGGGCGATTGAACCCCCCACCTTACCTATCACAAATTTTGTCTCTTCAGAAGAGGAAACTGGTTACAGATATTGCGCGCGTCTTTGCTGACTCGGCAGCTGAATGGTAATCCCGCATTCCGATGAGCAAGTTTATCACTCATTAGTAATATATCTGAATGCTACTTTCGACATCTCGCCCGGTCTCGACCGGCTGACCATTGAGCGCCAAAGTCCAGATCAATTATGGCGTCTACGCGCTGGCGCACGTGGAGCCGGCGTTCGGGAGGAGCAACCGAGTTACCTAGGTGAACTGGCATTTTTGGCGTCGCTTCCACTCCCTTTCGGGCGACCAGCCATGGCGGTTTAGCGCCGCTGGGCTCGGCCTGAATCGTGTTTCACTTTGCGTCCGCGCTGGTTCCTGAGCAATATTCTGGCTCGCCCGGTTCTGAGGCGGTTCCGTCCATGCCCTCTGGGTCTCTGGACCCACGGTGGGGTATGGGGCTTGAGTTCCACTGACTGCGGAGCGCCTACGGGCATGGTGAACTACACGTTCTCGCTCCTCAATTCTCGCGCTTTTCAGTTAACGCAGCCGGATGCCTCTAGCGTGCGTTGAGGTCTCGCGGAACCTCAAGATATCCAAGGATTTGATATTTCATAATCTTTGTAGCAATGATCCCGAGTGGAGCGCTGTTGCGCGAGGCAACGAATTGCACCACTTCGTGAAGCGACCGGTCTTTCAACTCGATGCACGTAGACTGGGCGAAAGCGCACAGGGTGTAGCGCTGGGTCTTCGGATTCGAAGACTTCAGGAAAAGGGACACAGGTCCCACCTGTTGAGGGCTCGCCCCGCGGAGCAATTCGAACGGAATTGCGTCCATCTCCGCGCGGGCGAGTAATTGGTTCAATTCGTCCTGGCTTTGGAGTATCTGAACGCCTTGCGTTCCCACCTGGCCTTGTATTTCCGCCACGCGATTGGTGGTGGCTTGCCAGGCTTCGTGATTTGCAATCTGGTCGCTCTGGAGCGCCCCAAGGCCCTGCTGCAGACTGGACAAGCGTTGCGCGGTTGCCGGATCGGGAGCTGACACAGAGGGCTCCGATGCGTAGGCTTGTTGTAGTGGCGCCGGTGAAATTTGGTAATGCGACTTTGCCGTGGGCTTCGAGGTCGTTTGTTTCGGATCGACGGGCGTCTCCATCCAGACTGGCTTTGCCGCTGTCCGGGTCGGCTCCAGTTTTTCCAGCCGCCCTTCAATCGCGGCCAATCGTTTATCGAGATTGGCCAATGCGGGCTCGCTGGCGCTCCCGGACTTTTTCGGGATCTGGGCAACCCCTATGTAAGCGAGAAAGGCGACGGCGGAAAAGGCAACCAAAGCGAAAATGAGTGCGCCAATCCGCGGCGCAGGGCGCGAGGGTGGAGCTTGCGGTTGAGCGAAAGCTTGCCGGTCGAAATCGACTCCGGACGATTTGTCGCTCATATTTTTTCCTGACCAATACTTCAGAACATTTCTAGCGTATCGAAATGCTCGACGGATACCGCTGCTTCAGGTCTATCTCTAACGTCCGGGTTGCCTTCGGCATGACTCCCACGTTGGCGTGCCCTGAATCGTCGCGTGCGCCGCGCATTTCGATCTTGTACGGTCCCGGCGCCATGACCATCAACAGGGGAGTCCGCCCCACGAGCAGATCGTTGATGAAAATGTCCGCTCCGCTGGGCACGGAACGCAGCAATAATTTGCCGCCTTTTTCTCCGGCATTATCCTCAAATTCCTTTCGATTGACCTCGTCCGGAGGAGGTCCGTTCCGTTCCAAAAGGTGCGGAGACGAGGTCGGCTTCGCGGAACTTGGAGGAGGTGCACTCTGTTTTGCGGGACTCGCCAAGGGGAACGTGGGTGCTTTCGCCGCCTGGGCTGCCATTCTCGAAGAGGAAGCGGTCACAGCCGACTCGGGCGCCGTTTGCGCTCGCGCGCTATGAACACCCACTATTAGAACACCAAGCAGCAGCACATTCTTCCAAATTTCCCGCATCAGGTTCCTCTCCCCGATTCCACGAGGCCTTGCCGAAATTCGCACGTGCGTCCATAAAAAGCGCCACCCCCCCGTACTGATTCCATGCAAGAGTCATACCAAAGTCGCGGAGCCGGAACGCATCCAAGTTCAACTACTCTTGCTTTAATCCCCGAATCGCGCATTTTAAGCTAAAGGAAAGTAGCATTGGCGCCCAGGCGTGACCAAATGCGTTCAATCCATGTGCCAAGACGTCTCCGAATGGTGACTGTCTCTCGTCCTGAGCAACGGCAACGCCCGACGAAAGAATTTGTCCGGTGCATCGTCGGGTGCGTCGAGAGATGGTTCCCGGACTCTTGGTACTCGACGTGCTCCCAGATTCACTTGTGGATGCTCGTTGGCCGACCCGTTGAAACATGAAATAGTTACATGACAATGGAACGCGGGCTTACAATGAGAAGCCCATCGGCATGATTCTTTTTGCCATTGACCAAACTGCGAGGTTTCACTCAAGAGACTCGCGTCCGCCTTTTACGGAGTGCGGCGCGCTCCGCCTATTCGTTCGCGGGGAGTCATTCTTCGCCAACTGCTGGGATTCTCTGGCGGTTCTCGCGAGCCGCACGGCCGTGCCGTCCTCGGTGTCTCCATATTATTTATTCCGCCGAACGGGGCTGACTCGCACACATTTTCCCGGAGGTTCGCTGGGCCTCTCCGCCCTAGTTCATTGTTTATCCCTGGCGTTTCTGGCTTATTCGCCACGAGTTATGACCGCCAAGGCCTCGCCCCGGTTCTCGGCGCAACTCCGCGAGGAAAGAATCTATTATCGACTTCCTCTGCTGGATCCTGCCAAATTGCCTCGCCTTGCTCCAGCGGGGCCCGGCGGCCACCCTGGCTCGGGTTCTGTCCCCACACCAATTCCGGCTCTGGGAAGCACGGCTATTCACCCCAGTATGACGATTATTTCCAATCCGATTCATCCAGATAATTCTCGGCAAACCATTTACCAGCCTTCCTCGCCGCCGGACCTGAAGATCGCGACGGAACAAAAGTTGCCAAATATCGTCTCGATGCCACCGGTACAGGTGCCGAAAGCAACATTGAATTTCGACATCGGCAAACCAGTTCTGAATAACCGCCAACTCCCTCAAGTTGCCGCTCCGTCCATGGACGCGAACCCGGCCGCTCCGATGACGACGCTGCTCAAGCCTTCGAATGCTCAACCCCGCCTGGCCATTCCGCTTGCTGGCGAGGCATTGCGTCTGCAAAGCCCGAAGAACACGGTGGGAAACGCCTTGGAGACGCCTTCCACGCAACCTGGAGATATCGTAGCTCTTGGAGTTGATCCAAGTGCCCCAACGGATCAAATCTCATTGCCCGGTGGCAACCGTTGGGGCGAGTTCTCAATTGGGCCCGCTGGCGGAGATCCCGGCGCACCCGGTGGAGGTCCGAATGGTACCGCGAGCGGCGGCAATGGCGTGGCAGGACTGGGTGGTGACCGAAGCACAGGTCTTGGATCGGCAGGCAGTGGCGGAGGCGGCGGCAACTCGGGGACTTTCGGGACAATGAGCATCACAGGACCGGGAGCCGGGAGCGGATCTGCGCGGGACGCTTGATCCTATATCCCCGAACAACATGGTGTTTCCGGTCCCGCGCGCGATTAGCCGTGCGCAGGAACGCATTCGTTGTTTCGGCGGGCCCGGTTGGCGGAGGCGGCTTAAATGTTTATGGTGCTTTACATTGCGGAACAATCTATTCCATTTTCCTGCCGATGCCGGGAAAGAATTGGTCGCTGCAGTATTGCGAAAAATCTGCTGGCACTCAAAAGAGCATGGCAGAAACTCCCGCGACCGTCCTGCATCTCGAAAGACCTCTAATCCCGCCGGATGTCGATCTCACCCAACGCTTCGACTTTAAGCGCCTCCCGTTGCCGGTGGACAATTCTCACCGAACTATCATCCTCCGGGGAGTCATTGCGATAGACGGCACTATCCAACATCTTGTTGTGCACCAGGGCGTTTTGCCAGAAATGGATGAGGCAGCACGTATCGCATTTAGCCGCTGGGTCTTTAAGCCGGCACTGAGGGAGGGCAAGCCGGTTGAGGTAGAGATTCTCGTCGGCATCCCCCCTTTGACTGAGGAGGACCACGTCAACCGCTGAGGCATGGGCACTTTCGTGCGCAGTTTTATTTGCAGGCAGAGTAACCGACAGGTGACAACATTGGGGAAAAATGAGAAATTGTTTTCTACATTTGGGAAGAAATTTTCATGCGAAAAATATTGATGTCAACATTTGTGCACACCTAGGAAATCCTATATCTCTCAAATAAATTCACTTAAGATATTAATTTAAGTGACTCTCGATTCGGCCACTATTGGAACCTCAGTTGCGCGATCCATAAAGTCCGCATTCAGCCCCGACAGTGTCGTTGGTGGTGATTGCGGTAATTCCTGGACCAAGAACGCTGCTATCGTTGGGGGGTTCAGGGAGGCAATCGGGGGCAGGGGGGCCTGCTCGACAGGGGGAGAGAGTGCCCGAAGAGAGCTTACGATTGTGTTTTTTAAGTCAAGAATTGGGTTTTGCGGTTCCTTTGTCTCGCACCTTGGGGCCTGAGTTCGTCACTCGGTCAAGCAACGAAGTACAAGCTAATCAGTTAGCGGATCTCCTCGAATGGTGCGATGTTGTTCTGTTTGACCTGCGGTCGGGGAGCACTCAGGGCCCCTGCGGATCCGGCGGCCTCCACATCATAGAGGAAATTTGCAAGATAACCTCCCATCCCCCGATCGTTGCCCTTTGCGACGAGTGCAATCGCCAGATCACACTGGATGCCGTCGAGCACGGAGCGTACGACACGATTGCAAGTCCGCCAAACATGATGGAGCTGCGCCTTGTCGTGAGGCGTGCCCACAAGTCTCATGCGATGGAGCAGGAGGTCGAGCGTCTGAAAGCGAACGCACGAGGGTCGGGAGGGTTGCACGAACTTCTCGGAACGACAAGCGCTATGCGGGAGCTGTTTTCCTTGGCACGGAAGATCGCCCCCTGCGACGTCAATGTGCTTATCACCGGAGAGACGGGCACGGGCAAGGAATTGCTCGCGCACGCAATTCATCGCATGAGCAGCCGGAGCGAACGTCCGCTCGTTGCTTTCTCTTGTACAAACCTTCCTGATACGCTGATTGACGACGAGCTGTTCGGACATGAAAAGGGTGCGTTCACCGGCGCTCTCACGATGCGGCGCGGCCGTATCGAGACCGCGGATCAGTCGACGTTGTTTCTGGACGAAATTGGAGATCTCGGTTTCGGATTACAGCCTAAGCTGCTGCGCGTTCTGCAAGAACGCACCATCGAGCGGCTTGGAAGCAACAACATGTTGAGCGTCAACATTCGCGTCATCTGCGCAACTCACCGCAATCTAGCCGAAATGGTACAGCAAGGAATGTTCCGCGAGGATTTGTATTACCGCTTGAACGTGGTTCAAATGCATCTGCCGGCGCTCCGCGAACGGCGCGACGACATCCCCTTGCTGGCACAACATTTTCTTGAGAGCTCCGCCGTGCAATTCAAGAGAAAAGCCAGGAGATTTTCGCAAGCTGCGCTGCACGCGCTTGAGGAGTATTCCTGGCCGGGCAACGTTCGCGAGCTGCAGAACGCAGTGCAACGCGCCGTGGTCTTGTCCGATGGCCAAACCATAGAACTCTGGCAATTACCAGCCGCGTTGCGCACCAGCTGCGACGTGCCGCTGCTCTCTCGCTCCTACGAGGAAGAAGTTCGCGAGTTCAAGCGCAGACTCGTACTCCGAACGCTGCGCGAGTGCGGATGGCGCAAGGCCAAAAGCGCGCGAGCGCTGGGGGTTGCGCGGGGATACTTGCATCGCCTGATCAACCGATTGGAGATTGAAAAAATAAAAGAGGAGGCGCCCATTGCCGCTCCCGTTCGAGTTCCTCCTTCCACGCAGGTCATGTAGCCGTGGTAGAGGGCAATACGGCACCGATGGATGAGCCACCCAGCCCCATTGCGATGGATTCCTCCCGGACGCCGTCGCCGAGCCGGCCGGGAAGCCGTCTGCCCGTAGTGCGGGTGCTCCTCGGTCTGATTCTCGTATTCGGCGCATACGCAAAGCTGCACTTCAACGGCGCGTGGCATTTCCGGGATTACTATTTCTTCCTTGCGGCGGCCATCGGCTCGTATCGAACGCTGCCTCTCGGGGCGGTGGAATGGCTCGCACGGGTTTTGCCGTGGGTGGAGCTAACGCTGGGCGCCCTGCTGCTTGCCGGGGTCTGCACGCGTTGGGTATCGTTAGTTACCAGTGCTCTCCTTGTGTTCATGGCTTCGCTGCCGCGCTCCGCGATACTGGGCCTTGTCAACCACACGAATCCGGCCACGGAACTGCTTGTTGATACCGGCTTCTTCCTGGTGGCGCTTACCATAACACTGAGAGCATTTCACTCGCATCGCGCCAGGCAGCGTCAAGCTTGATTGCACAACAATAGCGTTACAGCCTCGCGGCCACCCTTCAACCGGGGGAACCGCTCCGTCTTCCCCGCATGGTGCGCCCAGAATTGGTTAATCGCCACAGGTCAGTTTTTGAGAGCTCCTCTTCTCCGCTGGATAGATACCGTCACCAAATTAAAAAAGACCGGCAATCGAAGCGTCCTCAATTGGTGACGCTTGGGGCAGGGACGGTGGCAGCAAAGCGTGTCAAGTATTATGAAAACAAGGAGGTTAAGCCTAGGCGGGAGGCTTTTTCAAACTGGCAGTCGAAATGCTTTCAAGCGGACGGGCGTGTCTCCTAATCTGGGGCAGGTGTCGTCTAAAGCGACCCAGCCTTAGCCAACACAACGAAAGGAACAAGAGATAATGAAGAAAATGATGAAGAGGCTGTGGAAGGAAGAGGAGGGCCAGGACCTGATCGAGTATGCCTTGCTCGTAGCCTTGATTGCGCTAACTGCAGCAGCGATCTTTCCGACGATTGGTGCATCGATTAACACCATATTCACTAATGCCAACACCTGTCTAACAACTCAGGTTGGTTGCTAATAATCTGGCGGACGTCACACAAACCGAAAGTGGGAAGGACTACCTGGCCGCTGGGGTTATGCGCCCAGCGGCCAGAGTTCAAAAAAAACCCTGATGAATATCAGCCTGACAATCTGGGTGCTGGCGCTTGCTCTGGCGTGTTACGGCGGGTGGATGGACTGGCGGACTCGGCGGATCCCGAACTTGCTGACCGTGTCCGGAGCGCTTGCGGGCCTCGCGGCAAATGCGATCCTGCAAGGTTGGCATGGCGCGCTGATATCGCTGGAAGGGGCGGGCCTGGCGCTTGGCCTATTGCTGCCGCTGGTGCTTCTGCGCGGGTTCGGAGCGGGGGACTGGAAGTTGATGGGAGCAATGGGAGCAGTGTTGGGTTGGCGTGAAATGCTGGCCGTGTTGTTTGCAAGCGCCGTGATATCCGGAGTGATGGCTGTATTCCAAATGGTGGCGGCGAGGCGCGTGAAGGAAACTTTGTGGAATGTGCTGACGCTCGCCATGGGTCTCGCCACGTTCGGGCTGCATGCCAATCCGGAAATCTCGCTGGACAACCCGAATCTGATCAAGCAGCCGTTCGGAGCGGCGGTGGCGGCGGCTACCGTGTTCAGTTTCGTGCTGGCCCACTGGCGGCATTGAGTTTGACCGCGATTCGATCGCACCTGTAGTTCGCTGCTAAGGAGACAAGCTCCATGAACCGAAACAGGATGATCACAGGTTTGGCGATAGCCATCGCGATTGCATTTCTCTTCAGCGTGTACGTGTACCGGACCATTCAGCGCATCACGAACGTGAGGCCTGCGGTAATGATGCAGATTGTAGTGGCGGACCGCCCGATCCAGCTGGGGACGCGCCTTGAAGCGACCAATCTTCGGGTGATCTCCTGGCCCGCGGACGAAACAATCGCGGGAAGTTTCACGCGGGTCGAGGATTGCGCCGGGCGGGCGCTGCTGACTAACTTGGCGGGGAACGAGCCTGTCCTGGAAAGCAAGCTCGCGCCCAAGGAAGCGGGGGCGGGCTTGCCGGCAACGATTCCGGAAGGAATGCGGGCGGTTTCGGTGGCCGTGAACGAAGTGAACGGAGTAGCAGGGTTCGTGATTCCCGGGACGATGGTGGATATTCTAGTGACAGGACGGCTGTCCGGCAAGACTGCGGAGCCCGACAACAACATCACGCGGGTGATCCTTGAAAATGTTCGCGTTCTTGCGGCGGGCCAGCAAGTGGAGCAGGACCGCGAAGGCAAACCACAGAAGGTTCCAGTGGTCACGCTGCTGGTGACGCCGGAAGACGCGACGAAGCTGACGATGGCCAGCACCGAGGGGAAAATCCAGTTGGCGCTGCGGAACACAATCGACGCGAAACTGACGAATCCGCCTCCGGTCCTTCAGGCAGTGCTGTTCACAGGGCCTGTTGCGGCGCCGGTACCCCCTCACGTCAGGAAGGCAACTCCTGTGAGTCCCACCCCGTACGCCGTGGAAGTGATCACCGGATCAAAGAAGGAAATAAAGACCTTCGACAACCAGTGAGTGGCATGGGAACTCCTACTGCACATGACGAAACGGCAACGAAATCGCGTGGGAATTTTCGGACTCTTCATGGTGGCCGGATTACCGTTTTCCGGTTGGACCGCGCTGGCGCAACGGCTGGCGGCTGCGGTTCCAGCCCCAGAGGCGCGGGCAGAGGTTCCGGCGACGCAGACGGCGACTCCCCTACCTCAGCCCCCGCAAGCCAATCAGGAGCAGGAGTCAGGGTCTGCACAAACGCTGCACCTGTTGGTTGGGCGTTCGCTGGTGATCACGTCACCCAATCGGATCAAGCGTGTCTCGCTAGCGGATCCCGCAATCGCCGAAGCGGTAGTGGTGAGTCCGACTCAGTTGGTCATCAACGGCAAAGCCCCCGGCGGCGTCTCCCTGATCTTGTGGGATGAGTCCGGGCAGAGCCAATCGTTCGAGGTCTTGGTGGACATTGACGTCCTCGGGCTGACGCAAAAGATCCATGAAGTGTTTCCTGCCGAGCCGGTGCAGGTGGAAACGTCAAAGGACGTGGTAATGCTGTCCGGGCGAATTTCGTCCGCGGAGGTGGCGGACAAGATCCTGGAAGTGGTGAAGAACAGCACCCCGAAAGTGACAAGCCTGATGGAAATTCCTCCGACACCTGTCGCGGAGATTTCATTGCAGGTCCGGTTTGCGGAAGTCAACCGGCAAGCAGTCCAGACGCTCGGCGTGAATATTTTGCGGAACTTCGGCAGCAATATGCCAATGTCCATTGGCACGGGTCAGTTCTCTCCACCTACGCTGGCGCAAACGCAATCGGTAACCAACGGCAGCTCAACCACGACTACCCCATCCGGCAACGACTTCCTGATCAGTAACTTATTGAATGTGGCAATTTTCCGTCCTGACATCAATCTAGCATGTTTTCATCAAGGCGCTGCAGGAGAACAACGTTCTGGAAATCCTGGCGGAACCGAACCTGCTGACCGAGTCCGGAAAACAGGCCAGTTTCCTGGCAGGCGGGCAATTCCCGTATCCGGTGGTGCAAGGTACCGGCGGATCAACAGGATCCACTAGCGTTACCATTCAATTCAAGGAGTACGGCGTCCGCTTGAGTTTTACCCCGACCTTGATGCCCGGCGGGGTGATCCACTTGAAGGTCGAGCCCGAGGTCAGCTCGCTGGACTACACGAATGCCGTGACGCTTCAGGGATTCGTGCTTCCGGGAGTGGCGACCAATCGCGTCGATTCGGAAATGAATTTGAAAGACGGACAGAGTTTTGCGATCGCGGGTCTGCTCGACAATCGCGTGACCGAGCAGTTCCAAAAGATTCCGGGCATCGGGGATATACCGATTCTGGGCAAGCTTTTCCAGAGCCGTTCCATGAATAAATCGGACAACGAGTTGCTGGTCCTCGTGACTCCGCGCATTGTTCGGCCCCTTGCGCCGAACGATGTGCCGACAGGGCCGGTGTTTCCTCTTCCATTTATGGAATCGACTGTCCCGGTGGAACAGAAACCACCGCCGCAAAAGTAATCAGGCTGGAAATCCGTGGATGTGCGGGCGAGACGAAAACTGAAGGCGAGGCATTGGGGCCGTGTTAACAGCAGCGATCGTGAGCGGCGATAAGACGAGCTCGGCGCAGATTGTCGCGGCGTTGCAACAGACGGGCATCGTCAAATCGATCAAGGAATGGATGATTCCCGCCACGAGAATTCCGGGTACGGCAGAAGGAGTGCCTGATTTCGTTCTGCTTGATCTGGGGCAGGATACGGATCCGTTTTTTACATTTGCAGCACATCTTCGAAGAATTCGCCCGGCGACGAGGCTAATTGCCGTTTCCGCAGCGTTGCCTCTCACTCCGCAACTCTTGCTCGAAGCCATGCGATCCGGAGTGCAGGAGTTCCTCCCGAAGCCCATTAGCATGGATGCGTTAAAGGACATGCTGTCTCGATGGGTCAAGGACCTGGATACACAAGATCCGCCGTCGCACAACAAAGTGATCGTTGTGATGGGGTCCAAGGGGGGAGTTGGTGCGACGACCGTGGCGGTGAACCTGGGGGTACAATTATCGGTATTTGCGCACAAGCGGGTTGCGCTGCTCGATTTCGCCCGCCCACTGGGCAATGCCCACCTGCTGCTCGATCTGCGCCCCAAGTTCGGAGTGCGCGACGCAGTTGACAACCTGGACCGCTTGGACAGCCATTTATTCGGCGGCCTGCTGACGAAGCACAAAACGAAGTTGGAGATCCTCGCGGGAGCCATCCAGCCCGAGGAATGGCAGACGATTGCGGTGCCACCCCTCGAGCGCATCGTGAACGTCGCGCAGAACAACTTTGACGTGGTTCTTGTCGACATAGGCTCGCAATTCTCATCGGATTGGAGCGCCATTTTAAATATGGCGCGGATGAACTTAATCGTCGCGGAGGCGAATGTCCCATCGCTTTGGACCTTGCAGAGACGCCTGGTGGCGCTGACGGGCTTCGGGATTGAACCCGATCGCGTCAAGAATCATCGTCAATCGCTGGCACAAAGGCGATGAGGAGATCGTGAAAGGGATTCAGAAAGACATAAATCGGCCCGTGTTCGCGTGCATTCCGAATGATTTCCGGAAAGCGAGCAATTCGATAAACCTGGGGACGCCGCTTCTCGAAAATGGGCACAACAATGGGCTCAGTCTCCGATACCGGCAGCTGGCGGCGCAAATCGCGGGAATCGACGCCGACCCGGTGGCGAAAAAGAGTGGTTTAGGCGGATTTTTTTCATTTCAGAACAAGAGGTAAATAGAAAATGGCGATCAGTAACACAATCGACAGGACCGACTTCGGCGCCCTCAAGGCGACGATTCACCGTAAGCTTATCCAGAAACTGAATCTCGACCGCGTGACTGAAGTGAACCGCGATGAGGTTCGCCGCGAAGTGGGGCAGATCCTCGAGGGGCTCGTCGTCGGCGAGTCCACTCCAATGAGCATGCAAGAACGAGAGCGGCTGGCGAAGGAGGTTCTGGACGAGGTCTTCGGCCTGGGTCCGCTTGAGCCGTTGTTGGCCGATCCGACGATATCCGATATTCTCGTCAACACGCATAAGAATGTATATGTAGAGCGCAAAGGAATATTGGAACAGACCAACATTCGGTTCCGAGACGACGCGCACTTGATGACCATCATCGACCGAATTGTCTCTGCTGTTGGCCGGCGCGTAGACGAATCCTCCCCCATGGTCGATGCCCGTCTGGCTGACGGATCGCGCGTGAATGCAATCATCCCACCGCTCGCGATCGATGGGCCGTGCCTGTCGATCCGCCGATTCGGTCACAATCGGCTGGCGGCGGAGGAGCTTATCAGCAACCGGTCGCTGACACCTCAGATGCTGGAACTCTTACAGGGATGTGTGAAGGCGCGACTGAACATCCTGATCTCGGGCGGAACCGGCGCCGGCAAGACGACGTTCCTAAACGTTCTATCTTCTTACATCTCGAATCGAGAGCGGATTGTGACGATTGAAGACGCGGCCGAACTTCTGCTGAACCAGAAGCACGTCGTCCGTCTAGAAACACGCCCGCCGAATATCGAAGGCAAGGGCATCGTCCAGCAGCGTCAGTTGGTAATCAACGCGCTGCGCATGCGGCCCGACCGCATCATCGTGGGCGAGGTTCGCGGCGAAGAAACGCTGGACATGCTGCAAGCAATGAACACGGGTCACGATGGGTCGCTGACTACCATACATGCGAACAGCCCCCGCGACGCACTCAGCCGTTTGGAAACGATGGTGGCAATGTCCAACCTTAACCTGCCTGAGACCGCGATCCGAAGACAAATCGCCGCGGCTCTCGATGTAGTCGTGCAGATGGGCCGGATGAGCGATGGAACGCGAAAGATTGTACGCATCGCTGAAATCACCGGAATGGAAGGCGAAGTGGTGACCATGCAGGATATCTTTGCGTTCCACAAGAGAGGAATTCGAGAAAACGGGGAAGTCCTGGGAGACTTCTTGCCAACGGGAATTCGCCCGCAGTTCTCGGAGCGCTTGCTGGTGACTGGAATTCAGCTACCCGTGTCGATGTTCGAAGCGCCGACACTGCGGCAATAGGAGGTTCGAGCATGGCGCTGCTCATTGCATTCGTAACGTTCATCGTGGCAACGGGGATTTGTATGTTGATTTGGCTATCGCTCGCCGCAGAAAGCGACCAACAGGTGGTTCGGCAAAGGTTGGAGGCGGTGCAAAGAGCCGAACGGCCCGGCTACACTAGGCTAGGAGTGCAGCTGGTTCGCGATGAGTTGATGAGCGGCGTGCCGGCATTGGACCGCATGATGATCCAGTGGGCGTGGGCGACGCGTTTCCGGGACTTCGTGTTGCAGGCCGGGATGAAAACCAGGCCCGGCAAAATCATCCTGACTGGTGGGGTCTTGGCCTGCCTCGGATTCGTTCTGGCTGGATTCTTCCATGTGCGATTTCCACTGCCGATTCTTGTGGCTGGCGTGGCCGGCGTAATCCCGTTCGCCTATGTGGCTGTCAAGCGGCGTCGCAGATTGCGCCTTTTCGAGGAACATTTCCCGGAAGCTTTGGACTTGCTCAATCGGGCGATCCGAGCGGGCCACGCGTTTGCGACCGGTCTAGGGATGATCGCCAGTGAAGCTTCGGAACCGATCGCGGGGGAGTTCCGGACGACATTCGAGGAACAAAATTTCGGACTGCCGTTGCGGGACGCGCTGCAGCATCTGACAGAACGCGTTCCGCTGATCGATGTGCGGTTCTTCGTTACAGCATTGCTGATCCAGAAGGAAACGGGCGGGAATCTCGCGGAGATACTTGAGAATCTCGCACGCGTAATTCGGGATCGATTCCGGATTTACCGTGATGTTCAGGCAAAATCGGCGCACGGACGGCTAACTGCGGGGATGCTTATCGCCTTACCTCCCCTGATGGCATTTGGTCTTGGGATGGCGAACCCGTCTTACTTGCCTGTGCTGTATCACGACCCCATCGGTCCGCTAATTCTATGGGGCGCAGCAACATGGCAAATCATTGGGTCGGCACTGCTCTGGAAAATCATTCATATTGAGGTGTGATCGGCGGCAAGGAGAGGAGGTAGGCTGGCTGGCCATGGTAATTTTAACATTCTTCGCTGTTTTATCGATCCTAAGTGCGCTGACTTATGCCTTTCTTCCCGGGGAGATAGGTATAGCGTCACGTCTGTCGCGCATGCTGAACGTGGCAGCTCCCGCTCGTGAATCGGGGTTCAAGGAGAAGCAAAAGAAGCGCCTTAAAGATGCGCTGGTATCTGTCGGAAAATTGGTGTCAGCGAACACGGCATCTTCTCAATCTCAGTTGATGCTGCTCCGGGCCGGCTTCCGCAGACCGGAGGCGAGGCTGGTGATCGCCGGGGTAAGGATTCTCATTCCGGTGATTCTGGTGGCGGCCGCCTACTTTAGTGGTCTGTATCGTGGGCGCGTGGTTTTGGTTTTTGCTGGCGCTGCTCTCCTGGGCTACATCGTGCCCGAAATTTGGTTTCTGCGGCGAGTTCGCGCTCGCCAGCGTCGTCTGCGTGTCGCGCTTCCCGATGGCCTGGATCTGCTGGTGGTCTGCGTCGAAGCAGGATTAGGCCTGGATCAAGCGTTGCTTCGCGTTTCCCAGGAGCTTGAGCGTGCTCACCGCGAGTTCAGCGAGGAGCTTCAGCTTGTGTCCGCGGAAATGAGGTTTGGTAAGACTCGGACGGACGCTTTGCGAGAACTTGGCCGCCGGACGGGTCTCGAAGATATCAAGGGTCTCGTTACCATGCTGATTCAGACCGAGCGATTTGGAACGAGCATTGCTCAGTCACTTCGGGTTTTTTCAGACGATATGCGGACTAAGAGGCGTCAGCGTGCCGAGGAAATGGCGGCTAAGATCAGCATCAAAATGGTGCCGGTGCTGGTGCTTTTCATATTTCCGGCCTTGATGATCGTGGTCCTGGGGCCAGCAATCGTGACGATCATGAGGCAATTTTTGAAGATGTAGTAAGGGCTGCCACGCAGCGGCGAGGCGGCGATCAATCTAGCGAAGAGGGGGACAAATTGGACTCAGTAACGTTGATCCGAGTGGTAGCCGGGGTACTCGCTGCCGTAGTCCTATGCATTATCGTGTGGCGGCGGAAGCGCAAGCTATCCGTGTAGTTTCACCAAGGGCGCAATGACCCGCAGGAGGGGAGAGGGACTGTAAAACCATGCCAACTAATGGCAACGACGGCCCAGTGTATGTGTACAACAAGATGAAGGAGACCTTCATCGCCACAGAGGCGACGGTTGCCGATTCGTATTTTACTCGACTTGTCGGGTTACTTGGCAAGACGAGACGATGGGCGCAGCTGGGCAAAGGACTCTGGATCGTGCCGTCTCGCGGCGTGCACACAATTGGGATGCTGTTCCCGATAGATTTAATCTTCCTCAGCAAAGATAAGGAAGTTGTGCACCTGGAAGAGTTTGTGCGTCCATTTCGCATCTCGAAGGTGTCGCTCAAGGCGACGAGCGTTCTGGAATTGCCGCCCCACACAATCTACCGCTCGCGGACGCAGGTAGGCGACCAACTGGAGATCGCGCAACTGAAGAAAGAGCAACCGCCGGGCGACTGAGTTCTTGACTCCTCTCCGTCGAGGCGCGCGGTCGGAAAAAGGATAGGATGAGAACGCCAAAAGGCTGGAGCGTTTCGGTCCTGCTGTTCGCATCGGCGATACCCGTCTTTAGTTATGCCAACTCAGGTGGGCGCAAGAGTTGGTTCCAGTTCATGTGGGGCGGCTCAGCGCGTCCCCAACACCTAGACATTCACCCAGCGGTAAAACATTATGTCGCGAATCATCCAAAGCCGGCTCGCGCGAGAAATCTCCACCCTCCAATATCGAAGCGGAACAAACCTTCCTAATCCGTCCCGGGTGCCAGGGGCCATTCCAAGTTGCCTACTTCGCCAGCCGGAATGCGTACGGATGCCTTCACGGGGAATTGGCGTCAGCCTGCGATTCACTCCTGGACCGTTTCTCGTTTGTTAGTGAACGATGATCATTTCGGAACTGCTCGATAGTGTCAGCGGGGTACTGCGGATAAAGGGAACGACGAAGCTAAATCGGTAACTTACGGTGACCTCGACCGGGCAGCCTGGGGAGCGGATATCATTCAGGCAATTCGGACCAGTCCCCGGCCAGGAGGCTGCCGTCGTGAGATCCGGGGGGTTCGGATTCACACCGGGCGGGGTAATACTTTTCACGTAAGTCTGAATGTCTCCCTGGAGGGCCTCAGATGTGCAGCTCCCATCGATGATACAAGTGCTACCCCTCACTGCCGCCCAGCGCGTGGCCTCGCGCGCAGCGTTAGAGAGGAAATGGTAGGTGTAGAGCGCGCGGCTGAAATCGACGATTCCCAGCACCATCGACATGAAGAACATGAAAACAATGGCATATTCAACCAGGCTATTTCCGTCTTCCCCCTTCAGCTTGCGCAAGCCCGGCACCGGGGTTGCATTTGTAAAACTGGCGTGGCTCTTGAAGCGCGTAAGGGGATGGAAAAGACAGCCCGGCATTCGCGGCGTAACGTTAAGAGCGAAGCGCACAATCGCGCTTCTGGCGCAGGACGCGATGGTCGATTCACGTTGTTGACTCATTTTTGCGCCACCCGCAGCGTTGCAGTGTTCGATACAGTGAGCGACTTCGGAATCCCCGGATAATTAAACAATGGATTAACCGTCCCGGAAGCGGTCACCGATACCATTACGACCCAGTGGCCAGAAGTGCAAGTACCTGCGCTCGGGTCGAGGGCGGTGCTGCAGGAGGAAGCCGGCATGACCGTTCCATTGCTGTCACATCCACAGGAGGTCGAAGGATTGACAACAAGACTGCTCGTGTTTTGGCCATTATTCTGGAAATCATTGTTGGCAGCCGTCTGAATGCCGGATGTGTCCACCGATAGCACTAGGTTCTGCGCCCCGTACGCCGCGCCGGCCCGCGCCGCGTTTCCAACCAATATGCTGAAATAGGCGTACCGCCCCAGCTCAATCACCCCAAGCAACAAAGCTAGAAGCATTGGCGTTAGCAGAGCCACTTCCAAGAGGCTTTGGCCGGACGGAGACAGCAAGATGCCCGGAGCATGTCCGACCCGACTGCGGCGCCCTACTGCCAGACTGGTTCGCGTTTTTCCATTCGCTTTCATGATCTACTCCACAAGCGTGGCGCTCTTTATCGGATTGGGGACGCCTGGAGGCATTCCGGCGCTGCCTCTGAGGACGACGGTGTGGTCGCCGCTAATGTTAATCGAGGCCGAAACCACGACTGCCACATTGATACTGGTACCAGCCCCAACAAAAGTAAGCTGGTCCTTTGGGAAATACAGCGCTCCGTCATAATTGCTCCCACTATTGCCCCCTAACGAGGGAGCGGTGTTGGTGTCATTGGAATCCTGATACATCAAGATTCCAGGATACGTCCCGGAGGAATCCGGCGCCGTCAAATTCACGGTGGGCGTGCCGGTCATGTTTAAGGTGGAAGTGTTCGTGAAATAGAAAGTTACTCCGGTGCCGCTAATCGTGTCGTTCCCCGGTATCTTAAGAGAGAGAGAGGAGGATGGACAGCCCGCACTCGAGCCGTCAATTATGTAGACTCCCGGGCTGAAGACCACTTGGTCGCTCGCAACACCATAGATTGTGATCGAACAATAAGTACCGGGGCTAATGGTATAGGTACCGCCGCTGAAGGCGCATCCAGTACCACAGGTAGGAATGCTGCTGCCCATGACGGTAACGATGTTGCCGCCCGAACAGGATGTACAAGGAGGAGTCAGTGAGGACAGCGGGTCTGCTGCGGCAGGTATCCCGAATATCGGACAGGGACCAGGCGTTGTGCACGTCGCCGACTTGCCACTCAAACTTCCGGACACGGCGAAAGTATCGGCACTGACATTTGGCACGGTTCCGTTGTAGTCACCGTTATCCACAATCCCGCAAGTGGGAGCATTCAGGGTCCCGCTTCCGCCTATGCCCTCGATTCCGGAAGAAGGCGGGCTTAATGTATACAAGCAGCCATTCCCAGCTCCGCCGCCCAGATTCGCAGCGACCGCGCGCGCCGTAATCGTTTCACTGTTGATTCCCAGAATCTTCATGAAGTAAGTGGGGTGGACATCGGCTACCAAAACTTCCACGTAGCATGAGGAGGCTGGGAGACAGTCCGTCGAGCCGGGCTGATGTGGTCCCGATTTCGGCGGATTGTTCACCTCTACACAAATCGTGCCGACAGCAGCGCCGGTGCAGTTGCTCACTTGCCCACCGCCGTTATCGGTATACCCCACGCGGGAAGCCGCGTCTTGCGCCCCTGATGTTACGCCCCCGAATGCCAGGTTTGATGCGCCGGCGATGGCTGCGGCATCCGCGGCAGTTTGCTGGAGGCGCTTGTCATGGCGCATCACGCCCATATCAATTGCCAAGCCCGCAAAACCCATCAGGACGACCAGCGCCGCCGCGGTAAAGATCAATGCTTGGCCCGCTTCCTTCTTGTTGGTCATCGCGGTCTCCATGCAATTGCTTACGGTTTCAGAATTTGGACTCGCAGACCCTGTCCGTGTCCGACCAAACGACCTCAACCGGTGTGAAGGGGCTTCGCGTATAGAAAAGGTGGCCAAACTTTACTCCAGCAGTAAGCAATTGGTGACCCAAACATTCCGGCAAAATTCCAAAGGTACTCGCATCTCACCGCTTCAAATACCAGGAACATATTGAGCCCAAATGAGCTGGTCCTGGCGGGCGCGCGCACCTCGCGTGGGTGACCGAAAACCGTAGATTCCTCGCTACTCTCACGCTATAGCCATTCGGGCAATCCGAGTTCCATTGGCTCGTCTAACCTCTCGCCATGCCTAGTTCCGGCCCCCCGGTGTGCTGGCCACCTGATATTACGCTTCGCACACCTCGACCACAAACGACTTGTCGGCGTCCTGTTGGCTGCGGCTCGAACCGGCGCGGAAATCACCAAAACTATTCTAAATCACCTCATCCTAAAAAATGAATGCAAGTAACCCAAGAGGTGACACTGTCGGGGCCATGGTCTGCTTGAGGTCGTTGCAGAACGCTCTGGCGCATTTGTCTTGGGTTGGAGTGTAGTCGATTTTGTAATTGCGAGAGCACCAATCTTCAACAAGATTCAACATAATTCAACATTCTGGCCGCAAACGTTTCAACAAGAATCATCGAGAATCCGCAAGATTCCACACGTCTCAACAAGCTCTGTCACCTGGTTCGGGAACAGGAGGCCGGAGGTTCAAATCCACTCGCCCCGACCATTCTTTTCAATAGCTCATCTAGGATTCCTGGTCTTTCCATCGCAGCTCTGTGGGCGGTTTTGAGGCTTTTTTCCAACGCGCTATCCAACCCACAGAGTTCGATGTCTTGGACGACTTCCGCGTACTTTGGCAGTCCCCGAGGTCTTTTGACACGGTAGCGGTCAGGAGTTCGAGTCCGCACGGGCCTACCATATCATTGCGATGGATTTAACCACGTTTTCGCCACCGTGTTTGTAGCAATTCCGTACCGCTCTCCGTACCGTCGAAACTCTCGATCTGTTGGGTAGCCACCTCCCGATAAGTGGCGTGTCGGACCTGTTGCTCGTGAGAAGCCAGTTACCGAGAATCCCTGCCAGCTACCTAGCGGGATGGAGGATATTGCTCCGAAGGCTGAGGTTACAGCGTTTTCTTCGCTCAAGGATCCAAATCCATTCGAGCAAACCTCGATTCCTGCGATGTACCCGCCGTGTACGCCCGTCGGGCACCTTGGGCGTTTTGGCTACCGAAGACGCGAGAGCGAAGGCCGAGAACTGGGCCAACGGAGGCGTATCGGCTACAGCGGGTAAACCTGTTGGGTCGCAACCGCTATGACCCGTGTTGTAGCCCATGTAGCCCACCTGAGGACAGGGTTCAGAACGGACTTTGCCCGTAAGCAACGAACGATAAGGCATTTGGATTTTTGAACCCCAAACCTACGAACCAGAAGGTCGGGAGTTCGAATCTCTCCGGGCGCACCATACTAATCTGCACAGATGCTGCTACCTAGAGCTGGAGATTCCGGCGAGGCGATCCTATGCAGCGCTGGTTGCCTCAAAAGTTCTCCAACATCCCCATGGTGCCATTCGTGGTCGAACGATGGAATTCCAGAGGCGCATATCGGGAGATGGATGTGCCAGCGTTCCTTCGCATCTCTCTCGATCTCAATCGAGAATCCTGGGACGGCGGGAATGGGGTAGTATTGCAGCTACGTCTGTAGGTTGCAACGCCCATGGAAAGACTTGCTTGGACTCGAGGATGCCCTTCGAGGAGATGGAAGCTCCCGATCCAGCTCCTGGTAATCGTTTCTCTCGCCCTGTGGTCTATCCATGACTCACGTGCCCAAACAACGACTTCTGGCGGATTGACCGGTGTAGTGAGCGATCCGAGCCTTGCGGTGGTGCCCGATGCGATTGAGGAACTCAGGGACACCGCCAAGGGATCGATCCAAACAGCCAAAACCGACGGTTACGGTGTGTACCGGTTCTTCTTCCTGGCGCCGGGTAGATACACACTGACTGTATCGCATGTCGGTTTTCGAGGGGAAAGCCGCGAGCTAAATGTGCTGCTTGGACCTCCAGGCACGGTGAACTTCACGCTTGAAATTGCGAAAGAAAATACCATGGTAAAAGTGACGGGAGAGGCCCCGCTCATCCAGGCAGAAAATGGGGACGTTTCCACAACCATGAACCAGAAACAAGTTTCCGAGGTTCCGAATCCGGGGAACGATCTCACGTACATTGCCCAAACCGCCCCCGGCGCGATCATGAATACGGACGGCATCGGCCTCAGTTACATAGGGAATGTTTCCATTTTGGGGATGCCGGGCAGTTCCAATCTGTTCACCTTAAATGGAATGAACAACAACAACATTCAACTGAATACTAACAACAGCGGGTCTTTGGGGATGATGTTGGGTCAGAACGAGATTCAAGAGGCGACGATTGTCAGCAATGGTTATTCCGGTCAATTCGGTGGCGCGGCGGGCGCGAACCTCAACTACATAACAAAATCCGGCGGGAACAATTTTCATGGCAACGTGCAGTACTACTGGAACGGAACCGCATTGAATGCCAACGACTGGATCGACAACGCGTTCGGAAACCCGCGCCCGTTCGATATCGCCAATCAATGGGCGGGGTCCCTAGGTGGCCCAATTAAAAAGGGTAAGCTGTTCTTCTTTTTTGACACCGAGGGCATGCGCGTCTTACTTCCGACTACTTTTCAGGTGGTGCTGCCCAGCTCGAATTTTGAATCCGCGACCATGGCCAACATCGATTCGATATCGATATTCGGACCGATGTCGGCATCCCACAAGTTTTATGAGCAGATGTTCAATCTCTATAACAGCACAACAGGAGCGAGTACGGCGATTCCCGGCAACTTCAATCTTCAAGATCCCACAGGCTGCAACGGTTGGATGGGACCACAGGGGCTGGGCACTACCAGCCCATGTGCGGTGCATTTCCTGAAAAACATCGATCGGCCAGCCAGCGAATCGATCGTATCGGGCCGGATGGATTTGAACATTAAGGCCAGTGACCGCGTATTCCTCCTCGTCCAGTACGATCACGGCAATCGTGCCGTCTATGTCGATCCGGTCAGCCCGCTCTTTAATGCCTACACCAATCAGCCGTGGTGGCAAGCCCAGCTCAGCGAGACGCACACCTTTGGCCCGACGGCGGCGAACCAGTTTCTGCTTGCGGGGACTTACATCAACCAAGTTACGGGTGTCGCGAACTCATCGCAAACCCTGGCTGCTTTTCCGACAACCCTGAACTGGTTTAGTGCAAACAGCGCTTTCGCCTTGCTAGGAGGCTTGGACTATATGTATGCATTGCCGAGCGGTTCAAAATCAACCTCGTATCAAATAGCAGATGACTTGGTGAAGACGCGGGGGAAGCATAAGTTCGGGTTTGGAATGAGCTTCCTGCGAAGCTATTGGACAGGGGGTGGCTACAATTTCAGCGGAAAAGGGCAGTTAATTCCGCAATCGATTGGCGCATTCTTCTTCGGAGGAGTAGACCCATCCAACCCAAAATCGGATTATACAACTCTTTTCCAAACCTACCCCGCCGTGATGTGGAACCGTTTCGCTTTCTACACTCTCGGGCTGTACGGCCAGGAAGAGTGGCACGCCCGCGCCAACCTGACGCTTACGATTGCGCTGCGTGCCGATCACCAATCCGGTTTGTGAATCTCGCTGTTTCGTTCGGCTCTCCAGTCCATTTAATTCCGTCAGCCACGATCCAGATCAACCGTACAATGAAGCGATCCTGATTCCTCAGAAACAAGCGTTCCCGAATACGGACAGTATCGTATGGTCGCCGCGGTTCGGTTTTGCATGGCAGCCCTTGGGTGTCTCTCATAACACGGTCATCCGCGGTGGCGTCGGTATCTTTTACGACCCACTCCCCGGTTCCACTGGGACAGCAATGGCTAACACCGCGCCGTTCTTCAACTTTTACACTATAAAAGGCTACAACCTCGCTCCCGGTGAGAGGAATAGCCTGTCCCAAAATGCTGCGAACTCCAATGCAGCATTTTTGAAAGGTTTTGCCACTGGTCAGAGCCTTGCTCAGATCCAGGCGGCTGATCCAGCCTTCACTCCGCCCTTCTTTCAGACTCCGGCAAATACGATGCACTCGCCGCAATATCAAAAATGGAGTCTGCAAGCCCAGCAAAGTTTCGGGGCTTCCGCGTCCATGACGATTGGCTATTTTGGAAATCACGGAATCCATGAGCTCGTTCAGAATCCAAACGCAAATGCTTTTGGGTTCGGATCGTTCCCCAAGACGGTGTGTACTACCAGTCCACCGATTCCACCATGCTCGGATCCTCGATTCGGCCCGGTAACGGAGTGGGATACCGATGCCGTTTCCAACTACAACGGTATGGTCGTTTCCTTCGAAGAACGATTTACCCGGTGGGGTAGCGGCTTATTCCAAGCTAACTACACCTATTCACATGGGCTGGACGACGTTTCTAATGGAGGTCTAGGGCAATTTGCCTTCGGCAGTTCGCTTTTCCCACAGGATGCCAATAATCTTCGCGGAAGCTACGGGCCAGCGGATTACGACGTGCGCCATTCTTTCAATGCAAACTACGTCTGGGAAGTTCCGCTCAAAAAGGCCCTGCGAGGACACGGCTCGGATAATATTGTGAACGGGTGGCAGATATCGGGAACGATCTTCGCTCGAACAGGCCTTCCTTATACGGTGATTGACTATTCGGAAGGCACATTGATTAAAAATTTCTTTGGCGTAGTTTATTCCGTGCCGGTAGCTCCTCTTGGTCCCGCGGGACCCTGCGGGAAGGACGCGGTTATTCCTTCTTCGCCTGTTCCCTGCCTGCCGCAGCAGGTGCAGTTCAATCCAGACGGGACGACAACGCCCAATCAAGGGGCGCTTTTTCTGCAGGCAGGTTGTGAGACGGGATTCAACTCGGGAAACTTGCCAGGTCGGAATGGTCCATGCAGTGGCCCGATCGTGACTTTTGCGCAAGGCCGCAATCGTTTCCGAAGTCCGAATTACTTCAACACGGATTTCGCGGTGATGAAAAACACAAAGATCCGCCGTTGGGATAATAGTGTGCTGAGTATCGGCTTCCAGTTTTTCAATCTGTTCAACCACGCCAATTTTGGGTATCCCGATAACGGCAGTTCGGACGGGACCTATGGTCAGATTCTCTACCAGGAGCAGCCTCCGACCAGCGTTCTCGGGTCAGGACTCAACGCGAATGTCTCTGGCCGAATAATTCAGGTGAAGGCACAAATCCAGTTCTAATCCTGAAATGCAAAACTTCGTGAGATGGAATCGAGAAAATACCGTGTGAGGGTTTGTTCTCAGAAGTTTTCCATCTGCCACAGGTTGTTGCCTTCCACGGTCCACTCTTGCATCGCCAAATGGCGGCCGTCGGGGGAAGGAACACCGTAGGTGAAGGGGCTGCCCGTTTGCTCCCACACGATTTCAGCGTTGCCTTTCAGATCCACCCTCAGGAGGACTGAACCTCGGCTCGCGAGGCTGGAAACAAACAGACTCTTCCCATCCGCCGCCCATACTACGCTTGTCAAAATATTCCATCCCTTTGAGGTGATCTCCCGCGGAATCTGTCCGTTCAGCGAAAGAATTTGGATTTGTCCTTCCCGGTGCTTGAGGATGGCGATGCGAGTACCGTCGGGAGAAAGGTCCCAGTGATAATCAGCCGTCGCGTCAGCGTTTGTTTTGGCGAGTTCAACCCCGCGGCCTTTCACAGGGCCGAAGGCCGTGAAGACGAGCTGTTTGCGATCCGCACTTCGTTCCGCGATGGCACACACAGTTGCCGGGGACCGGGCGCATCGTGGCGACCCTTCGAAACTAGCCGTCAACACCAACTGCGGGGATCCTCCCGTGATCGGGGCTCGCATCAGTCTGCCGGGTGCCGTTGATGCCGCGTCCTTTGCACCCACCATGTATAAAATCCAGGAACCGTCCGGGTTAAGGCACGCGCGATCAAATAAGTCCTCGTCTTCTCTTGCAGTGACGAGGGATTCAGCTGTGTCCTGGCCGAGAGACTGCTTAAAAAGCCCCCAGGCACCATTGCGGAAGGAACGAAAAAGAACCGAGTTCCCATCGGCCGTCCACGCAAGTGGGTTATTCCACACTTCGTCCAACGTAAGCCGGGTAGGGTTCTTGATACGCGTCCCACTGGCTTGAAGGTCAGCGACATATACGCTGGTATGGGCTCTCCATTGCTGGAACGCGAGCCGCTTGCTGTCGAGTGTCACGCTCGTGCTGGCCACGCAATATCCCGCCCAATTCGTTATGCGTCGCGGTTCCTCGACAGGTTTACCACTTCGTAGGTCAATGCGTATCTGCCAGTAGTTGCAGGTACCAAACAAGCTGTCCGGTTCCCACAATGCGTAGATCAATCGGCCATCGGGTAACCAAAGAAAGTCATTGAGTCGGTTCGCCTCAGGAGGTGACAGGATCGCGATGGGCGGCCCACCTTTCAGATCTCGGGTGACGAGGCTTTGGCCGGCCGCGTCGATCTTTCTGTACAAGGCCCGTTGTCCATCTGAAGACCAATTCAATTCCACAATCGCACTGTGTTCGTCAGTTTCATAAAGTTTGCGCGCCTGCTCTCCACGGGTATCCATCAACCAGATTTCACGGTCGCCAAATCTTCCCGGGTTTGCCTGGAAAGCAATGGTCGAGCCATCGGGAGAAATGGAATCTCCGTAGGCCTCCTCGCGAAGCTTGCGAGGAGGCCCACCCAGCAGGGAAACAATCCAAGTGATCGTGCCGCGGGAAGTCCAGTTACTGCCGTCGCCTCCCTGTGGATGCGTATAGGCGAGAAACCTGCTTCCGTCCGGAAACCACGTGCCGATCTCCCAGTCCATCGGATTGTCTTTGAGTTCGTCCGGTTGCGGGATCGTCTGCATTTCGCCTGTTTCGATGAGTTTGATATGCATCCCCAACTTGTCGAGATAAGCGACGTATTTTCCATCCGGCGAAATTTCACCTCCGCGCACGGAATTCTCATTGGAATTGCTGGTGATCTGACGCATTTTCAGTTCCAGTGATGAATTCTGGGAAACGGGCTGGCGTCTGGCGAACCAGGATGCAGCGCCCGCGATTAAAACAAAAATGACACCAGCTGCCGTTATTTCCCGCCACCGAGCGCGACGTTTCGGCTCGATCCCCCGTTTCAAAGCCTCCAGATCCGTACGCATCTCCGAGGCAGACGGGTACCTCGCTTCGCGATCTTTTTCGAGCGCTTTGCCAATGATCCTTTCGAGTTTCACGGGGAGTCCGGGATTCACCTCCCGCACCGGGCTTGCGATCTGCGTGAGGATGGCTTCGTGAAGCTCGGGCCTAGTGTTACCCGCGAAAGCTCGTTTCCGCGTGGCCATTTCATAAAGCACCAGGCCAAAGGAAAACAGGTCCGTTCGCGCATCCAGCTTCTCGCCGCGCACCTGTTCGGGCGACATGTAACCCGCCGTCCCCATGGCCACGCCGGTCAGACTGAGGAACTCATCAGGAGTTGCCACCGGCCCGCTGTCGCGAAGCGTTCCGGTTGCGCTGCGGGTGCCCGGAGAGTCCGGATCCGAATCATCCTCCGCGCCCGATGCAAGACGAGCGAGCTTCGCCAAACCGAAATCCAAAATCTTCGCTTGGCCGTCGCTGGTGACGAAAATATTTGCCGGCTTGATGTCGCGATGGATGATCCCCAAGCGGTGCGCCGCTTCCAATCCGGCGGTGATTTGAATTGCGAGATCAAGCAGTTTGTTGAGTGCGAGCGGTGGATTTCCGGGGCTCGCGGCGGAGATCATTTCCCGGAGCGTCTGTCCTTCGAGCAATTGCATCACGAGGAAGGGTTGACCCTCGTGTTCTCCAAATTCGTAGATGGGACAGATGCTGGGATGCTCCAGCGCGGAAGCTGAGCGCGCTTCGCGTTCGAAGCGCCCGAGCGCCGCAGGATCCTTGGCGGATTCTTCCGGGAGGAACTTGAGTGCTACCCGGCGTCCCAGTTTGATGTCCTCCGCCCGGTAGACCACACCCATGCCGCCGCCTCCCAGGATCTCCAGCACGCGGTAATGGGAAACTTTCTTGCCGGTTAGGTTTGTTGCCGCGGTAGGTCGCTGATGCGGGGCACTCTCGGCGTGCGTCACTTCACTTACGGGCGCGACAAACCGATAACCGCGTTTGGGAACGGTTTCTATGTATTCCCGTCCACCATCCCATTCCCCTAATGCTTTGCGCAAGAAAAAAATGTTCTTGTTGAGGTTTCCTTCCTCGACAAACGCATCGGGCCACACCCTGTTGATCAAAGTGTCTTTTTCAACCAGGTGCCCGGCATGCTCGACGAGCACAAGCAGTATTTCGCTAGCCTTGGGGGCTAACGGAACCGGCGTGCCATCGCGCACCAGTACGCGCTTCTCGGAATCGAGGCGAAAGGGCCCGAATGCGTAGAAGTGCTTGGTTTGCAAGGTTATAAGCTATGCCAGAAATTTGCCGGAACTTCGGAAGGACTTCAAAACCTCAACCGCGCTACGGTGCATCGCGAGTGAGGAATGGATGGAATGCGATCCGAAGCCGACCACCGTTGATTCTAGTACGGCGAGGTGCTCTCGACAATGCTGAGTGTTTTATTGCCGTTGGCAGCTCGCATACGGCGCCAGGTCGTGGATCGCTAGTGAATTCAATTCCTCTTTCAATTGAAAACGGGAGGGAGACAGTATGAGATACAGAACATGGCGTTCCGTGATCGCAGTTACAGTATTTAGCATGTTGGTAGTGTCAGTTCACCTGGCCGCGCAAGAACGGAAGGAACAAAAGAACGAATACCATCATTATCAGCTTATCGACTTAGGTACGCTGGGCGGGCCCCAGAGCTACAACGAATCAGACCCACCCGAAATGATCATTAACACTCGAGGGGTCGCAGCGGCTTACGCCGATACTGCGATACCTGATCCCTTCAATCCCAATTGTGCGCCCCCGGGCTGTTACGTCATCCACGCGTTTTTATGGCACGACGGTATTCGCACCGAACTGGACTCGCTTCCGGGTGGGTATAGCACCTTCGCCTCTTCGATCAACGCTCGTGGAGAGACGGTAGGCGCGGCGGGGAACAGCGAAATTGATCCGCTGACGGGGTCCCCCGAATTTATCGCAGTGCTTTGGAAAGAGGGAATCTCCAAACTTGGGACGCTTGGAGGGAATCAGAGCGTAGCAAACGCGATCAACGATCGAGGCCAGGTGGTGGGAGCAGGTTTGAATGCGATTCTCGATCCCCTGTCCAACGATTTTTCCAATAAGTATCTTTTTGTCCCCGCGGCAACGCAAGCGCACGCGTTTCTCTGGAGCGAAGCAGAGGGCATACAGGATCTGGGCACTCTGGGCGGCCCCGACAGCACGGCCGCTTTTGTGAATCAGCGTGGGCAGATCGCTGGCCAGTCTTACACCAACGCAACCATCAACCCGATTACGCTACGACCAACCCAGGATCCGTTCTTTTGGGAGAACGGAAAAATGGTGGACATCGGCACTCTCGGTGGCACCTTCGGTAAGTCAGTCGGGATGAACAATCGAGGCCAGGTCGTTGGCGATTCGAATGTGGCAGGGGATCAGGCGGACCATGCTTTTCTTTGGGACAAAGAAGAAGGGCTGAAAGATCTCGGTACCTTGGGGGATTACTCTGTTTCATCTCTTGCAAATTGGATCAACGATGCTGGCGAGATCGTTGGTGAATCCGATTCCCTGACCGCATCGCGCGGGTTTCTTTGGAGAAACGGAGTCATGACCGATCTCGGGACCGTGGCCGGTGATGCATGCAGCGTGGCGAACTCAATCAATTCGCAGGGTCAAATTGTAGGCTTCGGCGCAGCAGACTGCTTTAACGAAGACCATGCGTTCTTGTCAGAGAACGGCGGTTCCATCATCGACCTGCAGAGCCTGGTTCCTTCCGGCTCTGCCCTGACTTTGATAGACGCCATCTTTATCAATGACCGAGGCGAGATCGCAGCTCGCGCTAAGCTCTCAAATGGTGACGAACACGCCGTCGTGCTCGTGCCGTGCGACGAAGAACACCCAGACGTTGAAGGCTGCGACTACGACCCCGCCGACCCAGCAGCCGCCCCAGTTCGTCCAGCGCCAATCGCCCACTCATCAGGAACCAGCCAAGCCACGCTGCCTCCTGCCGAAATGATGAATCAATTTCGGGCCTTAAGAGTGGGCCGCAATCGTCGCTTCGGAACACCGCAAACTTCACCGCAGTAGTGTGACCGAAAGCTGGAATGGTACCGGTGCAGAGTGAATGCGATATTGGGGAGGCGTCATGAAAAAATCTCTGTGGTTCCTAATTTCAATTTGTAGCCTGTGCCTCCTCAGTGCCTGCGGTGGGGGCGGCAGCAATAATTCAGGCGGTGGTGGCGGCGGAGGAAACCCGCAACCAACAGTCACGATTTCGTCATCATCAAACACGATCACGTTCGGCCAGACCGTGACGCTTAGGTGGTCAAGCACGAATGCGACGTCCTGCACGGCCTCGGCAAACCCGAGTGAAAGCGATTGGTCCGGCTCCGAGCTGCTGAGTGGTTCTCAATCCGTTACACCCGCGTCGGCAGGGACGGTCATCTACACGCTCGTGTGCACGGGCGCGGGCGGAAGCGCCCCCGGCTCCGCCTCCGTCACGGCCAACACGAATTCGAATTTCGCCATAAGTTCGGGCCCGCTGCCCCCTGCTACTGTCGGGAAGAAGTACGGCCAGCCTCATGGAAGGTTAGTAGGTTCTTACTTCCAGCTCACGGCGACCGGAGGGACGGGATCCACTTCTTGGAGCTGGGCTGCAGCGCCAGGGTCATCACTCCCACCCGGCTTCGAGTGCTGTGAATTCTCTTTGGGCTCGGCCCAGAACCCCATCCACGTCAGTGGTGCTATTTACGGGCTTCCAACCGCCACTGGAACCTACCATGTTGTCGTGACCGTGAAGGACTCCGGGTCACCGCCGGCGCTTGCCAGCGCGGATTACAATATCGTCATCAGCTACCCGCCACCTCCGGGCATTAACACTACGCCTCCACCAGCCATAGGTACGGTTAACTCGCCCTATGTCGGTCTTACCTTCACGGCGACCGATGGTTTTCCGCCACTTACTTGGAGAGAAACTGGTGCGCTGCCTAACGGCCTGGATTTCAGCAGCGGCGGAGCCCTTTCCGGTAAGCCCACGGAGGCTGGGCCCTTCAACATCACAGTCATGGTGCAAGACTCGCTTGGCCGAAATGCTGTCCCACAAGATTTCGAGATTCTGGTTCTCTCGGCCGGTTTCACGCCCATTGGCAGTATGGGAACCGCGCGCTTCTCGCACACGGCGACTCTGCTCAGCAATGGCAAAGTTCTCGTGACCGGAGGAAGCAGTGCGACAGCAGTCCTCGCGACCGCCGAGATCTTCGATCCCATCAGCGGGAGTTTCACGCCCGCCGGCAGCATGGGAACCGCGCGCATATCACACACGGCGACTCTGCTTAGCAACGGCGACATTCTCGTGACCGGAGGAGACAGTGAGACAGCACCCCTCGCGGCCGCCGAGCTATTCGATCCCTTCAGCGGGAGTTTCACGCCCACCAGCAGTATGGGAACCGCGCGCGCCTCGCACACGGCAACGTTGCTGAATAACGGGAAAGTGCTCATAACGGGAGGGGTAGATGCCGGGACAGCCCTCGCAACCGCCGAGCTATTCGATCCCGCCAGCGGGAGTTTTGTACCCACCGGCAGCATGGGAACCGCGCGCGCCTCGCACACGGCGACATTGCTGAATAACGGGAAAGTGCTCATAACGGGAGGAGTGGATCTCGCTACAGGCGGAGGTTACTTCGCAACCGCGGAGCTTTTCGATCCGGCAAATGGAAGTTTTGCTCCCGCCGGCAGCATGGGAACCGCGCGTTCCTCGCACACGGCGACGTTGTTGAATAACGGGAAAGTGCTCATAACGGGAGGAGTGGTACCCGGAGTGGTACTCGCCACGGACGAGATATTTGACCCGGCCAGCGGGAGTTTTGCGCCCACCGGCAGTATGGAAACCTCGCGCTTCTCGCACACGGCGACTCTGCTCAACAATGGCAGCGTCCTCGTGACGGGAGGATTAAAGAATTCCTCCACCCCACTGTCGGCCTCAGAACTTTTCGACGCTACGAGTGGAACCTTTAACGCGACCGCAGACATGACCGCCGCGCGATCCTCGCACGCAGCGACACTACTGGCCAATGGTGAAGTGCTCGTGACAGGAGGACAGAGCCTCGTTGCTGGCTTAAGGACGGTATTGGCAACCGCAGAACTGCACCACTAACTCACAAGAAAGCGTGTGAATCGTGCCCGGGGATAACGAATGCAAATTTGAGGAGGAGTCATGTATGAATTTCCATTGCTCCTAATCGCAATCTGCAGTTTGTGCCTCCTCAACGGATGCGGCACCTCTTCGCTCCCTCCACCTCGGCCCATTGCGGACTTCAGTATTGCCGTCTCTCCTTCTTCCGTTTCCACGCAGGTCGGCGCGACAACCTCACCCGTAACCGTTTCGCTCAATCCGCAGAATGGTTTCACGGGGGGCAGCGCTTGCGGATTGCTACTTAGCGCAATCCCACTGGACACCCAGTTAGGTCTCCGCTAGGTTTCATTGTGCGGCGCTAGGAGGCGTTTCGAGGTCCGTAAGCGACACCAAACAAGTCATTTGGATTTTGACCCTAGCTTGCTACGAACCAGAAGGCCGGGAGTTCGAATCTCTCCGGGCGCACCATTTTTTCGACAAGCTCTCCGCCCCTTCGAAAAACCGCGAAGGAGCGGCCACCCGAAGGATCAAAGACGTTTCAAACAGTGCGCCGCCCGCCGAAAGGGTGGGCCACCCGCCGGGTGCACAACTGCTTTCCTCCTTTACATTCACAGACTTGCGGTTGTAGCATTCCCGCTGTTTTAGAACTACCGAACTTTGAATGGTACTCGACATACTGATATGGTGGATGTGTAATGTCTTGGTATCAGTGGCTAGTGAGAATCCTGGAACTCGCAACTGACACAATTGAATCAGACCAAGCACTTCTCATATTCAAGTACGTGGGGACTATCTTCGCTGCAGCATATGGTATTTACGCGACGCTCACGGATTTCAAGGAAGAAAAAGACGGCCGAAAGGTGCTCTCCACCAAAGGTAAGATTGGCCTAGCTTTGTTGGCCCTCAGCTCGCTTCTTTCGATTTCGTCGGATGGCTTCAGAGATTTCCGCGATTTGAAGCAAAAGACAGTGAAAGACCGCTTGGAGGAGCAGAATCGCAAACAGCTGTCGAAACAACTGACACAACAGCTGAATGAGACTGATGAGATTGCTGGAACGCTTACCGAGCAACAGAAAAAAGTCACTGCAGCGCTGAGAGAACTCGAAGGTAACACTCGCACGTCGAGGACCATCCTGCAAGAGACGGGAAGGGTTCTGCAGCCCATCAAATCATTAGATTTCGATTTCAAAGTGGAGATTCCCTCAGATACTCCGGAGATTAGCAACTACATCACGCGGCTGGACCGGGAATTTGGAGAGCGAATTATTGAGGAGCGACCGAAACGAAAAGAATCCGACCTTTCTGAGCTTCATGTAAAGATATCCGAGGGCAAGGGTACCAGTGAAGGACCAGGAAATCCCGGGTACACGAAGATCACTAAGATATTGATCGATGCCGGGTCACCTTTGTTGCCGGACAGGTCTCAAGAGCCACTTTTATTTTCGTTGACTCAATATTTGGAAATGACTATCAGTTTCTATCGACAACCCGTCCTTCTTGACCGGCGCGGCTCTTTCCAAAAGTCGGACTTGGATATTCGCATAAAAACCCAATTCGAAGGTCAACCGATCACCCACAGCCTTGAATACGATTTTGAACGCCGTCTGACCTGCCCCCCGTTTTGGTCCAATCATAAGTTAGCACTCGGGGCTTGGTTCTGAATCTGCTCGGAGGGGCGGGGGATGAGCCCGTCGCCGTCGAGGCTGTGGGAAAGTGGGAATCCCGCCGGGTTTGCGGGATTTCCAAGCGGAGAGGAAAAGTGGTTTGTACTTTTCCTCGCAGCGTCTTTTCCACAGCCTTTTTCTCCGCCGATTTCCGCCGCGAATTCCGTCGGGGTTCGATACCCCAGGCTGCTGTGCGGCCGTACCGTATTGTAATCCACCCGCCACGTTTCGATGATTCTCCGCGCTTCCTCCAGGCTCACGAACCAGTTCTGGTTCAGGCATTCGTCCCGGAACTTCCCGTTAAAACTTTCGATGAACGCATTCTGCACCGGTTTCCCCGGCTCGATGAAGTGCAACGCCACGCCATGCGCATACGCCCACTGGTCCACCGCCTGGCTGACGAACTCCGGCCCGTTGTCCACCTGAATCGCTTCCGGATAGCCCCGCTCTTGCGCCACTTCTTCCAGCATCTGTACCACGCGCGATCCTGGCAGCGAAGTGTCCACTTCGATCCGCGGCGCTTCCCGCGTGAACCCGTCCATCAAGTTCAGCGTGCGAAAGGGCCGCCCGCTCGCCAGACTGTCCCGGGTGAAGTCCATCGTCCACAGCTGATTCTCCCGTGTGGGCAGCACCAGCGGCACGCGCGCTTCGGCCCGGAATCGCTTGCGTTTCTTGCGCCGCATCGCCAGCCCTTCCTCCCGGTAGATCCGGTAGACGCGCTTGTGATTCACCACCCACTTCGCAGTGCCGTTCTCTTGCTCTCGCCGCAGCAGTTCATGCACCCGCCGGTAGCCGAAGCGCGGCCGCTCGCCCGCGATTTCCCGCAGCCGCGCTCGCAGCGCCGCATCGTTCCGTTCCCTCCGCTGATAACGGCAACTCCCTCGGTGCATTCGCAGCAGCCCACAAGCGCGCCGCTCGCTCAGTCTGGCTTCCGCGCGCGCGACTCGTACCGCCTCTCGCTTCGCCGGTGGGCTTACCACTTTTTTGATAGCACCACCTTCAACGCATCGATGTCCAGCGCCTGCTGCGCCACAATCTTCTTCAGCCGTCCGTTCTCGTCTTCCAGTTGGCGCAAACGACGCGCCTCGTTCACCTCCAACCCCCCGTATTTCGCTTTCCAGTGGTAAAACGTGGCATCGCTGATCCCGATCCGCCGGCAGAGTTCCTTCACCGGAACTCCCGCCTCCGCCTCTTTCAACACCCCCACAATCTGCTCTTCTGAAAAACGGCTCTTCTTCATGGACGCTTCTCCTCTCGTGGTCTTATACCCGGAGAAGCTAACTTATGGTTGGACTAGTTTTCGGGGGGCAGGTCACGTCGACTGTACATTGCGTGTCCGGAGGCAAGCATTGATCCCGCTTTTTGGCGCAATGATGGCGCAATTGTCAGCATTCCTGACCTGCTGAAATCGTACGTTCTCATAAGATATTTTGGCACTCTAATGTCGGACAATGTTGATTCTTCGGGACTATTTGGGATCGCACATCGATCAGAGTTATCCACCTTCTCCATAGGGACCTGGGACGGACAAAGATACGAGGCTGACGTTTCTAACCTGAAGAGAGTTCGACAAATGAACGGGACGCAATCTCCCGCTTACTTCGGAAAATTTTCTGAAGTGTTCCGCCAGAGGCCGTTTTGAGCCGGAAGGAGGAAAGAGAAACTCAGAAGTGACGGGAGGCTGGGCCAGCCTTTGGGCTTGAATTTCCGGGTGGCCGCTCCTTCGGGGTTTTTCGAAGGGGCGGAGGTTTTGATTTTTCGTTCCGATTGTGGCGGGTGGGACATCCTTCGTTGGCCGGGTAGCGCAGCCTTTGGGGTGAGAGTTGAATTATCGGGTGCCGCACTCTTCACCAATTTTGAAGCTGTGAAATAACCCAAACTCGGAAATGGCCTGAAAAACTTTTCTCAATTAGAAGCCCTACAAGCGATTATTCACACCTCGGTATACATTTTGTATCACCCCACAAACCCGCAAAAACATTGGCAAATAGGTTTTTTCACAGCTTCCAATTTTGTGAAGGGTGTGATTTTTCTTTTTCCCTCCGAGTCACGTCCGATACCAGGGCAGCGGCCGGTCTTAATCGTGTTTGAGTCCGACAGCGATATAAGAACCAGCATCGTCACTCTCTTGGCGCATCCAGGGGACGTGCCACAAGTCTCCGTTCTTTGCCCTAAAGTAGAAATGGTCCCTGTGTTGTGACGCGCTCTGATATTCCTTGTACCACTCAAAGTTGCGCACGCCCAAAGGCGTAACTGGCTCATAATTCCGGCTAGACGTTAGGACGTACACCTTTCCGATTAGTTCGAGCACAGAAGGCTCTCTAAGGATTTCTATTGCTTCCGTCGAAAGTTCCGTTTCAGGTGGTGGTGGCAGGAGGAATGCCAACGGTGAATTCGCGACTTTGCCCTCCACAAAATGTCCATAGATGAAAACTCGCTTTACCATAGATGTGGTTCCTCAATGTCCAATAATTTCGCCGCCGAGAATAGCTCCCTCACCTTCTTGTATTCTTCCCAGATCGCCCTTGTGCTTTTTGGCGGGTCCTCAGGATACCAACTTGCATAGTGTATATCCTTGAGATTCGATACATGCACATCCATATTGAGGTTCGGATTCTCAAGTTCAGGGGCCGCTTCAAGAATAAAATGACGAATGTCCACCGTCGCTTTTTCCTTCTTCAACAAGATGACAGGCTTATTCTGTCCACGCATGTATCCGTACTCGTGAATAACGTTCGGGCGTAAGCCATCCAGACATACCACCCCAAAAGCACTCTGCGAAATTTGCTTCTCGATCTCTTGCAGCTGGCTTGAACCGCTGGTGAGCGCGGACGGTGTAAATCGCAAGTGATACCCGTTGTGAAAAACTATCCAGATTAGCGTGGACAACATCACGCTCGTTGGTTCGGCCATCGAATACGAAAAGAAGACCTCAGGCTTTGCGCTGGCTGCTGCTGACATGCTCGCCCTCAATCACTTCATGCGCGACCCACCGCCGGCCGCGGCATAAAGGAGGCTGATTCTATCACGCCGATTAGGCTGGTAGCGCAGCCTTTGGGGTGAGCGTTGAATTAGCGGGTGCCGCACTCTTCACGTATTTTGAAGCTGTGAAAAAACCTATTTGCCAATGTTTTTGCGGGTTTTGGGGGCGATACAAAATGTATACCGAGGTGCGAATAATCGCTTGTAGGGCTTCTAATTGAGAAAAGTTTTTCAGGCCATTTCCGAGTTTGGGATATTTCACAGCTTCGTATTTTGTGAAGGGTGCGGGTTTTTCTTCCTCCCTCCGAGTCACGTCCGATACCGAAGACAATCCCAGCAAGATCACCGACGCCAACCCGCAAGCGTGGTTCTCCGGCTCGGCCCTCTTGGCAAATTCATGGCAAATTCGTTGTGTCCGGGGCAGGAGAAGCGTACGATGCACAAGCCAAAAGTCTAAAACGGAAATTCCGGACAAAATCTTTTGCTGTGCCGGAAATTCCTGGTAGACCTTTTTTGAAGGAATACCCTGCGCTCGGAAGGATGACAGGAGAAGACGAATGAACAGACTTAAACTATTTTTGGCTGCGGCATTCTTGCTCAGCGTGCAGCCGGCTGCGGCTCAAACTGCCGCGCCTTTGAAATTGGCGACCAAATATGAGATGCCGGCTTCGGTAAAAGGCCGCTTCGATCATCTCGGAATAGATATTGCCGGCAACCGCTTGTTCGTTGTCGGTGAGGAAGCGCAGCAGGTCCTGATATTCGATTTAGCGACCGGAAAATTTATCCGCTCGATTAAGGTCGATCACCCGCACGCGGTCCTGTACCGCGAAGACCTCAATCGCATTTATATTACGGATGAGGGAAAAGGAGTGGTGAACATTTACGACGGGAAGACCTACGATCTGGTGAAGGCCGTGCAACTCAAGGTCGATACGGACTCGATCGGTTACGATCCCGCCACACACTACCTTTACGTTGACAATGGCGGCGATAATGCGCATGAAACGTTTACGATGTTGAGCGTTGTGGATACCACCGCGGGCGCCAAGCTCGCCGACATCAAGCTGGACGGAGATACGCTGGAAGCCATGTCGCTGGAGAAGTCAGGCGACAAACTCTTTTTGAATAACCCGGCAAAGAACGAGGTCGAGGTCATCGATCGCAAGACGAATAAAGTGGACACGAGCTGGCCGGTCAAGCTGGGCAAGGGCAACGCCACGATGGCGCTGGATGAATCCGCGCATCGCCTCTTCGTCGGCTGCCGCAGCGGAGCAATCGTGGTCTTCGATAGCCAGACCGGAAAAGAACTCCAGGCGCTTCCCGCCGGGAAGGGAATTGACGACCTGATGTTCGATCCCGACAGCAAGCGCATCTACGCAACTTCCGGGGGCACGGGCATGGTCGATGTGTACAAGGAAAGCGATCCGGATCACTATCAATCCCTGGGGCAGATTCCCTCTGGGCCGGGTGCGAAGACAGGACTCTTGGTGCCTCAGTTGGCTCGCCTGTTTGTCGTCGTGCCGCCGCGGGCGACTACCCCCGGCGAAGTCTACGTTTACCAACTGCAATGAATGCTATAGAGAGTTAACTACAAGTTTCGTTACTGTACCATTGCGCGAAGGAACCCATTAGCCTCCGCGCGGCCATCAAAAACGCGCGCGGCCTCATGCGAAAAGGAGGAGAGTCCCATGAACAGGAAGAAGGACGGAAGCAAGACGATCAGCGCAACGCTGGGAATCTGTTGTGTCCTGGCGCTCGCCGCGATTTGTGTCGGGCGCTCGGAAGCCAAGCAGAAGCAAGCGCAGAAGCAAGCTGTAGACGCGCAGGGCGCGCCGGTCTTCAAGGTGGACCCGTTCTGGCCCCAGCCCTTGCCCAATCGATGGAGCATGCAGCAGGTGACGGGCCTATATGTGGAACAAAAGAACGACCACGTCTGGTTTTTGAATCGTGGGGCGGCGGCCGACGGCGATGAAATCGGCGGAGGCGACAACCCGCCGCGGATTGACTGCTGTATCCGCGGACCAGAGGTCATCGAGTTGGATCCGGAAGGCAACGTGGTCAGTTCGTGGGGCAGGCCCTGGCTATATTCCCCAATGGCCGACCGCGTTGCAGACAATTATCGCGGACCGGCAGGGCAACATCTGGATCGGCGGAACCGCGCCGCAAGACAGCATCCTCAAGTTCTCCCGTGATGGGAAACTCCTTTGGGACTTTGACCACCGCCCACCGAAAGGCTCGCCGCCGCTCAAGGAGAATAATCAACAGACCGACATCCTAGCGTCCAAGGGGCGTTTTAATCTCGACGAAGACGCCCACGAGATTTACGTCATTAACTGGAAGCGCGTCCTGGTTTTCGACATGGACACGGGGGCATTCAAGCGTGGCTGGGGCGGCCACGGGATGCCGTTAAGCGAGATTTCCAATGACCCGATTCCGCCGTACAAGTGGACTGGTGCCCCGCCGCCGGACGAAAAGCAGTTCGTGCCCGACCTGCACTTCGCGGAGATTTCCAAGGACAAGTTGGTTTACGTCGGCGAGCGCGGCCAGGACCGAATCGAGGTGTTCACCACGGAAGGGAAGTTTTTGAAGGAGTTCTACGTGTCGCCCAACACGCCCTCTCGCGGAGAGGATTGCGGCGGCCTTCCACCCAAGACGATGATGCCTCCGTGCGGAACCACGTACAAGATGGTCTTCTCGAAGGATCCGGAGCAGAAATATTTATACGTGGCCGACGGAACGAACAACCACGTGTGGATTATCGACCGCAACACCGGCAAGACGCTGGGATCGTTCGGCAGCAACGGCAAATATGCCGGCCAACTCCACTGGATCAATGCGGTCGGAGTGGACTCGAAAGGGAACATCTACACGGGCGAAGTGGAACAGGCCAAGCGCATCCAGAAATTCGTGCCCGTACTGGCAGGCAGTCGCTAGGCTCGCGACGACAAGCCATCTCATAAATAGGTATTGTGGGTCGCGGCTTCAGCTGCGACGTCAAAACACTGATAACAACTGGGCTTTAGCCCCTGAAGCTGAATCACGCTCCGCCTGCGGGAGTTTATGGGACAAGTTCGAGTCGTTGCACCGATTGAATCGCCCGATCGCATCGTCTCGCTGGAATTGTGTCGTAACCCGATAGGAATTTCCCGCGTCTTACCTTTAGTGAATGCCACGCGATCCATTCGGCAAACAGATTTGTTGTCTACCCGCCGGGACGAGCTGTGCGCGAACTGTTTTTCTTGACAGGATTGCGTCGGATGATCAGAATCTTGATCATTCAAGGTTTCGAGTGAAGAGGTCGTAAACTTATGAGGCACAGAGGTCAGGCTGTCCTGCTTGCGCTTTTCGGTGTGTTGCTGGCGGCGCTGCCCGCTTTGGCGCATCATTCGTTCACGGCGGAGTTCAATCCGGACAAGGAATTCTCGGTGACGGGTGTGCTGACGAAGGTCGACTGGGTCAATCCGCACACGGCTACGTGGATCGATGTGAAGGACGAGAAGACCGGCCAAGTGGAGACTTGGGGTTGCCAAGGAAATCCTCCCGGCACGTACAGCCGCGCTGGCGTGCACCGAGAGGACTGGAGGATCGGGGAACTCGTTACCGTGACTTGTCTCGCTCCGAAAGATGGCTCGAAGCGCTGGGGATTCCTGAAGCAGATCAAGTATCACTCCGATGGGCACGTTCTAGTGTTCAGGCAAGGCGGAGAATAAATTCGACTTGGAGCCCGCCCCAAAAAGGATCGAGTGATGAAAATTCGTCGTACCAACGGCCGCCTGATGGAAACAATCCTGGCAGCGGGGTGTTTCATCGCATTGTTGTCGCTGCTGCCGGTTCCCGCTGCTGCTCAAGCGGGCCAGTCCGCGGCATCTGCGGCGGCGGCTGCCAGCAAGCCAACACCGCGGACGCCGGATGGCCACCCGGACTTCAGCGGGTTCTACAACTTGGTTGACATCTACCACGGCGACCCCAAGGAAGAAAAGCCCGGACAGCACGTCGTCAACAGAGCTGAAAATGGCTCCGTCTTATTTGATTACGGCGGGGCCAATGGCGGAGGAGGGGAAGAAGGGAACACCCGCGTCAGGCAGACTCAAAATGGCAAGGTCAACATGCTCGATCGCACGTGCGTAACTTGTGAAGAGCCTCCCTACAAGCCCGAATACCTGGCCAAAGTCAAAGCCATTGGCGACGCGATGTATGGCGATGCCTCACCGCTTGACCCTCAATATGATTGCAAGCCGTATGGCGTCCCTCGCGGGTCACTCCGGGGCGGTGGCGGATATGCGATGCAGATTGTCCAGAATGCTCAAACGATGGCGTTTCTCTACGAAGATCGGCCTGGTCCCTATTTCCGAATCGTATATTTGGATGGGCGCGGACATCCGGACGATTTTGATCCTTCCTACGTTGGGCACTCGATTGGCCGCTGGGAAGGCGATACGCTGGTCGTGGATGTGGTCGGTCTTAACGACGACACCTGGCTAGGCTCCGGCACGGTTGGCCCGAAATACGCGATGATGCACAGCGACAAAATGCACGTCGTCGAACGCTGGACCCGCACGGGAAACGTGATCACGTATGAAGCCACCGTTGACGACCCCGTCATGTTCACGAAGCCTTGGGTGATGACTCCTCGACAGACACAACTGGCCGCTCCGGACGATTACATCCGCCCAACCATGTGCATCCCGTTCGATAAGACCCATCTGGTGAACAAAGAAAATGTGCCCTACAACAAAATGGCGACCGCAAATGACGATCGATCCGATGTCGCCGCAGCCATCCCCGCCGCCAATATGGTGGGAAGCTGGAATGTGACGATCCATAGCACGATTGAGGGCATTTTGACCGAGCAGTGGACCGTCCAGCAGGACGGCGACAAGATCACGGGCAGTGTGAAGAGCAAGAATGGCGATTTGACCTTGGAAGGTTCGCTCAGCGGCGCCATTCTCCTCGGTGCGATCACGGATGGGGACAAGAAGTATGTGGTTCGCGGGACCGCCGTTGAAAATGATTTCGACGGCACGATCCGAATGGGCAAGAACGAATTCCTGTTGTCCGCCAAACGCTCCAAGTAGAATTCCGCTGCAGTAAACTCGATGGCTAGATACTATTTAGTTATCTTTGGGATCGCGACTTTTTTCTCATAGTCGCGGAAGTTGAGCAAGGTATCCTCGCAGACGAACTCCATCAGGTTCCAGTCAGGCTTCAACACATATTTTTTCTGCGTGTGCAGCGGCATCGTATACGCCTTGGGATCGTCGAGCGTGATATCGATCAGCAAAGAGTCGTGATCCACGCGCCGAAAGCGCTCCACGACACGTAGCGCGTCAGAGTGCGGTTGACCGCCGTAGCCGAACCAGGTCTTGTCATTGAGGCCGGTGGTTTCCGCCACCAATGTATCTCCCTCCCAGTGGCCAATCGAGTCGCCCATCCACGTCGGCTCCGCATCCTGAAGATGGCCGCGCCCATCGGTAAAAATTTGGCGAATGTTATGGCCGTACTCGAAAAGGATGAGCAGCCGGCCCGGGGTGTGCACGAATTCGAGGGGATATAAAAACAGATAAATCCTGGGCACGCCGGACGGAAAACACTGGAAATCCGGATCGTTCGAGTCGATGGAACTGGTGTTCGGGCCCGTCGGCCGATTGGCTTTGAATTTTTCCAGCCCCCAGGGAGTCAGGGGAAGGGGGCCCTTTATAGGTTTGCCTTGCGGATCAAGCCAGACGAATTGTTGGCCGGGATTGTCAGGAGTGGCTGCGCCTAGAGTGGCGCCTGTGGATGGATACCAAACGCCGGTAAAATCCGCGCCCTGCGGCGCCGCCTGTTGTGATTTTTGCGCGTAAGCAAGAATCGAAGAGGCGAGCGCAATCACAACAGCAAGCGAACTGACGGTGCGGAATTTCATTTGGAAGAGTCCGCCGGCAATCCCAGATTCGGCGTCTCACGCCCGTCGGCGAACACCACCTTCTGTACCGTCATCGCATGCGCGCCGTTCTTGACGGGATGGCCTGTGAGGATCACTTCGTCGCCCGCCTTCAACGTACTCCTGCTCCAGCCCCTCCTGGACAGAAGATTAGGGCTCTGGGATTCGGCCGTCCATTCCGCGACCTGATTGTTTTCATCTTTCACGGTAAAATCGATCAGTACATGTGGATTCAGGTATTTGAAGGCCGTCACCGTGCCGTGGAGAGAAACCGTCTTCGAGTTGTCATATTCCGCGGTACCGTGATGGGCGAATCCACGAACCGGCATCATCATGAAAACGACGGCTACGGCGAATGCAGCCGTCCTTCTTCCCAAGCGACACCTCCGAAGCGAACTCTCCATTTCGCGCTCACGCATGATGCATTAGAAGATCAACTTCAAGCCCAACTGGATCGCGCGGGGGCCTCCCGATCCGATTTCAGGATTGGAAGCGCATACGTCAGGAGTGGAACCTGCGCTACCGAAACCCGGGATGGTGTTCGGGTCCCCTGGGGTCGAATTCGCGCCCCCTGCAATTCCATTCGGATTGCAGAAAATGGAATGATTGAGAAGATTGAAGAACTCGGCTCGGAATTGCGTGCTGAGCCTGTCGTTGAATTTAATTGCTTTGTCAATCGACAGATCCAATTGCTTGAAACCTCCATCCCGCCAGAGGTTACGCCCCGCGTTTCCGTAGCTGCCGTAAGCGGGAGGAATCAGAACCGAGTTGCCCACAGCGAAACAGCCTACGTTAAAAAGGGCAGCTACTGCCAGTGGCCCCAGAGTTGCTGCCTTCGCGTTACAGGTCGCGTTGCTGGTGGGAGCTGAAGCAGTCCCGCCGCCTGGGAAAAACGGCAGTCCGCCACTGTAGCTTCCGCCCTGCAGGTTTGTGTTGGTCCACCCGTGGACTGGGGTGAAGTCTGCGGGGTTGCCGTAGAAATTCCATTGGCCACCCACGCTGCCGGCAGCGTTGTTGAGTTCACCCGTCCCGTCGTAGTCGGTCGTCAGGTCGGACTGGCCCCAAGGTGAGCCGCTCTGCATCACCAGGACCGAGTTGATCGACCAGCCTTTGAGCATCTGCGCAAAACCGTCTCTGCCGGGAACTGCATAGGTGACTGAAAGCGAAGCGCGGTGTCGTAGGTCGTAGTTCGTCGCCATATAAAGCTGCGAGCGCGTACTTGCGTAATTGTTAAGGGGGACGGAGAGGTCGGAGCCCCTGCCTTGATCGGAAGCATCGGCCAGCGCATGCGAGTAGGTGTATGCGGCGATGAACGACAGCCCGTGATAACCTCGCCCGCTCAGGGATACCTGAGCGCCGTTGTAGTTGGACATTGTGGAGTTATTGATAATGGATACGTCCGCCAAATAAGAGAGGCAAGTGTTCTTTGGATTGAATGGTCCGCCGGACCCGCCTGGCGCGCCTGCCCCGAGGGCTGCAAAAAGCGCAGCACTCGTACAGGGCGCCGTAAATGGCCGGGCCGCCTGCTCAGCGGCCGAATTAGGCGCGCAAGTGGAATACTGGGCTTCGAAACCCTGACCCAGGCACACGGCTTCTGCGGTCTTGCCCGCGTCCGAGAGGTCTAATCCCGCAGCGTTCGCCGAAACGGTCGTGAACGGCGTTGTCCAGCCAACACCTGGAGGTGCTTGATTTACGTCGGTCATCCCTACTAACTTCACGCCATGGTTGCCTACGTAACTAATGTCCAGGCTGAGGTTATTGGTGATGGCTCGTTGGATGCCAAAACTCCAGTTTTCCACATAAGGGGTGCGAAACTTTGGGTCAATGCCCACGATGCTGCAGGGCGTGCCAGGCGACAAAACTCCATCGCCGCAGCCCGAAGTGGTGGCGCCTGCATATAGGGCTTGGTTGGTGCTGCTGATCGGTAGGGTAGGATCGAAGGCTCTCCAGTTCACTGCGACCGGGGAATTTCCACCCGGATAAGTGGTCGAGGCGAGGTCAATGTTGCCGGGTGCGGGAAGTGGCGTCGAGCTGCCGTTATTGTAAAGGGGGAGGCCTGTGGGAATTGTACGTAGACCAAGCAGATTGCCAATCGCGTTGGTCACATCGAAAGTGATTGCGGTTTCATAAATAATTCCGCCCGCAGCCCGGACTACAGTTTTTCCATCTCCTCGGACATCCCATGCCACACCCAATCGCGGCGCGAAATTATGGTGATTGCCTTGATAGGGAGACGAAATCCCATGGCCTACCTGAACCAATCCAAGGTTTGGATCGAAGTTGCCCAGTTCATTTTTCGAGTCTTTTATGACGGTAGCGATTTCATACCGAATTCCAGCGTTCACCGTCAGTCTTTGGGTAACTCGCCAGTCATCCTGGAGGAATGCAGCATAAGCAAAGTTGCTGATCGTGCGCTTGGGATCGCCGGTGAATAAGCTCGCGCTCCTGAGGTTACCTTCGAAGAAATTCACGAGCCCCCCAGGACCGCCGGAACCGAAGGTTACTGGTCCCTTACCGTTTGAAGTGATGTCCTCGCTGGCCTTGTTGTACTGGAATTCGCCGCCAAATTTGAAAGCGTGCTTGCCGCGCAATACGGAAACGTTATCCATGATTGACAGCACACCCTCTGGTCCCGTGATGTGCGGGCCAATGCTTTGCCCTATGCCATTCCGATTGGCGAGGCCGCCGATCGTAATTACGGGCATTCCAAAATAAAACGGATTCGTGATGCCGGTGGGCATAACGTAAGTCGCGCCGTTGAATGGATAGCTTGCCGGATTGAGATTGTGGTCGCCGCTTTCGAAATCCTGGAAATAGTGGGAGTAGCCAAAGCGGAATTCATTCACCCAGGTGGAACTCGGTATCCAGGACCAGGATCCAAGAATCGCTTGCGCCCGCGCGTGCTGGAGATTCAACCATTCCGGCCTGACGATCGTTGTAGGATCGCCCACTGCGGCGCCATTCCCTTGGCTGAAGAAATACATGCCCGCAAAAGAGTTGTGGTCATTGAGATGGTAGTCGATCTTCCCCAGCCCGCCATGAATCGTGTTGGTACTGGGGATGGCGGTGTAAACGGCTGTCGATGGCCCCGGATTTACAGGGAAAAATCCCAAAAACCCTCCTGCGGGCTGTCCGCTCACGGGTTTACAGGGTGTCGAACTTGCAGGCCCGCCAAGGCCCGCCAACTCCGCGCTGAGCGCAGTCAGACTGCCACCGGCCAACGCGTCGTTGCAGGCGTCAGTGAGGCTGTTTTTACAGTCGCCAGAAAATCCGTTTTGGCAGTTCGGGTTGGCCGGCGCAGGTAGGTGGGCCGTCACCGGGAAATTGTGTAGCACCGGATTTCCGATCGAGTAGAGCTGCCCTTCGTAGTTAGCGAAATAGAACAGCTTATCTTTCTTGATGGGGCCGCCAATTGTGGCGCCGAATTGCTCCAGTCCCACGTCCGCCTTGGGAGCTGGGGCAGGGTCATAGTAGTTGCGCGCATCGAAGGCAGTGGCGCGGCCGTACGCGTAAGCCGTGCCGTGCATGGTGTTGGTGCCCGACTTGATTCCGATGTTGACGATCGCGCCGGGCTTCCAACCATATTCCGCGCGAGGATTTTCTTGCGTCTTGAGTTCCTCAATTGCGTCCACCGGCAGGATCGTTCCGGCATCGCCGGCGTGCAGGGAGGAGTTCATGACGCTTTGGCCGTCCCAGGGAGTACTGGAATAGATACCATTTACTAAATAGAGATTATCGTGGGATCGCAGGCCGTTCGTGCTCTCCGAATACGACGTGCCTCCCGGGTAGATCATCACGCCCGGCCGCAATTGGAGCAGATTTTGGAAGTTCCGGCCATTCATGGGCAGGCTGTCGATGATTTCGCTTTGCAGCGTTCCGCCCAGTTCCGCGTTGGTGGTGTCCACCAACGGGAGCGCCTCGGTGACGGTGATCGTCTCCGTTTGCTGGCCGGGTTGCATCGAGAGGTCCACACGCACATCCGTATTGGCTTCCAATAGAATCCCCGCGCGGTCGATCGTCTTGAACCCCGGAGCCTCGGCGCGAACGGTGTAGGTACTCGGAAGCAGGCCGGGACTGTTGTACTCACCCGCCTGGTTCGTGGTCAGCGTTCGCGTCGTGCCCCTTTGCGTGTCGATGACCGTCACAGTGGCGCCCGCCATCACCCCGCCGCTTTGGTCCGTGAGAGTTCCCAAGATTCGCCCTGCATTGCCTTGTGACCAGATCGGGAGACAAATCAGGAATACGCCAATCGTGGTGCCCAGGAGTTGCATCGCCTGTCTTACTCTGGGCCGCACGGATGCCGTGATTCGGGTGCGGGCTCTACTTGGAGCCTGCCGGAATATTGAGGATCGCCAATCCATAAAACCACCCCCTGAGATTTACCGGCTGAAAATTTCAAATGGTGCGAACACCACTGCGGTCACCTTATTTACATGCAGCCCGTCGGATGTCAAGGCGAAAATATCCTGGAGCTTATGGCTGGTTCAAATGGGAAAGCAAACACGCTTTTCCTCCAACTCTTCCCAAGAGAATATGAAATCAGATCAATCATTTTGCCCCGGCCTCGTTCTAATTGGAAATAACAGCCGCGCATGGATCCTATGCGCCGGTCAGGTTATCAGGCGCCGATATCTCCTGCTGGCTGATCGGGGATGCGGACATACGGTTTTTTTTCTTGACACGGTGAGGGTTCTAAGCGCAGTCTCCTCGCAACTAAAACTTGGGTTCTCGGGTTGATCAAAACGAGCGCAAATCAAAACCAATCGCGTGGATTTCGTTCAATGCGTTTGTTGGGGCTGAATTCCGTGGGAGCGCGACGATTGCCCTTGTGAACATATCGGGCGACTTAGCCAGAGGAGAATACATGCGTACGTATCGAAAAGGGTTGTGCCTGAGCATCGTTTCGACTGCCATGCTGATTTTGCTGGCGATTCCGGCGGTCGCCCAATTACCTACGGGGACGATCCTGGGTGTGGCCAAAGACTCATCCGGCGGAGTGCTGCCGAATACCACAGTGACGATCACAAACGCGGATACAGGCTTGAAGCGGACCGTGATGACCGGTGACGACGGCGCCTATCGGGTGCCGGAACTGGCCGTGGGTCACTATGAAGTGAGAGGCGAACATGCCGGGTTCAAGACGGAGACACGAAAAGGCATCACCCTCGAGGTCACGGACCAAGCAGTAGTCAACTTGAATTTCGAAGTGGGATCCACGGATCAGCAGGTCGTCGTGACTGGGGAAGCCTCCATCGTAAACACCCAGAACGCCACTCTGGGTGGTCTGGTGACCGAGCAGAACATAGAAAACCTGCCGCTGAACGGCCGCAACTATGTAGACTTGAGCTTGCTGCAACCCGGCGTCAGCCCCGACAGGAACATCAAAGATGCGGGCACATCGTTCAGCGTTAACGGAGCTCCGCCGCGGTCCAACAATTTCACGCTCGACGGCGCCATCCTGCAGAACAGTACGGGCCGCAACCCTGCCGCCGGGGAGTCCGGCGACTCCCTGGGGGTGGACGGGATCAAGGAATATAGAATCGTTACCGGCATCTTCCAGGCGGAGTATGGACTGGCCATGGGCAGCCAGATGGTGGCCGTCAGCAAGGGCGGAACGAACCAGTTTCACGGTGACGTGTTTGAATACTTGCGAAACTCCACGCTCGATGCGAAAAACTTCTTCGACCAGGGGAAGATTCCTGAGTTTCAAAGGAACCAGTTCGGGGGCGCGTTTGGCGGACCCATCAAGAAGGACAAGACGTTCTTCTTCGGAGTCTACGAGGGATTGCGGGAAAACCTCGGGACCACCAACAACAACCTGGTTCCTTCAGCGGGATGCCATGGAAACCCAGGAGTTGTAATCACCGTGGCGAATTGTCCGGACCTTATTCTCGGCACTGCTCCGTCGGCGACTCTTAGCCCCTTCACTGCTCCTTTCCTGGCGCTCGTACCTCTCCCCAACATACCAGGCGACTTCTCGGACCCGAATAACATCACCCTTCCCACGAATGAATTCGGGGACCATAGCCGCACGGGGGAGAACTACGGGCAGATGCGCGTGGACCAGAATTTTTCGACGGCGGACGCTTTTTTTGGCCGCTACACCATTGACAACGCCATTCAGGACCAAAGCGTAGGGGACTACTCGTATTTCCGTCAACTGCCGACCGCGCGAAATCAGTGGATCACCTTGGCCGAGAACCACATTTTCTCCTCCTCGGTGCTCAATACGGCGCGGTTCTCCTTCAGCCGTACTCGCGATACTATCGCCACGAATAACGTCGGCCTGCCCAACAATGGTTTGGGTCCAGCTATCGTTACGGGCTTTCCCACTGGCGTGGTTGACATGAACGGATCGGCCGGCGGCACGTATACCGAGTTCGGTTCCTCCAACAACTACCCCAAAGACTTTGATATCCAGAACATCTACACGCTGAGCGACGACTTTTTAGTGACACGGGGAAGACACGCGTTCAAGTTCGGGGTGCTGCTCAACCGGTTCAATAGCGGACATCAGGCCTCGAATTCCGCTAATGGGCAGATCCAATTCAACACCTTTGCGGACTTCTTAACCAGCAACCCTTACCTGGTGGAGTTTGAGCCGACGTTCGCCGATGAAAGTCGATTTTACATCTTCGATACGGCCGGCCTTTATGGGCAGGATGACTGGCGGGTAACGCAGCGGCTGACGCTAAACCTGGGCTTACGTTATGAATTCATGACTACGCCGCACGAGTTGAACGGAAAAGAGTCCAGGCTGGTCAACAATTTCACCGACTCATTTACGCTTGGTCCCATCATTAAGAACAATACGTTGCACGACTTTAGTCCGCGAGTCGGGCTGGCCTATGACCTGTTTGGAAACGGGAAGACGGCGCTGCACGCTGGTGCCGGACTCTACTACGACATGGGGAATATCGGGTCTATCCTCGGAGAAAACACGACTGGAGCTCCGCCGTTTTCCGGCTTGATCGATATTACAAATTCCTCGTGCCCCACGATAGCGGATTGGGAGGCGCCCTCTGGTACAATCGCCCCCTGCCTGAGCCAGACCACGCCAACCACCATCCCAAGCTTGGGGACCAACGGGCATTGGCCATTTCCGATTCCCGCCGCAGTAATAAACTTTTATACTCAACAAAATTCTGCTGGAGTTACCCCTTCGTACATGGACTACGATTTTAAGAGTCCGTACATGGTCCAGTACACCGCGAGCGTCCAGCAGCAGTTGCCCTGGAACATGGCGGTGGGGGTGGCCTACGTCGGGAACCACGGAATTCACTTGCCCACGATCCGCGATGGGAATCCGATCTTCCCGACGCTCACACTTCCGTGCGGTGATCCTGCCAGTCGTTGCGTCAACGGAGTGGTGCCGTTCTGGGACAACGGCGATCCCATCAACTACCATACCGTTAACCCGAACATTGGCAGCAGCATTAACATCGGCACATTTGCGAATTCCCGTTACAACGGTCTGCAGATCGTCCTGAACAAGAGGGCTGGTCATGGACTGGAATTCCAAGGCGCCTACACCCGCAGCCGGGTGACAGACGATACGCAGGGCCAGGAGAACGTTCGCGATTGCTCGGTCTCGGGTGGCCTCCTGGGCGTCTATCCGCTGAACCCGCAATCCGTGGATACCGGTCCGGCTTGCTTCAATATCAAGAATAACTGGGAGTTCAGCATGACGTATCAGCTCCCTACCGTCATGAAAGGCAATGCCTTCCTATCGAAGATGACAAGCGGCTGGGAGGTGAGCAGCATCGTGAGCATCGAGAGCGGCGAACCATTCTCTCTAATTACTGGAATCAACCGGTCCAACTCTGGCGTCCTGCAGGCTGGCCAAGGCGACCGGGTCAACATAAACACTCCGGCGTTAATTGCGAAATACTTTAATCCCTCTGTTTGCACCTCCATGCCAGGGCAGCCAGCGGCCGGGAACAATCCGTGCGTCTACACTCCGATTCCGTACGACCCAAACACGGTCCTCACGGGCAACATCAACCAGTGGTACAACCCGGCCATGTTCTCAAACACGCCGGTCACACTTAGCCAAAACCAGGACCCGCTCGGTTGCTTCTTCCAGCCCGCTGATTCGAGCAAACCCTGTACTCCGAACACGGTTGGCCAGCTAGGCACCTCCGGGCGCAATTACCTGCCCGGGCCGCCTTTTAGGAACTGGGATTTTTCGCTGGTGAAGGAGACGAAGTTGGGATTCCTGGGAGAAGCCGGCATGTTGCAGTTCCGCGCCGAATTCTTCAACATCCTGAACCATCCCACCTTCGGCCCGCCCTCCGCCGGGATATTCTCGGGTGGTGTAGTCGGGACATCGTCGGGTGTGACCGGCCTCGGTCCGTTCTCGGAAGCGCCGGACGGGGGGGCGGGGCAGATCAGCACGACGCAGGGAAAACCACGGCAAATCCAGTTTGCGCTGAGACTTGAATTCTGAGGCTTGCGGAATCGCAGGGGTCCTCGCGGCTGGAACGCGCGAGGGTCCCTGCAAGGCGGCACACCAAGGAAAACGCATTCATCGACTAACGTGCACTCCGTCGTGACTCGCTCCGGGATAGTTAGAAGCCAGCAAGCATGGTTTCGTCGAGATTACCGACGGGCAGGATTGCCTAAATTGCTGAGTCGATTGGGTTGAACCAACCTCCCTGACCCGCTGGACGAAAGCCTCGCTTCTCACTCAAACATTTCAACCCTGCTTGGGGGATACGATGAACCTTTCCAATGCCACGGGGATGCGGACATTGAAACCCGCTGTTAAGTATGGTACGGTTCGGATATTGGGTGCTGACCAATCGTCGAACGGTTTAGGCGATCCTTTTGTTCAAGGAGATAATCATGCAAAACAGACTCCTCGGTGTTCTGGTGGCGGTGTTTGGATTGCTTGCCGCGGCAGTTCCCGCCTCCGCTCATCACTCCTTTGCGGCCGAGTTCGATGCGAATAAGTGCATGGATCTCACGGGCACGTTTACGAGTTTTGAATGGCAAAACCCGCACGGGTATTTTCACTTGGATGTAAAGGATCCCTGACGGCAGCGTGACCTCATGGTCCTTTGAAACTGTTTCTCTATCCACTCTGAAAAGAAGCGGAACCCAGAGAAAAGATTTCACCGATAATATCGGCAAGACGGTCACCGTGCGGGCGTGTCTTGCTAAGAATGGTGTAAAGAATCGAGCCGCTGCCGAAACCATCAAGCTGGCGGATGGCCAAGTGCACAGAATCGGACAGGATGTCGAAGGCAAATTCAGTGATAGCCCGGAGAAAGGGTACTGAGGCCTGCAAGTTCAGCGGTCGGGCAGTGGGTAGCGAGCCTTCCAATAGGTTTTGCTAAGGACTCCAAAAAAGGGAGGAGAATTTGATGAAACGACGCCTCGCCTATTCCGCTATTCGTGGTGGAGTCGTTCTGTGCCTCTTGTGCATGGCAGTGCTTCCCGCTGCGGCCCAGGAGGGAAAACCTTCTGAACCGGGCGCCGCGAAAGCAAAGCCCCAGTCAGTGCCTAAGGGCGGACCCGCGCCTCGCACTGCGGATGGTCATCCGGATCTCTCTGGAGTTTGGTTCCCGGGCACGGCCGGCGGTTTTACTTTCAACCCTGCCCTCAGAAGGCAATTCGACTCGAAAGCAACGCCCGAGGAGCCGCCCCCATTCCAGCCCTGGGCCGCCGCAAAAATCAAGGCGATGACCACAACCGATTATGAGTTGGGACGAGCGTCCGTGAATTGCATGCCACGAGGCGTTCCGGGGATGTTTTTGATTGACCCCTATCCATTCCAATTGGTTCAAACTCCTGGTTTATTCGTGCAGTTGGACGAACTGAACAATAATTGGCGCGTGGTCCATACGGATGGGCGCGCGCATAACCCGGAACCGGATCCCTCCTTCGACGGCGACGAGGTGGGGCATTGGGAGGGCGATACTTTGGCCATCGATGTCATCGGAATCGATGAGCGGACCTGGAACAACTTTACCGGGTGGTTCCATAGCGATCAGGAACATGTGGTCGAGCGCATCACCCGCCCGTCCGTGAATTATCTAGTTGTTCAAGTAACGATTGAGGACCCTAAGGTGCTGTCGAAGCCTTGGATGTCCGCGCCCCGAGTTTGGACGCTCGGCCACGAAGATCTGCTGGAATACTACTGCACGAACAACCAGGATGTGGACCAATACAAGGCGCTGAAAGCAAAGGAATCGGGCGGCGATCCGAGTGGCAACAAGTGATGGGAGAAGATCAATGAGACGAAATCTTCGTCGTGGTTGGGTGGTATCGTTCGGCTTGCTGTTCCTGGCGATTCCGGTGCTGGCTCATCACTCCGCCACGGCGGAGTTTGATAGCTCAAAAACATTTACGGTAAAAGCGACCCTTACAAAACTCGAGTGGGTCAACCCGCATGTTTATATGTACGCGGACGTAACCGGCGAGGATGGCAAAGTGATCCCTTATTCGTTCGAGACGGGCCCTCCAGGCAACTTGCGAAGGGCTGGCGTGGTTCGGACCATGTTTAGCGTGGGCGACGTGGTCACCATCGAAGCCGCCGTGGCCAAGGATGGCACCAAGCATCTTGGGCTCCTGAAGGCCATGCACTTCGCGGACGGCCACACGGTTGTGTTTGGCAGCGCTGCGGACAGCGAAGGCAAAAATTAATCCCGGTTGACTCACATCGAATGGCTGAATGAGGTGGAGAGAAATGAAATTCTGTTTCGTTGGCTGCCCCAGAGTTGCAGGACTGGCTCTGGTTGTCTGCTTGATTCCCGCATTCGGTGCCGCCCAGTCTGCACCCGCACCCGCCCAAGTTAAGAAGGTGCCGACAGGGTATGGGCTTGACAAAGATCAACCCTTCGCTGGAGCCGACCCGAACGGAACCGGTCTTCCATGGAAAGAACCTCCCCCGGAGGCGGTCGAGGCCGCAAAGAAAGGCCCAACTCCGCATTTAGCTGATGGACATCCCGACTTGACCGGATTTTGGGCGCCGGCCGGATGGGGCTACGCCGTTACTTCGGGAGCGGTGAGCGCTGACGGAAAAACGCACTACACGCAACGCAGGCAAGAGGGTCCCGTCCAGCCGCCTGATAAAGTGGCTGAGCTCAAGCACCGGCTGGAGGGTTCTAATCTGCCTCCCTATAAGCCCGATGTTATCGAAAAAGTAAAATACTTTGGTGAGCATCAAAGTCATGAGGACCCGGCGTTCAAGTGCGCGCCCAAGGGTTTTCCGCGCGTAGGTCCGCCCACCGAAATCGTTCAAGTTCCCAATGAGATCGTCTTCCTCTACGATACGGTCAACTCTTCCGAACAAAACGCCTTTCGCGTGATTTCGACGGATGGCCGGGAGCATGACGCGACGCTCAATCCTTCCTATTACGGCGACTCGATTGGCCACTGGGAAGGCAATACGATGGTCATCGACGTGACCAATTTCGTGGATGATACCTGGCTCAGCCAAAACGGCACGATCCACAGCGACGCCATGCACGTAGTTGAAAAGCTGACGCGGGAAGGCTACATGATCGACTGGCAAATCTCCGTCGAGGACCCAAAGATGTTCACTCGGCCGTGGGTCATCGAGCGCCACTTGATCCATGGTCTGCAAGGCGGACACGCCCTGGAAGAAGCCCCCTGCGTCGAGCACGACTATGCGCACCTGGTAAACGACGATCGTAACTAGCAGTGGATAGATTGTCGTTCGCAGCGTGTTTTCTTAATGCGGGCGAATCCCGGCGATCTTGAGCCTGATTCTCCACAAAGTCTTCGGGCTGACAACATACAGAGTCTTGCTGTCCTGATCACCGAATGCCAAGTTGGAAAACCGCATACCTTCCGGAGCGGGAATCTGTCCCAGGCGCTTTCCGGCGGGCGATATCACCCACACGCCCCCCATCCCCGTGGAATAGACGTTCCCCAGGACGTCCACCTTCATCCCATCGGGGCCGCCGGGGCCTTTTTCGCCCGTGAAATCAATAAAGGGGCGCTTATTTTTGACCGTGTCGTCTGATTGGACGTCATAGGCAAAGATTTGCCTCTGGTTTGGGCCCGGCCCCCCATTATTGACGTAGAGAGTTTTTTCGTCTGGGGAAAATGCAATCCCGTTCGGCGGAAAGTTCCCCGGATCCTTGTCCAGAAGTTGCAAGCTTCCATTTCGAATGAAGTAGACTCCGTGGTAAGGCAGCTCCTTCGCGGGATCATCCTCCCTTTTCGGAAGGCAGCCGGCGGCGCCATCCGTGAAGTAGACTGCGTTATCTGATTTGACGACGATATCGTTTGGACAGGTGAGCCGCTTTCCTTCGAAGTGGCCCGCAAGCGTGGTGCGCTTGCCATCCATCTCCAGCCGCTCGACGGCCCGGTCGCCGTTGGCGTCCACCACGATCCTGCCCTCTCGATCCAGTGTCAATCCGTTAGACCCATAGAGACGCGCTCCACTGGCATCCACACTCCCGACGCGCGATGCGTCCGCGTAACCGGAATGGTCCAAAAATACAGACAGCTTGCCATCGGGCGCACAAGGATATTTAAAACAGTCGGGTGTCCACTGAAAAATGCGATTGCCGCCGACGTCGCTGAATAAGAGATATCCGGAATCTCCACGTTGAATCCAGAGCGGCCCTTCGCCGCCTTCAAAGGTGCCTTCACCCTGGAGCAGTTCCAATTTAGCGTCGGCCGAAAAAATTTGGTCGAGGCTCGGGTCTAGTTTGACGATGGGACCCGCGTTCATGTATTGCGCGTGGACTGAGAACCAGAGAATCGCGATCGCCAACGGTAGGCACACCAAGCGCTGCAAGACTCTTTTCATTTTTACCGGTTCCTCGGCGGGATGGTATACCAAGAAACAGGCCACACCAAAACGAAAAAATGGCTAGCGGAAACAAATCGTTCTGCTTTGCATTTTGCTGAAGTAATCGCAATCGCATTTGAGTAGAGCCTATCTCACAAATCGGTCCGTAGCAGTTTTCTCCGAGTGTGAACGCATCCACTTTGTCGCGCCAAGGGCGCGGAGCATGCCAGCCCGGGGCAACTCCCCGGGGACGTGTCCGAGTGCGTGTTCCGCCCTGCAAGGGCGGAGGAGTCCTGCGCCCTTACAGGGCGCACCGCTCGATTCCGAAACCCAGGGCGTTGCCCTGGGCTGGTGTCCGGCGGCGCCTTCAGCGCCGGAACCAAAGTTGGATATACCCGAATTCAGGAGGTTGGATGGTTGGTCATTTATGAGATGGTTTCTAGACGCATTTTTCCGCACAGGAATAGTTTTGCTTGAAACAGCGGGGAAGGGTAAGTATGATCTGCGAATTGTTCTGTCACCTGAGACCCAAGAAATCCTTTCTGTGAGTATTCAGGGAATTCACGGATGAAAGAGCAACCTTCATGAGCATTCACGAGCTGGGTGGAAAAGTTGGCCGTGGAAATCCTTGCGCAGTGTTGAGGCGCGAACTTCTTTACGGGATGGCCGCGTTGGGCGCCGCCGCTGTTATGCCGGATTTCGGTTACGCGGCACAGACGGGAACCGCTGCTCCGGTACGCCCGTTTCGCATTGACACTCACCACCACTTTTCCGTGCCCAAATTGATTGCCGAAAGCACCGCCAAGGGGATCACCCAGACCGGCCTGCAAGATTGGACGCCCCAAAAATCAATCGATCAAATGGATAAAGGCGGCGTGGCCACCTCCATCATTTCGATCAGCGACCCGGGGGTCTGGTTCGGCGATAACGCCGCGGCGCGCGCCCTGGCGCGAGAGTGCAACGACTTCGCGGCGAAGACGATTAAGGATTATCCGGGCCGCTTCGGCCTGTTTGCTACTCTGCCCATGCCAGACGTGGAAGGCGCGCTGCGCGAAATCGAATACGCGTTTGATACGCTCAAGGCTGATGGCGCGTGCGTGCTTTCGAGCTATGGTGGCAAATACCTCGGCAATCCCACATTCGCTCCGGTAATGGATGAACTGAACCGGCGGAAGGCTGTCGTGTTTTGCCATCCCTACTGCGCCGCGTGCGGCACGCAGACCGTGCTTGGCGATGGGCAGAATCGCGGCGTGGAGTTTGTTTTCGATACGACGCGCACGATTGTGAGTTTGCTTTCCAGCGCAACGGTCACGCGGTGCCCGGACATTCGCTTCATCTGGTCCCATGGCGGCGGCACTGTGCCGTACATTACCAGCCGCCTGAACGGAGTGGCGCAGCAGCTTCCGAAAGGGCTGATCTACGAATTGCAGAAATTTTATTACGACACCGCGCAGGCCTTCAATCCGTATACGCTGCCGTCTTTTAAGAAGCTTGTCCCAGCATCGCACATTTTGTTCGGGACCGATTTCCCGCTCGGCGGCGGCTCGGGCGCGGCAGTCAGTAAGGGTTTGATCGACAACGGAGGATTCAGCGAGAGCGAACTGCGCGGCATCGATCGCGAGAACGCGCTGGAATTACTCCCGAGACTCAAAACATAATCGTAAGAGAAGTCAAAAACCCGCCCTTTAAAATCGCAAGGGTCGGCCCCGCGGAGATGGGCCGTTGCGGGTGCGCGGAGCGGCGACCGGAGAGCAGGCGGAAACAGAGTCGTAAAACTATTTGGGCGCGACCTTTTCGATTCAGCCCATCCGAATCATCTCGCCTTTTTCAGAGTAGGCGTCATAGTGGAGAAGGTATTTGATCTTAAATTGGTTTCCATTCTTATCCTCATAACTGATCGTGACCGGAATTTCAACCTCAGCTATGAAACCTTCAAGTTCAATTTGTCCTTCCTCATTTTCACGGTTATCGACAGCATATTGCCGGACATCGCATCCCGGAGGCGGGTTGTGTATGAGGGATTCCAGATCGTGATTACTAATGACCTCTCCATTTGATTTTCGACAAATGATCGGATAGACAGACGCAATATCGGTCAGGGTGGGAACTGAAAATGGAAGGAATTTTACTTGATACAGGCCGAAATCTATGCGATGGACGCAGACGTTATAGACTGCACCAGGGCCTCGATATCGGAGCATCCAGGGTCTCTTCCTAACGGTATGGGAGCCGGGAATCTTAGACTCATGAAGGAGAGAAGGCCATTGGCATTCTAGGATAACGTCAGGCCAGCTTGACCGATCTTCGTCCGTAGTCAGCATCTTGGCCGATGGCTGCTTGTCTTTTTGCGACCGGATGAATTCGCGGTTCATATCCTCAACTTGCGCTCTCAAATCCCGTGGGAACAGCTGGATTTCAATGCCAGCGTCGCTAAGGAGTTGATCACCACGTCCCCGGATATCGGGATTCGGATCAGGCATACCGATGACGACACGAGCTATTTTTCGGTCAACGAGCCGCTGAGCGCACGGGATCTTTGGATGGGTCCTGGTAGTGCAGGGTTCGAGCGTCGTATAGACCGTAGCGCCTGCAACGACATCGTCGGATAGTTTGTCATCCAAGGCGATAAATTCCGCATGAGATTTCAGAACTTCTCCACGATGGGCCCTGCTCAATACGCGGCCATTTTTGACCACAACCGCGCCAACTTTCGGATGTGGCCTTTCATCTTCAGGAACGCTCTTCATTGCCTCGTTAATCGCCATCTCAGCGAAATACCGGTCAGTCGCAACAGTACTTTTCACCTCCGCAACCACCCACGGGTATGGTTTACCGCAATTCGGACAAAAATTCGCCACATCGTCGGCGGTAAAGCTATAAAAAACGTTTGTTGCCAGCCCCGCAAAACTTCCTCCTTGAATAGGAGACTGACAACCCGGGCATCGGGAAAAAGTCTCTTTGCCGCAAAGCGGACAATACGGTTTTGATTGATCTGGATGGTCTTCAACAAAAGCATTAATTAGATGCTTGTTAGCGCACATCAATGCTGAGTTAAACCGGTTCATTCGTGTTTCTCCCTGGGTCCTTTTGGTTCCCTCCTTGCGATGAAGATTCTAATTGTACCGTAGCCTTGTGTCACGCCCCCGCTCCGCGCTCCACATGCGCACCCGCAACGGCCCGTCTCCGCTCGGCGGGTGGCCCGGACGTTAAGTGAGTGGACGAATTGGGTGCCCTACACGTCGGGTTTACGCGTGGGGCTTTTGATCTCGTCGTTCCTGGTTCTTATCCGCTGACCGAGTCGATTGTAACGGTAATGTACACCCCCCCACGCGTAAACCCGACGCGTGGGGCACCCTCGGTTTTTATAGGTTCGGTGAATTAGAACAGTGGAATCCTCTCGATGATGGTCGCCGTCAAGTGGAAAGAAAAAAGTGAGCCTGGGCCACCCGCCGGTTCGCTAGTGCAGGTCCATGTTTGAGCGACCCTTTTGCTGTGCAGGCTGCAGAGCTTTGGCAGCAGGCGGTGGGTTCCCTACCTTAATGGAAAAGGGATTGCTAGTTACTGGGTTCAGGCCGTCGGAAGTAGCCGTCAATGTGTATGTATCAGCAGTTGAAAAAGTCAAGGTATTGAAGTCTGCCGCTCCGGCAACCGCTCTCTCCGTCTCAGTGGGACCGGCAGTTCCAGCAGCATTTTTTGACGTTACAACAATGGTGTTGGTGGCAGTGGGGACTACCTGGCCTGTCGCGTCTTGCACTTGTACCACAACTGGCACAATTCCAGGTGCGGCATCACTCGGCGCGGTAGAGAAAGCCAGTTTAGTGGCCGCACCTGCAGCCGTTTCAGTTTTCTGCTGGCCAGCGGCTCGAGAGGCAGTAGCGGCTTCCTCTTGAATCTCTTGGAGCGCACCCGGCAAAGTTTCCCGCAAAGAAGTACGAAACGAGGTCTCTTCTTCCTCCTTCCAGACTATAGTCAGCCACGCTTAGCTTTTTATTGTCATCTATCGTGCTCTTTGCTTTGTCCCGCCGTGCCTGCATTGCGATAGCCAATGCCGAAAACGTCTGCTGCCCAAAATAGTTTTTGTCGATGGAAAGATTTACCCCCGCCACGGCAGTGGCAAGTGCGGCCAAAATTGTCTTTGTTCTCGCGACAAGGGTAATGGCGGTGGCAGCTGTGAGGCCGAGGGTTGCAATATCGCCTGCGACAGCCTGGGATGACTTTCCCATATACAGCCCGTCATCATACCGATGATAGGTAGTATCAATCTCGGCCATATACTTATCAAGGATTTTATCGCGATAATATTTTGCCTCGTCGGGATCTTTTGCCTTTGTTTTTACAGCGTCGGAAAAATCACAGTAATAGGCCGGTTGTGGGTTCTTTAGCACGCTGCCAATGGGACCTTCCGTATAAAGAATATATTTACAGAAGTCATCCTGAAACCTTGGCAACTGCTCGAAATCAAAGTCTTTTTGAATCTCCGGCTTTGCTGGCGCAACTAACGCTGAGGGGTGCGCTGCCGCGCACCCCCCAATGAACATCACAATGGGAAGAATTAGCAGGGTAAGCAGCTTTGTACGAATAGACGCCACTGAATTACTCCTCTCAATCCAAAGATATTTAAGTATCACTCCGAATAACATGCTGCGGGATAATACTATGGTGGATAAATTTACGCTATGTAAATTAACTGAGGGAAGTTCTTTGCAGATTCCTAAATCTCGATACTTCGGATATCTTCACCTCACGGCCGTCATCGCTGCGGCCAGGCGTCGCAGACAGCAAGCGTCGAGTCTAGCAAGCCGCGGAAAAAGTGCTTTGTCTGTCATTCCGAACGAAGTGAGGAATCTCTCCGGGTTCGAAAGCCAGGGAAAAGAGAGATTCCTCGGCACGCAGCGTGCCTCGGAATGACAACGTTTTAAGTGTTTCCACAACCTTCTCGATCGAGGCGACTGTTACCCTCGGGGATGTGGCCGGATCTTCCAGTCTCACTTAGTGGGAACAAACTTCTGAATCCGCTTCCCGTCTTCCACTTCGCCTGTGTAGACGTTTCCCTTGGAGTCCATGGCGATGGAATCGATCCAGTGGAGCTGTCCCGCATAACGGCCGTTGCCTCCGAAGGAGCCCGCCAGAGCGCCGTCGTCACGATTGAGGATCCAGACCATATTGTTTGTGCCGTCCGCAACCAGGATGTACTTCTGCTGCGGGTCCGTCGAGAGGGTCAGATTGTAGATCGTTCCACACGGAGGATCGGTCATGCTCCAGATGCCTCCGCAGTGCGGGCCGCGGGACTGCGTCGATGGGTGAATCCAGAATTGTTTTACGAATTTGCCCTGCTTGGTGAACACCTGGATTCTGTCGCTGCCGCGTTCGCAGACGTAGACGAATCCATCCTTCGAGGGATGTGCGCAGTGAAGCGCGGGGGCAAACATCTTCTGGTCGGGAGGCGGCCCTGACGGGTCATACGGCGGCGTGGGATCGTTGTCGATCTCGCTGAGGGGGGTGCCTTTGCCTCCCCAGCCGCGTTTGAACGCGCCTGTATCCATGTCATACACCAGGACACGCTTGTTCAGGAATCCGTCCGGAATGTAGAGTTCGCGGGCGTCTTCATCGAATTCGAAAGCGGCGATGCCCGGCGGGAAAATAGCCGTTTGCTGGTTATCTTGTTTTACTTCCGAGGCCGGCACCTTGGGTCCGCGATGTCCAAAGTCCCACAGGAATTTTCCGTCCTTTGAAAATTTGATGATGCTGTCTCCCGGCGTCGTTCCTGAGATCCAGACGTTCTCGTCTCGATCCACACCGATGGTCTGCAAACGGCCCGGCCAGCCGGGAACATAATCCTTGCCTCCCCAGGCCCTGAGAACGCTGCCATCTGTGTCGAATTCCACGACCTCGGGTCCCACGATGCAGCATTCGGTGCGCGGCGGCGTGGTTGCTGCGCCCAACTCATCGGGCCTGGCATCCGAGGCGCGATTCAACACCCAGACGTGGTCTTCTTTATCGACGTAGATGTCGACGATCTGTTGCATGCTCCATTTGTTTGGCAAACGCTTGGGCCAAAAGGGGTCGACTTTGTATACGGGAGCGTTTTGCGCATGCGCCGCTGGAGGGGCGGCCAGAACTCCAAAGCAGGAAATCACGAACAGTACGGCAAAGGTTCTAGTCGATCTTGCTCTTTCCAAGGTCAATTCCTTTCCTTCTCCGCTGAGCCCTCAGTGACTCTCTGTGGCTTTTCTCCGCGTCCTCTGTGTTAAATTCCGAAAGGCTTAACACAGAGGTCACAGAGGACCACGGAGAAGCACAGAGCAGCCGGGTCGCGACCAAAAATCTGTGTGCGGTGCAAACATTTCGACGATTGGTTGTACGGACTCCACTTTCATGTTTCGATTTGTGATGCCGGCCCCAGCGCCTATTCGTGGGGATGCGGCCGGGCCTTTCCGTCTCCATTTTTCAGGACAAACTTCTGAGCCCGTTTGCCGGTATCCACTTCACCGGTGTAGATGTTTCCCTTTAGAGTCCATGGCGATCGCATCGATCCAATGGAACTGCCCGGCCATGCGGCCGTTATCGCCGATCGAGCCCGCTAAAGTGCCGTCTTTGCGGTCATGGATCCAGATTTTGTCGTTCGTGCCGTCGGCGATCAGCACGTACTTCTGCTGCGCGTCATGCGAAAAAGTGAGGTTGTAGATCGTTCCGCACATGCCAAACGTTAGGCTGCCGGGGCCTCCGCACTCTGGACCGCGAGCCGGCGTCGAAGGGTGCACGAAGAAACTGCTTACAAACTTGCCATCTTTGGTAAATACCTGCACTCGGTCGCTCGCCACGCTCGCAGATATAGACGAGCCCGTCCGTCGCGATGTGGACGCAGTGCAGCGCGGGCGCGAACTGCTTTTGATCCGGAGGCGGCCCCGATTTCCAGTCATAGGGCGGCGTAGGGTCATTGTCGATCTCGCTCAAGGGTATGCCGTGTCCGCCCCAGCCGCGCTTGAATGCGCCACTCTCCATGTCGTACACCAGGACGCGCTTCTGGTCCACGATGTAGAGCTCGTGGGCGTCCTCGTCCAAATCAAAGAAAAAGATTCCTCCCGGAAACGTATCGGTGTCTTGGTTGTTCTGCTTCAACGGCTGCGCTTGTTGCCCTGGCGGCGTTCTCGGTCCGCGATGGCCAAACTCCCAGAGAAGTTTCCCATCGCCCGTAAATTTTTGAATGCTGTCTCCGCGAGCGCTTCCTCCCAGCCAAACGTTTCCCTCTCGATCCACAAGGATCGCGTGTTCGGCACCGGCGCCCGGCCTTTCGATTCCCTCAGCCGGCCAACCGGGCACGTAGCCTGGGCCTCCCCAGCCCTTGATAAGGTTGCCGGAGGTATCGAATTCCAATACCGCCGGCGCGGCTTTGCAACAGTCCGTGCGCGGCGGCGTTGTGGCTGCGCCCGACTCATCGGGGTTGATGTCCCGCGGACGGTTGTACACCCAAATGTGGTCGTCCTTATCCGTAACCATCACGGGAACCCCTTGCATGAGCCATTTATTCGGCAGCGGCTTGGGCCACGTGGGGTCGACTTCATAGACCGGTGGATTTTGCGCTCGCGTCGCCGGTGCATTTGTCAGCACCAACAAGCACACAAGACCGATGGCCACCGCAAACGCATCGTTCCATTTCTTTCGAATCTGCATCAGATGTTCCTCCGTCTAGTGTGAACCCAAGACTCGGCAGGCAACTGCGCGGAGTCTAGTTGACGGGATAACAGGATGTCAATGGAGTGTAGGCGTCATGTATTTGACAAACTGCGGGAAGCGGTGAGAGGATGGGCGCCAATGGTGACCCGATGAAAACAAAGCTATTTTTTTTGATAATGGGTGTTGCTTCTGTTCTTACCGTGACGAGTCCGACGTTCGCTCACCACGGTACGGCGGCGTACGATACAAAGAATATAGTCACGGTAAAGGGCACGATGACGGATTTCCGTTTTATTAATCCGCACGTGCAACTTTATTTTGATGTGAAGACCGACTCTGGCGAAGTCCAAAAGTGGGCGGCCGAATTGACCGCTCCGAATAAGTTGGCTAGGGCCGGCTGGACCAAGCACACATTGAAGCCTGGAGACTCCATCACGGCCAGCGGCTATGTGGACAAGGGTGATGGGCGTACGATGTGGATCCGCACTCTCATCGGGCCCGATGGAGAGGCACTCCACCTCTCCGAGGAATAACCAATCACGTCTCGGGCAGGCAGGGTGTGCCGGTCAGAACTAAACAGGAGGGTCTACGTGCGCATAAGCTTGAGCAATTCGATGCTCGGCATGGTCGCGGTGCTGTCCCTCTCGAGCGCTCTGTACGCTCAGACACCCACTCCCCCCGCGGATCAACGCAATGCAGCGCCTAAGGCTGCGTCAGCGCCTGCTCCTGTCCATGATGTATCTGGCGTCTGGATGATGCGCAACCCTCCGGGGTCAAATCGCGGGTTCACCAACTATACTTTTACTAAGGATCCGCCGGAGTTAACGCCTTGGGCGGAAGCGAAGTACAAGGAAGCCAAGGCCTCCAATGGGGGCGAGTTTACCCTTAAAACGACGAACGATCCGGTGCTCACCAGATGCGATCCTCCCGGCGTGCCGCGGGTCTATTTCCATCCCTATCCGTTTGAGTTCGTGCACACTCCCAAATATACGCTCATGCTTTACGAGTACGATCACATGGTGCGCCGTATTTATACCGACGGCCGCCCAATGCCAAAAGACCCGGATCTCCTTTGGATGGGAACTTCGGTCGGCCACTGGGACGGGGACACCACCTTCGTCGTGGACACGGTCGGATTTAACGACAAGACCTGGCTCGATCGCCTGGGTCACCCGCACAGCGATGAGTTGCACGTCATCGAGCGTTTCCGGCGCGTGAACCAAGATCACCTCGAGATGGACCTCACCATGGAAGATCCCAAGGCGCTGGCGAAACCCTGGACGACAACGTTCTTCTACGAGTTGCGGCCAAAGTGGGAGCTGGGGGAAATCTCTTGCTCGGGAGACTACCTGGACTTTAGCAATTTCGAGAAATAAGTTGAAGCGCAGTCGGCGAATTTGCGGATTGGACTGATCACAAGCGAGTGATTCCTGCGTAAGTAATTTCCTACTCTCTTTTCCCGGAGGGCGTCCTATTTGGCGGCTTGCATCTGGCGGCGGCTCAGCGACGGCCACTAAAAATATGGGGCCTACACCAATAACAATAAGGAGTGTTGCTGTGAAAACGAAACTGGGCAGAATTGTTTTTTTGGGTCTTGCGCTAACCTTGGCTGTGACCTTGAGCGCGCGTCCAGGCCAGGATACACAGCACCACCCGACCAAGGGACCAAAAACGAATCTGAAAAGGCCGCTTAAACTGATTGGCGCGATCTATTTGCCCGGGAATCCTCTTCGGTTTGATATCAGCTGGGTCGATCAGTCCACGGCCAGGTATTATTTGGGCGAAGCGGGGAATGCCAGCGTCGATGTGTTCGACGCCGAAAACGATTTGTTCCTAGGGCGGATTCCTGGGTTTCATGGCGTAGGATTGCCGGACGACCCCTGCGGGCCGACTCAAGGAATGGGCCCGAGCGGTGTGGTGATGGCCTCCAAAAACCAGCTCTGGGCGGACGACGCTCATGGGACTGTGAAGGTGTTTGACCTGACAGATGCCCAACCGCCGTTTACTAATGTGACCCCCGTCGCTACGATTTCCACTGGCGCGCAGTGTCGTGCCGACGAAATCGGATTTGATCCCAAGGATCATGTAATTATGGTCGGGAACCCGGCGGAAAAACCTCCGTATGTGTCTCTTATCTCTTCGGACCCGCCCTATGCAGTTCTGAGCAAGATTCCGTTTCCGAATGCGAGGGGCTTTGAGCAACCGGTGTGGGACCCCGACCTGAAAGGCGGCCGCATGTTGGCAACCGTGCCGGGCGCGGAAGGCACGTCCCAGGTCGTGGTGTTCAACCTCAAAGATCCCAAGGAGCCAGTAGTAGAAGCGACGTATCCGACTGGCAATTGCGGTTCCGGTTTGGCTCTCGGCCCCTCTCAGCGCCTGCTGGTAGGTTGTGGGGGCGGAAAGCCGCTGCTGATTCTTGACGCTGTGACCGGCAAGGAGATTAGCACCGTCGCGGAAACGAAGGGCGCCGATGAGGTTTGGTACAACGCCGGCGACAATAATTTTTACGCTCCCAGCGGCTTCGGAGGCGATCCAACGCTCAGCGTCATCGATGCCGATTCCGGCGCTCTACTCGGTACCTTGCCGGCCGGACCTGGGTCCCACTCCGTCGCGGCCTTCCGGGGAAACAATCACATCTTCGTTCCTATTGCAATTCCGACCGCGGCCGCGCCGTCAGACACATGCAATGTCCTGTTTGGTTTAGCTGAGAAACATGGTTGTATCGCGGTTTACGCACACGAAAAGTAGCCGAACGCAGACACAAGTGTGCTATACCGCTGTGCAAGACACAAAGGGGGCTATCTCCATGCACCGGAATAACAGCGTCAATCCTCGGAATGATTTTCTGAAGTTCAAGATTGGCCGTCGCGCGCTGATGAAGTCCTCTCTGCTGGGTGGCGGGGCGGCAGCTGCCAGCGCCCTGTTTGGCGGCTTGATTCCAGCGGCGGCTTGGGGAGTAGACGCTGCCTCAAAATACGAAGGACCCGTCGTCGAAACAACCGCGGGAAAAGTTCGTGGCGTCATTCAGGGTGGCACCCACATCTTTCGGGGAATTCCTTACGGCGCTTCGACGGCGGGGAGTAACCGTTTCATGCCGCCTCGCAAGCCTGAGCCGTGGACGGGAGTGCGCGAGGCTTTCCAGAACGGGCCGACCGCGCCACAACTAGGCGGCCCGCCTAACGCGCTTATATTGAACCATAAAGAGCCGGCCGTGCAGGGAGAGGACTGCCTGGTCATCAATGTTTTCACACCCGGCGTGAATGATGGACGCAAGCGGCCTGTCATGGTTTGGCTGCACGGTGGCGGCTTTGCCACAGGCGCGGGCTCGGCGCACGCCTTCGACGGCAACTACCTGGCCCGCTCCGGGGACGTGGTGGTGGTTTCCGTGAATCACCGGCTGAATATTTTTGGATATTTGTATCTGGCGGATGTGGGCGGCGAGAAGTATGCCGATTCCGGCAATGCCGGACTGCTGGACGTCGTGGAAGTACTCGAATGGGTACGTGACAATGCAGTTCATTTCGGCGGGAATCCCGGCAATGTCACGATTTTCGGCCAATCCGGCGGCGGCGCGAAGGTCAGCACCCTGTTGGCCATGCCTCCCGCCAAAGGCTTGTTCCACAAAGCGATTATCGAGAGCGGCTCCGCCTTAAAAGGAATCCATCGCGAGGATGCCAACAAAACGACCGAGCGAATCCTCACCAAGCTAGGCCTGGAGAAAAACCAAGTTGACGAACTCCAAAATCTTCCCGTGGCCCGGCTGCTCTCCGCCATTGATAATCGCGGGGCGGCTCCGGGAACGGCTCCGTTCACGATCGCTCCCATGGTGGATGGCCGGGCGCTTCCTCGCGATCCTTTCGATCCTAGCGCGCCGGAGATTTCCGCCGACATCCCGCTGATCGTCGGGTCGGTCAATACCGAAGGTTCGTTCTTCGCGCCGCCGGACTCGCCTCTGTTTTCGCTGGATGAGGCGGGGATGCGGACGCGCCTGACGACGCGATTCGGGGAAGCCGCGGACAAATTTATCGACCTGTACCGCAAAGAGACGCCCAATGCTTCGCCGAGCCAGATTTACTTTATGGTAAACGCATTTCCCGCGGCGGCGATCACGCAGGCCGAGCGCAAGGCCGCCCAGGGCAAGGCGCCGGTTTATATGTACCTGTTCACCTGGGAAACGCCCGTGGAGGGCGGCAAACGCCACTCGCCGCATACCGTCGAGCTTCCCTTCGTGTTTAACAATGTCGCGGAACAACCCGAGGAGGTCGGCAACGGTCCCGAGCTTCAGCCGTTGGCGGACAAAATGAGCGGCGCGTGGAGTGCTTTCGCGCGCACCGGCAACCCCAACGTGGCGGGCAGGCCCAAATGGCTTCCGTACACGGAGAACGAGCGAGCCACCATGATCATCAACAATGAATGGAAGATCATGAACGACCCGCGCCATGAAGTCAGGTTGATTATGAACACTCTGCCAACACCCAGCGCCTCGTAGATTGAGGGGGTGCCTGCAGCGTGTGGCGACAATCTCACTGTGTCGAGCACTGGTGGGCCTATCGGTAAATCTGTTTTTAATTAAAATCAAATACTTTAAGCAGCTTCCGGCTGTTACTTCACCGTCCATCACAACCATAGTTTTAGCTTAAATTCCAAAGTTGAAGTCGATTTCATAGTGATTTCTTGATCGAACTGGGTTCAGGTGGCGGGTTCGGGATTCAACTTCGGCGAAGTCGGATGGGTGTAGCGCAAGACATTTTCGAGCAAAGGGTTGCACTGGTGCGAGCCGCCCCAAGCCGAAGACAAATGCAGAACCAGGTGGCGTCCGGCGCGTTGAAATTCTCCCTCAGATTTACCAGGCGAACTTCAAAGCCAACTGCATCTGCCGCGAAGACGTCGCCGTGGCGGTGATCTGACCTGCGCCACTCGCGGCACTGCCATCTGCGTTAAAGACGGTATTACAACAGCCTGAACTGCTCACCGGCGAGTTGAAATTGGCATGGTTGAAAATGTTAAAGACCTCCGCTCGGAACTGCACGTTGAACGTTTCAGAGATGCGTTGTATGTGAGTGTTTTTGACCAAGGACATATCGAAATTGACCAACCTCGGTCCGATCACGCTATTGCGCCCGGCATTACCAAAGAGGTTCGAGCAATACACTCGACCCGTGGGCGGGGCTGTCGCGGCGCCCGGGAAATCAGCGCACTGCGCGGCCATGGATATCGGCGCCGTCGGAAGAGAGAAGCATTGCAAATTGAGGTAGTTCACCCCGCCATGAGCGGGGTTACACCCGGGCACACGATTGGGGATGTCGAACGGCATCACCGTTCATGCCAAGCGGATCCGGAGCAATGTACGGGGTAAACGGCGTTCCATTACTGACTTGGAATATGCCGCCGAGCTCCCAACCCGAAGTAGCCGTGCCCAAAACGCCAGGAACGCCTTTGGGGTTTGGGATGTCCCAGGTGTAGCTGGCTATAAGATTATGGGGCACGTCAAAATCAGAGGGACCACGTCGAGTTGCCTTATCGAAGTAAAACATGGATGTGACCCCATTCAGGAACTGATCACCATCGGTTGAGCCGGAGCTGGTATCCTCGCTTCTGCCAAACGTGTAGGAGACTTGCGCCTCGAGGCCGTGACTCATCCTCTTTGATACCTGGACTTCGAGGGCGTGAAAAATAGAGTCCGAACTCCAAACTACATCAGAAATACGGCCAAAATTTGGATTGAGCCCAGCGGTGGGCATAGGACTGGCCGTCGTGCCGTTGGGTGAAAACCCTCCGACGCACGAGGCGCCGCTTCCGTCCGGTCCGCAGGTCCAAAGATACCCGTACGGTGTTTTCGCGATGGGCAGCACGATGTCGGAATTGTCCGTAACGAAAAGGTTATGCACACCGCGCGAGCCCACGTACGCAATCATAAAGGTTGTGTTAGGAGCAATCTCGCGCTGGACGTTCAGGTTCCACTGCATCACGTAATTGCGCTTGGGATTCTGTTCGACGTAGTAAAGGTGTTGCGCCGACGCGTCCGTCGGAGCCGAGAGCCGGAGGGCCGCTTGGGATGGGAAATCACCCGGCTGTAGATTCGAGCTATTGAGCGAAAACGAAAAGGGGTATGCTCCGACGGCCCCGCGGAGGTTCACAGGAAAAATCTGCACGTCGAACATCCCGAACCCCCCGCGGATGGCGGTTTTGCCATTGCTGAACGGATCCCATGAAAAACCGACCCGCGGCTCAAAATCCTTGCGTGAAGGGTTCGCCAATACGGGGTTGCCGCTAAAGATCTGCGATCCGTCGATGCTGTGAATGCTCGAAATATGGCCCTGAGTTTCGGTAGGAATGTTCGCCGTCTCATAGCGGAGTCCCGCGTTTACCGTCAGATTGGGACGAACGCGGATGTCATCCTGAACGTAGACACCGAAGAGAGTCTCTCGCGCGTACTTAGCTGTCGGGGCCTTGTCGGCAATAAGCGATATAGGGTTATTGGTGAGAAAATCTTGAATTGAATTAAAATTAAAATTTCCACCGCAATTGCCGCAATCCGATTCAGTCATCAGAAGCCGCTCTACGTTGCCGCCGAATTTCAGCGAATGAATCCCCTTCGTGAAAAACACGTTGTCATAAACTTGGTAAGAGTTCCAATCAAAAAAAGCGGGCGTGGCGGAACTCAATCCTCCGCTCATATCCGTCAACCCGGGCACAGCCAGGACGCCGCCCGCCGTGTCCCCGGGTATGGTGGAGAGAGTCGGATCCGTGGACGCTGCCGCCGGATTGATGGCCGTGGCTGACCCAGGGGAAGCGGCATAGATATGGCTCCAGCCAAATCTCGCCGTGTTGACCAGAGTGGGGGTGAATAGGTGATTCTCCTCAACGGATACGACCTTCCGCCGGGTCTCGTTAGATTCAACGTAGTTATTGAACGTATCGGGTTGTAAGAAAGGGGCCTTGTCGTACATGAAACTGCCAGCCAAGCTGTCATTATTTGAGAACCTATGGTCAACCCGGGTTGTAAAGTAATTTATGCTGTCAATCGTGGACTGCGAAGCGCGGTAAAATCCCGTATCGCCGTTCCCAATCAAGCCGGCGTTCGGGAGAGGATAGAACGCATTGAGATAAGGCAATACTGCTTGGTCTATTCCCGTCACCGGGTCCGGATTTGGAGTCACAATGTTATTTTGCGCGGCAAACTGGGCAAGTGTAATAGGAGCCGTGCAAGGAGGGGTGTTCGTATCCCCGCTCGGGTTCGAGCAGAATGTAGAAGGCCCCGCCGTACCACCTGGCCCAGTCCCGATCCCGCGGACCGCAGGCGATGGGACCTGGTCCAGCGTGCTCAAGCCTTTCGCCTCGCGCAACCCTTCGTAATCACCGAAGACGAAAGTTTTATCCTTAATAATCGGCCCTCCGGCGGACACGCCAAATTGATTGCGCCGAAAAGCGGGAATGGTAGGCCCGTCAAAGGGGTTCCGCGCATCAAAGACGTTATTGCGCAGAAACTCATACGCGCTGCCATGAAACTGATTGGTTCCTGATCGGGTGATGGCGCTGATAACCCCGCCGGACGACCGTCCGTACTCCGTGGAATAATTGGACGTCAGGATAGTGAACTCAGACACCGCATCCGCGCCCAAATTGCCACCGAGAATACTGCCTGGTGCCTGGTTCGAGTAGTCGTTGATGCTAATCCCATTCAGGAGGTAGTTGTTCTGCTGGGGCCGGCCCCCGTCAATCGACATCTGGTCTCCCAGTCCGCGGCCCAGCCGGTCGTGTGTGGTGGGGGCCGCCATATCATGGATGCTCGAGACCCCTGGCTGGAGAGTGGCCAAGTCAGTCCAGGAGCGGCCGTTCAGCGGCAATTCGACGATGGTGTTCGAGCTGACCGACCCATTGATCGTGGACGACGCCAATTCCACGTCCGGAGCCTGCGTGGTTACCTCGACCGTCTGAGAGGTAGAGCCTACCTTCAAAGTGATATTCAGAACTTGCTGGGCTCCAACGGTGAGAACGATGCCGTTCTGGACGGATTTCTGAAAGCCGTCCGCCGAGATCGTGGCCTGGTAGTTTCCCGGCAATAAATTCGGCGCATTGTAGATGCCATCTGCATTGGTCGTCACGGTCGTGGCCACGCCGGTCGCCACATTCAAGATGGAAACTGTGGCCTTGGGGATGGCCCCGTGGGACTCGTCGGTGACCGTTCCCGATAAGGTTGCGCCGACCATCTGCGCGTAAGCGGGGACGGACCCGAGAAACCAGATCATCAACGCCATGGCGGGCATGCAGCCGACGAGCGCAATCCTGGAGTGACACACGAACCTCATGATTTTCATCATCTTGGATTCTCCTTCAAAGACGGTGGCACGTCCCTCGTCATTGGGTAACGCACAGATACATAACAATTTCTAATACACATATCCGCCGTTCCAGCCAAACGGTGGGGCCCTCCTCATCTTGATATGCCGGCACGAAAACTCAAGTTGTGACGGCCTGAAATTCTCAGAGGAGTGATGGCGGGGCCCAGCCAGCCTATAAGGATTTTACGATTTCACCCCATCCCTAACAGGGTTATACTTCGTCGACCAAATAGTGTCAAGCTCGACTCTTCTTCTGGTGACAATTGGAGTCAAAATTCGCTGTGTCGAGTCCAGGCAAAGGGTTAGAATCAGGGCCAACCATTTCCTTGCAACGAACCCGGCAGTTTGCGCGTCAAGATAGGCAGGGAGGCAATGTGACGTATTCTCAAGTAAAGATTATATTAGTAATTACTACTTTGTGGATTCTAGGACTGGTTTTGGCCGGACCTGTGTCTGCTCACCATTCGGTGCAAGCGCAGTTCGACGTTCACAAGACATTTACGATCACTGGCACTGTGTCCAGAGTGGAATGGATTAATCCCCATTCCTACTTGACGCTGAACGTAAAGGATGCCGACGGCAAAAATCAAAAGTGGGCTTTCGAATTGGCGGCGCCGGGCGTCCTTCGCAGGGCCGGCATGAGCAGGGAAGACCGGGGTGGCTTGAAACCAGGGGACGAAATAACCGTCACGGGACTTGCTTCCAAAGATGGTTCGAACACCGGTTGGCTCCAGGAATTAAAGCTCGCGGATGGCCGCGTGATTAAGCTCGTCACGGGCCCGAATGGAAATTAGGCGGGGAAAGGAGCTTCGTGATGACGCGTACCTTTCGGTCTAGCAGCACGATCGCTGTGGCCGCAGTGCTGTGCTTGCTTCCAGCAGGCGCTGTCGCCCGGCAATTTTCGCAAGTTTCGCGTACGACCAACGCGCCACTTGCACCGTCTGGCACAACGCCGCGGACACCCGATGGACATCCAGATCTCAGCGGGGTCTGGAACGGATTGGGAGACAACCTGATCGGGGTCCCCAATCAGATGGCCAACGCCGGCATCGTGGTTGAAACGGAAACCTCCACGCGGGACGTTTTCAGCGGCGCGCGAATTATGACGTTCCCGAGGAATACCACCAGCCCGCTGAATGACGAACAGGCCGAACGCGCGGCCGCGCTCATGCGCAGGATGGGCTCGAATAGGCCCGTATACAAGCCTCAGTACTGGGAAACAGTAAAGAACCTGGACCAGAATGCCAATGAAGAAGATCCGGCCAATAGTTGCATGCCTGCCGGCATTCCACGCGCGGGCATACCTTCTTTCATAGGCCAGAGTCCCACATACCTTATATTCATCTATCCCGGAACAGGCGGCTTGATTGCGACTCAAACGAGCTATCGCATGATTCCTCTCGATGGCCGCCAGCACACCCCCTTGCAGGATTTAGACGGGACGTACACCGGAGAAGCCATTGCCCACTGGGAGGGAGACACGCTGGTGGTTGACTCCTACGGTTTCAATAGTTCCACCTGGTTTGACCAAATCGGAGGCTATATGCACTCCGAAAACATGCATGTCATCGAACTCTTCCATCGCGATGGAAACACCCTCACCTGGACAGCCACAGTCGACGATCCCGACGTGCTGCTGGAGCCATGGACCACGACACCGCGTGTAGCTCTCCTCAATCCCAATCCCAAGGCGGTGCTGCCGGAATCGTTGCCGTGCAGCGAAAGGGATTTGGGTCACTTGGTTACCAAAGAACATCATTAGACTACTTCCTGCCACAATGTGCCCTGAGATTGCATTTACATGAGGAGGCGGGATGCCAACCAAAGCAAAAATGATAAAGATGTTGATGATCGCAGTGGTGGCCGCAATTGCCAGCCAGCCTGCCGGTGCGCAGAGCGCCAAGGCCACAGCGACCGCGGGCGCAGGAGGCAAGGCGGGCTCGGGCAGCGCCGATACCCTCGATCGTGCCAAAACCCTCAGAGCCGCGGCAGATGCCTTGGGCATGGTTCGATGGTCGGACATAGGCGCTGGAAGCACTCGCCTGCCGGCGGTCGACGTGATCAGTACCATGGAGATTTGGGGCAGCGGGACTACGTACGGTCAGGGCCAATCGTACAAACCCGGCGAACCATGGCCGGCGTTTAAAACCGAATATCACGCCGCCCTCGATTACAATCCGCCCGCCATGCGCGTGGAGATGACGCGCGCAAATCCGAGTGCGCCCGTTCAGGGTGGCGCCGCGCCACAGCATACGTTGCAGGTGGTACGCGATATGTACGCCTGGGATGAGTCCGAGCTTGGTGCGGGTCTGGTGCCGGGAAAGGGTACCGCGACTCCAGCCATGGCCACTGCTAACAACCGGCATCTCCAGCTCTGGACCCTTCCTTACGGTGTCATCAAAGCCGCCCTGGCCGCTGGTGACAAGACCAGAATCTCGACGGAGAATGGGGCTACGGTCCTTACGTTTCCCTTAAGCGGACAACTTGCGGGCGTAATGGTAAAGGCGACGCTGGATGCCCAGAATGAGGTGGCCAAAGTCGAGACCCGGACCGATAATCCGGCGCTCAGCGAGCTGTCCACCGAAACGGAATATTCTGATTACGCGGATCATGGAGAAATCCTCACCGACGTCAAGTCCCCCGGCCATATCGTTCGGAAACAGGGTGGCCATCCAGTGCTGGACCTCCAGGTAAAGATGGTTGACGCCAACAATCCATATCTGGTCTTTCCCGTCCCCGAGAACGTTAAGAAGGCGGCCGCGCGTTAGCCTGCCCTCCAGGTCGATACGGCAAAGTGGCGTGTACGATCCCGTCGGGAGATTGTTGAATCATGCTTCTTCACCTTTGCAGGTGGTTGCAAAACAACTCATTGATCGCACTGCTGAACGGCACGGCTTGGACGGCGGCGGCCCTGGAGATCGTTCATTACTTCAGCATGTTTATATTAGTCGGGTCGATGGTGATTGTGGATTTACGCGTTCTTGGTCTGGTGGGGCGCCGCCAAGACGCCACGCAGCTCGCTGACCGGCTGTTTCCCTGGATCTGGGCTTCGTTGGCATTGAATGTCCTGTCGGGTTTCTTCATGTTCGCGGGCTCCGCAACGGCTTATTACCGGAATGACATCTTCTACGACAAAATGACCGTGTTCCTGCTGGCAATCGTAGCGAACATTATCGTTCAGAAAAAAGTGCGCACGTGGAATCAATTGCCGGCCATGCCCGCGTGGGCGAAAGTAATAGCCGTCGTTTCGATTGGTTTATGGATCGGAGCGATCATTGCTGGAGTCGAGGTCCCTGCTCTTACCGGGATTGGTTAGAAGTCGCGCGGATCGTTGGGTCATAGGTGCAATGAGGCTCAGTATATATTAATGTTGTATGTTACTGATAAATAATAGAAAACCCTAGCGTTGGCAATGGAAGGCCTAGTCGAATGGACGGTTCTTTGATTGCTTTCGGACACTGGCTGCAAAACAGGCCATTCGCCTTGGGAATTGCCGGGTCGGATTGGGCATACCCATTTGTCCAGGCGACGCATTTCACCGGGCTGTCGCTATGGGTTGGGACCAATGTCGCTGTGGATCTCAGTCTTCTGGGAGTCGGCAAAAAATCCACGGCGCCGTTGCAGCTATCCGATACGTTGTTGGTGTGGAACTGGATCGGATTCGCCATAGCCATCACGGGAGGATTTCTGCTCTTCTCCGTCTCAGCCGAGACCTACCTTACCAACATGGCCTTTCTCACGAAGCTCGGCGTGCTGATCCCCTTGGGACTGGTGCTCCACATTGTGATTCAGCGAAAAGCGCCGGTGTGGGAGCAAGCATCGGAAACCCCTCCCGTCGCTAAACTTGCGGGCATTACGGAATTGTTGTTATGGCTGTGTGTCGCCACAGCAGCCGTACTGATCCCTTACGTAGGTTAGGAAAAGTGTGAGGACGAGTGGATCGCGGAAAACCTGCCGGGAGAGCAAGATTGAAAGTGCCAGCCCGACAAATATTGCCGTTCCAGGTTGCAAGCAAGAGACCGGAGTTTGTTTCTGGTTTACCAATCGAAGATGATTATTGTTAATTTATATAACCTATATAGAATAATGGAATTATGCGAGACCTGCTAACTCGTTACGCGAAGTTGGCTCTGGGGATGCCGTTCACGCCAGGTTTGCTGAACATCCTGGTGACCTCGGTGTGCGATATGCGTTGCACGCATTGTTTTTTCACCGAGGAGCTCAATGATGCCCCGCGCAAACTCCTTCAGATGAAAACCCATGAAATCGAGAAGGTTTCCGAAACTCTTGGCGGCAATCTCGGCGTCTTGATTCTTGCCGGCGGCGAGCCCTTTACGCGAAAGGATTTGCCGGAAATCGTGCGGGCCTTTTACACCAACAACAGGCTCGAGTCCGTGTACATCACTTCCAACGGCCAAATTCAGAAGCGCATCCTGCCCGACGTCGCCCGTATGCTGCAGGAATGCCCGAAGCTGAACGTCATCCTGGCCCTCGGCATCGACGGGTTGAAGGAGCAACACGATAAAATTCGCCGGAAACCCGGCTCCTGGGAAATCGTCATCGACACGGCCCGCCAGCTTCGTCTACTGAAGAAGGAGTATCCCCGGCTCGATGTGCAAACCTGCACGTGCTTCATGCACTCGAATCAGGACACCATGTTTGCATGGTACGACTTTCTGAAGCACGAATTGAAGCCGGATAAGGTAAATTTCAATTATATCCGCCCTCCGGCGGCGGATCCTCAAGAACTGGAAATCGACCACGGGAGATACGCGAAACTCGGCCGCATGATTGATGAAGATTCGCGCCGGGGCGCGATTAAAAATAACTACGCCGGCAAAAACGGATTTTTCAAAGCCGCTGTGGATATTTACATGCACGGGCTGATTGCCAAGACCGTGGAGACGCAGCGGGCCCAAATGAAATGCTACGCGGGAACGGCCGGCGGGGTGATCTACGACGAGGGCACGGTGTCTTCGTGTGAAAACCTGCCGCCGATCGGCAATCTGCGAAATTACGGCTGGAATTTTCGAAACCTGTGGTTCTCTCCCGCGATGCAAAGGCGCCGCGAGCAGGCCGCCGATGGATGCTTCTGCACCCACGAATCCAACAGTTATTATCCCTCCCTGCCGCTTAATCCGGGACATCTGATCCAGATCAAGAAGCTGGAGGGCCAGATGAAAAAGGGCGCAAGAAGCAACGGATCCCGGAGTATCGCAAGTGGAACGAAAGCATAGGTTCTGCCGCGCCACGCGAGGTTTTTGTAGCGCCGGCGTCTCGCCGGCTCTGTTGCGGTGTCTTGAAATCCACGAAACAGCCGGCGAGACGGCGCTACAAAACAGCGCGGCAGCCGTTCATTCAGCCGCTCTACTGCCGGATGCGGAACCCTCTGTGAGGAACGCGGCACTATAGAAACGCGATCGCGCGGCCGGCGAGAGCCACACCCAACCAGCACATCAGCGACAAAGTAGCTGCCAGCCTGCCTAATCCGGAACCTTGCCCTGTGCTCGATGCGATCGCTTTCCGGTGCAGCGTGAAATGAAGGGTGACGGCGCAAAATAGAAAAATCATCTTGAAGAGGAAAGGAGAGCTTTTACTAAGCCGGACGGCCTCCGACATGAACAAGGGCACGCCGGTAATGACCATCAAAGCCACGCCAACCAGCGTCCACGGCGCGAAATAACTGGCGACCTGCGCAACGGATTGCCGCCGCATCCCGAAACCCAGCAAACGCAAATCCACGATCACCAGGGTCCCAATGAGCATGCCCAGCGCCATGATATGAAATGTTTCGTCAATGGCAAACATCCACTGCGACTGCTTGAACCAGAGACCAGGCCACGTATTTTCGCAGAGCTTGAAAAACCAATCCGGCAGGATCCTTCCAAATGTCACTTCACGCTCCTCTCACGATTCGCCGTTAGCGAACGTCACCAGAAGCCCAGCTTCGGTTAGAAATAGGCGGTCCATCGCCCCGCGATCACGACGCCTAGCCATAAAACCAGCGAAAGAGCACCCACCATCTTTGCGCGCCAAGGCATTTCCTGGTCCCATTGATCGACGTTGTGCATGACTCTCTTATGAAAGTACAGGACATTCAACGCCGCGAGGATCAGCAAAACCACTTTAATCCGGAAGGCCACGGTGTTGTAGCACTTCAATGGTTCCGAAAGGATTAAAAGGCCTCCACTTACCATCATCACCGCGAAGCCGCCAATCGCCCACGGCTCCAGTTGTCCGATCACATCGACGACGGGCACCTCGCGCATCGCAAGTCTCAGCAGACGTAAGTCCACCCACATGACCGTTCCGACCGAGAAACCGAGCCCCAGGATATGAATCGTCTCAATGATGGGAAAAGGCCAATCGCCTTCACGAAGGTACACGCTTATGCGGGTGTCGTTGAGCCATTGGACGAAGCTAAGCAGATGAAACATTGGGGTTTGCAGACTGCGCCTCTCCGGCTAGTTTGACGAGACCCGCGTCCGGCGATGACAAACCTCGCTCAAAACGCTCGCCACTTCGGCGCGTCACTCCAAGGTTCTCTCCTTAGCGTTTTCTCGGCCTCGCGCACGTTACGCCAGGGTCTCTCTCCTGTCAAGCAGGCGGATCGCGCCGTGCCTTTGTTGACACGCCATTTCTTCGGGATTAGACTCCACTCGGCATGGAAACCAACTCACCTTGATGTGATGGAGGGACCGATCCCGTGAAAAACAATCTTGATCTGAGTCTACGAAACTGGGCCTTCGGCGTATTTGCGGGCCTGTGCTTGTTGGGCTTGTTTGTTGCCCTGGGAACGCAGGCGCAGCAAGGCGCCCCAAAGTATAAATTCGATCCGGAATGGCCCAAACCGCTGCCGAATAAATGGAAGATGGGAGGCGTCACGGGGCTGGCCGTGGATAAGGATGACAACGTTTGGGTGTTGGATCGTCCGAACGATCTGACGGATATCGAGCTCGAGGCCGAGTTGACTCCTCCGATTGCCGATTGCTGCGTCCGGCCTCCCGCGATGATTCATATCGACAAGGGCGGCGACGTGATCGGCTCCTTCGATCCGCCGCAAGGGCACGGCATGACGGTGGACAGCAAAGGATTCGTCTACATCGGGAACAGCGATCATGGGCTGAACACGGTCCGCAAGTACGATCCTGCGACGGGCAAACTTGTCGCCGAAGTGCCTCGCGTGCCGGACTCGCAGCCGGGCGGCGGTGGAGGGGATGCTGCTCCCGAGGGCGCTCGCACTCCAGGCCGCGGCAGCCGCGGGCCCGTGGCGGGATTTCTCACGCCACCCGGAGGGCGCCCGCAACCCGATCCGGCGGCACGGGCGGCACGGGCGGAGGCGGTAGCGGCCTTTCGCACCAAGTATCCCCCGACGACGCCGATGATCGTCGGTCAGATCGAAGAAGTTCGGCTTGACGAACCGGCTCACGAACTTTACGCCGCCGATAGTTATCTAGGCGGGCGCGTGATGGTATTTGACATGGACACGTTCCAGTTCAAGCGGGGCTGGGGCGCCTATGGACACGCTCTTTCGGAAATCACCACCAATGACGCGGACCGCGCCTATACTCCCGGCGGGCCCATGCCCAAGGAGTTTCGGGGCCACCTCACGCTGAATATCTCCAATGACGGGTTGGTCTACGCCGCCGATCGCATGGCGAACCGCATCCACGTCAGCACCAAGCAAGGTAAGTTCGTGAAGGAATTCATCCTGGCCCCGATGACAGGCGTGGGCGGTTCCACCGGGGGAGTGATGTTCTCGCCGGACAGGGAACAGCGGCTCTTGTATATTTCCGATCTCACGAATAACCACATCTGGTTCCTCAACCGCGAGGATGGCAAGGTGGTGGGCCAGATGGGCAGCATGGGCGAAAACGGGGGCCAGTTCTTCGGCCTGCACATGATCGGCGTGGATACCAAAGGCGACATCTACACAGGTGAGGTATTCGCCGGCGAGCGAGTGCAGAGGTTCCTCCCGGTCAAGTGAGGTAGGTACGCAATTCGGCTAACAGTCGCCTTCCAACAGTCCAGGACTGTTGGAAAGCGACTGCCGCAGCTGAATGAAAGTAACGGGCGCGGGTTCCTCGCGCCATTGTCATAGCACTGGCTTTGACGTGTCGGCGACTTGGAGTTCGCACCCTGAGTTTCCCCGCCTGCTGCTGATTACCTTGCCCACAACCAGAAGATGCAATTTCACGATGCGTGACATCTGACCTTCGTCGTTGCGTCCACATCGGCGTGCCTGTATCGTACGGCATGGTCACGCCAAAGCACATTGCCGGGAACGCGAGAGCAGAAGAAGTTCCGCAGGCCGCGAGTTATGGTTTGCGGCGGGGCGTTCTGTCCCCGATGGAAACGCTGGCGCAGTCGGTTTCCACGATCGCGCCTACCACGACTCCGGTGGCCACGATTCCTCTGGTCTGCGCGCTGGCTGGCAATGGAACGTGGCTGGCCTATGTGTTGGCGATGGCCGCCGTGCTGCTGGTGGCGCTGTGTATCAGCCAGTTTGCCCGCTACTCGTCCTCGCCGGGCTCTTTGTATACGTATGCTTCGATGATATTGCCGCCTTGGATGGGGGCCGTCGCTGCCTGGAGTCTGCTCCTGGCCTACGTCGCCACGGGAGCGAGTGTCGCCGGGGGTTTCTATCACTATGCGAACGTGTTGCTGGTCGATGCCACGAACCGTTCGACTTCAACCGTTCTTCTGACGGTCGTCGTTACCGGCGTGTCTACGTGGGTTGCGTGCCGGGACGTGAAGATTTCGGCGCGGCTCATGCTTTGGATCGAAGCGGCATCGCTTGTTGTGATCCTCACCGTGGTGCTGCTGGTGCTGGCGGGGCAAGGTTTTCATCTGGACAGAGAGCAACTGCAGCTTCGCGGAATGACGGGCAGCGGCTTGCGGCTCGGCATGGTGCTTGCGCTTTTTAGTTTCGTCGGATTTGAGAGCGCCACCACGCTGGGCGCTGAGGCGCGCAATCCTCTTAAAACAATTCCGCGCGCCGTGATCCAAAGCTCGATTATCGCCGGAATCTTCTTCACCGTCTCGGCCTATACGGAAGTGCTCGGGTTTCACGTTGCCGGGCAAGACCTGGGAACGAGCCAGGCGCCGATGCATGTGCTGGCCCGCGTGGCTCATGTGCCGGTGTTTGGATTGCTGATCGATGTCGGCGCGCTGGTGAGCCTGTTTGCCGGAACGCTGGCGTGCATTACCGCGGCTGCCCGCGTACTGCTGTTGATGGCGCACAACGGCCTCGCCCACGAATCGCTGCGCGCCACGCACGTCCGCCACGAGACTCCTATTCGCTCCGTCATCGTCACCGGCGCGGCGACATTTCTCCCCGTGGCGGTATTGGCGGCCCGCGGCGCCAGCGGCCTGGACGTATATGGATGGATGGGCTCGCTCGCGACCTACGGATTTATTGTGGCTTACGCATTGGTTTGCCTCGCGTTACCGCGCTATTTGCGTGACCATGGCGTTTTTCGGCCCAGTGCTCGCGTGATCTCGGCATTGGCCGGAATCGCCATGCTGCTTGCGCTGGTAGGCAATTTGTATCCTGTGCCTGAAGGTCCCTACGGCAAACTTCCTTACGTCTATCTTGCGTATTTGACTCTCGGGATGCTGTGGTTTGTCGTGTCAGGGCGCAAGGGCGCGCTGCCCGCGCGCTAGCGTGCAGATCAAAAACAAATTTCAAATCTTCGGGGGTTAAAACCCCTGAAGACAAAAAGGCATTTATGTCGCGGCTGAAGTCGAAGATCCCGACCCTTTCGGGGCCGCGGCCCACAAACCGTCTTGCTATGTTTCCTCACCCCAGCCCGAAATAATAATTTTGCACAGCTCCCGAGGATGCGAAGAAAAGAAAATTATGAGATAAATTCCCATTGAGCCAAGGGTTCGCAATTCTTGCGCGTGGCCGGGATTGGGAATACAAATAACTGATAGCGTTGATCTAAAGAATGGGTTTTCCCCCGGGGCGAAGTTGTCGTAAATTTCTTCAAATTAAAGCAGCTTGAAAGTGGGGCAAAAGGGGGTACCGAAATCGAGGCACTTGGATTTCGGACCGATGTTGGGGGTCGATTTCGACTTTGGAGGGTTTACCGAAATGAAAATGCGAATCAGGAATTTTGCGTTTCTTCTCGCTTCATTTCTCGCGGTGGTGTCCCTGTCGGCGCCCTATGCGCGCGCTCAGCAAACACTCGGCGGCATCACGGGCACGGTCACGGACGCGTCCGGCGCGATCGTGGCGGATGCGACCGTCACGCTGGTCGGCGACCAAACGAAACTCACCCGCTCGCAGAACACGAATTCCAACGGCGGCTACCTGTTTGTGAATTTGGCCATCGGCTCGTATACGCTGACGTTCACTCACGCGGGTTTCCAGACCCAAACCGTTCCGTCGATTTTGGTGCAGGCCAATCGCACCGTTTCGCTGAACGCCGAACTTAAGGTTGGCAACGTGAGTGAAGCCATCACCGTCGAAGAGACGCCGCTGTTGAATGTGGTCGATACGACCAACGGTTACGTCATGGATAAACTGGAGATCGAATCGATCCCCCTTCCGACCGGTTCCTTCACGGGGCTGGCCCTTCTTTCCCCCGGCGTGAATGCGGAACTCTCCTCCGGGACCGGAGCCAATGCGGGCCTGGGTAATGCGCCGGTGTGGGCCAACGGCCAGCGTGATACCAGCAACACCTTCATGATGAACGGCGTTAGCGCCTACAGTTTGTTCAACGGTAAGAGCACGAGCCAGGTGGCTTCGGCCCGCGTGGTCAATAACACGGGCATCGGCACCACCTCGGCCATCAGTTCCGTTCCCGTCCAGAGCAGCGCTTCCGTTTATCTCGCCATCGGGGAGTCCATGCCCTCGCCTGCTCCGGAGTCCATCCAGGAAGTTCGAGTGAATACTTCCATGTATGACGCGCAGCAAGGCGGGAGCAGCGGCGCGCACATCGATTTGAGCACGGCTTCCGGCACGAATAATATTCACGGAAGCACCTACCTGCATCGCGGGACCAACTGGCTGAACGCCGATCCGTATTTCTATAATGCCGACCCGAACATTCCAGCGAACGAAAAAAATCCCCAACTGCATCGATATACTGCGGGGGGAACAATCGGCCTCCCGATCAAGAAGGACAAACTCTTCTTTTATGGCAGCTACCAGTACACTCACGCTTCGGACCAGGAAATTGGCATCTCCCGGGCATTTGTGCCGCTCGGATTGACGAATACCAATCGCACTCTCGCGGGTGGATTGGCTCAACTTGTGAATGCCGATTCTATTAGCGGCCTCCCCACCAATCCTGACCCGGTTGCTAATACCGTGTCCCCATCAATCGGCACTGGGTCGGGCCAAATCAACCCAATCGCGTATGCCTTGTTCAATTACGGGTGTCCCAATAACTGCCTGATTCCATCGGCGAACCCCAACGCGGTCGTCGCAAATCCGGCTGCCCCATCGGCTCTTGTCGAAGCCTTTCCAGAGAATGCTGAGGTCCCGGGTACCGCGTTGTTCCTGGCCCATCAGGGCGTCGCGAATCTCGACTGGAATCCCAACTCGTCGCATTCTTTTTCCGTCAAGTATTACTATCAGCATGACCCCACAATCGCTCCGTACGCGTACTCGCAGGTAGCAGGTTTTGACCAACACCTGGATGCCGGCAGCCAGGTGATCTCGCTCAGCCACACGCAAATCGTAAAGTCCAACCTGAGCATTACCGAGATTTTCGGATTCATTCGGGAAAAAGCCTACAGCACCATGGACCAGCCCTTTTCACCGCAGTCGTTTGCTGCGGCCGCCGCGCAGATGCCCGAAATAGCGAAGGCCCTGAGCACCGGCGCGATCGCGCCTAGTGATTTGCTGATCCACAATTTGAACGGATCAAGTATCTTTCCGGGCATCAGCATTGTGGATGCTTCGCCGGTCTTTCCGTCCTATCCTTGGAGCTTGATGATCGGGTCAGGCGCTGCCGGACAGGGTGCGTTTACGGGCGTCTTCCAAAACCGGTTCAACCCCTCCGCCAATGCCATTTGGACTCTGGGCAGACACACGGTTACTTTTGGCGGGAGTTTCGCCTACACGCAAATGAACACACGGGACCGGAGAGACCAAATCGGGATGATCACGGCCCAGGATTTCTCTACGTTCATGCAGGGCGATCTCATCGACAATTATCTCTACAACATTACGGCGACGATCAATGGGAATGCGAACCGCTATTGGCGCGCCAAAGAGTCAGGGGAATTTCTTCAGGATAAGTTTCAATGGCGCGCGAACCTGACCATCACGGCGGGCGTACGCTTCGATTGGAACGGCGGCTTGACGGAAAAGAACGGCGAATTGCTCAACTTCGATCCATCCAAATATTCCTACGACCCCACGACGGACACGCTTGCGTCGAACGGTCTGCTTATTGCTGGAAACAATCCGAAATTTGGGACCAAGGGCGTGAGCAACACGACTCTGACCGGGCGGCAATGGGGAATTGCACCCCGGCTGGGTGTTGCCTGGAGCCCCAAGATGTTCAACAGCAAACTTGTCGTTCGCGCGGGATGGGGAATCTACTATGACCGCGGCGAGCTTTACTCGTATCTGTCGCCTGGCCTGACCCAGAACATTACGAATGGCGGGCCATTCGGAATCAATCAGCAGGAACCCTTCGTAAGCACACAGTTCTGCCCGACAAGCTTCCCGAATCCTTTCAGTCCATGTTCCCCCCCCAAACCCGGCGATCCCAATTTCACAGGTCCTAATCAACTCGCGTATCCGTGGGGCAAGCCCCCAGGGACCCTACCCACGGGGAATCCAACAGCCGTGATTCCGCCGGCCGTTGCGCCTTCGTTTTGTGGTGTGGGCGGCACCCAAAATATCGGCGCTTACCTCCAATGCGGGCTTCCGCCTTTCTACTTGGGGGCCTACGCGCGGAACAATAAGTTGCCTTATACGATGAACAGCACGCTGGACATTCAGTGGCAGCCGCGCAATGACTTGGCGATCGACATTGGGTATGTAAACGGTCTCGGCCGCCATGAAGTCATTCCCATACCGTTCAATCAAGCAAGGACTGCGAGCCCCACGAACCCGTTGTGCGGCACGGCGGCCGTGTGTCCTAACTCCTCCGCGCCATTTATCCAGTCTTACACTTACGGGTACACCGTTGAGTCGAGCCCGCCGAGTCCAACGTCGGCCACCTGCAACACGAGTAATTTCCCTCCATGCCCAATCGCTCTGCCAAATGGGCAGTTAATGTTGGCAAATTCAGAAGGCGGCAACGTGGATCTGCGCGTACCCTACTTGGGATACGGGGCCGAGTCGGAGGTATATACCGCCGAGGGAATCTCGGCTTACAACGCGTTGCAAGCGCACGTCGAAAAGCGGCTCAGTCACGGTCTGCAAGGGGGCGTCTCCTATACCTTTTCACGTTCGCTTGACGAGCAGAGCGCCTTGGGTCTCTTCTACAACGGCAACAATCCGCTGGACATTCGTAGCGCGTATGGCCCGTCGGATTTCGATCGCACACATGTGATCAATATCGATTATCACTACGAACTTCCGAAATTCGTATCCGGGAATTCGTGGCAAGCCAAGGTGGCTGACGGCTGGGCCATACAGGGCCTGGTGGTCGTCCAAAGCGGCCAGCCCTATAGCATGATCGACTACTCCGGAGCTGTGGGAAGCGCCTACTACAGCATTTACGACGGCATCACAAATCCCATTGTGCCCTTGAACACGGCCGGGGGTTGCACCCCGCAGAACGCGGTCACAGGTGCAAACGGCGCCACACCCGGACTTCCCGCTCTGAAGCCATCCTGTTTTACGATACCCCTGCTCTATCCTTGCAACAGCACTCTCGTGGCGAACCCTCAACAGGCCGATGGATCGTTTCCGTGCACGGCCATCCCTAGTGGCGATCCTTTCGAAACCAATTTCACGACGGGGCAACGCAACATTTTCCGCCAGTCCTGGCAGAAGCGAGCGGATGTGTCCATCGTCAAACTGACGCGATTGACTGAACGATTCGGGCTGAAGTATAGCTTTGACGTTTACAACCTGACGAACCATCCGAGCTTCGACATCCCGATCGACAACGTTACGCAAAATGCCCTTTTCAATGCCATTCCAGTGCAGGGCACGAATCCTGTGCCCAACTCGTGTCCAAGTCCAACAAACGCGCCGTTCTACTCCTGTCCCACAGGTCTCGGCCAGGTCACGAAAACAATCGGCAGCTCGCGGCAGATTCAGATGTCGCTGAGCCTATCGTTCTAAGACCAATTCAAAGCCTAGCGCGGCGGCATTCCTCGGAATGCCGCCGCTTTGTTTTGAGAGATAGCTCGACTCAGTCTTGACAAATCTCACATTATCCCAATGGTGTCCGAGAGCGTTTCTACCAGCGCCGCGTCAAATGCCTGCTGCAATTCTGCCGGCGAAGAAAAAATCTTGTCCTTGATCTGCCGTGCGGGAAAGGAAAAGTTAGCGAAGTTTCGGAAAACGGATGCGGGTCGAGGACGAAGAGGCGGGGAGCGGTCGCGCGCACCGGCACTGGAACGTGTCCGCCACCGCGCAACGGCAGCCGGTGCAGCAGATGTGCCGGTTTGCGAAAGTCCACGCAGGAGAGCAAAGAGAGATAATCCGGCGCCTGCAGCAGCCGGAAATGATCGAAGATCGCTCTCTCGCCTGTTTGATCCGGTGTGAAACTCGGATCGGAAGCGATCTGCGCGCGCCACTTCAAGAAGCTCAAAGCCTCGCCCACACGCCGTTTCGAGGTTCGTAAGCGATTCCAAACAAGCCATTGGAATTTTGACGATACCTTGCTACGAACCAGAAGGCCGGGAGCTCGAATCTCTCCGGGCGCGCCACTTCCCGTTGGACCCAGGAAGGCTCCCACTCTTCCCCACCCCCTCGGAAAGGATCGGCCTTTCTATTGTAATAACGCATAATCTATCTACCTTAGTCGTAACTTAATGCCGGTGAAGCGGGTCGATGATGAGGCCTCAGCGCGGGGTGGCCGCCCGACGGCATTCCTACGCCAACACTTTGTCTGACGCCTTCAGGTGGCGCGGGTCTCGTGGCTCTAATACTTGACCGGCGTTCCGGCGAAGCCGCCTTCCATCACCAGCCAAACTTCAGCGCGAACTGGATCTCTCTTCCCGGGGTGGATGTCGTGGTCAGCACACCCGCGGTCGGGGACAAATTTCCATTGCCATCAAAGATGTCCTGATGGAGGCTGGCTATTGACGGCCCTTCGAAGTTGGCGTGATTCATAATATTGAAGAATTCCGCCCGAAACTGTACGTTGAAGCTCTCCGAAATCCTCTTGATCGACTGATTCTTAAAAATCGAGAAATCCAGGTTCGTTGTCCCCGGCCCGGTCAAGAGGTTGCGACCAGCATCGCCTCGGAGATTGAAACACCTCAGGTAATTCGGAACCTTGGAATCCGTGCTCTGGCCAAAGGCCGGATCGCAGCCGATCCCGTTCGATCCGCTCCCATCGAAGAAGGCCACGCTCGGCGCTGTCGGCACGGTAAAGCATTGGGTCTTGATGTAGTTGCTGGGGTTCCCGGGATTGACAAGAGTCGCGCAACCCGGAATGGACAATCGATCCGGGAAGGCCCAGTCGTCGCTGTTAAGGAGGCCTTGCGGATCGCCACCGGTTCCCCAGGTTGCTGTAAAGGGAACACCGTCACTCACCTTAAAGATCGTGCCCAACTCCCATCCGTTCGCGACCCATGCGGCAGGTCCCGAGAGCGACTTAACTGGAGGAACCTGCCAACTGAGGCTGAACACTAAAGTCCGCTTAATGTCGAAGTCGGAGCGAGCCCGCAGCATTCTCAGATCGTAATAAGGCAAGCTCGAGATCGAATTTGAGAATTGATCGCCATGACCCGCCGCCGAGCCGGTATCCATACTCTTGCCCCATGTGTACGAGGTTTGAAACTGCACCCCGTGGCTCATCGCCTTTTGAACTGCCACTTCCAGCGCGTGGAAATAGGAGTTACCTTCATACTGCAGCTGGGCGATACTGCCAAAGTTGGGGTTGAGTGGCGCGCCACTTTGGACGGGATTCGGAAACAGCCAACGCCCTGCGGGAGTCATCGTCGGGAGCTGGATATTCGCATCATCGACGCGAAAGGGTTCGTGCACGCCCCGAGAACCTACATAACCCGCCATCACCGTTAAGTTGCCGATCAATTCTCGCTGCACGTTGAGGTTCCACTGCATGACGTAACTGCGATGGGGGTACTGCTCAACGTGACTCGATCCTGCGGTCTTAGGAGTGAGCAGTGGAGCTGCTCCCGTGTAGAAGGTCCCTTGACCCGGTTTCTTGACGGACCCCGCCGAGACGAACGGAGCCTGCTTAGTGGCAGAGGCAATGTACTGGTAGGCTAAAGGCAGGATATCGAAGACCCCGAAGCTCCCGCGCACAGCCGTCTTGCCGGTATGGAATGGATCCCAGGCGAATCCCGCGCGCGGTTCGAAGTTATGTAAAGTGGAATTCCCAAACAATGGGCCACCAGCTTGGCAGCCCGTGATAAAAGTCCCGCACTCGGGCATTGTGTCAGTCATGTTAATTAGGTTCACCATCCCACCGCGGTAGTCGTTGATCGCTGTGGCCATCTCCCATCGCAGCCCCAGGTTCAACGTCAGGTTGGGACGGAAGCGCCAGTCGTCCTGGACGTAAACGCCGAAGATGGTTTGGCGCAGTCCCTGGCCTCGTACGCTGTTGAAATTTTCTCCTGTGAATAAGCTCGGGTTGTTGCCGAGAAAATCGGGCAACGAGCCGAATTTGAAGACTCCGCTGGGATCGGTGTGGCTAAGACGGTTGAGCTGCTCTCGCTCGACGCCGCCTCCGAACTTCACGGAGTGGGTACCGTGAGTCCAAAAGGCGTCGTCATATCCCTGGAAAGAGTTCCAGCCGTAGAGAGCAGTGGTATTCCCGAGCACGCCACCGGTGAACAGGTCAATCCCTCCTCCTGTCGCGTCCACGTGGGCGGCGAATTGACTGGGTAGGGCAGCTAGAGTGGGGTCCTTAGCCAGGGAGTTGATGGCGCTCGCGCCTATATCATTTATTTCATATAAACGGCTAAATCCCCCGCGAACGGAATTCACGAGTGTGGGGCCAAACGTGTGCGTCTCTTCCAGGCTGACGATCTGGCGCCGGGTAGCCGAGCTGACGAGCACTGCGTCGAGGCCATCGGGCGAAGTATAAGGAGTGACGTCACGCAGGTAGGTAGCGGCGAGGCTATCCTTGTCCGAAATCTTGTAATCACTCCGGATTGTGAAAAAGTTCTCGGTGACGATGCGTTGAGCGGAGAAGGCGAACGATGCAGTATTCCCGTCTGCGTTAGTGTTGGCAGAAACGGGCCAGAAGGGAAGATATTTCGCCACCGCGTCATCCACGCAAAACCCGGCTTTTCCTGGGGCCAGAAGATGATTAGTCGCGCCATTAGATTCCGCTGCGCATTGAGACTGCGTATTCAGCGGGACAACAGCGGGGCCGGTTGCGGGGCAGCCTTTAGTTACCGGGTCGGGAAACCCTTGAATTATACAGCCGTGTTGGTCTTCGAGGTTGCCGTTTGGGTCTACGAGGATTCCAGTCCGCGCCGCATTTGACGGCACGGTGATGGGAGTGGGAAGGCCCTTCGAGTAGCGAACCCCCTCATAGTCGCCGAAGATAAACAATTTGTTCTTCCGGATCGGACCGCCCGCGGCAGACCCCGAACTGATTCTGTCTGAAAGAAGCTTTCTTGATACCGCCCGCATTCTCAAAGAAATTCGCGGCGTCCAGGGCGTCGTTGCGGAGAAACTCATAGGCGCTTCCATGGAACGCATTCGTCCCGGATTTCGTAATGGCGTTTATCACACCCCCTGAGGTCCTGCCGTACTCGGCGGAAACGTTGCTCGTAATGACGGAAAACTCCTGAACGGCATCGACTCCCAAGTCGCCGCCCAATACGCTTCCCGGAGCGGCGTTGTTGAAGTCATTGATGCTGACGCCATCCAGTCGGTAATTATTTTGTTCCGGGCGATCACCCGCGACGCTGATTTCATTTCCAAAACCCCGGTTGCCCCGATCGCCTCCTACAGCGAAGTCCGGCTGGGTTGTGATGGCGCTCACACCGGGTTGCAACGCTGCCAAATCTGTCCAGCTGCGTCCGTTGAGCGGCAATTCCCGCACCGTGGTGGAATTCACTGTCGCGCTGATACTCGAGCTGGCCAATTCCACATTGGGAGCTTCGGTGGAGACCACGACCGTTTGAGTCATCTGGCCAACCTGCAACGAGAAATTCAGTACTTGCTGCTCCCCGACGGTCAGCGTGATGCCCGTTTGCAACTCGGAGGAAAATCCCTGGGCCGAGGCTCTTATCTCATAGGTTCCGGGCAATAAATTTGGGACCGAGTAGAATCCCGCTGTACTCGTCGTGCTGGCGCGCGTGATGCCGGTAGCGATGTTCTTGATAGAGACCGCGGCTTGAGGAAGAACTCCGCCGGATTGGTCCGTTACCGTGCCAGAGAGCGTTGCTCCAACCACCTGAGCATGCGCTGTGGCCGGGAGCAACAGGCTGAATACCAGAACGACAAAAGCTAGAAAACATGCAGCGGTTTTTGTAGTACGGATTTTGGAAAACATGGCGCCTCCAGGAGTCGATTACGTGTGTTTGTCCCCGGGGCCTACGTACTTAAATCCGATGGAAAGGGCCGACCTCCCGAACAGGAAGGTTTTCAAGCTCTTGCTTATTGGACTTCGTAAACTTTGACCGCGGCTGGCTCTTTCTCATGACGCGGCGCGGCGACGTAATACCGTTTGAGTTGCGGCACCAGAATGGCCGTCTTCGCGCGAAAGCCCGTCGGAACTCTGCCTAGCTCTTCGTAGTGATCGGCATCTTTCTGCGAGTAAACCACTGCGAAGTCACTACAGGCGACGTAGATGCGCTTGCCGGTAGGATCGAAAGCCATGTCGTCCGTCATTTCCGCGGTTGGCAAGGTGGCAACGATTTTGCCGGATTCCGAATCCAGGATGGCGAGAGTCGGCGGTTTGCGGACGGCAACAAAAATACGCCGATTGGACTCGTCAAAGATGAGCGGTGTGTTTCCGTGGAGTTCGCCCAGAGGCCAAGTGGAAGTCACCATCCGTTTCTCTCTGTCGATAACGCCCACGAGACTCTTATCCCTGACATTGGCATATATCCGGGGGCCATTTTTCTCGATTCCCATCGCTTCGATATTTGTCGAGTCCACCTTGATGTCTCCAACCTTCTTCCGAGTGGTCGTATCGACAATGTTGATCAAGGAATAGGCCATCTTTGCGTCCGAGCCTCCGGCGGCAACGTAGAGAAGATGCTTCGCCGGATCGAAAGCCGATGAGTCGGCGCCGTCGGTTAGCTTCACGGTTTCGGTCAGGGCATACGTATCGCTATTAAAAATCTTGGCTGCACCTCCCGCGATAACCCAAAGCTGTTTGGCGGCGGGAAGGAAGAGCATGGAATGTGGTTCCTCTAGATCCGGAATGGTATGAATCAGCTTGTTGGCTCGGATGTCCAATATCACTACGGCATTGTTAGCTTCTGCCGTGAGAAATAGCCGGTTGCCCGCGAGATCCACGGCAAAATGGTCGAAATCCCCCTCTTTGAGGTCCGGCAGCGGGATCGTTTGCAAGAGTCGCAGTGGAGGCTTGCTTTGAGCCGAAGCAGTGACTGCAAAAAAGATAACAATTGCTGCGACCAAAAACGCGAGGAACCTCTTCATTTTTTTCTCCATGGAGCGAAAGTTTTTGTTGACCATTGAATCTCGAATCTTCGGGTTCAAGATATCCCGCGAGACATCTTGAATATCCTCGTAAGCTTGACGGCCTGCTGGCTTTCCCGTGCCGGCATTGTAGCCGAAGTCAGCGCCCCGGACGATGGTTTCGCCCTGCCGTTGGAGTCGAATACGTGCGTGCTAAAACCGGCCGCCGATATACGGATCTCATCGATCCCAAATATACTCGGAGGAGCTTTGAAACCCGTCCTGAGTCACGGCTGGGCCTGTGCAATCCACAATTTCACACGACCTCCCGAATAGACCGAAAATTTGCTTAGACACCTACGTAGGGAACTCCCGTCTGATCGGGCATGTAGCACTCGATGGCCAAATATGTCAAGCAAAATCGGGAGAATGCCAAACCTAGCGATTAAATGTAAAGCAAAAGTACGGCCAAGGAACTTGCACCACCCACGCAAAAACGTCTGTCATCCGCGTTCGACAAAAGATCTTTTCACACAAAACAACACGCGCAGAATGCGCTCCGCCCCACGCTGCCATCGTCAAATTGAATCCCGCGCTTAGCCCGGATTGGATGCAGTTTAGCTGGCAGGCCCTATGCGAGGGCCAATGCGTCGTTGGCGATGGCTCCGGCGGCGCCCAGCTGGGCCGAATGAATGCCGAGCGCTGGTCAACAATGTAGGAGCAGCTCCTGGATTTGAAGGTGATTGACAAGCCCTTCGATCCCGCAGGGGCATCCACGTTGCAGTTTGTGCAGGGATAGTAGGTGTTATTCTCTACCGATGTCCTCGTTCCACACTTTGGGATTCACGCGGATGTAATCGGCCAGCAGAGAAACACACTCCGCGGAGTCAAGATCAACCACCGGAATACCGAGCGAACGTAGCCAATCCAGACCCCCCTGGAAGTTACGGCTTTCGCCGACCACCAGCGTGCGAAATCCGAATTGCCGTACGAGCCCGCTGCAATACCAGCACGGCGCCAGCGTGGTGACCATGATAAGGTTCCGATAGCTGCGCTGGCGGCCTGCGTTGCGGAAGGCATCCGTCTCGCCGTGCAACGAGGGATCGTCGTGCTGCACGCGCCGGTTGTGGCCTTTGCCGATGAGTTGGCCACTCGAATCAAAGATGGCCGCGCCGATCGGGAGGCCACCCTCCGCCAGCCCGAGGCGGGCCTCCGCCAGTGCCACAGCCAGCATCGCCGGATAGTCTAGATCCAGACTCATCGCCAACTTCTCCCGAGTAGACTATATCTCGTATGGTCAAAAAACTCATCGCGGACGCCCTCGTCCGAAGGCCGGCGGCGACCTGCGCGGGCTTGAGGAGAGTGCCTTAATGCGATCCCAAAGGCGGGCTGGCATTCCCGCGCCTAGTCATCGGCCACATACAAGTTGAATTAAATCAATCCGCTAGCGGAATATTCTTGGCACGATTACGCATTGGAAACGCTGCGGAACCTTGTTCCACGAAATGGGTGGACGCACATGCTAGTATCTAAAGACCTCAGCCTTTTCTGTCGAAGAAGTAGATGTCCAGGAGAAAAGGCCCGACTTCATCGCCGGATACCCGATGTTGGCCAAAACACAAACCAGTCAGGAACGCGCCGCCACTTTCCTCCGGCATGGTTATTTCATCGCCATTCTTTTCATTTTGGCGGCGTTCAATGGGCTTCCCGTCCGCGCGCAGATTTCCCCGGGGCCGCTTGCGAAAGCGCACCAGACGCTGAATGGGCCGACGAATTGCACCAAGTGCCACGATCTGGCGCGCGGCCCCTCGCAATTAAAATGCCTCGAATGTCATACAGAAATACGTGACCGAATTGTCAACAAGCGGGGCCTGCATGCCACCTTCGTGGGGACCAATCCCACGGGCCAGGAGTGCGCGAAGTGCCATTCCGATCATAATGGAGTGAATTTTGCCCTCGTCCGCTGGGACCCCCCGAACCGCGATTCGTTCGATCACAATAAGACCGGCTTTGTGCTCGAAGGCAAACACGCGGGAGTAGCCTGCGAGAAATGCCACAAGGCCGAGAACATTCCGACGGCGGGGCGCGCGGGCATCCAGGTCAAGGATCTGAACCGCACCTATCTGGGCCTATCGCGCAATTGTGTGAGCTGCCATACGGATGAGCATCGTGGCCAGGTGGGGACGGACTGTGCGCGCTGCCATACTCTGGCAGGTTGGAAGCCAGCCTTCAAATTCAATCATGCGGCTTCGAAGTATCCTCTCACCGGAGCGCACGAGAAGCTTGATTGCGTGAAGTGCCACGCCGTAATTCAGGAAACGCTAAGCCTTATACGAAATACACGGGACTTGCTTTCGAGAAATGCACGGCGTGCCACACCGATCCGCACAAGGGCGCCTTCGCCGGGACCTGCGAAAGCTGCCACAACACGTAGAGCTGGACGCGCGTGGCGCAAATGGTGGGTTTCGACCACTCGAAAACAAAATTTCCCCTGCTCGGAAAGCACACGGCGGTAGCCTGCAGTGATTGTCACACCAAAGGCGATTTCAAGACGGCGGTGGCGTTCGGCAAGTGCATGGATTGTCATAAGGACGCGCACAATGGACAGTTCACCGCGCGCGCGGACGGCGGAAAATGCGAGTCGTGCCACACCGTGGATAATTGGAAACCCTCCATATTCGGTGTGAAGGAACATGCCGCCACAAAATATCCCCTGGAAGGCGTTCACATTCCAGTCGCTTGCGACAAGTGCCACGTACCCAAAGGCCCCAAAGGTCAGGACACGGTATTTAAGGTTACGGCCACGCAGTGCAAGGATTGTCACGAAGACATTCATAAGGGACAGTTCGCCGCGGCGCCGACGCTGAATCGCTGCGAGACATGCCACAACCTGAAAGATAAAGGCTTCCAGCCCGCGGTCTTTGCCTTGGCCAAACACAAGGAGACACGTTTCCCGCTGACCGGCGCCCACATGGCTGTCCCCTGTGCGGACTGCCACAAGCCAGTCCCGCAGGGTTCGGTGACTCCGGTGAAGTACCGATTCGAGGATCGGACCTGCACGGGCTGTCACGAGGATCCGCATCGGGGCGAATTCCGCGCGCAAATGGAGGCCAAGGCGGCGAACGGCTCGGTTGCGGGTTGCGAGGCATGTCACACAACGGCGAAGTGGAACGAATTGACGCGCTTCGACCACACGGCGACGAAATTCCCTCTCATGGGCGCGCACCGCGGGGTCGCCTGCATGGATTGTCATCGTCCACCCGCTATGGAGGTGACTCTGAAGAACGTGGATTTCAAATCTGCGCCAAAGCTGTGCTCTGGGTGCCATGAGGACGTCCATGCGAACCAGTTTGCTGCCCGGCGGGAAGTTACCGACTGCTCCAGCTGTCATGACGCCACACGCTGGAAACCGTCTCAATTCGATCACAACAAGCGAACTCGGTATCCCCTCGATGGCGCCCACAGGGACGTGCCATGCTTGGACTGCCACAAACTGACGCACGAAGTGGCCGGCAAGACGGTGGTCTTCTACAAACCGACCCCTACGGAGTGTAAGGACTGCCATGGAGTGAAGTAGGATTCGGCGAGTGGCCCTACTTGAAACTGTACCCTTTGCCACGGTGTTTCATTACACTGCACCCCCCCGTTAACTGTCCCTCCGTACAGTTGTTTCATGTACTTCCAAGGTTTACGCTTCTTCCACAAGCTATCAATGCCCGGAGTTAGAACGCGTAGCTAGAGGGGTAAAAACAGTGCCAGGAGCGGGGATTCTACAAATCTTGTTGATGTTGGCACTTCAGGCCCTTGCCCAGGGTCCGTCTCGTCCTGCGCAAATCCAAAGTTCGCGCAATCCTCACGGGCCGATCGACATTCCTTGCGAAAATTGCCACACCGCCACCAGCTGGAAGCCCATTCGCGCCATCCCTGAATTTGACCACGATAAGACTCGCTATCCTCTCCGGGGGATGCACGAGAAAGTTCAATGCGTTCAGTGCCACACGAAGCTGGTGTTCACAAATGTGGGCTCCACATGCGCGGATTGCCACGCTGACATCCACAGGCGACAGTTCGGCGCCAATTGCGAGCAGTGCCACACGGTGAACGGCTGGAACGTTTCGGTGCAGGCGATTCAGAATCACTTTAACCGCTTTCCGCTGGTGGGTGCTCATGCGTCTCTGGAATGCGATGCCTGCCACAAGGGCGCCGCGACAGGACAATTTAAGGGTTGTCAACGCAGTGCTATTCATGCCATGCGAAAGATTTTCAGCAGGCAGATGCGCGAGCATACCCAACCACGTTACTGCAAAATTCTCGTCGACCTGCGAGACATGCCATGGAATGAACACGTGGCTTGATGCCACCTTTGACCACGCGCAGACGGGTTTTCTATTGACGAATGGGCATGCCAACGTGCCTTGCGCTTCCTGCCACATTAATAACAACTATAACTTGGTGGTGGCGCCGACCGATTGCGGGAACTCAGGATGCCATTTGACGACCTGGCAGCAAACCACGAATCCCATACATCCATCGGCGGGCCAACGCCTTTGCCGTGGCGAATTGCACGACGTGCCATACGACGATCAGTTGGACGACGGCGACATTCGACCACAGCACGACCGGGTTTCTGTTGACCAATGGCCATGCCACCGTGGCCTGCGCTGCCTGCCACGTCAATAACAACTACAATTTGACGATCGCGCCGACCGATTGCGGGAATTCGGGCTGCCATTTGACGACCTGGCAGCAAACGAATAATCCGGTGCACTCCACATCCGGTGCGTCGTTTGCTGCAGCCAACTGTTCCACTTGTCACACGACGGTGAGTTGGACGACGGCAGCGTTCGATCACAGCACAACCGGGTTTGCCTTGACCGGCACACACATGTCTCCGGCGCCAACCGCCTGCGTTTCGTGCCATGTGAACAACAACTACACCCTCAGTTCGACGGATTGTTATGGATGCCACCAGGCGGCATTCCAGAGCACCACTACACTTGGCGGGAACGTACCGAACCACGTCACGGCAGGGTTCCCGACTACGGCTTCGGCCTGCGCAACGTGCCACGCGATTACCACTTGGGCTGCGGGAGTCTTCGATCACAGCGCGACCGGCTTCGTGTTGACCAATGGGCACGCCAACGTGGCCTGCAATTTGTGCCACATTAACAACAACTATGCTCTAGCGATCACGCCAACCGATTGCGGGAATTCGGGATGCCATTTGACGACCTGGCAGCAAACGAATAATCCGGTGCATTCCACCTCCGGTACGGCATTTGCGGCGGCGAACTGTTCCACTTGCCATACGACAACCGGTTGGACCGGAGCGGCGTTTGATCACAGCACGACCGGGTTTGCTTTGACCGGTACGCACATGTCCCCATCGCCAACGCCCTGCGCCTCGTGCCATGTGAACAACAACTACACCCTCAGTTCGGCGGATTGTTATGGGTGCCACCAGGCTGCATTCCAGAGTACTACGACGCTTGGCGGGAACGTACCGAACCACGTCACTTCGGGGTTCCCGACGACGGCTTCGGCCTGCTCGACATGCCACGCGATTACCACTTGGGCTGCGGGAGTTTTCGATCACACGACGACCGGCTTCCCCCTGACCAATGCCCATGCGACGGTGGCTTGCAATTTGTGTCACGTGGGCAACAACTATACTTTAGCGATCACCCCGACCGATTGCGGAAACTCAGGCTGCCATCTAACGACCTGGCAGCAGACCAACGCCCCTACGCACTCGTCAGCCGGAGCCACATTTGCGGCAGCGAACTGTAATACTTGCCATACCACGGTGAGTTGGACCACGGCAACCTTCGACCACAGCACAACGGGTTTTGCCTTGACGGGAACGCACATGTCCCCAACGCCGACGCCCTGCGTCTCCTGCCATGTGAGCAACAATTACACCCTCGCTTCGGCGGATTGTTATGGGTGCCACCAGGCAGCTTTCCAGAGCACTACGACGCTTGGCGGGAACGTACCGAACCATGTCACGGCCGGGTTCCCAACTACGGCGGCGCAGTGTTCCACGTGCCACGCGATTACCACCTGGGCTGCGGGAGTTTTCGATCACACGACGACCGGCTTCCCCCTGACCAATGCCCACGCGACGGCAGCTTGCGCTTTGTGCCATATCGGCAACAACTATACTTTAGCGATCGCCCCGACCGATTGCGGAAACTCAGGCTGCCACTTGACGACCTGGCAGCAGACCAACGCCCCACCGCACTCCGCCGCCGGGGCCACATTTGCAGTAGGGAACTGTACCAATTGCCACACCACGGTGAGTTTTACCACCGCGACGTTCGACCACAGCACGACCGGGTTTGCCTTGACGGGGTTGCACATCTCGCCGTCGCCGACGCCCTGCGTTTCCTGCCACGTGAGCAACAACTATACGCTCACTTCAACGGCCTGCTACGGATGCCATCTCACTGCCTGGCAAAGCACCACAACGCTCGGAGGCGCGGTGCCAAACCATATTACGGGAGCGTTCCCGACAGACTGTTCCGTTTGCCACACGACCGCAGCCTGGACGGGAGCGGTATTTGATCACACAACGACGGGCTTCCCGCTGACTGGTTTTCACGCTACCGTTGCCTGCACCAGTTGCCACGTCAACAACAACTACAGCATCACCGTAACTACCTGCGTCTCCTGCCATTTGACTGACTTCAATGGCACAACGAATCCAGCTCACGCAGCCGCCGGGTTCCCGCAGACGTGCGAACTCTGCCACTCGACGACAAACTGGACTAGCTCGACGTTCAATCACGCTACTACGACTTTCCCGCTGACCGGTTTTCACACCACCGTGGCCTGCGCGTTGTGCCACGTGAACAACAACTACACGACGCTGCCAACCGATTGCTACAGCTGCCACACGGTAGATTACAACGGCACAACGAATCCAGTTCACTCGACAGCCGGGTTCCCCACAACGTGTGCCACCTGCCACACGACAACGGCCTGGACCGGCGCGGTGTTTAACCATACCTGGTTCCCCGAAACTCATGGCAACGCCAACTCTGTGTGTGCTACCTGCCACACCAATCCCGCGAACTATACGGTCTTCACGTGCACCCAATCCTGTCACGGGAGCGGGAACTCGGCCAATTTCAACCACCCGGGCGTCGGCGGGTATGTGTACAACAGCATTAATTGCTATCAATGCCATCCAAAAGGATCAGGGGGGTAACGCGGGGCGGCAGCCCGGCGGACTCGCAACAAGAAGATTGTTTTAACGACTGAAGATCAGAACGCAGGGCAGTGACGCACTGCCTAAAAAAAGGCAAGGAAATGATTAGAGCGAGACAACTGGGGGCCTTGCTGCTATTGGCGCATGTCGCCTTCGCCCAAACAGCTACCAATATTCCCGCAGCACCCACAGTAACCAACGTGAGTGTTTCAGGACAAGACGCCGAAGTGCGCATTGACGTGAGCGCCACGGCCGTCGTCACTACGGCAAAGGTCACCGGGGTTTACGGGGACCGGATTGCGCTTGACCTCCCAGGCGTCGTGTACACCACGAGCCCGCGGCGAATCCTGGTGAATAAAAACGGCGTCCGCGCCGTGCGTATCTGGCAGCAGAGCGAGAATCCACCCCTGACGCGCATGCTCATCGAGCTGGATCGGGCTACCCCTTACCTGTTGTCCTCGGACGGAAACAGCGTCGTCCTCCGGATCGGAGCACACGTACAGGAGAAGGAACAACGGGCTTCGAAGGAACCCGCGCAGCCAACCAAGCGCCAGGATACGCCGGCCTCGACGGGGCGCACATCTCCTGCAGTTTCAGCTGCGCAAGCCGTAATCGGGGTTTTCCGGCGGCCGGAAAAGCCCACTCTAACCTCAAAAACCGAAAATGCCCCGCCGGTCCAGCCGGCACCGCAATCGCTCCCCCCATTGCAAATACCTCAGGCGCAAGAGCCTGTAGCACCCACGGTGGATTCGAGTAAAGAAGCCCGTCAAGCCGTTGCCGTGATGACGGAGAATTCTGCGCCCCCGGTTGCAAAGGAACCGACCGCGGCGCTACCACCAGTTCCTGTGGTTCCTGCACCGTCGGTGTCCGAGGTCACAGCAAACAGCTCTTCCCCTGCGCCAAGCAGCCCCCCGTCTGTCGGCCCGGCACCTTCTCCTGCGCCAGAACCTGCAACGTCGGCCCCTGCGGCTGTGCCAATTGAACCGCCTGCCCCTGCGCCAGAACCTGCGACGCCGGCCCATGCAGCGGTGCCAATTGAATTGCCAGCTCCCGCGCCAGAGCCTGCTACGCCGGCCCCGCACCGGTGCCAATTGAACCACCTGTTCCTGTGCCGACGCCTGCAACGATGGCCTCGACCTCTGTGCCCGTTGAGGCGCCCACTCCGGCCACGGCGGCCGTCGAACCGCCGAAGCCTGTTCGCGATATTTCTGCGTCAGAAATGCGGGCGCTCAGTGAATCTGTAAACACGGGGATGCGCACGGTCTTCCATGTGAAACACGTGCAGCAGGAGACTGCCTACCTGGACGGAGGGCGAAGCTCCGGCCTCGCCGAAGGAATGACGCTGGTGATCAAGGATGAGAATAAGGCAGCGGCAAAGGATGGAACGGGCGGTAGCCCTGGCGGACCCGTCGCAGAACTCGTCGTGATCGGAGTGGCGGAGACCTCCGCGGTCACGGAAATCCGCACGCCGAAGCGCGACGTTGTGCCGGGCGACCTCGCATTTCTGTCTTCGGATGATACCCAGGCGCTCGTGGATCAACGCACCATGGGTGCGACGCGGAAATACCCAGCGGTCATTACGTTCACGGAAAGCGACCTGCTCGACGACGAGGCGCGCGCCTATGTCCCCCGGCCTCCACTCCCCTCCGTGAATCGCATGCGCGGCCTTATTGGTATCGACTACATGGATACGCAAACCCACGACGCTTCCCAGTCCCGGAACTTTGAGATCGGCGGCATGTTGCGCGCGGATTTCACGCGCATTGGCGGAACCTACTGGAATTTGAGCGGCTACTGGCGCGGGCGGCTCAACTCGTTCGCCGCCTCCTCGCAGCCAACACTCCAGGATCTGGAGAACCGGACCTATCATATGGAGTTGACCTATCAAAACCCGAACTCGCACTGGGTCGCGGGAGTTGGCCGGATGTACCTCCCGTGGGCAAACAGCCTGAACACCATCGACGGCGGATATTTCGGAGGGCGAATCGGCAAGATCACGACGATAGGAATTTTTGGCGGGTCTACGCCGGATCCCACGTCGTGGAACTACAATCCCTACCAAAAGATCGGCGGAACGTTTGTCAACTTTGGAGGAGGCAGCTACGAGAAATTCCACTTCTCCAGCACTTCTGGGCTGGGAGTCAACCTGCTGAAATGGCAAATGCAGGACCCGTTTATTTTCTTTGAGAACGCGATCTCCTACAAACGGACTTTTTCGATCTACAACTCGCTTCAGGCCGATCGCCCCCTGGGCAATCCGGCGGTACCCTCCCCGGGCGCGGGAATCAGCCAGAGCTACTTGACAGTGCGGTTGGCCCCAGTCCAACGATTTGAGATCTCACTGAACGACACCTATTTCCGGAACATCCCGACGTTCGATCCGACGCTGATTGGCACGGGCCTGCTGGACAAGTACCTGTTTCAAGGCGTGAGCGCGGGGCTACGCGTGCAAGTAGTGAAGCCGATTTCTGTATACACGCAATTGGGAGAGAGCAGCCGCACCGGCGACGCGAAACGTTCCATAAACCAGCTCTACGGTCTCACGTTCGTAAAAGTGCCGTGGCTGGGCGTGACTGCTGATTTGCACTACTCGAAATTCGCTAGTACTTTCGCCGTGGGGACGTACCGTGCTCTGTCGCTTTCGCGATCCTTCGGCGACAGGCTTCACATTATTGTGCTGGGGGGAGATCAATCGGTCTTCTCGGCTCTGGCCGGAAATCAGAGTGCCCGGTTTTTAACGGCGACGACTGACACATCCCTCGGGGCGCGTTTCTTTGTGCAGGGGGGGCTGACTTTCTATCGAGGCCAGCTCCAGAATTACGACCAGATGTCCTTCACCCTTGGATACCGTTTCGATTCGAAAGGGAATCATAGGTGAGAAAGGAATACTTCTCATGCGTAGCCTGAAAACTGCATTTCTCGTCGCCTCCCTTGTCTTCGCGGGCGTTGCAGCCCGCCCCGCGCGAGCCGCGGGCGACCCTCTGGAAGATTTGCTTCACCGCACGAGCGATCAAGTCAGCGCGTATCTCGAGAGAATCTCGGAGGTGAGCTGCAGTGAGCGCGTTCTGCAGGAAAAGGTCGGAGACAGCGGGAAGACAGTCGAGAAGGAAGAGTCCGCGTTCAATTATCTGATCATGCTTTCCAGTGCGACTGGGGAGGTGGATCTGGTGGAGTCACGCCTCGCGGACGACGACAAACCCGCAAAGAAACTTAACCGCCCATTGCTGGTCAGCAACGGCTTTGCGACATTGTTTCTTGTTTTCCATCCGTACTACTCGGCCGGATTCAAGTTTACGGACGACGGACAGGAAACCGTCAATGGCCGGGCGCTTGCCAAGGTTGCCTTCCAGCATATTCCGGGCACTCGGACACCGGCAGCCCTGGCAGTCGGAGGACGCGAGTTCCCACTGGAACTTTCGGGGACGGCTTGGATCGACATGGAAACAGGAACTATCGTTCGAATCGTTGCGGGGATTGGGACGGCGATGGAGGACGTAGGACTTCGAACTATGCAATCCGACATTTTGTACGCGCCGGTCACCTTCCACAATCCGCCCGATACCTATTGGTTGCCCTCCGTGGCGACCATCGAAGTAGAAACCCGGCATCAGCACTGGCGGAATACGCACCGGTTCTCGGACTACAAGAGATTCTCGGTAAACACGAAGGAGACACAAGCCCGCAAATGAGCACAAATATCAGCGTTTCTCGTGCAATGACGGTTCAGGTTGACCCTGAGAAGGCGCACCGCGCCCGCCTGGGCATCGCCTATATGATTGCAGGAGTGCTAACCCTGATTCAAATCGCTTATGGATTCAACTACTACATCCTTTCCCAGGCGGACCGCGCACTTTCTCCGAAGCACGCATTGCTGAAGCCGAGCGGAGTCATCGGGCTGCACCTGGGAATGGTCGCTTTCGGGCTGTTTCTGATGGTGTATGTCTACCCGCTCCGGAAAATCTGGCCCTGGCTCGGGAGGCAAGGCAACGCGCGCCACTGGCTCGATTTCCACGTCTGGATGGGGATCACGGCGCCGGTCCTGGTCACGTTTCATTCTTCCTTTAAGTTTTCCGGGCTTGCGGGAGTAGCGTTTTGGATCATGGTGATCGTCGCGCTGAGTGGTGTCGTGGGGCGCTACATTTACGCGCAGATTCCGCGCAGCCTAGGTTTCGCCGAGGTGTCGTTCAAGGAGGCCAAGGAACTGAGCGAAAAATTAGTCGAACAATTAAAAACCCTGGGAATACTTTCACCCAAGGACGTCGAGTCACTTGTGCACCTCCCGAGTTCGGCCGAGTTCGAGCGAATGTCGCTATTGACCGCTCTGTGGAAGATGATGCTCTTCGACTTGGGATTCCCGATTCGAATATGGCGGCTGCGGCAAAAAATGCTCTGGTCGCATCGGAAAAGTATGTCCCTGGTGGGTCTCCGGCGCACCCAAAATATCAAGCTGGAAAATGCCATTGCGACCGCCCGGGAACAGACCATGCTTACCAAGAAGATCCTATTCCTTTCGAAGTCGCACCAGATGCTGCATCTCTGGCACATGATCCATCGGCCGTTTAGTTATTCCTTTGCCCTCCTGGCATCCATTCACGTGATCTTGATGCTCATGCTGGGATATTATTGACGCACAGGTTTCTCAGGAAACCTTAACGCCATCTTCTCCGGGGAACCCAGGACATGATTGAAAATCTGTTAACATTCATCACCTATAGTATCTGCGCGATCGCGATTGTGATCCCATTTCTTCTATATCAGAAGTCTTTAAAAAAGAGGGAAGAGAGAGCGCGCCAGTCTGAAGAAAAGGGGAAGACGTATTCCAGCGGGCCCCAAGCTCAACATCCGCATATCGACAACGTATGGTGCATCGGCTGCGCGATTTGCACGCATGTTTGCCCCGAGGGTGACGTGCTTGCCATGTTGGGTGGCAAGGCGGTCCTCGTCAACGGGTACAAGTGTATCGGCCACAGCCTGTGCGCAGAGGCCTGCCCAGTCGGTGCGATTACGATGGTGATGGCCCCCCCGAACATGACCGCCGACTTGCCATATCTGACGCCCGAGTATGAAACTAGCATTCAGAACATGTTTATTGTTGGGGAACTCGGTGGCATGGCCTTGATCAAGCATGCCATCAACCAGGGACGCGATTGCGTCGATAACATCACAAATAGACTCAAAGCGATGGGGGCAGCCCGATCCGTCCCGAACGTTGTTGATGTGCTAGTCGTGGGGGCCGGTCCTGCGGGAGTCAGCGCTTCCCTACGAGCCATCGAGAACAAGCTCAGTTACATAACCTTGGAGCGGGATGATGAGATTGGTGGCACGGTCGCAAAGTATCCTCGCCAGAAACTCGTTATGACAAGCCCCGTGAATTTCCCCATGTATGGTAAGTTCAATAAGATGCAACTCTCCAAGGAAGAGCTTCTAGCTTTCTGGCACAAGGTTCGGGAGCGGACGGATTTCAAAGTGCGTACAGGCGAGAAAGTGGAGGAAATTAAGAAAGAGCCGGACGACATCTTCACCGTCGTGACTACAAAAGGCCAATACCGCTCCCACGCGGTAGTCCTTGGGATCGGCAAGGCTGGCACTCCCCTGAAACTCGGAGTGAAAGGAGAGGACTTGCCGAAGGTCATGTACAGGCTGCTCGAGGCGGACCACTACATAAACAAAAAAATCCTCATTGTAGGCGGAGGCGACAGTGCCGTCGAAGCGGCCATGGGACTTGCGTCGCAGGTCGGCAACAAGGTCACGCTCTCGTATCGCAAGGACTCCTTTAGCCGGATCAAGGAAAGAAACACACAGCGCGTGGAAGAGTTCAAGCGCACCGGAAAAATGACCGTGGTCTTTAACTCGAGCCCCGTCGAGTTCAAGCAGGATTCTGTTCTCCTCGATGTCCAGGGCAAGGTGGAGGAGATTCCCAACGATTTCGTCTGGATCTTTGCGGGCGGTGTTCCTCCAACTGCATTTCTCAAGAAGATTGGCATCGGGTTCGGAACGCGCGACGTGACGCTGGAGAACAGCAAAGAGGCAAAGCAGATCGCCGAGTCCAAGAAAGAACTCGTCGCAGTCTAGGAGGCGGCATCTCTTGGGGACCCAGAAGCATCCAATATATAGCGATGATGAGGTCAATATGAAACGCACATGTTCAATCGTGTTAGCTCTTTCGCTTGTGATTCTTCTGGCTGGGTGCAAGCCGAGTGCCGCCAATACTGACAATGAAATTCGCATTGCCATCGAGGGGCACTTGGCGCACAAAGGGACGCTGAACTTGAAGGCCTTTGACACCGTGGTGAAGCAGGTCACTCTCCAAGGGGATCACGCCCAAGCCCAGGTTGAATTCCACGTGAAGAATGGTCCGGGGATGATGCAGCTGACGTATGCGCTCCAAAAGACCGGAGGAACCTGGACGGTTATCGAATCCAATCCCGTCAAAGCTGATTTCTCCCATCCATCGCTCGATTCCACGCAATCTCCAACGGGGGGCGCGCCAGCGGGATCGAATCCCATCGTGTCCGACGCGTTGAGAAATTTCAAGATGGGTGGAGGCCCCGCAACTCCCAACCTTCCGCCGGGGCACCCTCCCATGACAGGCAACCCGCAGTCAGCTCCACAGTACCCGCCTGCTCAGTAGGCTAATTGCGTCTGCGTTCGGCGCGCAGACTGGGTCGAGTCGACAGCCTCTCAAAAAGAGACCTGGAAGCTACTGGTTTCTTCAAGACCGAAGCGCTGTCTTCCGGTGAGGCCGGACCCGCGTTTCGCGTTATCCTCTTCTTCGCACTGCCATCCCCGGTCCTTTCCGAGTATTCTGATGCGTGAGGATGTTCTCTTCCATGAGTTGGATTTATTGGTCTCTTCTGTCCGCCTTATTCGCCGCCGCTACGGCGATTCTCGCTAAATTGGGCGTCGCCAATATCAATTCAAATCTAGCCACTGCGGTGCGCACTTCTGTTGTGTTCTTTCTCGCCTGGGGAATCGCCCTTGCGGAAGTGCCGGTTTCTGCCGTCACCGGGATCAGCCGCCGGACCTTTACGTTTCTTGTCCTGTCCGGACTGGCCACTGGTTTGTCCTGGGTTTGCTACTTTCGCGCCCTGCAACTCGGCCAGGCCTCGCGCGTGGCACCCGTTGACAAACTCAGCGTCGTTTTCGTGATTGTTTTTGCATCTATATTTCTGGGCGAGCGGATCACTTTCGCGACCGTTGCCGGCGGCGTCTTGATTGCCGCTGGCGCCGTGATTCTTGCGTTGAACTGATTTTCCATCTTCTTCGATTGCAAACAATCTCAGGGATACGTGAGGTGTCTTGGCAGCCAACCGCGAAGCTGTGTTTGTGCCATTCAGAAAAGGCGCCGCATCAGGGCAGCGGGACGATCCCCGCCCAGAACAAGGTTTTGCCGCCACCTGCCTGAACGTCATATTTGTGCGCAAAATCGAGCCTCCCATCGTCACGCACTCGAAAGGCGACCAGGCTTGCCGGCACAGTCCTTACATTGGATCCATCGCGCACGAGGAACGGTACCTGGTTAGCCGCGACCAGTATCCGCCCGCTCGGGTCGAGGGAAAACGTGCGCGCGCTCATCCCTCGCGTATCGATTCTCTGAATCAACGTCGGCTCGCCGGTCGCCTGATTGATCCCAAAGACAGCGATGGTGTTTTCTCCGCCGGCAAAAACTTGATTGCCCTTGAAATCCGTCGTGCTGGTGGCCCGGTTGGCCAGATACACAAACTTGCCGGTGGGGTGCATGTGGATGGTCCCCGCGACCTGCATGGGCCGAACGCGCGCCGGGTCCGCCAAAGTTTCATTGACGAACAAAGGCTCGGGGCTGGGCGTCCCATCGCTTAGTTTCCTGTAGACTTCGAGCTTGTTCTGGCGCTCGAGGGTAAGGAAGATCCAGGGCTGCGTTGGATGAAAATCAAGATGCCGCGGTTGAAAATTGAAACCGCCTCCCGGAGCAATCGCGGCTCGATTCGCCAACACCCCGTCCTTGTAATCGAAGATCCTCAGCGCTCCAGGATCTTCCGGTTTGCGGGCCGTAGGGCCATTTCCACGGGTCACGAGAATCACGGTCTTGTTTGATGGATCCACGCGAACCTGATGCGCGTACACTCCCACATCGAGTTCCGCCGGCTGCTGTACCAGCGGGCCGATTGTTCCGTCCGCGTTAATCCGATGCACGGTTAGTCCGCTGGGATCGTTATGCGCGGTCAACACATGCGTGCCGGAGATATCGACGGTGACGTGAATCGGCCGCGAAGGCAAAGGCTCCGGCTGGCCGAGAGGCTGCAATGCCCCCGAAGATGAGTCGATGCGGAACGCGCTCACCGCGTGTCGATCACCCTTCGGAACAGGATCGGTGGACAGATTTGTATAGCTAGGGCCGCCGTTGCTCCAAGCGACGTAGAGGTATTGCATCGAAGGATGAGGCCACGCCTCCTGGATATTGCCGGGAAGCGTTATGGAACTTCGCCTGACTAGGGTGGCGTTCGCGACATCCACCTCGTAAAGCGTGAGCTCATTGCCCACGGCAGCGTAGAGCGCCACTCGACCCGATCCCACAGCCGGGCCAGTCGACGCTGAATTGGTCGCAGAGGCCGGCGTCTAGCCGGCTCGACCGACACGCCGAGCAAATTGAAAGCTGCGAACATTGCGCCCAACGCTAGCCCCAACCTTGCGTGGTTCTTTGTGACACTTGTCATGGCATCCTGCCTTTGCTTTGCCCAGGATTTCCATTTGTCACGTCCCAGGCGGGGCCAGTATATACACAACTGTCTTGGCCCTCATCGGTCCTTTGGAAAATTCCGGGAGTAGAGTCACATCGGTCCTATCACGATTTCTGGCTGAGCGGCGTGGCTTCATTCGCCTACTCTTACGCGCGGAAGGCTACCCACACGCCTTTTGAGTTCCACGCCAGCCTGTGCTACCGTCCCCGTGCACAGCCTTTATTTGCGAGTCTGGAGGCTACAATGCGCCCGCAACGATATGTCGTGCAGCTGCTTGTTATCATTTTGTGGTTCCACGTATTTGGGCATGCGCAATCCTCCGAAAATGTACGCCTGTCGATTACAAAGGACGTAATGGATGAAATCGCCCATAACCGGATCGCGTCAGTTCGCGAACGGTTCAGCCCGGACCTCAAAGATTCCATGACCGAAAACGAAATGAAGGACGTATGGAATGAATTGGTGGGAATCGCCGGCGCATTCCAAGAGCAAGTTTCACAAAGCACGAGGACAATGCAGGGCACGCCGACTTTTATTTCGAAGAGCCAATTCGAAAAATTCAAGGTCGAGTTAAGACTGACGTTTAACGTCAGCAACCAAATCACGGATTTTCAGATAGGGCCCATTTCCGACCTCAGTCCGGAGAGCATGGAAGCATCGGCCAAGGCGATCACGGACCTATTGCGGCAAGAGCATTTTGATCAGGTGAGCTCCCAATTCAACGATCGAATGAAAGCCGCGATGCCTACGAATCGTTTGGGCGCGTCGTGGTCGCACGTTACCGCTCACCTCGGGCAATTTAAGAGCATCAAACTGGCGCGGAAGGATCCTGACCTTGATTGGGTGGACGTTCGGTGTGAGTTCGAAAACGGACTCATGATACTTCGAGTCGCATTCGACCCTTCTGGAAAAGTGGGCGGCCTGTGGATGTTGCCTGTCGAGCCGGAGAAGGACTCTCAAATCTAGAACTCGGACGCGCCTTTTCTTGCGCCGCGATTGATGCTAACTTGCAGAGTGGGCGCGAAATTCCATCCGCTCTGATGGCCGTATGCTCGAGCGATTTTCCTTTTCCGATCTCCGCGAACTTTTCGCCAAGGCCAATGAGGAGAAATCCGGGGATCAGTTGGCCGGCATCGCCGCGCGGTCGGAACGCGAACGCGTCGCAGCCAAGCGCAAGATCGCGGATTTGACTCTCGCCGAAATTGTCCAGCAACCGTTGATCGATCCCGACACCGACGGTGTCTCCCGCCTGATCCTCGATACATTTGACAAAGAAAGTTTTGCGCCCATACAAAGCATGACGGTTGGAGAACTCCGCGAACACATCCTCGACGATGCGACCGGCGAAGCGAGCCTGAAAAAGCTCCCGTGGGCGCTCACTCCGGAAATTGTCGCCGCCGTGGCCAAGATCATGAGCAACAAAGATCTGATTCTGGCCGCGGCGAAGATCCGGAACGTAACGCGCTGCCGGAATACCATGGGTGAGCGTGGAGTGTTGGGCATTCGCGCCCAGCCCAATCATCCCGCCGACGATGTCGGTGGAATCCTGCTCGCTGCTTTTGAGGGACTGCTCTATGGATGCGGCGACGCGGTGATCGGCGTGAATCCCGCGTCGGATTCCATTGACACAGTCGGCGCGATCCTCCACGGCCTGGCGCGTCTCGTGGACGCCTACGAGGTTCCCACGCAAACTTGCTGTCTCGCGCACATCACCACGCAACTTGCCGCGCTCGCCGGCGGAGCGCCGGTGGATCTACTTTTCCAGTCCGTCGCCGGGACCGAAGCGGCAAATCGCAGTTTCGGGATCACGTTGGAGATGCTGCGCGAAGGCCGCGAGCAGGTTCTCGAGCATCATCGCCAGCGAGACGTGCAATGGAAGGGCGCGAATGTCATGTATTTTGAAACGGGGCAGGGAAGCGCACTCTCCGCCGGGGCTCATCATGGAGTCGATCAACTGACTTTGGAAGCGCGCGCGTACGCCGTGGCCCGCGCGTTTGATCCTTTCCTGGTGAACAGCGTGGTCGGCTTCATCGGTCCGGAATATCTTTACGATGAGCGGCAAATCATTCGCGCGGGTCTCGAAGATCACTTCATGGGCAAACTCCTTGGACTTCCGATGGGTTGCGATGTTTGTTACACGAATCATGCGGAGGCGGATCAAAATTCCGCTGATAATCTCCTGTTTCTCCTGGGTGCCGCGGGGTGCAATTATTTTATGGGCGTCCCCTGCGCAGACGATGTGATGCTGAACTACCAATCCACGAGTTACCACGATGCGCTGGCGGTGAGAAGGATCCTGAATTTGCGGCCCGCGCCGGAATTTCTGGCCTGGCTGCAGGAGAAAGGAATCTATCGTGACACTGAGCCCGCTTTGCTCGACGCACCGAGGCGGCAATTGATGCAAAGATTGGAGTCATCTCTAGAGAGGATCGTCTGAATGCCAGACGAACGGGACGACTTCCTCGCCTCCGCGGAATGGTCCGAAATCGTGCGGCGGATTCGCGCGCGGACCCCGGCTCGGATCCTGGTGGGCCGGGCAGGCGCCGCCTATCGAACCGATACTCAATTGGAGTTGCGAGAGGCGCATGCCGCCGCGCGGGATGCGGTCCGTTCTGAACTCGATCTTGAAACCACCTTCGGCGCGGATTTTGTGAAGCAGTGGGGATTGTTCGAGGTCTGCACGCAGGCGGATCTCAAGAACGTTTTTCTTTTGCAACCAGATCTCGGCCGGCGCTTTAGCGAATCATCTCGTGCGGAAGTGCAGAGGCATTGCTCTTCGGGAAATGATGTGCAAATCGCCATCGGAGATGGACTTTCCGTTCCCGCGGTCGCGGTTCAAGTTCCCCCGCTATTACCCTTGCTCCAAGCCGGAGCTCAAGCGCGCGGTTGGACGGTTGGCCAAACTTTCGTGATTCGTCATTGCCGCGTCGGCATCCTGAATGAAATTGGCGAGCTCCTTAATCCCAAGGCCGCGGTGCTTCTGATCGGCGAGCGCCCCGGCCTTGCCACGGCGGAGAGCTTGTCAGCCTACATGGCCTACCGGCCGCGGCGCTCTCACTCGGATGCGGACAGAAATTTGATCTCGAACATCCATGCGCGCGGCACGAATCCAGAGGATGCAGCAGTGCGCATCCTGAATCTCGTTTCGCGGATGATGCGCGCAAGCGCTAGCGGCTATAGACTTAGAGAAGGACCGGCTGCGCTTATGGGCGAGTAAGAGCTGTTAGAGACGCTGTCACAACGGATTGTCACCCTGCTTGCCTCCTTGGCGTGGCTTTGGTAGGATATTCCTACCAGAGGTGGCCATGGCCAGCCGGCGGATAACTCTAGAATATCTAACGACGACGAAGATCGGGGAGAAGGGACAACTAACCGTACCGAAACAGTTTCGCGAGGACCTTGCCTTGGGAACTGGTTCCCCCTTTGCCGTACTGCGGTTGGGCGACGGACTCATTCTTCTGCCCGAACAAAGACGGTTTGATTATTTCTGTGAAAAGGTAACCTTGGCCTTAGTGGGTGTGGGGCTCACGCCAACGGCCATTTTGGCGACATTGCCTGAAGTCCGGAAACGTGTTTTTTCGCGCCGCTATAGCAAGCGAAAGTCCTCAAGAAAAACTTCACCCCGGCGTTCTCGCAGCCAACGCGAGAAGTGACGGGCCCACGGAGAATTCGTCTTTTCTTGGATTCGAATGTTCTCACCGGGGGTATTATTTCTCCGTGGGGCCTCGATAAAGCCGCGTTGTCGCTGTGCGCGGCACGACTCTGCAAGCTGGTGCTGGCAGAGGTAGTCCGCGACGAGGTGGAGGAGAATTTGTTGCTCCACGCGGAGCGCATGCCATCTTCAGATGCCGACGAACTGATCGAGCACTATCATCGTCTCATCAAATTGACCAATCCTGATTGGGTACCTTATCCCGACGAGGCACTTGTGCGATCGAGCCGGCACCTGATCCGGCACGCTGCAGATGTTCCCGTGATCCTCTCGGCCACAGCGAGCAAGCCAGACTGGTTGCTGACGCACAATACCAAACATTTCAACCAAGCTGTCGCCAAACGGACAGGACTACGAATCGCCACTCCCGCTGAATTTTTTAGAACCCTGTCCTCGCTGCTTCGGTGAAAGTGTCCGCTCGCCGCTGATGAAATACAGGGCCGCCCGAAATTCTCGAACGCCGATCGCGCTTGCCGCACGCTACTTGGACGCGAGAGCTTCTCTTGTTTTGGGCTGGTTGAGATCGTCTTCAGGCAGCAATCCAGTAACCGCCAGCTCCAGGTCGTGGGCGCTGGAGGCCTGCTCGGGATAACTTATCGCATGGACCGCGAAAGAAAAACGATTGCTGGCGCCCGCCGCATCGGTCAGTCCTTCCTCAAGGCGGGCCGAGACTCGTTTCGCCGCATTCGAATCGACGCCTGGTAAGACAACTCCAAAGTGGCCGTGCGTCAGAATGTAGATGGAGTCTTCCTCGCGCAATTTTCGGGAGATTGCTTTGGCCGCATCACCCAGGACGGACAAACTGAGGCTTGGATCGGAGAGGGCCTCATGCACTTTCGTCGCGATGACTAGAACAGACAGATTCTGCTTCCCCGCGGCAGCCCGCCGGTACTCCATCGTCAGTTGGTCCTGAAACGAACTGAAATTCGCCAGCGTTTCCAAGAGGTCGGTGCTGGCCTGTTTCAGTGCCTCCGAAGCCCGCCGACGCTCTTCCCCCAACTGCCGTCGAAGACGCCGAATCGTTGCCTGCCGGTCGATCAGGTATACCGCAAGGAGGGAAGAAAGAACGCAAAATCCAATAAAGGCAGCGGACAGCGTTCGAGCGGGTATCAAAGTCGTTTGAGAAAACACGACAGGATACATGAATAGTGCCAGGCCGGCCGCTAACACGATGATCGCCGAGCACGCCAAAAAGATTAAGTGCATCTCGCGACCATCCAGGTTTTCGGATGGCACTTGGTCGAAGACACGCATGGCAATCTCCCTAGACCTCCTCAGACACAATTATAGTAGTTCCTGAAGCGTAATAGCGGGTCGAGTGGGACTGCCTTAGCTAAGCGGATACTATGGGGGGTTCAAATTGGAACGCTGGCATATCATAGTCACAACGGGTGTCGGCTCCGAGTGGGGCTCGCCTGAAATTCTTGCAGGCCAATAGTGTTTGCCGCCCGCCATTCCAGGCCTTAGAATGGCGCCCAATGAAAGAATCCGAATCTCTCGTCAGGAGGCGGAAATGAAATCATTGTTCTGGCGGGCTCCAAGTAGAGCCCGCACCCGTCAATCACTCGTAGGTCTGTCGCTGTTGCTTGGAACTAGCGTGGCCGCAGGGCACGCGCTGACCCGGCTATCCGAGCAAGCAAATTCTGGCGCAGGCGGGAAGTCATCACAAGCATGGGTGGGAACGCTTCCAAAGGATATCTACCCTGACACGGGCAACCGCTTTCCAGTGATCAAACGGGAAGAGTTGGACGAAGCCGGGAAGAAGCTGTACGACACGAGGGCAGACGCTTTCGGACCGGGGGCCATACGGCTCTATAGTCCACCCGTGGCCGATTCCATGACCGGCATCAATGAATACCTCCGGCGCAAATCCGGCCTCGATCCCCGGCTAGTGGAGCTGGCGATCCTGGTCACGGCGCGAGAGATGGACTGCGAATACGTGTGGACCGCGCATGAACCAGCCGCTCAGAAGGCGGGCCTGGCGCAGGAGGTTATTGACGCCGTGAAATACCGCAAACCGGTGACGGCTCTGGGAGAAAAGGAAGCGGTCATTATCCAGCTAGGCCGTGACTCGATCGGCAAACATAAAGTGGGTTCGGATACGTTCGCCCGCGCCCTGAAGCTGTTTGGAAATCAGGGAGTCGTCAATCTTGTCTCCCTGATGGGTGATTACGCGGCGACCACGATACTGTTGAATGCCGCCGACCAGCATATCCGGCCGAGCGATAAGCCGCTGCTGCCAATGTCATAATCCGAAGGGAAAGGGCCCCGGTTCTGCTTGGACCCCGCCCGAATAGAGTTTGCAAAGAAACCACAATTTGTCATTCCGAGGCACGCTGCGTGCCGAGGAATCTCTCTTTTCCTGGTGTTCAAAGAAGGAGAGATTCCTCGCTTCGGTCGGAATGACACGCTAAGCGACTTCATCTGAAAACTGTTAAGAGTTCCAGATGGGAGGATCAGTAAGGCCCAGGCCGAATTATTGTTTCGGCATATCCCTCTCTTGGTGAGCGACGCGCAGCCAAGCCCCCTTTTGCTTGACCCAAACATCCGTAAACAGATTTTCCCGGTTCGCCACCTGGCCATTCCGTTCGATGACTCCGAGAGCGTGGTAAGTCACGACAGCCACGTTTCCGTCATCATAGACTCGGAAGCGATGCCCATCCTGCTTCATGGAATGCATCTTGAACACCCCGGGCTGGAGCCCAGCCTCAATCTGAGCTTTGTTGGGCGTGCTTCCGTCGACGCTGGTTTGCGCGATGTCCTCGGCATCATACTTCACGATCCAATCAACAGGCTCGGAGCCGCCTCGCAGAAGGCCCGCAACCTTCTCGTCCTCGATTTTCATGATCTCTTTTTTGACCGCGTCGGCCTTCGCCCCAGTTACCTCCTGTGCGCGAACAACTCCCGCGAATAAACTTGTCAGTAGCGCCGCAAAAAGGATTCTTCGCATCAGACAATTCTCCATATCCAAGCTTTCACGATGCCACCCGCCAGCCAGTCAGCGTAACGCATTATCCGAAAAAGTGATAAAATATGTTCATGGCAAATCAAAATGCGAGATTTAACGCCGTCAAAACAGTAACAAAACCATCGACCGTGAAATTCAAGACGAAGGCAGGCAAAACGGTCACCTTCAAGGCGCTGAAAACTGTGCAGAAGAGAGTAGCGGTTCGCTTTCGCGCGAAGAGAAAATGAAGCGGATCTATCTAGACAGTAATGTCCTAATCGCGCACTACTCGGCTGACCGGGCAGAAGATGCGAAGAAAGCGCAAGTAGAGAATGCCTTAACCGTCTTCGACCAGCTCAAGGACGCACAAATTTGTACCTCTGTGTGGGCCATAACCGAGATGGTGAATATTTTAGTTTCGAACAAGAAAATGGATCGCGGGGATGTTGCCGAAATCGAAAGCCAGCTTGTGAGCGAGAGACGCCTGAAAAATCTAAAGATACATATTATTGAGGTCAGTCCTCGGAAAGACTATGATTTCATCGAGTTTTTCTATCATGTGAGACAGGGCATCCTCAAATACCATTCCGGAGTCGGAGACACAATTCACAGCGTCATCATGAAGAACAATGGCATCACCGAGATTTTGACATTTGACGAAAAGAATGATTTTAAGCAGATACCCGGTTTGACTGTGCTTCATCCGAAAGACATCAAAGATCTTAGACTCCTAAATACTCCAATTCCAACGAAAAATAGCGCACGCAAACAGCGTGCTCGCTTATTATGGTGCGGGCTGAATGGGCTGCGGAAAATGTTCCCCGGCGAGTGGGCCAGCTTTTGAAAGGTTTTGAAGTTTGGGTGCCCCACCCGTGCGGTTTTCAAGGGTGGGGGTTTTGACTTTTTTTGGTGTCGTCAACTTTAATAGCTAGGAGGTTCGGATGGATCGTTTCGCGCACGGACAATTTCAAGTGGCTTACGAGGCGCGAGTTGACGTGGGTGCGTTGCGGCAGAAGCGCATTGCCAACGCGCAGCGCAGGCGCGAAGAGGCGCAGCTCGAAGCGCTCCTGGTTTGGAAAGACGAAAATGTCCGCTATCTCACCGATCTGCGCCCGCAACTCATCGCCGGAAAAACCACCGCGCTCAACGGCGCGCTGCTGATCGCGGACCATCCGCCCATCCTGTTTTGCTCGGGCGGCGAACGCGATCGCGCCGAGCGAACGATGCCGTGGATCACGGAAATTCACACGATTCCGATCATCGAAGAGCGCTCCTTGATTGAAGGATTCGTGCGCGCCATCTTGTCGCCCGTCCTCCAGAAACACGGTTTGATGCGCGCGCGGATCGGGATGGATGAGGCCAACACGAGCTTGGTGCAATTACATCTCCAAATATTTGCCGGAGGTGCGCATCGAAGACGGCGATACGCCGATGCAACTCGCGCGCAGGATCAAGCTTCCGGAAGAGATTGTCATGCTCGAAGAAGCAACCGCCCTCGCCGATGCGGTCACCGCTAGCGGCGTGGCGGCCATCGCCGAGGGTGTGCGCGAATGCGACGTGGCGGGCGAAGCGATGCGAACGCTGTTCCGCTTGGGCGGCGAATACGCGCACGTGATGACGCCTTTCGTGGCGTCGGGCGAACATATGTCCCCGCCGCATCGCATCAGCAGCGACAAATTGATTCGCAATGGCGACCTCGTGTTCATTGACATCGGCGCGAACTGGAACGGCTACTTCGGCGACGTCGCGCGCACAACAATTTGCGGCAAGCCGTCGCGGCGGCAACAGGAAATTTTTACGGCGGTGTATGAGGCGCTGCGCGCGGGCATCGCCAAGATGCGTCCGGGCTGCACGAATCAAGACGCGGCGCAAGCGATCATCCAGACGGCGGAGAAGTACAATTTGGGAAAACGTTTCTTGTCGCTCTTCATCGGGCACGGCGTTGGCATCGGCGCGAACGAACCGCCGTACATTGGTGAGACGCTGCCGGGCGCGCCCGTGTATGAATTTCAATCGGGGATGGTTTTCGCCGTCGAGCCTCTGATCTGGGTGGAAGGCGTGCGCGGGGGCGGCGGTGTTCGCCTCGAAGAGATGGTCCTCGTCACGGAAGGCGACGCGCACGTGATGTCCCGCGCGCCCTTTGAGGAAAAATTGTTGCTGAGTTAGGAAGCAGGGCTTTAACACAGAGGGCACAGAGAGCACAGAGGAAGGAGGAGAAATTCTCGTTTTGGAAAATGCCCGAAAGGGTTTCCCCCCTCGGCATTTGCATTCTCTGTGTTCTCTGTGCCCTCTGTGTTGAAATCTTTGCTTTACGTCCCAGCGTGGACCACAGCTTTTCGGCGGGATTTAGGAACAGAAGGCTCTGCCGCGGGGGAATCCTGCATCGGCAGAACGAAGCGGCGGATTTTGTCGTAGGAATAGAGCGCGCCAGCCACCGCGCCCGCGGTTGGAACCAAACCAATTTCGCCGGCGCCTTTGGCTCCATAACCGCCCACTTCGTCCGGCACTTCAATCAGGATGACGTCGATTTGCGGCGTATCCTTGGCTTTCAATATGCCGCAGTCACGCAGCAGCAGGGAATCGGGCCGCCCATTGGTGGAAGTGAAATTTTCGGAAAGCGCGTAGCCGAGCCCCATGTGCACGCCGCCTTCGATTTGTCCGGCGCAAGCTTTCGGATTGATGGCGCGGCCAACGTCGTGCGCCGCCACGACGCGTTCGAGGCGGCCGTCCTCATCGAGAATTACCACTTGGGTAGCATAACTAAAAGTCATATGCGTCGTCGGGTTCTTCAAGGCTTCCGGAGTGCCGGGTCTAGTCGTGAAGTCACAGATGTATTCCCCACGGTACTCGCGGCCAATGAGCTTTTCGATCGGGAATTCCTTCAGATCGGCAGCTAGTTTTTGGCCCGCCCGCTGCGCCGCTGCGCAACTCAGCGTGGTGGCGCGCGACGCCCACGCCTCCCCGCACTTCGCGCCCATTTCTTTGTCCCAGCGCACCGACATGACGTCCGGAGAAAGGCCAGTTTCTTCGTACACGGCCTGCCGAACGGTTGTGAAAACACCTTGCCCCATTTCCGTGTAGCCGGTAAGGATCTCCAGCCGGCCACCTTCGATAACGCGGATAATGATGTGCCCGCTTTCGATCGCGCCGTTTCCAATCCCCGTACTCTTGATGCCGCAGCCGATCCCCACATATTTCGCGCTCTTATAAATGTGCTTCACCGCTTCGAGTGCCACGCGCATTCCGCGGACGCTTTCGCGCATAATCTGGCCGGTCGCGAAGGCGTCGCCGGGGTTTAGAATGTTCCGGATGCGAATGTCCTAGCCATCGACGCCCACTTTTTCCGCGAGGAGGTCCATGATTCCCTCCATCGCGAATTGAGCCTGGTTGCTGCCGAATCCGCGCATCGCGCCGCTTGTAGGATTGTTTGTGAATACGGCCTTGGATTCCACATCCACGTTGGGCACGCGATAGGGGCCGCACGAATGGCACGCAGCGCGAAGCAGGCATTTGCCGCCCGTGCCTGCGTAACCTCCCGTGTCGCCCACAATGCGGGCGCGCACGGCAAGCAAGATGGCCCTCGGCGTCGGCGCCCACTTTGTATTTCAGAACCATGGGATGGCGCTTGACGTGGTGCTGCGTCGATTGTTTACGCGTCAGGATGATTTTCACAGGACGCTGCAGCAGAAACGCCGCCAAGGCAGTCTGTCCCTGTATGGAGAGCTCTTCTTTAGCTCCGAAGGCGCCGCCACTGGCAGCCAATTCGATTTCCACTTTTTCCAGCGGCAGTTTCAAGATATCGGCGATCTGTTTCTGGTCGAATGTAGAACCCTGGCTCTGCGAAAAAACTTTTATGCCATCCCCATGGGGCAGAGCCAGGCACGCCTCCGGTTCGAGAAAGGCCGGTTCGACCGGCTGCGTGGCAAATGTTTGCTCGATGATGTGCGTTGACGCGGCGAACCCGGCCTCCACATCGCCGCGTGAAAAGGCAGTGGAATCGAGCAGATTGTCATGCACGAACAGGTTGCCAGCGGGATGCACTTGCGGCGCGCCGGGCTCAAGCGCCGCGAACGGATCGGTGACCGGTTCGAGCACCGTGTAATCGACCTTCACCTTGTCGGCGGCCTGGCGAGCGTGGAATTGGGTATCCGCGACCACCATGGCGAGAAAATCCCCAACGCAGCATGTGGTTTCGCCAACCGCGACGAAAATCGGCAGATCGGGATAATTGAGGCCCGTGCCGCGCTGCCCGGGAACATCCGCGGCGGTGAAAACTCTCACCACTCCCGGCATCGCCAACGCGGCAGACGTGTCAATCGCATTGACTTTGGCTCGCGGGTGCTCGCTGAGCACCAATCCGCCATGCAGCATGCCTGGCACGCGCATGTCGTCAACGAAAGGCCTTTCCCCCAATGCCTGCTCGAATCCGCGATAGCGGGAGGGTGAGTCGCCGATCCCAAAGCCATTTCCGTTTCCTTTGCCGTTGCCATTCGCATGTTTGCCATTCGCAAACGCCGGATTACGGCTCAATCCGAAATCTTCGCCAAAATAGGAATGCCGGCGCGGCTCCTTGCTTAGGAGGCTTCCGCCATTTTTCCAAGCGTCGCCGGCTGTTTGAATGGCGTCTACGATTCGCGCGTAGCCCGTGCAGCGGCAAATATGACCCGTAAGTCCCTGCTCGACAGCTTCGCGATCGTCCGTGCAGCCTTGCCGCAGCATTGAGGACGCACGAACGACAATCCCGGGTATGCAGAAGCCGCACTGAACCCCACCTTCCTGCACGAAGGCTTCGCCCAACACATTTCTCATGTCTTCCGGGACGCCCTCAAGCGTCACTACCTCGCGCCCTTCCATTTGTTCCGGTTTCCGCAGGCAGGACAGGACGGGCCGTCCATCCACCAGGACCGCGCAGCAGCCGCAAGTGCCTTCAGGCGCGCAGCCATTCTTGGGGGAAACGATGCCGCACTCTTCGCGCAGGACTTCCAGCAAGTGCATGCCCGGCTCGTAAGGGACTTCCACCGGCTGTCCGTTTAGGCTGAACTTGACCTTTGGCATAAATATCCGCCTGCGCGCGAAGCCAGGGAACTGGCGTTTGGGCGCGCATTCACAAACCAGTAGATACTCTAAAATACCGCACTATACGGGGCAGATTCAATGCCTGAATCCCAATTTGAGATTCCGCGAAACTTTTTACCAATCGTTATCGTAAAGTATAGACGTGGTTGAACGCGGAGGGAATATCCGGGTGAAATGCACGTATTTCACGGGAATTGAAGCTTACACTGCAAGGCACGCCCATCTTAAGGTTCGCTTAAGGTTTCCCGAAATAGAGTGTGGGGCTTCATGAATCATTTTTTTAAGGTGGGCTAATCCTTGTGAAGGATGCCGGCTGATCCCGGGATGCGAGACGCCTTTTCTTGCGAACTTGGAAGTCGGCATCCGACGCTCCTAGCAACAGCACGTGGCTACCGGTGATTTGAGATTTCCAGGGTAGCTTTCCTATTTGGAGCGACAGGGTCTAGCATTCGCTGCGTTGTGCCTCTTGGGACCAGGGGCGCTTGCTGAAGGGAGAAGGGACACAAATGGGCAATTCAAATTGGATGGAAGGTTGTGGGCATTTCGATCAGGCTCGCGTCAAAATCTGGGATATTCGTTAGTCGCTATGCCCTCTTGGCGGCTCGGCCTGATGCTTGCATTTGGTGTTTTGCCCTTGAAGGTTGCCGCGCAGGAAAACGCGCCTTCCCAGGGTGCCGAATCGTCCGTGCAAATACTGCAGCCTCCGGCGCAGGGCCAGTCCACGCCACCGATCACGGTGACACTGCAGGACGCGCTCGAACGGGCGCGAAAGCTCGACCCGGTGTATTTGTCGGCTGTTTCGGATGCAAAAAACGCCCATGAAGACAGCCTCCAGGCCAGGAATGCGCTGCTTCCGACGGTTACCGCAACGACACAATATCTCGGGGACCAGGGGGATGGCGGGAAAATCTCCGATGGGCGATTCGTCACGCAGGATGGCGTCCACGTCTATCGCGCGTGGGGAGTTTTCCATCAGGATCTTTCTCCGGGAACCTTCATGGCAACGGGGCTTAAGCGGGCCAAGGCGGCGGAGGCTTTGTCCAAGGCGAAGGCCGAAATTTCCCGGCGCGGATTGACCGTGACTGTCAGCAAGGATTTCTACGGCTTGGTCGTGGCGCAACGAAAGTATGCCACCTCACAACAAGCTCTGGAGCAGACAAAACACTTTTTTGATATCACTCGGGACGCGGAACGCGAGGGCCAATCACCCCACAGCGATGCGCTGAAGGCGGAGATCCAATATCGGCTGCAAGAGCAGGCTTTCGACGAGGCGAAGCTGGCGATGGAGGATGCCCGCCTAACCCTGGCCGTATTGCTATTTCCCACGTTGAATGAAAATTTCAGCGTCGTCGACGATCTCGATTCCGCGCAAGCATTGCCTGCATTTGCGGAAATTCAGGCCATGGCCGAAAAGGAGAATCCCGACCTTCGCGTGGCGATCGAGACCGCTCGAGAGTCTGAACTGGACGTGACGGCCGCGAAGACAGCATTCCTTCCGACACTGGCCGTGGACACCGATTACGGAATCGAAGCGAATTGCTTTGCCCTTCATTGCACACGGGCCTCTTTCCCTGAAGTGGGCAGTGGTACCCAACCTCGGCTATTTTGTTACTGCCGCGCTGAATATTCCGGTTTGGGATTGGGGCACATTGCGCAGCAAGCTGCACCAGGCGCAATACAAACAGCAAGCCGCGAAGGCGATGTTGAGCCAGGAGCAGCAGCTGAAGATTACTGAACTCTATGCCGCCTATAATGAAGCCGCCGTCGCCCGGTCCGCCGTGGAGGCTTCACGTCACACCGCTGAACTAGCCGCTGAGAGTCTACGCCTCGTCAACTTGCGGTATCAGGGAGGGGCATCCCCAGCAACCGAGGTAGTTGACGCGGAGAATACGCTGTTTACGGCCCGAAATGCTTACATAGACGCCCAGGCCCGTTTTCGAGCAGCCTTGGCGGGACTTCAGACCATGACGGGAACCTTTTGAAACCCATGCTAAAAAATATCGAGATAAAAATGAACAGAACAAAATCATTGCAGTTTGAGTCGACAAACCTTCCTGAAGCGATCCGCACCCGCTGGCGGCCCGGTGGTCTCCTAGGCGTTGCACTTGTCACGGGCTTCCTATTGTCCGGCTGCAAGTCAGGCGAACCGCCCGAGGAAACGCCAACCGTCACTGTGCAGGTGGGTGCCGCGGAGGCCGGTCCGATTCAGCTCAAAGTGATCGCCGATGCCGTTCTGTACCCGCGTGATCAGGCAGCCATCGTGCCGAAAGTCGTCGCCCCGGTTAAGAAGTTTTACGTTGATCGTGGAAGCAGGGTGAAAGAGGGGCAATTGCTCGCGGAACTCGAAAACCAGGATTTGGTCGGCGCCCGAAAGAAGAGCCAGGGTGGATATCAGCAGGCGCAAGCAACCTATGACATGGAAGTGCAGAAAGTCGCGCAAGACGCCAAACTTGCGAAGCAGACATTGGATTCGGCGCAGAAGCTTTATGACAGCCGCCAGGCGCTCTATAAGGAAGGCGCGATCTCCGCAAAAGATGTGGAAGACGCCAACGTGGCGCTGACGCAGGCTCGGAATGCGAGCGAACTTGCGCAGAAACAATTCGACCTCAAGATGGCTGAGGGGCAAGTGACCTTGACGCAGGGTGACTTGGCTAGCGCCGAAGCCCAGGTAAGTTATACCCAGATCAAGAGCCCTATCGACGGCGTAGTCACGGACCGGCCCAATTATGCCGGAGAAACGCCGGCGGCCGGGGCCCCACTCATCACGATTATGGACTTGTCGCAAGTGGTGGCTCGTGTTCATGTCTCGCAGATGGATGCCATTCACTTGAAAGCAGGAGACGATGCCAGCATCTTGGTCCCAGGGCAGGGGCCGGCGCTTAAAGCCAAGGTCACCCTGGTAAGCCCCGCGCTCGATCCCAATAGCACGACTGTGGAGGTCTGGGTCCAGGCTCCAAATCCCGGAGGGCGCCTGAAACCTGGCATCAGCGCGCGCGTAACAATGATTGGCCAAACTGTTCCGAAGGCAATTGTCGCCCCAGCGGCAGCCCTGTTGACGGACACGGACGGAGTGACGTCCATGATCGTCCTGGACACGGACAATAAGCCTCACAAGAAGAAGGTCAAAGTGGGTATCCGGGATGCGGGCGACATCCAAATCACGGACGGGCTCACGGGCGGGGAGCGGGTCGTGACCGTCGGGGCTTTCGAACTCGACAAAATGGATGACATGTCGAAGGCCACCATTCAAGTCCAGTCTCCTAAGATGCCGGAGGAGGAAGAAGATCAGTGACGACCACCCGGCCTGTCGATAAGAGTTCCCGCTATTGGTTTACCCGGCACTCGAAGTCGATCATTTTTCTGATCATCATGCTGGCGGTTGTCGGAGTCTATGAGGCTCTGTCCCTGCCGATTGCCGTGTTTCCGGCAACCAACTTTCCGCGCATCATCATTGGCGTGGATAACGGCGTGATGCCCATCGATCAGATGGAAGTGACCATCACCCGCCCGCTGGAAAACGCGGTGAATAGTGTCCAGGGTCTTGAAGATGTCCGCTCCACCACCAGTCGCGGTTCAGCCGAAGTGGATTTGTTCTTTAACTGGGGCGTGGACATGGTTCAGACGCTCCAGGCGGTGAATTCCGCCATTGCGCGCGTTCAGAGCACTCTCCCCTCAACGGCCCAGATTGAAACGCATCGACTCGACTTCGCGAGTTTCCCGATTCTGGGCTACAGCCTTACATCGGAAAAAGTTCCCCAGACACAATTGTGGGAAGTGGCGACCTACGACATCAAGCCGCGACTGAACCGTTTGAATGGCGTCGCGACTGTACTGATTCAGGGAGGACAGCAACCGGAATTTCAAATCACGCCCGATCCTGCGCGCATGCATCAAGTCCCGCGTCGCTTTGCAGGACATTTTGGATGCGGCCAATCATACGAATCTGATCGATTCGCCAGGGCTGCTGAGCCGCAATCACCAGCTTTTCCTGGGACTCATTAACTCTCAGGTGCATTCTCCAGAGGAAATCGGCGACATCGTTATCAAGAACGTGAACGATGTTCCTGTTCGAGTTCGGGATATCGGAACAGTGGCTCCGTCCGCCGCCCCGGCCTATACGGTGGTCACCGCAAATGGAAAGCCCGCGGTTTTGGTCAGCATCAGTCGCCAGCCCGATAGCAATACCGTGGACGTTGCCAACGAGGTCCATCAGGAAATCGAACGCATTCGTCCGACCCTTCCTCCGGGCATTGATCTGCGTGTTTTTTACGACCAGTCCAATATCGTCCGGGAATCAATCGCCAGCGTGCGCGACGCGATCATCATCGGTCTTTTGCTTGCCGGTTTCATCATCTGGCTCTTTCTGCGCGATTGGGGCACCGCGCTCATGACGGGTCTGGTGATTCCCGTGGCCATCTTTGTGACCTTTATCGCCATGAAGATGCTGGGACAAAGCTTCAACATGATGACTTTGGGAGGATTGGCGGCCGCGGGCGGTCTAGTTATTGATGATGCGATTGTCGTTGTAGAAAACATTGTTCTGCACCGCGATGGCGGCGAAGGGCCGCTCGAAGCAACCGCCGCCGCACTGAAAGAACTCACGATCCCGCTGATTGGCTCCACTCTCACTCCAATCGTTGTGTTCGTCCCGCTGATCTCGATCACGGGGGTCACCGGGACTTTCTTTCGCGCGCTCGCGATTTCCATGAGTGTTTCCTTGCTGACTTCGCTGGCGCTCGCCCTGACATGGTCGACAAACCTGGGAGTTCACTTGATCCGTCGCGGGAAAAAAGAAGAGGCAGTTCCCGAACAGAAAGGGACGTCTGTTCCCGCGGCGGGCGCCCTGACTGTCCCGAGTGGCGACGCCGAGGCCTCCGAAATCGAACAGATGAAACGCCTGATGGCCGCCGAAGAAGCTTCCCTGAAGGGAGGATGGTTCGAACGCATCATCAATTTCTACGAACGTTGGTTGCGGCGGGCTCTTGAGCATCCCGTTTGGCTGGGGGGGCTTTGTGTGATTCTGATCGCTGTTTCCATTGTGTGCTTCAATCAGTTGGGAAGCGACCTGCTGCCCCATATGGATGAGGGTGGATTCATCCTCGACTACGTCATGCCGCCCGGCAGTTCGCTCCAGGAAACCAACCGCGTCATCAATCACGTCGAGCAAATCGTTCGCTCCGTCCCCGAGGTTGAAAGCACCTCACGGCGCACGGGCTTGCAGTTGGGGCTCGCTGCCGTTACCGAGCCCAACATCGGAGATATCTCGGTGAAGCTCAAGGATACTCGGGGACGTCGGGGGATCGATGAAGTCATCAGCCAGGTTCGCGCCCAAGTGAAGAAAGAGGAGCCAGCGCTGGACATTGACTTTACACAGCAACTTCAGGACATGATCTCCGACCTGACCGGAGGCGCCGCAGCCCGTCGTGGTTAAGCTGTTTTCCCCTGACGTCGACGTTTTAATAAACTATGCGCCGAAGGTGGCGGATGCGCTCGGCAGGATTCAGGTCGGATACAAGAAGCCGGTCGTGGACATCGAGGATGGAATCGATAACACTACCAGCGGTCCCGCTGTTGTATTTAACGTGAATACACAAACCGCAGCGAAGGCAGGCTTCACAACCGATCAGCTTACAACAGTCGCCTCAGCCATCGTGGATGGCGAACCCACGGCCACGCCGGTGATTATTAATGACCGGCCCTATACCTTGCGGGTCCGATATCCGGCAGCGAACCGGGCATCGCTGGAAGCCATGAGCAACACGGTTATCGTCAATTCGAACGGCGGAACGGCAACGCTTGGTTCCGTGTCCTCGATCACCGAACTACCCGGCCAGACCGAGGTTCTTCGCGACAACTTGCAGACGGAAAAAGAAGTCACCGCGCGGCTCGAAGGCGTGGACCTCGGAACAGGCGTGGCGGCGGTGCAAAAAGCCGTTGCTGATATGCACTTGCCGCCCTCCATTCGAGTCGAGTACGGCGGAACTTACAAGGAGGAGCGCAGGTCGGCCCGAGACCTTTACATCGTTCTCGTTCTCGCCATCGTCCTGATTTTCATAGTGCTGCTGTTTGAATTCCGTAGCTTCTCGGCGCCGATCGCGATCCTTTCCTCGGCGATCTTGTCCACATCCGGAGTATTTTTTGCACTTCTGATCACGCGGACCACGTTTAACATATCCTCCCGCATGGGATTGATCATGGTGGTTGGTATCGTCGCCAAGAATGGTATTCTCTTGCTCGATGCCAACCAGAAGTTCCGCCATTTCGGATTCTCGGCCGAAGAGGCTATGATTCAGGCAGGCCGCCGCCGTCTTCGTCCCATTGTAATGACGGCCATGGCGGCCGTGGCGGGAATGCTGCCGCTTTCGCTCGCCTTGGGCGCGGGCTCACAAATGCTTCAGCCTTTGGCCATCGCGGTCATCGGCGGCATTTTGATTTCGATGGTTCTGTCGTTGATTATCACGCCTGCGATGCAGTTCTATATGACTCGCGAACCGTGATTCGCCGAGTGCGGGGTCCACGCGGCGTCCCACCTAGGCGGGCTGGCTTCCCGCTTGCCGCGCTGCTTTGGCGGGCGAGTGGCGCGTCGGCGACTTGGAGCCGGCCAGAATTAGGTTTGAGACAGACTGGGTTACGTCGCTTGTGAGTGCCATGGGTGTCGTGAAAGTTCTGGCTACAGGCTGCGTATAGTTCTTAGGGGGCAAACGCACTTTGTCGGGGTTCGAATGATTTTCCGTGGTTAAAAGTCAAATACTGTTTCGATAGGGAGGAATTTCGCATGTTAAGACAACGGCTTTCCAGATCGTTCCTTTGGGCCTGTGTTGTTTCTTGTTCTCTGGCGCTTCTCGGTGGTGCGCTCGTTTTTGCCGCAACAGATGCCGGCGGGTACAAGGTACTGCGTAGGATGCCAGTCGGAGGCGACGGCGGATGGGACTACCTCCGGGTGGATCCCGATGCGCATCGCATCTATGTCTCGCGCGGGATGCACATGATGGTCGTCGACGAGGTAAGCGGGAAGGTGATCGGCGACATCCCTGTCTCTCACACCACGAACATGCATGGTATCGCACTCGCGACCGACCTGGGCCTCGGATTCATGAGCAACGGCGATGCGAACACAGTCACCATCGTCGATTTGAAAACACTCAAGCCCACTTCGGATATCGCGATCCAAGGCAAAGACCCGGACTCCATCATTTATGACCCCACCACCAAGCGGGTCTTCACCTTCAACGGGAAGAGCAAAGATTCGACGGTCATTGACGCAATGTCAGGCAAGGTTGTCGGCACGGTGGCCCTGGGCGGCAAACCGGAAGAACCCGCGCTCGATGGTAAGGGCAATATGTTCGTGAATATCGAAGACAAGAGTGCTCTTACAGAATTTGACACCAAGTCGCTGGCGGTCAAGGGATCGTGGCCACTTGCTCCCTGCGAAGGGCCCTCCGCGCTTGCGATTGACCTGAAAAACCACCGCCTGTTCTCGGCCTGCGACAAAGTAATGGTGGTCACAAACGCGGACAACGGCAAAGTCGTCGCTTCTCCTCCGATTGGCGGCGATCCCGATGGCAATGCGTATGATCCGAACACCGGCATGTTGTTCGCCGCGTGCCGCGAAGGCCTGGTTTCCGTCATCCACCAGGACTCGGCCGATAAGTACAGCGTGGTGGGGAACATCACAACCCAGTTCGGCACTCGCACCATGGCCATAGACTCGAAGACGGGTCACGTGTTTACCGTGACGGCAGACTTCAAGGCTGCGGCAGCTCCCACTCCGGACAATCCTCGACCGCGCCCCACACCCATTAACGGCTCGTTCGTGATTCTGGAGATTGGAAAGTAAGATCGCCAGCGGACTTTCATTGAATGCAAAAGGGTCGTCCCGAGAAATATTCAGGACGACCCTTTTCTTTTCGCGAACAGTTTTTCGCTCCCGCCGTTACTGTTCCTTTCCCGCTTTCTTCAATTCGTTGAAGGTGATGTTATCTTCACAAATCATTTCCGTCAGTTTCCAAGTCGGCTCCAACTGATAGATTCGTTCTCCCTCCCAGGTCTTGGTATACGTTTTCGGATCGTCGATCGTAATGTGGACGACCAGCGTATCGTGCTTGGGGCGCGTGATGCGTTCGATTACGTGCAATTGGTCGGAATGCGGGAGGCCCGCGCGGTCGAGCCATGTCTTGTCATTGAATCCGACCGAATCGATCACCAGCGCGTCGCCTTCCCACCAGCCGACCGAGTCGCCCATCCACGAGGGATCCAAATCCTTGGCGTGTTCGTGGGGGCCGGTCGTATAAATTTGCCGCACAAAGTGGTTGAACTCGAAGAGTTCGATTACACGGCCCGGCGTCTGAACGATCTCCATCGGAAAGGGATGAACGTAGATTCGCGGCACACCCGTTGGAAAGCATCCGATTTCATTTCCGGTTGTCGGGTTCACGAGATCGGTGGAATCCTCCACGGCCCTCGGCCCCCAGGAAGGCTTGGTGGTTTCGTAGAGCGCCTTTCCCCAGGGCGTCATCTCCGGAATTCCGCTGACAAAGGAATACCCGGCCCAGCGGCGAGCGGTCGCGGGCATGTGCCCTTCCCATACTCCGGAAAAATCCGGCGCCTGGCCTGCCGCTGCTTGGGGCTTGGAAGCGGCTTGGGCGTCCGGCGCATTTTTGCTGTTCGCCGCTGTTGACGCCATCTGCGCGCGCAATACGGGAGAGAGGGCCAGGATTGCTACTACAGCAAAGATCGAAGCCAACAAGCGCTTTTGCATGTCCGCTATTCCTCCTATAATTCGGATCGAATCGAACTGTCATGGAATTCGCAGTCTCGATGATCCCGGCCAATCAGAAGTGCCGCGCTCTACAAATTCGGTAAACCGCCCCTGTGCTGCTACTGGCCGGGCTCCGGAGGAGGCCCGAGGGGAATCATTTCGCCATTCGTATAGAGATCTTCCGGAGATTCAGCACTTTCAGGCCATTTTTAGCGGGACTCCCGGTCACTGTGATTTCGTCACCCGGCTTGAGTCGCTTCCCGCTCCAGCCATACCGGACCAGGTGATTTGGCGCCGTCATTTCGATGGACCATTCCACGACCGTGCCCTTGTCATCCTTCACTTCGAGCGCGATTAGCGGATGCGGCTGGATAAAATGGAATTCCTTCACGGTTCCCGACAAGGTGAGGGGATTCGCCGTGTCGTACGCCGCGCCGCCGTGATGCGCAAACGCCGGCCCCGCGAGCAAAAATAAACATACGCCCAGACACAAACCAGTCAGCAGCTTATGGCTCGTCACCAGCCACCTCCATTTGTTGGCGTGCGATTTGCCGCAGTTTCCCACCGCAGCTCCTACCATGTCAATACTACAATGACGCGCAGCGGGAGTCCCGCGTTTCAAGCAGTTTCCCTGTCGGAGGTGTCATGGAGGAGCGCTTCCAAAAAAACAGCGGGAAAGCAATACGCTACAGGACAATTTTGAAACCCAAGTTAATCAGATGGAGTCCTAGTTCATATAGCATTTGCGCGGGACTGTTCGTTTCGGCAACCTGAGCTTGACAGGATGCGGCAGCTGCCGTAATGTTCCTGCAAAGCTGATTCATTCATGCGAAGTGAAGTGCGAAGATCCGGCGCTATGCCGATGTTCACGATCCCGCGGCCCGAGTGGTTGTCCTGAACGAAGACATTCTGCATTGTCGAAGGAGGCAAGACTATGGATTCCTTGTTGAACGTAAGCCGAAGAGGCTTGGTCAAGTTGGGATTGGCGGCAGCGGGACTTCCCGCGCTCACCAGGGCGCTTGGTTCATCCGCTTTCGCACAGGATGCCGGCTCTGAAGGCGGAAAGAAGGGCGCTGTAGGCGGGCGGGCCGATGGAGAGCTCTTTACCGGAAACGGTTTGCCCGGCGGCGGACAGTTGGAAATCCGCTTGACCCAGACGATGTACACGAGCGATCCCGATGCACTCGAAGTGGCGCAGCGCATGAAGCCTTTTGATCTGGATTCCTGGATTACGGAATGGACGCGCGTCGCGGAGAAGAACGAAGAGATGGCCGACAAGTTCGCGGCCGAGGGCTACAAGATCACGGCGAATGAATACTATGTCCGGGCCGCGGGTTTCTATCGTGACGCCTGCTGGCCCCAGCCGGTGACGGACTCCCGCATGCTGCCCACCTACAAGAAGGCGCGCGACAATTTTGACAAGGCCTGGAAGCTGGTGCGGCCTCCCTTCGAGCGTGTGCAGGTTCCCTATGAAGGAAAGGTACTGGATGGTTATTTCAGGAAGCCGGGCGGCAATGCCCAAGGCAAGAAGTTCCCCGTAGTGATCCCCTTTCAAGGCGCCGATACCATGGCCGAGGCGACCATCATGGGCGGAGCCGCCTACACGGCCCGGGGCATGGCGTACTTGGCAGTCGATTTCCCCGGCCAGGGAGGCGCGCTGCGCCTGAAGGACCTTCACCTGCCTCCAGACACGGAAAGAGTCGCCAAGGCCATGATCGATTACCTCGAGACGCGTCCGGATGTGGACGCCACGCGGGTGGGAATGCAGGGAATCAGCATGGGCGGTTACGGAGTGCCCCGGGCCGCGAGCGGCGAGAAGAGAATCAAGGCTGCTTTTATGAGCAGCGGCTCCTACGATTTGAAGTCCGATCTGTTCGAATGGTACCCCCCCATTCAAGAGCGCGTCCGGTGGATCATCGGCGCGGAGGACCTGGCCGATGCCCGCAAGAAGCTTGGCGACTACAACCTGGATGGAGGAAGGGCGGCCAAGATCGAAGCCCCGATGATGATCGGCTACAGCAAGGATGACCGCATCATGGACCCGGCAGGCGCTCTGCGGCTGTATAAGGCAGCCGTAAACTCCAAGCGCGACATGATCGAAGGCACAGGCCATGTCCAGGCCTCCAATGCGGGCGGCCCGAGAGACAGACGCCCGGCGGTCTTTCCAGATTGGGCGGCGAAGACGCTGGGTGCGGACTCGTAGTCGTCTCGTCGGCGTTTCTACCGTAGAAATACGAAGGGGCCATCCCGATCTGATCGGGATGGCCCCTTTGCCATTTCAGTTCGATCCGCGAGGATCGGTTAGAAGATAAGTTTCATGCCAACCTGGAGATCGCGCGCGCCTCCCGACCCAAGCACGGGGTTGGAGCTGGCCGCATCTGGCGTATTGAGAACATAGCCGAGACCTGTGCCGGTACCAGCCCTTGAGGGATTGATGTCGTTAGGAGTTCCGGCGCCGCCCGGCCCGCCATATGGATTGACGAAGTTGGGGTGGTTGAGAACGTTGAAGAGCTCCGCCCGGACCTGCGCGCTGAGGCGTTCCTTGATCTTGAAAGTCTTACTCACGGATGCATCCACGTTGCGGAATCCTCCGTCGCGCCACGGATTGCGTGGCATAGTCCCGAAACTTCCGTAGGCAGGAGGAATCAGTACTGAATTGCCGAGGGCGTAGCAACCGAGGACAGTAAGAGAGGCTATGGCGAGTGGATTGCTCCCAGCAGCCGTGACGCACTTTGGATTGGTGAGGCCCTTGAAGAAGGGCACTCCGCCTCCGTTCGGGCTGGCGCCGTAGAAGTTGTGGATGGCCTCAAAATCGGAGGGATTTCCAAAAAAATTCCATTGCATCCCTTCGTTGCCTTGCGGGTTGCGCCCGTTGGCCTCGCCGATTCCGGCGAAATCGGTCGTGGAATCATTGATGCCCCAGGGCGTCCCTGTCTGAACCACGACCGCAGAGTTAATGGACCAGCCTTCGAGGACCTGCCCGAAGCCCTTCTTTCCCGGGATGTTATAACTTCCTGAGATCGTGAGGCGATGACGCATGTCGAAGGTAGTGTTCGTGTAGAGCTGTTTGCGCAGATTTCCATAGCTGTTCTGGGGGATTACAAGACCCCCGCTCGTTCCCTGGTCGGAAGACTCACCGAGGGCATGGGAATAGGTATACCCAGTGGTGAGGGTAAGTCCATGGTAGTTGTGAGCGGTTAGAGCCACTTGCAAGCCGTTATAGTTCGAAGAATCAAGGTTCCCAAAGTAGTCGATGAACTTGAGGTATGGAAACTGGGAATTGAATGGCCGGCCCGCCTGTTCAGCCCCGCCGCTGGGTGCGCAGGTTGACTTGGAGGGGCCCAAGGCGCAGGCTTCGATGAGCGTCTTGCCATTTAAGGGGTCTAATGCATTCTTGGGGTTATTGTAGATACCGAACCATCCAGGCCCCGTACTCACCATCCCGAGGGATCCGGCGCTCTGGGTTACTAGGTTTGGCTGGTTGAGGTCCAAGGCACCGATTAACTTCGTCCCGTGATTACCTACGTAACTAACCTCCAAGGAGAGGTTATTCGTGAGAGCCCTCTGGATGCCCAGGCTCCAGTTCGCGACGTAGGGGGTACGCAGATTGGGGTCGACCATAATTGCATTACATTGTGGTGGCTTCAGGCCCGTTGGGCCGGGCACTGCTGTCTTACCATCGCCGCATGCGGACACAAAGTTGAAAATGGGCACTGTCGATGAGTTGTTGGCCCAACCATATCCGACGCTGCCGAGGGTCGCGCCGTCCAGAGGTGCACCACTGAAGCTAACGTTTGCAACTGTGATACTGCCTGGGCCCTGTGGACACGTCCCGGTGGCACCTCCCGAGCATAGCAGATCGCCTGTGGGTTCCACTCTCAGTCCAAACGAGTTGCCAATACCTTGGAACACATCCAAGCTCATCTGTTCATAGAGGATTCCCCCACCACCGCGGAGGACGGTCTTCCCGTTTCCGAACATGTCCCATGCAAAACCAAGGCGTGGAGAGAAGTTGTTGTGATCGCCATTGTAGGGAGTGTTGATCCCGGAACCGACCTGCGTAAGCCCTCGGTTGGGATTGAAGTTACCCTGGAGCGAATCCCGTTCATGGGGAACCGTATTGAGTTCGTAACGCAATCCAATGTTTACGGTCAGTCTCGGCTTGACGCGCCAGTCATCCTGAAAGATAGGCGCGTAGCCCGCATCGGTGAAGTGGCGAACGAGGTTCCCTACAAGAATAGCCGCGCTACCACCGTCAGCTGTTTTGTGCCTATGCCGCCTGTGAAGAAATCTTCCAAGTTGCCGAAAGTGATGCTGCCCTTGGCATTCGCGGTTACGTCCGAGGTGCTTTGATTGTACAAGATTTCGCCGCCAAACTTGAAGGCGTGGTTGCCGTGAAGGTACGAGACGTGATCCAGAATCTGCAATACTCCATCCGGCCCCACGACCTTAGGCCAGCCTGCTCCTAGATTGCCGGTAAAACCTCCAATCGTGACGGCCGGGAATCCATAATAGAGGGGATTCGTTTGGCCGGTATTAACGTTGTAAGTTGTGCCGTTAAAGTTGTAGCTAGCCGGATTCTGGCCGCTGTCCTGGCTCTGGAAAATCTGATAGTAATGCGAGTAGCCTACCCGGGCCTCATTCACCCAGTTGGAACTCGGGGTCCAGGTCCAGCTTCCCGAAAATACTTGCGAACGCGCGTATTGATTCGTTAACCAAGCTGCGTTCGTTTGGGTCCCGGGAGCGTCATTCAGAATTCCACTGCCAGGGCTGATAAAATACATACCGCTCACTGAGTGTTTTTCATTAAGGTGGTAGTCTATTTTTGCCAGGCCCGAGTCGATCCGGTTGGTGTTGGGCAGGGCGTTCGGAATCGTAGTCAGAGCGGGTCCAGTGACGATCGGGAATAGGCCTTGTGAACCGTTTTTGATCTGCGAGCTCACCGGATTGCAGGTCGCTGGGTCGAGGCCCGCTAATTTCGCGCTGAGCGGAGCCAGCGTTCCTCCCAAGAGCGCATCGTGGCAAGCGTCAGGCAAACTGTTCGCACAATCGCCAGCAAAACCATTTGTGCAATTCGGCGTCACCACCCCTTTGACGATAGGTACGGGTAGGGTGTTATTCACCGGGTCAAAAATCTGTCCTGTACTTCCCACGGCATAGCGCTGATCCTCGAAGTTCACGAAGTAGAAGAGCTTGTCTCTCTTGATGTGCCCTCCCAGGCTGGCGCCGAACTGCTCCAATGCGACGGATGGTGGCGTTTGCGAAACACCTTTGTTTGGCCCAGGTGTGTCAAAGTAGGGAAGCGCATCCCACGAGCCATTCCGCCCGTACGCGTAGGCCGTCCCATGGATACTATTGGTGCCGGACTTGATTCCGACGTTGACGATCGAGCCGGGTTTCCAGCCGTACTCAGCGCGAGGATTCTGCTGCGTCTTGAACTCGTCGATGGCATCGATGGAGATCAGCGTGCCCGCGTCGCCCGCGGCCATGACCGCACTGATGATGGGCTGGGCCATCCACGGGTCACTCCCGTTAACGCCCTCAAACAGGTAGACGTTGTCATGAGCGCGCATGCCGTTGCTGCTCTGGGACCATCCTGAGCCACCCGGATATATCGTCACGCCAGGGCGCAATTGCAGCAGGTTGGCAAAATTCCGGCCATTGAGGGGCAGATCATTGATGATCTCATTCTGGAGAGTTCCGCCCAACTCGGCGTTGGTGGTATTCACCAGAGGAATGGATTCAGTGACAGTGATCGTTTGCGTTTGCTGACCGGGCTGAAGCGTTAGATCAACGCGAATTTCTTGACCGACCTCCAGTGAAATGTTCTGACGTTCAATAATGCTAAATCCCGTGAATTCGCCCGCGCACCTTATATGCGCCGGGTATCAAGTTGGGAGCGTTGTAGGCTCCGTGATCGTCCGTTGTCAGTGTCCGGGTTGTTCCTCTTTGCACGTCGATGACGATCACGGTGGCACCAGCGATCGCGCCGCCGTTTGAGTCGGTTACATTTCCCAGAATACGGCCTGCGTCGCCCTGCGAGAACGCCGGAAGGCTAAGCAGCAACACCGCAAGTGTTCCACCCAATACCCGCAGAAACTTTTCTGATGTTCAACTGGACTCCTCCCCATACGTTCACGCGAAACGATGCATGGTTTCCCATTTTCCCCTCCTGTATTGCGTCAGCAAAGCGCCAACGCTCCCAAGACAATGGATGGTCTGGTCTCAATTTCCTGGCCCCTGTAGGTTCGATGGAGCTCCGACCCATTCGCAAATTTTTCACGGGCGATTTCGCCCATTCGCGCACGCCCCTGGACAAAAGATCGCGGAACGAATAGATGGACCTTCACTCATACCCAACAAAATAGTTCTTCTCTTAACTTTAGGACTTTGGACGGATTCCCCAGTCGAAATTATGCCGTCCAACCTTAAGAAAGCCTTAACAAAAGTGGAATGTGGCCGATAAGTTGAACGCTAACAACGCACGATCGCCATTTTCTCCGGCCGCACGCACCCCATACCCAATCACAACACTGCCCCCTTTATATGCCTTGGGGGGGCTCAATCAAAGGGAAAACCACCACGGTATCATCCTACTAGTAACTCCTACTAACCATTGGTCGATGCAAGGGTTAGGGGCAGAAACGCGGGTTAACGTAGCGGAGTTTTCAAAAATATTCAGTGTCAATGCATGCGGACAGGAGGATGCAGCCGAGGTCGATCACCGATGTGCCGTTTCGGGCGCTGGCAGGCCCGCGGTGTAGCCTTATTTTTCGAAATCTTCGAATGCCGCGTTGTCGGTGCAGGCCTGTTCCATGATGTCCCAGTCGGGTTTCAGTTGGAAGTTCAACTGCGTAATCCAGGGCTTGGCGAGCGCCTTCGGGTCTTCCATGGTGATATCGGCCTGCATGTTGTCACGATCGACGCGGTGGAAACGCTCTACCACGTGCAACTGATCACTGTGTTGATGGCCGTCCCGGTCGAGCCAGGTCTTCTCATTAAAACCGGTGGTGTCGACAACGAGCGTATCTTCGTCCCATTTACCAATGGAATGCCCCAGGTAGGTGGGAGTGATGTCCGCGGGATGCGGGCGTCCGTCGATGAAGATGTGACGCACCGTGTGGTCGTACTCGTAGAGGATGATCACTTCCTTCGGAGTTTGCACGAACTGCAAAGGAAACGGTTGCAGGTAGATTCTCGGTGTGCCGGGAGGCAGGCATTTTTTGAGGACCGGGTCATCCGTGACCTTTAGGGAGTTGCTGCGAGGGCCATTCGAGGGCTTGGCGGCATCGTACTGCGCCTTCCCCCACGGCGTCATCTCAGGCCCCTCCTGCGTGTAGGTGCTGCCAAGGTACCTCCTCTGAGCAGGCGTGGCGCGCATGTTCCAGACACCCGATAGATCATGAACTGGCGCGGGCACAGACACCGCTGGCGCTTTTGCCGCGCCAGCTGGTTGCCCCATCTGGGCGCGCAGGCCGGAAGAAAATGCCAGCACGCAAACTCCCGCGAAAACCAAACCTTTGACGTGACTCCGCATCCTCACACCCCCATAGCAAGAATAATAAGACGATGATGACTGGATGACCCCTGCCCGGCCGAAGAGATTCCTAGTTTCCGCCGCCCGTCGAAAGTGGTTCGCCGTTGGCCAACACGACTTTCTGAATCCAAATTTCCGGTGAGCCGCTCTTCGAGGGATAACCGCTGATCGTGATCGTGTCACCGGGCTTGATGGAACTCTTTGTCCAGCCAGCCCTCATCAAATGGTTCGGGCTGGTAAGCTCCCCTTGCCACTTCTGAGGTTTCCCGTCCTCATCTTTGCCGTCCAGGGCAATGATGACGTGGGGATTGATGAATTGAAAATCGGTCACGGCGCCTTTCACGGTGACTGTTTTCGATGTGTCGTAGTTCGCCGTTCCGTGGTGCGCGAAAGCCACGCTTGCAATTGTCATAAGGCCCACCAGCAGGGCAAAAGAAACCATGCGTTTACTCTTCATTCCGATCCTCCAACATTCGATTTGCAACTCGTTTCCATCAACCTACCAGAGAATTTGTACAGCGTCACTATTAATATGACGAATTGGATATGGAAAAAGTTGCAGTTAAATATGGACCATGCCAAAAAGAACAGGCGAACTGGATCCTCCCACACCAGCAAGAGCGCCTGGCATCTGCCCCATCTTGCCACTCACGTAGACGGGATGATAGTGTGTGACCATTATGGGTGAGTTGAACAAGGCCAACCTAATGGGAAACCGTGAGGGCGAGGGGAATGCATCTAATTTTCGTGATCTGCCAGTGGCTCGAACAAACGTCGATCGGCACATTCATTCGCGAGTCGCTGTGGTTATTTCCTGTCATCGAGACCGTTCATATTTTTGGCATTATTCTTTTGGTGGGGGCCACATCGATCTTGGATTTGCGTCTGATGGGGCTGACATTTCGGGACGAGGCTGTTTCCAAACTGGCCCAGCGGTTTATTCCCTGGGCCTGGGCCGGCTTCCTCATACAAGTCACCACCGGCCTGCTGATGTTCTCCTCGGAAGCCACGAAGATGTACATCAACGTGGCGTTCCAGGTCAAAATGTTGTTGATCGTGGCCGCGGGTGTGAATGCGTTGGTTTTTCATTTTCTGGCCTACCAAAGTGTAGGAAAGTGGGATAAGGACCCAGTCGCACCGATGTCTGCCCGAGTCGCGGGTCTGATCTCCATTTTGTTCTGGTTCGGCATCGTTGCCATGGGCCGATGGATCGCCTACGTTTAAACGATCACTTAGAATAAGTTTGGTCCATTCGCCAGACAGATGCGTTTCGAGAATCCCGTTTATCAGGAGGCGCACCGATGTGGGAAGCATTGGAACAATCGGCATGGGTGAAAACCTTAAGCGGAACCGGTTGGATGTATGCGACCGTTTCCGTTATTCACTACCTGACGATGTTTTGGTTCATAGGATCGATGGCCGTCGTGGACCTGCGAGTGATGGGCGTCGCGGCCCGTAAAAGAAATCTCACGGAACTTGCCGGACAGATTTTTCCCTGGGCGTGGACGGGGTTGGTCGTGGCAATCCTGTCGGGGTTTCTCATGTTTACAACGGATGCGGGGGATTGGGCACCGGACCCGGTATTTCATGTGAAGCTAGGAATGATCGCAATCTCGATTGTGTTCGCGATCCTGGTGCAGCGCGGCGCACCTAAGTGGGCAGCCGCACCGGCAATACCGACTTCGGCCAGAGTCATCGCTGCGATTGCCTTGTTGCTGTGGATTCTCACGATTCTGAGCGCGTCGGAAATCCCCGCGATGGAGGGCTTAGGCTAGAAATCCCTCGCGCGACGTCACAAATTATCCGATGGGTGCGGCCTCTTCCTGGAGGCCACCAGGAGAAAAGGTACAAGTCGGACGGAAGAAAGGACAGCCCAAAATGCATGGACTGCTAGAGGTATTCGCGAAATGGCTCGAAGGAAGTCCATGGGGGGTGGGGGTCCGCACATCGCTCTGGGCCTACCCGTTCACCCAGCTGATCCACTTCACCGGACTGTCCATTTGGATCGGGACAAATCTGGCATTGGATCTGCGGCTCCTCGGCTTCGGGAAGCGGCGAGAGACAGCCGCGCAGCTCGCGGAGGATTTGTTCGCTTGGAACTGGATCGGCTTTTGCATCGTCCTGCTCGGAGGTTTTCTTTTGTTTTCCTCGACCGCGACGACGTTCATTGTCAACGTTGCATTTCGCTGGAAGCTGGGCATTTTCGTCCCACTGGCTCTGCTCTGGCATATCTTTGTCCAGCGGAAGGCTCGCGACTGGGGAGCAACGCACGACACCCCGGCGATCGCAAAGTTTTCGGGTCTCGCCGAAATCTTGCTCTGGGTGTGCGTCATCACAGCGGCGGTTGAAATTCCGAACCACTAACGGCCGCGAACGCTGCGAAGTTATGGCGTCGGGATTGCGCACCACGGGTACGAGCTCTGCGGTTCCACGGAACGCCCCAATCAGATCGGGGACTGGAGCCCGCCGCAATACGAAACCATGCACGCCTCGTGTGATCTGTATCACCGCTCGAAGCATCTCAAATAAGGCATTCTTGCCTGGATGCATGTACATGCTGGAGGTGTCGAATGAGGAAAAAGCGATTGTGCTTTCTTGTTCTGGCCGCCGGTGTTTTCTTAGTTTCCAGACCGATCTTCGCGCACCACGGCGTGGCGCATTACGACATGAAGAAGACCATTGTCCTTACTGGAACGATAACCGCGTTCGACTGGGGCAATCCGCATTGCCTGGTTCACATGGACGTCATGGATGATACCGGCCACTTCCGGCATTGGACGCTGGAAATGTCTTCCACGTTTGCGATGTTTAAGAGGGGCTGGGACAAAGATACGCTGAAGCGAGGAGACCAAGTCACCGCTGAAACTCATCCCGCACAGAATGGCACTCCCCTGGGGATCAGCTCGAGTCCCGACTTCGCTTTGAAGTTCGTCGTCAACGGCAGAGAGATCCCTGCTCGGTGACACCCAGGCCAACCAATTCGGAGGGGAAGTTGCGGAAGAGAGTTGAATTAGGTTCGTGCACAAACGTGGATACGTGTGGCCGTATTTTTTCACGCCTATTCTTCTCTGCGATCCAATCACCAGGCTGGCCTGCAACCAAGTCGGGATGCGTCCTCCTGCTGTCGTTGGCGCTGATTCTATGTTTTGCATTAGTTATGCGCGCCGACACAGGAGGAAGTATTTCTGGAACGGTGACGGACCAGACTGGAGCGGTCGTTCCAGACACCACGGTTTCCGCCCTAAACCTTGATACAACGATTCAACAGACGACCAAGTCGAATGCGAACGGCTTCTACACTTTCACGAACTTGCCCGTGGGGCGCTATGAGATTGAAATTGTTCGCGACGGATTCAAACCCTATAAACGCACCGGCTTGGTCATTGACGTAAATGCCGCGCTCCGGGAAGACATCAGCCTAACGATGGGCGAACAATCGGAGGAGGTCGTTGTTTCCGATACTGCGGTGCACGTGGAGACCGAAAGTTCCCAGATGGGCGAAGTTGTCACGAGTACGCAAATAACAGCGGTCGCCCTGAACGGGCGGAGCTTCACGGATCTTCTCTCTCTTCAGCCGGGAATCGTGCCGATGTCGACGCAGCAGCCCGACTCCATCGTCATGTCAGGCGCTTCCGTCGCGATTGCTCCCTCGGGAGGTCTAAACCCCGGCAACCAATCGATCAGCGGCCAGCGGGAAGACGCCAACGGATTCGTCGTCAATGGTGGCGACGTCAAGGAATTAATGAACGGCGGCACATCGATTGTGCCCGATCTCGATTCAATCGCGGAGTTTCGTGTTTTGACCAACAACTTCGATGCGGAATACGGAAATTATAGCGGCGGCATCGTGAATGTGGTGACCAAGTCCGGAACCAATGGATTGCATGGCAGCGCCTTCGAATTTCTGCGGAACACGGCTCTCGACGCAAAAAATTATTTTTCCTCCGAGCGTGCAAAATTCAATCAGAACCAGTTTGGTGGCACCGTGGGCGGGCCCATCTCGAAGAACAAAATCTTTTTCTTTGGCGACTATCAAGGGACACGAACGAGAGAAGGCGTCGATACCGGACTGATTTCCGTGCCCTCAGTCGCCAGCCGAACAGGAAATCTCGGTAGTGCGCTCACAGGTGCAGTTTCTGGCACAGGTCTCGCCACTCTTTTGTCACAGAAGCTCGGCTACCCAGTCACTACAGGGGAGGCGTACGCAAACGTTTTTCCTGGTGGCATCATTCCTCAAGCGGCGTGGTCGGATCCCGCCAAATATCTGCTGCAATTTATCCCGCCGGTCAACGTTGGGGGTTCCACCTTTTCCACCGCTTCTCAAGAACAGAAACTGCGGGACGACAAAGGGAGTTTCCGCATCGACAGCAACAATGACCGCTGGGGTTCGCTCTCGGCCTATTATTTCTTCGATAAGTTTACATTGGATAATCCATATCCGGCCGGCCAAGGAGGCGCCAGTGTCCCCGGTTTCAACGCTCTGAATTTGGGAACCGCGCAGCTCGTCAATCTTGGCCAGATCAAGACCTTTGGCGGTTCCACGGTGAACGAGTTTCACCTGAGTTTCATGCGCAGCGCGAACACCATGGGCCAGCCTGTGGGTGGCGTGGGGGTTCCGTTAGCCTGCCAGGGTTTTACCACGGCGGTAGATGAAACCCAAAAGTGCCCGGGTAGTACGTTCGGCGCGACCGGCATTTATCCCCTCGCCCCTGCGATTGAAGGCATTGAAAACGTGATTTTCAATTCATTTGTCATGGGAACTCCGACCACGAATTTGGTGCAGGTCAACAATACGTTTTCCGCGATGGACAATTTCTCGAAGGTCCTGAGCAACCACACCCTCAAAACGGGTTTCCAGTTGAGCTACGAACAAGTGAACGTCAATCCGAATCCCACATTTAACGGGTCCTTCCAATTTACCGGCTCTGAAACCGGCTCGGACTTCGCGGACTTTTTAATCGGAGTCGCCAGCAACTACAACCAGGCCGATTCCATGAGCTATTATGGACGCCACCAGTACGCATCGGCCTTTGCGCAGGATACGTGGCGTATCCAGCCCAGCCTTACGTTGAATTATGGACTCCGCTGGGAGTTGATGCAGTATTGGTCGGAGAAGTACAACCAGATTCCAACGTTCGTCCTCGGCGAACAGTCCAAGGTGTATCCGGGAGCGCCGCTCGGCCTTGTCTATCCGGGCGATCCGGGAGTGGCCAATACGCTAGTGCCGCAACGCAACCGTTTTGCTCCGCGTGTGGGCTTGGCCTATTCGCCGAGCAAGGCCAACGGAATATTGGGGAAAATTCTCGGCCAGCCAGGAAACACCAGCATCCGCGCCGGATACGGAATTTTCTATTCTGTCATTCAAGGAAACACGATCGCCATCGATGAGCCTCAACCTCCCTATGGTTTGAGCTACACGGGGCAAGGCGTCTTGTTCACCACGCCCTTCTCCAATCTGGCTACGGGCCAACCCATCGCCGATCCATTTCCTCTGACGTTTCCGCCGCTAATCGCTTCCGCGAATCATCCCAACCCTATTGTTTTTTCTAAATTCTTCCCCATAGCTGGGATGACGGCGCCACCCCCAAGTAACACCTACCCCTACGCGGAGAATTACTTCCTCTCGATCGAGCGCCAGCTCAGCGCGGACACCGTGCTAAGTTTCAGCTATGTAGGCTCGGAAGCCCATCACCTGCTGGTCGTCTATTCCGCCAACCCCGGCAACCCGGCTCTGTGTCTGACATTGCCCACTTGCGGTCCCTTTGGGGAGGACAGGAACGGCACGCGCGGACCTCTCGGGCCAAATTTCGCCAACAACGACTACGATGCCAGCATTGGCAACTCGAACTACAATTCATTTCAAGCCGACGTACGGCACTCCGGGAAGCGCCTCAACTTCACTGTTGGATATACTTTCAGCAAATCCATCGACCAAGCATCGAGCCTTTCCGACATCGTCAATCCGTTCAACTTCAACGCGACGCGCGCGCTTTCGGCTTGGGATTTGAAGCACAGCCTGGTCCTCACCTACGCGTACCAACTTCCACTCGAACGTCTCACCTCCCGCGCGAGATTCTTGACGCAGGGCTGGTCCCTTTCAGGGATTACCCGCGTGAGCTCCGGTTTCCCCGTGACCATTTCCGAGGAAGGCGACAATTCCTTGATGGGAAGCCAGCCCAATGGTGTGAATAATCACAGTCTCGACTTGCCGAATTTCACTCCCGGCCCTCTGAACCTGAATTCGAATCCGCGGAATGGGCAGACCTATTTCAACACTTCACTTTTTAGCGCAAACGCCTTGGGCACTCCCGGCAATGCCACCCGGCGTTTCTTCTATGGGCCTCCAATGTTCAACACCGACTTGGCGCTGCTCAGATCTTTTCGGATCACCGAAGCAAAGGCGCTGCAGTTCCGTCTCGAAACTTTCAACACCTTCAACCACACCCAGTTTTTTGGACCCGCCTCGGTGAACGGAGACTTCTCCAATACTCAGTTGTTTGGCAAGGTAGTGAAGGCCATGCCGCCTCGTCTCATGCAGGTCGCACTCAAGTACACCTTCTGAGCCGCAGGCGATAGGGGCGGCGCGCGTTCGGCTGCAAAATCCGCGAAAGTGGCCGATAGGCTGAACGAGGGGATTGACCCCCAATCGTGGCTGGCGTATAAGGGCAACTGGCTTGCAAAGGCTTAGCTATATCTCTGTCGATACGATTCCTGAATCAAGATTTCCGGGAGGAGATTTATGCGTAGAGTTGCGTTAGCGGTTCTAGCGATCGGCGTTGGCTGCCTGATGGGTTTTTGGTTTGCGAGTAATCCTGCGACCGTCCATGGTCAGGGGAATGTAACCAGCATCGCGGCGGTTCCTGGCGTAGTGGGTGGCCAGGACGCTTTTGGCGCCTACGACGTCGCCAAGAATTGGCCGGCGGACGTCAGCACTTTGCCTGGAAATGAGCAGTGGACTTGGGGAGCGGGGCAGGGAATCTACGCCGAGAATCCGGATCGCGTCTTCCTGCTTTTCCGCGGCGAGCTTCCGAACATTAAGAGGCCGATGACCAAGCAGCTGACTGATTTCGGACCGAGCCTTTCGTTTCCCATTGGCCGGTTACCGTGGCGCGACGCGACAGTCGCCGCGCTGCCCGGAGCGGGCGGGACGGGCCAGGAACCCGAGGATGGCCCAAAACTTTGGAAGGGAACGGTTGGCGTTGACGCCAAGTGGGAACACTGCCTGACGATCGTGGACTCCAAGGGCGCCATCACCCAGACCTTTCCGCAGTACGACCACCTTTTCAAGCGACCGCACTTCGTGGCGATCAACCCGTACGACCCGGACAAATACGTTTGGATCGTGGACGATCACATGCACGCCATTTACAAATTCACGCATGACATGAAGGAACTCGTGCAGACGCTCGGCACGCCCACGGTGAAAGGCGCGGACGGCACGCACTTCAACCGGCCGACTTTCCTGGTGTGGGCGCCCGACAGCACCTTGTACGTGGCCGATGGATACAATGGCACGCGCGTCGCGAAGTTCGACAAGACCGGAAAATTCCTGATGGATTGGGGCATGAAGGGCACGCCTCCGGATGACAAGCGCCCCTACTATATGAATAACGTCCATGGCCTGGCGATCGATCCGGTGACGAAGCACGTGTTCGTGAACGATCGCGGCAACCACCGCGTCCAGGTTTTCGACGAAAACGGCAAGTACCTCTACGAATGGAGCCTCGGCTCCGGGCCGTCGGACATCCACCTGATCTACATCGGCGCCGACCGGACTCTCTGGGCGTTCGACCGCGGAACCTCCAAGATGCTGAAGTACGACCTCGAAGGACACTTCCTGTACTCCTGGGGCACCTGGGGCGATTTCCCTGGCGGCTTCTGGGGCGTGCACGGATTCAGCGTCGATCAGGACGGCAATTTCTACGTCGCCGAAGTGGATAGCGGCCGCGCGCAAAAGTTCACTCCGCGGGCAGGCGCGAACCCCGCGTACTTGGTCAGCAAGCCAGTTTACGCGGCATGGAAATAACGCATTCGCTCTGTCTGCCCGGTTCGCCGAGCGGGCGTTTGCTTATCTTCAAACTTGAAGCCGCTGTGTTGTCGCGCGATGCCAGCGACAGCGCAGCGGTTTCCTTTTCGCCGCTACAGTTTGTTACTTAACCTTCACGAAAAAAAACGCCCTTATCGCTAAGTTTCTCGCCGCAATCTGGGCATTCGAAATCAGACGGTTTCTTCCCGGAATACGAGCCTGCCCGGGGTATTCTCTCCGTAAAAACTGCCTTGTCACAGGCAGGGCACACGCAGTATTGGTCCATAAAGTTCTGCTAACCTCTCTTCACCCCTCGCCCTACTATACTAACTTTCGAGGCTAAGAGCTTCAATCGGACACTACTTTGAGGACCATAACCAGTACCCATTGAACACAGAAATGAACATCGGGACGGGTGGCCGAAGTCTTACGGTGTGAGAGAATTTGGCGGGTGGGCCAGCCTTTGATGCGGGTTTGAATTTTCGGCGACTTTTTTTGGGTAAGAAGCAAGTTAGGTATAGGAGCTTACCTGGCGGGAAGAGCGTAAGATAAAACGATGAGCAAATCCGCCCATCGACGGGCACCCTCAAATGCGAAGGGAAAAAGTGAGCTTGAGCAAGCCGCCCGCAGGCCCTGTCGACCGTGTACGCATTCAATGCACACAAAAGTTGACAGCCCTTTGTTTTCAATGTACTATTTGAATGCGTACATTTTTAGGGGGGAGTCACTGCCATGCCGAGAATAGCGGTGGAAGACAACAGCCGGATGTCTTTGCGGATTCGGGCCGAGGAAAAAGCGCTGCTCTTGCGTGCGGTGGCGCTGAACCATACGGACCTGACGGATTTTGTCCTTCGTCACGCCTTGCTTGCCGCCAAGGCCGTCATCGAGCAGGCCGATCATGTGCAGCTCTCCGAGAGGGATAGTTTGCGCGTTCTGGACCTGTTGGAGAATCCGCCTTCGCCGAACGGAAAACTGCTGGCCGCCGCTCGGGCATTGCCAAAGCGGCGGCCATAATCGTGACGCCATGGCACGAAGAGCCGATCAGCAAGAAACATGATCGGGAAGCATTCGACTGCGGCGAAGAAGCCCTGAATGAGTTCCTGCGCCGTTACGCCCGCAAGAGCCACGAGTTGGGCGGCGCTAAAACTTTCCTTGCTATTGACGATGCCGGCAACAAAACCATTCTCGGCTTCTATAGTCTGAGCCCCGCCTCGGTTGACTATGCCCGGACGCCGGAGATCATACGGCGTGGGCTGGCACGCCATGACGTGCCGGGCTTCCGCTTGGCGCGCTTGGCTGTGGATCGCAGGTTGCAGGGGCAGGGAATGGGCGGACAACTTCTCCTCGCGGCGGGCAGACGCTGCCTGCTGGCCTCGGCGGAGGTTGGCGGCGTGGTGCTCGTCATCGACGCCAAGAACGAGAGGGTGGCAGGATGGTATGCCCGCTATGGCGCTGTGCCCCTGCTGGACGCGCCGTTATCACTGCTGCTGCCACTAGCGACGATCGAAGCCGCCCTTAAAAGAGCTGGGAAATGAGGCGACGGCGCAAGGGCAGGAAATCCGGCCGCCGCGCCTCCGCATTTGCGTGCGAGGCTGGTTTGACCCTCAAGGCCGCAGGTGGCGCAGCCCTTATTGTTTGCGGGTGCCGCATCCTTCACGGTTCTTGTGAAGGGCGCGGGTTTTGACGTTTCTGGCTGGGTGCAAACTCAATGACCGGCTTCGTCCGCCAAGCCCTCGCGACAATTCTCCCCATCTCGATTGCTATTCCCGAATATTCCAACGGGGTGACCCATACCCACGATTACGACCCCACCACGTTAGTGCTAATCGAGCGGTTCCACCTTAACGATGGAAGCGCTGTGGTTGCTCCCCGTCCAGAAAGTGACGGGCGTAGTCGTATTGTCCACAAACACGCGGCGCATGTTGGTGTCCTTCGGCATCAGGTACTCGATCGTCTGGCCGGTCTTGGGATTGAGGCGTACTGCGCGATCGGTAGTCATGCCTCCGGTCCACAATTCACCGTTCTTGTCCCAAGTGACGTAGTAGGGTGCGGTCCACGCGGTCGGCAGAGGCCATTCCGTGAATTTCTCGGTTTTCGTGTCGAGCATTCCGATTTTGTTGCCCTGATATTCGCCGAAATAGAGGCGGTCCTGCGGGTCCATCAGCACGCGGCGCGGACGTGAATGCGGAGTCGGCGTCTGAAACCACGAATACGCTCCGGTTTCGGCGTCGACGCGACCGATATAGTTGCTCATGAAATCCGCAAAGTAGAGGTTGTTGTGTGAATCGGAATCGATGCCGTAAATCGAGCCAGGCTGTTTATCCGGGAGGTGCTTCATCGGTTCAAATCTCTCATAGGTCCCTGTCTTGATGTCGAGCCGATAGAGGTCGCGGTGTCCGGCGCTATCCGTCCAGACTTTGCCGTCCACGTCGTATCGCAGCCCCAGCATATTGAGCTGCGCCACGTTGTCATTGTACTCAGATTGTAAGTTATAGATATGGAATTTCTCGGCCTTCGGATCGAACTTCGCGAGCGCTCCTTGAAACATCATGCCGACCCAGAAATCTCCGGCTTTGTCTTCTTCGATATCGAGCAGGCCCACCGGATAGCCGGGCTTCAGCTCCGGCACGGGGAATTCCGTGACTTTGCCGGTCTTCGGATCCAGCTTGCCGATGTACTGCTCGCCGAAATCGGTGAACCAAGGGGTCCCGTGCTCATCCAGGATGACGTCATGCGGCTCGATCGTGGGGCGCGGCAGATCGTACTCGGTGATAATCGCGTGGGTCGATTTGCCCGTCGGGCGAGGCAAGGTCTTGAGAGGATACTCCCATTTCGAAACCGTGCTCAGATTGATCGTGGCGAGGTACTCAGCCTGCTGCCGGTATTGTTCCGGAGTCCCGGCCCAGTCCGGATCCATGCGGCGTTGCGGCTTGATCGGCTGGCTGACTTGCGCATAGCCCATCATTCGGTAGATGACCTGCGTAAATTCATCGGCATCGTGAGTGGACCTCACGATGCGCTCCAGCGTGTGGCAGCCCACGCAGTTGAGCAGCGTGGCTTTCTGCTCGTCCGTTCCCGGCACGCTCATCATCCACTCCGCATTGGTCATCTGCGGAACCATATTCTTCGCCTTGCGAAGCTTGAGGTCCGCCGTCGTCGTCTTTTGCGCGGCGAGGTCCGCCACCCCTGTGCCGTCCAGGTCGTAGCCGACGGCCCGAATTTTCAGTTTGTAGTGGCCCGGCTCCAATCGATTTGCGGGGAAGCTATAGTGGCCTTGCTTGTCACTGATCACGCTCACCGTGATCGTGGAGCCATCGAGCTTGGCGCTGACGACCACTCCCTCCATCGGACCTTCCTCGTCCGAGGTGACTTGACCAGCCAACGCAGCCGGGGCTTGACCCTCCGCGAATGCGCGATGAGGCAGTATTTGAAAAGGAGCGACGACCGCGACCGCGGCTAACAGCAGCAATAGAATCCGTGCCCGCATGTTGATCCTCCTCATCCTCATCATCATCCGTGTCTTGACCATCTCCGGCCCGGTACACCCCGCAGGGTATACTTCACACTTATTCCTGCGGAGTATCATACACCCGGAAAGCAAGCGCATCTAGACCCGCATAGCCGTTGCGTGAATCTGTTGCGATCTTGCAGGATGCCGTGATTTTCGCACGCCCGGCGGCGCCGAATTTGTAGCTCGTCCCGGTCTAACCGGGACGAGGGTTTGCTTGCCAAACGCTAGGAAAATCCCCGCGTCTGAAGACGCGGGCTACAAACAACGCAAAAGAGCGAATGCACGCGCTCTTTACCAATGGAGCGGCACTGAACGGCCAATCGGCGAAGAATTGAATCTTGATGTGAAAGAGAACTGTAGAATTATCATTACTGTACGGTAAAATATGTGCAGAGTTACTTCCGAAAGGATGGGAATGGAAAAGCGTGTTTTCCATTCCCTCCTCGGATTCGTTTCCTACCGTTTGAAGACGAAATTGACCGGCGCGGTTTCGTTGCCTGTGATCGTGACTTCCTGGGTTTGGGTCCCCAGGGTTTCGTGCCACGCCGTGATCGTGTATTTGCCCGGGGGCAAATTGTTGAGCGAAAAGGCGCCGTTGTCTCCGGTCACTGCATAATGCGACGTCTTCAGAACCGCGAAGTAGGCGTGCATCCACGGATGAATATTGCATTTGACCGAGATAAATTCTGGCCGGGCAAATGACTCGGCGAGGGGTGTGGATCCGGGAGGCTCGGCTTTATTCCACTCTCGATTGTTGGTGGCGAGAGGGTGGATGTTGTGCGAGGTGGTATCCTCATTCACCATTTGCAATGGTTGTCCCGTTTGCATGGCGACGACGTGCGGCGCAAAGCGGCATCCTTTTTGCACTATTTGCACGGGCTGGCTGGGCGTCGAGGTTTCGTCAGGCGCGCCGGCGGAGATGTACACGACCACATTCTCCAGCGTATTTCCTTGCCCGACAACCAGGTCCTCGCTTTTCGGAGGCGTGGGATACATCTTCGCGCAACCGGGCTCAGCCGCCATGTTAATCGTCTTCGCCATTACCGTCACGCCTTCCACCGTTACTTTGCCGCCGATGCCGGCTGCTTGTGCGGTGGAAACCATCGTTAAACAGAGTGCGAACAGGGGAACCAAAAACAATATACGTTGTGTTTTCATGCGTATCTTCTCCTTATGATTGCTCAGATATTCAAGACGAGGCCGCACCTTGCTCCTTCCAGGGGTTCCGGGCGGCCCGGCTGGCCCTAGAAATTAGTAAGACTTCGTTAGATCGAAAGGCCGACGCAGGTGAGTAAGAGCACGCCCGACATCACGGAAAGCACAATGATCTCTCCCGTCAGTCGCGACTTCCTGGCGATGAGTGTCAGCTCATGCTGGTGATGGTCCTGCGTTGGGGCATCACCGAAAGTCTGGCGATCTTCGCTCGGTAACGTAGCGAGGTAACTGAGCAGGGCGATCAGAACGACCGTAATGACGCCCCACGAAATAAAGATCAGCGCAACGACACTTGATTGTGAACCTACCATGTGGTTTCTCCTTGAGAGAGCGGCACGTGCCTGCTAAAGGCAAATTCGATCGTGCCGCTCTGTTTCCGCACGCACTCTTATGTGGACGATTTCCTACTGCGCGTTCATGGCTCCTTGCACCGGGCCTTCATCGGGTCCGATGGGCTTGAGCTGCTTGGCCTGTGCAGGTTGCGTTTCGCGCCACTGCTTCCAGACTTCGGCTTCTTTCGTCTGCATCGGCTGCAACGTCCGCAGGAAGTGGACTAGATCCCAGGCATCCGCCGGCTTAAGAACATCGGAGAAGGATGGCATGGGCGTTCCGTCCAGCCCGGTCATGAAAATGCGATAGAGGTCCTCGTTCGTAACTCCGCACTTAAACCGTGAGCCCATGGCGAAATTGTATGGGCGTATGGGATTGTCTTTGCTATCGGTGAGCGTTGCAGCGGCCGGACCGTTTCCATGACCTTCCGGACCATGGCACTTCCAGCACTCCATCTTCTGAAACAGCTCTCGTCCGTGCAAAATGCCTTCGACCTTGACCGCAGGTTCCGCCGGAATCGCAATCGGTTCACCCGCCTTGGAGTCCTTCCACTTGGCGGAGAATCCCTTGACGTAAGCCACCAGGTCCGCGCGGTTTTGGTCTGTCAGCGGTTTCCAGGACGGCATGCTCGTGGTCACGAACCCACGAGTGATCGCATTGTAAAGGTCCTGATCGGTTGGCAAAGTGCCCGAGGGGGTCGAACGGCACTTAAATGTGGCGGCCGTGAAATCTCGCGGCTTGGGGTCGATCCAGGCCGCGTTTTCGCCGTTCCCGTCGCCCTGCGGGCCATGGCACCCGATGCAGTACCGGTGGTAAAGCGCATTGCCCGCCGTTGCGCGCCCATGTAAGTTCCCGATGTGGCTCTCCTGGGCGAAGCTGACTGTCGCCCCGGAGGTGAGAAGTACAACTATTGCGATTATTGTATTTTTTAGTCTCATATGATGTGTCCTCCTTTAAAAGGCGAGATCGAATCCCGCGAGCGCGCTGTTGCTCCACACAGCAGTGTTGGGTGTTGGCAGGGCAATTCCTGTTCCGCTCAGCGGCAAGCCTCCCTGCGTCTTGGTGATCGAAAATTCGTTGTGGAAAGCCAGCCCGCCGCGGCTGAACATGATGGGATACCAGCGGTATCCAACCGAATAGGCATCAATATCGCCCTGATTCAGAGGATTGCTGGGAAGCGCCTGTCGGGACATCCGAATCTTCTCGGTCCTTTGAGTAAGGACGAGTTGTGGATTCAGGTGGAGATGCGTTTCGACAAACCCGCCGTTCCATGTGGGAGCTAGGGCTCCGAGAGGGAGCGGCGCGTTGGCGGCGGTTGACGTTCCGAGGAACGCGCTGTCGTAACCATGGAGAAAGAACGGCAATACCTTGAGTCTGGCGAAGTTCAACTGAGCAGAGAAACCCACGCGATAAAATGATTTCGCGCCGTATCCAGCTCCTCCGATCGCTGTGCTTGGACCGCCGGGCGTCGAGCCCGCGATGGCGCCCGATGTCATGAAAACAGTGGGCCTCTCACCGAAATAGGCGTAGCCGCCAAATCGCTGCAAGCCCAATTTTCCAACCTGAAACGCCTGGCTAAAGGTGGCATACGTGTCATAGGTATGTCCGGCACCCAACGCGACGTTGCCGTCAGTTCCGCTCAGCACCGACACGCTGTAACGGGTGTAGCTGTTTACCGAATGTCCGGCCAATTCCATGCCGAGCGCGTTGTTCCCAAGTCCGAATGTGTTTGAGTCACCGAACGGCACGAAGTGATAGGACTGGTACAAGCCTCCGTTTGCCGAGAGGAACAGGAACCGCTTCTCGGAAATCATGTTGTCCAATTCGAATTTTCCAACCTTGAGGTTCAGCCAGCGGCTCTTCAGCAGGTTATCGAATCGGACGAACGCGTTCTCAAAGTGGAAAGACGCGTTAACGTCTGAGGAGGGGAGTAGTGAAAATGAAATGTTCTTATACACCGTTCCGGTGGCCCAAATATCCATGCCGGAAAGATCGAATCCGTGCGTCGTGACCCTTCCGTTGACCAATCCGTTTCCTGTGCTTGGATCCCCTGCGACTCCGGGGACGGCATCAATCAGTTGATTATTCGTACTCTCCCGATGCCAGTTCGGCGTGATCCGGAATGTGATCGGAAAATATCCGGGATCCTGATAAATCGGAGAGTCGTGATCGTTGTTGAGCTGGTATCCGTTGTCACGGAAGGTTTGTCCAAAATTGTTTAGCTCGGGCCACGCGGTGTGGCAGGCCGAGCACGGCAGACCATATTTCCGCGCAAACGCGGGGATTGCTCTCACATTTCCAGTGTGAAGGGGAAGTGCGTAAGCTGGTTGAGAATCGGTTAGTACTGAAAGTACTAAAACTATGGCTAAAGATATGATTACAAAAATTGAATTCAAAAACGATGACTTTTGGCCCAACCTCCACTTCCGATTCGACATGATCATCAGGGGCTCCTTATTTCCTATCCCGACAAAATAATTTATATAAAAGGGCGGAGTATTTATTTCTCGCCCGGTTTTCAATCATCTCCAAATGCATTACGCTGCCTTCCGACAACGTTTTATTTCATTTCCGTCTCTCTTATCGCAAATGAAAGGCCAAGCTGCGAGTTGTGCCGAAAAAGAACTAAACCCTTTGGGGCCAGCGTGGTTCAACGGAGAATTGCCTGTTTTCTCGTTACAAATTCGTGACACGCGCCACACTGTGGAAAACCTTTGCCACCGGTTTGTGAAAAGATTTGCCGTTGCCCAACTGTAACGAATAGCCACAAAAGTACCCAAGCGCCGGCTCGAAAAATGCCACATCTGGTTGATAACGCTAGCGGCGTGGGTGCGTTCTGTTGTCGTAATGCGGTCAAATGAATGTCAAGCATTTATGAAAGAGAATTGACAATTTCTGGACAAATCCGATGCATCTTAAGGATCGCGGTTCTGAAAGTGAAAAATCGCGATGATCCGCGCGCTTAACATGCAGGTGTCCGGGCGGCTCATCACGCTGCGACGCCGGTGCGGGCTCCATTTTTTACGCTGAACGCCCCGATCCGATCGGGGCGTGGAGCCGCCCCAATAAAGGAGGAACCGCTTAAACCTTGGGAACATCGCCGAAATAAGGCTGTTTGGTGCTCTGAATAATCTGGTTTAATTGTGGTAGGGTCTTGGCAACCCCTAAATTTCGATGTTGTGTAAAGCAGGAGGTTCGACCCTCAGATGGTACGCCCATCCAGAAGGGCCGGGAACGCAGTGGTTGTTTCAAGGAAACCGGGTGCTTCCATGAGTTTTCGCGGAGATATGGGCGCGGGCTCTACGGTCCGTCGCCATAGCGTCGGCATCGGCGCGTCGGCGACTGGGACCCCGCCGATGGAGGACTGTGAAATCGCTCACTTTTCACTGAGGACCCTCAGGCACGCGCCAGCAGGCAAGGGAATCCAATGATTCTCAGATTACGCCGGATAGGCAGCTTTGTTTTATTGCTTGGCGCATTTGTGGCGGCCATGGCTCCAGGCGCTCCAGCCAGGCCGCTCCAGGTCAAAACGCAGGAATCCGCCGGCATGGGATTTGAGTTGGATGCCACTGAGGCCGATGTCTTGGAGGTAGTGAAGCTCGTTGCGGAAGATCCCATCATCCGAGGAACGTACGTCTACGAAAATTCCAAGACGCTCACGGGTGCGGTGCCAGCGGATTCGTCCGCCCACTTTGGACCATGGACCGGACCCGGGCATGCATTTTACAAAGTCCTGAACGGGGCAGTGGCTCCCCGAAATTTCAAGGACAGTGGCGATGTCGGAGCGATTACGGTCCGCTATGTCGTGCTGGCGCAGGGTGAGTCACGAACCCATCTCCGCATCGACGCGGTGTTTGTCGAAGACGGCCACCGCAAACCGGACGTTTCCGATGGCACTGTCGAATCGAGTGAATTTAAGGAGATCCAGGATCGCGTCCGGCAAATTCAGTTCGCGGATCAGGAAACGGCTGCTCTCCTTAAGAAACGGCAGGAAGAAGACGAGAAGCAGGCGGCGCTGCTCCGTCAGCGCCAGGAAGAAACCGCCAAGCTCGAAGCCGCCGAATCCTCCCTGAAAAACCTGGATTCGCAATTCCGCGAACTGCGGCACAAAGTCGTTATGAAGGTTACGAACGAGAGTACGGAATTGAAGTCGGCGCCATTCCATTCCGCGGTAAAAATTCAATCTCTGCCGGCTGGCGCCGAAGTTGTAGTCCTGATCGTGACTCCCTCCTGGCTGGGGGTGGAAACCACTGACAAACAGCGAGGGTGGCTGCGCCGGGATCAAGCGGAGTCTCTTCCATGAAAAACAATCTCCCTACCTTTCTTCTTGCCTGCGCGGTTTTGTCGATTGCTCCGCTGTCCCTCGCAAACCCAGCCGCCGATCAAACTCATGGGGAGGAGCGTGTATTTCATCATCCGAAGGTGGAAGTCGAAAAAGTGATCCAAGAACTTCATGCCACCCTGAACGGCCGTTTGCCGATTCTCGACGGATTTGCCGACCGCGCAGACGAACAGTCGGATCGCTTCACGCGTGGTTACTATGAGTGTGCGGTTCAGGTTGTAGCTGACGGACAGGAAGAGACGCGTGTCCGTGTCACGGCCAAGATCACAGCGTGGTATACAGACTCGAACCCCTCGCTATCCGGATATCGAGTACTGCTGTCGAATGGGCACGTGGAAACGGATCTGCTCGACCGAATCGAAGAAGCTCTCGCGGCTAAGGGAGGAGTTTCCACCGCTCCGCAATCCTCGCAATCGATTGCTTCGAGGCCGGAACCGCCCGCCCATTCTTTGATGATATCGCCCACGACGGGATCGCGCCCAGAGGCGATCAACTCGCCTGCCGTCGATTCGTTTCCCATTGTTCGCGGCAAACTGAGTGGAGCCTCCTCCCCACTCCCTGGATCCCCCGCTTCGGCCGATATTGCTTCGCCGAATAATTCCGAGGACATCGAGTCGCTAAAACACCGGCGCGAGGATGCCGAAAAACAACTGAGTGACCTGAACGGCGTCGTCCACAATCTTCGAGGAAATTCTCCGCAACCAAACGCATCCCACCGATATCGCCGTAGTTCGGAAATCGGGAACACGCGTGATGTCGAAGCCAAGCGCGAATGGGCCGGTGCTGTTTTCGGCGGAGAGTGAGGATGAATTTCAAGTTCTCGACAACGGCCTCGAATGGGTCCACGTGCAAATCTCGGGGGTTTCTCGCGGTTGGATTCGCCGTTCGGATTTGAACTTGCCGGAGGGGCTGAATGTGAGTGCGAACAGGGCCGACGCCGCTGCGTCCGCGCCCGAGTCGCCTTTTCAAGTCGTTCGCGAAGAAACAAATATATTCAATGGCAACTGGGAGCCGCTGAATGGAAAGACGGTCAAAATTATTTGGACTGGACCGGCGTCAGCGCAGGGAAAGCCCGCCGCTGCATTGGCCAAACGGAATTTCGCGAAATCACTTCTCGTCACCGCATATCAGGAGGTCTCCTCGCACGATCAACCAGTCGCCGGCGTGGTCATCGTATTCGATTCGGCTGACGGAGGACAAATCGCGGCGACTCTTGAAAATTTGAAACAGTGGCAATCGGGCAATCTCTCGGAAGCCTCATTTTGGAGACTCTGTTCTGTCGATCCTCCTGAATTGTTCGATCGATAAAAGCGAATGCGTTTTCCAGGCGCATGTTTCCCGCAGTATCTTCCTAGGCACAACGTTCACTCAAGGCAGGAGAATAAAACTTCTTTGTAGATTAAAATAGCTAGTGTTCATCAGGGTTTTACCTGCGCGTGGCGTAGTGTGCGGTTTCCTCCTCTCGGAAGACCATAATCAAGTCTAAGGTGGATTTCCAGTCCTAGCGGGCCGTGCTCCAAAACGAAACTAGTCGGCGGAATCCAATAAAAGCAGAGCCGGAATTTCCTAAACAGCAATACCAAATTATTTTTTTGCGTTTTTCATTGTTGTGAAGCAAAGACAATTTTTTTAAATCACGTAACGTGTCAAGAGTATCAGACTGAGGGAGCGCCTCCGGCGTGTCCGTGGGCCCCCACCAAATGGGTAATTCTCAGGTAGCTGCTTGCGCGGGCAAGCCAGGAAGGAAGCCACACCGTCATGAAAAAGATGGCTCAAGTTTTTCTCATAATCTCTTTGATGTTCCTTGCAGCAGGAGTCGCCGGCGCCCAGAGCGGGAACTCGACGACCGCGCAAGGGGGCGGGTCGTTTTTGGTGCAGTGTCCGAACGTCACGCCGTTTCACCCTTCCATCTATAAGAATGGCGCGCCGCAACCTCCTCCCCCCGGCACTCCGGAGCCCCCGTACACCGGCCCGGTGATCCAAAACGAAATACTAAATAAAGTTCCATTCGATGGATCGGTACCTGGACAAAGCTCTCCGTACGTTCTGAACGGCGGCCAGATCAAGTGCATGGAAATTTCCGGCGGCGACGGGTACATGACCGAGGCGGATGGTAACCAAACATTTATGTTCTCCTTTGGTCCACTCGCCGGCTTGGACAACATCAAGCACGGCCTGCCCGGCACGCAGCTGAATTCGGATTTCAATGCCACCTACTGCGTCACTTCAACTCTCCCGCCCTTTACGATTACGCCCTGCAAATGGGATGGCACGGACATTCAAAGAAACGGATTCTACAATTGGCCAACTCTTCCCGAGCGTTTGCAACCCCGGATCACCGTCGAACTGTAATACCGCCGGTGCGGCCGGAATTGCCGCGACCATGGACCCGACGTATGACCTTTCCAGGCCCGCGAGCAACAACGGCGCCATCGCGGATCCCGCCACCATCATGACCATCGGCATCATGAATGGAAACATCCCGGCGCCATTGTTTGCGTTCGATGAAGACGACGAATTGTTCCTGACCCTCAGCAACGTCGGCATGATCATGCGCCCCGACCTGTTCGAACAGCACACGGTCCACTTCCACGGTTACCCCAACGCCTCCTCCTACTATGACGGCGTGCCCGATGCAACCTGGGCCATCAACATCGGCGGGAGCGCTACTTATTATTACCTTGCCCCTGACGCAGGAACTTATTTCTGGCACTGCCACATCACGCCTCCCGAACACTTGCAGATGGGCATGGTCGGACAGCTGTACGTGCGTCCGCGGCAGAACCGAGTTCCGGTCGGCAACAGCCTTTATACCTCTCTGGTCGGGGGCCAATATGGCCCTCTCCCCGCTCCAACCACGGGCCAACAGGATGATCTGCGAACCTCCTGCACGGGAACAGGCCCCAGTCCCAACGGTAACCTCGATATCCTCTGCTCGGTTCCGCTACCGTTTTCCAACACTGTTACCCAGCAAGTCGATTATTTTGCAGGGCTCGATCCACGCATCCCTGCGGGGACCCCGCTCAAGTACGCCTACAACGACGGCGATGGTTCCACCGCGTATGAGATCGACGTTCCCTTCATATCCATGGTTTCGACCCCAACTTCCACTTTGTTGGCATGACCTTCAACCCGGAAGGGTTTGCGGACATGAAGGACAAGTACTTCTTGCTGAATGGCCGCGGCTATCCGGACACTGTCGGCGTCGCCTCTGGAAGCGTTCCAGGGTGGACCGGCGGCATCAATTCAGGTTTAGGCGGGGCGGCCGCAACGGCAGGCAACCCCGATATTTTTGCAGCCACGGGTATTTCTTCTACTGCCTTCCAATGCCATCGGGACAGAAGACTCCGATGGACGGACGCGTTTTTCGCAGCCGATATCGACTTTAATCATTCTGAAACAGGGTGAAAGGGCCCTCTTGCGGATTGCCGACCTGGCTGTAACGGAGTACCAGACGTTGGCCTCCTGGGGATTCCGATGCAGCTGATCGGCTTCAACGCGAAACTTTTGCGCGACGAGGCCGGGAAACAATTTGTACATCACAACCAACTCGATCACGATCGGGGGCGGCGAGTCTCAGGACGTCATGCTGGACTCCTGTCAGGTTCGCGCTAGCCCAAACAGCTGTACCACGCCTTATCCCACAGGCACCTATTTCCTCTACACCCCAAACCTGGATCACTTGTCGAACGATGCCGAGAACTTTGGCGGCCTTATGACCGAAGTGGTTGTCACGCAGTAAGGAGAAAAGCGATGAATTATCCGAATTCGACAGCACCAATCGTTGCATTGCCGCGAGTGCGGGCTCTGCTTGAAGCCTGCCAGAAACTGATTGCGTTCGTCGCTTTGGCCGTGGGCCTGTTGCACTCCAGTCCACTGCAGGCAGCCACGCCCGGCATCTCCGATGCGACTTTTAATCTGGTGGCGGGTCCTGCTTCGATTACCGAACCCGATGGGGTGGCGATTTATTCCTGGGGCTACGGCTGCGCCAGCACGTATAGTCCCACATTTTTGCCCCCCGGGATGTTGACCCCCTATTGTCCCACGATGCAGGTCCCTGGCCCCACGTTGATCCTCAAAGAAGGACAGACGTACATCGTGAACTTGACGAACAATTTGCCGGCTGGGGCGGGCAATGCGTCGATGGTTTTTCCGGGTTTGCAAGTCGTTGTCAGCTGTCCCGGCGCCCCGACCACTTGCTCTCAGGGATTACAGACGCTCGAGGCAACGCCAGGCAACACCGTGACCTACACCATCACAGCCACGGCCCCCGGCACGCGCGCCTACTACAGTGGAACTCAACCGGATCTGCAGATTGAAATGGGACTCTACGGTGCCACCGTGGTCCTCCCAAAAACTACTCCGGCTGGTTGTACTCCGGTCTCGGGCGGTGACGTTGGGCAGGCGCTCGGTAGTGGCAATGCGGGATTCGATTTCAGGCTTGCGGCCTCGGCGTACGATCATCCCGGGACTTGTTACGATCGCGAGTATTTGTTCCAGTGGATGGAGTTGGACCCGGTAATCCATAGCCAGGCGGAAGCGCAAGTGCAAAATATCGCCTCGTGCCCAAGCTCTCCCACCCCGCCGCCAATTTGCCCCACTCTTCTAGACGTTAAGACCGAGCCGTGGCATCCCCGATACTTCATGATCAACGGGCGATCCATGCCGGACAACATGGACCCGGATTATGCCCCGAATTATCCGCACCAACCCTACAATGGTAATCCCCACATGCATCCCGGGGACCTGACTTTGGTGCGCACGATTGGCCAAGGTCGCTGGATGCATCCCTTCCACGAACACGGCAACCACGTACGCATCCTGGCCCGCGACGGCAACTTGATCATAAGTCAGAACGATCTTGCACCAGCCTCTGGGTTGGCACGGCTGGCCGGGCGTATGGAATTCACCACGGATACCTATCCGGGTCAAGCCTTCGACGGTATTTTCTACTGGTCCGGAAAGGGTCTCGGCTGGGACATTTACGGACACACGCCAGGTAATCCAGGCAATCCCCCATGTATTCCAGACGTCAATGGTTACTACACGAAGGCGAGTGGAGCTTCCCTCACGGACCACAATTATTACGAGTGGTGCGCCGATCACAACCATCCCTTGGAAGCCAACCCAGTCGGCCAAATCGCCGGTGGCGGTCCCGCAACGACGTTTGATCCCTTGGTGGCCACCAATGGCCTGTGGTACAACGGCACCCCCTACTTCGGACCAGACGCCGTAATCAACAATAGAGGCTATACACCGCTGCCCCCTGGGTCAGCTTCACAGAACCCTTTGCCAGAGTCCGGCATAGCCTTCATGTGGCACTCGCACAATGAGCGCGAGATCACCACCAACGACGTTTTCCCGGGCGGCATGCTGATGATGATGCTGGTTGACCCACCGGTTTGGTACATCAACGAGGCACTGTAATGAGGAGAACATCAATGCGATCCAGCTTTTGCCAATTAGTCTTGAAAAAGGTAGCACTCACGGTGACGATTCTCCTCCTGGCTGCAGGCGCGTCATACGCTCAGTCCGTTTCTATAACGGCCACGCGGCAGACGACGACTCTCCTGGACGGTAATACTGTTCCGATGTGGGGATGGGTCTGCGGGCCAACCGCTGCCGCGTACATCTGGTAGCGCTCCAACCTGTACGACTGCGAACCCTACTGCGCTGGCTGGCACTTGGGCGCCGCCTCTCATCACGGTGCAGGCGGGCAGCGGCCTGACGATCAATCTGTCCAACGCCTTGCCGGGAGAGACCTGACTCTTTTCATCGTAGGCCAGTTGGACGGCCTGGTGGCGGACGTTGGTCGACCACAGAGAGAAGCCGGGCCTCGGACCGATGGTGCGCACGCGGGACAGAACGCTACAACCTGGACGGCCGTGGCAGGCGCCACATTCACCCCGCCTGCGCAAGAGGCGCGCGCCAGGTCCTTCGTGCCGGAAGTCGCTCCTGGCAGTGCTTGCACTACGGCGTCGGGGTCGCCGTGTAATTACACTTGGGCCTCTTTGAAGCAAGGCACCTACCTGATCGAATCCGGAACATATCCATCGATTCAGGGACCCATGGGACTTTACGGAGTTCTCGTGGTGACCACATCCCCAGTTTCGGGGACCCCCGGTACGGCTTATTCGGGTTCTACTTTGGTTCCGGGTAATGCCACGCCGGCGCCTTACGCCATCCAGTACGATACCGACGTCCCGCTGTTGCTCGGCGAAATCGATCCAGCGCAGAACGTCGCGGTGGAGGCACTTCTCGAGACCTCGGCGGGTTGCCCGACTCTTACACCAGGAACCGGAGCATGCTCGGGAACCCTCAGCCCCGCTGTGGAAACCACGAAATGGACCCCTGCTTGTGGTGTGGCCGGAACCAACACCTGCTATCCACCGGCCGTGAATTTCACTCCGATGTATTACACGGTAAACGGCGTATCTTTTGATTCCACGGCGGCTACCACATCGGCTGCAACGATCCCTGCCGCCTATAGCACGGGAAATATCATGCTGAGGTTCGTGAACGCCGGATTGCGCTTGCACTTGCCTTCCGTGTCTGGCCTGAGCATGGCTTTGATTGCTGAAGACGGCAACGTCCTTCCGGACGTCCTCCTCGCATCGGCCCAGAGCTCGCCGCTGAACGTAAGGGTTCAAAGCGACGTGTTTTTGGCCGCCGGGAAAACGTATGACGTAATCGTGAGTCCCGCGAACCCGATGAAACCCGGTGCACCCTTGGCGGGTCCTCCGACGGGCGGCTATGCGAAGGGAACCTTCCAGGTGTTTGACCGCCAACTCAGCCTCTCGACCGGTGGAATCCACCGCGACGGCGGTATGCAGACCACGCTATTAGTGGCTGGAGGCGCAGCCGGCTACGCAGCAGGCAGCGCCGTGGCTAACCCTGACGTCTACTCCGTTTCTCCAGGCGTGACCCTGACCGTTTCCGATCCGGGGAAAGGTGTCGTCGCGAACGACCAGTATGTGAGCGGCGTTCAATTGCTGCCAGCGACCGGGCCTCTCCATGGCGCACTGACCCTTAACCCGAACGGGACGTTTACCTACGTGCCAGATGCGACGTGGTCGGCGACCGGTCCGGGTACTATAGCGGACTCGTTCAAATACTATGCAAACAACAACAAAAGCATATTTGCGACAGTGTCGCTGGCTCTTTCGGGGACCATTGGGCGGAAGCCATCCGCGCTCCCCATCGGCTTCACCAGCAACATCGCTTCCATGCTGAAGGTGAGTGCGCCGGGCGTTCTCGGCAAGGACTCGGATCCCAGCAACTATCCGCTGACCGCCGCGTTCCCATCGACCGCGGGTGCGACAAAGAATGCGAATGGATCCTCAACGGCCTCCTTCCCTGGGTCTCCAAACATGACGGTCACCTTGATGCCTGACGGCTCCTTCACGGCCGTCTGTGCCGCGAGTTGCGGCGGCCAAACGATGACTTTCCCACACGTCGCCGTCAATTCGGAGGGCGTTTCGAGTGAAACGAATACCAGCAATCAGGTCGGCCCGGTCTCCCTGACCTTTAACACACCGAGCAACCTCCAGGTACTGGTGCAGGACGCGGGAACCAAGGCTCCTATCACAGATTATAAGTGGATCATCGAGCAAGACCTTTCCTTCAAGCTCGACCCGGCCCTACAAGTAAACAATGCGGGGAAAATTCCCCCGACTCTAGGGACGAACTTCCACACCAGCTATTATCCGGTCATCGCCAGCGGTTGCACAGGCGACCAAAGCTGCGAACGCGCTCAGACCGTGTTCGACAATCTCCCAGCCTGCACCTCACCCGGCGTGCCAGCAGGGTGCAGCGCGACGGGCGGACAGCACGTCCCGGCTGTTTGCCTGGGCACTGGAATTTGTGTTCCCGCCTCCCAAGCTCCCGCCGCCCCGGACGGAACACACCAGCAGCCCGCTACAATGCCGAGCCAGGTTTACCTGCCTCCGTTGGACGCCACCGGGCGGCCGGCCACCTATTACATCTCGATCCTTCCTGGCGACGCTGGGAATCCGTTCATGACCGGATACGCCACTGCGCCCTCACCCTCTTGCCCCAACTCCAGCTCACCGAATGGAGGCTTCAGTATTTCCCAATGCGGTCACACAATGAGTGGAGCTCCGATCGCAGTGGGTCAAACATCAGTAACAGTTAACATTCAGCCAAACCCGATCACACCCGCGACGCTCACAGCCTACGTGTTCGAGGATGACTGGCCGCTGAACGGTGAATCCGATGCCGGAGGCGGTGTCGATACCTTGGCGACCCAGGAAGTCCCTTTGGGAGATTTCCAGCTGGTGATGTGGGACGACGCGGGCTACAGCGGAGACGCGACCGGTCAAATGACCTATGACATGTTCAACGAGCCTTTGACGAATGCGTTAAACGGAACCGTTGACCCGGCCACCAATCTGGACGCGTGCCCGATCTCAAATTCCCAGGGCCTGGCTCCGGGATCCACCGCGCTCGTTGGGACCATCCTCGTCTGCCCACGATACGAATCGGACGGCAAGACGCCCTCCCCTCTCACTGGCCAAGTCGTTGTCAGGAACCTGATGCCAGGCAGATTTGGAATCACCGTGCACCCTGGAGCCACCCGAGAGGCGAATGGCGAAGAATGGGTGCAGACGAATACCCTGGACGGCACTCACTTTCTGGATTCATTCATTAGAGCTGGTGAACCTACCTACTTCCAGGAATTTGGGCCTGGCGGATACCACGTGTTTTTCGGCGAGGCGAATCCCAAAATTATCAACGCGCGATTGAGTACGGATATCTGCGTCGGCGCGCTTCTCGCCACCTGCAACAACACTGTAAATGGCCAAGTCACAAACTTGCACGAGTCGCGTCCGCCGAACGAGTATCTAAGCGACAGTTTGGTCAACCCTGTCGGCTCTGTGGGCGATCAGACGGATTACGCTGCGCTGTCACATACCGAGTGCTACGTTGCCCTGGGCGACCCTGACGGAGAGACATTCGCCTTTACCAAGTGCGATCAGAATGGACACTTCCAGTTTACGGGAATTCCCGACGGTAACTGGGCGCTCGTTGTGTTCGACCAGTGGCTCGACCTGATCGTCGATGGCACGAGCAAGTCGATCACCCTAAAGGGCCCCAACCAGGTATTAAATGTGGACTACTCTGCCTTTACCTGGCAGACCCACATCTGGAACAACACGTTCATGGACCTGAACGGCAACGGCATTCAGGATCCTGGCGAACCTGGACTTTTACAGGTTCCGACCCGGATTCGCCTACGGAATGGCAAGATCAATAATACGCTGCTCTCCGATATCAACGGTTTGTCGCACTTTAACGAAACCTTTCCTTTGTTCAACTGGTATGTCATCGAATCGGACACCACGCGGTTCAAGGGGACGGGCGTGCACGTGGTTTACGACGCCGGCGGAACCGTCGACGGTCCCGCGAGTGGCTGCAATTCAGCAAACACACTCGGTAGTTCAGGAACAGGTACTTGCGGCAATGGTAATATCAGTCCATACCAGGGAATACTGAACTCGACGGAACCTGTCCCGCTTCCCAGCAATCTGCTGATCAATGGCTCGTTCTATTGCGCAAAGGCCGACTGCACCGACATGGGATGGAATGGAACGGGACCGCGACCCACTGGCCGTCCGAATACCAGCACGTTTTCCACCGCTCGAGTCGATGCCGGCACCGTCCTTTCAGAAGGACTGCAGGGTTTCTTGGGCCAGACGCAAATCCTCGATTGGGGCAAAATACCGTACGCGGTCGGGGAGACGGGCGGAATCCGCGGTCACGTCGTTTACTCCTCAACGCGGCCGTTTGACGACGTGAGTCAGCAATTCCAGAACCTGTGGGAACCCCTGGTTCCTAACGTGACCATCAACCTGTATCTGGAGGGAACGGGTCCAGACGGGACGCCAACGTTGAAGTTGATCGACACAACCACAACTTCCAGCTGGGATGCTTGGGCGCAAGGCGCACATAATGACCCTGTTTTGGGCAACAACATACCCAACATGAGCTGCCCCGGGCAGTCACTTAGTGATCCATTCGTGCCCTTCACGCTCACGGACACGCCGAACTACCTCTATCCGAATATCGCGCGGCCAGACCATTCACAATTCAAATGTTACGACGGCTTGCGTGTCTTCAACCAAATACAGCCGGCCCCGTACGATGGCATGTACCAGTTCCCCTCGCCGACCTGTGCTAGCACGATATGTTCAGCCTTGTTGCCCGGCAAGTACGTCGTCGAGGTTATACCCCCGCAGGGATACGAAATCGTCAAGGAAGAGGACAAGAACATCCTCATCGGTGACAACTACATCGCACCCGTGACGCAGCAGTTTGGCGCCATGTCGAACATCTTCATCGTGCCGGACCAGGCGACCATCAACAACACCAACCCGGCGTACGGCCCGGCCAGGCACTCCGGAATGGCGCCACCGATCCGACTACGGACCTGGGACATACTCTCCCCAGCACCTTCGGACCCGGTGGACTCATCGTCATGACCGCGCCCTGCGTGGGTGCTCTACGTGTCGTCCCCGATTATCATGAGCATCTCCCCGGAATCAGGCCAGGTGGCGCCGTTCGCGGGTTCTTCTCGCCGTCTCTGCAACCGCAAAGAAGTGACGCTGGAAGACCAGATGCAAGCGCAAACGGACTTCTTCGTCTGGACCAAGACGCCAGCCGCTTCCCACTATACAGGTTTCATTCTGGACGATTTCTCCTCCGAATTTGACCCGGCTTCGCCTGATTTCGGAGAAAAATTTGCCGTGCCCAACCTGCCCATTTCCATCCGGGACTTCAATGGACTCGAAACGTCGCGTGTCTATTCGGACCAGTGGGGAATTTTCAACGGAATGACTTATTCGACTTGGGAGGTCAATCCGCCCAACCCGACAGGTTATGCGCCGAACATGATGGTTACGTGCATGAACGATCCAGGACCTATCCCGGGTCCCGGTGGGACGATGATCACCGATCCATTATACAACCCAGCGTATAGCAACTTCTGCTACGAAAACGCGTTCATGCCTGCGGATACGTCTTACCTGGATACGCCGGTTGTTCCAACTTCCGCCTTTGCGGAGGGTTACAACCCGCCCGATTGCAACTATCCGGATGCCACGCCAGCCGTTAGTGAAGTCGATGGCGATGGCGTTGGGCCTTATGTCAAGGGCACTGGCAGCACATTGACCATTACTGCGCTGGGCGATCAGCTGGTGCCCAACCATGCGTATTCTGGTCCATTTGCGACGACCGCTCCTTTCAACCAGAAATTCATCACGCGCCACTACGGCTTTGGTCCCTCACAAGGTTCCGGTAGCGTGACGATCGGTGGCATCAACGTGCCGGTGAACACGTGGACTGACACCAAAATCACACTTACTGTGCCCAACTCACTTACTGGCGGGTCCAGTGCGCTGCCCTTGTGCGCCAGCAGCTATACCAAATCCCTCAGCTTGAACCAGGCCCTTGCTACGTTTGGAAGGTGCGGACAACTGGTCATCACCTCGGGCAACGGAAGGCAGTCCATTGACGCCGTTACAGTTACAGTCGGCGGGAATCCCCCCCACCTACGTCTCACCGGGGGACGAGATCCAGTCCGCGATCGATAGCGCTAATCCAGGTGATCTGATTATCGTTAAGCCGGGTACTTACACCGAGATGCTGCTCATGTGGAAGCCGATCCGCCTGCAAGGCGTTGGCGCCGCGTCCGTTACCGTTAACGCGAATACCCAACCTTCTGGCCAGCTCCTTGAGCCATGGCGCAGAGAAGTCAACTGCCTCTTTGGTTTGGCATTGAATGGTGGAGTCATCAACAACGCCATCAATTTGAAAACGGGCAAACCCACAAATCCGTACGATCCATCGAGCACTTACTTTTGTAATTCGACCATGAACAATCAGGTCTGATCCGGTGCCTCAGGAGGCTGTTGTCGGATGGGACGCCACCACCAACGGTAACTTGGCGGAGCTCTTGCAGGAACCCACCCTCATGGGAGCTTACGAGGGGTCGGCCATCACCGTGCTTGCCAAGGGCATGGCGAATGCCGCAGCGATTGCGGGAGGGGAAGCTGGCGTGAATCCCATTCTCCTCACCAATAGCCGTTAATGATTGCACTTTCCATTCCAACTTCTGGTGCGCACCGTCTCGAATCGATGGCATCACCTTCACCAACAGTTCACAGGGTGGAGGAGGAATATTCATCCACGGGTGGGATAACCACTTGGAAGTCTCCAACAACCGTGTCCACGGAAACGGTGGAACGCTTGCCGGCGGTATCGTCGTCGGGCAGCCGGAAGCGGCCGAAGGGACTTTCACGACGGACCCCCGCACTGGCCTCTCTCTTATGCAACCCTACTTGTGGAACCAGTTTGTGAACATTCATAACAACGCCGTCACTTTCAATATGGCCTATGGCGACGAATTGAACTCCAACACGCCGGCGGCGGCAGGTGGCGTAACCCTCTGCTTGGGCTCCGACTACTATAAGTTCAACTACAACTGGGTGTGCGGCAATATGAGCACGGGCGACGGCGGTGGTATGGCCCACTACGGGTTCAGCCAGCTGGATCCGGCGGACCCGAATCAAGGCATCAACCACAATACGTTCATCTTCAACCAGAGCTTTAACACGTCTCTCACCACGCATGGTGGCGGGCTTATCGTTCAGGGTGGACCTCCAGATGGTATGGCCTGCGAGAACGCCACGATTGACATGGATTGCCCCCCAGGGCTCACCGATGGCGCCGGCTACAACCTGCGCGTCAACGCGAACCTGATCATGGGCAATACCGCCGAAAGCGGCAGTGGCGGCGGTCTCCGGTTGCAGAACATCAACGGAAACGACGTGACCCTCAACAAAACAAAGCCTGCCGGTTGGGACAGCATTAGCGTCACCAACAACATCATCGCGGACAACGTGGCTGGCTGGATCGGCGGCGGCGTCTCCATCTACGATGCGGTGAAAGTCAACTTTATCAACAATACCGTCATCTCCAACGACGATACGGCCTCGGCGGGAGTCCTTTTCGACACCCTTGGAGCTCCCAACGCCAACCAGCCGCCCCCAGGTTGCGACCCTGTCGCCAATCCAAATTGCACAGGCTTGGGCGTGACTCAGTCGAACTTCGAGCCTGCAGGCGTGGCCTCGGAACATCACAGCGCGGCCTTGAGCGCTGCGTTCTCCACAACTGCATCCGTCAACGCTGCCAACTGCGCTACGATCGGCTCAGCCGGCGTTCCGCTACTGAACTGCGACCAGTTCTCGAACCCGGTGATGGCCAACAACCTGATCTGGCAGAACCGGGCATTTCATATCACTACGAGTAGTCCGGGAGCGGGCTTGCAGTCCGCAGTCACCCTGGTTCCGTCGTTAAACCAGATTAACGCGATCACGAATATCGGCTCCACAGGATCCTGCCCCACTGGTGCAACCTACTGGGACATCGGAGTCTATGGAGATACAACGGCCGGCAACCACGGATCGGGATTCCAGTTTATGCCGCAGTACTCGATCCTGGGCGATCCTGGGTACGCCGGGACGAGCGGCAACCTGACTCCCGGCTCTGCGGGCGTCGTCCAACAGTACTGCAACGGTTCACGCGTGCCTCCAGAGATTGCAGGGTCCATCTGCTCGACCAACGCAAGTGCTCCCGGATGCAACAATGGAGGAAACGGCGGTATCGCTGGGTCTCCAGGCGTTCCAGACATCAACCCCTTCTACCCGGTGTTCACGCTCAATCCGGCGGCGACCACGGACGAAGGTAACAACTACATCAACATGTTCTACGGCCCGCTGACGTTATCGAATCCAACGATAGCGAATGGCGGCGCCGGCTACAATGTGCCGCTCGGTGACTACCGCATATGCGGTGGCCCTGGTGCGCCCAGCGTAAACTGCACGGCAGCTTCACCGGCCTTCAACGCCATCACCAATGCCGCTTCAACCTACTCTCTGGCGCCCAACACGGATTTCTTCGGGACCCCGAGGCCAGACAACGGCAGTGGCTTGCCGATTGATATAGGCGCGGTTGAGTTCCCAACTCCTCCCATTGTGAATGTGACGCCGACTCTCCTGGTTTTTTCACCCCACACGACGGGGACGGCTAGCGCATCGCAAACTCTCACACTGACAAATACTGGTGGGTCAAGCCTCACCGGTATCACCCTGACGTTCTCGGGTCCTTACCACGAGCGGGCGGCGGGCAGCACTTGCGGGACGTCCCTGGCTGCGACCACCACCTGCACGATCAACGTGTTCTTCCAGCCGACGGCACCCGGTCCGTCGAATGGAACGCTGACCATCACAGACAGCAACAATCCCGCCGTTTCCGTTACTGGCTCGCCAGTATCGCTAACCGGGACAGGCGTGGCTCACGCGGTTGCTTCTGTGTCGCCGACTTCCCTGGCTTTTTCAGCCCACAATACGGGGACAGCTAGCGCACCGAAAACTCTCACGCTGCACAATACCGGGACCGCAGACCTGACCGGTATCACCCTGGCGTTCTCGGGTCCTTACCACCAGGCGGCGGGCAGCACCTGCGGGACTTCCCTGACTGCGGGCACAACTTGCACGATCAACGTGTTCTTCCAGCCGACAACAACCGGTCCGGCGAATGGAACGCTGACCATCACAGACAACAACAACCCCGCCGTTTCTGTCACTGGCTCACCCGTATCGCTAACCGGGACAGGCGTGGCTGGAGCGATTGCTTCTGTGCAGCCGACTTCCCTGGCATTCGGAACCGTGGGGGTGACGGCGAACAAGACATTAACTCTCACGCTGTACAATACCGGGACCGCAAACCTGACCGGTATCACCCTGCCGTTCTCGCCGCCCTACTCGCGGCCGACGGGGTCGGCGGGCGGTACGTGCACTGGAACCTTGACGCCAGCACAGGGGAAGTGCACGATCAACGTGGTATTCGCGCCAACCGTAACTGGTGCGGCGAATACAACGCTGACCATCACAGACAGCAACAAGCCCGCCGTTTCTGTCATCGGCTCACCGGTATCGCTATCTGGCAACGGAGTGATCGCAACCGCCACATTAGTCCCAGTAGGAACAGCATGTGGCACAGGCACAGTCTGCAACTTCGGCAGTTTGACTCGCGGATCGTCCACAATACGTCAACGTACATTCACTCTAACCAACACCGCGAATGTGGCGCTGACCTCCATTGCGATCTCGTACGTGGGCGCTTCAACCGACTATTCCACTTTAGGTACGCATTGCACCGCGACTCTGAATATTGGAGCGAGTTGCGAGATTACCGTGCGGTTCTCACCGAAGTCATCAGATGGAGCGAACTCGACACAGGCCGGCACTCTATCGGTCGCCGACGATGCCAACGGCGCTCCGCAGACGGCTGCATTAACTGGAGTTGCTCAATAGGGATCAGGAACAATTTGGCGGGAGCGGGAGGTACGGCTGGCAACACCAGCCTCAACTTCAGCGCCAACCAATCTAGGTGGGGGGGCAGTCCGGTCACCCCCCAACAGCAGGCGAATGGCAGTCCTCGTGTATAATGGTACCTGAGGGAATATGGTCAAGGGTTTAGAACTCGGCTCAAAACTGCTGCTCGCGGGGTTGCTCGTGAGCAGCATCGTCGTTCCCGTAGCGCGTGCGCAGGTGACCCAAGGGAAGGATAAGCCCGGAGCGACCCCGACCGCTTCTTCTGTCCCAGCGGCTTCACCGGCCCCAGCTTCCGCCAATCCACCCTCTGCCCTACCAAGTGACCCGAGAAGTACTCACGCAGAAAAGATGTATGAGCGCTTCTGGGGAATTAGGGACGTACATGTTCGGGAAACCGCCTCTGGGTCAATCATTCGGTTCAGTTACGTGGTTGTGGATGCGGCCAAAGCCAAGGTGCTCAACGATCCGAAGCTGAATCCCGTTCTGACCGATACGACTTCGGGCGACAAACTCGGAATTCCGGAGACGGAAAATGCGGGGAAGTTGCGCCAGGTTGCCGACCCCGAGAATGGCCGGGAATACTGGATGGTCTTCTTAAACAACAACAGATTTGTGAAACCTGGAAGTCGAGTGAACATTGCAATTGGCTCGTTTCGCGCCGAGGGACTGGTGGTCGAACCATCCATGCCGACGCTTGCGGTCAAGAAACCTTAAGGAGTGATTGATCTATGTTGCGAAAAATGATTCTGCCCATAATTCTCCTGTCATTTGCCATTCCCCTGGCGGTCCTCGCGGATACGGCTACGCCACCGGTCGACCGGCTCAGTGCTGCGCAGGTCGTTGAGAAGAACGTCACGGCCCGTGGCGGCCTGCAAGCCTGGCGGGCGGTCACGACCATGTCCATGTCCGGCAAGCTGGAAGCAGGGGGAAAGCAAAATGTGCAGTTGCCCTTCGTGTTGGAGATGGAGCGAGCACGTAAAACGCGGCTGGAGCTTCAGTTCAACGGCCAGACCGCGGTGCAGGTCTATGACGGGACCAACGGTTGGAAGCTGCGGCCGTTCCTGAACCGCCACGATGTAGAACCCTATTCCCCGCAGGAATTGAAAGCCGCGTCGATGCAGGCGGATTTAGATGGCCCCCTGGTGGATTGTGCGGCCAAAGGAACTAGGGTACAGCTTGAAGGAATCCAGCAAGTAGAAGGTCACGATGCGTACAATCTCAAGCTCACGTTGAAGAGCGGTCAAGTCCAACACATTTGGGTTGACGCACAGACCTTTCTCGATGTGAAGGTTGAGGGGACGCCCCGCCACTTGGATGGCAAATTCCATCCCGTAGCAACCTACCTCCGCGACTATCGTTCTGTGAACGGCCTGATGATTCCCTACGTGAATGAGACGGTCGTTGATGGTGTGAAGCGAACGGAAAAAATAGTGGTCGAGAAAGTGGTCGTGAATCCCAATTTGGAGGCATCGCGTTTCAGTAAGCCTCAGTAATTCAAACAACAGCTTCGAGGGATGAGTGGAGCGCCTCTCCCGCTACCGGGAGATCCAATGACTCTCGGCCAAAGATGGTGTTCGTGTTAGCATGGGACAGGAAACGAAAAACGTGGAGGGGCCTGCCCCTCCATCGCCTCCTCGGCTCTCTCTCACGCAATAATACCCGGCAGGCTGGTTCGCGTGGTAAGGTTTGGCAGGCGGGTCTTATGCGCGCGGTCCGGGAGGCAGGCAAGACATTCATGAAAAAAACGGCTGCGATCGGCGCGGTCCTGGCTTTCGCATTGGCTGCCTTTCTGGTGGGACGCTATAGCGGAGGTTCCAGGCGCAAGGATGGCACGGCCTCCCAGCGCATTCTCTTCTACGTCGACCCCATGCATCCGGCGTACCGTTCGGATCAGCCTGGAATTGCGCCGGACTGCGGAATGGCGTTGGTGCCTGTGTATGAGGGTGACGACCCGGCCGCCAAGCTGCAACTGCAGCCGGGAGCGGTCTATCTCGACCCCGAAAAGCAGCGGCTGATCGGGGTGAGTGTGCAAACGGTGGAAAAGAACTCGGGGTCGAGATTGATCCGCACGACGGGACGCGTGGAGGCGGACGAAACTCGGTTGCATCGAGTCATGGCGGGAGCGGAGGGCTGGGTCGAATCGGTGGAAAACAACACGGAAGGGACTTTGGTGAAAAAAGACCAGGTCCTGGCGACCGTCTATAGCCGCGATTTCCGCAATGCCGAGCAGGCCTACCTGGGCTCCATCGCTTCCGTCGCTTCGGTGGACCGCTTCCGAGGCACCCAGGAGCAGGAAGCGGCCACGAGGCCGAGCGACGCGAACATGCGAATCAATGAGGAACAATTGCGCGCGCTGGGCATGGGGGAACCGCAAATTAAGGAGCTGGCCAAAACGCATCAGATCACGCGTGACGTGACGCTGAACTCCCCGATCGACGGAGTGGTGCTATCGCGCAGCGTCTCGGCGGGCCAGCGGTTTGAGCCGGGCGATGAGTTTTACCGCATCGCGGATTTGACGAGCGTGTGGATCACGGCGGACATTTTTAGCAACGAGGCACAGTTGTTTCGCCCGGGTACCCGCGTGCAGGTGAGCGTGCGCGAGCGAGCGAAGACGGTGTACGCCACCGTGAGCCAGGATCCTCCGGTATTCGATCCCACGTCCCGCACCTTAAAGCTGCGCCTGGAAGCGCGGAATCCAGACTTGCTCCTCCGGCCGGACATGTTCGTGGATCTCGAGTTCAGTAGCAAGGCCCCTCCGGGGGTTTCCATTCCGCAAGAAGCGATTCTGGATAGCGGCCTGCAAAAAGTTGTTTACGTGGAAACCAGCGACGGCGTGTTCGAGCCGCGCCGCGTGACGGTGGGAGCCGCCTACGGCGACTACATCACGGTGACGAGCGGCCTGCGCTTCGGTGACCGGATTGTCATTGCAGGGAATTTCCTGATTGATTCCGAGAGCCGCATGCACTCCTCCCAGCGAGCCTCTTCCTTGCAAAATCCTGCCCGGTTCGTGGAAGCAGGCGTGGACGTAGGCAACCTCTATAGGCGGGCTCCAAGTAGAGCCCGCACCCGTGCACAGGTTCTGGACGCGCACCGAGGCGCGCATGTTTAATCGAATTATCGAATTCTCGGTCAGAAACAAGTACCTGGTGTTTGCGCTGGTGGCCGCGGCTTGCGCCTGGGGAATCTGGTCCATGACGCATCTCCCGCTGGATGCCATCCCCGACCTGAGTGAGACCCAGGTCATCATCTTATCCCGGTGGGACCGCAGTCCGGACATCATCGAAGATCAGGTCACCTACCCGATCCTCTCCGCCATGACCGGGGCGCCGCATGTGAAAACGGTGCGCGGCATTTCCGATTTCGGTTTCTCCTACGTGTATGTGATCTTCGACGAAGGGACCGACATTTATTGGGCGCGCTCGAGAACGCTCGAATATCTTTCCAGCGTGACGGCCAGGCTTCCCTCGGACGTGCGGACGGAAATGGGACCGGACGCGACCTCGCTCGGATGGGTATTTCAATATGTTCTGAAGGACGAATCCTCGCAGCATAACTTGGGCGAGTTGCGCTCGTACCAGGATTGGTATTTAAAATATTACTTGAAGGCCGTTCCCGGCGTGGCCGAGGTGGCTTCCCTGGGCGGATTCACGCAACAGTATCAAGTCAACGTGGACCCGAACCGGCTGCGTTCCTACGGAATTCCGATCTCCCGCGTGGCCGATGCGGTCCGGGAAGGGAACCGGGAGTCGGGGGCGCGGCTGCTGGAATTCGGCGGGGCCGAATACATGATTCGCGGGCGGGGATACCTGCGCTCGCCCCAGGACATCGAGGACATCGTTCTCAGCGCCTTCGACGGGGCTCCCGTGCGGATTAAGGATGTGGGAAAAGTGGTCATCGGGCCGGATATCCGGCGGGGCGCGACCGATCTGAATGGGACGGGGGAAGTGGTATCGGGAATCGTGATTATGCGCGAGGGCAGCAACGCACTGGATGTCATCAATCGTGTCAAGACGCGGCTGAAAGAGATCGAGCCGGGATTGCCGGCGGGCGTAAAAATAGTGCCCGTGTATGATCGGTCCGAACTGATTGGGCGCGCGATCTCGAATGCGCGGCTGACGCTGATCGCGGTCATTCTCACGGTGGTGGTCGTCATCGTGATTTTTCTTTGGCATTTTCCGAGCGCCGCGATTCCGGTGGTCACGATTCCGGTGACCGTGCTGCTCACGTTTATTCCGCTGCACTACGCGGGCGTGAGCATCAACGTGATGTCGCTGGCCGGCATCGCCATCGCGTGCGGCGAACTGGTGGACGCCGCCATTGTCGTGGTCGAGCAGACGCACAAGAAGCTGGAGATGTACGAACGGGCCGGCGAGCCTTTTTCGCACGACGATGTGATATTAGCGGCGGTCAAGGAAGTGGCGGGACCCACCTTTTTTGCCTTGCTGGTGATCGCGGTGGCGTTCTTACCGGTGCTGGCGCTGGAGGGGCAGGAAGGGAAGCTGTTCCGGCCGCTGGCCTACACCAAGAACTTCGCCATGGTGGTGGCCGCGGTGCTGGCCATCACGCTCACACCGGCGTTACGGCTGCTGCTGGTGCGGCGCCGGAGCCTGCTGGCCGCTTCCGGCGGCTGGTTCCAGCGCACCCTCGATACTCTGTTGGGAGGACGGATTCGTTCGCAAGAAGATCACCCGATCACCGGTCCGCTCATGCGCTGGTACGAGCCGGTGGTTCGCTGGACGCTGCGGTGGAAGATGCAAGTCATTGCCGGCGCGGTGGCCCTGATTGTTCTGACGATTCCGATGTTCTGGAGACTGGGCACGGAATTTATGCCGGTGATGGACGAAGGCTCGATCCTCTACATGCCTACCACCATGCCGGGCATTTCGATCGCGGAATCGCAAAGGCTGCTGCAGCTGACCGATCGAATCGTGATGAGCTTCCCGGAAGTCGATCACGTGCTGGGCAAGACGGGACGCGCCGACACGGCGACCGATCCAGCGCCGCTTTCGATGCTCGAGACGGTAATCGTTCTGAAGCCGCAAGCGGAGTGGCGCGACGCCCACGTATGGTATTCCTCCTGGGCGCCCGGATGGCTGCTCCCCGCGTTGCGCCACATCACCGCGGACCACATTTCGGAACAAGAATTGGTTGCGAGGATGAACGAGGCGGTGAAAATTCCGGGCCTATCGAATTCCTGGACGATGCCGATCCGCGGCCGGATCGACATGCTGAGCACCGGCATACGCACCCCGGTAGGTCTGAAAATTCAAGGCGCTGATCTGGATAAGATTCAGGAAATTGGGCAGCAGACCGAAAAACTTCTGAGCGCCATTCCCGGGACGCGCAATGTGTTCGCCGAACGCGTCGGCGAAGGCTTCTTTCTGGACGTGAATTGGGATCGCCAAGCGCTGGCGCGGTACGGGCTTTCCATCGACGACGCGCAGAGCACCCTCGCGACGGCGGTCGGCGGCGAAAACATCAGCACCATCGTCAAAGGACAGGAGCGCTACCCCGTCAACGTTCGCTATCTCCGTGATTTCCGGTCCGATCTGGAATCGCTGAACAAGGTGCTGGTGTCCACCAACGGAGAGAAGCAAATCCCTTTATCGGAACTAGCCACCATTCACATGCTGACCGGCCCGGCGATGATTCGCAATGAGGATGGCTTGCTCACCGAGTACGTTTTCATCGATCTGGGGAATCGTCCGGTGGGAGATTTCGTCGACCAGGCGCAGCGCGAGTTGCAAAACAAACTGAAGCTGCCGGCCGGCTATTCGTTCTTCTGGAGCGGCCAATACGAATCCGCGCAGCGCGTGCGGCAGCGATTGATGATTGTCGTGCCGGTGACGATCGCGCTGATTTTTTTCCTGATTTATTGCAGCACACAATCGGTCGTGAAAACGCTGATCGTGACGCTGGCGGTGCCCTTCTCGGCCGTGGGCGCGGTCTGGATGGTTTCCGCGCTCGGCTACAACATGAGTTTCGCGGTGTGGCTGGGCGTGCTGGCCCTGCTCGGAATCGATGCCGAAACCGGCGTGTTCATGCTCCTGTATCTCGACCTCGCGTATGAAGAGGCCCGGCGCGACCACGCGCGCCTCACGAAAGCGCAATTGTATGAAGCCATCGTGGAGGGCGCGGCCAAGCGCCTGCGCCCCAAATTCATGACCTTCGCCACCATGAGCATCGGCCTGATCCCCATCCTATGGTCCACCGGCACCGGCTCGGAAATCATGAAACGCATCGCCGCCCCCATGATCGGTGGCATCTGCACCTCGGTCATTCTAGAACTCCTCGTCTACCCCGCGATTTACGCCGTCTGGAGAGAACGATCTCTCGACCACGAACGGACTCATGATTCGATCCTGGCGGCTAGCCATCTTAACGTCCCGCAACCCGTCGGCACCGATCCCACGCGGTAATTCCGTCGAGATTCATCATCGCACCGTGCCTGGGCGGCGCCCGACGCGGAGTGATTTTGAGATTGTTGATTTTGAGAGATTGCGTGCCGCATTTATGCGCTTTTCGCAAGGGTGCGGTTTTTTGTTGATCGAGGAACGGGATCGACTTCTGGGCTTGTCTATACGCGGAAGAAAAGTCAAAAGCCCCGACCCTTCCAAAACCGGGCAGGATCGGGCACCCGGCCGTGTGCCCGCCAATGAGGCCACAACGGGGGATACGGCGAGCGGTATACCGCAGATACCAGGCCGCAATTTAAGATTATATCTGCTAAACTATCTCCAGAGTTAGCCATGAAGATATCCTTAAGCCCGGATCTTGAGCGCCTGATTGCTGAGAAGGTCAGCAGCGGCCGGTATCATTCCGCTGATGAAGTTGTCCGCGAGGGTCTGGAACTCCTCCAGGAACGTGAGAACCAGATGCGTCGCCCTCCTTCAAACGGCAAAGCCAATCTCGCGGCAGCTTTTGAGAGTATCGCCAGCGATGTCCCCGATAAGGATTGGGAGAGCATCCCTGCTGACCTTTCGAAGAATGTCGATCACTATCTCCACGGGGGCCAGAAAACTTCCTGATGGAGCGCGTGTTTGCTGACACGGGCTACTGGATCGCCCTTCTAAACCCTCGCGACGATCTCCACCAAAAAACCTCCGCAACTTCGCGCGAATACGGTCCCAACCAAATCGTAACGAGCGAAATGGTTCTCACTGAGTTCCTGAACAGCTTTAGCGATTACGGGCCGCGTCCGCGCCAAGCGGCGGCGAAGGCCGTGGATTCGCTTCGAGACACGCCCCAGATCGCTATCGTCCCCCAAACAAGCCAGCTTTTCGAAAAAGCACTGAAGCGATATCAGGACATGGCGGACAAGAGCTGGAGTCTGACGGACTGTGCTAGTTTTCTAATCATGGAAGAGGAGCGCCTCACGGCTGCGCTTACTCACGACCGGCATTTCGCCCAAGCAGGATTCCAGACCCTGCTGCGCTAGGCGAGTGGCTCGGCCTTTGACTTTGAATCGGTGGGTGCCGCACTCTTCGCATTTGTTTTGTGAAGGGTGCAGTTTTCTTTTGTGATCTCCGTTGAATGTCCAAACCGCAATGCATCAACGCCGGTCATTTCCACGCCGCGTAAACCGGCTTGCCGACCAAAAGCGCCGGATTCGCACCCTGGCGCGGGCGGAACTTTTGCGCGCGGCCGTTGCCAACTTCGGCGACGTAGAAATTGCCTTCCTGATCGACGCTCATTCCGTGCGTGTTGAAGAGGCCTCCGGGCCAGTCGGCCAGCGTGCCCCACGCGTATAGCAAATGTCCTTCGAGATCGTACTCGACGATTTTCGAGTTCCTGTCGTCCGCGGCCCACAGATTCCGGTCGGCGGACAGGTACAGGAAATTTATCGGAGGAATATTTGTCGACCGGCCATTGGTCGACGAATTTTCCGTTTTCATCGAAAACCTGGATGCGGTGATTGCTGCGATCGACCACATACACGCGGCGCGTGACCGGGTCAGCGGCGATGCCGTGCACGACATTGAAATAGCCGGGACGCGTCTCGTTCGGCGGGACGCCTTTTTCGCCCCAGGCCAGCAGGAATTTTCCGGTCTTATCGAATTTCGCGACGCGCGTGCCGTTGTATCCGTCCGCGACGAACATGGTGCTGTCCGGCAGCCACGTGAGAAACGTGGGCCGATTAAAATGCTTGTCGTCCGCGCCGGATTGATCGGGCGTGCCGATGGTTTGCAGAAGATTGCTTTCCATCGTTACTGAACTTAAATATAGCATGCTTGTAGTCGTCGACGACCCAGACGCTCTTTCTCGGCATCGTACGGATTGATGTACACGGCATGAGGCCGCTTGAAAAAGGCGTCCCACTTCGTCCAGTCCTCGGAGATTTTACCGCTCGCAGTCCACCACCACGAGGTTATGCTCCCAGCGCGCGTCGACGCCCACCTTGCCGCTCTAGTTTTTGTCGGCGTCCTCGGGCAAATCGCCTGGAGCGCCTCCGCCGGGCAAGCTGGCAACCGGGCCTTGCGACGCGTTTCGGAACGGCACTTCGCCAGTGGGAAAGGAGAGGCTCGGCCCAATCTGCGGAATCGGAGTATTCATGGGCCGCTTCAAGGCCGGCAATTCGCCGCGCTGCGCGATGAAGACTCGATTCGGACTTTCGGCGAAGATTCCCTCGACCGCTCCCCACGTCCAATTTTCGTGACCGGGAAGGGAAGTCAAAGGCTTTGGTCAGTCAACTACGGCTTCATAAGGCCCGGTGATGTCCTCGCCGCCCTTTTGTCCAGGAACGGCCGGGAAGGCTGAGATAGGCTTCGCTTGCGCCTGGACGCGTTGCATTTTGCTGGCGACCAGCAAGCCCGTCACGAATCCAGCGGCTGTAATCACGATGAGTGCGAGCATTACCGTTTGTCTTCGCATTGGTCTGCTTCGATCTAGGCCGTTTCGGCAACGGCGCCGCGGGGCGTCAATATCGCGAGAGCCACGGCCACGATGGCTAGCGCAGGGATGTCTCCCAGGAGGTGACCGTGCTCTGCAGGAGCATTGATCGCTTGCACGGCCATGATCCCTGCATGAACAAGGCTTGACCAGACTGTAAACCAAATCAAGCTACGGTGCTGCAGGGGGTTTCGCGAGGCCATGATAAGAAATACGCCCAGGGTTGCATAGACCCCGAGGATCATTTGTTCGTAATGTGGTTGGTTGGGTTGCCATCGCCACCCTGCGGGCCACCAGGCCATCATGAGCGGGTAAACGCCAACAATGAAAATCAAACCCACGACAACCAACACAACGCGGAGATAGCGCAACCGTGTAGCAGTGTTCACCTTTCACCTCCTCGATTTGTCTCGATGTCGGTATCCGACTTGGGCCGGATGCTAGTCGCTGTGCTGAAGGATGTCAACTACGCTCTCTAAGGCTGGGCGGGCCAACCCCCGAATCTCACGGAATAGGATTCTAGGGCGCGAGGGGCCGCCAGGCAAAACGATTCCGGCGGGCTCCAGGTAGAGCCCGCCGGAAAAGACAGTAAGCCCAGTCTTTGCAAGCGCAAAGACGAAGGCGCTTGGGATTGCTTTCGGCCTATTTCCCGATCTCGATCACCTGAAACGTGGTGAGATCCGGCTTTGGCCGGGGATTCGGGTTCTTGGCTGTGGGCGGCACAGGATCGTTCTTTTCCGTGCCAATCAAAAAGACGTGGTGGGTCTTCGGATCCAGCGAAATCGTCCGCGCGCCGTAAATCGTTTTGACGTCGGCGACCAAACTGATTTTATCGGGTGAATCCGCGTGGAAGATTTTGGTTACGCCAGTCTTACCGTCTCCGCTGTCCCGGCATGCAGCAAACACGTTGCCCGTCTCCGGATCGAAAACATCTCCGTCAACCCCGATGGCGATGGGCGCTGACGTTACGACTTTGCCGGTGTCTGCGTTCATGACCACCAGCACTCCCGGGGCGGTGGGCCCTTTGCCGCGGCAGGCGACGTAGAGCCGGCGGTTCGCCTTGTCCATTGCCATGCCAACGGGCGAGACGCATGGCGCCGTGGGCCACTTGTTCTTGATGGTCAGCGTCTTCGCGTCATATTCCATCACTTGACCCTTGTCTTCGTAGTCTTGGAAGATGCTTCCCTTGCCGTCGGCTACCGCTGCCTCGGGGTTGGCGTTGTATTTCATGCTGCCAACGACTTTCTCCGTCGCCGCGTCAACCACGGTCAGGCTCGCTCCGTCACCGTTGTTGACAAGGACGTGCTTTGTCCCCGGGTCGTAGATAAGCGAATCGGTGTCTATGCTGCCCGATGGGATCGAGGAGGTTAGTTTCAGCGTCTTCAAATCGAAAATGTAGATGGTGCCTTCCTTCTCCGATTTGTTGCCGGTCACGAATCCGCGGTTGAATTCCGGCGCGACCGCAACGCCATGCAGTTCGTTCATGCCTTGGATGTCGCCGATGACCTTGCCTGATTCCTCGTCGAGCACCATGACGTGCGTACTGCGAGGGATGTAGATGCGCTTGGCATCAGAATCCACTGTCACGTAGTCCCAGCCGCCTTCGCCGCCGAGTGGAATGGTTCGGATCACTCGAAAGCCCGAATTCTGTGGCGCGGCGTGGAATACTCCGGGGGAAACAAGCAGAACGCAAATGGCGAGAACCGTTGCCCAACACAATAAGCCCAAGAATCGACGCAGTGACATGAGTTTCTCCTTTTTGATTCAGAAGTTCCCAGCAGACAATTTGTTTGACAATAGTATTCCGCAGGCCTCAGTTTCTACCCGTGCAAGTTACATCCGTGAACCTGAAGGTAAGCTTAAGAAGGTTGCTCCGAACTGCAGAGAGCCTACCACCCGCCCATGACCTTTCTCTATCGCGATGCCGGGAATCGACCCATACGCCGGCGACGGGTGAAGCCTGACGCTGCGGTAGCCGATCTCATTTCCCGACTTGGCTTCCAGGCCACCGCCCCTAAAATCGATTTCGCGGTCAAAACAGGGCGGTAGGATTAATGGGCGACCCGGTGCCGTGGGGGAGCGCAATCGGCGCCATGGTCACCAGGAAAGACCATCGCTTGCGAGCGGCGGCCGCTTCGCCTACTGCGTCGAGATCGAGATCGTCGACAACGGTCACACCCAACGCGGCGATCACGAAATTATGCACCGGCAGATAATCGTCCTTATCCGTGATCTGCGTTGTGGGAGGGAACGGAAGCACGCTCAACGCCATCTCACTGGCGAGCACGGCGACGTCCCGCTGCCTAAGCCAGGGAATCACGGACGCGTCGAGGCCTGCTCTGACACTCGGATCAGACGGCCCCAATTTGGCGCGTCGCGCCCATCGCCCGGTGCGGATAAACAGGGCGTCTCCGGCGGACACCTTCACGCCGGTCTTTTTCTCCCACGCCTCCAGGTCCTCCACATAAATCGGCGTTCCGGGCTCTAGATACTCGACCCCCTTGAGCCTCGGGATATCCATCAGAATGCCGCGGGTAAACACACCTTGCTTGACATTGTTGATGGAGCCTTTTAGGGCCCCCTTCTCCATGGTTACGTATTCGCTTTGGGGATACCCATTGTATATCTTACCGTGAATATAATGATGCGCGAGGGCGTCCATATGCGAGACCGACAGCCCGTGAAACGCGACGGCGATTTTATCCAGCGCCCGGACTTCATTCACATCCACCATCGTGTTCTCGAACGGCTCCGGGTTGTCGATCGCCTTTTCGGTCAGGACGTCATGGGCCAGGGACACAGCAAAGCCCTCTTTCACCAACGCTGCCGCCTCCTTGCGCTTTGCCGGGGTGATTAGATTTAACGCCCCTTTCTGGTCGTCCTTGCCCCATCGTCCCGCATTCGACAGCTCAACCTTCCATCGATCCATGTCCGCCTGAGTCACCGCGTGCGTTGCAGGGGTCTGAGGCGCGCCAACGGGTTCGGCGGCCCGTCTCAAAACAGAGCCGCTGCTGGCCGCCCAACCCGCCAGCGCGAGAACCATCAAACCAGTCATGGCGTAAGTTTTCAGAAAATATTTCATCCTTCCTCCTGATCTACTTCCAAATCGTTCGCCAGACCATTTGCCCCGTGAACCCATTCGCCGGATTCCGGCGCGTACCCACAAGGCCTCAATGATTCTTCAGACAGCATTTACGAACACTTGACCGCGCCGCACCACGGCTTTGTTGACGAGCATCTGGCGGCCGGTGCGCTTTCCGCCGTCGCTGTCCTCGAATTCAAATTGTCCATCGCGCAGCTCAAAAATGCTGACGTCGGCTTCGCTTCCCGGGCGCAGCGTGCCGATTTGCGCGCCGTAGTCAAATACTCGCGCGGCATTGGACGTGACCATGCCGATGGCCTGATCGAGACCGATCCCCATGGCCATGAATTTGGACACCATGGTGGGCAGATCGAAAACGCGTCTCTCCACGGCGATGACGGTCAGGTCCGTGCTGATCGTGTCCGGCAGGAAATTCTGTTGGAAACATTTGTCCGCTACGTCGAAGTTCAAATGAGTTTGCCCTTGCGCGGGATCAAAAAACACGCCGCGTTCCCGGGCCTCCAGCGCCTCCGGCAATATTTTCCCGTTGGCGTCCAGGATGCCGTGCGTCCTGCTGTTGTAGATGTGCGTATAGATGTCGCCCTTGCGCAGCATCTTCAGGATGCCGGGCAACGGAGAGTAAGAGTCCTCGATGTGGGCCATCAAGGGGAGGCGCGCGATTTCCGCTGCCTCCACCGCTCTTTTCAGACACTCCATGTCCCCCGCGCCGGTGATTACCTTACTCAGTTGGATTTTGATTCCCACGGCCACAGGTTTGTTGTCCATTGCGGTTTTGGCCGTCAACTGCGGATTCACCCAGTCGAGATTCTGCAGGGAGCCCGGGCCTATCGCTGTTCCTATCGCTCCGATGTGGACGAGGGCGACGATTCGCGTCGTGGACGTATTGAGAATGTATTTACGAAAATTGGGAAACGTTGCGTAGCCTGCCGAGCCGGCGTCCACGACCGTAGTCACTCCCCGTGTGAGGCAGTAACGGTCCGCATTCATGCCGCTTCCGACGCCGTCATAACAATGCGCGTGAATGTCGATGAATCCCGGCGTGACGATCTTATCTTTTGCGGAAACCACTTTCAGGGCTCGCTCTTTGGGAATATCTTTCGAGACCTCCGCGATCTTGCCGTCCTTGATCGCCACTTCCAGCGGCGCGTGCAACTTTTGCGACGGATCAATGACGGTGCCTCCCTCGATGAGCAAATCAAACGTCTGATTCGCAGGTTGCTGGAGTGACGCGGCTGCGTTTCCGGCGGGCCACACGCCGCTGGGAGCGAGGAGCGCGGCTCCTCCCGCCACGAAATACTTCGAAAACTCTCGACGATTCAGCATCGGTGATTGTCCTCTTTTTCCCGATGGCTCCAACTAGAGCCCGCGGCCGTCGCGATTCAGTCCCAAGGCCGGCTGCGTACGATGGATCCGCCGCGGCTATCGATATACCACACGGAAATGGGATCCGTCGAATCGTCAATCCATGAAATCTGCTCGGGAAACTGGCCCTGATAAACGAAACCCCGCTTGTGGCGGGGCAACGAATGGGTCGCGCGGTTAGGATTCAGCCCCTTCTACTGGATACGGCACATTTGGCCAGTATCCTAAGATCATCTCATCCGCTCCGGGGTGATTCATGGCTATAATAGCTATAAGGAAAGCGAGGCTGAATGCGTAGTGTGAATGTGGCGGAATTGAAGAACCAGTTGAGCAAATATCTTAGATTCGCCCGGAGCGGTGAAGAAGTGGTGATCCGGGACCGAAATCTGCCCGTGGCGAAACTGGTTCCGTTCTCCTCGCAGGGCGCCGATGACCAGGATCTCATCTTGGTTGCAGCCGGCAAACTGCGCCTCCCCCAAATTCGGCTCGATGTAAAGGCGCTTTTGAAAATCCCGACCGGAAGTGTTGCGGGAAACAAGGCGATGCAAGCTGTGGTCGCCGACAGAGAAGAATCGTGAAGCAGGTAACCGCGTTTTGGGATGCCAGCGCACTCGTTCCGTTGTGTGTCCACGAAGCAGCGAGCCGTTCCGCTCAGTCCCGACTGAGAAAGTTTGCGCCTGTGGTTTGGTGGGGAAGCCCCGTGGAGGTTCACAGCGCTATTTGCCGCCTCCATCGGGAGAAAGAGATAACGGACGCCGCTAAGAAAGGAGCACTTGCGCGCCTGCATCTGCTGGGCCGTGGATGGAGGGAAATCCTTCCCGGCGATCCACTTCGAGAATTGGCGTTGCAGTTCCTGGATGAATATTCCTTGCGAGCCGCGGACAGTCTGCAACTTGCCGCGTCCATGACGTGGTGCGAAAAACGTCCGGCAAGGAGAAGCTTTGTTTGTGGGGACAAAAGACTATCTCACGCCGCGAAATCGGTGGGATTCTCGGTACTTGAACTTCCCGGAGCCGTTCGATGAACCCGAGAGCTCTTATCATGATTTTCGCTCCAGTGCCGAGCCTTCGCTGAGCACACTCCGACACGGCTCGAAATTGCGGGCAATATCTTCTTCGCATTTCTTCCAGGTCGCCCAAGTTTGCGGGAAAGAGCCTCATCCGTGAATCCGAAAGATGAAGCTCTTTTCCGCGCCTGCGAGCCGCCCATTGGATTTGTCCCCGGAATTTGCGTGCGCGACACAACCAAATCAGAGTGATAGTGTCAAAGGGAATTGCCTTAAGTCTAAAAACAACCGCAAGAAGGTGAGAACTTCGCTGCAATCGTCCAGGTCATCGATTCTGATCCGATTTTACCGGCATCTTGACATAGCACACGCCGTGCCTGTGAGACGTGGCCGACAATTCCTGGTGATAGACAATTTGAGCGGAAACAAATATGTTCACGTTCGCTTGCACGTAGGGGACGGCCGCTTCTATCAGAGTCCCTTTGGTGTATTTTCGCCGGCTCTTAAACCGAAAGCCGCCGCGCGACATGTCTTCGCATACGGCAACCTCTTCCTGACCTGCATACCGAATGCACGCGACCCACTTCACGGCTGTTCGCCGGTCCTTGCGTTTCTCTCGCGCAGGAAGCGCGGCCGGTTCCGGCATTGACTGTTCTCGGAATGAGATTCTCTTTTGTTCGACCGATACGTCTCGCGTCGTCTGCTTCCAGATGGTGGACGATTGACTGCACTCGCAGTGGCGCGTCAACGCGCGTTTGGATTCGAGAATCTCCATTTCGATTTCAGTAAGGGCAACGGACTTTACGGCTAGGCAACGACTGCACTCCAGGATTGTGCTCTTCCCGGGTTCCGCTGGAGGGAATTGGACATGCCATAGATCCACCGAGGGATCCAGAAGGGCTACTCCGTAGACGTGTCCAGAAGCATCCTCTCGGATGTGTCCCACCACGCGGACCAGCGCTTCCCCGTTCGTCACTAGGTTTCGAACGATCAACTCGGATTCCGGAGCCAGCTTCCTTGCCAGCAGGATCGTCGCCCCATCTCGAGTAATCGTGAGAGTTTGAGTGCGTTCCATGTATTGCTGCCCATCGAGATCCGAGCCCACGACCTCAATCTGCAACGCCACGGCGGCAGGGCTTGCTAGAAGATGCTTGGCCATCGATGTGTCACCTTTTCTCGATCCAAACTAGGGGTGGACACGTCTTGAAATCTGACATTCCGGGGGCAACGTGGACCGACAACGCAAATTATACTTGCCAGCCTCCCATTGCAGCAGAATTAACGATCTCTCGATGTTGTAAGCATCATCCATGGATCGGGCGCGGGCTCTACGCGCCGTCTCGCCCTGGCGGGCGGGCGGCGCGTCGGCGACTTGGAGTCCGCCCGTATAAACGGCGCGATACACGGTTGCCGCCCCGTTTGGGTGGTCTCAGTTCTTGTGCGGTTGAGATAACCATCGCGCACGCGGAACATTGTGGACTTCGAGCCCCGTCGATATAATCTGGCTTGACGGATCGCAAAAGTTCCTCAGCGCCGCGGCCATATTCGCAGGCTGCTTTTGTTCCGGGGGGAATGAGGTTCCGCATGCCCGCCTTCTACAAGATCGAGAAAGAACGCAGACTCGTGATGAGTTCGGGACCTGGCGTGCTAACCCGGGAAGATATTTTGGGGCACCAGGATCGGCTTTCAAAAGACCCCGATTTTGATCCGCACTTTTCCCAGTTGTTGGATTTCACCCACGTCACCCAAGTCGACATCACACCGGAGGACGTGCGGCTCGCTGCCCGGAAAAACATTTTTTCTCCCCATTCGCGCCGTGCCTTGCTTGTGAAAGATGACCTTCAGTTTGGCCTCGCCAGAATGTTTGAGATCCATCGTGAGTTGGAGGGTGAAAAGGGAATACAAGTCTTCCGCACCATCGACGAAGCATTGGACTGGATTTTTGTAAAGGATCGGCTCGTTTAGAACGGAATGCGCGGTTCCGCGGCCATTACACTGGAGAGGCTTCTGGTTTCTCGTCAAGCACCTGCCGGACTTTTCGCGTGAGAATCTTGCGAGTAAATGGTTTTTCGAGGAGCGCCACTCCGGCCGCCAGAATTCCCGATCGCACGATTCCATCATTCGGATATCCCGACATGTACAGCACCTTCATCTCTGGGCGAACGCGCAACGACTGCTCCGCGAGTTGTTCGCCTCCCATTTCCGGCATGACCACATCGGTCAAAAGCAGATGGATGGGGCCACCTGAGTCGCGCGCAATCCGAAGAGCTTCCTTACCGTTCTCGGCCTCGAGAACTGTGTAGCCGCTGTCTTCCAGGATTTCTTTGATCAGAATCCGGAGTGGCTCGGAATCTTCCACCAATAAGACCGTTTCCGTTCCGGTCTGGACACCCATCAGTTGTTGGCCGGGGCTCGGGGGCGTGAGAGGGTTATCGACCCGAGGTAAGTAGACCTTGAACGTTGTGCCGCGGCCATATTCGCTGTAGACCCAGATAAATCCGCCACTCTGTTTTACGATTCCATACACCGTGGCCAGACCCAGCCCTGTTCCCTTGCCAAGTTCTTTGGTCGTATAGAAGGGTTCGAAGATGCGGCTTTGTGTTTCTTCGTCCATGCCGCAGCCGGTGTCGGTCACGGCGAACAGGACGTAATTACCGGCGGGCACAAACGAACGCTTGGACTCATGCTTCTCTTCCAGATGGATGTTCGAAGTTTCAATCGTGAGTTCTCCTCCCTGCGGCATCGCATCCTGCGCGTTGAGAACCAGGTTCATCAAGACCTGCTCGATTTGCACGGGGTCCACTAGCACGTGACCCAGCGCAGGGTCCAGCGCGGTGAAAAATTCGATGTGCTCACCGATCAATCGCCCGAGGAGTTCTCTCGTTTCCACGACGATGGCGTTCAGATCCAGGGTTCGTGGATGGAACACTTGCTTGCGGCTGAACGCAAGAAGTTGGCGAGTCAGAGCAGCGGCGCTATCCGCCGCCTTCCTGATCTGAGTTACATTATTGATAACCGAATCTGCCGGGTCCAGCCATTCCGATAAAATCTCTGTATGTCCGCTGATCACGCACAACAGATTGTTGAAATCATGGGCCAGCCCTCCCGACAGACGCCCGATCGCTTCCAACTTTTGGGTTTGCCGGACAATGTTCTCTAAGTGGCGGCGTTCGGTGACATCACGGGCGATCCCTTGCACGCCCTCCTTCTTGCCACCCGATCGGATCAGGCGCGCGCTGGTCTCCAGAACCACTTTCCGGCCATCCCGGCGAATCAGATTGATCTCAAAATGTTGTAAGGGTTCCTCATTCAGGATGCGCCGCATCCTCTCTCCGCAAACATCCAGGTGTTCGGAGGCCACCAGGCTTTTGATATTTTTTTGCAGAGCTTCGCTCCGCGACAATCCCAATACCTCCTCCCCCGACCTGTTCAAGGAAGTGATTTGCCCGTCCAGGTCAAGCGTGAAGAGAATGTCCTTTGCGTTTTCAAAGAGATCATGGAAACGTTCCTCAGACCGGCGCGCCGCGCTTATTGCTCGGTCAAGTTCTATGGCGTGGCGCAAAGTCCTCCTCAACAATTCCCGGTTGAGGCTCGCCTTCGACACGTATTCAATGGCGCCCGCGATTAGAGATTGTTTACCAAGTCCTTCTTCTCTCTGGGAAACTAAAACGACGATGGGCGGCGAATCGCCGTGAGAGCGGATTTCAGGCATGCCAGCAAGTTTTTCGGAGTCACGAACACGTGTGTCCAGAAGGACTGCATCAAATTTCTCGGACCTAAACTTAGGCGCGGCACTTCGCAAAGACTCCGCCGACACCACCTGAAAAACAAGATCCTGGCCGCCCTGCAACATGTGACAGATGCTTCGGGCCAACGCGAAGTCGTCTTCAATCAATAGAATTCGATGCGTTTGTGACAACATAATTCCGCCTTGCTTCTCCTTGCGAACTTTCGGGGGTGCTCGACACTCGGGTTATCTTGAATCCGTCCTACCCAAGTCCTGAGGCGATCCGAGAGGTAGTCCTTGCCGGCGAGGCGCGCGGAAGGTTACTTCTGCGCGGGATTCTTCGGGAAAAGCCTGCGGACCTCCTCCATCAGTTTTTCAGGCATTTGGCTCTTTTCGACAAAGCTATCGGCGCCACACCGCAGGCACTCGTCCGGAAGGGAAATACCGCCTAATTCTGAGAAGATAATGATGCGCAGATTAGGATAGGCCTTTCGCAGCACGGTCGTCGCCTGGAGTCCATTGATTCGAGGGATGCTCAAATCGGTCAACACCAAGTCGGGACGGTAGCGCTCGGCCTTGCGCAACAGTTGCAAACCATCGGTCGCGGTCGCGATGACGTCGAAATCTCCCTCGAACTCCAGGTATTTGCAAACCGAAAGCAACGCTTGTCGCGTGTCATCGGCGACCAAGATGCGAATGCGGCGATTGACGGGGTCCATTACACACTCCTACAGAGCACGGAACGTTCTACTCTGCTTTGAAGTGTGCCTCGCCGGGAAAGGGAATGAAATTCGGCTGATTCCCTAGGGAATTACCTGTAGAGCAGGAAGCGGGGATCTTAGCTTTGAATGATGTGGTTGCGCACCGCGTACCGGACAAGCTCCGTAATCGAGTGGAAATTGAGCTTAAGCATGATATTGGCGCGGTGTGTCTCCGCTGTTTTTACGCTGATACTTAGGAATTCGGCGATTTCCTTGTTGCCCTTTCCCTCGGCCAGAAGCTGCAGGATTTCGCGCTCACGGGGCGTCAAGTGGCGCCGCGCTGGTCCTGGACTGTCACCAGAAGGCCGTGCTGTTTTGGGCGCAGCCGCCGATACCCGCGAGGATAAGTACGGCTTGTGACGGCGGAGAGCTTCCACGGCCGCGAGCAAATTGCGATCCGCGTCATCTTTTAGGATGTACCCCCGCGCTCCCGCTTCCAGAACCCCTTGGATCATGACTTCAGAGTCGTGCATGGTCAATATGAGGACTTCCGTTTCCGGTGAAGCTTTGCGGATCTGGCGAGTGGCTTCAATCCCGTTCAGCAAAGGCATGCCGATATCCAGGACGGCTACATCCGGCTTCAGTTCGCGGGCCTTTTCCACTGCTTCACGCCCGTTAGCGGCCTCTGCACAGACTCGCCACCCGCTCTTGGTCTCCAGGAGGGTACGGAGCCCAGCTCGTACGACGTGATGGTCATCCGCCACGAGGATGCGAAGCGACACTAGAAACCTCGTTCAACAAAGGGATCGTAGCCCGCACTGTCGTTCCCGAGGAGCTGGATTCCACTTCGAGTCTTCCTCCGAGTTGCGCCATCCGTTCGCGCATCCCGAGTATCCCGACCCCCAGGCGAGTCCCCACGCTGCTCCCACGCTCGACCGTGAGTTGGTCCATCCCGCGACCTTGATCGCTCACCTGCAGTTCGACACTGTCAGAGCTGCCGAGCAAGCGAATTCTCGCGGCCTGGCTGCCAGAATGTCGCTGGATGTTCGAGAGGCTCTCCTGCACAACACGGAACAGCGCCGTCTCGGCTTCCTGAGCCAGCCGTCCAAAGCCCGCCTGGATCTCCACTTCCAATGCAATTCCGCTCCGCTCGCTGAATCCCGTGGCATATTCTTGAACGGCGGACGCCAGGCCCAACTCGTCCAGCACCGGAGGATGCAACAAATAGGAGAGGGTTCGAATCTCTCGCGACATCTCCCCCAGAACACCGCGGGCTTCAGAAAGCGCGTGCTTTGCTTGTTTGTCCAGGGGAACCGAAGAGCGCGCCACTTGCGCCAGATTTAGATTCACGGCCATCACGCTCTGTGCCAAAACGTCGTGGAGTTCCCGGCCGAGCCGCCGCCGCTCTTCGTCTTGGAGCTGAAGCAATCGCGTCGACAGCTGGCGTAGCGCTTCTTCTGCCTGCTTCCGTTTGGTGATGTCACTATACGCTGCGATTACGCTTTCCAGCTCGCCGTTCTTGCCGAACAGAGGCACGGCTTCCCCATGAATCCACAAAACGTCATGCGAGCCTGCGCGCCGCCAACCCATCACCCAATTCAATACCGCTTGCCTGGCTGCAATCGCTCGTGCCACAGGGCGCATCGATACCGGCATTTCCGTTCCATCCTCGTTAAGCGGAGTCATGCCAAGATCGACCGCTCTCTTCCCTAAACTTTGCATTTCGTTTAACCCGAACATTTTGGAGCTGGCCCGATTCGCGAACTGAATTTCTTGATTCGGTCCAATCAACGCGATACCCACGTGCAAGTTTTCAACCAGAGTGCGGAATAACTTCTCACTGGCGCGGAGCGCTTCTTCTGTCTGCTTCCGTTTGGTGATGTCGACAAACGATGTGATCAGCCGTTCCACCTCACCGTTCTCGCCCAATAAAGGTACGGCTTCTCCTTGAAGCCACAAGACGTCGTTCGAGCCTGCGCGCCGCCAGCCCATCACCTCATTGCGGATCGCTTGCCTGGTCGCAATCGCTCGCGGCACAGCACGCATCGAGAGTGGCATTTCCGTTCCATCCTCGTTAAGCGGAGTCAGGCTTAGATCGATGCCTCTCATTCCTAAGACTTCCTCTTCTTTCCTCCCGAACATCGCGAGGCTTGCCTGATTTGCGAACTGGATTTCTTGATTCGGCCCAAACAACACCACACCCACGTGCGAGTTTTGAACGAGGGTGCGGAATAGCTCCTCGCTGGTGCGCAGGGCCGACTCCGCTCTCTTCAGCTCCGTTATATTTGTAATGGATACGATTACGCTGGCGATTTCTCCTTGGTCGGTTCGCTGAGGGATAGCGTCGACTAAAGTCCAAAGGACATCGCTTGACTCTGGCCGGCGCCACCCGACCACCTGATTGCGAATTGTCTGTCTGGTTTCGACCGCTCGAACGCCGGGCAACATCGATCGCGGGAGGGTCGTTCCGTCTTCGCGAACGGGAGTAAACATTCGTGAAATATTGTTCCCGAGGGCCTGCTCCAGTCTCAATCCAAACATGGCAAGAGCCGCCCGATTGGCGAACTTAGCTTCCGTGGCAGGTCCGAGCAAGAGGATGCCAACGTGCAATTCTTGAATAAGGCTGCGAAAGCGTTCCTCGCTCGCGAGGAGCGCCTCTTCTGCCTTCTTGCGGGCTGTTATGTCCTGAGCGAGGGTCAGAAGACATGGCTGCCCGTCCTGCTCAATGAGCTTCCCCGAAAACTGGAGGACGCGCGTCTCCCCCGATTTCGTCCGGCAATAAAACTCCTCCTCTCGCACTTCCGATTCTTCCAGGAGTTTAGCCATGACCCTTGCCCGGTGGTCAGCGTCCACCCACAAGTTCAATTCTAATGCGGTCCTTCCGATCGTCTCTTCGCGCGAGTAACCAAAAAGGCGTGTAAAGCTCTCATTGACCTCCAGAAACTGGTGTCCCGGGACTGCGTTGATCGCCATGGCATCGGGGCTCAAGCGAAAGGCAGTAGAAAACATCTGTTCCGATCGCCAGCTTGCCTGCTCGGTTTGGTGAAAATCGTCCGCAAGACGGTGTTGTTTCTCGTTGGTCGGGATAAGACGTGCAGCGGGGGACGCACGGATTCCTTTGAGGACAAGGTCCAGAAGCGCGGTCAGCTGACCCGCGGCGGCGGCGAATCTAGAAAGCTTGCCGGAGGGAGGCAAGGGCGACCTCGCGCACTCCATTGTAGCCCATGTTGACTTAACGAAGTAAATAGTCACGCCATCGGTAGTGGGCTAGTCTTGTCTTGCTTAGAGTCCCGGAGGGACGTCACAACGTAGCCCACCGCGGAAGCAGTGGGAAAATCGGCAGAACAAGATGACCAGAAAACCCCGCCAGGGGTGACACAGGGCACGAGCTATCCTTGCAGCCGGCACGCAATGGAACTCAGCAACCCAAAATTAGCCCGCTACCTGCCATCGCTGGAGTTTGGCATTGGCATCGTTGTTTTCTCTCGCCAAAATGCCGGGATGCCGGGTGTCAAGTGCTCCACGCGCCGTCCCGCCTAGGCGGGCTGGCTTCCCGCTCGCCGGGATACTTTGGCGGGCGAGTGGCGCGCCGGCGACTTGGAGCCCGCCGGAATAAGATGTATGATCGCGGCACGCGAGCCGGGAGGCAATCTTGCACAGGAGGATTCTATGTTTTCTACACGTTTGAGATTGGCATTGGCGGTTTCTTTCCTTTTTTCATTTTCAACGGTTGTGGCGTGGGCGCAAATGCAATCCCACATGGCGGATGCCGATTCCGCGGCCATCAAGCAGTCCGTCGCCGCCTTTTCTGACGCCTGGAACCGCCACGACGCACGCGCCGTAACCATACGGTACGTCGAGGACGGCGACTTCTCCAGCACGCAGGGAATTCCGAGCCACGGCTCGAAGGAACTGGAAGAGCACTACAATTCCATTTTCGGAACTTTCCTGAAGAACGCCCACAGGACCGACACTGTGAGGAGCATTCGGTTTTTGTCTCCGTCGATCGCGCAAGTGGATATCGATTGGCAAATGACCGGAGCGAAAACGCCCGACGGCGCGGACGCCCCGCCCCGCAAAGGTCTGCTCAACTGGGTCATGACCAAGCAAAACGGGGAATGGATGATCACTGTTTACCACGAGTCGCTGTTTACTCCGCCTCCAGCGAAGTAATCTTCCCGCAGCGAAGTGACGCAGGTTGAAGGTACGACGCGCTTTCGAGCTGATTGCGAACAGGCGGGAATGTGCCCCATCGACGCGGCAGTGTGTTGAGGCAGCGCCGGCATCTTGCCGGCTGGGTTGGAATTCGAGGAGAGAGCAAGGTGCCGGCGGAACGCCGGCGCTACCTGATGGCAAGGTGCGTCGCGATCCGCGCCAGGTTACTTCCTGACGTATTTCATGACGGTCTTCCGCACCACTTCCGAGCCGTAAATGTTGCCGCTAGCATCCGCGCCAACGCCTTCGGCCGCGCCGGAGTCCGTATGGTCGGGGTCCGGCTCCGGGTCGGGAATAAACGCCGTCACCGAGCCGTCTTTGGCGCTCCCGATGCGGATACCCCTCTGAAAGCCTGGGTTCCGTGTGCTATTCGATTCGTTATCGGCAACATAGATAACATCGTTCTTGTCGATGAAAATCCCGCTGGCCTGGCCGAATTGCTTCCATTGATCCAGAAATTCTCCATCCTGACTGAAGATTTGGATCCGATGGTTTTCGCGGTCCGCAACGAACAGACGTCCTTTGGAATCGAAAGCCAGGGAGTGGGGCGCGTCGAACTCGCCGGCGCCCGGCCCTTTTTTCCCCCACGTTTTGATGAATTTCCCATCTTTCGAAAACTTCACGATCCGCGCGTTCGAATCCCCGCCGTGTCCGTCGGCGACAAAGATGTCGCCATTCGAAGCAATGGCCACGGCGGACGGCCGATTGAAAGTGTCGGGACCATCGCCCGAGACTCCCGCTTTACCGAGCGTCATCAAGACCTTTCCCTCCGGGCTAAACTTAAAGACCTGCTGGCCCTTCCCACCGCCGCCTTGGGAGTCCGTGGCCCACACGTTTCCGTCCCGATCCACAAGGATGCCGTGAGGGACCACGAACATCCCCGCGCCGAAGCTTTTCACCAGCTTACCGGAATGATCAAATTCAAGAATAGGAGCATCGGCAGGCCCGCGCAGGTGTTACCTCCGCATCTCTCAGCCACCCAGACGTTGCCGTCGCGATCCAAACTCAATTGAGACGTTTGCCCCCACGCCCTTCCCTCGGGCATTTTCGCCCAGCCATCGATCGTGAGATACGGATTGGGCAGAAAATTGGGACTGCCCTGGGCGTAGGCCCTCCCGCCGGACACCGCGATCATCGCAATCATGGCCACGGCCGGCATGAATCTGTGTCGAATTGAATGCGGCATGTCGTTTCCTCCTCGATGACTGATGTCTAAAGCAGGTTTTAGTAGCACAGACTTCCGTCTGCGTGGTTTTCCGCCAGTGCGAAATCCAAAGTCACACAGGCGGAAGCCTGCTCTACTCGAGACTCGACCAAACACATTTCCTAATGGGCCGTAGGCGCGGGTTCACCCGCCCCTGTATAGCGAAGGATGAACAGCCCCCACTGCTTATTACTAATATATATATTACCCCTTGTATCCACAAGGACATCTTCCGTCTGGCTGACGAGTTTATCGTAGGGCGCCGGCATCCGGCGCGTCGTCGGAGTCGGAGGGATAAACCATCCCGTTTCCTTCGGCAAACGCGGGTCCTGGATGTCAAAGATTCGCAGACCGGCATTGAAGTAGGTGAGGTAAATCAGATCGCCCTGTTTCTCGACGTCAGGATTATGCTGCAAGATATTCGTGTTGTGGGGCCCGAACCGCCCGCCTTTGTCGCAGAAATCGGTGTACGGCGCGTCCTTCGGAGGCGCCGGTGTCGGAAAAGTCGATATGAGTTTCGGTTTTGTCGGATCCTTGATATCGATCAATCCAGTCAAGAACAGGGCGCCCTTGCAGGCCAGCGCGCCATTCGGCGTGTCGCCCCCTCCGGTACCCTCGGCGTGCGCGAACAGCAAGGATTTTCCAGGAATCGGCATCACGTCGTGCACGGGGATGTTCGTGCCGAAGGGCGGGCTGACGGTCAACTGCCCGATCAATTTTGGTTTCGATATGTCGCTGATGTCGAGGATCACGACGGCTGGGCTATACCCCAAGTACGCGCGGTCTCCTTCGATCACGGCGGGTCCGTGAAACCCGTAGATGGGACCGGGCAATGGCGGCTCGCCTTCCTTCTGACCCGGCATCCACCAACGCCCTGCTTCTTTTGGCTGATTGGGTTCGCTGATATCCAGGAACACCAAAATTTGCCCTTTATATCCGGGCATGCCCGCGGACATATTCACGTATTTGCCGCCAGGGTAGCCGTCGCGATGCGTGCCGGTTGCTCCCGTCTTCCACCACGACATTTGCTTCGGGTTCACCGGATCGTGAATGTCCCAAACGAGAAGGCCTTCATTGACTTGCTTATTCGGGTCGCCTCCGTAACCGGCTCGATCTTGGAGCGGTGTAATCATGATGTTGTCGTGGAGATCGATTTGGCCCGACGAGGTGGGTGTCGGGCCGGGGATGAACTTCACGACCTGCGGATTCTTTGGATCGGTCACGTCGACAATGCTCCAACCATGAGCGACAAAGTGGCCGAGATACAGATACCAGCGATCGCCCACGTGTTTGATCGCCATTTTAAATGCCTCTTTGCCCCCCAAGTCGCTGTATCCAATCGGCGTCATATTGCTGGCTTCCCAGCCCGCAGGAATCTGGTCGGCGTAACAAGAAGGAGCGATCAGCGCCACAACACTCAAGGCTAGCGCAAACCGGAGCGGGATTTGCCGCCAGCAGGATTGCTTCGGCTTCATGCTCATGCGTTCCTCCCAACGACCGGAATTCCCGGTTTTGACTTTCGGGCCTGTCGGCAATGTACATCCGACCACCTCGGGAGGCAATTTTAACCCAAATTTCTCACGATGGATTAATTCCCGAATGTCAGCGAGATGCGTCGCATCGCCCGGTAGTGTGCGGCATCTGTATAAGTTGCGGGTAAAGACGGAATACCGTCATTCTGAGCGCCGATTCTGTGCGAAGAATCCCTCTTAGTCTAGGGTGCGGGCGCTCCTTGGAGCCTGCCGGAATAGAAATGCATTGCCTTAGAACGCGACAGGCCATTCAGGCTAGCGCCGCAGAATCGGGTGGGGCGCACAGAACGCGCTTATTTTGCCAGACGCTTTCGAGGAAAGCATCCTTCCGGGCGCGCCGCGACAGTTGGGGCACCTCTAAAATCTACTTCCCCGTTAAGGCTGGCGCACCCGGCAGATGCTCGTACGTTCGGGGATTCACATACTGTTATCCCCCCGCAACCTGCGCCGTCTGCACGAACTCGAACTGAGCCGTGCCGTGGAGAGATTCCGTCCGGTAGGTCTCGTCGGGACCGGGAAGATTCGTTCCCACTACCTTCGGGAAGGTGGTCAGGATGGCCTTTGTCTTGATGGCGACCGGAACTTTCGCTTGAGCCACCGTGACGGTCGGCACCAGAAGCGTCAGCATCCTCGTGCCCTGGTCGATTCCCTGAAATAGCGTTACGGTCACCAAGTCGCCGATCTCCGTCGGGATGGACCGAATCTGCGCAGCTGGAAATGTCTTGTCCATGTCAGGGTCCTGGTAAGTGAGGAAAGGCTGTCCCGCGTTCCCCTGGGACGAATAAGTGATTCGAACGTTTTCGTTCTTCAATTCAAAAAGATTTGCATTCATGGAGATCCTCCTTTGCGATTTGCCAATAATCGTAAGCCCACCGATTACGCCAAAATAAAACGAAGCCAGATTCGGACGAGACACTTGATTTGGGGCCTAAGTCAGAGTTCCACAGAAGAAGAATTAACCACATAAATTAATATGACGACTACTTATTAAGAAGGACCTCAATATACCCAATGACGTAAACCTGTCAAGCGCATTCTTACGTTTTCTTGATTTTCACAGGGGCCGTCGCCGCAGATCAATGGGAAGTGGGTTGAACACGAGGACGACGGCTGGCTAGCGTTGCGGACCGTTTTTCGGTTTCGGGTAGTGCTGGTTGATGCCGAGGACGATACGGCCCGGGAAATCCTGAAAGATTCTGAGCCATTCGGGCTTGGTGGTGCGGGCTCCAGGCGCTGTCCCGCCTAGGCGGTCTGGCTTCCCGCTCGCCGCGCTGCTTTGGCGGGCAAGTGGCGCGTCGGCGACTTGGAGCCCGCCAGAATAGAATAGGGTCCCGGCTGCGGCGTTGGTGAGGAACGGATTCCCGACGGCGACTAGCGGATCGTTGTTCAGTTCCATGTACTCGTTGGGACAGGCCTTCTCTGGTGGCAAATTCGATGTGTCCAGTGCAGGAGGTGCGTAGGAAGCACATGCCAGAGGTTTTCATCTGGAATTCCATTTCTTAGGCAACTAACCTGTCTGAAAATGGCATCGTATGGAGCGCAATCGAGAAAGGTAGGAAGATTCGTGTCCAATTTGAAAATATTCATGCCCGTACTTTTCGTTGCTTTTTTATTCGGCTCTGTAAAGACGGCTAGCGCGCAAGGTGGCGACATTCATTTCGATATAGGGACTGCCATCGACAAATCAAACGGACAAAGTCCGGATATTTTTAACACTGGCAACCCCTTACCAACCCCCAAAATGACAGGATTGTTTGGAGGTTTCGGCGGCAGCTTCATGCTCAAGCCCACAATTGGTTTTGGTGCGGAGTTTTTCTCTCGATTTTCGCAAGGCGGCTATTCTGGGCTGAATTACCGGCCAAAGTTTTATGATTTCAACGCTGTTTGGATGCCGCTGAATAAGTCAAAGTATGTGGCGCCTGTGTTCCAGGCGGGAGTAGGCGGCGCCAGTTTAAGTTTTTATTTGCCCCAACAGTGTAACTCGATCGCTGGCTGCTCCTCAGCCGGCCTGGTTGCAAGCTCACGTCATTTCCAGACCCATTTGGGCGTTGGGGTGAACTTTTATATTAAAGATGGATTTTTTGTCCGGCCACAAGCCGATGTCCACTACGTGAAGAATTTCTTCCAGTTTGGCAGCAATTGGGCGCCTGCCTACAGTGTCGCGATCGGCTATTCGTTTGGCCGGCCGTGAGGCATAGCTCGTACAAACCTACTATCTCCACGTCGCGGCGTGAATCCACGCTTGCCGCGACTCATTTCACGGATCAATTCTTCATCGGGTGAATTTGGTTTTCCCGGTGTTCTCTGCGCCCTCCATGGTGAAATCCGAAAAGCGCAACACAGAGTTCGTAGAGGATCACTGAGGGGCACAGAGAAGGCTGCCGCGGTTCACAGGGCAAGGCAACGGTATTCCCTCACCCCGCGAATAAGCAGGTGCGCTTAATGTTCAAGTAGAATGACCTGCCCCCCGTTTTGGTCCAATCATAAGTTAGCACTCGGGGCTTGGTTCTGAATCTGCTCGGAGGGGCGGGGGATGAGCCCGTCGCCGCCGAGGCTGTGGGAAAGTGGGAATCCCGCGCTTTTTGCGGGATTTCCAAGCGGAGAGGAAAAGTGGTTTGTACTTTTCCTCGCAGCGTCTTTTCCACAGCCTTTTTCTCCGCCGATTTCCGCCGCGAATTCCGTCGGGGTTCGATACCCCAGGCTGCTGTGCGGCCGTACCGTATTGTAATCCACCCGCCACGTTTCGATGATCCTCCGCGCTTCCTCCAGGCTCACGAACCAGTTCTGGTTCAGGCATTCGTCCCGGAACTTCCCGTTAAAACTTTCGATGAACGCATTCTGCACCGGTTTCCCCGGCTCGATGAAGTGCAACGCCACGCCATGCGCATACGCCCACTGGTCCACCGCCTGGCTGACGAACTCCGGCCCGTTGTCCACCTGAATCGCTTCCGGATAGCCCCGCTCTTGCGCCACTTCTTCCAGCATCTGTACCACGCGCGATCCTGGCAGCGAAGTGTCCACTTCGATCCGCGGCGCTTCCCGCGTGAACCCGTCCATCAAGTTCAGCGTGCGAAAGGGCCGCCCGCTCGCCAGACTGTCCCGGGTGAAGTCCATCGTCCACAGCTGATTCTCCCGTGTGAGCAGCACCAGCGGCACGCGCGCTTCGGCCCGGAATCGCTTGCGTTTCTTGCGCCGCATCGCCAGTCCTTCCTCCCGGTAGATCCGGTATACACGCTTGTGATTCACCACCCACTTCGCAGTTCCGTTCTCTTGCTCTCGCCGCAGCAGTTCATGCACCCGCCGGTACCCGAAGCGCGGACGTTCGCCCGCGATTTCCCGCAGCCGCGCTCGCAGCGCCGCATCGTTCCGTTCCCTCCGCTGATAACGGCAACTCCCTCGGTGCATTCGCAGCAGCCCACAAGCGCGCCGCTCGCTCAGTCTGGCTTCCGCGCGCGCGACCCGTACCGCCTCTCGCTTTGCCGGTGGGCTTACCACTTTTTTGATAGCACCACCTTCAACGCATCGATGTCCAGCGCCTGCTGCGCCACGATCTTCTTCAGCCGTCCGTTCTCGTCTTCCAGTTGGCGCAAACGACGCGTCTCGTTCACCTCCAACCCCCCGTACTTCGCTTTCCAGTGGTAGAACGTGGCATCGCTGATCCCGATCCGCCGGCAGAGTTCCTTCACCGAAACTCCCGCCTCCGCCTCTTTCAACACCCCCACAATCTGCTCTTCTGAAAAACGGCTCTTCTTCATGGACGCTTCTCCTCTCGTGGTCTTATACCCGGAGAAGTTAACTTATGGTTGGACTAGTTTTCGGGGGGCAGGTCAAGAACATTAAGATTGAAATAGCTCTGGGTGTGTGCGAACATTCCTCACAGATGGCGTGCTGCGATCCCTTGTAAGACCTTGATGAATTTGCATTTATGGATCTTCGAGTGCGGGCTCTCCTTTTACGCTGAATACTTCGAACGTAGCGTGAAGCCCGCTAGAAATGGTAGGGGGCACGAATGAGAAGCGGCGCTTTGATTTTCTTGTTGTTTGCAGTTCCGCTCGCGGTTCCCGCCCAGCAGGACAAAACAAGTTCAACTGTTACTTTAAATGAGACGCAATTACTCGGTCGCCGCGTGTTCCAGCAGCGCTGCGCCATCTGCCACACGGAATCGACGCCTGGGGCGCGGAGGTATGGCCCGGTATTGTCCAAGGAATTGGTGGACGGCAATGAGGACACGATCCGCGACTTTATTTCAAATGGCTCAAAAGGGAAGATGCCCGGATTCAAATACGGGCTGGAAGCGCCGGAAATCAACGCGATTGTCGAATATCTGAAGACCGTGCCGCGCCCTGTAAAACGCGGCGGTGCAACGCAATCCCAAGATGGCATGTTGGATTAGGTCCGAGAGTTTTCGAAAGTTTTGGCGGGAGGAGCTATGAAAACTACACGTGGATTGTGGCTGTTGGCCGTCACGGCGATCGCGCTGGTGGCGTTGGTGTTTTGTTCGAAGGCTCTTCCCGCGGCGCCGAATGGCGCTTGGCTGACTGGAACCGTGAAGTCCGCCTCCGGCGAGAAAATGGGAGGCGTGACGGTCTCCGCCAAGATGGAGGGGCAGACCATCACGACGTCCGTTTTCACGGACGAGGACGGGAACTATTATTTTCCCGCGCTGGACGCCGGGAAGTACCAGGTCTGGGCGCAGGCGGACACGTTTGAGACAGGGCGGGCGGCCGTCGAACTGGCCGCGACCCGGCATCAAGACTTTTCGATGAAGCCGATGCAGGATTTCGAACGGCAATTGACGGGAGACCAGCTTCTGGCCTCGCTTCCCGAAGATACGCCGGAAGATCGCCGGCTCAAGCGCGTGTTCCGCAACAACTGCACGAGCTGCCATCAGCCGAATTACATTTTGCAGAACCGGTTTGACGCGGACGGCTGGATCGCGATCATGAACGCGATGCGGGATTTCACCGTCACCGGGAATTACAATGGAGAAGACTCCGCGGCGGCGCCGACAATCGAATATTTTAAAAAGGATTTGGCCGCCTATCTTGCCAAAGTGCGCGGGCCGGGCCCCTCGGCGATGAAGTTCAATCTACGGGCGCGTCCGAAGGGAGACGCTGCGCGGGTCGTTTTTACCGAGTATGAAGTTCCGCTGGACCCAGGGAGCGGATCCGACACCAAGTACCCCACGAACAACGGAAGCGATTGGTCGCTGGGGACTCCGTCCGCGCTGAATGGAAGCCATGGCGTACACGATGCGCAGGCCGACTTCAACGGAAATATATGGTTCTCTAATAATGTTGCGAGTAAGTTAATTTCCGTGGGCAGAATCGACGCCAAGACCGGAGAAGTGCGCTACATCAAGGTGCCTGATTTCAAAGGCAACGCCGCTCTGGGGCACGGGATCGTCCGGGACGCGCAGGGAATCCTTTGGTTCAATATCAACATGAATGGCACAGGCCCGAATGCGTTGGGCAGGCTTGACCCGACGACCGAAAAAGTCGAAGTCTTTACGACGCCGAATGGCATGACGCAGGTGACCCAAGTCGCCACGAGTATGGATGTCGACGGCAAGGGCAAGGTTTGGGTGACTTCGGGTACGGGAGCGCTCCGCTTCGATCCGGAAACGCGCGCGTTCACCGAGTTCAAGTCAATCAACTATACGACCGCGGACGGGCAGGGAATGACGTACGGACTCGCCGGCGACAGCCAGGGAAATGGCTGGTGGGCCGAAATGGGCATCGACATCGTGGGCCACAGTGACATCGAGACCGGGAAGTCAATGGAGGTCAAGCTGCCTCCGGTGCCGGGGCAGATGGAGCGGTTCACGCCCGAGCAACGCCAGATGTTTGCCATGAGCGGATCGGATTTCAACACGGCCGCTCCGTGGACCGAGGGCCCCCGCCGGATGGGTGCGGACAAGACCGGCGACTACGTCTGGGTGTGCGACTGGTGGGGCGGGAATCTTGCCAAGATCGATATCCGCACGCAGAAGACGACGATCGTGCCTCTTCCCAACCCCGATTCGCAGCAGCCCTACCAGGCAGCCGTGGATTCGAGCCACAATGTTTGGACCAACCTCATGGGCGGGGACGAAGTGATGAAGTACGACGTGAAGACATCGAAGTGGACGGAATACCCCCTTCCAACCTTGGGCGCGGAGACTCGCTACTTTTCGATTCTCGAGCACGCCGGCGCGATGCAATTGATCCTGCCGTATTCAAGGACGAGGAAAGTTGCGCGGATGACGTTCCGCACGCAGGAAGACATGCAAGCGCTGAAGAAGCAGGTGCAACAGCAGGAACAGGCTCGCGCGCAATAGAGATGCGCGACGCCAAGTTGGTTGCCAACCGGACTGATCGCCGGAAACCCCGTTCTACCGAATGGCGTGATTCCAACCGCCAATCAGGAGATTGGCGTTCCCGGGCTCACCGCATCCATTCGTGGTACTCTACTCAGTCGCAATAAATTTCCTACCATGAAGTAGGGGCGCACCGTAGCGGAAGGGCCTGCGCCGGAGTGTATCCGGTCGAACGCTCTCCATTTGTCGACGGAAATTGCCACACTCGCGCATTACGCTCGCTAAGACCATCTTGTAGAATGGAGCGGGGAAAACTTCCTGGGACTCTCTTGCCGATGAAAAAACTTCTGGCCCTCAATCGTGGTGAAATCGCCATCCGTATCTTGCGCGCCGCGAACGAACTCAAACTGCGAACGGTCGCTGTTTTTTCTCAAGAGGATCACCTGAGCCTTCACCGGTTTAAGGCCGACGAGGCGTATTTGATCGGGGAGGGCAAGGGGCCCGTTCAGGCTTATCTCGACGTTGACGGCATCGTGGCGCTCGCCAAGGAAAGAGGCGTGGACGCCATTCATCCGGGTTACGGTTTCCTTTCGGAAAATCCGGCGCTTCCGCGCGCGTGTGAGGCGGCGGGGATCACGTTTATCGGGCCAAGCGCTGAACTGCTTGATCTGCTGGGCGACAAAACGGCGGCGCGGAAGCTTGCGCAGAAGGCCGGGTTACCGGTGGTGCCGGGAACGCCCGAGCCGGTCACGCTGAAGGATGACGCGGCGAGCATCGCGGAAAAAATCGGCTATCCGCTGATGGTGAAAGCCGCGTTCGGGGGCGGTGGGCGCGGCATGCGCGTTGCGCTGAACGCGCAATCGCTCGAATCGAGCCTTGCGGAAGCGCGCGCGGAAGCCGGAGCTTCGTTCGGCAATGACGCTGTGTTTCTCGAGCGTTTCATTCGCCGGGCCAGACACATCGAAGTTCAAATATTGGCGGATCAGCACGGGAATGTGCTCCACCTGCATGAGCGCGATTGTTCGGTGCAGCGGAGAAATCAAAAAGTCGTGGAAGTCGCGCCCGCGGTGAATCTTGACCCGAAAATCCGCGAAGGGTTGGCGAATGCGGCTGTGGCGCTGGCGCGCGAGTCGAAATATTACAGCGCGGCGACCGTCGAGTTTCTTGTGGATGCAGATACTGGAGAATACTATTTTATTGAAGTAAATCCGCGCGTGCAAGTGGAACACACGGTCACCGAAATGGTGACCGGAATCGACATCGTGCAGGCGCAGATTCAGATCGCGCAGGGCCTGGAATTGCACGGCGCCGAAATGAATCTGCCGCGTCAGGAAGAGATTGCTCTGCATGGTTACGCGCTACAGTGCCGCGTGACCACGGAAGATCCCGCGAATGGATTCCTGCCGGACTATGGAAAGATTCAGACTTACCGCTCGCCGGCCGGTTTCGGCATTCGCCTCGATGGCGCATCCGCGTACGGCGGGGCCGTGATTACGCCGTATTACGATTCGCTGCTGGTGAAGGTGACGGCGTGGGGACGCGAATTTCCGCAGGCTTGCCGCCGGATGGACCGCAGCCTGCGCGAATTTCGCATTCGCGGAGTAAAGACAAACATCCCGTTCCTGACCAACGTCGTGAACCACGAAAAATTTCAAGCGGGCGGAGTGACCACTTCGTTTCTCGGCGAAACGCCCGAGCTGTTCCAGTTCGCCCATTTGAAGGATCGCGCCACGAAACTGCTGCGTTATCTCGGCGAAATAATCGTGAACGGAAATCCGGAAGTGGCCGGCAAACCAAGGCCGCAGACAATCCGGCCAGCCCCGGTGCCCGATCACATCCCCAGCCAGCCGCCGGCTGGAACGCGGCAACTCCTGGACAAGCTCGGCCCGGCAAAATTCGCGGAATGGACCAGGTCGCAGAAGCGTCTGCTGATGACCGACACGACGTTCCGCGATGCGCACCAATCGCTGATGGCCACGCGGGTCCGGACGCACGACTTGGCAAAGATTGCCAATTTCGTGGCGCACAAGCTGCACAACCTGTACAGCCTGGAGATGTGGGGCGGGGCAACGTTCGACGTGGCCATGCGCTTTCTACTGGAGGATCCGTGGCTGCGCCTCACCAGCCTGCGCGAAGCGATTCCGAATATCTGTTTCCAGATGCTGTTGCGGGCGTCAAACGCCGTTGGTTACTCGGCTTATCCGGACAACGTCGTCGAAGCTTTTATTTTGGAGGCAGCGGCGCAAGGCATCGACATTTTCCGCGTGTTCGATTCGCTGAACTGGATGCCGAATATGAAGGCGCCCATCGAATTCGTGCGGAAAACGAACAAGGTGTGCGAAGCGGCGATCTGCTACACAGGCGACCTGCTCGACCCGCGGCGGGAAAAATATTCGCTGAACTATTACATCCGTCTGGCGAAGGAACTCGAAAAGATGGGCGCGGACGTTCTGTGCATCAAGGACATGGGCGGATTGTGCAAGCCGTACGCGGCGGAGCGGCTGTTCACGGTGCTGCGCGAGGAGGTGGGGCTTCCGATTCACTTCCACACGCATGACACGAGCGGCGTCAATGCGGCTTCGATCTTGAAAGCAGCGGAAGCGGGCGTGCACGCCGCCGATGCGGCCGTGGCTTCGATGAGCGGGACGACGAGCCAGCCAAACATGAACTCCGTCGTGGCGGCGCTGCAGCATACGGAGCGGGACACCGGGCTCGATCTCGAGGCCTTGAACGCATACGCCGACTACTGGGAGACCGTGCGGACCTGGTATCGGCCGTTCGACAACGCGCCTCCGGCCGGCACGGCGGAAGTTTATATCCACGAAATGCCCGGGGGACAGTACACGAACCTGCGGGAACAGGCGGAATCGATGGGCTTGGGAGCGCGCTGGCACGAAATCGCGCGCACGTATGCGGAGGTGAATTTCGCGTGCGGAGACATCGTGAAGGTGACTCCATCGAGCAAAGTTGTGGGCGATTTGGCGATTTTCCTCGTCAGCCACGATATGAGCGTGAAGGATTTGGAGCGGCTGGGGCCGGACCACAACCTGACGCTGCCGAATTCCGTGGTGGAAATGTTCGCGGGGGCGCTGGGCGAGCCGGAGGGCGGCTGGCCGCGGCAGCTTCAGTCCGTCATTTTGCGCGGCGCCAAGCCGGTGCCCGGAAGGCCGGCGGACCATCTTGCGCCAGTGGATTTCAAGCAGACGATGGCGGCCGTTGAGAAAAAGTCGGAGCAAAAGATTTCCCACGCCGACCTGATGAGCTATTTGATGTACCCGGAAGTGTTTCTTAAATTTGCGAAGGCGCGAACGGATTACGGGAGCCTGGAAGTTCTCCCCACGCCGCAGTTTTTTTATGGATTGGAGCAAGGCCGGGAAATCGCGGTGGAACTGGAGCCCGGGAAAACGCTCGTGGTGAAGTTGCTCACCGTGAGCGATGCGCATCCGGACGGAACGCGCACGATTTTTTTCGAGTTGAACGGGCAGCCGCGAGAGGTTACCATCCGCGACAATGCCTTGCGAGCGACGGTGCAGGCGCGGCCTAAAGCCGATGCAAGCGAGCCGGGGCAGGTGGGCGCGCCCATTCCGGGCGCGATCTCGAGCGTGGCCGTCGAAGTGGGGCAACAAGTGAAGAAGGGCGAGCGGCTCCTCGTTCTGGAAGCGATGAAAATGCAATCGACCGTGTATGCTCCGATGGACGGGAAAGTCACCAAGAAACTTGTGAACGTCGGAGATAAAGTTGATGCTAAGGACCTTTTATTGGTGATCGAGTAGGCGTCCATGTCCCGTTTTAAACCCCTTGAATGATGGAAGCATTGCGAGGCCTGCGTGTATGAAATACGACGCCATTGTGATCGGCTCGGGACAAGCAGGCGTTCCGCTTGCCCTGCGTCTCGCGGACATCGGGTGGCAGGTGGCGCTCATCGAGAAGAGCTATCTGGGTGGCACGTGTATCAACAACGGATGCACGCCGACGAAGGTCATGGTGCATCGCGCGCAGGTGGCTCAATATGCGCGAAACGCGGCGCGCTGGGGAGTGCGGGCAAGCGGCGTGAGCGCCGATCTGCCGGCGATTGTGTCTCAGAAAAATAAAGTGGTTCATAGCTTTCGTGACGGACGAGAAAAGCAGGTGAAGCGCCGCCCGAATCTGCATCTCTACAGCGGGCAGGCGCGATTTGTGGACGTTCACCAGATCCGCGTGGGAGAAACCCTACTGGAGTCCGAGAAAATCTTCATCAATACCGGCGGGCGTCCGCGCGAACCCGGGATTCCCGGGTTGGACAACGTCCCGTATCTGACCAATGAGAACATCATGGACCTGACCGTGATTCCCGAGCACTTGATTGTTCTGGGCGGGGGATACATCGGATTGGAGTTCGGGCAAATGTTTGGCCGGTTCGGCAGCCGCGTGACCGTAGTTCAGAGTCCGGCACAGATTGTTCCCCGCGAAGATCCCGAAATTGCCGCGGAACTGCAGAGGGTGCTCGAAGAGGAAGGGCTCACGTTTCTGTTGAACGCCCGGGCGACGCGTGTGGAAAAGGATGGAGAGACAATTGTAGTTTCCGTGGATCGGGCGAGCGGTCCATCGATCGTGAGCGGGTCGCACTTACTGGTTGCGATCGGGCGTCGGCCGAACACCGATGATCTTGGTTTGGAACACGCGGGGATCGAAACGGATCCATCTGGATTCATTAAGGTGAATGGCCGGCTGGAGACGAATGTACGCGGCATTTGGGCGCTGGGCGACGTGAAGGGCGGGCCCGCCTTTACGCACATCTCGTACAACGATTTTCAAATCGTGGACGCGAACCTTACGCAAGGGAAAAATCTGACAACCGAAAATCGAATTGTTCCGTATAGCCTTTTTACCGATCCGCAATTGGGAAGCGTGGGCATGACGGAGAAAGAGGCCCGGGCCAAGGGCTACAAGCTGAAGGTCGGGAAAATTCCGATGGCTCATGTGGCTCGCGCCATCGAACGTGACGAGACCGCGGGGCTGATGAAAATTATTGTCGACGCGTCAAACGACAGAATACTCGGAGCCACGGTTTTGGCGGTTGAGGGAGGCGAGCTGATTCATGTGCTTTACACGCTGATGCTTGGGAATTTGCCGTACACGCTCCTGAAGGGCGCCATCTACATTCACCCGACGCTGGCGGAAGGATTTTTTTCGCTCCTGGAAGACGTGAAGCCGGTCAATTGAAATTGGTGCGCAGCGCAAATACGCAAGCTCCTTCCCGCATTCGCCGTCTGCGCCGCTCGGAACTGCCCGTGAATACGCTCAAGCTGGCGCGATTCTTAATCGGAAAGACGCTGGTCCACGATTCACCGCAGGGGCGAATGAGCGGACGCATCGTCGAGACGGAGGCGTACCCAATCGGGGATGCGGCAGGCCACGCGTTTGGTGGAGAAACTCCCGGCAGACGCTCGCTCTTTCTCGAACGCGGACGCTCCTACGTGTATTTTACTTACGGCTCCTGCTTCATGATGAATGTCTCGAGCGAGAAGGCCGGGATTGGGGCGGGAGTTTTGTTGCGCGCAATTGAACCTTTGGAAGGAATCGCACGGATGGAGCGCCATCGCGGAACGCAACGTTTGGTGGACCTCACGCGCGGGCCTGGCCGGCTCGCAAAGGCGATGGATATTGACAAACGGTTCGACGGCGTGGATTTGTGCGCCGAGAGTCCGCTCTGGCTCGGCGTTGCTTTAACGCGCGCCGGCGCCGTCGGTGTGAGCATCCGAATCGGCATCACACGCGAAGTGCGCCAACTGTACCGATTCTACGAGCGGGGGAATCCATTCGTTAGCGGGCCGAAACGATTGAGCGGTTGAAAGAGAGTGAATTTATTTTGGGCTCGTGAAGCAGCGAAATGTGGACGAGACAGGAGGAAGACGGGCATGTGCGCACTCAATGGCGCCACGGATCGATCGGAAGCCTGGCCTGGTCTTCCTCTCTCGGAGTGGGCAGACACGTATGCGACGCTTCATATGTGGTCGCAGATTGTCGGAAAAGTGCGACTGGCGCTGAGTCCGCGCGTCAACCACTGGTGGGAAGTTCCGCTGTATGTCAGCGGGCGGGGGCTTACGACGTCTCCGATTCCCTACGAGAAGGGAATCTTTGAAGTGCAATTCGACTTCATCGATCACCAACTCGACATCGTGACAACCGGAGGCGAAATCAGAAGCCTGCGTCTGGCGCCGCGCACGGTCGCCGATTTTTATGCTGCATTCATGGAGATGCTTCGCTCGCTCGGGATCAATGTAAGGATTTGGGGAATGCCCGTGGAGGTGCCCAATCCGATTCGGTTTGACCAGGATCGCACGCACGCGTCGTACGATCCTGAATACGCGCATCAATTCTGGCGAATTCTGGTGACGGTCGATTCCGTTTTCAAGGAATTCCGGTCGCGCTTTTTAGGAAAAGTCAGCCCCGTGCATTTCTTTTGGGGAAGTTTTGATTTTGCGGTGACGCGATTTTCGGGCAGGCGCGCGCCGGAACGCGCTGGCGCCGACGTCATCAATCGGGAGGCCTATTCCCACGAAGTCATCAGCGTGGGTTTTTGGCCTGGCGGGGGAGAAATGAAGGGGGCGGCTTTTTATGCCTACGCGGCGCCGGAGCCCGCCGGATTTGGCGATCGCTCCGTTCGCCCCGCAAAAGCTTTTTACAGCAAACAGATGAACGAATTTTTCTTGATGTACGACGACGTGCGCGCGGCGGAGTCTCCCCGGAATGCGTTGCTCGAATTTTGCCAAAGCACATACGAGGCGGGCGCCGACCTCGGTCAGTGGGACCGGGCGAATCTGGAAAGGCCCGCGTAGCTGCCGGGGCCGGTTTCCCGCAGCCCGCGCTCAACGGTAGCCGTCCTCGAATTCCGCGTGCTCGATGCGAATGTTTTTCCGGGGAGCGCTTGCCCTGGCGCTGCGAGTAAGATAGTTTCGGTCGCGACTTCCATGCTGAAGAATCGTAAGAGCATCCGCATCGAGTGGGGAGATTGCGATCCCGCGGGGATTATCTTTTTCCCCCGCTATTTTGCTTACTTTGACGCGTGTACGCATGCGCTGCTGGAGCGCGCCGGATGCCGGCAACGGGACATGCAAAGTGAGTATGGGATATTGGGTTTTCCACTCGTCGATGTGCGTGCAAGGTTTATCGTTCCAACCCGCTACGACGAAGATGTCGTCGTCGAATCCGGCGTTGCCGAATTCGGGCGCACGAGCTTTCAGGTTCAACACCTGCTCTACAAGGACGACGTACTCGCCGTCGAGGCCTTCGAGACGCGAGTCTGCGTGGCTCTGACCGGAGAGAAACCGGGGAAGATGGAAGCGAGGCCGATCCCGCCGGAGTTTGTGAAGAAACTCAGCGGGCAGGAATCGTAAAGCAACACTGGCAACACACGGCTTAGCTGAGAAGTATTTGGATAGTCCGGAAAAAATTTCACTCCAGTTTTGAACGCACCCCTAGCTAAGTGAGAGCACACAAGAGACATACTAGTGTTTTTCGTCTGGCACGAAAAGTGTATCGTTTTGCACTAACCTGGCCCTTACGGTGTGCTCTACTCATGTGTGCACAGCTATTGGGATTCCGCGCAACTTTCTTGAGTTCTTCGATTGAAAGGGGTAAGGATGAAACTTAGCCTCCGCCTGATTCTAATTCTAGCCATAGCGATTACGATTGTGACGTTCCTCGTGGCGCGGAGCCAGGTCCATTCCCAAAAACAGGGTTTGCGTGCGGATCTCGAAAGGCGTGCCGAGATCCTTGCGGAGAGTTTACAAGAGACCGTAGAGCCCGTCTTACAGGAGGGTTCCACGATCCAGCTCCAACGGCTCGTGGAGCGATTTGGGAATCGCGAGCACCTTGCGGGCATTGCTATTTATGATGTCGGCGGGAAGGCAACTGCCGTCAGTTCCAAAATTGATTCGTACGCGGAGACCCCGCCGGCAATCTTTGCGAAGAGCGAAAAAGAAAACCGCGGCGTAGGCGCCTATGAAAAAATTGGCCCGTCGACGATGTACCTGTATGCATTGCCCCTGCACCGGGATTTACATGCCGCGGGCGTGCTGGTCCTCTTCCATGACGCCACTTACATAGAAGCGCAAAATGCTCAGATATGGTGGGGCGCTCTCTGGCACGTCGTGGTTCAGGTCTCGCTGATCATCCTGATAACCTTCTTTGTGATCCGGTGGACGATTGTCGGGCCGATCAAAAAGGTAGCCCAATGGATGAAGGATCTGCGGCACGGGAAAGTTGCGCCGTTCCCGGGTCGAATTGCGGAAAGTTTTCTCGGGCCGCTATCCACCGAGGCGGCCAGTTTGGCTCAAAACTTGACGGAGGCGCGGGCGGCCGTCAAAGAAGAAGCGCAGTTGCGTGAAGCAGGCGATTCTTTGTGGACGGCCGAGCGATTGCGCGCCAGCATTCAGAATCGCTTACAGGGCAGCTCGTTATTTGTAGTTTCCAACCGCGAGCCCTACGAACACGTACATAGCGGCAACGGAATCGAGGCACGCGTCCCGGCGAGCGGCCTGGTGACGGCCCTGGAGCCGATTCTGTGCGCCTGTGACGGCACGTGGATTGCACACGGTTCCGCGGATGCGGACCGGGAAACCGTCGACGCCAATGACCGGTTACGCGTTCCCCCAGATCATCCTCATTACACGCTGCGCCGCCTCTGGCTCACCAAGGAAGAGGAAGAAGGATACTATCTGGGCTTCTCGAACGAGGGAATCTGGCCGCTTTGCCATATCGCCCATACGCGCCCGGTGTTTCGCGCGGGAGACTGGGAACAATACCAGCGCGTGAATGAGAAATTCGCGGAGGCCGTGCTGAAGGAAATCGAAAACGCGGAGAACCCATTCGTTCTGATCCAGGATTACCATTTCGCCTTACTGCCCAGACTTATAAAAGCGAATCGGCCCGATGCCCGGGTCGCGATTTTCTGGCACATTCCCTGGCCCAACCCGGAGGCCTTCGGGATCTGTCCCTGGAAGCGGGAACTCCTGGACGGATTGCTGGGCGCCGATCTCGTTAGCTTCCATATTCAGGCGCACTGCAATCATTTCCTGGAGACGGTGGACCAATCCCTGGAGTGCCGGATCCAGCGGGACCGCTTCACGGTGAATCGGAACGACCATTTCACGTTGGTGCGGCCGCATCCCATCAGCGTGGCTCTGCCGGAATTGACGGAGGAAACCGGAAGCGCCGAATATTATGACCGGAATCGTGCCGCTATCTTGGCCAAGCTCGGGCCGGAAACCCTCTTCGTCGGGGTCGGCGTGGATCGCATGGATTACACCAAGGGAATCCTAGAACGGTTCCGGGGAATCGAAACTTTTCTCGAAAAGTTTCCGCACTACCGGGAGCAATTCACGTTTGTCCAATTCGGATCTCCCAGCCGGACGAGTATCAAGTGTTATCAGGATTTTGTCACCGAAGTGGAAGCGGAGGCGGATCGTATCAACCGGAGTCTGCAAACAGCAAGATGGAAACCAATTGTTCTTTTCAACCAGTACCACAGCCATCAGGAAATTGAGCCCTATTACAAGGCCGCGGATTTTTGCCTGGTCACCTCTCTGCACGATGGCATGAATTTAGTGGCCAAGGAATTTGTCGCGGCCAGGGAGGACCAGGACGGCGTCCTGATTCTCAGTCAATTCACGGGAGCGAGCCGCGAATTGCACGACGCCCTGCTGGTCAATCCCTACGACACGGACCAAATCGCGGAGATGATCCGCCGGGCTTTGGAAATGCCCGCCGAAGAAAGGCGCGCGCGCATGCAGCGGATGCGCCAAGTCGTTCGGGAACACAACATTTATCGCTGGGCCGCGGAACTGATTTCAGAACTCTCCGAGATTCGTCTCGACACGCCAGAAATGGTCGAAAACTCGGTGACCAGCGATGCAGGCTCGATCGATATTTTGGCGGGCTCCAAGTACAGCCCCGACCCCATTCTGGCGGCCTCCAAGTGGAGTCCGCACCCCTCTCCGGGAACAAGGGACTCCGCAGCGGCGGAAGCCGCCCGGAATGTGCCGCGGGCGGCCGGCTCCATTTACCATGGCACGAATTAGAGGCGGTATTCCGCATGTTTTCGATTGTTGGGAGCAGGTCTCCAAGAGGGTACGGTCCGCGATTGACATCTGGATTTTCCTGGATTTCGACGGGACACTGGTGCCGTACTACGATCGGCCCGAAGACGTGAAATTAAGCGGCGAGTGCCGGAGAATTCTTGCGCGGCTCGGGCGGCACCGGCGCGTCCACGTGGCGATTGTGAGTGGACGGCGAAACGCCGCTCTCCGCAAGTACGTTCGCGTGCCGCGCTTGAAACTTCTGGGGCTTTTTGGCTGGGAGAAGAGCGGAAGGCCGGCCCTTCCACGCAAGACGAAAGGGGCTCGAGTTGGCCTGCGGCGAGTTCTCGCTCCGCTGCCTGCCCTGTTCCCCGGCATTCAAATCGAAGACAAGGGTGTCAGTTACGCGGTTCACTTTCGTGACGTGTCTCCCCGAGCACAGGGACGCGTGCGAGCCTGGATGGGAGGATTGCTCACGCGCCTCCGGCCAGATTTCCGCTTAATTCAGAGCGACCATGCCTGCGACATCGTGCCTCGCCAAGTGCAGGGGAAGGGTGTCGCGATGCGTGAGTTCTCTAGGGGCCTACGACCTCCGTTTCTTCCCATCTACGTTGGGGACGATTTGACCGACGAGCCTGCGTTCGTTGCCCTGCGGCGGGGAATCACGGTTCGCGTGGCTCCTGTTTCCCGGACGAAGGCCCGCTTCCGGCTCAGAAATCCGGAAGAGGTGTGCGTTTTTCTCGAACGATTGGAGGAGGAACTCTCTTGAAGAAGCCAGAACATTCATTCCTGTTTGTCACGGTTTCCTATCTCACGCAAATCGGAAATCAGTCGGCCACAACCCTCGGTGAATTGCGCGACGGCTTGGAGAAGTGCAGTGACGCGTCGATCTTCTACCACACATTTCAAAGCTTGGGGCGCTACCAGTTCCTCGCGGAGGGGTATTCCAATGAATTTGCGCAATGGGTGCTCGCGGCACTCCATCGTCCCACGCTTGCCGAGCAGATGGCCGCACCCGACATACGCGGTTACCTCGCACTCAGCGACCTGCGGTCCGACCTGCTTCGCATCACGGATGAGTATTGCAGCGCCCATCCGGAAGAAGTGGACCGGCAGGCCTTCGAGCCTTTCTATTTCCTGGAGAGTATCGAAGTGGCGACCCCTCATCCGTCGGAGGCCTGGACGCTCGAGGACTTCCGTCACCGGCTCGAAAACCTCAGCAATGCTTCCTTTCACTATCATTTCCTGGTTTCACGGCTGCGCCTGGGATTGCACACGAATGATTTCTCCTTGTGGTTTGAAAATGAACTGGGTCTGAAGCCACTGGCTCAACTCACCAATCACATCGACGTCTACACCAATACCCTGGAAGGCGCCAGAGCAAAGCTTTACACCTTCATTGACCGGGAGCTCGCCCTATGACGATTACACAAACGGAAACTCATTTGATGACACTGGATGATTACGTTCCTGTGCTGGGGGCTCCCGAAATTGACGATCTGCGCGCTCTCGCCGCGCAGCTTTCCGGCCGCACGGTCCAGATGATTAATTCGACGGCGATGGGCGGCGGTGTGGCGGAGATTTTGAATCGCCTGATTCCGTTGATCCAGGAACTCGGGCTTCAACCGCGTTGGGACGTCATCACCGGGGGACAGGATTTCTTCGAAGTCACGAAAGCGTTTCATAACGCCCTGCACGGCGGGCCCTACCAGGCCCGGAAAGAAAGCTTCGACATATTCCTGGCGACGAACGAAATGAACCGGCAGCGTCTTCAATTTGATTGTGAATTTACAGTCATTCATGATCCTCAACCGGCCGCGTTAATTGAGGCCCGCTCCGGGAAGGAAGGACACTGGCTGTGGCGCTGCCACATTGACCTCTCCCATCCCAATCCGGATGTGTGGGGTTTTCTTCGCCCGTTCGTATTTAAGTATGATGGCGCGCTTTTTTCCTCGCCGACGTTCGCGCGCCAGCTTCCCCTGCCTCAGTACCTTTCCTATCCGTGCATCGACCCGCTTTCTGAAAAGAACGTCGAACTCGATCCCGCGTGCGTGCAGGAAGTCGTGGAGCGGTTCGGTATAGACCCGGCGCGCCCCATCATTACGCAAATCTCGAGATTCGACCGATTGAAGGACCCCATCGGCGTCGTGCGCGCCTATCAGATGGTCAGGCGATACATGGATTGCCAGTTGGTGCTCGCCGGCGGCAGCGCGGCGGACGATCCGGAGGGAGAAATCGTCCTGGAAGAAGTTCGCCGCGAAGCCAAGGACGATCCGGATATTCACCTTCTCAATCTGCCGCCATGGAGCGCCATGGAAATCAATGCGCTGCAGCGGGCCTCCACGATCATCGTGCAGAAAAGTCTGCGCGAGGGATTCGGACTGACCGTTACGGAAGCGTTGTGGAAAAAGAAACCTGTCGTCGCGTCAGCGGTGGGAGGCATTCCTGCGCAGGTGATTCACAAACAAACGGGACTCCTGGTCCATTCCGTCGAAGGCGCGGCGTACCAAATTCGGCTCCTGCTATCGAATCCCGCCCTGGCACTCAAACTGGGCGAACAGGGACACGACCACGTGCGCAGGAATTTTCTGATTACCACGAACGTGAAACGTTACCTTACGATTTTCCTCCATATGTTGCAGCGTTCTTAAGCAAGACCGGAGGATTGCAAAGCCCGTTCGATGAGTAAGAGAAGCACAAACTCCCTGGGGAATTTCTCAACTCCCAGGATGCTCCGATGCGATTGCTTCGGTAGCGCCGGCGTCCCGCCCGCTCCTTTCTCATTCGTGGAACTCCAAAACCGCCGGCAAGATGCGGGCGTTACTTCAGCAGGCGGCCGCATCGGTCCAGCGCAATTCCTAGCACCTTCACGATCAACGCAAAAGAGCACTCGGTTTCAAATTGCGCCTGGACGCCTTCTGAGAAGCGCTACCTGAAGGTTTGCTGTATTCTTATTATGGGTTTGGGTTCCGCGGTCCACCTTTGCGATGGGGTGTGCGGCGTTGAGATTTTCTCGACATTTCACGAAATGATGAACCCGTTCATTCGACGAATCATCGGGGTTCTGGTGATGGGGTGCTTCGCCGCTCTCCCGGCAGCCGCGCAGCAGAATCGAGGAGAGCTGCGAATCGAAGTGCGCGACCCGCAAGGGGCGGCTCTCGTCGCGCAAGGCGAATTGGTATCCGTGGGAAACCAATTCCAGCTGAATTTCCAAGTGGGAGAGGATGGCCGATACATCGCGCAGGGTCTCGCGTTCGGCGTGTATCGAGTCAGTATGGCGCACAGCGGCTTTGTGCCTTCCATGCAATTGGTGGAGATTCGATCCACGGTACCCCAGCAACTTTCCGTGACCCTGGGTTTGACGCCAGTCGAGACTCAGGTGGAGGTGGACGACGCCGGGACTCTCGTCGATCCGTCCCGGACGGGAACTGTCTATACGATCGGGTCGCAATCCATTAGTGAACAGTCATCGCCGCAGCCGGGGCGCGGCATCCTGAGCGTGGTGGACGCCCAGCCCGGATGGCTGTACGAAGCCAACGGAGTTTTGCATCCGCGCGGGTCGGAATACGATGTTCAATTCGTCGTGGATGGCGTTCCGTTGACGGAAAATCGCTCTCCGGCGTTTGCGCCTCCGTTTGAATCGGGCGATGTCGAGTCCATGCGCGTGATGACCGCGGATTTTCCGGCCGAATACGGCAGGAAACTCGGCGGCGTGGTGGAGATTACTTCGCCGAAGAATGCCCCCGTGGGTTTGCACGGAGAATTTGACGTGGAGGGTGGCAGCTTCTCGTCGGGCTTCGCTCATGCCGCGCTGTTTTACTCCAATGGGGCAAACAGATTTTCGGTCAGCGGAGATGGATTTCATACCGACCGATATCTGGACCCGCCTGTTCTGGGCAATTACACGAATCGCGGAAATGCGGGAGGATTTTCGGCGTCCTACGAGCGCGATTTCTCCAGCAGCGATCGGCTGTTTCTCAGCGTGACGCAACACGCGGTCCGCTATCTGGTGCCGAACGAGCTTGTCCAACAAAAGGCCGGGCAGCGCGAGGACGCCGCGCAGCAGGAGACGAGCGGTCAGGCGCGCTATACGCATACTTTTTCGCCGGATTTACTTTTGAGCGTTGCGGGAAGCGTGCGCGACGCGACAGCGCGTCTTTCGTCGAACGCGTTATCTACTCCGATTGTTGTCACGCAGGATCGCGGATACCGTGAAGGGTACGCGCGCGCGGACCTTGCGGGCCATCACGGGAGTCATGACTGGAAGATCGGAGTGGATGGAATCTTCAGCCCCGTGCATGAGGCGCTGCAGTATCACATCGATCCTACCCAAGTTGGACCTGGACTCCCGTTTGCTCCCGGCACTCAATTGACATTTCCGAATCCTTTTTCCGGCCAGCGATGGGACATGGAGCCGTCCGCGTACGTGCAGGACCAGATTCGATTGGGGCACTGGAACGTGAGCGCCGGTCTGCGGTTTGACCACTACGGATTCGTGGTGAATGAATCGGCCTGGAGCCCGCGAATCGGGATCTCGCGATTCATTCCTTCGCTCAATCTCCTCGTTCACGGCTCGTACGACCGCGTCTTTCAGACTCCCGCCATTGAGAATCTGTTGCTGGCGAGTTCGCCACAACTTGATTCCTTGGAGCCTCTCGTTTTGAGAATTCCGGTGCGCCCGGGGCGCGCGAATTATTACGAGGTGGGTTTTACGAATTCGCTTGCAGGCAAGCTGCGGATGGACGGCAATGTTTTTCGCCGCGATTTTCACAATTTCCCGGACGATGATACGCTGCTCGATACTGGGATCAGTTTCCCGATCGCTTTTTCGACGGCGACGATTTTTGGCGAGGAAATTCAGATTGGGGTACCGCATTGGGGCCGATTTTCCGGATTTGTGAGCTACTCCAATCAGAACTGGCATTGGCCAGGGACCCATCACCGGCGGGTTATTTCTCGGGCGATGAAGTCTCCAATGTTTCGGACACAAGCAAGATTCCCGATTTCCCAGGACCAGAGAAACACCGTCCGCGCCCGCGTGCGCTTTCAGGCGACGCAGCGGCTGTGGCTCGCGAGCCAGCGTCGGATATGGGAGTGGACTGCCCGTGGACTTACCAGCGACGATCGGATACTAAGTTTGCTCCTGACGCAATACGGTGCGGCAATCCTGGACAGGTGAATTTTGATGCCAGACGTGTGCGGCCCAATTTCTCGATCGACGCGGCGGCTGGTGCCACGTTTTATCACAAGGAAGGGAAGGACGTTTCCATGCAGTTGGAGGCCAATAATTTGGCCAACCGCGTCAATGTCCTAAATTTCGCCAGCCTTTTTTCCGGCACGGCGGTTGCGCCTCCGCGAAGTGTCAGCGCTCGTCTGAAAGTAGCGTTCTAGGGCGCGTTTTACTATTTTGATGCATGTCCTGCACCCCTCATTTGACAGCATTGCCACCGCGGCATAGGATCAGAAGGACCTATGCGCAATCATGAAATCAGCGGAACGGGACGCGAAGCATCCCACCTAATTGCGGCTTCTTTGCGCTGGCGCAAACGCGGCGCGTTTTTAGCCGTCGGCTCTTCTTGCCGCCAGCGCTGTCGCGGCGGCCGATTCCGCCGATCCGAAACGCTATCTTGAGGACATCAAGGCGCTCACAACTCCCGCGATGGCGGGCCGTGGGTGACGGAGACCCGGGTCTGACACTAGCGGCAACTTTGATCGAAGGGCGCTTTCGCTCTCTGGGATTGCAACCCGCGGGAAAGAACGCGTACCTGCAGCCGTTCACGGTAATCACTGGCGCAAAGTTGAAGGAAAATAACCGCCTGGAAATTTTAAACGGCGGCGCAAAGAAGGACCTGAAACTGAATCAGGATTTCGTGCCGTTCAGTTTTTCGTCCTCGGGCGAAATCAGCGGGCCCATGGTGTTTGCCGGATATGGAGCGTCGGCGACGGAATTCGGCTACGACGATTACGCGCATCTCGATGTGAAAGACAAGATCGTGGTGGTGCTGCGTTACGAGCCCGCCGGATTTTCGGCGAAGAGCGGCAACAACGGCCTGACGGAACACTCCCAGTTGATCACCAAGGCGATCAATGCCAGGTTTCACGGCGCGAAAGCCGTGATTGTGATCAACGGAAAATTGGGTGATGGCGAAGAGGATCAACTGACGCGATTCGGAAGCGTCAGCGGCCCTGAAAACGCCGGCATCATTTTCGTGCAAGTGAAAAATGCCGCGGCACGAAGAGTGGTTTGCCGCCGCGGGGAAATCGCTCGGTGACGTTCAAAATCAAATTAACACTTCCTCAAATCCCGCCTCATTTGCATTTCCCGAGAATCTGCGGGTTTCGTTGAACGTCAATATTGAGAGTACGCGGGCCACCGTAAATAACGTGCTCGCGTACCTGCCGGGCAAGACCGATGAGTACGTCATCATTGGCGCGCATTACGATCATCTGGGCCGCGGCTATTATGATTCACTTGCGCCCTCGCTGATCGGCCAGATTCATCCGGGCGCGGACGACAACGCGTCCGGCACCGCCGGCGTTCTGGAACTGGCGCGCCTGCTCGCGCCGATGAAGGGGAAGCTTCAACGCGGCATTCTTTTCGCTTCGTTCGCGGGAGAAGAGCTTGGACTGCTGGGCTCCGCCGAATGGGTGAAGGAGCCGACGCTCCCGCTCGGCAAAGCCGTCGCCATGCTGAACATGGACATGATCGGCCGCATCAAGGACGACAAGGTTTACATCGGCGGCGTGGGAACCGGAGCGGATTTCAAAAGCCTGCTGGAACAGGAGCAGGGCAAGTCCACGTTCAAGATTGAATATTCCGCCGGGGGATATTCCGCGAGCGATCACACTTCGTTTGTCGCCAAGAAAATTCCCGTGCTTTTCTTTTTTTCGGGATTGCATTCGGATTACCACAAGCCTTCCGACACGTGGGACAAAATTAATGCGCCGTCGGCGGCGCACCTCCTGGATTTCATCGATGACGTTGCGTTGAAGATCGATTCCGCGCCGGAGCGAACCGCGTTCGTAACCGTCGTGGAGGATCAGGCCGCCGAGCACAGCGACCGGCGGAGGCGGCAGCGGTTACGGGCCGTACTTCGGCTCGATACCGGATTTTGGACAAGAGGTAAACGGCGTGAAGTTCTCCGACGTGCGGCCAGGCTCGCCGGCGGCGAAGGCGGGGTTCAAAGCCCGGCGACGTCCTCGTTCAATTCGGCGCCATGCCGATCAAGAATTTGTACGATTTCACCGACGCGTTGCGCCGCAGCAAAGTAGGCGATGTCGTCGAAGTGAAGGTGCTGCGGGACGGCAAGCCCATCGCTGCGTCGGTGAAACTTGAACAAAGAAAGTAGATCGAGATCAGCCATGCCAAGATCGCGTTTCGCCCGGCCGTTGTTTTTCGTCCTGCTACTCGCTGGATCTCGCGCTCGTGGCGGGCCACACGCAAACCGTGGGCGACGGAGAAAAATCTCCTGCTCCGCCTGGTCTGCCTTCCGAGAAGCACCTCCGTAACGTTCGCCAACTCACGTTTGGCGGGACCAATGCCGAGGCGTATTTTTCGGCGGACGACAAATATCTGATCTTCATGCACCAGGGCGAAGGCGTTCCCTGCGATCAAATGTTCACGATGCCAATCGACACGCCCGACGGAAAACCCGCGAAGCCCAAGCTCGTGAGCACCGGCAAGGGACGAACGACATGCGGCTACTTTTTTCCCGGCGGGCGATCGCATTCTGTTTTCCTCGACGCACGAGGCGAGTCCCGACTGCCCTCCGCGCCCCGATTATTCGCACGGCTACGTTTGGCCCATTTACAATACCTATAATATCTATACTGCTAAGCCCGACGGCAGCGATTTGCGCCGGCTGACCAACACCCCGGGCTACAACGCGGAGTCCACCATCAGCCGCGACGGTAAAAAGATCGTCTTCACGTCGACGCGCAACGGCGACCTCGACATTTACACCATGAACGCCGATGGCAGCGACGTTCGCCAGTTGACGCATGAGCTGGGCTACGACGGCGGCGCGTTCTTTTCCGACGACGGCAAGAAAATCGTCTATCGTTCGGAGCAGCCAAAAACACCGGAGCAAATCGCCGACTACAAAGATTTGCTTTCGCGCGGCTTGATTCGCCCGGGAAACCTCGAGATCTGGGTGATGGACGCCGACGGCAAGAACAAGCATCAGGTCACGCATAATGGCGCGGCGAATTTCGCCCCGTACTGGCTGCCCGACGGGAAACGAATTATCTTTGCCTCAAACGTGGAGAACCAGAAAGATCCCAGCGGCTTCGATCTCTACGTGATCAACGAAGACGGCACGGGACTTGACCGCGTCACCTATCACCCCGATTTCGACGCCTTCCCGATGTTTTCCTCCAACGGCAAGCGCCTCGTCTGGGCCTCCAACCGCAACGGAAAAGCCCCGCACGAGACGAATATTTTCATCGCCGATTGGGTGGAGTAGATTCCCCTCTTGCTTGTCGTGTTTTTTTTGAGATTGTCATTCCGAGGGCTGGCTTTTTTCAGCCCGAGGAATCCCTCTTGGTTTTTTCTGCGTCAGGACAACCCCACGGAGAGATTCCTCAGCCCGCAAAGCCGGGCTTCGAAATGACAAACAAAGTGAGATTCTGCAAGACGATCCTAAAGAGTGCGGCGTCCCGACAGGGTCGGGACGCCGCCAGATAGCGGTAGGTCGTGTCAGAAGAAGAATTTACCCGAGATTTGAAGCTGCCGCGCGGTGTTCAGGGCGTTACTCGTCGACGTTTGAGTTAGGAACAGCCCCGTTTGGGGTGTAAGGGTAGGCACGCCAGCTACGCTAGACTCAGCAAACGCCTGCTGGTTCACTAGGGCAACCATAGTGTGATTGAACAGATTGAATGCTTCCGCGATGATCTGCAATTTGTATCTTTCACGATACAGCCTGATATCTCTTGAAATGCGGAAATCCACATCTCGAATTTGCGTAGGACCACGGAAGAAATTCTTCGGGAACACCGGAGTGCGCGAGCCGGCAGCACTCGCATTGAGCGATGAGCCTCCCGTGACCCCGCCATCGATGCCCGTATATTTAACTCCCCCGGCGGTCACCACTGGCGAAAAGGTAGAGAAGTTGGATGAAGCATCTAACGCGTTTTGAGGCAGCGGCGAGGAGATCGTGATGATTCCGCTGAACCCGAACCCGTTGACGATATAGTTGAGGGTGGAATTTTCGATCTTAAAGGTTGGGGCGTACAGTAAGCTGCCCACGAAGCGTTGGCGCTGATCGTAGTCCGAATCACCCCACTCCGTGTTTTGATTGTAAGGATCGAGCGCGACGTCGGAGCTGCCGGAAAACGTGCCCGTGCTGCCCTGAACCTGGCCATCGTCCTTTGCATGAGCAACAGTGTAATTCGCCAGGAATTCGAAGCCGCTTCTGAATCGTTTCTTTACTGTGGTGATCAGCCCCCAATATTGACTGTGAACGACGCTCTCGCAAGCGCTGATGACTCCAATATTGTTATTCAGTCTCGAGGTGTAGAAAGGAACGGTGACGGTGGAGATTGGCGTAGCGTTTGCGCCATTGATGAAGGTAGGCGAAGTGCCCGCAGCGACGTTGTACGTAATCGTGGTTGGCGGTGTAACAAGCACTCCGCCCTGCGTGAATGGGGTGCCCGGCGGGGCGACGTTGGCATCGGGACATGTTGGCAGGTGCTGTCCCTTTGTAAACATGATAGTTTCAGAAGCGCTGATATTGCCTGGCAGCTGCCGCTCAATCCCCACCTCGGCTTCATGTACCATCGGTTCAAGGAAATCGGGCGTCATGCCACGAGCGGCCAGCCCTGCGGGCGAAAGCGTACTGGGGTCGATATTCAGCGACTTTGGGACTACCGCGCCTGAAAAAGGAGCCTGGAGGGCCGGTCCCGGGGCGTTGAATATTACGTTGGGAAACTCCGGAGCGCACGATGTAGCGGCTGCCGCCGACGTGGGGTTGCTCGGATGGGTGAAATTCGCAGGGCAGTTGTATGTGAGTTGAACCTGGCCGTTCTCAACTCGGGCGTTGTATAGGAGGCTGTCTGTAGTATTCCCGTAGAAAATTCCGTATCCCCCGCGGACCACGGTATCCTTGGTGACTTGCCAGGCTACACCAAAGCGTGGCCCGAAGTTGAGTTTGGAAATATTGATCTTATTCGTATAGTAGTTGGCCAGCGGATTCGTATTTGCATGCTGCGGCTGCGGAATCCATTGCTCGTCCCAGCGCAGGCCAAGGTTCAAGGTCACCTTCGGGGTTACCTTCCAACTGTCCTGCGCATAGGCTCCGTAATGGACATCATAAAAATCATCCTTTCCTGCCAGTTGAGCAGGATTCAGGACGTCCTTCACCTGCGTGAAAGTGTTGTAATGCTGCCCCAGACGGGTGTCGATCCCACCCACGATTGGGTCATTGGAAAGCGGTAGATCGTAGACGTCCGCAATCCAGGCCTGCAATGTGGTAGCGGCAGAGGCCGACGCTGGAATAGCCGCAGTGGGGGGATTGGGATAACCCGCCGCGTTAGTATTGTCGAAGCCATAGTTATATATGCCTCCGCCTTGGAACAAATTGATCAGCAATTCGTGCACTGGACTGATGTCTACCCCGAACTTGAACGTATGCGTGTTGTGGACCCACGATACCGAATCCGCGAATTGCAAGCGGTGCTCGTCTGGAAATGCAGGGCGAGGCAACGCGTTCGGCATACCGTATGAGAACAGGTTGCCCATGCTGACGCTCGGGCCGCTAAAATTTGCTGAATAAAATTCAAAATCTCGCGACCACTGGAATCTGAAATCATTCACGACGGCAGGCGAAATCACAGTGTTCCAATTCGCCACCAGGAAACGGTCATGCGTCCCGTAGGAGCCGTTCTGAGTATCCGAACCGGCACCTTGCGTGGAGCTAGTATTGTAGTCGTTCGGCGCGGTCCAGTTCATCCAATTGAATGACGCGCTCAAGTGGTTGTTGGTTGAGAGCTGGTAATCGAGCTTGCCGAGGGCAATGTCCTGATTGCCTGTCCTTGGATTGGGTCCAATGTTGGCCGTGATGAAATTGACGGCGGCCGCGCACTGAGCGGGAGTGATTCCTGTGATGGTTGAAGGCATGGGAGTGTTAACACCTCCCACTGGAAGGAGGACAGTGGCCGCGCAATTGTTCGCGATCATGCTGTTCACAGCGCTCCTCGCGTTGGCAGAGGACGGACCGGTGTAGAGGATCGGGAAAGAACGCCTCTGACCGTCGTAGTTCAAGAAGTAGAAGAGTTTGTCCTTCTTGATGGGGCCGCCCACGCTTCCGCCAAACTGCTGTCTTTGGTGCTCGGTTTTTGTGGGAGTCTGACCGGCTGCCAGCGAGCTTGCCTTACCAAATGGATCATAGGCATTCAACGTTGGATAGCGCAAATAGTAGAAAAAGTCCCCGTGCATACCGTTCGAGCCAGATTTCGTGACGGAGTTGACTTGCCCTCCGGCAGCATTGCCAAATTCCGCGCTGTAGGCGCTGGAGCCAACATTGAACTCTTTCACTGCGTCCAAGCTGTAGGTGTAGCCGACCGAAGTCCTGCCGCGATCTTCGGAAAAGAACGCTTGCTGGTTGCTCACTCCGTCCACCGAACTGCTATTGAAAAGGCCCGAAATACCGTGGTAGCTGACCAAGCCGTTTCCGCCGTCGGTGGTAACACCCGGGGTCAGGAGCACGAAATTTTCCCATCGCCGCCCATTGAGGGGCAACCCACCTGCGAGGGTTTCGCTGACCGTTTGCGATATCTCCGTCCTGTCAGGCTCGATAAGCGGCGCTTCACCAGTGACCGTAACCTCTTGGACCGATGTGCCGACGGCCAACGGCGCATCAATGGAGAGCGTCTGTCCGACCTGCAGGAGCAAATCCTTGCGCACCCAAGTGGAGAAGCCATCTTTGCTGACTGACACTTGATAGTGGCCGGGCTGAAGAAACGTCGCCGTGTACAATCCAGAGTCCGTCGTCGCGAGCGAACGATCAATTCCGGTGTCCGTGTTGAGTACGGAAACTTTCGCATCCGGCACGGCCAGGCCTTTCGGGTCCAGCACCGTGCCGGTGATGGTTCCCGTGCCGCCCTGGGCAAATGCTGTGGCGGAGAAGCCGCCGAGAAGTAACAGGATCGCCAGGCTTAGAGTCACGAATTGAACAGATACACTGGTTTGAATTTTCATTGTCGTGTACACCCCCAGTTCTTACGTCTTATACCCTGTTGGACCGGTCACCCCTGTTGCTGCTCGCGGTCAATGGGTAGTGGGCTGCATCATAGGCCACCCAATCCTCTTGTGCCAATCCATACTTTTTGTTACAAAGATTTGAAAATGAATTGATCAACCATTTTTGATACCCCGGTTGGAAAGGTGGAATTTTGTTCCAACATTCAGCGGGACGGCCCGACTGGGGCCTCCAGAGGGGCTGAATCTGGGATATTTGCGCGGCATGCAGCACCGCGCATCCCAGTGGTATACTGCGGGCCGTTTGCTATGCCGGAATAATTCGATTCAGCCCGAGAGGAGCCCCCAATGTATCGAAGCGACGTTGTTGGCAGCCTGTTGCGCCCTGGGTACCTGAAAGATGCGCGGGTGAAATTCGCCGCCGGAACAATGGCCGCCGCGGATTTCAAGCGCGTGGAAGACCGCGCCATCGACGAAGCAGTAACCCTGCAACTTCGGACCGGGGTTGAGGTCTTAACCGACGGCGAAATGCGGCGCTACGCCTTCTACGGGCACTTGATTGACGCTGTGGAAGGGTTCGACAAGTTTGGGGGCTGGTCCATTCCATTCCGCAACGAAAAGGGAGAGGAATTTAGCCATCCGCGGCCGGTTGTGGTTTCCAAGTTGCGCCGGAAGCGCCCCATGTGCGCCGAAGAGTTCACCTACTTGCGGGCCCGGACCGATCATCCGTCCAAGACAACGCTGGTCAGCGCGCAACAGGCCGCAGCCTACTACGACTCGAAGAAGTCCAGCGGCGCCTATCCCACGGTGGACGCTTTCCTGGCCGATCTTGTAGATCTGCTTCGCGATGAAGTGGCCGAACTGGTCCGGCTGGGCTGCACGTACATTCAGGTTGACTCCCCGCAATACGCTGCCTTGATCGATCCCCAAATCCGCGAGGGCTACCGGCAGCGAGGAAATGATCCCGACCGCCTGCTCGATCTCTCGATCGAGATGGATAACGCGGTGATCGGCGGCCATCCCGGTATCCTGTTTGGCCTCCACCTATGCAGGGGGAATAACCAGAGCAAGTTCTACGCCTCGGGCGATTACGCTCCGATCACCAAGGTCTTTCGGCATACGAAATTCCAGAGATTCTTGCTCGAGTTCGATGATGAACGCTCTGGTGGTTTCGAACCGCTCGGTCATGTCCCCAATGACAGGACCGTCGTGTTGGGCCTGGTCAGTACGAAAAAGGCCGCCCTGGAGAGCAAGGGCGAGCTCAAGAGCCGCATCCATGCCGCGGAGGGGTTTATTCCCCTCGAAAGGCTCGCCCTGAGCCCGCAATGCGGCTTTGCGTCCACATTGGAGGGCAACCTACTGACCGGGGCCGACCAGGAGGCCAAATTGCGCCTGGTCGCGGAGACGGCGCGCGAAGTTTGGGGCGCGGCCGGCGCTGCCACATCTTCGAAAGTGAAAGGGAAGTCCGTCTAACTTGAAGCTCCCGCCCGGCCCCAAGGGTCTCCCCATCGTGGGCAATGTGTTCGAACCACGCGGGGACGCCATCGGCTACTTCACGAAATGCTTTCGCGAGTATGGCGACATTGTGTTTCTTCGGTTCCTGGGGGTGCCGCTGTGCCTTCTGAATCGGCCCGACTGCATCGAGTCAGTCCTGGTCACGCAGCATAACAATTTCGAGAAATCGAAAGATTACCGGGCGCTGCGGCGCGTCCTGGGCAATGGGCTGCTGACCAGCGAGGGGGAGTTCTGGAGGCGGCAACGGAAGCTGGTCCAGCCGGCCTTTCACCAGGAGCGGATCGCGGCCTACGCGGAAGTAATGGTGGCGTACACGGAGCGAATGCTGGCATCCTGGAAGGACGGCCAGGGGCTCGACGCGCACGAAGCCATGATGCGTCTCACGCTCGATATCGTGGCGAAGACTCTGTTCGATACCGACGTATCTCGCGAGGCGGAGGACGTTGGCGCGGCGCTTCACGTCTTGATGGGGAAGTTTTTCCGCCAGGCGGCGTTTGCGCTCCTGCTCCCCTCTTCGATTCCGATCCCGACCACGCGCCATCTGCAGCGCGCCGTCGGGCAACTCGACAAAGTCATTTACGAAATTATCCGCCGACGCCGCGCCAGCGCCGCCATTTCCGGCGATCTGCTCAGTGTTCTTCTGCAGGCGCAGGACGACGAAGGCCTCGGCATGACCGATCGCCAACTGCACGACGAAATCATGACTCTCTTTCTGGCGGGGCACGAGACGACGGCGAACGCCCTCTCCTGGACATGGCTCCTGCTCGGGCAGCATCCCGAGGTCGAAGAGAAGTTAGCCGAAGAATTGCGGCGCGTGCTCGGTGGCCGGGCGCCTGCCGCGTCCGACTTGCCCCGCTTGACATACACCGAGATGATTCTCAGGGAGGCCATGCGCCTCTACCCGCCGGTGTGGGTGATTGGACGGCGAGCCCTGGCAGCGTTCCGATTGGGAGAGTACGAGCTTCCGGCAGGGACGAACGTCTTGATGTCTCAACTCATTACGCAGCGCGACGCGAGATATTTTCCGGAGCCGGAACGGTTTGACCCCGACCGCTGGAGGACGAACGATCCTCGTAATGTGTCTCTGCCCCGATTCGCTTATTTTCCGTTTGGCGGAGGACCGAGGGTGTGCATCGGGGCGGGATTTGCGTTGATGGAAGCAATATTGTTGCTGGCCACGATCGCGCAACACTTCAGGCTCGCGCTTGTCCCCGGCCAGACGATCGCGAAACTGCCTTCGGTCACGCTGCGCCCGAAGAGCGGCATTCGTGTGATTCTCCACCGGCGCTAGCGCAAATTGATTCTAGAAGCTATTGCACAACCCTCCGCAAGACGATCATGAAGCAGGCGATGTGAAAGAAAGCGCCATAGATCGTGAGCGAGCGGTCGTAGCGCACGACCAAGCGCCGGAAGTTACCGAGCCAGGCGTTGGTGCGTTCGATAATCCAGCGCCTCCGATAGCGCCGCAGCGCTCGGCCGTCTTGCGTCACCGGTTTCTTTCGGTTGCAGCGATGGGGCACGATCAATTCGATACCCCGTTGCCGCAAGCGTTTCCGCAGCGGATCGCTGTCATAGGCTTTGTCGGCGATCACCCGTAGCGGTTTCTGCCGAGGTCGGCCCGCACGATGACGCCGCCCTACCCGGATCGTCGCGAGCGTCGTTTCCGCGAGTGTGACTTCCCCCGGGGATGCAGAGTGAAGGGAGTTTCCCAGAGGAACACCGCGGCCGTCGACCACCACCATCCACTTCGTCCCCTTGCCCCGCTTGGTTTTTCCGACTCCGCAGCCCCTTTTTTCGCTGGAGCAAAACTCCCGTCCAGAAACGATTCGCTCCACTTCAATTGCTGGCGCTGGTTCAACTCGCTTAGAAACGTCCGCCAGATGTTCAACCAAACGCCCCGCTCCTCCCAGTCTCGCAGCCGCCGCCAGCAGGTCGAGGGATGCGGGAATTTCTCCGGCATGTCTTGCCAGCGAGCCCCGCTCCGCAGAATCCACAGAATCCCTTCCAGCACACGACGGTTCGGAATCCAGGGACGACCGCCTTTGCGTTGTTTGGGCGGCTTGGGGAGCAAAGGCGCGATCTTCTGCCACTGCGATTCGGTCAGCAATGCACCCGATCGGGCCATCGGCCCTCCTTGGGCGCTGCTGATTCTCCTTATCTCTCATCTCAGAAAATTCAACTACCTTCTTTTCAAGACCCTGTATTAGGTTATGCAACAGCTTCTAGAAAGAACGAACTGCTGCCCGCCCAAAAAATCGGGCGACCTCTACAAGACCACCGGCATCTGACAAGGACGCTTTTGTAGAGGCCTCTCCGTCCCGCGTTTTCCGGGACGGAGAGGGCACGGTTTTTTTAAACGCAGTGAGCACTCACATGCGCCGGCGCTTGAGCTTTCCATGCCCCTGAGCTAGAGTAACCGCTCCCGAGCGGAGGCGATCTACGGTGCGACCCCACGGACAGGAGCATCTGCGGATTCTTTTGCGGAGCAGCGCGGTGCAGAAGCGCGTTCGGGAGATGGGCCTTCAGATTTCCAAGGATTTCAAGGGCCAGCGCGTGCACTTGATCGGCGTCCTTAAGGGCGCGGCCATCTTTCTCTCCGACCTGATTCGTCAGATTCGCATCGACGTTTCGCTCGACTTCATGGCCGTCTCCAGTTACGGCAAGGGCAGCCATACGTCCGGGCAGGTGCGACTTATCAAGGATCTGGACACCAGCATCGAGGGGCTCAATGTCATCGTGGTCGAGGACATCCTGGACACCGGGCTTACCCTGGGCTACCTGTTGCGGGTGCTTCAGCAACGCAAGCCCAAGACGCTGCGCATCGCCGCTTTGCTCGATAAGCCGGAACGGCGCATCAAGAAGGACGTCAAGGCGGATTACGTAGGCTTTCAGATTCCCAACGAATTCGTCGTCGGGTATGGCCTGGACTACGCCGAGCGCTACCGCAACCTCAAGGATGTCTGCGTGCTCTCACTCCCGCCGGATTGATGAGGCACTCGGCGGCGCATTTTATTTCTCGCCATGAAACCTGTTCTCACAGCCGCGGATTTGGAGCGCGTCCAGGAGGGCGGTGAAGTCGCCGTTACGCAGGAGACGCTGATTACTCCGCTGGCGCGTGACGAAGCCGAGCGGCGGGGCATTACGCTTCGCATGGCCTCCTCGGCTGAGCTTGGGGTCTCCGGCGGTGCAATTGGCTCGGGCGGAATTTTGGTAGAAGCCTCCCGCGTCGTGGCCATCGGCGCCGATCATGGCGGTTTTGAACTCAAGGAACAATTGAAGACGTATCTTCGAGATTGGGGCTACAAATTCTTGGATTTGGGCACTGACAGCACTGCGGCGGTCGACTATCCCGATTTTGCCGAGGCGGTGGCGAATGCCGTCGCGCGGGGAGACGCATGGCTTGGCGTCGTGGTCGACAGCGCCGGGATCGGCAGCTCGATTGCCGCCAACAAGGTCGCCGGAGCGCGCGCGGCGCTGTGCTATGATCGCGCCACGGCGCGCAACAGCCGCGAGCATAACGATGCCAACGTGCTGTCGCTCGGGGCGAAGCTGATCTCACCCGAGGCCGCGCGTGAAATCCTCGCGATTTGGCTCTCCACCCCATTCGCTGGGGGGCGCCACCAGCGCCGCGTGGATAAAATTCGCAGCATCGAGGAGCGCGGGACAAAAAGGTAGTAAGTTCGTCCCATTTTTCGAGGTCGATCCAGACAGGAATTCAAACCGGTGGACCAGCGCGAAATCGAACAGGTCGTCCGCATTGCCACGGAAGAAGTGTTGCGCTATCTTGGCGCGCCCGCCGGATCGCCGGGCTCTGGGATGGAGCGCGATGACGAAGTTTGCCCCGGCTGCGACCTGAATTGCGCGGAGAAATGCTCGCGTAAGACGCGCGCGGTGGTGGATGCCGGCGCCGATCGCATCTCCTGCGGCCCGGCTGTGATTCAACTGGAAGCCGGTTTCGCCGGACTGATCGATCACACCCTGCTCAAGCCTGAAGCTTCCCGCGACGAAATACGGAAACTCTGCCAAGAAGCCGCGCGCTTCGGCTTCGCATCAGTGTGCATCAATCCATGGAATGTGCCTCTCGCGGCCGAGATGTTGCGGGGGACACCCGTCAAAGTTTGCACGGTAGTGGGCTTTCCCCTTGGCGCAACGCTCTCACAGGTGAAGATTCACGAAGCCGAGGAAGCAATCAAGCTGGGTGCGCAGGAAATCGACATGGTGATCAACATCGGCGCGCTCAAATCCGGCCAGGATGACGTGGTGGAATCCGATATTCGCGGCGTCGTGGAAGCAAGCCATCGTGGCGGCGCAATTTGCAAGGTGATCTTGGAAACCGCTCTTCTCACCATCGAGGAGAAGATTCGTGGCTCGGCTGCGACTAAGAGGGCGGGGGCCGATTTCGTGAAGACCTCGACCGGCTTCAGCACCGCGGGGGCAACCGCTGAAGATGTCGCGCTCATGCGCGCTGTCGTGGGCTCGGAAATTGGAGTGAAGGCAGCCGGCGGTGTGCGGAGTTTCGAGGACTTGAAAAAGATGGTTTGCGCGGGCGCCACGAGAATTGGCGCGAGTGCCAGCGTGAAAATTATGGAACAAGCCGCGGGCGCGGCACCCCCTTCCGCGTCCGTTTCCGGGGTTTCCGCGGCGTCCCCCTTTTGATATCGCCTCAGCGCGCGATTTTGTGGCGCCGGCGTCTCGCCGGTGGTTTTGCTCTCTGCCGCGCGATGGAAGAATCGCCGGCGAGACGCCGGCGCCACGAAGAGCCTGTGGCCAGCGACAAGCTTCGTACATCCAGTTCCGCCCAATCACATCGCCGTAGTATGTCTCACCGGTTTTTCACGAGTCCGTAATCACCTCCTGCTATACTAATTTGTTCTTAGGGGAGTGCTGTCCACACGTAGGCGCTACTTGTGACGGACGCACTCAGAATATATGGACCCGGCACAGGCCAAATCACCGCTCGACATGCCCGCGGAGATCCTCGCGACGCTGGTCGAAATCAGCGAAGAGATCAACTCGTCGCTGGACCTCGACGAAGTGTTGCAGAAAACCGCTACGCTGGTGAAGCGTCTGGTCGACTACGAAATCTTCGGCGTGATGCTGCTGGACGAGAGCACGCAGCGTCTCTACCACCGGTTTACCATCGGCTACGGCGAACAAGCGAGCAAGGATTGGCAAATCCCGCTCGGGCAGGGAATCACGGGGACGGCGGCGGCGACGGGCCGCGCGGTCCGCGTCGCGGACGTTCGCGAAGACCCGCGCTACATCAACATCATCGACTCGGTCCGGTCGGAACTGGTGGTGCCCCTGGTCGTAAAAGGACAATCGATCGGCGTGCTCGACATCCAGAGCACGCAGGTGGACTATTTTACGCGCGATCAGCAGAGCGTCCTGACGCTGATGGCCAGCCGCTTGGCGGTCGCCATCGAAAACGCGCGCCTGTTCGAGCGCGTCCGCAGCCAGGCCGACACTCTGCTGGTTCTGAACGAAGTGGCCCGCGAGGCCAATTCCATTCTCGATGTCGAGGAACTGCTGCGCCGCGCGGCGGAACTCGTAAAGCGCGTCATCAACTACCAAATTCTAGGCATCCTGCTGTACGACGAGGCGACCCACGTGTTCCGCCACCGCCTGGACGTGAAATACGGGCAAAGCGCGCTGGAGAAATTGCGCGTCGCGCCGAATGAAGGAATTGTAGGCGCGGCGATTTCCACCGGCCAGCCCGTCCGTGTTTCTGATGTCACAAAAGACTTACGTTATATAATGGTTAATAAAGAGACGCGGTCCGAGCTGGCGATTCCCATGATTCACAAGGGACGCGTGGTGGGCGTGCTCGATCTCGAAAGCCCGCAGACGAACTATTTCACCGAGGACCACGTCCAGACGCTCATGATCCTGGGGGCGCATCTGGCGGTCTCGCTCGAAAACGCCCGCCTCTACGAACGGCTGGCCCGCGACGAAGCCCGCATGGAGCGCGAACTCACGGCCGCGCAGCGCCTGCAAAACGCGTTGCTGCGTCCCGCGCCCAGCATCGACTATGGCCTCGACATCGCCGCACGGATACTTTCCGCGCGGGAAGTTTGCGGCGACTTGTACGATTTCCTCTCCTACGGCACGCAGCAATTGGGCGTGGCGCTCGGGGACGTCAGCGGCAAGGGCAGCGCCGCGGCGCTCTACGGAGCCGTTGCCACCGGGATTCTTCGGAGCCTCTCGCCGCACAAACTGCAGCCCGCGGAGCTTCTTCGCCAGTTGAACCAGCTGGTTTGCGAACGCCGCGTGGAGGGACGCTACATGACCATTTGTTTTGCCACTTGGCAAAAGGGGCGCCACCAGCTTCGCGTCGCCAATGCGGGGCAGACGCAACCCCTGCTCTGGAAAGCTGGCCATGTCGAACAGCTCAAGCTGGAGGGATTTCCGATCGGCATTTTTGACGATGCCACCTACGAGGAGTGGAGCGTCAAGCTTTCCAAGGGAGATATCCTCGTTTTCTATTCGGACGGACTCACGGAAGCCAGCAATCGCGAAGGGAAGTTTTTCGGCAGCGACCGGCTGAAAACGATTCTTGAACAGGGCACCAAGCTTTCTTCCGCTGTGCTGGCCGACCGCATGCTCGAAGAAGTCCAGGAGTACACCGAGGGAGGCGCCATCACGGACGACCGCACGCTGGTGGTGATGAAGGTCAAGTGAGCGCGCCCACATCTCAATTGCGTAGTTCGCGCCGCCCGCGTGCTGTCGACCCCGTGCGCTACACCCCAGGCTTCTCCTATCGCGGCTCGCGCCTGTTTTGCGAAGGTGTTCCGGTCGAGGAGATCGCTGACCGGGTGGGAACCCCCGCGTATCTATACAGCCGCGCGAGCATCGAGCGGGCTTACCGGAGCATGGACTCGGCGTTAGGCTCGCTGCCGCACACGATCTGCTACGCGGTAAAGGCCAATTCGAATCTCGGCATCTTGCGCGTCTTCGCCGCTCTCGACAGCAGTTTCGATATCGTTTCCACCGGGGAACTCTACCGCTTGCGGCGCATTGGCGTGCCGGGGAACCGCATCGTCTTTTCCGGCGTGGGCAAGTCGCGCGAGGATATTCGCAAGGCGCTGCGAGCGCGCGTTCTGCTTTTTAACGTGGAATCTCCAGCCGAACTCGACCTGCTCGTCTCCGAGGCGTCGCGTTTCCGCATGCGCGCTGCGGCATCCATTCGCGTCAATCCGGATGTAGAGGCCGGAGGCCATCCGCATATCTCGACCGGACACCACCGCCACAAATTCGGAATCGATTGGGACGGAGCGCGGCGCCTCTACCTGGAACACCGTGACTCGCGCTGGATTGAGTGGCAGGGAATCAGCGCTCATATCGGCTCGCAAATCCTCACGCTTGCGCCATACCGCCGCGCGCTGGCACGTCTGGCGGGATTTGTCCGCGACCTCCGGCGCGAGGGCATCGCACTCCGCTATCTCGATTGCGGTGGAGGGCTTGGCATCCGTTACACCGCGGAGCAGCCGCCGGAGAAGGCCGCCTACGCAGCGGAGCTGGCGCGCGCCGTCCGTCCGTTGGGATGTCATCTATTGATTGAACCGGGGCGTTCGCTCGTTGGCCCCGCGGGCGTGATTCTAATGCGCGTGCTCTACACGAAACAAAACCGGGGAAGAACCTTCGTGGTGGTGGATGCCGCGATGAACGACTTCCTGCGTCCCGCGCTTTACGGGGCCACGCATCCGATCACGCGCGCGCGCCGAGCTTCGGGAGCGCTCCACCGCGCCGACATCGTTGGCCCGGTGTGCGAGTCCGGCGACTGCTTCGTCCAAGACTGGCCCCTGGGAGAAGTCGCTGCGAAGGATTTGCTCGTGCTCTGGGGAGCCGGAGCGTACGGCTTTGTCGAGGCGTCCAATTACAATTCCCGGCCGCGTCCCGCCGAAGTGCTCGTCACCGGCCGCCGTTTCCGCGTGATCCGCCGCCGCGAATCTCTCGCCGACCTCGTCCGCGGCGAGTAGGAAAACCACCGGAATTGAAACCACAGATGAACACAGATAAACACTGATGAAATACCCAAAGTTCACAGTCCAGAGTCGACAGTTGACAGTTAAGAGACCCGATCCGGGCAGGTCCTGATTTCAAACGGAATGTTAGTATTTGGCTTCCGTCAGCTATCGAAATATTCCGCCAGAGTCACGAATCACGAGTCACGATTCACGAATCACTTTTCTGAATCAGTGTTTATCTGTGTGAATCTGTGGATAAAGGTTTGCGGCTCATCGCTCGCCCCACTTTAATTTGCTGCGTAGGATCTCGAAATAGGTTTTCTTTGCCGGGCGCACCAAGCGCAGTTGTTCCTGCGCCTTGCGCACCACGATGTGATCGCCTCGCGCCAGTTCGATGCCGATCTGTCCGTCCAGCGTGAGGAAGACGGCATCGTCTTCGGACTGAAAATCGATTTCGATTTTCGCGGAGTCGGGGATCACGAGCGGCCGGTTGGTCAGCGTATGCGGACAAATCGGCGTCACCACGAAGGCATCCACCGTTGGATAAACGATGGGTCCGCCCGCCGCCAGGGAATAGGCAGTCGACCCGGTCGGCGTGGAAAGTATTAGTCCGTCAGCTTTATAAGTTGCAACATATTCCCCGTCGATGCGCAAGACCACATCCATGATGCGAGCCAGTGCCGCCTTGTTGAGCACGGCGTCATTCAATGCAATCTGGCGCCGGATGACGGCGCCGTCGCGAACAATCCGCGCCTCGAGCAGCACGCGCTCGCTCACCCTGTGCTTGTCTGAAAAGATCTCCTCGAGAATTTCGTAGAGCTCGTCCTGGGGCACGGTCGTCAAGAAGCCCATGCCGCCCAGGTTCACGGCGAGGATCGGTACCTGGCGATCCGCCGCCAAACGCGCCGCGGAAAGGAGTGTTCCGTCGCCACCCAGTACGATCAACAGATCGGAGTGCGCGGCCAGCTCTTCGCGCTTCCATGTTTGCCCCGTAAGCGGGCCGATGCACTCGCCGGTCTCCGAATCGCACACCACCTCGGCGCCGTGGGCGCGCAGCCATTCGATGAGAGGAGGCACGACGCGCGCGATGTCTTCGCGGCGTGGGCGGGAGATGATTCCTACCTTTCGAATCATTTTGGTAGTGGCCGACTGTGTGTTCAAAGCGGGTTCTACTGTAGCATTTATCGCAGAGACATTTTCCCGCGAATTTCAGATGGCTGTTCCTCGTCCCTAACTCTCTCTGTTGCGCGCATGAAGAAAGAACTCTTGGTTTCCCTCCGCGCCAGTCACGCGGCTGGGCCGCACGCCTTCGACGCGCAGCCCAGCGGCCTCGGCCGCCACGCGCACTCGCTCGACGGCTCGCGCGTGCAGCGCGGCATCACGCACGATGCCGCCCCGACCGACGTCCCCGCGATCCAGCTCGAACTGCGGCTTTACCAGGATCAAGTATTCCGCGCGAGGTCCCGAGGCCGCCACCACCGCGGGCAGAACCTTGGCCACCGAAATGAAAGATACGTCCACCGTCACCAGGTCCGCCGGTTCAGGAATTTGCTCTGGCCGGAGATTTCGGGCGTTCGCCTTAATTTGTTTTACGCGAGGGTCTTGTTGGAGCCGCCACACCATCTGTTCGGGCGTTACATCGACCGCATAAACATAGCGCGCGCCACGGACCAGAAGGCAATCGGTGAAGCCTCCGGTCGAGGCGCCAATATCGAGGCAGGTTTTTCCCGAAACGTCGATAGCGAAATCTTCGAGCGCGCCTTCCAGCTTCAGCCCGCCGCGGCTCGCATATTTTGCCGAGGTTCCGCTGATTTCGATTCGCGCATCGGTTGGGACCTGCGTTCCAGCCTTATCGCTGCGCGAACCGTTCACGCGCACTTCGCCCGCCAGGATCATCGCTTGGGCTTTCTCGCGCGAGTCGGCAAGACCTCTTTCAACAACCAGCAGGTCGAGGCGCTTTTTCCCGGGTTTCGGTTTGGATGGCACTGCGATGGGTGACCAGGCTACTTCTGCCCGTTTTTGCTACGCCCGGCGATGGACGATCAATTCGGCGAGCTCCTGCAGCCGCGCCGCGCGCTGGCCGTAGGGAGCAAGTTCCGCCATGGCGCGTGATTCCAGCTCCGTCGCGAACTGCCGCGATTTTTCAAGGCCATACAGCGCCGGATACGTTGCCTTCTTTTGCGCGGCATCTTTTCCGGCTGTTTTTCCCAACGCCGCGGAAGACTCCTCGACATCGAGGATGTCATCGACAACTTGAAATGCCCAGCCGATCGCTTCACCGAAGCGCTTTAGCCGCGCAACGTTTTCGTCGTCCGCGCCACCGCCGATGGCGCCCGCCACGACCGAAGCGCGAATCAGCGCCGCCGTCTTCGAACGGTGAATGTATTCGAGCTCCGCGGGCTCGATGGCGCGTCCCTCCGCTTCGAGGTCGGCCACTTGTCCGCCCACCATGCCGTTGACGGTGCCCGCCGAGGCCGCCACGTGGGAAAGAATCGCCACGCGCCGTGCCGGATCGAGGGGCGCGTTCGCCAGCGTTTCGAACGCCAGAGTCAGCAGGGCATCGCCGGCCAGGATAGCGGTTGCTTCGCCGAATTTCTTGTGGCAAGTTGGCTTGCCGCGACGCAGGTCGTCGTTATCGAGCGCGGGCAGGTCGTCGTGAATCAGCGAGTATGTGTGAATGAATTCCAGCGCGCAGGCGACGGGCAGAACCGGCGTCACCTCCGTGGAGAAAATCCGCGCGGATTCGAGGCACAGGATAGGCCGGACACGCTTTCCACCCGCCTGTACGCTGTAGCGCATGGCGCGGTGAATGGAGGGAGGCTGCGCGTCCTCGCCGGGCATCAGCCGCTCCAGGGCGGCGTCTACAGCGGCTCGGTCCTCTTCGAAAAATGCGGGGAGCTTCATCAGGTGGCGGGTGCGCCCGGTCGCGCCTTCTGGCGGCATCCGGTTAGGACTCTTCCTCGGCTTCCGGATCGAACGGCGCCGCTGCCAACTCTCCGCTGGCCTTTTTGAGCAGAATTTCCACTTTGCCTTCGGCCTGTTCCAGGTGTTTCTGGCAATCGCGGGAAAGCTGCACACCTTCCTCGAACAGTTTCATGGCTTCGTCCAGAGAGAGATTCGCACTCTCCAGCTTTCGGACGATTTCTTCCAGGCGCGCCAGGGAATGCTCGAAATCGGGCTTCTTCGCGGGCTCGGTTTTTTTTGCCGGTGACGGATTCACGGTTGTCATTCTTCTTTACCGCTGACAGCGGGTCGCGAAAATCGGGCGCTGAATTCAGGCAGCATTCTAATGCACGCGCCAGAACCGAAACAACCGCTTTATGAAGACGGCGGGTTTCCTACGGCGTGCGGGGTTTGGTGGCGCCAGCGTCCCGCTGGCGATTCTAGTATTTCCATCGCGGCGTAGACCCACCGGCGAGACGCCGGCGCCACCAAACATACGAGTGGCGCCGGGATTGATAGTTTGAACAGAAGCATAGTCGCAGCTTGGGGCGCGGTGCCGAGGCTGCTAGAATCGGGGGCGCCGGGGGACAAAGTGATCGCGCTGCGACTACTGGGACTACTCGCGCTGGTGACCGTGAACGGATTTTTCGCGGCCGTGGAGTTTTCCCTCGTTGCCGTACGGCTTTCGCGCGTCCGGCAATTGATGGAGGCGGGCGACCCACGCGCGCGGATTGTGCTCGATCTGCTCGGACATCTCGATCGCGTCGTTTCCGGAGTGCAGGTGGGCATTACGCTCACCAGTCTTGGACTGGGAGCGCTCGGTGAGGCTATGCTTGCCGCGCTGCTGAGCCCGCTGGTGGCAAACATTCCGGGGCGGCATACCGTCATTCTCGTCCATGCAATTTCACTCACCGTGGCCTTTCTTCTGCTGACGATTCTGCACGTCGTGCTTGGCGAGTTGGTCCCGAAGAGTCTCAGCCTGCAGCGTGCCGGGCCCGTGGCTTTGCTGGTAGCGCGGCCCTTCCAGTGGTACCTGGGGATATTTCGACCGGCGATTGATCTGCTCGATGGAACCAGCCGATGGATCCTGAGCGGATTGGGGCTATCCGCCCGCCAAAGCCACACTCTCGTGCATTCCGCCGAGGAATTGCAGATTCAAATCCAGCAGGCGCGCGAGCGTGGCTTGATCGGCGTGGACGAGGAAAAGTTGATCCTCGGCGCCATCGAGCTTGACGGTCTGCAAGTGCGGGAGTTGATGGTGCCGCGCCCGGATGTGCATTCCGTCACCGCTGACGCCGGGCTGGACGACGTGATGCGCGTGTTCGTCACAACGCAGCGTTCGCGGCTTCCCGTGTTTGAAGGCGCGGGGGATCACGTGCTCGGATATATTCACATCAAGGACATCGTGTGGGTATTGCTCGACCGCGACCGCCGAACCGAGGAGGGGTGGTCCGCGCCCGAGTTCAGCGTGAGGCGCATGTTACACGAAGTGTTAATTGTACCAGAGAGTAAACCTGCCAACGAACTCCTGGCCGAATTGCGTTCCCGCCAGACCAAGATGGCCATGGTCGTGGACGAATTCGGCAGCATTCTGGGTCTGGTGACGCTGGAGGACGTTCTCGAACACCTCGTCGGCGAGATTCACGATGAATACGATGTGGTGCAGAAGCCTCTCATTGTGGGGAAAGGCGCCGATGCGGCGATGATTTTCGACGCCTCGCTGAGTTTGCACGACCTCGAGTCGCGCTACAACATTCGCTTGCCGGAGGATCCTGCCTACGCGACAGCCGGAGGTTTCGTTCTCGCGCAACTGGGATTTATTCCCCGCGGGGGAGAGAGCTTTGACTACGAAGGCTATCGCTTTACCGTCGTGGAAATGGATCGACGGCGTGTCGCGCGGATCAAAATCCAGCAGCTGAAACAGCCGGGAGAGGCGCCTGTTCCCGCATCCTTACCGGAGACGAAGCCGATTGCCGAGAATGCGCGGAAAACGGAATGATTCGACACGTCCTCTTGCGGGTCCTTTACTCACTGCCCGCGCTGTGGCTCATCCTGACGATGGTTTTTCTGCTGGTTCACATTGTCCCAGGCGATCCCGTGCTGCAAATGCTCGGCCAGGATGCGCGCGCGGAAGATCTCACGCAGTTGCGCCACACGCTGGGACTCGATCAGCCGCTCGGTGTGCAATACGCGCGATACCTCGAGGGGCTGGCGCGCGGCGACTGGGGCAGATCGCTGCGTTTTGCGGCTCCCGTGCGCCCGATCGTGCTGGCCCGTTTTCCCGCGACGCTGGAATTGTCGCTGGCGGCATTGATTGTCTGCATCGCGATCGCCGTCCCCGCGGGAGTGTTCTCCGCCAAACGCCGCGGCAGCGGGGCGGACCGCGCGACTTCTTTTTTCACGCTGCTCGGCCTCTCGGTCCCCAACTTCGCGCTCGGGCCCGTGCTGATTCTGATTTTTTCCGTGGAGATTGGGTGGCTGCCTGTTTCAGGGCGCGGCGGCGCGAGCCATTTGATCCTGCCCGCCATTACGTTGGGCGCGGCGCTTGCGGCAATCCTGACACGCATGGTGCGCGGCTCGATGATTGAGGAGCTTTCGAGCGACTACGTGCGCACGGCCCGCGCGAAAGGCATCACGGAAACCTCCGTGCTGTTCCGGCACGCTTTTCCCAATGCGCTGATTCCCGTGATCACCATTATCGGATTGCAATTCGGTTCATTGCTGGCCGGCACGATCGTCACGGAATCGATTTTTTCCTGGCCGGGCATTGGACGGCTCGCCGTGCAGGCAATTTCCGCGCGCGATTACCCGTTGCTGCAGGGCTGCATTCTTGTGATCGCTTTGTCGTATGTCGTGGTGAATCTTTTGACGGACTTTGTCTACGCGATTGTCGACCCGAGGGTGCGGCAGCAATGATGCGCAGTGCAGATCGTCTCTTTACCGATCAGGATTTTCATCGAATCGGCGCAGAAGCCCTGCGTCTGAAGTGTCTTTGTGACAACCAGAGCCATATAGGTTGCAGCATTGGCCATGAGTGGCATCTGCCGCACTTACGGCGCTTGGCATCTTGCTATGCCGCGTACCCAGTGCTTCCGCACTGGGCTACGATCTTTCGCGCGTCCGGCGCTGCGTTGCGAATCACAAATCAGAAACTACCAACCACGAGTTGCCAATTGCAATTGCGAGTTACCACTGGAAGATTCCAAATCGACCGCGACGGAAACGCAGCGCCGGAGGCGCGACAGAACGTAGCCCAGCCCGTAAGGGCTGGGAAGAGTAGCCACAGGAATTCTGAGCACCGTAGGTGCGACACCTAGGGGGCACGAATTGCAGTTCTCACACAGGTTCTAAAGACGCGGGCACCAACAGATGCAGAGCGAATGAGGGAATAGTTGATGGAGCAGGCATCGCAGATTCGGCAATTTTTGCGCACGAGCGGCCTTGGCCGGTGGGGCCTCGCGGTTACTGTGTTGCTGGTCCTACTGGCTGTCTTGGCGCCGTGGATTGCGCCTCGGGATCCTGCAGCGCAGAGTCTGCCGGAGCGCTTGCTGCCGCCTAGCACGCACCATTGGATGGGGACGGACGAACTGGGACGCGACGTGCTGTCGCGCACGCTGTACGGCGCGCGTGTTTCGCTGCTCGTCGGGGTGTCGGTCGTGCTCGGAGCGGGAGTTGTAGGTCTCGCGCTCGGCTCGCTGGCCGGGTATTTCGGTGGCGCTTTCGACCGGTTCGTAAACATTATCCTGATCAATTCATTTCTATCGTTTCCCGGAATTCTTCTTGCGATTGCATTCGCGGCTTTTCTCGGGCCGGGATTGGACAAGGTGATCCTCGCCCTGACGGTGACAGGATGGGCGGGCTACGCGCGGCTGGCGCGTGCTCAAGTTCTGAAGGTCCGCGAAATGGAATTCATCCTTGCCGCTCGATCGCTTGGCGCATCGCACGCGCGCATCCTGCTGCGTCATCTGCTGCCGAATACTCTCCAGCCCGTGCTGATTCAGGCAACGATCGGAATGGCGGGGGCGATTCTGGCGGAGTCCACGTTGAGTTTTCTGGGGCTGGGAGTGATTGCGCCGACGCCGAGTTGGGGCGCCATGCTCAACGACGCGAGAAATCATCTCTTCGACGCGCCGCACATGGTTTTGTTTCCCGCGCTGGCGATTATGGCGGCGGTTCTGGCGTTCAATTTGCTCGGGGACGCGCTGCGCGATTGGCTTGACCCGCGCACGCGCGCTTTCCTGATGACGATGGATCTGCCGCGGTAGATCTATTGTAGCGCCGGCATCTTGCTCGTCCTGACATAGGAAGGGCCGGCGATTTGCGCGATCAGCTGTCAGGACGAGCAAGATGCCGGCGCTACGAAACCCTTTCCCTGCAAAACACATTCGATATTCCAGGAGAGTTGGAGAAAATCACCGATCCGCGGCTGGGACAAAAGCCGAGGAAGTTTTAATAAAGTCAGGCGAGGTCGAGCGTAACTTCCGCGCCGCGATTTGCGCCGAGCGTGCGCGCGGCGCTGCCGCGATTCACGGCGATCTCGAGATAGCCGGCCGAACCGAAGACCGCGATGGGCTCCCCCGGAGTTCCCAAAGCGAATGTTGGAGCGAACTTTCGGATTTCCTTGCCGCCCACGGAGAGCTTGATCGAGCCTGATTCGACTACTTCCAAGGGAACATCCTCCAGCGTGAGATTCGTCATCAGGTTGCCAAACGTATCCACGCGCAATACGACCCCTTTGATCGTCTGGCCTGCTGCCTTTGTTTTCGGCATGGTGAATCGCACGCAATCGGTGATTTCTTCACCGAACGCCTCCGTCTGAAAAGCCTTCGAGAGCCACGCGGCAGTAGGGGCGAAGATGTCCCGGCCGTGAAACGTCGGGCTGATCGGATTCAGGAAATAGTGTTCCGAGGTGATGTGCCGGACGGTGCAGGACTCGCGCTCGAAAATCATCGAAAGTACGCCGTTGTCCGGGGCGATGAAATACTGTTTTTCGCCGCTCACCAGCAGCGGGCGGCGATTGGTTCCGACTCCCGGGTCCACAATCACGACGTGAATGGTGCGTGCGGGAAAAAACCGGTAGGCATTGGCAACCGAAAGCGCCCCATCGAGAACGTCGAATGGCGTGACGTGATGATTGAGGTCCACAATGCGCGCCGCGGGATTAATGTTCAGAATCACGCCCTTCATGGTGCCGACGAGGTGGTCGGTCGTGCCGAAATCGGTGGTCAGAGTGATGATGGGATCGGACAATGAGAATCTCCGGTTAAGCCATCGTGCGCGAATTGCACGAGCAATTGCGCACCATCTTACTCCTTTCGCAAGCTATCGGAGGTGAAGTGCCGTGTCAAGGCGGCGTGCCCGAGTTGCCACGAAGCAGGGTTTTCATTCCGCGCCAGGTGGCGGACTGGGCATGGGGCAGAAGGCGTTACCGAGGGGGGCCGATGGGGAGTTCGCGCAGGCACAACTCGGCCGAGTCCCGGTGACAAAAGAAAATCTGAAATAGCGGCAAGTCTTCCGGGAGAACCGTGTAGCTACCCAACTGCATGGCCATGGACGAAGCGGTGCTCGATGCGACGATACGATTTCCCGGCAACGCGCGGACCCGGAATTGTCCGGAGCTGGGTTCATAGTTGCTGTAGCTGAAACACCGGCCGATGCAGGCGCGGTCCACCAGGTGATTGCTAAGCAGAGGGATGTCCGAGGAAGTCCACGTCGCGGATGTAACGCGCGCCCCTGGCGGGAGGGTCGCCGCCAAACGTTCTGCTTGCCGCTCGATTCGGACCAGCGCCGATGTGTCCGCGTACAAAAAAGAAAAATAAATGGCCGCAATGCCGGCGAAACCAATCAAATGCCACTTGCGTGGTTTCATCACCCCGAGCAGGCAGCAGGCGAGTATCGCGGCGATGGAAGAAAATCGCTGCGTGAGCAGGGTGGCCGGAGAGGTGAATTGCGGAAGTTGAATGGAGTTGGGGAGTATCGAGACGCCAATGATAGCAATAAGGTACAATTGTAATAGAATACTATATTGTTTCAAGGCGTGGCGCTCGCGCCTCCGCGCGAAGACATCAATAGTGAGGCAGGCAAGCCCGAACACAAGCAGTAGTCGAGCCGGAAGACGATAACGCGGCTCGTCAAGAAGGAGCAATTGGTCCGAGCCGTTCGCAGCCAGCCCTGGAATGGACGACCACCCTCCCGCAAAATGAATGGACAGGGTACGGCCGAGGATGGCTAGGCTCACGGCTGCCGCTGCAAGCAGCAAAATCTGGCCGCGGCCGGACGCGATGCGGGCCAGTGTAATGTATCCCGCCGCCCCCAAAAACCAGACCAGTCCCAGCGGATGCGCCATCCAGATCAGCGGCACGAGTGCTAATGCGAGAAAGCGCTCCGCCCCCCGGCCTCGCCAAACAAATACCAAACCGAAGAAAGATAAACCAAGGGAAAGGTAATAGTTGAAAAATCCCATCTCGAACGTCCAGCCAAAGGAGAGCATCGCGAGACAGGGAATGAGAACCCATGGCGCGTGGCGCGTGGCCGCGGCGATCAGCGAAAACGCCCCCCAGAAGAAGATGAGAACAGAGAGTACAACTCCGATTCTTTCCGCCGCATGCAAACCAAAAATGTTTCCCAGATTACTTAAGATCATGTCGAAGAGCACGTTGTCCCATTGCCTGGCGATCCAGAGTCCCGGCGCCTGACCGCGTTCGATCAGTTGCACGAGCCACGCGTTGTACAAATGACTATCCAGATCTCCGGCGACGATGGTGCGATGCCAAAAGCAGGGAATCAGCAAGAAGGCGGAAATGGATGGCAGCGCCAGCCAGTGCCGGCGCATGAATTGACAAGAGATCGCTAACAGGGTCGCGCGTGAGGAATTGTCCGGGTGTGCGGGCTGCCCTGGTTCGACCGTGACGGGCGCGTATTCCTCCGTTTCTGTATGCATGATGACTGGAGGTAAGGATAGCAGTTGAGGCAAGTTCCCCCGCGCATGGAGATCAGCGCCTGCCGCACAAGAGGCAACATTCCACACGGTGAACAAACGAAATCAAACCGTTGTGCCCTCGCGGCTGGAGCGCGCCTTGACCGCATTGGACGCGGACTATATTCTGAATGACGAGGGCGACGGATTCTTTCACTAGCGCCCGGCAGGCGAAGAATGAGACGGGTTTATCTCGATCATAATGCGACCACGCCGGTGGCCCCGGAAGTTCTGGCCGCCATGCTGCCGTATTTCAGCGAAGAATACGGTAATGCCAGCTCGATCCACACGTTCGGGCAGCGCGCGCGCGGAGCGGTGGAAGAGGCGCGCGAATCAGTGGCTGCATTGCTGGGAGCGCGACCCGCGGAAATCATGTTTTCGAGCGGCGGCACCGAGTCCAACAATCACGCCATTTTCGGTATCGTAGGCGCGTCACACGACGACCGCAAGCACGTCATCACGTCAGCGGTTGAGCACAGCGCGGTTTTAGACCCGTGCCGCGCTCTGGAGAAACGCGGAGTCGCCGTGACCGTCTTGCCGGTCGATCGCGACGGCATCGTGAATCCCGAAAACGTTCGCCGCGCGATTCGCCCGGAGACCGTGTTGATCACCATCATGCTTGCGAATAACGAGCTGGGCACGATTGAGCCGATTGCGGAGATTGGCAAAATCGCGGCGGAAGCACTCGTCACGCTGCACACGGACGCGGTGCAGGCTGCGGGGAAAATTCCAATCGACGTTACGAAACTCGGCGTGCATTTACTCTCCATTTCGGCGCACAAACTGTACGGCCCGAAAGGTGTGGGCGCGTTGTATGTCAGAAAGGGCACTCGGCTTGAGCCGCTGCTATTTGGGGGGCATTCCGAGCGTGACCGCCGCCCCGGCACCGAAGACGTCAGCAGCATCGCAGGCTTGGGAAAGGCGGCGGAGCTGGCGTTGTCGCGCATGAAGGAAGAAGGCCAGCGCCTTTCCGCGTTACGAGATCGATTGGAAAACGGGCTGCTCGAACGCATACCGCACGCCACAGTAAATGGTTTGCGCGCGCAGCGCACGCCCAACACCTCGAATTTGACGCTCCCGTTTATCGAGGGAGAGGCGATGGTGATTGCCCTCGACTTGAAGGGCATCGCTTGTTCCACTGGAGCGGCATGCTCCTCCGGTGCGGTCGAGCCGTCGCATGTTCTGACGGCCATTGGCCTCGCGCCCGAAGACGCGCGCGCGACGTTGCGCCTCAGCCTGGGGCATCAAACGACGGACGAGGAAATCGATTTCGCTCTGGAAACGATTCCTCTTGTAATTGATCGGCTGCGCCAGATGTCTCCGACATATAAGAAACCTGCGATCGCATGATCTGACGCTATACTAGTTTGACGCCTACTATGTAGGGGCACGGCATGCCGTGCCCCTACACGGAGAAATGTGTCTTGTGACGGAACCGAATACAAATCAGAAAGCCCTGACCGCGGTCGCCATGAGCGGCGGCGTGGACAGCTCGGTTGTCGCGGCGATGCTTGTGCAGCGCGGGTTCCCGGTGGTCGGCCTGACGATGCAGCTCTGGAACCAGCGCCGCCTGCCGGAGCTCGACCATGGCACGCACGGACAGCGCTGCTGCTCGCTCGATGACGTGTACGACGCGAAGCGCGTGGCGCGGCACTTGGGAATGCCGCACTACGTCGTGAACTACGAGCAGCGCTTCGAGGAAACCGTTGTGCAACCATTCGTCGAGGAGTATCTCGCCGGGCGCACGCCGATTCCGTGCACTCATTGCAACAACCACGTGAAGTTCGATCCGTTGCTCGTGACTTCGCGGCAGATCGGAGCCGACCGCCTGGCGACCGGCCATTACGCCCGAATTCGCCGCCATGAAATTACCGGGCGTTACGAATTGCTGCGCGCCGTGGATGGCGCCAAGGATCAGACCTATTTTCTGTTCGGTCTGAAGCAGGAGCAGATGTCGCGGACCGACTTTCCTCTGGGCGAACTCGACAAGACCGCTGTGCGGGAAATTGCGCGTCAAGCGTCGCTGCCGGTGGCGGAGAAAGCGGAAAGCCAGGAAATTTGCTTCGTGCCGTCCGGGAGATACGTTCAATTTATCGAGGCGTATTTGGGGGAACGAGGCGAGGCGTTGCCGGAGGGAGAAGGCGACCTGGTAACGACCAGCGGCGAAGTCATCGGGCGCCATCGCGGAGTGCACCATTACACTGTTGGCCAGCGCAAGGGCCTAGGCATAGCCGCGGGAAGACCGCTCTATGTGGTCGAACTCGACCGCGCAGCCAACCGCGTTGTCGTCGGCGAGGATGCGGAGCTGCGTTCGGAGTCCTGCGAAGTCCGCGATGTCAATTGGATTTCGTTCGCCGTTCTCGAAGCGCCCGTGCGTGCAACCGTGAAGATCCGTCACCGCCACGAGCCCGCGCCGGCCACCATCGAGCCGATCGACGACACTTCCGCCCGGGTGAAGTTCGACGTGCCGCAGCGCGCGATAACCCCAGGACAGGCCGCGGTGTTTTATTCGGGGGACGTTGTTCTCGGCGGAGGATGGATTCGGTAGCGCCCTGGCAGAAATTCCTGCTGCAGACTAAATAAACATTCCTTCGTCTTGCTGTTCGCTGGGCTGTTCCGCGGGCTGGCGTCCGTGCCGGGCGGCGCGGAAAAATTCAAGGCCCGTCTGAATGCCCCGAATGATGGCGGAAGCCTTTACAACCGGCCCCCACACCGTGTCGCGCAGGCGCGATCCAGCTTCGTCGATGGCCTCCATGGCGCCGGTCAGAATCTGATCGACGTGGATGAGCTGCAGACGCAACCGTTCCATGGCCTCCGAAAGGATTCGGTCCACCTTCTGCGCCTGGCCGCGCGCCAGACGAGTCAGTTCCGAAGCATCCGCAAGGATGCCTGAAATGCGCGGGGAGACATCCTCCACCAGAAATTGGACTCGGGACAGAATCGGGGTCAATCGGGTGTTGAGATCGGCGATGGTTTCCTCAACGCGCGCCGCGGTGCGGCGAAGCTGGAGAAATAGCGCGACCAGCACGATCGCCTGCAGAACGACGGCGGCCGCGGTCACGACGACGAAATACGGCATCCAGCTTTCCATGCGTTGGCCTCGACGCGATTACTGCGCTTTGGCTTTCTCCCTTTGGTAGGCATCGCGGCCCGCGTCCACCGCCGCGGAAAGTGTTTCCTTCTGGCGCGACGCGGCCTGCTTGCTCCGCTCCACTATATCTTCGGCCCGTTCGCGCAGTTCCCGTGCTTTGCGTTGGGCGTACTCGCGGCCCTCATCGGCCTTTAGTGACAGGTATTCGCGCGTTTCCTCCCCTGATTTTGGCGCAAACAGAATTCCCACCAACGCGCCAATTCCAAGACCCACCAGGAAGAAGCTGATTCTTGATCCAACATTTTCTGCCATGGCTTGCCCCCCTTGGATTTCGAAAGTAGCACAGGGTACCGGCAGAAGCAAGAAATCCGCTGAGTTACTGCCCCCGAGGTGCGGAGAAAGACACGGAGGAAGGCGTTTTTGCCAGGTGAGCGGAAACGCGTTCCGCGAGAGCCGGAGGCACGACTCGCGCGATCTGCTCGATGCTGGCGGACCGCAATTGCGCGATGCTGCCGAACCGCCGCAGAAGCTTCTGCGCCGTGCGCGGGCCGACGCCGGGAATGTCTTCCAGGCCGGTCTGAATCGCGCGCTTCGCCCGGCGCTGGCGATGAAATCCCACGGCGAAGCGATGAGTCTCGTCGCGGATCTGCTGGATCAAATGCAGGATGGGAGAATGGCGCTCCAGGCGGATTGGCTGGTCCTCCTGCCCGAGGACATAGATAATTTCCTCCTGCTTGGCGATGCTGGCGACGGCCTGGTTGATGACCTCGAGCTTTTCCAGCGCCGCCGCTGCCGCGTGGAGTTGGCCGAGGCCGCCATCGATCAGGATCAGGTTGGGGAAGGTTTTCTTTTCTTCCTGGAGGCGGCGATACCGGCGTTCAATGACTTCCTGCATGCTCGCAAAATCGTCATTGCCCCATTCGCCGCGAATGATGAACTTGCGATAGCCGGATTTTTTCATCCGCCCGTCTTCCCACACCACCATCGAAGCAACCGTGTCGGAGCCCTGCAGATGGGAGATATCGAAGCTCTCGATGCGGCGCGGCGGTTCGGGCAGCCCGAGCGCCTGCTCGAGCGCGTCGACAATCGCCTTCGAGCTGGGCTTCAAGACGCGGAAGCGCTGCTCGAAGGAGTGGCGCGCGTTCTTTTCAACCAGTTCCAGGAAGGCGTGCTTCGCACCGCGCTGCGGCATCAAAATTTCGACGCGGTTGCGTGGCGGTTCGAGAGTCGCGGCCCGCTCGGTAAGAATGTCCTCCAGGATTGCGCGGTCCTCGAAATCCATCGGCACATGGATGGCGCGCGGCAGGTACGCCGCGTCCAAGTAGAGCTGTTTGAGCAGCGAGGACAGAAATTCAGCGGGCTCGAATGTTTCGAGGTCTTCCCAGTAAAAATCGCGCCGGTCCACAACGCGGCCGCCGCGCAGGTGGAAGAGGTTCACGGCCACCAGCGGAGGCTCGGCATGCCACGCGAGCACGTCGGTATCATCGCCCGCGGCGGCGGCGATTTTTTGCCGCTCCTCGATTTCCGTGAGCGTGCGGAGAAGATCCCGGTACGAGGCGGCTTGCTCGAAGCGCTCGGAATCCGAAGCCTCCTGCATGCGGGACTCGAGACTTTTCATCAAGTCGTGACGACGGCCTTCGAGAAACATTTTCGTGTCGTGAGCGGCTTCCGTGTAACGTTCCTCGGAAGTGAGCCCCGGGACGCAGGGACCGTGGCACCGGCGAATGTAATATTGCAGGCAGGGCCTCGGATGCGCTCGCGTCAGATCGACCGTGCAGGAGGGGACGCGGAACGTCTTGTGAATAAAATGGACGATCCGGTGCGCGAGGCTGTGCGGAAAATACGGGCCGAAGTAGATGGAACCGTCCTTTACCAAACGGCGCGTGACGTACACGCGTGGGAATTTTTCAAACGCGGTAAAACGGATGTACGGATACGTCTTATCGTCGCGCAGCAGCACGTTGAATTTTGGCTTATGCTGCTTGATGAGGTTGTTTTCGAGCGCCAGGGCTTCGCGGTCGTTATCCACGACGATGTAATCGAGATCGGCAATTTCGCGCACCAGGGAACCGGTCTTGGCGTCCGCCCACCTGGATTCAAGGAAGTACGACCTTACGCGGTTCCGCAGCGAACGCGATTTCCCCACGTAGAGAATATTTCCCAGAACGTCCTTGAATAGATAGACGCCGGCGTCCGTGGGAAGACTGGCGGCTTTTTGTGCGAGTTCCATCGAGGGAGTAGAATAAGAAGCGCGGCGGCCCGCGCTTAGGCAACATTCATGATAGCAAAGTGAATCCTATCCGTGCAGAACATGAGATTCCTGACGCCTATTTTATTTGTGGTCCTGTTGTTGACGAACGCTCGGCCCACGAGGACGCGGCAGATTTCTCCGTCCACGCCGCCTCCCCCACCCCCGGCAGAGGCGCCGCCCATTTCTCCGTCCACACCGCCGCCACCGCCGTCAGCGGAGGCGCCCCCCGCTCCAGCCGAGCCCGTATTCGATCCGCTTCACGCGGAGAAGAGCATCGAAGTCGGAACGTTCTACCTGAAAAAAGGCAATTACGATGCGGCGATCGATCGCTTCCTGGATGCGACTCGTTTTCAACCCAAGCTGGCCAGGCCTTGGAGACTGCTGGGCGAAGCCTACGAGAAGAAGCACGACACCAGCAGCGCGATCGAGTCTTACAAAAAATATCTGGAGGTCTTCCCCGGCGCCGAGGACGCGGCGAAGGTGAAAAAACGCATGGCCATGCTCGAGGAAAAGGCCGGGGAGCAAGCCTCCAAGCATCCTGCGCATTAGGTCTAGCGAGGCAAGTCCTTCCTAGCGCCGGCATCTGGCCGGCGATTTTGGTGCCAAACTCACTCCTTGCGAACCCGCCGGCGAGACGCCGGCGCTACCCTGTTCGTCAGAAATACAAATCAGCGGACGTGTTCGAGGAATTTCCGCGCGCGCTCGTAGGACTTGAAGCGCTTTTCTTCGGCGCGGAATTCGGCGGAATGCGCCTGGAGTCCACAGGCGGCTGCCCGCAGGGGATGCTTCACGTGGAGCATCTCGTGATAGAGGATCAACTCGACGGCGTAGGAAGGCACGTCCACGCGATCGAGACGATTGTTCATGACGATTTGATCGAGCGAAGGGTCGAAGCAGCCATACTGCGAGCGCCAGGGACGCGTGCTCCAGCCCAGGCGCGGGCGGCGAAGATTTCCCTCGAAGTATTCAAGATTGAGAGCCGCGAACATGGGCTCGAGATCATGGGCCGCGCCGCAAGGATGGTGCGCGATGCGCCGCGCGCGTTTGCGGCGGACTCGCGCGATATGACGGCGAGTGGAATGCGCGAGCGCGAACTGACGGTAGAGGTCGCGCAGCCCGGCAGGCAGCCGCCGTCGATACATTTGCGCCAACAAAATGGCTGCGGCAGCCTCGATCACCGGCACGGGAGCGTCCCGCAGAATATCGGAAAGCCGCACGTGCGCCGTTTCCTGCCGCAGGCGCATCGTGTGCGCGAGATTGGCGTAGGGATACAACTCCACCACGAATTGCGGCGGCCGGCCCTCGCAACCCAAGCGCGTAAAGATGCGATGAAAAATGCGGTCGCCGCCCGGAAACGACGCGGCGACGGGGCGTTTTCCTTTTCTGTGCGCGATTCCCATCACGACGGTTTGCGCCGCACGGGTGGCGGCGCCATCTCCTTCATGGCTTTGTCAACATCCTTGGCGGCGTCTTGCGTCGCCTCGATCGCATCGTCGAGATTGTCCTTGTAGGTTTCTCGCTCCGGGCCTTTGACCGCGAGATCCTGAAGGTAGGGCAAAGCATCCTTAATCTGCGCCTGCAATGCTTTCACGCCATCGCGGATGTCTTCCTGTTTCTCGATGCCGATATCGACCAAGTCGGCGGCGTCGTCAATACAGCCGGTATAGGCATTAATCAAGTTGTTCAAGCGCTCGGTCCGCTTCTGGTCCGCCGGGTCCATGTGCGCGAATTCATATTGGAGTTTCTTGATGCGGTCCCCCGCGAATGCTGCGTAGAGCACCATGCGCGGGCCCGTCGTCCCGGCGTCGCGAATCTTGTCGGTCTCGGCCTCGCTCAGGTACTCCTTTTTCTGCGGGGCAGCCGGGCGCGCGAGAGGCGCGGCGGACAAGACGCCGGCCAGCAGCAGGAGAATTCCCGGTGTGGTGATCCATCGCACGGGACACCTCACGAATCAGGCTTCTTCGAATTCCGGTCCGGTTTGCGCGGGAAAAGCGCATCGATCAGCTCATTCTGCGTCTTCACCAAATCCGTCCGGACTTCGCGGAAGAATGCGCGCTTGTCGACCGGCAGCGTAAGGATCAAATCGTCGATACGCCTGACGTTTTCGCGGATGCTGATCTGGAGTTCCTTAAACCCCGCCGGTTTCTTTTCCGCGTCGACGCCCGTGGACTTCAGCACCTCGGCCATGTGCTGAATTTCGTCTCGGTACTGCTCCAGAGTGTGCAGCGAACCCACATCGTCGCCGGCCTTCAGTTGCTTCCGAGCCTCCTCGATCTGACCGTCGCCGAGTTTCACCAGCGCGCGGGCCTTGCGCACCGGATCGGTCTCCTGCTCGTAGCGGGCCACCTCCGCGGCCAGGCGGTCCTGCGCGGCCAGCGGCGCGAGCAGCGCGAGGGAGGCAATCGCCGCAGTACTTATTTTTAATATTGAACAAAGGTACATAATGTTAGTGCTTCTGTTTCTTCGGCGACTGCCCGAGTTCGCTCTGCAGGGTCAGCGCCCGGCGGCGCGCCTGAAAATCCTGGGTATCATTCTGGCCGTTGTCCAGGTCGAGGAACTTCTGATACGCCTCGATGGCTTCCGGCTTCCTTGAAAGTTTATCGTAACAGATGGCGCGAACAAACCAGGAGATCGTCTGCGGGGTTTCCAGCTTGGCAAGGCGGTCCATCGCCCCAATCGTCGCGGCGTAATCTCCATTCAGGAAAAATGCATTCACCAAGTCACGCAAGGGGTCGGCGTCTTGTGGATGATTCGCGGCGACTTTGCCCAGGATGTTGATCGCCGCGGGGTAGTCGTGCAATTCGATTTCGACGTGGCCCATCCACTCGAGCAATTGCTGGTCCTGCGGCGTTTGCCGGATCGCCTGCGCGAGAGCGTCGCTGGCCTCCTTCCATTTTTTCAGGTGCAGATAAATGTCGCCGCGCATCTTGAGTCCTTCGGCGGTGGGCGCGGAGCCGGATTCAGCGCGATCGAGTTCGGCAAGCGCGTCATCGTAGCGATCGATTTCCAGTAGCGCGGAGGCGCGCTCGAAGTGCTCGCTCCGATCGCCCGGATTCAGTTTCAGGTATTCGGCCAGCGCATCGGCGCCCGCTTCATATTTCTTTTGCGCCAGCAAAGCGTTGGCGAGCCCCAGTCGCGCGGGCGCGGAATCGCCGCGCGCCGCGATCGCCTCGCGGAACTGTCCTTCGGCGCCAGGGGCGTCGTTCGTGCGGAGCAGAGCGCGGCCCAGCGCGAAATGGCACTCGTAATCCTTGGGAGACATCATGAGCGCCGCGCGATACTGCTCGATGGCCTCCGTGAATTTGCCAGCATGTTCGAGAGCAAGCCCGGCCAGATATCGCGGGCGGCTTTCAGTGGGCTGCAGGTCGGCCGCGTGACGGAATGCCTCCGCGGCGCCTCCCGGATCGGAATCCATCAGCACCAGCCCGAGGTTCAGGTGGGCAGGCGCCATTTTTGGATCGAGAGCGATCGCGCGGGAGAATTCAGCCTTCGCTTCTTCCCAGCGTTTTAATCCCGCATACGCATAACCGAGCTGAAAATGCGCGTAGGGTTCGTCGGGGCGTGCGGCGATGTATTTTTGAAGCGGCTCCAAAGCGGCGGAGAAATCATTCTTGTCGATGGCGTCCGTCGCCTGCTGAAGAAGCGGCGCGAGAGGGTCTTCTTTTGTCTGAGAAGACGATTGGGCAGGCGGTTTCACGGGAGATTTGCGCTGCGACTGCGCGGACAAAGGGATTCCCGTTATGGCGAGAGCGGCGACGAGGATTGCGGCTCGAAACCATCTCGCCGCGGAATGTGATGCGCGATTCATCGCTATGATTTGCGCCGCGCGCCCTTTTTTTGCGCGCCGTGGTTGTCACTTGGGTGAGAATTATTGAGCACGCGCGCGAGAAAATTGCCCGTGTGCGAATGCGCGTTGCGCGCGACCTGCTCCGGCGTTCCCGTGGCGACGATGCGCCCGCCTTGCCCACCGCCTTCCGGGCCGAGGTCGATGATCCAGTCCGCGGATTTAATAATGTCGAGGTTGTGTTCGATGACGAGAAGCGACGCCCCGCCATCGATCAATTTGCGAAACGAGGTGAGGAGCTTCTGTATGTCGTCGAAGTGGAGGCCGGTCGTGGGTTCGTCGAAGATATACAGGATACCCTCGTTTGCCTGCGTGGTGAGATGCGCGGCAAGCTTCAGGCGTTGCGCCTCGCCGCCGGAAAGCGTCGTCGCGGACTGTCCCAGGCGCAGGTACCCCAACCCCACCTCTTCGAGAATTCTCAGCTTCGAAGTGATTTTTGGAACTCCCGCAAAAAATGCCAGAGCCTCGCGAACCGTGAGTTGCAGCACCTCATGAACGTTTTTTTCGCGGTAGCGCACTTCGAGCACGCCGCTTTTGAAGCGCGTGCCGCGGCATTCCTCGCAGATCAATTCGACGTCCGCCAGAAATTGCATTTCGACGGTCACGATGCCTTCGCCCTGGCACGCTTCGCAGCGGCCGCCGGGAATGTTGAACGAAAAATGTCCTGGTGAGTAGCCGCGTTTTTTCGCGTCCGGCGTGGCGGCGAACAGTTCGCGGATCGCGTCAAACGCCTTCAAATAGGTTGAGGGATTCGACCGCGGCGTGCGGCCGATCGGCGATTGGTCCACCAAAACGACGCCCTGAAGAAAGTGGTCGCCCTCGATCCGATCGCACAATTCCTTGAATGTGCCGCCAACGTTGCGCGCTTCGAGGGCCTTGTACAGAACATCGTGCACGACGGTGGATTTGCCCGAGCCCGACACGCCCGTGACCGCGACGAGCATTCCCAGCGGAATCATCAAATCGATATTCCGCAGATTGTGCGCGCGGGCCCCATAAATTCGCAAAAAGCGGCCCCTAGGTTTACGCCGCAGCGACGGGACAGGAATTCGCAGCTCGCCGTTGAGATATCGCGCGGTCAGCGATTCGCGGCTTTGCGCCAGCTCGCTGCGCGGCCCGGCGTAGAGCAGTTTCCCGCCATTTTCGCCCGCGCCGGGGCCCAGGTCGATGACGTAATCCGCGGCGGCAATCGCGTCCGGATCGTGCTCGACCACGAGGATCGTGTTGCCCAAGTCACGCAGGCTTTTCAGGATGCCGATCAAACGATGCGTGTCTCGCGGATGGAGCCCAATCGACGGTTCATCCAAAACGTACAGCGCCCCGACCAGGCGCGAGCCCAGTGAAGTCGCCAGCTGAATGCGCTGGGCCTCGCCGCCAGAAAGGGTCGACGAGAGGCGATCGAGCGAAAGATACTCCAGACCCACTTCGTCGAGGAAGCGGAGGCGCTGGCGAATTTCTTCGAGAATTTTCTCGGCGATGGCCGCTTGCTCCGAGCTCAATTCCAGGCTGTCCACGAAGGTCCGGGCCTCGGTCACCGTCATCGCGCAGACTTCCGTAATGGACTTGCCCGAGAGGCGAACGGCGCGCGCCTCCACGCGGAGCCGTGCGCCATGACAATCCGGACAGATCGCGTAGCCGCGATAGCGGCTCAGAAAAACCCGGACGTGGAGTCTGTATTTTTTTCGTTCGAGCCATTTAAAGAAGCCATTAATGCCGTGGTACCCGGATTTGGATTCGCCTTCGATCACCAGATCCCGCTGCGCCGCCGTAAGATCGCGGAAGGGAATATCGAGGGGAATATTCTTGGCGAATGCAAATTTCTTGAGTTCGTTCAGCAGGACGCGATAGCGTGGCGTCGTCCACGGTTGGATCGCGTCTTCGTTCAGGGATTTTCCGCGGTCGGGAATCACCAGATTGATATCGAAATCGACCGTATTTCCGAATCCCTGGCAGCGAGGGCACGCGCCGTAAGGGCTGTTGAACGAAAACAATCGCGGTTCGGGCTCCTGGTACACGGCGCCGCATGTCTTGCACTCGAACCGCTCGTTGAAAACCAGTCGCTCGGTCTCGCCGCCGGCGGCCTCGGGAACGAATTCGAGGATCGCCTCTCCCCGCCCTTCGCGATAGCAGATCTCGACCGAATCGACCAGCCGCGAGCGCATGTCCGTACCGATCGCGAGGCGGTCGACGACCACGTAGACGGGCCGCGAGAAATCAATGTCCAGCAGCGTTTCCGGGGAAGAAAATTCGTGCATCCGGCCCGCCTGGTACAAGCGTTGGAAACCGCGCCGCTGCAAAGCCGCAAGCGCTTGCCGGATCGTTTCGGGCGAAACCTTGGCCGGCTTCTTTGCCGTGACGCGACGCGGTGTTGCTGCCGGGGGCGCCGCGATTTCCAGCGCGTAGAGAACGTAGAACCGCCGGCCCTCCGGCAGCGCCAGAACGCGCGCGGCGATTTCGTCCATCGTGTCTTTGCGAACTTGGTGTCCGCAATTCGTGCAATAGGTGCGCCCGGCGCGCGCGTAGAGCAGGCGGAGGTAGTCGTAGATTTCCGTGGCAGTAGCGACGGTCGACCGCGGGTTGCGCGTCGAATTTTTCTGCTTGATGGCGATCGCCGGAGCAATGCCCGAAATTTCATCCACGTCCGGCTTTTCGATTCGTTCCAGGAACTGGCGCGCATAGGCCGAGAGCGACTCGATGTAGCGCCGCTGGCCTTCCGCATAAATGGTGTCAAACGCGAGGCTGGATTTTCCCGACCCGGAAACTCCCGTAATCAAGGTGATGGCGTTGTGCGGAATGTCGAGGCTGATGTTTTTCAGGTTATGAACGCGCGCTCCTCGCACACGGATCGAGTCCTGTTCGGGGACGCCTGCCACCGGCCCCGCAACCGCTTGCTCTGAGGCGCTGAATTCTCTTTCGGGCACGCAACCCCACTCCCCGGCGCGTCTGGCGGCGCCGGTCTAAACCTAAAATTATACGTCGTTGTAAGGAAGCGAGCAATTAGACTCTGGCGAGCGAGGGATGCCGCACGCGGCTTGAGCTGCATGGAATCAGTGAGACCGCGTTCAAGGATCTATCGAAATAGTGGATGCGGAGTCAAGGACTCGGGGAAGACTTCTTCGTATCTCAACACCTCGGCGGGGTCATAGGAATATTCCTCGCCGCATTCATCACACCGAACCACCAGGCGCCCGGTGAGGGGCGGCCGGGGCGTGAAGGCATCTGTCTCACCGAGGGGGATTCTATGCCCAAAAAGTAGATTTTGATGATGATGGAATCTACGGTTTTTGCAGATTACGACCCAGCAGTATTCGCTTGTGTCCCACATGCGTATCTCCACAAAGACTTTACAGCCGTTGGTCGCTGGTCACCAACGGTGCGAATAGTAACCCAGCTTAAGCGCGGGGGCAAGGATCTGCAAGGACGGGTGGTGACTCACTTTGAAACTAAACCTGCCTTCTCCATCCCGAAGAACGCGGGACGGAGAGGCCGCCCGCCTTTGGGGCGGGCAGTTTTTTTGTCCTGGACAGAACCAAACTGAGTCACTACCCAAGGACGGATTTGAAGTTTGAGTCACATCAGGCCCGTTTAGTAACGATAGGCCAAGCCGCGAACCTATAGCAAATACAATAGTTATGGCCTCTTACGGGCTTTGGCTCGCCTGAATTGCGTGGCCCTCTCTCACCTGCGTCCCTCGTGATCGGGTACCAGGACTACCAGCACCCGGGTTACAAAAAATATGGCTCCGCCTATTCATTGTGGAACACCCTTCTTCTTGAGAAAGTGGTCCTACCAAATCCTGAGGCTTACGGAGGGTAGGACGAAATGAAAACGGCTAGGACGGCTTCGATGATTCTAGGTGGACTGTTACTCTTCCTTTCAGCTTTGCCTGCGCATGCACAGCCGCTCGACTGGCAAAAGGTAACGGCGGATGCCAAAGCGGCTCGCCAGAGGGGCAACAATACAGAGGCCGCTACGCTTTACAAGCAAGCCTTGGAGATTCAAGAGAAGACGTTTGGGCCCGAGAGCCCAGAGGTTGCCAAAACACTGAACAATCTTGCGGTTCTTTACCAGGATGAGTCGAGGGACGCTGAAGCCGAGCCCCTTTACCGACGTTCGATCGCGATTGGGGAACAATTCCCTGGCTCGGACACGCTGGTCGCCGCGAGCCTGAGCAACCTGGCCACCCTCTACCACGACGAGCACAAGGATGAGCAAGCCGAACCTCTCTACGATCGTGCGCTGGCAATCTGGAAAAAAACGGGCCAATTGGAAAGCACCGAGGCAGCGGCCACTCTTGCCAGCTTGGGCGATATTTACAACTCTGAAGGCAAGTATGGCGAGGCTGAACCCCTTTACAAACACGCATTGGCGATTTGGGAGAAATCGGGTCAACCGGAAAACTCCGATGCGGTCACCACTCTTACCCGCTTAGGCGATACCTACCGCTCCCGGAGCGACTATGACCAGGCCGAACCTCTTTACATACGCGCCTTGGCAATTTGGGACAAAACTGGGCCTGCGGAGAGTCCTGAGGTGATCGCTACCCTTAACAGCTTAGGGGATATTTACAGGTCTCAGGGAAGATACGCTGAGGCTGAACCGCTCCTCACGAGAGTGCTGGCCAACAAAGAAAAGACCCTAGGACCAGACCACCTCGACGTTGCGGCAAGTGCAAACGACTTGGCGCTACTTTACAATTGCGAGGGAAAGTACACCGAAGCCGAGCCCCTCTACAAGAAAGCAATACAGATTCGTGAAAAAAACCTGGGCCCGCAACACCCGGATGTAGTGCGGACCCGCGAAATTTACGCCGCGATGCTTCGCCAGGAAGCACGCAAAGCGGCCGCCCAAGAAATGGAAATGGGGCCGGCAAAAGTCCAACTGAATACCATTCAAAACGCTACCCTTTGAAGTTGGCGCCGGCGGGCGGGACCACCCCCGTCGATCGTGAGGAATGGGTTCCTCCGCCCATCCCTCACTGGTCGTAGACTCAGACACCTCCAATAGACGCCCCATCGGAAAATCCGATGTGGGCGTCTATCAGCTTCTATTGCCCGCTGTTTGCCCATTTATTGGCAAGCTGTATACTTTCCATCGAGGCAGGCGATGGCGGCGTTCGAGCGGATCATCTGGATTGTCTCTGGACAGCGTGGGGATCGGCGAACTGCCCGACGCCGCTGAATATGGAGACACAGGCCGCAACACGCTCGGCCACATCGCTAAGTCTCGGCCGCTTGCGCTGCCCAATCTGGTGCGGCTGGGTTTGGCCAATATCGCTCCGCTCGATCACCTAACGCCGCCTGCCGACCCGGAAGGATGCTACGGCAAGGGCGCGACCCATTCGCCGGGGAAGGACACGACCACCGGGCATTGGGAAATGGCGGGCATCTTGGCTGCCCCAGGCGTTTCCGGTTTACAAGCAGGGTTTCCCGCGCGAGCTGATCGAGCAGTTCGAGCGCGCCATTGGCCGCAAAACGATCGGCAACAAGCCCGCCTCCGGCACAGAGATCATCAAAGAACTGGGCGAGGAGCACGTGCGCACGGGGTTCCCAATCGTGTACACCTCGGGCGATAGCGTATTCCAGATTGCGGCGCACGAAGACGTGATCCCCATCGCGGAGCTTTACCGCATGTGCGAGATCGCGCGCAAAATGCTCGACGGGCCGCACAAAGTCGGCAGGGTCATTGCGCGGCCCTTCACCGGGACGCCGGGGAATTTCCGGCGCACCGAGCGCCGCCACGATTATGCTGTCGAGCCGCCGCGTCCCATGCTGATGGACGTGCTGGTTGAACGCAAAGTGCCGATCTTCGGCATCGGCAAAATTCACGACATCTACAACGGCCGGGGCGTCGAACGCTACGTCACGACCAGGAACAACACCGACGGCATGCAGAAGCTGCACGCAGACGCTCGCTGAACAGAAGACCGGCCTGGTCTTCGCGAATCTCGTGGATTTCGACATGCTTTACGGGCACCGCAAGGACGTGGAGGGATTCGCGAAGTCGCTGGAAGAATTCGATGCTCTTCTCGCGCCGTTATTGCGAGCCATGACGCCGCGCGACCTGCTGATGATCACGGCCGATCATGGTTGCGATCCCGATCCCGCGTGGCCGACGACGGATCATTCGCGCGAATACGTGCCTATCGTGACGTACAGCCCGGGAGGGAAACGCGGCGTCAACCTCGGCGTCCGGGACACGCTTGCCGACATGGGCCAGACCATCGCCGAAAATTTCGGCGGCACAATTCCTCACGGCAAGAGTTTCCTGCCCGTCGCTTTCTCCGGAATGAGGAAATATTAGTATCGTTCCAAGATATCATAGTCGGCCCCGAAAGGGCGGAGTTACCTGCGCCCTTTCAGGGCGCGAATTGATGGGTTGACTTCCGATACTCCAGGGCCTAGCCCTGGGCTAGTACCAAAGGTGCTTGTACAGCGCCGGAAGACCCTGATTTGCTTGAGCGTTGGAAGGTTCACCCTGTCAAATACGATGGATTTCCGCTCCGTCCGTGCGTTTGGGAAATGGCTTCTGGTATAAATTTCAAGGAGGCCGGGTCCTGCGCGCCTCTGAAATCTCAAATGCTCAGATTTCAAATTCTGCTATTTTGTTTCGCCAACCGTTCACCGGAACAGCGGCTGCTAATTTCCCGAGGCCGGTGCGCGAGACGCGTAATATCCCGTTCGCGTGCGGACGCTGAGTTTTCCGGAGCCGCGCGGGGGCATGACCTCGACCTGCACGCTGCGGAAGGAACCGTCGCGGGCCACATTGGTCGGATAGTAGGCCAGCGTATATTGATTGCGGATGTCGTGGGCGATCTGCGTGCAGATGGCCTCGGTGTCGTTGGCATCTTCCGGGAAAAAGGCCAGGCCGCCAGTGGCATTGGCGAGTTGGGTCAGGGCGGTGCGGGCTTTCTTCATGGCGCGCCGGTTGTGCTTGATGTCATCGTCGCTGAATACGCCCACCGCGTAAATCAGCGGCATCGTTCCGCTGGGCCTGTTCGACGGTGTTCTCCAGGCTATGGCGGCTGGCATTGTCTTCGCCGTCGGTCACGACAAGAATTACTTTCTTGTCGCGCGTTCCTTTTTTTAGATGATCGAGCGAGCCGATCACGGCGTCGTAGAGCGCCGTGCTGCCGCGCGCATCGATGCGCTCGAGCGCCGTTTTCATTTCATTCAGGTCGCTGGTGAAATCGTGCTCGGTATCGAGGTAGTAGTCGTCGTTGAAGTTGACGACGAAGCCCTCATCCTGCGGGATTCGAGGTCTTGACGAAAGTAAGCGCGGCTGCGTTCACCTGGGGGCGCTTGTCCCGCATGCTGCCGCTATTGTCGATCACCAGGCCGAAGCTGACCGGCACGTCCTCTTGTTTGAAGACGGAAAGTTTCTGTTCGACCTTGTCCTCCAATACACGGAAGTTTTCCTGCTTCAACCCGGGAACAAACACGCTCCGGTCATTGAGCACGGAAGCATGCAACACCACCAGGCTGACCTGGGTTTGAATCTTATACTGCCCCTGCTGAGTTTCCTGACCGGGGCGGCCGGAGCGGGCGGCTGCGTCGACGGCGAAATTGGCGGCTGCGATTGCTGCGCGAACCGCGCCGGTGGCGAGACACACCCCTAACGCCGCAAGGAAAAATGTCAGCAGAAACGCCGTCAAACGGCCGCGGCTATTGGTTGGGGGCGTAGTAGCCGGTTTTCGCAAATACGTTAAGGGGAGGGAGCCCTTTAGGGGGCTTGAGCTTGACCTTGATTTTTCGCCAGATGCCGTTGCGCTGCGCGTTGCTCGGTTTGTATCCCAGAACATATTGGTTACGGAGCTCCATCCCGATTTTTGCCGCAATATCGGGCAATTCGCCGATATTGGTCACGGGAAAAACTCGTCCTCCGGTCATCTCGGTCATTTCCGAAAGCAGCGAAGGACCATTCAGTTCCTCGCTGTTCGAGAACGAATCCCGATCGGATCGTAGATACCGATTGCGTACAGCTGGCAGTCGGCTTCTTTCAGGAAGTTCTTTACGTCGTTCTCATTGTACCTACTATGATTATCACCCCCATCGGATATGATGAGCAAGGCCCGTTTGGCGTTGTGTGCACCCCTCATCTGGCTGAGACCCAAATAGACCGCATCGAGCAAAGCGGTGCGGCCGCGAGAAGCCGTAAACATCATTCGGGTTTGCAGCTCCTCCACACTGCTGGTGAAGCCGCTGGTCAATTCGGCGCGATCGTTGAAGCTCACCAGGAAAAATTGATCGAGCGGATTCGCCGTGCGCATGAATTGCACCGCGGCTTGGCGCGCCTTGTCCACTTTGTCGGACATGCTGCCGCTCATATCAAAAACCAATCCAATGGAAACCGGGACGTCTTCGCTCGACAGGGTTACGATTTCCTGCTCGGTCCCATCTTCGTAAACGCGGAAATTTTCTTTTTCCAGGCCGGTCACCAGGCGGTTCAAGGGGTCGGTTACCGTGACGTTGACGAGCGCCAGGTTGACGTCGACTTTGATTCCTTCTCCTGGTTTTTTTTCGGTAGTTGCTTCCGGCTTGGTGGGTTGAACGGGACCCTGGGACTGGGCGAACGCTTTAGCCACAATCAGAGCGAGCCGGCAAGGAGCAAGGACCTTTAAGCAAACCTGGCTGCGTACTTGCCTTCACCGCATTGCCTGCCTTCTCCGGCGTCGCCGGGCGGTTACGGCTGGTTCAGACCTCGAACCGTTAATTCATTCTACCATTCGGCAAATCTAACGCAATAGCTTAGCGCCCTTTTTTGACAATTTGTTTACTTTTTCGACCTCATCGCATGTTCCGATTCATTCGAACTCATCCCGCGCTGCCTCGTCGTCATCCTGTGATAGCATTTCGGAGCCCCGCCAGATGTTTCGTTTCCTCGCGGACATTTGCACGGGAGCGGGCTGTACCCGCTCGTCCTGACGCATGAGGGGCGGCCCGCGAGAAAATAAATCCATGGCCATCGCCATTATTCCCGCTCGATTCGCCGCCACACGTCTGCCGGGCAAGCCGCTGGTGGCTCTTGCTGGAAAACCCATGATCGAACGGGTGTGGGCGCGCGCGCGACTCGCCAAAAAAATTTCCCGCGTGATCGTCGCCACCGATGATGACCGCATCCTGCAAGCCGTCGCGGGCTTTGGAGGGGAAGCAGTTATGACTCGCGCCGAGCACCGGTCCGGCACCGAGCGCGTCGCGGAAGTGGCCGCCACGGCAGTCCACGGAGGCGACGACATATTCGTGAACGTGCAAGGGGACGAGCCGCTGATCGAGCCTGCCGCGATTGATGCGGTCGTGGAAGCCATCGAATCCGACGAACAGGTTTCGATCGCGACGCTGGCGGTTCCCATCACGCGGCCCGCCGACATCATGGACCCCAACGTCGTCAAAGTCGTCCTCGATTTCGACGACAACGCGCTGTATTTTTCGCGCGCCCCCATTCCCTGGGTCCGCGACCGGAACGCGCCTGTCCACGCGCGGCATCTGAAGCACCTCGGGCTGTACTCCTTTCGCCGCGCCGCCCTGCTGGATTTTCCGACGCTGCCGCTGGGAGATCTCGAACGCATCGAGCAGCTCGAGCAGCTTCGCTGGATGGAAAACGGCTACAAAATTCGCGTCGCCGAAACGACGCACGATTCCGTCAGCGTGGACGTTCCCGAGGATGTCACGCGCGTCGAGCAACTGCTTCGCGAATCACCGTCACCGTGACAACTGCCGGTTTTTCTTTCCTGCGTGGCTAAGGAATAACGCTAGAACCGCCTGTACATCGCTCCGGAGGCAAGGAGTGCCGAAGAGGCTGGGTCGCTTTCTACTACAAATACTTGCGTGGAATTCACAACATAAATTGCGAAGGTGCGGCTGCTGATCGAGGACGTGAGCGTGAGAGTAGCGCGGCCGTTCGTTGCGGGCGAGGTGTACGTGCCCGTGAGGGCTTGCCCTGTGGTGAGCGTCCCCGCCGTATTGATGTCGATGGTTCCAGACTGAATCGCACCCGAGCCGTTTGCGGTCACTTGGCCTGCAATCGTTTGCAGGGAAGCTCCCGAAATCCCCGCAATTTGCAGCGCATAATTACTGACCTGTGTAGGAGAAGCCAAGGAAAACGGGGCGCTCTGCTGCTGTATGAAAATTCCGTCGCCGGCCATGCTCGAATCGGTTTCCTGGAATACGGCGCTACCCGTTGCACTTAGGTAAAATACGAACGTCTGGTTCGGTGTTGTTGTGAACGTTGCCATGCCCCGGCCATCCGAAGCCACTGTGTAGGACCCGTTCGAAAACACCACGTTTGCGGTCGGCGTGCCATTCGCGTTCTGATCCAACACGCCTGCCGTGAGGAGGCCGTTTGCGCCTGCCGTGAAGCTTCCGGCGGTCGCGACTTTCCCGGTCCCTCCGGGCGCCGATCCAGACAGGAGAAACGCGAAACTGCCATTGAGAGAGGTCAGGTTGAATACCGTGTCGGGGGCTTGCTGGATTGTCTGGCCCGCGACAACCAGTGTTGCGTCGGTCCCTACAAATTTCGCTGAACCTGGCGAAACGATGTAAAAGCTAAAATGCGAACTTCCCAAGGTTGCGGTCCCACGGCCGTTCGAACTAACCTGATAGGACCCTGTGAATGTAACCTGGGAAGTGATCGCGCCGGCGTCATTCGTGTCCGCCAAGCCTTTCGTGATTCCTCCCAAACCATCGGCGGTAAACTCGCCGATCTGCGAAAGAAATTTCGAACTGCCATCCACACCAGTGAAATCAAAGAGGTAGGCGCCAAAAAGGCCAGAGGCGCCGAATACCGCAGGGTCCTGCAAATTTGCCTGTCCCGAGGCCGTTCCCGCGGCGTCGAAGCCGGTGATCTGCAACTGGTTGTTGTTGACCAGGACGAAATTGAAGGTGGCCGGAGTGCAGCCGTCGGCGAACGTCATGGCGCCGCGTCCATCTATACTAATCGTATACGTACCAACAAAGGAAAGTGGATTCGCCGTCACGCAGGCAGCGGCGTTGACGTCTTCGAGCCCGCCGCTCAAGTGGCCGGCGCCATCGGCCGTAAAACTTCCCGCCCGCGCGAACGCGCCCGAGGCATTCGTTCCCGTCATGGAGAAGGCGAACGGTCCCTGGAAGGAGGACGTCGAATATCCCGAGATCGTTACGGTTGCATGAGCGAAGGCCTGCGGGAAGTCGCGCGATTCCACCGTGACGGTCACGGTCGAGCCGATCGGCGGAGTATTCGGCGCGGTATAAACGCCGGCGGCGGAAATCGTGCCGGACGCCGAGTTGCCGCCCGAGACGCCGTTCACAAACCAGTCTGCATTCGTGGTGGTCGCACCGGTCACGGTTGCTGTGAACGCCAGCGTGTTGGCGGCGCCTGAAGTCACCGTGCACGGAGTCGTCGTGCACGTGGGGGAAATCGTCACTGTCGGTGGCGGAAGGATTGTCGTCGCCGAGGTGGCTGATAGTTTCTGATCCTCGTAGGAGGCGGCTCCAACGTTGACGATTGCCGGGGAGGGAACCGTTGCGGGCGCCCGGTAGAGGCCGTTCGAATCGATTCTTCCCACCGTGTCATTTCCGCCTGTCATGCCATTCACTTGCCAGTTGACCTTGAAATTCGTTCCGCCCGAAACATTGCCAAAGAATTGCGTGGTTGTCTCGACATTCAGAGAGACGGTGGCCGGCGTAATCGTGACCGTAATCGAGGTGGTGGGGTCCGTACACGAATTGCTAGAGGTCGTCGACGACGTGGCAGTTGCCGTGCTCGTGCATGTAATGGCCGTGCTAGGAGCCGCGTACTTGTGGCACGATACCAGAGTGAACACTCCGATCAGCAATGCCAGACCCGGAAGGCGTCTCACCGCGCCTCTTTCTTCAACTTCGCACAAGCCGATTCACAGTGGTTTCGTGGCAACTTCACTCCCAAAGAGGGTAAATTATATCTCATCATGACTTCCGGAATGCGTGCTTGCACTCGGTCCAGCCGTCTGCCGCCTGCGGGCGATTCGCACAAAACAGCCCATGGCTTTGATTTTCTCCGCGAGGGCATTCCAGGAACTAAAACTGCTTCGTGATCTCGGCAGTTGTTGGTCCCGAACTGTCCGTGCCAAGGCCAAGAATCGCCGTCGGGCTCACGAAATACAGCACGAAGCCGTGCGCCGTACCCCCGGTTGGAGTGAGAGACATTGTGGTGCGGCCGTTTGTCGCTACCGAGGCATCGTACGTGCCGGTATTCGCTTGCGCCGCCTGAAGCGTTCCGAAATCGTTAACTTCTACCGTCCCGGATGTAATTTTACCAGTGCCCGTGTTGTTCGGATCTCCATCTGCCAAGAGTTGTCCGACCATATCCTCTTCCCCGGTCGCCACGACTCCCGATAGGTCAAACGCATAGCTGCCCTTCAGGGTCGCACCCGTAAACGGCCCGCCCTGCGGTTGGACCATGGACCCATGCGCGACAATCCCGGCAGTTGTTTCCTGGACCACGGCTAGAGCGGCCGGCGCGGGCGCAATCATATAAAAGACATAGGTGTGACCTGGGATGCTAAGTGTGCCGCGTCCGTCGCCGCTGCTATCAAATGTGTAGGTGCCAACGAGCGAAGACGACGAGGTAACCGTCCCGGCGCTATTTTCGTCGAGAGACGCCGCCGTGACCGTGCCATTGTTGCTGCCGCTGGTAGCAGTTGCAGTGAAGCTGACCAAATCCGCGATGCCGCTCGGATCTGATCCGGCCGCCACGAGTACGACGCTTCCACTGAGCGCGCTGGCGCCCCATGCGACGAGTAACTGCTGCTTGGCCGAATCGCCCGCCAAAATAGGAGACGAATCCGTTTCGAGGAATTTCGCGCGGCTCGCCGAAACCATATAGAAGGCCAAATTCAACGTCGGGCCGGAGGTGACAAGTGTTGCGGTGCCGCGGCCGTTCAAGTTGACCGAATAGGTGCCGCTCGTGATCGCCACTTGAGACGTAAGCACGCCGCCAGAGTTAATGTCCAGTTCGCCTGACGTGATGCTAGCCAGTCCCGTAACCTTATCGGGAAGTCCATTGGCAGCGAATTCGCCCACAATCGATTCTTCAGTTGTCGCGGAAGAAAACCCCGAAAAGCTAAACGTGTACGTTCCGACCACACTGCCTGTATTGAACACGGAAATATCCGGCTGCGACACGATCTCGCCGTTCGAAGTAGATCCTCCTTGGAAATCGATGATCTGAGCCTGTTCCGGAGAAATGACGACGACACGGAATTGGGTTGTCGGCGAGGCGCATGCGCTACCATTCGAGGGCTCGCAAAACTGCATCGTCCCCCGGCCGTCCGGTCCGATCGAATACGATCCTGAGAATGTTATGGGTCCCGGGCTGGTCCCACTGGGCTGCGGATTTACATCCTCAAGCCCACCCGTCAACCCGCCGTTGCCATCCGCGACGAAACTGCCCACGCGCGAGAAGAACCCGCTGGTTGCGGTCTGCCGTCCGCTGGTCGAAAACGCATAGCTGCCCTGCAAGACGGCAGGGCCAAAGGTATCCGTCACCGTTACGGACATCGTCTCCGTCGAGTCCACCTGGGACACTGCGGTGATGGTTACGGTCCCTCCCGCCGGCGGAACCAACGGGGCCACGTAGTTCCCCTGCGCGGTCATTGTGCCGATGCCGAGGGTCGGGCTGGGGTTTGTAACGCCGTTGACCTGCCAAAAGACCGGAACTTGGATGTCTTCAGAGGTTAACGCGGTGCAGGCCAGCGACATGCTGGAAGCAACGGTCAGGGTCGTTACCAGAGGAGTAGCCGGATTCGTGCAGGTAACCGTACTAATGACGGTGGGCGGCAGGATCGTAACAGTTGCAGTCGCAGTGAGGCTGGTTTGCGCCTGGGCGACTGCCGTGATGGTGACGATATTGTTGGTAGGTACTGCCTTCGGTGCTGTGTACAAGCCGTTCGTGTCGATGGTGCCGAAAGTTGAGTTGCCGCCGGCGATGCCGCCCGCTTCCCAGTTGACCAGAGTGCTGCTCAAGTTGAGGATGTTCTTGGTGAACTGTACCGTGCCGTTCACGCTCACTGACGAGGCGGACTGCGTAACCGTCATGGATGGAGTTGCAGGAGGTGTGCTGGAACCGCCTCCACAGGAATTCAGGACCAATAGCGCCGGGAGAAGCGCCAAAATCAGGAGCAGACGTTGCCACCGTGCCTCCGCTAGGCACACAGAGCCGTTCCGCTGATGCACTAGAAATCCCCCTGAATTGACGGACGCCGATTTGCTTGGACGAGAAGGGGATGCCTCAAATTGCAGGGCCACCCGCCGCGTCGAACCGCAGGATTCCTTCCACCTGAAATCACGAAAAGTTCCACACACATTCGTTTGAGCGTGACCCCTGGAAATAGTTTTCCCGCGACACCTAAAACGATGAATCCCCACGCCCCTCACCACTCAGATCGCAAGGCACGAGTGCGCCGGACAGATTCGCATCCCCCGCGAGGCATAGATGCAGATTCGCACCCTCGTGTCGCCTGCACTTGGCGGAATGAGACAATAGATCGTTGACCCGTGGTAAAGTCAAGAGAAATTTGCACTTTTCCCAGTTGCCCGGCTCGATTCGTGATATACAAAACGCATGTAACCATAGCAAATGAAGGGGAATTTGACTATATGCAGCCGAAGGCCAATGTCACCCGCCAAACGGTCGATTTATCCAGTTTCCCGGACCTGGTCGTGATCTACCTCGGCATGAAGGTTCAGTCGCCCCGAGGGCTACTGACGGTGCTGGGCTTTGGGCCCCGGATCTCGGATGCGGTTGCCCAGAAACCCTCAGGATTGCTCCTCCACGAGTCCTTGCTTTACTCGATCTTCCCGTTGCACGTGGGCATGCGCCAGTATTGGCGCGATTTCGATTCTCTGGAAATTTGGGTGCGCGCCTTGCCGCACCAGAAGTGGTGGCAGGATTTCATGAGGGATTCCGGTGGGACCGCATTTTGGCATGAAGCCTATTTCGCCCGCGGCGGGATGGAGGCTGTCTACATCGACCTGCATGCCTCTTTTGGCTTTTCTCGCTTCGCACCCGTGCAAGCCGCGGAGGGCGCCATGTTTAGCGCGCGGCAGCGGGTGCGCAGGCAGGAGAAAACCCAATCATGATAAGGCACTGTGGACATCCATTCTGGTCCTGGTTGTTGGTGCCCGCGTCCCCGACTGCGTCGGGATGCACAACCCACACTTCAGACGCGGGGATTTTCCTCGCAATTGGCAAGCAAACCCTCGTCCCGGTCTGACCGGGACGAACTACAACTTGGCGCCCGCCGGAAAAAAGTCCGCCGAAAGATTCTGGTTATTGTGAATCTCAATTTCCTCACATTGACAGAGGTAACGATTCTCCGTACAATGCGTTGTACGCCGACATCTTTCTGGAGGAGTAGACCCAGTTCCGCGGACGTGTATGTTTCGCGGCCGGAACTGAGCGGATGGGGCCAAAGTATATATTTGTTACCGGTGGTGTTGTTTCCTCCCTTGGCAAAGGCGTAGCAGCGGCGTCGATTGGCTGCCTGCTCGAAAGCCGAGGTCTCCGAGTTACCCTCCAAAAGTGCGATCCCTACCTGAACGTGGACCCTGGCACGATGAGCCCGTATCAACACGGCGAGGTGTACGTCACCGATGATGGCGCCGAGACGGATCTCGACCTGGGACACTACGAGCGGTTCACCTCCGCCAAGCTGACGCGCGATCACAATTGGACGACCGGGCGAATTTACGAGGCCATCATCTCGAAGGAGCGCCGCGGCGATTACCTGGGGAAAACCGTGCAGGTGATTCCGCACGTCACCGACGAGATTAAGGCCGCCTTCCGCAAGATATCGACTGACGCGGACGTGGTTATCATCGAAATTGGCGGCACGGTGGGCGACATCGAATCGCTCCCATTTCTCGAAGCCGTCCGCCAGATGAGGCTCGAGCTTGGGCCGGAGAATTCAGTACTTGTGCACGTAACGCTTGTGCCGTTCATTCCCACAGCCGGGGAATTGAAAACAAAACCCACGCAGCACTCCGTGAAGGAATTGCTTTCGATCGGGATTCAGCCCGATCTGCTGCTGTGCCGGAGCGACCGCTGGCTGCCGCAGGATTTGAAAAAGAAAATCGCGCTGTTCTGCAACATGGCCGAATCGCGCGTCATCTCCATGCGCGACATGGACACGATCTACGGCGTGCCGGTGGCGCTGGCCGATGAGGGCCTCGACAATGAAATCGTGCGTCTGCTGCATTTGCAAGCGGCCGAACGCGACATGAGCCGCTGGCTCGAACTGCTGGACCGCATCCGCAACCCTGAAGGCGAAGTGCACATCGCGGTGGTCGGGAAATATGTGCAGCTCGAGGACGCTTACAAGAGTTTGCGCGAAGCGCTCATGCACGGCGGCCTAGCGCACAAGCAGCGCACGGTTGTCGAATGGGTGGAGGCGGAAGAAATCGATTCGACCGCGGCGGCGGTGGCGCGCTTGGGCCACGCCGACGGAATCCTGGTGCCGGGAGGATTCGGCAAGCGCGGCATCCAGGGAATGGTCCACGCGATTGAGTATGCGCGAAGCCATAAAATTCCATTTTTCGGCATTTGCCTGGGCATGCAGTGCGCGACGATTGAATATGCCCGCAACGTTTCGCGCCTCTCCGGAGCGGACAGCACGGAGTTTGATCCGCAGACTCCTCACCGCGTGATTTACAAACTGCGCGAACTCCTGGGCGTGGACGAAATGGGCGGCACGATGCGCCTGGGCGCATGGCCCTGCAAGATCGAGACGGATTCAACCGCCTTCCGCGCGTACGGCGCAACCGAGATCAGCGAGCGCCACCGGCACCGCTACGAGTTCAATTGCGAGTACGAGAAGACGCTCACCGATGCCGGATTCCGCATCACCGGCCGCTCGCCCGACGGCAAGTACGTGGAGATCATCGAAGCGCCGGAGCACCCCTGGTTCCTCGGCTGCCAGTTCCATCCCGAGTTCAAGTCGAAGCCGCTGGCCCCGCATCCGCTCTTCCTCGCCTTCATCGGCGCGGCGCTCGCCCACCGGCAACGCGAGAGCGCGACGTCCGAGAGTGGAAGTGTCAGCGCCGTGTCCATGTCAGCCAGGATTTCGCCAGCCAACTAACCTAAATTCTTCTGAGAACTCTCCGTGGTACGGGCGCCCCGTTTGCCCTGAGCATCCGCGAAGGATGAACCCCTTGCCAGCAAGACCGGAAAGCTCTGCCGCAGGGAACGCCGGTGATAGAATGGCGCCTGCCTGTTTACCTCAAATAGAGATTCTGGGTGAGAAAAAGGTGATGTGGAGACTCCCGCTCATTTTGTCCGTGCTCGCTTTGTTTGTGGGAAATGCGCCTGCGCAAGACCAAGAACCTGCATCCAAGACCGCGACGATTGTCATGGCTCGTTGGGGGGAGCGGGCCGAATCGCCGGCAATCAATACATATCACTTCGCGGAAGTCTTCCAAGTTCGCGGCAAGTGGGTTTACCCGGACGTTGGGTACGTCGACTTCGGCCGCAACAACTACCGTGAAGTTTTTGCAGGCGGGGGCTATACCTTTCTTAACGGCAAGCACATTACGGCGGTGGGAGAGCTGCTGTACGAGCAAGCCCTGGGGCCCTCCACTCACAATGACCGCTGGCTCGTCCCATGGACAATTTTGCAGTATAGGATCACGCCCAAGCTGGGCGGCGAAGCATCGTACTTTGCCTATGCCCCGCTGACCTCAACGGCTATCGTCCAGCATGTTTTGGAACGGTCCAAATTAGAGTATAAAATCAAAAGCCACTGGAAACTTGGCGCGGGGTATGCCGGCAAGAAGGCCGAAAACAGACCGTGGCAGAATAAGCCATTTCTTACCACGACGTTCCTCACCAAAGAGGGGGACCTGGAGTTTTGGTTGCAGCGCCTCCCGCAAAACATCTTGCAGGTGGAAATTCGATATAAATTGGTTTACCTGCATTAGGGGAGGGTCCGCGGCCGAAACACAAGTCAATTGCACAAAATCAATTCCCACAGAATGAATTGGGCCCTGTGCACTCAGAAATGTTTCCGAACCCGCTCGTGTGGCGCGACGATTGTCGGGTTCTAGAAGTCCTCTCATCGGAATCTACCCCAGGGCCTGACCTTCACTCCCGTTGCAAATCTTCGCTGTCCCGCATAGGCTATGAACCGCGTTTGACTGTTCGTAGAGAACTTCCATGCATCCAGCGCGCGAAATCTCGATTGGAAATTTCCGCATCGGCGGGAATCAGCCGCTGGTCTTGATTGCCGGTCCGTGCGTGATTGAGAGTGAAGCTCACGCATTCCTGATGGCTGAGCGGCTTGCGGAAATCGCCGCGCACGCGAAGATGCCATTCGTGTTCAAGGCGTCGTACGACAAGGCGAATCGTTCCTCGGAGCAATCGTTTCGAGGGCCGGGGCTCACGGAGGGTTTGCGCATCCTGCAAAAAATCAAGCAGCGTTTCGGGCTCCCCATTCTGACCGATATTCACGAAGTGTCTCACGCTGCGCCTGCCGCTGTAGTTGCCGACGTGTTGCAGATTCCCGCGTTTCTCTCGCGCCAGACGGATCTGCTGGCCGCGGCGGGAAAAACAGGCCGCGTGGTGAACTTGAAAAAGGGACAATTCCTTTCGCCCTGGGAAATGGCCAATGCCGTGGAGAAAATTGCAAGCGCTGGCAATGACCGCGTCATTCTGACCGAGCGGGGCGCTTCGTTTGGCTATCAAAATCTCGTCGTCGATATGCGTTCCTTTCCCATATTGCGCAAGACGGGCTGCCCGGTTGTATTCGACGTTACGCATTCGGTGCAATTGCCCGGCGGGGAGGGGAAGTCGAGCGGAGGCCAGCCGGAATTCATCGAACCGCTGGCCCGCGCGGGAATCGCCGTGGGCGTGGACGGAATCTTTCTCGAGGTTCATGAGAATCCCGCGAAAGCCCTTTCGGATGGAACCAACGCTTTGCCGCTCGCGGAATTGCCGGCGCTTGCTAGGAAAACTCACACAAATTGCCGCGCTGGTCCGCGGCTGGAGCGTGCAGTGAGTCTCGATACCGCGAGGCGCGTTTTGCGGATTGAAGCCGAGGCGCTCGGGGAGATGCTGCTGCGGCTTGACGCGCGCTTCGAGCAGGCCGTGGAGCTATTGCTGGCGTGCAAAGGGCGCGTGGTCGTCACCGGCATGGGCAAGTCGGGACTGATCGGCCGGAAAATCGCCGCGACATTTTCGAGCACCGGCACTCCGGCCGTGTTTCTGCATCCCGCCGAGGCCATCCACGGCGATTTGGGAATGCTGATGCGCGAGGATGTGGTGCTCGCGGTGAGCTACGGTGGCGAGACCGAGGAAATCATCGCCTTACTCGAGACGATCAAGCGCCTGGGGCTGCGTATGGTGACTCTCACCGGCCATCCGCGCTCGACGATCGCGGCGGCGAGCGACGTGGTGCTCGACGTCAGCGTGAAGGAAGAAGCGTGCTCGCTCAATCTGGCGCCGACGGCCTCGACCACCGCTGACGATGGCCATGGGGGACGCGCTCGCGGTCACGCTGCTCGATCGTCGCGGATTCAGCCCCGGCGATTTTGCCGCGCTTCATCCCGGGCGGACGTCTGGGCAAGAAACTTTTGCGCGCGGAAAATCTAATGCATGCGGGCGAAGCCATGCCGCGCGTCGCTGCCACTGCGAAAATGCCGGATGTCATTTACGAGATGAGCAAGAAGGGTCTGGGCATGACAACGGTTGTGGACGCCGAAGGGCGCCTTGCCGGAATCCTGACCGACGGCGATCTCCGCCGCCTGATGCAGCAGCGTGGCGCGGCTACGTTGGACTTGCTTGTGGGCGATTGCTTAACCAAGAATCCGCAAACTATCGCGCCCGGCGAACTGGCGGGCTCCGCGCTGCGAATGATGGAAGAACGAAAAATTACTTCGCTGGTGGTCGTTGACCCCGAGCGGCGGCCGCTCGGCGTCGTGCACCTGCACGATTTGTGGACGCTGGAACTGTTTTGATCCAAACGGTTTCTTGGAAACCGTATTTGTAGATTGCGGCTTTACAGTTTTCGGAAAAAGTCAAAACGCTGTCATTCCGAGGCACGCTGCGTGCCGAGGAATCTCTCTTTCCCCTGGTTTTCAAACCCAGAGAGATTCCTCACTCCGTTCGGAATGACAGAGAAAGGACTTTTTCGGCAACCTGTCTATCTGCGACAGTCGAAATGACACTATTTGGAGCCCGGCGGAATAATGGTCCAAAAAACGAATCGTACAAAAATATCGTCCATCGTAACGGCCCGCGCGAAAAAAATTCGCGTGCTGTTGATGGACGTCGATGGCGTGCTTACCGACGGGCGCATCTGGCTGCTTTCGCGGAGAGACGGCACGGCCAGCGAAATCAAGGGTTTCAGCGCGTATGACGGCGCGGGGTTGAAGCTGGCGCGGGCCGCGGGTTTGCGGACAGGACTCATCACGGGCAGGGAATCGTCCGCCGTCGCGCAGCGCGCCCGGGAATGCGAAATTGAATTTGTGTATCAAGGGCGCGCGACGAAGCTCGGTTCGTACGAGGATATTTTGCGAGCCACGGGCGCGAGCGATCGGGAAGTTGCCTACGTCGGCGACGATCTCCCCGATCTTCCGCTCTTGCAGCGCGTGGGGCTCGCGGTCGCCGTGGCGAATGCCGCGCCCGAGGTGAAGCGCGCGGCGCATTACGTCACGTCGCGTTCGGGGGGTGATGGCGCGGTGCGCGAAGTGATCGAATTGATTGTCAAGGCACAAGGGAAGTGGATCGAGGCGTCTCAAAACGCGAAGGCCTAGCTTCCTAATGCTCCTCCCCAAATTGCAAAAATGCCACGGCCCCACCCTTATGGAGGCAGAGCCGTGGCGCTCGTTCACAGCTGGTTACGGAATGATCTGCTCGACGAAGCGAGCGACCATCACAGGACCACGCCCGTGCGTATAGGGATCATTTGAGTCGATCAGCACGAGTCCGACAACGCGGAGCGGGATTGCCGCCGTCCCGGAGAGGGCCGGCAGACCACTCAGATTGATGAAAGTCGTATTGCTTGTGGTCAGCACGGTCAGCGGAGTCGGCAGGAGGACGCCGCCGGTCGAATCGTCCGTCAATTGGAAACTTCCATTATTACCGGCAGTAATGAGGGTGCTGGCCGGGACCCACGTGCCCGCCTGCCCTTGACGCCCGAGTATGACCCGGTGCGGGATCAGTGTGGTCACGCCGGAAACGGTGTTCAGCACGCCTCCGACTGCGACATGCTGCCCGGCTGCGAGCGACAAGTTACTGAATACGAGCGCAGTCAGCGGAAGGGGCAGGTTCGCTATCCTGTACACCTCGGAGCCGTTCAGGGTGAGTGTCGTAATTTGGCCGGGATTGATGCCTGAAATGGCCGGGAGTTCCGAGCGAACGTATAGGTCCGCCGCCGTGGCCGCGCCAGAAGGCGGGCGAACGCTGGTGAGCAGTCCTCCCAGCACGAACTTATCGGTCGAAACGAGCGAGATTTCCGTCGCGTCGATGTCGTGGGTGACAGGATTGAGTTGCCCAGAAACATCCACGATGCTGTTCGTTGTGAACGAAGCCATTTGGTCGCCTGTATCAAGAGCGGTGTTGTTGTCGGCCGAGACGGTCCACTGCCTCCCGAGCGGCCCCTGCATCACAAACGAATTGTTGCCCGCAGCGCCCACGTACCCTCCGCGGAAATCGTCGATCGAAACATTCGCGTCGGCGGCGTTCAATAATTGCATGTGAAATGTGGGGTTGACTGCGCCGGTGATCTGCCCGCTTCCGTCGACCGCGAGCGACTGGCGAATATCGAACTCCATGCGCAGCCCAACTAGATCGGCAGCATTCAGCAGGAAGGGCTTCGCGAGAGGAACGGTCACGACGGTTTGCGACAGGTTTCCGGTCAGGCTGTGAACGGCGGGCGGAGTCACCGTCGTGTCGATATATCCGATGCTAGCCGTATTGGCGAGCGTGAGTGTTGCTGACGTGTACGTCCCCACGGGAACAGTGCTCAAATCGATGAGGTCGTGAAGGCCGTTCAATTTTGCAAAATCCACCATCACCGGCGCGGAGAGCACGCTGACGTTCGTGGACCCGTTCGCGAGCGTAACGCCGTTGACAGTCATCTGGGCCGATACGACGCTGGGCAAGGACGCGTCCGTCGCGACCGTGAAAATGGAGGCGGACTGCCCCTGGGATCCAAGTCCCGCGGACGAACCGCTGCCGCATCCGGCCATGACGGCCAACGGAAGCAATAGCAAGAGTATTTGGATACACTTCGACATTCTCATCTGGGTCTCCTTTTTCACCTGCTGCAATAGCGGAGGGGCGGCCCACGCGATGCCTGATTTTCCCTCTCCGGATATAAACACGGCCCGCCCGGAGAAGTTGCGTGCGAGAACGCGCAGAAAGTCTTTAGATTTGTTGTATGCTACATCCCGCGAACGACCGAACCGACCGTGACGACGCGACCCACAGCCATCTTGCTGATCAGTTGCCCGGACCAGAAGGGTCTGGTGGCGCGGATCTCGGAATTTCTCTTCCAGAACAACGGCAACATCGTTCACGCCGACCATCATATTGATGCCGAAACCGGATTGTTCCTGATGCGCGTGGAATGGGAACTGGAGGGATTTCAGATTCCTCGCGCGGAAATCGCCGCGCGATTTGCGCCGCTCGCGGAACGGTTGCAGATGCACTGGCGAATTCACTTTTCCGATGCCGTGCAGCGCATCGCCATCTTTGTATCGAAATACAGCCATTGCTTGTACGACTTGCTGCTTCGGAACGTGGCGGGAGAATTGCCGGGAAGCATTTCGCTGGTGATCAGCAACCATCCGGACCTGCAAACCGTGCCGGAACGCTTTGGCATCCCGTTCCACGTGTTTCCGATCCGGCCCGAAAATAAGCAGGAACAGGAGCAAAAAGAACTCGAGTTGTTGGAAAACAATCAGATCGATCTGGTCGTGCTGGCCCGGTACATGCAAGTGTTGGGGCCGGAGTTTGCGAATAAGTATTCTAATCGGATCATTAACATTCATCACTCGTTTCTGCCGGCGTTTATTGGATCGCGCCCTTACCACCAGGCGTACGACCGCGGCGTCAAGCTCATTGGCGCCACGAGCCATTACGTTACCGAGCAATTGGACGACGGTCCGATCATCGAGCAGGACATCGTGCGAATCAGCCACCGGGATTCGGTCGACGATCTGATTCGCAAAGGCCGCGATTTGGAAAGAGTCGTCCTGGCGCGCGCCGTCCATCTGCACCTAGGATTTCGGGTGCTCCCCTATGGGAACAAGACAGCCGTATTCGATTAGAGGTTGTTAACAGTATTGAACAAAACGAGTAACACCGGTTTTGACACACGAGATATGGGAGTGATATAGGCTCTAGTCGCCGGCGCAGTAGAAAATCGATGGTGCGCGTCCGGTCGGTCATGTGATCAAATTACTGTGGAGATTAAGTATGAATCGTTGGCGATCGGCCTCCTTAGTTGTGCTTGTCGGCCTTCTTGTGGTTTCACTCCCTGCTTTGGCGCACCACGGGACCGCGGCATATGAGACGACGAAATTGACGACGGTCACGGGTACGGCCACGGAATTTAAGTTCATCAATCCTCATGTGGAAATTACAGTCGAGGTGAAAGACGACAAGGGCAAGATCGAAAAATGGCTTGGCGAAGCCAATAGTCCGAACGTTCTGTCGCGGCATGGATGGAGCAAGGAAATAATCAAGCCAGGGGACCAAATCACTGTCATTGGCTATCGTGCCAAAAACGGCTCGAATACCTTGCGTCTGCAGAAAGTTGTGTTGTCCAACGGCCAAGAGCTCGACCCAAATTCATTGCAGGATTAAGGAGTGTCCGCCTAAAGGAGCATAAGGTGGACGCATAACTGGTCAGGAGAATCTTCCAAATGCTTCGTCGCATGAGGGACACGGTTCTAGCGCTTGTCGCAGCGCTCGCTTTATCGCCTATTATTCTCGCTCAGACCGTTGAGCAGCCGGGAGCGGCAAGGGCCCTGGCTGCGTCTTCTACAGCGGACTTGTCTGGCCTTTGGATACGGCTGCGAGATCCGGCGCATTCCTCACTTAATCTTGATTTTGGCAAGGTAGTCTCCCCTATGACGCCTTGGGGAGAGGCGCAATTTAAGGCCGCCAATTCCATATACCGTAGTTCCAGCCCTAGCACCGTATTGAGCGATCCGATTTTCAGCTGTTTTCCACCTGGTTTGCCACGAATCTATCTACTCAACTTTCCCGTGCAGATCGTTCAGATTCCTGGCCAGGTGATCATGCTCTTCGAGTTCGATCACTTTGTGCGCCGAATCTACACAGATGGGCGCCCGCATGACAAGGATGTGGGGCCGCTATGGATGGGGGACTCGATTGGCAGTTGGGAGGGAGATACGCTGGTCACCGATACCGTCAGTTTTAACGACAAGACCACGCTCGATCGGGAAGGCTATCCGCACAGCGACGCGATGCACCTCACGGAGCGCATCCGGCGCGTTGGCCAGGACTCCTTGGAGATCAACCTCACGATCGACGACCCGAAGGCGTATACCAAACCTTGGGAGGCAAAGCTAAACTTCCAGTTGAGGACCGACTGGAAGATTATGGAGCATGTCTGCGAGGACAACGCTAGTTTCCTGGACCTCAACAAGAAGGCAACTAAGAAGCCCAGCAAGTAGGCTCGGCTAATTTTGTCGAGGGTCACTAGGCCAGCGGCGGCGATCGCCGGGGCCGCAACGCCGACCATACCTTACGTGCTGTGTCGCGGTCGATCTTGTCACGGAGCGGCCCCCATAGCAGCCAGATCAATCCCGCCAGGATCACGAGCGCCATCATCCAACGCATGGCGATCGCCAGCACGACAACATTGATTGCGGGCCACTGGAATCGATATTGGCTCAATACATTGGCGCGCTCGGTCATCCAATGCCACGCGGTATGCGCCACGAGCGCCGAAAGGATAATCGTCCCTACGCGTTCGGCGACGACGAACCGGAACAGGATCTCCAACGCGGGAATAAAGAGCGCCAGCATCAGAATCTGCCCCAGCTCGACGCCAACATTGAAGGAGAGCAGCGACGCCAGCAGATGAGATCCGGCAAACTGCATTGTCTGCCGGAGAGCGAACGAGAAACCAAATCCGTGCACGAGGCCGAACCCGAACGCAATCATCCATCTCCGCTGCACCTTCGTCGCTCCCACAATATTCTCAAGCGCCATATAAAGAATGGAAATCGCGATCAATGTTTCAATGAGCGGCGGAAACCACAATGAATTCGGCGCGAGATTGTACGCGGACGCGATCAGCGTAATCGAATGCGCCACCGTGAACGCGGTCACCACGGGAATGAGCGCGCGAAATCGACGAAACGGGATGACCAGGCAAAACAGGAACAGCAAGTGGTCGGTTCCATCCAGGATATGAAAGAATCCCAGCTCCACGAACCGCAGCGCCGCCTGTCGCCAACTCGGATCGAGTCGAACCAGGCCGGGATCGCCGATGAACTCAAACGCGCGCACCGACCCGTTGGGCGGCTGAAACCTCAGAACGATGACCACGCGCTCGCCCAGGCGTCCGAGCCCGGGATGGATCGAAAACCGGGACTGGTCCGAGTGAATCGGATACTCGAACAACACATCGAGCATCGCCTGATCCCAAAAAACTTGCGTGTCACCCGGCAATCGCGCGCCGGTCACATGCGCCAACGCGTCCTCATACGAGGTGAAGGACCTGTCCGATTCAAGCGACACGCGGGTTTCGACGACTCGTGGATCCGGGAGGCGGACGTCGCCTTCGTAAATTTCGATTTCTTTAGCGATCCAGAGAGACGCCGCCTCATGCAGGGAAGTGTCGATCCGGTCGAGATCCAGATACCCTGGCCCGCGTTCCGGAAACTCGACGTCGCGCATCGCTTTCAGCGGTACGCGAACGAGCAAATGCAACTGTTCGCCCGCGGGCTTGACGAGCGCTTGAACGGTCACGTCAACCGGAATGTCGTGAGCCGCCGCGCCATGGCAGGCGAGAAAGAGCGCCGCCATCAATATTCCAGCGCGAAGGCCACAGCTCCCAGCAGGTCTAAATGGCATGACGGCGAGAGTACTCGGATAGCGCCGTGGCTGACAAGCAAAAATGCATGGTTGCCGAAATGCAAATTGGGTATACTGCGCGCGAAGCTCCCAGAAACAGTTCAGTTGTAAGGTCCCGCATCGGCTTTTTGGGGGGCGCGTCAAATGCATGTCGCGCCGGAAAATGGAGAACCAATTATGAAGCGCAATGTTTGGATTGGTGCGGTGATTCTCGTACTCGTTGTCGCGCTCGGAGTTGGATCTGTCGTGCTGGAGAAAAAGGCCGCCGTGCAGGCCGCCGGAGTCCAGGCGCCCATGTTTGAGGTGGACCCGATGTGGCCGAAGCCGCTGCCGAACCATTGGGTGATCGGCATGACGATCGGTGTTTCGGTGGACGCGCAGGACAACGTTTGGATCATTCATCGCGGGGGCTCGCTCGAAGCGAAGGAAACTTACGGCAACACGAATCCGCCGGGCGCGGATTGCTGCGTGACCGCGCCGCCCGTTCTTGCATTCGATAAGGCCGGCAACCTCATTGCGCACTGGGGCGGTCCCGGCAAGGGTTACAACTGGCCCAACTCGAACCACGGAATTACCGTCGACTACAAAGGAAACGTTTGGATTGGCGGAAACGGCCGCACGATCGATCCCAAACTGCAAGATACCGGGGCCAGCAACGTGCCGGAAGCGAGTCAGCCGGGCGCTTATGCCGACAATCAAATTTTGAAGTTCGCGCAGGACGGAAAATTCCTGATGCAAATCGGGCATCCGTTCAAGAGCAAGGGCAGCAACGACGTCGAGAACCTGAAAGGTCCGGCGAAAATGTTCATCGATCCGAAAACGAATGAACTGTACGTCGCCGATGGCTATGGCAACAAACGCGTCATCGTGTTTGACGCCGACACCGGACAGTACAAGCGGCATTGGGGCGCCTATGGTCATAAGCCGGACGACACCGACATGGGGCTTTACAATCCCGATGCGCCCATCGACCAGCAGTTCCGCAGTCCGGTGCACTGCGCCCAACTCGCGGACGATGGTCTGCTCTACGTTTGCGATCGTGTGAACGATCGCATCCAGGTATTCAAACCGGACGGCACCTTCGTCAAGGAGCAGATCATCGAAAAAAGGACGCTGGGGGATGGGTCCGTTTGGGATATCGCCTTTTCGAAGGACCCGCAGCAGAAGTATATCTACCTCTCCGATGGGGCGAACGAGAAGGTGCACATCCTTCTGCGCGACACTCTCCAGATCTTGACGAGTTTTGGCGACGGCGGACGGCAGCCTGGTCAATTCTACGCCGTGCACAGCATCGCCACGGATTCCAAGGGCAACATCTACACGACCGAAACCTATCGTGGACAACGCTTGCAGAAATTCGTGTACAAAGGCCTGGGCCCGGTCACAACAGAGGAACAAGGCGTCTTGTGGCCGAAAAAGTAGGAAGTAAACGGGTGCGGGCTCTACTTGGAGCCCGCTTAGAAGAGGAGCGTGCTTATGAAACGCAATCTCTGTATTTGCGTAGCCATTGCCGGCCTAATCGCCGCACTCGGAGTCGGATCTTCTTTACTTGAGAAGAAAGCTCGAGTCGAGGCGGCCGCCGTGCAGGCCCCGATGTTTGAAGTGGATCCCCTTTGGCCGAAGCCGTTGCCGAATCATTGGCTCATGGGAATGACCATCGGCGTGTCCGTGGATGCGCAGGACAACATCTGGATCATTCACCGCCAAGGCTCGCTCGAACCGGGCGAGCGCCACGCCACGACGAATCCGCCCATCGCCATGTGCTGCGGCCCGGCGCCGCCGGTTCTGGAGTTTGATCAGGCGGGCAACCTGCTTCGCCATTGGGGTGGACCGGGCAATGGATACGATTGGCCGGATTCAAACCACGGAATTACGATCGATTACAAAGGGAACGTCTGGATCGGCGGCAACGGACGGGGCCAGCGCGGGGGCCAGGCCTGCGGGCGGCGCTCCCGACGAATCGGCGGCGTCCGCAACCGCGTCCTACCTGGACAATCAGGTATTGAAATTTACCCAGGACGGCCAATTCCTGATGCAGATCGGCAAACCCAGCAGCAGCAAGGGCAGCAACGACGTGGAAAATCTCCGGCTGCCGGCCAAGACATTCATAGACAAGCAAACGAATGAGGTGTACGTCGCCGACGGATATGGCAATCACCGCGTGATTGTGTACGACGCGGATACCGGAAAATACAAGCGGCACTGGGGCGCCTACGGGCACGTCCCCGACGACGCGGACCAGGGCAACTACAACCCGGATGCGCCGCCTCCCCAACAGTTCCGCAACCCCGTGCATTGCGCCGATCTTTCCGTCGATCGCTTGTTGTACGTCTGTGACCGCGTGAACGACCGCATCCAGGTATTCAAGCCGGACGGAACTTTCGTGAAGGAAGGATTCGTCGCCAAGCGCACGCTGGGTTCCGGCTCGGCGTGGGACATCGCCTTCTCGAAGGACCCGCAGCAAAAATACATCTACTTGGCCGATGGCGAGAACGACCGCATCCACATCCTCTTGCGCGACACGCTCGAAGTCTTGACGACGTTCGGCGAAGGGGGACGCCAGCCCGGCGAATTCTACGGGCCGCACAGCATCGCCACGGACTCGAAAGGTAACATATATGTTACCGAGACCTATCGCGGGCAGCGCGTGCAGAAATTCGTTTACAAAGGACTGGGTCCGGTCACGAAGGAAGATCAGGGCGTCCTGTGGCCTACAACATGAAAAATAGCCGCGGATTGAATCGCTTCAGACGTCGTCATTTGATGGGAGAGGCTCGCAATGACAAAGATTCGCATTTTGTTTGTAGTGGCGTTGATGGCCGTTTCGTCCCTGGCTTCCGCTCAAGATTCCATGAAAAAAGGCGACAAGGCCTGGACGGATTTGGAAAAGCATCTGGCGGACATCAACGACCAGTGGGTCTGCGCGCATAAATATCACAAGAACCATGCGCAGGATTGCGTCGACTTCAAAAATAGAATTTGGCCGGACACATTCTTTGAAGTAGGCCGGCAGGGCCAAATTGAAACCAAACAAGAAATGGTCAAGAGACAGAGTGCTACTGCTGCGGCTCACCCGGTTTCTCCCGGAGATGCCGGACCGAATCCGCAGGATTTCAAGTTAATGGCCGTTTACGGGGACGTCGCGCTGGCGACCGATCACACCGTTTTCAAAGCCGCGGATGCCAGTGGCAAGATTGGTGTCACGGACGAAGCGACGGTGCTGCGCATGTTCGTGAAGCTCAACGGCAAGTGGGTGCCGGCGGGCGCGGCGTTAGTGCCCGTCGCGAAATAGGGTTTATCGCAGACCCTTGGTTTCACAAATTTCATTTTCATAAGACTCGGCTGTGATTGAAACCCTCTCCTTGGCCCGTGGGCGAGGAGAATAAGAAGGACTTCGTAAAGATGAATATGAAAAAATCAATCGCCATTTTCTCAACGCTGGCCGCGCTTCTTCTCTGTGGCTGGGGCAATACAAATGCCCAGGATGCCCCCGTAGCGATCCCCTTGAAATCCGTGCCGACATTTTCTACCGCCAACATCGGACGCCAGGGCCATTTCTATGTGGGCGGCAAGTGGGTTGGGGAGTCCGGCAAGGAATATATGCGCGGCGCCATGTATGTCGAGGTGTGGGTGCCGAAAACGATTCGGTACAAGTATCCCATCGTGTTCGTACAAGCAGGCGGCGGGCAAACCAACGTAGCCTTGCTGCAAACGCCAGACGGGCGGCCGGGCTGGGCCTATGATTTCCTCAACCGGGGCTACACCGTCTACATGCTGGATCTTCCGGCGCGCGGCCGTTCCGGCTACGTTCCGGGCGCTGACGGCGAAATGACGCCTCCCCGCACGGGTTCCTTGATGGAGGAGGTTTGGTCGAGCGGCCGTCCGCCAGCGACTCCGCAGAGCACTTGGCCGCAGTACACGAAGCACACGCAATGGCCGGGCGACGGGCCGAACAGAGGCAAAATGGGCGACCCGGTATTTGATTATTACGCGAAGACCGATACCCAATCGCCGCTAGGCGAGGACCTGGAAAAAATTGCCGCGGACGACATCGAGGAATTGCTGGATTTGATCGGCCAACCGGTCATTCTGTTGCTCCACTCGGGGGTGGCGCCCTCTGGCTGGAATGGCTGCGGATGCCCGGCCGAAGCTCGTCAGGGGCATCGTCGCCGCCGAGCCGGTGTCTCCACCGATCGAGGAGGCGGAAAGGGGCAGATCAGGTCCAGGGCGTCTCTGGGGTCTGACCAATCTTCCCGTTCAGTATGATCCCCCGATCAAGGATGCGTCCGAATTGCATCCCGTTCGCCAAGAGAAGCCGGATGGGCCGGGCCTAATCCCGTGCTGGGTTCAGTCGGAGCCCGCGCACAAGCTCGTAAACCTGGAGGGTATACCTGTCCTGAACGTATCTGGAGAGGCAAGTTATCACCGCCCGTATTCCCATTGCACAGCCAAGTGGCTCAATCAGGCAGGCGTAAAGACGACCTACGTGAACCTGGAAGATGTCGGGTTGCCGGGTAATGGCCACCAAATGATGTCCGAAAAAAACAGCGCCGGCATAGCCAAGTTCTTCATGGACTGGCTAGAGAAGAATGTACGTTGAGCAAGATGTGTGACAGGGAGTCCCGGAGGGACGGCACAACGTAGCCCACCGCGCTTGCCCTGAACGAAGCGAAGGGGAAGCGGTGGGAAAACGCGACGAGGATAACCAGAAAACCCCGCCAGGGGTGACACATGGATGAAAACCAAATTAGAGTAGACCGCTACCCGGCCTTGCCCTTGATTGACTCTGGCAGATCGCAAGCGCAGGCTTGCGGCAAACACGTAACGAAAGTGAAGGCTAAAACCAGCCGGGAGACATCGATGAAAATCTGTCTGATCGCGTTGTTCTTGACGCTCGCTTTGTTTCTAGGTGGGTTCCAAGCAGTGCCCGCGCACGCCCAGCAAACTGTGCCTGAAATTCAATTCGATTCCGTTCCTGATTTCCCCACGCTGCCGCCGGGCATGAATTTCGGCGAGGTCCCCGGCGTAGCCGTCAACTCGAAGGGCCACGTCTTCGTCTTCACGCGGTCCAACAGCGCCAACGGTCCGGCCTATGGCGCCGCGGCGGCGCAGTTATTCGAATTTGGCCCCAAAGGCGAATTTATACGCGAAATCGGCAAAGGCCTCTACGCCTGGTCCGAGGCTCACACCGTGCGCATCGATAAGGACGACAACATCTGGGCCATCGACAAGGGCTCCGACATGATTGTCAAGTTCAACCAAGCAGGCCGTGTAGTGTGGGTCTTCGGACGCCGCACGGAGTCGGCCGATGAGGGAGCCAAACCGTGGGAGCACCCCGACCCTCCTCTCGCGCCCATAGACGGAATGTTCCGCCAGCCCACCGACGTAACGTGGGACTCCGACGGCAACATCTACATCACGGACGGTTACGTCAATTCGCGCGTCGCCAAATTCGACAAGAATGGCGACTGGGTGAAGTCCTGGGGCGAAAAGGGCACCGCGGACGGACAATTCCGCCTCCCGCACACTATCGTCGCGGATCGCAACAACAACCTCTACGTCGGCGATCGCACCAACCGGCGCATCCAGGTGTTCGACACCGATGGAAAATTTCTACGCATGTTCACCATCGACGTTCCTCCGGCCCCCGGAACACACGCGGTTTACGGCAACACTCCAACCGGCGAGCGCCTCGCCGCGGTGAGTGGCGCTCCCAATTCAATCTGCATCACGCCCGGCCCGAATCAAGTTCTATTCGTTGGAGAACTCACTTTTCCCGGGAGAATCTTCAAAGTTTCACTCGACGGAAAAGTACTCGGAGTCATTGGCCGCTCCGGCCGCCAGTTGAAACAATTTTCCGGCGCTCATCAACTGGCCTGCCCCTCGGAACACGAAGTGTACGCAGCGGAAACCTCCAACTGGCGCGTGCAAAAGTTAATTCTTCATTAATTTCATTAATTATATATATAGTGCCGGGCGCTAATCCGTATTTCTCACGACGACTCAAGTCGGTAGAACTGAAGCCATCGCTATCGTCGCGGAATACAGGCTCTTGGTAGCGCCGGCATCCCGCCGGCAGTTTTACAACACGTGACAAAGAGCCGGCGAGACGCCGGCGCTACAAAATCAGGTCTGAAGCCCTCATTCATTTGGACCCCCCAGGATGGGGAATTCTTTGTGAGAAATGCGCGCTAACGTTTGCGAACTTCCAACTGTCCGGGCGCGCCACCGAACTCACCTCGGGGTCGTAGTATTCGTAGACTCGCGACTGGAATGTCCGCGCACGAATGGGATATTTGGCGCGCAGGCGAAAATGCAGCGTGACCGTGTCACCCGGGGCGAATGCATCGAAGTAGAGAATGGCCTGCGTTGCCGTCAGGCTGAACTTTTCCAGGCGGCCGCTTTTCTGCCCCGCGCTTTTCTCGTGATAGGCCTGCAAGTCTTCGCTGAGCAGGTCAAATCCGGGAGGAATACCCAGATCGACCATCACCATGTTCGCGGACTTAGCAAGATTGTTCTTGATGGTCGCAGTGGCCGTGGCGATGTCGTCCTGCGCAAGATGCGTGCGGTCGTAGGCTACATCGATGGAGAGAGGCTCGTTCTCCGGTTTTTTATCCCAGGGAAGAAAGTAGCGTCCCACCACCTGGTAGGCCAAGCCGCCTTTTCCCTCAAATTTGATTTCCACAGTGCTGGAGTCTTTCGCGTCGTCTCCCTTGAACGCGAATTGATGGAGAAGTCATTATTCTCCGCCGTCAGACTAATTTTTCCGGCAGGCTTGCCGTTGACGAGGACCTCCGCCGTGCCGCGCACATCCGCTGCGCCTTTTTCAGTGGCGAGGAGCAATGCCGCGCAGCGCCATGATCGTGGCTTGCGTCGTGCCCCAGGTTCCGGATGAATCTTTTTTCGACGCAATGTAGTTGATGGCCTTGCGCGCCGTGTCTGACGCTTCTCCCCATTTCAGAAGCGCTTGCACGGCCAGTCCGGTCGTTTCCACGCTGGCGCTCGCGCCCGTGGCGTACACGCCGGTTTCTTCCGCGCTCCACCACGCTTGATCGTCCTTCTCCGTGCGCGCATCCAGCAGGAGTTGCATCGCCTGTCGGGTGAAGTCCGCGGTCTTTTCCGTAGTCCGCGGCGAAATTGGCGACGACCGCCAGAGTATAAGCGTCCATTTTCGCGTTCATGTGGCTCTCGATAAATTGTCCTGGCCTGTCTCTACCGCCGGCCCCTGGTAGCCCGTATTCTCGAGCGACCACGCAAGGTAAGCGGTAATGCGCAGCACATCCGAATTGTAGCGATTCGTGGCGCCCTCATTGATAAAGGACGCGTCCGGCTTCCAGCTTCCGTCCGCCTGCTGCTGGCCTGGCAAGCCACTCCTGCGTCCGCAGAATTAATTTCGGGTCCACATCATGGACTTTCGACATGTCGTAGAACTCCATCAGTCCGTACGCGGTCAGGATCTTGTTGGCGGGCGCGCTGCCGAACCAGGAGAATCCGCCGCCGGGAACCTCGAACGTCAGCAGCCGCTGATATCCGTTGGCGATGTATCCCTCCGCTTTGGCGTGCACCTCGGGCGTAAGTTTTTTGGTGCGTTTCATGTAATCGAGCGCCAGCACGTTGGGATAAGTGCTGGAAGAAGTTTGCTCGAAACAGCCGCCCGGCATGCGCAGGATGCTGTCCATGCCTTCGATCACCTGGCTCAGCGGGCCGGGATAGAGCCTGACGAAAATCTTGCTGGCGTCCGCGATGGAATCTGCCGGGAAATTCAGTTCCTGGCGAACGCTGGATTCCAGTCGCCCGTTAAAAACGACATTTTGTTCGCGTCCGTTGGGAATGACTTCGATTTCCCGAACCACGATATCCGCGCGGTTTGCTCCGCCGTTCATTCGCGCGGAGAGTGTCAGCTTGAATTTCCCGATGCGCTTGGCTTCGAGCGTGAATTGCGATCCGCCCACGCGGGCCGAATCCACCGCAACGCTTTTTTCCGCCACATCATCCACCAGGGAAAACCAATCCTCCTCCTGCAGATGCAGGCTCACGTCTCCGCGCGCGCCCGAGTAGTTGTACACGCCCACGGGGATCGAGACGCGGTCTCCCTGCGTGAGCGTGACAGGCAGATCCAGGTCCACGAAGAAATCCTGAAACACTTTCAGGCTCGACGTGGCGCTGCCCAGCGCGCCGTGTGCGGTGGAAGCCAGCATCGCCATCCGCCACGTGGTGATGGAATCCGCCAGCGGAACGGTGATGCTGGCGCGGCCGTCCTGATCGGTAATGATTTCCGGATTGATATAGAGCGCCTCGGGAAAGTAGGAACGCACGCGCGCGCTGGCCGAACCGGAGTGGTCCTCTTTCTTGTCGAGGGTCCCGCTGAGAGTTGCATTGGTCGTTGTCAATCTGGGGAGTCGCCTCTGTGACGGTGACGGTTTGCGCATCGTTGAAGCTGGCATAGGCGCAGACGGCGGGAGCTCCGCCATCTGCATCGAAACTCTCTGCCATTGACGGGTAAGTCGCGGACCATCATGCCTTGACCGACTACACCACCGAGCTCCGCCGCCCAATCCCGGCTTGAAGTTGCACTCTAGTTTCCATGTCCTCATTGACGGCCACCACCATTCCGGCAGGCTCCTGCCTGAGGAAAACAGAAAGGACGGCACGGTCGCGAGGGTCGAGTCTGATTTTCTTCGAGACAGTTTCGGAACCCGTATAGACCTGAATTTCGTAATCCGCCGGCCGGCAGAGCCTCCTAGTGTGAATTGTCCGTCGGCGTTTGCTTTCGTCGTGCGCACATTTCCACTGAGAATCGAACGCACATTGACGCTAGCCCCATCCAGCGCGCCGCCCCATTGATCGACGGCTGTCCCCGTGATCTCCGCCACGGCCGCTGAAGGGTCCTCGATCGTGTTCGATGGTGACCTCTATGCCGCTCGGGCCGGAAGTCGGACGGCCCACCACCTTCCGGCTCTGAACAGCCAGAAAAGTGGCCAAATCATCGACAGTGCCGAATTTCTTGTCTGGCCCCGCGCTGCGCACCGCGTAGAACTTTGTTTGGAGATACTGTTGGCCGGGTTCGATGCGCAAGGTCGTGCCCCACGCATCGCGAAGTTCGGGCGCACCGTCCGCCGTCATCTCGGCGATGACCCGAGCCATTTCATTCTGATTGAAGTCCCGGCCGAAAGACCGGCTGAGGCTTTGCGACACCCTGCGCACCTGCGCCAGGAACTGCAGGTGGTAGCGATTCGCATATTCGGCGTATTTCGTCTGCGGCACAGTCCGCCCGAATTCCGTTTCAAACTTGTTTGCGCTGACCATTTCCGTGGCTGAAAACAACGCGCGCGCCGCCCGGTCTCGCTGCTCGACCTTCGACTCTTCGACTGGTTCGACGATCTCCGGCATGCCGATGGAATGAATCTCATAGCGAGGCTTCAACACTTCCTGTTCGAGGTAGAAGAAAACTTTGGCAAAGCCAGGCTGTTTTTCCGCCAGCGCGAAGACCGCTTCATCCACCACCTGCAAGCCCAGCGCGGCACTGACTCCCTCGCCGTGCGCATTCGTCACGCGAAAGCGGATGCGCGCCTCTTCGCCCGGCTTGTATTCGGCGGCATCAGTCGTGGTCTCGATTTTGAGTTCATCCGCCGGCTGCACGAACACCAGACGGTGGTCGGCCACGGGGCGAGCGTCGCTGCCGAAAAGGAAAGCGTTGAAGTCCACGGTTCCCGCCATTTCCGGCGTGGCGGTCACGGCAAGTTCAGCCTGCCCGTTTTCGATGTCCACGTCGCGCGTCATTACGGTCTGCCCTTCCTTGACGATATCCACGTACGCGGTACCCCGTTTCTGCGTGGAAAAAACTTTTAGGGGAATGCGATCTCCGGCACGATAAACGGCGCGCTCCGTCCGCAGAAGAATCTGGTCCTGGCCTTGGCGGGACTGCAAGGGAACGGTGCTCGACGCGACGTTTCCTTCTTTATCTGTCGCCTCTACGCGCAGTGTTTCGGTTCCGGCGCCGGGGCTGAGTCGAATCACAGCTACGCCGCCATCATCTGTTTCAGCGCGTTGGTCGGCGTTCCTCCCAGCTTGGACTTTCAAGCTTGTCTTCGCCGGCGTCCCATCAGGATAAGAAGTCAGAAGGAAAACCTGGTTCTCTAAATTCGGGACGAGTGTGCCCCCTTCGGAAACTGCGGTAATGACCAGAGGCGAATCGCTGACGGTGATGGGCTCACCGCGTGTTTCGTCATGGCCGGCGGAGTCTTTTACCGTGGCCTCAATCAGCACGCGCGCCGCGCCTTGGCTGAGAGGACGCCCAGCGAAGTAACTAGGGAGTTTAAGGTTAAAATGGTATGTCCCGTCGCGATCGGTTTTGCCTTGGACCGAGGCCACCTCAAACGCCGAGACATCGAGACTGGAAGCTTTGACGGTAATCTCACCGCCGTCCACCGGTTTTCCGAAGAAGTAATTCGCGCGGACGGTTCCCGTCACATGGTCGCCGGGCCTGTAGCCGCGCTTCGTCTTGTTGTCTTTCCCGGCGAAATCAATCGCGACTTTGAATTTTGGGAGAACGTATTGCTCGACGTTGAGAGCGATCTCGGCGGTGTTCGCGGGCGCCGCTTCGGATTCGCCCATCAGGGCGCGAAGATGATACGTCCCCAGATTCACTTCGTCGGCAAGCTCGAATTCCGCTGACGCGATTCCAAATTTGTCGGTCTGCGTCGCTTTTTTGAAAACTTTGTTGCCGCGAGAATCCTCCACCTCAAAAATCAGCTTGTGATTTGCGGCCGCTTCGTGGTTGGAGCGATCGAGCGCCAGCGCGCGCACATGAATGGTCTGTCCCGGCTGGTAGATGGGTTTTTCGGTGGTCAGAAGAATGGACACTTTGTCTTCGAGCCGCACCGCCTGCGTGAATTCCGTGGAACCAATCGGTGTGTCCACGACGTAGCGTAATTGGTCATTTCCAATCAACCCCGCGGGAAATCGGAACTGCGCCTCCGTGGTCCCTCGCCGGTTCAAGCGCCCAGTGAAGAGGGCGCGAGCCTTCTGGCCGGGAACCATCAATTCGATCCGTACTGTCCCGGGCCCGGCAATATGCTCATTCTTCGAATCCGTGACAATCACTCGTACCGCCGCCTGCCCTCCAGCTCAGGTACGATTGCTGGCCCAGAATGTGGACCACCGGAGTGCGCAGGATTTCCGCGATCGATTCCGTGCCTTCCAGGGCTTCGCGTTGCCCGTCGCTGTATTCAAAGCGATAGCGCATGCGCTGCCATACCAGATCATCGAAGGCCAGCGTCTCGTCAAATTTGATCGTCTCCTGCCATCGTCCCTTGCCCGCAGCAACCTCGGTGCGGCGTTCCGAGCTCCCCACAACTTGGTCTTCCGGATTGAGGACTTCCACGGTCAGTCGCCCCGCGCCGGCATGCGCGGCTTGGTAGGGAATCGTCAAGTACAGGACGCCGTGCGAGTGAGTGGCGACAACCGATTCGTCATTCGCCGCTCCGGAGGGTTGCACCGCCAGGATGCCCGCGGTGACTAGCGCCGCGCCAAGCAAGAAGAACCAGAACCTCGATGGCCCAAATCTTGAGGGATCGTAGTGTCCATGGAAGGTTTGCATGAGTCGTCTCCCTGAATGTGTTTCATCAGCGCCAGTACAGCTTTCGAGCGCTCAGGGTTAGAACGCGCGTCCCGCCGTTTCTTGCACGGGAACCACGGAAATCATGGCCGACCCGTCAGATGAAATAGACTCCGGACAGGCGCGTTCGGTGCCTCTACCAAGTGGGGAGGACCTGACTTCTGTCACTTCTCATAGCTCTAACGTCGGACAGACGCGGGATAAGCAGTTTCGAGTCAATGGATTGGGAACGCCGAAGAGAGTCTTAGCGCGGCCGTTTGCGCTAGCCTTTGAAGAGCCAAAAGATCTTTATGGGTAGGTGTGGGTCAACTCCCGGATGTTTGTAAAAATTGGGGTGCCGCATCCTTGCGCAGTCTGCAAGGGTGCGGGTTTTGATCGACGGACGGGATCGATTGCTGGGCTTTCTATAAGCGGAAGGGAAGTCAAACCCCCGACCCTTCCAAAACCAGGAAGGATCGGGCACCCGCACTATCCAATTCTTATACTTCTCAATTATTTAACTGAGTAGTAATATACATATCGCCAGCATTCGTCGACACAAAAAAGCGCGAAACGATTGGTCACCCGCCTCGTCGATCTGCCTATCCCCCTTTGCTGGTCAGGTGCCACGACCCGCAATAGAGACATTTGTAGGTTCTCAGCTGCGAGGGGCCGGCATCTCGGTCGCTCATCCTGTGCGCTGCTGTGGAGTTTGCTTCCCCTTGAGTAGCGTACATTCGCTTGCCGGACACCGGGCAGGTTTCGGGTGGATCCCGCTTGGCGTCGTCCATTTCCCAATTGCGGCCGGTGTGGCGGTATTTTGTCATTCGCGCCACCCCTTGAAGTGCCTGGGGATTATTTGTGTGGGCGTAGGCCAACCATCGCGCGATTTTCAGAAACTGGGTACCGCATTTCAGTCCTGGCCCCGGGAACGCCATTCTCCTGAATGACGTTTTGCCTGACGCCAATCGGGAGATTGGCGTTCCCGGGAAAAGTCAACTTCACCAAAACACTTTCTCGCTTCCGACTAGATCTTCCAATCGGGTGTGGCCACATAGGCGCGGTTGATGTCGGCGACCGTCTGCGTGCCGCAATTGCCCATCACCAGTTTGAGTTCGCCCTGCATGATTTCGATCACGCGATCGACGCCGGCCTGGCCGAACGCCCCCAATCCCCACAGAAAGGGGCGGCCGATCCCCACGGCTTTAGCGCCCAGCGCGAGGGCTTTGAACACGTCCGTGCCGCGGCGAAAGCCGCCGTCGACGAACACAGGCATGCGGTTGCCGACTTCGGCCACGACTTCAGGCAGAGCCTCGACGGTCGCGCGCAAGGTTTCCGTGGAACGTCCGCCGTGGTTTGACACCATGATGGCGTCGACACCGTGTTCGACGCACATCCGCGCGTCTTCGCGCGTGTCCATCCCCTTGATGATGAGTTTCCCTTTCCAGGTTTTGCGGAGGCGATCGAGATACGCCCAGTCCATCATGGGATTCGTCGTACGCACGCCGGTCATGTCGATACCGTTGTACATCGGTCGTTCCTTTATCGAGGGCCCGTCGCCGCTTTCATGGCAATAGAGGCACTTGGTCGGGTCGTCGCCGCGCGTACGGAGATACGTTTCACTATTGCGGCCCGTAGTGTTGTCGACGGTGAGAGCGAGCACCGTAACCCCGGCGGCCTCCACGCGCCGCAGAATTCTTTCACAAACGTCCCAGGAAGTCGGCGCATAAAGCTGTTGCCAGACCGGACGGCCAAGCTCCTTGATGACATCTTCGACAGCGGTCGAAGTCGCCGTCGATAGGACCTGCAAAGTGCCATGCGCCTTCGCGGACCGCGCAACGGCTAACTCGCCCTCCGGAGAGAACGATTTCTCACCGCCTGTCGGGCAAAAATAGATCGGGCTGTTATAGGTCGTGCCGAATAAATCGACACGCATGTCAACTTTAGTGGCGTCATGCAGGCGGCGCGGGCGCAACTCGATGTGCTTGAACGCTTCGCGGTTGGCGCGGAGCGTGCCGTCATCGTCGACGCCACTTGCCATGTACGCCCAGTGTCCCTGTATGACTCTGCGGCGAGCGGGTTCCTCAAAATCAAAAACGTTGAGTGCCTTAGCCGGGTCGGTAATGACGTTGGAAGTTCCCGGCGCGTTTTGGGCCAGCACGTTTCGGTCGAGGTACGCGGCGACTCCGCCGAGCGCAGCCACGTAGGGACTGGCTGCAAGAAACTTGAGAAATTCCCGGCGGGCGGTAGTGGTTGCAGTGGAGTTTCGCATGATGGTTGCCGATTGTATCGCTAATCGATTTTTCTGACTAGCCGTGGGAACGAAGTTGTTGGACCCGGGAGATGGCGGTAGAATCATGGCGGTTTTCGCCCCGGGTCAGCGCCATGGAGAGTATTATAGGGGCGACACACTCTCTGAGGAGGAATACAAATGAAGCGCCACGTTTTTATAGCTGTGCTCGCTTTGCTCACCATCGTACCGCTCAACGCACAAGCCCCGAAAGGCTGGAAGCTGCGCGTCGATCGAAGCATGAGTGCAGCCGATCCCGATGCGGCCGGCGATATCAAGTTCGTTGAGATGGGGTCGGGCTTCCATGCAACAAACCCCAAGGCGGCCGTCTACTGGAATCCGGCGAATACGGCCTCCGGAAATTACACGCTCAAGGGCACATTCAAGTTGATTAAGACCAGCGGCCACTCGGAATACTTCGGCCTCATCTTCGGGGGGAGCGCTCTCGAAGGTCCGGCGCAATCGTACACTTACTTCATGGTGGAGAGTGAGGGGACCTGGCTCATCAAAAGCCGCAACGGCAATTCCACGGCGCAGATCGCTTCGTCGGGATCACCCAGCGACGCCGTGAAGAAGGCCGACGCTAGCGGAACGTCCACGAACGCGCTCGAAGTGCGCGTAATGGCCGACAAGGTCGAGTTCGTCATCAACGGCAAGGTTGTCAATTCGATGCCCAAGTCCGGGGCGGCAGCAAAGACCGACGGCATCTATGGCATGCGCGTGAATCACATGCTCGAGGTGCAGGTGGATGGGTTCGCGCTCTCGAAGATGTAGCCTGGTCGGCTATTGCCCAACAGAAGAGGCGGCCCGAGTCAACGACAAGAGCTATCCATTTGCCGGCATGTTTGTCCCAACATCTTCACGGTAACGTATCTCTGGACCTAGGAGCGCCGAATGGCTAAAGGATACTGGATCTGCTTTTACCGATCGATCTCTAACCCCGCTGCGCTTACCGAATACGCGCGGCTGGCAGGGCCTGCCATCCAAGGCGGCGGCGGCCGCTTTCTTGCCCGAGGAGCGCCTGCGAAGACCTACGAGGCCGGCAAGGATCAGCGAACCGTGGTCATCGAGTTCGATACCGTGAAGCAAGCCACGGCCACGTATGAAAGCAACGCTTACCAAACGGCGTTACGCGCCCTTGAGGGCGCGGCGGAGCGGGACATTCGAATCGTGGAGGGAATCCTCTAACCGCGATGAAGTGGACGCGATTTCTCTGTGGCCCTCTGCGTCGTCTGTATACTAGTCCTGAATTTAGTCGCGCTGTGCGTTGAATTGTCGGATCTACTCGGAGGGCTGGGCTTCAGCCTGGCCGAAGCGAAGTTTCCTTCAGTCGGCTTCAGCCGCTGAAGTTGAGTGTGGTTGCGGCTCCGCCGCGCTGTGTTGCGCTTTTCGGATTTTAGCACAGAGGACACAGAGAACACGGAGGAGCAGAGGAGTAGTCGGCCGGTGGGCTTGCGTGTCCGGTTTCGGTCAGCAGGGCTCGCAACGCTCCGCGTCGAGGACTGCGGATGAGGCGGGCCAGAAACCCACCCCGCCGCGAACGCGTCGAAGGTTTATGTGCCGTGTTGGGAGGTGACGATATGAGGAGCAAGCTAGTCGTGTATGGGATCTTGGTTGCCGGTATTCTAGCGATTTCGGGTCCGGCCTTCGCGCATCATGCGTGGCACGGGTATGACATGGCCAATCTCACCACGCTACGAGGAACCGTGACGCAATTCGACTGGGCGAATCCGCATGTGTGGATCTATCTGGAAGTGAAGGATGACAAGTCGAACGCCGAAAAATGGAATGCCGGAGGCCCTAGCCCGAGCCGTATGGCCAACACCGGCTGGGACAAAGACACCCTCAAGCCCGGCGATCAGATTACCGTGGTCGGCCATCGGATTAACGACGGCACGAATAATTTGCGTCTGGTGAAAGTCGCCTTGTCCGACGGCCGCGAACTAATCTGCTACGGCGGCCGCTAGCATTATTAAAAGAATAAATATAATTAATATTAATATAGAAAGGAATGCGTGCGCCCGACCGCGGAGGAGCAAGCGGAACTTGGTGTCATCGCATCACTGATCGGGGGACTCACCAGTCACTAGTCACCAGTCACTAGTCACCAGTCACTAGTCACCAGTCACTAGTCACCAGTCACTAGAAGCTGTTGCATAACCTAATACAGGGTCTTGAAAAGAAGGTAGTTGAATTTTCTGAGATGAGAGATAAGGAGAATCAGCAGCGCCCAAGGAGGGCCGATGGCCCGATCGGGTGCATTGCTGACCGAATCGCAGTGGCAGAAGATCGCGCCCTTGCTCCCCAAGCCGCCCAAACAACGCAAAGGCGGTCGTCCCTGGATTCAAAACCGTCGTGTGCTGGAAGGGATTCTGTGGATACTGCGGAGCGGGGCTCGCTGGCAAGACATGCCGGAGAAATTCCCGCATCCCTCGACCTGCTGGCGGCGGCTGCGAGACTGGGAGGAGCGGGGCGTTTGGTTGAACATCTGGCGGACGTTTCTAAGCGAGTTGAACCAGCGCCAGCAATTGAAGTGGAGCGAATCGTTTTTGGACGGGAGTTTTGCTCCAGCGAAAAAAGGGGCTGCGGAGTCGGAAAAACCAAGCGGGGCAAGGGGACGAAGTGGATGGTGGTGGTCGACGGCCGCGGTGTTCCTCTGGGAAACTCCCTTCACTCTGCATCCCCGGGGGAAGTCACACTCGCGGAAACGACGCTCGCGACGATCCGGGTAGGGCGGCGTCATCGTGCGGGCCGACCTCGGCAGAAACCGCTACGGGTGATCGCCGACAAAGCCTATGACAGCGATCCGCTGCGGAAACGCTTGCGGCAACGGGGTATCGAATTGATCGTGCCCCATCGCTGCAACCGAAAGAAACCGGTGACGCAAGACGGCCGAGCGCTGCGGCGCTATCGGAGGCGCTGGATTATCGAACGCACCAACGCCTGGCTCGGTAACTTCCGGCGCTTGGTCGTGCGCTACGACCGCTCGCTCACGATCTATGGCGCCTTCTTTCACATCGCCTGCTTCATGATCGTCTTGCGGAGGGTTGTGCAATAGCTTCTAGTCACTAGTCACCAGTCACTAGTCACTGATCGCTAGTCACCAATCACTTCCCTCCGCCGCCCTTTGTGTTCTCTGCGCTAAATCTTTTCCCGGCTGCGCGGAGATCACGTCCGGGTCGAGATTTCCGCCGGAAAGAATGATCCCAACTCTGAGGCCTTCCTCGCCAAGCTGGCGATGCAGCGCCGCGGACGCCGCGACCGCGCCGGAAGGCTCCACTCTGCATTTCAAATGTTCGGCAATGAGCTGCATCGACTGCAAGATTTCAGCTTCGCTGACCAGAGCAATCCGGTCGACGCGCGCGCGCAGAATGGCAAATGTGCGCGGAGCGAGCGTCGCGCGCAATCCGTCGGCCATGGTAACCGTGGTGGCCGCGGGTTCGATCTGACCGGAGGCGAGCGATCGCGCCGCGTCGTCCGCGTTTGCCGGTTCGCAGCCAATGACCAACATTTCAGGCCGCAATGACTTCGCCGCGATGGCTGTGCCGGAGAGCAGCCCGCCTCCCGAAACTGGCGCGCAGATCACATCGAGATCGGGAATCTCTTCCAGAAGTTCGAGCGCCGCAGTGCCTTGCCCCGCGATGACGCGGTCATCGTCGTACGGATGAATCAGCACCGCGCCTGTTTGCTTCCCGATTTCCGCGGCGGCGGCCTCGCGCGCCTCCAGAGTCGGCTCGCAGAATATGATTTCTCCCCCGTAGGCTTCCACGGCGCGCACTTTCACTTTCGGGGCGTTATGAGGCACAACGATCCACGCGCGGATACCTCGCAGTTTCGCGGCCAGCGCGAGCGCCGCGCCATGATTGCCGGAGGAATGCGTCACCACGCCGCGTGCTGCTTCCGCCTCGCTGAGCGAAAAGACCGCGTTTGCCGCGCCCCGGATTTTAAACGAACCGGACAGTTGCAGGTTCTCGCATTTGAAATACAGCATGGCCCCGGCAAGTTCATCCAGCGCGTCCGAGATCATGACGGGCGTACGTTCGATATGCGGAGAGATGCGCCGAAGGGCCTCTCGAATACTTTCGAGGTCAGGCGCCGCGAAAGGCTGGGTCGTTGGAGTACTCAATGAGAAGACTCTTAGAACCGTGGCATTATGGCACAGCTTGTCCCGCCATGGATCACGCGCCGCGAAACATGCGTAATTCCCTTGCACTCTACTCGCGCGGCGCTAAAATCGCAACACCCCCTTCCTAATCTCAAAACCGCGCGCACACATTCCTGCGGGCGGGGAGGCCACGATGAACTCAAGAGAACGTCGCTATGATACGCGTGTGAATATCCGGGTGCCTTTTCGTTTTCGCGTCCTGAATAGTCCGGACGCGCTGGAACAGACCGGGGAGTCGGAAAACATTTCGCAACGGGGAATCCTGTTCGCGACGGCTCTTCCCCTCCAAGTGGGCACGCCTCTTCGAGGTGTCTCTTAAAATGCCGCAGGAACTGGCCGGGCAAGAGTTCCAACGAAGTGAAATGCGTGGCGCGCGTGGTCCACGTTCAGCCCAACGCGTTCCTCGGCGGCAAGGCAGGCATCGGGGTGCACATCGAAAGGTACGAAGCAGTAGCCGCCGCTGGCGTGGGGGCGAGTAAAGAGCGCTGGACGAGCTAGCCGGTTCGGAAAGCGTGCGAATCCAGAGGCGAGGGCTGGTCTGTCGCGTCAGTTTCCACTGGCCGTTACCCGGACCGTCGCCTTCGCGCTGGAGACGTTTTCAAACTGATCGTACACGCGGATCGTGACGGTGTGTTCCCCGGGCGTGACTTTCTGTAACTGGAAGTCATAATTTTCGCGTGGTGCATCGCTCAGCCCGCCGCTGGGGAACACCAGGTTCCAGTCTTCCGCGTCCAGGCTGTACTGGGCGCGCGCGATGGAGCTGGCGGGGTCGCTCGCTTGGAACCGCACGCGCACGGCCCCGGCGCCGCCCGCGCTTTCCGCCGTCAGTTGTGCGATCGCGGGCGGTGTGTTGTCCACCTCGAAGCGGTCGGATTCGCGCGCGGAGGTAAGTCCTTCGCCGTTGGGATTTGCGGGCGCATCGCTGGCTACAATTTTCAAGTAATAGGCGCCGTCCGGCATTGCCGTCGTATCCCACGAATAGTAGCGCGCATCGAGCTTGTCTTTCAGCAGCTTCCACGTCGTTTCGTTTTCCCCTCGGAAGAAAATCGAAAATTCGAGTTGGTCCTCATTGGAATCGTCCGCGGTCCAGACCACGGATTGGTAGCCCTTCTGCGTGAAACCCTGCGGCGGGGCGTCAAACCGCGGCGTGGTGGCCATGGAAGCCGCGTTCGCGGCCGCTGCATTGTTGAACGCCGAGTTGATCGAGGATGTGGCGGCGGGCGGCTGCGGCATTCGAACTTGGACCGGCGTCTGTGACGCCATGCCCGGCCCTGAAGCGGACATTCCCTGCACTCGGATGCCGGAAGTCTGGATGGCAATCCCAGTCACTTCTGGTGCCACGTTCTTTGGCAAGTAGGCGATGTTCACCCAATCGAGTTCAGGAGCGGCGCCGCCTGCCGCGCCACGCAGCACAAGCTTCCATTGCACGAACCGCGCGGAAGGAGACTCGATCTTGTCGCCTGCCGTGTTCGAATACGGCCCGGCCCACGGGCTCCAGTTATTGCCGGGATCCGATGTGTTTCCGGACCGCGCGTAGAATTCGATCCGCGCGCCCGCGCCGTTCTTCGAGGGCGGTGCGGTTTGTCCCCACCATTGCAGGCGCCCCCACCGCGTGAAAAGATGCGCGTCAAAGGGCTGCGACTCGTACGAGCCCTCCGGTTCGCTATCGGGGCCCAGCGTGAGGATCTTTCCCGGATTCGCGGCGGCGAGATACAGCTTTCCACCGGGACCTGTCGCCAAGGAAGTCACTTGTCCCGAAGCTGTTCTCACCAGGCGCGAGAAGATGTGATTGCCTTCGAGTTCCAGCACGGCGCCTTGATTGCCTGTGCCGAGCAGCAATTTCCCGTTCGGACCAAGACCTAAGGCGTACACAAGATCGTCGCGCGAGGTCCACAACTCTTCCGGCGAGCCGTCCGAAGCGATTCGATACACGGAACTCGAAGTCACTGTTGGAATCGGAGCAAACGGAAAACCCGGTGGCTGTTGAGGTGGAACGGCGGCGCCTCCCGTAAAATTGAAATTTCCTGCCATCGCCGTATCAGGAACCGGCGCCCGCGGCATTCCGGGCATTGGAGAAGTTTTTTCGCCCACGGCCGCGACGTAAAGGTTGCCGCTCGAGTCCTGCAACAAGGCTGTGATTTCCTTCTTCGCCGTTTCGAACAACACGAAGGCGCGGTGAGGGTCGCCCGCCTTGGAGATGCGCAGGACGAGTCCGCTCGGTTCGGTGCCCGCCAGGACGTTGCCGCTCGAATCGATCGCGAGCGTGCGGATGTGGGTTTCTTCGCTGCTATAAAAAACTTGTCCCTTTCCATCCGGCGCGACGGCGAAAATCTTCCCTGTGTCGCCCGTGGCAACGTACACGGTTCCGTCCTTGTCGACCGTCAAATCCCAAATGTATTTCGTTTTGGGTTCGAAGAAAACGGAGGATTGTCCCGCCGGCGTGACCTTGTAAACTTTCCCGTCAGGAGACGTGCCCACGAACAGATTTCCGGCGGCATCCTCGGCGAGCGCTTGGGCCGCTAATTCCGAGGATTCGAAAACGGTCGTGGACTTGCCGCTCGCGTCCAGGCGCAGGACTTTCGCGTTCGAACCGCCCGCTGCATAGAGATTCCCCTTCGAATCGGCGCGCAGAGCCAGAAGATAGGCGAGATTGGCGTCGGCAAATTCGGCGAAGCGCGGCGCGAGGAAGACCTTGCCATCACTGCGCAGTGCGACTCCTTTCGCGGTGCCCTTGTCAAAATCCTCGAACGAGGATTGCCTCCACCAGCGCGTATGTTCGGCCAGCGCGGGCCCGGCGGCCAGCAATACGGCAGCCACGGAAATAGCCAGAACCTTCGCCAGGGTAGATCGTTTGGCGCCGCTCCACTCGCGGCAAAGGGGGAATGCGATGCGCATAAGACTCCTCAGGGGACGGCGTCGCGTGCCGCCCAGTCACTTACTTGATTCGAATCGTAAGGGATGTAGATCCCTGAACGACCTGTTCGAGCGGCACGGACCATTCTCCGGCCGCCGATTCCCGCACCACGAGCGAACTGGCTGGGCCGCCGCGCTGGTCGAGGAGATTGATCTGCGATGCGGGCACGTTCGGCATCACTTTGTCCTGCACCACCATGGTCGGCGATGGCCCCAGCAGCGTGACGTACAGCCGGTTGTTGCGCCGCTCGCGATTCATCACCGAAATAAGCTGCTCGAGATTCTGCAGGCGTCCCTGCGATCCCGATATGACATTCATGCGGTTCAAGGTCCCCGAATCGCTGGCCAGAACCTGCATGACCGTGCCACGAACGGCCTGCGGGGGAATCGTGACCTGTACATCGCGGATGACGGGCGAGCCGCGATAGGGCCGCAACTGGACTTTCACATTGACCGTGTCACCCGGCGCGGCTTCCGATCTATCCAGCCAGGCGCCTTCGATGGTGGTCTGCCGGCGCTCGGGAAGAGCTTCCATTCGCAGCGTCACGCGCTCGATCTTCGCCGTCTCATACGGATTGGAGAAGATTCTCTGGAACACGAGTTGCACGGCGCTGGAGACGGAGGCCCCGTCGGGAATAAAGGTATCGGTGGGAGCGAACAGATTCTCTAGTGTGACACTTGAATGGCCCGTAATATCGATTGCGCCGGTCAACCGCAACGTCGTGCCTTCGCCATACACGCTGTTCTGGGTCAGGCCGTTGAGCGTGGCAACGCCCATCAGGATCGGTGAAATCTTGGGATTGGAAATCATCCGGAAGGCGCGATGCTGGTCTCCGGCCGCCGTCACCACCGTCATATCGATGGGGATCAAGCCCGGCGCCGTGCCCAGATGTCCCATGACGGCCGTAACGCGGTCCTGGTCAAACACGCCGATGGTGCCGCCTACGTTTACGATTTTTGTCGAATCGAGGTCCGAACTGAGCGTCGTCAGGACGCGCCCGCGCGCCATCGGCAACTGCACCTGACCGAAATTGAACAGGGGATGCCCGCAAACGTAGATGCGCCCGTCCACAATCATCGTCACCGTGCAGGACGCGTTCAGGGAGAGGTCTCCTTCCATCAGCACTGCACTGACCATGTCTCCCGGTTTGATGTCTCGATCGTCGGGCCGCGCATCGGTGGTGCCTCCTTGCGTCGCGGCCATGCCGAATCCGGCGAGCACTCCCGCGTATTGCCGGATCGCTGCCGCGTTGAAGCCCGAAAATACCAGCGGTGTATCAATCGGCTTAAGGAAACTTCCTCCCGGTACACCCAGGCGTGACGTCCAATCCGAGGGCATTTCGAATTGCTGCGCTGTCGAGATCTCTTCGGCGCCCGGCGCGCCCTGGGGAGCTCCTGCAAGGATCGTCCCCGTTGGCTGCCCCTTCGGCAGACTCAGCATATTTTCAATGGGGGTGACTCCCGCCAGTGGTTCTTTGGTGAAGATGCCGAGCTTGAGGGACAGCGCGCCCGCGAGTTTTCCTTCGAGGTAGACCGGGCTTCCGCTCATTCCCGCGACCACGCCGGTGTGCTCCACCTTCGGGCCGAGAAGCTGAACCAGGATGATGGATTCCTTGGGGCCGAGGAAATTGGGCATCACGCCGATGACCACCAGATCGAACTTCTCAATCTGGTCCCCGGCAAATATCGTCAGGGCTTCGCCCTTCATCCCGGGTTTGACTTGAGAGAGCGGGAAAATCTCAGGGTCCGCCGCAAACAACGCGGGGGCCATCAGAGCAAGCAAAACCCCGAGAAGCAGGATGCGGGTGAATGAAGGTGGTGCCAATGCATGGCGTTTCGTTTGGTCTGCGCGCATTTGATAACCATGATACGCGGTCCCAACGTGGGAATCAATTCGGGACCACCGATTTGGTAAAGGGGTAGCCGGGCGCGGGCTCCGGTGGGAGCCTGCCAGAATATGGACGCCGTTTCCCAGCGATCAGGCTTCCACTGTCTGGCCGGTTCGCAGCCCGGAGGGCTCTATATTTGGCAGGAATGCGGCTAGCAGGCCGACCGCCGGGAGGAACGAGCAGACCGTATACACGAAATTGATGCTGGTGATGTCGGCCAACTCACCCAAAAACGCGGCGCCCAGCCCGGCCATGCCAAAGGCGAACCCAAAGCAGAGACCGGAAATCATTCCTACTCTTCCGGGAACCAGCTCCTGCGCGTAGACGACAATCACCGAAAAAGCCGAGGCCAGAATCAGGCCAATGACCACGCTAAGAATTTCCGTCCAGAACAGATTGGCATACGGCAAGGCCAGAGTGAAGGGAAGAATGCCAAGAATCGAGCACCAGATGACGCGTTTACGGCCGATGCGATCCCCGACCGGCCCGCCAACGATCGTACCGAGAGCTACAGCGCCCAGGAACACGAACAGGTGGACCTGCGCGCTCCGCACGGACACGTGAAATTTATTCATCAAGTAGAAAGTATAGTAACTGGTTAAACTAGCCAGATAGACGAATTTTGAAAACAGCAGGGCCATCAAGACCGCAATGGATACCACCACTCTTCGTTTGGACAGATTGGGACGCTGCTCGGAATGGGTTGCGCTCGGCTTCTTCACGGTCGATCTGTTTTTGGTGGCCCAGCCGCTGACCTTCGTGAGGATGAGCATCCCCGCCATGGCCGCGACCGAAAACCAGGCGATGCTGGATTGTCCCCTCGGCATCACGATGAACGCCGCCATCAAGGGGCCCAGCGAAAGTCCCGCATTGCCGCCCACCTGAAATATCGATTGCGCCAGGCCATGCTGTCCGCCGGATGCCATGCGAGCCACTCGGGAAGACTCAGGGTGAAACACCGAGGATCCCGTGCCCACCAGCGCCGCGGCCATGAGCAGCGTAATGAAATTCCCGGCCATCGATAAGAACAACAGCCCGGCAAGCGTGAGCCCCATACCGACCGGCAGGGAATAGGGCATCGGCTTCCGGTCGGTATAGAACCCGACTAAAGGTTGCAGAAGAGACGCGGTTGTTTGATAGGTGAGCGTAATCAGACCCACTTGCGCGAAATTAAGATGGAAGGAATCCTTCAGCAAGGGGTAAATCGAGGGCAGCAGCGACGAAAGCATGTCATTCAAAAGATGGCAAACGCTGATGGCCCCCAAAATATTAAAGGCGGTCTTGTGTACAACGTATAGCGGACTCTCCACCTGCGTCGCAGTCATGATTCTTTCCCCAGACAGCTAGAAAACTGTGTCGCGCCGGACAGCGTTGCAGGGCGCTGTTCTTCTTGTGAGTGTACCTGAACCATCCGTCGCGCCCACACAAGCCCTCCAGGCATAAATCGCCGCACCGGCTCCTAAGCCAGTATCTCCCACTTAGAATCCTAAGCTATGTATTGCACTGCGGATAGCATTTTTCCAAGGTAGGGCTCAGACCACCAGGATTCAGTGCGCCGCTTGCGGCTCGCCGTTGCTTGAATTCAACGATTGCGAGTAGCACTCACTTGTCCTTGCCCTGGATCGAAAGAAGTTCGACTTCAAAAATCAGAACGGCATTGGAGCCGATCGTGGGGCTTGGGCCGCGGGCGCCGTAGGCCAAATCGGATGGAACGAAAAGCTGCCACTTGGATCCCACCGGCATGAGTTGGAGAGCTTCCGTCCAACCTTTGATGACTTTGTCCACCGGGAAGGTCGCCGGCTGGCCGCGTTTGTAGGAACTGTCGAATTCCGTGCCGTCAATGAGCGTGCCTTTATAGTTGCAGACAACAGAGTCGGTGGCCGTAGGCTTTGGTCCCGTACCTGGTGTCAATATCTTGTATTGAAGACCGCTAGGCAGCGTGACGACACCCTCTTTCATTTTGTTGGCCGTCAAAAACGCATCGCCTTGTTTCTTGTTCGCATCTCCAGCCGCCTGCATCACCGCTTCCTGCTTTTTCTGCAGACTGGTTTGGAGCGCCACAATCACGGCCTTGGCCTCATCGTCCGTCATGAGCGTCTTGCCGCCACCCAGCGCATCCTTCAAGCCCTGCACGAGAATGCTCGGGTCAACGTCCACGGAATCCTTTTGAAGGCTTCTGCCCACATTCACCCCGATGGCGTAGCTGAGCTTGTCTTTGTCCGTACCGAGCGTCGCGTCGCTCTTGCTTTTTGCCGCCGGTGCTTTTGCCGCCGCCGCAGTGCCCGCTCCGGTTTTTGCCGCCGGCGCCTTCGTGGCCGGTGACGGCGAAGCTGTTGCCGCAGGTGCTGGCGAAGGTGTGGATGCGGGAGCCTGCTGCGCCAAGGCATTCCCATGCAGCATCATGCCAGCCGCCAAAATCGTTACAGCCGTTACGTATAGTTTTTTCATGGACACATTCTCGCATCGCTTTGTCATTTCCGCAAACTTTCCGTTTCCTAAAAAGAGCTAGAAGGTTAACGGTCCGTCGGCGAGGCTTATCGGATGGGTTCTAAACCGGATGTGACGCAGTTTCCGGATAGGCGACCATCCTCCCACAAGCCCGTTTCGGGCCAACTTCCCCCCAGCAGCGGTTCAGAGGACTCGAATTCCCTGTTATACTATGCAAAATGCAGGATGCAGAACTCCCGCAGTGGCTGGACAAAGTCGACGCTCACACGGTTGCCGTCCTCACGCTTGACGACGGCGAGTGTTTAACGGCGGACATTCTCGATTTCAATGAAGAGCGCGGCGAACTCATTGTCGACGTTATCTCGTCCAACCGCCCCTATCCGAAGAGCGGTCAGCGAGGCCGCGCCATTCCTGTCCGCCGCGTTGTCTCTTTCGAGCCCCGACCGCGTGCCGAGCAACCGTGGCCATACTCCGATCCCTGCCGGGGCGCTTCCTTCTCGTTTGCGCGCTTTGTCTTGCTGGCGACGCTGTTCCTCTGCCTAACACTTGGCGGCTTGGTCCTCTTCATCCTCCTGATGAAAAGGCCCTATGGACTACCAGAAACATCGGCGGTTGTCTACACGCTTTTCGCGGTGTTCTTCACGTTCGCCGCGACTAAAGGGTTCCGCCCCTACATGTTCACATGTCCTGCAGTCCAGACCCAGGTTCCTCGCCTGCTTTGGCGTCACCTCGGCTTTCTCATTGCACTTGTCGCCCTTCAAACCGCGGGATTAGCGGTCCGTCCGCACCTGCCCGATTGGTGGAACACCGGTAGGAAAGGGAAGCCATTCGAAATTGTCTTGATGTTCCTGTGCCTCGGCCTCGGGTACGCTCAGGTTTTCACGAACCGGTCCCTTCTCGACCGCGCGCACCGGGAGTTCACTTCGTAAGCCCGTGCGTGCGACTTTCCTCCCTGTCCAGGGGTAATGAGTTTCTCCGGGGTAACGGCACACTCGGTAGAAATTTTTACCATTCTGAGCCGGGAGGCTCGACTTGGCCGGATAACGCCCTTCTCAGAAAACTACGGTTCGATTTCCGCTCACACTTCCGATAGACAGAATCAACGCGATGAACGTCACCTGAACGTGGCGGGGCCGTATGGTGTGTGGATGTTGAAGAAATTCTCCGAGAGCAAATGGCCGATCAACAGGGCGTTTCATTTCTTAGTGCGGCGCAGGTGAGCTCTATCTTTCTCGTTCTCCTCGCAGGAATACGACATGATCTCGGTGTTTTGCCGGGCGATGGGCAAGGTGATGGACCACGGTTCCGTATAAAACTTCGGATCTTCGAAGGTGACAGTCCATTTGATGTTGTTCGTGTCGATCTTTTGAAATTTTTCGACGAGATGCAGCTGGTCGCTGTGCTCATGGCCGGCCGTGTCGAGCCAGGTCCGGTCGTTGAGCCCCACGGTGTCCACGACCAGCGTGTCTCCTTGCCACATGCCGATGGAATCCCCAAACCAGGTGGGGTCCACATCCTTGGGATGACTCCGCCCGTCCGTGTGAATGATGCGAAACGTGTGCTGGTTCTCGAAGAGGATGGCCGTCACCGCTGCGGTCTGAACGATTTGAAACGGCATGATGCCTGCCTGAATCCCTCGTGCCGGGCCGATCGGCAAACACTGCGTCAAGGGATCGTCGATTTCGTCCTCTATCTTGAATCGCTCGGCTGCGTACGGCGTGAACGGAGGTTGATGGCCCAATGTTTTCGAGATGTCGGGTGTGAACGGCGCCGACCAAATTCCATTTAAGTCCGGGGGCGCTGCCGGCGTAGAACTGGCCGAAGGCGGGTGGCCAGCGCACGCAATCAAGAAAGGGAATACGAGGTACAAAGCCATTGCGCAAATGGTTGCGGCGCGGAAATGAATCCTCATACTAGCCTTCTGTTCCAGTCTTTGATGGCGATCGCGCGATTGGGGTGCGGGTCGCTCTTCGAGTCCGCCGGGATAACAAGCGCGCCAAAGCGCCAGATTGGTCTCTGTTCACTTCTTGGTTCCCGAGCCGTAGCCGCTCTGGGCCACGGACCCCGGCCCGGCGAAATCTCCCGGCCATCCGGGAAGGTGACCGTGGTGCAAAACGCAAGATGGGAACCGTCTCTGGCGCGAAAGCCCTTGACCGTAACCATATCTCCGGGCTTCACCGTATCCTTTCGCCAGCCCTGCCGGTAGAGCACGTTCGGAGGGCTGCCCTCAAGCGCCCAATTCACCACCTTGCCGTCCTTGCCTTTCACATTAAGATAAAGGTAAATGTGTGGATTCATAAACTCCATCTTGGTCACTTCTCCGGCGAGGGTGATGGGATCTTTCGGGTCAAACTCCACCGCGAATCCATGATGCGCCAGAACGGGCGCCGCCGCGGACGACAGGACAAATGCCAGGCCACAAGCAAGTGGACGAAGGAAGTCTCATAGTCGCACCTCCCACGAGCGACCGCGAGCTGGCTTCTTTGTATATCGAAGGTCTTGTGCGGTCAAGCCTGATGATTTTGCGGTGGGGACGTTTGCCTGTCCTACTGCCCCCAGATTTTTTCGCGCGAATTCTCAAACGGATAGACGTGCACCATCCAGCCGAAAATCACAGGATAGAACGTGCCGCCGGCCTCGTCGCAGGCTTCCTTGCTGGCGATCGAGCCTTGCAAGCCGAACTTGGTTAAGTCGGCATGCCCGCGCTCGCCTTTGGGCGGCATGCAAAGTTTGGTGTGCAGGTGCCACTGCGCGACGCTGAGGGGAACGCGCTCGTTCAATTGTTCTTCGGTCACGCGCTTGGGCATGGTGTACATCGCGCCGATCAGGTCGTAGCCGGTTTTCGTTTTCTTGTAGAGCAGGGAAGTGGGCCGCGCGGGATCGAAGGTGAACGATTCCAGGAAAGCGTTCTCATAACTGGTGAAGTGATACTCCGCTTGCGGGAGATTCGGCATGAAAATGCGGAAGCCTTCGGACAAGTGCGACGTGGTAGTCCTTGTATTTCTCGATCGCTTCGCGCAAATCCTGCGCGATCGTGTCGGCCTTCGCCCAGTCCTGTGGCGTGGAAGGCCGCAGAGCAGTCATGTACATGTGCGGTCCCATCTGGTGATGGTGCATGTGGCTCATGGCGTTGACCGCGCCGCTTTCGGCCTGATGGATCGCTGTCGTCCGTGCCCTGGCCCATCTTCATCCCTGGCATGTCGTGATCCATATTCATGCCGGGCATAGTGTCCATGACGTGACTTGTCTTGACTCTGCGCGGAATCGTCGGCTGGTTTTTGCGGCTGTTTTTGCTGCGCGGCGAGGTTGCCACCCGACGCGAGAAAAATTCACCGCGAAAATGGCTGATCGAAATAATCTTGCGAGTGTTCATGGCCTTGACCCCTCTTCACTATATTCTACGCGCTGCGCGCCCGAAAAGTATCAAGTCGGGAATTTCTCTGTGACCCTCTGTGCTCTCCGTGGTCTCTGTGTTAATTCCTGAAAAGCTTTCAACACAGAGGGCACAGAGGGCCACAGAGAAAGCCTAGATGCCGTGAGCTGCGCGAGACTCGCATGCTAGAATCCAGGCGTGTCAAAACAAATTATACGTCCCGCTCGCACGATCAGCGGCTCGCTCGAAGTTCCCGGCGACAAGTCGATTTCGCACCGGTACGCGATGCTCGCGGCGCTGGCCGAGGGCACGAGCGAAATCACGCATTTTTCGGCCGCGGCGGATTGCCGCAGCACGCTCGATTGCCTTTCGCGTCTCGGCGTGAAAGTGGAATCGAACGCGGACCGCGTCCGGATCACGGGAGCCGGGCTCGGCGGGCTGCGCAAGTCGCGCCGCGTCGCTCGATGCCGGAAACTCCGGCACAACGATGCGTCTGCTCGCGGGAATTCTTTCCGGGCAGGAATTCCGCTCGACCATTGACGGCGACGGCTCCCTGCGGCGCCGCCCGATGCGGCGCGTGATCGATCCCTCGACGAAAATGGGCGCGCGGATCGAAGCACGCGACGGCGGACACGCGCCTCTCGAAATCGAAGGGACGCGACTTTCTCCGATCGAATACACGCTGCCCGTTCCGAGCGCGCAAGTGAAGTCCGCGGTCTTGCTCGCCGGATTATTTGCCGACGGCGTTACGTCGGTCATCGAACCCGTCCGCACGCGCGACCATACGGAGCTTGCTCTCGCGGAATTCGGCGCGCGCCTGGACCACGACGGCCGCGCGATTCGTATTCACGGAAGGCCGCGCCTGCAGGCGCGTACTCTGGCTGTTCCGGGCGATCTTTCATCGGCCGTATTTTTTTTGGCGGCCGCGATGGTGCTCCCTGAATCGAACGTAGTCATTCACAATGTCGGCCTCAATCCCACGCGCTCGGCCGTGCTTGACGTTCTCGGGTCCATGGGAGCGCCAATCAGTCTGGTCTCCGTGCGCAGCGCCAACGGCGAACTCGTCGGCGACATCTCCATCCGCCACGAACCGCTCCAGGGCGGCGTTATCGAAGGCGACTTCATCACTCAGTTGATCGATGAGCTTCCCGCGATCGCTGTCCTCGGCCCTTACACCGAACACGGAATCGAGATTCGAGACGCGGCGGAGTTACGCGTGAAGGAGAGCGACCGCATCTCCGCTCTGGCGGAAAATCTTCGCCGCATGGGCGCGCAGGTCGAGGAGCGCCCCGATGGTTTGCGCGTCGCGGGGCGCTCGGCGGGACGCCTGCACGGGGCCGAGATTGAGCCGCATGGCGATCACCGCATGGCGATGGCGTTTGCCGTAGCAGCGCTCGGCGCGGAGGGTGACACTGTGATTCGCGACGCCGAATGCGCCGGGGTTTCCTTCCCCGAATTTTTCTCCACGCTCGAACGCCTGGTCGAGCGATAAATCCGAGGTTCCCTGGCTACGATCCCTTTTTGCTGATACGAATATCACCGTGCTGCGTACGCAGGTGGATTGCCGGCCCGCGGCTTCCTACCTGTCCCGCGAGTGAGTGATCGTCGTTATCCCGCCCGCTGGGGCTTTTGAGACCAGGAAAATCGCAATCCAGATCGCCATTCCGGGTTTGCGCATCTAACTGAAAACTCGATTGAGCAGGAAGCGAGAGTGAAAGATCGCCGGAACGGCTCTCTACGGAAATGTCGGCGCGCGGTGGCTGCGAAAAGTCCAGCTCGATATCCCCGCCATCATCCGTAATTTGCACGCGTCCACCTGCATTGGCAATCTTCACATCACTTTTGCGCGTGGCCAGCGTTACGTCCCCGTTGGAGTCCGACAGGTCCACGCGTCCCGATCCTGCCTCCAACTGGCCGTTGAGCTGCGTGAGTGTCAGATCCGTTTGCCGCGAACGATACCGCACACCCTTGTCCACGTGATTCATCTTGACGGGCCCAAAGAAATCTCCTTCGAGCGCGACTTGCCCCTTAACGTTGGCGATCTCGACTTCACTTCCCCTGCCTGTGATATTCACGTTGCCGGATGCCCCAATGATGTGAACATCGCCATGCGTGGAAATCACCGAAACATCGCCGCCAGAATTGCGCACGTCGATATCGCCGTTGCGCACGAGTACTGAGACACTGCCTTGCGCGCCGGAGATGTGGACGTCGCCTCTGTCCGTGCGCGCGGAAACGCTTGCTTGTTTCGGGACGTGCACTTCGAGCGCCACCTCGACGCGATTTCTGCCCGCATCTTCATTCGGACGAATCTCGAAGTTGCCATTTCCACTGTCGACGAGACTGACGTGGACGCGTCCGCCGGCGGACTGAGCTTCCGCCTGATTGCTGGCGTAAGCCGTTTTCTTTACGACAGCCCGAATTTCCGCCACATCTTCGGGAACCACGGTGATGTCGCCGCGGCCCGATGTAATTGAAACATGGGAAACCGCCGGCACAGGTTTGGCGGGAATCTCTTCGGTGAAAGAAAAGGGAGTGCCCCGCAGAAATCCGATGTCGCTGAAATCCTCCAAGTTTCGATGCGTTCGGATCCAGTCGGCGCCTCCTACAATGGCGAGGAGAACCAGCAATCCCACCACCAGGAGCACCTCACCGCCAGTCACGTTGCCCGAGGCCGCGCCCCCAGCGCGCTTCGCCGTCATCCGCTCGTAGAGTTTTACAGCGCCCCAGAAAATCAGCAGCAGCGGCCACCAGCGGGAAAACGCTCCCCACATTTCGAGCTCAGGGTGATAGGAGTGCGCGAGCAGCAGCACACCCACCAGGATCAATACTGCCCCGCTGAAAATCGAGCCATACCGCGCTCTGCCATCGCTCATCGAATTTCGCACTCCTTCCTTCAGCTACACCGGCAGTTCGCCTACGCAGCGCGCTCAGGTCGCCGGTGGCGGCGGGGGCTGCGAACCCGTGTGTCCTTCCGTGGATGCGGTCTCTTGCAGCAGCTTGACCACTCCGATCACCAGCAAAATCACGGGCCACAAACGGTTGAACGAAGCGACGTGCATCTGCTGAAGAAGGAACAGAACACCGATCGTGATGAGGACTACGGGTCCCATCAAGCCTCGCCGGGAACACCGCTGGCACACGCACTTCGTTCCATTCGCCATCTTTCGCTTCCTCCTAAGAATTCCCCCGAGTCCGCTTCCAAAGCATCCACGCGCCGATCCCAATCAGCAGGACGGGCCAGCCATTCTCGAAAATCCAATCAAAATGCAGGACGTGAAGATTGTCGAGCAGAAACAGGACTCCCAATACGATCAAGACAATTGGGCCAATCGGTGCGCGTGTTGGCCGAGGTTCTTCCGAATAGGTCGCCGGCTGTTTCCTGGAGCGATCTCGCGCCACCAGGAACGCTTCGATTGGCATATAGCAAATGAAGGCCGCAAGTGTGAGTCCCCAAAAAGGCTGGTCCGCGCCGTGCGCATTCATCGTGACGAGGCCCGCGAAAATCGCCACGTGAACCAGCGCCTTGATGTACTCGCCGTTGCAAACCGCCCCCAACCCGGGCACCCATCCCAGTCCAAATGCGAGCCAGCGATTTGTGCCGGCTTGCGTTGCCGGAGCCGCCGGTTGCGCAACCATCGCGGATAAGCACGGCTCGCAGTACAGCGAGCCACGGATTTCACGCGCGCATTGCGCGCACAGAGCTTTACCGCAGTTCCGGCAATATCCGGCCGCTTCGGCCTCTGCATGGACAGCGCAATTCATCCAAGGCTCCTTCTCGATCGAGTTTGGTTTTTTAGAGATGCTTGATGGAGCGCAGGAAAGTTGTGGTCAACACGGTTGATCAGGCGCTGCGGCGCATGGTGGTCCGGAGGTATCGTCTCGGCAGGCGCCTCCGCCGGGGGCTCCGTTGTCTGTTCCGTCTCGCTCGCAGGTTGCAGACGCGTCTGAATCTCATAAACCAAGCGCAAATCGCTGACCAGCTTCACGCCGCGAGCATAAACCTGATGAGCCTGGCGGTTTGCCACGTGGGCGACGTTTGCGGGATTCAGATCCGCCATCGCCGGAGCACGCCAATGGATCCCGAGTGCCTGGGAAATCACAACTACCGTGACCATCACGGAAACCGCGCCGTAAGCCAAGCGCGGCTGCGAAAGTGGGCGGAGCCAGTCGAACCACGCTTTCCAGTCCGATATTCCGCGCCGTGGCCCGAGCGTAGCCTCGACAATGGCGGATGCCAAATTCGGAGGTTCGGCGACGGGTTCCAGTCGCGCCAAGCTGCGCACCAGCCCGCGTACGTTCGCGATCATCCGGGCGCACCGCGCGCATGACGCCACATGAGCCTCGATCTGCCCGCGCATCGAGGCCGCAAGTGTTCCGTCGAGATACTCGATTAGCTGCGCTTCGGTTTCTTCGCAGCTCCAGTTGTGACGCGTAGGTTCCATTGTGCTATGCGGGACGAATGCCCATTTCCTCCAGCCGCTTTGCCAGCTCGATGCGGCCCCGATTGATCCTTGATTTCACCGTACCCTCGGGCACTCCCAAGACTTTCTGAATCTCGCTGTATTCGAACCCCTGGAGGTCACGCAGGATCACCGCTTCCCGTAATTCTGGTGATACTTTCGTAAGCGCTCTTTGTACTTGATCGCTGAGCTCGGAGTCGAGAGCTGCTTGATCCGGCAGGCGGCCCGGTGCACGCTTCGTTTCAACCTCGGCTACGTCCTCCATGGAATCCGTCATGCGATCGCGCCTTGTCCGGCGGTGATGGTCGATCAGCAAATTGCGCGTCACGCTCGTCATCCAAGTCGTGAAGGCTCCCTGCGCAGGTTGGAACTTGCCCAGCGTGCCAAACAACCGCAGAAACACTTCCTGTGTCATGTCTTCCGCCTCGTGCCGCTGGCCGCTGAATCGGTAGCAAATGTTATAGATCCTGCGCGTGTGGAGTCGCACGAGCTTTTCCCAGGCCAGGCCGTCGCCCTGGAGGCATTGCTGGACCAGTTGAGAATCTGGCTCCAACGGTTTATCAGCCTCGCTACTCGCGCCGGCCTCCGACCTCCACATCTATGGAACGAAATAGTGTGTCAGAAAGTTCCGCAGCCGCCGTATCCCGCGAGGAAGCTACGGTATCCCCTCTGGCGAAGGCGCACAAGCGGCCCCTGAGGCCCGGTCAAAACGCGCATCCTCGAACACCTCGAATGATGTCCTTTCTTGACACTCACTCCGCGCAACGGGTACGCTCGCGGGCGAATGCGCGCAACTCTTCGCAGGTTCATTGTCGCCTTTTTAGTTCTGTCGGCCCTGGCTGGGATCGCCTATCAATCCCGCCATAAGATCCATTTGGCCGATTTCACGTGGAGAAAGTTTATCCATAGCGTTGGCCAGGCGAATGTCTGGCTCCTGCTGCTGTCTTTGATCGCAATTTATTGTTGTTACGCGATTCGGGCCTTGCGGTGGCAGCGCTTCTGCCGTTATTTGGGTCCCACCAGTTTCGTGAATACGTTCACGGGAACGGTGATGGGCTTTGCCGCGATTTTCGTTTTGGGCAGGGCGGGAGAGCCGGTCCGTCCGCTCCTGCTCGCGCGGAAGGATCGCCTGCCCGTCGCCAGCATGTTCGGGATTTTCTTTCTCGAACGCTTCTGCGATTTTGCGGCCGCGGCGGCCCTCGCGTGTCTGAGCTTGCTCGTATTTCCGAATCGGCTTTCCGACGCGGGCGCGGACATGAATTGGGTGGATGGGGCTCCGCGGCACGGCGCCTGGCTATTGCTCGCCGCCCTGACCGGTCTCATCGCGCTTCTGGTGTACTACCGCCTGCACGGCGCGGGAGCGGTCGATCGGGGCCTCGAACGCTGGCGCACATCCGGCGGGATGCGGAGCCGCTTCGCTTCGGTGATCACGGGCATCAGTGAGGGATTGCAGGCCATCCGTACTCTCTCCGACCTTTGGGCCGCCATACTTTACACGGCATTGCACTGGACGCTCGCCGTATTGATTTATCTTTGGATCGCAAAAGCGTTCGGCGACTCCTTTCTTCATTCCGATATGAATTTCTCCGGCGCCATGTTGATATTGGCGGTCACACTGGTGGGATCGGCGCTGCAGCTCCCCGGAGTGGGTGGCGGCGCTCAGATCGCCAGTTTTATTGGCATGACGAAAATTTTCGGCATAGAACAGGAGCCCGCGGCCGCCATCGCCGTGGTGCTCTGGATCATTACCTTCGCAAGCTGCACGCTGGCCGGGATTCCGCTGCTGATTCACGAAGGGATGTCCGTGGGCGAACTGCGGAAATTGGCGCGCGCGGAGGCCGAAGCCGAGGAAGTCGGCAAACATATTCGGCGCCAACGGAGCCAACGGTATTCCCATCCCCAAGCGAGGGATGAAAGTGAAGAGTACCAGGAGATACTCGCTAAGTGAAGTGCCCGTTCTGTTATTTCTCGGACGACAAAGTGATCGACTCGCGCGAGGGCCGGGCCGGGGACCTGATTCGCCGCCGCCGCGAATGCCTGAAATGCGGACGCCGCTTCACCACCTACGAACGCATCGACGAAATCCCTTACATGGTGATCAAGAAGGACGGACGCCGGGAGCGCTTCGACCGCCAGAAAATTTTGCAAGGGCTGCTGAAATCCTGCGAGAAGCGGCCTGTCCCCACCGCGAAGCTCGAAGCCCTGGTCGACGAAGTCGAGCGGTTCGTCCACGAAGCCCCGGAGCGCGAACGCAAGACCAGCGAAATCGGCGAGCTCCTGATGAACCGCATCAAGAAACTCGACAAGGTCGCCTACGTCCGCTTCGCCTCCGTCTATCTGGATTTCAAGGACGTCAAGGAATTCATGTCCGAGCTGAAGGGCCTGCTGAAAGACCGCTCAAAAAAGTAATCTACCCTCACGGCTGAATTGATTCAGTTCACACCATTTCCGCGAATCTCTGGAACGCCGAGGATCCGTACGCCGTGTGCGGGATTTTCGATCGACCGAACCAGGGCCGCGACCATCTGTTCGATCGTGACCAGGCCGAGCCTCCGCGCCGATTCCCGCGTGGCCGGAATGCGCTCCATGAGCCAGTACATCGGCTTTAAGATGACAGGCCAGCGCCGGCCGGGCCCCAGCACATACCAGGGCCGCAGAATCGTGGCGTTCATTCCGCTTTCACGAATCATCTTCTCCACCTCGGCGCGTACTTCGATGTAGAACTTCATCACGGGAGCGGGCTGCGCCACGCTGACGTACACGAAATGACGGATGCCGGCCTCTCGCGCCGCATCGATCGCCGCCCGCGCGGAGCCCAGGTCCACGGCGCGAAATTCATCTTTCTTCGCGGGATTCGGATGCGTCACGCCAATCAGTTGAACGAATGTCTCCGCCGGAGGAATCTGCGACACGTAGGAATTCTTGTCGAGCGCGTCGCCAGGAATGACTTTGCAACCATGCGGCAGCTTGTGTTCCGAGCCGTGCCGCGCCACCGCCTGCACCGCATACTTGCGCCGCACCAGCTCCATGATTAGCCCCCGGCCCATGAATCCCGTCCCGCCGGTGATAAACACACTTCGCATGGCATTCCCTCGTTCATCCCAATGGACTGGAATAGTATGGATACCCGGGAGAGAAACGCGAGAAATCTAGTCCTCGCCGGGCGGAACGTCAAGTAGAGTCGTGTGCCGGTGATGGGCCAGATTCCGAGAAGGTGACCTCACAGGACTTGGCCGATCAGCGATCGGGTGCTTCACGTGTGATGCGGAAATTTCCCAAGATAATTCTAACTCATCGGCGAGCAAGGGTCGTCCGAGGATAATATCCGAATTGCACGCAATCCATGCGCGGCCTTTCACAAATTCCGTTGTCATTGGTGGAAAACCCACCTAGAATTTGCCAGGCTATCCGGAGGGTCTGATGTCTCTGCCCCGTACTCATGCGTGTGTCCTGTGTTTGGCTGCCCTCGTCTCGTTCACCTCGGCATGCTCGCAGCGCGCGGTGCAGGGCGCGCCGGCGCCAGAGTCGCTCGACGAACTGGCGCGCCAGTCGCTGGCGACGATCGATGGAATTCAGAAGGTCCCCGGCTTGAAACAGCCGGTGGACATCATCCGCGACCAGCAGGGTATTCCACATATCTTTGCGCAGAACCAAGACGACCTGTTCTTCGCGCAGGGGTATGTGATGGCGCAGGATCGCCTCTGGCAGCTGGAAATGTGGCGCCGCTGGTGTGAGGGGCGGCTCGCGGAAATCTTCGGCCCGAAGGCCTTCGACAACGACGTGCGCGCGCGCCTGATGATGTTCCGGGGCCCGTGGGACGCGAAGGAGTGGACGAGCTATCACCCGGACGCGGAACGGATGTTCACGGCGTGGGCCAACGGCCACAACGCGTACATCGCCACCCACGCCGACAACTTGCCGGTCGAATTCAAGCTGACCGGCATCAAGCCGGAGCCATGGACAGCGAAAACAGTGACGCTGCGTTGGGCGGAACTCGGCATTGACAGCACGAGCGCGGCTCCGGCCGCCGAGATTCAGCTCGCGCTGAACGTGAAGAAGTTCGGGGCCGAGGAGGCCAACCGGCGCGCGGCCCCGGATCCGTATGACGAACTGAAAGTACCAGAGGGTCTCGACCTGAACTGGATCACGGAAGGGGCGTTGGCGGCCGCAAAAAAAGGCGATGGCGACCCGTTCGCGCCTGGAAAGCTGCCGCCACCTGAGATCGTGGAGCCGTACCGTTCGCTCGTGCCTGCCAAGCAGGCGGCGCGTCTGATGCCCGAGCTGCAGGACATGGACGGCAGCAACAACTGGGTGGTCAGCGGCAAGCTCACGGCGAGCGGCTTTCCCATCCTCTCGAACGATCCGCATCGCGCGATCTCGTTGCCTTCGCTGCGGTACTTCGTTCATCTGGATGCGCCGGGCTGGCACGTAATCGGCGGCGGCGAGCCGCCGTTTGTCGGCGTGGACCTCGGCAACAACGAGAACATGGGGTGGGGTGTGACCTTCGCCGGCATTGACGAGGTGGACGCGTACGTCGAGCAGACCAACCCGGCCAATCCGAACGAGACGAAGTTCAACGACACCTGGGTGCCGATGAAGTTCATCCGCGAGGAGATCAAGGTCAAGGGCGAGGACAAGCCTCGGGTGGTGGAGCTGAAGTTCTCGAAGCACGGTCCGGTGTTTTACGAGGACCAGGCGCAGCACATCGTGTTCGCCGCCAGGTCCTCGGACCAGGAGCCGGGCACCGCGCCGCTCAAGGGCAGCTTAAAGCTTGCGCAAGCGACCAGCTGCGAGGACTTCTTCGATCGCGCCATGGCCTGGAAGGTGCCGTCACACAATTTGATCTGCGGCGACAAGAAAGGGAACATCGCGCTGCAGGTCTCCGGCTTTGCGCCGGACCGCGACGGATGGACCGGGCGGCTGCCCGTCCCCGGGACGGGGAAGTACGAGTGGAAGGGGTTCCGGAGCGATCTGCCGCGCGAGTACAACCCGGCGCGCGGCTACATCGCGACCGCCAATAACAACACCCACCCCCAGGACTACAAGGGGCGGCCGGTCTTCTACAACACCACGAGAGACGTTGATATCGCCCGCATCACGCGAATTCGCCAGCTACTCGACAAGCAGATTGCCGAGCACAAGCCGTTCACGATCGAGGACATGGAGCGTATCCAGCAGGACGACTACTCACTGCATGCCGAGCGCGACGCGCTGCTCTTCAAGGGATGGACGGCCAAGAATCCCGATGCCGAGAAAGCACGTGCCATGATCGAGGGGTGGGATTGGATCCTCACGAAAGATACTACGGCCGGTGCGATCTACGTCCGATGGGCGACGACGGACGCCGGCCGAAAAGCGGGTGAAGCCAAGGCAGGCCCGGAGCAGCATGCGCTCGTCGAGCAAGGCTTGTTAGAGGCCCTAGAGCGGGTGGAGAAGGACTGGGGCCGCGACCAGTCGCAGTGGCGCTACGGTCGCATCAACCAGAGCCCGCTGCAGCACATGTTCATCGACCAGTTCAGTCTAAAGCCGGTTGAACGGCCGGGAGGGTTCAACGACATCAACGCCACCGGCGCGAACTTCCGGCGCATCATCGATTTCGCGGACGTGGACAAGACGATGGCGACCAACGCGCCTGGAGAATCTGCGCAGCCCGGAAGCCCGTATTACGGGAATGCGCGGGATAAGCTCGCAGACGGCGTCTACTTCAACTTGCCGTTCACGCGCCCGGCGGTCGAGAAGCAGGCGGCGCACAAGCTGAGGCTTTTACCGCAATAGAGGGTTGTTGACGTAGGTTCAAGGCTTACGGCTCAAACTCATCGCACGCGGAATCGGCGTGATTGGAGGACCCTGATACTGGCGCTTTTGCCTCCAGTGCACAGCGTGCCTGTGACGTTTGGTGCCAGGAATCGCGGGCTTTCTTCTGGCTCGGGTTCATCCCGGCACACCTCATTCATAAGCCGCAACAGTGATCTGCCCCTGCAGTAATGATCAAGCAGATGACACGTCTCTCAGTTGGCGTAGAGCCCTAAACCTGTTTGTGAACCTGGATCTGTGAGCGAGAAGCGGTGTACGCGCGAATTCATTTTCCGCTGATCTGATCTTCCGACAGCGCCCAGGCTAATATTTCGGCAACCTGACGACCCTCCAACGAGACAAGGGATGTGTGATTTGAGTCCATTTGAAAGGCAATCCTCCCGATTCCGCCTGTGAAACGCATTATAAAAGCGCGCCCCTTTGAAGTAGGGTTTGATCGTTCGCAGCAACGCCTACAGGAAGGAGCACCCTCATGTTGAATGACGCTAAGTATATTGGGTTGGATGTTCACCAAGCAACGATCTCCGCTGCAGTTCTGGACTCGACCGGCAAGTTGGTGTTCGAGTGCATCATGGAAACGAAAGCGGCTACCATCCTTCAGTTTATTCACGGACTGCGCGGAAGTTTGTATGTGACTTTTGAAGAAGGAACGTGCGCGGCATGGCTGCATGATCTGCTCAAGCCCCACGTCACGCAAGTGTTGGTGTGTGATCCGCGCAAGAACGCGCTGATAAAAGCCGGGAACAAGAGCGACCGCATCGATGCCCGGAAGCTGGCCGACCTGTTGTACCTGAACAAGCTCAACCCGGTCTATCACGGCGAAACAGGAATTCGCGCACTCAAGGAAGCGGCCCGCAGCTACCTGGCACTGACCCGCGATACCACGCGGGTGATGAACCGCTTAAAAGCCCTTTATAGGAGTTGGGCGATTCCCTGTGCGGGGCAGCGCGTGTACGCACCACGCTATCGCTCGGAATGGCTGGCCAAGATCACCGAAGCCGGCGTGCATCGCCGGGCGGAGATCTACTACCAGCAGTTGGACGCATTACGGTCGTTGCGCGAGCAGGTACGACGAGATCTGTTGGCCGAAGGCCGGAAGCACAGCGCGATGAAATTGCTGCGCCAGATTCCTTCGATTGGACCCATTCGGGCTGTTCTGCTGATTGCTCTGCTGCAGACGCCGCATCGTTTTCGCACCAAGCGGCAACTGTGGGCCTACTGTGGTTTGGCATTGAAAACCTCCACGAGCGGGGAATACCGAATCGTGGAGGGCCGGCTGAAACGCGCCAAGAAATTTCTGGCCATTCGCGGGCTGAACGCCAACCACAATCACGATCTGAAGAATATCTTCAAGGGTGCCGCGACCCGGGCCGCTGCCGTCGCTGGACCGTTCCAGGAGTTCCACGCCGGTTTAGTAGCCAGAGGGATGAAGCCAACGATGGCGCGTCTCACCCTGGCGCGCAAGATCGCGGCCATCACTTTGATCGTCTGGAAGAAAGGAGTCGGTTTCGACGCCGAACATTTGAAACAACAAGCAGCTTGAGCGTCTGTCAAGAGTCCATCCCGGATTCATCTCGGATAATGACCGGTTGGTTCTCCAGACGCTCTGGTTCGAGGGTGAGTATCCATAATCCCGTTAGGCGTGTGCTTCGGGCACTGAGTCTTTCGAGAAACCCTATGCCCCCTCGGATAACCAGAAAAAGCGATAGGCGAAAAGTCTCCGATAGAACCATGGTTGGCACTGCACAACCGCTCTGCTTGTCTGCGTCAGGAACTGATCGGCGTCGTTACGAAAGCACGATGAATCTGCGGCAAAGGAAAACTCACAGCGTCTCGTTACATTACTGGGGCTGGACGGCAAACAACCTGTGTTTTGCCGTCGCTGGGGAAGTATTTGTCTTGACATCCCTTTTTATAGAACGGGATTAGCGGAATCTGGCCAATCGCCCGGGTCCGGATTCGAAAGGGCTCTTCTTTACCACTCGCGCTTGCGTAGGAGTGCTACAATGCGCAAAATCGCCAAGGAGTGACAAATGACGTCTAAACGAATAATTTCGGGACAACTCGGATTCGCGCTGACGCTGGTTGCTTGCTTCGCGGCAACGCCTGCCGCGCATGCGCAAGCGAAATGGGTGAGGCTGGCGCCGTTTCCCGAACCTGCGGAAGAAATTTTGGGCGCGGCGGCGGGAGGCAAGATGTACGTATTCGCCGGCCTCGCGCCTGTCTGGAAACCGATGGGCATGGTCTACGAATATGATCCTGCCAGCAATCAGTGGACGAAGAAGAAGCCGATGGCGCTGGCTTCGCACCACGTGGCGTTCACTGAATATCACGGGAAGATCTACGCGTTTGGCGGCTTCGTGTTCCCGCAATCAGGCCCCCCGGCTTGGGTTCCCATCGACAACGCGTGGGAATATGACCCCGCAACCGACAACTGGAAAGCCCTGGCCCCGTTGCCGACCAAACGCGGATCGGCCGTGGCAGCAGCCGTGGGCGACAGGATTTACGTCATCGGCGGCGCCGCCAATCTCTCTGGCTCGGAGGAAACGGCATTGAGTCCGGCAGCTCCGCAAGGAGTGCTGGGGACTGTCGAGGAGTACGATCCCGCGACAAACGTGTGGCGCGCTCGGAGTCCGATGCCGACGCCGCGCAACCACGCCGCTGCCGGAGCGGTCAACGGGAAGATTTACGTGATCGGCGGGCGTGTTGGCGCGGCATTCATCGGTCTCGCCTCGGACATCTCCGTCGTCGAAGAATACGATCCGGCCAAGGACAAATGGAGTGCGCCTCGGGCACGCATGCCCACGACCCGAAGCGCCCTGGGGGCAGGGACGTACAACGGCCGCATCTACGTTGCGGGCGGCGAATTTCAGGATCCGCACATGATGGCTACCTTCCGCTCGGTCGAAGCGTTCGATCCGGCAACCAACACGTGGTCGATCATGCCGTCGATGCCTGTCAGCAGGCATGGACTCGCCGCGGGCGTCGTCGGTAACCGGTTGCTCCTGGTAGGTGGCGACGTACAGTCGTCCGGCAATGAGATTCATGCCTCGACGAGCGAAGTCGACGCACTCGAGTTGCCGATGGCGGATAAGTAGTCCCGCCAGGGACGAAACACCGTAGCCCACCGCGCTTGCCCTGAACGAAGTGAATGGGGAGCAATGGGACCGAATTCGCGGCAAGACTCAGCCCCGTAGAGGCGGCGCGGGGCTTACTTACCAAAATGGAAGCAAAATTCAATCCGCTATGTTGCTGCTGCATGGCAATTTAGCTACGCGTTGTTGACCCATCCCCTCGCTTCGAGTACGCTGTTATGGGTTGTTCCTCTCGGAATTTGGAGGTGTGGACCCCATCGGTTGGCGGCCTTAAGAGGCTTAGCCGGCCGAATCTTCCATGCGACGCACTGTACAAATTGCCGGCGGGGTTGAATCCCTGTTCGGCACTCTCGACGAGAACGTCAAACTGCTGGAATCCGCGCTGCGCGTGACCACTCAATTGCAGGATGGCCACCTTGCCATAGATGGCGAAGCCGCCCAAGTCGACCGGGCCGTCCGAATCCTCGATGAATACAACCAACTTGTCCGCGAGGGCCGCCGCATGAATCATGGCGACGTAAAAGCCATGATCCGCGTCGCCACGGAAGACCCGAAGACCACCCTGCGGCAGGTTCTGGAGCCGGGCGCCCCCGCGCGCGCGCGCGTCTTCGGAAAAAAATCAGTTACGCCAAAGAGTTCCAACCAAAAGCTGTACATGGAAGCGATCGAGAAACACGATATGACCTTTGCCGTTGGTCCGGGCGGCTCCGGGAAGACTTACCTGGCCGTGGCCATGGCCGTTTCCGCGCTGCTCACCAAGCAAGTCGACCGCATCATTCTGGCGCGCCCGGCGGTCGAGGCGGGAGAGCGCCTCGGATTTCTCCCCGGCACCTTGCAGCAAAAAATCGATCCGTACATGCGCCCGCTCTATGACGCGCTCTACGACATGCTCGACGCCGACAAACTGGAGCGATTTCTGGAGAAGGGAATTGTCGAGGTCGCGCCGCTGGCGTTCATGCGCGGGCGCACACTCAACGATTCCTTCGTCATTCTCGACGAAGCGCAAAACACGACCAGCGAGCAGATGAAAATGTTTCTTACGCGCCTGGGATTCAACTCCAAGGCCGTGATTACCGGGGACGTCACGCAGATTGACTTGCCGCCGGGCCGCCGTTCCGGCCTGGTCGAAGCGCTCGAAGTTGTCGGGCGGATCGAAGGGATCGCCTTCATGAATTTCAATGAACGCGACGTCGTGCGGCACAACCTCGTCCAACAGATTATCAAAGCCTATGAAGAATTCGGCGTGGGCGAAGCCCGGCGTAAGGCGTCGCCCGGGAACGGCAAGACCGAGCCTGCGAAGTAGACATTCCGCGCGTCCATGATCGTCAATCGCCAGCGCCGTGTTCGCGTACCCGTCAAACCCTTGCAGGATTTCTTCGAGCGCGTCCGGCAGAGAACTGCGCTTTCCGCCGGAAGCAGTGACGGTCCAGTTGATCAGTGATGCCGCCATGGCTCGTTTGAACCAAACTTTTCGCCACAAGCACGGCCCCACCGATGTGCTTTCATTTCCCGCAAATGCGCAGCGAACGACGGCCGAGCATTTGCTCGTCCCTCGGGAGACAAGAGCCCTGCGCACGCTATGTCGGAGACATCGCGATTTCCCCCGAAACCGCGCGCCGCAACGCGCGCCGGTTTTCGCGCACGCTCCCGGCGGAAATGCGCATCCTGATTCTGCACGGCATGATTCATCTGGCGGGTTTCGATCATGAAACCGACCACGGTGAAATGGACCGTCTGGAGCGGCGTCTGCGCCGGCGGTTGGGAGTCGTCTGACGATGATGACGTTCCTCTATGCGCTGGCCGTCTCCGCGCTCGGCGTGGGACTGGTGGTGTTCTCCTACATTGACCGGATCTATCGCGAACTGGGCCGCGTAACAACCGGCCACGTGCACACGCATCTTGAAATCTTCGAGGCCGAGGTCGAGCCTCACTTTCATCTGGAACGCGCCCGCGCGGCCACGGGATTCCGGCTGCTCGCGAATCTTTGGCTGGTCGTGGTCACCGCCGAGACCGCCCGCGGCGTCATCGTATTCGTTCCCGGAACGTGGGACGCGCTTGGCGCAGGCCCTGATTTACGTCCTGGTGGAAGTGCTGCTGCTTTCGCAGTTCATCCCTGATTTCCTGCTGGTGCGTACGACGGGGCGCTGGCTGATTCGATTCGCCTCGTCATTCGCGCATTTCTTTGGATCGTTTGGCCGTTCCGCGTGGTACTCGAACTCGCCGTTTCACTTGCGCGTATTTCCGACGATCATCCTTCCGATGGTTCGACCACGCAACAGGAGGGAATCGAAGCCCTGGTGGATGCCGCCGAGCAGGAGGGCATCCTCGAGCGCTCGGAAGCGCAAATGATCGAGCAGGTTGTCGAGTTCAGCGATAAGCGCGTCCTGGAATTCATGACGCCGCGGCCCGATGTTGTCGCGATCCGTGCCGATTCCACCGTCGAGCAGCTTCGAAAACTTCTGATCGAGACTAAATTTTCGCGTGTTCCCGTGTACGAAGATTCGCTCGACGACGTGATCAGCGTGGCCTTCGCCCGCGATTTGCTGCAGGTTCCCGAAGACGAAGCCCGGCGCCGCACGGTGCGCGAACTGGCCCGGCCCGCTCTATTTGTTCCCGAAACCAAGCGCGGTTCGGATTTGCTCAAGGAAATGCAGCGGCGGAATCAGCAGATGGCGATCGTCGTGGACGAGCATGGTTCGGTCGCGGGCATCGTCACCGTCGAAGATTTGGTCGAAGAAATTATAGGCGAAATCGGAGAGGATGACCGCGTCCCCGCCCCTGACGCCGTTCGCGAAGCCGACGGAAGCCTGGTCCTTCGCGGCAGCGTGTCGATCGAAAAAGTGCAGGAGTTGTTCGGCGTGGAATGGAATGTCACCGGCGAGGAATCCGCCACGACCATCGCCGGCCTGCTCAATCACATCGCCGGCCACGTTCCTTCGCCGGGAGAACACCTGGACTACGGCGGCCTGCGTTTTGAAATCCTGGAAGCCAATCAGCGCAAGGTGCTCCGCCTCAGAGCCCGCCGCCTCCCCGCCGCGGTTTCTGCGGATTGACCTAAAGTTTCTCTCTGTGACCTCTGTGTGCAAAGCTTTTTGTTTTTATATTACTTACTAATTAGTTTAGCAATCAGGAATGCAGCGCCGGCAGCGAGCCCACCGATCACGACGGTTTGCACGCCGCCCTTGAAGGGATTGATTCCCGTAAACCGCCCCTTCACCCATCCGAAGACCGCGAGCGCCAGCAGCGTAACGCCGACCGACCACCAAAGTCCCGTTTGCACATTGGAGAGCAGAATATAGGGCGCGAGCGGGATGAATCCTCCGACGATATACGACATAGCGATTGTCAGCGCGCTGATGCGCGCCCTTTTCGGCTCTGGTTCCTCAAGCCCCAACTCGAACCGCATCATGAAATCCACCCAACTTTTTTGATTCCCCGTAATCGCGTTCACAACGGGGGCCATTTGTGCTTCGGTCAGTCCATAGTCGCGAAAGACTTTGGCGACTTCCTCGGTTTCCACATCGGCTAGTTCCACGGTTTCGCGAATCTCGCGCTCGCGTTCCGATGCGTAGTGTTCGAGATCGGTTCTGGCGGCCAAGTAGCCGCCCAGCCCCATGGCAATCGAACCCGCCGCGATTTCCGCAAATCCGGCGGTGACGACCAGCGCGGACGCATGGGGGCTCGAAGCCACTGCTCCCGATATCCCGGCCGCAAGAGCAAACGGCACGGTCAAGCCATCGGACATTCCGATCACGACGTCGCGAACGGCAGCGGTGGCGGTAAAATGCTTTTCGACGTGAGGTGTTGCGGGCATCAGTCTCTCTCCGAAAGTGTGAGTTTTAACCCGGCGGTGAAGTGTCCCGGAATCCGTCCAAGATTTCGGAAGTGTAGCACGTCCGGCGGCAGCCTCCGAGGCATCTCGACGATTGCCCGCGGACCATGTTTTCCGAGTTCCTTACCGTGCCGCAATCATTTGTAGGAATATTTGGCAAGGGTTTAAGGAACACAAGTTGAGGGTTTGGTGTCTAACTGCTTGGGGTGGCGAAAAGAGCCTACCAACAGAACCTCTTCGATCGAGGTGTTCGAATGCAAGAACGGACGATACGGCGGATCTGCGTCGTGCTAATGCTAACTCTTGGTCCATCATTGGCTGCTGCGCCACAAAACGGAGCGCCGAAACCAAGGGTAAGCAACGATCCACTTACAGCGGAACAGGTCGCTGTCTATCGCGCATTGCTTGAAGATTACACAAAAGGGATGAACGGCACACTGAATCTGGCTAACAATACCGAGCCTCTGGCAGAGTCTGACGGATCGTGTTTGAAAGGCAACCTGGATCGGGCGGGCAGTTCAGTTCCCATCGTCCACCAACTCAACCCCGCACTGGTGCTTAACAGCAAATTCGTGCTGGTTGACCCGGACCGCCAGGCAGAGTTGGTCAGGGAGAACGATCCGCGGAATCTCCCGATGGGCGCCATCGACAAGCCTCAGGAGCCCTTTACCAAGCAGGTCGCTGATTCGGTAAACCGGATGTTTGACGCCAGCCATCTGCTCACTCTGTCGGAAATCCTCTTCGATAAACAGCATCGTCGTGCCGTCGTGGCATATAGGATTGAGTGTTACGGGCTTTGCGGGGGAGGCGATACGCTGGTTCTGAAGCGAGTCGGAAAAAGGTGGAGGGTAGATAAGAGGTGCTGGGGTTGGGTTTCGGCTTCGTAAGAACGTGATCGGCCAGCGGCTCTTTGATCGGTACCAGGAAATTGATCCATTACCCGGCGATTCAGGCGATGCGGTTCTCGGAACGGCAGGTTATGATGGATGGTCATGTATCGCAATGGAAAGCACTTTCGCCACCTTCAATATTGATGATTTAGAAAGCCACCTCTTATGGGACTAGAATTCAAATCCGGGTTTGTCGCGGTGGTGGGCCGACCGAATGCCGGAAAATCCACGCTCGTAAACAAGCTCGTCGGACAGAAAGTCGCCATCGTAACGTCGCGGCCCCAGACCACGCGCAACCGGATTCAAGGAATTGTAAATCGTCCCAACGCGCAGGTCGTGTTGATCGATACGCCTGGCCTGCACCGGCCCGGACTCCGCCCTCGGCCGCCAAATGATGGGAGAGGTCAATGCCGCGCTCGATGGCGTAGACGTTCTTGCCCTGATCCTGGACGTGAGTGAAGACATCGGCAAGGGAGATCGCCACGCGATCGAGCGCGCGACCCGTTTTGAAGGAACGCGCATCCTGCTTCTGAACAAGGTGGACCGCATCCCGAAAGACACTCTACTTCCCATCATCGAAAGCGTCGGGAAACTGGCCGATTTCGCCGAAATTATTCCCATTTCCGCGCTGACGGGCGACGGCGTTGATCGCGTACTGGAAAAATTCATCGAGTACCTTCCCGCCGGCGAGCCGCATTTTCCCGCCGATCAATATACCGACCAGCCCGAACGATTCCTCGCGGCAGAGTTGATCCGGGAAAAAGCCATGGCGGGGACGTTCCACGAAGTTCCCCATGCCGTCGCGGTCCTCGTGGATGCGTTTGAGGAAACCGACAAGCTAATCCGCATCCGCGCGACGATCTACGTCGAGCGGGAAGGGCAGAAGGGAATACTCATCGGCAGCAAGGGAGCGTCGCTGAAAAAAATCGGGACCGAAGCGCGCAAGGAACTCGAGGAAATTCTCGGGACGAAGATTTTTCTGGAGCTGTTCGTCAAAGTCTTGCGAGATTGGCGCGACAATCCGCAACTCGTGCGCCAGCTCGACTGGCACCTCCAACTCGAACGTCTGACCGGCGAATAGCGCCCAGTTTAACTCTGCTTTGCGGCGAGCCCGGGAACGCCATTCTCCTGAATGGCGTCCTGCAAACCGCCAATCGGGAGATTGGCGTGCCCGGATTTCAACCCCAAGTTCCAAAATCAACTTCGGAATGCGGGTTTATTCCTCAGCGGTAATCCCGAGCGAGCGCATCCGGCGGTACAAGTGGCTGCGCTCGAGCCCCAGCGTCTCCGCCGTGCGCGTCATGTGCCACTGATTTTCCTCGAGCTTCCGCAGAATAAACTCCCTCTCATACGCGTCGCGCGCTTCGTGGAGCGTTGCGTTGGGCTGCTGTGGCATGCGTGAACTGCCGCGGAAGAGTTCGCCGGGCAAGTGCAGCGGCTCGATCTTGTCCTGCGGCACCACAATCATCAGCCGTTCGATCAGGTTGCGCAACTCCCGGACGTTTCCCGGCCATTGATATCGCAGCATCACTCCGAGCGCCGATTCACCCAATTCCTTCGGCTTGCGTCCGTAGGCGACGGAAAACTCCGCCAGAAAATGGCGCGCCAGAATCGGAATATCCTCGGCATGTTCGCGCAACGGCGGCACGTTGAACGGAATCACATTCAGGCGATAGAAGAGATCTTCGCGGAATCTTCCCGCCGCAATCTCGTCTTCGAGTTTCTTGTTCGTAGCGGCGATGACGCGCACATCGACGCTGACGGTTTGGTTCGAGCCCACCGGCTCGAGGCGTTGCTCCTCGAGAACGCGCAGCACCTTGGACTGCGTGCGCAGGCTCATGTCGCCGACTTCGTCGAGGAACAGCGTGCCCCCATCGGCCTTCTCGAATTTTCCGATTTTGTTCTCGCTGGCCCCGGTGAAGCTGCCTTTGATGTGCCCGAACAGCTCGGACTCGATCAGCTCCTCGGGGATGGCGGCGCAATTTACTTCGACGAAGGCCTGATCGCTGCGCAGGCTCGCGGCGTGCAAGGCGCGAGCCACCAGCTCTTTTCCCGTTCCGCTTTCTCCGTAAATCAAGACGCGCCCATTGGTGGGAGCGGTGAGCGCGATCTGCTGGCGCAGCGCCCGGATCGGCACGCTGTCTCCGTACAACTGGGTGTGCCCGCCAAGTTCTTCGCGGAGGCGGCGGTTTTCCTGTTCCAGCCGGTGGACCTCGAGGGCATTCTTGATAACCAGAATAACTTTCTCGAGAGAAAGAGGTTTTTCGATGAAATCAAATGCGCCCAGTTTCGTGGCCCGCACCGCCGTTTCGATGTTGGCGTGCCCGGAAATCATCACCACCATCGGGGTCATGCCGTTCTGGCGCATGCGCTCGAGTGTTTCGAGGCCATCGATGCCATCGAGCCACACGTCGAGAAGAACGAGGTCCGGGGAGCGTTGTTCGAGCAGCGCGAGACACTCTTCGCCGGAAGATACCGACGCGGTTTCGTACCCTTCGTCGGCGAGAATCGAGGAAAGCGCCTCTCGAATGCCTTGTTCGTCGTCCACAATAAGAATGGAATGGGGCATGGAATTTCCGTTTCAGGCCGTCGCGGGGAGAGATCGGCGCCGCGCACCTCGGTCATGGGCAGCTGCAAAATGAATCTAGCGCCAATCGGGGAATTATCTTCGACGCGAATGGAGCCATGATGTTCGGCCATGATGCGGCTGGCAATGGCTAGGCCGAGTCCCGTCCCCCGGTCCTTGGTCGAAAAGTGAGGAAGGAAGAGCCTGTCCTTGTCTTCCGGTGAAATTCCATGGCCGCTGTCAGCAACGATAATTTCTATCGTTTCCCGGTCGGCGTTGAAACGCGTGCGCAGCAGCAATTCCTTCACCGACGAGCCCTCCATCGCCTCGGCTGCATTATCGATGAGGTTGACGACCACGCGCCGGAGGAGTTCTCCATCCGCCCGGATCGCGGGCAAATTGGGCGCGAGGTCCTTCCGCACGCGGATCCCTTCCAGGCGGCCTCCGAAAACCGCCAGGGCCTCGGTGACGATCTCATTCGGGAATGCGGAAGAGAGCCTCGCCGTTGGGAACCGCGCGAATTGCGAGAATTCGCTGACCAGGGATTCGAGCGCCGTGACTTCCCGTTCGATCAAGCCGGAGCACTCGCCCACCAGGCGCACCAACTCCGGCGGGTCTGGCGCGCCGGACCGGATAGGGTTGGAGCGGTTGCGGTCGAGGTAACGCGACAGCCGCTGCGCGGAAAGCTGGATCGGCGTCAGTGGGTTCTTGATCTCGTGAGCGATGCGTTGGGCGACTTCCTGCCAGGCGGCGGCCTTCTGCGCGCGCAACAGATCGGTCAGATCGTCCACCACTACCACGTAACCCCGATTCGAGCGGCGCGGGCCGAGTGAGCTGACCGTCACGGCCGCGTGCAGGAGCCGCCCGGCCATGGTGAATTCGAGTTCTTGCGAGGCGGTGCCCAGGCGCAGCGAGCGGCGCATCAGCGCGTGGACGGATCGGGCCGCTTCCTCACCCAATAACTGCGCGAAGTTTTCGGCTTGTTTCGCGCTCTCTCCAAACATCCTGACACCCGCGGGATTGACTCGCCTTATCGTTTCCGTCTCGTCGAGGGAAATCACGCCGGTCGGAATATTCTCCAGAATCGTTTCCATCAGCGTGCGCCGGCGTTCCAGCTCCTGCACGGCTTGCTGCAGGTTGTGAGTAAACAAATCAATTTGCCGCCGGTTATCCCCGAGCTGTTCGGTCATGCGGTTGAACGAGCGGACCAGCGTCTCCAGCTCGTCCTGCGCCTGCACGTTGACCCGCGTCTCGAAGTTTCCCGCGATGATTTCCTGCGTCGCCTCAGCCAGCGCTTGAATCGGGACGGTGACTTGCTTGGAAAGGAACAGGGCGGACCACGTCGCCGAAAACATCAGCAGAATGGTGAATAGCAGCAGCGTGAGCAGCATTTGCGTTTTGTAGATGCGCAACTGCTGGCGCTGCAATCCGTACGTGAGCGTTTGCGTTTCAATTTCCTTGATGCGGCTCGGAAAATCATCCGGAACGTTGCGCCCTACCAGCAGATAGTTGTTTCCGGCCTTTGCACGGCCCGCCAGGAAATATTTGCCCCGGTATTGCCACAGCTCCGCGCCGCCCGGCATGGATCGGATATAAACGGGCAGTTCGGCGATGGAGAGTGGCGCCGTGACACCCGGGCTGGTGGAGTTGAATCGGAAATTCGAGTTCACGCCCACTGCGACCGGATGCCCCTGTTCCGTGGTTTCCCACGCGAGGTCCGCTCCCCGCGCGAAAGACAAATCGAACGAGTGGATCGTATCCCGGGCAGTCTCTCGGAACGGGTGCGCCCGCGACATCCTTGGCGATTTGCGTCATGCGATCGTAATCGGACTGGCCGATTTCATTGATGAGGTCCCGGCTGGCTTGCGTGGCCATTTCCAGCGGGCGGGGGAACCAGAGCACCAGCGTGCGGTTCAACAAGGCATAGCTGACGAAGAACAAGAACACCACGGGCAGGAAAGAAACCGCGATGGCGCCCAGAACCATTTTTGTTTTGAAGCGCGAGCCGGGCTGGTGCGCGCGCCGCTCCGCCCAGAGCCGCAACAGACTGCGCGTCAGGATAAGGCCGAAAACAAGAAGCGCCGCCACGATGAACGTAGAGAGCGCATACAGAACCAGAACTTCGTCCCACCGGCGCGGCTCAAAGGGAAGAGTCAAGGAGCCGAGCGTAAATACGGCCGCGAGCAGCAGGGCGATCGCCAAGCCACCGAGGCCGAGCAATAGCTGCGATTTGCGGCCAGTGCTCACGCGAGTGTCCCTTGGCTCATGCCGGTGTCCTTTGCCGCTCCGTGGATTTTGGAAAGCGGCGAAGTTGCCGGCAGCAGGGAACCCAGGGGACATTCCGCGCAGCGCGGCTCTTTCTTTCGGCACCAGTTCTTCCCTGTATTGACAAGCAGCGCATGGAATTCGTTGAACAGTTGCGAATCGCGCGGAAGGGCTGCTTCGAGCAGCGCCTGGACGCTCTCATAGTCCGGCTCTCCGTTCGTGATTCCATGACGGCCGAATATCCTGTGCGTGTACGCATCGACGACAAATACAGGGTGATTTCCGGCATACAAAAGTATGGAGTCGGCCGTTTCGGGTCCGATTCCGTGCACGTCGAGAAGCTTCTCACGCAGGAGTTCGGTCGGCGCATCGAACATGCGTTTCAGCGAGCCGCCATATTCCCTCTGTAGAAATCTTACAAACGCTTTCAATTTCTTGGCCTTTTGCCGGAAATAACCCGAGGGACGAACCAGCAGGGCCAGCTTTGACAGGCGAGCCGCCGCAATGGTGGAGGGCGTAAGCATCTGCGCGGAGCGCAGGTTGGCGATTGCTCGTTCGACATTTGTCCACGAGGTGTTCTGGGTCAGAATGGCGCCCACGATCACTTCAAAGGGTGTCTTCGCGGGCCACCACTGCATCGGTCCCAGGGCCTGAGACATCGCTGTGAAGTAGCGCATCAGCGTCGGTCCGGTGGTCGAATTTGCCCCTACCTCAGTCACAACGCGTCGGTTGTGCCGCGGCGCCCGGTTGTGCCCGTTGGCGATCAAAGCTTCCATTGCTTCGCAAGATAGCGGGCGCCGTACGTCTAGTCAAGGCAAGGTCTTGCGCGTGTATCGAATCCACCTGTACGAAAGGACAGGTAGCCGGCGTATTGCCCCTTTCAGTACGACGGCTGAAAATGGAAGAATAGACGCCCCTTCCTATCTGTTACTTTTGAATTTCCGGGAGTTTGCACGCCCCGGGGAGTTCTCTTCCGATGTCGTCCCGGTTAGGCGAAATACTGATTAAAGAAAGCCTAATCACGTCCGACCAGCTTCGTCAGGCCTTGGAACATCAGAAGGCGAATGGCGGCAGGCTTGGAACGTGCTTGATGAAGCTCGGCTTCATCAGCGATGACGAAATTACGGGTGTCCTTTCCCGCCAGTACGGCGTTCCCTCCATTAACCTGAAGTTTTATGAGGTCGATGCCTCTGTCATCAAGCTCATCCCGCAGGACACCGCGGTCCGCTACCAGATTGTCCCGCTTTCTCGGGTCGGTTCCACGCTGACCATCGCGATGACCGATCCCACGAACGTCTTTGCGATGGACGATATCAAGTTCATGACCGGCTTTAACGTGGAGCCGGTCGTGGCCTCGGAAACGGCCATTGCCGAGGCCATCTCGAAGTTCTACGGCGAAGTCGAGAGTGGGGAAGAACTCGACAAGGTGATGAAGGACCTCAGCGCCGAAGATGCTGCCGACCTGGAGCTCGCCACCGAAGAACAGGAGACGAACCTCGCCGACCTGGAACGGGCCGCCGAGGAAGCTCCCATCATCAAGCTGGTGAACTTGATCATGACCGACGCGGTCAAACGCGGCGCGAGCGACATCCACGTCGAACCCTACGAGAAAGAAGTGCGCGTTCGCCTTCGAATTGACGGGATTCTCCAGCCGGTGATGACCCCGCCGTTAAAGCTCCGCGACGCCATCACGAGCCGCATCAAAATCATGGCCAAGCTCGATATCAGCGAGAAGCGCTTGCCGCAAGACGGCCGCATCATGATCAAGTACCGGAAGGATGGAAGGATCAAGGACCTCGACTTCCGCGTTTCGACCATCCCCACTCTCTACGGCGAAAAAATCGTGATGCGGTTGCTCGATAAAGAGAATCTGCGCCTGGATATGACGAAGCTCGGGTTTGAGCAGGAGTCCCTGACAAAGTATGAGAAGGCAATTCTGCGTCCCTACGGAATGGTTCTGGTAACGGGGCCCACCGGATCGGGCAAGACGAACACGCTGTATTCCTCGATTGCGCGCCTCAATACAGTGGAAACCAACATTATGACGGCCGAGGACCCGGTCGAATTCCAGCTGGCCGGAGTCAACCAGGTCCAAATGAAGGACCAGATCGGCCTGAACTTTGCCGCCGCATTGCGCGCCTTCCTGCGGCAGGACCCCAATATCATCCTCGTCGGAGAAATTCGCGATTTCGAGACTGCCGAAATTGCGGTGAAAGCGGCGCTGACCGGCCACCTGGTTCTTTCCACGCTGCACACGAATGATGCTCCTTCGACGATTAGCCGCTTGATGAACATGGGAATTGAGCCTTTTCTGGTCGCCACCTCCGTCAATCTGATTTGCGCGCAACGCTTGGTGCGAAGAATCTGCCAGAACTGCAGGGAACCTCTCGATGTCCCCGAGCAGGCGATGGTTGACGCAGGTTTTAGTCAGGAAGAAATGGCGTCGACCAAAATCTTCGTCGGCAAGGGATGCGGCACCTGCAATAAGACCGGATACAAGGGCCGCGTCGGTCTTTACGAGGTCATGGAAATCAATGATGAGTTGCGCGAATTGATTTTAGTGGGCGCGTCGGCCCTGGAACTCAAGAAGAAGGCGATCGATCAGGGAATGCTCACGCTTCGCAAGAGCGGCTTGACCAAGGCCGCCCTGGGTCAAACGACGCTGGAGGAAGTTATTCGGGAAACCGTTTTGTAAGAAAGGGCGTAACGATGTCCGGCATAACGCTAAGCGAATTGCTCAAGAAAATGATCGAGCTGGGCGGGAGCGATCTGCACATCACCACGAACAGCCCGCCTCGTGTCCGCGTGCATGGCAAGCTTCGTCCGATGGATATGGCGCCGCTGACGGCGGCCGATACCAAGGCGCTAGCCTACAGTGTGCTTACCGATGCCCAAAAGCACCGGTTCGAGGAGAATCTCGAACTCGATTTTTCGTTCGGCTTGAAGAATCTGGCGCGCTTCCGCGGCAACCTGTTTCAGCAGCGGGGTGCCGTCGGATCGGTTTTCCGGACGATCCCGTGGGAGATCAAGGGCTTCGACGCCCTCGGCTTGCCTGTTATCGTGAAGGCCCTCTGCGACAAACCCCGCGGTCTGGTGCTGGTCACCGGTCCTACCGGCTCGGGAAAATCGACGACGCTAGCGGCCATGCTGGACAAGATCAACAGCGAGCGCGAAGAGCACATGATCACGATCGAAGACCCCATCGAATTTCTGCACAATCATAAACGATGCCTCGTGAATCAGCGCGAAGTGCATTCGGATACGCACTCCTTCGCGAATTCACTTCGAGCAGCGCTCCGCGAAGACCCCGACGTGGTCCTGATCGGTGAAATGCGCGACCTGGAGACCATCGAATCCGCTCTGCGCATCGCCGAAACGGGCCACCTCACCTTTGCGACGCTGCACACGAACTCCGCGATATCCACGATCAACCGTATCGTGGACGTCTTTCCGTCCTACCAGCAGCCGCAAATCCGCGCCCAGCTCTCGCTGGTCCTGGAGGGAGTTCTCTGTCAGGCCTTGCTGCCCCGGGTGGATAGCAAAGGCCGCGTGATGGTGATGGAAATCCTGATTCCGAATGCCGCCATTCGCAACCTGATCCGGGAGGACAAAATTCACCAGATTTATTCGGCCATGCAGACGGGGACGGGCCAGTCTGGAATGCAGACGTTCAATCAGAGTCTGGCCAACGCCTACTTCGCGAAGTTAATCACTTTGGAAATCGCATTGTCACGGTCGTCGAATTCGGAAGAATTGCAGGATATGATCAATCGGGGTGTGACTTCGCCCGCTTCTTCCCGCGGGCCCGCCGCCCCGGTTCGCCGCTAAGGGTAGGGTGCGGGCTGTACGCGCCGTCCCGCCTGGGCGGGCTTTGGCGCGTCGGCGATTTAGAGCCCGCCTTTGTTTAAAGAGGGCCGGGCGTTTCAGACGTAACTCGAACGATTTGGCGCAGCACGAACCACGAGGAGGACTAAACGATGCCGGTTTTTACATATCGCGGCACCAATCGCGCGGGAACGACGGTGACGGGCGAGCAGTTGGCGCCGAGCAAGAGCGAACTCGTCAACATACTGCGCAAGCAGCAGATCAACGTCACCAAGATGTCGGAGAAGGGCAAGGAATTCAATTTGCCCACGTTTGGCGCCGGAGTGGACTCCAAGGAACTCGCTGTCTTCACCCGGCAGTTCTCCGTGATGATCGATGCCGGGTTGCCGCTGGTGCAGTGCCTGGAAATCCTGGCCGGCCAGCAGGAAAACAAGATGTTTCAGAAGGTGCTGACCGGTACGCGGGCTGCGGTCGAGGGCGGTTCCACTTTATCGGCCGCGATGCGCCAATACGAAAAGGTGTTTGACGCGCTCTACGTCAATCTCGTGGAAGCCGGCGAAACGGGCGGTATTCTCGATACGATTCTCCAACGGCTTTCGGCCTATATCGAGAAAAACGTGAAGTTGAAGCGCGCGGTTAAATCCGCCTTAGTTTACCCCATCGCGGTAATTTCGGTCGCGGGCGGCGTTATCACTTTGTTGTTATGGAAGGTCGTGCCAATTTTCGCCACACTGTTCGCCGGCCTGGGCGTAAATCTTCCGCTGCCCACGCGCATCGTCATTGGAATGAGTAATTTTGTCGGCAGCATATTTGGATTGTTGGTGCTCGTGGCCCTCATTGGAGCTGTTATCGCATTGAAAGTGTGGTACGGCACCCCTATGGGCCGGATGGCGATCGATCGCACTCTTCTCAAATTACCCATGATCGGCCTCCTGCTCAGGAAGATCGCCGTCGCGCGCTTCACCCGAACGCTGGGCACTTTGATTTCTAGCGGCGTTCCCATCCTGGAAGGGCTGGACATCACGGCGCGGACGGCGGGCAATGCGGTTATTGAGAAGGCGCTCATGGAAGTACGCAAGGCTCTCGAAGCGGGGCGGAACTTGTCGGATCCACTGAGGGATTCGAACGTATTTCCCGGCATGGTCACCCAGATGATCGGAGTCGGCGAGCAGACCGGCGCGATGGACGCCATGTTGCAAAAAATCGCCGATTTTTACGAGGACGAAGTGGACGCGGCGGTGAAAGACCTGCTCGCGGCCATGGAACCCATGATGATCGTCTTTTTGGGCCTCGTCGTTGGCGGCATCGTGATCTCGATGTACTTGCCCTTGTTCTCGCTGATCGGCCAACTCAGCCAGGCCCACTAGAGGGTGCGGGCTGTGCTTTTACGCTGAACGTTTACCCTGAGCCCTTCACCCCTGTGGGCGTGAAAGCGAAGGGCACCGAGGGAAGCGTGGAGCCTGCCCCAATCGGGTGCGGACTCTACTTGGAGCCCGCCCCAATCGGGTGTGGGCTCTACTTGGAGCCCGCCCCAATAAGGATGCACTGTGCTTGAGAAATCGGAAGGGCGGTTCGCGCCGAATCGCCCTACAGACTCGCCCCTGTTCCGGTCGTATCAAGATTTTCAGACGCTGAAGGGCCAATAGGCCGACAAGCTCGCCTCCAATGGACATGACACAAAATGTCGCTGAATGGCTCAATTGGTTGTCGCGCGTCCGATTTTTTCTGATCACCCTTCTCCTGGCCCTCGTATTGGTCCTCGGAAAGACAAGCCAGCTGGAGGTGTCCACCCGCCTGTTCCTTCCGCTGATGATCCTGTGGTACACGCTGGCCATCCTCTACACAATTATGATGCGATGGATGCCGACAGCTTCGTGGCATGGCCCGGTTCAGTTGGTTTGCGACCTTCTCTTGGTCACGGGCATTATTTATCTGACCGGCACGCAGGACAGCTACTTCATCTGGCTTTACCCGCTGGCTATCATCGTCGCGAGTATCCTTTTTTCACGCGAGGCCACCTTCATCGTCGCCGGATTCAGTTTTATCCTGGTGGGCGGACTTGCGGAATTGATCTATTACAACATCTTGCCGCGGATGCAAATTGCAGTTCCGAGCGGCCGGCAGCTGCAGACCTGGATTCTCAGCAACCTGTTCTACTTTCTGGCCGTGGCGTACCTCTCGGGCCTGCTGGCGCAGAGCTTGCGGCACCAGGGCGTCGAACTCGAAGTCAAACGCGGCGAATTGCAGGATCTTCAGGCTTTTAATGAAGACATCATCCACTCGATGCGAGGTGGGTTGCTCACCACGGATTTGGAAGGCCGGATTTTATTGCTCAACCGCACCGGCGAGGAGATTACCGGATATCGGTTTACCGCGGTTCGTGGGAAGTCGCTGCCAGATCTTTGGCCGGTCTTTTGGCTGCCGGGTGAAATGACACCGGACGGCAAACTGCCCCAGAGGCGCGAAGTGGACTTTCTCACCCCGGACGGACAGAAGCGGTTCATCGGGATATCGGCTTCACCCTTGCGCACCGGGGAACGCCGCACCACCGGATACGTTTTCAATTTCCAGGATCTGACCGATTTGAAGCACCTCGAACAGGAAGTCGCCACCAAGGAACGCATGGCGGCTCTGGGGCGTCTCTCGGCCGCCATTGCCCATGAGATTCGACAGCCGTTGACGGCGATGGCGGGGGCAGTCAAAGAGCTGGGCCGGCTCGTGCCTTTGCAGGAAGATGAGCAGCACCTGGTCGGAATCGTAAGCCGTGAATCGGAACGCCTGAACAAGATCATTACCGATTTCTTGAATTACTCTCGTGAAAAAACGTATGACTTCTCCGAGGACGATGTCGCATCCCTTCTCGATGAGACTCTGACGTTATTCGAGCGGAATCCGCAATTGGACGGAAAATACCGGATCGAACGGAATTTCGCGGCGCCGCAAGCTCGTATCAAGGTGGATCGCAACCGTATCAAACAAGTGTTTTGGAACTTGTCCGACAACGCCTTGCGCGCCATGCCCGGCGGAGGCGTTTTGTCGGTCTCTTTGGATCTTTCGCAGTTTTGGGTCCGCATTCGGTTTCGCGATACGGGGATGGGGTTCGATCCGAAGCAGAGTGGAAAGATTTTTGAACCGCTGCAATCGACGTTCGTGGGCGGAACGGGACTTGGGCTGGCCATCGTTTATCAAATTATTCAAGCGCACAGCGGCCGCATCAGCGTCTTTTCGGAAAAAGATCGCGGGGCGGAATTTACCGTGGAACTCCCCCGCGTGGCATGAGCCGGGCGTAACCGGGCGTGGCCTCTACGCGCCGTCCCGCCTAGGCGGGCTGGCCTTGGCGCGTCGGCGACTGGGAGCCCGCCAGAAACGGGTGCGGGCTCTACTTGGAGCCCGCCAGAAATAAGAAGAGGTTTGTTATGGCCCATATCCTGGTCGTGGATGACGAACAATCGATCTGCGAACTCTTGGAGATTACCTTCCGCAAGGAAGGGCATCGGGTCGAAGTGGCCCGTAACGGCGAGACCGCCAAGCGCCTGCTTCAATCCCAGATTTTTGACATCGTCATTTCCGACATTCGCATGCCGGATGCCACGGGCGTGGACCTTCTGCAATTTTGCAAGGAATTTTCCCCCTCGAGTTATTTCCTGCTGATTACGGGAGTGCCCACGGTCGAAACCGCGATTGCCGCTATTAATTCGGGAGCCGACCGCTACGTCATTAAGGACCACGACCTGGTCGACCAGTTGCGGCGCGCTGTGCGCCAGGTGGATGAGACACTCCGCCTGAAGCACGAAGCCGGCTACCTGCGCCGCGAGCTGCGCCGTCTCACCGGCCAGGACAACATCATCGGGCACAGCCCCAAGATGCGCGCCATCTTTGAGATGGTTCAAACGGTTGCTCCGCAATCCAGCCGCGTCCTGATCACCGGAGAGACTGGAACCGGGAAGGAACTGATCGCCCGTGCCGTCCACGAAAACAGCCCGCGCGCCCAGCAACCCTTCATCACCATCAACTGCGGAGCATTCCCTGAAACTTTACTTGAGTCCGAATTGTTCGGTTACATGAAAGGCGCTTTTACTGGCGCGAACGAAAACCGCCAGGGCCTGTTTAACGCGGCGAATGGTGGAACGCTGTTCCTCGACGAAATTGGGAACATGAGCTTGCCGATGCAGGTGAAACTCTTCCGCGTCCTGCAAGAAGGCAAAGTGCGCCCTCTCGGTTCCAACGAGGAAACAGAAATCGATGTCCGGGTGATCGCCGCGACCAATAAAGATCTGGATAAGGCCATCGCGGCGGGCGAGTTTCGCGAGGACCTATATTATCGATTAAGTGTAATTCCCATTCAGTTACCTCCCCTCCGGGAGCGGCGCGACGACATCCCCTTGCTCGCCCGCGCCTTCCTGGAGCGGTTTCGCAAATCCATGGAGAAACCCATCGAGGGGATCTCGCCGGATGCCATGCGGTTGCTCGAAGCCTACGACTGGCCCGGCAACGTGCGCGAGCTGGAGAACACCATGGAACGCTCCGTGGCGCTCGAGACCGGGAACCTGATTTCAGTTGCGGTCTTGCCCGAGAAAGTGAGCCGCCAGGGCATGCCTCCTGGCCAAATGCCGCCGGCAGCCCCGAACTCTTCCCATTCGCCCTCCCAGATACCCGACGGAGGATTCGATCTCGTGAAGTACATGCAACAGACGGAAAGAGCTTACCTCGTGGCCGCCCTGGAGGCCTGTGGCGGAGTGGGAACACGTGCCGCGGAGCTGCTCAGGATGAGTTACCGCTCCTTCCGGCATTACTCCAAAAAATACAACATCGCTTGACAGAAGAAAGTTGCTGTGACGCCGCACTGCCAAAACCCTGCCTTCCAATTTGAAACTCGGCGATGAGAGTGTAGAGGAATCATCATCCCGTGGGGAGGAGTGTGAGCGTGAGCCAGGTAACAAGCCAGAGCGGTCAGCAGAACCGCCAAAGGAGCTGCGCTTAATGCGCAACCGCGGCCAGTGCCATCGGAGGTTGACGCCAGAGGGCCGCGGGCTTATGGTTTTGCGTAGAAGTAGTTGAAATCGGAAATTCCAGTTATACTCTCCAGTTCGTTATTCGATGAGTGATTTTGGCCCGACCACATTCCAGTATCGCCAATTGACGCCCGGAAGTGAGCTGGAAAGCCTAAATTGAGGGTGTGCATTTATTGTGCAGTAATTGATCCGGTCGCAGCCATGCCATAGCTAAGTGGTCTGGAGGGAAATGCCATGAAGCACATTCGTAGGGTCAGAATCGGGCTGTGCTTGTTGCTTGTGGGTTCCGTGTTGGGGGCGGCAGGATGCAGCAGCGGTAGCAGCGGGGGCGGCACAACACCTTCACTGCAATCCATCCAAGTGGGCCCGGCCAATGCTTCCCTCCCACGTGGGACCACACAACAGTTCACGGCTACGGGTACTTTCACGGACGGAAGCAACCAAGACCTGACCGCTTCCGTAGTGTGGACTTCGTCTATGCCCAGCGTGGCCAACATCAGTTCGACCGGACTTGCCGCTGGGGTGGCCACGGGAAACGTCACGATTACTGCGGCGTCGGGGGCGGTCAGCGGCTCGACCCCGTTGGCGGTGGTTCTGCCCTCGCCGCGATTTGCATATGTGGCCAACTTTGACGACAACACCGTTTCCATCTATGCGGTGGATGCAGCCAGCGGCCAACTGCGGCCCAACGGTTATGTTGTGTTGACCGGCGGTACCTTTCCTTCTTCGGTGACGGTGGATCCTTCGGGGAAATTCGCCTACGTGGCGAATTTCGGTTCCAACAATGTTTTGACATTCGCCATCAATGCCAGCACGGGGGCGTTGACGGCGGTCGGCTCACCCGTCCCCGCTGGCGCTGGTTCTAATTCAGTGACGGTGGATCCTCTGGGAAGATTCGCCTACGTGGCAAATCCGGATTCCACCAACGTTTCTGCGTTCACCATCAATGCCAGCACGGGGGCGCTGACGGCCGTGCTTGGCTCACCTTTCACGACCGCCCCCGGTGCTAGCCCTTTCTCGGTGACAGTAGATCCTACGGGGAAGTTCGCGTATGTAACGAATCCAGGTTCCAGCAACGTCTCCGTGTTCACCATCAATGCCAGCACCGGCGCGCTCACGGCGGTAGGCTCGCCGGTCGCTGCTGGCACTGGTCCCGAGTCGGTGACGGTGGATCCCTCAGGGAAGTTCGCCTATGTGGCGAGCAACGCGTCCAGCGACGTTTCCGAGTTTGCCATCGACGCCGGCACGGGAGCGCTGACGGCAGTGGGCCCGGCCGTCGCCGCTGGCACTGGCCCCACTTCGGTGACCGTGGATCCAACGGGCAGATTCGCTTATGTGGCGAATTCCTTCTCCAACAACGTTTCCGTGTTCACCATCAATGCCAGCAACGGGGCACTGACGGCGGTGGGCTCACCCGTGGCTGCTGGCTTGGGGCCTCAGTCGGTGACGGTGGATCCTTCGGGGAAGTTTGTATATGTGCTAAATCGTATTTCCAACAACGTTTCCATGTTCGCGATCGATGCCAACACCGGAGCGTTGGTTCCTCTGCTCCAAAGTCCAGTAGCAACGCGATTTTACCCCCTGTCGCTTGTGCTCACCGGCGGTAAGCCGCTCACATTCACTCCTCAGTTCGCCTACGTGGCGAATTCCGGTTCCAACAACGTTTCCGCGTTCACCATCAATGCCAGCACCGGGGCGCTGACGGCGGTAGGCTCGCCAGTGGCCGCTGGCGCTGCCCCTCGGTTGGTGACTGTGGATCCTTCGGGGAGGTTCGCCTATGTGGTGAATTTCATTTCCGCCGACGTTTCCGCCTTCACCATCAATGCCAGCACTGGGGCGCTGACGGCAGTGGGCTCGCCCGTTGCCGTTGGCGCTGCCCCTAATGGGGTGATCGTGGATCCTTCGGGAAGGTTCGCCTTTGTGGCAAATTCCGGTTCTGAAGACGTTTCCGCCTTCACGATCGATGCCAGCACCGGGGCGCTGACGGCGGTGCTTGGCTCACCTTTTTCGACGGGTGGCGGCTCTGCACCCGTTTCAGTGACGGTGGATCCAACGGGGAGGTTCGCCTATGTGGCGAATGGCGGTTCCAACGTTTCCGCGTTCACCATCAATGGCAGCACTGGGGCGCTGACGGCTGTTGGCTCATCCGCCACCGCTGGCACTAGCCCTCTTTCGGTGACGGTGGATCCAAGGGGGAGGTTCGCTTATGTGGCGAATTCCGGTTCCAACGACGTTTCGACGTTCATTATCAATGCAAACACTGGGGCGCTGAAGGTGGTGGGCTCGCCCGTCGCCGCTGGCGGTGCCCCTCAGGTGGTGACGGTGGATCCTACAGGGAGGTTCGCCTATGTGGCGAATTTCACCTCCAACAATGTTTCGGAGTTCACCATCAATGCCAGCACCGGGGCGTTGACGGCGGTGGGCCCGCCCGCCGTCGGCAATAGACCTGCTTCGGTGGCGGTCGATCTTTCGGGGAGGTTCGCCTATGTGGCAAATTCCAGCGACGTTTCCGTGTTCACTGTCGATGCCAGCACCGGGGCGCTGACGGCGGTGGGCTCGCCGGTCGCGACTGGTGGCTCTAACCTTAGTTCGGTGATCACAACGGGCAAAATTCAGTAGCTTTCCCCCGCAGGGATTATCGAAGGTTAGGCAAGCGCCTTCGATACTCGTCACATGGTGCGCTTTTAGAACTAGCGTGCTCCAGCACCCCGGGTTGATTCCTGCGGAGTCCGAATCAGCGGGCGGGAAACGGAGGAAGGGGCACGGCCGCATTCGTCTTGCGCGGAGTGCCAAATTTCGCAAACGATATCAAACGAGCCAAAGTACTGGCCGCGAGAATGAGAATGATTGGATCCATCGGGAAGCGATATCGTGGGGAGGAATGCGTCAGATAAAAAACCAAGGGGAAGATGAGAAGAACCATGCCGTACGGGGCCGCGTCCGGATGGTGGGAGCGGCGCGCGTAAAGGACGCCGAGCAAGCTGAACAATGACAACAGACAATTGAACGTCATCACCGCTTTGCCATAAAGGGGAGCACTCGACCACACGTCCAACAGGTTGTCCGTTTGGGCCAGCCAGATATTCACAAATCTGTGGAACGTGTAGTTCAGCGTGTCGCGCGGATGAGTCCGCATGAAAGTGAAGGCTTCGCGCTCCTTCTCCGCCATGTACGCCATCTCGCCCATGCGTCTGTATTTCTCGGCCTCCTCCGGATTGTCATTTGGATGCGACAATTGGGACAACCCATCCACAACGTTCGGGTTGTTCCCGAGCCACAATTCCAGGCCGAAGTTTGACCGCAGCACGATGAATTTTCCAAACACACGATAATTACGGATGGTCCACGGCGCCAGGCCAATCGTAAACAACAGAAGTACCGCTGCTGCTTGCTTTACCCAAGGGCCCGCTTCTTTCCGTTCGTTCCACACCAGCCATCCCAGGAAAAACGGAAATAGGGAAAGGATCGAGGGATTGATCAACCCTCCGACCACCCACAACGCTCCGTAACCTGCCCATGGTCGAATGGTTTTGGTCCCTCGCAAGGCCAGCGTCGCCCAGAAAATTAGCATGAAAAAGAGCGCCGTAAGGGCCGTATCCCATATCCATACGATGGGAAAGTAGAGGGCCGTCGGAAGAAACACCCAGACCCATGAGGCGCCAAGGGCGACGCCTTCCCCAAACGATTTCTTGGCGATGCCATGGATCGGCACAATCGTCAGCGCAGCGAAGGCGCAGTTCAGAGTCGCGATGATGACCCGCGACATGTCACTGTAAATTCCCCAAAGTTTGAAAATCCCGGCCACAAGATAGGGATAGATCGGCGTGAACCAAGCCGTCGGCCCCGTATCCATATCGTGCAGTGGAGACGAAAATCCCTCACCTGCGGCGATGGCTCTCGCCACCCGGCCCAACTCGAAGCCAAAGGGTGGATTGGCTTTGATTGGAGCGGGCGCTTGTCGCCAGAGCACGCACATGACGGTCATACGCAGGGCGAAAGCAAAGCCAACAATAAACACGGGGGAGCTGAAAAGGCGCTTCAAAGATTGCTTCATGGGTGCGTATCGCCCTCGCGCCGGGCCCGCGAGACTCTACTTTTCCGGAGTGTCCAAGTCTACGGATTCATCACCCGGCTCGCAATGAGGATGAGATCCTTTGCGGTTCCTGATTGTCGTTCTGGTTAGCTGCCGGGACCTCGACTTCATTATTCTTGGAGTCGTGCTTGCCCAGATCACCAGCGATTCGCTCCCGGTTTCCCAAGAAGTGGCCCGGCGACCTGTGCCGCTTTCTGGCCTTCAGGAGCGACAAATATTGTCACAGCTATCTTGTTCGGTCTCTGGCTATTCAAAAATTCAGATAATACCGCCTGCCGTAATTCATGTATCTTATTGATTGTGCAGGTGTTATACGCATAGAACACAGGCTTCTAGATTCGGGACTTTGTGGCATTCGGTTTGCACTCACTCTTACCCGTCACCCCGGCACGGGACCGAAGGTTTGTGCCCGGCAGAAAATATTCCAGTCCTGTTAAGGAGCACGCAAGTATGCACAACAAAGAAAAGGGTTTTTCGCTGATTGAGTTGCTGATCGTGGTCGCGATCATTTTGATCATCGCCGCCATTGCGATTCCGAACTTGCTGCGTTCCAAGATAGCGGCCAATGAAGCGTCCGCCGTTTCTGCTCTGCGTACGATAAACACGTCCTCAGTCGCTTATTCGACGACCTACGGACAATATCCAGGCACTCTTGGAAGTTTGGGTCCAGTGGCATCCCCCCCTCCTACTTCTACGACCGCGGATCTGATTGATTCTGTTCTGGCTAGCGGTATCAAGAGCGGATACAACATCACGTACACGGGTACTGTGTCTGGCGGGGTCGTGGGATCGTACACAATCACTGCCCTTGCGGTGACTCAGGGCGTCAGCGGGCAACGCAGCTTCTTCACGGACCAGAGTGGTGTGATCCGCGCCGATCCTGCAGCCGGCGCCACTGCGTCCAGCACACCGATCAGCTAGTAAGATTTGGAGCCAACTGATTCGGGGAGGAAGGAAGCCCTTCCTCCCGCTGGTTTAACACCATGGGCAGAATTCAAAGGCAATCAAGGCGAGGGTGCAGACGGGAGAGAAAAATCATGCGACGCCAGGGAGAGCCGAACAATCCGAGAGTCCGCAACCGTGCCGCCAACGGGTTTTCGCTCATCGAACTGCTCGTTGTCGTGGCCGTGATCCTGATCATCGCGGCGATTGCCATACCCAATTTTATCCATTCCAGGATGCGCGCGAACGAGGCCTCGGCCATACAGAGTCTTCGTACCATTTCGACAGCACAGGCCCTGTATTCCACCATGTGGAGCGTCGGTTACGCCGATAGTTTGACCAAGCTCTCTGGCAATGGCGTGGTCGCCGATCCGAATAACGCGGGGTTGATCGATCAAGTTCTTGCGGCCGGGCTGAAAAGCGGATATCTCATTTCGCTCACACCCGGCGCGCCGGATCCGCAGGGAAATATCGGGACGTATTCCGTGACGGCGGACCCGCAAGTCCCAGGGAGTTCGGGCGACCGTCATTTCTATGCGGATCAAACTTCCGTGATCCGGTCCAACCCATCCGTGCCTGCCGGGCCAGGCGATGCGCCGATCAACTGACGATTTGGCCGTTCCGCGGTAGACACCCTCTAGCACGAATTGTCCCCGTCACTTCCTGTTACACTCTGTTTGTGAATCCGCCACGATCGCCAGGGAGCGCCATCACCACGCTTGCCTTCGTCGCGGCGTGCATTCTATCGCGTGTGTGTGCAGTGCCTGCGAAAGATCCCGCCGATTCCGCGAAACAAGTCGCGCAACTCCTCGAGCAGCACTACCGCCACGCGCAGACTCTTCGTGCCGTGTTTCTAGAGCGCTACAGTGCCGGCCCGCGCGAGGCGCGCATCGAGTCCGGCACAGTGTATTTCCGCCGGCCGGGCCGCATGCGCTGGGAATACGAAGCCCCTGAAAAAAAACTCTTTCTTGCGGATGGAAAGACCGTCTGGTTTTATGTTCCTGCCGACCGCACCGCCACAAGGGCGCCCGTCAAGGAAAGCTCGGACTGGCGCACCCCGCTAGCTCTGTTGACGGGTAAAGCAAACCTATCCCGGTTGTGCAGCCGCATAGACCTGGTCATCGAAAAGGCGACTCCCGCGGGCCACGCCATTCTGCGTTGCTTGCCCATGGGCGAGAAAGAGTTTAGGCCCGCCACCGGCACCGATTCCTCGCGGGATTCCACGGAATTGCCTGGTGCCGGAGACTTCACGGAAGTCCTGCTCGAAGTGGATTCGTCCAGCGGGGAACTTGCCAGCGTGCGGATTCGGCAAGCCGGCGGAATCGAACTCGAGTATCGGTTCGGAGACTGGAAACAAGGGTTGCCGCTGCCACAAGAAATGTTTGAATTCCACCCGCCCGCCGGCGTGGCAATCGTGGACGGCGCGGCGCTCAATAACACATCCCCTTGATTGCCCTCTCGCGGCAGCTAGTCCAAGCCCGCCTAAAAAATATCTGGCCGGGGAATTTTCCGCGGCACGCAGCCGGCGTGTGCGTTTCTCCATTTGCTGGCGAGCCACGCGTAGGGAGGAGAACCACTCCACTTCACTTGGGATCGGGGCCGCACGAATCATTTGGTGCGTCCATGAACAATCCCGGGGACGCCACTCTCCCGATTGGCGGGCGGAAAGACGCCATTCAGGAAAATGGTGCGCCTAGAATTAGGAATTGCCCTGACGTCGCCTATGCTAAAATTCCATGTTGAAGCTCTCGTGCGAAGACACCCGGGCGGAACGGCAATGGCCTGTAATTCACCTCAAATAGAAGCGGCGTCCCGAGAGGCTCATCCGCTGGAGGAATCGCCTGGGACGCCGCGAAATCGAACCGGAGAGTTTCGTCTCCAGCTCGTGCGTGGGGGCCCGTTTGTAGTAAAGTCAAGGTAGGCGGAAGCTGGTTCGCACGCTCCCCTTTTTCCTCTGGGCGCTTCGAATTTGAACTTAGCCCCGTCTCTCAAGGGGGCTTCTCGGTTAGCGGCTCCCTGAAGTCCAGAATACCTGGCCGATACCAAGACGCCCGAAGCCACAATGCTGGCAGATTCTAATTAGGGAGGGCGGGGTTGGCAAGTGCCGTCTTTGGTGTCGTGTTTTGAGCTTGTTGTTCTTGTGAGAGGGGATTGGGGAGGCTTCGCATGACCTGCGGCGTGCTCGGGATGTTTATTCTTTGTGATTGAAGAGGAGTTATCATCCTGCGCACGCAGCCTCGCCACGCCTTTTGGCATCTAGTTGTTTGAGGTACACTCATTACCATGGCTGAGTTTGTTTGCAAAGTCGCTGACGCGAGCGGGCGGGTTTATTCTCAAGTCGAGCCTGCGGAGTCAATTTCCGAAGCGCGCCAGAAGCTCTCTGACCGCGGGCTATTCGTCTATCAGGTTCGCCCTCGTGACGTTGTTTTTGGGGCGGCCCTTGGGCGGCGGCGCGACAAAACAGTGAGTGGAAATGACTTTCTGGTTTTCAATCAGCAGTTTAACACGCTGATCAAGGCTGGCATCCCCATCCTAAAGTCTCTTGACCTGTTGGCCGAACGGGCCGCCGCACCACGGCTTCGACCCATCCTCGGCGAGGTCCGGCGCCTGGTTCGTGAAGGCACCAACCTGTCTGCAGCGCTGGAGCAGCAGGGAGTCTTCCCGAAGGTGTACACCACCTCGATTTTGGCCGGAGAAAAGAGCGGCAATCTGTCCGGCGTCCTCGAGTACTACATCACCTATCAACGTGTCACCACCGGATTGAGAAAGAAACTGATCGCCACTCTCATTTATCCAACGATTCTCGTTTGCGCCGCCACGCTGATCGTGATGTACCTGGTCAGCACGGTGATTCCGAAATTCGCACTTCTTTACGGTGATTTGAACATAAATCTGCCGGCGGCAACACGCATATTGCTGGCGGTAACGGTCACCTACCGCCCGTTCTTGCTGGCGGCGATCGGAATCCTGGTGGTTGTTGCGTTGGGGGCGTTCGTGTGGTCGCGGTCCGAAAGCGGAGGGTTGGCCGTGGAGCGTCTGCGAATGCGGCTCCCCTTGGTTGGCGACATTCTCACCAAGTTTCAATTCGCTCAGTTTTGCAGGACGCTGTCGACCTTACTCGCTGGCGGTACCCCTCTCGTGCAGGCCATGGAAACGGCCGGGGACGCGATTAGCGGCCGCCTCGTTTCGGGCGCGATCACCCATGGGGCGAAATTGGTCCGTGAAGGGCAGTCCTTGCACGACGCGCTTTCGTCCACGGGACTCGTGCCGGAATTGGCCCTCGAAATGGTTGAAGTTGGCGAAGCCAGTGGCGCTCTTTCGCCCATGCTCGCCAGTGTTGCGGAATTTTACGAAGACGAAGTGAACAATCGGCTGGCGAACCTGGTCGCGCTGATCGAGCCCGCCATTTTGATGTTCATGGCAGTCTTGATCGCTTTTATCCTGGTGGCGCTGTATTTGCCCATGTTCTCGATGTCGGCCGGCGGCTAGAGATAGGAATCGTCCAATGAGCACACTCGATCAAACCATAGTCGCTGCGGCGTCCGACCCTCAGGACGAACGCGAACGCTCGCGCCGTCTGGCGGAACGCTACCGCTGTCCGTTCGTGGATCTATTCGAACAACGCATTGATCCCGAGTTGTTCCGCAGTATTCCCGCCGAATTGATGTTCCGGTTCAACTTTGTGCCCATGGAAGCCCAGGGCACGGCGCTCGTGATTGCTGTCGCCGAGCCCAGCCAGGTCCTGTTGAGTGACGAACTCCCCTTGCTGCTGGGCAAGAAGTTGATCCTGAAAGTTGCCACTCCCACGCAAATCGGCGACCTCCTGAAACGGACCGAACAATCCCAGCGCGTGCTCGATCAAGCGACCGAAGCATTCACGTTGACAGTGGTCGAGGAGGACGAGGAAGCAGACTCGTCGCTTACCGCGGACAGTCTGACGCGTGAGTCGGCCGTGAGTCCCGTGGTTCGCTTGGTGGACACGGTCATTTTCACCGCGCTCGAACGCCGCGCCTCGGACATCCACATCGAGGCCCGTGACATCGAAGTCGCGGTCAAATATCGCATTGACGGAGTCCTGGTTCATGCGATGGCGCCCATTTCCAAGGATTGGCTCTCCACGATTATTTCCCGCATCAAGGTCATGAGTGAACTGGACATCGCCGAGAGGCGCGTCCCGCAAGACGGGCGTTTTCGCGTCCGCTACAAAGGCCGTTTCGTGGACTTCCGCGTTTCGATCATGCCCTCGATTCACGGAGAAGACGCGGTGCTTCGCGTGCTCGACAAGGAAACCCTCTCGGAAAAGTTTGCCAACCTCAGCCTCGAAGTGGTCGGTTTTTCGGGTGAGGATATGCGTAAGTTCCGCAGATACATCCGCGAACCTTACGGGATGGTGCTCGTCACCGGGCCCACGGGCTCGGGAAAGACGACCACTCTCTACGCCGCCATTAACGAAATCAAATCCGACGAAGACAAGATCATTACCATCGAAGACCCCGTCGAATACCAGGTTCGCGGCATCACGCAAATTCCCGTGAACGAGAAAAAAGGTCTGACCTTTGCCCGCGGATTGCGCTCCATCCTCCGCCACGACCCGGATAAGATCATGGTGGGCGAGATTCGAGACAATGAAACCGCACAGATCGCGATTCAATCCGCGCTCACGGGACACTTGGTCTTTACCACCGTCCACGCCAACAACGTCACCGACGTCATCGGCCGTTTTATCAACATGGGAGTGGAGCCCTACAACTTTGTCTCGGCGTTGAATTGCATCCTCGCGCAAAGACTGGTCCGCGTGGTGTGCGTGCATTGCAAGAAGGCGGTGCGCTATTCTCCGGATGTGTTGCGCGCTTCCGGTCTGGATCCGGATGTCTGGAGCCAAATCCAATTTGTCGAAGGAGTCGGCTGCCTGGAGTGCTCCGGCACCGGCTTCCGTGGCCGCAGCGCCATTTCCGAATTGCTGGATCTGTCCGACCATATCCGCGAGATGATCATCAGCCGCCGGCCGACTTCGGAAATCAAGCGCGTCGCGCGGGACGAAGGGATGACGTTTCTGCGGGACTCCGCCCTGTCCAAGGTACGCGAGGGGATCACCACGCTCAAGGAAATCAACAAGGTGACCTTCATTGACTAAAGGCAACAGCATCCGGCAGGGGATTTACCAGAGCCCTCTCGTTCGGCGAATGGCGCGATGGTTTGACGCCGTCCCGCACCCGATGATCGCCTGCGAGATTGCCATCGACTATGTCGCTGCCGCGCGCTGGGGGCGCTCCGGAATGGTCCTGGAGGGCTACGCCGTCGAAGCGCTTCCCCCTGGTTCTATTTTGCCGACGGCGGCGGAATCCAACTTAATCCAGCCGGACGCCGTGCGCGCGGCGGTGGGCCGAGTATTTTCTCGTCTGCAAGCCAAGGACGAGGAAGTCGCTTTACTGCTTCCCGACGCCGTGATTCGCGTGTTCGTGCTTCATTTTGACGTATTTCCCAGGAAGTCGGAGGAGGCGGTTCCCATGCTCCGCTGGCGGCTCAAAAAGAGCGTGCCCTTCGAGGCGGAAGAAACATTGATTTCCTACATGCGCCAGGCACCCCGCGGTGACGGAGTCGATATCGTCACGGGCCTCGCGAGGTTGCGCATCGTCCGCGAGTACGAATCGCTCCTGGAATCGATGGGCATGTCGCCTGGCGTGGTCATGAGTTCGACGCTGGCTGCGCTGCCGCTGCTGGCCGACGGCCGGCCGGCACTCCTGGCGCGTGTCGCGGGTTCGACCTTGACGACCGCCATTGTTCGGGAAGGCGTGTTATGCGGATACCGCTGTATCACGCTGCCCGCGGATGCCATGCACCTGACTCCGCAGGCGCTTCTCGATGAAATCTATCCTCTGTCGGCGTACTATCAGGACTCCTGGAGCGAGGGAATTGCGCAGGTCCGGCTGGCGGGACTCGGCGATCGAACCGAGGAGTTCCGAGAACCACTCGAACGCGAGTTGCATTGTCCGGTCGGCTCGCTTCTGAGCGCGGCGTTGACGGAGGGACGGGTTCGTACCGATGAGCAGCCGCTTGCCGATCGCGACCTGGATGCACTGATCGGATGGACGCGAAACCGTGGGGCGTAGAAGTTGGCGTGGCAAGTCATGTGGTGCGCGGCTCTTGTGCTGAGGGCAGCCGAACCCTCCGCCGCGCCGTCCACAACCGTAAGGTCCGGCGGCTTGGCCCGCTGGAGCACAGGAAAGTCTGAGACAAGACTGGCGCGCCAGCGCGCTACCTGCGTTAGAATAGGAAAGGAAACCGAGGTTCTATGAAGGTTCGTCTCAATCTGGCAACCGCACCGCTGGAGAGCAAACGCCGGTTCACGGTGGGTTCATCGCTCCTTGGTTCTCTTGCCATACTGGGATTTTTTTTCCTTTCCTGGAATGCGTATAGCGTTTGGAGAGCCGACCGAGCTTTCCGCGCGCGGCAGGCCGCGCTCGAAAACCAGATTGCCGCGCTGCAACAACAGCGTCAAGTGCTCTCGGCATTTTTCGACCAGCCCGAAACCGTCAAGCGCCGCCAGCGCGCCGCCTATCTGAATGCTCTCATCCAGCAAAGGGCTTTTCCCTGGATCAAGATTTTCATGGACCTGGAAAGTATCCTCCCCGAAGGGGTCCGCGTGGTGAGCATCGAACCCAAGCTGGCGGGCGACATCGTGCAGCTGCGGTTCGTTGTGGGCGCCTTGACGGATGAAGGGAAATTGAAATTTCTGAAAACCTTGGAGACGTCGCCCGAGTTTTCGCATATTGAGCTCTTGAATGAAGCGAACATGAACCGGCCGGATCAAACCGACCGCGTGATGTTGGCGCTCCAGGCCCAGTATTCGGTGATCTGAGATGAGTGAAATTATTGAACATCGCAAAGCGATCGTCCGCTGGGGCGTCATTGTCGTCCTGGGGCTGGATGTCCTTCTTTTGGTTTTCAATTTTAGGCTGAGCCAGGCGCCGCGAATGGCCCCCGATCAGATGAAGCGCCTGGAACTGATGGAAAAATCCTACCGCGCGGATAACGCGCGCCTCGAAAAATTCCGTGCGGAGCTCCCCGCGGACGAAAAACAGTGGGATGAATTCTTTACGACGCATTTCCGCCCCGCCGGAGCGGGTTATTCAGCCGTCAGCGAGGACCTGGGCCAGTTGTCTCATTCCGCTGGCTTGCAGACCGATACGATTACCTTCCACCAGCTCGCTCCCGATGCTCGAGGACTCATGGAGATAGACATTATCACCGCCGTCGAGGGAGACTATGCGAGCCTGGTGAACTTTTTGGATAAACTCGAGCATTCGGACCACTTTTATGTGTTGGACAGTCTGTCCTTGGCTTCCAGCAATGCGGGGAAAATTCGCTTGAATATTCAGTTGAGGACCTATTTCCGGACCTGACATGTCGCGCCGCAATCAAATGATCGTGCTTGCATTGCTTCTCCCCGTGTTGGGCCTCACTCTCTACTTTACTTTCCGGACGTCAGTTGATTCCGTGAAATCTCCCACTGCGGCCGGACCGATTGCGGGGCCGCTCATAGACAACCCGGCCCTGCGCCTGGACATCCTTCAGCATTTTCTCAGCCTGGAATATAAGGGCGCTCACCGGAATATTTTTATCGCCACGTTGCCTCCCCCTCCACCGCTGCCCGCACCGGTGGCGCCGGTGAACGTGGCGCCTCCGCCCCCGCCGGCCCGCCGCCTTTGACCGTGGACGCGAAGTATTTCGGATTTGTGAGCGATTCCAAGGGAAGTCATCGGCGCGCATTTTTTGCGACCGCTAACAATGAGGAAGTTTTCGTTGCGGGCGAGGGCGACACCCTGCTGGGGCACTTCCGCGTGGTGAAGATTTCGAGCACGACGGCGGATCTCGAGGAAGTTGCTTCGGGGCGCCGCACCACTTTGACTCTGGAGGAGATTGGACCCAACGGTTGATCGCCTTGTTGCCAATGAGAAACAATTCGCGCCCTCACAACCAAGGAGGCTACGCCCTCCTGATGGTCATCTTCATGGTCGCGACCATGATCCTTTTGGCGACCACCGCAGCCCTCCGAATTGATACGCAAGGCCGGCGAGAGCGCGAAACAGAATTGGCTTGGCGCGGAGAGCAATACCAGCGCTCCATTGGTTTGTATTTTCGAAAATTCGGCAAATACCCGACGAAGGTTGACGATCTGGTGAAGCAAACCAACGGAGTCCGCTTCCTCCGTCAGGCCTACACCGAGCCCATGAACAAAGAGGACGGAAGCTGGCGGTTTATCTATGTCGGCCCGGGCGGCCAATTAATCGGGAGCCTCCGCCGCACCAGTTTGCTCCAGGCTCTGATTACGACCCCGACACTGCCGGGAGGCCCGGGCGCAAGCTCCAGCAACGCTTTCGGCACACCCAGCCAAATGGGCCAAATCAATGGGCAGACGCCCCAGCCGCAGTCCCTGGAAGGTGCAGTGATCGGCGGAAACATTATCGGTGTCGCAAGCAAAGTCAAGCAAGATTCGCTCCGTGTCTACGAAGGCGGCGATACCTACGAGTTGTGGGAATTTATCTGGAATCCCAAACAACAGGTGGCGATCCCCGGCCAGGGTCCGGCGCCCAGCGCGCCCACCGGGCCCACCACGGCCCCCGGCGTGCCACTTTCTGGGCAACCTCCCCCAGGAACGCCACCCCCAGCCGGTCCTTAGGGGGAACTCCGCAATAAGACACTCCGACCGGCCAGTGGTCCTCCACAAAACGGCCTAAACAGCGGCCATAATTCTTCTATACGAATCCCGATCTACATCGGGACGAGGGCGCCCCTTCAACGCGTCGGGCTAGCTTTCGCTGACCAGGGGCGCCCGCGCCTGACGTGCCTGTGTTGCACCCGAGGCCTCTTCCGGCACGCCCATTCGCGATGGAACCAGGAGGAATCGCCTCTCTCCAACTATAATCGGGGTTCATGTATGCTTACACGCGCGAGAGGCTGCTGGAAATAATGACGAACCCCTGGAGCACTTGCCAAGAATGAACTTCCGCTCAAGAGGAACCAAGGAAGGCTTCTGGATGATTGCAATGCTCGCGATTGCATTCGGAGTCGTCGTTCCTTTCGGCGGTCTCTCGAGAGCGGTATTTTGCACGCTATCTCTCGGAAGCGTCTGGCTATTCCTGACGACTGTCAATCGGCGGCTCTCTTCCATTTTCACAAGACATTGGGATCTCGGGCTCGACCGCATCACCAAGCGGGTGTGGCGCGTGTTTGTGGAAGTCATCTTGCAATATCGGGTCGTGCGCGACCGGCCCCTCGTAGGTATTCTCCACGCCGCCGTCGTTTGGGGATTTCTCGTTTTCGCCTGGGTGAGCGCGGAACACCTCCTCCTCGGCCTGCTTGGACTTGAAAATGCATCGCCTGCGCACGGCTGGTATGGAGCGTTCGCCGCCGTCTGGGCTTTTGCCGTAATCGCGGGCATGGCTGGACTTTCGTTCCGCCGCTTCGTGTTGCGGCCGAAGGCTCTCGGAAAACATTCCGCCACTTCAGGCCTGGTGGCCGTTCTCATCACCGCGCTTATGGTGACGTATCTTCTGGAGTGGGGCGTATTTCCAGCCGGCGGCGCGGCTTGGAAAGTGAACTGGTGGATGCACACGGTGGCGTTCTTTTCGATCCTGGTCGTGATCCCGAGATCGAAGCACCTACATCTTTTGCTTTCTCCCATCACCATATTTTTGCGGTCGGAAACGACCAGCGCGATGCGCCCGCTGCGCGAGGAAGGCGAGGATCTGGGGATCATTCGCTTCCAGGATTTTGACGCCAAGGACATTCTCGACGTGAACGCTTGCGTCGAGTGCGGACGCTGCACCCAGTTTTGCCCCGCGAACCTTGCCGGGGAAACTCTCAGCCCGAAGGAAATCATCCTCGACTTGCAAAGTGGCGCTCTCTCGGGCGGGGACCTCGTTGCGGGAACCTCCGAAGAAAAAGCGGAAAAGAAAGTTTTCGTCTCCGAGGATGATCTTTTCCAATGTTTATCCTGTGGCGCGTGCGAGTATGTGTGTCCCGTCGGCATCGAGCATGTGGGAAGAAAAATTCTCGACCTTCGGCGTGGACTGGTAAGCGAGGGCCGCGTGACGAACGGCAAAGTCGTTCAGTTGTTTACGACCATGGAACGGGCCCCGCACAATCCCTGGGGCATCGCTCAGGAGTCGCGGCAAAAACTGATCGAGTCCAATCAATTTCCGGTATTCGATGGAAAACAGGAATGGCTGTTTTGGCTCGGATGTGGATTGAGTTTCGATCCGCACGGGCAGGCGGTAGCCCTGGCGATGAAACAGATTCTCGACGCGGCTGGCTTTTCCTGGGGAGTGCTGCCCCGTGAAACGTGCTGCGGCGAGCCCGCGCGGCGCGCCGGAAATGAATATCTGTTCTTGCAACTATCCGAGAAGGTAATAGGGACGTTCGCGAACGCGCAAGTAAAGAACCTTGTATCGTGCTGCCCGCACTGCACCACCATGCTCGACAAGGATTACCGCCAGATCGCGGCGTATCAGAAATTAGGCGTCCGGGTCCTGCACCATTCGGAACTGATCGCGGAACTGCTGCCAAAGCTTCCGATCGTACCTTCCGTTACGCCGGCGACCTACCATGATCCCTGTTACCTGGCCCGAGGCCGAGCCATCACCGAGCAACCTCGGGAGATTCTGCGCTCCACGGGAATTGCGATCACGGAAACGGCGCATCATGGTGCGAACACGCAGTGCTGCGGCGCAGGCGGCGCGCAACTGTTCATCGCGGACGATTCCCGAGGCCAAGACAAAGGGCGAGTGAACCAACTTCGATTCGCTCAGCTAGCCGCAACAAAAGTGCCGACGGTGGTGGTCGCCTGCCCGTATTGCCCCATCATGCTACGAGACGCTGCCAACCACGCGAAGCGCGACGATATCGAGATCCTGGACCTCGCGGAAGTAGTCGCGAAAAGCATCCGGCGAAAACCGGGCGACGGCACAAAAGAGGGAACCGTGCGGGGAGCGGCTCTCGCCGACACGAAATAGACGGTCAGCAATGGAAAACTGGCCGGCGCTCGAAGACTCCGCTCAGGGGCAAAGGACTTTCGCCTGGGGCCGCTCACCGGCGCGGCGTTGCTTATAGCGGATGGCGATGTTCAGGTAGACAGTTCCTTTCGGCGTCTCAAACCGCAGCACGACCGCTTCCGTGTCGGCCGCCCCTTGCAGCCCGCCGTCCAAGGCATAAATTTCGGGCGGGTGCACTCTGAATTTGCAGCCGAAGTTATTCAGCTGTGTTACGGCATTCCCGATCACCATGTTGGTCAGCTCGCAAACCGTCTCGCGCGCCGTTTCTTCCGTAAGGCTGCCCGCTGGGCCCACAAGATCGGCAGTCGCCTGCTGTGCCGCGGCCATGTCCATGTCGAGAATGACGCGCCCTTCGATCTCGCCGCTAATTCCGACCAGAGCGGCGATGCCGGTCCGTTTATAATTTCCTTGTTCCATGGTGACGTCGGCAATTTCCGCGGAGCATCCCATGGTTTCCGCGATCACCGCGTCCAGGGAGTTGATGAACGGCTGCATCAGGTCCATTTTCATGATTGGATTTCTCCTGCCGCGGTTGGCGCTGGCGCCACCTGGTCGTTCAACACGTAGCGGATGATCTCGTATAGAGCTTCCGGCTTCACGGGCTTCTGGACGAAATGGCGCGCGCCCTTTTGTAAGGCGGACAGAATATTGTCTTGGTATCCCACCGAGGAGACCATGACGATGCGTGCCTCCGGGTGGTCGCGCACAATATGTTCCACGGCCTCGATGCCTTCCATCTTCGGCATCGTGATGTCCATCAACACGATGTCCGGATGAGTGTGGGCATATTCCGCGATCGCCGCGATCCCGTCTCCCGCTTCGCCGGCGATTTCGCCCCCGAAGGCTTGCACCATCTTGCACAGGTTCTTGCGGGCGAAGACCGAGTCGTCCACCACAAGAAAACGGACCTTGGGCTGGTCTTCACAAGTCAGAGGTTTAAACTCCATGATGATTTTCTCCTCCCCCATTCCGGTTCATCGTCGTGCTCCGCGGGGGGTTTCGAGATCCGACGTGTCGGTACGTGTCCGAGAGCGGTCATTGGAACTCAACGTTTGTAAAACGCTGGGAAGCGCATCGAGCGGTACGACCCGGCTGGCAGTCCCGGCTTCGATTGCCGCGCGAGGCATGCTATCCACGACGCAGGTGTCCATGCTTTGCGCAATGGTGACGCCGCCCGCTGCTTGGACGGCCCGCATGCCATCGGCGCCGTCGTCGCCCATTCCCGTCATGAGGACTGCGGCGCTTTCGGGCCCGAATTCCTTGGCTACCGAATGAAACAAAACGTCGACCGACGGCCGGTGGCCGTTCACCGGAGCCTGGTCCACGAGCACAACGATGTCTCCCTGGGGAATGCGCCGGACTTTTACATGGCGGTTCCCGGGGCAAATCAAAGCGCGTCCCGGAGCGAGAATGTCACCCGAGCGCGCCTCCACCACGTTAATGGACGAACAGTCGTCCAAGCGGCGCGCGAACATCCCGGTGAATCCCTCCGGCATGTGTTGCACGATCAGTAAACATCCCGGAAAGTCCGCCGGAAGTTGCGAGCAAATGTATTGCAGGGCATTCGGCCCGCCGGTCGAAACGCCGATGGCGATCGAACGCGTCGGCTTGGCGTCGGTCGGCTTCACTTTCGGAGACGGGTGTGCGGACGGCGGAGGACTACTGGATAGTTTGGGCGGTCCCGAGATTGCCGCCACCTTGATTTTTACCGAGAGTTCCCTGGCTATCTGCTCCAGGCCGCCCGTCTGCGCGTCGCCGGGCTTGGCCACGAAATCAAACGCTCCGAGAGCAAGCGCTTTCAAAGCCGAATACGCGCCCATTTCGTTGTGGCTGCTGACGACGATGACCGGGATGTGATATCGCCGCACGATCTCCCGGAGCATTTCGAGGCCGTCCATCCTCGGCATCTCCAGATCGAGCGTCACGACATCGGGATGCAACTCGCCAATCTTTTTTAGTCCCAACAAGCCGTCCATCGCGGTTCCCACGACTTCGATCGACGGATCGCCCTGCAGCAATTGGGGAATCAATTTCCGCATGAGCGCGGAATCGTCCACGACCAGTACGCGAACCGGTTTCCTCATGCCGATACCTCTAATACACGCTTGCGGGTCAGGTGAGAAACCACCGACGGGACGTTCAGAATCAGCACAACCGTTCCGTCGCCCAGGATGGATGCGCCGCTCACCAGATCGGACGCGACCAGGCGATCCTCGAACGCCTTGATGACCAGTTCCTCTTCGCCGATCAAGCCATCGACGATCAGACCAAACCGCCGGCTGCCCGCTCCGATGGTGACCACGAAGTGCCGCGTCTTTCGCGCCGCGGCCGGCGCCACGTTTACAATCAATTGATCCAGCCGCACGACGCTGAGAACCTGGTCGCGCAATCGAAGAACCTCGTGGCCGTCGATCTCGTGGATCTCACTGTCGCTGGCCCGCGCAGATCTCCAGCACGGAATCGAGGGAGACAGCATAGTGTTGATTGTCCACGCGGAACATCAGCGCCTGGATGCTCGCCAGCGTCAAGGGCACAACGAGTTGAAACGTCGTGCCGCGCCCTGGTTCGCTTTCGACCATCACTTTGCCTTTCAATCGGTCCATGGTGGTCTTTACAACATCCATGCCCACGCCCCGTCCGGAAATCTCCGTGACTTCTTCAGCCGTGGTAAGTCCGGGATGAAATACCAGGTTAAGAATTTCATCGTGGGACAACCCTCGGGCATCCTTTTCCGACACCAAGCCCGCCTCAATCGCCTTCCGGACAAGTTTCTCGTGACCGATTCCGCGGCCATCGTCCGAAATTTCGATGACGACTTGATTTCCCTGGTGATAGGCGTCCAACCGGATTGTCCCGCGGGCTGACTTTCCGCACGCCAGCCGGGCTTCCGGTGTTTCGATGCCGTGATCGGCGGCGTTGCGGACGAGATGAGCGAGCGGGTCGGCCAGTGCGTCGAGCACGCTCTTGTCCAAATCCGTGTTCTGCCCGGCCATTTCGATGGCGATTTCCTTCTTGCGGACTTTGGCGACGTCGCGGACGATGCGCGGCAGACGCCGGAAGAGTTGTTCGACGGGGACCATCCGGATCTTCATCACCGATTTTTGCAATTCGCCGAGAACACGCGATTGAAAGGAGAGGGCGTCGCCCAGACGGTTGCGCAACGCGTCCTTGGGATACTTTTGATCGAATTCGGCGACGGCGCGGTGCAACATCGATTTTCCGATAATCAACTCACCGATCAGATTCATGACCGTGTCGATGCGTCCTGTTTCGACGCGGAGCCAGGCCTCATTTGACCCCAGCATTCCTCCCCCGGCGCCGGGGGCCCCTGCAGTTCCTTCGACGGGGGATTCGGTTTGTCCATTCTCCGGGGATGCATGCACGGCGGAGTCGGCTGTTGTCTCGGCTTCCAGGAGGATCTGTAGGGCATCCCGAGGCTGGCCCTCGACCGCTTTCAGCGGCTCCAACGAAACGTCCGAGACGATACCGGGCACGTGGCACCGCGTACGTATCCAATCAGAAGGCCGCGAACTCGCCAGAGCGACATGAACCGCGGCCAGGGTTTGCAAAGGCACTCCGCTGGCCGGAGACTGCGCCAGGATGGTTCCACATTGTTCCAAGGCGGCACGAACCAGTTGCAAAGCCGCCGCTGGCATCTGCAGGGACGGGTCCATCCGCAGAACGATCTGATACACCGTCTCACTGCCGCGCAGAGCTTCGAGGATGCGAGCCTTTTCTTTGGGAGTCCATTCCGCCCGTGACTGCACGGGCTGCGGCTCGCGAACGGATTCGGGGAGTTCCGCAAGTTTGTGAATGTGCGCCCGGAGTTCGCTGATGTCGGGTGGCTGTAAATTGCCGCGGTAGGATCCGAGCATGGCATGGAAACTGTCCGCGGCGGCGAGAACGATTTCGGCGACGGTCTCGCCTCGCTCGATGACCAGAGCGGGCGTCAGCAAGTCCTCTAGGCCGTGCGCAAGCTCGCTCAGCTCCCGGAATCCGCAGGCGGCGGAATCGCCCTTGAGCGTGTGCATGGCGCGGCGGACGCGAGCCAACGCGTCCGAGTTGCCCGAATCACTCTCCAGAAGGATCCCCGCTTCATTCAGCTCCTGAAGCAAATCCTGCGCGCTCTCAAAGAAGAGTTCGCGAAGTTCGGCGGCGCGTTCATCGGAAAAAAAGTTCAACCGGCCACCTCGATGCGCTGATAGGTGGTGGCATTGTTCTGATGGATCATCCGGAATTTTGCTGCTCAAGCCGAATAAGCTTTCGGCATGGCCGACGAACAGGTAGCCTTCCGGGTTCAAGCAATGATAGAACTTTTCGATCAGTCGTTTTTGCTCGGGCTCATCGAAATAGATCATGACGTTCCGGCAGAAAATGATGTCGTTACGCCGCGGCAGGAAGTCCGCCTTCAGATTGTGAAAGTCAAATTGGATCAGGCTCTTCAGCGCCGGTTTCACCACATACTTGTCGGCGAGCCGGTCGAAATAGCGAAGGCGGCACGTGTAGTCCACGGGTTCCATATGCGCCTCGTTGTAAACGCCTTGTTGCGCCGTAACGAGGCCGGAGTAACTCATGTCACTCGCGAGAACTTCCACCTTCCAGGGCGGAGGAACCATCGGTTTCGGTGAGGGCATCTCCACCGGGAGCGGGTTTCGGAGATAGTAGTATGCGAGAGCATCGCAGATCATCATGGCCAAACTGTAGGGCTCTTGTCCGGTCGAGCAGCCCGCGCTCCAGACGCGCAGACTCCAATCGCGGCGCGCCTGCTTTCGATGCAGCAACTCCTCCAGGATGGTTTTCTGAAACAATTCCAGCTGGGGTTTGGCTCGGAAGAAACTGGTTTCGTTGACGGTCAGATTCTCAAGCAGCGCGATCAGTTCGTTTTTGCCCTCGCGGCTGGTCAGGAGGCGGTAGTACCCATAGAAGGACTCGATTTGGCAGGCTTTCAGGCGGCGCTGCACGCGGTCGCGCAGGAAGTGGATTCTGCGCTCATCGAAAAACATCCCGCACTCTTGGTAGACGAGAGTCTGCAGGAGTTTCAACTCTGCGTCGGTCAGCGGAATGGGCGTAAGTAAGTGTTGTCGTGGACATGGCTCTCCGGTCCTTGGGATGCCAATCAGCGCTAGCGCGGCCGGGACGCTCCCGCGTCCATCGTTGCGCCGGCTAGTTCCGCGACCTCGTTCAGGCGGTGCAGTTCGGCGCGCTGCAAAATCCGGCTCAGGTCGAGAAGGATGATCAAGCGATCCTTCAATTTGCCGACGCCGGTCACATAATTCATGTCTTCATCGGGGAAGACGTTCTGGGGTGCCTCTATCTCTGACGGCGAGATTCTCAAAACTTCCGACGCGGAATTCACCAGCAGCCCCACCAGCCGCTCTTCCAATTCGACCACCACAATCCGGCTTTTCGAATTGCGCTCGATGGCGGCTTCGCCGAAGCGTTTCCCCAGGTCGATGACCGCGATGATCTTGCCACGCAGATTGATAACACCTTCAATATGGGGAGGGGCATTGGGGACGGGGGTGATCTCGGGAACGCGTACAATTTCCCGCACCAGCGATATGGGGAGTCCCAGCGTCTCGCGGCCGATTCGCAGGCCGACAATTTGCAGCTGCTTGTCTATGACCGGGCTCAAGGCTTAGACCCGCGCCAATTCGTGATGCAATTCATCCGAGGAGGCATGCTCCCGCTCCCCGGATTGCCGTCGCGAAGCACCTCCGCCGGACCGCTGCATTCCCTGGTCCTCGAGAACGAAAGAGTCCGCTGCCTCGATCAGCCTGCGGGAAAGCTTCGCCGAGTGTTCAGCCATGGCCGCGAGTTGCGAGGAACTGGACGTGGCTTGTTGGACCACCTCGCGCATCTTTTCCATCGCCCGGACAACCGATTGAGCGCCGGAGGCCTGCTCCTCGATCGTCGAATTGATTTCCTGGGTGATCTCGGTCAGTCTGGAGGTGGATTTTGAAATTTGCGACGAGCCCGCCGATTGCTCGTTGGTGGCGCCGCCGATCTGCTGCGCGTATTTGTAGACCTCGGAGACTACGGCAGAGATCTTGTTCAGCGCTACGTTCAAGTCGCCGCCCAGCTCGAGGCCCTGCTGGACCATCGCCGTGCTCTTTTCCATGTTTTCGACGGCTTCGCGCGCTTCCTTTTGAATGCCCTGAATTAACTCGGAGATTTCTTTTGTGGACTGGGTCGATTTCTCGGCGAGTTTTCGCACTTCCTCCGCCACCACCGCGAAGCCAAGTCCATGTTCTCCGGCCCGGGCAGCTTCGATCGCGGCGTTGAGCGCCAGCAAGTTGGTTTGTTCGGCGAGGTCGTCGATGACCTCAATGATTTTGCCGATTTCATCCGCCCGCCGGCCCAGAACATCGATAATTTCCGAGGAGGAGCGAATGGCCGAGCTGGTGCGCGTGAGACCATTGGTCGCTTTTTCCATGGTCTCAATGCCCGTGTGCACCTCTTCCCGGGAGCGCTGGCTGATCTCCAGCAGAGTCCGCGCCGTGTCCGCGACTCTTTGAATGGAAGCTACCATCTCCTCGATGGAAGCGGATGTTTCGGCGACGCTCGAAGTTTGCATCTGCGTGCTTTTCACCACATTCTGCACATTGATGCTCATTTCGTGCATCGTGCTGGTGACTTCGTCGATGGCGGAAGCCGCTTCGACGCTCACCTTCGCGGATTCGGTTGACGCTGCTGCCATCTGGCTGGATCCCGACGCCACGCCCGTGGCGCTGTCCCTTACCTTCATGGCCAGGTCACGCAGTCCCCGAATCATCTGCAGAAACGCGTTGGCCATCGTGTCGCGCGACGATCTCGGCCGAACGGTCACGTTCAACCGTCCCTCGGCAATGGCGGAGGACACGCCGGCCATTTCCTTCAAGTGCAGCATCATGTTGCGGTAGTGGTCCGCCAGGGAGCCGATCTCATCGTCTCTGTGAATCTCTATTTTCTGATCCAGGTCTCCGGTTTCCGCGATCTCCCGGGTTACATTAATTAACGCGGCAAGTGGCTGCGTAATAGATAACGAGGTTCGATAGGCAACGAACATGCCAATGATGGACCCCAGAATTGTCCCCATCGTGAGCGCCAGGGAACTGTAGGTCGCGGCGGTGGTGGCGGAAGCGTTCGACTCCTCGAGCGCTTTCTGAATGCCGCGCTCGGCGTCGTCCATTTCCTTTACGCTCTTCTCTACCCAGTCGTTTGTCGAACGTTGCAGGTAGACAATTTGGAGGTCCGAAACCGTGGTCTGCCCCGCATCCACTTGGTGGCGCTTGTCAATCAGGGGCTTGGAGAAATCGTCTTCCCAACTCCGTTGATTCGATTCGATGGCGGAATAGGCTCCCCGCAAGCGTTCGTCCGTCGTCTTGTTCTGGGCGTCGCGCATCAGGTTTGCCAAGGTCCTAATGCCAGTTGCTTCGGCCGCTTCCTCGCGAGGGTCGCCACTGAGCAAGTAGTTGCGAAGGTTGAGGCCATTCTCCATCACCTGATAGCGTATCTTTTCGATGGTTTGGATTGTCTGGAGTGAGGAGGCGCCCGTATTTCGTGCGCTGTGCTCGCGTTGACTTGCGGTGAAGCTGACCAGGAACAGCAGCACCAGGATTCCCAAAATGGAACCAAACCCGACATAGAGCTTCCTGCCGATGGTCATTTCCGATCGCCTCTCAATTCTATTTAATGCGCCCCACGCGCGTAGAGCTGGGCCTGCGGATCACTGGAAGACCACTTCGACGGTCTCGACCGTCTCTTTTGCACCCTCTTCGTACTTCCATTTTTTTACGGCTGTAACGGCTTCCTGAACCAGCAGGGGGCTCCCTCCGATCACTTTCGTGTCGCGCACTTTGCCGTCGGGCGCCACGGTGGCCTCGAGACGGACGGTTCCCGTCACGCGCATCTGGCGGGCTACCGGTGGATAGTCCGGCTTAACCGCGGTTTTAACCTTGCGGCCGCCGTGGTCCTTGACCTCTGCGGAAGGGTTATCCTGTGCGTGGCCCCGAATTGAGGTATATAGAAGGCCTGCGGACGACAAAACCATTGTCGCAACCACGAATCTGACTCCACGTATGCGAAGCATATTTCTCCTCCAGATGAATTCACGACGGATTCGCATAGATGTATTGCACGACCCGTACCAGCATCACGAGCGTCTGCGCGACGGGTGCCATCTCCGGCAGCCGAGATTGTATCCGATTGATAGTAAACCAGTTAGTGCCGGATCGGCACTCCGCAAAATTCGCCCGCGTATCCATGGGGAGTCTCATCCACCAGGATGGGAGAAGGCCTCTGTCTCAGTTTGCGATGCGCCAATGAGATAGGAGTGATTGATTCACCATCTCGCACCCCATGATTTGTTGACAGTGGTGCTCCTAAAGTCCAAATTTGAAACAGTAACAAGATGCGAAATGGGAGCTATTGGAGCACGCATCCGAAGACGCATGTGTGCCACACACCTCGTTTCTGGAACGGTCGAATCCGCAACCCCAGCGTTTGAGACTCTGCTCGTCCATCTAGCGGTCGAATCCCATGGCCTCAATCAGACAGGCATGTTCAGACTCTTCTGCCGGGCAGCTGGAGAGTATTTTGGCGCTAGCGGGGTTTGCTGTTCCTTTCTCACCAGTCAAGGAGGGTGGGTCATTGAGGAGGTAGTAGGCTGCCAACCTTGGGGGAGCCTAGGCGAAACCCTTCCCGTAACCGCAGCGGAATGCGTGGAGCTGGCGCAAAGCACCGGGAAGGCGATCCTTAACCGGTCCACTTTGAATGAAATCCTTTGCCAGCAGGAGGATAGCGAACATATAGAGGTGGTTATACCGTTTCAGAGCCACGGCACGATGCTGGGTGCGGCCTTACTGGTGTGGACAGGACTAGCTGACAGATCGGATGAACCTCCGGTGGAGCAGTTGACTCTGTTGGGCGCTTTTTTTTCGGGCTTGCTCGACCACACCCACCTGTTCGATCAGGTCTACCGCTCCCGCCAGCAGTGGGTTCGGGTCATCGACGCCATTCCGGACGCGATCGTGGTACATAATGATATGGGTAATATCGTTAGAATCAATAAGCCCCTGGCCGATCGGGTTGGGGTTCATCCCTCCAAACTCATTGGCCGTCCGATTCGGGAAGTTTTGGGAATCAATGGCGGTGGGGACTCCGCAATTTGCCCGCTGTGCTCGGATTCGAGGGAGGGAATCGAAGGGCCGATTGAAATCTTTGCGAATTGCAGCTACCTGGTTTCCACGACCAGGATGGCCGAGGACTTGGGAGCAGACGCGCAGACGGCCCACGTGCTCGTGGATATTCGTGAAAAATTGGAAGCGGAGCGGCGCTACCGCGACTTGTTCGACAGCATTCAAGAAGGGGCGTTCTTCTGCAGTCCGGACGGGAGGATGGTCGAAGCGAATCCGGCGCTGGCGCGAATGCTGGGTTATGCGAGTCAGCAAGAGCTTCTCGACAGGAACTTGTTTGAAGACCACGTTCCGGACACGTCGCAGCGCGGCCGCTTGCTGAAAGACCTGTCGGAAGGGGATTCTCTGCGCAACCACGAGGCCACGTTGCGAAGAAAAGACGGGAGCCCACTGGAGGCGCTCCTTCACGTCACGGCGGTTCGCGAGCCGAAGGGATCGCCAGTCCAGTATCGTGGACTGATTCTCGACATCACCGACCAAAAAGTTTCCCGGGCGGCTCTGCGGCGCGAGCGCGATTTCAACCAGAGTATCCTGAATCATACGCAAAACATGATTCTCGTTTTGGATGCGTCCGGCCAAATCGGCTATGTGAACCACCGGGCAGCGGAGATTGGGTATTCGGCGGCGGCGCTTCTGGGTCTCCCGCTTTCGCGGCTGATTCATACTTCGCACCGCCCTGTGTTTCAGGAGGCTTTGCGAACCGTCCTGGAAACCGGCGCGGTTCGCCGGCTGGAGCTGCCTTTTTTGCGAAGAAACGGAAGTGTCGCGCGGTTCGTCGTGCACCTCAGCTCGATGCGCGAGGAAGGCGGGGGCGCCAACAGTGTCGTCGTGGTTATGACGGACGTGACCGAAGCGGCGCTGCTCCAAGCCAAACTTGCGCATACCGAAAAGATGGCGGCGCTCGGCCAACTGGTGTCCGGCGTGGCTCATGAGGTCAACAATCCGTTGTCGGCGATCATTGGCTTCACCGATCTTCTCTTGGAGAATCCGGAGTTGCCGGAATTTGCCCGCGGGGAACTGGGCGTCATCCTGCAGGAGGCCGAGCGAACCCGGCTGATCGTCCAAAATATGTTGCGCTTCGCAAGGGAAGTGCCCCCGCAGCGCGAGCCCGTTCAAGTGAATGTGGTCCTCCGGCAAACCTTGAAATTACGTTCGTACGGGCTGGCGAACCAAAATGTGGAGATCGTGGAACGCTTGGCGGAAAATCTTCCGGTCGTCGTTGCCGATCCGCATCAGCTCCAGCAAGTATTTCTAAACCTGCTGAACAACGCCTTTGATGCCATCGAGACGATTCCGCGCCCCGGCAGGATTGAAGTGGAGACGGTGTTCCGCTCCGAGTCGGTGGAAATTTATTTTCGTGACAACGGCCCAGGAATTTCAAATCCGGACCGCATTTTTGAGCCGTTCTTCACCACCAAACCCGTGGGAAAGGGAACAGGCCTGGGGTTGAGCATCTGCTACGGAATCATACACGCGCATCTGGGTGAGGTCCTGTGCCAGAACAACACGGACGCCCAAGGGTGCACGTTCTTAGTCCGGCTGCCGGCTGCTGCTCTGCGCAAGCAAGCCACATCGTCGGATAGGAATACGTGAATTGGATCTGCTCGGATGGAATTGCCGGCATCCGGCGCGAGTTTCGCTGCTGGTAGCCGCGGGTTTTCTGACGGCGGTTTCGTAGGGTTCCGCCGACGCTATTTCTCTTGGGAGTTTGCAAATGACCAGGGAAGACTCACGGATTCGGCTTCTCGTTGTGGATGATGAACAGAGCATTCGCCGTCTTTGCATGACGGTGGGAGGCGCCCTTGGGTACCTCTGTTCGGAAGCGGAGAGCGCCGAAGCCGCGTTGGCGCGGAGCCCCGCCGTTACACCGGACATCGTCATTGCGGATCTCCGGTTGCCCAATCTATCCGGCGCCGATCTGCTTCGCCAGATCAAGTCCCGTCTCCCCGCAACCGAAGTCGTCATCATGACGGGGCATGGGTCCATCGAGTCGGCCGTCGAAGCGATGAAGTCGGGCGCGTACGATTACATCCAGAAGCCCTTCCGCGTCGAGGAACTCCGGATGCTGCTTCGCCGGATGGAGGAAAAAATCCGGCTCGTGCAAGAGAACAAAGTTCTACGGGAACGCGTCGAAACTGACCAGCAGCTGGATGGAATCATCGGCGAGTCCGCCAAGATCCGTGAAGTCTTGCGCATGATCGGCCGGCTGAAAGATACCTGGACCCCTGTGCTGATTTGTGGCGAGAGCGGAACGGGAAAGGAATTGGTGGCGCGCGCCATCCATTACCGGGGCGCGTTTGCGCAGCGGCCGTTTGTGGCCGTCGATTGCGGCGCGCTGGTTCCGACCTTGATGGAAAGCGATCTGTTCGGTTACACGAAAGGCGCCTTCACGGGAGCCGTAAAATCCAAGACCGGCCTGTTTCAATCCGCGGACGGAGGCACGATTTTCCTCGACGAAATCGGCGAGCTGCCGCTTGAGTTGCAAGCCAAATTGCTGCGTGTTCTGCAGGAGAGAGAAGTACGGCCCGTTGGCAGCAATGAAAATATAAGCATCGAGGTTCGCGTCGTGGCCGCTACGAATCGTGACCTGGAGGCGGCGTTCCGCGAGGGCTCCTTCCGAAAAGATCTCTTCTTCCGCCTGAACGTGGTTTCCATTCATATTCCTCCTCTGCGGGAACGGCGGTCGGACATTCCCATGCTGGTGCAATGTTTTCTTGATCGCCTGGCGGAGGGTGAAAATGTGAAATTCACTCCGGCGGCGATGAAACTGCTGATGCAATATGACTGGCCGGGCAACGTGCGCGAACTGGAGAACTGCATCAACCGCGCGCTAACCCTCGGGGACCGCAAGCTGATTGACGAAGATGACTTGTCGCCCGCACTGCTGGACGGCAACTTTTTCGGCAAAATCCAGCCCGCTGACGCCGTGGAGGATGACACGTCCTCCACCGTGGCGCTCGAGGAACTCGAGCGATTGACGATCCAACGCGTGTTTGACAAAGTGAGTGGGAACAAAGCAAAGGCTGGTGAACTACTCGGGATCAGCCGCGCAACGCTTTACCGCAAACTGAAGCGCTACCAGATTCCTTCCAACCTGCCCGCCGAGAAAGTCCCCAATTGAAAATGCGCGCCGACCTGCAAAGGTAGCCTGTAAGGTGGACTGCTCAGGATTCGCCGCGCGAATGAGACGAGGCGTTGCAAACTGAGATTCTCAGGAAAGACCTAGCGGCGGGCCCGCGCAAACAGCAAGAAAACTCAAGGGTTAATCGCCTTTCACTCTATTCCCCCTTTGGCCGTCCTCTTGCACTACTCCGTGTGGGCCTATCCGTCTGGATGACTGGGCGAGTGAGATGGAACGAGATGCGAGCACAAATGGCCGGATGTTTCAAAGCATGAGGCCAGCAGAAAATTTGGAGACCTCCACGCAGGAAAAGTCCGGCCTGCGGCGGTTGGTGGAGCTCTTCCCCGGAGCAACGCCCATGCGCATTTCGATTTCGGTGAGTGTGTCGCGAGGCAAAGGCCAGGGACTCGAAGAAAACACGGCGATTGAATACGGGACCGACAAGATGGTGTTTTTTGAATCGCGTCTGCCTTTGGAATTGGAAGACAAATTCCATCTTCAAAATTCCGATGGGTCGCTGGAAGCGGATGCCTTCGTGGTTGGGCTGCATTTTATTGGTGGCCGCCGGGCCATCGCGGCTCGATTTGCGGCGGATGTCCGCAACTGGATTCTTCAAGGCTGATTGTGATCACAGTGAGCACAGACCGGAACCGAGACCGGAATCCCCGAGCTGTTTCCCGTCACACCTGGGACGAGTTCAGCCACGTGTATCCGATCTATGCGGCGCTGGCACGCCAGTGCGGCCTGCCGAACGGCCCGTACCCTACCGTTGCGAACATCGATTCCTGGCCCGATAAGAAGACGCGCGAACGCGATCTTCTCTGGCTCGATGATGTGGACCGCCAGGTACAAGCCGTTCACATCCGTCACTTCCTCGCCACTCCCGCTGCGGCGCGCGAAGCAGGTCTCCGCATCTTCCTGCAGCGTCAACTGTTAAAACCGGACAAACAAGTTTCCGACCGTGACAAAATTGATTTGCTCATCGTTCAGTACTTCGTTCTTTGCGCTCCCCCGGACATGATCGCTGTCCCGGTGGAATTTGCCGACGTCGCCAAGGTTCTTCAACCCGCGTTGGGTGAAGTGGAAGTAACTTCGCTGGAGTGTTGCGAACCCTTGGAGGGAATTTTGGAATCCGCGCAGCAATGCCACAGTCTGCGCGACCTGGTCGAGCAAGGTCTGATGGAGCAAGGCCGCATCGTCAAGGAAGCCGCGGGGGGGATGTTTTACGACCCCGTGGCGCTGGTCTCCATTTGCCGGTTCAATTTTATATTTCGCCGGGCATTCATTCAGTTGCTGCATGCGGATTTGCGCGCGATCGGATCGGCGCTGAATGAACTGGAACGACGCGGTCTCAAATCCATTGATTGCCGAAGGGCAGGGCTTTCCTCCGCGGAACCTGTAGCCAAGTTGCGGCAGTTCCACCAACATTGGAAGGCTCCTTTTCAAACCGACTACAATCAAGACTCGTCGTTTCGTCCCTACGAACAACTGATGTGCCTGCGCGAAGACGTGGAAGAAGCTCTGGGCGTGGCTCCCGCGCCTGTCGGGCCGGCATCCGCCACCCGAGCTGCAGCCAGCGATGGCAAGGCCGGTCGAGCGGCGGTCAACCCCATCGAAAATAGCAAGGCTCCAGCCAAAGTCTCTCCTTCCGCTAAGCCGGCTGTCGCTAAAGGATCGGCCCCATCCGCGCCCCCTCCAGAACCCGTTGCGCCAGCCGGAAAGCCAGCAGGGAAAACGACTTCCGCCGCTGCTTCCAAGGAAGCGGCTCCACCTCCCGACCAGAAGGTTTCCACGCTCGCGCCCGTGGATGTGGAGAACTTCGAAGAGAAAATCTGGGAACAATTAATTGCGACCCCGCCTGTTCGTGGACGTTCCATGACCACCGTGACAGTGCAGGAGACGCGCGTTCTGTTGTCCGCGTGGGAAGTGGCCGCGTTCATCAGCGCTTCCGGACAGGATTCGGATGATTTGCGCCGCGTCATCGTCGCGCGCGCCATGTTGTCGACCGCCATCGACCGAAGGAAACGCATCCTCGATTTCAAAACGCTGCAACAGGCCGTGGCGCATGCGCGGGGGGAAATCCCTCGCTTTCAGGAGCGCATCGACCAACTCAAGCGCACGATGAAGACGGACAGCGCCGTAAACCTGGGCATCAGTGTCAAACGTCTTCTCGCCCTCGTTGACGAAGCGGAACAGATCCAAAAGGGAAACGTGACGCAAGAAGGAAAGCGATGACTTCCGGCCAAATCCTGATTGTTTCTGACGACACTGAATTCGTGCGGGCTCTTTCGGCCCGTTGGCGAAAGGAGAACCATTTTCCCTCGATTACCGCGGTTTCCACCCACGTTAGCGGACAGGCGGACACGTCTGGATACCTGCTCGTGATCGTGGGGCCGCTGCGCGAAGGCGTTGCTCTTCCGCCGCCGCCGGCTCTGCATCACGATTCGACCGTCTGCGCCGTGGGGGACCTCGGGAGTCTCGCGTCGGTTTGTGCCCAGCACGCGGATTGGCTCCAGGTTCCGGAATATCCGGGATGGACGGAGGCGTTGCTTTCCGTCGCGCGGGAAGTGTTGCGCCGGACCGCTGCGGAGAAGCGCGCACACGAAGCGGAACTTACGAATCACGCGCACCAGCGTTTTGGCGTTCTGGGCAAATCCCTGCTGGAAGCGCGGCCGGGAATGGTCAATGCGTTGACCTCGCTTCTAGGCAATGCGGATCTGATCCTTCTCTCGGAGGAGCCACTGCCGTCGGAGTGCCGGGAACAGGTGCGGACCATTCGAACGATGGCGCTACGCTTGAATGAAATGGTGCAACGCCTGTCTTCGCTGGAGAGTGAAATGGAGTTAACCGATCGAAAATCTCATGTTGAGACGAATGCGATACGAATGGTGGAGGCGCCTAAAGCCTGATCCGCACCGGCATCGCACTAAACGATTCTGTTTCAGACAGTTAACACCGTCGTGGAATGCGGGACGCACGGTGATGAGTGGCGCGGCACTTGCTTTCTCTTAATGGGGCACTCTGAATTGGGGCGTAGAAGTTGAAGAAGATACTTATCGTGGATGACTCGATGGCCATGGTGCGGATGATTCAGTCCGTTCTCGAGCAGGGTGGATACCGCGCGATCGGCATCAGTGACCCCTCCCGGATCGAACAGACGATTGATTCCGAGCGCCCCTGCCTGATTTTGCTCGATGTGGTCATGCCGGAGCGCAATGGTTTCCAGATCTGCAGGGCGCTGAAGTCCTCGGAAGCCTACATGAGCATCCCGGTCATTCTGGTGACCTCGAAATCGACTGCGAGCGACCGTTACTGGGCCGAGCAGCAGGGCGCGAACGGCTTCGTTGTCAAACCGTTTGCCCCGGAAGATCTCCTGCGTGAAGTGAGGCGATTCGCCTGATGCCAAAGGAAACTCATTTAGAACCGCTTTCTCCGGATTCGGCGGCCGAGGAGCTGCTCGAGAGTTCCGAATCGGCGGAACAGGCGCTACCCACGCGGCAATTCTGCGTCTTTCGCGCGGGCCGCGAACGCTTTTGTCTCCCCGTGTTGGAAGTGGAAGAGGTGGTGGACTGGCCGCTGGTCACTCGCGTGCCTCTCGGGCCACCGTTCCTGATGGGCGTATTCAATTTGCGGGGCACGATTATTCCGGTCGTGGACATTGCGGTCACCGAAGGCAGGCGACCGGGGCTGCTGCCGCGCAGCGTGATCGTGGCTGTCTTGGTCGGAGACGAGCGCGGCGAGGATACGCACATCGGCATTGCGGCGGACGAGGTGATTGGGACGTACCCGGCGTCGTCGCAAACGCTGCTGGACCACTCGCCCCCGGACATGCCGCACTGCCGGGGCATGTTGCGGCACGATGAGCGCTTGGCCTTGGTCGTGGATTTGCGCCAGTTTATGCATGTTTTTTCCGTGCCCGTGATTTAGAACGAAGACGGGTGCGGGCTCTACTTTTACGCTGAACTCTTCCAGTGAAGCGTGGAGCCCGCAGAGAGAAAAGTTCGGGCTCCGTAAGGGCCGCAAAAGTTGAGTGTGGCGAGAGAGCGTTGGATGGAGGTTTTGAAGTCATGAAGACCCGATTGAGTTCGACAATCTGGCTGCTTGTCATTTGGACTAGCGTTGCACTGTTCATCGTGCTCGGATTGGCCTATGAGGCCGGTGCCCATTCTGGCGGTGTCTCCATTTTCCAGGGTATGGGATCCACCGGCGCCGGTCCGGAACTATTGATGGCCGGAGCGGTGGCATTGTTTACGGCGCTGGGCCTCTTGTTAACCCTGCCGCGCCGCGTGCTTCGTCCCATTGGCGCTCTGTCGGCATTTTCCGAGCGGTTCGCGGCGGGTGATCAGCGCGCCAAGGCGGAAGTGCCCGTGGAGGATGAGTTCAGCGTGATCGCGGAAAATCTAAATCGGACGGTCGCGCGCGTCTCGAAAGCCTACGGAAATCAGGAGGCGCAGGATTCGCTCCAACGGAGCATCACGGATCTCCTCAACCTGATCAATCAGGTCGCCCGCGGCGACCTAACGCTACGCGGAAAAGTCACTAACGACGCCCTCGGAAATGTCGCGGATTCGATCAACCTCATGCTTGACAATTTCACCACGGTCATCGAGCGCGTGCGCAGGGCGGCCGTGGAAGTTTCCACCAACGCCAATAAAATTCTCGCCTCGACCGATGAGATGAATACCGGCACCGGGCAACAGGATCAGGAAATCACGAACACGTCATCCGCCGTCGAAGAGCTGACGGTTTCGATGAAGCAGGTGTCCAACAACGCGGAAGCCAGTGCCGAAGCCGCGCGCCGCGCCCTCGACGCCGCCGAGCAGGGCAACCGCGCCGTGCGCGATACGCTCGATGGAATGCAGCGCATCCGGTCTTCCGTGCAGGCGACGGCAAGAAAGATCAAGTCGCTGGGCGACCGCTCACTGGAAATTTCGGAAATCATCAACGTCATCAACGACATCACCGAGCAAACCAACTTGCTGGCTCTCAACGCCGCCATCGAGGCCGCGCGCGCCGGGGAAGCGGGCCGCGGATTCGCCGTCGTCGCCGATGAGGTCCGCAAATTGGCCGAGCACTCCCGCACCGCTACGAAAGATATCGCCGCGCTCATCAAAGCCATTCAAGCCGAGACCAACGAGGCGGTCGTGGTCATGGAAGAAGGCACCAAGGAAGTCGAAGTCGGAACCGGCCTGGCCGATCAAGCAGGAAAGGCGCTGGAGGCCATCTCCAGCGTCGTCCGGCAGTCCGCGGAACTCGTTCAGGAAATTTCGCTCGCTTCGAAACAGCAGGTGCGCGGCACCGAGGGCGTCGCCAACGCCATGCAAATCATTTCCGGGATTACTCGTCAGACCACGCAGAGTGCCCGTCAGGCGGCCGGCACGGTGGGCAATCTGGTGAAGCTCTCCGAGCAGCTCGTCGATGCGCTGTCGCAATTCCGTTCAAACGGCGCCTCGGTTCCTGAGAGGCGCGAGCCAGCCGCCGTTGAGGCGAGGCGGTAAGCCGCCCGACATCGGCCGGTCTGGGCCGAACTGGGGTTCCGTGGAATGGGCAAGGACAAATCATCCGTGATGCCGGCCGCAGTGACCGCGTCGGAACTCGATGAGTTCCGCACGCTCATTGAAGAGCGTTCGGCGATCTTATTCGACGCTTCCCGCGAGAGGTTTTTTGCCCCGCGCGTGAATCAATATTTGCGCGAATGCGGCGAACAGGACGCCGCCGGGCTTCTTCGGCGGATTCGCGGGTCCAATGTGGAATATGACCGCTTTCTGGAAAGTCTTCTGACGCAAGAAACGTCCTTTTTTCGCTATCCGGCGATCTTCCAAGCCCTCGAACGCGTGGTCCTGCCGGAAGTGCAATCTCGTAAATTGTGGCGCGAATCGCGGTCCCTGCGGATTTGGAGCGCGGGCTGCTCGACCGGCGAAGAACCCTACTCCATCGCCATCACGGTTGCGGACACCCTCCCGTTTCCCGATGCGTGGCAAATCGAAATCCTGGCTACCGACATCAGCCGCGAGGCGTTGCTATTTGCCGAGCGCGGCGTCTACGCGGGACGCAGCGTTGCGAATGCATCTCCGGACCAGTTGCTGGCGCATTTCAAGAAGACGGGCGATACGTGGCAGGTGAAGCCGCGCCTGCGGCGCATGATTTCGTTTGCGCCGATGAATTTGGCTCGCTCCGTGTACGTGGGCCGCATGGACTGCATCTTTTGCATGAATGTGCTGATGTATTTCTCGGAGGAGCGCCGCAACGAATTGCTGCAGCGATTTTATGATGCCCTGGAGCCTGGGGGCGTGTTTTTTCTCGGCCACTCCGAATCGATGAAGAGCGCTCCCGTCAAGTTTGAGACGGCCGTGTATGGAGATTGCCAATACTACGTCAAGCCGGTTGGCCCAGCGGCCGAACAGAAACCGGTTTTGCTCGGGAAAGGGTCATGACGTCACAGGACTCCAGCTCGCTCGAACAATTTTTGCAGGATGCGTCCGAACACCTGCAATATCTGCGGGAATATGCCGCTCTGCCGGTCGAGCCGCAGTCCTCCGGGGATGATCTCGTCCGGCTGTACGACGCGGCGCATGAACTGACCGAATCCGCGAGCCGCTGGGGATACCCGCTCTTTTCCGAAATCGCCGGGAGACTCGCGCATGTATTCCAGTACGCGCGCAAAGCGCAGTTAAGTCCTGACACGTATGGCCCGCTCACCGAGTTCCTGGCGGATGCCATCTCGGTTCTTGAATTTAATCTCCTGCAAATCAGCTCGGACGGCAAGGAAACCGCCGATGACATTGCCGCTTTCAAGCACCGTTACGCATTTGCATTCCGGGATGCGTCCTCTCCGGACTCCCTTGACCCGGAACAAGAATCTACCGATGCAGGCCTTGGCGCACGGAAATCTGCGCACCTGACGGAAAATAATCTCGCGGATGATTTGCCCGACGACGATGACGTTCCCAGGGAGGTGCTCGACTTTTTCATTCCGGAAGCCGAAGAACATTTGCAAATCGCCACGCAATGCTTACTGGGCTTGGAATCCAACGCGACCGCCGACGAAATCAACCGGCTTTTCCGATCCGTCCACACGATCAAGGGGTCGGCCGCGCAAGTAGGCCTGCGGCGATTAGGCGCGGTGGCTCATCGCCTGGAAGATCTGATCGGGCTCCTTCGCGATGGTGCATTGCAATCGAGCGCGGATATCACCGATGTTTGTTTGCAAACCGTCGACGCTCTGCGGAAATTCTTGTACCGGCAGTGGACGAGTGACGAAGAAATGACCTCCACGGTCGGCCCGCTCCTGGCCCGGATCACGCAGTGGATTCCCGAGGAACTTCTGGAAGGTCCGGCGGACGGGGCTGAAGGCGCACCAACCGATTCGCCGGAAGCGGATGCCGCGGCGGCGCCGGTGAATCCTTCCGCGCGCGGAAACGTGAACTCGGGAGAGCACACGCTTCAGGCGAAGTCCGTTCGCATTTCGCTTGTCCGCCTCGATCAGATGATGAACAGCGTGGGCGAGTTGGTCATCAATCGAACCCGCCTGGTCGGGCGCATGACGGAGTTGAAGAAACTCGTCGAGGTCCTGGGAATTTCCCGCCAACGGTTGTATGACAAGGTTGCCGAATTCCAGGAAAAATACGAATTTAACCGCGTCGGCCAATCCAGACCCAACGTGAATCCCGGGGAGATGCGGAATGCCGGCGGACCGGGAGACGGCGCGTCCGCTCCGGCTTCCGGCGGTTGGCTGGATTTCTCGGAACTTGAGATGGACCGGTACGACGACTTCAATATCCTCTCGCGCTCGCTGACCGAAATTTCCGCCGATATTTCCGAAGTGCTTTCCCAACTCAGCGGATTCGTGGGGCGCGTGGGCGGCGACATCGACGAGTTCACGAAGCTCGCGCACCACTTGCAGGATGAGATTACGCAAGCGCGCATGGTCCCGATCGGCAATCTCTATACGCGTCTTTCGCGCACCGCGCGCGACGCCGCGAAAGTCTGCGGCAAGTCCGTGGATCTGGAACTGGTCGGAGAAGACACGCGGCTCGACAACAACATCGTGCAGCAGATTACTGATCCATTAATTCACTTAGTACGTAATTCAATCGCGCACGGGATCGAAGACGCCGCCGCTCGAAAACGGGCGGGGAAGCCCGAGCGCGGCCGCGTGACCGTGCGCGCCTTTCACCGCGGCAATCACGTGTTTATCGAAGTCCAGGACGACGGCGGCGGCCTCGACTACGAACGGATTCGTACTACGGCCGTGACTGCCGGACTCGTACCCGCCGCGGAAGCCGGCCATCTTACCGAGAGCGATCTGCGTGCGTTCCTGTTTCATCCAGGTTTCACCACGGCTGCGTCGAAAACGGAGGTCGCGGGGCGCGGCGTGGGCCTGGACGTGGTGCGCAACAACGTTCACTCCTTGAACGGTGAAATCGAAATCCGCAGCGAGGCGGGCAGCGGCACCTGTTTCGGCGTAAAGGTTCCGCTCACGCTCATTATTTCGCAAGCCCTATTCATCCGTTCGGGCTCCTCCGTGCTCGCGATGCCGCTTGCGGTGGTCGAGGAAATTCGCAGATTGCGTCCGGAGGAAATCGAAGACGTGGGCGGGAAATTGTTGACGAAAGTGCGCGGCGTCGTCACGGAAGTGGTGCGCATCGATGGCGCGCTGGGTCTGCCTCCCATCGAGCCCATCAACGGCTACTTGTCCATGGTCATTGTGCGTGCGGCGGGCCGGCAAGTGGGCGTCGTGGTCGAGGAAGTTCTGGGCAAGGACGAAGTGGTGATCAAGAACCTGGGCCAGTATCTGCGCCGCGTAAAACTTTTTCCCGGCGCCACGGTTTCTCCCGATGGCAGCCTCATCCTTCTGGTTGACGTGAACCGGCTGGCCGCCGCGGACGCGACGGAAAACGATGTCGTGATTCCCTCCGCCAGCGCGGCGCGCGTTTTCGCGCCCGGCGCCGCCGCTGTGGTCTCCGGCAGTATTCCCTCGGAAGCGGTGGATGAACTCCACGGAGAAAGAGTCGTGGTCGTCGCCGACGATTCGATCAGCGTCCGCAAATTCGTCGGCAGGATTTTGGAGAAGGCCGGCTATAGCGTGAGGCTGGCCTCCGACGGGATGGAAGCCGCGGAGCTGATCGCTCAAGTCGGCTGCCACCTGCTCGTGACCGACATCGAAATGCCGCGAATGAACGGCTACGAATTGATGACGCATTTGCGGCAGGATCCGGCGACGCGCCGGATTCCCGTTCTGGTCGTCACTTCGAGAGCCGGCGCCAAGCATCGCGAACGCGCGATGAAAGAGGGCGCTGCATCGTTCTTGACCAAACCCGTGCAGGAAGAGCAGCTCCTCACGGTTGTCGAGGAGTTGATGGATTCCGCCGGGCGGCGGCAGCGGCCTGCCGCGCCCGTATTGGATCGGGCTTAGCCATGGAAACCGCCGAGAAAAAAACGCGAGTGCTGATTGTGGACGATTCCGCGTTCATGCGGAAGGTCCTCGAGGAAATCATCCGCACCGATCCGAAAATGGAAGTGGTCGGGCAGGCCAAGGATGGCCGCGAGGCCCTCACGATGGCCGCGTCCCTTCAGCCCGACGTGATGACGATGGATATCAACATGCCCCGGATGGACGGCCTCGAGGCGACGCAGCACATCATGACGCAGAATCCGCGGCCCATCGTGATTGTCAGTTCCGAGTCGCGTCAAGGCGCCGCCAGCACGCTGCGTGCGCTCGAACTGGGCGCCATCGATTTCGTTACCAAACCTTCCAGCGGAATCGATCTGGACATGAAAAGCGTCCGGGATGAACTCCTTCGCAAGCTAAAGATGGCGGCGAAAGTTCGCGTCGTGCGCACCGCCGTGCGAGCCGATGCCACAGGGACTCCGGAAGCCAGACCTCAGGCGCAGTCCACAAAGGAAACCGGGAATGTGGAGGCAAGGTTTCCCCTGGTTGTGATTGCCGCCTCCACGGGCGGTCCGGCCACGCTGATGCGTTTGATGCCGCGCTTCCCGAAGGATTTTCCGGCCGCGGTCGTTCTGGTTCAGCATATGCCCGCAACGTTTACCTCGCAGTTGAGCGTGCAACTTGCCGAAGTCGCTACGATCCGCGTAAAAGAGGCGGAAGCCAATGAAGCGCTCTGCCCAGGCACATTCTACGTTTGTCCCGGGTCGCACCACCTGCGGATTTCCCTGACGGGCCGCTTGAAACTTGACGATGGGCCCAGAATTTCCGGCTACCGCCCCTGCGCCGATGTCACGTTCGAATCCGCCGCCGCATACGCCGGTGCGAACCTCGTGGGTGTCGTGTTGACAGGGATGGGGAATGACGGCGCGCAGGGAGTCCAGGCCGTCAAAGCGGGCCGCGGCTTGGTGCTGGCGCAGGATGAGGCGAGTTGCGTCATCTTCGGGATGCCCGCCGAGGCGATTCGAACGGGGGCCGTGGATCAGGTTGTCGGCATTGACGAAATGTACGCGGCCATCGAAAAGTACGTGGAATCCATTTCCCGTCCAACGCAGCCCGTGGGGTCGCGATGACGCAGCCGGCGCACTCCAATCTGATTCCTCGAGACGCTCGCCCCCGGGAGCAAGTCGTCCTGTTTTCAATCGGCGAATACAGTTTCGTGATTTCCGCGTCGTCGGTTCAGGAAATCCGGAGTACGGACAGCTTGGGCGGAAATGTTGTGGATCTTGACCGGCCCGTGTTGCGCAAAGTTCGCCATATTGTCGAGCGCGACGCGCGGTCCTATTACGTCGTGAGCGGTTACGAGCATTTCCACCTGGCACTCTCCCGGCCCACGTCGGTGCTCATCTTGCGGGACGTCCCGGTGGCTGTCCTGGTCGACCGAATTGAAGAGATGGCGGAGATGCGCCTCCTTTTGGGGTTGCCGCGATCGTTTCGTGGAGAAGAGCGCATTTGGTACCGCGGCCTCACGGTTTTGGGGCGTAAGGTCCTGCCCGTTGCCGATCCGCGAGGATTTCTCACTGCCGAGGAATTGCAACGGTTGGAAGACGAGAATCCGGGATTGCTGCTGACCGCTCGCCATCCCGTGGGGACTTCGCGGCACGAAAGGGAAGGCGTGTGAACGCGGAAACCAACAATCTCGTCCCTTCTTTCGTCGTCCTGCAGGTTGGGACGCGGCGGATCGCTTTACCTCGAGAAGGCGTCGCGGAACTCATTGCTTCTCCGCTGACCTATACATTTCCGCACACAACGCCCCTGATTGCCGGAGTCGTCCTGCGACGTGGAAGAATTCTTCCGGTGCTGGATTTGGGCCCCGGAGTGTCGGGCGCGGTTTCTCCTTCCACGCGATTTTTCCTTGTGGTCGAGCGGCGCGTATCCAACGCCACCGAAAAGTGCGCGATTCCCGTTCAAGGCGCATGTGAACTGGTGAGCGGCATCATGGTGCCGGCGGTGGACCATGAAGGTTATGTAACCGGACATCTAGACCTCAACGGGGACCAAATTGAAGTCTTGGATCTGGAGAAAGCGATCGCCTTCAGTGCCTCTAGCCACAACGAATGGTTCCCTGGGACGGAGGCGTTGTCGTGACTTCGGCCGAGGCCCCGCTGCGTGTGCTGCTCATTGACAGCAACGTTTATTTTGTGAAGCGCATGACGGAAGCGCTGCAGAAGGAAGGCTTTGAAGTGCTTCATCACCCCGTGGCGTCGTACGCGCTCACCATGATTGAATATAGTCCGCCCGACATCATCTTGTGCGCCACCGAACTCCGCGAAATGGGCGCTTTCGAGATCGTTCCCATGCTCCGCAACGATCCGAAAACCGCGAACACTCCCCTGATGGCCTTGGGAAACAGCGTCGAAAAGGGTCCCCTGGAGGCGTATCGCGCCGGCTGCGACGATTTCATTGACCGCCGCAGGAATCCGGCTGACATTGCCGCGCATGTCCGCGCGTTCGTGCGAAGTTCCCGGCATGGATTCCAACCGACCCAGATGCTTTCCACGGCGGAGACTTCGCTGAGCGGAAATCTCGCGCACTTGGATTTGCCGGGGATTATTCAGATGCTCGATCAAGGGCGGCAGAGTGGCGCGTTGCACGTCAACGCCGGTGAAACCGACGCGGTCATGTTTTTCGAAAGCGGCGAGATTCAACATGCGGAGTGCGGCAAGCTCATCGGAGAAGAGGCCGTCATTAAGATCATTAAGGATTGCCAGCAGACGGGCATTGGTTCCTACAAATTTGTCGCCGGCACGGCCGCCACACAGCGATCCGTCCACCGGCGCGCCACGGATTTGCTGCTCGATGCCATGCGCGAGTTCGACGAAGCACAACGTCAGCCCGCGGAAAGCGAACTCCCATGACCGAAACTCTTGGACGTGAGCCGGGCTCCAAGCCGAATGTGTATTTCATCGACGACAGCGCGACGATGCGCGAAGTCGTCAAGATCGCCTTTCGCCGTGAAAATTTCAACGTCGTGACCTGCTCCGACATGGCCTCCGCCGTCGCTCAATTTGACCAGACGCCGCCCGATGCCGTCATCAGTGACGTTATTATGCCGGACAAGGATGGATACCAGCTTTGTCAGTACGTCAAGCAGCATCCGCTTTTCGGCGGGACCCCCGTCTTCTTGATGTCCGGAGTGGTCAACAAAGAGGTTGCCGAGCGGGCCCATGAAGTCAAAGCGGACGAGTTGATTCGGAAACCGTTTCACCCGCAGGATTTGGTCGGACGTGTGAAGAAGCTCCTGGGTCGTTCCGAACCGGAACAAGCTCCCTTGCAGAGCGATCTGGGACAATCCAATCCGCTTACTCAGCTTTTCGAGCGCGCCTCCAGTCTATCTCCGCAGGTCCCTCCGGCGCCCAGGCCCGCTCCCGCTGCGACTCACGCGATGCCCCAGGCCGCGCAAGTCGCGGCCCCGCCAGTAATTGCGAAACAAGCCGCAGCAGGCGGTTCGCAGGAGCTACTAAAACTGCGCGCGGAAATTCGCCGCCTCGAATTTTTGATCAAAAAGCTTCAATCCGACCTGGCGTCAGAACGCGAATATTCCGCCGAGCTTGAATCGCAACTGCGATCCCTATGCACAGCCGAGTGAAGTCAGCCGCGTTGGAATGCGGTTTCCCTCGGTGGCTGTCCCACAAGCGTATTTGCACCTCCGCGGTTACTGGAAGCAATCTCATAAATAGTCTGTGTGGGTCGCGGCTCTTGTGGTGAGCGCAGGTGAACCATCTGCCGTGAGATCAATATGCCAACCAAAACCGGGCTGTAGAGTCTGTGCGAGAACCACCACTCCTGACCGCCATGTGTCGCACCTACGGTGCTCAAAATTCCTGTTGCCACCGTTCCCAGCCCTTACGGGCTGGGCTACGTTGTATCGCGCCTCCGGCGCTCCGGCCTTCTCGTGGTCGTTTTGGAAGCTTCCCGTGGTAACTCGCGACTTGTAATTGGCAGCTCGTGGTTCGTAGTTTCTGATTTGTGAGTTACAACGCAGCGCCGGAGGCGCGAAAGACTGTAGCCCAGTGCGGGAGCACTGGGTATTCGACATAGGAAGATGCCAAGCGCCGTAGGTGCGGCAGATGCTTCTGATGGCTAATGCTACGACCTACAAAGAGTCTCTAGTTGCCACACAAACTCTTTAGCCCCTGAAGAGTGAATCATGCTTCGCCCGCCTCAGTTTATGAGTTATGTTCCAGACTTGACTAAGTCACGTTACCGTCGTAGACCTAATAAGAGCAAATGATCGGTAGCACAGGAGGGTCTGCCCATGCGGTTCCTGTTGAAGGTTCGGCACGTTTCCCGTTCGGTGCGCGAAACAAAGTCTTCGCTTCGCCCGTACGTTTTGATTGCCGCGATCTTGTCCTTCGTGGGCTTTGCTTCCGTCAGGATGCTGCGGGCGGGGCAGGCAACCGGCAGCCCCAAGAATTCCGCCGCTGAATCTCATGGCGTGGACCTCACGATTCTGGACAAGACCTGCAAACCCTGCGAGGACTTCTTCAACTTTGCGAACGGCGAATGGCTGAAGAAAAATCCCGTGCCCGCCGCGTACCCGAGCTGGGGCCGGTTCAATGAATTGGCGGAGAGAAACCGCGAGCAACTCCACGGAATCCTCGAAGCCGCGGCGGCCGATTCGAAAGCCGCTTCCGGTTCAAACGAGCAAAAGATCGGCGATTTTTACGCGAGTTGCATGGACGAAAAGCAGATCAACGCTGCCGGACGCCAAGCCGCTCGAACCCGAATTCGGGCCGGATCGCGGCCCTAGCCAGCGTGGCCGACCTGCAGGCCGAGATAGCGCGGCTGCAAAGCTCGGGTGTCGGCGCACTCTTTGCATTCGGATCCACGCAGGACATGAAAGATAGCACGCGTGTCATCGGCGGCGCGGATCAGGGAGGACTCGGGCTGCCGGACCGCGACTATTACACCAAGACAGACGACAAATCGAAGCAGATCCGCGAGCAGTACCAAGATCACATCGCCAAAATGCTGGCGCTCGTTGGGGACGACGCTCCGAAGGCGGCCGCTGAGGCGAAGACCATCCTGGATCTTGAGACCAAGTTGGCCGAAGCTTCCCTCACGAACGTCGAGCGCCGCGACCCGGAAAAAACCTATCACAAGATGAGCCGGCCGGAGCTTCAAACACTGACGCCGAATTGGGCCTGGGACACTTACTTTCGGGAGATCGGCTACACCAACATCGACTCCGTGGATGTGTCAGCGCCGAAATTTTTCGAAACGATGAGCCGGGAACTTACCGAAGTCCCCCTCGGCGATTGGAAAATTTATTTCCGCTGGCACGTTGTGAACGCGGCCGCGCCCTGGCTCTCGCAGCCTTTTGTGGACGAAGACTTCAATTTCAAGGGCCGCGTGCTCCAAGGTACGAAGGAATTATTACCGCGCTGGAAGCGCTGCGTGTCGGCCACCGATCGCCAGCTCGGCGAAGCGCTCGGCCAGATTTACGTCGAGAAATATTTCCCGCCCAGGGCCAAAGCACGCGCGCAGGAGATCGTGGGCCATCTAATCGATGCGCTCCGTGACGATCTCCAGACGCTTCCGTGGATGGGGCCGGCGACGCGCCAGCAGGCGCTCGTCAAGCTTGCTGCGTTTACGCGCAAAATCGGTTACCCCGATAAGTGGCGAGATTATTCCTCCTACCATGTGGACCGAATCTCCTACGCAATGAATCAAATGCGCGGGGCCGAGTTCGCGTTCAAACGCGACCTGACTAAGATTGGAAAACCTGTCGACCGCGCCGAGTGGGGCATGACGCCGCCCACCGTGAACGCCTACTACGACGCGGAGTTGAACGAAATCGTGTTCCCCGCCGGCATCCTGCAGCCTCCCTTTTTCGATCCGGACGCCGACGACGCCTCGAATTACGGCGGAATGGGCGCCGTAATCGGCCATGAAATGACGCACGGTTTCGACGATCAAGGCAGAAAATTCGACGCCCAGGGAAACCTGCGCGATTGGTGGACTCCCGAGGACGAAAAAAACTTTAATGAGCGCGCCCAGTGCGTGAAGAAGCAACTCGAGAGCTACAAAGTCCAAGACGACCTGCACGAGAACGGCGACCTGGTGCTGGGCGAGAGCATCGCGGATCTCGGCGGGTTAAATATTGCGTATCGAGCCCTGCAGAAAGAACAGGGAGACAATCGGCCCGCATCGATCGGAGGCTTCACGACGGAGCAGCGATTCTTTCTCTCTTACACACAGATCTGGGCGGCAACGGACCGCCCTGAATTCGAGCGGCTCATGCTCAATACGAATCCGCACCCGCTCGCCCGTTTGCGCGCCATCGCCGCGCCGTCGAACATGCAGGCGTTTTCCCAGGCATTTGGCTGCAAGGAGGGAGACGCGCTGGTGCGTCCGGCGGCAATTCGCTGCCAAATTTGGTAGATCGCGCGAGTTGCGTGAGCCGGCGCGCAGTGTGCTGAAGTAGCGCCGGCATCTTGCCGGCTGTTTTGAGGTTCCCGGAAGCAACAATGAGCCGGCGAGACGCCGGCGCGACCAAGACTCTCTCGCCGACGCGTTGGTGCTTCCCGCCAATTGAGCCACGACTGCGCCGCGCAAGCCCTACATTTGGAGCCATGTTTTTGCTAGACTATCCACTAATCCCCGTGAAGGGCGCTAAGTTAGTGGGTGGAGACGCGATCCGGAACTGCATTAAAGAATGGTGAAACTATGAACAAGGTAAACATTGGAATCATCGGAACGGGATGGTGCGGCGGCATCCGCGCGGAGGCCTGCGCCGCGAGCCCCTACGTCAGCGAATTGCACATTGCCGAAATCAAGGAAGAGCGGCTGAAGGAAGTTGCGCACAAGACCAAGCCGGCGACCGCCACCACCGATTACCGGACGCTGCTCGAGAACAGGAACATCAACTCCATTATTATTTCGGCGACTCCGGAGACCACGCACTACCCGATGGCGAAGGAAAGTTTGCTGGCGGGCAAACATGTGTTTCTGGAGAAGCCGATCGCGCTCGAGCTTTCCGAAGCGGATGAATTGATCGCTCTGGCCAAGGCCAAATCCTTGTTGTTCACGATCGGATATTCGCAGCGCTTCAATCCCAAATTCGCGTATGTCAAACGCTCGATCGAGGACGGCACGATCGGCCAGCCCGTCAGCGCGCTGGTCAGCAGGCACATCACGCGCAATCTGGGCCACAAGATATGCGCCTTGCGATTGTAGCGAACGCCCAAGCGGTTCTGGCCGTTGTCCACGCTGTAATCGCCCTGGTAGCCGATCAAGACCACCCCGGGCCCCGCATGCACGTGCCGGTAGTCGGCAACGTCCAGCAACAACTCGCCGGGTATCTGCTCTTGAATCCAACTGTGGAAGATAGGGAATCAGCGGCTCGAGATCGACATCATCGGGACTCTCGAGCATCAATTTTACGTTGACATGTTGCATCTCCATGCGGCCGTATTCCTTCGCCCTAGACCGCAACCGCAGCCGTGCCCAACCGGTTGTAGCAACTGTGCGCGGCCTCGACGAAAAGGTGGGCTTCGTCGATCAGGTAGCAGGAGGAATCGGACGTGTGCCACTTGGTCCGATTTCTCATGCGCCGCAAACAAATAGTGAGCGAACTTGCCGCCCGCGAACGGATCGAAGAGCTTGTGTATGTCGTAGTATCGCACGCGGAATTCGCTGACGATGCGATCGCATCATCGCCGATCAGCGCGTTGTCCAGCTTCACGAGCGCCTTGGCCCCGTGCACCATCGCCAGATACGCCGTATTCCCCGCTTTCTGAAATTCCCCGCCTCCCAGGCCACCTGCGCCTCGAAGACTTCTCTTTCCGCAGCCGCCAAATCGAATTCGGCGGCAGACACAACCTCACCGGCGCATTCTCCGATGCCCATGTCGCCCAAGCCTATATTCGCGCGGGTCGCCCCAATCCGTGAAGATCGAGCGATCCGCCGGATTGGACGGCCGAGTCAGATCGTCCAGATATTTTCAACTCAGCCTTGCCGATTCGTTTGATGAAATCCTTGAAGACCTCTCCCGGCTGTCCGTCGCTCGCGTAGCGCTTGGTCAAGCGCGCCACAACCTCCGGGATATGCTTGGACGGAATCGCGGCGACAGGAAGGCCGTAAGAGCTGCCGTTATTTTCCCACTCGCCGCCGAGCACAACCTGGAAGTGCGGTACCGCGTAGCCGGACATTTTGCGGCTGACGCCGTAAAACCCGAGGTCGGCCACGTGGTGCTGGCCGCAACTGTTGAAGCACCCGCTGATCTTGATGTGCAGCTTGTCCACCGACTCTTCCAAGGACGGCGCGAGCGGGATCAAGCGATGGCGCAGTTCCGCGGCCAGTCCGCGCGAAGAAGAAATCCCCAATTTGCACGTGTCCGTCCCCGGGCAGGTAACGATATCCGTCAGGCTGCTGGCCCCAGCATCGCCCAATCCCACCGCGCGCAACGCCTGATACACATCCGGCAGGTCGCCGTAGCTCACCCAGCGAATCACAAAGTTCTGCTCCACCGTCGTCCGTATCGTCTCCCTCGTGAAGCGCCGCGCGATATCCGCTAAAGCGCGCAGTTGATCGGCCGTAATATCGCCCAGCGGCAGCGCCACCGTAACCACGGCGTAGCCCTCTTGTCTCTGCGCGCGCGTGTTGGTCGCGCGCCAGCGCGCAAAGCCTTCCGGCGCGGCCACGGAAGCCGCCACTTCGGAAGCCGGCCGCAGCGCCGTCTCCTGCGATTGCTCCGCGTCCGCAACGTACTCGGTCCATCGCGGATCGTGCGCCAAGGTCTTACGTTCCTCCAGGACCAATTCCTTGAATCTCTCGATCCCCAAATCCTGCACGAGAAACTTGATGCGCGCCCGGCTGCGATTCTTCTTCTCGCCCAGCCGCGCAAACACCCTGCCAATCGCCTGCGCCAGCGGCAATAGCTCCGTCGTCGGAACAAAGGCGTCGAACAATTTCGCCTGATAAGGAACCGCGCCCAGTCCCCCGCCGACGTAAACTTCAAATCCTCGCTCCTGCTTTCCGTTCTCCGTGCGCGTTGCCGCGATCATGCCCATGTCGTGCATCTTCGCCAGTCCGCACGCGTGTTGCGCGCAGCCGCTGAACGAATGCTTGAACTTCCTGCCAAAGTTCTGCGTATCGGGATGCCCGAGCAAAAATTTGGAGAGCGCCCGGGAGTACGGCGTGACGTCGAACGTCTCGTCCTTGCAAACTCCCGCGTACGGGCAAGCCGTCACGTTGCGAACGGAATTTCCGCAAGCCTCTCGCGTCGTGATTCTGGCCGCCGCCAGTCGTCGCATCACCGTCGGCGTGTCTTCAATATGCACATAATGCAGCTGGAAGTCCTGGCGCGTCGTCACGTGCGCGATGCCGTCGGAATATTCCTCCGCCAATTCCGCCATCGTCTCCAGTTGCGAGGCGTTCAGCCCGCCGCCTGGAATCTTGATGCGCTGCATGCCCGGCGCGTCCCACAGCGTACTCGGGCCTTTCGTGAGGCTCCCGGAAGGGTAAGCAATCTGCTGAACCGTCTTCCCGTTGTGCCTGTGCCCGTTGTCGTAGCGCTGTCCGTAGGCCCCTCGGCGCAGCCGTGTCTCGGCAAACAGTCGCTCGTCCAGCTTGCCCTGTTTCCGCAGGGCGATTTCCGCCTCAAAAATGTCGATCTCCCGCGCCAAATTCTCCGGCATCTCTCCGGCAAGCTGCTTGGTCCACTGTGAATTCGAGGCTTTCATATTTATTTCATCCCAATAAAAAAATCCCACCGCCAAAGTGTAGGTCCGACGGTGGGTCCGGATTAGAAGTGCGTTTCAGCGTAGCTGCAGGCTATCCGGCAAACATCGGCTATGTCGTACAACACCGACAACAACACGCCGCGTTCAGGTGGAGATTCATCCCTTAAAGGCTACCCACCGCTGCGCAACCTGTCAACAAAAACTTACCTTTTCCCCGGCGCCAGGCCACTGCCCGTAGCATGATTTAGCGCTTCGCAACCGTTGCAGCCGTTGCAGCCGCCGCAGCCCTCAGCGCCACACGCAATGCCTCAGTACACCCCGGGAATCAGCCGCGACGTGCGCGGCGACCGAGAGCCCGTCCCGCGCGAAGCGTCGCCAGGGCCGGCCGGGAGGCGAGCCCACTCGCGTCACGCTGCCACGTGACGGGGATCACATCCGTAAAAGGCGAGGCGATGTATTCAAGGGACGAAAGGAAAGGAAGGAGGCCCGCTGTGAGAGTTATTCGCTGGGTAGTTCTGATCGTTGCGATCTTCGGTGATCTCCCTTGTCCTGACGGGCGCCGCCAGCGCGCAAGTCCGTCTAACCCCGCCCGATCAATCGCCGTTTCCGCCAAGCTAGTGCCGTCCGGCGAGCATCTGTACAAACAGTTTTGCTCGGCGTGCCACGGCGCCGACGCTAAAGGGCAAGGGCCTGCCGCCGCGTCCCTGAAGACGCCCCCGCCGGATCTCACGACCCTCGCCAAGCGCCACACGGGCAAGTTCCCTGAAGAATACGTCACCTCGGTCCTGCTGTTCGGGCCAGGCACCACCGCCCACGGCGCATCCGACATGCCCACCTGGGGCCCTGTGTTTGAATACCTGGACAAGCATGACGAGGCTGCCGTAAGGCAGCGCATCAAGAACTTGACCAATTATCTGAAATCGGTGCAGGAGAATTGAGAGCCCAGACGAGGCGACGAGGCGCTGCGGCCACGAAGCGATCAGGCAGCGAAGGCATCACCAGGTGTCCTGCGCCTATGACAAACGGCGCTTGATCTCGCGTTCGTACTCCGGGAAATAGCGCGCGATCGCCTGTAGGTCGAATTGCCCGAGGATCGCTTCCTTGGTCTCGCGTTCGAGCAGAAACTGAAACGACCGCCTCACCAACTCCTGCGGTTCAATCTGGCCCCGCGTCAGCCGGTTGTAGTGTTCCGCATTGAGCGTAACCCGATGCGACGATTCGCCGTGCCCATCGATCACGCGCACGCTAAATTCGCGCTCGCTCAGCGTTTCTATGTCAATCCGAGAAGCCATGATGGGCTCCAGCCACTCGCGCGTCCATACGTCAGCAATCTCATTAATCCGTTTTCAGCGAGTCAGAGCTTCAGCCCCAACAACAGAGGACCCGCACAAACAGGCTTCAGGTCCCCAAGTCGCGTCGAGTAGCACAGGCACTCTTTTGCCTGTGCGCTTTTCGTTACGCAAGCAACCTGCTGCACCTGACAAGTTCAAACCCCAACGACGCCGAACGGCTCCGTTAGGCGGGCTTGTCCTTGCCACGCGCGAGCAGGCTGTCGAGATCCGCGCCCACTTTGCTATTGCTCCGGTCGATCTCGATGTTGCCCTTAAAGAATGCGCCATCCTCGATCATGATGCGGGCGGTGAGAATATCTCCCCGCACCGATCCCTCTTTCTTGACTTCCACAAGATCCCGCCCGCGGAGATCGCCTTTCACTTCGCCGTAGATCACCAACTCTCGGGCGACAGCTTCCGCATTCAGGTGGGCCCCCTTCCCTACCGTCAGCCGAAATCCGCCGACCGAAACCGATCCTTCCACATTCCCGTCGATGTGCAGGTCTTCGTTCCCCGTCACTTCGCCTTTAATCCGCAAACCGGAGCTCAGATAACTCGGCGAGCGCACCGCCGGATTGGCCACTGTCGAGGAACGTCCCTGCTGTTTGTCGTCCATGTTCTCCCCTTAGTTTTGTCGTGCCCTAAGCCGGGGCGGGTCCGGATCGGGTAAAGCGAGCTTATGCCGATAGAAGGCCCCGAGACAACCGCTCTCTAAGCGGCTGTTGCCTGAAAAGCAGGCCGCATCGAAACATGCGGAGGCCCCCGCGGACAACACAAGAAAGCCGAAAACCTCTAGCCGCCTCTCCGCGCGAAACCACGCGGCTGTTATCCCGAACCCGTTCGTTCGCCCGCGGCGAACAAACGTAGGTGAGGGATCTGCTGTTCCCCATTTCGGGCCGCTGGCCCGCAGACAAGCGAGCGCAGGCACGGGTGCGCGTGGGCGGATGCCCCACGCCAAACCGGCGAGAAGCAGTTTCGGGTGCCCCACCCTTCGGTTTTAAGGGTGGGTCTTCCTGGTATGTTGCACACCGCCACGGAACCGGGTCGATGCGCACCAACCCAGGAACTCCTTTGACGTAAAACGCGGCGCTGCTCCAGACCCAAGGGCAGGTGGCGCACCCTTCCCTCGTCGACTGTCCGCATTCTTTCGACGGCGCAAGCCGTCGAGGGTGCCGCACCCTTGTGTTTTCCAAGGGTGCGGGGTTTGACGTTGCCTTTAGGTGGGATGGTTCCGTTCCGCAGAATCAATCGCGATCAGCCTGTTCCGGCCCTTTTCGTAATGTGACCAACTGCTCCTGGGCCAGAACGATGCGGCGTCTGCATCAGGGCAATCAACAAAATGGCACGAATGGGTCCAATCGAAGGAATATGCCGCTGCAATC
>CAWESM010000002.1:0-182931 GCA_963811715.1 Terriglobia bacterium
TTCTGGGATTCTGACAGCGAGGGAGATTGTTAAGGTGGATTTCAAAAAAAATCGGCGAATGTTGCGCAAAATGAACTCGGGCGTCCGAATGAGTTATAATGTTTTCGTCAACTTCGTATGGTCAGCGACCCCAAATTTATCGCCGCGCGGGCACGCTTAAATGCCCTTTCTAACCATCTGCCGAGTTTCGTCTATGAACAAAACGTCGCCGACTATCACGAAATCCTGAACGCCCTTGAGGAAAGCTCAGGTTCTGATCTTTCCAGTTTCAGAATCCCGCCGCAGAAGATGGACTATCCAGTCGTCGGTGCTGTCCGTGGCTCATATGGCGGGGGCCGCGGCCGCCTGATACATGGCAGCAAGAAACAATGTGACCACGACTATTTTGCAGCGCAGATCATGGCAGTCCGCGAATTCCTCGCCGAAATTCGAAACCGCGCGGTCTCGCCATCGCCCCACCCGCGCGACTATTGGTCCATGACCGACGAAGAGCTTGCTAATCTCGCCGAGCAGCTTCATATCGTGCCCCAGTTGCGACCGTATCAAGCGGGGCCCGGCCGATCAGTTGCCATTGACCGCGAGAAGATCATAAAGCAACTGGTCCAACGCGATCAGACATTTTTTGCGGGTTCGAACGCTGGCGGAAACGTAAATATTCAGGGGAGCGTTCATGGTTCCACAATTCAGACCTCATCGGCCAATGCAACCGCAACGACTAGATCGATTGTTAACCCTAAATTAGTAGTCGAAATAATTTCCAAATTGAAATCGGAGAAATTGAGTCTCGATCTTCCTGATTCCTCGCGCGACCAATTCGACTCCGATATTGAAATGATCGAAAGCGAGATGCGCGCAACGAAGCCCCGTCACTCAGTCATCAGGACATGTTTGCTTGACCTTAAGGCAATCCTCACGAACGTCGGCGGCGGGATTCTTGCAAATGCTATATGGCAGCAGGTCAATAGCTATCTTTTGTCACACCCTTAAAGCTTCCGGGCCTTTTCAGTAAATTGCCAGGTGCCCCATCCTCGTCCCGCGAGGGTAGGGACTGTGGACTATTCCTACGCGACGACAGAAATCCTGAGTTGTGCTGTTTCCCTTTCCACGGGGATGGGCTCTTTCGCTTTCTTCAGCCCCTCAATGTAACACTGGATGGCGTCCTTGGCCATAGATCGCGCGTGTTCCAAGTTTCTGCCTTCGGTTACGAGGCCGGGCAGTGATGGAACGGTGACGGTGTACCCGCCATGCTCGTTAGGCTCGAAAAACGCCGTGTATTCGTGGACGCGATTCCTGTGGTTCTTCATTTTTCGATTATAACGTCTTCCGCCTTCGCGCACCACATTGAGTGTGTCTTTGCTACAGTAGCGCAACAAACTCCTCGCTTGTCAATTCCGCCTGAACGATGATTGATTTTAGCGTTTTCGGGGCCAGGTCGCCGCTATGCTGAGGGACGACAACGTGAAGGTGCGATTTTACGTGATGCCTGAGGTTCATGTGACTCCCGGTCTGGTGATGGATGTAGAATCCAGTCCTCAGCAATGCTCGAATTAGCCTCCTGGAGGTAATTCGCGGCAGCTTTGGCATATAGTGTCACCTTGAGGAAAGGTTCGATCCAATTGAGGCTGGAATATACCATATGAATAAAGTGAGAAACGAGGGCGCGCCTTTGAAAAGGCAAGCCCGCATGACGAGCGGGGGACGAATCACCTTGCCACGCGAGGTTTGCCTCGAGATGGGAGTGGGGCCCGGAGACAAGCTAGAATTCGAAACTGACGGCGACAGTTTTTTCATTCGTCCCGTGAAACGCCGCGGTTCACGCAGAAATCCCCAAATTCGTTCGCAGTGAAGATGCGATGGGGCTTTGGGTCCTTCATAACGGCATTTCACTTTCGAACAATACGACTCACCCAAGTCAACTTCGATTTACAATGCTCCGTGTTTGGGTGTCCCGTCCTTGACGTTTTTCAAGGGCCTGGCCACCGGACACCGGAATGTGAACCAGTTGGTAGAGGAAGGCGGGAGGCTCCTCCCCGCCTGCTGCATGGCGCGCAACAACCTCAGGTTTGACGATTGGACGGATTTCGGGCCTATGCTATAAAGAAGGGCCGGTTAGTCCGGATACCTGTGCCCTTTATCAATTTTCCCGCTCGCGAAATTAATTGTAAGTTGGTGTACTACGGTCCAGGTCTGGGCGGAAAGACCGCCAACCTGCAGTGGATCTACGACCACACAGGGGCCGCTCAGAAGGGCAAGATGATTTCCCTGGCGACGGAAACCGACCGCACATTATTTTTTGATTTTCTTCCCATCGATCTCGGCACCGTGCGCGGATTCAATACGCGAATCCATTTGTACACCGTGCCTGGACAAGTCTTTTACGAAGCCAGCCGCAAGCTGATCTTGAAAGGCGCCGATGGCGTCGTGTTCGTCGCGGATTCACAGGAAGAACGGCTGGACGCAAACCTGGAAACTCTGGACAACCTGCGCGAACATTTGAAGGAACACAAACTCGATTTCAACACGATCCCCTACGTGCTGCAGCTCAATAAACGCGACCTCCCCGGAGTCCTTTCTGTCGAAGCCCTGGCAAAGCAGCTTCAAGTAAAAGGCGAACCGATCACGGAAGCCGTCGCCGTAACCGGCCAGGGCGTGTTTGAAACTCTGCGGGAAGTCGCCAAGCTGGTCCTCGCCGAACTGAAAAAAGGCTCGTAGCGGTTCGTCCTCCACTCAAAGGCGCCGGCAGCCCGATTCCGGAATCACAACCAAGTGGACAACTCTAGAAGCAATCCCGGGAACGCCAATCTCCCGATTGGCGACCGGAAAAACGCCATTCAGGAGAAGGGCGCTCCAGGGCCACTTCCGGAGGATGCCGTTCCCGGGGTTCCCGAGGCGGCGAGGCACAGCCAGTGTGCGAACGACCGGGTCCACCCTGTCCGGAAGCGCAGTGTCACACTCCGCTACGCGGAAATTTTTTCCGCCGATTGTACTGCCGCCCCGGATTTATAATGGCTTAACGGGCGCCCCATTGGCCCAACTCTCGGGTGCGGGCTCTACGCGCCGTCCCGCCTAGGCGGGCTGGCTTCCCGCTCGCTGCGCTGCTTTGGCGGGCGAGTGGCGCGTCGGCGACTTGGAGCCCGCCAGAATGCAGGACCAGCCATGAGTTCATCGCCCCTGGCGACCTTCGCGCAGCCGCTGGATCCAGCGGCGGAAAATCGTCTTGCCGAGGTCCAGGAACAGCTTCGAAAGCTGGAACGCCGCGACTGGTGGCTGTGGAGCATGGCGGTCATGGTGATGCTCTTGCTCACGTTCGCCGTCTTCTCGATGAGCTTTCCGGGGCTGGCAAAAGTGGACGACCCATTATTCCGATTCAGCCTGAATCAGTCCGTGCGGGGACTGATCGGACTGGTCTTGCTGTTCAATACCTACACTATTTACCAGCAAATCGCAGTCAAGCGATTGCGGCGCCAGTTCTCTAAACAAATCGATGACATGCGGGTCCTACAGGTCCGCGCGGAGGAATTCCATCGGTTGGCGCTCGTGGACCCACTCACGGGGCTGTACAACCGTCGCGTCGCTCAAGAACGGCTCGCCTCGGAGGCTTCCCGGGCGCAACGCTACGGGCACCCGCTGACCGTGATTTCTCTGGATCTCGACAAGTTCAAGGAGATCAATGACACCTACGGCCACCTGGCGGGGGATCAGGTCCTGAAGGAATTCGCCGCGCGCCTAAGCTTGGCAATCCGTTTGTCGGACTTTGCCGCGCGCATGGGCGGGGATGAGTTTCTCGTTCTCCTGCCCGAATGCTCGACGAACCAAGTGGAGACTTTCCTGTCGAGGCTGCAGCACATGGAGACCGCGTGCAGCGGGCAGATGATAGCCATCCGCTTTTCCGCCGGATGGGTCGGATACGAAATGGGAGAAACCACGGAACAATTCCTAGCTCGCGCAGACCGTACACTTTATGCGGACAAGCACGCCAGGAAAGCGCAGGTCGAAGAGCTTTCCCCAGTTGCCTGAAGTTTCTCCTCTTGCGGCTGCGATCGCGGTTCCGTGAAGTTTCGCGTCGCCCGGCCGCAACGAACTACACAACCAATTCAGGAACTTCCATCTGGCCGGTGCCAAACGCGATAGAAAAGGCGCGAACCACGGCGGGATCGAATTCCGTGCCGGCGCCTTTGAGAATGATTTCCTTGGCGTCGAAAGTCGTTACGGCCTTGCGGTACGGGCGATCGCTCGTCAATGCGTCATAGACGTCGGCGACAGTAATGATGCGCGACTCGAGAGGGATTTCGTCCCCGCGAGTCGGGTTATAACCGGAACCATCGAACTTGTCGTGATGCGCCAGGATGATGGGAAGAATCCGGCTGAGCGCCCCCCCAACGGGCTGTAAAATCGCCCCTCCCTTCACAACGTGCTTCCTCACCTCTTCGGTTTCTTCGGTGGTAAGTCGCGATGCTTTGTACAGGAGGTCCCTGCTGATATCGAGCTTGCCGATATCGTGGAGGAGTGACGCGGCCCGGACATCCTCGATGCGCTCGGAATCCAGGCCCATCTCCGCCGCAATCTTTACGGCATAAATGGAAACTCGATAGGAATGATTCTGTGTGTACTGGTCCTTGGAGATAAATTGGCGAAGGATAATCATCAGGCCGTTATACGTTTCACGCAACTCGCGGACCTTGGCTTGCATGTTGTCGTAAAGAGTGCCCATCGCATAGGCCATCACCATCAGTGTTCCGCCCCAGACGGCGATGTCAAACCACTTGCTGTCGGCCAACGTGACCCCTGTTGGGGCGGCAAACGTCCCGGGATTGAAGTACGTCACCAGGACCACGAGGCAAAGACTTGCCAGGGCGGTGAGCGTGGCGTGCCGCCGTCCATAAAAGTAGGCAGAGAAGATCGTAGGCAGAACGTAGAAACCAAGAACCACGCGGTGCATGCTCACCATGTAATTGAGCAGCATGGCGATGAGGAACAAAGAAAGCAGCAGCCAGAGCTCTCCATTGACTTGTTTTAGGCGCCGCAACCAGGGTGAATCCATATTTATTTCTCCCAGCTGAATAGCATTCAAATTGGGCCGATTGGCGTTGGTCCTTCCAGCGTGAAATCGAGAGGAAACAAAAAAGAGAGTGAATACGGGGGCCGGGAAAACACTTCACGCTCTAGGAAGCCCTCAGCCGGAAACGATGCACTATGATCATCCAACACGCGGGGGTCTGAGAGCAATCATTCCTAATGTGGGGGATGTCTCAGAGACACACAGTACTTTAGTACCAGAAATAAAATGGGAGGTGAAGACCGATGGTCTTCACCTCCCGGGGTGGGGTGGGGTGTTGCTGGGTAAAACCGTTAATTAAGACGGATGAGTTATTCTTTTTCCCTCTTGGCGCGCTCTCTGTTCCTAAGGTCCAGAGCAGAAGCGATCAGCCAGGCCCTCATTACATGCACCAAATAGCATAAGGGACAAACCATGTCAACAACGAAATTTTACAAAAATTTTGCAACGTCTTAGCTCTTTAAAAATGTCCCCTTTTCTACTTTGTCCCTGGTCTGTTGGATTTAGGGAAGTCTCAGGCTGGAGACGAGAAAAGGACCATGGGGGTGGCTTTCAGGGGATGATTTGCTGTATAAGTTCGGTTTATCTCGACTATCCCGGAGGGCAAAATGAAGAAAGTTTGCGGTAGGAGTCTGGCACTGGTTTTGAGTGTCGCATTCGCCACTCTGGTGAGTGCTCCGCAGGACGCGAAAAAGACCTCGCCCCCCGCCACAAAGAGTTCAGCCGGCAGTCCAAAAAGCGCGGCCACGGAGGGCGCAAGACCACTCATCTTATCCGGCTCCGTCCCCATGGAGGGTGTCAAGGGGCGTTTCGATCATTTTGCGTCCGGCCAGGGCCAGGTGTTCGTTTCCGCGCTCGGCAATAACACCGTCGAGGTTATCAGCATTTTCGGGGGCACGGTGGAACACACCATCACCGGCGTGCCGGGCCCCCAGGGAGTGGCCTTTTCGCCCGAGGCCAGCAAGATTTTTGTAGCCAGCGAAAAGGGCAAGCTCTACATCTATGACGCGGCCGCATTTAATCTCATCACGACAATTGATTTTCCGGGTGGCGCCGATAACCTGCGGTACGACGCGGCGACCAAACGTGTCTACGTCGGTTGCGGCGACGACGAAAAAACAGGGGCTATCGCGGTCGTTGATGCCATGACCAATCAGCGTGTCGATGAATACAAAATTGGGGGCGAACCGGAATCCTTCCAATTGGAAAAGTCAGGCCCCAATATCTATGTGAACATCCCCGACTTGAAACAAATCGCTGTGATCAATCGCGACACGAAGGCCATCACACGATGGCCGTTGACCGGTCTCTTGATGAATTTCCCCATGGCGCTCGATGAGGCCGATCATCGGGTTTTCGTCGCCATACGCGAACCTCCGCGCCTGGCCGTGTTCGATACCACCTCGGGTCACAGGGTAGCTTTGTTGCCCGGTGTTGCGGACTCGGATGATCTTTACTACGATGCCGAGCATAAGCGTATTTACATGCCGGGAGGAGAGGGTTTTATTTACGTCTTTCAAATGAATGATCCCGACCACTACCAACTCCTCGCCAAGATTCCTACTGCGCTGGGCGGACGCACCGCCGGATATTTTGGACGGCAGGGAAAAGGCATGCACCGCTTTTTCCTGGCCGTTCCAGCTCGTGCAGGCCAAAGCGCTGAAATGAGGATTTATACCATCCAGGACTGAACGTGTCACCGACGCTGAGGTTTTGTAGTGGTGCAGTTTGTCATCCACAGGCACTACCCAGAGTTAGAGACCTTTGGCAAGCTGTGGGCATTGGCATGGGAAACAAGGATGCATAAAGACAAGAAAAGAAGAATCTGAAGAAGAAAAAAGCTAAACGCGAAGACATCAACCAACCTGCCGCGCGGATCGTAAGAGAGGCAACTCAGCAACAGTTGGGCGTGCTTCCTTTTCAAGGTCTAAGACCATTTTCTCACTTATTAGATCATCTTTGATCCCTTTCATTATTACAAATGGTTCCATCAAGGAGTCTTTGAATCGGAACCTAAAGCGTCGGCGCTGACCGGTTTTCTCCAAGATTTTCCCTCGTGCTTCCGAACAAAACTCATTCAGGTGCTTCATGAAACGGTCAATCCCATAATCCTTTTCCGTGATCTTGGATAGGGGGTGCCGCAAATCTCCGGCCGCGAAATACCCCAAATCATCCGTCTCAGCTAGAGCAGCAGCCAACAGGACTTCCTTGTAAAGATTCTGGTGTGGACTGCTAACCGCCTGTTGGTAAGCGGAAACGATTGTTTGTTGCGCACTACTTACCGCCTCTTTGATCGCAGCTTCCACATCTCTGATTTCAATTCGCAATCGGTCATTTTCGACGGCGGCACGAATCGCGTAGAGAGACAGGGCGTGAGTGTGAAACGGAAGCCCCTGGGAAAGCGCAGCTATTCGATTCCTTGCTTCCTCATCAATTTCTATTTCAAGTCGCGCCAAACCAGTATCTACGATCTGTAGCAATTCTTCCTTGGACATTCTCGGCATGCGAATCTGAACGATGGCACGTTCAATGGAACGGTGTTCGGCAAGCAGATCATCGATGGAATCGGCGACACCGATCACCACCAAAGTAGCGTCAATGGAGTGGTCCGAAAGACTCTTGATTGTGTCAGCTAAGAGTGAAGAGACTGAGCCATCTTTGACGCGATCAAATTCATCAATCACGATAATTGTGGATGATCCAACGTTTTGAAGTGCGAATCTCACGTCCTCTGACGATACTTCTTCATCAGGAAGCAACTGCTCCAACGGAAAGCCTTTTCGATCTTCTGAGGCGCTGCTGAAGCCCAGGGGAACATTTGTGCGTACGACGGACAACTCCCGCATGATACCGCGCCACATGGCATTGAAAGTTGAATTGGCAGCGCAGTTGAACTTGACGATCTGATAGTTATATTTCTGCAACGCAGGCATCCAATCGGATATGATATTTGCCAACGAAGTCTTTCCCACGCCGCGCTCGCCGTAGATGATTGCGTGCTGGCCGCGCTGAAAAATGGCGTTCAAAAGATTCTGAACTTGCGCAGTTCTGCCAGCGAATAGGTCCTTACGATTAATCGGCGCATTGGGCGTAAATATACTCGCCGCCGCTACTGTGTGCTTTATCCTTTCTTCGCTGTTCATAATGTGACCTTACTGTGACCTTCCGACGAGATAATGTTAGCACTTGATATCCTAGTGGTCAAGGAAAACGCGTTGAGCGCACAATATAAATTAGTGATCTAACAATATGACTTGACATGCGCACAATATATGGCTATGATCGCTAATCATGAAGGTACTAAAGGGCGAAACGGTGTCCAGAGTGACCATGGCCCTACTTGAGGGAAATTCGATTGAGGCTACCGTTCGAACGACTGGCGTTGTGAAGCGCACCATTTTGAAACTCCTCAAGGACCCCTAGAAACACAGGTCCAAAATGCAGCATTGATGTCGGAGTTAAATCTGAGAAAGGGGGGCCAAAACAGAATGGCATTTTCGGAAGCAACAAAGCAGGCGGCGTTCAAACGCGCTGGTGGGCAGTGCGAATGTAGCCGCCTCTTATGCACAGTTCACAAGACATTACGCTGTACCACCAACCTGACAGCAGGACGCTGGCACGCGCATCACAAGACCGCAGTCGCGGCTGGCGGCGATGATTCACTGAGCAATTGTGAAGCTCTGTGTATCCCCTGCCATGAACAAACACAAACCTACGGGGTGTCCTAACGCAGCACTTCCTTCAAGGCGGATACTACCATATCGGCTGCCTCCGCCTTGAAGCTTAATTTTGCCATCGGTGAATCTGCAGAGGTCGCCTCGACAATCAATGTCGCGTCTTCATCTACGCGACTTTTTAGCTTCGGCCCTATCGTCTGAAAAACGAATTCGCACATCCTACGCCAGTCACCACACGCAAAGTACACATACCCATTACGTCCACCAGCGTCCCCTTGGCAACTTTGAAGAGTCTCAAGACCATCTACCGAATTGAGAACAGCTACCAATTCCGCTACACCAGCATCCACTGGCGCATTGACCTTAACCCAAGTCTGCGAGTGAGCCTCCATATTTAGAGATTAGCCCCATGCAATCGGTTTTCCATTACTATTAAGTGCCGTATGTATCCAAATTCGAACTGCACCACTGCCAAAGTTTTCGGGGGGAGTTCCACATGAAACGCCGGAACGCTGTGCTGCTGATCTTGCTCGCGATCGCGATCCTCGCGGCCGCATACGGGACGGCAGTGATCCGGCGAGGATTCAGCGCCGCCGATCAACCTTCCGCTGTCGAAACAGTCGTGTCTCGCACAGTCCGAAATCTGGGGATTCCGGGCAGCGCGCGCGACGAAAAGAATCCGTTTGCGCCCACTCCGGAAGGCCTGCAAGAGGCAAGGGAGCTGTTCACCAACCACTGCGCGGGCTGCCATGGAATGGACGGCAACGCGCAATCGGAAATCGGCCAGAACTTGTATCCCAAAGCGCCGGATTTGCGTTTGCCCGTGACGCAGGACCTAACCGACGGCGAAATCCACTACATCCTCAAGAATGGAGTGCGCCTCACGGGGATGCCGGCCTTGGGAACCCCTCACGTGGGAGAGGACAACAACACCGCCTGGAAAATAGTTCTTTTCGTTCGCGCCATTTCGCAACTGACTCCACAGCAGAGAGCTGAGCAGGTAGCAACGGCGTCCTCGGCGCGCTACGTGGGTTCTGCGGCGTGCCAGAAATGCCACGCGCAGATCTACGAACGCTGGAAGAAAACGCCGATGGCGAACGTCGTCCGCGATCCCAAGGAACATCCCGACGCCATCACTCCCAACCTGGCCACCAATAATGTCAGTCCCAAATTCACGAAGGATCAGGTCGCTTTCGTCTACGGAAGCGTCTGGAAGCAGCGCTATTTCACGAAAATCGGCGATGATTATTTTCCGGAGCCGGCGCAGTGGGACGTCACCCACAAAGTCTGGCGCCCCTACATGGTCGCGAACGGAACGGACTGGTGGGCCACGTTTTATCCGCCCGACAACTTGAAGCGCCCCACGGGCCCCACGTGCGATGGCTGCCATTCGGTCGACTACAACATTCAGACCAAACAAGTGGCCGAATGGAACGTCGGCTGCGAGCGCTGCCATGGTCCGGGGAGCGCGCATGTCGAGCACGCCACGCGCGGCAACATCCTGAATCCCGCGCGCATGGACTACGTCCAAGCCAACGACACCTGCATCCAGTGCCACTCGCAAGGGCGTCCGCTCACCAATCCGATCGAAGACAATTATTACGATTGGCCCGTTGGCTATCATGTAGGGCTGAATCTGCGGGACTACTGGCAGCTCGAGGATCACACGCTCGGCCAGCTAAGCTTCACGCATTTTCCGGACGGCACGGCGCACAAAAACCGTATGCAAGGGAACGACTTCGTCCAGAGCGTGATGTACCGCCGCGGCGTAACCTGCTTCGACTGCCACGATGTGCATGGCACGGAGAACTACGCGCAACTCCGAAAGCCCGCGAACCAACTCTGCCTCGATTGCCACGGCCCCGGCTCGCGGAACGGCCCCCGTACGGCAACGCTTGCCGCGCATACGCACCACAAAGATGGCTCCGCCGGGCAGCGAATGCGTGGCCTGCCACATGCCGAAAATCGAGGTCACCATTCCCGGTGTCTTCGTGCGCGCGCACACGTTTGCGTTCATCACGCCGGCGATGACGGACAAATACAAGATCCCGAATCCGTGCACGTCTTGCCACGCGGACAAGACCACTGCCTGGGCAGCCGAGGCGATGCGGCACTGGCCGGAACGCTCGCCGTGGCGCAATGAGTAGCGCGAATTTCTCGCAAGAATTTTGTCATGGCCGCTAGCCGATTCCATTTCGTGCAGCCACGGCGCAGGTCCGGCGCCATTGCGTAGCACAGGCTTCAGCCTGTGTGGTTTTGATTTTCGCGTGGCCGGGAAAGCGCACAGACTGAAGTCTGTGCGCCTAAAACCCGCTTCGCATCGAAACGCGATAAGATGCATCAACCTGACGACTGAGAACATAGATCCATCGCGCCTATGTGAGAAATGCTGGCCGGAACTCTCAGGAGGAACAAATGAGTGCGCACATGAGCCGAAGAAACTTCGCGTTCGCCGCGTCCTCGCTCGGGGCCGCCCTGATGACCGGCCCATTGAATTTACTTGCGAAGATGGGTGGCGGAAGCTCCGGCGTTTTTCCTGCTGCCGGCGCCGCCTCGCCATCGCAGGCCGGCGGCCAAACGAAGCCGAAGGCGCTCGTTTTCGATGTGAACCAGACCATGCTCGATTTGAACTCGCTGCGGCCGCATTTCGTGCGTGTGTTTGGCGATGGCAAGGCGCTAGACGAGTGGTTTTCTCTTCTTCTACATTACTCCCTCGTCGTGACCGTGGCGGACGCGTATGCGGATTTCGCCACCGTGGCAAGAGCCGTGCTAGAAATGCTCGCGAGCACCAAGGGAGTAAAACTATCTTCCGAGGACGCGACGCAAATTCTGCAGGGCGTCCTCATGATGCCTGCGCACCCGGACGTGCCGGAAAGCCTGAAGCGCCTGCGAGCCGCGGGCTTCCGGATGGTCACGCTGACCAATTCCAGCCCCTCCGCCGTTAAGGCGCAACTCCACAATGCCGGGCTGACGCTGTATTTCGACGAATCGATTTCCGTGGACTCCATCCGCCGGTTCAAGCCTGACTTAGAAGTGTACCGGAGCGCAGCAATGCACCTCGGCGCGCAACCAGCCGAACTCCTGCTCATCGCCGCGCACCCGTGGGATGTGTTCGGCGCCATGAAAGCCGGGTGGCAAGGAGCATTCGTAGCAAGGAATGGCATCACACCATTCCCGCTGGGCCCCAAACCCACCATCAACGGCCCGGATATGAAGGCCATCGCGGATGCAATCTTGAAATAAGAAGGCTTTGCTGGCATCCCAGGTGATCGTCATAGGCTTATTGTTGCCCGAGTCTTTACAGGTTGCGGGAAAAGGCGGAATACTGTCATTCCGAGCGCCGATTTTGCGCGAAGAATCTCTCTTAATCTTTATGTTTTGAAAGGGATTCCTCTCCTCGCTCAGAATGACGACGAGGGCACTTTATCCGTAACCTGTTTAGCCGCCGGGATTTTATTGCGATCCGAGGAAAACCCTCGCCCCCTTCCAGGGCCGCTGGTTTCCCGCCACGAAACTCCGCCACGCAATTTAGACGCCGGTAATCTTGCCGCGTTATAATTGATTGGGGAAATGGAAAGACCGCAGAAGGCCTTACGAATAGCCCCGGGAACTCGAAGATGAATGACTGGCTCCCAAGATCCATTTTAAGTCTGCAGGATTACTCCTGGAACAAATTCGCGGCGGATGCTCTCGCAGGGGTCACGGTTGGCCTCGTGGCCCTCCCGCTGGCGATGGCCTTTGCGATTGCGTCGGGTGTTGCACCGCAGGCCGGACTGTATTGCGCCATCGTTGCTGGCTTCCTGATCTCCGCCCTGGGCGGCTCGACCACGCAAATCGGCGGCCCCACGGGGGCATTTGTCGTCGTGGTCTACGGCATCGTCACGAAGTATGGTTTGGACGGACTGTTCATGTGCACGCTCATGGCCGGAGTGTTCCTCGTCATCCTGGGGGCCACCGGCTTGGGCACCGCGGTGAAGTACATTCCGCGTCCCGTCGTTGTGGGTTTTACAAATGGGATCGCCGTCCTCATCGCCAGCACCCAAATCAAGGATTTTTTCGGCCTCAAAGTCGACAAAGATCCCCGGCGAATTTCTGGCGCGGATCGAAATTCTCGCTCGAAACTTTCGTTCGTTTTCACCCCTGGAAACGGGTCTTGGCATCCTCGCCCTAGTGTTGATTCTTGTTTGTATGCGTTTTGTGAAACGCGTGCCGGGATACATCGTGGCTCTGTTTGCGGGCACCGCGCTGGTGATGATCTTGAAGCTGCCCGTCGAAACGATTGGAACACGCTTCGGCGGGATTCCTTCCGGTTTTCCCGGCATCAAAATCCCGCATTTCCATTTCGATTTGCTGCGCCCGTTGATTTCGCCGGCCATTACCGTAGCCATGCTGGGCGCGATTGAGTCTCTCATGTCCGCGGTCGTCTCCGACCGCATGAGCGGAGACAAGCACAATCCCAACGTCGAACTGGTGGGCCAGGGTATCGCCAATATTTTCTCGCCGCTGTTTGGCGGACTTCCTGCCACGGGAGCCATTGCGCGAACCGCCACGAATATCCGCTCCGGCGCGAAGACGCCCGTCGCCGGAATGATCCATGCGTTGACGCTCCTGGCGATCGTGCTGTTTGCCGCGCCGCTGGCGCGATTCATTCCGCTCTCGGTCTTGGCGGCGATTCTGCTCGTCGTTTCCTACAACATGGGGGAATGGCGGGAAATCCCCGAGCTTCTGAAGCTTTCTCGTCTGGAGATCGGGACCTGGCTGATCACTTTCGCGCTTACGGTATTCGCGGATTTGACCGTGGCCGTCGAAGCCGGAATGATTCTGGCGGCTCTCGTGTTCATACGGAAGGTTACGATCACGACAACAGTATCACAAGTTACCGATGAGTATTTACGGGAGGGGCACATCCATATCCTGCAGCACAAGGAAATTCCTTCCTACGTGACCATCTTCCGCATTCACGGCCCTTTTCTTTTCGGCGCCACCGACAAGATCGAGGAGATCGTCCATCGTCTTTCGGAGCTGCCTTCCATCGTTGATTCTTCGTCTGCGCAACATGACGGCGATCGACGCCACCGGTCTGCAAGCCCTCGAGAATCTGGCGGATGCCGTGCACGATTCCGGGCGGGGTTTCATTCTGTGCGGGGCGCGCGAGCAGCCCGCCCACCTGATGCACCAGGCCGAATTTGAGCAACATGTCGGGTCCGGGAACATCTGTCCGAGCATTGCGGATGCCCTCGAACGTGCCAAGAAGCTGCATATAGAGATGGAAGAGCAAAACTTGCATCTGATTCCTGCAGGCTCCAAGTAGAATTCGCGCACGAGAGTCAGTGTTGGAAACAAGCCGGGCGGACGTTACCGGCGCAACGCGACAAACTTCGTTTTGTCCCCGGCGGATGCAGATGCGGACACGGATGCGGTTGGCATATTGACCTGATCGGGCGGTTGGTTCACGTACGCGGTTTTCCCGCCGGTCTCCGCCAGAACCCACATGGAATTCTCAGGCAGGCGTTCCCGCACTTCCTCTTTGTGCTCCGCGGGGACGACCAAGTAGACACGCCCTTTGGCTTCCCAGAGCTTACGGAAATCCTGGTCGTCGAAAAACCTCTTGGGCGCGTCCGGATAATGAGAGCCGAATTCCAGATTGCTGCCGGTCGCGTTATACAGCAACACGTCCCGGTGCGAATAGAAAGCGATGCCGGGGGCGACACGAATATCCCCGTACAGAGCGATCTGATCCTCGGGACGCAGGCTTTTCTTGATCTCCATCGCCAAGGAACGCGAAGAAAGCGTGGGATTCAGCACGTCGTGCGCGATGTGCGCGGCAAGTATGAACCCAACCATCCCCAGCGCCAGAGCGATGCTCGGAAACAAGCGGATGCCACGCTCGCGCAAGATCCAGGCCACCACAAAAGCGCCCAGCAGGGAAAGCGCGGAAAGGATGATTGGCAATCGAAGATCGGCAACCGATTCCGGCGTCAAGTCGAGCAAATGAACCATGGAGGTTAGGTAGGCCTCGGGGCTGCGCATTTCCAGATGTTGGGAGACGTCGCTTGCGGCGTGAATGTGCATCGAACCCCAGACGAAATATCCGGCCACCGCCGCAAGAACCACCGATAGCCCCGCCAGGACCCGTTGAACGGGCCGCAACCATGCGCCGTCCGATTCCTCGGCATGCGCTATCCCAAGCCCCAACAACATGGCAATCGCGGGCCATGCCCCGAAGCTGTAATACTCCAGCCGTGAACCGCTTTCTAACGTGAAGAAAACCAGGATGACGCCCGCCCACGCCATCAACAACATGCGAGCTTGCATGTCCGGTGCCGTGTCCTGGCGCCAAGTGCGCGGCGAGAAAGGCAATTCGCGGAGCGCAAGCGGGATGAAGAAACTCCAGGGGAACAGCCACACCAAGTGCGCGCTCCACCATGCCCATAATGGGACTGCGCCGTAGTCATGGGGAAGACGCGTGCCCAGAGCACGGTTCCAATGTTCGTTGATGAAAAACGCCCAGAAAAAACCAGGCGTGCGCAATCCGGCCAGAATGTGCCAGGGCGCGGCGAGTGCCAGGAAAATTGCCGAGCTCGAAAACAGGCGAAGCTCGCGCCAGCGATGCCATCCCCCCGTCATCGTAATGAACGCGATAATGGCGCAGGCGGGGAAAAGCAGGCCGATCAGCGCGCGAGTCAGGACTGCTACTGCGCAAAGGGCGGCGGCGCCCCAGTATCCCACTCGCGGATCGAGACTTCCGGTCCACGAGCGCAGAAATAAGTAGAAAATTCCTTCAAACGCCAGCGTATAAATCGCTTCCGGGATCATGTTCCGCGTAAAGATGAACATTCCCACGCTGGTGGCCACGGCCAGGGCGCCGTAGAACCCGGCCCGCCGGCCAAAAAACCTGCGGCCGAATTCAAACGTCAGCAGGACAATTCCCACCACCGCCAACCCCACCGGGAGCCTGGTTGCAAATTCGTTTTCACCCAGCAATTTGTAGCTGGCGGCGACCAACCAGAAGTGCATCGGGGGGCGAATCAGGTACCGCACGCCATCCATGTACATGACCACGAAGTCATGGCGCTGCAGCATTTCCTGCGACACCAAGGCGTGGGCGGCGTCCACGTCCTCGTCGTCCAGGGCAGGGGTCCAGGCGGTACCGATGTAAAGGCCCGCGGATAGGACAAGCAAACACAGCACCATCCACCGCGAGCCGACTTTGACGTTTCGCATCAATCGTTCCCATAAAGCAAGTGGGATGCGCAGAATTGTAGCACAACAGCCGTGACCTGCCGGAGACCTTCCGAAGAGTGCCTTGTAAGTTAAGGCGGCAAGCATCACGGGGAAGTCGCCCCACGGCAATTGGTCCCGGCCGGGGGAGCCAGAAGAAGGTGGAACGCCCGCCTGTCCTTATTCTGTCCGTGCGGGCAGTATTTTTTTCCGCACCCTGGGTCTAGTCTCATCTTCAAGGTTCCCGTGAGATTCCACGGCCCGGTTCGCGGCAAACTGTTGAGACTTTCGGCGATTCGATTCCTTTACGGAGGGTTCCATAATGATACATCTCGAGGCATTCCAGGAGTTCCGGTCTGGCCTCGCGTTCTTGCGCGGGGGTGACGCGCACCAGAGCTCTGCCTCATTTGCGGTCCGCTCTGGATCACGAGCCTTCCAATCCCTTTTACATTTCTTATGTGGGCGTCGCGGTGGCGGCGGCCGAGCATAGATGGGCGGAGGCGGAAAAACTGTGCCACTCCGCAATGCGGATGAATCGCCGGCAAGCGCAGCTTTACTTGAATCTTGCGGAAGTGTATGTTGCCGCCGACCGCAAACAAGATGCGGCCGACATCCTCGCGCGAGGGCTGCACTACGCGCCGCACGACGGGCGCCTGAAAATGGCGCTGGATAGCCTGGCGTTGCGCCGCTCCGCCGTGCTGTCATTCCTGCCGCGGCAGCATGTCATCAATCGCAATCTCGGCAAGCTTCGTCATCATGCGCTGCAGGTTCTGGCGGCGCTCTAAATTCACGGACCATCAATCAAATTGACGGGCATTTCGCCGAGGATTGCGCCCCCATACGCCGCGCGGTAGGATCGACTTCCGATGCGACGCGTCTTCGGATTCTTCCTCTTCTACCCTGAAAAGACGTGTCTCCGCTGCGGAAGCATGCACGTCCATCGCACCTTGCGCTGTCGCAGATCTTTCCGTTCATGCTCGGCCCCCGCACATGAGTACGTCTGTATAATGGCGCGACGTGGATTACGACCTCAGCGCGTTACCGCAACGCCTGTTCGGCCCGGACACAGCGCAGCCTGGCTATCTGGCTTCGCGATGGCTATTCCTCCGAGGACTTGGGTTGATCTTTTTCTCCGCGTTTTATTCGCTCGCATTCCAGATACGAGGGCTCATCGGCCCGCGTGGGATCCTCCCTGCCGAAAGCTACCTGGTCGAGGTGGCGCGCGTCTTTGGAGCGCAGCGCTTTTGGTTTGCGCCGTCGGTGTTCTGGTGGTCGGCCAGCGATCGTGGGCTCCTGGCGGTTTGCATTTTGGGAATGCTCGCAGCGGTCCTGCTGGCGATGAACATCTGTCCGCGCGGCATGCTGGTTGTATGCCTGATCGCGTTTCTTTCTTTCATCAGCACTGCCAGGGAGTTTGCGAGCTATCAGTCCGACGGCATGTTGCTCGAGGCGGGTTTCATCAGCCTGTTTTTTGCGCCGGCAGGCTGGCGCCCGCGTTTCGGAATCTTGGATCCGCCTTCTCGTGCCAGTCGCTTTCTGCTGATCTGGCTCATGTTCCGCATCTATTTTGAATCGGGCGTCGCGAAGATGCTCGGGCACGACCCTGAATGGCGCAATTTCACCGCCATGGACCAGTATTACCAAAATGGTCCGCTGCCCACCTGGATCGCCTGGTACGCGCACCATCTGCCGCACTGGTTTCATGCGGCCACGGCAGCCCTGACGCTTGCTCTCGAGCTCGTCTTGATTTTCGCAGTGTTTCTTCCGCGCCGTTCCCGCATTTCGTTGTTTTTCTTCATCACGCCCTGGCAGATCGGCATCATCCTGACCAGTAACTACGCCTTCTTGAACTATCTGGTTTTGCTGCTGGGTGTTCTCTTGCTGGATGACAAGTTTCTGGCGCGGCTGTTGCCGTCAGGGGTGCGTGCTCCTGAGGCCGCCGAATCTTCAAGTATTACTTTAACGCAACCGAAGCGGACCGCCCTCTGGAAGGCCGTATTTCGAACGTGCGTGCAGGGCTTCTTCCTAACGTGGGTGTTCTACGCGACCTCCGTGTTGCTCCTTTCCATGTTCACGCGGGAAGCGCCTCTGCCGACTCTGCCCGTGCGGGCGCTGGAGCCTTTCCGTATCGCCAACGATTTCGGGCTCTTTGCGGTCATGACCCGCGACCGCTATGAAATCGAATTCCAGGGATCGCATGACGGCCAATCTTGGACCGCCTATCGCTTCCGTTACAAGCCGCAGGATTTGAAGGCGCCGCCGCGAATTTATGCGCCCTACCAGCCTCGATTTGACTGGAATCTCTGGTTCGCTTCGCTGGGCTCTTGGCGCGAAAACACGTTCGTCCTTCAGGTTGAGAGGCGGCTTCTGACGGCCGAGCCGGACGTCCTGGCTCTCTTTGCAGGCAATCCGTTCCCAGGCGGGCCGCCCCAGCAGGTCCGCGTGGTTCTCTGGCAATACTGGTTTTCCGACTGGAAGGACAAGCGCCAGCAGGGGCTCTGGTGGCGCCGCCAGCAGATCGGACTGTATGCGCCTACGCTCGAGCTGGGGCCTGATGGGAAGCTGGTCATCGTGGAGTGGCCCGGCGCGCCTGCAACAGCCTTCCCTGACCAATGATGCTCCGACGTCCCTAATCCTGAAGTAACCTGCCAAGACTCACTGAAAAGCAAGTTTCGCTTCACGTTCGCCCTACCAGGTGGTTCTAGGACTATTGTCCCGATTTCGCAAAACCATCGGCCCAGAATTTTCAGGACTGCCGAGCCATATTCACCGTTCGTCCCCGACCGTAATCTGGTCTCACGTTGCAGGGATTCCAAGCCGTTCAAATCCCGGCAACGCACTGAGGTGAACGAAATGCTTTTCGCGCTTGCCGTACTACTGATTCAACCCCGGGCCGATACACAGATGGCCTTCTCCGTAGAGAGGATTGCACTCATTCAGCCGGCGGATTCCTCGCCCGCAAGCTCCACATCTTTCAGCGAAATTTCTCTGCCATTGACACCCGTTTCTTCAGACATATCGATTCAGCCTGCCGTGGTTTCCGATGCCGTGGAATTGCCGAGCGCTCCCGAACCGGCCCCTGTGGAACGCCCAACACTGCACGCTTTCCTGAGGTCCGGTAAGCCAATGACCGTATCCGTTGGCCAGTTGCTCACGGAGGAGCGCCACAACGAGCATCTTTGGATGGGACTTGGAATTGCTGCACACAGCGCCGCCACGTTTGACGCCTGGACAACGCGACGCGCCATCACGACGTTTGGCGGACAGGAAATGAATCCACTGCTCAAGCCCTTCGCGGGGAACGCTTCTCTCTATGCGGCGATTCAGGTGGGTCCCCTGATGATGGACTACGTCGGCAAGAAGATGATGTACAGCAGGCATAGCTGGGTACGCCGCATGTGGTGGGTCCCACAGAGCGCAAGCTTCGCCAGTTCGTTGTTCTGTGGCGTCCACAATTTGGGCGTCCACTAGAAGCGCAATTCGCACCGCGCGACCGCAAAAGTTTCTTCCCTCACAGAGAAGCGTGGCGGGCCCTCCTCCCCGCCACGCTTTTTTCTTTCCCGGTCAAAATAATCAGCGAGCGGCCCATGCAGGGCAAATCCGCCTGAAGGATTTGCGCGGCAACTCAGACTAGAAGCGTTTTTCTTGTGCGGCCCCTTCAGGGCAGCGCCCGATCCGCATTTCTCACGGAGGATTCGCCAATTCAAGGCAGTGCGCACGGATAAGAGCTTCCTGCGCCACGAAGACCACTGCGGCGTTGCGGCATTTTCCGCGGTGCTGTAGTATCGCCGCCAGCGGAGGAAACCTTTCATCGCCACCGCGGAAACGATTGCGGCGCCTGTTTCAAACGTGCTGGCGGCTGCCGATGCAGCGCGAGCCGGGCGGATGGTTTCGCTCGATGTCTTCCGCGGTCTCACCATCGCCGCGATGATCCTGGTGAACGATCCCGGCTCCTGGAGCCACATCTATGCCCCGCTCGAGCACGCGGAATGGAACGGCTGGACTCCGACCGACCTGATTTTTCCATTTTTCTTGTTCATTGCGGGCGTTTCCATGACGCTGTCGTTCGCGTCCCGCGCCGCGCGTGGCGTAACGCGCGGATCGCTGGCGATCCATGTGGTGCGTCGCAGCGCGCTGATATTCGCGATTGGGCTTTTCCTGAATGGCTTCCCGTACTTTGATTTCCCGACGATCCGGATCATGGGAGTGCTGCAGCGCATTGCGCTGTGCTATCTCGCGGCGGGACTGTTGTATCTGGCGACGTGCCGGGGGGAGGCTGCCGCCGACGGCAAGGTGCGCGTGCGCGCAAGTATTCGCGCGATCGCAGGAGTTGCGCTGGTCTTGTTGGTGGGCTACTGGGCGCTCATGACGTTCGTCCCCGTGCCGGGCTACGGCGCGGGCCACTTGGGCAAGGACGACAATCTCGGCGCCTACATTGACCGCGCTCTGATGGGGAATCATTTGTGGTCCGAATCGAAAACGTGGGACCCCGAAGGTCTTCTTTCCACGCTTCCCGCCATCGCGACCGCGCTCATTGGGATTCTTACCGGCGAATGGCTGCGATCTGAACGCCGTGGCGCGCGGAAAGTTTTGGGATTAGTAATCGCCGGGGCGGTCTTGATGCTGGCGGGACGGTTGCTGCATCCCTATTTCCCGATCAACAAAAATTTGTGGACCAGCACATTTGTGTTTTTCACGGGCGGCTTCGCCATGCTGCTGCTCGCAGTGTGCTATTGGATTGTGGATTTACGTGGCTGGAGGAAGTGGGCGGCGCCGTTCCTGGTCTTCGGCATGAACGCGATCCTGGCCTATGCGCTCGCGGCCATCGTCTCGGAAACCAGCATCGATTTTGAATTCGCCGGCTCCGGCGGCCGCGCGGAAACCTTGCACGGCTGGCTGTACAACAATTTTTTCATTCCCTATGCCAATCCGAAAAATGCGTCGCTCGGCTTCGCCGTGTTTTTTGTTGTGTTGATCCTTGCCCCACTCTGGCCGCTCTACCGCAGAAGGATATTTGTGCGTATTTGAATTTTAGGTTGCGGCGCGACACGCGAAGCGGTGATTCTGCCACAGAGGCATGGAGTCATTGAGAAAAGAAAATTCCGTGGAACCACGGATGAACACTGATGAACGCGGACAAAGAGAGATCCAATAGTTTACGGAAAAATGCGGTTCCGGGCATTCAGGGGTTAAAACCCCTGAGGGAAACGCAGTTTTATATCGTGCCTATCCTTCCTTCGTCGGGATAAAAAGGCACGACCCACAATACCTCGGGGATTTTCCGCAAGCCCCACAGCCGCGCCTCACGTAGCTTGCCGTTGCTACTCAGACCCGCCAGCTTAGCGTCGAGACAGCAAACTTATTGCAGCACCACTTTGTCGAAGCGGTAGCTGAACTCTTCGGCCAGATATAGCGTTTTTTCATCCGGACAGGTAAGGGCGTGTACGGAGTCGAACCATCCTGGCAACCGGCCTAGCTTTCCGAATTTGCCGAGGACTTTGCCGGTCAAGTCGAGCTTGTACACTTTGCCGACGCTTCCAACGAAGATTTTTTGATTGGCTCCCGGAGTGATACAGAGCGACCACGCCGGACCATCCAGCCGCCATTCCTGCTTAAACGTGCCGTCGGTATCAAATACCTGGACGCGATTGTTCTGGCGGTCGGCGACATAGAGATTTGAATTTGCGTCGATCACGATGTTGTGCGGCGTGTTGAACTGGCCCGGACGCGTGCCGCGGTCGCCCCAATACTTCACCAGATTGCCTTCCTTGCTGAACTTCGCGACACGCGAGTTGCCGTAGCCATCCGTAACGTAGGTGCTGCCGTCGGGACCCACGACCGTGTCCGTCGGCTGGTAGAAGCTCGCCGGAGGCGGAATGGCGCGCTCGATTCCGTGGGTCAAGTAGACCCAGGGTTCCTCGCGCCGTCCCAGAGCCTGCTCGACGCGGCGTTTGGGATCGAATTTCACAACCAGATTGTCGCCCGAATTGACGTACCACAGATTGTCCTGGGAATCGAAACGGATGCTGTGGGGCACGCGGAAGATCGGAGAGCCTTCGCCGAAAGAGCCGATGAAGTCACCATCCGCCGAGAATTCGAGCAAGGGGTGATTGCCCCGATTCAGGATGAAGATGTGGCCCTTGGAATTGATGGCCACGCCCACGGCTTCGGCCATGATCATGTCGCTGGGAATTTTCAGATAATCCTCGACGACGCGGAAGGGCATTTCCGGAGCCTTGGGCATCTCCTGAGCGGAGAGTGACGTTCCGAGGAAGAACAAAGCCAACAGCGCGAAATACTTCATGGTTTCACCTCGCTTCAGTCTGAAGGTAGAGTAGTTTATCCGGAATTTTTGCCTTGGACCCGCGGACGGATTGCATTGTATACCCGTTTGGCGTCAATATTCCGGCGAGCTCCAAGTCGCCGACGCGCCACTCGCCGCCAAAGCAGCGCGGCGAGCGGGAAGCCAGCGCTATGGCGACGGCGCGTAGAGCCCGCACCCGCGTGCCCGCCCCATTTTTAACCTTGCCGTAACATAGGCTTTCCTGCCGTCCATGTACTATAGTGTGTTTATTGCCTGGACGGCCTGGGTGCAACGCTCGCAGGAAAGACAGAGAAATGAAACGCGTTCTTACTGATCGAAGACGACCGGGATATCGTCGAGTTGGTCCGTTACAACCTCGAACGCGAAGGATTTCAGGTCGCGGCGGCCAACGACGGAGCGACCGGCCTGGTGCAGGTGCGGAAAACACCGCCGGACATGCTGCTGCTCGATCTGATGCTGCCGAAACTTTCGGGCCTCGAAATCTGCAGGGACATTCGGCGCGATCAGGCGCTGAATCGCCTGCCGATTCTGATGCTGACCGCCCGGGGCGAGGAAGCCGACCGCGTCGTGGGGCTCGAAATGGGCGCGGACGATTACGTCACCAAGCCGTTCAGCCCGCGCGAACTGGTGGCGCGCGTCAAAGCGCTGCTGCGGCGCGCCGAGCCGCCGGGAGAAACGCCGCGCGTGGTCGAGACGCGCGGGTTGATGATCGACCCGTCGTCCTACCGCGTGACGCACGACGGCAAGCCGGTGACGCTCTCGACGCTGGAGTTCCGCTTGCTGTATTATCTGGCGACGCGGCCGAATCGCGTGTTCACGCGCGACCAATTGCTGGACGCGGTGTGGGGCACCGAGCGGTTTGTCACGCCGCGCAGCGTGGATGTCTACATTCGCCGGCTGCGCGAAAAAGTCGAAAGCGACGCCGATCATCCCGCGTTTCTGAAAACCGTGCGTGGCGCGGGTTATATGTTCGAGAGCGCCGCGCAATCCAAGGAAGAGGAATGAACTTCCTCGTGCGCGTAAGCCTGTTCTGGCGGCTGGGCCTGACTTACCTGGCGCTGGTGCTGGCTGTGTTCACCGGAGTCTACTGGTTCGAGCGCGACCGGTGTTTCCTCGGACGCTGCGGCGGCGGTGACGGCATTCGCTGTGGCTTGCCGCACTCGGCATTCTGGTCATCACGGCTGCGGTCTCCTTCACGTTCTCTCTCCTGTTTTCCTCGCGGATCAACCGGGTAAAGCGGTTTGCGCAGCGCGCCGCGGCCGGGGATTTTACGCCGCTGCAGCGCGCCGCCGCGAGCGATGAACTCGCCGACCTCGCCGACGCGGTGGGCGGCACGGTTGCGCAACTCGGACAGACGATTCACACGCTCACCGACGAGCGCAATCGGTCGGCGGCCATCCTGGGCAGCATGGTGGAGGGAGTGGCCGTGGTTGGCGGCGACGAGCGCATCCTCTATTGCAACCAGGCGTTCGAACAAATTCTCGAACTGCCGCAGGGAAGCTCGCAGGGGAAAAAGCTTGTGGAGGGCGCTGCGGCAGGCCGAGCTGGTCACTGCGGTGCGGCAGGTGCTTCCCGGAGGCGACGAGGTCACCGGCGAAGTGGAGGTCGGCACGGTACGCCGGCGCAGCTTCAGCGTGACGGCCGCGCCGGTGCGGGCCGCGGGAGCCAGCAGCGCCGTGCTGGTGCTGCATGACATCACGGAACTGCGCCGCCTGGAGCGCGTGCGCCGGGATTTCGTGGCCAACGTTTCGCATGAATTCAAGACCCCGCTGACGGCGATCCAGGGATTTGCGGAGACGCTGCTGGGCGGCGCGCTCGACGACAAGGCCAACCGGAAGCGGTTCGTGGAAATCATCCGGGAGCACGCGCAGCGGCTGGCGCGGCTTACCGATGACCTGCTGAAGCTTTCGCGCATCGAGGCGGGCAGGCTCGACCTGGAGTCGCGGCCGGTCAGCGTGGCGGGGCTGGTGAACGGCTGTGTCGAGACGGCGCGCCTCAAAGCCGAGTCGAAAGGGCTGCGCATCACGGTCGAATTGCCGGAGGGCCTCCCGCCGGTGCGCGGGGACGCCGTGCAATTGGGCGAGGTTCTGCAAAATCTCATCGATAACGCGCTGCAATACACTCCATCGGGCGGGCGAATAGACGTGACGGCCTATTCGAATGGCCACGAGGTCATCTTCACCGTCGCCGACACGGGCATCGGGATTCCGGAGTCCGACCTGGAGCGCATCTTCGAGCGGTTTTACAGGGTGGACGCGGCCAGGTCACGCGAGGCGGGCGGAACAGGGCTTGGGCTATCGATCGCGCGGCATATCGTGGATGCGCATGGCGGGCGCATCTGGGTGGAGAGCGCGGTAGGGCAGGGTTCGCGGTTTCGATTCAGCGTTGATGCCGCGCATCGTAATTCCGGCGGGCTCACGCTTCAGGAGTCAGGGTAAACAAGTAGAGCTCGCACCCGTAGACCTTCGCGGGATATTCACTTCGCCTTCATCGTCCTTTTACACAGTCCGGATAGTCTGGTAGAGCCGGGCTCGGCCTGGTTGAAGGTGGAGTCATGGCGACCCCTGTTAGAAGACATACAAACAATCTATGAAGATGTGCTGGCGAACTACCTGATCTCGATGGCCCGCACGGTCGAGAACAGTGTGGGATATGCGCTGGATGCATTGTTGTGCCCAAACTGGAACGGGCCGCGGCGCTGTCGAGCCAGGTGTTTCTGGTCGAGCCGCGCGTCAACGAAATGGAGATGCTGATCGACGACCACGCGGTGCGGATGCTGCGCACGGGATTGCTCGATGATGAAGAAATCCGGCGCGTGGTGGCGTCGCAGAAAATTGCCAACGACTTGGAGCGCATCGGCGATCTGGCCGTCAATATCTCCGAACGCGTGATTTCGCTTGCGGGAATGAATGTGACGGAGATGCCGCAGGAACTGGAGCCCATGAGCGGCGCCGTGCGCGGGATGCTCGGACGCAGCCTCGGCGCGCTGATTTTTCGCAACGTCGTTCTTGCCGGCGAGGTGCTGGAGTCGGACGACGTGGTGGACCGCTACCGGGACCAGATTTTTGAACACCTGCTCGCGGGAATGATTCAGGAACCGTCGCAAGCAGCGCCGCACTTGCAGTTCGTGCTGGCGACGCGATATCTCGAGCGCATCGCGGATCATGCCACGAATATTGCCGAGGACATCATTTTTTGGGTGCGTGGTTTGGACGTGCGCCACGGGCGCGCGCGAATCAACGTGGAAGAGATGAATTATCCGGAAAAGCGGACCTGAACGCGACTGAAAATTTTGCGTGCAGGACAAGGATTTCCTCGTTGTAACCCCACCCCGGGCCGGCGCTCCCCTGGCGTCGGCCCATCCTCTTTTCCGCTAACGAATTGCAAAATAAACAAGTTACTTAGGATTACGGATTTTATGGCGTCCATCACTACGTTGTAACATGGCTGTAACAATTGGAGAGTCAAAATTCGACGCGAAATCCAGGAGACAAAATGCGAATCGTAAAGATACTTAGTGTATTGGCAGTTCTGCTCGTGCTTGGAACGGTTGCGGTAGCGGAGGGCGGACAAGTTTTGTTGAACGCCGCCGGCGCAACCTTCCCCTATCCGATTTACTCCAAGTGGTTCGATCAATACCACCAGGCGCACGCGAACGTGCAGATTAATTACCAGTCGATCGGTTCCGGCGGAGGCATTCGCCAATTGCTCGATAAGACGGTTGATTTCGGCGCGTCCGACGGACCGATGTCGGACGATCAACTCAAGACGGCCAGCGTGCCGATACTTCATTTCCCACAGTATTGGGCGCGGCAATCCCCAGCTACAATGTGCCGGGCGTGCAAGGCGACTTGAATTTTACTCCCGAAGCGCTTTCTGGAATTTTCCTTGGGAAGATCACGAAGTGGAACGATCCCGCGATCGCCTCGGCAAATCCGGGCGTGAAATTGCCCGGTGACGACATCGTGGTCGTGCATCGCTCCGACGGCAGCGGGACTTCCTACATCTGGACCGACTATCTTTCCAAGGTGAGCCCCGAATGGCAGCAGAAGGTGGGCAAGGCGACTTCGGTGAACTGGCCGGTGGGCCTGGGCGGGAAGGGCAACGAAGGCGTTTCCGCGCTGATCCAACAGACTCCGGGCTCGCTCGGCTACATCGAGTTGATTTACGCGATCCAAAACAAACTGCCGTACGGAAAAGTAAAGAATTCCTCCGGCGCCTTCGTGAAAGCGGACTTGGCGAGCGTTTCAGCGGCGGCCGCCGCCGCGGCGAAGTTCATGCCGGATGATTTCCGGGTTTCCATCACCAACCCCGAAGGGAAGGCGGCTTATCCGATCGCGAGCTTCACCTGGCTGCTGATTCCCGCGAAGTTCACCGACGCCGCCAAGCGCGATGTCGTGAAGGATTTCCTGAAATGGATGATGACCGACGGACAGCAGTCCTGCGAAGCGCTGTCGTACGCAAAACTGCCGAAGGAAGTCGTCGCAAAGGAAATGAAGGCGATCGCGCAGATCCAGTAACGCTGCGTGGCGATCCAAGGTCGAGCCCAGCGAGATGGCCACTACACCCAATGCAGCCACGCCCGCGGAATTTGCGTGGAGTCCGCGGGCGTTGCTGCGACGCATGCGGGGCGCGGATGAGATCGCCCATCTGATCACACTGATCGCGGCGGCGACCCTCTTGTTGATTACCGTGTTGTTAGTTTATCAGCTATGGATACTATCGGCGGAGGCGCGCGCCAAGTTTGGCTGGAGTTTTTTTGTCACGAAAACTTGGGACCCGGTCGCCGGCAATTTCGGCGCTCTGCCGTTCATCTATGGAACTTTGGTGACTTCCGTCGTGGCCCTGGTGCTAGCGGTTCCGCTGGGCGTGGGCGCCGCCATTTTTCTAGCGGAGCTTGCGCCGCCCAAGCTTTCCTCTTCCCTTACATTCGTGAGCGATTTGCTCGCGGCGGTTCCCAGCGTGATTTACGGCTTACTCGGCGTGTTCCTGCTGGTGCCGATCATGCGGACGACGGTCCAACCCGCGTTGAAAAAGACACTGGGATTTTTGCCGCTATTTCAGGGGCCCGCGTACGGCATCGGATTCCTGACGGCGGGAATCGTCCTGGCGATCATGATCGTGCCGTTTGTTCTCTCGGTGTCCCGGGAAGTCTTGCTGGCGGTGGCGCGCGACCAACGGGAAGCAGCCTTGGCGCTGGGCGCGACGAAATGGGAATCCACCTGGAAAGTGGTCGTGCCCGCGGCGCGGATCGGCATTTTTGGATCGGTGTTTCTGGCGCTGGCTCGCGCGCTGGGTGAGACGATGGCCGTAACAATGGTCGTCGGCAACAATCCCAAGATTGCGGCGTCTCTATTTTCTCCCGGGTATTCGATCGCGGCGGTGCTGGCCAATGAATTTTCCGAGGCGACGGGCAACTTGTATTTGAGCGCCCTGATTGAACTGGGATTGGTTCTGTTCCTGCTGACGTTTGTTCTGAATGGCCTCGCGCGGCTCTTGATTCTGGTCACCACGGCGCGGGGCAGCGGGGTGCTGCCGACATGAGCGCCCGCTTACTGTGGCGTAAAATCGTTGAACGTGACGATGCTTTCGCTCACGGGACTTTGCGCCTTGCTCACGGTATCAGCTCTTTTTTTCATTCTCGGCTATCTCATGTGGAATGGCGGAAAAGATCTTTCCTGGAGTTTTTTCACGCGGCTCCCCGCCCCGGTGGGAGAAGCTGGCGGTGGAATGGCCAATGCGATCCTGGGCAGCCTGAAGCTGATGGTTCTGGCGGCGCTGATCGGCGTTCCGATCGGTTTGCTCGGCGGCGTATATCTGGCGGAATTCGGCGGGCGGACGGTCCCGTTTCTGGTCCGGTATACGGCGGACTTGCTGAACGGCGTGCCATCGATCGTGATCGGCATTTTCGCGTACGCCCTGGTCGTGATGCCCATGCATCATTTTTCGACCCTGGCGGGCGGATTCGCGCTGGGGATCATGGTGATTCCCACCGTACTGCGCAACACGGAGAGTTTCCTGCGTGACGTGCCGAGCGCCCTGCGCGAGGGATCATTCGCTCTGGGCGCGAACAAGTGGAAGATGATCGCGACCGTGGTGCTGCCGGCCGCTTCTCGCGGAATTCTGACCGGAGTGTTGCTGGCGCTGGCGCGCGTGGCCGGAGAGACGGCGCCGCTGCTGTTCACGGCGTTCGGAAATCGCTACTGGAGCCCCGGCTGGATGCAGCCAACCTCGTCGCTTCCGGTTATAATTTACACGTACGCCACGGGGCCCTATGAGGATTGGCATCGACAGGCATGGGCCGCGGGACTGGTGCTTCTCGGTTTGGTTTTGGTGACCAACATTCTGGTTCGTGCTTTTTTATCCCGCGGGACTTCGTTTGAGAGGTCATGAACGATGAATGCTGCCTTTCCACTAATGGGGAATTCGGGCGCGGCCGCAGCGTCCAAATCCAGGGCCGCGGCCGAAGGCTCCACCACGTCCGCGCCGGGCGCCAGCACGCTGCGAATGAAAGTCACGCGGATTAATTTTTATTACGGGAAGAACCACGCTCTCCACAACGTCTCGCTCGATGTAGCGACGAATCGCGTGACGGCGCTGATCGGTCCTTCCGGCTGCGGAAAATCGACACTTCTGCGAACCCTGAACCGGATGCATGAAACGCTCCGGCAGACGCGCTTGGAAGGCGAGATCGCGCTGGACGGTGTGGACATTCTCACATTGGACGTCACGAAGCTGCGGCGCCTGGTGGGAATGGTCTTCCAGAAGCCGAACCCGTTTCCGAAGTCGATCTATGAAAATGTAGCCTATGGCCTGCGCATCAACGGCCACAAAGGCCGCCTCGACGACGCGGTGGAAAAGAGCCTGCGCCGCGCCGCGCTGTGGGACGAAGTGAAGGATAAATTGCAGAAATCCGCGTACGCGCTATCGGGCGGGCAGCAGCAGCGATTGTGCATCGCCCGGGCGCTGGCCGTGGATCCCGAGGTGCTCTTACTGGATGAGCCCTGCTCGGCGCTGGACCCGGTGAACACGGCGAAGATTGAAGAGTTGCTGTTCGAACTGAAGCCGTCTTGCACGCTAGTGATCGTCACGCACAACATGCAGCAGGCGGCGCGCGTCAGCGATTCGACCGCATTCATGCTGAATGGCGACCTGATCGAGTTTTCGCCGACCGGGCAAATGTTTACGACGCCTTCGGACCCGCGCACGGAGGCGTACATCACCGGCCGTTTCGGATGAGGACGCCGGACAGCCGCATTGCAGGCAAAGAGAGGAGGTAACGAATGGAACGTCATTTTGAGCGCGACCTCGACGAACTGAAGGAGCGGTTGCTCTGGATGGGCAGCCTCGCGGAACGCGCCGTGCACCAGGCCGTCCACGCCGTGCTCGATGCGGATGAAAATCTCGCTCTCGCCGTGCTCAATGAAGAGAACACCATCAACGAGTTGCAGATTGAAATTGACGACCGCGTGGTACAGCTGCTGGCGCTGCAGCAACTGATGGCCGCGGACCTCCGCTTCGTGCTGGCCATAGCGCGCATCAATAACGACCTGGAACGCATTGGCGATCAGGCCGTCAACATCGCGCAATCGGCGCAGCGCATCGTGCGCCATCCGCGCGTGAAGCCCTACGTCGATCTGCCGCGCATGGGCGAGCTGGCGGAAAAGATGATGCGCGACAGCCTGGATTCGCTGGTGCGCCGCGACGTCGAGCTGGCGCGCTCGGTGCTCTCGCGCGACGATCAAGTCGACCAACTCCGCGACCAGATCTTCCGCGAGCTGTTGACCTACATGATGGGCGACTCCTCGGTCGTGTACCCCGCCTTCGAGTTGATCCTGGTGGCGAAGAATCTGGAACGCATCGCCGATCACGCCACGAACATAGCCGAAGACGTGATCTACATGGTCGCCGGAAGCGACGTTCGCCATTCCACCGCGGAGCGGCGTCCCGCTTGATCGCCGCGTGACGCCGAGCGGGCTCCGTGCCATCCGTACGCTTCGGCAGTCGGTCAGTTCGGACCCGCGCAATACGCGAAGCCAGACTTGGAGCACGGACATCCCTAGGCAGAATCTTAACTTCCGATTGGCCGACTAATCGGGAGTCTGCTAGCGGCTCAGCGCATTGCGACCGGCATAGATTCCCCAAGCTTGTCCAAATTGGCTTTTCTCTATGGCCCAACTCGGACAACGTCCGAGGACTCCCCAGACTGATTGGGTAGCGATGTAGAATGAAATCCATGACCAAGAAAGCGATCTCCCCTGGCGTGGTACACAGCGTACCGGCGGATTTACAAAATGTTCTCATTTCTGACCCGGTGGCGCGGGCAAAATGGGAGGATATTACGCCACTCGCGCGCAATGAGTGGATCTGCTGGGTTATCTCCGTCAAGAAACCGGAGACCAGAAGGCAGCATGTTGAGCGGGTACGCACGGAACTTAAGGAAGGAATGCGCCGGCCTTGTTGCTGGCCAGGCTGTCCTCATCGCTGAAATAAGGACTTAGCCGAGAAGGTCGCGACCTCTTGTTAGTCACTGCTTGCAATGGTCAGGTTGGTCGAGACTTTGGAAGGCCTGGCCCGAGATGGGCTCCCATGATGCGACCGACTCGGGCTAACAAGCCCAATGGCTACCTTCTCGGCTCATACCGCATCGCCACCGCCCCCGAGCCGAACTCCAGCCGGCTCACGAGCCTCAAGTCGATACGCTTCGATAGTCCCCCGAACAACGTCGGCCCGTGGCCCGCTAGCGTGGGCTGCACCACGAACTCGTACTCATCGATCAATCCCAGCTCCGCCAACGCCAGCGGGAGTTTCACGCCTCCCACGAACAGTCCCTTACCCGACTCCCGCTTGAGCAGCTGAACGGCCTCCCCTAGATCCCCGCGCACGAGCTCCGCGTTCCAATCGACCCGGTCCAGGGTGCTCGACACGACGTACTTCTTTGCCGCGTCGATCGTCCGGGCGAAGGGTTCCATCCAGTCAGGCCTCTGTCCCGTCCGCGCCGGCGGCCGGAACGCTGCCTCCATCATTTCGTAAGTCACCCTGCCAAAGAGGAGGGCATCGGCCTGGTTGAGGTTCTCGACCGCGTGACGATGCAAGTCTTCGTCCGCGGAAATTGCACGATGATCGCAGCACCCGTCCAATGTGACGTTGATGGAATACCGAAGGGGTCGCATTACGCAAGTGTACCGCCGATGGGGTAAGAAACGGCAAAAGCCGCCCGTGAGTGTATTCGAGATTTTCGCCAACTGACGCAGTCCGGGTTGCCGAAAAACGTTCGTCATTCGTGTATCGTGGGCAGCAGAGTCCAGCTCAGGGTAGGCTGTCGAAAAAGAGATAGACCGAAGCAATGCGACCGTTCCGAGCGACGACGAAATCGGTTCCCGCGTAAGCTGGTGGTTTGCCGGGAGTGCCAGATACCCATCGAACCCGTCCGGCATCACCTAATTCCTCGGGAGGGAAGAGGGGCTGATATTCGAAATCTGGATGTGTTGCTTTTATCAGACCAGCAATATGATCAATCTCGTCACGGCCACGAAATATACCGCCTTTGGGGTCATGGAATACTGCCTCTTCGTGAAAGATCTCGTCGATTGCCGCGCGACGACGCACGGGGTCATTTTCGCCAAACACGTCGCTCAGATTACGAAGCAGCAAGGTCGATATGCTCTTGGACATCGTGTTCTCCATTTTCAGATCGTAGGCCGCGAGCCACCCGACCTAGGCTAATTTTATGACTTTTGTGGTCGCCACATTAGCGTTCTTGAACCTTAACAGTCGAGTTGGATTTTGCGGATTCTGGCATATCCGGTGCTCCAAATTAGGTGCTTGCAATGCATGAGGCTGGGCGGATTACGGCCTACTCGGAAAGTATGGGTGCGCGCGCGTGCCGCAAAAAAACATTTCAACTGCAAGTTTTGACCGTGCCTCTCTGTGTCCTCTGTGCGCTCTGTGTTAAAAGTCTTTCGGAAACAGATTTAACACAGAGGGCACTGGGTTAGGACACAGAGGGCACGGAGAAGAGATGAGAAGATCGTTTGGGCGTGCTTACGGCAAATCCAGGAGCAGGAAATCCGCCGCGGGGGCGCCTGATTCCGATGGGGCAGCGAGTTGGAGTTCCCGTTCCACCGTGACACGAGCCTGGTCTCCCGGACCGAGCGATTCGGCGTTGAGATTCAGATTGCCGCCAATCACGAAGAGGTAAGCGCGCCGCCCTGGGGCGAGCGGGTGCGTGGTGGATTGGCCGGGGGCGAGCAGCGACGTGTAGATCTTCGCGTCCTGATGAATTTGTACCGCGCCCCTCGCGGAATCCGCTCGGGGCAAGCCATTGCTTCCGGCGGGAACGGCAATCGGCAACAATTTGCCGGAGCGGTCGGCCAGCGAAAAGCTCTTTTGCTCCCACGAGGGTTTCAGATGCTGGACAGCAGGCATGATCCAGAGTTGTAACAAGTGCACAGGATCTTTCTTCGAAGGATTGTATTCGGAGTGGCGCACGCCGGTTCCCGCACTCATGCGCTGGATTTCGCCGGGGCGGATGACGCCGGTGTTGCCCAGATCATCGCGGTGTTCGATAGCGCCTTCGATGATGTAGGTGATGATTTCCATCTCCCGATGGGCGTGAAAAGGGAATCCGCCAGCGGGAGCCACTACGTCGTCGTTGAACACGCGCAGAGGACCAAAATTCATATTGTTGGGGTCGTGGTAGTGGTCGAACGAGAAATGCCAGTGCGTGTTAAGCCAATCTGTTTCAGCGTGATAGCGCTCGTTTGAACGGATCGTCTGGATCATGGCGGAACCTCCAGGCCCATCCTTTGTCGGAACAATCTTTACGCTTCGTGCAATACTTTAGATGCAATGAACGCTATTTCGTCGCAACCGTTTAGTCCTTCGCGCCGTTACAAGTCAGGGATTGTCGGCCGGGGATAGCGCAGGGAATTCAGGCGGATACCACTCCCGGAAAATCCAAAGTTAGTGTAAATTCTTATTGGGCCTCTTTGCCCTGATGCGGAAAAACAATCATGAATCCAGTCAAACCTGAAACGCAGGCTGCTGCCGAGAGGGCTACCCCCATGACGCGGGACACGGTCACCGTTACCGATAACCGGACGGGAAAGACCTATGAACTTCCGATTACCAACGACACGATCCGCGCGATCGACCTGCGGAAAATTAAAGTAAAGCCGGATGATTTCGGAATGATGAGTTACGACCCGGCCTTCAGCAACACGGCCCTGTGCCAAAGCAAGATCACGTACATCGACGGCGACAAAGGCATCCTGCGATACCGCGGATATTCCATCGAGGAGCTGGCCGAGAAAAGCACGTATCTCGAGACGGCCTTTTTGATTTTGTACGGCGAGCTGCCCAATCGTTCGCAGCTCGACGAGTGGACCTACCACATCACGCACCACACGTTTATCCACGAGTCGGTCAAGAAATTTCTGGATGGGTTTCACTACGACGCTCACCCGATGGGCATGATGATTTCCGCCATCGCCGCGCTCTCGACGTTTTATCCCGAGGCGAAGGACATCTTCAATAAAGAATCGCGCCGCAAGCAGACCTACCGGCTGATCGGGAAAATGCCTACGCTGGCGGCCTTTTCCTACCGGCACAGTCTGGGCATGCCGTTTTCCTATCCGGACAACGAGCTGAGCTATCCCGGCAACTTTCTGAGTATGTTGTTCAAGACGAGCGAGCTCAAATACCGTCCGAATCCGACGCTGGAGCGCGCGCTGGACGTGCTGTTCATCCTGCACGCCGACCACGAGCAGAATTGTTCGGCCAACGCGATGCGCTGCGTCGGCAGTTCGCACGTGGACCCGTTTTCGGCGACCGCAGCGGCCACCGCCGCGCTCTACGGCCCGCTGCACGGCGGCGCCAACGAAGAAGTGCTTCGGATGCTGATGGAGATCGGATCTCTCGCCAACGTGCCCGCGTTTATCAAACGGGTGAAGGCGGGAGAAATGAAACTGATGGGCTTCGGCCACCGCGTGTACAAGAACTACGACCCCCGGGCGCGCATCATCAAGCACGTGGCCGACGGCGTGTTCGAAATCATGGGCCGCAACCCGCTGTTGAATATCGCGCTGGAATGCGAACGCATCGCCCTGGAAGATGATTACTTCGTTTCCCGCAAGCTCTATCCCAACGTGGATTTTTATACCGGCCTCATCTACCAATCCATGGGCTTCCCGGTGACGATGTTCCCGGTCCTGTTCGCGATCCCCCGCACCAGCGGCTGGATCGCCCAGTGGGAAGAAATGCTGCTCGATCCGGAGCAGAAGATCGCCCGTCCTCGTCAGGTCTTCCTCGGGCACGACCTGCGGCCTTACCCCTCGATCGACCAGCGAAGCTGACTTTTTTCTTGGCGGGCTCCAAGTAGAGCCCGCACCCGTGGAATGTGCCAGCGTCCGGGCTGTTGCCTTCGACACATCGCCAACTGTCACGGTCATTGACATGTTTCTCCCCCTAAGGGAGACTGCAATTACCCCCTTCCAGAAAGCTGATTCCCCAGTCGGATCAGATTGCGGTCGCATTGTTGCAGCTTGCTGTCGGCCTTCTCGAGGTCCGAGCGTGCGAGAGTCTCTACGGACGCGCGACACGAGGTAGGCAATTCGCGTAAAAGCGAAGCCCGCACCCGAAGCCAGCGCAGGGAATCACGAGGAAGTCCGGTGTCCATGAATGGAGAGCCGATCCACATTCTCCTGGTCAGTGACGCTCGGGAGGTGCAGCGGTTACGCGAATTGCTCGAATCGAATGGTGCCAGCCAGTTTCGCATCACTCATTTTCCTGGACTCGAACCGGCCGCCGAGTGCCTCGCCCGGGATGGCGCGGACATCCTGCTCCTGGACATCGGGCCGGACCAATCGCGGGGCCGCGCCATCGTTCAGGCGGCTGCGAGTGCCGCGCCGCAGGTACCAACCGTGATCCTGTCCGATTCTGAAAGCGAATCGTTAGCCGTCGAGTCGCTTCAACAGGGCGCCCAAGATTTCCTGGCGAAAGGGCGGATTGACGGTGCCGCGCTTGCGCGCTCTTTGCGCTACGCCATCGAGCGCCATCGCCTGCAGAGGGCGCTGCAGAGTCTCTCGCTGATAGACGACCTGACCGGATTGCATAATCGCCGCGGCTTTCTGGCGCTTGCCGAGCAACAGTTGCGCTTAATCCTCCGCAAGGGTTCGGGTCTGTTGGTATCTGTCGATCTCGACGATCTGAAATCGATCAATGATACGCACGGCCATTTGGAGGGCAACCGCGCATTGACCGCGACCGCGAACATCCTACGCGCCTGCTTTCGTCAATCCGACATTCTTGCGCGTGTTGGAGGCGACGAGTTCTGCGTTCTGATGACCGATGCGAGTCAGGACTCCGCCGTGCAAGTCCGCAAGCGTTTGCAGCATCGCGTCGATTTCACCAATGCGGTGTCTGCCTCGCGCTTTCGCCTCTCCCTGAGCGTTGGCATCGCCGATGTGCCGGCGGTGCGCCAGCCGCCACTCGAAGAATTGCTCAGACTTGCCGACGCGCTCATGTACGAGCAGAAACGGAACAAACAGGCGCACTCCTCTGTGAAAACCTCCCTGGAGCACCCCACGCTCGCCTAATCTTCCCAAACTGCTACTCCATCTATCTTTCCGTTCAAGGGATTGCCTCTTTTTGCCGATATCCCCATGGAAAGGTGCGTCCGGGCCTCTTTAAGCGACGCATCCGGACGCGTACGCCCACAGCGGTTGAACCATGGGCGACGGGAGATCGAATGGAGCCCTTGCGGCACTTGCTGTTGTCTGATGGCTTTCTGCCACACGGATATTGCTACCTGTGGACGCCCGGGCTCGTCGAACTGCACGTCATCTCGGATGCCTTGATCGCTATCTCGTATCTGACGATTCCGGTGACCTTGGCGAATTTCATACGCAAGCGACGCGACATTTCTTTCAGTTGGATGTTCCTATGTTTCGGGGCATTCATCGTGGCTTGCGGTGCGACACACCTGATGGAAATCTGGACGATTTGGTTTCCAACCTACTGGATTTCCGGTGCGGTCAAGGCCTTCACCGCTTGCGTATCCGTGGCTACGGCAATCCTGTTGATTCGGGTGACACCCCAGGTGCTGGCCTTGCCAGGGACGCGATGGCTGCTTGATCTCAACCAGCAACTGAAGGCAGAGGTCGACCATAGGGCGCGTGCGGAATCCGAGCTTCGGCGGTTCACTGAAGGACTTGAGATACGCGTCGCCGAACGCACGGCCACGCTGGTGGCCACCAACCAATCCCTGACCGAGAGTGAAGAGCGTTACCGCACACTGGTCGAGCATGCCCCCGAAGCCATCGTCGTGTTGGACATGGAAAAGCGGCGCTTTGTGGATCTGAACGAGAACGCCGAGCGGCTGTTCAAGATGAGCCGGGCGGAACTGCTTTGTGTTGGGCCCGTGGAAGTCAGCCCGCCTGTTCAGCCGGACGGAAGGCCATCGGCAGAAGCGGCGGCCGCGGAACTCGAAAATGCGCTCCGCGACAGCACCCCGCGCTTCAATTGGACCCACCGCGACACTACAGGGCGGGAAATTCCCTGTGAGATCTCGTTGGTTCGCCTGCCTTCCTCGAGCCGTAGTCTTGTCCGTGGCAGCATTGTGGACATTTCCGAGCGAAAACACGCCGAAGAGGAAATTCGAAAACTGAACACGGAGCTGGAGCGCCGCGTCACGGACCGCACAGCGCAGCTCGAGACGGCCAACCAGGACCTGGAATCCTTTACGTACTCGGTCTCGCACGACCTGCGGGCGCCGCTGCGGCACATGGATGGCTTTACCAGAATTCTGATGGAGGACTACGGCACGCAACTTCCCCCCGGCGCATTGCGTCAACTCGAACACGTACGCGAGGCCGCGTTGCGCATGGGCCATCTTGTGGATGACCTGCTCAATCTGGCGCGGGTTGGCCGCGGTACACTTTCGATGCGGCTCACGGATCTGAATGAACTCGTGGCGGAAGTCATCGCGCCCCTGCAGGAGGAAGCGCCCGGCCGGGCCGTGGACTGGAGAGTGGACCGGTTGTCACCAGTGGCATGCGACCGGGGTTTGATGCTGCAGGTTTTTTCGAACTTGCTTTCCAATGCGTTGAAATTCACGCGCCGTCGGGAGAGCGCGGTGATCGAAGTCGGCGAAGTTCGCGTCGATGGCGAGCCGGTGATTTTCGTCCGCGACAATGGCGTGGGTTTTGACGAGCGATACGCCGACAAACTGTTTCAAGTGTTTCAGCGACTCCACCGCGAAGAAGAATTCGAAGGCACGGGGGTTGGTCTGGCCATCGTTCACCGCATCCTGCAGAAGCACGGCGGATCGATCCGGGCCGAATCCGCGCCGCAGAAAGGCGCCACATTTTTCTTTACGGTGAGACGCCCGCTGCCTTCCGCACCGATACCCGTCTTCAGTGCCGGAGGTGTTGCATGAGTTCTGACGGCATCGAGATCTTGCTGGTGGATGACAGTTCCGCGGACGTTGAACTGACGCTTCACGCGCTTCGGCAAAACGCGATGATCAACCGGATCCACGTTACGCGCGATGGAGAAGAAGCGTTGAATTTTCTGTTTTGCCGTGAGCCCTTCCAGGAACGTGCCGGCGGACCTCTGCCGCGATTGATCCTTCTAGACTTAAAAATGCCCAAGGTCGATGGCCTTTCCGTCCTTCGCACGCTCAAGGAGGATCCCGCACGCGCGCCATACCGGTGATCATCTTCACGTCTTCCAAAGAAGAAAAAGATGTAGTGAAAAGCTATGACCTCGGCGTGAACAGTTACATTCAAAAGCCCGTGGACTTCGACCAGTTCCGCGAGGCTGTGTGTACCTTGGGTCTCTATTGGCTGCTCGTCAACCAAGGGCCCCCGCTGCAAACGCTCGATACCCGTCCGGCGAGGACCGAATGAGTCAAATCGCCGCGCACATGCCTCACGCCACGACTTGGAACATGTCGACGCCGCTGCGCGTGTTGGTCATTGAGCACACGATGGCCGACGCTGAACTGAATCTCCATGAGCTGCAGCAGGCCGGATTCCAGTGCCGTCCGCATATCGTCGGCACGCGGGAGGAGTTTCTCGACCACCTCCGGCGACACCACTACGACATCGTATTGGCCGACTACCGGCTTCCCGGCTGGACCGGCATGGACGCCTTGATGGAGATTCGCAGGTCCGGCGGCGAGATACCCTTTATTCTGGTCACGGGGACGATGGGGGAGGAAATCGCTGTCGAATGTATCCGGCAGGGCGTCACCGATTACGTGCTGAAAGACCACCTCGCGCGCCTTCCAGTCGTTGTCTCGCGTGCCCTCGAGGAAAAGACACTCCGCGACGCGCGTACTTTTATGGTTGAGGCCCTCCGCCAAAGCGAGTCCAACTCCCTATTCCTCTTCGCGAATAATCCGCTTCCCATGTGGGTGTTTGAAAAGGAGAGCCTGCAATTTCTTCAGGTCAACGATGCAGCCCTCCGCCGCTACGGGTATGAACGGTTAGAGTTTCTGCAGATGAGCATCAGCGACCTTCACCCTCCGGATGAAATCCCCAGGTTGCTTGGCACTTTTCACGGCAACTCCGCCGGCGAGAAAACGGCGGGGCAGTGGCATCATCGCCTGAAGGACGGATCGACCATCGACGTGGAGATATTTCCGCACTCCATGGAATACTCCGGACGCGCCGCCGTTCTCGTCGTGGCGCAAGACATCACCGAACGGAAACTCGCCGAAGAGGAGAGGCAGAAGTTTTTTACACTGGTGGAAAACAGCGCCGATTTCATCGCGGTCGCGGATTTGAAGGACAACATCGAGTATGTGAACCCAGCGGGCCGGGCCTTGCTGGGTATGGGCGGCGCGGACTCCGTTTTAGGGACGCATTCGCAAGATTATGTGGTAGCCGAGGACTTAGCGTTAGTGAAGGACACTATTTTCCCCGCGATCTACTCTTCCGGACATTGGAAGGGTGAATTGCGATTTCGTCACCATCAGACCGGCCAGACCATTCCCATGGATTGCGTCGCCTTCCAGGTCAACGAACCGCGGACTGGAGAGGCGCGCTATATTGCCACTGTTTCGCGAGACATCACCGAGCGCCGGTCTCTCGAGCAACAGCTCCGGCAGGCGCAGAAATTCGAGGCCATCGGTCAGTTGGCCGGTGGCATCGCGCATGACTTCAACAACGTGATCGGCGCGATCCTCGGCTGGGCGGAATTGGGAGAGGAGCAGGTCGGCACGAGTGATGCGCCCTATGCGACTTACTTCAAGAAGATTCACTCGCAATGCGACCGAGTCACGGCGTTGGTTCGGCAACTGCTTGCCTTCGCGCGGCGGCAAGTCCTGGAACCCCGGATTCTTAGTCTCAACCAGTCAATCCAGGATGTCCTGAGCTTGCTCGGAGGAGTGATTGGCAGGGATGTTGAACTCCAGACGATCCTGGCGGAGGACTTGGCTGTCGTGTGCGTGGACCCAACGCAGATCGAGCAAGTCTTAATGAATCTTTGCATCAACTCGCGTGACGCAATGCCCAAGGGCGGACGGCTGACCATCGAGACTCACAACGCCGATTTTTCCGAAGTGGCATGCCGTCATAACGCAGCACTCCAGCCGGGACGTTTTGCCGCCCTTTCCGTGAGCGATACTGGAATAGGGATGGACGCTGCCGTTCGCGAACGAATCTTTGATCCCTTCTTCACGACCAAGGGAACGGGAAAGGGTACAGGTCTGGGATTGGCCACAGTCTATGGCATTGTGAAACAGCACGGCGGTTTCATTCTCGTGGAAAGCGAGCCAAACCGGGGCAGCACGTTTCACGTCTTTCTCCCCGTAAGTGAAAATGTCACGCCGGCTGAAAACCAACTGCCGGTCGTGCAAGATCGGCCGGTTCGCGGCGGTACGGAAACCATTCTGATCGCCGAGGATCATGAGGGCGTCCGCGAAATGGCTTGCGCCACTCTGGAATCGTTGGGCTACCAGATTCTGATTGCTCACGACGGCGAAGAAGCCGTGGAAATGTTTTCCACTCACCGTGACTCGATCGCTCTCGTCCTGTTGGACGTCATCATGCCCCGCCGGAATGGTCCGAAAACTTACGAGGCCATCCAAGCCATGAAGCCCGGTATTCCCGTCGTGTTTGCCACCGGCTATAGCAATGAAACGGCTGCACTGAATGAGATGGTCCAACGCGGCATCGCCGTCCTGCGGAAACCTTACAGCCCGGGCGCCCTCTGCCGCCGAGTCCGCGAGGCACTTGATCTTGCAGCGGCGCGTTCCTCCAAACCTGCTTGAAATGGCAGCGGATCGATTCTCTTGCAGGAGTCGGGGCCCGGCCAGTGAGATGTCTTCCGATCGATATCTTGGCGGGCTTCCAGTCGCCGACGCGCCACTCGCCCGCCAAAGCAGCGCGGCGAGCGGGAAGCCAGCCCGCATAGACGGGACGCCGCGTAAAACCCGCACCCGTTGAAAAACGAAACCGCGCGACTCGCGGTTGACAGGACGGGGAAGGACCGGCTAGAGTTCGGGCAAAGTGGAAGCTCAAAAGGGAAATTCCGGCTAAAATCCGGGGGATGCGTCAGTGAAGCGATAGCCTTTGCAAACATTTTGACCTCTGACGTTAGTTTTGGGCATTTCGGCTCGAGCAGCAAGAGCGCGGTTTCATGCCCAGTGGATAAGTGTGGGACGGAACGACAAGGCTCTGAGGGCGGCGGAGACCTGCAATAGCAAATCGCACAGGCTTTACCGGAATTCGAGCGGCAACAACAAGAGATAAACCAGCCTAAGTGGAAGGTTGAAAATGGCCGCCTGGCGCAATTTGGCTCTTCGCGTACCGATTATCAGACAATGGCATGAACGCCGCGACCATGAATTTGTCGTGGGAGACATTGTCATCGAAGCCCCGAAACCGCCGATCTCTGGAAGTGTGCGCAAATCTCTGCGGAAAAATGAATATGAAACCGCCGAAACCTATCTCGTGCGTCATTTGGTGCGCCCGGGAAACACCGTTCTGGATTTGGGATCGGGCCTGGGTTTAACGTCGATCGCGGCGGCAAAAGCTTCGGGCAACGGGCGAGTCGTGGGGTACGAAGCGGATCCCGTGATCGCCCCGCTTGCGGAAAAAAATGTTCGGAGAAATGGTGTGCATGTGGAAATCCGGAACAAAGCCATCGCCAAAGAGAAAGGCATTTGTGAGTTTTATATCCATCGTAGTTTTCCGGCATCATCCCTTTTTCCCTTCCAGGGATCAAAAAAGATTCTGATTGAAGCCGATGCCTTTCAGGATGTCGTAGATGAGATTCAGCCCGATGTGATCAGCTGCGATATCGAAGGCCTTGAAAAGGAAGTTTTCGTCGGTGCAAATCTGTCATCGGTCCATCGATTGGTTGTGGAGGTCCACCCCCAAGTGATTGGTTTGCTTGGTGTGCTTCAATGTGTTCAACATTTGGCGGTCTCAGGATTTTCTTTGGTTGAATCCCTGTGCTGCGGGCAAGTGCTGGTCTTTGATCGCGATGGCTCCTGTTCCTCCATCGAGCCGTTCCCATCTGACCGTCAGATTCGCAGAAAAACGACGGCATCACGAGGCGCGGATCGGGCGTAATTACAGTCTCCGCCCGGACATTTCGTGCTACCGTAGAGTTTCGGATTTCCGATGCCCGCGCTAACCGCGATTTTGATCGCCTACAACGAGGAATTGGATCTGCCTCGCGCGCTCGCCTCGTTGCGGGGCGTAGCCGACGAAATTATCGTAGTCGATTCCGGTTCCACCGACCGCACCTGCGAAATTGCGCGCGAGTATGGCGCGCGCGTCTATTCGCGCACGCTGGACAGCTTCGCCGAGCAAAAGAACTATGCCGCTTCACTTGCGTCGAATGACTGGCTGCTGTCTATTGATTGCGATGAGGAATTGAGCCCGGAATTGCGTTCGTCCATTCTCGCGTGGAAACAAAAAATTCCTGACAAAACTGGGTACGATTTTTCCCGGATGACAAATTATCTGGGTGGCTGGATTCGGTATTCGGGGTGGTACCCCGATTATAAAGTGAAGCTCTACCGGCGCGACCGGGGCAAATTCGTCAGTGTTTTGCATGAGGGTGTGAAGCTGGACGGACCGGCCGGCCGCCTGGATGGCCATTTGCTTCACTACACGGTGCGATCTTACGCCGAAAACAAAGCCAAGTTGGATTTTCTCTCCACGATGGCCGCTGAAGATATGTTTGCGCAGGGCCGCAAGGGCTGGCGTGCCGCGATGATTTTTGCGCCCCCCTGGACCTTCTGCCAGAGGCTTGTATTCCAGCTAGGCGCACTCGACGGACGCCGCGGCTGGTTGATCGCCTGGATGTCCGCGAACTACATTTACATCAAGTACCGCAAACTGGGCCGGCTGCTCGCAGGCGAAAAGCTGACGCATTGCTCGTGGCCGAATCCCGGCGAGGCTTGAGCGTGCGCCCTCTGGTTGTCGACCTCGGCCGGGACTTCCGTGGTGGACAGGACCAGGCGCTTCTGCTCTTGCGGGGATTGCTCGCGCGCGGCCACGCTCCCGAATTGATCACGCTGCGCGATTCCTTGCTGGCTCGCCGGGCAAAGCATGCCGGCATCTCCGTCCATGGTATCCCCCACAGATGCCGACGCCTTGCCGCCGCTCTGGCGATCCGGCGTCTGTTGCGAGGACGTCGAGCGGATGTCGTCCATGCCAACGAACCTCACGCGCTCACCTCCGCGTGGCTGGCGCGGGCGCACCGTTGCGTTCCCCTGATTGCGTCGCGCCGCATAGAACTCCCGCTGTCGTCAGATTCACTTTCCATGGCGCGCTATCGCGCAGCCGGTCGTGTCGTTGCCGTGTCGGATTTCGTCGGGGAATCCATGATCGGGAGCGGATTGCCCTCGGACCGCGTCGAAATGATTTACGTTGGCGTGGAAATTCCGGCGATAATTTCGCAAGCGGATCGTGACCGTGCCCGCAACCGTTTCGGAATTCGGCAGGAAAGCCCATGCCTCGGAAATGTAGCGGCTCTCGTGCCTGAAAAAGGACACGTGCTCCTGCTTCGCGCCGTTGCGGATTTGCGCGCGCAGTTTCCACCATGTGTCGTGCTCCTCGCCGGAGAAGGTCCAGAACAGGCCAAGCTGCAAGCACTTGTCCGGCAACTCCGGCTCGAAGATGTTGTGAAGTTTCCGGGGTTTGTTTCCGATGTCGAAAGCGTGTATGCCGCGACGGATCTCTTTGTTTTTCCTTCGCACGCAGAACCGCTGGCCTGCGCGATGCTTTCGGCCATGGCGCACGGACTTCCGGTTGTGGCATTCGCTCGGGGCGGAAACCCCGAAGCCATGGAGGACGGTAAGAATGGCCTTTTAGTGAAAGAGCTCGATTCAAGCGCTCTGGCAGCCGCGATCGCGCGTCTGCTTTCAAATCCCGCCGAAGCGCGGCAGCTCGGAGACGCTGCGCGAGAGACCATCTCGTCCCGCTTTTCCGCGGATCGCATGGTGGATGCGACGCTCCACCTCTACGAACGTCTCATCGCCGTCCATGGAAATTCGTGAATGGCTCGGATTTGCAGGGGCCAAAAAGCCAAAGAGCCGAACCGCCCGTTCCCGCGGGCTGCCCGGCTCATTGGGTAATAATTTGTTACGCCAGTTTTTTGCCTTCGCGTGTTCCTCCTATCCTTGCAGCGGTTTCCCTGAGACGGCCGGGGCGTTGACCACCCACCGGCCGGTCGGCTCTAGGAACTCAAGTCCGATCACAAAGCCTTCGCTTTGCGCCTGGCAGTACGCGACGCGCGCTTTGGCGCGGAAGTCGCCTGGCAGGGACGCGATTTCCAACATTTCGTTGGGCCGCCAGCGTCGTGTGCTGGCCACGCGCGCGCCGCGTGAGCTGACGTTCTCGGTGAACGTCGTCTCCGTGCCCGGCGCACGCTCATGCCCGGAAATGTGAACCGCAATCGCCATCGGAATTCTTTTTTCGAGGCGCTCGACCCCGATCGTATTCGCCATCACTCCCTCAGTAGTCCGGCGGACCGCTAAATAAGCCAGCAATCTTCTTAGAGGCATGCAGCAATGCGAGCCAGTGTCTGAATGCCGTCCGAATGGCCCTTCATGCCGTAGAGCGCCCGGTCAGCCGCATTGAATAGCGCGTCGATCGTTTCTCCGTCTCGTGGAAATACAGCAGCGCCAACGCTGACGGTGACGGCCGGAATCTCGCCGTCTTTCGCCAGACGCTCGCAGATGCGTCGGCTGACCGCGGACGCCGCTTCCGAGCCGGCTTCGGGCAGCACAACTGCAAATTCGTCCCCGCCATAGCGCGCTGCCGTATCCATCGCGCGCGAATGCACTCGCAGGACATTCGCCAAACGGCAGATGGCCCGGCTGCCGACCAAATGGCCGTGACGGTCGTTGATTCCCTTCAGCCCGTCGAGGTCCAGCAAAAGGATCACGAAAGAACGCCCGGTGCGGCGCGAGCGCTGCATCTCGGCTTCCATCACGTTGATCAGCGTGCGGTAGTTGGACAACCCTGTAAGAGGATCGGTCACGGCGAGTTGGCGGACCTGATCAAAAAGCCTGGCGTTATCCAGCAGCGCGCCGCCTAACACCAGCGCGTAACTGGTCACCTTCAGCACCTGCGCCAGAGTGAACGGCGCATCGAGCAATCGTTCGGACTGGCTCGCAGCGATGTGACACGCGACGTTCATCCAGACGGCTGCCAAAAATATGCGGTCTACTCCCGAAGCCGCGCGTCGCTGCCTTCTTCCAAAGCCGATACCCGCCACGGCGAACAACAGCGCGGGAAACAGGTCCCCAGGCCTGGCGACCCACGAGTGGGGATGCATGCCTGGCTCCAGCGGAGACCCGAGGTAGGCCGCGCTCGTCAGATACGCCACGGCTACCACTACAATCAGCGCGATAGCGATCTCCCTGCCGGGATCTCGCGAGTTTGGAACGCGCCGTTCCACCACCAGCGCTGCAATCAGCACGAAGGCGAGCAGAGTCCGGCTGACCATCCACGCCAAAGGCACGCGCAATTGGCCGGACGCGCCTCCCGCGAGAATGTCGTAAAAGTTGAAGGTCGCGACGGTTTCAATCACGCCGGAAAGCACAAATCCAAAGGCAAGAATCAGCGTTCGCCGGTCGTGCGTGCCGCGGAATCGCACCATGGCATTCGCCGCATAGGTGAAGCAGAGCAGGCTGCCGACAATTTGCAGGTAGGAATAGAGAATGGGTTCGGATGAGAACGGAAGTTGGCGCAGCCAGGCCGCTAGGAAAACGAACGCTATCCCCACCGCCCCTGCCAGAATCCAGCGGAGACGCCAAGTCCACACCCGGATTTGATTCCACACACGCACCGCTCCCCCAGTCGAGCAGTCTCAATCGCCTAGTGGCGATCGATGCTGGTTGGGGATGCAACTTCATCACCTTTGGGCCAGAGTTAAGCAGGATTTAACATGTCTGAGAAAATAGAGGAGTTACTCAGTTGCCCCAAATCGACCCAGGAGTCCGTGAGGTTAGATGTTCCAGGATGGTGGGTAGAAATGTTACCAGTACTCACTTGCGCTTCCCAATCTGGCACATGGTCGTAGCGGATTTGGCACTTGAGTTCGCACAGTTTAGCGGCAAACCGGAAAATCACCCCGGGCGGGGTGTTTAGACTTGGGGTTTCGGTGGGGGAAGCTCCCGAGCCTGCTGCTGGTCCTGAAATCCGGCCGCCTTGTGGGAGCCGTCGCAAAAGGGCTTGTTCGCCGAGTGCCCGCAACGGCAGAGGGTGATGGCGGTGCGTCCTGCGAGGCCGTACGGCTGGCCCTGCATATCCACCAGGTCGATTTCCCCTTCGACGCGCAACGGGCCATCATTTCGAACGATGATCTTGGTTGAAGGCATTCTTCCTCCGCAGCTCATTTCTGGACCAGACGCATAAACCTGCAACAAAGCGCAAACTGGTTTTGCCACCTGTAGCGCCCGGCTTTAGTGTGCCTGGACCCCCAGTGTCGGTCTGAAAGCCCACGGTTCATTCTAATACTTCGGCATGGTGGGGTCGACTTCGTCCGCCCATGCCAGTACTCCGCCCTTGAGGTTCAAGAGTTTTTTGAAGCCGGCTTTCTGCAAAAACTGGATGGCATCGGCCGAGCGCTTCCCGCTGCGGCAATGGACGACCATCTCCCGCGAGCTATCCAGCTCGTTCACGCGCCGGGGGAGTTCTCCGAGCGGAATTAACTTTCCGTTTAAGTTACAGATCTGATATTCATGCGGTTCGCGCACGTCCAGGATGAACAGGTCGTCTCCGCGATCCTGCCGCGCCTTCAAATCTTTCGCTGTAATTTCCGCAATGCCGTTCGTCATGGGGGGAGCCTCCTCACCGCGAATCCCGCAGAACTCTTCATAGTCAATCAGCTTCGTGATCGTGCGATGCTCTCCGCAAAGCGGGCATGCCGGGTTCTTGCGCAGCTTCAATTCCCGGAAGCGCATGGCCAGCGCGTCAAACAGCAGCAGCCGCCCGACGAGCGGCTCCCCCGTGCCAAGGATCAGCTTGATCGTCTCCATCGCTTGAATCGAGCCGACGATTCCCGGCAGGACGCCCAACACGCCGCCTTCGGCGCACGAGGGCACCAAGCCCGGCGGAGGCGGCTCCGGATACAAGCAGCGGTAGCACGGCCCGCCCGGATAGCCGAACACCGTCGCCTGCCCTTCAAAGCGGAAAATGGAGCCGTACACATTGGGCTTGCCCAGCAGCAGGCACGCGTCGTTCACCAAATAACGAGTAGGGAAATTATCCGTTCCGTCAACAATGATGTCGAAATCGCGGAACAGTTCGAGAGCGTTTTCGCTGGTCAGCCTGGTCTCGAACGTCTCGATTTCGATGGTCGGATTGAGCCCGGATAGCCGCGCCTTGGCGGCTTCGGTCTTGTGCTTGCCTACATCGCCGGTGGAAAACGTCACCTGGCGCTGCAGATTCGAGAAATCCACGACGTCGAAATCCACGAGGCCCAGACTGACCCACGCCTGCCGCGGCCAGGTACAGCCCGAGAGGCGCGCCCAGGCCTCCGGTGCCGATCAGCAGCACTCTGGCGCGCTTCAGCTTGAGCTGCCCTTCGAGTCCAACCTCGGGCATAATGAGGTGCCGGCTGTAGCGAAGGACCTCTTCTTTCGAGAGCTTCCCTTCTTGTTTCGGCAGCGTGTCGGTCGGAATTGCCACGGACGTTCTCCTCTAATATTCGTTACTTGGGTTCAGTCGATCCACCGGCGATCGAAGGCACGATGCTGATCGTGTCCCCATCCTTGGTTCGCGTATTCTCTTTGTCGAGGAAGCGGATGTCCTCGTCGTTCAGATACACATTCACAAAGCTGCGGATTTTTCCCTCTTCTGTGTAGAGATGCTTGCGCAGTTCGGCGAATGTCCCCGTCAGGCTGCCGAGCGCCTCTCCTACCGTAGCGGCGTTACAGTCGATGCTCGCCTGTTTCCCGGTGAATTGGCGGAGCGGCGTCGGAATCAAGACCTTTACGGCCATACGAAGATTTCCCTCCTCAACGAACATCTGTATCGGGTACCTCATCGGATGCGCGAACCGCGGAGGAAGTTTCAGCCGCGAGTCTAAGAGGCTGATTTTAAGCAACCTAGCTTGGACTTCCTAGTTCAGCTCTGCTTCCTCTGGCTGGCAGCCCGCACCGGTAAAACTTCCTCCGGCTGAAATTTCGAGCGGTCATCCTCGAGCCGCCAGGAGGTCAAATCCTTCGGATTTCCCGCTTCGACGCTTACGATCACGTAGCTGTACCACGGCCAGGCATGCTCCCGATCGAACTCGCTCGGGCCGCGCCGGGTGATCGGGATGAGAATGATACCATCCCAGCAGGTCGAGTCCACGCTCCGTTGCGGCGCGTTCGGCCGCGCGAAAATCTTCCGGCGTGATCGAAAAGCGATTGCGCGGAGAATCGTCTCTCCGGTTGATCAGCGGAAATAACGAGCGAACTTCCCGCCCGGCATCGCCATCCGTTCCCAGCATCGCGCCGCAACATTCGTGCGGATAATCCTTCGCGCCGTGCTCGCGGATTTCTTTTTCCAGATTTGTCGCCAGCAATAGCATCACGCGATTCTTTCTTGGGTGAGGCTAAACCTCATTCCAGAAGCGCTCGCTCAAATATTTCGTGCCGGAATCCGGGAAGATCGTCACGAATACGGCGTGTTCCGCCGGATCGAGCGATGCGGCAACCTGGAAGCAGCCGTCGAGAGCGGCGGCGGCGCTCGGGCTTAATAGCAATCCTTCTTCCCGCGCGGCCCGCTTGACCAGGCGATACGCGTCTTCCGTGTTCACCGTGAGGTTGGAATCGGCGAGCGTCGCGTCATAAATTTCCGGCACGATCGCCGTCGGCATGTGCTTCCAGCCTTCCAGGCCGTGAAACGCGGCGTCCGGCTGAAGGCTGATGCAGCGGATCGCCGGATTCAATTCCTTCAGGCGCCGCGTCGTGCCCACGAAGGTTCCGCTGGTGCCCAGTCCCGCCACGAAGTGAGTCACCCGGCCGCCGGTCTGCTCCCAGATTTCGTTGGCTGTGGTCTTATAGTGGGCGCGCCAATTTGCGGGATTCCCGTACTGATTCGGATAGAAATATTTTCCCGGCTCGGCCGCAATGATCTCCCGCGCGCGGGTGATGGCTCCGTCGGATCCTTCATCGCCCGGCGTGATGACCAGTTCCGCGCCATAGACCGCCAGAATTTTTTTGCGCTCTTCGCTCGCGCTGGCCGGAAGGCATAGCTTGACGCGATATCCGGATGCCGCCGCGATCATGGCATAGGCAATTCCGGTATTGCCGCTGGTGGCGTCAAGAATCGTCTGCCCCGGCTGCAGCCGGCCGTCGCGTTCCGCCTCCCGAATCATCTCTAGCGCCGGACGATCCTTCACCGAGCCGCCCGGATTCAGCCATTCCGCCTTCCCGTAGAACTCGGCGTTCGGGAAATTCCTGCCCAGTCGTTCCAACCGCAGCAACGGCGTATTTCCGATGCAGTCGAGAAGATTTTTGCCAATGGCTCCCGTGCTTGCCGACGATTCGGTCCAGAGAGGATTCTTCGCTGTGTGCATGCGCGGCGGTGTTCCCTGCCTTGTATTGAACGGCCCTGGAATGCCAGAGGCCCACACCCACCCGAATATAGATGCGGGGCACGTTCGGGTGTATTCGTCTAATTTAGCACAACTTAGGCGATCCCGGCCCGAATCCCGAGGCGGCGGTGACTCCATTTGGTTCTGGCGAAAACGAACGACTGCCCGCCCCAAGAACGGGTGGCCGCTACAACATCAACTGCCGCCATCAAGGAAGGTTTTGTAGATTCTCTCCGTCCCGTGTTTTTCGGGACGGAGAGGGCATGCTCATTTTCAAACTGGGTCACCACTGCCATTCGTATTGTCTTTACACAGTCCGTAGCCTTCCGTATTCTGGAATGCCATGTGGAATGTCAGCGATCGATTTGAAACGCGTCTGCTGGAAGCCTTGCCGGCCGCGGGATTCATCGTCAGCAGCACGGGCGGCGTGACGCGCGTGGAAAAATATGGCTGCGGCGCGGAGCTTCGCCGAACTTCGGACGATCACTACCTGATGACGGTCCCCCCGACGATCTTGATGAACGGGCAATTCACGCGCCTGTGGGACGCCGGCTATCAGAAATTCCTCCTCACCGATGACGGCCGGAAGTTTCCCGCGAACGCCGACCAGTTGCTCCGCATGCGCCGCTTCAATGAAGAGCTGAGAACCGCGCTCGGCATTCCCACTTACTACAACGAAGCTCTCGGATCGACATCGCAACTTTCCGTCTACGACCGCGTCAAGGGGCGCGTGGGCGACGATCCCGGCCGCACCGTCGGCGTGAAACCGGCTTCGGGCCACTGATCCGGATTTCTCGCAACGAAGTGATGAGCGAGCCGCAGCCGCAAGTGCAGAATTCTGGGAGTTGGCTAATTTCGTGTGGCTGCGTACCTTGTGTCACCCCTGTCGGGGTTTCTGTTTCTATGCGCCTCATTTTCCCACCGCTTCCGCGATGGGCTACGTTGTGCCGTCCCTCCGGGACTCCCAGCAACACACAATTCGTTCACAACCCGCGTTTTCCATGAACGGAATCACAATATTGAAAACGAATTGAGCGAGACGTCGAAAACCACTATTCGACGACGATGCGGAGAAACTTTTTCTTGCCCGCGCGTAGGAGAAAGTCGCGAGGTCTCGTGAGGTCCACTTCCCGCTTCACCTCAGAGATGCGCTCGCCGTCCAATTCTACGCCGCCCTGCTTCACCAAGCGGTCCGCTTCGCTTCGTGAGGATGCCACGCCCAATTCTACCAACAAAGTTGTGAGGCGTTTTGCTTCCCCGCAAGCAAGTTTGTGCACGGGCGCTTCTTCCGGGGCCGCGCGGTCGCGGAAAACGCGCTGAAATTCGGCGGCGGCTTTTTCCGCGGCGGCCGCACCGTGGAATCCGGCGATAATTTCCCGCGCCAGCGACATCTTCATCTCCATCGGATGCGTCGCACCGGATTTCACTTTGGCTGCCAACACAGCGATCTCTTCCGGCGTGTGGTCGGTCACCAGATCAAAGTAAGGCCACATCATTTCGTCGGAGATCGACATCAGCTTGCCGAACATTTCCGAGGGCGCCTCGGTGATGCCGACGTAATTGCCGAGCGACTTCGACATCTTGCGCTGGCCATCGAGGCCGACGAGGATCGGCATGGTCAGCGCCACCTGCGACGGCTGGCCGTATTCGCGCTGAATTTCGCGGCCCACGAGCAGATTGAATTTCTGCTCCGTCGCGCCCAGTTCGACGTCGGCTTCGAGCGCCACCGAGTCGTAGGCCTGCAACAGCGGGTAGAGCAATTCGTGAATGGAGATGGGCAAATTGCCCGCGAGGCGCGAGCGGAAATCCTCGCGTTCGAGCATGCGCGCCAGGCGATAGTGCGCGCACAGGTGAATCATATCGTGTCCCGATAGTTTTCCGAGCCACTCGGAGTTGTAGCGGACTTCCGTTTTTTCCTTGTCGAGAATTTTGTAGACCTGTTCGAGGTATGTCTTCGCGTTGGCGCCGACTTGCTCGCGCGTAAGTGGCGGGCGCGTTTCGGACTGGCCGGTGGGGTCGCCCACCATGGCCGTGAAATCGCCAACCAGAAAAATTGCCGTGTGGCCCAGATCCTGAAAATGTTTGAGCTTTCGGAGAACGACGGTGTGCCCCAGGTGCAGGTCCGGTGCGGTCGGGTCCACGCCCAGCTTGACGCGCAGCGGCTTGCCGGTTTTGGCCGACGCTTCGAGTTTTGTTCGCAAATCCTCTTCACGAATAATTTCCGCCGAACCCTTGCGCAGGTAGGCGATTTGTTCGTTCACCGGCTGGAATTGTTTTTTCGTTGTCATGATAGGGCTGTCATGATTGATTTGGCAGCGCAATTACACGGCGGCCCTCGATGCGATACCGTCCAGAAAGGATCAGGCGCACCGCGTCCGTGTAAATGCGGTGCTCTTCGGCAAGGATGCGCGCGGAAAGCGTTGCGTCCGTGTCGTCGTCGCGCACGGGCACAATGGTCTGCGCCAGGATCGGCCCAGCATCGAGATTTTCATCCACGAGGTGAACCGTGCATCCGCTGAATTTTACGCCGTATTCGAGCGCCTGCCGCTGTGCCTCGAGGCCGGGAAACGACGGCAACAGCGACGGGTGAATATTCAGAATGCGCTGCGGAAAGGACGCCACAAAGTACGGCGACAGCAGGCGCATGAAGCCCGCCAGGCACACCAACTCTACACCCGCCCTCTTCAGCTCCGCCACGACGAGCTGGTCGTAGGCTTCGCGCTGCAAACCCTTCGACGGAATCACTTGTGAAGGAATTCCCCGAGCCGTGGCGCGCGCGACCCCCGGCGCATCTTCACGGTTGCTGATCACCAGGACGATTTCCGCGCCGGGGATGCGTCCCCTCGCAATGCTATCGGCCAGCGCCTCGAAATTAGATCCGCGCCCCGACAGCAACACACCAATGCGATGTGACATAAGCAAACGACGTTAGCATAACCGCGCGGCGCATCCAACTCGCTCTCTGAACCGTTACAATTTACCCCAGAAGGCGAACGTTACTGCCCCCACCAGAAACAGGAACGAGACAGCATGGTTCCATTTAATATCTTCGCCAAGATACCACCAGGCGAACACGACGAAGACGCAGAGCGTGATCACCTCCTGGATGATTTTCAACTGAAATGCGGTGAATTCGCCGTAGCCGATGCGGTTTGCCGGGACTTGAAAACAATATTCCGCAAACGCGATCAGCCAGCTCACGACGATGGCGGCGAAAAGCGGAGCCTTGCGGTACTTCAGGTGACCGTACCAGGCGATGGTCATGAATATATTTGAGCAAAACAGAAGCAGAATGGTTTTCATGGCGCTCGAATCGTATCACGGGCGCAATGTCCGGATTAACCTAGCGGCCGGGCGCGAAGACTACGATTTCCGTAGAACGAGCGTGCCGGCAATCATGTCGTGGAGGGCCTGCTTTTTTTCCGTGAATCCGGCCATGAAGAAGCCGATTCCGAAAGGAATGAGCCCGCTGACAATTTTTGCGAAGAAGCGGCCGGTGGCGTGCCCAAATGTGAGGCGCTGGCCATTGAGACTGGTCACATGAAGAGACATCGCCGCCTTGCCGAAGGTTGCCTGCCGCGCCGAACTTTCCATCCCTGCAAAATACATCCATCGCACAACTATGAACAGGGCGAACGCGAAGAAGAACGCTAGGATTACGGGTCCAAAGAATGGCATGTCGGGTGGACCGAAACGACCTCTGCGCATCAGTAAGCCAATTCTAACGAACCGGAGGGCCAGGCCTATCACTGTCAAGAAAAATGGAATACTTAGAATGACACCGTCAACCAAAAAGGCGACGAAACGGGCCCAGAATCCCGCGTAGGGCAGTGGCGTAGAAACCGGCGCGCTTACCAGGCTTGGCGGGGGCGTCCCGGGCCCCCTGACTTCCTGCCCACAGGCTTGGCAGTAGCGGGTGCCTTCTTCAACTCGTTGACCACAGCGTGAGCAGAACATGGGCGCCTCGCTCTCCGCTGCCCGGCAGCAGCGCGATCGAGCCGGAAGATGGTGTTTTATACCGCCTGCGCGGGTTCGGGTCAACCAAAGGCGGCAGACTTCACTTCCACATCATGTGTTGTGCCTCGATGATAATGTCCCCTTTTGTCCTCGATAGAAATGTCCCCTTAATAGGACTTCCGAGAGGAGTTCCGATTGGGGCGGACACAGATGAGCAAGAGGGAGTTGGGACGAGTGGAAGTATTGGCGCGGGTGCGGAGCAAACAACTGCGGGTCGTGGATGCCGGTCGATTGTTGCGCGTGAGCTACCGGCAGGCGAAGCGGCTGTGGAAGCGGTATCGGGAGGAAGGAGCGGCGGGTCTGCAGCACCGCAGCGCGGGGCGAAGCTCGAATCGCGCTCACGACGAGAAGTTTCGACAGCAGGTGTTGCGGCGAGTGCGGGGAAAGTACGGCGGAGCGGTGGGCGAGCGATTTGGGCCGACGCTGGCGGCCGAACACTTGGCGTCGGAGGACGGGCTGAAGATCGATGCCGAAACGCTGCGGCGGTGGATGCTGACGGAAGGGTTGTGGAGTCGGGAGCGGAAACGGCGGCGGCACCTGCAGCGCCGCGAGCGCAAGGAACATTTTGGAGAGATGGTGCAGCTGGACGGCAGCTTTCACGCCTGGCTGGAAGAGCGGGGCCCCAGGGGCTGCTTGATCGATCTGGTCGATGACGCGACCAGCACGACCTGGGCGCAACTGGGCGAGCAAGAGACGATCTGGGCGGTGGCGGATGCGTTGCGCGACTGGATCGAGCGGTACGGGGTGCCGCAGTCGGTGTACGTGGATTGGAAGAATTTGTACAAACGTGCGGCCACGGTGAAGGAGCAGTTGCGGGGAGAAGAGCCGGTCACGCAGTTTGGGCGCATGTGCGCGAAGCTGGGGATCGCGGTGATCGCGGCCAGTTCCCCGCAAGCCAAGGGACGAGTCGAGCGGCAGCACGGCACGCATCAGGACCGGCTGGTGAAGAAACTGCGGCGGCAACAAATCGCCAGTCACGAAGTAGCGAACGTGTATTTGGAGAGGGACTATCTGCCGGAACACAATCGCCGGTTTGCGCGCGTGGCGGCGAAGGCGGAGGACTACCATCGTCGCGCACCGCGGGCGGCGGAGTTGGACCGGATTTTTTGTTTGGAGAACGAGCGCACGATCAGCAACGACGGGGTGGTGCGGTATCAGAATCGGTGGTTCCAACTGGCGGCGCAGAGCCGCCACAGTGCGTCCACGCAGAACAAAGTTTTGGTGTGCGAAGGGCGGCACGGGAACATCGCGATCGAGTATCGCGGGCGCCCGCTGCGGTGGCAGGAAATTGCGGCACCGGCGAAACCGCGCGTGGCGGAGGCCAGGCCTGCCGTAGAACGGGCCACCCAACCGAAACCACCGCAGGTGCAGCGGAAGTGGGTGCCGCCGAGCAACCACCCGTGGCGAGAGGCGGCTCGGCGAGGAGAGCAGCAACGAGCTAGGAAGTTAGCAGCGAACGCGGCGCGGGCGTCGTCGGCCTGGCCCTCCGCTTCGCCCTAACCGCTCTGCCCTTCGGGCTCCGCAGGGCTACGCTCCGGGCCAAGCCGACGACAAAGAAAAGAAGAAAAACGAAAAACAAAAAGGGGACACTTCTAACGAGGTAACAAAGGGGACATTTCTAAAGAGCTTTGACATTCACTTCCACATCATGTTGCGGGGCGGATCCAAACCGGGTTATAGTCTGCGAATGAGCATAGCGAAGATAAAGCGAACCATCGAGGATCCTCGCGCGCTGGACGACCTGATTTCCATTGGTCCGGCAATGCTTCGCGATTTCAAAATGCTGGGCGTGAATTCCGTGGCGGAGTTAGGTCGGCAAAACCCTGAAAAACTTTTTGCGAAGCTCAGCCGCGTCACTGGCCAGCGGCAAGACATCTGCGTGCTGGACACGTTCCGCGCTGGAGTCGCGCAAGCGCGCAATCCGCGCCTTCCGGCGGAGCAATGCCAGTGGTGGTACTGGAGCCGGCGCCGTAAGGCAAGCCGTAAGCGGCAAGCGGAGTAGGACGTCCTCCAGGCTGCACCACGCCTGTAGCAGCTAGATCGGCAGTTTGCCGGTGAAGACGACTTGCGGCTTGCGCGGATCGCACCGGCGGATTTGGCCGATGCGATAGAATTTCTCGCGGCGGCGCTTCAGTTCGGTTTCGACGGCGCGATGATTTTCGACCGGTACGACGAGAATCATTCCCACGCCCATGTTGAATGTGCGCAGCAATTCGTCGCGCTCGAGTTTTCCCAGGCATGGCGAGGTAGGAAAAAATCGGCGGCACGGGCCACGAGCCCAGCTCGATTTCCGCTTGCACGCCGCGCGGCAGGACACGAGGAAGATTTCCGGGGATGCCTCCTCCGGTGATATGCGCCATCGCCGAAAGCCAGCCGCGCGTGACCGTGGTCTTCAGCATGGGCCAGTAGCAGCGGTGCGGGCGCAGCAATTCCGCGCCGATTTTGTTGCTGACTTCGGCGACATAGGTTTCCGGATGCAGGCCCGCGTGCTCGAAGACGAGTTTGCGCGCGAGCGAATAGCCGTTCGTGTGCAGCCCGGTCGACGGCAGCGCGAGGAGCAAATCGCCCGGCTTGACCGCGTTGGTCTTCTTCAAATTCGCGCGCTCCACCACGCCGACGATGAAGCCCGCCAGATCGTACTCTCCCGGCGCGTAGAAGCCCGGCATTTCGGCCGTTTCGCCGCCGATCAGCGCGCACCCGGCGGAATGGCAGGCGCGCGCCATTCCCTCGACGACCTGTTCGACGATGTTCGGGTCCATCTTGCCCATCGCCAGATAGTCGAGGAAAAACAGCGGCTCCGCGCCGAGCGTGAGAATGTCGTTGACGCAGTGATTCACCAGGTCGCCGCCAACGGTCGAGTGAATTCCCGTGGCCGCGGCGATTTTCAGCTTCGTGCCCACGCCGTCGGCGCTGGAGACCAGCACGGGTTCGCGCCATTTCTTATCGAGCGCGAACAGTCCCCCGAACGAGCCGATGCCTCCGATCACTCCGCGCGTGAAGGTGCGCGAAGCCAGGCGCCGGATGCGCTGCTTGGCCTGATCCGCCAGAGAAATGTTTACACCGGCTTCAGCGTAATCCATGAAGAACGAACTCTTTCTGCCGTGGCGAGAGGGGCCGGGCGGCGTGCTCCCGTTGGATTAAAACATTTTGAAGATGCGGCGCCAGCGCACGATGCTCGGATGCAAAAAGACGCTCGCGTACGTGAACATCCGGTCGCGGATATGTCCGGGATCCCAAGCTTCCCCCGGCGCGTCAATGGACATGTACACCAGGACGGGCGTGCCGATAATATTCGCGCGCGGCACGAATCCCCAGTACCGGCTGTCGTAGGAATCGTCGCGATTGTCGCCCATCATGAAATATTCATTTGTGGGACAGTCACTGGACCATAATTATCGACCGGGTTGGGCGGCGCGGCGCGGTACGGCTCGTCGAGTTTCTTGCCGTTGATGTACACCACGCCTTCGCGAATCTCCAGTTGGTCGCCGGGCAGCCCGATCAGCCGCTTGATGTAATCGGGATTTTCGGGCAGGGGCGCGCGGAAGACGACGATCTGCTGGCGATGCGGGTCGCGCCACAGGCGCACGTGGAGTTGCGTCATCGGCACTTCGGCGTCGTAGCCGAAGCGGCTCATCAGCAAATGGTCGCCCACCAGCAGCGTCCTTTCCATCGAGCCGGAGGGGATCACGCGCGCCTGGACGATCGTGCCCGTGATGAACAGAAACGCCAGGATGACCCAGAGCCAGGAAACTACCTCGCGCAGGATGGCCTTGCTCGAGAGCCGGCTTCGGCTCGGCACGTGCTGCTTGAATTGTTTCTTCACCGTTCATTTGGCACCGCCTGAATTTCCGTCACCAATGGCTCTTCGTGTTCTGCCGCGCGGGGATCGAGTTCCGCCTGCGCGCCGTCCACCGGGTAAACGCCCGTGTAGCACGAAGTGCAGTAAGTGCCGCGCGTGTCCTCGACGGCGCGGCGCAGATTTTCAAGTGAAAGGTAGCCCAGCGAATCCGCGCCGAGATACCGCCGGATTTCCTCGACTGTGCGCTGGCCCCGATTCAATTGCGGTTGGCGCGGGTCGAGGTTGCCCTCGAACGCTTCCAGTTCCGCTTCGGTGAGCCGCGGGCGTCTCCGGGATTCGTCGGCGGCGATCAATTCCTCGCGCGTCGGAGTATCCACGCCGTAATAACACGGCGAAATTGTCGGCGGGCAACTGATGCGCATGTGAACTTCGGTGGCGCCGGCTTCGCGCACCAAGTGCACGATCTTGCGGCTGGTCGTGCCGCGCACGATGGAATCGTCCACCAGCACCACGCGCTTGCCCTCGAGCAACCCGCGCACGGGATTCAGTTTCAGCTTCACGCCGAAGTCGCGAATCGCTTGCTGCGGCTCGATGAACGTGCGGCCGACGTAGTGATTGCGGATCAGACCCATGCGGAACGGCACGCCGGATTCGTGCGCGTAGCCGATCGCCGCCGGCACGCCCGAATCGGGCACCGGCACGACCACGTCCGCCGGAACCGGATGTTCGCGCGCGAGCAGGCGGCCCAGCATCTCGCGGCTTTGCTCCACCACGCGGCCGAAAACCAGGCTGTCCGGCCGCGCGAAATAGACGTGCTCGAAAATGCAGTGCTGCAGCGGCTTTTCCGCCGCGAAGCGCAGGGATTCGATCCCCTTCTTCGTGATCCGAACCATTTCGCCGGGCTCGATGTCGCGCACGTAGGTGGCGCCGAGCAGATCGAACGCGCAGGTTTCCGACGCGACGATCCAGGCGCCATCGAGTTTGCCCAGAGCGAGCGGCCGGAAGCCGCGCGGATCGCGCAGCGCGTACATCTCGTCGCGCGTCAGCACGAGCAGCGAATACGCGCCCTCCACTTGATTGAGCGCGTCGGCCAGCGCGCCGGAAAGATTTCGCGCCTGGCTGCGCGCCACCAGGTGCACGATCACTTCCGTGTCGCTGGTGGTTTGAAAGATCGAGCCGCGATGCTCGAGCGTGCGGCGCCATTTCGCCGCGCTCGGCAGGTTGCCGTTATGTCCCAGAGCGAGTTTGCCCTTGTTGCAGTCGATGACGATGGGCTGCGCGTTCATCAGCGAAGTGTCGCCGGCGGTCGAGTAGCGCGTGTGGCCGAGCGCCGCGTCGCCGGGAAGCCGCGCGAGCACGTCGGGCTGAAAAATATCCGCGACCAGCCCCATGGCCTTTTCGAGATACAGTTCGCGCCCGTCGCTCGAAACGATTCCCGCCGATTCCTGGCCGCGATGTTGCAGCGCGTAGAGACCCAGATACGCGAGCTTCGCGGCTTCGGGATGGCCAAAGACTCCGCACACGCCGCAGTGATCGTGAAAACGGTCGTTTTCGATTTGAATGAAGCCGCTCATTCTGCCTTTCGGAAATCGTTGCCGCGCAGGAGGCGTTCCAGCGCTCCCGCCCAGGCGTCTGCGAGAGGGGGGACATCTGCGCTCACGACGGCCTGGCCATTTAGTTCGATGCGGAATTCGCCGCGGGTGACTCGGCCAACTTCCAGGACTGCCACTTCATATTGTGCCGCAAGCGGCGCACAGCGGCAAGATTTTCGGGAGTAACCGATACGACCGCGCGCGCTCCGCGTTCGCCGAACAGCGCGGCCTCGTCCGGTTCCTTGCTCGTGAGCGAAACTTGCGCCGAAAGGCCATCGCTTGCGAAACAAGATTCCGCAAGCGTCACGGCCAAGCCGCCGTCGCTCACGTCGTGCGCGGATTGCAGCGTGCCTTCGCCTGCGAGCGCGACGAGCAACGCGATCAGCCGCTTTTCCGCGGCGAGATCCACGGCGGGCGGCGCGCCAGCATACGATTCCGTGAATCGTGCGCGCGTATTCCGACGAAGAAAATTCTCTCGCGCCATTTCCTGGGGCACCCGCCGCGCCCGTCTGGCCGTCGAGAAGCAAAATCACATCGCCTTCGGCGCGGAATGCCATCCCCAGCGCGCGCGAAGCGTCTTCAATCATTCCGAGCACGCCAAGAACCGGCGTCGGATCGATGGAGCGGCCCAGCGTCTCGTTATAAAAACTCACGTTGCCGCCGGTGATGGGAATTTCGAGCGCTGTGCATGCCGCGGCGATGCCGTCGATGGCGCGGCTGAACTGCCACATCACTTCCGGTTTTTCCGGATTGCCGAAGTTGAGGCAATTCGTCGCCGCCCAGGGCTTCGCGCCCGAGCACGCCACGTTGCGCGCGGCCTCGGCAACGGCAAGCTGCGCGCCCACGAACGGATCGAGCCGGCACCAGCGGCCATTGCCATCGCTCGAGAGCGCCAGCGCCCGCTTCGTGCCCTTGACGCGCACGACAGCCGCATCGCCCGCGCCCGGCGCCTCAAGCGTGTTCGTGCGCACCATGTAATCGTATTGCTCCCAGATCCAGCGCTTTGAGGCAATCGCGGGAGCGGCAAGCAATCTAAGAAAATTTCCGTTGAGGTCCGCGCCCGCGGGGCCGAATTCGACAAGGCGCTCGTTTGCAACCGGCGCCGGCGCAGCCAGAGGCCGATGGTAGACGGGGCCCTCTTCCGCCAGCGCGTGCGCGGGAATTTCCGCCGCGATGCGCCGCGATGCAGCACGCGCACCAAACCATCTTCGGTGACGCGGCCGATTTCGACCGCGTCGAGGCCCCACTTGGCAAACACGGTGAGCACTTCCTTTTCGCGGCCGCGCTCGGCCACCAGCAGCATGCGCTCCTGCGATTCGCTCAGCATCATTTCGTACGGCGTCATGCCGGATTCGCGCTGCGGCACGCGCGCGAGTTCAATTTCAATTCCCAGGCCGCCGCGCGATGCCATCTCGCACGAGGAACTGGTGAGCCCCGCCGCGCCCATGTCCTGAATCGCGACGACCGCGCCGGTCTGCATCGCTTCGAGACACGCCTCGAGCAGCAGTTTTTCCATGAACGGATCGCCCACCTGCACGTTGGGCCGCTTCTGCTGCGATTCTTCGCTGAATTCAGCGGAAGCCAGCAGTGACGCGCCATGAATGCCGTCGCGCCCGGTCTTCGCGCCCACATAAATCACCGGGTTTCCCGCGCCGCGCGCCTTCGCAAAAAATAAATCTTCTTTCTTCGCAATGCCGAGCGCCAGCACGTTCACCAGCGGATTCGCCGAATAGCCCGGCTCGAATTGCACTTCACCGCCGACGGTCGGCACGCCGAAGCAGTTCCCGTAATGCGCGATGCCGCGCACCACGCCATCGAGAATGCGCCGGTTGCGCGCGATGGTTTCGTCGTCAACCGCTTCAGGGGCTAAAGCCCCGGAAGCGCCCGAAGTGATCGGTCCGAACCGCAGCGAATCGAGCACTGCAATCGGCCGCGCGCCCATCGTGAAGATGTCGCGCAGAATTCCGCCGACGCCAGTCGCCGCGCCCTGAAACGGCTCGACGTAACTCGGATGATTGTGCGATTCCATTTTGAACGCGGCGGCCAAACCGTCGCCGATATCGACGACGCCCGCGTTTTCGCCCGGTCCCTGCAATACCTGCGGCCCGCGCGTCGGCAAGCGGCGCAAATGCACCTTGCTCGATTTGTAGGAGCAGTGCTCGCTCCACATCACGCTGAAGATGCCCAGCTCGGTGAAGTTCGGTTCGCGCCCAAGAATTTTCTGGATGCGCGCGTACTCTTCGGCGGTGAGGCCGTGTTCAGCCGCGAGTTCCGGTGTGACTCTGATTTCAGTGTCCAGCATGTTCTGGTCTACAAGGCTCTCAGGTAGCGCCGGCGTCCCGCCGGCATTGTTTTACCGTGCTTATTGGTTCAAGAATAGCGGCGAGACGCTGGCGCTACGAAACAACGATGCCTCGAAACGATACGCTTTCTTCATGTAGGGGCACGGCATGCCGTGCCCCTACAACGACACATAAGCCCGCGCAATTCACGGCGAAAATTTAAGACCGCCTACGCCAACACCGTAGCCTGCCGCATGAGGGATTGAATCAGCGAACGAAATATCACCAGGCCGTCGGTCGAGCCGAGCGCCGCTTCGACCGACCGGTCCGGATGTGGCATCAGGCCCATCACGTTGCGCTCGCCGTTGCAGATTCCTGCGATGTTCGCGAGCGAACCGTTCGGATTCGCCGCCGCATCTTCGCGCCCCTCGGGCGTTGTGTAGCGAAACACGATCTGGTGGTTGCGCTCAAGCTCGGCGAGGGTTGCCGTATCACAAAAATAATTTCCTTCGGCATGCGCAATCGGCATTTTCAGCACCTGCCCGGATTTGGCCTCGACAGTGAACGGCGTGTCCGTGGTCTCGACGCGAATGTGCACCTGCCGGCAGATAAAGCGCAGACCGGCGTTGCGCGTGAGCACGCCCGGCAGCAGGCCCGCCTCGCAAAGAATCTGAAAGCCGTTGCAGATGCCGAGGACGAGTCCCCCGGCGCGTGCGAATTTCTCGACCGCGCGCATCACGGGAGAAAACCGCGCAATCGCGCCCGTGCGCAGGTAATCGCCATAAGCAAACCCGCCGGGCAAAACAATGGCGTCAAAACCAGCGACTTGTTCGGATTGATGCCAAAGGAATTCAACGGGCTGGTGAAGAACCTGGCCCAAGGCGTGGTAGGCGTCGTGGTCGCAGTTCGAGCCCGGAAACACGACCACACCGAATTTCATCGCGCGAGTTCTCCCCTCATCCGCGCATTTTATCACACCGCGTGACTATATTCCCCGGCACGTCGAGGATGTCTATTGGCGCGTGCGGTGCGTTTCAGACGAATCGGGCACATCTTCGATGACGTAGCCGGGACGCGTTCGCACAGTGGCTTTGGGTCGCACAACGGTTACATTGATCTTGTGGAAGCCGGGCGAGCCCTCGGCGATTGGTGTGTAGCTGAGGATGTATTGGGCGTGGATTTCACCACCGATTTTGTCTATTGCCGATTGGATAGTTCGATCGCTCATGGCGCGGTAGTGAATGCCTCCGGTTGAAGCTGCTGCAACTTCGAGTTGGTGATTCTTAATTTCGTTTGTCCCTCGCGACAGCAACCAGATCGCTGGCGTAAGGACATCGAAGTAGGGACGCCCCATTGGATCGCGCGCCGGTGCCTGAGTGGAGACAGATGGAAGAGACCCCGGAAGCGTTATCCCGCTGGACCCGTTAGTGCCGTAACGAAGATCGGCGGCAGTGCTGCTGGGGCCGACGGCATATATGGTGATGTTCGCTAGCTGTACCTCGCGCAGGACAAGGCCAAGTTTAGAATCGCTTGAATGATCCTGTGATTCACCTATGATCAGCATCACGCGACGAAAATTGGACGGCTGCGCCTTCAGCAGCCCCACTGCCGTGGACATCGCATCGTAAAGCCGCATTTCCGGCGCTTTGAAATCCACTTTGCTGATGGCATGCTCGATTGCGTCGTGGTCTGGGGTGAACGGTTGTCGCACGTCCACGGTGCTGTCATATGTGATCACCGCTGCCCTGCCCTCGAGTGCCATCACAGTTTCGGTAAAGACGCTCCCCAACCCGTGAATCGCCGGCGCCATCATTTGAATGTGCGAGCTTGTCTCCATCACCAGCGCGACGGCCAGCCGGTCGCCGCCAAGATCGAATTGCTCCATCGATTGTTCCACACCGTTGTCAAAAATGTGGAACTTGTCCTTCGTCAAGTCAAAGATCATCTCCCCCTTGGAGTCCAGAACAGTCACCGGCACGATCACTTCGTTCACGCTCACTTTGATCGCATGATCTTGCCCATCCGCTGTCGCCATTTTCTCCGTTAACGCGCCCGGTTTTGGTTGAGGGGAGCCAGTGGTAACCTTCTGGCCGTACGCTGGAGAGCCACGCAGCAGCGATGCGAGGAAAACCACGCCAACTGTCGTTCTCAGATTTCTCATTGCCTGTTAATTCTATCTGACTGAAATAGGCGCACGTTCCGAACGCGTCGCATCGAGGCAGAACGCTTCAGAAAATCGCTACCGCATGCCGCACTTATCTAACTGCCGAAACATCTTCCGCCGCGAAGCGATAGGTTCCAAATTTCTTCGCGACGTCCTTCAACGTGGGATAAAACTGCACGAACGTATGTTCCACCGCGGCATGATCCTCATGGCATTGCCAGCAGGCGGCTTTCGGGTTTGCTTCCGCTGTTTTCGTGTCGGCCCCGAAATTGAAGTACGCCCACTTGTCCGGAAATCGAGTCTCGTCCTTCACTTCTACGCCTATTCCCATTAGATCAGCTTGAAAATGGCCCGCTTTGTTGATGGAGCCCTTGCTCTCTGAACCTCGATCCTCCACAACGAAAATGGATTTGTCCGGCCACTTTCCGCTGGCTAGGAATTGGCGGTATGCCCACTGCGGAACGAATACGTTTGTGAACATTTCGTGGCCGCCGGAAGCCGGGTTGTAGTTCATCCCCAGGCCGGAAGAAAGAAAGATCCACTCCCGATAGTTCTCGGGATGAATCAGTTTGCCTCCGGCGTATTGCGGCTTCTGCGAATCCGAGTTTGGAGTTTGGCCCTGCGACACCCCTAGCCATAGAAGGAGGCAAAGAGCGGATGCGACGCCCCAAAGAAGATTCTTCTTCATGGTTTTCTCCCACCGGAATTGGGCGCCGCGGCTCACATGATTCTCATGCAGCGCGCCGTCCCACTCTGTTTTTCGACGTAGGACAATATACAACGTGAGCAGGTTGAGAGAAAGCTCCACCAGCCTTGCTGTGAGAGAGCTACCTGCGGCGGGAAGACTTTCGTGGCTTGGCCCGACGCGATTTCGCCTTGCTGCGGCGGGAAGGCGCCCGGCGTTTCGATTTTTTGCGCGGGCGCGATTTTGCAGCCTTGGTCGCAGCGGCCATTTCTCTTCGACGCGTGGAGGCCCAGCCGGCCATATTCACCTGGCGTCCGCGCGCGAGTCCGAGCGCGTCTGCGGGAACATTTTCGGTGATGACGGAACCCGCGCCGACGTACGCGCCGTCGCCCACGCGCACCGGAGCCACCAGCGCCGTATCGCTGCCGATGAAGACGCGCTTGCCAATGGTCGTGGGGTTCTTATGCACGCCGTCGTAGTTGCAAGTGATGGTGCCCGCGCCAATGTTCGTGCCTGCGCCGATCCGCGCGTCGCCCAGGTACGTCAGGTGCATGGATTTGACGCCTTCACCGAGCACGCTCTTCTTCACCTCCACGAAATTTCCCACGCGCGCGTTTTCTTCCAGGCGCGCGCCGTCGCGGAGATGCGCGAACGGCCCGACCTGCGTCCCGCGCGAGAGATGGCTCGCGGTCACGATCGAGTGCGGCTTTACGAGCACGTTGTCTTCGAGCACGGCGTCGGACAGCACGCTGCCGGTGCGAATCGTGCAGCGCGAGCCAATGCGCGTTTTTCCCAGGAGTTGCACGCACGGCTCGATGCGCGAGTCCGCGCCGACGGTGACATCCGGATCGATCAACACCGTCTCCGGCATCTCGATCGTCACGCCCGCATCCATCACGGCGGCGCGCTTGCGCCGTCGAAACACCGCATCCACAGCGGCCAGATCGGCGCGTGTGTTGCATCCGAGAACTTCTTCCGGATCGGCGGCGAGCACGGCCTGCACGTTCTCGCCTTTCTGCCGCATTACCGCGATCGCGTCGGTCAGGTACAGCTCTTTGTGCGCGTTCCGCGGTTTCAACGATCCGAGACACGGCCACAATTTCTCAAGAGTGAAGCAGTAGATGCTGGAATTGATTTCGCGGATCGCCCGCTGATCGCCGGTGAGCGCCGAATCCTCGACAATGGCATCAACGGAACCGCCGTCGCTGCGCACAATGCGCCCGTAGCCCGCGGGATTCTCGAGTTCTGCGGAAAGAATCGTAGCGGCGGCGCCGGTTTCCCGGTGCGCACGCGCGAGGGCCGCGAGCGTCTCCGTGCGAATCAACGGCGCGTCGCCCGGCAGCAGGATCGCGAACTTGACACGCGAAGGAATCGCGCGCCGCGCCACGAGCATCGCGTGGCCCGTGCCGCGCTGCGGCTGCTGCAACGCCGTCTTCACGCCCAGCGGCGCGACCGCAGCGGTTACGTCCTCGGCCTGATGACCCACGACCGCAATCATTGCACGCGCCTTAAGCGGCTGGCACGCGCGCACGACGTGTTCCATCAGAGTACGGCCACCGGCGCGATGCAGCACCTTTGCCAGGGCGGATTTCAACCGCGTGCCCTTGCCCGCAGCCAGGATCACAACCACGAAATCAGAAGTTGCCATGCCTACATTGTCAGTGGTTCAAGCCCGTTTGACAACGAACCGCGATGCAGGAGGGAGCGAATGGGACACCTCTGTGGCGCAATGGGAAGAAGGCCGATTAGTCTCCGGCGGGAGCCGTGGCAGCCGCGCGGAGTGGGCGATGTTCCGTGGGGGCTTCGTTATACGTTTCGGTCCAGAGCGAGGAATCGGCCAGCAGGCGCGTGACAAGTTGCGTGTGCAGCGCGTGTCCCGCCTTGTGGGCTTCGACGCGCGCCAATAGCGGGTGTCCGACCAGCGCCAGGTCTCCGATCAGGTCGAGAGCCTTGTGCCGCCCGAATTCGTCCGGGAAGCGCAACGGACCGTTCATGACGCCGCTTTCGTTGAGCACGATGGCGTTGTCGAGCGAGCCACCGCGAATCAGACCCATCCGGCGCAGCCCTTCGAAGTCCTGGACGAAGCCGAACGTCCGCGCGGGCGCCAGCATCCGGCTGAAGGATTCCCGGGTGACGCGCATCTTGACTTCCTGCGCCCCGACCGACGGGTGCGCGTATTCCACAAAACAGCGCACCTGGAAATCGTCGGCGGGATAAATCCCGATGCGCCGGCCGCCTTCGGAAACTTCCAGAGGTTTCACCACTTTCAGGTAGCGTCGCCGCCTTCTCAGCCGGCGAATCCCGGCCTGCGCCAGCATCTCGATGAACGGCTGCGCGGAGCCGTCGAGGATCGGCAATTCGAGCGCGTCCAATTCGATGTACACGTTGTCCACGCCGCAGGAATAGAGAGCCGCGAGCAGGTGCTCGGTCGTCGAGAGCAGCACCCCTTTTTTCATCAGGCTGGTCGCGTAGCTCACTCGTGCGACGTTGCGCACGTGCGCTTCGATCTCAAAGTTGTCCAGATCCACGCGCCGGAAGACGATTCCTGTGTTGGCTGAGGCAGGCACGAGCCGCAGGTGGGATTTCACCGCCGTGTGCAGCCCAATTCCCTTGGTCGAAACTGGCCTTTCAATCGTGGTCTGATAGGTCATCAGCGAGCCGAAACTATAGCATCTGATGTGCCCTGATGCCAGTTAGTTACTTCAATAAAATCAATAGGTTGCGACCAAACGGTAACCTTTGCGTGGTAAAATAGCCACAAAAGACCCCATTTAGCGTGGCCGATTCGCGTCAATTGCCCGCCTCGAACCGCCGTGGCTTCCAAAAGGTAACGACTAGCGCCCTCCGTTCGCGGAGATTCGGTGAGCACGCCGCAGGTGGGATTCTTGCGGCCCAAGCATTCGTAAGCCCCGCGAGTGTGAAACATCAGGGCGTCTGCAAAGTTTCCTTTTAACTTTCCTTTCCTTCGGGATCGGGGACGCCGAGTTTCGAGAGACGGTAGCGGAGGGCATTGCGGGAGAGACCGAGGGCGCGGGCGGCCTGGCTCTTGTTGCCATTGGCGCGGCGGAGGGCTTCGCGGATAGTCTCGTCTTCCCATTGTTCGAGCGTCATGCCCGGCGGCAGGACGTGCGGCGAATTCAAAGGGGCGCGCGCGGCGGGGTCATCGAGATAAATGTCGGCAACGTCGAGCGTGGTTCCCGCCGTTGCTCCCGGAGAGGGGGCTGAAGAAAGAGTGACGCCGCGCTCGATGATGTTTTGCAGCTCGCGGACATTTCCCGGCCAGTGATAATCCATCAATCGCTTCATGGCCTCGGGCGTGATGCCGGTGACGGGCTTCGCCGATTCGCGCGCGTAGCGTTCGAGAAAATAATTCGTCAGCGCGGGAATGTCTTCCTTGTGATCGCGCAGAGGAGGGATGTCGATCGCCACGACATTCAAGCGATAGTAGAGGTCCTCGCGGAACGTGCCTTCCTCGAGTGCGGCGCGGAGATCGCGATTCGTGGCGGCGACCAGGCGGACGTCCACTTTGTGCGTTTTCGTCCCGCCCAGGCGCTCGAACTCACGATCCTGCAGCACGCGCAGGAGTTTTACCTGGATGGCCGCCGGGACGTCGCCGATTTCGTCAAGAAACAGCGTGCCTTTATCGGCCAGCTCGAATTTCCCCAGCTTGGTTCCCGACGCGCCGGAAAACGCGCCTTTTTCGTATCCGAACAGCTCGCTTTCCAGCAGGTTTTCCGGAATCGCCGTGCTGTTGATTTTGATGAAGGGGCCGGAAGCGCGCTGCGAGTGCTCGTGAATGGCGCGGGCGATCAGGTCTTTTCCGACGCCGCTTTCGCCGCCCAGCAGGACCGTGGAATTCGTCGGCGCCACGCGCTCGACCATCGCCAGCACCGCCTGCATTTTATCGCTCTGCGCCACGATATTGTCGTAGGCGTAGCGGCGTCCCAGCGCCTCGCGCAGCGAACGGTTTTCTTCGCGCAGGCGGTGCGAGTCCAGTTCCTTGCGAATCACCAACACGAGTTCGGCGAGCGAGAACGGCTTCGTCACGAAATCGCTCGCGCCGATTTTCATCGCTTCGACAGCGGATTCGACCGTGCCGTAGGCCGTCATCACAACAACGGGGAGCGCCGCGTTCACGCGCTTTACAGCCTGCAAGAATTCCAGTCCGCTCATTCCCGGCAGACGCAAATCGGTCACCACCAGGTCCGGTTTTTCACGGACCAATAGTTGCAGGCCGGCTTCCGCGTCCGCCGCCGAGTGAACGACGAAGCCTTCCTCGCCAAGCTGCAGCTCGAGCAGCCGCCTCATCTTGGCTTCATCTTCGACGACGAGAATCGCCGCTTTTTCTTGGCGCGTGTTCACGGAGGTTTCGATGCCGCGGCCCTTCGGGCCGTTCCACCATCATTGTGCCAGCCCGCGCGCACCGAAGTGAAGCCGCAAATCGCATTTGGCAACGCCATTAGAAGATGCGGATTGACTTCCGCATGCACCTTGTTCTGAGGAGATCGGTCACATTCCGATAGTTTCTCGGGAATTATCGAGATCGGGTTGGAAGAAAGGAGCCGTGCTTGCGAGTTCCTATTGGCCAACAGCGTACTCGTCCCAGGTTATTTCCGTGCCATACACTGATAAATCATAGTGTATCTATTTGAACAGACGCCTGCCCTATGATCAAATTAGTGTGTCGGTCTCCGAGCAGTACATCGCGAACAGACGAGATGGGCGGACAATGGTGTTGTCGCGTTCAAAATGGAAATTCCGGCTTAGATATTGTTCGCCGAATGTGTTTGCCCGAACTAGCACCGGCGTGATGATTTGCGCTGTTCTTTTTGCCAGTTGCGTCCTTGCGTTTGCGCAGGAGCCTCCACCTGATGGATCCGGACAGGTTGGCCAAACCTCGCAGCCGCAACCATCGCTGCTTACGCCCCTTGCGCAGCAAAAAAAGAATGCCCCCTACTACCCCATCACCCCCCGGCAGCGGCTCCGCTGGCTTTTCACCAACACCATTGGCCCTCCCCATCTTGCAGGCGGCGCGATTTCATCCGCGTTTGGTACTTTCCTCAATCGTCCGGTTGAGTACGGCCCAAGCTGGGGAGGGTTCAGTGACCGTTTCGGAATGCGACTCACCGGCGTGGTCACGGGAAATGCGATGGAAGCAAGTATGGGCATGATCTGGGGAGAAGACCCGCGCTATTTCCGCGTGCCCAATGAACCTTTCAAAGCGCGGCTCCTAAGCGTCGTCAAGCAGACTTTCTACGCTCGTCGCAACGACGCCAGTTTCGACCCCGCGTACGCCCGTTTCATCGGAGTTTTCGGCAATAATTTCCTCTCCAATACATGGCGCGTTCAAAGCGAAGCCAATAATCACGATGCCGCCATCAGGTCACTCGAAGGCCTTGGGGGGCGAATGGCCAGCAATGCATTTGAGGAGTTCTGGCCTGACCTGAAGAGCCGCGTATTTCACCGCCGCTGAACAAAATCAAACCGGGTTAGGCTCATCCCGCAATTCATGTGCGTGAAATATTCCGGCGTGGTCGCGCGATGGCCGGTGAGCATCAGTTCTGTCCGGGCGCGAGAGTTCGAGCAGGGACCACATTCGGGGAATCGCGTTTCTCAGGAGTAATCCCCTAATTTGCCACAGTCGCGCTTGAAGGGCAGTTTCAGTAAAATCTTAACCGCACGCAGGATCAAACGGGAGGCGCACCCCGTGCGCTTCGGAAGAACGGGGTTGGGAAAAACAGATCGAACGCGGGGGGCGGACTTAGTCCGCCCCCCGCGAACGCAAACAATTGCCTGTTTTAGGCTGCTACTGCAACGGCAATCTTGTGACATGTCGAGTTGGCAAGCGTATAGGTGTCAACCTTGGGAGTTCCCTCAACCACTCCTGCCAGGAAACTTCGTTACTTCTGTATACGTTCCGCGGTTGTAAGCGTCCGCGTTCTCTGCTGTGTCCCACAAGCTGATTCCGAACGCTTCCGTTCCTGTCGAACCAACGAACGTGATTTCGTCCCGGAAACCCTTCTGCTTACGAAGCAGGGGAAGAATGTCCCTCTCAATCCTCTGTGTGAATTCCGTGACGTTGTTCGGCTTCAAATGCATGGAAACTTTGCGTGCAAACATGGCAACCTCCTTGGTTGTCTTGGCCAAGGGCCAACTCCAGATAACCGCACTTAGATTAGATTACCCTAATAATCCCCTCAGTCAGTTAACTACAGTAGGTTAAGTAACTTGACCTGTCAAGCAGAATCTGAGATTATTTACGATAGTTAATCTGCATAGTTAAGCCAAGGGGGCCTCTTGGACGTTTGTCTGGTGATTAAACGGCGACTAGAGGAATTGGGGCTTGAGCAGAAAGATCTAGCGACCGCCGCCGAAGTTACGGAGTCCTATATCTCCCAACTGCTGACTCGGAAGAAAATGCCCCCCGCGCCTGACCGAACAGACATCTATGAGAAAATGGCGACGTTTTTGAAGCTTCCGAGCGATAGGCTTTCGAAGCTGGCCGACCTCCAGCGGAGGGAAGAATTGAAGAGAAACTTGGGAGACCCACCCGCGCCCTTGTTTAAAGAAATTCGAGAATTGATTATCCGTAAGTGCGTACGCGACAAAGAAAAACAGGTGCGCGCGATTCTTGAGATGCAGCCATTCGGCGAACTGGAACGCTTCGTCACACAAAAACTTTTGGACGTGATCAAGAAAGTCGCCAAAGAAGAGTTGAACAGTGAAACCTGGCTCCACTTGGTGGCTGAACTCGCCGGCCAAAGCTATGAACAAATGCGGGTTACTCTCCTTGAGTTCCTGGACACGGATGTCTTCAACTTGTCGCCTGAAAACTGTGTTTCCTTCCTAGATCCACTGATTGAATCTTGGGACGTCGACCTGACGACGTTTGGTATGGAGATTGTGTTAAATCGGAGAATAGCCTCAGGAGATCCTAAGAGATTTGAGTTTGTTGAAAAGGCGCCTGACCAATCCGAGGTAGCGCCGGGGCTCAAAGAATTCCTTAATGATAGTTTGCTTAGCGGGACTGCCACCAAGGAGGAAATAGAGTTTCTAAAGAAACTGAGGTTCAACGGAAAACGCCCTACTCCACTCTATTATTACCGGGAATTGCAAAACCTCAGAGACCCGCTCCATTTTCGTACCTCCTAAAACGAAGTCTGACAGTCAAGTGGAGCTTGAATTTGCTCCAGCAAAGAGTGGCGGTTTTCTGTGCTTCGGCGGATGAAACCCGCGCTCTAACAAATGACCCGAACCGCCGGATTATCGAGAACTGGACCGTCAACTGTTTGTGGCCGTGATGGACACGCGGCTCGAATTGTGTGAGGATACCGGCCAAATAGTGAGCTAGTGGCTTATAAGCTCGCACGGGAGGGCTTCCATGGAAAGACGCAACTTTCTGGCTTCGTCGCTCGCGGCATCAGCGCTTGCTGTCACCATGCCCGGCAGCTATGCAGAGGCTGCGCAAGGGATCACGCAAGGCAAGAGCCGGGAGTTCTACCAACTCCGCCGCTATCACCTCAACAGTGGACCGCAGAGAAAACTTTGCGACGATTTTTTCCGCGATGCGCTCGTGCCAGCGCTAAACCGCCTGGCAATCGCGCCTGTCGGCGTGTTCGATCTTTCGATTGGGCCGGAGACGCCTTCGATTTACATGCTGATGCCAGGCCTGACGGCGGAAGGATTGGCCACAGTGGAGACTCGCCTGGGGCAAGACGCCGAATACATGAAAGCAGGCGCGGCTTTCTTGAATGCTCCCGCGAAGGAGCCTGCGTTCGACCGTATGGAGAGTTCATTCCTGCAGGCGTTTGAGAAATGGCCCAGGCTCGTTCTGCCCACGGCGACGGCCACGCACGGGCCGCGCGTTTTTGAGTTGAGGATCTATGAGGGCGCCACCGATCAGGATCACCGGCGGAAAGTGGAGATGATGCAATCGGGCGAATCGGAAATCTTCACCAAGGCGGGTGTCGAGCAGGTATTTTATAGCGAGACGCTGATCGGATCGCGGCTGCCGAACCTGACTTACATGCTGGCGTTCGATAACCTGGCCGATCGCGACAAGAAATGGGCCGCGTTTCGAGCTTCCGATGAATGGAAGACGTACTCGACCCAACCCAAGTACGCGTTCGAGGCCATCGTCTCCACCATCAACAATTTTATTCTGACCCCGACTGCCTACTCGCAGATCTAGGCGCGCGAGATTTTGCCGCAACTGTTTCGGGGATGGACGTGGTCCTCCGTCTCTATCCCTAGATCAAATTCAACTTTCTACCTGAGGGTTCAACCCCCATTTGATACCGGACCACACACGCTCGTGCAGGAAATAAGCAACGGTTGTGTAAATGTTGCTGATAATCATGAAACCGGCCGCCGTGGCTACCTTGCCCGTCAGCAGGTAAATCACCAGAAAATCGAGGACGACGATGATGCCGCGGTAGGTGATGGCCTTGACGATGGAACGCTTTTTACTCGCCCGATTGTTCATGGTCGTCTCTCGTTTCGGTCCGGCTAGCTCGATGCGGCCTGCGGGAAAAACACGCGGAAGCGGGCGCCCTTGGTGGTGCCGCCGTCCAATCGGATCGTGCCGCGATGGTCGTCCACGATCTTAGCGACGATGGATAGTCCCAGTCCGACTCCGTCCTTCTTCGACGTGAAAAATGGATTGAAGATCTGCTCGCGCAATTCGGGTGGCACACCCGGGCCCGAATCTTCGACCGTTACGCAAACGCCAGGCTCGCCATTCGAGACTTCCGGCGCGATCGACAAGCGCAGCATCCCATTCCATGCTCCGTCCGGGGTTCCGTCCGATGACGCGGCCTGTCCCTCCATCGCCTGAAACGCATTCGTGATCAGGTTGACGAAAACCTGTTCGCAAAGCTGGCGGTCGGCCTGAATTTCCGGCAAGCCGGGAGCGTACTGGCGTTCGACTTTTACCTTCGCATTGGGGAACGAAGCCGCGGCCGACTCAAGCGCGTGGTCCACAATCTCGGAAATGCGCTCGGGGCGCGTTTCAAGTTTCGAGGGTCGTGCAAAATCAAGGAACCGCACCACGAGCGCGTTCAGCCGGTTCACCTCGGAGGAGATGTAACCGGCCAATTCGGCCACCAGCGGCTGTGAATCTGCAACTTTTTTACTCAACATTTCCGCCGAGCCTTTAATCACGCCCAGCGGATTCCGGATTTCATGCGCGAGGCCCGCGGAGAGCTGTCCCAGCGCGGCCAGCCGCTCGGCGCGGCGCGCGTCGGCTTCCGCACGGCGCAATTGCCGGTTGGTCTCTTCCAGTTTTTTCGAAAGAGTCTCCAGCCGTTCGACGTGGCGGCGATTTTCCATCACGAAGCGGTTGACCAGTATGGCCGCGATGAAAAAGAAGAGGACCCGGATGGTAAGGATGCTGGCACCGGCGGGGTCCAGATCGTACTCCTGCAGCGCCTCGATCAAGAGTGAAAGGTAAGCCAGTGACGCGACCGCGGTCCATGCCAGAGTGGCGACGGGGCCGAAGTAAACGGCTGCGCTCACGACAGGGAAAAAGAAAATGGGATAGTAGTTGCTGTTGATTCCCATCTCGCCGGTGTGATCGAGCAGCAGCGTCGCCAGCAGGATCTTGATCGCGACGATGTAGGCGGGGCCGCGTTTCGGCAAGCGGCCGATCAGCCAGCCCTCGAAGAGTTGAAGACTACGATCGCAAGAAGGATCAGTTGTTTGTGGATTTCGGATAGCGGTGGAAGCAGCGCCAGCCCGCCCAGAAAGACGAGCCAGAGGAAGTCAATCCAACTAATTGCCGACCGCTCGCGATCCAGCATTCTGCAAGACTCCTGCAAAGTCTAACACGGGGCGCAGTAGAGAGTTGCCGAGACTCTCGTAGGGGTACGGCATGCCGTGTCCCTACACCGATTTCATCTGGAAAGAGTTGAGTTGTTAAGGAGCGGAAGTCTTACTGCACGCGCTGGGAGCGGGACTCGGTGTCAACCAAAGCCTCGAAGATGGCGAGCACGTGGCGGCGGTATTCGACCAATCGTGTGAAGACGTCGCGAAGGGTCGGCTCGCGCTCGGCCTCGCGATGCCATTTCAGCAGCACCGCTTGCGGAACTTCAATGTCGCGGCGGAGCTCTTCGGCGGAGTGCCCGCGCAGGAACAGGCCGTAAAAGAAGGCCGCCTCCCGCTGCGGGAAGTCGAAGTCGTGCTGGGTCTCTTCGACCGCCTGGGCTGCGGCTGGAATCGTCGGGTTTGTTTCAGTCTGCATCCGCATCTAGAGACAGAAAAGGCAGTTTACCGGAAGTTTCTCAGGCGTCAAGTGGTACCCCTGTCCAGGGATGCCATATTTGTAAACGCGTCGGCCCGGCGTTCCGGGCAACGTGGTTTGATGCCGGCGGGGAGGGCCAAGATTCATTATGCCGTCCTGCAAGACAAGGATCTCCCTCGGTTCCATCAGTACTATTGAGATTTGCGCTGGATTATCCCGGTTTGCCCGGCTGGCGCGCCGATCGAACGAATTCGCGCAAAGCCGAAACATTGGGTCCGTAGGCGCCGATGCGAGCGGCATCGACAGGCAAACCCAGGCGCTCGGCAGCCTCGACATTGATTCCAGCATCATCGAGTTCAGACAAGCTAAACCCAATGGCTGGAAGCACACGCTGCTTGCCGCTCGGGTACACCGGGCGCGGCGGACGGTGGCGCTGCCACGGGCGGTTTGCGATCGCGAAGAACTGGTGCCAATCGTTTTTGTCCCACATCGGCTCGCTCCCGCGTCCCCGGGACTCAGGACGCTCTAAGCATCTGATGCGCCAGATACCCTCATGGTCGCTTCCCGTCGCCCCCAGGGGGCAGACTTCCGGTATACGTGACAACTTCCGCAGCGTCCAGCATAGACTCAGAAATGTTACAAATACGTTGCGAAAGAGCAATTATCAGGTTGCACCCAAAGAATTTGTTAAGGCGCAAGCTTCGATTCTTTCGAATGAAATTTGAATCGAAGCGGCGCGGCGTTTCGCGTGGAACAACGCGCCAAGCCGTTCCGGGTCACGTCTTTGCAGCCATAGGCCCTCCCGTCCACCAATCTCAGCCCACGAGGCAGTGCAAGCACAGCGCCCGGCTGCTATACTGTCGGTATTCCAATCGCCCCCTGTGGAAATTGTGGAAATGTCGAAACTCGTTATCGTCGTTCACTACCACGAACTCTGGCTGAAGGGCGGAAACCGCCGCTTCTTCCTGAGCAAGTTGCACATGGCGCTTAAGCGAGCGCTGGAGGGATTGCCAGTCGAGCGCATCCTGCGTCCGGGGGACCGCCTTTTGATCGAATTCGGAGAGGGCGCCTCGGTCGAGGAAGCGGTCGCGCGAATCGAGCGCGTATTTGGCGTGGCGTTCTATGCCGTGGCGCGCGTGGTTCCCCGCGGCGGTGAAAACGATCTTGCGACCCTGGGGCGCGCGGCGTGGGAGGAAATTCGCGGCGAGAAATTTTCGACGTTCGCCGTGCGCTCCAAACGCAGCGACAAATCCTTCCCTCATCCCTCCACCGCAATCGATGTTTCTGTCGGGCAATACTTGGTGGATCAGTTGCGCGGCGAGGGGCGCGCCGCCCGCGTCAAGTTGAACGATCCGGAACTGACCTGCCGCGTCGAAATTCCGCCCGGGCCCTCGCTGCTGGTCTACGCGCGGAAAATCCCCGGCGCCGGCGGGCTTCCTCCAAACACGGCGGGGCGCATGACGTGCCTGCTTTCCGGCGGATTCGATTCGGCTGTCGCCGCGCACAAGATGATGAGGCGCGGCGCGCACTTGAGCTTCGTGCACTTCTGGGGCGGTGGCGCGCGGCCGGGCGAATCTTCGGTCCACGTGGCGCGGGAATTGGTGCGGCGGTTGGTGCCGTGGCAATTTTCCGCAAAACTTTATCTGGTGCCGTTTGAGCCGGTCCAACGGGAGATTGTGGCGAGCGCTCCGGAAGAATTTCGCATTTTAATCTATCGCCGCATGATGCTGCGCATCGCCGAACGAATCGCGCGCTCCGGCCGCTCGCTCGGGCTCATCACCGGCGACAGCCTGGGCCAGGTGGCCTCGCAGACGTTGCACAACATGGCCGCGGTCGGCGACGCCATTCGCATGCCGTTGTACCGCCCACTCGCCGGCGACGACAAACTCGAAATCATGGCCGCCGCGGAAAAAATCGGCACGTACGCCATCTCCGCCGAACCGTTCCACGACTGCTGCCCCATCTTCCTGCCGCGCAACCCCGCGCTGCACTCCTCCCCCGATGAACTCGATCGGGCCGAAAGCTCAATGGACGTCGAAGCGCTGGTCCGCCAGGGAATCGACACCCTGGCGATCGAGCGCTACCGCTACGGCGCCGGCCGCGTCGAAAAAGTGGAGTCGTTCAAGTCCGCTACGGCTTGAGGCAATCCGACCCAACGCCAAAAATCTGACGCGCGTGTCCCCCTGATTTTAAATTGCTCCCAACCACTTGACCGGAAAATGGGCGGCGAGAGAATTTGCCAGGCGTTCGTCCGCAGTAATGAGTTGCGCGCCAGCTTGAACAGCAAGAGCGACGTAGAGGCAGTCATACACACTTCGTCCACGATCCGTTGCGATTTGGAACGCTTTATCCAGCAATTTCAGCGAGGGAACCGTGGGGAACTTGCGCTGCGTGAGCAACACGAGTGCTTGGTCCCCAAACGCTCGCGGAACGCGCCCCACGCGAACCGCCTTCCCAATCGCGCTTGCAGTTTCCGCATGGAATAAGTCGGGAACCACGAACCGCACTTCCTCCTTTTCATATGCGTCCAGCAACGCAAGAGCCTGACTCACGAGCGCTTCCCCATTTTCCGGCAGGAACCATTTTACCGCGACGCTCGCGTCCACGACGACGAGGCTCACCTCTCCCGGTCCTCGCGAATCATTTCCTCGGCGGACGGAAATGCGCGGCCCGATCCCGCGTGCTGCTTGCGCAGCCGAGCGAGTTTACGCACCCACTCATGCCGTGATCTCAGCTCCCGCGCCGTAGGGACGTTTTCCTCGAGCAAGGCCAGGACTTCCGCGGCGATGGAACGGCGGCGGGCCTTGGCGCGGCTGCGGAGCGCTTCATAGAGATCGTCGGGGATGTTTTCGACGTATAGGGTTGCCATTGGGTACTCCTAGGAAGAGCATAGACCACATCGCATTTCTTGGCAACGGGAGGGTTTCCAATCGAAGGGGCAGGGAAGAAAAACGGGGAGTCCGCCACGTCGGACTCCCCGTTACTTGAACTGAATTTTGATTGAGGCGATTACCAGCGCCGGTCGCCGCCGCCACCGCCGCCGCGATCACCGCGGTCACGGCCGCCGCCTCCGCCTCCGCCTCCACCGCCACGGCCACCGCCGCCTCCACCCCGGCCTCCACCGCCACCACCGCCGCCATAACCACCACGTCCGCCACCGCCGCCGGGCCGGCCACCGCCACCGCCTCCTCCACCTTCACGAGGAGGGCGAGCTTCGTTGACGACAATATTGCGGCCCATGAAATCGTGTCCGTTCAGACCCTGAATGGCGCGCTCGGCTTCCTCGTCGCTATTGACCTCGACAAACCCGAACCCGCGTGGTTGCCCCGAAAAACGGTCGCGCACCAGGGTAACGTTCGCCGCAGTGACTCCCGTCTGAGAAAATAAAGTGGTGACCTGCTCCTCCGTCGCTTGGAAAGGAAGATTACCGACGTAGAGTTTCTTCAATGCGAGACTCCTTCTGGCCGCGGCTTATGGCAGCTCACGGTACCCGGACTGAAGAGGCAGGGTCGAGATCGGGGGCATAGGCCCGGGGGGCCCGGAATGATCCGACGAGAGACTCACTTCAGCTCAGGGCGAATCTTGCTCTAAATTCGCACGGTCGTCAACAAAAGATATTTGTATAACTATCTGTGAAACACATAAATTCAAACAGGCCAGCGGAGGGCGCGGGCTGCGCCATGGCGAGGATTTTGGTGGTAGGATTCACTGTTCCCTAAGGGAGTGAACCGTTTCCATGCGCGGATTGATGATGGACTTTCCCCTGACGGTGCCTGCGCTGCTCGAGCGCGCGGGCCACATTTTCGGCAAGGTCGAAATCGTCACGCGCCGGCCGGACCGCTCGCTCGCGCGCTACACCTGGCGCGATCTCTACGGGCGCGCTCGGCGTCTGGCGAGCGCGCTGACCGGCCTGGGCCTCGAGCGCGGAGACCGGGTGGCCTCGCTGCTGTGGAACCAGTCCGAACACATGGAAGCGTACTTCGGCGTCCCGATCGCCGGAGGCGTGCTCCACACGCTGAACATGCGGTTGCACCCGGACGAAATCACCTTCATCGCCAACCACGCGGGCGACCGCTTTCTGATCGTCGACGACGTCCTGCTGCCGGTCTACGAAAAATTTCGCGACCGGGTAAAATTCGAGCGCGTGATCGTCGTGCCGTTCGGCGGCGGTGCGACGCCGGCGGGCTGCCTGGGCTACGAGGAACTCCTGTCCCAAGCGAGCGATGACTTCACGTATCCGCAGCTCGACGAGAATGAAGCGGCGGTGATGTGCTACACCTCCGGCACCACGGGGCGCTCGAAGGGCGTCGTCTATTCGCACCGCGCCGTCGCGCTGCATGCGCTTAACTGTTGCGGGACCGATTCGTTTGCAATATCGATTCGCGATACGGTATTGCCGATGGCTTCCATGTTTCATGCCAACGGCTGGGGGATTCCGTTCACGTCCGCCTTGGCGGGGTCGAAGCTCGTCCTGCCGGGCCCCTTCGCGGATCCGGAAGGCATTCTCGACCTGATCGAGCAGGAGCGCGTCACGGTGGCGCTCGGAGTGCCGACGGTCTGGTTCGGAGTTCTCGATGCGCTCGAAAACAATCCTGGACGGTGGAAATTTTCCTGGCCGGTACGCATGTTGGTTGGGGGAGCCGCGCCTTCGGACGCGCTGATGCGCGGATTCGACCGCCACGGGTTCAACATGATGTGCCTGTGGGGCATGACGGAAACCACTCCGCACGGTTCCTGTTCGCTGTTGCGTCCTCACATGGACTCCTGGAGCGACGACGACAAATACTCACAGCGGCTAAAACAAGGCATCCCCGCGCAGTTTGTGGAAGCCCGCGTCATGCAGATCGACGGCACGAAAGCGCCGCACGACGGCAAGACCGTGGGCGAGCTCGAAGTGCGCGGCCCTTGGGTCGCGGGGTCCTACTACAACATGCCGGAAGAAGCGCACCGGTGGTCGCCCGACGGCTGGCTGCGCACCGGCGACATGGCCCACATTGACGAAGACGGCTACATCAAGCTCGTCGACCGCAGCAAAGACTTGATCAAGTCGGGCGGCGAATGGATCAGTTCCGTGGATCTCGAAAACGCGCTGATGGGCCATCCGTCCGTGAAAGAAGCCGCCGTGATCGGCGTAGCGCACCCGAAGTGGCAGGAGCGGCCGCTGGCCGTCGTCGTATTGATGGAAGGCAAACGCGTGCAGCCGGAGGAATTGCGCGAATTTCTGGCCGCTAAATTCGCGAAATGGCAGTTGCCCGACGCCTTTGTGTTCGCAAACGAAATTCCACGTACCTCGGTGGGAAAATTCCGCAAGATCGCCCTGCGGGAGCAGTTCGCCGATTGGAAGTGGGAATCCTGACGCCGATTATGTCCTGTAACTGGCGTTGATGTGGACGTATTCCTGGGTAAAATCGCAGGTCCAGACGCGCGCGGTTCCGCGGCCGTGGTGCAAATCCACGACAATCGGAACATTTTTCTTAAGCAGGCGGCGATGCGCGGCGCGCTCGTCGAGCGGCAGCGCGATTGAATAGGACTCACCCTTTGGCGGCCCGTACATTTTCATTCCGCCCAGCCAGATTTCGGCATGGTCGGGATTGAACGGGACGCCGGCGCGGCCCGCGGCGGCGAGGATGCGTCCCCAATTTGGATCGGCGCCGGCAATCGCGGTCTTCACCAGCGGTGAGAGGGCAATCGTCTGCGCAACTTGCTTGGCGGCGCGGCCGCTCGGAGCGCCGCGCACTTCGATTTCGACGACGTGCGTCGCGCCTTCGCCATCGGCCACAATCCCGAGCGCCAGCTCGTGGCAGACTTTTTCGAGCGTGGCGGCAAGTTTCTCGTAATCGCCTCCACTCGCCTTGGTGATTTTTCTCGCGCCCGAGGCGCCATTCGCCAGCACCAGCAGCGTGTCATTGGTGGAGCTGTCGCCATCGACGGAAATGCAGTTGAACGTGCGCGCGACAACTTCGCGCAGCGCGCGATCGAGCACGCGAGGCGCGATGGCCGCGTCGGTGACGACAAACGAGAGCATCGTCGCCATGTTCGGATGAATCATCCCGGCACCCTTGGCGCAGCCCGCAACGCGCACCGTACGCCCGCCAATGCTGCAGCTCGCGGCGGCGCGCTTCGGACGCGTGTCGGTGGTCATGATGGCGCGCGTGAGGCCGTCGAAGGCGCGCGGCGAGAATGCAAGCGCCGAGGCCAGGCCCGGAGCGGCTTTCAGGATGCGCTCGACGGGCAACGGCACGCCGATCACTCCCGTCGAGCAGACCACGACTTGCTGCGCTCGGCAGCCCAGTAATTTTGCAACGTGCTGCGCGGTGGCGCGCGAAGCAGCCATGCCGCCAGGGCCAACCGAGCAATTGGCGTTCCCGGAATTGACGATGACCGCGCGCATGGCGTCCGACGACGCCCGCACATGGGCGCGGGAAAGAATCACCGGCGGCGCCTGCACCAGATTTTGCGTGAACACGGCCGCGGCCGACGCGGGCGCATCGGAAACGATCAGCGCGACATCAAGCGAGCCGGTGTGGCCGCGCTTCTTGAGGCCCGCGGAAGTGGCGGCAAAACGAAAACCGCGCGGCAGCGCGCGGGAGGACGGAAGATCGCTCATAGGGATTTCACAGTGCGGAAAGCGCCTTCCCCGCGCCGTTCAGGACGGGCAGCACATCGCGTTCGGGGCAGACGACCGCAACGGTGGCGACCAGCTTGCAGCGATGCTCCTTGGGACAGGTGACGCAGTCGCGCTCGATTTTTTCGGGCACCGTCTGCCGCGGGCCGGGCGTAAATCCATAGCGCGAGAAAAACTCCGGCCGGTGCGTCACGGCAAACAGACGCGCGATCTTCCTGCGGCGCGCCGTGTCCATCGCCGCTTTCATCAGGCGGTCTCCGACATTGTAACCATGGCCGCGTGCATCGGGAGCGACCGCGAGCGAGCGGATTTCGGCGAGGTCGGCGCCATACGGCTCCAGCGCGACGCAGCCAAGCAGCTTTTCTTCGTCATTCCGTTTTTCCACGAGCACGAGAAAATGGCTGATGTGCTTGCGGATTTCGTCCTCGGTGCGCGGGAGCAGCGAACCCTCGCCGGCGTAATGCGCGATCACGCGATGCACGGCGATCGCATCGGCGGCGCGAGCGGTGCGGGCCCTCATGGCTTCACCTCGAGGGCGGCCAGGCGCACCTTCGCGGCGGCGATGGCTTCGCGAACGCGCCCAGGCGCGGTGCCGCCCTCCACATCAGGGCCGGCGAGCGCGGCATCCAGATTCAGCGCATCGTGGAAATCGGCCGCAAACAGCGGCGAAAATTTCCGCAACGTTTCGAGCGGCAGCGCGGAGAACGGTTTTCCGAGGCGCTCGCCCTCGCGAACAATCTGGCCGACGATTTCGTGCGCGTGGCGGAATGGCGCGCCCTTGCGGACCAGATAGTGCGCGGCTTCGGTGGCCAGCAGCGCCGGGTCGGAGGCGGCCTCGCGCATGCGCGCTTCGTTGGGGCGCGTCGCGGCGACCGCGCCCGCGGCGACGGTCAGCATGGCGACGGCCTGGTCGTGCGCGGCGAACACGGGCTCCTTGTCTTCCTGCAAGTCGCGCTGGTAGCTCGACGGGAGCCCCTTGAGCGTTGTCAGCAGCGTGTGCAGCGATGCGGTGACGCGTCCCGTCTTGCCGCGGAGCAGTTCCCACGCGTCGGGATTTTTTTTCTGCGGCATCAGGCTGCTGCCGGTCGAAAACTCGTCGGGCAGGACGATGAAGCCAAATTCCTGCGACGCGAACAGCACGAAATCCTCGGACAGGCGCGAGAGATGCGTCGCGATCACGGCCAGCGCGTAGAGATAATCGAGCGCGAAATCGCGGTCGCTCGCGGCGTCGAGACTGTTCGCCGTGGGGCGCGCGAAGCCCAGTTCGCGCGCGATGGCGCCGCGATCGATATCCAGCGCGCAACCCGCCAGCGCGCCCGAGCCCATCGGGCAGGCGTCCGCCGTCGCCGCAGCCGCATCGAGGCGAACCGTATCGCGGAAAAACGCCTCGGCATGCGCGAGCAGAAAATGCGAAAACAAGATCGGCTGCGCGTGTTGCATGTGCGTCATGCCGGGCATGGCAATGCCAAGAGCGCGGTCTCGGCCTGCCCGACGAGCGCCGCGATCAAGCGCGCGACAGCGGCGCGCGTTTCGTGCGCGGCCTCCTTCACGAACATGCGGAAGTCGGTGGCCACCAATTCATTGCGGCTGCGGCCCGTGTGCAATTTGTAGCCAAGCGGCCCGAGATATTCGACGAGCGCGGTTTCCACGAAATGGTGCACGTCCTCGGCCGGCGAGGCGTCCAGCCATGCCGGATCGTTCGCCGCGCGCTCGGCAATTTTGTCGAGCGCCGTGAGGGTGTCGCGCATTTCCTCGACGGTGAGAATGCCCGCCGATTCCAGCGCGCCCGCCCACACACGATCGACGGCCAGCTCGTAAGGCAACAGGCGGCGGTCGAATGCGAACGACCGCTGAAACTGGTAGAACAGCTCGTCGGGCGCGCGGTCAAACCGCCCGCCCCACAACTTGCCGCCGGACGTGCAAGTTTTCCCGAGGGCTGCTCTTTGGGCGCGGCGCTCACCGTGCCTTTGCTCCTTTTGCTTGCTCCGGGATCGTCACAGGGAGCGCGAACAGATTGATGAAGCCCTCGGCGTCCTTCGGGTTGTAGCCGGTCATGGCAAAGCTCGCCAGGCCCTTGCGATAGAGCGAATACGGCGAAGCGCGCTTGGTGACCGTGACGTTGCCTTTGTAAAGTTTGAGGCCCACCGTGCCCGTGACGCGCTGCTGCGCCGCCGTGAAATACGCATCCAGCGCCTCGCGCTGCGGCGTGAACCACAACGCCGTAATAGACCAGCTCCGCATAGCGCAGCGAAAGCATTTCCGAGTAGTGCGCCGTCTCGCGGTCCAGACACAGCGTCTCCAGTTCGCGATGCGCGGTGACCAGCAGCGTGCCGCCGGGCGTTTCATACGCGCCGCGCGACTTGATTCCGACCAGACGGTTTTCGACCAGATCGATTCGCCCGACGCCGTGCGCCGCGGCAATTTCGTTCAGCTCATCGAGCAGCGCGACAGCGGACCGCTTCTTTCCGTTCACCGAAACCGGCGTGCCTGCATCGAATCCAATTTCGACTTCGGCAGGCTTATTCGGGGCTTTTTCCGGCGAAACGATCCACTGCCACATCGCTTCCTCGGGCTCGTTCGCGGGATCTTCGAGCACGCCGCCTTCGTGGCTCAAGTGCCAGATGTTGCGGTCGCGCGAGTAAATGTTCGCCTTGGTCTGTTCGATCGGGAATGTTGTGCGCGCTTCGCATACGCGATGGCGTCTTCGCGCGAGTTGATGGTCCACTCGCGCCACGGCGCGATGATTTTCACGCTCGGCGCGATGGCCTTGTAGGCCAGCTCGAACCGCACCTGGTCGTTGCCCTTGCCCGTGCAGCCGTGCGCGACCGCGTCGGCGCCGGTTTCCAGCGCGATTTCCGCCTGGCGCTTGGCCAGCACGGGCCGCGCCATGGAGGTGCCGAGCAGATACTTGTGTTCGTACACCGCTCCCGCGCGCAGCGTCGGCCAGATATAGTCGGTCAGAAATTCCTCGCGCAAGTCTTCGATCGTCGCCGAGGATGCGCCGGTCGCGAGCGCCTTGCGCTTGGCGGCTTTCAGATCTTCCTGCTGGCCGACGTCGCCCACCATGGCAATCACTTCGCAGCCGTAGGTTTCCTTCAGCCACGGAATAATGATTGACGTATCAAGTCCGCCTGAATAGGCGAGAACTACTTTCTTCGGCACCGGTTGTCCTTTCAGTTTAGGAGCATCAACAGGATGGCTTTCTGCACGTGCAGGCGGTTTTCAGCCTGGTCAAATACGATGGAGCGCGGCGATTCCATCACCTCGTCGGTGACTTCCGAGCCGCGATGCGCGGGAAGACAGTGGAGGAAAACAGCATCCGGCGCGGCGTGGGACATCAGCGCGGCGTTCACCTGATACGGCGCGAAAATGGCGGCGCGCGCTTCGCGTCTCGCTTTCCTGGCCCATGCTGGCCCAGACGTCCGTGTAAACCGCTTGCGCGCCGGAGACGGCTTCCTCCGGCGAGCGGAATAATTCAATCGTGCCCTGCGTGGCGGCCGCATCGCGCCGCGCCGCCTCGACGAATTTCCGCGTCAGGCTCGTAGCCCGCGGGCGTCGCGATTCGCACGTGCGCGCCCACGCGCGCTCCCGCAATCATCAGCGAATGGCAGACGTTGTTGCCGTCGCCGATGTAGGCAAGCTTCACTCCGCGCGCGGAGCCGAATTTTTCCTCCAGCGTGAAGAAGTCGGCAAGCGTCTGGCAGGGATGATAGAGATCGGACAGCGCGTTGATGACTGGAACGGTCGCATGCGCCGCCAGGGTTTCGAGAGCTTCCTGCGAAAATACGCGCGCCACGATTCCCTGCACCCAGCGCGAAAGGCTCCGCGCGACATCGGCAATCGATTCGCGCTCGCCCAGCCGCGCGTTCGCGTGATCGAGGAAAATGGCCGAGCCCCCCATGCTGGCAATGCCGACTTCAAAGGTCACGCGCGTGCGCAGCGACGGCTTTTCAAAAACCATCGCCAGGAACCGGCCCGCGAGAGCGTTCTTGTAGCGGTCCGGGTGCGCCTTGACGTCCGCGGCCAGACGGAACAACTCGCGGACTTGCGCGGCGTTCCACTCCGTGCCGGTCAGCAGGTCGGAGGAGAGACTCAAAGCAGGGGCCTGCGCATTCATGATCACCTCGCCGCCGCAAGCGCCTGGGCCGCGGCGGTGGTGGAGGGTACGGCCTGCGACTTGGCGGGCCGCTCGGTCTTCGCAAGGACCGACTCGAGTTTCGAAAGTCCTTCCTTCACCTGCTGCGCGGTCAAGATAAATGGCGGCAGCAGGCGCAGGATGTGTTCGTGCGTGCAGTTGATGAGCAGGCCCTGCTGGAGCGCCTCGGCAACGTACGGAGCGCCCTCGACGTCCAGGTCCACGCCCAGCATCAATCCTTCTCCGCGAACTTCGCGGATGAAATCAAACTTGGCGGCGAGTTTCTTCAAGCCCGCGCGCAATTCCGCGCCACGCGCGCGAACGTTGGCGAGCAGATGCTTCCGCTCGACCGTGTCGAGAAAAGTCAAACCCGTGGCGCACACCAGCGGACCTCCGCCGAACGTGGAGCCGTGGAGGCCGGGCGAAAACGCCGCGGCAAATTCCTCGCGCGCCAGGAAAGCGCCGAGCGGCAGCCCGCCCGCGAGCGGTTTCGCAACCACGACGATGTCCGGCAGACCCGTAAGCCGCTGGTAGGCAAAAGCGCGGCCCGTGCGGCCCAGGCCGCACTGAATTTCGTCGGCGATCAGCGCGGCGCCGTGCTGCGTCGCCAGTTCGCGCGCGCGCTTCCAAAACGCGTCGCTGACGGGAAAAATTCCGCCCTCGCCCTGCATCGGCTCGATGACGATCGCGCAAACATCATCGGTGAATTTCGCTTCCAGGTCCGCGACATCATTGAAGCGGACAAAATCCACTCCGGGGACCAGCGGCTCGAATGGTTCCCGGTATTTCAGCGTATGCGTGATCGAAAGCGCGCCAAACGTGCGGCCATGAAAAGAATTTTCAAGCGCCAGCAAGCGCGTCTTTCCCGCGCCGCCGGATTTCTGCTTCGCCGCGATGCGCGCGAGCTTTCAGCGCGCCTTCGATGGCTTCGGAGCCGCTGTTGGTGAAAAATACGCGGTCCATGTGCGACCATTTCGCGAGCTTGGCCGCCAGCGGCCCTTGAAAAGGATTGTGGAACAGATTCGAGACGTGAACCGCGCGTCCCGCTTCGCGCCGGATCGTGCGCACCAGGTCCGGATAGGAATATCCCAGCGCGTTCACGGCGATCCCGCCCAGAAAATCGAGATACTTCTTTCCGGTTTGATCGAACACATAGCAGCCGCGCCCATGCGTGAAGATCATGTCGGACCGCTTGTACGTGTTCATCAAGTGGCGCGAAACGTCCCGGAGGACGGAATTCTGCGCGGCGCCGGCCCCGCTTGCAGCGGCGCTCTTCTTCGCTTTTCTTGGCTTTCGATTTCACTGCGCCACCCCAGCGGCGCTTGCGGGAAATTCCGATGTGACGCGCGTGCCGGGAAACCGCGTGCCGTTTGCCGCGGCCAGCAGCCCCTTGGGCACCGAGCCGCCGACGATGCGCACCTCGGCGACGCCGGCGGAAAGAGCGCGCTTGCACGCTTCCAGCTTCAGAATCATTCCGCCGGAAACTTTATTCTGGCGGATCAAGTCCTCGGCATCGGCGGTCGAAACGACCTTGAGCACCTTTTCGCCGTTGAGCACGCCGGCGACATCGGTGAGATAAATCAGCCGGTCGGCGTGAATGAATTCGGCGCACGCGGCGGCCATGTGGTCGGCATTGATGTTGTAGAGCTCCCCGTCGGCGCCGAGGCCCAGGCAGGATGCCACCGGCACGATGCCCGCCTTCCAGAACGACTCGAGAAATTCCAGATTCGCGCCGGTCAAATAGCCGACAAAACCCAGACCGCCGATGACTTCGTCGTGCATCATCGGCTCGGCCAGGAAGCAGCCGGAATCGGAAGCGCAGATGCCGACGGCGGGCTGCCCCGCGGCGGAAATCGCCCCGGCGAGGCGCTTGTTGAGCAGGCCGCCGAGAACCATCACCGCGACATCGCGCGTTTCGCGGTCCGTCACGCGCAGTCCGTTGACAAACCGGCTTTCGATGCCCATGCGCTTGAGCGTGGCGGTGAAAATCTTTCCGCCGCCATGCACGATCAAAATTTCGTGGCCCTGGTGAGCGAGCTGCGCCACCTGCCGCGCCAGCGTTTCCATCGCTGCCGCGTCATCGAGTAATGCTCCCGCAACTTTCACGACCATTCTCATCTGAGTCCTGTGGCCTCCCCGATGCCCAGCATCGCATTCATGTTCTGCACAGCCTGGCCCGCGGCGCCCTTGCCCAGATTGTCAAGACAGCTCACCACCGCGAGGCGCCGCCCCGCGGGATCGAGCGCAAATCCGATGTCGCAGAAATTCGTGTTCGCCACGTGCTGCAGCTCCGGCAGCTTCCCGGCCGGCCAGAGGCGCACCATCGGGCGGTCCGCATAGAACTGACGAAAGAGCGCCTCGACTTCCGCTTCCGTATGCGGCTCGGCAAGCCAAACGTACAGCGTCGAAAGAATGCCGCGCGCCACCGGCAGCAGGTGCGTCGTGAAGACGATGTCGTCGCCGTTGATGCCCAGATGATCGGTTACTTCCGGCGTGTGCCGGTGCGAGAACAGTCCGTAGGCGCGTAAATTTTCGTCCACTTCGACAAAGTGCAGCTCGCGCTTCGGTTCCTTGCCCGCTCCCGACGCGCCGGACTTGCAATCGCAGACGATGCCGCGCTCGCGCGCGATCCAGCCGGACTCCACCAGCGGCCGCAAGCCGAGAATCACGCTGGTCGGATAGCAGCCGGGATTGGCAACCAGGCGCGCGTCCGGCAACTGGTCGGCGTATAGCTCCGGCAGCCCGTAAACGGCTTCCTCCGCCAGTTCGCGCGGCGGCGCGGGCAATTTGTACCAGTGCGCGAACGTTTCCGGATCGCGGAAGCGGAACGCGCCGCTCAGGTCCACCACGCGCAGGCCCGCGTTCAAAAGCTGCGGCACGAGTTCGAGAGAAGCTTCATGCGGCGTGGCGAGAAACACAGTTCCCGCGCCGCTCGCGGCCACGGCGTCGACCGAAAAAGTCTTGCAGGGCGCTTCGCCCCAGCCCCGCAAGCGCGGGAAAATCTCGGTCAGACACTTCACATGCGCCGAGCTCTCGCGCAGATAGAACGTCGGTTTTTGAATTTTCGGGTGCCGAAGGAGAAGCTGGGCCAGCTCGAATCCTGCATAGCCCGTCGCTCCGACTACGGCGACCCGTTGCGGGTCGTTCATCGGAGCAGATCCTCCATTCGTTTCTGGACGGCGCGCGAGCCTGGCGCGAAGGCGTGATGACCAGGACCGTGTCGTCCCCGGCGATCGTGCCGGCCACTTCCTTGAACTTTTCGGCGTCGAGCGCCGCGGCGAGCGGTTGCGCGCCCGAGGGCGGCGTCTTCAGCACCAGCAAGTTGAACGCCGGGCGGAGGTCCACGAGAAACTCCCGCAGGGCGCGGCCGAGCGGAGGCAGGGGCGCCGAGGCTTCCTCGCCGTTCGAGAGCGGCTTGTAACCCGCCGAAGTCTTCACCAGTTTGAGCTCGGACATGTCCCGCGAAAGCGTGGCCTGCGTCACGCGAACCTTCACGTGCGACAGACGCCGCCGCAATTCATCCTGGCTGGAGATCGGTTCGCTGGTGATGAGCTTCAAGATCTGTCCTTGCCGAAACCGTTTGTGTGCGTTCAGTCCCATGGGTTCAATAATATACAGGCAACTGCATAATTATGCGGTTGAATTCCTGTGCCTGTCAATTCATTTTTTCGATTTTTCAAAAATATTTTTGATCGAACAATTTCGGAACGCGCTGTTCATGGTTCGATTGACGCGCGTCCCTGCGCACCGTAAGATTCCGCTGCCCGCGATTTATGGTGCGCACCTCACAACGCGTTCGTACGCTCTGGCTCGGAATCGCGCTCTGCGCCGCAGTTTCCTTCGCCGGCTGCGGCCGTAAGGAATCCGCGCCGCTCTCCGAGGGTGGCGAAAATTCTCCCGCTGCGCCTGGCGCGAAGCCCGCGGAAGCCACGCTCGAGCAGCAAACGGAACAAAAACTCGATCCCTTGACCAAGGAAGACGTCGAGCTGTACTTGAAAGTGATGCGCGTGGCGGCCGAGCGCGTGAAAAACCCCGCGCCTGCCGACAAAGCCGCGCTCGAAGGCGCAAAAAAGATCCTCGCCGGCGGCGCCTCGGGACGCGTCCCCACGCAGGACGACGCAAAAACGCTGGAACGCGCGACTCTGGTGGCGCTCTCGATGGATCAGATCGTCGCGGACGACATGAAACTCGACGGCCGGACGTACCGCGGCATCGCCGAGGCCGTCGAATCCGCCCCGCAGCATCCGGACCCAACGGGTGCCACAGGTAAAGACGTGAGGCCACTCCCCGACCAGACCCCAACGCCGCTCGAACAGCGGTTGAGCAGCGTCAACGCCGCAAACGGGAAGTTTCTTGCGCCTTACCGCAGCGAAATTCAGAAGCTACTTCCAGTCGTGCGCAACCCTGCCAATCTCCCGAAGTGATGCGTCACTCCTAAAAAATAGCGTCCTTCCCTCGGGCAAGTTGGTTTGTATCCCTATTTGTGCCCCGCCAAGTTGAGCCACGGCGAATCGGGGTGCTATTCTCAACAGTATGAGTGAGGTTCCCACCCGGCAGTTGGCGGCTGCTTCTCCGGAGGCGCAGCACCAAGCGCTTCTCGAGGTGGCGGAAGCCATTTCCCAGCACCGCGACCTGCGGGAATTGTTCCACGAATTGGCGGCGCGGCTGCACGGCGTCGTGGAGTTTGATTACTTGAATCTGATCCTGCATGACGCGTCGCGGAACGTCATGCGTTTGCATATCCTCGAAACCGAACAACCCAGGAAAATTCGCCCCGGAGCCGAATTCCCGATTGGAGAGACCCCGTCCGGATGGGTCTGGGAAACACAGCAGCCGTTTATTCTGAACGACACGGAGGAAGAAACGCGATACCCGGCCCTCTGCAGATTTTGCGGGAGAACGGCGTGAGGTCCGCCTGTTCGGTTCCGCTGACGACGGCGCAACGGCGCCTGGGCGTGCTGAGTTTCGGTCGCGGCACGGCCCACGGTTACGCCGAAAGCGAAATCGCATTCATGCAGCAGGTGGCGCGGCAAGTGGCCGTGGCGGTGGACAACGCGCTCAATTTCGAGCGCGCCCAGGCGTACCAGCGGCAATTGGCGCAGGAGCGCGACCGGCTGCGCGTGCTGCTTGAAGTCAACAACGCGGTGGTTTCCAAACTCGATCTGCGCGCCCTGCTCAACGCGATTTCCGCTTCGCTCCGCCGTGTCATTCACCATGAGTACACCAGCCTTGCACTGTATGAAGAAGCCAAAAACAGGATGCGCGTGCTGGCGCTCGATTTCCCGCAGGGAAAAGGTTTGATCCACGAAGAAATGCTCGTGCCGCTCGAAGGTTCGATCGCGGGCAGCGCTTTTCGGAGCCGGCGGCCAGTCGTCCTGGACCACACGGCCATGGAAGGATTCGACTCGCCTACCTCGCGCCTGATGCGGGACGAAGGCGTGCGCTCCGTGGTCTCCATGCCATTGATTACGCATGACCGCGCCTTGGGTACTCTGAGCCTGGCAAGTCTCCGCGACGCCGCGTTTCAGCAGGGCGACGTGGATTTGCTCGTTCAAGTGGCAGGGCAGGTGGCTATCGCGGTGGAAAACGCCCTCGCGTTCCAGGAGATCGCGGAACTGAAAAACAAGCTGGCGCAGGAGAAGCTGTACCTCGAAGACGAAATCCGCTCGGAAATGAACTTCGAGGAAATCGTCGGCGAAAGTCCGTTGCTGCGCGCCGTGCTGAAGCAGGTCGAAACCGTGGCGCCCACCGATTCCGCCGTGCTCATCCAGGGGGAAACCGGCACGGGGAAGGAATTGATCGCCCGCGCGATTCACAATCTGAGTCCCCGGCGCGAGCACACGTTTGTGAAGGTGAATTGCGCGGCCATTCCCGCCGGCCTGCTGGAATCGGAGTTGTTTGGCCACGAGCGGGGCGCCTTTACCGGAGCCATTGCGCAACGCATTGGCCGATTTGAGCTGGCGCACGGCGGCACGATCTTCCTCGATGAAGTTGGCGACATCCCCCTCGAACTGCAGCCCAAGCTTTTGCGCGTGCTTCAGGAACAGGAGTTCGAGCGGCTGGGAAGCGTCCGCTCGATTCGTGTGGATGTCCGCTTGGTGGCCGCCACCAACCGCGATTTGGACGAGATGGTCGCGGCACGCACATTTCGCAGCGACCTCTATTACCGTCTTCGTGTGTTCCCACTGGTCATGCCGCCCTTGCGCGAGCGGCAAGAAGACATCCCCACCCTCGTGCGCTACTTCGTTCAAAAATACGCGCGCCGCATGAATCGTGCGGTCGAAACGATTCCGTCAGAGACTCTGGACCTGTTGGTGCGCTATTCCTGGCCGGGAAATATCCGTGAACTCGAGAACCTGATCGAGCGCGCGGTGATCGTTTCGCCCGGCCCGGTGCTTCGCGTGCCGTTGAGCGAGTTGAAGCTGCCTGCGGAACCTGCCGCCGGGGAGATGCTTACGCTCGGAGCGGCCGAGCGCGAGCATATCTTAAAGGCCCTTGAGGCCACCAACTGGGTCTTGGCAGGCCCACGCGGCGCTGCTGCAAAGCTAGGACTGAAGCGCACCACACTGCAATCCAGGATGCAAAAACTCGGCCTCACTCGACTCCGCTGAAGGGACCCAAGCTGTGCCGACATTTCGGCAAGTGCCTTTATTTCGGCATAGTTCATCCGATACAATCTGAGAAATTCCTAATTTCACTAACATTAATTTTGTAAGTGCATGTAAATAATTGTGTTATAATAGTGCCTTCCATTCGGCACATTGGCATTCTGCATGCTAACTCATTTGTCTACCTTGAAAGAGGGGGAAATGCTCAGAGTTACAATCAAAAAAGAGGACTCCTCCGAAATCTGGGAGCTCGAGGGGAAGCTCTCGGGTGAATGGGTTTGTGAATTGAAACGGTTATGGAAGGAAAGACCTCCTCAAAGCAGGCTTTCTGCCGAAGTACATTTAAAGGCGGTCAGCTATATTGACCCCGCAGGGAAGCAGTTGCTGGGTGAGATGCGCCAGCAGGGCGCGGAAATTAAAGGATGCGGGTGTATGGTCCGAGCCTTTGTGGAAGAGATTATGGGAAAGAAAGAGACTCTGGACGCGAACGGATTGCCCAAAAAGATCCTTACAATCATCTTGTTAGCGGGCTTCTTGCTTGGTGGGGCCGCGATTTTGTGCGCGGAACGTAAACCGCCGCCGTTAGGGTTGGCGATGTCAGATCGAGTGACAGAGGAGCACAGGTAAGACCGGGACTAGCGTCAAATATAAATAGCAGAAGAGTGTGACGGGTCGGTGCAAGGAAGAACACTTAGAGGAACATGAAGGCAGGCGATTCATACGAAAATTCATCCAGTACGAGGGGGAGAAAAAGTCATGAATCAGGGGCACCATCATCCGAAGGGTACCGTTGCAGACTTGGAACTGGCCGAACAAACTGAGGAACAGTTAATCGATCGTGGATTAAAGGGTGACGCGCGGGCTCTGGATGTGTTGTTCGCCCGCAACACGCGTGCGCTCTATCAGACCGCTTTGCGAGTTCTCGGTAATCCGGAGGACGCGGAAGAAGCTCTGCAGGAAGGGCTGCTTTCCGCGTATCGCAATCTGCCGAGGTTCGAGCGCCGTTCGCAATTTTCGACCTGGCTGACGCGGATCGTCATCAACGCAGCATTGATGCGCCGCCGCAGCAAGCGTTCCCGCCCGGCAGTTTCCCTGGATGACTGGACGTCCGAGGGTGAGTTGCCGCTCGCCGAGCGCTTTGCCGATGAAAGCCCCAATCCCGAGCAGATTTACGCCGGGACCGAGCTCAGAGAGCGTGTAGGCAAGAAACTTGCGGAAATCTCGCCGCTTTTACGGACCGCGTTTTGGCTGCGCGAAATCGAAGGACTCTCCGCCGAGGAAGCGGCGCACGCGCTGGGTGTTTCGCGGAACACCCTGAAGGCCCGCTTGTGGCGCGCACGCCAGGAACTGGCCGCCCGGCTGGGCCTGGGCCTCGACACGAATCTAGCACCTGCGACATAATGCGGGCATCGGGTGCGGGCTCTACTTGTTTACCCTGAATCCAGAAGGGGAGCTCGCCTGAATCTATGACCGCAACCGAAGCCAAGCAGTTTATGCACATGCCGCAGCGCCGCCTGGGCCGCAGCGAACTCGTTGTCTCCGCGCTCGGCCTGGGCTGCATGGGTATGTCTGAATTTTACGGTTCGACGGACGAAAGCGAGTCCATCGCCACCATTCATCGCGCCATCGACCTGGGAATAAATTTTTTGGATACGGCCGACATGTACGGGGTCGGCCGAAATGAAGAGCTGGTAGGACGCGCGATTCGCGGCCGCCGGCACGAAATTGTGTTGGCCACGAAGTTTGGGAATGTCCGTTCGCCCGATGGCAAGTTTTTGGGTGTGAATGGGCGTCCCGAATACGTACAGCAGTCCTGCGAGGCGAGCCTGCAGCGGCTGGACGTCGAGCAAATCGATCTTTACTATCAGCATCGGGTGGACACCAGCGTTCCCATTGAAGAGACGGTAGGCGCGATGGCGCTGCTGGTGCAACAAGGCAAGGTGCGCTTCCTGGGACTCTCCGAGGCCGCGCCTGCCACGGTGCGCCGCGCCGCCAAGGTGCATCCCATCGCCGCGTTGCAATCCGAATACTCGCTCTGGACGCGAGATCATGAACGGGAAGTCCTTCCGACATGCCGCGAATTGGGCATCGGGTTTGTGGCGTATAGTCCGCTAGGGCGCGGCTTCCTCACGGGAAAACTCCGCAATCCCGAAAATCTCGATGCCGGTGATTACCGGCGCACCACCCCCAGATTTCAGGACGAGAACATCAAGCGGAACGCCGAGTTGGTCGACCGAATCGAGAAAATTGCCAGCGAGAAAAATTGCACCGCGGCGCAACTCGCTCTCGCCTGGGTCCTGGCGCAGGGAACCGATATTGTCCCGATCGCAGGCACCAAGCGCCGCACCTATCTGGACGAAAACGTCGAATCGGTCCGCGTTACTCTTACTCCCGCGGACCTGGCACGGATCGATCAGGAGCTGCCGTCCGGAATGGCCGCCGGCGACCGGTACGATCCGATCGGAATGAACCGCCTGAATCGCTGAACGCCCTGCAAATTAAGAATCGAACCCCGGCTCGCTTTAACCCGCGGTAGTCGGAGGGAATCCAATGTTTTGAGACAGGAGCCGTCCGGGCAACTATTCAGGCGGGCTCCAAGTAGAGCCCGCACCCGCGGCGGCGAGGAGGAAAACATGTACGTAATTACTGGCGCCACCGGAAAAACTGGAGGCGCGGCAGCGGAGAAACTTCTGGCCAGCGGGGGAAAGGTGCGCGTTGTAGGGAGAGACGCAAAACGATTAGAGCGATTCGCGCGGACAGGCGGGGAAGCATTCGTCGCCGATGTGACAGACGCCGGCGCGCTCGAGAAGGCATTTTCCGGCGCGAAGGCAGTATACGCAATGATCCCCCCCAATAACAGTGCGCCGGATGTTCGCGCGTACCAGGAACGAGTGACGGACGCCCTGGCCGCGGCGATCAAAAACAGCGGCGTGAGACACGTCGTCGCCCTGAGCAGCTTCGGGGCCGACAAACCGGACAGGGTAGGTCCCGTCGTAGGGCTGTACCATCTCGAGAAAAAACTCGAAGCGATTGCCGGACTCAATGCGCTTTTCCTGCGGGCCAGCTACTTCATGGAAAACATATTGCCGCAGGTGGGCGTGATTCAATCGTTTGGAACGGCCGCAGGCCCGCTCCGTCCGGATTTGCCGGTGCCTATGATCGCGACACGCGATATCGGCGCGGTGGCCGCCGACATCCTCTTGAAACTGGATTTCGTGGGAAAGCAGGCGCGCGAACTGCTGGGCGCTCGTGATGTCACCTACTTGGAAGTTACTAAGATCATAGATACTGGAATTGGTAACCAAAGCCTAGCCTACACGCAATTGACCGCGGCGCAGTTGAAGCCGGCTTTGACGCAAATGGGAATGTCTTCCAATATGGCGGACCTCTTACTCGAAATGTCCGATGCGCTGAATTCCGGCTACATGAAACCGCGGGAAACGCGCTCACCCAGAAACACAACTCCAACCACGGTCGAAACGTTTATCACCGATACGTTCGTTCCGGCGTATCGCGGCAAAGCGGCTGGCGCTTAGGCCGGCAGGGAACTGTTTCTTCGTCAAGAATCCGTCTTGTCGCTGGCCTCCCGAGGCGCTATTCTTCCCACAGATTGCCCAAGGAGGCAAACGTCGATGAAATATCTGGGGATGCTCGCGCTGGCGGCCTTGTTGCTGCCGGTCGCGGCGGGTGCGCAAGACTCGGCCACGATACCGAATCCAATTACTTCACTGCTCAAGCAGCAAGTCGTGCGCTACGGACAATGGCAGGTCGCGGCAGCCGAAGCGATGCCCGCCGACAAGTACATTTACAGATCCACGCCGGATACGAGAACTTTCGGGCAGCTCCTTCTACACGTCGCGCAATTTAATAATAATATATGCGCCCGGATTTCGGGCCTGACAGCTCCGGACATCAAGGATGTGAAGGACACGGACAGCAAAGACAAGCTCGTCGCTGCGGTCAAGGGCTCGTTCGATTTCTGCACCACCGCGCTGAACGGCCTGGACGATTCCACACTGGGGCAATCGGCTGGAAAAATGGGGCCGAATACATTGTCACGCGGCGGGGCGATGGTGATTTTGGGTGAAGATTGGTTCGACCACTACTCCACCATGGCCATCTACCTGCGCGTAAATGGGATCGCCCCGCCGTCGGCGCAGCCAGGCGCGGGACGCATGTAATTCTCCGGCACACTGCCTAAACTGAATTAACTGACGCGCATTCCGCTTGGCAGCCTCCTCAAGGTTGGCATGTTTACTCGAGGTGTGCCTTCAGAAAAACCTTTGACCCACTTCAAGGTTCATCATTTTGGCAGTGGAGGAAGTTTTCCGCCGGAGATAAACGTCCCGATGCGGTTGCCTTTTGTGATCGGGAGAAGAAGATGTGATGGATACTCGGCGTTGTGATGCACCGAGATTTCGGCGGCGGTCTTTCGCGAAACATGCCCAATTCCAATCAGCTCAAGATTATCTTTGGGCACATCATCGTCGGCGCACTTGATCTTGATTGCGATTCGCTCTCCAGCTTTGAGCAAAATGCCGTAGGGGCGAATCTCGAGAATGAACTCGTAGATCCGACCGGGCTCCAGTGGTTCCTTCTTCGTGTGGAGGTGAACGGGCTGCCAGGGCTTCGATGTCACGGGATCGAGCCTGCGCTGCGATCCACGCAGCCAGCCGCGCGTCAAAAGCTTTTCGTTACCGTCCACGGCGGTATGCCAAAGGGAGATGAACCAAAGGACGTCGGTGTCGGTCGTGGAACCATATAGGTTGAGCACGATCGGGCCGCAGATTTCCGTGTTCTCCACCATCGGCGGCGTCTTAAATTCCAATAGGCCATGGTGAGAGGGTGAATCCGGGTACGTGGAGCAGCCTTCCTCGGGCCAGAGTTCGAGCTCGCTCAGCAATCCGTTCGGATGGAGGTAAAATGGCGTCCACTTCGTTTCCGGAAGCGGCCACTCTACCGCGGATTTCCATTCGTTCGACCCGGCGATGAAAAGCTGCACCGGAGGCTCCTCGAGAATTCCTGTGTCAATCCCCTTGAGCCAATGATCGAACCAGCGAAGCGATTCGTAGGCATATTGGTACAACGGCCGGTCCAGGTAGACCGGCGGGCCGACCGTCACCTTTTTCGGCCCTTTCCATTTTTCAAAGGCGCGAATATCGCCCGGCAAGTGAAGACCGTAGAGTCCCCAGTCGCCTCCAAAATAGGCCGGAATCCTCGCGTCCTCGAAATTCACCGACCGTTGTTGGTAAAAATCATTCCATAAATCGTTCAGCAAAATATCGACGACCATGGAATTGGCCCCGGCGTCGGGATTCCGCAACACTTCGGCCAGAAAGGGAACGGCGGCAATTTCAGGATTCCCGAGCGCCGCTTCGACGGCTTGCGCGTATTTCACTTCCCCCCATTCTTCTTTCAAACCGTTTTTCGTGCGGAAGTAAGGTCCGTTGTTCCTGACCCAGTGAGACAGGAAGCCGTAATTGAGGATGCCGCCGTGATAGTAGAGATCCCGGTACATGTCCGTCCAACCATAGGGCGAAAAAATCGCCTTCAAATGCGGAGGAGGCTGCGCCGCAACGCGTTTTGAAACTCGCGAAAAATGGGATATGCCCGTCATCCCCACGTTGCCGTCGCACCAGGGCTGACGCGCGGCCCATTCCACTGCTTCGCAGACATCTTGAATCGATTGAGGATCGATGTTGTTGAATATTCCGCCGGATTTATGAGTCCCGGTGATGTTCACGATCGCCAATGCGTACCCGCGGCGAACGTAAAAATTGAAATCGCCCGTCTCGATGAAACCCCGCGCGTAGGAAAACCCCTCCGGCAACATTTGCGCGGATTGGACTTCTTTGGAATACGCGTGCACCGCAAGCAGGGCGGGAAATTTACCTTCGGAGTCCGGCCGGAAAATATCCGAATCGAGTGTGACTCCTTGGCGAACAGGAATGGCAACATCGCGCTCGATCGTGACTCCGTACTGCCGCGGTGAGGTCCGCCATTTCGTCGAAAACATTCTTATTGCTCCGTCGCATCAATCAGAATGAACGCGACCTTGCACGGCTGATTTCCCCGGTTCACCCAGGCATGATTGGTTCCACGCTGTATCACCACGTCTCCGGCATTCAAGTGCACCTCGGATTCGTCCAGGAGCATGTCAATTTCTCCTGACAAAATCACAACGTAGTCGACGGTCCGAGTGCGGTGCATTCCCGGATCGCGCGGATTTTCGCGGGAAGGCCCCTCCGGCGCGAGGCCCATCCGCTCGAAGATTTGGCGTCTGGTTTGGTCGTCCGCCTGAACATCCTCTTGCGGACCAAACTCGACAATCCTGAAAATCGTGCCGCTTGGGGGAGGCACAATTCCGATCTCGCGGTTCCCTGCAACGCCTTGTTCACGCAGGCTGGCAGGCGTGGAATCCGTCACCCAAAGTAAAGTGTTCGTGACGCCCATTTCCTTGCGAGCGTGAACGCGGCTGGCAACGCCATCGGTCACCACAATAGCCTTGCCAGTTTCATCTTTGCCCGTCACTACACGCCGAATAGGAGAACTCATCGTAGATCTCCATTTGAACCGAATTTCGCATTTCAGCTTTATCTGTGCGTCAAACCATGCGGCAGCAACCCGCCGGGAACGCCAATCTCCTGAATCGCACCTCTCCGCCCGCCAATCTGAAGATTGGCGTTCCCGGGGTTGTTCTCAGAGTTGTTCACTGAAAGCCTGGCGCGGCAAGCCTTGCTCGGCAATCGCCAACGGCGGAGCGAATCTAGTTGCCCGGCCGGAGTGTGTCCCCCAAGGGTTGGATGTAGCGGCCAAAGGTAATCACCGCGAACCACAGGAACAACGAACTCGCCGCGATGAGCTTGGCGGAAATCGGCGCGTCTTCTCCGGCCTTCAAACTCTCGACGCCGGCGAAAATATCCGTCAAGTAAAACACCGCCGCGTTCAATCCCAGCAGCAAGAGGGACAACATCTTGAGCCAAAAAACGCCGCTGTAGATGTAATTCTCGGGCAGGCCGATAAAGGCCAGCAGGCCCGTCAAAATATTGACACCCAATCCAGCCATGGCCCAGGGAAGAAACCGGTGCACGGGTGCGACCGGCAGTTGTTTCAGAAATCCCATGATGCGTAGATCGAGAAGTCCAACCGTCCCAACAATCGTGATGAGCCCGAGGAAATGCAGGATCATCATGAACGTCCACCACCACTTACTGAAGGTCACCGCCTCGCTGAATTTTTCGGGAGTGGGTTCAAAAACGTGGATTATGGATCCGAGCGTTCCTTCCGTCGCCGTCCCATCCTTCGCTACCATGGCCTCGCCGGGGCGACCCTCCGGATGGCGGATGTCGCCGCCCGTATTCCCTGTCCTTGCCATCAGGCCCGCCGTCAGCAGCGAAAAAATCAGGACGGCGGCCACGTTCCAGCGCGCCGGATGAGAGAGCCGCTGAGACTGCCACAATCCGATCAAGGCGAGAGCGCCGGTGGCCTCCATAAACCACAAGGACAGCAGCGCCGAACTTTCGTGCCTTTGCACCAAAGCGTCCGACACACCCGGCCCCTTGATCATGATCTGCGCGCCAAAACCGCTCAGGAACGTGGGAATCGAGATGAGGGCAATGGCCGCGAAAACGATGTAGCTGCTCCGTCGCAGGTCGCTGTTCTTTCCAAGGAAGGAAACCAGGAAGAGGGCCAACCCAACGATGGTGCCGATGATTGGAAAATGATTCAATAAAAGATGCAGGTGCGCAAAATTCATAAGTGGCTCCCTACTCTGGAAAGAGTTGCATGGTTTGGTCCGGCAACCTCGTGCGGCGAAATTTTATATTTCTGTTCACCGTGTTTTTGATTTAAGATCCCCATAAGTGGCCATAAAGTACATATTTGGACGTTTCCGAGAGCAGGCGGCCCGCCGAGACGGCCCCGATCCAAAACACGAGCGACCACGCCGCCATCAGTTTTCCTTTGGCGACCATGGCCACTTCGTCCAAGCTCGCGTCGCCGAACACTTGGGTACTCATCCTCCGCATCGTGAATACGGCGAGTCCAATAAACGACAACTTGATATAAAAATCGGGGTTCGTGAGTGCTTTGGTCGGGTACGCGGTCAACAGGAATAGGCCCGATGTGACATTGAGCGCGAGGCCCACCCACATAATGGCGAAAAGCCGTTTCAGCGGCTTGAGCGGGAGCGCGGACGCAATGCCAAGGATGCGCAAGTCAACGACCGCACTCGCGCCGACCACCAATGCCATGCCAATGGTGTGAAATAGAAGGATGAAATAAAAACCAAATACCGAGGTGGACTCGCGGAGCCAACTACTGAGGGCGGTCTGCTCGATGGTATTGAAAATCTCGGGGACAGCCAAGTTGATCTCCTTTTAATCCCGTACTGAATCCTGACCCTCGTGCCCCGATCCGAACAGGGCAGCAAACAGACTACCACCTGCCAGGTAGGGCACGACTATTTTTTCTGTAAACGCGACCTAGTATCACGGCCTCGAGTCGCCCGTCAAGGACGGATATTTCGTTTTGTCAAAGCTCTTTAGAAATGTCCCCTTTGTTACCTCGTTAGAAGTGTCCCCTTTTTGTTTTTCGTTTTTCTTCTTTTCTTTGTCGTCGGCCTGGCCCGGAGCGTAGCCCTGCGGAGCCCGAAGGGCGGAGCGGTTAGGGCGAAGCGGAGGGCCAGGCCGACGACGCCCGCGCCGCGTTCGCTGCTAACTTCCTAGCTCGTTGCTGCTCTCCTCGCCGAGCCGCCTCTCGCCACGGGTGGTTGCTCGGCGGCACCCACTTCCGCTTCGCCTGCGATGGCTTCGCACCGGTGGCTGGTTCCCCCGCAGGCTTGGCCTCCGCCACGCGCGGTTTCGCCGGTGCCGCAATTTCCTGCCACCGCAGCGGGCGCCCGCGATACTCGATCGCGATGTTCCCGTGCCGCCCTTCACACACCAGCACTTGGTCCTGCGCCGACGCTCTAGCACGGCTCTGCGGCGCCAGTTGGAACCACCGATTCTGATACCGCACCACCCCGTCATTGCTGATCGTGCGCTCGTTCTCTAAACAAAAAATCCGGTCCAACTCCGCCGCCCGCGGTGCGCGACGGTGGTAGTCCTCGGCCTTCGCCGCCACGCGCGCAAACCGGCGATTGTGTTCCGGCAGATAGTCCCTCTCCAAATATACGTTCGCTACTTCGTGACTGGCGATTTGTTGGCGCCGCAGTTTCTTCACCAGCCGGTCCTGATGCGTGCCGTGCTGCCGCTCGACTCGTCCCTTGGCTTGCGGCGAACTGGCCGCGATCACCGCGATCCCCAGCTTCACGCACATGCGCCCAAACTGCGTGACCGGCTCTTCTCCTCGCAACTGCTCCTTCACCGTGGCCGCACGTTGGTACAAATTCTTCCAATCCACATACACCGACTGCGGCACCCCATACCGCTCGATCCAGTCGCGCAACGCATCCGCCACCGCCCAGATCGTCTCTTGCTCGCCCAGTTGCGCCCAGGTCGTGCTGGTCGCGTCATCGACCAGATCGATCAAGCAGCCCCTGGGGCCCCGCTCTTCCAGCCAGGCGTGAAAGCTGCCGTCCAGCTGCACCATCTCTCCAAAATGTTCCTTGCGCTCGCGGCGCTGCAGGTGCCGCCGCCGTTTCCGCTCTCGACTCCACAACCCTTCCGTCAGCATCCACCGCCGCAGTGTTTCGGCATCGATCTTCAGCCCGTCCTCCGACGCCAAGTGCTCGGCCGCCAGTGTCGGCCCAAATCGCTCGCCCACCGCTCCGCCGTACTTTCCCCGCACTCGCCGCAACACCTGCTGTCGAAACTTCTCGTCGTGAGCGCGATTCGAGCTTCGCCCCGCGCTGCGGTGCTGCAGACCCGCCGCTCCTTCCTCCCGATACCGCTTCCACAGCCGCTTCGCCTGCCGGTAGCTCACGCGCAACAATCGACCGGCATCCACGACCCGCAGCTGTTTGCTCCGCACCCGCGCCAATACTTCCACTCGTCCCAACTCCCTCTTGCTCATCTGTGTCCGCCCCAATCGGACCTCCTCTCGGAAGTCCTATTAAGGGGACATTTCTATCGAGGACAAAAGGGGACATTATCATCGAGGCACAACAGGACGGATATTTCGTTTGTCAAAGCTACGCGGCTGATATGCCCGAGATTCGCGGCTATGTTGACAAACCTGCGGGCGTATCGGGGGCCGATTCAGGGCTCACCGTGCCCAACTCCCGATAAACGGCGTGACCGGCACACTAGCGAGCACGGCAGATATTGACGACCCGAGTGAAGATTGATCGGAGTCGATGCGCCAGGGCGGTAAGGCCACGTTTTCAACCATCCCAGCGGGTGGTTTTACGGCGCGGCGCTTTGCGGGAAATAGGGCGACACACTCTCATTGTCCACATCGGGTTCGAAGAGCCACACATCGCGATTCCGAAAATATGTGAGGAGCGGGGTGAGGTCCATCCCGGGAATTTCGCGCGCCCAGACGATCTTTGCGTGGTCGATATCCGCATCGTTGTACACATATTCTTCGCCGGAGTTGTGATCTTTCGAGTACCGCACCAGGACAAGGTGCTGGCCCGGCATGGCGGCAAGATGCTGCTCGACGGGTTTTCGGAAGGGCTCGTTCAAATCATCCACGATAGGGTAATCTTCGGGATTGAGATTCCTCTCGTTCCAACAAGTCTGCAACAAGACCAAAATAAGGAAGCCAAATTCGCAAAACGAAATTGCCCACGATCGCCGCGCAGGGGGCCCGTTGAGCAAAGATCCTAACCTCACAATCACTAGCGCCAAAACAGTGATCGCCAGCACAAACAGATAGTGCCGGTGGAACCAATCCAGAAGCGAATTCGATTCGGACACGATCGTGTGGACAAAATAGACCGGCCCGATCAACAAACTGAAAAGGACGACCAGCCGCGTCAATCCAACGCCAATCGCCGTCCCGTGGAAACGCCAGCCTCGCATCCGGCGCATTCCCTGGATCAGCAGCAAATAGAGAGTTGCTGCAAGCGGCGCGGCATAGTGCGCGTGGTAAAACACGACGATCCAAAGGCCGATCGCGGAAAGCGCGAATTGAATGAGCAACACGCGAATGCGGCGATCACCGAGCAGCCAGGGAATCGCTAGAAACGGAATCGAAAGCGCGGGCCCCAGAAAAAACTGCCAAAACTCCGCGGCCTTCCACTCCAACTGTCCCACTGCCGAATCCCAGCTGGTCTGATAAAGGCTGGGCATGAAATTGTGATAAAAATCGTCGAATTGCGGGTTCGCATAAGTGCGCGGCGCCGTTTCATGCTGCCACAGAAAAACGGGAGTGGTGAAATACATTCGCTGCTCGATGAAGTGAGGAAAAACGACCGGACTTCCCGTGACGCGCCAGTTGTAATATCCAACGAATCCGACAATGCAAACCAGAATTACGGGGATCGGTAATAGTACGCGTTTCGCGTACGACGCCCGCGCGGGAGTTTCGCGCCGCAGGGTCCACCACAGGAGCGCCGCCGTCAACGGAAGGCAGAAAATGAATCCTTCAAAGGGGCGGCTTGTCGCAAGGATTCCCGCGCCCAGGCCGAAAACGACGGCATCGCGCGGCCGCCGATGTTCACAGAATGCGCGGGAACGCTCCCAGGATCAGCGCGCCGCCTGTAGCGGCCACGGCGCCGCCCCAGTAGCTGTTCATCCAATAGCTGAAAAGTCCGAATCTCGATAAAACCAATCCGCCGCCCAGCAGCGCCCATTCCGGCGGCATCCAACCCTGCAACATCCAGGTCATCGCCACGGACATCGCAACTACGCTCAACAGGACGCCGATCCACGGATGACCGAGGAGTTGTCCGATCGCCAGCACCGCCCCTTGTGCAGGAGGGTACATCGACGCATAGGTCGGGTGTTGAATGACGTGAAAGGTATCGAAGAAAACCCACAGAAGATGCGGCGGATTTACGAGCCGCCCGTGGGCAAAGGTATCTCCAGCGAGCAGGTAACTAAACTCATCGTGTATTTTTGGTTGCGGCACAGGCATCCACGGAATCAGCGCCACGCGGGCCACAACTGCGGCCGAACCAATCGCGACGAGAGAGGCCCATTTATGTCGCGCGAACTGGGAAAACTTTTTCTCGATCAGGCCGAGATAGGGTTCGCCCAGCCCTGGCATCGGCCAGGCCAACCCGAGACAAATCGCAAGAACCATCCAATCTAGTTTCTGCACGAGGAGTTCACCCGTCGTGAACAAGCCGGAGAGCCGAAAACCGTCTGCCTCTCGGGTTCCTTCCAGTGGGCTACGTATCGTATTGCGGAAGGCCGGTTCGATGCTATCAGGAATACGAGCCCACTTTTCGAGACTCGGCGTTTACCATTCGGTGGTCTCGGGGAAAAGCGATTCAACATTGTGGATGTGGGTTGTATCCTGTTTTTGTTTACATCATGACTCGGATGAGCCCGGAATCAAAAACTGCCGCCGAAATTTTGCCGGATCAACTGATGGCGTGGCGAAGGGTTGTCCCGCGTGTGACGCAATGCGACGCGACGAACGTCTGTCCTTGGCGTCGTCAGGGTAGCCCCCGACCAACGTACGGTCCGTATGATGAATGCCACCTCTTCTGCCGGCGACCGAGTCATACCGCTGAACGCTGCGGGTTACTCCTGAATGTCCGATCTCGCGAAAAACGCAACTTCGCCCTTCGTTTTTCCAAGCAACCGAAAATAGGGGGAAAGATTTTTGGACCCGAAGAAGGGTTTCAAAAGAAACTGTGCGGATGGCCCGGATTCAACACTTTCGATTCCACGACACCCGCCACACTTTTGCTACCAGGCTACTTCGAGCGGGCGGTGACATCGTCAGCGTTCAGCACCTGCGAGGGCATTCCAGAATTACGATGGCGGCGCGCTATGCGCATTCGCTCGCAGATGCTAAGATAGCCGCGGTCGGAAAGCTGGATTCAGCTGGTTTTGTTCCTCACCGGACTCCAATCGGACTCCGACCCCTATCCAGGCGGACCCGATCCAGAGTCTAAGTAGTTTGGCTGTAGGAATATAGGCCCGTAGCTCAGTTGGTTAGAGCGCTACCTTGACACGGTAGAGGTCTGCGGTTCGAGTCCGCACGGGCCTACCATTCTTTCGTAGGACTTACGGGGTAACGGCCCCAAACCTCCAACCCACAATCCGACCCACAGCTTACTGCACTGCTTCTGTACTCATCCCCACGGCGGACAGGAACTCGCCCTGCGCCGCGCGTGTTTCATCGCTGTCTTCCTGCGTGTAGAGATCCAACGTCGTTTGAATCCTGGAATGACGCAGAATGCTCTGCACGGTTTTGGGTTCGACTTTCGCCTTGTTCACGAGCCAGTTGCTAAGCGAGTGACGTAGGTTGTGAAGCCCGAACCTCTGGCCGTCCTCGATCTGCACTCCGGCCGCTTTCGCTGCCGGCCGGAGATGATCGGCTACGAATGCGGAAGAGCATAGGGGAACACGGCCGGACGCCTTGAAGGACGGAAAAACAAAATCCGTGTCCTTCGTGTGGGGCGTCTGGCTGCGCCACTGCCGCAGATGATGCGCCAGGACAGGATGGAATGGGACGTAGCCGTCCGATGCTTCCGTCTTGGTTTCGCCGTCCTTGCCCTTTGCCCAGCGTTTTGAAACCCGGATTCGTTCTTCTTCCCACAGGATGTCAGCCCAGCGCAGCGCCAGAATCTCCGATGAGCGGAGTGCGGTGGCCGCGCAGGTGAGCACCAGTGTGTGATGAAGAATGTTTGTCAGGGATTTCAGAATGTTGAACGTCTGGGTAGGGGTGATGACGATAGCTCGGTACGTGGACTTGCAGCGTGTTTCGACGTGCAGCACGGGATTCTTCGTGACCCGCTCGTGCAGTAAGCCGATCTTGTAGATGCGGCTCATGACACCCCGCATCTTCGCAATCGTCGTCCATGCAAGTTTTGATTCGGTATTCAGTGACTTAAGCCAACGCTGAATATCGAGCGGTTTGATGTCCTCCGCGATTTCATTGCCCCAGCGGGCGATGAGGTAATCGCGAACGATATGCTCCACGATGCCCGTTGTGTTTTCCGACTTCGGACGCACAGCATCCGCACCGAAATCGGCCTTGAGATAATGCTCCGCCAAAAAGCTGAACCTGATGCGACCCGGAGAGGGGTCATCGTTGATGCGGATCAGGATTCCCAGCCGGTCCACCGCGCGCCATGCGTCGCTATCCTTCGGAAATTCCCGGACAAGTCCGATGGGCGTGGTGTGCTCGACCCTTCTTCCGTCCGCACTCGCAACCCGGTATCTGAGCACCCAGGTCTCTCCTTCCTTGCGACGTACTTTCTTGAGTGATCCTCGCTGATAAGCCATAGTCCTCTTTTCAGCGGGGACTGCCATATCGGATAATACACGGCTCTGGCGGCTTTGGGATCGGGGTCTTTTCCCGCACGACGGAGGCGGCGAGTTCCGAGAGCCGGAACACCCATATCTTTCGCTTGCTTCCCGTGCCAAGCGCATAAGCTCCGGCGATGCCTCTGCGGGCAAGCTCCAGCAGATAGCGGCGCTTCACGCAGAGAAACTGTGCGGCCTCGTCGGCCGAGACAAACGGCTCCGGCGTCACGGGTAGGGATTCCTTGCGCGTGAGATGGCACACTCGAAGTCACCAGTTCCAGCATGCGTGCGCTTCACGGAGCCGCCTCCGCAAGACCACATTTGGTTCGCCGAGCTATCTAACACGGCCGACATCTCACTTTCTAGATGATACTATACATATAGCACCATGAAAAGGGAAGCACATTTTGCTACATTTGAACACTTTTCTGAGATAGGTCACGAGGACTGGAAAACGATGACAGAACGTTGGCTCTGCGCCCGTCTCGATTGGGGGGCAGCGTGGGGCCTGCGCAATCGACTATGCGATAGGTCTTCGAACCCCGTTTCTGGATAACTTCCGGTTTGGCGACGATCCGTCCTGAATGTGGTGTATATTCGGTCGCAGCCTGGGGGGCCCAAATAGAAAGTCCGGACCGTTGGAGGAAATATTTCATGCGACCATTTTGCCTGACAGTTCTAATTGCAGCAGGGATCGCGATGTCGTCGCCCATAGGAGTGGCCCAGCATGCCCCAACTGCAGGTCCTTATAAGGTGCTCAAGACAACCAAAGTTGGCGGCGAGGGCGGCTTTGACTATATTTCCGCGGACGTCGAAGGCCGTCGTTTGTATATCCCGCGGAGTGGTCCGATGGGACAGTTGACGGTCTTCAATCTGGATACGCTCGAACCCGCCGGCACGATTCCAAATGTCAAATCGGGCGGCGCGATCGTCGATCCCAGATCGCACCACGGATTTTCCACGACAAAGCCGATCACCATGTGGGACTCGAACTCCTTGCAAACGATCAAGACCATAGACGTGGACGGTCGCCCCGACGGGATCATGTTTGATCCCTACAACGAGCGTGTTTGGGTGCTAAGCCACATGCCGCCGTATGCCACGGTAATTGACGGCAAGGAAGGGACCGTGGTTGGGACACTTGATTTGGGCGGACAACCGGAGCAGGCGGTGAGCGACGGCAAAGGCACGGTCTACGTGAATATCATGGATAAGGCCAACGTTGCCGTGGTGGACGCGAAGAAACTGACCGTTACGGCGCACTACGACCTTAGCTCGAAGAACGTCGACAACGGAAGCGGGCTGTCATTGGACGCGAAGAATCACATCCTCTTTGCGTATTACCGCCTGCCGTCACCTGTAGCGCTGATTCTAAACGCCGACAACGGCAACATCATTACCACTCTCCCTACCGCCATGAATGTGGATACCGTCGCGTTCAATCCTGCCACGATGGAAGCCATCAGCACGGCAGGCGACGGCTCAATCGTATTCATCAAGGAAAACAGTCCCGCGAGTTTCGTGGTAGAGCAGAGGCTGCGAACGATGCTGGGCGCCAGGAACATGGTACTCGACACCAAGACGAATCACGTGCTGACCGTGGCGTTCGAGTACGGGCCGGTGCCGGCTAACGCGCCGCCACCAGTGCCAGGTCGCATTGCACTCGGTCCCCCGGTACCGGGCTCGTTTACACTTCTGATGGTGGGTCAGTAGTAGATAGTCTGCCAAGACCTGCATGCATCGGAGGAACGACGGCGTCCGCCTGGCACGCGGCTCAGAACGCCTTTGCTGCGGATCTTCCAACCAATGAAGCCCGGGTTGAGAACTCGACAGGCCCGCACAGGTGGGTTGCGCGCGGGTTACGCCAAGAGCGTCGGCCTTAGCTTCCCACAACCCCGTTTGAACGAAGCCGCTGGCGCGGCGGACGCTTCGCGTGCTATACTCCGCACGTCATGCCCCAGCGCAAGGCCTCGAATTGCGGTTCTCGCACATGCTCATTTTCCAAGTACCGCAAAACCAATAGCTTACAGATGGGCGAACAGATTGAATTCCCATAGCCATTAGCCCGCATCCGCCGCAAACGCCAGCGGCTTCCTTCAAACGGCTCTATCGAACGCGCGCCAGAGCATCTTGCTCCCGTCTCACTCTTCGGCGGAAGCGCGCATCCGATAGAGCACTAACGTTTCTCGGGACTTGGCGCGAGTTGTGACGTGGTGTGGGGGCCGAGAATTACTTACGGTTTGCCGACCACTCTGGAGCGATACCGTCGGGCCTCTAATAGAGGCATCAAACATCCCAGAGGTTGATAGTTCGCTCCGTGTGACTTCGGTTCGAACCAGTCACTTTTCTTTCACTAAGGCTGCGGCAGCGTAGGGGCGTTTATTGTTTCTTCCCATCGGCCGAGCTCGACTCCCTAGGGGTCCGGTTGCTGAAATGAACGAAGCTGATGACTTTGCCGGAGGCGTCCCGAACAAACCTGAATTCTTCCGCCTCGCTTCCGTCCTTACGGACGCGCCGGAAGACGTCGCCGCCTTTGGGCTTCAGAAAGTCCATGTCGTCGCCTACCGGGTCGGCAGTTGGCAGGGTCAGATACGCCAAGCCACCTGCCCAGGGCAGCATTACCGACTCCGAGCCCCATGGCTGCTCGGAATAGCGGCCGACGTAGTCCTCCAGTTTGACTGGGGTTGCGGGGATGGGTGGTTTGAACTCGTAGCCTTTGCGTTTATCGAGGATGGCGAAGATGGCCTTAGCGAAGGGCCCTGCTTGCTCCGCGCTGTTGTCCATCACGATGACGGCAGTTTGATCGTCCGGGCGCAAAGACAAATATGTCTGGTAGCCGGGGCAATCTCCCGCGTGTCCGACATAGATATGGTCATCCCGATGCTCGACCGCGAAGCCAAGTCCATAACTTTTCTTCCAGTCCGGATCCATGAACTGGACGCGCTGCATTTCCCGGAGAGTCGGGGCCTTCAGAACGCTGGTCTGGCCGGAGCGCAGGAGGCGGAACTGCCAGGAGGCGAACTTGCCGAGGTCCTCCACGGTGGATGTGTAGCCGGCGGCCGGTGCCAGACCGCGAGTGTCGAATGGCTTCAGGAGGTCGCGGGTGCCATCGCGCTTCAGGGCTCCATAGCCGACGGCCAGGCGTTTTCCGTAAAGCTCCATCGGCATACCGATGCGAGTGTCGTGGAGGCCGATGGGGGTTAGCACGTTGTCCCGGGCATATTCGATGTACGGCTTGCCCGAAACGGCTGCCACTGTCTCGCCCACCAGGGTGAGTCCGAGATTGCTGTACTGAAAATAGCGTTCAGCCGGATAAAGCGCTGACTGGGTAACAATTCTGGCCCGAATCGCCTCGCGTGTCGGAAAGGGAAAGTCCGGCCCTGACCAGTAGGGAAAATCGGATTCGCGTGGAATGCCGGACGAGTGGCTGAGCAGGCTGCGGAGGGTAATGGGGCCGCTATCGGCAGCGGGCACGATCGTGGCCCAGGGAAGGTATTTGGTGACCGGGTCGTCCAAACCGACCTTGCCCGCCTCGGATAGCTGCATAAGGGTGATCGACGTGAAGAGTTTCGAGATTGAGCAAATCGAGTAAATGGATTGTGGCGTGGCGGCGACAGTGTGGCCAGCGTCGATCGTGCCGAAGCCTTTGGCCCAGATCAGGTCGTCGCCCACGACCACGCCGGCCGATATGGCGGGAATGCGCTGATATGCCTGAACGCTGTCAAGCCAGGCCTCCGCGACGCGGAGAGCTTCAGCCCGTTCCGCTGCTTCCTTCGCCGCTTGCGCATTCGCGGTTGAAGAGAAGAGCGCGAGACTACAGATCAGATGAAGGGCCAGTCGTTTCATTCGTGTGCTCCAGTATGGGGAGTGAAGCGCATTCCGTACAGTCTATCCGATCAGAGAATGGATAGATCCTGGTTTACGGGCTAACCGGAAGCTATTCGGGGCCAGAAGTCTTAGTGCTTTATCGGAAGCGCGCTTCCTCGGAAGGGGATAACGGGAGGATGGCGCTCTGGCGCGCTTTCGATAAAGCACTAAGACTTCTCGGGACTTGGCTTCTGCTTGTTGTCATCACGTACCGTTGAGGTTCCTTCGGATACACACCCTGCATTTCGAGTGCAAATCCCTCTCTTAGCGTACCGAGGCAGGCCACGGGCGCGGCTCAGTTCTTCGCACACTTCAGGTTACGATGGCGGCGGCTTCGCCCGTGCGATTCGCCGCCCTCATCCTGTTGTCTATTTGAAGGCGATATTATTAACGAAATCGAGGTGGGTCTCGAGGATCGATGTGGCCACCCCAGTCTCTGAATCAAGGGAATAGATCTTCGATTGCCGCGTGTAGTCGGCGACATAGAACTTGCCGTCCTTATCGATGGCCAGCCCCATGACTGCATCCACGTCTATGTCGACCACTTTCGTCGCGACTCCATTGGTCAGGCTAAGTGTGTACAATATACTTCCTTTTTCTGTTCCTGTGGCCCCATCGCTTACCCCATACAGCGTCCCATCGGGCGCAAATGCTAAGGCCATGAAATATCCCGAAAATGAGGGCGGCGCTGCTTGGTCGTTCCTGACACCAGTGGGTCCGACCCGCGTAGCAGCGCCGGTCTTCCGATCGACTGTATATAGGCTGTTGAAATTAGCGTTCGTAGAATCGAGTTCGCCAATCGCGTAGAGAGTTCCGTCCGGGGAGCAGGCCATGGCCATCATGTCAAATTCCTGGACGAGCGGTGATCCAACCAGCGTCGCCGCCCCCGTGCGCAGATCGAGTGTGGCAAGTTGGTTTTGTGGGGAGAATGCGTTGGCGATCGTGTACGCCACTGCTCCTGGTCCGTCTTCACCCTTCGACGGGCAGATGGCCAGCGCGATCGAAGACGAGAAGGGTGTCGTACTGCCAATGACCCCGACGCCGAACTCGCCGTCAGCCTTCTGGGCATCTAAGTTAGCGGCGACGAGGAGGCTAGGGTATGACCCTCCGGTGTCGACGTCCAAGTAGAGAAGCTTTGGGTTCTCGCCCGATCTCGCGCTCGGGAGAGCCAACGACAGCGACAGCAGCAAAATCATGCTGGCGAAAGAGAACATTCGTCTAATTCCAGGTGTCATGGTCGTCTCCTTTTGTGATTGTCTTGATTTGCTCTCTAAACGGGGGACTGTACTCAGGGACGCGCTGCTGTATCTCCAGCAGCGCGTTCTGTGCGAGTGACTCTACTCCTTAATAGGTCTTCACATGCTATTGCCAACAACTGGCACTGCATTTTGAGTTGGTCGAAGATTCTCGACCAGGGCCGACCCAGGGAAGGGCCTGGCCTCGTCCGGACTTCACGCATGGGTTCGGATTGGGACTATGCTCGTGCGAGGCGTGGGCGGATTCTGCTTCTCGCCCTATGCGTTGTCAAGGAATTTCTTGCGAACTGAGAGCGCTGAATCAGTAGAGTAATTTGGAGATATCCTTCAGTGATCTTCGCTCCCACGAACTTTTTTGCGGGATGCGAGGAGCAACGCGGCCCGTGCTTCACCCAACTTTCATCCGGTTCAAAAAAAGTGCCACAAGAGAGTCCGATGAATCTTGTTCATTGTTCATGGCCCGTGCAGTCTGGAATTCTTCTTATCTCATCCCTAGCATTCTGATTACTTTTGTGTCCGAGTCAAGGAGGCTGCACTAGGCGTTGAGCCAAGTCCCGAGAAACTTATCGGGACTTGGTGGCGGGTTGCTGATATTCTGCTGAGATCCCTGCTGACATCCCTGCTGACATCCCTGTTGTGCCTCGATGATAATGTCCCCTTTTGTCCTCGATAGAAATGTCCCCTTAATAGGACTTCCGAGAGGAGGTCCGATTGGGGCGGACACAGATGAGCAAGAGGGAGTTGGGACGAGTGGAAGTATTGGCGCGGGTGCGGAGCAAACAGCTGCGGGTCGTGGATGCCGGTCGATTGTTGCGCGTGAGCTACCGGCAGGCGAAGCGGCTGTGGAAGCGGTATCGGGAGGAAGGAGCGGCGGGTCTGCAGCACCGCAGCGCGGGGCGAAGCTCGAATCGCGCTCACGACGAGAAGTTTCGACAGCAGGTGTTGCGGCGAGTGCGGGGAAAGTACGGCGGAGCGGTGGGCGAGCGATTTGGGCCGACACTGGCGGTCGAACACTTGGCGTCGGAGGACGGGCTGAAGATCGATGCCGAAACGCTGCGGCGGTGGATGCTGACGGAAGGGTTGTGGAGTCGAGAGCGGAAACGGCGGCGGCACCTGCAGCGCCGCGAGCGCAAGGAACATTTTGGAGAGATGGTGCAGCTGGACGGCAGCTTTCACGCCTGGCTGGAAGAGCGGGGCCCCAGGGGCTGCTTGATCGATCTGGTCGATGACGCGACCAGCACGACCTGGGCGCAACTGGGCGAGCAAGAGACGATCTGGGCGGTGGCGGATGCGTTGCGCGACTGGATCGAGCGGTACGGGGTGCCGCAGTCGGTGTACGTGGATTGGAAGAATTTGTACAAACGTGCGGCCACGGTGAAGGAGCAGTTGCGGGGAGAAGAGCCGGTCACGCAGTTTGGGCGCATGTGCGCGAAGCTGGGGATCGCGGTGATCGCGGCCAGTTCCCCGCAAGCCAAGGGACGAGTCGAGCGGCAGCACGGCACGCATCAGGACCGGCTGGTGAAGAAACTGCGGCGGCAACAAATCGCCAGTCACGAAGTAGCGAACGTGTATTTGGAGAGGGACTATCTGCCGGAACACAATCGCCGGTTTGCGCGCGTGGCGGCGAAGGCGGAGGACTACCATCGTCGCGCACCGCGGGCGGCGGAGTTGGACCGGATTTTTTGTTTAGAGAACGAGCGCACGATCAGCAATGACGGGGTGGTGCGGTATCAGAATCGGTGGTTCCAACTGGCGCCGCAGAGCCGCCACAGTGCGTCCACGCAGAACAAAGTTTTGGTGTGCGAAGGGCGGCACGGGAACATCGCGATCGAGTATCGCGGGCGCCCGCTGCGGTGGCAGGAAATTGCGGCACCGGTGAAACCGCGCGTGGCCGAGGCCAAGCCTGCGGGGGAACCAGCCACCGGTGCGAAGCCATCGCAGGCGAAGCGGAAGTGGGTGCCGCCGAGCAACCACCCGTGGCGAGAGGCGGCTCGGCGAGGAGAGCAGCAACGAGCTAGGAAGTTAGCAGCGAACGCGGCGCGGGCGTCGTCGGCCTGGCCCTCCGCTTCGCCCTAACCGCTCCGCCCTTCGGGCTCCGCAGGGCTACGCTCCGGGCCAGGCCGACGACAAAGAAAAGAAGAAAAACGAAAAACAAAAAGGGGACACTTCTAACGAGGTAACAAAGGGGACATTTCTAAAGAGCTTTGACATCCCTGCTGAGATCCCTTGACAACAAGGCCTAGGCGGCTTATGGTGCAAATTATCCTCGTCTCCCTCTGTTGGTAACCCAAACAGACTGCGGTAGCGAACGTGAGCAAAGCCTTTGATACCCGGACGCAACTTGAGCTTGCCAGGCTATCCCGTCTGCGCCATGGCACGTCGCGCTATCTGAACTGGCTTTTTCTAGGTGTATTGCTCATGTCAGCGGCCGTCATTTTCCTACGTCACAACGCGCGCGGCGTGGGGGATAATCGGCAGGCCGTAGAGATCACATCTGCGGGGAAAGAGCCCGGTATTCTTTCTCCAGGGTCAAGCGTTGAGCAATCAACCTCGGCTCCCGCTGCCACGCTTTCCTGGGACCGTCCTGGTTTCGTGCTTCAAGTGGCCGCCATGAAGCACGAAGACAACGCGGAGGCTCTAGCGGAGACCTTGCGTCACAGTAATTTCCCTGCGTTTGTATTCAAGCGCGGCGCCGATCCTTTCTACCGGGTGGCCATCGGAGTCTACGGCGATGCCGATTCCGCTGTAAGAGTCAAGGACGAGCTGGAAAAGCAGGGTTTTAAGGCCATTCTCAGACGCTGGATACCCGAATAGAGCACTTCCCCGGAACGTGGCTGCACACAGCTAGTCTGACCTTGAGATCGTTTTGGTCCTGACCTCCGCACTTACTGACGCCACATTGCGAGCGCCATCCCATTCACGGCCAACTCCCGAGAAACGGTGCCGGCTCAACCGGTCGATGCAACACCATCTAAGCAGTTGATCCGACAATACTTCCTCTAGGGAGCCGAACTATAAGGCTGTACTCAATCGGAACCTAAACAGGGCAGTGTTCCGTTCCCATCAACGCCCTTGATCGAATTTAGCTTCGTAGACTGCTGCACGTGGACTTTGAGCGGGTGTTGCATCGACCCATTGAGACCGCCGGGATTCTCGGAAACTGCGATTTAATAGCTGAGCCAATCATCGCCAATAGGACTACAGTTGATGGATGAAGTTCCCATGGACAACGTTAATGATTTGGCTGGGTACTCGCAGCCCATGTTGCGGAGCCAAGATCGGCTATCATGAGAATTACGCCCGAGTTGCTTGTCTCAATTGCGGCCTTCGATGCAGTCCTAAGAAATTCCAGAAACTTCGATAAAGGGATCACCATCGCTGTGCCCATTCGCGTTTAGGACAAGCCTGGAAGACTGTGCGACACCCAGATCCTGACAACGGAATTCTCGGTAACTGACTCCATATTCCGATAATCCGACTTCAGACGCATCGTGGACATCATGCATCCAGCAGTCATGAGGTTTGACCATATGACATCGGAAAATAAGTGCAAAGTGAAAGACGATCTCGTGAATCAGCTCGTCAGTTTAAACAACAAATTAAATACCCTCAGTCCTGATTTGTTACGCAGTGAGCAAGCGCGAGCGGAAGTACAGGAACGACGAGAGAGCTTATACTGTGAAATCAAGCAGCATAGGGCGAAGGGACACGAAGGCAGACCTTGCCCTGCCGCCCAGCGCCTACCCTACAGCTCAAGTATCAAGTAAGGTTGTCCAAGTCCCGTGAAACGGGGTGGTCTCAATGGGTCGTTGCAACACTTGCTCAAAGTCCTCTTATTGGAGTCTACGGGTCTGATCTGGTTCGCGGGCGTGAGTTCAAACAAAACAAAAGCCCTGTTTAGGTTCTGAATGAGTACTGCCGTGCTGATAGGCCCCCGACTGGAAGTGTTGTCGGATCAACTGACTTGAGAGTGTTGCATCGACCGGTTGAGCTGGCAGGCGTTACCGGAATCTGGCTTTTCTTGCTGGGCCACATTCCGATAACTGAAATGTTAAACCTTGCAAATTATTGTCTTGCACTATATAAAAGTGCCTCCCAAGCTTCAGATACTGAATGCTTTTCCCCGGAGGCCCCCCATGATGCTGCGTGATTACGATATATTCGAGAAATTCCCCGATGGTTCTACGATTTGGCGTGCCTGCGTATTCGGACAATATGAGGCGCGCCGTAGACTACAAGACCTTGCCGAGCGTTCACCGAATGAATTTGCCGCAATTGACATCAAGGCTGGAGAGCCACTGCCTGCAAATGCGTTGCGCAGCGGCTCCCGCGACCAAATTGCAAAGCAGAGCAAACGAGTCGCCTGAGCGCTTAAGGGCAAGGCGTACAATCATGAGCCACGTTCACCGCAACCGCGACTTTTGCGGAGGGGCTGTTCACCGCTTGCATAGATGCTGAGAAACGCATTATAAAAGGGCGCCCCTTTGAAGTAGGGTTTGATCGTTCGCATCAACGCCTACAGGAAGGAGCACCCTCATGTTGAATGACGCTAAGTATATTGGGTTGGATGTTCACCAAGCAACGATCTCCGCTGCAGTTCTGGACTCGACCGGCAAGTTGGTGTTCGAGTGCATCATGGAAACGAAAGCGGCTACCATCCTTCAGTTTATTCACGGACTGCGCGGAAGTTTGTATGTGACTTTTGAAGAAGGAACGTGCGCGGCATGGCTGCACGATCTGCTCAAGCCCCACGTCACGCAAGTGTTGGTGTGTGATCCGCGCAAGAACGCGCTGATAAAAGCCGGGAACAAGAGCGACCGCATCGATGCCCGGAAGCTGGCCGACCTGTTGTACCTGAACAAGCTCAACCCGGTCTATCACGGCGAAACAGGAATTCGCGCACTCAAGGAAGCGGCCCGCAGCTACCTGGCACTGACCCGCGATACCACCCGGGTGATGAACCGCTTAAAAGCCCTTTATAGGAGTTGGGCGATTCCCTGTGCGGGGCAGCGCGTGTACGCACCACGCTATCGCTCGGAATGGCTGGCCAAGATCACCGAAGCCGGCGTGCATCGCCGGGCGGAGATCTACTACCAGCAGTTGGACGCATTACGGTCGTTGCGCGAGCAGGTACGACGAGATCTGTTGGCCGAAGGCCGGAAGCACAGCGCGATGAAATTGCTGCGCCAGATTCCTTCGATTGGACCCCTTCGGGCTGTTCTGCTCATTGCTCTGCTGCAGACGCCGCATCGTTTTCGCACCAAGCGGCAACTGTGGGCCTACTGTGGTTTGGCATTGAAAACCTCCACGAGCGGGGAATACCGAATCGTGGAGGGCCGGCTGAAACGCGCCAAGAAATTTCTGGCCATTCGCGGGCTGAACGCCAACCACAATCACGATCTGAAGAATATCTTCAAGGGTGCCGCGACCCGGGCCGCTGCCGTCGCTGGACCGTTCCAGGAGTTCCACGCCGGTTTAGTAGCCAGAGGGATGAAGCCAACGATGGCGCGTCTCACCCTGGCGCGTAAGATCGCGGCCATCACTTTGATCGTTTGGAAGAAAGGAGTCGGTTTCGACGCCGAACATTTGAAACAACAAGCAGCTTGAGCGTCTGTCGAGAGTCCATCCCGGATTCATCTCGGATAATGACCGGTTGGTTCTCCAGACGCTCTGGTTCGAGGGTGAGTATCCATAATCCCGTTAGGCGTGTGCTTCGGGCACTGAGTCTTTCGAGAAACCCTATGCCCCCTCGGATAACCAGAAAAAGCGATAGGCGAAAAGTCTCAGATAGAACCATGGTTGGCACTGCACAACCGCTCTGCTTGTCTGCGTCAAGAACTGATCGGCGTCGTTACGAAAGCACGATGAATCTGCGGCAAGGGAAAACTCACAGCGTCTCGTTACATTACTGGGGCTGGACGGCAAACAACCTGTGTTTTGCCGTCGCTGGGGAAGTATTTGTCTTGAAATCCCCTTTTATAGAACTTCACAGGACTTGGAACTGGGTCCAAGTCAGAGAGTGCGCTAGAATCCAGTCAAACGAATGTCTGCACCAACACCGTCCGAGTTGACAGGCGCATTCACTTTAGCAATGGCCGGATGAGATCGGTTTAGCATTCGTTGAGTCCGGACTGTACTCTTCAACGCACCGCAGACTCCTGCAATGCGTCGATTTCGATTCGATTGCGCCCCAAATGCTTGGCCCTGTACAGCGCGGCATCCGCGAGGCCGACGAGGACGCTAAATTCGGGGGCTTTGTTGCCTGAAAAACCGGCGGCACCAAAGCTCGCCGTAACCTGGAAGTCATTTCCGCCGAAATGAAATGTCTCTTCCACGATTTGCTTGCGAATTCGCCCGGTAACGATTCTAATGCCCTCTTCGTCTGTAAACGTGATCACTTGAATGAATTCCTCACCTCCGATACGTCCAGACATTTCCGAGGCACGCGTATTGACTTTGAGGATTTCGCCAAACTTCTTGAGGACGGTGTCTCCCGCCTCGTGTCCGTATGTATCATTCACGTTCTTAAAATGATCGAGGTCCATCAGGACGACCCAAAAGGCAAATCCGTGTCGTGCGGCCGCTTCAAGTTGACGATCACTCCACGCGACGACCGCACGACGATTTGGTAGGCCGGTGAGGGCGTCCGTCAAGGCCAATTCTTCGAGAAGTCGATTCTTCGCTTCAATTTGGCGTTGTAGATCAACGAGCCTGACACCGACCCGGATGCGCGCAAGCAACTCATCTTGATCGAAGGGTTTCGTAAGATAGTCATCCGCACCCGCGGAAAGTCCCTTCACGATGTCCTTCTTCTCGGAGTTGCTAGTCAAGATGATGATGTACGTGTAGTCAGATTTCATCGCACGAATTTTCTGGCACAACTCAATGCCCGACAGATCCGGCATCACCCAATCGGTGATAACCAAAGAGGGGCGCTGTTTCTCGAAGATTTCGATCGCTTCTTGGCCGCTTCTCGCGACCAAGACCGAGCAAGAGCCCAGGGCGAATAATTGTTGCTCAAGGAGCTTGCGATACACCCGAGAGTCATCAGCAATCAGAACCTTAAATTCGTCCATCACGGTCCTTAGGAAGCAAAGTCACGTAGGGGGCCTTCACAGCAAGTCAGCAAGATAATACTACATGGCGCATAGTACCCACTGTAGGTCAGTGCCTATACGATTAACGCATTACCTTCTTGGGCCCGGCGCGGGAATCCTACAGGCCAATTGAGAAGCGTGCCACGGTAGTAGTTCTGTTGGTACCGTCTTGCAAATAACCAACAGAAGAAGCACTCCCCGGTCAGTTCCTGATAAACGGGGATTATCGTCAACTGGGAATCAGGGTATCCCACATGACGATAAGCGGACTTATTGAGACTTGGCCCCCCTATGGGCCTATCGCAAGTAGCTTCCGCCGAATATCGTTGCTGTGGCCCTCGCATGCCTCGCGTGAATGTACACGACCGGAAAACCGGCCTGTTTACAAAGAAGGGGTTATTACTTCGCGCCAGGTTAACGTATTCCCTCAGGGGAGTACCCCAACCGCAGTAAGCTCAATAGCACGAGCGCATCTAAATAGTGTGCCCGGATTTTTCAGAGGGCACCACGCCATACAGCCTCACACACCGAAATGCAGAACTAAGGACGGAAGCCTCCAAACGCCGGGCTAGGATTCTGCTGCCTATAATAGTGATCTCGTCTGCGGTCGCCTTCATGACGCTGTTTGAGCTTGGGGAGTCTCTGCTGTTTCCGTCCATCACACTGTGGCAATCTCATCTCATCACCATTGTTTTGAGCGGCGCCATTGCGACGGTGGTTAGTCTCTTTGTTCTTGGTAAGTCTGGCGCGATCAAGGAATCATACAACAAACTTGTCGAGCAATCTCCAGATGCTGTGTTGGTTCATCGCCAAGGCAGAATCATCTTTGTGAACAGGGCCTGCGTCTCATTATTTGGTGCTTCCTCAGCTGGTGAACTTCTCGGAAAGCCAATGTTCGAGTTTGTACATCCGGATGATCGCGAGGCCGTGAAAAAGAGGATTCGAGAACACGCCCGCGACTTTACGAATGTCCGTCACAACGAGACAAGAATTATTGGCCTAAATGGAAAGGAAACCTGGACGGAAGCAGTGGCATGCTCGATCACTTTTCTTGGACAAGCCTCGATGCAAGTGGCTTATCGTGATATTTCACGGCGGAAAGAAGCAGAAAAGAGGTTGCTGGAAAGCGAAGAAAGCCTGGTGGGGGCACAGCGAGTCGCACATTTGGGTAGCTGGCGGCGGGATCTCATTGACCTAGACGATTGGGCGCACGATCCGTTGCGTTGGTCAGACGAAATGTTTCGCATCCTCGGCTACAGCGTTGGCGAGGTCGAAGTATCGACAGAAAGCTTCCTACGTGCCCTCCATCCTGATGACTGGGACCGTATACGCGGAGGTATGTCAGCAGCGATCCGCGAGAGAAGACCGTACAGGGCCGACTACCGAATCATCTTGCCCGACGGTACCGAACGCAACCTCTACTCGCAGGCCGAAATCGTCTACGACGAGAAGACCAAGAGACCGTCGAAGATGGTCGGGATCGTTCAGGATATCACCGACCGGAAACGGTCTGAGCAGGAATTGATCGTGGCCAAGGAAGCGGCGGAAGCAGGCAACCGGGCGAAAAGCGAGTTTCTAGCGAACATGAGCCATGAAATTCGGACCCCGCTGAATGGTGTCATGGGGATGACCGATCTAGCCTTGGAAACCGATCTCACGCCGGAACAACGGGAATATTTGGAGACGGTGAAACTCTCGGCGGATTCTTTACTCACGGTAATCAATGACATTCTCGACTTCTCCAAGATTGAGGCGGGAAAAGTAGACTTGGAGTTGGACGATTTCAACCTGCGCGAAAGCCTGGAAGCGACCCTGAAAACGCTAGCGCTGCGGGCGGACGAAAAGGGGCTGGAGCTTCTGTGCGAGATAGCTCCGTCCGTTCCGGACGTCGTCCGGGGAGATTCCAACCGGCTCCGCCAAGTCGTGATTAACCTGATTGGGAACGCCATTAAATTCACAGATCAGGGTGAAGTGGCATTGAACATTCACGTCGAGGCCGAGGAAGGTGACGATCGAATTATCCATTTTACTGTATCGGACACAGGGATTGGAATTCCTCCCGAAAAGCAGAAATTAATCTTTCAGCCTTTCTCGCAGGCGGATACCTCCACGACGCGGAAGTATGGCGGAACCGGCCTCGGATTGACGATCTCGAAGCGCCTGGTGGGATTGATGGACGGAAACATGTGGCTGGAAAGCGAGGTAGGGCGAGGAACCCAGTTTCACTTCACCGTGCGGCTTAAGACTTCACAGAAACCGATGGAAATCGGAACGATTGCCTCACCCGAGACATTACAAGGCGTGAAAGTTCTGATCGTGGATGATAACCAAACGAATCGGCGGATTCTTGAGGGAATGCTGAAGCGCTGGGACATGAAGCCGACATCCGTGGAAGACGGAGAAGAGGCGCTAGTGCAACTGTCCTCAGCCCACAATCTGGGAGAACCGTTTGCATTGGTCTTGACAGACATGCACATGCCGAAGATGGACGGCTTTTCTCTTATTGAACAAATCCGGGAACGGCGAGAATTATCGGCGGCCATAATCATGATGCTCACTTCGGCGGGCCACCGGGGCGATGGAGCTCGATGCCAGGAGCTGGGAGTAGCCGCGTACTTGTTGAAGCCCATCCGGCAATCCGAGTTACGCGAGGCAATTGCCCGAGTGTTGGGGGCCCCGGCACAAAAAGGCGCAATTCCGCTAGTCACTCGATACTCGTTGCAAGATGCCCGCGACCCCCAAACGGTCTTGTGGGTGCTCGTGGCGGAAGACAATGCCGTGAACCAGCTGCTCGCGACCCGATTACTGGAGAAGCGTGGACATCGCGTGGTAATGACCGCCAACGGTCGTGAGGCCCTGGAGGCGCTTGCCAAAGACAGGTTCGACCTCGTCTTGATGGACGTGCAGATGCCGGAGATGGACGGACTTCAGGCCACGGTTGCGCTCCGGGAGAAAGAGAAGGAGAAAGGGGACGGGTTCCGTCAGCCCGTGATCGCCCTAACCGCTCACGCTATGAAAGGCGATCAGGAACGATGCCTGGCGGCCGGGATGGACGGCTACCTCACCAAGCCGATCGGGCCACAGGAGCTCGACGCAGTCCTAGAGATTTATATGGCGTGCCGGATCTCAACGACGAATACACCGGAAATCGTTGAGCAAAGCAAATGAACAAGAAGGTGGTGGTGTTGGCAATTCAGCGATTCTGTGGCGAAGTGGGATAGAGCCTGATGAACGGGATTATCGGAATGCGGAAATTGCGCCCTTCGACTATGTAAATCTACGCCCGCAACTACAATCCGCACCAGGGCGACCTTGACGTTAATTTTCTTGACAATAAAATACTAAAGGTTAATCTCTTGTTCTCCGCGTCCCCGGAAACCAAGAAGCCTCGTTTGGTAAGGATCCCCGGATGACGCATGACCGTGCGTGGTCGGAGAAATTGTTGCTTGTTGTGCTTGGGCTCCTGCTCCTGGCTGCTGTGGCTCAGATTGCCTTGAAATACGTGCTGTGAAACCCTGCCACTTTTTGAGCCTGGGGCAACTTCCCGCTTTTGCGTTGGGCCGCCGCGCTATCGTACTTCCAGTCCCAAAATCACAGCCTGCCAGCCTCGTGGCCCATCTTTCTCAACGGCACGTGATCTGGAACACCGTGAACTTACGTCATCGTGCGGAGCGCTACCCTGGTCAAACCGCGAAAAGCCACATTCCGGTAAGGTGTTTAGCGGTCCATTTTTACTTAAGTTTTCCTCTCCTGTAACATCACACTCGTGAAGCCTTTCGAGTTGCTCGGCCAGACACTTTCTCCAGACGGTACCGTCATGAAGCTGATCCGTCGCAGCGACGAGTACATCATACTCGCCGACGGGGCCATCCTTATGTCGAGCCGCATGCACGGCTCAGAGGAGGCGCTGGCCACGTTCGCCTGCCAACGGGTGCGGACGCTGGAGCAGCCTAGCGTGCTTATTGGCGGTCTCGGGATGGGTTTCACGCTACGCGCGACGCTCGATCTCCTCTCACCGGATGCGACGGTTGTCGTCGCCGAGCTGGTGCCGGCAGTGGTGGAGTGGAATCGTGGCCCGCTCGGGCCGTTGGCGGGACACCCGCTGAAGGACAAGCGCGTGCAGGTCGAGACAGGTGACGTCGCCGTCACACTCAGTTCACGTCCCGGCCAGTTCGATGCCGTGCTACTCGACGTGGACAACGGCCCGACCGAATTTACCGCCTCGAACAACGCCGGGCTCTATGACAACCGCGGAATAGCCGCCGCCCGCGCGGCTCTCAAGATGGAGGGGGTGCTGGCTGTCTGGGCGGCCCAAGATGATCGAAAATTCGAGCAGCGCTTGCGCCATGGCAGATTCGACGTCCAGGTACATCGCGTGCGTGGTCGCCTGAAAAAGGGCGGTCCTCGCTACACTATCTTTCTGAGTCACAAATCATCACGGTGGGGGTTTTGATTGACGGGCATGAATAGTGCCTGCTAAACGGGGTGGTCTCAATGGGTCGTTGCAACACTTGCTCAAAGTCCTCTTATTGGAGTCTACGGGTCTGATCTGGTTCGCGGGCGTGAGTTCAAACAAAACAAAAGCCCTGTTTAGGTTCTGAATGAGTACTGCCGTGCTGATAGGCCCCCGACTGGAAGTGTTGTCGGATCAACTGACTTGAGAGTGTTGCATCGACCGGTTGAGCTGGCAGGCGTTACCGGAATCTGGCTTTTCTTGCTGGGCCACATTCCGATAACTGAAATGTTAAACCTTGCAAATTATTGTCTTGCACTATATAAAAGTGCCTCCCAAGCTTCAGGATACTGAATGCTTTTCCCCGGAGGCCCCCCATGATGCTGCGTGATTACGATATATTCGAGAAATTCCCCGATGGTTCTACGATTTGGCGTGCCTGCGTATTCGGACAATATGAGGCGCGCCGTAGACTACAAGACCTTGCCGAGCGTTCACCGAATGAATTTGCCGCAATTGACATCAAGGCTGGAGAGCCACTGCCTGCAAATGCGTTGCGCAGCGGCTCCCGCGACCAAATTGCAAAGCAGAGCAAACGAGTCGCCTGAGCGCTTAAGGGCAAGGCGTACAATCATGAGCCACGTTCACCGCAACCGCGACTTTTGCGGAGGGGCTGTTCACCGCTTGCATAGATGCTGAGAAACGCATTATAAAAGGGCGCCCCTTTGAAGTAGGGTTTGATCGTTCGCATCAACGCCTACAGGAAGGAGCACCCTCATGTTGAATGACGCTAAGTATATTGGGTTGGATGTTCACCAAGCAACGATCTCCGCTGCAGTTCTGGACTCGACCGGCAAGTTGGTGTTCGAGTGCATCATGGAAACGAAAGCGGCTACCATCCTTCAGTTTATTCACGGACTGCGCGGAAGTTTGTATGTGACTTTTGAAGAAGGAACGTGCGCGGCATGGCTGCACGATCTGCTCAAGCCCCACGTCACGCAAGTGTTGGTGTGTGATCCGCGCAAGAACGCGCTGATAAAAGCCGGGAACAAGAGCGACCGCATCGATGCCCGGAAGCTGGCCGACCTGTTGTACCTGAACAAGCTCAACCCGGTCTATCACGGCGAAACAGGAATTCGCGCACTCAAGGAAGCGGCCCGCAGCTACCTGGCACTGACCCGCGATACCACCCGGGTGATGAACCGCTTAAAAGCCCTTTATAGGAGTTGGGCGATTCCCTGTGCGGGGCAGCGCGTGTACGCACCACGCTATCGCTCGGAATGGCTGGCCAAGATCACCGAAGCCGGCGTGCATCGCCGGGCGGAGATCTACTACCAGCAGTTGGACGCATTACGGTCGTTGCGCGAGCAGGTACGACGAGATCTGTTGGCCGAAGGCCGGAAGCACAGCGCGATGAAATTGCTGCGCCAGATTCCTTCGATTGGACCCCTTCGGGCTGTTCTGCTCATTGCTCTGCTGCAGACGCCGCATCGTTTTCGCACCAAGCGGCAACTGTGGGCCTACTGTGGTTTGGCATTGAAAACCTCCACGAGCGGGGAATACCGAATCGTGGAGGGCCGGCTGAAACGCGCCAAGAAATTTCTGGCCATTCGCGGGCTGAACGCCAACCACAATCACGATCTGAAGAATATCTTCAAGGGTGCCGCGACCCGGGCCGCTGCCGTCGCTGGACCGTTCCAGGAGTTCCACGCCGGTTTAGTAGCCAGAGGGATGAAGCCAACGATGGCGCGTCTCACCCTGGCGCGTAAGATCGCGGCCATCACTTTGATCGTTTGGAAGAAAGGAGTCGGTTTCGACGCCGAACATTTGAAACAACAAGCAGCTTGAGCGTCTGTCGAGAGTCCATCCCGGATTCATCTCGGATAATGACCGGTTGGTTCTCCAGACGCTCTGGTTCGAGGGTGAGTATCAACCTGTGAAGTTAGGCCTGCGTGCCCTGGGCACCGGAGCCACCGAGCCGACCCTATGCTCCCTCGGACAACCCGAAAAAGCGATAGACCACGAGTCTCCGATAGAACCATGGTTGGCACTGCACAACCGCTCTGCTTGTCTGCGTCAAGAACTGATCGGCGTCGTTACGAAAGCACGATGAATCTGCGGCAAGGGAAAACTCACAGCGTCTCGTTACATTACTGGGGCTGGACGGCAAACAACCTGTGTTTTGCCGTCGCTGGGGAAGTATTTGTCTTGACATCCCTTTTTATAGAACGGGATTATCGGAATGTGGAAAACTGCCCCATGAGGCCCCAGGGCCACATTCGGATAAGACTTATCAAGATGTGGATTAATGAGACTTCTTTCATTGTCAATAGCACGATACAAGTCCAGGGGCTTCAATTAGTTGGATATGTTACGCTGGCATGGCCATTTGTTCTCTTCCTTCTCCGACCTGCTGCCTCCACATCGCGTAGTAGAGACCTTTCTTCGCGAGGAGTTCCTCGTGGCGACCACTCTCCGCAATGCGTCCTCGCTCGAGGACGTAAATACAATCTGCGTGCAGAACCGTCGAAAGACGGTGAGCAATCAATATGGTAATCGCATCGCGGCTGGCTGCGACATCGCGGATAGTCTGGCTGATTTCTTCCTCGGTCAGCGAGTCCAACGATGATGTCGCTTCGTCAAATACCAGCAACTCAGGCCGGCGGAGCAGGGCGCGGGCGATGGACAGTCGCTGCTTTTCGCCTCCCGAGACCTTTACACCACCTTCGCCAATCATCGTGTCCAATCCTCGATCCGCGCGCTTGAGCAGAACGTCGACGGATGCCTGGCGCAACACTTCGAGACATTCCTCGTCTGTCGCATCGGGTCGCACGAAACGTAGGTTCTCCCGAATTGACCCTGAGAACAGCTGCGTATCCTGCGTCACAAATCCAATGCGCTCGCGAAGGTCTTCGATCGCGACTTGATCCTCCCGGGTGCCGTTGTAGTAGATGTGCCCCGTTTTCGGTCCGTAGAGACCTACTAACAGTTTAACTAGTGTAGTTTTTCCCGCACCAGACGGCCCGACGAACGCGATTGTCTCGCCGCGAGCGACGCGGAAAGAGATGCCGCTGAGAGCAGGAAAAGACGCGGATGGGTGTTGGAAGGAGACACCTTCAAACCGGAGGGTTTCGAGAGATGCCAATGCAACTGGATGCTCCGGTTTCGATTGCGCCGGCAGCTTAAGAATTTCTTCGAAATTGTCGAGCGATGCTTCTGTCTCACGATAAACATTGATCATGTTGCCCAGCTCCTGCAAGGGACCAAAGATGAAGAATGAATAGATGAATAGCGAAAAGAACTGTCCGATTGTAATGCGTTGCGTGAAAATCAGATAAAGCATCAGAAACATGATCGACGTCCGCAACAGATTCACGCAGGTACCTTGTACAAAACTTAAGCTGCGCAAGTAGCGCACCTTTTCCAGTTCCAACTTGAGAATTTTGTTGGTCGTGCCGTTGAGCCGCTCAATCTCCTGCTGGGCTAGTCCTAGGCTTTTCACAAGTTCGATATTTCGCAGCGATTCGGTTGTCGCGCCTGCCAGCGCAGTTGTCTCCCGTACGATGCGCTTTTGCACCAGCTTTATCTTGCGGCTCAGGATGGAACTCAAACCGCCGAGCAGTGGCACTGTGAGCAGATAGGCAGGCGCCACAGACCAGTGCACGCGGGCCGAATAGACCATGACGAACACCAGACCGATTAACGTCGTGAAAAGCAAGTTCACGACCAACGCGATGAATTTTTCTACGTCGGTGCGGACCTTCTGCAGTTTGCCGAGAGTTTCGCCGCTACGCTGGTCTTCAAAGAGGGTGTAGGGGAGCTCGAGCGAGTGCCGGATGCCATCGGTATAAATACTGGCACCAACCTTCTGGGTAATCACATTTACGAAATAGTCTTGGAAATTCTTGGCAACACGTGACACGAAGGCCACTCCAATGGCCGCTCCCAGCAACACGCTCACACCTTTTACGAATTGTGGGCTCGAGTATTCGCGATAGCGGGTCGCGTAGGAATCGATGATGTGCCGGAAGATGAGCGGGTCGAGCAGGGAGAATACCTGATTGACCGCGGCCAAAACTAATGCTACGGCGACTAATTGCCAATAATTCTTGAGGTACCGATAAAGAATCGCCATGAGAGTGCGGTCCGCCTCGCAAGGTTGAGACCTATATTCTACCCTGTCCGGCAAAACCACGGTAACTTGGTAGCCATCGAATCGGTGCCAACTATGCGGCGTGCTAAGATCAGACGCATTGTTCCGAAATGCCCGCCAGAGGGTCTCAATCCTTGATCGTTCCTGTCGGTTTCTCCGGTAAGTGAAATGCCACCTCAATGATTTTGTCCCGCCATCCGCTCGGTTTGAGAATAGCTTCCGTGTGGGCGACTTCGCGTTCAGTTATGTTTACACAGCTCCTTGGATCTTCTGCGGGAAGCTGCGCTCAGAGAACACGAAGGCGATTTTCCCGACTGACTCGGTAGGCCTAAAATTGCAAGAAAAGTTGTTGTTGACATCGAAGAAATCGTTACAAGCGCGACGTTGGTCGCTCCGGTCCGCGCGCGTGGTCCAGTTTTTGGCCGACGTGGGGCTGTTATTCAGGTCAGCCTAGAACGGCGTTAGACAGATTAGACGGACCGGAGTGCATCATCTGACACTACAAATAGGAGGGAATCGATGAGCTCGAAAGTTAGGTGGCCCATCGCTGTTGGTTTGTTGGGGGGTTTTGTTCTGATATCGAGGGCGCAGACTCAGCGTGATGTGGCTGTCACTGCAACCCACAAACCGGTCTTCATCACTCGGGTCTACACCGGCCCGGACGGCCAGACGCACGCCGAAGAGACAGAGGCCGCGTTCACCGCGGGCGGTGTCCTCAAGTTGATGGAGGTCACGGGAGCCGAGCTCCATCGGATGTCACCCAGTTCGACCGCCGATTGGCATCGTGGTCCGCGTCGCCAATACGTGATCACCCTTAACGGCATAGGAGAAATGGAGATTGCCGGAGGACAGAAGATCCCTGTGGGACCCGGACATATCTCTCTGATCGAAGATACGACTGGCAAAGGCCACATCACGAGAAACTTTGAGGACCGGCTGACCCTGCAACTCCCACTCGCGGATCAGTTTGGTCGATAGTTCCAGTCGCCGAAGCGTTACCGCACTGGCGTGTTGCCTTTTCGGCGTCGTGCGATTAAACCCCCACGAGCGCGACCGCCGAGCCGTCAGATCGCGACTTGCCCACATTCCGATAAGCAATTGACTGGGCTCTGCCCAGATGGGGACGGAAGAAAGCCAAAATGGCAGATCCGAATGCGAGTTGAACCTTTCGATTGAACAGGGACTTCGTCTTCATTTCAGTGAGAGTCTCCTGTGTGCGAGACTCCCTCTCCGCGAGGACATTAGTAATTCCTAATTAAGCGCTCTATTTCATAGAGAGTCTATAATATATAAATAAATATGTTCCAGAATGACCGCTTAGACGACCAAAGGGATAGCAATGCGCAACGGCTTGTTTTCTCTCGAGGCGTCGCGCGCTGCCCCAGGGGGTGCCATTTCACTTGCGGCCCGTCAGGGAAACAGATGAGGTCCCTTGCCTTACGCTGAAAATAGGAAGAGCGCTTCGAGGAGTGACCTCTCAGCGCCCATGGTTGCGGGGGCTTGCAATGCACCGAATGCGCCAGTACTAAACCTGCCCTTTAGCTATCCCCTCGTTCGTGAGGTTGCGGCATGAGAGCCTTCACGAGCACCGCTGGGGTTCCGATCACACTTCGCTTCCCTACTGCTCAACCTACCAGATACGTCCAAATGCTCAGCCGATTTCTAGGCACCAGAATACTCTTCGACTCTGGGGTCGCGATGGAGGCATATGTGAAGCCATGCCCGAAGAGATGAATGCCCGACAAATCCGGCGTGCTGCTTGGGACGTCATCTGGCACTTTCGGCTTGCTACCACGGTGCTGGGGCACGCCCTGGACCAGTGGGGCGGAGTGGCCGCCCTATGCGAGCTCAAGCGGTCGGTGCAACACTATCTAACCAGTTGATCCGACAATAGTTCCTCTAGGGAACCGATCTGTACGGCTGTACTCAATCAGAATCTAAGCAGGGCAGTGCTCCGTTTGAATCAACGCCCTTGAACGAATTTAGCTTCGTAGACTCCTGCACGTGAACTTTGGGCTAGTGTTGCGTCGATGCATTGAGACCGCCCCGTTTATCGGGACTTGGGCCCTGAAGACCTGGCTTGTCACCCATCGAAAACAATGCGAAATGCGGCGAATGATTTTGCAGTACGATTCCCTACCTGGTGTCGTAACGAACGGCCAAACACACTAGAACCTCAAGTGGTCCATAATACGATGGACACGCTTCAACAACTGGCACAGGTGCGATACCTCACTAGCTCGTGCTGACTTGATTCCAAATTCAGAATTCTCGCGGGAGGTAGGGAGCGCAGGGTAGAAGCGGCGCTCCCGCAGTCGCCTGCTTATGACGCCAGATGCCTCAATCCGCCGTGACACGCTGCGCATTGATTTTCCCAACGATGTGAGCGAGCGTGTTTCCGTTCGTATCGAACTGATCGATCGTAAATGTTCCCGAGAAGCTGTTTCCCTGTGCGTTCAGCGTCACGTTCTCGCGAATATTGGCTGGGCCCACAAAAACAGTCCCGGACGGATCCCAGCTCAACGCAAAGTGATTCAGCTTGTACGTGGACTCCCCGGTCTTCTTCCAAACTCCCAAGCAGAAACTGCTGGTTATTGGAGGCCGCCCGGAGTTCATGATTTCCGTCCCATCGCTATGCCATTGGGCATAGGCCGAGTCGATCATGGTGCCGTCCGGTATTCCATTGGTCCCTTCAGACACAAATTGCACCTTCCACATGCCTACAATCGCGGCATCGCTGTCGTCATCGCGGGCGGCGACTGACAGAGCTGCCAGTCTGAATGCGGCCGGCCTCAGAAGCGGCCGTTGCGCTGGAGCGGGCATCAGCTTCTGGCCCGAACTTGTGTAAGAACCGCAATCGGCGCGGGCCGTTTGCATGAAAGCGGTCGCGCACACCACGAGTCCCATTGTGGCGGCTGCCGCCTTCAACAACGTTCTTGCCAAGTCCTTCCTTGTCGCATTTTGAATCATCATCTCAGTTCTCCTTTGGTCGATCTGTGAAAGATCGAAAAATGAAAGTGCCCATTCCGAATTGCTCGTTGCGCAGCTGCCCGAGCTTCCGGAATGTACGGCACCTTCGCACCCGAGGCACTGATGAGTCAATGCACGGCCCCTCTCGCAAATCTCAACTCTCTCTCTCTGGATAACTCATTTTCGTTATGGGACTTACCTGGACGCTTCTCGAGCCAACTGCTATGTTGCGACGCCATAACCTTCAGGGTATACTCCGCGCACGTCCCGCGATTGAGGTAGTCGAATGCAAGAACCCAGTCCAAGCCTCACGGGTTACCGATTTGGTGTCTTCGAGGTGGACCTCCGCGCGGGCGAAATCCGCAAGAACGGCCTGAAGATCAAGCTGCAGGAGCAGCCGTTTCAGGTCCTGACCTACCTCCTGCAGAATTCCCCAAACTTGGTCGCCCGGGAGGATCTCCGCAAGCGCCTCTGGGATGCAGATACGTTCGTCGAATTCGACCACGGCTTGAGCAACGCTATCGGCCGCATCCGCGAGGCGCTGGGCGATTCAGCCGACAACGCCCGCTTCATCGAGACCCTTCCGAAACGCGGCTATCGGTTTATCGTTCCTGTCGAGGAGCTACTTTCTGCTCGGGTGTCGTCGACCCCGGTCAACGGGGCCAAGAGCAATGGAGCGCATTCCGAGGATCGGCCGCGCGAGGTGGATCACTTACAAGCAAGCGGCGATCACGCCAAAACTACCACCCCTTGGCGCCGCATCTGGCCGCGGATGGCCATTTACGCCGCGGGAATCGTCATGCTGGCCGCCATGTTCGGTGCGCGCGCTCGCAGGAACGCGGCTCCAAAGCCTGTGAACTACACGCAACTCACTAATTTCAGCGATGAGGTATTTTCTCCGACCATTTCACCGGACGGGCGCATGATCGCGTTCATCCGTGGAAGCGACACTTCGTTTCCGACCTTGGGGGATATTTACATCAAGATGCTTCCCGATGGAGAGCCTGTGCAGCTGACGCACGACTCATTTCCCAAATACGGCGTTTCCTTTTCGCCCGACGGGTCACAGATCACCTACACGGTTAGCGATCTGGCCCATGGCTGGAGCGTTGTCACGATATCCGTCCTCGGCGGCGTTCCGCGCCTCATGCTTTCAAACGCCGCAGGACTGACGTGGCTGGATGAGCATCACGTGTTGTTTTCCGAAATCAAGACCGGGCTTCACATGGGGCTGGTAACGTCCGCCGAGAACCGCTCGGATTTGCGGGACATCTATCTGCCTGAACACGAGCGCGGCATGGTGCATTATTCCTACGCTTCACCCGACCGCAAGTGGGTTCTGATCGTGGAAATGGGTCCGACCGGCGGATGGCAGCGCTGCCGATTGGTTCCCATGGATGGCAGTTCAGCAGGATTGCAGGTCGGGCCGCCCGGGCCGTGCATGTCCGCAGCTTGGTCTCGGGACGGAAGATGGATGTACTTCAGCGCGTATTCCAAAGGCTCCAGCCACCTGTGGCGCCAGCCTTTCCCTAACGGCGAGCCCGAGCAGATTACCTCCGGTCCCGCCGAGGAAGCTGGCATCGCTGTGAGCCGGGATGGTCGATCGGTCGTCTCGTCGGTGGGCATGAATGACAGTGGTGTCTGGCTGCACGATTCCCGCGGCGAGCGACTGATCTCTTCCGAGGGATACGCCTCGCTTCCCTCATTCTCGCGGGACGGCCGGAATGTCTATTACCTCTTGCGCCGCGAATCGCCGGAGTCGCCTCGCGAACTCTGGGTGACGGAGATCTCTTCGGGCAAAAGCGAACCGGTCGTACAAGGATTCTCCATCAGAAGTTATGACGTCTCCTCCGACGGAAAGGGAGTCATCTTCGAGACGCAGCCACCCAATCGACTCTCTCAACTCTGGCTGGCCTCTCGCGACCGGCTGTTTCCGCCACGGATGCTAGCCTCCTCGGGGGAAGATGAGCCCTTTTTTGGTCCGGACGGCGAAGTAATCTTCCGCATGTCGGATGGCAAGGAGAATTCTCTTGTCCGGATGAAAAGAGATGGTTCCGGGCGCACCAAAGTAATGTCCGGCCCGATTATCAACTTAGGCGGCACGTCACCGGATGGATGGTGGGCGGTGGCCACGCTGCCAGTGGATGAAGTGCCCAGCACAGCAGTGTTCGCTGTACCGATTCAGGGCGGGGCGCTGAGACGGATTTGTCCAGCTGAATGCATGGCGGAATGGTCTTCGGATGGAACGCGATTTTACGTGCAACAGTTTCTGCAAGGCGCGCGCGGCGGCATGGCCGTCGTTCTCCCGGTGCCAAGAGGGAAATCGCTTCCAAATCTGCCGGGTCGAGGTATTCGTTCCGCAGAGGATTCCGCTGCCTTGCCGGGAAGCACGTTAATCGACATGTCCCGCTTCAATCCGAGCCGCTTCGGATCTAATGTCGCTCCAGGCCCAGCAATTGATACGTTCGCCTATGCAAGGGCGATCATGCACCGCAACCTTTTCCAAATCCCACTGCCCTGATCGAGCGCCCGCCCTGACTCCGCCAAACCGCCTCCCGCCCACTCAGCCTCTCTTCCCACCCTTTACTTGGCAGAAGTGAGCCCATTGATACCCAAAGATGTTCGTCTATCGGTCCGATAGCCTGAGCGATGGCGGCCAAGTCCTGGTAAGTCCGGTGGTCTCAATGGGTCGTCGCAACACTAGCTCAAAGCCCACGAGCAGGAGTCTACGAAGCTTAATTCGTTCAAGGGCGTAGATGCAAACAAGAACACTGCCCTGTTTAGGTTCTAACTGAGCACCCCCAGATAGATCGGTTCTCTGGGGGAAGTATAGTCGGATCAACTGACTGGAGGGTGTTGCATCGACCGGTTGAGCTGGCACCTCTTCTCGGAAACTGGCTTTTTGGACAACACGGGGCGGCTTCCCACATTCCGAAAATCAGGACTTGGCACGGCTATCAATCTAGTTGGCCCGCGTGAATGCGGCGCCGTTAATCTAGGAGGCTCGAGCAGTCACTTATTGATCTTCTCTTTCAGCCAGTCGGCCATTTGCGGGATCATGACGGGCCAGTACTCCACCGCGCAATGCTCGCCGCGGCCGAGCAGCCACAGATCGCCCTCTTCCGCCGACTGGTAGGTCGACACCAGGTCCGGGACGGGGTTGCCGGGATCGCGCGTGCCGTTGACCACGAGTAGAGGCCCGTTGATCAGCTTGTCTCCAGGTTTTGCCTCGGGTGCCAACGAGTTTTTCTCGCCCAAGTGCAGCCCCGCGCACATGGCCACAATCGCCCTCACGCGCGGATCGTTTCGCAGGGCCGCACGCAGCGTAGCGCCCCCGCCATAGCTTTGCCCGAAGAAGCTGATGCGCTTGGTATCGATGTCCTCTCGCTTCAGGTAGGTCTCCAGGACGGCGAAATTAGCCTCCGCCTTGAGATCTGGGCCCCACTGCCTGCTCTCGCCGAAGTTGGGCAGGTCGAGGGTGGCGACGGCAAATCCTTTGGCGAGCATGTCCTGGATGGGGCGCCAGTGGTTCGCCTTGTACTGGTCGACGCCCCCACACCAGATGACAAGCGGCGGCCTCTCGACGCCAAACGGCTTGTGCAAATAGGTGGTGATATAACCGTCCTTGAACGGCGCCTTCACCACCTCCAGCGGCACGTCGAACAGCTTGCCGCCCTTCTGGTACGCCCGCAGTTGTGCGTCATAGGCGTTGGCCTCCTGTTCCGAGTTGATCCTCGGGAACCAGGCGAGCGCGTAGTAGACGTTTGAGGTCATGAAGTCGTTGAGGGCCGCATGCCGGTCTCCGGTCTTGAGGAGCGCGTCGCCGCGGTCCTCGTAGTACTTGCCGAGGACACTCCACTCGTAGACCCACCCTCCAGTGGCGTCGCCTTCCTGCCTTACGATCCGGTGGACCGTTTGCCGGATGATGTTTTCATCGCCGCCAAGGTACGTATACGCCCGGATGCGGCGCTCCTCGAGCACCACCTTCCCGTCTTTGAAGTTCGGGCTCTTGTCTGTCGCCTGGAACGCGGGCAACGCCGGTGCCTGGGCGAAACTGGCCGAGACAGCTAGGAGTGAGAACAATGGCACGGCCAGACCGATTGCCACTGATCCGCACAGCGCCCGCGTAATGGTCTTCCTGAGACGAGGCATAAGCATGAGATTGATCCTTTCAATCGCCAGATCAGACGATCGGCGGAGTATAGCACCCGGTGCGCCGAGACTCGCACAAGCTAAGGTAGAAGTAATCCTAAGTCAACAAGGTGCTCACGTACGGAAATGGCCAAGTCCTTCCATGAGAAGGCCGGTGAGTGTCAAGTCGGTTTTTTCTTTTTCTTCTCTAGAAGCGATTTTGCTTTTGAGCCGAGCCGCCTCTGTCGCCACCCTTCCATCCGCACTCTTTGTTGAGCGATGGTCGCTCGGTGCAAGTTGGGTGTACTCGATTCAGTAGGTGCTGCTACCTGAGAATCGACCTCTGTTCCCCCCTTTCGAAACGAACGGGTCCAGGACTTGTCGCAGTCACCTGATCTCGGCGGTCGAGCTCGGCTCATCGGAACCAACTCTACGCCACGGCGCTCACCACTTTGTGGTTGTTCCGCAGTGGCTCATAGACTTCCCCGCTCACCCACAACTTGTGTAGCAGCACGGCCAACTTGCGCGCCACGGCAACGACCGCTCGTTTCTTGGCATTCTTTCCTCCCCGTTCGGCTAGCTTCAGCCCCCAGCGCCGCAGATCACTGTCCTGTCCAAAAGGCCCGAGGATGTAGTGCGCCCCCTGCACCAGCATGGTCCTCAAATAAGGATCTCCTTCTTTACTGATGTGCCTCTGCGGCTGGTTCTCTCCGGAGTCCCTGCGCCCAGGGCGCAACCCCAGAAAACAGCCGACCTGGCGACTCTTCGGGAACCGATGCGGATCTTCCAAGGTCAGGACATACGTCAGCGCGATCTGTGTCCCTACCCCCTTCACCTGTTTGAGCAGCGCGACTTGCGGGTAGCTCTCCCGGGCGATTTGCTCCATCCGCGCGTCGTATTCCTGGATGCGCTCGTTCAGCGATTCGACTTCTTGGAGCAACGGCTCCAGAACCTCTCGCAACTCCACGCTCAATTCCGCGGCCAGCTCCCGGCTCACCTGCTCCGTGCCACACTTAGGCAGCCGTTGGCCATAAGACTTCACCAACCCTCGCGCCGCGTTCACCAGGGCGGTTCGTGCTCTCACCAATTCTGCCCGTGCCCGAATCACCGTCAGGTGGATTTGCGCTTTCGCGCTGCGATGCCGCACCGGCCCCAACAGCTCAGGATCGATTCGCGCCAGCCGTGCCAGTGTCCGCGCATCGTGTCGATCATCTTTTCGATTGCTCTTGCTGATCAATTGCACCTTTTGCGCGTGCGCCACCAGCACCTGATGTCCCAGCTCCCTTAGCAGTCGGCTTACCCAGGGGGAATGTGTTCCGGTCTCTAGGGCGATGAGACTTCGCGGTATCTTCTCAAATGTCTGCTTCATCGCTTCCGGTGTCGTCGCCACTTTCTGTTCCAGAAGGACTTCGCCCGCTTCATCCAAAACGCAGTAGAACGACCAGCGATCGCCGAGGTCCAAACCAATCGTGAGCTGGTGTCCTTTGAAAATCATGTTTCCGTTTACCCGAACAGTGCTAGAAGCTGTTGCATAACCTAATACAGGGTCTTGAAAAGAAGGTAGTTGAATTTTCTGAGATGAGAGATAAGGAGAATCAGCAGCGCCCAAGGAGGGCCGATGGCCCGATCGGGTGCATTGCTGACCGAATCGCAGTGGCAGAAGATCGCGCCCTTGCTCCCCAAGCCGCCCAAACAACGCAAAGGCGGTCGTCCCTGGATTCAAAACCGTCGTGTGCTGGAAGGGATTCTGTGGATACTGCGGAGCGGGGCTCGCTGGCAAGACATGCCGGAGAAATTCCCGCATCCCTCGACCTGCTGGCGGCGGCTGCGAGACTGGGAGGAGCGGGGCGTTTGGTTGAACATCTGGCGGACGTTTCTAAGCGAGTTGAACCAGCGCCAGCAATTGAAGTGGAGCGAATCGTTTCTGGACGGGAGTTTTGCTCCAGCGAAAAAAGGGGCTGCGGAGTCGGAAAAACCAAGCGGGGCAAGGGGACGAAGTGGATGGTGGTGGTCGACGGCCGCGGTGTTCCTCTGGGAAACTCCCTTCACTCTGCATCCCCGGGGGAAGTCACACTCGCGGAAACGACGCTCGCGACGATCCGGGTAGGGCGGCGTCATCGTGCGGGCCGACCTCGGCAGAAACCACTACGGGTGATCGCCGACAAAGCCTATGACAGCGATCCGCTGCGGAAACGCTTGCGGCAACGGGGTATCGAATTGATCGTGCCCCATCGCTGCAACCGAAAGAAACCGGTGACGCAAGACGGCCGAGCGCTGCGGCGCTATCGGAGGCGCTGGATTATCGAACGCACCAACGCCTGGCTCGGTAACTTCCGGCGCTTGGTCGTGCGCTACGACCGCTCGCTCACGATCTATGGCGCTTTCTTTCACATCGCCTGCTTCATGATCGTCTTGCGGAGGGTTGTGCAATAGCTTCTAGTCTTTTTCATGGCCGGTCTCCTTTTCTTTGTGCCTTGAGCACGTCGAACATTGGGAGCGTATCGCATCCCGCGGAGACCGGCCTTCTCATCCCATCTGAAAAGTCCGGTGGTCTCAATGGGTCGTTGCAACACTAGCTCGCAGTCTACTCGCCGGAGTCTCAAACCCCAAAGTCTTTCGCGGACGCTGATTTAAACGCAGCGCTACCCTGTCGAGCTGTGCTTGAGAATATCCAGACAAGTCCGTTCTTTTAGGGAAGTACTGTCGCAGCAGCCCGTTCGTGTTTTCGTTGGTGCCGCGCTGCCAAGGGCTCTGAGGATCACAGAAGTACACTTTCACATTCGTGGCCACCGTGAAGGTTTTGTGTTTGGCCATCTCTAGCCCGCGGTCCCAGGTCAACGAGCGACGCAATGCCGCCGGGAGTTTCCGAACCTGCCGGCTCAGGGCGGCGACGACCGCTGCCGTGTCTTTGCTGGGCACTTTTACCAGCGCCGTAAAACGCGAATGACGTTCCACCAGGGTTGCGATGTGACTGTTCTTGCTGCCACCGATGAGATCACCTTCCCAATGACCGGGAATGGCACGGTCCTCGATTTCCGCGGGTCTTTCCCGGATGGAGATGGCATCAACGATCTGCCCACTGCGGTGTCCGCCAACGCGGGATTGTCGCGAGCGGCGTATACGCCGCTTGGTCCGAAGGTGCTGAATCAGCTCCTTTTTCAGCACTCCGCGCGCTTGAATGAACAGGCTGCGGTAAATGGTCTCGTGAGACACGCGCATGCTCTCGTCCTCGGGAAATTGGATCTTCAACCATCCGGAAATCTGCTCCGGCGACCAATCCAGGATCAGTTTACTCGCCACGATCGCCTGCAACTTCACGCGGATTGCCAGAAGGCACGCCTTGGGCCGCAAGGCCGACTCCCAAGCCTGGTGATCGGCTTCAGTGGCTCGATACAGAGGTCGCCCGCCATGGCGGGCGACCTCTCGGCTCACCGTCGACACAGCGCGCTCCAGAGCTTTGGCTATATCACGAATCGACGAACCGGAGGCAATCCCTCGCGAGATGTCCTCTCGCTCCACCAGTGTGAGCGTTAACAGCGAACGCCGCCGGGCCGCCGGGACAATCCCTCCGTGCTGCGACAACATAAAGTGAATGGATACATGGCTCTTGCCGAAGGACCGCCCAATCTGATGCAACGACTGTCCCGCCTTCCAACGGCTCCACATGTCACTCCTCTGCTTCGCGGAAAGCTTCACTCGTCTCTGTTGCGTCATGAACACCACCTTTAGTGAAAAGATTTATAGCAGATGGTGTTGCATCGACCGGTTGAGCTGGCACTGTTTTAGGAACACTGACGCGCGTTAGCCGATACGAGCCAAATGCTAAGAGAAGCGCGGCGTTGCGGTAATCCCACATTCGCGCAACTCACGCGCGCTCGCGAGTACACTCGACGGATGAACGAAGAGGGGAAATTGCGCGGGTCGCGGCTCGCAAAAGTGGCGGATTTTTTTAGGAGATACCCCGACTGAGGGCGCCCAAGGATATTCGGAGCTAAACGATGCCCCGTTCAGTTTGGAGTGCGCACAACGAGGACGCAACAATTTTCGGAGGCGAGAATAATGTAGTATTGCCTGCACGGTCGAAATTCGTGTGTCCCAAGGACCCTTTCGCCTGGAATCGTAGGTGTGTTTCGATGAAACCGTGGCCCGTGATCCTTCTGCTTCCAATCCTTCTGCTCGTGTCTTGTTTGTCCAACAATTTGAGTGCGCAAACAACGGCCTCCGGGGGGTTGACTGGAGTCGTATTAGATCCGAGCGGTGCGGTCATTCCCGATGCTAGCGTCGGGATCAAAGACAACGCCAAGGGCACGAACCGGGAAACGAAAACCGATCGCGAGGGCGTGTACCAGTTTTTCTTTCTGGCGCCCGAGAGATACACGCTCACAGTTATGCATGACGGCTTTCGAACGGAGAGCCGCGCGGTGACTGTTCCACTCGGTCCTCCGGTCACGGTGAATTTCGCCCTGGAAATCGCGAAAGCAAATACGACCGTGAGTGTGACAGGAGAAGCTCCGCTCATCAAGGCTGAAAACGGAGACGTATCCACGACGATGAATCAGAGGCAAATTAGCGAGGTCCCGAATCCCGGGAACGATCTGACTTACATCGCACAGACCGCTCCCGGCGCCGTGATGAATACCGACAATGCTTTAGGGCTCGGCTTCAACTTTTCAATTCTGGGAATGCCAGGCGATTCCTACCTTTACACGATCGACGGCATGAATAACAACGATAACGCCTTGAACGTTGGCGTAATCGGCGCACTCGGACTCGTCTTAGGCCAAAACCAGATTCAGGAAGCGACCGTCTTGACCACCGGCTATTCCGGCCAGTTCGGCGGAGCTGCGGGCGGGGATATAAATTTCATCTCGAAGTCGGGAAGCAACGAGTTTCACGGAAACGCAAAATACTATTGGAATGGCTCCACATTTAATGCCAACGACTGGTTTAATAACGCCAGCGGGGCCACGCGCCCGTTTGACATCGCCCATCAGTGGGCGGGCTCCTTCGGTGGGCCGATCAAGAAAGACAAACTGTTTTTTTTCTTCGATACCGAAGGTCTGCGGCTGCACATTCCCCAGCCTTCCTTTGTGTCAATTCCAAGTCTTCAGTTTGAAGCTGCGACCGTAGCAAACATCGACTCACGGTTCGGATCTGCGTCCGCCTCCGACTCGTTCTACAAAAAAATATTTAGTCTGTATGACGCGGCACCGGCATCAAGTTCTGTTTTTCTCGGTGGCTTGAGTCCCACAGATCCTACCGGCTGCACCGGCTTTCAAGCATTGGGCGAGGGCGTGCCTTGCGCCCGGTATTTCTTGTCCGCGCGGGATCACTCCAGTTCGGATACGCTCACGTCTGGCCGACTGGATTGGAATCTGGGCAAAAACGATCGCGTTTTTATTCGACTCCAATACGAAAACGGGATTGGGGCATTCGGTGTTGATCCTATTAGTCCTTTATTCGACGCTGATTTCACCGCATCGGTACGGCAAGGCCAGCTCATAGAGACGCACACTTTCGGGACATCGGCGGCGAGTCAATTCTTACTGGCGGACTCTTATTTTGGCAGGATCTGGCAGTCGAAGAATCTCTCTCAGGGTCTCTCTGCATTCCCTACCGTGCTAAATTTTAGTGCTCAGGGCACCTTTGCGCCCCTGGGAGGAGCGAACTGGATAGGGGAATATGGCCATTATACTAGGCAGTATCAACTTTCCGAAGATGTGGTGATTACCCGGGGCAACCAGAAGTTCGGATTCGGCGCAAACTTCACTCCGATTCATTGGAGGATACTCCCGAATACGACGAATGCCGTTGGACAACTGAGTCCGCAGACGCTCGATGCTTTCTACCAAGGTGGAGTAGGCCCGGCCTCCCCTTCGGTCGATTTTACCTTGCTGACGCAAACATTCACGTCACAGCCCAGCTTGCCTCTCTCCTTTTTCAATCTTGGGCTCTATGTCCAGGATGAGTGGCATGCCCGCACCAACCTGACGTTCACCTTGGCTCTTCGCACGGAGCATTATTCCAATCCCGTATGCCAAAGCCGCTGCTTTGCCACGCTCGCGGGACCATTTGAGTTCGTAAATCACGACCCCAGCCAGCCGTACAATCAGGCCATTCGGATCAATCAAAAGCATCCCCCCGAGAGTAGGGATCCCGTGCTGTGGTCGCCGCGATTCAGCTTTGGATGGCAACCTTTTGGGGTCTCACGTCAAAGCGTGCTCCGCGGCGGTTTCGGCCTGTTCTATGATCCTTTCCCAGGCGCCCTTGTGGAAGGGTTTTACCTCGATCCCCCACTCTACAACACCTACACACCCTCCGGAGATAATCTCACGCCGAATGAAGTCACCAGCCTCTTCAAAGACGCAGCCGCTTCGAATGCTGCGTTCCTTCACGGCTTTGCGACGGGTCAAACTCTCGCTCAAATACAGTCAATAGTTCCAAGTTTTGCTCCGCCCGCCGTCAATGCCACGGAAAGAACAATTCACTCCCCCCAATTTCAGAGGTGGAGCCTGGAGTGGCAGCAAGGTTTTGGCGCTGACACTTCGGTGAGCATCGGCTATTTCGGACATCACGGCATTCACGAGTACGCACCGAACTCGAGCGTCAATGCCTTTGGATTTGGATCGCTCCCCGCAACAAAATGCGCGAGCCCGCCCGTACCTCCCTGTTACGACTCGCGCTTCAGCCAGATCACACAGGACAGCACGAATGCAGTGTCCAACTACAACGGCATGGTCGTTTCGCTCAAACATCTAATGCATTGGGCGCAAGGGCTGTTCCAAGCCAACTACACTTACGGCCACGCGTTCGATGAAGTCTCGAACGGCGGTGTTTGGAGTTTTACTTCTGTTGGCGTGCTGAACCCACAAGACCCCAATGATCTTAGGGGCGCCTATGGACCTGCGGAGTACGACGTGCGTCATTCCCTCAACGCAAGCTATGTTTTGGAGCTTCCCATCAAGTCGCTCTTGCGCGGCCACGGCTCAGAACGGTTTGTATCGGGCTGGCAGATTTCGGGAACCGTCTTCGCTCGAACCGGGCTCCCGTATACCGTCTTCGACCACGCGAAATCGTCTAGTCTTGCCACGCACAATTATTTCGGGATGATTTACGCCGTGCCGGTCGGGCCCCTCGGCCTCAGCATGCCATGCGGCAAAAGCGCTGCTATTCCTGCAGTTCCGAACCCTTGCCTCCCTCCGCAATTGTTGCCGGATGGAGTCACACCCAACCCTGGAGCGCTCTTCTTGCAATCCGGTTGTGAAACGGGCTTCGACATCGGCAGCTTGCCGGGGCCATCGGGCCCTTGCAGCGGTCCTACCGTGTCGTTTGTGCAAGGACGCAATCGCTTTCGTGGACCAAGCTACTTCAACACCGACCTCGCTATCGTTAAGAACACGAAGATTCCTCGTTGGGGAAATGCCGTGCTGGGAATTGGTTTCCAGTTTTTCAATCTCTTCAACCATCCCAATTTTGGCTTCCCGGACAACTGGAGTTCCGATTCAGGTTTCGGCCAGATTTTTTACTCGGCGCAGCCGGCAACCAGCGCCCTAGGGACTAATCTTGGAGGCAATGCGGCTCCGAGGATGATTCAGTTGAAAGTCGAGTTGCAATTCTGATCGGCGGATGGGCGGGCAACGGCCGACTCCACATGACTCCGCGGAGACGGACTTCAGAAATTTTCCATCATCCACATATTGGCGCTCAGCTTCCAATCATAAATTGCCAGATGGCGACCATCGGGAGACGGCACCCCGAAACAACGCTCAGAATTGCTTTTCCACAAGCGCTTGACGTTGCCCTTTAAATCCACGTGCAGAATCTCGCTGCCATTGTTCGTGACGTTAGAAACATATAGCCCGTTCCCGTCGGCTGCCCATTGAAGTAGTGACATGTTATTGACATCCTTCGCCCGGACGACCTGAGTTTGTTGGTTCCGCAAAGAGCGAATCTGTATGGGGCCTTCTGGGTCTCGCGCCGCAGCGAGGCGCGTGCCATCGGGAGAAATGCTCCAGAGCAAATTGTGCGGATTAGTCTCGTATGTCGGACTGAGGTCAAACCTGGTCAGTTCAGGGCCTCGGCCTTTGACAGAGTCGAAGGATGTGATGATCATCTGTTTGTGATCGTCCGTCTGCTCCCCGACCGCACACAAGTTAGACGGAGGCCTGGCACAGTTGCTTGAACTCCAATCACGCATTGCAAATATCAATTCCGGCGTTCCCCCGGTGATGGGAACTCGCAGGAGCTGTATCGTTTCTCCTCCAATGATCGGCCAAACTTGGATGATAACCCACTTGCCATCGGGACTCACGCTGGCCGCTTCGACCAGGCCTGTTGCGGAAGTCACGATAGGTTCTTGCGTATCCGAGTTCAGGGACTGTTTATAAAGGCTGTAATGGTCACCGCGATTCACAATGACAATGACCGTTTTGCTGTCGGCAGTCCAATCGTCAATCCCATCGTCACCCTCATCCAAAGTGAAATGTCGCGGGTTGATGACGCGCGTCCCACCCGCTTCGAGATCCGCTAAGTACCCAGTACCGTGCCCAGAGGACTCCAAGAACGCGAGCCGCTTGGCGTCCGCAGTCGCGCTTGGGCCATTCATCCACAATCCGGCCCAGTTCGTCAGCCGTCTCGGCTTCTCGATGAGCTCACCGGTGCGCGTGTCAAGCCGCTCTATCCAGTAGTTGCATGGCATGTCAGGCCGCATTTTAACGCTGTCACAAGGGTCGGAGTAAATTAAACGCCCGTCGGGCAACCAGGAAAAATCACCCATTTTTTTTATCGCAGAAGGCGGCAATAGCGTAGCGACAGGCCCGCCCTTCAGATCGCGGCCTACGAGAGTGTCGCCGGATTCGTCCGTGGAGATGTATGAGACTCGCTGTCCATTCGGAAAGAAATAAAGGCAACAAATTGCGTCTTTTTCGCCTACCTCATAAAGTTTGCGCACCTGCTCTCCGTTGGGTCCCATCAGCCAGAGTTCACGGTCACCAAGGCGGCCCTTTCTCGTTCCAAAGGAAATCGAAGAGCCATCAGGAGAAACCGACCACACAAAGGAATTGTCGCGAAGTTTGCGCGGTGCCCCGCCCAACACGGAAACTATCCAAATGCTGGTGGTCGGCGACGACCAAGCACTTGGACTCTCACTCGACGGATGGGCATTGGCAACAAATCTCCTACTGTCGGGAAACCACGCGGTAGGGAGAATTTCCCAGCTTACTTGATTGTTTTTGAGCGCCTCCGGTTGAGGTACCAGTTGTGCCTGGTCGGTTCCTACGAGTTTGATGTGCATCCCTTTGGCATCAATGTAAGCGAGATATTTTCCGTTGGGGGAAATCGCCCCACCCGTTACCGGGTTCTCAGAGGAATTGATCGTGAGTTGCTGCAGCTTCAGATCTGGCGAAGTCTGAGTGGGCGCTGGCTGCCGTTTAGCGAACCAGAGCGTTGCACCAGCAAGCAGCAATAGGACTGCACCCGCGGCTACCTTCCACCCACGTGCGAGCGGCTTCGGTTGCATCTCCTGTTTCATCGTTCGCAGGTCAGCCAACATTTCCGACGCGGACTGATAGCGTGTGGCGCGATCCTTTTCGAGCGCCCTGTGAATGATCTTTTCGAGTTTGGCGGGAAGATTGGAATTCAGCTGCCGTGCCGGGGTAGGCAGTTGCTTGAGGATCGCGTCATGAAGCACAGGCCCTGTATCGCCCTTAAAAGCGCGTTGCCCCGTGGCCATCTCGTACAGCACGAGGCCAAAGGAGAACAGGTCCGTTCGCGCGTCTATTTTTTCGCCGCGCGCCTGCTCCGGCGACATGTACCCCGCCGTGCCCATGGCCACACCGGTCCGGCTGAGGAACGGATCGGGCGTCGCCAGCGGCGAACTTTCGCCAAGCGTTTCGCGTGGATCACCGTCGAGGTGATCACGCTGCAAATCCTCTCCGGCTACCGTCAAGGCGGGAGCAAGTTTCGCCAGACCGAAATCCAAAATCTTGGCCTGGCCTTGGTCGGTCACGAAGATGTTTGCCGGCTTGATGTCGCGGTGAACGATTGCTTTCTGATGGGCCGCATTCAATCCACCCACAATCTGAATAGCGAGATCGAGAAATTTCTCGAGTCCGAATGGAGGCCTTCCTGAACTTGCTGCGGCGATTAATTCCCGCAGCGTCTGCCCTTCAAGCAACTGCATCACGAGGAATGTGCGACCCTCGTGCTCTCCAAATTCGTAGATCGGACAGATGTTGGGATGCTCCAGGGCCGAGGCTGTGCGCGCTTCGCGCTCGAAGCGTCCCAGCGCTGCAGGATCCTTGGCCGAATATTCGGGCAGGAACTTCAGCGCCACCCGGCGACCGAGCTTGAGGTCCTCTGCCCGGTACACCAGTCCCATGCCGCCTTCGCCGAGACCGTCAAGGACGCGGTAATGAGAAATGGTCTCGCCTACCAGTGGAAACCCGATGGCATCGAGCCTAACGGTCACGGCAGCTTTGAGGTGATCGCCTGCACTTTGTTGGCCCGAGAGCAACGCCTCCACTTCCCGGCGCAGCTCCGGATCATGGCTGCAAACCTCATCGAGCAAAACAGCGCGGTGCCCCGGCTCGCACTCCGCAGCGCGATGGAACAGCTCTTCGATCTGTGCCCAGCGTTCCGGAGTCAACTGGCACCTACCCGCTCTGCATTTCTTTGTGAAGCCAAGCTTCCGCCATCCTCAAGTCACGCCGCACGGTGACGGGGGACACATCCAACGCTTGGGCGATCTCCTCCATGGAAAGCCCGCCAAAATAGCGGAGTTCCACGGCCTTGCATTTCCGCGCATCAATCTTCTCAAGCGCGCAGAGGCCAATGTCGAGAGCTACGAGATCGCGACTCCGGTCGCGCTGAAAACTCACCACCTCTTCCAGTGACACTTTGACTTTGCTTCCACCCCGCTTGTGGGCATGCTTCCGGCGGGCATGGTCCACAAGGATCTGGCGCATCAGCCGCGCCGCCACTCCGAAGAAATGTGAACGATTCTGCCAGCTCGGCTTGGATTGATCGACGAGTCGCAGGTAGGCCTCATGGACGAGCGCTGTTGGCTGTAGCGTGTGGCCTTGGCGTTCCTCGCGCAGATAGCTGGAAGCCAGTTGACGAAGTTCCTTGTAGACGAGCGGTGTGAGCTCATCCAGAGCCTGCGGGTTACCCTCCCCCCATTTGGTCAGCAGCAGCGTCACTTCGTGCGTATGAGACATAGCTCCGTGTTGATAATGCTGAACTTCGGTGGTGGTCGAATTATACACGACCGTAACCGCCATTGGGTCTTGCATTGCGCCGCCCTCTGCTCACACGAAAAAACTTCCTCCGGTGATCGATCTGAACGCTGGTTTGCGCATGAGTAAGTAGGAATGGTGGCGGGAATCCCACAAAGCCTTGAGGAGGCACTATGAAAAAGTATTTCTCGCTCATGCTCTTTCTTTGCGGACTGTGTCTCCTCGGTGGCTGCGCCGGTGGCTATTCCGCACCTCCGCCTCCGCCTGCCGTAGCCACTCATTTCTCCATCACCGCTCCGGCCACGGTAACAGCAGGAACAGCTTTCCAGGTTACGGTGACTGCCCTCGACGTCTCGAATAACGTAGTTGCCAGCTATTCCGGGACGGTGCAACTCTCGAGCAGTGACACCCAAGCTGTGCTGCCGTCGAATCCGGCGCTCATGAACGGGGCGGGAACCTTCTCAGTGACATTCAAAACTGCGATTGGCCAAACGATTACAGCAGTCGCAGCTTCTATCACAGGCACTTCGAACGCGATTAACGTCAGCGCCGGAGCCGCTACTCACTTGTCCGTGAGCGCTCCAAGCGCCGTGACCGCCGCCGTGGCGTTCAACTTTACGGTGGCTGCGTTGGATGTCTATAATAACATTGCGACCAGCTACTCAGGAATGGTGCACGTCTCGAGCAACGACCCTCAAGCCCTGCTGGTGCCCGTTGATTCAGGGTTAACGAACGGGGTGGGAATCTTTTCTGCGACGCTGAAAAAATTCCCCAACAACGCAACCATCACTGCAACAGACACTGCGACTGCAACGATTACCAGTACCCCGACAACGATTAGCGTTGTCAGCAATGTGGCTTCTCATTTCTTAGTTACCACTCCAGGTAACGCCACCCGACGAACGCCCATCAACGTAGAGGTCCAGGCCCTGGACGCAGCGAACAACATCTCCGTCGGCTACTCCGGGACAATCCACTTTTCCAGCACCGACAGCAAAGCCATCTTGCCGGCCGACACCACGCTGCCAAACGGTATGGGAAATCTCTTTGTAACCCTGGAAACCGCCGGTGCACAAACCGTTGCGGTCACCGACTCGGCTAAACCTTCCATAACTGGTGCAAGCTCCATTAGCGTGACCCCGGCGCAGCCCTTAGCGATCGGCTCAGTCACCCCACCGAGCGGGACTGTGGGGGTGAATTACGGCCCGAGTACATACGAATATTGGCTGTGTGTATTCAGCCATATTCGCGGACCGCATTGGCAGTGCAATCCATGTTCGCCTCTTTCGGCCTGTGGGTCACATCCGCCCTGCAACGGAAACATCTTCCAGTCGCCCTGCATTGAAACACGCCAGACCTTCACCGGCTTCACGTTCACCGCCACAGGAGGAGTGCTGCCTTATCGTTGGAGCGCTTCCCCGATGCCTCCAGGACTCAGTGTGAATCCGAGTAACGGCGAGATTCTTGGCACTCCCACCTTAGCAGGCAACTACAATGTTGCCGTGACGGTGGCGGACTCCGGCACGCCGCAAGTAACGACGACTGCCAACCTCCCCCTTGTCATCAACAATCCGCACCAACCAGTCATTAGCACGACGCCGGCGCCTTCCGCAGGTGCGGTGAGCCTCCCCTACAGCTTCACGTTCACAGCATCCAGTACAGCTCCCCCATTGATGTGGAGGACGGAAGGCGGTAGCACGCCGCCTCCTGGCCTCACCCTCAGTTCAGAGGGAGTACTCACGGGTACCCCGACAACAACTGGATCGTTCCCCATCACGCTCATAGCACAGGATCCGTTCAAACAAGATTCGATCCGGCAAACTTTCCCCATTCAGGTCTTCTTGCATGGATTCGCACCAACCGGCAGCATGGCGACGCCGCGCATTGGCCACACAGCGACGTTGCTCAACAATGGCAAGGTGTTAGTCGCGGGAGGACGGCTTGACGGGACGCTCATTCTTTCATCAACAGAGGTGTTCGATCCAACCACCGGAACCTTCACACGCACAAGCAATATGGGAACTCAAAGGGTTTCTCACACTGCGACTTTGCTCTCGGACGGCAGGGTTCTCGTGGTTGGCGGACATTCCCCAACTGCCAGCGCAATCGCCACCGCGGAAATCTATGATTTAACCACTGGGAGCTTTTTGCCAGCAGGTAGTCTGCAAACTGCGCGCTCCATGCAAGCGGCGACGATTCTAAAGAATGGCAAAGTGCTTGTCACGGGAGGAGCAGACGTCAACGGAAACGCACTCGGGACTGCGGAAATCTTCGATCCCGCCACTGGCGCTTTTTCTTTCACGGGCACAATGGCCACCCTGCGCCTAGCGCCTACGGCGACGTTACTTAATGACGGTAGGGTCCTCGTGGCAGGAGGGGGTGACGTCACGGCAGAGTTGTTCGATCCGGCGAGCGGGAGCTTTGCGCCGACCGGCAGCATGATAACAGCCCGCTCTGGTGAGACAGCAACGCTACTCTCGAATGGGAAGGTGCTCGTGGCCGGAGGACAGGATCAGAACGGAAATTCCCTAGCAACTGCTGAACTCTTCGACCCAGTCGCAGGCACTTTTGCGACCACCGGAAGCATGGGAACGCCGCGAACTCAGCAGACCGCTACTTTGCTTAATGACGGTACTGTGCTGGTGACAGGGGGAATAGGCGCCACGGAGAGCGATCTCGTGTCGGCCGAAATCTTCGATCCCAACACTGGTAGTTTCGCGCCCACGGGCAGCATGGAAACGCCGCGCGTTTTCAACACGGCGACATCGCTGAACAACGGGAAAGTCCTCGTAACAGGTGGAACGAGTGCGGCCACGCTTGCGACGGCAGAGGTATACCAATAGTTGGGAGTAAGTTGGTCCGGGATTTCCAATTTAGAATTTTGCAATGAGAGTGTTAATACAGAAAATATGAATCGCCTGAAGTTAACGTGTGTCGCGGGGTCGATATTTCTCGTACTACTGACCGGTTGCGGCGGGGGTCAAACCTCACAGCAGCCCTTACGGGGGATTTTGGCAAGCATCATCGTAACACCTCCCACCAATTCTGTGGAAACCGGCGACATAGTTCATTTGAGCGCCACAGGGGTCGACACATATGGGAATCCCGTTTCTGTCAATTCGCTCGCGTGGGCCTCGTCGGACTCAACCGTCGCCAAGGTGACTGCGGATGGATTCCTGGCCGCCCTCGCGCCCGGTGCGGTATCGATTTCCGCCATGAGTGGGCAGATCACAGGGTTATTGTCCCTCACCGTCAACGCGGGGATCACGTTTTCCTTGGGTGCAGAGGAAACAGTGTTCAAGTATAGTACGGACCATTGCGAGCAGTTCGACCTTCCCGACGTTCCGGCTCACGTGGTCCGTCTCGCCGATGGCACCCTGGCAATGATGGCGGCTGCTGCGCCGCGAAACCACATCATGTTCGGAGCGGATTTTTCGTCGTTGCACCGCGATTGCACTGAGTCAGGGCTCGTTTCCGACGACAATTACTATCCCGATACTTATGACAACCAGGAATGGATTCACTCCATCTATCGCGATGGCGGCGTCATTCACGGGTTGGTTACCAACGAGTATCACGATCCCTTTGCAGCGAACTGCGCTCCGGGGGACACCCTCCCGGGAAACCCGTGCTGGTATAACTCGATCACTTACGCCTTTTCGACGAACGGCGGCCACTCATTCACGCACGCGACCCCTCCCCAACATGTCATCGCGCCACCGTGGTTGAAGTGGGACCCAACTGGCACGCCACATCCTTACGGCTACTTCTTTCCATCGAACATCTTGCTGGCGGGAGATGGCTTCCATTACTCCCTTTTTCTTGGTGTTGACCCGACAGGCAGCTCACGAACGTGCCTGATGCGCACCCTAAAACTGGGCGACCCGGCAAGTTGGCGGGCCTGGGACGGGGCGGGATTCAATCTGCAGATGACCAGCCCTTATACGGGACCAGCGCCCGTGATGTGCAGCCCCGTGGCATCTCCCCCGAACCTTCTCTCCCTGCCTACTCAGACGTACAACACCTACCTCCAGAAATACATGGCGATCAGTGGTGAACAAATAGCAGGTCCCACCGAGTTTCTGTGCGGGTTCTTCTACTCGCTCTCTTCTGACCTGATTAATTGGGCGCCGTTGCGCCTCGTTCGCGAGGCGCACGTCCCATGGTCTCCAGAGTGTTTTCCATCCGGGACTATCGGCGCAACTTTCCCCTCTTTCATAGACCATGCCGATACCACAGTAAACTTCGAAAGACCTGGGCGAACTCCATACCTCTATTACACACGCTTCAACGATCGGGCCTTTGACCGCGATCTAGTGCGCGTTCCTGTGACGATCACCGCACATTAAGAAGGAGCATCGCTCTTTCAGGTCGGGACGAGGCGCTGCGTCGCCTCTACCGCAGGTTTTTTGGCCGAGGGCATTGGACGACTTCCCCGAGTTCGATAGGGGGCTGGCATTGAGAAGATCCAGTTATGTGCTGCACACATCCTTAACTTATGACTTTACTTCTCTCTAAACACGCGTATGGTTCGCGAGTTCCATGGAGGGGACATACAATGAAGAAACCGAAGCGATCCAAGAAGGCGACGAAGAGTTCGAAGCGGACCAAGGTCGCGGCGAAACCTGCGAAGGACATGAAGGCGGCTACCAAATCTGCGCCAGCCGTCACTCAGACAGCCATCCCGGCCACTGAGTCAACGGCCACGCCAGTTGCCCGCAGCAAGGTGGCTCATGCTCACATTGCCGGGGGCACACGACTCTTCGCTCTCGCCGGACGCCCGACCAAGGCACAGTTCGTTAAGGTGTACGGACCGAAGGGACCGACGATGACCTGGGCAAAGCGCGCCAAAGCGGGTGTTCCTGCGGGAAAGTTTCAAGCTGCGCTTGCTGAGAAAAGCAAGGCGTGAAGCCTCTCTTCACACTTAGTCATGTGGTTGCCACCCCCGGTGCGCTGGCTGCGATTGAAAAATCTGGTCAGCAACCGGGGGATTTCTTGCCCGCCATGTCAACAGGACTTGGTTAGTTATTTGTCCTTCACCTCGTTATAGACCTCGGTGATGAACCGGCTTTTGCTCTCTGGCGTGTCACCCTTCGTCGTCGCGTCATACGGAGCGGTCAGGTTCGCGGCTAGAATATCGTCCGGCGATTTACCCTGATCGACCAACTCCTTCGTCTTTGCCAAGATATCGACGACCATTGCGCGATAGGGAAGCAGGTCAGCCTTCTGGACCAGCGTGCCGTGACCAGTGATGAGCGTCGTGTCGGGACCGGCAGTCTTCGCGATCATGTCGATCGCGGTGATCATGCCCCTGATCGAGCCACCATTGGCCTGATCGGCAAAGGGATAACCGAAATTGCGGTAGAAATCGCCGATATAGATCGCATTCGCATGCTGGAACCGGATGACCGTGTCGCCGCCGGTATGAGATGCCGGAACCGGAATAAAATCGATCACTTCTCCGTCCAGGTGGATCGTTACAGCGGGAGCGCCCGGCGTGCCCAAAGGATAGGTCACGACAGGAACGCCGGCCGGATCAGGCGCGGGAGCCGAGGTGCCGTTGCTCGCCCGGGGCGGGTGCAGCATTTCATCGCGCAGTTCCTCACGCGAGAAGATCAAGGCGCCCTGCTTCGCGAAGAAGGGATTGCCACCCGTGTGGTCAGAATGGATGTGCGAGTTGACCAGAATTCGAATGGGCGCGGAGCTGAACGTTCTGATCGTCTTCAGAACCTTTTCGTGCAGCTCCTCGTCCTGGGAGTCGACCATCAGGATGCCGTCAGGGCCGAAGAGCACGGCGACCCTGCCGCCGGCCGCGTCTGGGTGGTTCGTGTCAAGATCGGGCGAACCTTGCAATATGTAAAGGTTCGGCGCTAGCTTGGCAGTCACCGATATCTGGATCTTGTCCCATTGTGCAAACGAGCGCCCCTGTCCTGGTCTACGTGGTGCCGGTGCTTGTCCCAGTGCCCAAACGATCGCGGGGATAACAGCCATCGCGGCCAGCCCTCCCAATAACAATCGTTTACGTTTCAATGGCCTCATCCTTTCAGTTTGATTTTCTGGTTGACGTTTATCTGCGAATCAGATGCTTGAGCGTTTGCCCTCGCAGCAACTCCATGGCGATGAAGTGCTGACCGTTGGCTTCGTCAATCTCGTGGATCGTGCAGATGTTCGGATGGTTGAGCGCGGACGCAGCGAAGGCTTCCCGCTGGAATCGTTCGCGGGCAGCAGGATCGTTCTCCATCTCTGCGGGCAGGAACTTCAGCGCGACATGGCGATGCAGCTTGAGGTCTTCCGCTTCGTAGACCACACCCATGCCGCCGCCACCGAGTTTCCCCAGGATGCGATAGTGCGAAATGGTTTGGCCGATCATCTTTGAAATCATTTCCCTGGCGGAAATTTGCGGCGAATCTCGTCGAAGAAATTGAGTATAAAGCTGACCTTGTTCACCGCAGCGTTTTGTTCTGTGCCAGGAGTCTTCAACACGGCGAAGCGTTTGCCGTCAAGGTGCAGGTCGAAATTATAGATGCCTATCCCGCGTTCGGTGAACTGGCTGGGCGACCAGAGTTGGGGTTTATCAGCATGGAAGGAGTCGTCGGAAGCGGTGTAGGTAACTACCATGATCTTGCTGTCCACGGTTCGATAAAAAAGCTCCTTGCCGTTGCGCGACCACTTGGGATAGACGCCGGCACCGGTGGAAACTTGCCACTTGCCACCCGCGCCGGGGAAAGGCCGAACGTACACTTCGTAGCTACCGGATTCATTGGACCCATAGGCCAGCCAGCGGCCATCGGGCGAGAAGGCGGGCTCCGCCTCCGTGAACGCGCTGTTCACGAACGGCTTCGGCTCCCCGGGCTTCCAGCCGGACTTCTCATCGCCTTCGATGGGCATAGTCATGACGTCAACGCCAGTGCTGGTGTTTATCTCGTGGAACGCTAAAAACTTGCCGTCGGGCCGCCAGGACGTTGCGTATTGAGGGTTCTTACTTTCCGTGAGGCGCTGGGCGGCTCCAGCGCCATCGGCGCGTATCCACCAGAGGTTATACGTACCGCTTTTCTCCCGCGAAGAATAGACGATCCTCTTCCCGTCAGGCGTCCAGACAGGGTATGCATTCGTTTCGCCTGCAAAAGTCATGCGAGTGAGTGCGTCACGCTCCCACTCGTACACCCAGATGTCCCGCCTCTTGGCGTCACCGATGTCCAATGCCAGAAGCTTTCCGTCAGGGGAGAGTGCGGGATTGCGGTAGTCTCCTGGAATTTCTCGGAGGGGCGTGAATTTTCCCTCGCGGTCCATCCAGTAGATGGAAACGTTTACCCCGCCGCTGCGGCCCGGGACATACGCGAGGCTTCCGGTCTCGGAAAACGAGAATTGCGCCCCGGCATAAAGAGGAACAGTGAGCACGCCTTCAAGGATCGGCGCCGGCTGCCCGGTCACCTCCAGCCGCTTCAGATCGAACGGCACGGCAAATAGTGTGCCTTCGTGCATATAGACCACCTGCCCGCTGGGCAGATAGCGGGCATAGAAACCGCCGTGCAGTAGCTTCTTTCGCTGTCCGGAAGCCGTCGAGTACGCGACGATATCCGCGTCATCAAAGGCTCCAACGGTTCCACCCGTGTCAGAGGACGTGAATAGCACGGTCTTGCTTCCGGGCAGAACCTGCGGCCAACGCTGAGTGTTTTCACCTGTCTGCTTATCGAGAGTGGCCAGAGGTTGGGGTGTACCTCCCGCCGAGGAGACTTTAAATAAGGTCCCCCGGTTATCGGGTGTAAAAACGATTGAGCCGTCGTCGCCCCAGCTTCCGCCGCGGTCACTAGTAACATCACAAAGAGTAACCGCCGCGCCGCCCTGCACTGAGATCTTCTTCAGCTTGCTGTCGGCGAAGAAGCCGATCCATTGGCCATCAGGCGAAAAGAAGGGGTCGCGGGCATTCTCGGTCCCGGAAAGCACGGCGGCCTGTAACTGATCAAGCGAGCGGATGTAAATGTGCTGCTTCTGGTCAGAACCGGTTGCGACAAGAGCTAGTCGCGTGCCATCCGGGGAAAGGATCGTGGAAGCGCCGAATTCGGTGTACAAACTTGCGTCCGCGCCGATTTCCGCACTCAGGCGCATCGGCTGCAATGGTTTCGGGGCACGCAGCACGAAGCCAATGGCAAGAGCGATGGCGATAAGTGCGAGTGCAGCCGCTGCCCACCAAGCTACCCGCTCGCCCCAAACTCTCGTTGCTGGCGCAGTGGTCGGTACAACAGCAGTTCCCGGTGCCGCAATCGCATCCTCAATCTCGATCCGGATGGTCGCCGCATCCGGGGTTCGCTGACGCCGATCTTTTCTCAGGCAGCGTTGCAGCAGTACGCGAATGGATGGAGAAATATTCGCGGGCAGGGCGTCGAACGCGGGTTCTTTCAAAACTATTGCGGCTAGAATTTCAGTGATGTCTTCGCCATGGAACGCTTGCTTGCCCGTAAGAAGCTCGTACACGACGCAGCCGAACGCCCAAATATCCGTTCGTTTGTCCACCGCCTTGCCCCGCGCCTGCTCGGGACTCATGTAAGCGGCAGTACCGAGAATCACTCTCTGCATCGTCGCCGCCATGCTCAGCGTCGGCGAGTTGCCCATATCTTCCGTTGATGTATCTCCCGCGAATGCCTTCGCCAAACCGAAGTCCAGCACTTTCACTTTGTCTTCAGGAGTGACCTTCACGTTGGCGGGTTTCAAATCACGGTGGATGATTCCTTTCTCGTGAGCAGCTTCAAGAGCCTCAGCAATCTGCTTCGCCATGGCGAGAGCTTCTTCGATTGGAACCGGCCCGTCACGTTTGACGCGCTCTTGCAACGTCTCGCCCGGCACGAGTTCCATGACGAGATAACTTGTACCGCCAGATTGTTCAAGCCCGTGAATTGTTGCGATGTTCGGATGGTTCAGCGCCGCCAGCATTTTCGCTTCGCGCTGGAACCGGGAGAGCCTCTCGGGATCGTGCGCGAAGGCCTCGGGCAAGACTTTGATCGCCACGTCACGCGCTAGCTTGGTGTCGTGCGCCTGATACACTTCTCCCATTCCACCTGCGCCAATTTGCGCGAGCACTTCGTACGAGCCGAGTTTGGTGCCTGCGGATAGTGGCATGGAAGCGAGACGGCTGAGTTTACTCGATTAAAGGCCAAAAAGTAACGGAATGCGGGCCAACTCCCGTATCACGGGCAATCCTTAAGTTAGCTCCACACCTACCCCAAACAGGCCCACGGACAAAAATATTGCTCGCAATCTTATGCCCTGTCCGGTCGGTATGGTTGCAAACGCATGGTCTGGATTGGTAGGAAGGGGACACGGCGGAGGTCTGCAAATTTAGAGGGTCAGCCGAGGGGGGCCAACCCTCTCCAGATACTGTACCTTCAGTGCGTGAGCCGCAGACTTACTGCTTGTCGTAAACCGCGACGTCATTCACTTTCTGGCCCTTCCCGTTTGTACCTGTTTCTCTGAGGGTCAGCGTCTTACCGTCTTTGGACACAACGCGCCGATAGGTAACGGACGGCTTCCCCGCCTTTTTGCCGACGACCTCGGTAGTGTTGGAGTCGATGCGCTTCATAGTTGTGCTGTCCCGGTCCGGGTCCCCCGTGATCGGATACTCCTTGCCGTCAAAATTTGCCGTGTACGTCTGGTGTTGCGTTGTTCCATCTTCATTTACGATGTCGCTAGCAACTGTCAATGCATCTCCCTTCATTTCATACTTAATTGTTGCGCTCTTGGGCACCGAACTTCCCGGGCTTGCTTTGGACTTGGCGGGATTCAACTTCCATGTGCCGACTAGCGGGTCAGCCGTGCCCTGCGCCAGCAGCAGACCTGAGGTGACCAGAGTTAAAGCAACAACCGAAGCAAATACTAAAACTCGTTTCATAGAATCTCCTTAACTTTCAGGTTAGGTACTTTCTGGTATAGTGCGATAGGTGGTCAGGGCCTACGGACGTGGGGCATAGAACTGGGAGCCACAGTAGGCTGTCTAGGCGTGTGTGTCAACCCAATCTTGATTTCATTGTCAAAGCTCTTTAGAAATGTCCCCTTTGTTACCTCGTTAGAAGTGTCCCCTTTTTGTTTTTCGTTTTTCTTCTTTTCTTTGTCGTCGGCCTGGCCCGGAGCGTAGCCCTGCGGAGCCCGAAGGGCGGAGCGGTTAGGGCGAAGCGGAGGGCCAGGCCGACGACGCCCGCGCCGCGTTCGCTGCTAACTTCCTAGCTCGTTGCTGCTCTCCTCGCCGAGCCGCCTCTCGCCACGGGTGGTTGCTCGGCGGCACCCACTTCCGCTTCGCCTGCGATGGCTTCGCACCGGTGGCTGGTTCCCCCGCAGGCTTGGCCTCGGCCACGCGCGGTTTCACCGGTGCCGCAATTTCCTGCCACCGCAGCGGGCGCCCGCGATACTCGATCGCGATGTTCCCGTGCCGCCCTTCGCACACCAAAACTTTGTTCTGCGTGGACGCACTGTGGCGGCTCTGCGGCGCCAGTTGGAACCACCGATTCTGATACCGCACCACCCCGTCATTGCTGATCGTGCGCTCGTTCTCTAAACAAAAAATCCGGTCCAACTCCGCCGCCCGCGGTGCGCGACGATGGTAGTCCTCCGCCTTCGCCGCCACGCGCGCAAACCGGCGATTGTGTTCCGGCAGATAGTCCCTCTCCAAATACACGTTCGCTACTTCGTGACTGGCGATTTGTTGCCGCCGCAGTTTCTTCACCAGCCGGTCCTGATGCGTGCCGTGCTGCCGCTCGACTCGTCCCTTGGCTTGCGGGGAACTGGCCGCGATCACCGCGATCCCCAGCTTCGCGCACATGCGCCCAAACTGCGTGACCGGCTCTTCTCCCCGCAATTGCTCCTTCACCGTGGCCGTACGTTGGTACAAATTCTTCCAATCCACGTACACCGACTGCGGCACCCCGTACCGCTCGATCCAGTCGCGCAACGCATCCGCCACCGCCCAGATCGTCTCTTGCTCGCCCAGTTGCGCCCAGGTCGTGCTGGTCGCGTCATCGACCAGATCGATCAAGCAGCCCCTGGGGCCCCGCTCTTCCAGCCAGGCGTGAAAGCTGCCGTCCAGCTGCACCATCTCTCCAAAATGTTCCTTGCGCTCGCGGCGCTGCAGGTGCCGCCGCCGTTTCCGCTCTCGACTCCACAACCCTTCCGTCAGCATCCACCGCCGCAGCGTTTCGGCATCGATCTTCAGCCCGTCCTCCGACGCCAAGTGTTCGACCGCCAGTGTCGGCCCAAATCGCTCGCCCACCGCTCCGCCGTACTTTCCCCGCACTCGCCGCAACACCTGCTGTCGAAACTTCTCGTCGTGAGCGCGATTCGAGCTTCGCCCCGCGCTGCGGTGCTGCAGACCCGCCGCTCCTTCCTCCCGATACCGCTTCCACAGCCGCTTCGCCTGCCGGTAGCTCACGCGCAACAATCGACCGGCATCCACGACCCGCAGCTGTTTGCTCCGCACCCGCGCCAATACTTCCACTCGTCCCAACTCCCTCTTGCTCATCTGTGTCCGCCCCAATCGGACCTCCTCTCGGAAGTCCTATTAAGGGGACATTTCTATCGAGGACAAAAGGGGACATTATCATCGAGGCACAACACCCAATCTTGATTTCATGTAAGTGGCCAACTCCCGGTTGACGGGCAATCCGCAAGTTGGCCTCGGCTACCACTTCGCAATCAACATTACTTTCGCATTATCGACAAACCGTTCCCAATCCGACGAACTCACGTCCCCAATGAAACTACTTCTTTGGATGGACACATTTATCGGCAATTGCCTTAACGGTGAATGGCGGCTTTGCCCATCACGTCGGATTCACTTCGTTCCGGAGGGGACGCGGCGCTTCAATTCTTCAGACCAATTTTGCACCACCACGATTTGCGTGGCGGCCTGCGCCTGCTCGGTGGGCTTAAGCATCAGGAATCGCTGGCCGTCCGCCGACACATCATAGAAGCTGTTGGTCGGTGAGGGCGGCACGTACGGCCCCTCAAAAAGCATCTTGGGTTTACCCGCCGAAAATGCGGGCTGCGTGGTGATGTCCACTGCCATCATCTTGTCCCCGTTGCGGTACGTAAGTTCTCGTCCGTTGGCGCTCCACCGCGCATCCAAGCCGCCGTCCGTCGAAATCTGCCACTTCCCGCCCGGACCCGGGTAAGGCTGCACATAGACCTCATAGCGGCCCGATTCGTTCGAGGTATAGCCCATCCAGCGGCCGTCGGGGGAAATGACACCAATCTCATAAAACGGTGTCCGCAGAAACGGCAACGCCTTGCGGTCTTTCATGTCCAACACCCAGATGTCATATCCGGTGGTGGAATTGATTTCACCGAAGGACAGGAGTTGCCCGTCCGCCGACCAGGAAATTGGGGCGCGGACGTACTCGCTGCTGGTCAGTTTCTCCATGCCGCCACTGCCGTCAGCCTTCTGCCAGAAAACGCTCCGTGGACTGTCCTTGTCCGACATGAAGGCTATCCTGCTGCCGTCGGGCGTCCACACTGGAACGGTGTTAGTAGAACCCTCGAAGGTAAACCGAGTCAACGTATCCCGGGCCAGTTCGTACACCCAGACTTGGTTATCCTGGTCCACGGCTACCTTGCGGCCGTCGGGAGAAATGCGCGGCCGGTTGTAGGCACGTGGCGGGGCAGCCAAAGGCTGCTCCTTGCCGTCGCGACTGACCCATACCAGCTTGCTCTGGTTTGCCTGACTCCCGCCGGAAGCATAGACCAGCGAGCCCGTGGCGGAGATGCTGTATTGCGCTGCTCCCGTGACGGGATTTACCTGCACATTCTCCACTACCGGGACGGCTTCGCCGCTGAGTACCTGCCGTCGTACGTCAAACGGGGCGGCCATCAGGGTGCTGCCTTGCACATACAGCAGGTGCCCTGAAGCGGCGTAGCGCGGCTGTGTGGACCCTGGGCCCGGAACTAGAATGCGTTGTTCGCCGGTCCCGGTCACATGGACCGCAATTTGCATTGACGGGGTGTTTTGCCCAGACGCAAAAAGCACTGCCTTGGCGTCCGGCAAATATTCCGGCCAGCGATGGACGGTGTCTCCTTTCGCAAGCTGAGTCAGAGGTTTCGCTGCGCCTCCCGCCTCCGATATTTGCTGCACGGGCACGCCGGGGGAGGGTGTGAAAACGATAGCACCCTGGCTGCCCCAATTGGCCCCGCGTGGGGTCGCAGCGTCGCCGAGCGTGGTCGCCCCTCCCCCATTCACGGAAACCTTCTTCAGCTTGACTCCCGCAAAGAAACCGAGCGACTGACTATCGGGCGAAAAGAAGGGATTGACTGCGCCTTCGGTACCGGGAATCGCTCTGGCCTCCAGACTATCCATGGCCCGCAAGTAAAGCTGTTGAACGCTGCCCTGGACAGCTACATAGGCCAGCAGCCTGCCATCGGGCGAAATCGCAATTGCCGGGTTATCGCCCACCGCCAGCCGTTGGTCTGCTGGCAGCGCAATCACGGTTCGCGTGACAGGCTTCAGTGGAGGCGCTGGTCTGAGGCTCCAGAAAGCCAGACCGGTGATGATGCTCCCTGCCAGCAAGCAACCCGCAGCCAATAGGAGCGCCCGCCGCCCGAGTACGCCGGTGCCTATCGCTGCGGCGGCCGGTTCTGCCGTTGCCGGAGCCGCCAGCGCATCTTCAATCTCGATCCGGATCGTCGCCGCATCCGGAGTTCGCTGACGCCGGTCTTTCCGCAGGCAGCGTTGCAACAGAACGCGAATCGACGGGGAAATATTCGCGGGCAGCGCGTCGAACGCCGGTTCCATTTTTACCACAGATGCGAGAATGTCCCCGACATCTTCGCCGTGGAATGCGGGCTTCCCTGTGAGCAGCTCGTACAACACGCAGCCAAACGCGAAGATGTCGGTGCGCTTGTCCACCGCTTTGCCCTTGGCTTGCTCGGGACTCATGTAAGCCGCAGTACCGAGAATCACTCCCTGCATCGTCGCCGCCATGCTCAGCGTCGGCGAGTTGCCCATGTCCTCAGTTGATGTGTCGCCCGCGAATGCTTTCGCCAATCCGAAGTCCAGCACTTTGACTTTGCCCTCGGGCGTCAACTTCACGTTTGCAGGTTTCAGATCGCGGTGAATGATGCCTTTCTCGTGGGCTGCTTCAAGGGCCTCTGCAATCTGTTTTGCGATGGCCAGAGCTTCTTCAACAGGAACAGGCCCGTCTCGTTTGACGCGCTGTTGCAACGTGTCGCCGGGCACCAACTCCATGACGAGATAATGCGTGCCGTCGGAATGCTCCAGTCCGTGAATCGTGGCGATATTCGGATGGTTCAGTGAAGCGAGCATTTTCGCTTCGCGCTGAAATCGCGAGAGTCGTTCGGGATCGTGCGCGAACGCTTCCGGGAGGACCTTAATGGCTACGTCGCGCCCGAGCTTGGTGTCGTGCCCTTGATACACCTCTCCCATCCCACCCGCACCAATCTGCGCGGTGACTTCGTAGGAGCCGAGTTTGGTACCGGGTTGCGGGCTCACGGTTGTTTCCCAGTCGGCACGCGACGCTTCAGTTCTTCAAACCAATTCTGCACCACGTTGATTTGCGTCAGCGCGTTCTGCCGCTGCTCCTTGGGTTTGAGCATGAGAAATTGCTGGCCGTCGGGCGCTATCGAATAGTCGGCAGACCATCCTCCGGTAACAGCGTTGCTGCCGTAAGCTCCCTCGAAGAGCAGCCGGGGCTTGCCGGGGATGAATGATGGTTGTGTTTGGATATCCAGTACCATCATCTTTTCCCGCTGCTCGCCTGTGCGGAAGAAGAGTTCAGTGCCCTTGGGAGACCAGCTAACTTCTTCGGCTCCCTCCGTGGAAATTTGCCATTTGCCGCCCGGACCGGGGAAAGGCCGGACGTAAACTTCATACCGGCCCGACTCATCGGAAACATAGGCCAGCCAGTGGCCGTCGGGAGAGAGCCGCGAACTGCGCTCGTTGAAGGGAGTCTGCAGGAAAGGCTGAGGCTTGCGCTCCCCCTGCAAGGGGAGCACCCAGAGGTCGTAGCCAGTCTTTTGGCTCGACATGTAATAGGCAAGGGTCCGGCCGTCGGGCGAAAACGACGCCGGGAATGTAGAAATTTGGCCCGCCGTCGTCAATTGCTCTTCGGCGCCGCTGCCGTCGGCAGGCCTCCAGAGGATGTTGTAAGAGCCTGCCCTTTGAGACCTGTAGGCCACTCGTTTTCCGTCAGGAGTCCAAACGGGGAAGCTGTTGAGTCCTTCAAATGTCAACCGGGTCAGGGTGTCCCGGAGCAAATCGTAAATCCAAATATCCTGTTTGCCAGCGTCCGCTATGTCAAAGGCCACCTGCCGGCCATCGGGAGAGAGCCTTGGGTTCGCGTAAGAATGAGGAGGAGCGGGCAGTGGCTGCTCGGATCGTTTGCGGTCCACCCAAACCAGTGTGGTTTGGACATCGCTCTGCAGCCCACCGGGAACATAAACCAGCGAACCCAGACTGGAATAACTGAACTGCGCGCCGCCGTTATTTCCAATCGTAGACATAACACCCTCGATAGCAGGGACTGGCGTGCCCAGCACAGCGAGCCGCGCTGTATCAAAGGGCGCCGCCATAATCGTCCCGGCTCGGTAATAGACCAAGTGCCCCGTCGGGACGTACCGCGCATAGGTGCCGCCGCGAATCAGGACTTTCTGCTCCCCGGTGGCCAGCCGATAGGCGGCGATTTGCGCGTCGTCGTAGCTGCCGCCGGTCCCGATGGTGTACAGGATGGTCTTGCCGTCGGGCAGGAACTGCGGCCAGCGATGGCTGGACTCGCCCTCCTTCAGCTTAGTCAGAGGTTGAGGAGCGCCTCCGGCGGCAGAGACTTGGGAGAGACCCACATTGCCTGCTAGAGAAAAGACGATAGTGTCATTCGCGCCCCAAGCTCCTCCGCGTGAATTCGCAACATCGCACAGGGTCAAGACTGCCCCGCCGCTGACGGCGACCTTCTTTAATTTGCCGCCTGCGAAGAAACCAATCCACTGGCCATCCGGCGAAAAGAAGGGACTGGTGGCTCCTTCCGTGGCTGTGAGGGGCTTGGCTTCCAGAGTGTCAAATGCCCTTAGGTAAATCCTCTGGGTGCTACCCGCGACAAACGCGAGTTGAGTGCCGTCCAGCGAGAGAGCCAGCACCGAGCCAAATGTCCCTGTGAGTGATTCATTGAGCGGCAGGGGAATAACCACACGCGACACAGGCTGAGCCGGACGCGCTGGTCTAAGGCTCCAGAAAGCCAGACCGGTGACGATGCTCCCTGCCAGCAAGCCAGCCAAAACAAAAACGAGCGCCCGTCTCCCAAGCACACCGTTGCCCATCGCTGCAGCGGTTGGTGTTGCAGTTGCGGGAGCCGCCAGCGCATCTTCAATCTCGATTCGAACGTCAGTTGCGTCTGAGATGCGCTGCCGCTTGTCTTTCCGTAGGCAACGACGCAAAAGTGTGCGGATCGCGGCTGGAGTAGCTTCCGGCAATTGGCTCCAGTCGGGTTCCATTCTCAACACAGCACCCAGAATGTCCGTCACGTCTTCACCGTGAAACGCCGCTTTCCCGGTTAGCAATTCATACAGCACTGTGCTGAACGCGAAGATGTCGGTGCGTTTGTCCACCGCCTTGCCCTTGGCTTGCTCGGGACTCATGTAAGCCGCAGTACCAAGAATCACTCCCTGCATCGTCACCGCCATGCTCAGCGTCGGCGAATTGCCTAAGTCTTCGCTCGTCGCGTCACCTGCGAATGCTTTCGCCAATCCGAAGTCCAACACCTTCACTTTGCCTTCCGGCGTCACCTTCACGTTGGCGGGTTTCAGGTCGCGGTGAATGATTCCTTTCTCGTGGGCGGCTTCGAGCGCCTCGGCAATTTGCTTCGCAATCGTGAGCGCCTCTTCGATGGGAACCGCTCCGTCTCGCTTGACTCGTTCCGCCAGCGTCTCGCCGGATACCAACTCCATGACGAGGTAGCTCGTGCCGCCAAATTGTTCGAGTCCATAGATCGTCGCAATGTTGGGATGATTCAGCGCCGCCAGCATCTTTGCTTCACGTTGAAAACGGGAGAGCCTCTCAGGATCATACGCGAAGGCTTCTGGTATAACTTTGATCGCTACGTCGCGACCGAGCTTGGTGTCATGCGCTTGATACACTTCGCCCATGCCGCCAGCGCCAATCTTCGCGACAACTTCGTACGATCCGAGTTTGGTGCCCGCCGCGATGCTCATTTCTTCAACCCCGCGGTCCAGTTGAGGACCACCGTGATAGCGGCCGACGCCGCTTGCTCTGGGGCCGTGTTGATCAGGAACCGCTGGCCGTCTTCGGATACTGCGTACTGATAACGACCTCCGAGTACGACGCGCGTCTCGAAGAGCGGCTTGATGGGACCGACATCAAAGTTCGCGCCTTTACCGTTTACTGTCACGGCCATCAGCTTGTTGTCAGGGGCGAGATAAAAAATCTCGGAGCCGTCATGTTTCCATCTGGGAAAAGTTCCACCGGCCGTCGAGATCTGCCACTTCCCGCCAGGCCCTGGAAAGGGGACAACATACACCTCAGATCTTCCAGACTCGTCCGAGGAGTAGGCGACCCACCGACCGTCGGGAGAAAATTGCCCAATGTCTTCATTGAACTTCGTGTTTAGAAATGGAACCGGTTTGTGATCTCCCGAAAGCGGCAAGAGAAACAAGTCGCTGCCTGTCGGCCCACCTCTGGTACGATAGAGAATAAACCTGCCGTCAGGAGACCAGCTCGCGGGATACTTGTCCTGATTGTCTTCAAGCAGCACTTCCTCGGTAGCAGCCCCGCTGGACGACTTCTGATAAAGGTCAAGATGTCCCTTGCGGGACGAGTTAAAGACAACCCGGCTACCGTCGGGCGACCATATCGAATCTCTTGCTCCTGGCGAGTCGAACGTAAAGCGAGTCCGAAGTCCACGCGCCACGTCGTAAAGCCAGATGTCCCGCCCCTTCCCCGCTTGATCTGGAATGCTGAAGGAAGCTCGCTTTCCGTCTGGAGAAAGCTCCAGGTCGGTGTATTGAGCCGCATCTCCCAGCACGCCCGTCTGTTTCCCGGCACGGTCTAACCAGAGAAGCACGGATCCGGCCGTTCCCGTTCCAGTTTGATACACCAATACTCCATTATCGGACACTGAGAAAACTCCGGCTGGGTTAAACGTAGCAGAATTCCGTATGTTTTCAGCAATCGGAAAAGCGTCGCCAGTCAATGCAAGGCGTCGCGCGTCAAACGGCTGCGCCATGAGAGTCGTCTCGCGTAAGAAAAGCAAATAGCCCTGAGAATAAAAAACGTTTGACGAATCGGCGTTTAGCAATAACTTCCGCTCGGCCGAGTTTAATGACGCTGCATAAAGTGGCCCGCCCCCCGACCCTGTGCTCGCACGATAAAGAAAATGCTGGCCGTCAGGGAGAAAGAAGGGCCGCATATGGACGGTCTCACTTTGGCTGAGCGTGGTGGCCGGTGTTGGCACGCCCCCAGCAGCGGACACTCTTTCTAGTGCGGAACTAGCCTCCGGGCCAAAGACGATTACCCCATCTCGATTCCAGGTTCCATTGCGTGGATCCGGTGCGTCACACAGCGTAATGGGCGGGCCGCCCGAAACCTCGATCTTCTTGAGTTTCCCACTTGCAAAGAATCCAATGAACCGGCTGTCGGGTGACCAGAAAGGCTGAAATGCACCTTCGGTTCCCGCCAACGGCTGCGCGGCGAGCGTATCGAACGAACGGATCCAGAGTTGTAATTTCCCATCCGCACCCGCGGTTACGATGGCGATCCGACTGCCGTCTGGCGAAACCGCTAGTGGGCTCACAACTGCTCCGCTGGCCGTAGGAGCCGACATCGCCAATCGCCCCGTATCCGGCGGAGACACAAAAAAGCGTACCGGTCGTGCGTCTTCCGGCCCACGCCGGAGATACGCGAAAGCTCCCCATCCCATCGCTGCAGCGACGATGGCAATCGCAGCAACACTTGCCAGGACCCACTCTCCGCTCTTGCGCCGAACCGCAACCGGCTCGGCAGGTGCGTCCCCAGAATGCTCCAGTGCAAAGCGAGCCTCGCCAATATGCTGAAGGCGCTGGCGCACGTCCTTTGTTAGGCACCGTCGTAGGAGAGTCCGTATTGCCGACGGCGTCTTCGCGGGGAGAGCATCGAATGCAGGCTCTTTCGTCATCACGAACGCCAGCGTTTCGGACACATCCTCGCCCGCAAATACGGCGTGGCCCGTGAGCATCTCAAACAACACTACACCGAACGCCCAAATGTCTGCGCGGCGATCCACTGCCTTGCCCCTAGCTTGCTCCGGTGACATGTAGGCCGCCGTGCCCAAGATCGTCCCCGCCATCGTTGCAGCCATCGAGAGCGTCGGCGAATTGCTCATGTCCGTCGCCGTCGGGTCGCCAAGCATTGCTTTCGCCAAGCCGAAGTCGAGCACCTTGACCGTGCCGTCCGGCTTCACTTTGATATTGGCGGGCTTGAGATCGCGGTGGATCACGCCGTGGTCGTGCGCGTATTCCAGCGCCTCGGCAATCTGCTTGGCAATCGGGAGAGCCTCGTCGAGAGGAATCGGACCTGCCGCGATACGATCGGCGAGCGTGGGACCTTCGACCAGCTCCATGACCAGCGCGTTGGTGGAACTGGATTCTTCCAACCCGTAGATCGCAGCGATGTGCGGATGGTTGAGCGAGGCCAGCAGCTTCGCTTCCCGCTCAAAGCGTGCCATGCGATCGGCATCAGCAGCGAAGACTTCGGGGATGACCTTCAACGCGACATCACGGTTCAGGCGCGCGTCCCGGGCGCGGTACACCTCGCCCATTCCACCCGCACCGATAGCCGAGAGGATTTCATAGGGCCCTAGACGTCTGCCGGGAAGGATCGGCATGGGCTCCTGCTAACTTAGAATTGGCAGAGTATAACCCGAATAGGCTCAGAGTTAGGGTGCATTCTTGTTACGAAAGACCGCGCCAGTCGCAAGACTTCTTATCCCGGCCTTCTGAATTGGAATTTGTTCGAGGAATATCAGCGACAATCTGTACTTTTCCGCCCGTCAAAACTCAGGTTGCAGATTGTCCTTATTTAGCCGTTTTCTCGGGGGTTTTTCGCCAGGGTTTTCTGCTCACCCATTCAGGAGCCGGGCGCGGACCGGGGTGGAGGGAGTGGCCCAATACGAAAAGGCCCATTGTTTCCGAGTGATCCAGGTACAATCCGCCAAATTGACCGGGGGGGAGTATTGCCAGAAAGATGTTGTGGAATTAAGTGAGATGAATATATGATCCGCGCGGGTATCCCCTCAACATAAATTCCGGATGAAGGAAGGTCCGCATGCGCAAAGTCCTTCTCTCGCTGGTTGCAATCCTCGGCTTGAGTTTCCTCCTCACGCCCGCCATGGCTCAGGAGAAAGGCGGCGATGACCGGACTGGTCCGTACGATGTGGCTACGGGCTGGCCCCTGCCGTTGCCCGACAAAGGGTACATCTGGGGCTCAACGGGTGGGATTTTCGCCGAGACGCCCGATAGAGTCTTCATCGCAAACCGTGGCGAGCTGAAACTGCCAGACAAACTGCCTCGCAATTTCACCGGCTTCTGGGGCTCTCTTGGCGAGCAGGCCACGAGTCCGACGCCTCTGTTTAAGAATTGCATAGACATCGTCGATGCCAATGGCAAGTTGGTCGAAGCATGGACGCAGTGGGATCACTTGTTTGAGGATGGCCGTGGGCCACACTCGGTCCTGATCAGCCCGTACGACCCGGAACACAACGTCTGGGTTATCGACGACATTCACCATCAAGTCTTCAAATTTTCGAATGACGGCAAAGAGCTCCTGATGACGCTCGGCCAAAGGGACGAACCCGGCAACGACGACAAGCATTTCAAACGACCGACGGACATCACGTGGCTACCCGATGGCACTTTCTATGTCAGCGACGGCTACGGCAACACGCGCGTCGTGAAGTTCGACAAGAACGGAAAGTACCTGATGACATGGGGTACGCCGGGCACGGGAAACGGCCAATTCAACACACCGCATTCGGTCACCAGTGATAGTGACCACCATGTCTACGTCGCCGATAGAGCGAACAACCGCATTCAAGTGTTCGATGAGAACGGCAAGTACCTGGATCAATTTCCGAACGTTACCCAACCCTACCACATCCGGGTCAGCGACGACGGTAACCTCTGGGTGTTCTCCGGGCCGCTCGACAAGTTTTTGAAGTACGACCTCAACGGGCATCTGCTGTACGCCTGGGGAACGCACGGCACAACGCCAGGCTTGTTCTGGGCGGTCCACGAATTCTCGGCCGACAGCGGCGGCAATCTCTATACAGCGGAAGTCTTCGGTGGGCGCCCACAGAAGTTCAAGCCACGGGCGGGAGCCGACCCATCGCACATTTACAAGCCCATACCGCTCATGAGGAAAGGGTCGAGCTAAGTTGTCTGGCGAAATGCCTTCTTGGAAACGGAGATTAATGACATGAGAATGAGAAGCGTTTTGACAGTGTTGGCCCTGCTTCTAGCTGTGCCCGCACTCTCGCCGGCCCAAGGTGTCAACTTTTCCGGAACGTGGAAGGCCGCTCAGATCGACCCGTCGACGGACCCTCGAAACGGGCGCCCACCGGGGACCGGTGGTGCATTGGGTGGAGGCGGAGACGCGAACGATGCCTATGGGGCGAGCGTTCGGGACATTTTTGCCCAGGCGCCACAGTCGCTGGTGATCGCGCAGACTGAGAACCAAATCTCGATCCAGATCGGATCCGAAACAGAGACCTTCACTTTGGATGACAAACTGATGGTCGATCCCCCGGGTGATCTCAAAGGCTTGAAGACCCACGCGCACTGGGACGGGGCGAAGTTGCACCTGCACTTCAAGAAGGGGATGAACTGGGGGAGGGATATCTTAAGCCTGAACGGCGGAAAGCTGACCGTCCTGAGGGATGTCGAGTCGGGTGGAGGATCGACCACCTTCACCATTACTTACACGAAGGGGTCGTAGGTCCTGAGCGACCCGGACTCCAGCGACATTGCCACTCGTCGATATCGGTCTGAAGGTAGCGGTTGTGGAAGTTGAGATGCAAACCGATCCGAAAGGTAAGAATCTTTCATCACGCCTACTGAATCAGACATTGTCGCGATCTCAATAGGCCACCTCGCCCGCCAAACTCTTGGTAAACGCGCTACACGGAGAAGTGTCTTTCGCGTCGGACTCATTCGAGGCGTCTCGCCCACTCGGAAGTTACCTTCGATTTGTCCGGCGGAAGTTTCGGGAGCCACCTTCTGCTTCCGAGGCAGGCTCTTCTAAGGTTAAATCTTGTGCGAGGTGAGAAGCCCGGACCGTCCCGTACAAAATCATGGCCACAACAGAATGTCCGTTCTGTTGCATTCAGCGCGAGGCAATCGGCTATTGTTAAGGGGTTAGGCTGCCGGAACGACCAGCGCGCTGTGACGTATTGTTGCGTTTCAGACAGATCCCCCGGATCAACTTCGCCCAACGAGCGGCACGAAGTTCTGGCAAGGGGTCTTTTCGCGCAGGAGTCAATCCCTTTTCCAGTAGGTCATCAATGGCTTCAGTCGGAATCATTATTCGGCGCCCAGGATGAACCGAGCTGATCTTCCGTAGCCCGATCCATGCTCGAATCGTGGAGGGTCAGGTTTTCCGTCTAGCCTCTAGCTTCGAACCTCCAACCTCTAGAAATGGTGGGCCTGGGTGGACTTGAACCACCGACCTCACCCTTCATCAGGGGATTCCCGACTTTAGGCGGCGTTAGGTTACGCTGAAAAGACAACCGCTTAGGACTTTCGACTTTAGGCCGCGATAGGGCATTTTAGTCGTCATTAATGACAATTTCGATGACAATTTGTACCAAAATATAGCAGTTCATGTTCGCGCCATCAGGCTGTTTCTGCAGGCGGATCAACAAGTGCGCCACTCCAAATCTTGGGAAATGCGTCCCAACGCACACTCAACTCTGCGTCTAATCCAAGATTGAAATACGCATTCATTAGCTTAAACAATCGCAACACTAAACCATGCGCGCGCATCAGTGAGTCGTGCGCTTCCGCTTCGGGCAGGTCTTTGTAAATCAAACCTGCTTCAGTTTTTTCGAGCCGCGCTTCCATTCCAAACGGCGTTGGATGCATCAGAGCGGTGGGCATCAAATAGCAAGTGGCATAAAGATTCGCAAGGCTTGTGCCTGTCCCAGCGTCTACCTGTTCCGCCATAGTGTCAACATTGACTCGCGTCCACGCCGCCTGGGTGTTTTGTTGTTTGCACTTGCTGCATATCTCTGATTTCAATTGCGTTCTCACTTGCTTTTGCTTATCGTCCAGGTTTGCAATGGTCTCGGCTGGGACCATATCTTTGACCTGGGGAATGACCTTGAGCGTCCTATTCCACACTTTCCAATTCTCAATGACTCCGTGGTCATCGAAATGTTTTGCCTCCTCTGGTTTCAACGCGATGAATGATGCAGTCACCAAATGTTCGTACATCACCCGTAGCATCATCTTTGCGGCGAATCCTCTACAGTTGCCAGCGAGAACAAACACATCATTGAGGACATCGAAAGTGGCTCGCGAAAGGTAGAACACGATTATTTGCGCTAGTCTCAGCGCGGTGTCTTTCTCCACCTCTTGACCTTCTGGCTCCGTCTGTCGCGGCTGATTGTACTTTTTAAGTGCCAAATCCCACATCTTGTCAGCAAGCTCTTGCAGTTCGGTGAACTCCCGAAGGAAGAGAACGTGTGAATCCAAAAAGCGCTTGTGAATTTTAGAGTCTCCGACAATGGCCATATCGGGCGTTTTGGTTTTCCTTTGCATCAATAAGCGACCAATCTTCCAAAGGGCAGACGCCAGAATGACTGCGACCACAATGTGTGCTACAACTTCCGAGATGTTGGTGAAGGGAAATCGGACAAAATATCCCGACTTCAGACCCGCAATGAGGGCGTCGGAATAAGGATCGTCCGCTAAATAGTTGATGCAGAATCTTCCGCTGACCTGCACTCATGTCCAAAATCTCTCAAATGGCCTTCTGATAGGATGACCTTCACCCCGACAGTCTGCAAACAATTGGCGTGCTCTTGCGCTTCTTCTTTGGTGGGGAACGGATAGAGCAGGCGGAACGCATTCGTGTCTTTGTACACTGTCCCCGTTGGTCCCGCGATTGCGTCCTTCCACTTCATTTTTGTCTTCCCAAATCAAACGCCTTGCGGAATTCACACTTGAACGCGCTCGTGGTGCGCGGAAACCCCTTCCCGAGCATTCGGCGCGTGATCTCTTCAAAAGTCTCATCAGGGTGGACGACAGCGAAGTTAACCTTGCAGACCTGCGTGGGTTTCTTGTTGGCCAAGGCTGGCGTGGCTGCGGCCAAGGCCAAAAGAAGGCTGAGAGTGAATCCATATTTCTTGAAAGCGCAGGCGTCAGTCCTACGACCCAAGAACCCGCGCCACCGCTTGCAACGCTGCTGTGAAATCTTGTTTGGTCCGTGCGCCCATTGAGTGAATTTGCCCATCAACATTACCGCGCAGGGCCGCTTTATCTGCGGGTGAAAGATTTGGAAATTTCGCCAATACTTCCTTGACAGCCTCAGGCCACATCGCCACATAACCAGTGGTATTGTTGCTCTTCGCAACTTTCCGAGACCTCTGCGTAATCTGCCGCTGTAAATAGGCTCCCGGCGTCATTTGTTCTTCGGTCATTTGCGTTCACCCCCGTTTCTCAATAGGGTATCTTTCCCAAATGCTATGCCCCTCATGGGGTGAGAGTAAAGCGAAGAAATTAGCGGTGGCGGTAGCATTAGCGAATGCGAAAGACTCCGCGCCTGACGGTGCCGCAGACTTGCATGACAGCGAATTTCTACGATTCGACTCTCGACTATCCGAACGGGAGGCGTTTGAATATGGCAAACGACGGGTACAAGAAAGCGTTTGACGGCCTATTGGAGACTTACCTTTCTCTCGATGAGAGCGCGGAAACGATAATTCGCAATTTGAAGAAACCGCTCAAGTCTGAGGTTCGCCGCAAACTCGTTCAAGAATTGCGAAATCTCGAAAAGAAGCGGCTCGACCTCCTAGGCGAGATGGACAATCTGGCGAAATCAACTTAACGGGGCCGCGCCCTTCCTCATCTAGAAAGTACCGTGTAAGACATACACCTACAAATCTGTCAGCCTGCGTCCTACGAAAGAATCAGCCTGTGGCTGATGGACACGATCAGCACCGGGATTTATTCTCCAATCCCGCGCTGCGTGTCCATGGCGCTCGTGAATCGCTACGCGGGGCGCAGAATGAATCAGGAGGCAATCATGGCGGGAACGATGGAGGAAATAAAAGGCTGCTATCTAGGGCTTACGAATCCAGAGAAGCAGATTTTCCTTGCAACGGTAGGTGCACACCTGACAGTGCTTGCGCGGAGTTCGGATAACCTCGGAACGTTCAAAGGTTTGAATGAAGTCTACCACCAACTCTTTAATCAAATCGAAGCTATAGGGACGGTCCGTTTTAGACAGGCGGATTCGGCACTGTGGGACAAACTGCATTCCCTGGCAAGAGAGCACAAATTGACCGATGGACTTACGGATGCGCTGGAACACACAAAAAGTTCAATGACGATACTTTCACCGACGAAGTGAATCCGGGCTCGCCGGGAGGGACAGCGATGGCCGACGAACGCTATTTCATTATGAAGGTGGAATGCCAACACTGTAAAACCAAGCAGAAGGTTCATATTGCCGCCAGCACTGGCGGCACACAGATGCGCGAACGGACGATTTCATGCCTCAACTGTTACAATTATATCTGGGTAATGGTCCCCGATAAGATTGTAGACGGCCCATTCCCGGTGTAGCGGCGTCCGGGGCCGTACCGCCACCCCGAAGAATGCCAAGTCTCACTCGCTCGCCGTGGTAGGCGGTACTTCTGCTGGGGCAGCCTGTACTTCGGCTGGGACAACTCGTAATTCTGTGGCAACAGCCCGTGGTTTCTCGGTCGCTGCTGCCTTCCAAGCTGCTGCTCTCCGCTTTCTCGTATTCGCAGCTTTCGTGCCTGCCGCCTTCAGCTTCCGGGTCTTAGCTGCCTTCTCGCCAGCCACCCTCAATTTCCGCGTTCGAGCCGTTTTCTTCGCTGCCAAGCTTCGTTTTGTGGGCATGGGTATTCCTCCAAGAGACACGACCGAGACGAGATAATTTCAAATTATTTCAACGGCAACCGGAACGCCAACGCTTTCGGAATCAGCGTCGATTTTCTGCTTGGGACGATCAATCTCCATGTGGCCCTTGAAATCAGCGCCATCCTCAATACTGACCCGAGTCGTTGTAATATCGCCGACCACCGAGCCATTCTTCTTAATCTCGACTCGGTCGCGAGCATGAAGATTGCCCGTGACCTTTCCATAGACAATGACTTCGCCTGCGGTGACTTCGGAATCCAACTCAGCGGTGCGTCCTACGGTCAGCCTTCGGCCTTGGAGCGAGATCGGACCCTGAAACTTTGCCGTCGATCTGCAAATCTTCGTCGCTCGTGATCTTGCCCTCAATCGTGAGAGTTGCCCCCAGGCACACGACATTGCTGGTCGCAGGACTATTCGGGCTCACAAAGGCGGTTGCGTTGAAAGGTCCGGCTGGAGATTTCGACCAATGCGCCGATGATGTGCCAGGTGGTTCAGGCTGCGTCTGCTTTGTTAACATATTATTTTCCTCATCCGATCCCCTGTAGATTTGGCCCCGAAGGGCCCGTGTACAATTACTCTAGGCGGGGGTGCGGAAGCGTGGCAACGACGAAAAGGTATAGGCATTCTTACTCGATACCTGACCCTCGGGATAGAAGGTGCCGGGCCGCGCCCGGCGCTCCAGATACCAGTTAAGGCAACACACTGAAAATTTGATGGTTGCGCGCTGCCCTTCACCCGGAAAATAGATGTTGAGGAAATCCTATGGCATGGTTTTATGAAATCCGCGATTCAAACAACGCTGTGACGGAAACGGGGAAAGGTTTCGCTACGCATAATGCGGCTATAGCCGCAGGCAGAAAAAGGGCAAGAGAACTGAAAGCTTCAGGTTCGTTGCCGGGTGGCGGAGTTGGGACCGTGGGAACCGGACAAGACTCCGAGGTGCCAAGTACGTAAGCCGCGTCGGAGCGCCCAAGCTTAAGACAATTCAGGTCAAATGGCCTTCCGCCTCGCTATTTTTCGTGCCATAGAAAAGAGCAATCGCATATCGCTATCGTTCGTGCGACCAAGAAGGCGGCGGAACTTGGCTAGCTGGTTTGCATCCTCGCCTTTGCTGCCCCACGCAATGTCATCGGACGTTTTGTACTTCGGAAGATTCGGCATCTTGGGCGGTTTTTCGCCGTCATAAAAGAGTCGGTACATCGGGACTTCCAGGGCGCGTGCCATTTTCTCAAGTGTTTCGACAGCAGGAACCGTGTGTCCGTTTTCCACACGAGAGATATAGCAGCGGAGCAATCCCGTTCGTTTCTCGACCTCGCCTTGTGAAAACTTCTTCTCCTCACGCAGCGCACGCAAACGATCTCCGATAATCATGGATTGATCCTCCATAGCTTGTGAATGATTCCAACAACTAAGTGTGGTCAAATAGCTAACGAGAGAGCATAACCTAACCGTTAATGGAAGACCAGGACTTTTGTCGTCGCGGAACATCCTGAATTTCATTTGAACAGTTGGCCTTGGTCTGCCGCTCGATTGGACTTCCCCGTCTTCGTTGCTAAAACTCACTCGATGAGATGTTTTCCAGCACTGATGATCTGCCTCATCATCTGCCTTACAATTCGCCGAAACACAAGACTGTGGCCCCCATGCTCCACATCGTGGACAGCACTTATCCATCGACTGCGTAGGTCCATCTTCTCAATTTCACTTGTGATGAAAAGTCGGGTGTCTATCACAATGAGTGCTTTTTCTTTAGCTTCGTAATAGGCCCGTTCTTCGTCCGGGCTATGCGCAACGATGGGGCCGTGAAAATCGGCAATTTTACTGGAGGCCTGAGTCAATGTGCTCAAAAGTTCGCGATATTCTTCTTTCTTACTGTTTGTATTCTCCCGCTTTCTCTGGATTCGGTCCGCGATGAACGCGCCAACCAGAACGCCGATCAAAACGCTTAGAACGGACCACATAGCGCTCGCAGCCTTCACCATTAAGTCCTACCGTTGACTTGACCTGCCCCCCGAAAACTAGTCCAACCATAAGTTAGCTTCTCCGGGTATAAGACCACGAGAGGAGAAGCGTCCATGAAGAAGAGCCGTTTTTCAGAAGAGCAGATTGTGGGGGTGTTGAAAGAGGCGGAGGCGGGAGTTCCGGTGAAGGAACTCTGCCGGCGGATCGGGATCAGCGATGCCACGTTTTACCACTGGAAAGCGAAATACGGGGGGTTGGAGGTGAACGAGGCGCGTCGTTTGCGCCAACTGGAAGACGAGAACGGACGGCTGAAGAAGATTGTGGCGCAGCAGGCGCTGGACATCGATGCGTTGAAGGTGGTGCTATCAAAAAAGTGGTAAGCCCACCGGCGAAGCGAGAGGCGGTACGAGTCGCGCGCGCGGAAGCCAGACTGAGCGAGCGGCGCGCTTGTGGGCTGCTGCGAATGCACCGAGGGAGTTGCCGTTATCAGCGGAGGGAACGGAACGATGCGGCGCTGCGAGCGCGGCTGCGGGAAATCGCGGGCGAACGTCCGCGCTTCGGGTACCGGCGGGTGCATGAACTGCTGCGGCGGGAGCAAGAGAACGGAACTGCGAAGTGGGTGGTGAATCACAAGCGTGTCTACCGGATCTACCGGGAGGAAGGGCTGGCGATGCGGCGCAAGAAACGCAAGCGATTCCGGGCCGAAGCGCGCGTGCCGCTGGTGCTGCCCACACGGGAGAATCAGCTGTGGACGATGGACTTCACCCGGGACAGTCTGGCGAGCGGGCGGCCCTTTCGCACGCTGAACTTGATGGACGGGTTCACGCGGGAAGCGCCGCGGATCGAAGTGGACACTTCGCTGCCAGGATCGCGCGTGGTACAGATGCTGGAAGAAGTGGCGCAAGAGCGGGGCTATCCGGAAGCGATTCAGGTGGACAACGGGCCGGAGTTCGTCAGCCAGGCGGTGGACCAGTGGGCGTATGCGCATGGCGTGGCGTTGCACTTCATCGAGCCGGGGAAACCGGTGCAGAATGCGTTCATCGAAAGTTTTAACGGGAAGTTCCGGGACGAATGCCTGAACCAGAACTGGTTCGTGAGCCTGGAGGAAGCGCGGAGAATCATCGAAACGTGGCGGGTGGATTACAATACGGTACGGCCGCACAGCAGCCTGGGGTATCGAACCCCGACGGAATTCGCGGCGGAAATCGGCGGAGAAAAAGGCTGTGGAAAAGACGCTGCGAGGAAAAGTACAAACCACTTTTCCTCTCCGCTTGGAAATCCCGCAAAAAGCGCGGGATTCCCACTTTCCCACAGCCTCGACGGCGACGGGCTCATCCCCCGCCCCTCCGAGCAGATTCAGAACCAAGCCCCGAGTGCTAACTTATGATTGGACCAAAACGGGGGGCAGGTCAGACTCATATCTATTCTTGGCGTAAATAGACTTTGGGTATGGGCAAGGCGGTCCCCGTGTGCTCTGCCATCACGACTTCGACCTTCCAAGATTTACCCCCTCGGAGGCGAAAATCCCCTTTCACCGGAACTCTCATATTGCCGTCCATGTCCACTTCGACTTCGGCAAGCATTGCATTATAGAGGGTATCGGAGGAAGCTTATCAGATTGTGATAGTAGCAAATCTTCTTTTGGTCTCGTCTCCGTATGCCAAGTCTCGATAAACGGGCTTATCCGAATGTGGGAGGGCTACGCCTCCGAAACGCCTGCTGAGAAAGGTGCCGAACCCTTGCTTTGTTCGTTGGTCTTGCAGCGACCGTGCTCTACTTGTTGCTTGGCTTGCTCCTGCCGAGGTTTTTCGATGCTCGTTGGCGGACGAGACCTTGGCGTCACCCTGTATGTTATCCACAGGCATCGCATTTTTCCACAGCCTGAATGATCGATTCCCATTGCCCCCCTCTCGGGGAGGCCTAAGATAAAATCACACTCTTAAAGGAGGCAAGCGAAAATATAGGAGGTAAACCTACATGGCACAACCACAAGTGGCTCGAATCACATGTAGTGTATGCAACGGTTGGTACAATTCGGAAAGTGAATTGCGCAACCACATGCAGACGGTTCATCGCAGGTTTGTCTCAGAGCAAAGTACTTTCCAGCAAGTTGGCGCACAATCTGATACCTTTGAAATTCAACTTCGTATTTCAAAGGAAGAATGGGCCAAACTTTCTGTGCAGTTGAGGAATCGAGTCCAAGCCCGCTTCAACCCGGAAGAGCCAGACGCCATTGACCAATTCATACTGCTTGCCAGTCAGAGCTCGGTCTTCGATCATGTGTGCCGATAGCCGCGACTCGCAAAGTTTGTTCCCGAACACCACCTCAACTGGTAGGAATCGCTCCGCCGATCACATAGGAAATAGTGTCTCAGCTTTTCCACTCCTCGTTTCTTCCTTCACCTGCCTACGTCCCCGCAAGTTTGGGGGGTCGCTTGATCGGGCCGCGATCAAACAGCCCTCGTCCTCTTCATCTGTCGAGCCATGAACATCAATATTTTCCGGTCGCTCTCTTCGGTGTGACTAAGAAGGCGGCGGAACCTGGCGAGCCAACGCGCGTCTTTACCTGAACTGCCCCACGCAATGTCGTCGGCAGTCTTGCGCTTCAGGACGTTCGCTAGCTTGGGCGGCTTTTCACCATCGTAGAAGAGTTGGTACAGCGGGACTTCAAGGGCGCGGGCGAACTTCTCCAGAGTTTCGACAGCCGGGACACAGTGTCCGTTTTCCACACGCGAAACATAAGCACTGAGAAGCCCCGTGCGCTTTTCAATTTCGCCTTGTGTAAACTTCTTCTCCTCACGCAACGCGCGCAAACGGTCCCCGATATTCATGCCGTAACCCTCCGCAGAATGTAATCTGCTCGATGGTCAACTTCGGTAGAACTGGGGACGGAGCAGCATACTCCAAACTTCAAAGGAGGCCCAGGAATTTTATCAGGCGGGCACAGGCTGACTTTCAGTTGAACAACTGATCTTGCTCTGCCGCGCAACGGGATGAATATCCCTGCTCCGGTATGTACCGTAAGAGTTAACACCGTCCGGAAGTGGACGCTTGATTTTATGGCTGCTGTCACCGATTGTGACTCAATGCGTTCTAACTTATTCTCAAAGCTGCCCAGAGAGCTGGCAGTGGGTAGACCTCGTTCATTGGTTGGCAGGTTGCAATAACCGAGGATGCCGACAAGTCGTAACCCGGCATGTCTTAAGGGGGGCGTCATGGAAGCAATCGCGAATTCCAGCGCGACAAAAGCCAATAAAAAGCACATTTTCAATGCCCAGGCGTACCTCGCTTCGGTCGGTATTGCGAGAAAAGTTGTCGAGTATCGAAGATCAGAGGCAGCCTACTCTCAGGGTGATCCCGCTACGGATGTCATGTACATTCAAAAAGGCAGCCTGAAGCTGTCCGTTGTCAACGAGGTTGGCAAAGAAGCAGTTGTGGCAATTCTGGGACCAGATGATTTCTTTGGAGAGGGGTGTCTGACAGGTCAGTCTGTTCGTATGGGGACGGCGGTCGCGCTGACACCGGCGACTGTGCTCGCCATCCAAAAAAACGAGATGATCCGTGTGCTCCACGTTGAACGTGCGTTTGCCGACCGCTTCATCACCTATATGCTTGAACGCAACTGCCGGATCGAGGAGGATTTGATCGACCAGCTCTTCAACTCCAGCGAGAAACGGCTGGCGCGCACTCTTCTGGTGCTCACTCGGTACGGCAGGCAAGAAGAACCCCAAAAGATGCTTCCCAACATTTCGCAGGAAATGCTAGCAAAAATGATTGGCACAACTCGCTCTCGGGTCAACTTTTTCATGGCTAAATTCAGAAAGCTAGGCTTCATTGGATACGATGGCGGTCTCCACATCAACCCTTCCCTTCTGAATGTTGTTCTCCACGAGTAATCACGAACTTTCACGCGGCGCATCGTGAATTTCATTTGAACGATTGACCTTGCGTTTCTTATTTTGTTAATCGCAAGCAGAATGCGTATCAAGGCGTGTGTAGGATGCCTGTTTCCTGACGATTACCCCATCAGTGAACGATAGCTGCGAATAAGCTGCGTATAACGCCTACATTATAACTTGCTCTATAAAGACTCGCGGGATATAAAAGAACTCCCAATCTTCAGTTCCGAATTCTCGTCCCTTGAGGTACGCCACGATGCGTCCTGAATACGATATATTTGAGAAGCTTCCCGATGGTTCTTCTATTTGGCGAGTCTGCGTGCCCGGACAGTATGACGCCGACCGGAAACTCCAGGAGTTGGCCGAGTATTCAGTGAATGAATTTTTTGTAATTGAAATTAATTCTCGACAGCTTCAGCCGTTCGTCGTTCTTGGTAGCAATTAGCGCGAGCACATTGCAAGACGGAGCAAACGAGTCGCCTGAGAGCCTAACCGCAGGCCGCGTCGGATCGCCCAATCTTAAGATAATTCGGCTCAAACAGCTTTTCGTCTCGCCATCTTCTGTGCCATGAACAGCACCATTCCCAGGTCACCTGCTTCCATGCGGCTGAACAGGCGGCAGAACTTGCCAAGCAGCCGTGCATCCTTGCCCTTGGACCCCCATGCAAGATCGTCGGCTGTCCTTCGCTTCGGGAGATTCGGCAATTTGGGAGGCTTCTCGCCGTCATAAAACAGTTGGTACATCGGGACTTCAAGGGCGCGGGCAAACTTTTCAAGTGTTTCGACAGCAGGCACGGTGTGCCCGTTTTCGACACGAGAGATGTAGCAGCGAAGCAATCCGGTGCGCTTTTCAATTTCGCCCTGAGTGAATTTCTTTATCTCGCGCAACGCACGCAAACGCTCTCCGATAACCATATGTTTATTTCCTCCGACAGGGCTTGAACTGCCGAAGAACCTGAAAACGAGATGGGGGCCCAATACCGTAGAAGAGTCGGAACGTCCTTTACTGCGTCCGTTTCTGCAACCAGATCGTCCCTACCATCAGCAACCCCAAACCCGCTATGATAAACCAGAACATTAAACCTCCTAAAACCGGCGTGTGGTTTGAATTTAGGACTGGGCGGGATCAGCTCCATACAACCGCCCATCACTATGCCGCCTGCCGGGCCCCCTTCAAAAACAGCAATTCCCGTAACCAAAGCTCTGGCTGGAACATTGAATGTCAATGGGACGCGCCTTGATAATTCGAGACGTTTGCGCCGTTTCTGCGCATCAATACGTCTTGCCCCCATCGTTTAGGAGCAATCGTCCTGCCAATACGAAACGTTGTTGGAAAACAAATTAAATTCAATCACATAGGGGGTTTTCAACAGCATATGCCCAGGGGCATTAGCCATGTAATTCTTTCAGGTTCTCACGCGTTTGTGGCGTTCAATCCGCCGCAGGGGAGATTTTCTTTGCTGTTCCGTTGGTGACGCACCAAACGGCAAAGGTTAGCCAAGACGAGCAGGAACGGCCTTCCGCCTCGCCATTTGTTGAAATATCTGCTCATCCCATTCGTATATAAGAGTGGATGGTACAGCCTCGAATGCAGATGGCATGACCGCCCAGTAAGATCGACAGATTTGGCCGACCGCTGTCACACTCATGAAGAGAATCTTCCTGCGAACGATTTGGCTGCCGACTCTGGTGCTTCTGGGCCTAACCGGTGCGGCGGCGCAGAAGCGGCCCGTCAGCGTGGCTGCCGCAATGAACTCAGGATTTTTCCATTCCTATATCTTCAAGGTGTGGGCGATTATCTTGCTGGTCATCCTCGGTCTCAAACTACTCGTGCGCAAGTTCAACGAATTGGAAGACTGGGTCAGAATAATTGAAATCCTGTTTCTTGCCGGAAGCGGCATTCTGATTTTTCTGGCTGTTCTAAAGTGGGCTTGGATAGCAGTGTTCGCGCACTGACCCATTTCGGCGCGCGGTATAATCCGCGTGGAGGAACGAGGCCCATGCCCCAACCTGAATTAAAGGGCGAAGACGTTTTCCACGTCATCGGCTTCACAAACCAAGATATTTTGGCTGGGGCCCAGATGAACTTAATGCAATATCTGGTTGACCCGCGCCCGCCGCATTCAGTAGTTAAAGAGCTTGCAGAAGTTTATTTTCTCGACCGATTTGTGGCTCTTGATGACGACGCTTTCGAGCAACGATATGGGAACAAATACCTGACGATTTATTTCTACAATGAAACGGCGCTTGCGCTATCCCACCACTACAGCATACTGCTGCCGCCCGTGATTGAAAAAATAACTAGAGCGAATCTTCCACGGGGGTTCGGAACCAGCATCCGCTATCCAACCTTCGCGCTACCCTGAGATCATCGCCGAGGCCGTGCGTGATAGAATCCGGCGCACAGAGGAACAGCGATGCCCGACGAGCACTATGTCGTGATAACGGTGGAATGCCAACACTGCAAAACCAAGCAGAAAGTTCATGTTGTCGCCCGTACTGGATTCGCACAGATGGGCGACCAGACGATTCCCTGCATCAGGTGCAACAAGCATTTCAATGTAATGGTCCCCGATAGAATCCTACGTGGTCCATTCCCTACGTAGCGGTGTCATGGTGGCGTGACCGGGCGGTGACGGATTCATCCGCGAAGATTCCTCTCCTTAAACTGGGTCACGTAAAGCGATCCATGGTAGTCTGTCTGTCGAAATTCATTCAAAGGAGATCGCAGATTATATGGCAAGCATCGAAATAACCGAAATTATCAAGACGTTGCAAACTGAACGTGCTCAGACACGAAAGGAACTGGCGAAACTGGATAAAGTAATCTCCGCCCTGCGTGAACTGGCTGGAACAAATTCGACGCCGAGCCAAAATGGCGAGAAGCGCACGCTTTCCGCTGCCGCCCGAAGAAAGATAGGAAAGGCTCAGAAGGCGCGGTGGGCAAAGGTGAGGCAACAGCGAGCCCATAAAGGCTAACCGCTCGGACTCATCAAACGGCCTTCCGCCTCGCCATTTTTCGCGCCATAGAAAAGAGCAATCGCATATCGCTATCGTTCGTGCGACCAAGAAGGCGGCAGAACTTGGCTAGCTGGCGTGCATCCTTGCCCTTGCTCCCCCATGCAAGATCGTCGGCTGTCCTTCGCTTCGGGAGATTCGGCAATTTGGGAGGCTTCTCGCCGTCATAGAAGAGTCGATACATCGGGACTTCAAGGGCGGGGGCGAATTTCTCAAGAGTCTCGACAGCGGGAATAGTGTGGCCATTTTCCAGGCGCGAAACGTAGCAGCGAAGCAATCCCGTTCTTTTTTCAATGTCGCCTTGTGAAAACTTCTTCTCCTCACGCAATGCCCGCAAGCGATCACCGATGACCAGATGTCTATTTCCTCCGATAGAGTTTGAACTGCCAACGAACCCGGAAAACGAGTTGGGGGAGCATACCTCAAACTTCGACGGCTGGACAGGAATTTTGTCAGTCGGTGCAAATGCTCAATCTCCTTAGAACAGTTGGGCTTCCTACCCTTAAATGAAAATGCGGCCAGGCCTGAAGATGACCGCATTTGTCTGCATGACAGGCTGAAGGTTTGGCGACCGAACCTGTCCAAGTTTGTTTCAAGTATATTGAGATATAGAATTTTCACATTTTCAAAAGTGCTTATGTGTCCAGACGAGTACCCATCGGTAGAACGGCATATTCGATGCTCGTTGGCTGCCTGCCCTTGATATCCACAAGTGAGCTGCGTTAGCTTACTGGACTGCGGTCCCGCTAAGCCGAACCCCGACATTTGGTCCAGGTCTACGTTGCTGCGTGACCGAAGAGACGCAGGCGGTATCCTTCATGAAGCCGCGATATTTCAACGAAAGGAGAAATACAAATGGGAAGTCAAGCCGCAACGGCATTTGTCCGCACCCCGGAGACCCTTACGCTCATTGCAAGCGACCCGTTCTTTGAGCGCGCACAAGAGATCAACGAACTGATCGGGCGTCGCGCCTACGAGTTGTTTGAGTCCAGGGGATTTGCGCACGGCTATGATCGTGAGGACTGGCTTAGGGCAATGTCCGAAATCCTGCTTAACGTCCCAGTGGATATCACTGACACAGAAACTGGACTCACCATCCGTGCCGACGTGCCGGGATTCAGCGAGCAGAATCTAGAAGTACGAGTTGCGCCTCGCTCGGTTTGCATCACCGGCAAGAGACAAGAGGCATCGGAACAAAATGAGGGAGAGACTGTCTACTCTGAGCGGCGCTCAAATCAAATCTTCCGCGTCTTGGACCTCCCCTCCCAAATCGACCCGGACATGGTGAACGCGACACTCAGCGACGGCATACTTGAAATCAGGCTGTTGAAGATTGGGATGGGCAAGAAGATTCCCGTCCTCGTTAAGACTGCCGCTGCCTGACCGGCATCAATCAGAGGACGTGCTGCTTTTAAGCGGTTGTTGCAACCTGGCTGACGGGACCGAGGTCCTTCGGTCTGTAAGGAGCTTGTGATGCAAGAAGAAATTGGTTCAGCAGCGGGGAAGATTTGGCAAAAGCTGGATGCCAAAGGCGGATTGTCACTCACACAGCTCAATAGAGAGGTGAACGGCAAGACGCCTATCTTCGACTGGGCCATCGGCTGGCTGGTACCTGAAGATAATGTTGTGATCACGCAAGAGAAGCGCTCTTTTTGTATCCGGTTAACAGAGGCACGTGCAAGAGCGGCCCGCGTCTCTTAACGTGCATTCTCCATTTCTCCTGAAACCTTTCTCGCATGCTTCTTTCTCTGGAGTGGACAAAAGTATATCGTAAGACAAAATCGCAATGTTAAAGGAGGCAAGCGAGGATTTAGGGGGTAAACGTACATGGCACAACCGCAAGTGGCTCGAATCACCTGTTGTGTATGCAACGGTTGGTACGATTCGGAACGTGAATTGTGGGACCACATGCTGGCGGTTCATCGCAGGTTTTTCTCAGAACAAAGTACTTTCCCGCATAGTAGTACACAGCCAGATAGTTTTAAGAATCAACGTGGTACATCAAAGGAAGAATGGGCCGAACTTTCTGTCCAGTTGAGGAATCGAGTCCAAGCCCACTTCAACCCGGAAGAGCTAGACGCCATTGACCGATTCATACTGCTTGCCAGTCAGGGCTCGGTCTTCGATCAAGTCTGCCGATAGCCGCGACTCGCAAAGTTTGGTGATCATGTCCACATTCGAACAGGTACGTGAAGCAGAACGGCACATGAAGGAAGCGGAGACCGCTCTAACGGCCTACACTGAAAGACCTGATACCGAGCCGCAGTGGAACCCACCGCCACCGAAAGTACGTCTGCTCGAACTACTTTAATCGCGGCACCTGTAGCAACGATCTCTATATCCGCCGAGACGAACTAGAAGAGCGGCTGCTCGGGAAACTCCAGACCGACCTACTCCGCAAGGAAGTGGTTGATTACGCGCTAGACGAATTCGGGAGACAGTTGCGCGCTTCACTATCGAGCCTCTCGAGTGAAATGTCTCAAATTCGGCAGCGCAAGGAAAAGTTGGAGCGAGAGATTCGTAATTTTTCAGATGCGATCGCGGAACATGGACACTCGGCGTATCTGTTTCAAGAGATCCTAACACGCGAGGCTGAGATATCTTCCATAACTCAGCGCCTGCTATCTGGGTCGAAAGACTCCCTTGAAATGCACCTGGGTGCAATGCGGCGATTCGTGGAGAACGGAATCGCGGACCTTAGAGGATTGCTAAACCGTGACCCGGCGTTGGCCAAGCCTGAGCTGCACAAGCACTTAAGTGAAATACGAATGATTCCGACCGATGATCGTTTGGATTGGCATTACGTTGCCGAGGGAACTTGGAACTTGCTCGCGGACGACCCGGGATTGGCCCGAACGCGCCAGCCGTCAGACTGGCGCATTCGGATGGTTGCGGGG
>CAWESM010000003.1:0-2577883 GCA_963811715.1 Terriglobia bacterium
AAAACAAAAAGCCCGCCGATTTCTCGGCGGGCTTTCGCATTGGATGGCTCTTTGAAAACTGGGCAGCGCACATCAAGTGCGCGTTCAGGGCGCATATGGAATGCGTCTTTCGTAAAGATGAGATCTGCCAGAACCCGCCCGAAGAAGAATCGTTCGAGCGATTACCTCGGATGCCCGTGAGAGCTTCCGAAGCTTGGGCAACTTCACCTGCACACCTGCACAGGATCGTTTGCCGCTATGTTTAGAAAGGAGGTGATCCAGCCGCAGGTTCTCCTACGGCTACCTTGTTACGACTTCACCCCAATCATGGGCCATACCTTGGGCGCCTGCCCCCTTACGGTTGGCTGGGCGACTTCTAGTACAGCTCACTTTCGTGATGTGACGGGCGGTGTGTACAAGGCCCGGGAACGTATTCACGGCGTCGATCTGATACGCCATTACTAGCGATTCCAGCTTCATGCAGTCGAGTTGCAGACTGCAATCCGAACTGAGCGCGGTTTTTTCCGATTAGCTCCCCCTCGCGGGTTCGCAACAGTCTGTGCCGCGCATTGTAACACGTGTGTAGCCCTGGACATAAAGGCCGTGCTGACTTGACGTCATCCCCACCTTCCTCTCCGTTATCCGGAGCAGTCCTCGTAGAGTTCCCCCTTGCGGGTGGCAACTACGAATAAGGGTTGCGCTCGTTGCGGGACTTAACCCAACACCTCACGGCACGAGCTGACGACAGCCATGCAGCACCTCTACTACTGTCCCTTGCGGGAAGACGATATTTCTACCGTTGGTCAGTAGCGGTTCAAGCCCAGGTAAGGTTCTTCGCGTTGCGTCGAATTGAACCACATGTTCCACCGCTTGTGCGGGCCCCCGTCAATTCCTTTGAGTTTCAGTCTTGCGACCGTACTCCCCAGGCGCAGGACTTAACGCGTTAGCTACGGGACGACCCGCCTACGCGGGCCACCCCAAGTCCTGATGGTTTAGGGCTAGGACTACCAGGGTATCTAATCCTGTTTGCTCCCCTAGCTTTCGTTCCTCAGCGTCAGTTGCGATCCAGTCAGCCGCCTTCGCCACGGGTGTTCCTGCAGATATCTACGCATTTCACCGCTACACCTGCAATTCCACTGACCTCTCTCGCACTCGAGCACGGCAGTTTTGAAAGCAGCCTCTGGGTTAAGCCCAGAGATTTCACTCCCAACTTGCCGCACCGCCTACGAACCCTTTACGCCCAGTAATTCCGAGCAACGCTGGCCCCCTACGTATTACCGCGGCTGCTGGCACGTAGTTAGCCGGGGCTTCTTATACCCGTACCGTCAAACCCTTGCGGGTCATTCGTCCGGGTCGAAAGGGGTTTACACTCCGAGAAGCTTCATCCCCCACGCGGCGTCGCTGCGTCAGGCTTTCGCCCATTGCGCAATATTCCCCACTGCTGCCTCCCGTAGGAGTCTGGACCGTGTCTCAGTTCCAGTGTGGCCGGCCATCCTCTCAGACCGGCTACCGATCAAAGCCTTGGTGAGCCGTTACCTCACCAACTAGCTAATCGGGCGCGGGCTCCTCCTCAGACGCCCTTGCGGGCTTTGAGTCCAAAGACCGAGGTCTTCGGAATGTCATGCGGTATTAGTCCCGCTTTCGCGGGGGTATCCCCCATCCGAGGGCAGATTGCCCACGTGTTACGCACCCGTGCGCCGTGCGCCGGCTTCCTGTATTGCTACAGAAAGCTGCGCACTCGACTTGCATGTGTTAAGCACGCCGCCAGCGTTCGCTCTGAGCCAGGATCAAACTCTCATGTGAAACTGGCTGCTTAGAAAACAAAAAAGCCCGACTCCCATTTCTGGATGTCGGACCCCAAGTTTCCAAGCGAACTTTTTATCGCTCGATTCACTCAATCCCTCAGCGCTTACGCGCTGAAGTCAATCGAACGGGTTCTGGCACATCTCATCTTACCCAGTTTGTCAAAGAGCATTTCCCCCTGTCCAGCAGGTGGGCTACCGTCTAGCCCTGCAACTATAGCATCCGTTTCTTGAATGTCAAGGATAACTCTTCTGTGGCATCGATCACCATGTGGAAAACCTTATTCAAGAGGCAGCGCCGTACAGCCGAAAGGGAATTCGGTTCACGAAGCCGATTCAGGCATCACGGAATCCCGGCGCCGTTTCAGGTCGCCCACGAATCATGCTGTCGTAACCCGGGGCGTTGCCCCGGGCTGTTACCCGCCGGCGCTTTCAGCGCCGGAACCTCGGGTCAATCGCGCGGTAATGCGCGCCAGCCCTCCCGGTTAGTCGCGCGGTGCCCCTCGTCGGAGTATGTCAGTTCCTCCCAAACGCCTTGCGAACCAAAGCATCCTTGATCCGTTTCCGTTCGGTAGGGTCCGAGGATTCTGCGAGTCGGTCAACTTGTTGTTCTTTGGGTTGTTCATGGCCACTTATTCACGGTTGATTGCGCATGGCCGGGCCGGATGAGTTTGTTTCCCACGTCAACTACATTTCCCTTCCGTCGCGCCAACGGCGCGGAGGTGACTAGCCCAGGGCAACGCCCTGGGTAACCATTCGTTCTCCTCATGATCCGCCCTGAAGGGGCGGACGGGTGCCCTTCCCTCGAGAAAAATAACTGTCAATCCCACACGTAACGCTCATCAAATTCGATTTGATACCGTTTCAAGAATGACCGGAATTCCTCCTCGAAGGTCTTCACGCGGTGGTGCTCGGCTTGATTGGCGATATACGCCGTCACTTCATCCACGCCGGATTGGCCGATGGAGAAGGCGCCGTAGCCACTCTGCCAATGAAATTTCGCGAATCCCCTCCCCTGGGTTTTGATCCATTTGGAGGTCGCGCGTTTAACTTCCATGACGACTCGAGCAAGCGAATGGTTTTTGCTCAGCGCGAATAAAATATGGACGTGGTCGCGCCACGCGTTTATTGCGATGGTGTGCGAATCGAGGTCTCGCAAGACGGCCGAGGCGTAAAGGCATAAAGGTTCGCGAACAGGCTCGGTTAGGACTGGCTCCCGGTTCTTGGTGCTGAAGACAAGATGAATGAGATTTTTAGCAAGAGATTGCGGCATCGAAATACCCTGGCGCCCTTTCAGGGCGCCGACGAATCATGCCTGCGAAACCCGGGGCGTTGCCCCGGGCTGTCACCCACCGGCGCTTTCAGCGCCGGAACCTCGGACCAATCGCGCTCGGATTAATCGCGCAAAGATTCGCGTCGAAGTATCTCATTTCTTCCCAAACGTCATGCCGGGCAACGCGCATGGCGCGCGTTACTTCACGGAGGCAGAATCATATCTTCGCAACCCGGCGTGTTGCCCCGGGCTGTTTACCGTCGGCGCTTTCTGCGCCGAAACCTCGGATCAATGGCGCTCGGATCGATCGCGCGGTGACACCCGTCGGAGTATGTCATTTCTTCTCAAACGTCATGCCGGCCAACGCGCAAGACGCGCTTTATTTTTTCGGATGCAGGATGAGTTTCTGCACGCGCCAATTCAGCAATTCGGCAACGTAAATCTCATTTTCCGAAGGGCATGCGATTTCGTGAATCCAGCCAAATTGTTTCAGTTCCTTGCCGGACTCGCCGAGCCAGCCCAGGACTTTTCCGTCCAGGCTGAGTTTGTAGACGCGGCCCGGGAAGGCATCCGAGGCGTAGAGGACCTGATTTGGTCCGGGAGTGATGCAGACCGACCAAGGCGACCCGGGTCCCAATTGTTTCGCATACATGTCTGTCCCGCCTAGAACCGGCTTGGGGCCGATTGCCGGGACCTCCTTCGCGTAATCAAACGGCACATCGATCTTAATCTGGCGGAGGTACTTGCCCTCGCCGTCGAAGACTTCGATGCGGGAATCGCCGCGGTTCGCCACGTAGACATTTCCCTGCGCATCGGCGGCAATGCCGTGCGGCGTGTTGAGTTGTCCGGGGCCGTCGCCGGGTTCCCCGAATGACTTGAGCCATCGGCCGTGAATGTCTACCTTGGCCACACGGGAATTGATGTAGCCGTCACTAATGAAGGCGTCACCGGCCGCATTCCAAGTCACATCGGTCACCTGACGGAACATTCCGTCCACCGGGGGCAGTGGAGGATGGGGATGCTTCAACGGCTCGGTTCCTTCGTCCGAGGCTTCCTGTTTGCGGCCGAACACCATGGTGACCTGGCCTGCCGGATTGAACTTGACGACCATGTCCGAACCCTTGTCCGCGGCCCAAATGTTGTCAAACTTGTCGACTCTCACCGTGTGCGCGTAGGACCAGGCGTACAGGTTGTGGCCGATCTCGCGAAGGAACGTGCCATCGGCGGCGAATTCCAAAAGTTGCGCCGCGGTCGCGGCATAGGCCGGACCGGTGGAATTGCCGCGCGAGAAGACAAAAATATGTCCCTTGGAATTGACAGCTACGCCGGAGGCCTCGCCGAGATACAGGTCCTTCGGAAGCTTCAGCAAATTAGGAACGGAATCAAACGGGATTTCCGGAGCCGCCTGCTGGGCGAAAAGCGTCCATGGTGCAATCATCAATATCGCGAGTGCGAGCGCAAGACGTTTCATGGTGACCTCCTCAAAGGTTACTCTATTTCCTTAGTCGTTCCGCTGATGGAGAACCGCCGGAGAATATATCTGTTCCACTGGCGAACGCCAATGGAAAAGGTGTCATGAATGGGGTCAGCCGATGCAGGATTTTCTCGCGCTGTCTTCTCTGTGCTCTCAGTGTCCTCTGCGCACTCTGTGTTTAGCTTTTCAATTCGATCCGAAAGCCTTTCAACACAGAGGCCACAAAGAGCACAGAGAGTTGATTGCTAGCCCGCCGATCCCGCGCGCGGCACCGCAACACCGGACTCCGCGAGACGCCGCAGCGATTCTGTATACGGTGCGCGAGCGACGCCTCGTTCGCAGATGATCGCGGAAATCAGGCGCGCGGGCGTGACGTCGAACGCAGGATTCGCCGCGGCGACGTCCGGGGCGATCCGCACTCCGCACAGATGCGTGACTTCCTCGGCCGCGCGCTCTTCGATCGGAATCTGCTCGCCCGACGCGATGGTTAGATCGAAGGTCGAAACCGGCGCGGCCACGTAAAACGGCACGCCATGTTCGTGCGCGAGCACGGCGATTTGGTACGTTCCGATCTTGTTTGCCGTATCGCCGTTAGCCGCGATGCGGTCCGCGCCGACGACCACCGCGCCCACGCCTCCCTTCTTCATAAAATGTCCCACCATGTTGTCCGTGATGAGCGTGAGCGGGACGCCGCCTTCGTGCAAGCTCCCATGCGGTGAGCCGCGCGCCTTGCAGGTAAGGTCGCGTTTCCGGCACGAGCACGTGCAGTTTGTGTCCCTGCTCCACTGCCACGCGAATCACGCCCAGCGCCGAGCCGATGCCGGCGGTGGCCAGCGCTCCGGCATTACATTGCGTCATCACATTGCCTGCCGCGGGCATCAATTCCGCGCCGTAGCGTCCCATCGCTTCGTCGGTGGCGCGCTTTTCCGCATGGATCGCGCGCGCTTCCTCGACCATCGCTCGGCGCAGCGCTTCAGGTGGCGTGCTCGCGCCGGCGAGCTGCTCGAAGCGCCGGGTCATGCGCTCGACGGCCCAGAACAGGTCCACAGCCGTCGGCCGCGTTTGGGCGATCGTCTGGCAGATGGAAGGAAATTCCGCGCGGAGTTCATCGAGAGTACGGGCGTTTGAACGCTCGACGCCGAGCGCGACGCCCATCGCGGCGGCCACGCCAATCGCCGGCGCACCGCGAATCACCATGTCTTTGATCGCCGCGGCGACGTCGCGGTAATCGGTGTAGGTGTGGCGGATCACTTCGCCGGGCAGGCGCCGCTGATCGAGCATTACGACGCCTTTGCCGGTCCATTCAATCGGCTGCGCGACATTCATCATCGGCTGAGGTTCGCTCCGTATTCCGGCGGGCTCCAAGTAGAGCCCGCACCCGCATGATTTTTTCGCGGAATTCCGCAAATTCGGCTCACGAACCGCCGGGGATATGCCGCAACCCGCCCGTCGCGGCAAAAAAGCCGAGAAACAGAAGGCTGTTATACCCGAGATGCACAAAATAGCTGGCCAGGACGGTTCCGGTCCGCGCACGCACCCAGGTCAGCACAATGCCGACGCCAATCAGCAGGCTGATTTGCCCCCAGCCGCCCCACAGTTGCTGCGCGTGCATGGCTCCGAACAGGACGCCGGTCACCATCACACCCGCGCCGACGCCAAAACGCCGCGCGACAACCGGATACAGAAAGCCGCGGAACATCGTTTCTTCCACCAGTGGGGCCACCAGAATGCCGAAGCTCATCAACAGGATCACGGTCGGCCGCGAATGGAACAATTCCTCGATGGGCAGTTCTCCTTTTTCGTTGAAGAATTTCCCCGCGAAAGAAACAATCAGTGCAAGCATCGCGCCGCCGCCCAGGCAGCGGAGGACGGATGCGGATGTCGTTTGACCGGCGAACTGCAATCCGCGCCAGCCCATCGCGCGCCAGAACGGAGTCTGCGTTCGCACTCGCACCAACGCATAAAAATACAGCAGCACGAATCCAGACCATACTCCCTGGGCGAGTATCGCGATCATTGATTTTTCGGGCGTTGTTAACTCCTGAGTGAGATAACGCATCGGTATGCCAAAACCGAGCACGGCGACGCCAACAACGATCCCGCCCGCGACCACCAGGCCGAGAAATCCGAATCCGACAAAAAGCAACAAATCCAGCCATCCCCACGGCGAGCGCAAATCCTCGGGGACCGAAGCGTCGAATTGCGGCGCAGTCGGAAGAGGGAGCGGAAGTTCCGGAAGGTTTGCCGGTCCAGAGGCGATGGAATCCAGGACAGGCGGCGCGGCCTCCGACACGTCGTTCAAAGGCGCTCGCACCGGTTCTGCAGCAGACGGATTGGAATCATCGCGAATCATCACGGCGCCCGGAAGCGTACGTAGCACTCTAACGGCACTCAAGTCCACGCGCAAGCCCATGGAACTCACTGAATTTTCCGTGGCAGGTCCAGGTGGTGCGAACGACTACTCTCCACAATGCCAACTGGGATCAATACAGGATGGTTTCGCTGTGGCTTTTCACGAGTCACCCTTCGCATTCGCTCAGGGCAAGCCAGTCACGCTCTGTCAGTGCGTCATGGCATAAATGAGGTAATTCACGCCGATGCGCATTCCCAGGTCTGAGAATTTTTGGGGATAGCGCGGATCGTTCGACCATTCCCAGGAGTCGCCAATATCGGAATTGAAGGAGATGGCCACCATGACGCGGCCATGGTCATCGTAAATGCCGCGCCAGTGCGCGTCCTTGCCGTCCAGCTTGTAGCCCACGCGCAGATGCTCCGCGCCCGTGATCCGGTAGCGGTCATCCAAATCGAACATCGTATGGAAGATCGGATCGTTGTCCGGAATCTCCACGATGGGGCGGTCCGGAAAAGCTTTCTTGATGCGCTCCTCGAATACCTGCCACTCCACGGTGCCGTGGAAATCGTCGGCCATGAAAAAACCGCCGCGCAGCAGATAATCGCGCAGCTTTTTCATTTGGGCGTCGGTCGGGCCCCATTCGCCCACCTGAACGGCATAGAGGAAGGGCCAGTTGTAGACCTCGTCTTCATCGTCCAGATTCACGCACTGCTCGACCGAGCGCGTGTGAATGCGAGTCAAGCGCCGCACCGCCTGGGAGAACGCCCGATCCGCCGGGGGATAATCCTGCGTCCAAAGAGAAAGACCCTTCCTCCAATCTCCATCGAACCGGCCGCGATAGCCGTCATTCCAGCCCGGCGGATACATCATCCGCGCGAAAGCAAATTCAGTCTTTTCCTGATAGTCCCGCGGGAGGGGTTGCACGCCATATTCCACGGAAGGATAATCCCGGAACGGCCCCTGGTAGGCGTACGATACGCCGACCAAAACCAACACGCCTCCGATCAGCCACAGAGCCTTCATGACACTCATCCTTGCTGCCCGACCAACGGGTTTGGACTCTACGTTTACGCTGAACGTTTCAAGTGAACCGTGGAGCCCGCCAGAAAAGGATACCACGAGGCACGAGCACCAGTATCTTCCGCGGCAATCTCTATACACGGGAGTGGCCGCACTGGCGCGGGTTGGCGCTCCTCGGGTGTGAGATTAGGATTTTGCGTGGGCCAGACATATTCCTCTTCAAGTGTGTAATAAACATCTCGACATCTTTCGTGGCAAGGTGTAAGAAGCACGGTCAGTTTGCCAGGCTCCGGACCAATGTGATTCCGATCGGGGTCGCGGGGACCCCGACGGTTGGCTTTACGTCCTCCAAAGTGGACGGAATCGAACATTCTTTGCGGGGGTCTCGTATGACTTCAGTACAAACACTATATAGTAAATTGCTCCGCGCCGAGGCAGCGAGGGCGATGCAGGCGTTGTGTCTGTGCCTGGGGCTGTTTCTGATTTGTGTTCCCCTGTTTTCGCAGGGCAGTCAAGGCCGTATTACGGGAACAATTACGGATCAGACCGGAGGCGTAGTTTCCAATGCGATCGTGACGGTGCTCGACGTGGAGCGCGGCGATTCGCGCACACTGACCACGGGCGATTCCGGAGAGTTCAACGCGCCCAATCTCCTTCCCGGCACGTACACGGTTCGCGCGGAAGCCAAAGGCTTCAAAGTCCTGGAGCGCCAGAAGATTGCGCTGGAGGTTGGCAAGGAAATTCGCGTGGACTTGACCCTCCAACCCGGCGCCCAGGAACAGACGATCACCATCACTGAAGCGCTTCCCCTGGTGGAAACCTCGAACGCCACGTTGGGCGGAACGCTCAGCAACCAGACGATCAATGACCTGCCCTTGAATGGCCGCAACTACATCAACTTGCTCACGCTGCGCCCTGGCATGACGGTTTATCCCGGTGGAGGTGGCAACACCCGCTCCGCCAACGGCACGCGCAGCGAGGACATTGGTTACCTGCTGGACGGCGTGAGGGAAGATGATCCTTACACGGGCTCGAGTGTTCTCAATGCGGCCATCGCCGCGGGCGATGCGTCCACATCTCTGCCGATCGACTCCATCCAGGAATTTAATACCGAGCAAAATCCAAAGTCGGAATATGGCTGGAAGCCCGGCGCCATCGTCAACGCCGGCGTCAAGGCGGGCAGCAACACGATTCACGGTACGGCGTTCGCTTTTGGACGGGACACAGCGCTCGATGCGCGCAACTTTTTCAATTTTGCGAATCAATCTGCTTGCTCTACGGTTGCGTCCATATGCAACAAGGCGCCTGTGGCTTTGGAGCAATTCGGCGCCAGCGTCGGTGGACCCGTCAAGAAAGATAAGTTGTTCTACTTTGTAAACTATGAGGGTTAGCGGTATCAGGTAGGAAGCACGCTCCTGGTAAACGCCCCGACTACGGTCGCACTACCCAAAGCAGATCCAAGTGTAAGCATCGTGGATGCCTGCAATGCCTTGAATCCGACTCACTTGGCACTCGGCGCCGCGGGCAATCCGATCACCCCGCTTAGCGCGCAGATCGCGGGTCTCAACCAGGACTGTTCGATTAAGCCCACGAATTACACTCCCGGTGCAAGCGAATCACTCTTCCCACCCAACGCCACCACCGCAGCTATCCCTCTCGGGATGGTAAGCCTCAACACGCAAAACAACGGCGTAGCGAAGGTCGACTACCACATCAGCGATCACCACTCGCTGTCGGGCATGTACTTCCACGGTGTAGGCGGCGGGTACTGGAATGACGGCGCCTATCAAGTAGGGATCCCGGGGTCCAGCAACTCCCCCTGGATGTCAAGTCTGTTTGGGTATATTCAAGTGGGCTCAGGGTCCTGGACGTGGACGCCGAACTCGACTGTGGTGAATCAACTCCGGGTCGGCTACACCCACCTCAAACAGTGGTACGATTCAATCGACGCCAATGTGAATCCCCTCGCCTACGGCGTCAACACGGGCGTGACCGATCCACGATTTTTTGGCTTTCCGTTCATCCGGATCAACAACTTTTCCTCGGGCAATTTCCGCCTCGGGGGCAATTGGCCGAAGCACACTGGGCCCGATGGCAGCTTGGATATTTTGGAGCATGTTTCGGTCTTGCACGGCAACCACGCCTTCAAGTTCGGTGGGGAAATCATTCACAACACCGCCGAGCCGTTTATAACGGCAAACGGCAAGGGCAGCCTCCGGTTCGCCAAAAACAAAGGCTCTGCCCTCACTGGACTCGAGAACTTCCTCGAAGGCATCCCACGGACTAGCGGCTCTCTCTCCGCGATTCTCGTTGGCGACCCCCTGCGGCATTACCACAATTCGCAGTACGCTGGCTTCCTACAAGATGATTGGCGGGTCAAACCGAGACTTACCGTGAACCTCGGGCTGCGCTATGAGCTGACCACGGTCCTGGCGGACCGCGACAATAAGCTGGGCAACTTTGACCCGAACTCCCCCACGGGGCTTGTCCAGGTGGGCAATGGAGAGACGTCGGCCTTCCACGGCGACCACAAGGATTTCTCGCCGCGCGTGGGCTTTGCGTGGGACATTCGAGGCGACGGAAAGACCGTCATCCGAGGCGGCGGGAGCATTATGTACGAACAGCTGCCCTTTAGTGTCTTTACTGCCGTGGGCAATCAACTCGGGCTGAACCAGGTCCCCACCGGAGCTTCGACTGTTGTGAACGGGGTCACGAAGCCAGGTACGGGCAATATGGGCGTACTTAGTGTCAGCATATCCGGCAGCAAGCTCGCACCAGGTTGGCAGAATCAATCCGCTGGTGCCTGTATAAATGGTGCCACTAGTTGCACCATCTTTCCCGCAAGCATTTTTGCACTCCAGTGCGGCGATGGTTTGCTAGTGCCAACTGACCCCGCACAACCGTGCAACACGGAGGCAGTGGATCCGAACCTGCGTAACCCCTACGTTAGCACCTGGACGCTGACCATCCAGCGAGCGATCACGAACGACATGTCCTTGGAGGTCGCTTACGTCGGCAACCATGGGACTAAGTTCTTGGGCTTCACTGACATCAACCAGCCACCGTTAGGCTCTGGCAGCACGAATGCCGCAGCTTGCATCGCCGCCGGCTTTACAGGCTCGAATCTTACGCTCTGCAACGAGCAGGCAGCCCGGCCATTCAACAGCAAGTTCCCGTACCTGGCGCAGATCGACCGCCTTTCGAACCTCGACAAGTCCAACTACAACGCCCTGCAAGTGACCCTTACCCAGCGAGCTTCCCACGGGTTATCGTTCCTGGCAGGCTACACGTACGCCCATGCATTGGATAACGCTTCCTCCAATTTCAATGCCAACCCGCTGCCACCAGACAGCTCTCACCCGGCGGCGCTTTACGGGAGCAGTGACTTTGACATACGGCATCGCCTCACATTTACGACGACCTACGCGCTTCCCGGGCGGAAGGTTCCAGGAAAGCTCCTCGAAGGCTGGCAACTCAATTCCGTCGTGACCTTCCAGACCGGAGCGCCCTGGACCCCGCAAGATACATCCAATGATTGGAGCGGAACTGGCCAGGTGAGCGAGCTCAATAGCTTTGGCCAACTCTGGAATTTCTACGGAAACCGCAGCGACTTCAAGTCCGGTTCCACTCCGCTTCCGTTTTTCCCCGGCTCTGGGGTCTCCAACCCCCCTCTGGGAACCGAGACCAGCAACTCGGCCTGTAACAGTCAGGCGGAGGCGATAGGCGCCGCGGCCAATCTCGCCGCCGCGGGCTGCTACGCGAAAGGTAGCTCAATCCTGATTCCTCCGGCACCGGGGACCATCGGCAATTCTGGCCGGAACATCTTCCGCGACTCGGGCTTCAAGAACTGGGACGTGTCCTTGATGAAGGAAACGAAAATCAAGGAACGCATCAACGCCCAGTTCCGGGCCGAGTTCTTTAATGTTCTGAACCATCCGATCTTCACAAACCCCGGAGGGCCCGCAGGGGCCGGCTTCACCGACCCTTCCGGGAATAATTTCGGTTGCGGATGCAACACGCCCGACCAGGGTTCTCCCAATCCAGTTCTCGGAACGGGAGCGAACCGCTCGATCCAGTTGGGACTGAAACTCATCTTTTAGTCTGGGCAGACTCTTTTCTGAGCGAGGGGACCGGAATGGAACGGTCCCTTCGCGTTTCTTCGCTGAGCAGATGAAGTCCTCGGCACTGCTCGCAATGGCAGATGGAGGAAACACAATGTACCTGAGGGATCGCCGGTTCAGTATTCGCCAAATGGCAATGGTGTTAGTGATCGCATCGCTCGCGACGGTTTCCGCAGCAGCGCAAATGGCGCCCACGCGCACGTGGGAAGAACTGAAGACAGAGACTCAAAGGCGCGTGGACAAAAACCTGGGCCCGGTGGCGGGCCTCAAATCCGAGGATGCACGCGAGGCGCTTTCCAATATCCACAGCCTGGATCGAGACGAATGGGCGGCGGCGTGGAGCGCCATTGCGGAGCGGTATGACAAGCGCGCAAAGAGCGAAGAGGCTAGCAAAGACACCAGCGCCGCGCGAGATGATTACTTCTGGGCGTTCCGCTATTACACTGCGGCCCGCTGGCCCGTGCCGAACTCATCGGGCAAGCAAAAAGCCTATCAGAACGCTTTAGCTGCATTTCGCAATTATGGGCGGTTCCTCGATCCACCGGTTGAAATCGTACACATCCCATTCGAGGGCAAGGAAATTCCCGGATATATCCGACTGCCAAAAGATGTGCGACCGGCGCCGGTCGTATTCATGATCAATGGAACCGATTCGCGTAAAGAAGACGAAGTGCAAGGGCGTGACGCGATGTTCCGCAGCGGCATCGGCGTGGTCGCAATAGACATGCCCGGCACCGGGGAGTCGCCGATTAAGGCGGATGTGGGGTCGGAGCGGATGTTTTCGCGCGTGCTCGACTACTTGGCCACCCGGCCTGATGTGGACAGCAAGCGCATCGTCGCCTGGGGCGTAAGCTATGGCGGCCATTGGGCGGCGAGTCTTGCATACATAGAGCGGGCCCGTCTCCGCGGAGCCGTCGTGCAGGGCGGACCGGTGCATGACTACTACACACCGGAATGGCAGAAGAAGTCGCTCGGCACGCCTGAATACCTGTTCGATTTATTCGCGGCGCGCGCCGCCATTTACGCCGTTGAATCCGTGGACGATATGTTGGCCTACGGCCCTCGGCTGTCCCTGAAGACGCAGGGGTTTCTGGGCCGGCCCTCGGCGCCGATGCTCGTTGTGAACGGAGAAAAAGATAGCCAGGTGCCGATCAGTGATCTTTACATGCTGATGCAATCGGGCGGCTCGGCCAAGTGGTCCTGGGTCAATCCCGACGGAGGACACACCGGGCGCTCGCAGGAGTGGTCGAATTCCAGGATCGCCGAGGAAGTCATCACGCCTTGGATTAAGGCTCGGCTCGAACCCGCGTCCGAAAACAAACAGGCTCGGAACGTCGAGTAGTTATTTTTGGCGGAGGAAGTGCGTATGGATATATGTCCCGGCTGGCTCTTCCATCCTGGCGGACCTGGGAGTTGCATTGAGAAGTAGCAGCAGGTAGCCGCAAGTCTGCGAAAAATGGAACTCGCTGCCGATAGCTGACGTCGGAGAGTTGGCAAGGAATTGCGCCGGGGGCCAAGTAGAAATCTCGGCATTTCAGATACTAGTGCGGGCTTTACATGAAGCCCGCCAGATAAAAGTGGAGGAATCCGATGCGAAGAACAATTTGGGCAGTTCTGTTTCTCGTTTGCGCCGCGGCGTTTGTGACTCTTGCGGCAGTCCCCGCGCCAGAAGGCTCGGGCTATCATTTGTTGAAGAAGGTGACGCTGGGCGGCGAAGGCGGCTGGGACTATCTCTCCGCTGATCCCGTGTCGCACTACGTTTTCCTTTCGCGCGGCACGCACATCATGGTTGTGGATGCCGACGGTAAAGTGGTCGGCGACATTCCCAACTTGAAGGGAACCCACGGAGCTCAACTCGTGCCGGAACTCGGCCGCGGATTTAGCAGCAATGGCCAGTCGAATTCCGTAACGATCTTTGATTTAAAGACGCTCGCAACGATCAGCGAAGTAAATTTGCCGGCGGCCAATGGACCCGATGGCTTCATGTATGATCCGTCATCGAAGCGCGTCTTCGTCTTCAATGCGCGCAGCCATGATGCCACGGCCATCGACGCCAAAACTGGCGAAGTGGCTGGCACGGTCCCGCTCACCGGCAAACCGGAAGCCGCGCAGGCTGACGGAATGGGACACGCGTGGGTCAACATCGAAGACAAGGCGGAACTCCTCGAATTCGATACCAAAGCACTGAAGGTGCTCAACAGCTTCCCTCTCCCAACCTGCGAAGAGCCCGCCGGAATGGCTATCGATCTTGTCCACAAGCGGCTCTTCATCGGCTGCCACAGTAAGGTGATGTTGGCGGTGAGCTACGACGGCAAAATCGTCGGCAGCGTGCCCATCGGCGACGGTGTGGACGCCGGCAACTTCGATCCGTCCACTTCCCTGGCTTTTGCTTCCTGCGGCGATGGAACGATCACCGTGGCGCATGAAGATTCGCCGGACAAGTACACCGTCGTGGACACGATTTCCACGCAGCGCGGCGCCCGGACCATGACGCTCGACACCGGGAACCACAATCTCTATGCCGTGACATCGGATTTCGGCCCGCCGCCAGCCGCGACGCCGGAAAATCCCCGCCGTGATTTCCGTTTGAGCCATTCAAAACGCGAGCTAAGACCTGTCCCGTATAGGATTTTTTCACTCGGGAAACTTGTTCGGGCGTGCCTTGCGCGACGATGCGGCCGCCGCCCTCGCCGCCTTCGGGACCGAGATCGACAATCCAGTCGGCCTGTTTGATGACGTCCATGTGGTGCTCGATGATCAGGACCGTGTTGCCGAGATCGGCGAGGCGATTCAGGACGTCGAGCAGCTTCTTGACGTCGTCGAAGTGCAGGCCCGTCGTGGGCTCATCGAGAATGTAGAGAGTGCGGCCGGTCTGGCGACGCGAGAGTTCTTTCGCGAGTTTGATGCGCTGCGCCTCGCCGCCGGAAAGAGTCGTCGACGATTGGCCGAGTTGGATGTAGCCGAGGCCAACGTCCACCAGCGTATCGAGCTTCTGGCGAATCTGCGGAATGTTTTCGAGAATTTTGAGCGCGTCGGCGATCTGCATGTCAAGCAGGTCGGAAATCGAGTGGCCTTTGTAGCGCACGGCCAGAGTTTCCGCGTTGTAGCGGCGTCCGCGGCAGACTTCGCACGTTACATACACATCGGGAAGAAAATTCATTTCAATGCGGCGCAGGCCGTCGCCCTGGCATGCTTCGCAGCGCCCGCCCTTCACGTTGAAGCTGAACCGGCCCGGGCGATAGCCGCGCTCGCGCGATTCGGGCAGCATGGCGAACAGCTCTCGGATGGGAGCGAAGACGCCAGTGTATGTGGCCGGGTTCGACCGCGGCGTGCGTCCGATGGGCGCCTGATCGATTTCGATGACTTTGTCGATCTGCGCGGCGCCTTCGATTTCGCGGAACGCTCCAGGACGCTCCATCGAGCGGTAGAGCGACTGCGCTAACGCGCGATAGAGAATATCGTTCACCAGCGTCGATTTCCCCGAGCCGGAAACGCCGGTGATGACGGTAAGCAGTCCGAGCGGCAATTCAAAATCCACACCGTTTGAGATTGTTGGCCTCGCAGCCAAGCACGCGAATCATCTTGCCATTCGGCGAGCGGCGCTTGGCAGGGACGGCAATCGCCAGATCGCCGCTCAAATAGCGGCCGGTGAGCGAATCGGCGTTGCGCGCGATTTCTTCCGGGCGGCCCGTGGCGACCAGGTGGCCGCCCGCATCGCCTGCCCCGGGACCCAGGTCCACCACGTAGTCGGCGCGGCGAATCGTCTCTTCGTCGTGCTCGACGACGAGCACGGTGTTGCCCAGATCGCGCAAATGTTCGAGCGAAGAAATCAGACGTCCATTATCGCGCGCGTGCAGGCCGATGGAAGGTTCGTCAAGGACGTAGAGCACGCCGCGCAGGCGCGAGCCGATCTGCGTCGCGAGGCGAATGCGTTGCGCTTCCCCGCCCGAAAGCGTGGCGGAGGATCGGTCAAGGCTCAGGTAGCCCAGGCCGACGGCGAGAAGAAAATCAAGACGTGTGGCGATCTCGCCCAGCGCGCGCCCCGCGATGTCGGTCTGCCGCTGCGTCAATCCTTTGCGGATTTGGTCCACGGCCGGGCCGCGCGCCGGAAATCGCCAGCGCCGTGAATTCGGAGATGGAGCGGCCGCCCACCTTCACCGCCAAGCTTTCCGGCCGCAGACGCCGTTCGCCGCAGGCCGCGCACGGTACGGGCGACATGTATTGCGTGATCCACTCGCGGTAGTTGTCCGAATTCGAATCTTCGAGACTGTGTTCGAGAAAACCGATCACGCCTTGAAAGTGCAGACCTGGAAGTGCTTTCGAAGGGCGCGCATGTCGTTCTCCCCGGCCCACCGCCATCGTCCTTCGACGGAAGGTTCGAAGGGGGATTGCCGTACAGAATCAAGTTCTGCACCTGGCTCGGGAATTTTTCGAACGGAGTCGAGAGAACAAAGCCGTGCGCAAAAGCGCCCAACTCCAGGCTGCGCTTCAGAAACACCGAGCCCGAGCCGGGGCCTAGACCTCCTTCGAAGAGCGGGCGCGACCAATCGACGATTACCTTGGCCGGGATCGAAATCGTACTTCGAGCCTAGGCCATTGCACGCCGGGCAAGCGCCGTATGGCGAATTGAAACTGAACGAGCGCGGCTCGAGTTGCGGAACGGAAATGCCGCAATCGCTGCAGGCCATCTTTTCGGAATAGACTTGCTCGGTGCCGCCGACGACCACGACGGTCACCAGCCCTTTCGCCAGCTTCAGCGCCGTGGCGATGGATTGCTCGAGCCGCCCCGCAATGCCCGGCTTCACCAGCAGCCGGTCCACAACGACGTCGATATTGTGATTCTTGCGCTTATCGAGGCGCGGCGGATCGTCGAGCGGGCGCAAATCGCCGTCGATGCGGGCGCGCACGAAGCCGTCGCGCGCGAATTTCTCCAGCTCCAGCCTGTACTCGCCCTTGCGCCCGCGCACCACGGGCGCGAGGATCATGATGCGGTCGCCGGGCTTCGCCATCTCGCCGTGCAGAATGGCGCGCACGATCTGGTCGGTGGACTGGCGCGAAATCGGCAGGCCGCAGTTCGGGCAGTGCGGCGTGCCGATCGAGCTGTAGACCACGCGCAGGTAGTCGTAGATTTCGGTGATGGTGCCGACCGTCGAGCGCGGCGAGCGCGTCGTGGTTTTCTGCTCGATGGCGATCGCGGGGGAGAGGCCCTCGATCGAATCCACTTCCGGGCGCTCCATTTGATCCAGGAATTGCCGCGCGTAGGCGGAAAGCGATTCGACGTACCGGCGCTGTCCCTCGGCGTAGATGGTGTCGAAAGCGAGCGATGATTTGCCCGAACCGGAAAGCCCTGTAATGACGGTCAACGCGTTGCGCGGGATTTCGAGGTTAATGTTCTTCAGGTTGTGCTGGCGCGCGCCGCGAATGACAATTTTGGTCAGGCCCATGTTCTCAAGACCGCCCCCACAGCCGGCTCAGCACCCTGCGCGTAAAATACGCCCATCATAACCTTCCAACGTTAGCAAGGTGTGCAGGACGCGTCAAGACGGGTTCGATAGCTACTTTTTAGAGAATAGAGAATGTTGTGTGGTTCATTGCGCGGGAATCGCCGGGCGAAGAATTTGAATGACGAAAATCGTCGCGTGGACCAGTACTACTAGAACGCAATGCGCGACAATCCGAATTGGGAATTTACAAATTTTCCTGCGGGCCCATGTACACGGGGATCTTATACAGTTTCATAGTGAGGTTGCAAAGATTGGCGCGGAATTGAATAGGAAAGGCTCATTGGTTCAGCAAAGCGCTACTCCACCTTTTGCACCATTTGGAGCGTGGCGCCCGCCCCCCGGAAAATTTTCCCCCGAGAGTGGCTTTTTTACCGGGGACGCAACGATACATTTGCGTGTTTTCAATAGGTTACGTTTGGCCTAACGCGTGCGATAAGAGAGCCCGAAGGGGGAAGACGAGCCGAGGATCCCTTTAGGGGATTGAGGGCTGGGCCGGCACGATCTTCCCCCCGACTGCTTCCGCCACCTACCCCAAAACCACACCCAATGAACCTACCCATCGGCGGAAGTCTGTCTAAGCCACGTTCCGACCCACCGCAGAAATGCATTTAACGCAGACTGCAAAGCCGAATAAGAGCGACTTCGCTAAGGCCGGGCTGATGCCCGACCTCCGAGGAGAACTGAGATTCTGTGCGCGGCGCGACGAATTTGAGGATTAGGAGTTCAAAGACCCCGGAGAACGCGGAGGACTCGGATTACAAATCGTCATCGGCGAGGCGGCGGCCGTGGCCGTTGGATTCGAGCCAGTGGTAGAGGTGGACCTGATACAGGTAGGAGGCGACGATTTCTTCGCCCAGTTCGTGCGTTTCGACGCAAAGAAACGGCACGCGAAGCCCTGCCAGCGCTGCGAGTAAAGACTGCGTGATTTGATTGGGGTTCGCGGGACTGTGCTCGTAGCGAGATTTCACCTGACTCATCGCGGCGGTGATGATCAGCAGACGGTCCGGAAACAAGCTCATTCGCCTCAAGCGCTCAACGAAAACCGGACGCTCCACGGTGAAGGAACGCACGAGATCGTTCAGGTCCTTACGCTCGACGACGCAAACTTCTTCGAGGCCGCCAACGCTGTAGTCGCCCAGCGCAAGAGATTTTTTTTCTATCCCTGCAAACCATCCCTGAAACCGCGCAAACGAAAATGGATTCTGTTCACGCGTATCGATAATCACGACGGGCCGCGGCGTGCGAAGCTGCGTGCCGCCGCGCTCGGCCACGGCAGGCAGCGCGGGATGCGCCACGGGCAGCGCGGTCATCTGCCATTCGAGCGGAGAAGTGATCAACGTGCGGCGGCGTCGCATAAGTTGAGGCTTCCAAGAATAGCACGTGCTTGCGGAATGCGGACCAACGGCAGACGACACACCTCGTGTTATTTCCTGGCCACGATCGCAATTCAAGAAGCGATTCGACGTGTGCCGGGCCGCTGGGGTGACCCAGGGAATAAGTGCGCTCGAACCGCTCGGCCGGAGGCAACCGGCTGTATACTCTGGGCGACCGTAAGGCCAAGATAAAAATTCCTGTTTTGGTTGGACGTCTGCAACATTACCTTAGGGAGGACCCCATGAAGCGCAACCGTTTGGCCGGTTTCGTATTGGCCGGGATCGTTTTGTCATGCGTGATTCCGCGTTCATCCCGGCCCGTCTTCGGACAGGCGGCGGAAGCCCTTCACATCGGAGAGGGCGGTTTGCCTCAATTCCAGAAAGATCTCGACTTCCCGAAGGTCCCGTCAAAGTGGAGGATGGGATTCGGGTCCGATGTTGCTGTCGACGCGCAGGATCACATTTGGGTCCTTAGCCGCCCACACAGTCTTGCGCATCCCCGGTCCACGCCGCCCGACCTGGTATCCATTCCAGCGCCACCCGTCATGGAGTTCGACAACGAAGGCAACTTTATTCAGGCCTGGGGCGGTGAAAGCGGGCCTGGATATCAATGGCCTTCGAACGAACATAGCATCACCGTGGATTACAAGGGTTTCGTGTGGATCTTGGGCAACGCGGACGGGAAACAAAACAACCCCGCGAGTCTCCCGAATGACAATCAAGTTCTCAAGTTCACGAAGGAAGGCAAATTTGTGATGGCCATCGGCAAGAGTGGCCAGACCGGCAGCAACGCCACCGAAGTCCTCAGAGGAGCGACGAGCGTCCGCGTCTACCCCAAGACAAACGAAGTGTTCGTCAGCGACGGGTATGGCAACAGCCGCGTCATGGTGTATGACGCGGACACGGGGAAGTTCAAGCGCATGTGGGGCGCGTACGGCAACAAGCCGCTCGATCTGGACCAGCGTCCGCCCGTCGAACCATCCAAGCCGAACGAATTGTGCCCCATGGTCTGCGGGATATGGCCGACGTACCAGCAATTTTCACTACCGCACGACATAAAGTTTTCCAACGATGGGCTCGCGTATGTGGCCGACCGCGGGAACAAGCGGGTCCAGGTGTTCACGCCCGAAGGCAAATTCGTCGCGGAGCAGTTCGTCGGCGTCGACAGCAAGTATCCCCTGCAGGCAAGGTCGGTGGCGTTCTCGCCCGATCCAGCCCAGCGATTTCTGTACGTCTCCGGGTCCCCGGACATCTACATACTGAATCGTAGGACGCTCGAGGTTCTTGGCTCATTCAACATTGGTTCGCCGCAAGGGGACCCTCCAGGCCACCTAATCAATGTCGATCATGAAGGGAACGTCTACGCGGTCCAGGCAGAGCTGAGTGGAGCCGACGGACATAATGGTGGCGCGGGCGCCTATAAGTTCGCGTTCAAGGGTTTTTCGCCAAAGGTTTCCTGTCCTCCCTGTGAATCCACTAAGCGTGGTGAATAGTTGAAAAAGCGGGCGGCGGTGCCGCTTGGGACCATCACTTGTTGCTTTTTCGACCGAACGGGCATCCAATCGAGGTAGTAGGTCGTAGGTAGTAAGCAGGTGACACGAGTCGCGGGCCACGACCACAAGTCACCCTTCGTCCGCGAGAGCGGGCTCAGGGCAAACGAGCCACCAGATGAGAGAAGCTGTAATCGCAAGTTCCGTCCGCACGCCGGTCGGTAAAGCGTTCAAGGGCACACTGCGCGCGACGCGGCCCGATGATCTGGCCGCCGTCGCGATTCAGGAAGCGATTCGCCGCGTCCCAGGGCTCGACCCGAATGAAATCGAGGACATCATCCTGGGCTGCGCGATGCCGGAGGCCGAAGCGGGGATGAACGTGGCGCGCAACGCTGCGCTGCGGGCGGGTCTTCCCGTTGAAATTTCGGCCGATCACGATCAACCGGTTTTGCTCTTCGGGCCTGCAGTCGATTGCCATGGCGGCCGAGCGGATCGTGGCCGGATATGGCGAGGTCATTCTCGCCGGCGGCACCGAATCCATGACCATGATTCCCATGGGCGGCAATAAAGTTTCCCCGAATCCCTGGCTGATGGACCACAACCCGGACGCCTACCTCAGCATGGGCCTGACGGCGGAAAACGTGGCGCGCAAGTACGGCATCACGCGCGAGCAAGCGGACGAATTTTCACTTGCGAGCCATCAGAAGGCGCTCGCCGCCATCGCTGCCGGAAAATTCAAGGACGAAATCGTGCCCGTGGAAGTGAAAACGACAGTGGTCGCGAACGGCGCAAACGGCCACGCCGCGAAAGCAAAAACAACCACGACGTTATTTGAAATGGACGAAGGCCCGCGCGCGGACACGTCGCTTGAGGCTTTGGCGAAGCTCAAGCCCGCGTTTCACGCGCGCGGCACTACGACGGCCGGAAACAGCTCGCAGATGAGCGACGGCGCGGCCGCGGCGATCGTCATGAGCGGCGAGCGCGCCCGCGCGCTGGGCGTCAAGCCCATGGCTCGCTTTCTCGGATTCGCGACGGCCGGGGTGCCACCCGAGATCATGGGGATCGGTCCGGCATTCGCGATTCCGAAGGCGCTGAAGCTGGCGGGTTTGAAGCTCGAGCAGATCGAGGTGATCGAATTGAACGAAGCGTTTGCCGTGCAGTCTCTTGCGGTGATCAAGATGCTGGGAATCGATCCCGCGCGCGTCAATCCCAATGGCGGGGCCATCGCCCTCGGGCATCCTCTCGGTTGCACAGGCGCGAAGCTCACCGCGTCCATCCTGCGGGAACTCGAGCGCCGCAACGCGCGCTACGGCATGGTTACGATGTGCATCGGCGGGGGCATGGGCGCGGCGGGAATTTTCGAGCGTATCGCGTAGGCTTTAGCGTTGCTTCAGAAAAAAGATTTCAACACAGAGGTCACAGAGAATCACAGAGAAATCGGCATTCCACATTCCGTCGTCTATTCCTCTCGTTCTCCGGTAATTGCTCAGTGCTCTCTGTGGCTTTTCTTTGTGTACTCTGTGTCAACTTCCGATGTTTTTGGCCACATGGCGCAGCGCGATGCGTTACCGGAACAGCGAATAAGCCCCGAATCCCAGCCCGGCTCCCAGCAGCGAACCCACTACAACATCACTGACGAAGTGCATTCCGAGAACGACCCGCGAAACGGCGATGCTCACGGACAAGACGAGCAGGGCTGCTTGCAGCTCCGGATAGAAAATGCACAACGGTATCGCGATGGCGAACGCGCTCATCGCATGGCCGGAAGGAAAGGAAAATTGGTCCGGGGGAAGGACTTTAGCCCAGCAATGCGCTTCGAGGTGGCATGGGCGCTTCCGATTGCTGGCCTTCTTCATGGCGCGGAACAGCACCACGGTGGCAGCTTCTGCCGAGGCGCTGGCGGCGAAGGCGATGAATCGCATATCGCCTCCGAACAGCAACAAGGTGATACCGACCGAGTACCAAATCCAGCCGTCCCCCAAGCGAGTCGACCAGACCATCCAGATGCGCAGCCATCGCGGCGCGCGCCAGCGGTTGACCCGCCGCATGACTCGATGATCGCGGGCTTCAATGAACTGCCAAACCATTCTTCTGGCCGTCATGACGATACCTCCTACGCCAGTTGCTTCTGACGCTCCGGTACCGGCCGCCGCACCCCGATGGAAACCGGGTTAATCTTACCACCCCAGCGCCGGACAAATTCAAGGTCCACGAAATAATTGATCGCGACTCCCGCGGGAACCAAGGCCAGCAAGGGAGACAGCAAAATAGTCCAGTGGTCTTCCCGCATCATCTCGAAACACAGCAGATAAATGTCGCGAGTCAATTTCCAGAAGCAGCCGGATTCGCCACCCAGCTGGCCATAACCGGCCCGAAGCCCGGCAAAGAATTCGTCCTTGTTCCGAGCCCCGGGAACCTCTGTATACGTGGTACCCACGGACGCCAGCGCATGTGCGTCGCTCCCAGCGACCTGAACTTTGCGCTTCCGCCGGGCAAACACCGAGGCATGCCGGTTGGCGCTGGGGAGCATCTGCCCATTGCGCCCCTCGACGCCGGGGAAATACCCCGCAAACCACTTGAAATCATCTGAATCGCGCCGTCCGGTCACAGAAGAGAATACGTGGTTCACGGTGAAAAATAACCGCTGCTCGGAAAGGTAGGCGATGCAAGCGTATCAGATCGTCGCGGCGGCGGCTAATTTCGGTGTGCTGCCGCTCGGTCAAGTCATAGACGCCAACGTGGACTTGGGTCCCGCTGGGCATCGTGCAAGTGACTTCCTCGCTGATAAAGAAGTCCGGGTGCTTCCGCAGTTCCTCGGCGCCGCCGATGGAGTCGTGGTCGGTCAGCGTGACCAAGTCCATGCCGCGCTTCCGCAGCGTCGCGTAGACGTCAGCCGGCGGGCTGTAGCTTTCCAGAAAAAAATGGCGCAAGATGGCCACGGGCACAGTGCCAGAATGCGCGGAGTGAACGTGCAGGTCGCATTTCATGGTGCGAAAATTGTCCCAAAATATGTTTAATGATTTGTTACAAACCATTGAACAAATCGTAAGAATTGTCTGTTACTCATACAGCACAAATAACTTAGCTTCCATGGGGGATTAACATAGATGGCAGACGGAATGCCCGGCCCACGGTCCGGCAAGCGCCGAATCTCTCTTGTTTTCTTTGATGCCGGCGGGGGGCACCGCAACGCCGCCACTGCCCTACAGGTGGAAATCGAGCGCCAAGGCCTTCCTTTCGAAGTCTCGCTGGTAAACCTTCAAGAAGTACTTGACCCCCTGGACGTTCTCCGCAAGCTCACCGGCCTTCGAATTCAAGACCTGTATAACAAGATGCTCCGGAACGGCTGGACGCTTGGCAGCCCTCAGCTTCATGCGCGTCCTGCAGATTGGTCGTGCGTCTGTATCACGATCCGTCGGTTCAAGTGCTCAAGACCTTCTGGCATGCAGACTGGCCCAGACATGGTCGTATCGCTGGTTCCCCATTTCAACCGCGCGCTTCGGGAAAGCTTCGATAAGGCCTTTCCGGGGAGGCCGTTCGTTACCGTCCTCACGGACCTGGCAGACTATCCGGCGCACTTCTGGATCGAGCGCCAGGCGCAGTACCTGGTTTGCGGGACCGAGCGGGCGGTCGAACAAGCCCGGGGAATGGGACATTCCGATCGAGCCATCTTCAGAACGTCGGGGATGATCCTGCACCCGCGGTTCTATGAGCCCGAGCCACTGGACCGCGTCGAAGAACGAAAAAAGCTGGGCCTCGATCCTCATCTCCCCACGGGGATTGTCCTTTTTGGGGGATATGGCACCTCGAAGATGCAGAAGATTTTGCGCCAGATTGACCGCTCTCCCCTCGACGTGCAGCTTATTTTGATCTGCGGACGGAATGAAAAGCTGACGCAAGCGCTGCGTGCAACGAAAACTCGAATTCCCATCCACGTGGAAGGGTTTACGACAAACATCCCCTACTTCATGGCGTTGTCCGATTTCTTCATCGGCAAGCCGGGTCCGGGGAGCATCAGCGAGGCGCTATCCAAACGGCTGCCCGTGATTATCGATTGCAATGCGTGGACTCTGCCGCAGGAGCGCTACAACGCGCGTTTGGGTTCGCGAAAAAGAACTGGGTGTGGTCGTGCAAAATCACAGACAAGTCGCTTCCGCGGTGGCAGAGCTGCTGCAGCCGGGGGAGCTCCCGCGCATCCGGGAGCGCGCCGCCGGAATGCGGAACCGGGCCGTGTTCGAAATTCCCGAAATCTTTGCAAAGATCCTGAACAACGGCTTTGGAGTCAAGTAGGCAGGAGTCTGTTTATTAATTTATAAATTTACTTATTTTTCAACAGATGGTTGCTCTGTACGATGTTCAGATTCTTGGAGAGCGCTCTCTCCGCGTCGAAGGGCAACAAGTAGCCCAACCGCACAAGACTATCAATCGCGTTGCGCAGCAGGGATGAGAAGGTGTCCATGTTTCCGTAGCGCTCTTCGATCGACAAACGAGGATCACCGCTGGCAAGCCGGTCCGCTTTGGTTTTCGGAAATGGAATGTATTGGCCGGAGCCTTCACAACCATCGTCGTTTTGCGGCGCGGAGCGGAGCGCCCATCCCGTGTATGTCGCGAGCGGGACTTGGACCTCCGGCAGACGAATTCCGGCGATATCATTGCCATCCGCATCCGTCTTGGGCACAAAACTCGGATAAATCGGGCCGTTCGCCGGATTGTCCTGGTACGGCGGTGTGAAGAGTGGCGGGTTATTCGCCGGAATTCCGGTGAGGTAAAACTTTGGCCCGTAGTTCAGCAGATACCGCGTTGTTTTGAAACCCGAGTAGGTGACGCCCGGTATGCGGGGAAATCCGGTTGAGGTCTGGTCCGGCTTGACCAGCGTCGCATCTGAAAGCTTCGGAGTCTGACTCGGAGGTGGAGGCGTTCCGGCGGTGACCCATTTATCCATTGCAGTGAACAGCGCTCGCTGTACCGCTTGTGAATCCAGAGGATTCTGAAACTGCTGGCAGTTGCCCTTCGACGCTCCATTCCCGGTCCCGTGCTGCATGCTGGACATGAAATAAATCCGCGTGAAAGGCGAGTCCGGCAAATCCTCCTTGCCGGTCGGATCGGTTGTCAGTAGCGACGCAGCCTTGACCCAAAACTCGTTCGCGGAAAAAATCTCCATCGCAAATGGGCAAGTATGCGTCAGCGTACATCTTGCATAGCGGCTGTCCGTCTTGCCGGTGATGGGGTCCGTCGTCGTTACGTTCGCGAAGGGAAAGCGGCCTTCGACATACAAGTGATCCTGCCTGTTGCGCTCGGTTCGTCCAGGCTGCGACCAGCGGTAATTGATGCTGATGCCGTCGCCGGCGGCGATCCACTGCATCATGCCGTCGAAGACTTGCTTTCCATTCTCGCCCTGATTGAAGCCCAGATAACGGAAGTCGTTCAGGAAGCGGCCGGGTTGCGAGGAGACTTCGGTGTAAATCCGGGTGATATCGCCCGCGAGCGGATTGGCGGCGCCGAAGTCGTCCTTGGTTTCGTAGCGAAGCCATGCGTTCCAGTCGCGAACTGCCGCAAAGCCCACACCGTTGACCGTGGGATCTTTTGCGGTGTAGCTAAATTCATAAATATCGTTCGGCGCAAACGATGTTCCCGCGGGCAGCAGCCCAATGGCGGTACCGTCGGCATTGTATTGCCAGCCGGAGGCGGGGACCTTTTCGGGTTTATCGTTCAAGTGAACGCGGTGGGTCAGGGTTGCTTTCGATGGATCGAGTGTCGCGGCCGGATAGGTGAGCGCGTAGGAGGTTCCTGTATTTACGATGTATTCATAGGAAGGACCAGTAATTGACGAGCCGTCGGGATTCCGGGCGACCGGCAGCGTGATGGTCGTATTGAAGCCGGCAGTACTCGTTCCCGCCGAGAAGTCCCAACCGCTGAACACGATCGAATAACCCTGCGGCATCAGGAATGCGTTCGCGAGAAGCGACGCATCTTTCACGGACCCTGGATCGTCGCCACCGACTCCGCGATTGAGCGCGCCGATCGTTTTCCTGCCGCGATTTGGCGGCTCGTACAACACTTTGTGATTACCCTTCGTCAGGTCGATCGGCTTCAGAATATAAAAGTCGAAGGAATACTCGACTTTGCCCTCGGCGTTTCTCGGCGCAAGCTGCAGATCGACGATGACCGCGTTTTTCGGATCATTTGGATCGAGCTGGCCAAAGGCCTTCCCGACGATCTTTTCGTACTGCCCGACACCCGGCCAGGAATAGCCTCCAAAAGTGGGGGATTCCTTCGCGGTGATTTGAATCTTCTTCACCCGCGCATGGGCGGGCAGGGCCGCAAACATCCCGCACATCGCTATCATGAAACATGCGGCAGTGATGCGCAGGAACACGCGAATACGCGCTTCTAGCTTAGCCTTCATGGATTCGAGGAAGTTACCACGGACTTCGCGAAGGCGTCAATTGAGAGCCAACTATGGGAGCGGGCCACGTTTATCAGGAACGGGCCGCCAACACTCGGAAAACTTGCCAGGTCTGCCCTGGTCGCAATTCGTTGAGCCGAGGGTAGGGAAGCGTGGGCGGAGTCTTACACAAGCAAGAAACAAATCTGCTCGCTATAGTGCATCTGAACCAAAGTTTATTTCAAATGTTAGACCACCTCTCCGGACGAGGATTGAAATATTCCTGTGCTTGTGAAAGAAGGGTTGAGCTGACCGGCAATATTTGGTCTAGGCGAAGTGAGAGAGAACCTCTCCACGAGTCAGCGGACCGAGTTTTTGTATCACGGCTTTCAGCCGCCGATTCCCAACGCGAAAAGAAGCGCCTCCGCTACGGCTCGAGGGAAGCCAAGTAGGCCGCGATCGCCAGGATGTCGTCTTCATTCAGATTCTGAACGACGGGCCGCATCAATTGGGTCCCAGGGCCGTTGCGCGTATACTGCTGGATATCATAGAGCTGGCGTGCGAGATAGCTGGGGGAACGGCCTGCCAGCGGCGGGAAATTACCATTGCCTTTCAAACCCTCGCCGTGGCATGCGGCGCACGCGACTGTCTTGCCCGCGCCGCCTCTAACGACCAGGTCTTCGCCTTTCTTGACGCTACCCATGGGCGCGTACGCAATCCACCCGGACCTTGGGTTGCGATACATCTCGGTAGCCTCGGGATCCACCGGCATTTCCAAGATCCGCTGACCTATGGGCTCGGTCTCTTTTCCCTCCACGGGAATGAAAAAGCCTCCCACGTTGCGGCTCTTCGGCACGGTTTCCGTCTCGACCACCTTGATCCACGGAGTCATCTTCATCGAGGAGAAGTACTCGGCGGCGGCCATGGCCTCTTCATCGGTTATGCCCGCCGCGTTCCCGGCCATCGTAGCCGTGTTTCTCTTCCCCGGGTCCGCGGTTCTTCGCGCGCCATTCTTGAAGTCGGCAAGTTGCTCCAGGATGTAGCCGGCAGGCAGACCGGCAACGCCGGCGTTTTCAGGGCGGCCCTTGCCGTTCGGGTAATGGCACAATCCGCAGCTGCCGATCCACGGGTTTGCGGTTGGGGAGCGGCGGTGCGCCACGATAGAGGGCATCGGAGGATGGTCGCCCGGGAACCAGTCGACGGGGTTGCCGGTATCCCGAAGCTGCTTCACGGTGAAGGACTGAGTACTGCCCGGGATCTGTTTGACCGCTGCCTCGTCTGTTGCAGGGGGTGGGGGAAGCGGGGCCTCAGGCACGGCGTACGCCCATGCCAGTGGATGTGGGGCAGCGTTTTTATTTTGGTCTTGGCCTTGCGGAGCAGGCGCTGCCATCGCCGCCGTGGAAAACAGAGCCATCACAGCAAACGAAGCGAGGACTTGCGGCCGAAAATAATTCGCCATAAACGCCTCCAAAATCGCTCTGCGGTCCTGCAATTAACACTGAATTCAATCACGATTGCCGGCAAATTTCAAGCCATGGAACCGACTCTACGGCTACTTCGGCGCAGGTCCTCGCGACGCTGCCGCAGCCGGTTTCACGAATTTTGCCGCCGCGACTGCCGCGTTCGGTTGCACGTCGCTCAGTTCCGTGGTTGACTGCCCGTCCACCCACGTCACGGTCCAGTGAAAGGGCATCTTGACCCCGGCGACCGCGCGATAATCAGAATAATCAACGTGCAGGGGGATAAGACCCACCTTAGTGTCGATGAAGCGTGTCTGCCGCACCAGCAGGCCCGACCCTTTGTCAAAAAATAGCTTCACGTGAGTTCCCCCGGCAGCGGTTCCTTCAACGACTTGGACGGCGTGATCGTCGATCGTGACAGGTGGGAAGCCAGCGTGCCATTTGCCGAGGTCTTGCTTGAGCAGCGCGGGAAAGCAGAGATCCGCGTCCAGCCGGGCGCCGTCAAGGTCTCCTCCCGTCAACAGGATCAGGGGCACCGGTCTGTCCGCCGACGCGACCCAAGCCTCGCGGCCGTCGTAGGTCGTCGTATTGTCTCCCCCGTGCAAATGATTGGTCATCGTGAGCTGATCCGGGGCTTTGGCAAAAATTTCAGCCGGGACCTTTTGAAAATCCGTGTCGAACCCGGCGTAGGTTCCCTTCGCGGCGAAGCTGCTCAACTTGGCCAGTTGCTGTGCTCCGCCGACGGCCTGAATAAACTTGTCGAGGATTTGCCCGGCGGCGGCAGGGTCGTCGGGAGTATTCGGAAGAACCTCAACTCGATCCGGATCATCCGGAGGCGGAGCCCCGTACTGCTCGGCCAGACTCGGCGTGACCTCGGGGTGCTCTGCGCCGCGATGGCAGGTGTAACAGGTCACCATCCGCGTTGCGCCGAAGTCGGACCGATTGATGAGGTTCTCCATTAAAACCATCCTGCGCGCAGTCTGCTTCAGCGGAGTGTCGTCGGCATAGCGACCCCAATCGCCGGCACTTTCCGCGACGTGGCAATCCGTGCAATTCATGCCCAAGGACGCGGCGAAAAAACCCATCGTCCCCATGAATTCGTTCACGGGAATCCCGCGGAGCACTTGGATGTTTTTGAAGGCTTCTTCCGACAGTTGCGGCTTCTGATCCGTGCCAGCCTTAGCGGACTGGCTGCGTGCCCAAGTGGTCCCCAGGAGGCACAAGATCATGGTTCCCATGGCACAACGGATCGCTCGTCTGGATTGGAACTTCATTTTGCCTCCTTCTCTCGCCGTGCGCGAAGAGCGCGGAGCCGTCTGGCGATCGAAGCAGATCGGAGTTTGCGCGGCCCCGTCCGGCCCTTCGTTCGGCCGCGCATATCGATTTGAAGGGTCACTCCGGTTGGTTCGGCCCGCCGACACTATACGCTTGCCCGCTTCCGCACGCAATGGAAGTGTGCCTGCGCTTTGTAGTTGACGAGTTGGCGCCCTGTCGTTCGCTTTTTGAAGGTCGGGGCTTTTCACTTGGTACGCAACGCTTGCCTCAACGAATGGGATCGAAGCGGGGCAAACACAACTCCTTGCTTGTGTCATTGGTTGTCACTCCTTCCGCTTCCGTGCCTCGACAGGAGCGAAATGTAGGTGATTGGTACGTGTTGAGTCAACCTTCTTGGTAGTCGGGGGTATTTAGCGCCCTCTTCCAAGTCCGGATAGGGCGGCTGATCGGAATGTGGCTTTGTGCCGTCACGGCTGGCGCTGTCGGTTTTGTGCGCTTGCCTCGCGAGTACTACCCCCCAGGTACTTGGATCAATAGTTCCTTCGAGCCATTGAGCCCATCGGCCTCCTTTGCGAATATCGAGGCAGGAAGATGGAGAACTTAGGAGGGCTAATTTTGGACCGCCTTGTTTTTCACAATCAAGGAAGCGCGAATCAAAGGCTCTGGCTGGCCGTGATCGAAAACGCCATCGCGGAATGGCTGCGCGGTCCGATGCGGCACAAACACAAAGCGGATTACTTTCTGTTTCAGGATGAAGAGGACTTCCCATTCGTGTGCCGCTCCGCCGGGTTAAACCCGGAATGCGTTCGAGAGACGCTCTGGGCGATTCGCGCCCAAACTGCTTCGGATTCGAATACGAACGTCGCATAACATCGAATGAAGACGCGGCGTTCGCCAAGTCTCGTGAAGCCGGATTCTCGGAAGGTGGCCCATTACCCCCAATATGGGTAGAGAATCCTGCTAGGTTGCGAGATCGCGCAATGCGGCCCGCCTCTCCGCAGGCACGGTTGTTCAAACGGATACAGCCCAACGCGGCTAGAAATTTGCCCTCACGCCAGAACCTCGATATAATGGTTGTCTACACCGCACACCGTCCGTCCCAGTCATCGAGAAAGGAAATATGGCTTCTAGAACCGTCTGGCATTTTGCTTATGGCAGTAACATGAACCGCACGCAAATGCGTTCGCGCGTTGGGAACTTCTTGGAAGAACACAACGCGCATTTGCCGAATTACGAACTGCGTTTCAACAAAAAAGTCCGCGGCGGAACCGCCGGCGCCAATATACAGCCCGCACCGGGAAAAACCGTGCATGGCGTGTTATATAAGATTGACGAGGGCTCCTTTCGGAGCCTGGACCGCTTTGAGGGCGTCCCGGAACATTATCGGCGCATCGAAGTGCAGGTGACGCCTGACGGCGGCCAGCCCGTCCCGGCGCAGATTTACATCGCGTCGAAAGTGGAAAAGGGACTGCGCCCTTCGGCGCATTATTTGCAGGCGATTCTCGAAGGCGCGGGCGAGCACAGTTTGCCCGCGGCCTATATCGGAGAGATTATGACGGCCGCTGGCGCGGCCTGATTGCGCCGTTAACGCGCTGGGGTGCGGGCCGGGTAGCACAGGCTTCAGCCTGTGTGGTTTTGTTTCCCTGCATTCTCGGAACAGCACACAGGCTGAAGCCTGTGCTACCAGAAACTTTCCGACTTAGGAGGGATCATGGCCACAACATCGCTGCCGCGAATGGCGTCCCGCGGGGGCAGTTTTCTGGTGGAAGCGTGCGCGCCAGACGATATCTTCTCACCCGCGGACCTGACGGACGATCAAAAACTCATTGGCCGGACCGCCGAGGAGTTTGTCCGGAACGAAGTGGTTCCCCTCATCCCTGACCTCGAACAACACAAGCCCGGCCTGTTGGCGCAATTGCTGAAGAAAGCGGGAGAGATTGGCCTGCTCGGCGGAGGCGTGCCCGAGGAATACGGCGGCGCGGGGCTTGACAAGGTTTCGAGCGTGCAGCTGGCGGAAAATTTGTCGGCGTACGCCTCGTTTGGCGTGAGCCACGGAGGCCACGCCGGGATCGGAACGCTTCCGATTGTTTTCTTCGGCAGCGAAGAACAAAAAAAGAAATATCTTCCGTTGCTCGCGACCGGCGAAAAGCTGGCCGCGTATTGCCTGTCCGAGCCGCAGGCGGGTTCCGACGCGCAGAATTCGCGCACGCGCGCGGTGCTTTCACCGGACGGGCGCTCGTATATCCTGAACGGGCAAAAGATGTGGATCACCAACGGCGGATTCGCGGACGTCTACATCGTATTCGCGAAAGTGGACGGCGAAAAATTCTCGTGTTTCATTGTCGAGCGCGGATTCCCGGGATTTTCAACAGGCGCGGAAGAGAAAAAGATGGGCCTCAAGGGCAGCTCGACGACGGCCCTCTTTTTTGAGAATTGCCAGGTGCCCAAGGAAAATTTGCTGCACGACATTGGCCGCGGGCACATCGTGGCCTTCAACATTTTGAACGCGGGGAGATTCAGTCTGGGCGCGTATTGCACCGGGGGAGCCAAGCGGTCGCTCGAAACCGCCTCGAAATACGCGAAAGAACGCACGGCCTTCGGCAAGCCCATCGGGAATTTCGGACTGATCCGAGCGAAGCTGGCCGAAATGGCCGTTCGCATTTTCGCGGTGGAATCGATGATTTACCGTTCCGCCGGGCTGATGGACCGGGCCATCTCCGCGGCCGGCGATGGGGCCGACAAGTCGCAGCAATCGATGAAGGTGTTCGAGGAATACGCAATCGAAAGCTCGATCAGCAAGATCCACGGATCGGAACTGCTGGATTTCGTCGTCGATGAAGCCGTGCAGATTTTCGGCGGCTACGGCTTTCACGAAGATTATCCGGTGGCGCGCGCGTATCGCGATTCGCGCGTCAATCGCATTTTCGAGGGCACCAACGAAATCAATCGCATGCTCATCATACAGATGTTGATGAAGCGCGCGACCTCAGGCACGTTGCCGCTGCTGCAAGCCGGCGCGAAATTGCGCGAGGAAATTCTGGCCGGGCCGACGTTCGACGAGCCGCCCTCGGGTGGGTGGGCGGAAGAGGAGCGCATCCTGGCCGGAGTGAAGAAGTCGTTTCTGCTGGTGGCGGGGGCGGCGCTTGAAAAACATCGCGATCGCCTCGCGGAGCAGCAGGAAATCGTCGGCGACCTTTCCGATATCGTGATGGAGTGCTACGCGATTGAGTCTTCCCTGCGGCGCGTGCAAAAGGCGGAAGCCGCGCGCGGACAGGAGTCTTCGGCGGTGATGGCGGACGCGGCGCGCGTGTTCCTGCATGACGCTGCCGACCGGGTCGAGACTGGAGCGCGCCGGGCGCTGGCCGGCGTGCTGGAAGGCGACATGCTGCGGACGCAGCTCGCCGTCCTGCGGCGATTCCTAAAGCGCGAGCCTGCCGACACAATCGCGATGCGGCAGCGCATCAGCGCGGCGATCCAGGCGGGCGATCGCTACCCGTTCGAGGGCCGCTGAGCCGGGTGCGCCGGAAAACCCATTCGAACACCGCTTCGAACTCCCCTTCGAACCTCTGGATTCGAACGCTCGCCGCGCCCTACCTGCGCGGCTATCGCGCGGTCCTCGAGGCGCGCGGGTCGTTGCGCGGGTACCGGTTCTTCGCGCGGGGCGCGCCCGGGACGAGGGGGCGCGGCGGATTTTTCGTCGGATATCTGATCGATCCCGCAAACCATCAATTCCTCCGACCAGCCCCCCCGGAATGCGTCGTGTTCGCTTTTGTCGAACCGGTGAGTTCCGCTTTGTATCGCCGCCTGGTTACCGCGGAAGGATCGCTGTTACGCCGGACAGCGCAGTACATCGGATGGCTGACGCATCGTCCACCGCGATTCGCATTGTTCGAGGATCGGGGTGCCGTTTTGATCCGCCATTTCTCGATGCGGGAATGGCCGCTTCAAAAACGGCAACACTTTTCCAGGAATTTTTTCATTGAGACGCTCGCGTGGCTGGTGCGCAGCGGCCTGGTCCGGAGACTTATTTCCGAATCCGGTGGAGAAACGCCATAAAGTAAAGTCACGCCAGAGGAAGAGATAGTTCCAAATTCGGTAAAAACCTTCCAGAATGCGTACTAGTAGTTCCACATCACAAGTGCCAGTTCAAGCGACTCCGACGTACCATGGAAAAATGCTACAGTTACGTCCTTAATGGAGGATGCGTCAACTGGGCGATGAATTGCATCTAATTGGGTGTTCGGTGAAAGGACTCATTCCGGTGAAGGTAAGCGAGATGTTCAGCGAGAAGAAAGCTCGAAAGTGGATGTGGGTAGGTCTGGCGGCTTTCGTTGCGTTGCAGATCTATTTCGTGCAGGAGATGCTGGCGGCGCTGATGTTGTTCACGGGGGTTTTCGTCCTCTTCGCGATCGTCGCTTGGGTGATCTATCTGGTGGATCGGGCAGGCCAGTGGAGTATAGGCTGGGCCGGGGAGCGAGCCCGCCCCGCCATGCAACTGGTGCGCCGCGGGTGGACTCTGGCGGAAGAACTCAGTAAAAAGCCGTTCCGCCGTCCACGTTCAGAGACTGCCCAGTAATCGCGCTGGCTTGGTCGGAACAAAGGAAGAGGGCAGCCGCGGCGATTTCATCGGCGGTTTGCCCGCGCCCCTGAAGGACGGTGTCGAGGAAGCCTGCGAGTTGCTTCTCCGGCGTCACGCGCATGCGTTTGGCGAGGATTTTGCCGAGATCCTTTGACATTCTAGTTTCCGTTACCGGACCCGGGCATATCGCGTTCACGCGTACACCCTGGCGAGCGGCTTCCGCTGCCGCCACGCGCGTCAGTCCCAACATTCCCGCCTTGGCTGCCGCATAGGGCGATCCCCAACCAAACGCGGATTTCGCGGACAGGCTCGAGATGTTCAGGATGGTTCCCGAGGCGCGCGCGTACATTCCGGGAAGGACTAGACGCGTCAACAGATAGGAGCCGCGCAGGTGTACGGCGATCACGCGGTCCCACTCCGGAGGAGTGATCTCCTCCACCGGCTTTACGGGACCGTACTCCCCGGCGTTGTTCACAAGAATATCCACGCGTCCGAATTGGGACTCGGCTGCACCGATGAGGTGTTTGCACTGCTCTTCCTGGGCCACATCGGCCGGAACCGCCGCGGCGCGGCCGCCCGCATCTCGGATTTCCTTCGCCACCGCTTCGATTTCCGATTTCGTGCGCGCAGCCACCACCGCCGCCGCGCCTTCCCCGGCAAATTTCAGAGCAATGGCGCGGCCGATCCCGCGTCCTCCGCCGGTAATCACCGCCACCTTCCCCGCTAACAGCATTCCTGCCTCCGCAATGATCCGGCAGGATAGCATTCGGATCGGGCCCGACCAAATGGTGTGTTGTGCCCAGAAAAGGTGACGCGCAGCGAAAGCCGCTGACGGATTTTCTGGCTAGGGGCAACCGGGGTTGAACGTGCTATAATTTGCCCGGTGAGGTTTTGACAGGACCCGCCGGGATGCGCGGGAGGCAACCTAAAAAGGCAGGTGTATCATGGGAGAATTCAGCCCATTTCACTGGTTAATCGTTTTGGCCATCGTCGTACTTCTGTTTGGTGGCAAGAAGATTCCCGAAGTTATGCGCGGCTTAGGGGAAGGGATTCGCAGTTTCAAGGAAGGGATGCACGGCGGAGGGCAAGGTCCCGCGCCGCCGCCTCCTACTACTACCACTTCCGCTCCAGCCACTGAAGATAAGAAATAATCTCGCGCGGCTGATTGAAAACGAGTTTGTGTGTGTGGGCGGCCTATGCGGCCGCCCTTTTTATTTCATGGCTGTCCGTCGCCGCGCCAACCTAAACCGATGAGCAGCGCATGGAGGCGCGCGAGCGGCAATCCCACGACATTGAAGTAACAGCCCTCGATGCGCGGAATATAACGTCCGGCGCGGCCTTGGATGGCATACCCGCCGGCCTTGTCGAAAGGTTCGCCGCCCGTGACGTAGGCTTCGATTTCGCTTGGATCGAGCGGCGCGAACGTTACAGCTGTTCTTTCCACCGCGGATCGCGTGGCGCCATCCGGCTGGCGAAGAACACAAATGCCGGTAATGACATAGTGGGTGCGCCCGCTGAGGTACGAGAGCATTTCGCGGGCATCAGACGTGTCGCGAGGCTTGCCGAAGATTTCGCCATCAAGCTCGACAGCAGTATCAGCGCCGATGATGATGGCCGAATTTTTCTTGCCGGCCGATTCCGCAGCCGCGCGCGCTTTGGCTTCGGCAAGCCGCGCGACCATTTTCTCCACGGTCTCGTTGGGATGACGAGCTTCCTCGACCAGCGGTGCGCGGACCTCAAACACGACGCCAGCATCTCGCAAAACCGCTGCTCGACGCGGCGAGGAAGACGCAAGGATTAGTTTCATCTTTGCGACTTTATATCACAGTATTTCCGATTCTTGAGTGAAATACCGGATTGAAGTTGGGGCCGATCTGGATCACAACACGAAGATGCATCCGTAGTTGGAGGGCACCAGTATGCGTTGCACGTCGCCGGGGGAGGCGACCGGAACGATCCAGGGTTTGGGCCGGACATCTTCATCGAGTTTTTCGGTCCACTGACCCGCTTTCGGGAATGGCACCTGCATGGTGTCGGCATAGCCTGCGAAATTCAGGATCACCATGGCGTACTCTTCGGGTCCAGCGGGCCCCGCAGGCGCGTGCCGATGGTAGGCGATCAACTGACTGCCCTGCAACGACTGCTGCCAGTAGTAAAAGGATTCACGGCTGCGGAGGGAGCGGCAGGAACGGCGCAAGTGGGCGAGTTGGCGATAGAGGCGAATCATCGGGAAGCCATGATCATCATAAAAATAATCCCAGTGCGTATCGCGCCGCAGGTCGATGCGGGAAAAACCATCGCCAGGAAGATTGTAGTCATCGGCAAATTCTTCGCCTTCCCAGAGCATGGGCACCCCTTGGGATGTGTAGAGCGCGATGGCGAACGGCTGTAGACGCCAGAAGCGGCTGCGGTCCCCCGGTGGGAACGGTCCGCCACCCGTCGTCCCAGCGAACACGATCAGGTGGCTATGGTCGTGTGAGTTCAAGTATTGGAAAGGAGCGACGGGCATGTCCACAGGGGTTCCGGCTGCGTTCACGACGGTCTTCGTTGCAGGATAGCGGTTGGCGAAGAAAGGGTCGAGGCCGTGCGCGAAGTCATTGCTGGGCGCTGCTCCCCCGGCAATCGCTTCGGCAATGTCGAGAACGTCGTCCTGCCACGCGCAGCTCGTGTACGTGCCGCGCAGGACGTCGGGCGCTCTCCAGAGCGCTTCGGCGCATTGGATGATCCGGCTATAACTGGCGGGGTCGCGCTGGAATCGCGGAATGCCGAGGGAATACTGGTAGGTATCGTAGGCCAGTTTGGCGTAGCCGGTGTCGGTGGGACTGACGTAGAGATCGGTCACCTCGTCATAGCGGAATCCATCGACGTGATATTGATCGAGCCACCGGCGGTTCGACAAGCCGAAATACTCCTGCGTGAATATCTGCCCGAAATCGGATTGCGGCCCGAATTGACCGCTGGATCCGATCATGGGACTGGGCACCTTCGGCGTCCCAGGAGTGTTGTTCACGTTGGCGTAAACAAGGTTGTAGGGAAAATCCGGATCGACGTGCTGATAGACAACATCCAGTATCACGGCCATGTTCGACTGATGGCAGGCATCCACAAGCCGGCGAAGGCCGTCCGGGCCGCCGAAGTGGGCGCTGGGTGAGAAATAATGTAGCGGTCCATAGCCCCAGTCGAAGTCGAGCTTGGCGCTGGAGACGGGCATGAGCTCCAGGCAGTTCACGCCGAGGCTCTGGAGATACGTGAGCCGCTCGATGACGCCGTCAAACGTATCGTTGAATTGTTCGACTTGCAGTTCATAGACGATGAGGTCATCGAGTTCGGGAGTCTGGTAGGCAGCGTCCGTCCATGCAAACGGCGCAGGATTTTTGGAGAGCATGACGGCGGATAAAAGGCCGACATCGGTCTGCATCGCGAAGGGGTCCGTGAACCAGCGGGTGAGGAGTTGGCGCGCTCCTCCGGGCGGGGTCCACCAAAGCTGGAAACGATACAGATAGAGACCTGCATTGCCGAAATGGGTTCCGGCGATAGGCTGCACAGGCACGGAGGCGCTCCAAAGATCGAGCGGGTGTCCCGCATTCCATGCAAGAGATGTATCTTTCGGCTGAATCGCGGGGTCGAAGCGGTCATCCTGATGGATGACGCGCACGACAACGTCGAAGCCATCCGTGGCGCGAACTCCGGGCAGGTAGAGCCCGAACCGGATCTGGAATCCGCCGGAGACCACGGAGGGAAAGGCGCCGACTTCGGTGAGGTCAATCACGGGCGTAGGATACCGCTTTTTTCTCGCCGATATATTACATTTTTGTCAATTACACGGAAAGGTTTTAGAATACATCCAATAAAAAATATGCATCGTTACGGTTGGGGTGCAAAAAACTAGAGAACGACCGATTCGGTGTACTCGCCGAAGACGCGCCGTAACGCGTCGGAAATTTCGCCGACCGTGGCGAGGGCCTCCACGGCGGCTGCGATGGCCGGCATCAGGTTTTCGCCGGTTCGCGCGCGCGCCTCGACAGCGGCAACCGCCGCATCGGCCTGCGCGGAGTTGCGGCGGGCGCGCAGCGCGCGGACACGCTCGATCTGCGCGCGTTCGAGATCTTGATCGATGTGGAGTGTGGGGACGGAGATTCCCTTTTCGGCGACGAATTGGTTCACGCCAACGACGATCTGCTCGCCGCGTTCGATAGCGCGCTGATATTCGTAGGCGGCTTTTTGGATCTCGCCCTGGACGTATCCGGTTTCAATGGCGCGGAGCATTCCGCCCAGGGCGTCGATTCTGACAATGTATTCCTTCGCGCGCGATTCGATTTCGTCCGTCAATGTTTCAACGGCGTAAGAACCGCCGACCGGATCCACCGTGTTGGTGACGCCGGTTTCGTGAGCGACGATCTGCTGCGTGCGCAGCGCCAGCAGCGCGGCGTCTTCCGTGGGAAGCGCGAGCGCTTCGTCGAGGGCGTTCGTGTGCAGCGACTGGCATCCGCCCAACACGGCGCCCAGCGCCTGGATCGCCACGCGAACGATGTTGTTCTCCGGCTGCTGCGCGGTGAGCGAGCTTCCCGCGGTCTGCACGTGGAAGCGGAGCATCGTCGAACTCGGATCGCGCGCGCCGAAACGGTCGCGCATCAAATGCGCCCAGAGGCGCCGCGCGGCCCGGTATTTGGCGATCTCTTCGAGCAGGTCATTGTGCGCGTTGAAGAAAAACGAGAGGCGCGGCGCAAACTCGTCGATGGCTTGCCCGGTAGCGATTGCCGCGTCGGCGTAGGCGATCGCATCGCCCAGCGCGAAGGCGATTTCCTGCGCGGCGGTCGAGCCCGCTTCGCGGATGTGATAGCCCGAAATCGAAATCGTATTCCATGCGGGCAGTTCCGTGCGGCACCAGGAGAACAGGTCGGTGACGATGCGCATGGCCGGGCGCGGCGGATAGATGTACGTACCGCGCGCGATGTACTCCTTCAGAATGTCGTTCTGCACCGTGCCGGAAAGTTTCTGGAGGTTCGCGCCCTGCTTCTTCGCGACCGCGACGTACAGCGCGAGCAGAATCGCGGCCGTCGAATTGATGGTCATCGAGGTCGAAACGTTCTCGAGCGGGATTTCGTCGAACAGCGCTTCCATGTCCTCGAGCGAATCGATCGCGACGCCGACTTTGCCGACTTCGCCCGACGCGCGGGGATGATCGGAGTCGTGACCGATCTGCGTGGGCAGATCGAAGGCCACCGAAAGTCCCGTCTGCCCCCGGCTCAGCAGGTAACGAAATCGTTGGTTCGATTGCGCCGCGCTGCCGAAACCGGCGTACTGGCGCATGGTCCAGAGACGCCCGCGATACATCGTGGGATAAATGCCGCGCGTGTAGGGAAATTCTCCGGGGAAGCCGATGGACGTTTCAGGATCGCGGTCCGCGAGATCTTCCTGCGTGTACACGGCGTTGAGCGGAATCCCGCCGAGAGTGGTGAACCGCCGCTTGCGCTCGATTGGCGCGGCCGGCTTGCTGGAGGAGGGATTCATCGCACACGCCTGGAATCGCGGAACGACAGCACACCGAAGAAAATCATCAGCAACGCGTAACCTGCGCTCACTCCCACGAGCCACTGTCCCGATCCGCGCTGCCAGGCGCGCTAAGCGGATTGGATTCCTGACAGCGCGATCAAAAAGAATAGCGTTCCCGTGACCTCATGAAATAGCTCGCGCGCGGCTTTCCAGAGCACGCGGAAGAAATGTCGCGCGGCGGCAAATAGACCCATGGGTTGCGTCGCCACACGTGAATTCTAGTACAAAACAGCGCTAGCCATAGCGTCTGTGTGGCAACTCCTCCCGCGAAGAGTCAGGGATTAAAACCCCTGAAGAAAACGCAGACATTATGTCGTGCCTGAAGGCACGAACTTAAGAGTTTTTCTGCATGCGGTAAAGCCGTCCTGAATTCGGGCCATCTAAGGCGTGGCTGAAGTCGAAGATCCCGGCCCAGACGGGGCCGCGCCCCACAAAGATTCGAGGCGCTTACACCGACTCTGCAGCGTGGATGGCAGGAGTGGGCGGATTGGACACGCATGCTCGCTGACAGGGGCTTGTATCCCAGATCGCAGCGCCATACAATTTAAGAAGAGGCTATCTTTCGGAGGGAGGCGTCGTGCAACTGGACGATCATTTAAAACAACTGCTGCGCGAGCTCGGCCATGCCATTAACGACACGGTATCGGAGTCCCCGCGCATCACGGACGCGATATCGGAAGTGCGGGCGGCCGGATTCGAAATCGTATTGAAGCTGGACGCGACGATAGGCCTGGCGCGCCGCGACGGCGAGGACACGAAAATCACTCCGAACGACCGGCGATTTCTCGAGTCCTTGCATATTCAGGTCGACCAGGAAATTCTTACGGAAGAGCGCCAATCGCCTAAGCTGGAGATGACGCCGCAAGATCTGCGGTTTTTGAAGTCGCTGAAAATTTCATTCGATGACGCGCAATAAAAGATTCTCGCTTTTGCTTGTAGCCGCGGGGGCCCTATGTGCCGCGGCTGTTTCAGCGCGGGCCCAGGTGACGACCGCGCCGGTGATCAAGCTCAAGCCCGTGCACACGCAGCCAGTAAAGCCGGCGAAGACCCGCTTCGAAGTCCTCCACATGATGACCACTGCCATCCAGGTGCGAAGCCTCGTGAATGGAATGGAGATCCATACGTTTACTTACTCGGATCAGATTCGTGATGCGATGCAGAAACTGCTCGACCAGGGCGGCTACCAATACGGTGACAAAGTTGAAATTCAATATCAGGCCGGGACCGAAATCGCGCTGAAAATCAAAGGCAAGCCTTCCAAATCGCTCTGAGCCACAGAGGCTCAACATGATTCGCCCACCCGCTGTTGCCGGCCGCTTTTATCCCAGCGAGCCCGCGCGATTGAACGAGGAACTCGATTCGCTTCTCGCTACGGGAACTCCGGGACAAAAGATTCGCGCGCAGGCGTGCCTGGTGCCCCATGCCGGGTACAAATATTCGGGCCACGTGGCCGGAGCGGTCTACAGCCGCATGGAAATTCCGGTTCGCGTGATTCTGCTCGGCCCGCGGCATTATCCGCGCGGCGCTTCTTTCGCGATTCTCTCCGATGGCGCGTGGCAGACGCCGCTGGGAATGGCGCCGGTCGATCATCTCCTTGCAAAAAAAATCATGCGCGCGTGCCCGCTGCTTCGTGAGGATGGAGTCGCGCACGATTCCGAGCATTCTCTGGAAGTCCAACTGCCGTTCTTGCAACGGCTCGCACCCTCGTTTGGTTTTGTTCCCATCGTGATTGGCCCGGCACAATACCCGGAACTGGAAGCGCTGGGCCATGCGATTGCGGACGTCATCGGCGCCGAACACGGGCCGATTCTCCTGATTGCGAGTTCAGACATGAACCACTACGAGTCCGACGCCGTCACGCGCGTGAAAGACAGCAAGGCCATCGATCGCATCCTGGCCCTCGAACCGCGCGGGCTTTTCGACACCGTTCGCAACGAGGAAATTTCCATGTGCGGATACGGCGCCGCGGTGGCGATGTTGAGCGCCGTGCGCCAGATGGGCGCGACGCTTGCCGAACTGGTGCGCTACGCGACTTCGGGTGAGATTAACGGAGACCTTCAGGAAGTGGTCGGCTATGCCGGCATGATTATTTCTTGAATACTGAGAAACGGGAAGAAGCGGCAAACGCAATCTAAAACGTGAGGTCCAGCAGGAACAGGACTTGCCCAAGAAAAACCAAAGCCAACGCGCCGATTAAGAGCAACGCGCCACGCGGCCGACGGGGTTTCAGCCGTCCATACAATGGATCGGCCAACAACGGATCGCGGCCGGAAATTTGGCCACGCCAAATGTCAAAGAACTCTCGCAGCCAATCAAACGCCTGCGCGCGGAATGTCCATAGGATGGCCACGCCCAGAAGGGCCATGATTTCTCCGATGGCGCCCATCTGCCCTACATTGTGTAAAGACATGGCAAACGCTCCCAGATCGAACGCGCAAAACACAAGAATTCCTACACGTCCTCGTGGATCGTCTTCAGACGCACGACTTCGAATTCCTTGATTCCCGCGGGCGTCTGTACCCGCACTTCATCGCCCACGTGCCGTCCGAGCAGCGCCTTGCCGATGGGCGAAGTCGTGGAGATCAAGCCCTGCGCCGCATCCGCTTCCTCGGTAGTCACCAGCTTGTACTCCACTTCGACCGACTTCTTGATATCCAGGACCCAGACGCGCGATCCGTAGCCGGCGCGGTCGGCGGGAATATTCGTGAGATTGAGCATGCCGATGTCGCCCAACCTCTTCTTCAATTGGCCCAGGCGCGCGGAAACATAGCCCTGGCGCTCCTTGGCGTACTTATACTCGGCGTTCTCGGAAAGGTCCCCATGAGCGCGGGCCTTCATCAGCTCTTTGGGCAGATCGACATTCATCTCGTGTTCGAGCGTGGTGATTTCGTCTTGCAGCTTCTTCTTAACGTTTGTCAGTGCGTCCGTCATGGCTCGTTTTCGACCACATCCATTTGAAATTAGAAATACGTGCGACGTCCAAGCGAGCTGGGCCGGAGGAAAAGTCGACTCGCGCAACCCCGTGCTTACATCAATACCATACTCTGGCGGAGAGGGGGAACTCAAACGGCACATTTCGCGGGACCTCCATTTTACGAGGAATGATGCCGCGATCTCCTACTTCCTGGCCCATTCAAATATTACGGGTGAAGCCACGTGAAGTCCAGCGACACGGTAAATCCAAAGAAGTACGCCTTGCCTTGACCGTGCTCGAAGCCATCTGTTAGCGTAGAAGTTTCCATGGAAACCATTCACATTACAATGCCGGACGGCGCGATCCGCGATGTTCCGCTGGGCACGACCGCGGCGGAGATCGCGCAGCAGATTTCGCCCCGGCTCGCCAAGGAAGCGCTCGTCGCGCGCATCGGCCCTATCAACGCCCCCGCTAGCGCACCCCCGGGCGCGACGGTGAACGGCGAGAGTTTCCTCGTCGATTTGCGCGCCCCGATCGATCAGGACGTGCGGCTTTCGATCCTGACGCCGAAGGATCCCGATGCGATCCAGGTGCTCCGCCATTCGGCCGCGCATTTGCTCGCCGCGGCGGTGCTTGAACTTTTCCCGAATGTAAAGCTCGGCATCGGACCTCCGATCGACACCGGCTTCTTCTACGATTTTGTGCGCGACGGGCCCTTCACACCCGAAGACCTCGAGCGCATTGAAAAAAAGATGCGCGAGCTGGCCGCGCAGGACATCCCGAACGAACGCAAGATGATGCCCAAGCCGGAGGCGCTTGCGCTCTACCGGAAATGGGACCAGGCCTTCAAATGCGAACTGGTCGAGGAGCGCGCGATCGAGCCGATGGTTTCGTTTTACACCACAGGAAAATTCATCGATTTCTGCCGCGGGCCGCACATCCCCTCGACCGGACGCATCCGCGCATTTAAGCTGATGAGCGTTGCGGGCGCTTACTGGAAAGGCCAGGAAGGCAACCCGCAGATGCAGCGCATCTACGGGGCGTGCTTCTACACGCAGCAGGAGCTCGACGAGTATCTGCACAAGCTCGAAGAGGCCAAGCGGCGCGATCACCGGCGGCTCGGGCAGGAACTCGACCTGTTTTCGATTCAGGAAGAAGCTGGGCCGGGACTGATTTTCTGGCACCCCAAAGGCGGCCTCGTCCGCAAGCTGATGGAAGATTGGCTGCGCGATGAGTTGCTGCGCCGCGGCTACGATTTGGTTTACACGCCGCACATCATGCGCCTGGATTTGTGGAAGACCAGCGGGCATACCGATTTTTACCGCGAGAATATGTTCGGCGCTGTCGAGGTCGAAAAGGCCGACTACCAATTGAAGCCGATGAATTGCCCCGGCCACATCCTGATTTACAAGTCGCGCCTGCGCAGTTATCGCGAGCTGCCGGTGCGCTTGGCCGAACTCGGCACCGTGTATCGCTACGAACGCTCGGGTGTGCTGCACGGCCTCTTGCGCGTCCGTGGATTCACACAGGACGATGCGCATATCTTCTGCATGCCGGAACAAATCGAAGCCGAAATCGAGGCGTGCATCGATTTCGCCTTTGCCGTGATGAAGACGTTCGGCTTCAGCCAGTACGTCGTCGAACTTTCGGATTGGGACCCGGCGCATCCGGAGAATTACGCCGGATCGGCCGAGGACTGGGGCCGCTCGACCGGCGCGCTGGAAAGCACGCTCACCAAACTGGGCGTGCCGTTCAAGCGGATGACAGCGGAAGCCGCATTTTACGGGCCGAAAATCGACGTCAAACTCATCGATGCGATCGGGCGCCCGTGGCAGCTTACCACCGTGCAATTCGATTTCAATTTACCCGGCCGCTTCGGCCTCGAATACGTCGGCGAAGATGGCAACCGGCACCGCCCCTTGATGGTCCATCGCGCGCTGTGGGGTTCGGTTGAGCGCTTCTTCGGTATCCTGATCGAGCACTACGCCGGCGCGTTCCCCGTGTGGCTCGCGCCCGTGCAGGCGGAAGTTCTGCCGCTGAGCGAAAAATTCTCCGTGTACGCGACAAACGTTACCAGGGAACTGCGCGCCGCGGGCTTCCGCGCGCATCTTGACGACCGCAATGAGAAGCTCCAGGCCAAGATCCGCGACGCGCAACTCCAGAAGATTCCCTACATGCTTATCGTTGGCGCCAAGGAAGCCGAGGCGGGGACGGTTTCGGTCCGCCACCAGAGCAAGGGCGACCTTGGCCCGCGTCCCCTGGCGGAATTTCTCGCGGACTTGCACAAGGAAATGGATTCCCGTATTTCTTGAAAGGGTGGACGGAAATCTTCGCACAATAGGAGGTACTCATGCCGAAGTTCATTATCGAGCGGGAAATTCCGGGGGCCGGTAAGCTTTCTCCGCTAGACTTGCAAGGGATTTCGCAGAAATCGTGCAGCGTGCTGCAAAACCTCGGGCCGCAGATCCAGTGGGTCGAGAGCTATGTGACGGACGACAAAATCTATTGCGTCTATATCGCACCAAACGAAGCAATGATCCGGGAGCATGCCAGACAGGGCGGCTTCCCCGCAAATCGTGTCTCCGCGGTCCGCCGCATGATCGATCCCACCACTGCGGAGTCCTAACATGACACAACTCGTCCGTGTTATACTCACTGACCCATCCCCTAAATGGCTTCGTCCGGGCGGATGGGGCTGGGATGGGATGTTGGCGCCGCCAGCGGGCGGGCGCGATATTTGGGAGGGGGTTTTATCGCTGAACGGAGTTTTCGGCAGGCCGACCGAATCCGGGTAAATGACCGCATTCGGGCGCGCGAGATCCGAGTCGTGGATGAAGATGGTGGGCAGTTGGGGGTGATGCCGCCGTTTGAGGCGATCAAGCTTGCCCGCGAGCGGGGCTTGGACTTGGTGGAAATTTCACCGACCGCCGACCCGCCGGTTTGCAAAATCACCGACTACGGCAAGTACCTCTACCAGACCAATAAGAAAGCGCACGAGCAGCGCAAGCACCAAAAGGGCTCGCAGCTCAAGGAAGTCAAGTTCCGCCCGGCTACCGCGGAGCACGACTATCAGGTTCGCAAGAACCAGATCATCCGGTTTTTGGGTGAAGGCCACAAAGTCAAGGCGATGATTTTTCATCGCGGCCGGGAAATGGCCCATCAGGAAGTGGGCCGCGCGAAAATGAATCGGCTACTGCAGGAAATCGCCGATCATGCGTTGGTCGAGATCGGACCGCGCATGGAAGCCAACATCATGATGGCCTTGCTGGCGCCCAAGAAGGGCGGCACGGCCAAATCTCCGGCAGCACCTGCCGGGGGACCGGCTTGACGGTCTTTATTTCGGCGGGCTTCAAGTCGCCGGTGTGCCACTCGCCCGACAAAGCAGCGGGGCGAGCGGGAAGCCAGCGCTATGGCGACGGAGCGTAAAGCCCGCACCCGGCAAATTCTAACGAGGTAATGTTGGTGGCAAAACAAAAAGTAAAGAAGCTCAAGTTGAAGACGCATCGCGGCGCCGCCAAGCGGTTCAAGATTACGTCGACCGGAAAAATTTTGCGAATGCATTCCGGGAAGCGGCACCTGCTGGGCACGAAAAAATCCAACAAGATGCGCCGGTTGAAGAAATTGAAGCTGGTCCATCATGCGGACGCTAAGAACGTCCACATGATGTTGCCTTACGGCTAGTGCTGCGAGTTAGAAACGCTTGTGTAGCGCCGCCCTTCAGGGCGGCATCCTAGGTTCGATCGAATGCCCGCCTGAAGGCGGGCGCTACAAGGCTTGGAAGACTCACAAGTCTGATTTTGCTTTTTGCTGTGCCAGGCAGAGCGCAACCCCCCACGGTGGGCCTGCCGGCCAGCGCTCCGAGTGATATCGGAGCATTGCTCGCGCGAAGGTTTCGATCTTCGCGCTGAGTTTCTAAACACGCCGTGGAGACGCGATCGCTTTCTGGCCGTGTGCCGTTCCCCTTGCGCGGGAAGGGCGGCGGCGCTTCGGAAAACGGCGCGGCTCCGCCCGCGGTGAACCGCACAGGAGAAACCACCCATGGCTCGAGTCAAACGCGGAAGCAAGCGCCGCGCGCGCCGCAAAAAATATCTGAGGCGCGCAAAAGGATTTTTCCTCACAAAATCGAAGCTCTACCAGTCCGCGCAGGAAGCGGTGAATCGCGCGGAGCGTTTTTCGTTCCGCGACCGCCGCGTCCGGAAACGACAGTTCCGCACGTTGTGGATCCAGCGCATCGGCGCGGCCGCGCGCAACGCGGGGATGTCTTACAGCCAGATGATGCACGGGCTCAAGGCCGCCGGGATCGAGATTGACCGCAAGGTTCTCGCCGATCTCGCCGTGAAGGACGCGGGTGGATTCACGCAGCTTGTCGAGCTGGCCAAGGCAGCTGGGGCCAAGACCAAGGCGTAGCGGACTTTTGTCCCGTGCAAGGTTATTTTCTGTCGGGGCGACGGTTCTGTGGCGCTGCCGTCCCGGCGGCGTATTCGTGCGCTAATATTGTCGGCAAGATGCCGTCACAACCAGGAGTTTTCGCACCGCAATGGACCCGAATCGAAGCCCGGGAGAGCGAGCGCTCCCACCACTCGGCGCCGCGACGCCTGAACAGGTTGCGGTCCGGTTTGCGGAGCTGCGCGCGCGGTTTGACGAGGGAGCCGCAAGCGCGGGCGACGAGAATACCTGGAAATCTCTGCGCGACACGTGGCTCGGACGAAAATCCGGCCTCCTCACGCAGGTCACCGATACTTGGCTCAAGCCGGCGCGGGCCGAACTCAAACGCGAGATCGGCCAAGGGCTCAACGAGCTAAAAGCCCACGTCGAAGCGGCGCTCGAATCGCGGCGTGTGGCGATCGAATCCGCGGCCGACCAAACGGCGCTGGCACGCGAGCGTGAAGATCTTTCCCTGCCAGGAGTGATGCGCCCGCTCGGCTCGCGGCACCCGCTGCGCCAAACGTTCGAGGAGGTTGAGCGGATTTTTCTCTCGCTTGGCTACACGGTGGTCGCCGGGCCGGAGATGGAAACTCCGTACTACAACTTCGAGGCGCTCAACATTCCCGAGCACCATCCGGCGCGCGACAATATGGACACGTTTTACATGGCGACGCCGCCGGGGGCCAGCCCCTTCACGGGAAACGTTCAGGGCAAGCCACTTTTGTTGCGCACGCACACGTCTCCCATGCAGATTCGCACGATGGAAAAGCAGAAGCCTCCCGTGCGCATCATCGTGCCCGGCAAGGTCTATCGCCGCGACAATCCTGACGCGACACACGGCTTCATGTTCCATCAGATCGAGGGGTTGGCCGTTGACACCGACATCACATTCTGCGATTTCAAGGGCACGGTCGAATATTTCGTGCGCGAATTTCTGGGGCCCAAGGTGAAGACGCGCCTGCGGCCGAGTTATTTTCCGTTCACGGAGCCTTCGGTCGAAATCGATGCGACGTGCGTGTTCTGCGGCGGTCCGGGCTGCTCGGTGTGCAAGCATTCGGGTTGGATCGAGTTGTTCGGCGCGGGGATGGTGGATCCGGCCGTCTACGGTTTCGTGAAGTATGACGCAAGGAATCTTTCCGGCTTCGCCTTCGGTATGGGCGTCGAACGGCTGACGCAGCTCAAATACAACGTCAACGATTTGCAGCTTTATTTTCAGAATGACGTGCGGTTTTTGCGGCAGTTTGCATAAACAGTTTTGGGCCTTTAGTTTCTAATGAGGGGGAAAATATGGCGATCTTAAAAAAGAAAACAACGAATCGAGCTACCGAGTTTTCGAAGGATCTTGTGAGATTTCTCAATGAGCACGCACCATTCAATGAGAAACACGACCTGTCCTGGAGGAGAAATGGAATGTCAAACGAAGAGAAAGTAGGCACCGTCGATGTCGTCGGCTCTACAGTGAAGGGCCCGCGGGTCATTGTAGAAGCTGAATTGCTGCGCGAAGACCCTGCATCCAATGTGACGAAGGTATGGAAATGGGCTTCTGAAAATAAGAAGAAACCCAAGAAGATACTTATGATCCAGGCTTTTTCCAAAGCATACAAGGTGCGGAAGAATCGCGCGAAACTGTTCGCAATCTTCGTCGGTGAAAGAATGCACGCGGATGTTTCAGGAATTACTTACATCCCGTTAAATATTCCCTATAACCCACGTCCAGGCGGAAAGATTGGTGCAGGCAGAAGGCGTTTCCACGCACGCAATTTGGGAAGTAGAGTTATGCAAATTTTTCGCAGCAACGAATGAAAATTCTCTACAACTGGCTCAAAGAGTTCGTCGACCTGAAGCCGGCGCCGGAGGATTTGCGGACGCGGCTTTCGCTTTCTGGCACCGCGGTGGAGGCGCTGGAACAAACCGCGGCGGGCCCGCTGCTTGACGCTGAGCTGACCTCGAACCGCGCCGATTGCCTGGGCCACTATGGCATCGCGCGCGAGGCGGCGGCGCTGTATCGCTTGGCGCTCAAGCCGGTCGGACCTCACCCGCACGAATCAGCGGAAAAAGCGGCTTCGGCAACGCGTGTGGAAATCGAGTCGCCGGAACTGTGCGGCCGCTACACGGCGCGGGTGCTGCGCGGGGTGAAGGTCGGACCCTCGCCCGACTGGCTGCGGCAGCGCCTCGAAGCGCTGGGACAGACGCCGATCAACAACGTCGTGGACGCAACGAACTACGTGATGCTCGAGCTGGGCCACCCGCTCCACGCCTTCGACATGGATTTGCTCGCCGAGCGGCGCATCGTGGTGAGGCGCGCGCGGGCCGGAGAAAAAATGCGCACGCTCGACGGCATCGAGCGCACGCTGACCGCCGAGATGTGCGTAATCGCGGACGCGGCGCGCGCCGTGGCCATCGCCGGCGTGATGGGCGGCGCAGAGACTGAGATTCGCGCGGCGACCAACACCCTACTGCTCGAAGCGGCGTGGTTTGATCCGATTTCCGTACGCCGCACGTCGAAGGCGCTCGGCCTGCGCACCGAAGCCTCGATGCGTTTCGAGCGCGGCGCGGACGCCGAAATGGCGGAGATGGCTTCCCGGCGTTGCGCGGAGTTGATCCAGCAGTTGTGCGGCGGCGAAGTGCTGGCGGGCGTCGTGGACGTTTTTCCAGGACGCGTGTCGCCCCCGGCGATCAACCTGACGCGCAAAGAGCTGCTGCGCGTGATGGGCGCGGACGTGCCCGATGCGGACGTCGAGGAAATTCTCTCCGCGCTTGGCTTCGCGCCCGTGCGTGTGGACTCGACGCGAGGCAGCGCGGCGTCGTTGCTGGCCGCGTGGACGTGCCGCCGGCCACCGTGGCGCGGTGACGTCACACGCGAGATTGACTTGATCGAAGAGGTCGCACGGCTTTACGGACTCGACAAATTTCCGGCGCGCTTGCCGGCGTCCAGACTGCCGGCGGCTCGTCTGGAATACGCCGAAGCCGAAGACCGGTTGCGCGAGCGGCTCATTGGCTTGGGCTATCAGGAAATTATCACAATTCCAATTGTCAACGAGGTAAGCGACATCGTCTTCCGCGACGCCCATGCAGCTCCCGCGCGAATCGCGAATCCGCTGGCCGAAGATGCGTCCGTAATGCGCTCGACCGGCGTGGTGACCATGGCCTCGGCGCTCGAATGGAATTTGAGTCACGGGCAGCGCAATGTTCGCCTGTTTGAAATCGGCAAGACGTATCGCTGGAGCGGTTCACCGCGAGCGTTCACCGCGAGCGGCGCCGAACCCGTCGAGACGCGCGTGCTCACGCTCGGGGCGACGGGGCTGGCACGCGAAAAGGGAATCGCCGAGAGCGAGCGCGCGTTTGTGTTCGCCGATCTAAAAGGCGATCTCGACCAAATCGGATACCTGGCGGGCGGATTTTTGTGGAACGCGGGGGCGCCGACCTGGCTTCATCCCGCACATGCGGGAACAATTTCTCTAGGTAGTGAAGGCGCTGCGGCGCGCTCCATCGGCATTGCCGGGCAACTCGCGCGGCGAGCCGCCGAGCGTTTTAAGCTGCGGCAGGATGCGTTTGTGTCTGAGCTGGAGCTCGATCCGCTCTGCGCGGGTTATCGGGCAGCGCGGGCGGCGTTGCGCTACAAGCCGCTTTCGCGCTTTCCGGCGGTCGAGCGTGATTTTTCTCTCGTGCTCGCCGACGCAACCACATTTGCCTCTGTTGTCGAAGCGATTCGCGGGCTGGGCATCGTGGAAGTGTCCACCATCAACGCGGTGGACCTGTTCCGCGGCAAGAACGTGCCCGAGGGAAAGTTTTCGTTGCTCGTCCGCGTGACGTTCGAGAGCCACCAGGCGACCCTCACCGAAGCGCAGTTGATCGATTTCTCCTCGCGCATCGTCGCCGCGCTCGAACAGAAACTCGGCGCTTCCCTCCGCGCGTCGTAAGATTGACGCCTCTTGGGCAGTCAACTCCGTAAAACGGTTTGGCCCCGCGCCAGCCAAATAATAGTACTACAACGTTATTTTAATATCTGTATTATAAATCACAATGGCTTCGGGGCAATCTCCAACCCCGCCTTGCGCAGGCCATCGACCAGGAGCTCGACGAATTCTGGGCGCCACCGATTCGTGAGCTCTTCGCGCGCGTTCGTTGCGTAGTCCGGCCTCACGGCCAGCAGCTCCCGCACGGCGTCGCTTGCCGCTTCTCGTTCGCCGAGTTGGCCGTAGGCCGTCGCGAGGGCGAGGCTCGTCTGCCAGAAGCCGGGCATGTTGGCCTTGAGAGCGAAGTTCAGAGCGGCCCTGTAGTCGCCCCTGCGGTAAGCGTCGAAACCGGAAGGAAACCAATACCATCCGGGATGATGGGGATTGAGACCTCTGGCACGCTCCACCAGAGCGCAGCCTCGCTCCCAGTCGCCCGAATACGCGATGAAAATACCGAGGTACGCGGCGGTGAATCCGTCCATGGGGTTGAGCGCGATGGCCCGTTCCGCGGAGTTCCTGAATGCCTGGAACTCCCCCTGGCAAAATTGGGCCGAGGCAAGAGCATGATACGCGAGGTGATTCGAGGGCGCGGCCTCGACGGCACGCCGCGCCGCCGCGAACGCACGTCCGATGGGATCGGGGCGGACATTGAACCGATGCGTATACTCCTCGCGGTACATCATCGAAAGCATGGCCCATCCATCGGCATGACTCGGCGCTTGCTGGGTGGCACGCTCGAGGCCGGCCCGCGCCGCGGCATGCTCTTCCGCGCAGAGGCGCGGGAAGTGCGCGAAGCTTCGGAGTACGGCTTCATATGGTGTTAGTTGTTCGGGATCACGGCTGCGCAGAGCTTCACTCATGGTGTGCGGCAGAACGCCGTATGTGTCGGCGGCAGTGGAGACGATCTGCGGGACGATGTCATCCAGAAGCGCGAAGATTTCTTCCGGGCGAAAGGTACGTTCATAAGTCTCGGCCCAAAGATGGGAACCGGAGCCAGCGTCGATAAGTTGCACCGCGATGCGCAGCTTGGGACCCGCTAGGCGCAGACTCCCTTCCATCACATAACGCGCGCCGAGCTCCTTACCGACGGCGCGGACGTCGACGGCCTTCTGGGCATAATGCAAGGTGGAGCTGCGCGCAATGACTCGCAGGTAGGAGAAACGGGACAGACCGGTCACGATGTCCTCGGTCAACCCCTCTGCAAGGGCCGTGAGATCGGCGTTGCCGCCGCTGTACACGAACGGCAGCACGGCGACCCAAAACCCCTCCTCGGCGCGGGCGGCGCCCGAATCGGCTTCCGTCACAGTGGTCACGCTGCGCAGTGCGCTTCGGAGGTCTCGCGCTGACGGGAACCGGTCCGCGGCGCTTTTCTCCAGGCAACGCTGGATCACCCGGCACAGCCCTGCTGGCAGTCCGGCCCGCAGTTCGCCGAGCGGCGGCGGCGTGTCGCGAAGGATCGCGGAGGACAGCTCGGCAGCGGACCGTCCCTGGAAGGGTTTCCGGCCGGCCGCCATCTCGTACAACAAGGTGCCCAACGAGAAGATGTCCGTGCGATGGTCGATGGCGCGGCCCATGATTTGTTCGGGCGACATGTAGGCCGGCGTCCCCAAGGCGACGCCCACCTCAGTGAATCCGGCCGACGTCAGCGTAGCGCCATCTGGATCGGCCGCGCGCATCTCCTTTGCAAGACCGAAGTCCAGTACCTTGACGCGGCCCTCATCGGTCACCATCACATTGGCGGGCTTCAGGTCGCGATGGACGATGCCCTTCTCGTGCGTGGCCGCTAGCGCCTCGGCCAGCGCGCCGGCAATCTCGAGGATTTGGTCGACGGGGAGACCGCCTTCCGGAATGAGCCGACCAAGCGACTGGCCCTTGACCAACTCCATCGTGAGGAAGTGGATGCCGTCCGCTTCCTCGACCGAAAAGATGGTGACGATGTGCGGGTGATTGAGGGCGGCGACGGAGCGGGCTTCACGCTGGAAACGCGCCAGGCGCTCGGGATCGCGCGCCATTTCCGGCGGCAGAATTTTCAGCGCCACGTCGCGCCCGAGCTTGGTATCGTGCGCCTGATACACTTCGCCCATTCCGCCAGCGCCCAACAAAGAAACAATCTTGTAGGAGCCGAGTTGCCGCCCGTTGAGTGATTGTCCTGAATCTCTTGCCATCGTCCGACCCGCGACCTCCAGCGAAAGCGGTTCCAAAAGACCGTCTCCCCGCTACTCTCGCGCCTACAGCGATCCCACTTCCTGCCGCAGCGCGTCGTCCCCTGCACAGACCTCCTGAAGATAGGCCATGCGCTGGCTTTCTTCGCGTTCCAGCGCCGCGTGATATAGCCGCTCGATTCGTTGCCAGCGTTCAGGCGGCATTTCCACGCGCCCCTGATTTTCCCATTCCCGCGCTAGCCAAGCCTCGGCCAGCGTCCAATCGGGCACGACGGTGTCGGGAGAACCTTTCAGCACCTCCACGGTTTCATTTGCGCTCAGACCCCCGAAAAACCGCAGGTCTACACCTTTGACCACCGCGGTCGTTTGCGGGGCGCGACCGGGACGTTCCCCGAAGGTACGTTGCAACGCTCATTTCTGCCGGTCGATCAGGACAATATGGGAGTTATCCCTTAAGCGGTCGAACACAATCTGCTTGCCATCGGGGGTGATATCGAAGCTCCAAATGTCGCCGTTGTCGTGAAGTTGGGTGAGGCGGCGGGTCTTCATGGAGACTAAGTCGAGCAGCCAAAAATCCCGCTGGGAATTTTGCTGTGAAGCCCACCCTATGTAGACTAGGGCCTTCCCGTTGGGCAAAAATCGGGCGCGATCAGCCCCATTGCCGACTTGAATTGCAGGCAGTTGGACAGGGGATCCGTCCCATCGCACGGCGAGGAGGGGAACACTTGCGGCCGTGCCCGGGCCGGCATACACGATCAAGCTCCCATCCGGTGAGCACACTGGCGCTACCGCAGTCCCGGCGACGAGGCGAACCGGTGAACCGCCCTCCAGCGGAATTTTAAATAGCCCGGGACCACTGGCATCTGAGACGCCAGTCACGATCCATTTTCCGTCAGACGACCAGCAGTTTACCCCCTGGATATTTATCGAATCAGCTATCGATTGAATCCCGGTACCATCCGCGGAGAGGACGTCTAGCTGTACTTTCCCGCTTCGCCGCAGCACGATCGACACCCGGCGCCCATCCGGGGAAATCCCCGCCGGCTCCTGCACCGCGCCGTCGGAGCTCCTCCAGATACTCATGGGCTTGGCCGTCCTGGTAGCGCCACAACCCATCACCCGGCCCGCGCGAAGACAAATAGAACAGACTCCCCCCACCAAAGCGTGGCCCAGTCGCGTCGACCGTCGGCACGGAGAAAGGCTTTGCGTCGCCCTCCTCCACCAGGCGGTCGAGAATCGGTACACTCCACAGACTTGCACTGGGACTGGCGACCGTCGCCACCAGGCGCCGACCGTCGGCACTCGCCGCCACCGATGTGTACTTCTCCAGGCCAAAGCTTACTCGTCGTGCTTTTTTCTGCTCCACGTCGAGCGCCCAGAGCCACGGCCCTGATCCATCCTGATCCCGAGCCGTGAACAGCACAGTTCGGCTGTCAATCGGGGCCGGGGGGCCCATGTTAATGTGGTCGTGCGTGAGGCGTTCCGCCACACCGCCCGAAGGCGCAATGCGCCATAGATCCATATCGTGGGTTGCCAAGATGCCGCTCACAAAGTAAATCCAGCGGCCGTCCGGAGACCAGGCTGGATAGTGATTGTGCCCGCTTGCGCCAACAGGGTGCACGTAAATTTGGCGGGCATTTGCCCCCGTTGGATCCGCTAGGAACATCGGATCACCGGCTTGCCTGGTGTGATAAACCAGGCGGGTGCCATCCGGAGACCAGGCCACGTGAACCGCGCCATCACCCAGAAAAACCCGGCCTTCGCCGCCCATCAGCGGCATGAGCCGCAGCCTGGTGTGCAGACCTCCGGCGAGAGATATTTCGGACCCGTCTCCCGAAAACCCCAAGTCCGGCATACCCTCCTCTTTGCCCAGCTTGCCCTTCGTGAGATTTACGAACTGCCCGCTGCCCACTTGGCTCAACCACACGTCAAAAGGCCCGTCCCGATCCGCATAAAACGCGACCCACTTGCCGTCGGGCGAAATACTTGCGTCCTGCTCGGTACCTTCGAAACTAGTAAACCGCGTGAACTGCGCGGTAGCCAGCGGGTTTTCAATGACTGCCTGCGATTTGCGAACCAGCCACACAGAGGCGGCGCCTGCCAGGCACAAGACAATTGCGGTAGCCCAAAGCCATGGTAGCCGGCGCTGCGGGACTGCCCTCCCGCTGTCCGCGCGCAAGCTCAGAAGCGATTTCGACTCCCATGCGCGGTGAAAGCGGCGCAGATCGAGGCCGAAGTCTCCTGCGTGCTGAAAACGATCCTTTGGGTCTTTTTCGAGTGCCTTCGCTAGAATCTCCTCAAGTTCCAACGGCTGCTCTGCTAGCGGAGGCACGGGGTCGTTGATGATGGCGTGCATCGTCTCGACCTGTGACTTCCCCCGGAAAGGCCGATGCCCAACCAGCATTTCGTAAAGCACGACACCGAGCGAGAAAATATCCGTGCGATGATCGAGCGGTCGTCCACTGGCTTGCTCCGGCGACATGTAGGCCACCGTGCCCACTACGGCCCCGGCTTCGGTGAGGGCTGACTCTTGAGTCAGTGTCTCATCCTGTGGGCCAGGCCCCATCAACTTTGCCAGACCGAAATCCAAGACTTTTACGTTTGACTCAGGCGTCACGATCACGTTGGCCGGCTTGATGTCACGGTGAGCGATTCCAGCCAAGTGCGCTGCCGCCAGCGCACTTGCTACTTGCGTGGCGTAACTGACTGCTTGCTTGAGTGGCAAGCCATTAGGGGGAATCAGCCGGTCGAGCGACTTCCCCGGCACTTTCTCCATCACCAAGTAATGCACACCGTCGGACTGCTCCAGCCCATGGATCGTTGCCACATTCGGATGATTCAGCGAAGCCAGCATTCGCGCTTCGCGCTGAAATCGGGACAATCGATCGGCATCGTTTACAAAGGCCTCCGGAAGTACCTTGATGGCCACGTCGCGCCCGAGCTTGGTGTCGTGCGCCAGATACACCTCACCCATCCCGCCCGCGCCCAGCAAGGAAACAACCTGGTAGGAGCCAAGCTGACGCCCGATCATTGACTGGCCTCGCTCTTCGCCCAACATCTTTGCCGCTACCTCCATTGCCGGCGCATCTAGAAAGCTGTTTGCTCCTTTTTCATGGACAAGAAGCGATTCGACTTCTCGCCGCAAGGCACTATCACCGGCGCAGACTTCGTGCAAATATGCCGCTCGCTGACTTTCTTCGCGCTCCAGCGCGGCATGATACAACTGCTCAATTTTCTGCCAGCGTTCAGGCGCCATTTCCACTCGCCACGGCCTTCCCCATTTCCCGCGCCAGCCAAGCCTTGGCCAGCCTCCAATCGCGCAGCACCGTGTCGGGAGAAACTTTCAGCACCTCGGCGGATTCCACGACGCTCAGCCCTCCGAAAAAGCGCAGCTCCACCACTTTGCTCTTTCGAGGATCCACTCCGGCCAGACCTTTGAGCGCGTCGTCCAGCGCGACCAGATCGTGTCCTTTCTCTTGCGGCCCCATCAAGGCTTCATCGAGCGTGACCTTCGGAACGCCTCCTCCCCGCTTCTGGTACCCGCGCGCGCGGGCGTAATCCACTAGAATTCGTCGCATCAATTGTGCGGAGATGGCAAAGAAGTGCGCGCGGTTCTGCCAGTTGACCTGCCGGGAATTCACCAGCCGCAAGTAGGCTTCATTGACCAACGCGGTCGTTTGCAACGTATGACCCGCACGCTCTCCGAACATGCACCGGCGGGCAAGACGACGCAACTCCTTATGGACAAGAGGGACGAGTTCTTCCAGAGCCGCGTCGTTCCCTTTACTCCAAGCCTGCAGAAGCCGGGTAACGTGTTGCCCCGAGGGTGCTGCCATCGCCTGCTCCTTACGGACTGTCTTCCGAAGGGCCCCAAAATTGGCTGAGTATAACACCTGGCCGCAAATAAGTAGTAAATCCTCAAATTCTGTTCATGCCGTTACAGCTTTCCGCCTCGATTCCCGCCTTTCTTAGTGAAGGCTGGAGGGACGCCATGAAGATAACTCTGAGACGGACCTTGAGTATGGGATTGGTGCTGGCAAGTGGGCTCACTGGGCTTGGTCATGTCGCAGCCGCAACCTCTTCGGAAACAAGTCCGGCGATCACGATTCACGTGCACAACTTTGCCGGAGTTGCGCCCAAGACTTTGGCGGAAGCCGAAGAAGTGGCGACGGGAATCTTCCGGAATGCAGGAGTAGAAACCCGATGGGCCGATGTCGTTCTGACTACGGAAAATGGTCAGGAAAATTCGGTTGACCGTCCAGCCCGCACTCTCGCCGACGTCCAACTCAGCATTTTCCCGCGTGAGATGTCCGACCGCGACGGCGCGCCGAACAATGTGATGGGAGTAGCGCCCGGCAACGGCCCCGACCGGAAGACTGTCTACATCTTCGAGTGTAATGTGGAAGCCCGTTTCTGGAGGCTGTTGCACGCGCAGGGTAGCGCGCGATTGTACCGGCAAGTTTCGAAGGCTCAAATCCTGGGCCACGCGATTGCCCATGAAGTAGGTCACTTGCTGCTGAACCAACAGGTTCACTCGGCTCATGGCATCATGCGTGGCGAATGGGGTTTTGCGGATTTTCGGGACATGACCGGCGGGATCTTCCTTTTCTCGCCGCAGCAGGCGGAATTCCTACGGGCGGACGTGCGTAGGCGGAACACGCAGCAAGAAACTCTTGAAGTGAACTGAACGAGACATGCTCGCTCAAGTCAACCTGAAGTTGACGCCAGAGGGCGGCAGGCATTTGGTTTTGCGCTCAAGATAAGGGCAAAGATGAAATCGGAAATTCCCATTTAGTACTCGTAGGACTCTCATTTCAGGAAGAATTACTTGCTTACTATATTTCCATTTAGGAAAAAAGGTTCGAGTGATATATGCTCCGACAGCTCTTCCTTTCCGGGACCTTTCTATGACAAGAAAATCTTTCACCTCAAAAGGAGAAAACAGCCATGAAGAAAGTTCTAACGAATTGGAAATTGGTTGCGTTGGTTCTAGTGGCCGTCGGCCTAACGACAATCGGCGGAGGAAACGCACGACCGCTTCCTGACGCTGAGAATAAGGTGTGCACGAACGCAAATCTGGATGGCGCGTATCAGTGGAACGTTGCGGGGTACGTCCTAGGGCAGAACCCGGTGAATGGAAATATCGGCGACTTCCAGCCTCTCGTGGAGGCCTCTTTCGCCGTGTTCGACGGGAATGGGACAGTAACGAACCTCGTCAGCACGGATAATGTTTCGGGCGGAGGATCTTTTACCTTAACGGGGACTGGCACGTATAGCGTGAACCCGGACTGCTCGGGCGATTTAACGTTCAATATCACGGGCGGGGGGACCACAAATCTCCATCTGGTAATCCACCGGGACGGAGAGAATGTCGATTTCGTGCATACGGACGCCGGCGTGATCATTGCCGGCGCAATGAGAAAAAGATAAATCTATTCATATACAATGGGAAGGTGCGCGCTGAGTTCCAACAAATTACGGGTGTGCCCGCCAGAGTGTGCTAGGTCTGCGCGATTGCGCTGCCGACGGTGGTATCTGGCTCAAATTCGGTCAACCCGACGTTGACAATTCCGCCTACCGCCATAGCCGCCGCGACAACGCTGTCGCTCACTCTCAACAACTCACGGTCGTTGGTCGTGCGGTAGCCCCGGCCAAAAGTATCACTATGTCTCCGCGGAGTGTCCGGCTTCGTTACTGCAGTAACGTAAACCTTGCCAAGATGCACAAGATCAGCGGAAAATAGGCGAATCCAGCAGGGGGCGTACTGCATGTCAAACCGCGTGAAAGTGGAAATTTACGGTCAGGGCTATACGATGGCGGGGGACCTCGACGAAGCCTACGTCCAGAAGCTCGCGCGGTACGTGGACGAAAAAATGAGCGCGGTGGCGGCAGCGACGCAGACGGTGGACTCGGTGCGCGTGGCTGTCCTGGCGGCCATGGCCATCGCCGACGAACTGCACACGCTCCGGCTGGAAAAGGGCGACCGGGACGAAAACCTACGGGAACGCGCGGAGCAGTGCCTCACCATTCTGGAACGCGCTCTGAAGCAGACCGCGTAGGATCCTTAATTAATCATGGCGGGCTGCAAACATAGCCCGCAGCCGATCTGCAGGCAAGGCGTTACCTCTTCGAACCTTGAAACGGGCAACGCTTTACCGGCGTCTGACATCCAGTTAGAATCAATGTGGTTTGGTGACTGACCCAAGTCCACCAAAATGACCGTGCGAAACACAATACGAGTCCTCGGGGTTTCGCTGGCGCTCGTCGCACTGCTGGTATTCGCCACGGTGGCCGTCAGCGGCTTGCATCACCACGATTCGGCGAACGACGCCAATTGTCCATACTGCCATCTGGGCCATCAGGTGGCCGCGCAGCCGGAAACAAGCCATTGCATTGCGGTCCTTTTACCGATTGCGAGTTTACCGCTGCCTGAAGATTCGGCACCTGCGGTCTCCCGGGTTTCTTCGCACATTGCCTCCCGCGCACCGCCCTCCGCGTAATTTGCTTGCCTAAAGCGCCTGCTGCACCGGCGCTGACCGATTTCAAATTCCTCCTTTCCGATCTCTCGAGCTGCTCCGGGAATCCGCATTTTCCCGAACGCGGCATCGAGGGATATGAACATTTCAGGCAGGAGAACACTTATGAATGTGACGTTCAGGGCCCGCAATTGGCAGCTTTTGGTTGTGCTCCATGGTCTCGCGCTTCTCACCACTGTGCGCGTGGCGGCGCAGGGTCCGGCGCAGGCCGCGCCGCAGACTCCGCCGGCGCGCGTGACGCTGGACCAGGCCATCGATCTGGCGATCCAGCACAATCATTCGTTGCAGGCGGCGCGCACGACGATCTTGCAGAATCAGGCTCAGGAGATCACCGCGAATCTGCGGCCTAATCCGGTGTTGCTCGGGGACGAGCAGTTCCTGCCGTTCTTTTCGCCCGACGCATTTACCAACGACTATATTAATCAAAGTGCAGTATACGACATGGGATTGTCCTACCTCATCGAGCGCGGCAAGAAGCGGCAGCACCGCCTGCAGGCGGCGAAGGACCAGACGGCGGTGACGACGGCGCAGGTGTCCGACAACGAGCGGACGCTGACGTTCAACGTTGCGTCGCAATTCATCGCGGCGGTGCTGGCGCAGGCGGACCTGGATTTGGCCGAAAAGGATTTGGCGAGCTTCCAGCAGACCGTGGACATCAGCGAGGCGAGCTTCCAGGCCGGCGCCATGAGCGAGGGCGACCTGCTGAAGATCAAGCTGCAATTGCTGCAATTCCAGATGGACGTCTCAGCGGCCAGGCTGGCCCGCGTGCAGGCGCTTGCGAGCCTGCGGCAATTGCTCGGATACGAGTCCGTTCCGGAAAACTACGAGGTCGTCGGCGACCTCGAATATAAGCCGGTTAACGCTTGGCGAGGACGATCTGAAAGCGATGGCGCTCCGGCAGCGCCCGGACGTGCGCGCGGCGCAGTTGGGCGTGACGGCGGCGCAGAGCCAATTCACGCTCGCGAAAGCCAACGGCAAGAAAGACCTGGGCGTCACTTTCACCTACAACCATCTCGGCGGCGTCAACACCGGCTCGCTCTTTTTCAACATTCAAATGCCGATCTTCGACCGCAACCAGGGCGAAATCGCGCGGACGCGATACGCGATCACGCAGTCGCAGGAGCTTTCGAGCGAACAATCGTCGATTGCGCTCACCGACGTGGCCAACGCCTACGAAGCGCTGCGCACCAACGATCAGGTCGTGCAGCTGTACCAGTCCGGCTATCTGAAGCAGGCGGAGGATTCGCGCGACATCAGCCAGTACGCGTACCAGCGCGGCGCCGCCAGCTTGCTCGATTTCCTCGACGCCGAGCGGAGCTACCGCGCCATCGAGCTTGCCTACCGGCAGTCACTCGCCAGCTACATGGTCGCGCTCGAGCAACTGCGCCAGGCCGTGGGCACCAGGAGCTTGCCATGAAAATGGACCATATGAGCTGGATTCGAAATGCTGGCGCAAGAGCGTTGCGCAGCTTGCGGCGCGGCTTTGGCCGCCGCGCTTGCGCTCGGCCGGATGCGGCGGTGCGGGCGAACCAGGCAAGCAAGATGACGTCGTTCTCGACCACCGAAAGCCCGGAGAGCAAGGCGGAGCTGTTCTCGCTGCCGGCCGACCAGATGGCGCACATCCAGATCTACACGGTCGCCCAGGCACCCATGGTGCGCACCCTGCGCCTCTCCGGCGCGGTCGCGTACAACAGCTTCCTGACCACGCCGGTGATCACGCAGGTGGGAGGTCCCGTAAGCCGAATCGTGGTCACGCCGGGCGAGCATGTGCGCGCGGGCCAGCCGCTGCTGTACGTCGCCAGCCCCGACTATTCGCTGTTGCGCGTCGGCTTACATCAAGGCGCGCGACGCCTTCCAGCTCGCGGACAAGTTTTACAAGCGCGCGCAGGACCTTTACGCGCACAAGGTCATCGCGCAGGCCGACCTCGAGCAGGCCGAATCGACCCGCACGCAGGCGGAGGCCGACCTGGAATCGAGCGAGCAGGCCATCCGCATCCTCGGCATCTCCAAACCCGGAGACCTGGTGACCAGTCCGCCGTCCCCGGAAGTGCCGCTGCTGGCGCCGCTGGCGGGAGAAGTGGTGGAGCGGCTCTGCTCGCCGGGCCAATTGCTGCAGGCCGGCGGAACGCAGTGCTTCACGCTTTCGGACATGAGCAGCGTCTGGGTGCTCGTCAACATCTACCAGAACGACGTCGCGTACGTGCACGTCGGCGACGAAGTCACGATCGACAACGAAGCGTACCCCGGCGTCGTGCGCGGCAAGATTCAATACATCGCGCCGGCGCTCGATCCCACCACGCGGACGCTGCAGGCGCGCATCGAGGCTTCCAATCCCGGCGAGCGGCTGAAGAAAGACATGTACGTGACCGCGGAGGTCCGCGCGGGCGTAATTCCAAACGCGCTGATGGTTCCCGATGCCGCCGTGCTGCGCGACACCGAAAACATGCCGTACGTGTACCTGCAGACCGGCAACAACCAGTTCGCGCAGGCGAATGGTGACGCTCGGCGAAAGCCAGGGCGGCAAAACACAAGTCCTGATCGGGATTGCAGGCGGGCGACAAGATCGTCGGAGACGGCAGCCTGTTCCTGCAATTCCAGAACTCGCTCCAACGCTGAGCCGAGGGCAGACACCAGCCATGATTCATCATGTCGTTCAATTCGCTCTCCGCCAGCGTTTCCTGGTGCTGATGCTGGTCGTGCTCGTGATCGTCGCGGGCGCTCTTTCGTTCCAGCGCATGCCGGTGGACGCCTATCCGGACCTTTCGCCGCCGATGGTGGAAGTCATCACGCAGTGGCCGGGTCACGCGGCCGAGGAAATCGAGCGGTTGGTGACCCTGCCGATCGAAGTCGAGATGAACGGCGTGCCGCACATGGACGTGATGCGGTCGATTTCGCTCTACGGGCTTTCCGACGTCATCATGACGTTCCAGGAAAGCACCGACGACTACTTCGCGCGCCAAGTGGTGTTTCGAGCGGCTGGCGGACGTGCAACTGCCCTCGGGCGTGACGCCCGGCCTGTCGCCGCTGTTCAGTCCGTCCGGGCTCGTCTATCGCTACGTCATCGAAAGCCCGGACCGCAGCCCGCAGGAACTGAAAACGATCGAGGACTGGGTCATTGAGCGGGCCTACAAATCGGTGCCGGGAGTGGCGGACGATTCCGGGTTCGGCGGCACGGTGATGCAATACCAGGTGCTGCTCGATCCGGCGAAGATTTACAGCTATCACATCCCCGTGCCCCAGGTGCTGGCGGCGCTGGCGGCGAACAATGCGAACGCGGGCGGCGGGTTTTACTCGCAGGGCTCGCAGTTTTTCTACGTGCGCGGCCTGGGGCTGGTGACCAAGACGGAGGACATCGGAAACATCGTCGTCGGAAACAATAACGGCGTGCCGGTGCGAATTCACGATGTCGGCGAGGTGACGATCGGCAACGCGCCGCGCCTGGGAGAATTCGGCTTCCAGAAAAATGACGACTCGGTCGAAGGCGTCATCCTCATGCTCCGCGGCGAGCAGACGCAGAATGTGCTCGCCGGCGTGGAGAAGAAAACCGAGGAGCTGAATCACGGCATCCTGCCGCCGGACGTGAAGATCCGCCCGTTCTACGACCGCAGCGACCTGGTGCGGCTGACGATCGACACGGTCGAGCACAACCTGCTGGTCGGGATGACGCTGGTTCTGATCGTGCTGATCTTCTTCCTGGTGAGCGTGCGCGCGGCGATCATCGTCGCGCTGACGATCCCGCTCAGCTTGCTGTTTGCGTTCATTTTGCTGCACGGGCGCGGCGTGCCCGCCAACCTGCTCTCGATCGGCGCGATCGATTTCGGGATCATCATCGACGGCACCGTCGTGATGATGGAAAACATTTACCGCGAGCTGGCCGACCGCCAGGGGCAGGACTACAAACTGCACGAAGTCATCGTGGCGGCGGCGCGCGACGTGGACCGGCCTATTTTTTATTCCGTCGCGGTCATCCTGGCCGGATACCTTCCCATCTACGCCTTCACCGGCCCCTCGGGGAAACTGTTCGTGCCGATGGCGGAGACGATGTCGTACGCGCTGCTGGGCTCGCTGATTTTCACGCTCACGCTGGTGCCCGTGCTGGCCTCGTACTGGTTCACTCATGGCGTCAAAGAGATCGTGAACCGGCCGTACGAATGGGTGAAGCGTGTTTACGCCGGAGCAGCTTGACTGGTGCCTGGACCATCCGAAGACAACGATGCTCGCCGCGACCGTGATTTTCGGCGCCTCGCTGCTTTTGGTGCCCTACATCGGCGGCGAATTCATGCCGCACCTGGATGAAGGCGCGCTGTGGGTGCGCGCCACGATGCCGTACACGATTTCGTTCGAGGAGGCGGCAAAGTTTGCGCCCCAGGTGCGCAACATCCTGATGTCCTACCCGCAGGTGACGGAAGTCGGCTCGGAGTTGGGGCGCCCGGACGATGGCACCGACCCGACCGGATTTTTCAACTGCGAGTTCTACGTGGGACTGAGACCGTACAAGGACAAGATGTGGCAGCAGGGACCCATCCGGAACAAGGCGGAACTCACCGAAGACCTCCAGAAGAAACTCGCCGCGTATCCCGGCGTGATTTTCAACTTCACGCAACCGGCCGAGGACGCCGTGGACGAGGCGCTGACGGGGCTCAAGAGCGCGCTCGCGGTGAAGATTTACGGGCAGGATCTGCAGGTGCTCGAAGACAAGGCGGTCGAGATCAAGCGCATTCTCTCGCAGGTGCCCGGCTTCACCGAGCTGACCGTGGTGCGCGAGCTGGGCCAGCCCAGCGTGCAGATCGATGTGGACCGCGAAAAAATCGCCCGCTACGGCATCAACGTGTCCGACGTCGAGGGCGTGATCCAGGCGGGGGTCGGCGGACAGGCGGCGACGCAGGTCATTCAGGGTGAGCGGCTGTTCGACCTGGTCGTGCGCATGAAGCCCGAGTATCGCTCCAGCACGCAGAGAGATCGGCAATCTGCTCGTGCCGACGCCCTCCGGGCAGCAGGTGCCGATTTCCGAGCTCGCCACCATCCATCAGGGAAACGGCGCGTCGTTCATCTATCGCGAGAACAACTCGCGGTACATCGGCGTGCAGTTCAGCATCGAGGGGCGCGACCTGGCGCGCGCCGTGGACGAAGCGCAGGACGCGGTGCGCTAAATCGGTTGCGCTGCCGCAGGGCTACACGCTCGACTGGGGCGGCGAATACAGCGAATACGTCGCGGCGCGGCAGCAGTTCGCCGTCATCGGGCCGCTTGCCATTCTGCTGATCTTCATGATCCTGTTCGCGCTGTACGGAAACTTCAAGTTCCCCGTGACCGTGATGATCGGCGTGGTGATGACCGAGCCGGTGGGCGCCTTGATCGCCCTGAAACTGACGCACACGCCGTTCAGCGTGAGCTCCGTGCTGGGCCTGCTTGGCGTTGATGGGCGTGTCGGTGGAGACGGCCGTGATTCTGGTGTCGTACATCAACAAGCTGCGCCTGGAGAATCACGACATCCGCACGGCGACGCGCGAGGCGGCGCTGCTGCGGCTGCGGCCGATCATGATGACCGCGCTGGTGGCCTGCCTGGGCCTGCTGCCGGCGGCGCTTTCGACCGGCATCGGCTCGGACACGCAGAAGCCGTTCGCGATCGTCATCGTCGCGGGGCTGATCTCGCGGCTGTTGCTCGGATTCTTCGTCAACCCGGTGCTGTACGAAATGGTGGCGAAGCAGGGTGACGTGCTGCAGGTCTGACGAGGAGATGCGAGCGGTGGGACGGATTCCGCCGCCACCGTTATCATTCGGCGCATTGTAACGAGCAACGCTTTACGTACGTCCCACATCACGTTATTATTCTTGGGGTTCGTGGTCTTGCTTAGATTCACCAGAATTACAGTGCGGAAGACGATTCGCATAATCGGGGTTTCGCTGGCGCTGATCGCGCTGCTGGTTTTTGCTACCGGCGTCGTCAGCGACTGGCATCATTCCGATTCCACGAATGACGCGCATTGCCCGTACTGCCATCTGGGCCACCAGATCCCCATCCAACCAGAAGCTCCCCTTTGCGTTGCGGTTCTCAAGCCGATTGCTGCTCTGCCACTTCTGGAAGAAGTGGTCCCGGCCACGGGTCCTGTCTTTTCGCAAATCGCTCCACGCGCACCGCCCACCGCGTAACCAGCTACAAAGATCATCCGAATTCCACCTGCTGCAGCCCCTTTGGGGGGCGGCGGCATTCCACTTTGGCTATTCATTCGCGCCTTTGAGCGCCCCAAGGAGGATTGGGATGCGATTCATACGTAATCTTATAGCTCTCGCAGTGTTTGTGTTCTTCGTGTGTGCCAGCCCGTTGATTTATGCGCAGGGCGTGGGGAATTCGGCTTCCATCGCCGGCACGGTCTTGGACCCTACCGGCGCTGTGGTGCCGAAAGCGACCGTGGAAATTCATAATGTGGTCAGTGGCCTCACCCGCTCAACGACGACGGACACCATGGGGAATTTCAGTTTTGTGAACATGCCCTACAATCCCTATCACTTGTCCGTCGACGCGACCGGGTTCTCTCCCTACTCTCAGGATGTCGAGGTTCGCTCCTCGGTTACCGTGAGTTTGAAGATTAACCTGTCCCTCGCTGGACAGACGAGCAACGTGACCGTGGAAGCATCGGGAGGCGACTTGATCGAAACCGAGTCCACGGCACATACCGACGTGGACCGCGATCTGTTTGACAAGCTTCCTCTGGAAAGTGCGTCGTCTTCGCTGAGCTCTCTGGTTACCCTCGCCGCACCCGGAATCGCGGCGGATTCCAATGGGCTTTTTCATGGGCTAGGCGATCACGCGGAGAATTCGTTTTCCGTCGACGGCCAGCCCATCACCGACCAGCAGAGCAAGGTTTTCTCCAACCAGGTTCCTGTGGATTCGATTGAATCCATAGAGGTCATCGCCGGTGCGCCACCAGCCGAGTACGGTGGTAAAACGAGCCTGATCATCAACGTAACCACACGCTCGGGCCAGGGCGTTACGACGCCTCACGGCACCGTGACATCGTCCTACGGCACGTTTGGCACCGGCGATACAGGTTTCAACCTCGCGTACGGGGGACAGAAGTGGGGGAACTTCATCACTGCGAATGGCTTGAACACCGGGCGCTTTCTCGATCCGCCGGAATTCGTGGTGATGCACGACAAGGGCAATGAAGAAAACGTGTTCGATCGCGCTGACTTTCAACTCTCCGGAGCGGACTCCCTCCACTTGAACTTTGGCTACACTCGGTCCTGGTTTCAAAACCCCAATTCGTTCGACCAGCAGTACCATCCCTGCGCCGTAGGAGTGTCGAATTGCAATGTCGCCTCACCGGGAATTGCCGCTGGTACGCTCACCGTCAACCCTGTTACCGGCAATCCTTTGGGCCCGACGGATCAACGCTCGCAGATCAAGACTTTCAACATCGCGCCGACCTGGACCCACTTGTTCGGCTCAGCCGCGGTCTTGACTTTGGGCGGCTTCGTGCGGCGGGACCACTACAACTATCTATCCCAGCGCAGATCCCTTCGCGGACTATAGTCCGGACCTCCAGAGCGTGACCATTCAACAGGACCGAACGCTCATGAATGCGGGCGCTCGCGCAAGCATCTCCTACGTAAAAGGTGTGCACAATCTGAAGGCAGGCGTCACGTTTCAACACACATTCCTGACCGAAGATGAACATCTTGGAGTCGTTGATCCGGGGTACGTTTCCACCACTCCCGGCACCCCTCCGATTCCTCCGTTCCAGGCGTCAACTTGCACCAGCGAGGGTGACGGGGCCACGGCGACCAAGCCCGCGTGCAGTGCCTCGTTGCCGTATGACTTGACGGCAGGAGGGACCCTGTTTCATTTTCACGGCCACACGGACATCAAGGAAATTGCGCTCTTCGTTCAGGACACGATTACCGAAGGGAGTTGGTCCTTCAACCTCGGCGTTCGCGGGGATATTTACAGCGGGATCAGCCAGGGCCGCCAAGCGCAGCCACGGCTTGGCGTCGCCTACAACATAAAGCCAACCAATACGGTGCTCAAAGTTTCCTACGCGCGGACGCTGGAGAGCCCATTTAACGAAAACCTGATCATTGCCAGCACGGGATGCAGCAACCCGGTCCTCGCGGAACTGGTTCCAGTACCCCCCGCCTTTTGTGGCCAAGGGAACGAAGGCCCGATTGTTCCCGGCTTCCGCAATGAATTCCACGCCGGCTTGCAACAGGCGTTCGGAAAGCACCTGGTCGTGGACGGTGAGTACATCTGGAAATACACCCACAACGGATACGATTTCGGCATCATCGCCGCCACTCCCATCGCCTACCCAATCATGTGGCAGAGGTCCAAGATACCCGGATATACGGTTCGCGTGAATGTGCCAGATTGGCGTGGTTTTATGGCAGTAGCAGTTATGTCCGGGGTTGCGGCTCGCTTCTTCCTGCCACAGGTCGCCGGGATACCCGTCATCGCCCCGGCGCCCGCTGTCTTTCGAATTGACCACGACGAAAAGTTCAACGAAACGACGCACCTGCAATACCAACCCTGGAAGACCGGGCCGTGGTTCGGCTTGAACTGGAGATATGACAGCGGGCTCGTGAGCGGCGCCATACCGTGCTACGGACCAACTGCCACGTGCTCGGCTTCGACGCCTTCCGCGGATGGGGGTGCAAACACGTCCCTCTCCACCGGACAAATCGGCTTGACCAACAACATCACAGGCGGACTCTTGACAGCCGATCAGGTATTCCAGGCCGGGTTCACTTGCAATGGGAATCTGATTGCTCCAAACCCCCTGGCAACCGCAACAGCGAACCATCTTACGCCCTGCGCCGCAACTGCGTTCGGATCCACAAACCTTCAGGTACCAGCTCCAGGTACCGAAAACGACGACCACAAGCCGCAGCGCATTGCACCGCGCAATCTCTTCGACCTCGCCGTGGGGCACGACAACCTCTTCCACGGCGACCGGTTCAAATGGAGCGCTCGCGTGACGGTCATCAACGTGGCGAACAAGGTCACACTCTACAACTTCCTCTCCACCTTTAGTGGAACCCACTACGTGACACCCCGAACCGTTACGGGAGAACTGGGATTCCACTTCTAAGCAGGATTCGTGCTGTCCGGGCGGTTTTTTTTTCGACCGCCCGGACACCGCCATTTTCGTACGCGAACGAACCGAAAATGCGTTCCTGCTAGGAGGGGTGGAACATGCCACGCCATTTGGGATATCAGCGGCGCGACGCAAAAAAGTTAGAGGCGCGACGGTTCGCAGCCGTGGCTCGGTTGCAACGCGGCGAATCCACTTCAGCAGTCGCCCGTTCCCTGGGCGTGTCCATACAGTCCGTTCAGCGATGGGCACTCTGGAATCGCTTGCGTGGAGAGCAAGGGCTGCGCCGGCGTCCGAAAACCGGTGGCCGTCCCAAACTGCCTCGCGAAAAACTGGCGCGGCTTCCCAGCCTTTTGGCGCAGGGACCAGTAGTCCATGGATTTGATACGCCCGTCTGGACCTCCGAACGAATCGCAGGACTGATCTGGCGCCGGTTCCGGGTGCGCTATTCGCGCGATCACGTGCACCATCTGCTGCCACGCCTGGGCTGGAGATGGCACAAACACACCTGGCTACCCGTACGACCGCAGAGGGGGTGACGTCATGGCACATCCAACCGTCAGAGATGCGCGAACGAACGATCCTCAGTCCGCAAGGCGCGAGAGTGCTCTCGAGACGCCGCAGGCGAGCCATACGGAAGAGCAGGAGGACTCGCACGCACTGAATTGGCGCGATCTGGGCCGGGTGTTGTTCGTCGCGGCGGCCGCAGGCGCGATTTGGTTTGGACGCGGTTCATCGATTCCCTATTTCAATGCGATCGGCGCGGTTTGCACCCTGCTGGGCGGTTATCCGATCTATCGCGAGGCCTACGACAATATCGTTCACCGCCGCATGACGATGGAGCTTTCAATGGCCATTGCCATTGTGGCCGCGCTCGCCATTCGAGAGACATTTACAGCGCTGGTGATCACCTTGTTTGTATTAGCAGCAGAGATACTAGAAGGACTCACCGTGGGACGCGGACGCAACGCGATCCAGCGGTTGCTGGATTTATTGCCGAATACGGCGACGGTTCGCAGGGGCGACGAATGGCGGGACGTTGGGATCGAACAGGTGCTCGCCGGCGATGTGGTCCTGGTGCGTCCCGGCGGCCGTATTTCCGTGGACGGGGTCGTCGTAAGCGGCAACTCTTTCGTGGATCAGGCAGCGATTACGGGAGAGTCCCTTGCGGTGGAGAAACTGGCTGGAGCGGGAGTTTATGCGGGCACGATCAATCAGTCCGGCGCATTGGAGATTCGTGTCGAAAGGCTGGGCCGCGACACGACCTTCGGGAAAATCATCGAAGAGGTGGAACGCGCGGAACGCTCGCGCGCTCCGATTCAAAAAACAGCCGATCGGCTTGCCGGTTACCTCGTGTACTTCGCGCTCGTTTCCGCCGCGTTGACGTTCCTCATCACGCACAACGTGCGCTCGACGATCTCGGTCATCATTGTGGCGGGGGCTTGCGGCATCGCGGCAGGAACTCCTTTGGCGATCCTGGGCGCCATCGGCCAGGCTGCCAGAAAAGGCGCCATCATCAAGGGCGGGTTGCCACTTGAAACTCTGTGGCGAGCCGATACGGTCTTGCTCGACAAGACAGGGACACTGAGCTATGGAGTTGCGGAGGTGCTTGAGATTCATCCCGCGGCAGGGATCGGTGAAGAGAAATTGCTGGCCGCCGCTGCAGTCGCGGAATCCCGCTCCGAACACCCGGTGGCGAAGGCAATCTTGAAAAAGGCTGCGGAGCGCAAGGTTGCGCGACTTGAACCTGAGCGTTTTGACTACATCCCCGGAAAAGGCGTAGTGGCTGTGCGCGACGGGAAGGAAATCGTCGTTGGGAACCGCTTGTTCTTAAAAGAGCGGGGCATCGATCCTCGCGAATGGAAATCGACTTCAGTGGGTTCCGAAGTTGGGATCGCGTGCGACGGACAATTTCTGGGCACACTTTGTATCGGAGATGTATTGCGCCAGGAAGCCAGGGAGTCCATCTCTGCGCTCAAGTCGATGGGACTGAAAACCATTCTGCTTTCCGGTGACGCCAGGAATGTCGCGGAATCCGCGGCAAAAATCCTGGGTGTCGATGAGGTGGGCGCGGAACTGCTCCCGGCCCAGAAAGTGGCCCGCGTCAGGGAGCTCATGAAGGAAGGCCGCACGGTTGTGATGGTCGGGGACGGCATCAACGACGCGCCTGCACTCATGGAGGCCAGCGTGGGCGTGGCCATGGGGTCGGGCACCGAGGTGGCGAGAGAAAGCGCGGGCGTGGTCTTGATCGGCAACGATCTGTCAAAGTTTGTGGACACGCTTCGAATTGCGCGCCAATGCCGCCGAATTATCATGCAGAACTTCACGGGCACGCTGGTTGTGGACGGCGTCGGCATCGGGCTCGCGGCAGCCGGCTTGCTAAATCCCCTGCTGGCCGCCTTCATCCATGTCACTTCTGAACTCGGCTTCATCCTAAATTCGACGCGCCTGATACCGGGACGCCGCGAGAGCTAACCTGGTTTGACGCGCGAATCCGTTTAACTAAATAACTGGTAAAGTCTGGTTCAGCCCGGCGTAGCGCCGGGATCGTGTATCGCGTTGCGAAACCACGGCCCGCCGCTCTGCCGCGTCCGGTGAACGGATTTGCTAGAATGAAGGGCGGAGTAGGCCTGCAACGCAGGTGTTGGCGCGACGATCTTTTGAACCATACTGAGCTTCCGGGGACCCGTGTCAGACGGCTGGTGTGCATGGCCCGGTGCGGATTTCGATTCGCGGCGGGAAAGCCTAAAGGCCGGCGCAGGGTTCCCACCTTTCTACAGGAGGTTCAGGATCTAGCTCCACACGGCGAAGTGGACCGCTCCATTTTTTATTGTGTCGCCCTGTCTTACGTTTCGGTTGTGTCCAGGCTCGGGATGGCGGATGCGCCCGGCAAAGAGAAAAAATGAAACTTCTATTTATTGGCGACATCGTAGGTTCGCCCGGCCGGCAGATCGTCGCTGACCGCCTGGCGGATATTGTCCAGACGCGTCAGATCGACCTGGTCATCGCCAACGGGGAAAACGCCGCTTCCGGGTTCGGCATTTCGCCCAGGCTGGCCGACGAACTGTTTGAGGCCGGAATAGAAGTGCTGACCGGCGGGAATCACATCTGGGACCGCAAGGACATTCTCGATTACTTTCCCAATCACCCCAGGCTGCTGCGGCCGGCGAATTTTGCGGATATCAATCCGGGCAGCGGGTTGTACATGGGTACGGCGCGCAACGGCGTGCCCTACGCCGTGCTAAACCTGCAGGGGCGGGTGTTCATGGCGTCAAATGATTGTCCCTTCCGGGCAGCCGATCGGGAGATTGCCCGCATCCCAGCGGATGTCCGAGTCATCTTTGTGGACTTTCACGCAGAAACGACCAGTGAGAAGGAAGCCATGGGTTGGTATTTGGACGGGCGCGTCTCGGCGGTGATCGGCACGCACACTCACGTCGCCACGGCGGACGAGCAAATCCTGCCGGCAGGAACCGCGTTTCAAACGGACGTGGGAATGACGGGGCCGCACAACGGCGTGATCGGGATGGACAAGACCGCTATCCTGCGGCGGTTTCTCGATGGTCAGCCGGCGCGGTTTGAAGTGGCTACCGGTAACGTTCAGATGAATGCGGTCCTGATCGACGTGGACGAAACGACGGGCCGAGCTCGAGCGATCGAGCGCCTCCGCTTCCGGGCGGATTGAATAAGTACGAAAGAAAACAAAATCGCGATGGCTCGAACGATTTCCCTCTCTATTGCAACTCTTTCGGTCGTGGCAGTTGCCGCGCTTGCGCCAACTCCTTTCCGCGCGCAGGAACAATTTCAATTCGAAAGTGACTTGACGGCGAAGCGGCGAGTGTTTGAAGGCGCGGGGCCGGGCTTTCGCGCAATTCATCGCGGTCCGAATGGAAACTATTACGTCCTGACGGCGCCGTCCACCGCAGTGCAGGTCTATGACGCTGCGGGCAAACGGATCGGGCAGATTCCCAGCGATACGGCGGCAAAGGGCGTGGCACTGGTCTATGGCGAATCGTTCGACGTGGATCGCGACGGCCACCTGGCCGTTTCCGACCGCGGCGCGAATGCCATAAAACTCTACGCTCCGAACGGCTCGCTTGCCACAACGATACCCGTTTCCGGACCGGCCTCGGTGGCGCTGCTGACCGGAGGCGAGGTTGCCATCGCCAGCCCGAACACACCGCGGCTCATAACCGTATACGACCTCGCGGGAAAACAGGTGCGGGAGTACGGAGATCGCGAAGCAATCGCCGATCGCGGGGACATTAACAATCAAGTGAACCTTGGCCGCCTCGACGCCGATGAAACCGGCAATACTTATTTCGCGTTTGATTATTTGCCCGAGCCGACGGCGCGCAAGTTTGACCGCTTGGGCTATCTCACGATGGAAATATCTCTCAAGACGCTGGAATTTCAGCCGGCGGCGCAGGCGGCGCGTCGAGCCATCGCCCGCTCCGAGCAGGGAATGCCCGCATTGCACCGCATCATTACGGCCCTGGGCGTGGATCCGCAATCGCAGGAGGTGTGGCTGGCCATCGGCACACTCCTGATGCATTTCGACAAGGATGGCCAGCGGCTGGCGAGCTTCCGCACCTACATGTCCGGGGGCGCGCGCATGGAAGCCTCGACAATTCTGGTCGAACGCGACCGTTTGTTGATCGGGGCCGACCCTCAGGGGATCTACGAATTCCCCCGTCCTGCGAAACCGTCGCAGTAAATATTACTTCTCTGTTACATCCGCGGGGTGCGTCGTCCGTGTCCCGCGGAGTTGTTCCTCGATCCCCGGCTAGACACCATTTGTGCCTGGGCTCGTAAAATCTACGGCAAGAACGCCCAAGAAATAGATAAGTCCTTTACTTTTATGGCGCTGGGTGCCTGTGGAAAACTTGTGAATCTTCTGTGGGAGCCGCGCCAAGGATCGTGAAGTTTTCCCTTGCCGCAGTGGGTGTGTTCGGCGAGAATCCAGCCTCGTCTTAGCAAGTTCTGTACGGAAGCTGACACCCCTGAAGACGCCGTGACGCGAACGCGAAGATAAAACGCGAGGGGGAATGTCACGGGTCGTCCCAGCACCCGAAATCGGCCGAGGCCGGGCCTTGTGATCTTGTTATTTCCACAGTTTTTCCACACCTGTGGAAATAACAATAGAGAGACTTTTGCTCTTTTAGAGGGTCCTGAGGGAATGAATTCCTGGGAAAAGATTCTGCAGCATATGGAGCGGCGGGTTAACCCCCACAGCTTCTCCACGTGGTTTCGCCCCACGCGCCAGGAAGGCGCGGAAAACGGCAAGCTGGTCGTCCGCGTGCCTTCGCGCGTTTTTCGGAAGCGCCTCACGGAAACCTACGGCGAACTGTTGCAGGCGGTCCTGGTGGAAGTCGGCATGAACGACACGCACCTCGAATTTCTCTGCACGGAGAATGATCCTTTGCCCGCTGGAACTTCCGCCAAACAAACGCGTCTGGACTTTGATTCCGTCGATCACCAGCTGAACCCGCGGTATTTATTTGAGACGTTTGTCGTGGGCGCGTCGAATCAGTTCGCGCACGCGGCCGCTCAGGCCGTGGCCGAGCAGCCGTCCAAGGCGTATAACCCGCTGTTCCTGTATGGCGGAGTGGGCATGGGCAAGACGCACCTGATGCAGGCGGTGGGTCACCTCATCAAGAAGCGCAATCCGGCCGCACGGCTTACTTATATCAGCGCGGAAAAATTCACCAACGAAGTGATCAATTCGCTGCGCTTCGATCGCATGATCAGTTTCCGTGACCGGTTCCGGTCCGTGGACGTGCTGCTGGTGGATGACATCCAGTTCATCGCGGGCAAGGAGCGGACCCAGGAAGAGTTTTTTCACACATTCAACGCGCTGTACGATCTGCAACGGCAGATCATCGTGAGTTCCGACTGCCCGCCGAAGGAAATCTCCGCGATCGAGGAACGCCTGCGCTCGCGCTTTGAATGGGGTTTGATCGCGGACATTCAGCCGCCCGACCTCGAAACGAAAATCGCCATCCTGCAGAAAAAAGCGGAGACGGAACGCGTCATGATTCCCGACGACGTTGCCGAGTACATTGCGCGCGCGATTAAGTCGAATGTGCGGGAGCTCGAAGGCGCTTTGACTCGCCTGGTGGCGTACTCCTCCCTGACCGGTTCGATATTGAATTTGGCTACCGCGCAGCAGGTGTTGCGCAACATCATCGCCACGCAGGAAAAACGGGTTACCATCGATCTGATTCAGAAAAAAGTTGGCGAGCAGTTCGGCTTGCGCGAGCAGGACCTCAAAATTCGTTCCAATACGAAAGCAATCGCATTCCCGCGCCAGATTGCGATGTACCTCGTCAAGCAACTCACCCAGGCGTCGCTTCCCGAAATCGGGCGGCAGTTCGGCGGCAAACATCACACCACGGTTCTTCATTCGATCAATAAGATCGACGCCCTGCGCCGAAGCGACAAGGACCTGAACCGCACGATCAATAAATTGATGGATTCTTTCAGTTAGCCCGCAGCACTTTTTCGGCGCAGCATATTTTTCTAAGCCCCAGCGCACCCGGGGCTTTTTCTGTTTCTCGTGCCGCCACGTCTCAGAGACCATCCATTCGCTCTTCATTTTGCCCTGTCAATATCCTGCGCAAAACACCATGCTTCTCCTGTGCAAGGATCGCGCGCCCTGTGGATGATTTTTCTCATGGACCGGCGTGGTGAGCCGTTTCGCTGTGGTTTATCCTCTCAATCCTCAGACCGATCGTTTTTGCGTGCACAGGGCAACTGCTTCCGCGCTATCGTGAGCGCACGATTTCCTCATTTCCACAGCGACGGCTACTACTACTGTCTTTATCCCTACACTAAAACAGGGTACAGTAGCCGTTCGAAGCCGCAGTTCCGTGAGCGCCTTCCGGCGGAGGAAATCCAGCAATGGAATTCAGCGTAAAGAAATTTGACCTGCTCCAGGAGTTGAGTCTGACGCAGGGTGTGGTCGAGCGAAAAACGACGATCCCGATCCTCGGCAACATCCTGTGTGAGGCCGCCGGCAACAAGGTGACGCTGACCGCCACCGATCTGGAGCTTTCCATCCGCACTTCCTGCGAAGCGAAGGTGAAAAAAGAGGGTTCGGGAACGATCCCCGCGAAAAAACTTCTTGAGCTGGTGCGATTACTGCCCGAAGGCGAAATCCGTTTCAAGCTGCTCGAAAATCACTGGGTGCAAATCCTGGCCGATCGGAAAACGTACAAGATGGTTGGGATGGCCAAGGATAACTTTCCCGCGATTCCGGAGTTCCCGCATCCGCTAGTGACGATTCCGGCGAAAATTTTGTCGTCGCTGATCGCGAAGACGGCGTTTGCCATCTCGAATGAAGAATCGCGCTACACCCTCAATGGCGCTCTGCTGTTGCTCAAGCCGGACACCATCGCCATGGTCGCCACCGACGGGCATCGCCTGGCCGTGGCCGAAACCGACCATAAGTTTGAAGGGCTGACGCGCGAAGTGCGCCCGCTCGTGCCGAAAAAAGCTCTGACGGAAGTGCAGCGCCTCGCAGCCGAAGCGGGAGAAGACGGCCAGATTGAATTCGCGCTCGATGACAGCCATCTGTTTTTCCGCGCGGGCGAACGCCTGCTGATTTCGCGCATGCTTACCGGGCAATTTCCCAACTACGAAGCCGTCCTGCCGCGCGAGAATAACAAGCACGTAGTGATCGAGCGGGGCGAATTGAATGATGCCGTGAAGCGCGTCGCGCAGCTTGCCGACCAGCGCTCCCACGCCGTGAAACTTTCCGTCGCCAAGGAAGGCATCGAAATTTCCGCGTCCAGCCCCGAGTATGGCGAAGCGAAGGAAACGCTCGAAAAAGATTATCAGGGCGAGCCGCTATCCATCGGTTTCAACGCCCAATACATGCTGGATTTTCTCGGCGCCGCCGCCGAAGGCCCCATCAGCCTCGAATTAAAGGATGAACAATCCGCCGGCCAAATGCGCCCCCTCGCCGAAGAAGCCTATCGCTACCGGTATGTCATCATGCCTATGCGAATTTGATTTCGACGATCGGGATGATAAGAGATCGGAACCTTTATTTCGAGGGGTTGGTTAGATCGAATTTAGCTGTGCCGTTTTGTTAGGCAAACGGAAATGCGGCGTTCAAAAAGCAAACCTAAGAAAATCAAGACTGCTCCGCCTGCTTGTAATTGCACCTGCGCGCGTTGCGACTTGGGGTACCACTGCGCGAAGAAGCCCGATTGCCAACATCCTTCTTGGAGCGAAGTTGTTTCTAAACGGAAACCTCGGTCGCCTGCCTGACCGTACGCGAGGGTCTCTTTGACTCCTCCTTGATAGCCCATTCAACAAAGAGCTGCTGAAATTCCTGCTGCGTGTAAATCCCCTTATGAATTAGAAGGGTATTCATCGCATAAATGGTGGCTTTGAATCTGTCATCTCTAGACAGGACGTCTAACGCTTCTTCATATGACACGATCAGAAACCTCCCCGTTCCTTCAGCACCTTAGAATTGCGAATATATATCCCCGGTAACGCCCTGTATACATTTTTATCAGATGGAATCCTTTACTTGGGCCATCCTGGGGACGCTCATGGAAAGCGCCGGAATGCCTGCAAAGATGAGGATTCTCGCGCGCGAGTTAGCCGCCGTCCTCAATCCTCGACAAGGTCCTCAGATGCCCACATAAACAACTGAAAACAAAAACGATATACGCAACCACCGCATGACAATTGGCTTGAGAAAAAGCCCCGCTCGCGGTAGAATTTATTCGGTCAGACGTTGAGTTGGTTTCCTCCAGAACGGCACGTCGGCCAGGCTGGTCTGCGCCCCTGAATGCATGCCCGCGCCAGAGCCCTTTTCCCGCACTCGGGATCAGGGCAGGCATGCCTTCCCCCGCTGTTCGCGGGTCAAGGTAAATGGGACGCCACGAGCCTGGAGGAAAGTAGTCTTCGCCACGTCCGCTTCCGCTTGATCGGAATCCGGACGGGATGGAGCAGAAACCCTACGAGTCCCAGCCGAGAACGATGGTTGAGGATCACAGGGTAAGGCGACGGTCAAATTGATTGCGATGGTGTGATCAATCATTCCGCCTTCCCCCTCGATTCCGCAGGAGCGCGCATAACATGGCAGAAAAAGTTGCTGAAGTCAGCACTGGAGTGGGACACCGCTACGACGCTACGTCGATCAAAGTGCTCGGCGGACTGGAAGCGGTGCGATTGCGGCCCGCGATGTACATCGGCTCGACCGGCGAGCAGGGGCTGCACCACCTGGTCTGGGAAGTGGTGGACAATTCGGTCGACGAAGCGCTCGCGGGCTTTTGCGACGAAATCAACGTCCAAGTGCATGAGGACAACAGCGTCACCGTGATCGACAACGGCCGCGGCATTCCCGTGGACATGCATGCCACGGAGAAAAAGCCCGCCGCGGAAGTCGTGATGACCGTGCTGCACGCGGGCGGAAAATTCGACAGCGAAACGTACAAGGTTTCCGGCGGACTGCACGGCGTCGGCGTTTCCGTGGTGAACGCGCTCGCGGACAGGCTGGAACTGGAAATCTGGCGCGATGGCGAAGTCTGGGAACAGTCCTACGAAATCGGGAAGCCGAAAGGCAAGATCAAGGTCACCGGCAAGACGCGCAAAACGGGCACGAAGATCACCTTCCATCCCGATCCTTCGATCTTCGACAATCACAAGTACAATTACGAAATTCTGGCGCAACGCCTGCGCGAGCTCGCGTTCCTCAACAAGGGCCTGAAAATCACTCTGACCGACGAGCGCAGCGATAAATCGGCTGAGTTTCGATTCACGGGCGGCATCGCCGAATTCGTCAAGCACCTGAACAAGGGCAAGCAGGTGCTGCACGATTCTCCGATCTACATGGAAGGCAAGAAGGACACGGTCGAAATCGAAATCGCGCTGCAATATAACGACAGCTACACGGAAAATGTGTTTGCATTCGCCAACACGATCAACACCGTGGACGGCGGGACGCACCTTTCCGGCTTCCGCTCGGCGCTGACGCGCTCGATCAACAATTTCGCTTCGTCCACGGGAATGCTCAAGGAACAGAAGGACGAAGTCACGATTACCGGCGACGATGTGCGCGAAGGGCTGGTCGCCGTGGTTTCCGTGAAGCTGCCGCAGCCACAGTTTGAAGGCCAGACCAAGGGAAAACTCAACAGCGACATCAAGGGGCCCGTCGAGCAGCTGATCAACGAGCGTCTGGGCGAGTATTTCGACAAGCATTCCACCGTGGCGCGCAGAATCATCGGCAAATGCATTGACGCCGCGCGCGCGCGCGAAGCGGCGCGCAAGGCGCGCGAGCTGACGCGGCGCAAGTCCGCGATGGATTCGGGCGGCCTGCCGGGGAAACTGGCCGACTGCCAGGAACGCGATCCCGCGCGGTGCGAAATTTTCATCGTCGAGGGCGAATCGGCCGGAGGCTCGGCCAAAGGCGGGCGCGATCGCAAGTACCAGGCCATCCTGCCGCTCAAGGGAAAAATCCTGAACGTCGAAAAAGCGCGTTACGACAAGATGCTCGGCCACGAAGAAATTCGCGCCATCATCACGGCGCTCGGCACCGGCATCGGCAAGGACGATTTCGATCCCGCGAAGCTGCGCTACCACAAAATAATTCTGATGACCGACGCGGACGTGGACGGCAGCCACATCCGCACGCTGCTGCTCACTTTTTTCTTCCGCCACATGACGGAGCTGATCAAGCGCGAACACATCTACATCGCGCAGCCGCCGCTGTACCGCGTGAAGCGCGGCAAGTCGGACCGCTATATTCGCGATGAGGACGAATTCAACCACGAACTGATGTCGCGCGCGACCGAGGATCACGTCGTGAAGCCGAAAGAAGGCGGCGCGCTCCAGGGCGCGGCCCTGACGAAATTCCTGCTGAACGTGCAGGAATACGATTTGGCCGCGGCCAAGATGGCGCGAAAACTGCGCGAGCCGCGCCTGGTGGACCTGCTGGCGGCAAGCGACCTCGAAAAGAAAACGGACTTCGAGGACAAGAAAGCGCTCGAAAAACTTTTGAAGGCCATCGACAAGGCGAAACTCGATCTCGACGCGAAAATTGTCTACGACGAAGAGCACAGTCTTTACGATCTGGTGATTCCGGGCACCCCGGCGCGGCCCGGCGAAAAGAAAATCAACTGGGCGTTCGCGGCCACGGCGGAATACAAGCGCCTGCGCGCATCGGCCAAGGCGGTCAGCGAGGTGGATCGTCCGCCCTTCACCGTGACGCGCAACGGCGACAAGATCGTGAAGGAAAAAGCGTCCGACGTGCTCGCCTACGTGCTCGAAGACGCCAAAAAAGATTTCACGATCACGCGGTTCAAGGGCCTGGGCGAAATGAATCCCGAACAGCTCTGGGAAACAACGATGAACGCCGAAACGCGCACGCTGCTGAAGGTGCGCCTCGACGATGCCGCCGCCGCCGAGGAAATTTTCTCGACGCTGATGGGCGAAAATGTCGAAAGCCGCCGCAAATTCATCGAGGAAAATGCGCTGGAAGTTGTGAATTTGGATATTTAGATCAAATGCCATGGCTTCAGGGGCTAAAGCCCCTTCGTGCCGTAGGCTTAATGTCGCGGCTAAAGCCGCGACCCACAAGGCTGGGTATCGATTTGGCAGAAAATATTGGAGTTCGGGGAAAATGCCTCGTCGTCGAAAAGAAGAACTCATTTCCAATGCCCTTTCTCGTTTAGCAGAAGGCCAATACGACATCGGTGGTGCTGGCGAGACAGAGAAAGTGATCATTTATCTTGCTGGGCCCACCCTTGAGGATGTTGAGAATTATTTGAAGCCGTTCCTCAATGAGGTTTGGGAGATCAAATATCAGGAGAACGAAAAATTAATGGATGGTGAGGTTGAGTATCATGAATTGATTCATGAAGAGCCTTTGATATACAACTGGAGTAATTGGTGGACCTTTCAGCTCGTGAAAGCCATCTTTCCGGATGAACTAGCGAACAGGAAGCCGCCAGAAACGCTGCGGCCTGAGGACTACGAACAGGTCATCAGACGGATTTACGACCGCTTTCATGAACTGTCTTCTGGAATGGGAGATAAGAACCTGCAGGCAGACCTAAAATCACTCATTGAAGGCAGGACCAGCCTTTCTCCTGCAGAAATTCTTGACCTTGGGGAGAAGCTCCTTGCGCAACATACTCCCACCGATATTTCCGATTTGATTTCTAATGAATTTGCTAGAAGAATAGCAGGAAAATTCCCCAAAATTGTAAGTCGGGCCGAAGGGCTTAACACGCTGCCAGTGACACTGAGGGTCCCACGGGACGTACAGCAATACTTGAAAGAGGCGACAGAATGTTTTATTTTCGGGCAGTTCATTGCCTGCCTCATCCTTTGCAGGTCTGCAATCGAGTTCGCCATCAAGGATTGTCTTGTGCTCAATGGTCATGGCGACGCCCTGCAAGACCTTAAGGCTGGCAGGGAGGATTCACTAAAGAATTTAATCGCCCTCGCAAAGGACAAACTGCCTCGAGGATTTGATTCAGCTTTGTATTCAGCAGATTTGGTGAGGAGGGAGGCTAGTAGGGCCGTTCATGAGGGAGTTCCAACAGTTGATATTTGTAAGGACAAGTTTTTGCAGACTCGATCTGCTCTAAAGGACATTTACACGAAAAGGGATTTGGCGAGGGCCTAATTTGCATATTGAACGACAATTACGCATATGAGGTTTGTGGGTCGCGGCTTCAGCCGCGACGAAAAAGGGGCCTGATTCAAAGGGGCTTTAGCCCCTGAGGGTGCGGATGTGGGAAGGATCGCGCGGCGGGTTCGGCGGGCTGGCGTCTATTTTGTGACGACCGATACCTGGCAGAAGCATCCGCTCTTCATCAACACGGCTCTGGCGAATATCGTTGTCGAACAGATTTTGAGTTGCCGGGATCGGGGGTTTTACAATCTGCATGCCTTTGTAGTGATGCCGGATCATCTGCATGTGCTGCTGACTCCGGGGGAGACAACAACAGTTGAGAAGGCAATGCAGATGATCAAGGGTGGCTCGGCGCACAGGATCGGGCTTGAAAGGCCGAATAAATTTCCCATTTGGCATGCGGGGTTTCATGATCGCTGGATGAGGGATGCTGAGGAATATCGTGCCAGCAAGCGGTACATTCAGGAGAATCCCGTCGAGGCGAAACTGGTCGAAAGGCCCGAGGATTATGCCTTCTCATCAGCGAATGGGAAGTATGTGCTCGATCTTAGCCGTTTCGACGAAGACAGGGGCTAAAGCCCACTCGTGTTGCGGGCATAATGTCGCGGCTGAAGCCGCGACCCACAAACAACGAGAAGGAAGCCGATCGGGGGGCCGAGCGGCGATTCAGAACCACGATGATTTTCCAAATTTCCTGGACGACATTGCCTGGTCTGCGCGGATTGTCGTGCTCTGAATTTCGCGCGACGCCGACCGCGGCGCCGGACAAAGAGCGCGGCGTGGCCATGGAGTGTGCGAGCGAGGCGGAACGCGACGCGTTATTGGCGGAACTGGAAGCGCATTTCGGTCCGCAGCGATTTTTGAACACTGCGGCGGCGTTTGACGCGGTAAAGGATTACGTCGCGCAGCGGGCCGCGCGGGGATAGCTGCAGGAAGTTGATTTCGAAGCTGTAGGGGCACGGCATGCCGTGCCCCTACACGATAACCGAGGGACGAATCGATGGCGGACGAACCTAAACAGTCACACATGATTCCGGTCGAAATTGAGGCCGAGATGAAGAAGTCGTACCTCGATTACGCGATGAGCGTGATCGTGGCGCGCGCGATCCCCGATGTGCGCGACGGATTGAAGCCCGTGCAGCGGCGCATCCTGGTCGCGATGAACGATCTGGGCCTCGCGTCGAATCGCGGCTACCGCAAGTGCGCGAAAATCTGCGGCGACACTTCAGGAAATTATCACCCGCACGGCGAGGCTGTCATTTATCCGACGCTGGTGCGCTTGGCGCAATCGTTCAACATGCGCTACCCGCTGATCGACGGGCAGGGAAACTACGGCTCGGTGGACGGCGATCCGCCCGCGGCGATGCGGTACACCGAAGCGCGCCTGGCGAAAATCAGCGAAGAAATTCTCGCCGATCTCGAAAAAGAGACGGTGGACTTCATTCCCAACTTCGACCAGACGCGCGAAGAGCCGGTCGTGCTGCCCTCCAGGATCCCGAATCTGCTGGTGAATGGCGCGAGCGGCATCGCCGTGGGCATGGCGACGAACATTCCGCCGCACAATCTGGGCGAAATCATCGACGCCACCGTGCTGCTGATCGAAAAGCCGGACACGACGCTCAAGGAAATCATGAAGCTGGTGCCGGGGCCGGATTTTCCGACCGCCGGGTACATTTCCGGCAGTGAAGGCATCGTGTCGGCGTACAAGACCGGGCGCGGCAGCTTCATCATGCGCGCCAAAGCCGCGATCGAAAGCGCCGGCAAGGACCGCGAGAACATCGTCATCACCGAGATTCCGTATCAGGTCAACAAGTCGCGCTTGATCGAGCGCATCGCCGAGCTGGTGCAAACAAAAAAGATCGAAGGCATTTCCGACGTGCGCGACGAATCCGACCGCGAAGGCATGCGCGTCGTCATCGAAGTGAAACGCGGCGAAGAACCGAAAATTATTCTGAACCACCTCTTCAAGCTCACGCAGATGCAGGAATCGTTCGGAATGATCCTGCTCGCGATTGTGAACGGGCAGCCGCGCGAGCTGGGCTTGCTGCCGCTGCTGAAGCTGTTCATCGAGCACCGCATCGAAGTCGTGCGGCGGCGCACGCAGTTCGAGCTTCGCAAGGCCGAAGAGCGCGAGCACATCCTGCTCGGTTTCAAGAAAGCGCTCGAGCATTTGGACGACATCATCAAACTGATCCGCCGCAGCAAGTCTCCCAAGGAAGCGCGCGAAGGATTGATGGAGACTTGGGAGTTCAGCGAACGCCAGGCGCAGGCCATCCTGGATCTGCAACTGCACCGCCTGACGCAGCTGGAGCGCGAAAAAATCCTCGAAGAGCTGAAGCAGATTCAGGCGCTGATCGCGGAGCTGAAAGGAAATCCTGGCGAGCGAGAAGAAGTTGAAGGGCGTGATCACCAAGGAGCTGCGCGAAGTCCAGAAAGACTACGCCGACCCGCGCCGCACCGAGATCGTCGAAAGCGTCGAGGAGATCAAGCTCGAAGACTTGATCGCCGACGTGGACATGGCCATCACCGTCAGCCATGCGGGCTACATCAAGCGCACTCCGGTGGACGTGTACCGCCACCAGTCGCGCGGCGGCAAGGGCCGCATCGGCGCGAAAACGCGCGAGGAAGATTTCGTCGAGTATTTGTTTGTCGCGTCGGCGCACAGTTACATTCTGCTATTCAGCTCGAAGGGCCGCGTGTACTGGCTCAAGGTGTATGAAATTCCCGAGGCCGCGGCGGCCACGCGCGGCAAGGCGATTTCCAGCCTGGTGAAATTCCAGGAGGACGAGCACCTGACCGCGGTCGTCGCGGCGACAAATCTGGAACAAGAAGGCACCTTCATTTTCCTCGCGACGCGCAACGGCACCGTGAAGAAGACCGCGCTCAACGAGTTTTCCAATCCGCGCTCGAGCGGCATCATCGCCATCAATCTCGAAAAGGACGATGAACTGATCGGCGCGCATCTCACCGACGGCAAGCAGATGATTTTCCTCGCGAGCCACGATGGGCAGGCGAACCTGTTCCGCGAGACCGAAGTGCGCTCGATGGGGCGCAACGCCGGCGGCGTATACGGCATGGACCTGGCCAAGGGCGACTACCTGGTGGGCATGGAGCCGGTGCAGCCCGACTTCGAAATCATCAAGAAGGAATCGAAGCTGGACACGCAGAACCTCGATGAGCTAGAGAATGAAGTCATCAAGGAATCGCTGACGTCGTTGATGCTGACGGTCTCCGAGAAAGGCTTTGGCAAGCGCACGCCGCTGGCCGAATACCGCATCACGTCTCGCGGCGGCAAGGGCGTGATCAATCTGAAGTCCACCGACCGCAACGGCCCGGTGGTCGCGGCGCTCCAGGTGACCGAGGAGTCCGACGTGATGATCATCACCGAGTACGGCAAGGTGATCCGCGTCCACGCCAACGAAATCCGCGAGGCGGGCCGCTCGACGCAAGGCGTGCGCCTGCTGCGCCTCGAAGACGGCGATAAAATCGCGGCCGCCGCGTCGATTCTCGAAGATCAAGAAGTCGCAGAAGAAAAGAAGTAGGGGAATCCGGCGCAAACAAAATAAAATGGCAGGCATGGACGCACCGGTCAAATCTCTGCCGCGTATCTTCACCGCGCATCTTTTCCCCGAAGCTCGAAGCGAGGCTCATTGAGTTCTGCGTTCACTCTCGCCGGAGGATTGGGAAAAACAAACTCTCGCTCCGAAATGGAAAGTCAAGGACGTGGCTGCGCATTTGCTCGACACGCAAGTCCGCAAGCTTGCCGCTGCGCGGCACGGCTACAAAGCTGAAAACTCGAAGAAGCTATCCCCGGAGCAGCTGGTGGCGCTGATCAATCATCTCAATGCCGAAGGCGTCCGAGCGTATAGCCGGTTGAGCCCGGACGAATTAATCTCATGGATGGAATCGGCGTCGCGGGACAGCGCGAAGTATCACCGGTTGATCGATCCGTTTGCTCAGGCGATGTTTCCCGTCAGTTGGGCGGGTGAGGAAGAATCCGCAGAACTGGTTCGACACCGCCCGCGAATTCACCGAGCGCTGGCACCATCAGCAGCAGATCAGAATCGCCGTTGAAAAGCCGGGAATCATGACGCGCGAGTTCTACTATCCCGTTCTCGACTGCTTCCTGCGCGCGCTGCCCCATGCCTACCGGACCGTGCCGGGAAAACCGGGAACCCTGGCGCAATTCAATATTGCCGGCGAGTGCGGCGGAAGTTGGTATCTCTACAGGAGCGGCGATACTGGAAACTGGTTTCTTCCGCAATCGGAGAAAAAATCTCGGAGACAACCATCCCGCAGGAAATTGCGTGGCGCATCTTCACCAAGGGAATCGCACAGGACGCGGCAAAGGCGCAGGTTCACGTGACTGGAGAGGCCGAAGTCGGACTGCACATACTCGGAATGGTGTCCATCGTAGGATGATCGGCGAACGGGGCGACTACTTTTGTTCGATGTAATAGCCCGGACGCGTGCGGACCTTCACTCCGGGGCGATCCACGGCCACTTTGATCTGGTGAAAACCTTCGGAATCGGAGTTGGTGGGGCGATAGGTTAACGTGTACTGGGCGTTGAGCTCGCCGCCAATCGCATCCACCGCATTTTCGATCGAGCTTGTCGCGGAACGTGGACTGGTACATCCCGCCGGTGGCCACTGTCGCGACTTCGAGCGGACGATCTTTTACAACGGCCGTCGCGTGCTGCACGGCCCACACCGCAAGCGCCAACAAGTCGATGTTGCCGGAGCGTTGCTCCTCGCTCGTGGGTGTCTGCGCCGTGCCGGGTATTGGCGGGCGTCCGAACGTGCCAGGGGGCGTCGCCTGGATGGGCCCCGACTGCGATGGCGGCGAGCGCAACGCGGCCGCCGTCGTCGAAAGCCCGACGCTATAGATGACGATGTTAGAAAGCTGCGCCTCGCGCAGGACCGCGCCGAGTTTTTCTTCGCTTCCGGAGTCCCTTGCCTCGGCGACGACAATGATTACGCGCCGGCGGGAAGGCGGCCGGTCGCGCAGCAGGCCCACCGCCGTCGAAAGCGCATCGTACAAGCGCGCGCCGCTATTCCCCGGCTTCAGATTTGTTATGGTCTTCTCGATTTTGTCGCGGTCCGCGGTGAACGGCAGCAGGTGCTCGACTGCATCGTTGTATCCAAGAACCGCGGCATCGCCAGACGGGCCGATGACGGTCTGCGTGAACACGATCGCGGACTTCTGCACGGCAGGCAGCAGCGGCGCGATTTGCGAACTTGTTTCAAACACCAATACGGCCGACAGCGGCTCACTCCCCAAGTCAAAGGATTCGATGTTCTGCACGACGCCGTTGTCGAGCACGTGGAAATCTTTTTGCTCGAGGTCCAGGACCAGTCTCGCCCTTGGCGTCTTGGACGGCGACCGGCGCGTTCACCAGCGCGACCTTTACGCGAATCGCGCTCTCGGGCGCCTTTTGCACCGTCGTGCCGGCTTTGGGCGCGATGGGTCCTTGCGTACCCTGAGCGCGCGCGTGCTTACCGGAAAACAGGATTGACGCGACCAACATGACAAGGCCGACTGTAAATGATCGTCTCAAGGTCATGCCTCCAGTCTACTCCTTTGGAGTCGAAATCGCGCCTGCGCGTTGGCCGTGCATACCGGGTGTGGGCTCCGCCTGGAGCCCGCCAGGGGCTGGTGCACACGCCGCACACAGAAAATCCGTGCTGCTGGTGTTTCCACAGAGGGGTTGCGTAAAATGAAGAATCGCAGCCCAATTTTAGTGGAGGCTTCATGAGCCGCAGGCCCCGAAGTAAGCAACGAAGTGTCGGAAATTGATCCGCCATATCGCGACCCCGTATTTATGGAGAGTTTGCCGTCGCGGCCGGTGCGAATCCTCACCGAATACATCGACCCACTCGAGCGTCTGCGGCGCGAGAAAGTGGGCGACACGATCGTGATGTTTGGCTCGGCGCGTATCCTTTCGCGCGAACAAGCCCTGGCGCATCTGCACAAGGTGCGCAAGGGAGGCAAGCGCCGCAACACGCCCGAGCATCGCACCGCCTTGCGCGATGCCAAGGCGTCGCTCGAGATGTCCCGCTATTACGAGGAGGCGCGCGAGCTGGCGCGCCGCATCACCTCCTGGGCCATGTCGCTCGGCGACAATCCGCGCAGGTTCGTCATCTGCTCGGGGGGCGGGCCGGGAATCATGGAGGCGGCCAACCTGGGCGCCGCCGAGGCTGGCGGAAAGTCCATCGGCCTGAGCATTCAATTGCCGCACGAGCAGCGTCCGAATGACTACATCAGCCCGGAACTGAGCTTCATGTTCCATTATTTTTTCATGCGCAAGCTGTGGTTCGCGCAGCTCGCCAAGGCGCTGATCGTTTTTCCCGGCGGCTTCGGCACGATGGACGAGCTCTGGGAGATGCTCACCTTGATGCAGACCGGCAAGCTGCAGCGGCGCAACTTGATCTTGATCTATGGGCGCAAGTATTGGGACCGCGTGCTGGACTGGAAACACATGCTGCGGTGCGGCACGATTGATAAGCATGAATACGCCTGCTGGAATTCGCGGACACCGTGGACCAGGCCTTCGAGCGCGTGCGCAACGGCCTCGAAATGCACCACATGAAGCCGGACGCGCTGCTGCGGTGACATACCCGATCGCCAGCCCTTAAATTGTTTGTTCTTAACACGTTGCGGACAGAGAAAGCCTGCCGGGCAGTCCCCCGGCTTTAGTTTCTGGAGGCTATCTGGACGTCCGAAAACACCGCTTCGAAGCGGCGCTTTTCGTCCTGATCATGCAGCATCACCACGGGGGCGATCCGCAACGAATGCCGGCAGGAGTGGCAGGCCGCCATTTCGCCCTGCAGATCCTGTAAAAACCCATCGGTAAAGTGGTACTGGTCATGGGTGCGCCGCGCTGACTTCATCCCGGGCTCACCGCAGTACGGACAGTTGTATTCAACGAGATCTTCCTGCGGATCACGGTCGAGTGCGGCCCAACCCGTATAACGGACCCCAACTGCTTCCTTCGAATGAAGACTCATGACGATTTCCCCTCCCCTCTGACCAAGAAAGCACTAATAATATTTATGAGATGCAGGAAATCGGCGAAGTGGTGCACATGAGTTTGAGCCACCGTAACGCACTCTAATGGAATGACTTAGTAGCGGTTGAGTGCGATCCCTGGCGGCTGAAGTTTCATTTCCCAAGCGAGCCTCAAGGAACTTTGGCCAGGCCACGGTGTCCAACTGAACGAGGGCGCGCTCCTCACTATCCCTGCGAATGGCGGCATCCCGTTCCTGACGGGGCGCTGCCGGAACGAGGTGCGTCCATGCAAGCTAAGAGTGAGCCCGAACACGCCACGACAGAGACAGCCCTCGGCCGATGCTTGGTCGATGGGGACGCAGTCACGAAAATACTCGACCGCCGCCGGCGACGGGAGGCGCTGGGGATTTCGTTCGCCATCGAATCTGCCGTGCTCGCGCTGCTCATCGTGGCCCCTTTGTTGACCAGCGTCGCGCAACCGCAACTTAACCGGATCACTCCGCCCATACCGGTCGTCATGGGGGATTGGCAATCTCGCAACACAAGCCGGGACTCTGCGCCCCGCTCGATTCACCGCAACCCTGCTTTTTTGTACCAGGATTTTCAACCGCGGCCGTTTGCTGCCGTCGTGAATTCTCACCCAGACGCGGAGCCGGATGCCGATTCCGTATTAGCCCCCCCAGGAGAAAACATTCCAGGCGCAATTCAACTTACCGACACTGGGCCGACGCGATTGCCGGTCGAACCTCCATCCATCGACACACACAAAACCAACGAGAAAAGCATCGTAAAAGTAAGCGAAGGGGTGCAGCAGGCGCAATTGGTCTCCCGCATCGAGCCCCGCTACCCGCCTCTCGCCTTGCAGACGCGGAAAGAAGGGACCGTGTTATTGCACGCGATCATCAGCCGCGAAGGACGCATCACCGCGCTTGAGGTCGTAAGTGGCTCGCCCTGGTTCGTGCAGGCCGCCCTGGATGCAGTGCGGCAGTGGCGCTATCGCCCGACGATCCTCAACGGCGAGGCCGTCGAAGTCGAGACATCCATCACGGTGATTTTTCGATTGGGCCCATAGGATTGCCGTTCCCACTTAGAAAGAGGGCCGAAGGATTTCGGTGCTTCGGCCCCTGCGGATCCTGGCGCGGCTCCTCCTCCAGCGGCGCCAGGAGAAAAATTCGTGCGTGAGGGAATTCTAGAAGCGAAAAACAACCCCCGCGGAATAGCGGAAGTTGTTCCAAATGACTTGATGGGTCGAAGCCGGCACACGCTGAAAAAGGTAGTCCACTTGCCCGAGGCGTAAGCCGAGGTGGTGCGTGAAGTTCCAATCGAGTCCCACGCCGGGACTCATGGCAAAGCCATTGGAAGTAGTGGTAGTCCCATTAAACGCCGCGTTCGAGCGGGCCAATCCGAAAAGAGCCTGCGCGAATGGAGAGAGCTTGGCCCCGCGAAAAAATGAAATTTTCGGACCGACGAGGAATGTTTCCGCATTCGCATCGACATCTGCCCCGCTGATTTTGCTGGCATGGACACCGCCGGCTTCCGCGACGAAACTCCCCCACCGGTTTACGTTGAACGCAAGGGAAGCATCGCCGCCGTTGGCTTTGAATGACGATTCGTTGATGCCGGGACTGGTGTGAAGGTAGGAATATCCGGCGAACAGATCGATGCTCGAATCTTGTGCAGCCGCACGCAAGCTGGCCAGAAAGACCAATGCCAAAAGACACACGACCTTACGCATATTGGGTATCTCCCCTTACTTATGATTTGGGTTGCCGCGGGCTTTCAGCAGACCCCTGATGAACGAGGCGGAAAACCCCACCCTGAGGGATCCGGCCCATTTCACGGTGAATCGTTCGATGCAAGCGGCGCCTGTTCGAACGAATTCTGAGATGCACTGTTTTTGTGCAGTGGTTGCCCGCGGGAAAATGGAAATTAGAGCAGAGGTTCGTGGGCGTAACGGGCAATGGTTTCCCGCGCGGCATCGCGAACGCGCACGATTTCGTGCCAATCCGATGCGTCGGATTGCGGAACGATCGGCGGACAAATCGTGACCGTGATGCGGGCAGAACGCGGCAACCAAGCGCCATCGCGGAGCACGCGGCGTGTGCCGTCGAGCGCCACGGGCACGACCGGCCGCCCGGCCGCGATCGCCGCCTTGAACGCGCCGAGGTGAAATGCCCGCACCCCGGCCTGCGCGGTGAAGGTTCCTTCCGGAAATACGAACACGGATTCGCCGCGCCCGAGTGCCTGTTCGATTTCCTCGGCCTGCTGCAAACGCGCGCGCGAATCCGCGCGATTGAATGCGTAGTGGCCGAGCTTCCGAAGGAACGTACGAACGAACGGCATGGATCGCACCTCACCCTTGGCGACGAAATGATAGTCCACGCCGAGCACCGCCACGAGCACGACCACGTCCGCGTAGCTGGTGTGATTGGAAACGAACATTCGCGGCGTGCGTTCGTGTAACTGCTCGCGCCCCTCAACACGTACTCGCCAGCCCGCGACCGTGAGATACGTTCGCAGCGCCGCGGTTGTGATGCGCGCCGCCGCTTCGCGGGAAGGCGCAACCAAGACCAGCAACCACGCGGGGGAAAGCACCACGCCGAACATCGCCACGGCGTAGCAACCGTACGCGACTTCCAACGCGCGGCGCAGCGCCGCGCGAATCCGTCCAAAACTCGAAGCCGCCGCAAGCCGCGCAATCTGCAGCCAGGCCGGAGGCAATTTCCGGCCCAGCGCGCCGGAGAGAAACCGCTTCTTCGTGGCATCGCGCTGGAGTTTTCCGCTCGACGTTTTCGGAATCGTGTTTGGCGGGACGACCTCGACCACATCGGGCGGCATACCGATAGCTTCCGATACTGTAGAGATAATTAAATTAACGATTAATGTTCGCGCCGCGCGATCGCGCTCCCGCGTCTCCGCAACCACGACGAGCCGCTCGGTCCCCTTCGCGGGATCGGCGGCGCCAAACGCAGCGACGCATCCTTTACGCACCCCCGGCACCTGCGCCACGACGTCTTCGATTTCGTGGGGATAGAGATTTCGCCCCGCGTGGATGATGATGTCTTTTACCCGGCCGGTGATGTAGATCTCATCTTCGGCCCGATAGGCGCGGTCGCCGGAGTTGATCCAGCCCTCCGCCGCGCCCTTGGGAAATAGAGCAGCCGTTGCCGCATCGTTCTGGTAGTAGCCGCGGGTGGCCGAGGGCCCGCGAAACCAGAGCTGCCCCTCGACACGCTCGGCAACGTCCTCGCCGCGGTCATTCACGATGCGCACTTCGTGTCGCGGGATCGCCGGGCCGGCCGAGACGAACGAGATCACGTTCCTATCATCCTGTGTTGTTTCCAGCGGAGCCTGAATCGCGCGGCCTTCGCGTTCAAACGCGCCGCGCTCGACGCGATCCACGCGCGGCCCTCTGCCAGGCGGCGGGATCGTCAAGGCGACCGACGATTCGGCCAGGCCATACACCGGCAGCAGCGCTTCGCGGCGGAACCCACAGCGAGCGAAGCGCGCCGCGAAACGATCGAGCGTCGCGGGGAGAACCGGTTCCGCGCCGTTCAAGGCCGCGCGCCACGCGCTCAGGTCGAGCCCTTCGAGATCGCCGTCGGAAACTTTCGCGGCAGCCAGTTCATATGCGAAATTCGGCGCCGCGCCAAGCGTGCCGCGATAGCGATCGAATGCGCGGAGCCAACGCACGGGCCGCGACAGAAACGCCAGCGGTGAAAGCACCACAACCGGTAGGCCGAAATAGAGCGGCATGAGCCACGATCCGATCAGGCCCATGTCGTGGTACAGCGGCAGCCAGCTCACGCCGACGTCGTCGGATCGAACGGCGAGCGCTTCGCCGATCGCGCGGATATTCGCCAGCAGGTTCGCATGGGAGAGCATGACGCCATTGGGATTCCCCGTGGAACCCGAGGTGTACTGCAGCAGGGCGAGGTCTTCCACGCGCGAGTGCAATTGAGGCCCGAGCGGCGCGGCGACGCTGGATTCGATCAATGCGGCAGCGGTGACAACTCCTTCGAGCGAGGAGACGCGCGGTTTGAGCAGCTTGGCCACATGCTCGGCTTCGCGGAAAGTGACCAGCAAGCGCGCGCCCGCATTCGCCAGGATCGCCGATTGGCGTTCCGCATATTCCGCAATCCGGTCGGCGCGAAACGGCGGGTAAATCGGCGCGGGTGTCGCTCCGGCGAGCAGTGTGCCCGCGAACGTAAGGAAAAAATCACGCGACGTCGGCAGCATGATGGCTACGATATCGCCACGCCCGATCCCACGCTGTGCCAACTCCGCCGCCACACGGTCGGCTCCGGCAAGAAGTTCGCCGAACGTCAGCCCCCGGCTTTCTCCATCATCCTCGAAAAAAATCAGGTGCGTTTTCGTGGCATCTGCCCGGCCGCGATGGCGCAGCACGTCTTGCAACGTTTGCGCGGTGGGAAGCCCATTCGCAATTCCGCCGGAGGGGATTTCAGGAGCACGCGTCGCGACACCGGTGCGCGCTGGTGCGACGGCCGGTAAACCGTTTACGGTGAACGTTCCAGGTGAACCGTTCATGGCGCCGAGCGCGGAGATCAAGTCTTGCACGGTGTCGGCTTCGGCCAGGACTCGGTCGTCGAGGCGTGTGCCGAAGACCTGCTCGATGCGCAGCAGCAATTCGACGCGTTCGAGGCTGCCAAGGCCCAATTCGCGCTCGAGGTGCGCTGCCGGGCCGACCGACGCGAGCGCCGTTTGGTGGCCGAGTTCGGCAACAAGCGCGCGCACGACGTCGAGCAGGCGCTCTTCGTCCGCGACTGCGTCGAAATGTCTTGCGGGAGATGCCATAGGCAGTTCAGCGTTCACGGCGAGCCGGAGACGGTTACTCTGAACCCTCCATGGGAAGGGTTCTCCGTGAACACCTTGCAAAGCTGCACTTGGCGTAGGCTAACACGCACCCAGAAAGGGTTCAATCGTCTGTGGCGCGCAGGATAAGAAGCGAGATTGTCGTTAATTGTTTCGGGTGTTCAGCTGCCAGGAGCTCGGGATAGAGCAGCTTCAAGATCACACCCTGGTTCTCCTCAAATGCGAGTGTGAAGACGTGCGAACAGCGGTCGCAGAGCCAAAAATGCTCGACGCCGGGAATTCCGAGGGGCGAGGGAGCGCCTTTGTCCTCGGAGTGCGAGGCCACAGACTCGGGCCGAAAACGGAAGAACTTGCCTCCCGCCAGCCAACGAAACGCGGCGGAACACGCGGGGTTCGCGCATTTCGGGTGCAGCTTTTGAGACAGAGGCGCAACTGTCGCCTCGCCACTGCTAGGCGCCGAGGGCGGGTTTCCCTCGGCGTGTAATGCGCCTCGTCCCTCTTCGAGATCCGCGATTGTTGTCCGGAGCCAATTTCCGAATACAGTTTCGACTTCGAATTGGTCGGAGCACCGATACAAGGAGTCCAGCGTCTCGCCCTCGGCAGTGAAGGGAATATGCCGGCACGGAAACTGCTTCGCGCGAAACTGTGGAGGCACGAGTTGAAAGAGGACGCACTCGCTGCACGGTTCAAAATGATCCTTGGAATCGTAATTCATGCAGCTTGGAGAATCTTCGAAAATGAGTGGCTGCCGCCAGGACTCGCGCGGCGAGCGGCCGTAACCCCCTTTTTCCAGGAATGAGAGTTCCGCCTTGAGGACATCCAGTAGGTCACGCTCATCTTTGTACATAGGTCCCTCCTATTTGGACCCATTTTGATCTCGCGACTCGATTGTGCGCGGTGATGCAGGTCACCCTTGCGTGTGAGCAGTGTCACTGGAATTTCGGACCAGGTTGGCTTCCAATGGAACCGCAGGGAGCCGAAGAGGTGGACGCCCGGAGAGTCGCGAATGTCGTATAGGATTCATGTTATACCCCAAAGAAAGCGTCGTATAATGCGATACACACACGCTATGAAGACACCCTACGGACTAGAGGTCATTGAAAGCTGCCTGTCCTGCCCAATCGTGAAGGAGCGGCTGTTTTGTAACCTTCCTCAACGGGCTCTGGAAGGACTGGACGCGATTTCATCTTCTTCTACTTATCCCAAAGGCGCCCTTCTCTTTGTCGAGGGCCAAACGCCTCGCGGGGTCTTCGTCATCTGCAACGGACGCGTAAAGCTTTCGGCTAGCTCCGCGGACGGAAAGGCGCTAATCCTCCGGATTGCGGAACCAGGTGAGCTCATCGGCGTTCCTGGCACCATTGCGGGACAACCGTACGAAGTAACGGCAGAAGCACTCGAACCGATCCAAGCCAATTTCATACCCCGCGAGGAATTCCTGCATTTCCTGCGCGAGCACGGCGAGGCGGCTCTGAAGGTGGCGGAGATTCTCTGCCACATCTATCAATCGACTTATCAAGAAATTAAGTACCTGGGGCTCTCCGGCTCCGCAGCAGGAAAGCTGGCGCGATTCCTGCTGGATCGCGCAGGGTCTGATGGGCAGAAGAGCGAAGCCGTTCGCTTCACACTCACGCTCACGCATGAAGAAATCGCGGAGATGATCGGTGCGTCGCGGGAGACCGTCACGCGGCTGTTCGCTAGTTTCAAGAAGAAGAAACTCATTGAAGTTCATGGCTCCACGCTGATCATCAAGGCCAGGACCGGCCTCGATGAATTGGTCGGCCCGCAACCCCTTCCCAGGCGGGGTTAAAACGTGACAATGCGATTCGAGTAATTGGATTGATGGTCCCACACTTCGGCGTGAACTGCGGTGTTTGGTGGCGCCAGCGTCCCGCTGGCGATTTTTGCATCTCCATCGCGGCACAAAACCGCCGGCGAGACGCCGGCGCCACCAACCCGCGCTCCCTGTACAAAATTGGATGAGAGTAGAGTTCACGCGACATCTCTTGTGAGAAATCCAGGCTAAGTGCCGTCCTTTTCGTTGAAAGTCTGGAGGCCCACGGGGTTTTCGTTATCTGCAACGGGCACGTCAAACACAATGCGAATTCTGCGGACGGAAAGTCATTGATTCTGCGCATTGCCGATTCGGGAGCGGTTATCGGTCTTCCAGGTACCATTTCGGGACGGGAGTACGAACTCAGAGCGGAAGCGCTCGAACCGATCCAAACCAATTTCATTCCGCGGCATGATTTCCTGTAATTTTTACCTGAACATAGGGAGGCGGCCCTGGGGACCGCGGAGATGCTCTGCCACATCTAGCATGCGACGCATCAAGAGGTTAAGTATCTTAGGCTCTCCGGTTCCGCTACCGAAATGTTGGCGCGCTTTCCTTTGGACCGAGTAGGCTCCGTGCCGGGCGACCATGGCACAATACATGCTACGCAAACCCTCACGCACGAAGAAATCGCGGAGAAGATTGGGTCATCTCGTGAGACTGTCACGCGGCTCTTCGAGAGTTTCAAAAAGAGGAATCTCTTGCAGGTCAAGGGGTCCACACTGACGATCAAAGACAAATCGGGCCTGGAAAAATTGGTGGAGGGGTCTTAGGTCCATGCCCTTCCTGATAAATACTTTGATTCCCCCAAAACAGGGCTTCGCAACTGTCCCAAATGAGACAGTTATTGATGTGAACGTGTTTCAGAATCCAGCGGCAAAGAAGGCTTTGAGTTCGGGGATCCTGTTCGTGAGGAATTCTTGGAAAGGCATAATGAAACGCTCGAACGGGTCTCTCGTGCTTTGGGCCAGTTTTTCCATTTTCCTCGTTGCTGCGCCACAAGCCGGCGCGGGACCCGGCCGCGGAACTGTGCAAACCTCAAATTCCGTTCCTTCGAGCCCGGCGTCTAGCCAGGACAAGACGCCCGGCGGGCCCGCGGATTCCGCCGATTATGTCGGAGCAGAAACTTGCAAGACCTGCCATGAGGATATTTACAATGGTTGGGAGAAGACTCCGCACTGGAAGACAACCCTTGATACGAAAGGGGGTCCATCTCGCCAGGGGTGCGAGGGGTGCCATGGTCCCGGGGCAGCCCACGTCGCAGGCGGCGGCGATAAGACGAAGATTTTCATCTTCAAGGAACATGCCCCCAAGGAAATCAATGATCGTTGCATGACCTGCCACGCTGGTGGCACGCAACACTTGAATGCGCTCAATTCAGTGCATGCGAAGAACGATATCTCCTGCACGTCGTGCCACTCACCACACCATGCCAAAGATTCGGAGTTCCTACTGGTAAAAGCCCAGCCTGAGCTTTGCTACTCCTGCCATCTTCAGCAAAAGGCCGAATTCAATATGCCGTTCCACCACCGCGTGAACGAGGGCCTGCTCCAATGCACAGACTGTCACAATCCTCACGGCACGGTTTCGGCAAAGCAGGTGCGGAACTCGTCGGCGCAAGATGCCGTTTGTTTTACATGTCATGCCGACAAGCGGGGCCCGTTCGCATTTGAGCATGAGCCAGTAAAGGTGGAAGGCTGCCAGTCTTGCCACACCCCGCATGGCTCGCCCAATCCTCATATGCTGAAGGTCAGCAACGTGAACCTTCTCTGTTTGTCGTGCCATACAACGTCCTTCGCCAACGCGCCCGGCGCCCCTTCGTTCCACAACCAGGCTGCCCAGTATCAGGCCTGCACACTCTGCCATGCGCAGATCCATGGTTCCAATGTGGACCACACATTCTTCAAGTAGGGGGCCTGTGATGTACTTGAGCGACAGATCGAGGAGTAGAGGTATCACCGCCGGAGGCTACGAACCGTCCGCGATCCTGGCGAACGACAAGGCGCCGCGGACGCGCTCCTGGGCAATGGTTCTGGCCTTTGCATTGACTCTGTTTTCCGTGCCGTCGATTAAGTCGCAAACAAAACCACAAGCTCAAACCCCTGCTCCCGCTCAAACCTCCACGCCACCCCCGCCCTCGACACAAACTGTGGACGAGTCGACGGGAAAAACATCCGGAAACTACAACATTCAGCAGTCCGTGGAATTCGGTTATCGGGACAGCCTAATCGGGGGAAATCTAAACAACTATAATACATTTGAAAATTTGAATTCCGGCGTGCGGCTCTTTGATTATACCGTGGAGATGCGCTCCATCGACCATCGAGGAATACTGTTCGACAACCTATCTTTCAGCAACTTTGGTTACGGGGGCGATCCCAACGACGTTTCGCGGCTGCGGATCAACAAGAACAAGTGGTACGATTTTCGTGCACTGTATCGGCGTGACAAAAATATTTGGAATTACAATTTGCTCGCAAATCCGCTGAACCCGGCATCCTTCAACCCCGCGACTCCCATCAATACTTCGCCACACTCCCTGAAGTTATCCCGCCGGATGCAGGATTACGATCTGACCGTTCTTCCGCAATCGCGCGTCAGTTTCCGATTGGGGTATTCACGCAACGTCAACAGCGGACCGGCATTCACCACCGTGGAAGGAGGAGAGGAGCCGCTTCTGTCGGAGACCGTGCGTTACACCACCAATTCCTACCGGATGGGAGTGGATTACCGGGGTGTTTCAAAGACGACTCTGTCCTTCGATGAATTGCTTACCTACTCGAAGGTAGACAACCGCGCGACAGACAATAACCTTACCTATCAGCTTTCCAATGGCACTCCCGTGGACCTAGGCCTCGTCTTCACCGGCACTTCACCTTGCGCGAGTCCGATTACCAATGCGGTTACCACGCCTCCAACGGCTACCTCCAATTGCAACGGTTACCTGGCCTACAACCAGGTTGAGAATCCGCGAGCGTCATTTCCCACCGAACGCTTCAGCTTTCAGTCCACCTATATCAAGAATTTTTCGATGTCGGGATCGGCTGGTTACAGCAGCGGCGAAAACACGGTCACCGGTTACAACGAAAACATCACCGGCTGGACAAGCAGGACGGTGGCGCGCGGGGGTACGACCGGCGGGCCGGCTCAGGCCAAGCGCGTTTCCGTCAACGCAAATTGGTCGGGCGACTACCGAGTGACTGACAAGCTGGATATCGCGGATGAATTCCGGTACGACAACTGGCGCAGCCCCAGCATGTGGGCGACTGCCGACACAACTCTCTTTGCGGCACCGCCGGCAGCGCCAGGTCAGACCGGTTTGAGGCTGCCCATCGCGGTGGTGACCCCCGCAACATTTGCCACGGTCTGCCCCACGGCACCTTACAATGGTCCCAATTGCCCGCAGCACAACGCAAGTTCCCTCGCCGATCTGACCAACGAGCTTGTTTTTCAGTTCCTGGGACAGAACATCCGGTCCAATACGGTTGAACTGAGGTACGACATCGCGCGCCGGATCAGTGCCTACGCCGGCTACTTGTATACGGCCCGGACGATTGCTGATTTCAGCGCCACATTCGATACTGCTGAAATTTACTTTCCGGGAGGCGCAACTGGCAGCTTGGCGAATCATTTCCTCGCCGCACGCGGCGATTGCGCGGTCGTTGCGGGCGTCTTGCCTTCCGCCTGTACGGTGAACGTAGACGGTTCGATTCAAGAAGGTTCGAGTACGAGCCCCGTACCGGATGCCACCAACGATACCGCGCGGAACCTCTACGACATTCATGAACATGCGGCGCTGCTGGGTGTTTCGGCGCGGCCAACCGACACATTGCGGCTCAACGCGGATTTGATATTTGGCTACAACGACAAATCCTTCACACGCATTAGCCCCCGGCAACTGCAAAGTTACAAGATCCACGCGCGCTACACGCCCACCCCATGGGCGAATATAGACGGCGCCGTGGATATCCACGAAAACCGGGACAATGTATCCACCGTAATTAACTTGGAGCACGGCCGCACGTACAGTTTTGCGGCGACCCTGGCGCCGAATTCCAAACTGTGGGTTGATTTCGGTTACATGTATATGGACATTTTTTCGCAAACCGAGATCTGCTTCCCAGACACGGGTTCAACCATTTTCACGACGACTTGTCCGATTGCGGGCGCAACGTCTCCGTTGGGAACACTTTCCAATTATTCCAGTAAGGACCATTACGCTTTCGGCGACCTGATGTGGAAGCCCTACAAGCGTGTAATCGCCATGTTGGGCTACGGAGGCAGCATCGTTCGCGGCAATACGACATTTCTGAATCCGCTGGCGCCTACCGGCACGCTGGATTTCAACTATCTCAGGCCGTCCGCGAGCCTGGCCTTTGATATCTATAAGGGCTTGGCCTACAAAACTGCTTGGAACTATTACGGGTACGATGACCATGGCGTTGCAAACCCGGCTGGGCTTGCCATGCTTCCGTTGCAGGATTTTAACGGCAGCAACATTACATTCTCATTCCGGTACGGCTTTTGAGGCACTTCAGGCACGGGTGGGTTTCAAACAAATCGAATGCATGACCAAATCCAAGGGAGGAACGATTCAATGCGAAATTGGAAAACAAATGCCGGAGGGAAATCCTTTCTATTCCTCACGCTGCTGCTTTTGTACGTGCCAGCGATGCGGGCGCAAGGCGATTCTGACAAGACTTACAAGGCGAAGTGCGCGGCTTGCCACGGGCCCGACGGAAGCGGGGACACCGCCGTGGGGAAAAAACTTGGCGCGCATGATTTTCATTCCGCGGAGGTCCAAAAGATGTCGGACGCGGACCTGACTGGAATCGTGACCAAAGGTAAGAATAAGATGCCCGCTTATGAAAAGAGCCTTAAACCGGAAGAAATCAAGGGACTGGTGGATTACGTCCATTCACTTGCCGGAAAGAAATGAGGCTCGCGATGTCCTCAATTTTGACGGGCGAACGGCAGGCTTGCGCGGTTATGGGTAGACAGCGATGATCACGCCCACCACCCTCACGGTGCTCGTTTTCGCGCTGAGTCTCGCCGTGGTTGCCCTGCTCCTTGCCCGCCCCGTCCTTACCGTAACGCGCGAAGGAAAGATCCTCGCGTTCTTCGCCCTGTTCTTGCTCCCTTTGCTCTGCAGCGTTGTTGGTTTCTCCGACCACATGGAGCGTTCCAAGCAGACGACGTTCTGCCTCTCGTGTCACATCATGGAGCCCTACGGGAAGAGTCTCTCGGTGGATGATCCACACTACCTCGCAGCGGCGCACTTCCAGAATCATCGCATTCCGGCCGACGAAGCATGCTACACATGCCACACGGACTATGCTCTCTACGGGAGCATTCGCGCGAAATGGGGCGGCCTGCATCACGTCTGGGTGCAATATCTCGGCAAGCCTCCGGTGCCCGAAGCCATCCGTCTTTATACGCCTTATAACAACCGTGAGTGCCTCCATTGCCATCTGGGCGCTCGTTCCTTCGAAGGATCGCCGATCCACAGCGCCATACGCGACGATCTTATGTCGAATCAGATGTCATGTGTTTCCAGCGGATGCCACGATACGGTTCACAACGTCGCTACTCTTGGAACGGTGAAGTTCTGGAAGGGAGCGCCATGACATCTTCGCCCGTAACGGAGCGGCGCGTGCGAGTCTCGGCGGCACTTGTATTTCTTGGACTCATTGTGGAGCTGACGGCACTTCGCTGGTCGCATCCCACGGCTTTTCTCGCATTCGCACTCGTGGGAATGCCAATGGTCGGAGCAGGGGTGGTAGTCTTCTTGTATTCGCTGATCCCCACTGCGGAATAGAAGGGATGTGCCGATGCGCGAAAGGCGTAGGACCCTCACCACCATCTCGAATGGGCGAGTGCGCCAGCAATATTTCATGGGTGTGGAAAAATGGTGTTTTGGAGTAATGCGCGCCCCCTTAAGTTGTTGTTAACATGGAACATAATAGTAGGAGGTGTTCGAACTGGACGCGGCGTGCAATTCGATGTAGCATCCACTCTCTCCGGGAGCAGCACCTTTAACCAAAAGCGAGGCTCAGCATGACTCTAGAGAAAGTGCAGGAAACCTATCGTGGTGTCTCCTGTCTTCATTGCAAGAATCCAATTCCCATATCCCCGCTCGTGGCCAGCATCGAAGCGGAACCCCCGGCCAACGAAACGACGCCTGCGCGTCATCAAAAGTGCCAAGTATTCCATCTCCGCTGTGCGGCTTGTGGTAAGGAAAAACCATACAAGATTGATGAAATACTCGAATTCGAAGGGGCGCCGGTAACCGGAGCACTCCGCGCCGAACCCGCCTCAACCCACCTACTTGGACTGAGCAATCGGTCAAGAACCGCGAACGCCTAAGCAGGCTGTTCGCGCATTTTTTGTAATTCTGAATTCGGAATCGAATCAACATTCCTGAGTGCCTATTACCTATCTCAGGAGCAAGTGTGGCTGCTTGCGGAGATCCTACGCGTTCGTTGAATAATTGTCTGGCCACGAAACGAACGAGGCCGAAGCTTGACACCAATAGGAGGGTTGCCCTATGGTCCTCCACAAAGGTATTGTTGAAACCGCCATGCAGGCCGAGCGAGCCTTTTGATAATGGGGAACAGTGCACAGTGCGGTGTCACGAGCTGTGACCAGGCTGCCGGTGCGGAGCTTGAAGGAGAAGCGCTTTGCCGGGGGCATTTTATCTCTGTCTGCTATGCGCAACTGGAGCGGTACGACGAAATGCAGAAGGCGCATCGGCTGAATGTGTCTGACGCGGAATCGGTGCGGCGCTTCATCAATCAATGCTCGCGGCAAGCCGATGAGATAGAACACACGGCAAATGATCTCGACAACTTGGATCGAGCTCGGCTTCTGCACATCATTCTTTGGGCCAATGAACTGGGCCGTCATCTGCGGCGCAGTCCCAGGAAAGTGGCCTCCATCCCCGTGCGCCTTCGCTGTGACAAGCTTGGCAGTGCCTGGGAAGAAGAAACGCAGACCTTGTTGTTGAGCCGGCATGGCGCGGCACTTCGTTGCGGCCATACGGCCAAGCCGGGCGAACCTGTCCAATTGGTGCGGCTGGACACGGGCCAAGAGGTCCAGGCCCGGGTGGCGTGGCAGCGTCCCGCGGAGAGCGATGGTATCCGAATCGGTGTTGAATTTGTGGATTGCGACAATTTCTGGGGGTTGGATTGGGGAGCAATTGAAGAGACCCGACGAGTCCCATGAAAATCAATGGAGAGTGATTTCATGATTAGCACGACATGGAAAGCGACACTTGCAGTGGCAATCGTGGGGCTAGCCGGCCTGTTTCTTGGCGCTCCGCTGGGCACCCATGCGCAAAAAGAGAACTCCTCCAGCGCCATGCCCCCGGCTTCGATCCCTACATTTTCCACTGAAAACCTGGGGCGCGAGGCCTTTTTCTACGTGGGTGGCCAGTACACCGGACCGGCAGGCAAAGAGGTGATGCACGGCTCAATGTACGTCGAAGTTATGGTGCCCAAACAGGTCCGGCAAAAGTATCCGATCGTATTTTTCCACGGCAATGGGCAGAGCGGGACGGTCTGGCGGCAAACGCCGGACGGGCGGCCGGGTTGGGCCTACTACCTGATCAACCAGGGATACGTCGTGTACATGGTGGACTACCCGGCGCGCGGGCGCTCGCCCTACGTTCCTGACGTCGACGGCAAATTGGGACTCCGCACGGCGCTCGATCTGGAGCAAATCTGGACGGCTCCGGTACCGTCGGGCGGCGAATTTCCGCGCAAAAATCTCTACACGCAATGGCCGAGCGACTCTCCGAAGAAGGGACAAATGGGCGATCCCGTCTTCGATAACTTCATCAAGGGGCAGATGCAGTTTGTGTCGGGCCAAGCTGAGTTGGCCGTGCCCGCAGGTGTCGCGCTGCTCGATCAGATCGGAAGTCCGGTCATCCTGATCACGCATTCACAAGGCGGGGGAATTGGGTTCAATGTCGCGGACCAGCGTCCCAAGTTGATCGCGGGCATGGTGGCCATAGAACCCGGCGGCCCGCAGATCGGGGTCGTGGACACCGCCAAGGTAGCCTACACAGGCAGGATAGGAAACGCGTGGGGCATCACCAGTATGCCGATGCACTATGAACCGCCGGTCAATAGCCCCGAGGATCTGAAAACTTTTCTCGAAGAGAAGTCCGAACGGCCGGATGAGGTTCCTTGCTATCTGCAAAAGGAACCGGTCCACAAGCTCGTCGGAATGCAGAACATTCGCATTCTCTCCCTCTCCGCCGAGGGCACCTATCACCGTACTTTTGACGTCTGCATCCCGAAGTGGCTCAATCAGGCGGGCGTGAAAGACGAATTTGTCCGCCTGGAAGACGTGGGGATACACGGCAACATGCATGAGATGTTTCTCGACAGGAACAGCGACGCGGTCATCAAGTTTATCGATGACTGGATTCGTAAGAACGTGAAGTGAGTGGTTCAACTCGCGGGGAAATTTTTCCAAGCAAGCTAAGATTCAGCGCGCCTGAGATTTCTGCTTTTTGTTATCGCCGGAAGTAGGCGCGTTCTTTCCAATGTCCGGCCGTGCATCGGGGACGAATCCGTCCCGGTTCGGCATGCGTACCTTTGGGAGTGATTCCTTATTCATGATTTCCCCAGCTTCGATGATCTTGTTCCGATTCAGCAAAAATGCCGTGACGGCGTAGGTATCGTCCGCCGACAGGCTGCCGGGCTGGTTTTGAGGCATCGCGCGATGGATGTAGTCCCACACGGTTGTGGCATACGGCCAAAAGCTGCCGACGGTCCTGACCGGATTGTCCGTTGCAAGCGAGCCCATGCCGCCGACGAGTTGCGGGCCTTGCGGCTGGTTTCCCTCGCCGGTCGGACCGTGGCACGAAGCGCATTTGTCGCGATACACCGCTTCTCCTTGTGCGGCGGTCCCATTGCCATCCGGCATTCCCGCGCCGTCCGGAAGTACAGTAATATCGCGCTGCTTCAGTTCTTCCGCGCTCGCGGGCCGGCCAAATCCGGATGACTTCGTCTGCGCATGAAGGCTGGCGCAAACCACGGAACACAGCGTCCACAGCAATAATTTTCTAGGCATAGGTTAGCTCGCCGCTCTTCTGTAACCGCCACCACTTGATGCCGTTATAGTGAAAACGCGCGTGAGTCCCTCGCGCCGCAACGATCTGCTCATGTGTCGGCTGCACGTAGCCTGATTCGTCGGTGCATCGGGAGCCTATAACGGCTTCATTGCCATCCCAATTCCACGGTAAACGAAATCGGACCGCCGCATTTTTCAAAACCGGCTGCTGCAATTCCGCTTTTCGCCAATTTTTTCCGCCATCGGTGGAGACTTCCACGGCAGCAACGCGCGCCCTGCCCGACCACGCCAAACCAGTGATCTCATATGCTCCCGGCCCGGCGAGATGCTGCCCCCCTGCCGGGCGCGTCACAATCGACTTCGCTTCCATCACAAAGCTGAAGCGGTACGATTTTCCATTGGCCAACAGATCGTCATAGTCGGCTGATTCATCGCGCGTCATGGCCGGCTGATCGAGAACGTGCAAGCGTTGCAGCCATTTGACGTTGATGTTTCCTTCCCATCCCGGCACGATTAGCCGGATCGGGTAGCCTTGCTCGGGCCGCACCGCTTCCCCGTTTTGTCCGTAGGCCACGAGCACATCGTCCATGACTTTCTCCATGGGGATGCTGCGGGCGTTCCGGCTGGCATCGCCTCCTTCCGCAAGCACCCACTTGGCGCTCGGCTTCACGCCAGCTTGTTTCAAGAGTGTGGAGAGTGGGACGCCCGTCCACTCACTGCAGCTGAAAAGACCCGCGGTTTGCTGTGGGGTCGGGGCGGGATCCCCTTGGTATTCGCCGGCGCCGCTGCCGGAACATTCGAGGAAGTGGATGCGCGAAACCGATGGAAGCCGTTTTATTTCCTCCATCTTGAAAACAAGAGGGTTTTCCACCAGTCCGTGAACCAGAAGCTCGTGCTTGTCCGGATCGATCGCCGGCACACCTGAATGGTGCCGTTCAAAGTGCAATGCGGAGGGGGTAATGATGCCGTAGAGGCTCTCCAACGGTGTGAGCGTGGAACCTGTGCCCGACAACGGACCGGGCCGGGAACTCTTGCGTGCCGCCTTTTCAAAAGGCGAGCGGTCACCGTACGGACGCATCGGCACGCCGGGTTCGCGGCCTTCGTCTCCCCATAGATCGGTCAGGCCTCCCGCAAGAGTTGCGGCCATCGCGGTCGTGGTCGCGAGAAACCTGCGCCGCCCACGCGAATCTGCATGGGAAGCATCGTCTTTCGATCGATCCGTGGATTTGTGTTTCATAGGGGGACTCCATGTTGGCGCTCCGTCTCGCGCCTCACTTGCGTAGCAAAGCAGGTATCGTACCGCACTCGTCGCAAGCGTGCACAAGCCTTTGTTGGAATGATGCGATCTCTGCAGACCGTGGGGGGAATGGGTGAGGGAATCGGCGGCCTTTTGCTGTTGAGCACAAAGCGAAGCAGTACTATTGCCCTTTCAAGGACCTATTGTTTTCATAGTGTTGTCATGTTTTTCGGCAAGGCGTCTTCACCATCCGCATCCCGGGAACAGTCCAGCTGGCCGCGTAGCCGCCAGGTCGAAAGGCGTCAATTATGGCTTTGGGCAACCGCAATTGTCGTGACCTTGCTGCTGACTGCGGGGTTGGTTTCTTTCTCCTATCTTTTCGAGCAGTCTGGTCCTGACTTTTCCTTCTACCTTCACCAAACCGTACGTGGCTTGGTTGCCCTGGTGATCCTGTTCGATCTCTACATAATCTACCAGCAACTTGAAATTCAGCGGATGCGCCGTCAACTGAACGAGCGCGAAGAGTTGTACCGCCTGATTAGTGAAAATGCGGAAGACTTGATTGCAGTCATAGACGCGGACGGGCATCGGCTTTACAACAGCCCGGGGTACGAGAGGCTCTTTGGGTATACGCATGAAGAGCTACAGGGAGTTCCCATTGCGGATCAGGTCCATCCCGAAGACCGTGAGCGAATCCTTCAGGCCAGGAAAGAAGCGTTTCAGACGGGAGCGCGCTTTCGACTCGAATACCGCTTCCGGCGCAAGGACGGGGAGTGGCGAATCTTGGAATCGACGGGCGGGGCTGTGCTAAATGCCCAAGGAAAAGCGGAAAAATTAGTCGCCGTCAGCCGGGACATTACCGAGCGCAAACACGCCGAAGAGGTATTGCGGCAGCGCGAAGAGCAGCTCCGCCAGGCGCAAAAGATGGAAGCGGTGGGCCGCCTGTCCGGCGGGATCGCACATGATTTCAATAATCTCTTGGGAGTCATCATCGGCTACAGCGAGGACATTGAGTTGCGCGTGGCGCAAGGCGATCCGCTCCGAAAAAACGCTGAGGAAATCCGGAAGGCCGGGGAGCGTGCCGCGGCGTTGACCCAACAATTGCTCGCCTTCAGTCGCCAACAAGTCCTCCAACAGAATATTCTGGCCCTAAATCATCTGGTGTCTGATATGGGAAAAATGCTGCAGCGGCTGATTGGCGCGCACATCGAGTTGAGTACAAATCTCGATCCGGAATTGGGCAGCATCAAGGCGGATCAAAGCCAGATTGAACAAGTCATAGTGAATCTCGTCGTCAACGCACGCGATGCGATGCCAGACGGAGGAGAGCTGCTGATCGAAACCTCGAGCGTATACCTGGATGAAGCTCAGGCGCGCGGCTTGCCTTTTCTCCGCCCTGGACGTCACGCTCTTCTGATTGTCACCGACACGGGCGCCGGCATGGATGCGGAGACGCAAAGGCACATTTTTGAGCCGTTTTTCACCACCAAAGGGTGCGGCAAGGGGACGGGACTGGGACTCGCGACCGTGTATGGAGTCGTAAAGCAAAGTGGAGGTGTCGTCGGCGTTCACTCCGAACCGGGGCAAGGCTCAACCTTCAAAATTTACTTGCCACAAGTTGCAGGCCAACTCGCGGCACACCAAGAAGGATTCCTCCGCGACCAGAATTCCGCGGGGACTGAGACAATTCTGGTCGTGGAAAATGAAGCAGCTCTTCTGGAGTTAACCTCCGCTCTGTTGTCCAGAAGCGGGTACAAAGTTTTATCCGCCACGCGACGGAATCGAGGCCATCGAGATGGCCCGATCGGTCGAGGGGTCGATTCATCTTCTCCTGACCGACATCATGATGCCGAAACTGAATGGACCCGCTTTGGCAAGGCACGTGGCGGAACTTCATCCCGGGATCCGAGTCCTGTTCATGACTGGCCACTTGCAGCCTGATGCGACGCTGCCTGACAACATCCCCCCGGACAGCGAATTCCTGCAAAAACCGTTCCAACGAGACGCCTTGATTCGCAAGGTGCGCCAAACTCTTGATCTCGCCGAATTGCATGTTCGCGGGTAGAGTTGTATTTCCGGTCTGATTTTTTTCAGGCTCTTGCGTGAAGCTAAACCCATTCAGAATCTCTTCCTTATGTAGCTCCCAAAGAATATCCTGACGCTCAGCGCGACACGCTCAAGACCGTCCGCGCTCCCGGGGAGTTGATCGCCCTGTCCAGCGCGCGCTTTTCTTCGGAATTGAGCATGCGGCAATTACCCTTGGCCAGTTCTCCTAAAACGAGCGGACCAACCGCGACACGCACCAACCGCAGCACTTCGATTTCCGACACCTCCAGCATCCGCCGGATTTGGCGATTTTTCCCTTCGTCGAGCACGATTTCGAGCCACGTGTTCTTCTGGCCCAACCGCAGCATGCGCGCCCGCTTGGCGCGCAGGACTTCGCCATTTCCTGCCCGTACGCCGTGTGTCATTGCGGATAGCAGCGTTTCATCAATCATCGCGCTCACCTGGACATGATAGGTCTTGTCCAAATGTGTTTCGGGATCGGAAATTCGCGCTGCCCACTCGGAATCGTTGGTCAGCAGCAGGAGTCCTTCACTCGCTTTATCCAAGCGTCCTACGGGAGCGACCCAAGGTAGCCCTTCACGCAAGCACGAATAGACTGTGTCCCGGCCCTTTTCATCCGATGCACTTGTGACTACTCCGCGGGGTTTATTCAGCATCAGGTATACTTTCGCCTCCGCTCCTACGATGCGGCGGTCCACCTCAATCCGATCGCGATCCAGATAGACTGGAGTTTCAGAATCGCGCCGCGTCGCGCCGTTCAGCCTGACGCGCCCTGCGCAAATAAGTTCGGCCGCCCGTGAGCGCGAGCAATAACCTAGCTTCGATAGCGCCCGGGCTAGCCCTACTCGCTTTACATCTCTGCCTTGCTCCATTTCCCTATCCTAGCAATACCCAGAACGTACCTCCGGGATTTTCTCTTCTGGTATTTTCCACAGCGCGCCGTCACGAATTGGTTGTCGCTTGATCTTGTAAGCGTATAATCGCAGCCAGATTACGGCTTCTCTCACGGGACTCGGGCGATTTCGGCCTCAGGGGGCGAGAAATGCTCAGTGCACTCCCGGTCTTAATTATCTGTTCCGATCCGGCACATGGCAATATAGCAGCTGAAATTGTGCGCGACATGAGTTTGACTTCTGTCATCTGCAATTCGCTTACAGATGCCCGATCTCGAATTGAGCAGCAGTCGTTTCAGCTTGTCCTTTGCGCTGACGAATTGCCCGATTGCAATCTGCGAACTTCGTTGAAGGTCTTGTCGGCTGCAACAGGCGGTGTTCCGGTAATCGTCCTTTCACACCTGGCTGACTGGGATGCCTATATGAAAGCGCTCAGCGCCGGCGCGTTCGACTATATCGCGTGCCCGCCGGAGCGCATTGAAACCGAGCGCATCCTGCGTCACGCGCTTAACCAGAATCTACGAGCGCGCCGTGCTTCTCACAATGCCGCGTGAGCTGTCAGCCACGGCCTTGTCCTCCGCTCGCTCTTCCCAATTCGCCGCTAGTTTTTCCCGTGCCAGGTGGTCACGGAAAATCGCTCCCGCATATCGCCTCTTGCGTGGCGCCTCGAAAACGTGTTTCCATTCCCTGCTGTGAGCTTTTCCACGTTTCCTTCGGATTTCATTCTGATCCTTATAGTTCTCGGCGTGCTCGTTCCCTGGCGCGGCGCCGTCCGCATTAAGCGTCTTCTCGCCCAGGATGCGCTAACCACTTCTCAGCGACTCTCGCTCTACGCCTCGACGATCGCTTTCCAGTGGCTCCTGGTCGCGGTCATCTTCTGGCGGTCCCTTTCGCGCCACTTGAGTCCGAAGGAACTCGGTCTGGTAGTTTCTGGCGTTTGGCAGACATGGTCAGTGGCACTGGTCGTTACCGCGCTTCTGTGTGTGAACCAATGGGCCGGAGTGCGAAAAATTGCCAGGCTCCCTCCCGACCAGCGAGGGTTTCTGTTTCAGTTCACGCAAAAAATCATGCCGCAAACCTCGACCGAGGCCTTCGCTTTTGTTGCGCTGGCGTGCACAGCTGGATTGTCGGAAGAATTTGTGTATCGTGGTTTCGTATTCGCAGTCTTCTCCCGCGCGTTTACGGAGTCTGCATTCGCTGCCTTTTTCGCGCTGGTGGTCTCATCGGCATGGTTTGCGATGGCACATTTGTACCAGGGACGTCGCGGTGTTATAACTACATTCGTAGTTGGAATTCTGTTTTCTGCTGTCCGCATTTGGAGCGGGAACCTTGTGCCTGCAATCGTGGGCCATATCGGCGTGGATTTGGTCGCGGGGCTGTACGCGCCACGAGCGCTTCGGACCAGGTCTGATCCAGTGACCCCTACTGCCAGCACGAATGGGGGGCCTTGAGATTATATACTTAGTATTACTACATATATAAATATGCGCGCAAGGGAAACCATATTCGCTTACGGAAGACCGGATTGTATCCACACTTTCGCCTTTTCGAATTCAGCTCTCGGCCGACCAGATCGCGAAGGTACGGGAGTATATTCGACTCTTATTCAAGTGGAATCAATCGGTTAGCTTGACTTCTGTGGTGGACCCGGCGGAGATTTTGACCCGCCATTTCGGCGAATCCATGTTTATTTGCCGGTTAATTCCTGTGGAAAACTGTCGGCTCGCCGACTTAGGTTCGGGGGCCGGATTTCCAGGTCTCCCACTGAAAATCGCCTGTCCTGATCTCCGCCTGATATTAATTGAGTCCAATAAGAAAAAGTGCGCATTTCTATCGGAAGTCGTAAGATCACTCGAATTGGAAAATGTGGAAGTGATGCCGATACGGTTCGAGGAAATTCGGGTTTCCCCTGATTTTGCTGATGTAATTACAGCTCGCGCGGTCGGTGGGTTCCCAGACATCCTTCGTTGGGCGAAAGCCGCTCTCGCACGTCGCGGGCATTTGATATTATGGCTTGGTGGAGAGGACTCCACGAAGGTTTCTTCCACGCCGGGCTGGATCTGGAAGCCTACGGTTAAGATTCCAGAGTCTCAACGCCGATTTGTCCTCATCGGACGTCCCATGCCGGAGCAAAATCCATAGGACCGAATGATCGCGGCTAATTTGTTCCACGTGGAACAAGATTCTCCCTCGGGGCTCGCAGGTCCCGGCCCACGCAATGAGCTCATGAATGCGTCGTGATTTTGGACTAGGCAAAAATCTGGTGGAGCATGCAGCTCCATTGTTCCACGTGGAACAACCCTCCGTTCCAACTACACCACCCACACGGCTGACAAATTTCTTCACTATCAAACGTAATTTCCGAGTGAAGAATTCCTGATTGAATCTCGATTATCCGCGACAACACAAATTTTTAACTTTGTTCCACGTGAAACAATTTGCATCAAGTTGAGAATATGTGTTAGATTTCGCCCCCATAGGGGGAATCTGAATTGGGGCGCGTCATCGCTATTGCCAATCAGAAAGGCGGCGTTGGAAAAACAACGACCGCTGTCAATCTCGCAGCATCCCTAGCGCTCTCCGAACGGTCTACTCTTCTGATCGATTGTGACCCTCAGGGAAATACCACCTCAGCGATTGGGTTCCCGAAGGATCCAGCGAGGAGAACACTCTATCAAGCACTAATCCTCGGGGAGCCACTCGACAGAATCATCCTAAAGACTCAAGTGGAAGGTCTCGACCTTTTGCCAGCGGATAAGAACCTTGTCGGTGCCGCCGTAGAGCTTGTGTCGGCGGAAAGACGGGAATATCAACTGAAGGGTTTACTTGAGCAAGTCAAGCAGAGCTACTCGTACGTACTATTGGACTGCCCCCCCGCATTGGACTTGATCACCCTGAATGCCCTGACTGCGGCGGATTCAGTGCTCGTTCCGATTCAATGCGAGTATTTAGCACTCGAAGGGGTCTCCGAGCTTCTTGACACATTGATGCGAATTCGGAGAACACTGAATCCCGACCTTGCAATCGAGGGCATCGTCCTGACGATGTATGATGAACGAACTACTCTCTCCAGGCAGGTCGCTTCGGACTTGCGCAGCTTTTTCGGGGCCCAAGTATTTCAGACCGTAATCCCGCGGAACGTACGCCTGGCGGAAGCGCCAAGCCATGGGAAGCCAATCCACTTCTACGACATTCATAGTAAGGGCGCGGAAGCCTATATAAATCTAGCTAAGGAGGTAATCACCAGTGGCGAGAAACGCATTGGGAAGGGGGCTGGGGGCACTGATTCGTGATGTCGAGGTGGAACCACAGGTTACGCCAACCGTAGCGGCGACGGCTTCTGCAGCAGCGGTAGCGCCGGCACTGGCGGTTGCGGGCGGGCCCTTGCTGCTCGACATTGACCTACTCGATCCGAGCCCTTACCAGCCTCGAACCAGGTTTCCAGAGGCAGCGCTGGAGGAATTGGCGCAGTCGATCCGCTCGAGCGGAATCATCCAGCCGCTCGTGGTGCGGAGGATCGGCGCGCGCTACCAATTGATTGCGGGCGAGCGGCGTTGGCGGGCGGCGCTGCGCGCGCAACTCCTGCGGGTGCCGGTCGTTCTCCGCGAGGTGGGCGACGAGCAGGCCCTCGAACTCACTCTCATCGAGAACATTCAGCGCGAGGATTTGAATCCGATTGAGCAGGCCCGCGCTTTCCAACGATTGATGGATCAATTTCATTTGACGCAGGACGAAGTTGCGACACGCACCGGGAAAGACCGGGCGACCGTGGCTAACTCCGTAAGGCTCCTAACTCTGAATGAAAAATTCCTGGAATGGATCGAAGAGGGAAAGATCACTGCCGGCCACGGCCGGGCACTGCTCGCGATCGAGGACCCCAAATTAAGGCTCGATCTTGCAAAAAAAGCGTCACACGGGAAATTGACGGTCCGGCAGGTCGAAAGGATGGCGACACGCCGGGCGCGTGGGAGGGTGCAAGGCGCACCAAGTGAGGCTCATGACCCAAATCGCCAGGCGGCGATTCGACGAGCTGCAGAAGCACATTGGAACCCGCGTCTCCCTGCTGATGCCGACGAAGGGGCGCGCAGGGCAATTGATCTTGGAGTTTTACGACGAGGAACAACTGAATGGGCTGTACGAACGGCTGATCCGATAATACTATAAACGTAGCATTTAAGATTCATACGCAGCTCCAACATCTGAATTTCAAATTGCGCGTTGCCGGGTCATCCGGATAGTAGCTTCCTGACTACTGGCCCTGAATTTGAGGGATACAGATTAGGCAGCGTAACGGTAGGATTGTGACTCCGATCAACAGAATTTCGCAGACGTGGAGAGGGGATTTTATGGCCTGGCGATCTAAGGGTCGCGACAAGAACGCAGAGGGTGGTGAGTTTACAGGGTTTCTGGATAAGGGAGTCCGCTTTGAAGGCATGCTCGAAGCGTCGGGGGTATTTCGCATTGACGCTCAAATGAAGGGAAATCTGCTGTCAACCCATAGCTTGACGCTTGGAGAGGGCGCGCGGGTCGAGGGCCAGATCGAAGGGAATCACGTGGTGATCGCAGGCAAATTTGACGGCGTGATTTTTGCCAAGGGCAGAGTGGAAATTCAGGCCAAGGGAGTCGTCACCGGAGAGATTCACACGCCGTGTCTGGTGATTGAGCCGGGGGGAATTTTCGATGGACGCTGCCATATGCTGGCGGCATCGGAATCCACCAAGCCGCTGACCATCCCGATTCGCGCGGCTCACGAATGACGAAAGATTGAGCGAATTAGTAATTAAGTTCAAGGATGGTCGGCGTGCGAAGCTCAGCAGAGGCAAGATAAATTGTTTAGGAGTCGTAAAGTCCGTTCAGGATTCCACCGTAAGACAATTTACGCTATTCTCGATTATGATTCATTGCAAGTAGAACGCATCGCAACTCCATGGACACGATCACGCACGGAATTGTGGGCGCGCTGGCGGGAAGAGCTTTCTTTGCCGGTCAAGATATGCCGGCAGGCTCCGCGGGTGGGCGCCCGGCTGCGTTCCGAGAGCGCTCCGACGGCCCGCGCGGCCATTACGGCTTGCACGCTGGGCGCCATGTTCCCTGACATCGATATATTCGCCGGACCGATCGCGCGGAATCCACTGGCCATCATGGAGTGGCACCGCAACATCACGCATTCGCTAGTGATGCTCCCGGTGTGGGCGCTGCTGCTGGCGGCGGTGTCGTTGCCGCTGGCGCGCTGGGCCGGATGGAAGCCGCCGTCGTTCGCGATGCTCGTGGGTATCTATGCGTTTGGGATCGCGCAGTCATGTACTACTTGATGTATCAACTAACTTTGGAACAATGGTGTGGAGCCCGTTGAACTATTCGCGTGTGGCGTGGGATTGGCTGTTCATTCTCGATTTGGGTTTTTCCGGGATGGCGCTCCTACCGCAGTTTACGGCATGGTGCTACCGCGAGCCGGCGAAGTTCACTTGGCGTGCCGGCATTGTTTGGGTTGCGCTCACCGGGGGAGCATTCGCGGCCTACGAGGTGGCGAACACCGCGGGGTTTGGATTCCCTGTCTGGGTCGTGGGCGCGGCAAGCGCATTGATGGGCGCGGTGCTTTTTTTGCCGGCGTTGGGAGGCGTGGGTTTCCGCTGGCGAAGGGCGAGTTGGTGCCGTGCGGGCATGATTGCGCTATGCGTCTATATGGCATTTGCCGCGGCGGCGCACCGAAAGGCGATCGCCTACACAGAAAATTTCGCGGCCGCGCGGCATTTGCGCGTGGAAACCCTCGCGGCGCTCCCGCTACCGCCGACATTGACGCATTGGACTGGAGTGATTACCACGCCCGAAGGCGTGTGGCGGACTACGTTTCATGTCCCGGGCGGCACTCTCGAGCGGACGCAGCTTTATGCAGACGCTGGATCCGATCGTTATGTAGCAGAGGCGGAACAACTGCGCGATGTCCAAGTCTATTTGTGGTTCGCGCGGTTTCCGATCTGGCGTGTAACGCAAAGCGAGGGACGAACTGTCGCGGATGTCACGGACGTGCGATTCTTCCGGGCGGAGGACAGCCAAGGAAGCGACGATCCGAAACAGCCGCGGCGCGGCTCGGGAATGCGCAACAACGGCGCGGGATTCACGTTTGAAGTCGTGTTCGATTCCGTGGGACACGTGATTTCTCACGGTTTCAAAAGGCCGGAGTGACAATCAGCAAAAGTTCAGCTGCATTCTAATCCGCGGGGAATACGACGACCTGACGTTCCTCGCCGGCGCCTTCGCTCGAGGTTCGGACGCCAGGCTCTTCCTTCAAAACCAGATGCAGGATGCGCCGTTCACGCGCGGCCATGGCATTGAATCGGAAAGGGGAATGCGTTTCGCGGACGCGGTCGGCGGCCACGCGGGCGGAGAGCTTCAACTCCTCGATGCGAATGGCGCGATAACCACCCGCGTCGAAACGGATGCGGCCATAAAATTGGGGATCCAGCCATAGCCAACGCAGCGCGATGTGTTCGAGCGCCTTGAGCAATTCGGCGTTGCGCTCGAGCAATAGATCCTGATCGCGGCCGCGGAACAGGACGAGGATTTCCGGATTTTCGAGTTCCGCCGCGGAGGCTGCCCCGGTTGTGTGGATTTCATAGGCAAGCTCGAAACGCCCAATGCGGACCAGCGTGTCGATGCAGCGGCGCAGCTCCGCGGTTGTCGCAGTATGATCGAGTTTGCCGTCAACAATTAGGTTGGGACGCGAGGCAGGCATCAACGAAGCGCTCCTTATTCCGGCGGGCTCCCCTTCTGGATTCAGGGTAAACAAGTACAGCCCGCGCCCGGTTCTCCGTAAGTTCCGCTATTTCTTCTTTCCCGGTCCCCGCGACGGTTTCGGCGGAGGCGGCATGGTCCGAGAGAGATACCACTGCTGCACCATCGCGACCAAATTGCTTGCGAGTATATACAACGTCAGGCCGCTCGGCGAAAGTGCGAACATACCGCCCATCATCAATGGCATCAAGCCCATCATCTTCGCCTGGGCGGGGTCCATGCCCGGTGTAGGCGTCATCTTTTGCACTAGGAACATAGTGGCGGCCACCACGATTGGCAAGATGTAATACGGGTCGCGCGCCGAAAGGTCGTGGACCCAGCCGATCCACGGCGCATGGCGCAGTTCGATCATATTCGCGAGCATGCGGTACAAGCCAAACCAAATTGGCATCTGGATCAACATGGGCCAGCAGCTCCCGAGCGGGTTGATGCCCTCGCGCGAATAGACGGCCATGACTTCCTTGTTCATCTCGGCCTTCTTCGGATCGCGCATCGAATATTTCTTGTACTTTTCCTGGATCGACTTGATTTCCGGCGCGACTTTCTGCATTTTCTGCATCGCGCGCATGCTCTTCACCTTGAGCGGGAACATTACCATGTTGATACCTATCGTGATCAATATAATCGCCCAGCCGTAGTTCGGAACGTAGCGGTACAACCAGCGCAACCCGTAAAACAGCGGCTCGGCGATGAAACCCCACCAGCCGAATTGCACCAGACCATTGAGCGGCGGGCGGACGGCTTTGAGCCCATCGATACTCTTGGGCCCAACGTACAAGCGGACGTCCAGCGGCCCCGGTGCGGCCAAGCCCGCGGCCATTTCCGGGACCGTTTCGGTGTCGATCTTTCCGTCCGTACCAACGGTTTCGTGCTGCGATGTCCACCCCGTGAGTATGAATTCCGGTTGCGGGAGCGCAGGCGGCGATGGCGCGGCTTGCAAGAACGCGGCGGCAAAATATTGTCCCTCGATGCCGACAAAATCAAATGGTCCGGGGACGGTTGCCCGCAGTGCGGGCTGGCCGGACTTGCCGAGATTCTTCGCCGCCAGCGTGTTCAAATTTCCGGCCGCGCTGGTGAACACTTGCGTTTGCAAGGCGGCGCGATACGCGGTGGCGTCGCCGAAACCTCCACGCCACGCAAGACCATTTTGCAGCGGCTTGCCATCCAGATTCACCGAGGTCTGTACTTCGACGATGTAACTTTCATTGAATTTCAAACGCTTAGTGATTTCGAGGCGCCCGTCGCTCCAGGTAAACGTGACATCCGCTGGGGCGTGCAGGACGTCGCCGGCCTCGGGTACGCTTCCCGATGATTTGATTTCAAACAGCGCGTTGTTTACGGTCGATTCCTGCTGCGCATCATCGAGAGCAAGCGATAAAGGCCAGCCACCCTCTTGTTGTGCGGCCTCGGGATGGACCAGATCGAGCGTACGCGGCGGAGTATGATCATCTGTGAATTTGGTGAGCTGCCAGCTGCGAACGGTCGCGCCGCGATTGGATATCTGAACGCGGTAAAGATCGCTCTCAATCACGATCGAGCGTTCCTCTCCGGCGGAGTGCATGGCTACGACCGGTCCCGTTTTTGTTGAGGGTTGCAAAGGCACAGGCGAAGGGGCAGCCGATGGTACGGAGGCTGGGGCCGTAGTTACAGGAGTAGGCTTGGTGGGGGTCGGCTGAGGCGGTTTGTAGAGGAGCGACCAACCGGCAATCACCAGCAGGCACAGCACTGCCGCAATCAGCGAGCGAGTTTCGGTCGAAAGTTCCTTGCCCTCGCTCACGAACGGACCTCGTATTCTGGCGGGCTACAACTGCTACCCGCGCCTGTATCCCCAGCATTCTTGAAAATCGGCGTCCGGGCGGGGACATTCCCTTCGCACGGACAATCTGTGGCATCGGGAACCAGATCCACGCCCCCGCGAGTGAACGGATGGCACCGCGCCAGGCGGCGCATGGCGAGCCATGATCCGCGGCGCGCGCCGTGGAGTTGTACGGCAATGGCGGCGTACTGCGAACAGGAAGGGTAGAACTTGCAGGCGCTCGGCATCCAGGCGGAAAAAAACAACTGATACACGCGGATAGCCGCGAGGAGCACGCGCGCGGCCAAGGTCAGACTCCCGGACGGATGCTGCGCAGCAGGCGGACGAGCTCCACCTCCAGCGGCGCGAAGGGCGCCTGCGCCACCGAGCGCCGCGGATGAATCACGATGTCCCATCCTGAAGGAATCTCCGTCCTATTGCGCCGCAGGATTTCTCTGATGCGGCGGCGAATGCGATTCCGCTGCACTGCGCCACCCAAGGCTTTCTTGACGCTGATGCCGAATCGGCTGATCGCGCTCGGGCCGCGCGCGTTATTCACTGTCGCCCTGGTGTTGACGTGGCTCGCCGCTGGCGCTCGCTCTGAAGGCTCGCGTTGAAGCGTTTGCTGCGCGCGGAAGAAAACTGCAAACTGAGGGCTCGAGCGGCGTTGGCCCGCGCCATATACAGCTTCGTAATCAGCGCGTCGCAACAGGCGCACGGCGCGAGGAAAACCCTGCCGCGGGCCAACCGGATCTCTAGATAGGCGTAAGACGATGACGTCCTTTTTTGCGGCGCGCCGCCAATACCTTACGGCCCCCTGCGGTCTTCATGCGCGTGCGAAAGCCGTGCGTTTTGTGACGGCGGCGCACTTTCGGTTGAAACGTGCGTTTCGGCAAAGAATTCTCCCCCTCAGCCCCGCGAACCAGAGCGAGTCAAAATGTGTAGTGTAGTAGACGCGGCGGATGCGGTCAAGGAGAGGCGTGCGATGCGACGCGCTCTTAGCGAGCGCAACGAGTGCATCTGCCCTTTCAGCCGGGGGCTGAGAGCATCGCAAAAGTTGAATATCCAAGTAGCCCTTCCATTTACGATGGAGGGGCAATTTCTTAGCGGTTTGCTCACGCCGTGCAACCGCCGAGTCATCGAATTACCAAGTGAAGCAGTGCGGTTAGCTTAGTGCTTCCTGAAAATTGCCGGCGAGAGCGCCCCTGTGGCCACTCCCAAACCCACAGACTACGGCGCACCATGTTTAAAGAAAATAGGAGTTGGTCCCTAGGTGGTAGAGGCCCAATCTGATCCGCTCTGACACAATTTGTCAATATCTCACACCCTGAAACCCATTCTGCGTCACATTGCGTCGCCGGGGTTGTTCCCATTTTTAAGACAGGTCATGAAGTGAGCAGGATCTAAACATCTAAGTTAAGGAAAATAAGCGTGTTAGGAGTTGTGCGCAAACGAATAACACCTTCGACACACTTGGAACGGCGATTGCTCCTTCCCAGGACAGTACCTTGTGGCCAAGGTCAGCAAACAAATTTTGAAATCTTTGTCGGAGGACAAATGAAAAAGCAACAGAAGGGTTTCTCGTTGATTGAGTTGTTGATCGTGGTTGCAATCATCTTGATCATTGCGGCAATCGCGATTCCGAACTTGCTGCGTTCCAAGATGGCGGCCAATGAGGCGGCCGCCGTTGCTGCACTGCGTACGATAAACACGTCCTCAGTCGCCTATTCGACAACTTACGGACAATATCCGGGCGCTCTGGCAAGTTTGGGTCCCATGTCGGGCACCAGTCCCACCTCTACAACAGCGGACCTGATTGATTCCGTGTTGGCTGCCGGTATCAAGAGCGGATACAACATCACTTACACAGGTACTGTGTCAAGCGGAGTCGTCGGATCGTACACTATCGTTGCGAAAGCGGTGACTCAGGGCGTTAGCGGGCAACGCAGTTTCTTCACGGACGCGAGTGGTGTGATCCGCGCCGATCCCGCAGCTAGCGCTACCTCGTCCAGCACCCCGCTCAGCTAAGCTGGTAGCCACTTTCCTGAGAGATCGAAGGAGGAAGCATCCGTTGCTTCCTCCTTCTTTTTTTTGTTTTCGTTCCGAGACATTGGCGCGCGCAGCGGGATTCCACGCTTGCCCTTTCCGTCTTCGATCCTTCTCGGGCAATTCCTTCCGGCATGAACGCGTACAGAACTCCGTGACGCGCGGTGAGACCGTGCGCCAGCCGTAACCAATGTAGGGACTGTGCTAAACCGACCGAACCCATACCGGTAAAGAGATATCGTGCAGGACGTAAGGACGCATGTTGATGTTTCGCGTCACCCGGTGTAGGCTGCGCGTCATGAACCAGCCTATCAGCTCCCCAATGCGAAGAAATCGTGTGGGCGTGAGCCTCATATTCGTATTTCTTGTAGGTTTGGGTGTCCACGATTCCGTGGTGTCAACGTTGATTGCGCAGTCCCAGGAATGGGAATCATCGATTCGTAAGTTTGAAGTCGACGACAAAGCGAATCCGCCCAAACCCGGAGGCATCGTTTTTACTGGCGCCTCAAGCATACGGCTCTGGGGCACGCTCGTTGCGGAAATGAAGCCGCTTGAGGTCTTGAATCGCGGGTTTGGGGGCTCCCAATACACTGACCTGAACCAATACGCGAAGAGGATCGTGATTGCCTACCGTCCGCGGGCGGTCGTGGCATATGAGGGCGACAATGACCTGGCGGCGGGATCGCCCAAAACGCCGGAAATGGTCGCGAACGACGCCCGGGAATTTGTCAAAATCGTCCATTCCGAACTACCGGAAACATGGATCTACCTCATGTCCATCAAGCCTTCCTATTTGAGGTGGAACGAGTGGCCGAAAATGAAAGCGGCAAACAAGCTGATTCAGGATTTCGCTAAGACGCAGGACCGCGTGCAGTACATCGATGTCGCCACCCCCATGTTCTATGCGCAAGATAAACCTCCCCGCGATTTGTTCATCGAGGATGGATTGCACCCCACTGCAAAGTGCTACGCATTGTGGACTTCGATTATCAAACCTGTGCTGCTCCAGCAATTTGGCCCGAAGAAGATTGTTTCCCGGTCTGTCCCGGCACCCACATGGCTTGGTTTCGGAGTTGAAAACGGAATGCCATCCGCGCGCTAGACAAACGCGAATCTTCAATCCACTGCGGCGCAACCCCTCGGCAAGCCCTTGTGCATCCTGCTAGAATGGAATGAGAGCGAAAACCGCGATTCTTGCAACACAGGTAGTGGGGACGCAACCAGATGTTTGAGAACCTGACAGACAAGCTGCAGCGAGTTTTCAAAAACCTGCGCGGACAGGGAAAGCTTACCCAGGAGCATGTGGACGAGGCGCTGGCGGGCATTCGTGAAGCGCTGCTCGAAGGCGACGTCAACGTGGGCGTGACCGACGAGCTGCTGGAGCATATCCGCGAAAAGGCGCTCGGCTCCGAAGTGCTGCTGCAGCTCTCCCCCGACCAGCAGGTGATCAAGATCGTGCGCGATGAGCTGGCGTTGCTGCTCGGCAAGCACGCCAAGCCGCTGTTCTCTTCGCGCCCGCCGTCGGTTTGGCTGATCGTTGGGCTACAGGGCTCCGGCAAGACGACCACGACGGGCAAGCTATCGAAGTGGCTCGCCGCGCACGGCCACCGGCCGCTCGTGGTTTCCACCGACGTCTATCGCCCCGCGGCGCGCGAGCAACTCGCGCAGGTGGCGAAGGCGGTCAACGTGCTTTGCTGGCCCGGCGCGGGCACCGACAAGCCGCTCGAAATCGCGCGCGGCGCGATCCGCGAAGCGAAACTCTCCGCGCACGACGTGATCCTGGTGGACACCGCCGGGCGCTTGCACATTGATGACACGCTGATGCAAGAGCTGGGCATGCTGAAGCGGGAGCTGGCCCCCGCGGAGATTCTGTTTGTCGCCGACGCGATGATCGGACAGGACGCAGTCCGGTCGGCGGGGGAGTTTCACAAAAGGCTGGGCCTCACCGGCGTGGTCTTGACCAAGCTGGACGGCGATGCGCGCGGTGGCGCGGCGCTTTCGATCGGGAAGGTGACGGGCGCGCCGGTGAAGTTCGTGGGCACGGGTGAAAAGTACGACGCGCTTGATGCTTTTTATCCGGAGCGCATTGTTTCGCGCGTCCTCGGGATGGGGGACGTCCTCTCGCTGATCGAACGGGCCGAGCAGACCGTGGACCTGAAGCAGGCCGCGGAGCTCGAACGTAAACTGCGCCGGAGTGAATTCACGCTCGAAGACTTCCGCGATCAGCTGCGCCAGATCCGCAAGATGGGGCCGCTCGAGCAGGTGCTCGGCATGTTGCCGAAAATAGGCCCGCTGGCAAACATGCCGAAGGACGTGCAAGTCGACGAATCGCGCTTGAAGCGCATCGAGGCCATCATCAATTCGATGACGACGTCCGAACGCAACGACCACAATGTGATCGACGGCAAACGCCGCAAGCGGATCGCGCGCGGCAGCGGCACCTCCGTGCAGGAGGTGAATCAGGTGGTGAAGCAATACTTGCAAATGCGCCAGATGATGAAACAGTACGGCGCGCTCGCCGCCCAGGGCCGCCTCAAGGGCCTCGGCAAGCTCAGCGGCGCATCGTAATACTCATCGCGCCTTTTGAGCCGGGAGAAAAAAGTTTGGTTCAGGTTTCCCGGCGTCTTTTGCTCGCCTCAGGACATCTGTGACAAGCGATACTCAGAGCGCCGACTTCGGGGGCGCTTTTGACGCGGGCGCTTTTGTCGCGGGCGCCTCTAGGGTTTGCCTCGCAATCACCATGCCGGCAATTTTATCGTAGGTCGTCTGGGGAACGATTTTCTTGCGTACGAGGTCCGTCTTCATCTTGTAGGGACGTCCGTCGATGATCTTCTGGGAGTACGTGTCGCCGATCCCCGGCAGGGCTTGCAACTCTTCTTTTGTCGCGGAATTCAGGTCCAGGAGTTTTGCCTTCGCGGTGGATGCTGCCGCGGGCGCTTTCGACGGAGCGTTGCTCGGCGTCTGCGCCATCGACAGACTCGCTAATGCCAGAAACGCGCATGCCATCCAGCCAAAAAATGCTGCCCTCAATTTTCGATTCATGAACGATCTCCTTGTTAGGATTTGGCCGTGAAAGTCTGGTGCAAACCGATCCGGAAGTTCGAGCCCAGTTCGCTGAAACAGGCGACTGACCTAAATTTTATCACTCATGGCGTGGAACGTTACAAGTAGATAGAGGGAAGTGTGTTCCCTCTACATCGATTCGGAAGAAACCTCTGGCCGCGGTATCGCATCTGTTTATATTGGGTTGAGTAAGGGCCCTTTTCGCTTGCGGGGTATCGCAAACGGGCGGAACCAGCTATAATCTCCCGCAGGAGGGAGTCTTCGTGCTGGCAATTCGCCTGGCTAGGATCGGCAAGAAAAAGCATCCGTTTTACCGGGTTGTGGTATTGGATAAACGCAAGCCCCGCAACGGCCGGACTGTAGAGGTCGTGGGAACATACGACCCGCTGAAAAACCCGGCGGAAATCAAACTGGACGCCGACCGCATCAAGTATTGGCTTGGATGCGGTGCCCAGCCAAGCGACACCGTTCGAAGCTTCCTGCACGCCCAAAAAATCGCCTGAGCTCCCGCTCTAGGGAAGCGCGGCAGCCCAGGGGGATTCCCCCGGCCCACGGGATCCATGCATGTGAACGTTCAAGCTGAACCCGCGAATGCGAGTGGCGGAGGGCCCCATGAAGGACCTTGTAGAAGCAATTGCGAAGGCGCTAGTAGATCATCCTGATCAAGTTCAAGTACGAGCGGTGGAAGGCGAACAGGTGACCGTTCTTGAATTGCGCGTACATCCCGAGGATCTCGGCAAGGTGATTGGCCGGCAGGGACGCACGGCGAAATCCATGCGCACCATCCTCGGCGCGGCGGGAATGAAACTTAGAAAGCGCCTCACACTCGAAATCCTCGAATAGAGTGCCCGCGGAAACCTTCACCGGCGTTACCCTGGCGAGAATTCTGCGCCCGCGCGGCCTTCGCGGCGAAGTGGCCGCCGAAATCCTGACTGATTTCCCCGAGCGTTTGCCAAGCCTGCGCGAAGTGTGGCTCGCCGATGGCCGCAGCACACCCCGTCGCATGGAGGTTCAGCGATGCTGGCTTTCAACGAGCCGTGGCGGGCAAGCCATCTTTCATTTTGCCGGCATTGAAACTGTGGAAGCCGCGGGGCGCTTGCGCGGATGCGAAGTGCAGATACCGCTCGAACAGCGCGCGAAGCTCAATCCCGGAAACTATTACGTCGGCGAGCTGATTGGATGCGAAGTGTGGGAAGCAGGGGCAGGGGGCGCGATGGGCACGGTCCGCGACGTCGAATTCCCCGGGGGCGTCCCGTTGCTGGCAGTAGAGACGAGCGAGGGCGAAGTGTTGGTGCCTCTGGCCGAGGAATTTTGTATTCGGATCGACGTAAAGACCAAGCGCATCGACGTTGCGCTTCCCGACGGATTGCGGGATTTGAATCGCGGCTGAGTGCTGCTGCGGTACACTGTGCCAGCCATGCAGTTCGATATCGTAACTATTTTCCCGGATTTTTTTACTGGCCCGCTCGATTATGGGATCGTGCGGCGGGCGCGCGAAGCGCATCTGATGGACGTGCGCGTGCACGATCTGCGCGCCTACGCGCACGACCGCCATCGCACCGTGGACGACCGCCCGTTCGGCGGCGGCGAAGGCATGGTGCTGAAACCGGAGCCGCTATTTGAAGCTGTCGAATCGCTGCTAGGAGAGAGATTTCGCCGTGCAGGACACGGAGAGCACGAAGAGGGCAGCCCAGATTCTGACGTCGTAGGGGCACGGCATGCCGTGCCCCTACATGAAATAACGAGAGCGGGTAGAGTTGATGGCCCCGACTCGAACGAAACAGCGATTGTTCTACTTTCTGCCTCCGGAAAATTATTTCGTCAGGATACGGCCCGCCAGTTGGCGCAACTCGATCGAATCATCCTGCTTTGCGGGCGCTACGAAGGCGTCGACGAGCGTGTGGCCGAGCACCTCGCAACCGATGAACTCTCGATCGGCGATTTCGTGCTCTCCGGCGGCGAACTGGGTGCCGCATTGATTTTAGATGCGGTGACGCGCTTGCTCCCCGGCGCGCTCGGCAACGAAGACTCCTCCGTCAACGAATCCTTCAGTGCGATTGGAGCTTGCGCCAGCGAAGCGGCCCCGCCCACCAGTCACCAATCACCACTCACCAGTCACCTCCTCCTCGACTTTCCCCACTACACCCGCCCGGCCGAATTCCGTGGCTGGCCGGTGCCCGAAATTTTGCTCGGCGGCAATCACGAGGAGATTCGCCGCTGGCGAAGGGAGAGGGCGCTCGAAGAAAACGCGGCGGAACCGCCCGGATTTGTTGGTGGCAGAACCATCGAACCCGTGGTAGAGGGCCAGTTTCCGAGAAGAGGTGCCAGCTCAACCGGTCGATGCAACACCTTCCAGTCAGTTGATCCGACAATACTTCCCGCAGAGAACCGATCTATCTGGGTGTGCTCAGTTAGAACCTAAACAGGGCAGTGTTCTTGTTTGCATCTACGCCCTTGAACGAATTAAGCTTCGTAGACTCCTGCTCGTGGGCTTTGAGCTAGTGTTGCGTCGACCCATTGAGACCACCGGACTTCCCGGGACTTGGCTCAAATAGGAAAAAGATCATATACTTCGCTGGCTATCTTCATGCAGGTATGAATACGAATGAACCAGAATCAGTGGATGACCAATGTCTTGAGAGGCGTTATCAATGAGCAGTGTACAAATCGAGCAGAAGAGTTATGAGATGCCCCCGCGAGAGGGGATCAGCATCGCGCATTTTCTCACCGTCGCCGACATCAAGCGATCCGCTCGCTACTACGAACAGGTCTTCGGCGCTCGCATTCTGAGCCTGGGTGACGGCAACGCGCCTGGGTACCTTCAGCTTGCGAATATCTGGATGATTCTGAACGTTGGGGGCGGGCCGACTCCGGATAAGCCGACGGTAACGCTCAGCGTCCCCGACCCGAATCACATCAACAGCTTTATGAATTTCCGCGTTGCGGATATCCAAGCGTGCTATGAATTATGGAAAAGTCGAGGAGCCGAGTTCCTCACGGAACCGATTGCCAAGTACGGCGAGATCCGCTGCTACGTCCGCGATCCTGACGGTTATATTATCGAGGTCGGACAGAGCACCGAGCTCAAGTACGGTTAGCGCTCGGCCCGGATGGGAGACCATAACGTTTCGTTGGAACGCCCTGATGGGCACACTTCAAGCGGATCCGCCTGATAAAACGGCGTTACCGCTAACTGGGAATTTGGCAAATCCCGCATGACGAGAAGCGGACTTGGACGAAGCCGCCCGCGCGGCGAACGCTTCGCGTGAGGCGCCCAGAGCGTTGGTTGCCTGTAGGCTAAGATAAATTTGGGTCACAAGGAGGTCCCTGTGACCCATCTTAGAAAAATGATGCTGGAAGAACTCCAGCGTCGTAATTACGCTCAAACTACCATACGCAGTTACATCCGGATAGTGGAAGATTTTTCGCGACGCTTCCAGCGTGCTCCTAACCGTCTGGGCCCTACGCACATTCGCGAATACCAATCAGAACTGTTCACCAAGCGAAAGTTCGCGGCGAGCACTGTCACGGTATATCTTGCAGCGCTGCGGTTCTTCTACACCAAGACGCTAAACAGGGCCTGGAGCACAACCGAGACTCCCTATCCGAAAAGGGTATTTGCGCTGCCGACGATCCTGAGCCAGGAAGAAGTGACTCAGCTCATCGACGCGGCTCGCCCTCGCTTGCATCGCACTCTACTGATGACCCTCTATGCCACGGGACTGCGGCGTGCCGAACTGGCGCGTCTAAAAGTCACCGACGTCGACAGCCAGCGCATGATCGTTCACGTTCAGGGTGGCAAGGGTCGCAAAGATCGCGATGTCCTGCTGAGCCCAAAACTGCTCGAAGAGTTACGCCAGCATTGGCGTCGGTTAGAGCCAAAACCAAGCCAGTGGCTGTTCCCAGGCAACCGCAACCATCGCGGCGATCAGCCGATTACTACGAAAGTGGTTTGGCAGGCGTGCCGTAATGCCGCCAAACGAGCGGGCCTGAAAAAGCAAGTGCACCCGCACACCCTTCGACATTGTTTCGCAACGCATCTGCTCGAACGGGGTGCCGATCTGCGCAGCATCCAGATGCTGTTAGGTCACAACGACCTGGAACAAACCACCATCTACCTCCATATTTCCGAACGTCACCTGCACGCGACAGCCAGTCCCCTGGACTCGTTGTCACTAAAAAGCGAGTCACCGCAGGAGGAGTAGATGGATCGGCCGCCGCTCGAGGTGGCCGATCTGGTTCGCGCTGCGGGACACTCATTCATTGAGCGAAGCCGCTCATGGATCAGCCGGAAGCACATCAAAGTGCTACTGGCTATCGTGCGGTGTCGTACTGCCGCTCTCGGCGGTCATCTCGATGCGTGCTCGCGCTGCGGACATCGCGCTATCTCCTACAACTCGTGCCGCAATCGGCACTGTCCAAAGTGTCAGGCAGGGGCTCGCGACCGCTGGCTGGAAAAGCGTCGCCGGGAATTTCTTCCGACCCCTTACGTGCATGTGGTCTTCACGCTACCTCGTCATTTGGCCCCGTTGGCGTTGCAGAACAAGAAGGTCGTCTACGATCTTCTGTTTCGCACCAGTGCGGAAACGCTTCTCGAAGTTGCTCGCGATCCCCAACATCTCGGTGCCGAGATCGGCTTCTTCAGCGTGCTGCACACCTGGAGTCAAAAACTCGAACTTCATCCGCATGTACATTGCGTGGTGCCGGCCGGTGGGCTGTCCGCCGATCGCACGCGCTGGATCAAACCACGCTACGCCTTCTTTCTTCCCGTCAAGGTGCTCAGCCGCATCTTCCGCGGCAAGTTCGTCGCGGCACTCCAGTGCGCCTTCGCGGACGGCCAACTCAGCTTCCACGGAGACTTGCGACTGCTCGCTCAGCCGAAAACCTTTGCTGCCTGGCTCCGGCCATTGTTTAGAAAGGACTGGGTGGTTTACGCCAAACCACCCTTCGGAGGCCCCGAGTATGTGCTTCGTTATCTGGGCCGCTACACTCATCGTGTAGCCATCTCCAACCACCGCCTGCTCTCCTTCACCGACCAGAAAGTCACCTTTCGCTGGCGGGACTCCGCTCACCAGAACGAACAGCGGCCGATGACGCTCGCCCTCGATGAATTCCTCCGTCGCTTCCTGCTGCACCTGCTTCCGGACAGCTTCGTACGCATTCGCCATTTCGGTTTTCTGGCCAACCGGCGGCGGGCCACTTGCTTGCCTCTTTGCTTTCAGTTGCTCGGCTCGGCACCGCAGACCGACCAAGATACCTCAGGCACTAAGGGCTGCAACGATCTTTGGCTCTGCCCCCAGTGTGCAGGACCGATGGTGGTCGTCCAGAGACTCACGGCTGCCGAGATACAACTTCGTGCTCCACCTCTGGTCATCGCTGCCGCATGAAACAACTCTGCACATCCAGAAAACTTCACGTGCTTCGCCACGCTCCGTCGTTGTTCGCCTTATCGCTGAACAAACCTCTTCTTCCGGCTTTCTCGCTGGCTCGCTTCGCGACATTTTCTCGCACCAGCCACCTTCCGGACGCGCCCTGTGATCCGCTGTGCTCCGCCGCACAGTTCCGGCGCATCTCCACGCCAACTCTTCCCTCCATTCAATTTCCATAGGACCCGCGTTCGCCGCGCGGGCGGCTTCCTCCAAGTCGCTTTATCGAAAGCGCGCCAGAGCGCCATCCTCCCGTTATCCCCTTCCGAGGAAGCGCGCTTCCGATAAAGCACTAAGACTTATCGGGACTTGGCTTTCTGCTGAAGCATGGTCTGAAGCATCGCCGGGCAATCACGACCACTAAATGTGGATTTTCGGTGCCGAAGCTCCGATATTCGCGAGCGATATTCTGGACAAAGCTTGGCACCATCAACTTGGATAGACGTTTGACTGGGACGTATTCAACGGGGATGGAGATTTCAGGGGCCAAACTTATCGATGGATCTAGCTGCTTACTTTTTTGCAGGCTTCGAGGCCCTGGCAAGCAAGCCCAGATAGGTATTCAATTCGGCGGTGGCCTTCTTAGCGTCGCCCGACGCCACTGCGTCTTTCGCGGCGTCCATTTCACTGTCGATGTTCGGTAAGGTTTGGTTCAACCCGCTCGAATCCCATTTTCCTTCCAGTTCGTCCATCTTTTTCGAGGCCCCTTTCATATCTTTGGCGGTCACCAGCTTGAGCGCTTCCTGGGCCAGTGTCTGGTACGGCTTTAGGTTAGGAGTGGTGGCCTGCTGCGCAGCTCGCAGGGTGGACGTGAGAGCGCAGAGCATCGCACAAACTGCGACCGCCAGAAATGCGTGTTTCAGGAAGCTTAGTGTCAACATGTGTATTCTCCGCTCGTATTTGTCCGGGATTTCCATTTTAGCTCAATGTCTGGCGCATGGTACTCCTCTCCTGCCCCCTTTACAACGAATTTCGCAGAGCAGCAACCGTTCCGCAACGAGCCTTAGCTGAGGTGGGAATTAGGTAGGTTTAGATTAGTGTTGAAGCGTGTCTGGCCAGGAGACGGATGCGAAGGGTAATTCGCATAGCTTTTCAAGGGCGAAAGTGAGTCGGCGACACCATTTGAAGAGTCCACAGGCTGGAAGACCGCGACGAGGATCCCCGGGGCGAGCAGAAGTGTCGGACGAGGTGATGCGGAACACCTCAGGGCGACATGCCGGCGGGAGCCACTTCACTGTAGAGTTCAGCAGCGATGAGCCTGGCCCAGAAGATTTGCGTCTTACCGTGGCGCACGGATGGCCTCACATTGCGCGCCAGGAAGACATGAAAAATGTTGTAAGCCAGGAAGGCCACGAGCAAAAAGCATTCGATGGCGCCGGGATCATGCTTGAACACATGATCGCAGTGCCATTGGTTGGCCAACTCGTTGAAGCCATAATTCTCGATATCCCATCGCTGGTGCCCTAAATGGACGAGGCGATGGACGGGAACTTGGGCCGGCGGTAGTGTGGTCGCCCAGATCCAGTCACTGGTTTGTGGATCGTCCCGCTTGTCGAGTTGCCGACGAACCGTGTAGGTCTCCAGGGAACGAACCACGCGCACCGGGGCCTGCACCTGGGGCCAGGAAAGTAAGTCTGGAAAATCCCACCAGTGGCACTGGCGGGATCGATAGCTACCCGGCTGAGGGGCCACCTGGTCGAATAATCCAGCCACGTCCTGGTAAAGATTGCGCCGTTCTTCCTTGAGCACCACCAGAGCGTGCTTGCCGCGAGCGAGCAAAAAGTTGAAAAACGGCGCCTGGGCGTAAAGCGCGTCGGCCAGCACCAAGTCGAAGGCCCGCGGATAGGCGGCCATCACGCGCGTCAATAAGCGCAGGGCCGTTTCCACTTCATCCTCGCCGGGTCGCTGCGGCTCATGATCTAGGAGCAAGCGCACGGCCTCCCGTCCTGGCAGCGCACCGGGCAGCAACAGCAAGGTGACCTGCCGATGATAAAACTGGATGCGATCGCCTCCCGCACCGTGGATGGTTCGCTGCAAGCAGCCGGAACAATGACGCAGGTAACTGGCGTGGCTTTCGTGACCGTCAAGAACGACTACGCCCAGGCCGTAAATATCCGGCAAGGCTTTGTTCCGTTTCAGGCGCTGGTAAACGTCGTGAATCCCTTGCCGAAGCCCGTCGGTATCGAGCAAGGCATGGACGCGTCCCAGAGTGTCTGCGCTGAAGGTCGATTCTTGCAACCAACTCTGCCAAAAGCGGGCCCGGCCGACCTGTTCCCAAGCGTTGAGGCTGCCCATCCTGGCCCAGAACAACACCATCGACGATTTCACCACCGCCGCTGTGGAAATGCGCGGTTTCTCTCTCCGGTCGGAAACCGGCGTGACGATATCTTTGGAAAGCTGAAAGATTTTTTCCGAATAGGCGATCAGGCGGCGAAGAACGTTTATGGTTTCTTTTCCTGAAGTCGTTTCCATTCCAGCTCGGAAACTTCCTCAATCAGTTTCTGCATCAGGCGATAGTCGTTAACGGCTTGGCGAACGCGTTGTTGCCAGGCTTTTGGGACACAGATCTGGCGAAGCTTCCCCGCTTGACTCTGCACCAGGTACAAAGACTTATGCAGTTCCCCTCGGGCACAACGGCAATTGGGCTTGCCACAAGTGCCAGAACGTTCCGAGAGAGTGCCACGAAGAAACCACTGACCGGAGGAAAGCTGTGCAATGCGGGAACGGAAGTTGCGCTCGGTGGCGGAGAGTTTGGTGCGGTTCAGTGGGTCGCTCATACCTTATACATATAATATATACAAGATAAAAAGAAAAGTCAAGAGCAAAAACACAATGAGAATTTGCTCTCCGAGCGAACCCGGGCCACAACATGAATGGAATCAGACGATTTGGTCGGTTAACAAACTTCGTTGCGGAACCGCTGGCAGAGCAGAGCAGGCTCCAGCGACATCAATAACGTTTCAAACATTGGGCAAGCGTACCATCAGAGCAAGTGCGGCAAACAACTTCTTACCTTGATTGGCTAAGTCCTTCCATGAGAAGGCCGGTTAGTGTCAAGTCGGTTTTGCAGTTGCCTTTGATTGTCGAGTGGTCTTCCTCAGAACCGGGCCGCCTCTGTCGCCATCCTTCCATCCGCACTCTTTGGTGAGCGATATTCGCTCGGTGCTAGGTGGGTGTTCTCGTTTCAGTAGGTGCTGCTAGCTGTGAATCGACCTCTCCTCCCACCGATTCGGTGAGACTCGGGCCCCAGGACTTAGTCGCAGTCACCTGGACTCGGCGGTTGAGCTCGGCTCCTCGGATCGCAACTCTCTAGGCCACTTCCCGCATCGCTTTCTGGCTGTTGCGCAGTGGTTCGTACACCTCTCCCCCTACCCACAACCGATGCAGCAGTACCGCCAGCTTTCGAGCCACGGCCACGACGGCTCGCTTCTTGGCATTTTTCCCTCCTCGTTCCGCAAGCTTGCGTCCCCATCTCCGCAGATCACTGTCTTCCCCAAAAGGTCCCAGAATGTAGTGCGCTCCCTGCACCATCATCGTGCGCAGATACCGGTCTCCTTCTTTGCTGATCCCCTTCTGGGGTTCGCTCTTCCCAGAGTTCCTGCGGCCAGGTCGTAACCCGAGAAAACAGCCTACCTGGCGACTCTTCGGAAACCGATACGGGTCCTCTATTGTCAGGACATACGTCAGAGCGATCTGTGTTCCCACGCCCTTCACCTGCTTGAGCAGGGACACTTCCGGGTACACTTCCTTGGCGATTTTCTCCATCCGTTCGTCGTATTCCTTGATGTGCTCGTTCAGCGATTCGATTTCTTTAAACAGCGGCAGCAGAACCTCACGCAACTCCGCGCTCAATCCTTCGGCGAGTTTCTCGTTCACCTGATAGGTGCCACACTTGGGCAGTCGTTGGCCATAAGACTTCACGAGCCCTCGTGCGGCGTTCACCAAGGCTGTTCGAGCACTCACCAGTTCCGCCCGCGCCCGGATCACCGTCAGGTGGAGTTGCGCTTGCACACTGCGATGCCGCACCGGTCCCAACAACTCGGGATCGAATCTCGCCAGTCGTGCCAGTGTTCGAGCATCGTGCCGATCATCTTTTCGATTGCTCTTGGTGATCGACTCCACTTTTTGTGCGTGCGCCACGATCACTTCATGTCCCAACTCGGTGAGCAGCCGGCTTACCCACGGGGAATGGGTTCCGGTCTCCAGGGCGATGAGGCTTCGCGGTATCTTTCCAAAGGTTTGCTTCATCGCTTCCGGTGTCGTCGGCAGCTTCTGTTCCAAAATGATTTGGCCTGCTTCATCCAAAACACAGTAGAACGACCAGCAATCTCCCAGGTCCAAACCGATCGTCAGCTTTCGCTCCTTGAAAATTTCGCTCTTGAATGCCTGCACAGTGATAGTCTTTTTCATAGCCGGTCTCCTTTCGTTTGCGCTTCGAGCGCGTCGACCATTGGGAGCGTATCGCATCCCGCTGGAGACCGGCCTTCTCATCCCATCTGTGAAACGGGGTTCCCGGAATGTGGCCCGAGAGGGTTCACCACCTAGTGGACAAAATGGAGCTACGAGAGAAACGGATCTACTATATTAGGCTGCGGTGTTGCAACGGGTTGCGAGAGGCAATGAGGAGAAACACCCCGAGGGTTGCCTGGACCCCGAGGATCATCTGCTCGTACTCGGGTTGGTTCGGTTGCCACCGCCATCCAGAAGGCCACCAAGCCATCATGAGCGGATAGACAGCGACGATAAAGATAAGGCCCACCAGAATCAGCACAACCCGAAGATTGCGCGCCCGCGTAGCTGCGTTCACCAGTCACCTCCATCGTGTTGTCGGGGGGCCCGTCGTGCGAGTTGGCCGGGATGCTTACTGTTGCGATCCGGGCTGTCCACTACGCGCCTGATATGTGTCGGTAGCACATGATGTGTCCGGTTGTATTCGCACATGAAATGTCCGCATTTTAGCAGCGGCCGGGGAACAAGATACGTGCCCGGAGGTAGGCATGAATTGTTACCCGATTGCCTCCGTGGAGCGGATGATGAAGATCCAAGAAGTAATTTTGCAAGCGCTGGCGAAGAAGATGACGTGGTGGCAGCACGCCAGAATGAATATGCGGGCTCTACCGCTCGACGGCGAGTTTAGGCGTGACGCTCAGCAGGATGACGGACGCGCCGATGCGGAATTCGGACAGATGCTTCAACTCCGCCACGCGGACGCGTTCGTCTTCAAAAAATGTGCCGTTCGTGGATTCCATGTCGCGGAGCCGGATGACGTCGTCTTTGATCTCGAGGGCGCAATGCCAGCGAGAGATTTCCTTATCGTTGATGATGATGTCCGCGTCCGCCCGTCCCATCACGACGCGCGGCTTTTGCACGGAATAGACCAGGCCTTTGGCAGGGCCCGCAATGACGGTAAGGGCGATGGCCTTTCCCACCGGAAGGCGGAGGCTGGCGTCTTCCATGGCTCCCCCGCGCGCGAGTCTGGGCGCCCCTGCGCTTCGAGCAAAGTCCGGCAGTGGTGACAGTACTTGGGTCGCATCCGGATTTTGCGCGACTTCAACTAAAGTGGTTTTCCCGCACTTCGCGCAAGAAAATTGCACACGGGGACGCCCCACAAGCTGTGCATCTGGGAGAGAGTGCTGCGCACCACAACTCGAACAAGCTGCCTTCATCGGCCCCTGCGGTTCCGGACCTAATTTAGCACGGCTGCTTGCCGCAAGGACGCGGCGTCACCCGAAGAGTTACTGGGCGGGAACTGCCCCTTCGTACCGGTGCGCCGTTCTCAGCCCAGGAAAATCAAAACCACACAGGCTGAATCCTGTACTACTGCACCCCGCCGAAATCAAGCTGTGGCTGCTTGCTGTAAAACCGGTCGGAAGCTCCCACAGAGTTCTGTGAGAAACGTATGTGAGTGCCATTTGCTCACGGCGCTGAAGGAGGCGGCACGCGCCGTTTCGTGGCCTGTTCAAACGCGTAAGCAAGTTCAAGCAGACGAGGTTCGCTGCAGGCTGTACCCGTGAAACTCACGGCGAACGGTGCGGGCTTCGCATGGAACCACTCCGGGAACGGAACGTCCGGGGCGTTTGCGACCCTACCAAAGGGAACAATGACGGTGGGATATCCGGGCTTCGCTGCGATGGCCGCCCCTGCGGCAGCCGGGAAACAGGAGTGCGTCCAGATTGTTTTCCTTCAGCGTTGCATCGATGCCCTTCGCTCCGGCAAGATCGAGGTCCTTCGCGCGGTCGGCCTCGTAGCGTGCGCGATCCGTGTCCAAGTCCATCTCATCCGAGATATCGAGCTGCGACTCCCCAAACTTGAGTGTGCCGGCGGCGGTGTGGGCGAGATTGAATTTGCGGAGTTCGGTCAAAGTTTTTACGGGTGCGGCAGCGCCCAGCGACGCCAGCCACTTGTTAAATCGCGCTTCATGCCGTATTTGAACACAATCGAGCAGGACTCATCCTTGCCCTTCGCATTTTCCAGGCCTGAACAGGTGTTCCACACGAGTAGATTATTCCGCGGGTCATTGGAAATAACGCTTGGGATATCGGCCGGATCGACGATGACGGCGCCTCGTTGCTGGAGGATCGAGATTGCCTCGGCCATCACGTTTTTCTGATCCTCATGAAGTCCGCCGCGAGCTTCCTTTTCACCCGGCGGGGTCACCGCGTCGTAGTAAAACGCTCGCGGGATGCCGATGCGCGCCCCTTTCAGTCCATCGTGTTTGAGGAAGCGCGTATAGTCGCGGCCCGGCGGGGGGGCGCACTTCTGAGTGGCCGGATCGTTAGGGTCGGGCGCAGGGCTTTCCAAGGCACCGAACAGGATGGCTGTGTCTGTAACAGTTTTGGCGATGGGGCCTGCAGTATCCTGATCGGCGGTGATGGGAATAATGCCGTAGCGGCTGATACGACCCACCGTTGGCTTGATGGCCGCAAGCATATTTTGGTTCGCCGGGCTAAGAATGGAACCTGAAGTCTCAGTCCCAACGTTGGCGGCCCAGAAATTCGCGGCGGTCCCGACTCCTGAGCTTGACCCGCCGGTACCCAGCGCGGGGCGGCCGTCGAAGGTGGATTCGCGCGGGTCGCGCCGGGGATCGTAGGGATTCATGCTGAATCCAACCAGCGAGTTGTACCCGCCCTGCATCGGTGTGGGCCCGCCCGCGACCCAGTTGGCGAGTTCCGTCATGGTTGTCTTGGCGATGATTACTGCGCCCGCGTCCCGAAGGTTTTTAGCGAGCGTCGCCTCATACGGCGGCACGAACGCATCAAACGCCAGCGTCCCGCCCGTCGTCGGCATGTTCGTCGTCTGAATGTTATCTTTGAGGGCGATGGGGATTCCGTGCAGGGGGCCCCGCACCTTGCCCTGAGCGCGTTCGCGATCTCTCGCCTCGGCGTCTTGCAGCGCGCGTGGATTTACCGTGATGACCCCGTTCAAACGCCGGTTGTAAAGAGCGATCCGGATTAGATACTGGACGACCAGCTCGCGCGAAGTGACGCGCCCTTGTTTCATCGCGGCCTGCATCTCGGGAATGGTGGCTTCGACAACGCTGAACGGCCGTTGCCTTCCCGACTTCACGTGAGCCCGGGGGTGGCCTTGCGCATACAGGCTAACGGCGGCAGAGGTCAGGGAAAGCAATAGGAGGATTCGCTTCATAGCGGGCCCAATTCTATCTCATCAGAATCCTTTTTAGGCGGGCTCCGCGCCCCGCTCTGGCCCGGGCGTTCAACGTAAAAGTAGAGCCGCCACCCGTCTTTGCGTTTCGAGGTGCGAGTTGAATATTTCGGTTCCTGCGTAGATCATATCCCTGGGTTCGCGGCTGGGAGGCGCGTCAAGTGAAGCTGAAGGAATTGCCGTACTTACTGGGTCTGCAGCCGGGGCCGAAGACGTATGCCTACAAACTAAAAAAATTTGACCTTCCGAGCGATGGAATCATCGAATACGCGCAATGGCTGCATCCCCACGAAACGGAAAAAGAGATCACGCAGCAATCCGTCGATGATCTGCGCAAGTTCTTGTCGCCGGGCGACGTGGCGATCGATATCGGTGCGCATACGGGCGATTCCACCGTGCCCATCGCGCTCGCCGTCGGCAAAACGGGTTGCGTTTTCGCCCTGGAGCCCAATCGCTACGTTTTTCCCGTGTTGAAGAAAAATGCGGAGCTGAACACCGCGAAGACGAATATCATTCCGCTGATGTTCGCGGCGACTCCTGAAGATGCGGAGATGGAATTCCAATATTCGGATTCGGGATACTGCAACGGCGGACGGTTTGAAGGAATGAGCAAATGGCTGCACGGGCACGCGTTCAAACTGGCGGTGCAGGGCAAGAATTTGCAATCGTTCCTGAAACAGACGTATCCGCAGCTCGTTCCCAGAATCCGGTACATAAAAATCGATACGGAGGGATATGAATCCGTTGTTCTTCAGTCTCTCGCCGGTTTGATAGCGGAGTGCAAGCCGTTTCTGAAAGTGGAGGTCTACCGGAAATTGGACGATCCGCAGCGCCGCGCGTTGTACCGGTCCATCGCCGGATACGGCTACGCGATCCATAAGATCGCGGAAGATGGCGGCTATTTTGGGGAGATTCTCGCGGAGCAGGACCTCAGCAAATGGCGGCACTTCGACATTTTCTGCGCGCCCGATCATTCTCCTGGTGGGCTGTACGAATACAGCCCGCACCGGCGCTTGCGTTGGAAGCCGTCCTCTACTGCACGAAACCCACATTGGGAACGGGATTCGGGTCGGGAACTTCGCGGATGGGGCCGAATTGCGCTTCGTACCGGCTGATATTTTCCGCGAGCGCCCTCAAAATACGTTTGGCGTGCGCCGGGGTCACGATCACGCTGGAAAGCAGCTTGCCCTGCGGCACATTGGGAAACACATAGATGAAGTGCAGCGTGAATTCTTCCGCATTGTGATGGAACATCACCAGATTGCAGAACTGTCCGACCAGTTCTTTTTCATCCGCCTTGATTTGCACCTGCACTTGCTCGCCGCCAGCTTGCGCCATGACTCCCTCCGCTTTCCTCGTGACACTACCACAATCTTGGAAGCCCCGGCATCAGGAACTCGGCCTGAGTTTCTGTCGCGGGGATATCTCCCGGGACGGCCGTTGTTCGTTCCGTGCGATGTGTCTACAAGCCGATTGACTCCGCTATGAGTTAATGCTAGTTTATTTCGAGAGTTTATCGAAGTTAACTATGTCCGGCCCACCCACATCCGTCCCGCCGCCCAGTTTGCATCCCGGCGGCGACGGCCCAGACTCAATTGAATTCCGCGCCTCCGGCCGCCACGCGACAACCAGTTCGTTCCCCCTCGCTTCCCGAGTCGCACCGCAGCATCCCCATTTTGCCGGGCGCTTCTTTCTTCCGGAAAATGCTCGCCTTTGCCGGGCCGGGCTACCTGGTCGCCGTCGGTTACATGGATCCGGGCAATTGGGCCACCGACCTGGGCGGCGGCTCGCAGTTTGGCTACACCCTGCTGAGCGCCGTGCTTATTTCGAGCCTGATGGCGATATTTCTCCAGGCGCTTTCCGCCAAGCTGGGGATTGCCACGGGCCGCGATCTTGCGCAAGCATGCCGCGAGCACTACTCCCGCCGCACCGGAATCGCTCTCTGGGTGCTATGCGAGATTGCCATCGCCGCTTGCGACCTCGCGGAAGTCCTCGGTTCCGCTATCGCCCTGAAATTGCTTTTCGGATTGCCGCTCCTGCCCGGCGTGTTGCTGACCGGTCTGGACGTGCTGCTGGTGCTGGCGCTGCAGGGCCGCGGATTCCGCGTGCTGGAGACGCTGGTGATTACGCTGATCATGACCATCGCCGGGTGCTTTGCGTACGAAATCTTTTTTGCGCGGCCGCTCTGGATCGAAGCGGCGCGCGGGTTTCTCCCGGTCGCGGAAATCCTGCGGAATCGCGAGATGCTCTACCTCGCCATCGGCATCCTGGGAGCCACGGTGATGCCGCACAATTTGTATCTTCATTCCAGCCTGGTGCAAACCCGCGCGTTCAAGGAAAACGCGCACGGAAAGCGCGAGGCCATCCGTTTCGCCACACTCGATTCCACGCTGGCGCTTGGTTTTTCTCTTTTCATCAACGCGGCGATTCTGGTCCTGGGCGCCGCGGCGTTCCATCAGCGCGGCATGACGACCGTGGCCGACATCAGCCAGGCTTACCAACTCTTGACTCCGGTGTTGGGCGCGAGTTTGGCGAGCACGCTCTTTGCCGCTGCGCTGCTGTGTTCCGGCCAGAACTCCACTCTGACCGGGACACTGGCCGGTCAGATCGTCATGGAGGGGTTTCTCGATTTGCGGCTGAAGCCTTGGCTGCGGAGGCTGATCACGCGGTCCCTCGCCATCATTCCGGCTGCGTTGGTGATCGGAATGATGGGCGAAGGCCATGTCACCGCTCTTCTCATCTTGAGCCAGGTGATCCTGAGCTTCCAATTGCCGTTTGCCGTCGTGCCGCTGATTCAATTCACCGGCGACCGCAGCAAGATGGGCGAATTCACGAACAGCCCCATGACCGCGGTTTTCGGCTGGGCGATGGCTGCCGCCATCATCGTGCTCAACGCGGCCTTGCTCTGGCTGACCTTCGGCGGAAAGATCTAGCTTTTTGTCCGCGATAGGCCATTACCTGTAACAGTCCTCTAAACCGTTCAATCGCAACAGCGTTACCACTAGTCTTGCCGTCTTGATTGACTTCTAATCGTAAATTCGACACCCTCACTCAGAGAGGCAGCATCCTATACAACAAGGGTTTTGCAGATGAAAATTGCCTTGTCTTGTGGCACTATTTGGCGCCTCGCAAATTCTCTCAAGGGAGCAAGCGGAATGATTCGATGGAGGAAGGCAAATCCCCGCGTGGTTGATGGGCGCTTTGGGAATTTTTGCGATTCTGGCTGCGTCGGCGGATGCGGCGCGTGTTGCGGCTGTGGACGACGACAAGCCTTGGGTTGCGCCTGATGCCGCGAAGCAGGTGAAGAATCCCGTTCCCGTCAATCCGGAAATCTCTGGCTGCTGGAGCGCAGCTCTACCATGAGAATTGCGCGCCCTGCCACGGCGAGACGGGCAAGGGAGACGGCGACACCGGGAAGATCCTCAAGAAAAAGCCCGCGAACTTCACCGACGAAAAGTTGATGAGTGAAGAGACCGACGGGTCTCTGTTCTGGAAGATGGGCGAGGGCCGGGGCCCCATGCCGTCGTGGAAGGACGAATTATCGGACAAAGAACGTTGGCAATTGGTGATTTATATTCGCAAGCTCACAAGGATGCCGCAGGAACCAATCCGCCCGCTTCCAAAGACAAGTGAGATAAGCATCAAATAAAAAGGGGCGCGGCGCTCCGTCGTGCAATGTGGAACCGCCGCCGCGCCCTCTCCATTCTTACGTCTTGAATTTCGTTTCGCCGATTTCCATTCCTATTTCACGCCTGCTAGCGCCTGCCCGACTTCTTTCATGTCGGGCACCACGGGAATATCGTAGTTCTTGAACCAGGCGATCTTTCCGGCCTTGTTGATGATCGCGATGGCTCTGCCGGTAATTCCTTTTTCGGATAAATACATCCCGAATTTGTCCGCCACGGCGCCTTTCGGGTGGAAGTCCGCCAGCAGCGGGTAGCTGATTCCCATCTTTTCGGCGAAGGCCTTGTGCGCCCAAACGCTGTCCACGCTGAGGCCGAGCACTTGCGCGTCCAGCTTCTCGAATTGCTTCAAATCGTTGACGAAGCAGGCGTGCTCGTTCGTGCAGATGGGGCTGAAATCGAGCGGATAAAAAATCAGGACCACATTGCGCTTCCCGGCAAAATCGGAAAGCTTGATTTCCTTCTGGCTCTGGTCCTTGAGCGTGAATTCCGGAGCGGGTTGTCCTACGGCGATGGGCATGAAGCCTCCTCGGATTTGAATATTGGCCACCAAGAATCATAGCGCAAAGGCGTTGCATGATGACGGATTTCGTCGAGCGCCGCGCCGCAATCTGATACCATCGGCGCGCTATGGCGCGCCTCGCTTTGGAGCAGGCCTATCCGGGAATCTCGTTTCGCCCGCGGTCGCGCAATTGGTGGGCGCGGCTGATGCGCTGGCCCGCGGAATGCGTCCACCTTGAAAACGGGCATGCGTGGATGGCGACCTTCATCCCCGATACCCTCTATCTTCGCGGCAAGGCCGCGCCGCGCAGGAATCCCGCAAGGCCGGAAGTATCGCTCTGCCTCGATTGCCTCGGGACGCTGTCTGGAGCCGGAGCTGGCCGCTTATTCCGGCCGCGTGGTTGCGTTTGAGCCCGACGGCGAGAGTTTTACGCAATATTTTTTTGTCGGCCGCGAAGACTTCGCGGCGGCAGGTTTGCGTCCGGAAGTCGCGGCAGCCATCGAAAAGCGCGTTGAACATTTCCGCGGCGCGTGCGCGGAATGCGGCGGTCCGGCAACTTGGCTGTGGATTTCCCGCCGCGAAGTATCGAGCCTCGACCAGACCGAACGCATCGAGGAGTCGCCCGGCGCAATGTACTGCGCGAAACACGGAGCCGCGAAATTGCGCGAGGTCCTCGGCAAGATCGACGAGGCGAATCTGTTCTACGTCAACGCGCCATACAGCGATTCGGGCGCGTACGTGTGGATCTGAAGCGATGAACCTTCGCGAAGCCGTCGAAAAATATCTGGCCCTCGCAGGCGGCTACGGACGCCCCGCCGCGCTCGCCGATTTTGGTCTCGACCGCGCCGAAACCGTGCGCACTTTCGCCGCATTTGACGAGGACTACCACATCAGCCGCTATTTTCACTTCAGCCGCGTTATCGGCACGGCCTACACGATCAACGGCTTCGACCACACCCACGTCTCGATCGACGCGGAAATCCGAGACATCCTGTAGGGGTACGGCATGCCGTGCCTCTACTTCGGGGCTACCGCAACGCGCTCGAGGCGCTGACCCAGGCGGTTGTGCTCATCGCGAATCTCGTCGGGGAGGCGGCTGCCGAATTTCTCGAAGAATTTACCTGTGTCGGCGTGTTCCTTGGCCCAATCGCCGGAATCGACGCGCAGAAGGTCGTCCATCGTGGCGCGGGAGACATCGAGGCCGTCGAGAGTGAGCGCATTGGATGCGGGCACAAAGCCGATCGGGGTTTCCGTCGCCGCGGCCTTGCCTTCGATACGCTCGACGATCCACTTCAAGACGCGAACATTTTCGCCGTAGCCCGGCCAGAGAAATTTCCCGTCGGCGCCCTTGCGGAACCAGTTTACGTGGAAGATCTTCGGCGGATGGGGAATGCGCGTTCCCATCTCGAGCCAGTGTCCGAAGTAATCGGCCATGTTGTAGCCGCAGAAAGGAAGCATGGCCATGGGATCGCGCCTCGTAACGCCCACCGCTCCGGTCGTGGCCGCGGTTGTCTCCGACGCCATGGTCGCGCCGACGTAAACGCCGTGCTGCCAGCTCCTCGCTTCGTACACCAGCGGCGCCAGACGCGCGCGGCGGCCGCCAAAGATGAACGCGGAAATCGGTACTCCGGCCGGATCCTCCCAGCGCGGAGAAATCGACGGCGCCTGATTCGCCGGCACCGTGTAGCGCGAATTCGCTTGTGCCGCGGGGCCGTTCGAGCCAGTCCACGCGCGCCCTTGCCAATCGATCACGCCAGCGGGTCCGTTGTCGTTCATTCCTTCCCACCACGGCTCGTTCTGCGAAGTCAGGCCTGTGTTCGTGAAGATCGTATTTCTTCGCAGCGCGGCCATCACATTGGGGTTGGTCTTCTCATTGGTTCCGGGGGCGACGCCGAAAAATCCCGCCTCGGGATTAATCGCATGCAGGTAACCGTCGGGGCCGGCTTGCATCCACGCGATGTCGTCGCCGACAGTCCACACGCGGTAGCCTTGGTGTTCGAGCGCCGAAACCATCATGGAGAGATTCGTTTTTCCGCACGCGCTCGGAAACGCGGCAGCCATGTACGTCACTTTTCCATCCGGCGATTCCAGGCCCAGGATGAGCATGTGTTCGGCCATCCAACCTTGTTCGCGCGCCATCCAGCTCGCGATCCGCAGCGCGAAACATTTTTTTCCGAGCAGTGCGTTGCCGCCGTAGCCCGAGCCAATGCTCCAAATCAATTTTTCTTCGGGAAAATGGACGACGTAGCGCCGGTCCGGATTCAGGTCGCCCAGGGAATGAAGTCCCGGAACGAAATCCGAGGAGTTGCCGAGCCTGTCCAGCGCAATTTTGCCCATGCGCGCCATCACGCGCACGCTGGCGACAACGTACGCGCTGTCGGTGATTTCGACTCCGATGCGGCTTTGCGGCGACGCCGCGGGTCCCAAGATATAAGGGGTGACGTACATCGTCCGGCCCTTCATCGAACCCGTGAACAAACTGCCCAGCTTCTCTTTGGCTTCGGCCGGAGCCATCCAGTTGTTGGTCGGTCCGGCGTTTTCTTTTTCCCGCGAGCAAATGAAGGTAATTTTTTCCGTGCGCGCCACGTCGGTCGGGTCGCTCCGGTGCAGGAAGCAATTCGGATAGGTCTTCGCGTTCAACGCCCACGTATGGCCCTCGCGAACCAATTGCTGCTGGATGCGGGTGTTCTCTTCCTCGGACCCATCACACCAAACCGTCCGATCGGGGCGAGTCAAGCGGGCAACCGACTCGACCCATTGTTCAAGGGGCGTAGACACAAAAGCTCCAAAAGGCTCCATCTCGGCATGCCGGCGGGGGAATGCTGGGAATGAAACTCCCTTCAAAACGCGACAGGCAGCAAATCAGCGCCGAAGGCTAAAGTCTAAGACACGCATTCGGCGAACGCAAGATCGTGGCGAATAAAAATGGGCCGCGCACGGAACAGCGGCTGTGATCCGGATCACAGACTTTTGAATGTTATACTTCGTGGCGGATGTACGCCCGCAAATGGAAAGTCGAAATCATAGTCGGCGGCGAACGCCGGCTCTGCCCGCTCGAATGGCTCGATGGTTTCGCAATGCGCAATTTCACGGGCGCGGCCGAGTTCGACGACACGCTACCGACTGGAGAGGGCCAACTTGAGGCTGGCTTTCGCGTCGAGCCCGAGCGCCTGGCAGAGGCGCTCACTGCGTGGCTTACCAAACGCGGCAAGGGTAACGGCCAGCCTTTGCAAGTGGAAATCCATCCGGCTTGATGCTGGGGCCAGCAAGTACTGAAGGCAACGAGACTATTCACCGCTCAGGACCCAGGCGCCATCCTTTCTTCCTGTTTCCTGCTTCTTTGCTCCTGAAGCTACGACGCAAGGCTCTTGGCGGGCTGTCGGCGCTCGCGCCGGAAGCCCGGCAAGAGCGCCGCCCGAAGGTTTGGCAACGCGGCGCGCGCCGCGGTTTCGCCCGCGGCGAAGAGCTCCGAGGTTTTCTCGAAATCGTCCCACAGGAAATCCTTTACGATCGGTTCCACGATAACGTCGGCCGCGCGCCGCCACTCCAGATCCGCGTGCCGCTGTAAAATAGCGAAGGAAAGCCCGATCACATCCACGATGCTCGTGGGTTTCCGGTTGTTAGCCGCCTCGAGAAACACCGCGATGACCACGTCGGCGCCCATGTGGCGCACCGCATCCACCGGTACGGGAGCGGCCAGAAAGCCGTCCACCAACATGCGTCCTTCGATTTCCACCGGGACAAACATTCCAGGATACGCGCAGGAAGCGCGAAGCGCCGGCCCTAAGGGGCCACTCGTGAAATAGACGGGTTCTCCCTTGCCCAAGTCGGTGGCCGCGATGGTCAGCGGGATTCGCAATTCCTCGAATGTGCTTACGCCCAGAAATTTTCGCGGATAGTGTGCGAGCTTTTGGTTGGAGGCCAAGCCCAGCCAGGAAAGCTTCCAATTGCCGAAATCCTTGAACCGCGTCGCTCTGGCCTGGGCCACAATTTCGTGAATTGGATGGCCGCTGGCGTACGCGATGGCCAGCATCGCTCCGGCGCTTGTCCCTCCAATGTAATCGACCGGAATGTGCTCCTGCTCGAGCACGCTCAAGACACCCAGATGCGCGATTCCCCGCGCGAATCCGCCGCCCAGCGCCACGCCGACCCTGGGCCGCCACGCGGGCCCGGCGGCGGCCGGCTCCGTGTAGGCAAACTCGCGCACACGCTCGACAGCGTTGTGCAGCCAGTCTTTGACCTTATTTTTCTTATCCCGGCTCATAGGGGGCCTAAGAGAACATTAACTTAAACTCAGGATGCCCGGCGTTTCCGGTTGACCCTGAATTGTCGCTTCTGTAACCTGCACAGGCGCCTCCATCTGTCCAGGTTAGATTCACTTTGGAATGGGCAGGGTTGTTGCACCGGGTGCGGACTCCAAGTGGAGCCCGCCTGAATTTGGAGCCCGCCGGGAATTTGATACAGACACTATGAAACGATCCATCGAAAAAATCGTGGTCCTCGGCGCGGGCACCATGGGCGCGCGGATCGCCGCGCATGTCGCCAACGCCGGCGTCTGGTGCGCGCTGCTCGATATGGTTCCTCCGGAGCCCAACGCCGAGGAAAAAAAGCGCGGTGTGACCGTCGCGGCCCCTGAATTCCGCAACCGCATAGTCCGCGCGGGCCTAGCCGCAGCCGCAAAATCCCGGCCCGCGGCATTTTTCACGCGCGGGCTCGAAAATCGCATCGTCACGGGCAATTTCGACGACGATTTAAGACTCTGCGCCGAAGCGGACTGGATCATCGAGGTCGTCGCGGAAAATCTCGAGATCAAGCGCGCATTGCTCAAGCGCGTCGCGCAGGTGCGAAAGCCCAGCGCCATCGTTTCCACGAATACCTCCGGCCTGCCGGTGCGCAGCATCGCCGAGGGCTTTCCTGAAGAATGGCAGCAACACTGGGCCGGCACGCACTTCTTCAATCCGCCGCGCTACCTGAAGCTGGTCGAAATCATTCCCGGGCCTGGTACGCGGCCCGAGGTCATCGAAGCCCTCACCGAATTCTGCGACCACAAGCTCGGGAAGGGTGTCGTCGTCGCCAAGGATACACCGAATTTTATCGCCAACCGCATCGGCACCTACTCGATGCTGAATGCCATCCGCCGGATGGGCGAACTCGGCATGACGTTCGAGGAGGTGGACGCCTGCACCGGACCCGCGCTCGGCTGGCCCAAGTCCGCGACGTTCCGCACCGCGGACATTGTCGGCATCGACGTATTACTCCATGTAGTACGTAATATATACGATAACATTCCCGGCGACGAATCGCGGGAATCCTATCGCGTGCCGCCCTTGATCGAGGAATTGGTCCGCCGCGGTTGGCTCGGCGACAAGACGGGCCGCGGCTTCTACCAGCGCGTGAAGAAAGCCGGCGGCGAATCCGAAATCCTCACCCTAGATCCCGCCAAGATGGACTATCGCCCGCGGCAGAAAGCGCGATTCGCGTCCATCGAAGCGGGCAAGGCCATCGAGGACACGCGCGAGCGGCTGCGCACGTTGGTGGGCCCGATTTTGGCGGGAAAAGAGGGTGACAACGCGCAGAAATTTATCTGGGGCGTGCTCTCCGAAATGTGCCTCTACGCCGCGCGCCGCGTTCCGGAAATCTCGGACTCGATAATGGACGTGGATCGCGCGATGCGCTGGGGTTTCGGCTGGGAGCTCGGCCCTTTTGGGACCTGGGACGCGATCGGCGCGGAATCCATGGCCAAGCAGCTCGAAAAAGAGAGCAAACCGCTGCCGCCGCTGGTCACGGAGCTTCTCGCGTCAGGAAAAAAATCGTTCTATCAGTCCGCGCAGGGTGAGACTTCGTTCTTCGATCTCGCGGGCAACGCCTACAAGCCCTCGCGGCAGCTGGAGGGCGTCCTCCTCCTGAAATCGCTTAAAGACCGCGCAAAAGAAATCGAGAAGAATTCCGGCGCCAGCCTGATCGACTTGGGCGACGGCGTGGTCTGCTGCGAATTTCACGCCAAGATGAACGCCATCGGCGGCGACCTCCTCGCCATGATCAACAAGGGGCTTGTGCGCCTGCGCACCGAGTTCGACGCCATGGTGATCGCCAACCAGGCAGTGAATTTTTCCGCCGGCGCGAATCTGATGCTCGTCCTCATGACCGCGCAAGAGCAGGAATGGGACGATCTGCACCTCATGGTGCGGCAATTCCAGAATGTAACGCTGGCTATTAAACATGCGCCGAAGCCCGTCGTCGTTGCGCCGCAGGGTCTGGCGCTAGGTGGCGGATGCGAAATCGCGCTGCACGGAACGCGCATCCACGCTGCGGCAGAAGCCTACATGGGTCTCGTCGAAACAGGCGTGGGACTGATCCCCGGCGGCGGTGGCACCAAGGAAATGATGATCCGCGCCAACGAGCGCGCCGAAGGCGAAGAAAACCTCGACTTGTTCCACGCGCTCAAGCCCGTGTTCGAGAACATCGCCATGGCCAAGGTTTCCACCAGTGGCGAGGAAGCGCGCGAGCTGGGCTACCTCCGCCGCGCCGACCTGGTGGCGATGAATCAAGATCGCCTCGTCGCCGACGCGAAGCAAACCGCGCTGGGCCTGGTCCGCGCGGAGTGGCGCCAGACCGCGCCCGCCCCCACTGAGCCGTCCATCCGCGTGCTGGGGGAAGAGTTCACCGCCGCCGCAAAGCTCGCCGTCCACATGATGCTGCGCGGAGAATATATATCGGAATACGATGCATTAGTCGCCCGCAAGCTCGCCCACGTGCTCTCCGGCGGCGCGCTCACCTCCGCGCAACTCGTCAGCGAGCAATACGTCCTCGACCTCGAGCGCGAAGCCTTCGTCTCCCTCTGCGGCGAACGCAAAACCCAGGAGCGCATCGCCCACACCCTCAAGACCGGCAAACCGCTACGCAACTAGGCTGCGGCGTGCATATACGCGAAGCGATTTGCTGATCTTGGGAGTGTCAAGCTTGTTCCAAGAGTTCCAGGTAGCGTTCGCGCGAAATACGCGCTGTGCGTAACACGTTCTTGATGATGAACACGGGCAATGGATTGTAACGGGGAACCACTGCAGGCCGGTCGATGCCGGCCTTCGTGAAGATCATGTGGTCGCCGCTCTCGCGGGCAAGGACAAACCCTGCGTGTTCCAGGACACGCACAAGTTTGCGGTAGTGGATTGGCGCGATGCGCGGCATGCGGCGCTTCTAGGAAGCGAGCGGGACAGCCAGCCGGACTTTGGCACGTACAATGATCCGGCGCGGCCGATAACTCCGGCCACGTTTCACGAATCCAGATTCAAAGAGGATGGCGTCGAGCGTCCCTTTTCGCGAACACTCTTCCAGGAACAAACTCACTGCTTCGCGCAAGCGAGCCCGTGCCTGGGCGACAGAATCGCCGCAGCTCGAAACATCGAGCTCCGGGGCATAGCTCACGTAGGTAGCCCCTTCCTTCCAAACTTGGACCGTGAAGTCAATCTTTGGAATTTCTGCTCGCCTTTTGGACAACAGTCGCGCCATATTGCCTCAATTATAGTCTCTCCAAATGCAATATCAATGGGTGATCGCATCTGAGTGGTGAGCTAACTTGAAGAGAGACGTTCCCTTTCCGTCCCGGAGAACACGGAGGGACGGGCACATTTCAAATTTCGTGGAAGTGATCGAGGGAATGCCGGCCCGTTCGGAGCCGGAAAATTTGGCTGGGGCGGTAGGATTCGAACCTACACCATCCGCATTAACAGTGCGGTGTCCTACCGGTTGGACCACGCCCCAGCAGATTCAAAACGCTTCGTTTAGTCCTTTAAAGATAATGGTAGTCCGCGAAACACGCAAGCCCGTGGCGCAAAAACATCATTACGTCTTTTCGGTGGGAAATCCTGCCTCGGTCCAGGCGCGCCAACCGCCGTCCATCGAGATGCAGTTCGTGTAGCCCATCTTTTGAAGGTTATCCGCGGCCAGCGCCGACCGGAAGCCGCCTCCGCAGTACAGGACCAGCGTTGCGGACGGGTCGGGAACGGCCTGTTCGATGTCTCGCTCGATGACGCCTTTCCCAAGATGAATCGCGCCGGGGAGGTGGCCTCGCGCCCATTCGTTGTCTTCGCGAACGTCCACCAGCGTGAGCTTCTCGCCGGCATCAAGGCGCCGCTTCACTTCGCGAAAGTCCCATTCCTTCACTCGAGTTTTTGCGTCATTGACGATCGCGAGAAATCCCGAAGCATGTTTCATCAGAGCCCCTCCTCATAGCCACGGAGTTACCGAGGCGTCTTTACCTTAACATCCAAGAATATCCACGGCCAGCCGACACCTAATCTTACGGGGTAGATATGCGAAGTGAGTTTGATTTTCCGGAGATCCAAGCCGCCAGGATCAGACACAATGTGATCACACTGGAAAAAATGATAGGCGCGATGAAGAAGTACATCCAGGTCAGAACCGTGACACCAACAAAGCAGATCGCGAAGCCCCAGGTGAGAATGGGCATATGGACCAATGCCTCTCGGCTCATGGCACTAAGCTGCCAGGCTAGAATCGCGGAGAGCAAAAAGAAGACGCTCACAAATAACCCGAACCCAACGAAAAAGTCCCAATAGGTCCGACTGAACCCTTGGGCATCGAAATGAATCGTTCGCATAGACTCAACCATCGAACCCACTCCCCACCGAGGATCCGTCTGGCGGAATCCGAGTGTGTGAGCGACGCAGAAGAGCACAAGAAGACAGGAAACGATTTTATAGAGCACGGATGCTTTCATCGTTTTACCTCCTAAAAGTGATAGATGAGACCGTACTGTATACTGAAGGAGTGAATCCTCGCAGGATTTTTCTGATCGTGAGCCGCATACCAGCGCTGAGTAGTACGGCGACTTCGTAAGGATGCGGCGGTGCCTGCCACCCCTACTTCATATCGCGCCAGTTCGGTCCGGCCTTCATATCCACGACGAGTGGTACGGTGAGCGCATACGCGTTCTCCATCGCCGGGCGGACCAGTGCGCGCAGGCGGTCCATCTCAGCGTGTGGCGCTTCGAAGAGCAATTCGTCGTGAACTTGCAGAATCATTTTCGCGCGAAAATCTTCTTTCGCGAGTTGGCGGTCGATGGCGATCATGGCAATTTTGATCAGGTCGGCCGCGGTGCCCTGCAGCGGCGTGTTGAGCGCCGTGCGCTCGGCGAAGTTTCGCAGATTGGGCTGCGGTGAAATAATTTCCGGGACGGGACGGATGCGGCCAAAGAGCGTTCGCGTAACGCCGGACTTGCGCGCTTCGGCGAGCGACCGGTCGAGGTACTCCTTCACCCCGCGATAGCGCGCGAAATACGCGGTGATAAAACGCGCGGCCTCTTTCTGGTCAATGCCGAGCTGCGCCGCGAGCCCGAAGGGAGTTTGACCGTAGATAATACCAAAATTGATAGCCTTGGCCGCGCGGCGGTGCTCGGCGTTCTGCGCCATTGGGCCCACGCCAAAAACTTCCTGCGCCGTGCGCGAGTGGATGTCCTGCCCGGTGCGGAATGCTTCGACCAGCACCGCGTCCTGTGAAAAATGCGCGAGGATGCGCAGCTCGATCTGCGAATAGTCCGCCGAAAGCAGCGTGTTGCCGGGGCTGGCGACGAATTCAGCGCGGATCTGGCGGCCCAGCTCCGTGCGCACAGGAATGTTTTGCAGATTTGGATCCGAAGAACTCAGCCGCCCCGTCGCCGTTCCGGTCTGGCTGAAGCTGGTGTGCAATCGGCCCGTGTCGGCATGAATCAGCCGGGGCAGCGCATCCACATACGTGGATTTCAGTTTGCTGATTTCGCGGTATTCGAGAACTTTGCGCGGTAGTTCGTGCGTGAGCGCCAGCTCTTCGAGCACTTCCGCGGCAGTCGAGCGTGGCTTCGAGCGGCGTCTTCCGCCGAGTCCGAGATTCATCTTGTCGAACAGGATTTCGGCCAACTGCTGCGGCGAATTGATGTTGAATTCCGATCCCGCGAGTTTCCAAATGGTTTTTTCGAGCGCGCGGATTTCGCGCTCCATCGTCGCGGACATCGCGGCCAGGGCTTCGCGGTCAACGCGCACGCCGTGGCGCTCCATGGAGGCGAGCACGGGCGCGAGCGGCAGGTCGATGGTTTCGTAGAGTTTTCCTAGGCCCTGCGCTTCCACTTCCTTGCGCAGCAGCGGAGCGAGCCGCTGCAGGTGATCTGCATGTTCGCCCGGCGCGCCGGAGAGCGTGACGTTCTCGTGCCGCAGCACGACGTCGGCAAGAGCGTGTTTCGAGGTCGTGGGCCGCAACAAATACGAATAGAGCATCGTCGCGTGGCGCACTCCGGCCACGGGTCCGGCAAGCAGCTCGAAAAGTTTTGGATCGTGGAGGATTTTCGGCCGCGCGGGATCGCGCAGAAATTCGCCGAGCGCGGCGAGCATTTCGCCTTTCTCGTCAAGCCAAGCGGTCCGGGCGACGCCCGCGTTCGGTGAAATCTCAACTCCCGCGAGGCGCGTGCCGAAGCCTTCGGTTTCGCGCTCACCGGGAGCGAGTGTGAGCCAAAGCGCCAATTCCGTCCCGCGTGGAATCGCTTTCAAATATTTCTTCAGCGCAGCCGGCGATTCCAGCGTCGCGGCATCGCTCGCAACAACACCCGCCGTGGACGCAGCGGGAAGATCGCGAAGCAGCGACGTGAAGCCCAATTCCGCGTACAGCGCGCGGAGCGCCTCGACATCAGGCTCGCGGATCGCCAGATCGTCGAGCACGAGCTTCACCGGCGCGGCTGTATCGATGATCGCGAGCTGCTTCGAGAGCAGCACAGCCTCGCGGCTGTTTTCGAGTGCCTCGCGGTAGCGTTTGCCTTCGACTTCGGCGGCATGCTCGAGCGCCGCTTCCGCGGAGCCGAAGCGCCGGATGAGTTCGCGCGCGCCTTTTTCGCCAATTCCTTTCGCGCCGGGAATGTTGTCGATCGAATCGCCCATCAGGGCCATCACGTCGGCGACTTTCTCCGGGGGGACGCCCATCAGTTCTTCCACTTTCGCTTCATCCACGACCAGATCGGTCTTGTTCGGCCCCGCGCCCGGCCGCAACACGCGCACTTTTCCACCGACCAGTTGCATCATGTCCTTGTCGCCGGTCACAAGGCTTACTTCCAGTCCCGCTTTCTCTCCCTGCCTCGCCAGCGCGCCCATCACGTCGTCGGCCTCGAAGCCGTCAAACTCCAGGATCGGCAGCCGCATGGCCTCGCACATCCGTCGCACGTAGGGCAATTGCACGGCAAGATCTTCGGGCATCGGCGGGCGCTGCGCCTTGTACTTGTCGAACAGCTTGTCGCGGAACGTCGGTTCGCGCGTATCGAAAACCACCGCGAGATAATCCGGAGAATGTTCCTTCATCAATTTGCGCAACATGTTCGAGAACAGGTAGGGAACCTTCGTCGGAATGCCCTTCGGACTATTCAGCCGCGACATCGGCGCAAAGAACGCGCGAAAAATCGTGTTCATCGCGTCGACCAGGAAAAGCGTTTTCGGAGGAGCGGCTTTAGCCATCGGCGGGATTATAGCAAAGCGGCGCGCGGCCCAGCGCTACTCAGAGCTTCGGATATACAAGGATCGTGCGCTTCGAGGAGGGATGCATGTAGCAAGTCATGTGGCGATCGTGGCAAATCTTTGCCAATCCAAGCGCTGAACAAGCGCGTTGGTGATCAGATGAACATTCTCGTCGCGTCCCGTATTCGGTTCAAAGAGAGTGTCCACGATGGCCCCCAAGAATCCTTCCAACGCTGCCGGCCCACATTTGGTGAACTCGAGGATTTTTATGCCGATGATGTCTTTTGAGGGGAGATTCTTTTCGACATATACATTACGTAGCGATTGATCGGCAGTCGTCCCATGGGGTGTAATGTCGCTTCCCTTTGATAGTGGCTCAAAGATCGAGGGCTTTCCCATTCTACGAAAGAAAGACTTTTGAATCAGTCTGCGGAAACCGCTGGCTTCTTCCTCCCAGCGCATCACAAGAGTGTCGGATTCATTTTCGTACGCGATGGACACCTTAGCGCTTGCCAATTTTCTCATGCGCTGGGGAAGTTCCTTTTCGGCGTATCGATTTATCTTCTCGAATATCCACTTAAACCCAACGATGGTCAACCCCTGAAGCGAGGGAGGGTTGAGCCGAACTTGAATAGCTAGCCAATCCTCCACTTGTAGTGCAATCGCGGGAGCAGGAGGTCCAAACGAGATGTCAAGAACATCGCCGCGACCGTCGTAGCTATAATCCACTTTCTCGAATTTGAACTCCTGAACTAGTTGGAAGGCCATATTTGAGCACCCAACACGCGCAACGAATAAGCTGCAAAATAGGCTGTTTGCAACATATCTATCCGCGCCGCCGACAAAGACAAGGAGGTCAAGCGAATCCCCGACCCCAGGAACTTGTAGGTGCCTCTTACGGTAAATCTTTCGCGCCGGATCCCTTTTCCCTGAGTAAATCCCGTCAGGAGTCCGGATGGCTTCCACGACAAACTGTCTGAAAGCTTTCATCTCCGGATGGCGCGAAACGATATGCTGCCAGCAGTCTTCCGTAAGTATTGCCTGGAATCCAGTCGGATCCGAGATCGCCTCTTCCATCCCGCTCCCGGTTCGGCTTCGAGCCTTGTCTCAGCACCTCTTTAACACTATTAGCTTAGTCCAGGAGAGGTACAGATACAAACCCTTGGTGGTCGCAATGCCAATGACAGCGATCATGAGTGAATTTTACTCTTGCCCTTTGATAGTCTCGTGCTCTTCTTCTGTAACGTCATAAAGCGCGAAAACCAGATCGTCAATCTCGGCATCACCGGCAGCAATGTAGCAAAGCGGCACGGCCCGCCGGGGTGTGCTATTTTATCGACTCGCGGTTTTCGAGATTTCTCACCCGCTCCCCATGCCCAAACGTGCCAAGATCGAAACGCAGAAAGTGGCCGCAGCATCGGCTCCTGGCGGGCTCCACGCCCCGGCCCGGGCCGCAGCGTTTAGCGCAAAAGTAGACCCTGCTCGCGAGCAGCCAGAATTGACGCGACCCGATTCGGTACAACCCGATATAAAGGAACCCACGATCGCCGAGATTTTCGGCCCGGGCGGCGCGCTCGAAAAGTGCATGCCCGGGGGCTACGAGCACCGGCCGTCGCAGCTTCAGATGGCGGAGATGATCGAAGCCGCGTTCCGCGAGAAGCGCCACGCCATCGTCGAGGCCGGAACGGGCACGGGCAAGACGCTGGCGTATCTGATCCCTGCGATCCGCAGCGGGCGCCGCGTGGTGATTTCGACAGCGACAAAGTCCTTGCAGGAGCAGCTATTCGAGAAAGACGTCCCGTTTCTGCAAAAACATTTCGCGCCAAAGCTGAAAGTCGCCGTGATGAAGGGCCGCGGGAATTTCCTGTGCCGTGAAAAAGTGTACCGTATGGCCGACCAGCCGATGCTGAAGGGCCTGGACGAGCTCGACTGGTTCCACCAAATCCGCGATTGGGAAAAAGTGACGGACACGGGCGACCGCGCGCAACTGAATTTTCTGCCCGACGATTCGGACCTGTGGCAGCGCCTCGACGCGCGGCGAGACGCCTGCTCCGGATCGAAATGTCCGGAATTCAATCGCTGCTTCATCACCGCAATGCACCAGCGCGCCGCCGAAGCCGATCTGATCATCGTGAATCATCATCTGTTCTTCGCCGATCTGGCGTTGAAGCAGGATGACTTTGGCAGCGTCTTGCCGGAGTACGGCGCGGTGGTGTTCGATGAAGCGCACGAGATCGAAGACGTAGCCAGCGAGTATTTCGGCCGCCAGATTTCCAACTATCGCTTCGAGGAGCTGGGACGCGACGCCGAGGTAGCCGTGCGCGTGACGCGAACAGGAGGCTCGGGCCTGTTAAAACATATCGCCCGGGTGCGTGAGCGCGCCAGGAGCTTTTTTGAGGCGTTCCCGGCGCGCGAAGGCCGCTTCCCGTTCGACCAGACGCAGCGCGCGGGATTCGTCGAGCAGAACCGCGAGGCGTACAGCGCGCTGGTCAACGCGCTGAAAAGCCTGGAAGCGGAAATCGCCTCGCTGCCGTCGAAGCCCGAGGAACTGCTGAATATCGCGCGGCGCTCGATGGAGCTGCGCGCCGAGCTGAATTTTTTGTTCGAATCGAGCGAGGGCAACTTCGTGTACTGGTTCGAACGCCGCGCCAAGGGCGTGTTCGTCGCCGCCACGCCGATCGATGTAAGCGCGCTGCTGCGCGAACGGTTGTTCGAACCGTTCGAAACGATTGTCCTGACGTCGGCAACGCTGGCGGTTGGAGGACGCTTCGATTTCTTGAAACAGCGCCTCGGCGTGAATCTGGCGAGCGAGCGCGTGCTGGATTCGGAATTCGATTTCGGGACACAAGCATTGCTCTACATCCCGGCAACGCTGCCCGACGTGCGCGACCCCGCATTTCCCGAACGCGCGGCGCAGGAAATTATCCGGCTGCTGGAGATCTCACGCGGGCGAGCCTTCTGCTTGTTCACCAGCTACGCCCAGATGAACGATTTGTACGAGCGCGTGCGCATGCGGGTGCGTTTTCCGCTGCTGATTCAGGGTTCCGCGCCGCGCACGGCTTTGCTCGAAAAATTCCGCAACACGGAAGGCGCCGTCCTCTTCGCGACATCGAGTTTCTGGCAGGGCGTCGATGTGCGCGGCGAGCAGCTTTCCTGTGTCATCGTGGACCGCCTGCCGTTCGCCGTCCCTTCCGACCCAATTGTGGCGGCGCGCGTTCGAGCGCTGCAGGAGGATGGCCGCAACGCTTTCGCGGAATATCAGGTGCCCGAGGCCGTTCTGGCGCTGAAGCAGGGCTTTGGCCGGCTCATCCGCGCGCGCACCGACCGCGGCGTGCTGACCATCCTCGACAACCGGATCCAGCGCATGCAATATGGTAAAATCTTCATGGAATCGCTTCCGGCGTACGCGACCACCAGGGACATCGCCGCGGTCGAACGGTTCATGCAGAAATCAACCTAGAGAGTTTTTGTTCCCGCGGTTGTTTCCCGGTTCTGAAATCTTAAAGGAAATCGATGTTTCAAGTTAGCGTTGACGAGACTTTTTCCTCCGGGCACGCCCTGCGCGGATACAAAGGGAAGTGCGAGAACGTACACGGCCACAACTACAAGGTGCGGGTGACTCTGGAAGGGCCGCAACTCGATTCGATCGGCCTGCTTTACGATTTTACGCATTTGAAGCGGGTGATCCGCGACATCGTCGGCGTCCTGGATCATAAATTTCTGAATGATCTGGAGCCGTTTGACGTCATCAATCCGTCCGCTGAAAATCTCGCGAAGTATTTCTATGACGAAACCATGCGGCAGATGAAGGCGATTCCCGATGGCGCGCGGATCACCTGCATTACGATCTGGGAGACCGACACGACTTCGGCGACCTACTGGCCTTAGGGGTTTGGACGTTTGCACGGGCTCCAAGCCGGGATCGCCATTCTCCTGAATGGCGTCTTTCTACCGCCAATCGGGAGATTGGCGTTCCCGGGATCGTGATACAGCCCGCGTGGAAAGTGACGTGGGATTTACTGGGAGCCGGCCTTAACTATGAACCGTTCTTTCCTCATCATTCTTGTTCCCGCGATCGCAGTCGCGCTCGGCTACTTCTTCGTGCTTCGTTGGCTCGGCTTTGAGCTCGAACCATTCCGCTTTGTGATGGCCGGTCTCGGGGCTGCTGCCGCGGTTATTTTTGTGCAATGGCATATGCGCCGCAAAGCGGCGCGCCGTAGCCGCTAGGGAAAGGTGCGGTCCCGCATGCCGGATTGGAGCCTGCCTAGAAAATGATCATCACGGAAATTTTCCGGTCGATTCAAGGAGAGAGCACGCACGCGGGCCTTCCGTGCATTTTTGTGCGCCTGACGGGATGCAATCTCCGCTGCACCTGGTGCGATACGGCGTACGCGTTTCACGGGGGCACAAAGATGAGCATTGATGAAATCTTTGCGCGCGTCGAGAAATTGTCCATTGTCGCGAAGGACGGCCAACCCGCGAAATCAGCTTCCGCCCGAGCGATCTCTCTTGTTGAGTTGACGGGTGGCGAGCCGTTGCTGCAACCGGAAGCAATTCCCTTGGCGCAAAGATTGCTGGACGGCGGCTACACCGTGCTGATTGAAACCAGCGGCGAGCGCTCCCTTGCGGAGTTGCCACGCGAAGTGATCAAGATTGTGGACGTAAAGTGCCCCGATTCGGGTGAGCCGGACACGTTCCAGATGAGAAATCTCGACGCGATGGGCCGTAAAGACGAAATTAAGTTTGTGATTTCTAGCCGCCGCGACTACGAGTTTGCGCGGGACTTCACGCATCGGCAAGGGCTGGCCCAACGGGTCCATCAGGTGGTATTTTCTCCCGTGCACGCCGATCCGGAGGGGACTTGGCCCGGGATGACCGCCCGGGACCTTGCCGAATGGATTCTGGCGGACGGCTTGCCCGTGCGGCTCGGTTTACAATTGCATAAATTCATCTGGCATCCGGCCACGCGCGGCGTATAGACTCCGGAGTCCGGAATCGCATCTGGAAAAGACGAGGGAGCCGTCCCCATCCCGATGAGCGGGCAACCCAAAGCGGTCGTTTTGTTGAGCGGTGGGATGGACTCCTGTGTCACGGCGGCCATTGCGCGGCAAACGCATGAGCTGGCCCTGCTGCACGCCAGCTACGGCCAGCGCACCGAGCGCCGCGAGCGCCAGGCCTTCGAGGAGATTGCGGATTTCTATTCCGTGACGGAGAGGCTGGTTGTGCGTCTCGATCATTTCGCGCAGATCGGCGGTTCAGCGCTGACCGACAAACGGATCGCCGTACCCGAAGGAGAGGCCAGGATGCCGGCCGGTGGTAACGAAATCCCAGCCACATACGTCCCATTCCGTAACGCGCACTTTCTCGCGGTTGCCGTGAGCTGGGCGGAGGTGATCGGCGCGGGCGCGGTATTTATCGGTGCCGTTGCCGAGGACAGTTCCGGCTATCCGGACTGCCGGCCGGAGTATTACCGGGTGTTCCAGCAGTTGGTGCGCGAGGGAACGCGTCCGGAGACACGGATCGAAATCGTCACCCCCGTAATCGGCATGCGCAAGTGGGAGATTGTTCGACGGGGGGTTGAGTTAGGCGCGCCGCTGGACCGAACGTGGTCCTGCTATCAATTTGAAGACGAGGCATGTGGATCGTGTGATAGTTGCCGGTTGCGTCTGAAGGCATTCGCGGAAGCCGGTGGTACCGACCCTATCGCTTATCGGGCCCGAATTGAGAGATAATAGGAAAAACCGCACGGGGAAGCCCGGCGGATCTGGGTTTCCAGGAGGCAGTGAATATCATGATGCGAATGAAGACATTCCGGATGGCAATGGCGCTCGCGCTGATCGCCGGCCCGTTGGTGGCGGGGCTGACCACAGCTGCCTACGCGCAGGGAGGCCTGAGCACTGTGTCGGGCACGGTGTTGGATCAGATGGCCAAGCCCTACGCCGACGTTGAAATCATTGCCAAGGATATCGAAACGGGTAAAACCTTTGACGTCAAGACGGATGCGAAAGGGCACTACTCGATAACGGGCATGGCGGGGGGAACCTACAGCATCGACTTGAAGGACAAAGACAAGACCCTCTACCAGACGGGCTTTAAACTTACCGGCGGCACTTCGCCTACTTTCGACATGAACTTAAAAGAAATCATGGAGAAGGATAAGGGCCTACGCGGAGGCCGAGGCGAAACGCGAGGAGGCGGAGAAAGCATTTCAAGGGCTGAAAGCGCATTACGATGCGGGGCTGCAAGCGATTGATGCCATGAAGGCAGCCCAGCTAGAGCTCTCCAAGATTCCCAAGGACCAAAAGGACCAGCAAGCGGCCGTCCAGCTAAAGATCACCACTGCCGGCGGCACGGCTGTGACCGAATTGTCTGCCGCACAGCAATTGATGAAGCAGGATGACCCGAACCGCGCGATCGTTCTGTCCCGGTTGGGAGAGGCTTACGAGAGCATGAGCAAGTGGCAGGAAGCGGCCGACACGTATCAGCAATCCATCGCGATGAAGCCCGATGTGGCCGCCAACTACAACAACCTTGGGAATGATTTTGCCAAGCTTGGCAAAGTCGATGAAGCCAGGGCCGCGTACCAAAAGTATGTCGATCTCAACCCGACGGACGCCGCGCTCGCCTGGCGCAACTTCGGCATCGTCCTGTATCAGGCGAACCGCATGAAGGAATCGATCGAGCCGCTGCAGAAGGCTCTGGCGCTTGATCCGAAGAGCGCGCAAGCCTGGTACCTGCTGGGCGTTGCTTTAGTCAACACGATGGAATTCAAAACCGAAGGCGATAAGATCACCCCCGTTATGCAGCCAGGGACAATTGAGGCCTATCAGAAGGCCATCGAACTCGATCCGAACGGGCCCATCGGCGCACAGGCCCAGCAGGGGCTCGATCAGCTCCAGGCGATGGGCCTCGGCATCACCACGAAAATAGGGAAAGCGCCGACACCGACAAAAGGTAAGAAAACTAATTAATTTTTCTCGGTGCATCTTCGGGCCACCACCGCGGCCCGAAGATGCACTAGCATTTTTGGGTCTCGGTGCGCCCCGTGCACGTTTCCACTGAACCCATCAAGTGAATGGTTCTATCCGAACGCAGCACGACGAAGTCCGCCAGATCTCGACAACTTTTCAGCCACTCCGCCAATTTTCTAGTCGCACTCCTGCGCCTAGAGCACGCATGATTCCTGAGAGCGATCGAAGATCGCGAAATCCGGATGGAGGACGCGCACCTGAGCGAAACACCATGAGATACAAGACTTTTGGGGGTGCCGGATTGGAACGTAGTACCGAATTGGGGTTGAAAGCTCCTTTTCCGCCTTCTATACTGCACTTTTAGAAATGTCTTTTTTGCGCCCATTTGTGCTCATTTCGTTGTACGGGGAATCGGTCTTGCGTGAGGCCGGTTTTTCCTGCCTTAACTGATGCGCAAACTTTTCAGGGGGAGTATTGGCCCAGGCGGGCGCCGGCGGGCAGTCGCTCGTGATCAATATATACTGAATAGTAAATTATAGTTGTGAGGAACGACATGAAGACGAAAGGGAACCGCAAGCGGGTGGTCCGATGGGGACTGATTTCGGGTTGCCCTCTGGCCTTGGCGGTGTTCTTGCTGTCGTGGGGTCTGAAGACGCGCGCCCAGGGGCATACGCCGGTGCACATGACGACGGATTGGAGCAACCGGCACATGGTCTAATCCTCGCCGTCGTCCATCGCGCAAGCGTGGAGGCTGCAGGCGGAGCCGCGGTACCTGCATCAGTGGATGCGGCGAAACGTAGTGCCGCAGGCAGAGGCGGCGCAATAGCCGCTGCGGGCTCTGCGCGCCGTCCCGCCTAGGCGGGCGAGTGGCGCGTCGGCGATTGGGAGCCCGCCAGGAGTGGACTTCCGGGCCCGCGAGAGAGAAAGCATGCGGGCCGAAAAAACTTTGCCGGGCCATAATTTCCAAGGAGAACCGCGGCATGAACATGGAACGCGTCGCGCGAACTGTGCTGGGAGCAGCCGCTCTTTCCGGGCTGCTCGTGAGCGCCGGATGCAATGGTGGACTCTCAAGCGGCAACTCTACCGAGCCGTCGGGTGGCACGCCGATTGCCAGCATTCACTCGGCAGGTGACTGGGGCGCACCCATGCTCGCTGGCGGTACTGTGGGGGTAGGGATGTACCCGGCCAAATTCACGTGGGATGTCACCGCCGCACCGAGCTGCGCGAACGATTACGTCGCATTCAATACGAGCCTGGCAGGGGCGGCAAACACGACGGCTGCCTCTCAGACAGGAACCTTTGCAGGGGTTGCCACGGCGGGCCGAACGGTCACAATCACCGGCTCAAACGGTACCAGCATAGTCCTGACGTCCAGCGCCGGGTCGAACACAGGGTTCAACTTTCAGAACACAGGTGGTAATACGTCGGAAGCGACGAACCTCGCGGCCGCTATCGTGCGGAATGGCGCCGCCGCGGGCGTTACCGCATCGTCGCTGAATGCCGTGGTGACGGTTACCGCCACCGCCACCGGCGGTGATGGAAACCTCATCGCGCTTGCCACGAATATTGTAGCTGCCCAATTTACATGGGCCGGCGCTACCCTCACGGGCGGAATGGGATCGGCAAACATCATTGCCTTCAACCAGCTGTATGCCTCGCAGAGCGGCTCCCTCCCGGCCGGTTTGTGTGGGTCCACTGGGCCATCGGTCTACTGGTCTTATTTTACGGGGACAGGCACGGCCTTGACCTCGATTGTTCTCTCCCTTGACGGCGCAAAAGTGGCATTCGTGGAGAACGATGGCACGAACGCGACGCTTCGCATTCTGAGGTGGCAGGCTGGCGAGGGCACCACCGCAGGCAAACCGGTGGCGCCAGCGAATACACTTGCCGCGGGCCAGAACTGGACGACTTGCCCGGCCGGGAGTTGTATGAGCAGTATTGCGTTCAGCGGCGGACCAGCGACGGCTACCATCTCGGAGCCCTTCTACAATTACCCTACCGATGTCCTCTACGTGGGTGATAACAGCGGCCGCGTGCACAAGTTCACGGGCGTGTTCCTGGGTGCTCCCGCGGAGGTCGTCGCTTCTTGGCCGATCACGGTTAACGCGGGGGCCACGCTCACCAGCCCCATCTACGACGGCGTCTCGGGAAATATCTTCGTGGGCGACAGTACGGGACGCCTGAGCTTCATCAGGGAAGTGGGCAGCACGGTAGGAGCTGCCTGTACCCTGCCCTGCCTCAGCGCCACCAATCTTGCCGTGGGCACCGCCGGCGCCATTGTTGACGGGCCCGTCGTGGATGGCACCAACGGAACGGTTTTCGCAGTAAACGGCACCGATACGGCCAACCGCGGCACCATCTTGCAGGCGAGCACCGCGTTGACCGGCTCGGTGTCATTCAAAATCGGCGGTAATAACGCCGGTTCCGCCATATACTCAGGCGGCTTTGACAACACCTACATCAACAGTGCTAAAGGCGCCACTGCGGGCCACATGTACGTCTGCGGGAAGTCCGCGGCCAACCGTGATCGGCCAGGCATCTATCAACTCAGCTTCACCCCCGCCACCGGCGTCCTGAGCGGTGTGGGTACCGCGCTCATAAACCTCGTAAGCGCCAGCGGCGAAGCGTGCTCTCCGGTAACAGAATTCAACAATCCCAATGGCGCCGGAGTCGGGGTTGCCAGGGATTGGATTTTCTTCAGCATCGGGAACCGTTCTAACAACGGTGGCGCCACCACCTTACCCGCGGGTAGTGCTTGCCGAGCCAACCGCGCTGGCTGCGTCATATCTATCAACGTTACCGGCAATCCGGCCTGGCCGCCCGCAGCTGTAACCAACACGGCGCCGGTGCCGGCGAGCGCGACCGGCTCCACGAGCGGATTCGTCGTGGACAATACCTCTGTCTCAGCGCAGGCCTCGAGCTTCTACTTCACGCTGGGCGCCAATTCTACCGGTGCAGGGCCGGGCGTGCCGAGTTGCAATACGACCGCGGGTACGGGATGCGCAGTCAAGTTGACGCAGTCGGGGTTACAATAACTGGAGGGATCAAACGCTACATGAAGAACGTGACGGACAAGGATTCGTCGGGCGAGCCACGTGAAGCGCGTGTAAAGAAGCCGTACAAGGCGCCTTCTTTCCGGTTCGAGCCTGTTTTCGAGGTGGCGGCGCTGGCCTGCGGCAAGGTTTTTTCTACCCAGGGCGGCTGCCACCACAGCAGGAAGGCCTCGTAGCCCCATGTTTAGACGGCGTATGAACCGACCGGAGAACATGTCGACGACGCTGGCGTGTAGCTTGGCAGGTGAAGTTGTCCGCACATTCGGGAAAGTTCGTCTCCGTGTCTTCGGCACCAGCATGGTTCCGTCCATCCTTCCCGGGGATCTGATTTCCGTCCAACGCGCCGGCCTGTCAGGAATTTCTTCCGGGGAGATCGTACTTTACGCGCGCGAGGGGCGTTTGTTCGCGCACCGCGTGGTGGGCCGTGCGGGCAGCCACGATGATCCGCGACTCATCACGCGCGGCGACCGGCTTTCACACAATGATTTTCCGGTCTCTACTTCCGAATTGCTCGGACGAGTTACCTCCATCCAGCGCGGTGACGGCCGCGGTCATCGGCAGGTCCGGCCTCCAGCTCCTCTGAACACCCGGGAACAGCTGATCGTTCGCGTCCTACAGACATCCGACCGCGCGACATATCTTTATCTGCGGCTTGTTGGACACTGGCGGAGTCTTTTCTCCGGGAGGGCTGATTGCCAGGCGTGACGGTGGCACAAGAGCGCTCCGATGTGGTGGTCGAGATCGGCGGCCTGCCCATCCGCTTGCGTTCGGGCGACCCGGAGTTCATCCGCCTGATTCAAGATCGTTATGCCGGGTATGTGAGTTTCTCGGATGAGGCCAGCTTTGAATTTGACATTGAGCTGGCCCCGCCAGGCACCGAATCCGGCGAGGAAGACCTGCGCGTCACCTGGGATTCGGGCCGCTGGTTGATGGAGCGCGGGGATTTTCGCGCCGAGTGGAATCCATCCACGGCGCGCGGACGTATCGAGCAAACCATCAATCCCTACTCGCTCGATTCCGTCCTGCGCATCGTACACACGCTACTGCTGGCCCGGAAGGGCGGCTTCCTGGTGCACGCGTCGAGCGCCATAAGGAATGGACGCGCATTCTTGTTTTCCGGCGTCTCCGGGGCCGGGAAGACTACCATGGCAAGGCTGGCTCCCGCCGACGCCGCGCTGCTGACCGACGAGATTTCTTATGTAACCCTGCAGCAGGGCCTCTATACAGCAGTGGGGACGCCGTTTTTCGGTGAGCTGGCCCGCGTCGGAGAAAACCTGCGCGCGCCCATCGAGTGTGTGTACCTTCTCGCCCAGGGCCCCGAGAACAAGATTGAGCCTTTGGAGGGAGCCGACGCCGTCCGCAGTTTACTGGAGAATATACTGTTCTTCGCACGAGATCCTGAATTCGTGCAACTGGTCTTCGACGCGGCCTTTGATTTTGTCAGCCGAGTGCCCATTCGCCGCCTGACGTTCGTGCCCGATGCCCGCGTCTGGGAGCTCATTGTATGAACAACAAGCGCTATGTGGCTCGCAGCACCGCGATTGCCGCTCGAGTGCTGGGCGATGAAACCATGGTGATGTCCGCCACAAATTCCACCCTATTTACGCTGGACGAGGTCGCGACAGTCATCTGGGAATCGGCGGATGGCGCGACGCCGCTCGAGGAGATCGTTGCGAACAAGATTTGCACGCAATATGACATCACGCCGGAAATCGCCTTGAGGGATGCGGAAAGACTTGTGGAAGAACTGGCCGAACACGGCCTCTTGCTGCTCTCTGACCAGCCGATTGCCCAGTCCGCGGTTGCGTCCGGGGGGACCAAGTGAGCCTTTTAGTCGCGGAAATGATGACTAAGGCGCTCCAAAGGAACATTCCTCTGAGCGTGCAGCTGGATCTGACGTATCGGTGCAATGAGAGGTGTATTCACTGTTATCTCGACCACCATGATCACGGTGAAATGACCACCGCGGAAATCAAGGATCTTCTCGATCAAATGGCGGCTGCCGGTGTTTTTTATTTGACGATCAGCGGCGGCGAAATTTTGATGCGGCGGGATTTCTTCGAAATTCTCGAGCACGCCCGGCTGCGGACGTTCTGCATTAAACTGAAGACCAACGGGATTTTGATACGGAAGCGCGAAGCGGACCGCATCAAAGACCTGGGCGTGGAATCGGTGCAGGTCAGTATTTACTCGCACATCTCCGAAGTTCATGACGCCATTACCAAGCTGCCAGGCTCGCTCAAGCAGTCGATCGAAGCCATACGCCGTCTGCGAGCCCATGGCATACACGTCATCATGGCCAACGTGCTGATGGTTCAGAATGTACACGACTATGCGGGCGTGAGGGCTTTGGCTGCCGAACTGGGCGCTCAGTTCATCCTGGATCCGACAATCACTCCGATGATGGATGGAGATCGGTCCATTCTGAAGTTGAACGTGGATGAGGCCGCGCTGCGCGAGGTTTTCCGGAACGAGTCGCTGGTCGGCGGAAACATCGATGAGTTTTGCACGCCTCCGCTGGCTCCCGGCGAAGACGATCTGGATCAGTTGCCGTGCAGCGCCGGACACACGGCCTGCTACGTCTCCCCTTACGGAGACGTTTACCCGTGCGTGCAGTTTCCTCTTCCCAGCGGCAATGTTCGCCACATGAAGTTCGTGGATATCTGGCGCGATTCCCCGCAGCTCCAGGAAGTCCGGTCGATCAAATTGCGTGACATGCCATCCTGCTCCAAGTGCGCGCACGGTGGAACCTGCACGCGCTGCCCCGGATTGGCCTATCTCGAAGGGAACATGCGCGGGCCTTCTTACCAGGACTGCGAGAAATCCTATGCGCGAACCGGGATTCCGTCCGAGAATCTAAAAGCAAGAAAAGCGTCTTCCCAACCTTACCATTCTTTGCAATTGATTCAAATTCAGAGTTTGCAACCCGCCGCACAGTCTTAGGCTGCCAGGCTCACTGCACGCAGCACGGTGAACGCCTGATGTTTATTCATGTTTAAGCGAAGCCTTTCCCCAAATGAACCTGAATTCCGAAGTTGACTTGGGACCTTGGGGTTGAAATCCGGGTACGCCAATCTCCTGATTGGCGGTTTGCAGGGCGCCATTCGGGAGAATGGCGTTCCCGGGATCGCCGCCATGCGCAGCTAAATTCGAAATTCCATTTCCATGCTCCAGGGCGCCCGTGCTTAAAGCTCCCCCCGCCCTAATGTTCGCCACTTTCCCGAAGGTCTTTCTTGTGTTTCGGCGGCTTAACGCGTTTGTCGGGAATCACGCGCTCCTCCGCGGGCGGCCCGGCCACCTCGCGTCCCGTCGTAAATTTTGAAGGTTTCCGCTTGCTCTTTGTCATGTTCCCTCTAATCCGCGGCGTCCGAGACTCAGAAAGTGTAACGCCGTTTTTTTCGTAGAGCCTGCCCCGGCTGCACTTGCACTCATTCGCACCCCGACTGCTGTATGAATTTGAACCGGTCGAAAAACAAGTTGCAATTATCCCGCGATTAAGGTATGAATCCACACCAGTCTCCTCGGTTCATAGGTATTCCAACTTGTTATTAGCGTTCGGGCTCGGATTTAGCCGCCTTTCTTACGCTTATTGCTAAATTGCTATTTGCCCGCGCTAAAAAGGACAACCGACATGCTGCCCAGCCATTTTCGGTTTGGCCGTAGTTTCGTATTTCGAACCCTCATAATTTCCGCCCTTATCGGGAGTCTCTTCGCGGCTGGTTGCACTACGAACAGTGCGCCGCCGAACCCGGCCCCAATGTTCACGAGCGCAGGCGCCTCGGGCTTCGCCTTTATCGTGGGCACGGCAGGGACGTTCGCCGTGACCGCGACGGGGACACCGGCGCCGACGCTGAGTGAATCGGGCGCGCTGCCCAATGGACTCACGTTCACCGCCTCGACTGGAATACTGAGCGGGACACCGGCGGCGGGGACCTCGGGCAGCTACACTATCACGTTCACTGCGCACAACGGGGCCGGCCCGGATGCGGTACAGACGTTCACGCTGACGGTGAACCTACCGGCTGCGATCACAACCGCAAATAATACGACCTTTACAGTGGGCACAGCGGGGACGTTCACGGTGACGGCGACGGGGTTCCCGGCGCCAACATTCAGTGAAACGGGCGCGCTGCCCAGTGGAGTAACGCTCGCGTCTGCAACCGGGTTACTGAGCGGGACACCGGCGGCGGGCGCCGGCGGGACGTATCTCCTTACGATCACAGCGCACAACGGCGCAGGCATGGATTCGACGCAGAGCTTTACGTTGACAGTGGACCAGGCCTCGGCGATCACGAGCGCAAATACCGCAGCCTTTACCGTGGGCTCTCCGGGGACGTTCACAGTGACGGCGACGGCATTTCCGGCGCCGACGCTAAGTGAGACGGGTGCGTTACCTAGTGGAGTGACGTTCACCCCTGCGACCGGGAAACTGGCCGGGACGCCAGGAGCGGGGACCGCGGGATCATACCCGATCACGTTCACAGCACACAACGGGGTCGGCGCGGATGCACTCCAGAGCTTCACGTTGACGGTGGGCCAGGCCCCAGCTATTACCACCACAAACAGCGCGACCTTTACCGTGGGCACGGCAGGGACGTTCACCGTGACGGCGACAGGGTTCCCAGCGCCAAGCTTTTCGGAGGCCGGACTACTTCCAACTGGCGTGACGTTCAACACCACGACTGGCGTCCTGAGCGGGACGCCGGGAGCGGGCACGGGCGGGTCATATCCTATCATCTTCACCGCACTAAACGGAGTAGGAACCAATGCCACGCAGAATTTCACTCTGGCGGTGAACCAGGCCCCGGTGATCAACAGCCCGAGTAGCATCACGTTTGTAGTTGGGACAGCAGGTGCGTTCGTGGTAACAGCGTCAGCATTCCCGAACTCGACGTTCAGCGAGACCGGTGCGCTCCCCGGCGGGGTCACGCTCACCAACAACGGGAATGGGACGGCGTCACTTGCCGGGACGCCAGCGCCAGGAAGTGCGGGGACTTATCCGCTCACTTTTACAGCGCACAATGGGATCGGCACGGATGCGATGCAGAGCTTCACGCTGACGGTGGATCAGGCCCCAGCGATCACCAGCGCAAATAACACGACATTTACCGTGGGCACGGCAGGGACGTTCACGGTGATGGCGACGGGGCTCCCGGCACCAAGCTTTTCGGAGGCCGGGTCACTGCCCGCTGGCGTGACGTTCAACACGACGACCGGTGTACTGAGCGGGACGCCAGGAGCGGGGACGGGTGGAACGTATCCAGTCGTATTCACGGCACTCAACGGGGTCGGAACCAACTCGACTCAGAATTTCACTCTTACGGTGAACCAGGCTCCGCTGATAACGAGCGCAATTAACGCGACCTTTACCGTGGGCGCGCTGGGAACATTCACGGTGACCGCGACGGGGCCACCGGCGCCGACGCTTATCGAGACAGGCGCTTTGCCTACTGGGGTGACTTTCACAGACAATGGGAACGGGAACGGAACTCTTAGCGGAACACCAGGGACCCAAGGCACTTTTCCCATCACGTTTACAGCCCACAACGGGATCGGCACGGATGCGATGCAGAACTTCACGCTCACGGTGAATCAGGCCCCGGTGTTCACAAGCGTAAATAATACGACCTTTACCGTGGGCACTGCGGGGACGTTCACAGTGATGGCGGGGGGAGTACCAGCGCCGACGTTCAGCGAGACGGGCACGCTGCCCAGTGGAGTGACGTTCACTGCGGCGACTGGCGTGCTAGGCGGGACGCCAGGAGCCAGCACGGGCGGGACCTATCCCATTACGTTCACGGCCCACAACGGGTCGGGCGCGGATGCGATGCAAAGCTTCACTCTGACGGTGGACCAAGCCCCCTTCATCACGAGCGTAAATAATGCAACCTTTACCGCTGGCGCGGCGGGGACGTTCACAGTGACGGCGACGGGATTCCCGGCGCCAACGTTCAGTGAGACGGGCGCGCTGCCGGGGGGAGTGACATTAAACAGCTCGACAGGCGTGCTGAGTGGGACGCCAGCGGCAGGCAGTGCGGGGAGTTATCCGCTGATGCTCACAGCCCACAATGGAATCGGAACGGATGCGGTGCAAACCTTCACGCTGACGGTGACCACGGCTCCCGCGATCACGAGCATAAATAACACAACCTTTACCGCTGGCACGGCGGGGACGTTCACTGTGACAGCGACCGGGACACCGGTGCCAAGCGTCACCGAGAGCGGGGCACCACTTCCAACTGGAGTGACGTTCAACACGACGACTGGTGTACTAAGTGGGACGCCCGGAGTCGGCACGGGAGGATTATATTTTGTCACCTTCACGGCCCACAGCGGGGTGGGCGCGGATGCGGTGCAAAACTTCACCCTGACCGTGAACGAGGCCCCGGCCATCACAAGCCCAAATAGCTTCACGATGGTTGTGGGCCAACAAGCGGGGATCGTAGTAACGGCGTTAGGATGGCCGAACCCGACACTTACCGAGAGCGGAACGCTCCCGGGCGGGGTCACATTCGGCGACGCAGGGCACGGAACCGGGGGCCTGAGCGGGACACCGGCAGTAGGTAGCGCTGCGACTTACCACATCATGTTGACAGCGCACAACGGCGTGGGCGCAGACTTCATCCAGAACTTCACCCTGACGGTCACTACCACCCCGGCAATAGTCGGCACTTCGGTGCCGTTCCCGATCTTTGCAGGCGATCCTGCGACAACAATCGCGATCACGGTGACAAGCGATTCGGCTGGCGACGTCCTTACGCCTACCTTGACTGTGGATTCCAATACTGGACTTGCCTGCACAGTAGCGACTTGCGGGACGGTAGGGTCCATTACTGGCACGTCCGGCTCGGGGAGCTACTCGTTGTCCTACACGCCGCCGCCAACGGCGGGCTTTACCACGCAGACTGTTCCCACCATCGTGGTGTCCTCGAGCCTGTCCGGCTCGTTTGCCGCTACCGACTTCATCGAGGTCGATCCAGCAGGCGTTCCTTTGGTGCTAATCGGCGGCGGAGGCATCAACAATATCATTCAGGTTGGGACGGCTGTGAAAACTGTGACTGTGACGGTCTACAATGACCCGACAGGCGCAGGTGTCACGTTCACGCCGCTGACGGCCAGCGGCTACGCGTGCGGAAGCACTAATACAAGAATCGGCACGAACTTGTGCGGGACGCTGGGCACACCAAGCGCACCGGTGTTGTCCGGAACGACGACCACCACCACGATCACGTACACACCTCCGCCGTCACTCCTCCCGTTTTCGCCATACGACAGGCCTCGGCTCCCGGCGGTCTCGAACGCCAACCACACGCAACTTGCTTCAGGCGCGTTTGTGCTCAGCAGCAACCCGCCGCCCGTCAATACTGGCCTGACGATTGTCCGGGGTCTCGAGTTCAATTCCGCGTTGGCGGCGACTGGCGCAGTTCCACTCACCGTATTTGCTACTGTCGGGAACGACGTGGGCAACAGCAGGACGGTCACCTGGACGCTGACGGCAGGCGGCGCAAATTGTTCGCCGACGTGCGGCACGCTGGGGTCACAAGTGGATACGGGAAATGGGGCAACGGTCTCGTCCCAGATTAACTACACGCCGCCTTCGTCGGTCCCAACGGTGGCGGCGGACCTAACGCCGACGATTACGGCAACCTCCGTAGATGCAACATCCCAGACTGACAGCTTTACGTTCACAATCGTGGATGGATCGTGCGGTACCGGCAACAATGCGGTCCTTAGCGGATCTTACGCGTTTATGGTACGAGGCGGCGGGATGAACGCCGGTTACGCGGCGATTATCGGCAGTTTCACGGCAAACGGCGGAGGAGGGATCACCAGTGGCCTGTTGGATTACAACAACGGCCTGGGACCTGTAACCGGGCTCACGATCGGATCGGCGGGCAGTTCGTACACGGTGGGTACGGGCAACCGAGTCTGCTTGGTGTTGGCGGACTCTCAAGGAGGCGTAGAAAATTTCCGCGCAGGCGTGGGTACGCTTGTCGCGGGAGTGGCAACGCAAGGCCGGATCATCCGCTACGATGACAACAACGGAAGGCGCCCACGGCAGAGTGGCGTCCTCATGAAGCAGGACACGACTTCGTTTGCAAACAACCAGTTCAGCGGTAACTTTGCGTTCGGAGAAGAGGGTGTGGACGGTAGCGGAGGACGTTTCGCAGGTGCAGGCGTTGTCACCTCGAACGGCGCGGGAAGCATTACCGACATCATTGGGGATTTCGATGATGCAGGGACTGTGACCGGGGCGGTGACAGGGGGTACGGGGACTTATGCTATCGCGGCAAACGGTCGCGGCACGGCGAGCACGACGCTCACTGTCCTCGGCAAGCCCGGGACAACTAACCTCGTTTTGTACATGGTTTCGTCGTCTGAGGCCCTGATAATGTCAACGGATTCTCTCCCAGCGGGTAAGTCGATCTTTAGCGGGGAGCTGAAGAAGCAGACCGGCCCCTTCTCCAACACGACATTTGACAACAAGGATTACGTCATTTATGGAGAAGGGCTCGGCAGCAACGGCGGGAACGACACCTTCCTAGCCCAGGCAACCTTCACTACGAATGGCACCGCCACGTTAACGAGTGACGAAAACAACGATGGGACGGAGGGGACGGAAAAGATCAGTACGATAGCCCTCACCATCGCTTCCAATGGGCGGACGACCATTACGGGAGGCGGCGGGGGAGGTTCCCCACCGGTCCTTTACTTGATTGACTCGAGTTCGGCCTTTCTTGTCGACACGTCCGGCTCGGCGAGCTTCGGGTATGTTGAGCAGCAGACGGGCGGCCCGTTCAGCGACGCGTCTCTTTCGGGACAGTTTTTCTTCGGCGGGGATGCGCCCACCACGGGGTCGAACTACATGAGCGGGACGGTCACCGTCGACGGGGCGGGTGGGGTTACAGGCAACGGTGATCATTCCGGGCCAAACGGATTGGGCACGGATACCATTTCACCGAGTAGCGGGGGCACGTACTCCTTCTCTACTAGTTCCGTCCCCCAGGGAAAGGGTATCGTAGGGACTACTATGCTTTCCTACGTTATCTCCGGGTCGAAATTGATTTTCATGCAGACGAGTTCGAACCCAGAAATCACTATCATTCAAAAATAGTCGCATGGTCACCGCTTCCGGAGGGTCGGTCCAGAATATCGGACCGGCCCTTCTTCATTTTGCGCTACCGATTCTGTCTGGCGATATGGCTTAGATTTGTAGGGCCCGGCTTCAGCCGGGTCGCAGGTCCTCAGATCCAGGGCGGCTTTAGCCACACGATGCCGGCAGAGTTAAGCACGCGGGTTGATTTTTCCTGATCTGAAAATCCGGAATCCTGCCAAAATGAGCCTCGCGATGAGCTTGGATCCCCATCGAAACCATAAATTACGTCCTGAACTGGAATTGATTTTATTATGCGCTCGTACGCGTCTGGATGAAGCGGCCGCCGGACGTGTCCGCGCGCTTCTCCGAGGCGGATTGAACTGGTCCGACGTCGTAGCGACTGCCTTCCAACACCACGTCGCATCGATTCTGTACGAAAACCTGAGGCTCACAGCGGAAGAACTCGTTCCAACTGTCTGGCTGGACAGTCTGCGGCAATACACGCGGGAGTCCTCGGGGCTCGCTCTACTGCTCCTCTCCGAGCTTCTACGCATCCACGAAATCTTTGAGGCGGAGCAATTGCCGTTGATCCCCTACAAAGGCCCCGTCCTGAGCTGGCTCGCCTACCGGAGCTTGACGGGCCGAACGTTCATCGATCTGGATTTTGTCACCAAACAGGAAAACATTCCCCGCGCAACCGCCCTGCTCAAAGGCGCCGGTTTTACCGCTTCATTTGCACCGCAAGAAGAATTGGCGGGCCGCAGCGGTCCTGCGCCTGGGCAATATGCCTTTGTTCGCGAATCCTCTCGGGCCCAAGTGGAACTGCATACGGAACAGACGCTGCGGTATTTTCCCGTCCCGCTGGATTTCGACAAAATGAGCCGGCGGTTCATCACTGTAGAAATCGCCGGAAGGAAAATGCGCACGTTTTCCGTCGAAGATACGCTGGTCATGTTGTGCGTTCACGGGACTAAACATTTCTGGGATCGCCTGGCGTGGATTGTGGATGTGGCGGAACTCATCACCGCGCAGCCGGTGGACTGGGAACATTCCTCGCGGATTGCCGCCGAGATGAAGTCCACGCGCGTGTTTTTGTTGGGACTCTTTCTGGCCCACGAATGGTTGGGGACGGCGTTGCCGCAGCCCGTTCTGGAGAGAGCGCAACGCGACGCCGCTGTTCGTTGGCTTGCGGAAAAGGTGCGGGCTCAGTTCGAGGGGAACGCTGACGCGAGCCCCGGCGTGGTACCCCGCTCCTTATTCCGGCTGCGGTCGAGTGACGGGATCTGGCAAGGAATGCGCCAACTGCTGCGGCTCGCCCTGAGCCCGACCGAACACGATCGGCACACTACACGCTTGCCTCGATTCCTGGCTCCCCTGTATGTGTTGCTGCGGCCTTGGAGGCTGTTGCGGGAGTACGGTCTAGGTTTTCGCCGGCGGCTCCGGCTGGATCTTTCCATCTATGATCCAACACCCCCGGAAGTCGTGGAAGAAATGCTGCGCTTGGCGAGCGTCAAGCCGGGTGACGTCCTTTACGACCTGGGCTGCGGTGACGGAAGGATTGTTGTGGCGGCCGCGGAGAAATACGGAATCCGTGCGGTGGGAGTGGACATGAGCCCCCAGCGGATCGCTGAGGCTCAGGCGAATGCCCGCCGTAATGGAGTCGAATCCCTGGTGCGGTTTCTCCAGGAGGACGCCAAGAAGGTGGAAATTTCGGAAGCAACCGTCGTCATGATCTATCTGGGCGCGGACGCAAATTTGAGACTTGTGGAGCGGTTGCGCTCCGAGCTTTCTCCAGGGACGCGAATCGTTTCGCGAAATTTTCGAATCTATGGCTGGACTCCGGACCGGTTGGAAAAACATGTGCTGCCCAGTGGAATCGAAAGTTCTCTCTACCTTTGGAGGATCAGGGAGCCTCCCACGAAAGGTCCGGCCGAGGAATGCTCCATGAATTCCGTCGAGCCTTCGAAGCAGGATGGATCCTAAGGCTTGAGGAACCCGCTAGAAAGTTGTTGCCGCATGCGCGACCGGCGATTTTTTCCCCGTATTTTCAGTTGCACAATGCCATCCATCCGTAGCAGATTATCGCCGGATGAGTGAACCACAGACCAATCCCACGGGGCGCTGGTTTGCGATTGGTATCGCGGTCGCAGCGGTGGCTTGGCTTTCCTATGGAGGTGTGATCCACGCGCTGGCGAGCCACTATGGCGCCTCTACGAATCCCGGCGATTGGCCCCGCGCCTCGAAGATCGAACCGGCCAACGCCGAAAATTGGTACCGCCTGGGGCGCTACCGCCACCTGGATTTCGAACACTCCGATCTCCCCCTGGCTATTTCTTATTACCGGCGCGCTGTGCAGCTCGATCCCCGTTCTGCATTCTACAAACTCGATCTGGCGGGCGCGCTGGAGATGACCGGCAACAACGCGGAGGCGGAGAAATATTTTCGAGCGGCGCAAGAGAATTATCCGATTTCGGCGGAGGTGTCCTGGCGATACGGAAATTTCCTTCTCCGCCAGCAGCGATTGCCGGAAGCCTATGCGGAAATTCATCGGGCCGTGGCGGTGGATTCGAAACTCCTCCCACTTGCCGTATCGCGTGCCTGGCGCAGCGATCCCGATGTGCGCGTCCTGCTCGACCAAGTTTTGCCGGATACAGCCGAAGCGGATTGGGAGGCCCTCTCCTACCTCGTTCAGGCGGAGGAAGGCGCGGCAGCCTTGGCCGTATGGAATCACCTGATCGGGCTCAAGCCTTCCATCGACAGAAAAAACCTATTCACCTTCACCGACTTACTGGTAAGTCAGGACCGCTTCGAAGAGGCCGGTTCTGTTTGGCGCCAGGCGACGGCAGCGGACGGGACCTTCCCACCAGCGTCGCCAGACGGCTCGCTCGTTCTGGATGGAGGATTCGAACGCGATCCGTCCAATGGCGGCTTCGGCTGGCGCCAAGAGGACGTCACGGGCGCGGACTTCGATTTCGACACCGAAGAAAAACATTCCGGTGCGCGCTCGGCGCGGGTGATCTTCGATCGCTCGCAGAATCTTTCCTATGCGAATCTTTCTCAATTGGTGCTCGTTGCGCCGGGCACGCGCTATCGCTTTCGCGGTTTTCTCCGTACGGATCACATTTCGACCGATAGCGGCATGAGGTTTGAGATCGCCGATCCGCTCCGGCCGAAGGTGCTGGACGTGCTCACTCCAAACGAAACGGGCACTCAACCGTGGACGATGGAAGAGGCCGATTTCACGACCGGGCCGCAGACGCATCTGATTCATATTCTCCTTCGGCGGATCCCCAGTGTTCGCTTTGACAATAAGATCGGCGGCACCGTGTGGGTGGATGACGTGGCTCTTCTTCCCGCCGGCACGCCTCGATGAAGGCCATACGCATCGGTATCTGTGTGCTGGTCACTTTTGCCGTGCTCGCGCATGGCGCAGTCGAGCCCTGGTCGGAAGCGGTATTGGAAGTAGGCGCCGCCGTATTGCTTTTGTTATGGGCGTGGGAAGTATCCGTGGGCGGCGAATACAAAGTGGTTTGGAATCCGCTCTTCTGGCCCCTCCTCGGTCTGTGGGGAGTGGCGGCCTTGCAATTGGCGGCCGGCATCACCGTGTATCCGTTTCAGACCCGCATAGAACTGCTTAAGTACACCGCGCTCGTGGCGTTGTTTTTTCTTTGCGCGCAATCGTATCGAAAGCTGGAACACTGGCATGGCTTCGTCTGGTTCTTGCTGATTCTCGGATTTGCCGTGTCGGTATTCGCCATTCTCCAGCACTTTACGTTCAATGGAAAACTGTATTGGGTGCGCGAGATTCGATACGGCGGGATTCCTTTCGGACCGTACGTCAATCGAAATCACTTTGCGGGTCTGGTGGAATTGCTGATCCCGCCGGGCCTGGCCATCCTGATTCTCAGAGCCGAGCGCCGCGACCAATTGCCGTTGGTTGCTTTGTTCACTTTGTTTCCCATCGGGGCGTTGTTTCTGTCGGCTTCCCGGGGCGGCATCATGAGCTTCCTCGCGTGAAATCGGATTACTCGCCTTCTTGATCATTTTCCGCCGGAGAGAAAGGCAAGGAATTGGCGGCTGCCGGCGTGGTTGTGATTCTGGCCATCGCCCTCGTGTCTTGGCTCGGGATAGGCCGCGCACTCGAGCGGTTTGCAAGCTACAAGACTTTGGAAGTGAGTGAGGGCCGACGGATTGAAATGCTGCAAGGAACCTGGCGGATTTTTCTCGATCATCCCATCGCCGGAACTGGATTGGGTACGTTGCAGCAAGTGTTCCCTCTTTACGAAACCATTTATGACGGACTCATCGTAAATCATAGCCACAACGATTACGCGGAGGTTCTCTCGGATACAGGCGTGATGGGCGGACTCTGCGGATTGGCATTTCTGGTCATGTTGGCCTGGACCGGCTGGAAGAATATCGTCGCGGAGAAGGAAGTGATGAATCTTGCCTATCACACCGGCGCTTTGGTGGCCTGTTTCGGCCTGCTCGTGCATGCGGCCGTGGATTTTAATTTTCATATTCCTTCCAATGCGCTTGTTTTTCTCTTGCAGGCAGCGCTCGCAACATCTCCGGCTTTGCGTCATCCCCATAGATCTTGAATCTGTAGCTCGCGTGCCGGTTATAGATGCGGCAGAGTTGAGGGTCTTCGGGCGCTTGGATTCGACGCCCCGTCTTTACTTGCCGCGCCCCGAACGGGTCACCCTGCCCACGCCTGGACACCCTTTTTCATCGCGGTGTACCGATGCGAAACATTTTGCTCTTCCCGGACAAATCGCCTTGACTTGGGGATAGTGACTGTATAATGGCAGTTGCGTGGGGGAATCTAATTTGACGACTCTTCAAAGCTTGGGTGTACTTTGCCCACAATCCCGTCTTTGTCTAGCCGGCGTGGCAATGTTTGTTCTGCTGGCCGCCCCGGCAGTCTTGTCTCAACAACAGAAACCTGTACCGCCCGCCCAGAAAACGCTGCCGTCCGCGCAACTGAACACCAAGGCGGAAGTCAACGATCGCATCGCGCAGCTCGCGGCTGCCTCATCGGTAAAACAAGGCGACTACGTGATCGGGAGCGGCGATCTGTTGGGAGTGGAAGTCTTCGATGTGCCTGAACTCTCGCGCGATGTTCGTGTCAACGAAACCGGTCTTATTTCGCTGCCTCTGATTCCCGAGAAAGTGCACGCCGCCGGACTGACGACCTTCCAATTGCAGGACAAACTTGCGGAATTATTGCAGACCAATGGTTTGGTATCGACGCCGCAAGTCACCGTGTCTCTGAAGGAACAGCATAGCCAGCCCATCACGGTCATTGGGGCGGTCAAGAACCCGATGGTGATTCAGGCGATCCGCCAAACGACGCTGCTTCAAGTTCTTTCCCAAGCAGGTGGCATTTCCGATGATGCCGGTAACACGGTGATCGTCACGCGCCCGCCCGCGGTACCCACGGGATCGGAAGACTCCGGCGCGACGAAAGTTCCCAGCGAACCCCAGACATTCATGATCAGTGTGAGCGATCTGCTCGACTCGGGCAATTCCAGTTTCAATATTACGGTCCTTGGGGGTGACGTCGTGTCCGTGCCCCGCGCTGGAATCATTTACGTCGTGGGTGCGGTGAATCACCCGGGCGGCTTCGTGATGCAAAACGACCGGGATCGGATGACCACGCTAAAGATTCTTTCCTTGGCTGGCGGAACGACGACAACCGCCAAGGAGAGGCAAGCGGTGATCCTGCGCAAGAATCTCGAGACGGGCAAGAGGGATGAGGTGCCCGTGGACTTGAAAAAGGTAATGCAGCTCAAGACCGAGGACGTAATGTTGCAGCCCAGCGACATTCTGTTCGTCCCGGACAGTGCGGGGAAGAGGGCGTTGCACCGCGCCGGAGATATGGCGTTGGCGCTCACGACGGGTGTGGCGCTGGTTACCGCGACGAAATTTTAGCCGCAGCGGGCCGCGCGAATCCGGTTTGACGCCTTGGAGCGAACGAAGATCCTATGGATGAAACAAACAATCTAGCACCGCGCGAACGGCCGGCGGGCGGGGCCGCGGATTCTCTCCAAACCCGGTCGCCGTTCTTGGCTCTGGACCTGATGCCGCGCGAGCCTCATCTGCTCGATTACCTGATCCTGCTCCGCAAACATCAGTGGCTGATCCTGTTTTTCCTGCTGGCCATCGTTTCGATCGTCACCATCGCCACGTTCCGCATGCAGCCCGTATATCAAGCTACGGCGAGAGTGGAAATCGATCGCGAGAACACCAATGCGATTCGTTTCTCCGATTCGGATGCGTACGAAATGTACGAGGATTTGGAAGACTACATCACCACGCAGTCGAAGATCCTGCAGAGCGAAACTCTGGCGATGCTCACCGTCAGGTCCATGGGTCTGGACAATCTGCCGGAGTTCGGCGGTAACCCGGCCAAACCCGTGAAACCTTCCGCGCCGGGGAGTGAGGCCAGCCTCCATCGGCCGCCGGCCCTCGGCGCATTTCTCGGCCGGATGACCATCAAACGCGTGCCGAACAGCCGTTTGCTGGATGTAACGTTTGAATCGACCGATCCCGACACTGGCCGCGCGGGTCGTGAATGCGCATCTGAATAACTTCATCGAGGAGAATTTCCGGAGCCGTTACGAAGCCGCGACGCAGGCTTCGACTTGGCTGGCCGGACAGCTCAACGAGATGAAGATCAAGGTGGAGAACGCCGAGGATGCGCGCCTCGCCTACGAGCGCCAGAATCAGATCTGGACGATCGACGAGAAGAAGCGACATCAGTTCGCAAAAACTGGCGGACCTCAACAAGCAACTGACCGATGCCCAAGCGGACCGAATCAATAAAGAGGCGGTCTATCAACTCGCGCAGGCAGGGAACTATGACGCCATTTCCGCCGTTCGGGAGAGCGCCGTCATTCAGGATATCCTAAAGCAAGAGAGTACATTAAGCGCTCAGTACACCGACGCGCTCAATCAGTACGGCCCCAAGTTTCCCAAGGTGGTCCGATTGCAGGCGCAGTTGAAGGATCTCGATCAACTCGTGGCTCGTGAAAAAGCAAATATCGCCAACCAGATGGAGGCGGAGTATCACGGTTCGCGGCAGCGGGAACTTCTGCTGAAAAATGCGCTGGACGAGCAGAAGGCCGAAACCAACCAAATGGCGGAGAAGCTGGTCCAATACAGCATCCTGAAGCGCGAGGCGGATACGAACAAGCAGTTGTACGACGGGATGCTTCAGAAATTGAAGGAAGCGGGAATCACCGCTGGTTTGCGCTCCTCGAATATTCGGGTCGTGGACCCGGCCCTGATCCCCGGCGGCCCTTCCGGTCCGAACAAGACGCGCAACGTCATGCTGAGCATCCTGGTGGGTCTGATCGGCGGAATCGGCCTGGCTCTTCTGCGCGAATATCTGGATAACACGGTAAAAACGCCGGACGACGTCGAAACGCTGGCCCGGCTGCCTTCCCTGGCGGTCGTTCCCGCCCTTTCCAATTCCAATGGAAAGCGCGCTGGGCGATTCGCGAAATTGTTGAAGGCCCCGATCATCGCGGGTAAAGAAGGCCGGGCGGAACTGATCTCGCATAACATGCCGCAGTCGCAAATGTCGGAAGCATTTCGCGCGCTGCGGACTTCGTTGCTGCTGTCCCAGGCCGATCATCCCCCGCAGGTCATTCTGATGACCAGCGCCCTGCCGCGCGAAGGCAAGACCACCGCGGCGGTAAATCTGGCGGTCACGCTTGCGCAGCTCGGTGATAAGACGCTCCTGGTCGACGCCGACTTGCGAAAACCCGGAATTAATCGCGCCTTGAGCCTCGTCGATGGCAAACACGCCGGGTTGAGCTCCTATCTGGCCGGCGTGTCTTCCCTGGATCTGATCACCGTGCCGCATCCGGCGATCACGAACCTGGCCGCGATTCCGACGGGGCCCATTCCGCCCGAATCCGGCCGACCTATTGTCGTCCCGCAGGCTGACCGAACTCATCGCCGAACTCCGTACGCGGTACAAATTCGTGGTCATCGATTCCCCGCCGATCATGGCCGCGACCGACGCGGTGATTCTCTCGGTTCTCGTCGATGGGGTGTTGCTGGTCGTGCGCAGCGGAGAGACGCCCAAGGAAGCGTTTATGCGCACGCGCGATCTTCTGGCTGGCGTGAAATGCCGCATGCTGGGTGTGGTGCTGAACGCGGTGGACGCCAGTTCACCGGATTACTATTACTCGTATCGGTACTACCCCTATTCTTACGGCGGCTATGGCCGCGAAGAAGAAGGCAAGAAGTCCCGCAAGTCCCGCCGGGCCGAAAGGTCGGATTCCCAATTGGGCCAGGATTAGACGGCGAGGAAGGACCTAACTTGGTTTATTTGATTACCGGCGGTGCGGGTTTCGTGGGCTCGCATCTCGCCGAACGTTTACTCGAACGCGGCGATGAAGTCCTGCTGATGGACAATCTTTCGACGGGCAGCATGGAAAATATCCGTCACCTCAAGAAATATGACCGGATGCACTATTTTCTGGAGCCGCTCGAAAATCGCCAATTGCTGGCGGAGCTCGTGGACGAGGCCGACGTGATTTTCCATTTGGCGGCGGCCGTGGGCGTCAAGCTGATCGTGGAAAGCCCGGTGCGCACCATCGAAACCAATGTCAACGGCACGCAAATGGTGCTCGAGGCCGCCTGCCGGAAACGTAAGCTTGTCTTTACCGCGTCCACTTCCGAGGTATATGGAAAGAACACGAACTTCCCTTTCCACGAAGACGCCGATCTGGTGCTCGGTCCGACGACCAAGGGCCGTTGGAGTTATGCGGCATCGAAGGCGCTTGATGAATTCCTGGCTCTTTCCTACTGGAAAGAAAAAGGCCTGCCGGTTGTGATCGCGCGGTTGTTCAACACGGTGGGACCCCGGCAGACGGGGCGGTATGGCATGGTGCTGCCGAATTTTGTGGCCCAGGCTCTCGGTGGCGCGCCAATGACTGTCTATGGCACGGGCCAGCAGTCGCGCTGTTTTTGCGACGTGCGTGATTCGGTGGAGGCGATCCTGCGGCTGGTAGCTACCGACAAAGCCGTGGGAGAAGTCGTCAATGTGGGTAGCGACTATGAAGTTAGCATCGAAGACTTGGCTCGCCGCGTTAAGGAGCAGGCTGGCAGCTCTTCGCCCATCGTGTTTGTTCCCTATGACCAGGCGTATGAGCCCGGTTTCGAGGATATGTTCCGGCGGGTGCCTTGTCTGGATAAACTGGAAGGCTTGACGGGCTTCCGTCCCAAGACGACATTGCCGGAAATCATAGACCGGGTGATCGCTTACCACGGAAGAAAGAAGATCTTGTAGCCGCGCCGCGAGAAGCCGCAAGCGCACGAGTTTGAGTGTTAAGGCCCGGTTTCACCGATGACTTTCCTGTTGCGATTGGGGACACGTCGGTTGTCCGGGCCTTTTGATTGATGAGCGGCGCCGAATCCTTGTATGGGTGGAAAAATGAGCGGCGCGCGAATCTATGAAGCGCTCGACGGCGAGCGCGCTGTCGGGAGTGTGCCTCTCCCGAAGGAGGCCCTTGCGATTCACGCGGCCTCCTCGTGGCACTCCAGATTGCTGTTTATTTTGTTCCTGCTCACTCTCCCGTTGGTGAATCCCTGGGTTCGCGGCGATGGGATTGGTTACTACTCCTATTTGCGCTCCGCGCTGATTAGTCGCAACCTCAATTTCGAAAACGACTATCTGGTAGGGAACAGGTCTTTCCTCATGGCGCGGGTCGATGCGCAGGGACATCTGCTTCCTGACATGTACACAAAGACAGGGCACGTCGAAAATCATTTCAGCGTGGGCCCCGCGATTCTTTGGGCTCCCGTCCTGGTGACGGTTCATCTAGCCGTTATCTTGCTCGATCGTTTCGGCGCGAACATCGCCGCCGATGGATACTCCCGCCCCTACGTGCTTGCCATGGGCCTTACGACCTCCTTTTACGGCTTTTCGGCACTGTTCCTGGCATTTCAATTAGCACGAAAATACTTCGAGCAGGAATGGGCTTTCCTGGCCACGATCGGAATCTGGCTGGCCAGCTCTTTGCCGATATACATGTATTTCAACCCCGCCTGGTCGCACGCCTTTTCCGCATTTTCGGTTTCCCTCTTTCTTTGGTATTGGGATCGCACCCAATTGCAGCGGACGCCCATGCAATGGGCGGCTTTGGGAGTATTCGCCGGCCTGATGGGGAATGTCTATTATCCGAATGTCATTTTGCTGATCTTCCCCGCCCTCGAAATGATTCACCTGGTTCGTGAGGGGCAGCGCGGCCCCAATCGAGCGTCCCTGCCGTTTGTAAAACTCGTGTCGTGCTCGGTCGTGTTTGGCGCGGTGTTTCTGGTAACGCTGCTGCCTACTTTTGTCACCCGCCGGATTATTTATGGAAACCCTTTTGAAACGGGATACCCGGGAATGTGGACCTGGAATTGGACTTCTCCCGCATTCCTGCGCGTTCTATTCTCCGCGGATCACGGATTGTTGAGTTGGACGCCGATCCTGTCCTTGGCGATCCTCGGGCTGTTGTTCCTCGCCAAGCGGAACCCGCTTCTGGGGACCGGATCGATCCTGACGTTTCTGGCCTACTATTACTTTATTGCTAGTTATCCAGATTGGGACGGGTTGTCCAGTTACGGCAATCGTTTTTTTATTTCGCTTACGCCGGTGTTCATCCTCGGCCTCGCCGCGCTTCTCAGCGCTTTTTCCCAATGGGTGGGAAACACTTCGCGCGCGGCGGCGCTTTCGGGCACGGCGATTTCGTTGCTCGTGCTATGGAATATCGGGTTTATTTTCCAATGGGGGACGCACATGGTTCCCGCGCGCGGAGAAATTTCGTGGCGCGAGATGGCGCGCAATCAGCTGGTCGTCGTGCCGTTGCGGATGACCCGCAGTTTGGAGACGTACTTCTTCCACCGCCAGGATATGATGCAACGCATCGAAGAGGAAGACATCCAGCAGCAAAAGGAACGCCAGACCCAGGAGGACCGAATCAATTAATGGCTGTTCCTCAAACCCAAGTGGCGATGATCGAAGGCCCGAACGAGTTTCCCTCCGTGCACATTGCCGCGCGGCGCGGGTGGCTCGCACTGGACCTCCCGGAGTTATGGGCCTACCGTGAGCTGCTCTATTTCTTTGTCTGGCGCGACATCAAGGTTCGCTACAAGCAGACCGTGATCGGCGCGGCCTGGGCCGTTCTCCAGCCGCTCATGACCATGCTGGTCTTCAGTCTATTTTTCGGCAGGCTGGCCAGGATTCCCTCGCAAGGTCTGCCGTACCCGATTTTCTACTACTGCGCGCTGCTTCCCTGGACGTATTTTCAGACCGCCGTGCAGAGCGCCACGAACATCGTTGTCGACCAGCAAAGAGTCATCACCAAAATCTATTTTCCACGCGTGGTCCTGCCGATTTCCGCGCTGCTCTCCGGACTACTGGATTTTGCCATCTCCTTTGGAGTCTTCCTGGTGATGATGGGTTACTACCATATGGCGCCGACCCGCGCTGTCCTCTGGCTTCCGGCCTTCACACTGCTGGCGGTCCTGACTGCTCTTGGCGTCGGCCTGTGGCTTTCCGCCTTGAATGCGTTGTACCGGGACGTCCGCTACGTTGTGCCGTTCCTGGTGCAATTCTGGATGTTTGCTTCACCGGTCGTGTACCCCAGTTCTCTGGTCGCGGAAAAATGGCGCTGGCTGTACGGGTTGAACCCCATGGCGGGCGTCATCGAAGGGTTTCGCTGGGCGTTGACGGGGCACGGCCAGCCGCCGGGCATTCTGCTGGCCGCCTCTTCGGCGGCGGTTGTGTTGCTGGTTTTCAGCGGACTGGTGTACTACCACGCCGTGGAGGGCACCATGGCGGATGTCGTTTAACCAATGAGTAATATCGCCATCCACGCGGAGTCGTTGGGCAAGCGCTATCGGATCGGGGGCCGCGCGCGATACCTCACCCTGCGCGACCGCCTGGCGAACGCCGTGAAATCGCCGGCGCGCTGGTTCCGCTCGAATCGAGCCGGCGGTTCTGAAGGCGGGCCGCGCCACATCTGGGCTCTGCGCAATGTTTCCTTCGACATGCGCGAGGGCGAAGTGCTTGGCTTGATCGGACGCAACGGCGCCGGCAAGACCACCTTGCTGAAAATTCTCTCCCGCGTCACGCAGCCCACGGAAGGCTCGGCGGAAATCCGCGGCCGCGTGGGCAGCCTGCTCGAAGTCGGCACGGGTTTTCATCCGGAGCTGACGGGCCGCGAAAATGCGTATCTGAACGGCGCGATTCTCGGCATGGGGAAGAAAGAGATCGAACGGAAATTCGACGACATCGTGGCGTTCGCCGAAGTCGCCGATTTCATTGACACTCCCCTGAAACATTACAGTACAGGAATGCAGATGCGATTGGCCTTTGCCGTCGCCGCGCATTTTGAGCCGCAGATCCTGCTGGTGGACGAAGTGCTCGCCGTCGGCGACCTTGCATTCCAGAAGAAGTGTCTTGCAAAAATGGGTGAGGTGGCTCACGCAGGCCGCACGATCGTTTTCGTCACCCATCAGATGAATCAGATTCGCCGCCTGTGTGAAAAAGTCATCTGGATGGACGGCGGCACGATCCGGATGGCAGGTCCCGCCAATGAAGTGGTGGGCGCGTATGAATCGGCGGTGCTGTCAGGCGAAACGTACGGACGTGGGCGTGATGATTCCCCTCTGGCGAAGGGGCGGTTTCTCCGTTGGGAGATTGTCGAACCATCCGCCTCGGCGCCGAATTTGATCGACCAACCTGGCCCAGTTTCAATCCGATTCACCATCGACGTGAGGAGGCCGATTCTTCGCGCAACCCATGGCATCGCGCTCTTTGACTCGGAGCGCCGCCTCATCTGGGGAAATGGCGCCAGAGGCCTAAACCTGGAGGTCGGTTGCCACGAGCTCACGCACGAATTGTCGGAATTGCCGCTGAAGCCTGGGGCCTATTCCTGGCGCGTTACGCTTTGGGATGAGAATGAACTTGTAGATTCGTGGGAAGCCGTTCCTGATTTGCTAGTCGGAACCCAGCCATTGACCCATTGGCTTGATGAATGGGCCGGGATGCTGAACATTCCATCCCGCTTCAGGCTCTCGCAGCTGCAGGAGCAGGAGAAAGACACGTGACCCGGTCTGCCGCGTCTGCGTCTTCACAGCCGGGTCTGTTGCCTCGCCTGGGGCGTTTCCTGAAGAAACCATGGTTGGGACAAGTTCGTGCCGCCGGTTTGTATGCTCGGAATGTATTTCCCGCCATGCCGATTCCCATCCGGCTTCCAAATGGCTATTGGTGGCTGGCTTGGAATAATCATTTGGGTGATCACCTCCTCGCAGGTGGTTTCGAAGAACCCGAGTATGCATTCGTACAGCGATTCCTTAAAGAAGGCATGGTCGTGCTGGACGTCGGGGCCAACGAAGGCTACTACACCGTGCTGGCATCGAAATGCGTCGGACCGGGTGGGCGCGTCATCGGGTTTGAGCCGTCACCAAGGGAGCGCCGCAGGCTTCGAATGAATTTGTGGATGAACCAGTGCACGAATGCGCGGGTCGAAGGACTTGCGATGGGTTCCGAGGAGGGTCAAGTGAACCTCCATGTGGTACAGGGCGCGGAGACCGGCTGTAACAGCCTGCGTCCGCCGGACATCCAGGGAAGGACCCGGCCGGTGCAGGTGGCGGTTACCACGCTCGACCAGTTTCTGCGCCGGAATGCGATTCAGCAAATCGACTTCATCAAGATGGATATTGAAGGCGCGGAATTGAGCGCCTTGCAAGGCGCTGCCGGTCTGCTCCGGACTCTGCCACGGCCAGTGCTCCTGATCGAAGTCTTTGAAATTCGAAGCCGCCCATGGGGCTATTCTTCGCGTGATGTTGTTAAAATATTAACCGACGCGGGTTACCTGCCCTATAGGCCTGTCGGGAAGGGAGACCTCGAAACCGTGGATCCCGGCCAGGACTGCTTTGACGCGAATTTAATTGTTGTACCGAAGGAGAGAATGTCAGAGATCGCGGGCTTTTTGTCCGTCCCGGAAACGCATTCATGTCTACCGTCCAAATAAACATCCCCGTGTACATGCCGGATTGGCTGCATGGCTTCCTGCGCCGCGTCAAGCACGCCCTATTCCCCGCTCCCGCCCCTCCCAACAAGATCAATATCTGGGGCGAACGGCAAGTGGAATGGACATTCATCAGTTCGGAAATACCTCCGGGGCCGGGCGAGGCGCTGGAGTTCGGCTGCGAATTTGGTTATTTGAGCCTCCTGGCCTCCCGCAAGGGATTTCAAGTGACGGCACTCGATCTCGAGCCGCAGAACTTTCCATGGCGCGATCCGAATGTTCGCTTCCTGCAAGCCGATCTACTCAAGACGGAGATGCCCGCCGACAAATACGATCTGGTAATTAATTGCTCTTCCGTCGAGCATGTCGGACTTTCAGGACGCTATGGCATCAACGAATCTGCGACGGACGGCGATCTCGAAGCGATGCAAAGGCTGGGTCGGCTGCTTAAACCCGGAGGAAAATTCTTGGTCACGTTGCCTTGCGGAAGAGACAGGGTTGTTTCCCCCTGGCACCGTGTCTACGGAAACACCCGCCTGCCGCGGTTATTGAACGCATTTGAAATCGAAAAGGAATTGTTCTGGGTCAAAGACGCGGACAATCGCTGGGTTGAGACCGATCGAAATACGGCCCTGGATTTTATCCCCGATGTCCATCCTTCGGATCCTCATCAATGCAGCTACGCACTGGGTGGATTTGTTCTTCGCAAGAAGCAAGCGGCGAGTTCAGGAGCCCGAAAGGGATGAAGTGCTGACCATTTTTTCAACTCCCAAACCCTTCGAAGGACATTCGGGAATCATTCAACGGAATGCCTTGATGAGCTGGAAGCGGTTGCATCCCCAGATTGAGATCATTCTATTTGGCGATGAGCCTGGAACGGCGGAGGTTTGCCGCGAGCTCGGATTGCGCTACGAGCCCGAAGTCGAACGAACCGAGGATGGTCCGCCGTCGGTGCGATCGCTGTTCGAGTGCGCTCAGCAAATCAGTTGTCATACGCTTCTTTGCTATTCCAATTGCGACATCCTTCTCGGCCAGGACTTCGTTCGCGCACTGGAGCGTGTATCTGCTTGGACGAGCCGGTTTCTGATGGTCGGGCGCCGCTGGGACGCGGACATTGCAACGCCTATCGATTTTGCCGATCCCGAATGGGACCCCAAACTGCGCGAATTGGCCCTGTCCCGTGGCGTGCAACGCCTTTATTACAATATTGATTATTTCGCGTTTTCAAAAGGCTTGTACACCCATGTTCCGCGGCTTACGATTGGCAGGAACTGGTGGGACAATTGGGCGGTTTGGAAAGCTTCCGCGGAAAAAGTCCCGGTCGTCGACGCCACGGATATCGTGGTGGCTGTTCACCAGAACCATGATTACTCAAATCATCCCCAGGGACTACAGGGCAGATGGTATGGGGAAGGCTCGAAGCAGAATTTCAAGCTGGCGGGTGGATGGAGGTATCTCCACACGATTGAAGACGCGACTCACAGTTTGAAGCCGCAATCCATCGAGCCGCGCCGCCTGTACAGGCTTGCTCCCGCCCGGCGCGCGGTTCGTCGAGTGGTGAAGAAAGCGCGCGACGCTGTCCGCGTATCCGTCTGGCACCCCGTACTGGAGGCAACTCGTCCCGTTCGGCACGCGATGGGACTGCGGCATCGAAACTTCAATTTCAGATGGAAGAAAACTGTCCGTCGCCATGAATTTGATCGCTAGCGCCTCGAAGTGTCCGTGCGGCTTCTTTCGTTTCGCTAGGGGAAATACAGAAATTCCAGCGCGAGGAGCGTGGATCGTCGCGCTGCTCGACGCGAAGCGCTACGATGGGATTTTTGGGTCATGGCGCCGAAGAAATCGAACAGCACCTTAGATACTTGACCCGGGCGCGAAACGCAGCCATTTTAGCGCCGGGCACACCCAGACGCGTCGCCACGGCATGAGCGCACAAACCTTCGAGCAAGTCCCCATCGAGCAGGTCCAGAATTACTGGGACCGCAGGCCGTGCAATATTCGCCACTCGACCAAGCCTCCCGGCAGTCGCGAGTATTTTGACGAAGTCGAGCGGAGAAAATATTTTGTCGAGCCGCACATCCCGCGGTTCGCCGAATTTCCACGCTGGCAGGACAAACGCGTCTTGGAAATTGGCTGCGGCATCGGCACCGACACGATGAATTTCGCGCGCCACGGGGCTTCGGTGACGGCCGTGGACCTTTCCGAGAAATCTCTCGAAATGGCCCGCAAACGCGCCGGCGTCTTTGGCCTGTCCGACCGCATCCGGTTTTGCCACGCGAGCGGCGAAGCACTGGCGGGCGTCTTGCCCGCCGAAACCTATGATTTGGTTTATTCTTTCGGTGTGATCCATCACACGCCGCATCCCGATCGCGTCCTCGAGCAAATCCGGAATTACGTCCGGCCCGGCAGCACGGTGAAAATCATGGTGTATCACCGCTATTCCTGGAAAGTGTTTTGGATCCTGATGACGTATGGCAAGGGCCGGTTCTGGCGGCTCGCGGAGATGGTGGCGCGGCATTCGGAAGCGGAAACCGGTTGCCCCGTCGCCTACACGTATACGAAACGTGAACTGCGCGAACTGCTGGAGCGGCACGGTTTCCGCGTCACCCAGATGCAGGCCGAGCACATCTTCCCGTATCGGATTCGAGACTACATCCAGTACCGTTACGTAAAAGAGTGGTATTTTCGGTGGATGCCTGCGCCGGTATTCCGCGCTCTGGAGCGCTGCTTGGGCTGGCATCTTTGCGTCACGGCGGAAGCTTAATCTTTCCGCGCCATCGGGTCAGTAGGGGCCCGGGAATCGAACCAAGCGCGCTCATCACCGTGTTGCGCCACACCGCGTTCAGTACAGAGAACCTTGTGGCATTGCCATCGGCGGAAATCGAACCGTTCCTGGAATACGTGACCCAGGCTTTGTACGAGGTGATAACCGTTGAAAGCCGGAAGCACATCCACCACTTCCCGCCGGGCGCGTCAACCGCTCGCTCCAAGAATCTTCGCCGTTTCAGGACGGATCATTTCACCCAGGATTACGAAACTTCTCGGGCATTCTCTTTTATATGGTGGCAGTAAGTCCCAACCTTCCGAAATCTCCGTTCAAGATTCTTGTAATATTCTCGTAGTGCGGCTTGACACCATCGGCGATTTGGTGTTGATGAGTCCATTTCTGCGCGAGCTCCGGCGCTCCAATCCGAATGCCTGGATCACCTTGGTAGTGGATCCCCGATTTGTGAACCTCGTCGAACTTTGCCCCCACGTGAATGAAGTACTCACGTTCGATCCGCGATTCATGGGACGCACGGGACGGCTTCCGACGCACTTTCGCGCCCTCCATTTCGCGCGCACGCATCTGTGGCCGCGGAAATTTGACCTTGCGCTTCTGCCTCGCTGGGGCGCCGATGCCTGCCACGCCGCATTCGTCGGCTACTTCAGCCGCGCCAAATGCCGCGTCGGATATTCGGAAAATGTGTCTTCGCTGAAACAACATCTCAACCGGGATTTCGATGTCCTTTTCACGAGAACCCTCGATGACAGAAAACCCATGCACGAAGTAGTCCGCAATCTGGATTTCCTCCGAGCTGTTGGCGGAACCGCTCAGGATGACAAACTCAAGTTGTGGCTCAGTGAAGAAGATCGCGAGGTGGTGCGAAAAACGCTAGCTTCGCGCGGGATTCGTCATACCGATCTGGTACTCGCCATGGCTCCGGGCGCAGGACACCCCAAGCGTCTTTGGCCTATCGATCGCTTTATCGAGCTGGGGCGTTTTCTGGAGAGGGAATTTGGGGCGCGCCTGTTAATCGTCGGCGGGCCAGATGACGCTGACAGGGCATCCCGCCTTGCCGAGGAGCTCGGCTCCACTGCGGTTAACGTTTCCGGTGGAATGACCTTGCGTCAAACGGCCGCGCTGCTCACGCAAACTCGCTTGCTGGTTTCTAACGATTGCGGACCGATGCACCTGGCCGCGGCCGCGGGCGCCGCGGTCCTGGAGATTTCATGCCACCCAGCCGGTGGCGATGCAAGCCATGCGAATTCGCCCGTCAGGTTTCACCCCTGGACGAAACAACATTCCGTATTGCAGCCACGCGAACCGATCGCGCCATGCTCGAGCGCCTGTGAACACCAGGATGCGCACTGTATTCTCGGCGTATCTCTTGATGCAGCGAGAGCGGCGGCGAGGACATTGCTCGCGCCTCCAGACGCATCGAAGCCGATCAAGATTGGAACGGATGAGGTAGACGCTGCTGTCTAACGGATCTTCCACGTATTGTTGCGGTAATGGATCACGGGGGCCCAGTCGGGTCCCGGGACCCGGGCCAGCGCGCTCATTACCGTGTTGCGCCACAGCACGTTCAGCCCCGGGACTTTCAAAACGTCGCGGCTGATGCGCCGAAACATCGCCAACGCCGGGCCCCAAGGCGTGCGGCTCAATTCAGCAGTGACAATCCCATCGTGAACGAGGCTGGATTTGTCGCCACTCTGCGTGGTCAAGGAATCGGGGTGGCGCCTCCAGCCGCCAATCAAGGCGTCAACGGAATAAAGATGTGCGTGACGAAAAAAACGAATCCATAATTCAAAATCTCCCTCGACTCGATACGCGGTGCTTAGAGACCCGCCGGCGCGTTCCCACAGACTCCGTCTCCAGAAAGTCGACTCCTGCTGGATAAAGCGATCCGCACCCGCCAGAAAACGCAGCCGCGACCACCGCTTCAGCCTGCGGCTTACCCCTACCGTCATGCCCTCTTCCGAAAAACCCGTGGGCCTGCCGGTGATCCATTCGACGTCCGGCAGCGTCGCAAAGACGCTGCCCACGACAAATAAGGACCCAACGTGTAACATATCCGATGCGTTAATCCATCCCAGGATCTCGCCGGACGAGCGCGCAAACCCGCGGTTGAGCGCCTCGTACAACCCCTTGTCCGGCGCGCTCGTCCAACCGCTCAGTTGCCGCTCATATTTCCGGATGATCTCCAGCGTGCCGTCGGTCGAGCCTCCATCCTCGATGAAATATTCGAGGTTCGGGTACTGCTGGGAGATCACCGATTGGATGGTCTGCTCGAGGTAGTGAGCCGAGTTGAAAACCGGAGTCACCAAGGTAATCCTCGGCCACTCCCCGCGAGCCGAGTCTTTCTGATCCTGTCCCACCCTCATTCCCTACCTTCCGCCGGACGCAATCACATTCCACACTCAAGAGATTGCGGGAGAACTCCGGTTTGGTCTTTGTAGCGCCCGCCTTCAGGCGGGCATGCGCCTGCATCTACAATGTCGGCCTGAAGGCCGACGCTACAAAAGCGTCCCTAAGAGAGTCCTCGCATAGACTTACCAGGGGCGATTCGCCATGCCATAAAGACAGGAGCGCTTATAGCGTACCAGAACTGCCGACGCAACCCCGTCGAAAGGCCCGGCAAAGCAACTGTGGGCATATGCGTACAGCAGTGGTATTTTCGATGGATGCCCGCTCCATTTGTCCATACGCTAGAGCGGTGCGTGAGCCGGCAACTTTGCGTCACTGCGGAGGCAACCTGATGAAGACCAGCGTTTCGGGAGAGTCATGCCAACGAGTGTGAGTGTTATTGGTATGGGGAAGCTGGGCGCTCCGATGGTGGCGGCGATGGCCGCGCGCGGGATTCGCGCCATCGGAGTGGATTCTGACGCCACGAAAGTCGAAGCCGTCGAGCGAGGCCTGCCGCCCGTTTTCGAGCCGCGTCTGGCGGAAACTCTGACTCTGGCCCAGGGTCGGCTCACGGCCACGCAGAGCATCGAAGATTCCGTGCGAGATTCAGACATCACTTTTATCGTGGTAGCCACTCCCGCGGACACGGACGGCAGCTTTTCGTTGCGCTACGTACTTCCGGTCTGCGAAGCCATTGGCCGCGCGCTGGCAGCCAAACGGGAGTACCACGTTGTGGCGCTCACGAGCACGGTGATGCCGGGCTCGACCGGCGGCGCTGTGCGTGAGACGCTCGAACAAGCCAGCCGCAAACGCGCCGGAAATGATTTCGGATTGTGCTACAGCCCCGAATTTATCGCGCTGGGCAGCGTGATCCGCGACTTCCTGAATCCCGATTTTCTGCTGATCGGAGAATCCGACGGGCGCGCGGGCGCCAAGCTGGAATCCTTGTATCGAATCGTGTGCGAGAACCGGCCCCCGGTGGCCCGCATGAATCTCGTCAACGCGGAAATCGCCAAGCTCGCGGTGAACACTTACGTCACCACGAAGATCAGCTTTGCGAACATGCTGGCTCGTTTGTGTGAGAAAGTTCCTGGAGCGAGTGTGGACGTGGTCACCGGGGCGATTGGCCTGGATTCCCGCATCGGAGGCAAGTACTTGAAAGGGGCAATCAGCTATGGCGGTCCCTGCTTCCCGCGCGATAACGTCGCGCTGATTGCTCTGGCGGATCGCGTGGGTGCGTCCTCCGCCCTGCCTCGGGCCACGCATGAGTTCAACCGCGCGCAGATCCACCGCCTTGCAGATACCGTGCAGCAACATCTGGGCGTTGATGAGGCCGCCGGGATTCTCGGCCTCACCTACAAACCCAACACCGACGTGACCGAAGAGGCTGCGGGCCTGCTCATCGCCCAAGAACTAGCCAAGCGCAAGATTCCTACGATCGCGTTTGACCCTCAGGGCCACGCGCGCGCCGCCAGCACTCTCGGTGACAGCGTCCATCTGGCGGCGTCGGCCGAGGAGTGCATTGCGCAAAGCGGAGTCGTTGTCCTGGCCACGCCGTGGCCGGAATTCCTGGCCATCCCCGCCGTGCTCTGGGGCCGCAGCGGTTCGCCTCGAGTGGTGATCGATTGTTGGCGGGCCCTGAAGCATTTGGAATCCGTCAAAGGAATTCACTATCTCGGCCTGGGCCTTGGCGTCGTTCGAGAGGGATCGTTTGCGGGAGGCGCGGCGCCGTGAAGCCCTGGACCATCCTCGTGACCGGAAGCAGCGGCCTGATTGGCTCCGAAGCGGTCGAGTATTTTGACCGGCAAGGCCATCGCGTGGTCGGCGCGGACAACAACATGCGCCGCGTGTTCTTCGGCCCGCCGGGAGACACGCTGTGGAATCTGGAGCGGCTCAGGCATGCCACGCAACGCTTCACTCCAACCGCGCTCGATATCCGCGACCGCGAAGGCGTCATGGCCCTGTTTCGCGAGCATCGCTTCGACCTGATCCTTCATTGCGCCGCGCAGCCGTCGCACGACAAAGCGGCCGACATCGCTCTGCTCGATTTCGAAGTCAACGCGCTCGGCACGGTGAATCTTCTCGAGGCCGCGCGCCAGCACTGCCGCGAGGCCGCGTTCGTCTTCCTGAGCACCAACAAAGTGTACGGCGACGCGCCCAATGAGAAGCCGCTGCGCGAAACCGAGACGCGCTACGACTACGCGGACCCCGCCGATTTCGAGGGCATCGACGAAAACTGCCGCATCGATCGCTCGCTACATTCCTTGTTCGGAGCCTCGAAAGTTGCCGCCGACATTTACGCGCAGGAGTACGGCCGTTACTTCGGCATGAGCGTGGGCGTTTTCCGCGGTGGATGCCTCACGGGGCCCTCGCACTCGGGCGTCGAGTTGCATGGCTTCCTTTCCTACTTGCTGAAGGTGGCGCTGTCCGGCCGCCCCTATACGGTGTACGGCTACAAGGGCAAACAGGTCCGCGACAATCTTCATAGCTTTGATGTGGTGCGAGCGGTCGAAGAGTTTGCGCGCAATCCGCGGCCCGGCGAGGTCTATAACCTCGGGGGAGGCCGCGCCAACAGCGTCTCCCTTTTGGAAGTGATTGCGCGGATGGAAACGCTGACGGGCCGGAAAATCAACTGGACCTACTCGGAGCAGGCGCGCAAGGGCGATCACATTTGCTACATCTCGAATTTGGCGAAACTGAAGAGCCACTATCCCGGCTGGAGCGTGACGCGCAGCCTCGACTCCATCTTGGACGAAATGGCCGCCGCCGAGCGCGAGCACAGCCTGAGAGTCGGAACGTAGTCCGGTGCGGCGATGATTACCTTTTTCACGACGCCCAAACCATTTCGCGGGCACATCGGCATCATTCAGCGCAACGCCATCCACAGCTGGAAACTCGTCCATCCCGACGCAGAAGTGATCTTATTTGGCAATGAAGAAGGCGCGGCGGAGGTGGCACGCGAACTGGGGGCGCGTCACGAACCAGAAGTGGATCGGACCGCACTGGGAACGCCGTTGCTCTCGAGCTTGTTTGATCGCGCCAATCGTCTCGCCCGGCATGACCGGCTATGCTTCCTCAATGCGGACATTCTTCTCACCGACGATTTTCTCGCTGCCTCCAAAAGATTGGCCCAAATGTTTGAAGGTTCTCTGATGGTTGGCCGCCGCTGCGATGTGGAGATCACGCAGCCATGGGATTTTTCTAGGCCTGACTGGGGACAGCAACTCCGTTCCATGGCTCGCGAGCGCGGCAGGCTTCGGCCGCCGCAATGGGTTGATTATTTCGTATTTCCGAAGGGGCTGCTGTACCAACAGGTGCCCCCCTTCGCTGTCGGGAGGCCGGGATATGACAACTGGCTCCTCTGGAAGGTCCGGTCGATAGGCGTTCCAGTAGTCGATGTGACACGTATTGTTCTGGCTATCCATCAAAACCACGATTACTCCCATCACTTGGGTGGGGAAAAAGGTTTTTGGCAGGGTGTGGAAGCGCAACAAAACTACGCACTGCTTGGCAAGGGACACTTTGCCACTATCGACAACGCGACGCATCGACTTACCCCGAATGGCCTGCGTCCGAACTATTATCATTGGGTCGTACGGGCCAAGTCCAAGGCCATGGGCGCCCGCAATGCTGCCTGGTTCGGGTTGCTAGGACTGACGCGGCCTTTGCGCCGCCGGTTGGGACTCCAGCGGCGCCACGGGTCGGAAGCATCTACTGGAACCAAGTAAAGTGTTTCGCGGGAACGTCCCGGCCAGGCCGGGACGTGGAGCCCGCCAGAAATCGTTGGAGACAATGGTAAGACCATGCCGAAGCCGTACGTCAGCGTCTTAATCGACACGTACAACCACGAACAGTTCATCGAGCAGGCCATCACCAGTGTGCTCGAACAGGACATGTCCATGGCGGACGTGGAGATTGTCGTCGTGGATGACGGCTCGAAAGACCGCACGCCGGAAATCGTCCGCCGTTTTGAGCCGCGCGTGCGGCTTTTGCGAAAGCCCAATGGTGGCCAGGCCTCTGCCTTCAACTTTGCCCTGCCTCAAACGCAGGGAGAAATGATCGCCATGTTGGACGGCGATGATTGGTGGGCCAAACCGAAGCTTCGCAGGGCGCTCGAAACCCTGGAGCAATACCCTGCCGTTGGAATTGTCGGACACGGTCACTACGAGGTTTATTCGGATGGCAGACCGAACGGCATGGTCCTTCCCGGCGATGTGTACCGGGTAGATCTTTTGACGCGGGAAAGCGCGGAGTTGTTCAGGCATCTGGCCGGGTTTCTCGGAACCAGCAAGATGACCATCCGCCGCTCGGTGCTGAACAAGATTCTGCCCATTCCGGAAGACCTGAACATCGAGGCCGACGAATACATATTCACTCTGGCGCCCGCCATCGCGCCGGCGATGGTTCTCAACGAGCCGCTTTTCTATTACGGCTTTCATCCGGGAAACCTGTTTCAATTTCAGCGGTACGAGCCGGCCAAAGCGCGCCGCAAGATGGGAGTCCTTGAAGTTCTGGTCCGTGAATTGCCCCCCAAGCTGCGGGAATTCGGCGTCGCCGAGGATGTGATCGACCAAGTTTTTCGCGGAACCCGCGTGGAAATCGAACGCATGCGTTTGGGCCTTGACGGTGGGAGTTCTCTGCGGACATTCGCGGTCGAGCGGACCGCGTATGAGATTGCCTACCGCGAAGTGACGTGGCGTCACAGATTATTTCAGGCTTTCGTCCTCGCGCAGACGCTTTTGCTTCCGCCACGCCTGTTTTACCGGCTCCGACGTTGGTATTCCGAAAAAGGTTTGTATCGGCTGCGCGGTTGGACGGGAAATCCTGTTCCTGTCATACAAATGGTCGAGCGCCGCCCGAATGAATCGGGACGAGGTTGATCGACAAATGGCCGCATCGTTGATGGAGGCTGCTTCTCACCGCATTCGTCCGGCAGAGGGGCGCATCCCCGAGCTCGACGGACTTCGGGGAACCGCGATTTTTCTGGTTGTTGTTTTTCACTATTTGGAGCAGCAAGGAACTGTTTCGGGAGGTGGCCTGACTCCGATCTTGCAGCGGCTGTTCTTGATGGGATGGTCCGGAGTGGATCTCTTTTTCGTTCTTTCGGGCTTTCTGATCGGAGGAATTCTCCTCGACGCTCGCACCTCATCCTCTTACTTCCAGACGTTCTATACGCGGCGGTTTTTTCGCATCATCCCTATCTATTACCTCTGGATTGTTGCCTACATCGTCCTGATTGGCGTCGCCGGAGCCGCCCTGCGCGCGCGTTCCAACTCTGGCCTCCTCCTGGCGCCGGACTTGTCGATCTACTCCCATTTCCTCTTCTTGCAGAACTTGATCGTGGTTCCGTTCGCGGGACTGGCGGGGGCATGGTTTTCGCACCTTTGGTCGCTCGCCGTCGAGGAACAATTCTACTTGGTATCGCCGGTAGTGGTCCGTCTGTTTTCCATGCGCCTCCTGACAATCTTTTTGGGGTGTGTGATTGTGGCCGCGCCTCTGCTGCGTATTGTGCTTCGGGCTGAGCACACGGATCCGTGGCTGGTGAGCGTCCTCATGCCATGCCGGGCGGACTCCCTGGCGATGGGAATGCTCGCGGCGGTGTTCTGGCGCAGGGATCGATTTCGCGAATGGCTGTCGGATCACAGCGGAACCTTGTACGCATTTCTGGCCGTACTTTTCGCCGGCGTCGTGGCCTTGTGGAAATGGTCGCCGCAATCGCAGACCTGGGGCATGGAGTCGGTCGGATTTACGTGGCTGGCCGCGTTTTATGTTGCGATCCTTTTGCTCGCACTCGCTCGATGGGAGGGTCCGATTGCCCGGCTGGCCCGCATGGCCTGGCTACGCGAACTAGGCCGTGTCTCGTACTGCATTTACATCATCCATCTTGCGGTGAATGTGATTTTTCATTCATTGTTGCGCAGAGCTTCGCCGGCCACCTCGGACTGGCGCGGCGTGGCGGTGACGCTTCTCGCGGCGCTCGCGACCTACGGGATCGCCTGGTGTTCCTGGAAGTTTTTTGAAGGCCCTCTCGTTCGTCTCGGGCACTTGTCCAAGTATCAGCCGGCGGGAAGTATGGTGATGGATCTTGGTCCACAATAGGAACGTTCTTTGAGCGGGCTTATTCTTGCCTCTGTTCTATTCGCGTCATGCGAGAAAGGTTGGAGTTCATCTGGAGCAAAAGGAGTTCGGCGATCGTTCATGATCACTCTGGGTTTTAAGTATTCTCGGATGCGCGGCTCTTCCGCCTGCATCCCGCGTGACGGCGAGTGGCTTTTTGCCGTGGTTGAGGAGCGCATTGGCGGGATCAACCACGCCGTCGATTTCATTTGCCAGGGCTGGCTCGCTCCACGCGCTATCTTTGCCACCGTGCGGTTGCCCTGCGCCGCCGCCCGCGAGAAGGAGATTCGATGGTGAATCTTACCGAATCCATGCGGCAAGATTGGGATGAGAGAGCGCGCAAGGACGCGTTTCATTACATTGCTTCCTGGCGCAAGGATTGGAACGAAGAATCCTTCTTTCAATCGGGAGAAGAAGATTACCGCCAACTCGTGGCGCCGGCGCTGGAGAGGTTGCAGTGGGATCCGCAGGGCAAGGTGATGCTGGAACTGGGCTGCGGAGCAGGCCGAATGACGCGAAGTTTTGCGCGGAGATGCTCGCGCGTCTATGCGTGCGATATTTCCGAAGAGATGTTGAGGCACGCGAAAACGTTGCTGCCTGGAGCCTCCAACATCGAATGGATTCTGGGTAACGGAATCGATCTTTCCAGCTTTGGCGACGGCGCCGTGGATTTTGCGTTCAGTTATATTGTCCTGCAACACATGCCCGCTCCGGAATTCACATTGCGATACATCCGGGAAATTCTTCGAGCGTTGAAGCCCGGCGGAATCTTTTTATTTCAATTCAATTCGCTCCGCACGCCCACCATGAATTGGAAGGGCCGCATGGCATGGAGGATGGTCGATCTCCCGTGGTCGTTCGGCCTCCGGGGCGCAAGCCGTGGCCTCGCGTCTCTTCTGGGTCTTTCCCCCGAAATCGCGGGCAAGAGCTGGAGGGGCGTTTCGCTGGATGTTGCAACCGTGCGTGGCGCGGTGCGGTCCGGGGGCGGCGTTGTGCGTGAAGTGAACGGCGAGGGCACCGCGATGACCTGGTGCGGCGGCAGCAAGGCTAGGACACCCATTCAGTGATCACACTCGGCTTTAACTATTCGCGGATGCACGATTCTTCCGCGTGCATCGCGCGTGACGGCGAGCTGCTGTTCGCCGTGGCCGAGGAACGCATCAGCCGCATCAAGCACGATGCCGGTTTTCCGCGCCACGCCATCCGCGCCTGCCTGGACTTTGCGAAAGTCCCTCCCGACCAGCTTGATTTTATCTGCCACGGCTGGCCAGCGCCGGCCAAATTGTTCATCGCGGATTTGAAGTGCTTTTTGCGCGGCCAGTATCCGGTCAGCTATTTGAATGTCCTGAATTCCGCAAAGCTATACGCAAGCATGGCGCACCAGAACGGCGGGTTCCGCACTTTCACGAATCATTTTGGCAAGACGCGCGCCAAAATGCGTTTCGTGGATCACCATTTGGCCCACGCTATCAGCGCGTACTCCTATTCCGGATTCGACAATGCCGCAGTCGTTGTGATGGATGGGCGCGGGGCCTGGGAAGCCAGCTCCATCTGGTACGGTCACGGCGGACACCTCGATCACGTGCTCACGATTCCGTGGCCGAATTCGCTGGGGCTTTTCTACGCGCAGTTCACGCAGTATCTCGGCTTCGTGCCCAACAGCGACGAATGGAAAGTCATGGGCCTGGCGCCGTACGGAAACCCGGGCGTAAATCTGAACGAATTTATTTCGCTCAACCACGAGTCCTATCGCGTCAATGCGCCGTTGCTGCTCGATCGCAGGAAGGGCGCCTCGGCGATCGCCAAACGCCTGGGCCCCGAACGCGCGCCTGAAAGTGAAATTGACGAGAGTTTCAAAAATGTCGCGTTCGCCGTCCAAGACGCATGCGAAGTGGCCATGCTGGCGCTGGTAAAACTCGCCACGCAAAAAACGAATTGCCGCAACGTCTGCCTGGCCGGCGGCGTGGCGCTCAACTCCAAAGCCAACGGAAAAATTCAAGCCTCGGGCATGGTGGAAAATATCTTCGTTCAGCCGGCCGCTTCGGACGACGGCGTGGCCCTGGGCGCCGTGCTCGCTCCTTACCTGGACAACGGGGGACGCCTGCCGATGCAGCCTCTTCGCCACGTCTACCTGGGCCCGGAATATTCGGATGCGGAAATCGAAAAGGCGCTGCAAACCTACAAACTTCACGCGGTAAAGCTGGACCATGTGGCCACGACGGCTGCCGATTTGCTCGCCGCCGGGAAAATCATTGGCTGGTTTCAAGGACGCATGGAGTTCGGTCCTCGCGCGCTGGGTGGCCGCTCGATCCTGGCGGACCCGCGCGATCCGGAAATGAACGTCAGAGTGAACCATGCCGTGAAGTTTCGCGAATGGTGGCGCCCGTTCGCGCCTTCGATGCTGCGGGAGGTTGCCGGAGAGTATCTCGAACATGCCTGCGACTCTCCGTTCATGATCCTCACCAATCCCGTGAAGCTTGAGAAACGCGGCATCATCCCCTCGGTCACGCATGTGGACGGCAGCGCGCGGCCGCAAACCGTCGAAAAAGAAATCAATCCCTTGTACTGGAACCTGATCAATGAATTCGGGAAGCGAACCGGTGTTCCCGTCGTCATGAACACCTCGTTCAATTTGCGCGGCGAAGCGATTGTGAATACGCCGACCGACGCCGTGCGTACTTTCTTCAGTTCGGGAATGGACGCGCTGGTGATCGGAAGCTATTTGGTGGAAAAATAACATGCCCGAGGGGCGCACATGGATCGGCTCTCTGCTGCTGGGACTTCCTGAGCCCCTGCGATCGCTTCGGAACCTGCCCGTACTCGGAAATCTCGCTCACCGTTTGAGCCACCGGCTTCTGCCTGCGGATGAAAAAGTGTGGGCGCGCGTCGAGCGCGGGTCCGCCGAAGGACTGTGGCTCGAACTTAACCCGCGCACCGGCCAGCACTACCTGCACGGAGAGGTGGAGCCCGCGATCCAAAAAATTCTGGCGGAGAGACTCAAGCCCGGCATGGTGTTCTACGATTTGGGCGCGAACATCGGCTTTTTCTCGCTGCTCGCCGCGCGGCTGGTGGGAGCGTCAGGGCAAGTGTTCAGCTTCGAGCCGGACCCGGAAATTGCAGGCCGTTTGCGCCGCAACATCGCGAGAAACGGTTTCATCAACGACACTGTGGTCGAAGCGGGCATCTGGTCAGCGAGCGGCGCCGTGAATTTTGTCGCCGCGGATCTCTCCTCTCCCGACCGAGGTGTGGGAAAATTCGTCCCCGGCGAAGGCGCCGCGGTGGGGATGCCCACGCGTTGCGTGGCGCTCGACGATTTTATCCGCGTCGCGCCCGCTCCGGACGTCATCAAGTGCGACGTGGAAGGCGCGGAAATCGAAGTGTTCCGCGGCGCGGAAAATCTGCTCCAGGCGCGCCACCCCTTAATCCTCTGCGAGATGCATTCGGACGCGAACGACAAGTTCCTGCGGGAATTTTTCCCCCGGTTTGGATACACCCTGGAATCCGTGGATGACCTGCACGTTTTGGCGGTGCCTCGGTTGGTGGCGAAATGAGCGCGGAACTCATCGTGGCGCTCGTGGGCCGGCGCGATGAGCCCACTGACGGCGTGGCCGACTATTGCGAGTGGCTGGGCGGGGCCGTCGGGGAATTTGGTTACCGTCTTGAAACGGTCAGACTGGAATGGCCGGAGCGAGGTTGGCGTGCCGCGCTCGCGGATTTGCAGGAGAAGGCCGAGGCATGGCACGGCCGCTGGGTCCTGCTGCAATACACGACGCTGGCGTGGTCGCGGCGGGGCTTCCCCTTGCAGGCGCCGCGCATTCTCTCCGTTCTGCGGAAGAGCGGCGTGCGCTGCGGTGTTGTATTTCACGATTTCGCTCCCTTCGCCGGAAAACGCGTGGTCGGCCGTGTGCGTGAGTTTTGTCATATTCGTGTCCTCGAGAGCCTTTACAGACAGTCGGAGCGCGCCATTTTCACCGTGCCTTTGGAAAAAGTGCGCTGGTTGCCGCCCGCGCGCAATAAAGCGGCTTACATCCCAGTGGGCGCCAATTGTCCGGGCGCGCCCCGGGACGCCACAACGCCGTCGGGGAATGCCAGAACCGTCGCAGTATATTGTTTAGATATCGGTAATCATATGGTTAGTGAAGTCCGGGACATTGGACATGCGCTGAAGCGTGCCCAGACTGTCGCGGGGCCGCTGCAACTCATCGTCCTGGGCCGCGGCGCGCGGGAAGCCGATTCCACGCTGCGGTCCGAATTTGCCGGCTCAGGTGTCGGCGTCGAAACACTCGGCTTGCTTTCTCCTGAAGATGTCAGCCGCGCTCTGGCGCGCTCGGATGTAATGTTGTTTGTTCGGGGCCAGATTTCCAGCCGCCGAGGCAGTGCCATCGCTGGAATTGCCTGCGGTTTGCCCATAGTGTGTTACGCCGGGCCTGACACCGGCTGGCCCATCACCGAGGCGGGAATTTTTCCCGTGCCCATGGGTGACCATGAGGCGCTCTCCGCGGCGCTCGAGAGAGTTCTTACCGACGACGCTCTCCGGGCGGCGCTGGCGGAACGCAGCCGCCGCGCGTACGCGCAATATTTTTCCTGGCACGCGATCGCGGCCCGCTATGCGGACGTTTTGGGCCATCGCGCGGAAGAGGAGCCCGGCAGCGTGGCTGCGGAACCTGCGGCAGTGGCGCGGACGAGATAACCGCGGAGAGCAAAAGTAGGAAGATGGACCCCAAATTTACGGAATGGTTTGCGTGTACGGAGTGCGGCTCGCCGCTGCGCGTGGAGGTGTCTTCGTCCGCGCGGATTAATGGCGCGATTGCGGAAGGCCAGTTGGTTTGCGCTTCCTGCGCCCGGACCTTTCCCATCGTTCGCTCGATTCCGAGGTTTGTCATCAGCGAAGACTACGCACAGACGTTCGGCTATCAATGGAACCGTTTCGAGAACTTGCAGCTCGACCGCCACATGGGAAATGACCTGAGCCGCGAACGCTTCTTCCTCACCACGCAATGGCCGGCCCGCATGGAAGGGCAACGGATCTTGGAAGCGGGCTGCGGCATGGGCCGCTTCACGCAGATTGCGCTGGAAACCGGCGCCGAAGTTTTCTCGTTTGATTTGAGCAACGCCGTGGAAGCGAATTTCAAGAACAACGGCGACTCACCCCGTGTGAACATCTTTCAGGCCAGCATCTATCGGATTCCCCTGCGCCGGGAATCGTTCGACAAAATCTATTGCATGGGTGTGTTGCAGCACTGTCCCGACGCGCGCGAGGCGTTCCTGAGCCTGGTGCCTTATCTTCGACCGGGCGGTGAAATCGTCATCGATGTATACCAGCGGCACACCGGGCTTTTTCCTCCGCTCAAATACTGGGTTCGGCCCTGGCTCACGTGGATGGGCCCGCGCCGCCTCCACAAACTGCTCTCCTGGGTGATTCCTCCCGCCTTCGAGTTGAAAAAGGCCTTGTATAGAGTGCCGTTCGTCGGCAAGCCCATTGGCAACCTCATTCCGATCGGACCGATCTCGCACCAGCCGAAACTCGATTACACCGGCGAGGAGCTCAAACAGGTGAAGATCCTGAGCGCCCTCGATATGTTTTCGCCCGTGCACGACCATCCGCAAACCATCCAGACCGTGCGCCAATGGTTCGCGGACGCGGGTCTCGTCGACGTCTACGTCGGAACCGGTTTCAATGGCATCAACGCGCGGGGGAGAAAGCCATAAGGGCTTGCATTGGCTAAAAAATTCCAGCTTACCGAACGCGCTTCGGCCCATTTGGACCTGATTCGGGGAGTTTCAGCCCTTGCGGTCATGCTGGGCCACGTGCGGGGCCTGTTCTTCGTGGACTTTCCTTTTCTCGCGAACAAGTCTCTAGCGTACCAAGCTCTCTACGCTGTTACGGGCCTCGGCCACCAGGCCGTGATGATCTTTTTTGTTCTCAGTGGTTATTTCATTGGCACGAGCGTGATCGATTCCGTGAACGGCCAACGGTGGTCCTGGAGCGTGTATCTCGTCAACCGCCTGACGCGCTTGCAACTGGTTTTATTCCCAGCGCTGATTCTTGGCGCGATCTGGGATCAGATCGGGATGCGGATTCCTCAGGCGGCTTCCATTTACTTCGGCAGTCTGTATAAGTATTACGCACCGAGTGTCGCTGTGCGCTCCACAATTCCGGCCTTCTTCGGGAATCTCTTCTTTCTGCAGAGTGTCGTCTCACCGGTATTTGGCTCGAATGGGCCGCTTTGGAGTCTCAGCTACGAATTCTGGTATTACATTTTGTTTCCCGCGTTCATGGTCGCAACGGCTTCCTGGGCGGGAATTCGCAACCGTTTTTTGTACGCGGGCCTCGCCGCAATCCTTCTTTGGTTTCTCGGCGCGCAGATCGGTCTCTACTTCGTACTTTGGCTGGCCGGGGCCCTGGTTGGAAACCTGCCTCGCACCCCGGGGTTCGGATCGCCGCGCAAGCAGGTGCTGATGTCCACGGCAGCGGGCCTACTGTTCTTCGGTGCGCTTGCCTGGAGCCGCCTCCATCCGGATTCTCCAGTCATCCCGGCGGACTACTTGGTGGGACTCAGCTTTGCGCTCTGGCTCCACGCGTTGATTCAGGGAGCGCGCAATGACGTATCACCCGCCTACGCGAATGCCGCAAAAACTCTTTCCGGTTTTTCCTACACTCTTTATTTGACTCATTTCCCGGTATTGCTGCTCCTGCGCGGCTTGCTCGACCCGCAGGGAAACTGGCAGCCCGATCTGCCGCATTTGCTCCGTGGGGTGGGGATCGCGTTGCTCCTGCTGGCCTACGCGTATGGTGTGGCCCAATTTACGGAAGCTCGCACGGCTCGTGTGAGGCGCCGCCTGCTTCAGCCATGGATGCCTCGCGCAAAGGAAGTCGCGCGATGAATCCCGGCGAGCAGGCAGCGGTCTTCGGCAACAAACAAAAACGGGACGGGCGCAAGACTTATGAACTTGGAATCATCCCGAGTTTCTTCATTGCGGCATTTGCATTCGTCCACCATAATTCCTTGGGGGATAGGAAGTGCGGAAAGATTTGAGATGCGGCTGACCATCGGGTCCACAAGAGGGAAGCGCCAGGTTCAGGGCATTGCACTGGGCCTGATTGTCATCGGGCTCATTTGGGAAATGGCGAGTTGGATCATCTCTGGCTCGGACCAGACACTGATCATGTTTGGACTCAGCGTGTTTGTAGCTGCGTTGGTTGTGCACATCTTGAATGATTGGCGAGCCGGTGTGTTGGTTTTTCTGGTCTGGCTGCTCTTCGAAGACTTGGCGCGAAAGTACCTCGGCAACAGCATGACCGTTTTTTTTGCCAAGGACTTTCTAGTCGGAGTCGCCTATACTTCTTATTACGTCGCTAAGCGCAAGCGCCTTGTGGATGTTTTCAAGATCCCCTTCCTTCTGCCTCTTGCCCTTTTTTTCTGGTTTGCCGTCATTCAAGTTTTTAACACAGCATCTCCCAGCATCTTGTACGGTTTGCTGGGATTGAAAGTCTACTTTTACTACGCGCCGTTGATGCTGCTCGGGTACGCCATGCTCGAACGTCCCAACGATTTGGAACGATTTCTGGTCGTCAACGTTGTGGCAGGGATCGTGGTCGCTGGTCTAGGCGTGGCCCAGTCCGTTATGGGGGTGAGTTTTCTGACTCCAGACGACGGCGCGTCGGAGTTGTACTCGCTGTCCCATGTGACCCGCATATCGCCAATCACACACATGGAGGTCCTTGCCACCAGTTCCGTATTTGTTAGCGCGGGCCGCTTTTCGATGTATCTAATTTTCCTTTGGATACTGGCTATGGGCGCGCAAGGCTATCTGTTGTTAAGCCGTCGTAGCGGCGCCAAGTACGGATTCCTTGCAATCGGAGTAGTCACCGTCGCCGTCATGACTACGGGGACGCGCACACCTTTCGTTTTCGTATTGGGCAGTGCTTTCGTGATGACCGGGGCCTTTCTCTGGGGTGCGCCCTGGAAATGGGGGCAAGGACATCGTCTGGTGAAAGCACTTCGCAGAGCATTCCTCATCGGAGGAATTGGTTTGATCTTGATGCTCGAGGTTTTCCCTGTTGTACTCGGAAGTAACTGGGCATTCCTTTCGGAAACCCTGGCCTACAAGGGCGAAGGATCGGAACTCCAAACGCGAAGCTGGGACTATCCCATCCGGAATCTGCAAATGGCTTTTGAGCATGAGCGCTGGGTCGCGGGTTACGGTACGGGAGTAACCTCCCTCGGCAGCCAATATGTTGCGAAATTCTTGGATGAACCCACTCCGGATGTCGGCGTGGAGAGCGGTTACGGAGGTCTGGTTGTGGAGATGGGAATTGTCGGGCTTGTTTTGTGGCTGGTGTGGGTTACGGCCTTGCTCTGGTCTGGCTGGCGGATCGTTAAGCAACTCCGCCAGACCGTTTATTTTCCGATTGGCTTCGCGATTTGGTGGTATGCAGTCGTGCTTCTGGTTCTGCTCATGTATTTCGGCCTTCCCCCGTATCAGAACTTCGTGAACAACGCCTACATGTGGCTGCTGATCGGTGTTCTGTACCGCCTGCCAAAGCTCGCTCAGTTGCCGCAACCAATTCACACGCCTGCGCGCCAGCACGCACGCGGCATGGCCCGCTGGCAGCTTGCCTTGGGACGAAGGTAGCCCTGCTGGGCGGCCTTACCGGGATTGCGGCGCCGGGTTCGTCTGACGTGCTGCGCCCCGCCGTTGAGCGCTTGGCGGCAAGCGGAATGTTTAATGCACTACTCCTGTCTAAGCCATGAGCGCGGAACTTTCAAGAGCCTTCTAGCCAATCGCTTCGGGACTATAATTCTTCACAAGTAAATATTTTCTTGGCCGCTTCATGGGATGGGTGTCCGTGGAGACCGTACCGGCGCCTGCGAGTTGCTGGGAACAACCGCCTTCAGGTAGCGGTGGAACTCCCCTGTCGTTCCAGGTAGAGTAACGCAGGATGTGCGGAATTTGTGGCGTCATTGGAATGGAAAGCGCCGAACAGGCCGAAGCCATTACGCGCCGGATGATGGAGGCGCTTCGGCATCGCGGCCCGGACGAAGATGGGCTGCTCGTCGCTCCCTCCGTGGCGCTGGGAATGCGCCGCCTCAGCATCATTGATCTTCCCGGCGGCCACCAGCCACTCTTCAACGAAGCAAACAACGTCGCCGTCGTCTTCAACGGCGAGATCTACAATTACAAGCAATTGCGCGCCACGCTCGAAGGACGCGGCCACGCGTTTCGCACGCATTCCGACACCGAAGTCATCGTCCACGCCTACGAAGAATGGGGCGACGAGTGCGTCCGTGAACTCCGCGGGATGTTCGCCTTCGCCGTGTGGGACGCCCGTGCTTCCGGCACTACCGGGGATGCCGCGCGCCACGCGCGAATTTTCCTCGCGCGCGATCGCCTGGGCATCAAGCCGTTATATTTTTATCGCTCCGGAAATCGGCTACTTTTTGCATCGGAGATCAAGGCGCTGCTCGCCTCCGGCCTGCTGCCCAAACAGCTCGATCCCGCGGGCCTCCGCGCGTTTCTTCAACTCGGGCATATCCCTCCCCCTTGGACCGCGATCCGCGGAGTCACTCCGCTGGCCCCGGGCCACACCGGAGTTTGGCGTGACGCGGAGTGGCGCACCGAGCCGTATTGGAAGCTGGACCCCCGCAATTCCGCGGCGCCTCCTCCCAAAGAGCTTGCTTCCAGCCTCGCGGATGTATTGGTCGACGCCATGCGCAACCATTTGGTCTCTGACGTTCCTGTCTTGTTGTTTTTGAGTGGAGGCACAGATTCCGCTTGCCTGGCTGCTGCGGCGCGGAAAGCTGGCGCCCAGAATCTCTCCGCGATGACCGTTGGTTTCGGCGAAGCCGAGTTCGATGAAACCGAACATAGCCGCCGCACAGCCCGCGCCCTCGACATTCCGCACCAAGTCGTCACTCTGGATGCCGGCCGAGTGGCCGCCGGCCTCGACCATGCCATCTGGGGTCTCGACCAGCCGAGCGTTGACGGCCTGAATTCCTATTGGATTTCAAAGCTGGCAGCCGAGGCGGGATTCAAGGTCGCCCTCTCCGGGCAGGGCGGCGATGAATTGTTCGGTGGTTACGAATCGCTGGCCTGGTTCCAACGCTTCAACGCGGTTGCTCGCTGGGCGCGCCCCTTGCCCGCCGCGGTATTCGGCCGCGTCTTGGACCGGCAAGCGTTGCCGTTTCGGTGGCGCAAGCTCTCCTATCTGATCGGTGCGGACGATCCGTTTGTCGCTTCGCAGATGGCGGTCAAAGTCCTCTTCCTGGACCGCGACGTCACGGGCCTGCTCTCGCCCGCGCTCGGCCAAAACGGCCACCACGCCGAAGCGCGGCATCATCTGGCCTACTGGTCAAAACTGGTCGAGCGTGAAAACCTCCTCGATCGGCTCGCCTTCATGGACATTCACACGCACCTCGAGCCGCGTTTGTTGCGCGATCTCGATGCCACCAGCATGGCGCACAGCATCGAAGTCCGCCCGGTCTTTCTCGACCACCGTCTCGTCGAGTTTCTGCTTCCTGTGCCCTCGGAAACCCGCATCCACCAAAAGCGCCTTCTCCTCGATGCCGCGAAGAGTTTTCTTCCCGCCAATCTCTTGGAAGACTTGGAAACGCGCCGGAAGCGGACATTCACATTTCCTTTCAAGAGATGGATCACGCGAGACCTGCATGCCACAATGCGGGACACGTTCTCCCAGCAGCGTCTTGGCAGCCGGCAGGTGCTGGAGTTCCGAACGGTGGATGATCTCTGGCGCCGCTACGAGCGGTCGGAAGCCTCCGTCGGCTGGTCGCGGATTTGGAGCTTGTTTGTGCTCCAGCGGTGGTGCGAACTTATGCAGGTCAGCCCATAGCGCCGCGCCTGTTCATGCCCAGACCACGCATCGCCGTTGTCTCTCCCTTTATTGACAAACGTCATGGCACCGAACGCCGCGTCGCCGAATGCGTCCAGCGATTGGCCGGTGATTACGAAATTCACGTCTACAGCAACCGTGTCGAGGATGTGGACCTCGACAGGATCACCTGGCATCGCGTTCCGGCCCTTCCAGGCCCTCACTTGTTTGCCTACGTGTGGTGGTTTCTGGCGAATCATCTTTGGCGATGGCGCGACCGCCGGTTTCGCGGATTAGCTTATGAGGTAGTGTACTCTCCAGGAATCAACTGCCTCGACGCCGATGTCATTTCCGTTCATGTGGTCTTCGCGCGCCTCCGGGAGAGCGTGGCGAACGAAGTACGGCTGTCCCGCAATCCGGTAAAAACCTGGCCGCAACTCCTTCACCGGAGAATCTACTATCGTCTGATTCAATTTCTCGAGGGCCGCGTGTATCCTCGTCCAGACAGGCCTCTGGCGGTCGTCTCCCGGAAAGTCGCATCGGACCTGAGCCACTACTATGGCCGCGCGGATCGCGTTAGCGTGATTTATGGGGGTCTCGATCTCTCGCGGTTCAATCCCGAACGGCGCGCCTCCCTTCGTCTGGACGCGCGCGCCAGCCTGGGCCTTGGCGAAACTGATTTTGTTTTATTACTGATTGGTAATGGATGGAAGAACAAAGGTCTTCCCAGTGTATTGGAATCCGCCGGGATGCTGCAAGACTCTCGCCTGACCGTCCTGGTGGCCGGTCAGGACAATCCCGCTCCCTATCAGGCCGCGATCGAACGCCATCAGTTGCACGGGCGCGTGCGATTTTTGCCGCCGCGTCCTGATGTCGAATTCTTTTATGCCGCGGCCGATGCCTACGTCGGTCCTTCGCTGGAGGACGCTTTCGCGCAGCCTCCCGCGGAGGCCATGGCCAGCGGCCTGCCGGTCATCACTTCACGCCGGAACGGGGGCGCCGAAATTATTTCTCACGGTTCGGATGGCCTCATTCTCGAAGATCCCGAGGATGTTCGTACTCTTGCGGAATGGATTCGCAAATTGCTGGAGGATGCCAGCTTCCGCTGCGGCCTGGGCGCGAACGCCGCGCGCACGGCCCGGAATTTCGCCTGGGAACATAACGCCGCGGAAATGAAGGCACTGTTCGAGCAAGCGCGCCTGGGCAGATCGCAGCAAAGCGCGGAGCACCTCCCGGACCATAGCGAAAAGGCGCCCTTGAAAAAATGATCCTCGGATTATTTACCGAAATGCTTTCGGCCGGAGGCGTGCAGCGCGCCGGTCGTCACGTCGCCGCCGTTGCGGCGAAGTTTGCCGCCGATCGCGGATTGGCGTACCGTTTTCTGAGCCTCAACGATCCGCCGGGGCTGCACACGGTGCGTGTCGGTCCTGCTGAATTCCTGTTTTCCGGATACGCGCGCAACAAACCGCAATTCGCCCTCGCAGCCTTGCGTGCGGCGGGTCGCCAGCCGGTGCTCGTGATCGCACTGCATCCCCACTCTGGCCCCCCTCGTTGCGCTGATGCGATTGCGCTCGGGAAAATTTCGCTCGATCGTGTTCGCCCACGGGCTGGAGGTATGGCAGCCGCTTGGCTGGCTGCGCGGCTCCGCGCTTCGCGGCGCCGATTTGGTCATCGCACCCAGCCGGGACACGGCCCAGCATCTGATCTCCGAGCAGGAAATTCGCGCGGAGCGAGTTCAGTGTCTGGCCTGGGGTCTCGATCCTGAATTCGAGGCGAGATTTCGAGCGCCCACCCCTCCGTCGCGTCCCGCGGACTTTCCGGAGCGCGCTCGCGTGATTCTCACGGTGGGACGTTGGGATCCTGCCGAGCGATACAAAGGCGCCGACACTTTGATTTCCGCGATGCCGAGCCTCCTGCGGACCGTGCCGGACGCGGTCTTGGTTCTCGTCGGTGAAGGGGAAGATCGGCCGAGGCTCGAACAGCTTGCGCATGAGTCCGGCGTGGCGGACCACATTCACTTTCTCTTCGGCCTCACGCAGGAGGAGCTGTTCGCATGTTATGCCCACTGCGATGTGTTTGCCCTGCCCAGCCGCGGCGAAGGATTCGGACTTGTGTTCCTGGAAGCGATGGCCTGTGCCAAGCCCGCGATTGGCGGCGCTCACGGCGGCACGCCGGAAGTGATTGAGGATGGTGTGACCGGCTTGCTCGTGCCGCATGGTGACGCCGCGCTTCTTTCGAGCGCGCTCGAATCGCTTTTGGCTGATCCCTCGCGCGCTTGCGAAATGGGGGCGCGGGGGCGCGAGCGTGTCCAGGCTGCCTATACCTTCGAACGATTTCAGACGGGACTCCGCCACGCGATGGAAGATGTTCTTATCCGGCAACAGTAATGCAAGGTTCGAACGACGAGGAACTCCGCCGGAGTATAATTCGCCCGGGGAATCTTTAGAGTCTGATGCATTTCGGTTTGAAGTCGAAACTACTTGTGTATGCGGATTCTTAAAGTGACGCAATCCTACTACCCATTTTTGGATAGAGGAGGCCCCACGGTCAAAGTAAGAGCGCTCGCTCGGGGCATGGCGGCCGCCGGGCATCAGGTGACGGTTCTGAGCGCCGATCATGGTTTTGATGCCGCCACCCGAAAAACAGTGAATGCGACAGCCAGCCGATGGGGATTCGAAGCTCACGAAGATGGCGTCGAAGCCGTCTACCTGCGCACGCGCTCCCGGTATCGGGCGATTACTTGGAACCCGGGAGTCTCCGCGTTCTGCCGTGAGCGCTTGGCCTCCTATGATCTCATTCACATCTACGGTCTCTACGATTTGATAGGACCCCAAGTGGCAAGCGCCTGCCGCCGTCTGGCCCGGCCGTATGTGGTCGAACCCATGGGCATGTTCCAACCCATTGTTCGAAACATCTGGATGAAGCGCGTTTACCACGCGTTTCTGGGCGGTGCTATGCTTCGCGGCGCGAGCCGCTTGATCGCGACCGCGGAACAGGAACGTCAAGAGTTGAGGAACGGTGGTGTTCCGGATCGTCAGATTGTCGTACGTCGCAACGGAATTGAAGTGCCCGTGGAATTCCCTCCGCCAGGCCACTTTCGTAACCAATGGAACATTTCCAGTAATGTGAAACTTGTACTTTTCCTGGGACGTCTTGTATCAAAGAAGAGTCCGGACATCATGCTCGAAGCGTTCGCGCGCTGGCAGCGCCGCAAGAATGGCTCCCGGCCCGCACTGCTCGTTTTGGCGGGACCCGATGAAGGGGATGGCTTTCGGCGGCATCTCGAAACTCTCGCCGCGCAAATGGGTTTGAACGGGGGAGTCTTGTTCACGGGACCGCTATACGGCGACGCCAAGTGGGCCGCGTATCGGGATGCGGATTTGTTCGTCCTGCCCTCGCAGAATGAGAATTTCGGCAATACCGCGGCGGAAGCAGTCGCGTGCGGGACGCCCGTCCTGGTAACCGACCGGTGCGGAATCGCGCCGATGGTGGATCGACGCGCGGGCCTCGTCGTTCCCCACGACTGTGCCGCTCTGGAGGCGGGGCTCGAAAAAATTCTGGATGACCCCGCATTCGCCGCGCGTTTGCGCGCAGGCTGCGGCGAGGTGTCACGCTCGCTCGGTTGGGCCGAGCCACTCGCCCGGATGGAATCGCTCTACCAGGAACTGGTATCGGAGGGGCGCGTCGGATGAAGGGTTACCCCATGATTCGCGTTCGTTTGCGCGGCCAACTGGTAAGGGCGGGAGAAGTTCTGGTTAGCAACCCCAAATAACACCATGTGTGGAATCTGCGGCGTCATTGGAATGGAGCGCACCGAGCAGGCGGAAGCCATTACGCGCCGGATGATGGAGGCGCTTCGGCATCGCGGCCCGGACGAAGATGGGCTGCTCGTCGCTCCCTCCGTGGCGCTGGGAATCCGCCGCCTTAGCATCATTGATCTTCCCGGCGGCCACCAGCCCGTATTCAACGAAGCAGACAACGTGGCCGTCGTCTTCAACGGCGAGATCTACAATTTCCAGCAATTGCGCGCCACGCTCGAAGGACGCGGCCACGCGTTTCGCACACAGTCCGACACCGAAGTCATCGTCCACGCCTACGAAGAATGGGGCGACGAGTGTGTCCGTGAACTCCGCGGGATGTTCGCCTTTGCCGTGTGGGACGCCCGTGCTTCCGGAACTTCCGGAGATGCCGCGCGCCACGCGCGAATTTTCCTTGCCCGTGACCGCCTGGGGATCAAGCCGCTCTACTATTCGCGCGCCAACGGGGCTTTCCTGTTTGCCTCCGAAGTTCGTGCGCTGATGGCCAGTGGCTGCATTGCGCCCCGCGTGGCGGCGGATTCGCTGGAAGCCTATCTTCTGTTTGGCTCAGTCGCCGAGCCGTCCACCCTCGTCGAAGGCGTGTTTTCTCTTCCACCCGGCCATTCCATCACCTTGCAGGCCAACGCTCCCCCGGCGGACCTCCGGCCGAAACGCTATTGGGATTTTTCAGCGGCCGCGCTCCAGACGGATTCGGCCCGGCCGAAAAATTTCCAGGATGCGGCACAACAGCTGCGGTCGTTGCTCGAAGAAACCGTCCGCGACCACCTGATTGCCGATGTTCCACTCGGCGTGTTCCTCTCGAGCGGCCTCGATTCCACTGCGTTGGTGGCGCTCGCCAGCCGTTGCCAGAGTGACTTGCGCACGTTCACGGTCGTGTTTCCCGAGCAGCGTTTCAGCGAATCGAAAATTTCCCGCGAGACCGCGAAGCATTTCAAAACGAACCATCAAGAGGTCCTCCTCGGTCCCGACCAGGTCCTCGCGCAACTGGATGACGCGGTGAACGCGCTGGATCAGCCCACGATGGACGCGCTGAACACGTATTTCGTCTCCCGGGCGGCGCATCTGGCCGGCCTGAAGGTGGCCCTCTCCGGCCTGGGCGGCGACGAAATTTTTGGCGGCTATTCCACGTTCACGACCGTCCCGAAAGCGGCATTCGCGGCTGGGCTGGGCCGGTGGGTTCCCCGCCCGCTCCGGCGCCTGACCGCCGCGGTGGCTGTCAAGATCGCTGCAGGGGATGCGGTTCGCAAGGCGGCTGCGGCGTGGCGCTCACCTGAAGATTTTCCCCACGCATACTATTTCACGCGTCTCCTGTTCACGCCTTCCCGTGTGCATCGCCTCCTGGCTCCCTACTTTGAATCGATCGAGGGCCGGGGAAACGGAAATGAAGCAGCGCCTCCTTGGCGCCAGCGCATGCGGGAAACTACGCGGCAGGCCGGCGCTCGATTCGTTCAATTCCGTTTCCTGCTTCGAGCTGCAATCGTACATGGTCAATACGCTTCTGCGGGATACCGACGCCGTCAGTATGGCCAATTCGCTGGAGGTTCGCGTCCCATTGCTCGATCACCGCCTGGTTGAGTTTGTGGCACGATTGCCGAAGAGGCAGAAATTCGTGAACGGCGTGCCAAAAGCGCTGCTCGTCGAAGCCCTGTCCGATGTCCTGCCGGACGATGTTGTAGGCCAGGCCAAGCGGACGTTCACGCTTCCCTGGGACTTGTGGCTGCGGGGCCCGCTCGGTGTGCGTATCTCGCAGGATTTGGCAAACCTTACGCCACCGTTAATGCAATACATGAACTTGCGCGCCGTGAGCGGCGCCTGGCAAAATTTCATCATCGGACAAACCAACTGGTCGCGCCCGTGGAGTCTTTACGTGCTCAACGCGTGGATTAGCCGCCATGTGACCGGCGCTGTGACAAACGCAACCTCGGATGCGGAGGCCGTTCGTCCCGCCGCGATTGCGCGCGGAGTATCCAGTCTGCGGTCCTAATTCCGGTGGGCTCCAAGTCACCGACGCGCCAAAGCCAGCCCGCCTAGGCGGGACGGCGCCTAGGGCCCGCACCCGAGGGCGGGGAGAAAATAATTCCGGATGCACATACTTGGGATCAACGCGTATCACGGCAATTCCTCGGCGGCCCTCGTTTCCGACGGCCGCCTGATCGCCGCCGTGGAGGAAGAACGCTTTAACCGCGTGAAGTACGCCGCGGGATTTCCGTCCGCGGCGATCCGCTACTGCCTGGCCGCCGCCGGGATTACTCTTTCTGAAGTTAACCATATTTGCTATACCGCGCAATCCCTGGGCGCGCCTCGGCACAAAGCTCCTGTATGCCTTGAAGATGCCGAGCTTCGCCCGCGAGCGCGCTAAAGTGCTGGCTCGATTTGTCGGCATTCCGGAAGCCCTGGCGCTGGCCTTTGACGTCGCGCCGGACAAGATTCGAGCGCAATTCCATCGCGTCGAGCATCATCAGGCGCATCTGGCGAGCGCGTTTTTCGTATCTCCCTTCGACGAGGCCGCTCTGCTCTCCGCGGATGGGCTCGGCGATTTCGCCAGCACCATGTGGGGAACCGGGCGGGGAAACCGGATGGGCGTTTCCGGAGCGATCGCGTTTCCCCATTCCCTGGGCATGTACTACACTGCGGTGTCCCAGTATCTCGGGTTTCGCAAGTTTGGCGATGAATTCAAGGTCATGGGCCTGGCCGCTTACGGCGAACCCGCTTACCTGGATGAATTTCGCCGCATCGTCCGCACAAACGGAGGCATGGGCTTCCGTCTGGGTCTTGAATACTTCAAGCACCACCGCACGGGCCCCGAGATGAGTTGGAGCGACTCCGGAAAGACTCCCGAACTCGGCGCCATGTTCTCGGATCACATGGCCGAGCGCTTGGGGCCCTCCCGCGATCCCGCGGCCCCGGTGGAAAAAATCCATCGCGATGGGGCTGCGTCTCTGCAGGCTCGTCTGGAGGAGGTTTTGTTCGAAATGCTTCGCGCGCTGCATGCACGCACCGGCCAGAAGGCAGTGTGCCTCGCGGGCGGGGTGGCATTTAATTGTGTTGCCAACGGGAAAATTTTTGACCAAACGCCGTTCGAACAGATTTTCGTCCAGCCCGCGGCGGGAGACGCGGGTTTGGCCGTCGGCGCAGCGTATTTCGTCCATCACCAGGTTCTTGGGCAGCCGCGTTCGTTCGTGATGCAGGACGCTTACTGGGGTCCGGGCTATACGCCCGATCAGGTGCGGGCGGCCGTTGCCGCCAGCCGCCTGCGGGCGGAAGGCATGGAAATTTCCGAGCTTCCCGAAGAAGTGGCCGCAAAAGAAGCCGCGAAAGAAATTGCCGCCGGTAAGATTCTGGGCTGGTTTCAGGGCCGCGCGGAATGGGGCCCGCGGGCGTTGGGCAATCGCAGCATTGTCGCCGATCCGCGCCGCGCCGATATGAAAGATATCTTGAACGCCAGGATCAAGCACCGTGAAATGTTCCGCCCCTTCGCTCCGTCGATACTTGCGGAGGCCACGGGAGAGTATTTCGAAAAGTCCTATTCCTCTCCGTTCATGACGCAGGCCTATTCGGTGCGGCCCGAGAAGCGCCAAGCAATTCCCGCGCCCACGCACGTGGACGGCACGGGCAGGCTCCAGACCGTCACGCAGGAGGCGAATCCGCGCTACTGGCGGCTGATTCGTGAGTTCGGCAATCTCACCGGAGTGCCCCTGGTGCTCAACACTTCGTTTAACGATAACGAGCCCATCGTCTGCCGCCCCGAGGAAGCCATCGAATGTTTTCTGCGCACCAAGATGGATGTCCTAGTTCTGGGCGACATTTTTGTGCGCAAGCCCGGCTCGACCGAGGCGCCGCGCTGATTCCGTGCACATCCTTCTCCTGAACGAGTATTTCCCGCCGGACACCAGCGCCACGGCCAAGTGCGCCGCGCAGGTGGCGGATGCTCTCGCGGAGAAGCATCGCGTCACGGTGCTCGCGGGCCGTCCGAGCTATGACCCGTCCGAGCGCCATCCGCGTTACCTGCTTCGCCGGGAAGTCCGCGGGAATCTCGCCGTCGAGCGCGTCGGTTCCACCGCCTACCCGCGGTTCCAGATGCGCCGGCGAGTTTCGAACTACCTGACGTATCTGTCACTGGCGATACCGCGGGCGATATCCATTCGTTCCGACGTGGTATTGGCGATGACGGATCCGCCGATGGAAGGCATTGTGGGAGCGGCCGTGGCGCAACTGTCGAGGCGGCCCTTCGTTTACAACATCCGCGACATGTATCCCGATATGGCTGTCGGCGGTTCAATCGTCCGCCCGGGAAGTTTCACTGCGCGCTGGGAAAAGTTGCACCGGTGGGCATTGCGCCGCGCTTCACGCGTCATTGTGCTTGGGGAAGACATGCGGGACCGGATCGTTGCAAAAGGCGTGGATTCGGCCCGTGTGGTGGTCTCACGGGATGGAATTACGATTCCTGAGACATTGCCCTTGGCGGACAATTCCGTGGCGCGGGAGATACGCGGCGACTTCCATTTCGTTTTGGTTCACGCCGGGAATTTGGGTTTCTACGGCGCCTGGCAGACGCTGATTTCGGCAATACGCATCCTCGAAAAGGAAGGCGTGGGTCTCGTGTTTGTCGGTGAAGGCGCGATGAAATCGCAGGTCGAGGCGATGGCCGCCGGATGCCGTGCGGTGCGTTTTTTGCCGTTCCGCCCGGCCAGTGAAATCGCCATGGTTCTTTCTTCCGGGGATATGCACGTCGTCACGGTGAAGAGAGGACTGGAAGGCGTTGTTGTCCCCAGCAAAATGTACCCGACGCTCGCTGCCGGGCGTCCCGTGCTGGGAATTGCTCCGGAAGAGTGCGACGTGGTGCGCATCATTCGCCGGTCGGCTTGCGGCCTGGCTGCCAATCCGGACGACCCCAACGCCGTCGTAGCGGCCCTTCGCGGGGTGTTGCAGGACTCGGAACAGATACGAAACATGGGCCTGCGCGCCCGAGAGATCGCAAATTCCTATGATAGAGTGAAGCAGCTCAAAATTTTCACCGAAACAATGGAGGAAACTGTTCGCGAATGACGAAGACCGAAACGATGTGGACGGGAAAGACGGTATTGATCACGGGAGGGTCCTCTTTCATCGGTTCATCCCTTGCCGATCAATTGATTGAGCGCGGGGCGAAAATTCGCGTGGTGGACGATTTGACGAGCGGGCACCTGGGTAACATTGCCGGCCACATCGCCACTGGGAAGATCGAGTTCATACGCGCCGACCTGCGCGAGCCGGGCATTGCGCGCGCCGCGATGCAGGGAATCCACACGATCTTTCATCTCGCCGCCGACCACGGCGGACGCGGCTACGTGGATCTGCACCAGGCCGGTCCGGCATCCAATTTTTTTCTCGACGGGTTGGTTTTCTGGGAAGCGCTGAAGGCGAAAGTGGTCAAGGTTGTTTTTGCCTCTTCGGGATGCGTCTATCCGAATTTTCTCCAGTCGGACGTCACCAAGGAGGTTTTTCTCACGGAAGACTTGACGAAAGGACCCAACGACGCGGACAACACGTACGGATGGGCCAAGCTGATGGCGGAATTCACACTGCAGGCCTATCACAAGGAGCACGGCCTGAAGGCTGCGTCCTGCCGCTATTTCACCGTCTACGGCCCGCGCGGCGTCGAGAATCATGCCGTCATCGCCATGATTGCGCGCGCCTTCCTCAAGCACAATCCGTTTGAAGTCTGGGGCGACGGCACGCAGATCCGGAACTGGACCTATATCGACGATATCGTTTCCGGAACCATCGCGGCCGGCGAGAAAATCGACGACGGCACGGCCATCAACTTGGGAACGATGGAGCGAATTCGCGTCATCGACGCCGTCAAATTGGTGATGGAGTTCACCGGGCACAAAGCCGAAGTCAAGCTGCTGCCCAACATGCCGACGGGTCCGCTGAATCGCGTGGCGGACAATTCGCTGGCGAAGAAGCTAACAGGCTGGGAGCCGAAAGTGCCGTTCCGGGAAGGGCTGAAGCGCACCATCGACTGGTATTATAAGGACAGGGATCGCGCGCACGTGGAATCCATTTTCAAACGGATGCTTACGGAGCGCTGAAACCGATGCTTTCATGAACGCGGGGCTGATCGCATTTACTGTTGCTTTACTTACATCATTGGGACTCACGGTTCCCGTGCGCCAATTGGCCCTGCGCGTCGGGATGGTGGACCGTCCCGGTCCGCGCAAGGTTCATCTCCACCCGATTCCGCTGCTGGGCGGATTGGCGATTTATTGCGGCGTTCTGATCGCGCTGCTGGTTTCGATGGGCGGCCCAGCCCTCCTCCAGGTGCTGGGCATTTATGCGGGCGCGACCCTGGTCGCCGTGGTCGGCATCCTGGATGACCGCGGGCTGTTGCATCACCAAATCAAATTATTTGGCGCCATGCCTGCCGCGGCCGTGATCCTGCTGGCCACGGGCATCCGCGCGCAGGTTTTTTCCACGTATTGGCCGGGGACCGCCGGCCTCTGGGCCGATACCGCGCTCACTTTGGTGTGGGTCGTCGGCATCACAGCGTCCTTCAGCATTCTGGACCACATGGACGGACTCTGCGCCGGAATCGCCGCCGTGGCGTCGCTCTTCTTCGCCATTTTTGCATTGCGGAGCGGACAGATACTGGTCAGCACGATGGCCGCTGCCGTCCTGGGCGCCGCTGCCGGATTCCTGCGCTGGAATTTCAAGCCCGCGAAAATTTTCATGGGGGATGGCGGCGCGATGTTTCTTGGTTTCTTGATGGCCACGCTGGCCCTGAAGTTGCGGCCGGTGATGGCCGGCGGGCCCAAAACCGCGTGGCTCGTGCCGGTATTCATCCTGGGCGCGACGATCTTCGACACGACGCTGATTTCCATTTCCCGCTCTCGCCGCGGTTTTATTCCTTTCACGACGCCCGGAAAGGACCACGCCGCGCACCGCCTTGCGAATCTTTTTAACGGCCAGCGCAGCGCCGTCCTGGTTCTATACGCGCTCGGCGCCGTTTCCGGTTTGCTGCCCCTGGCGATCAGCCGTCTGCCTGCTTTCCCCGCATACACCGTCGCCGGCGTGGCAGGCGTCGCCGCGCTTGCGGCCGTTGCTTTGCTCGAACTCGCCCCGTACGAACGCCAATCCGGAAAGAAGGGTAGTGACTCAATTTGATTTTAAGACCCGGCAGAACGCCAGCCGCAATCCTGCCACAGTGAGTGCATGAGGCGCTCAAGCAAGCCGCTCCCGAAAGACCCAAACCAACTAGCCGCTGAGATCGTGCGGCTATCCACAGAAGAATCAGCACAAACAGTTACGCAATACCTTGCCACCATAGGGCGCAAAGGCGGTATGAAAGGTGGTAACACGCGCGCAGCTAAATTGTCAGCCGAGAAAGGAAGATCGATTGCGAAGAAGACTGCAAAAGCTCGGTGGGGTTCATCTCGCCAGGCTACTTAAACATGTCTTTCTGAGATTGAATCTGAGCGATGACAGGCGCTTCACTGATTAGCACCAATCCAGGAATGCCCTCAAAATGTGCGCGATTATTCGAGACTAAAGGGATGGAGTGTCTTACGGCACAGGCTGCGATCCAAAGATCGTTATCGGCAACGCCTCTCCCCGCTTCTTGAAGCCTTGCCTTCAAATCACCGTAGGTCTGACATACAGTCCAATCGTAAGGAACAATGGTCACTGATCTGAGGCGCGTCTTTATTTGTTCTAGCTTCGTGCTTCCCCACTTATTCTTGTACGCGCCGAACAGTATCTCCCCTACAGTTATGAATGACACCGCGACGAGTTTTCCGTCTACGTGCGGGCGGTAGAGTGCTGCCCGAGTATCACCGGATCGTCCGAGATATGAAAAAACATCCGTGTCTAAGAGCACTGCATCCGCTGGGGTGGACGTATAATTTCCTACTTTCTGGCTTTGTAAATCTCATCTAGGAATTGGTCAATGTTCTCATCGTCTGGAAATCCACCGCTAAGTTCCACAATGCTCTTTACAGGTTTAACTTTCTGTTTTGCAGCAAGATCGGTCAAAGATGATTCTGCATAGTAATTCCCTTCGCCAAGTGACAATGAAGGAAGCCTCTCGATAGTCTGAATGTGTAAGGATTCAAGCCGCTCGGTATAAGCCTGGAATATTCCCTCTCCTATGACTCTCACAGGCTCTCGTAGCAAAGATTGCACCCGACTTGAGTCTCTTTCTTCAAACGTACAAAGCACCGTCGCTCCGTAAGCTGGGTCTACTCGACACTTAAGGTCATTGGGTTTGAAATCGGCCATGTCGAGCACGCCATCGACTTGTACGATCTGCTTTCTTGGACGGCTTAGTCTCTTAGCGACACGTTCATGCAATACCCTGTTGACCTTCGCCGCGATGCGCTTGTGTCCCCCTGTTTTTGGAGAAATCCACACAATTTCAGTTATGCGCCTGCCTTCTGCGATTCCACCCAACGCGTAGATGCCTTGCAAGACGCCTTCGTCTACCGCGCGGTCTTTGTCCTTTCCGTTGCCGAAATACTTAATCGTCCTGGCAAGCTCCTCAACCACATCGGAAGCAAAGGTAGTTTGATCGGGGAAAGGGATTCGTTTCTGAGGCTCTGCTGGCACGAAGCTGAGAGTTGTGCTTCCTTTCCCGATGCGGACCAGGTCCAGAGTGCATCCTCTCCGAATCGCATCCTTGACCGGACCAGGATGAATGGTCTTTCGACCTTCCATTGCCTCTGCCTGCCTATTGACGCTATTTTGGGCCTCTTGGCATATTCTGATAAGGTCGGGGACGGAAATTCTCCCGCTGCGGACGGCAGGGCCTTTGACGTTCAACTTCAGCACGGCTTCTTTCGTGGCTCCGCGCTCCCTTTTGTCTGCCATTGACCGGAACCCGCTACGGCGAAGGATTGGTGTTGGCAAATCGGCCCCCTTTGGGGTAAACTACGCCCCGAGGAAGCCCGGCTTCCCGATCTACGGAGGGTGCCGCAAACACCCACCGCCGAGCCGCTAACAACCAACTATAATTATAGCGCGAATCTTTATAACACACCCCCTAAGGGGAAGCTTCATTATTTGCTTGACCTCAATGGATTCAGCGAGAAGGTTGAGAACCACCCGTCACGTGTGCCGCTCCACTACATGCACTATAATTTCGCGCGAATTCACTAGACCTTGCGCGTGGCGACAGCTATGGAAGCCGGGGTTACCGATCATGTCTGGTCAATCGAGGAAATCGCTGGACTCATGGAGTCTTAGAAAATGGACATTCCAAAATACGAGAACGATTCGCAGTGGCTGCATTATCTTATGAGCGCTCGCCTACGCATAAGGCTCGAAATGTCTTCCAGAGGGATCACCGCTTCTACGCCCAGAAGTTTACAAGGCGAATTGTAACTCCTTGATGACGACATTCAGGCCCTGGAACGAAGAATGCAGTCCAATTCCTCGAAATGAGCCACTGCCGAAAGAAGATACCCGCAGCGTAGTCACTCCGAGGTGCTTCCACCTTGCTGGTGAGGATTAATTATTTGGCTAAATCTCTCGCGCCAGGTTGCGGAAAGATATTCCACCTGGAGAGCGCGACGGGCCAGTTCGTTCGAATTCGGTTCATGCAGATAGACGCGCATGGCATCGGAAATGGAGACTTTGTTCTCGACGACCGCAAATCCGGAAAGAAGAAGCCGGCAGGATAGTCACGGCGATCGTTCCGACTGGCGCTGCCGGAGGAGATAGCGCGAATTTCTCACAAGAATTTAGCGCCAATCTCATAAATCGTTCCGTAGCAGTTTTCTCCGATTCAGAACTCAGTCACGTTGACGCACCCAGGGCGCGGATCATGCGAGCCCGGAGCAACGCCCCGGGAACGAGTCCGAGGCGCCTCTTGCGCCCTGCAAGGGCGGAGGAGTCCTGCGCCCTTGCAGGGCGCACCGATCGATTCCAAAACCCAGGGCGTTGCCCTGGGCTACCATGCGGCGGCGCCTTCAGCGCCGGAACCAAAGTTGTATAAAATCGCCATGGGCCTGCCACCCGGCCAAAGTGGATAAGGACCGCTACGAGAATCGTTGGATAGGACGTGCTGTTGAAATAATTTCAGGATTGACGATTAGAGCGGTGCTTGACGAAGTGTTCGCCGATAAGCACGGATTCCGAATGTAGGCAAGACAAGTGTCAAGGAACGGACGGTGGCTGTAACGCTCCGCGGCATCCCTACCAGATGCTACGTTCCGGCACACTCCTTGCGCGGGTCGAATCCAAGCTAGGTGATATTGGTCTGAGCGCTCAAAACGATTTTCCAGCCGTCGCCTCGGTTTAGAAACAATCGCAGATTCCAGCTGGTGGGTTTCGCGGAGGCATTTCGTCCTTGAAATGCTTCCATGATCACCACATTGCCGAAATCAAACATGCGCATGGACAGCACCGAGGAACCTCCCGAGCCACCGTTCTCTCCGAAAAGCTTGCGTTCCTCGGCCAATTCCTGGACATGCTGCAATTTGGGAATGTCCGTTCGCGGCGTGAGCGTCTCGTGATAATCGTCGGCATGGGCGGCCCAATCTTCCGGGTTCGGGTGCCATTCATCGTTCTTCAAACGAAACCAGGCCGCCATGGCCCCCTCTTGCGCGGCATTCTCCGCCTTGTACGGCAGCGTCTTGCAGGGATTTTCGCAGAGCTTGTCCGCTTCGGTGGGAGGATTCGGCGGGGCCATGTTTTCCGGCCTCTCCGCCGGAATGGGAATGTTCAGATAGACGAACGCCTGCCAGCCCGCGGAATTTTTTACCCAGATATGCGCGAAGCGCTGATTGTGGTGAATCCCCAATACGCGCTCGACCTGGCCGAGCAGGTCAACGGTTCGAACATCCATTGCGCCTTCGTTGTCGGCGGCGAACTGGGCCAGATCATCGAGGACCTGCGCCTTGGTATGGATTCTGCCATTCGCCTCGACCCACTGGAAACGCTCGTCCAGGAGAGCGGCGGCTGACTTCTTGTCGCCATTCGCGAGAGCCTCGGCCAAACTGTGGTCCGCCGGGCGGAACGCCGGCGTGTCATCGGCAGCGGCCAGCGGCTTGCTCGATAGCAAAATCAAAACCGCACCGAACAAAATTCCGGTTGCGAGCGCGTGTATGAAGAAGCGTCTCATCGTATTCATCTCCTTGATACCGAAATGAACGCTGGCGGCTCTTTTTTTATTTGGCGCGCCCGCTCGTTCAAAAGTGCAACGGACCCTACGCCGAGTGCGAAGATTCACGCGGTGATTCGCGTTCGGCGCTTCCGTGAATCGACATGGCATTCTCTGGGATTGCGGGCACCTCGCCGTGAGCTTCAATGCTCCAGCTTTTCGCCATGCGATTGCCGCCGGCCGTGAGGCAGAAAAACGCTGACAGCTCGATGATTTCCGCGTAGCTGTAGAATTTCTTCAGCTCCGCATAAACCTCCGCGTCCCGCCCATCGTCGAGCGTGAGCGTGCGCGCGTAGTGGAGAGCGGCGCGAGTCTTCGGGTCCGGGTGTTCCCAGTTGGGCAGCGCGCAACTCATTTTTTGCTCTTCGGTAATAGAGGCCGCGAGCGGAGACGTCTGCCGCGCGCAGAATTCGCAACCCACCATCTGGGCGATCTGAATACGCGCCAGCTCCTTGATCTCGTGAGGCACGGTGCCGCCGCGGTGGAGCATATCCCAGTAGCCTGCGAAGGCCTTGGCTACCTCAGGGTTGTTGCCCATTGTCCGGTACCACGCCGGAGGCGGGCTTTTCGTGACCTTCGCCCGTTCGATGACCTGGCGCAGTCCCGGGTCAGCGGCGTCATCATTTGCAATCTGTGGAACATTCGGCACGTGCGCTGAAACAGACATCCTGCACCTCGGTGATTTGGTTGGATGAGAACGCTCTGTCCACACTAGTCTCCACGCAAAATTTCGTCAAACGATAAAAGTTTATGGTGATGTCCTACTCTGAGGCGAGATTCCTGCCAATCAATTAGAGGTGTCGTTAAGTTCGTCAAATAGCCAGCGTCGCCAGCTTTTCGGTAATTTTGGCAATCGTCCGAGGGCAGCGAGACTAGCCACTTGTGACGCAGCCCAAAGGAGCCGAAAGATTACCAAACCCAGTACGAAAACGACCGTGAGGAGCGAGGCAATCAGGGTTGACGTGTTCATGGAAGGCCTCTCCAATAGTGTACCACCGTCGAGCCCACGCGTGACAATACCTTCGGTTCCGAATAGGACACTTCCAAGTTTTCAGGCGTGGACCACGAAGGTTTGCACCTTAACAAATTGCTAGCTACATGTCCTTCTGGGCAGGAAATTTTCCAACCTGAATTCGAGGGGTGCTTCGGGAGGAATTAAAGCTCGGAAATTGCTCCTTTCGGGGGTGCCACTCAATCAAAGCGCGCGAAGTCATTAAGAAACAGGCGCGGCGGGCAGGGTTTGCGGTTGCAACGCTTTCTTGGCTTCCTCGATGCCACGGTCGATGGTGGCCTGCCAATCGGGATGCGGCACGGGTGAGGCCTGAGCGGCCTCGTAACACCGTAGCGCGTCGGTGGGTCGGTTCAGACGCTTTAGATAGATCCGGCCAGCGGCCATCTGAGCGAGCAGTCCTTGTTTTCTATCTGGATAAGCTTGTGCCAGGCCCTGGTATTCACTGGCGGCGCGCTCCGCATCCGGTTGCGTTTCGAGTTGGCGGCAAAGGTCGAGCCACAGCGACGCGGAGAGTTTCTCCCCGCCACCATTCTTGAAGTCTTGATACGTCAGCCACGCCCCCTCGTGGTCACTCGCTTTTAGTTCCATCGACAGAATCGTTTCCAGGGTGCCGCGATGAGCCGGCAGGTCGTTCTTTCGCCAGTAAATGTTTTGCAGCATGCGGTAGGCTTCGACGGAGTCCGGCTTTTCCTGGAGCAATTTCTTCAGATTCGATTCCGCATCATCCAGCTGGCCCTTCTCAATCTGTTCACTCGCTTCCGCAAGCAATGGATGGCTGACCCAGGTGATTTTCTCCTGGATTCCTTTCTCCGCAATCTGCTCGAGCCCCGAGGCGCGCACACCCACCGCGATCAATCCGCCAAAAACGAAACCGCCGATGTGCGCCCAGTGGGCCACGCCGCTCGCTTGCCCAAACACCGACCCATACAAAACTTCCATCAAGAGCCACAGGGGAAGCAGCCAATAGGCGGCAGCCTTGAAGCGGTAGAAACGGAAAAACATCAGCCAGCCCATCTCAATCTTGACCGTGGGAAACCGCACGAGGAAGGCTCCCATCAATCCGGCTATGGCGCCCGAAGCCCCGATCGTGGGCGTGAGACTCCCCGCGTTGACCAAGGCATGAACCTGTAATGCGAGAATGCCCGCAATCAAATAAAACGAGGGATAGATCAACCTGCCCCAGGTGTCCTCAAGAATTCCGCCCGCAAGCCATAGGAACCACATGTTGCCGATCAAGTGGAGCCAACCCCCATGCAGAAAATTCGCGGTGAGGTAGCTCATCGCCGTCGGATGCGCCGGGACGAAAGCATATTTGGAGACGATCGAAGTAGAATCCAACTCCGCATAACGCGCCGAGAGGGAGTCCATCTCCTCTTGCATGGCCTCGGGATGCTCATCCGCCTGCATGCGCATCCTGGCATCCCAGGCATCATGCACATCCCTGTTTTGATTTTGAGCTTCCTTCCACAGACTGGGGTTCTTGGTTTGGACCGTGGTGACGAGGTCTTGCGCTTTCCCTTCAATCTTGAGTTCCGGATGCATGGCGGCCAGGAGGACAATGTGCACCCTGACTTCACCCAGCTCGGGGCCCTGCTGGTCCATCGTCCAATGCGTACCCAGGAAGATCAAGACGTTAAGGGCAACGAGCCCGATGGTGATGACCGGCCAGCGACGCCCTTGCATGTTTTCGTGACGCAGTGGGATCAGCATACGGGACCTTGCCTCGCAAAGTAGGAACGAACCAGATTCCCTACGGTCTGTTAAGTCTAGAGGGTTCGACCAATCGCTTGACCAACATTTGGAGGGGTTACGTGCAATCAGTTACAGCTTACGCTTTGGACACCTGGGAGAGGGGCGATCGGCGGTTTGGAATCACATCGGGAAAGGCCTTGCGTAACTGCGTGCACAAACAGAAGTTATGTGTTGCCTCGGACAGGCCTCTGACGCAGACCAGGCGCTCCGGAGAACATCTCGTAACCGCAGGGGATTCGGCTGCCGCGCGGAAAAGAAATTGGATTGGTTCAGGAGTCCAACGCAATGGAGCGTAGGAGCCAATTGGATTCGCCGGCCAGCCCCATGGCAGAACCGAACCTCGTTGACCAGGAGTTGTACCGGCAACTCGCGAAGGGCCGCGACCCGCGCTTCGGCGAAACGACGTATCAACTCACTGGAATCCAGCGCGCCGAGCCGGATCATTGGCTGTTCGAGATTCCGCCCGGCTATGCAGTCAAGAGTATGCCCGCTCCGATGGGTTTCCCTGCGGGCCCCGCGGAGGGCGATCCTGTTCCGATCGGTATCGTCCGAACCATGGGCCCGATCGGAAAGTAAAGCGGCGAGATCGATTTGGGTCCGCCGGGGCAGACAATGAACAAGTTTCCTTTCAAACTAGATCACTACCAGCTGTCCCGGACTCTAGGTAGAGGCATCGAGCTATGCTATTCTGATACTTCCACCCGGGCAGTTTTTATCGCGCCCGGGTGCCTGCTGTCGGGGCGTAGCGCAGCCTGGCTAGCGCGCCTGGTTCGGGACCAGGAGGCCGGTGGTTCAAATCCACTCGCCCCGACCATTTGTTTTCAACCATAAAGAGCGTTGAGTGTAGTCGGAAACTTGGTTCCCTTGTTTTTGCACATCAATATCAACTATTTGGTTGGCTTCGCGTGCATGCGAATGCTGTAATCCTTATCGCAAGGGAGAACACTGTCGACGCGAACGATCTTCACAGATTCATCTGCCGCTGAAGTACGCAAGTAGCCGATGGCGCCCTGGACGTTGGACACGAACTTGAGCACTTCTGTTGGGGTCGCTAGAGTCGTCGGTGCCGCGTGAACATCACCTGTAAAGATATGATGCAGGAAGTAAGCATTAAAATCTTTATCATCCATCCGGTAAATGAGAGCGAGCACCACCTGTCGCTCCGGCTTGCCGGGCTCCAGCATCACCAACGTAATACGACGGCCATCCGACCAATGGTTTTGCTCTCCTAAGAAGACTTTGCGTAGCTCCGCAAAGGAAAGGTTCTCGACTGGATTCGACCGATTCACCAGAATGGCCAGACATTCATCAGCCGCCGGGGTACCTTGCGGTTCGAGTCCGGCAGGCTGGGTGGTCCCGGCCGACGGAGCAGAAGAAAGCGTCACAGCCATGGCCAGCATCAGTAGCAGTAGAACAACAGTTATACGAGGCATCATCGCACGCCTTCAGAACGTGAAGCCCGCCTGGAGGGCTATTCCGCTGATCGCCGGATTGGCGCGTACGGCAGTGTAGTCGTATTGCAACTTCAGCGCTACGAAATCCGTAGGGTCGTAGCGCACACCCAGCGACGGGCCGGCCCGCAGGCCAATGTCCGGGTACAGTGGTTCGCCATTGGCAGCATTCATATACTGATAGCGGAAGTATGGCCGGTAGGACCCGAAACGGTGGGAGATCTGCGTGTACCACCCAGGCGTATCGAACACGCGCTCTCCCTGGGGCGTATGGCGGATGACCAGGGCTTCGTTCAGCCACTCGAAATTGGAGCCGATGTACACCGCGTGGGCAGCCAGGATGGTCTCGCCGACGCGCAACGCAGCGCTGGGTTGTAGTACGTCACGGTAGGCGGAGAACCCCACCTGCAGTCCGCGAATCGCGTCAGGCCGGGCGAAGAGTGCCACATTCAACGCCTTATGGGTGTTCTCATCTACGAAGCTCTGCACCGCGGTAGCGCTTTGGCCCAGCGGTGGAACGTAGGAGCGGGAGGCCCGGCCATTGCCGACCTCCGCCACGTAATGGAGTCCCATGGCGCCGGACGGGACGCGCCCGGATATGGACACCCCTACGTTATGGATAGGAAGGGGTCCTCCCTTGTCTTCGAAGTCGAACAGGAAGGGGCGTCCCGTGGTGGTCTGTAACCAGGTGCTGTGGTGATAGGCCGTGTTGTAGTAGCCGATTGCGGTGTGATACCGGCCCACCGCTATGTTCAGATAGTCGCTGTGGGAGTACTGCAGCAGCACGCGCTCAACATCCACACCGAAATTATTGAACTCGTCGGATTCAAAGACGATCTCGCTGAGGAACTTGAAGCGTTCCGAGAGGTCCGAAGTGACGAACAGATTTACCTGCCCAAGTGTGAAGGAACTCGGGAAGCAAGTGTAAGCCTGGCATTGGGGGGAATCGTTGATGTGGTTGTTCCCGTGAAAGGTGATGTCGCTGAATCCCCTTATGCGCAGGAGGGTTTTGTTCACGTCCATTCCTTGCGACTCGGCAAGTTGAGCTTGCGGCGCAGTTTCAGGTTGAGGAGGCGGAGCCTCTTGAGGAGGCGCTTGGGTGGGAGATTCGGCCGTCATTTTTGCCAAAGCTGCGCGTAATTCTTTTACTTCCCCATCCAGTTGGTCAATCCGCTGCAGAAGCAATTGAGGAGTCAGCGGATTCAGATCGGCAGGAGCATTGATTTGCTGCGCATAAAGAAGGGGCGTGCCCGTGACCATGCCGAGGAGTAAAGGAAGCATCAGCCTTCCACACATACGTCCGATGAGCTTCACCGCGAACAGGGCTCTGATTTGTGGGAGAGTGGAATACTTCATTTCTGCCTCCTTAAAGTTTAGGCTATTGCCATAGTCAGCAGGTCCCCACGATCCAGGAGTGGCTCAAAGCACGTCGCCAATGGAGTTACCCGCGGTCGTAATAGTACTCATAGTTGCGAATTGCACCTTGCTTGCCCAATGTCGAAGAGATGGCCCTCGCTTGAGCCTCAACATAAGGAGGTTGTTTGGAGTACTTGGTTTTCAAAGTGCAATAACGAACGCAACCCTACAATATCTATCAAAGACGTTCAAGAGAAATCCCGTTTTGGAGGGGCAGTCCAGAAATACAAAATACAGTGGACCAAGTGGTCGGATTCCTGTCTTTCTATTGACTTCCTCCAAGCACACTCTTACTATTGCGAAACAATGGTAGGGCAAACCTTCTCCCAGTATAGGATCATCGAGAAGCTCGGTGGCGGCGGCATGGGTGTGGTCTACAAGGCAGACGACACACGCCTGCACCGCGTAGTCGCGCTCAAATTCCTACCACCGGAACTTTGCCGAGATACCCTTGCATTGGCCCGCTTCCGGCGCGAAGCCCAAGCGGCATCCGCCTTGAATCACCCCAATATCTGCACCATTTACGACGTAGGAGAACAGGACGGACAGGCGTTTATCGCCATGGAGTTTCTGGACGGCCTAACTCTGAAACACACCATCTCCGACAGGCCGATGGACAACGAAAGGCTGCTTTCCCTGGCGATTGAGATCGCCGACGCGCTTGATACCGCGCATAGCCAGGGCGTTGTTCACCGTGACATCAAGCCCGCCAATATCTTTGTCACGAAACGGGGGCACGCCAAGATTCTGGACTTCGGGCTAGCGAAACTGACGCCGGTTATCGGTAAGGTTGCCCAAGCGGCTGGCGTAGCGTTTGAGGCGACGGTTAGCTCGGATGCAGGGCAACTGACCGGTCCAGGCACGGCGATGGGCACGGTGGCGTACATGTCGCCGGAGCAAGCTAAGGGGAAGCTGCTGGATGCCCGCACGGACCTCTTCTCGTTCGGTGCGGTGTTGTACGAGATGGCCACAGGGGCCATGCCATTTCGTGGCGATACTTCTGCGGTAATTTTTGATGCAATTCTGAACCGGCCGCCTTTGCGCCCCTTACGGCTTAACCCCGATCTGCCGCCGAAGTTAGAAGAGATCATCACCAAGGCTCTGGAGAAGGACCGCGACCTACGGTACCAGGTGGCCGCGGAAATACGCGCGGATCTGAGGCGGCTGAAGCGCGATGTTGAATCAAGCCCCACTCCGCAGGCGGCCTCAAGAACCTCCGCCGTTGTTGTTGTCCCGCTGGAGCCCCCCAAATCTCAGCAACCTGGCAGTTCCGCAATTGTCTCCGCGGTCAAGCAGCACAAATGGGGAGCTACGGGAATTGCGATGGCAGGACTGATCGTTCTGGTTGCAGCCGGGTTCGGCTTGTACTCGGTGTTGCATCGAACGAGCCTCATTCGTTTCCAGAATTTCACGATCACGCAGGTCACTAACTCGGGGAAGGCGGCACTCACGGCTATTTCGCCGGATGGCAGATACGTGCTGACCGTCCTCAACAACAAGGGGTTGCAGAGCCTCTGGCTGCGCAACCTTCCGACCAGCAGCGACACCCAAGTGATCCCGCCCTCTCCAGCTTCCTACAAGAGCCTCACGTTCTCGCCGGACGGAAATTATCTGTATTTCATCAAAGCGGTGGACGCGACAAATACTAACTTCGATCTCTATCGTGCGCCGGTGCTGGGGGGCGCTCCTCAAACCATGGTTCGGGGCATTGATAGCGACGTCACCTTCTCTCCCGACGGGCGGCGCATCGCCTTCGCTCGAGCGAATGTTCCGGAGGCGGGCAAGTACCGGCTACTTACAGCCAATCTGGGTGGCGGCGACGAACGGGTTCTACAGATTGCGGCGCCGGCTTCTGATGCGCCTTCGTTTGTCGCTTGGTCTCCTAAAGACGACAAGCTCGCCTACAGATTGTTTAAGCCGGACCAGGCTCTTGGCGGAATCTCTTTATTCGATATCGGGACCAGCAAAACAAATAGCTTTGCTAGATTCGATGACAAACTCACTCTCGACTTCAAATGGTTGCCGGAAGGACAGGGGCTGTTGGCGTTATATTCGCAAAAAGGACCGGATTACTATCGGCGGTCACAGATTGGATTTATTCCGGAGGGAGGAGAGCAGCTTCTGCCCGTCACTCGCGATACCAATAGTTACACGACACTGACGCTGTCTGGCGATGGAAAAACTCTGGCCACTGTCCAGACCAAGGCGACGCAGAATCTGTATGTCCTTCCAGCGGCGGGTAGCCAGTCGGCCCAGGCGAACCCATTGCTTCCAGAGGGACAGTATGTTTACTGGTTTGACTGGTCCGCGGACGGGAACCTGGTTTTCAGCGACTTTACTCGCCTGTTGCGAATCGGGATCGACCATAGTGTTCCTACACAGTTGATTGGCGATGCAAACGCCGCGATCGTTGAATTGGCGGGCTGTGGAACTCATTACTTCGTGTTCTCCTGGACATTTCATGGTGGCACAAACTCCACAAACGTTTGGCGCACCAACGCGGACGGCACAAATCCCGTGAAACTGACGAACGGGAAGAATGATCGAGGCCCGGTGTGTTCGGCAGACGAAAAATGGGTATATTACTGGGACCTTGCGCTGCAGCAACTTTGGCGCGTACCCGTGGACGGTTCCGGAAAACCCGAAATCTTCCCGGGGGGCGCTGTTCCTCGAACCATCCCCACGGGAACCGGGCTCAGTCATTCTCCCGACGGCAAGCTTCTGGCTTATGTCCTGGCTACCATGCCCACGCCGGAAGATCCGTACCCTCAATATAAGGTCGCGCTCCTGGAACTGTCCTCGACGCCTTCGCCACCCCGCCTCATCGACGCGGATGAGCGGATTTCGAGCGGAGGCTTGAACCTCACGCCGGACGGGAAGGCGGTCGCCTACCCGATCCGCGAAAACGGCGTGGACAATCTCTGGCTGCAACCGCTCGACGGCTCGCGTGGCAGACAAATCACCTACTTTGATTCTGAGCAGATTCTTAACTTCCGTTGGTCGCCGGACGGCAGAAGCCTCTGCATACTCCGCGGCCATACCGACTCCGACGTTGTCCTCCTCCGCGAATCGTCTCCATAAATCTTTGTCAGTAATTGCAGCCGGGCAGCCCCTGGGGGAACCATTTGTTGTGTGTCGCTCGTCGCGCTTGGCCTGAAATCCTTCGCCTAGCTCGACTCAGTCTCCGGTCTATGCCTCTACGGAAGACAAGGACCACGGCTCGGCATGGAATTGGCTATTGGCCGCCGAACCGGATCACGACTCCCGCTGAAATGCGGGCGCTGTCCTGTTTTGCCGGTGAGCCAGTGACCCTAGCAAATCCATTTTCGCCTGCTTTGACCCCGATCACACTTGCGTTCATGCGTCCGCTCCCGAGAAGAATTTGGGCAATTGGAATTGCCCGCCTGGATTCAATCTCCACCACGGCCACAAAGGCATCGGGTACCGAGCCGGTGAGTTCCATGGAACTCACAAAAGTCGTGGTCAAGGATGTGCCATTCCAAACGATCGTGGAGGCAGACACAAATCCTGTACCTCTCACCGTGAGTGTTACGCCGGTGGAGCCCGGGGTGATGCTGACGAGCGACACGATATCCACCAGCGGCACAGGATTATTGGCGGCGTCAACAGCTGGAATAAAAGGAGAGCTGAACGCAATCAAGGCGAGGGAAAAGAGGGAGCGGCATTTTAAACAGCGTGCAAGTGTCGAGCGTGTGCGAGAAGGCTCGATAACGGCATGAACCGCTTATCCTCCTGGGCTTCGCCTGATGCTCTTCAGCATCCTCGACGTCAGCCCAAGAGAACGGCCGGCCATCACACGCTGGCTAGAGTAGTTCCTGCGTCAAATTCCAGGTAAGGTAGCAGCAGAAATTTGGCAACTCAAGATTCCCGCTCTGCAGACGTTCCAATAGAACAACGGGCTCTACCATGAAAAAGAGATCCTTGTAAATTAGGATCGGAATCCGGTTATGACATTCTTGATTTACGGCGCTGGAACCATCCAGCCCGCCGCGCTACGTGCCTTTTCGGCAGCCTGCTCCGGAGGCAGCGAAGTATCCCAAAGGTTCGCGACGAACCGGCCACCGGTCACTCCGCCGGCAGACTCCGAAGCCAGCCATAGCAGCGGCGGCACCATGATGTTTGGATCGAGTAGACGGCGGGGGTCAATGTCTCGCGGCACCATCCCAGTGGCGGTGGCCCCGCCCGGCAGTAAAGAGTTGACGGTCACGCCGGTTCCAGCCAAATCTTGCGCCCAAATCATGGTTTCCGATTCGAGTGCCGCCTTCGATGGTCCGTAGGGCGAGAAGCCGGCCCGGCGCATGGTCTCATGGTTCATCGAAATGTTGATGATGCGGCCCCAGCCTTGTTTAAGCATATGAGGCGTCACTTCGCGAGCCATCAAAAATGGCCCGTTAATATTGGTGTCGATGATCATTCGCCACACGGCGGGGTCGGTCTGCCAGAACTTCGTGGCGGTATGGAAGAATTTTTCGCTGACGAAACGCATCCCCCGCCCGGCGTTGTTTACGAGGATGTGAACCGAACCGAACTCGCGGATGGTTTCATTCACGACATACCGGCAGTCTTCTTCACTGGTGACATCCGCTACAAACTTGCGGAGCGTCCCAGCCTCCGGGATTTCCACGCCTTCCTTTGCCACCGTTTCGATTTCTTGGAGTGTACGCGCTGCCGTAATCACGACGTTTGCTCCGGCGCGTAACAAACCCAGCGCCATCGCCCGGCCTAGTCCGCGACCCGCGCCAGTGACTATCGCCGTCTTACCTGAAAGTTCTCTTCTTGCCATTTTCCCTCTCTGTTGATTCCTATGCTTCACAAAAAAAATACGTACGCTGGTCGCGGATTTGCGATTCGCTGCTGGGGAGGGATGGGTGTTGGACGGATGATTCAAACACCCATTTGAATTTAGGCGCGGCCGAGCGCGGCCAGAACGCGATTCGGTGTGAGCGGGTATTCCTGGAGCCGCACGCCTGTGGCGTCGAAAAAAGCGTTCGCGATCGCGGCAGCCGCGGGCCCGACCACTTCTTCGCCGGCGGCGTCGGATTTCTCGTTCAGCTGCTGGACGACAATCGCGGTCACTTCGGGGCATTCCTCAAACCGCAGGATGGGATAAGTGTCCCAGTCGAGACTCGTGACGTTCGTCTCCGTGAACGTCACTTCCTCCTTGAGCATTCGGCTTGTCGCTTGAACCAGCATTCCGGTGATTTGGTTTTCAACGAATGCTGGATTGACGGCCAGACCCACGTCGAGCGCTCCGTACATGTGTTTCGCCACAATTCGTCCTGATTCCTTGTCGACCTCGATTTCGGCCACGGCGGCGCCGTACGACGTAAGATGCGTGCCCAACGCGATTCCTCGCCCCTGCACGACTTTCGCGTCCGATAAATTTGATGCCGATTTCCGGGGCGTCCATCGGGCGGCATTCGCGACCGCGTTGAGAACTCCCAGCCAGCGTGGATCCTTGATGTTGCGCTGCCGGAACAGGAATGGATCCATAGTCCGCGAGATGAGCAAGCTCGTCGATGGCCTGTTCCGAAGCGAACGAAAACGAGACATCCAGCGGCGAGCGCAGGGACTGTCCCTTGAGGTAGCCCTGACCCGGCACGCGGTGATTCACCAGCCGCATGTTCGGGATGCCATACATCACGCCAAGAGTGAAAGGCGTGACAGTCTGCGCGGCTCCCAGCGGCCGGCCGGGGCCTGGGGCGGTCGCATTCTCTTCCGCAGGAGTGCCGAGCGCCAACTGCTCGGAGGTTTCCGTCCTCGCCCAGATATGCTGGGTCCCGTGATACTCATACGCCACGATATTGCCATCGCGCATCGATTCCCGCGCGGACTTCCGCGAGATGAGCGGGGCCGTAGTTGTCCCAACCGTGTTCGTCCCAGCGCATGAACTGTACGCGGACCGGTTTCCCAGCCGCTTGCGACAGAATCGCGGCCGCTTCCGCCGCATCATCGTGGCAACTGTGGCCGAACGTGCCCGAGCCTTCGTAGTACTGAATGCTGAACTTTATCGACGGGTATTCCGAGCACTTTGCCGATTTTATCGCGGGTGAGATAAATGTTCTGCGTCGAGCACACGACCCGCGCGGAGTCCGCCTTGACGTCGGCGAGCGCGCAGTTGGGGCCAAACGGTGCATGCGATTGGTAGGGGCAACGATAGGTCTCAGAAACGACATGCGCGGCGCGGCCCAGCGCCGATGCGACGTCGCCTCTCTCCAGCGCCACTGTGTCGGTCGTCTTATCGGTGCGCATTTTTTCGTACAGGCCGGCGCTGCCTGGAAGAGAAGGTGCCGTGTCCCAGGTCACTTTCAATTGTTGAGCGGCGCGGATGGCATCCCATTCTCCGGATGCGACGACGCCGACGAAATCGCGCTTGCGGACGACTTGAGCGCCCAGGAATGTTGCGGATCGAACCCTCATCGATGGCCATCACCGTGGCTCCGGCTCCGTACGCGCCTTGTCCGCGAGGGCGCACGACGCGGCCATGAAGCATGCCCGGCAAGCGCACATGCTGCGCGTACACATATTTGCCGCTAACTTTGTCCGGGATGTCGTTCCGCGGCACCCGCAGTTCCAACAATTTTGTATTCACTCGGCCGCTTCAGCGGAGCTTTTCCCGTAAACGGGACACCCAACGCCTTACCGCCCACGAGTTTGCCATAGGTGACCGACCGTTTCGGATTGTCGACGACAGAGACGACTCCCTTGGAAACCGCCAAGCTGGTCCACCGGAACGTTCAACTTCTTCGATGCAAGTGCAAGCAGGGCGAGCCTCGCTTCGGCGGCGGCAGCCCGAATCCGCGGTCCTCCCCTCATGACCGCGGAGCCTGCGACCGTTCCACCCTGATTGGGCGCCGTGTGCGTCTCGACCCTGACCGATTTGACCTGAGACATATCCAGGTCGAGTTCCTCGGCAGCGATCTGCAGCAGCGCCGTGGAAGCGCCCTGGCCGAGTTCGACGAAGCCCATGAAAATTGTCGCGGTGTTATCGGCGTGAATCGCAAGCCAAGTGTCGAGCCGGTTCGGATCGGGTTGGTCCGGGCCGGCAATCGAATGCGACAGCATCCATCCCCTGAGCGAACAACGAGCCGCGCCAACTGAAACCGATGATGAGCGAGCCCCCGGCTTTCAGCAGATCGCGGCGGGGAAACTTCGTAGCTTTGAACGCGTTGCTCATTTGGACTCGACGGCCGGTGTCTGCGAAGCTCGCACGATTGCCTTCAGGATTCTCGGGTACGTCCCACAGCGGCACAAATGGCCATTCATCGCGGATCGGATCTGCGCTTCTGTCGGGTTAGGCACCTTCGACAGAAGCTCGGAAGCCTTGATGATCATCCCGTTGTAACAGTAGCCGCACTGAACCGCTTGTTCGTCAATGAAAGCCTGTTGAACGGGATGGAGCGCGGGCGGCTTTTGAAGACCGTTCTGCTTGGCGTACCATGCCGGCAGCCCTTCAAGCGTCGTGATCGATTTGCCCGCTCGAGGGATCCCACCGGCGTCACGCACGAACGCGTTTCAACGCCGTCAACGAGGACCGAACAGGACCCGCACTGTGCCAGACCACAACCAAATCGCGGGCCTTGCAGGAGCAATTCGTTTGAGAGGACGTACAACAGAGGTGTATCAGGGCTGGAGGCAACCGGCCACAAACGCTCGTTTACTTTGATCTTGAGTCCATCGGCCATTTAGGGATGCCCCACTCGGTCTGTCTTATGATGCTGAATGCTACACCCGCCGCCTTTCCAAGCGCAATCTCCTTCCTCGCGCTCGACCCCGCAAACAAGTAATCTTGCAGAAGTCAATGTAGCACCCGTCCGCCGCAGCGGACGGGCAAGTGTTTGAATCAACAGTGTCGGCCTGAAGGCCGACGCTACAAATGCATTTGGCGCATGAGTTATCGCACAGACTCTTTAATCGAGCGGCTCGAGTTTGATGATCGAGGCGCCGTGGTCATTGCCCACCCAGAAAGTAACCGGCGTTGTGGAATTGTCCACGAACACTCTTCGAATATTCGTGGACCGTGGGAGGAGATAGTCGGTCATTTGACCTGACTTGCGGATCGAGCCGCGTCACACGGTCGGTGAACATCGATCCGGCCCACGCTTCACCATTCTTATCAGCCACCACATCGTAAGGCTGGGCCCACGGCGTTGGGGGCGTCCACTCCTGGAAGCGCTGCGTCTCCGTGTCGAACATGCCGATCCGATTGCCGCGAAATTCGCCGAACCACAGGCGCCCGCGCGAATCCATCGATCCCCGGCGTGGCGCGGAATTGGGAGTGGGCGTCTTATAGAGCGTGATCTTTCCGGTCTTCGCATCGATCCTTCCGATCTGATCGTTGCCGAAGACCGTGAAGTAGGCGTTGTTTTGAGAGTCCGAAATCACGTCGTAGATGTTTGGGCTGGGCTCGGGAAATGGCTGAAAAACTTCGAATTTGCCGGTCACAGGATCCAACCGGCGGAGAGAATATGTGCCGGCATCGTGTACCCACACTTTTCCATCCACCTTGGAGTGCATCGCATCTGTCTGATTGATTTGCGTGTAGCCTTTGTTGTCTTCCGGGGGAAGACTCCAGGTTTGAAATTTCTCTGTTTTCCTGTCGAATTTCGCGGCTGCTCCCTGATACATCATTCCCACCCACAGATTTCCATCTTGATCGGGGCGCAGGGATAGCTCGCCAATCGGGGAGCCGGGTTTTAACACCGGCACTGGGAACTCGGTCGTTTTGCCGGTTTTCGGATCGAGCTTTCCGATGATTTGTTCCCCGAAGCTGATGTACCAGGCCATTCCATCGGAATCCACGATCACGTCATGCGGTTGCCTGGTGGGTTTTGGCAGATCGTACTCGGTGATAATGACGTGAGTGGCGCGGCCCGTGGGGCGCGGGAACGTTTTGAGCGGATAGGTCCAAGTCGATCTCCTTGCTCAGATTGATGCTGCTCAGAAATTCAGCCATTTTTTGGCGCGCTTGCATCTGCCGGGATTGCCCGCCCTCTTCGCCGCGTTCTTGCCTGAACCGCCAGCCGGTCGGCCAGACGCGACTGCGGGGCCTCCGGAATACTTTGATTCACGTAACTTGCCATTCTCTGCCTGAACCTCGACAAATTCATCGGCATCGTGAATGGAACGGATCGGGCGTTGCAGCGTATGGCAGGTCACGCAATTCCGGAGAGAGCTCTTTTGTTCCTGCGTGCCGGGAACGCTCTCGATCCATTCCGCATTCGTGAGCTGCATGGAGAGGTTGGACGCCTTGCGGAGCTTCAGATCGGCCGTGGCGGCTTGTTGCGCACCGATGTCTACCGAGGAGGGACCGTCCAAGTCATAGCCCACGGCCCGGATACCGATCGCATAATGGCCCGGCTCCAATTTCGCGGAGGGAAAACGATAGTGGCCTTGCGCATCGCTGACCACGGTAATGGCGATCGTAGAATTCGCTTTCTTCGCCGTGACCAGCACGCCTTCCATCGGACCTTCTTCGGCGGAGGTAACCTGCCCCGTCAAGGCTGCCGGGGATGGGGCCCGATTGCCGGTCTGGGCGGATGCCGCCTGAGACAGGAAGGCGACACCAGCCGCGATCAACACAACGAGCGAGAAGAATCTTGTTCGCATTTGTACCTCCATGCGTTTCGACGAATGCAAGAGCAGACGGGTTACGTAAGTTGCTATCGTCTCCTATTTTGAGCGCGATTGCCACTCCGGCGCCGGCCCTCTCGAGCCTAGTCCGGATGGATTTCGCTTCCTGAAATATGATAGAAGAAGCCGGGACCCATCTTGAAAAAAATAAGAGCAGTAGCCGCCACTGGCAACCTGAGCACGGGGTTCCGGGAGGAGACTCTTGTCCGGGCCGTGCAACAGGGCGCGCACTTCATAGGCTGCGACGCCGGCACCACTGATTCAGGACCATATTATCTGGGCTCCGGAAACCCGCGCGGCCCACGCGAGGGTACCAAGCGCAATCTCCGCATCATGATCCGCGAGGGTCTAAACGCAGGCATCCCCGTAATCATAGGATCTGCCGGGCACGCCGGTGGATCTCCACACCTCACCTGGACGTTGGAAATTGTCCGGGAACTCGCGCGGGAGAACGCATGGCCTTTCAAGCTGGCCGCGATTGATAGCGAGATCCCTAAAGAACATCTGGTCGAGGCGTTCCTTGCAGGACAGCTCACTCCGCTTTGTCCGGCTCCAGAGCTTCAGGAAACCTCGATTCGGCAGGCCGAACGATTCGTGGCGATGATGGGCATCGAGCCTATCCAGTCGGCCTTGCATGCAGGGGCGCAAGTGGTGATTGCAGGGCGTTGCAGCGATGTGGCGATCTATGCCGCGTTGCCCGTGCTCGAAGGAATTCCGAAGCACGTCGCGTTTCACGCCGGGAAAATACTGGAGTGCGGCTCGGCGGCCGTCGCGCAGCGCTTCTATCCGGATTGCATGGCGGCGGAGCTGGATCAAGACGGGTTTACCGTAGAGCCTCCGAATCCCACTTTTCGGTGCACTCCACAAAGCGTTGCTGCACATACGTTGTATGAAAATGCGGACCCGTATCATCTGGTGGAGTCCGGCGGCGTGGTCGATACGACCGAGGCGCGGTACGAAGCAATTAGTGATCGGGCGGTGCGCGTGAGCGGTGCGCGGTTCGTTCCAGCTCAGAAATATACGGTGAAAATCGAAGGCGCCGCTTTCGCCGGCTATCGATCTATCGTGGTTGCCGGCATCCGGGATCCCCTGATCCTGCGCCAACTGGAACCATTTCTGTCCAGTCTCCGCACCGTCGTCGAACGAAAGATCGAGGACAGCTTGAAATTAAGTCGCGACGCTTACACGCTGCAATTTCGCGTTTACGGTTCCAATGGCTCGCTCGGCCAGGCTGAGCCGTGTCCCCAAGTGGAAGGCCACGAGGTCGGTTTGATCATCGACGTTGTCGCGCCTTCTCAATCGCTGGCCGCTGACATATTGCCGATTGTTTGGCATACGGGACTCCACCATCCGATACCGGAACAGCAAGGATTGATCAGCAATCTTGCATTTCCCTTTTCGCCACCGGGCGCCGACATGGGACCTGTTTATCGCTTTTGCGCAAATCACGTGTGGCAGTTGGATGACCCCTGCAAACCATTTCGCATGACGATTGAAAGTTTGTGAAACTCACGAGAACTGAGGAGAAGCGTGCGGGAACTTTGGGAATTTACAAAGCTGATCCGAAGCAAGAACGCCGGGCCGTTTGAGCTGACCTTTGACATTATGTTCAAAGACGAGAATTGTTTTCGGGAAGTGATGGCGAGCGGCAAGCTCTCCGCGGAGTTAATCGCGCAGCTCTATAAAGTAGTATCTGAAGCAAGTGCGATTCTTCGTGATTGAATCGCTCTTGACCGTAAAAATATCGATTCCCCGGCCGGTTTTCTCCGGGGATGTGGAAGATACCGATATCTATGGCGGCCAGTTTCATGGTCCCCTCGTTCGCTTGCCAGTCGAAGCAGGTTAAACAGCTCGGTTCGCACGTTGTATGCAATCTCGGCCGGGCGAGTTCACTGGACAGGAGCCTACGCGCTTGGTCTCAACTTCTTCACCGCTCAAAGCTGGACAAGTCGCCGAGGCGATGGCGGCTCCGACTCGGGTGCGGTGGAGCGTTGTGGCCCTAGTGGCATTTGTCACTGGACTAACCTACGTCGATCGTCTCAACCTGGGAATCGTCGCAAAGACCTTTCAAGAGGAATTCAACTTCACAACGCAAACATTGGGCTGGATTTTGGGCGCGTTCAGCCTTGGGTACGCATGGTTTCACGTGCCGGGAGGTTGGCTTGCCGACCGTTTTGGAGCACGCCGTGTGTTGGCTGGGGCCATCGTCTGGTTTTCTGTATTCACGGCACTAACAACGATTGCGCCAAGGTTGCCCCTTCTGAATTTGGTCGGCGCCGCATGGGCATTTGCGATCGTTCGTTTTCTCATGGGTGTGGGAGAATCTGCCGCTTTCCCCGTCGGGAACAAAATGATGGGGTACTGGCTTGGGCCGAATGAGCGCGCCCTGGGAACCAGCATTTTTCTCGCGGGAGTGGGTGTTGCGGGAATCATTGCACCCGTGCTCATTACCAAGCTGGCAGCCGGATTTGGATGGAGAACGCCCTTTCTGGTGTTGGGTCTGATCGGGATACTCTCCGGCTTCGCTTGTTACTCCTATGTGACGGACCGGCCGGAACAGAATCCTCGCGTGAACGCCTCTGAACTCGCGATCATTGCGGGTCTGACCGGGGCTGACGCGAAACCTGTGCGGGAGCAGGTCTCGCGCGGAAGTCGTGTGCCATGGGGCAAGGTTTTTTCCAGTCCTTCCATCTGGGCGCTCATGATCTCCCATTTTTGCCTGGTATACCCGCTCTACATTTTCTTCACCTGGTTTTTTATCTACTTGGTGAAAGTCCGAGGAGTCACGGTTTCGCAAGCGAGCTTCTGGGGTTCGGCGCCGTTTGTCGCCAACATCATTATGGTGCCTTTTTGGGGCTGGCTGTCTGATCGGGCGGTGCAAAAGCTGGGAAAGCAGAACGGCCGCCGGGCCACGGCTTGGTTGGGCATAGCGGGCTCTGCGTTGTTGCTGTGGTCCGGGAGTCATACGTCGAACAATACCGCGGCTCTCTTACAGTTGGCGGTTGCAGCGGGATTCAATTTCGCCGCGTCGGCCATTCTTTATACCGCGTGTACGGACATATCCACAAAATGCTCTGGTTCGATTTCGGGTATCATGGCTACGTTCGGCAGCCTTGGGGGCGCGGCATCGCCGGTGGTAACCGCGCTGATTGCAACGAAACTTGGTTGGAGCTACGCCTTGGATTTCGCCGCGATGGTCACGGTGATCAGTGGTTTGGCCTGGTTCTTTATCGACGCGGGCCGCACGATCGAATAGAGGTCCGCATTCCAGCTCGAGGCGCTTGGGGATGCTTGGCTCCCGCCCAAAAACGATTTCTAATTGGCGAACGCATTGCAGGCCGCCGACATTCACAATAAAATTTCTTGCGTGCGGCGGGTGACGCGCGTACATTTCAACTTGCCGGCTCGCGCGCACATCGGGCGCAGTCGGTCCAGTTTTCTTCGGAGCCTTTTGCGCGGAGGGCGCCATCACTTCGTCGAATCACCAGTACCCAGCACCGCCGATCGTGTTGACGATTGCCGGATTTGATCCTTCCGCCGGTGCGGGCGTCGCCGCGGACCTGAAAACTTTTTCCGCGCACAATTGTTACGGCGTAGCGGCAATCACCGCGCTGACCGTGCAGTCAACGCAGGGCGTGAAATCCGTCCACGTGATCCCCGCCACGGAATTGCGCGCTCAGTTGGACGCCTTGCTTGAGGACGTGAAAATTTCCGCGATCAAGATTGGCATGCTGGGCCATCGCGGGAATGCCGTGGTGGTCGCCGAGTTTTTGGACCGGGCAGAGGTCGCCAGCGTGGTCCTCGATCCGGTTATGAAGTCGACGTCCGGCGTAACGGACTTGCTCAACGCCGGCGGGGTAAATTATCTTGCGGAGGAATTGCTGAAGCGCGCGACCGTCGTGACGCCGAATATTGAGGAAGCCGAGGTACTTTCCGGGCTTGCTATCAAGGACCAGGCTTCGATGGAAGCGGCCGCATTAAAAATTGTGGAGCGCGGCGCGCGCGCCGTAGTCGTCAAGGGCGGACACATGGAGAAGGCGATCGACATCCTCTTTGACGGGGCGGAAGTGCTCACTCTCGGCGGCGACCATGTAAAGTCTGAAAACACGCATGGCTCGGGCTGCACCTTCGCCTCGGCGATTGCGGCGCAACTTGCGTGCGGGCGCCCGCTGAGAGATTCCGTTCTGCTCGCGAAGGCCTACGTGACGAAAGCGATCGAGAAGGGATACTCCATCGGCAAGGGCCCTGGCCCGCTCGACCATTTCTACCGCATCCGTCAAGAGCCGCCGGCGCGCGGCGTCCACGAAGTCCCGCAACACGGCATGCACCCCGCCTCCGAACCCACTTCGCGGTAGGCACAGTGAACATACTTCTTCCAGTGTTGTCGATTGTGATATAAACTGCTGGCCGTTGTGAGGCTAAACCTCAGTCCAGCCAGTCTCAAACTCGCGGTAGACGCGGCGGTATCTAAGTGGCGACATAGCTCGGACAGTTCGGACACGAACTCGGAAAGGTACTTTCGCAAACAATTCACAAAGCGAAAGCCGACTGAGAAGGACTTTGCTTCGTGGTTAGGCATATGGATGATTGCGAGGAGTTCGCCCAAGAAATCGCGGGCGAAACTGCGAAATGCTCTTTGGAGACATTGTAAGCAGTTGAAGAATTTTAAGGCTGACGACACGGCCGGATACAGGTACGTGAATGACATTGCGGATCAGTTGCAAAGGCATCATCTGGGGACAGGCAGACCGCTTTCACTTGTCTCGAAATTTGCCTTCGCGCTCAATCCCGTTGCGTTTATTCCATTTGATAGCAGAGTGAGAGAAGCTCTCGTCCGGCTCGGACACCCCCAACTCAAATCACCGTACTCTTATGTGGTCTATATGAAATGCGTGAACCACGAGCGCGAACACTTCCGCACGTTGCTTGCTGCCGACCGATTCATCTCAAGTCACATAGACCGCTGTATGAGACAGTTTCGCTGCGCTAAGTCCGAAAGAAAGTTGCTGGAGATGCGGGTGATGGACAAAGCCTTGATGCTCGTGGGTGGTTTCAAGCCGAAGCGGATGAGGGACGAGCTGGATAGATTACGAAACACCGTTCAGTGTTGACGGAACCCATTTATTCTTTTCATAGCAAGACTTCCAATAACTATCTGCGATAAGCGATGCGTCCCGCGACGATTGTTGCCATCGGGGCGCCGCGGAAGGTCCGTCCGTCGAAGGGTGAATTGCGTGATTTGCTGGCGGATTCTTGCGCGAGGAACGTCCAGTTGTGGCCGGTGGAAAAGATGGTGAGGTCGCCCGGCTCGTTTTCCGCAATGCGCCGCTTCATGCCTAGCACGCGCGCGGGCCCCGAGGTGAACAGCTCGGCGAGACGCATCAGCGAAATCCTTCCCGCGTGCACGAGCTCGAGTCCAAGCGCAAGAGCCGTTTCAAATCCGGTAACGCCAAAGGGTGCGCGGTCGAATTCAACATCTTTGAGCGCCGGCTCGTGCGGAGCATGGTCGGTAGCGATGGCGTCCACGGTGCCATCGGCGAGTCCCGCGATGAGCGCTTCACGGTCCTCGCGGGAGGCCAGCGGCGGATTCATTTTGTAGCGCGTGTCGTATTGGACGTCCTCATCGGTCAGCGTGAAATGATGGGGAGTGACCTCGCAGGTGACCGGGAGGCCCTTCGCCTTGGCGGCGCGAACCAGTTCAAGCGACGCGCGCGCCGACAAGTGCGCGATGTGCAGGCGGCAATTCGTCAGCTCTCCGACTTGGACGTCCCGCGCGACGGCGAGCGATTCGGTGGCCGCAGGCATGCCGCGCAAACCGAGCCGCACGGACTGTTTTCCTTCACGCATCACCGCGCCGGCAAACAGCGAACTGTCTTCGCAATGATCGATCACCGGCAAGTCGAGTGCTCGGCAATAGTCCATTACCTGCCGCAACAATTTCGCGCTGGCGATGGGCCGGCCGTCGTCGGAAACCGCGACGATTCCCGCCTGCTTCATCGCGGCAATTTCAGAAAGCGCTTCTCCTTTGCTGCCCATCGACGCCGCTCCAATCGGCCACACGCGCACGCTGGAAACAGCGGCGGCGCGCTCGAGGATCGAGCGCGTCACCGATACGTTGTCGTTTACCGGGCGCGTGTTGGGCATCGGACACACGGCCGTGAATCCCCCGCGGGCGGCCGCGCGCGTCCCCGTCTCGATCGTTTCCGAGGACTCGCCGCCTGGTTCGCGAAGGTGGCAGTGCAAATCGATGAACCCGGGCGCTACGACGAAATTCGCGGCGTCAAAAATCTCCGCGCCCTTCGCGCGCGCGTCGAGCTGGCCCCGCGGAGCAACTGCGGCGATGCGATCTCCATCGAGCAGAATGTCGCGGGGAGCGTCGGTCCCGGTCGCGGGATCAATCACGCGTCCATTGCTAATCAGCAGCATGGGAAGAATCCTTTTCCGGAGGCGTGTCCGCGCCGCTGCCGGTCATCAGGAAGAGCAACGCCATGCGGACGGCCAGTCCGTTGGTCACTTGCTCCAGGACGCAGGACTGCGGCCCGTCCGCGACGGCAGGATCGATTTCAAGGCCCCGGACCATGGGTCCAGGGTGCAGCACGAGGGCATCGGGCCGCGCAAGGCGCAGGCGCTCCGGCGTAAGCTGGTATTGCAGGATGTACTCATCGAGTGGCAAGCGCAGGCTCGTGCAGGCGTTCCTGCTGCACGCGCAGCGTCAGGATCACGTCGGCGCCTTCCAGCGCTTCGGCAATGCGCGTGACGCGCCGAATCGAAGTGCCCGGAGGACCCAGGCATTCCAGTTCGCGCGGCAGCCACATCGCGGGACCGCAGAGCGTGAAGCGGCATCCGAATTTCGCGAGCAGGTGAATGTTCGAGCGCGCCACGCGGCTGTGCAGGATGTCGCCGAGGATGGTGACGTTCAAACCTTCGAGCGTTCCCCGGCGGTCGCGAATCGTCAGCGCATCGAGCAGCGCCTGCGTGGGGTGCTCGTGCGTGCCGTCGCCCGCGTTAATCACCGGGAGCGGGAGATGCCGGGCGACAAAGTCGGGCGCGCCCGAGGAACTATGTCGTATTACGATACAATCCGGCTTCATCGCGTCCAGCGTGCGCACGGTGTCGAGCAGCGATTCGCCCTTCTTCAGGCTGGACGATTCGGCCTGCAGATTCATCTGGTCGGCTCCGAGCCGCGACGCGGCCGTGGCGAAGCTGATGCGCGTGCGCGTCGAAGGCTCGAAGAAGGCCAGCGCAACGGTTTTCCCGCGCAACGTGGCGAGTTTTTTCAACGGATGGCGCTGAATTTCCTGAAAGGGCTTCGATTGATCCAGAAGAAATACGATTTCTTCGGCGCTAAGCGGTTCGATGCCGAGCATGTGGCCGAAGCGATGTGACAAAACCGTCCTCGGAATTCCGGCCGGCGCCTTTGCAGCGGACTCGGGGCTCAGGACACGCGTTCGACGAGTACCACGCGCTCTTCCCGGTCAATTTCATTCAGGCGAACTTCTATAATTTCGGCGTCGCTGGTTTGCACCGACCGGCCAACGAAGGAGGCCTCGACCGGCAGTTCGCGGTGCCCGCGGTCGATCAGCACGCACAGGCGCACGCGCTTCGGGCGGCCGAGGTCGAACAGACCATTCATGGCGGCGCGAATCGTGCGGCCCGTGTAAAGCACATCGTCGACGAGGACAAGATCCTTGTCGTCCACCGTTAAACGGGATTTCGCTCGATTGCAGAACGGGGTGGGCGGCGACTTTCGAGAGATCGTCGCGATATAGGGTGATATCCAGCGTCCCCACGGGCACATCCACGCCGTCAATGCCTCGCATCGCTTGCGCGATTCGGTTGGCCAGGGGAACGCCGCGCCGCCGCACCCCGATCAGAGCGAGATTCGCCGTGCCCCCGCTTTTTTCCACGATTTCATGAGCCAATCGCTGCACCGTACGGTCGATTTCGGTCGCCGTCATCAATTGCGATTTTTCGACGATGTGCATTGGCCGCATATCCTAGCATACGGGCAGCCGGTCTCGAAGCGCCTTGTGGAATCGCGGCGAGTTTGGTATCGGCGATAAGGAAGAATGCGCGCCTTTTTTCCACAGTTGGCGCGCGTGGCATCTGACCGGCATGATAAAATTTCGGCAGTGACTGTGCCGGGCGCAGTAGACCTCTCCGTGAACGTCGGCGCGTTGCGCCTCGCCAACCCCATCATCGCCGCCAGCGGCACCTTCGGTTACGGCGTTGAGTTTGCCCACCTGGTGAATCTGAACCGGCTCGGCGGAATCGTCGTCAAGGGACTTTCGCTCGAACCCATGGCCGGGGCTCCCGCGCCACGCTTGTGCGAAACGCCTTCTGGAATGCTGAACGCCGTGGGGTTGCAGAATATAGGTGTGCGGGCCTTCGTTGCCGAAAAATTGCCGGCTCTGCGCGCCTATCGCACTGCCGTGATTGCAAACGTGTTCGGCTGCACGGTCGAAGAGTATGTCAGCGTGATACGAATCCTGGAGGACGCGGAAGGACTGGCGGCCTACGAACTGAACATCTCCTGTCCAAATACAGCGCACGGCGGGATCCAATTTGGAAGTGATCCCCAGATGGTCAGCGGAAGTCGTGGGCGCCGCGCGACGCGCGGCCAAGACGCCCGCTTTGGGTCAAGCTTTCACCGAATGTGACCGATATCGCCGCGATCGCCCGAGCAGCCGAGGACGCCGGGGCGGATGCGCTCACCGTAGCCAACACCTACCAAGGAATGAGCGTGGATACCCGGACCCGGAAATCAAGGCTGGGGCGGGATACGGGCGGCCTCTCCGGCCCGGCGATCAGACCCATCACGCTCCGCCTGGTGTATGAGGCTAGCCGTGCCGTAAAAATCCCGGTCGTGGGCCTGGGCGGGATCGAGAAGGTCGAAGATGTCCTGGAGTACTTGATTGTCGGAGCTACGGCCGTGCAAGTGGGCACAGCGAATTTTTCCGACCCTGCGGCCTGTGAGGACGATGATTAGCGGCTTAGAAAAGGGCTGCCGCAGACGCTAACATCCATAAAATCAGTGACTTGATAGGCACTTTGAGTGCGGAGAGTGCTTGAATCGACTGCGTCTTTAAGTGGTACCATGTCATTGGTGGTTCGAGCCCTGAGGGGGAATCCATGCGTCGGCGATTGTTCATGATTTGGGCCGCGCTCCGCTGGTTGCCACTGATGTTTGTGGTGGCGCAAGGCCTCGAAGCTCCCTTGGTAGCACATTCCAGCCAACCTATTAAGCCCATTCGAGTTTGGTCCGGACGGACAAGCTGGTATGGACCCAGGTTTCAAGGCCGAAAGACCGCCAATGGTGAGAGGTTTGACATGTATTCGTCCACGGCTGCCAGCCCCACGCTCCCGTTTCGGCTCCTTGATTCGCGTGTTCAACCCCAGGAATCACGTAGGCCAACTCGTGCGAATCAATGACCGGGGTCCCTTTGTGGATGACCGGGAATTGGATGTTTCCTACCTGGTTGCGTGCCGGTTGGGGATTCAGGAACGAGGGGTTTCACGCCTTCGAATCGAGCTTCTCGAGGTGCCGAAACGTCCCTAACGGATCGAGCCCGGCAAAAACTAATCCTCGCTCTAGATTTCTCCTGCCTTGATACCGCATTCCAGCTCGCCCAAGCCCTGTCTACCTTAGTCGGTATATTCAAGATAAATATACACTTATTTACAGCCGAAGGGCCTTCGGCCGTGCGGAAATTGCGGCATTTGGGGCCTGAGATCTTCCTCGACCTGAAATTTCACGATATTCCAAATACGGTAGCAGGAGCCGTTACCGCAGCGGTGGGCTTGCCTGGGGTGCGCCTGCTGGATGTACACACGCTCGGAGGTCTGGAAATGATGCGGGCGGCAGCCAAGGCCAGGGATGAGTCCGCACTACCCAAGGCGCAACGCCCGAAACTGCTGGGCGTAACGATCCTCACGAGCATGGACAACCCGTCTCTGCGCGCCGTGGGAATTTCGGGCGCGGCATCCATTCGGGCGGTGAAGTTGGCGCGCTTGGCCCGGCAGGCAGGCCTGGATGGCGTTGTGGCATCCCCGCATGAGGTGCGCGCCATTCGCCGCGCCTGCGGGAAAGATTTCCTGATCGTGGTCCCCGGAATCCGGCCCGAGGTTGGGGGAGGGTCAGGACGCTCGCCAAAGCGGAGAAAAGACGATCAAGCGCGGGTCGCGACTCCGGCCGAGGCCATTCGTGCAGGGGCGGATTATTTGGTGATCGGCCGCCCGATCGTTGCGGCGCCAGACCCGGAAGCAGCCGCGCGGGCAATTGTCGAGGAGATCGCTTCCGCACTCCCCACAAACTGAAGCAAGTGTTTCCGTTATCTCGCGGCTGTCGTCACCTGCCGCGCTCCTAATTTTCGGTACGTGTTTGTCCGGGCCAACGGAGTGATGTATACTATACATCATGAAACGCACGCAGCTCTATCTGAACGAAGACATCTGGAAAGCGCTCCATGTCCGGTCACGGCAACAGGGCACGTCCATTTCGGAGTTAGTTCGTCAGGCGGTCCGCGATAAGTACGGGAGTTCGCCCGCGAGTCGCAGGCAGGCGATGCAGGACCTGGTGGGCCTTTGGAAATACCGTAAGGATTTTCCCGACTCCACAACGTACGTGCGCCGGCTTCGGAAGGGGAATCGGCTCAAGAGGATTGTGGCTTGAAGTCCGTTCTGATTGATTCGGATATTCTGATTGAGGTTTCACGCGCCAGGGATGATGCCATCCTTTCCCGCTGGGATCAGTTGAGCCGCGGCGAGGCCGCGCTGTTGTGTTCGCCGGTGACTGTTGCAGAGCTTTGGCACGGCGCCCGGCCGCAAGAATACCCGATTCTCAACGCGCTTTTCGTAGCGGTCCATTGCATCCCGATCGACCTCCAGATCGGGAAGCGAGCGGGAGATTATCTGAGGCAGTACGCGAAAAGCCATCCTGTTGAACTGGGGGACGCGCTCATCGCAGCAACAGTCTCTATCCATAAGCTGGAACTGTGGACGCGCAATCGAAGACATTACCCTATGAAAGACATCGACTTTTTCTGAGGCAGACTCTCTTGTTCTGCCCCATTCATGGGGAGCAAAGTCAAAATCCGCGCTCTTAGCCTGCTAAACTGGCGCGAAATCATGCCCCCGCAAGCCGGGACAAATCAGGAGGCCTAGCATGGGAGTTGTCAATCCGCTGACGAGAGAGCAAGCCGCGCCGGAAGTGCAGGAAGTCTTCGACAAGATCGCCGAGCGCACCGGAAAGATGCCGAATATGTTTGCGGCAATGGCGCACCGGCCGGATGTGTTGAAAACGTTTCTTCCGCTCTATAAGGCGATCATCAATCAGGGCACCGTCGAGGCAAAGTACAAGGAACTGGCCTACCTGCGCGCGTCGATGGTGAACGGCTGCGAATACTGCACGCGGGCGCATTCCGCGTCCTCCAAACGCGCCGGAGTCACCGCCGAACAAATTGCCGCGCTTCCGTTTTACACGCGCAGCCCGCTGTTCGATGAAAAAGAAAAGGCGACCATCCTCTATGCCGATCGCGTGACGCGCGCCGCGACCACGATTCGCGCCGCCGAACTGGAAGACCTGCGCAAATTCTACGACGAAGGACAAATCGTCGAGCTGACGCTTGCAATCTGCATGACGAATTTCACGAATCGTTTCAACGATGCGCTCGAGAATATCCCCGATCTAGGGGTGTAGTAATAGTCCCGGAAGTACCCGGGTACCAATGAGAATGTAACCCTCGTTCCATGGACGCGGATGGGCCCGTATAGCAAAATGATCGCGTGGTTGAAGCTGACAGAAACCAGGAGGAACGCCGGTGATCGTCGCAGTTTGCATCTCGGTATGCGCCGTGGTTCTCTTCTTGAGTTTCACGGGCCGCGCAAGCGGGCCCCGGTAGCTTCAGCTAGAGACTTCCTCCCAGTAAGGCCCAAGCCCCGAGCGGCCGGCGCCCCACCGGCCGCTCTCCCTTTTTCCGGCAGTTTCCAAGCGGAGGCCGCACCCGATTGCACCGAGGACGTGGCGGCGTCCGAAGGACTCGCCCAATCAACGGCAGACTACGAATACAATCCAGCTTGAATTCGTTGCGGGGACGGCTCGTCCCGGCGCGTGCCGGGACGAGCGGGCCCAAGGGGCTCGGCTGCGGTGCCTACCGCGGGCGCCCGGGGGAACGACCCGGGGGACGGTAACTACCGAGTGAGCGAGGACGCAGCCGCAGGCGAGGGCTTAGCGGCGGCGGAACATTGTGGAGCGGCGCATTGCAGTTGCTGCAAAGTTCGCCTCCGGAGTCGCCGGCACGCAGCCAATGGCCACGGGCCAGGCATTCCGGATTGATACACTGCACGGTCCAACCGGGCAAATACTGCACGTTTCTCCCCCCTCTGAAACGACGCGCAACTTTTTCCACCCTGGCCCCCTGCGCCAGAAATGAAGCGGAAAAGTTGCAGGGATTCTGCGGCGAGTCTCTTGTGGTGTCAAGCCCTAATATACAATATCTAGTGGTCGTGTTGCGGATGGCACAGGTGCCCCCTGAACCTCCGGGCGAACCGCGCATATGTCGATGGCCTGGAGCGCCCGAGAAACCGGGTCCAGCAGAAATGGCGCCCGCTCTTTACAACCCGGGAGGGTTTGCACACAATCTGTTCTATCCAGAGTGGCACAACAGGGAAATTGCTTGGCGGAGGGAAGGCCTTCGGATGCGATTGGGGAGGGGACGCACACTGCTTGCCACAGTTCTCTTTACATTCGGCGCGGCGAAAGCCCGGGCGCAGCAACCCGCGGCCACAGAAATACAGGGCACGGACCAATTCCAGACAGCGACTCAAATTCCCGGCGTGCTCAAAGTAGAGCCCGCACCCGATTCAACGGCTGCTCCGCAGGCAAGCGCGCCGCGGACGACACACCGTTTTTGGGATCGGACCAATGACTTGTGGTTCGCGGGAGTGGGCGCTGCGCGAGCTCTCGATTATGCGTCGACGCTGAATCTCCGCCGGCGCGGGATCGATGAAATTTTCCTGACGAACTCGATCGTGGACAACCATCCTTTGTTTGGCGGGATCGAAGCGGCGGCCACAGGGGCATCCATCGGCGCCTCCTATCTGTTCCATCGTACCGGTCATCACCGGCTCGAGCGCTGGACTTCCATCGTCCATTTCGGCGTGGCCACCGGCGGGGCAGCGCGCAATTACGCCCTGAAGACGCCACATAAAAACTAGTTCGGCGCGCGGCCAGACTTGCAAGGCAGCGCACTTGCGCGCGTGGCGCCGGTTGGATCATACTCCGCGCGCTGCGGGCAAGTTCCTGACTCGCTGCTACACTGCCGCTCGGGGGACCTCGATTGAATCGTAGAGTGATTCGCATCGCGCAGTTATTTCCTGCATTTATCTTCTTGCTTGCGGCCAGTTTGGTCTCTCCTGCAACGAGCTACGCCCAGCAACTGGCACAACCATCCTCTCCAGATCCCTCTCCGCCAGGGCAGGTGCAGGGTTACACGCTTACGCCCGGGCAAGAGGCGCAAGCGATCGCCTACGCACGCGCGCAGCACGAACTCTACTTTCTCGATGTCGCCTACGGACTGCTCCTTTTGGTCCTCTTGCTACAACTTCGGGTCGCTCCAAAATTTCGCAATGTGGCGACGCGCGCCGGCGGCAACACCTTCCTACAAACCATCGTTTTCGTTTCATTGATCCTGCTTACGATCGACATTTTGAGCCTGCCCACGGCGATCTGGAGTCACCGGCTGGCTCTGAAGTATCAGCAATCGATCCAAAGTTGGGATTCGTGGCTGGTGGATTGGGCCAAGGGCGAAGGCGTGGAAGTAGTGATCGGCTTTTTGGTGATCTGGATTCTGTACGCCATCATTCGCAAGAGCCCGCGGAGGTGGTGGCTCTATTTCTGGGTAATCGCGGTGCCGTTGATCATTTTAGGCGCTGTGGCCGAGCCGCTGCTTCTCGAACCGCTATTTTTCAAATTCACGCCGCTGGCGAATTCGCAGCCCCATCTTGCCGAGCGCATTGAGAGCGTAGTGAAGCGCGCAGGGCTTAAAATTCCGCAGAGCCGCATGTTCGTGATGAACGCCAGCTCGAAATTGAAAGCGGTGAACGCTTATGCGTCCGGCCTCGGTGCGACCAAGCGCGTGGTCGTGTGGGACACATCCATCCAGCGCATGACGGAGGACGAAATCCTGTTCGTATTCGGCCACGAAATGGGCCACTACCGTTTTGGGCCATGTGCGTAACGGCATTCTGTTTTTCTGCGGCGTGCTTCTATGCTTTCTTTTTCTTGCCTATCACATCCTCCACCGGATGCTCTCTCGCTGGGGAGAAAGTTGGGCCATCCGCGGCGCGGACGATCTGGCTTCGCTACCCGCGTTGATCCTGCTGCTCACGGTCTTCGGCTTCCTGTTCACTCCGCTCTCGAATGCGTATAGCCGGCACTTGGAGCATCAGGCCGACCAGTACGGCCTCGAAGTGATTCATGGCCTGGTACCGGACGCTCCGGTGGTGGCCGCGCACGCTTTCCAGGTGCTGGGCGAAGTGGACCTCGAAGAACCGAATCCCTCGACGGCCGTCAAATTCTGGTTCTACAATCATCCGCCGCTCGATGAGCGCATGCGTTTCGCCCAGACCTACAACCCGTGGTCCGAGGGCCGCGCGCCTGAATTTGTGAAGTGAATTGGCCGAAGCCTCGCTTAAATCAAGAAGGAGAATGGCGTTGAAAAACCGAATCAGAGAAATTGTGCTGTTGCTGCCAGCGTTTGTGGCATTTGCGTGCATTCCGGGCCTCGCGCAGGATGTTGCAGGGACCGTTGCGCTCGCTACGGCTGCCGCATCCGCGGATCCAGCCCCCAGCCCCGCGCCTTGGGGCGCCCCCGAAGGCCGCACGCTCTTCCCCCACAACTGGGTGCGCGGCTACGCGGATTTTTCCGTTGCTCCGCCCCACAATGAGCCGGACTTGGGCCGTTGCTCGCCGTCCTCCACGGTCATAATAAGCGCCGGCGGCGCAAGCTCCACGTGCAACGCTTACGCGCGCTACCTTTTGAGCGGCTACCTCGAGCTGCAGCCCTTCGGAAAGACGTTCGCGCGCCACGCCTTCGTTTTCTTCACGCCCACATTTTCCTTTGGCAACAATGTGCCGCAATTCAAGTACACGGCTTCGATGGCGGGGATTGCGTATGAGCGCGCCGTCGGGCTGGGCTTCGAGCTGCCGAAGAATTTCGAGTTCCGCGTGACCCAGCACCAGGTGGATTGGCTGGGCAAGTACAACCACAACGTCGGGCTTGCCGATCTCAGCACTGCCGGGCCGTATGGACTCTATACGACGATCGGGGCGCGCTGGTACTTTGGAGCCTACGGCCGTTCGCACTGAGGGCGGTGGTACAGCTTGCTCATCCGCTTAGCCGCTGGATTACGTACTAGAAGTCGAGGCGGCGAGCGGAGGATGTGGGCCATGAATTTTCGAACGAGCACTGTTGCTGTACTTGCGGCAGCCGTTGTGTTTATTGCCCTGATTGCCCGGCTGCCGGGCATGACGAGTGGCGCAGTCGGGTTGACGCCGCCCGCCACCACGCAACCCCCTGCCGCCGGCTCCACCCCAGTTCTGGTCGAGTTGTTTACTTCCGAGGGCTGCTCGAGTTGCCCGCCCGCGGAGGCCCTGCTCCTGCGGCTGGGACGCACGCAGCCGATTCGCGAGGCCGACATGATCGTGCTCGAAGAGCATGTAGATTACTGGGACAGTTTCGGCTGGAAGGATCCATTCTCTTCCGAGGCGGCAACCGCGCGTCAGCAGGAATATGGCGAAGCGTTCGGCGGCCGGCAAGTCTACACTCCGCAGATGATCGTCGACGGATATGCGGAGTTTGTTGGCAGCGCTGAGGGCACGGCCCTGCGAGCTGTTCGCGCGGCAGGCGCCGCGCCCAAACCTGCCGTGCATCTGTCCTGGGCCGATGGTGAGATGCTCGCGATCCACGTCGAGCCGTTGACCAATGCCGCGCAAGGGGACACGCCGCAGGTGTTTCTTGCGGTCGCTGAAAATATGCTCCACTCAGAAGTGAAGCGGGGAGAAAACGCGGGCCGCGCACTCGAACACGATGGTGTGGTTCGCCAGCTCATCACGGTTGGGAAGGTGGATGTTGCCTCAACCGGATTTTCGTCCACGATCTCCGTCCGCGCGGCGCAGGAATGGAGCCGCGCAAACCTGCGCGCCATCGTGTTCGTGCAGGAACGTCACAGCCGCCACGTTCTGACCGCTGCGGCGATTCCGTTTCCAACAGCCTAGCCCCTCTCGGGGGCGATCATTCTTATAGGTATCCAAATCAGGCCTGTCACTAACTCATGATAAAGTAGCGCCCGCTCGATGGCGCAGATCGAAACATCGGTTCAGATCGCCGCTCCCGCCGAACTGGTGTTTGCATTTTTCGTTCCGCAGCGGATGGCCTACTGGTATGGCGCGGAGATGGAAGCGTGCCTGGAAGTGCAGGGCGGCGCTTCTGACTTTGCGGTGGCGCAGAAAGTGCGCGTCACCGGGCATCTGGGGCGCCGCGAAGTCTCCCATACGGCCGTGGTAACAGCGTTTCACCAAGCGCGCCTATTCGAATGGCGATTCGAAGACCGCTACGGCGTGAAGGGTTTGGAACGCTGGGAGTTGGAGCGTGTGAACACGCAGCCTTCCATGGCTACTCCAAGGACGTCCGTGCGCATGCGTAGCGACTACATGTTGCCAGGGATGCTCGGGAAAGCCATGGACTGGCTCATGACACGCCATGCAGTCGCGCGCCGCAACCAGGACTACCTTTTACGCCTAAAACGCTTGGCCGAGCATGGACCGCCGGAGTGAATTTGTGGATCCCGAACTAAATCGCGAAACCGCCCCACCGGCGCGATCTTTACTGGCCCCGCCCGCCGGCACGATCGGCGGCGTTAAAGCTATTTTCTGGAACCAGCGCGAGCTGCGCACCGGATGGCGGCTCGCTCTTTTCTCCGTGCTATTCAGGGGATTCTTTGTCGCGGGAAACCGCGCCGTCGCACTCCTTCCTTTGCCGCATGCCACTGCGAGCAATGTCACCGCGGCAGGAATTTTGATCCTGGAATCCATTCTGGCGGCAGCGTCGCTGGGCGCGGCCGCGATTATGGCTCGCCTGGAAGGCCGCCCGTTCGCTACGTTCGGACTGCCCGGCACAGGTGCGTTCCGAGCGCGCTTCTGGAATGGATTCGCATGGGGCCTCGCGATGGTCACGGCCACGATCCTTCTGATTCGGCTGCTGAACGGGTTTTCGTTCGGCGACTTAGCTTTGCACGGCGCCGCGCTGGCGGGTTACGGGACACTTTGGCTCGCTGCGTTCGTTGTGGTCGGATTGGCGGAAGAATCCCTGTTTCGCGGGTATTCGCAATTCACCCTCGCAGGCGGCATCGGATTCTGGCCCGCGGCCACTGTGATTTCAGCCCTATTTGCCGCCGGGCACCTGGGCAACACGGGCGAAGATAAAGCCGGCGCGGCGGGTGTGTTCGCGTTCGGAATGGTTATGTGCCTGACGCTGCGCCGGACCGGCAATTTGTGGTTCGCGGTAGGGCTGCACGCTGCATTTGATTGGGGGGAAACATTTTTGTTTTCGGTGCCCGACAGCGGCCTCGTCGCGCCCGGTCATTTGTTGAACTCGTCGTTCCATGGACCGATTTGGCTTACGGGCGGCACGGTGGGCCCCGAAGGCAGCGTCATGGTGTTCGTCGTGCTGGCGCTCGCGGCGGCAATTTTCAGCCGGGTTTTTCCGCCGAGGGACGGATAGAAATATCCTGGCCGAGTGGCGGCGGAAGGCGTAGCAGCCTGTATGTGTCCTGCCTCTACAAATCTCTGCTCCTTCTGGCGGTGCCCGATTGTGACCCTCAGAAAAAAATAAATCGTTTGCGGCGGCGGTATTGCGGGGGCCTGGCTGCGGGGTCGGCTTGTTCCGACTCGTAGGGGAGGCTGCGGCCTTCGAATGCGGCAAGAGGATTGTCCTGGAACAGAGCTTGCGCGACGGCGTCGCCGCGGCGTTCGGCAACCTTTTCATAGGCTGCGCGAAGCTGTAGAGGGCGGCCCTTCAGGTTGTGGGCGTCGCTCGCGACGAAGTGAATGCGGTCGGCGTCGAGCCACTCTTCGGCGCGATTCTGCGCTGCCAATCCGAATCGCCCGAGAATGGATTGCGCCGTGATCTGCGCGTAGCAGCCTTGGTGCAACCAGCGATACATCCGCTCGGGTTGCGCGCGCAGGAGCGCGTTGCGCTCCGGATGCGTGATGATGGGCGACAAGCCCGGCGAGCTGCAATTCGTGCAGCGTGTCATCCATCGACGGCGGAATCGCGAAATCGGCGAACTCCACCAGCAGGTAATTCTTCTGGTTGATTGTGTATTTTTGCGGATTCTTCTGAAGGTCCTGCAGATTTTCGTAACTCAAGTGGAAATCGCAGCCGGTCGCCAAAGTCAGGCGGGCGCCAACAGCCGATTGCAGCTCATCGCGGCGCTGGCGGATCAATTCGGGATCGAATTTATAGTGTGAATTTGCATGCGGCGTGCCAACGACGTGCGTGACTCCCTCGGCGATGGCCATTTCGGCCATTTGAATCGACGTTTCGAGGGTGTCCGCGCCGTCGTCCAGGCCAGGAAGAATGTGGCAATGGATGTCAACCATGTCTACGTATAGGCAAGATACCTGAAGGGGAGTATGGCGACAATGCTTGAATCGGGGACTGGTGACTGGTGATTAGTGACTGGTAACTAACTGCCTGTGATTCGCTTGCCCTGAGCGGCGGCGAAGGGTGACTCGTGATTCGTGATTCGTGAAATCCCTCCGGCTGAGATGTGAATAGCGAATGGCGAAGATGTCTTCCGCTGCTATACTTCTTGCCGCGCTTTCGCGCGAGATCGGCGCGGAATGGATGCAGGCTTGGGCATGGCCACTTTTTTCATTGAACAATTCGGATGCCGGGCGACGCAGGCGGATGCGGCGGCGATCGAGCGGCAACTGCTGCGAGCGCGGATACGCCGTCTCGCTGGACGCGCAATCCGCCGACGTCGTGGTGGTGAATACCTGCACGGTGACGGCGGCGGCGGATTTGCAGGCGCGCCAGGCGATCCATGCAATTCACCGGGAGAATCCCGCGGCGCGAATTGTTGTGACGGGCTGCTACGCACAGCGCGCGCCGGAAGAACTTGCCACGCTCAGCGGCGTCACTTGGGTTGTGGGAAATTCGCATAAGCCGGAAATTCCACGCCTGATCGGTGAAATGACGCCGCTTTCGCCGCAGGGCTTGACAGGAGGGTTCGTGCCCCTCGCGACAATCGCTCGGCGTGGACCTCCGGCAACGGCCGCTCACGGTAGAACGGCCGCGTCAGACGCGGTGGAATCTCTTTCGCTCGGTCGCGGTCCGGCGAAAATCCTCACCGGAAATATTCTGGAACAGAGGGAGCTCTTTTTCGCGCCCATCCAGGGCGGCGAAGCGGGCCACACGCGGCCCGTGCTGAAAATTCAGGACGGGTGCGATCGCCGGTGTACCTACTGCGTCATTCCGCAGGTGCGTGGACGCAGCCGGAGCCTTGCGCCGGGCCGCGTTCTCGAGGAAATTCGCAAGTTGGCGGAGAGCGGCGCTCGCGAAATCGTGCTGAGCGGGATCGATCTCGGCAGTTATGGGCGCGATCTGAAGCCGCGAGCGGAGTTGGGCGAATTGCTGCCGCGCATCGTGGATGAGACGCCGATCGAGCGGCTGCGTGTCAGTTCGATTGAGCCGATGGACGTCACCGAAGATTTGATCGCGCTGTTTGCGGCCAGCGAACGGCTGGCGCGGCACTTCCACATGCCGCTGCAGTCGGGCTCGGACCGCATCCTCGCGGCGATGCACCGGTGGTATCGCGCCGAGCATTACGCGCGGCGCGCGGAGTTGGTGCGCGAATGGCTCCCCGATGCGGCGATTGGTGCGGACGTGATTGCCGGATTTCCTGGTGAGACCGATGAAGATCATCGCGCAACACTTGCGCTGATCGGCCGGCTGCCGCTCACCTACCTGCATGTGTTTTCGTATTCGCCGCGGCCGGGAACCGCGGCGGCGGAAATGCAGGATCACGTTCCGGACGCGGTGATCGCAAGGCGAGCAAGAGAGCTTCGCGCGCTGGGCGAAGAAAAGAAATCGGCGTTCCGCGCCGCGCAGGCGGGCTCTATCCTGCGCGTGCTGACGCTCCATCGCGATGGCGAGGATTTCGCCGGGCCGTGGACCCGCGCGCTTTCCGGCAACTATGTGGATGTGCGTGTCGCGGGACTCTGGCCGGCAAATCAGTTCCTAAACGTGCAGGTTGCCGGCGAGAGGGATGGGCGCCTTGCGGGCACTGCACTTTAGATCCGCGCAAATCCACGGCAAAAACTTTCAACACAGAGGGCACAGAGAACACAGAGTAGATCGATCGAGGATTTGCTTCATGCAGAGGCAGGTTTTTCATGCCTCTGGTTTTCTTCTCTGTGACTTTTGTGATCTCCGTGTTAAATCTTTCCGGAAATTCTACCCTTCGAGGATCTCCGCGGCCAGCGAGACGACCCGCTCGGCGATCGCCAGGCAGGATGTCAGCCCCGGAGACTCGATCCCGATCAACTGAATGGCGCGCGGCACGGCGGCGTCGCTCGTGATCACGAAGTCGGCGACGCCGCCGTGGCCGGGCGGCACCAGCTTCGCGCGAATTCCCGAGTAGGCGAGCTGCAAGTCCGCCGCTTCCAACTCCGGCAACATGGGCTTCGCGCGGCGCACAAATTCCTCGACGGGCAGACGGTTGCGCTCATAGTCATTCTTCTCGGAAATATAGTCCGCCGTGGGACCCACCAACACCGTGCCCCAGAGCGTCCGTGTCAGGTGCAAGCCGAGGCTTAGGCCGTCGGTGTGAGGCAGCGGATAGACGAGGTTGTTCACCAGATACGATTTTGCGCGGACCAGTTCGCAGTATTCTCCGCGCACGGGATAAATGCGATAGCTGCGGTTGCCGAGCATCGCCGCAATTTCGTCGGCGTAGAGGCCGGCGCAATTGATCACACATCGCGCTTCAATTGTTTCCTCGACCGTCTCCCGCGTTGTGTTCGCCGGATCGTTCGCGTCGCCTTCGGCAAGCGTCACGGCAATCGAATCCGCTTGCGGATCGAGCCGGACGACGCGCGCGCGAGGCAACAGGTTCGCGCCCTGATCGGCCGCGATGCGCGCGAGCGTTTTCACGAGATCGTCGGCTGAGATAATTCCGGTCGAAGGCACTTCGAGCGCGGCGGTCGCTTCGATATGCGGCTCTCGCAAATGTATCGTGTCACGATCTATCAGCCGCAGGCCTTCGACGCCGTTCGCGCGGCCATTGGCGGCCAATTGTTCGAGCGCCGCTTCCTGCTGTCCGCCGTGGGCCACCACGAGCTTCCCGCAATTCCGGTGCGGCACGTTGTGCGCGGCGCAGAATTCGTGCAGCATCCGGTTGCCCGCGACGCACATCCGCGCCTTGAGCGAGCCGGGCGGGTAATAGATGCCCGAATGAATCACGCCGCTGTTGCGCGTGCTCGCTCCCATTCCGAATTTCGGCATCTGCTCGACGAGGAAAACGTCGCTCCAGCGCCGCGACACCGCGCGCGCCACGGCACAGCCCACCACGCCGCCGCCGACGATCACAATGTTTGCGCGATCCACGATAGACATGATAGATGATTTGAGGCGGGGGGCAAGAGGCAGGGGGTAGGTGTTTGGTGACAGGTGGTAGGTTGTGGGTTAAAGGTCGTAGAAAGCTACTTCCAGCTCAGGTTTCGTCTTTCTCTGTGCCCTCTGTGAACTCCGCGTTGAAAGCTTTTTGGGACGATTTTCGGTTTGAAACTCAGCGATATGGGTGTAGAAGATAGGCGCTGCCTGTGTTTGCGCTCGAAATAAGAATCATTCCGGAGGATTTTTTGATGTCCTATAAATCTTTGCTGAAAACCGTTCTCGCGTTCGTTGCGATGGTCTGGCTCTCGGGGAATCCGGCGCGGGTTCTCGCGCAAGTCCAAGGTCGGCCCGAGGCGCCGCCGTTCGACGCCGCCCGGCTCACGATGCAGCCTCCGCCGCCGGAAGGCGTCGCCATACGCGCCGGCCGTTTGTTCGACCCGAAGACGGGTACGAACCTGACGAACCAGGTGATTGTGATTCAAGGCGACCGGATCACGGACGTCGGACCCGCCGACCGCGTGAAGATTCCCGCGGGCGCCACGGTGATCGACCTCAGCCGCGCGACCGTGCTTCCCGGCTTGATCGACCGCCATGTTCACTTGACGGAGAGCCCGGAACCCAACGAAGCGCGCTCTCTGATCGTTGCGCAGCACTACGCCCTGGCGGATATGTACGCTGGGTTTACGACGCTCCAGGACATGAATTCGCCCTACACGTATGCGACGGTGGAATTGCGCGACGCCATCAATAAGGGCCTGATCGTGGGGCCGCGGATGCAGGTCACGGGACCAGCGCTCAATCCGAGGGGTGTCACAGCCTACGGCTCGCCGTCGGAGGTGACCCCGTTCGGACAAGGCACAGGGATCCCGGTCTGGCAGAACTCGCAGAATATAAATTCACCGTGGCTGGCGCGTGCGGCCGTGCGCGACCATTCTCATTACGGCACCGACTGGATCAAAATCTACGAGACGGAAGATTACGAAGGAAGCGGATACCCGAAGCCTTACGGCGCGGGCGCGTTTATGCCGGACGGCAAAATGATCAATGTTCCTTCTCTGACGCTCGAGGAAAATCAGGCGATTGTCGACGAGGCGCACCGCAGAGGTTTGAAAGTGGCCTGCCACGCCTATGGCGGCGAAGGTTTGCGCATCTGCCTGGAGGCAGGAGTGGACCTTCCGATCCACGTGATCGTCGGCGTCACGGGCGCCGAGGGGCTGGACGATGAAACGATTCGGCTCTTCAAAAAGCCGTTGGCGGATGGAACTCTCCGCCCCGTGAATCAGACTCTTTGGGATTTGGCCGGTCCTCTCGAACAAGCGGATTTGAGAGCCAGCGGCGGGAAGACCACACGCCTGCGCCTGACGGAGCTGAGTTTCAAGAGGCTGGTCTCCGCCGGCGTGAAGCAAATTTTCGGCAGCGGCGCGTACACCGTCGGACACGGCGTGCAGGCCTATCAATTCGCCCTCTATGTGAAGTGGGGAATGTCCCCCGCGCAAGCGTTGCAAACGGCCACAAGCACCGCCGCGGAGAGTTTGAACTACGATTTGGGAAACCAGATCGGCTATGTGGAAAAAGGCAGGTTCGCTGACATCGTCGCCGTGTCTGGCGACCCGCTTACGGACATCACCGAGATGGAACGCGTAAAGTTTGTGATGAAGGGCGGCGTGGTTTTCCGGAATGAGTTGAAGTAAGGGCGTGCGATTGAACCCGACGACGTGCCGTGCCTTGACATCCTCTTGCCCGGTGATAGGCTGAAAGAATAATGGCCAAACAAGAGAACTCGATCAAACTTCCGGCTGCTGTGATCCGGCGCGTAAATCGGGCCGCCAGAAGAGAGAACCGAAACCCTTCCGATCTTGCGGCCGAGGCCTTGCAGTGGTATTTCCTAGTTCGCGAGATTCCGGAGGAGACGCCGACGCCCGCTGAACTGCGAGCCATTCGTCGCGGTAGAGAAGCATTTAGGAGAGGGGATTACATCACCCTCGATGAACTTCGAAGAAAAGAAGCCCTGGTTCGTCGCCCTCACCGCGCCCGCGCGAAAGCGTCTTAAGCGCATTCCGCCTAGCGATTTAGCCCGCATATATGCTGCGATCGAAGGAATGAAAGAGGACCCTCTCCAAGGTGATGTCCGCAAACTCCATGGAGGTCTCGAAGGGTTCCGTCGGCGAGTCGGAGACTGGCGCATCTTTTTCGATGTCAATCCGACGGAAGGTCAGGTCGTGATTACCGGCATTGAACGCCGAACTTCGACCACTTATTAGTTGTGCTATTCGCGGAATTTGCTTTGCGACCGATACGCCGCTGGTTACCTGCCGGGCTGTGATCTTACCAATAACCTACAGAAGTGCTGAATCGCCCTCCCGCTTGGTTGCATTCGCGGCGGGGTTTGTATTTAATCCTTGCTATGGTCAGGACAACGCAAGCCGAACTCGCTCGGCAATTTCTTGCGCTGCACGATGGGCGCAAGACTCTGTTGCTCCCCAACGCTTGGGATGTCGCTAGCGCTAGGATTTTTGAGGAAGCGGGTTTTCCGGCGCTCGGCACATCGAGTGCCGGAGTCGCTTTTGCGCTGGGCTATCCTGACGGGCAGAAAATCTCGCGCAATGAAATGCTGGAGGTCGTACACCGCATCGCCGACGCCGTGCGCATTCCTGTCACTGCCGATGTGGAGGCTGGATACGGGGCGAAACCCGAGGATGTGGCCGAAACCGCGCGAGCGGTGATAGCGGCCGGGGCTGTGGGAATGAACCTCGAAGATACAATTGACGACAGGCCGGATTCACTCGCCGATCTGAGTTTGCAGAAAGAAAAAATTCGCGCCGTGGTCGAAACTTCCGCGCGTGCGGGCGTACCGTTGGTACTGAACGCACGCACCGACGTATTTCTGGCCAGTATTGGCGCCGCCGAAACGCGGCTCGCCCGCACAATCGAGCGTCTCAATGCGTATCGAGATGCCGGGGCACAGTGCTTGTTCGCTCCCGGTGTGAAAGACAAAGAAACTGTTGCGCAATTGGCGAGCGGCGTACATGGCCCGCTGAATATATTGGCGACTGCCGGAACACCTCCCGTCGCGGACCTCGAAAAGCTGGGCGTGGCGCGCGTGAGCGTTGGTTCAGGACCGATGCGAGCGACGCTCGGCTTGATTGCGCGCATCGCCCGGCAACTGCGCGAGGAAGGCTCTTTCTCCTTGATGACAGACGGTGCGATGACTTACGCGGATGCCAACCGCCTCTTCACACGTTAGGGAGCCTGTGTAGCAACAATCCTTTTCGCACTGCAGCGGCTAAACAGGTTGAGGAAAATGTGTCTCCGGGTCCTCACGGGTTGAAACCCCTGAAGAAAACAAAGACTTTTTGTCGCGCCTATCCTTGCTTCGTCAGGATGAAAAGGCACGACCCACAAACCGTACTACTTATTCCGCCTAGAGACCCGCCACCAGTCTCCTTCTTGGTATACTGGAACATAGGTCTTCCAACGAGAGGAGGTGCTTCATGACTGGTGGGCCTCTCGTGGCCGCGGCATCCTATCTGATTCAACAGAAATATCAGGACTATACCGCCGACCAGCACGCAGTCTGGGCGGAATTGGTGAGCCGCCGGCGTCCGCAGCTGGATGCCCATGCCTGCCGGGAATATCTCGATGGATATGAAATTATCGGATTGCAGGATGACCGGTTGCCCAATCTTTACGCCATCAGCGGCAGGCTGAAACCCAGAACCGGCTGGAGCACCACGCCGGTGAGCGGCTTTCTTCCGGGAGAGGCTTTTTTTGAAATGCTCGCCGCGCGCATGTTCCCGGTCACAACCTGGTTGCGCGGTCGCGATTCACTCGAATACATTCCCGAGCCGGATATTTTTCATGATGTTTTCGGACACGTCCCGATGCACGCCCATCCGGTATTTGCGGAGTTTCTGCAGCACTACGGCATGATCTGCGCGAAAGTGAAAGACGCGGAGGCCCTGGAGAGGCTGGGCCGCCTTTTCTGGTACACGGTCGAGTTTGGGTTGATCCGGCAGGATGGAGAGATCAAGGTGTACGGGAGCGGCGTAATCAGTTCTCATCGGGAGTGCACCCATGTGATTGACGGATGCTGCGAGGTCAGAGACTTCACTCTCGACGAAGTTCTCGCGACTCCCGTGAAGGTGGACGAGATCCAGAAACGGCTGTTCGCGATAAAAAGCTTCGATCAAATTTACGAAGCCGTGCGCGAGGCCGAAAAGCGGACGGCGTCCATGATTTGAACAGGAGTTTTTCTATGGAAATCCAGGCTTCAAACAGCTAAGAGTGGCGTGTCCGCTGGTATGATACGCATCGCGAGGCGCGGCAGAAGCCTCGACGTGGGATGGCCGTCTGGATCTGCGACAAGGATTCACAATGAGAATAAAAATATTCATGATGCCGATTTTGGCGTTGGGCGTTCTTCTCGTTTCCAGTGCGGCGTTCGCACACCATGGGGAGGCGAACTATGACACGTCGGAGGTCGTCGACGTCAAAGGCACGGTCTACAATTTTCAGTTCATCAACCCCCATGTGCTGGTCTACATCGAGGCGAAAGACGCGAGCGGCATCTTGGAGAAGTGGACCTGTGAGGCCACCAGCCCCAACTTTCTGCTCCGGCGCGGCTGGACCAAGACAACGCTGAAGCCTGGAGACGAGATCACTGCTTCCGGACATCGCGCGAAGAACGGCGCGCCCCTTCTGCGCCTCATGAAAATCGTTGCGAACGGCAAAGAGTACGGCAATTTGTGAGTGCGAGAACGAGCGTGTGAATTTCCAGCTCTGACGGGCGTTTGAATCAACGGCAGGGAGTTGCTGAATGCGAAATCGCTTCGCGCGTACGAGCCTAATTCTTGTTTCTACATTGGTGTTTTCGCCCTCCCTACTCGCGCAATCCGCGAAGCCGCCGGCGGCAAAGCCCCAGTTGAAGACATCCGCCAGCAGTCCTCAACCCGTTCACGCCAAGGCGGATCTATCCGGCGTCTGGGCGGAAAGCCAGCCGCCTGCGGCGCCCGACCAATATTGGGTCTATGCCTTCAGTCCAAAAGAGCCTCCCATGACGCCTTGGGCGGAACAGCAGTACTTGGCCGCCAAACCTTCCTTCGGCCCTCGAAGCGTCGCCATTGCGGACACCAATGACCCGGTCTATCACGGCTGTTTTCCGCCGGGCGTGCCGCGAGTCTATCTCCATCCATTTCCGATGCAGATCGCACGACTACCCGATCAGTTAATTATTCTCTATGAGTACGATAATTTGTCGCGCCACATTTACACCGATGGGCGCAAACACAACACGGATTCCTCTCCCACATGGATGGGAGACTCCATCGGAAAATGGGAGGGAGACACGCTGGTTGCCGACACGACCAACTTCAACGACAAGACCTGGCTGGACCGCATCGGCCATCCGCACAGCACGGACCTTCACCTGGTCGAACGCTTCCGGCGCGTCGACCACGACAAGCTGCAAATCGAACTGACGATCGAGGACCCCAAGGCTTACACCAAACCCTGGACAGCGCACTTGTACTACAGCTTGCGACCGGGCTGGAGTCTGCTCGAGCAGTATTGTGAAGACAACGACACTTTCCAGGACGTGGAAAAACAGGAGACCAACAAGCCCGCAAAATAGCACCGGCCGCGTCCACACGGCCATTCCCCAGAAACAGTTCTTTCGGCGGATGCTACGCGCTCAATCGTAATATGCTGGCGCGTGCTTCAACTTGTCAGATTGCGACTTCTCGTGATTGATCCAAAGCTGCGCGTGATAGAAAGTGATCAGATCGGCCATGCGCTGCATGGACAAGAGCGATTGAACTTTTTGCTCGGGCGGCATGGTGGCGAAATAGGGGATGCGCCGGTTATCCCAATTTTCCTGCAGGTGAACGGCGTCACCGCTCAGCAAAACCCATCCCGTCTTTGCAATGTGAACGAGGCACGATTGATGGCCGGGAGTGTGGCCGGGCGTAGAGACGATCATGACCGAGCCATCGCCGAACACATCCAGATCCTCTTGCACTAAATTCACAGGATGATCCTTCAGGAAAGTAGGTTTCGTGTCCCCGGGCGGTTTGAGAATGCCCTCCTTGCCCGGAGCAAAGTAGTAGTCGTACTCAGCCTTTTGAATGAGGATGGGTACGCGTGGAAACAGTTCGGCGTTGCCGATGTGGTCCGGATGCGTGTGCGAAATTCCGATGGAGCGAATGTCAGACGGCTTTACGCCAATCGCGACAAGCTGTGACTCGAGTGTCTTCGCGCGAGACCAATGGATGTCCGTCGCGGGATTGTTCGTCGGAAGCCAGCCATTGGGCATGGCGGCGACTGCATCCGAGATGCCCGTGTCCCAGAGAAAGAAATCTCCCGAATGCTGGATCAGGAAGCAGTTATCCGAGATGTCAATTGGCTTTCCAACGTTCACGCCTACCGTCCAGCGCGACTCGTCGGGGGCGTGTCCCTGACCGCAGTCAAGCACGTAGAGCCGGTCCACGCCTTTCCCGCTCGTTTGCGCCCAGCCTGTGCTGGCAAGAAAAAACAACGCGATGGCGGCAACTATCATGCTGACTTTTTTCATGGAGCGACCTCCAATTACATGCGGGCGTTCGTGGCACAGACTTCAGTCTGTGCGCTTCTCCACGCGCGCAAAAATCAAAACCACACAGGCTGAAGCCTGTGCTACCGGGACCGCGCCGGACGCGCCTGGAAGCAAACTGCGGACCAACACTACTTATCCGGACCGCCGGGACATTGCGCATTGCCGCCATTGCAATCTCCCGCCACATGCTCCGGCAATCCCTTTCCGGCAACTTCAACCCTCATTCCCGCAGGGTCACGGATGGACCAGCCGTATTTGCTGTCCGCCGTAGGCTTATAGCCGCGCCTTATCAGTTCGGCCTTCACTGCCGCCTGATCGTAATTTTCAACCGTGGGCGCGAAGTGAGCGATGTAGGGCTTGTGTTCCGGGTGCTGACTCTTCCGGAGGTACAAGGCGTTCTCACCAAACTTGAGGAAACATACCGGGCCTCCGGCGGCATCCACTCCGAACACATCGCCAGGCTTGTAATAAATCACTTTCATTCCCAGCAGGTCCGTGTAGAAGTCGCGGCACTTATCCACATCGGAAACCATCAAGGCAAGGTGACTGACGGCGTTCGCTTTGTAACTTTTGCCGTCGGGTTTGGGAACCGCATCGAGATTTTTTGTGCCGTCCGATTCTTTGGCGGTCGGGGAAGCCTGCCCGGGGAATACGCCGCGTGTCGCGCAGATCTGCACGGTTAGTCCGCTCGGGTCCTTGATGGTCCAGGCGAAGGGGCCATCCGGCTGGGGGTTGAGGCCGCGGCGCGCCAGTTCGGCTTTCACCGAATCCAGTTGAAAATTCTCGATCGAGAACGCCAGATGATCGACGTTGCCTTGCCCCATTTGCTCCGTCCAGTTTGCGTTGGGTCCAGTGCCGGCGGGCCGGTCGAGGGGCCGCGTGAGCGGGCGGATGTAAATGGCGTTCGGGGGATCACCGAATTCGACCGAACATTGTTTGCCGTCGTCCCACACGCACTTCATCCCAAACAGATTCACGTAGAAATCCCGGACCTTCGCATAATCGGCGACTTGATAGTTGATGTGATTGTAGGCGACCGCTTTGAAACCTGTGCCGGTGGCGGCTGCCATCTGCGCGGCACTGGCGGCAAACACAACATTTTTTGGCGCCACGCTTATGGCAAACCCAGCCGTCGCCGCAATGCCCAAGGCCTGCATCAACTGGCGCCGATCGATCTTGCCGCGCTGGAACGCCTCCATCTGAATCGAAATATTGTCTTTCATCGCTGCTCCTCCCTGGACTATCCGCGACATCCGGGCAACGCAATTTATGGAATCGAATTCGAACTTTGGATGGAACGCATCCCGAACCACCGAGGCCCGTCACCGCTGCCGCAAACGTGCGGCCCATACGCACAACTAAAAATCAATCTCCTCATACTTCCGATTCCTTCGTTGGGACGCCCTCAGCATGTGTTAGCGACTTGTGGGAGATTGTCAATTTGGCGTGGACTCTTGTCAAGGAATGACTTTGAGGGGTACTGGACCACATTCCAGTAATCCGCTTTCTCGGGGGGAATACAGCAGGCCGTGGAAAATCTGGGACGACGCGTTTGTTTTCTGGAGACTACGCCGTGATCCACGCGCAATCGACAAAGTAACAAGACGGACCACCTCTCCAGTTCTTTGTATCGCGGTGGCAGCAACTAGGGTGCTGGGGCGTGGAGCCGTTGGGTCCACTTTCGTTTTCCGCTTTTCAACTTGCTTTTTTTGTCCCAGCCGCCAAGATCGAGAGCGACAGCCGTGCAGGCAGCGCGCAATTCGTCCGCAAGAGCGCGGTCAACCATGGTACGAGCCACAACCATGCCTCCTATGGCCAAGGCAGCGATGCTCTGTGCAGTGGCGCGGCGAGGGCGGCCCTTGTCGATCAAGCTCCGCTCCAAGACGCCCACCATGGCTTTGAAGACGGTCTCGAAGGCGCGCTTGGCACTGATGCCACTACGCGCGACGTCGGTGGGCAATGCGACCATCGGGCAGGAGTTCTCGACGTCCTCGAAATGCTGACGAGATAGATAGGCGCGGACGACTTGCGGGCCTACGTCGGTCGATGAAAGGTCAACGTGCACCCCTTCCCAGCAGCTTTTCCACTCGGGGTCGGTGAAGAAGCAGCCTAATACCGCGGCATACAGATCACTCTTGCTTTTGAAATAGCTATAAAATCCACCGTGCGTCAGGCCCACACCCTGCATGATCTGATGGAGAGAGACGCTCTCGAACCCATGGCGATTGAAAAGCTTGCGCGCGCTGTTAATGATGTTTTTCTTTACTGCCGCGCGATGGCCTGCGGGGTAAGGCATGTGGCCTCCTTATTCTTTCGTCGCTGAAGTATGCCTCGTGGGGGGTCACTTGCCAGAGAAATATTATCTTGAACATATTTTCGCGTGGTGCTCTTATGCGGTGACGGTTGAACGCAAAAACCGGGGAGGACGATGATGAGCGACAGAAAAAATTTGGCCGCGCTGGCCAATGGACCCACGCGGCGGCAATGGATTGCTGGGGTTGCGATCGCATTCGGAGGACTGGCCCTGGGCTCAACGGAGACTTGGGCGGAAGCCGAGGATGGGATTTCTCGTACGGCGGAATCCATTCACCAAGAGACTGTTTTCAAAGCGAGCCGGAAGCGCGTCTACGAAGCGCTCCTCGACTCCAAACAATTCGACAAGGTCATACAGCTTAGTGGAGTCATGAAGTCCATGCCCCCGGGAGGCAAGCCCACGGAGATCAGTCGTGAAGTGGGAGGCGCTTTCACGCTCTTCGGCGGATACATCACGGGACGACACGTCGAACTTGTGCCGAACGCGCGAATCGTGCAGGCCTGGCGAGCGGGCGGCTGGGATCCGGGCGTCTATTCGATTGTGAAGTTTGAGCTCGTGGAGCAAGGCGCTGGGACCAAGATCGTATTTGACCATACGGGCTTTCCCAAAGGCGCGGCGGAAGAACTGGCGGCGGGATGGAAAGCGCACTATTGGGAGCCGCTCGAGAAACTCCTGGCTTAGGTTCCGTGGTGGCACGGGATTGCGAACGGAGCGGAGTAAACGCACGAAAAAAAGGCAGAGCCAGAATCAGACAGAGTAAACTCTCCGCGCTAGCTAAACCGAAGCCGCGAAAAACCATTCCTGGATTCCCTCCTTCTAGCGGCAATGCGGCATGCTTTTGAGTCGCTACAGTGGCATAAACCACGAATCAAATAGTCCGGCCGAGGTAACTTTTATTAATTTGATTCGCTCGCGCCCAACGGCAGGAAATACTGCGTGCCCTTGACCGGCTCTTGCAAGCGGCGGAGAAGTTGTTGCAGATCGGCATTCCGGTCCACGAAATCGATCTCCGACGTATTGATGACCAGCAGGTCCGACGCGGCGTAGCGGAAAAAGAAATGTTCGTAGGCGCGGACAACTTCCTCGAGATAGGCGCGCGAGATTTGCTTTTCCGCGGGCGATTTTTTCTTGGCAATGCGCTCGCGCAGGACTTCGGGCGTGGCCTGCAGATAGATCACCAAGTCAGGCGGTTTGAGGCCGGCCGCGAACATCTCATAATAACGTTCGTAGAGTTTCAACTCTTCGTTGTCCAGGTTGATGTACGCGAAAATTTTGTCTTTCTCGAACAGGAAATCGGAAACCAGCGGCGCCGTGCCGCCCTGTTGCACTTCACTGAGACGGCGATGCCGCTCGATGAGGAAATACATCTGCGTGCGGAAGGCCGCCCCGGCTTTTTCCTTGTAGAATTCGGCGAGGAACGGATTGTCATCGGGGTCGAAGAGGCGCCGCGCGTGCAGGCGGTCGGCCAGGACCCGTGCCAGCGTGGATTTTCCGACGCGGATCGGTCCTTCAATCGCGATCGAGCGCGGCGGCTGAAACGCGGGGGCCGGCTGCGGCGCGCGGGCGGGGGTTGGCGTCATGGCCGGCAATTATAGCCGAAAGCGCGGCGATCGCGCGCGCCGGAGACAATGCGATTCTCAGGGGAGTTTTGCCGGTGTGCCGCGCGGCGTTGGGCTGATCCCGAACGAAGGAAACATCGCGGGGACGGCAGGCAACTCGATGCGAAATGTCGCGCCGCCCTCGGGGCGGTTGTAACAAGAAATTTGACCGCCATGATCGTGGACGAGTCCATAGCAGATGCTCAAACCAAGCCCCGTGCCCTTGCCAACGGGTTTCGTCGTATAGAAGGGGTCGAAGACCAGACGCGGCTCGCTGACGCCAGGGCCGGTGTCGGAGAACAGTATGACCACGTTTCCCCGTTCGCACAACGTGCGCACGGTGAGCGTGCCGCCGCTTACTTCCTCCATTGCATCCACGGCGTTATTGATGATGTTGAAGAAGACTTGTAACAATTGGTTCGGGTCGCCGCGGACCGCGGGAATGGCAGCTCCGGTTTGCAATTCGATGCGGATGTTCTTGCCGCGAAGATCCAGACGCCGGAGCTGCGCCGAACTGGTGACGACGGCGTTGACGTCGACCAGGGAACGCTGCTCGCTGGGCACTTGGCGCGCAAAGCTGAGCAGGTTGTTCACCAGCGTCTTCGTGCGGCGCGCTTGGTCGCGAATTTTTTCCGCGAGGTTGCGGGGGCGCTCGCCGACCGCGGGATCGTCGATCAGCAGATCGGAATACCCCAGGATGGCGGTGAGTGGATTGTTGATCTCATGCGCGGCGCCGGCGGCCAACTGTCCCAGGGAGGCCAGTTTTTCAGATTGCACGAACTGCATTTGGAGGCGCTTGAGGTTGTCGATGGATTCCTGCGAGGCGCGCAGCAATCGGAGACGTTCCCCATTGATGAGTTCATAACGCAGGAAGACCAGACAGCCCATTGGCAGTACGGCGGCGAGCGTAACAAGAATACGGAATTCGTGCACAGCCATGGGCGCCTGGGTTGTTTTCACACACCATATGCCGAAGAGAGGAAGCGAAAGCAATGCCGTTCGCCCCAAGCGCGACGCCCAGACCGCTTCGTTGCGCGGCGCGCTTCCGGACGATTTCTCCTCCCTCTCCTGGGTCTTGCCTGTAGCTGTTTCGCTGCGGCTGCTGTAAGCGGCCACCCCGGCCGTTCCCAGCCAGAGGAGCGACGCGATGATCGGCAGATCGTACAGGCTGCCCGTCGAATACACGCCACGGTGGATCGAGAGGTTGACCAGCAACGAGCCGAACGTGTATGCCGCGCCGGCTCCGGCCAGATGCGCGTAGATCCGGCGCCAGCGGCCCGCTGCTTTCGCGGACAGCAAGAGGGCGCCCGCCACGAAGACAAGATTCTCGAAGGTGCAAATAACGTTGTAGGCTTGATTGTATCGCGCATCATCGATCGCGATGGCATGCCAGGGAATGACGGCAATCAGATACAGGTAAACCCACCAGCACAACAAGAGGGAGAAATCCACATAGCCGTACAGCGTCTTGCGGTTGTCGTTTTGTTTGTGCGGCTGCATCGTGAGCGCGGCGATCATGGGGAGTGTGCGCAGGAAGAATACAATGTCCCCGATAAAAGGATCAGGCAGCACGCGATGCTGATAGACGTCGACGTACGTCCAGATCACTTGTCCGCCGAGCCCCAGCGAACAGCCGAGAGCCAGCAGCATCCAGAAGGCGTTTTTGCGCCCGTTCGGCGTGATCGCATTCATCAAGAGCGCGCCATTGACGAGCAGCGGCAGCACACATTGGAAGATGTCTCCGAACGCCGTGCGGACAGCCCCCGCGGGCGCCCACACGGCCACGGCGGCGTAACCACCCAGCAAAAGCAGCCAGGCGGCCGTGAGCAACGGTGCGGTTCGGAAGGCGCGCGTCATAGTTCGACCAATCATTCATGTTAACTCGCGCAATTGGGAAGTCCCCGGACGGCGTGGTACAGGTATGCCGAAAACATAACAATCGGGAATGGCCCTTTGTTTGAGTGCAACTCGAGTGCACACGAGCAAATGTGGATCGAGTGATTTCCAGTGGGATTTCACGCGGATTCGGTGCGACCGCCTAGAATACTCACAGAGCGATCTTGTGAAGGGGAGAGTGTTTCCTTTCGGGATTTATGGAAGCCCCAGAAGTTATGGAACAATTGTTGAGCCAAAACGCGGAACTATTTGTAGTTGTTTACTTATAAGAAATATTTTGTACTAGATGATATATCGTACGATCAACTGTTTTGGTTTCCGATGGACTATTGCTCTACAAGCGCCGCAGTATGTCTAAGAAGAGGCATCTGCGGTGATTCCCGGGTCTGGCAAGGAACCCGAGTCAGCGGACGAACCGCTCCTGGGGAAGAGTATAGTGCAGGGAGAGTGAACTTCGTGACGGAATCCAATTCTGACTTGCCACCCGCCGTTGACACAAGTGCCCTTCGAAAGGGACCATCCCCATATCCCGTCGCGCGCAGAAGTCCAAGGGTAGCAATCGATATGCCAGTGGAAGTCATCGGCCAAAATGCGAACGGGAAGGCGTTTCGTCAGGAAACGCGCACGACGGTCGTGAACGCCCACGGCGCTTCACTGACGTTGGCAATGACGATCGAAATCCAATCGTCTATCCTCTTGAGAAACATAAAGACCGGCGCGGAGGCGCAGTGCCGCGTGGTGTACCAAAAAAAAGTAGAGAGCGGAAAAGCCGAGCTGGGCATTGAGTTTATGGAACCACAGCCCCGGTTTTGGGGCATCGCTTTTCCTCCAGAAGACTGGAGCCGGGCTGAGCGAAAAATGCCCGCGGCGTATTCCAAATGAAATTGGGAAACCCCAGTAGCGTAACGGCGAGCTCCCGCTGTTCAACAAACCCGCTCGATTCGTGGATCCGTCCCGCTCGTGCTTTACCGGGAAGCGGCAGAACTGGATGAAATGGCGGAGGAGGGGGGATTCGAACCCCCGAGACCCTTTCGGGCCTAACGGTTTTCAAGACCGCCGGATTCAACCACTCTCCCACCCCTCCGTTTTTAATTGTAGCTTATTCCGCAAGTTAGCTCCTCATTTGTGACAGTTTGGGTGTTGATGGCTGCAATTTGGGGCCTACTGTCACCAAACTGTCACCATGATTTTCGAGTCTTGCGACCGCCGCACGCTTGGAATCAAGATTTGTGTGGGTGTGCGCATGGTTACAGTGATCGCCGAATGCCCAAGCAGTTGCTGGACTGTCACTATACCCGATCAGGGGCGATTCGAGAGCTCGCATTGCGTTTTCCGCATCGGAATCGGTTGGGAGAAAGTACGTCTTCTGAGTGGAAGGACTGATGACCTTTAGGAAAGCGAGGACAAGCGGTCCCTCGGTCCAGCCGTCGTTCCGGTATTCACTGCGGTTGCTCTGGTCTTTTGCCTCTATGCGATATTAACTCATAAGGCAATTCCTGTTGCCTGTCCTGATGGCCACCGTCCTGTTGGACATGACCGGGTACGTCAAGGCAAGACTGGTCAAGAATGACGAATTTCTTGGTCGTTTCAGCGGCTGAGAAATCGACCTTCCTCCGAGTCTAGGCGAGCGCGCATCTTGTAGTGCCAGCCCAAAATGGATTCTGAATTCTAACTGAGTACTCACTATGAGTTACAACTTGAGCTTGTGACATTGAAGTGCGCGAGCGGCTAAAATTATTCACTGTCACTAAATTATCACTAAAGATAACGCAAAACGAACAAAAAGCACGCAAATCCAGAAAATAGAAACCGAGGCTATCTGACGGCTGGCAAAGGGATTTAGTTGGATTGTGTATCAGATAGCAAAACAGCGATTCCGCGTTTCAAGACCGCCGGATTACACCACTCTTCCACTCCTCCACCTCCCACTTTAACCGGCAATGCCCCAGCCTTCCAAGTCCGAAAGGCTGGCACCGGGCGGCGCTTCGGCGTCGAAACTCTCGCGCTCGCGCCATACTTCTGGGGACTAGAGTTTGAGGGGAAATTCCCGTCGAACGACGCGTCCTAGCCGGAAATCTCGCCTGTACTTCCGTACAGTTTTTAGTTGAGTACAGCTCTTCCACGTGTGCCTCGATAACTCTAAAGTTACTGTCATAATTATTTGAACAAAGTTCAACGTCTGCCGAGGAGAATAGACATGAAAAATGGTTTCTTAACTCACTTAGTCGCGAAGAATCGCAGGAACAAACTTAAGTGGAGGGTTGCGTCCGCGATGCTGGCGGGAATAGCGCTTCTCTTTGCCTTGCAGGGCTTCAGCCGGGCCGATGATGAGGGTCACGGTGCTACTGCGATTAACCTTTGCGGCGAGACTATCAGCCAGGCCGGCCGGTATTTTCTCGCCAAAGATTTGACGCAGTGTACGGGCGTCGCAATTTCCATCACGGTCAGCGATGTCAAACTCGAGCTGCGCGGCCATACCATACAGGGACCTCTTGTACAGGGATTTAGCACGATCTTGGCGGAGTCTGCCGATCTGGGGGCTACCAAACTTTTCAACATTGAGATTGCAGGCCCTGGAACAGTGACCGGGGGAAGCCCCGGAGGAATCGACTTTGAAAACGTGCACCGTTCCTGGGTACACAACCTCGTGCTGGTGCAAAACACTGACGGAATCGATGTTAACGCCAGCGATCGCACGAATGATGCAACTGCCTCGACGGATAACGAGTTTCTTGATAATGTGGCCGCGGCCAACTTCTCTAACGGGATCGCAGTGAACGGTGGCAACGAAAACCGCTTCATCCACAACAATTTGAGTGGCAATTCTTCCGACGGCCTCCTTTTGAGTGGCAATATTTCCAACGGCCTCTTTCTCCTTCCATTCAACGCCAACAAGAACGTCGTCCGCCAGAACACCGCCGATTCAAACGGATTCAATGGAATTGAAGTTGGAACGCTCGGCTCTGGGAACACTATTGACGGCAACATAGCGCTCGGCAACGGATCGCAGACCACCTCCCCGGCGGGGGCGGATCTAGTAGACCAAAACCCCAATTGCACGAACATCTCGGGCATCCCGAACACCTGGACCAACAACTCCTTTAATAATCCTACCCCCCCTCCTAGCTGCATTAAGTAGAGGGATATCCCGAGACTCGATTCAGCCTATGCCGGGGGCGCCCGGCTTGAAGGAAGAGATTTTGGGGGCGTACCCCATCTGTCGCCCCGCGCGACAGATGGGGTTTTTGATTTTGGTTCTTTCAAGCGAACCCACGCGATGTAGTTCGCCTATAAGGCTGAAGAAGCGCGGTGCCGGCAGAAGGACCTGAACCAGAACGGGTCAAACGGACGCACCGGTTTGAATTCTTAGTCACTACGCGAGTGGGAACACTCAACCCGCCAGCGCTGCGCTTAGCCGGCTCATGTCAGGCGCTTTTTCCAGCGATTTCACAAGTTCGATGATCGACTCGGTTTTCTGCGACGGCCACTTGGCAAATTCGGCGTTGCCTCTGAATTTGTCGGCCACCTCATCAAAGGTCATCGGATTTTCCGGACTCCCCTTCGCGGCTACGGTGCGTTCTGAAAGGATCCTGCCGTCCTTCATGTAAACCTTGAGGATGCTTTCCTCGACCAGCACGGCTTGCAAGGACTCGCCGCGAGCGGCACGCTTGTCGAATTCGGGGTCCACGTAATATCGCACGCGCGGGATCATGTCCTGGACGTCAGGGCGTTGCACGACGGCGTCGGTGAATTGGTTCAAAGTTGCTTTGCGTTCGAGCAGCAGAATGGTCATGCAGAATTCCATGGAAAATTTTCCTTCGAGGCCGGTGGTCGGGTGATGGCGAAACAGCGTGTCATAATTGCTCTGATTCCCGCCTACCTCGACGCGGTCAACGTCCGCGGCCTTGATGTTGTTCTTCTCAATCAGGCGCAGCATTCCATCCATGACCTGTTGCTGGATGGTTCCGCAGGGAAATCTTTTAATCAAGTCGCCGGGAGAGGCAAACATCCACGGTTTGCCGAGGCGATTCAAGATCGCGGGGGGATTATACCCGCCTCCGCCGGCGCGATAAAATCCAAGCGGAGATTCCAGAATATCGTCGGCCGCTGTCCAGCCGAGGAATGCAAGGTCAGCGGCTTGGGTTCCGCAATCGGCGGCATGCCCGGCGTTAAAGGATTTTGACATCGAACCAAAATTCGCCCGGACGCCGCTGGACTCGGACCCCGCAACCCCCAGAGCATAGGCGGTCTGCGTCGCGTTCAAGCCGCGAAGTTTTGCGCAAGCCGCGGTGCTGCCGAAAACTCCGCACGTGCCCGTCGTGTGATAGCCCTCTCTCTCGTGGCGGGGCGACGCCGCGTCACCGATTTTGTTTTCGACTTCGACCCCCACGTGAAACGCGAGCATCAGGTCTTTGCCACTCCGGTTTCCGGATTCACACAGCGCAAAGGCCGGCGGAAGCACCGGAGCCGCTACGTGCAATGCGGACCCGGTGTCGTCGTAATCGTCGGCATGGATGGAAATTCCATTGGCAAGCGCCGCGAACCGGGGATGGACCTTCATTTGTGTTCCAATGACGCTGGCTTTTCCGCTAGCGCACCCAAGCGTCTCAATGTATCGCCGGATGCGAGGCCCCATGACGGAAGCCGATCCCGCCAGCGACAGCCCGAATCCATCCAGGATCGTTTTCTTTCCGAGCGCGACGACGTTTTCCGGAATGTCGTCGTACTTCGCTTTCACGATAAATTCAGAAACATATTTGGTCAGGCCCGGCGACTTCGGAAATTCCTCAGCGGGACTCGCGGAAGCGTCTAGTCGTTCGCTGCGCACCGCCAATCCAGCGAGGGCGAGGGTTGTCTTGCAGAAATCACGTCGGATCATTGGAGATCACCTCCGCCCAATTCCGTAGAGTTCGTAGGCGACTACCCGGCGCGCCGATTATAGCCCGTCAGGGCATTCTGTCGAATGGCAGCAAGGGCGGGTCACCCGACAGGAGGCAAGGCTTCACCACGGAAGAAACAAAGGGCACAGAGCGGAGAAACCTAGGAACGGTTCAGTTTCGCGGAATCGCTGGGCCGCATTCTTCATTCCCGGTCTCCTTCTCTGTGTTCTGTGTGCCCTCTGTGGTGAATTCCTTGTCTCCGTCTCGTGGCTGCGGCCCGAACGGCAAACGGAGTGGGATCAAGCCACGTGTTGCCGTTTCCGGTTAGCCCACACTAACAGAGCGATACCCGCTACCATTGCAATCCCGCCGCGCACCGCCCATCGCATTTGCCCGGACATAAAACTGCCTGGCAACACATTGACTCCCTGCAGGACCCAGACGCCGCCAAAAAACACCATCACTGCGCCCACGATGTTCAATGCGATTCTCATTTTCTCTCCCTCTTTCACATCAACACCCCGCCCTGGAAAGGCGTCAAGGGCGGGCCACCCAGGATCGTACCCCCGTGTTGACCTAGCGGAGCGGTTCGATCCGTCCGTGAAGCGCTGCAAGAGAGGCGCAAAACGGGGCACCGTCGATCCGCCACATCTTCCCGCCGGATCGAACAATTTACCAGGCCCATTGCCCGGCTGCATCCAAGTCTGTGCGTAACTGCTTTAGTTGCCGTATCTCCGAAAACTTCCGTGTGTGGCCCGCGGCCTGCCCTATGCAGTAGTGCAAGTCAGCATCATGGAAGACGCGAGGTCAACATATGGACAATTACAAAGAGAGAGCAATCGGCATTTTGTTCCTTTTAGGCAGCATCCTGGTGCTCATGGCTACTTGGGTATCTCCCCGAGAACCGGTCGCCGCAAGTGAAATGAATAGCCGAGGCGATTGCTATTTCCGGCGCGGATGTCCGTGATCAGCAGCAGCGGAGGTCCGGTGTGGAAACCCGCTGTCTACGTTCAGAAAACTACATTTACTCTTAAAGGAGGAGACGAGTCATGGCTAAAACTTTAATTCCAAACGTAAACTATTTCCTGGTTGGGCTGGGGATCGGTTCGGCGGTCGGCATTCTGTGGGCGCCGAAATCCGGCGAGAAAACCCGGGAATATCTGGCGAAGAAGGCCAACGAAGGAAATGAATTTGCCCGCAAGAAAGCGCGCGAGCTAAAAGACCGCGCTGAAGAGGCGGTCGAGCAAAGTAAGGGAATGATCGCGCAGACGAAAGGACAAATCGCCTCGGCGATTGACGCGGGCCTCAAGACCTACAATCGAGAGAAATCGAGGGCGCATTTCAGTTGAACGGGTAGCCGGCTCTTCGAAGATTTCAACCACAGTCGCGGCAGCGTGAACGGCAAATGGCGCGGGATCAACCCGCGCCTTGCCGTTTCCGGTTGGCCCACACCAACAGAACGATCCCCGCTACCACCGCAATCCCGCCGCGCACCGCCCAGCGCATTTGCCCGGACATGAAACTGGCCGATGGGCCAGTCCGTGAATGGTTTTGAAGTCGAGGTGCGGATGCACCAGCTCTTGTGGGTTTTCAAGGGTGCGGGCTTTGGTTTTTCTGGTGAGGCCGTCAACTTCAATTAGAAATGAAACGCGTTTCCGCGTCCCTTTTCAACAATCACTGCAGTCCGAGCGCTTTCGCCGGATTGGTTTTGGACATGAGATCAATATCCGCCTGGGAAATTCCTTCTTTGCGGAGCGCCTCGAAGAACAGGGCCATCCCGTCGGGATGCAGCGGGTTTCCCACTTGGCCGAGGTCGGATGCGAGGATGCAGGAACTCGGACCCAGCGCGCGAATCGCCTTGGCGAAATCAGGTATGCCAACTTTAGCGTTCGGTCCAAGCGTGCCGCTATAGACAAATTCGATGTAGGCGCCGTCGCGAGCGGCCTGCTGCATTTGCGGAATCGTCATGGCGATCTGGGGCGCCATGGCGTGCGTGACCACGATGTGCTGCACTCCGCGCTGATGGGCTTCATGAACAATCAGCAAACCATCCTCGGCCGACGAGTGTCCGGTTTCGAGCGTCAACTGATGCTTCGCAACGATGTCGATCACCTGTAGGACTTCCGGAAGCAAGTGGCCGCCCTTGGACACGGAAACAAACGGGCGGTTTTGCTTGTCATATTTGACCTGATTCTCATTGTCGAACGTGGGCATCCAAACGACTTTTCCCCAGCCGCCCTTCATCAGCACCATGCGCTCGACCGCGGCAGGATTCACGCCACCCACGGTCAGGTTCAGGTCGATGCCGCCAAAAATTTCGATCCCGGGCACTTCCTTGCGGACGATGTAAGCCAACGCGGCCGTGGATTCGTAGTGATTCTTCAAGACGAGGCCGCGCATGCCCCGCTGCTTGGCGAGCCGCGCCAGGTCGATGGCGTCGATGGAGCGCGGCATGCTATCAGGATCCGTGTGGGCGTGAATATCGATCACGCCGCTCAAATCAGTTTGCGCGCGCGCCGGGAATGCGAACAAACTGGAACATAAACTAATCCAGAGGAATCGCTCGATCGCGAGGCGCCACGATTTTGAGCGCATCTCATCCTCCTCGTCGGCGGGTGCCCCATCCTTGCAATTTTCAGCAAGGGTGGGTTCTTTGTTTTTTAAGTGAGGCAGTCAATTATCGGCTGCCCACGAGCTTGAACTTCTGCACCCGGCGGCCATCCACGGACTCGCCCACATAAATGTTCCCCTTGGAGTCCAGCGCCATCGTGTGCGCATGCATGAATTCCCCCACCTGGTGTCCGGGGCGGCCGAAACTCCCGAGCACCTGCCCGCTGGCGCGGTCCACTATATCTACTTGCTCATCTATCTCATTGATTACGTACAGGAACTTCTGGCCTGGGTCGCGGGAAAATTCGACGGAAGAACACGATCCCACCAGCATTGCTTCCCTCCTTGACCCGGTTCCCGTCGCGGGAATGGGAGTCCACACCTTGAAAGCGAATGGCATGTTTTTTTGAAAATTGCCCATCGTATCGAAGACCTGAATCCGATTCATCCACCGGTCGCAGACGTACACGAGGCCGTCATTGCTCACGCGAACGCAATGCACCGTTGGCGCGGCCGCGGTACTCGCTTCCTCAGGCGATCTGTGCAACTTCCACTGGCGTAAGTAATGGCCGCTCTTATCAAACACCACAATGCGAAAATTATTTCCGCCCTTTCCTTTCGCGTGCCCATCGGCGACGTACACGTCGCCATTGTGCGGATCGAATCCGATTTCCGACACCCGGAAAAACTGCGACGGGCTTGAATTCAAGGGCGCGCCCATAACGGTGCCGTCCGAGGAATCGAACACGCCTCGCTTTCCGATCTGCAGTAGCAGTTCTCTCCCCTCGTGCGAATATTCCTGCACGATGCCGTCCTCGGATCCATCCAACCATACATGGCCCTCGCGGTCGATCGCGCAGCCGTGCAGATCCTTAGGAAGAAGGTTTGGATTTCCCCACGAATTGACCACATTGCCCTCGGCGTCAAATTCAATCACGGGAGGCGCCGCTTGTCCGGCGTTCAACTCGTCATTGGTCAATCCTTCCAGATGGCCGTCCATCCCTCCAACATCATTCACGCGCTGAGCGATGAATACATGATCCTGGGAATCGACACACACGCCCCCCATTTCCCCGGTTACCCAGCGATTGGGCAAGGGCTTGGGCCAAGTAGGATCGACTTCGTAGCGGGGCACGTTACCCTGAGCTTTCGATGGCGGCGGACAAAATATTCCCAGCGCGATTGCCAACGCCGCGCAAATCCCCGCCTTGCAAATAAAATGTGCGTTCATGGTATTCCCTCACAACATTATGTAGCGCCCGCTTTCAAGCGGGCATTTGCTTGAACATAAAGTGGCGGCCTAAAGGCCAGCGCTACAAATTAAATTCAATCAAGTCCGCTGCAGCAACGGACGAAGCTCCCGAATGCTCTTCACGTTTTCGAGGCCGAGGATTTTCTCGATCAGACTCGCCGTGCCCGCGGCGCCGAGGACGGGCGCCATGAGGTCGCGGCATTTCGCGGTGACCTCGTCGCGGGTCATGGGGTTTTCAGGAGTGCCGCGCACGGCCTCGACGCGCTCGGTGAGCTTGGTTCCATCGTTCAACGTGATTTCAACGATCGCCACGCGCGCCGGGATGAGTTTTTCAAGTTCCTCGTCGCCGATGAGCTGCACTTTCGCGCGCTGGCGGAGAACTTCCGGGTCCTCCATGCGCGGCCTATCGTGCGCCGCCTGGAACGAAGCCGTCTTGTCGATCATCATCACCGCAATCATGTGCTGGAGACAAATATCCGGCATTTCGCGATTGTTCACGGTGAATGCCGCGCTCGTGGCGGCGCGCACGACGACCTGTTTCACTTGATCCGCCTCGAAGGGATGCCGCTTCAAAATATTTTGCATCGCGTCCAGTGGCGACTGGATGGGCCCGCCCGTGGTCCATCTCTTGATGGTCGTCTGCGTCACCTCGTAGCGCTCGCCGAGCTTGTCGGTCCACCCCGCCGGATCGGCCTGCGGGGAGTAGGACTGTATGAAACTTTCAGAGCCCGACAAAATGTCGCTGACGCCGGTCCAACCCGAATGCACCAGCATCGCAGCCATGACGCCGTTGCGCGCGCCCATGCCGGCGAATACGAAACCCTTCTCGATATGCTCGGTGTCGCGCCGCCACGCGCCGATGCCGGCCCCCGCCTGCTGTCCAGCGTAGTCCATTACCCAGCGCATTTGCTGCGGGCTCAGACTCGCCACGCAGCCGCCGGCCGCCGCGGCGCCAAATGTTCCGACCAAATTGTGCGTATCCCGAAGCACCATCTTGGCGCCCAAGGCTTTGTAGGCGCGCATTCCGATGTCGTAGCCCAGCGCCACGGCGCGCACGAAGTGCATCCCGCTGACGCCGTACTGCTCGCCGAGCGCCAGCGAGGCCGGCACAACCGCGGAGCCAGGATGCGCGCCTCCTCCGGAGTAGTCGTCATCGGTCTCGTCGGAATGAGCAAGCACTCCATTCGCGACAGCCGCTTCGATCGGCCCGCAAACGATATTCGAAGCAACCACCGTGGCAATCTTCTCGCCGCCATAGGCTCGAGCAAATTGAATCGCCAAGCGTCCGGGAGGCAGCTCGGACCCGGAAACCATGGCGGCAAAGGTGTCCAGGATATGATGCTTGGTTTCCTGCAACACTTTGTCGGGCAGCTCGCGATCGCGGGCCTCGCTCATGTAAGCGCTGAGCGCGGCCATGACTGGGCTGACGTCTTGCGCAGCGACTTTCGCCGTTCCTGGAAACGCTGCGGCGGCGGTGATCCAAGCGGCTCGCTGCAACAGGCTACGCCGCGTGAAATTTGTCCCGCTATCCTCCACTGGCAAATACGCCTCTCGATGGCGTCCCATACCCAGCCCCCCATCCTAATTGTGATTTCCAGCAAGGCCAACGCCAAGCGATTCCCGGTAGTGGGTCACTTTGATTTTTCGGCCCGCTTCAAAACCATACCTGCCACCACCATCAGGCCCCAAGTAACAAGAGCACTGTAGCCATGCCACTTGCTATATCTAAAGGTGGCTTCGCTGACTTCCGTATACCCTTTCTGTCTAGTCTTAGGTTGATAGCCATAGATGTAATAGTGTCCACTTGAAGTTTTGCCGTTCAACGCGTCACCTCCCAAACGCAAGTCTATGGCCAAAAAGACCGCCATGTTAAGCATACCGATAAATATCATCGTGATACATGCGCCCCGCACGATTGACATTTTCTTCATGCCACTGCCCCCTCAAACTGACCCACTACTCGATTCCCGGCGCGGGGGCATTGTAACTGAGATTCGCGCTACTAGCGCGCGGGAACCGAGTCCGTTCTTGCGTACAAAGTACGCAATCAGAGACCGGGATGCACCGTCGTTCTGCTCGCTGATTCTTGTCAGCGCAGTGGTATCATCCCAGGCGCGATGAAGTCTAATCGAGCCGCTTGCCAGCGCCTTTTGAGATCGCTGTGGCATTGCGCCGCTTTTTCGTCCCAGCGTCCTGCTTGCATTTTCGCCGCGGCACAATGACACCAACTCGAGTCCCGCTCACACGGAACCAAGTCCGCGGATTCTGGGCGGCCTGGGGAGGATGGGTGCTGGATGGCATGGATTCGTTCATCTACGCCCTCGTTCTGGTTCCGGCGCTGCGGGACTTGTTGCCTCGATCGGGAATTTCAGCTACCCCTGGCAATATCGGATACTACGGCGGAGTTCTCTTCGCTTTGTTCTTGGTTGGCTGGGGAATGGCCCTGCTGTGGGGGCCGGTCGCCGACCGCTTTGGACGCGTTCGCACCTTGATGCTCACCATTATTTGTTTTTCGCTTTTTACTTTGCTGAGCGCCTTTGCCACAAATATTTGGATGCTCGCCGTGCTTCGGCTTCTTGCCGGAATCGGCATCGGCGGGGAATGGGCAATGGGCGCGACGCTGATCTCCGAAGAGTGGCCGGAAGATCGCCGAACCATGGGCGCGGGCATGATGCACACGGGTTATTACTTCGGCTTTTTCCTGGCCGCGCTGGCCAACTATTTTGTTGGCAGCCGGTTTGGCTGGAGGTGGATGTTTGTCGTCGGCGGCGCGCCGGCGCTGCTCGTGATTCTGATTCGCAAGGGCATGAGCGAACCCGCGCGCTGGGAAGCCAAGCGAGGCCCGCTTGGCGAGAAATGGAGTTTGAAGCGCACGTTTCTGGAAATTTTTTCGCCGCGATATCGTCTCCGCACATTCCTCAATCTCATGTACCAGCTCGTCTCCACGATAGGTTTGTGGGCCGGCTTCGTGTACGTGCCGGCGGCGATCACGTATCTGGCCGCGCAGGCGGGGCGCACATCCTTTGCAGCGGCGCGCCTCGCGTCCTACGGCACAGCCATACTTTCCATTGGAACAATCCTTGGCGCGTTGTGCGTGCCTGCCATTGCCGACCGGCTGGGACGCAGAATCAATCAGGCGATTTTCTATTCGCTGATGGGCGGCGTCATCGTGGTTACCTTCGGATATGTCTTCTATCTGCGGACGGACGCGCTGAAATGGTTTTTCGTGTGCCTCTTCTTTCTCGGAATTGGAGGAGCGAACTATACCGTTTATTCTTTCTGGCTGCCGGAGCAGTACGAAACCGAATGCCGCGCCAGCGCATTGGCCTTCGCGCAAAATGTGGGCCGCTTTGCCGGCGCCGGTGCCACGTTTCTCGTCGGCCTCGGAGTGCGCCAATTTCAGACTCTGGGTATTCCCGTGGCGCTGACGGCTGTCGCTTTCGTCATCGGGCTTTTGCTCCTGCCTTTCGGCGTGGAAACCAAGGGCAAGCCTTTGCCCGCTTAATTGAAACCATGAGGATTGAAGATGACTCAACAACCCGACGCGCAAGCAAAAAGTGAACTCCGCGACGGAATGAGAATCGATTGGGACGTGCCGATCCCCATGGATGACGGCATCATCCTGCGCGCCGACGTTTTCCGTCCGGCCAGTGAGGGACGCTATCCCGTGTTACTGACGTACGGGCCGTACGCAAAAGGGCTTGCCTTTCAGGATGGCTACCCCGACGCTTGGGAAACCATGGCGCAGGAGCATCCCGATGTGCCGGCGGGCTCGACCAACCTCTATCAAAACTGGGAAGTGGTCGACCCTGAGAAATGGGTGCCGCACGGCTACGCCTGCGTGCGCGTTGACAGCCGCGGTTGCGGACGTTCGCCGGGCTACGTCGATCCATTTTCGCCGCGTGAGACACGCGATTTTGCGGCCTGCATCGCCTGGGCCGGCGAACAGCCGTGGAGCAGCGGCAAGGTTGGCCTCAACGGCATCTCCTATTATGCAATCAATCAATGGCAGGTAGCGTCAATACAGCCGCCGCATTTGGCGGCGATGTGCGTCTGGGAAGGAGCGGCGGAGTGGTACCGCGATACTTCGCATCACGGCGGCATCTACTGCACCTTCTGGGCAAACTGGTACGACATGCAGGTGAAGACCGTGCAATACGGGCTTGGAGAGCGCGGTCCACGCAGCCGCGCTACAGGCGATCTCGCGTGCGGACTGGAGACTTTGTCTGAGGCAGAGCTTGCCGCCAACCGATGCAATTTCGGCGCCGATCTCCTCGCGCATCCGCTCGATGACGACTATAGCAAGAACCGCTCGCCCGATTGGTCCAAGGTGGCCGTGCCGTTGCTCTCCTCGGCGAATTGGGGCGGCCAGGGTTTGCATCCGCGTGGCAATTTCGAAGGTTTTATGCGCGCGGCCGCGACGCAAAAGTGGCTCGAAGTGCACGGAATCGAGCACTGGACTCATTTCTATACCGATTACGGCCGCGATTTGCAAAAGCGTTTCTTCGACCACTTTTTGAAGGGTGTAAACAATGGCTGGGACCGCGAGCCGTGCGTCCTGCTGCAGGTTCGACGCCTCGATCGCTTTGAACAGCGTGTCGAGCACGAATGGCCGCTCGCCCGCACGGAATGGACGAAATTCTATTTCGATTTCGCGGACGGTGCGTTAGTAACGGACCCGCCCGGCCAGCCCGCGAGCCGCACGCCCGCAACTCATTCATTTGACGCGATGGGTGATGGCATCACCTTCATGACGCCGCCGTTGTCAGCCGAAACCGAAATGACAGGTCCTTCGGCAGTTAAGCTGTTCCTTTCGTCGAGCACCCAAGACGCCGATATTTTTGCCGTGCTGCGCGTTTTCTCTCCGGACTTAACGGAGATTGTTTTTCAGGGAGCAATCGATCCGCACACGCCGATTGGCCAAGGCTGGCTGCGCGCATCGCACAGGAAACTTGATCCGGCACTTTCGAAACCGTGGCGCCCTTATCATACGCATGACGAGCCGCAGCCTTTAAAGCCGGGCGTGCTCGTTGAATTGGACGTGGAGATCTGGCCGACCAGCATCGTGGTCCCAGCGGGCTATCGAATCGCGCTTACGATCCGAGGAAAAGATTACGAGCACGCGTGCCGCGGAGGGAAACTTTCAAACTTCAAGAATGAACTTCGAGGCTGCGGCCCGTTTCTGCATGACGATCCCACCGACCGCCCGGCAAATATTTTCGCCGGCAAGACGACGCTACACGCCGAAAAGAATCGGCAGCCTTATCTGCTGCTGCCGGTCATCCCGAAGAAGTAATTCCCCGGTTGCCACGAGAAGCGTCGCGAAAAAATCGACGTCGACAACTTGTATTTCTAGGCGCCAGCCGGAGATGGTTCCCATCCCATAAGCCGCAAAATCGATGCGTATCAGAAGGGATGCAATGGTAGGGGCACGGCATTGCAAGTTCACTCATCCGGGAATGCAAACGCGAATTGGTTCTGGCCCCATCTTACGCCGCTGCTCATTTCACGGAATGTGGAAAATGGGCGTAGCGCCGGGCGGCGAGTTCTTCCGGCCGCTGCGGGCCAATGCACTTCAAATGCATTAGGGGGTAACGATTTACCGCTCCAATTCCACAAATGACCGCACGTTGACAGGCCAGCGCGCCTTGGTATACGAATTATTAAAGAACGAGAGGTATCGATGCTACGCTTTTACTTCACCGGCGCACGCATCCAGGGTGCAACTTTGTCATTTTAAAATCTAGTGTTCGCAAGAAAAGGAGATTGTGTGCGCAATAAATCGTGCCTGACCGCTGCAGATGCTCAAAAGATCGTAGCCGCTTGCAAGGTGGAAGCAGGGAAGAACAAATGGAACGTCAGTATCGCCGTCGTCGATGAGGGAGGATACCTGGTTCACCTCGAGCGCTTGGACGGCGCACAGGGCCAGAGCGCCGCCATCGCGACGCTCAAGGCACAAACTGCCGCGGCAGCACGGACCCCCACCAAGGTGTTGGAAGACGTGGTGAAGGAGCGGCCGGCTACCGTAGCCTTTCCGGGCAGGCTTGCCGTGCAGGGAGGACTCCCCATCATGCACCAAGGCGAGTGCGTCGGCGGGGTTGGCGTTTCAGGCGTCAAATCGCATGAAGACGAGCAAGTTGCGAAGGCCGGGCTGACGGCGCTGGAGTAGCAGGGATAGTGTTCAACACGGATTATTTCGACGCCAAGCACCCCTCGTACATTCGCGCGTAGAGTGCCACGATTCAGCGCGTCACTGTGTGACGGGTGTCTCCATATGAGCGACACACAGCCAGCGCCCGTCTTGTTTCGCATAAACATTCACAAATCTTCGTGGGCTGCTGGAGACGGTACCCTGGAATTCCACAGCAGATGTGCTAATTCCCGTCACAATGCCCGTGTTCCCATGGACGGTCACCTGAACATCGTCGTGCTTGAAGGAGCGGAAATTTAGGGTCCGTCCCTTGAGGTCAGCCAGGTGCTGCGCCTTGGTAAGCAGGGCGCCGGTGGCGTTCGTGTAAATCAAATCGTCCGCATAAATGTGGTCCAATGCCGCCACGTCTCCATGCGGAAGGGCCTGATTCCTTGCCTCCTCGGCCTTCAGCACCTCATCTTTCAGGCTTGCGTCTCCGACCGCGGCTGTCACCGTGTACGTAGCGATGCCCAGGACAGCCACTGCCGAGAGGATGAAAAAAAGAAGTCGTCGTTTCATTGCGCTGCTCCCGTTTTCAAATTTGGCGAAAGCGGATTGCCTTCGCGTGTTTTTTCAACGCTGCCCGGAAATATTCCCTCGTCCCACATGCACTCCAAGTGTTCGAACGTGACCCAGTATAGTTAAGGTGCTACTTCAAATACCAGGATTTGTGCCTCCTGTTTGTCTTTTGCGGGAACGCCGACGTAGTACCTGTTCAGCTCTGGAACCAGGCGGGCGGTTTTCGCGCCGGGCTTGGTGGGGATCGTTGCAATCACCCGGTAATCGTCCGCGCCTTGTTGTTCGACGACTGTAACCGCACCTTCTCCGCCACCCGCGGGGGCGTAGAGGCGGTGATGCGCCGCATCGTAAGCAAGGTCGTCGACGTAGTCAGCCACGTCGAGGCTCGTAACTTCCTTCCCCGTGTCCGTGTTCACGACGACGAGCTTCGAAGGCTTGCGCGTGACCACAAACAATCGGTGTGTCGCTTCGTCGTATTGCATCGGAACATTTTCCTTCGCGGCGGTGATGGCCCAGGTCTGAACGACTGCGCGCTTCTCGCGGTCCACCACTCCGATGGAGTTCACTCCCGTCATGTTGACGAAAAGCCTGTGCCCTGATTTTTCGAGGGCCATCGACTCAAGCCGGTTGGATTCAAGCTTCATATCCGCCAGTTTCTTGTCGGTCGCCGTGTCCACGACGCTCACGAGGCAGTACGGTGTCTTGGCTTCACGGCCGCCGTTCACGATGTAGAGATATTTGGTCGCGGGATCGTAAGCGATGGGATCCGAGTCGATTGTCAACTGGATGTGTCCAATCAATTTGTAGGATTCGTAATCGAGAACCTTGATTTCCGACGCCTCGCCGTCCACGACATAAATCTTGTTCATCTGCGGGAAAGGCAGAACGTTGTGCGGTTCCTTAAAATCAGTGAGGCTACGAAGGTGTTTGTTCGTTTGCAGATCGAAGACTTCTACCGCGGGCTCTTCCTCTGACGTCACGAAAAGCCGATGGCTCTTGAGATCCACTCCGAAGTGGTCCCATTTGCGGGCAAGCCCCGGCACGGAAACTGTCTCCACGAGCCGAAGCGGCGCCTTCTCCTGCGCCGGAGACTGCACTGTCCAAACCAGCGCTACCGCAAGTATAACGAGAACTTTCTTCATCTTTGCTCCTCGATGGATCGGATGTTTTTCGACCTTGCGAATTACAGCGTAAGCCCCACCGAGTGTCAAGTCAGCACGTCGTGGCGTCGTGGCTCAGTTTGAAAAGAGACGTGCCCTCTCCGTCCCGGAGATCACGGGACGGAGAGAATCTACAAAACCCTCGTTGTTATTGGCACTTGTAGAGGCCGCCCGTTTTTGGGGCGGGCAGCTGTTCGTTCTCTCCAAATCACGTTTTCCCGGGAGAAGGCGCTTCTGCCAAGTCGCCTCTCCACCAGCGGGCGGTAAATACAATGACCGCGGCGGCGAGCCATCCGGCGGCGTACATGGGCTGCGCGCGCCATTGCAGGATCGGCGAATGCATCAATCCAAACCAGGAGAAGACCGATGCGATCAGGCACCAAATGGCGGCGCGCCCAAAATTCCGGTCGATCATTTCCGTGATCAAGGCGGAGACGACCAGCACGAGGAAAAGGAAACCGTTGCCGAGTCCTTGCAGGGACGACCAATAAATCGAGCGATTCAACGCGGCCAGCACTTCGGGATTTTGGACGGACAGCTTCAGTGCGGGCAGCGCGGAACTCACAGCCGATCCCACCACGGCTCCCGCGGGCAAAACCAATCCCAGAAGCACGGCGGTAATGTATTTGTGGTCCACGCGGTGGAGAGTGGCCCTGCCCACGCCGATCGCGACGGACGCAATCATTGCGGCGAGAATCGCCCAAGGAAATAGCTGCGCCATGAACAGCGAGAGCCCGCTCATGAGCACGGCAAGGAAGATCAAGGCGGTCCAGAAACAAAACCCGATGCGCGCGCCCATCATTTTATAGGGCGGGTGCAACGCGGCAACCACGGGTGTAATGATGCTCCCCGCGACGCCGCACAGGAACGTTCCCAAACCGTCGCAGGCAACGATCAGCCGGGCATCGTAATTGTCTCCAGCCGAGTTCCCACCCTCCACGGATGCGATATCCTGCAAGATCTGGTAAATCGCCATGGGCGCGATCACGGAAAGATAGGGAATCGCAAGCCTCATTGCCTGGAGCAGGCCCGGCGTCCGCACAAAAGGAATCTGCACGGAAATACCGTGCCAGACCGGGTGAACGTAACCGATGGCCAATCCAATGGCGAGTGGAACCAGCCAGGCCACCAGGAACGGAGGGATCTTCCATTTGGTTATGGGCATGTTGGCCATCACGGTGGTTGCGACGATGATGAGGGCGACGATACCCACCAGCGGCTGGTCGAAGATCCGTTGCAAAAGAACTAGCGCGAGGTAACTGTACATGGCGGCGCCAAACACCGTCATGGTTGCGGGCTTGGGAATGAATTGGCGAATGGCGCCTGCAAAGGGCGCGGCCACAAGTTTGATAAGTCCCGTCCATACGACGGCGGCCGCCCCGATCCTCCAGGCCAGTTCCTGATCGCGAGTTTGCTGGTACACGGGAAGCATGATCGCCAGCGTGTAGGCGATGATCCCCGGCACATTGTTGATGTAGACGTGCGCCGTGACGTTGTTGCGGCCTTCGCGTTTTGCCAATCTGACCGCCGACCAGGTAAGTCCCAGCGAGCCGGCGAGAAATCCCAGCGCATATCCCGGCAGCAAATGCCCGACGCTGAATCCCATGCTGATACCGACGGGGACAAGAAGGAAAGCGGGAATGATCATCTGCGCTACATTGAAGCCCACCTGGGCTACCGTGGCGTCAATATCTCCCCGGCCCAGCGCCCACCATCGAAGCAAGCGTTCATTTCCGCTCTCCGCCATGAAGGTCCTTTCCCTCTCGTGCAGCGCAACGATGCCGGGGCTTCAAATCTTGAACGATTCCAATGATTCCGGAACAAATAGATCCTGGGCAGTGAGCTGGCGTTTGGCGAGACCTTGCTCGAAGGAATAACGAAGGAACGTGTTCAGAACATGCACGTTGGGTTCGAGCCCATAAGGCCAGAAATCCTTACCCATCAGGTCCCGCGTGTCTTCCGCGTGGCGGATCAACCACGGAAGCATGAACTTGAGCGCCGCCGTCTCGTACAAGTCCTCGTACGCTTCCCGTTGCGCGCATACGAAAGCTTTGTACAGCGATTGCGCGACCCAGGGATGCTTCTCGTAAACTTCGCGGCGAATCACAACCGTGTGCATGATCGGGAAAATCTTCGTCCGCTTGTAATACTCCTCTTCCACAACTGGGTAATGCTCAAATAGGCGCCGCACACTTCCAGGGTTTTGCGTAAAGCAGGACGGCGTGCGGGGCGAGTAGATAGCGTCGATCTCGCCGTCACGAAGCATCTGCGAGAGGGTCTTGTCTTCGGCAATGGATTCGAGACGAATTTCCGGCGGCAAGGAGATAGCAAGCTTCTCGGTGCGACCCGGCTCTTCTTCCCCCCGCGAAAGTACGTGACGCTCGAAACAGGCACCTTAAAGTCATCACTCAGGATTCCGCGGATCCATACGCCGGCGGTCAGTTGATACTCCGGATTCCCGACGCGCTTTCCGATGAGGTCTTTCGGCTCGCGGATTCCGCTGTTGCGATTGATGTAGATGCAGGAGTGACGAAAGTAGCGCGATGGAAAAACCGGGATGGCCACGAATGGCTTCGGGTCCTTGAACATGGACAACGTGTAGGATGACAGGGACATTTCGGCAACATCGAACTCGCGGTGCCGTATCATCCGGAAAAAAGTCTCTTCGACGGGAAGATTGATGTACGTCAGGTCAATTCCGTCGATCGGAATTCGGTCTTCCAGCAACGCGCGCGTGCGGTCATAATTCCAGCAGGCCATGGCCAAACGAAGCTTCGACATCCCGGGTTCCTCCGCGAAATGCTAGAAACGATGCGACTTCCAATTGCCCTAGCTGGGCCGCCCTCTCGAAATTGCCCCGGCGCCCATCGAGTCCGCTGGTTCCTCACGAGCGGGACCATCCTCTATACTTGTCTCAAGATTAGTTGTGACCTATACTCCGGGCATTTCACGTTGTCAAGAATCTGGCCGCTATCGCGAAGATAGCTGGCAATAATTTTATGCGGAACACAGGGTGCGGATTGTATAATTCCGGGCCGCAAGGGAATTTCACCGAAAGGATGGCTGAAAAATCATGAAAACCAAGATTGTCCGAGCGCCGTTATGCGCGGGGCCTTTGTGATTCTGGCAGTGGCTGCGATTTGTCTCGCCTGGAATCTGCCCAGCCTGAACGCGCAAGCTCCAGCGCCGGCGGGACCTCCGACTCCGCCGCCCACCGCCGAAAATATGAAGGGCAAGACCGCGGCGCAGTTCTATAAAAAGATCGAAGTGCTCAAGGATATTCCCGCCACTGAAATTCATCCCGCGATGGAATACATCACCCTTGCCCTCGGAGTGGGCTGCCCGTACTGCCACACGCTTGGAAAGTTCGACAATGATGATAAGAGGGAGAAGCACGTCGCCCGGAGCATGATCGCGATGACCATGGCGCTCAATTCCACCGTTTTCGACAACAAACGGGAACTCACCTGCTATACCTGCCATCGTGGCGCCGCGAAAGGCGCTCCCACGCAGGTATTCCCTGGAGAAAAATCACCCACCGAGAAAACGGCGGCGGAAATTTTCCCCGCTCTCGCGGTCGAGAATATAACGGGTATCGATCCCAGCATGGCCCCAGTATGGCGCCTGAAACGGTTGTGTCGGGACCTGCCCCAGCGGCGCCGCCCAAGCCCGCGGCTGCGCCCGCAGCTCCGCTTCCCGCCGCGGAGGAAGTTTTCGCAAAGTACGCGCAAGCTCTGGGCGGGAATGCCGCGATCGGTAAGATCACCTCGCTAGTCCAAAAGGGAACGGTTGAAATGCTTGTTCCAGCGCCTCCTGCGCCTCCAGGAACTCCTCCTGTTCCCCCGGCGATGGGCACGGTTCCGGCGGAATTTGATCGCAAGATTCCCGGCAAGCAAGTTGTGTCGGTCCAATTCCCCGGTAGGCCGGCGAACATGATTGGCTATGACGGCGCCATTGGATGGCACGGAACTCCTCTGCGCGAGGACACTGGCGGCGAATTGGGACTGCTGAAGGAACTCGCCGAGTTCCCGCCGGCTTTCAAATTTAAGGACGATCATACGAAGGTTCAGGTAGACGCGATGGAGAAGATTGACGGCCACGACACTTATCGCGTAGTTGGCGTGCGTCCCGACGGTTCTGCCGTCGATCGCCTATACTTTGACGCGCAAACAGGATTGCTACTGCGCTCCTACACAACGATGCAAAGCGTCATCGGGGCATTCCCGGAAGAGACCAACTACGACGATTACCGCGACGTCAACGGCGTCAAAATTCCTTACACGATACGCCTCGTAAGCGCGGAAGGAAACCGCACCTACAAGTGGGCACAGGTCGACGCGAACTCGCCGGTGGACGATTCCAAGTTCACGAAACCTCTGCCACCACCTCCACCTCCGAGGCCCGCGGACTAGCGCACTAGCACGCACAGAGAGCACCGGCGGAAGCATCTTGGCTTCCGCCGGTACTATCCGTGAATTTTTCATAATTCACTTACTTCATTTGTTGCAATGTGGGCAGCGCCGCGAGAAGTTCTTCGCTGTGCTTGGTCGGATCGACCTTGATGTATTCCTTCACGATCACGCCCTGCGGATTGATGATGAAGGTGTTGCGCATTGCGAGTGTATTTCCGTTCATGGTTTGAACCGACCCATACAGATTGACGACTTGCTTGTCGGAATCGGCTAGGAGCTTGAAGCTCAGCCCTTCCTTGGTGCAGAACTGCTGGTGCGAGTCCACCGTATCCACGCTGACGCCGAGGATGGCGGTGTTCGACTTTTCATATTGCGCGAGATCGCGCTGGAAATTGTGGGCTTCGATCGTGCACCCGGTCGTGAAATCTTTCGGGTAAAAGTAAAGGACAACCCACTTGCCGTGGAAATCGTGCAGACTCACTTGCTTGCCTTCCTGTGAAGACAGCGTGAAGTCCGGTGCTTTGACGCCCACCGCAGGCGGCTGATCCGCGGCGTGCAGGAGCGGATACACCAAAAGCAGCAGTGCCATTCCCAGGAAAACATACATGACTGGCCGTGCGAGATTGCTTCGCGAACTTTTCATGCCTTGATCCTCCTGAAGATTCAATTCGCCCGCCGGGAGGCGAGCGTTTCGGAGCCGAAAATCCCCTGCGCCTAAATTCTTGGTTCCCGGCCTTGCCCCCCTACCGGGAATCCCGAGCCCAGGCCGTGCGGCCTAGTATATGCCAAAATCACGATTTCCAATGACTCAAGTATGCGGCCACCCCTTCCCCCCAAGAGGCCGTTCGATGGCATCCGCCTGGGCGGCGAAATATCGGTGAGACGTGATACAACTTTGGGGCTCCGGCCAGCAGCGGGTGCACCCATGGATCGCAGACAGGGCGGGTTTATTTGGGCAGGCTCCAAGTCGCCGACGCGCCAAAGCCCGCCTAGGCGGGGCGGCGCATAGAGCCCGCACCCTGATAGTGTAGTATAAGTTTCTGGAGGATGGGACAGATCATGGCAATTGCAACGATTAACCCTGCGACGGGACAGACCCTTAAGACCTTTGAGGCTCTCACGGATTCTCAAGTCGACCAAAAAATCGGCCGCGCAGCCGAAGTATTTCGGTCGTTCCACCGGCTACCGTTCGCCGAGCGCGCGCGGATGATGGTCAAAGCGGCGGAAATTCTCGAGACGGAGAAAGCAACCCTTGGCCGCTTGATGACAACAGAAATGGGCAAGACACTTCGTTCGGCGGAGGACGAAGCCGTCAAGTGCGCTTGGGCCTGCCGCTACTATGCCGAACATGCGGAGCGCTTCCTCGCGGATGAACCCGTGGAGACGCCGGCAAGCCGGAGCTTCATTCGTTACCAACCGATGGGTGTCATTTTGGTCGTGATGCCGTGGAACTATCCGTTCTGGCAGGTGTTCCGGTTCATCGCGCCGGGTTTGATGGCGGGCAATGTCGGACTCTTGAAACATGCCTCGAATGTGCCCCAATGCGCGTTGAAAATAGAAGAAATTCTGCTCCGAGCCGGGTTTCCCGAGGGCGCCTTTCAAACTCTTCTCATCGGTTCCGGCAAGGTGGACAGAATTTTGGAGGATTCCCGCGTGGAAGCGGCTACTCTGACCGGCAGCGAAGGAGCCGGAATACAGGTGGGATCGGGCGCCGCCAAGCGGATCAAGAAAGTCGTCCTCGAACTCGGCGGCAGCGACCCATTTATTGTCATGCCCAGCGCAAACTTGGACGAAGCGGTCAAAATCGGCGTCAAGGCTCGCGTAATCAACAACGGACAATCCTGCATCGCGGCGAAGCGCTTTATCGTCGCCGAGGAAATTGCCGACAAGTTCGAACGCGCCTTCGTAAGCACGATGCAGAGCCTGAAGCTGGGCGACCCGTTCGATGAAAAAACAGACGTAGGCCCCCTGGCAACCGCCGACGCCGTGACGTCCCTCCACGCCGACGTCCGCAAGACGATTGACGCCGGCGCGAAACTTCTAACGGGCGGCAAGCCAGTGGAGGGCAAGGGCAGTTTTTACGAGCCGACGGTTTTGTCGAATATCCCGAAGAATTCACCGGCCTACCGCGAAGAACTCTTTGGCCCAGTGGCCTCCATTTTCCGTGTGAAAAATGCCGAGGAAGCGATTCGGGTCGCCAACGACAGCCGGTTCGGCCTGGGCGCCAGCGCGTGGACGAACGATAAGAGTGAGCAGGAGCTCTTCATCAATGAGCTCGAAGCGGGCATGGTCTTTATCAATCAGATGGTGGCCTCCGATCCTCGGGTCCCATTTGGCGGGGTGAAGCGGTCCGGATATGGCCGGGAGCTCAGCACCTATGGGATTCGAGAATTTACGAATGTGAAGACCGTCTGGGTGAAGTGAAGCATTGATGAATCTAAGGTAGTTATTTAAATTCGGATACTCTGATATTGTGGTTATACCAGTAGACCTATGGTATGTTGTCGCTGCATGGTTCGCTGTGGCTTCTCGGGCAACGCACTTGACCGAGGCAGAATCGCGCACGCATCCTGCGCGGCGGGAAAGCTAGCTCGTTGGAGGATAGTTCGTGTATAAGGTAGTCCAGACTTCGCGCCTTTACGAACAAATCGTTCAGCAGATCGAGGAATCCATCCTCAAGGGTACCTTGAAAGAGGGTGATCAGCTTCCTGCGGAACGCGAACTCGCGCTGCAATTTGGTGTCAGCCGAACCGCCGTTCGTGAGGCGATCAAGGCGCTCCACGAGAAGGGACTCGTGGACGCCTATCCCGGACGGGGGACGTTCATCGCGAATGGAAATTCAAATTCCATGCGGCAGTCGCTGGACCGGATTCTCAAGAGCGGCACCTCGGACGGAGCGGCCCACTTAGTGGAGATTCGCGAAATTCTGGAACCCGAGATCGCTGCTTTGGCGGCGGGTCGTGCTAGCGAACAGGACCTTGCAACCATGCGGGAAGCGGTCAGTGTGATGGACAACGCGCGGCACGATGCCGATGCCTTTATCGAGGCGGATCTCGATTTTCATCTTTCCCTGGCCGAAGCGGCGGCGAATCCATTTGTTCTGTCCCTGATCGATTCCATCGTTGGATTGCTGCGTGAACAACGCATGCGAATCTTCTATGTCGATGGGGGTCCGGAGCGCGGACAGGTTCACCACAAGCGAATCCTCGATGCGATGGAGCGCCGCGATTCGCGGGCAGCACGGGAAGCGATGCAGGCTCATCTTCGGCAGGTGCGCGAGGATTCGCGCAATTCTCCCGGCGGCCCGGAACCAGCAGTCTAGAAGTCCATTTTCGATTGGGAGACCGTGGCGAATGGCGAATTTGGGATTCATAGGACTCGGAGTGATGGGCAGCCAGATGGTGAACAGGCTGCTCGACAAAGGGCATGTCGTAACTGGATACAACCGCACGCGTTCGAAGGCGCAATGGCTGGTGGACCGGGGCATGAAATGGGGAGACTCTCCCCGTGCGGTCTCCGCGGCAGCGGACGTAACTTTCGTCAATGGTCACAAACACCGAGTCCTTGAAGTCCGTCGCGGAAGGACCGGATGGATTTCTTGCCGGCATTCAGCGCGGGCAAAGTCCTGATTGACATGAGCACGGTAAGCCCCGCTGCGAGCCGGGCGCTTGCCGCAAAAATTCGGGAAAAAGGCGCGGACATGGTTGACGCGCCTGTCTCCGGCAGCGTGATTACGCTTCAAGAGGGAAAATTATCGGTGATGGTCGCGGGGCGCCACGAAACTTTCGACCGCGTAAAACCTCTGCTCCTGGACATTGGGCCGAAAGTCACTTACGTTGGCGAGAACGGCCTTGCGCTTTCCATGAAGATTGCGATAAATCTAAGTCTCGCCGTACAGATGCTGGCGTTTTCCGAAGGAGTCTTGCTCGCGGAAAAAAGCGGCATCGCCCGCGAGACTGCGGTTGACGTTCTGACGCACAGTGTGATCGGCTCGCCGATGGTCCAGTACCGTGGACCTTTCGTGCTCAAGATGCCGAAAGAGGCCTGGTTCAACGTGAACATGATGCAGAAGGACATGCTGCTGGCGCTGGAGATGGGACGTCAGCTGGATGTGCCTTTGCCGACGACCGCAACCGTCAACGAATATTTGACGGCGGCCCGGGGTATGGGATTGGCGGACAAGGATTTTGCAGTCTTGTTCGAAGTGTTGGCCCGAATGTCAGGAGTTTCGAAATGACCACTGCCACCAATCAGTCCAAGGCCGATTCCGGCGCTTGGAGCCGAACGAGTTGCTTCACATGTATAGGCAGATGGTGTCGATCCGTCTGTTCGAGGAGCAGGTAAACGATCTATATACGCGCGCCCTGATGCCCGGCCTCGCCCACCTGTACATCGGCGAAGAAGCCGTCGCGGTCGGAATTTGCGAAGCGCTCCACCGCGACGATTACATCACCAGCACGCACCGCGGCCACGGGCATTGCCTGGCCAAAGGCGCGGCGCCGGACCGCATGTTCGCCGAATTGCTTGGCAAGGAAGCGGGCTACTGCCGCGGCAAGGGCGGCTCGATGCACATTGCCGACCCGAAAAGCGGCAACCTCGGAGCGAATGCGATCGTAGGCGGAAGCGTGGGCATCGCGGCGGGCGCGGCGTTTTCCGCGAAGACGCTGGGCACGAAGCAGGTCGCGGTGTGTTTCTTCGGTGAAGGGGCGCTCGGGCAGGGACTCCTGTACGAAGTGATGAATTTGTCGCGGCTCTGGGATTTGCCGGTCATTTACGTTTGCGAAAATAATATGTACAACGAATATACGCATTTTTCCGAGACGACGGCGGGCGAGATTCTGGCGCGCCCCGCGGCATTCGGAATTCCCGCGGAAAGCGTGGACGGGCAGGACGTCAGGGCCGTATACGCAGCGGCAAGCCGCCTCGTGGACCAGGCGCGTTCGGGAAATGGCCCGGCATTTCTCTTGTGCAACACGTACCGGTATCGCGGCCATCATGTCGGCGATGTAAATCGCGAATATTATCGCGCCAAACAGGAGGAACAGCGCTGGATGGCCGAGCGCGATCCGATCAAATTGCTGACCGATTGGATCACCGGCCAAAAACTCGCGGACAAAACGCAACTCGATGGAATTCAATCGGAAGTCAAATCCGAGATTGACGCGGCTGTCGAGTTTGCCGTGAAGGCCACGTATCCCGGCCTGGACCAGGTAGGGGAGGACATTTATGCCTGAGGTCGCCGTTCGCGAATTGACGCTCGGAGAAGCCGTCCGGGAGGCGCTGGCGGAGGAGATGCGGCGCGATCCTCGCGTGTGCCTGATCGGCGAAGATGTGGCCGAGGCTGGCACGCCGTTCAAAGTCTTGTCCGGGCTCGTGGAGGAGTTCGGAAAATCGCGCGTCATCGATACGCCGATCTCGGAGGCCGGATTCACGGGAGTCGCGGTGGGAGCGGCGATGACGGGCCTGCGCCCGGTGGTCGACATCATGTTCGGAGATTTCGTAACATTGACGATGGACCAAATGGTAAATCAGGCCGCGAAAGTTCACTACATGTCCGGCGGCGCGTGGAAAGTCCCGATGGTGATGCGGGCGACGCTCGGCGCCAGCCGCCGCTCCGCCGCGCAGCACTCGCAGTCGCTGCACGCGTGGTTCAGCCACATTCCCGGACTGAAAGTCGTGCTGCCGTCGACGCCGTACGATGCGAAGGGGTTGATGAAGACGGCCATCCGCGATGAAAATCCAGTCCTCTTTTTTGAAGACAAGATGATGTTCAAGTTCAAGGGTCCGGTGCCCATCGAGGAATACACGATCCCGTTCGGTGTGGCGGACATCAAACGCGAAGGCGAGGACATCACCATCGTCGCGACCAGCAGCATGGTGCAGGTGGCGCTCGGCGCGGCGGCCTTGCTCGAGGAAATCGGAATCAGCGCCGAAGTGGTCGATCCGCGGACGACTTGGCCGCTCGATGAGCAGACGCTGATCGAATCGGCGAAAAAAACTTCGCGGGCCATTGTGGTGGACGAGGGTTACGAGAGATATGGCGTCACCGCGGAGATTGCCTCGGTGATCGCCACAGGCGCTTTCTACGATCTGGACGCGCCTGTAAAGCGAATCGGGGCCATGCACGTTCCGGTTCCCTTCTCTCCCCACCTCGAAGATGCAACCATCCCCAGCGAGCAACAAGTATTTGAAGCAGCGCGGGCGATGTGTAAACGGTCGTAGAGGTTTTTAGTAGCACAGACTTCAGTCTGTGTGCAGTTAGGCCTTGCGAGGTCCAAAAAACACAGGCGGAAGCCTGTGCTACGTGAGATTTCACGGCAGGAGGCAAGCCATGGCACTACCGACGTACGGATCGATGGCGGTGGACTGGGAACAGCGCGTCGATTTCGACCGCTTGCGGCGAGAGCGGCTGGCGCGGGCGAAGGCGCTGCTGGCGAAATCGGAGATGGGCGCGCTGCTCTGCTTCGACATGAACAACGTGCGCTACCTCACCTCGACGCACATCGGCACCTGGGCTCAGGATAAAATGAGCCGCTTCACTCTTCTTCCTCAGAACGACGAGCCCATCCTCTGGGATTTCGGGTCGGCCGCGAAGCATCATCGGCTTCATTGCCCCTGGCTGGGAGAGCGCTCGCGCGCCGGGATTCCGCTGCTGCGCGGCGCAATGTCGCCGGAGATGGGCCGCGCGGAAGACGTCGCCAAGAAAATCCGCGTCGAGCTCGAAAAGCGCGGCCTGCACAAGGAGCCGCTGGGGATCGATATCGTCGAGCCGCCCATTCTGTTCGCGCTGCAGCGGGAAGGAATCACCGTCGTCGATGGACAGCAGATCATGTCCGACGCGCGCGTGATCAAGACGCGCGATGAAATCACGCTGCTGAACATGTCGGCGATGATGGTGGACGCCGCGTACCACGATTTGTATTGCGCCATGAAACCCGGCATGCGCGAGAACGAAGCCGTCGGCTTGGTGAGCAAGGTTCTGTACGATCTCGGCTCCGAATACGTCGAAGCGGTGAACGCGATTTCCGGAGAGCGCTGCAACCCGCATCCGCACGTGTTTTCCGACCGCGTGCTGCGGCCCGGCGATCCGGTCTATTACGATATTCTGCATTCATACATGGGTTACCGCACCTGCTACTACCGCTGCTTCACGATTGGTTACGCGTCGCGCGCGATGGTTGACGCCTACAAGCGCTGCCGGGAATATCTGGACGCGGCGATTTCGCTGGTTCGTCCCGGGCGCACGACGGGAGAAATCGCCGCGGTGTGGCCAACAGGCGAAGGAGTTCGGCTTCCCGGATGAAGAAGCGGCGTTCGCGCTGCAATACGGCCACGGCATCGGCCTGGCGATCTGGGAGAAGCCGGTGATCAGCCGGCTGGTGTCGCTCGAGCATTCTCACGAGATCAAGCCGGGCATGGTGTTTGCGCTCGAAACGTTCTGGCCATCGACCGATGGCTGGAGCGCCGCGCGCATCGAGGAAGAAATCGTGGTCACCGAAACCGGGCCACGAAGTCATCACGCGCTTCCCGGCCGAAAAACTTCTGGTGGCCGGCGCGCCCTATGTGACCGTCGACGGGCCGCTCGAAACCACGCGGGAGCATGAAGCCGCTCCCAGCCAGCGCGTCGTGCGAGATGGTCGAAGCCAGCGCGAAAACGGAGCGAGTCGTCGTTTCCAAATAACGGCGTCGCTCTTCGCCGCTCCCAAACATCATGGCCCACAACATCGTAATGCCCGCCCTAGAGATGGCGCAGGAAAACGGCAAGCTCCTGGCTTGGCGAAAAAAAGAAGGTGGAGGCCGTCGCCAAGGGTGAGCCGCTCCTCGAAATCGAAACCGACAAGGCTGTCGTCGAGATTGAATCCCCAGCGGATGGAATTCTCGCGGGCGTGAAGGCGCACGCGGGCGACGTCATTCCCGTGGGCCAGACAATTGCGTGGATCGTCATGCCGGGCGAAAAGCCTCCGGCCGAAACTCAGACCGTCGGCATCCGGCCGACGGATGGAGACGAAAAGCTTCATCTGCCGCGCCCCCGGCTGCCACGAAGACATCCGCGGAGCCGTCCTCTTCCACCGCACGAATTTCTCCCAAGGCGCGCCGCCTCGCGAAAGAGCACGGCATCGACCTCACCGAGTGCGCGGCACAGGCAGCGAAGGAGAAATTCTCGCCGAAGATGTCCTGGCACTGGTGGCGTCGCCGGGTTCGGCAAAGGAAACAGCCAGCGTCCGGCACCCTTGAAACGATGAGCTCGATTGCGCGCCTCATGGCTGAGCGAACCACGCAAAGCTGGACCAGCGTGCCGCATTTTTTCGTCGTTCGAGAGGCCGATGCAGGCAGCCTTGATCGAAGCGCGTGAGAAATTGGGATCGGCGATTGAAAAAGCAAAAGGAGTGCGGGTGACACAGACGGACCTCCTGGTGTCTCTCGCAGCTCGAGTCCTGGTAAAGCATCCGCGCTTGAATGCAAGCTGGACGGGCGAAGGAATCCGCCTCAATCCGGAGGTGAATATCGGCGTCGCCATGGCGGTCAACGATGGAGTCGTGGCCGCCGTGATCCCCGGCGCGCAAGCGAAAAATCTCGGCGAAATCGCCAGCGCTTCGGCATGATCTTGACGGAGCGCGCTCGATCCGGCAAATTACGGCCCGCGGACATCGCCGGCGCAACATTCACGATCAGCAATCTTGGGATGTACAAAGTGGACGCTTTTAGCGCTATTATCAACCCGCCGCAAGCGGCGATTCTGGCCGTGGGGCGCATCACGGATCGCGTCGTGCCGGTCGATGGAAAACCCGGCATTCGCCCCATGATGACGATGACGTTGTCGAGCGACCACCGTGTCGTCGACGGCGCGCGCGCGGCAATTTTTCTCAACGATCTGGCCGAAGCGATACAAGACCCCGGGAAGTGGCTCGGATGATACTCTCGGCGCTGTTGCGCTGAAGGAGAACTGACGATGGAAGAAATCGGCGCCACCCAACCCCTTGCCCCTGCCGCCTCGAACGCGAAAAAGAAACCCTTCTATACGAGTCTGTCGTGGCAGGTTCTTTTCGGAATCGCCGTCGCGATTGTGCTCGGCGTTGTCCGGCCAGCGACGGCGATTGCGATGAAACCTCTCGGTGATGGCTTCATCCGCCTGATTTCGATGATCATCGCTGTGATCATCTTTTGCACGGTGGTCACGGGCATCGCCGGCATGGAAGACATGAAAAAGGTTGGGCGAGTCGGCGGCAAGGCTCTGCTGTATTTTGAAGTGATCTCCACGCTGGCGCTGCATGCTGGGCCTCGTAGTCGGCAACGTCGTGCATCCGGGCGCGGGCTTCAATGCGAATTTGACGGCGCAAGACTCTAAGGCGGTGGCCGATTATGCCGGCGCGGCAAAAGCGCAAAGCATACCCGACTTTATTCTTCACATCATCCCCAACACAATCGTGGACGCCTTCACGCGAGGGGATATCCTGCAGGTTCTTCTGGTCGCCATCCTGTTTGGCTTCGCTCTCTCCTCAATGGGACCCCGCTGTAAGCACGTAGTCGATTTATTTGATGGAATGACGCACGCGGTGTTCGGGGTTGTGAATATCGTGATGCGCCTCGCGCCGATCGGCGCCTTCGGCGCCATGGCGTTTACCGTGGGCCGATATGGCATCACTGCGCTCGGGCCCTTGCTGAAACTGATCGCCACGTTTTATGCCACTTGCCTGGTCTTCGTTTTCGTAATCCTGGGTCTGGTGTGCTGGGCTGCGGGATTCAATATCATCAAGTATCTTTTGTACATCAAGGAAGAGATCCTACTGACACTCGCGACGAGCTCCTCGGAACCGGCGCTGCCCACATTGATGAGCAAAATGGAGAACGCTGGGATGCTCGAAGTCGCTGGTGGGCTTAGTCGTGCCAACCGGCTACACCTTCAATACCGACGGAAGCAGCATGTATATGACGCTGGCGGCCCTATTCATCGCCCAAGCCACCAACATACATCTGACGCTGGGGCAGCAACTCACCATTTTCATCGTGGCCGTCCTGACTTCCAAAGGAGCAAGCGGTGTGCAAGGCGCCGCGTTTATCGCGCTGGTGGGGACTCTGACCGTGATCCCCACGATTCCCAGTGGCCGGAATGGCTTTGCTTCTCGGAATCGACAGATTCATGAGCATGTTTCGCGCGATGGTCAACATGCTCGGCAATGGCGTTGCCACGCTGGTCGTGGCGCGGTGGGAGAAAGAGATCGACGGGAACACACTGGCAAGGAATCTGGCGTCACCTCTGCCGCTTGTTGCCGTCCCCGTACCGGTGAAAGCCGGGCAGACGGCTTCGTGATGTATCTGCACTACCATTTCTCACTTTCGTGTTCGGTTGAAGTCCTTTCATCAAACTGATCAATTGCCACCCAGGAATTCCCTGGTGCCCTCGGATGGGGAGCAAAACACCCAGTGACTCCCGTCACGCAGTCCGCTGACAAGACCGCTGCAGGATTCGCGTTTTATCAAGGCTACATCAGCGTGGTTTACGGCCTGGTCGCGACGGATGGCCTCGAACAATTGGGAACGATCGACAAGCTGCAGAAATGGCAGTTCCGTATTCCTCAATCGCTGCTGCTTTTCTTCGGTGTCTTCATCATCGGCCTTCACTTCTGGTTCATCTGTTCGACGGTTGACGAGTCCACGCACAAGTTCTATCGCGCCCTTGCAGGAGACAGATGGGCGCACATTTTATTCTTCGCCGATGCCATCGTTGCGACGAGTTTCGCGTGGCTGGTTCTGGCCATGTTTCATGGCATTTCTTCTCGGCGAGAGTTGCTGTTCCCCTGGTTCCTGGTAGCGGCGTCCTTCAGCGTCGCCTACGATCTCTATTCGCGGGTCCTGGTGAGTGCCGGCCGAAGAAGGACCGGCGGGGAGGATCCATTGGCTCTCGTCTCTAGCTACGGCACGACCGTGAAGAACTGGCTCATTCAGGATTCCGGCTTTTTCCTCGGAGCCTTGCTGCTCCTGGTCCTGGACAAATACAGGTTGTGGCCCGGCCGCGGCCTGGATGTTTGCTTTGTGGCCGTGTCGGCCGCTGTTCTCGTGTTGGATGTGAAATTCCTGCCGCGCTCCACGGGCAATACCGCACGGGTGGAGTAGCCTCCGTTCTGATCGGAGCGCCAACCCATTATTCGCCGAAGGGTTCGTGCGTGCGGACGACCTTCGCAATGTCCAAGTGGCACCCCTTTGAAAGGGGTTAGGTCCGAATCGTTGGTGCCCGGGGCGAGGGTCGAACTCGCACGGCCTTGCGGCCAGAGGATTTTAAGTCCCCCGCGTATGCCATTCCGCCACCCGGGCGCCGTTGGTGTAAATCTATCCTACGGGATCACTCGCTGCAATATCCACGCTTCGGCAGTCACGCGCTCCAAACCCTTGGTGGCGGCGGTGGCGTCATTTGGCTGCTCCGCAGGTGCGTCCAACCGCTCTACATCGCTCAGGGTGACCAGTGCCCGGGTGACTTGAGGTTGACGCTCGTAAGATCCGGGGCGTAAGGTAATGCGCGCGGATAAAAATGAAATCTGAAATTTTGGCTGGATCGGTTTGGATGGAATCATGAGTTCAGGTGTCCGAAGAAGTCTGGCAAAGATAGCACTCAGATGGGGGCTCCGGAAGCCCAAGCCACAATATACACAGATAGGTAAGTATCGTATTCGTTTACCTTTCCACAGCCAATTGTTGTTTTACAGGAGTGGGTTTCCTATTTACGATACAGCTCTTGGAGAAATCGCGGCTGTCCTGGGGGCGAAGTATCCCGCACTGCATGCCATCGACATTGGCGCAAATGTTGGCGACACGTGTGCCCTGATTCGCCAGCGTGCTGAGATTTCTGTTCTCTGTGTGGAAGGCGACCCTATTTTGCTGCCCATTCTAACGGAAAACATGGGTCAATTTGGTCCCGGGGTCGCGATTGAGCCCAGCTTTGTTGGACCAGAAGATCAAGCCGTGAACTTGACCTTAGCGGATGACCTCGGGCGTAACGCGTCCTTGGTTGGAGCCATAGGCTCCGCGGGCTCGGTCAAGCTTCGCAGCTTGAACGCAATTCTTGGCGATCATCCTGCGTTCCGCCAGGCCAAGCTTCTCAAAACAGATACGGAAGGATTCGATTTCGACATCATCAGGCAATCTATGGAGTTTGTCCAACAATCGAAGCCCGCGGTCTTTTTTGAGTACGACCCGCACTTCCGGCCGAATGAGCCGCGCGCTGGCCTGGAAACCATGGATGCGTTAATCCGCGCCGGCTACTCGGACTTTCTCTACTACGATAATTTCGGACATTTCTTGCTGCATTCGGATGCCGGCAACGTTCGTATTTTCGCCGATCTGGATAACTATCTTGCCTCGAACAGGAAGTACGGAGTCGCGGTCTATTATTTCGATGTCTGCGCTTTACATCAGGAGGATGCAGACCTCGTACCCGAAATAAGGTCTCGTACACAAAGCTTGTCGTCACGGTGAACTCTCCAGGCTCTGGGTAGCCGCTACGTTACGAGCTGAATCTCTCGATTCAGTTTGCCGCCACAGCTTGGGCGTCGCGAACTCCGGGCGATCGGCCGGGTCGCGCAAATAAAATCGCACACGCGCCTAGAAAAACAGCTAAGCCGATTGCGGCAAAAAGTCCGGACGACCCCAGGTGAAGCTGAAGCAGCCATCCCGTGACAAAGGGCCCGAGAATTGCCCCCAGCCGGCCAACACCCAGCATCATCCCGACGGCTGTCCCTCGCACCTCGGTATCGTACGAAGCAGCGGTGAAATTATTCAAAATATTCTGGCCGCCCAAAATACAAAATCCCGCGGCTCCCACGAAAATAATGTTCAGCGCATGAATATTCGCAAGGGCGAGGATACCCGACGGAAACGACTCCACCCAGCCACCAAATCACCATGGCAGCGCGATTCCCTCCGCCGCGGTCCGCATAGAAGCCACAAACAAGCGAGCCGGCAAAGGCCATGAGTTGGATCAATGCTCCAAAGCCGAAACTCACCGCGAAAGTTTCACCTCGTTGCATCATTGCCGTGGGGACCCAGCCGGTCAACCCAAAGATGCCGAATAAAACGCAGAAAGCCGCGGCCCACACCGCCAGCGTCGTTCGCCGATAACGTTCACCCAGGAGCAACGAAATCGAAGCGGCCCGGTCACGTGGCTCCGGAAACATGAATTCAACGCCAGGCGATGTATACGTGGATGCCCGCGATGGATGCAAGCGGCTGAGAGTCGCCGCAATTCCCTGTGTTTCACCGCGCATGGCCTCAAACTGCAGGGACTCGGGGAGTACGACATGGCACGCGACCACCAGCGCGATGGAAAGTGAGGCCGCATAGTAGAGCGCCTGCCATCCGAGCGTGGGTGTGAGGAAAACTCCAACCGCGGATGCCACGACGCCTCCTGTACTCCAACCGAATGCCCAACTCCATGTCGAAAATGTATTCGCCAACCGCCGCGGCGCATATTCGTTCACATAGGTGACACCAATCGGCAAAAGCGCGCCGAGTCCGATTCCAGTGAGCAACCGGAGACCGCAGAACGACCAAAAGGAGTCCGCGAAAACTGCCGTCGCGAGGCTAAAAATCGTCGCGATCCAGAGCGCCGTGAGCAGCACGGCGCGGCGCCCGTAGCGGTCCGAGAACTTACCCTGGACCAGTGAGCCGATCATGAAACCAACGAGTCCGCTCGAAACCAGAAATCCAGCTTGGCTTGGCAAGAGATGCCACGGCTTCATCACATAATGGATTACGTAGGCTGGATTGAACGTGTCGTATCCGTCGAAGAACACGACCATCCAAATAAGAACAGCGATGAGCCAATGGTACCGCCCGATCGGAGCGGTCGCGATCTCCTCGCGCACGTCAATCATAGTGCCGGCATTATATGGAAAAAGTTTGGGAACCCATAGCGTACACGGCCGTGCTCTACGGTGTAGAACCAGGGCAACACGGAATTATCAACGTGCCAGCCTGGGATCTGCTGACCAACGCAAGGATGGGGCGCCCAAAATTCACTTCCACGGTAGTGTTCCGCCCAGCGGAGCCTCAATAGGTTTCGCGGAAGGCCATGGTCTGGTCGATGATCAGCACGGGCCAGCGAAGAGGCGAGCCGGGTGGCGCCGGCGCGTGCGTGCCGGTCACGGTGAAATCCGTACCGCCGCCGTCACATTCAATGGAGAACGAGTAGCCACGCCGTTCCTTGTCGTTTGGATCGATCTTTCCGGTGGAAATCAGGTCATCCACGGAATCACATTCACTGAAGGCCGTTAACTCCTCGCGCTCCGCGTCGGCGATTCGGGTCATGTTTCTCTGGACGAACGCAAGAGAGATGCTTTGCGGGATGGTCGTCCCTTTGGGATCGAGCCCCATCCGCCGCAAATATAGATAGCCGGAAAGAAAGAACAATCCGATGCCGCCAAGAAGGAATGCGAGAAACCGCATGAACGGACGTCTCCAAACTGAGTCACAGAATATAAGGAACCGTTGTGCAGCATGCAAGATACCTAAGCGGTTCTCGTGGGGACTTGTATACTACTAGTTATCGGTTGTGTCTTATTTTGGAGGAGGGCGGCAAAAAGAGTTTCGGCTTTCGAGAGCGCCGCAGTTTTTGACTTGGTGATGTTGGGTGCCGACGCCCTTCACGATTTTGTGAAGGGCGCGGGTTTTTGTCCTTCCTCTTATTCGTCATGCTCCAACCGAAAGCATTGACACACCGGGGCAGGCGGCATAAGGTTTGCGCAAAGGGCAAGAGGGGGAAAAATGGCTCCAGCGAAAACAATCGGAATGCGCGTGCTGTTGGGTTCGGCTTTGGCGCTAGGGATCGTCCTCGTGTGCACGACAGAGAGGGTCTCGGCCCAATCCGCCGCCAACGGCACCGAGTGGCCGACCTATGGAGGGGACCTGGCAAATACCAGGTACCGTCCGCTCGACCAGATCAACGCCGGCAACTTCAACAAGCTGGAAATTGCCTGGCGATTCAAAACGGACAGCCTGGGACCGCGGCCGGAATTCAAGTTGGAAGGAACGCCGCTGATGGTCAAGGGGGTGGTGTACGCCACAGCCGGATCGCGGCGGGCCGTAGTGGCGCTCGATGCGGGCACGGGCGAGTTGCTATGGATGCACAGTGAGCAAGAGGGAGCGCGCGGCACCAATGCGCCGAGGCAGCTTTCGGGCCACGGAGTAGCTTACTGGACGGATGGCAAGGAGGAGCGAATCCTGTACGTCACGCCCGGCTACAAGCTCATCGCTCTCGATGCCAAGACCGGCATCCCGGTGCCCGGCTTCGGCAAGAATGGCGTGGTCGACCTGAAACAGGACGACGATCAGGAAATCGATTTGATCAACGGAGACATCGGTCTTCATTCGACGCCCCTCGTAGCCAAGAATGTAGTGGTCGTCGGAGCCGCGCACCTGACCGGAGGCGTCCCCAAGAGCAGGAAAAATGTGAAAGGCTATGTCCGCGGATTCGACGCGCGGACCGGCAAGCGCCTTTGGATCTTCCACACGATCCCGCGCCCCGACGAATATGGAATCGAAACGTGGGAGAAGGACTCCTGGTCCTACACTGGGAATACGGGCGTCTGGGGACAAATCTCCGCGGATGAAGAACTGGGTCTGGTGTATTTGCCGGTCGAATTGCCAACCGGCGACTACTTTGGAGGCGATCGCCCAGGAAACGGCTTGTTCGGCGAGAGCATCGTGGCCGTGGATTTACAAACCGGCAAGCGAAAATGGCACTATCAACTCGTTCACCACGGCTTGTGGGACATGGACATTCCTTGCGCCCCGATGCTCGTCGACATTGCGATGAACGGCAAAATCGTCAAAGCCGTGGCGCAGCCCACCAAGCAGTCCTTCCTCTACGTCTTTAATCGAGAGACCGGGGAGCCCATCTGGCCGATCGAGGAACGCCCTGTTCCTAAAGGGGATGTGCCCGGGGAGTGGTATTCCCCCACGCAGCCATTTCCCTCCAAACCTCCCGCATTCGACAACCAGGGCGTTTCGAGCGACAGCCTGATCAACTTCACGCCGGAACTCCACGCGGAAGCCGAGAAATTGGTTTCGCAATACCGGATTGGGCCGTTATTTACCCCGCCATCGGTGAGCAAGGTTGGGGGGCCGCTGGCCTCGATTACGTCGCCAGGATCGCATTGGTGGAGCGAACTGGCCGGGCGGATCGTACGATCCCGATACCCATACGCTGTACGTTTTTTCGCAAAGCGGAATCGCCGCCCTGGGGCTCGTTCCCTCTCCCGACGCAAACCTGTCGGATATGGAGTACGTTCAGGGGACGGCCGGGTCCACGCCCCGGGCCGGGAGGCCCATGGGCGCAGCTCCGTCTGCCACGCGTCCAGGGCCTGGTGCCATAGAAGGCGAGGGTGGTGACCCTCTAACCATCCGAGGCATGCCGCTTTTGAAGCCGCCTTATGGCCGCATTACGGCGATCAATCTGGACAAAGGCGAATTCGCCTGGCAGATCGCTCATGGGGAGACGCCAGACAACGTCCGCAACAATCCTGCGCTCAAAGGCTTGACGATTCCGCGTACCGGCCGCGCCGGTCTTATCGGAACGCTGACGACGAAGACGTTGATTATCGCCGGCGAGGCAGGCTTCTTCACAACGCCATCCGGAGCGCGAGGCGCCATGTTGCGCGCGTATGACAAGGCGACTGGCGCGGAGGTCGGCGCAGTCTACATGCCGGCGCCCCAGAGCGGCTCGCCGATGACGTATTTGTTCAACGGCAAACAATACATCGTCGTAGCCGTCAGCGGGGGTTCCTACGCCGGTGAATACATTGCCTACCGTTTGCCCGGTGATGCAAACTGAAAATGGGGAGGCGGTTCTAAACCGTCTCACTCCATTTTGGCATTGCCCGTGACGGGGGAAGGGTCCCGGTTGTGGGCATGGTATCCATCACAATCTTTTGTGACATTGGTCACAAAGTTTTGCTATAACTATCGGGTCAAGTTCAGTTCACGGATGGCCTACCCGCCCGGCGCTGAGTATGGACTTTCGTGAAGTTCCGGCTAGCAGTTGCCCGCTTTTTAGTGGTGTCACCGTCGTGCGCTCTATGCTGCAGAAGACGCGCCCGGTTAGAAGCACTCGTAGCTACGACCTAACGTCTTGGCCTGCAGCCAGGGTGAGGATGTGCCAGTCGATCTGAGGGGATCGTTGCAAGTGAGTTTGTCTTCAGTTCCCCGGTGTTTGCCTCCGCGTCGACCGGAATTTCCTTGTATTTTTATGTCCGATTCCACCTTAACCATGCTTTCGAACTGCGGCCCGTTTAACGAGGCTCGCATTGGATTTTCGGTTTGCCGCATCCAACCAGTTTGAGCGCGGGCGAGATTTAGTCTTGGGCCAGGGTCTAGACAATATGTGGAGAGAGGGAGGCTACGATGGCGACCGCAGTCAGTCACTACACCTCATATAAGGCGCGACCGTTCACGCGAGAACAGCGGGATACCACCACGATCCTGTTCGGTGGCCTCACCTGGAAGCACGAACGGCTGGTCCAGGGGGTCTTCAACAACCTGAACTACAACGCAAAACCCCTGCCCAATATCACGCGCGCGGACCTCGATGCCGGCAAGGAACTGATCGATGTCGGCGCCTGCTGTCCTACGATTTTTACGACGGGCAGCCTCGTCAACTTTCTGAAATCCGAAGTGGCCGTCAATGGCAAGCAAAAAACGATTGACGACTACGTCTTCCTGACCGCCGGCGCCTGCGGTCCCTGCCGCTTCGGCCAATACCACGAGTCCTATGAGATGGCTCTCGACGGCATGGGCCTGAAGGATTTCCGCCTCTTCCTCCTGGCGCAGGACCAGTTGGACCAAGCCCCCGAAAAGGGCGGCGGCCTCGAAATCAATATGCCACTGAGCCTGGGAATTGTTTGGGCCATTCTGTGCGGTGACATGCTCACCGACATGGAATACCTGACGCGCCCCTACGAAGTTGTCCCCGGTCAGACCGACAAAGTCATGAAGGAGAGCGCGGATTACCTCTTCGAAGTGTTCCAGAAGCGGCCTATTCGCGGGAAGAAGTGGGGCCTGCTGGCGTGGCACTTCCTTTCCAGCTATTTCGCGGACGCTCTGCGGGTCGTGAAGAAAAAATTCGACGCCATTGAAGTCGACCGCCTGCAAGTAAAACCGAAAATAAAAATTACCGGCGAATTCTGGCTCCAAACGCACGAAGGCGACGGCAACTACAACATCAAGCACTGGCTCGAGCAGGAGGGGTCGGAAGTCATGCCACCTCCCGTGGCCGTGTGGCTCAGCTACCTGCTCCACACGCCCATTTGGCGTCTCCAGGCGAAAGCAAAAGTAGACCGCAAAGTACGCATGAAGATCGCCATGGTGCGCGGGATGGAGCGCCTATACATCGGAACCTATAACCGGTTCCGCAAGGCGCTAGGCAACGTGCCGAACGAATTGCCTGACCAGGAAGAGCTGAAGGAATTGGCTTCCCCGTTCTTTCACTTCGAGCTGCGCGGCGGTGAAGGCCATATGCTGGTGGGCAAGGCGCTGCATGCCCATCTTCACAAGCATGCCAATATGACTTGCGAGCTATCTCCTTACTCTTGCATGCCCAATACGATGTCCCAGGGCGCCATGGCGAATGTGCTCGGAAAACATCCCAACCTGCTCTATGCGCCCATCGAGATCAAGGGAGACGCCGAAGTGCACGCTCTGTCCCGCTGTCAGATGATTTTGACGGAGGCCAAAAAGCGCGCCCAATCTGAATTTGTGGAAGCGATGGCGAAAACCGGAATGACGCTGGAAAAAATCCGCCAGATCGAAGCAAAACGTCCAGAAGTGAAACGCGCGACGTATCGCATTCCGCATCTCGGTTACGCGTCCACCGCGGCCAATTACGTTCTCCATCTCGCCGGACACAAGACCGCGGCGACTGTCTAACCTAAGAATCGGAACAGAAATCGGGCAGGGCAGCGAGGAGCTCCAATGGCCGACGAGAGATTTGTCCAAATCGCGCCTCTTTTGCAGCCACCGGGCTGCATTGAGATTGCGATGCCTAAGACCGACCGGCCCAAAAGTAACGGCACCAAGATCTGCGGCATCGACGTGGGCAGCACCACCTGCAAATACACACTCGCCTCGGCGGACGGCGAAATCATTTCCCAGGCGTATGAACGCCACAACACCAAGCAGGCGGAAAAAGTTCTGCAATTTCTTTCCCGCCTCGAAGCCCAGCACGGCCTGACACCCCAACACGACCGCGTCTTCTTCACTGGATCGGGAGCCGGGCTAATTGCTCCGTTAGCTGGCGGAAAAGTAATTCAGGAAGTGGTCGCGGTTGCCGCAAGCGTGGAAAAGCTTCACCCGTCGGTGCATTTCGTCAGTGAAATCGGCGGCGAAGACATGAAGACGATCTTCTTCAACGGCAACGGAAAAACAAAGAGCAAGCAAGTCCTGATGCAGAGCGCTTGCTCGGGCGGTACGGGCACTTTCATCGAGAAGACGGCCCGCAAACTGCAGATTCCTCCCGAGCAGCTTTCTGAAATGCGTTATACGGGGTACACGCTGCACAAAATTAGCAGCAAGTGCGGCATCTTCGCGGAAGCCGACGCGAACACTCTGCTGAAGGCCGGCGTGACCGTCGATGAAATCATCGCGTCGCTTTTCGAGGCCGTCGTTTATCAGAACCTGGCCACTCTGACTCGCGGAAATACGCCCTCTCCTGAAGTTCTGCTCCTCGGCGGCCCCAACTTGTTCTTCAAGGGATTGCAGGAAGCCTGGCGTCTGCATCTCACGCACATCTGGAAAGAGAGAAAAGTGGAGATGCCCGAGGACAGGGACCCGGAATCCCTCATCAACGTGCCGCAGGATGCGCTCTACTACGCGGCGCTGGGCTGCATTGAAGTAGGTCTGGGGGAAGCGCCGACGGTAGGCGTATACCAGGGGACAAAGAAACTGCTTTGGTGGATCGAGGAAGGCCAGTACGAAGAAAAAAAGAAGCAGGGCCGCGGCGGCTTATGCGAAAGCGAAGACAATCTCAGGGCCTTTGTCGATCTCTATTCGAAAATGGACCTGACCGCCAATGGAAATGGCGAATCGAAAGCGGCGCAGGCGTCGGTGCAAAAGAAAAAACTGGATCGAGTCGTGGTGGGCTGCGATTTTGGCTCGACCACCGCCAAAGCCGTATGCCTCTCACCGGAGAAGGAGTTGCTCTTCTCCTGTTACGCGTTGAGCAAAGGCAATCCCATCGAGGACGCCCGAAGTTTGTTCAGCCAGTTGCGTGAAGCCATCGGCGACGGAGAAATTCTGGCTCTCGGAATCACAGGCTACGGGAAAGACCTGCTGAAAGGCATTCTTGGCGCCGATTGCGGCGTCGTCGAAACGATCGCTCATGCTTCCGCCGGCCTCCACTATTTTCCCGACGCCGATTGCATTTGCGACGTCGGCGGAGTCGACGTCAAGATCATGATCTTGAAGAACGGCGCTGTCAGCGATTTTCGGCTGAATTCACAATGCTCCTCAGGGAACGGCGCTTTCCTGCAAGGAGTCGCGGAAAGATTCGGCATTCCACTGAGCGAGATCGCGGACGGAGCGTTTCGTGCGCAGGCCATGCCGCAACTTTCGATGGGATGCGGCGTGTTTCTTCAGAGCGACATCGTCAATCAACAGCGCAAGGGCTGGCAAGCGGAGGAAATCCTTGCCGCGTTGTGCTCCATTCTCCCCCTGAACGTCTGGATCTATGCCGGCGGATTGAACAATCTCTCGCAAGTGGGCAAAAAATATATCCTACAGGGCGGCACCCACAAAAATCTCGCGGTCGTAAAAACGCAGGTTGATTTTATTCGTTCCAAAGTCCCCGACGCGGACGTGGTCGTGCATCCCTATTCCGGCGAGGCAGGCGCGATCGGCGCGGCTCTGGTTTCCCTCGAATGGTGGGAAAAAGGCGGCCGGAGCACGTTTCGCGGTTTCGACGTGATCGAAACATTGACCTACAAGACCACCACTGCCAAGGAAACCGTGTGCAACTGGTGCCCGGTGAATTGCCAGCGCAGCTTTATCGACGTCGAGTTGCCCGGAGGGAACGGCCGGGAATGGAGCAAGGTTCCGCTGTCGTTGGGCTGGGAACGCGTCATCGTGAATAATTCCTGTCCCAAAGGGCTTGTCGAGGACCTGAACGAAATGAAAGTGATCAAGGCTGGAATCGAGAAAACCAAGAATGCCTATCCCAATATTGCAGACCTGGTTCGGAAAGAAGCCTTCCGCCGCGTCTCCGCCTCCGCCTAAGGACCGCTCCGGAATCCGCATCGGGATTCCCAAGGTCCTGAACGTCTGGAGCACCCATCAATTCTGGGTGGGATTTCTGCGCGACCTCGGAATCAGCTCCGAAAATATCGTCTTCAGCTCGGATAGTTCCGAGGAGCAGGGCCGGGAGTTCGGAAAAGGCCGGGGCACAGTGGACTGCTGCTATCCGGTGAAAGCGATCAGCGGACATTATGGAGAATTGATCTTCGGCCAGAAAAGAAAAATTCAAATTATTCTGAGCCCGATGATTTATTCACTCCCCTCGTTTCTTCGTGGGCATGTTTCGGAAACCTTGAGTTGCACGCGCGTCATGGCCGGTCCGGAAAATATCAAGGCCGGATTCATGAAGGAACGCGATATTTTCGCCGAAAACGGCATTCGTTACACGTCCCCTTTCGTGAGCATGGCCGAGCCGGAAGTGGTTCCCAAGCAGATTTACGATTGCATGAAGGACGTCTTGGACCTCGATCTCGCGGAAACGCAGCGCGCCGTGGAAGCCGGATACAGGGAGTTGCGCGCATTCAACCAGAAGATGCGCGACGAATCCAGAAAAATCCTGACGTGGTGCGCGCGGGAGGGAAAGCCCTGCGTCCTGGTGCTGGGGCGTCCCTACCACATGGACCCGGGAATTGGGCACGAAATCGAAGGGGACCTCCAGGCGCACGGCTACCCGATTCTCTGGCTGCAATATCTTCCCGTTCATGAGGATTTGCTGGATTGGCTTTTTGGCGACGAAGTCCGCGCGGGCAAAATCCGATCCCCTCTCGATATCTCCGACGTGTGGACTTCCTCCAACAGCAGCAACACGAACGAAATCCTCTGGGGGGCAAAATTTGCCACGCGTTTCCCGTGGATTACGTGCGTCCTCCGCTTGTCGAGCTATGAATGCGGCATGGATCAGCCAACCTATACGCCGACGCAAAAAATTGTCGAAGCCACCGGGAACTCTTTTTTTCAAATTCGGCGATCTCGATTCCACCAAGCCCGCCGGCGGCATCAAGATTCGCATCGAGACCATCGTTCACTATCTGGCGAAATACTCGGACAAAATTATCCAGAAAAAGCTGGCTCTGCTTCCGCCAAATTGCCCCTTGTTACAGGATAAGGAGGTGTCGCCGGAAAAAGAGAAGAGTGCGGTCGCCGCTGCTTCCAGTCACGATTAGTCCCTGCTGGCCTCGCATAAATTCTGCAAGCCATCTCATAACCGAGCGTTGTGGGTCGCGGCCACAGCCGCGACATCGAAACGCCAATAAAAACTGGGCTTTAGCCCCTGAGGCGTGCGTCACCCTACGCTTGGGTCATTTCATGAGACAAGTTCTGGAAGGAATTATCGCACTTCTCGCCGGACGTGAGCCTGCGGGCCGCCGCTGGATACTTGCCATACGATCCAATCAAACATCGGCAGGAAAACGTTGAAATGCCCCGTATCGTCCGCGTGGTGCCGCAAATGATGCTTTGCAGCGGGCGCAAGCCACCCCGGCAGCCATCCGCCCATATGAGTCCGCCAGTGAATCTCCTCAAACGCAATATAGTAGAGCGCGAAACTTACAAATGCGCCGGCCACCCAGCCATTCTTGAAGATCCATTCGAGCGCGAAAAAGGGCAACGCGTTCGCGCAAAAAAGCGCCACGACGCCCCAGGGATTGCTCGAGAAGTTGACGTAGCGAGCCGCTTCGGGCGACCTCAATGTCGTGTGATGCACCATATGTTGTTGGGAGAAAACCCCCTGCCCGGAGTGCAATAAGAACCTGTGCAAGCAGTACTCGAATCCGTTCGCGTAGACGAAGCCGGCCAGCAAGCCAATGAAGAAACCGATCCGGGAAGGAGCAACAAACTCTACGGAGATGAGTACTAGCGTCAGGCCAGAAAGAAACGCCGCGACCAGGTTATTTCTCTTGATCCTCAATCCCTGCGCTCTGGTTTCAGCCCGAAGGACGCTATCTGAATCGGAATGCATCACAATAACAAGTTAGCGCTTTCGAAGAACGCCTGCAAGCGGGCGGGCACCAATTCTGTGTTGCTGAGAGTCGCGGAGGGACGGCACCACGTAGCCCACTGCGGAACCTGGATTATTCACGAAAGAGCGAAATGCTTTGGAAATGCGGTCACTACATTCAAAGCTATACGGACGCCTTCGACACAGCGTCGTTGTCCCTGAGTGCTGCAAATTGGCCTGAAACCCGCGTCCAGACTGTGTTTCCCGCGATTGACCTCCAAAACTCATGCATAATCCAGGTCCCGCGGTGGGCTACGCTGTTTCGTCCCTGGCCGGACTGGAACACGGTGCCGCGCGTTATCGACTGGCGGAGCTGGGAGCTTTGGCGTTGAAGTCGGCGGTGTGGGAGACGATGATCATCCAGTGTCCGTTGCGCTTGGCCATCAGGTAGTTGACGTAGCCTTCGCGGTACGGCCAGTCGGCGCCATCACGCGTCTTGGCTCCGGTCATACTCCAGTAGTTGTCCACCGAAGCGAGTTCGGGTGTGAAATAGCGAATGGTCTTCACCGTGTCCGTACGGTGCGTGTTCTTGTAGAGCCCTGAAAAAAGTGTTGCGTGCTGGTCCTCGACATCCTTGCGGGTGTGGAGGACTTCGCCTCGCCAGTTGACCCACTGGACGTCATCGGAGAGCGACAAGCACATCGAGTGCGCGTCATGGCTGTTCCAGCCGTCGCTGAAGCCGGAGACGACCTGCTTGATCGCCGCATCGTCCGCGGCGGCGCCAGAATCCGCGGGCCTCGCAAAACTTATCGCCAAAGGCATAGCCAGCGTCACGATCAGTATCGCCACAAATTTTGCCATTCTCGGATTCATGATGTTCGCCTCCAAAATTTACTTTGTCCTGGCTGGCTCCAAGGGGACCCACACCAATCTCGGCGTAGGATAACACAAGGCGCGCTTTCGCCGTATGGCGATACTAATTCCCCGGGCGGCGAAATGCCAGGAATACTCCGATCAGCGCTTCGTGTTGTAGTGGAATGCTATCATCGGGAATTGGCACCTGGTGATTCGGCAGGTGAAGTAACTCGATCCTTGAGAGTGGGAAACGACTTGAGACTCATCCGAAGCTGGCGGCGGACCGCAGAATGACGCGCTTTCTCTCCCGCGTGTGGGACGATTCCCCATGTGCCAGTTTCAACGAGGAAACGGAGCGCCTCTTCGCGTATCACCAAGGCACCAAACATACCTATCACTCCGTTCGCGCGAACGCGCACTACCTTGACTGGGGTAATCAGCCCGACCCCTTCCGCAGCTACGAAGGCGCTCCTGTGACCGTGCTTGCGCCCGAACCTGGATTCCCGGACGCGGGAACATTCGGCGCGATGGGGGCGCTCAGCGGAAGTCCACGGACCGCCGGTGAAAATAATTCTGGGGACCATGACACGATCCGGTTGGACGCGATCTGGCTGAGCCGTTTGCTTTGGCATTCCATGGTGGTCAGCGCATGGAAGAAAATCCCCAGCACGGGCAGTCGCTATAGTTTGCGCGTCAACCCCTCGTCAGGAAATCTTCACCCTACGGAAACGTATCTGGCGTTGAACGGATTCACGGACGTCGACGACGGTTTGTATCACTACCGCGCGGATCGGCACGCGCTCGAGCTTCGCAGCCCGGGAGCGTGGACGCAACATCTGGCCAAAGCCCTCCTGATTCCATGGGCAGCGGAGTCGTCGTTACTCGTGGGACTCACATCGATATTCTGGCGAGAGGCGTGGAAGTACCACGACCGCGCCTATCGCTACTGCTGCCACGATTTGGGACACGCGATGATGAGCTTGCTTCTGGCCGCACGCGCGTTGGGATTGCCCGGCGGCGCGATCACCCACTTTGCCGATTCCCGACTGACGCGCGCGCTCGGATTGACGGGAAGCGATGAAGCGCCGATGGCCTTTCTAGTTTTTGGATTAAAAAATTCTTCGGCGCAAGCCCCTGCACTCCCGCAGGAGACATTTGTTGGAATTCCCAATGAGTTGTCTGTGGAGGAAGTGCCTTACGAACTTCTGCTCGGCATTCATCGCTCGACAATTTTGACTGACACAGTGGACCTGGCGCCGCATTTGCCGGCAGCGATATGCAGCCTTTGCGGACGGCCGGCCGCCCCTGTCCGAACATTTCCGCGACGCCGCGCGCGATAGCAATTTGGGAGTAATCGTGCGGCGACGGCGCTCCGCGCTCGATTTCGATGCTCGGACTCCGCCCATGGAGCGCAGCGAGATGGAGCAACTCCTGGACTTTGCGACGCGAGATTGGCAGGCAGACTGGCGCGGCAATTTCGGCGGCGAAGCCGCGGGAGCCGGGAGGGGCGCCGATTTCGTGACTCTGTATCTCTACGTTCACCGCGTGCGGGATTGCGAGCCCGGCGTCTACAGGTGGGACGGCAGCAGCCGCAAGTTGGAGCAGCTTCATCGGGGCAATGTGGAGCGCGTAGCGGCTTATCTAAGCCTCGAACAGGCACTGGCGGGGAATGCGTGCTTCGCCGTTTCGATGGTGGCGGACTTGGCCGCGGCGGCGAAGAGCTTCGGCAATCGAGGCTACCGGTACGTGCATTTCGAAGCCGGGGCCATTGGGCAAAGGCTCTACCTCGGCGCGGAAGCACTGGGCTGGAACGCCACGGGCATAGGCGCTTTTTACGACGACGATGTGCACCGTTACCTGGGCTTCCTGGAAGAGACGAACGGCTCCGTGCGGAGTTCGGTCGATGCGGCGGAACAGCGGGCGCTGGTCATGCTGGGTTCGCCGGCGAGCCGTCTCGCTTCGGCGATCCCGGATTCGGGCGGCGATCCATTTTCAGGAACGAGGCAGGCGCGGGGCAACGAGCTCGAAACTGGTTCTCGTGGAGATTCCAGCAAACTCCCGCGCCAGGTGATCTATCACTTTGCAATCGGCCGCGCCATTCCCGATCCGCGACTCGAAGCGTGAAACCCTATGGTGGGAATTCTGGTGCTGGGAAACAATCACTTCATCGTGCGCGGCCCATTTCCGAATCGAGAGACGGCGTTGGCCCTTGCCCGGCACTGGTCTCTCATACAAATTGGGCAGACGACGCCGATCGCTTTGCAGGCGATGGAGCATTCGCACGCGTGAGTTCCGGGAAAATCTGGAATGGGCAGTGGTCGTGCCGGGCGATGGTAAGGTATCACCAGGCGTGGCGCAGTTGCTGGAGGAGCTGTCGGCGAGGGGAATTGTGATCCACGATGCAGCGCTCAGCGATTGGTGACGCGCGCAAGCGAGTCGCCGGCCCTCAGCATATTAATTTGTTAATTATATAACTATAATATAGATTCGATCCGTCGATCAGGGATAAACCAGATCATTGCAACCACAACGTACAGCGCGAGCGCGATCCATGGACTTAGGAAGGCCAGCGGAATCGCCAGCGCGTAAACCGATAGGGACAACTTGCCTTTCAAATCATTGCCGATCGCACGGGCTAACTTTGAGTTTGGACCGTTGCACGCGATGATCGACCGCTCCAGCAAAATGTACGCAATCGCGGACAAAGCCAACACCACGCCGTAGGCCGCCGTCGGCATGGGAGCGAAATGGGTTTCGTCCATCCAGCGAATGACGAACGGGATCAAGGACATCCAAAACAGCAAGAACAGATTGGCCCACAGAACCGTTCCATTAATCCGCTCGGTAATGTGGAGCATGTGGTGGTGGTTGTTCCAAAAAATGCCCACGTTGGCAAAGCTGAGCGCATAGGCCAGGAACACCGGCAGGCCGGCCCTCAGCGCGGCGAGATCGGACCCTGCGGGCACCTTCAGTTCCAGCACCATGATGGTGATGATGATGGCGATCACTCCATCCGTGAACGCCTCGAGCCGTTGCTTACTCACCGCCGTCCTCTTTCTTCTGGATTCTTTGCCGGACGTTTCTCATTCAATGTGTTTCAAGGAAAGCGCCCTCGGACTCCACACACTAAATCTTTGGAGCAGCCGTTGCGAGAGTGTACCTCACGGACGTAGGCGGCCATAGTTCCCGAATTGCGCTAAATCGTTCGAGAACCCGGATTGTCCGCAAGGCGCTGCTTAGATTACCCTCTAACCTTGAAGCGCCCGCCGCCGGCACAGTGGATATCTTGGGTCATACCGTGCAGAATTGACTGGTCAATTCAACGTAGGAGCCTTTCCGAATGATCGTCGACATTTACACGCACATCATGCCCCCGCGATTATTGAAATCCATGGAGAGCCTGGGGGCTGGTACCGGGCTGGTGAAACGCATGGCGGCGATCCGCGAATTGCATGATCTGGACGCGCGGTTTCGCGCGATGGATGCGTTCGGCGACTACCGGCAAATTTTTTCGATACCCAATCCGCCCCTGGAAACGGTCACCACTCCGGCGCAGGGGCGCGATCTCGCTCGCATTGCAAACGACTCGATGGCTGACATGGTGCGCCGCCATCCCTCCCGATTCCCCGCTTTCATTGCCGCGCTTCCCCTGCATGACGTGGATTCGGCCATGGAGGAATTGAACCGCGCCATCCAGACGCTCGGAGCGCGGGGGATTCAGATCTTCACCCATGTGAATGGCCACCCGCTCGACGAACCGCAATTTGAGCCGCTTTTCGCCGCGATGGCGGAGTACGACCTGCCGATCTGGCTGCATCCCGCGCGCACCGCGGCCATGACGGACTATGCCTCCGAGAAAGTATCGAGGTTGGAAATGTGGTGGTGCTACGGCTGGCCGTACGAAACGTCCGTGGCGATGTCGCGCCTCGTGCTTTCCGGAATATTCGACCATCACCCAAAGCTTAAGATCATCACGCATCATCTGGGCGGGATGATTCCCTACTTCGACAAGAGGATTGAGGAGGGCATGGCCTTGCTGGGCACGCGCACGCAGACGGAGGATTATTCGGGCATCTTGCCTTCGCTAAAACTGCCGCTCATCGATTACTTTCACATGTTCTACGCCGATACGGCGCTGTTTGGCGCGTCGCGCGGACTGGCGTGCGGCCTCGATTTTTTTGGCGCGGCTAACGTTGTCTTCGCAACGGACGCGCCGTTCGCGCCTGTTGCCTCGACGCGCGATGGCGTCGCCCACCTCAACCTGGAGAAGACGCAGCTTGAGGCAATCCATCATCACAACGCGGAAAAGCTCATCAATATGCGGATTGCGTGACCCGGATTTCTCACCTGATACAGAATGGTGAAACAAACCTGCCGCCTTTCAAAATCCTGGCTATGGTTACTTCTTAAGTTATAACTCCCAAATGCTTTAACTATTGTACTAAGATGTGGGGGCGGAGCACCTACCTCAATGATTCTCAAACAAGTGATTCTCAAGAATTTCAGGTCATATAGAGCTGAAACGCGCATAGACACGGACGCATTCACGACACTCATAGGAAGGAACGATGCTGGGAAATCCTCAATCTTGGAAGCGCTAGAAATCTTCTTCAATCAAGAGCTCGTAAAAATAGAACCGGCACACGTATCAGTAGGCAACGACTCGAATGAAATAGGAATTGGTTGCGTCTTCGGGGGAGCGTCAGATATGGACCTTGTTTTAGACGAAACCGCCAGAACCACCCCCCGCTCAGAGTATCTATTGAACTCAAATGGCGACCTTGAAATTCATAAGGTGTTTGACTGCGGAGCAGCGAGAATCAAGGAGGCGGTTTATGCCGTCGCCGATCATCCCGCGAACGAACAGATGGATGATCTTCTCTTCCTTAAGAATAGTGACCTCAAGAAACGGGCGACTGCATTGAACATTGACGAGGGCAATATGGATAGGAGGTCAAATCCTTCGATCCGGTCTGCGATTTGGAGCAGCGCAAACCCCTTAACAAAGGAACTCAAGGAACTTTCGCTCGACAAGGAGGATGCGAAAAAAATTTGGGAAGGCCTTAGAAAGCATCTCCCCTTGTTCGCCCTGTTCCGGGCGGACAGGCCAAGCAGGGATGAAGACTCTGAAGTGCAGGATCCCATGAAAATTGCTGTACAAGAAGCCCTAAGAGGCATTCAGGAGGACCTGGAAAACATCGAGAGAACTATTCGCGAAAAAACGAGCGAAATCGCCAATCAAACAATTGAAAAGCTGAGGGAAATCGCTCCCCATCTTGCCAGTCAGATTTCACCAGATTTCAGGGCGGATCGGAAATGGGATCAGCTCTTCAAAATCAGTTTAAAGGGTGAAAATGATATTCCGATCAACAAACGCGGTAGCGGCGTCAGGAGGTTAATTCTCCTCAGTTTCTTCCGCGCATCAGCTGAAAGAAAGAAGGCTCAATCAAATGCTCCTGCCCTTATCTACGCGATTGAGGAGCCAGAAACTTCGCAGCACCCGATCCAGCAGAAGCTGCTGATGGAGGCGTTCCTAGAGTTAGTCGATGAGTCGTGCCAAGTTCTCGTCACAACCCACAATCCAGCACTTGCTGGCCTCGTCCCGGTCGAAAGCATTCGTCATGTCCGCGCCGTGAATTACCAGACCGAAATCCAACAGGGGCCCGAGATTCTCCAGACTGTTGCAAATGCTCTTGGGGTTCTTGCTGACCATAGAATAAAGGCACTAGTTTGCGTGGAAGGCCCGCACGACGTGAATTTCTTGAGAACCATTAGTCAAATTCTTCATGCCAATGATAGAGCGATCATCGATTTAGAAAATGATCCAAGGGTCGCGGTTTGCCCCATTGGCGGTTCAAATCTTATCCAATGGGTACATGAAAGATACTTGAAAGGATTTCACAGACCGGAAGTACACCTTTACGACCGGGGGACAGATAACCCACCGCAGTACCAGCAGGCCGTGAAAGCAGTGAATCAGAGAATTGATGGATCTTACGCCGGCCTCACTGGAAAGCGCGAAATTGAGAACTACTTGCATCCCGACGCGATCCGAGAGGAATTCGGAGTCGAGATAATATTTGGAGATAATGATCGGGTGCCTGAAATAGTCGCGGCAGCGGTTCATCGTGCTTCGCGGGACGCCGTCCGCCCCTGGAACGAACTGGAACTCGAAATTGTGGAGCGAAAAATCAGCAATGCAAAGAAAAGACTGAACTTAGGAGCCGTGAAGAGAATGACTATTGCGAGACTGCTGGTGAGCGACCCCGATAAGCATCTTGAGAACTGGCTTGCAATCGTAGGACAAGCATGTAACCGACCATGACCCCGCAGGCTTCGATATCAATCATAGGGCAGGCCGACGTAATTCTCGGCGAGGGATGTCATCGCGGCTTGCGAGCCTGTCAGATAATCGAGTTCCGCAACCTGGCGGCGCTGATCGAAGGGACTGTCGGTCTCGAACCGGTGGAGCATGGATGTCATCCACCAGGAAAAGCGCTGCGCTTTCCAGACGCGGCGCAAGCAGCTTTGCGAATACTGCTCGAGCAGACGGGTACTGCCGGAAGAATAAAAGTCAGCCAAGGCCTGCGCCAGAAGGCGAACATCGGCGGCGGCGAGGTTCAGTCCTTTCGCGCCGGTTGCGGGAACGATGTGCGCCGCGTCGCCGGCGAGATAAAGCCTGCCGTATTGCATCGGCTCGACGACGAAGCTCCGCATGGGTGTGATCCCCTTCTGGAGTATGGGGCCTTCGGTGAGATTCCAGTCTCCGTCGACGGCGAATCGCATTTGGAGTTCACGCCAAATTTTCTCGTCAGGCCAGTTGTTGATGTCCTCCTCGGGCGGAACCTGCACGTACAGGCGTCCAATCTCCGTAGAACGCATGCTCAGCAGCGCGAAGCCGCGCTCGTGATACGCGTAAATCAATTCGTGTGAAGACGGCGGCGCCTGCGCCAGGATGCCCAGCCACGCGAATGGATACGTCCGATCGAACTCGGTAAGCACGCCCGAGGGAATGCTGGGCCGGCACACTCCGTGAAAGCCATCGCACCCAGCGATGAAATCGCAGCTCAATTCATGTGTCTTGCTTTCCGTGGCGAAACGAATCGATGGAGCCGTGCCATTAAATCCGTCGACACTTACGTCCGTGGCCTCAAAAAAAATCTGGCCCCCGGCAGCAAGCCGGGCACTCACGAGATCTTTGACAACCTCGTGCTGGGCGTAGATAGTGATCGCCTTGCCGCCTGTGAGTTCGTACAGATTGATGCGATGGCCGCGGCGGTTGAAGCGCAGCTCGATTCCGTGATGGATGAGCCCTTCGCGCTTCAGGCGTTCCCCAACGCCTGTTTCGACCAGCATATCCACCGTGCCCTGCTCGAGCACACCTGCCCGGATGCGTTCTTCGATATATTTCCTGCCACGAGTTTCGACAATAACGGACTCGATACCCTGCAGGTGGAGGAGATGCGCAAGCAGCAATCCCGCGGGTCCGGCTCCGACGATTCCAATCTGTGTGCGCAAAGTTTTGCTTCTCCGGCGAGTCTAGTGGCACGAAGACCGGCTAGAGTTTAGTCGCGCGAAGCGCCGCTTGTCCACGGCGCTTGCCGATGTTTCACGGAAGGAGGGTGAGAATGGGGGGAAAATCGAGTCTTACTCGTTCGCGACAGGACGCAAGACGGCAATAGCGAAGTGCGCGAGCAGCGGAGCGCCTTCGTCAAGCTGTAGCCAACGCACGACGCAATTGTCCTTCAAATATTTCCCCACGCGCGCCTCGCCGATGCCGAGATGTTCGGCAAGTTTTTCCTTCAGATTCGCGCCTTCGCGGCTGCCGCGCCCGCTCCGAAGCAGATTCCCGATGCCAACGCGCAGAGTCTGGCAGGCCTCGATGTAGTAGTAGCAAGTCTGGTCCGTATCGGTAATGAGGAAAACGCCAGGGCCGGCGGGCGCGTCCTCCGGCAGGTCCACGGAATGCAACGAGCAGGCCAGCAGGCGGCGCAGCTGGGATTCGAGCTTGGTCATGCGCGAGGAAAGCGCTGGATCACCCGCGCGAGCGCGCGCCTGCAACGAAGAGCCCGCTGCGGCAGATTCAAAGCTGCTGACAGGTTCGGGCTCTCGCGACCGGCGATCGGAAATTTCTTCGGAAACAAACGGACGAACGATGGGCGCAGGCTGGGGTTCCGCGGCGCGTTCGAACGCCGGCGGCATCACGGGAACAGGGATGGGCGTCGCGGCAACAGTTGCGCCAACGCGCGGACCCTTGTGCCGGCCTCGGCCTCCTCTGCGCCCACGCCGTTTGCGGCGGTGGGCCGGGATGGCTCCCGCGACTGGCGCTTGTGCCGACGCTTCAGCCGGTTGTTCAAAAACAGATTCTTGCTGGCCGCCATCTAGTTCGCCGGCGGCTTCGGAAACTTGTCCTTCAGAAAATTCGGTGATGATAGGCTCCAATCGTGCTGCGGGCTCCGCGGCGGGCTCGCCTACGGATGCGGCAGCAGGCGCCACGGGAATCGGCGCACCAAGGCGGGTAAGGGCTTCTTCCGCTTTTTGTTTCCATTGCGTCCGGCGAAAACGCTCGGCGGCAGCGGTGTACCAGCGGGCCGCTTCCGTCTGCGCGCCGATCTTCTCATGAATCTGCGCGAGTTCAAACGCAACCATGGCATCGCGTGTGCGTTCGTACAACGCCGCGAGCTGACCTGGGGGATCCGCGCTGGTTCGCGCCTTGCGGATGCGCGCCTGAATCTGTCGCCAATCGCTCACTAATTGACATTGTATCAGCCACGCGCGCGTTGGGCCAGCAGTACACGCGGAAAAGCCACGAGGTGGGTTCGGACTGGTATCCGCGCAGCGGGCCATGATCCGACGCTGCACGCCATTTTTCCCGAATCAACTCCGTGTTGTTCCACCAGAGTGTTCTGTTCTCATTTCCCTTGGTCCTCGGCGCTCGCGTTCTGCGCGAGGCTGCGGCAGAATCAGAACATGACGAGCGCCACACGCACCGCGCGGGTCATCGACATCTCACGCTCCCTGGGATTCGATCTGTGTGGCGTCGCGCCGGCTGAGGAATTTCCGGAACTCGCGCACCTCGAGGAGTGGCTCGCTCGGGGTTACGCGGGGGAAATGCGTTATCTGCATGACGCGCGGCGCCACTCGCCTTCGCATGTTGTGCAGGGTGCGCGGAGCGTCATTGTCTGCGCGCTCAATTACAACACTTCGTTTCCCTACTCCACCGGGGTGCCGGATGAAATTGCCGCCCCAAACGGGCCGCGCGGATGGATCGCACGTTATGCCTGGAGCGACGACTATCACGACGTGCTTGGGGAAAAGCTCGAGGCGTTGACCGGCGCGCTGCACAAAGAATTCCCGGAGCCATTTGAAGCGCGCGCCTATGTGGATACCGGCCCGGTCATCGAGCGAGTGGCCGCGAAATACGCGGGGCTCGGTTGGCTCGCGAAGAATACGTGCCTCATTCAGGAAGAATCGGGCTCGTGGCTTTTCCTGGGCGTGATCGTGACGACGCTGGAACTTGCGGCGTCGCTAGGTCCGGCCGATGTGCCGGCGGCGGACTTGTGCGGGAACTGCCGTCTGTGCATCGACGCGTGTCCGACCAGCGCCATTGTGGAACCCTACGTTCTCGACGCTCGACGCTGCATCTCGTATCTGACCATTGAGCTGCGTGGCGCGATTCCGGCCGAGCTTCGCGAGCCGATGGGGCGGCACGTCTTCGGATGCGACATTTGCCAGGACGTCTGTCCCTGGAATCACCGCGCGCCAGTGACCGCGCTCGCAATTTTTGAACCCCGCCGCGCTGCGCAGCATTCTCTTTTTTCACCGGACTTGGAGTGGTTGATCTCACTCACCGAAGAGGAATTTCGCGAAGTGTTTCGGGGCAGTCCTGTGAAGCGGACCAAGTGGAGGGGACTTGTCCGGAACGCCTGCGTTGCGCTGGGGAATTCCGGCTTGCGCTCGGGAGAGCCGCGCTACGAAGAAATCCGCGCCCGGCTCGCGCAGTTGGCCGCTAGCGGGGACGCCATCGTCGCGGAACATGCGCAATGGGCTCTCAGCCGGCTCGCGGCCACGACGAAGCTTCCACAGGCTCCGAAGGCACAGGTTGTGCCACCCGGCGCGCGGCGATAGAATGCGAAATGCCTGTAGAAGGCTGCGTTATCATCCGACTGTACTGAGGAGGCACCGATGGCACAACAACAGGCTGCAACACCACAAAAGGAGGGTCCTTTGGCCCACGTTCTTCCGCCGCTCCCTTACGCACCCGATGCTTTGGAGCCCTATATTGACAAGCAGACGATGGAGATTCACCACGGTAAACACCATAACGCGTACGTCACCAACCTGAACAAGGCTCTCGAAGGACACACCGATCTTCAAGGCTCTCTCGATCGATCAATTGCTTTCCAGTCTCGATAGCGTCCCGGATAATATCCGTACCGCCGTGCGGAATAATGGCGGCGGCCACTGGAACCATTCGATGTTCTGGAAAATCATGAAGAAGGGCGGCGGTGGCGAACCCACAGGCGCGCTTGGCGATGCGATCAAGTCGGCATTCGGTTCCTTTGCCGATTTCAAGGCGAAATTCGCGCAGGCCGGCGTGGGCCGGTTCGGCTCGGGCTGGGCTTGGGTGATCGTCAAGGACGGCAAGCTCGCGATCGAATCCACGCCCAACCAGGACAATCCATTGATGTCCGGCGGAAAAGCTGTCATGGGCCTAGACGTCTGGGAGCATGCTTATTATTTGAAATATCAGAACCGCCGGCCGGATTACATCGAGGCTTGGTGGAACGTCGTAAATTGGGATGAAATCGGGAACCACTATTCTGCCGCGAAGAAATAAACGGGTGATCTCGATTGGTGTAGGGGCACGGCCCGCTGCGGCGGGCGCCCCTACATTTTGGGGTCGCTAGGAAAATCAACGGCCCGTCCAGGTTCAATTTCTGAACGGGCCGTCTTATTTTGCGGCTGGCTGGCCGATTTCACGTGGCGAAGCGTTCGCGCGGAAACATCGCAAAGACGCGGTTGCGCGCGCGCGGAATTTCGGTTTGAGGCGCGGGATGGATCATCTGCAAGCGGCTCCCGGACCTTGCTTTCCCGGCCTTGAACCGGATAGCCAAACAATGTGGGGATTGGAGTCAACCCTGCCGTCGTACATGCGGGCATGCGGCCGAGAGATACTTCCCGGCTTAACGCGATTCGATCGGTGACGCCAAACTTTGCCAGGAGAGAAGATACGTGGAACTTTACGGTGCGCTCCGACACATTCAGTTTGCTGGCGATTTCCTTATTGCCAAGACTTTGGAGCACGCCGTCCAGTACTTCCTGCTCGCGCCGGCTGATCTTCACTCCGGCCCCGATGGCGCGTCCGGCCGCAAGTAGCTGCTCGGCACGCTCGGCTACAGTTTGAAGCAGAGATTCTCGCGCAACAACCATGACTTCGAAATCTTCCGGCGCCTGGCCGCGCACCAAGCAATGCATCGCCAACAAGCCAGCAACTTGCTCGACTGGCATCCCGCCATCGGGATCCGCCATTACGCGGAATCGCACCGCGCCGGATGACCGTTCGCAGAGAACGAAGCTCTCGGGCCGAAATGAAACATCCTTTTTCTGCGCCCGCACAGACAGGGACTGCTTTCGTCGGCGAATCAAATGGACCTCACTATTTTCAGTCCGGAGCAGGAGACGGACCGATTGGCATGGCGAATAAAGATTTTCTGAGGTGCGAGTGCCCGTCTTGATATCGTGAGTGTCAGCGGCGTCTTCGCGCGCGAGCAGGAGAAGGAACTACTTCAGAGGAAGTAGAAATCGTGCCCGACACACACCTACATCTCTACCTACATTGTCAAGACTTAGGCATTGACGGAATCTCAGCACCACGCCATAGCCGATGTAAGCAAACAGAGTGCCACAATAAATCAATCATTTCGCTCAATTTCACTCAATCTCAAGGAGTTTGGCCGCGGTGCAGGCGATCGCTTGCATCGAACAAGGGTAGAGATTGCCCTCTCCGAGGAAAATTTCCACTCTTCTTGCGCGGGCGCATAGTCGCCGACGCTCCACTCGCCCGCCGAAGCTGCGCGGCGAGCAGGAAAACGGCCCGCCTAGGCGGGACGGCGCGTACAGGCCGCACCCATAACGTACATGAACCCTCTCCAGATGTTCACGATCTAGCATAGAATGCCTAACCGGGGCTATTGCGCCTAATGTTGGGGGAGGATTCATGATTTTTTCAGCCATATCCGCAATCTGGTCAGCCTGTTTCGTTCTCTGGAAGCTCAATGTAGTGTTTCCTACGGGAGCCGGCAGCATTGAGGAGATGCGTTTGCGATGGGTCCACATCATGGCGGGAATCCTCTGGGTCGGTTTCTTGAGTTTCTTTGTCCTTGCGGGCGGGCCGATGCTGAAATCGCTCGATTCAGCAATCCGTGCGAAAGTTTTTCCCGAATTGGCTTCGCGAGGGCTGTGGTGGCTCCGATGGAGCGCACTGGTGGCTTGGCTGGCCGGCTTTCGCTATTTCATGATCCTGGCAAAGACCGATGCGGTCAATGCGGGACGGCCCCACGCGTGGGGCGGATGGATCGGCATCTGGCTCGGTTGTTGGCTAGCCGCCTTCGCCATAGAAATGGTATTGATTCGCGCCGGAGAGGGCGCTCTGGGAAACAAGCTCGTCATCGGCGCGCTCGTGCTCTTCGTGATGACGGCTACTTCGTGGCTCGTCGTTTCGTTATTGGCACAGCCTGGAGTGAGCAACCGAACGCTCTCCATTTCCATTGGAGGCGGGCTGGGAACCATCCTGTTTTTCAATGTCTGGGGCATCGCCTGGAGATGCCAGAAACGGTTGATCGCGTGGACACGAGCTTCCGTTGCGCAAGGGACCCCCATGCCTCCCGAGGCGGTGAAGCTCGGACAAATGGCCACACTCACGATGCAAATTAGTTTCTGGTTGAGTATCCCCTTGCTGTTTTTCATGGCCGCCTCGGCGCACTTTCCATTCCTCTCCGGAGGGTAGAGCGTGCCACAACGCTGAATTCCAATTTATACTTCTTGCTTCTCTGTGCCCTCTGTGTTGAAAGATTTTTCCGGAAAAAGATTTAACACAGAGGACCCTGAGAACACGGAGGACACAGAGAATTCTTTTCTTTAACGGTTGAGGATGCGTGTTTGTCCGGGCGAGAGAAGAAGGTAACGGATGCCGCGCCACCGAATTTGCCGAGTGAAAAATGCGACCACGGTATTCCACAATGCCAGGAATGGCACGATCGCGGCCAGGAGAGTCCAGATCCAGCCGTCGGCCAGCATCTTTGCTTTCCAACCTGGCAGTAATTCCATCACGGCCGTGAGGCGAAGAACTCCTCGCGCCATGGAAAACACCGGCGGCACCATCGCGAGCAAGAGGATGTGAATCGCGGGCACGCCCTCGATCAAGTTGGCAAAGTACAGTCCGAGGCCAAGCAACACGGCGCCGCAGTACAACAGGTGCGCGAGACCACCCAGCGCCCAAAGTCTAGATTCGTAAACACGCACGATGATGATTTGCCGGTTCGTGAATTCGAGCAGCCCCCCGGCATCGCAATCAAAAATAGTGGGGACTAAGCATTCCGGAGCAAACAGAATGGGCGCGCCCGCGCGGCGCAATGCCGCCGTGAGCGATAAATCATCGCTCACGGAGCCGTTCCAGTATTCGAAAACACTTGCCTGCTCAAATCGTTCGCGGCGGATGGCCGTGCCGCCTCCCCAGCAAAAATTATTGTGGTGCTCGCCGAGGTAGGTTGCGGCGGGCGCGTTCCAAGCGGAGGCGAGCGCGCCCCAGAATCCATGGCCCTGCCGGAAGAACCAGCGAAACGTGGTGACCGCGCCGAGATTCGCATCGGCCAGCGGCGCCACCAGATGCGCCAGCCAACTGCGTCCGGGCCGCCCGTCCGAATCGGCAAACACAAATACGTCGTACCCTTCCTTCGCCTGCTGCACGGCCGCGCGCAGGTTGTTCACTTTCTCTCCGCATCCCTCGGGCCGCCCGGCGATAACGATGTGAACGCGGTGTTTGCTGGAAGCCGCGAGCTTGTCGAGAACCTTGCGGGCGGGGTCCTCGCCACTCGCCAACGCGAAAAAAATATCGTAGTCGGGATAATCAAACGATGTGAGGGCCGCGAGATTTTGCTCGAGCCCCGGCTCGACGCCTTTGACCGGACAAATCAACGCTACGCGCGGCGCGTAGAACCCCGCATGGCTCCCGATCCTCCGCTGCGCCATGTGCAGCCAGCGCAACCCGTCCCAGAGGTTGTGCAATCCCTGCAGGACTTGTTCCACAACCAGGAGGTAGAAGAGTGTGAGCATGGCTGGCCGCCTTGCTTTAGCATGCCAGGCGGAGCATATCAGATAACATTGCCCACACGGCATGGGGCAGCGAGAATTAGAATAGGTGCGTATTCAATTCGTACACCGGCGCGCCTTCGGGAAGCTCACCGTTTCAGAGAGACGCCTAGTAAAATCCGGCTTGCGACCGGCTGGTCGGCGCTGAACGCGGGAATAAATTTCCATTTCGAAGTTGAATTTAGGAGTCCCTCGTCCACTGGAGCATCTCCCAGCATTTCCGCGGACCGAACCTTTCCCGCGGAATCAATCACCAGCTTCAAGTTCGACTCCGTTTGCGCCAAACCTAGCTCATAGGCGGTCAGCGGAGGCGGACGCTGCATGAGGATGGGTTTAGGCGGCGTTATTTCTAGTTTGGTCGCTACATCTTTGGGCGTCATTCCTGGCGTTGCAGCCACAACAGTTGTTGCATCGAAAATCTTCGTGTGAATTTCCCGCCCAGTGGGAATTGCCTTTGACACACCGTCCAATTGGGCGCGAATCCCGCGAGCACGGGCGCTCAAGATTGCGACACGAATCCGATCCACATCCGCGGTAGGCCACAGGTCGGCCAGGGAACGCCAAGCCTCCTGGTCACGTCCGCTGTAGAGGTAAGACCAAACGATTTCCAATGCTTTTGCTTTCACCCTTCGCAGATGAAATAGCCAGTCCGGTGGCACGGCAGACGTGGACGCCAATTTGCCATCACTGCTTTTGAAATCGCCAAGATCTTGCGGATTGAGCTTGGCCCGCTCCTCGGCGATTTTCTGGTCAAAATAAGGTTGGAACTCGGAACTCACGTCCAACAACCGGCCGCGTACGAAGCGTAGGACGATCGGAGGTGCGAAGTCCAGATCGCTCAAGAGTAGGCTCTCGAAACCTTCCACGGACGCGGCGTCGTCGGTCCAGATTTCGACGCGGCCGTCCAGATCGGTGTCAGCGGCGCTGAAGAAATCTCCGCCAGTAATCGTGCGCAGCAACACGGGCGGCGTTCGCAGAGAATAAATCTTGTATTCCATGCAACAGTCGGGCGTCGATTTCTTCACTTGAAACGCGACAACGGGGACGGCCAAACCCAGATCCACACCGAAGGCATCGACATCCACCTCTGCAGCTGCCGCTACAATATCAAGATTTTCCTTGTTCCAACTGAGGGTTGCCGCACAGACTCGCGTCGCTAGTTCCCCGTTCCTTGCCGCTCCAACATGCACTTTAATGCCGGTGTGGAACTCCGTATCGAATTCGCCGGCGCCGTCACGGCAGATCACATCGTGACTTTGGGCATGGCAGACGCTAGCCGTTAGGCAGGAAAGCAAAGACAATGCGAGTGCTGCCGCACCGCGGCGCAATCGAATTGGCGTGTGCTGTGAACGATCCGACCGCGGATTAGGTGAGTTCTCCAGGGCCTTGGTCTGGGAATAGGGTTGGCAAATATTCGCCATTGCTTCAAATCTCTGGCTTGCGCAAATAGCGGATCGCGCCCCGTGAAGCCTATCACAGCCGGATCGGCAAGGTTCGCCAAAGACCTGTGTTTCGCATCCTCTACTGCAATCGCTGAATGCCGAGGCGATCGGCGAGCTCATCCAGAACTTTGCGTAGTTCGGCGCCCAGCGGAACGCCATGGATCATCCGCTCGCGGAAAAGCCGCTCCGAACGCTCTCCAGGTAGCCGGACTTCGTCGACGCCCGGTAACGTCGGGGACGATTTCATGACGTCCCAAACCTCGTCGACTTTCTGCTTGAAAGCCTGCACGTCCGCGAATGCCGCGATATCCACCGCCATAATGGCCTGCCCCGTGTTGCTGGGGGTTTTCGAGTCCACGGTGTAGTCAACCACGTCGCGGCCAAACGCAGCTCCGTTCAGTGTTCCGGCCAGCAAACCGAACATCAGCGCCAGTCCATACCCTTTCGGGCCCCCGACGGGGAGAAGGAAACCTTCGCTCGCGCGCTTTGGATCGGTCAAAGGCTGGCCTTGCCGGTCGATCATCCAGCCCTCGGGCATGAGCTCATTGCGCTGTGCCTTGAGTCTGATCTTGCCAAACGCGGTGTTCGTCGTGGCCATGTCTAGCACGATTGACCGATGATACATGCCGGGCACGGCGATCGCGATGGGATTGGTGCTAAGCAGCACCTCTGTACCGCCCCACGGCGGAACTAGATTCGTGTTACCGACGCAGAAATACAATCCAATCATGTCGTGCGCCGCAGGCATCCGCGCGTAAAGCTGCGCCGGGCCCGCGTGATTGCTGCGCCGCGTCCCTACCCAACCGACGCCGCACTGGCGCGCTTTCTCGATCGCCAACTCCGCGGCTCGTTTCATGACCAGATGCCCCAGGGCGTTGTCGCCATCAACGAGTGCTGTGCCGGCTTTCTCGCTTATGATCCGAACGTTGGGCTGCGCATTGATTCCCCCGCTTTGAATCTGTTTCACGTACTGCGGCAGCCGGAACACGCCGTGCGCGTCCCCGCCGCGCGCGTCGGCTTCGGCCATCAAGGCAGCCACCTGGCTGGCGTCCTCCGGGGGAACCCCCACAGAAACGAGCACTCGTTTAATGAACCCGACGATTTCAGCTATCTCAATGAGTGCCGGGCCCGTCGCGGGCTTGGCGGTTTCGCTCATGGTCACACCCTCTGCTTACGGCAAGGAATCAAAGATCATCAGATGAGTATCTATGATTACCATATGATTATATATAGATAATTGTAATGAGACATTCTTTTCGCGAGAAGTCACGCCTTGCGCGATGTTCTATTCCTTTGGCAGGTCGGCCTGATCATGAGAACTTGAAGGCGCCGGCTTGTGCAACAAATCGAGTCGTTCAAAGCCGAAGCAGCTTGACGACGTTCCCGCCGAGGATCGCTTCCTTCTCGGCGTCGCTGAGAAACGGCGCGTTGAGGATCATATCCACGCTGGTGGGCCAGTTAAAGGGTTCGTCTGTTCCATACACGACCTGCCCGGCGCCGACTTCCGCTACCAAGTGGCGGATGCCCTCTTCGGAAGCGACGATCGAATCGACGAGAATCTGGCTCTTCAGGTATTCGCTGGGGTGTTTCTTGTTCGCACAGTTGGCATTGTTCCGCACCTGGCAGGCCACCTCAAACCGTCCGAGGTAGGACGGCATGTATCCGCCTCCATGAGCCGCACAGATCTTGAGGTTTGGGAAGCGGTCCAGGGTTCCGTCAAACATCATGCGGGTGAGGAAGACAGCGGTTTCGAGAGGATTTCCGATGATGTTGCCCAGGTCGCCCCTTCCCTTCAGTCCGTCGGGCTTGACGACATTCTCAGCCGACTGAGGGTGCATGAAAACCACGACGCCAAGTTCCTGCGCCTTGGCCCAGAACGGGTCAAATTTGGGGCCCGACAAATCCTCGCCCAACACATGACCGCCGATGGCGGCGCCTCGCGCCCCCAATTCTTTGACGGCATGCTCCAACTGCTCGGCCGCCAGATCGGGGAATTGCAGTGCCACGGACGACAGGGCAACATACCGATCGGAATGGGCCTTGCACCATTCGGAGAGCTTTTCATCGTGAAGTTTGACGATCTTGCTCGCGAGTTCGCGGTCCGCCGCATAGAACCAGAATCCATTGATGCTCAGCACCTGCACGTCAATTCCACGGTCGTCGAGCGACTTCAAACGCTCCGGCCCCATCACGTTGGGTCCGCGGGCGCGATTGCCTGCACTCGAAGCGAAGGGGGTATCCTTGATGACGTCCCCCACTTCCGGCACGACGCAGTGGGCATGCATATCGACCACCTTCACGCGCTTGCCTCCCACGAACACTTCCCGGCGCTTTGCCGGAGCAGCTTGAGGCGTTTGGAAAGCAGCCTCGGCAAACCCGCCGCCGGTGACCAGTACTCCCGCAGTTGCGCCCGCCACAGTCTTCAAGAAATCCCTGCGATTCCGCATGGGCTCCTCCGAGATTCCACTATCTTAAATTTAAAATGGTCTTCCCTGAGTAACTTTGCTGTCCTTGATTACATCCGCCCGGCGTAGAAGTCAAGGAATCGCGGCCATCCGCAACGCCCGTTGCGTGATAGAGTCGGAAACTCTTGGAGGTGTCTAGAAGCTATTGCACAACCCTCCGCAAGACGATCATGAAGCAGGCGATGTGAAAGAAGGCGCCATAGATCGTGAGCGAGCGGTCGTAGCGCACGACCAAGCGCCGGAAGTTACCGAGCCAGGCGTTGGTGCGTTCGATAATCCAGCGCCTCCGATAGCGCCGCAGCGCTCGGCCGTCTTGCGTCACCGGTTTCTTTCGGTTGCAGCGATGGGGCACGATCAATTCGATACCCCGTTGCCGCAAGCGTTTCCGCAGCGGATCGCTGTCATAGGCTTTGTCGGCGATCACCCGTAGCGGTTTCTGCCGAGGTCGGCCCGCACGATGACGCCGCCCTACCCGGATCGTCGCGAGCGTCGTTTCCGCGAGTGTGACTTCCCCCGGGGATGCAGAGTGAAGGGAGTTTCCCAGAGGAACACCGCGGCCGTCGACCACCACCATCCACTTCGTCCCCTTGCCCCGCTTGGTTTTTCCGACTCCGCAGCCCCTTTTTTCGCTGGAGCAAAACTCCCGTCCAGAAACGATTCGCTCCACTTCAATTGCTGGCGCTGGTTCAACTCGCTTAGAAACGTCCGCCAGATGTTCAACCAAACGCCCCGCTCCTCCCAGTCTCGCAGCCGCCGCCAGCAGGTCGAGGGATGCGGGAATTTCTCCGGCATGTCTTGCCAGCGAGCCCCGCTCCGCAGTATCCACAGAATCCCTTCCAGCACACGACGGTTTTGAATCCAGGGACGACCGCCTTTGCGTTGTTTGGGCGGCTTGGGGAGCAAGGGCGCGATCTTCTGCCACTGCGATTCGGTCAGCAATGCACCCGATCGGGCCATCGGCCCTCCTTGGGCGCTGCTGATTCTCCTTATCTCTCATCTCAGAAAATTCAACTACCTTCTTTTCAAGACCCTGTATTAGGTTATGCAACAGCTTCTATGCAGTTCAACCGAAGAGTCGTTCTAAGACACGCAACCGCCCTTGTGATTCTCGGAACAACAATGCTCTCTGGATTCGTGGTGATCGGTTTGGCTCGGCAGAATCCTTCCACCGCGGGCGCGGCGGCCACCAGGGCGTCCGCGGGCAAGCTTCCTACGGATATTCTGGACTCCGGCTTCCGCCTTCCGTTACTGAAGCGCGATGACTTGGACGACGAAGGGAAGAAGGTCTACGACGCGGTCGTCAGCCCGACTAGCAACTCTCTCGCTGGGTTGCGGGGACCTTCCGGAATCTTGTTGTATAACCCACGGATAGCGAGGCTCAACAACGAGCTCAACCAGTACCTTCGCTATGGGGCTGGGCTCAACGGGAGTGTCCGGGAACTCGCCATTCTCGTGACGGCGCGGGAAGCGAATAGCCAGTTTGAGTGGACGAACCATGAACCCCGCGCGCTGAAGGAGGGGCTCGATCCGAAGATCATTGACGTTGTCAAATACCGGAAGAGCACCAAGGGCCTGCCGGAAACCGAAGCCATTGTCATTCAGTTAGGCCGGGAGTTGTTCGGCAAGAATAAGGTCGGGTCCGACACGTTTGCCCGCGCTTTGAAATTGTTTGGCCCGCGCCCACTCGTGAATCTCGTGTCCTTGATGGGCCACTATTGCCAGACGGCCGCGCTGCTTACCGCTTTTGATGTTCAGTTACCTTCAGAGCAGAAACCGCTCCTGCCGTTGCCATAACCAGGCACGTTCAATGTCGGGAGGAGCTTTCGGCAGAACCTAAGCCATTTTTTGGTTGCTTTGACCGCTAGTCTTTCTTGGAGCGCGGAAGCTGAACGGATTGTACCTACGGCCAAGGCGAAGAGTCTTTCCCGCAATTATGTCGATGGCGTAAAACTGGTTTTCTGACCAGCGGGTCAATTCCTGCAAATGGAGGCGCGCGTTCCCGAGTCCAGAAACAGAAGCCCGCCAAAGCGATGAACCATCGGAGAATTTCTCAAAGAGGTCGTATTCACGAGTCATAGAAGCCCCCCCCAAGCTTAACAAGGCTTTTACTCCTGATTGATTGTAGCCATCGGCAACTCAAATGTCAAATTCATCGTTTCAATCGGAAAGATCGGATTTTGGGGCTTCACTATTGGATCCTGCCAATTATTTTGGCTGGGTCTTCGCACCCTGCGCCCTTTGAACTCTCCGCGAACTCCGTGTCTGATTGCCTCCCGCACGACCATCCTTGCCGGGCGCGTACGGCTGCCGCACCGGCTGTGCTATAGTCAGCTGTCCCCTTGCGTTAGCGAAAATGGGCAAACTGCGCATCTCCATCGTGGAATTCCTGAATACGGCGCCCCTGGTCTGGGGCTTCACGGACGGCCCTCTCGCGGGCCGGTACGACCTCTCGTTCGCCGTGCCGTCGCAGTGCGCCGAAGATCTGAAGGCGGGCCGCGCCGATGTCGGGATCATCCCTGCCATTGAGTATCAGCGCATGGAAAATGTGATCGCCCTGCCGGGCATGGCGGTGGCAGCCAAGAACGAAGTGCGCAGCCTTCTGGTCATTTCCAAGGTGCCCATCGAACAGGCGCGGAGTTTCGCGCTGGACACCAATTCCCGTAGTTCGGTTGGCCTCGTGCGAGTGCTTTGCCGGCGGCACTGGAACATCGCGCCGGAATTTATCGACGCGGCGCCCGATGTGGACGCAATGCTCGCCGGGGCCGACGCCGCGCTGATCATCGGCGATCCGGCGCTGCGCCTGCGCATCAGGCTGGATGAGCTCGAAGCCAAGGTGCCGCAGGGGAAGGATTGCTGTTGCGGCGATGACGGCGAGCCTTTGGTCAAGGGCGTCCAGACGTTGTTCGTTTACGACCTTGTGCAGCAATGGCGCGAAATGACCGGCCATGCGTGCGTGCTGGCGATCTGGGTGGCGCGTCGCGGCACGGTCACGGCGGAAATCGTGGCGGACTTTCAGGCGTCGCGCGAATATGGCCTCGCGCACATTGGCGAAATCGCCGAAGGCGCGTCGCTGAAGCTCGATCTGCCGCCGCGCGCGCTCGAGCGGTATCTGACCGAAAATATCGATTTTTCGCTGGATGAGGAGAATCTGGCGGGTTTGAATCTGTATTATGAGGAGTGCCTGCGCGCCGGTTTGATTCCGCGATTCCGGGAACTCGAATTCGCCGGCGGGGTAAATGCTACGCAGCAGAAGGTTGCGAGATAAATTGAGGACCAAATCGCGATGGGACTGACGCAGCAGGAAGCGCTCGATCTGTTTCGCTCCGATGACCTGATCGGCATCGGGATGGCCGCGATGGAGGTGCGCCGAAAGAAAACGGACCCTCGCGTGGCGACATATCAGATCGACCGCAACATCAACTACACGAATTTCTGCACTGAATACTGCTCGTTCTGCGCGTTTTATCGCCCGCTCGGCTCGAAGGAAGGCTATCTACTCTCGTTTGAAACGATCTACAAAAAAATTGAAGAGATGCTGGAACTGGGCGGCACGGGCATCCTGTTGCAAGGCGGCTTGCACCCGGACCTGCGCATCGAGTATTACGAAAATCTGCTGCGCTCGCTGAAACAGCGTTTCCCCCAGGTCCATCTGCACTGCTTCTCCGCACCGGAGATCGGCTGCATTGCGGAAGTTTCCGCCCTCAGCGTCCGCGAAACGATCGCGCGATTGATGGCCGCGGGGCTGGACTCGATCCCCGGCGGCGGCGCGGAAATTCTGGATGACGAAATCCGCGCGCGCATCTCGCGGCTGAAGTGCACGTCCGACGAATGGGAAGACATGCACCGCGTCGCGCACTCGCTCGGCATGCGCACCACCGCCACGATGATGTTCGGCTGCGGCGAGGAGTACCGCCATCGCGTCAATCATTTTGAACGCCTGCGCCGCATCCAGGAAGATACCGGCGGCTTCACCGCGTTCATTCCCTGGATGTTTGCTCCGGAAAATACGCCGCTCGGAAAGAAAGTGCCGGAAGCGACGGCGGTCGATTACCTGAAGACACTGGCCATCAGCCGGCTCTATCTCGACAACATCGATCACATCCAATCGAGCTGGCTGACGCCGGGAATTAAAGTTTGCCAAGTGGGCTTGCAGTTTGGCGCCGATGACGTGGGCAGCATCTTGATTGAAGAAAACGTCGTCTTCGCCGCCGGCGTGCGCAACCGAACCAACGAAGCCGAGCTGCGCCGTATTATTTCCGACGCCGGATACATCCCCGCCCAGCGCGATACCTTGTATCGTTCTTATTCCTTAAAATAACTCTTAGGTTAAATAACTTCGGGCCTAGCGGCTATTCGTGCTGCCAAACCTGCGCCGCCTTCGCGATCCCGTCTTCGAGCGGTGCAAAGGGGGCCGCATATCCGGCCGCGCGGAGCGCGGTGATGTCGGCTTGCGTGTGGCTCTGATACTTTTCGCGGAGCCCTTCCGGAAATGGGATGTACTCGACCGCGCCTTTGCCCAAGGCGTGGGTCAATTGCATCACCACTTCGTTGAACGTTCGCGCCTGGCCCGTCCCGACGTTGAAGATTCCTTTCCGCACGGGGCCCGTAGCGAAAAATAGATTGACGGTGATCACGTCCGAAACAGAAACGAAATCGCGGCGCTGCTCGCCTGCCGCAAAACCCCCGCTGCCTTCGAAAAGCCGCGCACGGCCATCCCGCCGGAGCTGGCCATACAACTGGTAGATCATCGAAGCCATGCGCCGCTTGTACGTTTCCCGAGGTCCGTACACGTTGAAGTAGCGCAGGCCCACGACAGGACTGGAAACAGAGGGAAGAATCGAGCGGACATAATTATCGAAGATGAGTTTCGACTGGCCGTAAAGATTGAGCGGGGACTCGTTTCCGGGCGACTCGCGGAAAATTTGGTTCGCTCCGTAGACGGCTGCACTCGAGGCATACACCAGCGGAATTTTTCTCTCGATCGCGAAGTGCAACACGGCTTTCGAGAACGATACATTGTTCTCCATCATGAAGCGTTCGTCCGTGCAGGTCGTATCCGCGCAGGCGCCTTGATGGAGAATGGCTTCAAAGCGGTCCGGCAGAGCGTTGCGGCCCAGCGCTTCGAGGAATTCCTCGGGCTGCAACAAATCGGCGAAACGCAAATCGCGAAGATTTCCGAAGTCTTTGTTTTGCCGGTCCACGACCAGAATTTCGGTGTGCCCGCGGCCATTCAAGGCCTGGATGAGATTGCTTCCGATAAACCCGGCGCCGCCGGTTACGATCCACATAGGTATGAGTGTTTCAGCGCTTCCTTTATCGAATGGAAGACCAAATTCTCACAACCGGGAACGCCAATCTCCAGATTGACGGTTTGAAAGACGCCATTCGGGAGAATGGCGTTCCCGGGGAGTTTCGCGAGCTTGCGCCGCTAATTCTGATCGGGAACAAGCGTCACACTGATTTCCACAACGGCTCCCTCGCTGAAACCGAGCGGCTCGGCGGGAACCAGAACGCCATCGCGATACCGCGCACGGACTTTGCGTGGCGCGGCTTTTTGCGCGGGGTTCCGCTCGGAGTCGAACGAAGGCTTGACGCCAGCCGTGTTGTCGAGCGCGGCGTTGGCGGCGGCGTCTGCTTCGCGATTTTGTTCGCGCGGCACATATTGGATCGCGAACGCTTCCAGACCCGCGGCCATTTTCTTCGCGCGCTCGTGGAGAGGCCGCAAGTCCGGGTGCTTCACTTTGTACAAGCCCTTGATCTGATTCACGATCAATTGCGAATCGCTCTGCACGCGCAATCGCTTGATCCCGTTCGCCACGGCGTAATCGAGCGCCGCGATCAGCGCGTAATATTCGGCGACATTGTTCGTGTGCCGGCCGATGTATTTGCCGAGCGATTCGAGCGGCGTGCCGTCGGGCCGCCGCAACACCAGGCCGTAAGACGCAGGGCCGGGATTCCCGCGCGCCGCGCCGTCAATATTCGCTGTATACATGCCATCCAGGCGCGTTGCCGGCGATTCAGGTTCGGCAAATAGCTTTCCGGAGGCTTTCGTTGTGCCTTTTATCATGTGGTCTTGCCGCATATTCCGGTGCGGAAACTGGAAGGCATCTTATAAACGGCCAGCCATCGAACCTCCTGAATTGGGGTGTATACAACTTTGGTTCCGGCGCTGAAGGCGCCGCCGCATGCTAGCCCAGGGCACCGCCCTGGGTTTCGGAATCGATCGGTGCGCCCTGAAAGGGCGCAGGAATCCTTCGCCCCTTCAGGGCGGAAGAGATACCTCGGACTCGTCCCCGGGGCGTTGCCCCGGGCTGGCATGCTCCGCGCCGTTGGCGCGTTATCGTGGCCGAGTTCTCGAACGGAGAGAACTGCTACGAAGTGATTTAGGAGATTGCGTCTAGCTTTCATGGGTAGGCGCGGCAGGGACCCCCGCCGTGGACGCCGCAGCCGACGCAGGAGCCTGCGCTGGCGCGCGATCGGCGTAGTAGAGGATGCGCGTGCAAGTCTCGCAGTGGAAAAATTCCTCGTTTTCGGGGCGCTGCAATTTCTGGATCACGTGCGGCCGGATGTGGACGCCGCACTGGCCGCAACCCTCGCCGCGAATTTCCGACAGGGAGATACCACCATGCCGCTTTGCGATGCGCTCGTAGTGGTCAACCAAATCCTCGGGCACGGCCGCGACAGCCCCGGCGCGCACAGCTTCGGCCGCGGTGAGTTCCTTCCGCGCGGCGTTGTATTCGGCCTGAATCTTCTGGCGCTCCAGGTTGGCGGCCGCTTCCACTTGCTTCAAGGACACCTCGGCGGCCTTTAACTGGCGCTCATATTCCTCGCCGGCCACCATGCGGTCGAGCAGGCGATCTTCGGCTTTGGCGACTTCGTCTTCGGCGTTTTGGATCTCGTGCTGCAGCGCCTTGTACGCTTCGTTGGTTTTGACCTCGGCGCTTTGGTTGCGGTATTTTTTGGCGCGCTCTTTCCACTGCTCGACGTCCATTTCGTAAGTCTTGCGGTCTTTCAAGCTGCCGGTCAGCGCGTCCTTGGCCGTGGTGATTTGCTGCCGGGCAGCGGTGACGCGGCCTTCGAGTTCCGCGAGGCGTTTCGGGAACCGGCTCATGCGCTCGCGAATTTCGATCAGGCGAAGATCAACGGCTTGCAACTCAATCAGGTATTTGAGGTGGGGATGCATCCGGAAGCTATTTTAGCACAGGCAGCGTGCAGGGCTTGGATCGCATTTCATCTCGAACCACGGTTTTCAGCCTAGGTTTTTCGCGCTAGACTCATGGGCCGAGCTTATTAGAGATTTTCAGGAGGAAAGCGAAATGCCCTATGTGAACATCACGTGGCTCGAGGGTCGCACGGTCGATCAGAAGCGCAAAGTCGCCCAGCGAGTGACGCAAGTGCTCCTGGAAGAAGCGGGCGCCAAGAGCGAAAGCACCCACATTGTATTCGTGGACTTACCCACCACCAATTTTGCAACCGGGGGAGTTACCGTCGCCGACAAAAAGCACAACCCCTAAGCGGCGCGCGCCGCAGGGGCCGATGCTTAGTCGCCCTGGTGAACCTCCATTGTTTGGTCGATGGTGTACGTCGGCCAGTGCGGCGGCTCGACGCCCTTGGGCATTTCCGGAGGCGGCGCCGTATAACGCGCGGTGACGGTGAAGCCATTGCCAGACGTTTCGGCCGTATACGTGTACCCGTCCCGGCCGGTGCGCCCGATGTTCATCGTGCCGCTCGACGCCAGCGTCGCAAGGTCGGCGTACGTGCTGTTCTGCGTAAAATACATTCGCTCGGCCTGCGCAATGCCAATCAAATCGTTCTGCACGCCCGTGGTGCTGATGGCTTGCGTCGCCACCATCCCCGGTCCGGGCGAGGCCATTTTCAAAGAGTAAAGATAGATGCCGACGCCGAGCGCCGCAGTCACCATCAATCCAATCAATCCCTTCATGCCAAGCCTCTCATCAACTAATTATATGCCGGCGACGATTCGGTGTGGCGACGGCCGGGCCGTATGTGCAGTTTCGGGCAACACCTCGACCGCTGAGCCAATGGGATAGGTTCCGCGGCAACAACAAGTCCCAGATGCGCCGAGCGCGGACGGCGATTCCACTTACTGCCCATTTTTCGGGAGTTGGGCGTAGGGAGTGCCCTATTGAGATCGCAGCAGAGTATGAGTATGATTCAGCGGCTATGCTGAAAGCTTCTTACCTTGCGGATCAATTTGCTACTGGGCTTCCCTACGACCGGTATGTGAAGACCGGTACGGACGAGCAGCAACGCCGCTGGAGCCAGGTATACGATGCCGCCCGCCTGACCGAACCTCAGAAGCAGCTTGTCGGCGGCTTTGTGCGGGAAATGAAAATCTTGATCTTCAGCGGCATCTGGTGCGGCGATTGCGTCGAACAGTGCCCGCTCATTCACCGGATCGCGCAAGCGAACGCCGCCAAGATTGATTTGCGCTTTGTCGAGCGGCCCAGGGATGGTGAATTGGTTCCAGAATTGCGCGTCAACGGCGGCAGTCGAGTGCCGGCCGTTCTATTCCTATCCGAAGATAACGAATGGTGCGCCACAGCGGGCGATCGGACGATCCATCGTTATCGCGCCGTGGCTCTCCGCAAGCTTGGCCCACTTTGTCCGACCGGAATCGTAGCTCCCGAGAAAGTAGAACTCGACGCCACGCTCGGCGATTGGTTGAATGAAGTGGAACGCGTGCAACTGATGCTTCGCCTGACGCCTCGACTTCGGCAAAAATACCAAGACTAGCTAATTTTGGAGATGGTGTCCGTCTTGCCGATCTGGCGATTGTGATAGGAGCGCACCGATCGCCTTGAGCAAAACACCCTGAATGGCCTTAATGATAGTTGGAGCGCTGCTCAGCCCCCCGCGGGTTGCCGCTCCTGACCCACGATGCTAGGATGGCTTCTTCCATGCCAGATCAAAGTCATGTTCGCCCGCGCGTGGGGGTTCCGTGGCGAACGGCCCGGGAAGAAGCGGCGAACAATAGGCCGAAGATCGATAAATATCTTTGCGCTGTGGAGCGTGCTGGCGGCGAACCCGTGCTGGTCTCGCTCGTATCTTCAGCTGCGGAGTTGAAACACCTGGCCGCGGAACTGGATGCGTTGCTGCTGCCCGGCAGTCCCGCTGACCTGAACCCCGCGCACTTCCATGCGAAGCGCCATCCGGCCACTGCCGATGCCGATGCTTCCCGCGAGCGAACTGACTTCACGTTGTTGGAGCACGCTTTGGCTACAGGCAAGCCAGTGTTGGCGATCTGCTACGGGATCCAGTCTCTGAATGTCTTTCTGGGCGGCAGCCTGATTCAAGATATCCCGAGCGAGCTTGGGTCGAAGATCTGCCATAGCCCTGATGAAGACGCGACCCCCGGCGGAGCGAAACGTGCGGACCCGATGCACGGCGCGCAGTTCGATCCCGGCCGCATGTTGGAGCTTTGCGGCGCGCCCAGCGTGGACGTCAATTCGTCGCACCACCAATCGGTTCTTGAGCCCGGCCGTGGATTGCGGATCACGGCGCATGCCCCCGATGGAGTCGTGGAAGCAGTGGAATGGACGGGCGATTCGAACTGGGTTGTGGGCGTGCAATGGCATCCCGAGAGAATGCCTGCGGATGCGCTAACGCAGGCACTGTTCCGAGATCTGCTGACCGCCGCGCGCCACGCCGGGGCGGCAAAGTAGGCGCGTCGTCGCGCGTTTGGGGCGATGAACCGTTCGCTGCGCCACGCATCGACGCCTGAAGAAATTGCCGGGCCGACCATGTTCCTGTTTTCCGCCCTGGCAACCTTTGTTGCGGGTGAAGTCCTCAATGTAAGTGGAGGTGCGGTCCTGTGCGGGTGAACTTGCGAGCGATGGCGTGTCTTGTCCTGGTTTTTGGCTTAGCCACGGGGTACGGAATGCCTGCGGCGGCGCAGCCGGGGCAGGAGCTGATGCCCGAGCAGAGCGCGGCAAAGGCCAAGGGCGTTCTGCGGCAGGTAATTGCCACGCTAGGCGGGAGCGCTTACCTGAATGTCCGCGATTCCGATTGCGAAGGGCGCGTCGCGCAATTCGGCTCGAGTGGCGACCTCATGGGGTTCACCTCGTTTCGCGATCTATGGCTGTTGCCGGCAAAAGACCGCGTAGAGTACATCGCCAAAGGCGAGCACACGGTTCTGGCTTTCCTGCTAGGGGTTGACGACCTGAGTATCTCGCATGGCGGCGTTCTCGTTACGGTATTCGATGGGGACCAGGGCTGGATCCTTGATAAATCCGGCGTGATTGACCAACCGGAAGATGTCACCAAGAATTTCGCCGAGCAAGTGAAGTCCGGAATGAACAACATGCTGAGGTCGCGCATGAACGAGGACGGCGTGGAATTTCGCTATGCCGGAACCGATATCGTGGATCTGAAGGAAGTCGAGTGGATCGAGTTTACCGACCGCGACCATCGCGCGCTCCGCATGGCTGCGGAGAAATCCACGCACTTGCCGCTGCGCTGGGTGGTCGAGAAGCGGGATCCGGAGACGCGCGAGCACACCGAAATCGCCACGAGTTATACGCAGTTCATTTCTCTCGATGGCGTTCTGACGCCACTCAGCATCACCCGCGCGCAAAATGGCCGCCGGGTGACTCAGACATACCTTTCCAGCTGCAAGTACAATTCAAATCCCTCGCCGCAGCTCTTCACCCGCGCGTCGCTGGAGCAGCGCTCGGCCGAGATCGCCAAGAAGGGTTATAAAGACAGCAAGGAAAAGAAATAGGGCTGCACGCTCCTTCCGAAGACTTCCAAGAAAAACGTGAGAGGAGAGGACTGCGGACATAGGGTTCCTCGCAAAGACGGGGTACAATTCCTCAGAGAGATCACCCTGCATTGTTGCATTCCTACACTGCTCCTGAACCTGGAAACAAGAATCGGGAAAGGAAAGAACGATGAAGAATAGGACCTCTTCGCTGGGGAATCTAACCTTCGTTCGGCGGTCAGAGGACTGCCGTCTTTCGCGGCGGAAGGTTCTTGCGGCGCGGCTCGCTGCTTCGCTCGCTGTCTTGGGAGCAGGACTGGCCTTGACGCCGTTAACGTTTGCTCAGACCAGGAAGCCATCCAATGCGGAGAAGACTCAAGATGCGGCCTCAGCCCTCTCTCACGATCTTTCTGGAGTTTGGATGCAGTATCCCGATGGCATAGTGGAAGGGGTCCCGGGCATGAACGCCGTCGATGCAAACTTTCGTCCTCCTTTGACGCCTTGGGGGCAAGCGAGGTTCGATGCCGCGAAGCCGTTAGTGGGGCCCAGAGCCGTTGCGGGTGAGGAGAACGCCCCGATCTTGCGCTGTGATCCGGACGGCCCTCCGAAACTTCTGAACCTTCCCAATCCCTTTGAGATCGTGCAGATTCCGGGCAGGGTGCTGATGTTTTTTGAGCTGGGACACGTTTGGCGCACCATCTGGACGGATGGGCGGCCGCTTCCCAAAGATCCTGACCCCACTTGGTTGGGGTACTCCATCGGCAAATGGGAAGGGGACACATTCGTTGTCGAAACGATTGGGTTTAACGACAAGCAGTGGGACGATTCCTTTGGGAATCCGCGGAGCGAACAAACGCACCTGACCGAGCGCTACCGGCGGTTGAATCATGCCACCTTGGAAATGCAAATCACTATTGACGACCCCAAATCGTACACGAAGGTCTGGGTCAGTCCTCCCAAACTCCACAAGCTGGAGCCGACCTGGGAAATTGCGGAATGGTTTTGCGTCATAGACGAAGATAAGGCATACGACGAAGCAGTCAGAAAGCCCGCTGGTATCGCACCCTCGCCCAATTAGAATTCCAAATTAACCCGTCGCCGGAGTGATGCTTTCTTTCGATGGGTTCGCTGAAATTTGCCGAGAATTGAACTGTTGAGGTGGAGGAAGTAGAGTTGTAAAATCCGGGCGCATTTGAGCGAGGCCGGGGATGAAGCGAAGCACAAACCGAATACTGACCACTCACGTAGGCAGTCTGATCCGCCCGGCGAAGCTGCTTGATTTTGCGCGCGCGCGGCAAGAGGGCCGGGCTGTCGATGAGCAGGCGTATGACGAATGCCTCACCGACAGCGTCGCCGAAGTCGTGCGGCGACAGGCGCAGGCTGGCATCGACGTAGTCGATGACGGCGAATTTGGCAAGTCCACGAGCTGGTCGCTGTACGCCCTGAAGCGCTTGAGCGGTTTCGAACAGCGCCCCTTCAAGCCCGGCGCGGACCCCTTCGCGCGGGGTGCGGACCGGGAACGCTTCCGGGAGTTCTACGAAGAATTGGAGAGGCCCGACGAGCGCACCTGGTCGAAGGTGACCACGCATGACGTGGTCTGCGTGGCGCCGATCCAATACACGGGCCTCGGCGAACTCCGGCGCGATATCGAGAACCTCAAGGCAGCGCTCGGAGACGTGAAGGTCGAAGAGGCGTTCTTGCCGGTGGCGGCGCCTTCCAGCGCCATCCCGGACAGGAAAAACGAGTATTACCGGAACGATGAGGAACTCCTGGTAGCTTTGGCGGAGGCGCTCAGGACCGAATACAAGACGATTGTCGACTCCGGCATTTTGCTGCAGGTGGACGACGCGCGCGCCGCAGTCACTTACGATCGGATGGTGCCGCCGGGGAGTTTCGAAGACTACTATCGATGGTTGAGCCGCCATGTCGATGTGTTGAACCACGCTTTGGAAGGGATCCCCGAGGACCGGATTCGCTACCACGTTTGCTGGGGCAGTTGGCCCGGACCACACACTACGGACGTGCCGCTCAAGAAGATCGTCGATCTAATCTTGAAGGTGCGGGCGGGCACGTATCTGATCGAGGCGGCCAATCCCCGCCACGAGCACGAGTGGCGGGTCTGGAAAGACGTCAACCTTCCCGAGGGGAAGATTCTCGCTCCCGGCGTAGTCACCCATGGCACCAACGTGGTCGAGCATCCGGAACTCGTTGCCGAACGCATCGTCCGCTTTGCGGAGGCGGTTGGGCGAGAGAACGTGATCGCCAGCACCGACTGCGGCTTTGCGCAGGAGCAGTTCAACCGGCGGGTGCACCCCAGCATCATGTGGGCAAAACTGGAGGCCCTGGCCGAAGGCGCGCGGATCGCCAGCCAGGAACTGTGGGCCCGGCCGGGAAAATCGAGAGCGGAACTTAAGACTAGCGTTAGTTAATTAATAAGTACATATGGAGGACTCATGGCATATATTTTTCAGGAGGACAAGCTCCCCAAGCTGATCTCGGTGGTGCCGGGCCGCGAGCGCACCTTCTTCGTCAACAAGGAGCTAACCAATATCGACGACATGCTGGCGGGAATCATGCACTACGTGAAGGGAGGCTCGTCGCCCTACCACTTGCACAAAAATTGCGAGCATTTTTATTTCATCATGGAAGGACATGGCAGTGTGGAATCGGAAGAAGGAGTCCGCGACGTGGGGCCGGGCGAGATGATTTTCATCCCGGCGGAGGAGAAACATCGCCTGCGAGCCTCCCAGACGCCGCTCTTCTATTTCGAGTTTCAGGCGCCCAACCGTTTCGTCACCACGATTCTGGACGGGACGCAGGACGACCTTCGCTGGGAACGCGTGGAAGGCGGAGTCTGGGTGCAAACATAAGACCTCGGTGAGATCTAAGGAGAGTTTCATGCTGACTTTTATCGATACGAACAAGCTCCCGCGAAATAGAACGGCGGAAGGCGAAGTGACCGAGGTGCTGAACCGGGATCTGTGCGGCGCCAAGAATGTGGTGGCGGCCTTACGCTGGCTGAAATCCGGAGAGAAATTCAAAGCCGTGGCTTCCGACAAGCACCAACTCCTCTATCTCATGGAGGGGAAAGGCAGCATCCGCCTCGACAACAAGAATTATGAGGTTTCCAAAGGCGCGGGCGTCTATCTCGGCCCGTCGGAAATCGCGACCATCCAGCCGGAGGCGGGAGCTTCGTTGAAGCTCTTGCATCTGGTCGTTCCCAAAATTCCGGTGTAGCGCGCGGCGCGAACCGCGTCGTGCCATTTATGAATTATGAACGTCAACTTCGGGAGTTGCGATACCCGCTCCTCTGTCTGGTAGAATGGGCTGAACTGAGGCGCGGTCGCCAAGTGGTAAGGCAAAGGTCTGCAAAACCTTTATCGGCGGTTCGATCCCGCCCCGCGCCTCCAACGCAGTGGTTTCCACGGCAGGCTCGGGCTTCCTCTATTTTCCGCTGTGTTCCACTGCTGTAATATACATAAATCGTAAATTATGGTCGCGTGGGCTGGACCACTTTCCGGTGGGCTCCGCGCAAAGGTACGGATGGCACGCAAACCCGCGCAGCGGGACGCAGCGCATCCCGTCGCCTTCGGATTGTCAATTCAATTGCGGGCCAGACACGGACGGCTTTCTAGGGTGCCGAGAGCTGAAAATTGACGGTGGCTTTGGCGCTGGCTTTCACTTCCACCTTTTTTTGAATCGTGATCGGTTCTCCGAAGAAGAGGCGCTTGGTCATTTTCTGGCTAGCCACGTCAAGAGTGGGCTCCTCGCGCGCCACTTTCCAGCTCTCGTGCCAGGCGGCGATTTGATAGTCCCCGGGCGGCACATCGGTCAACTGGAAATCACCATGATCGTCGGTCACTGCGTAATAGGGATGGCGAACCACCAGGACGACGCCATTCATCCAGATGTGGCCGGCGTTGCATTTCATGTCGATCACGCCGGGCTTATGCAGCGTCCTCGCGATGAACTGGTTCTGGAAGGGAAAGGGCAGATTGAAATCAGCGGCCCCCTCCATGTGAATGGTGTGGAGAATCGGATCGCTGCTTTTCAGCCTGTATTCAGTATCCGCGGGAACGAGCGACACGTGCGGGACGTAGCGGCAGGATTTCTGGTCCAATGCGCGGCGTGTCTCGGGCAAGTCCATGGCTTTACCGCGCGTCACGTCCACTAAATACACGACTGTGTTCTCGACGCCCCCGCCAGGGCCGACGATAAGTCTTTCCATGTCGCGATTCTTCGCTTTTTCGGGATCGCAAATGTCGGGATCCTTCGAGATCGGCACAGACGGGGGTTTCACCGGCTCGCCGGACCACTTCACGGTTCCGGAAATGGTGCCACCATCATGCACCTGGATGACCTCGTACGTTCCCTCAGGGACCGCGCGGGAAGTTGACAATATGGCGATACTACACAGGGTCAACAGAAGGATTGCCCTTATGCCTCTCATTGATTCTATGTCTCCATGCAGGCGTTTTAACTCTTCCGTCTTCTTAGGACTTCCCTTAATAATAGCCACGGGGATTTCCGCGGGCATAACCATCTCGCTCCATGTCTTCAATCAGTCAACTTGGGAAACGACCGGGAACGCGCGATACTTGCGGAGATGGTAAGAGGCCGCGAAACTTCCGCATCTAGCCGGCGAGCGGCCCGGGCCTCAATGCGATCAGGAGGGTTGATGTTCCGACAACTATTGATCCTGCAATTATTTGCCGGCGCGAAGCGCCGGGCGCGTTTGTCGCTCTGGACCACTCTGGCAAAGGCAGCCGCGAGCGCTGTGGTGTTGCTCGGCGCACTGCAGCCTGCCTACGCGCTACCGGTGCAGAAAGTGCTGGCCATTCCCGCCTTTGCGCGGAAGTACGGGCTGCCCTGCTCGGCGTGTCACACAGCCTGGCCGGAGCTGAACAACTTCGGCCAGGTATTCCGAGATAACGGATACCAGCTCATGAACGATCGTGACTCTCCTATCTATCAGAATCCCACGTATTTTCCGATCACCCTCCGAATCACTCCCAACTGGCACTATGAGAGCACGACCCACCAGCCTGTGGACTCCATCCCCGGCGGGTTAGGGGGAAGCATGCTTCTGGACAAGACGGTCACCACCCATGGTTTCGATCTCTCCGGCGTGGACATTTGGACGGCGGGCACGCTCTTCAAGAACATTTCATTTTCGCTGCTTCCTTCGTCGAATAGCGCGGGGGCTTTTCACTTTGAGAACGCGTACGTGCGCTTCGACAACTTGGGTGGAAGCCGCTGGCTGAACTTGAAGTTTGGAAAATTTGAACTCGACAATTTGATCTCTGAAAAGCGCTTCCTCTTTCTCTCGGCGAACGGGGGCCTGTACCAGACGTATCACTTCGTGCCGCCAGGGGATTCGACCGGCTTCGGAATCGGGGACAACCAAATTGGCGTGGAATTGATGGGCCATTCAGCGAAGAGTTACACGCGTTACAGCGTCGCCCTGCTCAACAGCAACGAAGGCCAAGTCGGCTTGCCCTCGAATCGAACCTACGACACCTATCTGAATTTCAGCCAGGCATTTCAAGTAAACGGCCTGGGCCTGCAGAGACTCGGTGCGTTCGCCTACATCGGTGAGAGGCCTACCGTCATGCAGACCTCTTCCACCGTGCCGATCCCCGGAGCGGAGATCGGAAACAAACCATTCTACCGCGCCGGGTTCGCCGGCGATCTTTACGCCCTTCGGGGGAAATGGGAATTCCTTCCCTATTACGTCCATGGCTACGACAACGCCTTTCTGGGAACCACAACGCCTGCGAATATGACGCTTCCGATTGGCGCCCATGCGCCCGTATGGAATGGCGGGTTTCTCGAGTCCCATTATTACGTGAGTCCCCAGTTGGTCCTTACGGGGCGCTATGAGATCATTCGCATGTCGCAGCAGGCTCTTGACTCCAATCCCCCCAACTTGGGAGACATCGATGCCTATTCGTTCGGATACCGTTGGTATCCTTTCATGTACAGCCGTGCGGGACTCGCTTTTCACAATGAATACTCCATGACCAGAACCCGCGGGAGTGTGCCGCTGAGCGGGGACGGCGTGGGCGCCGCTTTCCTCCCGAGCAGCGGCGTCTGGAGCCGTAGTTTGCTTATAGGCTTCGACTTCGATTTCTGAGTCGAGTGCGGGCTTGCTTTTGGCGATTCCACATGGGACCCGCGCGGAGAGAAATAGAAAGGCAAATATGAATCTTGGAGTTTGCATGAGGCCATTCCTCCCGGGCGTGGCAATTTTCTGCTGACGGCCGGTGCGGCTCCTTGCTCCGCGCAAATTGACATCCACATTCACACCGCAACGGGTGCTGGGGAGAGTCACATCGGCAATCTAACCGGACATTCAGAGGTGGGTAAGCAGCTCTATCGCCGGTTTTGTATCGGGTGTCACGGCCCCAATGGGGACGGCAAGGGGGAGAACGCCCCCTATTTGGCCGGCGGCATCCAGCCTCGCGACTTCACTTTAGGCCTTTTCAAATGCCGGTCTACTCTCTCGGGCAGCCTTCCCCAGGACGGCGATCTCTTCGACACGGTTGGCCGTGGTCTGGTGACTACCGGGATGCCGTCCTGGGGTCCCTTGACGGATCAAGACCGCGCGGATCTGGTCGCGTTCATCAAGACTTTTTCTCCTCGCTTCAACGAAGAAAAGCCGGAGAAACCCATCCCGATACCCGCAGAATCAGCGGACACTCCGGAATCTCAAAAGCGCGGGGAGGAACTCTATCAAAAGAAATTGAAATGTTTTGAGTGTCACGGGGAGAGTGGGCGGGGCGACGGCCCCTCGGCGCCGACATTGCGGGACAATAAGGGCAATCTTATTGCCCCCTATGATTTCACTACCGGGTCCCGGTTCAAGTGCGGCGCCACGAACGCGGATCTCTATCGAATTTTCATGACCGGCCTGGACGGCACGCCGATGCCGGCCTGGAGCGATTGGGTGACTCCAGATCAAGGCTGGGACCTGGTCCATTACCTTCGCACCCTACAAGTAAATTACAAGCCAGGGAAGTCACAGACTGAGTCCGCCTCGCGAGAAAAGTGAAGGGTAATCCGGCGAGGGCGATGCAAGACAGCGGTCTTCGCCTAGTTCTAGGACACTAGGCCGCCACCAGATTCACTCCCGCGGAAGCTGCTGCCCTGCGAACATCAATGTCATTCGTCGCCAGAGGTAAGTTGAGTCTCAGTGCGAGCGCCAGGTACGCCGCGTCATAATTTGTGAGACCGTGCGACTGGGCAAGCCGAGGTAGATCTAGTATCTCATCGGGTGTTTCGCGCGCGGCTTCAATCGGCAGGGCCTTCAATCGTGCCAGAAACCTGTCAATTTGTTCCAAGGTGGCGCGTTTGCGGCGGCAGGCCATGAGAAGGCCATTCCCAATTTCATAGAAACACAGGAAAGGGACTACGGCGCTTTTTTCGGAGAGGCTTGCAAGTACGGCCAAGCTATAATTTCGATCCGCTTCATCTTCTAGAAACCACTGGAGCGCAAGCGACGCGTCCAGCACGAAATCACTCACAGACGATGGCCCTCACGAATCAATTCCTTGACGGAGATGCCTTCAAGGCGCACATGGTTCTTCCCAACGAAGACGAGCATTTCGCGCACCGCTTCTCGCTGTGCACCGTTAGGCGTGCCGGCAGTCGAAGATTGCTCCTTTTCGCGCAGAACTTGCAGGGCTTCGCCAATCACTTCCTCAACCGTGCGGAAGTGGCCGGATTTCAACTCGTCCCTTACGATCTTTTCCTGTTCGGGCGTCAGATTGACATTCATTGCCTAAACCCCGTTAGACCCAATGCCTCTATAATATCAGCCTAGGAACAACAGGACACGCGGAAATGCTTCCTGCGCCTAAATACGCGAGGCTACCAGTGCCCATCGAACCTCCACCCAATTGGCCAATTGGCCCGTTGACTTCGACGCCCCGTTTCTGTACCCTCATTAGATGATTTTCGACGTCCAGAAGACCAAGCAGGCTTGCCTCTGTTGTACCTGCTGTATGTGTGTGTCTTCTGGCGCCGGGGGCTAATACTCTAGGTTAATTCGGAGCAATTCTAGAACCCCACCGCTGGAAGAAACCCGGCGGTGGGGTTTTTATTTGTAGGCAAGAAACCCATCAATGGAAGGCAGCCTGTAAAAATAGCGTAAGGAAAGGGACGCATTGGCTCAAGAATGAGCCGGAAAGTTCGAGACGATGAGATTCTCCATGATGGGACGATTTACCAAGAATAAAAATCTGATTCGGACACTGGTTGCAGGTGTGATTCTTGCTGTCTTGAGCATTCCCGCGAAAGCTGGCGATAACGGACCGCGGAAACTGGTGGCACTAGAGCCTTTGGCAAACGAGGGATCGGTGACCGCTCCCCCTTCGGACTCTGCCCAACCAGCCGGTGCGAATGCGGAAGCTCCGCCTGTACGCTCAGCCCCTGCGCCTTCGCTCGACCAGGTCATGGACCTCTTGCAAGTGCAGAGCCGGGAACTCGAAACGCTGCGGGCGGAACTACGCGAACAGAGGGAACTGACCGAGCGGCTGGAAGCTAAGCTTCAATGCTACTGGGGCGGGACCCGTTACGGGCGAGGCTGTTGCGGAACCGGTTGCGGCTGCTCTGACGGCCTCCGCGTCCAGCGCCGCTCAGGTGGACCTCGCCCAGAAGGTCGCCAAGCTCGAAGCCGACCTGGGCAATTCGCGGAAAGACCTTGAAGAGGGGCTGAAGACCCTTGGCCCCTTCGTCTTCAGCGGCGATCTCCGTTTGCGCGCGGAGCCCACGTTCGGAGGGCCGACCGACCGGTCGCAGGACCGGTTCCGGGAGCGGATCCGGTTGCGCTTCAATGCCGAGGCGGCGTTAAACGACCAACTCAACGGCGGCTTTTCGCTGGCGTCAGGCGACCTCAACGATCCGATTTCCACGAACCAAACTTTGGGCCAATACACCACTCGGAAACCGATCGCGATCGACCGCGCCTACGCCACGTATAACCCGAGCTGGTTCCGGCCTCTCACTCTCACTGGCGGAAAATTCGCCTATCCGTGGTTCAACACGGAGCTCGTTTGGGATAAGGATTTGAACCCCGAAGGAGCCGGCGAAACCCTCGCGTTCCACGTGGAAACTCCCCTCCTCAAGAAATTCAGCGTCGTTGGATTTCAGTTGCCATTCGCCGAGAACAAGCGGACCGCGGTGAATGACAAGAGCCTCTACAACACCATGGTTTACGGAGAGCAGTTGCAAACCTTTTGGCAGTTGGGCAGCCGCGTCAAGTTGAGTGCTTACACCAGCTTTTACGATTGGAAATACGCCGATTCCGTTGCCTTGTCCCTGCTGACCGCGAACAGCGCGAGCCCGGCCGACGGATTGCTGCCGTTGCGGGGCACTGGCTTACAAAATTCCATCGCTACCGTGACGGCGACCAATGCGGTCACCGGCGCGAAGACAATCACCTCCGCGCAGTTTGCCTCGAAATTCGGAATCCTCGATTCGCTGGCGCAATTCGACATTCACTCTCCCTACGAACGCTGGCCAGTCATCTTCGTGGGCGATTTCGCGCAGAATACGCGGGCCTGCGAGAACCTGCGGAACATTCCCGCTGCGGCGGTTTTCTCGACGCCTTGCAACACGCACGCACGCTATGCGTATTGGCTCGAGGGGCGCATCGGACGGGCCGACCGCAAGGGCGACTGGCAGTTCGGCTATACCCGGATCGTGATCGAGCGGGAAGCCGTCCTCGGCGCATTCAATTACAGTGAAATCTTTCCGGCCGACAATGTTGAGATTCATCGCACCGAAGTCCTGTATCAACTGTTTCGGAACGTAACGCTTCAATTAAATGCCCTGATCGGCCGGCCCTTGGTGACCGCCGGCAGCCCTCCGCCCGCGCAGCCTCTTTGGGAGCGGCTGCAATTTGACGTGACGTATAAATTCTAGGCGGCGGACATGAAATCGCACGGAACGATGAGGAGAAAGATGAAAACGATTTTCGGCGCGACGGCGGCAATTCTAATTCTATTAATCGCCGCGCGCCCTATCCACGCGCAGCAAAAGCCGACGGTCCTCCGCGTGGGTTATTTCCCGAATATCACGCATGCCCAGGCGTTGGTGGGACGCGCCAACGGCCAGTTCGAGAAAGCTCTTGGAGCCAGCGTCCAGATCGAATGGAAAGCATTCAATGCCGGACCGTCGGCGATCGAAGCGCTGTTTGCGAATGCCATCGACCTCACGTATGTCGGCCCGAATCCAACGGTGGCCGGGTACTTCAGGTCGCAAGGGGCGGCGGTGCGCGTGATTGCCGGGGCGGCCAGTGGCGGCGCTTCCCTGGTGGTGCGCAAGGACGCGGGAATCCAGAATGCTTCGGATTTTCACGGCAAGAAAGTCGCCACGCCGCAGCTCGGCAACACGCAGGATGTGGCGCTGCGATCCTGGATGCGCGCGAACGGCCTCAAATCGCGGGAAAAAGGCGGCGACGTTCAGGTGATCCCCATCTCCAATCCCGACCAGCTCACGCTGTTCTTGAAGGGGCAAATCGACGCAGCGTGGGCGCCGGAGCCGTGGGCGGCGCGCCTGGTCCACGAAGGCGGCGGACGCATTTTCCTCGATGAGCGCGATTTGTGGCCGGATCATCAGTTCGTCATCACGAATCTGATCGTCAGTCCGAAATTTCTCAAGGAGCATCCGGACGTGGTGAAGAATTTCCTTCGGGCGCACGTGGAACTCACCGAGTGGATCAACAAGAATCCAGCGCAGGCGAAGCAAATCATGAATCAGCAGCTGCAGAAGGAAACGGGCAAGCCCCTGCCGACCGGAAGTTTTGGAGGAGGCATTTTCACGGATGCAGGTGACCTACGATCCGATCCGCTCGTCGCTTCTGAAATCCACTCAGCAGGCATTTGACGAAGGTTTCCTGGGCAGAACTCAGCCGGACCTCTCCGGTCTATATGACCTGACCCTGCTCAATGAAGTCCTTCGCGAAAAGAAGGCGAGACCAGTACAATGAGCAATTACGTCCTAGATTTGTTCAGCCGTTCCATTGCCGGGGGCCGAGTGCTGCCTGAACGAGACGAGTTGTCGGAACAAGTCAAACCGCGCAAAGACGTTCCCGCGGACGGCACGACCCTGCAAACCCCGCCAGTTCCGCGAAAAGAAAGCATCGCTTTGAGCGGTGTTTTCCGCAGCTACGCCAATTCACGGGGCTCTTTCACGCCCGCCTTGCAGAATATCGATCTCGAAATCGAGCAGGGTGAATTCGTCTGCATCGTCGGGCCATCGGGCTGCGGTAAATCGACGCTTCTTCATTTGTTAGCGGGCCTCGATCGGCCCACCACGGGAGAAATCACCGTGGACGGAAATCCCGTGCAAGGTCCCGGCACGGACAGAATTTTGCTCTTCCAGGAACTAGGTTTGTTTCCTTGGCTGACGGTCCGCCAAAACGTGGAATTCGGTTTGAAGATGGCTGGCATTTCGCGGGACGAGCGGCGGGATCGCGCCCGGAAATTCCTGCGCATGGTTCACCTTTCCCACTTTGAAGATCACTACATTCACCAACTCTCCGGCGGCATGAAGCAGAGGGTGGCTCTCGCGCGCTCGCTGGCGCTGCGGCCGAAAATCCTCTTGATGGACGAACCGTTCGCGGCGCTCGACGCGCAAACGCGCGATATGCTGCACGATGAACTGGAACGCCTCTGGAAGGAGACTTCGCCGACGATCGTTTTCGTGACCCACAACGTCCGCGAGGCGGTGCGCCTGGGCGACCGCGTTCTCCTGATGAGTTTTCGGCCCGGGCGGATTAAGAGTCAGTTTCAAGTCGCGCTGCCCCGGCCGAGGCACGTCGAGGATTCCGACGTCGCCCACCTGTCGAAGGAAATTCTCGGACAGCTTCGGGAAGAGATCGATCGATCTTTCAATGCGGAGTATTCCCGTGAAGAAAAGCGTTAATCAGCTGATTTTTGCCGCGGGCGTGCTCGTGGTATGGGAGGGGCTTGCCCTGCTCAAATTCTGGCCTCCTTATGTGTTTCCCACGCCGCGAGGAGTTGCTGAATCCTTCTGGGCCGGTTTCGCGGATCACAGCATCTTGATTGGCATCGCGGTCAGCTTGCGGCGAGTCGCCATCGGATACGTCATTTCCGTTGTACTGGGCATACTTCTCGGCATGTTGCTCACCTGGAGCCGCTTTCTCCAAGACACGCTGGGTGGCGTGATTCTGAGCCTGCAGAGCCTGCCAAGTATCTGCTGGGTGCCGCTGGCCCTGCTTTGGTTTGGTTTGTCGGAGACGGCGATTATATTCGTGACCGTGATGGGTTCCATGCTTGCCGTAACGCAGGCCACGAAGGCTGGGTTCGACAATGTGCCCCGCATTCTGTCCATGGCGGGCAGGAACTTGGGCGCGAAAGGTCCGCAATTATTCTGGCACGTGTTGCTCCCGGCGAGCCTGCCGTATTTGCTGGACGGACTGAAGCAAGGCTGGGCATTCGCGTGGCGCTCCCTAATTCAAGGTGAAATGCTTTATGTCACCCTTGGTCTCGGGCAACTTTTGGTGGCGGGCCGGGACTTGAATGACATCAACCAGGTCGTAGTCGTCATGGTTCTGATTGCCGGAATCGGCTATGCGGTAGACGGCATCCTGTTCCGGAGACTTGAGACGTCGCTTCGCGACAAGTGGGGAACGGCAATCGCCGCTGCCAACTGAGTTCAAGCCGCACTGTTTTAGCGCTGAGTGGTAGCTCAGAAAAGAAACCTGCCGTATCCGTCCCGAAGAGCGCGGTTCACCGTGAACGCTCACCGTGAACGGGACGGAGAGGCCGCCCGCACTTGGGGCGGGCAGCTGTTCGTTCTCTCTAAATCCAAACGGAGCGGTTATCACTGCGGTCTGCGTTCATCAGCCAGGCGCCCAGAAGGGTCAACAACAGGCACGTAATGACCTCCCACAAGGAAACAGCCTTTCCGCTGACCCCAACGACGATAAATTCGTAAAACACAGGCGGCAGCAGAAACCCAAGTAGCAGCAAGAGCTTTCCCGCAGGTTTCCGAAAAGGCTCTTTTCTAGCGATCAATCCCAGTAACATTCCCGCCGGAACAAACGTCAACATGTCGTACGTAATTAGATAACCGATTAAATCGCTGGCCCGCACTCGCGCGAAATTGTGCACCAAGGCCGCGCCGGGGCTCAGGTGGAAGACTCAAGCCTCCTTTTTTCCATTCACGTATAGCGAGACATTCGACCCGTCGTAGGAAATAAGGAGGTCGCGAGTCTGCCCGGGAGCGAAGACGCTTCGCACACGCCACGCCAGCAGGGACCGATGCATCGAAAGCGGATTCCGGAACCAAAACACCAGATCGGCCTCTTCCCGCCGAAGGTAGAGGTCCGGGGTTCCGTACACTTGCGAAATAGAAACAATGATTTGATCCAGATCCGCGACGTCCGCTGGCGTGCAGATAGCTCTCACGGCAAATTGATTCGTTCTCTTCAATTCCTGCGTCAAATTTGTCACGGGAACCATGGTGGTGAGCCAGGAACTGCCATTCAGGTCGAGCGTTTTCAAATCTCGCGGCGGCGAAGAGGATATCCAAGCCAGTGCGGGAAGAGATTTCGTGTGGTCGTCGTAGGGAGGCGCTCCAGTGAGCTCGTAGGAGGCTAGCAGGCCGGTTTCCGTGCCTGGCGCGGGCTCGCCGGCAGTGAGTTGCCGCGCCGACTCGTCGGAGAGAGCCCGGTTCCACACTTGGAGCTTGGCGATCTGCCCCTTCCACGCGTGCCGCGCTGTCCCATCGCTCCCGACAAACATGGGAACAGCTGAGTCCCAGTTGCTCAAGCGAGTCTCTCTCTGCAAGGGAATTGATAGGATGATGAAAAAACCAAGGTAGGCCGAGAAGAAGATACAGGCCCGCCGCAAGGACATCCAGGACTCTGCCCTTTTTCCCCACGCGGACAGCAGCTTCAACATCATTTCGCCCCACCGATCGAACAAGAGACAACCCGCCACCGCACCCAAGGTATTCGGAGTGATGTCGTCCCACGCTGAATTGCGCGTCGGGATGTAAAACTGGAGGAACTCCACTACATAGGAAGTAACGGCGCCGGTGGCCAACGCCAGGACGACCGTTACCCCCATGCTGGCGCCACGCTTGCGTAGCTGGGCGGAAAATCCAAAACCGTACGGAATGAACAGGAGAATATTCAAAAAAACTTCGACGTAGTCGCCGTGCTTCAGAGATGGCCCCAGAAAAAAGGGAGACGAGGTGCGCGATTGCGGGAAAGCGAAATCGAACCGGAAAGGAAACAACGTCAGGTAAGCAATACCGATGAGAGAAAGAATCAGGATTCGATTCGGCCACGGAGACCAAGCTTGAGGCGGCTGGGAGGATCGCATTTTTAGTGGTCCAGAGCCATACCTGATTCGCCAACCATTTTGAGTCTAACATGACTCCGTGTCCCGCCTGTCCGCGTGGTTGGCTCCGCTAAAGTCTTGTCCGGTCAGCTCTTAATCATGATGGGCCATGAATACAGTCGTTTTTGCGGACGTTCTTGAGAACTGTACTGCAGTGAACAGGTGCAATTCACTTATGCCCCATGGACAGAAGAAGTGCCTGTCCTTGCTTTGTTCCCCAGACCAGTAGCGAGGTGTCGCGAGCGGTTTCTAAACTGGTGGAGGCATGAAATCGCATACGCCCAACCTCAAACGACGCAAACTCGCGCCAAATCAAAGGGTTGCAGCCGGACCTGCCATGCAGCCCAGGCCGTTTACTTGGTTAGGGGTTCTTGCAATTCTGTTTTTCACTTTATCGATTTCAGGCTGCGTTGGTTTTACGAGCGCCGGGGCGCCGGCGAAAACGAGTTCAAACAGTGCGGCTTCCAGCACGCTCGCCGCAAGCGCCACGACCCTCAGCTTCACCAGCGTCGCGATTGGCAGCAACGGTACTTTAGGCGTGACGTTCACCAATGCTGGAAATTCCAACGTGTCCGTTTCGAATGTCAGCATTTCCGGCGCCGGATTCTCCGCGAGCGGAGTTTCGACTGGACAGATTCTCACACCGGGACAGACCGCCACAATGAACGTGACATTTACTCCCGCAACATCAACGGGCGTAAGCGGAAGCGTCACCGTGGCCAGCAATGCCGCCAACTCGCCCACGACGGTTTCTCTCACGGGGACAGGGATTCAGCCAGTTCCACATTCGGTGACGTCCAACTGGACGCCCAGCACGTCTAGCGTCGCCGGATATTACGTTTACAGCTCCGCTGTTTCCGGCGGGCCGTACACGAGGGTGAATTCCACGCTGGTTACATCCACTCAGTATGTGGATTCCACCGTCCAGTCTGGCCATGCGTACTTCTATGTTGTCACGTCGGTGGATCCCAACGACGCCGAGAGCATATTTTCGAATGAGGCCCCCGCATTCATACCCTAAGTTCTGGGGCGAAGTGACGGGGCTGACCGAAATCGGTGGACCGGTCAACCAACTCAATCCGCGGTTCACCGATGGATTTCCATCCTTTCGGTTCGCGCTTCGGGGGCAGGGTTCCAAGCCTGTCCCTCGTCTGTCCCCAGGGACAGTAGGTCCAGCCGCCATCGGTGCCTGACAATTTTCCCGCTAATGTTTAAACCGATCATACGTGGGTTTCGCCGTGAGCCTGAGTATTCCCAGACTTCCGGGTGCGGGCTCTACTTGTTTACCCTGAATCCAGAAGGGGAGCCCGCCAGGAAATTGATGGCCGGGGCTGGCCGGACGGGCCTCCTCGCCCTGTGTCTTCTGGTTCTCGGAACATTATCAATTTCCGGTTGCGTCGGGCTTACCGGCGCGACGAACCTGTCCGGCCAGCCAAAGCAGAACGCCCCAGGGACTGCGGCGGCCATTTCGGTGTCGCCTCCATCGATTAACTTTGGACCGGTCGCGGTTGGCAGCACCGTTTCCCAGTCGATTACGGTATCGAATGCGGGGAGATCGAACCTGATCGTAACGCACGAAAGTATTGCGGCTCAGGGATTCACTGTCACTGGTCTATCGCTTCCGATGACGATCGGTGCGGGCAAGCAGTCCACCATCAATTTATTGTTCTCGCCAAGAGCCACAGGGAGAGCCTCGGGCGCCATTTCCGTAATGAGCAACGCCGCAAACTCGCCGGCCACCGTCACCATCAGCGGAACGGGCGTCTCCACCACTTCCCTATTGAATGCCAACTCATCGAGTTTGACCTTTGGGAAGGTGGCCCTCGGGGGCAGCAGCGTTTTGGGAATTACGATCACCAACGCTGGAAATTCCAATGTGTCCATCTCCAAAGTCAGCAGTTCTGGCGCGGGATTCACAACCCGCGGCGTTTCGACTGGGATGATTCTTGCGCCAGGACAGGACGCAACGTTGGACGTGGCCTTCGCTCCGGCGGCGGCCGGAAACCTGGCAGGGATCGTCACCATAGCCAGCAACGCAACCAATTCGCCCGCCATCATTTCGCTATCGGGATCAGGCGTCAAAGCCAGTTCGCATTCCGCGACATTGACCTGGACCGCCAGCACGACGGCGGTGGCGGGGTATAACGTCTATCGTTCCACCGTTTCTGGCGGACCGTACGCGCAATTGAACTCCGCCATCGTTCTGCCCACTTCGTACACGGATGCGACCGTGCAACCCGGCGACATATATTACTATATAGTAACTGCCGTGGCGGCGGGCGCGGAGAGCGCTGACTCCAACCAGGCCTCGGCTGACATTCCGGATTCTGAGTAATTCACACGGACCTGGCTCGACCCATCGTCCCATTCGCGACCTGCGGCGTCACTCGCCTGGCAATCCAACATCACGTTGAACTCACGCGTCAGAACCTTCCGTCGCTGATCAAACGGCGAGCGCGGATGTGCCCGAATTCAGTAAATTGGCTGACTTAACTTTCCGCAGGAATTCCTTGAACAGATCTTTATGTGAGCGGATATTTAATCGGGACTCATCATCGCACGCCATATAGCGACGACTGTTGCGACGCCGGCTATAGTGATCCACACATAAATGGCGCGGTTGCGGCCGGTGGTCTGTGTTCCACTGCCATTATCCTGGCCAGGGCTCGCGGCCTCAGGCTGGATTTCCATGCGGAAGGAGTTGCCGGCTTCAATCGTCTTGAGATCACCGCCGTCCAAGGAGACTTGAATCGCTCCAACGTTGCTGGTCAGGAGCAGTTCATTGAAGCTCACCCGGGTGATTTGCGCTACGGTTGCCTTCGTGCCCACGGGACGGATGACCGCACCATCGGCCAGCACTTGAAAGGTCTGGCCTTCGGGCGCCGATGCGACTAGGGTTCCACTCAGTAAGCTGGCTGAAAAACCGTTCGAAAGACCATGGACCTCAGCGATAGTGCTTTGCCGCAGGTACAGTTGCGAATTCCCCAAGCGAGCGCGCAAGGTTCCGTCTCCTTGGGTTTCCAGGCGATCGCCGTCATAGATCGTCGCGCCGCCAGCCGTGATGTCAGCGCCCACGTGGGCGCGTTCCGCTTGCAAAACCCACCCCAGTGGAGCAGACGCCGGATTCGCCGGTGTCGCCATCGTTGGAATTCCGATGAGCGAAACGCTTAGCACGGTAATCAGAACGGACCTACCCAGTGTACGCACAAAATTCTCCGAGAGGGCTAGGTCACAAGAGTAGAAAGTTGTGGCCATACTGTCAACCTTCTTGTGAAGTTGTACGCGTAAGGTGTACTCCCCTCGGAACACCAACGTTTTTGGTAGTAAAATACTAGCCTCAGGCGTTTTGACCTCGAAATACGCCATTGGGGACCAATTATGGGGCACTCCCGGCGGAATTTAAGGAAGTATCACGAATGGCCTTGAATTCCGCGCCCGGTTTCCATTCCGGCATGCGTGCATCATTGGCAATTCGATAGCCGACCAGGAAATAAAGTTGGCAGTCCTGAACGGCGCCGCTCAGATCCCAGTCAGGTTTAATCGTGTCCGACGGCTTGTGGTAGTTCTCGGCCGTGTACTTGCGCCGCGCCTCGAGGCCCCATCCGGCGGGTTTGCCGATGAAATCCACTCCTTCGTCAGGATCGAACGCAGGGACTCCTTTCTTGGCAAATTCGAAATGGTCGGAGCGGTAGTAAAAGCCCTTCTCCGGTTCGGGATCCAGTCTTAACGACGCGGCCCTGTTCTTTCGCAACGGCCTCGATAATTTCGTCCAGGGTAGGAGCGCCGCGGCCGATCTGCACGATGTCGCGCGTCAGACCGTGAACGTTCATCCCGTCCATGTTGATGTCCGCGGCCGTGCGCGCGAGCGGATAGAGCGGATGCTCCGCATAATATTGCGAGCCGAGCAAACCTTGCTCTTCCCCCGTGACGGAAAGAAACAGGATCGTTCGGGACGGCGGCCTGCGGAGCTGTTTGTAGGCGCGCGCGATTTCCAGCAGCGCCGCCGATCCGGAAGCGTTGTCCACGGCGCCGTGGTAGATTTTGTCGCCGTTGACCTCCGGCCCGATTCCGAAATGATCCCAATGCGCGGTGTAGAGGACGTAGCTATTCTTCAACTGCGGATCGCTTCCTGTAATTTTCGCGATCACATTGTGCGAATCGATCGTTCTGCAGCGAGTTGTGAATCGTCAACTCTCTCATGGACGCCCAGCGGAACGGGTTTGAAATCGCGGCGTGCGGCCGCCTGGATCAGCTTGTCCAGATCCTGGCCGGCCAGATGGAACAGCTTGGTTGGCGAAATCTGAGAGTGATCCAGCTTTCCACCGCCAGACGCCCCATGTTCTTGTCCGGCGTCGCCAGGTCAAATTGCGTCCCGCTCCAGCTATTGCGCACGACTTCCCAGGGATACCCGGCGCGGTCGGTCTGGTGAATGATGATGCACCCCGCCGCGCCCAGTTGTGCCGCCTTCTCGAACTTGTAGGTCCAGCGGCCGTAGTAGGTCATGGCCGTGCCGCCGAATGTTTTTGGGTCAAGCTTCGTAGGGTCGGATGGGTCGGGCACGGGCGGATCGTTGATGAGCACCACGATCACCTTGCCCTTGACGTCCACGCCCTTGAAATCGTCCCACTGGAATTCCGGCGCCTGAACGCCGTAGCCCACGAAGACCAGATCGGCGTCCACGGAGGAAGAATCCGTCACGCGCTTGGACCACGCGACGTAGTCATCCGGAAATTTCGGCTCGAGCGTCCGGCCATGTCCCGCCAGCGTCAGTTTCATCCCTTTGTCCGGCGTGATGCTCACCAAGGGCACGCTTTGCAGATAGCTGCCGTCGGGGTTTCCGGGCTCGAGGCCGGACGAGCGATATTGGTCCTCGAGATATTTGATGGTGAGTTGCTCGCCCTTCGAGCCGGGTCCACGCCCTTCAAATTCGTCCGAGGAGAGCGTGCGAATGTGGCCAAGGATGCGGTCGGCGGAAAAGGAGCGCAAGGCGGCGTCGGGAGCACTGGGCCCGCTGGAGCAACCGAAGAGGAGCCCCAGGCTGGCGGCTAGCAGGATTCCTGGCAAATGACTGCGAATTTTGTGGAAGCACATGACAGGCTCCTTCTCAGAGCCAACAGATTAAGCGCGCCGCTGCATGTTATCTCGCGCCGGGTTCCGTAACAACCCGTGACATCTTGCAATTCCCCCGGCCCCGGACCACAATCCAATTGGGAGAAGATATGGCTTCCTTTCAACCCGGACAGCCGGTACGCGTCAATCTCGAAGGCGTGCAGGTTGGCGCCGTTCTGTTTCACGCCGCGGTTAACGCCGCGGTAGGTCACATTGTGCGCCAAACGTCGCAAGATCCGCCAAAGTATTTGATCAAGCTGCTATTTTCATTTCGCGGCGTGAGTGAAGTGGAAGTCACGGAAGACCGCATTTCGGCTGGATGATATTCCCATGGCTCCCTTTCCGCAGTTTTGCACTATTCATTTACCAACACTCTTGTAGCGAACAATTCTTCCGGGAACGCCAATCTCCCGATTGGCGGCCAGCGAAACGCCATTCAGGAGAATGGCGATCCCGGGAGACAGCTGGGTTACAATATTTGGGCGAATTGCGGAAAATTCGCGAATGAGGTCCAAGTGATTCATCGGTATGTGTTCCACAACGACCGGCTTGTCGAAATCGAGCAGGTACGACTTTCTCCCGGCCAAGCAGGCTTGCTGTGCGGTTGGGGCCTGTTCACCACGATGCGTATTTTTCAAGGCGAAGCCTTCGCCTATGAACGCCACTGGCGGCGTCTCGAAAAAGATGCTGGCCGGACGCGTCTTCCTTTTCCCTTCGATCCCGCGCAAGTACGGCGGCACTTGAGTGAATTGTTGAGCGCCAATCAGGTTGTGGAAGGCGCCGCACGAATCTACATGATCTATAACCGCGTTGGTTTCTGGCAGAGCGATGAACCCATGCCGCAGGTGGACTTGATTCTCTGCACGGCGGGACTGCCCGCTCATCCGGAGCAAGCGCGCCTGAGCATCGCCGCGCACGGACGCCACGCCGCCTCGCCGCTCGCTGGCGTGAAAGTCACTTCCTGGCTCAATAACGTGTGGCACCTGGCCGAAGCGCAGAAGGAAGGCTGGAGCGAAGTCGTGTTGCTCAACGAGCGCGGGGAAGTGGCCGAGTGCACGACGGCGAATATTTTCACCGTGAAGGGCGGCAGAGTCACAACGCCGCCACTGTCATCCGGCTGTCTCGAAGGGGTGACGCGCAGTGTCCTGCTTGAGATTGCTCCTCGATGCGGCGTGCCGATGATTGAGCAACCACTTACGCCGGAAGATCTCTATCGCCGCCGATGAAGTTTTCATCACCTCGACGAACCGCAGCTTGCTGGGAGTAAGCGAAATCGCTGGCCATACGTATGCAGCCGCACCCGGCCCCATCGCGCAGAAGCTGGAACGCGCTTTCGGCGCGGCCATGCGCGAATACGTCGGGCAGCGAACCGCAAGCGTCCGCACCTGACTCGCACGTCTCCGCCACATTTTAGTATTGGCGCTGCAACGGTTCCCGCCTGCCGCGCGTCTATGAACCATCCGGCAACTATGGCGATACTCCGCGTCGTTTATCGGCCGGAAAATCATCCGCAATCGGAATTGTTCCGGTGCGGCAAGGAGAAACACGAATGAGGAAAAGAGTGATCGCATTGGCCGGCGCTGCGTTGTTCGTACTGGGGCTCGGCGTACTTGCCCGTGCCCAGGACAAACCCGCGAACGTCGCGGGCGCGTGGGACCTGAGCATGCCGGGCCGTGACGGCGCAATGAATACGCAGGCCATGACAATCGAACAGAATGGCGGCGCCATCAAGGGCACCATCAAGGGTCAGCGCGGCGAAGTTCCGCTGGAAGGCAGTGTCAAGGGCAACGACATAACCTTTACGGTGAAGCGCACGACGCCGAACGGCGAAGTCACGCAGGAATACAAGGGCACTCTCGACGGCGGGGCCATGAAGGGAACCGCCACAACCGGCGATCGGTCCGTCAATTGGACCGCCGCGCACGGCAAATAGTTATTTCCACTGGATGCAAGACAGGCTCCCAGGTGACGTCCGGGAGCCTGTTTTTTAGAAGGCACCCCACAGGGTGCGCTACGCTTCCACCTTCACGCCTTTCCAGAACGCGATGCGGCCCTTGATTTCTTTCGCGGCGTCTTTTGGCTCGGGGTAGTACCAGGCAGCGTCGGGATTCCGTTTGCCCTGCACCTCGACATCGTAATAGTGCGCGACGCCTTTCCAAGGGCACAGCGTCGTTGTCGAACTGGGGCGAAGATATTCGCGCGCGACCGATTCGGCGGGGAAATAGGAGTTCCCTTCGACGATCACACATGCATCGCTTTCCGCCAGCGCCGCTCCTCCCCATGTGGCCTTGGTCATTTTGACTCCTTACATCGGCCTGCCCAGGTGCGTGCGAATTCCGATCGCGCCAATGGTAGCGGGAGGCACTCCTGGGAGCAAGCAGAGTACTGTTTCAGTAGGAGCGCGTGTGAACGAAGCGATTTTGAGTCTGTGTGAGAACCCTGGACCGGGCCGTGTAGCGCTCACCTTCAGGTGAGCATGGGCTCGATTCTAAAGTGCCCGCCTGAAGGCGGGCTCTACAAGAGCGCCCGAAATGGCGGACCAGCCAGCGCTCATTAGGGTCGAGACGCCAGATCTTCCGCTCTCAGAAAAACAATCGAACGCGTTGCCTTAAGCCTTGGGCGCTTCTCTCACAATTCGTGGAGGTGGCGGGCTGTAAGTTTCGCGTTTATCTTTATTCTGCTTTGGTTTCTTTTTTTCGCGTTTTGGTGCGTTTTTGTTTCCCATGCCTACAGCTTGCCACAGGTCGCTAAACTTTGCTAGAGGCTGCCAGGTCCAGCCCATCTCATTTAGGCCAAGTCTTTCAGGAAGCCGCGGCAAGAATCACTTCTTCGAAGATAAGATTTTCACGAGACGGTACAAATATTCCTGCCCATCATTGAAAGACTTGACGAGAACCCGTTCGTCCTTCCCGTGGGCGCGGACATCGTTGATATCGCCCGCGAGTCCGGACGTGCCGTAGGTCGGGATGCCCGCATTGCGCAGGAAACTGCCATCGGTCGCGCCAGTGCTCATCGTTGGGATGACCGGAATGCCAGGCCAGAATTCCGCCGTCACTCGCTCCACGGCTTGTAGGATTTCAGGGGTGAGGGGCGACGGTTTGCTGTAAACGTGCGTCCACGTGGGAGTGACGATAATCTGAACGTCGTCCACGACTCGGACTAGAGTCTTCCGAACTTCTTCGATGGGTTCGCCCGGCAGGACGCGGCAATTGACCGTGGCCTGGGCGCTTTGCGGCAAAGCGTTGAAGGCGTGCCCAGCCTCGAGCATCGTCGCGACACACGTGGTGCGCAGCTGCGCGTTGTACGCAGGCTCGGCGGACAGGAGAGCGACAGCGGCGGGATCGGACTGCCCGGAGGCCACGGAATTCATGGCCGCGCCGAGGCGAGGGTCTTCTTGTGGCGCCGCCCGTTCGAGCCAAGCGCGCGTCGTCTCGTTCAGTTTCACCGGGAAATCGTATCTCGAAAGACGCCCGAGGCCTTCCGCCAATTGGTAGATGGCGTTGTCCTTTCTTGGCAGGGAGCTGTGTCCGCCCGAATTGTCCACCTCCAGGCTGTAATTGACGGGAAACTTTCTCGCTCGTCTGTATGCTATTGCGTAGGGCTTTGCCGTTTTTCAATCCGACGCCGCCTCCCTCATTCAATGCAAATTCGGCATCGATGAGGTCACGATGGTTCTTGAGCATCCACTGAATGCCGACGGCATTGGCGTCCAGAATCTCCTCATCCGTCTCGAGCAGCAAAATGATGTCGCGGTCCGGCTTATATCCTTCCTGTTTGTAGCGGATCATGTTCGCAACGAACGTCGCCGCCATGAACTTGTCGTCCCCGGAACCGCGGCCATAGAAGTAACCACCTTCTTCCAGAAGTTTGAAAGGATTGACCGTCCAATCCTCCTGCCGCGCCTCGACCACGTCGAGGTGCGCCATCAACAAGATCGGCTTGCGCGCGCCGGTGCCGTGCAGCCGCGCCACAAGATTCCCCTTGCGCGGCGCGGGGTTAAACACCTGCACGTCTGTGCCGGCAAAGCCCGCCGCTCGGAGCCGCGCGGCCATCGCCTCCGCCGCCTTCGCCGTGTCTCCGGTGGGCGTGACGGTGTTGATCTCCACTAGTTCCTTGTAAATATCGCGCGCCAGCTGCTGGTTTGGAGATAGCGTCTGCGCGGCGGCTGAAAACGGCGCACTGCTCTGGGCGAGGAAAAGGGAAAGCAATAGGGTAGCCAGCTTCCTGGAACTCATGGAGTGCTCCTTCAAAACGGAATGGCGACGTTTTCTTCAACGTTTCATCAAGGAAGGATCGGACGGACTCATCAAGCTGGACTTGACCCGTGAACTTAGTTCGACCAAGTTAGTCCATCGGGGTGATCATACGCGGTCAAGATTCATGCGACAAGCTCATCATCCGTGCGCCTCCGAAGCCCTGTTCCCGCGTGCGGCAGGCCGCGCGCGGGATACGGGCTTCCAAGATTGGGATAGTATCGAATGTGGAAAACAGCTAGAGTGTCGCTGGTGTAAAGACGATTTATCGACTACTATCCCGCGAGCAGCTCCCTGTCGCGGAACCTTTGGGATTCTGATTCGTATAGTAATTGTGTTTCAGCCGGCGCCGGAGGGCGTGAGCGGTGTGTCAGAACCGGACGAATTAAATGCCGCGTTGCGCAAGGAGTCATGACCCAAAATCGAACACTCAAAGTTTTTCTGTCACGAATCATGTCTTTCAGGGTGTACACTTCCCCCAGTTTCATCATAGACCCCTCCGCCGCGCCCGCTATGGGTAACGGCCATTAGTAGTAACAGGTCAGACTTAGCTCCACGGGTGCGGGCTCTGCTTGGAGCCTGCAAAAAAATCGAAGAGCATCGCCGGTTCGATCAGCCGGTAGGTCACGAGAGTAGGACAAGGAAAAATTCTTGAGAATATTACTCTACAATCCCGACAACGGTGTCACACGCAACTTCATGCCGCACTTGTGGATGTTTCTGCTCGAGGCGTTGACACCATCCGGCCACGAGGTTTTACTGATCGACGGAAACGCGCAGCCGATGGATGAAGCGGCCATTGCCCGGTATGTGCGGGAACAAAAGATCGGGCTCGTTGGCATTGGCGCGATGACCAGAATGATCGCGAAAGCCTACCGGATGGCCGATGCGGTTCGCGCCGCCGGAGTGCCGGTCGTGATGGGTGGACCACACGTCACGGAAATGCCCGACGAGGCGCTCGGCCGGGACGGCGGAGCACGGCACGCCGACGCGGTGGCCCTCGGGGAAGCAGACGAGACTTGGCCGAAAATTGTCGAGGACGCCGTGCGCGGCAAGCTCAAGGACGTATATGCGCCGGTGGATGATTTCGGTCAGGAGCGAAAACCCACGCTGCAGCCCTATCCATCGATTCCCTGGAACACGATAAACCTCGATCAGTTCAATATTGTTCCGAAGCCCGCTCGACGATGGCTCAAGAAATTAGGAGGCGGGTGGGGAACGTTTCGCATCATTCCGGTTGAGTCGGGGCGCGGTTGTCCGTACGGGTGCGAGTTCTGCACCGTGACCGGATTTTTTGGCGATTCGATCCGGTTTCGCACCAACGAAAGCGTCGTGAATGAGCTTTTGCTACTAAAAGAACGCGCCAAAAGCGAGCGCGGCCAGATTGCGGTATTTTTCATCGACGACAATTTCGCCATCAATGTGAAACGGACGAAGTCACTGCTGCGCGACATCATTGCCGCCAACGCGCAGGTCCATTGGGTGGCGCAAATCAGCGCCAATCTGCTGCGCGATGAGGAACTGGTGGACCTCATTGCAGCCGCCGGAGGCAAGTGGATTTTTATAGGCATGGAATCCATCGATCCCGCGAATCTTGCCGGCGTGAATAAAGGTTTCAATAAGCCAGGCGAGTATGCCGCCGTGCTGGAGAGGCTCGCGCAACGCAACGTGTATGCGATCACTTCATTCATATTTGGCATGGACAACGACACTGTGGGAGCCGCGGAGCGCACGCTGCAGCAGATTCGCACCTGGCCACCGGGGCTGCCGATCTTCGGCTTGCTCACACCCTTGCCGGGGACGCCCCTCTATACGAGGCTCAAGGATGCCGGCCGGCTGACGCGGCCGAAACATTGGCAGGAGTTCATCCCGTTTGCGATGGCCCACACGCCGCTGAAAATGACCATCCCCGAAGCTCATGCCGAGGTCAGGTACGGGTGGGATCGCTCGTATAGCCCGGAGGCGATCGCTCATGCGGTGGAGTCACTCGATCACAAGCCGCTGGGCTATCGCATCAATATTCTCGTCGCTCGTCTGTGTTTTCGTGGAATCTATTTCCCGCAGATGGGACCGTGGGCGTGGGTGAAAGTGATTGCTCAAAATCGGCGAACGATCTTCAACCTTGTGAAAGAGGGGTTCACCGGCCGGCACGTCACGCTGGCAAGAACGCCCGTGTCGTCTTCAACCAGGGATTCGGCCAGCAGCGCGGATTGAAACCCTGCCAATCATCATCTCGTTGAAGATCGGGTCGAAGAATCCTTCACGGCATTGATGAGCCTGGTTCATCTCACAATTACAGTCACAGTAGCCGTGGAACGCCCGAACTGATTCGTGCCGGCGAGCGTATACGTGGTTGTTTGCGCGGGCGTAACATTCACGTTCGTGCCGCGTATCGCTCCAACGTCGGGTGAAATCACGAAGTAGGAAGCACCCGCCGCGGACCAGCTCAAAGTCACTGGCGTGCCCGCCGCTCCCGTCGAAGGGTTGGCAGTAAAACTATTGATAGTGGGTGCCGCTCCTTGCGGAAGATTGGAAGCCGTATAGATCGGATTCATCAAAACCACTTCGAAATCGGCGGCCGTGACGCCGCCCAGTTGATGTAGATCGTTGTTGTCCCAACGGTCGTCCGGCGCGCCGCTGATGTACATCGAGGAACCGTTGTCGGCCATGATCATTCCATATTGTTTCAGCGCATTGAGAATGACTCGATTGGCGGTTGAGAAGCTCGAAATGTCGAAACTCGCCTTGAGGCGCAATCGCATCCCCATGGGCGCGGCGAGAGCGTTTGTCGAGTTCGCCGCCCAGTGCGAAGCAGGCGGCACGAAGGCCGCGCGGCTCGATTGCAGCGTGAACCGCAGCGCATGGTTGATCTGCCCGCCGGCCACTTCATCATAACGCGCGAGGCCCGGGAAAATGGGCAACCCTGCGGCATCGGCTGAGGTCCACGTGTAGGGACGATTTTCATCCGCCGTGAGGTCCCAGGCGGCTGCCGAACCCGCATTCCAAACCGTGCCGGAAGGAACCGCGTTGTACAGTTCGTATAGCCAGCAATTGTTGTTGTCTAGCACGAGGACGTGGCGGTCGCCATTGCCCGGAATCGGGTATCCTTCGATCAGCGCGGTTAGAGGAATGGGCATCGGACCCGGATCGCTCTCACTGCCGTATGCAGCGAAATTGATGTCCATGGGACCTTGCTGCGAACCGGCGATGAGATAGGGGATCCCCATGCTCTGGCCCTGATACAGCCCTGCGCCGAAATCCGGATGTACGGAAATCCCTGCGCCGATGAAGTTGATGATGGCCGCCGAATTCGGATCGACGGGAGCCGCCGAAATGTTCTTGTTCCAGGCGTTATCGGCCGGAAACGGAACGAAACCATTCAGGCTGGCGCCCTGGCCGAGGCTCATCCCGCTGCATGTCCCCGCCTGGCCGCCAGATTGCCCAACCTGCAAATTTGCAAAATTGGAATTAGTGCTTCCCGGGTTTGGATTCATGACCGTGATCGCAAACGTCCCGGCGGAGGAAGCTGTTCCCGTAGCCGTCAATTGCGCCGACGATAGAAACGTTGTATTCAGCGGCGAACCGGCAAATAGCACTTGCGCGCCCTGAACGAAGTTAGCTCCGTTAATCGTAAGCGCAAAAGCTCCGACGGCCGTCGTTTGCGGAGCGATGTTGCTTAGAACCGGGATTGGATTCAGCAGTGTGACCGTAACGCTGGCGGAAATGTTTGGATCGGCCACGCTGACCGCCATGACCGTGGCCGTATTCGGGCTCGGCAGATTAGCTGGAGATGTGTACTTACCGGCCGAATTGATCGTCCCTGTCACGGCGCTACCGCCGGTCACGCCATTCACGAACCAATTCACCGAAATATTCGCCGAACCGGTCACCGTTGCGTTGAATTGCTGCGAAGCTCCCAACCGAACATTGGCCAGGTTCGGAGAAACCGACACAGTAACGCCCGAAGACGGCGGATTAGTGCCACCGGATTTGGAGGAGTTCGCCGTCAGGACTCCGCAACCAAACTGGACTGAAGTCCAGGCGAGGAGTAACGCGAAGGTTAAGCGTGGCACGATCGATCTCCGTCTGTAATTCGAGGGAAAACGCGATGGATTGGTCAAATCAACTATGCATGGAAAAGCGGCTGGCGGACAACTGTACGGAGGTACAAGAGAAGTGTAGGGACAATTTCGCTCGAAATCTCTCCTAACCAATGAGGGGAGATCATCCCGCGATCAGGCCAGATCTTCCGAGTGAATCGGCAACCGCCGGACGCGCTTTCCGGTCGCCGCGAAAATCGCGTTGCACAGCGCCGGGGCAACCGGCGGCAGCGTGAATTCACCGGCGCCGGTGGGCGCCTCTTCGCTGGGGATGATGTGCACGTCCACCACGGGCATTTCGTGGATGCGCATGACCTGGTAGTCGTTGAAGTTCTTCTGCTGAACGCGTCCGCGGTCGATCGTGATCGCGCCCCGGAGCGCCGCCGTCAAACCGTACACGACAGAACTTTTGACCTGCGCATCGATGCTCCCCGGATTCACGATGCGCCCGCAATCCAGCGCGCACACGACGCGATGTACTTTAAGCGCGCGCGCCTTGCGGTCCACCGAAATTTCGATCACCTGGGCCACGTAGCCGAAATACGAACTCACGGTGGCAATGCCGCGAAATCGATCCGCGGGCAGCGGCGCGCCCCAACCCGCCTTTTCCGCCGCCGTCTCCAATACAGCGAGGTGCCTTGGCGATTTCGCGAGCAAACGCCGTCGCAGTTCGTAGGGATCTTTCTTTCCGGCCGTGGCAATCTCGTCGATAAAACTCTCCAGGAAAAATCCGTTTTGCGAGGCGCCTACCGATCTCCAGAAGCCGATGGGGATGCCCGCGTCCGTTAGTTGATAGTCCACGAGAATGTTCGGAATCGCGTAAGGAACGGTGTCACAAATTTCAACGCTTCTCCTATCGAAATTGTCCTTCAAGGGGCCGAACCGGGCCATCAGCGATGGACAAGCAATGCGGTTTATCCAGACGACGGGCCACCCGTCCGCATCGAGGCCAGCAGTGAAGTGCGCATGGGAAGCGGTTCGATAATAGTCGTGCTGAATATCGTCTTCCCGCGACCAAGTCACCTTGACGGGCGCGCCAATCGACTTGGAAATTTCCACCGCTTCGCCGACGAAATCGGTCTCGAAACGGCGCCCGAATCCGCCGCCGAGGAAGGTCGTATGGACCAAGACGACCTTGGGATCCAGACCCGTAATCTTCGCGGTTAAGGCTTGCGTATTCGTCTGATTCTGCGTGGGCACCCAGACATCGCAGCGGTCCGCGCGAACGTGCGCGGTGCAGTTCTGAGGTTCCATGGTGGCGTGTGCAAGAAAAGGAACCTCGTATTCGGCCTCGATTCTCTTTGCCGCGCCCGCGAGCCCTGCTTCTACGTCGCCTTCTTTCCGCGCAACTGCCCCAGGCTGCGCGGCACGATCGGCGAGCAGTTTGCTGATGCTGTCACTGCTGACGTTCGCGTTCGGCCCTTCGTCCCACCTTACGTCGAGAGCCCTGCGTCCTTCCATCGCCGTCCACGTGTTGTCGGCAATCACGGCAACGCCATCCGAAATTTGGATTACATCTTTTACGCCTGGAACGGCCTTCGCCTTCGTGGCGTCAAAGTTCGCCACTTTCCCTCCAAACACCGGGCATCGCGCCACGACCGCATACACCATTCCCGATTGCCGCACGTCGATCCCGTACTGGGCGCTGCCGTTCACTTTGTCCGGAGTGTCGAGCCGCTTCGCCGGCTTGCCAATGATGTGAAAGTCCTTCGGGTCCTTGAGTGGCACGTTCTGAGGTACAGGAAGTTTTGCCGCGGCCTCGGCGAGGCTGCCGTAGGTTAGCTGGCGCTTCGTCGCGGCATGCAGGATCGCGCCGTTTTCCGCGCGGCATTCCGATTTGTCCACGCCCCATTTTTGCGCGGCTGCTTCCAGCAGCATCATGCGTGCCGAAGCGCCCGCTTTTCGCAGAGGCTCCCACGAAGTGCGAGTCGCCGAGCTGCCTCCCGTGCCCTGCACGCCAAACTGTGGATTGAAGTAAACTTTGTCGGCGGGAGCGAATTCCGTGCGGACTTTTTTCCAATCGCACTCCAGCTCTTCGGCGGCCAGCATCGCCAGCCCCGTCAAGATGCTCTGCCCCATTTCCGACTTGTCGATGAGGATCGTCACCAGGTCGTCCGTGCCGACATGAATCCATGCGTTGAGCGCAACTGTAGCTTCGGGCGAAGCAGTCACCGCAGCCAATGCTTCCGCGCGTTCAGGCAAATAGAATCCGATGAACAAGCCCGCAGCTCCGGCAGCGCCCATCTTCAGGAAATCGCGCCGATCCACGACGCGTGCGCTGAGACTCATGCTGCACCTCCGGTAACTGCGACCCGTGCGACAGTTGTGAACGGGAAACGCGGCTTGCCAAACAAAGCTGATTGCATTTAAGGGAAATCGTATGGCAGCAAAGAGCCTGTGTCAATGCCGGACCCTGTTGGCCGGCCGCATGTTTCGCCGTCAAAGGTTCACCACGACGACGGATGCCGCGTGCGAAATAATTGTACGCTAAAATAAATGGGGCCTGGGGACGGCAGGAGGTATTGTATTGCCAGTGGCAAAGAACGAACTTTTGGAGCGGCTGGGCGTCGTTCATCCCGTGATTCAGGGTCCGATGGGAGGAGGCCCATCAACTCCCGAACTGGTGGCGGCAGTCTCAAACGCGGGTGGGCTTGGCTCACTCGGAGCCGCCTATCTGACGCCTGACAAGATCACTGACGCCATCCGCCGGATCAAAGCGCTTACGGACAAGCCATTCAACGTAAATCTATTTGCCGGCGCCTATGAAGCCAAGGCGCATGCAGATCCTGGCCCCATGCTGGCCCTGCTCGCAGAGATTCACGAAGCGCTCAAATTGCCGCCACCCGTGCTGCCACAATTGCCGCCCGATCCGTTTGCGGCGCAATTCGAGGCCGTTCTCGATTCCGCGCCGCCGATTTTCAGTTTCACCTTTGGCATTCCACCCGCTGAAGTGATGGCGCGTCTCCGCGCGCGGCGTATCGCGACCTTGGGCACGGCGACCACCGTCGCAGAAGCTCGCTTGCTGGCGGACGCCGGCGTGGACGGAATCATTTCGCAAGGCGCCGAGGCAGGCGCGCATCGTGGGACTTTCGCGGGCCCTTTTGAAGCCTCGATGATTCCGACCCTCGATCTTGTTCGCGGGATCCATGCTGCCGTGCGTGTGCCGGTGATTGCTTCGGGAGGCATCATGGACGGCCGCGATATTTCCCACGCCATGAAACATGGCGCATCCGCCGCCTCCTTGGGCACTGCGTTTCTGACGTGCCCGGAGTCCGGCGCGCCGGAAGCGCACAAGCGAGCAATCCTCGATGCGTGCAAGGACACGACTGTCATCACGCGAGCGTTCTCAGGCCGGCCCGCGCGCGGCCTCCCCAACGCCTTCATCGCCAAACTAACCGGGAGGGAAAACGTGATCCTGCCTTACCCCTTGCAGAATATTTTGACGCGCGCGATGCGCACGGCCGCTGCAAGCCGCGGAGAGAGCGGATTCCTCTCCTTGTGGGCGGGTACGGGAGTCGCCCGGGCCCGCGCCATGCCTGCGGCCGCCCTGGTCGCACGGTTGGTGAATGAAATGGACGAAGTGTGAGATTCGAATTAGGTTGCGGCGCTCGGAGAGGCAATTCACAGTATCATCTTTGGCGATGGTGGAATCACCCGTCGAAACTTTTGGATTTGTCCGGGGTTGAACGTAGTGTGTAATGGGCGTACGTAGGGAAGTGTAGATTCAGAGCGCATCATTGCAATCCGCTTTGGCCGCCAATCGGGAACGCGCTGAGCCATGATTCGTAGGGCAAAAATCATTTCGTCGGGACTAGCTGCGCTGGCAGTCGCGGCGACGATGGCTTGGGCGGGTCCTCCAAATCCTGGCAGAAACGATCATTCCCGAAAACTTTTCGCAGGCAAACTTCCCATCACCGAGCTGAACGAACAAGAAGCAATCCTGCACGCCCTGAACCGGCTCGGATTCGGCCCTCACCCCGGCGAAGTGGAACAAATTCAGAAGACGGGACTAGAGATCTGGATCCAGGCGCAGCTTCACCCGGAAAACATTGCCGATCCCACGATGGACGCGCGCCTCGCCGAATATCCCGCGCTCGCGCTTTCCGCCGCAAGCCTGCTTGGAAAAATATCCGCCGACCGATGTCGCGGCCAAACGCCTGGGAATGAAAGTAGACGAGTACCAAAAGCATCTGCAGGATTTGGCGAAGCAGCCTCAAGGGATGAGTTCGCTGCCGTTCAAGGACCAGCAGGAAATCGTCAACGAGCTGATGCAAGCGAAACTGCGTTCGAGCGATTTACAGCGAACACCAATTGAGCGAGCAACTGGAAGATTTCTGGTTCAATCATTTCAACGTCTTCATCTATAAAGACCTCGACCGCTGGTACATGATTCCCTACGAGCGCGACGCCATCCGGCCGCACGTCCTCGGGAAATTCCGCGATCTGCTCGAAGCCAACGCGAAGAGCCCGGCCATGCTGTTCTATCTGGACAATTCCTCGAGCGCGGACCCGCACGCGTTTGACCGTTTGAAGCTGCATCCCGTGCGCGCGCGGCCGCGGCGTGAAGCTCCCGCCGCTTGGCCCCAAGCGCGGCCTGAACGAAAATTACGGGCGCGAGCTGATGGAGCTTCACACGCTCGGCGTGGACGGCGGCTACACGCAGCAGGACGTCATCGATGTTGCGCGCGCGTTCACCGGATGGACGATCGTATCGCCGCGAGAAAATCCGGCGTTCTATTTCGACGAGCGCCTCCACGATCCCGATCCCAAGCGCGTGCTCGGAAAGAAAATTAATGCCGGTGGAATCAAGGATGCCGAACAGGTGCTCGACCTGCTGGCGAAGAATCCGCATACGGCGCACCACATCTCCCTGCAGCTCGCGCAGCATTTTGTTTCCGACGATCCGCCGGAAGCCCTGGTGAAGCGCATGGCAAAGACGTTTGAAAAATCCAAAGGCGACATCCGCGCCGTGATGACGACGATGATTTATTCTCCGGAATTCTGGTCGCGCGCGGCGTTTCGCGCGAAGGTGAAGACGCCGTTCGAGCTGGTGGCGTCCACGGTGCGAGCCCTGGGCGCGGACGTGGACCAGCCAATGCAAATGGCGCAGTGGGTCGCGCGCATCGGAGAGCCGCTGTATCAATGCCTGACTCCGAATGGCTATTCGGACGCGGCCTCTTCCTGGGTCAGCACGGGATCGCTGCTGAATCGCATGAACTTCGCGGTCGCATTGACGAACAACAAAATTCGCGGCGCGCAGGTCGACGTCACATCGCTCGTGGGCCTGGACGTGAGCGGAAATCCGAAATTGGCGCTGGATCGCGTCGAGACGGTATTCCTCGCGGGACAAGTCTCGGACTCAACGCGCGCCACGCTCGATAAGGAAACGTCCGATCCGCAGATCATTGGCGCAACCCTCGATGATCCGGTGAAGCAGGTCAACCTCAGCCTGCTTACCGGCCTGGTGCTGGGCTCGCCGGAATTTCAAAAGAGATAATCTACCCTCGCGTCCGGGAAAATCCAGCGGGGAGGAAAGCACGAAATCCCGAAGCATCGCGGAGGCGTGTCCCTGTCGCGGCGTGTTCAAACTTTCTGTCCGGCCGCCAGCGGGAAATTCCCGTTCCCCAACACCCATGATTAGCCGTGTTCGAACACCTACACTTCGCTTAGTGGAAGAGCTCGGCGCTCGAGAGGTACCCAATGTTGCCGCCACTCCCGTCATACCCTCCCATAGCCAGCGCTTCTCCGTCGGTCAGCAAGACTGCCGCGTGGTCGGTGCGCCCGGTGTTTAAGCTCCCTGTAACGCTGAACTTTCCGGTCGAGGGATTGTACAGCTCTGCACTCGCCAGGTGAACACCGCCGCCAGCGATCAGCACCTCTCCGTTATTCAGCAGGGTGGCCGTTTGGTTATACCGCCCGGTGTTCAAGCTCCCTGTAGAGCTCCATTTCCCGGTCGAGGAGTTATACAGTTCGGCGCTGGAAATAAAAGGGTAGACGAGATTGCTGTTCTCGCCACCAGCAACCAGGACCTCTCCGTTGCTCAGCAGCGTTGCCGTGAAAAATTGGCGGGTCGTTTTCATGCTCCCCGTAGGAGTGAATGTGCCTGTCGACGGATTGTACAGCTCTGCGCTTGCCAGGTAACTCGCATTGGCGGCGCCGCCCGCAATCAGGACCTCGCCAGTCGGCAGCAGAGTCGCCGTGTGCCCAAAGCGCGGTGTATTCAAGCTCCCCGTGAGGCTGAAAGTTCCGGTCGACGGATCGTACAGTTCCGCAGCGGGAATGAGTCCAGTGGAATCAGAGCCGCCGGAAATCAACACCTGGCCATTGCCGAGCAGCGTCGCCGTGAACCCCGCGGCAAAATAGTCGCAGCGCTCTGCGTGCATGCTTCCGGTAAGGGTGAATTTTCCGGTGGAGGGATCGTACAGCTCGGCGCTTGAAAGGCAGAAGTGTTGAGTGCCGGTTGGCATCCAGACATAAATGTCGCCGCCCGCGATCAGAACTTTTCCGTTGCCGAGCAGCGTTGCCGTAAAGTTAGCGCGCCCGTTGTTCAGGTTGCCCGTCGGGATGAAGGTTCCGGCCGAGGGGTTATAGAGTTCCGCACTCGCGAGGCCGTATTGCAACCTATTTCTCCCGCCCGCAACTAGAACATCGCCATTGTTCAGCACCGTTGCGGTGAAAAAAGCGCGTTGGGGCCCCATGTTACCAGTGAAGGACCAAGACTGAGCGTGCAAGTTAAGGCTCGTCCCGAGAAACAACAGAACCAAACCCAGGCACACATTGGCATTCGTTTTTTTCATGACACTCCTTTTCCGAGCGCACCCAGAATTCCGCCCCTTGCCAAACTCCGTGGACAAAGTTGCACGATGAACACGGGTGGCCGCTCCGCAAGTCGCACACTATAGACGAAGAAATCGCGCGAGTTGTCTGCGCAAAGTCAATTAACTTGTCATTATTTTGTAAAAGAATTGTCATGTCTGGCGGTACGCAAACCGCTAGCCCCGTGCATAGTTGCCACACCACGTTCGAGACGGATGGTCACACTGAAACTGGAGTTTGCCCGGTAGCTGCAGGATTGTCGCCTACTCGGAAACTGAACCACAACCGACGCACGCACCAGGTGGCCGTTCTGCTAGAATCCCGGTCATGTTGGAGCAAGACTTTGTATATTTCATCCGCCGTTCTTGCAGGCCGCTTCTCGCATTTGCGGGTGTGACTGCCCTTGCCATTTTTTTGTGGACGCTCCGCGCAACGGGCGCTCAAAAGGCAAGCGCAACGCAGCCGAAGACTGCGGCCAAACTCGACACGGCCACCCTCGTGGTGCCGCCAAACCTTTCCACGCAGCTCGCGAAGTTCAAACCTGTGCGCATGCCGTTTGACTCCTCGCGCCTGACGCCCCGCGAGCGGCAATTAGTCGCCAAGCTGGTCGCGGCGTGCCAATCGCTTGAATCCATCTACTGGCGGCAGAGCGATCCCGAAGGCCTAAAGCTGTATCACGCATTGGCCGGCAGCACCGCGCCCCGTGACGTTGAACTGCGCCGCTTCCTGATGATCAACGGCAGCCGCTTCGATCTGATCAATAATGATGCACCGTTTGTCGGCACTGCAGCTTGGCCGCCGGGCCGGGGGCTATTCGCTCCGGACATGACGAAGCAGGAGTTCGACGGCTACGTCGCGGCGCATCCCGAGCAGAAAGCTGCGCTCTACGATCCCTTCACGGTAGTTCGGCGGAAAGGCGCCACGCTGGAAGCGATCCCCTACCACGTCGCCTATCGCGAGTGGCTCGACCCAATGGTGAAAGCGCTGCGAGAAGCCGCCGCGCTTTCGGACGATCCCGCCTTCGCAAAATTTCTCCGCATGCGCGCGGACGCGCTGCTCACCGACAACTATTTCGACAGCGACATCGCCTGGGTGAGCCTCGAGAATCCAAAATTCGACGTTATCTTCGCGCCTTACGAAACCTATCTCGACGATTTGCTCGGCGTGAAAACTTCCTACGGCGCCGCCGTTTTGGTCCGCAATGACGAAGAGAGCCGCAAGCTCGATGTCTTCCAGAAATACGTTCCTGACATTCAAGACTCGTTGCCGCTCGCACCGGCGGACCGTCCCTCCAAGCGCGGCCATCTCTCTCCGATGGAAGTGATGGACACGCCGTACCGGGCCGGCGATTTGCGCCACGGCTATCAAGCGGTCGCCGACAATCTGCCCAACGATCCGCGCATCCACGAGCAGAAAGGCTCGAAGAAAATTTTCTTCAAGAACTTCATGGACGCTCGCGTGAACTACGTGATTCTGCCCGTCGCCAAGCGATTGCTGCGCGCCGACCAGGCCGCGCTCGCTTCCGCCGAAGGCTATCTCGCGACAACGATGATGCATGAAATTTCGCACGGCCTGGGCCCCGCGTTTGCCCGCACGTCCGCCGGCCAGCGCGACATCCGCGAGGCGATCGGCCCTTCGTATTCAGGCCTCGAGGAAGCCAAAGCCGATATCGTCGGGCTTTACGGGTTGAAATGGCTCGTCGACCGCGGCGATCTTCCGAAGGACAAGCTTCGAGGGTATTATGCGTCCGAGGTCGCCGGCATTTTCCGCACGGTGCGGTTTGGCGTTGCGGAAGCGCATGGCCGGGCCGAAATCATGGAGTTCAATTTCTTCTCCGAGCGCGGCGTCATTGCGCGGGATGCTGCTTCCGGCCGCTACGCCATCGATCTCGAACACATGCCGGATGCCGTCGCGGCGCTCGCCAAGGAGCTGCTCGAGCAAGAAGCCACTGGCAATCGCGCGCGGGTCGAAGCGTGGTTTGCGAAATATGGCTCGATGCCGCCCGAGCTTACAAAAGCGCTCGAAGCCGCTTCCGATGTGCCCGTGGATATCGATCCGATTTCAGCGTTCCCCGAACCCATGCGTTAGAAATCAGATTCCGACACGAAAGGAAGGCGACTGAAATGGCAAACGAGAAACCGCAAACTTTTGAAAATCACACCCGTAAAGTGCCGGTATTCGTCATTGGGAATTTGGTGCTGATGGTGAATCTGGTCGGAAGACTTGTTAACCTCCGTCACGGAATTTCCTTTGGATCGCGTGATGAACGTCCTGGTGGGCGCGGCGCTGATCGCGCTCTTCGTTTTTGGGCGGAATTCCACGTTGGCCGTGCAAAACCGGCTCATCCGCCTCGAGATGCGCCTCCGCCTGGCAGGATTACTGCCACCCGAGTTACGTTCGCGTATCCCTGAATTTACGCTGGACCAGCTGGTCTCTCTGCGTTTTGCCGGCGATGCGGAATTGCCCGCGCTGGCGCGGAAAGTTCTCGACGAAAAACTCAACGACCGCAAAGCCATCAAGCAATTGGTCAAGGATTGGCAGGCCGACTATCTGCGGGCGTAGCCGCGCGGGCCTTCGTCACTTGGCTTGTGAATTCTCCGCGAAGCACCAGTGCACGAATTCATGGCCGTAGCGTGAAGTCACCGGCTCGGGAATGTCCGTCTCCGCGAGTTTCTCGAACTCGAAACTGATTTCTCCCGCTGGGCTGCACGGTACCCTACCAGCGATCCATATACATTCGTCAGCGCGCCGTGCGCATCGGCGAAATTTGGCGGCAGAGCGTACCGTACTGCTCCGGCGGTCCCCACGATCCACCCCGGCAGGACGCCGCCGTGCCCTTTCCAGTAGGCGGTATTGAAGATTCCGTCCATGTAATAGTGCGAATGGCTGGCGAGAACGTAGACGTGTTTGTGCGCTTCGTTCTGCGCGCGAAGCAGGTCGGCGTACACGCGCCGCCCGCTCTCAATTCCAGCGGGCGACTCGTTCATGCTGCGCCCCGCGGAAATGCTTTCGGGCAGCGCCTTGTGCATTCCGGTCACGATGGACGTGACGGCCGGATCGGCCAGGTCCTTTGCCAGCGTCCGCTCGAACCAGACCATTTGGGCGCCGTCAAATTGCTCGGCAGTCGCGCTGTCCAGGTAGTAGAACGACACGCCGCGGTCGATCCAGTGAAAATAAGTTTTCAAGCGGTGGTCACTCGGATCGTCCCGCAAGCGTTGCGCGCGCAACACGGGTGAGTCCAGCCAATCGGCGAACTGCAGAAGAAAATCATCGCGAGTCTTCAGCGGCGGAATCGTCTCGTGATTCCCAATGCCCACAAAGAATGGAATGGAACCGAAAGGGCGCGATCTGGCTGTCGATGAAGTCGGGCCACGCAATGCTTTCGTAATCCGCAATCGATAGCGGTTTCGCGATGCGTTCGGGCTGGTGTTGGATGTCTTCATCGAAAGTGTATATAGCCCTTAAGTCACCTAAATGCCAATAAAACTCGGCCTGATTCTTTTTCGCCGTTTCCGCAATCCCCGGCATCACCACGTCGCCGCAATTCCGGGAATCGCCGGACACCACGAAGCGCCACGTTCCACCAGTTGGCTGTTGCGCCGCTGCCGGCTTCATCGGCAGCACCGAAAGCGCCACACCCGAAATCACAAATAGGATTCTGCGAATCATCACTCCTCCCGAGCTCCCCGAATGCAGCGGGCGCAGGGACTTCGCGGGCGCTGCCACTCCGTTATTTTCCGAATTCGATAAACTTCCAGCGCGCCAAAGGAATAGATTCTATCGCCGATGTCCGCCAGCGCTCCAGAAAATCTCGGGGCATCGTAGGCCCACACGTATTCGTAATCGCTCTGCACCTGTTTCCAATCCGGCGGTTCGTCGTAGACGTGAAACCAGAATCCATCTGGCGTGTACGAGTCGTAGATGATCCGCATAGGCGTTTCGCCGAACGTGTCCATCAGATAAGGCGAGAACCAACCCCTCCGGATCACTCCATAGGCCCAGAAATGCGTGAAGGGCCGCTCGATGGGGTCCTGATCGCCTTCGACAATGGGCAGCACGAGCGCGCCTCGCGGAACGGCTTCAAAGGAACGCGCGAGGCCGGCGAGTTCCGTCTGCGCGGCGGCAAAATGCCGCGTCATGTTCATGGTCCGCGCCGCAAAGAGCAGAAGTGGAATCGCAGCCAGCCATTTCGCGCGCCTTCCCACGCGCGCCGTCGCGAGAATCACGACGAACAGCACAGGCAAAACCCGGATATCGAGATCCGAGCCCTCGCCCCACATCCACGGAATCGCCCCGAACAAAACAAAAAGGAACGCGGCAATGCCCAGCCAGCGGCTATTCCAGTGAAACTCCGGATTGCGCCACCAGGCTGCCAGAAACCACACACCGAGCGCGAGCGAGTGAAATCAGGTCAAGCACCGGCGAGTACCCGTGCAAGATCATGCCCAGCGAATCGAACTTTTCCTCAAATCCGTGAAAGACGATATCTTGCACGCCCAAGCCCACGCGCGAGGAATGCAAGGTAAAACGCCATGCCCGGCACTGCCAAAGCCCCGCTCCATATCCAATCGCGAAGAGGCCGCCGGTCGAACGCGAGATATGCCATCACAACGAGTCCCGCGATGCCGAATCCGAGCAGGTGCGTAAAATACAACGCCGTGAACGCAGCGAGCGCCGCAATCCAACGCGCGATGTTGTGCTTCGCAAGCCAGCGCAGCCAGAATCCGAGCGCGAGAAATCCTACGGCGAGACTCAAATCGAAATTCAAGAATCCCTCTAGAAAAAATACGTTGCAGGCGATTAGCAGAATCCAGAGCGCCGTCGCGTCTTCGCCAGGATTTACCTGTCGAAGAAAAAACCAGGCCGCGGCGGGCAGCGCAAGGGCGCAGAGGCTCAGGAATACGCGCCCCGCCGTCTCGATCGGAAATAGCCGGCCGAGGACAGCGAGCGAAGCGTCCATCCCCAGGTAGGGATACGCGCCCCAATCGGCGCGATAAAACCTGCTGAACGTAAATGCCGGATCGTTCAGATGAGCCAGAACAAACGATCGCGCCAGATGATTTGGATAATCCAGCAGCGGTGGGAACGCCACGCTCCAGATGGGCACAAGCAGCACCGCGGCCAGGATTAGTACCGCAACCAATCGCGGAATATTTCCCGGGAAAGATGAGTTTGGAAATGCGGTTCCCGCTGAATCCGTGTCGCGCATCTACCGCGCGACCCAGAGCAACGGCAACAAACCCAATGCCGTAAGCCCGAGCATCAGGATCAAACTCTGCCTTCCCGTCTTCGAATCCGCGAGTACGACCGCGATCAGCGCCTTCGCAAAATTGTTGCTCGCCGCCGCAACCACCACGCCTGCCGCGGCAAGCTCAAACGAGGTCAGTTTCCCCGCGGTTTGCGTGAGCCCCATGATGAACGGGTCCACCGGCGCGAGGCCGGAAAGCACCGCCAGTCCGTAGATTCCGCCTCGGCCAAGATGCATCAGCGCAAAATTCATCGCCACGAGCATCGCGACAAACACAATCGCCAGTGAAAATGCGGACGCAAGTTCCAACGGGTTTTTCGTCAGATATCCGGCATCCGTCCCTTTTTCGCCTCCGTCCGGCAAGTTGGACCACGCCCAGCCGCCGGCCACGCCAAGGGCCCCCAGAATCAGAAACGGAAGCAAGAGCCGGCGCATCAGTTCGGTATTAAAAAAGGCGATGAGGGCAAGAAAGCGAAAATACATTACGCCTGACGCAAGCAGGATCGCTCCGGAATAGCGATGCGGAGCTTTCGCCTCCCGCGCCTGCCTGGCCATCACAAACGTCGTGAAGGTGGAGGAATACGCCCCGCCCAGAAGCGCCGCCATCCTCACACCACCTTTTCCTTGCGACGCTTTCTCCAGCAAATAGCTGCCGTAGGAAACACCGCTGATCGCCACGACGATCAACCACGCCTTGAACGGATTCACCGCGAACGGGCCGTAGTCCTTGTCGGGCACAATGGGAAGAATGACGAACGTCAGCAAAAGGAATTTGGTGAAAGTGAGAATTTCCGCGGCCTGAATCTTGGTACTCAGGCTCTCCAGAAACTCCTTCAGCTCGAGCAGCAGGATGCTCAGAACGGCCAGCGTCGTGGCAATCCAGAGTTGATCGCGCGACACGAGCGCGCCGACCACGTAGGTCACCAGCCCCGACATTTCCGTGGTCACTCCGGCTTCGTTGTAGGATTCCAACTTATGCCGGTACGACAACCACAAAAATGCGCCGATCACCGCGAATCCCACGGTTAAGGGCACGAGCTGCTCTCCAGAGAGAAGACCCATCGCGTAACCGATCAGCCCTATTAACGGAAACGTGCGAATTCCGCCAAAGCTGTACCGCTGCCCGGCCGCGCGCCGCTCCTCGCGTTCCAACCCGATCAGGAAACACAGGAACAGCGTCAGCAGAATCTTGACGCCCTCCGGCGGCAACATTTGTAGAAGCTTGTCGGTCACGGATTTCTTCCCTCCGGCAGCGCCGCGGTTCCCTTTCCGCCCAGGCGCTCGTGGTTAGAACACCTTGCCGCCACCGCGAGACTATCGGGATTTGCAAGTAAACTCAATCCCCGCCGCATTCGTGCCATTGCAACCTCAAAAGTAAGGCACCAGGGTTGCTACGTTTTTGCTTTAGGAAAGGGTCTTGCCCCTTCCGCGGGTGCTTCAGGGCGGCACACCCTATCGAACTGTGACGAAATTAACATGCATTTGTAACCTAACTGTGTTATCCCAGACTATCAGGGGGAACTTTACTTGACCGCGGTCACCAGTGGTGTCAATAAATACCCCCTAAGAACCCAGAAAGAGTGAACGAAATGAGTCCCCCCTATGGCTGAGAAATCCGCAGCGGCAGCACAACCGGCGCTTTCCCGCCCGCCCGTGAAGGCCGCCATGATCGAAGCTAGTCTTGAACGAATGGAACACATAAATGCGACCATTTCGCGCCGGGCTTTCGAATTGTTTGAGCAAGAGGGCCGGGTCGATGGCCATCACCTGCGCCATTGGTTGGAGGCCGAACGCGAACTTCTGCACCCCGTCCACATGAGACTGGAAGAAACCGATGGAGAAATCATGGTGCACGCCGAACTCCCGGGCTTCACAGCGAGCGACATTGAAGTCAGCGTCGAGCCGCGGCGCCTAATCATCACCGGAAAACGCGAATCGCAAGTGGAAGACAAACAGGGTGACGCGGTTTACACCGAGCAGTGCTCGGACGACATATTCCGGACCTTGGAACTTCCCGCGGAAGTGAACGTAATGAAAGTCACCGCGACGCTCAAGGACGGCGTCCTGAACATTCAGCTCCCGAAAGTCACGGCAACTACACTCGCCATCGCCGAGCCGACCGCCGCGTAGCTTGCGGCTTCCACCCGTACCGGATTGCAAGCCAGGCCGGTCAGCCCGCAGAAATCGCCGCTGACCGGCCCGGCTTTATTCTCATTTTGTATTTATCTGCCGCGCGTCAATGCAAATCGACCGGCCCGGCGCATTCCGATACGTGTTTCGCGGGGGGTTTATCCCAGATTGGAACTTCCCATGAGGTACTTGTCGACAGAGATGGCTGCTTTGCGGCCTTCCGAAATCGCCCAGACGACGAGCGACTGGCCTCGGCGCATATCGCCAGCCGCGAATACACCGGGAACAGAGCTCATGTAATCCGCCCCCGTGGCGATATTGCTGCGCGCATCGAGGTTTACGCCCAACTGTTCGATCATGCCATTCTTCACGGGGCCAGTGAAGCCCAGCGCCAGCAGAACCAGATCCACATCCATGGTGAGTTCCGTGCCCGGCATGGCCTCGAACTTAGGCGGCGGGCCCACGCGGATGGCATGCAACTGTTTCACGTTTCCGTCCGCATCGCCTGTGAATTTGGCGGTGTTGAGCGCCCAATCCCTCTTTCCGCCTTCTTCATGCGCGCTCTCGGTGCGCAACTGCAGCGGCCACAGGGGCCACGGAGTACTGGGGGCGCGCTCTTGCGGCGGCATGGGCATGATTTCAAACTGGTGTATGGACTTCGCTGTTTGCCTGTGGCAGGTGCCCAGGCAGTCCGCGCCCGTGTCGCCGCCACCGATGATCACGACGCGCTTGCCCGTGGCAAGAATCTGATCCTGCACTACGTCCCCGGCGCCGCGCTTGTTTTGCTGCGGCAGGAATTGCATCGCGAAATAAATGCCGTTGAGTTCTCTCCCCGGAACGTTCAGGTCGCGCGGATTTTCGGCGCCGCCGGATAACAAGACGGCGTCAAATTCCTTGCGAAGGTCCTGCGCGGGAACATTTCCGCCCACGTGGGCCCGCATCTGGAATTGAACACCCTCCGCGGTCATCTGCTCCAGCCGCCGGTCCAGAACTTTCTTTTCCAGCTTGAAATCGGGAATGCCGTACCGCAGAAGACCGCCGATCCGGTCGGCCTTCTCAAATACCGTAACCACATGGCCGGCTCGATTCAGTTGCTGGGCGGCTGCAAGTCCGGATGGCCCCGAACCCACAACCGCGATTCTTTTGCCCGTGCGCGTTTCGGGAGGCTCCGGCTTGATCCATCCCTCTTCCCAGGCCCGCTCCACAATCGTCTTTTCGATCAGTTTGATCGTGACCGGCGGTTCGCTGATGCCGAGAACGCAGGCCGCCTCGCACGGCGCTGGACAAATGCGTCCGGTGAACTCCGGAAAATTATTCGTGGAGTGCAGGACCCGGATCGCTTCCTTCCAATGATCGCGATACACCAGATCATTCCAATCCGGAATGATGTTGGTGACGGGGCAGCCGGTGTGGCAAAACGGAATGCCGCAATCCATGCAGCGCGCGGCCTGCAGGCGCACCTTCTCTTCCGGAAACGGCTGGTAGACCTCGAAATAATCGTGGACGCGTTCCTCGACGGGGCGCCGCGCCGGCATCTCGCGGGTGTATTCCTTAAACCCCGTCACTTTACCCACCGAGCACCTGCCCGTGCGCCTGCACCTGCTTCTTGGCTTGCGCGATCAACGCGCCCGCTGGAATTCGCGGAATGCCCAGAACACGCTTGTACTCGTGTGGGAATACCTTAATGAATTTCGGCAGCGTGGCTTCCCAATGTTTCAGGATCCAATTCGCCTGCGGACTGCCGGTAACCTCGGCGTGACGCGCGATCATCCGATGCAGTGTCTCGACATCCTTTGGCTCTGTCGCCGGCTCGAGGTCCACGTCTGTCCGGTTGCAGCAGACGGCGGCGAATTCGCCGGTCTGGTCCATCACGTAAGCAATTCCGCCGGTCATGCCAGCCGCGAAGTTGCGTCCCGTCTTTCCGAGCACCACAACCATCCCTCGTGTCATGTATTCGCAGCCGTGGTCGCCCACGCCTTCCACCACAGCCGTGGCGCCGGAATTGCGCACCGCGAACCGTTCGCCCGCCATGCCGTTGAAATACACTTCCCCGCTGGTCGCTCCGTAGAGGCAAACGTTGCCGACCAAAATGTTTTCTTCCGCCACGAACCTGGAATTGCGAGGCGGATAAATAATCAGCGTGCCGCCGGAGAGCCCTTTTCCCACATAGTCATTGGCCTCGCCTTCGAGCGTGAGCGTCACGCCCTTCGCAAGGAACGCGCCGAAACTCTGCCCCGCGCAGCCGTGGAACTGGATGCGAATGGTGTCATCCGGCAAGCCCGCGGAGCCACGGCGCCGCGCGATTTGCCCGCTGAGCATGGCGCCGACGGTGCGATGCACGTTGCGAATCGGCAGGCTGAGCGACAGAGGTGTGAGATTCTCGATGGCCTCGCTGGCCTGTTCGATTAATTTGCCGTCGAGGGCATCGTCCAGGCCATGGTCCTGCGCCTGCGTGCAACGCCGTCCCACGTGGCTCGGCATCGGCGGGTTGTAGAGCACCGAGGACAGGTCGATCCCCTTGGCCTTCCAGTGTTCGACATCCTGCCGCTGGACCAGGCAGTCCACGCGGCCAATCATGTCGTCGAGCTTGCGGAAGCCAAGCCCCGCCATGACCCGGCGGAGATCCTCTGCCACATAAAACAGGAAATTGATCACGTGTTCGGGCTGGCCCTGGAATTTTTTGCGAAGTTCCGGGTCCTGCGTCGCCACGCCCACCGGGCATGTGTTCAAGTGGCATTTCCGCATCATGATGCAACCCATGGCGATGAGTGGCGTGGTGGCAAATCCAAATTCCTCCGCGCCCAGCAGCGCTGCGACCGCGACGTCTCGCCCCGTTTGCAGTTTGCCGTCCACCTGCAAACGCACGCGACTGCGCAGGTCGTTCATGACCAGGACCTGCTGAGTCTCCGAAAGTCCAAGCTCCCAGGGAACGCCGGCATGGCGGATCGAGCTGATGGGCGAAGCGCCGGTCCCGCCGTCATAGCCGCTGATGAGGATGACGTCGGCATGCGCCTTCGCCACACCCGCAGCCACGGTTCCTACTCCCACCTCCGCGACGAGCTTCACCGAAATCCGCGCCTTCGGGTTGACGTTCTTCAAGTCGAAGATGAGCTGCGCCAGGTCCTCGATCGAATAGATATCGTGGTGCGGAGGCGGAGAAATCAGCCCCACTCCGGGGATCGAATGGCGTATCCGGGCAATGAAATCGTCCACCTTGTGGCCCGGCAACTGTCCGCCTTCTCCCGGCTTGGCGCCCTGCGCGATTTTGATCTGCAAATCGTCGGCGTTGATCATGTAATGGGTCGTCACGCCAAAGCGGGCCGAGGCCACCTGTTTGATCGCGCTGCGGCGCAAATCGCCATTCGCGTCGGGAAGGTAGCGGGCCTCATCCTCTCCGCCCTCGCCGGTGTTGGACTTCCCGCCGATGCGGTTCATCGCAATCGCCAGCGTCTCGTGCGCTTCCTTGCTGATCGAGCCGAACGACATGGCGCCGGTCGCAAAGCGCTTCACAATTTCAGAGGCGGGCTCGACTTCTTCGAGTGGAACGGCGGCTCCGGCCGGCTTGAACTCAAACATGCCGCGCAGCATCTGCAGATCGCGGTTCTGCTGATTCACGAGGTCCGCGAATTCGCGGAAGGTCTCGAATTTCGACTCCCGCACCGCATGCTGCAGCTTGCTGATCGTCGTGGGATTCAGCTGGTGCCGCTCGCCGCGCACCCGGTACTGATATTCGCCGCCGACGCGGAGTTCCGTGTCGGATTCGTTCGGCGGCTGCATCGCAAACTGATGCTTCATGAGCGCTTCGCGAGCCAGCACTTCCATGCCGATGCCTTCGATTCGCGAGGATGTGCCGGTGAAATATTTTTCGGTGAGCGAGCGGTTCAAACCGATGGCCTCGAAGATCTGCGCGCCCTGGTAACTTTGCAGGGTTGAAATTCCCATCTTGGAGAACGTCTTCAATAGGCCCTTGTCGATCGCCTTCATATAACTCTTGAATACTTTATCCCATGTGTAATCAGCCGGGAAGGCGCCGTCCCGGAGGCGGTCCTCCAGAGTTTCGATCGCCAGATAGGGGTTTACCGCGCTGGCGCCATAACCTAACAGTAACGCAAAGTGCATCACCTCGCGCGGCTCGCCGGACTCGACGATCAGCGCCACCTGGTTGCGCGTCTTCTCCCGAATCAGGTGATTGTGAACCGCCGAGAGCGCCAGCAGGCTGGGGATCGGCGCGTACCGCTCATCCACGCCGCGGTCGGACAGAATCAGCAGCGTGTAGCCGGACTTGATGGCCTGCGAAGCGCTTCGGCAAAGCGTTTCGATCGCCTTTTCGAGCTGGTCTTCGCCTTCGTTCACGCGGAACAGCATGGGCAGACTGGCGGCCAGGAAATCGCCCCAACTCACGCGGCGCAACTTTTCGAGCCTCCAATTGGAGATGACGGGATGGCGGAGCTTCAGCGTGTGGCAGTTCTTCGGCGTCTCGTCGAGAATGTTTCCTTCGCTGCCGATGTAGCTGTTGAGCGACATCACCAGGCCCTCGCGGATCGAATCGATCGCCGGATTGGTGACCTGCGCGAACATCTGCTTGAAATAATTGAACAGGAGTTGCGGTTTGTCGGACAAGCAGGCCAGCGGCGTGTCGATCCCCATCGACCCGACCGGTTCCTCGCCCAACAACGCCGAGGGCGACAGAATTATCTTCAAGTCTTCGTCGGTATAGCCGAAGGCGCGCTGCCGCATCAAGATCGTTTCGTGATCCGTGGGTTGGACGTGCTTCGGACTCGGCAGATGATCGAGAGTAATCTGATTGTCCTTCAACCATTGCGCATAGGGTTGCCGGGCAGCCAGTTGCTTCTTGACTTCTTCATCCGTGATCAATCGCTTTTGTTCCGTATCCACCAGGAAAATGCGGCCGGGCGCAAGTCTGCCCTTCATGCGAACGTCTTCCGGCCTGATCGGCAGCACGCCCGCTTCCGAGGCCATGACGACCAAGCCATCCGCGGTGACGGCGAAGCGGCCGGGGCGGAGTCCGTTGCGATCGAGCTTCGCGCCGATCACTCGGCCGTCGGTGAACGCTACCGCGGCAGGGCCGTCCCACGGCTCCATCAACGAGGCGTGGTATTCGTAAAACGCCTTGATATCTTCCGGCATCGTGGCGTCGTGATCCCAGGCTTCCGGGATCAGCATGGACATCACGTGCGGGAGCGTCCTGCCGGAAAGCGTCAGCAGCTCGACTGCATTGTCGAGCATCGCGGAGTCACTGCCGCCCGGCGTGATGATCGGCAGCAATTTTTTGATGTCGGCGCCAAACAAGGGAGACGCCAGCGTGGACTGCCGCGCGTACATCCAGTTTATATTTCCACGCAGGGTGTTGATTTCTCCGTTGTGGCAGATGTAGCGGTAGGGGTGGGCCAGCTTCCAGCTCGGGAAAGTATTGGTGGAAAAACGCTGGTGGACCAGACACAAGCCGCTGGTCAGCTCGGGATCGAGCAGCTCCTTGTAAAAATCCGTGATCTGTGGCGCGAGCAGCAATCCTTTGTAAACGATGGTGCGCGAGGAAAGAGACGGAATGTAAAAGAATTCCTTTTCCTTCATGTCGGTTTCGGACACAGCCGATTCCACGCGCTTACGCACAACGTAGAGCTTGCGTTCCAGCGCGTCCTGATCCATGTCTGGCGCACGCTTGATAAAAATCTGCTCGATGTACGGCTGCGAGTTGCGAGCCAGGCGCCCGATCATGTTGCCGTTGATCGGCGTGTCACGCCATCCGAGGACGGTGAGCCCTTCCTCGCGGGCAACCTTCTCCATAATTCCTTCGCACAGAAGCCGGTCGTGCGGATCGACTGGCAGGAAGACCATACCCACACCGTATTCACCCGGCGAAGGCAGCGAGAACCCCAGGCTCGACGTTTCGCGCTCGAAAAAAGCATGTGGAATCTGGATCAAAATGCCCGCTCCATCGCCGGTCTGCGGGTCACAGCCGCAAGCTCCGCGATGAGCGAGGTTGATCAGAATCTGCACGCCCTTGAGCACAATGTCGTGCGACTTTCGGCCCTCAATATTGGCGACGAACCCGATGCCGCAAGCATCGTGCTCGTGCTCGGGCCGGTACAGGCCTTGGGCCGCAGGCAAGCCGTTAAATAGTTGTATTTCCTTCATGTTAGCCGATATCTCTGTCCGAGTACGCTGGGGAGCCGCCAGCAAGGTTTTGCCCTGTCCCGGCAATCCACTTTTAACGGCACAATCGCAGGCGTCCCGGCCTCCTTTCCGTATGACCCTTTTGCAAAACTATTGACGATGAAATAGGCGCCGCAGCCAGAAAGCGATTGTGTAGACACTTCTTCCTCACCGCTTTCCATCGTCCGTGCGGAATGCGCCCATATTATCACTCCTTTGGCTCGGTTGTCCCGTGCGGAGCGACATGCCATTTTTTATTCATAGCATCGGAATTTTGAATCGGTTGCGGTCCGCCCTGCCGCTTCTGCTATAATCCACCCCCAACACTATGGATTTCGATCAACTTACAACCTTTATAGAGATAGCCAAACTCGGCAGTTTTTCACGCGCGGGCCAAAAACTCTTCCGCTCCCAGCCGGCCGTCAGCGCCCAAGTCCGCCAATTGGAACAGGAATACGGCGAAAAACTCTTCGACCGCGGCCGGAAATCCGTCCGGCTGACTTCCGCGGGCGAGACGCTATTCGAATACGCCGTGCGCCTGGTCAACATGCGGGGTGAATCCTTGCGCGCCGTGGCCGACAAGGCCACCACCCCCCGCGGAGTGCTTGCCCTCGGAGCCAACGAAGCGACTTGCCTATACGTGCTGCCGGACCTCTTCGCCGAATACCATCGGCTCTACCCAGCCGTGCAGATCAGTATCTATCGCAATTTCAGCCACAAAGTTCTGCAAAAGGTCGAAGATGGCACCGTCGACGTGGGAATTGTCACGCTTCCGGCCAAGTCGCCGAGCCTGAAAATCCATTCGATCTTCCGGGACCGCGTGATGCTGATGGTGAATCCGCGCAACCCTCTGGCCAAGCTCAAGACCGTTCGCATGAAAGACATTGCCGGGCAGCCGCTAATTTTTCCTCGGACGGGTTTTACCAGGCAATTGCTGGACAAGCACTTCCGGCCTTACAAGTCGCAACTGCAAATCACCATGGAACTGACGAGCGTGGGAATGATCAAGTGCTTTGTCGCGGCGGGTCTCGGTGTGTCGTTGATCAGCGCGAGTTTTGCGCGCAATGAAGTCCGGGCCGGCGAGGTGAAGCTGATTCCCATCGCGGACGTGGATCTCTGGCGCGAACTAGGCCTCGTCTATCGCCGCGACCGCACGCTGCCCCGCTCGTCCGCCGCCTTCATCACGCTCCTGAAGCAAAGAGCTTCCGAGAATCCCGACCTCGAAGTCTCTCACTCAAAGAACAGCCAATAGCGGACCTATCTTTTCTGCGTACTCCGTGCCCTCTGTGTGGAAAGCTTTGCTCGAACCGCAAAACCACTTTTAACACAGAGGTCACAGAGTACACGGAGAGTTACGCAACACCGCTATGCGGGGCGGTTGCGGAGCAGGCGCAACATGTCGGAGTCTGATTCGCGCGGAACCGCTGGATCTACTTCCGCCGTCTCGGGCATCTCGCCTTCGCCCGACGGCAGAAACAGGTTGCTCTCCAGGCCATGCTGCTTGTCGTAGAGTTCGCGATAGCGTCCGCCCGCGGCATAGAGCGACGCATGAGTTCCGCGCTCGACTATTTTCCCCGCCTCGACGACCAGGATCTGGTCGGCACGGCGAATCGTCGAGAGCCGGTGCGCGATTACGAATGTCGTGCGTCCGCGCATCAATTGAGCGAGGCCTTCTTGAATGAGCATTTCGGATTCGGAATCGAGGCTCGAGGTGGCTTCGTCGAGAATCAGGATGCGCGGATCGGCCAGTATGGCGCGGGCAATCGAAACGCGCTGGCGCTGCCCGCCGCTTAATTTCACGCCGCGCTCTCCGATGATCGTGTCGTACCCTTCCGGAAAGCGCTCGGCGAATTCATCCACGCGCGCGATGCGGCAGGCAGCCAGAATTTCTTCTTCGCTCGCGCGTGGCCGCGAAAACGCCACGTTCTCGCGGATCGTGCCGTCGAACAGGAACGACTCCTGCAACACCACGCCCAGGCGCGTGCGGTAGGAATCCAGGCGCACCGTTGCCAGGTCCACGCCGTCCACCAGCAGGCGGCCTTCCAGTGGAACATGAAATGCCGCCACCAGTCCGATGATCGTGGACTTCCCCGATCCGGACGAGCCCACCAGTGCGGTGACCGTTCCTGGCGCCGCGCGGAAACTGACTTGCTGAAGCACGGGCTTGCCGGCCTCATAAGAGAAGCTGACGTTTTCGAACGACAGCTCGCCCACGATGTCGGGCAGAGTGACCGTGCGGCGCGGGTCCTCATCCTCGGGTCGCTCATTCAAAATTTCGCGCGTGCGCTCGAGTCCCGCGACGGCTTCAGTCAGTTGGGTCCCTATCCCCACAACTTGAAAGACTGGAGCCACCAGGAACGCCAGAAACGCCATGTAACTGACATAGCCGCCGACGGTGAGCGTCCCCGCCTGAATCTCATGCGCGCCAATCAGCATCACCAGCCCGCCGGAAACGCCCAGCAGCGCCGTCGTCGAAAAACTCATCATGGACATCGTGGTCAGCGACTTGAGAACATTTTCGAGCAGGCGTTGGACGCCGCCCGTGAATACCTCGTGTTCGCGCGCCTCCGCGTGATAGCCCTTCACGACGCGCACGCCCGAGAGCGATTCGGTAAGCCGCCCGCTGACCTCGGCATTGATTTTCGACCGCTCGCGAAAAATCGGCCGGATCACGCCGAAGGCTTTTCGCAGCGAGAACATACTCACCAGCAAAAGTGTGAACGCGACTCCGGTCATCAAGGGACTGATCCGCAGCAGCAGCACCAGCGCAATCGTGGCCGTCAGCAGCCCGCCCAGAAATTCCACCAGGCCCGTGCCGATCAAATTCCGCACGCCCTCAACATCGCTCATGATGCGTGAAACGAGCGCGCCGGTCTTGTTGGAATCGTAATAGGCTACCGGGAGCCGTCCCACGTGTTCCTGCACCTTGCGCCGCAACTCGGTGATCATCCTCTGCGCGGCCTTCGATAGCAGTTGCGTCAGCGCGTAAGACGTCACGCCCTGCACCAGCGTGGCGGCCAGCACGGCTACGACCAGTGGCAGCAGCAAATTCGTCTGGTGCTTGCCGAACACATTGTCGAACAAATATTTCTGCGAGGCGGGAAGGAGCAAGCCCGAGACACGATTGATGGCCATGAGCACGAGACCCAGAGCAAGCAATCCGCGCCGCGGCCGGAGAAGCGCCCACACTTCGGGCAACTGGTCGAGAAAGCGCGACACCTTTGCATCTGTGCGCGCTTTCACTGGAGAATCCACGCGCGCAGTCGCACGCGGACTCCTCTCCGCGTGCGCTCCCACGCCGCGTTGCGTCCCGATCCCTCCAAAGCCGCCAGCCATTCTCATCTCCCATTCATCTTAGAGGATTTCGCCTCGCCCCCGCCACTTTTCGACGGCAGCAAATAGGACGCTGCAGCAAATAGGTTCCAGCATGACCCCGGGTCGGCAACACGCATCTGCATATATTACTAAATGACTAGATATCCGATGCTAAATAGACTTTTAAGCAGCTACCTGCCCGGTACGGGTTGACGCTGCGCGTGACGGTGACATAAAGTACTCTCTTTAGTGCAGGGGTCAGGAGTTGCTGAATCGCCGCGAAGTACGCGGCAGGCGCATCGCTTGCATCGCGATGCCAGCTAAGCCCGCTGTTCTTGCACATCGAACTGAACTGGAACTCAAGAAAAGAGGTTTCCCACATTGAAGGGGAAACATCAAGCTCACCACGGTTGGATTAATCCTCTACTTACGCAGATGGATCTGGTACGGACGAGTGAATCTCTCGCCGATCTCAAAATCCTCCGGGCTCAGATGGAGGAGTGCCAGCTCCCAGAACGCATTAGAATGGTCGTCGCGGACGTGAATGAGGCAGCAGGCTACCACGTTCTGGAGTTGCTGGATTTCTTGCCCCCGCAAAAGACCATCTTGCGCATCTCATTTTCCAAGAGCCGTACGGAACACGTTATGGAGATGGTGCTTCGTGAAAGCGGTGCGGCCCTCAAATTCTACTCTCGGAGGAAGGATCACTCTGGATGGGCGCGCTATTTTCCGAATCCCGCCCGAGCGGGAAATCGCGCGGTGTTCCTCGAACTGGAGGTTGCCGCAACCCAAATTCTGGAGGAAGACATCGAGAACTGGTTCACATATCTCCTCTCGGGGTTCGATAGGAAGTTCAAGCCCAATTCAAAACAGCCATCGTCCGAAGGCTCGGAACTTCGAGTGAGTCCTCATTTCCGCAAAGCGTCTGCCTAGCCCCATTTTGTCCGTCGTGAGCCAGGGCGCCGTCTATAAGTGCGCCATGTCCGTGGCCCATGTCCCACTCCCTATTCCTCTCGTGGCGCCTTCGGCCGGCAGGCTTGACAATAGCAACGTTCGTGCGCTCTGATTACTTCGGTAGGATGGCCCTCGCGACTTTGCTGTACCGCCGCACAGGCGGATCTGATCGCCGGACCGGGGCCGATTTCCGCGCCATTATTCTGAAACAATGAAAATCAATATCGTCGGTGGCGGACCTGGCGGCCTCTATTTCGCTCTCTTGATGAAGAAGCAAGACCCATCGCATCATGTCGTCGTTTACGAACAAAATCCTCCGGACGCAACCTACGGCTGGGGGATCGTCTTGTCGGATCGGGCGCTTTCTTTTCTCCAATCCGCCGATGCCGATTTATATGCGGAGCTTTCGGCCGCACTTGAAATCTGGCACGATCAGATCCTCGTTCTCCGCGGAGAACGCGTCGCGGTTCACGGCAGCACTTTCTCCGGCATGGAACGCCTCGCCATGCTTCAAATTCTGCAGAGGCATTGCGCCGCCGCCGGCGTCGATGTGCGCTTCGGCTCGCGCATCTCTGAAATCCCGCCGCTTGTGGATTGCGATTTGCTGGTCGGAGCCGATGGCGTAAACAGCGTGGTTCGCCGCGCCTTCGAGGAGCATTTTCAGCCTTCACTCGAAAAGCGATCGAACCGGTACGCGTGGTACGGCACGCATCAGACGTTCGACGGCCTCTCCCTCATTTTCCGAAACGGTCCTGCCGGCCCTTTCGTTGGGCATGCCTACCGCTATAGCAAGAACGACAGCACATTCGTTGTCGAATGCGAAGAGGCCACCTGGAAAGCAGCCGGATTTGCGCAAATGTCCGAAGAAGAGAGCCGCCGGTACTGCGAAGGCGTGTTCGAGAAAGAACTGGGCGGGCACGCCTTGCTTTCGAACAAATCCGTCATGGGCAATTACACGCGCGTGACGAACCGCAACTGGCATTACCAGAACGTCGTCCTCATCGGCGACGCGCTGCGAACGGTGCACTTTTCCATCGGCTCCGGCACGCGCACCGCTCTCGAGGACGCCATTGCGCTGCGGGAAGCCTGCCAAGCGCATCGGAACGTGGAAACGGCGCTTGCGGAATTCGAAAGCCTACGCCGCCCGGCGACCGAGCAGCTCTTGCGCGTGGCCTACCGAAGCATTCTCTGGTACGAGCAGTTCGGCCAGAAGATGCGGCTCGACTCCATCGCCTTTGCCTACGACTATATGGTGCGAGGCGGGCGCCTCGATGAAGAACTCATCCGCCAGCGTGATCCGCAATTCGTTTCCGCCTACGAACAGTACAAAGCATCAAGGATTCAGCGAGGGCTTCGATAGACTCACCGGAAAAATCATTTGGCGTGCGATGTTGGAGATGGTGCGGATAGACCCTCTTCGCTGCGGGGTGCGCGCGAGGCCACGTAAGCGGCGATCGCCACCATGTCGTCTTGGCCCAATTGCGCAACGACGGCTTTCATCAGCTGGGCCATGCCACTGGTACGCGCGCCCGTCTGAAAGCCGTAGAGCTGGCGGACGATATAAGTGGGTGAGTGTCCCGCGATATCGGGCACTTCACCCAAGCCGGTGAGTGACGGACCATGACAAATTGCACAAGCAAATGTCTTTCCCGAACCTCCCGTCGTAACCAACTCCTCGCCTCTAGCGATGCTTCCAACCGGAACGTAAACGATAAATCCGCAGTGCGGGTCACGGCTCGTTACCCTTACTGGGTCCTGGGGAACTTCGATAATGCGTTGGCCGATCGGTTCGGTTTCGCCTCCCGGCCGCACGTAACGCCTGTGCCCATCGCTGACGTAGGTCTTCGGCACGGTATCGGTTTCGACCACCTTTTCCCAAACGCTCGGTTTGAGGCTCGCAAACCACTCGGTGGCTTGCTTTGCCTCCTCTTCCGACAAACCCTTCGCAATCTTGCTCATCCGTTGGCGTGGGTCCGTCCTGAGTCCGCTCTGAAAGTCTGTGATTTGGCGCAGGAGGTACGAGACAGACAGGCCTGTAAGATTGGCGGATTCGGGATGACCAAGTCCCGCAGCCAGATGGCAAGAGGCGCATCCCGGCGTTTGCGTTCCCTTTCCGTGCTGAACGACCTGCGGCATCGGGGCATGCTCTTCGGGAAACCAATCCGGAGGATTATAGAGATCGTCGATCTGTCCCTGGGTGTAAGACTTGGCGCTGCCGGGTACTTTTCTGACCACGCTATTATCTTCGGGTGGAAAATCCTTGTCGGGGACAGGGGAGGCCCAGGACAGGTCCATGCCATTGCCTTGTTGTGGAGGCGCGCCCCCCAACGCACGTATGACAAGCGTAGCAAGTGCCACAACCCAAACGACATTCCTCACCAAAGCCCACACATGTTTCCGGATGCCTTCCATCGCCGGTCGACTCTTGGTTCGAGATCCCGATCACTCCGTTCTCTAAATCTAACATAACTCATCGCATTGGAGCGGGTGAGGCATCGCCGGCGGGTTTTCTAACCGTCTTGTCATAATCCTTGGTTTCGTCCACGACGCAAGGCCACTCGGCCAATTCCCAGGTCGGCTCCAATTTGTGGAGCTTCGGGGGATTTACCCAGATCTTCGTGTACGCCTTGGGGTCGTCGATCGTGATTGTCAGTTCCAACGTGTCATGGTCCAACCTTCGGTAACGCTCCGTAAGGTGCATCTGTTCGCTTCGCGGATCGCCGTAGGGATCGGCCCAGACCTGGTCGTTAAAACCAATCGTGTCGACAACGAATGTGTCCCCCTCCCACTTGCCAACCGAGTACCCCAACCAAGTGGGGTCAGGATCTTTGGGAAGCGCTCGCCCATCGGCCCAGATGGTGCGCCAAACGTGATACTCCTCGAAGAACATCAGCACCCGGCCAGGAATCTGAACGATCTCAAATGGATTGGGAAGAGTGAGAAGTCTCGGGGGACCTGTGGGCTCACAGCGTAAGACTGGATCATTCTCCACGCCGGGCACGGCCCTGGGTCCGATGAGGGGACTCGCGGCATCGAACCGCGCCTGCCCCCAGGGTGTCAACGGCGGACGAAATTTTTCGTTCACGGCATCCATGCCGAGGGTCCCTGGTACATTGTCGCGCGGGTACTGCATCCAAACTCCGGACAGGTCATGGGAAAGGGCGGGGGCAGCCGCCAGCGCCTTCGCCGTTTCCGATGGCTTGCCGGTCTGAGCGAACAATATCGGCGACCAGGCCAGTAGCGCTACCAGGGCAATGATCGAACCCGTGAATCGATGTGCCATTTTGAAGTCCGCAAATCACGTACTAGAAGCTATCTCACAAATCGCTTCGTGGCAGTTTTCTCCGCTCGAGAACGCAGCCACGATGACGCGCCATCGGCGCGGAGCAGGCCAGCGCGGGGCAACGCCCCGGCATGGACGACCCCGCCCAGGCCAAGCGAGTGACCCGGTGCATGAATCTCTCCGGGCCAGAGCAAATCATACTGGACCACCGAGTGTCAAACAACTCCCTCATCGACGCGTTGCACGTCGCTCACGTAGGAGTTGAGTGGGAGGCGCAATGGTCGAGATCGAAATCAACGGACAGGAAATCCCCTTCGATGAATTCGTGCATGGGCTGAAGTCTTACGATGACCAATCCAGTGGTTGCAATAAACTCCCCTAGGGATTATGTTTGCCACGGAGCTATTTTGTACGGATCTTGAGGCGCAACGTGCAATCGTTCTGGCGTTTGCCCCGCTTTTGTGGCTGATGAATATCTCCCCCAAAGGTACTTATACAGGTCGAATTCAAATCATTTAGAGGATCGAAGAGCCACTTTCCTACGACACCTGAATTGAGGATAGTTATGAGTGAAGCTACCGCAATTCGCGCCAAAGTTTTGAACTATATCGACGGCGGTTGGGTCGAGTCGAAAGCCATGGAGTGGCGGGACGTTGTCAATCCCGCGACTGGCGAAACCATCGGCCAAACGCCGTTAACGACCGCGGCCGAGGTCGGCGCCGCGATTGAATCGGCAGCCGCCGCCTTTCGCGCCTGGCGGCGCACGCCTCCGGAAGACCGCATCCAGCCACTCTTTAAGCTGAAGCAGTTGCTCGAGGATCATGTGGACGAACTCGGCCGCCTCATCACGCGAGAAAATGGCAAGACGTTCGCCGAAGGCAAAGCGGAGCTGCGCAGAGCCATCGAAAATGTCGAAGTGGCTTGCGGAATTCCGATGATGATGCAGGGCTACAACCTCGAGGATGTGGCCCGCGGCCTGGACGAAATGATGATCCGTCAGCCGCTCGGCGTGGTGGCTGCGATCACTCCTTCTAATTTTCCCGGGATGATTCCATTCTGGTTTCTGCCTTACGCCATTGCCACCGGCAACACTTTTATCTTGAAGCCGTCCGAGCGCGTGCCGCTCACCATGCAGCGCGTGTTCGAGCTGCTCGAACAGACGGGATTGCCAAAGGGTGTTGTCAATCTAGTAAATGGAGGAAAAGCCGCGGTAGACGCGCTTCTGGACCATCCCAAAATCCGCGCCATCAGTTTTGTCGGCTCCACTCCCATCGCGAAGTATGTTTATGCGCGCGCCGGCGCCACCGGGAAGAGAGCGCAGTGTCAGGGCGGCGCGAAGAATCACGTCATCGTCCTGCCCGATGCCGATATGAAAATGGCCACGCAGATTATCAGCGACAGTGCGTTTGGATGCGCCGGCCAGCGTTGTCTGGCGGTTTCGGTCGCCGTCACGATCGGTGACGCGCAAAAAACTTTTCGCGACTCGATTACCGCAGCGGCCGCGTCGTTGCGGGTGGGCAATGGCCTGGAAGAAGGCATACAGATGGGGCCGGTCATCACGCCGCAAAGCAAGTCGCGCGTGGAAACGCTGATCGGAGTAGGTGAAAGGGAAGGAGCTAAAGTCCTTCTCGATGGCCGGAACACCAAGATCCCGAAACACGAGTCAGGAAACTTTGTGAAACCCACGATTCTCGACGGCGTGCCGGCATCGAGCGAGCTTGCCGACACGGAAATTTTTGGCCCGGTACTGAGCTTGATCCACGCGAACGACATGGACGAAGCGATGGCGTTCTTGGAGCGCAGTCCCTATGGCAACCAAGCTTCGCTTTTTACATCGAGCGGAGCTGCGGCGCGCCGATTCCGGTACGAAGCCCCGGCAGGCAACATCGGCATCAATATCGGTGTGGCCGCGCCAATGGCCTATTTCCCATTCACCGGATGGAAGGACAGTTTCTTCGGCGACCTGCATGGACAGGGGCGCGACTCGGTAGAGTTTTACACGGATAAAAAGGTCGTCATCGAGCGATGGGTAGACCAGCACGCTCGAAAATTCTGAACGAAGTCCTGAACGAATCAACATGCCGACGGATCGAGAGACGCAGGCTTGGCAACGATTGCAAGAAGCGTACCAGGCGCAAATGGAAGGCGACTATGATCGCGCCGTCGAGCTGTACCGGCGATCGCTCGACCTGCACCCCACCGCCGAGGCGCACACATTTCTCGGCTGGACGTTTCACTTCCAGGGGAAGATCCAGGAAGCGATCGCCGAATGCAAACGCGCCATCGAGGTCGATCCGGAATTCGGCAACCCCTACAACGATATCGGATCGTACCTGATCGGGCTCGAACGCTTTGACGAAGCCATCCCCTGGCTCGAACGAGCGATTGCGGCAAGGCGATATGACCCTCGGCACTTTCCCCATTTCAACCTGGGGCGCGCCTATCTGGCCAAAGGCTTAATCAATCGCGCCCGCGACCAATTTCAGCAAGCGCTGGCGATCGAGCCGCGCTACACGCTGGCGCGCCGGGCCCTCGAAAACCTTCGCCGCATGGTGAATTGAAACTGTTCTGAGCAGAAACTGTTCTTAACTTTCTGACCTTAACTTTCTGACCTGTTGTGCCTCGATGATAATGTCCCCTTTTGTCCTCGATAGAAATGTCCCCTTAATAGGACTTCCGAGAGGAGGTCCGATTGGGGCGGACACAGATGAGCAAGAGGGAGTTGGGACGAGTGGAAGTATTGGCGCGGGTGCGGAGCAAACAACTGCGGGTCGTGGATGCCGGTCGATTGTTGCGCGTGAGCTACCGGCAGGCGAAGCGGCTGTGGAAGCGGTATCGGGAGGAAGGAGCGGCGGGTCTGCAGCACCGCAGCGCGGGGCGAAGCTCGAATCGCGCTCACGACGAGAAGTTTCGACAGCAGGTGCTGCGGCGAGTGCGGGGAAAGTACGGCGGAGCGATGGGCGAGCGATTTGGGCCGACGCTGGCGGCCGAACACTTGGCGTCGGAGGACGGGCTGAAGATCGATGCCGAAACGCTGCGGCGGTGGATGCTGACGGAAGGGTTGTGGAGTCGAGGGCGGAAACGGCGGCGGCACCTGCAGCGCCGCGAGCGCAAGGAACATTTTGGAGAGATGGTGCAGATGGACGGCAGCTTTCACGCCTGGCTGGAAGAGCGGGGCCCCAGGGGCTGCTTGATCGATCTGGTCGATGACGCGACCAGCACGACCTGGGCGCAACTGGGCGAGCAAGAGACGATCTGGGCGGTGGCGGATGCGTTGCGCGACTGGATCGAGCGGTACGGGGTGCCGCAGTCGGTGTACGTGGATTGGAAGAATTTGTACAAACGTGCGGCTACGGTGAAGGAGCAATTGCGGGGAGAGGAGCCGGTCACGCAGTTTGGGCGCATGTGCGCGAAGCTGGGGATCGCGGTGATCGCGGCCAGTTCCCCGCAAGCCAAGGGACGAGTGGAGCGGCAGCACGGCACGCATCAGGACCGGCTGGTGAAGAAACTGCGGCGCCAAGCAAATCGCCAGTCACGAAGTAGCGAACGTATATTTGGAGAGGGAATATCTGCCGGAACACAATCGCCGGTTTGCGCGCGTGGCGGCGAAGGCCGAGGACTACCACCGTCGCGCACCGCGGGCGGCGGAGTTGGACCGGATTTTTTGTTTAGAGAACGAGCGCACGATCAGCAATGACGGGGTGGTGCGGTATCAGAATCGGTGGTTCCAACTGGCGCCGCAGAGCCGTGCTAGAGCGTCGGCGCAGGACCAAGTGCTGGTGTGTGAAGGGCGGCACGGGAACATCGCGATCGAGTATCGCGGGCGCGCGCTGCGGTGGCAGGAAATTGCGGCACCTGCGAAACCGCGCGTGGCGGAGGCCAAGCCTGCGGGGGAACCAGCCACCGGTGCGAAGCCATCGCAGGCGAAGCGGAAGTGGGTGCCGCCGAGCAACCACCCGTGGCGAGAGGCGGCTCGGCGAGGAGAGCAGCAACGAGCTAGGAAGTTAGCAGCGAACGCGGCGCGGGCGTCGTCGGCCTGGCCCTCCGCTTCGCCCTAACCGCTCCGCCCTTCGGGCTCCGCAGGGCTACGCTCCGGGCCAGGCCGACGACAAAGAAAAGAAGAAAAACGAAAAACAAAAAGGGGACACTTCTAACGAGGTAACAAAGGGGACATTTCTAAAGAGCTTTGACACCTTAACTTTCTGACCTTGACACGAATGGGCTGCGGGCCTATTGTTTTGCCGGGTGAGGAGTAGGCTAGGTTCGGTAATTTTCACATACAGGAGGATCGAATGAAATACACGATTGTAATGGCTCTGGTCGTCTCATGCGCGATCACTTTGGCGCTGGGCGCCCGGGCTCAGGATGCTGCTCCCAAAGAGCACAGCATGACCGGATGTTTGGCGAAGGGCACTGCGCCCGATACGTTCATGCTCACCGACCTTGAGAAGGGACCAAAGTCGGTCGGGATCGTGTCGTCGACGGCCAAGCTGGCGCCCCATGTCGGCCACAAGGTTGAATTGACCGGCACGGCCGTGCCCGCAAAGGACGCGGAAGCGGATGCCAAAGTTCCGAAGGCCCCGCACTATATGAAAATAACCGCGGTCAAAATGATTTCGCCAACCTGCCCGTAGTTTTTCGTTGGTCTGTTATCAGAACCGATTGGTTGCGGCGGTTTCGCGGGTGCACCCGCTTGTCGCGCAGCGGCGAGCGGGTGTAGTTGGGCGGTGAGGCATTCACAGACGTGAACTAACCGTGGCTGCCACCGCCGGAAAGCTCGCGGACGATGGAGCCCACGAAGTTCTTGGCGTCGCCAAAGAGCATCAGGGTTTTGTCGAGATAATAGAGCGGATTTTCGATTCCGGCGAAGCCTGCCCCCATGCTCCGCTTAATGACCATCACGGTGCGCGCCTTGTCGACATCCAGAATCGGCATTCCGAAGATGGGGCTGCTTGTGTCGGTGCGCGCGGCGGGGTTGGTTACGTCGTTCGCGCCGATAATCAAGGCCACGTCGGTTTGCGGAAACTCACCGTTGATTTCATCCATGTCCAAGAGTTTGTCGTAGGGGATGTCGGCTTCGGCCAGCAGCACGTTCATGTGGCCGGGCATGCGTCCCGCTACCGGGTGAATGCCAAACTTTACGTCGACACCGCGCTTGGTCAGATTGTCGTAAAGTTCGCGCACCTTGTGCTGTGCCTGCGCCACAGCCATGCCGTAACCCGGAATGATGACCACCTTGCTCGCCGCGGCTAGAATTCCGGCAGCTTCCTCGGGAGTCGCGCTGCGGACGGCACGCTCTTCCTTTCCGCCTTTGCTGGCGATCTGTTCCTGTCCGAACGCCCCGAACAGGACATTTGAAAATGACCGGTTCATGGCTTTGGACATGTTCACAGAGAGAATGAGGCCGGAAGCGCCGTCGAGAGCCCCGGCAACGATCAGGAGCTTGCTATCGAGCACAAATCCCATCGCGGCCGCGGAAAGGCCGGCGTAGGAATTCAAGAGGGAAATCACCGTGGGCATGTCGGCGCCGCCGATGGGCACGATCATCATCACGCCGAACAAAAGCGGGATCACAAGAATTATGGGGAACAAATACATGTGATCCGGATGAATCACCAGGTACGCAGCCACTCCAATGGACGCGGCCAACATTCCAAGATTGACGAAGTTCTGCCCCTTATAGGTGATGGGCCGCTGGGGCAGGATCTCCTGCAACTTTCCCGCGGCCATCAGGCTGCCAGTGAACGTCAGTGAGCCGAAAATTACTTCCATGGAAAGTACCGACATCATAAACTTTGGCACGTTGGGCGCGCGGAGGTAGAACTCGGCAGCGCCGACCAGGGTGACGCAAAGAGCGCCGAACGCGTGGCTGAGGGCGGTTCGCTGCGGAACCGCGGTCATGTGAACTTTCCCGAGGGGAACGCCGATGATGGAACCCAGCACCAGGGCAATCGCGACCCATTTGTAATCCACAATTCCGCGATTCAAGAGAGTGCCGGCCACGGCCAGGAGCATGCCAAGCTCGCCGGCCCAAACGCCGTGCCGGGCCGTCGTGGGGGAACTCATCCACTTCAGAGACAAAATGAAGAGAGCCGTGGCGACAAGGTATGTAATCTCGATAATGATGTCGGTCGACGGAAAGGAGGTCATGGTTTCGGGTTGCGGCTCGCCTTAAACATTTTGAGCATACGGTCCGTGATCAGAAAACCGCCCACCACGTTGCTGGTGGCGGCGACAATCGCGATGGTACCGAGCACCGTGGACAGCGTGGTCTTGTGTTCTCCCGCCAGCAGGATTGCGCCGACCACGGCAATGGCATCGAGCGCGTTGGTCAAGGACATCAGCGGGGTGTGCAGAAGCGGCGATACGCGGCGGATGACCTCGAAACCGATAAAGCCCGCCAGCATGAACACGTAAAGGCTGGTAATCAAATCCGTCTTCATCGCACTCTTGTCTCCTTCGGCTCGGCCACCAGAGGCGGCAGCGAGAAGAATTCCCGCACCCGGCCGTTGACCACTTCCCCACCCTGCGTTACCAGGGTGCTTTGGATGATTTCATCTTCCAGATTGAGCTGGAGTTTTCCTTCCTTGACCATGTAAGCAAGAAAGGCAGTTATATTCTTTGCATACATCTGGCTCGCATGGTAGGGCACGGCTGTGGCCAGGTTGAAAAAGCCGATGATCGTGACGCCATGTTCGACGACCTTCTTTCCGGCCTGCGTGAATTCGCAGTTTCCACCGCGCTCCGCCGCCAGATCGACAATGACCGAACCCGGCGCCATGCCCGCGACCATTTCACGCGTCACTAGGACGGGAGATTTCTTGCCCGGCACCACAGCGGCCGTAATCACAACATCGTTCGCGGCGACCACCTTCCCCAACAGCTCGCGCTGGCGCCGGTAGAAATCCTCATCCTGCGCCTTCGCGTATCCGCCGGCGTCCTGCGCGTCCTTCGCTTCGATCGGCAGCTCGACGAACCTGCCGCCGAGACTTTGAACTTGCTCCTTGGCGGCGGGCCGCAGATCGTACGCGGAGACCACGGCTCCGAGCCTGCGCGCCGTGGCGATCGCCTGAAGTCCCGCCACGCCGGCGCCGATGATCAGAACGCGCGCGGGCGTAATGGTTCCCGCCGCGGTCGTAAGCATGGGGAAAATCTTCGGGAGCTCGCCGGCGGCAATCAGCACTGCTTTGTAGCCGCAGATCGTGCCCATGGAGGAAAGGGCGTCCATGCTTTGAGCGCGAGTGCTCCTGGGCATGAATTCAATGGAAAAAGAGGTTACGCCGGTCGCCGCGATTTCGCGAATTGTCTCCAAGGAACCAAATGGCCGAAGGAACCCGATTAAAACCTGGCCGCGCCGAAAGAATGGGACGTCGGCCTGGCCTGTCTGGTCGTTCGAGCCGTAGCAGAGCACCTGGACCACGATATCCGCCGCACGGAAAACTTCGGCGCGGTCCGTGAGAATCTTAGCGCCCTTGGCCGCGTATTCGGCATCGGGAAAACCTGCCTGGACACCCGCTCCCGCTTCGAGGACAACTTCCAGCCCCGCCTTCGCGAGGTGGGGAATCACCGTGGGGACCAGGCCGACGCGCCGCTCCCCTGGGTAGCTCTCTCGCGGAACGCCAACGATCATGAACCTTCCTCCCTTTGGCCCAGGTTGCCTGGCACACTTAGAGTATCGGCGATCTTGAACGGGTGTTCAAACACACTCAAATCAAAAATTTCCTTCGTGAGGACCACCGTAGAGAGCCGAGAGCCGCAAAAGGAGCCGCCGCATCGCAACCGCCCACTCTACCTCGCGCGAAACCGCGCATGGAACGAAAGATTTTACATGCAAATCCGCGAAAGTGCACCTGGAGTTCGCGATACGCAATTCCAATGCGAGGAATCATAAAACCGCAAACGCCGGCGGTTGCTTTTCCGGTACAATTTGCATCGAGCGCGGGCAAGGCAGGAGACGCAAGATGGCCAACGCCTTCATGCAAGAAGCGATCGAGCGTGCGGTGGAAAATGTGCGTTCCGGCCGGGGCGGACCCTTTGCCGCGGTTGTGGTGAAAGAGGGCCGCATCATCGCCGCTGGCGCGAACTGCGTCACTTCGACGAACGACCCCACCGCGCACGCGGAGGTGACCGCGATTCGCGAAGCCTGCCGCATACTGGGCGCGTTTCAACTCACCGGCTGCGAAATTTACACCAGCTGCGAACCGTGTCCGATGTGCCTGGGGGCGATTTACTGGGCGAGGCCGGAGCGCGTGTATTTCGGCGCGACCGCGGGCGATGCGGCTGCCGCGGGCTTCGATGATTCCTTCATCTACGACGAATTGAAGCGTCCGCACGCCGAGCGGCGGATACCGCTCGAACCGATGATGCGCGAGGCGGCGCTGGAACCATTTCGCGAGTGGGAACAGAAAGGCGATCGCGTCCGGTACTGAGCGCGCGAACGCGCGTACGCTTGCGCGAGGTCTGCACGGATGGAAGAAAAACTTTTTGGACATTCCGTCATCCGGAAAGAAGGACGGGACAAGGTCACCGGCCGCGCCCAGTATGTGGATGACCTCGCCTTTCCGGGAATGATCCATGGCGTACCGTGCGCAGCAACATCGCGCGAGGACGCATCCGCGGCATTCGCTACGGCGACGGAATTCCCTGGAGCGAATTCACGATCGTCACTGCCGCGGATATTCCCGGCAAAAATGAAATTGCCGCGATTGCGCACGATCAGCCTTGCCTCGCGGACCAATTCATCAACCATCCCGAGGAGCCAATCGTCTTGCTGGCTCACCCGGACAAATATCTTCTTGAAGAAGCGCGGCGCGCCGTGCAAATCGACGTTGAGCCGCTGCCCGCTGTCTTCACCATCGAGGATTCACTCGCGAAGCGCGTGCATCATTTCGGGCGAGGACAACGTCTTCAAGTCCTACCGCGTGGAAAAAGGAGACGTGGATGCCGCGTGGGCGCGCGCCGACGTCATCGTCGAAGGCGAATTCCGCACGGGGTCGCAGGAACAGCTCTACATTGAGAATCAAGGCATGATCGCGGTCGCAAATCCGCGCGACGGCGTAACGGTTTGGGGTTCGCTGCAATGCCCGTACTACGTGCACAAGGCGCTGGTCACGTTCTTCGGCCTCCCGCAGGAGAAAATTCGCGTCATTCAGACGGAAACCGGCGGCGGGTTCGGCGGAAAAGAAGAATATCCCTCGATGATCGCCGCGCATGCGGCGCTGCTGGCGTGGAAATCCGGAAAGCCGGTGAAAATTGTGTACGACCGCGCGGAAGACATGGTTGCGACCACCAAGCGACACCCTTCGCGCACGCGGCACCGCACTGGAGTCACGCGCGACGGCAAGCTGGTCGCGATGGACATCGACTTTGTGATCGACGGCGGCGCGTACGCAACACTCTCCTCCGTCGTGCTCTCACGCGGAACGATTCATGCCGCTGGGCCGTATTTTTGTCCCCATGTGCGCATCCGCTCGCAAGCCGTCGCCACCAATGCGCCGCCGCACGGGGCTTTTCGTGGGTTTGGCGCGCCGCAGAGCATTTTCGCGGTCGAGCGCCACTTCGATCACGTTGCGCGCGCCGTGAATCTGACGCCGGAAGAATTTCGCCGCCAGAACTTCCTTCGCAAAGACCAGACGACAGCGACAGGGCAAGTCCTGCACGAAGATGTGGACTTGAGCGGCCTGCTCGATCGCGCGTTCAAAGAAAGCGAGTATCAAGCCAAGCGCGAACGCTTCGCGCGCGAAAATCCCGGCGCGAGCATCAAGCGAGGCATTGGATTTTCGTCCTTCATGCATGGAGCGGGGTTTACCGGATCGGGCGAAGTCACTCTCGCCTCGATTGTGGAAATGGAAGCCACTCTCCAGGGTTGCGTCCGCATCCTGGCAGCCAGCACCGAAATCGGGCAAGGGACGAACACCATTTTTTCGCAAATCGCAGCGGATGCGCTCGGGATCGGGCTTGACCGCATCGAAATCGCGCGGCCCGATACCGGCTCCGTCCCCAACAGTGGGCCGACTGTCGCTTCGCGCACCTCGATGGTTGTTGGCAAGTTAGTGGAGGCTGCCGCGCTTGGACTGAAGCGAACGCTTTTAGAGAGCGGCTTGCTTTGCGAGGCTTGCACCGAGGATGAGTTCGTGCGCGCCTGCCGGCGTTACATCGAAACACGCGGGCCCTTGCGCTCGCGGAGCCAGTACGAGCCGCCACCAGGCCTGCACTGGGACGATGCCACTTACAGCGGCGACGCCTACGGCACGTACGCGTGGGCCGTCTATGTGGCTGAGGTCGCCGTGGACACGATCACGTTCGAAGCGCGAGTCACCGATTTTGTGGCGGTGCAGGAGGTGGGAAAAGTAATTCATCCCATCCTCGCCGCGGGACAAATCGAAGGCGGCGTGGCGCAGGCCATCGGCATGGCTCTGTATGAAAACGTCGTGTGGCGCGAAGGCCGCATGGCCAACGGCCAGATGACGAATTACATCATGCCGACTGCTGCGGACATTCCTCCCATCCGCGTTTTCTTCGAAGAGCAGCCGTATGCCTTCGGCCCAGGCGGCGCCAAGGGCATCGGCGAGCTGCCGATGGACGGCCCCGCGCCGGCGATCTTGAACGCTATCGAGAACGCGACCGGCATATGCCTGCGTGTAATTCCCGCGACGCCAGAGGTGCTGATGGAAGCAATGACGGAAAAGGTGGGCGCGCTTGGCTGACAGCGTCCGCAAAATTGAAATCGAGTGCACGGTCAATGGCAAACGCAGCTGCTTCCATGCCTATCCCATGGCGAGGCTGCTGGACGTCTTGCGCGAGGAACTGAAATTGACCGGCACGAAAGAAGGCTGCGGCGAGGGTGAATGCGGCGCCTGCGCGGTGCTGATGAACGGCGCGATCGTCAACAGTTGCCTGGTTCCCGCCATCGAAGCCGACGGCGCGGACATTCGTACGATCGAGGGAATTGCCAGCGGCGCGCAGCTTCACGCCGTGCAGGAAGCGTTCCTTGAATGCGGCGGCGCGCAATGCGGCATTTGCACACCGGGCATGGTGATTGCGGCGGTGGCATTGATCGAGCGGCATCCTCATCCGGATGACGCGGAAATCCGCGAAGGACTCGCGGGAAATCTTTGCCGCTGCACCGGCTATCAGAAAATTTTTGCGGCCGTCGTGCGCGCTTGCGAACCAGCCGATGGGCCGCACTCGGGAAAACGATGAGGGCCTACATTCCCGCTTACGATTTGCGCGTGGCGCCGAATCTGGCGGAAGCGCTTGCCTTGCTCGCGCGTGAACCGGGAATGTGGCAGGCGTTCGCGGGCGGCACGGACCTGATGGTGCTGCTCGAGGCGGGCAAGCTTGCGCACAAACGATTCCTCAGCCTTTCGAAGCTCGCCGAATTGCGTGGGATCGAAGTGACGGCGGATTCCGTCATGATGGGGGCGCTGACAACTTACACCGAGATCCAAAAGCATCCCATTCTTCAGGCGGAATTCCCGCTGCTGTGTGCCGCCGCGCGGGAAACCGGCAGCATCGCGACGCAGAATCGCGGCACTCTGGGCGGCAACATCGTCAACGCTTCGCCCGCGGCGGATTCCCCTCCCGCGCTGCTGGTCTATGACGCGGAAATCGAGCTTGTTTCCGCGCGCGGGGCGCGATGGTTGCCGTATCACGGGTTCCACACCGGCTACAAGAAAATGCTGCTCGCGCCCGATGAATTGCTTCGCCGCATTCGCCTGCCGCGCCGGGCCAAGCCGTGGCGGCAATACTACCGGAAAGTGGGCACGCGCAAGGCGCAAGCGATTTCCAAAGTGTGCTTCGCCGGGGCGGCGCAGATGGAAGCCGGCACGATTCGCGACATTCGCATCGCGCTCGGCAGCATCGCGCCCATCGTGTTGCGCGCGGTGAAAACGGAAGACGCGCTGCGCGGCGCGAAAATCTCGCCGAGGATCATGGCCACGGCCAAGGAGACTCTGGCCCGCGAAATTTCCCCGATTGACGATATTCGCTCAACTGCGCGCTATCGCTTGCGCGTCGCGCAAAATCTGCTCGAAGAATTTCTTTCGCAGCTTGCCCGATGAAGACCATCCACGTGATTCGGAGCGAACGCGTGGTGACGCCGGAAGGCGTAAAGGCGGCGACCGTGCACATTCGCAATGGAGCGATCACGGCTGTGCTCGGCCATGATGATCTTCCTCGGGCGCGAACGTTTATGACGCGCGGCAATCGGTTGTCATGCCCGGCCTGGTGGACACGCATGTCCATATCAACGAACCGGGGCGCACCGATTGGGAAGGGTTCGAGACGGCGACGCGCGCGGCCGCTGCTGGCGGGGTCACGACGCTGATCGACATGCCGCTCAACAGCATTCCCGCAACCACCACGGCTGCGGCGCTCGAAATCAAGCGCGCTGCGGCGCGCAGAGAAATGCTGGGTGAACGTCGGATTCTGGGGCGGCGTTGTGCCCGGCAATGCCGGTGAACTGCGGGCACTGCACCGCGCGGGAGTATTTGGGTTCAAGTGTTTCCTCGTGCCTTCTGGCGTGCCGGAATTTGAAAACGTCGGCGAAGACGATCTCCGCGCCGCGCTGCCGAATACTTGCGCGAAATGGATGTTCCGCTGCTCGTTCACGCGGAACTTCCCGGCCCGATCGAGGAGGCGACGAAACGGCTTGCGAAGGCTGATCCGAGGAAGTACGCGACGTGGCTGCGGTCGCGGCCGCCTGCCGCGGAAACACAGGCGATCGAAATGATGATTCGCGCTCGCGCGCGAATTCGAGGCGCGGGTTCATATCGTTCATCTTTCTTCGGAGCTTTCCGTGCCGCTGATTCGCCGCGCGAAGAAGGAAGGATTGCGTATCACGGCGGAAACCTGCCCTCACTATCTCGCATTTTCGTCTCGGCGGAATCCGGCGACGGCGCCACGGAATACAAATGCGCGCCACCCATCCGCGATTCGCGCAACCAGAAAGGTCTATGGACAGCGCTTGAAAAGAAAACGCATCGACTTCGTTGTTTCCGACCACTCGCCTTCGCCGCCGGCAATGAAGTGCTCGAGACACGGGGGATTTTTTCCGAGCCTGGGGCGGCATCTCCTCATTGCAGCTTGGTCTTCCCGTTATGTGGACGAAATTGAGCGGGCGAAATTATTCTTTCAAGCATCTGGTACGCTGGATGTGCAGCGGCCCAGCTCGATTGGCTGGGCTTGAAAAACACAAGGGCGCGATTGCGGCGGGATATGATGCCGACATCGTGGTGTGGAATCCGGAGAAACGCTTCCTTGTGAGACCGAAGATGCTTCATCATCGCCACAAATTGACGCCGTATACGCAAATCAACCGCTGCGCGGCGTGGTGGAAGCAACTTTTCTGCGCGGCGAAATGATCTATGACCGCGGCCGTTTTCTGGGCACTCCGCGCGGCGCGCTGCTGCGACGAGGCGAACGCTGATGGATTTCACCGAATACATCGATCTCGCCGCGGAACGGCTGGGCGGACGCGTGACTCGCGGCCAACGACGAATTCTTCGCTCCCAAAGAAAATCTACTGAAAGCCGGCGCGCCCGATATGGATCGCGGACAAGTACACCGACGTCGGCAAATGGATGGACGGCTGGGAGACGCGGCGGCGCCGCACTCCCGGCTATGATTGGTGCATCGTGAAGCTGGGACTTCCCGGCATCGTTCACGGCGTGATCGTTGATACCGCGCACTTCAAGGGAAATTATCCCGAGCACTGCGAACTGGAAGCATGCGCGGTCGGACGGCGATCCCAGCGCCAAACAACTTACGGATACCGCAACGCCATGGAGCACGCTGCTGCCGAAGTCGCCGCTTGCGGGCGACACGCAAAATCGCTTCGCGGTCTCCTGCACGAATCGCGTCACGCATCTGCGGTTCAAGATTTATCCCGACGGCGGCGTGGCGCGCCTGCGCGTTCACGGCGAAGTCCTGCCTGATTGGGCGGCGATCGAACGCAGCCGGAGGGGAAATCGATCTCGCCGCTGTCGAGCACGGCGGCTTGGTCATCGATTCGAGCGACATGTTTTTTGGCTCGCGCAACAATTTGATTCTGCCGGGCCGCTCGACGGGAATGCATGACGGATGGGAGACGCGCAGGCGCCGCGGCCCAGGCCACGATTGGTGCGTCGTGCGGCTGGGCGCGGCTGGCACGATTCGCCGCGTCGAAGTCGATACGTCGTATTTCAAAGGAAATTTCCCGGACAGTTGTTCTCTGGAAGTCTGCCATGCCGGACGCGGCGTCACCGATCCGGGCGCGCTCGCGGCCCTTCCGTGGAAAGAAATTCTGCCGAAAATTCGAAGCTGAAAGCTGATTCCCTGCATGTCTACGAAAAAGAAATTCTGGATGCGGGAGAAGTGACGCACGCGCGCTTTCACATTTATCCCGACGGAGGCGTGGCGCGGCTGCGAATTTTCGGAAAACTGGCGCTGGGGCCGGCGTGAAGTGAATCTTGAGGAATTCAACGCGCTGCCTGTCTGCCCAAGCAGAACAGCTCTGCTCGATTGTTGCGGTTCGACGCGATGGGCCGCTCGAATGGCCGCGCAACGTCCGTTCCCGGACCTGAAAGACCTCTATGAAGCCGCGGATTCCATCTGGCGGAATCTGGAGCCCGCGGACTGGCTTGAGGCCTTCGGCCGGCATCCGCAGATCGGCGAAAAGGCCGCGGCTGGATCGGAGTCCTCGCGCCGATGGGCGGAAGGCGAACAGACGGGCGCGCGCGTTGCGGCCGAAAACTGTGAGAGCGATGCTCGCGCAAGGGAATCGGTCGTATCGAGAGAAATTCGGATACATCTTCATCGTCTGCGCCACCGGGAAGTCCGCCGAGGAGATGCTTGCACTTCTCGAGCAACGCTTACAAAATGACTCCGCGCACGAGCTGACCATGGCTGCGGAGCAACAGCGGCTGATCACGCGCCTGCGACTGGAAAAACTTTTGACGGTGGAGAGATCGTTACCATGAGCGCGATCACGACGCATGTGCTGGATACCTCGCGCGGCCGTCCGGCCATCGGCGTCGAAGTGACCCTGCAGATTCGATCGGGACATGAATGGAAACAACTTGGCGTGGGCCTGACCGATGCAAACGGACGATGCAACACTCTGACGGCCGAGGCCGGTCCAATTGAGTCCGGAACATACCGCCTGCTTTTCAACGTCGGCGCTTATTACCAAGCGCAGCATACGGAAACTTTCTACACGGAAATTCCAATCGTTTTTGAAATCCTCCACCCTGAAACCCACTATCACATCCCGCTTTTGATCAGCCCTTATGGTTACTCCACCTATCGAGGGAGCTGATCTGGAAGAATTCAGTCCAGGTGGCCCCGAAAATTCACTTCGTCCGGTTGTTCAAAATTTTCAGGAACGAGCCGAGGTGCAATTCTTCCGGGGTAACGCCGGTCAGGCTTTCCGCTTCCGCTTCACTGATCGCGCCGCAATTAATTGCCCGCAAGAAATAATTCAGCAAGCCCTGTCCCGTGGCGGCGTCATCGAACACATCGCCCACGAGCGTGGCCTTGGCGGCCTTGTCGACGAAATTTTTCAAGCGCGCGGCGGCGGAATCGAGCCCCTCGAGAAAAAACGAATATACGGCAGCATAGCGCGTGGGAAGCTGCGCCGGATGCAAATCCCAGCCCTGGTAATAGGCCGAAACGAGCGAATGCTGGATGTGTTCGCAATGAAGCCGCCAGGCGCGGTGGACCGCGTCGCGATTTTCGTCGCGTTGGGCGCGCGTGAGCCGCTTGCCCTTCTCCGCCCGATGAGGCGGCGCCGGCAGAACGTTGGTAGCGCCGTCGGAAAGCCAGATTCCCGGTGCCGGCAAACGCGACCTGCATCATGTGTTTGGCGAAATCGCAGGCCGGGTGGGTCATCGTCTGGTACGCGGCCGTGATGCTGCAGCTTGCCGTGTAATCGTAAGTGCCGAAATGAGCGGCGATGCAACGGCCCGCGGAAGCGTCGAGCAGCCGGGGCAAACTCGATTCGCCTCGCTCGTTGAGGATCGACTGCGTGGTTTCGATCATGATCTCGAATCGAAGCAAGCCTTTCTCGATGTCCGAGCGCGGTTTCAAGCGCTTCGAGCAAACTTGCCAGCGCGGCCGGCTGTTCCGGGATCACGACTTTGGGCAGCGTGACGACGAAATTTTCAGGGAGCCGGCCGCGCGTAGCCTCGCACAGAGCGCTCAAAAAGATCGAGCGTGCGGATGCTGCGTTCGCGCAGCTCGGGCGAAAACGGCTTGATGCGGATGCCGATGAAGGGCGGCAGGGAGCCCTCGCTCATCCCTCGCGCCACTTCTTCCGCGGCAAGCTTCGCGTGCTGATCTTCTTCGGCGTCGGGACGATTCCCGTAGCCGTCCTCGAAGTCGATGCGAAAATCCTCGACGGGTTCACGCTGGAGTTTTTCGAGCACGCGAGCGTAAACCGTGTGCGCCAGCCACGCGGCCCGATTTTCGTCCTGGAGCTTTTCGGGCGAAGCAGCGAATCGCCGCTCCAGCGCGGATGCTTTACTCGCGGAGGCTCGGCAATAATTCAGCTCCAGGCAATCCCACGGCACGCGCGAAGGTAAACGCATCAGGCGCATACTCATCCAGAGTCACCAGCGCCAGATCGCCTAGCCGCCGCGCGGTGCCTGCCTGGAACAAATGCGCGCCGCCGTACACCGTGTGCACGGGCTGGCGCCGCCCGGTTTCGCCCGGATATCGCCGCGCGAACGACGCATAAGCTTCGTCCAGTGTTCCCATTGCGGCGCGGCTGGCCGATTGCGGCAGTGAAGTTTTCATATGGTTCGTCCAGAGTCTCCCGCGCCTTCAGGCCATCGCGACGGCCAGTGCGCCCTCGGCGGCCTATGTTAGACGGGCGGTAAGCAAGATTCAAATCGAGAGCCTCTTAAGGCACAGTCCGGCTCTTGTCGGTGCGGGCTTTACTGGAAACACGCCGGAATTATAAATGCAAGAACGCAGAACGTAGGTACGTGGGTTGAAAGTGGTTGCGCGGGTGAAATCCGAAGTCCTTAAAAAACTTGAACCGGCCCTGTGGTTCCGGCGTTGGAACACCGTTGGCCAAAGAGCCGGTTCATGATTCTGGTGGAGAGTTGCCGTGACGCCAACGGCTGTGCAGACGGAGACAACATCACATTACCAGGGAGATGACCATTCCCCGCAGCACTGGAGAATCACCCCTTCGGCGAAAGCAGGTCTTCCAAACCCGCGCTACGCCGGTGAACCCATGGACCGCCGCTGTTGGAAGCATTCACGGCAGAACACGGGACGCCCTTGCGTCGGGCGGAAAGGAACTGTCGTTTCCTTCCCGCACTGCGAGCAGGTCGTTTTGGTCTCCGACCGCTGGACGTTACCCTGGCCCGGGCTCTGAGAGCGTTTGGATTTGCAGTCCTTACACCGCTTGGGCTCGTTCTTGAAGCCCTTGTCGGCGAAAAACATTTGTTCGCCGGCGGTGAAAACAAACTCCTGACTGCATTCCGAACACTTCAGGACCTTATCGTGGTATTCCATACGCTGCTCCGAGACTCTGCGCTGGTTGCAAAGCCCGCAACACCTTCGTCCGAGTCAGACTCTGCTGGGATACGCTGCAATTGAACGCGGGTCCCACTGCCGACTTGACCGAAGCTGCTCAGGAAAACCGTTGGGCGTGCCGTCCGCCTGGGGGCGTTAATCCAGTTCCCGCCGTTGCTTCTTGCGCAACCGCTTGCGGGAAAGCGCCTGTTTTGCGCGGCGCTTCTCTCCAGGCTTCATGTAGTAGCTGTGCTTCTTGATTTCCTTGATGATGTCTTCCTGTTGCACTTTGCGCTTAAAACGGCGCAATGCATTTTCCAGAGACTCACCTTCTTGAATGCTGACTTCCGCCACTTAGACTTCACCGTCCTTCCGATGCATGTGGCAAGTATCGCTATTAATCATAATTTCTGAGAGGGCAACCTATAAGTAGTGCTTATTGGCACTCACTTCTAGCGGACCCGCCAACCGAAGTCAAGCTTTGTTTTTTGGGCGTCTCCGGGGTGACCGGGACCTCCCGTTCGCCTGCTATGGGACTCGCGGGAGTTGCTGCTAGAATGTCCGGGCAAGGGTCCCGCTCGGTTCACGGGAGCCGGGTACGGACAGCGAGACACATCATGTCCCTGATGCGCGACGCGATCGGCGTTCTACTGGCGGGAGGACAGGGCGAGCGGCTTTGGCCGCTGACGCGCGACCGCGCCAAACCCGCCGTGCCCTTCGGTGGCGTCTATCGAATTATTGACATTACGCTTTCCAACTGCATTAACAGCGACCTCCGCCGAGTATTTGTCCTGACGCAATACAAGGCGCTCTCGCTCAACCGGCACATCCGCCAGGGATGGTCGCAATTATTGGGCCTCGGCGAATTCATCGAAGTTCTGCCTCCGCAGATGCGCGTCTCGACGAACTGGTATCTGGGCACCGCCGATGCCGTATACCAGAACATCTATTCGATTGGCAGCGAACACTCGCGTTACGTCATCATTCTTTCCGGCGACCACATCTACAAGATGAACTACCAGAAGATGCTCCAGCAGCATGTGGACTCCGGCGGCGACGCGACCGTCGCCACATTCGAAATCACGCCGCAGGAGGCGGCGGGCCGCTTCGGCGTCATCGAAACCGATGCCAACTGGCGGATCAGTGGGTTCGAGGAAAAACCGGCGATCGCCCAAGCGCTCGCACCTCCACCCGGACATGGTCAACGCCTCCATGGGCGTCTATATTTTCAACACGCAACTCCTGATCCCGGCGCTGCTGGCCGACGCCGAGGATCCCAATTCGAAACACGACTTTGGCCGCGACATCTTGCCGCGCATCTTCTCGAAATACCGCGTCTACGCCTACAACTTCATCGATGAAAACAAGGTTGGCGCGCAGTATTGGCGCGACGTTGGCACCATCGAGGCCTACTACGAAGCCAACATGGATCTGGTTTCCGTTTCGCCCATTTTCAATCTCTATGACAAGACTTGGCCGCTCCGCACCTGGATGCACCAGTATCCGCCCGTGAAGACCGTTTTCGCGGACCCCGAGCGCATGGGCGTGGCGCTGGATTCGATCGTTGCCGGCGGCTCGATTATTTCCGGCGGCCGCGTGAAACGCTCGGTGGTGGGTTACGACGTGCGCATCAACAGCTACAGCGAGGTGGAAAACTCCATCCTGTTCAACCATGTGAACATCGGACGCCATGCCCGCATCCGCAATGCCATCATCGACCGTCACGTCACGATCCCCGAGCGCGCCGAAATCGGCTACGATCTCGAAGCCGACCGCCAGCGCTATCACGTCGCGGAGAGCGGCGTGGTCGTCGTCGTGCGGGAAGAATCCATGATCGAGGAGCCGGAATGAGGGACAGGCAGTTGAGAGTCGACAGTTAAGAGTTGAAAGTGATCTTGCGGCGTGTGTCGCTGTTTGCTTCTAACTGTTAACTTTCAACTGTCAACTTTCGACTCTCTTCATCATGTGCTCATCTGTGGTTCCAATCGGGAGGCAGCATGTCGACGAAAATCGCGCGCGTGCACGGCAGGCAGATTATCGATTCGCGCGGCAATCCTACGGTGGAAGCGGATGTCATCCTCGAAGGCGGAGCGCTCGGCCGCGCCGCGGTGCCTTCGGGCGCGTCCACCGGCGAGCATGAAGCCATCGAGCTGCGCGACGGTGACAAATCGCGCTACCTCGGCAAGGGCGTGCTCAAGGCCGTCGCCAACGTGAACGGAGCGCTTGCCCGCGCCGTCACGGGGCTCGACGCCTCCGACCAGCGCGCGCTTGACCGCCGCATGATCGAAACCGATGGCTCGCCGAACAAGGGTAACCTCGGCGCGAATGCGATCCTGGCCGTCTCGATGGCGGCGGCGCGCGCGGCGGCTGTGGCGTCGCGCCAGCCACTCTACAAATATCTGGCGCGCTATTCGAGCGATCCTTCCGGCAACACGCTCCCCGTGCCGATGATGAACATTTTGAACGGCGGCGCGCACGCCGATAATTCCGTGGACCTGCAAGAATTTATGGCCATGCCCATCGGCGCAAAGACGTTCGACGAAGCCTTGCGCATGGGCGTCGAAGTCTTTCATCACCTGAAGGCCGTGCTGCACAAGCGCGGCTATTCCACGGCGGTTGGAGACGAAGGCGGCTTCGCGCCCAATTTGAAATCGAATGACGAGGCCATCGAAGTCGTGCTGGAAGCCATCACGGCGGCGGGCTACAAGCCGGGCGATCATGTTTCGATCGCGCTTGATCCGGCGTCGAGCGAATTTTATGACAAGGCGAGCGGAAAATACGTTTTCAAAAAATCCGACAAGTCCGCACGCACCTCGGAGCAAATGACGAAATTCTGGGCCGACTGGGTGCGGCAGTTCCCCATCGTCTCGATCGAAGACGGCCTCGCCGAAGACGATTGGGCCGGATGGAAACATCTTACGGCCGAACTTGGCGGCAAGACTCAACTGGTCGGCGACGATCTGTTCGTGACCAACACGATCCGCTTGCAGCGCGGGATTTCCGAAAAAGTCGGCAACGCGATATTGATCAAGCTCAATCAGATCGGCACGGTGACGGAAACCATCGAGGCCATCGAGATGGCGCGCAAGGCGGGCTACGCGTCGATCGTCTCGCACCGCTCCGGCGAAACAGAGGATACGTTCATCGCCGATCTCGTCGTCGCCATGGGCACCGGCCAAATCAAGACCGGCTCGGCCTCCCGCACCGACCGCGTCGCCAAGTACAATCAGCTCTTGCGCATCGAGGAAGAATTGGGCGCTGCCGCGAGGTTTCCTGGCCGGGCAGCCCTAGCGCAAAAGTAGTGGTGGTGCCGTTTCGTCTTAACAGTGTGGCTTGACTTGCGCTTAACTCTCGGCACCTAGCCCATCTGACCAGCCAAACTACACCATCACTGCCAAAATAGTTGCGTTGCATTCCACACGAAAATAGTGTACACTATTTTCGTATGAAAAATATTACGCTTAGTGCAGATGAAGAGCTTATCGAGCAGGCGCGTCAACTCGCCCGGGCACAAAAGCGCACCCTCAATGAGGCGTTCCGCGAATGGCTCGTCCAATTCACCCGACAGGCAGGCAAGGCCGAGGAATACGATTCCCTGATGAAGCGACTCCGGCGCACCGTTCGCTCGGCTGGCCCTTATACACGTGATGAAATGAATGAACGATAGATTCTTCCTCGACACCAATATCCTTGTCTATTCGTTCGATCAATCGACCGCACGAAAGACTGCGGAAGCGGATCGCTTGATCAACCAAGCCCTCACAACCGGGAAAGGCGTGATCAGTTACCAAGTGGTTCAGGAATTCTTCAACGTCGCTTATCGGCGTTTTCCAGAACCCATGCACCTTGAGCAAGCCGAGCAATTCCTTGCGACAGTCCTTCGTCCGCTTTGGGCCGTCTACTCATCGCCCTCCCTTTGCCTTCGAGCTCTTCAGATTCTTGATCGATTCCGTGTGCAGTGGTATGACGCCTTAATCGTCGCTGGTGCGATCGAGGCAAAGTGCGGGATTTTATACACCGAGGACTTCCAAGATGGGCAGAAATTTGATGATCTGGAAGTCCGCAACCCGTTTCTCTAGCCGATGATAAGATAATCCTTCCGTTGGCGCCGTCACTTAGGACTCTACGCGCATCATGGATTCTTATCGCCTATGCCAAAACGACCGAAACCGATTGTACTGACCGTTCTCGATGGATGGGGCTACCGCGCTGAAACCAAAGGCAACGCGATCGCCCTCGCGCGGAAACCGAATTACGACCGCCTGCTCAAGGATTTTCCTAACACGCTGATCCACACGTCCGGGCCCTACGTTGGCCTGCCGGAAGGGCAGATGGGCAACAGCGAAGTGGGCCACATGAATATGGGCGCGGGCCGCATCATTCACATGGACATCACGCGCATCGACCTAGATGATCGCGAGCGGAGAATTTTTCAAGCAGCCGCTGCTGGTCGAGGCGATGGAGCGCGGCCGCGCGCGCAATCTGCATCTTCTCGGCCTGCTGAGCGATGGCGGCGTGCACTCGCACATGCAGCATCTATTTGCGCTGCTGCGGATGGCGCGCGAGCAGCACGTCGAGCGCGTTTTTATCCACTGCTTCATGGACGGCCGCGACACGCCGCCGCACAGCGGCGTCGAATTCATCCAGCAATTGCAGCAGAAAATGCGCGAGACCGGCTGCGGGCGCATCGCGTCGCTCACAGGCCGCTACTACGCGATGGATCGCGACAATCGCTGGGAGCGCGTCGAGCGCGCCTATCGCGCCGTCGTTCACGGCGACGCGCCGGTGAAAACGGCCGATCCAGTCGAAGCCGTCCGCCGCAGCTACGAACGAGGTGTCACCGATGAATTCATCGACCCGATCGTGATCACGGAAATCGCCACGCCCTCCGGCTCCGCCCGTGGGGCCGATGCGCGACGACGACGCGGTAATTTTTTTCAATTTTCGCGCCGACCGCGCCCGCCAGATGACGCGCGCCATCGCCGAACCGGGATTTAAGGAGTTCGCCGACGCGAAGCGCCCGACAAAATCTCTGCTACGTCGCGATGACGCAGTACGACAAAGCCTGGCCGTGGCTGCGCTACGTGATTGCTCCCGAAAAAATCGCGCACATCCTCGCGCAAGTTTTCGCCGAGCAGAATCTGAAGAATCTCCGCTGCGCCGAAACCGAAAAGTACGCCCACGTCACGTATTTTTTCAACGGCGGCATCGAAAAACCGTTCGGCGGCGAGGAGCGCATCCTCGTGCCGTCGCCGAAAGTGCCCACGTACGATTTGAAGCCGGAAATGAGCGCCGCGGGCATCGCCGACAACATCGTGAAGGCCGTCGAAAAGGGCGACTTCGACGCCATCGTGATGAATTTCGCCAACGCCGACATGGTCGGCCACTCGGGCAAGCTCGAAGCCGCAATCAAGGCCGTCGAAACCGTGGACGAGTGCCTGGGCCGCATCCGGCAAGTTCTGCAGCCGCGCGGCGGAGCGTGGATTGTGACCGCCGACCACGGCAACGCCGAAACCATGATCGATCCCGTGACCGGCGGGCCGCACACCTATCACACCACGAATCCCGTTCCGCTCATCATTGCGACAGAGGATGGCGATCGCGCCGCTCTGCGCCTGGCGGCTCACTTCGCGATATCGCGCCGACGCTGCTCGGCGTTCTCGGCCTTCCCGTGCCCGGGGAAATGTCGGGCCGCGATTTGCGGCAGAAGAAGTGACTGGTGACTCGTGACTGGTGGCTGGTGCAAAACCCGAGATGACGCGAGTGAGTGGAAAGCAATCTACGAATCCTGTTCCTGAGCACAGACTCTTCGTGGCGCCGGCGTCTCGCCGGCGGTTTCCTAAGCAGCAAACGCACTGCAAAAGCACCGGTGAAACGCCGGCGCCACAAGATCGGTTATGACGCCTCAACCAAGCGCACTGCTGTGTAACGGCAAATCTCTCGCAAGAAACGGTGTAGATGCCATCTCAGATTTCAAATTTCATCCCCGCATCATTCCGAAGCGCGGAGAACGCCGGCCAGAAATCTCACAAGCCTTACGTTTTCGTACCATGCCGCGCTCTTGTCCGGGTCGACGTGAGAAAAAGCAGGCGTGATCAGCACCTCGCGCAAATATTTCGGAGGGATTTCCCGTTGCAGCCAGAGACTTTCGGTGGAAGGAATAATGTCGTCGGTCGAGCCATGCAGATACAAAAACCGGCACATGCAGATCGCCCAGCTTCCCTTGCGGGGAAAACGCCGCAAGTTGCGTTTCATCCACTCGAATGACGTCCAACAATTGCGGGCGCAGACGGTCAATTTGCCGCGCGAGCAAAATCTCCATGGTGGCCCGGCCGGCGGGACTCAGTTGCGCGAAGTAGCTTCTGCGCATCTTGAGGCTGCTCCCACAACCAATCGCGCAGCGCCTCGTGCGCGACACCCAGATCGCTCGTCGAAAAAAACTTCTCCAGATTGGAGTACACAAAAACGGCCGCGCCGTAATCGTGCGCGGTGTAAGGCACCTTGCGCCCATCGGGAAGCTCGGCCTGGTTGGTTGCTAGAAAGCGAGACACGCGCCCAAGATCATCGTAGGCGCCCATCAGGAGTAACGCTCGAATATGCGGAGCATATCGCGGATCGCAAGCCGCAAGCAGCGAGAGGCTGCCGGCAAAACTCACGCCAACCATCGTCACGGGGCCCGTGCCTAAGCGCTGCTGCAGGAACCCGGGAGATTCGCCAATCGTCGCAATCGAAGCGGCATCGACATGGTAGTCGGCCAGGGCGTCAATCTCGGGAGTCAGCACCGCAAAACCGCCGCCAGCAGCCGCGCGCGAAAAACTCATCAGCCGCGGCTCGTCAATTCCCAAGTGGTGGATTCCGTGCAGGACAACCATACCCGGCGGATGCGCGACGCCACTCGGCAGGTACAAACGCGCCCGCACGGGGCCATTTGTGCCGGGAAGCGTAATCTCCTGTGTGGTCACCGCATAAGTTTCCCAGCGCAAAAGCGGGCCTGAAGCTTGGGGATCAAGAAAATGGATCAACAAAGAATAGCTGCGCAGATCGTATCGAAGCCGATAGAAACCAAAAACTAAGAGAACGAAAAAGAAAAGCCAGAGGAGCCTGAACTTAAGGCTCCTCTGGCGGGACTGGGAATCCTTCATTGGAATAGCACTTACCCGAGGCTGGGTTGCGTCGAGGTCCATCGCAAAAAGGCCGAATCTCCTCGCCGGATCGAACCACCCGTATTACCTTGGCTTGACGCCATCCTTTTCAGCGGTCACTCCCGTGGCAACCAGGCCGCCATCTTTTTGTGCGGCGAGGACCAATACAGCGGCGCCCGGCTTCAAGAGGCTCCTGTCGCCGACAACCCGCGTTACAATCGGCGTGTCGGGCGCCACTTCAATCGTCTGTTCCCCGTCCTTGTACTTGATCACAATCGTCCTGCTTGAGCCGCCGCTGACTCCGCTGACGGTGCCGTTCGTCATGGTCCGATCCTCGGGCCCCGCCATGGAGACGGTGCCATTGGTCATCGTGCGGTTGGGATCAGGGCCCATGGGGCGATGGCCCTCGCCGGTGCCGCGCATTGTTTCGGGGAAGATATGAACCTCTTCGGCGTGCAGCTTGCCGTCGGGGCCCTTGTCCGCGGCAGAGCCGACGAAATCACCGGGCTTGATGTCGGCAAGACCGGCTTTGGCATTCGCCATAACCTTTAGATCCGGTGGAACCGTGATCGAAGCGACCTGGCCATCTTGCGGCTTCACCACCAGGATCTGCCCATTGAATGAATCGATCGTGCCAAGAATCCGCGCTTGTTGGCCCTGGCCGAAAACAGGTAATGCGAACAACGCTACCAAAACGCTGGCCCGCAACAATTTCAGTTTCATGTGCCCTCCGAGATTTCTTAGGTGGTGAGTATACCCCAGGACAACTGCCACTCGTAGACAGCATTCCAAAGTTGGGCATCGCTAGGATGATGTAAGCTAGAGCCAGCTCAGTAGAGAACAATGGCTGAACCCTCTCAACCCGGATGGACACGACTGCGCACCGCAACGGGCCGCTACGAATATCAGTTTCAAGGAGAGATGCCGACGGTGCGCGGCGGACAGTACGAAGAGGCGCGCGACTACCAGTTCCTGGTGCTTGATGAGGAAGGCTGGCTCTACAAAATTCCGGTGCGGCTTGCGGCGGAGGCAGCCATCGAATTGGCCGCCGAGGCGATACGGCTGCGAGTGGCGGAAGCGCAACTTCGAGTGGGCCTGGAAACGTATCGCCCGCACCAGGGCGCGCCTTACCCCGAGATGGACGCTCAATTCGCCCTCAACGCCGCTCGCGCCCGCGAGCTGGCATCGAAACTCACCCCGTAGCAGAAAAAATGCGAATCGAAATGAAGCGCAGCATGAAACCTTGATCGCCCACGGCTAATTGGCGACATTCGATTTCGGCGCCGTATAGCCCTGGCGCGCGTACACCTGGAACTTCACCTTCTTGCCCTTCTGATCCAGCACGGTCAGCGGACCGCCGTCGGGCGCTACCAGCTCGACCTTGATCTTGCGGTACTTTCCGTCGAGCGCCGAATTGGAAGGGGAGTAGGCCATGCTGTATTGGTTGCGCAAACTGGCGGCCACGTCCTGCATGATGCCGGGAATTTCGCCGTCAAAGCGCGGGAGCCACGAGCGTCCTCCCGTCATCGCCGCAAATGTTTTCAGCTGGTTCTGCGCCTGCAAATAGGTCAGTTGCGCGCCGGACCCCATGCCGCCCCCGGCGTCCGCGCGGATGAAAAATTGTTCGCCCACGCCCACGGTGAAAATGGTTGCGTCGGTTTCCCGAATCCGCTTCATGACTTGATCGAGATTCATTCTGCTGAACGTGTCAATTCCGGAAGCCAGGACCAGGACGGCCTTCTTGCCCTTGGCGTCCTTCATGCGGTCCAGAACATCCGCGAGCGCATCGAAGAGATTCGATTCACTGAACGGCGGAAATACAAGCTGGTAAAGTCCCTGCATGACTTCGTCGCGGTTGTGAGTGAAGTCCACTTCGACGTTCGAGCGCATGTTGAAGGTCTCCAGCGCGACCCAATCATTCGGCTTCAGATTGCTCAGGAAGGCTGCGGACCAATTCCGCGCATTATAGGTAAAAACCTGATAGCCCAGCTTGCTGAATTCCAGCAGCAGCACGATCGTAATGGGCGCATCGGTGGGCGCGAAGTTCGTGATCGTCTGCGCCGCGCCGTCTTCGGTAATGCGGAAATTTTCCTTTTTCAGTCCCAGTCAGGAAATTCCCGTTGTTGTCGGTAATCACGACGTCCACGCTCACCACGGGCACGGTGACGGAAATGGAGAACCGCCGGGCGTCTGCTCCGGCGGGGCTTGCGGCTGCTGCTTGTCCTGCTTGTCTTTCGTCTGCGCCCAGGCGCGCGTTTCTCCCGCCGGAATCAGCAGCGTGAAAATAAGCGTCCCCAGGACTAACCCGCGAAAGAATTTGGTTCGCATGGCTGGGTAAACCTCTCGGGATCAGGACTTGCTGCCGGCTGCGGGAGGCTTCATCGCCAAGCCCCAAGAACCGGCCCAAACGGCGCTCACCCTGCCTGTTCGATGCTGCCACGAAGCGCCGGGATGTTCAAATGCAGTTTTTGATCGCGGCACATCGTCTGCTTGCAAGGCTTGCGCGCCGCACGCACATGGTACGATGATTGAATCGCGAGTGTTTTGACGCGTCGGATCGTGGGCCGGAGGGCGCGGGCTATATTTAAGTGCGGGCTACGCTTGTAGCCCGCCGGAACTAAATGCCACCTCGCCGGGAGGATCGCGCAATGTTTCGCCGTTTGTCCCCAATCATCCTCGCCTTCGCATGGCTTATTTTTGCTGGCGGGAACGCTCGCGCGCAGGCGCCGTCCTCGCAGCCCGATCTCGGCGAAACTCGCCGAGGAGGCTCAGGGCTGGCTTCCGACATGATCCGAATCAACACGTCGAATCCCCCCGGAAATGAAATGGCGGTCGCCAAATATATTTCAGGAATACTTCAGAAAGAGGGTATCCCGAATGAAGTGGTGGAAATTACGCCGGGACGAGGCGTCGCCATCGGCCGCCTGCAGGCTGGCCCGCTGCCGGACCCGGCGAACGCGCTGCTGCTGGTCGCGCATCAGGACACTGTTGGCGTCGATCCAACCAGGTGGTCCGTGGATCCCTTCGGCGCAGTCATTCGTGAGGGCTATCTCTACGGCCGAGGGTCGATCGACGACAAGGCCATGCTCGCCGCAAACCTTGCCACCGTGGTCGCGCTGAAGCGCGCCGGCGCGAGGCTGGGGCGCGACGTCATTTTCCTGGCCAGCGCCGATGAAGAACAGGGCGGCTCGGCCAGCATCAAGGTCGTCATCGAGAAATACTGGGACAAAATCGCCTGCGCCTATGCCTTGAATGAAGGCGGCCGCGTAGATGCTAAAAGACGGCAAGGTGCAATACGTCGGGATCCAGGCGAGCGAAAAAGTCTCCTACAACGTCATCGTTACTGCTACGGGACCCTCGGGGCACGGTTCGATGCCGCGCCCGGACAATGCGGTGGTGCACCTGGCCGCGGCTATCGCGAAACTCGGGACCTTCCAGGTGCCGGCAGACCCCAATACGATTACGCGGCGCTACTTCGAACAGCTCGCAAAGATCGAGGAGGACGATACCGCCAAATGGATGCGCGCACTCGAACAGCCCGAGCGAGTGGACCTGGCGGTGAAGCATCTCTCCGAACAGAGTCCCATGTGGAACTCGATGCTGCGCGATTCGATCACGCCGACGATCATCAACGCCGGATTCCGGAACAACGTGATTCCCTCGGAGGCCACGGCCAACTTGAATGTGCGAATGCTCCCCGGACATTCCATCGACGAACTGATCGGGCAATTCGGCAAGATCGTCAGCGACCCTCAGATCAAGTTCAAGCTCGCCCCCGATCCCGGGCGAAAACGCGCCGCCTTCCGACATCACCAGCCCGCTGTACAAGACCATCGAACGCATCACTCCGCAGGATTTTTCCGGGGCCATCGCTCTTCCTTTTCTTTCCACCGGGGCGACCGATTCCGCCAGCCTCCGCCTTCACAAGGTTCAGGCCTATGGCTTGGATCCCTTCCCTCTCACCGAGGGCGATGATGCGCGAATGCACGGGGACGATGAACGCATTCCGATCGAGAGCTTTCGCAAAGGTGTCGCGTTCCTGTATCATGTGGTCTCGGACTTCGCCTCCTCGAAGTAGGCTGAAGAAACCTCATACCCCTTCCCGGTAGAATGGGTTCGGACAAAACCATGAATTTTCGCAGCGCTAAAATTGTATGCACTCTCGGACCCGCCAGCGATTCAGCGGAAATGATCGAGCGGCTGATGCGCGCCGGGATGGACGTTGCGCGGCTCAATTTCTCGCATGGGACTCATGCGGAGCACGCGCGGACGATCAAGCGGCTGCGGGAGGCTTCCGGCGCGGCTCGCGAAGCCCATCGGAATCCTTGCCGATCTGCAGGGACCGAAAATTCGCACGGGCGCGCTCGTGGACGGACAACACGTTCAGTTGCGCGCGGGACAACGTTTCACGATCTCGACGCGCGACTTCGCTGGCACCAGTGCAGGCGTCAGCACCACCTACAAACGTCTGCCGCGCGACGTCTCCCGCGGTGAACCGCATCCTTCTGGGGGACGGCCTCATCGAGCTTCGCGTGCTGTCGACGACATCGAACTCGGTCCTGTGCAACGTCGTTAATGGCGGAGAACTGGGCGAACATAAGGGCATCAACCTGCCCGGCGTTAAACTGCGGATTCCGGCCGTTACCGCGAGAGATCATGACGACCTCAGCATTCGCCTTGCGCCACGGCGTAAATTTCGTCGCGGTCAGCTTTGTTCGCAGCGCCTAGGATGTGCTTCTGGCAAAGTCCGCGATCGCGCGGGCGCGGAAGAACGTCCCGATCATCGCCAAGCTTGAAAAGCCCGAGGCGATTGAAAATCTTGACGAGATTCTGCGCGTGGCCGATGGCGTGATGGTCGCGCGCGGCGACCTGGGCGTGGAGATGAGCCCCGAGAAAGTGCCCGTGATTCAGAAGCTGATCATCGCGAAGGCCTGCGAGGCGCGGCTGCCGGTGATCACCGCAACGCAGATGCTCGAGTCCATGACGCAGAACCCCCGCCCGACGCGCGCCGAAGCCTCCGACGTCGCCAACGCCGTGTTCGACGGCAGCGACGCGCTGATGCTCTCCGCTGAAACCGCCGCGGGAGCGTACCCGATCGAAACGGTGGAAATGATGGACCGCATCATTCGCGAAGCCGAGTCCAGCGATTCACGCATCCTCCGGCCGCAACCCGCGCAATTCAACATTGCGGAGACGGCCGCCGAACTGATTTGTCATGCTTCGGAAGAATTGCAGATGAAAGTCATCGCCGTATTCACGGAGACCGGCTCGACAGGCCGCCTGATTTCAAAACACCGGCCGCGCCGCCCCATTATCGCTTTTTCCACGATCCAGGAAACGCGACGGAGGCTCTCGCTCTACTGGGGCGTGGTGCCGCGGACGATTGCCGAAGTGCAAAACATCGAGGAGCTCGTTCTCGTCACGGAAAAACGGCTGCTCGAAGAGAAACTCGTCAAGCGCGGGGACGTCGTGGGAATCGTGGCGGGGACGCCGTTGTTTGTCGGCGGCACGACAAATTTCATGAAGTTTCACATCATCGGCAATAAAGATGAGAAAACGCGCCGCGCGAAGAGGAAAAAAAGGCGCCGCGCTTCCGCCTCGCTTTTTGGTTTCTGATTCCTAACAAGTTACAGAAATATTCGTATTCAGGTCTTCAGGGGTTAAAACCCCCCAAGAACACAGAGCGTTTTGTCGTGCCTACAGGCACGACCCACAAACCCTACGAGTTTTTCCGCAGCGTGCTATTGCCATTCTGACCTGATTTAGGGAGTGGATCAGTTTAGTTCTCGATAAAACAAGCCGCTGCCCGCCCAAGAAGTGGACCGCCGCTGCAAATGCGACGGCCACCACCATGTAGTGTTTTCAAGTCGCGGCCGCTGCGTCCCGCGTTCTCCGGGACGGAGCGGGCATGTTTCTTTTCAAACTAGATCACAACCTGATTGGGCTGGAAATTGCTTGCACGTGTACATGGGTGCGCTTTGTGGGTTGCGGCTTCAGCCGCGACATAAGTCGAGTCCGTCTTCAGGGGTTTCAACCCCTGAAGAATCCACATTTGGCTGGAATGTTAGGAGGTGTGCTAATTCACCCAGCGGTCGTCAGAGCTGCCCGGTGGTTCATCTTTGTGGTCGCGCATGTAGACTTCAAACTTCCGCTTGGCGCGGCGGCGTTTCCAGTCGAGAAATTCGTTGCGCGCGCGGTACAGGAACAGCCCTCGGCGAAGATAGAGATAACCGACCAGCGCGCCGCCGAGATGCGTCACGTGACTCACGTTGTCGCCACCCGTTCCGAGTGTCGAAAAAAATTCGATGGCGATCGCCCCTGCCACGTAAATCTTCATCGGAATCTGCACGGGGAACGGGATCAACCAGATCTGGCGTTCGGGAAATACAATCGCGGCTGCTAGCATCACGCCATAGATCGCGCCCGACGCGCCGATCGTGGGCGTCGTGACTGATGAGCTTGTGCCATGTGTATCAAGCAATGTCTTCACCAGAACGTTAATACAGCCCGCGCCGATTCCCGTCACGAGGAAAAACACGTAGAAGCGATGCGTGCCCCACGTGCGCTCCAGGTCCGAACCGAACATCCAGAGGAACAGCATGTTGAACAGCAGGTGCAGGATGCCGCCGTGGAGAAACAGGTAAGTCAACGGCTGCCAAAACCGCAGTCCATGATGTGACGGCGAGCGGAACCAGACCAAACACTCTCTCAAACCAGATTGCCGCAGCGGGAACAAATAGCTTGAGCAGCGTTTGCAGCAGGAACACGCCCGTGCAAACGATAATGATGTTGCGAATGGCGGGCGTCAGCATCCCACCCCAGTTGATGCGGGAGCCGTAAGACCGCGGGTATCGGGGAGTCGAACCCATCGTTTCGAGTGTAAGCGCGGACGAACCGCGAGTCAAAGTATCTGGGGCGTATTGTATGGCGACGGCAAAATGCTCCCTCCCCCGCCTTTCTGAGTGATTGAACGGCGAACCGCCGTTACGGGTGCGCGGGGTGGAGAAGGAGAGCGGTCGGGGCGCTCACTTCTGACTCTTGCGTGCGCGAATCTTACTGGCGGACCAACCATTTCGATAAGCCGGCACATCAGGAGTTAGCCCGACGTTCGGCAGCCCGTCCTTGCTAATGGTTCTTAAATGCGATAATCAGGGCGTGCTGTGTGTCAGCACTCTGATTGTGGATTTGTGCTGACAACCGACTGAAAGACGTGCCCGGCGCATCAAAAGAGTATTGTGTCGATCCCGAAAATGATGAATTCTCTTCTCCACTGACCGATAGATTTGGCCCATTCCGTTAAACCCCTGGAACGCATTAAAGTTTGGGCCAACCGGGCCTCCGTTACACCTTGGTCATAACGAGGCAACGCGAATTATCTTGCGGTTTCACGACACATCGTCGATCGAAAGGAAGTCTCAACCGCAGATCTCGGTGGGAATGGGGAGCAGTTCGGAGCCCTTTTGGCTACGGAGCGGAGGAACCTCCTGCTTTTTGCCCGAGAACCCACGCCTTCATATTCTTCCAGTCCGGGTCGTCCTCGGAGGCAAATTGCCTTCCTCCCTGGTGGGTGTCGGCGAGGCCGCCCGCCTCCGGCGCCAACGGCATTCGTAGAAACAGGCTCAAGTCTGGTTTGCCGGGAACTACCAGTTTCGAGACCACCTCGAAGTTATGGCGAGACTGCTCTTCAGTCCAAAAGCTCGCCCCGGCTGGCAGCATCTCCAGACTAAGCGGTCCGCCACCATGACGCATCATTTGGTGGCAAACGTAGCAGCGAGCATGGTCCTCCGACCGTACTTTCAGAAAGATAGGTTCGACGCGCGTTTTGAAAAACTCATAATCAAGCTGCGGTGTTTGCGCGTCGGGACTCCCGGAGGACTGCGCCGTAGCAAAGGGAGCAAAGGGAGCAAACACGCACAGTAGGACGGCAGCCGCTACCACGAAACCAGCAGAAATTATCTTTGCCAGAACCCTCGAAATCATACTCACCTCACATTCACTAGCTCAAAGTCTATGTGACAGCCAGCAGTTCGTTGTCACCGACAGAGGGCCGAATCACAACTTTAGGGCAGCACCAATGTGCTGATGCGGTCGGGCATCTCTCCGACAGGGATGCGAGTGATCTCTTTCATTGCCTCCACATCGATGGCGGACACCGACTTGGTCCCGCAAGTGGAATCGTAGACGGTCCGGCCGTCGGGCGAGAAAGTGATCCAGGCGGGTCCACCACCCCTCGGCGCCTTTCCCGGTACAGGGGTTTCGGGCAATGAGACATGTCCCAGCAGTTTGAGGTCAGGGAGCGAGTAGACGAAAACAGCATTGGCCGGCCTGCTGTTGGTCCACAGGGTCTTATGGTCCGGGGCTATGCCAATGCCGTGACTGATGCCTTCGCACCCGGGGCCGAACCCTTTGGGTTCGTCGGGGTTCGTGATTCTTTGCACTTCCTTGTGCGTCGCAAAATCCACGACTGAGAATCCATTCGTTCGGTTCAGCTGCGCGAAGATTCGGTGGCCCGAGCCGTCCGGGTTACTTTCAATGATTAAAGGCAGCACTCCCTGGTCATAGTTAACCTCCCAGGCGATTTCCATCTTCTGGAGATCAAAGACGGTTATAGATTGTCCCGGCGGCGAGCCGGCGGCCGCAAACTTGCCATCGCCCGTCACGGATATGTCGTGCAGCCCTCGTTTCACCGGAATACTCTTGATCTTCTCCAGGGATTTGGCGTCGATGATATCCAGCGCTCCGACATCCACCGCGTCTGTGCCGGTGTTACGGATGCAGACTAAAATCAGCTTTCCATCGTTCGTCACCATCGCGTCATTGGCCCAACCACTCAGGGGCACCTTCTTGAGATATTTTCCGCTCTTGCGATCCATTACGTAGAGGACGTCCACGCTCCTGTTGGCGATATAGAGCAGGCTTCCGTCGGGAGAGAATCGCACTACCTCGGGCGATTCAATGCCTTTGATCACCTCCACGACCTTGTTCGTCGCAGGGTCGATCACACTGATGGTGGTTCCACCTCTGTTCGTGACATAGATTCGAGCCGTAGCCGCCGCTAAAGGCACGGCTGCGAACAGCATCCCAAGCAGTAGCCACACGCCCCTTCGTCCGCGGAACTCTCTTTTCATGGTGGTTGAACTCATAGTGCGAAGGCGCTCCTTACCCTTCGGCGCACAGAGTAGAGCCGCGCGAGCCCCAAGTCAAGCTACTCAGCGTGGAGGACTCCTTGACGGGTCGGTGCGCGAAAATTAAGCCGACTGATGCCAATAATCGTACAATCCGGGAATGACGCGCATCTGAAAAGAACCGTACAATTTAGTCAAACTCCATAGGAGGAGAACAATGCGAATCCGAACGATGATTCCTGCTCTGACTTTGACGTTGCTTTATGCCATGCAGGCGAGCGCCCAGACGCCCGGTGCGGTCAACAGTCCCGACCCAGGTGTCACGCCGATCAGGCAGATAGACCGCGCCGAAGTTCGGGTCACACGCGTCGACCTTCAGCCTGGCGCTGTCCGCAGCGTGCATAAACATGAGGATGTTCGGTTCCACCTGTTTATTCCCGTCACCGGGAAAATCGAGCTGACCATTGGCTCTGCAAAACCGGTCGAAGCAACGCCAGGGCAAGCTTATTTTATGGAAAAAGGTACGCCGCACGGGTTCAGGAACACTGGATCTTCGCCAGCCATGGTAATGGAGGTTTTTGTAAAGGCCAGCGCGGCGGCCGCCCAGCAAGAGCAAAGCCGGCCCGCTTCCGCACCTCCGGCGAATGGATTGCAGACTGGATTTACTGGGCGACCGTAAATGGGATAGAGGCTTCCGTCGTCTCCCAAAGCAGCGCCAGCGTTCCCTTGTTGCCTCCATCCGATCTCAATTCAATCTTGAAGGTTTCCACCGGAGCGGCGAGCGTCTTCAGATTCATTTTCGTGCGGCCAAAGTCCTGGGAAGAATCGTAATTGAGATGAAACTGGCCCGTCTGCTTATTGATGATAAGAGCCCATTCGTTTTGGTTAGGAAGCGTCCAGATGCTATAGCTTCCCGCGGGAAGCTTCAGGCCGCCCATTTCAAGATTGGCCTGCGTCGTGATTTTGGTCGCCCAGTTCGCTCCGGTGCACCAGACCGCGCCAAATGGGACCAGGCCGCCCATGATTTTGCGTCCGTGCATCGAGGGCGCGTAATACTCAATGTTGATCGGATCGCCGGCAATGGTGGCCGCAACGCTCGCCGGAGGACTCGTGTATTTGGACCGGCCGAACTGCCCGTAAGACGTCCAGGCGAAAATCCCTACCAGCGCCGCCACGATTGCAATGCCGATAAAAACAAGACTTCGACTTTTCATTTTCACCATGACGACCTCCGCCGAACGATTCGCAAGCGGACTTCCCTACCGAATAAAGTTAAGCACGCATCTTCGCCGCCGGGAATGGAAGAATCGTACTCCAGAAATGATAGCCCTGCCAACTTTGTTCCTCGGCATTCCCTCCCTGCCTATACAAGCTCCGGGATTGTCCGTCCGTTGATTCTCCGCTTGGCAAAAGGCGCGTCCAAAATCTACTATGGACCGGAGCATCCACCGATCCGGTGTTCAGGTTCAAGGGAGAGCGCTGATGTGCAATCACGTGAATAGGTCCTCGAAGTTCGGATGTCTTGCCGCATTCCTTCTTTTGGTTCTGGCATTTCCGCGGACTGGACGGTCGCAAAACACCGGCCTGCAGAAATTGTTTTCCGACTACTACGAATTTCAGCTTCGAGAAGATCCCGGACAAGCCACGTTCCTCGGCCGCAGCGAGTACAACGACCGGTGGGATGATCCTTCGCCAGAGCACCAGCAGCAGTACCGCAAATCCCTGCAACAATTCCTCGGCCGTTTGCATGCCATCCCGGAGACTCCACTCAAAGGGCAGGATCGCCTCAGCTACCGGCTGCTGGATTGGCAGCTCGAACAGGAGATCGCTGAAACGGACATCGTCTCGACGTACTTCAGCGTCAATCATCTCGTGGGCGGACACCTGAACATCTTCAGCACCATGGCCGTCGCGCCCGCAAACTCAGTCAAGGACTACGAAAATCAGGTGGCCCGCTTGCGCGCGTTGCCGCCCTGGGTGGATCAAACGATCGCCGCGGCGAATCTGGCCGTCGCGCAGGAGAAAACCCAGCCGCGGCTGGTGGCCGAACGCGAGGTGGACCAACTCAACGTGGAAATGGATTCCGAGCCGCTCCAGAGCCCGCTGCTAAAATCCTTCACGACATTTCCCGAGTCGATTCCGGCTGCGGAGCAGGAGCGCCTCCGAACATCCGCGGTGGACGCGTACACCCAGTCGTTCCTCCCGGCGTGGCGCAAGTTGCGAGACTACGTCACCACCACCTACATCCCCGCCGCGCGCGACACCGTCGGGATTTCGCAGGCGCCCGGCGGCGCGGCCATGTACGCGTTCCTCGTGAAACACATGACCACGACGAACTACATGCCCGAGCAGATCCACGAAATCGGCTTGAAAGAAGTGGAGCGCATTCAATCCGAGATGTTGAAAATTCGCCAGCAACTCAATTTTACCGGCACCCCCGAGGAGTTTTCGGACCAAGTCCTGAACGCGCCGCGTTTCCGCTTCCACAGCGAAGAAGAAATCCTCGTGCATGGACGCGACATCGCGAAACGCATCGATCCCGAACTTCCTCGACTCTTTAAAGTCCTCCCGCGCATGACCTACGGAGTCGCCGCCATTCCGCCGGACCGCGCCCGCACGTCCTCGGAATATTACGAGGAGCCGGCGCTCGACGGCTCCCGCGCCGGCTATTTCTACATGCGCACCATCGATCCGGAAAAGCAGTCGAGTTGCTGCTCGGAATCGACCATCCTGCATGAGTCGGTGCCGGGACATCACCTGCAGATCGCGCTCTCCTACGAAACTCCGGGCGTGCCGAATTTCCGCAAGATTTCCGAGTTCACTGCCTACACGGAAGGCTGGGCCCTGTATGCGGAGACGCTGGGCTCCGCCCTGCACATGTACGAAACGCCATATGAACAGTATGGGCAATTACAAGGTGAGTTATTTCGCGCTGCGCGGCTGGTTGTTGACACGGGAATTCACACGCAGGGCTGGACCCGCGAGAAAGCCATCGATTATATGTACGGCTCCGGGGCCGATCCTTCACGCGATTTCATGGCCAGCGAAGTTGACCGCTACATCGCCTGGCCCGGCCAGGCACTCGCGTACAAGATCGGCCAGCTGAAAATCTTGGAGCTGCGCACGCTGGCCGAGAAAGAACTCGGGCCGAAATTCGACATCCGGGCGTTTCACGACGTCGTGCTGCGAAACGGAACTTTGCCGCTCGATATTCTGGAAGAGCAAGTTCGTGAATGGATTTCGCAATCCCACAATTCCCCGCCAGGCGGGAAGAATTGATCTAGCATGCGGCGGAGAAAATCTTAAGTTTTGTGGGTCGTGCCTTCAGGCACGACATGAAGTCTGTATCTTCTTCAGGGGTTTTAACCCGAGAACGCATATTTCCGCAAACCGCTCTGACAAGGGTACGAACAATGAGCCGCACGATCACCGCGATCGGCTTGATCTCAGACACTCATGGATTATTGCGGCAGGAGGCACTGCGCGCGCTCGAAGGATCGGAGCTGATCATTCACGCGGGCGATGTTGGAAAACCGGAGATCATCGACACACTGAAAACGATTGCTCCTGTCGTTGCCGTGAGGGGAAACGTGGATACGGAATCCTGGGCCTCCGCGCTGCCTGAAACGGAGGTCGTCGAGGCCGGTGCGGCAACAATCTACGTGCTCCATGACGTCCATGCGCTGGACCTCAATCCCGCCGCCGCCGGTTTTCACATTGTCGTGAGCGGGCACTCGCACAAGCCAGCCCGTACGGAAAGCGGCGGTGTCCTCTACATCAATCCGGGAAGCGCCGGTCCGCGACGGTTCCAACTCCCCGTAACGATTGCGCGTCTCGACCTAAGTCAAATACCGTGGAAGGTGACCTTCACCGATCTGTCCGGCAAATCTATCAGGGATTAAGCTCACATTGCCATTTTGAACTCTACCTACGAACCTTCGGACGCTGATCTTCATCGTTTATGTTCGTAGGAACGCGATAGCGACGGTTTGGAGGTAGAAACCTGGTGAGTGAGAGCCAGAACCAGCCATTTCAGCGATCGTTCAACAGGTCGTCGAAGGTCGATTTCCGGGGCCACTTGCGGTTGACACGACAGGGCGGGAGGGCTAGGCTTTCGGACAAAGGGGAAGCTCAAAAAGGAAATTCCAGCTCGAACTCAATCACCCTTTGCTTTGCCCGGCTCGAGTGCGTGTATTGGCAGGCTGACGTGAATGATCGGGGCCCTGATCTTGTTGAGGCTCAAGGGTAGCCGCTCGATATTCATCGGCTCGAACGGAAGGTAACATCGGTCACTCGATCGTTCCCCTTGGCCCGCCCGGAGGTGCATATGTACGCGAGGGTCTGGAAGTTCGTTATCCTCCCCGGAAAAGTCGAGGAGTTTACCGTCGTTATCAATTCCATGATCCCAGCCTATCGACGGCAATCTGGATTCCGCGGCTTGCTCGTGCTGCGAAGTGGCCCGGGAGAACAGCTGGAAGCGACAGCAGTTTCCGCCTGGGACTCGCTAGTCGCCCTTCGCAACAGCGAGAACAGCGCGTTCGAGGAAGCGCTCGCCCGCCTCCTCCCCCTCTGTGAGCAACATCCGTCCATGCGCGAAGAGGAAGTGCTGGTGAGCGAGTTTGTCTCTCAGGATCTGACTGACACTGCCACGCATTACTAGCGGGGCGGCTCAGGGTACGGCACGTAAATTAAAAGAGGGAAGCCAGGTACGGCCTCTACTTTTACGCGGAACGCCCCGGCCCGGCCGGGTGCGGAACCCGCCATAAAAAAGCCCGCCGGAGAACTGAAAAATGATTCAGCCCTCCGGCAAACTGTGATTCCACCTAGTTCTCTAAATGTGCTTGCAGGATTTCGCCCGGAAGCCGGGCCATCCTCGACTTGGGAGCTACTGCGGGCATGCGGGCCAAATCGATTCTGCTTCGTTCCTGCGCTGTAGGAAGATCGCTATCGGGTTGCATCCTCTCCATCCGGATGCCGAGCGTGCGCTCCAGTTGGAGAAGCTCCGTCCGCTGGTCCCGGCCGAAAAGCGTTGAAGCAACGCCCATCTTGCCGGCGCGGCCGGTGCGGCCTACGCGGTGGATGAAGTTCTCCGCAATCTCGGGCAGGTCGTAGTTGATGACGTGCGCGATGTCCTGCACGTGGATGCCGCGGGAAGCCAGGTCCGTGGCCACCAGGACGCGATAGCGCCCCTGTTGAAATCCGGTGAGCGCCGCGGTTCGCTGGGATTGCGACCGGTCGCCATGGATCATGGCGGCGGTGAATCCTTCGCGAGTCAGATTGTTGGCAAGCTTCTCGGTTCCGCGTTTGGTGCGCGCGAAAACGAGGCACCGGCCGGTTTCTTTGGCAAGCAAACTTTGCAGCACTGCTTGTTTGCGGTCCCCGGCAACTTCAAACGCCTGGACGCGCACGTTCTCCGAGGGCTTGAGCACCGATCCGAACGCGAGACGCACCGGGTTTTTCATGTAATCGTTCACGAGATGGACCACCGAAGCTTCCAGCGTCGCGGAAAAACACATCGTCTGGCGTTCCTTCGGCAATACGGCCGCGATTCTGCGAATCGCCGGGCAGGAATCCCATGTCCAGCATGCGGTCGGCCTCATCGAGGACGAGCACGCGCAGCGAGCGGAAGTTAAACAGCTTGCGGCCGAGGTAATCTTCCAGCCGTCCCGGAGTGGCGACGACCAGGCGTGCGCCAGCGCGTATCGCGCTGAGCTGCTTGGCCTCGGGTAAGCCCCCCACCACCAGCGCTGCCGGTGAAAGTTGCTTCCCTCGCAACGCGTTGTACTGATCCACGACTTGCATGGCGAGTTCGCGTGTGGGAACGAGCACGAGTGCCGCAATTCCCGCCGTCTTCTGCTGGAGCAGGTGTTCGATCACCGGGATCAGGAACGCGAGAGTCTTCCCCGTCCCTGTCTGCGCGGTCGCAAGCACATCTTTGCCTTCCAGTGCCTGCGGGATCGCCGCGGCCTGTACCGGAGTCGGCGTCGAAAAATTGGCAAGCGACAGCCGCTCCTTCGTGTAATTGGAAATCTGTAGTTCTGAAAAATTCTGCATGGTTCTCTTTTTGTCTTTTCTGCTGGCGGGAGCCGTCGCGGCGCACACACCCATATTGATGTGGGCGCGCAACTGGCATGGCCAGTCCTAGTTTAAATTACGCTGAATCACTTACGGAGGAGAACAAAGGCGGGGTTTTCTCGAATCGAACTGTCGTAACCTGAGCAACCACACCAAACAACCGATGTATTAAGCGCAAACGCAGTATACCACATACTACGCCAAAATGGTCGCGTAAAAAATAGCATGGCATGGTAACTACTTGTCAGCACAGCCGGAGCTGCAGAAAAAAGGGGAATTAGAGCTTACTTCCCTTTTATCTCAAGCGGTTCTTTAAGTTTGAAATTGAGTTTCGACTCTGGCGCAATCGTGATATCCCGGTCGCCCGTATACGCAGCGCCCGCCGTTCCCGCGCCCGCGCCCGCAACGGCGCCGATGGCTGCCCCCTTGCCATGCCCCGCGATCGCTCCTATGAGCGCCCCGACAGCCGCGCCGCCTCCCGCGCCGACGGCCGTTCTCTGGCCGCGGCCCTTGCCGGCTTCCATGACGGACGTCGTTTTAAGCGAATACGATTCTCCATGCACGGTGATGGAATCGAGGGCCACGCCTAACTCGGCATTTCCTTTGAATTTTCCAGCTGATTTGGCATCCGTCACGACTCCAACCACTTTTGCGCCGGACGGAATCACTTGTTTCTCGCCAACCAACACGGGCGCTGCGAGCGAAGCCTCGAAATGATCTCCCGGATTGCTCGTCTTCGAACTGACCGGTTGATCGACCGTAACCGATATTCGAGTTCCCGCTTCTACAACAATCGGCTTCGGTGCAAAGAATGATCCAGCAGGTTCTTGCCCGACGGACGGCGCGGAATTCCCCGCCGAAGTGTCCGCGGCCCCAGGCGTAGAGGGCGTCGAGGATGTAGAGGACGATTGGCCGCAGCCGAAAAGCCCGAGCAGACCCGCTACCATGAGAATTCGCACCAGCGTTTTGTTTTGCATTCTTGATCTCCTGTTCCTCAGAGGGGGGTAAGACAAATCATAGCAGGATCGTGCAGCGCCCGGCAGTTCATTTCCGCGAACAGGTGCTCAATCATTCAAACATTCGGCTCCAGCGGTATTTGCATGTATGTTGGGAGTGACTCAGATTGCTTCTGGAGAGAACGAAGAGTTGCCCGCCCCAAATCCGGGCTGCCTCTACAAGATAAAATGCCCCCAACAAGGAAGGTTTTGTAGAGGCCTCCCCGTCCTGTGTTTTTCGGGACGGAGAGGGCACGCTTCTTTTCTATCTGAGGTATGCCTGGAATGTTACGCCGGTTGCGGTTCTTTCGATGTCATGGCACGATCAACTCTAGCAACATTGAGGAGCATCATCGGAAGCATTGCCATGCAGACCGATAAAACAATCATCCTGCCGTCAACAGGCCCGATTGCGCCTTCGAAAAGGCCCTCGCACGCAAGACTGGCCATCGCTTTTGCGGTAGCTGCGGTTTCGGACTTCTTCTCATTTTGGGCCACGATTGCGCCGCCAGTCCAGTGGGCGCTCGATGTGGGAACTGCTTTCGCCCTGTTCCTGATTCTCGGCCGGCGCTGGGCTCTGCTGCCGGGACTGGTCGCCGAAGCCATTCCCGGCATGGGTGTCTTCCCCGTGTGGATTCTCGTCGTCCTCTCGATCGCTATTTATGACGGCGTCAAAAAATCGCCTAAAATCTAAGGTCGCCACGTAAAAAGGTCCCTGGAGTTTCTGTGGTAAATTCCGAAAAGCGCAACACAGAGGACACAAAGAAACCCAGAGAGCCACAGAGAAATCGGCCACTCTCTTTCCGTTGTCGATTCCTCTGCTTCTCTACTCGGCCCTCCGTGCCCTCTATGGCTTTTCTCCGTGTTCTCTGTGCTAAATTCCGGAAAGTGCGACCAACAAGCTGTGCGCCGTGCAAACATTTCGACGTAATTCCGCGGCCCAATCCTAGAAGTCCGTTGCCCTGTGGCCGGGAATCCTCTATGCTCCGCGTTTAAGGGTGACCGGTGGTCTGAAACGCTTGCGTCATCTGGCAAAGGAGTTTCCATGCAAAACCTATCGAAGCCGTTTTCACGCCGGACATTTCTCGCGGAGACATCGCTGGGTGCGTTGTACGCGGCCACAAGATTGGCGCCGCTACAGGGGCTGGACCCGATGCCCAACGATCCCCGCATCTCGCAGCAGCCGGTCGTCGATAAAGGTTTTGCGCTGGTGCGCAAGATCGGGAACGGCGTGTACGCCACGATTTCCGACCGCAGGAAAGGCCTGCAGACGCGCTCCAATGGAGGGTTCTTGGTCGGGAGCGATGCGGCGCTGCTGATCGAAGGGTTTCAGACTCCCATCGGCGCATCGTTCCAGATGGACGCCCTCCGCATGGTCACCCAGGTGCCGGTCCGCGCGGCGATCAACACGCACTACCATTTCGATCACACTCTCGGAAACTCATTTTATGGCGGCGCGGGTGTGCCGATCTGGGCGCACGCGAAAGCGGCCTCTCGCATGATGGAGTTTTATCCCAAGTGGCAGGCAGAGGATCCTCGCTACGTTTCTCGCGCCTTGGGAGCAGCGCGTGCGCGATGCGAAGACCGACAGCCAGCGCGAACATGCCAAGAGCGATGTCGAAGGCATGACCGGCATGTTCACACCCGTCGCCCAGGCTGTCCTGGCCTTGCCCAGCCATCCTCTCGATCCCGCGAAAATGCCGATGAAGATCGACCTCGGCGGACTCAACGTGATGATTGAAACTTACATGGGCCACACCGACACCGACCTGATTATCCGCGTCCCTGATCAAAACATCGTATTTACTGGAGATTTACTCGTAAACAATCAGTATATGACCAACATCAATGGGTATCCGGTCCCCTGGCGCGCCACCACGGCCAAGTTCGCCGAATTCGACAAGGGCACGATTTTTGTCCCGGGCCACGGCCAACTCGGCGGCCAGGAAGTGGTAAAACTCCAAGGCGAGGTTTTTGACGACATCGCCGGTCAGGCGGAAAAATTGTACAAGGCCGGCGTGCCCGTGGAAGAAGCCGTGGAGCGCTACGTCATTCCCGAAAAGTACAAAACGTTTCGCCAGTTCTCCTGGGGATTCTGCATCGGCCGCACGATCGAGCAATTCTACGCCGAGTGGTCCGGCAAGCCCGGCCACGTGCTGAACTATTCTTCTTAGGCGCCCTGAGCTTTCCTCTACTGCGCGACGAACTTGTCCAGGCGCCAGGCCTGTTCTTCCGCCACGAACACGGTTTTCTCGTCCGGGCAAGCGACTGCATGCACCCAGTCCATGGTCCCAGGCGTGCGCCCGTAGTGTCCGAACGTGCCGAGAACTTTGCCCGTCAGATCGAGCTTGTAAATCTTTCCTACGCTCCCGACATAGATCACCTGCGTCGGCCCGGGCGTGATGCAGAACGACCACGGCGGGCCCGGCAGGTTGTTCCAGACTTGCTTGAAGTTGCCGTCGGTGTCGAAGACCTGGATGCGGCTGTTGCCACGGTCGGCCACGTACAGGGTCTGGCTCTTGTCGATGACGATGCTGTGCGGTGTGCTGAAATCACCTTTCCCGCTGCCGCGCTCGCCCCACGCCTTCACAAAATTGCCTTCTTTGTCGAACTTGGCCACGCGCGAGTTGCCGTAGCCGTCGGAAATGAAGACGCTGCCATCCGCCGCCCAGGTCACGTCGGTCGGCTGATAGAACGCGCTCTTGCTGGGCACAGCATGCTCGATCACGTGCGTCAGCCACGTCCAGGGTTCCGGCCGCATGCCGAGAACCTCCGCCGTGCGGCCCTCCAAGTCAAACTTGATGACCATGTTCGACGACGCGTCGATGTACCACATGTTGTCCTGCGGATCGAAGCGAATGCTGTGGGCGCCCTCGAACATCGCCGATCCCTCGCCCATCGAGCGGACGAACGCGCCTTCGGCGTCGAACTCAAGCAACGGGTGATACCCTCGATTGAGCAGGAACACATGACCCTTGGAATTGACGGCCACGCCGATCACTTCGCCCATCACGTAGGTGGCTGGATAATGGAAAAAGTTTTCGACGAGCCGCAACGGCAACTGCGGCGCCATGGCGGCATCTCCTTGCATCCCTGCACCGCCTTGCGCGGTGGTTGGCGTGGCGTTTACGAGCGCGAGAGCTGCGGCGAAAACAAACGGCAGAATGAGGTGTCTCTTCGTCATCTCTACCTCCAAGCGGAAAGATGCGGGGAGTATATGCCTGTTTTTATGGCGCGGCAAACTCCATGCAGCCACCGACTCCTAGACGCATAGCGGCGCAGGCAGCGTCAGTCATGGCACAAGCAGCCATTGCTTGGGAAGTTGTGTTTTCGGAATGCGGGAGTCGATGATTCCCAGTTACATATAAAAGTTTATCGAGACTCGAACTAGTGGCGATGGATTTGTCGGTTCTGCTGGGGCTTGAATATTGGCCGGACGATCGAGCAGTTCCACGCCGGGTGGTCCAACAAGACTGGCCCCGCGATGAATTATTCTTAGGCACTGAAGTATTTGCAGCGAGCGTGCGCGCAAGATTTCGGTGGGCCGATTCGGAGCGCCCCGGATGAAACCGACTCGACAAAGTGGGAGTTGGTGATTTGGGCGTATAATCTCTCTCGTTTCCGAAGTCAAAATGGAAATCATGATTTGCTGCCGGCTACCCTGTAAAGTTCAAATGCGGGGTCGAAGGTGGGACTCTAAACTTGAGTAGAAACACGGAAATGCGAAATCCGTTCACGGGCGCAATCGTTGGTCTGGCGGCAGTGCTGGTTTTTTCTTCGGTTGCCATGGCCCAAATGGCTCAGCCTCAGCAAGGCACTCACGAAGGTTCCCCGTGGAAATACATTCCCAGCGACAGAGCCGTCGGATCGGGAGGGCCGGCTCCCAAACGCGACCTGAGTGGGACATGGGCCGGGCCGCGGTCAGGGGCAGGAGTTCCAGATTTCAAAGGAGGAGATGAGCCTTCTCTGACGCCCTTAGGGCAACAACTGTTCCATGAAAATAAGCCTCTGGCGAAGTTCAGCCCGGCGGGCACGAACGACCCAACGGTGAGGACGTGTGATCCGTTCGGAGTTCCGCGCAACGCGATTGACGAAATCAGAGGGCTTTCGTTCGCAACCATGCCCGGCCGGATTGTGATGTTGATTCAGTTCCAGGACATCTGGCGCGAAATCTGGATGGACGGGCGAGCGCTTCCCGCAAATGTGGGCGCAACGGAGAAAGGCGCGCCCGATCCAAGATATAACGGGTACTCGGTCGGCCACTGGGAGGGGGATTACGCACTCGTTATTGATACGACCGGGCTGGACGAAAGAACCTGGCTCAATAAGGAAGGGTATCCCCATACCGTGAACACACACGTGCAAGAACGCTACACTCGCACAGACCACAACAACTTAGAACTCACCGTGACGATCGACGATCCGAAAGTTTATGCGAAGCCTTTTTCGCTGGGGACGGCCCACTTCAAGTGGATTCCAAATCAGGAACTCGATGAGAAGCTCTGCGTTCCGTCAGAGGTGATCGAGTATTTGAAGGCACTTGGCGATCCCGCCGGCAGCGACCCCAATGCCGTTCACCGGCCCAGCAAGTAAATCGAAGCGGCCAGAGGCCGGTTGCCAGATTGTGAGACTTACGTTCGATCCCGCTCAGGCCAAATTCAAACCTCGGAGGTGCAAGATGAAAACGAGGGTCTTAATATCCGTTGCATTAATTGCCGGCCTTCTGACAATTTGCGGTCCTACGCTCGCACATCACGGGGCCTCGGCCTACGACATGAGCAAGCCATTGACGTTGAAGGGCGCCGTGGTGACGAAATACAGTTGGATTAATCCCCACGCCCTCATTTTCTTCGACTACAAAGATGACAAGGGAAACGTCCAGCATTGGACGACGGAAATTGGCAGTCCGTCGGCGGTGAGTCTGCTTGGGTGGAGCAGGACTACGCTAAAGCCCGGGGACGTGATTACCGTCTACGTATTTCAATCCAAGAGCAGCCTGTCGGTTGGGCGCCTTAATAAGGTCGTATTGGCCGACGGCACGCTGCTAAGGGATAGTCAGACTGGCGGAGACCGCGGAGAGCGTGCGGACGATGCAGTCAGGTAGTGTCGGCGACGGACCGGCATGGTGACAAGGCCGGCGTACCGGTAGAAGAGGCTGCGGAGCGCTACGTCTTCCCCGCAAAGTACAAAACGTTTCGCCAGTTCTCCTGGGGCTTCTGCATCGGCCGGACGATCGAAACTGGTTGTTGCTCATTTGAGTTTGTTCATGTCGTGCTCTTGAGAGGTGATTTCCAGTTCCATAAGACCCCGACTGAAGTCATCTTCGGCCAGTGCAGGGAATGTTCGCTCATAGTCCTCAAGTGTTTTTGGATCAAAGTTCGCGATCTCATCGAGTCGGTCCTGTGAAAAGTTCCTGGCAATTTCTTCTGACAAGAATGCCGCAATTCGCATACTGTTCTGCTTAACCTCTAGATCAGGAGTCGTTTGGATCTTTTTCAGCCACCTGAAGTAATCAGTGACTAGGGCTTGGAATATTTTGGCATCGGACTTCTTAGATGGCTTCGGAAACGAACTGAAGTGCAATCCCCAGAGGATATAGACGTTCTGATATTTCTTGTTTGAAATCGACTGGTTCATCGCAAAATATGCCGCTAGAAGATTCCCTTGCCGGATGGCCTCTTCGTAAAAGACCGTTGCGGCGCGCTTCGCCGTTTCGTTCCCCACGCTCCACAATGTTCCTATGTAAGAGCGCGCACCCGCACCGACGAAGCTCGCTGCTAATTCGTGCGATGAAGCGCACGTGTTATTGAACACGATGGGGTGGCCAACACCAGCAAGCGATTGAAATTCACCCTGGTGAATACTATCATAGCAATCAATGTGGCAGGACAGTGCAATGGGAGAGGTGACTCGCACCCGAACCAGTCCGGCAACCCGGTCAGATTTTAGCGCTTTCATCATGTCTTCAAAAACATAGTGGGGGATACTTTTCAGCGGGCTGCTCATCCAAGGAAATCCATCAAGAGTTTTAAAGATCATTTTCCTGGTGACCATCACCATTTCCCCGCCAGTGGGTGCGAATCCGACAACCTCGTAGAACTCACACCTATGACGATTGCCCTCCCTATCGGTGAATTCCTGTGTGACGAAATAACCGTCAGTCTCTCCACCATGCGAACAAATATGCAATATGTCGAAGGGGAAAAAACTTCCATAGTTGTCGAGCCGTTTGACCGTGGCATCTCTGCCGACCAGTAGTTTCACCGTGTAATTGCTGTTATTTAACGTCCTGAAGATGTCGTCGGTTTCCTCCAAAGGGAACCGCTGCGGAGAAAAGAGGAGCGCGCTGTCGAACGTCATTGGGTCGTGCTCTTCAACAAGATTATTCGCGATGAATACCCCAGAGTCCAGCTCCTTCAATACATGGCTACATGGGACGACGTTGTTAATGATTAGCCCGTACGGAAGCCCGGTAGTGAAGAAGGTAGCGAACTTGTATTGAAGAAAATTGACCCCTTTGATTCGTTTGGAAATCAGCCGTCTTACTTCTTCGTAGGAATGGTGGGAGTGATCGCTGCTCCATGCCCGAAGCTGTTGCGGAAGTGACCGAATCTGTTGCCTGTCAATTGGCGGGACAAGCACAACGTCCGCGTTGATTGCAAAAGCGTAGTTGATTGCCGCAACGTCATTCACCTCTCGACCATTTTCAATAACAAGAATACCCGAACCGCCATGCAGATGTTTTGTTGACAGCGGCGGGGCGCTCTCATCGAGTGTTAGATACTTGTGCGCAAACTTGGCGAGCAAGAGTCCTTCAATGATTTGGGATGACCTGCATAGAAACGAGTCTTTCGCCGCCGACGCGAATGGTAGTCGTCTTGAGATGTCCTCGATCGCATTTATCTCAATCAGTATTCCCGACGGGAGAAGAGCGTACAGATAGCTCTTTTCCGTCTCTGTCAGCCCCAAAAGCAGTATGGACTCCGGCTGGATACGAGCCAGGGCGTTGTTTATATGATGGGCAGCACGACTCCCTATCACACGTCCAAAATAGCCGTCCTTTCCGAACTCGCTCGAAGGCAAGTGGGGGGTATCAATCGATGGGAATTCGAAAACCGGGAAATAGACTCCCGCCTCCTGAAAATAGCTGGAAATCACGGCTGCAAGAACAACATTTGTATTCGTCGCTATGCAAGCGTACCGACTGTCGATTCGTGGTGTCGTGTCATGGGCCATCAGCGCGATTATACCTTCCAATTCGCTTGACACGAATGGGTCCCAGTGGAGGTGAATCGGGCAGCTCCTCACTGGAAACCCGGGCTTCACCGTTTACGGGTTTGTTGCGAACCGCGCGATTGTGGGTTTATCGTCGCCTTATCGGGGATCTACTCACTGGTGTAGTTTGGCCGTTGAACGATGCCTACTCCAGTTTTTTCCGCGCGAAAACGAATAGCGACGAGGCGAGCAGCAGAAACATCACGACGCCCAGCCAGCCGTTCGTTGCGAGGCTGCCAAGCCATCGCGTGCCGACGTTGAACGTGTCCGTCTTCATCCACCCCGCGTCTTCCATCACCTTAATGACGATTGACAGCAGGCCTATGACGCCGCCCGCCGCGATCAATCCGCTGGAATAAAGAGAGCCGGGGCTGACTTCACTCTCCGTATCGCTCTTTTTCTCCGCACCGCGCTCGACGAGCCAGCGCAACAATCCGCCCGCGAACATCGCCATCGTCGTCGCGATCGAAATGTACGAACCCACGGCGAACGATAGCGAACGCACGCCCAGACACTCGATCCCAATCACCAGGAACACGCCCAGCAGCACCAGCCGCCAGGGCAGCCGCTGCGTGAGTATGCCGTTGATGACCGTGGCCATCAGGCGCGCCTGCGGCGCGGGCGCCCTTTCCCCGCCGATGCCCTGCACCCATTGGATTTCGATGCGCTGCGTCCCCGCATCGTAGAGGTACTTCCCATCGGGCACTTCGCTGGAACCGAGCGAATTAACCAGCACGTAGCTCTTCCCGGCGTGCATGTAGTCTTGCGCTTCCACGCGCACGCCCTCGGGGAGTTGGGCGATCTGGATCGGAATTACGACGGGCGTATATCGTTCGAGGCCCTTGTTCATCAGGAGCAGCGTGCCGCCGATGGCGAAGGACGCCGCCAGCACGCCGGCGATCAACCCAATCTGCTGCCGCGCCGGAGTCGCCCCGACCAGGTAGCCCGTCTTCAGGTCCTGCGAGGTTGCGCCGGCGTTGGCCGCGGCGATGGCGACCACGCCGCCGATGGTGATTGCCAGCGCGGCATACGCCCCTCCGGTCCAGCCTGCCACCAGGAACATCGCGCACGTGGCCATCAGCGTGGCGATCGTCATGCCGCTCACCGGATTCGATGACGTGCCGATCAACCCGCAGATGCGGCAGGACACGGTCACGAACAAAAATCCGAACACCAGGACGAATAGCGCGGCCACAAGATTCGAAAACAAGCCAGTCGATGCTCCGGGTATCGGCTTGAACGTCAGCAGCGCCCACATCATCGCCAAGATCACGACCGAACCGATCAGCACGAACTTCATCGGAAGATCGCGGTCAAGCCGGCTGGTCTGGGGCGCGACTCCGTCGCGCTGCGCGCGGACATCTTTAAGTCCGGAAGTGAGGGCGCCGACGATCGTCGGGATGGTTCGAATCAACGTGATCAGCCCGGAAGCAGCCACCGCGCCAGCGCCCATGGGACGAACGTAAGTGATCCAGAGCTGATCCGGGGTCATCTGGGGAATGGGAATCGTCGAGGGGTAAAGCGGCGCCGTCGAATACTGCCCGAAGAACCGGATCGCCGGCATCAGCACGAGCCAGGAAAAAACACCACCGGCAAAAAGCGTGCCCGAGATTCTGGGACCAATGATGTAGCCCACGCCGAGATACTCGGACGTGATCGCCGTTCGGATCGACGAGCCCGGATACCAGTTCGGCTGATATTCGGGCTGATCGGTCCACAGCTTCATGGCCGTCATCAGCCAGGTGTAGACGCCGCCGATGCCGAGTCCCCAGAAAACCCGGCCGGCAAACGAGCCTCCACGATCCCCCGCTACGAGCACGTCGGCGCAGGCAGTGCCCTCGGGAAAGAGCAGGTTGCCATGCTCCTTGACGATGAGCTGGCGCCGCAGCGGGATCATAAACAGTACGCCGAGCCATCCGCCGATCAACGCGAGGAAAAAAACGCGCCAGTATTCGGTGTTCAGAGAAAAACCAAGAAAAATCAGCGCGGGCAAAGTAAAAATGACCCCGGCAGCGACCGACTCGCCCGCGGATCCCGTCGTCTGCACGATGTTGTTTTCCAGAATCGTGGATTTTCCGAAAGCGCGCAGGATGGAAATCGAAAGCACGGAGATGGGGATCGATGCGGAAACGGTGAGGCCGGCGCGCAGCCCGACGTACACCGACACCGCGCCGAACAAGATGCCAAAAATCGCGCCCAGAATGACCGCGCGCCAACTGAACTCCGTCTGCGTGCTGGACGCCTCCACGTAGGGATGGAAATCCGCAGGCGGCGCCGTCGAACTCCAGGGTTTGTCGGTCAAAAATCACCTCCATCATCGATCGCAATTGCTAAACGCCGAAAAGCGGGGCCGTTACGCGGTCGCCCGGCATTATGGCCTAAAACGTTCGGGGAAGATGAGGATATTGTGCGGAATTCTCAAGTTTCAGGATGTCTTTTCTGGTTGCGGCGTCTCAAGCGTCCGTGTGCTCGCCGCTCTTGCACAAAACAGCAAAATTCGCTCGGCGGACGGCAGAACGCGCAGCGCGGAGCGCAGACCCCCCGGCGCCAGGCGCGTTGCGGCCTGTCCGATCTGCGAAATAATCTCTCCGTTCAGATCAAGCCGGTAGAGGTCCGCGCGATGACTATAGGAATAGTTCTGATAGGCCGGCTTTTCGCTCACAGCGATTTCCAGCAGCCGCTCCCAGAAATTTTGTCCGCGAAACATCCGGCGTTTCAGGCCCGCGGCGCGATCCAGTTCCAGCAAATGCTTGGGATGCGCGCCGGCGGATTCAAATACGGCCAGCGTGCAGTTGCCACCGTCGAATGGGCGCGAAGGATCGGCGTCTGGAAATCGCGACAGGGCAGCGGACAACTCCGCTCCGTTCGCGTCAAATCCCGTCCACGAGTAGCGGTAAAAATGATAGACGACCGTTCCCGAATGGAGAATTTGCCGGATGCGCGCGGCATCTTTCCCAGTAACGCTCAAAATCATGTCGAGGAGTTCTTCGAGGCGAAACGTCTGCTTCACGATCGGCCGCACGGTTACGTAGCCGGCCTCTTCTTCCGTATAACGGACAGGAATCGATTCGGGCAGCGTCACGGCGCGAGCATACGCGCAGCAAGACTCAAAAGTCGATACGGCATGTGAATCGGGAAAGGTTGTAGGTGGTAGGTGGTGGGGAGTATCTCTTAACTGTTAACTCTCAACTGTCGACTGTCAACTTCTTTCCGTGCTAGGCCATCTTGGAAAGACGCTCTCTCACGCGATCGGACAGCGCCTTGCCGTCCACCGCTTTCCCTTCGAGGCGCGTCTTGGCCGCTTTGATCACCGCTCCCATCGCTTTCGGAGAATTCGCGCCCGTTTCCGCGATGGCCGCTTCGATGGCCGCGTTCAAATCGGAATCGGAGGGCGCCGCCGGCAAATAGTTTTCGAGAATCGCGATCTCTTTCGTTTCTTTGTCCGCAAGGTCCTGGCGGCCGCCGCGCGCAAACTGCTCCACCGATTCGCGCCGCTGCTTCACCAAGGTCTGCAACACCTGCAACGATTCGGCGTCCTCCAGCGGACGCACCTTCTCGATCTCCTTGTATTTGAGAGCGGATTTAACCATGCGCAGCACGCTCAGGCGCAGTTCGTCCTTCGACATCATCGCCGCGGTCAAATCTTTCTGAATGCGCTCGATCAAGGCCATTTCGTCTGGCACGAACGAAAGTTCGTGTTCCTCTCTGGCGTTACGGACTGCCGGCAAAAATGAAAGATTTCTCTTGCGCGTGGGTCACTATACCACAGCACTTGGCGTCCTCCTTTCGCGATGCCCGCCGGCCGCGGACAAGACGCGGGCCGAGGTTGTGTCGCGCGGGCCATCGGTGCGACAATGCCAGCCGCGGTTGATTTGAATTCGTCATCGAATGCCTGCGTCGAATGCCTGGCCAATCAGGGAGGAAGTCATGAAGGTTCTGCTTTCGTCAGCCATGTTCGTTGCTGTTGTGTTTGGGAATCCGAGCGGGGCCCGCGCCCAAACGGAAGTCACTCTTATCGCCCCCGGCGGAATCAGGACGTCGATCGAGAAGCTCATCCCCGGTTTCGAGCAAAAGACGGGCTACAAGGTCAAGGCGACATTCGGTTCGGGCGGCGGCACCAAGAAACAAGTCGTGCAGGGCGACGCGTTCGATGTGCCGATCGTGCAGCCGCCTTTCCAGGATGTGATCGCTTCGGGAAACGTAGTCGTCAAAACCGAGACGCCGCTCGCGAACGTTTCGGTGGGTGTCGCTGTGCGCAAGGGCGCGCCCAAACCCGACATCTCGACGCCCGAAGCAGTCAAGCGGATGCTTCTCGCGGCAAAATCCATTGCCTACCCGGACGCGTCAGGTGGGGCAGCCGCTGGGGTCAGCTTCAACGAGACCTTGAAAATGCTCGGCATCGCCGAGCAGATGCAACCGAAAATTAAGCCCGCCCAAGGCGGCGCCGGCGCGATGGCGTTGGCCGCCAAGGGAGAGATCGAAATTGGCCTGACCTTCATGAGCGAAATGGGCGACCCCGGAATTGATATTGTCGGGCCTCTGCCGCGGGAGATTTCGCCTCCGACGGTATTGGTGGGGTTCGTGGGCACCCACGCGAAAGATCCCGCAGCCGCAAAGGCCCTCTTGGATTACCTCTCGTCGCCTGACGCGGCGGCGATTTACAGGGCACAGGGGATGCAACCGGGCCGTTGAGCGGTATTGGTAGCGCCGGCATCTTGCTCGTCCTGACGGGGGAAGGGCCCGCAGTGTTGAAGTTCGAGAAAATAGCAAGGAGCCGGCGGGCTCCTTCGGCTGCGCTCAGGACAAGCACCGGCGCTACCAAAACGATCGCGTCGAGGCATCGGGACTTCCGGCAAATTAAAGCACTACGAAATTCTGGCCCGCGGGGGCCATTTCTGGTAAAATACTTTGGATGGGCTGTATCCCGAACCTAGGGAGCGGCACCGGAGGCAGTTATGAGCGTTGTTCCTTCTGCCGGCAACGGGAAGATTACCGTGCCGAGCATCCTCGAACGCAAGTCTGGTGTTTCCTCACAGAATTCTTCACCCGCAAAGATTACTTGCCTAACGGCGTACGACTATCCCACGGCGCGGTTGCTGGACGAAGCGGGCGTGGACGTTCTGTTGGTGGGCGATTCACTGGCGATGGTGGTGCTCGGGTATGAGACCACGCTGCCCGTTACGCTCGAAGAGATGCTGCATCACACGCGCGCCGTGCGGCGAGGCACGCGCCATGCGTTGCTCGTGGCGGACATGCCTTTCGGGAGTTACCACGATGATCCGATGGAGGCCGTGCGCCACGCGGTTCGCTTCGTGAAGGAAGCCGGTGCGGAAGCCGTGAAGATCGAGGGCGGAGAGCGGCGCATGGATCTGATCGCCCGGCTGATGGAAGCGGAAATCCCCGTGATGGGGCACATTGGCTTGACTCCGCAATCGGTCAACGCGTTCGGCGGGTTCCGCGTGCAAGGTAGGACCGAGGAAGCGGGCGACCAACTGTTGCGTGATGCGCGCGCGGTGGAAGCGGCGGGCGCGTTCGCTATCGTACTGGAGTCAATTCCCCGGGAGCTCGCGGCGCGAATTACAGCCGAGCTGCGGATTCCCACAATCGGCATTGGCGCGGGACCGGATTGTGATGGCCAGGTTCTGGTGATCAACGATTTGCTGGGACTGAGTTTCGGCCACAAGCCGAAATTCACGCGGCGCTACGCGGACGTTGGAGAAATCATTTCGCGCGCGGCAGCTGAATATTGCCGCGACGTCCAGCAGGGACGCTTCCCTTCCGACGAGGAGTCCTATCACCTGTCGGCGGTACATCACGACGCGCAAACCGCGCGACGCCGCTGAATGCTTACAATGGGTACCGTGCGATAGAATCCAATAGGAGGAAATCGATGGTTACACCTGAGTTGCTGCGTGTGCTCTTCCAATACAACCAGTGGGCAGACCGGCGATTGCTCGACGCTTGCTCCGCTCTTACAAACGAACAATTCACCCGCGATCTGGGATCGAGTTTCCGGTCCGTGCGGGATACGGTCGCGCACTTATACGGCGCGGAATGGGTATGGAATGAGCGCATCCAGGGCCGCTCGCCTTCCAGTCTTCTCTCGGGGTCGGCATTTCCGGACCTTGCGTCTGTGCGGGCGAAGCTGGAGGAAATGGACAGCTATTACCTGGATTACGTCACGCGGCTTACGCAGCAGGATTTGGACCATGTCCTCCACTATAAGAGCTTCGCGGGCGAGGAATTTTCCAATCCGCTATGGCAGACCTTGCATCAACTCTCCAACCACGCCACCTATCACCGCGGGCAAATCGTCACGCTGCTGCGGCAATTGGGCGCGAAACCCGCCACGACCGATTTGATCGCTTTTTATCGTGAGCACGCCGCATCCGCGCACGCTTGAAATTTCCGGCAGACATACAATTTGGAAACCATCCACACCATGGAATGGATGAAGCAGGTGGCGCGCCAGGCGCAAGCCGAAGGGTGTCCTGTGGGTTTCGTGCCCACGATGGGCGCGTTGCACGAGGGCCACATGTCGCTTGTGCGTGCGGCGATGGCCGAATGCCAGCCGGTCATCGCTTCCATTTTTGTAAACCCAACTCAATTTGCTCCCGGCGAAGACCTCCAGAAATATCCGCGCACGTTTGAGGCGGACCGGAAGCGCCTGGAAGAAGCCGGCGTCGGTTATCTGTTTGCCCCGGAGGCCGCGGAAATGTATCCGCAAGGATTTCGCACCTGGGTCAATGTGGAGGGGCTCTCCGATCGTCTGGAAGGGCGCGCGCGACCGGGACATTTTCGCGGCGTCACGACAGTCGTGCTGAAACTGCTCGAAATCGTGCAGCCGCAGAAAGCGTATTTCGGCCGCAAGGATGCGCAGCAGGCGCGGCTGATCCGGCAGATGGCGCGCGATCTGCACCTGGACTCTGAAATTATCGTGTGCCCGATCGTGCGCGAGCCGGACGGCCTGGCGATGTCTTCGCGCAACGCCTATCTCAGTCCCGACGAGCGGCGCGCCGCGACGGTGCTTCATCGTGCTCTCGACGGTGCGCGGCGTGCCATCGAGCGCGGCGAACGCGATGCCCTCCGGCTGGTGGCCGCGATGCGCGAAATTATCGGAGGCGAGCCGCTGGCGCAGATCGACTACGTGGAGCTGGTGGACGCGGAAACACTCGAGCCGGTGACGCGACTGCGGCGCACTTGCCTCGCGCTCTTGGCCGCGCGCTTCGGCGCGACGCGCCTGATCGACAACCTCCTGATCGAAGAACGCGACGATGCATTTCGTACGACGCTCTAATTGCCCCGGGTTCTCGACGAATCAAATGGGTCAGCACGTGCTAGGCAGGATTGAATCTACTGCAGCGATTTCAACGCCTCTACCACTTCCGCGGCATGCCCCTTGGATTTGGCGGTCTCCCAGATTTTTTCCACTTTGCCATCGGGGCCGATCAGGATCGTGCTGCGCACGATTCCGAGAAATGATTTTCCGAGAAAACTTTTCATGCGCCGCGCGCCGTAGGCTTCGATGACCGTGAAGTCCGGATCGCTCAGCAGCGGGAAATTCAGTTTCTGCTTGTCCTTGAATTTTGCCTGCGCCTCCACCGAATCGGCGCTGCAGCCGAGGATGATGGCGTTGAGCTTGTCGAATTCCGATTTCACTTCCCGAAACTCGATGGCCTCGGTCGTGCATCCCGGCGTGCTTGCCTTGGGGTAAAAATACAGCGCCACGTGCTTGCCGCGCAGGCCGGCGAGCGAAATTTCGCCGGCCGTCGTCGGCCTGTGAGCTGGAATGGTGGTGCTGTTTCGCCTTCCTTCAACATGGAAGAACTCCTTTGGCGTTGCGGTCAGGAGAGCAAACGCTTCAGCGTGTCGTTCACGGTCTGAGGGTTGGCCTGGCCGCGCGAGGCGCGCATGACCTGCCCGACAAAAAACTTGAAAACGCCTTCGTTGCCCGCGCGATACTTCGCCGCGTTGTCGGGATTCTTCTCGATCACTTCGCGGCACCAGCGTTCGATCTCTCCCGTGTCGCTGATTTGGCTGAAGCCTTCGGCCGCGATGATCTCGGCGGCGGGCTTGCCCGTTTCAAACATTCGCGCGAATACTTTCTTGCCCGTCGCGGCATTAATTTCGCCGCCCTCGACCTTGGCGACCAGCGCCGCAAGTTCCGCCGGCGGCACGGGACTTTCGGCGATTTCTTTTCCTGCTTCGTTCAACTGGCGCAGCAGCTCGACTTGAATCCAATTGGCGGCGGGCTTGGCCGGAGCGCCGGCGCGGACCACGCGCTTCAAAATAACCGGCAAGAGCGCGCGTCGAGGCCAGCACCTCGGCGTCGTACGGAGTGATGCCGAACTCGCGAACGAACCGCTTGCGTTTCGCCTCCGGCAGCTCGGGCATGGCGCTGGCGATTTCATCGCGCCACGCCGCGCTCACGCGCAGAGGGAGCAAGTCGGGCTCCGGGAAATAGCGGTAGTCGTGTGCAAATTCTTTCGAGCGCATCGGCTCGGTGCGCCCCGCCGCGACATTCCACAGACGCGTTTCCTGATCGATCTTGCCGCCGGATTCGAGCACCGAGATTTGCCGCTCGATTTCGTATTCGAGCGCGTGCTGCAGGTAGCGGAACGAATTCAGATTTTTCACTTCCGCTTTCGTGCCGAATTTTTCCGCGCCGCGCCGGCGCACGCTGACGTTGGCGTCGCAGCGCAGCGATCCTTCTTCCATATTGCAGTCGCTCACTTCGGTATAAAGCAGGACCTGCTTGAGCGCCGTCAGAGTAGGCGTGCGCCTCGGTCGGCGAGCGCAAATCAGGCTCGGAGACAATTTCGGCCAGCGGCGTGCCGCCGCGGTTGTAGTCCACATAACTTTTTTCGGCCGAGTCCGGAAATCCTTCGTGCAGATTTTTCGCGGCGTCGTCTTCGAGGTGCAGACGCGTGATGCCTATCCGTTTGGTCTGGCCTTCATGCTCGATCTCGAGCCATCCTGCCGTGGCGAGGGGCAGCTCGTACATGGAAATCTGATAGCCCTTCGGCAGGTCGGGGTAGAAATAATTTTTCCGGGCGAAGCGCGAGCTTTCTTGCACGTTCAGATGCAAAGCGAGAGCCGCGCGCATGCCCAATTCCACGGCGCGGCGATTCAGGACCGGCAGCGCCCCGGGCAGACCGAGACAGACGGGACACGTATTCGTGTTCGGCGGATCGCCGAAGCGCGTCGAGCACGCGCAGAAGGCCTTGGTGGCGGTCTTCAGTTGCACGTGGACTTCGAGGCCGATGACCGGCTCGTAACCCGCCAAGACTTCGGGCGGGATATTCATCGCATCTTGTGTCAGCTTCGCCATAAGAGTTGAGAATTATACCATCCGGCGCCGTGACGCGCAGAGAGCGGCATTACGATCGCACGAGTGGCGGGAGGCAAATTGGCCCGCCGTGCTAACCCGTTCACTCGGGCAATAAATCGCAAAACCAGAATCCGTCACGCAACACTTTTTCGCCGGCGGCGAAATGGATCGGCGTTTGGAAGATGGGACCATCGAAAACGAACGTGTGGAATTCGCCATTCTCGCCGCAGGGATCGACGCCGGGCGGCAAATCGGCGAAAAACGTTTCGTCGAGAACGCGGCCCGCGAAGGAGGCATCGAGAACACGAGGATCGACGCAAACCGTAATCGCCTGGAACCGCTGGCGCAGAAAATCGCGGGCAAGTTCGTGCGTATCGCGCTTCCAGATGGGGAACAGCGCCTCCATCCCGATCTGCGTGAGATTCCGTTCACGATAAACGCGCAGGTCTTCGAGGAAAATGTCGCCGAAGGCCACTCGACGGACACCGCGCGCGAGATGTTGATTCAGAGCCTCCTTCATTCGCGCTTCGTACGTGGCGTTGATGCATTGCGGAGGGATCAAGACCGCGTGGAGCGGCAAGCCAATGGACGCGGCCTGCCGCTCGAGCAGCACGCGGCGCACGCCGTGCATGCTGATGCGGTCGTACTCTTCGGTGACGGTGGTGAGCAGCGCCGTGACGTGATACTCAGGCGTCAACTGCAACGCGTGAAGCGCCATCGCGCTGTCTTTTCCCCCGCTCCAGCAGAACACGACGTCTTCCGGCATGTGCGCCTCACTCATGGCGCGTGGTGTATTTCACGCCGATGCGAAATTCCCGCCCCAGCGCGGGATAGCCGAACACGTCCTGGTATTTCTTATCGGCAAGATTTGCGATGCGCCCGTACAAGCTGACGCCGTGGGAGACGTTGTACGACGCCGCGAGATCGAATCGCGCATAGCCCGGATTCATAACCTGGCCGGGATAGTTATAGTCGGCGCGCTGCCCAGTGAAATATCCGTTGAGGTTCCAGTTCATCCCCCAGAAGGAGGCATTGAGCGTGACATTTCCGGAGTTCTTCGGGCGGCGCAGTAGAGGACTCCCAACTAGATAGTTCGGATCCAAATTAAGAGAATCGCTAGGAGCGGAGAGTGTGCGCGTGGAATCGTACGTGTAGTTCGCTGCCGCGCTGAGCCAGCGAGTGAGGCGCGCTTCGCCTGAAAAGTTGGCGCCACGAGCGCGGGCCAAGTTGGTGTTGAAGAATGTCCCGCAAAAGGTAGTGGGATCCAATTGAAAGCTGATGATGTTGCGGAATCGGCTTTCAAAGTAGTCCGCCGTGAGGCGCACTCGATCCGAGCTGAGTTTTTGCTCGACCCCGGCGTGGAGCGTCCAGCTCCGCTCGGGAAGCAGATTAGGATTGCCGGGAAAGCAGGGATCGAGGCCGTAGGTTTGGTCGAACCGTGGCTCCACGATGCCCTTTCCGTAGGAACCGCGCAGACGCGTGTCGCCAAATGCGCCCTGGGCGATCCGTAGAGCGTAGGACGCGCCCGCGCGAGGCACGACGCGAGTTCCGTAGGTTGCGTTGTCTTCGGCGCGGGCGCCCGCGCTCAGAGTCAGCCGCGAGATCGGCTGCCACTGTGCGTCCAGGAATCCCGCCTGGTTGTTGCGCCGCGCATGCATGCCGATGGAACTGAGGAACCCATTTTCGACTTCGTATTCGTATCCGGCAGTGATGTTGAACGCCTTGGTCAAATACGTGGACTGCGCGGTAAGTCCGGCCCGGTTATATTGGAAGAAATCACTGAATAGAAAATCACAGAAGGCGCTTAGGACAGCCTGCGGGGAGCGGGGTCCCGGACAGGTCGAATTTCCCATGGAATCTGGAGGAGTGTAGAAATCGACCAACAGGTTGGCATCGGTCTGGCGGTAATAAGATTCGAGGCCGGTCAAGTGATGGTGCCAATGGGCGCCTGTTGCAAATTCGGCGTGCAGATTCGCGCTGAATTTGTGAAGGCCAAAGCGCTGGTCCAGATTGGGAGGCTCGATCAGCGTCGGGCCAGGCGTACCGGCATCGCTTACGCTGTCACGCAATGCCAGGCTCACGCGGGCGGTGTCCGAAAAGCGCTCGCCGAAGTTTCCGGAAAGCGCGCGGTTGCGGAAAGCGTCGTTCGGGCCTTGGCCCTGCGTTTCCATATCCGAAACGCCCGCGGAAAAATCGAATGGCCCCAGCAGGCCGGAGAGTTCCGTGCCGCCGTGGCCTGTCGAAAAATTACCTCCATCCGCGAATGCCGAAAATTCGGGTGTGCGCGTTGTCCCACGATGCGTAAAAATTTGAATCACCCCGTCCATCGCGTCGGAACCGTAGAGCGCGCTTTCGGCTCCATGAACGATTTCAATTTTCTCGACGTTGTCGAGCGTAACGTCGGAGAAATCGACCAGGCCGCCGGGCTGATTGACTGGAGAGCCGTCCACAAGCACCTTAGTGTAATTCGAGTTGCCTCCGTCCAGGAACAGCGAAGCCTCGCCGCCTTCGGGACCCGTGCGCCCCAGGCTGAAGCCGGGCTGCGTAGCGAGCAAGTCGGGCAGCGACGTCGCGACGCGTTGTTCGATTTGCTCCCGCGTCAGGATCGTGACCGGCGCGGGCGAGGAATCGGCATCCAGAGGCAATGTCTCCGCGGTGACGACCACTTTAGAAGACAGCGGCTCGAGCGTCATGCGGATATTCCACTCGCGCGTTTCGCCTGGGCCAATTGTGATTTCCTGAACGATCTGCGCGAAGGAATCTCGTGAAATCGTGGCGCGATAGCGGCCCGGTGCGAGCGTGAGTGAAAAACGGCCGTCACCAGCGGAAACCGCGCGCACTGGCTGCCCTGCGGATGGAATTTGTTCCACATTGATCTGCGCGCCGGCGATGGATGCGCCGCGCGGATCGGTGATCGTGCCGGCGAGCGTGGCGGCAGTTTGTACTTGTGCAGTAGCTGGCAGGACTAATAACAATATGATTTGAGAAACGACGGAGAAAAGAAAAAACAAAAAACGAACGGAAGTCTTCATGAGGATCCCCCTCTCCCGTCTCGCGCGGGAGGTAAAGGTTATCCGCGTGTCCGGGATCGTTTCCGGCTTGGCGGCTGCGGACTCCGTCGGTCTCCTGGCTCGGCGGCACTGCGCCACGCGGCCTTCCCGCCCCGGCGTTCAGGACAGTGGCTCGCGCGGAATTACTCCGCCTTACAGTCGCGCGTCGGCGACGGGTTTGCACCGTCTTCCCGGCACGGAGTCTGCGGTGAATGTGGCGGAGGGCTTCGGCGTCCCAGTCTGGCCGGGACGCCGCAATCCTCCGGGTGAACGATCTCGCGAAGCGCCAATGTAAGCGCGCGCCGCGAAAAAAACTCTACGTCACGTCCTCGTTGCGCCGGGCGCGCAAATGCACGCGGGGTCGCCCCGCGGGACCCAGTTCGACATCGAGCGGCGCTTCGAAGACTTGCTCGAGCAACTCCCGTTGGTACACGGCGGCCGGCGAGCCGACGCGCAGGCACGTGCCGTGGTGGAGCAGCACAACCTGGTCGGCGAATTCCGCAGCCAGCGCGAGTTCGTGTGTCACGACCACGACGGCGTATTTATTCTCTTCGGCCAGTTGCCGCAAGCGTTCGAGCAATTCCACCTGCGCGCCAATGTCGAGATGCAGCGTGGGCTCGTCGAGCAGAACCAGCCGCGGTTGCTGCGCCAGCGCCCGCGCCAGGATGACGCGCTGTTTTTCTCCGCCGGAAAGCTCCCCAATCGTCCGGCTGGCCAGGTGCTCGGCGCCCACTTGCGCGAGCGCATTGCGCGCGATCGAGACATCTTCCGTGGTCGCGAGGCGCAGCGCCCGGCCATACGGGTGGCGGCCTTGCAGGACAAAATCACCCGCCCGCGCGGCATACACGATGGGGCTTTCCTGGTGCACCACCGCGATGCGCTGCGCGCGAGTTCGCGAGTCAAGCCGGCTGGTTTCCTGCCCATCGAGCTCCACGCGTCCGGACAGCGGTGTAAGGGTTCCCGAAATCAGACGCAGCAGCGTTGACTTGCCACTCGCGTTGGGGCCAAGGATGGCGACCAGTTCGCGCTCGCGCGCCTGAAAGCTCGTCGCGCCCAGAGTAAACGTCGGCGCGGATTCCGCGCTCGCCGCATACGCGAAGCTTGCCTGCTCGACGTTGAGGCGCACTGTCCGTGCGGCCTTCGCCGACTTCTCGCGGCTGCCGAGTGCTTGCGTCGAAGTTTCGTCCCCGTGCTCACCGCATCCCCCGTCGAAGCAGATAAATAAATACAGGCGCGCCTGCCATGGCCGTCATGGCGCCCACGGGCAATTCCGTGGGCGCGGCAACGGTGCGCGCCAAAGTATCGGCCAGGACGATGGCGATCGCGCCACACAGAGCCGAAGCGGGAATCAGCAGCCGGTAATCCGGCCCGAACAGCAATCTCACCGCGTGCGGCACCAGCAGTCCGACGTAGCCGATGGTTCCGCTGGCGGAGACGGCCAGCCCCGTCAGAAGGGATGCCGAAACATACACAACCAGTTTCACACGCGTCACTTCCACGCCCAGGTGAATGGCCTCGCGCTCGCCCGTGAGCAATAAGTTCAAGTCAGCGGCCGTGGTGTAGATCGCCCCAATTCCAGCGAGTAATCCAACACTGAAGATCCATTGGAGACCGGGCTGAATTGGAGTGGAGAGATCTCCCATAAGCCAGAACACTATTCCGCGCAAGTCGCGCCCGGTAAGCGTGGTCATCAGAAACATGACAATAGCGGATAGAAATGACGCAGAGATAATTCCACCAAGCAGTAATGTTGTGCTGTCGAGTTGTCCTTCGCGGCGGCCCAGAAAGTAAACCGCGGCAATCGTCGCGATGGCTCCGAGAAAGGCGCCCAGCGGCGTGATCAGCGCAAACCGCGGCGCAAGGAGGGTCGCAAGAATCGAGCCCACTGCCGCGCCGCTCGAAACTCCGAGAACGAATGGGTCGGCCAGCGGGTTGCGCAACATCGCTTGGAAACTCGCTCCCGAAACAGAAAGCGCCGCGCCAACCAGAATCCCGAGCAGAATGCGCGGCAGGCGCAGATCAAAAACGATGAGGCGGTATTCCGTCGGAAGCTGGTCGCTCCGCCCGATGGCGACGCGGCCGAGATTCAATACCAGGTCTGTCACGGAAATCGGCACGGCGCCTAATTTGAGCGCGAGGACCATGCAGGCAAGCAACACGACTGCCAGCGCCCCGCAGGTCCAGAGCAATCGCTTCAGTGTCAGCGGGCGCACGTGCACGCCTCCTCGGCGAGATGTGCAGGGGTCTCGCGCGATCCGCCGCGTGCAAATGAATCGGGATGAAATGCGCGCGCCAATTGTTCGATGGCGTCCACCATGCGCGGAGCCGGGCGATTGATGGCATCGCTGACGATGACGATCTTTCCATGGCGTAGCGCTTCCAGGCTCCGCCAGCCGGGCCGCGCACGCAGCGCATCGATGTCATGCTGAGTGTCCGCGGCATGCGCGCCTGCGAAGACAAGAACCTCCGGCTGGAGGCGAACGATTTCTTCGAGGTTGACGCGAGGCCATTCGGCCGATGCGTCCACCACGGAGCGCGCTCCAGCGTGGCGCAGTGCGTCGGCGATAAATGTGCCGCGGCCGATGGAGATCAGCGGGTCGGTCCAAACCACAAAGAGCACGCGGCGCGGCACAGTGCCGGCGATGCGCCGGTCAAGATTGGAAAGCCGTTCGCGAAGATCTTCCGACAGCGGCGCGGCAGTTTTTTCCGCGTGCAAAACATTGCCGACGTGTTCGACGGACGCGATCATGTCCTCGACCGAATGAGGATCGGTGACGAACACGGACAAGCCGATTCGCGCCAGTGCTTCCACGGTTTCACGCCGATTGATGGCTTTCGTGGCGAGCACCAGGTCCGGCGCGAGCGCCACGACTTGCTCCAGATTTGGATTGATGGGTCCGCCCACGCGCGGTTTCTGGGCCGCCTCGGCCGGATAATCACAAAAATCCGTGTCGCCGGCCAGACGATCGCCTTCGCCTAAAGCAAACACGATTTCCGTGAGGTTCGGAGCGAGCGAAACGATGCGCTTCACGGCGGCTGGAACTTCCACTGTGCCGGCCGATTTCGTCCGTGAACGAATGAGAAACAGGGGCAGCATCCTGCGATCCGAAGGCGCGCCATTTATGGTTTGTGTTTGCGCAAGCGCCGGCATGCCGAATAGAAGCCAAGAAAACAGCGATATCCAGAGGCGTAGCGCAGCAATCCGCATCTTCGCGAGAGCCTACATTCGAGGCGCACGGCCTGGTTTTGAAATTCATCGAGCCCGGTTTCCGGCAATAAAAAAGCCCCACGAGAAAATGGGGCGCGACGCCACACCCTTTCTCGCGAAGAGTGCCAGCACCAACGGCTTGGGAGGGTGTCCTGACTTACGGCGTTTCGCCGATTACAGTGGCGGGACCGTGGCCGATTCTCACGGCCTTCCCCGCTTCCCATGCCTGCTCATTGTCGGAGGCAGTCTATGTCGCGAGATAGCCGGTGTCAACTTTGCCCACTATGTGGTGGCGGGCCAGTTTCCGATAGCGGGACATGGGTAGGCAATCACTAGTCAAATTCATAGAACTCCTCGTTAGGCATCGTGCTTACGGCCCCGTCCGGATGTTTGTAGAAGCCATCCAAGGCGACATGTTTTCCAGGAATGAATCGTGCCTTCATAAACCCCTGAATCACAACTCGGAGGTTGCCATCCGGTTTCGATTGCACAATGATTCCAATCGTAGCTGGACGTGAATCGAATATAAGTTGCTCTGGCGGCTCCGCCGCGAGCTTCTTGAGTTCTTCTTGCGTCAGCTTTCGGAGTTGTTCGCCGCGCTCGTTGATAATCTTTCGGAACGTCGCGAGGGATTTGGGAAATGTCCGCATCGGAGGAAAATCTCAAGAACCAACCTACCACACGCGGTGATCTAGCGACGAACTAGACCAAGTGCCTGACGCCGTAATCGGAAACTGACCCACTACCCACGATGTGGTTGGCATTACGTCCGGACGGTGTTCTGATCGCTGGCCTCTTCCGCCCAGTGGACATCATCAATCCACCAGCGGCCCGCGAGACGGATCAGCGTAAATCGCGCGCGGTATTCTCTTTCATCGGCGCCGCGCAGATGGATCTCAAGCGTTACACCCGGTCCGGTTTGCGCCAGTTCTCCGGTGCGCACTACCTCGCCGTGAAACATCCGCCAGTGCGTGACAATCAATTCGTGCCATACATCGAAGGAGATCTGCTCGCGGTACCGCGCGGAGAACATGTCGTAAGCCGGACGGAGCTGGCCGCGATCGAGCGCCAGCAGCTGGGCGCGAACGATTTCTTGCGGGCCGGTCGAGAAAATGCCGAAGGGCGAATCCAAGCGAACGAGAATCCACGCCGCGAGTACAAAGGCGGCCAGCGTGAGGGAAAGCAACAATAGGAGATTGTGGCGCAAGTTGCGCCTTCGCGACGCTTCTTCCATACCGGACGCGGCGGGCTGTTGCGCCGTCGCATCCGGCGCAACTCTAGGAACAAGTCCTACGGATGACTGGAGAGGAGACTCTACGACGTGGCCGGGCGCGGATTCGGATGCACTTTCCTGAGGTTCTTCGACAGGGTCCTCGTGAGGTACCGGAGGAATGTTCAGCAGGTCGTCCATGACAAATTATCCGCCCGGCGGGGGTGGCGCGTCTACCCTCTCAACGATTCTTCCACTCTGGCTTGCGTTTTTCAATCAGAGCACGCAAACCCTCTTGCGAATCCTCCAGGCGGTAGAGCTCATTCAGGAAAATGCTCATGGAATTGCGCAGGGCCTCGCGTAAGGAAAGCCCCATCCCGGCGATCACGGCTTTCTTGGCCATGCCCAGCACGGCGCCGGACTGCGCCGTGATCTTGGCGATCAGTTCGTTTACCGCGGGCTGGAGCTGCGCCTCGGGCACCAGGCGGTTCACCAGGCCCAGATCCCGCGCCCGCTCGGCCGTGATGGCTTCGCCGGTCAACACCAGTTCCAGCGCGCGTTTCGGCCCGATGATGTGAGGAAACATCGTGGAGGCAAGCGGAGGAAACACTCCGATCGTGATTTCCGGCAGCGCGAAGCGCGCGTGCGGCGTGGCCACAACCAAATCGCCATAGGCGATCAGCTCCGCGCCTCCGCCGATCGCGGGGCCGTTCACGACCACCAAGACCGGCTGCGCCGCTTCGACCATCGCAATACACGCGGCGTGAAACGCGTCGAGCATCGAGAACGCCCGCTCCGCCGTGTACTCGCCGATATCCACGCCCCCCGAAAATACTTTTCCATCGGCATCCAGGACGATCAGCTTCACCGACCCCTTTTCCGTCAGCGATCCGATGCCGTCCGCCAGTTCCCGCAGCATCGATTCATTCAATAGATTGTGCTCGGGACGGTGGAGTGTGAGCCGGGCTACCGGACCATCGATGCGATAGCGGATGAATTCAAATTGATCCGGGCTCCTCCGCGGGAGCTTGCCGAAGAGTTCCTTGGCGCGGACCGTGTCTGGAATCGCCATCTCTCTTAAATGCTAGCACACCTCGCGCAGTCCAAACGCCTGGGCCGTTGGAAGACGTCTCCAACCAGTAGCTCCCTGCTGTTGGAAGAAAGTTGACAGTCGACAGTTGAGAGTTGAAAGTTTAAGGTGACAGGTATTGGGAGACAGGAGACAGGGCAAATCCGCGTGCGTCAGGCAGGTTCTGTTTGGCTTTCAACTTTCAACTGTCAACTGTTAACTCTCAACTTTCTCGACAGCACACGAATCACAACTCACGAGTCACGAATCACTTCTCTTAAGGTATTCTCTCCCCATGCATGACTTGGGATATTTTCGCGAACACTTGGATGAATTTGAAAAAATGGCTGCAAATCGTGGCGCCGTCATTGATTTCGACGGCTTCCGCGCGCTCGATCGAGAGCGCCGCGAGCGGATCACCGCAGCCGAACGGCTGAAGGCCGAGCGAAACAAAGCCAGCGAGGAGATCGCGCGGCGCAAGAAGGCGGGCGAGGACGCCTCCGCGTTGCTGGCGGAAATGAAACGAGTCTCCGACGAAATCAAGATGGCCAGTGACCGCGCCGAAGTGTTGGACGCGCGCCTCCTGGATTTCATGCTGACCGTTCCCAACCGGCCCCACAGTTCCGTGCCGGTGGGACACGATGCCGGCGCAAACATCGAGGTGCGGCGATGGGGCGCGCCGCCGAAGTTTGATTTCACGCCGCGGCCGCATTGGGAAATCGCGGAAGGCGCCGGAATACTGGATTTCCAGCGCGCCACGAAGATGGCGAGCACGCGGTTCGCGCTCTACCGGGGTCTTGGTGCGCGGATGGAGCGCGGGTTGGCGTCTTTTTTTCTCGATACGCACGCCGCGCGCGGCTACACGGAAATTCTGCCGCCCTTTATCGTGAATACGGCGGCGCTGACCGGCGTGGGCCAGTTGCCGAAATTCGCGGCGGACATGTTTCATCTCGAAGGCACCGACTTGTGGCTGACGCCGACAGCCGAGGTCGAACTGACCAGTCTCTATCGCGAGGAAACACTCGACGCCGAGGCGCTGCCCATCAAGCTCTGCGCCTGGACCGCATGCTTCCGCTCCGAGGCTGGGGCAGCCGGAAAGGACACACGCGGACTCAAGCGCCAGCATCAATTCCAAAAAGTTGAAATGTTTAAATTCACGCGGCCGGAACAGAGTTATGAAGAACTAGAGTCTCTGGTTGCCGACGCCGAGCGTGTCCTGCAAAATCTCGGTCTTCACTACCGCGTCGTGCTGTTGTGCACGGGCGACATGGGATTCGCGTCCTCGAAAACCTACGATATTGAGGTGTGGCTGCCTTCCGCCAACGAGTTCATGGAAATCTCTTCGTGCTCGAATACCGAGGCGTTTCAGGCGCGGCGTTCCGGCATCCGCTTCAAGCCCAAGAGCGGCAAGAGTGAATTCTTGCATACGCTCAATGGTTCCGGGCTCGCCGTGGGCCGCACGTGGCTCGCCATTGTGGAGAATTATCAGCAGGCGGATGGTTCGGTCGTGATCCCGGAGGCCCTGCGGCCTTATGTGGGCACGGATCGGATTCCCGCGAAGCTCTAAGCGGATCGGGTCTTTACTGCTTTCAAAAAAAGGGCCGCGCCACGAGAATGCGCGGCCCTTCCTTGTATTTGTCGTTTGAACCGAACTTACATTTTCCCCATGGCGATTTTGTCTACATGGACCATATCGCCTTCCATCATGTGCCCCGTCAAGTCAACGGACATGCCGAGGTCCTTATCGCTGTTCACGATATCCTGATTCTGGATTTTCAGGACTTTCTTGGACTTGGCATCCACGAAAACGTAGGATGCACCCTTTTCCTTGACGCATTGCGTGGTGCATTGTTTTCCGGCGGCTGTACCGGCGTTCTTGGCGCCGCAGGCGCTGTCGCTGATGTAACCCGTCCAAGTCATCGTTTTCTCATCTGCCGCAATCGTGATGCCCGCAATGGTGAGCACCAACGCCAAAAGCCCGATGAGACTAATTAATTTTCGCATGGTTCTTTTCCTCCATTTTGACGTTCCCAAATCCGACCCCGCCGTAATTATACACCCTGTACCGGTACTTCTGGGCTTCCGAAAAATTCATCGCTATGCACAATCAAACAAGCGAGATATTCAGTCCCCATAGGCAATTACGGACGCCAAGGGCGATTGGACGAGGCGAAGTGACGAAATTATCTAGAAAGTGGATTTGGCCATGCGGCAGTGCCTTAAATCACTCGATCGCAGCTAACCATATTAGAATGAGTCACTTATTGGCAAGATTGGCTCCGCATGGGCGGAAATCCAGGTGCTTTGTTAGCCATCTTTCGAACAATCGAACCGTTCTTTGGTTGACACCGCTTTTCTCGGTTGACTACACTCGGTCCATTGCGCGAGAAGTTGCCGCGCATCTATCAGTTGATCATTCAAGTGGCAACAGCCGGCCTGGTCCTGCAGAGGTTGAGTGGCACAAGGGTCGTAGGGACACGCGCGGCAGGCTGGGCCACAACGAGCCGCTGGAAAGCGTCGGTCGGGTGAGTTTACAAGCACGAAGAGGCCAGTGGACATGCCAAGATATAGCCTGGTGTGGTACTCATGGCTCACCTGAGATTCTATTTCCCTTGGAGCAATCAGGCCAAGTCATGTACTGGGGTGCGGGCTCTACTTTTACGCTGAACGTTTACCCTGAGCCCTTTAAGCGAAGGGCTTCCAGTGAAGCGTGGAGCCCGCCAGAACATTGTTCGGCCGAATGCCGGACACGGTGCCACCAATCATCGCAGCGGGCGGCAAGCGCATAGTCGCGTTACTCAAGGAGAGAATCATCCATGGCCACGGTGGTAAAAACGATCCCACAACCCGTCGTTCCGCGGATGGCGCCGCGTGAGGATTTAAACCCGTTCCGCATCGCGCAAATCCAGTTCGATATGGCGGCGGAGTACCTGAAACTCGATCCAGGCCTGCGGCAGATCCTGCGCACGCCGAAGCGGGTGATGGAAGTTTCGATCCCGGTGAAACTGGACAACGGGCAAGTAAAAGTGTTTGTGGGATTCCGCGTGCAGCACAACGTCGCGCGCGGCCCGGCCAAAGGCGGACTCCGCTACCATCCGAATGTTACACTCGATGAAGTGAAGGCGCTCGCCGCGTGGATGACGTGGAAAACAGCGACGGTGAACTTGCCCTACGGCGGCGCCAAGGGCGGCGTCGTGTGCGATCCCAAGCGTATGTCGAAAGGCGAACTCGAGCGCATGACACGGCGCTACGCGACGGAAATTCAGCCGATCATCGGCCCTGAAGTCGATATCCCCGCGCCCGACGTATACACCGACGCGCAAACAATGGCGTGGATCATGGACACCTATGCGATGACCGTGGGCCACGCGTCGCCGGGCGTCGTGACGGGCAAGCCCGTTTCGATCGGCGGCTCCGAAGGACGGTCTGACGCCACCGGCCGCGGCTGCCTCTATGTGGTCGAGGAAGCCTGCAAGGTCAAGAAAATTCCGCTCCGCGGCGCGACGGTTGCGATCCAGGGCTACGGCAACGTCGGCTCGGCCGTGGCGCGTTTGTTCGCCGAGAAAAAAGCGAAGATCGTGGCGATCAGCGATTCACGCGGCGGCGTGCACAACCCTCGCGGAATCGATCCGCTGCGCGCCATTCGTTACAAGGAACGCTCCGGCACGGTGGTCGGGATGCCCGGCGCGTCACGTATCTCCAATGATGAACTGATTGCCCTCAAGTGCGACATTCTGGTTCCCGCGGCGCTGGAAAACGTCATCACGCTGCACAACGCCGACCAAATCAAGGCCAAGATCGTGGCCGAAGCTTCCAACGGGCCCACCACGCCGCACGCCGACGAAGTGCTTTCCCGCAAGGGCGTGTTTGTCGTGCCCGACATTCTCGCCAACGCCGGTGGCGTCACCGTCAGCTATTTCGAGTGGGCGCAGGACTTGCAGGGCTTCTTCTGGCAAGTTCAGGAAGTCAACTCGAAGCTCGAGTACGTGATGAAGCGCGCGTTTAACGATGTCCACGAAACGATGCGCAAGTTTCACGTCTATCCCCGCGCCGCCGCTTACATCCTCGCTGTCGGCCGTGTCGCCGAAGCCATGACGGTTCGAGGTCTTTTCCCATAGCCTAAGTAGCACAGACTTTAGTCTGTGCGGTTTTGGTTTGGGTTTTGGTCTGGGTCTAGCGCGATCCGAAATTCACACAAACCGGACTCTGGCTAAAAAAATACGCTTCTCATCCGAACTCGACACAACTCGCCACATGAACACCTCACTAAAAACTCTACCGCTGCGATGCCTCGCCGGAAGCCACTCTCGCATTAAATTCGGCTGATTTGCGGCGAGGCACGGTGAGTGTCTTCCAATTCGGTCCGGCGAAATGCTTCGCAAGATAAACAATCTGCCCGACGTGATAGGCGTAGTGTCCCATCTGACGGTTGATGGCCTGCAGGACCGAGTGCGCTTCTCCGCGAATCGGCACCTTGCGGCCCAGATCCGCTTCCGTCAGCGGCGACAGGGCGTCAAAAACGAGCTTCCAGTTCGCTTCCCACAGCGCCATCAACTCCGCCCGCGTTGTCGGCGGCGTTTCAAATTCCGTGTCGCGATGCCGGTCGGGCTTCTCGCCATCGCTCGTGAGGAAATCGGTCCAACGCGAGCGCATGTTCCCGCTCATGTGTTTCACGATCGTCGCGATAGAGTTTGATTCCGCATCCAAAGTGGTAAGCAGCGCATCGTCCGGCGTTTGCTGCAACGCGCCATCCCCGAGCTTTTTGTAATAGCGGAAGAGGCTGAGCGAGTCTTTCACGTAGTCGGTTGTGAATTCGAGTGCCATGCCCGAATTTTGCAACGGTTCAGGCGCGAATGCAAGCCGGCGAGCGGTCGCGGAGGGTCTAGTTTCCGGGAAGAGCGTTTTTCTAACACTGGCTGTGGTAGCGTAGCGCATCTCTCGTTGCACCGTGGCTCACGATACGTTTGTATGCTATCGTCACACGCACTATGCGTTTGAGAATACCTACCGTTTTGCTCTGCACGATCTGCGCTTGCGTGAACAGTGCTCGCGCGCAGACCACCCCCAAACGTCCGAACGTCGCCGAAAAAGATGCCGCCGTTCTTGGTTTCAAGCTTCATTACCGCGAGGCTGGACGCGGCCCAACCGTCATACTGCTGCACGGACTGGGCGGCGACAGCTCACGTTGGGCGCCGAACATCGGACCGCTGGCGGAAGAGTTCCATATCATTGCTCTCGACCAGATCGGCTTTGGTGAGTCGGACAAACCACTGGCCAACTACCACACCGGCATGCTCTCTGATTTTCTTGTGCACTTCCTGTCAACTATTGGCGTGTCCAAGGCGTCGCTGGTCGGCAACTCGATGGGAGCCGCTGTCGCTCTGTATACCGCCGTCCATTACCCCGAAATCGTTGATCGGCTCGTGCTGGCCGATGGCGGCGGATTTCGGCGTGATGCTTCAGTGCCGCCACCCCAGCTCGACCCGCACATGAGGCAGATTATGAACGGCGTTACGTTCGACGAGACGCGGGAGTTGATGCGCATTCTGTTCCACAACAAGAGCCTAGTGACAGATCAAGTTGTTGAGGAAAACCTTGTCCTGCGCTTGCGCTCTGCTTATGCCATAGGCAAGATTTTGGACGCCGGCGAGAAAGGGCTCGGTAGCCTCACCGAAGAGCAAGTGCGCGCGCTAAAGACCCCCACTTTGATCATTTGGGGCAGGTACGACGAGGTGGCCAACCCAATCGGAGCAGACCGCCTTGCGAATGCCATTCCTGGTTCGCGCAAGGTCTTGATTGATGATGCTGGCCATTTGCCGCAGCTCGAAAAGAGCGAAGAGTTCAACCGGATCGTCGCGGAATTTTTGAGGCAGGGGCGGAGTCCTACCAGCAGACTGGATTAGGCGGCCGCTCGTCCTGACCCTGGCAGACACTCCATTCATGAACAACGCGACAGGTGGTACCGCGAAACCATTTCTGGCATAGAATAGCGGCATGGCGAAGAAATCCACACCGCCGATTGAAGTGACCTGCCCGTGCTGCCATTCCAAGCTCACGGTGGACCCGGAGCTTTCCGTCGTGCTCTCGCATGTAGCGCCGCCAAAAGCCGCGCCCGACGTCGATATCAGCGACGCCGCGCGCATCTTGGCGGAACAGGCGCGCAAACGCGAAGACAAATTCCGCGATTCCTGGGAAGCCGAAAGCAAGAAGGAAGACGTCCTCAATCGTAAATTCGAGGAAGCCCTTAAGAAAGCCAAAGACCAGCCCGCCGAGAAACCAATGCGGGATTTCGATCTCGAATAGCGCCTCTGGCATACTAAGGGCGTGTTGCGAAACCTTCGATTCGCCGCGCTCGCCGGTCTGATCCTTTTTCACGCAGGCTACGCAAATCCGGGCGCGCAGGAATCGCAATCATCTCATCCGGCAAAATCTCAAAAACTTCCGCGCCCCCAGCCGTTGGGCCATGGCGAAGCGATGGAGCGCGACCCAGTTTCCGGCGAGTTGCATTCCGCACCGAAAGATTCTTCCTTCGCTACACCGAATGGGGCCATCCGTTCGCACGTCACCCTGGTGCAGGTCGCCTGCACCGTCACGGCGCCCGACGGAACGCAGGTCCGCGGACTCACGCAGGATAATTTCCGTTTGTTCGAGGATGGCGCCGCGCAGGAAATCGCGTCGTTCGATGCCTCGGCCACGCCCGCGAGCATCGCGCTGGCGCTCGACGTTAGCCCGAGCATCTTTCGCGAACTGGCGGAAATGCGCGGCGCCGCGCACTCGCTCGCCGCGAACCTATCGCCTGCCGACGAAATCGCCGTCGTTTCCTTTTCCGCCGAGGCGCATCTGTTGTTGCCGTTTTCGACGGATCGCGCGCTTCTCGATCGCGCCATCCAATCGAAAAATTTGGCCGGGGTGGAAAATTCGTCGGAGTCGAATATCTATCAATCGGTATTTCTCGCCGCGCGAGAATTGTTTCGCGGCCGCACCGGCAGAAAGGCGATCGTTCTGCTGACCGATGGGCAAGACAGCGGCCTGGGCCTCACCTGGGACCCATCCAGCGCGGAGCCTCGCGAGGGTGCTGCTGCGTCGCGCCTCGCTTTTGATGATGTGGCCCGCGAACTCGGCGCGGACGGAATCGCTCTCTTCATCGTCTCCACCGAAAACCGCCCGCGCGCGATGACTCCGGCCTGGCTCGAAGCGCACCAGACCGAGATGCTCGTCAACCAGAATTCGCGGAGGGAGGGAATGCCTCACTACACGCTTTATCTAGCCGAATTGGCGCGCCGCGTCGGCGGCCAGCTCTATTTCCTACGCGAAATCGGAAATTTGAGCGAAATCTATCGCCGCATCGCCCTGACCATCAGCGCGCAATACACGCTGGGCTACTATCCCTCCGCGGGAGCCGCGCGCCCCGGCTGGCGTTCGTTGCGCGTCGAGCTGTCCGCCAGCGAGAAAATTCCCCCCGGTTCAAAGCTCACGCACCGCGGCTCGTACTATGTCTCGGCCTTTCCGTAGAATTACTGTAGCTCGTCCCGGCCAGGCCGGGATGAGGGTGTTCGTTGCCAATCGCAAAGAAAACCCCCGCGTCTGAAGTGCGGGTTGTGCATCCCGACACGGTCGGGAACGCGGGCTACAAAAACAAATTCGCAGCACAGTTTGAAAATTGAACGTGGAGTGACCATGGTGGCACAAGTCGAAGTCCAAAAAATTGATAAATCCAACTTCCGCGTCCGGGTCATCGAATCCGGGATTGAAACCACCCACGATGTCACAGTCAGCCCGGACGATTACACAAGACTCACCAATGGAAAAGTCGAGCCGGAAGAACTCGTGCGGCGATCGTTCGAATTCCTGCTGGAGCGCGAGCCTAAAGAGTCCATTCTCACGCGCTTCGATTTGTCGGTGATCGGCCGCTACTTTCCGGAATACGAACGAGAGATCAAACGCCGTTTATCCTAGAAAAGTGGATTTGGAGAATACAGTTCAAGGCTTAATCGAAACATCGTAGTACGCGACGGTGTCGCCTTCGCCGCGGATGGGCTCGATGCGCAGGATTTCGAAGCGGCCGTGGTGCAGGTCCTCGACGTTTTTCTGCACGGTTTCGTGAAGATCGTGTTCGAGTTCGGGCGTTCGAATGGGCGAAGCGAGAAGGCGGGCGTCGACGCGATAGGTGGCGATCTGACCCGCCGACACGGAGCGCAGCTCGATCAGGGCCTGAGAGGGTGGTGGCCCGACGGGGGGCTGATCGTTGAAATGGATAAACAGCGGTGAGAAAAGGACAAAAAGGGTGATCCCGGCGACGGCAATGTCGTACTGCCACGTCCCGCGCTCATAGGACCAGAGCACGACCCGCACGATGCCTCGCCAGAGCGTTCGCATATCAGTCGGCCGGCACCCCATCCACGATGACGCCGTCGCGCATGTGGACGGCGCGGTCGGAATAAGCCGCGGCTTCGGGATTGTGCGTAATCATGACGATGGTTTGGCCTAGTTCCTTGTTCAATTGACGCAGCATAGATAGCACAATTTCCGAATTTTTCGTGTCCAAATTTCCGGTCGGCTCATCCGCTAGTATGATTTTCGGCTCATTGATAATGGCTCGCGCGATGGCCACGCGCTGCTGTTCGCCTCCGGAAAGCTCCCCGGGCCGGTGCGGCAGACGGTCGGTGAGCCCGAGCATCTTGGTGACCACCTCGAACCGGTGCGGGTCGAACCCGTCTCCGTAGATATGCTGCGCGATGGCGATGTTGCCGCGCGCGTCGAGAGTCGGCAGCAGGTTGAACCTCTGGAACACGAAGCCGATCTTGTGCCGCCGAAGCTTGGTGCGCTCGGCGTCGTTCATGGCCGCCAGGTCGTTGCCGTCCACCAGGACGCGCCCTCGCGAGGACTGCGCCAGCCCTCCGATCACATACAGGAGGGACGACTTGCCACACCCGGAAGGGCCCATCACCGTCACGAATTCGCCGGGTAACACCTTGAAATTGACCCCGCGCAGCGCCGGGACTTCCACCTTTCCCGCGTGGTACAGCTTCCAGAGGTTTTCAGTAACGACTATTGGCTCCACTCTTGATTCCCTTGTGGAAATGAGCGCATCGGCAGGCTGGGTTATTGTAGACGCGATTGCCATTCCTGACTAGGCCTGTCCCGGGATGCGTGAATTTCCGGGGCGGCGGCGTGGTGGTCCGGACGCCAAAAAAGGAGAGGAACGGGGTGCCCCGCAAGTCGGATTTAGGTAATGAATGGGTGGACGTCAATCGTACGACAGGGCTTCAATCGCGTCCTTGCGGCTGGCAAGCCATGCGGGGTAGCTTGCGCCCAGCAGTCCTCCGGCCACGGCGATCGCGGCAGACCGCAGAATCCAGTCCGCCGTAATCAGAATCGACAGAGTCGGAAACGCGGAAAGAAAAAACGCCCGCGTGAGGTAGCTCATCGCGATGCCGACAACGATGCCAAGCGCGCAAATCAGGGCCGATTCTCCAAGCACGGCACGGATGATGTAGGCCTTCGACGCGCCAATGGATTTCAGGACGCCGATGTCCCGCGTCCGCTCGATCACGGTCGTGTACATGGAAAGCAGGATCACCAGGAAGCCGATCGAAACCGCGAGCGCAATCATGCTTTCGATGAAAATATCGAGCCCGGGCAAGCTCGTGGAACTCATCAGGGAAAGAAAATCCTTGAGCGGACGGATTTCGTAGCGCGGGAAAATCTGGCGCATCTGGTCCATCACCGCCTGCGTGTGGTCCGACCGCGTGCATTTCAGAAAAAATATCGACGCTTTGTCCCGGGACCCGGATAAGTCCTGCAAAGTCGCGATCGGCACGAACAGGCGCGCTCCCTTTCCATGCTCCACGATCCCCGCCACGTGAAAATCATGATCGAGAAGACGGAAAGTTCCTCCCACCTTGGCGTTCTTCGCTTTGGCGGCCCAATCGTCCATCAAGATATCGTCCGGCCCGGCCATGTCGCGCCCTTCGAGAAAAACGAACCCGCCCGAAACGTCACGGAAATTCTGCGGATCAATCCCATAGATCACGTCCACCCCGCCCGACGAACTGAATTGCAACAGGACGGGCGCGACCGCCTGCACGTATTTCAGTTCGCGTAGCTTGTCACCGATTTTGATCGGCATGGGCGCGCCGCTGAAGGCCAGAAAAACGGACGCTGAAGGCGGCTGCAGCATAATGTCCGCGCCGATGCCCTCGATGCGCTTGGCCGTCTCCTGCAGCAGGCCGCTCGTGAGCCCAACGATCAAGATGACGAGCGCCACCTCGACGCCGACCGCGATCACGCTCACAACCGTCCGAATCGGCCGGTGCTTCACGTTGTTCGCAATCAGCTGCCAAATCATGGCTGGCTCCCCGCCTGCTCTTCGCCCACTCGTACCAGATCTGTTCCCGCCGGCTGAGCCAGCTCAAACCGGTCGGCGGAAATCTCTTCGTTCACGGTCAGCTTCAGGATCTGGATTTCGAGCTTGTAGTCGTCTTGCGGGCGCCAGATATGAATGTCGTGAGCGTACCTCATTTGTGTCAACGCAGGCGCGCCCCCTGTGGGCGCTGCTCCAAGGTGCTGCCAGTCCGAATACGCGATGTCGGAATCGAGACGCCCGGCAGCACCATACAGCTGCACGCGGGAAACCCGGAGATCCGTCCGGTCGAACCAGATTTTCCGGGCGATTTCGAGCCTGCCGCCATCCATCTGGCGTAACAGCGTCAGGATGTAATACCGGTTCAAGTCGCCGTCGAACTGCTCGAACAGCACATTTCCGCCAGCCGGCAATTCCGGCCAGAACAGCGCCTCCACGACGTGTTGCGGGCGCAGATTCTCGATCGGCTTCTTCGATGCGCGAGCGAGCGAAGTCGCGCCCACCAGAAATGCGTTCTTGGATGGAATAAAAATCCGGAATATTTCGCCGTCGCTCACCATGTCGAAGATGTTGGTTGCGACCACCGGCGCCTGTCCGATCACGCGCACCAGCGCGGGACGTTTCGCCAAGATGAACCCCGGAACGTCGTGGTATTCCTCGATGACGCCACTGTAGGTAGAGCCCGTGCTGGGGATCAGGTCCACGGTCGCTTGCAAAGTTTGCACGGCGCGCGCCTGCTCGTTGTAACTGGCAAGGAGTTGGTCCTCGTCCGCCTCCATCTGCACGTGTATTTCCGCCTTCTTGACGTCGCGCGTGGTCTTGATCGACATGCACCCCACCGCGAGCATGGGCATCAACGCAAGCATTACAATTCGGATTGGCGGCCGTCTTCTCAGTGTCGTTCACCCCTGACAGAGCAAACAATCAATTTAGCAATCACTCCAGAGGGAGTCAAACGAAGGGGAGCTTTTTACGGTTTGATTTCCAGGTGAGTTTCGGCAGTCACGATCCTGAAAAGTTCCTCACTCGCGGTCATCTTGCGGAAGTGATTCATCGCAATTGCCGGAATTCGTCCTACCAGATCGTTTTCAAAAGCTTGCTCTGCCGGATCCGTTCGTCTCGTGTGATCAGGGCAATTCCTTCGGCTCGAGCCGTAGCGCCGATGAGCCGGTCGGCAGGGTCGCGAGGATAATCTTCCGGGAACTGAGAGGCCAACGCGGCTATCGTCGGCGTGAATGGACGCACGGTCACTCCAGAGGAATCCAACATGGCCTGAATCGCATCCTCGACTGTTCCGGGCGCGCGCAAATACCCCCGCGAGAATAGGAGAGCCATCTCCCAAAGTGTAATCGCCGCGATTCCCAATCCTCCCCCGGCGCGCCCCCGCCGGATGGCCGACGCCGCGGCACGCGAAATCCGCTGCGGTTCTGTCATCACCCACACCAGTACATGTGTATCCAGCAAGATCAACGCAGAGCCTCCCAGGCCTCTGGGGGTTCGACAGGGGATTCGATATCGCCTACGATTTCAATGATTCCTGCCAGGCAGCCGAAAATATCCTCTCCCGGCGGGTCAACAGGCACAAGCTTCGCAACGGGCCGGCCTTTCTTGGTAATGATCACGGGCTCACGAGTCGCATTCACGCGGTCCATGACCTTGAGGCATTGCGCCTTGAACTTTCCTGCCGCCATTGTCTTCATGACCACCTCCGTATGACCATAGTCACAATTATACCCGATTCCGGATCATTGCGGGCGGGCGACTTCGACGGGTAGGCCCGCGACGGCGGGTTTCACGCGGCGTAGGACTTCGCTGGTCCACAACCTTTCGGTGAGCAGCGTCAGGAATCCGTTCTCGAAATCGCAGACCGCGCAGAACAGATACTTGCGAAACGCGGCGTGATAAGCGTCCACGCCCAGGCGGGCGAGTTCGCCTTCCACGGGAGCGTCACCCGCGGCAAGTAGCGAGCCAGCACGCGCGCCGAAGGTCTCGCCCGCGAAGCGATCGAAGAGCGCGGCCAAGGGCTCAGGCGAGGGCGCGGGGATTACGAGGCAATGGCCCGAGGATTTCTCTTCGAAAGCGATCGCATGCAGATTGCAATATTCACGCACGCGGTCCAGATGGGAGAAAAAATCAAGAGCCCAGGGCTCGGTTCCCGCGAGGGCGGCAAACGCGGCGGCCCAAATGCGCGCCGCATCGCTTCCGTGGGCCGGTTCGCGGCTTTCCACCTCCATCAAGTCGAGCCCGACCGCCTTCACATCCGCGCCCAGATCGAGCGGCTCGATCTCCAGCACGTAATGCAAGTCCGTCATCGCGCGCTCAGGCATCCGCCGACGCGCTCTTGGCGAACCGTTTCTGGAAATCCGCCGACGCTTTCCGCACCTCCAGCCAGTCGAAAAATGCGTCCGGCGTCTCGAGCCAAACTTTGAACCACTGCATGATTTCTTCCTTCTCGGCTCGCTTCTCAGGATCCACTTTATGATTGCGCGCGATCATTTCCGCGCGGCGGCGGCCCAGGCGGGCGACTTCGAGCACGCGCTCCGCCGCGGCGTTTTCTCCATCGGCCCGGAATTTTCGCAAGAGTTCGTCCAGGCGCACGACGCACATCTCCGCGTCCTCGAGCGTTGCGAAATGGAGCAGGTCCTGGAATTCTTCTTCGTATTGCCCCTCGGTGTCGGCTTTCGTGGACCACACGATGCGCATGCCCGCGGTTTCCAGCACCCCCGCGATGTAATCGGGAGATGTCTTTCCCGCCGCGCCCAGCCGTGCCATCAATTGCCGGCGAATTTGTTCGACCTCGGCCGGCGTAAATCGCGGAACAGCCAGTTCGCGCGCGATTTCCAGGATCATTTCCTTTTTCGTCGGGTGATCCGGACGCGTCATCGAGACCTCGCGGGGCTGGTTTTGTCCACTGTTGTCGCGGAGGGCGCGCTGCCGTCGGCTTGGCTCAGAGGCTGCTGGAGCAGCTGGCGGTAGCGCGCGACATTCCGATTATGCTCCCGAAGGGTCTTGCTGAAAAAGTGCCCGCCCGCGGTATTTGCGACGAAGTATAGATCCTGCGTGGACGAAGGGGCGGCCGCCGCTTGCAGGGACGCTTCTCCCGGATTGGCGATCGGTCCGGGCGGCAAGCCTCGGTTGTGGTACGTGTTGTAGGGTGAGGCGAAGCGCAGGTCTTTGCTGTTGAGTTTGCCAGTGTACTTTCCGGCGAGCGTGAGGGCGTAAGCGACAGTGGGATCGCATTGCAGCGGCTGGCCAATGCGCAGCCGGTTTGCAAAAACACCCGCGACGTGCGGACGTTCTTCAGAGCGCGGCGTTTCCCGCTCCACCAGCGAAGCAAGCGTCACCACATCCTGGGCGGTGTGGTGCGCGGCAGGCGCGTCCGCGGGAGGCAAAGCAAGCCAGATTCGTCTGAAGTGCTTCACCATTGCTGCCGTCATATCTTTTCCCGTCACGTGGCGCGGAAACTCGTACGTAGCGGGGAAGAGGAATCCTTCGAGCGACGGCGCATGGGGCGCGAGATCGACAATGAGGGAAGGATCGCGCGCCGCGGCAAGGAAATCCTCGCGGCTGAGGAATCCTTCGTTGGCCGCAAGATCGGCGATATCGAACATAGTGAAGCCCTCGGGCACGACGAGTTCCTTGACGACCACGCGGCCATTCTCGAGGGCGTCAAACACCTCGAATGACGTTAGCGGGTGGGCGAAGAAGTATTCGCCGGCTTCGAGCGTGCGCCGCTTTCGCGAACGGCACAACGCTTCGAAGACGATGCGGCTGCGCACCACTCCATTTTCGGCGAGCAGGCGCGCAATCGTACGCTGCGGCGCTCCATGCGGAATTTCGACGTAGACGCCCCCCGATGGGAACCCCTGGTACGGCCGATACAGAGCCACGTACGTGTAACCCGCCGCGAGAATTAGAATAAGCAAAACGAAAAACAGGACGCGGCGCATGTCAGTCTCGCGTTCCCGTTTGCGGGCGCGCGCGGTCCAGATAGTCGCGCAGGATCACGGCAGCCGCGGCGTCGTCGAATGAGGTCTTCCGCTTGCGCCCCGCGTGCTGTTTGCCGGCGGCGATGCGATGGCGCGGTAGATTTGTTCGCCCCAACGGTTTGTTCGGCTTCCCAGGAGCTCAGCCGCTCATCCATCATCTCGACTCGAATGCCCAAGGCTTTTTCGACGCGCGCGGCAAAGCCCTTCGCTTCCTCCGACATTTCGCTTGGCGTGCCATCCAAGTGCAAAGGCAATCCGACCACGATTCGTCGCACGGCGTGCTGCCGCACCAATTCCCGCAGACGGGCGAGGTCGCGCCGGCGATTGATCCGCGTCCAAATCGCAAATGGGCGTGACGTCACGCCATGCTCGTCCGAAAGCGCCAGGCCCAGCCGCTTCTTTCCGTAGTCGATTGCGAGAATTACACCCATGGGTGCGCTGTTATGAACAAAAGGCAGTGCCCGCAGAGGGAAGACCATACGTCATTATAACGTGTAAGCGGCGTACTGTGTGCGCCAGGATGCGCAGGATTCACTCTAAGCCTTACGGTCCGCCTCCGGGGAGACGTCCGCGTTCACCGGATTCCCAGAGGGGCCACAGCCCCGTGATTTTCATTTGCTCGTCGAGGCCCGAGGCCTTCAATAAGGATTCGATCTCGGCGCGAGATTGCCGCGGTCCCAACGGCGCCGCGCGTTCGGCGATGCCGAATGCGGTGACGGCGGCGATGGCCGTATTGCGTTTGAGTTGCTGGACATCGACTTTGTCGAACGTGTCGGACGCTGCGTGATAGTTGGGGAGATAGTTGGCTTCTTCCTGGTTGGCGATGAGCGTGGGAACGCCTTCCACCAGGAAATCAAAATTGTCGGTGCCGAGGGGAGCATCGATGACGTGTTGGGTGGCTCCCCACGACTCCAGTGGTTGCATGGCTTCGCGCACGCCGCCTTCGACATCGCGCCGTCCGTTGAGCATGAATCCGGTTACGCGGCCAATCCCTTCATCGAAAACGATTGCAGCGCGGGCGCGATCGAGTTCCGCGCGGTGCGCGCGCGCGTACGCCCACGAACCGAGCATGCCCTGCTCTTCTCCAGTGAAGAGCACGAAGCGAATCGAGCGGCGCGGACGGATTCCTGTCACTAAAATATCGCGCGCCGCTTCCACCACCAGCGCGGCGTTGCAGCCGTTGTCGAGCGCGCCTGTGCCGAGTTCCCACGAATCCAGGTGTGCGCCCAGCAGCACCCATTCGTCGGGCTTCTCCCGGCCGCGAATTTCCGCGACGACGTTTTCCTGCTCGGCGGGTCCGCCAACATGGTTTGGCAGGTCCAGGCGCACGCGAACGCTTTGCCCGGCGGTCAGAAAGCGCTCCAGGCGCAGCGCGTCCTCGCGCGCCACGATTGCTTGGGGCAGCGCATCGATTTGTCCGGTGTAAACGTTGCCGTGCCGGTAGAGCAGCATCTTGTCTCGGGTGGACATCCAGAGAATTGCAGCGGCGCCTGCGGAGGTCGCCCGGCGAATCACGCCGGGCGCGCGCATGTATTCCTGAAAAAGATCGTCCCACGTGCGCAACAGTTGAGAGTGGACCAGTAGAATCCCACCGCTAGCCTGCGAACCGATCCGCGCGAAATCAGCTTCGGAGCCTTCGCCGGCAAAAATCACGCCAGCCTCGATGCCGCCGGCGGGCGTTGCAGGCGCCCAAGCAACCGAAACCAAATGCGCGGAAAACTGCGCCGGAGAAAGAATCTCCAGACGCGTAGCGCCTTCCGACCACGTAGCGGGGATCGTGTACTTCTCCGTGTGGACGTCAAGACCCGCGTCGCGAAATGCAGAGACGCCCCAGGCTACGGCGCGCGCCGCCGCGGGCGTGCCGGTCACGCGGCCTCCAATCTCATCGGTCAGGCGGCGGAGATTTTCAGCAAGAGGTGACTCACCCTGCGCATTGGCGATAATTTTCGGCGCGACCTGCTCGCAGAGAGTCTCACCGGTAGCCGAGCATGCCTGCGCGTTGCCTTGCGCCGCCGCGTGAATTCGCGCCAGCGGATCGGGCTGCGCGGCGGGCAGTTGGCCCGCGGCGGGAAGAAACGCCGCGAGTAGTGCCAGCGGCAAAAAGGCAACGAAAATTTTGTTGACACGCATGGCGCCGGATGGCCCCTCTGGCCCGCAGAACTTTAGTAAGGCAAGGATTATAGCTCACGAATATCACCCCTGCAGCGGTCCTCTCAGCGCGACTTCCGTTCACTCTTTACGTCCTCGGAATCGACAATTGCATCAGCCACACGGACGACGCGGGCGATTTCGGCGACATCGTGGACGCGGACGATGTGCGCGCCGCCAAGAATGGATGCGGTCACGGTGGCGGCGGTGCCGAGGATTCGCTCAGTGGGAGGCAGGGGAGGCTCTCCCGGCTTCGCGAGTGCTTTGCCGAGAAAAGCCTTTCGCGACGTACCAATCACGATGGGGCAGCCCAGGCGCGCGAATTCGGAAAGCCGGGCCAGGATTTCGAAATTCTGCTCGTGGAATTTCCCGAAATCCGATGCCGGGATCGAGCAGGATTTGTGATTTTGCGAGGCCCGCGCGCCGCGCCCGTGCGAGGGCCTCGCGAAGCCCAGCCATCACATCGCGAATCACATTGCGGGCAAACGGGCCTCGCTGCATCGTGCGGGGCGCGCCGCGCATGTGCATCAGGATGACCGGGGCGTGCGCGTGACGGGCGACTTCGCCGAGGCGCGGATCGGTGCGCAACGCCGAAATGTCGTTGACGATTTCGGCGCCGGCGGCCAGCGCAGCTTCGGCGACTTCCGCCTTTTGCGTATCCACCGAGATCGGGATGCGCAGCTTGCCGCGCAGGGCTTCGAACAAGGGCAGGATGCGCGAGAGTTCCTCGCGCGCGGAAACGGGCGCGGCCGCGGGACGCGTGGACTCACCGCCAATGTCTATAATGTCCGCGCCGTCGCGTTCCAACTCCAACGCCCGCGCCACGGCCGCTTGCGAATCCAGGAAAGCCCCGCCGTCGGAAAAACTGTCCGGCGTAACATTCAGCACGCCCATGAGCAAGGTGCGCTCACCGAGGACCAATGTGCGTGAGGGTAAACGCATGCGAAATTTTTGCGGTGGAACACGGAATGACCATCATACAGAAAGAGACCGAGTCGTGTTACCGGAAGAAAATGGAAGGAATGCGCGACGCCACGTCTCCCTAAAATGCGTAACCCCGGACGCGCCCGTGAGCATCTGAAGCAGTGTGGTACGATTGCCGCGCGGTTTTGAATCTGCGCTACAGTTGAATCGATCTGTGCCACACGGATCAGGGGAGATGTGGGCTGAATGAGGGTGTCAAGAGTGTTCCGGACGACGGTCTTAGTTTGCGCGGCGGCGGCGAGTACCGCATTTTCTGCATTAGCCGGCCGGAGTTCCTCCCAACAAAATAACGGGACGCTCGAAAGCGTTCTCAAACAGCTCGACCTCCAGGCAGCGGACTTCCACAGCTTGACGGCGGATTTGGAACGGACGAAAGTGACCGTCGTGGTTAATGACAAGTCCACCGAATCCGGGAAAATCTTCGTGCGTCGCGACGACAAGATGCGTATCGAGCTGACGCAGCCCGATCCGCGAACCATTCTGCGCGACGGCGACGATTTCTACATCTACAATCCGAAAATTCACCGCGTCGAGGAATACAATTTGGGAAAGAAAAAATCCCTGGTGGACCAATTCCTGTTGCTGGGCTTTGGGACGCCGGGATCGGACCTCAAGAAGAGTTACTCCATCACTCTGCAAGGCGAAGAGACGCTCGACAACCGGAAGGTCGTATTGCTGGAGCTGCTGCCGAAATCGGACGACGTGCGAAACCAGCTCTCGAAAATCCAATTGTGGATTGACGAATCCACCTGGCTTCCGGCGCAGCAGAAGTTTTATCGAGACCGGCTCCGGCGATTATTTCATCATCCAGTACAAGAACATCGCGCGCAACGTACGGATTGCCGACTCGGAATTCAAGCCCCACTGGCCGCACGGAACCACACGAGTGAAACCGCAAGGATAACATCACTCGTCCGCATTTCTCACGACGACTCAAATCGGTGGAACGGAAATCATCGCCATGGTCGCGGAACATGGGCTCTCGGTAGCGCCGGCGTCCCGCCGGCGGTTTTACAAAACATGACAAAGAGCCGGCAAGATGCCGGCGCTACAAAATCGGGTCTGAGGCTGGCATTCATTTGGCGGCTTGTGGGATGGAAAAGTCTTTGTCAGAAATGTGAGCTAGCGGGTTGCCGCGACTGCTTTGCCCCGTTTTGCGGAATCGCCTCCATTTTTTTCTGGCGGGCTCAAAGTCGCCGACGCGCCAAAGCCAGCGCTATGGCGACGGCGCGTAGAGCCCGCACCCGTTGCAATGCGCAATTCCTGCTCCAGTAGAAGCTGTTTGCGATGCAGCCCCCACCGATAGCCGCCGAGCGAACCGTCCGTGCGGATTACGCGATGGCAGGGAACAACGATCGAGGTGGGATTGGTCGCACACGCACGCGCTACGGCGCGCGTGGCGGTGGGCCGTCCCAGCGAGCGCGCCACCTCGCTATAGGTACGTGTCGTGCCGAACGGGATGGCGCGCAGCGCCTCCCAGACGCGGCGCTGGAACGCGGTAGCCGCCACGTCAGTGGGCAAATCGAGCTGCGGCTGCGCGCCGGCGAGGTGCCGGACGATCGCGCGCACCCATTGGGAATGCCCTTCCGAGCTGCGGCATATCTCGGCGTGCGGATATTCCTTGCCAAGCGCGGCGGCCAGCGGTTCGTCCTGGTCCCCAGATAGATCGCGGAGACGCCGCGGTTCGTCGCGGCTACCAGCACGCGGCCCAGGGAGCAATCGGCAATCGTGTAGGAAATCTGCATGCCACTCCCACCGCGGCGGTATGTGGCGGGCGTCATGCCGAGCTGCGCGTCAGATTTTTCGTAGAGGCGGCTCGCCGAGCCGTATCCTGTTTCATAGAGTGCGGTTGTCACGTCAGTCCCCTTTCGTAAGTGAGATTTCAGCCGCGCGACACGAATCGCGTCGGCATATTGTCGCGGTGTAATTCCCATGGCCTTGCGAAACGTGCGCTGCAAATGTTGCGCGCTCATCCCGCGACCTCCGGCGAGTCGCCGGAGGTCCGCGGGACGATCCACTTCCGCCTCGATGGCGCTGCACACGCGATGGACCAGTTCCGACTGCGTGCTACGCGGCGCCTGTTGAGGGCGGCAGCGCAGGCAGGGACGGAACCCCGCTCGCTCCGCAGCCTCGGGTATGGCGAAGAACTGCAATTGTTTCGGGCGTGGGCGGCGGGACGGGCACGATGGCCGGCAATAGATTCCCGTCGAGCGAACGGCATAGACGAACGCGCTGTCCAGGCGCGCATCCCGCGAAGCGACAGCCGTGAGGCATCTTCGTCGGGTGAGAGTCTGGAGAACCGGAAACTTACTCGCGGGGTTCGTCATGGGCTGTAGGATTCCTTTCGAAACTAACATATCGGAACTGATCTCCGTGGCGCTATCCGAATCTTGCGGTCAAACTCAAATTGCCGCAGTTGCTATAGACCGGCCTCCTCAGGCTCGGCAAGATGTTCAGCCGGAGCCGTCGCGCGCGTTGGCGCGGCGATGACCATGACGACTCCGATGATGATCACGGCCGTCGCAATCAGCATTCGCGGCGTCAGATGCTCGCCGGCAAACATCCACCCAAGCAGTATCGCGATCACTGGATTCACGTAGGCGTAGGTAGCGACTCGCGCGGGCGGCGCCGCGTGAAGCAGCCACGTGTAGGCCGAATAACCAACGATGGATCCGAACACCGTCAAATACGCTAGCGCGAGCCACCCGCGATGCGTGATTGCGCCGACATGCAGGTGTGAAACTTCACCTGTAAGGCCTCCAAACGCAAACAGAATGATCCCCCCGCAGAGGCTTTGCATGGCCGTTCTCAGCAGCGGAACCCGAGGCTGCTTGAGATGGCGCGACGCGATCGAGCCCGCTGCCCAACAAAGCGAGCCGGTCACCAATACGCCCGCCCCAATCAGATTCACACGGCCTGTGGACTGCCAAGGCGCGACCAGGAGCAATATCCCGCCGAAACCGAGCAATAGACCCGCGGAGGTCCGAGCGGTGGGCGCCCTGCCGCCCGGCCGCACCCATTCGAGAATGACCATCCACAGAGAAACCGTGGTCACCAGGAGGGCCGCAATGCCCGAAGGAACAGTTTGCTCCGCCCACGTGAGAAAGCCGTTTCCCGCCGCCGGTAACAGCGCGCCCAGGAAGAGCGCGGCCGCCCAATGTTGCCGCGTGAGACGTTCGCTCCTTCGAGCGCGCGCTAGCGGATAGAGAATCGCGCTTGTAATGAGATACCGAGTTCCCGCCATGAAAAAGGGAGGAATTTCCGTGACACCGATCCGGATCGCAAGATAAGTCGATCCCCAAATGATGTACACGGCGGCGAAGGCTGCGGCCAATTGCGCGCGCGAGGCCGTGGGCGGAGCCGGTCCGCTCGGTGAGCGTTCCTTTGCGGATTCGGGGATGATCTTGGATGCAGGCATAGCAGGCGACACGGAATAGTCTCAAAAATAGGCAATTGCTGACGGTTGGTCCAGAGCCATTTTGGAAGATCTGGTACTAGGAAGGCGGTTGCGGAAGGAAGCTAACCCGGGAGGTGTGCATTAGGACAATCTAAACGGAACGTTAATTGACGGAAGAATTTGCCCAGAGGATAGTGTCTGCGAGCGGTGCCAGAAGCTGAGGAGCCAGGAGACCTTATGCGCATTGCTCGAAATCCAAAAGTCATGAGCCGATCCGAATCCAGCCGCGGCGAGTCCGCGTGCGATCAAGGAACTGTCAGCGCACGCGAGTGCGACCGTGGTGGACACGCCGTCGTGGACGACGCGTGCCAAGCCGAAGGGCATTTCGCGCGTTCCCACGCATGCCGTACGCCCGGTCGAGGAGCGGCGCGTCTATGCGCGCGCCAAACTCAGCCTGGCGCTGCGCTTGCTGCGCGTCGCGGGCCAACGTGAGAACAAACAACAAACCTTGCGCACGACCAATATAAGTTCGAGCGGGGTCCTGTTCCTTTGCCCGCTGCGGATTGAGCCGGGAACTCCGATAGAAATCGAGGTTTGCCTTGTGGACCGGCCGCGTGGCCAGGGTACCGTGCGGATGATGACCGAGGCGCACATCGTGCGAGCCGAACCGGCCGCCGAACCCGGCTGGCACTCCTTGGCGGCAATTTTCGACAACATCACTTTCCAGAGAGATGAGCACTTACCTTCGCGCTTCGAGATCCGCTAACACTCCCACCTGAACGGGCGTGACCTGTTCGCGGTCCTTGCCGCCCTCTTCGATTTCAACGAATTCCTGCGTGTCGGGGTAGGCGACCTGTGGCACGCGCAACAGTCGGCGCATCAATTACAAAAAGGGACGCGAAAGAACCCCCTCTTTTTTGGAGGGAGTGGACGAATTCTGTGCTCCTGGGAGTCCCGTAAGGACGTCACAATGTAGCCCCTCGCGGGAGAGCGGTGGGAAGATTGGTTGAGCTTGACGAGAAAACCTCGACAGGGATGACGCATGGAAATCAGCGACATGAAATGAGTCCACTACCTTTTTTTCGCGTTTTAGCTAGCTTCACGGATGTGTGTTATTTTGATTTTTGCAAAAATGAAAAAGCGAAAAGAAATTTCCTCTTCCGTTTCCTCTAACCGCGTGAGGCCCCTGTCCTTGCATGGGAAAAGTGTATTGGAATGTGTGTTGTTCGACTGGGACGGAACGCTGCTTGATTCCTTCGAAGCTGACGCACAGGCGTATATAGATATGTTCGCCGCGCTGGGGATGCCATGGAGCATTGCCGAGTTGAAGCGGCATTACTCGCCGAACTGGCATCACGTGTACCGCGCCGCGCGCCTGCCGCGAGCGAAATGGAAAGAGGCCGACCGCTTGTGGATGAAGTATTACCGCACGCATCAGCCGGAACTACAGCCGGGAGCGCGACACGTACTCCGCGCGCTCGAGAAGCGTTTCACACTAGCTCTCGTCTCCAGCGGAAGCCGCGCGCGGGTGCGGCGGCAATTGCGCGAACACGAAGTGTCGGCGATGTTTCGCACGAAAGTCTGCAATGAGGATGCCCCGCGCCGCAAGCCGCATCCGGCCCCGCTGCGCCTGGCGCTCGACCGGCTCGGCCTATCCCCGAAGGTGTGCGTGTATGTCGGCGATGCGCCGGAGGACATCGAGATGGCGCATCGCGCGGGTGTGCGCGCCATCGGTGTGCTCGGCGGATCGCCGGTGCCCGAGCGGCTTCGCGCTGCCTCGCCCGACGCAACGATCGAAACGATCCGCGAACTGCCTAATCTACTCCGGAATTTCTAGGTTATTCTGCCTCTACGGGTACGGGCTCAACTTGGAGCCCGACAGAAAATTGTCTGAGGGCTTCGCGCCACCCGGCGGGGACGCGGGATGAGTGCCGGCGGGCGTGTAATCGGTCCAGCGAATGATGACGCGGATCGGCAGCGTTGTCTTGTCTGACCGGCATGGTTTCGTCCGACCGCGAATACGAAGGGAACCACAAGTTCTTGCCCACCTGTTGCCGGTAGGTTTCAAAAACGGAGAACGGCAGCATGGGAGACGTGACATCGCCCGTTTCCATAACCCACTTGCCGATGGTTTTCACGATGACCATATCCTGTTCGTCCACCCACACCACGCCCGAGAAGTAAGCGTGCGCGCGGTCCACGCGCGCGCGGCTTCACGGCAAAAATGTAGGCATTCAGTTCGTCGAGCGGCTGCTTTCCCTGAAACGTGATTTCGTATTTCGGAAGCTGAGGAGTGGTCAGCGGGAAAAGCGGAGTCGAAGCGATGAGATCCGAATCTCCGCGCTCCACTTGCAAATGCTGGAGCGTGGATGCCGTCCGGCGGACGGGCTTTTCATAACGCCGCCCGTCGGGACCGACAAATTGCTGCGTGACGATTTCCATTTGCCCGGAAGCCTTGTTATCGGGGCCGATCTCTTCGAGGCGCACGCTCTTCTGGAAGCCGTAGCCCTGGCTCGCGCGAAGCATCTCGTCTTCTTTCGCCGCGAAGCGCCGGATGATCTCTTCGGGAGGGACGGGCGGTGGTTCGGGCTTATTGGCCGGCATGGGGGAACAGGGCAGTTGTCGGTCATCGGGCCCGCCGGACCGGCGTCCTGCGCATGCACAGGACTCAATCTCGCGACAAGGAGCACCGCGACTCCACAACAGGTGGTCAGAATGATTGAGTGGCGATTCATGGTGTGCGTATCAATCCGCAATTCGATTGGATGCAATCCGCGGCCGTTTTGTAGCGTCGCCTCCTTGACGCAGACTGCAATCTGTCGGGATCCACGAGTCTGTGTGAGGGCTGCAAAAGCAAAACTTCAGCGGCTAAAGCCGCATTTATTCTGCGGTGTTTATGTCGTGGCTAAAGCCACGACCCACAAACATTCTCGCGTTGCCACACAGACTCTCCACGCTCCGGTCCGTTCCGTTGAGCATAAAGTAGAGACCGCACCCGGGCTACGGCCCAGAATCACCCACAGTGTACCGCAGAGTGAACTCAGCGGGTGCAGCATCCGGCGAGGGCGCGGGAATGCGCGAATTCAATCTGGGCGGAAAAAATCTTGGGAACGATGATTGCGTGCGCGGAGGTCCACTCCACCGTGAGCGTGCTGCGGCCAGAAGACTGGATTTCAAGACGCGTGATTTCCGCGGGAATGGTGATTGGGCTCGCCAGACGCCACAAAATCCTCGCAATGTGTGCCGGACCCGGACTTGGCACTAGCGGTTGGAGTCGTGTCGACGCAGACGAAACCGCAGGCTGCCAGCAGAAGTGCGTACTTCCCTCCTCCGAGTCGGTAGCAGGAACGGAAAGCATGGAAATGAAAGACTGCTTCGATCCGGGATCATTTCCGGGCGCGGAGGGAGCCGCCGCACCCAGCGAGACGCGGTAGGTGGCCTCGACCGTTTCAGGCGCGGTGAGCCGCAAGGTTTTTTCGACGTGAAGGCCGCACGGGAGATTTCTCATGTTCGCTGTAGGCAAGTTGCAGGCCCGTTCCTTGTTTCTCCTCCACCCACGCGGCACGGTAGGCGCGGTTGGATGCGAAATCTCCCAGCGGCGGATAGCGCTGCGGGTGAAGCAGACTCCGGAATCACAAAATCATGCAGGGCGCCGCCAAGCGCGATGAGGTCGTCGTTTGTTGATTTGTCCACGAACGCCAGAGCGCGGCCTCCATCCGCGGGCGAGACAATCAAGCGCAGGCGAATACTCTCCAGCACCCATTCGGGTGCGCCATCGCGATCAAAATCGTATTGATAGTGCGTGTTTCCTGCCTCGTTGGCGGTCACGAACAGGATGGGAACACTCCCGTGTTCACGGCCGGCACGAAGCGTGAGTTGACCCTGAAGCAGGCCGTCGGCTCCGGGGATTGCGGCTGCATCGGCGGTGGTGGAGTTGTGCGTGGCCTGAAATCGGAGGCGGCTGAATAGTTGTTCCCCTGGAAATACTCTTCCCCCGCCCGTGCCATGGAACGCGCCATCGAGACTGAAGTCCACGGGATCGTAAGTTGTCAGTGCGATTCCACGAGGCAATGACCAATTGGCCTCCGCCGCCCGGTGTCCGTGAGAATCAGAGGCGGGCCGGTGGGAATGGAAGCGTCGGTGGCGAGCGGAAAGCGTACCGCGTCGAACACTTCAAATTCCGATCCCTGGCGATGATTTTTTCCGGGATCCGGTTTTTCCACTACATGCGGCGTGTAACGAAGATGGACCAGAATAGCGCGGCGATAATCCGGCGCTGCGCCCCGCAATAACGAAAATTCGAGTTCGCCGGTTTCCTGCTTCCACTGGCTTTCCAGACGGAAGTCCTGCCCGAGCTCCACTTTTGCGGGCTGGCTCTCCAGGCGCAGACGGACCGTCGCGCGCGCAGGCGCGTAAAATGTCAATTCGAGGGTTTTGCCGTCGCGTTCGGCACTCCAGCAATTCCGCTCCAGACGAGATGACTTCGTCCGTACAACGCTCGTCTACGGCGGCCGAACAAAGCGGAGCGTGGACCGGAAGCAGAAGGGATTCGCGCGCAGGAACAGTAACATCGAAGGGAATCGTAGCGGAGGTCGCTCCCGCGGCGTGCGCCCCCGGGTCCGTGATTTCGAATGATTCTTCCGCGGGCTGGTCGGCGCTGAGATTCGTGACGCTGACAAGGGCGGCGGCGCAGAGTTGATCCTCAACGCATGCGTGTGGGCGCGCCGGCGGTGCGGAGGCTTCGTTCGAAACAAGCTGGGTAACGAATACGTCTGGATTCAGGTTGCCGGAGGCAGCGCGGCGAAGGCTTCGAGGGGCGCCGGCTCTGACGAGAAGCGCGGCCAGGCTTTCGGAGGCCGGGGAATTTCAGCCTGCGCGCTGATTTCGGATCGAGATCCTCCGCAAGTGAAATCCAGGAGTAGAAATCGTTCGAAGACGCGATCACGCGGCCGCGTTCGAACGTCCACTCTGGATGCCCTCGCGTCGTGGAAGCGAATGACTGGCGCGCCCTGCCACATCGGCTCAAGCAGCGCTCCCGGCGGACGAGACGGAAAATAAATCAGAACTCCTCCGCGCCTGACAAATTCTGCCAGGGCCGTCTGCGCTTTCTCGGTGAGGGGAAGATTGCCTCCATTTCCCTCTGGTACCGGAAGCAGGATCACGGCGTTGCGCCGCAGACGATCCACCGATTGCGCGGCTGGATTGAGCAGCTCTGGCGTGAAACCCGCCAGGCGGGAGACTCGGAAAATTTGTTCGATCGTTCGCCGAAATGTGCGAAGCGGCGGACTCGTCCGCGGGCTCCGCACGGAGACATGTGCGCAGATCCACGATCCCAAAATCCGCACGCGGATGCGACGATGCGAGCATGGCGCCCCATGTGGAAATGAGTTGACCGTTTCGCGTTACGCCGATCGCGTCAGGCCCGCGATTTCCTGCCAGGTCGAGCGCCGCGTCCCATCGAAAATAGCGCGCCGCGGACGGTGTTCCCCAACCTGCTGGCGTGAGCGTGTCCTGAAGTGGCGTATAGGTGATCCCGCGAATCCCACTCCCGAGCAGGAGGCGCGACGCGAGCAGCATATTTTCTGGAGGCGGCTGTGCAGCGCGGATATCGTCCGGCGGGCGCAAACGTTGTGGTGGCGAAGCCGGAAAGCAACGGAGGAAAGTCCGGCTGCGTTCCGAGGGAGTTCGCCAGGAAGGAAAGAGAAAATGCGTCACGCGTTGTGAGGCAGCGCTCCATCATGCGGCTCCGAAGAGGAGGCTCCCGCGCGGCTTTGTACAGCCGGTTCCGCGGAGGGCTTGAAGAGCCACTCGCCGGTGAGACCTACTCCATTCTGATCCTCTGTCGCGGATGCAGTAGACAATGGCGGGGCGCCCTGAGCCAGACATCTGGCACGTTCATGAACGAGGCCGCATCGAGCCCTCCTCGCGCCAACGCCCTGCGAAGTTCGCTCAGATAACGCGAGAGGTCGGGCGCGCCTGCGCCGGTCCGAATCGCCACGGCATCATCAAGCGCCACAAACAAGAGCGGGCCGCTGATTTCTACTGTCTTGCGTTTCTCCTTCGCGCTCGCCCGGCTCGGTGATACGAATCGTGTTTTTTGAGCTGTAAGGGCGCGAGTTCCCTGGCAATTGCGGTCAGCCAACGGCGGGCGTAGGTCATGTGCGTTTCGTTCGCCAGCCAATCTCGTGCGGCCGCATTGCCCTCTCGCGTGGCGAGGTTCCGCATCTGGCGGCGCAAGGCCCGCCTCGATGGCTGATTCATCCATCTTGTAATCGGAGTACGCAAGCAGCCAGGCGGGATAGCCCGCGTTGCGCCAGTGGTCGCCGATCAGCGGGCCGGGCCGCGCGATGAATTTCAAGTGTTTCTCGGCGATGAGCTGTAGACAGGCCACCCAGATTGCGGCGAGGGTTCGTGTGGCCGTCGAAATCGAATTCCGCGTCGCCGATCTCATGCCAGTTCCAGGGAATGCGCAGGTCGATCGTATTGATGCCCAGCTCCCGGTAGTGGTCGAGCGACCGGAACCAGAGGTCGGCCGGAATCCGAAAATAATCGAACTGAGCGGCGTGAAGGAAAAATGGGACGCTGTCGACACGTAATTCGGGTTCGCCCGCGTTTGAAACGATCTGCACGCCGGCAGGTGGCGCAACCGGTTTCTGCGCGGAAGACTTTTGGGCCAAGGCGTGCGCGGGAAAAAATGCGGCGGCAAGGATTGTTACGACAACACGGCGCCAGGTACGGCCGGGTGCCTTGCGTTTATTGTAGCCCGCGTCTCCTGCCCTGAGCGAACACGAAGGGTTAGACGCGAGGCCTTTTGTATTGCGCAGACGAGTTCTCGTCCCGGTTGGACCGGGACGAGCCACAACCTGCCCCGGGTTGATGTTCCGCCGCGACATGAATCCCAAATGTTACCTGACGCCCGGCAACATTACGACCCTTGCAAGCGCCACGGCGGAAAGGTTGATCCGGGCATGTACTTTCCACCCGCAGGGTGAGCGACCTCTGCTACAATCGCGCGGCTGCACGAAGGAAATTGCCGTAGGGCAGGCCGTCGTGGAGACTCTGGCCAAGCGATTTTACGTGTCGGGCGCCGTGCAGGGCGTGGGTTTTCGTTTTTTTGCGGAGCAAGTCAGCGGCGCGGTTGGGCGTCGCCGGATACGTGAAAAATCTTTTCGATGGACGCGTGGAAGTATATGCCATCGGCAGCGCGGCCCAACTTGACGCGCTGAAGAGCGAGTTGCGGCGCGGCCCGCGCATGGCCAGCGTGGACCAGGTCGCCGAAAGCGATGCGGAAATCCTGCCCGAGTTTTCGCACGGTTTCACCATCGAGCGGGACGATTGAATTTCTTGGGAGCGGAGCATACGGAATGAACCATCTGAAGGAATTGATTCGCGCGATTCCCGATTATCCAAAACCGGGAATCCTGTTCTACGATCTGACGACGCTGTTGCAGAACCCCGGCGGATTTCACTGCGCTCGTCGACAATCTTTGTGAACACTACGCCGGAAAGGAGGTGGATGCCGTCGTCGGCATCGAGGCGCGCGGATTTATTCTTGCTCCGGCGCTGGCGTACCGGCTGGACGCGGGCTTCGTTCCCGTTCGCAAGCCCAAGAAGCTGCCGTGGAAAACAGCCGCGGTTACCTACCAACTCGAGTACGGCACGGACACACTGGAAATTCACCAGGATGCCATCAAGCCCGGCCAGCGCGTTTTGATCAGCGACGATTTGCTCGCCACCGGAGGCACTGCCGCGGCGACCGCCGAGTTAGTCCGCAAGCTGGGCGGCGAAGTAGTCGGCGCGTCTTTCGCGGTGGAACTCACATTCCTGAACGGCCGCGCGAAGCTGCCCGGGATCGATGTTTTCACGATGATCCAGTACGACAAATAGCCGCGTCAACCTGCCACGGAATTGTGGAAATGGGGAGATAACTATTGACGTAAGTTATTCTTCTTGGAAGGAGATTCCGGCTTTGATTTTGCCGCTTCACGCTGGCGGACAGCCTCGAAGAGCACGACTCCGGCGGCGACCGACACGTTTAACGCGCGCACGGGGCCCGTCGTCGGAATCGAAACCAGAAAGTCGCAGCGCTCGCGGACCAGTGCGTGCAGCCCTTTTCCTTCGCCGCCTAGCACGATGCCAACCGGAACTTTGAAATCCACTTCGGTGTGGCGCTTTTCGGCGCGCTCGTCGAGGCCCACCAGCCAGTAACCTGCCTCTTTCATTTCTTCCATCGCGCGCGATAGATTTTTCACCCGCGCCACCGGAAGGTGCGCCAGCGCTCCAGCCGATGCGCGCGCGACAGCATCGGTAAGCCCGGCGGCGCGGCGTTCCGGGATGACGACGCCCTGCGCGCCTGCCGCGAGCGACGTTCGCACGATGGCGCCGAGATTCTGAGGGTCCTCGACACCGTCGAGAAGAACCAACAAGCCCGGGCGCGGCTTGCGCGTCGCGCGGCTTCAGCAAGTCCTCAAAGCTGGCGGATGGCGACGCCGCGACCAGCGCGACAACGCCCTGGTGCTCCCGCGTGCCGGCGGTGCGATCGAGCTGGATCCGCTCCTCAAACCGCACGGGAATGCCGTGCTGTCGCGCCAGACGCACCAATTCTTCGATGCGGTTGCCGTGGCTGCCACGCGCGACAATCAGGGAATCAAGCGGCCGATCGGCTTCGAGCGCTTCGCGTACGGCATGGATCCCGGTGAGACGGTTCATGGACTAGGGAAACTCCTGTTCAATCAAGGGCGGCGCAAAATTCAAGAATGCGAGTGCGAACGGATTTGACCGGCGCGAGTCCCTCGGTCTGCGCGGCGCGGTCGAGCAGCAGGACGACGCGGTCGAGTTCGCCTCCTCCGACACGTCCCGTAAGCGCTACCCGCAGTGGATGAAAGATTTCGCGGCTGGAATAAGGCAGCCTGGCCTTGACCGCCGCGACAATTTCCTTCAGCCGGTTGGAATCCACGGGGCCGCCGGCTCAATATTTCGGTCGCGAGTGCGCGAAGAACTTGGCGTGCGCCGTCCCGCCCCAGGACCTCCTGGCATTCCCGCGAAGCGAGCACGGCCTGCGCGTCGTACTCGAACACCAACGCGAGCAGATGAGCGAACACTTCGCGATTCTCCGCCCGCGGGCCAAGCAGTGCGGCGGCTTCCGCCAGCCAGGCGGCCACGGCTTCCTCCTCGCGGCGCAACCATCCCCGCTCGCGGAGTATCGCGGCCACGTCTCCGCCCGTGAACGGATTCACAGCGGCGTGAAATTCGAGCGCGGGTTTAGGCTGCATGCAGGGAGCAGTGTACCGCAGGCTCAGCCTTCGAGGGTGACGATCGCCTGCGCGGCAATCGCTTCCCCATGGCCGATCGCGTCCACGCCTTCGTTGGTCTTCGCTTTCAAATTGATCGCGGAGGTGGAGATTCCCAAGCGACTTTGCCAAGCGCCTCCCGCATGGCCGGAAAATGCGGTCCCAGTTTCGGTTTTTCGGTGATAACAACTGCATCGATGTGCGCAATGCGGAGCCGCTGTTCCACCAGCAGGTCGCGGACGCGCTCCAAAAATCGCAGGCTCGAGACATCCTTCCATTTCGGATCGGTGTCCGGAAAATGCGTGCCGATGTCGCCCAGCCCCGCCGCGCCCAGCAGGGCGTCGCAAATCGCGTGCGCCAGCGCGTCGCCGTCGGAATGGCCCACGGGTCCCTTGTGAAACGGAACTTCGATGCCGCCGAGGATGAGTTTGCGGCCTTCCGCGAGGCGGTGGAGGTCGTAGCCGATCCCCGCGCGAGTCATCGCGCCGCGCGCTCCTCGCGGAGGTAAAACTCCGCGAGTTGCATGTCACCCGGGCGGGTGATCTTCAAGTTGCGTTCCGAGCCCACCACGACGTGGACATCGCGGCCCATCCGCTCGACCAGCCCGGCTTCGTCCGAAGCGGATACTCCATCCTGGCGCGCCTTGGCAAACGCTTCGAGCAGCAGCGAAGCGCGAAAAACCTGCGGAGTCTGCGCGAGCACCACGCGCTCGCGCGGTATCGTCGCCGTAATGAGCGCGACATCGGCCGGCAGGCTTGCTCGCTTCACTTCCTTTACGGTGTCCATGGCCGGGACGCCCAGGATGGCGGCGTCGCAAGAAAGTGCTTCCGCGATCACTCGTTCGATTTGGCCGCGCGTGACCAGGGGCCGCACCGCATCGTGCACCAGGATCAGATCGGCGTCCGGAGGGACTTCCGCCAAGGCGTTGGCGACGGAATCCTGCCGCATATCCCCGCCCCGGATAACGCGAACCGGACGGCCGAGATTTTCCTTGGCAACGTGCGCCGCAATGGAATCCACTTCCTCCGCCCGCGTGGCGATCACGAAATCGGTGATCGCCGGACAAGCCGCGAGGCGGCGCAAGGTGAAGATCAGGATAGGCGCGCCATCCAGTTCCAGAAACTGCTTGGGCATCTCCGCACCCATTCGAGTGCCAAGTCCGGCAGCGGGCAGGATCGCGGTTACACGAGTCATCGTCGTCTCAGGCAAGGGCCAAAAAGCTTACACCAATTGGGGGCGCATATAAACAAATGTTGAAACGCGCGTCGAATTCTTGCCGCGGACTCGCGACGATTCGCGCCTGAGCGCTCGGAAGCGGTTTGCGGGAGGGTGCGATAGTATATCTTATTAGTTACTATCAATAAGCATTAATATACAACTTCGGTATCTACCCCCACTGGCCGATTGACGCGGAATCTGGCGGCTCTTACGATGTTTATACGCACTCGTATTTTCTTAGGCCAAGCTGGCGGTATCCAATTGGAACGGGCGCATCGCGCAGGATCTGGGAAGTTGCGGCAGGGACGCCCTTCCCGCCTGGCTGGTAGCGGCCGCCGAGTCATGCGCGGTTGGTACGGAAGCGCCATCGGGGCCCAGTAAGCTAGCAACCGTATGGGATGGGTTCCCCGTAGAGCCCCCACCCGTATTCGGCATCGGGAGACTGACACTTGCTTCCAGGAAATCCGATGATGGCCGGTTCCTACGACTACCGCCTTATGGCGCTGTCCGTCGTGATTGCGATTTGTGCATCTTATGCCGCGTTGGATCTCGCGGGACGGGTGACCGCCGCGCGGGGCCGCGTCCGCGTCATCTGGCTGATCGGCGGCGCCACTCCCATGGGTCTAGGCATCTGGTCCATGCACTACATCGGCATGCTGGCTTTCCTATTGCCGGTACCGGTGCTCTATGACTGGCCTACGGTCCTGGTCTCGCTGTTTGCGGCCATTCTAGCCTCGGCCGTGGCCCTCTACGTGGTAAGCCGGCAGAGGATGAGCCTCTGGCGGGCTGTGGCGGGGAGCGTGGTCATGGGCGCGGGCATCGCCACGATGCACTATACCGGGATGGCGGCCATGCGTCTGGCTGCGAAGTGCGACTTTGACACCTCACTTGTGGCGTTGTCGATCGCCCTTGCGATTGTTATTTCGTTTGTGGCGCTTTGGCTGGCGTTCCTCGCCCGGGAAGAGAGAAAGGGTGGCGTCTGGCGGAAAGTCGCAAGCGCGGGAGTCATGGGCGCCGCCATTCCGGTCATGCACTATACAGGAATGGCCGCGGCGAATTTTACGGCTTCGAGCGCCGCCCCGGACCTGGCACACGCGGTGAGCATTTCCGCGCTCGGGACAGCGGCGATCACAATGGTCACCATCGTGATCCTCGGGCTTGCCGTTCTGACCTCTGCCTTTGACCGCCGCCGATATTTTGCGCAGAGCTTGGAGCTGGAATCGGCGGAGGAGCGCTATCGTTTGCTGTTTGAAAGAAGCCTTTCCGGAGTCATGCGAACGACTTTGGATGGACGCATCCTGGACTGTAACCTCGCTTGTGCCCGGATTTTCGGATACGCCTCACGCGAGGAATTGATCGCCAGTCCGATCACGCATCGGCATCTCCGTCCGGAAGATCGAAACATCTTCCTCGCCAGGCTGGAGAAAGAGAAGAGTCTCACCAACTACGAACAGTGCCTCCGGCGAAAGGATGGAAGTCCCGTCTGGCTCCTGGGAAGCGCGCGCCTTGTGGAAGGCAAGGAGGGCGCACCCGCGGTGAAGGAAGAAACCTTGATCGATATCACGGAACGCAAGAAGGCCGAGGAGATATTTCGTACGGCGTTCAACGCCAACCCGGAACCCATCACCATCGCCACCATCTCGGAAGGCCGTTATATCGATGTGAATGAGAGTTTCCTTCGCAGTCACTGGGTATCGCCGCGAGGAGGTGATTGGCCGCACTTCCTTGGAGCTGAAATTCTGGGAGCGGCCTGAAGATCGTGCCAGGCTCGTCGAGATGCTTTGGGAACATGGCTGCGTGCGCGACTTGGAGATTATTTACCGGACAAAGTCCGGCGAACAACGCATCGCCCTGGATTCGGCGGAGGCTATCGAAATCGCGGGCGAGGAATGCATCATCGCCATTCTGAGGGACATCACCGAGAGGAAATTTCTTGAGAAACAGTTGCGACAAACTCAGAAGATGGAGGCCGTGGGGCAGCTCTCCGGAGGGATCGCGCACGATTTCAATAATTTGCTCGGCGTAATCATCGGCTACAGTGAAATTCTCGAACAACGCCTGCCCCAAAATGACCCCCTTCGCAAAGAGTGCGGACAAATCATGAAGGCAGCGCAAAGCGCCGCCTCTCTGACCCGCCAGCTCCTGGCTTTCAGCCGCCAGCAGATGCTGGAACCCAAAGTCTTGGACCTCAATGCCATTGTCCTGCATGTGGAAAAAATGCTCCGGCGTTTGATCGGTGAGGATATCGATTTGAGGGCTACGTTGAGCCCCGAGCTAGGGTGCATCAAAGCGGACCAAAGCCAAATTGAACAGGTGATCCTCAACCTGGCGGTCAACGCCCGGGACGCCATGCCTCACGGCGGGAAGCTGTTGCTTGAAACCGCCAATGTGGACGTGGATGAGGACTACGCACGGCGCCACCGGCCCCAGAAGCCTGGCGCATATGTGCTTTTGACGGTTGCCGATACTGGAATGGGGATGGATGCGGAGACCCAGAGCCGCATCTTCGAGCCGTTCTTTACCACCAAGGAACTTGGAAAAGGCACGGGCCTGGGTCTTTCGACCGTCTATGGAATTGTCAGGCAGAGCGGCGGCCATATCTGGGTTTACTAGCGAACCGGGGCAAGGCACAACATTCAAGATTTATTTACCTCGCGTGGGACAAGCCATTCGTGCGGAAAAGCCGGGCACTCGCTTGAGCAGAGTCTCTGCGCGGGACAGAAACCATCCTGCTTGTGGAGGACGAGGATGCGCTTCGGGCATTAACGCGCAGTTTATTGGAAGCCGATGGGTACACCGTACTCGAAGCGGAACGCCCGGACAAGGCGATCGAGATCGCTGTCCGGCATAGCGGTCCTATCCATCTGCTGCTCACCGACATGGTGATGCCGGGAATGAATGGACGAGTTTTGGCCGCGAATTTGGCTCCGATAAGGCCGGAAATGAAAGTGGTCTACATGTCAGGCTACACGGGCTTTACACATCTCGGCCTCGCCGATTCCGTGCAACCCTCCTCGCCAAACCCTTCACCCGGGATGGGTTGCTCCGCAAATTGCATGAGGTACTCCACACGGAAGTGAACCTCGAGGCTAAGTAACCCACGCCGCCGGAATGGCGGCCCCGTCTGCGCGTGAAAATACGAATTCTTCCAGCTCAACCAGCTTGTAGCACGAATTTTTTACGACTCAGACGAAGATTGTTCAAGAATGTAGCAAAATCAATACGGCTCGGTGGTTTTGCAGTTGTAGGGGCACGGCATGCCGTGCCCTACGGTCGATGCCCTGGCTTCAACGATGGGTGTGGACTTTAGTGGGAGCCCTAAACCCAATCATAATGCGGCTTCCAAGTGGCCATGTTGCGGCACTTCGTGGCGGCTGATAGAATCGCTTTGCGGCGCGTCAGCGAAATCCTCGATTGGATCGGGGCAAGCCGTGCGAAAGGGCGGACGCCGGCTTTTTCTCACGTTATCGGGCGGGCTTCACTCCCCGGCCCATTCTCCAGGAGCGGCGCTCCCGCCAGCCGCGGAGGACACGCTTGGCCAAATACGATCTCGCCATCATCGGTAGCGGTCCCGGAGGATATAACACCGCGATTCGGGCCGCGCAGTGGGGATTGAAAACTGTAGTCGTTGAAAAAGATGGCTTTCTGGGCGGCACGTGCCTGCACGTCGGCTGCATTCCCGCGAAAGTTTTTCTGCACACACGCCGAAATCTACGACACGTTCAAGAACGCCAAGGAATTTGGCATCGACGTGAAGGAGTTCACGCTCAATTGGCCGGCGGTGCTGGCGCGCAAGGAAAAGATCGTCAACAAACACGCCAAGGGCATCGAATTCCTCTTTCGCAAGAACAAGGTCGAATCCATGCAGGGTTGGGGCCGCTGGGCGGGGCCGGGACGCGTGAGCGTCGAGAACGCCGGCAAGACCACGGAAATCGAGGCCACGCATATTATATTCGCGACGGGCTCGGCCGCGCGGTCGCTGCCGGGCGTGGAAATTGACGGCAAGATCGTGCTCAGCAACATCGAGATTCTGCAGTTGCCCGCCGTGCCCGAAGACGCTGGTCATCGTCGGAGCCGGAGCGGTTGGCGTCGAGTTCGCGTCGGTCTTTAATTCGTTCGGGACGCAGGTCACGGTGCTCGAAATGCTGCCGCGCGTCACGCCCATCGAGGACGAGGAAATTTCGGCCGAACTCGAGAAGGCGCTGCGGAAGAAAGGCATCCAGATTTTCACCGAAGCGAAGGTCGAGTCGGTAAAGAAGGACGCGAACGGCGCGAGCGTCTCGTTCAAGGACAAGGCCGGAAAAACGCAAACGCTCGCGGCGGAGCGCGTCTTGATGGCCGTGGGCCGCCTGCCGAAGACGGAAAATCTGGGCCTCGAAAAATCGAAAGCCAAGCTCGAGCGAGGCTTCGTTCACACCGGGCCGTACATGGAGACGGCGGAGCCGCGTCTCTATGCGATCGGCGACATCGTCGCCGGAATGCCGCAACTCGCGCACGCCGCTTCCATGGAAGGCATCACCTGCGTCGCGAAAATCACCGGCAAGCAGATGCCGCCCATTGAAAAAACGCGCATCCCGAACTGCGACGTACTGCGAGCCGCAGGTCGCGTCCATCGGTTTGACCGAACGCGCGGCGCGTGAAGCGGGCTACGCCGTGAAGACCGGGAAATTTCCGTTCCTGGGGAACAGCAAGGCGACCATCCTGGGCCATCACGAGGGATTCATCAAAGTGGTCACCGACGAAAAATTCGGCGAAATCCTGGGCGTGCACATCATCGGGCCGTTCGCGACGGAAATTATTTCGGAATCAGTCGCGGCGCTGCAGCTCGAGGCCACCGTGGACGATCTGATGTCCACCGTGCACGCGCATCCGACCGTCTGGGAAGCCATGTCCGACGCGGTGGCGGCGGTGCGCGGGCTGTCGATCAACGCGTAAGGAAGTTGAGAGTCGAGAGTTGAGAGTCAGGAGTTTGAAGCCCCGGACGCAGCAGCGCGGATGAAGGAGCGCGATCATGAAGGAAACTCCTCAGGAGTATACCCAGCGGATTCTGGGCAACGTGGAAGGGCAGAATCCCTTGAAAGTGCAAGCCGGAACGGCGAAGAAACTGGAACGCTTGATCAAGGGCGTGCCCGCGTCGAAATTGCGCAAGCGGCCCGCTCCGGAGAAATGGTCGGTCGCGCGAAATCCTCGCGCATCTGGCCGACTCGGAAATTGTCATGGGCTGGAGGATGCGGCAGATTCTGGGCGCGCCTGGAACGCCGATTCAGGCGTACGATCAGGACTCCTGGGCGGCCGCAGGCCATTACGAAAAGCGCGACCCGCGCAAATCCGCCGAGCAATTCCGCGTGGTGCGAGAAGCAAATCTGGCCCTGCTGAAGTCGCTCACGCCGGAACAGTGGAAACACCACGGCATGCACGCCGAGCGTGGCGAGGAGACCATCGAGCACATCGTTCGCATGATCGCCGGACACGACATCAATCACACGAAACAGATCGAGCGGATTCTTGGGCGAAGAAGAAATAAGAGTGGAGAGTTGACAGTCGAGAGTTTGAAAGTTCAGAGCGACCGGAACCGTTTGCTGCCAATGAAGACAGGTTTAGTCGTCCATCTCGGACTCGTGGAATACGGCGCCGCGTGGGAGCTGCAGCGGCGCATCGTAGCCGCGCGCAAGGCCGGCGCCGTGCCCGGACGTGCTGTTGCTGTGCGAGCATCCCCACGTGATCACGCTCGGCCGCAACGGAAAGCTCGCGAATCTGCGCGCCTCCGACCACGTGTTGCGTCAGATGGGCGTTTCGTTTTTTGAAACCGATCGCGGCGGCGACATCACCTATCACGGGCCGGGCCAACTGGTGGGCTATCCGATCCTGAATCTCGCCGAAATCCGGCGCGACGTCGCGTGGTACATGCGCGGCCTCGAGGAAGCCATGATCCGCGCCACCGCTGAGTTTGGCATTGCGTCGCGGCGCGTCGCTGGGCGAACGGGCGTGTGGGTCGATGTCACCCGCGGAATCCGGCGGCGAAGAGAAATTGGCCGCCATCGGCGTGCACTTGAGCCGATGGGTTACGTCGCATGGGTTCGCCTACAACGTGTCGACGGACCTGCGTTATTTCGATCTGATCGTGCCGTGCGGGATTGCCGGGAAGCGGGCCACTTCTCTTGAAAAATTGCTGGGGCGAGGTGTGAAAATGGAAGAAGTTTCGCCGCGGATTGTGGCGCACCTGGGAGAGTGGCTAGGTCTCGACCTGCAGCCGGCGGACCGCGGCGGTTTGGAATGGATGCTCCGGGCGCACGAAGACCGGGATGCTCTGGTCGCAGTACAGGCTTTGTAGCGTCGGCCTTTAGGCCGACATTGCGGATCTGAGCACAGGCCCGCCTGAAGGCGGGCGCTACATAAAGCAATTTGGATTTGGATAGCTTTCAAAAAGATGGCTTCCACGCTAACGCGCGAACAACACCTCGAGCTGTACTACTACATGCGGCTCAACCGCGAGCTGGAGGAACAGATGGTGCGGCTGTTCCGGCAGAACAAGATCGTGGGCGGGCTCTATTCCAGTTTTGGCCAGGAAGCGATCTCGGTGGGCACGGCGTACGCGCTGGGTCCCGGCGACTGGATCGCGCCCATGATCCGCAATATCGGCGCGCTGCTGGTGCGCGGTTTCAAGCCGCGCGACATTCTGACGCAGCACATGGCGCGGTACACTTCTCCTACGCTTGGCAAGGACGGCACCAGCCATTTCGGCGACCTGAAGTCGCGGCACGTGGTCTCGCCGATTTCCATGCTGGGCGACCTGATCCCGGTCATGACGGGCATCGCCATGGCGGGACGCTACCTCGGCCAGAAGATCGTGACGATGACGTGGATCGGCGACGGCGGAACCTCCACCGGCGTGTTCCACGAAGGATTGAATCTGGCGGCGGTGCAGAAGGCCCCGTTCGTCCTGATCGTGGAAAATAATCGGTGGGCGTACTCGACGCCGGTCGAACGCCAGGCGCCGCTGCGGGACCTCGCCGACCGCGCCAAGGCCTACGGCATCGAGAGCGCCATCGTGGACGGCAATGACGTCGTTGCGGTCGAGCGCACGGCGCGGGAGGCGGTCGCTCACGCGCGCGCGGGCCGCGGCCCGGTGCTGATCGAGGCCAAGACCATGCGCATGCGCGGCCACGCCCAGCACGATGCGGCGGAATATGTTCCCAAGGAGATGCTCGAGGCGTGGAAGAAGCGCGACCCGCTCGACCGGTACGAAAAATTTCTGAACGAAAACAAGCTTTGGGACGCGAAAACAAAGAAGGAAATCGACGCGCGCATCGCGCGTGAGATTCAGGCGGACGTGGAATTTGCCGAAAACTCGCCGTTTCCTCCGCCGGAGCTGGCCGGGCAGGGAGTGTACTGCGAGGGCTGCCACACGGTGGAGGCGGATTGGAAACGGCCCAAGGAAGAAGTGATGCCGCCGCGCTCGAGTGTGAAGCCGGAATGGCCGGCAAAACTCTTTACGCGGAAACGGCGCGCAATCCCCCGGCTGGCCAACAAAGTCGCGGCGAAGTCGAAGTCCGGAAAGAAACCCGCGCGCGTACCCGTTCGTGCCAAGGCGGGGCGGTAGGCATGGCGGAGACGACCTATCTCGAAGCCATTCGCCAGGCGCTGTTTGAGGAAATGGATCGCGACCCCGCCGTCATATTGATGGGAGAAGACGTCGGCGTCTACGGCGGCGCGTTCAAGGTTTCCGAGGGGCTGCTTGAAAAATTCGGATGGGAGCGCGTGATCGAAACGCCGATCAGCGAGTCCGCGATCGTGGGCGCGGCGGTGGGCATGGGCTACGCGGGGCTGCGGCCGGTGGTCGGAAATGCAATTCATCGACTTCATCGCCTGCTGCTTCAACCAGATCACGAATTTCGCCGCCAAGTCGCATTACCGCTGGGGCGCGCCGGTGCCCATGGTGCTGCGCGGGCCGTGCGGCGGCGGCGTGCACGGCGGGCCGTTCCATTCGGCCAATCCGGAAATGTATTTCGTGCACACGCCGGGCCTCAAGGTGGTCTGCCCGGCGACGCCCTACGACGCCAAGGGTTTGCTCAAGTCGGCCATCCGCGACAATAATCCGGTGCTGTTTTTCGAGCACAAATTCCTGTACCGGCGGATCAAGGAAGATTTGCCGGAGGGCGATTTCACGGTTCCGATCGGAAAGGCCGTGGTGCGGCGCGAGGGGCGCGACCTCACGATCGTGAGCTACGCGGCCATGCTGCACGCGTCGCTGGAAGCCGCGGCGGAGCTGGAAAAGGAAGGCATCGACGCCGAGGTGATCGACCTGCGCACGCTGCTGCCGCTCGACCGCGAGACGATTCTCGCGTCGGTCCGCAAGACCAACAAGCTGCTCGTCGTGCATGAAGACACGCGCACCGGCGGAATCGCCGGCGAAATCGCCGCCATGGTCACGGAGAGCGCCTTCGAGGATCTCGACGGGCCGATCCGGCGCGTCACGTCGCTCGATACGCCGGTGCCGTACGCGCCGCAGCTCGAGGAATATTTCTTGCCCAACGCCGCGAAGGTTGTTGCCGCGGCGCGGGAACTGGCACACTATTAGGACGTGCGTGACTAGTGACTGGTGACTAGTGAAGAGTCGAGAGTTGACAGTTCACAGTCGAAAGTTTGAACGCGGAAGAATCGCGCGTTGCGCGGTGGTTTTGACTTTCAACTCTTAACTGCCAACTCTCGACTGTCGACTTTCGGATTCAGGACCGATCGTCTAGAAAGCAAAGAGGAGCACCATGGCCGTCGACGTCATCATGCCCCAGATGGGCGAAAGCATCTTTGAAGGCACGATTACCAAGTGGCTCAAGAAACCGGGCGACCGCATCGAGCGCGACGAGCCGCTGTTCGAAATCTCGACCGACAAAGTGGACGCGGAGATCCCGGCCCCTTCGGCCGGCGTGCTGAAGGAAATCAAGGTCTCCGAAGGGCAAACCGTGCCGATCCAGACCGTGGTCGCCGTGATCGACGCGGTGGGTGAATCGGCTTCCGCACCCGCCGCCGCTCCTGCACCGGCTCCGTACCGGCCACCGCCCCAGTTCCCGCGGCACAAAGACCCGAAACGCCCAAGGCCGCGGCGCCCGCACGACCTGCTCCCGCCGTCGCTCCAGCTGCCCCTGGACCACCGGCCGCTGCACCTCCCGGGCCACCGCCCTTGCCGGGCGCCGCTCCGGCGGGTCGCGGCAACGGCAAGGAGGTTCGCAGCTCTCCGCTTGGTCCGGCGCCTCGCAAAAGAAAACACGTGGATCTCGCGGGCATCGAAGGCAGCGGCGCGGGCGGACGCATCAGCAAGAAAGACATTCTGGCGGCGATGGAATCGGGCAGCGCGAGGCCTTCGGCGCCCGCACCAGCGGCAGCACCGGCGCTGGCAGCTCCTTCCGCCGTCTCTCCGGGATCATCGTTGGTTCCTCCGGGCCCGGGCGGCGCCCTGGTGCACCCGGCGCTGGAAAACGCCGTCCCGCGCGAGCGCATTTATTTCGGCAGCTACGACGCGCAGCCGATGAGCGGCGATGCGCCAGCGCATTGCCGAGCACATGGTGGCTTCCAAGCGCGTTTCGCCTCATGTGTATTCGATCGATGAGGCCGACATGACGCGCATCGCCAAGATCCGCGAGCGTTCGAAAACCGCGTTCGAAGCCAAGTACGGCACCAAGCTGACGTACATGCCGTTTTTCGTGCGCGCCTGCGTGGAGGGGCTGCGCGCGTTTCCGACCGTCAATGCGTCGGCCGACGGAACGACGATGGTGCTGCACCGCGAAATTAACGTGGGCATCGCCGTGGCGCTCGATTGGGGATTGATCGTGCCGGTGCTCAAGAACTCCGAGGAGAAGAATTTCCTGGGCCTGGCGCGCGGCATCAACGATCTCGCCGAGCGGGCCCGCGCGAAGAAACTCAAGCCGGAAGAGGTGCAGGAAGGAACGTTCTCGATCACGAACCCGGGCGTTTACGGCGGGCTGATGGGTCTTCCGGTGATCAATCAGCCGAACGTGGCGATTCTCGGAATCGGCGCCATTCAAAAGCGGCCGATGGTGATCGACGACGCGATCGCGATCCGTTCGATGGTGTATCTGACGTTATCGTACGACCACCGCGTGGTGGACGGCGCGGTCGCGCACCAGTTTGTCGGCAAAGTGAAGTCGTATCTCGAGGGATGGAGCGAGGAGATATTGTGATGTGACTGGTGACTAGTGACCGGTGACTGGTGATTCGTGAATCGTAATTCGTGAGGACCCTCTGAAATTTCAGTTTCCGCAGTCGAAAGCGGATACAACCGCCCGCAGCACGAAACCGCAACGCCAAACTAAAGTTTTCACGAATCACAAATCACGATTCACGAATCACAGTGCGCGGTCGCTCAGGCGAAGCGAATCACCAGTCACGAGTCACCAGTCACGCCTCTTTCCGCAACGCCGGCGCCACGTCGTGGGCCCACTTGCGCAGGCCGGCGAGGGGCACGACGCGAATGCCGTTGTCCGCGAGCACGTCCGTGACGAACTGGTCGCGCAGGTTTGCGCGCGCGGGCTCGCGCTCGGTGACGGCGAGAAATTCCGCGGGATCGACACGTCCGCGGATGGCGTCCGCGGTGAAGGCCAGCAGTTTCGCCTGACCGGGATCGCGCCCGAGCGCCACCGAATGCACGAAGCCTCGCGTCCCGTTGCGGCGGTAGGAAAAGTCGATGCGCATGGGGTCGCCGGGATAGGTGAACTCCGCCACGCGCACGCCGCGGTCCATCCAACGCAGGATCTTTTCGCTGCGGAAATAATCCGCGGCCTGGGCGCGCAGATCGCTCCGCGTGCGGATTTCCGCCGCGCCACGCCGGGTTTCGCGGAGCGGCTCGACCTGCTCGCGAAAGACGCGCTCGAGTTCGGCGTCGGGATCGCGGGCCAAGAGGCCCTTGCGCGGGGAAAGCTGCAAGGCGTTGGACAGCGTTTCGTCGAATTTTTCGAGAATCGCCGCGGCCTCCATTTCGCGGCCGGCGAACTGCCGGTCGAACTCCGCGGGAAGTCGCAGCAGCAGATCCTCATCCGCGGCCGGGTGCAGGCGCCGCAATCGCGCGAAGTCCGCGGGCTCCTCGAGCCAGCGCTGGCGCACGCGTCCCGAGGATGGATCGAGCAGCAGGACGCCGATATTGACCCACTCATCGCGGAGGAGGTTGGGCTGATAGCGCACCACGTGATACGCGCAAGGTTGCAGAGCATCTTCAGGCATGTCGCACCTTCCAGTTGGGGAACGGGTCGCGGCCGGAATTCCGGGCCGACAGGATCAGGTCACGCACGCGCTTGCGGCGGGCGTGCAATCGTTCGAGCAAACGCGCGAGCGCGTCCCAGTCGTCTTGGTACCACTCGGGCGGAATCCGCTCGGCCTCTTCTCCGAGCATCGTCTCGGTAATGCGCTTCTCCAATCGGTCGATCCACGGCTCGAACGCGTCCATCCCGGCAACACTTTGATACACGCGGTGGCGCGCGTACAGGCCGCGCAGCGGGGCATCCGGGAAATCCCATTCCCCGGCGTTGAAACAGAATCCGTGGTCAATCATCATTGCCAGGTAAGGGGCTAGGTAGGGGCCCCGGCCGGAAAGTTCCTCGAAAACTGGACGGGAGGCAGTGTCGGCGCGGTCTTCGGGTTCCCGAAAGAAAATCGCCTGGCGCCCGTTCGTGTTGCAAGTCCATTTGTCGAAGACGAAAACACCGAGAAAATCGGTTAGATTTCGCACGGCGCAGAGCTGTTCGTCCGGAAGAAAATCGTGAACCGTCATCCGGGCTGGATTCCCCGGGAACTGCGATCCAAACTGTTTGCCCGCCGAGCACGGGATCCGCCCCAGGCCCAGTTGCATCACCAATTCCGTGGTGTAGGCGATTAACTCCGGGCGGACTTCGACCACCTCCACCTGCGGCACGCAGAGCCCCAGCCGCGCCGCCAGACGTGAGGCAAGCATTTCGTTCGCCAGAATCCTCAAATGTTGCGGGTTATTTTGGAATTTTACGATGTAGTAAGCATCATCGTCGCACCGCATCAGATGGGCTTGCGCGCCGCCCCTCATCCGCCGGACATGCTCGACCGCCAGCCTCATGGCGCCATGCTAGCCAGCGAAGGCCCGCGCGGCAAGTGGATTGTTCCGCTTCGGGAAGGTTTTCTAACCCGAATGGAAGCGCGTCCCGCGGCACGGAGCATCTCCGGCACTCAAACGGCTCGAAGGCTGGCAGGCGCATGTATACTCGAGTTTGGTGAAAATTCGAAGGGGAGGCTTGGCGCGTCAATGCTCAGGGGTCTTATCGCATCGCTACTCCTTGCCATCTCACCAGGAGTGTTGGCCGGGGCACAGGCAGATCCTATATCCGGCCGGCTTGCACGGGTGAGTGATTTCCCAGAATTGCCTGCCGAACTCGCGAAAGACCTCACGAATCGAGGATGTCGCATTCCACAAGTCCAAGGCGTGTCAAAACGGCACAATGTCTTGCAGGGAGAGTTTGCCAAGTCAGGCCAGCACGATTGGGCGGTCCTGTGCTTGCAAAAAGACACTTCCACTATTTTCGTCTATTGGAATGGGGCCGCGCGGAATCCGGCTCAACTTGCGCCGCTTGATGAGACCCTTACCCCGTCGAAAAAGGGCTTTTACCGTATCCTGCGGGTTGTAGGAAAAAAATTTATTCGCAGCCACTACGACGCTTCCGCATCCGAAATGGACCCTTTGCCGAAGGTCCTGGATCATGATGCGATCGACGACGGCATCTTCGAAAAAGGCTCGTCCGTTCACTACCTCGACAACGGAAAGTGGCTGACTCTAGCGGGCTCGGACTAGGCTCGGAAAAGTACACCGCGCAAACCCCGCGCGGTGAAAATTCACTTGGAAACGTGGCGATTCGCCCCGGAAGAGTTCCGTCTCCCCTCATGTGTGCGAAGCGAATCCTGAGAATCGCGCGGATCGGAGAACTTCCTCGTGGCCGAAGCGGCCATCGAACGGGACAAGGGACCGCCTCGCCGCCGAAGAACGCCGCTGCCCATCCCATGCGGAGTGAGCGCCAGACTTCTCTCATTCCAAATAAAAACTTGAGGGTCAGCGCTTCTTGCGGCGCTTCGCGCTCTTTTTCTTGGCGGCTTTCTTTTTTGCTTTCTTGGGACCGGCCTTGGCTTTCTTCCTCGACTTGGCCTTCTTCCCGGCGGATTTTTTACCGGCCTTCGCCGGGGCTTTCTTGGCCGCCGCCTTGCGCGCTGCCGGAACAGGCTGTGGAGCCGCCGCAACGCCGGGGCGCTCGGTAATGACCAACTCCTCTTCGCTTTCCTCTTCGATGACTTCTTCCGGGTCACCGCCGAGTTCTTCCTCTTCCTCGAAATGCACGAACTCGTTGTCGTCGCCGGGTACTTCTTTTTCGTAGGTCATCCCAGTTCTCCCTTCGGTCTGTCGCCCTGTTGGCAGTTCTTATGGCTGCTGCGGCCACGGCGGGCTTATAAACTCAATCTCATACGTTTGTCAAGCACGAGCGCGCGGGGCCCGGTTGATTCTCTACCTTCGCGGGACAGTTTGGCAATGGCCCGCCGCCGTGAAACGATCCATAGGGGTGTGGGTTCTACGCGCCGTCCCGCCTGGGCGGGCTGGCCTCCCGCTCGCCGGGCTGCATTGGCGGGCGAGTGGCGCGTCGGCGGCTTGGAGCCCACCTAGTATTGACAATCCACGGGATAAAAATCAAGGCCGAATGGCCCGATCTAATGCGAGGGCGGAATCTCCAGCGTGTCGCCCACCTGCAGCGGCCGGCTGAACAGATAGCGGTTTCCGGATTGAATGGCCTCCACGGTCGTCTGGTACGCGCGCGCAATCGACCACAGTGTTTCTCCCGCCTTGACGTGATGGACGATCGCATTCGTGCGCTCCTCCAGTACCGGGGAGCCGCTCGAGACCGAGCGAGGGGCCGCCGCGGCAACCGTGCGGTGATGTTTCCCGGGGCTTCGCTTGGGTTGACGGACTCATCCCGCCAGGATAAATCCTGAGGCGGACCCCCTTGGCAACGTGATTCGACCGCAAGCCATTCCACTTGCGAAGTTCCGCCACACTCACGTCGAATTCGTCGGCTATGGATGCGACCGTATCATTGCCGTGAACCCGGTAGCGAATCAGCTTCCCCGCGACCGCCTCCGAGTGCGTTGCCGCTGGGATGATCAATTTCTGGCCCTCTTCGAGAGGAGCCCCGGCCTGCAGATCGTTGGCCCGGGCAATCTCCGCGGGGAGGACGTGATACTGCTTGGCCACACCGGAAAGTGTCTCGCCCGGTTCGACGGTGTGGCGGCGCCAGCTCAACCACTTTTCCGCGGGGATCGTGGCGATCTCCGCGGAGAATCGCTCCGCCGTTCCCTCCGGCAGCTGGAGGACAAATTCCGGATCGGCGGGAGTCACCAGCCGCAACAGTTGCGGATTGAGAGCGCGCAACGTGTCGAGATCGGAGTCAATCGTTTCGGCAACCAGACGCAGATCAATGGGCTGGCCGGGCTTTACCGTTTCAGCCTTCAGCGGAGGTTCGGGTTCGAATTCGATGCCGTACCTCGCCGGGTCTTTCGAGATCAGCGTCAGCGCCAGAATAATGGGCACGTAATTCTTCGTTTCCTTTGGCAATACGTTGCGGTGGTAGAGCTCCCAGAAATCCGCATAGCCGGTCCGCTCGATGGCATGTTGTACCGCGCCTGCTCCGGAATTGTAGGCGGCCATCGCCAGGTACCAGTCGCCGAATTGGCCGTACAGATCGCGCAAATCGCGCGCGGCGGCCCGCGTGGCTTTCTCGGGATCCTGGCGCTCATCCACCCACCAGGTCTTCCGCAAACCGTACTTCCGTCCGGCAAAGGACATGAATTGCCACATCCCGCGGGCTCCCGCTTTCGAAACCGCCTGCGGCAAAAATGCGCTCTCGGCCTGCGCCAGATAAATCAGATCCTGCGGCATCCCCTCCTCGAGCAAAACTCTCTGCACCATTTCTCGATAGCGCCCCGCGCGCCGGAGGCCGGTTTCCACGATGGCGCTGCCCCGCGCCGTCTTGAAATAGTTCACGTAGGAAAGAACGGGATCGTTCACCGTCAGCGGCAAATCGTGCGAAATGGAACTGACTTCGCCTTCGGCGCGTCCGCGCAGATTCGGATCCACGGTTTCGGTTTCCGGAATCGGAACTTCGGCGATTTCATCGATGGGCGCCGGCGTGGGCTTCGGTTCCAGGATGCCATCGCCGTCCCGATTCGCCTCGAGCCCATCCAAATTCATGGTTTCCACAATGTGCCGATACAATTCGCCAAGACGCGGGTCCGCGTCGATGTCAAATCCGCTGGCAACCATCTCGTCCAGGGCTTGATCGAATTCCTCGCGTGCGTTATCCAAACGGCCGGCGCGGAAATCTTCTTCACCCGCGTCAAATGCCGCCCGGCTTTGGGCCGCCAGCCATTCGATTCCATCCGGCGCGAAAACCACCAAGGGTGTGATATGCCCACCGCTCGCGTCGACCGGTAGCGGGTCCGGAGGCAAGGCTTCCCGCACCGCCGGTGGGGCTATCTGGATGGGATGGACTTGTACGGGGTTGCGGACTGAATCCTCGCACCCCATCAATCCGGCGAGCATACCGGCGGCAAGCAGCAGCCCTAACTTCGATTTTCGGCTCCGTTGGCTCATGGGAATTAAACTTGAAAACCGTACGGGTCCATCTCCAACCCTTGAAAGAGCAAAGGTCTTGCCAAACTAGGTGCAGGGCATTGTCACTAGGCAGCCTACATACTTTATTGTAGTCCTGAGCCCCTGCCGAGGGTCAATAGGGAATCTCGATCGCCGTTAACCTTATGAAAACACGATATGCTAGGCGAGCGCCTGCCCCAAGTCCGCAAGCAGGTCCGCAGGGTCCTCCAGGCCCACGGAAACTCGCACCGTACCAGGTTGTACCCCCGCCGCAGCCAGCTCTGCCGTACCCATTCGGTAGTGTGATGTGTACATGGGGAGCACGATGAGGGACTCAACTCCCCCTAGGCTTGCAGCCAGCAGAAAGACCCGCGCCCTGTCGCAGAATCGCCGGGCGGCAGCAAGTCCTCCCTTCACGTCAAACGCCAGCATGCCACCAAAGCCTCGCATCTGCCGCCGGGCAAGGCGATGGTCCGGATGAGATGCCAGACCTGGATAATGCACTCGCGCAACCTTGGGATGGCGCTCCAGAAAGCGCGCCACAGCCAGGGCCGTCTCGCACTGGCGCCGGACTCGCACTTCGAGCGTCTTGAGCCCGCGGATCAGGAGATAGGCGGGGTCGGGGTCCATGGAGCCGCCAAGTTGTATCATCGTCTCGCGAACCTTCCCGACCCATTGCCGGCTTCCGGCCACGGCCCCCGCGACAATGTCGGAATGGCCGCCCAAATATTTGGTCGCGCTATGGAGAACCAAGTCAAAGCCCAGGTCCAGCGGCTTCTGCAGCACGGGTGAGCCGAACGTGCTGTCGATCAAGGAAACCAGCTTGTGTTTCCGGGCCAGCGCAACCGCTTTCTTCAAATCCACCAGACGGAGTATAGGATTCGTGGGCGACTCCACGTAGAGCGCGCGCGTTTTCCCGTTCACCAGCGCGTCCACGCCCGCGAGGTCCGCGTCCACGAAGTGCGTGCGAATCCCCAGCCGCGGCAGCCTGTCCCGAAACAAGCGGTACGAGCCGCCATAGAGCTGCCGCGTGGCGATCACTTCATCCCCCGATTTCAGCACCGCCAGTAACGCGCTCGAAATCGCCGCCGTCCCGGAAGCCGTCACCAGCCCCGCTTCGCCGTTTTCCAAGTCCGCAATTTTCGCTTCGGCGACCGCGAGTGTGGGATTTCCGTAGCGCGTGTAAAGGTAAGCCTTCGACTTGCCCTCGGCAAAACGTTTCAACTCCGCCGTGCTCGCGAAATTGAAATTCGACGTGCGCACAATCGGCGTTGTGACGGGTGCATTTAGCCCGTGCTTCCATTCACCGCTGTGAATCGTGCGCGTAGCGTCGGCCCATCGGAGAACTGGTTTTTTAGGCATAGGGGGCCGATTCTTTCACGCGACAAAAACCGGACAACATCCAATTTGGCCCGCAGCCAAATACGAAGCCGCGACCACCTGGTCTCCCGCCTCCTTGCCTCGATGTCCTGCCGCCCCCCGACAGCTATCACCAATCCCCTAACACCTGCCATCAGACTTCTTCCTCCTCCACGACGACTCCTCTCGCCGCCTTCGCCGCGGCGATCACTTTCTCCGCGATTTCGTTCGGCACGTAGTCGTAATGCGAAAACTCCATCGAGTAGCTGGCGCGCCCCTGCGTCATCGACGTGAGACCCGGTCGCGTAACTCAGCATCTCGGCGAACGGCACCTGCGCCTTGATCACCACGCTCGAGCCTCGCGCCTCGCTTCCGCTGATCCTCCCGCGCCGCGAGCTCAGGTCGCCCATGATGTCGCCCGAATATTGGTCCGGCGCGTACACCTCGACGTGCATCACCGGCTCGAGCAACGCGGGCTTGGCCTGCTTCATGGCTTCCTTGAACGCCAGCGACCCGGCGATCTTGAACGCCATGTCGGAGCTGTCCACGTCGTGATATTTGCCGTCGTACAGCGTGGCCCGGAAATCGACGACCGGGAAGCCGGCAAGGTATCCGCGTTCGGCCGAAGCGCGAATGCCTTTCTCGACCGAAGGAATCCAGTTCTTCGGAATCGCGCCGCCGAAAATGTCGTCCACGAACTCGACGCCCGCGCCGCGCGCCGCCGGCTCCATGCGGATGCGGCAGACGCCGAACTGCCCGTGCCCGCCGGTCTGTTTCTTGTGCTTGCCCTCGGCGTCGGCCTTGCCGCGGATCGTCTCGCGGTAGGGCACCTTGGGCGGCTTGAGCGTCAGGTCGACGTGGTAGCGCTTGTGCAGCTTCGCGACGACCACCTCGATGTGCTGCTGCCCCGAGCCGGCCAGCAGAAATTCCTTCGTCTGCGGATCGCGCGAAAAATGCAGCGACGGGTCTTCTTCCAGAATGCGGTGAATGGCGGGGCCGATGCGGTCCTCGTCGGCGCGCGTCTTGGGCTCGACGGCGAACGTGATCGAAGGCTCGGGAAGATGCGGCGGCGGATAATGGATCGGCGCCGCCTTGTCGCCGAGCGTGTCGCCGGTAAGCGTGTCCTTCAGCTTGGCGATCGCGCCCAGGTCTCCGGCGTGCAATTCGGCCACCGCCGTCGGCGTTTTGCCCTGCATCACCTGGACGTGCTGCAGGCGCTCGCTCGTGCCGCGCGTGAAATTCTGCAGCGTCGCGTCGTTCTTCAGCACGCCGGACATCACCTTGAAGTAGCTGATGCGCCCGGAAAAGGGGTCGGCCAGCGTTTTGTACACGAAGATCGGAAACCGGCTCGGCGTCGCTGGTTTTTCTGTGCACTTCATTTCCCTTGCTGCCCACCTCGCTATGGCCGACCGCGACGCCGCGTTTGGCCGGGTCCGGAAACACGTCGGCCAGCAGATCGAGCAGCGTGGCGCTGCCGATGTTGTGCAGCGCCGAGGTCAGCACGACCGGATAGATGCGCTTGGCCTGAAACGCGTCGCGCAGCCCTTTCATCAAGTCTTCGATCGGCAGCGTGCCTTTCTCGAAAAATTCCTCCATCAGCGCGTCGTCGCCCTCGGCGACCATTTCCACCAGCGCCTCGTGCGACGTCTTGGCGGCGTCGGCCAGGTCGGCCGGGAATTTCCTCGATTTTCGGCTTGCCGTCGCCGTCGGGCGTGTACACGTGCGCCTTCATCGTGATCAGGTCGACCACGCCGCGAAAACTTTTCTCCGCGCCGATCGGCAACTGCAACGGAACCACGTTGCGGCCAAACACGCGCGTGATCGACTCCATCGCGCGGTCGTAACTCGCCAGCTCGCGGTCCATCCAATTGATCGCGAACGCGCGCGGCAGGTCGTACTCGGTCGCGTAGTCCCACACTTTCTCCGTCACCACCTGCACGCCCGCGAGCGCGTCCACCACGATCAGCGCCGCGTCCGCCGCCACCAGCGACGCGCGCGTATCGTTGATGAACGTGCTGTAGCCCGGCGTGTCCAGAAAATTAATTTTTATTTTTTCACCTTGGCCCGCCGCGGCGGGCTGGCCGCCGGGCGCCCATTCGGCGTAGGCCAGCCCCGTATGAATCGTGATCTTGCGCGCGATTTCTTCTTCGTCCCAGTCGGTGACGGTGTTTCCTTCGGCGACCTTTCCCAGCCGGGTGGTCATCCCCGCGGTAAACAGCAACGACGACACCAGCTGGGTTTTCCCCGTGTCGCCGTGACCGGCAATGCCCACATTGCGTATGGATTGCGTTGCATAGGATTTCATTCTGCTACCCCCTGGGCGCAGCGGCCTCACCGAGCGGGTGCGGGCTCTACTTGGAGCCCACACAATAGAGGCGGCCGTTGCGCGGTTTGCGGTTCACCGTGAACAGTTCATAGCGAACGGTTCACCGTGAACGCTTCACGTGAACGGTTCACCCTGAACAATGCACGTGAAGGGAAGGACGAAGGCGCGGCCAGAGGAGCCTGGCAGCGCCCTCCGAAACGCGGATGCTAACACGACCTCGCGCCCCCGGCAATCAATGTTCGATGGGAATCTGGCCTCCAGCGAGAACCGTTCTTGACTTGCAATAGGCGACAAAAAGATGACGCCGATTTGACATCCGCGTGACATGGCGCGCCGCGCCCGGCGCATCTTATGCGCAGAGCTTATTCAAAGGAGGCTCATGATGAACACTATTAAGAGAACAATTGGTGTACCCAGTATAGTGAAAGAATTTCTAATGGGGAGAGCGATTCGATTGGCAGTGGGAATTTCTGTTGCCATGCTACTCGCTGGCCCCGCTTTCGCACAGTACGGGGGTGGAGGCATGGGAACCGGATCAACGGGAGCAGGATCAACCGGCTACGGATCGCCCAGCTATGGCTCGGGAAAAGCGATCGGGATTGGTGTCGGCGCAGCAGCAGCGGGCGCGGGCGTGCTTTACCTAGCTCTGCATCGAGGCAGCTCCGTCACCGGCTGCGTTCAATCCGGCGACGATGGGTTGACGTTAGTCGATACCAAGAAGAAGTCGTACCGTCTCCTGCCCGGCGGCGCCGATTTACTGCCCGGGGAAATGGTCGAACTGAAAGGTAAGAAATCGCAGGCGGGGGCGACAGGGCAAACATTTCAACCGAAGAAACTCGTAAAGAATTTGGGGGCTTGTGGTACGCCCTCTGCATCAGCTGACGATCTCTTCCGCTCCGCCTCGGTACAGTCTGCGCACGATTCCCAGCCGCGGTAGCAACACAACAGCACCGCAAGCGCTCGCGGGCCTGGCCCAGTCCCGGGCCCGTGAGCAACAGCGCCGAGCTCGACTTACACACTTCACTCCATTCTTTCTTGGGACCTAATGCACAGGTTTCTGAAAAGCCCGAACACCGTCATCCTGAGCGCCGATTTTGCGCGAAGAATCTCTCTTAGGTTTTTGCGTTGAATCAGGAGGGATTCTTCGCTTCGCTCAGAATGACAACCAAAGAACTTTTTCCGCAAACTGTACAGTCCATCCTCGCCACCTGTACGGAAGACCAGCTACATCTTTGAGCAGGTGTCCACCGCATTGCATGCCGCATTCCCGTAACGTTTGTGTACGATGGAATCCCGGCCAACAAATTGTAGCGAGGAGAGACTACGCCATGGCCTCAGCCCCTTCGTACGTCGAGCAGCAAGCCATTCCCCGGCAAAAGAGTTTGGTGGAAAACCTGCTGGATTTTTCCTTTGAATGCATGCTGACGCCGCGCATGCTGAAGATTCTCTACGGCGTGCACCTGCTGATCGGCTTGATCGCCGCCGTATGGTTCGTGTTTAGCGGATTCCAGACCTCCACGTCAAACGGTCTTCTAGCGCTGATTCTCGGCTGCGCGGCCATGCTCCTGTGGATTGTGTATTGCCGCATCATGGTGGAATTGCTGGCCGTCGTGTTCCGTGCGGCACAGGTCATCACGAATTCGCAGAATTAGTGACTGGTGATCGGTGACTAGTGACTGGTGGTTCGTGACTCGTGATTCGCTTGCCCTGAGCGCCTGCGAAGGGTGACCCGTGATTCGTGCAAAACCGTTGGTTGCGCTGGTCCACTTGCGCTGCAATCCGTGCAGCTCGAATTTCGATACAAACCTCAAAATCCATAAAGCTTCGCGGGATTCGTCACCAAAATCGTCTTGCGCAGCGCGGCGTCCGGCGCCCACAGGGGTAGCTGATTAAAAATTCGGCCGTCATCGACTTGCCAGAGCGGCGTGATTTCGGTGACTGGGCGGTGGGCCACGGGCGACGCCGGATGCGGCCAGTCGCTTCCCCACAAAATACGTTGCGGATTCGCACCGATCAGCGCCTTGGCCAGCGGCGCGACGTCCGCGTAATCCGGCGGTTTTGTGGAGCTGCGGTACGGCGCCGAAATTTTGACGTACGCTTTGCCCGTTCGGACCAGGTTCAGCAGGGTATCGAAGCCGGGCTGGCTGGCTCCGAGCGCCGCCTGCGCCCCTCCGAAGTGGTCGAACACCACCGGCATCGGCGCCGCCGTGACCTGCTCCTTGATTCCCTCAATCACGGACAGCCGCGTGTAGACCTGGATGTGCCACTTGCCGCGGCGCTTGATCCGGTCGACCGCCTCCTGAAAACGCTGACGGGCCACCACGGGATCGCTTTGCCCCGTGGTTTCGAGGTTCACTCGAATGCCGCGCATCCCGGCGCGATCCATTTCGTCGAGCGCGGACTCCGGCGTCTTCTCATCAATCACGGCGATGCCGCGGGCGATCGAGCCGAGCTGCTTCATCCCGTCGAGCGTGCAGGAATTATCCGTGCCGTACACGCTGGGATGCACGACCACGACGCGGTCCGTATGCAGCGCGTTGTGCAGGGCGCGCATCTCCGCAACCGAGGCGGGCTCGGGCGTGTACGCGCGCGCGGACGCAAACGGGAAGCGCTGCGGATCGCCGAAGACGTGCGTGTGGGTATCGCACGCGCCCGCCGGGACATCAAAATTCACCGGCGTCGCTGGTTGCGAGGCGTTGGCAAAGGCCGTGGTCCCGCCACGAATGAGCGCAGCCGCTCCGGCAGCCGCTGCGCCAATCAAGATTTCGCGTCGCGATAGCATGGGAATCCTCCTGTCGCTCCAAACTCGATCAAGAACTTCGTACAACCTGCACTCACGAAATTCGCCGCCGTGTGAAAGGCAAAATAACAGAGACGGCTCCGGTAGTCCACCAGCGCACCGCGCCCATTTCCGACCGGACAAATCGCGCTGCTAACCGCGAAATTTACCAGGACTAGTACCCCGCGAAATCCCTGTAGAAATAAAATTCGGCGTTATGTGCGTGTACCGCGCGGAGTTACGACGGCGCGCCGATAGGGCGCCGAATGGAATGGTTCGTGCTCTTCCAGTAGGTGGGACAAGAGACATTAATTTTCTCCCGTGTGTGGGGAGCGAGCAGGCATTTTCTTACTCGTATCAGCGTGACGCGTTCTGCCCGCTCACAATCCTACTGTGGCATCCCGGCCAAGCCGGGACGCCGGAAATTCGGAGGGAACCAATGGATACCATTCGCAAAGACGACCGCAACAATGCGCGCGTGGAAAAAAAGTGGGAAGACCGAGCTCCCGCCACGACGACGCGCTGGCTGGTGATTTTAGGGCTGCTGTTTTTGACCGCCGCCATTTTTGGCGGCCAATATGCCTATCAACAAAGCTCGGCCACGACGGACCTCACCGTACAGAATCAAGCGCTTCACACCACGATCGACCAGATGCGCAACCAGATTGACACGCTGGCCACGAAGCTCGATCAAAATTCCAGCGGGCTGCGCGTAGAGCCCGCACCCCTGAACGCGCCGCCTCCAGCCGCCAGCGCGCCCGCCACGAAACGCGCAACTTCAACGAGCTCCGCAGCGCAGGACCGGCGCATGAAGCAAGTTCAGTCTCAGCTGGCCGTGCAGCAGAAACAATTGAAGGAGACACAGGACCAGCTGACGGCCGCGAAATCCGACCTCGAGGGCCAGCTGGGTTCCACTCGAGACGAACTGAATGGATCGATCGCCAGAACGCACGAGGAACTCGTGGGGCTCGAGAAGCGCGGCGAGCGGAAGTACTACGAATTCGATCTGTCGAAATCCAAGGATTTCCAACGCGAAGGGCCCATCCAGATTTCGCTGCGCAAGGCCGATTCCAGGCATCAGAATTACGACTTAATGATGTTAGTGGACGACCATCAATTGTCGAAGAAAAAAGTGGACCTCTATGAACCGATCTGGCTGCACCAGAGCGAGCAGCCGCAGCCGGTGCAGGTCGTTGTGAACAAAATCGACAAGAACACCATCCACGGCTACGTCAGCGCGGCCAGGTACAAAGATTCCGATCTCGCGTCGAACGCGACGCAGCCAGCAGCGGACATGACATCAACCACAATTTCCACGCCAACCTCAACTCCATCCTCCAGTTCATCCTCGACTGCTCCTTCAGCAACCGCGACTTCGTCCCAGGGGCAAGAACAGCCATTGGAATAGCGAATCGCGGTAACCCATTCACCGTGCGGGGCGGGCCCTTCGGGGCTTGCCCTGCTACTTCTTCGATAAATTCATCTCGCCCATCCGCGGCAGGCCCACGGTTCAGCGGGAATTATCTCGGAGCTGGCGGCGGAATTGAACGAGATCGACGCGATGCTTGGCGGCCTTCCTCGCACCCAGAAAAATCACCGGCACATCGTAGTCGTATAGAGCTCGAAGCTGCGCGTCCTCGTCGATATTTATTTCAGTGAGGCGCGCGCCAAATTCCTGGAGCAGAGGCGCGATCCGCGCCTTGGCCTCTTCGCAAAGATGGCATCCGGGACGGGAATAGATCGTCACGTCGAGCGGACCCGCGAGTTGCAAGCGTCCCTCTTCGGTCCGCGCGTATGTGCCCGGCGTTTCCGCCGCGCGCAGCCACCCGCGCTCAGCCAGTTGTGCCACCGCGTTGCCCGCGGCGGCGGGCCCCCCAAAATCCGCGAGGGACAACTCGCGCGCGCCGGGGCGGTCGAAGGCAGCCAGAATTTTCCGTTCGAGTGAATCCATCACCGTACAAGTTGTATCGCAATTCCACCATTTTTTCTCTGTGGTCTTTGTCCTCTTTGTGGTGAACTCCGAAAAGCGCAACACACAGGAGACGGAGAATCACGGAGAGCCACGGAGAAATTCATGGATATCAGTCATCACCGCCACGCGGCTTGTGTTGCGAAGGCGCGCGTGATACATCCGAGGGGAAGGATTTTGTGCGGGTGCGGGCTCTGCGCGCCGTCGCCATAACGCTGGCTTTGGCGCGTCGGCGACTTGCGCCCACACGGATATAGAAAGGCAGTCATGGCCGATGCAATCGTATTAATAGACGATCTTTTTTTTCAGGCGAAGCTCGTCGAGACGGCGAAACTCACCGGCATTACGCTCGAAACGGCGGCGACGGGTGAACAACTCTTGAAAGCGGCGGCGGCAAATCCCGCGGCGCTCGTGATTGTGGATCTGAACGCGCGGCAAGGAGCTCTAAATGCCGTGGAGCAACTCTGCAAGGAAAATTTGCAGCCCGCCGCAAGATCGAATGGGCCAGGCAACCCGCGGCGCGTGATCGCGTTTCTATCTCATGTGCAGACGGAGTTGGCGGAACGCGCGCGCGCGGCAGGGTGCCAGGACGTGATGCCCCGATCCAAGTTCACACAAAATCTCGCGGCGATCTTGCGCGGAGCGAAATCGTGAGCAGTCCCGCGCCAAGATCTCCGGCGCATCGTGAGACAGCTCGAACCCTGATCTTGACGATGGCCTTCGCGGCGGCGGGACTGCTTTCGGCAACCGCGGGACAAGGACAGCAGCCGGCGCCGGCAAAGCCCGAGGCGGCTCTTTCCGAGGCGCTTTCCGCGGCCTGCCGCCAAGACGCCGAGGCCTTCGCCAACGTTCTCACATTGGATAACGCCACGGCGTACCGCGCGCTCCCGGCCCCACAGCGCACGGCGCTCATGAAACGGTTCGTGCTGCTCGAAGACCCCGGCCGGCCACTGCTCTCCATGAGCTCGACTGATCGCCGGGTCGTGCGTTGCGAAACCCCAAGCATCTCCACCGAGATGCGTTTTGGTGAAACGCGTTCGCGTGAAAATCTTGCGTTCATCCCCCTGGAGATCCCGATTCCGGGTGAGTCCTCTCAGTCGATCACATTTGGGCTGGTGCGCGAGGGTGGTAACTGGAAACTGCTCTCGGTCGGCTTGATTCTCCTGGATATTCCTTCGATGAAGAAGCAATGGCAGCAAGCGGATCTCGAGGTCCGCGAGGATGATGCCATCGCCGCTCTCCGCACGCTCGCCACCGCGCTGGAGACATACCGGCGGGCCTACGGAAAACTGCCGGACGCGCTTGATCCCTTGGGCCCCGCGCCAAAGGGTGGAATTTCCCCTGAGACGGCGGACCTTGTGGACGCCGAGCTATCCGCCGGGAACAAAGGCGGCTATGCGATCCGGTACAGAATTGTGCCTGCCGGCGGCAACCTTTCAGAGGAAGACGCCAACCAGGCGGCAAAATTTGAACTTGCAGCAACCCCTGTCGAGTATGGCAAGACCGGCCTGCGGTCGTTTTTTCTGGATTCGGGCGGAATCCTGCGGGGAATCGATAAGCAAGGCTCTGTCGCGACTGCAGCGGATCCCCGCATAGGTGCTCCGTAGGGCATTCCTAGGCCCCCTTGCGGGGATGGCACGCCAATAAGTTTTCGCTTGCCACGCGTTCCCGCGCAGAGCGACAATAAATTTACCCTTCCGTTTTCTGAGCGTAGATCTGCGCGCAGAATCCCACTGTAAGTGTGTGTGAAGAGAGGTCTTGTGATTGCGGGTTGATTCGGGTGCGGGCCCTACGCGCCGTCGCCAGCTTCCTCCGCCGAAGCGCTTCGGCGTCGGCGGATAGCGCTGACTTCCCGCTCGCCGCGCTGCTTTGGCGGGCGAGCAGCGCGTCGGCGACTTGGAGCCCGCCAGAGATTGGACAATGGCTAAAATTTCAGACAAGCCGCTGATCGTGCTGCCGAGTCCTATGACGGTAGAATCGAAAATAGGGAACGGCCCTGAGCGCCGCCGCGCCGTTCGCTATCCGTTCACTGCGGCGGCTGAGATCCTGGACGTAAGTTCCCATGCACGCGTGGCCGGTCGCTGTTCCGACCTGGGACTTGGCGGATGTTACATCGATATTCTCTCGCCGTTTGCCATAGGTTCCGCCGTGCGCGTTCGCCTGGAGCGCGAACAGAAGGTTTTCGAGGCGATGGCCACAGTCACTTACGCCCAATTGTCGATGGGAATGGGGCTGGCGTTTACCGAGGTCAAACCGGAACATCAGTCTGTTTTGGAGGCATGGGTAGCCGAGCTGAGCGGCGAGGCGCTGCCCAAATTCGATCTGGCGTGTGCCGGCCCTGAATCGGGCAATCTCTCGACCGTCCTCAACTTGCAGCAAGTCTTGAACGAGCTTGTCGGCATCATGGTCCGCAAGAAACTTATTAATGAAACAGAAGGCGCTGCATTACTACGCAAAATATATAAGTGATGCGGCAACTCTTGGCTGCCCATTCCTGATCTAGGATTCAACCTTCTCGTGTTCCCCTGGAGGGACGGTTCATTGCTGGTCTGACACGCAGCGTGCCATGCCGCATCCTCGTAGTGTTGGCCTGCGCGTGAAGCAGATATGCGCGGCGAGGATGCGGGCACTACTTGCTCGTCCTGACGCAAGAAGGAGACCCCGCCACAACGCTGAACCTAGCGGAGAAAGTGGGTTTGGCGATACCATCCCAACTCGGGTTATGATCCCTTTCCTCCCAGTTAGAGGGTGCCGGACCGTCGCTTTTGCAGCGGTCATCCTCCTTACCGCGGGAAACTCGACAGAGTCTTCTCTTCGAGCCGCGCCCGCGCGCCGCGCGGCACATCCGGCAATGCCGCAAACCTCCGGAACGGAATCACCCGTCCCCGTATTTGAATTCCACAGCGGATTCTGGGTGAACCTGCACCATTTCCTGTACCTGCAGGCGCGCCTGATGAATGGCAACACTTCTTCAACAGACATTGCGAGAGGCGCGGCACCTCCGGATGAGCCGCCCGTTTCTATCATCGATTTCCCCGCGGAAGAAATCAAAGCCTGGCGGGCCGCCGTGGCGTTTTATGCAAAGGATCTGGCCCGGCGCGACCTGCTCCTCAACGGGGATATGGAAACCATAAACAACCGCCTGTCCGAAATGGAGGCTTGCGCGGATCTGCAAGGGAAAATTTCCGCTGCTTGCAAGTCCGGACTGCAAGCGGACCTGGTCGAGGCTCTCGACCGCGCCGCCCCGGTCTATCGGGCGCACTGGTGGTCCGAACAGGATCGCGCCAACCGCGAATGGATTGCCCGGGTAGCGCCCATGGTTCAACAGTTGGGTGTGGAGTTGTCCGCGCAGCTTGCGGACGTTTATCAGCGGCCTTGGCCGACAGGGCGGCTGCGCGTGGACGTCGTGTGGTACGGAGGACCCTACGGCGCCTACACATCGCTTGGTCCTACGCACGTCACACTTTCAAGCCACGACGCACGCAATCAAGGAATCTACGGATTTGAAGTTCTCTTCCACGAAGGCTCGCACGCCTTGGCAGGCGGCGTGAACGAAGCGATCGCCCGGGAATTCCGCCAACGTGACAAACCCATCCCGCGCGACCTCTGGCACGCCCTGCTGTTTTATACCACCGGTGAACTGGTTCGCCGCGATCTCGCGTACGGAACGATGACCCTCGCGACCCTCCAAGGAACCGATCCCTCCGGTTACCAGCCCTACGCCGCACGCTTCGGCCTCTATTCCGGCGCGTGGGACCGCTTTCGTGGCATGCTCGATCTCTACTGGCGGCCCTACCTGGATGGCAGAGTTTCCTTCGACACAGCGGTGGCCCGTCTGGCGGCTGCTTTGTGAGATGCAAGCTGTCAGAAAACTAACGGGACGAGTTTTCTCCCGCTTTGTGGGCTGGATTGCCCGGCAAACCAGCTTGATTACTTTTCCAACCTCAGCGTTCAAATTGTGTTTGACTATTATCTGCCATCCAGTAGGATGAAATCACCCCTTCCTAGACATATTTTTGCCCGGACCTGTGCACCCATACAGCGTTCGTTTGGATGATACCGGTTTGGCGACCCCGAGTTCGATAATTCGGGTATTTCTTGGGAACGGTCATCGCACATAAAAAATCTAATTCCCCCTCTCTTTAGTCGGCGACGGTCCTCGCGGAAAGCCTTCGCGGGCGGCGAGATTCAAAGAAGGAGCACAACCATGAATCGCATAGATCAAGGCGGAGGCAGCGGGGGCGTGCTTACGGGAAGCACAGAACCGACCACCGCAGGTTTACCGTCGAAGGCAGCGGGCAACTCCGCCGGTCACGAGAAGACCCGACTTTTTGATAGCTCGATTGCCGGCACCGGTCAGGAAGCCGTCGATTTCATCACCAATATTCTGGAGTCTTCGACCGAATACTCGGTGATCGCCAAAGACCTCACGGGAAAGATCCTCCTTTGGAATGAGGGCGCGCGCCGCCTGTACGGCTACGAGCCCGAGGAAGTCATCGGTAAGGCCAATTCCTCTATTTTGCATGCGCCCCAGGATGTCGCGGCCGGAGTACACGAGCAGATCATGCGAGCGGCGCTCGAACAGGGCAAGTGGGAGGGAACACTAACCCGTCAGCGAAAAAATGGCGATCAGTTCACCGCTCGCGTGGTGATTACTCCACGCCGCGATCCCATGGGTAAGCCGATCGGTTTTTTATTGATCTCGAAGGATATCTCGGATGAAATCCGCCTCACGCAATATGCCCGCAGCCTGATCGAAGCCAGCGTGGACCCGCTGGTCACCATCAGCCCGGAAGGCAAGATCACCGACGTCAACGAGGCTACCATCAAAATCACCGGCGCAGCGCGAGAGAAACTCATCGGGGCGGACTTTGCCGACTATTTCACGGAGCCCGAAAAGGCTCGCGAAGGTTATCAGCGTGTATTCTCAGAAGGTTACGTCACCGACTATCCACTAACCATCCGGCATGCCGACGGACGGCTGACGGATGTGCTGTACAACGCCTCGGTGTACAAAGACGCGCGTGGCAGCGTGCTGGGGGTATTCGCCGCCGCGCGCGATATCACTGGCCGCAAGAAGGCGGAGGAGAGGTTTCGCGCCGTAATCGAGGCGGCCCCCGATGCCATGGTGATTGTCAACAAGGACGGCCGGATCGTTCTCGTTAATGTTCAGACCCAGAAACTCTTCGGCTACGGGCGCCAGGAACTGCTCGGTCAGCCGGTCGAAATGCTCGTCCCCCAGCGGTTCCGCAGCGCCCACCCGGGACACCGAACTGGTTTCTTCACCAAACCAACCGCACGAGGGATGGGCGCGGGCCTTGACCTCTACGGGCAACGCAAGGACGGATCGGAATTTCAGATCGAGATCAGCCTGAGTCCGCTGGAAACCGAGGAGGGCGTGCAGGTCTCCAGCACGATCCGCGACATCACCCTGCAAAAACAAGGGTCGCAGTATGCACGGAGCCTGATCGAAGCCAGCGTGGATCCGCTGGTCACCATCAGCCCGGAGGGCAAAATCACCGACGTCAACGAAGCTACTGTCAAGGTAACCGGGGCACCTCGCGAGAAACTCATCGGCACGGACTTTGCCAACTATTTCACCGAACCGGAAAAAGCCCGCGAAGGTTACCGGCAGGTCTTCTCAGAAGGTTTTGTCACCGACTATCCGCTGACCATCCGGCATACCGACGGGCGGCTGACCGACGTGCTGTACAACGCTTCGGTGTACAAGGACGCGCGCGGCAACGTGCTGGGCGTGTTTGCCGCCGCGCGCGACATCACGGCTCAAAAACAGGCCTCCCAGTACGCGCGAAGCCTGATCGAAGCCAGCGTGGACCCGCTGGTCACCATCAGCCCGGAAGGCAAGATCACCGACGTCAACGAAGCAACGATGAAAGTCACTGGCGCTCCTCGTGAAAAACTGATCGGTGCCGATTTCGCCAATTACTTCACGGAACCCGACAAGGCGCGGGAGGGCTACCAGCAGGTCTTTTCAGAAGGTTTTGTCACCGACTATCCGCTGACCATCCGGCATACCGACGGGCGGCTGACCGACGTGCTGTACAACGCTTCGGTGTACAAGGACGCGCGCGGCAACGTGCTGGGCGTGTTCGCCGCCGCGCGCGACATCACGGCGCAAAAACAGGCTTCCCAGTACGCGCGGAGCCTGGTCGAAGCCAGCTTGGATCCTCTGGTCACCATCAGCCCGGAAGGCAAGATCACGGACGTCAACGAAGCCACCGCGAAGGTAACCGGCGCGGCACGGGAAAGGCTCATTGGGACAGACTTTTCGAACTATTTCACCGAGCCGGAAAAAGCCCGTGAGGGCTATCAGCAAGCCTTTGCCAAAGGCTTCGTCACCGACTACCCGCTGACGATCCGTCATATCGACGGGCGGCTCTCCCACGTCCTGTACAACGCGTCTGTCTACAAAGATGTCAACGGCATGGTCCTCGGCGTCTTTGCCGCCGCGCGGGACGTCACACCTCTCAAGAAGGCCGAAGTGGAATTGGCGGACCAGCACACGCGAGAACTGGAGCGGTTATCCGAGTTGGAGAGGTTTCAGAAACTCACGGTCGGCCGCGAACTGAAGATGATTGAGCTGAAAAAAGAGGTCGACGACCTCAAGAGGCAGCTCAAGGAACGGACTGTATCCGCCTGAAAATGATAAGCACTCCAGAATCCGCTCTGCGCCAGCCGGAAACGCCGCCAGACCCGAAGCAGCTGGGCCGCGCTCACGCTTCCAATCTTGCTCTCGATCTGGTCTCGGCCGAGGACGGCCAGCGCGCCCTGCTCAACATCTTGGAGGACTTCGCGGCAGAAAAGAGCCGCCTGGAGCGTGGCCAACGCGCCATCCTCAACATCCTCGATGACTTCGACGCCGAGAAATCACGCATGGAAGGGGCGCAGCGCGCGGTATTAAATATACTGGAAGATTCCGTGGCCGAAAAGGACCAATCCGAAGCAGCGCAGCGCTCGATGTTGAACATCCTGGACGACTTTTCAGAAGAGAAAAGCCGCCTGGAGGAGACCCAGCGCGCCGTATTGAACATCCTCGACGATTTCGAAATGGAAAAGAACAAGGTGGAACTGGCTAACCAACAGCTCGGGAATGAAATTGAGGAACGCAAGCGTGTCGAAACGCAGGTGCAGGGAGTGAACATAGAGTTGCTCGCCTCCAACAAGGAGCTGGAAGCTTTCAGTTATTCGGTCTCTCACGATCTCCGCTCGCCGTTGCGCAGCATCGACGGTTTCAGCATGGCGTTGCTGGAAGACTACGCGGACAAGCTCGATGAAGACGGAAAAGACTGCCTTCACCGTGTGCGTGCCGCGACGCAGCGCATGGGAACCCTGATCGATGACATGTTAAATCTTTCCCGAATGACCCGCATGGATATGAAACTGGAAAGCGCGGACCTAGGTGCTATCGCCCGATCCGTGGCCGTTGAGCTGCAAAAAGCTCAACCGGAACGCCGGGTTGAGTTCCGGATTGAAGAAGGCCTGGAAGCGTTCGTCGATTCCCATTTGATAACCATCGCGTTTGAAAACTTGCTGGGTAACGCATGGAAGTTTACCTCGAAGCGTGATTCCGCTTGCATCGAGTTTGGCGGGACGCATTGCGACGGGAAGCTCACCTATTACGTTCGGGACGATGGCGCCGGATTTGACCCCACCTATGCGGACCGGCTCTTCGGCGCCTTCCAGCGTCTTCATGACAAGAACGAATTCCCAGGAACTGGAGTGGGATTGGCGACGGTCCAAAGGGTCATTCACCGGCATGGCGGCCGAATTTGGGCGGAGAGTGCAGTGGGGAGAGGCGCAACATTTTATTTTACGCTGTTGGAGACAAGGTATAGGGGAGCGTGAATTGTGGAAGACAAAATTATTCTTCTCGTGGAAGACAATGCCGACGACGAAAAACTCACTCTTCGCGCTCTAAAGAAAAACAACATCAGCAATGACGTGGTGGTTGCTCGTGATGGCGTCGAGGCTCTCGATTATTTATTTGGCACCGGAATTCATTCCAAAAGAGATACAAGCCTCTTGCCGCAGGTGGTCCTGTTGGATTTGAAGCTCCCCAAGATCGATGGCCTGGAAGTTTTGCGGCGGTTGCGGGCGGATGAACGCACAAAACTGCTTCCCGTGGTGGTTTTAACTTCCTCCAACGAAGAGCAGGACCGTCTCAGCGGGTACGGCTTCGGCGCGAACAGTTATGTGCGCAAACCCGTCGACTTCAATCAATTCACGGAGGCTGTCCGTCAACTGGGTTTGTACTGGCTCGTTCTCAATGAACAGCCGCCGGCCCGGAGATAACAAATGGGGACACCGCTTCGCCTATTGATGATCGAGGATTCCGAGGATGATGCCACCTTGCTTCTGCGCGAATTGCGGCGCGGCTGCTACGACGTTCAGTTTGAACGCGTGGATCTTCCTGACGCGCTGAAATCCGCTCTGGATAAGCAGACCTGGGATTTGATTATCTCCGACTTTTCCATGCCCCACTTTTCCGGCACGGATGCGTTGCGTCTCGTGCGAGCAAACGGGTCCGACGTGCCCTTCATTTTTCTTTCCGGCACGATGGGCGAGGAAACCGCCGTCGCTGCCTTGCAGAACGGCGCCCAGGATTACCTGGTGAAGACCAACTTGAAGCGCGTGGTCCCCGCGGTTCAGCGCGCGCTCCAGGAGGCCGAGGACCGCCGGAAGCGCAAACATATGGAACAACAGGTGCAACAATTGCAGAAATTCGAAGCGATCGGAAAGCTGGCCGGGGGTATCGCGCATGATTTCAATAATGTAATCGGCGCAATTCTGGGATGGGCGGAAATGGGCTGCGAAGAAGCACAGCCGGGAACTGCCTTGCACGACCGCTTTCAGAAGATCCGGGATCAGTCCTTTTGGGCTGCGCGGCTGACTGCCCAGCTTCTGGCGTTCGCCCGACGCCAAGTGCTCCAGACGCGCAATGTCGATCTGAACACTCTTGCCGTGGAGGGGGTGAGCCTGCTTCGAAGGGTGATCGGAGAACAAATTGAAGTCCGCTTTCTGACCGCGCCGAACCTCCACGTGGTGCTTGCGGACCCTGCGCAGATCGAGCAAGTGCTCATGAATCTTTGTTTGAATGCGCGGGATGCCATGCCGGAGGGAGGCCACCTCGTCATCGAGACTCAAAACGTCGAGATCGACGAAGAGTATTGCCGAACTCACCCTTACGCGAAGCAGGGGAGCTACGTCTTGCTCGCGGTCTCCGACACGGGCGTTGGGATGGACGCTGCGACGACGGAACGAGTCTTCGAACCTTTTTTCACAACCAAGGAACTTGGCAAGGGCACGGGGCTCGGCCTGGCAACCGTTTACGGCGTCGTCAAACAGCACGGCGGATTTATACATTTGTATAGCGAGCTCGGAAAAGGAACAACTTTTCGAATCTATCTCCCGGCAGGAAGCGGCCTGGCCGAACCCCGGGAACCCAAGAGTAACGAGCAAACGCCGCAGGGCACCGAAACGATTTTGCTCGCCGAAGACAACGAAGGGCTCCGCGAGGCCGCTCAGGAGATGTTGCAAAGGCTTGGCTATCGCCTAATCCTGGCATCCAATGGCACGGACGCCATGGAGTTGTTTAAGACGAATTTGCGCCAGATCGATCTGGTCATTTTGGACGTCGTGATGCCCGGCTTATCAGGTCCCGCGGTCTATTCGCAAATGGTGGCTATCCAACCTGATCTCCGGGTAGTCTTTGCCACCGGCTACACCCCCGAAGCGGCATCTCTGAATTCCACTTTTGAAAAAGGTGTTCCCATCCTGCAGAAGCCTTACAGCCTGAAAAATCTTGGTCAAATCGTGCGCAGCACGTTGGACCGTGCGCCCTCCGTGACGTAGCCGCCTGCACGAGCACGCGGCGTGGATCATCGGCAGGAAGGCCGGTCATTGGCGGCCCTACCTGGATGGCAGAGTTTCCTTCGACACAGCGGTGGCGCGTCTGGCGGCTGCTTTTTGAGATGCAAGCGGTTGTCAAAGGCGCGAACAACCGGCCGAATCGACCCTGTCAACTGAGTTGAGGACAAGGGCAGGAAAAACCAAACCCTCCGACCCCTTCCGCCGCGGCGGACGAGGGATCGGCCACCCGGAAGATCAAAACCGTTTCAAAAGATGGGCCACCCGCCGGTCTAGTTCACTTTCTTGGACATTGAGTAAATCATCAATCTGTGGTACTTCTCCACCTCGTCGAATTGGCCTAGAGCTTTGGAAGTCGCCTCAAGCCACGCCCGCAGGTTTGCGAAATTAGTGTACTTTTCGTCTGCGGTTCTTACGCACAGTTCAAACTGATGTTTGGCCGCTTTCATATTTAAGAGGTGATATTCGACTAGACCGAGAGTATAGTGTGCCTGATTTTCCCATGACCTCGAAAGATTACAATTGAGTGCTTCCGTCAATTGTTCCTTGGCACATTTATATTTCTTCAATTCATAGTAGCAACGCCCTAAGTAATAAGTGCGGATACGCGTCCAGATCCTTGGTGTCTGTGTAGATTCGATGAACACCCGCGCAGATTCGAGAAGTGCTTGCGCGTCTTCCCATCGGCCTAAGTCACTCAAAAGAATTCCGCGCAATAACTCAAGCTCTTGTGACCTGCCCCCCGTTTTGGTCCAATCATAAGTTAGCACTCGGGGCTTGGTTCTGAATCTGCTCGGAGGGGCGGGGGATGAGCCCGTCGCCGTCGAGGCTGTGGGAAAGTGGGAATCCCGCGCTTTTTGCGGGATTTCCAAGCGGAGAGGAAAAGTGGTTTGTACTTTTCCTCGCAGCGTCTTTTCCACAGCCTTTTTCTCCGCCGATTTCCGCCGCGAATTCCGTCGGGGTTCGATACCCCAGGCTGCTGTGCGGCCGTACCGTATTGTAATCCACCCGCCACGTTTCGATGATCCTCCGCGCTTCCTCCAGGCTCACGAACCAGTTCTGGTTCAGGCATTCGTCCCGGAACTTCCCGTTAAAACTTTCGATGAACGCATTCTGCACCGGTTTCCCCGGCTCGATGAAGTGCAACGCCACGCCATGCGCATACGCCCACTGGTCCACCGCCTGGCTGACGAACTCCGGCCCGTTGTCCACCTGAATCGCTTCCGGATAGCCCCGCTCTTGCGCCACTTCTTCCAGCATCTGTACCACGCGCGATCCTGGCAGCGAAGTGTCCACTTCGATCCGCGGCGCTTCCCGCGTGAACCCGTCCATCAAGTTCAGCGTGCGAAAGGGCCGCCCGCTCGCCAGACTGTCCCGGGTGAAGTCCATCGTCCACAGCTGATTCTCCCGTGTGGGCAGCACCAGCGGCACGCGCGCTTCGGCCCGGAATCGCTTGCGTTTCTTGCGCCGCATCGCCAGCCCTTCCTCCCGGTAGATCCGGTAGACGCGCTTGTGATTCACCACCCACTTCGCAGTGCCGTTCTCTTGCTCTCGCCGCAGCAGTTCATGCACCCGCCGGTAGCCGAAGCGCGGCCGCTCGCCCGCGATTTCCCGCAGCCGCGCTCGCAGCGCCGCATCGTTCCGTTCCCTCCGCTGATAACGGCAACTCCCTCGGTGCATTCGCAGCAGCCCACAAGCGCGCCGCTCGCTCAGTCTGGCTTCCGCGCGCGCGACTCGTACCGCCTCTCGCTTCGCCGGTGGGCTTACCACTTTTTTGATAGCACCACCTTCAACGCATCGATGTCCAGCGCCTGCTGCGCCACAATCTTCTTCAGCCGTCCGTTCTCGTCTTCCAGTTGGCGCAAACGACGCGCCTCGTTCACCTCCAACCCCCCGTATTTCGCTTTCCAGTGGTAAAACGTGGCATCGCTGATCCCGATCCGCCGGCAGAGTTCCTTCACCGAAACTCCCGCCTCCGCCTCTTTCAACACCCCCACAATCTGCTCTTCTGAAAAACGGCTCTTCTTCATGGACGCTTCTCCTCTCGTGGTCTTATACCCGGAGAAGCTAACTTATGGTTGGACTAGTTTTCGGGGGGCAGGTCACTTGGGCACCGAAGATAATCCCGCCGCAACTGCCGCTGCCGTAGGGGCAACCGGAAGCGCCTGGCAGATTGAGACCCGGAAAAGGCGACGGAAAGACCTGCACGCCAGCGGGAAGCGATTCATCCCAGGTCCCATAGGGATCAATCCCCCGCCATAGCCGCCCGGAGGCGCAGGAGGTGCGTGGGGAGGAGCGGAGTGCCCCCCTCCCCCGAAAAGCTTAAAAATTTCCAGGATGGTATCAATGACCGCCACAACGCAAAATACCGGGTAGACGGCGCACAGGCCGTCTTCGGGTCCCTCCCCAGTGAGATCGGTCACGGCCAGCGGATTGTTCCCCACGTACGCATAGCGGTTCCAAGATTGCGGATTGCTCGGGTCCACAGCGCCAATCCCCAGCGGGTCGGGCGAAGGCCAGCGGCCCTGGATGCCGTATTCCCGCGCTGGAAAATCGTACAAGGTCTCCGGATTCGTCGGTTCCACGTCCGCGTTTATCCCTGTCCACGAAAAATCATTGGTGCCCGACGGCGCATACGTTTCCCCGTATGGAGCGTACGCCACATCTCCATAAACAGTCTGGCTGGGCGTCGTCCCCAGGCGGGCGCTCCCGAGCCAATCCGCATGGCGGTAATGGTCCAGGCCGCTGGTGGTGTAAACCGCTGTCGCCCCCGCAGGCAAGGGAACGAATGCTCTTTTGAGCGTCTGGCCGTTCATCAGCGCAAGTTTATCACCCGTCGGTGCATAAACAATCTCGCTGTAGGTTCCGCTGACGTTCAACTCAACCATGCGCCCCAGCGCGTCATAGGTCGCCCCGATGCCGTCGATCGTAACAGGCCGTCCGTCCGCGTTCCACGTATAGGTGTGCAGGAAATCGTTCAAGACGTTGCCGTCCGCATCGTAGCTCGGCGTGGACGATCCAATCGTCGTCATGCGATTGGTGGCCGGAGAGTACGTCGCGGCAAACGAACTGTTACCAGCCTTGTTAATGTTTCCGAAGGGATCAAAGCTGAACGTCTGCGACCAGATCGTTCCGCAATTCGCGCTCGCGATCCGGATCATGTCATCGTGGGCGTAGTTGCAGGTCTGCGCGTTGGCGCTGTTGAACGGATCCGTTATAGCCAATTTTCCCAGAGTCCCGTTCGGATTCCAAGTGAGCTGCCCTACAACGGACTGCGAGCCGACTTTGAATTGATATTGGAGCAATCGTCCAGTGTTGGCGTCGGAGTTGAACACATCCGAGTCGCCCGAACCAAAACTGACCAGTGCCGGATCGACTGCTGATCAACAGTCGGAGGAAAAACCAAACCCTTCGCCCCTTCGAAAAACCACGAGGGATCGGCCACCCGGAAGATCAAAACCGTCTCAAAAGATGGGCCACCCGCCCGGGTCTGTTCCAGCGCTCATTCGGGAATCCGAAGCGTCTGTAGGTAGTCACGGGCAAGCTGTAACTTCAGAGGGAATAGCGGTCCCAGAATAGGAGCCGCTATCACCGTTATGACGCCGGAGTATATGAACGCGCACATCAGGAACAATGGGTTATGCAACCCCTGCGCATAAGCAATGACCAATCCTCCAGTGAAGCAGATCGGGGAGTACAACCAGAAGTGCTTGCGGGCAATCAGGAGAGCGGCCTGACATGTCGGGCAGCGAAGACGAAGGTCATTTGGAACAACGTCGAACGTTACTGGCTTACCGCAAGCCGGACAATTGAGTAGCCCCTTCTTAGACAGACGCATTCCTGCCACTGTCAGGCGCATCGAGAGGTACCGGGCCGCCCGTTGATAGGTCGGCCTCATTGGAGTGCGCTGCAACTTTGCACCGCCTTAGTGGTGAGCCACGCTGCGGCGACGCCGGCTCCTTGTACCGCCCCCTGAATTTCCTCCGGTGCCGTTTGGTACCATCCCGCGAGAATCTGGAGCGCCGTGTGGGTCACCGGGAACGCTGATGCGCCAGCAGGTGTCGCGCTGAATGTCACCGCAGCGCCCGCTGAGGCAAGGTACCACGCTGCCGGAGTGCAGGGATTCGCAACGGATTGAATTCCGGTATTGTTGACAGCCCTGGCAAGTTTGACGGCGTTATCCTCCGGCTGCCATTTGCCTGCGGACAGATTCCAGTATAAACAGCTTCCCAACGGTCCAAGGGTGCAAAGTTCCTCGCCATTATAGTCGCCGAGAACGTTACCCGCTGCGTCCTTGGTCCAGCCATATATCATCCCGCCGCAATTGCCGCTGCCGTAGGTGCAATCGGAGCCGCCCGAATTGACGCCTCCTGGGGAGGTCGAGGGGAAAACCTGCACCCCAGCGGGAAGCGATTCATCCCAAGTGCCGTACGGATCAATCCCCGCGCCATAGCCGCCCTCAGGTGCAGGAGGAGCATGCGGGGTCACGTGGTGGTGATGCCCGCCGAAGAGCTTAAAAATTTCCAGGATGGTATCAACGACCGCCACAACGCAAAGCACCGGGTAGGCGACACACAGGCCGTCTTCGGGTCCCTTCCCAGTGGGATCGGTCACGGCCAGCGGATTGTTCCCCACGTAGGCATATCGGTTCCAGGACTGCGGGTTGGCTGGGTCCACAGCGCCAATCCCCAACGGGTCCGGAGACGGCCAGCGGCCCTGGATGCCGTACTCCCGGGCAGGAAAATCGTACAAGGTTTCCGGATTCGCTGGTTCTACGTCCGCGTTTATCCCTGTCCACGAAAAATCAGTATTGCCCGACGTTGCATACGTTTCTCCGTAGGGGGCGTATGCCGTATCCCCATACACGGTCTGGTTGGGCGTCGTCCCCAGGCGGGCGCTCCCGAGCCAATCCGCATGGCGGTAATGGTCCAGGCCGCTGGTGGTGTAAACCGCTGTCGCCCCCGCAGGCAAGGGAACGAATGCTCTTTTGAGCGTCTGGCCGCTCATCAGCGCAAGTTTATCACCCGTCGGTGCATAAACAATCTCGCTGTAGGTTCCGCTGACGTTCAACTCAACCATGCGCCCCAGCGCGTCATAGGTCGCCCCGATGCCGTCGATCGTAACAGGCCGTCCGTCCGCGTTCCACGTATAGGTGTGCAGGAAATCGTTCAAGACGTTGCCGTCCGCATCGTAGCTCGGCGTGGACGATCCAATCGTCGTCATGCGATTGGTGGCCGAAGAGTACGTCGCGGCAAACGAACTGTTACCAGCCTTGTTAATGTTTCCGAAGGGATCAAAGCTGAACGTCTGCGACCAGATCGATCCGCAGTTCGCGCTCGCGATCCGGATCATGTCATCGTGGGCGTAGTTGCAGGTCTGCGCGTTGGCGCTGTTGAACGGATCCGTTATAGCCAATTTTCCCAGAGTCCCGTTCGGATTCCAAGTGAGCTGCCCTACAACGGACTGCGAGCCGACTTTGAATTGATATTGGAGCATCCGCCCGGTGTTGGCGTCGGAATTGAAAACGTCCGAGTCGCCCGAACCAAAGCTGACCAGTGCCGGATCGACTGATGATCAACAGTCGGAGGAAAAACCAAACCCTCCGCCCCTTCGAAAAACCGAAGCTGTGAAAAAACCTATTTGTCAATGTTTTTGCGGGTTTTTGGGGTGATACAAAATGTATACCGGGGTGCGAATAATCGCTTGTAGGGCTTCTAATTGAGAAAAGTTTTTCAGGCTATTTCCGAGTTTGGGTTATTTCACAGCTTCAAAACCGCGAAGGATCGGCCACCCGGAAGATCAAATCCGTTTCAAAGGGTGGGCCACCCGCCCCCGTCGTTTGCGGCAACAACGGTTTCCAATACATCAAAATCGGTTTACAAATCAGGGGCCGTCTCCCCTGATTCGCGCCTCGGAACAGATGAAAACCGGTCGCGTACCCACGCGGCAAGAAGGCAGCCGAATCCTATGCCGAGCCCGATGAGGCCCGAAGTCGGTGTATCTCTGACGATCCCGCCGACAAATGCGACCAGGAAAGTTATCAGCGCCACTCGGTCGAACACCGTAAGCCTATGTCTAGCGAGTGTCCGCGAGATAAGGCTGCAACCAACAAATAGTGCAGTCATACTAGCGGCAATGAGGCGCGGAAAAGGTTTGGCGTCGTTCAGCAAATGCCCGCTCATAGTCGCGAGTAAGCCACCGAGGACGAAGCCGCCAAGAATAGCCTGGAGATACTTCACCCAGTGGTTTATGGTCGCAATCATTACTGTGGTGGCAATAACCAGAATTGTCCACCCGATCAAGTGAGAATGCCTTTCACTTTCGGGTCTAGAGGCGAGTCTCCATGCCACGTAAACAAAGGCCAACCAGAAGAACGCTGCGATATAAGCGCCAATCCGGAAGAGATGTGTAGTAAACCGCGATCTCTGCTTCTCGCTCATTGGGTTTCATACACGCAGTAAGCTGCCTCGGCCGCCATGAATGCCGCATCGACTTCGAGCCTTGTAGTAAAACTCATTCCTAAACTAAGAACGCTATCAGCAGTGCCCAGTAAACTTCTAAATCCACTGGATGCCGAGCCGAGTGCTTGGGGAAGACCGCCGCTGCCCGCAAGATTAAGCGACATTATCGTGGACGTGCGTCTCCCGTACGTAGTGCCTGTCCCCATTGCCAATGTCAAAAGTCCTGGTGTGTTGGTGCCAGCGGACATCGCAGCATCTCCAGGCGAGCCAAATAGCGTTCCACTAATGGAATTACCGCCAAGCAGTTGTGCCCACCACGTATTTTGGAAGTTAACCCCAGACTGCCCCATCGCGTTCAGCGCCGCATTGATCCCCCCTTGGGCTAGCCCAGCTATACTGAAATTTGAGCTGTTCGCAGCCATACATTGCTTGAAAGTCTGCGCTTGCGGCTTCGGGGCAGGCGCTGCCACCTGCGACGGACTGAGCGGAGGCCTCGGTGGGTTCAGGGCTCTGAAGCAAGCGTAGGCTGGCCCCCACTCGTCACCACACCAATCCTGAACCGTTATGACGGTGCCACCATTGCCTGCTCCCCACGCATCAGGGAAGCACCAGTAATTGTATTCTCCACAACCACTCAACCCCGTTGGATCAGTGGAATTCAAAGGATTATTCCGCACGTAGGTGTACTTGTTGATTGTCTGGGGATCGGCGATGTTTCCGGCAAGTGGATCACCGGACATGAAGCGGCCGAGGCGCGAATTGTAGTACCGTGCGAAGGCGTAGTCGTTGCCCGAGCTTGTACCTGCCGCCGTCTCCAGATCGCGCTCGTAGCCGGTGAACCGGTAACGCGTCGAGCAAGTGTTCGAGAATCCAGACGGAGTATTCTCATTGCCGTAGGGCAGGTAATCCACCTCGTAACATGCCGTGCCCGTCGCTCTGGTGACCACGCGCGTGCTGCCCAGATGGTCCACAAAGTAGTAGTACACCGAACCGGACGAGGGATTCGACTGGGCGATGCGCCGCCCCGCAAAGAAAATGTACTCGTTGTAGCTAGAGTTCGTCGTGCTACCGCTCCCGTCGGTTTCAGCAATCGTGTTGCCAGCAATGTTGCGCCAATACAGCATGTCCACCGTCACCGTGCCAGTGCAACTTCCGCCGCTAGCGTGGGCTTTCATGACGCGCAGTCCGTTCCCATCGTAAGTATAGCAATACGGCCCGCCGGACATCCCGCTGGCGGTAATGATGCGGTTTTCCGCATCGTAGGTGTAAGTGTAAGCCGTGTCCGCCGTCATGTCCCCATCCGCGTCATAGCTAATTCCTGTACCGGTAAACTGATTGTTGTTGCTGGTGTTCATTGTGTACTGGGGTGCCGGTGAACTGCACTTGATGGAGCTGGTGTAAAACAGATTTGCGAGCGCGTCGGCGGCCAACGTCGGTGGCGGGCCGTTATTGCCAAAGCTCTGCCCCCAGCAGTCGCCTCCCGAGGTGGATTGGGCCTGTGCCGTGAGAAGGCGGTTGAGTGAATCATAGCTATAGCTCTGGCTTCGTCCGCTCGAAACATTGTTGGTCTGTGTGGCGATGTTGCCGTTGTTGCCCGTCACGTAGCTATAAGCGAGATTCAGCGGCGTGCCTGCCGAGGAGGTCCCTTCGATACCCGTAGTCTCCAGACGGTTATTGTAGGCACGGATTTCCGTGATGCCGTTAAAACTCCCGGTCTTCCCAAAGATCAAGTTCTGTGGAGCACCCTGCGGCGCGTACATCACATTGGGCGAGTTCGGTGAGGTAACGTAGTTGATGCTGTTTAGCGTGTCCATTGCCGAAGTTGGCCGCTGGGCATTGCCAATTCCGTAAGTCACCGTGCGACCACCCGGATACGTCACCGAGGTTATGTCGCCCGCGAGGTCGTAGGTGTAGTACATGAAATCGCCGAACGGATAGACCGGCGGCGTCTGCTGCCATTGGCGTATTATATTACCCACCGTGTCGTAACTATTGACTGTGGCAGTGTTGGTGGAACCCGTGTGCACTTCGACATCCACGAGTCGTCCCTTTACGTTCGTGAGATCGGTCATCCAGGTCGGGGGAACATCGTAATAAAGTGCCACTGATGGCGTTCCATCACTGTAGGACTTGAATGTTAGTCGGTTCAGGGCGTCATATGCGTATGTCGTCGTGATGCTCCTCGCGTCCGTGCGTCGGCAACCTGCGGTCGCGTCGCCGCTGCAAAGAGTGCCCGCGGCTGGATTGCCACACGTTCCCCCCGAAGTTGTGTAGTAGAAACAGCTAGTCCCGGATTCCGGCAAAGATTTTGAAGTGATGCGGGAGATCATGTCATAAGTGTAGGTGGGCTTTAGTGTTTGTGTCAGGCCTAAGCTCGTGACCTGGAGCAAATTGTTGTTTAGGTCGTAGGTATTGCATGTACCGACCGTCAGGCTGCCATTCGATCCGGGTTCATCGGTCTCAATCAATCTGCCGAATCCATCCGTCCACGTCTGCCGCTTATTCCCGCCTTCATCCACCGTAAGAACCGGATAGCCGAAACCGTATGTGGACGACGAGCAGAGTTGTGAGGTGGCTCCTCCGCCTGTACCCACGTTTGCACCGTAATATGTGTATGCAATGTTAGCGTCGGCGTGTTTCACCTGAGTTGTCCGGTCCAGCCCGTCGTAGGAGGGAGTTTCCAGACCGTACGTGGGGTCCAAAAAGCTTCGGTACGGATTGCTGGCGGTGGCAACGCGTCCGTCCGAATCGTAAATAATAGCCGCGACGGTCGTCGCGCTATCTGGGTCGCTCTCAAGGATTTGATTGAGTCCCCGACCTAGCCCATCGAGTTGGCTTTCATCCCAGCGACACCCGCCCGAGGTTCCGGTGCAAGTGGGCATGGAATTCCCCGCAGGCGGGCCGCTCGTAATTCCAGTGTAACTGTCAACGATCTTATCATTTGAAGAATAGTTGGTCCGGGTCCAGCCACCGTTCGGCAACGAAGTAGCGGTTGGCCGGTTCAGGGAGTCATAGAAATGGAAGGAGGTAGTGTTGCTGTTTTCATCTGTCAAAAGGGCGGTTTGCCCTGTGCCCCAATAGTAGCCGAATGATCTTGCCAGAGTAACCGGATTGACGGTGGGAAAAGTAATTGTCGTGAGATATGCGTTCGACGGTTTGCTCGGGGTGTATGCGGTTGGACTTGACCCGTCCCCGCCGTCATTGAAGAAATTATCCGCGTAACAGTACGTCGTTACGTTTCCGTTCGAGTCTTTGGACGTTCTGACCTGACCCGTAATGTCGTATGTCATTGATGTGGTCAGGTAGTTAGACGTGCCGCTGATTAGGCGCTGCACTTGTGTCAAGTTCCCACGAACTAAATTTCCTGTGCCATACTTCGTATCGTCATGGTTTTCTGATCCTGTCACAGCCGGGCAAGCACCCACTGCGCCGCTGATGAGGGAAGAGCCATCGTACGAGTACAGCGTCTGCGCGACAGTCGCACTGCTTGAGTTTGTGACGGTCACGTTAGTGGGCCGATTCAGAATCAAGGCATTGATATAGGCGGTGGTGTTTAGGTACGAGATGGTAGTCGTCCGATCTATGGTCGATGGCAGGTTTCCGGTGTAGTACTTGTTTTCCTGAATCTTTGTCATATTCCCGTAGCCGTCGTAGATATACTGCGTTGTCTTCGTGATCGTAGTCCCGCCTGGAACTGGCAGGGTAGTTGATTCCGCTAGCTTTTGCACTCCTGTGGCAGGGCTGCCCGGAGTCGTGAGGTACTGACACACGCCGTTTGTGATTGTGACAAAATTCCAGCAGTCGCCGACCGTAGACAGCAGGTTTGCCGAGGAGACTGCCCCCGTGTAAGTCTGCACCTGGTTCTTCCAAGCGCCGCCATTGAGCGCGAACCTGTAGACTGTGTTATCCCCGTTGGGTTTCTGCACGGTGAATGTCTGTTGGCAGTTCACCTGCCCCGTACCGCAAGTCGAGACAATCTGAGGCGTATATGTCCAGCCGGTCGAGCTGTCCGGCGTCGTGCGCTTGTTTATCCACTGGTAGTGAATTCCGTAGGAGTCGGTATATGGGCTCCACGCATAGGTGATCTGTCCGCCGGTCGGGAGGGTCATACTGGTCAGCAATCCATAATAGGCGCTCTGGCCAGATGGAGAGCTACAGTCTGTACTGTCAACTGTTTTGTCGCAATCGTACTTAAAAGTGTACTCGCTGCCATCGGGCAACTGCACAGAGCGTATAACGGTGAGCGTTGCACAGGAACCAGTAGTGCATTCTGTCACACCCGTTTGGCCGAAGTTTGTTTTTGCGTTGATCGTGGCCGTGGTAATCGTGTATGTTTTGGTGCTGTTTCCTTGGTCGTTAGACAACGTGGACGTGATCGTGTTGCCGTTTACAACCCATGAGTAAGTGCTCCTCCCAATAGTGTCGGTAATTCCATAGAAGCTATTGCACAACCCTCCGCAAGACGATCATGAAGCAGGCGATGTGAAAGAAGGCGCCATAGATCGTGAGCGAGCGGTCGTAGCGCACGACCAAGCGCCGGAAGTTACCGAGCCAGGCGTTGGTGCGTTCGATAATCCAGCGCCTCCGATAGCGCCGCAGCGCTCGGCCGTCTTGCGTCACCGGTTTCTTTCGGTTGCAGCGATGGGGCACGATCAATTCGATACCCCGTTGCCGCAAGCGTTTCCGCAGCGGATCGCTGTCATAGGCTTTGTCGGCGATCACCCGTAGCGGTTTCTGCCGAGGTCGGCCCGCACGATGACGCCGCCCTACCCGGATCGTCGCGAGCGTCGTTTCCGCGAGTGTGACTTCCCCCGGGGATGCAGAGTGAAGGGAGTTTCCCAGAGGAACACCGCGGCCGTCGACCACCACCATCCACTTCGTCCCCTTGCCCCGCTTGGTTTTTCCGACTCCGCAGCCCCTTTTTTCGCTGGAGCAAAACTCCCGTCCAAAAACGATTCGCTCCACTTCAATTGCTGGCGCTGGTTCAACTCGCTTAGAAACGTCCGCCAGATGTTCAACCAAACGCCCCGCTCCTCCCAGTCTCGCAGCCGCCGCCAGCAGGTCGAGGGATGCGGGAATTTCTCCGGCATGTCTTGCCAGCGAGCCCCGCTCCGCAGAATCCACAGAATCCCTTCCAGCACACGACGGTTCGGAATCCAGGGACGACCGCCTTTGCGTTGTTTGGGCGGCTTGGGGAGCAAGGGCGCGATCTTCTGCCACTGCGATTCGGTCAGCAATGCACCCGATCGGGCCATCGGCCCTCCTTGGGCGCTGCTGATTCTCCTTATCTCTCATCTCAGAAAATTCAACTACCTTCTTTTCAAGACCCTGTATTAGGTTATGCAACAGCTTCTAGGAATTTCCGTTCGAATCCCTGCCGCCGACAAGGCTACCGTCTGGGGAATAAATAGCGGCATTATAGTAGCCAGTAACTGCCATCCAAAAACCGCTTCCGTCAGAAGCCCAGCCTTGCGAATTAGGATCGTTTAGTGCGTAGCAACTGTCCGCAGGCGCATGAGTCGCCACCGTGGGGAACGAACGGACTGTTCCGTCCGGCGAAGTATAAGTCCAGCTCACCCAGTTCCATTGGTTAGTGTTTCGGATACCGTTGCAATTGCCGGTAAGCGTCTGCGTATAATTGATGCTCCCAGTGTTGGGGGTCGCGAGATACCATCCTCCGCCCAGTCCGGTTGGCCAAGAGGGAAAGTTTGTCGGCTGCCAGCTCGTGCTACCCGCAGACGTCCAGAATGAACTGTCGTACATCAGTGTCACAGTAAATTGGCTAAATTGGCCACCCGCTCGCTCGGGGTACGATGCCATCGGGATATCTAGGTGAAGGCGGCCGTTCGAGGCATCGATGTACCCATTTTCGACAGGAATTTTAGTGGAAAATGTAGGAGACCCAATGCTTGTGACATAGCCTTGTCCCCTGGCAATCGGGACGTTCGCTGCGAAAAGCCAGACCAGAGCAATAAAACGAGTCCACCAGACGTCCCTATGGTTCTCAGACCCTCTGATCACATTGCTTCGTCTTGAGCATGACGGCTGCTGTCTGATCATGGCATTTGTCTCCGCTGCATCTCTGCGCACGTCTGGCCCGAAGCACAGGCGGCGGCTAACGTGGTCTACTGAATGACGAACGCCGAATCTTGCAACCCCGTGTTGAAATTGATCTGGGTCAGTTCAAAGTCGCGCGTGTTCTGTCCCCCCATGCGCTCACTGATCGAGAATGGTATAAGAATCCCACCCGCCTGCGTATAATTGGAGTACCGAACCTGGTGAACGATGTTTTTTGGCACGTTGTCCTGTGTCATGACCACCTGTAGGGTGCTTGTGTCAATGAAGAAATCGATGAGGTGGTATTGGGTCATGCTGTCCGGTGCCGTTTGTCCTGGCGTCACGCGCTGAACTTCGACGTCGCGGGCCGATTTACCATCGATTTGGACAATGCCTTTGTAGGTGACGCTGTATCGCGGATTGTTCAAGACCGCCGCAAGCTGCCCTGTCGGCAGAAAGAGTCCAGCGGGGAATATTGGAGGCTGGTAGGGGAAGGCCTCGCTGCTGGGCGTTGGATATGGAGGAGGGTATTGCCGAAGCTTTCCATCCACAGTCTTCCTCGTGGTTTGACCGTCGAGAATGGCCTCGGAGTGCGTTCCGTTAGGGAGGTTCGCGTCGAGCCGAATGCCGCCTAGCCCTAGACCGAGGATCGTAACCGTGCCTTGGGCCTCCGGGTTCCAGTGATAGGTAACGTTCCCAGTCGCTGTGTAGTCGCTAATTGCATTAAAAGCTGTCATACCTCCCGCAGCGGCAATGGCCTGGGAAATTACAGTGACCGCCTGCGGGTCCTGTGGCGCAGGCATCGGTGTCGGCTGAGTTTGTTGAGCCCGGCCAGAAACGGTAAGAAAAAAGAGGTAGATCAACAGGCGGAATCGCGAAGAACGCATATCGCCCCCTCAGAACTTGATTTCGTCTAATAGCGAACTTCCAGGTAAAATGTCAGTCCGAGTTAATTGCAGAGCCTTGTCGTACACAGCTAAATAAAATGCCACTCTCAATGTGCCGACTTAGTACCGCAAGAACGTATCTGGTGTCAAGTACAATTCCTTAAGCTCCGATGAAATTTTGTTTACGCGGGAAAACTGGGGCGAGGCACCCGCCCCGAGTTGGAATTGTTCGGCGAGTCCGAGTGTGATAACCTTCTCCCCTTGAAAGCGGGGTTCCGCAGACGCGGAATCCGCCCCCGACGCTTCTCTCTACGGAATGGGTGTCACCCCGGGATTTCTGCGGCTCCAGCGCGCCTGACGGACCAGCAGGCCGGATTGACTCGGTAGAGGTTTCCTCGCACCAAGGAACAAATCGAATCGGGAGAGTTGACGGAACGCGATGCCGACGAAACCTGCCACGGGGAAAGCGCTGGAGATTAAACTGGCTCATTCGCCGGACTCCGACGATGCCTTCATGTTCTACGGACTGGCCACGCAGAAGGTGCGCGCGCCAGGACTGAAGTTCTCCCACGTCCTGGCCGACATTGAAACGCTCAATCAGGCAGCCTCCCAGGAAATCTATGACGTGACCGCATTTAGCTTTGCAGCGTACCCCTATATTCGAGATAAGTATCTGCTGCTCGATTGCGGAGGAAGCTTCGGGGAGGGCTACGGACCCATCGTCGTCTCCCAGCACCCCCTCAAGCGCGAGGATCTGGCGAAATGCCGGGTCGCCGTGCCGGGGCTGCACACTTCCGCCTACTTGACGCTGAGGCTATACGAACCGCGCGTTGAGCCCGTCCCAATGGCATTCGATCAGATCCTGGACGCGGTGAAGAACTCGGTGGTCGATGCGGGCCTGCTGATTCACGAAGGACAGTTGCTGTTCTCGCAGATGGGGCTGCACCGGGTGGTTGACCTGGGCCAGTGGTGGCTCGAACAGACGGGGCTTCCGCTGCCGCTGGGAGGCAATGGAGTGCGCCGCGCGCTGGGCCCGGTTGTGGGCGTCCAAGTGGCGCAGACGATTCGCGAGAGCGTAACCTTTGCGCTCGAGCATCGGGAAGCCGCGGTCAATTACGCCATGCAATTCGCGCGCGACATGGATCCTGAGTTAGCAGACAAGTTCATTGGCATGTATGTAAACAAATGGACGCTTGGCTATGGCGAGCGCGGACGCCAGGCCGTGCGCGAATTTCTCACGCGGGGCGTAAATGCCGGATTGATCCCGGGTCCGCCCGATGCCGAGTTCCTGAGCGAAGCGTAGCAGCTGAGTTTCTTTCTCATTTTCCTTTCCGTCCGGACTTGCCTTGACGCGATTCGGCATTTCGCTTAGAGTCGAAACGATTCGACGGAAAAGCTCCGGCAACCCCTGACCATGCAACGAGTTCTCTCCACCTATCTTTTCGTCAACCACAAACTGACCGCCGCTCTGGTCGGGGAAGTGGCGCGGGCGGAAGTTTCCGCGATCGAACTGTTTTGCTCGCGCGGGCATTTCGACTACCGCTCGGCCGAGGACGCGCGCGAGCTGGCCTCCTGGCTCGCGGGAAATAACCTTACGCTGCACTCGATCCACTCGCCGACCACCCGGGACTTCAATACCAAGCACGAAAGCGGCACGCCGCTCTCTATTTCCGACCCCGAGAGAATGCGGCGCCAGGAAGCCGTGGACGAAATTAAGCGGGCTTTGGACCTGGTGGAGCACGTACCCTTCCGCTATTGCATTCAGCATGTCGCGCGGCCCCGGGACATTCCCGACCAGCGCCGCTGGGACGCGGTGTTTAGTTCCCTCGAACTCCTGTCCCTATTCGCCAGACAACGCGGTGTCACCCTTGCGCTGGAAAACACGCCAGGTGAGATGGCTAGTCCCGCGAACCTAAAAAATTTCCTCGAGCAAACGCGCCTGACAAACGTGAAGCTGTGTTTCGACACCGGCCACGCCCATCTCGAGGGGGGCGTAGTCGCGGGCCTCGAAGCCATACGCGATCTCGTCGTCACGACGCACGTTCATGACAATCGCGGCGAGCGTGACGAACATTTACCCCCTTACGAGGGGACAATCGATTGGAACGCAGCGCTCGCGGCACTGCCGAATGACGTCCCCTTCGTTTTCGAACTGAAAGAGCCCGCCGCAGCCGCCGGCTCCGCCGACCTGCAGGCATTTTCCGGGACGCTCCAGGGCATGCGCACCGTCTTCGACAAATTCGAACAGGTCCTAACGCAGGCATAGCGCGCCATAGCGGCAGCGCGTCAAACAGTTTGCCGCGACCAACCGCATCTGCAGCGTGCATAGGCTAGTCTTGTGAAGGGGGAAAATCGATCTCGATGCCAGTAGTGACCATTCAGGATGTCGGGCAGCACGATGGGCAGGAAATCACTTTGCGCGGCTGGCTGTACAACCTGCGCGAATCGGGGAAACTGCTTTTCCCGATTTTCCGCGACGGCACGGGAACAATTCAAGGCGTGGTATCGCTGAAGGACCAGCCATCGGCGTTCGAAGCGCTGCGTGGCCTGACGCAGGAGTCCAGCGTGATCGTCACGGGACGCATTCGCGCCGATAAGCGCGCGCCGGGCGGGTTCGAAATTCAGATCACCGCGATTGAAGTCGTCCAGCGAGTCCCGGATGACACTCCGTATCCGATCCAACTGAAAGAACACGGCGTGGATTTCCTGCTTGACCGCAGGCATCTCTGGATCCGCACGCCGCGCCAGGCCGCGATCCTGCGCATCCGCGCCCAGGCCGTTCGCGCCGCGCACGAGTACATGGATTCGCAGGGCTACATTTTGACCGAGGCGCCCATTTTCACGCCGGCCGCGTGCGAAGGCACGACAACGCTATTCGAAGTCCAATACATCGACGATCAAAAAGCCTACCTGACGCAGTCGGGACAGCTCTACGTCGAGGCGACGGCCATGGCGCTCGGCAAGGTGTATACGTTCGGGCCAACCTTCCGCGCTGAAAAATCGAAAACCCGCCGCCACCTCACCGAATTCTGGATGCTTGAACCGGAAGCTGCCTACACTCATCTGGAAGACATGATGGCGCTCGGCGAAGGCCTGGTCAGCCACGTCGTGCAATCGGTGGTGAAAAATCGCGCGAGAGAGCTTGAGGCGGTCGGCCGCGACGCTGCGAAACTTGCGAATGTGAAAGCCCCGTTTCCGCGGATCACTTACGACGAAGCGGTTGAGATTCTGCAACAGCGCGGGAATCCCGTGAAGTGGGGAGACGACTTCGGCGGCGATGAGGAAACGATTCTTTCGAGCACGTATGACCGTCCGGTGATGGTGCATCGCTATCCTTCGGCGCTCAAGGCGTTTTACATGCAGCCGGACGCGCTGCGGCCCGAATTGGCCCTCGGATTTGATATGCTCGCGCCCGAGGGCTACGGCGAAATCATCGGCGGTGGCGAACGCATCGCCGACTACGATTTGCTCGTCAAGAGGCTGCGCGAAAGCAACCTCCCGGAAGAAGCGTTCGGCTGGTATCTGGACCTCCGCCGTTATGGCAGCGTTCCGCACGCCGGCTTCGGATTAGGCTTGGAACGCACGGTGGCGTGGATTTGCGGAACTGAGCACATCCGTGAAGTGATCCCCTTCCCCCGGATGATTTATCGCGTATACCCTTAAGGACTCGCTCCCTTCCATTCTCAGGGAACCGGCGCGGGGTTCAATCATGGCCCTCAAGATTCGCATCATCGGAGTACCGATGGACCTCGGCCAGAGCCGCCGCGGAGTGGACATGGGTCCGTCCGCGCTGCGCGTCGCGGGGCTGCAGCAGCGCCTGAAGGCGCTGGGCCACACGGTGGAAGACATCGGCAACGTTTCCGTGAAGCAGCCCGAGGAACAACACTACGGCGAGAAGCGCGCCAAGTATCTGCATGAAATCGCGGAGACTTGCCGCGGCCTCGCCGAGATGACCGAGCGCACGCTCGCGGAGGGTTTTGTGCCGCTGGTGCTTGGCGGCGATCACTCCATCGCGGTCGGCTCCTTTTCCGGAGTCTCGAATTATTTTCGCGGGCAATCGAAACGTGTCGGCTACTTGTGGCTGGACGCGCACGGCGACATGAACACTCCGGAAAGTTCGCCCTCGGGCAACATTCACGGCATGCCGCTCGCGGCCATCATCGGTTACGGCGCGCCGGAGCTGGTGGAGCTGCTCGGTTACAAACCGAAGGTCGAGCCGCGCAACGTCGTGCTCGTGGGCGTACGCGACCTGGACGCGAAAGAGCGCCGCTTGATCAAGGAGTCCGGCGTCCACGTTTTTACCATGCGCGATATCGATGAGCGCGGCATGCGGGACGTGATGAGCGAGGCGCTGCGCTTCGTTACCGACGACACCGACGGCGTCGCCGTCAGCCTGGACATGGATTTCGTGGACCCAGCCGACGCGCCGGGAGTCGGCACACCGGTGCGCGGCGGGGTGACCTATCGCGAAGCGCATCTAGCGCTAGAAATGATCGCGGACAGCGAAGCGATGGCGTCGCTCGAAGTCGTGGAAATCAATCCGGTGATCGATCTCCACAATAAAACGGCGCTGCTCGGCGTGGAAATGGTGCTCTCCGGATTGGGGAAAAAGATTTTGTAGCGGCGCACTTCAGTGCGGCACTCTGAATTCGAGCGCATGCCCGCCTGAACAGGTTGCGGAAAAAGTGCCTTTGATTGTCATTCCGAACGAAGTGAGGAATCTCTCTGTGCTTGAACTCCAAGAAAAGAGAGATTCCTCGGCACGCGGCGTGCCTCGGAATGATAACATTTTGAGTTTTCCGCAAGCTGTGAAGGCGGGCGCGACGAAGGCTGAGTTCTTTATATGACGACTGACAAAAAACGGCTGCGCGTAGGCGTCCTGTTCGGCGGACGTTCCGGCGAACACGAAGTCTCGCTCATCTCGGCAGCGTCCGTGATCCAGGCGCTGGATCCGGAAAAATATGAAGCCGTCCCCATCGGCATCACGAAGGATGGCCGGTGGCTCGCCGGAACGGCGGCGCACCAAATGCTCCCGGACATTTTGCGCTCGGGCGAATGCGTCATGCTGTCCGCCGACCCGAACGTCGCGGCGCTTGTTCCCGTCAGCAATTCGCGCTCCGACGCGTTGCGCGTGGACGTCGTTTTCCCCGTGCTCCACGGCACCTACGGCGAGGACGGCACCGTGCAGGGCCTGCTCGATCTCGCCGGGCTTCCGTTCGTGGGCTCGGGCGTGCTCGGTTCAGCGGTCGGCATGGACAAAGACATGCAGAAGCGGCTGTTCCTGCAGGCGAAGCTGCCCGTGGGCGATTTCCTCGCGGTCACGCGCGCGGAATGGGAAAAGTCGCGCGGCAAAATCCTCAGCGCGATCCGCAAAAAGTTTCGTTTCCCCGTCTTCGTCAAGCCCGCGACGCTGGGTAGTTCCGTCGGCATGACGAAGGCGCACGATGCCAAGGAACTCGCCGCCGCAATGGACCTGGCCGCCGAATTCGCGCAGAAAATTCTGGTCGAGCGCGCCATCCGCGGCCGCGAAATCGAAGTTTCCGTCCTGGGCAACGAAGACCCGAAAGCGTCCATCCCCGGCGAAATCGTGCCGCACCGCGAATTCTACGACTACGCCGCGAAATATCTCGAGGAAGGCACGCGCCTCCTGATTCCCGCAAAGCTAAAACGAACGCAGGTCAAACGCTTTCAGGAATACGCCGTCCGAGCCTTCCGCGCCCTCGAATGCCTGGGCATGGCCCGCGTCGATTTTTTCCTCGAACACCGCACCGGCCGCATCCTCCTGAACGAAATCAATACGATTCCCGGCTTCACCTCGATCAGCATGTACCCAAAACTTTGGGAAGCCTCCGGCCTCAGCTACCGCAACCTGCTCGATCGCCTGATCGAACTGGCGCTCGCCCAGCACCGCGAAAAACAACGCACGAAATACACGATTGAACTTCCGGCTGCCGCTTCCTCGGGCACACTCGAAGCGTGATTCCTAAATCCAAATTCATACACTTGAAGGGGCTAGTTTTCGACCAGGGTCATTGATACGGAGTGATGTTGAGGCGAGAGATGGCGGTCGCTATCTCACGTGTAGTTCCGCGTCTCCGGTACTGCACCAACTACAACGCTATATTTGTTATCATGAGAGCTATGTATGACCTGAATAGAGAAGACCTTCGCAGCCACTTAACTGAAACTATTGCTTGGTGTGCTTGCCAGCAGATTGTATCTTCAATTGAGGAACCTCCTGAATTGCTCCGGCGCCGTAGTTTACTCCAGCAGGGAACGCAACTGATGCATCGCGCGTACCTGGATCGAGAGCGATTTTGGAACAGAATGCTACGGCGCGATTATTCCAAGACGCGTGAATGGAAACGCGGCGCGGAACTGAAACGCCAAGCTGACCCTCTTTCCATCGCTCCACTTTTGCAACAACTTCGGGGCCTCGATCTAAAACCCAGCCACTCTTTAGCGGAGACTCAGACCGACCGTGACAGACAAGGCCTCGTGCACTCAGTCATTGTGAGACGTTCCGAGCTCCTTCATACTAGGGGGCAGCAGGCAGTTGCGAACGTGGAGGCGAACCTGCATGGAGGGCGTATGTTGCTCTACTCTCCTGAGGAAAACCTTGCCGATGGGGCGGCTCAATACGCATCGAACGGATTCTTTGATACCGAAAACACGCCTCCCTGGGAGATTTGAGTTGCCTATTCAGATGCCACTCTGCTCAGTTGGGTGCCCCCTCAGCTTATTGGACTTGCTCAAAGCGGAATTGATGTAAACCCAGAGCAGTGCATTCGCTGGCTGAACTAAGGCATCCCAGAAACTGGAAAATGCTCCGCACCGACCCTCTTGACGGGATTGTGTGAGTCAATTAGACTAACCAGTTAGTCAGACTATGAAAACCTTAGCACACGCACGATCATCCGCACAGCCCAAATGGGAGCTGGCGAGCCTGGGGCGGCGCGTGCCGCGCAGCTTGCGGCAGGCTCGGGACCTTTCGACCGCGCGGAGGATTGTCGCCACGGCCGAGGATATTTTTGCCGAGCAGGGGCTCGCCGGGGCGCGCATGGATGAAATTGCGCGCGCGGCGAAGGTGAACAAGGCGCTGCTCTACTACTATTTTCGCAGCAAGGAAGAGTTGCATCGCTTCGTCCTCGAAACGCTGCTTTCGCAATTGAGCACGAAGGTTGGCGACGCGGGTGCAGACGCGCCGTCTCCCCGCAAACGCCTCAGCGCGGTCGTCGACAATTTTTTCGACTTTGTTTTGGCGCACCCGAACTATCCGCGGCTGATCCAGCGGGAGATCATGAGCCGCGGGCCGAATATGGGATGGATTGTCGCCGAATACTACCGGCCGCTGCATGGACGGCTGGTGCGCTTGATCGAGGAAGGGATTGCCGCCGGCGAATTCCGGCGCGTGGATGCGCGAAACGCGGCGGTGACCGTGACCTCCATCATGGTGCATTATTTTGCCGCCGCGCCCGTGCTCCAGAGCGTTTTAGGGCACGACCCGTTGCGGCCCCGGGAAGTGGCCAAGCGCCGCGAGGCCGTCCAGGATTTTCTTGAGCATGGGTTGTTCCGGTCCGGTGCGGGTGCGCGATGAAACTTTCAAAATTTTTCGTGCTCCTCGGGGTGCTGTTCGTCATTGCGCTCATCGTGTACCTGTCCACGACGCCGCGCGGCAACAACATTCTGCTGACGGGAATCGTCACGGGCAACGATGTGATCGTCAGCCCGCAGATTGCGGGGCGCATGGTTCGCCTCACGGTGGACGAAGGTTCCGAAGTTCACAAGGGAGACTTGATCGCGGAGCTGGACCCCGCGGAACTTGCGGCCGATCGCGATTCGGCTGAGGCGAATGTTCGCGCGCTGGAGTCAAAAGTGAATTCCGCGCAAGGTACGAAGAGCTGGACCGACGATCAAACTAGCGCTTCCCTGCACCAGGCCGAGGCCACATTGACGGCGACGCGCTCGCAGCTCGTGCAGGCACAGGCAAACCTCTGGCGCGATCAGCAAACCTACAAACGTCAGCAAGGGTTGTTCGACGGCGGCGTGGCCTCCAATCAGGATCGCGATATGGCGCTGGCGGCGATGCAGGCGTCCGATGCGGCCGTCAAGGCTCTCGAAGACCAGGTGCGCGCGGCGGAGGCACAAGTCGCCGTGGCGCACGCCAATCGCAAGCAGCTCGATGTCCAACAGGATGATTTGCAGGCCACGCGGGCGCAGCTTCTGCAAGCGCGCGCCGATAAAAACACGGCCGAAGTCCGCCTGGGGTACACGAAGATTTACTCGCCGCTCGATGGCGTCGTCTCCGTGCGCGCGGCCCGCCAGGGAGAAGTGTTGCAGGCGGGCGAGCCGATCGTGACGATTCTCGATGTTGACCATCTCTGGGTGCAGGCCGACGTCGAGGAAACCTACATTGATTTTGTAGCGCTCGGCCAGCATCTGAAAGTCCTGCTGCCCTCGGGAAACACACTCGAAGGCGCCGTCATTTTCAAAGGCGTCGAAAATGATTTCGCGACGCAGCGCGACGTCAGCCGCACCAAGCGCGACATCAAAACGTTTGCCATCAAGGTGGCCGTGCCCAACGCCCAACGCAGGATCATCTCGGGCATGACCGCCACGGTGCTCTTGCCGCCGCTTGCTTCCACAAAAAACTGGTGGCAGCGGCTGACTTCGGCAGCGCGCCCCGCGACAGGCGCGCGCTCAGCAGACTTCGCCCAATCGCGGACTTCAGGGGTTAAAACCCCTGAAGGAAGCATGGCCATTATGTCGTGCCTAAAGGCACGACCCACAACTCGTGTGAGTTTTTCCGCAGCCTGTGCACCCGCGACTAACAATACTCAAAAATTTGGTTCATCAAATTGGAATAGAAATGGCTCGATCGCAAGATGATCGCTCAGGAGAAGCAGCGGGCCCGATGAACACAACGGAAACGAGCGCGATCGAAGTCAACAAGCTGAAGAAGCAATTCGGCGACTTCGTGGCCGTGAACGAAGTGAGCTTCACGGTTCCCACGGGAGAAATCTTCGGATTGCTCGGGCCCAACGGAGCGGGCAAAACGACGCTGATCCGCATGATGACGACGCTGACGCCGCCGACTTCGGGCACGGCGACGGTTGGCGGGCACGACGTGGTGACCGATGCCGATGGCGTTCGCCACTCGATCGGCGTGATCCCGCAGGCGTTGACTTCCGATCCCGAGCTGACCGCGCGCGAAAACGTGCTGATCCACGCGAAACTCTACGGACTCTCGGCAGCCCAGCGCCAGGAAGCAATTCCGCGCTTGCTCGAAGCCGTGGGCCTAACCGAATTCGCCGACAAATTGGTGGGAAGTTTTTCGGGAGGGATGCGCAGGCGTCTCGAGATCGCCCGCGGCCTCGTGCATTCCCCGAGAATTCTGTTCCTCGACGAGCCGACAACGGGCCTTGACCCGGTCTCGCGCACGAGCGTCTGGGAAATGATCAACAAGCTGAAGGCTGCCTCCAACCTGACGATCCTCCTGACGACGCATTACATGGAGGAGGCCAACCAGCTTTGCGACCACATCGCGATCGTGGACCACGGAGTGCTCGTGGCGCTCGATACCCCGACAAAACTCAAGGACAGCGTGCCGGGCGCCGACATCGTGGAAGCGGAGTTCGATAATCCTCCGGCGGACTGGAACGCAACGATTGAAAAAATCGACGGAGTCACCAGTGTGAGCCTTCACGACGGCGTAACGCACATTGGCTCGAAGAGCGGGCCGCTCACGGTGAGAGAGCTGATGGACATGGCGCGCGAGCGCGGCGTCAACGTGCGCCGCGTGTCCGCGCAAGGCACCACTCTCGACGACGTTTTCCTGTACTACACGGGGCGCCAGCTTCGCGATGCGGCTGCGGACACTTATCAACGCGACGTGAGCCATTTATATAAATGAAGGACGACTTTCAAAGTCATGAAATTCCAGCGCATCTCGGCGATTATCGAACGCGACATGCGGAAATTCCTCCGCAGTCCGGCGTTGATGATGAGCTCGATGATTTTTCCGCTCATGCAGCTCATCGTGCTGGGCTACGCGTTCGGCGGAAAGATCAAGGGCATCAAGGTCGCCGTCGTGGACAAGGACCACACGGCCGCATCGCGTGACATCCGCGAGCGGTTCGACGCCATCGCCGCGGGCCCGCGCACAATCGCGGTCGAGGAATATTCCTCGCTTTCCGATGCTGTCGTCGATCTGCGCACGGGATTCGTCCGGGCCGTGGTGTATATCCCTCCCGACTATTCGCGGCGAGTGGATCAGGGGAACCGGCCGCGCATCGCCTTCATCGAGGACAACACCGACAACTTCGTTACGACGGAAGTGTTCGGCCGCATACAGTCTCTCGTCCAGGACCTCAATCAGGGTTTGAATCCGTTCCAGCCGGGGCAGCGGCTAGCCGTGCCAACTCCGCGCCTCGATCCGCTGATCGATCTGCAAGTGGTGGAACTCTATCCCTACATCGAGTACATCAAATATTTGCTCTCCGGCTCCATCGCGATGTCCATTTTCATCGTCGCCATGATTGGAGGAGGCATTACTTTCATTGATGATAAATCGCGCGGCCTTCACGAGGGCTACCTGGTGACGCCGATCAAAAAATCGGAGCTGATCCTCGGCCTGATTTTTTCCGGCGCGATTAAAGGAGTCATGGCGGGAATATGCATCACCATCATTGGCGGGCTGATCGCGGGCATCGACCGGCTGTGGGATCCCGTGCGTCTGTTCTATCTCGCGATCGTTTTGGTCACCACCTCCATCGCCATGATTAGCTTCATGTTTCTGCTCATGGTCCGCGTCAGCGATCCCCTGGTGCCGCGCGCCATGTTTGGCGTGCTCAATACACTGTTGTATTTCCCTTCCGGGGCGATTTATCCCGTGGAAGGTTTTCCGCCCTGGCTGCGCTGGATTTCCTATATTGACCCGTTCACGTACGCCGTCCACGCGCTCAAGGCCCTGCTGCTGAAGAACACGGGATTTGCCGGCATTTATTCGGATGTGTTTGTCCTGGCGGGATTTTCCATTCTCCTCGTCAGTCTGTCTGTCGCATTTTTCAGGCGGCAGATATAAGATGCGCAGAGGAGCACCTTTCATGGGCATACTCGATGCCGGCGCCGAAGAACCGAAATCAAAAGCGCTTCGCTACGTCGTCAGCGGAGTCGCCCTGGCCGCGATGCTTGCGGGGGCGCTATGGTATTTTTTGCGCTTTACGCCGGAGAAGCACACGGTAGAGCGATTCATGAATGCGGTCATCGCGGGAGATACGCAGCTGGGCTACAAAATTTGGCACGCGAATCCCAGCTTCACGTATCAGGATTTTCTGGCGTTTTGGGGGCCGAAAGGATTCTATAGCCCGATGAAGACCTATCGAATCGAGAGTGCCGAGGTGCCGCCTAAAGGCGGCAGTGGAGTTGTCGTCGTTGTCGAATTGAGCGCGTACTCCCCATTTCCCAAGCCCGAAGAAACCGTGAAATTTGGCCAGAACCAGGAAGTGATGCTCTGGGTCGAGCGTTCCGACCAGTCGCTGAGTTTCCCTCCGCCGTAGCAAACATCTTTGAAAGCGGTAGCAGTAATAAGCTGCACTGCCATCTGATGACATCCTTTCGCGCTCTGTCGTGGCGCCGGCGTCTCGCCGGCGGTTTCTTAAGCGTGTGGGCAGCGTAATAACGCCGGCGAGACGCCGGCGCCACGAAGAATCGACGCTATCCGAGGTCTCGGACGGCGGCAAGCAATTCGCCGGGCGTGATGGTCGAGGTGCCAAGTTTTCCGACGACGACACCCGCGCCGGCGTTTGCAAGCATGGCGGCGTCGCGCATCGGAGAGCGCGCCGCGACGGCCAGCGCGAGCACGGAGAGCACCGTGTCGCCGGCTCCCGTGACATCAAATACCTGGCGGCCATGCGAGGCATGGTCCACGCGCGTCTGGCCCACGCGCGCGTAGCTGACCTCGCGGCTGGTCGCCGGAACGTGAAATCCGCCGGGCGCCGTATCTTCGAACACGCTCAAGCCATCCGCCCCCCGCGTAATCACCACCGCCGAACACCCAAAGTGCGCCAGCAGAGCGCGGCCCGCCTGCCCGACGGATTCGTCGTCGTCCAGGTGCCGCGTAACGAAAAAACCAGCTTCTTTCGCGTTGCACACGATGGCGATGGCGCCTCGGTACACAAATAACCGGGACGTCTTCGGCTTCACCAGTACCGGAACGCCGCGGCGATGGCATTCCGTCAGCACGCGGTCCGCAAGCGCGTCGGTCACCACTCCCTTGTCGTAGTCCGAGATGACCAGGGCGTCGAGACGCCCGAGCGCCGCCTTGATTCGGCGGATCAACATCTCTTCCAACGCGTGGCTGAGCGGCTCGCGGCGCTCGCGGTCCACGCGCACGATCTGCTGCTGCCGCGCGACGATGCGCGTCTTCACCGTGGTGATGCGCGACGCGTCCGCCACCAATCCTTTCGTCGCCATTCCCGCAGCGGACAGGCATTCGCGAATCGCGCGGCCCGGTTCATCCTCCCCCACGACGCCAAACGGCAAAACCGTCGCGCCCAGCGCCGCCAGGTTCGCGGCAACGTTTCCCGCTCCGCCGAGCACCTGGCTATCGTTCATGAAATCCACGACAGGAACGGGCGCCTCGGGTGAAAGCCGCGTGGCCGAGCCCCAGACGTAACGGTCCAGCATGAAGTCGCCTGCCACGGCAATTCGCCGGCCCCGGAGCGCGTTCACGATGCGCGTGAGTTTTCGGTTGTCCGTTGTCATAGGAAATGGAGGCAGTGCAAAAGTTCAAGATTCTTCGATGCAAGGCTTCTCCGCGAATGATCACCAAGCACGGCCGTACTGTAGCAGAGTGGATTTCCATGGAGCAACCTCGGCGGCACGTTTCTCCCGCTCACCGCGAGGTTGTCGTCGCGAAAAATGCTTCCGCCAAATGATCTCCCCACGATTCCCGCAATTCCAGCGCAATGGCGTACGGCAGGAACTCGATCGCGACATTCGGAGCCTCGTCCTTGGCATTCAGCCGCTGCATCCGGTCTTGCTCCACTTTCGCGAGGAACATGCGGAAGCCTTCGATTTGAGCGATCGCCTGCCTGCCCTGCGCCGTCATCCGCTTTAGCGCGGGAATCCATCCTACATTGATTACTACAAGGGCCACCAACATCACCGCATAAGCCGGTGAAATGTCCTGTGACATTCTTTTCAGCAACACCACGAAAACCGACCCGAATGCCGCGATCACTCCGAGCGCAATCAGCAGTTGACGCCCGCCACCCATGCCACGCAGCGCGAGTTTGCAGGCAGGGAGCACGCTGAATACGACGATCGCCCCCAGGGTTGTTCCACAGAAAAAGAACCACCACGTCAGGAACAGCACTCCCGTCGTGTCCCTTCCATTCGCTGTCAGCGCCATCGACATTGCGGCCGTAATGGACGCCAGCATGCCGATCACGATGTATCCCGCGTGCCGTGTGAAGTACACGCCGTCGAGACGTTTCTGCAATTGCCCTTGAATTGCCAGCGAATATTTGTTCAGTTCATCGCCTTTATTCGGATGGAGGATGATTTCCGTTCCGTCTTCAAATAGCATTTCAAGCACGCGCGCCTCTTCCGGCGCCAAAGCGCTCACCACACTCGCGTCTGTTTCCAATTGAGTGAGCTTGTAATTGCCATTCTGCGTTTCAATCTCCATGCATCGGCGCGCCGCCAATTGCGCAACTACGGCAGCCAGCGTTCGCGCGTCAGTCCCCGTGGTACGGACGTACCTCGCCGCCGCGGGTGACAATCCTTCGGGTGGCGTGTAGCGCACCGGAACGCTTCCGAGTGCGGGCTCAGGGCCCAACTTCATCCACGCGATCAAGTAATAGAGGAAGAGGACGACAGGCGCCGCCAACAGCCAGCGATCGCGCGCGAACACGCCCATTTTCGGAGGCGTCACGAATCCCTTCGGCCATCTCAGTACCACGCTTAGGCTCTGCGCCGATCCGAGATTCGTTGCGCGATACCCGGCTGCGTCCGGCGATTCTTCTCGCACCAGTTCCGTATCAGGTTTGCGCGGATTGCTGACGCCCCGTCCTCCCACATAGGCATCCGGTTGGATTTCTTCCGTGGGCACACCTGCCGGCAGGTGCACGTGGAAAGCCGCCTCGTCGACCGGTAAATCCAAATAGTGTCCCAAGACGTTCCAGTACAGCTCATCATGATCCGCCCGCGAACGAAGAACGCCCTCCGCCAGATACTTGATCACAAATGTGTGATCTCCCCGCGCCAGGGGCGCGTTCGCCTTTCCGATTCGCAACTGCGCATAGCCCGCACCGTGGCTTTGCTCAAACGAAACTCGTCCCCCGTCCTGAGTCACGTCGAGAATCTTCACGCGAATCCCAGTGTCGTCCTTCCACTCGCCTCCAAATCGCTTGTCCCAGCGCTCATTCGAAGTAATCGGCAGATGCCGGATCATTCCCCACTTGAAGTAGGTCTCCTCGCTGTGCACAATAAATTCTTCCCGCACCTCGATGGAGGTGTCTTCGTGGACTGCGATGTCCGTTGCAAACGAGACGATCTTCTCGCCCGGCGCGCGCTTCGTACCCGCGCATGGCACCGCCCCCAGGATCGTCAGGGCCGCCACTATGACGAAGATCCGCGCGCTCCGTGCCAACGCTATTATCTTCACAGCTATATTGTATCGCCGGGGCGCGAAGGCCACGCGGCCGGCAGTGTTGCGTTGATACGTTTCATGCACGTACCACTCGCCTGCGAAGTGATAGCGCCTCAGGTTGGGCCTGGAGAGAATAAACATCTGCCCGCCCCAAGTGCGGGCGGCCTCTACAAGACCGACTGCCAACAACAAGGACGGTTTTGTAGATTCTCTCCGTCCCATGTACTTCGGGACGGAGAGGGCACGTGCTTTTCAAGCTGAGTCACCACTGAAAGTGCGGCCGTATTGCATTGCGTCCGATCGCTCTTCCGTGTAACGTGTCGTGCGAACAGAAAGTCAAAAGGGAAATTCTGGTTTAGTTTCAGTTTCGGCCCGGAGATGACCCCGCCGAAAAAGTGCCGGGTGCCTGAAGTTGAATCTTGGAGGAAGCCATGATTGAACGACCTAGCCGCCGCGCAGTGCTCAAATATGGGGCAGCCGCCGCCGTGTCTGCGGGTCTGGGAGAAGTCTTGGAGGGCCAAGACAAGAAGGGTTCCCTCCAGAGAGCCGTCGTGATCATGTTTGACGGCTTCGGGGTCGACTATCTTGCCCAAAGCAAAATGCCGGTCTTCGCGCAATGGAAACGCGACGGGCTCTATAAGCCCGTGAAGGGTCTTATGCCTTCCGTGACCAACATTAACAACGCCTCCATATGTTGCGGGGTCTGGCCCGAAGTGCACGGCATCACTGGAAACACCTATTTTGACGAAAAGACCGGAGTAGAGGATTACACAGAATCCCCCGACCTCTTGCTCGCTCCCACGCTCTTTGAACGCGCCGCCCGCAAAGGCGTGAAGTCGGCGCTCCTTTCGAGCAAGGCGAAGACCATCACATTCCTTCTACGCGGCGCCGAGATCGTGCTCACGGCGGAGAACCCGACGCCCGAGTGGGTCAAGAAGATCGGCCCCACGCAATCGATCTACAGCCGCGAGATCAATTATTGGCTCATGGCGGCTGCCATCGACGTCCTTAAGAACCGCCCGGACATCGGTTGCGTTTACATCCACACGACGGATTATCCCATGCACACCTGGGCTCCAGAGGCGCCGGAATCGAAAGAACACTTGGCCCGCATGGACGAACTCATCGGGCAAGCCATGCATGTGGCTCCGGACGCGGCATTCCTGGTTACTGCCGATCACGGAATGAACGCCAAGACACTCTGCTGGGATCTTGAAAAGGTTTGCGAACGCCGCGGGGTTCCTCTCCGAAAGGCGTTCTCCGTGGGGCGCGATCGCTACGTGAAACAGCATCGAGGGTGCAGCGGAGGGGCCTACGTGTATCTCAAGAGCGCGCAAGATGCGGACCGGGTCCGCGAGATTATCTCCGGGCTCAAGGGAGTCGAGCACGTCATCGCTCGCGAGCAGGCGGCGCGCGAGTACAAGCTGATGAAGTCCCGGATTGGGGACCTGGTGGTATGGGGCGACCAGGACACGGTGTTCGGTGAAATGGATATGGAGCGCGTGGACTTCCCGACAGGACTCCGATCGCACGGATCACTGCACGAGCTGGACATACCTCTATTCGTGTACAACGGAAAGAATGCGCCATCCGCCGATTACTTTAGCCACAACCTAGACCTGGCGCGATGGCTCTATCGCGCTTGATCTCCATCTTTTCGGGCCGGAGACCTGAGAAAGCTCATAAATTCTTCGCCTTGCGAAACGCTCGTACGACTTCGGCTGGATCGCGATGCTCGCCATCGACCGCATAATTCATGCGGCGCATTTCATCCTCGGAAATTTTTCCCGTGAGTTGGCCCAGGGCTGCGCCGGCCTCCGGATGTTTATCGAGCATGGCCCGGCGCACGAGCGGCACAGCCTCATACGGCGGAAAATAACGGCGATCGTCCTCGAGTGCGACCATGCCTAGAGCGGCGATTAGACCATCGGTTGAATTCCCCGCGACGAGATCCACTTGCCGGTCCTCGAGCGCGCGATAGAGCAATCCCAAGTCAAGGATGTGCGGCGCGCCCGCAAAATGAAGTCCGTATGCCGCCACCCAGCCACGATATCCGTCCGGACGCTCCATGAATTCGTAACCAAACCCTGCCCGCCATTTGGGCGCAAACGCCGCGATATCTGAAATTGTATGAAGGTGCAGCTTCGCGGCATCGTCACCGCGCACCACCATGGCGAACGTATTGTTGAACCCGAGCGGCGGCATCACTTCCACGTCGAATCGCGCGCGATATTGGTCCTGTACGCGACGGAATACCGCCGACGGATCATTCTGAGGAGGCTCATTCAGGACCGCCGTGAGAGCCGTACCCGTGTATTCGGGATAAAGGTCGATTTTCCCGGCAACCAGCGCTTGATGACAGATCAAAGTGCCGCCCAGGTTGACGCGCCGTTCCACATGCAGCGTCGAATGCGCCTCAATTTGCTGCGCGAACAACTCCGCCAGCACAATCTGCTCGGTGAAATTCTTCGAGCCGACGACGACCGTTTCGCCGCGTTGCGTGCGGCATCCCACTATCGCGGCCAGCGCGGCAGCGAAGAGCACGAGGAAATAAGATGGCCGTTGACTCACCGTGCAGCCTGTCTCCGCTGGAGGACTCCGAGGCCGAAGTCGGCCAGGACCGCCAGCAGCGCGGCAGGGATTGCACCAGCGAGTATTACCTGATTGTTAACCATGGCGACGCCTCGAAAAATGAAAACGCCCAGACCGCCCGCGCCAATCGCGGCCGCGATCGTCGTGATGCCAATGGAAATCGCCGTGGCCAAGCGAATCCCCGCGAGCAGGACGGGCGCCGCCAGGGGCAACTCCACCTGCCAGAGCACCTGCTGCGGCGTCATGCCCATCCCGCGCGCGGACTCGATTACGGCGGCGTCCACCCCCTCGATGCCGGTGCAGGTGTTGCGGAGGATCGGCAGCAGGGCGTACAGCGCCAGCGCGACGATGGCCGTGCTTGCGCCGACGCCGCCGATCCACGGGACCGGAATCAGGAAGCCAAACAGCGCCAGGCTCGGGATCGTCTGCACGACGTTGGCGGCTCCGAACACCCAGCGCTGCACTTTGCGGCGCCGCACCAGCGCAACGCCGAGAGGCAATCCGATGATCAGCGCGATCGCCATGGACGAAGCGACCAGCCCAATGTGCTCGGCCGTTCGTTCCATCACCTCGCTACGATTTCGCAGCAGAAAATCGTACCAGTTCATCGCACCTCCTCGTCGCCACGCCCCAAGTGAAAAGACGCCGCGAAGGCGCGCGCTTCCGGCTCTGTCGAGTGCAGGAATTCCTCTGGCGCATACTCCCCAACCAGGCGGCCCGCGGCGAGAAGCGCAATGCGCGTGCCCAGAAAAAGCGCTTCCCGCACATCGTGCGTGACGAACACAATCGATTTCCCCAGGCGCGACGCGAGCGCGCGAAACTCTCGTTGCAATTCAGCGCGCGTCACCGGATCAAGCGCGCCAAACGGTTCGTCCATCAGTAGGATCGGAGGGTCCGCCGCCAACGCCCGCGCCACACCCACGCGCTGCCTTTGTCCGCCCGAAAGTTCAGAGGGGCGCCGCGAGGCAAACTCAGTAGGAGGAAGGCCGACCAACTCAAGCATCTCCTTCACTCGCGAGCGAATCCGGTCTTCCGGCCAGCGGTCCAGGTGTGGCACCAGCGCGACGTTTTTCTCCACGCTCCAATGTGGAAATAACCCCGCGTCCTGAATGACGTAGCCGATCCCGCGCCGCAACTGGATCGGGTCCCATGACGAAGCGGTGCGCCCGGAAATAAATATTTCCCCGTCGCTCGGCTCCAGCAGACGATTGATTAACTTGAGCGTGGTTGTTTTGCCTGAGCCACTGCGGCCGAGCAACACGAGCGTCTCCCCATGCGCAACTCTCAGGTTTAACCCGGACACCAACGCAGCTCCCGACGGCAACCTATAGGTCACGCTACGGCATTCCAACGCGCAGCCATCCTGAAGCACGGCAGTCATCGTTGCAACTTTTCGCCCCCATTTGACTCTAATGACCGTGGGAAGAACTGTGGAAGGCCACGGTTGACTTCTGCCTCCGAGGAGACTAAACAGGAGTCTCTCCCGGTTCTCCTGCCGTTCCCGGAGGTCCTCTCATGTTCGTGTATTTCCATCTTCACAACGCGCCTCTGGGCAAATCTGTATGAACCCGACGGCCGTTCCCCAATCGTATTTTGGAAGCCTCCATGCGCGAATCCGCGAGGCCCGCGCCCAAAGTGACGAACTGTTTGCCATTGTCAGGCCCGAGGCACTCTACGACCGTCCCATTCCCGAGCGCCACCGTATTATTTTTTATTGGGGCCATCTGGAGGCGTTCGACTGGAACCTTCTCCTTGAGTCGCTCGGACTCGCGCCTTTCGACCCCGATTTCGATCGACTCTTCGCCTTCGGCATCGATCCCGTGGAGGGAGGTCTGCCGGATGATGAGCCCGAAGACTGGCCGTCGCTGGAAAAAGTACGGCGCTACGCGGCGCGATTGCGCAATTCACTGGACGACGCACTGCGTGCGTCCGCTACGAAAGACTCCGGCCTTGCGCGTCTCGAACACGGCCGGCTGCTCGATGTCGCCATCGAGCATCGCCTGATGCACGCCGAAACGCTGTGCTACATGCTGCACCAGTTGCCGGTCGAGCGCAAATTCGGCCGCCCTGTTTTGCCACCGCCACCAGCCCAGCCAAGCGATCCGTGCAAAGTCGCAATCCCCGCAGGAATAGCTACGCTGGGCATGCGGCGCTTGGAAAACGGAGCTTTTGGCTGGGACAACGAATTCGAGGAACATCGCGTGGACGTTCCCGCTTTCGCCATCGATGCATACAATGTGACGAATCAAGAGTACCTCCGCTTCGTGCTGGAAGGGGGCTACCGCGATCGCTCATTGTGGAGCGATGCGGGTTGGGAGTGCGTCTCGTCCCATGGCCGCGCCCATCCCATATTTTGGGAACGTCGAAGCGATTCGTGGGTCTACCGGACGATGTTTAAGGAAATCCCATTGCCCCTCGATTGGCCCGCATACGTGAGCCACGACGAGGCTTCTGCCTATGCCCGATGGGCCGGAATGGAATTGCCGAGCGAGGCGGAGTGGGATCGCGCTGCTTACGCGACGCGCGACGGCTCGGAGCGCGCCTATCCCTGGGGTGCGGAGCCACCCTCACCGCGCCACGGAAATTTCGATTTGCAGCGTTGGGATCCCGCCCCGATTGGATCATTTCCCGGTGGGTGCAGCGATTTCGGCGTTGCAGACATTGTCGGAAACGGGTGGGAATGGACCCGCACGCCCTTCGCCCCGTTTCCGGGCTTCGAACCGTTTTCCTTCTATCCGGGTTACTCCGCGAACTTTTTCGACGCACAACACTTCGTGATGAAGGGCGGCTCGCCGCGCACGGCCGCGTGCATGCTGCGGCGGTCGTTTCGCAATTGGTTCCAGCCGCACTATCCGTACGTGTACGCGACCTTCCGTTGCGTCGAACGCTGACGTTCGAACTGCCCTTGAGGAGGCACCATGGCCACTGCAGTCGTAGCTCAGTATTCGCAGTCCAATTTTGCCAGTGACGTCCGCGCGGGCTTGCTCCTCCCAGGGCAAAAGGAATTGCCCTCCAAGTATTTGTACGACGAAGTGGGCTCTGCCCTATTCGAAGTCATCAGCGTCCTCCCCGAATACGGCCTGACGCGCGCCGACGAGCGTCTTCTGGGGCGCCACGCCGTCGATATTGTCTCCCGCCTAAAATCGCACGTCCTCGTCGCCGAACTCGGGAGCGGCAGCGGGAGAAAAACGCGCTGGATTCTGGAAGCTCTTGCGCGCCGGCAGCGCACGACGTACTGCCCGATCGAAATTTCGCCCACCGCACTGGCTCGCTGCGAGAGCGAGCTTGGCCAGATCGAGTACGTCAGCATCGTCGGTTTCGAACGGCCTTATCTCGACGGCTTGCTGGCAGCCGCCTCGGGACGCCACGAACACGAGCGTTTGCTGGTCCTGTTTCTCGGCAGCACGATCGGGAATTTCGATCGCGACGCGGGAGAACGCTTCTTGGCTGAAGTGCGCCGGATCCTGTATCCTGGCGACGCGCTGCTGCTGGGGACGGACCTCGAGAAGCCGCTGCCGCAATTGATCGCGGCGTACGACGATCCGATCGGCGTGACGGCCGCATTCAATCTCAATCTGCTCGCGCGCATCAATCGCGAACTCGAAGCGGATTTCGATCTTGCGGCGTTTCGTCACGAAGCGCGCTACAACTCCGCCGAACGGCGGATCGAAATGCACTTGCGCTCGCTGCGCGGCCAAACTGTCACGATCCCGCGCGCGGGATGCGCTATATCCTTCGCCAAGGAGGAAACGATCTGGACGGAAAGCTCGCACAAATATCGCGCGGAGGAAATTCCAGCCATGGCGCAACGCGCCGGCTACCGTTGCGATGCGCAATGGCTCGATTCCGAGTGGCTTTTTGCTGAAAATCTCTTGATCGCGGAGTAGATCTTAGTTCTCGCGTTTTACGCTTTCCGGGCGGGCTGCCGTTACGTGCAGGACTGTTTCCGCGCTCCATTTGGCGGAGGGAACCATTTCCACGGGCCAAACCGCCAGGATTTGCGAGCCCTGATACACGCGTTCAAATCCTTCTTCTGATTCCGATACCGTCTCGATCGGCGCTACCCATAGATAGCTTGCGCCGGGGGCGTCGATCGTCACCGCGACATCCTGCCATTCGTCCACGACGCGCAGGTGTGAACCTTCCACGACACCGCTCCAGGCAAGCGGTTGCCGGTTTCCCGCGAACTCGAAATACCGGTCGGGAACATTCGGCGCCAGCAGGTTCAGCACGATCTCGAGACCAGCCATGAATTGCAGCGGCGTGGCGTCTTCAGCCACGTGAGATTCCGAGCCGCATCGAGCGATCTCCAGAGCGCATCTCACGTCGCAGCTCCCCGGCGCGGATGTGAACGTCATCGTCTTCGTGGCACGCAGGTTGTTACATTGACCGCCGGGCGCCATCGCCGCGCCGGGCGGCGCATCGATCGAAAGCGTTACGTGATCTCGCCCCACTTCCATTGTTCGGTAGTCGCCGCCGGCGAATTCAGCGTTTTCCTCGAGCCGCACCGCCTCGTAGTCCTCGTGCTTCTTGCCATTCGCGAAGAGCAGCAACCGGAGCGCGTGGCGCGGCCAGCGATCGTACCTCAGCCGCTCCTCCAGGCCTGCCTCCTTGGCAAGGGTTTGATTGTGGATCGACGCAACCTGCCCCCCGCCCTGCGCCGCCGCATCGTGGACACGCTCGTGATAGGCCTCGACGCGCCGCTGGAGTGAATTCACCAGGGTCACGGCGCTTGGACGAAAGTCGAGCGCCTCGAGCGTCCCTCCTCCTGAAGGCTTCACCAGCGCCGCGAATTGCGGCGATACAATCTCAATTTCTTCCATCCCGTCGGCGTCAAAATCCAGCCGCTCCGCGGCCTGGTATCGCGCGGCTTTGTGCCGCGCCGCATCGGCCAGAGTTTCCGCAAGAATCAGTTCGTGCCAAAGCGCCGTCCTCAAATGCGGCGCATACAGCCCGCCGAAAATCCCATGCCAATAGGCGTCATTGCATTGCCCGCGGAGCAAGTGCGTCATCGCCGCGGCCCGGTTCTCAGCTCCCTTCGTGCGTTTTCGGCTGATGGCTCGCAGCTTCGAGGAGACTCGCAGCATCTTCTTGTGCAACAGATTCGCTTCCGCGTACTTGCTGAAGAACCCGCGCCAGAAACCGCCCCGCAAAAACCGCCGCACGTCCGGACGTGACGCGAACTCTTCCTGCACGGCGTGAAACCTCTTGCGCACCTCGGTCGGCAGGGCCCATTCCATCATTTCGGTGTACGACGCGGTGGGCAGATCCACGCGGCCGAGCGGCGGGCGCGCAGCGAGGGCTTCGCCTGGCGGAACGACCTCCAGCCACTCCTGATTCGCCTCGAGCGCCGAAAAGAAATTTTCGAGCCACCCGTCGCGGAAGCAATGCTCCCAGGTGTGCGGCCAGCCGCCGAATTTCTCCATATCATCGCCCATCGAGGCCATTCCGCCCGGATGCTCGGCGGCCGCCCGGCGCAGGAGGGCGATGGAATCGTCCACGCTCCCAAACGGCATGAGGTATCGCAATTGCTGCAGTCCGGGGATTACTTTAACGGTCCGGCCGCGCTCTTCACAAACGTAATACCCGTAAAGTTCCGGCAGTTCGCGGCCCGCTGTCAGAAAATGGCTGTCGTCCACCAGCGTGTATTCCACGCCTGCTTCAGCCAGCGCGGCCGGCAATTGCGGCTCCCACACGCGCTCGGCGAGCCAGGCGCCGCCCGGGCGTTTCCCAAAGTGCTCCGCGATAAAATCGCTTAATCGCCGGATCTGTTCGATTTGATCTTCCGGCGGAATCGTGATCAAGATCGGCTCGTAGAATCCGCCGCCCACGACTTCCACCTGGCTGCGCGCGGCCAGCGCCGCGATCCGATCGAGGTACTCGGGATGATGTTCGGCGAGCCATTCGAGCAGGGGGCCGGAATAGTGAAGTCCCATGCGCACACGCGGATGCAGCGCCAGGCAGTCCACAAATGGTAAATAGGAACGCGCATAGGTATATTCCATGACCTCATCAAAATTACCGATGGGCTGGTGCGCGTGGACCAGAAGAACGAGACTAAATTTCGGCAAGTGCGGACCTCGCGTTCGGGCAGCCAAATATCATAGCGCGGGTGGCGTCCCGAAGCGAAATTCAAATCCACCGGAGGATCTCCCGGTTGCCGTCCAAGAACGCGAGGAATTTCCGATGCAATGGAGAAAATCTCCGCAAGAACTTATTGAGCTCTTTGCAAGCGTGATGCCCTGTCCGCCCGCGGTCCAGCGCAAGATGTTCGGTTACCCGCCGGGTTTCATAAATGGCATCATGTTCATGGGGCTTTTTCAAGACAACATGATCCTCCGCCTTTCCGAGAGCCATCGCAAAGAATTCTTGAAACTAGACGGTGCAAAAATCTTTGAGCCGATGCCCGGCCGTCCGATGCGCGAATACGTTGCGGTTCCGCCGGATGTGATGATGAACCAGAAGGAACTTGCCTCATGGGTTTCGAGGGCGCTCGAATACGGCGCATCCCTGAAACCGAAATCACGAACTAGCAAGCCAAAAAAAGCAGGAACGAAAGCAAAGCGGTCTGCTTCCTCGAAGAAAAAGAAGTGAGGCAATACCAGCAGGTTTGTCGCCGTAAACTGTGCACGTCATACGAATAAGAAGAGGAGACAAAACGATGCCCGACATCAAACATTCGATCTCGATTGGCGCGGAGCCGCAACGGGTGTACCCGCTGGTTGCCACTGGGCAAGGATTCGCGCAGTGGTGGGCGTCCGACGTAACGGAGGAAAAGCCCGGTGGAAATGTGGAACTGGGCTTTTTCAAACGCACGACTGTTTACGGCCTTAAGCCCCTTCAGCTCGTGGCGCCGCGTCAGGCACATTGGCTCTGCCTTACGGGCAAGGAGTGGAGTGGCACAAGGCTGCTGTTTGATCTCACGCCGGACGGTAAAAATACTCTGCTCCGATTTACACACGCCGATTGGCAAGCAGAGACGGATTATTTCGTGTCGTGTACGACCGTGTGGGGAGAATTAATGTTCCGAATCAAAGCCGCGGCAGAAGGCCAGACTCCCGGCCCGCTATTTGTCGCCGCCGGCCTGGCCTACTGAGCGAACGCCGCCGCCCGCCGGAAGCTCCGGGAGAGAAAAGTTGTCTTTGGGAATTCAGGGCTAGCACTGCTTGGCGGCGATCCCGGGAACGCCATTCTCCGGAATGGCGTCCTGCCAACCTCCCCTCCGGAGATGGGCGCGACGAGGAAAGAGCAGGCCCTGGCGTCACGCGCCAGGGCCTGCTCCCACGATCGAAGCATTGCGGAGTGCTAGAGCTTTGAAGCTGTATTACCGCTATTGTTAGTTACCCAAATATATACTCCATCAAAGGCCACTCCTTGAGGCGAGGAGCCGACCGTGAAGGTGCCCAAGAGCGCACCGTCACTGGCACGAAGTTCAGTGGCATTGTTGCTGGTCGAATTGGCCACCCAGATGTTGGTCCCGTCAAAGGCCACACCCACGGGGTTAGAACCGACCATGAAGGTGCCTACAACATTCCCGGTGCTGGCCTGAAACTCCATGACTCTATTGCTGCTCTGGTTCGTCACCCAAACGTTGGCGCCGTCGAAGGCCACGCCTGTGGGGCCAGAGCCGGGGGGGCATTAAAGGTTCCGACAACGCTGCCATCGCTGGCCTTTATCTTGGTGACGCTGTCACTGCTGAAGTTAGCCACCCAGACATTGGCGCCGTCGAAGGCCACGCCAATGGGATTAAGCCCGACATTAATTGTGCGAACAGAACTACCGTCGATAGCCCGGAGCTCGGTGACGCTGCCGCCGCCATCGTTTGCGACCCAGATGTTGGAGCCATCGAAGGCCACGCCGTTAGGGTTTTTCCCAGTTGGAAAAGTGCCAAGAACTTTACCATCGCTGGCTTGCAGTTTGGTGATGTTTTGGCTGTCAGTGTTGGTCACCCAGATGTTCGCGCCATCACAGACGACGCCATAGGGGCTGGTTCCAACCGTGAAGGTACCTTGGACTGCGCCGTCGCTGGCTCGCATCTTCGTAACATTGCCGCTGCCATTGTTTGCGATCCAGATATTGGAGCCATCGAAGGCCACACCTAGAGGAGATGATCCGAGCGGGAATGCGAATGCTGCTCCAGTCTGATTGGCCTGATACCAATGAAGCGTCGCGATCTGTAACCGGTCCAGTCCCGGGGGCCCTGGAGGGCCTGGAACGCCCTGTGAACCGGTAGGTCCCGATGGACCTTGGGACCCGACGGGACCTGCTGGTCCAATGGATCCGATGGGTCCGATAGCACCGGCTGGACCCGTCGTACCCATGGGTCCTGCGGCCCCCTGCGGGCCGGTCAGGCCAGTGGCACCTGCAGGGCCTTGTGGGCCAGCAACGCCTGCCGCGCCTGCGGGTCCTTGAGGCCCCAGCGGGCCGGCCGGGCCAGTGGCACCCGTAAGCCCTTGAGATCCTTGAGGGCCAGCTGCCCCTGTCGCGCCTACGGATCCTTGGGGGCCAACTGCCCCTGTTGCACCGGCAGGTCCTGCAGGGCCGACATCACCCTTGGGTCCTGGAGTTCCCTGTGGGCCGACCGGACCAGCCGCACCAGCAGGTCCTGGAGGCCCCGCAGGCCCTTGTGGGCCCATTGGTCCTGCGGGCCCCTGCGGGCCGGTACCGCCTCCGCCAGTCCCAGAAAGCAGGGTCACGTGGAGATCGTTGTCGCCCCGCACAATGTTCACCGTGCTCGTGTCCGGTGTCCATGTGGAGTTGGGTATGTAGACTTTCACCTCATGCGTTCCCACGCGCAGGTCCACGCGCAGGGGCGTGAGCCTCCTTAATTCCATCCCGTCCACGGATACGTGCGCGTCAGAGGGATTGGACGTTACATCTAAGTGGGCCTCCTGTGCGCGTAGGTTGCCCCACATTCCTGCCAAAACCGTGAGAAATATAGCGGCGCATATTCCGGACAGTGGCTTTGGTTCATGCATATTCTAGTGGCTCCCTTTCCTGCGGAAACGAGTGGCAATCGGTGCAATTCCCCGTCGGAAGTGAGCGCACGGGATTCGCCAAATCCGGCTGTTATTTCATAACCTCAATCCACACAGAATATTAGGTGTGAAATACCCCAGGGAGCGCCAGGACGAATACGTCCCGTTTTGGGCGGGTCACGTTTCAAAAAGTGACACAAACGCTCGCAAGATTATGAAGAGAATGTAACTTTTTGTTACTTCGTACTATATACTCTATAGTAATAATAATTCGTTCGGATTTTCGCCACCAAAACAATTGCCGCGCCAAGAGGGCGGTCTTCGGAGGGGTTATCAAGAATTTAATTTGGAACTCGAGAGATGGCAAGCTGCACTTCCGTGCGGGTAGTTGCGCATTCGTAAGCAGGTTGCGGTCCTAAATCTACTTTGAACTTATCGGGAAACGCCGCCGCGCGTCGGATATTCTTTCGTGAAACCGGTGCGTTCGTTCGTCATCGTGAAGCTGCCGTCTGACCGGACGGACATCTTGATGTTGTGGCCGTGGTCGGTCTCGTTGATGTTGGCTAGGAACTGCTCTGGGGAGTTGTGTTCCGCGCCGCCGGCTGCCGAGCGATGAATTTGCCAGAAATCCTCGAGGCCGGGCGCTTCGTGAACGGTTTGCCAGTATTCGGGCGAACCACCCTTTCTCTCGCCATTGTTCATCAAGGCTACTCGCTCGCGGATCGCGTGGACCAATTGCGGCGCCCCCGAGTGGGGATCGCCGTGGCGCGTGGTGTGAAATACGGTGAAGGTGCCGATCAGATTGTTCGGGCAGACCAGGGCGTGCTCCTGATTCCACGTCAGGTCGCCTAGATCGAGCAGGCGGAAGCTTCCATATCGGATCACGAGGCCAATGGATTCAAAATTTTCCGGCGTGGCATCCTGCTCTTTTAGCTTGGCGTCGCGGCAAAGCGGGTTAGGCGCTCCCGCACCCGGCACGCCCACCATGGGCTTGGTCAGTACGTCGCCCGCCGCGGACACCACTTGCACGTCAAGACCTGCAACGGGAATCTTGTCACCGGGTTTCGGCACGATGGTGTGAGCCCTCTCGCGTACGGGTTGATAGGACAAATAGGGCGCCACCCGGTTTGGCTGCAGCTCGACCATATAGGGACCGTGATCCACGAAATGCCGGATAGGGATTCGATTGGCGAGCTCGGCCGCGTTACCCACATGATCGCCGTGATAGTGCGTGATGACCACGTAGTCAAGCACGGTGACATTCGCCTGCTTCAAAACCGCCGTGATCCGGTCCGCATCGCGCGTGATCCCCGGCGCGCTCGCCTCGGCGGGTGTCGCCGCCCCTTGATTGCCCGGGAACCCCGTGTCCACCAACATTGATTGTCCCGAGGGCGATACGAAGAGCGTAGCCTGGCCGCCTTCCGTGTCGAGGAAATAAATGTCCAGAGGTTTTTGCTGCGGCTGTTGCTGCGCGCGTACGAATGAAATCGGACCAAGAAATGCCGCTGCCGCGAGAAGAGGCAACATCTTACGCATGAGGGTCTCCCGATAAGGACTTGTGACGGGGCTATAAGAATATATCTGCTGAAGAATGTCCAGAGGCTTTGGTAGAAGCTCAATTTTTCGGAAGCCTGCATGCGCCGATGCGATGGTCTGGCAGCGTCCCGCCGGCTTCTTGCTCTGACCCGCAACTCCAAAACCGCCGGCCCTTCCTGCGTCGGGACAAGCAAGATGCCGGCGCTACCTCACTTCATTCTGCCGCGACGACTGATTCGCTGCCGCGTTTGCGTATGACCTGGTGCGCGATCGCGAGCAGATCGCGAGTTTGCACCCGCTTCGATTCATCGGCCAGCGCGGATATCCGCCGGTAGCATTCATCGAGTTGTTCGGGCGTCGGAGTGTATCCAACTTCGACTAGCGCCGCGCGCAGCGCGTTGCGGCCCGAATGTTTTCCGAGCACCAATTGCCGCTTGGGGACGCCGACCGTTTCGGGGGAAATAATTTCGTACGTGAGGGGATTCTTGAGGATGCCGTCCTGATGGATGCCCGCTTCGTGCGCGAACGCATTCGCGCCTACGATCGCCTTATTGGGCGCTACAGCGACGCCGGTGATCTCCGACAGCAGGCGGCTGGTCGCATAGAGTTTGTCGAGGTGGATATTCGTGGTCACGCCGATGGTGGCCTGCCGCACTCGCAGCACGACAGCGACCTCCTCGAGTGCGGCGTTGCCCGCTCGTTCGCCGATGCCATTGATCGTCAGCTCGAGCTGGCGCGCACCCGCGCGGATCGCGGCCAGGGAATTCGCCACGCCCATGCCCAGGTCGTTATGGCCGTGAGCGCTCAGCGTGATTCCATTGGCCCCGTCCAAATACTCGATGACTCGGCGGAACATGGCCCCATATTCCTCCGGCATGGCATAGCCGACCGTGTCGGGCAGATTGATGGTCGTGGCGCCCGCAGCAACGGCTCGCCGAACCGCCTGGCACAGGAAATCGATGTCGGTGCGGCTGGCGTCCTCCGCGGAAAACTCAACTTCCGCGCACCGCTCGCGCGCGTAGCGCACATTGACCGAGATGGCTTCCAGCGCCTGTTCGCGCGTCAGCCGCAGCTTATAGTGCAGGTGCAGATCCGAGGTCGCCAGGAACGTATGCAGACGAGGATGGGCCGCTCCGGAAAGACCGTCCAAGGCCACATCGATGTCGTCGCGCCGGGCGCGAGCCAGCGCCGCCACGGTGCAGCTGCGGATTTCGCGCACCACGGCGCGCACGCCTTCCAGGTCTCCACGGGAAGCGATGGGGAAGCCGGACTCAATGATGTCCACGCCAAGCGATTCGAGCTGCCGGGCCATGCGGACTTTTTCGGGCACGGTCATGGAGAATCCGGGCGACTGCTCTCCATCCCGCAGCGTGGTATCGAAGATGCGTATGATGTCCATGGCGTAAGACACTCTCCTACATTGACTATTTCAGCCTAGTTGCACATGCGAGTCAAATTTATAATACTTGTAAGCGCCATAAAGTCTTATTATAGGGGAGGCGCATCGAGTAGCACAGGCTTCGGAAGTTGTGCGAACTCCTGCGTCGAAGCGTCAGCGGCTAAAGCCGTCCTGAGAACTGAACATGTATGGCGCGGCTGAAGCCGCGCCCCACAAAGATTCGAGGTACCCACACAGACTTTTCAGCCTGTGCGATTTTGGCTCTTGTCGTCGTGCCTTGTGGGTCGCGGCTTCAGCCGCGACATTGGATGGCCCGAAAAAATGGGCTTTAGCCCCTGAAGCGGCTTTCCAGTTTTGCAGGAGGATTATTGATGGACCTGTCACAGTTGCACGTGTTTCTGACCGTAGCGAAAGAGCAGAGTTTTTCCCGCGCCGCCGTAAAGCTCTATCGCACGCAGCCTGCCGTAAGCATTGTCATTCGGAAGCTTGAGGAGTCCGTGGGCCAGCCGCTGCTGGTGCGCGGGCCGCGCCAGGTGAAACTGACCGACGCGGGCGAATTGCTTCGCGACTATGCGGAGCGGCTGTTGAATCTGCGCGACGAAATTCAGAAGGGCATGGAGGACCTCAAGAGCCTGGGCCGCGGCGAACTCGCGCTCGGCGTGAACGAAAGCTCGATTCACGCCTTGCTGCCGGCCCTGGCGCGCTACAGGAAGCTGTATCCCGGCGTGAAGCTGGTCATGCACCGCACGCTTTCGCGGGACATTCCACAGGAGGTCCTGAATTACCGCCTGGACCTGGGCACGGTGTCTTACGTGCCGCAGGAGCCGAAACTCGCAGCCGTCGAGATTCTCCGCGATGAACTGACGTTTGTGGTGCCGCCGAAGCATCGCCTGGCGCGCCGCCGGTCGGTGGACATCAAGGAATTGGGCGAGGAAACCTTCGTGGCGCACAATGTGGACTCGCCGTACCGCTCGCGCGTCATTCAACTCTTCGAGAAACACCGCACGACGCTGCGGCGCGACGTCGAGATGCCCACGATCGAAAGCATCAAGCGCTTCGTTCAGATGGGCATGGGCGTGGCCATCGTGCCGCGCATGTGCGTGCGCTGGGAAGTGGAACGGAAGCTGCTGGCCGAAGTCCGCATCCGGCAACTAAAGATGCCGCGATCCTTGTACCTGGTGTCACGGCGCGGAGCGCGCCTTTCGCACGCTGCTGTGGGATTGATGCGCTTGCTGCACGCTGGCTCACACCCCGCCGCGCAGCTCAACACGAGGGTATAATTCATATCTGAAGAGCGCCAAGAATCGGGTCCACCAGTACACAGCTTTTTTCGAGGCCAACGAGCATGGCGGGTATACAGTCACAGTCCCATCCTTACCCGGCCTCGTGACCGAGGGCAAAGACCTGGAGCATGCGCGATCCATGGCCATCGATGCCATTCGGTGCTATATCGAATGGCTTAAGAAAGCGAAAGAACCCATCCCGATCGAGCGGGAGACCGCGCAGCTGAAACTTTCCGTCGTTGCATAGACAGTCGAAACCTGGCCGATAGACGCCCGCGTCAACTTCCCTCGCAATTCACAAAAAAATTGTCCTGGCGATCTGCTTCGCGCCGAGGGAATCGTTCAGGGTTTTCTTTCGTGATCGGGTTTCGCAGCGGGGGCCTCGGGCTGGTTCATGCGGTCCACCAGGGTGTTGAGCGCTTGCAGGAGAGACTCAACCAGCGGGGGTCGATCGCCATTGGTAGGCGGGAGATAAGGCTGGGCCGGCGCTTGCGCAATAGGATCGACAATGTGGAGGTCGAAATCCCGGGCCACTTCTTCCACAATCTCCGGAGGCACCGGATTGCGGTGGTCCACAAAGGAACTAACCAGGGCATGCTCGCACAACAAATTGGTGACTCGGGGAATTCCGCGGGCGTAGCGATAGACGGCCGCAACGGCTTCCGGGCTGAACAGTGCGGTATTTTCCGCGCCCGCGATGCGCAGGCGTTCCAGGATGTAGCCTTGCGTTTCCTCGAGGGTGAGCTGGCGCGTCTTCGCGCGCAGCGTGATTCGCTGGCGGAGTTGCCGGAGTTCCGGCTGATTGAGTTTCTGTTCCAGCTCGGGCTGCCCCGCGAGCACGATCTGCAGCAATTTTTCGGTTGACGTTTCCAAGTTCGTCAGCAGGCGGATTTCTTCCAGCATTTGCGGCGACAGGTTCTGCGCCTCGTCCACGATCAACACGGCGCGTTCCCCGGCCCGATAGCGCTCCAGAAGCCACTGGTTCAGCTTGAGGAGCATCTGGCCTTTTTGCCCCGATTCAAAGGGGATGCCGAAATCGGCCATCATGAAATCGAAAAACTGCGAGACACTGAGCCGGGGATTGAAGACAAACGCGGTGGAAACGCGCTCCTTGTGCAGCCATTCGAGCAGCTTGTTGATGAGGGTGGTTTTCCCGGTTCCGACTTCGCCAGTCAATAGGACGAAGCCCTTACGGGTCTCAATGCCGTACGTCAGGCAAGCCAGAGCCTCCTGCGTGCTATGCGTGAGGAACAGATAGCGCGGGTCCGGGTTAACGTTGAACGGATTCTCTTTGAGTCCGAAGAACTTCTTATACATTCACGATACCCTCAGCCTGCGGTTGCAAGCCGCGAATGCGGGTTCTGTACTTGAAGCTTCCCAACTTAATCTTGCTCTCATTTGGCTAACTTGTGCCTGCCGTTCGTGGAACGGTTGGGGTCATTCTCATTCCACCGGGCTCATTCCACCGGGAGCAGATGCCAGTTTACCGTCATGCCAAAGTATTGTTGAAGACCAGTGACGCCGCAACTCGCCACCGGACAGACTGCCGGATTGACCTGCTTCAGCAGGCCATAATTGAAGCCCACCTGAGCATGGCGCCCCAGTTGGCGGCCAACGTTAGCGCCCAGCAACCAAGTGTTGAAGCTGAACATAGGCGCGCCGGCTGGAGCAAGGCTCGTGTTGAAGGCATAGCCGCCATTTACGGACGCGGACCAGAAGCGCGTGAACTGATGATGGAACGACCCGTTCAAAGTATCGCTTCTCGCGCCAAACAACACGCCCGACCCTCCAGTAAGTCCTCGCACAAAAGCAACGGAGATTCCCGAGCGGCGGCGCTCATACGTCAGGGCCGTGTTGGCTGACCAGGTCCAAAGTTGAAAGTTCCCGATTCCAGCGTCGGTGACGCGGATTTGTTCCGGCCCGGCGGCTGCTTGGAACGCCAGCCGTCCTGTAATCTTTCTTCCAAAGGCGAGGTCCGCCAAATAATCCATCGTCGAATTCGACGTTCCAGTGTAATCAATCTTGCCGTAGCTGGCGAGGACGGCCACCGAATTTTTTGGATTCAGCAGGTAGTCATAGCCGGCTTGCGCATTGAACATGCGGCTGTCGATATACCCGGCATCCGTGAAATGCAGAAGCCCATATGAGCCAGAGAAGGTAACTGCGGACCGCCGGCTGAAGGAATACTCCGCTTCGCCGACCACAGCGTTCATGTAGCGCATCGCTTGGCCGGTTTGGATTGTTTCGCTTGGCTGAAAACTCTGACCGACGGTATTCAGCGAATTCGCCAGGGTGGAGGAAAATTCCCCGATCAGTCCGGGTCCTCCCATGCCGCTACCGGTAAAGACCGCGCCCGGTGAGGCGGCGAAATTGTCACGAAGATGAACGCGCCAACGCTTCCATTCGATACCTTGCGAGACGGCCAGAATGTGAAACATCGTATTCGGTTGAAACCCATAATAGAGGGTTTCCCCACCGTTGTAGGTCGTTGTAAAGTGGTAGCGGCTCCAGATTTGGTTGAAATTCAGGCCGCCGCCAACCAAAGTGATTGCGTGCAGTCCCGTCTGGCCGGTTGTGCCCGCGATCCCGGATTGTCCCAATGCAGTAACGCTCAGGAAAGGATCAAGGACGTCGCGCGAGTGTTGGAGTGAACCCACGCCGAACGCTTCGGCGCCGGAAAGTGTGTTCGTATCCGGTTCGACCTGCGACGGATCGTACGCCTGATCCCCATAGGGCGTGAAAACGCCGCGCGCGGCGGGAATCGGTCTCTGGCCGGAGCCGCTGTCTGCGCCCGAATTCGTGGAAGAGATTGGTGGAATGGGGTTGACGGACCGTGGGTCTCCCGTTTGATCCTGCGCGTGGACAGGGGCGACGCTAAGCGCCACAGCCGCGGAGACCACGATCATCCTGAACTTCTTTTGCAATTTCATTTCGTTCATCCTTTACGGGACGACAATCGTATCCCCCGCTTCCAGCTTGATGTTCTGTTCTGCATTGTCGCCCTTGAGGACCTCCCGGTAGTTAAACGGGATTTCGATTTGCTTGCCGTTGCGCAGCCGCACCACGTGGATTTTTTTCATGTCGGCGAACGTCGTGAACCCGCCGGCGCTGGACAGCGCCTGCAAAACGGTCATCCCCGGCAACATGGGAAATGCGCCCGCGCGAAGCACTTCGCCTACCACGAACACCCGCTGGCTGTTGATCGCCGTGACGATGACCGTCACCTGCGGCCCATTGAGATACTTCTTCAGTTTCTCCGAAACGGATGCGGCCAGTTGCTGCGGCGACAGTCCGGCGGCTTGCACATCATTGATCAAAGGAAGCGATATCCGTCCATCGGGGCGCACCGGCACGACGCGACTCACATCCGGTTCTTTCCATACGCTGATGTCCAGCACGTCCTCCGGTCCGATCAAGTACGCTGCATCGGTCGTCGCCGGAATGGGCGCTGTTTTGCTTTCGGCCGGGGAAGCGGAATCGACGCGCGCCGCTGCCACCGCTGTTTCCTTGCTGTCCTTTTTCTTGTCTTGCCGCGCCGCGTTCGCCATTGCCGTGCCGATCAGCGCAATCACCACAAAAAGAGCTATTTTCTTGTTCATCGCAATCCCCTCATTGCCCGTTCGCAGTGCCGGAGCCGTCGAGGCCCAATTGCTTCAGTTTGTAAAGCAGCGCCTTGTAGCTGATCTGGAGATCGCGCGCCGTTCTCTTCCGGTTCCAGCGCGTCCGCTCCAACTGCTTCAGGATCATTTCTCTTTCGGCGTGCCGCGACGCCTCTCGCGAGGCTTGTTTCAGCGATTGGCCCGTGGCATGGCCGTTTCCGGAGGATGAATTCGGCGCGGATTCGGCCGCCTGTGGAACATTGCCGATGGATAGATCAGCGACCGCAACGTGTTCATTTCCCAGCGCGACGATTTTTCGCGCGACGTTTTCGAGTTCGCGGATGTTTCCCGGCCAGGAATGTCTCAACAAAAGGTCCATCGGTCACCGAACTCAATCGGGGTTCCGGCCGCCCGAACAGCGAGGCATACTTCTTGAGGAAAAAGTCGAGCAACCCTGAAATGTCATCCTTGCGCTGGCGGAGCGGGGGCAGACGCAAATTCGAGCCGCTGATTCGATAATAGAGTTCCTCGCGGAAGCGCCCACAGCGCATCTCCTCCTCGAGATTTCGCGCCGTCGAAGTGATGATCCGCATACTGATGTAGTTCTCCGGCGTCACGCCAGTGCCGTCGGGTAACAGTTCGAGCAGACGTGCCTGGCAGGCCAGATCAAGATTGCTGATTTCGTCCAGGAACAGCGAGCCGCCGCTCGCCGTCCGGTTTCCCGTGCTGCCGTCTCCACTTTTCAGGCGCGTGGCGAGCGAATCCGGAGTCAGTCCCGCGCAGCCACACTTCACAAACGCCTCGTCCCACCGCCTCGAAAGACGATGAATTTCAAGCGCTACAACCTCTTTCCCGGTGCCGCTTTCCCCGACTAATAGAACCGGAATATCCGTGGGGGCGATATCCACAATGGAACGCTCCAACGCACGCATCGAAGGGCTTACGCTGTGGACATAATATTGGTTGAGGCCGGCACGAACGGTCGGCGTCACGATCGAAATCAGATTTTCATCACCTCGGGAAATCATTCCACCTCTTTGTGGGCAGCCTCTATTGGAGAAAAGGAGGCACCCAGGACAGCTACGCTGAAAGAGCAACGTATGGGCCATGCCCACGCGCTAAGCGACCGACCGGCCAAATTCCTTTTATCGATATGAATATAAATAAGATAACTTATAATCCGGGGTGTGCGAGACGGGCTAACAGTTTTCAACATTCTAGGGCTCTGACTTCCACATTGTGGTAATTGTTTTCTCCAAATGGGCCGGTCATCTTTCACGTTTGCGATAACTCACTAGGAATCAAATGTTTAGCGCATTGCGCGTAATAGAGGACCTCGAATCAGGAATCTCCACCAATTTTCTAAATAAGGAACTTGATTTTCACGGAAGAGCCATCCATAGAGTCGAAAAAAGAATATTTTTAGGGCTTTCTCAGGAAGCAAAACTCAATGGGGAATTTAGGGCGCAACGGACTCAATCACCAATCATTGCAGGCGGTACAGGAGTGACTCGGCTATTCGTCAGGGTACGTTTCGAGGGCAGGCCGGCACGACGGATCTTATATAACAAGGCCCGATAACTGATTTTCAGAGCGCTGGCCGTACGCTTACGGTTCCATCGGTTCGCCTCAAGCACACTGAGAATAATTTTACGCTCCAGCTCGTGAACCGCTTGGCGCGTCACTTTCTTCAGATGGATTTGGCCGTCCATAGGCACTTCCGATGACGCATGAGTGTGCTCCCAGGTTAGCAACTCACTCGAGACGGCGTCTTCAGAACCCAGGATCACGTAACGCTCGATGAGGTTTTGCAGCTCACGAATATTCCCCGGCCAGGGGTGTTTTTCCAGCAGCTTCATCACCTCGAGCGAAAGCGGCTGTACCTGAACGTGGTGTCGGGCTTGATGAGCATCGAGGAAATAAGCAACCAGGCCGCTTATATCTCCGATACGGGCCCTTAACGCGGGAAGCTGTATATTCACCACATTGATACGGTAAAAAAGGTCCTGACGAAAACGTCCCTGCGCGATGTCCTGCTCCAGATTACGATTGGTCGCGCAGATCACGCGGAGATGGACATGCCTGTCTTCCTGGCCGCCAATTCTGGTGAACTGTCCGTCCTGCAGCAATTGCAGTAATTTTGCCTGGAGAGACATATCGATTTCGTCAATGCCGTCCAAGAACAGCGTGCCTCCGTCCGCTAGCTCGACGCGTCCGGCTTTGGAGGAATACGCGCCTGTGAAGGCGCCTTTTTCATAGCCAAATAGCTCGCTCTCGAGCAGTGTTCCTGGAATGGCTGCACAATTCACTTTCACAAATGCCGTGTCGGGAGCTACCGAACGATTGTGGATGAACCGCGCTAACAAGCCCTTCCCTGTACCATTGTCGCCTTGAATCAGAATCGGCACGCCTGAGGACGCAACCTTCTCCACCTTCTGCCGGATCGTTTGCATCACGGCGGAAGAACCAAAAATAATGTGGACGGGAGGAAGAAGATTCGCCCGATCCGTTAGACCCGATTTTGAAACGGCTGTGGCTACCATAATTTGCGCGACCAATATAGCAGAAGGCTCCCGCATTAATAGAGTGCACACAATGAGCCAAACCCGCTGGTTTAGTGGTTGTAAAATTGTGTCCAGATTTAACCGCAATGTGAAGATAACAATATTATAGTCAGCTACTTGCAGTTTTTTGAGTAATAGCCCTTCTGAGGGTTCCGTTACGGCCATGCCTATGGAAATCGAGGATTGTGGGAAAATACTTTCCCCTCCGGGGCATTCCTGTTCCAAAGCGGAAGGTCTTGGAGCACTCTAGTGGTGGTGCTCCCCTCCTGCTTCAGGGCTAGTACCGAAGGATTGCGACCAAACACAAATCGCGGCTATGTCCTCCTCGGAAAGCCTGGAGTCCTTGTGCATGATCCGGTACGTCAGCGGAGGCATCCCTTTTTCCCGGACTTCCTTGCAAATCAGGGCGAGGTGCTCGGCGGCCTCCTTTGGATTTTCCTGAGCCTCCCAATCCTGAAAGTTGACGTGACTGCGTCCCACGTTTACGTCGTCGGCAACTAACCAGGAAACAGGGGCGACATGGCTGTACCACGGCCAGACGGTCTCGCTCGAATGACAATCGCCGCACGCCCGCTTCAAAAGGGGCAAGACATTCGGAGGTACCTGAACATGCGCTTCCAGCGACCTCGATGGGGTCACGGGCGGATTGGTCCGCTTGGGTTGCACGAATTGGGCAAGAAGAAAGACAGCCGCCAGAGCGAGAATGATTCTCTTCACCCGGATCATGTTCATCGAAAGATTCCTTTTCGCGGTATACTCCCGCTCCATGGGCCGCCCGCGCAATTCCATGAGCGGGAAATTATCGAGCCAACTCTAGTTTACTCTGTCCGTTCCAATTCCCCAATACGATGTGTTTCAGGGTGGATTCATCGGCGGGTGCGGGAGAGCGATTTCAGTTGCTCGACGCACCGGAGTGGGTCTACCATGCGAGCAACAGCCACGCCGCTCAGGAGGCGCCCGATGAAAGTCCTGGACCTGGTCCAATCGCGGTACGAAGTTTTCTCCGTTCAAGAGGACGCCACTATTTACGAGGTGGCCCGTTACCTGCGCGATCAGCAGGTGCGGTCTGTTGGCGTACTGGACTCCGCGGGCCATCTGACCGGCGTCGTATCCCACAGCGATATTTCCAATAAAGTCGCGGCGGAGAACAAATGTCCCGCCTGGATGCGTGTTTCGGAAATCATGTCGAGAGGATTGGTCGTGGTCCGGCCGGAAATGGCGCTGGATGAATGCCTGTGCCTGATGGAAAAGCACGGCGTGTTTCATCTGCTCGTGGTGGAAGGCTCGGGACGCTATCTCGGAATGATCTCTGTCGCGGACCTGCTTCAAGTCATCGCTTCGGATCACAAAGCTCGCGCCGACATGTTTGAAGCGTTTGCCTTTCCGCAAAGGTGAAAATCGAACTGGCGAGACGAGACGAGCGTTTGCCTCACGTTCCAGACAGAGCTTTCAATAAGTGGTTCAGGCGGGCCCGCGCTTCCGAACCCATGGACGTAAATTCGACCCCCATCCCTTTGCCCGCCTGAGAATCGCGAACCGTCGCGCGCGCGCGAACATCGCCGCCCGGCACCTCGAAAATCAACTGGATCAAATCGCCCACGGGAGGAGGGTTGGGGGTCTTTATAAAAAGACCACCCAGAGCCAATACGCCTACCCGGGATACCTTCCGAATGCCGGAATGTTCCCAGGCGACCAACATCCCTTTCGGCAGGCCAACGCGCGCGTAACGGCGGGTCTTCTTTTCGGTGGATGCCATCGGCTCGTACTCTAAAAGCCTATCCCGCACGTGAGGCCGCGCAAAAACAGATTACCGAGGCATGTCCTAAGAACAACGTTCCGCGGGATCCGGTATCGGTCTCAGGGTGAAATGCCGGGTGCGCCAGGCTTTGAAAGATTCTGAATTTTTGATCCCGATGCGGCGGGAGAAAATAGCGGCTATTCTGTAAAGACGATGCCGACCGCCGTGCGATCCTTTTCGGCTTCGTTTTCGATACGGACGACGTAACCTCGCAGGCGCAGAGGCCCGTCCGACGGCCCGCCGATTCCGGGATTATCCAGTTGGACTTGCAGTTCGGATTGCAGCTTCGGACTGTGGTCCAAATAAATCAGCGCGCCATGCAGGCTCAGATCTCGGATCACGGTTTCTTCTTCAAACGCCATGCCCGTATCGGTGAAGCCGGTCACCATCGCGCGGAAGTGCGTGTCGCGCCGCAGGCCTTCGCGCACGGCGGGAATCACGACATCCACGTTCGAGCCGCCTACAGTCATCACCATGCCTTCGGCCGCGGCCCAAACGTTCGCAAATTTTCCGCGCGCCTCGCGCAGGATGCTATCCACGGCCTTGTCGGTTGAATCGGGATCATGATGAAACAGGACCAGGTTCTTGACGCCAACTTCCTCGGCGATTTTCACGCCTTCCAGCCAGGAGGAATGTCCCCAGCCCTTACGCGTAGTAGCTAAGTTGTTCAGGGGTAAACTGCGCATCGTTAATGAAAATATCCGCGCCCGCCGCGAGTTGCCGCAGGCTCTGGTCGAGCTTTGGATCGCCCGGTTCGTTGTCCGTGGCGTACACGATCGATCCGGCGGAGGTCTCAAAGCGAAAGCCCAGGCAACCTTGCGGGTGGTGCAGCCAACTTGCTTTTACGCGCGCTCCCGGCACCTCAAACTGATCTCCTCCGCCGACTTCCGTAAAATCGCGGCGCGCTGACATCGCGCTGATGTCCACGGGGAAATAGGGGTGCGCCATCTGGGCCTCGAAGACGCGCTTCAGACTGTCGGGCCCGAGATACTCCGAACGAAAACTGTAGAAATGAAAACGGTTCTGTTCCGCGTACAACGGAGAAAAAAACGGAATTCCCTGAATGTGGTCCCAGTGATAGTGAGTCACGAATACGTGAGATTCGATCCGCTTCGTTTCCTGCGCCGATTCCAAATGCCGTCCGAGCACGCGAAGGCCGGTTCCGCAATCCAGAATCACTCGAGCCCCCGCAGGCGTGGTGAATTCCAGGCAAGCTGTGTTTCCGCCATACCGCCAGGTCGCCTTGTCCACTGTCGGGGTGGACCCGCGAACGCCCCAGAATCGGAGAGTCGCCACGGGTTCAGACGCATTCTTCCGCGATGGTTTGGCCATCGGCTCGGCCGCGATGGATTTGGTGGGTGGCACGGGGGTCTAAATCAGTGACAATTTTTCATACTATGGACCGCCTCGAACGAAGTCAATTATCTTCCCTTTCGAGTGTGCGAGAACTGTACGTAATGGATTCCGGCAGGCTCCCCTTCCGGATTCCGGGTAAACAAGTAGAGCCAGCGCCCAGAAAGTTATGGGTCCCCCGGTGCATCTCGAGGTATCTGCCTGTACAATAAGGAAATGCACGTCCACGCGCATGGCCACGATCATTCGGCTGGCCACTCGCACACGCACACGGAAATGGCCACCGGTGTGCTCGCCGGAGCGGTGGCAGCCACGGCCGTACTGGTTACCGCGGAACTACTGGGCGGTTACCTGGGGCATTCCATTTCCCTGGTGAGCGATGCGCTCCACAACCTCTCCGACATTCCCACGATGTTGATTTCCTGGTTTGCGCTGCGCTGGGCCGCGCGGCCCGCGGATCATGAGCGCACTTTCGGCTACCAGCGCGCGGGCGTTCTGGCCGCGTTCACCAATGCGATCTTGCTGATTCTGGTTGCGCTCGTTCTGTTCTGGGAGGCGTTCGAGCGTTTCCGGCATCCGGTGGCCGTTCATGAGGACTGGATGATTGGCGTCTCGCTGCTGGCGCTGGCCATCAACGGTGGAATTACGCTCGCGCTGGTCCGCAGCCGGCGCGATCTGAACCTCCGCAGTCTGCTCCTTCATAATTTCGGCGATGCGATTTCGAACGTCGGCATCCTTGCAGGCGCCTTTGCCATTCGAATGACGGGTGCGCAGTGGATTGATCCGGCCATCGGCGTGGCCATCGCCGCCCTCGTACTCTGGTCCACGAAAGGTCTTCTCCGCGAAGCCGTGAACATTCTGCTGGAGGGGCTGCCGAAAGGCATTCGTTTGGAGTCCGTGGCGCGTTCGATCCTGAGCATCCAGGGCGTTCAGGAAGTACACGACATGCACATCTGGACGATTGGCACCGACCTCCACGCGCTCTCCTGCCACGTCCGCATCCCTGACATGCACATGGACGAGAGCGAAAAAATCCTGAAGAGCATCTTGGAACGCCTCGACGCCGACTTTCACATTACACACACGACGATTCAATTCGAACGGGCAGGCTTGCCACAGCACGCCGGCTTCTACATGCCCCAGCCTTTTCAGTCTTCGAAATAAATTCGCGGAAAGATGCAGGCTTCTGCTTCGGAATCGCCTTTCTCTTGAATGGCGTTTCGCTGGGCGCCAATCGGGAGATTGGCGTTCCCGGGAAGCCCCTTAGTTATGGAACTGGAGTGTGGTGCCGCGGGCTTCGTTCATATCCTGAGTTGCGACGGTATCCAGTTCGGCCAGCGGCAGCGTATGGCGGATCCCCTCCGGCGTGACGTACTGCAACTGACTGCCGGTTACGGAAAACACGGAAGCAAACAGAACCCTTCCGTCACGCCTTACCAGGATTAATTCGCCCACTTCGGGTACAGGGGCCGGTGCAGGCGCGGGAGGCGGGGCCTCGTAGGTCACCTGCGCCGCAGGAGCCTCCTGTTGTGCCGCAGCCGCCGGAGCGGGTTGTTGAATCACGATGATCTGGGGTGGTTGCTGCTCTTGCTGGTAATCCGTGGAGTCGGAGTAATAGGGATATCCGCCGAAGAAGACCGGTGTTATGAAATTGCGCTGGCGGTGTGAGCCGTGCCCGAAACCGTGTGCGTTGTTGCGGAAGCTACCGCTGATGGCAGCCAGATGAACGTAATCAAAACCCAAACCGGGCACTCCGTATTCGTCATCAAAATTGAACGAATTTGCATTTGCAAATGAACTGCTGCTGGAGATCACATGGCCATTCGGCGCAATCTGAATCACTGTGGGCCGCCTCGATGCCTGGGCGCCAGATTTGGAGAGGGCGGCTGAGGGGCCAGATTCCCTCGCCATGGATGTCACACGCATGGGTACAGCCCGAACGGAAATAGATACCCCTGAGGACCCTCCGCCACGCATTTGTGCACCGGCGGTGGAGCAAACCAAAAACATCACAATGGCCGTGCCGGCTATATGGACCTTCCAGTTCATCACACTACCCTAGTTAAGAAGATGCCCGAAACACCCTTGCGGTTGCAGCGATATGCGGACACCGGGAACAAGGCAGGGCTCCACGGAACAGGGGGTCACCGTGTGAGTGATTTCCCGCGCTTCCCACGTTTGGAAGGTTATGTTATAACCGTCGGGCTATGGAAAGCCAGATCCTCGTGCGCTCTGCTTCAAATCGTAGAGCATCTGTCGAACAGCAAGAGGGCGAAGAGCATCCGATAAGTTTCTGTCCGGTTTGCTCCCAGAGGCTGGCGTCGAAACGCTGCAAACTTGTTTGTGCGGTGTGCGGCTATTATTTATCCTGTTCGGACTATTACTGAGTTCACTGGCCGTAAGGGGTGAATGATAAAAGGGTTCAAATACAGGACGCGCGCGAGTTCTACTTTCACGCGGAACGTTTGCCCTGAACCCTTCACCCCCGCGGGGGTGAAAGCGAAGGGGCTCAAGTGAAGCGTGGAGCCCGCCAGGTTTTGATTCGTTAGGAGGACGGACTGTGGCATTGAAAATTACGGACCGCGTAGTGGATGGCGTGGCAGTGGAAGCGCTCGAAGGGCGTATCGTTCTCGGCGAGGAGAGCAACGCGTTGCGAGAGAAAGTGAAATCGCTGCTGGCGGCAGGCCAGAAAAAGGTAGTTCTGAACATGAACAATGTCACGTACATCGACAGTTCGGGACTTGGCACGCTGGTTGCGTCACACACCAGCGCGCGCGCGCAGGGCGCGTCCTTGAAGATCTCCAACCTGGGCTCGAAGTTCCAGGAAATCCTGCAGGTGACGAAGTTGGTTACCGTGTTCGAGGTTTACCCTTCTGAAGCCGCCGCGATCGGCAGCTTCGGAAAGTAACCGCACACTTCATTTCCTCGTGGGACCTCCGGTTGTTGCCGGCGGCGCTACTTTTTGCATCGGCGCGTCCATCGGCCAGCGACGGCTCACTCCTCCAGCCGGTACATGGTGATTCCGCTCATGAGTTTCGGGAAAAAGTCCGTGGATTTTTGCGGGAGTACTTCACCGGTCATCGCCATTCCTGCCACGGTTTCCACGCTCACGGAATTTAATAGGAAGCAAATTTGCGCCCGGCCCTGGTCCACCTCCGCAATCGCCGTGTCCATTTCGCGTTCGTAGGTGATGTTTTTCTCGGTTTTCACGGCATCAGGCGTAATTCCCAGACCGCGCTCGAGTATCAACCGGTGCAGTAATACCACGTCAAGCTGTCTCTGCGCCGCCGATACTCCCGGCAGGAGCGCTTCCAGGTTTGCTTCCTTCTTGAGCAGACAGAGATAAAACGCGCCGCCGCCCGCATAGACGCCAATCGCTCTTTGCTCTTGTCCCCGACGTGTCAAGTCGCTCCGAAAATGTTGGTACGCTTCGGCGCGATCTGAGGCGCCCGCAATCGGATACGAGTGCCAGTCGAATGCATCCGCCAGCGCTGCTCGGAAGCGCTCGAAGGAGAAGCCCATCGCATTGGTTACCACGCGGTGTGTTGGTAGTATGGTTAATCCATCGCCCATCGTATTGAACAACGTCATCATCACTTTTTCGTACGGCGCGTTCCGGTCCACGCGCCCGGCGCGGGCCCGGCATTCGTCCCGGTAGGCAAGGGCCGTTTCGTAGCGGTGATGCCCGTCGGCGATGACGAGTTTTTTATCCGCCATTTCGCTTTGGATTGTCCCCATCACTATCGCATTCGTCACCGGCCACAGCCGGTGCACGACGTCGTATTCGTCGCGGAGCTCAACTTCCGGCGTCCCGCGCGCGGCAACATCGAGCAGCGCATCCACGCGAACCGCCGCGTCACTGTAGAGCATGAACAATTGCCCGGTGTGCGTTCGTGTGTGCCGCAACAATTCCAACCGGTCCGCTTTCGGGCCCGAGAGTGTTTGTTCGTGGCGAAATACGACGCCGGACGAATAATCCTCCAAGCGCCCGAGCGCGATGAATCCTTTGCGGACCCGCCGGTCACTCGTTCCCGGCACGGTGTACTCTTGAAAGTAGGTATACAGAGAAGGCGTGGCGTCGCGGACGATCACGCCGGCCCGAATCCAATCTTCGAGCGCCTTAGCCGCGCGCGTATACACGTTATTTCCCGGCGTATCGGTCGGGAGCGCTTTTCCCTTCTCGACGTGAATCAGATTGTAGGGACTCGCCGCCGCATATTTTTCCGCCATGGCCGGCGTAATTTTGTCGTACGGCTGTGTCAGAACCTTCGCCGGATCCACGCGCGCCGCGTTGTATCGATACGCTCGAAATGGAAAAATCTCCGCCATCCGCGCTTCCTCCTGTTTTGAAAAACCATTACTTTTCCGTGTTTCTTGCTGCTCCTCCACGTGACCAGGAGGATGGCGTATTCACGCTACTGCAACGCCGAACCTTCAGAACTTTATCGCTCAGGGAAAACATCCCACTATATTACAATTAAAGATTCACGGAGGACCGCTGAAGATTCCATGGGAGAACCGACGCCCCGCTTTTCCGAAGTGCGCGCGCTGATCTTTGATCTGGACGGCACACTGATTGATTCCAAGCTCGACCTGGCCCTGGCGGTCAATGCGGTCCTGGCGGAAATGGGCCGCGGCCCGCTCCCGCATGGGCAGATTTTCAGCTACATCGGGCTGGGCGCTCCGAACCTGATCGCGCGCGCGCTGGGCGAGGGCGCCACCGAGGAAGAATGCCGCCGCGGTCTCGAATTCTTTTTCCAGTATTATTCCATTCACAAACTCGACCATACCGTGTTGTATCCGGGTGTCCGCGAGACCCTGGACGCTCTTTCCGGAATGCCCATGGCGGTGCTCACCAACAAGCCCGTGGGCGCCAGCCGGAAGATTCTGCAAGGGCTGGGCGTCGCTCGAAATTTTCGGATCATTTATGGCGGCAACAGTTTTGAACGCAAGAAGCCGGACCCCATGGGCGTCGAAACGATTCTGCGGGAATTCGGCGCCGAGCCTGCGCAGGTGATGCTTGTGGGCGACTCCGAAATTGACGTACAGACCGCGCGCAACGCCGGCACGTGGATTTGCGGCGTGACGTATGGTTTTGGCAGCCACCGGCTTGCCGAATTTCCTCCCGATCTCCTCGTCGACAACCTCACGGAACTCTTGCCGCACCTTTCGGGCGCTCCCGCCCAAAATCTCCGGTAGTGCGCGATTCTTCCAAGAACTCTGAGGGGCTCCCGGTTGATTTTACCGCAGGCAGTTACACCGCGGGTCCGGCGCGGTCCATTAGCACAGTCTTCAGCCTGAGTGGTATTGGTTTTTGCGCGAGCGGAAAACCACACAGGCTGAAGCCTGTGCTACGCAAGACCTCCATACACCGCAGCGCAATTCGACGCAGCAGGCTGACATCGTGGTGCAGATCCATCCCGCGTTCGTTGGATATCCGGGGCAGTCTAATGCCATCCGCCCTGCAATGGGTTGCCTTCGCGAAAAAACGCGTATCGTAAGTACCTCGTGCGTTATACTGCGCTGATTTTGCATTGGCGGGAGACCCGTGGCGATTCTTTCTGGAAAACGTCTAGGGCCCTATGAAATCCTCTCCAGCGTGGGCGCGGGCGGGATGGGCGAGGTGTATCGCGCCCGGGACACACGGCTCGATCGCATTGTGGCGATCAAGGTTTTGCCGGCGCATCTTGCCGATCGTTCCGAGTTGCGCGAGCGGTTTGAACTCGAAGCGCGCACGATTGCCAGCCTGAATCATCCGCACATCTGCACGCTCTTCGACATCGGCCAGCAGGATGGAATCGATTATTTAGTGATGGAGTATCTGGAAGGCGAGACGCTGGCGCAGCGGCTGCTGAAAGGTTCTCTGCCGCTGGAGCAGGTGTTGCAGTTCGCGATTGAGATTTCCGATGCGCTGGACAAGGCGCATCGCAAGGGCGTGACGCACCGCGATTTGAAGCCCGGCAACATCATGCTCACCAAGACAGGAACGAAGCTGCTGGACTTCGGTTTGGCGAAGCTGAGGCAGGAAGTTGCTCCGGCGAATGTGCAGCTTTCACAACTTCCCACGGCGAGCGATCCACTGACGGCGGAGGGGACGATTGTGGGAACGCTGCAATACATGGCTCCGGAACAGTTGGAAGGCAAGGAAGTCGATGCACGCACGGACATTTTTGCGTTTGGCACCGTCGTCTACGAAATGGCCACTGGCAAGAAATGTTTCGAGGGCAGGAGCCAGGCGAGTGTGATTGGCGCAATATTGAAAGATGATCCCCCGCTCATCTCTTCCCTCCAACCGATGACGCCCCGGCGCTCGACCGCGTCGTGAAGAAATGTTTGGCCAAGGAGCCGGAGAAAAGATGGCAGGGAGCAAGCGACCTGTGTGACGAATTGAAGTGGATTGTCGAGGGGGGCTCGCAAGCGCGCCTGAGTACCGCTGTCATCGTTCCAGCCCGGAAAAACTGGCGCAAACTGCTGGTATGGACTGCGGCGAGCGTAGCTGCCTGCGCCATCGGCGGGCTTGCCGTGTGGATTCTCAAGCCCGCCCCTCCGAAGCCTGTTACGCGGTTCGCGATATCTCTCCCTGCGGGCCAACACCTGGCGGCCTTGGATTTACCGGCCGTCGCTCTTTCTCCCGATGGAACTCGCATTGCCTATATTGCCACTCAAGGCGGCACCCAGCGGCTCTACCTCCGTGCGATGGATAGTCCGGAAGCGGAGCCGGTCCCGGGCACGGAGGGTGCGGTCGCGCCGTTTTTCTCACCGGATAGCCAATGGGTGGCATTTTTTGCTGGCGGTGCGCTCAAAAAAGTATCTGCTAGCGGCGGAGCAGCCGTGACACTTTGTGCCGCATTGGGGGGCTCCATCTTCTACAGTGGGAGCTGGGGACCCGGCGACACCATCGTCTTTAATGACTCGTCTAATGGTGGCCTGTGGACGGTTTCGGCTGCCGGGGGTGCCTCGCAACAGCTGATGACGTTGAAACCCGGCGACTTCGCTCTTGAATTTCCAGAGATATTGCCGAGCGGAAAAGCTGTGCTCTTCACCGGAGGCAGTGCGAATGACTTACATGTTGGAATCCGTTCACAGCAGAGTGGAGAGAGGAGAGACCTGATGGCGGGTACGCGTCCAAGTTACGCGCCGACAGGACACCTAGTCTATGCGCAAGCTGGGACGCTGATGGCCGTCCCCTTCGATTCTCAGCGCCTGGGGGTCACTGGGTCGCCGGTTCCCGTACTGGAGGGCGTTTTGCAATCCCCAAGCACCGGAGTCGCCCAATACAGTTTTTCGAGCACGGGGTCTGTCGCCTACGTCGCGGGTAGCCTGGGAACCGGGCGGAAGCTGGTATGGGTGGACAGGAAGGGGGCCGAGCAGCCGCTGCCCGCGCCAGCACACTCCTATCGGAGTCCGCGCCTTTCCCCAGACGGACGGCGCGTGGCCGTTGCAATCGCGGAACAGGGGGCCAATATCTGGCTCTACGATCTCGCGCGGGAAACATTGACGCGGTTGACGTTTGGAGGGGGCAGCAGCAACACTCCGATATGGACGCCCGATGGCAAGCGTATAGCATTTAATTCAAGTTTGGGAGGCCCCGTACAGGTGTTCTGGCAATTAGCCGATGGCAGTGGCACTGCGGAACGTCTGACTGCCGGTGAAGCCGTGCAGATTGATGGTTCCTGGTCGCCGGACGGGCAGGTACTGGCTTTCGTGGATATCAATCCCGCCACGGGCCGGGACATCTGGATCTTGCATGTTAGCGGCGATCGCAAGCCACAGCCCTTTCTTCGCACCCAGTTCAACGAGACTGCACCCAGTTTTTCGCCTGATGGCCGTTGGCTGGCCTATGCTTCGGATGAGTCAGGGCGTTATGAGATTTACGTGCAGCCTTATCCCGGGCCGGGCGGAAAGTGGCAAATCTCGACCGAAGGTGGCACGGAGCCGGCGTGGGGACACAATGGAGAAATCTTCTACCGCAGTGGCGACAAAATGATTGCCGTGGAGACGACGACACAGCCGACCTTTTCGGCGGACAAGCCGAAGGTGCTTTTTGTGGGCCATTACGTCCCGAGCCTTCTAACAAACACTAACTACGATGTCTCGCCCAACGGCCAGCGGTTTGTGATGATCAAGGAAGATGAGCAAGCAGCAACTGCGACGCAAATCAACGTCGTGCTGAACTGGTTTGAAGAGTTGAAACAGAAAGTTCCCACGGGGAAAAAGTAATGAGCGTGAACGCTGGAACTCGACTCGGTCCGTACGAAATCCTCACCGCCATCGGTGCGGGCGGGATGGGCGAGGTGTACCGTGCGCGCGACACGCGGCTGGACCGCATCATTGCGGTCAAGGTATTGCCGGCGCATCTTGCCGATCGCTCCGAGTTGCGCGAGCGGTTTGAACGCGAAGCGCGCACGATTGCCAGCCTGAATCATCCGCACATCTGCACCCTCTTCGACATCGGGCAACAGGAGGGGATCGATTATTTGGTGATGGAGTATCTCAAGGGGGAGACGCTCGCACAGCGGCTGGTGAAAGGCCCGCTGCCGCTGGAACAAGTGTTGCAGTCCGCGATCGAAATTTCCGACGCGCTCGACAAGGCGCACCGTAAAGGCGTGACGCACCGCGACCTGAAGCCCGGCAACATCATGCTGACCAAGACCGGGACGAAGCTACTGGATTTTGGATTGGCGAAGCTGAAGCAGGAAGTGGCTCCGGCGAACGTGCAGCTTTCACAACTTCCCACGGCGAGCGATCCACTAACGGCGGATGGGGCAATTGTTGGGACATTACAGTACATGGCCCCGGAGCAGTTGGAAGGCAAAGAGGTGGATGCGCGCACAGACATATTTTCTTTCGGGGCAGTGGTCTACGAAATGGCGACGGGCAAGCACGCGTTTGAGGGCAAGAGCCAGGCCAGCTTGATTGCGGCGATTTTGGAACGCGAGCCTCCGGCAATGTCATCGCTGCAACCCATGACGCCACCGGCGCTGGACCGCGTCGTTAAAAGATGCCTTGCAAAGGAACCGGACGAACGATGCCAGAGCGCGAAGGATCTGACAGATGAGTTGAAGTGGATCGTCGAAGGCGGTTCAAAGGTTGCATTGGCCCCAATGACCGCAGCGAAAGGCATCCGCACTCTCGGACGGCGCACGCCAATTTCCAGCCTGGTGATTTTGCTGGTAGGTGCGGCAATTGCGGGGCTAGCCGTTTGGAAACTGAAACCCTCGCCTGCGCCTGCGCCGCAGCCTGTGACCCGGACCGTAATAAATCTACCGCCGGGGCAACAACTAGCAGGCTTGGATAGCGGCCCTGCTGTGGCCCTCTCTCCCGACGGTACTTACCTCGCGTATGTCGCCCGACAGGGCGGCACGCAGCAGCTTTATCTGCGGGCGATGGATAGCCTGGAGGCCAAGCCGATCCCTGGCACGGAGGGGGCCGTCGCGCCCTTCTTTTCTCCCGATGGTCAATGGCTGGGGTTTTTCGCAGGTCAAAAGCTGAAGAAGGTCTCAGTGAATGGAGGAGCGGCGCTGACTCTCGCCAATGCTGTGCGCCCTGGCGGGGCAAGTTGGGGCAGCCAGGGGATGATCGCTTTCGCACCCGCAAATGTCTCAGTTCTCCAGCAAGTGTCCGACGCGGGAGGCGCTCCGCAACCACTGACTCGCTTCGAGAAAGGCGAGGTCAGCCACCTCTGGCCGGAGTTCTTGCCCGGCGGAAAGGCCGTGCTCTTTGCTGCAGGACCGTCTGGAATTAATTTCAGCAATGCAGAGGTCGCTGTCCAGTCGATCGGAACGGGTGAACGGCGGAACCTAATCCAAGGGGGAACGCACCCCCGCTATGCGCCCTCCGGGCACCTGGTTTATGTGCAGGGGGGAAGCTTGATGGCCGTGCTGTTCGATCCCCAGCGGCTCGCGGTCACGGGCTCGGCGGTCCCTGTGGCGGAGGGCGTCCTGCAATCCTTATCCAGCGCAGCCGCCCAGTACAGCTTTTCCACCACGGGATCGCTGGTCTATGTTTCGGGAGGCGTTCAGTCGGCCCAGAGCAGGCTGGTGTGGGTCAGTCGCAATGGAGCAGAGCAGCCCGTGGTCGCCCCGGCGCTCCCCTATCGGTTTCCGCGGCTTTCTCCCGACGGCCGACGGTTAGCCGTGGACATCGCGGAAGAGGAGACGCAAGTCTGGCTTTACGATCTCTCCCGGGAGACGCTGACCCGGTTGACGTTTGAGGGGAGCGTGAACTATTTGCCGACTTGGACACGAGATGGCAAGCGGATAGCATTTCAATCAAACAAAGAAGGGCCGGGGAACATTTTCTGGCAACTGGCTGACGGCAGTGGGGGCTTCGAGCGGTTGACCACTAGCGAGTACACCCAGGGTCCAATGTCCTGGTCCCCGGATGGACAACAGCTGGCCTTCCACGAAGTCAATCCCGCCACGCAGCGGGACATATGGGTGCTGCGGATGGGCGACCCTTCCGCGGGCTCAGGGCAGGTCCGCATGGCGCAGCCTTTCCTCCGAACACGGTTCGACGAATTGGTGCCATTGTTTTCCCCCGACGGGCGCTGGCTGGCCTACATCTCGAACGAATCCGGCCGCTATGAGATTTACGTGCAACCCTATCCGGGCCCCGGCGGGAAGTGGCAAATCTCGACTGAAGGTGGCACGGAGCCCGCGTGGAACCCGAACGGGCGGGAGTTATTTTACCGAAGCGGCGACAAGATGATGGCCGTGGACATCGCCATTCAGCCTGGTTTCGCTGCCGGCAAGCCCCGGATGCTTTTCGAGGGACGGTACAAACCAGCTCCATTCCCAATCGCCAACTACGATGTCTCACCCGACGGCCAGCGCTTCCTGATGCTCAAGCCTGGTGAGTCGGCGGAGGCGGCACCGACGCAAATCAATGTCGTGCAGAATTGGTTTGAAGAACTGAAGCAGCGAGTTCCCACGGGGAAGAAATAATGAGCCTGAAGACCTGCGCGGGTCCAGTAGCACAGGTTTCAGCCTGTGTGGTTTTTGCCGAACGCAGCGCAATCCAAAAGCACACTGGCTGAAGCGTGTGCTACTCAACTCGTGAGATATCCGGAGAAATTATCATGGGCGGCTAGGCGCATGCTGGGCGGTGCGAAACCACTCCCAGGTGCGTTTCAAGCCTTCTTCAAATCCGATGCGCGGGTTGTAGCCCAGGACATCTCTCGCTAGAGTGATATCCGCTTGCGAATCGCGAATATCTCCTTCGCGCGCTGAAACGTATTTCGCCTTGGCGGGCCGGCCGGTAATTTTCTCGAGCAGCGCCAGCGTCTGGTTCAGGGTGTTGCGGGAGCCGGTGCCGATGTTGATGGCGAGTCCCGCGGCGCGTTTCGCTTCGCACGCCAGCAAATTTGCTTCGACCACGTTTCCGACATAGGTGAAGTCGCGCGATTGCTCACCATCTCCGTAGACAGTGGGTTGCGTTCCGTCGAGAACAGCCTGGTTGAACAGCGACAGCACACCGGAATAAGGCGAGCCAGGATCCTGCCGCGGCCCGAACACGTTGAAGTATCGCAGCGACACAAATTCCAGGCCGTAGCATCGCTGAAATACCTGGCCATACATCTCGCCCGCCAATTTCGACAGGCCATAGGGAGAAATCGGCGCCGGGGACATGCTTTCACGTTTTGGCAGCGTTGGAGTTTCTCCATAAACGGAAGAAGAACCGGCGAACACCACGCGTTTCACTTTCGCGTCCCGCGCCGCCACCAGAACATTCAGCGTTCCGTCCACATTGACGCGGTTGGTTTCGAGGGGATCTTTCACGGATCGGGGCACGGAAGTCCGCGCGGCCAGGTGCAAAACGTAGTCCACTCCGCGGCACGCCTCGTGTAGCCGATCTAGATCGGTAACGCTGTGCTGTAGAATTTCAATCTTTCCCCGTACGCCGCTTAGGTTATCTACATGACTAGTTGACAGATCGTCTATCACCGCCACCTCGTGGCCGCGGCGCACCAATTCGTCCACCGTATTCGACCCGATGAATCCCGCGCCTCCCGTTACCAGGTAGCGCATCCACTCGCTCCTCTCCAAAAACAGTTTGGCTCCAGGCAGAAACCGTTGGCGTGACTTCACTGGTTTCGACGCCGTTTTTTTTGTACCCTTCACTATAGCGTGCTCCCCGGACGATGTCATGCTCTCCGGGTTCGCCGGCCCGAAGGGACAAAGGCGTCCCGGCTTTGCCGCCCCAACACACTCGAATGGATCGCGCGAAAACAAAACAGACGCCATTGATCCGCGCTGCGGCGCTGCTCGGCGCCGTGCTGGCGTGTTCTTCCATCATCCTTGCTCAGAAATCCAAACCAACCAAGCCGCGCCCCAAAGCCCCGGCGGCAGCGCCCGCTATGGCCCCCGTACCGTTTCGCGCGGGTGAAATTCTGGAATACCGCGTCTTGTTCTCGAAGTACGCCGTCAACGCCGCAAAAATCGAAACGTCCGTGGTCGAGCAGAGGAGTTTCTTCGGGCACCTGGCGTGGCATTTTCGCGCGGCCGCTCACACCATGGATACCACGCGAATGCTGTTCGCCATCGACGACGAATTTGATTCGTACACCTCCGCCGCCAGCCTCTTTTCCTTGCAATATGAGATGTATCTCCACGAGCAGGGAAAAGATCAAACGTCGCTTTATCGCATGACGACGAATGCCGACCCGGCCCCCCAGGACGTCACGGCATTGCGCGTGGTCCCTGGAACGCGAGATGCCATCGGCTTTCTCTACGCGCTCCGCGCCGCGGATTGGCAGGTTGTTCCAGAACTCAAGGCGCCTGTCTTTGAGGGAAGACACCTCTACGACGCTGTTGCACGGATCGACACGCCGCAAGGCACCGTCAGCGTCCCGGCGGGGAATTTTCCGGCGTTTCGCGTTGCGATCCGGTTGTTCGACCATGGCAAGGAACTCACCGATACGCACTTGTGGCTCTGGATCGCCAGGGACGCGGCCCATACACCCGTGCTCGTCGAAGCCGAAATCCCCTTCGGAACTTCCCGGATTGAACTCCTGCATTTGCCTTGATTGCGCGCGCGGTTTCTCGAATTCGCTTCTGCGTGAACGTCCATTTGTGGGGGAGGGGATCTTCGCGGGTCTACAGTCAGCTACTTCTTCTTGACAACGGTGGGCAAAAGATCGGGTGCAGGCACGACCCAATCTTCCGGGGGAAATGCGATGCGCCAAAAATCAGGGGAGCTTGAGGTGAAGTCAACACCGACTTGACCCTTGCCGCCAGACGCTGGGCCGAGGTACGCGACCTTGCAGAGTTGCTCTTCCTGCGTGGCGCGATTCTTCATGCGCAGCGTTTGCCCTTTTATAACCTTGGCGGTAAGCGCGACCATGGCCCCGTGCGCGTTCACAACTAGAGTTTGGGTCTCTTCCTGGAATGCGGCGTCTCTGTTTCCGCCCTCGCTGGAGACTGTGATGGGAACGCTGACGATCACGCGCTGGCTGCGCCGCCGGCTTGATTCCGTCCCGCCTCTGGTTGGGTCCCAAGTGGACATGGATACCACGCTAGAGCAGCGAGCGGGGAATGACAACACAATGCATGCCTGGAACACTCAATCAGTTAACTGTACGGAGGACCGAGGTGGGAGTTTCCACGTCCTATTGCTTTCCTGCGATTCCGCGACCCGCGCAGGATTCGTCGTGTGCGTGGGAACTCGGAGTTGGACGTTTTTGTAGTGTCGGCCTTTTAGGCCGACACTGTAGCTTCAAGCACATGCCCGCCTGAAGGGGGGCGCTACATATACAAAACCCCGATTTTCACGCAGACTCTTTGGCGGCTCAGCCCTTTTTCCCGAAGCGAATTTCTTCGATCAGGGAGCAAACAATGTGCCCGATGGTGATGTGGGCTTCCTGAATGCGTTGCGCGTCACGCGAGGGCACGTTCAGCAGCAAATCGACTTTGTCCGCGAGTGCACCGCCCGTTTCGCCGGTCAGGGCCACGCGGAGGGCGCCGCGACGCGCTCCCGCTTCCACGCCGCGCACGACGTTTGGACTGGTGCCGCTCGTGGAAATGGCTACCAGAATGTCTCCGCGTTCCGCCAGCGATTCAATCTGCCGCGAAAAGATTTGCTCGAAGCCATAGTCGTTCGCGGCGGCGGTCAGAATGGAGGTGTTCGCCGTCAACGCCAGGGCGGGAAGTCCCGGCCGGTCCGCGTGCAGGCGCACGACGAGTTCAGCGGCCAGATGCTGCGCGTCGGCGGCGCTTCCGCCGTTGCCGAAAAAGACCAGCTTGCGTCCCGCGGCGAGCGCTTCGGCGGAGCGCACGGCAAATGTCTCGACGCGAGCCAGCAATTCTTCGGGGAAGCTCTGCTTCACCCGGCAGCTTTCCCGGAGTTGCGCCCGAATCTGTTCGATATGCGCGCCCATGATGTCCTATACGAGGATGATTTTATTGCGGTGGCGGGCGATGCGGCGCGTGGCGTTTCGTGAATCGATCACCAGTTGGGCGGATTCGACGATCATGGGGTAGTCGTAGCTGGTGTGATCGGTGGCGATCATCACGCAGTCGTAGCCGGCAAGCATCTTGGCGTCGAGCGGCACCGATTTCATGCCCTCGAAGTTGTAGTGCCGCAGCTTGTGAATTTCCGGAAAGTACGGATCGTTGTAATCGACCTTGGCGCCGCGCGCGGTCAGCAGCTCGAGGATTTTCAGCGACGGCGATTCCCGCAGGTCGTCCACATCTTTCTTGTACGCCACGCCCAGCACCAGCACGCGCGAGCCTTTCAGCGATTTCTGCCGGTCGTTGAGCGCCGACGCCACCGCATCGACCACGTGATACGGCATCGCCGTGTTCACTTCTCCGGCCAGTTCGATGAACCGCGTCGCAAAATCGTACTCCCGCGCCTTCCACGACAAATAATACGGATCGACCGGGATGCAGTGTCCGCCCAGTCCGGGTCCGGGATAAAACGGCATGAAACCGAACGGCTTGGTCGCCGCGGCGTCGATGACTTCCCAGATATCGAAGCCCATGCGCGCGCCCAGCATTTTCAGCTCGTTGACCAGCGCGATGTTCACGCAGCGGAATATATTCTCGAGCAGCTTGGACATCTCGGCCGCTCGCGTCGAGCTGACGGGCACCACCCGCGCCACGATCTGCGCGTACAGCGACACGGCCGCGCGCCCGGACGGCGGATTCACTCCGCCCACCACTTTCGGAATCTGCGCCAGGCCATACTGCTTGTTGCCCGGATCTTCGCGTTCCGGTGAAAACGCCAGGAAGAAATCCGTGCCGATCTGCTCGTTTTCCGGCCCATGAGCGATCGGGCACTTCATGCCCGTCTCTTCCAGGATCGGCAGCACCAACTCTTCGGTCGTGCCTGGATACGTCGTCGATTCCAGGACCACCAGTTGCCCTCGCTGCAGGTGCGGCCGGATGGACTGCGCCGTCTGTTCGACGTAGGACAGGTCCGGTTCGCGCCGCTGATCGAGCGGCGTGGGCACGCAAATCAGCACCGCGTCCATCTCCGCCAACTTCGAAAAGTCGGTGGTGGCGCCGAAATGTTTGGATTGCACGAATTGCTGGATCTTGTTCTGCGGGATGTGTTGGATGTAGGTCTGACCGCGGTTCAGCTTCTCGACTTTGACAGGGTCGGTATCAAACCCGGTAACGCGGTGCCCGGCTTCGGCAAATCGCAGCCCTAGCGGCAGCCCCACGTAGCCGCACCCAATAATCCCGACGCGGAGTTGCGAGCCTTTGAAATATTCAGGTCTGCGATCGGTTGGCATGGAAGTTGTCTGTGCTCCAGGGGAAGTTTTTCCCCGCGCCTCGAACGCAGACTATAGCAATTTCCCCATCCCGGAACAACCTCTCGATACGCAGTTCTGCCCCTGGCGCGCTTTTCGGAAACTGGAATGGGACGGCAACAACGACGGCCTTACGGGGCTGCGCTGCGTTTTTGATAACAAAGCAGGATGAGATCGGCCCGGCGACGGACTCCAAACTTGCTGAGCAAGTTCGAGACGTGAAATTTCACGGTGCGTTCGGAGATGTTCAGCTTGTTTCCAATCTCTTTGTTGGCCAGATTTTCCAGCAGACGAATTCAGGACTTCCTGTTCCCGGCGGCTCAAGTCGGCTGACGCGTCGGCTTTCAGGCGGCGGCTGTGGGATCCGTTAAGGATCGAATCGACAAAACCGGAGAGCACGGCGCGCGGAACCCAGAATCCTCCGTTGGCGACCAGCGGCAAGGCGCGCGGCAACTGCTCTCGCGCCTCGTCATACGTGAGCAGACCCTTGGCCCCCATTTGCAGCAACGAATAGGTTTCCTCGGAATCGAATTTTTCCGCGACGACGATGATACGCGCTTCCGTATAGTGGTCCAGAATATTGGAGAGCAGCGCGCCGGCCGCGGGCCGCGCAACGTGCGCATCCACCACGTACACCAGGGCGCGCGGGACCTGCAGGTGTCGCAGATCCGGTCCAAGCGTCGATTCGAGATGCCGCGGAATGAGCTTGAATGCGGGATTCGTAAGCACGCGCTCGAATTCGCCGAGCACCAAAGGATGCGGCGATAGCAGACAAACTTGTAGAGGACCTTTGCGGGCGGCTTTCTTCACAAGAATCGAGATTATCCGAACCGTGAACCCGGAGCAAGACTCGACGTCGACGGAGTTGCGTAGGGTACAACGGTAGGAAACGCCAAGCTAAAGGCCACAAAACATTGCTCCTATGGGGTCTTCGACGCCTGCCCTTTCTTCCATCATTTCAGATTCAACTTTGAAGCGCGGAGGTGATTCGCTGTCGGGACTGAATCTAGACTATCAGACGAGGAAAAAACCGAAAGGCCACACGCTGGAAAAGCTTAAGCGTAGGGCACCCGACAGTTCAAAATGGCCCAAAGGTTAGCGCACCCGGCTACCCCAATTCGTCTTCCGACTTGCGCCCGGGCCACCCGGCAGGTTGTTCAACTCGCACCAAATGTCCGGAAAAGGAAGGTGCTGCGGGTATCCGGTAAAAGAGGTTTGCCATTGAATGACGCAGCCCCGTTTGCATAGCCGCCCACGACGTACTTCCATCCGAAGAGGCCACTGTCACCGTGCAGCTGGATGCCATAAACTTGGCCTGGCAGAACTCGTGCACCGCCCTTGGGGAGAAGGAAAAGAACGTGGCTACATTCGGCGACCGGCACATTCTTCGATACGTCCGCCAGCACTTGTCCCGCTGCATTGACCAACGTCATCGTAACCTCGTCACTGGCCGCTCCGGGGTTGGCCACCACGAGTTGAACTTCGACGCCGGTCAGCCTCGGCAACGAAGGCTTGAAGGTTTGCCTCACGTCGTTGAACAGATTTGTCCATGTATTCGTCCATGACGCGGTGTTTGCCTGATCAGGCGTCCTGGATGCGTACGCAGTGGACCGTCCGCCCGTAGCTGGTCCCACACGAATCGTTACCGTAAAAGTAAGCCGTCTCGTCAAATCTTGATCTTGTGAGTAGATAATGGGGACTGTGACTTGTGCCTCTCCTTCGGCCACTGCCTCGAAAATATATGTAAACGACGGGCCGCCGGGATTGGGCGGCCAGCCCAGCGCGGTGCTTTCGAGACGGATTGTCGGAGAGGACACCAGCGGTTCGCCGTATTGCGGCCCACCGACTGTTCCGAGAGTTATTTCTATCTGTTGACCCACACTAGCGGTCAAGTGTTGCCCATTGTTCGTGAAATTGAGGGGCAGCACCTGTTGCTTGGTGCTTGTCGAGGACACGTCGACCTTCTGAGCGTCGGCAGTACCGCGAGCGGTCCACAAGAAGACCATTGCTACCAAAAAGACTGGTGATCGTGAGTTCGTCATAGTCTCACCCTTTGCATGAACCTATATACAATTAGAACGGCCGCGGCTCCATTTCTTGCATGGATAATTCTTGAGAATCACCCCTGCACTATGCCAGCCGAGTTTTTCCGCAGCCTGCTAGAGCCGCTTGGCCCACCCAGTTCTCATAGAACACGAAGAGGGCGGGATCACTCTGCGATTGGTGCAGGTCGTAACTGAGGCAGCCCGCCTCCGCGCGCGTGGGCGCCGGCAGGCGTTTCAATTCTTGCAGGAGGCGCGCTTCCTGGCCAGGCTTCGCCCGCACGCGCGCAATGATCGTCAGTGGTTCGCTCGTGCAAGCTCCTCGGAAGCGTGTTGTGATTTACAAATCGAGCGTTCGATGCGGAGTGTCCTGCGAGGCGACGATCAGTTCTCCCGAAAAAGGCGCGGTGCCGGGCCGCCGGCCAAGGCTTCTTCGGCCGAGATGCGCGCTACGTCGGGATTGTTGTTGTTCTCAGAAAGATGAGCGAGCACGACGTAACGCGCGTGCGCGTCGAAGCCCTCCGCATCGGCGAGAAATTCGCTGACCGTGTGATTCGAGAGGTGTCCCGTGCGGCTCATCACGCGCTGCTTGACGTGCCACGGATACGGCCCGACTTTCAGCATTTCGAGATCATGGTTCGACTCGAGCATCAGGCAATCGGCTTCGCGCAGGTGATATTTCACCAACTCGGGCAGATAGCCGAGGTCGGTGACGATGGCAACCTTCGTTCCATTCGCGCGGAAGGTGAACCCCAGCGGGTCGACGGCGTCGTGGGGAATCGAAAACGGCGAAACTTCGATGTCGCCAACGTTAAATCGATGTCCCGCGCGGATATGCTCGACGTGGTCCAGGCGCTTCCGCGAGCTCTCCGGCAAAATGCGCTTTACCTCGGAGAGCGTCGCTTCGGTCAGATAGACCGTCGTGCGCCACTGGCCGAGCACTTGCGCCAGACCGCCGATGTGATCGGTATGTTCGTGGGAGATGACGATGCCGTCGAGGCGGTCCACCAGGCACTCGACCGCGGCGAGCCGCCGCAGCGTTTCTTTCTTGCCGAGTCCGGCGTCCACCAGCAGACGCGTCCGCCCCGTTTCGAGCAACGTGCAATTTCCCGAGCTGCCTGAAGCCAATATTGTGACGCGCAGACGAATACTCCCCCAGCGAACCAGCCCGCATGACACTCAGGCCCAACGGATCATGACAAAGTGCGGGGCCGCCGTCAATGAGGAGGGAGTCGAAATTTCAGTCGAGAGTCGAGAGTTAACAGTTAAGAAGAAACCGTGTGTGGCACTGGGCTCTCGACTCTCGACTCTCAACTCTCAACTGTTAACTGTCAACTCTTAACTCTTAACTAGCATTTGTACGCCAGCAGCTCGGGTTTCACCTGAAAATCTTTCAGGTTGCCGAGCACGGTGAGGGCGAGCCGCCCGGGTTCGAAGAAATCATGGGCGATGGCGAGCACTTCCTCGCGGGTCACGATTTCGATGGACGCCAGCATTTCGTCGAGCGAGAGAAACCGGTTGAAATACATGGCCTGGCGGGCCAGGTTGGAAATCCGCGCGCTGGTTGATTCGAGCGACAACATCATCGAGCCCTTCAGGTGGTCCTTGGCGCGGCGCAGTTCTTCGGCGCTCACCGCCTCGTGCTTGATGCGGCGGAATTCTTCCACCACGCAGCGGATCAGCTGCTCCGCGGATTCTCGCGACGTCCCCGCATACACGGAAAGCACGCCCGAATCGGTGTACGGAGACACATCGCTGAAAATCGCGTACGCCAGCCCCTGACGCTCGCGGATATTCTGAAACAGCCGCGAAGACATTCCGCCGCCGAGAATAATGTTCAGCAGCGACGCCGCGTAGCGCCGTTCGTGCGCCAGCGGGTACGACGGCACGCCGAGCACGATGTGCACCTGTTCGAGTTCCTGCTTGTGGCGTTGCTCGATGCTCGGCGTGGGCCTGGGGCGCCGTGTGCGCTGCTCACAGCGGCGGCCCGCGCCGCTCCGCCAAATGCGCGACGCCGCCATGTCCACCAGCCGCGCGTGCTCCAGATTCCCCGCGGCCGTTATGACAATATTGTTCGGCGCATACCACGAGTGAAAGCAGTCGAGCAGCGTGTCCCGCGAAAATTGTGGCACCGTTTCGGATGTGCCCAGAATCGGCAGGCCCAGCGGATGTCCGCGCCAGAAATTTTGCGTGAACATTTCGTGGATCACGCTTTCAGGATTGTCCTCGTCCATCTTGATCTCTTCGAGGACCACTTGCTTTTCCTTGGCGATGTCCGCTTCATCGAATCGCGGGCGCAGCACTAGGTCGGAGAGCACGTCGAAGGCGATTGGCAAGTGCTCGTCGAGCACTTTCGCGTTGAAGCAGGTCATCTCCTTCGCCGTGAAGGCGTCGAGCATCCCGCCCAGCGAGTCCATCGACTGCGCGATCTCCTCGGCCGAGCGCCGCTCGGTGCCCTTGAACACCATGTGCTCGAGGAAGTGCGCGATCCCGTTGCTTTCCGGCGATTCGCCGCGCGAACCCGTGCCCAGCCAAATGCCCACCGACACCGAACGCACGTGGGGCATCTTTTCGGTTACCACGACGAGGCCGTTCGGCAATTCGGCCCTTTCGATATCGCGCACCGGCTGGTTCATTTCGTTATTGTGGCACACGCACCGCGGGAACGCGACGCCCCGTTCATCGGGAGTCGCGCGGTTTCCACTGGCGAGATGCTCGCAGGATTACGCGCTTGCCTGGTTGAGGAGTTCGATGGAAGGGCGATCGAGTTTAAGTTCCACGGAAGCGATCAAATCGTTCAGTTGCTCGACGCTCGTGGCGCTGACAATGGGCGCGGTGATGCTGGGACGCGCAAACAGCCATGCCAGAGATACCCTTGCAGGCGTGGCTTTGTAACTTTTTGCAACCTGGTCCAGTGCGTCAAGAATCTTGAAGCCGCGTTCGTTGATATACTTTTTCAACATTCGGGCGCGAGGCCTCTGCTCCACATCGCCTTCCGATCGATATTTGCCGGAGAGAAATCCGCTAGCTAAGGGAAAGTAATTGATGACGCCAATTCCTTCCTTTTGGCACAGAGGCTCGAGTTGGGCCTCGAAATCCGCTCGGTCATAGAGGTTATAGTTGGGTTGCAGGCTCTCGTACCTGGGCAGGCCTGTCTTTTTGCTGATTGCAAGCGCCGCGGCGAATCTGTCCGACTTGTAGTTGGAAGCCCCGATGGCCCTCACTTTGCCTTGCTTGATCAGTTCCGCAAAGGCTCCCAGAGTCTCCTCGATGGGCGCGTCGGCATCGTCGGTGTGGGATTGGTAGAGGTCGATATAATCGGTTTGCAATCGTCGCAAAGAGTCTTCCGCTGCGCGCAGGATATAGGATTTGGATAGGCCCTTCTTTCCCGGTCCCATTTCCAGACCCACCTTCGTGGCGATGATCACCTTGCCCCGATTTCCGCTGCGCTTCAACCATTTGCCGAGAATCGTCTCCGATTCACCGCCCGTGTGGCCGGGCACCCACTTGGAATAAACATCGGCCGTGTCGATCGCATTGAAACCCGCCGCCACAAACGCATCGAGCAACTTAAATGAGGAGGGCTCGTCGAGGGTCCATCCGAAAACGTTTCCTCCGAAAACCAGCGGAGAGATTTCCAATCCCGAGTTGCCCAGCTTGCGCCTATTCATCGCGATCCTTTCCAACTGCGCGCGGCTAATTTATCCAAAACGTTTTGGATGAAATCCCGAGGAGCAAAGGTACACGGAGCCCCCGAGGTGAGAACGATTGTACGCGGGCCCGCATGTTAAGATTGGATCATAATTTAACGGAGACCGGGCGTGCCTGTGGAACTGCTTGGAAAATCACTGGAGGAATTGAAGGCGTTTTTTGCATCGCTTGGCGAGCCCGCCTACCGCGGCGCGCAAGTGTATCGCGCGCTGTACGTCGAGCGCCGGTTCGACTTTGCCGCGATGACGAATGTGCCCGCCGCTCTTCGCTCGCGTCTTGCGGAAGAAGGTAGCGTCACGCTTCCGCGAATCGTGCGGCGATTTCCGTCCGTGGATGGGTCCATTCGGTATTTGTTCTCGATTGGCCGGGAAAATGAAAAACCCGCGCAGATCGAGTCCGTCTTCATGCCCAAGGAAAATCGCCAAACCATTTGCATCTCGACGCAGGCCGGTTGCGCGGTCGATTGCCATTTTTGCCTGACGGCGCAATTGGGATTGATTCGCAACCTCACGGCCGGGGAAACCATCGGGCAAGTGCTGGTCGCGCTCGAGGAAAACCGCGAACAGCTCACGCCGCAAACGAACGTCGTTCTCATGGGCCAGGGCGAACCGATGCTGAACTACGACGCGACGATGGCCGCGGTGCGGATCATGCTCGATCCCAAAGGCGTCGCGCTCGCGCCCCGGCACGTCACGCTTTCGACCAGCGGGATCGTTCCCGGAATCGAGCGGCTCGGGCAGGAGAAAATCCGGCCCAACCTGGCCATTTCGTTGAATGCCTCCACCGATGAACAGCGCGACGCGCTGATGCCTATCAATCGCAAGTATCCGCTTGCCGTGTTGCTCGAGGCCTGCCGCCGCTATCCACTGCGCCCCCGGGAATATTTTACGTTTGAATATGTTCTGCTTGGCGGCGTGAACGATTCCCCAGAAGATGCCCGCCGCGTCGTGCGCCTGCTCGCGCGTATCCGCGCGAAAGTGAATCTGATTCCGTGGAATCCCGGCAATTTGCCGTACCGCGCGCCAACCCCGGAGCAAATCGAGGAGTTCAAGAACATCCTGCTCGAAAAAGGCGTCCCCGCGTTCGTGCGCTATTCACGCGGCCAGGACGTCTTCGCCGCCTGCGGCCAGCTTGCGCTGATTGGAACGGGAAGCCCGCTTTCTTCGACGTTCGAAATTTCGCGGTAGATTCTTGCGAAAGTTCAAGCGACTACTTTCGATTTGCCCCACTTCGGCGAGCGAAGGCCGCCAAAATAAGTACTACTCCAATCAATAGTCCGAAGGGAGCAAAAACCATGGCCCCCCGCTGATTTGCATAGAGGAGCTGTCCGGTAAGAAGGCTTACAATCCCTGTACATAGGAAGATGATGCCCGCAATCGCAAAAGTAAATCGATGTATCGGCTTTAATTGCAGCGACTCAGATTTTCGCTTTTTCATGGGATAGATCCTTCAGCCGATCGACTTAGACGAGGAGCACGTCGTTTCTCTAGCGAACGCCAATCACCGCCATCATCCGGCCTGTCTGCGCGCCCTCGCGGCGATAGCTGAACAACAGATCCGTTCGGCACGCCGTGCAGAGATCGCTCACGGCAATCCTGGATTCCGGCACGCCTGCATCAGCCAATTGCCATCGGTTTGCGGCGCGCAGATCGAGCTGCACGCGGGGCGGTGGCGGAACATGTCCCGGCGGCATCATCGTCAGCCACGGCAGCCAGAGCGGCTCTTCGCCGTTTGCAAGCTGGTCAAACGGCCCGTCGAACCAATCGGCAGCGGCGGGGAACTGCGCCGCGAACGCCTGCGCGACCTCGGGTCCAACCTCGTAGCAGCAGCGGCCAATCGCCGGCCCGAGCGCCGCGACGACGTCGCGCGGGCGCGTCCCGAATTCCATCCGCATGCGTCCCAATGTCTTCACCGCGATTCGCGCAAGCGTCCCGCGCCAGCCCGCGTGAATCGCGGCAACAACGCGTTGCCGCGTATCGGCCAGCAGAATCGGCACGCAGTCCGCCGTCTGAACGCCGAGCAGAAGCCCCGGCGTGCGCGTCGCCAGAGCGTCGGCTTTCGGCGTTTCAGCGGCGTGCGCGGCCGCGACGTGAATCACATCTGAATGAATTTGCCGCACTGTGGCGAGCGGCATTTGTTTCGCCCCAACCGCCGCGGCGAATTTGACGCGGTTTGCCGTGACGTTCGTGCGTACGTCCCAATCCGTGAAGCCCAGATTCAGCGCGCGTTTGCCGCTCAGCAGGCTCTCGCCTCCCGGCCGCGTGCTGAATCCGTGCACGAGCCAGTCCAGCTTCGCCATCTCGCGTGATTCCACGATCCGCAAATCGCTCGCGCGGCGTACGGTCCAGGCGGCGATGTCGCGCCGGGCCACGGTGGCCGCTCCGGAAGGCGCGGAGCCGCGCCTTGATAAACGAGTTTTCATTGCTCGCGCCATGTGATTCCTGTGGCCTTCTAAACTGCATTTCTCACCATGATCCGAGTCAATGGATCGATGGCCGCGCACTTTGCCGCGGTGTGCGGGGTTTGGTGGCGCCCCGACGTGTCGGGGCGATTTTTTCATTTCCCTCGCGGCGCAAACCCGCCGGCGAGACGCCGGCGCCACCAACCCGCGCTCCCGCGCAAGATGCGATGAGAGCAGAGTTCATGCTTCATCCGTTGTGAGAAATCCAGACCAACCACTTTAGCGTAACGCTTCAGCTTCTGTCTCGATGTTGCGTGCGCGATTCGCCGTGAACGGTTCACCGTGAGCACGCCATGCAATCGTTTGTCGTGAACGGTTCACCGTGAACGGTATAATTCCGGTATCGCGCTCGCGGCTTGCTGCGCGCGTTCTGGAGGCTCGATGATTGTCGGCCTGGGCGTGGACATCACGGAAGTCGACCGCATCGAAGCGGCCATCGAGCGCCGCGGCCGCCCGTTCCTCGAACGCCTGTTCACGCCCGCGGAAATTGCCTACTGCGAGACGCATCGCCATCGAGCCGAGCGGTTCGCCGGACGCTTTGCCGTCAAGGAAGCGGCGATGAAGGCGCTCGGGACCGGCTGGGCGCGCGGAGTGCGCTGGGTGGATATTGAAGTTGTCCGGGAGCCCGGCGGCAAACCCACGCTGAAATTGTCAGGCGCGGCATGCGCGATTGCCAACGGCCTGGGCGTCAAAAACATAGCTCTCACCATCACCCACACCGGAAATACGGCTCTCGCGTTGGTCATCTTCGAGGGATAGTTTTTTCAAAAGAATTTGACACCGGGTAGCAGGTGGTAGGTGGCAGGTGATAGTCAGTGGGCGGCGATGATTGCTTCGGAACACTCTATAACGCGATTTACCTACAACCTGCACCCTGCCACCAACAACCTGTCACCTACAACATCCCCCTACATGCATGACTCAAAATACTACTGCTGCGCAGGGGACTTCACCGCAGGAACTGAGGAAAAAATGCTGGGGTTCGCGGGGCGCGTGGGTGTATCTACCTCGGCGATTTCGAGTTCCGCCGTTGCCGGAATTTTTGTCGGCGGCAGGCAAGCATCCTGGTTGCAGGCCTGGTAACCAATCGTGAGGCCTATTTTTTTCGGGCCGAGAGGCGCCGCGGACTCCGCGCGCAGTTTCATCTTCACGGTGAACGAGCCTTCGTAAACGCGCAACGGAGTCTTCGAAAATCGAAATGCGCGCATCACTCCGCGCGGATAGGTTGTTTCCACGAGGGCGATTCCCGGAGGGAGGTCCGCCATTATTTTCGTGGGAATCAGATAATCCTCGGAAGGCTCGTGCGCGTTGATGTGGAAGCCGGGAGAAATCTTCGCCACCACGGCGATTTCAAATGCATGTCCGCGCGGCACGGGTTGAATGGAAACATACGCCTGCGGCTGGAGCACGCTGGCTGCCGGAGGATAGGGGTTATCTTGCGCGAGCGCGATTGCGGCCAGAAGCACGAGCCCGAGCGATGCGAAAATCGCGCGCAGCTTTTGCCTGCGAAGGCCGCGACTGGAAGGGGGGCTATTCACCGGGGCCGCGAAACTCCTCGCGATGCACTTGAATAAAGGAATCATCTTGATTAGACGCTCACCGGGCTGCCGAGTTGCTCCGTGAGGATTCGGCCCATGAGTTGCATCAGTGTTTCTCCAGTCTTCTCAAGAACGAAAGCTCCGGCCGCGTCCGACCAGGATAGTTTGAAACTGGTGGTCAGCGCGGAAATCCAAATCTGCCGCACCGGCGTGTTCGGGCTGATGACGAATCTTGTTTCGTCGGCATCCTCGAACAGCACTTCGAGTTTTCCGCTTCCGCCCTCGACTTCAAAGCCATGCGCATCGCCCGCCTCTTGAAGCCGGCGAAGAAGGGCTTCAAACGCGGCATCACATCGTTTCTGGAATTCTTTTTCATCCATGGCTGTAACAGAGTACCGCGAAGCGCTCGCACGGGCAAGGAAGGCGGGGGAAAGGTGGCAGGTGATGGGTGGCAGGTGGTAGTCACCCCGCTAGCAGCATTCCGAGCTTCGATGAAAATATACCTTTGTTGGTTATTCATCTGAATGATATATGGAATCATGCGAGGCGTACCTGATGCCTTCTGAAGATAAGATTGCAGGATCTGCGCAGCAGCCAAAGATTACCAGCTATCGCGATCTTGTCGTCTGGACCAGGGCGATGGACGTTGTGGAGGCATGTTACAAGCTCACCAGGCTGCTGCCGCAATCGGAAATGTACGGATTATCAAGTCAAATTCGCAGGGCCGCGGTTTCGATACCCGCCAATATCGCAGAGGGACACGGGAGAAGAAATCTAGGCGAATACCTTCAACATCTTTCGATAGCCAATGGTTCGCTCAAGGAATTGGAAACTCGCCTCTTGATTGCCGGCCTCAGCTATTTTGCGGCGAATGAAATTGCCCCGGCCCTTGATTCGTGCGCGGAAATCGGACGAATGCTGAGCGGGCTGATCCAAAAACTTCGCCAGAGGAAGCTCCAAGAAAGGTAACAGGGATTAGGTGGCAGGTGATAGTAAGAAGCCGGCGGAGGTCACACCGAACCACTCGAAACACGCTTTCCTACAACCTACAACCCACAACCTGTCACCTATTACCTCATCCCCCCCTACTCATATCGCAGCGCATCAACAGGATCGAGCCGCGCGGCCTTCACCGCGGGATACATTCCGAAGAAAAGACCCACGCTCATGGAAACCACGACAGCTACCACGACAGCCCAGAGCGGAACCGTGGACGGCAGTCTGGGCAGAAACAAGTTGATGAGCAGACTGATACCAATGCCCAGGATCACGCCTATGACGCCGCCCGAGCCGGTGAGGACGACGGCCTCGGTCAGGAATTGCCAGATGACGTCGCTGCGTCGCGCGCCAATCGCTTTTCGCACTCCGATTTCGCGGGTGCGCTGCGTGACCGACATCAGCATGATATTCATTACTCCGACTCCGCCCACCAGCAATCCGATCGAGCTGACCACGGCGGTCAGCAGGGCGACCGAGCCCGTAATTTGCTTGAATTGATCCGCCACTTCCGCCGCTGTCGACAGGCCGAAATTCTCAGGGGCGGAGTAGGGAACGTGGCGCCGCCGGCGCAACACGGCACGAATTTCATCCTGTGCCTCCGCCATGCGCCCCGGGGCGGCCACGGCGCCGATGAAATTTTCGTCGTCCGCCGGGTGATGTTTCCGGTAGGTGCGATAGGGGACGATCACTTGATTTTCCACGCGGGGATTCTGGAAGAGCTGGCCCTTGCGATGTTCAAATATGCCAATTACACGATAGGGAAATCCCTCCACGTAAATCGTCTTGTCGAGCGGGTCTTCGCCGAGAAAAAATGTCTTGCCCAGGTCGTAGCCGATGACGGCGACGTCGGCGCGATGCAGGTCCTCCGCCTCGGTAAAAAAACGCCCGAGATAAGTCCGCGCGTTAAAAACCTCCGCGTACTCCACAAGCGCGCCCGAGAAATCCAGGCCAGAGACTTGCTTGTCCTTGTAACGCGCGGTGATCGGGGTCTGGCGATTGAAGTCATACACACGATTAAAGACGCTGACAGCCACCTTCGCGACGGCCGGGCATTGCTCGCGGATCGCCAGCCCGTCTTCGAGTGACAGGGACTTGCGGTTGCGTTCCTCAGCGGTAAGCCGCCCGGTGCTTACGCCGGGAGCCACCTTGAAAATCCAGATGGTGTTGGGGCCCCAATCGTCAAGATAGGCGCTGACGTCGGCGTAGAATCCCACCAGGATGGACGACACAGTAATCAGCGCGGTAATTCCGATGACTACGCCCAGCACGGTCAGAAACGACCGCATCTTATTCTCGCGCAGCGTGTCCAGCGCCATTTTCGCGTTTTCGCCCAGGGAGATTCGCATGGGTCCGCCGTTGTTTTTCAGACTTCCTGCCGCAGGGCTTCGATCGGATTCAAGTTTGCGGCTTTGCTTGCCGGATACAGGCCGAAGAACACGCCCACCGCCGTTGAAACCGTCAAGGCAATCATCACCGCGGAAATCGGAACGTGCATTGGCACCGGCGTGTTCGCGGCAACGATTTGGGCGAACACATAGGCAATCGCCACGCCAATCATTCCTCCGATGGTGGACATCACGGCCGTCTCCGTAAGGAATTGAAGGAGGATATCCGCGCGGCGCGCGCCCAGGGATTTGCGGATGCCGATCTCACGCGTGCGCTCGGTGACGGTCGCCAGCATCACGTTCATGATCACCACGCCGCCAATCACCAGAAACACCGCGGCGATGCCGATCATGGACTCGGCCAGCGCGCCGGTGATCCGCTTGAATAAGTCCACCAGCGAGCCCGCATCCAGGACGCCAAAGTTGTCGGTCTCGTTGGGCTTCAAATGGCGGCGCGCGCGCATCAGCATTTCCATTTCTTCCTGGGAGCGCGACATCCAATCGCCGCCCCGGGTTTGCACGTTAATCGCCAGGCTTGTTTTGCTGGTGGCATAGAATTTTAAATACGTCTCGATGGGGATGTAGGCGAAATTGTCCTGCGTCTGGCCCAGAACCGTCCCGATCGGCTTTCCTACTCCGACGACTTCGTACGGGCGCCCGTCAATATCGAGTTCCTTGCCGACAGGATCGCGGCCCGGAAAAAGTTTCTCAGCCACATCCGTTCCGATCAGCGCGACCATGGAGCGATGCTCGTTATCGCTGTCCGTAATGTAACGTCCCTGCGCGGGCTCTTCGGTTTTCATGTCCCCAATATTTGCGGTTACACCATAGATGGTCGTGTCTTCCACGGTCTGGCCATTGGCTTTCGTGCGGCCCAATCCGAATGCCTGGGCGCCCACCCGAACGGCGAGCTTGGTGTTGTCGCGCAAGTAGAGATAATCATCCCAGGTGATGGGTTTGTTCCTGCGCGTGGCTTTGACGAACTCATTCATATCCGGGATGATCGGGAATCGCAGGACCAGAAAGACGTTCGATCCGAGGTTCGCAACGCGGTCGGCCACGTAGAGGTTCACCCCGGAGATCAGGGCGACCACCATGATCAGAGTAGAGACGGACAGAACGATCCCCAGCAGCATCAGGAACGAGCGCAGCTTGTGCGCGCGTAGCGTTTCCAGGGCCACGAAGATGGGCTCGCGCAGTTGGATTCGTGTCTTCATGAAATCCCGCCGGTCGTCTATTCTATACGCCCAAGGGTCCGAAAGAGATTCATCTGCAAGGTTTCCTGGCAAGGACCGGAAAAATCCGGCGCCTCCGCGAATTGTCGCATAGAAACTCAAATCACCGCCGTCCGGCGCAAAAATTCAATACGGGACGGAGCATTTCCATATCCGCGTCGATTCCATGATTGCCGCTGGCAAGAAACCAGTAGTGAGCCTATAATTTGCTTATGAAACACCTCACGCTTCCAATCGTGTTAGAGGCTGACTCTGACGGCTACTTTGTTTCCTGTCCGGCCCTTCAAGGCTGCTACAGCCAGGGAGACACATACGAAGAGGCCGTGGAAAACATCAAGGATGCGATCCGCCTGCATATCGAGGATCATCTTGCAGGCGGCGAGGAAATTCCCGAACACACGACCGTAAGCCTATCCACCGTCGAAATTGCCGTCTGATGCCCAAGCTTCCGCGCCTGACTGCCCGTCAGATCGTTGCTGTGTTGGAAAACGCTGGATTTTCTCTCGCGCGACAAAGCGGGAGCCACATGATTTACAAGAACAGTGCGGGTAAACGTGTAACTGTCCCTTTTCACGCCGCAAAGATCCTCCATCCCAAGTTACTGAAGAGCATTCTGCGCGATGCCGAGATTAGCGTGGAAAGACTGAATGACCTCTTATGACCCCATTGAAAGAGAAGAGCGGGCCACTTCCAACGCTCTAGCAATCAGTGGGAGAAAATAGCTACAGGAGTCCTTCGATAGCCTTGGCAATGTCATCGTGATTGACCAGGCCTACGATCGTCTTGACCTTCTTGCCGTCGCGCGTGAAGAGCATGCTGGTGGGCATGCCCATGATGCTGCCGAACTTGTCCGCAATGGAATCGTTGGCGAGCAGAATTGGATAATTCATCGCCTCTTTCTGGCCGTTCACGTCGAAACGCTCTTTTTCGAGGTAGGGTTCGACCACTTTCTTGCCCTCTTCGTCCATCGAAAGTCCCAGGATCGTGAAGCCGCGTGGGCTATACTTTTGCTGAAACTCGATCAGCCAGGGGATTTCGACTCTGCAAGGCTCGCACCACGTGGCCCAGAAGTTCACTAGGACCACCTGCCCTTTGTATTGCGCCAGCGTCACGTCGCGATCGTTCAAGTCCTTCATGACGATGCTCGGCATGGCAGCGTCGCTTGCTGTGCTGGACGCGTTCACCCGCTGCCTTCCGGCCGCGGGAAATTTCCGATCGGCCCATACCATAACCGTTAGAAGTGCAACCACGCCGACGCCGACCAGGATGCCCTTTTTCATTTCTAACACTCCCTAAAGCGCGAACTTATTCAGAAAGCCCAGTTTACCCGATAGCCAGGTCAGCCGGTTCAGAAAAATCAGCCCGCCGACGAACAGCAGCAATACGCCGCTCAGTACTTCCACGGTGTGCAGATGGCGCCGGAAACGCTGGTAAAAACGCAAGAATCGATTGATTCCGATCGCGGTCAGCAGAAAGGGAACCGCGAGGCCGGCCGAATAAACAGCGAGAAGAAAAACGCCGCGGGAAATCGTTTCCGCGTTCGCCGCGAGCGCGAGTACGGCGGCGAGAATCGGGCCGATGCACGGCGTCCACCCGAAGGCGAACGCGAAGCCCAATAGAAAGCCGCTGGTCACTCCGGAAAGCGCCCCGCGGGATTTGGCTTGTTCTTCCGTCTGCGTGCCAAGATTATGGAAGCGGACGTCGCGATTGAGCCAGCGAGTCAGCGACGGCCCAGCGAGAAAAATGAGCGCGACCGAGAGCAATTGCACCGAGCCGAACATGCCGCCGGGCCCCATGGTTTCCGTCCCCGAACGGCGCCAGAGGATCGCGGCGCCAAACGCCAGCACGCCGCCAATTACTAGTCCAGTACTTACAGGAATCTTAATCAGCCAGCCGACCAAATGCAATCCGAACAGGATGATGACCGCGCCCGCCACAGGCCCCATCAGCGATTTATGCTGCAGCAGAAACTGGCCCACCACACTTGCCGCGGCCCCGAAACTGATGAACACCACGGAAAATCCCGCGACAAACGCCAGCGATGAGGCGAACAGGCTGTTGCGCGGCGGCTGGCCCGCGCGAAGCTGCTCGACGCCGATCCCCGAAAGCATCGAGACGTATCCCGGCACCAGGGGCAGCACACAAGGGGACAGGAACGAAATAATCCCCGCCACGAACGCGTAAAGAATCGAAACTTGCATCAGTCCAATAGACTCCCGCGAAGCACCTTTCCAAGTTTACATCATTCCCGTTAGATTAGACGGCTGGGGAGAGCCGAAGATTCAGCATGCGCCACATTTTCCCACGAGTGGTTGCCTGCCCAGGGAATTGTTCACGTATGGGACAGTACAAAGCCCCGCCTCAAAAGAGGCAGGCTACAACGGCCCAAAATCGATTGTGCGAATGTGGTAGCCCGGGTCCCCGGCCGGATCGGGATGCATAGACCGCACTTCAGACCCGAGGACTTTCTCCGGCTATGCAGGAAGATCAATCGAGGTAGGGATGCCGCGAGCGCCAGTCGTGCGCTCGTTCATAAGCAAACGCGATTCGCAACAGCGTGGATTCGTCGAACCTGCGCCCGATCAATTGCAGCCCGACAGGCAAGCCATCCCGAGTAAAACCGCACGGGACCGAAATTGCCGGATGGCCGGTGAAATTTGCAGGACGATTCATCCCCACCAGCGCGGCGCGCACACCGATCTGCTCGCCGTTAACGTCGACAGATTCCGCGCCAATGGGAGGCGCCGGAACAGGGACCGTGGGCGCTACGATCGCATCCACCTCTTGAAACGCGGCGTCAAAATCCGCTCGCACGCGCTTCTGCACGTCGTGAGCGGCCAGATATTGCGTGGCCAGCACTTTTCCGCCCGCCTCGATCCGCTGGCGCACCTCTTCGCTATATTCCTCCGCGCGCGCCGGAAAGTATCCAGCCGTTTCGTGGCCGTATCGCGTTTCAGCGAGAGAAATATTCGCGGCAGCGTCGGCGGACTCGCTCAGATGCGGAAGCGAAATTTCACGGACCGTCGCGCCATGTTTTTCCATTTCGCGAACCGCCGCTTCGGTCGCACGGCGCACATCGCCGTCGAGCTTTTCCCAGAAATACTCGCGCGGGCGGCCGAGGCGAAACTTCCGAAGCGGCTTGCGAAGTGCGGCGCTGAAATTTTCCACGCGATGCGCCGACGATGTCGCGTCCAACGGATCGCGCCCTGCGAGCAGGCCGAGCAATATGGCCGCGTCCGCGACGCTGCGCGCGAGAGGGCCGACGTGATCAAACGCCGGCGCAAGGGGAATGGTGCCAAACACACTCACACGCCCAAAAGTTGGTTTCAGGCCCACGATTCCGCACATCGCGGAAGGAATCCGAATCGAGCCGCCCGTATCCGTGCCCACCGATGCGGCGCAAAGGCCCGCTGCAATCGCGACGGCAGAGCCGCCGCTCGAACCGCCCGGGATGCGATCGAGCGCCCAGGGATTGTGAACCGCGCCATAGTGCGCATTGTTGGATGTAACCCCATAGGCGAATTCGTGCAGATTCGTCTTGCCCAGCAGAATGGCGCCCGCGGCGGAAAGTTTCCGCACCACGGTTGCGTCTTCCGCGGGGACAAAGTCGCGCAGCACGTTTGACCCCGCGGTCGTGCGTATGCCGCGCGTCCAGATGTTGTCCTTGAGAGTCATGGGAATCCCGAGCAACGGCCGGCGCTGGCCAGCCGGTCCGCGACGGCGGGCCAACTCTTTTTCCGCACGCCGCGCGGCGTCGAGCGCGTGCTCGGCCGTAACGGTCAGATACGCGTTGAGTCGCGCATTGTATCGCTCGATCCGGCGCAGGAAATGGTCGGTCAACTCGACGGGCGAGATCTTGCGTTTCGCCAAAAGCGCACTGAGTTCTTCGATCGTGGCAAATGAGAAAGAGTCTTCCTTCGTCATTGAGTTCCAGCCCGCCCGCTCCCTTAAAACATCTTTTCCTGGCGCCGCAGATTTCCGAACGTCCCGATGTTAGCAATGATCAGAGCGACGCGGAACTGGTTCTCCGTGCGCACCTGCCCGAGGGCCAGGCGGCGATACTCGAACGCGATTCCGCAGCAGGAGCCGTTATAGCTGACCTGCATCAACTGACTTTGCAGGACCTGCTGCTTGATGTCGTAGCTGATCCCAAAGGCGGCGTTCAGGCCCCGGCGGTTCAAGTCACCGTATCCCACTAGCGTACGAATCTGATTGGCGAGAGGCTGCAGAACAGTGGTGTTGTCGATGGAGAAATGCGCCACCGTGAAATTGAAATTCTGATACGGGCGAATTTTTAGCAGAGTGCCTGCGGTCGTGAGCCTCTGGCGCACGGTGTCGTAATCGAGCCGAACCTGCCCATCATAAACCCCGCCGGGCGTCACGCGGAGATCGCTATCGATCGGAGAAAAGTGCCGTGGTTCATCCGCAAACGCGAACGGCGTGATCGAATCGAGCGCCTGAAAGACGTTCCGAGTTCCGGGAACGAGCGCGCCATTGAACGTCGGATCGAAGTAATATTTCTGCGCCACGCGCCAGCTCACTAGTTCGTCGGCCTGGCCGTCTCCCGCGCGATGAAACAGACGCTGCGTGATCGAAACCATGAATTCATTCGTGTCTGTCAGGGTTTCGTCCTCATCAAAGCGAATGAAATGGTCGAATTGATTCACACCGCGCACGTAGTTGTAGGTGATTTCCGGATCGATCGTATGCTTCCATTTCCCGGTCTCGCTCTCCCAGACGCGTTCGAGCGACGGCGGCCGCAGATCGATGCTCAACTCACCGGTGGTCCGGCGCAGGGAGTCACTGACGACGGTTCCCGCAATCTCCTGCGCGCCGTAGCTCGTGGTCCGTACGGTGTAGCTCGTGGTGACCCCCAGCCACGGACCCCAATGCAACGGGACAACGATGCGCGGCGCGATTTCCGAGCGCTCGACGGCGCTCGGCGTATCGACTCCGGGGACGACTACTCCCGCCACCAAATTCTCATCGCTGCGGTGGACCGCCCCCGCGAAGGCATCCACTCCAAAATAAAACGGCACGCAGCTCCAAGGCGATTGATCCACGGAACTGAATCGCGCTTCCGGAGCGTTGCGCAACACGACGGCAACTTCCGGCTGCGCGTTCACGAAGTTCTTGTAACTCCCCGCGGCAAAATTGACACTAAAACCGTGGAAATTGTTGGTCAAAAACGCGGAACTGCGCACCTCCGAGTTCACCGCCTCTCCGAACGTCGGCGCAAAGGCAAGTTGAAACGTCAGCGAGGTCAGCTGGTTGAGATTCGCAACGGCGCGCCACCCGCCATTCAGCAAGGCATTGAAAACGAGTTGCGCGGAGTGGCCTCCCTGTTTCACCGGCGCGCCCGTCGAACCTGGCAATCCGCGATCGATTACACCAAAGTATTTCGCGGCGATGTTTACATTCTCCCAAGGCTTCGCGCGGAATTCTCCGTTCTGCTGCCAGCCGCGCCGGCTCAGATATTCCGCGCCGAGTGAAAGGTCCGTCCAGTCCCTAGGCGCCCAATAATACGCGTCGCCCAACACCATTCCTTTCAACGATGTGTCACTAAACTCGGGCAACAGGAATCCGGATTGCCGCAATTTGCTTCCCGCAGGCGCCGTGGCATACGGCAGGTAGATCAACGGAATGCCGAACAAGCGGAAGTTGGCGTTGACCATTGCGACGGACCGTTCCACGCGTACCGTGGCGTGGGAGGTGAAAAACTTCCAGCTCGGTTTGTCCGGTTCGCACACGGTCAGCCAGGCGTGCTCGATCGTGTAGGTCTGGCTGTCGATCCGCCGTACCTCCTCCGCCTCGAACGTCAGCGGATTGGGCGAGACCAAGATGTACGCGTTCGACCGGTGCTCCGCTTTCACTTCGCCGCGCACGTGTTCGAAACGGCCCTCCCCCGTTTTTACGTTGAACTCGGCAGTGTCCGCCGCCAGGTGCTGCGTGTCCACGTCGAGTTGGACATGGCCGCGCGCCGCGGCCGCGTAAGTTTTTGCGTTGTATTGCACGTGGTCGGCGCGCAGCCGATAGTTCCCGTATAGAATTTCGACTTTGCCGTCGGCTAAAAATAAGTCGCCTTCCTTGCGCTGCTGTTCGGCCTCGAGACGCACCGTTGTCTCGCCGGATTGCGGGCGCGCCCGTTTCGGCGGTACTTGTGCCGCGACGCCGGATGCCAAGACACCGCCTGCGAGCAGGACGCAAACGGCCTGCAAGGAAAGCGCGCGGATGATCTTGCGGAAGGTAATCATAGTTTGGCGAGCTCCGAGTAAAGAGCCTGCCTGGTTGAGCCCGCTATTGAGTGTTGGCGCCCCCGCTCACCTGGGGAACAGCAGGCCTGAATCGTCTCACCGAAAATAGCTCGCTAGCCTAGCATTCCCTCCGGATGCTTACAACGACGGTGAACCGGTCCGAATTCCGGCCGGCTCGCACCCCGTAGCGCTGCATTCCATAGATTCCGATCGGGCACGCCGTGCTGCCCGGGTTATCCAATTCGTTACAATTCAACGCTTTTCTTTTCTGTTTGCTGCGCTACTGTTAAAATGCCTTCGACTCCCGGATTCCGTTCGGCGAGACATCCGCAGCGCAAAACGGATCGGTGATAAAAACCTGCCAGCATTGCGGCGCCGTTAACGGCGAACCCGCCGATATTTGTTGTTCTTGTGATGCGCCTTTGGTCCCTTCCGGGCGGACCGGCGTATCGCGTCGAGTGGTCATTCCCACGGAGGGCAACCTCGCCGTGGAACCGGAGTGGCGGCGCGAGCTGTCCGACCGGCTTCATGCGTATCGAGTCCGCCGTCACGGTGGCGTGGGCCTTGACCTACAGTCCGCCCTGCCATTTGAGGCTGAATCCGGGTCTGGGATCGAAGAGGAAGATATTTTGCCTTCCTTTGCCCCACTCGCACCTGCGGTGCGGTCGCCTCTTCGCCGGAGGCCGCGCACCGAACGCGTTGAAATAACGATCCCGAGACATGAATTGGCATACCCGGCTGCGGCGCAACCCGGCTTTGGAACGGCGCCGGACTCCCTTCACCCAATCGCGACTCTACGCCAGCGCCGGAGGGCTGCCATGCTGGACGTCGGCCTTCTTCTATTCAGCTACGGCGGAATGCTGGCGCTCTTCTGGGCGTTGGGCGGCCGCATCGGGTTCAACAAGCTCGATGCCGTGGTCACCGGTGCCACGCTGGTATTGTTTTACGCGCAATACTTCGCGTTGTTCACGATCTTCGGCGGTTGCACGCCGGGGATGATGCTTTCCCGATTGCGTGTCGTGAGTTTCGATGGCAGCATGCCCACTTCACGGCAGATGGTTTGGAGGAGTTTCGGTTACCTGGCGTCTGCCGGAACTTGCTTCTTGGGATTCCTTTGGGCGCTGTGGGATGAAGATCATCTTTGCTGGCAAGATCGCCTATCACGGACCTATCTCACGCCGATTGAAGATCTTGCAACGGGCGAATCTTCGGCCACGGCCGCGCCGGAATTGCGAAGGTCCCGCTAGACAACCGCTCCAGAATCCCTGCGCTACGTAGGACGTGGGCATGCTATACTTTTAGAGTTGCTCCAAAGATTAGAGGCCCCCAAACGATGAACCGCCTCACAAAAGTTTCTATCGTCACTCTTTCCGTCATTATATTTCTGTACTCCGGGTTGGGCTACGTTCTCGGCAAGTCGAACGACGACAAGTCCTTCCGCTCGCTGAGCGTGTTCGGCGAAGTCTTGCAGCACATCCAGGAAGACTACGTTGACGAACCGAACATGACCCTGGTCACCGCCGGGGCCTTGCATGGCCTGCTCGAATCCCTCGACCCGCAATCCGGATATCTGAGTGCGCGCGAGTATGCCGACTACCGCGACCGGATCAAGAACGCGCAGCACGGCGACGCTGGAATGACGATCTCTAAGCGCTATGGGTACATCGTTGTCGTATCGGTAGTGCCCGACGGCCCGGCCGAGAAGGCCAGCCTGCGCGATGGGGAAATTCTCGAGGCCATCGCGGGATTTGGCACGCGCGACATGTCGGTGGGACAGGCGACGATGCTCCTGCAGGGCGCGCCGGGCACGCCCGTGAAGGTTGCCGTCGTGCGGCGCGGTAAGACGGAACCTCAGGAAATCAGCCTCAATCGCGCGGTGATTGGACCGCAGCACGTGGTGGCCGAACGTGTCGCCGAAGACGTCGGTTATGTGCGCCTGCCGGCCATGGAGCCGCTGGATGTAACGGAGCTGCGCGACAAGCTGCTGCTGTTTGACAAGCAGGGCTTGCACAAACTCGTTCTCGATTTGCGGGATTGCACGCGGGGTCAAGTTCCCGACGCAATTGCTGCCGCCCAGCTCTTTCTCTCTTCCGGCAAGATTACGTCACTCGAAGGGCAGACCGTTCCGCGCAAGGAGTTTTCGGCGGAGCCCGACAAAGTCGTTTGGCGCGCCCCGGTGGACGTGCTGATCTCCTCCAGCACCTCGGGAGCCGCGGAAGTTCTGGCTGCCGCGATCAAGGGCAACAAGCGCGGCGAAGTCCTGGGCGAACGCACGTTCGGGACTGCCTCCGAGCAAAAAACGATTCCCCTCGATGATGGGGGAGCCGTGATCCTCACGGTCGCGTTCTATTCCACGCCGGAAGGCAAGTCCATCGTGGAGGAGGGCGTGGTCCCGACAGTCGAAGTGCATGCGAAGTCCCAGGATCCGGATGCCAGCACGGACACGGAAGAGCCTCCGCCGCTCGGTCCTGGCCAGTTGCCAACCTCGGATGATCCGGTTTACAACAAGGCGCTCGAGCTGCTGAAAGGCGGCGAGGCCAGCAAAGCCGCCTGACGTTTGAGGCGCCGCTCGAACGGCTTCCACAAATACATTCTTCTCGTCTCCCGCTTACATCTTGTAATTCTTTTCCTGCTCAGCCTCGCGCTGATCTGCGCGGCCGGCTGCAAGAAACCCTCTCCTCCGGCCACCGCGCAAGTCCGCGCCATAACGCGTGAATTCGCTTTTGCCGCGCGGAATGCGAGTGGCGGACGTGCCGAAGTCGGGATGCGTCCTGAGTTGGCCGCACGCCAGCCCGGGAAGCCTCAAACGCTTGCCGCCGACCAAATTTACATCACAATCCCACTCACCGGTTCGGGTGTTCCTGACCGGGCCGCGCAGGATGCAATCGAGAAAGAACTCAACCGCGTTGCCAAGTTTCATCACATGCAGCGCGTCGCCCGTTCCGGAGCGCCCGGCGTCGAGCGTTTCGACTACATACTGGAGGGCCGGCGCACGCAGTCGATTCATCTGATTGCGCCGCTTGCCGTTGCCGCGCCCGCGCGAGCAGGGTCGCATCAGCCGCGCCTCGCGATCGTGATCGATGATCTGGGGAACGATCGCGCCCAGGCCGACGCGCTGTTTCGGCTATCGTATCCGCTGACTCTGTCCGTGCTTCCGCATCAATCCGATTCCGGAGAAATCGCCGAGGAGGCGCATCGGCGCGGTTACCAGGTTTTACTTCACCTGCCGATGGCTTCCACCGACGGAGAAAATGACGAACCGATTGAGTTGCAATCCGGCATGGATTCGAGAGCCGTGGAACGCACGTTCGCGGCGATGCTGGAATCCGTGCCGTACGCCGTCGGCGTCAACAATCATGAAGGTTCCCGCGGCACTTCCGACCCAACCTTGATGAGCGAATTGATGCCTCTACTGCGCGAGCGCAAATTATTTTTTGTGGACAGCCGCACAACGGCGGCCACCGTTGCCGAAACCGCGGCGCACAACGCGGGCATTCCCGCAACGTCGCGAAACGTTTTTCTGGACGATGAGCAGTCGCCCGGCGCCATCCGAAAACAATTTGCGTTGGCCGTCCGCGACGCCCGCGAAAAAGGCTCCGCACTAGCCATCGGCCACCCGCATCCCGAAACTTTGCAGGTCCTCGCCGAAATGCTTCCGGTAGTCGAGCGCCAAGGAATCACCCTGGTTTTTGCATCCGATCTCGTCCGCTGAAATTGGATTCAATGTCAGAAATGCCGTAGCCCTGGTCGTCAGAATCTGTGTGACAACCAGAGAATCTTCGTAGGTTGTAGTTCTGGCCATCAGGCGCATCTGCCGCACCTACGGCGCTTGGTATTTTCCTATGTCCCGTACCCAGTGCTTCCACACTGGGCTACAGTCTTCCGCGCTTCCAGCACTATTTCCTAACTTAGAAATTAACAATTGGTAACCATGAGTTACCAATTACAAGGCGCTCGTCACCACGGGAAGATTCCAAATCGACAGCGACAATGCCGGAGCGCCGGAGGCGCGACAGAACGTAGCCCAGCCCGGAAGGGTTGGGAACGGTGGCCATAGGAATTCCGAGCACCGTAGGTGCGACACATAGCGGTCACGAATGGCAGTTCTCACACAGGCTCGTCAGGCCAGGTGGTTTGTTCCGATGTGTAAGCAACACTTCACGTGCGTCTGCGTCAGTGCGCAACGAACGCTTCCACGGCGCGCCGCAGCCGGCTGACAACGCGCTCCTGCCCGAGCACGACCATCGTTTCAAACAACGGCGGCGCCACGGCCTGCCCTACAATCGCCACGCGCGTCGCGTTGATCAGCAGACCGGCCTTGACGCCTTCCGCCGCGGCCAGTTCGCGCAACACGTGGTCGCATGCGTCGTGGTTCCAGTCGGGGAGCGCCGCGAGGCCGTCAGCGAGTTTTCCAAGCATCTCGCCCAAGCGCTCGTCCTTCCAGAATTTTTCGCGGGCCTGCGGATTGTAGTCAAACGAATCGCTGAAGAACGCGCGGGCCCACGTCGAAAAATCCGGCAGCAGGCGCGTGCGCGGCCGCAGCAGGTCCACGGTCTTTGAGAACCACTCGCGTTTCGCTCCAGCCCATTCCGGCTGCCAGAGTTTTGCGCGTTCGAGTTCGGCCTGCACGGCGGGAAGCAAATCGTCGATCGGCAGCTTCTGCAGATACTCCGTATTGAACCATTCGAGTTTTGCGCGGTCGAACACGGCATTGGTGCGGCTCACGCCTTCGAGCGAGAAACGCGCGACGATTTCGGACGTGCGCAGGAATTGGGCGTCCTCGCCCGGCGACCATCCGAGCAGCGCGAGAAAATTCCGGAACGCCTCCGGCAGAAATCCCTCGTCGCGGTAGGAGCCCACGCTGGTGGCGCCATGTCGCTTCGAGAGCCGCGTGCGGTCCGGGCCGAGGATCAGAGGCACGTGCGCAAACACGGGCGGCGCGGCGCCCAGCGCGCGATACAGCAGCGCCTGCTTCGGCGTATTCGAGATGTGGTCGGAGCCGCGGATCACGTGCGTGATGCGCATGTCGATGTCGTCCACGACGGCGCTCAGTTGGTAGGTGGGCGCTCCATGAGTCTGTCCTTCCTTGGGTGAGCGCAGCAGAACGAAATCCTCGATCTCTTCATTCGACACTTCGCGGCGTCCGAACACCGCGTCGTCAAATTTCGTCGTGGTCCCGAGCGGAACGCGGAATCGGATGGCTGCGTTTCTAGAAGTCAGCCCGGCCTTGCCTTCGCGGCACGCGCAACGCGTAACGCGCCGCGGTCCCGCTTCCTTTTTTGCATCGTCGGTTTCTTCCACCGCGTCGCCGCCCGCGTATTTCTCCGGCGGGCAATCGCAGAAATACGCCGCACCCGAAGCGGCCAGCTTTTCCGCCGCCGCCCGGTGCAGATCAAGCCGCTGCGATTGGAAATACGGCCCCTCATCCCAATCAATCCCCAGCCAGCGCAAACCGTCCAGAATTCCTTCCACCAATTCCGGACGATTCCGCTCGACGTCGGTATCCTCGACGCGAAGAATCATCGTGCCGCCCTGCCGCCGCGCAAAAAACCAGTTGAATAGCGCCGTCCGCGCTCCCCCGACATGCAAGTACCCCGTCGGCGAAGGCGCAAATCGCACGCGGACTGCGCCCGAAGGAGTTCCTAATCTGTCCGAAGTCGTAGCCATACGTTTTGTCGCCTTCTCCCGGCCCCGAAAAAACGTTTCATCTTAGCCGAACCTGCGGTGGAAGGCGAGCGGCCAGAGGACGGGCTGTTTCCGATAAGACGACGCAGCAGACCCCCTGGCTGCGTGTGCGTTTGGCGTTTGAAGGGGCGCCGCAAGTGATTTGGGGCTAGAAAATTGACATAGAAGTATTCGGCCGAAAACTACCGTTCTTGATTTAGTTCCCCCTCTCCTTTCAAGTGTTCAGATGAGTGGCTGTGATCCTCTTCAATTCTCGCTTTATGATCCCCTTGATTTCTCTGCCGGTGAGCACCTGCCGAGGAAACAGCTCCTCAGTTACTGTTCGCTACTGAATATTTGAAATCGGCACATCTTCCACCGTGATTGGCAGTTTCAACTCTTCGTTTTCCCGCTTGATCGCGAACACATGCTGCGTCCCATCCTGGCTCAGCAGCTCCCGCAGTTTGCCCAAGGTCATCTGGTTCGCCGCAGTCGAATCCACCCCAGCAATCACGTCACCCTTCTCGAACCCGGCTTTCTGCGCGGGTGAATCCTTCGTTACCTCGGTCACGCGAAATATATTGAGGTCAGGGCCATCGGAGAGCAGCGTCAGCCCAAAGCTGCGGTGCTCTGGGAATGGCGCATCCACATCCGGCCCCGGCTCCAAGATGAGCCGGTTGCGCGGATAATCCAGCCACACCCGTTTGAACCGCGAAAGGATTGTTTCCCCGATGTTTCCTGAAAAAAACGGGCTGGCGTATGCCCCGCGCGTTCCCAGTGAAAGGTTCACCGGGATGTGATTGAGCAGGAAGCCGCCAAACGCCATCTGGTCTACCAGCCCACGCAGCGTGGTGCCGCCAAAGAATTCTTTTTCTGATCCCGCCAGCGTTCGTGAGTCGCGCCTTTTCTCGCCCGCCAACTCCACCAGGTTGTGCTCTTTCACGAACGGAGTAGTAAGCGTGAGTGTATCTGCCGCGCCCACATCCAGGATGAACAGCGCCGGCAACGTTTCGCCCTTCACCGTGATGCTCTCCTTCATGTAAGGTTGCTGTCCCTGCACGAAAAATGGCGCCGCCACTCCCCTGCCGCGATAGCGGTAGTTGGCTGGATAAAAAGTGATCGTCTGCTTTCCATAATCAATCGCAATCACGAAGCGGCTGATGAAGTCGTATCCCAGTATTCCGCCCAGGGGCATGCCAAAGACTTTTTCCAGTCCCGACAGCGAGAGCACCGCCGCCCGCTGGTTGCGCACCTCCATCTGGCCTACGCGGTAGGTCACACCTTCCACATACGAGCCGCTGGCGGTGTTGGCCCCGCCTTCGGTCTTCAGCCCGCCGTAACTCTTCAGACGAAACTGCTCCATCCGCGGCTCATTGATGATGCTGTAGTTCGATCCTGTATCCATCAGGAACCAGATTGGCGGCTGGGCATTCACCTGCGTCTCAAACAGGATGTGTTTGTTCTGGAAGTTGAAGGGCACGGTCACCGGCCCGGAGGTTAGGAAGAACGCGTCATCAGCGCCCGCTGCCGGCGGCGCGAAGCTAGTGCGCTTGCGGTTGAACTCCACCTGCTTTATCTGCAGCTTGGTGGTGTTGATGCCGTCGCTTTGGTTCTCGGCAAACGGAACCTTCAAGCCCCCGACCTCGCGCCAGTCGGAAAACGTCGTGGTCATGGGGCCATCAAAGCTTGGCCAGTCAGCTTTGATTGGCAGGTGCGTGGCCTTGTCCAGGTAGTACGTAAGCTCCAAGCCCAGCGCGGGATGGAAGTGCAGCATCACCGCCTTCCCATCCAGCGTCTCGCCTGCGTATTCTGCCGCGCCCGCCCGGCCTTCGAGCGCGGCAAAGCTGTGCAGTATGGCCATGTCCTCTTGCACTTGCAGGTCATAGGCCACAAGCTTTTGCCGCTTGCCGTTCCAGTCGCGCAACCAGGCCTCTCTGCCATTCAGCACTGTGACGGATTGGTCGTGCACGTGGTCAATCTTCTCTTTGCGATTAAGTCGCGCCGTAATCCATTCTTCGCGCGTGCCCTCCAGGCCATCCTCATCGCTCGCGGCGGTGCGGTAGATGCTCCTTACCCTGGCGATGCGTTCGCTTCCGCCCACCGCCGCCAACCATTCCGAAACAATGGTATTGACCTGCGGGCCCGCCGTCCGCTGCTGGGCCCAGCCCGCCGCGTCCAGAGCCAGTGACGCAACCAGCATAACTCCGCCGGCAACAAATAATCGGAAGCAAGAAACCTTCAGTGGCGCCCGCTGCGCGCTCGCGCCCTTGCGGAATGCAGTGGCAGTCTTCCTCATTTCATCCTGACCATCATCGGAGTTTTTGTGCATACTCTGATTGACGCAAACCCTCGCGAAAAGTTACTCCTGGTTTTTCCCCAGTCTAAAACAGTTTTGTCATCCGTAAGCTAAACCTCCTCGTCTGGTGATCGAGATCACTCAGAGTCTGAAATGAAAACTGCCTTGACGAGATTTGACGCCCTGCGGTGAGCGTCATCAAACCTTATTGGTTTGCGCCGAACCCACTTCCTGATTTATCGGGACTCGGCTTCGTCGCCTCTGATTTTTCCTGAGAATAGCCTCGCGGATGTATACTCTCGCCACTCCCGGCTGCGGGACCCTTATGGCGATCCCCTCTGGCTCCAAACTCGGCTCGTACGAAGTCGTCGCGCAAATTGGCGCGGGCGGCATGGGCGAAGTGTATCAAGCGCACGACACCAAACTCGGGCGCGATGTGGCGATCAAAGTTTTGCCCGAAGTCTTTGCGCATGATGCTGAGCGACTCTCACGCTTTCAACGTGAAGCCAAAATGCTGGCCGCGCTGAATCATCCCAATATCGCGACAATTCACGGACTCGAACAATCTGGCGGCACGAGCTATCTGGTCATGGAGCTGGTCTCGGGTGAGACGCTGCAACAGCTTGTCAATCGCGACGGGCCTGTTCCGGTTGAAGAAGCGCTTTCGATTGCAAAGCAAATCGCCGAAGCGCTCGAAGCAGCGCACGAAAAAGGCATCATCCACCGTGATCTGAAACCCGCCAACGTGAAGTTGACGGCGGAAGGCAAAGTGAAGGTTCTAGATTTTGGTCTTGCGAAGGCATTCGCGGGTGACACAGCAACGGAGGACATGGGCAATTCACCGACCTTGAGCATGGCAGCGACGATGCAGGGAGTGATTCTCGGCACTGCGGCGTACATGAGCCCCGAGCAGGCCAAAGGCAAAGCCGTGGACAAGCGCACTGACATCTGGGCCTTTGGCGCTGTGCTATACGAGCTGCTGACCGGTAAGCCCGCATTCCACGGCGAGGATGTCGGGGACATTCTCGCATCAGTGGTAAAGACGGAACCCGCGTTCGACGCTCTGCCCGCGAACATCTCTCCATCCATTCGCGTTCTGCTCCAACGCTGCCTGCGGAAAGATCGGCGTCAGCGAACTCCGGATGCGGCGACCATCCGGATCGAGATTGAGGATGCGATTGCGGCGCCGAAAGATTCCGGCGCCACGCAGGCTGCTCCAGTTTCCATGAGCAAGTTGCTTTTGGCAGTCGGTGCGGTGGCCGCAGCACTAGCAATTGTAGCGGTCGTGTTGGCGTTTGGCTGGTGGCGAGCGACGCAGCCTGTTGAGCGTGCACTGGTGCGGTTGGATGTTGATCTCGGCCCCGACGTTTCTCTGGGCTCCCCGTATGGAGGGGACGCCATACTCTCGCCCGACGGCACGCGGATAGTGTACGTGTCGCAAGCCCGGCTTTTTACGCGGCGGCTGGATCAACCCAACGCCGCTGAGCTTGCAGGAACGCAAGGCGGCTTTGCTCCTTTCTTCTCGCCAGATGGGCAATGGATTGCATTTTTTACAAGCGGAAAACTCGAAAAGATTTCGGTGGACGGCGGCGGGGCGATCACCTTGTGCAATGCCGTCAGTGGCCGGGGTGGCAGTTGGGGGGAGGATGGCAATATCATCGTGGCGCTCAGCAACACCAGCGGCCTATCGCGGATCCCCTCCGCTGGAGGCGTGCCAACGCCTGTGACCGAGGTACAAAATGGAGAAAACACCCATCGCTACCCTCAAGTTCTTCCTGGTGGCAAGGCTGTGCTGTTCACAGCTAACAGCGCAGTGGGGGGTGGGTACGACGGGGCCAGCATCGAAGTCATGTCTTTGACTGACCACCGCAGGAAAACGCTCCAGCGGGGCGGCACGTTCGGCCGGTATTTGCCCAGCGGCCATTTGATCTACGTGAACCGGGACACACTGTTTGCGGTACCGTTCGACTTGGACCGGCTGGAGGTGCGAGGCACTCCCGCTCCGGTGCTGGACCAAGTTGGCTACAACGCTTCAACCGGTACGGCGCAGTTTGATTTCTCCCAGACCGGGACGCTGATTTACCGCAGCGGCGGAGGGGGCTCCGGACTGTTTACCGTACAATGGCTCGATGCCGCAGGCAAGACGCAACCGTTGCTGGCCAAGCCGGGCCTGTATGTGCGTCCAAGTTTGTCCCCGGACGGGAATAGGCTGGCGATATCTACGGCGTCGGACATCTGGGTCTATGAATGGAAGCGCGACACCATGACGCGCTTGACTTTCGGACCCGCATCTTCCACCTATCCTATCTGGAGCCCCGACGGCCGGTACATCCTGTACCAAGCGCCAGGAGGCATGTTTTGGACCCGGTCCGACGGGGCAGGCAAGCCCCAGCCATTGACTCAGAGCAAGAATCTGCAATTCCCGTGGTCCCTCCCAGCCGATGGCAAGCGTTTAGCGTTTGAGGAAGTGAATCCCGGTACCGGGTATGACCTCTGGACCATGCCTTTGGAGAGCGACGTAGCGGGACTTCGGGCTGGGAAGCCGGAGCCCTACTTGCAAACCCCGTTCGACGAGCGGCACGACTCCTTCTCTCCCGACGGCCGGTGGCTGGCCTATGCTTCAAACGAGTCAGGAGCCTATCAGGTTTACGTGCGAGCCTTCCCGGACAAAGGCGGCAAATGGCAAATCTCGAACGGCGGCGGCATGTACCCGATATGGTCGCGTAACGGGCACGAGTTGTTCTTCCGCACTGAGGACAACCAGATCATGGTGGCGGCGTATACGGTGAAGGGCGACTCGTTTGTGGCGGATAAGCCGAGAGTGTGGTCGGAGAAGCGAATCCCGAGCGTACGCTTTACCGCCAACTATGATCTCGCGCCGGACGGCAAGCGCGTCGCCACCTTAATGCCGGCCGGGACGCCGCAAGACGAGAAGGCGCAGAACCACATCATCTTTCTGGAAAACTTCTTCGACGAAGTGCGGCGGCGCACGGCAACGCAAGCGAAATGATCGGGAAAACCATCTCGCACTGGTACCCCAAGTACCGATAAACGGAAAGTGGCCCCTACTCTCCGAAAATCCGACGCAGAAGAAAAACAGTGCCTCTTTTGGAGTATGAATTGAGCGGACGCGTCAACCCTCAGGCATGCACTTTCAGCAACCGCTGGCTCGCTTGGACATCGCTCTTGTGCACCGGTAAGCGCTATCCTAGCCCCGACCTCTGCCCGACCCTCGGCTAAAAGAATTATCTAGACACCCCCTAAAACAGGTTTAACATCATAGTAAAGGCTAATGCTCGTCCTCCGGAACCAACCCGGGATTACTTGCTTGAAACTTCTGGCGTTTTGGGCTTTAGCGATTGCGTTGTCTGCCGTACCACTCCGGGCTCAGAAGAGCACGCCTCCGTCCGGCGGATCGGGAGGAGGATCTCGGGGACCAACCGGAGGCGCGCCGGTCGGCCGTTCCAGCGGGCCCACATTCGATCCCGGGGCTCAACCGCAACCCGGAATCGGAGTGTTCCTACCGACCACGCAACCTCTCCCCAAGCCAGTAGTCATTGAGGACGAAAGGTGCCTTCCATGGGACCTTACCGCCGTGCGGGGTGCCACGGTGAGCGCAATAAGGCTGGGGGTTCCCTCCAAGGCGAGAAGCGACTACGAAAAAGCTTGCGGAGCCTTTAAGAAGAAAAAATTGACGGAGGCCGAACAGCACGTTCGCGGCGCAATTGAGAAATACTCAAACTACCAGGCCGCCTGGGTAATGTTGGGACAGGTTCTCCAAGACGAACAGAAGATGAACGAAGCTCACGATGCGTGTTCGCAGGCCCTAAGTGTGGATCCGACTTACTTGCCACCCTACCTTTGTTTGGCGGGACTGCTGGAACGCGAGAAAGAATGGGGCGAGCTTCTGACCCTATCTGACCGATTTGTCGGTATAAATCCAGTGGGTGACAGATATGCTTACTACTTCAGCGCTATCGCTCACTTCCATCTCTACAATCTACCGGAAGCACAAAAAAGCGCCCTGCAAGCGATTGCCATCGACAGTGAGCACCATCAGCCCGGCCTCTACTTCCTGCTTGCTCAAATCTACGGCGAGCAGGGCGACGTGGCTGACGCCGCCGCGCAGATCAGGCAATTCCTGAAATATAACGTCGTTCGGCAGGACAAGGATGCCGCGAAACAATACCTGGTGGAGCTTCAGTCGCAACAAAACGCGAAGTAGGCAAAATCTGGATGGCGTGAAGAGTTACGGGCGGCATCGCAGCGGTAAGGAAGGGTAGGACCGGAGTCGAGAGTCGATAGTTAAGAGTTGACAGCAAGAAGTCCAACCGAAAATTTTTAGCAACACTGCGCGGGTCCGGCGCGGCCTAAGAGTCTGTCCCGTAGAAAATTTCGACCACTGTTAACGCACGGCGTCCTGCTTGTGTCTTGCGCGAAGTCCCGGAGGGACGTCACAACGTAGCCCACCGTGGAAACGGTGGGGCACGGGGTACAATCCTTGACAGCCCCGAAGGGGCGGCACATTTGATTCGCCCTGTGTCGCCCCTTCGGGGCTTGGCCCTCTGCCCTCACCCATACCCACCGCTCGCGCGATGGGCTACGTTCTTTCGTCCCTGACGGGACTGGCCAAGATGATAAAAGCGATTCTTCGTTCTGCGGGACAGACTCCTAGTAGCACATTCCCGCCAGGGCGGGCCTGTGTGGTTTGAGTTGCGGCGAATCGACAGTACGCAGGTTGAAGCCAGTGCTACACAAGACGTCCATACACCGCAACGCGATTCGACCCGGCAAGCTGACATCGCAGAACAGAAAACTCTCAACTCTCAACTCTCGACTGTGGACTCCCTCCGTCTTCCCCCGGCGGGGCCAGCAGACGCGAGCAAGCGCGTAGAATTTTGCGATAGGGCCACTCGCTGTTGCGGCGCGCGCGCCCCGAGGGTGCCGGGGCAGACGCCGCTTCCTCCGGGCCCGCGGCAGAAGAGCGAACTGGACCTTCACGGAAGAAAATTTCACCCACGCGCGGTTTTCCGTAAAACCAGCGCGCCAGAAGACTCAGCTGGTCTTCCAACTCACGGAAGCTTTGCTGTGAAGCAGCGAGCTTCCCGGCCGTTGCACTCGGGGTCTCCGCCGGCTCCAGCCATTCGCGCAGGATTTGTTCGACCGATCGCGGCTCGCTGGCGAGTTCGGCGAAGCGCAGCATCCGCGGCTCCTCGATGCGGCCGGCGCGCTCGAGAAACACGGCAATCGTATCTTCCTCCGCGCCTCGCTGGAGAACGACGGCGTTGAGATCGTCGAGCCGCCGCGCGAGTTCCGGCAGACCGCGCAACGCTTCGCCGGCCTTTTCGATGCGGCGGTGGACTGCGGCGGCGCGCTCGAAATCGAGCGCCTCGCTCGCGGCCTCGCGCTCGCGCTCGTATTCCGCCGTGAGCGACGAGCCGCCCGTCGCTAGAAACGCGACCACGCGGTGTACCTCAGCGTCATAATCATCCTTAGTACATCCGGCGAAGCACGGCGCCAGGCACATTTTCATCTCGGAATACAGGCAACCGGGAAAACTCGGGTCGCGGCGAATCTTGATCTGGCAGCGGCGAATCTTAAACAGGTCGAGAAATCCGGAGGCAAACGCGTCCGCCGCGCGCCGCGAGGGAAACGGACCAAAATAAAATCCGTTCGCGCTGATGCGCCGCGTGGCGTAGCAACGGGGATAAGCGTTCGCGAGACTGACCTTCAGCACCGCGGGAGGGCGAAGGCGCAACCGTTCGCGATACGCCGCCGGCCAAAGCGCGCGCGCGTGCTGCCAGTGCAGAAAACTCAACTCAAACGGTGAGCCGACGACGCGGTAGCGAACGCGCGCTGCAAATTCTCGCAGATTCAACCGCTTCGAGGCGGCCTCGGGCGGGCCCAGCAGCCGCGCGAGACGCTGCCGCAAATTTGCCGTGCGCAGCAGGTAGGGCTGCGCGCCCGTCAGCTCCGCGCGCGCCTCGACGGCAAACACGGCAGGACGCGCCGGCAGCGCCGCAAAGACTTCACGGTCGCGTGCGGCGTCAAATTCAGCGCTTGAATCAAGCTCTTGCATGATGAGGGTGTGTCCCTCGGACAGCATACGATGTGGCTGGAAGAGTCGAAAGTTGAAAGTTAAAAGTCGAAAGTTTACAGTCCAGAGTTGAGAGTCGACAACTTACATCCAAGAGTTCCAGGGGGAACGCGCAGCAGTTTCCAAATTGTTTGGCGGAAGTTCTTGCTGTCAACTTTTAACTCTCGACTCTCGACTCGAAGCTCAATTGGCCTTCAGCACCCAGGCCGCAATCACGAGCCTCTGAATCTCACTCGTTCCTTCGTAGATTTCTGTGATGCGCGCGTCGCGGTACATGCGCTCGACCGGATACTCGCGGCTGTAGCCGTTGCCGCCGTGAATCTGCATGGCTTTGTGCGTGACGCGCGTGGCCATTTCCGAAGCGAATAGCTTCGCAATCGAAGCCTCCATGGTGAAGCGCGCGCCCGCGTCCTGCTTCCACGCCGCCTTGCGCACCAGCAGTCGCGCCGCGTCAATCTCCGTGGCCATGTCGGCGAGCATGAACTGGATCGCTTGAAAGTCCGCGATGGGGTGGCCGAAGGCTTGCCGCTGCTGCGCATACTCCAGCGCCTGCTCGAAAGCGCCCTGCGCGATGCCGGTCGCCTGCGCGGCGATGCCGATGCGTCCGCCATCGAGCGTTGAGAGCGCGACCTTGTATCCTTCGCCTTCGTTTCCGATACGGTTGCCAACCGGCACTTCGCAATCGGTGAAGGAAAGTTCCGAGCACGCGGTAGCATGGACGCCAAGTTTCTTTTCTTCCTTCCCGGCTTTGAATCCGGGCGCGCCGCGCTCAACCACCAGAGCCGTGATGCCTTTTTCGCCTTTCGCCGGATCGGTGTTCACGTAGACGATGGCCGCGTCGGCCACGCCGCCATTGGTGATCCACGCCTTAGCGCCGTTGATGATGTAGCGGTCGCCCTGGCGCACCGCCTTGGTTGCCAGCGCCGACGCGTTCGAGCCCGCCTGCGGCTCGGTCAGCGCGTAGCAGCCGATTTTTTCACCGCGCGCATACGGCGCGAGAAATTGTTTTTTCTGCTCCTCGGTGCCGAAGCGATGAATCGGATCGCAGTACAGTGAATTCTGCACCGAGAGAATCACTCCCGTGGAAGCGCAGACGCGAGAAATTTCTTCGATGACGATGGAGTACGCGATGTGATCGAAGCCCGCGCCGCCTTCGGATTCCGGCAGCGCGACGGCGGTCAGGCCCAACTCGGCGGCCTTGCGAAATGTTTCGTGGGGGAAATGCCCGGTCTCGTCGATCTCGCGCGCCAGCGGCTTCACTTCGTTTTCGGCGAATTCCCGCACCGTGCGCTGCAGCAGCTTCTGTTCTTCATTCAGCTCGAGGTTCAATGAATCGCTCCGAGGAACGATGGACGCGGGGAAATCATAAGCCGAGCGCCCGGCGAAGCTTTGCATACGTCGTGGAAAGGTCTTCCGGCTCGAGACGAGTTTCGCCGATCGTGGACATGAAGTTGGTGTCGCCCGTCCATCGAGGCAGCAGATGCATATGCAAATGATCCGCGATGCCCGCGCCGGCCGAGCGGCCGAGATTCATGCCGAGGTTGTAGCCCTCGGGATGATAGACCGCGTCGAGCGCCGTTTGCATGCGCTGCGCAAGCCGCATGATTTCGGCCGAGGTTTCCGGATCCAGCCGCCCGAAATCCGCGGTATGCGCGTACGGAACAATCAGGACGTGGCCGGAAGTATACGGGTAGCGATTCAGGATGACGTAATTTTTCACGCCGCGCAGAATGACGCGCGTTTCCTCGTCACGATTTGCCGCCGGAGCGTCACAGAAAACGCAGCCGGCGATTTTCCCGGCTTCGGCGATGTAGCGGTAGCGCCAGGGCGTCCAAATATAATCCATAGGGGATGGGGGCGACTCCCTGCTGCCGGAAAAACCCTCAGCTCTGCGGCGCGGCAGGTGTGGCGCCTGCGCTCGGAGACGCTGGCGCACCGACGTTTACGTGATCTTTCAGTTCCTTACTCGGCTTGAAGAACGGGATGCGCTTGGGAGGCACTTCGACCTTGGCGCCCGTCTTGGGGTTGCGTCCCGTGCGGCCACGGCGCTGGCGCGTCCGAAAGCTGCCAAAGCCGCGAATCTCGATGCGGTCCCCGCTTTGCAGCGCGCCAATGATGCTCTCGAAAATTGTTTCGACAATGGCCTCGGATTCTTTACGTCCAAGTTCTGTGACGCGGACGACCTCTTCCACGAGGTCCGCTTTTGTCACGGTGGAATCGTTCATCGATGTATGCTCCACGAAATCTTGAATTGCACCCGAAGGTGCTTGGGCGGATCGCGCCGAACCGGCGCGCCACTCGCTCGCCCAATACAATTCCCCTGGCGAGCCGCCTCTGGTGGCATTTGAATATCACCAAACGAGCGTGAAGGGAAATAATATTTACTGCCCCGGCAGGGGGGGCCGCCGGAGCGCCTACAGGGAACGCTTGGCCATTATGGCATCACCGATCGTGGCTTTCGCCGAGGATTTCGTCGCGCGATAATCCTCCATGTCGCGGCGCTCCGCCTGTTTTTGCGCGCCACGAAAGCTCAACCCGATTTTGTGCTGGTCCGCGCTGATTTTTACGATCTTGAATTCGTATTCGCGCCCGGGATCGAGCAGGCCGCCCGGCCGCGCGCCGGGGCGCGGCGCCACGGTTTGCGGCTTATCGCCTTTGGGGCGCCGCTCTTCAATCTCGGAGATATGGCAGAGACCTTCGATCCCGTCCGCCATCTCGACGAACGCGCCAAACGTCGTGACGCGCGAGACTCTTCCGCGGACCAGATCGCCGACCTTGTGCTTCTCAAACCACGTCGACCAGATATCGTTGACCTGTTTGACGCCGAGCGATACGCGGCGCGACGCCGGATCGATCTTCAGCACTTTGGCTTCGACCGCGTCGCCCTTCTTGTAGACATCGGCGGGATTTTTCACGCGCCCGGTCCAGGAAATGTCGCTCACGTGGATCAGGCCGTCGAACCCTTCCTCGATTTCGAGGAATGCGCCGAATTCGGTGAGATTCCGGATTTTCCCGCTGACCACCGTGCCGACCGGATACTTCTCGGCGAGCTGCTGCCAGGGGTCCGACTGCGCCTGTTTCATCCCTAGTGAAATGCGCCGCTCGTTTGAATCGACGCCCAGCACCGTCACTTCAACGTCGTCGCCGATCTTCACGAGTTTCGAGGGATGCTGCTTGCGCTTCGACCAGCTCATTTCGCTGACGTGCACCAGGCCTTCGATCCCCGGCTCGACTTCCACGAATGCGCCGTAGTCCGTCAGGCCCATGATTTTGCCGCTGAGCTTCGTGCCGACCGCGTAGCGCTCCACCACGGACGCCCAGGGATCAGGCATGAGCTGCTTGCGCCCGAGCGATATGCGCCCCTTTTCGCGGTCGTACTTCAGGATCTTGACTTCGACTTCTTCGCCTGGCCGTACCGCATCCAGCGGGCTCGCGACGCGGCCCCAGGACATGTCGGTGATATGCAACAGGCCGTCGATGCCGCCCAGGTCCACGAACGCCCCATAGCCGGTGACGTTTTTCACCACGCCGCGCACGGTTTGTCCCTCGGCCATCGAGTCCAGCATGGACTGCCGCTGCGCCTGCACCTGCTCATCCAGTATCGCGCGCCGGCTGACCACCACATTCCCGCGCTTGCGGTTCAGTTTCAACACGCGGACGGCGAGTTCGCGATCCTTCCACTCCACAAGGTCGCGCACAGGATGCGTGTCGGCCTGCGATGCCGGCAAAAACGCGCGCACGCCAATGTCCACCACCAGCCCGCCCTTGATGTGGTCCACGACTTTTCCGGTGATGTCGGTCTTGTTGCGGTAGGCTTCTTCGATCTTGCCCCAGACGCGGCGGCGGCGCACACGTTGGTAGGACAGTAATACGTACCCATCCTTGCGGTCGCCGGTGCGCTGCACCTCGACCGGTTGCCCGGGCTGCAACGGGAACGGCCCATCCAATTCCGCGAACTCCTGCGCGGGGATCAGCCCCTCGGTCTTGCCGCCCAAATTCACCACCACGCCGAGGTCGGTCACAGCCACGACCTGGCCGGACTCGATTTCGCCCTCCGTGGGCGCCTGATGCGGCGCGGCGTACTGCTCCATGAGCTGTTCCATCTCCGCGGTTGATTCGGTGGATGGCTCCCCGGATTCTGCCACGGCACTCATGTCGGAATGCTCCACTGCGGCGGCGCCGTCCGGCGCAGCAACAGGCTCGGCAGCAGAAACTGTGACGGCGGCTGGCTCCGCAGAGGCAGGAGCAGCCACAGTCGCATCTTGTGCTGCCACCGCAGGCGGAAGCGTTTCTTCCGTCTGTACAGTTGGAGTGATTGGATCCGGCGCCGGTGTGGCGGCGGTAGCGGTTTGTCCGGCGGAACCTTCCGCGCCGGGGTTTTCGTTGTCGGAAAACATCTTACGGCCTCCACGAGGTCCAGCCCTGCTCCCCGGAAAAATCCCGGGGGACTTCCCAGTCACGGGGCAAGTGCAAGGAAGGAAATGCGGCATCCCACCCAGGGGCCGCACCGAGGCGATGATACCCGCGCCCCGTGGCCTGTGTCAATCAATGGTGGGGCGCTGGAGAAGTCGAAAGTCAACAGTTGAAAGTTAAATGCACAACAGGAGCGGGAGTGCCCGTCGGCGCTGGACCTCACTGTCAACTTTTAACTTTCAACTTTCGACTGTTTAACGATTCACGACCTCACACGCCCTGCCTGGCGGACTTCGCGGCGATAGTCCGGGGCGAAGAGCTCGATCGTGCGGCACATTTCGTAAAGGCGCGAACGGATGCGCATACCAAGACGGTCCGAGAGCGAGTCTTCGCGCGCGGCGGCGACGGCTTGGCCCGACGGAAGTCGCGGCCCCGCCGGCGTGGACGCCGTTCCCGCGCCATCGAGATAATTCGTTGTCAGCAAAGTGATGCGCCGCTCGTTGTATCGCGTGTTGAGGATGTGGCCGACGGTTTCGAGCGCCCACGGCGAAGGTTTGCTCGCGCCCAGGTCATCGAGCAACAGGACGTCGGCGGTGAGCACTGGTTCCAGCACACCCAGTTCGGTCGATTGGCTTTCCGGGTTGTAGCTGCCCTGAATTTCCTTGAGCAGCTCGCGATAATCGTGGAAGAGCCCCGTGTGTCCGCGCAAGACGATCTGGCGAAGCGCGGCGACGGCCAGATGCGTCTTGCCCGCGCCGCAGGGACCCATCAACAGCAGGCCTGTCTCGGTCCCAACAGGATAATCGCGCGCAAACGCTTCGACGACGAGCTTGGATTGTTCGAGGCTGCGATTCCATGCGGCGGATTCACGGCTGGTTTCGTAGAGGTCGGTGTCGAAGTTGTCAAAGTCGCAGTGCTCGTAGCGGCGCGGGATACGCGCGCGCGCCATGGTTCGCGCGGCGCGGTCGGTGCCCGTGCAGTCGCAGGGGACGGCCCAGACGCGTCTCGTTTCGCCGGTGCCCGCGACGGGCTTCTCCCAGGAAACGCGCTTCGGTTTTTCATCCTCCGCGATGCGCTCGACGGTTTTCCATCCTGTGCCGCCGCAATGCGGGCAGTCGGGTTGCGCCATGACGCCAGCATAGGCGCGCGCCCGCGTATGCGCAAGCGGTCCCGCCCTGTGGAAACCGGTGCCTGTGTGGAAAAGAGGAAGTGATTCGTGCAGAAGAGTTGAAAGTTGAGAGTTTAAAGTTGAAAGTTAAGTCCTCAGTAGATGCAGGATTGTGCTTCAGTAGAGGGTCTGACTTTCAACTTTCAACTATTAACTTTCAACTTCCGTCTCGAATCACGATTCACGTCACTTGTGGACGCGAATGGCCTTCGGCGGGGGAACACGCGCCAACGCGTCGTTTTGCGGCCTCGGGGGCACGGACCTGAGTCCGCGGGACAATTCCTGCTGCACGAAGGTGGTGAACGCTTCCATCTGATGCTGCATTTCGGCCATCTTTTCGCGCATGTTGAGGATGATTTCGATGCCCGCTAGATTAACTCCCATTTCACGTGTCAATGTCAATATAACCTCAAGCCGCTCCAGGTCGGAGTCGGTGTACAGCCGCGTGTTGCCTTCGGACCGCGAGGGCTTCAACAATCCCACGCGTTCGTACAGGCGCAGCGTCTGAGGGTGCAGCTTATAAAGTTCCGCAACCGCCGAAATCATATAGCCGGCGCGGGCCTTTTTTCGTTTCGGGTTGACGTTGGTGCGCGGCATGGCAGCGCTCCTCAAGCCTTGGCGCGTTCAAACAGATCCTTGCGCGGATCCTCGGGGGCGAGGCGCGCCAATTCATGCAACAGCTCCCGCACGCGCTCATCCACCGGCTTCGGCACGATCACTTGCAACTCGACGTACTGATCCCCACGGTGCCCCGAGCGGCGAGCCGACGGGACGCCCTTTTCCCGCAGGCGCAGTTTCTGGCCGCTGTTCGTGCCCGGCGGAACGCGCAATAGCGACCGGCCATCAATCGTCGGGACCTCAATTTTCGCGCCAAGCGCCGCTTCCGTCACGGTAATGGGCACCACGGTGTACAGGTCTTCGCCCCGGCGGTCAAAAAAGGGATGCGGCAGGACCTCGGTGATGATGTACAGATCGCCCGGGGGCGCGCCCGACGTTCCCTCGTTTCCCCGCCCGGGAACGCGCACGCGCGATCCGGTCTGCACCCCTGCCGGAATTCGAACTTCGATGGTGTCGGAACGGCGCACGCGGGCTTCGCCACCGCAGGTCCGGCAGATATTTCGAACGCGGCCGGTGCCGCCGCAGCGCGTGCAACTTAAATTGAAGCGCATCTTCCCGCTGGTCTGCGTGACTTGCCCCGTACCGCCGCACGCATTGCAGGTCTGGGGTTGCCCGGCCGATCCCGAGCCATGGCAGTCGGTGCACGCATCCAGCCGCGCGATCGTGAGCTTCTTCACCGTGCCGTGTACGGCTTCCCAAAATGTGATCTCGATCTGATACTCCAGGCTGGATCCTGACTCTGCACGCGAAGGCGCTTCGGCCGGCGCGCCACCCCGGAAGAACTGGCCGAACAAATCGCGGAAGCTGGGTCCCGCGCCCCCTCCGCCTCCGCCGAAATCGAATCCGCCGAAATCGAATTGCACGTCGCCGGGATCCGCGCCCTCGTGGGTGCCGCTCGCGCCCGGAGTCTCGAAGCCGAACTGATCGTACATCTGCCGTTTCTTGGCGTCGGAAAGGACGTCGTAAGCTTCCTGCACCTGCTTGAACTTTTCTTCCGAGGATTTGTCGCCGGGATTCAGGTCCGGGTGATATTTCCGCGCGAGTTTCCGGTAGGCTTGCCGGATTTCCTTCTGCGGCGCCTTGCGGGAGACGCCGAGCAGTTCGTAGTAGTCCTGTTTGGTCGTAGTGGCCATGGTTGGTGACTAGTGACTGGTGATTGGTGATTCGTGACTCTTGACTCGTGATTCGTGATTCGCTTGCCATGAATCTCGCGAATTAGCGCGACATGTAATTCGTGATTTGCGATTCGATGGTCTCATCGCCTTACTCCGCGGAACGGTTACTGCCCCTTGCAATGCAATCCGCCTATACCTTCGCGGGAAATCCTTGTGGGTCGCGGCTCTTGTGGTGAGCGCAGCCGAACCATCAGCCGCGACAGATTGATCCTCGAAAAACGGAGGCTTTAGCCTCTGAGCGTCCGATCACAGTTTCTCCCAGCGCGCATTCACCGACGCTAATTCCTGCTGCTCGCGTTGATGCTCTTCGCGCCTGCGCCGGCGCTCTTCGTCTAGCTTTCCGCCCATCGCGGATTCCTTCTGGTTGGCGCGATCGATCCAGCGGTCAATCCAGGCCGTCTTGGCTTCCACGCTCGCGGCATCGGTCCGAAACCGGAGCAGATGGCCGCTCATGTCCACGGCGCGAGGAGGGAAATCGGGCGAGGGGGATTGCTGCGTTTCGTAAAACAAACGCTTCCAATCCGCGCTGGGAGTTTCCGAAAGAGTAATTTGCAACATATATAAATCTTCGCGCAACTTTTGAATGGCTTGGGGCGGTCCAGCTCTCTTGATTCCCTCGTACGTCGTCAAATGTCACTCCTGGAAAATGCCAAGAAAACTATGTCGGGGGAGCGCCGTACGACCCGGCCTCCCCGCAACTCGTGCATCGGAATGAGTGGCACAGACTTCCGTCCGTGCGCTTTTAATTCGGCTTCTTCGATTCGTCGACGTCCACGTACTCGGCGTCGATGACTTCGCCCGGGGGCGGGGCACTCGATCCGGATGTCGGCCCGCCCGGCGCTCCCGGACCTCCGTCCGAGGAGCCTGGCGCGCCGGCTTGCGCTCCACTCGCCTGGGCGGTCTTGTAAAGCGTCTCGGCCACGGTGTGGGAGGCGCGCTCGAGCTGCTGCGTCGCCGACGTGATCTGGTCGAGGATGCCTCCGGAAAGAGCCGACTTGGCCGCCGCCAGGGCTTCTTCCACCGGCTTTATATCGGATTCGGAGAGCTTCTCGCGGTTTTCGGCCAGCAACTTCTCGATCTGATACACCCGGCTGTCGAGAATGTTCCGGGCCTCGATCTCCGCCAGTTTTTTCTTATCCTCATCGGCGTGGGCTTCGGCGTCGTTGCGCATCTTCTCGGCCTCTTCCTTGCTCAGGCCGGTGGACGCGGTGATGGTGATTTTCTGTTCCTTGTTCGTCGCGTGATCCTTCGCCGAAACATTCAGGATGCCGTTGGCGTCGATATCGAAGGTCACCTCGATTTGCGGCATCCCGCGCGGCGCCGGCGGAATCCCCATCAGGTGAAATTTTCCCAGCGTGCGGTTGTCCGGAGCCATTTTGCGTTCGCCTTGCATGACGTGAATCTCGACCGAGGGCTGGTTGTCCGCCGCGGTGGAGAATGTTTCGGATTTGCGCGTGGGGATCGTCGTGTTCCTCGGGATCAGCACGGTCATCACGCCTCCCAAGGTTTCCACTCCCAGCGACAAGGGCGTCACATCGAGCAGCAGGATGTCTTTCACTTCCCCGCCCAACACGCCGCCCTGAATCGCCGCGCCCACCGCGACCACTTCGTCCGGGTTGACTCCCTTGTGCGGTTCCTTTCCACCGAACAGGTCCTTCACGATCTGCAACACTCGGGGAATACGCGTCGAGCCGCCCACCAGCACGACCTCGTCAATCTTGTCCGGTGTAACACCCGCGTCGGTGAGCGCCTGCTTCGTCGGCCCGATCGTGCGCTGCAGGATGTCTTCCATCAACTGCTCGAGCTTCGCGCGCGTCAATTTCAATTGCAGGTGCTTGGGCCCCGAAGCATCCGCCGTCAAAAACGGCAGGTTGATGTCGGTCTCCTGCATTTGCGACAGCTCGATCTTGGCTTTCTCCGCGGCTTCTTTCAAACGCTGGATCGCCATGCGGTCTTTGCTGACGTCAATGCCTTGATCCTTCTTGAATTCGGCGGCCAGCCACTCGACGATGCGATTGTCGATGTCATCGCCGCCCAGGTGCGTATCGCCCGCCGTCGCCTTCACTTCGACCACGCCTTCGCCAACCTCGAGAATCGAAATATCGAAGGTGCCGCCGCCCAAGTCGTACACGGCGATCGTTTCGTCCTTCTTCTTATCGAGGCCGTAGGCCAGCGCCGCCGCCGTCGGTTCGTTGATGATGCGCAGCACTTCCAGTCCCGCGACTTCGCCCGACTGTTTCGTCGCTTGCCGCTGGCTATCGTTGAAATATGCCGGGACAGTGATAACTGCCTTGGTCACCTTCTCGCCCAGGAAATCTTCGGCTGCGGTCTTGAGCTTCTGCAGGATCATCGCGGAGATTTCTGGCGGGCTGTAGGCCTTGCCAAAAATGTCGACACGCGCGTCGTCGTGCGGCCCCCGCGCCACCTTATAGGGCACGCGTTTCAGCTCATCGGTGACTTCGTCGTAGCGATGCCCCATGAACCGCTTGATGGAATAAATCGTGTTTTCCGGATTCGTGACGGCCTGCCGCTTGGCCACTTGACCAACCAACCGCTCGCCCGTCTTGGTGATGGCCACGACCGACGGGGTCGTCCGGCCACCCTCCTGGTTCGGGATCACTACGGGCTCCCCACCCTGCATCACGGAAACGACTGAGTTGGTCGTGCCTAGGTCAATTCCTATAATCTTGCTCATTGCCCCCTGCCTCCTTCAGACTCTCGACCGGTAAGAGCCCGGTATGAGTGCCTAACACGCGAGGATTATATATATTGAGTGTTGCATTGTCAAGATGTTTGATTGTATTATATCTATTGTGTTTTCATTGTGTTATGACGTTCATTTTCTCCAACGCCGCCTTTTCCTTCCTATTTGTACTCAATAGAGATCGCCAAAAGTCAGCATTTCTTTAGGGCTTATTCTCGAATGGCAAAGGGCTGGCCGCGACCGTGAGGAAGCCCTCTTTGAAAGCTACCCTCACCGCAAGAGCGCTGACCGCTTTTGGGGCGAGAGCCCCTCCTCGCATCTCAGTCTTGCTCGACATTCCCCAGGCGTCGGGAAGTGGACTAATTTTGTGTTGCTTTTAGAGTCCCGGAGGGACGTCACAACGTAGCCCACCACGCTTGCCCTGAACGAAGTGAAGGGGAAGTGGTGGGAAATCGGTCCAGTTATGACCAGAAAACCCCGGCTGGGGTGACACAAGGAACTCAGCAACCTGAAATAGCCCAATAACCAGGTGTTGAGCTTTTGGGATAACCATATCTCTTTGTTTCACGTCTATCCATGCAGGGCAGGCCGAATAGGGTTAGAATACGCGCATCACAAGATTCAAGGAGAGCACCACGTGAAACCGCTTCTCAGCAGCCGGATCGGAATTCTTCTCTTCGTTATGTCCTTCGCGGCGATTTCGGGCGTATCCGCGCGCAAGCAGACAAAAACGCCGGCAGCCCCCGCAGCGAAGCCAGCCTCCGTGGTGACTCCCTCCCCGGATGCAAAAGCGTTGGGATCGAAGAATGCACCCATCACCATCGAAGTCTTCGAGGATTTTCAATGCCCCGCGTGCAGGAATTTTTACGAGACGAGTTTAAAGCAAGTCATCGACGACTACGTGGTTCCAGGCAAAGTCTATTTGATCCATCGCGACTTCCCGCTCGACATGCATCCGTACTCACACCAGGCCGCGCGTCTGGCCAACGCTGCCGCGGACCTTGGACAATTCGAGACCATCGAGCGGGCGCTCTTCGACAGTCAGGATCAATGGTCCGCGAACGGGAAGATCGAGGAGACCCTCGCCTTGACCATTCCCGCTGCACAGATGAAGAAAATCCGCGATTATCAGGCAGCGCACATCGATGACATCAACGCTTCGATCGAGCGCGACCACACGCTAGGCATCCAGAAGAAGGTCAACCAAACGCCGTCGATTTATGTGACCTCGCATGGGAAGACGGAAGCGCTTCCCGGCGGCGGCGTGGATTACAAACTCTTGCGAAATTATCTGGATTTCCTGCTGCGCCAATAACCATGGCCACTTCCGCCGTAATTTCGGAATCGCAATCTCAACCGCGCGCCTGGCCGCGCGTGCTGCTAGTTTTGGGGCGAGTCGCGCTCGGAGCAATTTTCCTCTATGCAGCCTACTCGAAACTTTATTTTGATGGCGCGTGGCACCTGCACGATTACCATTTCTTCTTCGCCATGGCCATCGATTCCTACAAGATGCTGCCCCTTTCCGTTGTCGAGTGGATGGCCCGGATTCTGCCGTGGTTCGAGTTGCTGCTCGGCGCCCTGCTGATCATCGGCATTGGCGTACGCTGGGTCGGTTCGATCACCACCGCGCTGCTGCTGGTTTTCATCGGTGCGATGACGCGCGCCAAAATCCTGGGCCTGGAAATCAATTGCGGCTGCTTCGGCAACAACGAGAAGCTGGGAACGGCCACGCTGATTCGCGACAGCAGCCTGCTCGTCCTCGCTCTCGCCGTCACGATTGGAGCGTTTCTCATGAAGAGACGCAGGTCCGCGGTTTCCTCCTGATCGTCGCGTTCTCCGGAAGTATTTGCGCTAGAATGAAATCCTCATGGTAGAGCTGCCGCCGATCACGCTGCGCCTGCGTGGCCGCAAGGTCGTGGGACGCGTCGCTTTCGCACTGTTGCTGCTGGCCTCGATCGCCGTTGGCGCGCTGGCGGGATTGATCTTTGTTTATTCGAGCGACCTCCCGCAAATTCGCGCTCTCGAAGGATTTTCGCCCCGACATCGTCACCGAGCTCTACGCCGACGACGGCCAAGTCATCGGCAGTTTCGCTCTGCAGCGGCGCATCCTGCTCACGTACGAGCAGATTCCGCCGGTCCTGAAAGACGCCATCCTCACCACCGAAGATCAGCACTTTGAACAGCATTGGGGCGTGGACTTTACGCGGGTGGCGGGCGCTGCCTGGCGGAACCTGCTGGCGCATCGTGTCGCCGAGGGCGCCAGCACGCTTACCATGCAACTCGCCGGCACGCTGTTTCTCGACCGCTCCGATCGCACCATGCGCCGCAAGATCCAGGAAACTTTGCTGGCCCTCCAGATCGAGCGCCACTACACCAAGCAGCAGATTTTCACGATGTACTGCAATCAGATTTATCTATCCCATGGCAACTACGGATTTGAGGCCGCGTCGGAATATTATTTCGGCAAGCCGGTGGGCAAGCTTTCGGTACCGGAGGCCGCTCTTTTGGCGGGCATGATTCGTGGACCGAGTTACTCGCCCATTCTGCACGCGCAACGCGCGCTGGCGCGGCGCAATGTCGTCCTGGATCGCATGGCCCGCGCGGACAAGATCACCCAAACGCAGGCGACCCAGGCGATTGCACAGTCGCTCGCGCTGCACGTCGAGGCGCCGCACAACACCCTGGCGCCGTATTTCGTCGAGGATATCCGCAAGTATCTTGAGGGCACCTACGGCACGCAAACGGTGCACGAACGCGGGCTCCGCGTTTACACGACGCTGAACGTGGCCATGCAGCGCGCGGCGAACCAGGCGATCCGCGACGGACTGCACGCCTACGACCGGCGGCACGGTTGGCGCGGCAAGCTGGATAACATTCTGCGCGATCATCGCGATACGCTCGAATCCTACGAGGATGATGACTGGCACTGGCCGATCGCGAAAGGCGACTACGTCACGGGCCTGGTCACGGCGGTCGACGACAAAGCTGCAACCATTAAGGTAGGACCCTACCGCGCGCTGGTCACGCAGCCGGACTTCGCTTGGACCGGGCACCACTCGCCCAAGGAAATTCTCGCCGTCGGAGATCTCGCGCAGGTTTCCGTCAAGGACATCAATGGGGTTGTCGCGCGTGTCCAGCTCGAGCAGAACGTGGGCCCGCAGGCCGCGATGGTGGCCATCGACAATCCCTCCGGCGAAATCAAAGCCATGGTGGGCGGCTACAGTTTCGACGAATCGAAATTCAATCGCGCCACGCAGGCGCAACGCCAGGTCGGCTCCTCGTTCAAGATCTACGTCTATTCAGCCGCGGTGGAACAGGGATTCACTCCCTTTGACACGATCTTGGACGCGCCGTTCACGACCATGAGCGGTGGCCAGCCCTACTCCCCGCACAATTACGATGAAAAATTCGAAGGCATGATTACGTTGCGCCGCGCGCTGGAGGGCTCCCGCAACGTTCCCGCGGTGAAACTCGCGGAAAAAATCGGCATGAACAGCGTGATCGACATGGCGCGACGCTTCGGCATCACCAGCGCCCTGCCGCCCTATTTGCCGATTACTCTCGGCGCGGCGGACCTGAATCTCCTCGAACACACTTCCGCGTTTACCGTTTTTCCCGACGACGGCATTCGCATTGATCCGCACATGATCCGCCGCGTCACCACGTATGACGGCGCGTTGCTCGAGCAGGCCCATCCAGCCGTTCATGATGTGGTCGCGCCTGAGGTGGCGCGCACGATGACGGCGATGCTCGAAGACGTCGTGCAATTTGGAACCGGCATGCCTGCCCGTGCGCTTGCCCGGCCTGCCGGCGGCAAGACCGGCACGACGAATGATTTCACCGATGCTTGGTTCATCGGTTTTACGCCGCAATTAACAGCCGGAGTTTGGGTCGGCTACGACGACACGGCTGTGTCTCTGGGCAAGCCCGAAACCGGCGCAATCGCTGCTCTGCCCATCTGGCTTGAATTCATGCAAGGCGCGCTCGCCGGCAAACCCGTTGAGGCCTTTCAAAACGTCGTGCCGCTTGAAAAGCTGGCGTTGACAAAGACTGTACAAGTAGACACACCGGACTCCGCCCCAACGGAAGCGGGCGAGGCGCCATCCAGCACTGACGCTCCCTCTGGGGATGCCACGGCGCCGCCGGGCATCGCGCCTGCCTCGAAAACGCCGCCCCCTGAGCCAGTCCAGCCGCCAAAGCAGACGCCGATTTCCACCGGCGATCCTCGCAGATAGCACTAACCGCTTGCTGAAAAAACCTCAAGCTTTGAGGGTCGTGGGTAGTGGATAAGTCCTGTGTTGCTTAGAGTCCCGGAGGGACGTCACAACGTAGCCCACCGCAGGAGCGGTGGGAAAATCGACCAAGCGATGACCATAAAACCCCGCCAGGGGTGACACAAGGGTGCGGGTTGTGCCTGCTTGTCCTCACAAAGGGAAGACGGGCACGACAAATAGGCGGAAATTCTCACCGACCTGCCAATCTCATTTGCCGATCGAATGCTTACGGAATGGGTCCCAGCCTCGCGCCGGGAGAGCCTTCGTCCGGCCCGCGCCGTCTATCCATTGGATCCGTTTTTCCCGTGTGATTTCACCAATGATCGTGATGGGAACGCCGTGAACCGCGCGCGGCAAATGTTGCGCCAGACGTTTCGGCACGGTGAAAAGCAGTTCGTAGTCCTCGCCGCCATCCAGCGCGAGGCGCAGTGGATCGAGGCCAAGCTTCTGCAGGTCACTCGGCACCATGACCTTTGGAATGCGATCGGCCCACACCTTTGCGCCCACGCCGCTCGCCTCGCAGACATGAGCCAGATCGGTTGACAAGCCATCCGATGTATCAATCATCGCCATGGCCCTTCCGCTCTTTGCCAGCCACTCGCCCAGGGCCAGCCGTGGTTCAGGATGGAGATGCTTCCGGAGCAGGCTCTCCCACTTTTTGTGTTTTTGCCGTCCTCGTTGCAATAGCCGCAATCCCAGTTCCGCCTCGCCGAGTGTGCCGCTCACGCAGAGCAGGTTTCCCGGTCGCGCGCCGGAACGCAACACAGCCCGGCCCGGGGTGACTTCGCCAATTACGGTAAGGTTGATCGCGGCCAGGGGACTTCTGGTAGTGTCGCCTCCAGCCAAGACAAGACCGAAGCTACGGGCAGCCTGCGACATTCCTTCCAGGAAGCGGTCAAACCATTTTCCGGTACAGGAAGGCGGAAGCGCCAGGTTCAGCAGAAAATAGAGAGGCCGGGCGCCCATCGCCGCGAGATCACTGGTTGCGCGCGCCAAAGCCTTATAGCCGACAACCTCTGGCGAATGAACGCGAAGGAGGAAATGGACGTTTTCGAGGAACGCATCGGTCGTGAGTACCCACTCGGTGCGCCCTCGGGGGTGCACGACGGCAGCATCGTCTCCAATGCCCACACGAAGACCAGCCCCAGACCGCGGCCGGAGCTTTCGGGCTGCCCGTTCGATCAGTTGTTTTTCACTGGCCATCAGTACAGTTGTCCAAAGCCCCTCCGCTATGCTCTCATAGGAGTCAGAGAAATTGTAAAGGCAAGCTGTCGTATAGCGTCAAACGCTTTCGACTATCCCCAGCCGGGAAAAACCGGGTGCGGGCTCTACTTGGAGCCTGCATAGAAAAAAGGTTGACTCCGCCTATAGCCTGAAACTAGACTGTGGCGGGTTTCGAACCAAGGCTCGCGGTTCAAACAACCGTTACCGGTTTTGATTCAAGTTGCCGCGCAGGGGATGATCGGCGCCAGCATCCATCGAAAGTACATTAAATTTTGTTTTGCGGAACTTTGACTATGAAGCCTGTAGCCTATACATTTTTTGTGGCGTCCAACCGGAAGGGAACCTTCCGTAAGATTGTCCTGCCCTTCTATGCGCTGCATTTGCTTGCCATTCTAGCGGTTGTGGGAGGCATCACTGTCATTGCAGCGGCCACTTCCTACACGCGGATGCTATGGAAGGTGGGGAACTACAACACGCTGCGCCGCCAGCAGGACACCCTGAAGCACAATTACGAACAGTTGCAGTCGTCGGTGCAAGACACCAATCAGCGGCTGAATTCCTTGCAGTCGCTCGCCACCGAAGTGGCCATGACCTACGGATTCATGCGATTCCGTCAGAGTCCCTTTGTTTTGGACAAGGCTTCGGCAGATTCGGATGCGGGCTTCGAACAGTCCATGGAACAGTTTGACTTCTTGGAAAAGAACGTGACGTCTGCCGCGCTTCCCTCAGGCGGCTTGCGCCTGCTCGCGGTGCCCGGCTTGGGTGATTTGACTGCCACGCCATCCCTATGGCCTGTCATCGGGCATTTGACGGGAACCTTTGGCGAGCGGATGGACCCGTTCAGCGGTGAGGGCGCGTTTCACACCGGCGTGGACATCTCCTCGCAGTATGGCGACGCGGTCCGGGTCGCAGCCGACGGCGTTGTGATCGAAGCGGACACTCGAGCGGGTTACGGACGCCTCGTGGTTGTCGACCACGGCTACGGCCTCACTACTTATTACGGTCACCTTTCCACTTTTAGTGTCCTAGCCGGGTGAGCAACTTCGGCGAGGTGACACAATTGGCAACGTCGGAGTGAGTGGACGCTCCACTGGCCCTCATGTCCACTATGAAGTCCGCATCAATGGCGCGCCCGTCAATCCCATGCGCTACCTGCGTTACGCTGCTTCAGCGGACTGATTCCCCCGGACCAGACCCTTTCCCTCGACCCTCCGTTCTACGGCTTCTTTTGCGCGCCGATTAACTTCAAAATGTCAGGAGTAACTTCGACCAGAATGCGCACGCGTTCGGCGGTCTCCGTGATGTCGGCTGTCTTGAGCAAGGTTTCAACTACGCCCAACGTGGCCGGGTCCATCGACTGACGCGTCTTCGGGCTTTCGAGAGCCGCGCGTCCAAACATGCGCAGCGTTTCGAGCGCCGATTGAAGCTGGCGAGCGGCGGCATCCGACTGGCATTCTCCTTCGAGAGAAACGCGCAGATTTTTCCCTTCGGGACGAGCGGCCAGCGTGATCCATTGCACCGACCGCACCAGGCCGGCGAACTCGCGGACTGCATTCCGCCGGGAGCAAAGTTGTCCGGAATCGCGGGGACTCGGCTGATCAGAAACACGGCCGCACCATCCACACGCGCGGCTCTCTCGCGCACAGGATCCGCCGCGGAGTCCCCGGCATGTGGTGCAAGCACGGGCGCAATGTTGGAGCCTTCCATCATCGCGATTCGATGATCGTCCAAAAATACGAGCGAGTTCCATCTGGGTTCCGTCGGGCTTTTGGTTGAGCCCGCACCCGCCGGTTCGCGGGCCGGAAATAGAAATACGTCGTGTCCCTCCTGCCGGTCGATCTTCCCATTCCTCATCGAGTAGTCGTGAATCTTCTGCCGGTCAAAGCGGCCCTCGGCTACCGCAATCGTTTTCTTTTGCTCTTGAGCCGAGGATTGTGGCCACGCCGCGATCACCACGCGGTCCAGATCTTCTCGAAGTCGAATCCCGTTTCCTGGACGAATTTCGCGTAGTCGGAATCGGGGACTGTGAGCGGGGAATGGTCAGGCCGGCTCTGGTAAAAAGAGGAGGCTCGAACGGCAGCCAGATCTATATAAACGAGAGTCGGTGCACCGGTTGGAACCTGGGAGAGCATTTCCAGGGAGGGCGACGCGTGGCCGGAATCTCCACGTAGGACCTTTACATAGAAGGCCGTGGCCGTTGCAAGTAGTGCTAGTACTGCCCCGGTGACCAGGACGCTCCTGTATTTCCGCATCCCTTTTCCCTCCGGTGTGCATTCTCTCATTCATGGCGGTTGGGCGCCATCCCGCGTCGAAAGATTTTTTCCTTCTAACGCGGTGATGATGTAGAATGGGGCTGCCAGCCAAGGCTGTCCGGAAAATAGAGTATAGTGTGTCTAAAGCGTTCCACAGGGGCCCTTGCAATTCTCGTGCCCTTTTGTTATATTTTCTCGGTTTGAGCCGTGCTGGCGTAGCTCAGTTGGTAGAGCATCTGATTTGTAATCAGAGGGTCGGGGGTTCAAATCCCTCCGCCAGCTCTGCCAAAAATTTTTGAGTCAGGGGATGATTCCCGTTTATTTTCGGGCGGCGGGTTTCTGCATCGCGAAGCTGGCGGAATTGTGTCTCTTCTTTTCGCTGGAGCACAATGGCCGTCTCGGGTGCGGGCTTTACTTTTACGCTGAACGCTGCAAGTGAAGCGTGGAGCCCGCCAGAATTAAGTTCTGATTCCCCCCGTGCGGACGGGTGGGTGAGTGGCTAAAACCAGCAGACTGTAAATCTGCCGCTCCTTGCGGGCTACGGAGGTTCGAATCCTCCCCCGTCCACCACCTGATCGCATTGCCGATGAAGTCCTGAAGCATGAACGGAGTGTTGTGGGTTTCTCGAAACTCTGCCGCGCAATGAAATCCGATGGAGAAATATTTTCGTCGCGAGGTGTGCGAGATCGAGTTGTAGTCGGCGATAAAAGAAATTGCGCTGCATGCGGCAAACAGAACTCGCCTGGGTAGCTCAGTTGGTAGAGCGCGTCCTTGGTAAGGACGAGGTCACCGGTTCAATCCCGGTCCCAGGCTCCAGAGGTTGTTTGATTGGGCAGGCAGGGCGGGGGTAACTCAACGGTAGAGTCTCGCTCTTCCAAGGCGATGGTTGCCGGTTCAAATCCGGTCCCCCGCTCCAACGAATCGGTGTGAGGGTGCGGACACTACTTGGAGCCCGCGTCTATGAGGACTTGAAACAATGGCGAAGGAAAAATTCGAGCGCAATAAGCCGCACCTGAATATCGGGACGATCGGGCACATCGATCACGGGAAGACGACGTTGACGGCGGCGATCACCAAGGTGCTGTCGAAGCACAACCCGAAGGTGGCGTTCCGGGCGTTCGATTCGATCGATAACGCTCCCGAGGAACGCGAACGCGGGATCACCATCGCGGTATCGCACGTGGAGTACGAGACGGCGAACCGGCACTACGCGCACATCGATTGCCCGGGGCACGCGGATTACGTGAAGAACATGATCACGGGGGCGGCGCAGATGGACGGAGCGATCCTGGTGGTGGCGGCGACGGACGGGCCGATGCCGCAAACGCGGGAGCACATCTTGCTGGCGCGGCAGGTGGGCGTGCCGTCGATCGTGGTGTTCATGAACAAGTGCGACGCGGTGGAAGATCCGGAGTTGCTGGAGTTGGTGGAGTTGGAAGTGCGGGAGTTGCTGAAGCTGTACCAGTTTCCGGGGGACACGATTCCGGTGGTGCGGGGATCGGCGCTGGGGGCGTTGAACGGGGAAGAGAAGTGGGAGAAGTCGATCGAGGAGTTGATGGAAGCGGTGGACAAGAATATACCGCAGCCGGTGCGGGAAGTGGACAAGCCGTTCGCGATGCCGATCGAGGATATTTTTTCGATTTCGGGACGCGGGACGGTGGTGACGGGCCGGGTGGAGCGCGGCAAGGTGAAGGTGGGCGAGGAAGTGGAAATTGTAGGATTCCGTCCGACGATGAAGCGGGTAGTGACGGGCATCGAGATGTTCCGGAAGCTGTTGGACGAAGGAATGGCGGGCGACAACGTGGGATTGCTGTTGCGCGGGACGGAGAAGGAAGAAGTGGAGCGCGGGCAAGTGTTGTGCAAGCCGGCGTCGATCACGCCGCACACGAAGTTCAAGGCGGAAGCGTACGTGTTGACAAAGGAAGAAGGCGGGCGGCACACGCCGTTCTTCACGGGCTACCGTCCGCAGTTTTACTTTCGGACGACGGACGTGACGGGAGACGTAAAGCTGCCGACGGGAGTGGAAATGGTGATGCCCGGAGATAACGTGTCGGCGGAAATCAGCCTGATCACGCCGGTGGCGCTGGAGAAAGGGTTGCGCTTCGCGATCCGCGAAGGCGGCCACACGGTCGGCGCAGGCGCCGTCACGGAGATTATCGAGTAGCCTCGAGGAAGGTTTATGCGCGAAATCATTACGCTGCAGTGCAACGATTGCAAAAACCGGAATTACACGACCACCAAGAATCGGAAGAAACATTCCGACCGGATGGAAACGAAGAAGTTTTGCAATACGTGCCGCAAGCACACGGGTCACAAGGAAGTGAAGTAATCGAGATAGGGGAGTAGGTTCAACGGCTTGCCCTGAGGGCCGGCGCAGCCGGGCCGAAGGGTAGACCATGGGGCGGAAATGCAAGGTGAGCCCGAACCCTGGTTTTGTTACATGTTGCGTTGCAGAGATGGCTCGCTGTACGTGGGAATGACGAATGCTGTCGCCGCGCGAGTGGAAAAACACAATCGGGGACTTGGGCCGGAATTTACAAAGAGGCGACGGCCGGTTGAGTTGATCTGGAGCCAAGAGTTTTCGGATCGTTTTGCGGCTCGCGACAGAGAAGTTGAGTTGAAGGGTTGGACCCGGAAGAAGAAATTGGATTTGGCTGGAGCTTGAGAGCGGAAAAGCGGCGAAGGGGATATCCCTGGGCAAGTGCTCTGGGTGAACCCTTCGCGGGAGCCACTGGCTCCCGCTCAGGGTAAAGGGGAGTAGGTTCAACGGTAGACCATCGGTCTCCAAAACCGAGAGTGGGGGTTCGAATCCCTCCTCCCCTGCCACTTCGGCAGCCGATGGTGACGGCCAGCGGGGCTTGGGAAGGATTTGAAAGAGTCTATGGCGGAAGCACTCAAGTTGAAGGATGAGGGAACTCGTCGCGGCGGGGGCGGCGAGGGGGGCGGAAACGCAATCGCCCAGGCCTTCGAGAAGTTCGGCGAATATCCCCGCCGGTGGCGCGCTTTTCTGCACGAAGTTCGCGTCGAAATGCGCCAGGTGACTTGGCCGACGCGGCATGAGGTTTTTGTGACCACCTGGGTCGTGATCGTCACGGTGGCATTTTTCGGAGTGTTTTTCTTTGGCGTGGATAGCGCGGCCAGCTGGATCGTCCAGCGCGTGATCAAATTTTTCGGGCACTGAGGCAACGGGTGGACATGGAGAAGCAGTGGTACATCATCCACACCTATTCGGGATTTGAGAAGAAGGTGAAGGAAAGCCTGGAAAGCCGCGTGGCCGCGTTCGGGCTGCAGGAAAAGATCGGCCGGATGATGATTCCGACCGAAGATGTCGTGGAAGTCCGCGGCGGCAAGAAACTCATTTCTTCGCGGATGCTCTATCCCGGCTACGTCCTGGTGGAAATGAATATGGACGACTACACCTGGCACGTGGTCCGCAACACGCCGCGGGTCACCGGATTTGTCGGCTCGGGCGAAACGCCCACGCCGCTTTCCGATGTCGAAGTGGAAAACATTCTGCATCGCGTGACGACTTCCGCGGACCGGCCGAAACCCAAGCTGGTGTTCGAGCGCAACGAGCAGGTCCGCATCACCGAGGGACCGTTCGCGAACTTTACCGGCGTGGTCGAGGACGTCAACGCCGACCGCAGCACGCTAAAAATTTCGGTCACGATTTTCGGCCGCTCGACCCCGGTCGAACTGGATTTTGCCCAAGTCGAGAAGATCGCCTAGTTTCGCGGCATCGCGGGACAGGCTGCACGCAGGGGAATTGGGATGGCGAAAAAAGTACAAGCAACCGTCAAGCTGCAACTGCCCGCCGGGAAAGCCACTCCGGCGCCGCCGGTCGGCACCGCGCTCGGTCCGCAGGGCGTGAACATCATGGATTTCGTCAAGCAGTTCAACGCCAAGACCGCCAAGGAGCCGGACGGCATGATCATTCCGGCGCTGGTCACCATTTACAGCGACCGCACATTTACTTTTATCACCAAGACGCCGCCGGCCTCCGAGCTGCTCAAGCGCGCGGCCGGAATCGTCAAGGGATCGGCGGAGCCGAACCGCACTAAAGTCGGCAAGGTGACGCGCAAACAGGTCGAGGAAATTGCCAAGACCAAGTTGCCGGACCTGAATACCACGAATCTGGAGTCCGCCGTGCGCACCGTGATGGGCACCGCGCGCAACATGGGCCTGGAAGTCGAAGGGTAGGAGAAGCAATGGCGCGAAAAATCGGCAAGAACATAGTCAAAGCGCGCAAGCTGGTCGATGTGCGCGCCTATAAACTCGGCGAGGCCTCGGAAGTCATCAAGAAGGCGCACTTCGTCAAGTTCGATGAAACGGTCGAATTGGTCGTGAACCTGGGCGTCGACCCGAAGCACTCCGACCAGATGGTGCGCGGCACGGTGGTGCTCCCGCACGGGCTCGGGAAAACCAAGCGCGTGCTGGTGATCGCCACGGGCGAAAAAGTCCGCGAAGCGCAGGATGCCGGAGCGGATTTCGTCGGCGGCGAAGACATGGTGCAGAAAATTCAGGAAGGTTGGACCGATTTCGACGCCGTCATCGCCACGCCGGACATGATGCGCTCCGCCGGGCGTCTCGGGAAGGTGCTCGGTCCGCGCGGCCTGATGCCCAATCCGAAGACCGGAACGGTGACCTTCGAGGTCGCCCAGGCTGTCAAGGAAATCAAGGCCGGGAAAGTGGAATTCCGAGTCGACAAGCAAGGTATTATTCACTCGCCGATCGGCAAAATCAGTTTCGACGCCGCCAAACTCGCCGACAACGCGCACGCGCTGATTGGAGCGATTTTGAAAGCCAAGCCCGCGGCCGCCAAGGGCAAGTACGTCAAGAAGGTCACGCTGACTTCGACCATGGGCCCGGGAATCCTGATTGACTCGGCGGAAGTGGAAGCGGCCATCGCCGCGGCGGCCTAGTTGGCGCTGATTCCGGCGCAATCGGAAATTTTAATCGGTGGAAAGCGGAGTCGGAAATGAAAAAGCGCAGTGAGAAGCAGCAAGACCTCGACAATTTGAAAAGCGACCTGGCGAAAGTTTCCACCGTGATCCTGTCGACCTTTCAAGGCATCACCGTCGAAGAGGACAACAAACTTCGCCGCGCCGTCGAGCAGGCCGGCGGAAAATACCGCGTTGTGAAAAACACGCTGGCCGAGCGAGCCGCGGGCGGAACTTCCTCCGAGCCGCTGCTCAAGAATCTGGCGGGCACGAATTCAATCGCCTACACGGCCACCGATCCGGTATCGCTCGCCAAGGCGCTGACGAAAATCGCCAAGGACGTTCCGGCATTCAAGTTCCGCGCGGGGATCGTCGAAGGGCGCGTGCTTTCGATCGCGGAGATTCAGCAACTCGCGTCGCTGCCGTCGAAGGAAGAATTGATCAGCAAGATCATGTTTCTGCTCGGCGCGCCGGCCACGCGAATCGCGTCGGCTCTGGCGGCCGTCAACCGCAACCTGGCCATTACGGTCAATGAAGCGGTCAAGGCCAACAAGTTCGGACCGGGGTCCGCCCCGGTCGAAACGGTTCAATAAATCGCATTGCATCTCTAGGAGAGGACACAACGATGGCAAACAAGGTGGAAACGATTCTGGAAGAAATCAAGGGCCTAACGCTTCTTGAGGCCGCCGACCTGGTCAAGAAAATGGAAGAGACCTTCGGCGTCTCGGCAGCTGCGGCGGCGCCGGTCATGATGGCGGGCGGCGGTGCGGCGGGCGGCGCGGCTCCGGCCGAGGAGAAGACGGAATTCTCCGTCGTGCTCACCGACGTGGGCGCGAACAAGATCAACGTCATCAAGGCCGTCCGTGAAGTCACCAGCCTGGGCCTCAAAGAAGCCAAGGACTTGGTTGACGGCGCTCCCAAGCCGATCAAAGAGGGCGTAAACAAGGACGAGGCGGCCACGATCAAGAAAAAATTCGAAGACGTCGGCGCTAAAGTCGAAGTCAAGTAACCCAGCTATTCCGGCGCGAGGCGGCCTGGCCAGGCCATGACGCCGCGCCCTGAGGACTCGATTACGCAATTTGCACCATCCGATTCAGCAACCTTTACTAGGTCCCGCCGGGACCCAGGGCGGCAGTGTCTACTCTGCCGCCTACTCGTGTCCCGGCCCAACCCTGCGTTCTTCGTGAGGTCATAGCATGCCCAATGGAAATGGCAATCATCATATGCGAGAGCGTGAACGGCTGGATTTCTCGAAAATCCAGAGCTCCATTCAGATTCCGAACCTGATCGAGGTTCAGAAGAAATCCTACCAGCGATTTCTTCAGATGGACCTGCTGCCATCGGAACGCGAGGATGGCGGGCTGCAATCGGTGTTCTCCTCGGTTTTCCCGATCCAGGATTTTCGCGGACTTGTCGCAACTGGATTTCGTGGACTATTCGATCGGAAACTGGGAATGCAAGTGCGGCAACTTGAAAGGGCTGCACCACCTGCGCGCCACCTGCCGCAATTGCGGCGCTTCGGTGGTCACCAATCCGTATCAGACCGGCGACGTGCTCTGCTCGAAGTGCGGCACGTTCAATAAAAACACGCCGACGTTCTGCGAGAAGTGCGGCGACCCGGTCGGCATGCAGCTCAAGTACGACGTCAACGAGTGCCAGGAACGCGGCATGACGTACGCCGCGCCGCTCAAGGTCACCATCCGCCTCACCATCTACGACAAGGATCCCGACACGGGCGCCAAAAATATCCGCGACATCAAGGAGCAGGAAGTTTTCTTCGGCGACATTCCGCTGATGACCGACAACGGCACGTTCGTCATCAACGGCACCGAGCGCGTGATCGTCAGCCAGTTGCACCGCTCCCCCGGCGTGTTTTACGAATCGGCCAACAATCGCACCTATTTCCTCGGGAAAATCATTCCTTACCGCGGCTCGTGGGTCGAATTCGAGTACGACACCAAGAACATTCTGTACGTCCGCATCGACCGCAAGCGCAAGTTCCTGGGCTCGATCTTCCTGCGCGCCCTGGGCATGAAGTCCAACGAGGAAATTCTGCGCACCTTCTACCAGGTCGAGCGCGTCACGCTGCGCGACGGCGACCTGCACTGGAATCTCTCCGAAGGCCTGATCGAACGCAAGCTGTCGCATGAAATCAAGAATCCCAAGAACGACGAAGTGCTGGTCGGCGCGCACAAGCGCATCACCGAAGCGTTGTACAAGGAGCTGGTCAAGGCCAAGGTGCCCGCCGCTCACGTTTCGCGTCGCCGATCTCGAGGGCGCGTTCACGGTCGCGGATTTGGTGAACCGGCAAACCGGCGAAGTGCTGCTCGAAGCCAACAAGCCCCTGACCGCCGAAATCTGGTCGGCGCTCGGCGAGGCCGAAATCACGAGCGTGGATGTTTTCTTTCCCGACCGCGACGATGTCGGCATGGTGCTCTCCCGCACGCTCGACAAGGACGCCATCAAGTCCGCCGCGCGAGGCGCTGATCGAAATCTATCGCAAGCTCCGTCCGGGCGATCCGCCAACGCTCGAAACCGCCACGTCGCTTTTCAACGGCATGTTTTTCGATCCGCGCAAATACGATTTCAGCCGCGTCGGCCGTTTGAAATTCAACATCAAGTTCGGCCTGGAGACTTCGCTCAACACGCGAACGCTCGATGCCGCGGATTTCGTGGCTTCGATTCGCTATCTACTGAAACTGCGCAAGAACATCGGCACGGTGGACGACATCGATCACTTGGGCAATCGCCGCGTGCGCGCGGTGGGCGAGCTCCTCGAGAATCAGTTCCGCATCGGCCTGGTCCGCATGGAGCGCGCCATCAAGGAAAAAATGTCGGTGTACCAGGAAATGTCCACCGCCATGCCGCACGATCTGGTCAACGCCAAGCCGGTCATGGCCGCGATCCGCGAATTCTTCGGCAGTTCGCAACTTTCGCAGTTCATGGATCAGACCAATCCGCTCAGCGAAATCACCCACAAGCGGCGCCTGTCGGCTCTCGGGCCGGGCGGGTTGTCGCGCGAGCGCGCCGGATTCGAGGTCCGCGACGTCCATCCCACGCACTACGGACGCATCTGTCCGATCGAGACGCCGGAAGGTCCGAACATCGGTTTGATCAGTTCGCTTTCCTGCTACGCGCGGATCAACGAGTTCGGCTTCATCGAATCGCCCTACCGCAAGGTCAAGGGCGGGCGCGTCATCGACTACGCGCTCATCGTCAACGCCGGGGAAAGCGAATTCAAGGCCGGCGAAATCGTCGAGCGCGACAAAGTCGAAGCCGTCAACGAGGAACTCAAGCGCCGCAAAGTTACTTTCGACCCCTACTGCTTCTACCTCTCGGCGTGGGAAGAGGACCGCTACGTCGTCGCGCAGGCCAACGCCTCGCTCGACGAACGCAGCCGCATCACCACCGAACTGGTGAACTGCCGCCAGGCCGGAAACTTCGTCCTGAAACAGCGCGAGGAAGTGGACTACATCGACGTTTCGCCGAAACAGCTGGTTTCGGTCGCGGCGAGCTTGATTCCCTTCCTCGAAAACGACGACGCCAACCGCGCGCTGATGGGTTCGAACATGCAACGCCAGGCCGTGCCGCTGATCCGCGGGGAAGCGCCGCTGGTCGGCACCGGCATGGAACGCGTCACCGCCCGCGATTCGGGCGCGGTGGTCATCTGCCGCCGTGACGGAATCGTCGACCAGGTGGACTCCGAACGCATCATCGTGCGCGTCGAATCCGACCACTCCGGCGTGCTCTCCCGCGAAGTCGGCGCCGACATCTACCAGCTCATTAAGTTCAAGCGCTCGAACCAGAATACCTGCATCAACCAGAAGCCGCTGGTCCGCGTAACCGACCGCGTCCGTCAGGGCCAGGTGCTGGCCGACGGGCCTTGCACCGAGCGCGGCGAGCTGGCGCTGGGCCGCAACGTTCTGGTCGCGTTCCTTCCCTGGCGCGGCTACAACTTCGAGGACGCCATCCTGGTCAGCGAAAAGCTGGTCAAGGACGACTACTACACCTCCATCCACATCGAGGAATACGAAATCGAGGCGCGCGACACCAAGCTCGGCCCCGAGGAAATCACCCGCGATATTCCCAACATCAGCGAGATGTTTCTCCGCAACCTCGATGAAAGCGGCGTGATCCGCATCGGCGCCACCGTGCGTCCCGGCGACATCCTGGTCGGCAAAGTCACGCCCAAGGGCGAAACCACGCTGACGCCGGAAGAAAAACTGCTGCGCGCCATTTTCGGTGAGAAGGCCGGCGATGTTCGCGACGCTTCGCTCTATTGCCCGCCGGGCATCGAGGGCACCGTCGTGGACGTCAAGATCTTCTGCCGCAAGGGCGCGGAAAAAGACGAACGCCATAAGGCCATCGAAGCCTCCCAGGTTTTCAAGCTGGAGAAAAACCTCTCCGACGAAATCCGCATCCTCACCGACGAGCGCTTGAAGCGGCTCTCGGCGCTGCTCGACGGCAAGGAATTGACGGCCGACTTGCACGACGAGAAAACCAACAAGCGCCTGATCACCAAGGGCACGGAGCTCACCCGCGACATCATCGAAAAAATCGCCACGCGGAACCTCAAGCGGCTGAAACTTGCCGACAAGGATCCGCTGCTCATCGAAAAAATCGACGAAATCGAGGAGATGACCTCGCGCCAGATCGATGTGCTCCGAAAAATTACCGAGGAGCGCAAGGAAAAGCTCCGCAAAGGCGACGAACTGCCTCCCGGGGTCATCAAATTGGTGAAGTGCTACATCGCCATGAAGCGAAAACTTTCGGTCGGCGACAAAATGGCCGGCCGCCACGGCAACAAGGGCGTGATCGCGCGCATCGTGCCGGAAGCGGACATGCCGTATCTGCCCGACGGTACTCCCGTGGAAATGGTGCTCAACCCCCTCGGCGTTCCGTCGCGTATGAACGTCGGCCAGATTCTCGAGACGCATCTCGGATGGGCCTCGAAGGAACTTGGCCGCAGTATCGCGCGCCTGCTCAACCAGAACGGGAAAGCGGAGGCCATCCGCCGCTGGTTCCGCGAGGTGTTTTCCGACACCGCCATCTGGAAGACGCTGGTGAATCTCGACGACGAAACGTTGCTCGAATACGCCGACAGCTTCCGCGAGGGCATTCCCATGGCCACGCCGGTATTTGACGGCGCGCGCGAAACGGAAATCCGCCACCTGCTCGAAGTCGCCGGACTGCCGAACGCCGGCAAGGTCACGCTCTGGGACGGCATGACCGGCGAGGAGTTCGCGCAGCAGGTCACCGTCGGTTACATCTACATGCTGAAGCTGTCTCACTTGGTCGACGACAAGATCCACGCGCGCTCGATCGGGCCGTACTCGCTCATCACGCAGCAGCCGCTCGGCGGCAAGGCGCAGTTCGGCGGCCAGCGCTTCGGCGAAATGGAAGTCTGGGCGCTCGAGGCCTACGGCGCGGCGCACATCCTGCAGGAATTGCTGACCGCGAAATCGGACGACGTCTACGGCCGCGCGAAAATTTACGAGGCCATCGTGAAGGGCGAACCCGGCATCGAGCCGGGCGTGCCCGAATCGTTCAACGTCCTGGTCCGCGAGTTGCAATCGCTCTGCCTGGACGTGGAATTGATGAAACGCCAAAAACCGGTGGAAAAAGCCGCCGCCGATTAGTTGAAAGCCGGCCAGTGGAAAGCAACTAGTTGAAAGGGGCTTAACTCCATCTTGCTGGAAGTCCCGGAGGGACGAAACAACGTAGCCCACCGCGCTTGCCCTGAACGAAGTGAAGGGGAAGCGGTGGGTAACGCGGGTCGAGGACAACCAAAAAGCCCCGGTAGGGGCGACACAGGAACCTCGGCCACGTGAAATTGTCACTACCGATTGGGTCGTGAAATTCGCAGGTTTCTTTTCTTACTCCCGGTCATCCGGGATGGCTCCGGCGCGAACCGCCGGGGCAGGAGGAACATACCTTGTATCGAAGCAGCCCTTATGATCGTGCCAGTCTGATCGCCGATTTTGATTCCATCCGGATTAGCTTGGCCAGTCCGGAAAAGATCCGCTCCTGGTCCCACGGCGAAGTCACCAAGCCGGAGACCATCAACTACCGTACCTTTAAACCGGAACGCGACGGCCTGTTCTGCGCCAAGATCTTTGGCCCCGTCACCGACTGGGAATGTCTCTGCGGGAAATACAAGCGCATGAAGCACCGCGGAGTCATCTGCGACAAGTGCGGCGTCGAAGTCACGCTCAGCAAAGTCCGCCGCGAACGCCTCGGCCACATCGAGCTGGCGTCGCCCTGCTCGCACGTCTGGTTCTTCAAGGGCCTGCCGTCGCGCATCGGCTACCTGCTGGACATTTCCATGCGCGACCTCGAGCGCATTCTGTACTTTGAAGGCTACGTCGTCATCGATACGGGCGATGTTCCGGGCATCAAGGAACGCGAGATGCTCCCCGAGGAAAAATATCGCGAACTCCAGAAGGATTTTGCCGGGCAGTTCCGCGCGCAGATGGGCGCGGAAGCCATCAAGGAACTCCTGAAGCGCGTCGAAGTCGAAAAGCTTTCCGAAGAGATGCGCGAAAAAATGAAGGTCGACCCGAGCCTCCAGAAGCGCATCAAGTACGCCAAGCGCCTGAAAGTGCTCGAATCGTTCCGCAAGAGCGGCAACAAGCCCGAGTGGATGATTCTGGACGTTCTTCCGGTCCTGCCGCCGGAGTTGCGTCCGCTCGTGCCTCTCGATGGCGGCCGCTTCGCCACTTCCGATTTGAACGATCTCTATCGCCGCGTCATCAATCGCAACAACCGCCTGAAGAAACTGATGGAGCTGCACGCGCCGGACGTCATCGTGCGCAACGAAAAGCGCATGCTCCAGGAAGCCGTCGACGCGCTGTTCGATAACGGCCGCCGCGGCCGCGTTCTGCGCGGCACCAACAATCGCCCGCTCAAGTCGCTCTCCGACACGCTCAAGGGAAAGCAGGGCCGCTTCCGCCAGAACCTGCTCGGCAAGCGCGTGGACTATTCCGGACGCTCGGTCATCGTCGTCGGCCCCGAACTGAAACTGCATCAGTGCGGCCTGCCGAAGAAGATGGCGCTCGAACTGTTCAAGCCGTTCATCTATCACCGCCTGGAAGCGCAGGGACACTGCACCACGATCAAGCAAGCCAAGGAAATGGTCGAGCAGCAGGATCCCGTCGTTTGGGACATTCTCGAAGAAGTGATTCGCGAGCATCCGGTGCTCCTCAACCGCGCTCCGACGCTTCATCGCCTCGGCATTCAGGCGTTCGAACCGGTGCTGGTCGAAGGCAAGGCCATCCGCATCCACCCGCTGGTTTGCACCGCGTTCAACGCCGATTTCGACGGCGACCAGATGGCCGTGCACATTCCGCTTTCGCCCGAGGCGCAAGTCGAGGCTTCGGTGCTGATGCTTTCCGCCAACAACATTCTGTCTCCGGCCAACGGCTTGCCGCTTGCCGTGCCCGACGCAGGACATGGTCCTCGGCATCTACTACCTGACCAAGGGCAAGCCCGGCGCCAAGGGCGAAGGCCGCGCGTTTGGCTTGACCGAGGAAGTCGTCCTGGCGCTCGAATCCAGGAAGTCGAACTGCTCACGCCGATTCGTCTCCGCTACGAAGGCGAAGTGATCGATCTCACCGCCGCCTATGACGATCAGGACGTGCCGCACGCCGAGCCCGTCATGATGAAGCGCCAGTTCATCAACACCACCGTCGGCCGCGTGATCTTCAACGATCACCTGCCCAAGGAAATGCCCTTCATCAACGGCTTGATCAAGAAAAAGGGCGTGCAGCAGCTCTGCTATTACTGCTACCTGCGTTTCGGCCTCAAGCGCACCGTGCAGATGCTGGACGAACTGAAAGAGCTGGGCTTCCTCTACGCCACCAAGTCCGGCATCTCCATCGGCATCGACGACATGGTCATCCCCGGCGACAAGTTCTCGCTGGTCGAAAACACCGAAAAGGAAGTCGTCAAGGTGCAGCAGCAATACCTGGACGGCGCGATTACCAACGGAGAGCGTTACAACAAGGTAATCGCCATCTGGAGCGACATCACCGAAAAAGTCGCCGAGCAGATGTTCAAGGCCATGGAGCAGCCAGGACAAGGAAGGCGTCATCAACCCGATTTACGTCATGGCCGATTCCGGCGCGCGCGGATCGAAACAGCAAATCCGCCAGCTCTCCGGCATGCGCGGCTTGATGGCCAAGCCCTCGGGCGAAGTCATCGAGACGCCCATCACCTCGAACTTCCGCGAAGGCCTCACCGTGCTGCAGTACTTCATCTCGACGCACGGCGCGCGCAAGGGTCTGGCCGACACGGCGCTCAAAACCGCCGATTCCGGCTACCTCACTCGGCGCCTGGTGGACGTGGCTCAGGACGTCATCATCAGCGAAATCGATTGCGGCACCGCCGACGGCATTTACGTCGAGCCCATCACCGAAGCCGGCGTCGAAGTCGAGCCGTTGCGCGACCGCGTCGTCGGCCGCGTTTCGCTCGATAAAATTAAGGACTACGAAGGCAACGTCATCGTCGACATCAACCAGGAGATCAGCGAAGAGCTGGCCAACTCCATTCAAGGCGCGGGCATCGAGCGCGTCAAGATTCGCTCCGTGCTGACGTGCGAATGCCGTCGCGGGGCCTGCGCGCGTTGCTACGGACGCAACCTGGCCACCGGACGCACCGTCGAGCTGGGCGAAGCGGTCGGCGTCATCGCCGCGCAATCCATCGGCGAGCCGGGCACGCAGCTCACCATGCGCACGTTCCACATCGGAGGAACGGCGACGCGCGTGACCGAGCAGTCCAAACTCGAATCCCGCAACAGCGGCTTCGTTCGCTTCATCGATCTGAACGTCGTGCGTGGCCGCGGCGAACCACTTGATTTCCATGAACCGCAGCGGCTTGATCGCCATCGTGGACGAAAAGGGGCGCGAGAAGGAACGCTACCACGTCGTGTACGGTGCGCGGCTTCAAGTCGAGGAAAATCAGCCGGTCAAGCTCGGCGAACTCCTGGCCGAGTGGGACCCCTACACCTTCTCGATCCTGACCGAAGCCGGAGGCACCGTTCAGTTTAAGGACCTCCAGCCCGGCATCACCATCGAGGAGCAAGTGGACGAAGTCACCGGCCTCTCGCAGTTGGTCGTCACACTGCCGCCGGGCGATGAAAAGCACGCGCCGACGATTCTGGTCCGCGACTCGGCCGGCCGCACTCGCAAGAAATACTTGATGCCCTCCCGCGCGCACTTGATGGTGCAGGATGGCGACGAGGTGCAGCCGGGCGACGTCCTGGCGAAGATCCCGCGAGAGACCACCAAGACGAAGGACATTACCGGAGGCCTCCCGCGCGTCGTCGAACTGTTCGAGACCCGCAAGCCCCGCGATCCCGCCGTCATCAGCGAGATCGACGGCGTCGTGAAGTACGGCGAGATCAGCAAGGGCTTGCGCAAGATTTACGTCGAAAGCGAGGACGGCAGGACGCAGAAGGAATACTCGATCATCCGCGGCGTGCACATCAACGTGCAGGAAGGCGAACACGTCAAGGCCGGCGAGCCTTTGATCGACGGTCCGCTCAACCCGCACGACTTGCTGGCCGTCCTCGGCGAAAAATACACGCAGGCCTATCTGGTCAATTCGATCCAGGAGGTCTACCGCCTGCAGGGCGTCAACATCAATGACAAGCACATCGAGACGATCGTTCGCCAGATGATGCGCTGGGTCAAGGTCGAGGACGTCGGCGACACGGGCTTCCTCCTCGAGGAGCAGATTGACAAATTCCGCTTCCGCGAGGAAAACGACCGCGTCATCGGCGATGGCGGACGGCCCGCCACCGGGCGTCCGTTGCTGCTCGGCATCACCAAGGCGTCGCTCTCGACCGATTCGTTCATCTCCGCGGCCAGCTTCCAGGAAACCACGCGCGTACTCACCGAGGCCGCTGTCGCCGGCAAGGTGGATTACCTGCGCGGCCTCAAGGAAAACGTCATCATGGGCCGCTTGATCCCGGCAGGCACCGGCCTCGAGCGCTACCGCAACATCGAACTGCTCACCGAGGTTCCTCCGATGCCTCCGCAGGAGGAGATCCTTCCTCCTGCCGAGCTGTCGCCCGAGGAAGCCGCCGCACTCGATTTCCTGCGCAAGGATGCCGACGCGCTGGCGGAAGGCTCGGACTAAGCTGTCACCGAAATCGAAAAGGACAACACGGGCGCCCTGGTAAAATGGGGCGCCCGTTGAGTTTCCGCATGGATAGGGCAGCGGAGTGCACAGGAAAATGTGACCACGTCAGCGAGTCAGAAGTACATCGTACATTGCAGGCTGAGCTGCGTCGGATCCACTCACGGTCAACAAGCGGAGCGAAAAACCAAACCCTCCGCCCCTTCGAAAAACCACGAAGGAGCGGCCACCCGAAAATTCAAACCCAAATGTTGTGGCACTCGCCCGGTAAGTCCGGTCAGGGAAGGCCGCCAACCAAAAACCAACCCGCGCAAATAATCAGCCCAATCGCGATAAGCACCACCTTTCCTATCTTCTTGAACACGTCGAGTGAGAACTCTTTCTGGTTACGCATCTTGTCACCGAACGCGTAAATGTCTACGACCATGAAGACTGTAAACAGAATCATCCCCCACGACAACTCTCGAAGCGTTAGTCGCCCCAAGACGACAGCCGGCTTACATTCAGCTCCCACAAGAATTTTTGCAACCGCGAATGCCCCGCCATTTACGGCGAATAGCAAACTGTACCTTCTGTGTTTGCCCTCTTCGTAGAGGGACATCTTGTCTTTCAGCGTGATTTCTTCCGGCATTTCTGCATCCTCCAACGAGGGGGCGGGTGGCCCACCCTTTCGCATTTTTCCTGTTTACGAACGCGCACGATTGGATGATACCACTCCAGTACGTCAACGCTGGGGAACTGGTTTAGCTTTTCCGGGTGGCCGACCCTTTCGGTTTTAAAGGGTCGGGGTTTTGACTTCGCTTTCGTTCCATGGCCAACAAACTCATTCGCCACGACGGACGCGGCCATCCGCATTTCATTGCGTTCACTTGTTTGCGACGCCTTCCTCTTCTGCGCTCGGTTCGCGCCAAAAATGGTTTCGTGAATATTCTTGGCCAAGTGCGGGACCGCTACGATTTTTCCTTAGAGGGCTTCGTCGTCATCCCTGACCACATTCATCTGCTCATCGGCGAACCGGTCAAAGGAACGCCTTCTCCTGTGATTCAGGTTTTGGAGGCAGCGCGTCGCGCGCCGCGTGCGCCGCCCATTTTCTAACTGGGAATCAGAAGGGGAAGGCAGGTTTGCTAGCTCGATATTACACAAAATAGAAGATTTACCTCCCCGAAGCCAAAAGTAGCTGGACCACGTTGGTACGTCGGTCACCAGTCACCAGTCATGTCACAAGTCCCAGACTCCCCCTGTTAACAACTTCGCTATTCGACGCTAACCCCTGCGTTGCTCCATAACGAAACTAACCCCATACTTCTCGGGCAAGGTCGTCTCTCCAGGTCCCCTGCCGAATGGGAGGCGCCTTCCAACCAAAACCTGATGGTTAAGACGTCCACGCCGCGCGCTGGAGACTCGGCCGAATCGCCTTCGGCCGCCGTTGATCGTGACCGGCTCACTCGCCGGGAGCGGGGCGTTTGGCGCATGGCATTACTGCTGCTCGCCGCCCTGGCGATCGCCTTCGCCGCCGTTTCGTGGGATCAAATCCGCTCGATGCCTCATCACTTGGAGGCATTGCCGGTGGGCCTCGTCGTTCTGGTGGCCCTGTTCGTCACGTATGCATGGAGCAAGACGAACGAGATCTCGGAGCTGCGCGGGCTGGTCCGCGGAATCGAACAGCAACGCGCCAGCGCCGAGCACGATAGCGATCAACTCGACCAGCTTTTTTCCCTGATCTCCAAGTCTCAGCAGGGCTACCGCGATCTGATTGATACCTTCGAGGACCTGCTGTTCTCCGTCACGCTCGATGGCACGATCCTCACCGTAAACCGGAGCTTTGCCGATCTGCTGGGATTGTCCTTTGCCGACGTCGTGGGGCGCCGCCTGGACGAATTTATCGAACTTTCCGACTCCGGCGACCGCAAGGCCGCGCAGGAATCTCTGCCCCGGTTCACGGAGCGCCGCCGCTGGACCGGCGTCGTTCGCGCCAAGGTGAAGCAGCGTGGCTCAACACATTATTTCGATTGCGTTCTCCATGCGATCGTTCGCGGCGATACCGTCCAGGGCATCAGCGGCCTGGCACGGGATATTACTCGCGAACGCCAAAACGAAACTCGTTTCACGGATTTGTTTGAGACCCTCCGGGAAGGCGTCTATCTTTGCTCGGCCGACGACCGTATCATCGAGGTGAATCCGGCCCTGGCGCAAATGCTGGGTTTCGCGGGCAAGGGTGAAATCCTTCAATCGGAGCTTTCCTCCCTCTACCGCAACGCGGCGGACCGCGCCGGGGAGCGCACCAAGCTGGACGAGCTTGGATTCCTGCGCGCCCGCGAGGTTACTCTGAAACACCGGCAGGATGGCCGCGAAGTCGTGGCGATGCATACCACGGCCGCGATCCGCGATCCCTCGGGCAAGTTTGTGCGCTACCAAGGCACGTTTGTGGACGTCACCGAGCAGCGCGAAATGGAGCGCCGCCTGCATCGCGAACAGGAATTCGCGCGCCGCCTGATGGATAGTTTCCCCGACCTGGTGGTGACGCTGGACGCCGAATCGCGATATACCTTCGCGAGCCCCCAGATGATTGACGTTCTCGGCTACCGGCCCGAGGACTTGATCGGGAAGAAACTGGGCGGCCGCACCGATCCGCACGATCGCGCCGCGATGGTGGAACTGTTTGGCGATTTAATCTCCGGGCGCCGCTCGAATGGCCAGATCGAATATCGAACGCAGCACAAAAACGGCGCTTGGCGGCTGTTCCGCGCTTCCGCGCGTCCGCTTCATGATGAAACGGGCCGTACTACCGGGGTCATCGCCTCCGTGCGCGACATTACCGACCAGCAACGGCTCCAGCAGCAGCTGATTCAGTCCGAGCGGCTTGCGGCCATGGGACAGATGATCGCCGGAGTCGCCCACGAGCTCAACAATCCCCTGACGGCCATCCTGGGCGTGACGGAGTTGCTGCGCGATCAGGCGCCCAACGAAACTGCGCACCGCCAGCTCGACCTGGCGCACCGCCAAGCACGCCGCGCCGCGCACATTGTGGAGAGCCTGCTGGTGTTTTCGCGTCCCTCGACGCCGCGCAACGCCCTGCTCCATTTGAGCGATTTGCTGCAGCGCACGCTCCAGTTGCACGAACATTCGTTGCGGTCCAACAATATCCAGGTGGATCTCGTGGCGCCGGCCGGACCTTCCCACGGTGCTCGGCGATTCCAACCAGTTGACGCAAGTCTTTCTCAATCTCATCGTCAATGCCGAGCAGGCCATCCGGGAGGTTCGAGAACAGGGCGCGCTGCGCATTCGTCTGGGCGTCGTGGGCGACCGCGTGTTGATCACCTTTCAGGATGACGGCGTTGGCATCCCCCGGGAGGCGTTGCCGCGAATTTTCGATCCGTTCTTTACGACCAAGCGTCCCGGACGCGGCACGGGGCTCGGCCTCAGTATCTGTATGGCTATTATCAGGGAACATAACGGCGATATTTCCGCGCAGCCGTTGCCCGATGGCGGCTCGGTCTTCACCGTGTCGCTTCCCGTCTGCACGCAGGCCGTCTTGGTTGCCGAATCCTATCCTCCTCCTCCGCTCAGCCACGCGGAACCGCCCGCCCCCGCCGCGCCCACGCTCTCGGGAAAGCGAGTCCTGGTCGTGGACGATGAGGAAGGCATTCGCGAACTCGTGACGGATAGCCTGGCCTCCCGCAACATTACCGTGGACTGCGCCTCCACCTCCGGGCAGGCGCTTGAACTCGTCGCCATGCACTTCTACGACGCGATTCTCTGCGATGTCAATTTGGAATCCGAGCCGGGCGTGTCCGTCTCCGGCTTCGACCTGTACGACCGCATCCGCGGGAATCTAGCCTCCCGTTCTTTAGTCCTGCCGCTTTTCATTTTCATGACCGGCGATCTCGTCGACTTTGCCTCGGATGAACAAGCCGTCCGGCAAGGCAGCCTGTTCCTGCAGAAACCTTTCCGCATCGCCGATTTGCTTTTGCTGCTCAACAAACCCCTTTCGCCCGCCGCCGTCCTCCAACCGAAGGACAGTGCGTCTTAGGTGGAAGGTTTCAGGTAGTCGGTTGTAGGTGTTAGGGTCTTCCCTGTCACCCATCACCTACGACCTGTCGCCTGCTGCCCGGCACTTGACATTTGATATTGCGCGCAATATCGTTTTGTTAGTGTGAGAACTTCCTTTGTCCTCGACACGGATGTGCTGGTCGCGGCCTTGCGGAGCAGTATGGGTGCGTCCCGACAGCTTTTGCTTGGCGCGCTCGACTACCGTTTTGAACTCCTGCTTTCCGTGCCCCTCATGCTGGACTACGAGGCTGTTCTCACCCAGCCGGAACACCTGGCTGCCTGTGGGCTGACCGGTGGAGAGGTCGGAAAAATCCTGGATGATCTGGCGTCCGTAGCCAGACAGGTCCGGCTCGCGTTTCGCTGGCGGCCGCGGCTGCCCGATCCAAATGACGACATGGTTCTGGAGACCGCGGTGAACGGCAATGCCAATGCCATTGTTACCTTCAACCTGCGCGATTTTGAAGAAAGCAGCAGGAGCGGGGCGCGGACTGTGCCCACAGCCCGCCAATTATTTAACTGCGGCGTGATTTTGCCGGGAGCGGCGTTGCGGCAGATTAGGAGATCGAATCCATGAGAAGAAGCAACTTTGCATTGCGGCTACAACCTTCCTTAATGGAGGAGGCGCGCAAGGCGGCGGAATCGGAAGGGGTAGCCTTAAATCAACTGATCAATGTAGCGCTGGCGGAAAAGGTTTCCGCGCTGCGGACCGAGGAATATTTCCAGGAACGCATTCGCCGCGCGGACCGGCCGGAAACCCTGCGGATTCTCGACCGAGCCGGAAAGGGGAATCCTCCAATGGAGGGCGACGAACTTCCCCGAGATTGGGAAGGCGCAGGGAAGAAGGCAAAGCGAGGCAAAAAGACGACTCCTCAAGTTAGCAAGCTCAAAAAACGCGGAGAAAAACAAAGAGGCCGCTAAATGCTACGTTCAAAACAGCGTATCTGATTCTTAAACTCGCACTTCAACCTGACGAAACCTACTTGCGGGTTTTCGCTCGGGCCTCCCAAAGACTAAAGCATATCTTATAAATCGGCCCGAAGCAGTTTTCTCCGATTGAGAACTCAGCCACGTTGACGCGCCAAGGGCGCGGAGCATACCAGCCCGGGGCAACGCCCCGGGAACGCGTCCGAGGTACCTCTTCCGCCCTGAAAGGGCGGAGGATTCCTGCGCCCTGTCAGGGCGCACTGATCGATTCCGAAACCCAGGGCGTTGCCCTGGGCTAACATGCGGCGGCGCCTTCAGCGCCGGAACCAAAGTTGTGTAAATCCGAATTCAGGAGTTTTAGTGGTTGGCCATTTATGAGATGGCTTCTAATATCATTCGAATAAGTTTCAACTTAGGATAAAGCCCGTCCTTGACATTTAAGTCCGCATGCAATTCTATGTAACTTGTGTGAACGCGTCCTGCGTGCGCGGCACGGATGCAGTGGTTGCGACCATGCGGAGCAGGCGGGTGCGGCACTGCACCAGACTAGGAGATTGAATCCATGAGAAGAAGCAGTTATCCGTTGCGGCTACTGCCTTCGTTGATGGAGGAGGCGCGCAGAGCGGCGGCATCGGAAGGGGTATCCCTGAATCAACTGATCAACGTCGCGGTGGCGGAGAAAGTTTCCGCGCTGCGCATGGAGATATATCTCCATGAACGAATTCGCCGCGCTCACCACGAGGAAGCGCTACGGATTTTCGACCGGGCCCTAGGGGGGAATCCCCAAATGGAGGGAGACGAACATCTACCTGGTGGGCGGCCCTTCGCGGCTGAGGGCAAACAAGTGCAGCCCGCACCCGTAAGAGGCGGGCTGCAAGGTTTCGACAAGGAGCCTCAGCCGGAAGTACAGCCCGCACCCCCTCCAAATTTGAAATGCGCGGAAGAAACCCCCAAGCCGTACGGATGGGCAACTCCCCTATTCGGCAAACTCAAGAAACACCTGGATAGAATGAGCCCCCGCTGAACTCGACGGTCCGTCCTTTCGTGGAATAAGAACCAAGAACCCCACCCGTGATAGAGCAGTGGCCGTCAAAGGTGGGACGCCCAAATTCGAAATCGTAACTTCAGGTTGACTTGTGGGAGTGGTTGTATCTCATCGCGTGCCACGGCCAAGAGAAAACGAGAAGCTGGGCCACCCGCCAGCCGCTTCCTGCAGAAACCCTTCCGCGTCGTTGACTTGCTTTCGCTGCTTAGTGATCACTTTCTTCTGCCACTGTCCTCCAACCGCGTCCTGATTCATCAGTTCATGGACTTGCCGCTCCGTTCGAGTATTTAGATTCTTCCTCCCAAGTCCAAATGTCCCACGGTGCCTCGGGCAGTCCGAGTTTTTGAACCGACCTGACGCTCACCCGGCTAGGATTTGTTGAGTCGCTCCTAGTCCCGTGAGGGACGGAACATCGTAGCCCACCGCGGGAGCGGTGGGGGCAAGGATTGCGATAGCATAAAGCCCCGAAGGGGCGACACTGTGGCACATTCCTTCTCCCGGAACCACGTACATTTGATCTTCAGCACCAAAGACCGCCGCAATAGCATTGCGAAAGAATGGCAGCCGCGATTGTGGGCTTACCTGGCCGGCATTTGTGAGAACCACGAAATGATTGCGCTGGCCGTCGGCGGAACTGAGAACCACGTACACATCTTGTTTCACTTGCCGCCGAAGCTCGCCCTGGCCAAGGCTGTCGCTTTGCTGAAAGCGAATTCGTCGAAATGGATGGGCGAGCAGGGCAAAGATTTTTCATGGCAAGAAGGATACGGAGCATTCAGCGTCAGTTCCTCGAACCTCGATCAGGTAACGCGATACATCCAGAACCAAGAGGCGCACCACCGGAAAACAAGTTTCGAGGATGAATTTCGCGCGCTGCTGCGGAAGCATGGCGTGGAATATGACGCCAAATACGTTTTTGGTTAGATTTGTGCCGCCCCTACGGGGCTTGGGGTTTGTCCCGCGATCGTTTCCCCACCGCTTCCCCTTCACTTCGTTCAGGGCAAGCGCGGTGGGCTACGTTGTTTCGTCCCTGACGGGACTGGCCGGAGGGTGGCGCGGCCTTTGCGTTGAATGTTCGGGCGCTGCGGATTTCAATTTTTGTTAGGTAGGCTTGTGCCGCCCCTCCGGGGCTTGGGTCATCTCGCGGATGTTTCCCCACCGCTTCCCCTTCACTTCGTTCAGGGCAAGCGCGGTGGGCTACGTTGTTTCGTCCCTGACGGGACTGGCTACAGAGTGGAGCAGCCCTTGGGAGTTGCAGTCGATTGCAAATGAGCGCGAACTGGGCTGACGGTCTCCCGGGCTGCGACGAAAACAATTTGGTTCACGGAGAACGATTTCGGGTGTATAAAATGCTATCTGGGCGGTCGAAACGGAAATCGTTGGAATCGCTCCTGCCTTTGAACCGCGGCACATGACGGAATGCTGTCCCGTAAAGGAACATGGAGAAGCGCCATGATAAATAAGCTCAGGAACATTTCCTTCGTAGTGGTTGGCCTGTTGACGGTTTCCATTCCGCTGTTCGCCCATCACGGCAACGCGTCGTACGATGCGACGAAAACGCTCACGGTGAAGGGAACAGTGACGGAGTATGTTTGGGCGAATCCCCACGTTTTCGTGAAACTCGACGGCAAGGACGACAGTGGCAACGCAGTGCATTGGATTGTCGAAGGTCAAAATCCGGTGTCCATGATGGCGATCGGCTGGACTAAGAATACATTCAAGCCCGGGGATGAAGTCGAAATTGATGCCGCGCCGGCCAAGAATGGCAACCCGATCGCGTTTCTGGGGAGCGCTAGCCCATCCGCCCCGAGGAGGCGTATCGTGATCAATGGCAAACAGTTCCAGTGATGGGAATCGCTCGAGCGAGCGCCCTCACCGCAGCGACTAGCGGCCCGAGACTATCACCGTCTGGTCCGTGATTTCGACTGCCTTAGTCGCGGGTAGATTCGTACGGTTGGAAACGAAGTAGCCGGAGGCATTTCGGAAATGTCCAAGTGCTTGGTGGTCTCGGTAGTTGCCCTGCTTGCGGGATTGACGATTTCTCCCGTCCTGGGCGCGCAAACCTCTGCGCCCAAAGTGGCGGCAGAAGAGCCCAAGCCGGAAAAATGGAACAACATCCCGCCGATTAAACCCGCCTACGCCGGGAAGAAGTCAGCCCCGGCCCCACGCCGTGACATTTCGGGGATCTGGGATGCAGCAGAAGCGGATGGGGGACGCCAACCAAGTGGCGCCTTGGAACACCCCGCATTGGAGGCACCCCGTGGACAGGGCGTCGAAGGGGGGCGGCCCGACGAGACGGGCATTATGCGCCCTCTACAGTACACGCCTTTGGGCCTGGAGGCACTCAAGGCCAATAAACCCTCTGGACCGGGCGTCAGACAAGTCACCGCCGCGCTCGCCAATGATCCCATGGACCAGTGTGACCCGATCGGGTTCCCTCGCATGGAACTATATGAATTGAGGACCATCGAGCTCGTTCAGAATGCGCACCAGGTGATTTACTTAAATCAATATTTTGGGAACTGGCGCACCATCTGGATGGATGGGCGGGAGCTCCCCAAGGACCCGGACCCGCGCTGGAACGGGTACTCCGTCGGAAAATGGGTGGACGACTACACGTTCGTCGTCGAGACGGTTGGGCTGAATCCAAGAAGCTGGCTCGATCACGCGGGACGCCCGCATAGTGACGATTTGCGCGTCGAGGAACGCTTTCACCGCGTGGACCATGACAACATGGAGCTCACGGTGACGATTTACGACCCGAAAATGTATAAGGAACCCTGGCAGGGTCTCAACAAATTCCCCCTCCATTTGCAACCACCCGACTACGATATGCCGGAGTTCCTCTGCTCACCAATCGATTTTGCAGAGTATAAAAAGCAGGTTGAGGATGCGGTCATTCCTCCGTCCGAAAAGAAGTAGCTAACGCGAATCCCCATTTAGAGGTTCTGGAGGGCTCTTTCGCCAGCGAGACCCTCGTTTCACCGCTGGCAAAGGGATTTCGTAGGATTTTGTGTCCGATGCCGCGTGCCTGTTCATTCTGAGGTGCTCACATTTTCCTAACACCTGAACACGCGGCATTCCGAACATTATTTTTGGGATTTTGTACTCGGCGGATCGATACCGAAATCCCATACGTAGGAGTTGATTTCTTCGCCGACCATTTCGACAAAGGCGTATTCGCCCGGTTCCAGGCGTTGGTTGACGGTGTAGCGGAAGACGCCGCGGGCGGGAGTCCACGTTTGGAAATCGATGTCCTCGGCGTGGTGAGTCTGATCGCCTGTGATGTGCACGCTGATATTTTCGACCAGCCGGTGGTCGCCTTTGACCTGAAGTCGAAGGAGCCTGAAGCGCGGCTCGCGCTGGTCGGCTGGACGCATGAAGAATTCGGGCTCCGCGGTGATGAGGCGCAACGCCGCGTGCGCGTCGGGGATTTCCAGCGTCATTTTTCGAGGGATCAGCGGTACGCCGGTCAGGATCCTCTCGGTTTCCCGGGCTTTTGACAGCTTGGAAACCGCCAGGCTCTGCTTCATTTCGTAAATCAGCTTGCCTTCGAGGGAATAAAAGCCGACTCCATCCGGCAGAAATAGGGCCGGCTTGATTTCCAGGCTGCGGTCTACGTCAATGTCCTTGGCGCGCTCGGCGATTTCAGACGCACGGATTTTCGCTTTCAAGTCAGCGTCTTGCCGCGATTGCTCGGCTTCGGCTTGGTGGGTCGCGTCCCAGTTCACTAATGTCGTTGGAATCTCTTCCCAGTCCGAGCGCTCGACGCTCCAGTACCGGACGCGGTCGCCCTGCACCGAGTATTCGCGCACGAGCTGGAAGGTTCCGTCCGCCAGCACCAACTTTTTCCCCTTGGGCAGCGGGACAGGAATCGTTTCTTGGCCCTGTTTGGCTTCAGGCGCATCCTGCGAAACCGCTGGCCCGGCGGGCTGAGGACTGCTCCACATCCCGGGCGCGGCGGCGAGCAGGGCCGCGAGCGCGATCGCGACGAGTGAGGCCGGGTACCTTGTGTCTATGTTCCTCATGTTCGCAATTCAGTTTCTAAGATGCCCATTCGCCCGCACGGGTTTTTCTCTATGCGTTGAGCATAGCTCTCCCAGCTGCCGCGCGCAATGTATCTGAACGGAGCAGGCAATGGGGAGAAAAGCACTCAATACAAAGGTCACGGAGGACACAGAGGCTGCGAAGTTGCGGACGAGATTTTCGCGACAACGGGGGCCGCGCGCGCATAGGGACGTGCGATGGCTTCGCCGGGGCTTTACACGAATCACGAATCACGAGTCACAAATCTCTCGCGCGCAACTCGGCCCACCGCTGGAATTTTGGGATTGCCCAACTATGGCGGCGTACGAAACGAGACTCTAGTGCTGGCAGCGAGGAACAAGGACTGCGAGGACCATTAAGTCGGAGTTCGTGAACAGCCAGCGCTCGGTCTGCTCGCCGGCGCCCGCCGCGGCGCGCGCGATGGAACCCAGATGTTTGCTGCGCGCCAGGTCGCGCAAATGGTCGCGGCAGATACCAGTCAGGCGGGAGATTTCTTCTTCGGTGAAGATTTTTTGACTCGACTTGACTATGACCATGGCCTACCTTCGTCTAGGGTCGATGCCCCATCATTCAAACCAACCAAACCATCGTGCAAGAGTCCTGCCGTTTCCTCGCGGCGCGCATGGCTGCCCGGGAAAAGTTGCAAATGGTCCAGATCAAAGGGGATAGAGGAAAATGAAAGTGACGTAAGAAAATCCACCGCGCAGATCTACTTTTCCCATCTGAAGAAAATGCCAAATCTAGCGCCACTACTATGAAATTTTGTGCGCTTTGACGATTTCGCGTAGCTGGTTAGTGTGCCTTGCGTCCTCTGCGGCGAGTCGAAGGCCTAAAGTTCACTACGCAGTCAACTAGAGTTCCGCGCCGCCAGCCTGTTCAAAGGCGTGGGCGAGCTGCAAAACGCGCTCCTCTCCGAAGGCGGGGCCATACATTTGCAGGCCGACAGGCAATCCTTCGGACGTCTTGCCGCAGGGAACCGAAATGCCGGGGACACCCGCGAGAGATCCTGTAACTGTATAGATATCAGCAAGATACATCTCCAACGGGTTTGAGGTCCGTTCGCCCAGCTTGAACGGCGGGACAGGAGAAGTGGGTGTAATGATGGCGTCCACTTTTTCGAAGGCTTCGCGGAAATCGCGCGCGATGAGCGAGCGAACTTTCTGTCCTTTCAAGTAGTACGCGTCGTAGTATCCGGCCGAGAGGACGTACGTGCCCAGGACGATGCGGCGCTTCACTTCCGCGCCGAATTTGCGACCGCGCGTCTTTTGGTACATTTCGATCAGCGTGCCGCCTGGAACCCGCGCGCCGTAGCGAACGCCGTCATAGCGGGCGAGGTTGGAACTGGCCTCCGCAGTGGCGATGATGTAATACGCCGCGACGGCGTAATCGGTATTGGGCATCCGAATCGACACGCGCCGGCAACCGAGTTTCTCCAGCAGCGCGATCCCCGCCTCGACCTTTCGGCGAACTTCGGGGTCAAGTCCTTCGGCGAAGTAGTCGTCGGGAATGCCGATGCGCAGACCGGTGAGCGAACGGCCCAGCGCGGCAGCGTAGTCAGGCACTGGCGTGGCGGAGGATGTGGAGTCCAAAGGATCGCGACCGGCGAGGTTGGACATTATCGTCGCGGCATCGCGAACCGTTCGCGCGAAAGGGCCAATGCGGTCCAGCGAGGAGGCGAACGCGATCAGGCCGTAGCGCGAAACGCGCCCGTAACTCGGCATCATCGCTGGGATGCCGCAAAACGAGCCCGGCTGACGAATCGAGCCGCCAGTATCTGTGCCCAGAGCGACGACGGCCAAGCCCGCGGCCACCGCCGCGCCCGAGCCGCCACTCGACCCGCCGGGAACGCGGTCTGTGGCCATAGGGTTCCGTACCGGGCCGTAGGCAGAGTTCTCGTTCGAACTGCCCATGGCGAACTCGTCGCAGTTGGTCTTGCCGAGGAGGATCGCGCCTGCGTGTTCGAGCCGCGTAACCGCTGTAGCGTCGTAAGGGGGCCTGTAGCCCTCCAGAATGCGCGAACCGCACGTGGTGGGTATACCCCGGGTGCTTAGTACATCCTTCACCGCCAGCGGCACGCCCGCGAGGGGTGGCAAGGCGTCGCCGCTCGCGATCGCCGCGTCAATCTTGTCAGCCTGGGCGTACGCGCGCTCAGGGGAAAGTGCCAAGTACGCATTCAGTTCGGGATTGCGCTGCTCGATTCGCGCGTAGAATTCCTTCACCAGCTCGCGCGCGGAGATTTTCCTGGCATCCAGGGCCGCCCGAACCTCCGTTATCGTCCATGCCGTGGCGGGGTTCACTTTTCGATCACCCGGGGCACGCGGAAATAGAGCGGGGCAGGGTCGGGCGCCCCCCGGAGCACCTCGGTAATGACGTCCGAACGCACGACCACGTCTTCGCGAAGCGTCGCGTCGTCCGTCGAGGCAGTCACCACCTGCGTCATCGGTTCGATGTTCGACGTGTCGATCTCATTCAGTTTCCCGATGTAGGTGAGAATGTCGTCCAGCTGGCCGCGATAGGTCTCGACTTCGGCGTCCGTCAGCTCCAGATTTGCCAGCGCTGCCACCTTTAACACGTCTTCCCGGCTGATTTTCATCGTCTAGTCCAGAAGAGTTAGGATTCGAGAGGAAGATTCTAGCACAAGCTTGCCGAGGTTCCGGCCGTGTGACTTGTCGGTGTGCCAACCCTAAGTTGGTTCGATTCAACAATGCCGGTCAAGACAGGAGATCGCTATCGACGCATTTTGGCGTCGCCGGGCAATTGCTTGGGATACGTCTCTGTCTACCCGAGGCCAAAATCCAAAATTCCGGCAGTGGGATGGATTCCAGGTACCGGGCAAATAACCGATGGAGAACAAGAAGGGGTTCCATCGACCCTGGCCTTTCCGGTTTGGAAAATCCGCGAAGAGTTCCGATTCAACCCAGCGATGTTCCATTTCGATTACTAATGACTTGGCACCCTTGGATATGTTCTCAGGACTCTCTTTCGCGGTGTTTGATACGCTCGATGAAGATGGAGAGTGTGGTCTAGCGTCACTCTGTTGGCGGGCTTCCAGTTACGCCCGCAGCCGGTAAAGCCCGCACCCGACTGCCGAAGAAGATGAACCGTTCCTGAGAAAGCATTTTCGGAGGCCCGCAAGTGGGAGATTCAATCGGCCTGTTTTGCTGGTCGGCCAGAATGCCGAAGGGCTTCAAAATTATTGGTACAGTGTGCGTGGTTCTCATCGGGGGTCAAGTTGCGACTGCCCAGCAAAACCCTCCCGCATCCCCCGACTTCGAGCAGGAGATCGTCAAGACCCTTCTTCAAGGCCCAATATGACCGCACGGGAACGCGTCAGCCCGCGTCGGTCAATGGAATCACTATGCAACTGTCATTCACATTTTGAGGAATGGGAGGGGTAGCTTGCGGCACAGCGACTCACCGGATGCGGAAGGTTGCCGTTAAGTTGTTGGACAAAAGGACTGGCCTCTCGAAGCACCTTTTGTTCTTCATTTAAAATCGATGGTGAAATCCAAGCTGGGAAGAAAACAAGCTTTTAAATTAGCCCTCCTGTGCATCCTCGCGGCCCTAGGTCTCCGTAGCGCTTTGTCCCAAACGATGCCTCGGACTGACTTGGCGGTTGTCGTCAACCCCCGTACCCCACTTGACGATATCAGCCTAGAGGATCTCCGTAAGATTTTTTTGGGTGAGCGGCAATTCTGGAGTTCCAATATCCCCGTGGTTCCCTTGATCCGGCCGCAAGGCACACCTGAACGGGAGGTAATCCTCCGGGTTCTTTTTAAGATGACCGAGGCTGAGTACAAGAAATATTGGATCACCAAGGTATTCCGCGCCGAAGCCACGAATGAACCTACCGTGGCCCTCACCAATTCGTTTGCCAATGACGCCGTGGCGGCGATCCCTGGAGCCGTTACCTGCGAAAATATTAAAGATGTGCCCCACGGAGCCAAGGTGTTGAAAATCGATGGGCACAAGCCCGGTGAGCCGGGCTACCCACTGCGATAAGGGGCTGCTGGCCTTGCGTGGGCTCCAGAGCATCTCATGAAACCTAAGACGCGAGCTGCCGAACTGTTCTTGATCGCCGGTGCGATCGTGTTAACGATCACTGTGGCGGTGGGTGTTTATCGCTTGCGCGGACGGGCCGAAGAGAGCGAGACGATGGAACTCCTGCTCGGGCGCATCGAATCCCAAACCTTTCGGTTGCAAGGTCTTCAGTGGCATGCCGCCGCGAACCGGCAAGTGAGTTCGCAATTCATCGGTGATTTGCGCAATGCACGGATGGGTATGCTTTACACCGCAAAGGAATTGAAGCAACATCAGCCCAGCGATGAGATTTTGGGGCCATTCTACAAAGCCTATACGGACTACGTCGCGACAGTTGACCAGGAGCTGCTCCTGATCGCCGTGGGGCGCAACGCGGAAGCCCTCAAGCTCGACGATAAAGTCGGAGGACCGCAGTACAAATCGCTGACCGATGCGATCGAGGTAGCAGGCTCGGCCTACAGTAAGCAGGCTCAAGAATCACAGCGCAAAGCGGAATATCAATCGATCCTTGAAATTACGATCCCAGCCCTGGCCGTATTCATCTTATTCTGGCAATTACAACGAGTGCTTCGCCGCAGTGAAGAGCGGTTTCGTTCCCTAACGGAAAACGCATTCGATATCGTTGCCATCCTCGATCGTGAGGGCAAGATCGATTACCTGAGCAGCTCCGTGGAGGCGATTCTAGGGTACAACCCGTCCGCCGCGGACAGGAAGGATTTCGTCGGCCTGATTCATCCTGACGACCACGCGTTAGCTCGCAGCTGGATCGACGACGTAATCCAGTCCAGCGGCAAGCCTGTACCCGTGGAGCTGCGTTTTAAACATGCCAGAAATGAGTGGATCCAAGTAGAGGCTGTCGCCCGAAACTTGTTTGGTGCCCCCAACATCCAAGGGCTCGTCGTCAACTGCCGCGACATCTCCGCGCGAAAAAGCGCCGAGGAGAGACTGACCCATAACGCATTCCACGATGTGCTGACGAATCTCCCCAATCGCGCGTTGTTTCTGGATCGTCTGCGGCGCGCTTTTAACCACGCCAAACGCCACCCGGACTTTCTATTCGCCGTCCTGTTCGTCGATCTGGATAATTTCAAAATTGTGAATGATAGCTTGGGGCATACCTGCGGAGACCAGTTGATCAACGCCGTGGCCGGCAGAATCATGGGCGCGTTGCGGCACGAAGAGGGTGTATCGCGAAGCACCGTCCGAGTCGGCCCTGACCGGTCTCCCGGTGATGATACGCTGGCGCGATTTGGGGGCGATGAGTTCACGGTGTTGCTGGTCGACATCAAGCACCCGAGAAACGCGCTGCGAGTAGGATCACGCATCCATGAGTTCCTGTCTGCTCCCTTCCTCCTTGGAGGACAAGAAGTTTTCGCAACCGCGAGTATCGGAATCGCCACGAGCGACACCCATGTTAACCATCCTGATGATCTGCTTCGCGCGGCCGACACGGCTATGTATCGCGCCAAGACAGCCGGAAAAGGGCATTGCGAGGTCTTTAACACGGAGATGCACTCGCTGGCCGCCACTCGATTGAAGTTAGAGAGTGACATGCGAAGAGCCGTGGAGCGCGGAGAATTCCGGCTTAACTATCAGCCCATTGTTTCACTGACCGACCATCGAATTGTTGGCTTCGAGGCCCTGATTCGCTGGGAGCGACCGCTTGTGGGATTGATCTCGCCGTCGGAGTTTATAACGGCGGCGGAAGAGACCGGACTGATCGTGCCAATCGGCCAGTGGGTCCTTCTTGAGGCTTGCGAGCAGGCGCGAGCCTGGAATGGCAAGGATCCCGACGGCCTTGCCCCAGAGTATTTGTGTAAACATCTCCGCCAGACAGTTCTCCCAGCCCGATCTTGTCTCTCAGATCGGGCAGGTGCTGCGCGAATCCGGCTTGAATCCTGCTCACTTAAAGCTGGAAATCACGGAAAGCGTGGCGATGTCGGATGCCGAAAGGACGGAGGCGATCCTGTGGCAACTGAAATCCCTGGGGATTGGTTTGAGCATCGATGACTTCGGGACCGGATATTCATCACTCAGCTACTTACGCCGCTTCCCGGTCAATACCCTGAAGATTGACCGCTCCTTCATCAGTGGCATCGGAATCGACACGGAGAGCGGTGAAATTGTCCGAACCATTGTGACCTTAGCCCACAACCTCGGCCTGGATGTCGTGGCCGAGGGCGTGGAAACGCTCGATCACGCGAACTTGCTCAAGAATTTCGGCTGCGAGTATGCCCAAGGATATTATTTCTTTAAACCGATGGATCGGAAAACGGTCGAAGAGTTATTGGAAAGTCAGCGAATCGAAAAAGTGTAATCCGCCTTGCCAGTGTTTTCTCCCACCGTTTAATTTAGCTCTCACCCAAGGAAAGACGTGCCTAGAAATATGGCGTGCCGAGCCGTTTCCTATTCATCATCCAGTGCAGGATTAGGATTTGTGACGAGGGGGCGAGCACAAGCCTGCTGATTTTCCGGCACGGGGCCGGGAGTGGCGTTACGCCTTTCATACCAAAGGAGTTGCAAGCGGAGTTCCAGTACCCTGGGACCAGGATTTTGGAGCGACCTGCCTATCGCCTGCACTTCGCCTGCGATGCCAGAATCGGATTGGCTACCGCTACTCCTTTGGCTTGGACGAAGTGCATCTTAGCGGAGCTCCCGGCGAGTTCAAGGAGCACACCTATCTTGGTCACTCCAGTGTTGTTCGTGATTTTGGGTTGTGCGACAAGCTTCCTGCTGGTCGTGATCCTGATCGCAACTTCGACGGGCAAGAAATCTGTGCTCGGTTCTCCACACAACCTCTATTCCAAGGGTGCCAGCCGGACCATGTCGAAGAGCAACTCGGCCGAGAAATTGCGGCCCATCATTCGCCAAGGGCTGGATACCAAAGCTGTGCCAAAGGCCTCGGTTACAAGCTCTCGTTCTGAGGCGGCCATGCCCGCGAACTCGACATCGCTGACGTATAGGAAGGTCCAGCCCGTTATATTTCTACCCACTCTTGTGTCAACCAAAGAGCCGGCGGAATCTGCTGCCGGTGCTGTCGAAATCTCTGAGCCGGTACTCCCGGTTGAAATAACTGTGGCGCTCGCTCTTCCTCCGATGATCGAGAAGACTGTTTCGTCTCCCTTGACGGATGACAGCGCCACGCAAGGTTACGCGGCGCCGGCGCAGGAAGCAGCCGAGGTTGACGAGGCCGCGTCCTTGCTCGTGCAAGAAGTGAGTGTTGCCGAGCCGAGCGCGGTTCCGGATCACGAGCGGTCAGAAGCTGTGGAGTTCGCTTCCTGTCCTGGGGCCGTCGATGGTCCCCTGAGTTCCGAAACATTTCTTGTAGCTTTGCAGGAAGCGGGCGAGGCTGTTGAGATGCCTCTCTCTTTGGTGACCGAAGGCGGCGCCTCGGACTTCACGCCTGGCACCGCCCAGGAAACAGAAGAATGGGCGGTCTCGCAAGGATTGCTCGTTGCGGAACCTGTCGAAGAACCTGGCGCGCCAAATCTCCTCGCTTTCTATGGCCTGACGCAGCAGCCGTTCGACCTTACGCCGGACCCCGCGTACCTCTACCGCAGCCGAGTGCACCGCGAGGCGTTGGCAGCGCTTTCGCAAGGCATCGAAAATCGGCGTGGATTCGCGGCCCTGGTCGCCGAACCTGGCATGGGCAAGACGACGCTATTGAACAAACTGATGGATGACCTGCGCGATTCGGCGCGCATCGTGTTTTTGTTCCAGACGCAGTGCAATTCCAGCGAGCTGCTCCGGTATCTCCTCACGGAATTGGGAATCGAACATGGCGGGATGGACATCGCCGCCATGCACAAGGCGCTAAGCCAGGTCTTGATTGAGGAGATGGCGCAGGGCCGGCGAGTCGTGCTGATCGTGGACGAAGCGCAGAATTTGCAGGACTCGGTGCTGGAAACGATTCGCCTGCTTTCCAATTACGAAACGACGCATTCAAAATTAATCCAAATCGTTCTCGCCGGCCAGCCGCAATTGGTTGACACACTGATGCGGCCGGGGCTCGTGCAACTCCGCCAACGCATCGCCGTGGTTGCCAATCTGGAGCCGCTGGACGCCGTGGAGACCGCGGAATACATCGAGCATCGCCTTCGCGCGGCAGGATCGGGCGAACCGCCGATCTTCACGCGCGGGGCGATGGAGCTGATTGCCGAGCGAAGCGAGGGCATACCCCGAAACATCAATAACATCTGCTTCAACGCCATGCTGGCGGGGTATTTACATAGACAGTTAGTTATCGACTCAGGAATTATGGACCGCGTCGCGTCAAAGCTGGATTTGGAGCGGCTCGTCCGGCATCCCCAGCAGGACCCGCTCAGCGCCCCGCCTGACGCTTCCGCTGGCCCCAGCGAGTTGTCGCAACTCGCGCAGTTGCTGTGCACAGCTCTGGCGGGAAAGACTCAACCAGGCGCGGCGCCGGCTCGCGACACCAAGGACGAACTCAAGGCCAACCTTTCCTTGACCGGCAAATTGACCGAGAAGCTTGCCACCCAGAGTTGGAGCAACAAAAACGAATTCAGGATTCAGGTTTCCCTGGAAAGAGATTACTTCCCCGGACTTCCCGTCGCGGACCACTACTACTGCTGCAGCTTTTACGTTAGCGATGACCAGGCCAAAGGTCTTGAGCCAGGCAAAGCCGTGCGGGTCAGGTTCGAGCAGGATTGAAGCGGATCGGGCCTGATGCAGTCTAACCAAACTCAGGTCACGCGTAGTCTGATCTCCACAAGTGAACAGCGCGCCGGGCGAGGCGCCTCTGGCGCTCATTGAGCAAGTCGAGGTTCCATTCTTCAGGTGCAATTTCGGGAATCTGGCGTGTCAGATCGTAAACACTCTGAGCATACACACTGACCTTCTCCACGTACGGGCCGTTACCCACCCTCCGATTCAGCGCGGATTCCAAGAGCGTCAAGTTGCCCAGCCGGTAGACCATTCCTTCCCACAAATCGCGGCGAAAATACTGAGCCCAATCATCCGACGGATTCTCGGGCAAAATATGCTCGATCGTGCCGGGGTCCGTGTCAGGGTCGATTGCGTGACCGGAAGCATCAGTCTCCAGGCGAGCTAGGATGTATTTCGCGAGCTTGTTGCGTTGCCCTCCTGTGTCAGCTGCCAGTAAGGCAAAATCCTGCAAGAATTTATTGTCGTCAACGTAGATCGGCTTGAGCCGTTCGAACACCCCGCTGGGAGTAGTTGCTCGGTTGTCGAGCACAGCCTTAGCGGCCTCGTGATAGATAGGTTCAAGCGTATTCGTATTTAGTCCGCTAACTACTGTGTATCGGAACGAGAGCACACTTACAAGTTTCAACACACTAACAAAAGTCTCAGGTGAAAATTTTTCCCAAGTTGCAAAAAGCAGCGGTGTCATTTGCCGCACCCTAAAGAGGTTTAGCTCACGGATGAATGGTTTTGCGTCTGATCGTTCAACCCAATATCCATGATTAGGGTCCGACAATGCGGCGAAGAGTTCAGCCCGGCCTTCTAGTGCGGTGAGGAGTGCAAAGACGTCCCCCGGTGTCCTTGCACGATCCCGCACCAGCTTAAAAAGGCGTTGACTTCTTATCTTGGGCTGTTCGCATAGAAGGTGATAACGCAGGAATTCGGGAAATCTCTCCTGCCCTATTGTAGCGATCAAGGCACGCCATCGGCGCTGTAGTGCTTCCAGATCAGCTTGTACTTGCACGCGAGAAAATAGATAATTCTTAAGCAAATCCGTAGTTGTAAGTTCCAATCCTCGAGCATTGAGCGTCTCAAAGACGATGTACGCGTTGAGGTCATCATCGACGGTGATGAGGATAAAGAGGAGCTGTCGGGCGGCAGTTTCTGAGAGAAGTCTCGCTAGTGACGCACCGTCATCGCGGAGCGCATCGACCTCGTCGAGTCGTTTAGCAAAATATTGCAAGCACCCATACAGCAAGCGGTTCGATTTCGGTAGCCCTCTTGGATTTAGAGGTGGCCGCAGTTGAACGAGGTAGTCCTGGTAAAAGGCGTTGTCGGTTTCGTTGAGCAACAGCCTACTATTTTCGATGAGCGATGCTGGATCCTTCTCTCCTAGAAATCGATTGCGAAGCTCCCCGGCCCGCTCTGTGTTGGCTTCAGAGTCGAGCCCTCGATCAGCCATGGCGTCGAGCTTGCCAATCACGGCAAGCGCAAGGATACTCAGCGTCGCCATTCGCTGCTGTCCGTCGATGATCAGGAGCTCGCGGTCACTCTTTCCTTCAACGACCAACGCTCCCATATAGTGACGATCTTCTGCCCGCGTCCGCAATTCATCAATGTCGTTCCAGAGATCTTCCCATTGTTCCTCCGACCATGAATAATCGCGCTGGTAGGGAGGGACACGGTACGTCTTCCCATTCCCGATCAACTCCTGGTAGTTGATCGTGCGAGTATTCAAGATATTGGCTCTGCTCATCGCAGCACTAGTATACTAGCCGGAGAACAAATTTTTGTGCCTTTCATAACGGCGGGGTTTCCCTTTCGCGACTGGTCATTCCGAAACCATTGCGCTTTCGGAAGTATATTTGTGAGGCGAAGCGCGAGCAAGCTGCGGGATTTTAAGATTTTCTCTCCATACCTCTTGTTTGAGAACCCTCCGTGTTGCCATGTTTCCGGCCAATATTCAGATTTTCATAAATTGTCCACTATACATCGATGTGAACGCCTGCCAACCGGACATCGGGTGGCTACTCCTCGAGACGATCATCTACGGCAGCGGGGCAGGGTTGTTCAAATAGCAGTCAACGGGGGCGTCGGCGGTGCGGTAGGTCAGGGCGAGGATCGTCGGCGTAGGATTTGCCGAGCCAGTGTTGGGGAACGTGGATGCGGCGAGGACGAAGAGATTTGGAAGTTGTCAGTGCTGGAAGTATGGGTTTACGACGCCGCGGTCGGGCGTTGGCCCCATGATCGTGCCGCCTTGCACGTGCGTGGACTGGTAAATGACCATGCCCCTTTGATCGTTGAACTCGACCCTTAAGCTCTAAGCATCAATTTCCATAAACGCTGCTTGTCGTGACTCCCGCGTACGGCTTGGGTGCCCACCATGGTGGAGTCGTCTTCTCAGAAACTCCCCCGCTACTCATGCTTGGGATTGCCTTCACCCATCAACAATAAACTTCGCTGCGAAAATGGGAAGTAGAGAAGTGCGGCGGTGGTTGCCAGCGCCAGGCCCGCCCCGATCTGGTCCACGGCTAGGAATGGCGCGAGCGCCCAAAGCTCGTCCAAGAGAAACAGCGCGGGAAACAGTTTCAGAAATCGGCTGCTTAAACCTTTGTATCCGAAGAGGGATGCGGAAAGCAGATAAAGGCGGATTGGAATGCCGACAGAGGCGGTGACGAGCAACGGGACGAAAATCCACGCCGGGTGTTGCAACTCTCGAGAGAGAAATGCCTCTACTTGATTCGCAGTGGCGAGAGAAAATACGTAGAAACAGAAATACATCACTTGGATGAGAGAGAAAAGTAGCCGCACCACGGGGCGTGAGACGGGCGGCAGTTCGCGAGGATCGCTCAACATGCCGAGGCGACTCTCGCTGTTGCTGGCGGGTGCTGGGCTGGGGCTGCGATTGTCTTCCGGCTTCGCGGAAGCAGTTGCGCCATTCACGATTTCTATTGAGGCGATGAATCGATAGCCTCGGCGCGGAATTGTCTGGATGAAACGAGGATTGTCGGCGGAGTCGTTCAACGCTTCGCGGAGCTTGTTCACCGCCGTATTCAGGCTGTGGTCGTAATCGACGAAGGTGTCCGCGGGCCAGAGCCGCTGCCGAAACTCTTCGCGCGTCACCACTTCCCCCGGACGATCGAGAAGATGGAGTAGGACTTCTAGCGGCTGACCTTGAAGGCGCGGCAGGCTCTTGCCGTCCTTGCGCAGCTCTCCTGTGTTGGCATCCAGCTCATAAATTCCGAAGCGGAAGATGCGATTCTGGTTTGGGGTTTCCGGCACAGTCTGAGGCTCCCTAGGAATTAGCTGTCTATTCTAGATGATGTGCGCCGATAAGTTTCCGCCTTTCTTGCGCTTACAGAATGATCGAGGATCGACTGGAAGTGAGCCGCCGTGCATTGCAGAGTCATCTGCGATTGCGCCAAGATGGCGGCGGATCGGGAGGCGGCCATTCATTTGAGAACTATTTGGAGGATCGGAGCCATGTTGCTGGCTGGGTCGCTCGCTATGCGTGGACGCGCCGTGGCGGCTGAGCTCAAGCCGGAAGCCGCTCGGGCGTTCGATCGCTACGTCCAGCTTACCGAGCGACGCATGCAGGCGGAATTGCAGCCGGGCGCGGCTTTTCTGTGGGTGGACGGTTTGCCCGAGGCGCGTCGAAACGGCGTGTACACGCAATTGCAGCACGGCGAAGTCGTATCGGCCCGCATGGAAACCCGGGATCCTTCAGACCATTTGCGCACACCTGGGGCGTTGATTCACCACTGGGTCGGCACGGTGTTCCTCCCTGGCGCTTCCGTGCAGCAGGTGCTGACGTTGCTTGAGGATTACGATCACCATGCAATGTATTTCGGTCCGGAGGTGGCGAAATCGAAGACGCTGGAGCACACAGGTGACGATTTCAAGGTTTACCTGCGGCTGACGCGCAAGAAAATCGTCACAGTCGTGCTCGACACCGAATATGAAGTCCACTACGAGCAACTCGACGCCGGTCGTGCGCAGAGCCGCTCCTACAGCACGCGGATCGCGGAAGTCGAACATGCGGGCGACGCGCGAGAGGTCCAACTTAAGCCTGGCGACGATCATGGCTTCCTTTGGCGTCTCCATTCCTACTGGCGATTTTTCGAAACCAGCCGCGGTGTATTCGTCCAATGCGAGGCCGTCTCGCTGACGCGGGACATTCCCACCGGTCTTGGCTGGCTGATCGCGCCGTTCATCGAGAGCATACCTAAAGAATCACTTGAATTTACGTTGCGATCCACGCGCACTGCGGTGCTTGGCGAAATTTCGAACGCTTCGAAATAGATTTCACCTAATGGTTGAAGGAGGAATCTAGAAATGACTCACGAAGGGACGCAGTTGGACATTCGAACGCTGGCCGTGGGGGGAATTCCACTGCGCGATGCAAAGGAAACCATCCCGTTTGCGAACGCGATCCGTCTGCAGGAAAGCTTTACGGCGCGAGCGGAGCGCAGGGCGCTCGCATGGCTCGCGGAGCGCCTGCCTTCGTGGGTCAATTCCGATCACTTGACGCTGGTGGGATTCGTCGCCATGTTCCTGGCGGGCGCAAGCTACGCGCTTGCTCGCGCGAACCGCGTGGGACTGATCCTGGCTACGATTTTTCTGGCGTTCAACTGGTTTGGAGACAGTTTAGATGGAACCCTTGCGCGCCTTCGCAACCGGCAGCGGCCGCGATATGGTTTTTATGTCGATCATATGATTGACACCGTGGGCGGGCTTTTTCTGATGGGCGGTTTGGCGATTTCCAGCATCATCGACTGGCGCATCGCTCTCGGAATGTTTGTCGCGTTCTTGATGCTTTCCGTGGAAGTTTATCTGGCCGCTTACACGCTTGGACAATTTCGGCTCTCGTTCGCAAAATTCGGACCCACTGAAATTCGGATTCTGCTGGCGCTCGGAAACGCAGCGTTGTGGTTCCATCCTAACGCGCGGGTTTTCGATTCGCCCTATCGCGTTTTTGATGTGGGAGGAATTATTGCGATCGCGGGGATGGCGCTGATGTTGATTATTTCGACGATCCGCAACACGGCGGTGCTCTATCGTGCGGAGCGAATACGTTGAGAAGGGCGCACGGAACGGCTGTGATGGCTTGGCTGGGCACAACCCGGGACGCACCAATGGAATCAGACCAAACGGACGGGGAATGCCACAAGCCTTTGGATTCTTTCCAGGTCTACCAATCGCCGAGTGGAGGGACTGAAATGACGAAATCTGCCTTCTTGAAAATCGTGCTGGTGTGGGTCGCGGCCATTTCCATTGCTTGTGCGCCGAAGCCTGTGTCTGCTCGGCACAGTGGTGGCGGCTCACACGGGGGCGGCGGCTCCCATGGTGGAAGCTCTCATGGGGGCGGCGGGTTCCACGGCGGCGGCCATTCCAGCTCACGAGGGGGCGGACATTCTTACGGCGGCTCCCGCGGCGGGGCGCGTGTGTCGTCCGCGCACATGGGCGGGGGGCGTGCGAGCAGCGGACGAATGGGTGGAGGCTCGTACGCGAGGCCCGGAGGATTTTCTTCTGGTCGGTCCGGCAATTTCGCGCGCAATTCTAATTTCGGAGGCGGAAGTTTCAGCTCGCCGGCAGCCTCACGCAATTTCCGCCGCTCCGGAGCTTCGCAACCGGTGGCGCGAAGTTTCCGTAGCACCATGGGCCAGTGGAATTCGTTCGGAAACTCGGCCGGACGAACGATGCCCGCGTCGGCTCGCACGTGGGGGAACTCGGCGGGCGGCGGGTGGCATTCCTTCGGCAACTTGAGCCGTGGTGGCGGGGCGGAAATGCCGCGCGGTTCTGGGAGCACTGGTCGAGTTGGCGGGTGGCATTCGTTTGGAAATGCAAGGAATGTTTCCTCCGGCACGAATGCTTCAGGATTCACGTCGTTCGGGGCGAGCCGGGCGGAGTCATCGAACACAAACGTGGCCCGGCTGGGATTCAGCTCGGATCGTTTTTCGACAAATATGCTTGGGTCGTCACGGCTCTCGTCATTTTCTTCCGGGCGTTCGATGGCGAATTTCGGAGGCTCTCGCTTCGGAAACGCGGGCTTCGGCGGTTTCGATTTCGGAAATTCGGGCTTCGGCCGTTCAGGCTTCTCGAATTCATTCCTCGGGTCGGATCTATTGCTGATCCCGAACTTACTGTTCGGCGGATTGCTTCGCGTAGGACCCTCGATCTTGGGAGGGCCGGGGATCCTGGGAGTAAATGCGCTGGCGTTTGCTGCCAGCTCGATTGTTTCCGGATTAATCTCAAATGGAACCGACCAGGGCGGCTTCGCTGGGGGTAACGCGGGGTTTGTTCCAGGCGGATTTGGCTGGGGCTTGGGATTCGACGCGGCCCCGGTTGGGCCGGGTTGTGGCGCTGGCGTGAGTCTCCAGGGACCCGGCTGGGCATGGAGCGGCTATTGCGGACCTTACCCAACTTATCCATTGGGCTGGAGCGGCAGCGGTTCCTTCGGCGGCGGGAGAAACGGCTACAACGCCACCGGGGATGCTCCCGGCAATTCTAATTTTAATTAAACTCATTAATATACTATATATATAGTAAACACCGCAAAGATGATTAGAGCTTCGCGGCCAAACGGCTTGAGGGAGTAAGAAAAACCCGCACCCTTCACAAAAACCGTGAAGAGTGCGGCACCCGACCATTCAAAGCGTACCCCAAAATCAATCGTCACCCCAAAGTTGGATACTTACTCCGAAGGGTGAGTCGTCCGCCGATGGATGGGACAGGCGCTCGTGTCAGGACTGGAGCGATGCGCGGCTTTACTGGAAAGCTGTGAAGCGGCCGCCTGGGATTCGAGGTATACTAGGAGTCCCTCCCTTTGCATTCAGAAAAGTTCCACATGCCAATACGAAATCTTACACGGCGGGAAATACTGCAGGTAGGAGGGGCCTCGGCCGCCGCCGGGCTGGGAGCGCTGTTCCTCAATGGTTGCGCAAGTCTTACTTCGATTGTTCCTCCGGGCTCATCCGGTTGCGGCAAATTGACGGATATCGAACACGTGGTCATTTTCATCCAGGAAAATCGGTCCTTCGATCACTATTTTGGGAGCTATCGCGGCGTGCGCGGATTCGCGGACCCAAGCGCTGCGTACCAGCAGGTAGATCCGGCGAACACGACGAACCCGCCGGTGGGGAAATTGTTGCCGTTCCATCTCGACACGACCACGACGAATGCCGCGTGCACCCATGACATCACCCATGCCTGGGTGCCGCAGCATCAGAGCTGGAACAACGGCGCGATGGACGGGTTTGTGAGCTCTCGCCTGCCGATCGACGCAAATGACGCCGTCCTGACCATGGGCTACTACACTCGCGCGGACCTTCCCTTTTACTATGCCGCCGCCGATGCATTCACGATCTGTGACAATTATTTTTGTTCCGTGATGGGCCCGACGGATCCGAACCGCCTTTACACCATGGCCGCTTCGATTGATCCCGACGGAAAGAACGGCGGACCTTTACTGCAAACCCTGGGCTTAAATCGTTCCACATTTTTTGGGAGCCTGACATACCCGACGATGCCGGAACAGTTGCAGGCTCGCGGTATTTCCTGGAAGGTTTATTCGTCGCCCGACGCGAACATTCTTAACACCGTTTTCTCGGACAATGTTTTGTCGTACTTCAAGAATTTTCAGGATCCCGCGTCGCAGCTCTATCAAAAGGCTTTTTTGCCGCAGTTTCCCGCCAATTTTCTGGAGGATGCCGCACTCGGAAATCTGCCGCAGGTCTCTTGGGTGTTGGCGTCCATCCTGGATTCCGACCATCCCCCGGACCCTTCCCTTTTTGGGGAAGTCACATTGTACGCCATTCTGAAGGCCTTAACGGTCAATCCAACGCAATGGGCGAAGACGGTTCTGTTCGTCACGTACGATGAAAATGGCGGCTTTTTTGACCACGTCCCCCCAGTTACAGCGCCACTCGGAACACCGGGTGAATACGTCACGGCACCTGGCGTGCCTGACCAAACAGTGGTCGGCAGTGGTCCCATTGGACTGGGCTTTCGCGTGCCGATGCTCATTTTCTCACCGTTCAGCCGCGGTGGTTTCGTGTCCTCGGATCTCTTCGATCACACATCAATGTTGCGATTTCTGGAGACCCGCTTTGGCGCTGAAGTGCCGAATTTAAGCGCTTGGCGCCGTGCCGCGGTCGGTGATCTCACCAGCGCATTTAACTTTGCCGCGCCGGATCAATCGATTCCGAATCTACCTTCCCCGCCCACAGTAAACCTCCCGATCAATGAATGTATAGCGAACTTGGCAGGCACAAAGCCATATCCGGTGCCGAACCCACAGACCTTGCCGTCCCAAGAAGGTGGCACCACTCGAAGACCGAGCAGCTTGTGCTAAGCCTTTTCTGAAGCCGATTCCTCGCAACTGTCTCCAACAATCTCAACGATTTTTGCGGGGTGCGATTGGTTTACGCGGGGAAGCCCAAATATCTCACGAGCGCGCGATGGATTTGCTCTGCGATTTCAGGTTGCTGCATCGAATTGCGCCGCAGTGTTTGGGGGGTCTTGCGTAGCACAGGCTTCAGCCTGTGTACTGTCGATTCGCCGCAACTCAAACCACACAGGCTGAAGTGGAGTGAACCCCTATTTTGAGACAAACAGAACTGGCACACTTAGCAGGGAAAGGGGCTGCGAGTGGCCAAGAAACGGTTGCGTCGGCATACGAAGGAATTCCGTCGAATGGCGGTGGAACGAGTCCAGAGCTGCGATAACATCGTGGCGTTGTCGCAGGAACTGGGCGTGCATCGACGGCTGCTGTATCAGTGGCGAGATCAAGCGGAGGTTTTGGAGAGCGAGGAATCGCCACCGGGGAACGCGCGGGAATCCACCCTGCGTAAGGAAATCAGCCAGTTGCAACGCGTGCTGGCGGAGAAGACGCTGGAGGTGGATTTTTTCAAAGGTGCCTTGCAAAAAGTCGAGGCTCGACGCCGGAACAGCGGTATGACTGGCGAGAAGGCGTCTACGACGAAATCCAAGAAGTGATGCCCTTGCAAGGCAGTTTAAGCATCGAGCGCATGTGTCAGTTGGCCGGAGTGAGTCGTGCGGGTTTTTATCGTTCTCTGCGCGAGCGGGTGCCGGTCGAGGAAGAGATGGAAGTGCGGAGCGTGATCCAGCAGATCGCGGTCGAGCATCGGCGGCGCTACGGGTATCGGCGGATCACGGCCGAGTTGCGGCGGCGCGGGATGGCAGTGAATCACAAGCGCGTATTGCGGATACTGCGCGCCGATAACCTGCTCGGCGTGCAACCGCGAAGATTTGTGGTGACCACGGATTCCGATCACCGGTTCGAGGTGTATCTGAATCTGGCCAGCCGTATGAAAGTGACGGGGATCAATCAGTTGTGGGTGGCGGACATCACCTACATTCGGTTGAAGAACGAGTTTGTTTATCTGGCGGTGGTGCTGGACGCGTATTCGCGCAAGGTGGTGGGATGGGCGCTGGACCGCACACTGGCGGCGCGCTTGCCGATCGCGGCGCTGCAGCAGGCGATCGCCGAGCGACAACCGCCGCCGGGCCTGGTGCATCATTCGGATCGCGGCGTGCAGTACGCGTGCGGAGATTACGGAAAGGTTCTGCAACGGCACCAAATGATTCCGAGCATGAGCCGTCCGGCGAACCCGTACGACAACGCCAGTTGCGAAAGTTTCATGAAGACACTGAAACGAGAAGAAATTTACGCGAACCAGTACCGCGATTTGGACCATCTTTTCGCGAATATCGAAGCGTTCATCGGACAGTACTACAATCGGTGCCGCCTGCATTCGGCGCTGGGCTACCGGTCACCAGAGGAGTTCGAGCGGGAGGCCAGTCCAGCGATCCATTCTGCGGGAGCGACCATGAGTTTTTTCAGGCATGGGGAGATCTATCCGTCCGATGAGCGAGAAGACAAAAACGGGGAGCGACCCAACAGCCGCCCCCCGGCTCATCGTCCCGATGAGTCTCCAGCTGGCTATTCCTCGGCGAGTTGCTCTCCAGCAGAGCTCGCCTCCGCTTCACCAGCCGGGCGTCATCCTGAAGAAGAAGGAACAATTTGAGAAGCAAAATCCATCGAACGGCGAGTGTGCTAGTTCCAAATTGTCTCAACTGAGGGGTTCACCCCAGAAGCCTGTGCTACTGGATCGCGGCGGGCTTGCGCCGTGGCTGCTCGCGGTAAAACCCGACGGGACTCGCCCTGTGTTGATTGTCGCGACAAATGATTGTGAAGAGCGGCGGCTAACCGCGTACTGATGAAAAAGAGAGGCGGAAAACTCAGCCGCGCAGCACGCCCGGTGGAATGTTATTTTGCCTGGCGAGATCGCTGAGTTCGTCGAGCTGGCTTTGGACTTCAAGTACTTGCGCTTGCAGCACGGCGATGCCAGCTTCTGGCGTGATTCCGTCATTTTTCTTGTCCATGGCGATGCCGGGCTGCGTTATCCCTTCGGCAGCTTGCGCGAGGTTTGCCTGGGCTTCGCGAAGAGCGGCTCCGCGCTTGTCTATTTCTGCTTGGAGGTCGGCTGCCCGCTGCGCGTACCAAGTGGGGTCTTCCATTCTCGAACTGAATGTGGCTGGTTCGGACGGCGCAGGTTGTGCTTGCGCTGTTGTTTCAGGGGCCAAGTTGAAAGTGGAAATCAGACCCCGCGCGCGAAGCTGATCCATTTCATCGTTTGTCCAGACTTTCTTGGTTTTGCCGGCTTGCGCGGGGCTTGGTTTCTCGGCCGCGTACGATGGGAATGCAATTGCCAGGGCGAGAATCGCCGCTAGTGGCACGAGGTAGATGCGCATAATTCCTCCAAGGGGACAATCAGAGTGTACACCCGTGCGGGCTTCGTTGAAAAATAAAACCACGGGGAATTTGGGTAGTGGATCTTGACGGGACGAACAGATGCCCGCCCAAAAAGCGGGCGGCCTCTACCAGTGCAACTTCCGTCGGTGCGGAGAGGCAATTTTCATTTCAAATTAGTGTACTGTCCCGGAAATATTCGGCAAAACCGTGGGGCAGAATTTGAAATCCGAGATTTGAGATTTCAGAGGCCTACCTGACCGGGGCACGCTGAAATTGATGCGATTCATTTCCGGATCAGGGCACCCAGAAATATCGATAAATTTAAGAGGGAGTAATTCCTATTGAGAAGAAACAGTTGTGATGGCTCGCGGCGCGTATTTCGTGCGGATGTAATCGTCCACTAATTTGCGGAACGCGGCGGAGAGTTCGTCGTAATTGCCGTGCAGGGTGACGGATTTTTTGCCGTCGATGTAGACGGGGCAGCTGGGCTCTTCGCCGGTGCCGGGGAGGCTGATGCCGATGTTGGCGGCTTTGGATTCGCCGGGGCCGTTGACGATGCAGCCCATCACGGCGAGCGTCATTTCCTCGACGCCTTCGTATTGCTGCTTCCATTCCGGCATCCTGTCGCGGATGTAGAACTGGATGCGCTCGGCCAGCTCTTGGAACGTGGTGCTGGTGGTGCGTCCGCAGCCGGGGCAAGCTGTTACGCTGGGCGCGAACGAGCGCAGTCCCAGCGCCTGGAGCAACTCGCACGCGGCGTAAACTTCCTCGCGGCGGTCGCCGCCGGGACGCGGCGTGAGCGAAATGCGAATCGTGTCGCCGATGCCTTCCTGCAACAAGATGCCGATGGCTGCCGCGGACCATACCGTGCCCTTGGTGCCCATGCCCGCTTCGGTGAGGCCCAGGTGCAGGGGCTGCTCGGTCTTGCGCGACAGGTCGCGGTAAACCTGGATGAGGTTCTGCGGCTTCGAGACCTTGCAGGAAATGATGATCTGGTCGCGCCGCAGGCCGCATTCGAGCGCCAGCTCGGTCGATTCGATCGCGGAGAGCACCATGCAATGGTTGATGATCTCTTCGGAGTCGAAGCCCAGATTGCGGTCGGTGTTTTCCTGCATTTTGCGCATGACCAGTTCTTGATTGAGCGAGCCGCCATTCACGCCGATGCGCACGGGTTTGCCGTTGTCGACGGCGACTTTGCAGATCGTGGCGAACTGCTCGTCGCGCCGCGCGCCCGCGCCCACATTGCCGGGATTGATGCGGTACTTGTCGAGCGCCCGCGCGCAGTCTGGATATTTTGTGAGCAGGACGTGCCCGTTGTAATGAAAATCGCCGATGATCGGCGCGACGCACCCGGCATCGCGCAGCCGCGCCACAATTTCCGCCACCTCCGCGGCCGATTCCGGCATGTTCACCGTGATGCGCACCAGCTCCGAGCCTGCTTCGGCGAGCTCCTTGCACTGCGCCACGGTCCCGGCGATGTCGGCCGTGTCCGTGTTGGTCATCGACTGCACGACCACCGGAGCGCCGCCGCCGACTTGAATGTGGCCGACCTTGACGCCAACCGTCTTCCGCCGCGTTATTGGAAAGATCTGCATGTGCTTTCAGATACCTCGTTGATGATATCAGTCTCGCGTGCTCCCGCCAACCCGGATGACTCCTCCTCTAAAAACTAATCGGCCATGTGTCACCTCTGTTGGGGTTTTCTTGTCATCCTCGAACCGTTTCCCACCGCTTCCCCTTCGCCTCGTTCAGGGCAAGCGCGGTGGGCACCGTTGTGACGTCCCTTCGGGACTCCCAGAAACATAGAAGTTGGACACTACCCATCTCCGATTTACTTGCTTAAAGAGGTGAGTATGCGACAATTTTCATTCCAGCCGAGCCTACGGGGGGTAAATTATGATTCACCGACTGAGAACACTGGGCCTCGTGTCTTTCGTGGGTCTTTCCAGCCTTTTCATTGGCCTGCCTGTCGCTCACCCGCAAGACAAGATCATGGGGCAGATTCAATTTGTCGACGCCAACAAGGTGGCGAAGACCTCAGGAGTGTGGGTCGATGGGCAGTACATCGGCTACCTGGGCGAACTCAAGGGATCCTCTAGACTCAGGCTTTTGCCCGGCGAGCATGAAATTCTTGTCCGGCAGTCCGGGTATGACGATTTCAGCCGAAAGGTCACCATCGAGCCGGGCGTGACATTGGAGGTCCACGCGGTCATGGAAAGGGACCCCCGGTTTCAATTTCCTGAAAAGAAAACGAGGGCTGAAGTAAGACTGGATGTGTGGCCGGAAAGGGCGGCGGTTTTCCTGGACGGCAATTTCGTGGGTCATGTCAGTGAGTTCTACGGTTTCGGTCACGGGATGTTAGTGGCCCCCGGGAAGCACACGATCAAGGTCGCCCTGGTCGGGTATAAGAGCTTCGAAACCGAACTTACGTTGCTTCCGCGTCAGAAATTCGCGCTCAAGACGGATCTTGCAGCAGGTAGCATCAACGACGCAGACGCTCTCATCAGGACTGACCGGCCATCTTCGCTCCACGCCACTTCCTCCGAAGTCGACACGGGCGGGCATGCGAAGTAGGGCTGATTGCTTATTTTTTCGGGCAGGCTCCACGCTTCACTGGAAATCCTTCTCTTGAAGAGCACAGGGTAAACGTTCAGCGTAGAATCAGATCCCGCACCCGATGTAGGAACATGATTTTACTGCGCCGTAGCCTTACGCTCAAGACCAAGGGTCTCCGCAACAGCGCGCATTGCGGCGATGCAGAAGGCGATGTGCTCCTCGATGGGGATGCCCAATTCTTCGGCGCCCTTGCGGACGTCGTCGCGATTGACGCCGCGGGCGAACGCTTTGTCCTTCAACTTTCGCTTCACCGAATCGGGTTCGACCTCGAAAATGCTTTTGCCCGGCTTGACCAGGGAGCAGGCGGTGAGGAATCCGGCGAGTTCATCGCACGCAAACAAAGTGTGTTCGAGGGGAGTCTCGCGCGGGACGCCGCTGTAATCCGCGTGGGAAAGAATCGCGCGAATCATTTCCTCGGGATAGCCGCGCTGACGGAGGATCGCCGAGCCGCCGGCGGGGTGTTCCTCGTTGGGACTGTGGGCGTCGTTGGGCCAGCGTTCGTAATCGAAGTCGTGCAGGAGCGCGGTGAGGCTCCAGAGATTCTCGTCCGCGCCGGTTTTGCGCGCATAGGCGCGCACGCAGGCTTCGACGGCCAGAGCGTGTTTGCGCAAGCTTTCGTTTTGCGTGTATTCGCACAATAGGGCCCAGGCGTCATCCCTCGTTGGCAAGGCTGGCATCGCGTCCTCCCATGATTTCACCAGCAGCTAGTGTGCCATCCCTCTGACTCTCGCAATCAAAGTGTGGCAGCTTCAGGGGTTAAAACCCCTGAAGAAAACGCAGTCTTTATGTCGTGCCTAAAGGCACGACCCACAAACCTTCCGACTCTTTCCGCAAACTGTAAAGCCTATTTGTTTTCAGTGGCTTCTGTCAGGGCTGATGATTCGCGCTGCTCATCCCAAGAGCCCTGACCCACAACCCCAGAATTGCACCAACCCTTGGAACGCGAAACGGTTAGAATACCGCAACTTTAGCGCCACAACCGTGTTCTTATTCTATCGCGGGCTCCAAGTCGCCGACGCGCCAAAGCGCTTTGGCGACGGCGCGTAGAGCCCGCACCCGTTCCATGAGGAACGATTTTTCCACAAGAAAGAGCTAATGAGATTCCAAATTTTACCGATATTGTTCATCGAATAGAGAAAGTGCTTGACACCGGAGTCGGGAACCCCCATTATGGCGGACGCGCCAGCTTCTGCCTTCCCCCCGATTGTAGTTCCTCTCATCCGCATGCCGGAATAGTCTGCGAGGAGCACCGGTGTCGGAACAAACGAATGGTATGAACGGTACAAACGGGAACAAGGTTGCAATGGACTTGGACCTCGACCGCGAAGTAATCCGTTGCAAGACCTGCGGGCTCGTGCAATATCGCACCCGCACGGGGAATTGCCGCCGGTGCCTGCGCTTGCTGCCGCCGAAGGTGGAGTTTCTGATTCCGCCACCGGAGCCGCAGGAGCTTCCGGGCGACGACCGGCAACTCTTCGAGAAGTGGCCGAACCGCGAGACGGTGGAGAATATAGGGCAGCGCATCCGGCAGTTGCGCGAATCGCGCGGGATGACGCAGAGCCAGCTCCAGGCGCGCTCGCGGGTTTCCCGGTCCTATCTGTCGCGAATCGAAAGCGGCCAGATGACGCCCAGCCTCGGAACGCTGGAAAAAATTTCCGAAGCGCTTGGCGTCGGCTTGAACCGCTTCTTCGTGCCCGAATCGAACGGCGAAGCACTGCTGGAGGATCCATTCATCCAGGGCTTGCGGCCGTTCCTGCGGCAGTTGGACTGGGAACAGTGGCAATCGATTCTGAAGCGTCTGGCCGCGATCAGCGACCACGTCTCCAGCGGCAACGGGCCGGTGCGCCCTCTTGCACCGCCGCAGTCGGCACGACTGGAGCAGTTGACGCGACGGATGCATCCAGCCGCGATGGGCGACAGGTAGCTGAACAAGGAAAATTGGCGTGAGGGCGTGAACTCTCCCGGCAGGGAGAGTTCACGCCACCACGAATTCGTTTATTCGCCGCGGAAATCACTCGCCAGCAGGCCGTAATTTTCCAGGTCGACAAACCGATTCCACGGCGAAGAGGTGACTGGTGACATGTGACTCGTGACTGGTGATTCGTGAAAAAAACCGCGTTGATTCGCGATCTCCCACACCACAACCATTCCATTCTACGAGAAGCGCACTTTGACGTCCGGACGGTTTTCGAGGGTGACAGTGTCGACGAAGCGCACTTGCCGCTCTTCCAGCGTAACAATCAGTGACTGGGTGCGGATGCCTTCGCCGAAAAAACGCACGCCGCGCAACAGGTTTCCATCGGTTACGCCTGTGCATGCGAAGATCAGCTTTTTCCCCGGCGCCAGATCTTCTGTCTTATAGATGCGCTTGCAGTCCTTGATGCCCATCTTGGCCAGGCGCTCCTCGTGCTCGGGCTTTGATACGACCAGACGAGCCAGAATTTCGCCGTTCAGGCAGCGCAGCGCCGCGGCGGTCAGTACTCCTTCGGGCGCGCCGCCGGTGCCCATCACGACGTGCACTCCCGTTCCCAGCACAGCGGCGGAAATGCCCGCTGACAAATCGCCGTCGCCGATCAGGCGTATGCGGGCGCCGGTCGCGCGAATGTCCGCGATGAGCTTTTCGTGCCTGGGACGATCGAGCACGATGACGACGAGATCCTCGACGTCCCGGTCCAGGCGCTTTGCGAGGGAGCGTAGATTTTCGGCCACTGGCGCGTCCAGGTCCACGGCGCCCTTGCAGGACGGCCCCACGATAATCTTTTCCATATACAGGTCGGGGGCGTGGAGCAGGCCGCCTTTTTCGCTCGCGGCCAAAACGGTAATCGAGCCCGGCGCTCCCGTCGCGCAAAGATTGGTGCCCTCGAGGGGATCGACGGCGATGTCCACGGCAGGAAAATTAAAACCACGGACGTGCTGCGCGGCGCCAATCCTTTCGCCAATGAAGAGCATGGGCGCATCGTCCCGCTCGCCCTCGCCGATCACAATCGTTCCGTCCATCGGCACTTCGTCCATCACCTTCCGCATGGACTCGACGGCGGCCTGATCGGCCCTGTGCGCGTCGCCGAGCCCCATCGTCTTGGCGGAGGCAATCGCCGCTTTTTCAACGACGCGCAAAAATTCCAGACTCAGTTCGATTTCCATCGGATCTCCCGGCCGTTTGAATTTTTGGATCCGGCGCGCATCCGGACGCAGGTCACGCGCGCACTACCACCCAAAACATGCCCTATCCTAGACCAACTTGCGGAGTGCAACCAGTGGCATCGACTTCAGGCCGCACCGAAAATACTTTATCAGACTGTTCATGGCTGTAATGCGCGGGAAAGGCAAATGAAACGGATACTTAGTTACTCCTAATAGTATTTATCATATGAATAACTTCAAGATAAGCGGGCAATTCCGGGAAATTGGTCGAATCCCGAAGCAAAGCTCAAAATTCGATCGATGCCGTGCTGTTCCATTACGGCGAGATGGACAGCATCACGCGCAGACAACTCCGTGTACCCCAGTACAATGTCTTTGGCGCGCTCCAACGCAATCAAGTCAACGGGCAGGACCTGATCGACGACGCCAAGCAAAGCGTTGAATGCCGGTTGGATGGCGTCGCGCCGTTGAATGGCCGTGTACCGGTGCAAGATCTCTTGCAGAACCTCCGCATCCGTGACGAGGCGTTGCCGCTCGCTGACGAACTTTTCGAGTAATCGTTGCGCATCGATCTTATGAACATGAGCGGCGCCCACCAAGTACATGGGGACATTCGAGTCGACCAGAATCACGGAGTTGTACCCGATCGGTACCCACGCTCGATCTCCGCGAGCATCCGGTCAATGTCCGCGGTCGGATATTCGAGTCGCGTCGCCGCGCGGATGGCTTCGAGCTTCTTGCCAATGTTCCCGGATGGCTCGTTGCGGCGAACTAGGCTTAAAGCCTGCCGGACCCATTCGGCAACCGTCATATTGCGCGAGCGCGCCGCGCGTTGAATCTCGCGGTATTCGGGCTCCTTTAGAAGGACTTGCAGTCGCTTACTCATGGAATGAGCCTACCTTACTCCTATATATGAGTCAACCCTGCTGCCGTTCGGCGTTGCAGAGTGGAACTCTGCCGGGCAACACACGTCGCGATGCGCAGGGGAGTGCCGGAAGCGTACCCGCAAAGACTTACTGAAGCACCCACGTCCCTACGGAGTCCTCGAAGCGCGAAATTGTCACGGTAATGGCTGGATCACCGTATTCACCAGATTCGGATCATCGAACGTCGTGCGATCGCCGGGCTTCGCTCCAGCAACGGGCAGGAGGCGCGCGCTGAGCGGCTTCGACAATTTCGCTGATAGTGTGGCGACGTCGCCGATGATGCGTGCGAGTTGGTCGGCGGTGACGTCCCCCGGCAGCGGGATCGTGTCGAGGCCCGTGCCGCACACAGCCGAATAGGCTAGTAGTTGGTCCATCGTGAGCGCGCCTTCGCTCCAGAGTTGCGCGAGCCGCGTGTCTTCGAGGACTGGCATCATCAGACCCGAGTAGCCGACTTTTTTCACGGCGATATCGCGCAGCGCAGCAGTAATGGTGGCAGATGCGGTCAGAGTGCCGCTGGTGCCGAATCGGCCGCCGGTAAATCCTGCTGTCGCCGATCCGATGGAGACATCCTTCATCGGCGCGGGAGAGAGATCGAGGCCCATGTAGGTCCATCCAGTTTCCTGGTCGATCTTGCTTGCGAGGTCCTGGACGGCACGGGCGTGCATGCCCAGCTCGGCGACCAGCGCTTGCCGCGTCGCCTCCGGGTCGCGTTGCACGGCCATCGCGGCCGCGACGACATCGGCGGATTCGAGAGCTATCGCAAATTGGCGGCCCAGTCCCTGGTGATACGACGCCGGATAAAACGGCGTGTAGGCAGGCACGTTGGCGATGGCCGCGAAACGGAAGTTGCCGAGGCTGTGGTCGGTGTGGTCTTCGAGGTATTTCATGACGTCCGCCGCCGCGCGCACGGCTTTCCAGTGAACGCCATCGTCGCCAGCCACCACGATGCTGCCGTGCAGATTGTTCGTGAGGCCGAGAATTTCAGCCAGGAGCTGCGCCTGCGCGGGGTCATCCTTTTCGGACATCAACGCGGGGCCGATGCTGGCGATAAAGTTTTCCTGCTTCGCGAGATTGTCGAGATCGTGGAATAACGCGAGGATGGCCTGCTTCGACATTCCGCGCGTGTATTCGGGAAACGGCTGCGTGGAAATGCGGATGGTTTCCACTTCGTAGCCGGCCAGCTCGAATCGGGCCTTGGCATTGCGCAGTATCGTTAGCGTGTCCGTGACCTGCTGTTTGTATTGGGTCGTGTCGAGGCGGACAAATGCGGTGATCGTGCGGACTTTGGGTTTCTCCGCCGCGGATGTGGGCGCGACAACGGCTGCAAACAAAAGCGTTCCCAATATTGCGACGTGCGACAGCATTTGCGAGAGAAAGATTGACCAGCCGCTGCTGCGAAACATCATGCGCTCCCTATTCCGGCGGGCTTCACGCTTCACTGGAAGCGTTCAGCGTAAAAGTAAAGCCCGCACCCGTGAGCTTTAAAAATAGGCGGGAATGCCCGTAATGCGTTCTCCGATGACCAGGCGATGAATGTCATGCGTGCCCTCGTAGGTGTAAACCGATTCGAGGTTGTTCATGTGGCGCATGATGCAATAATCGTCCACGATTCCGTTCGCGCCCAGGATGTCGCGAGCCTTGCGCGCCGTTTCCATCGCGATCCACACATTATTCATTTTCAGCATGGAGACGTGCGTGGCGTCCAGGCGGTTTTGATCCTTCAGTTTGCCCACGTGCAGCGCCAGCAATTGCGCTTTTGAAATTTCCGTGATCATGAACACCAGTTTGTCCTGCACGAGTTGATGCGACGCGATCGGTTTGTTCTGAAATTGCCTGCGCGTCTTGGCGTATTGCAGGGCCGTGTCGTAGCAAGCCATGGCCGCGCCGATGACTCCCCAGCCGATGCCGTAGCGCGCCTGCGTCAGGCAGGTGAGCGGACCTTTCAAGCCGGCCACGCCCGGCAAAACATTTTCGGCGGGAATTTCGCAATCGTTCATCGCCAGGCCGGAGGTAACCGAAGCGCGCAGAGACATCTTGCCGTGCACGTCCTTTGTGGTGAAGCCTTTCGTTCCTTTTTCGATCAGGAAGCCGCGGACGCGGTCATCCTCGCATTTCGCCCAGATGATAGCGACATCAGCAATTGAACCATTAGTGATCCACATCTTCTCGCCATTGAGCACGTAGCCATCGCCGCGGCGCACGGCGCGCGTCAGCATTCCGCCCGGATTGGAGCCGAATTGCGGCTCGGTCAGGCCAAAGCAGCCGAGCGCTTTTCCGCTTTGCAGGCGGGGCAGCCACTTCTCTTTTTGCTCCGGTGAGCCGTAGGTATGGATGGGATACATCACCAGGGCGCTCTGCACGGAGACAAAGCTGCGGAGGCCCGAATCGCCGCGCTCGAGCTCCTGCATCACCAGGCCGTAAGCGACGTTGGACATTTCCGCGCAGCCGTGACCTTTGAGGTTCGCGCCGAAAAATCCCAGCGCGCCCAATTGCGGCACCAGTTCCATCGGGAAGGTCGCTTCGCGATTGTGCTTCTCGATGATGGGGATCACTTGCTCGTCGACGAACTGCCGCGCCGTCTTACGGGCCAAGAGCTCTTCGTCGTTGAGCAGCGAATCGAAGTCCAGAAAATCCACGCCGGGAAATGCGGGCACGAAATACTCCTTTTGTCCCTAACACAAGAGAGCAAGGCTGGCGGCGCTGTGAATCGAGCCATTCTAGCGCGCCGTCTCCGAGACCGGCAAGCAAGTAAGGGACGTATGCCATCCCTTGACTTTCCTCGAAAGACGCGGCGAATCGAGAGCTTGTCTCGTAAATCCCTCAGGCGTACCGCGATTCACGCGCCAGGGGCTAAAGCGCAATTGTTTCTGGTGTTTTGATGTCGCGGCTGAACAGGTTGCGGAAAAAGTGCTTTGGCTGTCATTCTGAACGAAGCGAAGAATCCCTCCTGATTCAAAACAAAAGACTAAGAGGGATTCTTCGCGCAAAATCGGCGCTCAGAATGACAGTTTTCCGCTTTTTTCCGCAGCCTGTGAAGCCGCGACCCACAAAGCCTATTTATGAGATGGCTTCGAGTTAATCGGCTTTTTTTACTGCTTGAGGGATAGCCGGTTGCCACTGGGCAGTGAACTGCCAGCGTTTCGGTCGAACAGCGCCACCGACAAGGACGTAAATTCCCGCGCATCCACTTGCTGGCGGCCATTTGACAACCACTTGCCAACCGCTGTTCCGGTGTCAGCCTCTTGCCAGCCACCGTCGAGGAGCATCGACACGAACCAGACTCGACTACCGGCCGGCGGGGCAGCTCGCAGGTCCGTTCCCGGAACAGCGACCAAATCTTCGGGCATCGGGTCCAACGGATTTTGACCATTCCCAGCCTTCAGCCAGTGCTCGTTCAAAGTCTTCGGTCTTAAGGAAGCAGAATTCTGTTTCTCGCTGTAGTACGCGAAGGGCGCCTCGCCGCCGGAATGGTAGAAGAAAATACTGTCTCCCGGTTGGGCGTGGTCGAAGACGTACGAGGTTACCGCGCGCCAATCTTGGCGACGCATCTCGAAATCATATTGGTAGTAGCGAATATCACCCAGTATCGAGCAAGCCGTGATTGCAACCAAGAGCCCCCAAGACAATACCGCCGGCCGCAATCGGCTGATTCCGACCGCGACCAGGAGAAGCAGAGCGGGCAAGCAGAAACTCAGGAAGCGCGGAAGAAAGAGCGGCTTCACCAGCGAGACTGTGACGACCACCACAACCGGCGCGACTAGCCAAGAAAAAAACAAGGTGTATCCCCAAGCGTCGTTGGTGTGCTCGCCACTTCTCCGTAAGCGGGCCGCCCCAAGTGCGGCGATGCCTATCGCCAACATATCGAGTGAAATAAGCAGCCGTCCATAGACGCCAGAGAAGTCCACGCCAAGAAGTAGAAGAGAGTCAGGCTGCAGGGGGGTGAACCAAAGTTTCGGGGGCGCACCGATCTTCAAAACGTAGATCGCGAGGATGAAGATCGCGATGGGGACGACCATGACGCCGAACGCCAGGAAGCTACCTACGGCTTTGCGCCACGGAATTTCATCTCGTCGCCAGGATAGGAGCGAGATGGCATGGGCTGGGACAAGCAGGACAGCGTAGAAATGGCTATATGCAGCCATGGCACAGGCCGCGGCGTAGATCCCCCAGTGCGCCGAAGCAGGCTCTTGTAGGTTCTTCGCGAGTAGCCATGTGGCTAGGACCGCGAAGAAGACAACCATTGCATAGCATCGTGTCTCCTGCGCGTAGCGGATGTGATAGGCGTTGATGGCCAGCAGCAGAGCGGCCAACAGTCCGACGCGACGGCCGAACAGTCGCGCGCCGAGAAAAAAGATGATCGGTACGGTGGCCACCGAAAACAAAACCGACAGACCTCGGACAAATCCTTCGCTGTTACCGAAAATCAGCCAGACTTTCAATAGTAAGTAGTAAAGCACCATGTTCGCTTCGCCCGACCACATCGCGTGTAGGAAACGCGGCCACGGCAATCGAGCGATGTCAATGCTGATGCCTTCGTCAAGCCAGAAACTCTTCGCCGTGAGAGCGTGCATCCGCAGAAAGGCCGCGAGCAGGGTGACCAAGGCGAGCAGAATTGCATAGAGAGCAAAGCTCGAGGATGGTTTGCCGGTCGCGGAATGCGGCTTGGAAGAATCAGTAGAAATGGAGCTCAGGCAAGTCGTTGCGGCCATAGGATAAAGGCTAGCATTGCCTGATGCCTGAGCAGCCGCCATGTTGGTAAGCCGGTTCGAGCAGGGCAACAGTTGAGTCCGATCATCCATTCCGGATGTTCGAGCCGTCACGACCCGGGCGGCCGTTGGCCAATCGTTACTTGATTATTCGCCGGGGGTCTGCGCGGAAGCCGTAGAGTCACGAGCGTAGAGTAGGATTGTGATCGTCGAAATCCGGTTTTCCTCGATCAGGCGCCGGCCCTTTCCATAGATGGCCCGAAGCATGGCGCTTTCGCGATTCGGCTCACCGTTCGAGCGGGTGTCGAACGACAGCACCAACCAGACTCGGTCCCCGGCCGGCCGGGCATCCTGCAGGGCTTCGCCGAGGTAAGCAAAGAGCGAATCACGGTAGCCCCAGTCCGAACCATTTGCTGAGACAAGAGCCTCCGGCCACCGCGGTGAGGGATGCCTCTGCGATCTGTAGAAATCGAACGGCAAGCGTCCGAAGTTCGCATAGAAGAAAGCGCCGTCTCCTGGCTGCGCGCGATCGAGGACATAGGAAGCCGCGGCACGCCAATCTTCGCGATCGAGATCGAAGTCCCGGCGGTAGTAGGAGGTGTCTCCCAGGATGGAGAAGACCGAGATCGCGGCAACAAAAACCCAGGCCAGCGCGCGCGGCCTCAGTTGGCTGATTCCGGCGGCGACCGTCAGGACCAGCGCCGGCAGGCAGGGAATCAAATATCGAGCTTGAAAGATGGGGCGGACAATAGAAATGGCCAGGACCGCCGCGAGAGGCACGACGAGCCAGGCAAAAACCAGAGCGTACCCCCAGCCATGCAGGGTGAGTCCTCTGCTCCGCCACTCGCGCCTCGCTGCAAATACAGCGAGGGCGGCCGCAATCACGTCAAGCGTCAGGAGTGGAACACCCCCGTTGCCAGCCAGCATGGTGAAAAATTCCAGCACCATGCTCATTTTTAACGGCGGAATCCATTGCATCGAGCCAGCGCCAATTGTGGCGACAATGATTGCAATCGGAATCATCAAGTAGGCGAAGCAGCGAGCGCTGCGCGCGAGGCGCTTCCAGGGAAGATCGCCGCGCCGCAGAAACGCGAGCGACACGCCGTGTGCCAGGACTACCAAGGCGCCAAAGAAATGGCTGTACACCGCCAGCGCGCAAGCTGCGGAATACGCAACCCAGTGGGCGGAAGCAGGCTCCTGCAAATTCCGGACGAGCAGCCATGTGGCCAGCGTGGCGAAAAACACGACCAGCGCGTAGCTCCTGGCCTCCTGCGCGTAGCGGATGTGATAGGCGTTGATCGCGAGCAACCACGCCGCCAGCAGGCCCGCGGTGCGCCCGAAGAGCCGTGTGCCAAGCGCGTATAAAACGGGCACGGTAGCTACCGAAAACAATACCGATAGCCCGCGGATAAAGCCTTCGGTGGAGCCCATGGCCAGCCAGAAGTGCAGCAGAAGGTAGTACAGCGCCATGTTGATTTCGCGGCGCCGCAGCACGTAGAAGAATTGCCGCCAAGGCAGGCGGGCGATTGCGACGCTGATGCCTTCGTCGAGCCAGAAGCTTTTTGAGGCAATACCGTGCAAGCGCAGGAAGGCAGCGACGAGAGTGATCAAGACGAGCAGCCAGAAACCTATCATTATGCCGGGGCGTGAACGATCGGGAGCGGCCGGTGCCGCGGGGATGGGAAAAGTCTGCGTTGCTTCGTTCATCACGCAGCTATCACCCTAACAATTGCCCAGCGAACCGCCAACCTCATCTAACATTCCGTGTTCCAAGACCGGCACAAAGGCTTGCGTGAAACGCGCTCCGATGTTATAAAATCACTCCTTTATCGAGGCTAGGAATAGCCTGTAGTGAGGGTGTGCACCTCAGGTTTACCGGAGAATTTTGTGTGCGGGCGTGGTCGGATGCCCATGAATAGTCGGTGGAAATCTTAAACCAACTCGGCGATTTGTTCCTGGCGGCTGTACCGACCGTCATTCTCGTTTTCCTTTTCTACTTGTTTTTGCGCTGGAGCTTTTTTGGGCCGATGGAGCGCGTTCTCACGGAACGCCACAAGCGTGCCGCGGGCGCGCGACAGGAAGCCGAAGCGGGCCGGGTCGCCGTGCAGGAAAAGCTGCGCGCATACAACGAAGCGCTGCGGAAAGCGCGGGGAGAAATTTTTGTCGAGCAGGAAGCGGCCCGCCGGAAAGTGCTGGAGGAACGCCAGGCTGCCGTGAACGCGGCACGTTCCGCCGCGCAACAGGAGTTGCAGGGCGCGAAGAAGGCGCTCGCCGCGGATGTGGAAGCTGCGCGAGCGTCACTGGAACAATCCAGCGGCGTGCTGGCAGACGAAATTGCCGAAACTATTCTCGCCGGAGGACCTTCCGGCACGGGCGGCGCGCGGCGCGTGGAGGTTCGATGAAATCGTGGCGGCGCGCGATGCCGCTCTTCGCGAGCGGATTCCTGATTTTCCTTCTCATGGACCTCCCCGCGCTGGCCGCCGAAGCCGGTGGGGAAGATTCGGACGCATCCACCGGAGGACTCATTTTCCAATGGCTCAATTTTGTTCTTGTCTTCGGCGGGATCGGTTACCTGATCGCGAAGCACGGCGGGACGTTTTTCCGCGCGAACGCGAAGGCCATCGCTGCAAGCATCACTGAAGCGTCCGCGGCGAAGGCCGAGGCGGATCGCGAACTACGCGAGGTCGAAACGAAGATTGCGCGGCTGGACCAGGAAGTGGCGGAACTGCGCGAAGCTGCGCGGCGGGACACAGCTGCCGAAACCGAACGCTTGCGCGTTTCGGGACTCGTGGAAATGGAAAAGATCAGCCAGGCCGCGCGCGGAGAACTGGTCGCCTCCGAACGCGCCGCGCAGCAGGAATTGCGGGCGATCGCGGCGTCCATGGCTGTCGAGCGCGCCGGAGCGCTGGTGAGTTCGCGGTTGAACACTGAAATTCGCGCCAGAATTTTCCACGCATTCCTCGGTGAACTCGGAAGGAGCGCGAATTGAAGGCGCTGGCGGAGAGGTACGCGGGCGCGCTGGTTGATGTCGCGCTCGAGAAAAAGCAAGCCGAGCAGGTGAAAGTGGAATTGGCGGCGTTCGCGGCGATGATTCGTGAATCCGCCGATTTGCACGCGTTCTTGTCGAATCCCTCGATCGCGCGCGCCAGCAAACATGCCGCGATCGAGGAGTTGGTCGAGCGAATGGGCGCGAGCCGGACGCTGCGCAACTATCTTTTTGTGATCGTCGACCAGCGGCGGGCCGGACTGCTTCCGGAAATCGAGCAGGCGTTCAGCGCGCTGCTGGACGCGCGGCGAGGGATCACGGAAGCCACGGTAACTTCGGCGGCGGATTTGACGGCCAAGGATCGCGCGGAATTGGATGCGGTACTGACGAAGCTCACAGGGAAGAAAGTTCAGGCGCAATTCAAGACGGATGCGGCGCTCATCGGCGGCGCCGTGGTGAAAATCGGTTCGACGATTTATGACGGCTCGGTGCGCGCGCAACTGGATCGCCTGCGCGTCCGGATGATTTCGGAATAGGAGCGGGGATGGCTTCGATTAAAGCGGACGAAATCACCAAGATACTGAAGGCGCAGATCGCCAACTACGAACAGGCTGTCGCGGTGGAAGAAGTCGGGACGGTCATTTCCGTGGGCGATGGCATCGCGCGCATTTATGGCCTGGAAAAAGCGATGTCCGGGGAAATGCTAGCGTTTCCGCATGACGTTTTCGGAATTGCGCTCAACCTGGAAGAAGATCAGGTCGGCGCGGTGCTGCTCGGCGAATACACGCTGGTTCAGGAAGGCGATACGGTCAAGCGGACTGGCACGATCATGTCGGCCCCTGTGGGCGAAGCGATGGTGGGCCGCGTTGTAAGTCCCCTCGGAGTGCCACTTGACGGCAAGGGGCCCATTGCGACCGACAAGCGTATCCCCATCGAGCGCATTGCCCCTGGGGTCGTGGACCGGCAACCGGTGCGCGAGCCGCTGCAAACGGGAATCAAGTCCATCGATTCGATGATCCCGATCGGCCGCGGCCAGCGCGAACTGATCATCGGCGACCGCCAGACCGGCAAGACCGCCATCATTCTGGACACGATCCTGAACCAAAAGGGCGGCGACATGATTTGCATCTACTGCGCCATCGGGCAAAAGCGCTCGACCATCGCGCAGGTGGTGAAAATCCTGACCGACGCGGGCGCGATGGACTACACCATCGTTGTCGCGGCTTCGGCCACCGAGCCTGCCACGTTGCAATACATCGCGCCGTACGCGGCTTGCGCGATGGGCGAATTTTTCCGCGATTCCGGGCGGCACGCCGTCTGTTTTTACGACGACCTTTCCAAGCACGCGCAGGCCTACCGCGAAATTTCGTTGCTGCTGCGCCGTCCTCCCGGCCGCGAAGCGTTTCCCGGCGACGTGTTCTATCTTCACTCGCGTTTGCTGGAGCGCGCCGCGAAGCTCAATGACAAGCTGGGCGCGGGCTCGCTCACGGCGCTGCCCGTGATCGAGACGCAGGCGGGCGACGTCTCGGCTTACATCCCCACCAACGTGATTTCAATTACTGATGGACAAATTTACCTTGAAGCTGATCTTTTCAATAGCGGCGTACGCCCTGCGATTAACGTCGGCCTCTCGGTAAGCCGCGTTGGCGGTAACGCGCAGATCAAGGCCATGCGGCAGGTGGCCGGGTCGCTGCGGCTCGACTTGGCCCAGTACCGCGAACTGGCGGCCTTCGCCCAGTTCGGCTCCGATCAGCTCGACAAGGCCACCAAGGCGCAGCTCGCGCGTGGACAGCGGCTCGTCGAGATTCTGAAACAAGGGCAATTCTCGCCGCTGACGGTCGAAGAGCAGGTCCTCGTGATCTTCGCGGGCACCAGCGGATTGATCGACGACGTTGCCGTGAATGATGTCGGACGGTTCCAGCACGACTTGGTGGAATTCGTGCGCACGCGGTATGGCGCGCTCCTGGCGCAGATCGCCCAGAAAAAACAGATTACCGACGACGCGCGCGCCGATCTCAAGCGCGCGATCGGGGAATTCAAGGAGAGGTTCCAGGCAGGGGCCGCCACGGCCCGCGCCTAGCCCGGCGAGCAGAACCTTCCGATGCCTACACTTTTAGATTTCCGGCGGCGCATTCGTTCGGTGAAGAACACGCAGCAAATTACCCGGGCTATGAAATTTATCGCGGCGGCGCGTCTGCGGCGAGCGCAGGAAACGGCTGTATCGCTGCGGCCTTATGCCGCGGGAATTCGCGAAGTGTTGCGCTCGGCGATGTCGCGCATCGAGAATCCGGAGCAGTTTCCGCTGCTGTCGCAACGCCCGGAAGAACGCGTGCTCGTGGTGGTCGCCGCCGGAGAGCGCGGCCTGTGCGGCGCGTTCAATGCGAACGTGCTGCGGCGGGCGTTTGATTTTTTGCGCGAGAAACATGACAAGACGGTCGAGGTGATCGCCATCGCCAAGAAAAGCCGCGATGCGTTCGCCAAACGTTCCTGGAAGATTGCCGCGGAATACGTGGATGTCACCACGCGCGCCGATCTGGGAGTGGCCGGGAAAATCGCCGCCGAGGTCATGAAGATTTACGAGGCCCATCAAGCGGATTCGGTCTACCTGATCTACAACGAGTTCAAAAATGTGATGGCGCAGACCCTGCGCGTCGAAAAACTTCTTCCGCTCGAAAACGCGGCGCTGGGAGAGCCGCTGAAAGACGCTCCGCAAACATCTTCCAACGACGCGGTGGACTACATCTACGAACAGCCCGCCGCGGAAATTTTTAACAAGCTGGTGCCGAAGTACGTCGAAATGCAGATTTACCGCATGCTGGCGGAAACTTCCGCGGCGGAACACGCCGCGCGCATGACGGCAATGGAATCGGCGACGAGCAATGCATCCGACGTGATCGACGCACTGACGCTGCACATGAACAAAGTGCGGCAAGCGGCGATTACGCGCGAGATCATCGAAGTGGTGAGCGGGGCGGCGTCGGCGGGCTGAGAGCGTGACTGGTGACTAGTGATTGGTGACTGGTGACCCGGCTTGTGCGAGGGGCAGTGAGCTATGAGGGTCAAGTCGTTTGAGGACCTTACCGTGTGGCAGGAAGCTCATAAGCTCACGCTTGAAATCTACAAGTTGACTGGGAAATTCCCGGCGGCTGAAAAATATGGGATCGTATCGCAGTTGCGGCGCTCTAGTTCTTCGGTTCCGGCGAACGTCGCCGAGGGATTTGGCCGGGCAACTACAAGGGAATTGCTGCGCTGCTTGCAGATTGCACGCGGGGAACTTGAAGAAACGCGATATTTTGTGTTACTGAGCCGCGATCTTGGTTATGTCACATTGCAGGATTGCGAAAGAATTGGTCAGCAATGCAACACTGTCGGACGGTTGATCAATGCGCTGGGGAGTTCGCTGAAACGGCGATTGGCACTGGGTGGAGAATCACCAGTCACCAATCACTAGTCACCAGTCACGTTGCCGGTGCGCGGCTGATCAAAGCACTCGGCAGTTGGCTGAAACGGCGATTGGCACTGGGTCAAGAATCACCAGTCACCAATCACTAGTCACTAGTCACCAGTCACACAGGAGTTCACGATGGCGCAACATGAAACAGGAAACATCGGGCACGTCGTTCAAGTCATCGGCCCGGTGATTGACGTGCAATTTCCCGAGCATCATTTGCCGGAGATTCATAACGCGGTGCGGATCACGAGCGAAGGATTCAAGGGGCCGGAGCCCATCAATATCGTGGCGGAGGTCGCTCAGCACCTGGGCGAAGGCCGCGTTCGAGCGGTGGCGATGACGGCGACCGAAGGCGTCGTGCGCGGAATGAAGGCGATCGATCTGGGGGGGCCGATTGCGGTTCCGGTGGGCCGCGCGGCTCTGGGGCGCGTGATGAACGTGCTTGGAGAACCCGTGGATGGCCTGGGGCCGATCCAAACGGATAAGCGCTACCCGATTCACCGGCCGGCGCCGTCACTCGAGGACCAGTCCACGACTCTGGAAATGTTTGAGACGGGAATTAAGGTAGTGGACCTGTTCGAGCCGTACTTGAAGGGCGGAAAGATTGGCCTGTTCGGCGGCGCGGGCGTGGGCAAAACGGTTCTGATTCAGGAGCTGATCCATAACGTCGCGATGAAGCATGGTGGCGTGTCGGTATTCGCCGGGGTGGGCGAGCGGACGCGCGAGGGGAATGACCTCTGGCTCGAAATGCAGGAATCGGGCGTCGTGGTGCCCGGCAATTCGGAGAAATCGCGCGCCGCGCTGATCTACGGGCAGATGACCGAACCGCCCGGAGCGCGCTTGCGAGTGGGATTGACCGGCCTGACCGTCGCGGAATATTTCCGCGATGAAGAAGGCCTGGACGTACTGCTGTTCATCGACAACATTTTCCGGTTCGTGCAAGCGGGCTCGGAAGTGTCGGCTTTGCTGGGCCGCATGCCTTCCGCCGTGGGATACCAGCCGAACTTGAACACGGAAATCGGCGAGCTGCAGGAGCGCATCACCTCGACCAAGCACGGATCGATCACGTCGGTACAGGCGATTTACGTGCCCGCCGATGATTACACCGATCCGGCGCCGGCCGCGACGTTTTCGCACTTGGACGCCACCACGAACCTCAGCCGGCAGATTGTCGAGCGCGGCATTTATCCGGCGGTTGATCCGCTGGCCAGCTATTCGCGCATTCTCGATCCGCGCATTGTCGGCGAGGAGCATTACAACACCGCGCGCGCGGTCAAGGGCGTGTTGCAACGTTACAAGGACCTCCAGGACATCATCGCGATTCTGGGCATCGAGGAACTTTCGGATGAAGACAAGCAGGCCGTGGCGCGCGCGAGGAAGATCGAGAAATTTCTCTCGCAGCCCATGTTCGTCGCGCAACAATTCACCGGCCTGGAAGGAAAGTACGTGAAGATTGCCGACAACGTGCGCGGGTTTAAGGAAATCGTCGAAGGCAAGCACGACGATGTGCCGGAACAGGCGTTCTACATGGTCGGCACGATTGAAGAGGTCCGCGAGAAGGCGGAGAAGATGGCGGCGACGGCGTAGAGGCGGTGACTGGTGACGAGTGACTGGTGACTGGTGAAAACCCACACTTTCGCAATCGGCACGGTTCAGGGTTCCACCAGTCACTAGTCACCAGTCACTAGTCACACTTAAACATGGCTGACACATTCACACTCGAAGTGGTCACACCGATGCGGCTGGTTGCGCGTGAAACGGTGAGCGAGGCGCAGATTCCCGTGCGCGGCGGGTATATCGGCGTGCTTCCCGGGCACACGCCGCTGCTGGCGGAAATGGGTATCGGAGAGATTAGCTACCATGTTGGTAATCATGTGTCTTCGTGCACGGCGATCGGCGGATTCGTAGAAGTGCTGGGCGATCGCGCGATCGTGCTGGCGGACCGCGCGGAGCGCGCGGAGGAGATTGATGTGCCGCGCGCGCAAGCAGCTCTGGAGCGCGCGCAGAAACGTTTTGCAACGCCAAACGATCCCAACGTGGACTGGAAACGCGCGGAAGAGGCGCTCGAACGCGCGCAAGTGCGCTTGCAGGTGGCTGCAAAAGCCGGCACAGCTTCTGTTCCGGCGGGGTCCCAGTCGCCGACGCGCTGAAACCAGCCCGCCCAGGCGGGACGAGGCGTAGCGCTGGAACTTTACTTTGGCTGGCTCGAAGCCGGGAACGCCAATCTCCCGATTGGCGAGCAGAAAGTCGCCATTCAGGAGAATGGCGTTCCCGGATAGGAGCCCGCACTCCTGTTGCTGCTTCGGGCCACGCGGCTTCCTAACCTTCCGCGGAATCGCCCGGGACGGGGTAACATCTAATCCTTGATGGAAGAAATCACAATTTACGGCACCAGTTGGTGCGTGGACTGCCGGCGCGCCAAGAAGTTCCTCCAGGAACGCGGCGTGGATTTCTCGGAAGTAAATATCGACGAGGAGCCCGACGCCGAAGAACTCGTCTTGCAGGTGAACGAGGGGCGCCGAATCGTGCCGACCATCAAGGTCGGCGACCGGTATTTTGCATGCAGCCCCTTCGATCCTTACCAGCTTTCTTCTGAATTGAACATACCACTCAATAAGTAATCATTTTGAGCCATTGATCGGTACGGATCGCGAGACCTAAACTATCTACATGTTAAACACCTCTCGATTGCTGTTACGGGATTGGAGGAACTCCGATCGGGAGCCATTCGCCGCATTGAATGCCGATCCCCGTGTGATGGAATTCATGCCAAATTGTTTATCCGCCAAGGAAAGTGACTCGCTCGTGGATCGAATACAAGAGCATTTCAGAGAACACGGTTTTGGCCTGTTTGCCACTGAGTTGCATGAAACCGGGGCCTTTATTGGCTTCATAGGGCTTGCTGTTCCGCAGTTCACGGCGAAATTTACGCCCTGCGTCGAGATTGGCTGGAGATTGTTTGCTGAGAACTGGAACCAGGGTTTTGCGAGCGAAGGCGCGGAAGCAGTCCTGCGTCATGCCTTCGTAACGCTGAAGCTCAACGAATTGGTTTCCTTCACGGTTCCAGCTAATCTCGCTTCGAGGCGAGTCATGGAAAAAATCGGCCTGGTTCGCAATCCTTCCGAAGATTTTGATCATCCGAAGCTGGCAGAAGGTCATCCACTTCGCCGCCACGTCCTGTACCGCGTCAACCGATCATCATGGATGGGAACGAGAGATTAGCTCTGTCTTGCGTCGCGCCTTTCAGCAGGCACGTTGTGCCCAAAAGAAGGGTTTCTGAGACGGGTCTTACGCCCCGCGGAGCCAGGGGAAGACCCACTGTAAACCTAATTAGACAAAGCCAAACCTGCCCCCCGGGTCATAACACCGGAGACTTCCAGATTGGCGTCGAGAAAAACTAGATCGGCGTCGGCGCCTTCTGCCAGCACCCCTTTGCGCGAGCCGAGGCCGATTTGCCGTGCGGGGTTTGCGGTCACCATCTGGAGAGCGGAGACCAGGGGGACGCCTAGCGCGACAATATTGCGCAGGGCTCGGTCGAGCGTGAGCGTGCTTCCGGCCAGCTTGCCTTCGGCATTGCGACAGACTCCGCCCTTGACCGTCACCTCAAATGTTCCCAGTTGAAACTTCCCGTCCGGCATTCCGGTGGCCGAGGTACCGTCGCTGACCAGAATCACGCGGTCCGGGGACTTGAGGCCAAGAAGCATGCGAATCGCTGTCGGGTCCACGTGAACGCCGTCGGCGATCAGTTCGGCGCTTACGTCGGGTGAAATGAAAACAGCGCCGAGCACGCCTGGATCCCGGTGGGAGAAGGGGCGCATGGCGTTGAAGACATGAGCGGCGTGACGCGCCCCTGCCGCTATGGCGGCCTCCGCTTGTTCGCGGCTCGCATTGGTGTGTCCCATCGACACCACCAAGCCTGCGGCCCGCGCGATAGCAATCAGTTCCAATGCGCCGGGCAACTCCGGAGCGAGCGTCAGGATTTGCGCCGTCCCGCAGGCTTGCTCAAGAAACCGGAGTAGCAGGGCGGCCGAAGGGGCGGCAATCCATTCCGCCGGATGCACGCCACGCCGTGCGGGACTGATGAAGGGACCCTCAAAATGAATGCCTACGATTTCAGCGGAAAGCTCACGAGCGGGAGACAGTCCTTCGGCAAGGATGAATTTCGCAATATCCGCGACGCTGCGGCAGGTTTCCATTTCGCTCGCGGTCACGGTGGTTGCCACCATCGAAGTCGTGCCATGCACCGCAACCGTTGCCGCGATGATTTCCAGCGCCTCGGGCGTGCCCTCCATTACATCGCGACCGCCCGCGCCGTGGATATGGACGTCCACAAAGCCCGGCACAACGGTTTTCCCCGGCGCCGTTATTTCGCGCGCGCCACGCGGCAGAACGAGTTTCCCCCGCTGGCCGACAGCGGAGATCTTGCCGCCCTGAATCACGATTATGGCGTCGGGGATTTCTTCGAATGGGGTAATGGCGCGGTCGGCGTGGATGGCGATCGGCTGCATCAATGCCGGACTATCCTAACTTGAAACACGAAACAATGGGGGACAAGTCTGAGTGATGAGCCAAATTTCCAGGCGCCGGGCTGGTCTAAATACCGGGCCGTGTTTCGAAATGCCCCCAGATGGATATTAACTGCCCTATCCCGGCGAGTCCGAGAACCTTGTCGGGAGCAAAGCAACGGAAACACATTCTTGATAAGCAACCTTTTGCAAGGAAAGGGGTTCTTGTGTGGAGAGGGCTTGAATGTTACAATTTTGAATACCAGCCAATTGTCGATGAGTGGATTTCATTCGAGCGCCCAATGCCCCGGCCGTCTCCAAGCCGCTCTCCCAGCCGCACCCACACCGGCTCTCGAGGAAGAGTGGCGCTTAGGTGGCACTTAGGGAACAGTAGTACAAAAGTCCTATTCGGGCGCCCAGTCAGTCCCAGTACATTGGTACCGCACGCGGCAGCGCCAGCCTCGCCAGCGATCTTCACAGGTGGACAGCTGTCTCTACCCACTGGGAACCTTCAGATCGGCGACGTGACGATATGACAACGACGGCAGAACAACTCACGCAGGGGAGTCTCCGACTCGAGTCGGGGAGCGACGGACGTGGCACGAATCCCGAGGCGTGGAAGAGTATGGTCGGGACGAAGCCGGTCAGCGCGCGCTTCGAGCTATTGCCCAATACCAAGCCGCGCATGAGCGCGCTGGGAACCAGCCTGATCGTCCAAATTGCTTTGGCGGTGTTCTTCGTCATGGTTCCACTGCTGTTTCCCCAGCAGATGATTCCGAGAGCCATGTTTATGGTGACCAATTTAGAAGGGCCGCCACTCGATATTCCCGCCCCACCCCCGCCGAAACCTCCCGCGGCTGCGAAGGTCAAGGTGCAACCGCCGCGTCCACCCGTCGAGGTGCCGCGGCCGAAGATAGACGTGGCCAAGTATTTCGCTCCTCCGAAGATTGAGCCGCCCAAGCCGAAAGTGCGCCAGGTGGATGCCGATTTACCGAAGGTGAACGATACTTTTCAGCCATTAAAGATGGACTTGGCATCTAAACAGCCGGCCCGTCCCCGCGACGACGTGAAAACTGGCGTGATGACCGGTGGCAGCTCGGCAGTGCCCACCATTGACAAGCCTCTCCCCCTTGATAAAGTCCAAACGGGCGGGTTTGGTGACCCGGAAGGTCTGCCAGGTCCGAGCAACCCGAACAAGCGCGCCAATATTGGCGCGTTCGGCGATGCGGCTCTGCCACCGGGCCCCGGGAATGGTAACGGCACAGGTGGAGCGACTGGGGCGAGGGGAGCCGTTGCCAGCACGGGATTTGGCAACGGCGTAGCGATCCCCCCTCCTGGAAAAAAGGCTGGATCCGTGCAATCCACCGGATTTGCCAATCAGAACGATCAGGTTATTGAAACGCCAAAGAAAAAGGCCGACGACGGCCCAGCCGTCGAGCCGGTGGTGATATTGGCCAAACCGAAGCCGTTGTACTCGGCGGAAGCGCTCAAGATGAATCTCGAAGGTGAGGTCCTGCTGGATGTAATATTCCCGGCATCGGGCGGCGCGGTTCACGTCAATCGGGTAATCAAGGGCTTGGGACACGGGCTGGATGAGGCCGCGGTGCGGGCGGCCGAACAAATCAAGTACAGGCCCGCGCTCTCGAATGGACATCCAGTCGATTTTCCGGCCGTGGTTCACATCGTATTTCAAACGGCGTACTGAAGTTCAACCCGGGTGCGGGCCGCACTTCGCGGCCCGCCAGGAAAAGTTCGGAGGAGATATGCGCATTCTGAAGATGGTGTTGGCGGTTCTCGCGCTAAGCGCCCTGCCCTTGCGGGCGGCAGGCCAGCAAACTAGCGCGGTGGGCCAGGTAGTGGACCGCATCATTACCCAGGAGCAAGCGGAGATGAATTCGATCCGTCCGTATGCTCCGATGGTGGAAACCTATATTCAGAATCTAAGGGGAGATAAGGATCTAGGCTCCGTTCCGGCCGGTGATCGGTATTTCATGGGCCGCGCGGTTCTCGCGAAGGGCGTTGAACTCGAACCCTTGACGGATGGAGATGCCGGCGGGGTCAAGAAGAAACTCTTCGGCGGCCTCGGAAACATGTTTTCACTCTCGATGGAGTTTCTGCCGCGCGGCTTCCTGCAGATGATCTACCTCGACACAAACGGATTTGACAAGACCCATTATAAATTCGACTACGTGCGGCGTGAGTTCCTCGGCGAGGTCCGCACTCTCGTGTTCGACGTGACGCCCCTGCCCAAAGCCGGCAAAGGGCGCTTCGTCGGGCGCATCTGGGTCGAGGACCAGGACTTCCACATCGTCCGGTTTAACGGCGCCTACGGCGGCGGCTCGCGCACCAACTATTATTTCCATTTCGATAGTTGGCGGGTCAATTCGGGTCCGAACCTGTGGCTGCCGGCCTTTATCTACAGCGAAGAGTCAGACCTGAATTACGCTGTGGCGAAGCGGCTTTCTTTCAAGGCGCAGACGCGGCTGTGGGGATACAACCAGAGCATCTCCGCGCAAGAGCAGGAACTCAGCAAGATCCTCATCGAGTCCCAAACTCCGGTGAAGGATCAGTCCACGACGAACAATGACTTCAGCCCCATCTTGGCGCAGCGGAACTGGGACCGCCAAGCCGAGGATAACGTCATCGACCGGCTGGAGCGGCTGCGCCTGGTGGCGCCGCAAGGAGAAGTCGATAAGGTACTTGAAACAGTAGTAAACAACCTCGAAGTGACCAATAACCTGGATGTTCAGCCGGAAATCCGCTGCCGCGTGCTGCTCACTTCGACGCTGGAATCGTTCACCATCGGCCACACCATCGTCTTCAGCCGCGGCTTGGTGGATGTGCTCCCGGATGAAGCGAGCCTGGCGGCGATGGTGGCGCACGAATTATCTCACGTGGTGCTCGATCACCGGATCGACGGCCAATACGCCTTCTTCGATCGCCTGCTGTTCGACGAGAAAGACACGTTCAAGCACTTCGGCTTCTCGCGCACGCAGGCGGAAGAAGAAGCGGCCAACGTCAAGGCGAACGAGTTGCTCAAGAACTCGCCCTACAAGGACCAACTCGCCACCGCGAAGCTCTTCCTCGATGCCCTGCAGTCCCGGCAGAAGGACATCCCGAACCTGATCAGCCCGCACCTGGGCGATCGCGTCCCCGTCAATTCGACGCTGGCTTCGGCCTCGATGCCAGCCACGCAGAAACCGCCGGACGCAAGCGACCCCGCCGATCCGAAGGCTTCGGCCAAGAGTCAGATCGTTGCGTTGCCGCTCGGCGGGCGAATCAAGATGGACCCGTGGAGCGACAAGATCGAAATGCTGAAGTCGAAGCCTGTAGGCGCCGTCGCCGAACGCGAGAAGATGCCGTTCGAAGTCACACCGTTCATTCTTTACCTGACTCGGGAGATCAATACCAACTCCTCTTCGAGCGTGCCCGGCGCGGTTTCGGCGGATTCGAAATCCCTCGCCGACACAGCACCGCAAATGACGCCTCAAATGGCACCGCAGCCGGCGCCGCAACAGTAAGAACTACTTCCTCTGAAACGGAAGCGGCCGGTCCCGGGAACTCGGGACGGCCGCTTTTGTTTTTTGTGGAAGGTCAAGCACGACTGTTCCTGTTTGGCCAGGTGAAATTTACCTCTCGAAACCCGCTGTGTGTAGGCTACCTGCCGCTGCCCATTCGTTCCATGTCGATTCATCCAGTCAGCCTTTGGGTCACCGGGCATACTGGTGGAATCAATGGAAGCCCAAACCCCCGACCCTTTTAAAACCGAAAAGGGTCGGCCACCCGGAAAAGCTAAACCGGTTCCTCGGCGTTGACGTACTGGAGTGGTATCCTGTAAACGTGATCCGTGGTCAAGAGGAAAATTGGAGAAGGGTGGGCCACGCGCCGAAGTAGGGAGCCTCGATAAATCGAGTGACTGATATGAACTTAATAAGGTCACGAGCAAGGTCTTAAAGATGACAGTGGAATTTGATGTGGTCCGCACCTTTGAGGCAACGACGGCTATCTCTGGTCGTGTTCGGCGGTTCGAACCAGGGGCAGTAGTAATGTTCGATACAGGCCAAGGCGGTCCAATCGTGACGATTGAAACGGATAAGTCTTTCTTCCTCGTAGATCGCTCGACTTTCGAGACTTGCTGCACACTCAAGAACCATGGTGCCGCAGGCTTTTGAGAATCAAAAGGAATTTCATACATTCGTCCTTTTTCCTATGGCGGCATGCGATGAGAGCTAGATACCAATCGATTGCGATTCTAGGTGTCATCGGCGGGTGGCCCACCCTTTGACAGGGTTTTGATCTTCCGGGTGGCCGATCCCTCGCGATTTTTCGAGGGGTCGGAGGGTTTGTTTTTTCTTCCGCTTGTTCTCAACTCAGCTCGCAGGGTCGATGCGAACGTTGAAAGAGTAGGACTGGCGGTGCCATTTAAAAAGCGCTGTTCTGCTGGGATTGCGGTATAATCCGCGCATGAGACTACACAACATTCTTGCTGTTGCGGGTTCACTCGTACTTTCATTTGCATTTTCTGCCGCTGCGCAGAAAGCCACCGTCAAGGTTGACCTGAGCGATGGACAAGGAAAGAGCGTTGGCACGGCGGAACTTTCACCAGCGGCGCAAGGCGTGAGCATTCGTCTGAACTTGATGAATCTTACGCCGGGCGAGCACGCGATCCACGTGCACACGGCGGCGAAGTGCGAAGGTCCGGCGTTCACAACCGCGGGGCCGCACTTGAATCCGGACATGAAGCACCATGGATTGCAAAATCCGGATGGCCCGCACGCGGGGGACATGCCGAATTTCACGGTGGCTGCGGATGGGACGGCGAAGGCTACTGTGCTCGCGCCGGGAGTCACGATGGGTGACGATAGCCATTCGGTTTTCAGCAACGGCGGAACGGCGTTGGTGGTCCACGCGAATGCGGACGATATGAAAAGCGATCCCGCGGGGAATGCGGGCGCCCGCGTCGCCTGCGGCGTGATCGTCAAGAAGTAAAACTTGTTTCATAAATCCTGGCAGGCCGAGCGTGAATCGCGCTTCAGGGGCTAAAGCCCAGTTCTGATGGGTGGCTTAATGTCGCGGTTGATGGTTCGGCTGCGCTCACCACAAGAACCGCGACCCACAATGCCTGCTTATTGGGATGGCTTGTAGAGATTCGTTGTAGGGGGCTGGATTTTCCCTGAATACAGGGCGTTTGGCCACATTTCGAGCGGGGCCGCAAGATATTCACAGATTACTCACATCCATGTAAAAGCGGTGCTTGACGAAGTAAAAGATTTTGGTATACTCTCTATTCGTCTGACGAATAGCAGTTGTGTCAGGGGCGTTAGACTTTCTTTCGGAACTAGGAAACCCGCCGGAAGTGAGGTCGGTTACGAACTCAGGATAGCAAAATAGTCGAGCATCGCGCGAACCCGTCCGGATGATTGCGGACGGCTTGGCCCGGCGCTCGACGCCGGGTTTTTTATTGTTTCGCGTCCTTTTTGAGAAAAAAAGGCGAGCGAACGTCCCGCCAGGAGCGGGGCGGTTCGGCCGGGCCGGACACAGAGTTCTTTGACAACTGAATAGGCTGGCATTTTGTATCGCGGCTGGGATTCGCACGAATCCTGGACGGGATACGAAATCTGCAAATTCTGCTCGAGCAGAGCAAATTGTGGAAAGGCGAGCTTGCTCGACATCGGCTTTTGACCCTTTGTTCCAAAAAATCGGGACACGGGGCAAACGACGTGTTGGGTGAGTTTTATGGTTAAGCTACTAAGGGCGTACGGTGGATGCCTTGGCGCCAGAAGACGATGAAGGACGTGGCAAGCTGCGATAAGCCTCGGTGAGCCGCAAGCAGGCTTTGACCCGGGGATGTCCGAATGGGGAAACCCAACGTGATGAACTCACGTTACGGCCCGCTGAATATATAGGTGGGTACGAGTCAACCCAGGGAAGTGAACCATCTCAGTACCTGGAGGAAAATAAATCTAACAGAGATTCCGAGAGTAGCGGCGAGCGAAATCGGAAGAGCCCAAACCGTCGTGTTTACACGGCGGGGTTGTAGGACCGCGTGAGTAGAGTTACCAATCCGGAGGCTAGGTGAACCCGCTGGAAAGCGGGGCTATAAAGTGTGATAGCCACGTAACCAAAAGCTTACCGGACTCGAAGCGGTATCCTGAGTACCACGGGACACGCGAAATCCCGTGGGAAGCTGGGGAGACCACTCTCCAAGGCTAAATACTCTCTGGCGACCGATAGTGAACTAGTACCGTGAGGGAAAGGTGAAAAGCACCCCTGCGAGGGGAGTGAAATAGAACCTGAAACCGTATGCTTACAAGCAGTCGGAGGGCTATCTCCGGACTTCGGTCCGGCTGAATGCCTGACGGCGTGCCTCTTGCTTAATGAGCCGGCTAGTTATTCTCACATGCGAGGTTAAGCGCAAGCGAGCCGTAGCGAAAGCGAGTCCGAATAGGGCGAATAGTATGTGGGAATAGACGCGAAGCGGGATGATCTACCCTTGGTCAGGCTGAAGGTGGCTTAAACGCCACTGGAGGGCCGAACGGTTGTGAGTTGAAAATCGCTCCGATGAACTGAGGGTAGGGGTGAAAGGCTAATCAAATTCCGTGATAGCTCGTTCTCCCCGAAATGCCTTTAGGGGCAGCCTCGTGTGATTTGCCGCGGTGGTAGAGCTCTGAATGGACTAGGGACCAACCAAGGTTACCGAATCCAATCAAACTGCGAATGCCGCGGACAACAGCACGGGAGTGAGACTGCGAGGGATAAGCTTCGTGGTCGAGAGGGAAAGAACCCAGATCGACAGCTAAGGTCCCTAACTACAGACTAAGTGGGAAAGGAAGTGTGATCGCTCGGACAGCCAGGAGGTTGGCTTAGAAGCAGCCATCCTTTAAAGAAAGCGTAACAGCTCACTGGTCAAGCGATCATGCACCGACAATCCAACGGGGCTCAAGTCTGTGACCGAAGCTTCGAAATTCTAGAGGCTCGTTGCGGGAGGCTAGAAGCTGGATGGAAGAAGAGGAACCCAAGCGTATCAACAGTTACCGTGATTTGAGAATTTACAAGCGGAGTTACAAAGCCGCTCTGGAGGTTCATCGGATCACGCTGAAGTTTCCGGGCTTTGAACGCTCGGAACTCGGTTCGCAACTGCGACGCGCGGCGACCTCGATTCCAATCAATATCGCCGAGGGATATGGAAGAAAGCGTTCGCCAGAGGATTTCAAGCGTTTTCTGGTAATCGCTCTGGGGTCGTGTGATGAGGTCAGCGTTCTGCTGGACCTCGTTCATGATCTCCAATATCTCGGCGAGGAGTTCTACGCCAAATGGAAAGCGGAGTACACCGAAATCGGCAAAGGAATCAACAAGCTGATTCAAGTGTGGCGATAAGTGTGGCGATAGAAGCTCCAGCATCTAGCAACCAGCATCGAGCCTCTAGATTTGGTAGGGGAGCATTCTGTGGAGTCTGAAGGTAGACCGAGAGGACTACTCAACGCCACGGAAGAGACCCTGCCGGCATAAGTAGCGATAAACACGATGAGAACTCGTGTCGCCGAAAGTCTACGGTTTCCTGAGGAAGGTTAATCCGCTCAGGGTTAGGCGGGTCCTAAGGTGAGGCCGAGAGGCGTAGCTGATGGACAACAGGTTAATATTCCTGTCCCACCTAGCGAACGTTAACACGATGGGGAGACGCAGAAGGATACAGGAGTCGGGTGATGGACGTCCCGATCAGTCTGTGAAAGCCGGATCCCGCAGGAAAATCCACGGGGTCATTCAACGGTGAGACAGGCTGCGAGACCACACGGTCATAAAGTTCTGGATTTCACGCTGCCGGGAAAATCCTCTAAGGAGTACGCTAGGTGCCCGTACCACAAACCGACACAGGTAGACAAGGACAATATCCACAGGCGCTCGAGAGAACACTCGCTCAGGAACTAGGCACATTAACCCCGTAACTTCGGGAGAAGGGGTGCCGCGCAAGGGTTTATAGCCCGAGGCGGCCGCAGCGAAACGCGCTCTGCGACTGTTTAACAAAAACACAGCTCTCTGCTAAGTCGAATACGACGTATAGGGGGTGACACCTGCCCGGTGCCGGAAGGTTAAAGCAAGGGCTCAGCTCCCGCAAGGGAACGAAGGCCTGAACTGAAGCCCCGGTGAACGGCGGCCGTAACTATAACGGTCCTAAGGTAGCGAAATTCCTTGTCGGGTAAGTTCCGACCTGCACGAATGGTGTAACGATAGAGCGACTGTCTTGGCGAGTGACTCGGCGAATTTGTGGTTCCGGTGAAGACGCCGGATGCCCGCACCTAGACGGAAAGACCCCGTGCACCTTTACTGCACTCTGGCTGTGAGTAACGGGACGATCTGCGTAGCATAGGTGGGAGCCTTTGATTCCCTGGTTTCGGCTGGGGAGGAGGCACCAGTGAAATACCACCCTGATTGTTCTGTCGCTCTAACCTACGACCCTAGACGGGTCGGGAGACATAGCCAGACGGGTAGTTTGACTGGGGCGGTCGCCTCCCAAAATGTAACGGAGGCGCCCAAAGTTCGGCTCAAGCGGATTGGAAACCCGCTGTGGAGTGCAAGAGCATAAGCCGGATTAACTGCGAGACACACAGGTCAAGCAGAAGCGAAAGCTGGGTCTAGTGATCCGGTGATCCCGCGTGGAAGGGTCATCGCTCAACGGATAAAAGGTACGCCGGGGATAACAGGCTGATCTAAGCCAAGAGTTCACATCGACGCTTAGGTTTGGCACCTCGATGTCGGCTCATCGCATCCTGGGGCTGTAGAAGGTCCCAAGGGTTAGGCTGTTCGCCTATTAAAGCGGTACGTGAGCTGGGTTCAGAACGTCGCGAGACAGTTCGGTCCCTATCTGGTGTGGGCGCAGGAGACTTGAGAGGAGCTGTCCCTAGTACGAGAGGACCGGGATGGACGGACCCCTTGTGAACGAGTTGTCACGCCAGTGGCATAGCTCGGTAGCGAAGTCCGGAGAAGATAAATGCTGAATGCATCTAAGCATGAAGCTTGCCTCAAGATAAGGTCTCCCAAGATGGCTGCGGCCATCTAAGAAGAGCGGTCGAAGACTACGACCTTGATAGGCGGGAGGTGGAAGTGCAGCAATGCACGTAGCTGACCCGTACTAATCGCTCGTTCGGCTTGACCATAAAACTTTCCCAAACCGTCGGAACAAAGCGGTGACTGGTGACTGGTGATTGGTGACTCGTGACTGGTGAAAACCAGACGGGCCGCCTCACCGGCGCTGCTTCGCCTTCCGGCATCTGTTCGACAGATTTGCAGGCCAGCCTATTCAGTTTCAAAGTTGGAGCCTTGGCTCGAGGTTTTTTCCAGCCTCCAGCCTCTAACCTCCAGCTTCCAGCTTTCCTGGTGGTCATACCGCGGGGGCCACACCCGTTCCCATCCCGAACACGGAAGTTAAGCCCCGCAGGGCCGATGATACTGCACGGGTAACTGTGTGGGAACGTAGGTCGCTGCCAGGATTAAAATTGCCCCGGTAAGGGGCACAAAAAACGAACGGCCCGTTACGATTCCATCGTGACGGGCCGTTTTTGTATTGGACTGCCCCGATTTGGCCTGCTTTCAACGGGTCGGTCGTCGTGCTAGACTTTCATCCACGATGGCGCGCAGGCAACGAGTGCTGCAAGCGGTCCTGCGAGGCAACGCGGACGCTAACATCGCTTTCTCAGATTTGCGGAAGCTGCTGCGCGCCCTTGGATTCGAAGAACGAATTCGAGGAAGTCATTACATCTTCACCAGGGAAGGCGTGGAGGAAATCTTGAATATTCAAGCCAGGGGCTCGAAAAGCAAACCTTATCAGGCAAGGCAGGTCCGGCAGATGATTGTCCGATACAAACTTGCAGGAGAGGCGGATGCCGAAGCCGAAATTTGAAGTAATTATCTACTGGAGCGAAGACGATCGGGCTTTCATTGCCGAGGTTCCAGAACTTCCAGGGTGCGCGGCCGACGGGAAGACGCACCGCGACGCCTTGCGCAACGTGGAAGTCGTCATTGAAGAATGGCTCGAAACGGCCCGTGATCTTGGCCGCCCCATTCCCAAGCCGAAGGGGCGTTTGGTCTTTGCTTGAAAGTGCAGCTCCGGATCAGCGTGCCACGCCGACCCGTTACGATTTATTTCTGCGGCCCGTTTTGTCTAAACCCCCTCAGGAAACCTCCCCATTTTAAAAGTTTTGCTCCCACGAAACAATCTGTTGTGCCTCGATGATAATGTCCCCTTTTGTCCTCGATAGAAATGTCCCCTTAATAGGACTTCCGAGAGGAGTTCCGATTGGGGCGGACACAGATGAGCAAGAGGGAGTTGGGACGAGTGGAAGTATTGGCGCGGGTGCGGAGCAAACAGCTGCGGGTCGTGGATGCCGGTCGATTGTTGCGCGTGAGCTACCGGCAGGCGAAGCGGCTGTGGAAGCGGTATCGGGAGGAAGGAGCGGCGGGTCTGCAGCACCGCAGCGCGGGGCGAAGCTCGAATCGCGCTCACGACGAGAAGTTTCGACAGCAGGTGCTGCGGCGAGTGCGGGGAAAGTACAGTGGAGCGATGGGCGAGCGATTTGGGCCGACGCTGGCGGCCGAACACTTGGCGTCGGAGGACGGGCTGAAGATCGATGCCGAAACGCTGCGGCGGTGGATGCTGACGGAAGGGTTGTGGAGTCGAGGGCGGAAACGGCGGCGGCACCTGCAGCGCCGCGAGCGCAAGGAACATTTTGGAGAGATGGTGCAGCTGGACGGCAGCTTTCACGCCTGGCTGGAAGAGCGGGGACCCCAGGGGCTGCTTGATCGATCTGGTCGATGACGCGACCAGCACGACCTGGGCGCAACTGGGCGAGCAAGAGACGATCTGGGCGGTGGCGGATGCGTTGCGCGACTGGATCGAGCGGTATGGGGTGCCGCAGTCGGTGTATGTGGATTGGAAGAATTTGTACCAACGTGCGGCCACGGTGAAGGAGCAGTTGCGAGGAGAAGAGCCGGTCACGCAGTTTGGGCGCATGTGCGTGAAGCTGGGGATCGCGGTGATCGCGGCCAGTTCCCCGCAAGCCAAGGGACGAGTCGAGCGGCAGCACGGCACGCATCAAGACCGGCTGGTGAAGAAACTGCGGCGCCAACAAATCGCCAGTCACGAAGTAGCGAACGTGTATTTGGAGAGGGACTATCTGCCGGAACACAATCGCCGGTTTGCGCGCGTGGCGGCGAAGGCGGAGGACTACCATCGTCGCGCACCGCGGGCGGCGGAGTTGGACCGGATTTTTTGTTTGGAGAACGAGCGCACGATCAGCAATGACGGGGTGGTGCGGTATCAGAATCGGTGGTTCCAACTGGCGCCGCAGAGCCGTGCTAGAGCGTCGGCGCAGGACCAAGTGCTGGTGTGTGAAGGGCGGCACGGGAACATCGCGATCGAGTATCGCGGGCGCCCGCTGCGGTGGCAGGAAATTGCGGCACCGGCGAAACCGCGCGTGGCGGAGGCCAAGCCTGCGGGGGAACCAGCCACCGGTGCGAAGCCATCGCAGGCGAAGCGGAAGTGGGTGCCGCCGAGCAACCACCCGTGGCGAGAGGCGGCTCGGCGAGGAGAGCAGCAACGAGCTAGGAAGTTAGCAGCGAACGCGGCGCGGGCGTCGTCGGCCTGGCCCTCCGCTTCGCCCTAACCGCTCCGCCCTTCGGGCTCCGCAGGGCTACGCTCCGGGCCAGGCCGACGACAAAGAAAAGAAGAAAAACGAAAAACAAAAAGGGGACACTTCTAACGAGGTAACAAAGGGGACATTTCTAAAGAGCTTTGACACTCCCACGAAACAATCTTGAAGATTGTTCATGAGGGGGAGTATTGTATCCCCAAGATTCAGGGCGGTAATTCCGGGAGGCACTTGTGACTACCACATCGAACCGATCTTCTCGCCGTAGTTTCCTGCGGAATTCGGCCCCGGCAGTTGCCGCAGGACTTGCGGCGCTCGGGCTTAACGGACGTGCTTTCGCTGAACAGGCGCAAAGCGCGGCGATTCCCGAGAAAGGCAAGGTCTGGAGCAAGGAGTACTGGGCGCAAAAGGGTGAAGTGAAGCTGTACATGTTTCGCAAGCGAGTGGGAGCTCCGCAGCCTGGAAAGTCGGCGCTGCCCGTTTTGTTTTTGGTTCATGGATCTTCCACGTCGTCGCGATCGTTTGACTTGAGTGTTCCTGGGCATGGCGACTATTCGTTGATGGACAAGTTTGCCGGCTACGGTTTCGATGTTTGGACGATGGATTTCGAGGGGTATGGGAGATCCAGCAGGACCGAAGGCAATTCGGATATTGCCAGCGGAGTGGAGGATTTGAAGGCTGCCGTGGAAATTGTCGCGCGCGAGACGGGGCAAGAGCGCTTTCACTTTTTTGGAGAATCCTCAGGCGCGTTGCGGGCCGGCGCGTTCGCCATGGTCCGGCCGGAACGTATTAACCGAATGGTACTGGGTGCCTTCACGTATACGGGGCAAGGTTCGCCCACGCTGGCCGATCGTGGCAAGCAGGTTGAGTTTTACCGCACGCACAATCGGCGGCCGCGTGATCGAGACATGATTCGCAGCATTTTCACACGCGACAAGCCCGGCACTTCCGATCCGGCGGTGGGCGAGGCGTTAGCCGACGTGGAACTTCCGTTCGGCGACAGCGTGCCGACGGGAACCTACCTGGACATGACGGCCAACCTGCCGGTGGTCGATCCGCTGAAGGTGCATGCGCCCGTGATGATCGTGCGCGGGGAATTTGACGGCATCGCCACGGAGGAAGATCTGCTCAATTTTTATAAGAAGCTCCCCTATCAGGACCGGCAGTTCGTGGTGCTGCCCGGCGCTGCGCATTCGGTTTCCTTGGGCACGAATCGCCAGCAATTCTGGCACGTCCTGCGGACGTTCCTGGAGATGCCACCGCGCCTGGATGGCGGAAAAGCCGTCTAAGGCAAGGTTGTTTGTTCCGCCTGGTTCAACACTTTCCTGACATCCCCAAAAAACCAGCGGCCATTGACATACGTATGCTAATTGGATATGCTTAGGCATATGAGAACTACCATCAATCTGCCCGATGAGCTGATCCTGCAAGCGAAGAAGGCCGCGCTGGAGGCGGACACGACGCTGACCGAAATCATCGGCGACGCTCTGCGGGTGGCGCTCGCCAAGCCGCGGCGAAAGACACCGCAGAAGGATTTCAAGTTAATTACGTATGGGAAGGGTGGAGTGCATCCGGGCGTGGACTTGGATGACACATCCGCGTTGCTCGATCTGATGGATGGTATTGATGATCCTCATCGACGTTAATGTCCTGGTGTACGCGCACAGGCCTGACGCCGTGGAACATGTGAAGTATCACAGGTGGCTCCAGGATGTTTTGAATTCAGGCTCGACGTGCGGTCTTTCGGACGTTGCTTTGAGCGGCGTAGTACGAATCGTGACCCATCCACGGATATTTCCTGACTCAACACCGCTGGAAATCGCCCTTGGATTCGTGAATCATCTGCGCGAGCATCCGGGATGCGTCCTGATTTCGCCGGGCGAGCGCCACTGGGAAATCTTCACTCGATTGTGCAAGGCGGCGGGAGCCAAGGGGAATTTGATAAGTGATGCCTATTTTGCGGCGCTGGCGATGGAATCGGGAGCGGAATGGATCACCGCCGATCGTGACTACGCGCGGTTCCCAGGTCTGCGCTGGCGCCATCCGCTGGCCTGATCCTTAGGAAATGTTCCCCGCAACATAATGGAGTACCTCATAAAAAAATCGAACTACGAACGCGGGCCGCAAGAGTAAATAATTAGCAACACGGAAATAAGACAAACAAGACAAAAAGCCCAAGTGCACATATACTAGCCGAGTCCCCTCCGATTGCGTGCGCGAGGAGAGAACCCTGTGAAACACGGAAAATTCCATCGAGCCACTACGTTCGTCGTAATTGGCATGTTCGTTTTTGCTTTGGCTTGGACTGAAGGATGCGGCGGGTACGTTACCCGTGGCGGCGGCAGTGGGGGCAATTCCATTTCCGGCACGGTAGTTGATGACCAGACAATGAGCGCAGTGGCTGGGGCGGTGGTTTTGCTGGAGCAGGTAGACGGGAGCGGAATTGATCGCGTCATCTTATCCGCGACCTCGGGATCCAATGGAACTTTTAGCTTCAATCCCTCTTCTTCTGGAGTCTATGACGTCGTTGCGGATTCCACGGCCACATCGGCCACCGGAGCGACAGCCACTTATGCAGCGACAGTTACTTTCGGAGTTCCTGCAGGCGCGAGCCTGAATCAAATCCCGCTTGTCCCTGAATTTGGAAACACGTCGCCCAGCGGGATTCCCGCCACAATCTTCGGCAGAGTCAGTTCCTCCGGCAGTAACATGAGCTTTCAGAACAAAGTGGATGTGCAACTGTCGGCTTTGCAGTCCGTCTCGCCGGCGGTGGGATCGGTTACTCAACTTACGATTCCCGCGTTTTTAAGTTCGACCGCCAGCATTACGACGACGAACGCGTCCTGCATGATTGGCACTACTTGTGCCAACTACACTCTCCTCGTCCCAGAGGGCAACATTTCTGTTGGTATGTTCAGCGCGTCCGGCACCCTATACACTAAATCCGCGCAGCAACACATCCAAGGAGTGAGTTATACGGTGGAAGGAAAAGCGTCTTTCCCCGCGGCTCCGCTCTCGCCGGATTGCATACCATCGAGCACGTCCTCGGCAATCAGCGTAAGTAGCGGGACCCTCGGCACTGGCAATCCGAACCTGACTTTCACAGGCTGTTCCTGATCTCTACGGCTCCACGCAATTGCCTGCCGGCGTGGATCAGTTTACCTTACGAGGTTAGCGAATATTCGCGCACAGGCTGTCTACGTCACGGTGCAGATTGTCATCTAACTGGGCTTGCGCCCGATTGGCGGCCGAGCAAATCTGATTGGCCGTGAGTCCCACCGCGCCGCGTAAATCGGCGCCTTGTAGGTTCGCTCCACTCATGTCCGCCCCCCGCAGAATGGCTCCCTGAAGGTCGGACCCGCTCAAATCGGATTTCCGGAGATCCGCTTCCGTGAGGATAGCCAGGGAAAGGTCCGCCTGTTTCAATTGCGCGTTGCGCAACTTGGTGGAGGTCAAATAGGTTTCCTGAAGATTCGCCATGGTCAGATTCGCGTTTTCAAGATTTGCCTCGCGAAGGTCCGCTTGCTTCAGGCTGGCCCTCTGCAGAAGCACATTCCGTAAGTCCGCTTTGTAAAGACTTGCGTGATCGAGTGTGGCGTCAAGAAGAGTAGCGCCAGAGAGAACGGCAGAGGAGAGATTCGCTTCCCGCAGGTCGGCGCGGTTCAAGTTCGCGTTTCGCAGGTCCGCTTCCTGCAGCGACGCGCGGACCAGCAGGGCGTGATCGAGAGCGACGAACTGCAAATCCGCCTGGCGGAGATTCGCTTCTCGCAGGTCCGCTTCCGAAAGGTACGCATTGCGCAGATCGGCCTGCCACAGGCGGGCCTTGGCGAAGAAGGCGCCATACGCCTGAATGTAGCGCAGTTTGAGGCGGTTGAGGCTGGCGCCTTTAACCTGGGCGACTTCCTCATCTTTTCCCGACCAGACAGGAGGCTTCGTGGAAACCTCGGCTTCGGTCAACTGCGCGTAGGGATTGTAGCCAGCGGTCCACAAAACCTCGGCTGCCCAGGTCTCGATCCCTGGATTTGCGGATTCGGAGGTTCGGCCAAAATCGTGCGGAGCGCCCTGGATGGTCCCGATGGAAAGCAGGAGAAGAATGAACCCAACTCCAATCGGGGCGGCACTCCGGAGCAGCAGGGTTCGCCAGCGGGAGGACTTGGATGCGTTCGCGGGCCGGGGCGAATCAGCCCCAAACGCTTTCCCAACCATCCGAGGGAAGCCCAGAGCCGCGGTGATGGCGGCAACCACGAGCAGGACCAGAGCCGACGTTCCGCGCAGGTCCTCGAGCGTCAGATACCGCCCCCAGAAAAGAAGAATCGTTGCCGGCGAGACCCAATACAGCAAAAGCATGGCGAGTCCCGCGTCCAGAAATGCCAAGGGAGAACGAGAGCATTTCAGCCATTTGCTGTGCATCCGGGCAGACCACCTTGCAAACCAGGGGAGGCACGTGTCCAGACTCCGCCCGTCCGGGAAAACGGCCGGCAATTGCGCCGCCCCGTCCCAGAGGCGCTGCAAATAGAGATGGAAACAAACGTACAAACTGAGAATGACCACCGGGCCGAAAAGATAGAACGCGACAAAGGGTACGTCCGCCTGCAGACCAAAAAAGGGGAAGGCGGGGGCGTTCCTCAAAAGCTGAGGATCTCTGGTGGTAAATATTCTTAACCAGGCCAGGGCATTGACCAGCAAGATCGCGATCAGATACCAACCCGCCCTGCTGGCCACTTGGCGAACATATTTCAGTCCCTCGGAAGGCGATGTATCCGCGGGAAGCGTGGCGCCAAACAGATTTGCTCCGGCGAGTTGCCGGTTGAGAAGCCCGGTCGCGCCTTCGAGCGAAGCGGCCTGAAGATTTGCGTGATGGAACACCGTGCCCAGCAGGTTTGCATCCTTCAGGTTCGCCTGGAGCAAACTGGCGCCGCGAAAATCCGCCAGCATCAGATCGGCTCGCTTCAAGATGGTCTTATTGAGGAGGGCGTCCGTGAGCCGGGCGTCTATCAGATCGGCGTCTTCCAGATTCTCGCGCGAAAAGTCCGCCTGTATTCCGGTCTCACCATGCGAATCGAGCCAATCCGCGTGTTGCTCGAGGATTTCCGCCAACCCTCGGATGACAACTGGACTGGCAAGGGAGCCCGTAAGAAGGCCCGCAGGGGGGCTGGCGTCCTCTTTTTTCTCGGGCGCTGAGGTATTCGCTTGTTCGGCGGCTGTTTCCACGATTCGCTTTCTGAAATGTTGACACTGCATCCGAGCAACGGGACGCGTCCGTGCCTGGACAATTTCTGGCGGGCAGCAGATTCTTGCGGGCTTCCACTAAAGCCCGCTCCCGGTAGATCCCGCACCCTTTTAGTGTAAGAACAATCTTGTGCCGGAAGACCGGCCGGGTCACCTGTCCGGAAGCCTAAGAGTTGTACAGGCGATCCCGGCATCTCAACAGATGCTCAAAGCGATTTCTTCTCGGGGCGAGCCAGCAAGGCTTCAAGACCTGGTCCCGACTGGGCCTTGCGGGCGATCTCGATGGAGCCTTTGTAGTGGGCCCCGTCTTCAATACTGATTCGCGAGGTGGTCAGATCACCAACGACCGAGCCGTGTTTCTTGATTTCGACGCGGTCGCTGGCCAGAAGATTGCCCTTCACATCGCCAAAGACGACCACCTCAGAGGCGGTAATTTCGCCGTTGATGTGAGCCTGCTGTCCGACGGTGAGCCGGTGGTCGCCCAATGAGATCGGTCCTTCCACATCACATTCCACATGGAGATCTTCCGCGCCGGAAATTTGTCCCCTAATCTTCAACCCCGGCCCCAGCCACGCCGGCGCGCGCGTAGCCGATCCATGCGTGCGTGGAGATTCCAGCGCATTTCTAGTAGGGGCAGGTACAGGCGCAGTCACGGGCGCGGTAGTGGGCGCGGGTTCGAGCGTGCCCACCCCTGTTCCCGACGATGTGCCGGGAGGATACGACGCTTGTTTGTTGGTCCACATGAGACACTCCTAGGGTTCAAAATGGGGCTGCTAGCCGCGGACTAGGTTTACTCAGTCTAGGTTCAGCGCACAGGCCGAAGCAAGGACCGAACGCAGTGGAGTTGTCCGTTGCGTCACGGTGAGGTGCCGTTCTATTGAACGCGTCCGGGAGGCGGCTGCGTAAGCGGAACTCCTCCGGCGGGCGGCGGGGGCAGCACACCTGGGAGGAGCGGGGGCTGCGGCGCGCCCGGGGGTAGCGGGGGCTGCAGGCCCAAGGGTGGCCCAGGAGGAGCGGGGACACCAGGAGGCGGCGTGGCCGGTGCGGGAGGGGTGGAAGGCTCCCCACGGCCGGCGTAAAGCGCGCGTGGATTACGCTGAGGCAGGCGCAACGCCCGAGGCGTGATGATAAAGAGCGTTTCGGTATCCTTCGTGTCGGCGGTTTGGTTTCCGGTTAGGTACCCGGCGCCGGGCGCCGTCGCGGCCCAGGGCAAACCACTGATGGCTCGCGCTTCACTAGATTCCACAATTCCTGAAAGGACGGAGGTCTGATTTTCACGCAGTCGAATCGTCTGGTCGAGCGTGCGATTGGTGAGAATGGGAATGCCGTTGACGGACGATCCCGAAAGACTGCGGATATCGAATTCGAGATGCAGCGTCACTTCGTCGTCGCCATGCAGTCGCGGTGTGGCTTTCACTTTTAGTCCAAGGTCCACATACTCGGCCGAGGGGTACGCGGTTTGGGGCGAAGTAGACGTTGAGGAACTCGATAACGCACTCGATGATTGCAGCGTGTTGAGCGTAACGGTCACTTCATTCACGGATTCATTCGCATCGATAAGATCCAATGATCCATTGCCGATCAGGTCTGCGCCAACCAAGGCCACGGCGGGCGCTTTGCCGCTGGAAATAGTGACAGGAGAAGCGAACGTACCGTCTCCGTTGCCGAGCAAAACGCTCAGCTGAGAGGCTCCACTATCCGCAACAACGAGTTCCAGATTTCCCGACCCCGTGAAATCCGCGGCGACGATTCCTTTAGGACTAGACCCCGCCGAGAAGTCGGTACTAGCACTATGAGGGCGAAAGGTTCCGTCACCATTGCCGAGCAAAATGGAAACCGTGCCGTCGGTTTGATTGGCAACCGCGAGGTCCAGGTTTCCGTCCCGATTGAAATCCGAGACCGCAATGGCTGCCGGCCCATTGCCTGTTGCGGGATTTTTGCCCGTGGTGGGGTCAAGTTTCGCGGTGAAGGTGTGGTCCGGATTTTGGACCAGGACTGAAACCGAATTGTCACTCTGGTTTGTTACCACTAGATCGGACCTCCCACTGGAGGTGAGGTTCGCGGACGCGATCGCCGTCGGCCTGACGCCGACGGAATAAATTTGCGGTGATACGAAAGATCCGTCTCCCTTGCCGCCCACTGAATGGCCGAGCAGAATCGATACTGTTCCGGCGGCGACACCATCACCCTGATTGACTACGGCAAGATCCAAAACACCGTCGCCGTCGATGTCGGTGGCTAGCAGCGCAACTGGGTCGCCGACAAGATTGGTCCCACTCGCGGTCGCGTATGTCAGAGGCGCGGCAAACGTGCCATCGCCTTTGCCAAGCAGGATCGCCACTTTATTGACGCCTGTGCTCGAATCCGTCACGGCGATATCCACGTGGCCATCGCCATTGAAATCGCCCACGGCAACTGCCGAGGGAGCTGCGGCAACATTCTTGATGACGGTTGCGGGTGTCATGAACGTGCCATCACCAACGCCGAGAAAAATCGAGAGTGTGCCGTCCGCCTGATTCGCGACGACCAGATCTTGATGGCCGTCCTCATTGAAATCGGCAGTGGCCAGCGCGACCGGGGCTTGGCCTGTCGCGTAACTCGCCTGGGGCAAGGAGCTCAACAGGACGGCCGCTCCGAGCGCCGACGTTGTTGTTGTGGCCAAGCTGTTCGAGAGCACTCCCAAGGAGATTGGATAGCGGTCGCCGACGAAAAAGGTGGCTGGTTTTCCATCCTGCGCGCGCAACAAGATGCGATCCGCGCTGCGCACCGCGCTGAGCGTCTGGCTAAAATTCGCGCTGGCGCCGGGCACGGTCGCGAGAAAGATCGTTTTGCCTCCTCCAAAAGCGATCAGCGGCGGCAGGACGGTCCCCAACCCGCCAGCAGCCGCACCCAGGGCGCTGTTGCCGCCAAAGATGCTTTCCAGAACACTTAGTAAGGTTCCGTTCTTCTGTGCCTGCTGGAGTTGAAAGATCTGGCTCGGGCTGAGCGTGATTACGGTCGAAGACGATGGGGGTGTAATGCCCAATTGGTGCGCCGATTCGCGGTCCACCTGAAGAATTTCAATTTCGAGCATCAAGTCGCCATGGGGCTGCTCGATTTGTTCCACGAGAGCCTGTGCCAGCGCGACGTTCTGTTCCGTGCTCCGCACCGTGAGAGTTCGCGCGGCGGTGTTGAGCTGCGTCCTCGTGATCCCGGTCATTTCGCGGATCGTGCGGACGGTTTCATTCATTTCGTCCGAAGTAACCGAAGCAGGGAGCAGCAGCGTTTTTTCGATTTCGACGGCGTAGTCCCGCACCTTCTGGGCGCTATCCTCGGTGACGAACAGGGTATGATCATCCACGACGCGCGTGAACGTCCGTGTTTGGCGCGACAGAACCAGCAGTGCCGTCTCGAAGTCCACATTCGGCGCGCGGAAGCGCATGACCCGGTCGGCCAAATCTCCGTCGAACGCCATCGTCACACCGAATTCCCGCCCCACCTCTTCGTAGGCGCTCCGCGTGGTGCCCCGGTAATCGAAGTCCCGCGTTCCTGGCTTAGGATGGAGGCGTGGCAGACCGGCGAGTCTAGGCCCCTTTTCCGGCGTCACGCTGGGGGAATCCACGGGCAGCTCCGCAAGGCGTTCGCGCGCAATCGCGTAGTTTGGATCGATCGCAAGCGCGTGCACAAGCTGTTCGCGCGCGCCGGCGCCGTTTCCTGCAAGCAGTTGCCGTTCGCCAAGATCGGCGAGCCTCTGAACCAGTTGGAAGCGGGCGTGTTCCCGTAACAGGGAGTATTCCTTTTCGGCCGGGGCATAGGCGGTGGCCTCGGAATAGGCAGTATAGGCAGCGTTCCAGTCACCTGCCAGTTCCGCACGGCGTCCGGCCTGGTAGGCATTCTGCGCACGGTCTTTATCGGGCCGAGGGGGAGACGTCTCGGGAGCCTTGGCGCTGGGAAGGGCTGAGGGGGCCGATGAACCGCCAGGGGATTGCGGGCTCGCGGATGCCGGGAGGAGTAAGGCCGCGAGAGTCAAAGCCACAAAAGGCTTAACCCACCTTGCCGGCAGGCTTTGGGCCCGCGCAAGGAAGAAGCCCGGCCGCGATTGAGGGGTACGCATCTCTAAGTAGATGCGCATTCTACCTTATCCGGCGGGCTCCACGCTTGACCTGAAGTGTTTAGCGTAAAAGGGGAGCCCGTACCCGTAGAGGTCGCCGAGCCGGTAAAATCCTTGACGTTCCGTTGTGGGGCGTGTAAACTGGAAGTTCTAGTTGCTACTGGGTTGCAACTGGGTGCGCGACCCTACTCGCCTCACAAAGGACACACCGTTTGCTCTCTTCATTTCTGATCGCTCTTCGGGAAGGCGTCGAAGCCGCTCTGGTCGTCGGCATCGTGCTCGTCTACCTGAATCGCACGGGACGCGCGGCCCTAGTGCGCTGGGTCTGGGGAGGCGTGGCGGCAGCCACAGCCTCGAGTCTCGCGGTGGCCATCGCCTTGGAACGGTGGCGCGTGAGCGAGGATGGATTTGAAGGGATACTGCTGCTCACCGCCGCGGTTTTCGTGGTCACGATGATTCTGTGGATGAATCGCGTGGCGCGCCACCTGAAAAAGGAAATCGAGCAACGTGTAGAGGTCTACGCGGAGAAAAACACGTTCGCCGCAGGTCTCGGGCTGGGTACATTTGTATTCCTCGTGGTGGTTAGGGAAGGCGCCGAACTGGTTATAATTCTGCGCGCCGTCGCGCTCAACAGCGAAGGCCTCGCGGTCTCGATTGGCACCAGTCTGGGTCTGGGCGTTGCAATCGCGGTTGCCTGGTTCTTCTTTCACGGGACGCTGAAAATTTCTTTAGGAAAATTTTTCTCCGCCACCAGCACGATTCTCATTCTCATAGCCATTCACCTCGCGCTGACCGGCGTTCATGAGCTGAGCGAGGCGATGTGGCTGCCGTCAAGCAGAGTTGAGATGGCCTGGGTTGGCCCAATCGTGCGCAATGAAGTTTTCTTTTTCGCCGTAATTCTCGGCGCCACGGCGATCCTGGTCCTCCGGGAATGGATCGCGGCGCGCGGCCAGGCGGCCTCGAATGGTGCCGACGCCGCGGAACGCCGGCGTCTGGAGTGGGAGCGCCGCAAGCAGCGCCGCTGGGCCTTTGCTTCCACGTTGACCTGCACAGCGGTCATTTTGATTCTTGCCGCTGAGTTCGCGTACACCCGGGTGACGGCAACTCCGCAGGCGCGCGCGATCGAAGCCGCCGGCAACGAAGTTCGCATTCCTCTCGCCGAGGTGAATGACTCGAATCTGCATGTGTACAGCGTCGACGCCAATGGGACCAGCCTGCGATTTCTGGTGATCCGCAAACCCAACGGAAGCTGGGGCACGGCGCTGGACGCATGCCTGATCTGCGGCACGGCCGGCTACCGCCAGGATGGGGCGAACGTGGTCTGCCGCAACTGCGCTTCCGCCATCTACATCCCAACGATCGGAGAAGCGGGCGGGTGCAACCCTGTCGGCGTACCCTCGCGAGCGGAAAACGGCGCGCTGGTGATCGACGTCTCGACGCTCGCCGAAGCGAGGAGCCGGGTCTCTCACTAGTACAAATCTAGATATATATTTTAATAGTATACTACTTGCAGAAAGATTTGTGGGTCGGTCCTTTTCATCCTGACGAAGGAAGGGCAGCTCCGACCCACAAACCGAAGAGCCAAGACTGAAGAGTCAATTGTTGAAGGATTTCGGCTACTATGTTTCTTCGCATCGTCAGCGATTCATTTACGCGCAAGCCGCGCCGAAAGGCGCTGACCGCTGCCGCGCTTGCTTTGGGTATGGCGGTAGCGACGGCCACGCTCGAAGTTGCCCTTGACGTTGGTGACCGCCTGGCGCATGAATTCCGCTCTCTCGGCGCAAATCTTCTCGTCACGCCTGCCGCGGATACGCTTCCTCTTGAAATCGGCGGCGTTGATTACCGTCCCGTGGATGCAGGCGCTTATTTGCCCGAGGCGGATCTCGGCAAGTTGAAAACGATTTTCTGGCGCAACAACGTCATCGGATTTGCCCCGTTCCTCGATGTTCCCGTGGAGATTGCGACGGCGTCTACGCACGGAAATCAATCTTCGGGTGCGGGCGCACGAGAAACCGTTCGAGAAACATTGATCGGGACGTGGTACAGCCACACCGTGGATGTTCCCGACGGCAGCAAATTTGTGACGGGCGTTTCCTCGACCGATCCCTGGTGGCATGTCGATGGGCGGTGGTTTTCCGACGGCGCCGCGGAAACGCTGGCCGGCGCGGGGCTTGCCCGGCGCATAGGTTTGCACGCGGGAGACACGATCACAGTGCGCTCCGGGGAGCGCGCGCGCGCGCTCACCGTTACTGGCATCCTTTCGACCGGCGGACGCGAAGACAACTCTATCCTCGCGCCGCTCCAGGTGGCGCAGGACCTGGCCGGGCGTCCCAGCAGTTATCGCCGCCTGCTGGTGAGCGCTCTGACCAAGCCGGCGGATGCGTTCTCCGCCCGCGATCCCTCCAAGATGACGCCGGCAGAATACGACCGCTGGTACTGCAGTCCCTACATTTCCTCGATTTCGCACCAAATGCAGCAGGAACTTCCGGGGATCGAAGTCCGCGCGATCCGCCAGGTTGCCGAGGGAGAAGGCCGAATCCTCACGCGGGTGGGCAGCCTGATGTGGCTGGTCACGTTCGCTGCGCTGTTTGCAGCGGCGCTCGCCGTGGGCGCCACGTCCGCCACGACCGTACTGGAGAGGCGTTCTGAAATTGGATTGATGAAGGCGCTAGGCGCGAGCCGCCGCGCGGTCGGCGCATTTTTTCTTGCCGAGCAACTGCTCTTGGCGCTCGTGGGTGGAATTGCGGGCTATACCATCGGTCTGGGGTTGGCGCGAGTTCTCGGCATTGGAATTTTCGGCATCGCTCCCACCGTTCGATTGATCCTCTTCCCCATTGTGCTCGTGCTCGCCGCCGTCGTGGCGCTGCTCGGCAACCTGGTGCCGCTGGAGCACGCCTCGCGCGTCGATCCCGCGCCCGTATTGCGTGGTGAGTGAAGACGTGACGCCCCGCTCCCGGTCCATGTTCTGGAGAATTTTCCGGCAACTGCTTCGCGCGAGCCGCGGGCGGCTCGCAGTCGCACTAATCGCGCTTTCGAGTGGAGCCGCGATTTCCTCGGCGCTTCTGAATATCAATATGGATGCGGAGCAGAAACTGACGCATGAATTCCGCACGCTGGGCGCCAACGTGGTCGTCGCGCCGCCCTCGTTGGGCAGCGATGCCGCTCTGGCGGATGCCGCCATCATGGATCGCATTGTTGGACCGAGCGCTCCGCGGATTATCGCCGCGGCACCCTACCTTTACGTGGCCGCAAATGCAGGCACGCAGCCCGTCATCCTGGCGGGCACGTGGTTCGACCAGGTGGCAAAGATGAATTCCTGGTGGAAGGTGGATGGCGCATGGGTCACCTCCCGCGATGACCGGTCGCACTGCCTGGTGGGCCAAGCTGCGGCGCGCCAATTTGGCCTCGCGCCCGGAAGTCAAATTGATCTGCACGCCGGCGAACGCAGGGTTTCGCTCACCGTCAGCGGCATCATCACGTCGGGCGGCGCCGAGGATAGTCAAATTGTCACGAGCCTCGATGTAGCGCAGAATCTTGCGGGCTTGCCCGGGCGCTTGAGTCTCGTCCAGTTGAGCGTTTCGGGAACGCCTTCCGAGATAGAGGTATTTACGAGCCGCCTGGCCGCTATTCTGCCGGGTCTTGAGGTTCGCCCGGTGCGCCAGCTTGCGGGTGCTGAAGGATCCATTCTGGCGCGGATTAGCGGCCTGATTTTCTGGACGATCATGCTGATCCTTGTCCTCACCACGCTCGGCGTCCTCGCATCGATGGCGGCGCTGGCGATGGAGCGCAGCCGGGACGTCGGCTTGATGAAAGCGCTCGGAGGGTCCGTGGAACGGATCATGCACCTGTTTCTGGCCGAGGCTGCCGCGCTGGGGGTGGTGGGCGGCACGATCGGATTTGCGATCGGCGTAGTGCTGGCGCGATGGATTGGAGGGCGCGTCTTCGGCGTTGCGATTTCGCCGAGGTGGCCCGTCTTTCCGGCAACCATTGCCTTGGCTGTAGCTGTAGCATTGACGGGTGCGCTCCCACTGCGGCTGCTCGGACGCGTGCGCCCGGCGGAGATATTGCGGGGAGAATGATGGCGCCTTTGGTCCAGGTCGAAGATCTCGGAAAGCGGTTCGAAGCCGTCCGCGCTCTCGGCCACGTCAGTTTTGAAGTCGAGGCCGGCGAGTGGATCGCCATCATGGGGCCGTCGGGCTCGGGCAAGACGACTCTCATCAATATCCTCGGAGGTCTCGAACATCCAACTTCAGGGCGCGTCGTGGTGGATGGCCTGGAGATCGGCCAGCTCGGGGAGCGCGAACTCACTCGCTATCGCTCCGACAAGATCGGCTTCGTCTTCCAACAATTTCACCTCGTGCCGTATCTTACGGCGCTTGAAAACGTCATGCTCGCGCAATATTTCCACAGCATCACCGATGAGAAGGAAGCCGCGGATGCCCTGCGGCGTGTTGGTCTGGGAGACCGCCTGGAACATCTTCCCGCGCAGCTTTCGGGAGGCGAGCAGCAACGCGTGGCCATTGCGCGCGCGCTGATCAATCATCCGAAACTCATTCTTGCCGATGAACCCACCGGCAATCTCGATGAAGAGAACGAAGCCACGATCCTGGACCTGCTGCGCGATCTACACTCCGCCGGGCACACGATTCTCGTTGTTACGCACTCGCAGGCCATCGGAAATCTCGCGGACCGGCGCATCGAACTCGAACATGGGCGTCTCGCGCGAATCAGTGTTCCGGTAAGATAGCCATCCCATGCCGATCCCTCTCGATGAAAGAAGAAAACCCAGCGACGTGAAGGTCCACGTGTCGTCGGGGGCCGGCGTGGACATCACTTGGTCCGATGGCCATGCCAGCCATTACGACTTCGCGTATCTCCGGGAAAATTGTCCCTGCGCGATGTGCAACGATGAGCGGAGCAAAAAAGAAGAGAAGCGAAAAAACGATGAGCGGCTGAGAAAGGAAAATCCGCACGGAGCGCCTCCGTTGTTGAGCTCAGCGGTGCTCCCCATGTTCAAGGCCAAACTCAGCGCCAAGGCTGCGCATGCCGTCGGTAATTACGCGTTGCAGATTGATTTCAATGACGGGCACACGACGGGAATCTACAGCTTCGATTATTTGAGGACCGTCTGCCCTTGCGAAAAATGTGGGCGCGAATTTCGGTCAACGCCTAACTTGCGGTAGTGGGCCAATTACCAATAACACCGTTTCTCGGGAGTAACGAGGGCATTTTGCCGGTCTGCACCGCTGCGGCCTGGAATCCGTCATATACAAATCGCTCTTCGCCAGCCTGCCAGAATTTGGTTGCGGATCGCAAGCGGTTGGGGGCGCCCCAGATGATGGATCTTTTCACACATCCCTAGCAGGCGAAATAGGTGTAAAATCCTTGCCGTTTTTGAAATCAAAGAGAGATTCCGGTTTGTTTTGGAATAGAGCCACGCGTCTGGTGAAGGAGGACAAAATGCGACACTTCGTGATTGTCAGCATGGTAGTTTTGGCGACGCCGCTAACCTTCAGGCCAGTCGCGTCCGCGCAGCAGGGGGCCCCGGGCCAAACCGCGGATGCAAAACCTCCAAGGCCGGGGTTGGAGGTGCCCTTAATTACTCCGGGGCCGGGCTGGAAACCCTGTCCGCACTGCGAGAATGAGGCTTATAAGGCGGAGGGCCGCAAGAAGGCGAACGTGGATACGCGCGCATTTAATGCGCATGATATTTCGGGAGTTTGGAGCGGCAATCCCAATGACCTGGAGGTTAACGGTCTTCCGATGAATATGACGGCGGTGCCGTCCTTCACTCCTTACGGACGGAAGTTATTCGAGGCCGACCAAAGTGACACACCCCAGTGGAATTCAAAGGATCCTGAGAATACTTGTGATCCCATGGGTTGGCCGCGGTGGTTAACATACAACTTCGGATTTGAGTTCCTTGTATTACCAGACCGAGTCTTGCAATTCTTTGAGTGGGGTCACACGTGGCGGGACATCTGGACTGACGGGCGCAAACTGCCGCCGAATCCTCCGATTCCGCGATACTTGGGATATGCTGTCGGCAGGTGGGATGGAGATACGTTCGTTGTCGAGTCGAATGGCTATGACGACAGGTCTTGGCTTGCCCCAGCTCCGGTTCAGCGGACTGGAACTGGGAGACCGGGCGGCTATCCGCATAGCGACGAAATGCGGATCGAGGAACGCTACAAGCGACTCAACTACGGATTGCTTCAGCTAACGCTGACGGTTACGGACCCAAAGGTATATATGGCGCCTTGGACGACAACCGGCACGATTACACTGATCCCCAATACGGAGATGGCGGAAAATTTCTGCGTCCCATCGGACAGTATTCATTTTAATGATGCGAATACGATACCCACGCTTCCGAAACAGTAGGCGTTGTCCTTGAATCCTTTAGCGGCAGTTTGAAAAAAGAGGAGGGTGAATATGTTGCGACGTATGCTCTTGGTTGCAGTGCTGGCGGCTACGGTTCTATTGCCAACGTTGAACCTCCCTGTTCTGGCTCATCACGGGAATGCGGCGTGGTCGACAACCGAGGTGACGCTAAAGGGCACCGTGGTGGAGTATCATTGGAGAAACCCCCACGTGTTGCTTTTTTGGACCACCAAGGATGAGAACGGCAAAGATGTGCAGTGGACAGGCGAAGTCGGGTCTCCAGAGTCGATGATGGCTGATGATGGTTGGACCAAAGAGACGTTCAAGCCCGGCGACGAAATTGTTCTGATCCTCCGCCCAGCGAAGTCAGGCGTACCCAATGGCGTGATCGACCAGATCAAGAGAGCCGACGGGACGGTGGCAATGCGATACTCGCGGCAAGCGGGTTCCGGGAATTATGCCGGCCCGTTGACAAAAGCCGATCAGGAACGCCGAGAGAAAGCCGCCGCCGAGGCCGACAAGTCGAAGAATTAACCTGATGAACTTTCCCCGGATGTGGTATGCGCAATCATCGGCCGAATGCAGACTGACTTGGCTGAAGCATCTCTGGCACGAAAGTCAAACGATCTCGTCTGCCAACTTCCGATAAGCCGTGTATCAGGCGGAATCCAGCGCAGGCGACTGAAAATTTGGATAACCTACTTGGAAGAAATCACGAGAACTTCTTCTGCATATGGTGCCGGACCCCTTCCGTCAACGGTTCTTGGGTCCGCCCCACGCATGGATGACCAGCGCAACAGCAATTGCGAGTGTCAGTCCCTCGATCAGAAGCGCAAATGAAGCAAGCCGCTTTGCTCGATTAAATCGGGCCACCAACCTACTGATGCCCATTCCCATAAGAATAAAAGGCGACCAAATGAGCCTATACAAGCAGACACCGATTAAGCTCTGCCCCGCATGCTTTTCGCCAAGATAGAACACACTCAGACAAACAGGTGCACTTAAGCTGAGACCCAACAGGAATTTGGAATATACTGCATAGAAGGCCTCAAACTTTGCAGTGACCCAGATTAGATAGACGGTTGGGACCATAAAGAGACAGGCGATGAAGATGTAGAGCAATAAGTCGCCAGCAGCCCACATGCCACCAGATGCCTCATCGGGATATTTGAGTTCTTGCAGGTGCCGCACGTAGAGAAAAGTCGCCGCAACCACCAAAACCGCGGCATACCCCAAAGCAACTAATCCCAACTGCACCCGCCATGATGTAGATCTCACAAAAGCATTCTACCTTTCGGATGCGCAGGGCCACTCGACGGAAACTCTTTGGGGGGCGAAAAGCTCACCCAATCCGGTGAAAGTGGAGTTAGCGGCGCTTGCAGGACGCTACTCAGGAGCCACTCGCAGCGCGGGCAGCCTGTTGGCTCGCCATTTGTTCCTTCATCTTCCGTTGCAATTCCTTGGGTGTGGGTTGTGCAATGTGGGTAGCGACCATCCAAATGTAACCCTCGGGATCGACAACGGTTCCACAGCGGTCGCCCCAAAACATATCCATCACCGGTCCCTTGGGCGAGGCGCCGAAACTTTACAGCCTTGGCAACCGTCTTATCCGCGTTTTCCGTCAGCAGATACAAACTCGTGGGCGAGGCGCCGATTGTTTTCGCGGCGCGGGAACCCATCTGCGGCATTTCCGGGCCCAACATTAATGTCGTGCCGCGGAGCGTCAACTCGGCATGGATCGCCTTGCCGTCTGGGCCATTCATAATTCCCCGTTTGGCAAAGCCGAATGCCTTTTGATAAAAGGCGGCCGCCACTTTCACGTCGGTCACCGTTAACATTGCTGTTACTGAACCGTAGAGCTTTTTATTGAGCGGATCGATTTTTCTGGGCATAACACTCCTTTGGTGGGGCGAGTATTCGAGCTGAACTTCGTCGGAAGCCGTTCATGATGCACCGCTCGAAGAAACTTCTGGGCAGCGGAGATCAACGATACTCCAATGAGAAACGCCCGGTCAACTTGAGAATCGATGACACAGCACATCTCGCCGAGCTCTTTCCGCGCCTCGCGTGATGCTGACGAATACCGGCCATCCCCGGGGCCTTGCCCGAGTGGTCGGCCACTCGAAAGCTATTCTCATATCGGCTCTCGGTATCGCAGGTCGGATAGGTCCTGATAGGCTTATCGGAATGTGGATCGCTGCGCCCGGCTAGTTTCCGGGAACTGGGGTGTCTCAATCTGGCGTTAACGGGTTATTCCGCTTGTTCGTCTCCGTCAGGTTCTCAACGCCTGCTCACGATTTTCCGGGAGCAGAGTGAAAGGGATCGGGTTGCGGGGATTCCGGGGCTGGCTCGGGACTCGGAATATCCAGGTTGACTACAATTGGTTCCTGCCCGCTTCGCACCACGACAGCTTCCACGGGCTGGTCCCGCCTCGCGTTGAGTTCCTGATGCGGCACGTACGGCGGCACGTAAATGAAATCTCCGGGCCCGGCCTCATCCACAAATTCCAAATGGTCTCCCCAGCGAAATCGCGCACGCCCTCGAATGATATAGAGCACCGTTTCCAATTCTCCGTGGTGATGCGGGCCGGTTTTGGCGTTTGGGTGCACGACGACGGTTCCCGCCCAGAGTTTTTGCGCTCCGACTCGAGCGTGGGAAATGGCTTCGGCGCGCGTCATTCCAGCGGTTTGCGGGGTATTGGAATCCAACTCGCCGCTGCGAACGATGCGAATGCCATGCTGCTTCCAGTCGGGTTTGTCGTTCGACATTGGATCGGGCATCACCTGCTCCTTTTTTTGCGGCCGCTGTATGCAAAATTTAATATTCGGCGATTCTTCAAGCTGTTCGCAGCTCGGAGGTGCAATGCGCGCACTTCGTCGCCTTGACCGGCACGGCCGACAGGCAATAGGGGCAGTCACGCGTGGGCGGCACTGGAGCAGGCGCGGGCTTCGGTGCGAGGCGATTCACTTGACGCACCAGCAGGAACACGGCGAACGCCACGATCAGAAAATTGATTACCGTGTTCAGGAACAGGCCGTAATTGAGCGTCGCGGCACCCGCGGCCTTGGCCGCCGCCACTGTGTCGTAGTGCGTTCCGGACAAACTCAAAAAGAGATTCGAGAAATCCACGTGGCCGAGCAGCCTGCCGATTGGCGGCATTAGAACGTCCTGGACGAACGAGGTGACGATTTGCCCGAACGCGGCGCCGATAATGATGCCAACCGCCATATCGAGCACATTCCCCCGCATGGCAAATTCCTTGAACTCCTTGATCATGGTGGAACTCCTTTCGCGCAAGCAGGCCGATGGGGAACTAGTCCGTCCCGAGCGAGAGCCCGGCGCTGACCAGGCCGCGAAGAACGAGGATGCCGCCCGCCATCGCCAGCACCGTCCCAACCCAGCGGAATTCTACAAACACCAAGCAAAGCATCATTAATCCCACGATTGCCAAGGACGCTCCGCCCACGCGCGCCGTCGTGCGTTCGGCTGTTCGCGCGGTCCGATTCGTTTTCAGCCATGCCCGGGCGCCCCAATACACCAGCACAGCGCCCAGCCCCAGCCACGCGGGTTTCCGGGGATCAAACATGAATCGGCTGCTCAGTCCGACCCAAACAAGAATCCCTCCGAGCAATACAAAAAGAATCTCGGTCAGCATCCGGAATAAATTTGCCGAGTTAAACATGGCGATTTCGCCGGGGATCAGACGCGCTCGATCTTCAGCGTTTTTAATACCACGGGTTGTTTCGGCTTGTCGCTCGCGCCGCGGGGCAATTCCGAGATTTTAATCGCCAGGTCCAGCCCCTCGACCACTTCGCCGAAGATCGCGTGCTTGTTATCCAGCCAAGGTGTCGGCGCGACGGTGAGGAAAAACTGGCTCCCGTTGGTGTTGGGCCCTGCGTTAGCCATGGAAAGTTTGCCGGCCTTGTCATGCCGCAAAGAGGGATGAAACTCATCGGCGAAGCGATAGCCAGGGTCGCCGGTTCCCGTCCCGAGCGGGCATCCGCCTTGAATCATGAATTGCGGGATCACGCGGTGGAAAGACAGCCCGTCGTAAAACGGCCGCTTCACCTTCTGCCCCGTGCGCGGGTCCTTGAATTCCTTCGTTCCTTCCGCGAGGCCGACAAAATTCGCGACCGTTTGCGGGGCCTCCTTTTCGAACAAGCGGCAGACAATCGTCCCCTGCGAAGTTTCGAATATGGCGTAGGTTCCTGGTGCGCGGGTCAAGGTTTCCTCCTCAGGAAAGCAAAATGCGGAGGCATTATCACCCATTCTGCCCGGCGAGGCCAGTGACGTGTCCGCCTTTAAAGAGCGCGGGGAACGGACCGGCTTAGAAGAGGAATCGACCTACGATTGTCATTCAAGAGGCACCTGCCACTGGAAGGGATGGAACTGGGCCAGGCGGCCAAAATCTCGCTCGTTGGCCGTGATGATAGTCATCCCGCGCCGCGCCGCGCTCATCGCCACTAGGGCATCATTGGTTAGACGAGCTTGCCCAATCTGTTCATAGCCATACTTGGCGGCCAGGCGAGCCAGCAACTTTCCGGTGTGAGTCCAATCGCTGAGGTTAGGGACGAGCATCCGACCGGCTTTGTCGAAATCGCGTTCCAGGCGCTCGACGATTCGAGAGTCCCGGGGCTTCACACCGGCATACAACTCCTCGAGCACAACAGAGCTCAGCCAAAGCGGCGCCCCCGGGGTGAATCGCCGAAGCTTGAGGACAGCATCGTCACCCGCTCGCAATGCGGTAATATAAATAGAGGTGTCGAGAAGGACCGGCCCCATTTACTTGGCCAACTTGCCGTACACATCCTTGATCCCAATGCCGCTCTTCACAAACCGTTCGTTGGCTTCGACGGCCAACTGGTTCCGTTTGTGTTCGGCGATGACGGCATCCAGCGCGCGCTCGATGGTCTCGGTTTCCGTTTTCGCCCGCAAGACCTTTTGGGCACGCCGAATCTTTACGGCGTCGAGCTGGAAGTGCTTGTGGGAGACGCGGTTTCTCGTGGTTCGCATGGGTCATGCCGCCAAGAAGATTCTAGCATCCCATGAACATAAATGGAAGAATTATGAACATTGCTGGCGTGACGCTCGGTGAGTGATCCGCGAAAGGGAGGACGGTGTTTCCTGGTGACATGGAATCCTCGGCCCCTCGTGTTAAACTTTGTTGCTTTGGCTGTTGCATCGCGGCGCCCGGTTGATGAATCCAATGACGGGTAGGGGGAACATCCATTGAATAATGTCATCATCATCGGCAGCGGCTGCGCCGGATTGACGGCTGCCATTTATACCGGGCGCGCCAACCTCAATCCCATCGTGATCGATGGTTTCGAGCCGGGCGGCCAGCTTTCGCTTACGACCATGGTTGAAAATTTTCCCGGGTTCCCGGATGGCATTCTGGGCCCCGATTTGATTGAGAACATGCGCAAGCAGGCGGCGCGATTCGGCGCGGAATTCAAGGCGGGCGCGATCACCGACGTGGATTTGAGCAAACGGCCCTTCAAGATCTCGACGGGTAAAGAAGAATTCGAGGCCCGCGCGCTGATTATCGCTTCCGGGGCGTCCGCGCGCATGATCGGCCTGGAGTCCGAACGCAAACTCGTCGGCTACGGGGTATCGACCTGCGCGACCTGCGACGGATATTTTTTCCGCGGAAAGGAAATCGCGGTTGTCGGCGGTGGAGATACGGCGATGGAGGAGGCAAATTTCCTTTCCAAATTTGCGAGCCGCGTGAATGTGTTGCACCGGCGGCCGGAATTCCGCGCGTCAAAAATCATGTTGGATCGGGCGCGCGCAAATGAAAAAATTCGGCTGATCACTCCGGTCGTGGTCGAGGAAATTTCGGATGTCACAAAGGGCGGCGTCGAAAATGTGAAGCTGCGCAACACGCAGACGAACGAAATCACGACCTTGCCCGTGGAAGGCGTCTTCATCGCCATCGGCCACGATCCGAACACGAAGAGCTTTCGCGGCCAGCTCGACATGGACGAAAACGGCTACTTAATCACGCAGCACGGCAGCCAGACCAAAGTGCCCGGCGTGTTTGCCGCGGGCGACGTGCAGGATCATCATTACCGCCAGGCGGTAACGGCGGCGGGCTCAGGCTGCATGGCCGCGATCGACGCCGAAAAATTTCTTGACGCCCACAAAGAGGTCTGACGCCGTCCGCGATTTTCCCGGCATCGACAGACGCAAAACCCGATGTTGCGCGCGCTGCTGCTCGAACTCGCAAAAAGCCCCCGTCTCCGCCACTGGATCACTTCCACTGGCACGACGCGCCGCCTGGCGCAAAGGTTTGTCCCCGGCGAGGATCTCGCCCCCGCCCTCGAAGCGGCGCGCCGATTGAACCGTGCCGGGATGGCGGTCAGCCTGGACCAACTCGGAGAAAACGTGCTCAGCCGCGAAGACGCGGAGCGCGCACGCCAAGCGTACACGGACGCGCTCGACCGTGTCGCGGCGGAAAATCTGAACGCGAATGTATCCCTCAAACTGACGCACCTGGGCCTCGATCTCGGCGAGGAGTTTTGCGCGGAGCAATTGCGGAGGGTGACCCAGCGCGCCTCGGCGCTTGGAAATTTCGTGCGCGTGGATATGGAGGGTTCGCCGTACACGGATCGAACCCTGCGCATCGTGAGGCAGGCTCGGGCGGAAAGCGATGCCGTGGGAACCGTGATTCAAGCGTATCTCTACCGCAGCGAAAAAGATATTCAGGACTTGCTGAGCATCGGCTGCCGCATCCGTCTGGTGAAAGGCGCCTACAAGGAGTCCTCAGAAATTGCATTTCCCCGCAAGAAAGATGTCGATGCGAACTACGTCAAGCTGATGCGCCTGCTGCTGCCGAGCGGTATTTACAACGCCTTGGCCACGCATGACCCGAACATGATCGACGCAGCCATCCGGTTCGCCTCTGAGCGAAGCATTCCCAAGGATCAGTTTGAATTCCAGATGCTCTACGGGATTCGCACGGACTTGCAGAGCCGCCTGGTGCGCGAAGGTTACCGCGTGCGCGTCTACATTCCGTATGGGCAGGACTGGTTCCCGTACTTCATGCGGCGGTTGGCCGAACGCCCCGCCAACTTGCTCTTCTTTGCGAGGAATTTGCTGCGTGGTACGACAAGCAAATAGAGAGGATTGGGTTCATACAGGTAACGCGCATCCATGAAGGCATCGTCACGGTGCCGCGGCCCGGTTCGCTTCCCCAATGGACTCTCCGGGCTTGAGCGCGTGAATTTCCAGGCCGGCGATGTCCCGCGTAAGGTCGCGAAGCGCCTCCGGCGTTCCCGTCAGCACAGGGAAGGTTCCATGATGAATGGGGAGGACGTGGCGGACCCCAAGCAGGCGAATCGCGTAGGCGGCCTCACGGGGACCCATGGTGAAGCGGCCACCGATAGGCAGGCAGACCAGATCGGGTTTGTAAAGTTCGCCGATGATTTTCATGTCCCCAAAGACGGCTGTATCGCCCGAATCGTACACTGTGAATCCGCCGGGCAACCGCACGATCAGGCCGGCGGCATCGCCGACATAGGGTCTGTCGCCGTCAATATTGTTGACGCTGCTGGAATGGACCGCGTCGACCATGGTGACCTCGACATCGCCGATATGCTGCGTGCCACCCTTATTCATCGGCAAGATGTCCACGACGCCTTTTGACCCGAAGTACAGGGCAAGCTCAAAGATGGCGACGACCGGCGCGCTATGGGCGAGCGCCAGTGAAATGATTTCCTTGGCGTGAAAACCGTGACAGTGCGTCACCAGAATCAGGTCGATGCGTGGGAAGACCTTTAGCGCGGGGGGAAACGATGGATTTTCTTCCACCCAGGGGTCAATCAAAATGATCTTGCCGTTCGAGGTGGTGATTTGAAGGGTAGTGTGCCCCAGCCATGTGATTCTGTTGCCAGCGGTTCGAAGCATTGGAACCACCTCGCTTTTAGCGTTTCCGGGGAGGGTGGGCGTTATTGTAACTGGCTCGGTCTCCCGGTTCAAATTCAGCGCCGGAACGATCCGGGTGTTGCCTGATCCGGACGTGTTATAATTTTGACCGTGGAAAAGCGGCTTGTAGAGAGCCGAGTTTGGTGATAGAACCGTTCTTTTCAATTTGGCCGGGGACGCATTCTTTGCGATAATTCAAGCCCAGACACCCCTCGAAGGAGAGTCGCGATGGCGTACGTAATTGCTGAGCCCTGTATCGGAACCAAGGACACCGCTTGCGTGGACGTCTGCCCGGTGGATTGCATCCACCCGCGGAAAGATGAGCCCGATTTCGAATCGGAGCCCCAACTTTACATCAGCCCGGTGGAGTGCATCGACTGCGGCGCCTGCGTTCCCGTTTGCCCGGTGACCGCAATCTTCGCGCTCGAAGATCTGCCGGAGAAGTGGGCCAACTTTACACCGATCAACGCGGACTGGTACACGAAGAAGGCCTAATCTTGGCCGGTGGAAAATAACAGGTTTGGGTTTGGAAGACCTCGCGCGGCGTCTCCATTTCCAAAGGGACGCCGCATTCTTTTGCGCGCCGCGGGAACGCAGTTTTTGACACCAATCATGACGATTCCATTTTCTTATTGGTTCCCTTTGGCACCCCAATATGAGATTCTGCATCCCATCTGGGGCAGATGGAAATCTGGCCCGCGCTGAGAAGGTCCGCCCGCATTGAAGGGAGTTGTGTATTGTCCTCCACACGATCACTCAAGTCTGAAGAAATAGCGCGGGTGCCGGGCGGCAAGCCGGGATCACAATTCCATCCCGAACCCGAAGCCCCAATTGCGGTAGCGACGATTGCCGGGACTGCCACCGCGGTACCGCCGCATCTGCTGACACGTGAAATCGTGAAACACCACATGAAAGATGTGTTTTCGCTGGACGGCAAACGGCTCGAGGCCATCCATACCGTCATCGATAATTCGCAGATCGACGAGCGTCACAGCGTGTTCCCGGTGGAATACATCATTGAGCCGCGCCCCCTGGCGCAAATCAACAACGAGTATCGTGAAAAGTCCTGTGAACTGGGAATGCGGGCTGCGGCAGGGGCGCTCGCGAAGGCCGAAATGGCTCCCTCAGACGTGGATCTGCTCATGACCGTATCGTGTACTGGCGTGATGATTCCGTCGCTGGACGCCTACCTGGCCACCGAGATGGGATTCCGCTCGGATGTGCGACGGCTTCCCATTACCGAGCTTGGTTGCGCCGCGGGTGCCGCGGGACTCGCGCATGCCGGTGAGTATCTACGGGCATTCCCGGACCGCACGGCATTGTTGGTGGCTGTTGAGCTTCCTACACTGACCTTTCAGCGCAAGGACTTTTCCCAAGCAAACTTGATTTCGGCGGTATTATTTGGGGATGGCGCGGCCGGAGTGGTCGTCACCGGCCGGGAGGCCGCCGGACCGCGGATTCTCACTTCGGAATGCTTCCTATTCCCCAATTCGCTCGATGCCATGGGATTTGACCTGCGCGATTCCGGATTTCATATCGTGCTCTCGAAGGATGTCCCGCAATTGATCCGTGAAAGAGTAAGGGAACTGGTGGAGGGATTTCTGGCCCGCCAGGGATTGCGACGGGAGGATATTTCCGCGTTCATTCTCCATCCGGGCGGGCAAAAGCTGCTCTCCTTCATGGAGGCTGAGCTGGATCTCACCCGCACCGACACGGAATTATCCTGGGACGTGCTGCGCCGCTTCGGCAATCTCTCTAGCGCCAGTGTTCTGTTCATCCTGCAGGAGTGGATGTCCAGGCGCGAGATGCCGCCGGGGAGTTACGGCCTGCTCATGGCCTTCGGGCCGGGATTCACCGCTGAAATGATTCTGCTGCAGTGGCCATGACGGCCGCGTATCTTGCGCTGTTGGCGCTGGTGGGCCTTGGGCGGCTTGCGGAACTGCGGATTTCTCGCCGTAATCAACAGAACCTTGAAAAACAGGGTGTTCGCAAGATCGCCGAGCCTCATTTCCGCTGGTTGGTGTTCCTGCACGCGGCTGTATTGGCGTGTGCCGCGGCCGAGGTACTCTTGCTCCACCGCCCGCTGATTCCTTTGTTGGCAATTACAATGGCTGCGCTGTTCGTTTTCTCGAATGCGCTGCGATGGTGGGTAATCCGGACTCTGGCAGGACTCTGGAATGTGGAAATCATGGCGTCTTCTCGCATCGGTGTCGTGACATCAGGTCCCTACCGGTGGGTCCGGCATCCAAACTACGTTGGCGTCGTGATGGAGGTGTTTGCCCTGCCGATGATACACACGGCCTGGATCACGGCACTGGCAGGGACGCTTGCGTACCTGGAGATTTTACGGCGAAGGGTGCGTTTGGAAGAAGGCGTCCTGATGGCCGACCCTGTATACCGCTCGGCCTTGGGCGCGAAACCACGATTCCTGCCGAAGTTCTTCTAACGAGGCCGTGGTTTCTAAATGCAAAAGAATGCGGAATGGCACATGCGGCGTCTTAGCCTCCGCGGCGCCACGCAATGCGGGGGATTTCGTCCTTTGCGGGATCCTCTCCCCCCTCCAGCGCCGCAAGCCATCGCCGGACCGCTATGCGCAAAGGCTCAAGCGCAAGCCCTCTATGAACGTGTGGAAACCGATCGATCTTGGTGAGCCCGGCTTGCAGCAGAGTCCGAGTCCCTTGGCGATTCGCTCTCGTATAGTGGTGGAATGCCGCCGCGACCTGGATCAAACCTTGCAAGAACATTTTTTCCGGGTCGAGAGTCTCGAGCCAGACTTCCTCCCAATGTTCATGGGCGTCATAGAAGCGCCCTGAATTAAAGGCTTCCAGTCCACTCCGAAAGAGCCGATCTTTGTCGTGAGAATCCATGATCCTTCTCTGCTTGCGAACGCGCGAGCGATAGAGGGCACGGCATCATAGCAAATTGGGTGCCGGTTCACCGGCGTCGGGTGGCAGCGGCCTTGGAAGGGTCACGTGCGACTGACAGGATCAAGATTCCGGATTATACTGTTTCATCGGGAGAGGTAGAATTATTGATTTTCGGGACTGCCGGCGCGCCGAGAAGCCTGCCGGCTCGGCCAAAGAGCAACTATGACCGTTCAAAAAAAGAAGATTGTCCTCCTCCCGGGGGACGGCATTGGCCCTGAAATCGTGCGGGTAGCTGTGTACGTCCTCAAGGACTGCGCAGCTGAGTTTGGTCACAATTTTGAATTCGCTGAATACCCTTTCGGCGGGTGCGCCATCGACTCGGCCGGAACGCCTCTTCCTGCGGAAACGCTGGCAGCCTGCCGGGCTGCGGGCGCTATCCTACTGGGAGCGGTTGGCGGCCCGAAATGGGATGCTCAGCCCATTGGCAAGCGGCCGGAAAGCGGCCTGCTCGCGCTGCGCAAGGAACTTGGCCTCTACATTAATCTGCGTCCAATTGATTTGCGTCCAGCGCTGCGCAGCTTGTCGCCTTTGACCGCGGATCGCGCCCGCGGCGTTCACATCGACATCATCCGCGAGCTGGCCGGAGATATTTATTTTGGCGAGCACCGCGTGGAGGCCGATGCGAGCGGAGAACGCGCCACCGATGAGGCCGTCTACACGACGGGAGAGATAGAGCGCGTCGCAAAATATGCATTCGCGCGGGCGGAAGCGCGCGCGGGGCGGCTGGCTTCGATCGACAAAGCCAACGTGCTCTCCACCTCGCAGCTCTGGCGGCGGACGGTCACGCGTCTGGGCGCCGATCATCCTGGCGTGAAACTTGAGCATCTTTATGTGGACAATGCGGCCATGCAGTTGGTGCTCGCGCCAGCGCAATTTGACGTGATTCTGACGTCGAATATGTTTGGAGACATCTTGAGCGACCTCGGGGCGGCGTTGGCCGGTTCGATTGGCCTGATTCCATCAATGAGCTGTGGGCCCGGGCCGTCGTTGTATGAGCCGATTCACGGCTCGGCGCCATCGCTTGCCGGGAAAGACATTGCTAGTCCGGTGGGGACAATTCTCTCGGCGTCCATGATGCTCCGCGAAAGTTTCGGACTCAAGCAGGAAGCCGAATGGATCGAATCGGCGGTGGAGCGCCTGTTCGTGCAAGGGATTCGCACGGCGGACATCGCCGAACCTGGAGCGACCGCGGTCCGCTGCAGCGAGTTCGGCGAACGGCTGCACGCGGAAATGCTGGAGACGGTCGCACGCCACGCCCAGGATGCTTAGCGGGAACTTCCTGTCCTCAACAGTTTCTTGATCAATTGAATCTGCCCGGCATGATAGACGTCGTGTAAAGCGATGCCGGCGACCAATCGCCGCGCCAAGGTCTTGCTTCCCTTTGCAGGACGATGCAGATCTTCCGGTTGAAGTGCCGAGACGGCTGCCCTTAGCCGCTGGTGTTCTCTAGCAAGCATCCCTACATCGGCCCGCCATGCCTTTTCGCTGCGATCGGCCGGGCGGAGAAACCAGTTGCTCCCTGGAAGAGAAAAGGAGCCCCGCTTTTCTCCGAGCAGCCGCCGCCTCACCGCATATTTCCAATACGCGGCATGGACGACAATTTCCCAAATATTATGCCGACCGGCCTTAGGGCGCCACGCCGCTTCGCGTGCTGTAAGGCCCCGAATCGATCCTCGAAGATTTGGCCCGTGCCACGCGGCCCGGCTGTATGCTTCCTCCAGCAGTGCCAACAGATGCTCGATTTCCGGGTGCACAGTCTCCCTCCGCGGCCCGCGGGGGCCTTCCCCGCACATCATTTTAGGCACTATAGCAGAGGCCTATAGGTTCGTTGTTGAAAGAGACTTCAGCCCTCCACGAATCCTGAGCAAGAACTCCAGGCAACGGGGAGGCGTCTTAGGAGGTGCGCCGGTAGTACCTCAAGCCCTTGCGATTCAGGCCCGAAGAGTGATAGTTTCATGCGGGTCGGACCTGGGTTGTTCTTCTCCGCTACTCACGATTGGAACTCAGCATTGAGTAACTTGACCGCCCAATACGGTTCCAACCCCGGCCACCACGCTTCCGAGAGCAATCTCGCGGTTTCCGGGGCGCCGGATCTCCGCGCATTGACCTTCTGGCGCGTGGAGGGGAGTCTGGCGGACCTCGGCGCGGTCCGGCCGGTTGGCTATTTCACTTGGAACTCCCATACCTACGCCGGGCGCTGGGCACGCCGGGGGGGAATGCTATTGCTAGCGCTGGTGCGGCCCGCGCTCTATGCCGGCCACCGCGTTTTCGCCACTCGCGTACTGCATACGCTTCTGGCAGGGGTCACCCGCGACCGCTTGGACCTATTGGGCGAGGAGTACTTCGAATACATCCTAAAGAATCAGCTCAAATCGGAGGGTGTGGCGCGCCTGCGCGAATTTGTGACGGCCAAGGGCGCGGCCAATGTGGCGCTCGTCAGCCAGGGTCTCGATCACGTGATGCGGCCGCTGGCGCTGCATCTTGGTGTGGGGAGGTTGGTTTCCAACCGGCTCGAATTCCGTGATGGGATCGCCACGGGGCGTTTGCACGACCTGGTGATTCGGCCCCGCAGCCCCCTGGCATGGGCAACGGAGCGTGGCGCAGACGGCAGCGTCCCCGTTGAACGCCTGTTGCGCAATCTGGGGCTTACCGGGCATCCGGATCAGCTCTCGCAGGCGATATTGCCCGCGAAGCGCCCCGAGGGCGCGAATCATCGCGCACTGGTCGTTTTCGACCGCAAGCTGCCGTCCGAATCACTTTCGGTTCTCCGCACCCTCGCTGGAAAGAATATTTTGCTGGTCGGGGTGACCGGTTTTATCGGCAAGGTCTGGCTGGCGCAACTCTTGAGTGAGGTCCCAGAGATCGGCAAGATTTATCTTGTGGTCCGGCGGCAGCGCACCACGACCGCACAGCGGCGCTTCGAGAAAATCCTCGATGAGTCGCCGGTTTTCGATCGCCTGCAGAAGCAGTTAGGCGATCGGTACGCAGACTTTGTCGCCGAGCGCGTCGAGGTGGTCGAAGGAGACGTGAGCCAGCCAGGACTCGGCATGGCCCCGGAGGTACGCGCGCATCTGGCCCGTACGCTGGACCTGGTCGTCAATAGTTCCGGGCTAACGGATTTCAATCCAGACCTTCGCGACGCGCTGGCGAGCAATGTCGCCCCGGTGATTCATGTCATCAATTTCCTGAGGGCCTGCGATCATGCCGGTCTGGTGCACCTCTCCACCTGCTACGTTGTGGGTTCGAAGGATGGGCGGGTTTCCGAGGAAGCCCAACCGAATTACACGCCTTTGGGAATTGCCGACTTCGATGCCGAGCGCGAGTGGCGATCCCTGCATGAAGTGGTGGCCCACGCCGAGGCGCGTGCCGAAAGCCCGGAGATCACCGCAGCGCTGCGCCGGCAGGCGCTCGGGAGGCATCGCGGGGAGGAAGAGCCCTCCGGCCCGGAACTTGACAATCTCATCCGCAAGAATCGGATGCGCTGGTTGCGGAATCGCCTGACGCGCGCCGGGACGCGCCGCGCCAAGCGCCTGGGCTGGCCAAACACCTATACGCTGACGAAATCGTTGGCCGAATCCCTAATCATCCGCTACGGCGCGGGACTTCCGATTGCCATCGTGCGGCCCTCGATTGTCGAAACCTCGACGGACCAGCCCTTCCGCGGGTGGAATGAAGGCATCAATACATCGGCGCCGCTTTCCTATCTGCTCGGCACCTATTTCCGCCAGCTGCCGACCAACGAGCGAAAGTGCCTGGACGTAATTCCCGTCGACATGGTCTGTCGCGGAATGACGTTGATCGCGGCGGCGATCATCGCGCGGCGTCACGAGCCGATCTACCAGCTAGCTACTTCGGCAAGCAATCCGTGCGATATGGGCCGCTCGATTGAATTGACCGGCCTCGCGCACCGCAAGCACTATCGCTCGCAACAAAGCCTGGAACATTGGATCCGAATGCAGTTCGACACGATTCCTGTCTCCAAATCGCGCTATGAGAAATTTTCGGTTCCCGCGCAGAAGGCCGTGGTCCATGGAATCAACCGCGCCGCTACGGCTCTCCAAATGAAGCGTCCCCCGCTGGCCCGCCAGGAGCGAGACCTCGCCCGCGTCGAGAAGCTCATCGAACTCTACGAACCGTTCATTCTGCATAACGAGCAGGTATTCGAAGCGGACAACGTCCAATTGCTGTCCGCTTCCTTGCCGGAAGACGAACGCGCGGCCTTCGGCTATGATCCTTCCTCGATTGACTGGTGGGAATATTGGATTAACATCCATATTCCGGCTTTGCGGCGGTGGGTTTATCCGCTGATCGAAGGGCGCGCGCCGGAATCGCGTTCGCGTCGAGTCATTTCTCCGCAGCCCGCCTGGAATGGGACGGAGCGCCGGAAAGCCTCGTCGCAAGCGGGGACAGCGCCGGGCGCCGGGACCCGAGCCTGATCCATGGCCATTTTTCTGACCGGTTCGACGGGCTACATCGGCGCGCACATCGCCGCAATTCTCCTCGGCGACCACACGGATCGGCTGAGTCTGCTGGTGCGCGCGAAAACGAAACAGGAGTCGAACGAACGCCTCTGGCACGCCCTGCAATTGCATTTGGATTTCCCTCAGTTCCAGGACGCTCTGGAAACGCACGTCAATGTATTTCGAGGCGATCTCACCGAACCGCATTTCGGCCTGGAGGATGCCGAATACTTCCGGTTGGTCGGGACAACCGAGTCAGTGATTCACTGCGCGGCATCGCTCAACCGGAAGTCCGAAAAAAGCTGCCTCAACGTGAATCTTCGAGGAACACTTGAAGTTGCGCAACTGGCCCGCCGGGCGCAGGACGCGCACGGTCTGCGGCGCTTCAGCCAGATCTCGACTGTCGCGGTGGCAGGAACTCGTAGCCACGAAGTCGTCACCGAGGACGCTTCGATCGATTGGAATCGCTCCGACTACGATCCCTACGCGCGCACAAAAAAATTCTGCGAGCATATGGTGCGCGAACTGCTTCCCGAAGTGCCTCGTACGGTCTTCCGCCCAAGCATCGTGCTGGGCGACAGCCGGCGCGCTGAAACGACGCAATTCGACATGGTCCGCGCGTTCGTCTTTCTTGCCGGCCTGCCCCTCTTGCCGTTTCGCCCGTCCGACCGGATCGACATTGTCCCGGTGGACTACGTCGCGGAATCGGTCGTCGCGCTGCACCAGAAGCCAGACCCGCTGCACGAGATCTACCACCTCTCGTCGGGCACCGGCGCCGAGACTTTCGGCCAGCTAACACGCGCGATTGCGCAGGCATCCGGGAAAATGGAGCCCCTGTATTGGCCCGGGCTCGAGCGTCCGTTCTCTTCCGCCGTGAATTGGCTGGCGGGATATCACGGAGAGGCCGGCCGCAACGCGTCGTTGCTGAAAGTTTTCATGCCGTATCTGGTGTGGGACACCGTGTTCGACAACTCGCGCGTCGTGGCGGAAATGGGCCACGCCCCGGAAGCGTTTTCAAAATACTGCTATCCGCTGCTGCGATTCAGCCGCGAGTGCCATTTTTCATATCCATACCGTGATTGGAATGCCTCGCTTGTTCCCGTGCGAGAGGATGCCGCAACGGCCGGCGTGGGGCGCTCTGGAGGGTTCCAGCCATGATTGATTTCCTGCTGCAAGCCTGGACCAGTTCGCTCATCGAACTTTCCGGCGCACTTTGGAAACTCGGGGCGGGGGATTCGTGGCGGCCAGGAGAAAAACTGAGCCTGCTCTTTGCGGGTTATAACGGCACGCGAAATACAGGTTCCGACGTTCGTGTTGAGGAGATGCTGCGGCAGGTGCGGCAAGTGTTGGGCGAAGAAAATCTCGCGCTCAGTGTGATGTCTCAGAATTTGGATTGGAGCCGCGGCTATTTCGGCGATGCACGGCAGGTATTTCTTCCGGACATTTATCCACCGTTCCTGTATCGCGAAGTGCGGAAACACCACGGAGTGATCGCCTGCGAAGGCTCGATGTTCAAGAGCAAGTTCGCTGACGCTCTGACCACACTGTTCATTGGCGCGCTGGGAATCGCTTCGGCCGAGAATAAGCTATCGGTTGGCTACGGCGCCGAAGCGGGCTTCATGAACCCCATGCTCGAAAAGATGTGCGCGCGCTATTGCCGCCGCTCGCTGATCATCACACGGAACGAAGAGTCGCAGGAAGTGCTCAGCCGGCTGGGCGTGTCGAGCGAAGCCGGCACGGATACCGCGTGGACCTTCGAGCCGCATCCTCCTGAATACGGCCGTAAGGCTCTCGCCGCTGCCGGGTGGGATGGCCGCACGCCGGTGCTTGCGCTATGCCCTATCAATCCCTTCTGGTGGCCGGTGAAGCCGTCAACCCCGAAGTTCGTGGCGCGTGCGTGCTTCGGCGCTTACAAGCAGAGCCATTACCGCACAATCTATTTTCACAAATCCAGTTCCGCCGTTGACGCTGCGTATACAAAATATCTCGGGGCGCTGGCGAACGGAGTAAAAGCGTTCCGCAGCAAACACCGCGTCTTTCTAATCCTGGTCGCTATGGAGCGGCTCGACACGCGGGCGTGCGAGGCATTGGCCCCTGAATGTGGCGGTGCGCCGGTATTTACCGCCGAGACGTACGACATGTACCAACTCGTGAGCATTCTGCGCTGCTGCGGCCTGATCGTTTCCTCCCGCTACCACGCGCTGGTTACTTCCATGCCGGGGTTGGTTCCCTCCGCGGGAATTACCATGGATGAGCGCCTCCGCAATCTCCTCCGCGAGCGCGGACACGAACACCTGCTGCTCACCGTGGAGGATCCGGACCTGGAAACGAAGCTCGTCGCGGTCCTGGAGCGCCTCCTATCGGATGCGGACGCAATTCGCGATGGGATTGGACGTTCGGTGGTGCGCAATCTGAAGACCATGGCCCGCATGGGAGTGTTCCTCGAACGGGCCGTGCATCAGCGCTATCCTGAATTCCCGGTGCGGTCGGGCGTGCATAGTTGGGAAGAATATCTTCCGCCGCTCGCGAAGAATCTCGAGCGGCTGGCCGAAACCTACGAGGGTGCCGCGGCTGTGGCGGCAGGGGACTAGGCTTTCCAATCCGCATGAACTTCCTCGAAAACATTTTCTCGCGATTGAATCAAGCCGCTGGGCGCGTGCTTCTGGCTGAAGCGCAGGCGAGTGGAAATCGGACAGCAACCGGAGCGAACTTGCTTGGACAGATCGCGGCGGCGCGCGCGTTTCTGCGTGCTTCGGGCCTTGCGAAGGGCGATCGCTGCGCGCTCGTCGCTCCGAACAGCATCCGGTGGGCCGCGCTCGATCTGGCGATTCTCGCCGAAGGGCTGGTTGCCGTTCCGCTGTACGCCCGCCATGCCCCTGCCGAACTCGTCGCGATGATGCGCGACGCGGGAGCGGGCCTGGTTTGCTGCGGGGATTCCGCCTTGCGGGATTCCATCGCCGCACCGTGGCCCGACGCGCCGCGCTTCGCGCTGTTCGACGAGATTTTCGCGACGCCTGCTCTCGCTGCGACCGCCGCACCGATCGTGCTCTCCCCGAAAAACACGATCGCCATCCTCTACACGTCCGGCACTTCCGGCGAAGCGAAAGGCGTGATGCTGACCGTCGACAACCTCGACCACATGTTGTCGTGCACCACGTCGCGTCTCGATCAACTGATGGGGCCGCGCGATGTGCCGGATCGTGTTTTTCACTACACGCCGTTTTGCTTCGCGGCATCGTGGATTTTCCTGCTCTCCTGCCTTTCCCGGACGAGCGTCCTTACGCTTTCGACCGACCTGACGAAACTCGCCGACGAAATCCGGAACGCCGCTCCCCACTATTTTCTCAACGTCCCGTTGCTGCTCGAACGCATGCGCGCGCGCATCGGGGACAATCTCCGGAAGCGCGGAGGTGTGATTGCCAAAATATTCGACTACGCGCTGGCGGCGTGGTTCCGGCTCGATACAAAATCGTCCCAGCCGTGGGATTTCTTTTGGCTGCGCCTTGCAGAGACGTTCGTCTTTCCGCCAATCCGCAAGCGTCTCGGTCCGAATCTTCGCGCGCTGATTTGCGGTTCGGCGCCTCTGGCGCGGGAAACACAGTTATTTTTCATGATGCTCGGCATTCCCGTGCTGCAGGGGTACGGCCTCACCGAAACCACGGGCATCTGCACTTTGGACGACCCCGCCCATATTGAGCCCGGACGCGTTGGCCCTGCCGTTCCCGGCATCGAGATGAAACTCGGTGAAAACGACGAAATCCTCGTGCGCGGGCCGAATATTTTCCTGGGCTACTGGAACCGGCAGGGACAAACGGGGCAGGTGCTGCGCGAGGGCTGGCTCCACACCGGCGATCAGGGCGACGTGGACGCGAGTGGAAACTGGCGCGTCACCGGGAGGCTGAAAAATCTGATCATTCTGAATTCCGGCCACAATATTGCGCCCGAGCCGATCGAGGAGGAGCTTTCCCGTACGCTTCGCGGCGCGCAACAAGTTGTGCTCGTTGGCAACGGCCGCAGCTTTCTTGCGGCGATCATCACAGGTAAGGTGACGCGCAAGGAAATCGAGTCGCAACTGGGGCGGTTGAACGGTACACTGCCTCACTACCAGAAGATTCGGATGTTTTATGCCGTGCAAGAGCCTTTTACGACCGAAAATGGCCTGCTCACGGTCAACGGCAAGCTCAAGCGCGACGCGATTGCGGCACGATATGGGGAAGAAATCGAACGGATGTATGCGAAGACCTAGCCGGCATTTCTCACGGACGATCCAGGGGTATGCTCTGGCATGTCAACTTTCTGCGTATAATTGAAACAAAGCGCGGGGCCGCTTCTGGTGGCACAGACTTCAGTCTGTGCGGTTTTCTCAGCGCCCCGCAGGAATCAAAACCACACAGGCTAAGGCCTGTGTGAGGACTACAATTCGAGCGCGCTTTGTGTCGCACCTACGGTGCTTAGAATTCCTTTGGCCACCGTTCCCAGCCCTTCCGGGCTGGGCTACGTTGTGTCGCGCCTCCGGCGCTCCGGAATTGTCACGGTCGAGGTGGAATCATCCTTTGGTAGCTCGGGGATATTGATCGCCAACTCGTGGTTAGCAATTTCTGATTTGTCACTTCCAACGCGGCGCCGGAGGCGCGGAAGACTGTAGCCCAATGCGGAAGCACTGAGTACGCGACGTAGGACGATGCCAAGCGCCGTAAGTGCGGCAGATGTCTCTGCTGGCTAAGGCGACGACCTACGGGGATTCTCTGGTTGTCACATAGACTCCGAGGCCTGTGCCACTGGATTCCGCAGAATTCTCGTGAGAAATGCAGGCTACGGAAAAAGGTTGGGAATGAACGATCACAAAGGAAAGTCACTCTCGTGGTCTGTCACCGATGGCATCGTCGAGTTGGCGCTCGACCGCGCGCCCGCCAACGAAATCGGCCTGGCCATGCTGGACGATCTGGAACGCTTCGCCGCCGCGCTTCCCGAACTCGAATTGAGCGCAAGCGCGCTGATCCTCTACAGCAAACAGAGCGCGGGATTCTCCGCGGGCGCCGACCTGCGGGAACTGTTCACGCTCGCTCAGCAAACGGACGCGGCCTCCGCGGCGAAAGGCCTGCGCGTGTTTCTCAAGCGCATTCACGCCGTGCTCAACCGGCTGGATATGTCGCCGCTCACAACCATCGCAGCCGTTCATGGCGTCTGCTTCGGCGGGGGCTTCGAGCTGGCGCTGACCTGCGACCTGATTGTCGCCGACAAAATGGCGCGGTTCTGTTTCCCCGAGCTGCGCCTGGGGCTCATCCCCGGCTTCGGCGGCATCCCGCGGTTAAAGCGCGATATCGGCAACGGCGTGGTCCGCGATCTGCTTCTTACCGGACGCAGCATCAATGCCACCAAAGCGCTCTCCATTGGCCTGGCTAGCCAAGTCGCCGCTGATGGCGAGGCCCTGCGCGTGGCTCGCGCCACCGCCGCGCAGGTTACAAAATTCGATCGCGCGACCGCCGCCGTTGCGAAGAGTTTTATCAAGCCGCTTCCCGCCGAAGAGCTGCGCCGCGAGATCGAACTTTTTTGCAAACTGTTTGCACAGCCCGCGGTGATGGAGGGTTTGCGTAAGTTCGTCGAGGATACCGGCGCGCATCCGTATCTGCCGTAATCAGACTTTGGCACCGGATTCCCGTAAAAAGGAGCTGTTGTAAGCGACGATATGAGAACCCTCGAACAAACAACCGATGAAATCCTGAACCTCGCCGCGGCGCAGTTCAAAGTTCCACGCGCCGGCCTTCAGGCCAACGACGATTTCTTTAAGAAATTGGGAATCGACAGCCTGCAAGCCCTGGAACTTCTCACTCGCCTTGAAAACCACTTTGGCGTCGAGCTCCCCGATTACGAAGTCGCTGGAGTCAGCGACTTCCGCACTCTCGCCACCCGCATTCAGGCAAGGCTTTAATTGGCCACGAAGGCACAGCGCGGCAAAGCCGCAACCAAACTCAACTTCAGCGGCTAAAGCCGACGGAAAGAAACTTCGCTTCGGCCGGGCTGAAGCCCGGCCCTCCGAAGAGATCCGAATATTCAATGCGCGGCGCGACAAATTTGGGGATTCGTAGTTCAGAAGGACAGGAGCCTCTGCTTTGCGACGGAATAAAGCGGTTCCTTCGTTGAAATCCTCATATAATCATGTTTTTCTCCGTGTCTCCGTGCCTCTGTGGCAATCTTGGATTCCTTGATGCTGGATTTGAAACAATACGACTCACTTGGCGCGGCCTTGCGCGACGCGCTGGACCGCTGGCCGGATGAGGTCTGCTTGATCGAGGCCGACCGCGAGCGTGAACGTTCGCGCCTGACCTACCGGCAATTTGGTGAAGCCGCCGAGCCGCTGGCCGCGGCGCTCGAAGATTCGGGTTTTGCCGCTGGGGAGCGCGCCGCGATCATCATGACCAACCAGCCGAAGTGGCTGATTTCCGCCTACGCCACTTTTTTCGCCGGGGGCGTGGTGGCGCCGCTCGATTACAAGCTTTCCGCCGACGAGCATCTGCAATTGCTCGCGCACTCGAAAGCGCGGGTGCTGTTCGTGGAATATCCGCACTGGCGGGCTATCACGCAGGCAGAAGCGTTTCGCGAGCACAAACTGCATACCATTCTGGTTGGCGAAGCGCCGCCGAGCGCCGATCTGGCAGGCGGCCTGCGGTGGGAGGAGTATCGCGCCGCCCACGGCGCTGAATTCCGGCCGCGCTCGCGAAAGGACACAGCGTGCATCGTCTATTCCTCCGGAACCGGAGGGCGTCCGAAGGGCTGCGTCCTGACGCACGAGAATTATCTCGAACAGTGCAGCGCCGTGACGCCGATTTTTCCTTTTTGGCCCGGCGCGCGCTACTTGAGCATCATTCCGACGAACCATGCGATTGATTTCATGGGCGGATTTATCATGCCGTTCACCGGCGGCGGCACCGTCATCCACTTGCGCACCCTGCGGCCTGAATTCATCCGCGAGGCGTTTACGCGATACAAGATCACGTACATGGCTGTCGTGCCGCTGATTTTGAAAAATTTGCAAAAAGGCTTGCGGGAAAAATTTACGGCGTTACCCCCTGGAAAACGGCGCGTGCTGAATGCACTGATCCGTGTGAATCGCGCATTCACGCGGCGGAAGCCGCGTCTCGGTCTCAGCCGGTCGCTGCTGAGGAACATCCACGAGGCTTTCGGCGGCGGATTGCGCGCGCTGCTTGTTGGTGGCGCTTTCACGGAGCCCGCACTGATGGAATTCTTCCACGATTTGGGCATCCCGATTTACAACGGCTACGGATGCACGGAGGCCTGCACAGCGATCACAATCAATGACCTCAGGCCATTCCGGCCTGAATCGGTGGGCAGACCGGTCCGAGGAATGGAAATCCGCATCGTGGAACCCGACGCGGATGGGATCGGCGAAGTGGCCGTTCGCAGCAAAACTGTGATGTCGAATTATCTCGATGATCCGGAAATGACAGCCGAAACCATCGTCGACGGCTGGCTGATGACCGGGGATCTGGGCCGTGCCGACGCCGGAGGACATTTACAGCTCTTCGGCCGCAAGAAAAACATGATCGTCACTCCGGAAGGGAAAAATATTTATCCGGAAGATATTGAGAACACGTTCGAGGGGCTTCCCGTGAAGGAGTTTTCCGTCTTCGCGGCGAACTATATTTGGCCACAGCATACGATGGCCGGCGAGCAACTTGTGTTGGTGGTCCATCCCGAGCCGGGGCAGAACGCGGACGGCGCGCTGCGCGCGGAAATTTCCCGACGTAACGGGCAACTTCTGAATTACAAGCGAATCGCGGGATACGTAATCTGGGAGCAGGACTTTCCTCGCAATGCCGGTCTGAAAATCAAGCGCGTCGTACTTGCCGAGCAGATCGGCAAACAATTCGACCGCAGCGCGACAGTTGCCTTGTGAAGGAACGCTATTTCACGATCGTGAATCCAGCGGCGGGCAGTGGGCGCTGCGGGAAGCTTGCTCCGGCGGCGCTGGAAAGACTCCGCTCCGCGGGCCTCGAACTCGAAGTGCGCACAACACGCGCGCCCGGCGAAGCTGTCGTGCTCGCGAACGGCGCGTATGCAGAAGGCTATCGCAATTTCATCGGTGTCGGTGGCGACGGCACGGGCTTTGAAATCGTCAATGGGCTTTTTCCCGCCGCGGCATCGGAAGGACGCGCCGCGCTTGGCTTCTTGCCTCTGGGGACGGGCAATTCTTTTCTCCGCGACTTCTCCGAACGCGGGGCGGACTATGCCATCGAGTCAATTCTTACTCGCCGGCGCCGCCGGTGCGACGTCTTTCGTTTGAACCATGCGGGCGGCACTCTCTTTTACATCAACACGCTGAACATCGGTTTCGCCGCGGATGTCGCTACGCTGACCAATCGCCACTTGAAGCGCCTGGGAGAACTCGGCTATCTGGTGGGAGTGCTGGTATCTCTGGCCCGGCTGCGCCGCCGTCCGTTCCCCTTGCGGGCGGATGGCGAGCGCGACGACCGCCGCTGCTTGTTTCTCGCGTTCAGCAACAGCAAGTATACCGGGGGTAAGATGATGATTGCGCCGCACGCATCGATCGATAGCGGCGCGATCGAATATGTCCACTGGGGACCGATTGGACGCTTCGGCCTGGTGCGAAATCTGGCGACCTTGTTTGACGGCTCGCATATCCGGCACCCGCTGGCGTCGCGGCGCGCGGCAACGCGCATCGAATTCGAACTCGAAGCGCCGGTGGATGTTGTCGTCGATGGTGAAGTGCTCACGCTCGAAGTCAAATCGCTTGAAGTGCTCCCGAACGCGCTGGATGTGATGGTATGAACGGCGAAAGCGAACAGCGGATTGCAGCAACCTCGGCGAGCAACGCGCCGGCCGAGCGCGGTCTGCGGCGCGCCTGGATCCTGGCGCGAAGCACGTTTCGCTGGCTGCTCTGCGCGGCGTATTTTTTTCCCGTGTGCGCCTTCCTCGTGCTGCTCGGGATTTTCATTGATCCTCGAAAGAACGACGGCGCGCAGCGCATGCTTTGCCGCGTCACCATGAAGCTCGCGGGCGCGAAGCTGGTGGTGCGGCGCGCGCCGGGATTCGATCCGGCGCGGACCTGCTTTCTGTTGATCAATCACGTCAATCTGTTCGACCCGTTCGTGCTCTACGCGACGATTCCGCAATTTTTCCGCGGACTGGAGTTTGAATCGCATTTCCGCATTCCTATTTACGGTTGGATGATGAAACGCTTTGGTAATGTTCCCGTGCCGGACAACAACCGCCCGTCCGACCTGAAACGGATGTGGCGGCTGACGCGCGCGGCGCTCGACTCCGGCGTCAGCCTGGCCGTTTTCCCCGAAGGGCAGCGCACGCGGGATGGGCGCCTGGGGCCGTTCAAGGATGGGGTCTTCCGCATGGCGATGAAATTTGGCACGCCCATCGTCCCGGTCAGCGTGGTCGGCGCGTTCGAGTTCAACAAGAAGACAGGCTGGCTGCTGCGCCCGGGCACGATCACGGTCTATCTACACGACGTGATCGAAACGAAAGACCTGCGCAAGGAAGATTTCGCCGCGCTTCGCGATCGCGTGCACGCCATCATTTCGCGGCCGATGGAAGAGGGGCCTGGGGCATCACGAAAGAGGGAAACAGGTCTTTGACTTATGCAGGATTGAATACCTGGAACCCGCACTTGAGCGCAGCTTCGCCCAACTGGCGGTCTGAGACGCCGAACTCGATGATGTGGCCGCTAGCTTCAAATCCCTTAGCGTGAACCCGAATGCTATCTTTCAGCCAAATTGCGGCAGAAAGGTGAACGGCATCGCTCGCTTTGAGGGAGTATTGCTCGCACAGAGTCGGGAGCGCGGTCATCGTGTGAGTTGTCAATTCCAGAACCGTCAAACTGAAAAGCCAATCATACAAGAAATCGTCAACAAGTTTTTTCTTCTCGTTGACGCTCAACTGCTTTTCCCGATACTTGCGGCCGACCGTCGCATGAACTTCAGCAAAACTGAGCACGGAGGTATAAATTGCTTCTCCCTGCTCAAACCGGGAGTTGACCGCTTTGCTTCCCTCTTCCTGAACATACCGTTTCACAAGTGCTGAACTGTCGAGATAGAGCATCAGTCCCGGTCTTCCAAAATCATTTGTGACATAGGCTTGCCTTTTACGCGGATAGGCTTGACTCGCCTGAACGGCCGGGTGCCCAAGCGTAAGTGTCCCTGCGCTTCCAATTCCTTCAAAACCTCCTGCAAGCTTCGCGTACCACTCTGCTCGGCCTCGGGAGGGACAAGGCGCGCAACCGGCCTGCCCCTGTTAGTAACGATAATGGTTTCGCCCTTGCCGACCAGGCCCAAGTACCTGCCCAAGCGATTCTTCAGTTCACGGCTGCCCACCGTTCTCATGTAGCTACCTCAAAGTTCATTGTAGCTACATTGTTCGGCTCGCGTCAACCGGCAGGATTGCCAGGATGGAGAACATCGGGCGGGTGCGAAACTACAAGCTGAGGCGGATTCCCGGCAGGGTGCGGCCGGCCCTGGTTTCCTGCCAGGTATGGACGATGCGGTGAATGACCGTGATCGTTGAAACCACGGAGATGACCCAAAGCGCCGGCGCCATGCGATTGAAAAGTCCGCCGAGGATCAGGAGGACCATGCGCTCGGGGCGTTCCATGAATCCGACCTTGCACAAGGGAATCAGCGACTCGGCGCGCGCGCGGGAGTAGCTGACCATGACCGACCCCGCTGTCGCGACTGCCGCGAGAATTACGTAGGATGACCTGCCAGCCTCCGCATAGTAGACGAGCAATCCCATGTAGAGCGCCATGTCCGAGTAGCGGTCGAGCGTCGAATCAAAAAATGCGCCGAACGCCGTCACGCGCTTCTCCCGGCGCGCTACTTGGCCGTCCAGCATGTCCAGAAACGCCGCGAAGAAAATCACCATCGCCCCGGACCGGAATTTTCCCATGGCAAACAGGACGGCCGCCCAGCCGTTTACCAGCAGGCCGAAAAATGTCAGCAGATTAGGGTTGATGCCGGTGGAGGCGACCGCATCCACGATTTTCTCGAGCAGCCAGCGGCCGCCTTCGCCAATTTTACGTGTGAGCATGTCTATGCGCGCCTTGAGGCGCCGATCGCCGCCGATGAATCATACGCCACCCACCCGCTGCCCCTCAAGCGGAGGCGCCCGCATGATAGGCCCGGGAACTACCGGTGCGCGCCAAATTGTGCGGCAGGGCTAGCGCTTAGCGCGTTCATCCATCCATTCATACATCCGCCGAACACCGCGAATGTCGGCGCCAGGACCTTGAATTTGCGGGAAGTCCGCCTTGTGGGAGGTCAGGTCCACTTTTTGGGCTGTTTCCTCCGCCGAAAGTCCCTGTTTGCGAAGCTCGGCAACTTTGACGATGAGGTCTTTCAGGTAGCTTTGATACGCCGTGATCAGGGATTTTTCATGGAACGGCACGCCATGTCCCGGCAGCACCGTGTCGAAATCGAGGTTCTTGAGCGCATCGAGTGTGGTGATCCATTCATCGAACATCGCGTCGCCCATGTAAGCCAAGCGGGATTCCATCAAGTCCCCGGTGCATACGATTCGTTCTTTCGGCAGAAACACAACTGTGTCACCCTGCGTGTGGCCCCGGCCAAGGAAGAGAAGCTGGATTTCACGTTGGCCACGAAAGAGCGTCATTTTCGATGAATACGTCATGGTGGGCGGAGTCGGCTTGAGCATCTTGAGCTCTTGCAAATCCGCTTGCGTCGCCGCGAGCTGCTTCTCGATCGTGGCCCGCTGTGCGGGATCCTTGGCGTCGCCCAGTTGTTTCTTGAGCGCTTCGATTTGAACCGGCATGTTCGACATGGCCGTCTTCAAAGGCTCGCGATGGAGAACATCGAGATCGGCGATGGCATGGCGGACAAATTCGTGGCCGATGATTTCGACATCGGGTCCGAAGACGGAGTTGCCATCCGTGTGGTCGTAATGAAAGTGCGTGTTGACCACCCATCGGACAGGCTTGTCCGTGATGAGTTTCATATCTTCCAGGAGCGCCCTCGCGGCAGCCGGCGTGGTTCCGTCATCAACGAGCAGCACGTCGCGATCGTTGATGACAATTGGGTGGTTTCCGCCAGTGGCCATCGGACTACTGGACGTGGCGTAATACACGCCGTCCGCGATTTTCTCGAATTGATAAACTTTTCCCGAGATCGTTGACGCGGCTGATTGCGTGCCGCCTCCGCCCTGCCCTCCGGCATGCGCTTCGAATGAAAACCACGCGGACATTGCGACGGCCAGAATTGCCGCAATCACACGCATTTTTACTTTCATGAGATGCCTCCCGGCGATACGATCTCCGCCCGCGCCCTACCTGATTCCCCTTTTTGATTTTCGGTCTGACCGGCAATATACACCTTGCCGCCTTTGCAAAGAAGGCTTCCGCCCTAGTCGCTCTTGAGTTGACGCCTTCCGTGGTAGCAGCGGTTTTTCGTGAGGTGGAACCGAGTCAGTCTGAAGACGGCCTAGAATGAAACTTGCATTGCGGGTGATCTCTAGTTCGGGTCGAAAAGGAGACCTAAGGCGTGGACGATCACGCTTTGTTGGTGGAGAGAGCGATCCAAGCCGTCGGAGGCGGCTTCGTTCTGCGTCAGAAATGCGAGTTGCCCGGCCAGGGTGCGAACGGCGACGTCGCGGGGCACGTAAGCGCGATTCGCAGGCGCCTGCACCTGCCAACCCTGTGCCTTGCGGCGGAGTTCCCAGCGCAGTTTTTCGCGGCGGCGTTTTCCTTCCAATCGTTCGCCCGCGATCGAGAGTCTCCCGTCAAACTCTACATGCACCCATCCCCGGTCGCGTTTCAACTCAACGTGTCCGACGTTGAGGTGGTCGTAGACCAGTACGGTGCGCTTGGGGTCTGACGGGGGCCAGCCGCGCAACAGATTGCCGGCAGCGCTGTTGAATTCCGAAATAGCCTCGCCAACTTCTTCATCCGTGGGCCGGGTTGACTCCGCTACGACCATGATACTGGAAGGTAGCACCCTTGGGCGGTTCAAGGGCGATGCTGGACCAGGCGATGCCGCGGACGACTCTACTCCTGTGGGCAAGTCAGTCCCGAGAGGTGGGGCATGGACGATTTCTTTGCGCGCGGGCAACAGTAAGGGCTTGGTCTGGACCTTTGAAATGTTCGCGGGCCCTGAGGCATTGATTGCAGTGAGGGCGGCGGGACCCGGCAGAACGTACCGGTAGAAATGTGGGCGGCCTTGCTCTCGCCAGTAAGGTCCGTCGTAATACTCTGTGCGCAAACCCGACCGAACAGAGCTGTAGAAGGTGTGCTCGGCGGCGTCGATGACGATCCCTACGTGCCCGCGCCAAACCACCAGGTCGCCTGGATGCGGTGTGGAAACGCGCCGAAAATTATCGATTCCCTCGTAGAGATCAAAGGAACTTGCGTAAGGATAGGGAAAACCCGACAACTCGTAAATCTGGTTCACCAAGTGAGAACAGTCGGGCTTGCGGCCCTCTTGGTCTCTGTGATCCAGGGCAGTGTTGACGAGGGTCAGGCCCTCATCGGCATTCAATAAACGTACGCTAGCGGGATCTTCCTGCGGCGAGGAATAGACAGCGGGCGGGCTCAGGAGTGCCGCGAGCACACAGAGATATCGAATTAAGGGTCGGGGCCACATATTCCCTCAGGTTCGAGTCTGACAGACGGAGTCGTTTGCGGGTCCCCCGTACCCGAAAGTGACTTCAAACGATAACTTGTACCTTCGGACAGGTGAATTCCCTGGCTTCATCAGGGGCCGACGGGCCGCGCTTTGAATGAACTTGAAGTTCGGGTCACAGGCCGTCGAGGCGAGGTCGAATTTCGGGGTGCCGCATCTTTGCGGTCTTTTCAAGTATGCGATGTATGCAACGCTGGAACGAATTATCTCGAAGAACACGCCTCCCGCTGGCTCGGTGTGAGAAGATCGGATGCCAATTTAGGAGTAGGTTCAAGGAATGATTACGCAGAACATCGTACTGGTTCTCGGAGCAGGTGCAAGCATGCCATTTGGTTTTCCGTCGGGTACCGATCTTAAAAATGAAATTACAAGCAGACTCCATCCAAGGGACCCGTGGCATATTCAACTGGAGGAAGCAGGATTTCAAATAGATCAGATCAGAGATTTTCGGACTACCCTACTAAAATCAGGCAAACGGTCGGTTGACGCATTTCTTGAACATCGGACGGATTTTCTCGAAGTAGGAAAGGCTGCGACTGCATGTGCTCTACTTCCTCGTGAAAGAGAAGAGTTACTATTTCATCCAGGCAAAGAGAGTTGGTACGAATACTTTTTCGCCAAACTCAACGCCAGATTTGAGGACTTCAATCGCAATCCCGTGTCCGTATTCACCTTCAATTATGACAGATCACTAGAGCACTATCTCTTCACGGCACTGCAAAATGCCTACGGGAAGACCTCTGAGGAATGCGCGGAGGTACTTCGCTCCATTCCAATTGTGCATCTTTACGGGCAATTGGGTGAGCTTCCACCACTCAGCAGCGACGGCGTAGGCATTCCCTATGGTTCTCCGGTCGATGTTGGGATCCTGAGAAAGGCTGCGAGTGGAATTAGAATTATTCACGAGACGTTGACTGATGATGAGCCATTCAAACAAGCACACGAACTGCTCAAGAATGCATCGCGTGTTTGTTTTCTCGGTTTTGGCTATGATCTAACTAACATGGAACGTTTGTTGGGATATGGCCCCACTGGTCGCCCTGAGGTTTTCGGGTCTACGATAGGTCTCACGCCCCGTGAGTGCGATTTAATCAGAAGCATATTTCATAGGCTGGGATTATACACGGTCATCTTCCTAGATTTCGTTGTCGCAGATTCTCTTCCCTTCTTGCGTTCAAGCTGTCCGTTTGACTGACCAAGGACGGGTGGGCCACGCTTTGAAGGGATTTGAAGTCAGGTCGGGCGGGTGGGCCACCCTTTGAATGAAATTGAAGTCATGGCGGCAGCCATTAGAGCCGAACTCGAATTTCCGGGTGGCGCATCCTTGCGGTTTTTGCAGGGGTGCGATGTCTGCAACTGGTCTGTTTGACTTGACCCTTTCCTCGGTAGCCCGCTATGATGTTTGCAGAAAAATAATGCGTCAATTCGTGTTGGGCCTGTAGCTCAGGTGGCTAGAGCGTCCCGATCAGATCGGGAAGGTCGGTGGGCGCGTTGGCTGCAGGGAAAATGATCTTCGCTAGCTCGCCGCTCTTTACTTGACCCCTTCCTTGGTAGCCCGCTATGATGTTTTGCAGAGTTTTGCACGGTTCTTTCTGTTGGGCCTGTAGCTCAGGTGGCTAGAGCGTCCCGATCAGATCGGGAAGGTCGGTGGGCGCGTTGGCTGCAGGGAAAATGAACTTCGCTAGCTCGCCGCTCTTTACTTGACCCCTTCCTTGGTAGCCCGCTATGATGTTTTGCAGAGTTTTGCACGGTTCCTTCTGTTGGGCCTGTAGCTCAGGTGGCTAGAGCGCGCCCCTGATAAGGGCGAGGTCGGTGGTTCAAGTCCACCCAGGCCCACCATTTTGTGACCCATGCCTTACCATTTCTACGTACTACGGAGCGAGACCACGGGCCGTTTCTACGTGGGCCACACGGAAAACTTGACTCGAAGAATTTTCGAGCATAATAACAACCGTACTCCGTCGATCAAGAATCGCGGGCCCTGGACGCTTTTTCATTCCGAAGAATATCCGACGCGGAGCGAAGCGTCACAACGCGAACGATACGTCAAACGAATGAAAAGCCACCATTATATCGAGGCACTGGCAAGAGCGTCCCGATAGGATCGGGAAGGTCGGTGGTTCCCTTCGTTGTCCTCAGGGTGAACAAGTCCACCCAGGCCCACCAGTTCTAGAGGCTGGAGGTTGGAAGCTAGAGGCTGGACGGCAAAGCGAGCACCCCCCGAAAGCGGTGTAAATGGAGCTAACTGGCGGACTTACTCGTCATTGTGGCGTGATATGCTCGCCAGAATGATCTGCCGACTTTGCTCTGCTGAGGCCGCGCCGTTTGGTACGGCGCTCGTATTGAAGCGCTTGCAAGTTGCCTACTTCGAATGCCCCGCTTGCGGACTGGTTCAGACGGAGAAGCCGTATTGGTTGGACGAAGCGTACGCAGAAGCGATCTCCAGTAGCGATGTTGGGATCGTCTCCCGAAACCTTTCCTTGATTCGCACGACATCGTTGGTCATACGCGCGTTTTTTAATCCCGCGGGCCGTTTTATTGATTACGGGGCTGGGACTGCTCTGCTGGTTCGCGCGATGCGGGATTCTGGTTACGAATTCCGCTATTTTGATCGTTACGCCAAAAACGTGTTTGCGCGTGGATTTGAGGCCGCTGAGGACCAGCAGTATGATCTGCTCACGGCCTTCGAGGTACTCGAGCACCTTCCGGACCCCATGCAGGGGATCGCGGACATGCTTCGTCGCTCTAGGAATGTCCTTCTGACCACGGAACTTCTTCCGTCGCACAAGCCACCTCCGGGTCAGGGGTGGTACTACTCGCTAGAGACTGGCCAGCATGTTTCTATTTACAGCCAACGGAGCCTTGCCTATATTGCATCGCGGTCGGGTCTTCATCTCACGTCCCGCGGCTCCGTACATCTGATGTCCCAAAAGCCCGTGCACCCCCGCTTGTTCCGGTTCATGCTCTCCTCCAGATGGGCCGAAAGAGTGCTGCGCAAGAGAGCACCACGGCGGGGGTTGATCCCTTCCGATTTCGAGCAGATAACGGGACGACCTCTGGATTAGTGGGCCACTCAAAATTCAACGTAGCCCACTACCGCCTCGGACAGATGCCGGGGCACCTTGCATAACCTCGGCGGCCTATCGGAGGGAGACATTATTTCCACTCGGAAAGTTCCGCGAGGGCCTGGGCATCATGAACCATCACAACTCTCCGTCCCGTGCTCACGAGGCCTTCCTCTTTCCACTGGGAGAGATGGCGGCTGACGGTAAAAAGAGTGGTGCCGGTCAACTGCGCTAGCTCCTCGCAGGAAAGGCTGATTTTTACGGCGCCATTTACGCGTTCCCCTACCCGGGTCGCCAATCGAGCGATTTCATGACCCAGTCGACTGGCAACGTTTTCGGTGGAAATCTCGCAAAAGCGCTCCTCAAGTTCCCTTAAATGGTCGTCCAGAATGCGGGTTTGATTGTGCCGCAGAGCCGGAAAGCGTGCCGAGAGAGCCTCGAACACAGCGGCGTTCCAGACCAGCGCCCTGGAGGATGTGAGTGCGCGCGCCGTGGAGCGGTGGTGGCACCTGCGACCCAACCCAGGAACTCCGATCAAGTCGCCTGGTCCGCTGAGCCTGAGGATTACGTCCGTCCCATTCTGGCCCGATTGCGTTGTTTTCACGGATCCCGACGCAAGCAGTATTACCTGCTCCACCGGATCGCCCTGGGAGAAGATGGTCTGCCGCCGCGAGTAAGGCTTTTCGCGAGCCGCTGAAACAATCTCCCCCAAAGCGGCTAACGAAAGATCTGAGAACAATGATAAGTGCTGATGGCGGGTTGCCGAATGATTGAGTTGAAATCCCTTGCCAAAGGTACGCGCTGCCGCGCATACCGCTGGCATGTTTCTGGCCGGTTCGTATTCTTGCGCCAATCCCATGCAATGGATATATAAGAAAGGAGGCGCAGTTGTCTGTCAAAAGTCGGACGTGTTAAAAGTCAGACAGTTCCGCTACTGTCTTTTCTCCGTGAACGGAGGCGGCCACCATGTGCCGTCAGATGATAATAATTATATTTACGTTACTAAGGAGCGCACAATTAGCAATCCAGGGATCTTGAGCCGCGTGGACGGGAGCAGCCTTTAGTGAACACGAGAACTAAGGAAGAAGTGAGTGAAGGTCAACCGGGAATATTCAGAGTGAAGGCGCCTGGCACGCGGGAAAAAGGAAAACGCCGTCTGCTCCCTTCCAGAAGCAGCCGGCGCCGGTCCTATTATTTATGAATTGCGCCGTTTTTGCCTTTGCCGCCCTCCTATCCGTGCAGGTTTATTCCCGAATCCGGTATTGCAATCAGAATCTCGAGCCCTACCGATTCGCGGAACTCAAGCCCGTTGGCGTTTTCGTTGCCGCGCAAAACGTCGCGCCAGAGATGATCGCCACTGGGCAGAATTATTGGGAATCCCATTAAGAAAGTATTCGTAACGTCGAATGGCGGCGGCAACACGAACGCTCTGGACGCCGTTCTCCGATCGCTTTTCGACGCGCACCACCGTTCCGATGGCCAGGAGGAACACTTCCATCCCATCGGGGGGTCCTGTCGGCAGTTTGATCGTCAGGCCCAGCTTTTTGCCGACCTCAAGATCGCTTTCAAGAACGAAATAGACGCCGCGCGTGGAGATGTCCAGCGTCTTGGCGTTGCATGACGAGGGCGGATTCCCGATGGAAGCCTCAATCGTCATGGGCAATACGAGATCGTATCGGCGTGTCCTGCGACGTTCTCTCATTTTTTCCTCAGCCTCTGACACAATTGAACCCGCATATTTCCTATCCCGTGACCCAAACGGAAACCAGGCGCTGGCCCTCCCAGGAATTGCCGCTACGGACGTTCGATCAGATGGTATTGAATGGCATATAGCGCCAGTTCGAAGCGGTCGGAGACTCCTAACTTATCGAAGATGCCGTGCAGGTGCTCGTTGACGGTCTGCTCTTTGATAAAAAGCCTTTCGCCGATTTCGCTATCACGATAGCCCTGCGTCACGAGTTGCACGATTTCCTTTTCGCGGTCGCTCGTTAGCGGCTCTTCTCCCTGTTGCTCCTCACTGGAACTTCCAGCGAGAATCTTCTTCCCCTCGGTCATACGGCTCCTTCATTTAGAACTACATTAGTTAGGGCGACCTAATTCGTGTGTCAGCCCCATGCATTGGATATATAGGAAAGAAGACACAGTTGTCTGTCAAAAGTCGGACGTGTCAAAAATCAGACAATTCTCAGCGTTAGGATTGTCTCGGCAGCGTGATTGCGGAACTGCGTTGTTTTCACGGATCCCAACGTGAGCCGTATTACTTGATCCCACGAAAGAATGGAGAGCGAGGTAAAGCGGGGATTCCTGGCGCCTGATCTGCTAGAAGGAAAACGGAAGCGGCATACAGGTGCGCAAAACCGTGAACGGCCAACTTAAAATCCTAAAGCAATGACGTCAGTGGCGTGCGGTGAATCTTCAGCAGCCCGCCGTTATATTCGACGAAACCGAGCCGCTTGAGTTTGGTCATGAAACTGTTGACGTGCGTACGCGTCGATCCAATCATCTCCGCCAGCAGCTCTTGCGGAACATGGGAAAGTGTCACTTTGTCGCCGTCCCTGGCGCCAAACTGAGCGAGAAACAGAAGCGTGCGAATCAGACGTTTTTCGCTGGGGTCAAACAGCAGGTCGATCACCTGTTGCCCGATTCGCATATTCCTTTTCAGCAGGAAGGAAATGAAATACTCCGAAAAAGCGGGTTCGGTACGAAGCAAGCGAAGCATCTGTTCCTTGGGAATGACGCGTGCGGTGGTCGGCGCCATGGCCGTAGCCGTCGCCGTCCTTCGAAGCTGGCCCGCTAAGCACCAGATTCCAAAAAAATTACCCGCGTCCAGGACTGTTACCACCACCGTCTTGCCGCGACTCGAGGTAACCGACAGTCTCACCAGGCCCTTTTCAATATACAGAACATGCCCGGCGGGATCGCCCGTAAGGAAAATGACCTCGTTCTTCTGAAAATTCACCAACTTTCTGGCCTTTGCGGTGAAGTCAAGAAATGACTGGACATCGAACGTTTCTGCCGTGCTGCGGGCCAGAGACTCTGGAATTAGCTTAATTGGTCTACGCTCGCGCGAGATGATCGCCGGCGCAAACATCGGTCTCCTTGGTGCCTCTCTGTCAGAACTGCCCATGGGCAGCCCCTCCTTAGGAGCTGGTGTTTTTTACTCTAGAACTCGTAGGAGCGCGTTGCCCAAAGTCAATGAACGGCATGACCATCCTGCGGGTAGAGCAACAGCAGATTACCATCAATGGACTTGGGATGGCGAGGTTTGAGGAATTCCGGCCATCGACCGGAATACAGGGAGCCCGCTGAGGGCCCCACTTCTGCTGTACTCCCCGCAAAACCTACCCACCAGCGCCAAGGTCCGCCAAAAGCAAAACCCGCATTTTTAGGGGGTTGCGTTGCTGGTGTAAGCCATGCCACACCACCTGTCTTAGCCTCAGGCGCTACAGCCCCATTACAAATAAGTGCACCTGGTTTCGGCAAACGTCGCCGCTAGCCCCTAAGGAAGTGGCCAAGCGAAGAGACGATGGGATTGAAAGCGACCCACTTCGCGACCACCCGGATGTTGCGCATCCCACCTTGTCCCTCAGGAGCGCGATTCACCCCGTCGCGCCAATACGGCCGCGAAGTTTCTAGCGTCGCATTTTCCGGGCGAGTACTCCTACTTCTTTTCCCAAACAGTTACGTTATTAAATTGCGAACCGTCCGGGTTGGATCCCTTGGCCGAAATTGTCAGCGTCTTCCCGTCTTTGGAGACCCCGAATGTCGTCGTCTCGGCGGGTTTACCACCCCTCATAAAATGTACTTCGACCGTGTTGGGGGCAAGCTTCTCGCTGGAAATAGTTTGTGCCCCGTTCGGGATCGATCCGATTGTTGGATAATTCTTGCCATCGTTCTTGATGGGGTATCCGTACGACATGGGCTTCCCGGCCGCGTTGACGCCCTTGACGGTGACTTTCCCGGAGGCATCCCACGTACGCGTCTGACTTTTGGGCGCCGGACCCGGATCGTACTTCGACTTTGCAACGTCGAGTTTCCAGGTACCCACAAATGGATTACCCTGTGCCACTACCACCCCTGCAGCAGCCAATGTTAGGAACAGAATCGCAAAAACGGTACACAGTCGTTTCATGTGTTGCCCTCCTCGAGCGCATTTGTCAGTGATTTAGTTGAGCGCGCGATCCTACGCGGGAGGTTACGACGGCTTGCCTGGGGGCGTCAAGCCGTGTTCTGCCGCGTGTGTTCTGCCGCTCATGCCGTTTCCATTATTTGATGGCCATGGGATTCACGGGTGACCCAACAGCCCTGGTGATGGGCAGCGGAGGGGCGCAGAAAAAGAATTCATACACGTGGTCGTTCGCGCAGTCCGCGGCGAGGTCCTTCAAATAAAAAATTTCACCCATGCTGATGCCGATCATGGGGATGACAATCCAGTGCCAGGGCTGGCTGGCAACGTCCGATTCATTTGGCCGAACCTCGCAGCCCCAGGTGTCCGCGCAGATCGCAGCGATGTCCGCGCGGCGAATCCAGTCGGCAGTCTCAAATCGGAGCCCCGGCGCGTTGCCGCCGGCGTAGCCGCCCCAATCTCCGGAGCTGAGGCAGCGTTCCATGTGTCCCGTGCGGACGATGACGAAATCGCCGCGTCGAATTTCAACGCCCTGATCGGCGGCGCACTTTTCGAGTTCGCCGGTCCCGATCCCGTAGCCGTCCTCCAGGAATTCGACACCCTTATGCCGGGCCACGTCGAGAAGCACGCCACGCCCGACCATCTTGTCCTTTGCTTTTTCGATGCCGTTCTTCTGCGCGCCGTTGGAATCGACCAGTCGAGCGTCGTACCCATTCCACATTTTTTCGCCGAAGAAAATGTGGCCGAGCGCGTCCCACTGCGTGCCGCATTGCAAGGGCATGGTGACCACGTCATCCGCGTAACGTATGCCAATCGATTCCTGGCGGCCGGCTACCGCGTCCGTCCCGGTCGCCAGCATGGTATGGATGGGATTGAAGCGATTGCCCCACAAGCCGTTCTGCGGGCCGTTGCTATCAAAATTCAGAGCCAGCGAAAAAACTTTCCCTTTGCGAATCAGGCGCGCCGCATTGACGATATCTTGCGGTGAAATGTTATTGAGCGTGCCGATCTCGTCGTCGGCGCCCCAGCGTCCCCAATTTTTCAATCGCTCCGCGGCAGCATTGATGTCTTTGAGCGTTACTTTCGGATTGGCATTCGCCATCGGACGTACACCTCGCAAAGAAGATTAACAGCATTCACGCAAGCGCACACACTACCACCATATGTAATCCCATGCCTTTTCCCGTCCCCTTTGCAGAAATGCGCGCCAACTTCCTTTCTGCGGTGGCACATTCTGCTAGAGTTATCGTTCGCCGTTGTCACGTTGCGACAAAACCGGAAGGAGAACCATGGAGTCAAAGGCTGTGGGGATGATTGGACTCGGAATTATGGGATCGGCGATGTCGGCCAGTCTCATCCGCGCAGGGTTCAGAGTCGTGGGCTACGACGTGCTCCCTCGACGCCGTCAAGATCTTCGCAAGGCGGGGGGAACCGCCGCGAGCAGTTGCCGGGAAACGGCCAAGAGATGCGACATCCTGGTGACGTCGCTGCCATCCTCCGAGGCGCTGCTGGACACCGCCGCGGAGCTCGCCACATCGGCGCGGGCGCATCAAATTGTGATCGAGACCAGCACGCTGCCCATCCCGGTGAAGGAAGAGGCGCGCAAACTGCTCGCGGCACGCGGCGTGACCCTGCTCGATTGCACTTTGAGCGGCACTGGAGCGCAAGCGCGCGTCAAGGATTTGGTGGTGTACGCGAGCGGCGACCGCAAGAGCTATCGCCGCATCTCTCCGGTCCTGGAAGGGTTTGCGCGCGCCCATTATTACGTGGGCGCGTTTAGCGCGGGCTCCAAGATGAAGTTCGTCGCGAATCTCCTGGTGGCGATTCACAATGTGGCGGCCGCCGAAGCCATGGTGCTCGCCATGAAATCGGGGCTCGACCCGGCGCTCGCATTGAAAGTGGTCTCCGACGGCGCGGGAAATTCGCGCATGCTTCAGGTGCGCGGCCCCATGATGGTAAAGGGAGATTATTCCGACGTGACCATGAAGGTGCAGACTTGGCAGAAGGACATGACCATCATCGGCGACTACGCGCGAAAGATTGATTGTCCGACGCCGCTGTTTTCAGCCAGCGCGCCCATCTATACCGCCGCGATGGCCATGGGGCGGGGCGCGGAAGACACTGGCGTCGTGTGTGAGGTCCTCGAGCGCATGGCCAACAGCCCGCGCCGCTTTACCGTGAACGCTCGCCGTGAACGGCGGCGGAAAAATTGATATTCGCGTCCGATGAGGATTCGATCCGCCGATCAGCGACGGTCTTCGGACTTTGCCGGCGCTAACTGCGTTGCGCGTGACGCGTCCAGATCGCGCTCAATCGTTTCGAGCGAGCGGCCCTTCGTTTCCATTCCGATGAAAATGTACGCGAAACCCGCCAGGGCGAAAAAGCCCGCCAAATAGGAAAACGCCGGCAGCAGCGCCGCGACCGACGCTTTTGGCGTGATGATGTTGGAAGATCCCACGATGAGCGCGAGGCCCAGCGGGCCGATCACTTTACCGAGGCCGCCGAACCCGTACGCCGAGCCCATGCCGGTGGTTCGCAGCGCCACAGGCCACACCTCGGCGGAGTACGGGCCAACGATCGCGAAGCCTCCGTCGGCAAACGCATTGTTCACAATCAATACCAACCAGAACAGGGACACCGTTCCGAAAAAGACGTCATGGTAAAGCGCAGCCACAACCAGCAGGATCGCCGCACCGAAACTGGCGATGGCGCCGGAAGCCCTTCGGCCGATGGCGTCCGATAGATACGACAATCCGACGCGCCCGAACAAGCCGGCAAGATTGACAAAGATCAGCAGGAAGGACGCACGCGCGGGCGTCACTGACAGGAGTTGTACCAATAAGGTAGGTACCCATAGCGTAAGTCCATAGTAGCCGGTTTGCGCGCCCAGATTGGTGATCCAGGAGACCGCCAGGCTCCTCGGATACCGGAAAATGTCCGACAGCCGGGACATCGGCTACTTCTGCCCCTCCGGCGCGCTCAGCGGAAGGTCGACGGGATCCATCTCTAAGGCCCAAGCCAGCGACTTGCGCGCCTCCTCGATCCGTCCCATCTGGATCAGCCACCGCGGCGACTCCGGCACCCAGGCCCGGATCAATAACGTGAGCAGCCCAGGAACCATCCCGATCGCAAAAAGACCTCGCCAGCCCACGTAGGGAGTCGCGTACGCGCCGAGCGCGGCGCCCATCAGGACGCCGACAGGGACGGCGGCGGTAACCAGCCCGCCGACCATGCCGCGTTTTGATGCGGGCACGAACTCCTGCACCAGCGGAAGGTCCACGCAATACAAGCCTCCCACGCCGAATCCGATCAGGAAACGGAATATGGCCAGGAACAGCCAGGCGTTGTCCGGAGTAAATGTCAAGATGCCGGTAGCGATCGAAAAATTCAGCACCGTCATGAGGAAAACTTTGCGGCGCCCGATCTTGTCCGCCAACCAGCCGTAGAAAACCGCGCCGAACATCGCGCCAAAACCCGAGGAAAGCAGGATGAACGCTGATTCTCCGAACGTGAGTTTCCAGGGGCCCGCGATGAAGGCCACCACATAGCCGATCAGGAAGTAATCGAAAAACTCGAGCATGTCGCCGAGAACGGCCGCAAAAATAATGCGGCGCTGGTTCCCGGTCAGACTGGTCTGCCGCTCGAGGTAGTTAAGCATTTGGGGATACGGACGCGGGCTCTACGCGCCGTGGCCAAAGTGCATTGGCGCGTTGGCGACTTTGAGCCCGCTAAAATATTGACGAGGGATGATACACCAATGGCGTCAGGGGATCACTCCGGCATTGAGGGCTGGTAGGGCAGTGTTTGCGTTGGTTGAGAAATGGGGGTGCCGCAGCCTTCACGTTCCTTGTGAAGGGTGCGGTTTTGCAACGTTCTCCTCTTCCAGCGATTCATGGCAGAGCCTTGCTGCGCCCGCGTATGCAGAGCATTTAGATTTTGCATGGTCAATGGCCAATTGCTTCGATATCATGCGCAGGAAGGCGCCGCGAGAGAACTAAAATTCTGGCGGGCTCCAAGTAGAGCCCGCACCCGTCGCCCGGCGCTTGAAGAATAAGGCATGCACCTCACACCCAGGGAAATTGACAAGTTGCTGATCGCCAGCGCCGCGGAACTGTCCCGCAAGCGGCGTGCGCGCGGACTGCGGCTGAATTACCCCGAGGCTGTCGCGCTCATCACGGCCGAACTCCTCGAAGGAATCCGCGATGGCCGCTCGGTTTCGGAACTCATGGAATTTGGCGCGACGATTCTGAAGCGGGAGGATGTCATGGAAGGCGTGCCCGAAATGGTGAACGAGGTTCAGGTGGAAGGAACTTTTCCCGACGGCACGAAGCTGGTGACGGTTCATCGGCCGATTCGTTAGGCGCCATCTCATAAATGGCTAACCGCCAAGGCTCTTGAATTTGGATTTGCTCGACTTTGATTCCGGCGCTGAAAGCGCCGCTGCACTCCAGCCCAGGGCAACGCCCTGGGTTTCGGAATGGATTGGTGCGCCCTGCAAGGGCGCAGGAATCCTCCGCCCTTGCAGGGCGGAACATGGACTCGGACACGCCCCCGGGGCGTTGCCCCGGGCTGTCATACTCCGCGCCGTTGGCGCGTCATCGTGGCGGAGTACTTGAGCGGAGAAAATTGGTACGAAGCGATTTGTGAGATGGCTTCTAGTCCGCAGCGGGACAGTTTAGCAGCTTGAGGTGTCAAATGATTCCAGGGGAATATAAGCTGGCGGAAAGCCCGGTGATCGCGAATGAGGGCCGCCGCGAAATCGAATTGGAAGTTGCCAATACGGGTGATCGGCCCATCCAGGTTGGGTCTCACTTTCATTTTTTCGAGGTGAATCGCGCGCTGCGCTTCGATCGCGCGGCGGCTTACGGCATGCGGCTGAATATTCCCGCGGGGACCGCGGTGCGCTTCGAGCCGGGAGATTCGAAGAGGGTACTGCTGGTTGAGATTGGCGGGTCCGCCACGATTCACGGCCTCAATGGTTTGACGAATGGCCCTGCGAACGCGTCTACGAAGGCGATGGCTCTGAAGCGGGCCGCCGAGCAAGGTTTCTAACAGATCGCGGAAAGATTCGGTTTCGGGCCTTCAGAGCCTGTGTGAGGACTATCATTTGTGGCGCGTATGTGCCGCACCTCCGGTGCTCAGAATTCCCATGGCCGCCGTTCCCAGCCCTTCCGGGCTGAGCTACGTTCTGTCGCGCCTCTGGCGCTCCGGATTTGTAATGGGCGACTCGTGGTTGGTAGTTTCTTATTTGCGGGTCGCGCCGCAGCGCCGGAGGCGCGGAAGACTGTAGCCCAGTGCGGAGGCGCTGGGTGCGCGGAATAGCGAGATACCAAGCGCCGTAGGTGCGGCAGATGCCTCTGGTGGACACAGCTACGGCCGACAAAGGTTCTCTGGTTGTCATACAGACTCTTCAGGGGTTAAAACCCCTGAAGAAAACGGAGCCTTTATGTCGTGCCTATCCTTCCATCGTCAGGATGAAAAGGCACGACCCACAAGACTTATCAGTTCTTCGGCAACCTAGCAGAGGACCACAAGCGCATGAGCCTAAAAATTCCACGCCGCCAATACGCCGACTTGTACGGGCCGACGACCGGCGACCGCGTCCGGCTCGCCGACACCGATCTGTTCATTGAAATCGAGAAGGATCTCACGACTCCCGGCGAGGAAGCCAAATTCGGCGGCGGCAAAGTGATTCGCGATGGCATGGGACAGTCGGCCTCCGCCACCGGGGCCGACGGGGTTCTCGATCTGGTGATCACGAATGCGATGATCGTGGATCACGGCGGAATCTACAAAGCGGACATCGGAATACGCAACGGCCGAATCGCGGGGATTGGCAAAGCCGGCAATCCGGACGTGATGAGCGGAGTGACGCCCGGAATGATCATCGGCGCTGGAACGGAAGTGCTCGCCGGGGAAGGAAAAATCGTTACCGCCGGCGGGATCGACGCGCACGTTCATTTCATTTGCCCCCAGCTCGTGGAGACGGCGCTTTCGGGCGGCCTGACGACGTTGATCGGCGGCGGCACGGGGCCTGCCACCGGAACCGACGCTACCACGTGCACTCCCGGCGCGTGGAACATGTACCGCATGCTGGAATCCGCCGACGGATTTCCAATCAATCTGGGATTTCTCGGCAAAGGCAATTCTTCGTTTGCCGCGCCGTTGCGCGAACAAATCGAGGCCGGCGCGATCGGCCTGAAGTTGCATGAAGATTGGGGAACGACTCCGGCGGCGATCGATTGCGCGCTCTCGGTGGCCGAAGAGTACGACGTGCAAGTCGCGATTCACACGGACACGATCAACGAAGCGGGGTTCGTGCAGGACTCCATCCGCGCGTTTAAGGGGCGCACGATTCACACCTATCACACCGAAGGCGCCGGAGGAGGGCACGCGCCCGACATCATCAAGGTTTGCGGCGAGGCGAACTGCCTGCCTTCGTCCACGAATCCGACGATGCCGTTCACGGTGAATACGCTTGATGAGCATTTAGATATGTTAATGGTGTGCCATCACCTGAGTCCCGCGATCCCCGAGGACGTCGCCTTCGCGGAATCGCGCATCCGCGCGGAGACGATTGCCGCCGAGGACGTCCTCCACGATCTGGGCGCGATCAGCATGATGTCCTCGGACTCGCAGGCAATGGGCCGGATCGGTGAAGTGATTACGCGCACCTGGCAGACCGCGGACAAAATGAAACGCCAGCGCGGGCCGTTGCCCGGTGAAAAATCCGGAAGCGACAATGTGCGCGTGCGGCGGTACGTGGCAAAGTTCACCATCAATCCCGCGATCGCCCACGGAATCGCCCAGGAAGTCGGCTCGGTGGAAACCGGAAAACTCGCGGACCTCGTGCTGTGGAAGCCCGCATTTTTCGGAGTAAAGCCCGAGATGGTGGTGAAGGGCGGCATGATTGCGTGGTCGGTGATGGGCGACGCTAACGCTTCGATTCCCACTCCGCAGCCGGTGATTTACCGGCCGATGTTCGGCGCGTACGGCGGCGCGCTGCATCGTACGTCTTTTACATTTTTGTCGAAGGCCGCCTTGAAAGCCGGACATACCTGGCAAGCTGGGGCTGAAGAAAACCGCTGTCGCCGTGAATCGTTGCCGCGGACTCACCAAGCGGGACATGGTCAACAACGACGCATTGCCGCGGATCGAAGTCGATCCGGACACATACGAAGTGCGAGCGGACGGCCAACTCCTGACTTGCGAAGCAGCGCAAGTATTGCCCATGGCGCAGCGGTACTTTTCTATTTTGATGTGGGGCAACTCTACTGATTATCGATCGCTTGATTCCGCCTGCCAGTCTCGCGGATCTTGCGGGCCAAAGAAGATGACAAGCTGGTGCTCACCTGGGAGCAACGCCGGTGGGTTCGCGGCCGTTTCACGACGGACAAGGGAAGGAAAATCGGCCTGGCTCTTCCTACCGGCACGACGCTCGCACCGGACGCGATTTTGTGGGTCGAGCAGGATTGGTATTTGAGAGTCGAGGCGGCTACCGAATCCGTGCTTGAGATTTTGCCGTCTGATTGCGCGGAAGCCGTGAAGATCGCATTCGAGGTTGGCAACCGGCATTTTCCTCTCGCCATGGAGGGGAATAAATTGCTGGTGCCGGACGACAAAGCGATGGTCCGCTTGATGGATCGCCTTGGTGCGCGGTGGGAGAGGCGGCAGGCGGTGTTCAATCCGATCGGAAACACCGAGAGCCATTCACATGGATAATTTTCTAAGCTTGCTCCAGTTTGCGGATGGACTTTTCCCCGCAGGCGCGTACGCGCACTCGTTCGGCCTCGAATACTACGTTCAGTCCGGAGGAGTGCAGGACGCGGCGGGAGTTGAAGAATTTCTGCGGGCCTACTTGGAAGGCTCCGCCGCTCCCACCGATGCGGTTGCATCGTTGTGCGCTTGGCGGGCGGCACGGGCTGAAGATCTCGCAGCGTGCCTTGCCCTGGATGAAACACTCGATGCGATGAAGACGGCGAGTGAACTGCGCGACGCGAGCCGCCAAATGGGAAGACAAACGCTGCGCGTCGCGAATCATTTGCCCGACATGTCCTCGCGTGTTGACGGAATTCGGTGAAGCCGTTGGAAAAGGAGCTACGCCCGGGCATCACGCCGTGGTCTTCGGAATCATGGGAGGCGTGATGGCGTGGCCTCCTGAAGAAATGGCCGGCGCGTATCTTTATTCGACAAGCGCGGCGCTGGTTGGCGCAGCCCTGCGGCTCATGCCTTTGGGCCAGCTTGCCGGACAGCGCATCCTGTGGAACATCCGGCCGCTGATCGCGAAACTTGCGGCGGAAGTGCAAGGCAAGACTGAAGCCGAATGTGGGCGTTCGCACCGGCTCTCGAAATTGCCGCCATGCGTCACGCGAAGCTCGATGCGAGGTTGTTCCGGTCGTGATCGGCAAACCTCTCAAGATCGGCATCGGCGGCCCGGTGGGATCGGGAAAAACCGCTTTAGTCGAATCGCTCTGCACGCGTTTGAAATCGAGCCATCAATTGGCCGTGATCACGAATGACATTTACACGCGCGAAGACGCGGAATTCCTGACACGGCGCGGCGTGCTTTCCCCCGACCGGATCGTCGGCGTGGAAACGGGAGGATGCCCGCACACGGCGATTCGCGAAGATGCTTCGGTGAACCTCGAAGCATCCAGCATGCTGCTCCAGCGATTTCCGGACCTCGACATTTTGTTCATCGAAAGTGGAGGAGACAACCTGGCCGCCACGTTCAGCCCGGAACTCGTCGACGCCACGATTTACGTAATTGATGTCGCGGAAGGCGACAAAATTCCGCGAAAGGGCGGACCGGGAATCACGACATCCGGAATTCTGGTCATCAACAAAATCGATTTGGCGCCGTACGTGGGCGCGGACCTGACGGTGATGGACCGGGACGCCAAGCGCGTCCGCGGAGAGAGGCCCTACGTTTTCACAAATCTCAAAACCGGCACGGGAGTGGACACAGTCATCGAGTGGATCCGCCACTCCCTGCTCTTTGAATAGAGAACGGAATCCTGAGCGAGTCGGACGAGACGGCTACCTGCGTTTGCAATTCGAGCGCCGCGGCGAAAGGACGATCCTCCGCCAATCGCGTTTCACGCTGCCTCTGCAAGCGCTTACTCCGCTTATGCTGGAAGACGGAACCGCGTACCTGATGCTCCTCAATCCGACCGGAGGAGTGTTGGGCGGCGATCACCTTCTTACGGAAATCGTTCAGGAAAAAGACACGCATGTCTGTTTGACGACGCCTTCGGCAACTCGCATCTATCGGACCGCGGAAAAACCAGCGGTGCTGGAAACCGTGATCCAGGTTGGCGAAGGAGCTACGCTTGAATATCTTCCGGACCACGTGATTCCTCACACCGGTTCCGCTTTGCAACAGTCTTTGTGCGTGGAAATGGCGCGGGGAAGCCGTGCCATTCTCCTGGACTCTTTTGCCGCGGGCCGCGTGGCCCGCGGGGAACGCTGGAATTTTTCGGAGATTGATTCCCGAATGGAAGTCGTTGTTTGCGGCAGGCCCGCCTTCCTCAATCGCACCAAAATCAATCCTGCCGCGCGAAGACCCGAACATCTTGGCCTGATGGAAGAATTCAGCTACTTGGCTTGCCTAAGTTTGTTGGCCGACGGATTCGAGAACTGGACGGGAGCGGCAGCCGCGATGCATGCGGAGTTGGAAAACGTGCCGCAAGTTAAGGGCGGAGTGAGCCTGCTCTCCCGAGGCGGCTGCGTGGTTCGATACCTCGCGGCGTCCGCTTCTGACTTGACTCGCATGAACAAGAAGCTGTGGGATGCAGCCCGTGAATTGGTCGTGCGGCTCCCTCCGTTCGATCACAGAAAGTATTGAGTCTTACGAAGACGCCGGCATCGCTTGTACAATCATCGGTGCTCGAAGCAGGAAACCAAATGGCTACACTGTTTGCCATCGTGCTGCTGGGATTTTTTCTCGGGATGCGGCACGCCACCGATCCCGATCACGTCATCGCGGTGACCACCATCGTCAGCCGCGAGCGGACGATGCTGCACGCCGCGCTGATCGGCGCATTCTGGGGATTGGGACACACAGTCACGATTCTCGGCGTGGGCTCCGCCATCATTCTTTTCAATCTGACGATTCCACCGAGGCTTGGCATGAGCATGGAATTATCCGTGGGGCTCATGCTGATTCTGCTGGGCGTACTAAACCTAACCGGCCTGATGCGCCGGGCGATCGAATGGATCACGATTCGCCGGCTCGGCCCCAGCGCGCACTCGCATGTGATTCTGGGTCGCTTGATGATTCACAATCACGACGATGAAAATGAACCTGCGGGATCGGAATCCACTTCCGGCGAAGCTTCACAGTGGCGCCCGCAGTGGTTGAAAACGCTTGGCCTCTTTCACATCGCGCGGCCGCTGACGGTGGGAATTGTGCATGGGCTTGCGGGATCGGCGGCGGTGGCCTTGTTGGTCATGACGACGATCCATCGTCCGTCATGGGCCATCGGATATTTGCTCGTCTTTGGACTCGGAACTATTGCCGGGATGATGCTGATTACGGCGGCGATCGCGCTTCCGTTCGCTTATACGTTGCAGCACTTCGTGCGATTGAATCGGGGACTGGCGATGGCTTCGGGAATGCTGAGTGTGAGCTTCGGACTATTCTTGTGCTACCAGATTGGTTTCGTCGACGGTCTTTTCTTAAGTCATCCGCATTTGAGGTAGTGGCTCAATTTCAGGAAAGCGCGTGAGTAGGCCAGTTCATCAACCACGTGGTGAGAATTTTTTCAACGATGATCTGGTGTACCGGAGCTAGCCGAAAGCTCGATGGGCTTGCCGTGCGGGGTGTGCCGGTAGGCCTCGGCCCAGGCCTCCTTGCGCGCGAGTAGAGCTTCCGGATCGGTCAATCCTTTGGCTGTGACCAGCCGCTCGAGAGCTGCTAGCCAATATTCATAATAACGAGAACCGTCATCGGGCTCACCGCGATCGGCTGCGGCCTTGAGTTCATCTGCGAGCGCGGCCGCCCACTCCTTCCAAGTGAAATGCCCTTGGTCGGAAAGCCTGACGGCCATCGCAAACGCCTGTGCCTGCCAGGGCTCGGCAAATACCGGGCCGCCGTCGTCGCGCGGCAGGCGCGGCAAAGCTGCGAAGCGTTCAGAATCGGGAACAGAATTAGGCTGGCTCAAGGTAGTCGTCCCACATCGCGAGGTAGACGGTATCCTGCGGCTTGGCCTGCTCGCCCCACAGTTCGCGTGCGGAAAAACGAACCGCGTAGACATGCTGCGGTTTCTCGCCGAGAAAATGGGCGTTTGTATCAGGAAAAACAAAGACCCCATGGTCACGTTCGATGGTGCCGAGCTTTCCGCGCGCGTAGCGTGGCAGGCGAGTGTGACCCACGGGATTGATGTTGCGTGCGAGCACGCGCTGGCCGATTTGGAATCGCGGGGGTACCGGCACATCGCGGTTCGCGGGAGTACCGTGGGCGACCAGCGGCGGCACTTTGTCCGCGGTGAGCGCCGGGGTTTGCTTGGGGGAGCCCGCCGCCGGTATCCCGCTGCCAATCTCCGCGCGCGTGACCAAGCCACCCTTGACCATAAGTTCGAGAAGTCCAGCCAACCATATCTCGTAATAGCTCATGCGCAGATATTCGGCGGGTGGAATCAGCTCACGCTGGTGACGCAAGGCGTCGAGATTCCACTTGCGCCAGGCTGACATCGCGCGCGCCACCGCAAACACACGTCCTTCCCAGGCATGGTGGAACACCGGCTCGTTTTTTTCTTCCTTGACGGGGCCCATGTCTTGCATGCCGCCCATGTCATGCACGCCGTTCATGCATTGCCCCCTTCCCGACGTGGAAGGACTTTTGCCACACCGATCATCGCGTCGCGCGTAACCAGTGCAGCCAGCGCATCCTCCGTTAGCGCCTCAGTGCCTGATGGACGCTCGGGAAGCACCAAGTAGCGCAGCTCCGCAGTGCTGTCCCAAACGCGCACCTCAACGTCCTCTGGAAGCTCAAGCCCGAACTCGCGCAGCACGCCGCGCGGATCAATTACCGAACGCGAGCGATAGGGGGCTGACTTGTACCACACCGGCGGCAGACCGAGAACAGGCCATGGATAACAAGAGCACAGCGTACAGACAACCATGTTGTGCAACGCCGGGGTATTCTCGACCACAACCATGTGCTCGCCTTGCTGGCCGCCGTAACCGAGCTCTGCGATTGCCTTGTCGGGGTCCGTCAACAAGCGTTGCTTGTAAGCGGCATCAACCCAGGCCCGCGCCACCACGCGCGCGCCGTTGCGCGGGCCAACCTTGTGCTCGTAGGTGTCGATCAAGGCATCGAGCGCGGCCCTGTCAACCAATCCCTTTTCGACGAGGAGCGATTCCAGCGACTTGACGCGCAGGGCGGGGTCTGAAGGGACCGCTTGGTGACTATGGCCGTGATCGTGATCTTTTTCTTGCGCGTGCGCGAGATCGTGCGCTGCCGCAGCTCCCGCAGCAGTGACCACGGTTTTCAACACTCCGCGCCGCGTCGTGTCCATCAGAGACTCCCTCCCCCTCTTACCCGAGGATTCTAGCCGTGGTGCGTACGGCCGCAAAACCGCCACTGCTGCCTGCTAATGCCAATCACAATATCGACGGCGTTTTACGATGTCAATGTGTAAGCGCGTTCCGTTCCGCGGCTACAGGCGAACTTTTTCATGCCGGCTGCCGGCGCCACGGAAGCGGCGAATGTTCCCGCATCCACGATACCAGGCGTTCGAAAAATCCCTTTCGCAGCGCGACCTCCACGAAATTGAGCAGCAACGCTAAGATGAGCCAGTACGGCCACAGGGCTTTTCGTTCGCGCACCAGGCTGCCCCTGTTGTTCAGCAACTCGTCCATCGAAGGGTGCATGCGGCCGCCCGTCACCCGGCTGATCTCGCTGAGGAGCGCCGTATTGACCGCCTGCGGCTTCATTTCTTCCGCCTCACGATAAAATCCGGCCTCGGGCAGGATCAGCTCGGAACTCCCGGAAACAATTCGATAGAGGCCGCCCTGACCGGCCTGGATGTGCGCCTCATAGTGGCCTGGGGAAGTTTCCTCGAGCGAAACCGTGCGAGAAGCCTCCCCCGGCGCCGACACGAGAATGTGCGGAGGTCCGGAAACGCTGAGTGCCGCTGTCGGGTTGTCCGCATCCCCTAGCACGTCGTAATACACGACCGCTTCGCCTTCGACTGTTCCCGGACGAACGCCGGCGCGCACGGTGCGGTCGCGGTGAGAAGCGTCGCGCACCATTTGCGGCCACAGCGTTCCAAAGGACGTCCAGCGAACCCACGGCGCCGCCCAGCGGCTCTTGGCGTCGGACATAAAGGCGATCACGCGGCCCAAGCCGTAGCGCCAGCGCACCAGGAGCGGCTTGTCGACATCCACGCGTAGAATCGTCTCCGCACCTTCCTTCGCTTCCGCCTTGACGAAGCCCAGCAGGCGCGGCGAGCGGGCGAAATCGATACCGTCGATAAATTCCACCGGCCGGACGCGGACGGCGCGCACGGGCCGTTCCTGGATCGCCAAATCGTCCGCGGAGCGTACCTCCGCGTTGATAATTTGCGGGATCGTTTCCGGGTTCTCGACGAAATGGACTTTGCCCTTCGTCTTGCGAGCGAGCTCTTCCAGCAGCTCGCGATTAATGTAGTCCCCTACACCAATTGTTGAAATAGTAATTTGTTTCGCGAGCGCGTCCCGCTCGAGCCGCGGAAAATCTTCCTGCGTGCCCGGCGTGGAAACACCGTCGGTGAGCAGGATGATGTGCTTGTGCGTGGCCTGCTCGGTCACGATCTTCTCGAAAGCCGACTCCACGAGCCTGATAGATCTTGGTGCCGCCATTGGCGGTAATCTGGCCGATCAGATTGCTCTTCTCCACGAGATCGCCGGCCGGTCCCATGGGAATCACCCAGTTGAACGTTTCGTCGAAAGAAATGACGCCGATCTTATCGATGGGGCGCAGCGTCCTGATGCTGGCGCGCGCGGCTTCGCGAGCCATCTCAATTTTCGGTCCGCTCATGCTTCCGGACTTGTCCAGCACGAGCACCACCGCGGTGGGTTTCTCCGGAGGCGGCAGCGGCACGCACCGGCAACATTTTTTCGAAAGGCGTCTTCGGCTCCTGCGCGAGCTTCGCATTGCTGTCGCCGGCGATAAAAATCAGGCCTCCTCCCGCATAGACGTATTTTTCGAGGGCTGCGTCTTCCTCGGGCGGAAAGAATCGTGGTCGGGATAATTATCCAGCAGGACGGCATCCCAGTCCCGAGCTCCGGGAGTCACCGGGAAGGCCGTCGCCGTTTCCACGTCCACTTGCGCCCGCTTCAGCGTCTTCAGCAGCGGCGGGGAAGATTCGTGGCCGCCCGAAACGTAGAGCACACGGGGGCGGCGCACGGTCACGGCCTGCGAGAACAATACTTGCTCGGCTCCGGCACTGGAGATATGCACCTCCATCAAATTCACGCCGCTTTCGGCGATGCGCGCTTCCACGTCCACGGCATTGTTGCCGGCATGCAAGTCCGACTTTGTCGATCCGATCTCCTGGCCCTGAGAAGTAATCCAGACGCGCGCCGGAATCGCGCCCGCGCTCTCGAGTTGCAACGACAACATGAACCGTTCTCCGGAGAATACATCTTGCGGGGAGGCGATGCTCTGCACCTTCACCGGCAGCGGCGCAGTGCCACCCGCGGGCACGGTAAACACGGCAATCGCCTTGCTCCCGCGCGCGCAAAGCTTCGGTCAGCGCGTGCCCGCGATTCTCGTTGCCGTCGCTGATCAGCAAAATCCGCCGCGCTCCCTGCGCCGGAAAAGTGCTGAGGGCCAGTTGCATCGCGCCTTCGATGTCCGTGGCCATGCCTTCCTTCGGGTCGACTCCTTCAGGGATGCTCACCTTGTCCGCTTGCGAGGGAACAGGACGAAGATTGGGGCGTTCCGCGAACGTGATCAGCCGCAGCTCCGCGCCGGAATTTTTGCGAACCAGATCGCGCAGCATGGCCTCGCCGTGCTGCGAGCGACTCGCGCGGCATGCTGGCGGAGGTATCCATCAGCACCGTGACGGCCAGCTTCTGCACGCGCATGGGAGCCCAGGGATCCGCCAGAGCGATGACCAGGACGGCGAACACCGCGCACTTCAGCGCCAGGCACGCGCTCGATGCTCCCGGCGCCTTCCGCATCCACCACCACAGGACGGGCAGCAACGCGAGCAGAACCAGAAATATGGGTTGATCGAATGTCACTCAGCCACCCAACCTGACGAAGTTCGGCTTGCGAACCTCGGATTCCTCCGCGGCCCGCTCCAATTCCAGATCCGCATTCTGCAATTCGCCATCGACGGGCGCCGCCCGCATCTCCATCGCTCGCCGATTTTCCCGGCCGGAATAATACAGCCACCATTCCAGCCACAGCGCGACGATGCCCAGGAGCACCAGCCAGCGCCACAAGTCCCCTCCCGGCCGCTGAAACGGTTCGGATTCGATACTGGCCGTTTCCGAGCGCAGTCAGCGTCATGCGCTGCGCGGGCAACAGCGGAGTGTTCACGGCGACGCTTGTTTCAGCCGGGACTCCGGTCGGAGACGACGCGATACATGCCGGTTTCCGTCGCGAGCAGGTGCACGTCCTGGCCCTTGCGCGCAAATGGGACGTCCTTGCCCGACGGGGCAATGATTCGAGTAGCCGGGCCCGGCAGGTCCAATTCTCCGGTGGAAAGCGAATCCGCGGATTCATCCACCGAATGCGTCATCCATTCCATGCCGCCGGCCATCAGCAGCGGGAAAGCCGATTGCAGAGGAAAATTGGAGTCGTGCGGATCGAAGCCGATGATGAGCAACCTATGTCCGTTTTGTTCGCGGGCCAGGATCAACGGCGCCGGCGGGTTCCCTTCCGTGGAAGCCAGGATCGTATCGCTGGGCAGCATGTTGAGCACGGCCGGATTGCGCACACTGACGTCGTGCGTGCGAACCCAGCGCGTGACCGGGTGCTGCGAGTTCCACTCCACGACGCGAACCGAATGCGAGGCGGCCGAAGCGGGTCCGCTGAGAAACCAAATGGAATTGAACGCCGGCTGCGCAGGCAGGCTCGTACCCTGGTAAATGGCGACATCGGGCGAGACGTCCGGCGTTCGTTCCGGGAGTCACAACCTCCGTTTGCAAATAGGGGTTGCTCGAAAGCACGGTGAGCAAATCCGCTCGGAAAAGGAGAATTGCCGGGAAACACGGCCACGCGTATCACGCGGAATGTGGGCAGATTGACAACCGCGCGGTCGTCGGCTTCCAAAGCGTCGGACGGACTGATCTCGGCCTGCAGCAACCCGCCTCTCGCCCAGGTAAATTCATTTTCCGCATTGGCCAGTTCGCCGGGAGACAGCGAAATCGCTCTCTGGCCAAGCGGTTGGCCGCTGACCGAAAGCTTCAGGACCACATTCGTTTTGGTGTCGCTGTAATTCTTCAGTTGCGTGAGCAGATGCCAGAGATCGGGCTGCGCCGCGTCGCGCCGCAAGGAAAGGCGCGTGATTCCGCGGTTCTGGACGGGCGCATCGCCACCCACCAGACGAACTAGAAATTGAGGCTGGCCGCGGTTGTCGTCCGGATTTTCCATCGACCGCGCGAAACTCTTCCAGGCCGCGCGCCTGCTGCTCGTCGAGCATTCCGGGGCCGACATAAACAAGCAGCCCGCGCCGCGAGCCGCCCAAGCGCGGCCCTGCCCATTTCGAGCGCGCGCGGAATATCCGCAACGCCGCTGGAAGCTAGGCGCCTCCGCGATCGCCCGGCGCAGGGCTCCCCGGTCGGTCGTGAACGGCAGAATCGGCGGCGCGTCGGCTTCCGCGGGAAGCAACAGCACGCGGTCAGCCGAGGGCAGCGAGTCCAACACGCGCTGGGCCTCCTGGCGCTCCGTGTCGATCCAGGCGGACGCGCCCGCAGGCCGCACCTGCGACCAAATCGAAGTATCGAGCACGATCACGACGCTGCGGCCCTCGGACGTGACGCCCCAGCGAGGATTCGCCAGCGCCAGGATCAGAAACAGCAGGAACAAAACTTGCGCCAGCAACGCCCAGGGTTCACGCAGCCGCCGCCGGCGCGGCTGCGCGACAGGCTGCACGCTGGCCCAGAAGCGAAGCGTGGAAACTCGCCGGTGTTGGGGCCGGCGATGGTGCAGGTAAAGCCACAGCGCCAGCGCGGCCAGCGCCGACCAAACCGCGGCCACTTCCGCCGGAGTGAGCGCCAGCCAATTCATCCCACCACCCGGCCGCTGCGCAGGCTTCGCAGCACAAAATCCTGGTAGGGAATGTTGGTGACCGCGCGGGCGTACCGTCCGCCGTTGCGCAAGGCGAGCCGCCGCAAACGCGCGGAGAATTCCAGGAATCGGCGTTCGTAAAGCGCCGTGCTGTCCGGCGAGCAATCTACAGTGCGCTGCGCGGCTGTTTCGGCGTCTTCCAGAATCAGCTCGCCGGCGGCCGAGGGGCGTTGCTCCTCGGCGCTGTGCACCTGCACCAGAACGAAATCGTGACCGGCCGAGCGCAGCATCTCCACGGCCCGCTCGCATCCCTGTTCATCGAAGAAATCGGAAATCACGATGACGATGCCCCGGGATGAAAAGGCTCCCCATGAATTCTTTGGCCGCGCCAAACAGATTGGTGCCGCCCCCGCAGGAATGCTCGCCCAAAAACTGAAGCACCGGCCAGAGGCGGTCGCGCCCGCCGGAGGCGACCAGCGGCTTGTTCAGCCGCTCCGCGAACGGCACGACCGTGACCGTGTCCAGGTGCAGAAGAGCCAGATACGCGAAAGTCGCCGCCAGCCGCTGCGCGTAGAGGAATTTCGATTCAGCGGCGCCTTCGCAATCCATCGATTCACTGCAATCCAGCAAAATCCGCACGGGAATGTGCTGCTCGGTCTCGTAAATCTTCAGGAAGAGTTTTCCCAGCCGGAGATAGGCGCTCCAATCGAGAGACCGAGGATCATCGCCGAAGCTGTACCGGCGGTAATCGGCGAACTCCATCCCCGGCCCGCGCATGCGCGAGCGGTGCTCGGGGCCCACGGCGCCGGCCAGGTTGTTGCGGCACAGCAGCGTGACCTGTTCGAGCGTCTTCAAGAATTCGCGGTCGAGTAAAAGGGGCGAAGTCATGGCCATCGGGTCAAAAATGAAAAAGCGGTCTTACCGGCGCGCTCTCTGCGAGCCGCAAATCCGCAGCTTCACGACCTCAGATTTTGGCTGATCTTGCCGGCGATCTCTTCCAGCAGATCGTCGGTCGTCCGGCCATCCGCCTGGGCTTCGAAGTTCAAGATGATGCGATGGCGCAGAGCGGGGAGCAGCAGCGCGCGAATATCTTCCATGCTGACATTGAACCGTCCGTCCAATAGCGCGCGAACCTTTCCGCCAAGGATCAAGGTCTGGGCGCCGCGCGGCGAGCTTCCATAACGAATGTATTTGTTGGCGAGAAGATTTTCCCGGCCTTCGGGATGCGTGGCCAGCACGAGTTTCACCACGTACTCCTGAACGTGCGGCGCCACGGGAACCGTCCGCACCACCTGGCGCATCTCCATGATCTGCGGGCCATCGACCACGGAGATCACCACCTTGGCGCTCCCCTGCGTCGTGCGGTCCAGGATGTCATGCAAATCCTCGCGTCCGGGAAACGGCACGCGCAGCTTAAATAGAAACCGGTCCAACTGCGCCTCCGGCAGCGGGTAGGTGCCTTCCATCTCCAGCGGGTTTTGCGTGGCCATCACAAAAAACGGCTCTTCCAACTGATGCGAGGTGTGCGCCACCGTGACTTGCTTTTCCTGCATGGCCTCGAGCAACGCCGATTGCGTCTTGGGCGTGGCTCGATTAATTTCATCAGCAAGTAGAAGATTCGTAAAGATGGGGCCGGGCTGGAAGCCGAGCGATTTTCTTCCGTCGCCGTTTTCCTGCACCACGCGCCGTGCCGATCACGTCGGCCGGCATCAGGTCCGGCGTAAACTGAATTCGCGAATACTTCAGCGCCACGGCCTGCGCCAGCGTGCGCACCAGCATGGTCTTGCCGAGGCCCGGGCGCGCCTTCCAGGAGCACGTGGCCGCCCGCGAGCAGCGCGATCAGCACGCCGTCCACGACTTCGCTCTGGCCCACGATGGCCTTGGAAATCTCGGCGCGAACCTCCTGCATCTTTTCCGCCAGAGATTCAGCCTGCTGGCCGAGCGGGTTGTCGCCCTGCTGGCCTTCCGTCCGCACCGATCCCGTCATGAATCCATCCGATTCCGGCGGGAGCCAAGTCGCCGACGCGCCAGGCCCGCCTAGGCGGGACGGCGTGAGCCCGCGTCCTTTACCTGACATCCAGTTTACGCCGACACAGAACTATTTCTGTCCATTGTTCGGGATGCTCGAAATAGTCGCTGCACGTACCAAGCGGTAGCGAGCCGGGATATTTTCCTGCTCCGCGCCATTGGTCATGGCCACTGCCTGGGGAGACACATCGCGAACGGGCAGCTCGCGCCGTGCCCGTCCCGCCGTCGATACGCATGCGCGTCTGTTCTTTGAAGCCGTTGGATTCGAGCGCGACGCGATCGGGCACCGCGTTCACCGGCAGCGCCGCCTGATCTTTCTTCAATTCCTTGGATCCTTGCTGGCTTCCGGCCCCGCTGCTGCTATTTTGCGTGGCTTTCTGCTGCGAGTCGGAACTGCCCCGGGAATCACCTTTCTTATCGGCCTCTCCCGAGCCGGGTTGGTTTGAATTGCCGGATTGCTGCATGCCTTGTGAATTGGGCTGCTTCTGATTCGCCTGGTTGTTCGCTTGCTGGTTCGGTGAGTTCGACAACATATTTTTCAGCGCCTGCATCAGCGACTGCGATAGCGACTGGTGGCTGTTTTCAGAATTCTGTGATTCCGACTGCTGCTGCGTGTCCCCGCCCATGCGTTCGGATGCCATTGTTACTTTCTTGAGATTGACTGCCCTCTTCCTGTTGTTCCGAGTCCGACGGCTTCATCTCTCCCTGGCCGTTCTTGCATGGAAGAGTGAGACTGGTCTTGCATCTGATCGCCGGCATTTGCCTCTTGCGAATCTTGCTGCCCGTTTTCCGGCTTGCTCCCGGTCATCACTCGCTTTCCAGAGATCATCGGTTGTTGCCGCATCGCCGGGCCGGGTCTCGTCCGCCGGGGAGTCCGGTTTCGACTTAACAAGAGCCATGGTCCTTTGCAGGTCTTTCTCCATGGCGTGCACGATCGGAGAAAGTATCGACTGCACCAATTGCGATCGCGCCGTGGTTTGCAGCAGCGCCACGATCGGCGGCTTGTAATGGATGCGGTAAACAAACAAACCCGCCGTGGCCACTGCCAGCACCAGCGCGCGGCGAGCCGCGGCAGGCAATCGGACCGGAAACAACGTCTGCGGACTCACTCGCGCCAGACGCATCACGGCATCCTGGCGCTGGCGCAGGATCATTCCATCAGGATTCTCAACGGCTCCCAAATGGACAGCCGTTGAAACCCGGTCGTGCAGGACGGCGGCCGAATCGAGCCGGCAAGCTGCCTCGTATGCCGAGGGCCGCGCGCGCCAAACCAAGATGACAACAGCAACGGCTCCGGCGACTACCAGAGCCCCGGCCGAAATCACTGCCCAAGCCAGCTTGGGACTGAACGCGCCGGCCACGATCAGGCCGCCCAGAATCCAGGTCCACACTTTCATCCAGCCGCGAAGAAACGTGTTGGTAAGGATTCTTCGGCGGGTCACAACCAGTGGATCAAGCAGACCGTGCAGTTCCGGCGGCCACTTGTGATCTCCCAAAGTCAGGTCCGTCGGAATGCGCGGCTGGCCGGAGGTTGCTTCCGGCTCGATGCGCAAAACTTTTGTTCCAGACGTTCTTAAGGGCGGAGAAGAGGGCAGGCCCGGATGCAGCCACGGGCGCCACTAATTTTATCTTCTCTCGTGCAGCCACAGAAAGCCTCCCCTACAGGTTCGGCCGGGGCATGTGCACTACTCCAATCTACCCCAAGATTCCCGGTTTCGAAACTAAAACCGCGAGTGCATCGCATCGAACAAGATGATCCGCGGCATAAAGAAAATCGAACCTACGGAACATGAAAAGTAGGAGCAGCGCCAATACCCACTCCGTTGGATACGTCGGGGTGCGGAGAGTGCAGGATTAAGAGTAGTGCCGATTACATCGGTTGGATGCCGAGTGGGGCCATGGCGTCCAGCGAATTCGGCCGAAATCACTTCCCGTGAGCGTCCAGAGACATTGTTCTGCAAAGAGTTACCCTATTGCGGCAACTGAATACCACCTTGCTCACCCTCGCAGTGGCCCAGTCCTGACCCGGGGTGGATAGCTCACGCGTCATTTCGATACTCTTCGGTAATTCAAAGCAACGCGATGAGGTCGATTTCGACACGGACGTTCCGTGGCAGCCGCGCGACCTCGACAGTCGAGCGTGCCGGCGGATGCGACGATGAAATAGCGCCCATAGACTTCATTCATCGCCGCAAAATCGTTCATGTCCGCAAGAAACACCGTGGTCTTTACGACATGCTGGATCGAGGAGCCCGCGGCTTCCACGATGCCCTTCAAATTTTCGAGCACGCGCTCGGTCTGCGTGGCAATGTCGCCCTCGACGATTTGCTGCTGTCTGGGGGTCGAGCGCAATTTGGTCCGGAAAGAAAAACAAATCCGTTCGCCTTGATGGCCTGTGAGTATGGGCCAATGGCTTTCGGCCCTCGATCCGTTGCGACAGGTTCTATCACACGATCCTCCTGAATCGGGCGCGGGTTCTACTTTTACGCTGAAAGTTTACCCCGAACCGTTCACCCCCGCAGGGGTGAAAGCGAAGGGCCTCAAGTGAAGCGTGGAGCCCGCATGAAAAATGTCTGGGCTTTGTTTGTTTACCCTGACTCCGGAAGGGGAGCCCGCCAGAAAATGGGTCACGGAGTCGGCGCGGTGTGGTATCCCGCGACTGCGCCTTCGTTGTTGATGCTCCGGAGAACTGTGCCGTAGCTCTTGCCCGAGGTATCGATCGTCGTAAATTTTCCGCGTGTGTCGCGCAGAAAGCCGTGGGGGAATCCGCTCTCGTCGGAATAGTAGCCTGCAACAGTACCATCCTCATTAATGCCGTAAGCGAAAGTGCCGTAAACGGCGCCCGGTGCGTCGAACGTTGTGATGAGCCCGTGCTTGTCTCGGATGTAGCCGTGGTTCTTGAAACTGGCGTCCGTGTAATATCCCGCGACCTCGCCGTCATCATTAATGCTCCAAGCGAACGTCCCCGCTCCCGCAATATTGCCGGCGCCTGGCGCATCAAAAAGAGTGATGTTTCCGTATCTGTCGCGCACAAAACCGTGGTTCACAAAGTTCGCATCAAGGAAGTAGCCCGCAACGGCCCTCGACTCGTTGATGCATTTGACGAACGTCCCGCCGTAGACTCCATTCCCGGCGCCTGGCGCATTAAAGGTAGCAAAATTTCCGTGTGGGTCCCGCACAAACCCATGGTTCACGTTATTTAGGTCGGCGTAGAACCCCGTTACGGCACCATCGTTGTTGATGCTTTCGATGGTAGTTCCGTTAAATAAACCGTTGCCCGCGCCCGGTGCGTCAATCGTGGAAAATGCCCCGTGGCTGTCCCGCACAAAACCATGTTGCACACTGTTGCCGTCACTGTAAACTCCCGCGATCGCGCCCACGGAGTTGATGCTGGTAGCGGTGGTGCCGAGGAATTGCCCGCTTGCAGCATTTGGATCGTCGAACATGCTGAGAAGACCGTGGGGGTCCCGCACGAAGCCATGCGGTTGATCGAACGCGTCCACGTAGAATCCCGCGATCGCACCGTTGGCATTGACACTGCGGGCGAAGGTCCCGTAGATGGCTGCCGCGATGTCAAATGTCTTAATTGTGCCGGAATTGGAAGAGGCGCCTAATACGCGACCAGCGCGTCCAGCGCCTTGCACACAGCCGCTCGCCTGGTTCGACCAAATCTCCTGGATTTTCCATCTACTCTCCTCCAGTGGAACCCAAGTCTGAAATACGAAGGCGCACGGGTCTCCGATCTCATTCCCGTCGGGTGCGTACCACCCGCCAATATTGGGATCGGTAATCGTTTCCATAAATTCGTGAGCAGTGAAATTGATCATCGTGCGCGTCCCATCGGAGTAATTGTTGGGATTGAACAGTGGATCAGCGTTCGCCGGGCAGATCGACGGAGCGCTTGTCGGGTTCGGCAAGTAGGCGACTTGGAAGGTGGGGGTTACGTTGTCGGCACCGGTACCGTAGCCGTGCCAAGCGCAGTATGTGTTATAGGGCGGGGGTTCGTTCGGAAAGTTGGAGGTAAGAAGCAGGTAGACGGCGGTAGGATCCAGCTTCAATCCGTTGTTTTGCAGAGCGTTCAGAATCACTGGCGTAATTGGGTCAATCCCTTGCACGAGGAGAGCTACCGGGTCTATGGGAGGCGCCGAAGAGTCGAACAGGTTCCCGCCAAACCGGGTGTGGGCCGTACCGCCGAGCATGTACTGGTCGGCAATGTGGAGGTAGTCGGACCCGTCCAGGTCTTCGAGGAAGGTATCTATCGCTTCCACCGCGTCAGGCGGAAAGTCGGAACGCTTCCCCCACCAGATGGCGTAGGTCGTGGCATTGGGCAGAACCGCGCCGCCGTTGTACACCATGTTCGGCGGCCCAGCGACCGGAGTAGCGGCTGCCGGGCTTGCGCCGCGCATGCGATGAACCCCTCGGATGTGCGATTGATTGTTGGACACCGCCTGACCGTTTGCCCGCGCCGCCGACAAGGCCATAGCTGGAAGAAGAATCGCAGCGGCTAGAAGTACACGCTTGAGAGAACGCATCGAATTGCCTCCAATGTAGTTTTAACTGGGGGCCGTTGGTTCGGAGCCGGCGATCTAGTCCGTCGAAATCTCTTACAAACCTAAATTTGTGTCAAGTAACATTCTTCCTAAGTACTACTAGTACTTAAAGGAACGGCTTCCAATTCCGGCGGCGGAAGAGTTCGATAGCAGGCTGGTTCGGCTTTAGCCTGAATTCGGAAGTTGATTTGGGATCTTGGGGTTGAACTCCGGGAACGCCAATCTCCCGATTGGCGGTTCGCAGAACGCCATTCAGGAGAATGGCGTTCCCAGGGTCGCCGCCCAGCAAAGATAAGCCTTAGTTTCCACTGCGCGGGCGCAGCGGATTGTTGTAGCGAGCGCGAAACTCATCCGGGATGCCGGAATGATTGAGCCAGGTGCGAAACATTTCGGCGAGGTCGCGCTGGGAGGCTGCTTCCACCGCGGCCCTCAGGTCTTCATACGCCACTTCGTCCCCCCCGCGAGCCCGTACGATCCGCTGGAACGCCCCGCGGAGATTGTCACGGCCGCACAAGTCCTCCAGCGCAACGAAAAACAGCGCTGCTCTGTAGCCGGTGGAGATTCGCTCTGCGCGCGAATAACCTGCTGGCGGCTCGAGTAGGTGTCTATCAGCCGCGATTCGCCTGGACTCATCGTATCGGTCCAGAAGAAACGCAACCATGCGGCGGCGCTCGTCTGGACTCCGCCCCTCGGCGGCAACGGTCAGGCCAAACAATCCCACCCCGCGGCCCATCAGAATCTGTGCTTCCGGGGTAGGCCTCACGCGCCAGCCAAACCACGTTCGGGCAAGCTCATATTCAGCAAGCTCGAGAATCGATTCGCTCGCGACGCCTTGCGTCAACGCGCGGCGATCGAGCAACGCGCCGCCTGGGAACGATCCGCTACCCGCATCGCCCGGCTCGCCAAACTCCGCGGGCAAATCACCCGGCGCTTCCACGATGTGCACCGCGGCCTTGCCCTTCGAAGCGGGTCCGAAAAAATCCGTGTAGGCCTGCATGGAAGAAGCGAGCCGCGCCGCCGCCGTTTGCGCTTGTTGCGCGTCCAGGGGTTGCAGCGTCCAGAAACTTACTTCGCCCCGCGGCGCGTGGATGTTCAGTTCCAGATAGCGCCCCGCGACCACGTAAGGGAGAAAGTCCTCGTTCGGTAGAATCCTGAATCGGTGCGCGACCAGGTTTCCAACGGCGCCGGGTTTGAGCGGTTTGCCGGGAGCGAGCACGCGGAAATCCGGAGGGGCCACCACTGTAAGATTCGATTCCACCGGATCGGGGCCGCCACTTGCAAAGACGCCGCTTGGCGCTTGCCATAGAGGCAGTGCGGTTTCATCCGCGACATAAAAAGCCTCGGCCGATGCCGCGACCGTCCCGCGTCCCGCAGGCTCGGGCATCAAGTCCCATTCGGTGATGATCTCGCGCGGCTGGTGCTGTTCCCAAACAGGGTCAAACGGCGCGCGCATCAATCGGAGATCCGCTTCGTTGACACGCTGTGGCGAGACTTCACGGCCATCCACGGTCACGCGCAAATTCTGGGGTCCGAACGTAGGCCCTTCGGGCAGACGCACCTCCATCGAACGAAGCGCGCGATCGCCGGCGTTGTCGAAGCGATCGACAACGCGGATGTGAAGCAGAGCGCCGCGAGACGCCTCGGCCACGGCGCGAATTTCAGTTTGGCGGTCGATGAACCGGAAACCAGGACCGAGGGGCTGGACGCAACCCGTGGACAAGAATCCCCACGCGCAAAGGGCGATTGGAAAGAAGAAACGGAGCCGCGTTTCCTTAAACAAGATGAAGCGATTCTACCGGGGCGGACGGTGCGGGTCAAAACACTTGGCCGGTGAAATCGGCGTACCCATCCCGTCCCGAGTAATTTTGACTATCCTGCGCTGCTGGCCGCCGAAGTGTTTGCTCAACGCACACTTTTCTCAATGCGTTTTCCGGAATTTAACACAGAGAACACCGAGAAAAGCCACAGAGGACACGGAGAGCTTAATGGAGAAGAATACATGGCTGAAAGCGGCAGGCGGATTTCTCTGTGGTTCTCTGTGACCCTTTGCGTCCTTTGTGTTAAGTTTTTCGGAATTTAAGACAGAGCCCTCGCCGATGAGCGAGGGCTCTCCAAGGCAGCGAAGAACTCCTACTGTTTTGCGGCGTTGTGTTTCTTGGCGTAAATTTGCTTGGAAGCCTTGTTTTGCTGCTTGTTCACCGCGGTTTTGTCGGCGGCGGTTAGTTTTCCGCCGTTGGCCTGGCGCATTCCGGCCACTGTCCGATTCACTCCCTGTTGCTTGTTTTCGAGTTTTGCCGTTTCACCCGCGGTTAATTGGCCGCTGCGAACGCCATTGGCGATGCGGTCCTGCTGATTTTCCTTCCGCTGACCAATCTGGCCGCTCCCGTTGTGCTGCGTCGCGGCGTTGTGTTTGTCCGTGTAGATCTGGTTCGACAAATGGTTCTGCTGGTTTTGCAATTTCGTACGGTCGGCCGAAGTCAGCTTGCCGTTGTCCGAGGCGCGCATTCCGGCCTCTTCCTTGTTCACACCCGCTTCCTTCGTCTCCAGATTTTTAGTTTCTCCGGCGGTCAGCTGGCCGCTCTGGATGCCATTGGCGATGCGATCCTGCTGATTTTCCTTGCGTTGCTGAACGGTCGGCTGCGTGGTGCTGCTTCCCGTCGAACTTGATCCCGATTGCTGCGCGAACGCCGCAGGCACAACCAGAGCAATCAGAGCCGCACTATTCAAGATGAGCTTGGTGGTTTTCATGGCGCTTCTCCTGTCTCTTGCGCGATCGATTTCGATGGTCAGCTCGCGAAACTGTATCGGAGTCTGTACACTTCTAGAAACACGCTAGCATTCGGAAAGTTCCGGTTCCATGGTACGAACTGGCAAAAATGTGTCTAAAGAAGTAAATTCAGAATTAATGAAAGTGGAAATGTTTTTCCCTGGATGAATAAAACGCTATCGAACCAGTAACTTAGACGTACTGGATCCAAAATGAATCTATCGCTTGAGAATTCCGCGCATTGATCATTCCGGCACCAATTTATAAGCTTCTTTAATATCGCTGATTGGTTTGCCTTTCCAATATTGGTTCCAGTTGTCGAGCGAGGCGAATGTGCGGGTGTCCATGCGGTCGATATAGAGAGTCCCGCGGAGGTGGTCGATTTCGTGCTGGAGGATGCGCGCATACCATCCTGATGCTTCCAGTGTCTCTTTTATTCCACGTTCGTTCAGATATTCCACCCGGACGGTGCGCGCTCTGGGAACAAGAGCGGAAAAACCCGGAAGGCTCAGGCATCCCTCGAAGAATTCCACCACAGGGTCGCTCATTTCCGTAATTCTCGGATTGAGGATGGCGTGAAATGGCACGGGCCGCCTCTCGCGCTCTCGAAGTTGCTCCGCGGAGACGTCCTTGTGGTATTCCGCTCGATCCTCGATCACAGCGAGTTGCAGCGAAAGACCTATTTGAGGAGCGGCAAGCCCCACGCCTGGGGCGTCAACCATGGTTTTTCGCATCGATTCGATCAGCTTCTGAATTTCCTTGCTGGCGATCTCAGCGGGGGTCAAGGGGCGAGCCTGTTGCCGCAGTACGGGATGCCCGGCTTGTACGATCTCGAGTTCCACACCGATCTCGATTCTTGCGCACATCGGCGTTCGGCGCGCGCCGACTCGGAAATTTGAATTCTCAATGCGGATTTTCGCGCAGGCGCCGCCAAATGCGAAGCAAATTCTCGAAAGCGGTCAGGGTCTCGTGCGCTTGTGTCCCTGATAGACCCACCCGGTGCGTCCGGAGGAGTGTTCGCGCTGCGCGATATACTCGGAGGCCCGCTGCTCGGAGATGCCCTTCTGGACAAAATCCAGGATCACGGCGTCGCTCGCGCCGGAATTTTTCAGCTTGCTGAGAGTCACTCCGGAAAGCACCGGCAAGCCCTTTGAACTGCGTTGCGCGACGGCCAAAATCACTTTGTCGGAGAGGCCCGCGAGGCGCAAGGCTTGCGCCTGGCCGGCCCACAGTCCCAGTTGACCCATGCGCGCCAACTCCAGCACCGTCTGCTCGGAGGAACCTGCCGCTAGCATATCCGCGATGGGCTGACCGCCTGTGAATGGCTGCTGGCGGCTGCGAGCAAGCTTAATCAATTCGACGCAAGACGGATCGGAAAGGCCTCCCTGCCGCGCTTTGGTAAGTTCGCCGATTTCGGCGTTGGAAACATTCAGGGTCCGAAGCTCGCTGACGCTGTTGGACCACATGCCCGCTTCGTCCAGCGCCTGCGTATTGGTTTGTTGCTCGGCGTGTTTACAGGCGGCCAGAGAAAACAATAGGATCAGTGACAGGCCAAGCAATAGGCGCCGCTTGGCCAAAACCCGCGATTGGACAGGAGAGCGCATCCCTTCCATTGTAGCCGGGCCGGCCAGGAGTGGCGCAGCCATGTGCCGGGAAGATTAACGGGAGGAAGAAGGGGACCCGTGCGGGGAAAGAGGCGTTGGCGGTGGCTCAAACCTTGTAGAGGCGTTCGACACCGAAGATGCCAGGTATCTTCCTGATGTTCGTCATGATGTGTTCCAAGTGCTTGCGGTCGGTAATTTCCAGGGTGAGGTCGATGCGGGCGTGCAAATTGTCCGGGTGGCTGCCGAGGGTGCGTATGTTCGAACCCGTATCGCTGATGACGCTCGTGATGTCAGCGAGCATACCGGGCCGGTCCTGCGCGCGGATCAACAAATCGACCGGAAAGATCGATCCGGCGGCGCCTCCCCATTCCACATCAATGCGCCGTTCCACTTGGTACATCAGATTTTGAACGTTGGGACAGGACTTGGAATGGACGGCGACACCGCGGCCGCGCGTGACGTAACCGATGATCTCGTCCCCCGGAATCGGATTGCAACACTTGGCGCGAAAGACCATCAAGTCGTCATGGCCGCCGACCTGCAAGGTCGCCTCGCCAACCCGCAACATGCGTTTGACGGCGGAGACCAGCCGCGCGGGCGCCTCCTCGGCTTGTTCCGGTTTTTCCGCGAGCGGCTCGCCCAGCGCGTTCGAAAGAATTTGCCGCGCGGAAAACTTCCCGTAGCCCAAATCGGCGAACAGGTCTTCGAGCTTCGCGCATCCGTATTCGGAAGCCACACGGAGAAGGTCGGCTTCCGGAATTTTCTTCAAACTGCGCCCCGCCTGCCGCGCTTCCCGTTCGAGCAAGCGGCGGCCGACTTCCGTCGCCTGGCCTCGCTCGATGAAGTTGATGTGATGGCGGATCTTGCTGCGCGCGCGGGAAGTGCGCACAAAGTTCAGCCAATCCCGGCTGGGGACGTGGCCCTTCTGCGTGAGAATCTCGACGACGTCGCCATTGGTGAGGCGGTGCCGCAGCGGAACGATCTGTCCATTTACTTTCGCGCCAATACATTGATTGCCAACTTCGGTGTGCACGGCGTACGCAAAATCAACCGGCGTGGCGCCGCGCGGGAGCGCGAGCACCTTTCCTTTCGGGGTGAAGGCATAGACCTCCTCGGGGTAGAGGTCCACCTTGAGCGTGGACATGAATTCCGACGGCTCTTGCATATCTTTTACCCATTCGATTAATTGACGCATCCATAATATGCGTTGATCGTCGGCATCGGAGATGTCCTTGCCGTCCTTGTATCTCCAGTGCGCGGCGACACCCTGTTCCGCGATGCGATGCATTTCGTGCGTGCGGATCTGCACTTCGAACGTCTGCCCGGAATGAATGACCGTCGTGTGGAGCGATTGGTACAGGTTCGGCCGGGGCATGGCGATGTAATCCTTGAACCGGCCGGGAACCGGGCGCCAGGCCTGGTGGATGACGCCCAGGGCCGCGTAGCAGTTGCGGATCGTGTCGCTGATCACGCGCACGGCAAGCAGGTCATAGATCTGGTCAATCGTGCGATGCTGGCGGAGGCTTTTCTGATGAATCGAATAGAGCCGCTTGACCCTGCCCTCGACTTCGGCCGCAATCCCGTTTTCCTCCAGCCGCTTGCGAACCGTATCCTGTAATTCCACCAGAAACGCTTCGAACTCTTTTCTCTTCGAAACCACGGTCTTCTGCAGCTCCTGATAGGCTTCGGGCTCGAGATAGCTGAAGGCGAGATCTTCGAGCTCGCCACGAATCAGCCCCATTCCCAGACGATGCGCGATGGGCGCGTAAATATCGAGCGTCTCCCGCGCAATGCGCTGCTGCTTCTCAGCAGGAAGGAAGCCGAGCGTGCGCATGTTGTGCAGCCGGTCCGCAAGCTTTACCACGACGACGCGAACGTCGTTGACCATGGCCAGGAGCATTTTGCGGACATTTTCGGCCTGCCGCGCCTCGGGAGCCAGCAAGTCCAGGCGGTTGATTTTCGTAACACCTTCGACTAGGCGGGCGATGTCCGCGCCAAAGCGCTCGACGATGCGCGCCGAGGAAATGCGCGTGTCTTCGACCACATCGTGCAGCAGGGCGGCGCAAAGTGTCGTAATATCCAGCTTCATGTCCGCCAGGATGTGCGCCACTTCGAGCGGGTGGGAGAGATACGGGTCGCCGGACTTGCGCAACTGCGCGCGGTGCTGTTCGGCGGCGAATTCAAACGCCCGGCGAAGCAGTTCAATGTCCCCAGCCGGGCGCGACTGCCGGACTTTCTCGACCAGTTCGAGGAAACGCGACTGCAGCGCGCGCGTCGTACGCTCGGTTCTACCGCTGACGAGCGAGGCCAGGCCGGTGGGCTTTTCCACGGATGACATCGTTCCCTATCTTAAGTCTATTTGATGCCCTCGGCGAGAAAAGAGTTCCACGCGTGCGGAGAACGAGGAGTTACGCCTAACAGATTGCCCCAGTGGAATTTAACGGCACAATCGATCCGGTCGGTGGATAATCCTGGGAACAACGAGATCAAAACCCCCACACGCAATCCCGACGCGCGGGCCACGCATTTCAACTGCTCACTTGGCGTCCGGGCCACCCGCCAACAACCTCAATCGCCGCTTACCAAAGTCGAAAGCCCCACCTGTCGCGCCGCGCGACAGATGGGCCACCCGGAAATTCAAAACCGGATCAAAGGGTGGGCCACCCCCAGCTGCGACCTGATTTTCAAAGAGCCACCCGCAGGCACCCATAAGAGCACCCGGCATTGATTCTAAGCAAGAGACAGGTCGCAGCTACTCTTCCTTGAAGATGGAGGCTTCGAGCAGGAATTTAAGGCCGGATTTCTCCACTGATTCCCCGAGAATCTGCTCGACAAGTTTTGCCTCGCTACGAGGAAACATTACGCGAAGATACGAACTACAAACATCCCTCTCAGCGATGAAACGAGCCACGGCCGGAACATATCGAGTCAGTTCCTTGAACTCGGTCCGGGCGATGCCGGGAAGGATGTCTCGCGGCTGAAGAGAAGCGCTATCCTGCTTCCAAAAATAGCATCGAAGCTCTTTGAGCAGCCAGAATCGCTTCAGCGCGTCCAGAATCTCCGCTCTCCCGGTCAGATCGAATGCAAGATACGATTCGTCCTCGTAAACAGGTGTCTTCCATGAGAGCTTGCGATCCCTACGACGTTCATTCAGCCACCACCGCTTTGTGGATTGAAACTCGATCCACAGGCTCGGGTTGTCGAGGTATAAACGAGCTAGCAGGTCAGCGTAGACCTCCACGCTCTTTTCAAGAGTTTCGGCGAAGCACCCCAGGTGCAGGGTCTCGTGTTCGCCCGTATCCTGAAACCAATATGCGTTACGTCCGGATGGCGCACGTTTGATTTTCATCGGGCTGAGTCTCTCTAAGGATTCAGCAGATTGCCCAGCCACGATGGGAGCGGAACGTGGATAGCCGCACCAGCGCCCGACGCTCCCCCTCCCCGACCTATTCCGATGTGCCAGTCTGTCCCCTCACGCCCAATGTGAATGATATTTCCTTTGCTGTTCACAATCCCGACGTGTTGGAGTTCTCCTGCTCGCGGTCCTGACCTGACTTCATTTGCAACGGCCCGCAGGCCTTGAGCTTCTTCTGAGGCGGCCTGTGCGCCCTTGACGCCCGCCGCTGTAGCGATGACTGCGCCGGCCACTTGTCCGATGGCTCTAGGATCACCGCTCGCTGCGGCTTTGGCAGTATCCACCGCTCCGTTGACGATCGCCTTAGCGGTATCCACTGGATGCTCTACCGCGTTGGCTATCCCCTCGACAGTATCAATCGGGTGCTCGACAGCGTTTACGACGGGAAGCACCGTCGCATCAGCAACGCCCATCAACTCCTGTCCGAGGAAATTGGCAGAGGCACTAATTTGCCACGAAAGAGACCACCCATTATTTTGCGCCTGGTTATTTGAGTTGGTGCACGTGCTCCCGCTTTGGCCGTCAGGGCACTCCCCCGGTTCTGAAGCCGGGCCGGACGATGCGGTGCCCGGAGGGCCGACAATGTGCCCGTCGAGGTCGGCGAAGGATTCGGGATCGTCGGCGACCATAGCATACAGATTCAGCGTTTGTGGGTTCGTCAGATTGGCGTAAGGCACAGGAGCGGGGACAGCCGACCAGTCGGAACTGAGCCACCGTCCGAAACGGTTTGAGTAGTAGCGCGCCCCGAAATCATCGTTGCCCGTTTCCGTGTCGCGTTCTTTCCCTTCGAATTTGTAGTTCTGCTGGCAGGTGTTGGTGTAGGCGCGCTCGCCCCCGTAGGGGTAGAAGTCGGCGTCATAGCAGGCGACGCCGTTATTTTGCGCGATCACGCGCGAAGTGCCTAGCATATCTTCCACATAGTAGACCGGGTTGCCGCCGACGGGAAGCATCGCAATGCGCTTGCCACCGAAGAAAACATATTCGGCGGTGGTGTTGCCGGAAGCATTGGTTTCCGCCAGGATGTCGCTGCCGGAACCGTACCAATACAGCTTGCCGCTAGACTTGGAGACGCGGCGGGCATCCCCGTCGTAGGCATAGTTGACACCGCCCGCGGATTTCAGCTGGCTCTCCCCGTCCCAAGTATAGGCCAAGGTGCCGTCGGAGGTCGTGTTGCCGGACAGATCGTAGGAGAAACCCGAAAGGTGATTGTTACCGTCAGGGGTTTTCGAGAAGCCGCTTTCCTGGGAGCAGCCGGTGTATTGCGAATTGGTGGTGGCCGCGATGGATTGCAGGTTGCCCCAGGAATCGAGACCGTAGGTCTCGCCCCAGCAATGTGCGGGGCTGGTGGAGTACGTGGAGGTTGTCAGCGCTCCGCTGATGCGATTCAACTGATCGTACGTGAAGGTCTGCGAGCGCGTGGAATCGAGATTGTTGGTGATGGAATAAACGTGGCCGCTGTCTTTGTGCGTCGTGGGATCGACGAAGTTGTAGGAGATGTCGACGGCATTCCCGCCCGTGGATACGGCTTTGAATTCGAGGGGCTGGAGGCGATTGTTGTAGCTGTGCGTGAGGTTCAGGCCCGTGAAGGAAGACGTTTGGCCGAGAGACACGGCGTAGAAGCTTCCCTGCGGAGTGTAGCAGACAGCGTTTGCGATGCAGCTACCCGGAGGCGTTTGGAAATCCGTGGCATAGGTGACGCCGCTGGAGCCGTCGCTGGCCGTGCTCGGGCGATCGGCCGCGTCAATCGTGTAATTCACGACGCGGCCCGTAGGATAGACTGCCTGAGTGACATTACCAAGATAGTCAAGATAGTAAGTGGAATTCTTGGTGATGTTGCTGGGCGAGCTGGTATTGGTGCGCTGGTCAACTTGGACGCTGCGGTTGTTGCTGGGATCGACCCGGAAGGCCCAAAGCTCAGAGCCAGCGGCATCGGTCATGGCGGTGCGGCGTCCGACGTTATCGCAAGAGGTGAGCCCGAGACAGTTTGACTGATCGTATGTATAAGTTACAGCCGGATCGCCGTTTGAGTACTCGATTTTCGTGACACGATGGAGCGCATCCAACGGGCTGTCGCTCGGACTGTAGTTTGTCGCGATTCCGCGCGCGTCCGTCTTCGTGATGAGCACGCTGTCGCTGTTATACGCGTAGGTAATCTGGCCGGTTTCGGGATTGTTGGAGGTGAGAAGCCGGGATAGAGAATCGTAAGTGAAGCTGCGCTGGTGCGAGCCGTTTTGGAGTGCACTCAGGAGATCGCCGAGTGCGTCGTACGAGTAGGAAGTGACCCAGATAGGCTCGCCGGTACCTGGACAACCGTTCGAGTTGACACTGGCGCCGACTGCATTTGGCTCGTCCACTTCGGCGAGGCGACCCAAGCCGTCGGTGCGGCTGCGCCGCCATTTTCCGGTGGGATCAGTAACCAGCGTGCGCGGACCGCAGTAGGCAGTGGTTAGGACAGAACTGTCAGGATAGGTTTCCGTCGTTTTCCGCGAGAGAGCATCGTACAGGTAGGTCGTGATCCCAGGGCTGCTTGTTGGATCTGTGCCGTTGCGGTATGGGTTGGACACGGTCGCAACACGGCCGAACAGATCGTAGGTCGTGTCGGTATAGACCGTGCCTTGCGGATCGAAAAGTTGCGTTTGAATCAAGCGGGCGAGTCCGTCGAAGACTTTTGTTGTCACGGCACTCTTCGAGGGATTAATTTTGGTTGTCGAGGTATTGCTGACAGGCGGCACATCATTATAGCTGGTGGTCGTCTGGCCCCCATCGGGCGCGTTAACCTGGGAAGTTCGCCCAAACATTTCATACGAGAAGGTCGTACCAGCGCGGCCCGCATTGATGTCGTTCTGGTTGCGCGCGGACGCGACCAGCCCCGTGCAAGGGTAATAGGACTTCTGCGTCTTCTGGGTAAGAGCGTTCGTGACTTGCGTGACGTATGCGTGCGTGTTCACGCCTGACTGAACGCAACTCGAATTGGCCCAACTGTCCGTGTAGCTGAAGGTCGTGGTGTGGCCGCCTGGATCAGTAGTGGTCAGCAAATTGCCAAGGTCGTCGTAGGTATTGGTAGTGCTCAGCCAGGTATTTGTGGTGTTCAGCCAGTGGCTGATTGTGGTGGGGTTGCCGCGCAGCAAGTTGGACGTGCTGAAATTCGTGTAGTCGTGGTTGGGCACGCCGCTGGTGCCGGTGAGGCTGCTCTGGTCGTAGGAAATTGACGTCTGAGCGATGGTACTGCCGGCCCCGTTATACACAATTTGTGATGTCATGCGGTCGGCGATGTTGGCATTCAGATAAGAAGAGTTTTGAAGATGCAAATAGTTGTAGTGGGTCCGCCTAAGCAGCGCGCCCGGCGAACCCGCGCCCCAATCGTACTCCCTGCGCTCAATCGGGTTTTTCCACGTGAATGTTAGACTCCCCATGACCGTCGCAGTGTCCCAATCGGTTTCTACCTTGCTGACAAGGTTGGATTGGTTCCAGGTCGTGGTTTCGCGTATGGGCACCCATATTAGGTCATAGTTATTCCCCCCAGCGATTTGGTAGGACTGGTAATCAATCGCAACCGATTTAAGCAGGGTTCCTGTGGTGTGGCTGCCCTGGTAGTTCTGCGCCGAGTTAATCAGGCATGGTGGGTCTATTCCCGGGAGACCCTGCAAACAATTGTAAAGCGTGTCGTCGCCCATAGGGTCAGTGACTACGAGATAAGTGTTCCACGTCGATGAGACTCCGTTCACCGTGACCGTTCGGGTTGCAGCCCACCGGCCCCCCCGGTCAAGCGGCGCGTACGTGTAACTGACCTGAGCGCCAGACGGAAGAGTGATTGAAGTTATTTCCCCTCCCGCATTCTGCGCGTAGGTGAAGCTGTAGGATTGTCCGTTTGGAAGCGTGATCTTGGAGGGGACTGTCCAGCTCCCACTCCACTCGATGCAAATATCACCGTTAGCCGGGTTATAGCCGGAAAACTGGCAAAGGTTCGTGTGGATCGAGACGGATGTCGTCCCGGTAACGAAACTCCGGAGCGTTCCGGAGGAATCGTAATAGGATGTTGGGCCAATAACGCGGCCAAGTGTGTCCGTTGAAGTGGAGCTGATAAGCTCGTTTCCGTTCGTGTCCTTGACGATGGTCCCGCCCTGAAACGAGACGACCACACCGTGTTTGTTAACTGCAGTGCTCCAGCTGCCATCCGAGTTGCCCTTTAGAATCCAGCCCGAACCATCGTCGGAATAGTAGGTTGCTCCTGCTGGAGGATCGCAGCGGTTAGAATAGGGTGGATAATCCCCAAAAGAGCCCGGAAAGTGATGTTTTGTGCCGTTGGGCTCGAGCAGCACGAAGCTTGAGTATCGGTTATACCCGTAGTTGTTGTACTTACAGACGACGGACTGCACGATCTCGGAGATGGTGTAAGTGAAAGGGCCCGACGCTGTGAGGACCATCGTATTGCCCGGAACGGGTCTAACGAAATAAGTGCAGCCGCCATCACAAAAGGTCCCAGGTGTTGGGCCGTCGATGTACCAGCCTTTGCTGTCGTAGACGAAACGAGCCGCGCTATCCAGGCCGCGCCCCTTCGCTGACCAGATCGGAATACCTACGTGGAGATTCCCGTTATTGATCTGAACGCTTTCAACGTCCGACCCAACGAAGACTCCGTTGTCTGGCAGTCCAGTGTTGTTCGAGTTTCCGTAATTTTGAGCGGAGCACACAGAACAGAACGCGGGGAGCAAACAGAACGTCCAAGCGAAGCGCGCAAAACGCATATCGCCTCCTCAGAACTTGATTTGGTCCAACAACGAACTCCCTACTCGAACCTTATCCCGAAAAATTAAGGGGCATTTACCACGCCCGATCAAACTATCTTCATTCTTAAAATATGCACACGTACACCTACCCCCCCCCGGGGTGTCAAGAGATTTTTGATTGATTTCTCGTTATTTTATCTTGGCAACAATGGCAAGGGGGCGTTCAGTGCTGGGAACGACTGAGACGCAAAAGGCGGCCCTTGGTGGGGCTGCCCATTGTCGATGGCAATAAACCACGGGGGATTTACTAAGACTTGGCCGGTGCTTCCATCTTTCTCTGTTTGATTTCCTTGGCCTTGTCCACCATCTCGTCGGCCTGTTTCAACAGGGAGGCCCGCTCGTCGGGTGTGGCCGCCTCGTCCGCTTTGCGGCGGAGGAGGAGGTTGAGGTAGGCCATGGCGTCGTCATAGTCCGGGCGAAGCTCCAGAGCCTTGTGGAGTTTGTCGATGCCCTCATCGATCAGCTGGCCGTTTTCCTTGCTGTAGTCATCACGGACCTGCGGCGGCATCGGATCCTCGTCTTTGAGGACCTTGTTCACATTCGCCAGACGCCACTTGCCGCGCATCTCCAGGTTCGAGCGATACGTTAACGTCCAGTCGATGACGCCGATCCAGTAGTAGGGCTCCGGGTCCTCCGGCTTCAAGGCGATATGCTTCATGTGATAGGTCTTGGATTCTTCAAACTTGGCTCGCGTGTACGGCGTCCCCGCCATGTTAAAGAGAATCGAACCGATCCCATCGATCGCCGAGATATTGTTCGAATCCACCGAAAGAACGTCCTGGAATTCCTTGATGGCCGCCTCACCCATGCGGATATTCTCTTCCGAGGGAGCGCCCGGAATATATTGAGTGGCGTAGGCCGTGGCGAGATAGAGGCGCGCGTTCATCAGCGTGGGATCCAGGTCCTTGGCCGTCTTGAAATTCTCGATGGAAGCATCGAACTTTCCGTCCCGATAGGCGGCGACGCCCTTGTTGAGCTGGTCGCGCGCCTTGAGCTTGTCGCAGCCACTCGCGCCGAAAGCGGCGACAAGCGTGGCGGTAACCAGCAACGCAACGGATTTTATATTTTTGGAGTGCCGAAAATGCGCAAAAGGATTCATGGCAGACAATCCATCCCCGCGATTATTTTGTGTTCCCCCGTGAGGGCAATGAAACTTCCGAACCTTGCGCTGGCATTCGTTCCAGATCCAAGCCAGTTTTCCAGGCCCCGCACTACCCATTCCCTAAATCGCGTGGGCCACAGCCGCACACTCTACACCAGCATCGCCCCGGAACAAAGCAACATTATTTTTAAACATGAGGGCAGAGAGAGAACCACATCCACCTTACAAACGGCCCACCCGGCAAAGCCGGATCAGCCTTACTTCCCGGCTTCCAGATTGGCCGTGATCAACCCAACCTTATCGATGCCGGAGGTGCGCATGATGTCAATGGCCCTGGCAACCTGGGCAAACAGCACCGCGTCATCGCCCTTAACGAAGGCGACTTTTTCGGCGCGCTCCTTGAAGACGTCCGATAGCCGTGGACCCAGCGAGTCCCAGGTGGCATCCTCTTCGTTGATCTTCAGCTTCCCCGTATCGAGAATCTGAACGACAATCGTTTTCTGCATCGTCTGCGGCTGCTGCTGCTGGTTTGGCGGCGCGGGTTGTGGGACGAGCGCGTCCAGACCCTTCGGCGTCAGCGGCGTGATCACCATGAAAATAATAATCAGAACCAGCAGAATATCAATCAGCGGCACGACGTTCATCGTCGCCATCTCGCCGCCGCTCTTTCCTCCAACGTCCATTCCCATTGTCGTCGCTCCGTTGTTCAGATTTCCGCGCCCCGAACCATCAGGGCGGATGCGATGCAAATCGGTCACCGGGAAGAGCGGGCTTTTAACCCACGCTTCCCGGAAAAAAAATTAGTCTCCGGTCGGCGGCGGTGGGGCAGTCCGGCGGGTTTGTTCGGATTTATCGGTTAACAGACCGACGTTATCCACACCCGCCGCGCGAATTTCATCCACCACTTTGACCACGACCCCATACTTGGCGCGACCATCGCTCTTGACGAAGACGGTCTTGTCCAGTTTGCCGGAGATACGATCGCGCACTTGATCGGCGATTTGGGAAAGGTCGGACTTGGTGTTACCCAAGTAGACGTCTCCACTCGACGAAATGCCCACGATGACGGCATCATCCTTATCGGCATCGGGCATATCGCTAGGGGCTGGTGACTTTCGCCAAATCCACGGAGAGGCCCTTGGTCAGCATGGGCGTAACCACCATGAAGATGATCAGGAACACCAGCATGATGTCGGCCATCGGGATGACGTTGGGAGACGACATCGTGGCGCCGACTTTTGGCTTGTAGGCCATGGCTTACTTCTTTCCGCCGGCCCGGCGCGTGATGAAGTAGTTGACCAGCTCCATCGAGGAGTTGTCCATTTCCACGTCAAACGCCTCGACCTTGTTGGTGAAGTAGTTGTAGGCCCACACGGCAGGCACAGCGACCAGCAAACCGAGGGCGGTCGTGACCAGCGCTTCGGAAATACCGCCGGCAACCGCCGACAGACCCGGTAGCCTTGGTGCTCTCAATGCCTTTAAACGCGTTAATGATGCCGACCACGGTGCCGAACAGTCCGACGAACGGAGCTGTCGAGCCGATGGTGGCGAGGCCGGATAGGCCGCGCTTCATTTCCGCGTGCACGATGGCGACGGAGCGATCGAGGCCGCGCTTGGCAGCTTCAATCACTTCCATATCGGCAACCTGCGAGGAGGCGGATTGGAATTCGGATAGGCCGGTGGCGACAACCTTGGCGATATGGCTCTTCTTGTTGCGCTCGGCGATAGAGATGGCTTCGTCGAGTTTGCCTTCACGCAACGCGCCGGCAACCTGCTGCACGAAAACGCGGGATTGCTTGCGAGCCGCGCTGTACATCAGCACGCGGTCAATCATTACGCCGAGAGACCACGCGGAAAGAAGAAAGAGGATCCCTACCACAGCCTTGGCGATAATACTCATATTGCCCCACATCGTCCTCAGGTCCCACTGACCCTGCAGGACAATCAGGTTCATTGCAGCAACCGATAGATTCGCAAGCATGTCATTCGCTCCTTTTTATTTATTTCGTTCAAGATTTATAATCCGGGACAACGATTCGCTGTTCCCGGCCGACTCCCTGATTGGCGGCCTGAATTTTCCTGCGGGCTCCAGCAACTAACTAATTGGAACCCGCTCACCCTAAGCCGTCGCCGTGCCTTACCCACCCATCGTAAACGTTACAGTAATCGTGGTATCCACTTCGACCGGATCGCCATTCAGCTGCGTGGGCTTGTAGCGCCACTGCTTGACAGCGTCCAGAGCTGATTGCACCAACAGTGGGTGGCCCGAAATAACTTCCAATTGGGCGACCTTGCCCTCCTTGTCGATGATTGCGTGGAGGACGACGTTCCCCTGAATACGCGCCTGACGAGCCAGCGCCGGATACAGCGGTCTGGTCTGCGTAATGATGGACGCGGCCGTTACTTGTCCGCCCTGCTTGATGCGAGAGGGCGCGACCGCCTTCGGCGGCGGAGGAATCGCGGGCCCAGCGGCCATGAGGCCTTGTCCGGGAATTCCGCCAAACACGCCGTTCGTTTGCGTATTGTTAATCACATCCGGGGGAAGCTCCGCTTCCTTAAACACGGCCACTTCCTTCGGGATGGCGCGCGGCTGCATCAGCTTGCCAGACTGGATCAAGCGAGCCACCGGCTTGACGATGACCTTCACAGGCGCAGGCGGAGGCGGCGGGGGCGGCGGCGGAGGCGGTGCGATGAGCAACGTCGATAGCATCGCTTTCGGAAGCGCCTCGGTATAGATCAAAGGGATCAGGATCAGGATGCCCAAAATAAAGATCTGAACCAGACCGGAAAGAATTACTGCCCAACCTTTGTTTGTCTTTTTCCTCGTTACTGTGGATTCCACTAGATCGTCAAACATTGCATTATCCTCCTGCCGAAAGCACCAGGCTTGCCCCTAGGTCTTCCGGAGTTTATTGCCGGCTGCGGTTCCGGTTACTACTGTAGTCGCGCCTTGATCTCTCCACTGGTTCCAGGCCACGACCAGAGGCGCGGCGATCCCAAAACTGGAGTACGTTCCCACCAAAATCCCGACCACCAGAGCAAAAGAGAAAGCTCGGAGAACCTGGCCGCCCATAATAAACAGAACGAGCACGGTCAGGAACGTCAGCCCACTGGTCAGGATCGTGCGAGAAAGCGTTTGGTTAATCGAACGGTTTACGATCGCCTTAAATGGCTCGCGGCGCATGAGCCGCATATTCTCGCGGATGCGATCAAAGATCACGATCGTGTCATTCATCGAATAACCAACCAGGGTCAAAAGCGCCGCAATCACGGTCAGCGAAATCTCAAAATGAAAAATCGAGAACAAGCCTAATGTGATCAGGACGTCGTGAAAGACCGCCAATACGGCGGCAGCACCGTACACCCACTCGAAGCGAAATGCAATATAAACTAACATGCCCCCCAGGGCGTAGAGGGTCACGACCACCGCTTGACGCCGAAGTTCCGAGCCGACTTTCGGTCCCACAATCTCCACATTGATGATGGCGAAGTTGCTGGTATAAAACGAATCACGCAGGGCGGCAATCGTAGCGGCATTGGCACCCGCGGCGGACAGGTCGTTGAGATTGGTGAGGACGCCACCGCGACTCTTGTCCCGAAAATTGACCAACTGTCGCGCCAGTTGAGTGTAGCGATCTCCAGCGGCCGCGCCCAGACTCAAAGGGTCCTTCCGTACAAGAACGTCCGAGATCGCGGAAGGCCCTGCTGCATTAAAGTCCTGCTTACCGGCCTCGCCCGAGCCCAGCGTGACGTGCAGGGCGTTGAGTATGGCTGTTTTTCCCGCGTCGAGCGCCTCTGACCCTTGCCCCTTTTCCTCGAGGTTGATCAGGACTTCATTGGAGTTGGGATTGGCGATATCGCTGACCGGAACGATGGTGGTATTGACGATTCCCTGCTGCGTCAGGCCATTGCGAATTGTATCGATCGGCGGGGGGCCTGCAAAGCGCACGTCTACAACCGTACCCCCTTTAAAATCAATGCCATAGTAAGGGCCGCCATGCATAAGCAAAGAGGCGCCCCCGACCAGAAGCAGGGTCAAGGACAGAGCGAAGAAGTACTTCGCCTTGCCCATCCAGTCCAAATCAACCTGTTTGAAGAAATTCATGCTCACTCTGACCCGTTAGAGTTTGACACCAACCTAGGACCATTTGTTCCCGAAATCGTACTTTTTCTGGGCTCCCCTTCTGGATTCAGGGTAAACAAGTAGAGCCCGCACCCGTTCACTAAATGCTCAGCTCCGCCTCGCGAGGCATGTCGGCCAAATGCCAGTCAAAGATGACGCGGGACACGTACACCGACGTAAACAGGTTGGCCAGCAACCCAACAGCTAAGCTCAATGCAAAGCCGCGTACGGGGCCGGTCCCGAAAATGAAAAGGAACGCGGCGGAAACAATCGTTGTAACGTGAGTGTCGATGATCGTCAGGAACGCGCGCTTGAATCCTTGATCTACAGCCGAGACTGGCGCCTTCGATGCGCGCAGTTCTTCCCGGATGCGCTCGAAAATCAAGACATTCGAGTCCACGCCCATGCCGATTGTCAGGATGACGCCGGCAATGCCGGGCAGAGTCAGAACAGCGCCGAAATAAGCCAAAGCCGCGAGCAGGATGATGAGGTTCAAGACCAGCGCAACTATCGCGTTGACGCCCGACAGACGGTAATACATGACCATGAACATCATCACCACCAGCAGGCTGATGATCGACGCCTGCACTCCGTGGCGGATCGAGTCCGCGCCCAGTGAAGGGCCGACCGTCCGTTCTTCCAGATACTTGATGGAGGCCGGAAGCGCGCCGGAACGCAATACCAACCCGAGATCGTTGGCTTCCTGCTCGCCGAACTGGCCTTCGATCACGCCGGTGTCATCGATGCGGCCGTTAATAGTCGGCGCGGTTTGCAGCCGGTGCTCCAGGACAATACCCAACTGCTTGCCAATATTCTGCTCCGTGAAAGGACCAAAACGGCGGCCGGCTTCGGTGGAAAGCGTGAAATCCACGTCGTAGATAGCCGATATTCTTGGTGCTGCGCACGGCTGTGGCGCTACGAAGGTCGCGGCCGGTCACGACTGGGATGCGGTCTACCACATACCAGCTCTCCGCGGATTATTGGCCCGAAGCGGAAGCCGAACTCTTGCCCTGCACCAATTGCGAATTCGGCGGCAGCACGCCTCCATGCGCGGCCATGACGGCAGCCTCCGAGGAGTACGGAGTGCTATCCAGTACGAGATGTAACTCCAATTGGCCGCCGGCCTGAATCACGCTCTTGGCGCGATTGGGATCGCCTTCGCCGGGAAGCTCGACGATAATTTCGTTTTCTCCCTGGCCATAGGGAGCCACCAGAGGTTCCGTCAAGCCGAGCGCGTCAATACGCCGCCGGATCGTTTCCTCGGCCTGGTCCATGGTCCGTTGCTCAATGTCCGCAATGTGCGACGCCTTCATCGTAAGGAGATAGCCCGAGGGCTCGCCAGGGGCCGGAGAAATATCCCAGTCCGGAAACTGGTCGGAAATCAGATTGCGCGCCGTGCCTGCTTGTTCGGGGCGAGATTGTGCACCAGAATTTGCGTGTCGTTCAGCTTGCGAAGCTCGTCATACCGGACGGTCTTGTCGCGAAGCTGCTTGGTGATATTGTCCAGGATCTGATCGGTTTCCTGGCTGACCGCCTCTTGCACTTGTACTTGAAGGATCAGATGCGTTCCGCCCTGCAAGTCCAAACCGAGCTTGATGCGATTGGCGAAATTCGATTTCAAAACGGCCAAGGATTTTGGCAGCATCGGGAATTCCAATCAAACCGATAAAACAAACAAGAATGACGGCGACGATGAAGATTGCTTTCCACTTGAGATTCGAACTCATGGCTTGGGCTGGCTCAGGACTCCGTAGAAATGTGTTGTATCGGCCAATGAATTCGTATACCCTGGCCTTGCTACTCCTCCTTGTTTTCCGGCTGGAGAGCAGCCACTGCGGAACGCAATACTTTTACTTTTACCTGGTCGGCAATGCGAAGCTGAACGGCATCACCTTCGAGGCCTACAATTGTGCCGAACAGCCCGCCGCTCGTGACCACTTTGTCCCCGTTTTTAAGGGCGGTCAGCATTTCTTGGGTTTTCTTCTGGCGCCGCTGCGCGGGAAGGATCAACAACACGTAAAAGATTACCATGATGATCAGCAGCGGCGCGAAAGCCATCAGGCCGCTGGGGCCTGTGGCCTGCGCCATCAGTGAAAGACTTGCGTGTGAGGACATCATATACATCTGTGCGACCACATCCTCCCGTTCCGATGGTTCCCAAACTTGACTCTAGCGGGCTCCAAGTCGCCGACGCGTCATGGAGCCTGAAGCGTATTTGCGCGGTTCCGACGGCGCATAGACTCCGCATCCGTTCCAGCCTGCTTCAGGGTTGACCCGCTTCGATGCGAGCTTGCAGCTCTGAGGAGAATTCCGCCAGTTCCCCAAACGCGATAGCCTGTCGAATCCTGGCCATAATGTCAAGAAAAAACGCAACATTGTGGTGGGAGTTTAGGATCGCGGCGAGGATTTCATTGGCCAGGAACAAATGCCGCAAGTACGCGCGCGAGTAGGTGCGGCAGACCATGCAGGAGCAACGCTCGTCAAGAGGCCGCGAATCATCGGCATGGATCGCGTTCTTGATGTTGATTCTGCCGGCGCTGGTGAACAAACAGCCGTTGCGGGCGTTGCGCGTCGGCAGGACGCAATCCATCATGTCGATGCCGCATTTGACGTAATCAGCAAGCTGCTCGGGAAAGCCGACACCCATCAGATAGCGCGGGCGATCCGCGGGAAGCTCGGCGGTGGCGACGGCCGCCATCTCGCACGAGAGTGCGTGAGGCTCGCCCACGGCAAGTCCTCCGACCGCGTAGCCGGGGAAATCGAGGTCCACGAGCTGGCGCGCGCTCTCTCGCCGCAAGTCGGCGTGCGTGCCGCCTTGCACGATCGCGAATAAAACCTGCCCCGGAGTGATGGCGTCAGCAATCGCGCGCCCCGATTCCTTTGGGGCGCTCGCCCCGATGGAATCGGGGCGGGCGTAATCGCGGCAGCGGCGCGCCCACTCCGTCGTGCGCTTCACGGCGGCAGCGGCGCGTTCATGATCGGCGGGATACTCGATGCATTCATCGAGGACCATCGCGATGTCCGAACCAAGCGCCTGCTGAATCTCGATGGACTTTTCCGGCGTGAGAAAATGCTCGGAACCATCGAGGTGCGAACGGAAAGTCACGCCCTCATCGCTGACTTTGCGGAGATCGGCCAGGCTGAACACTTGAAAGCCGCCGGAATCGGTGAGGATCGCGCCCGGCCAGGACATGAAACGATGCAGCCCGCCCAGACGGCGGATTCGTTCGTGGCCGGGACGAAGATAAAGATGATACGTGTTGCCGAGCAGAATCTGTACGCCGAGGTCACTAAGCGCCTGCTGCGTCAGTCCTTTCACTGTGCCCTGCGTGCCGACCGGCATGAACGCAGGCGTGTCGATGACGCCGTGTGGAGTCGTCAGACGCCCCAGCCGCGCGCCGGTCGGATCGGTCTTCAGAACTTCGAAGCGAAATTCCATCGGTGTGAGTTTAGCAGGACGACGGGACATTGCTACATTTCGATGTCGGTTCTGGAGTGGGTTCTTGGTTGCCGGAACCAAATTTCATTTGTGACGGGCATTCAAACGGGGGAGAGGGGTTGATAACCCAAGACGCTTGGGTTATACTTTGACTCGTGGCGTCGCTTCGCCTCGGAAATGTGTTGTTCATCGCTTATCCGCAAGAATCGCTTTGTGGCAGTTTTCTCCCCTTGGAAACGCGGTCATGTTGTCGCGCCAACGGCGCGGAGGAATCCAGCCCGGGGCAACGCCCCGGGTATCGTGCCCAGGTATCATCGTCCGCCCTGAAAGGGCGGAGGATTCCTGCGCCCTTTCAGGGCGCACAACAATCGATTGATTCGGAAACCCAGGGCGTTGCCCTGGGCTAGCATACGGCGGCGCTTTCAGCGCCGCAAGATGTCAATTTGGTTGAACCTTGGATGCTTCAGCCTATAAATGCTTTCGTTTCGGTCTGTCCCGGCATTTGTGAGAGAGCTTCGAATTAGTTTCGCTGCGGGAGAAAATGCATGCGTAAGGAAAAACACAAAGTCCAAGTTTCTAGAGCCCAGATCGATTCTGCCCTTGTTCGTGCGCGGCAATTCGAGTCCAACGATCCCCGTGTAATTGGAGTGCAGTACGAAGCGAAAGAGGATTTGGTGAACCTCTGTTTTGCCGACGGGTTAAAGGTTTCGATCCCACGAAAGCAATTGCAAGGTCTCGAACGCGCGAACCGATCGCAGTTATCGAAAATCGAAATCGTTGGCAATGGGACAGGGCTACATTGGCCGTTACTCGAGATCGATCACTACGTGCTCGGCCTGCTTGCGCATAGATTTGGAACGAAACAATGGATGAACGAAATCGGCCGCAGGGGTGGATTGGTAAAGAGTGCGGCCAAGGCCAAAGCCGCTAGAAGAAATGGTTCAAAGGGTGGAAGACCGAGATTAAGTGTCCTTCAAAATACTAGAAGCTATTGCACAACCCTCCGCAAGACGATCATGAAGCAGGCGATGTGAAAGAAGGCGCCATAGATCGTGAGCGAGCGGTCGTAGCGCACGACCAAGCGCCGGAAGTTACCGAGCCAGGCGTTGGTGCGTTCGATAATCCAGCGCCTCCGATAGCGCCGCAGCGCTCGGCCGTCTTGCGTCACCGGTTTCTTTCGGTTGCAGCGATGGGGCACGATCAATTCGATACCCCGTTGCCGCAAGCGTTTCCGCAGCGGATCGCTGTCATAGGCTTTGTCGGCGATCACCCGTAGCGGTTTCTGCCGAGGTCGGCCCGCACGATGACGCCGCCCTACCCGGATCGTCGCGAGCGTCGTTTCCGCGAGTGTGACTTCCCCCGGGGATGCAGAGTGAAGGGAGTTTCCCAGAGGAACACCGCGGCCGTCGACCACCACCATCCACTTCGTCCCCTTGCCCCGCTTGGTTTTTCCGACTCCGCAGCCCCTTTTTTCGCTGGAGCAAAACTCCCGTCCAAAAACGATTCGCTCCACTTCAATTGCTGGCGCTGGTTCAACTCGCTTAGAAACGTCCGCCAGATGTTCAACCAAACGCCCCGCTCCTCCCAGTCTCGCAGCCGCCGCCAGCAGGTCGAGGGATGCGGGAATTTCTCCGGCATGTCTTGCCAGCGAGCCCCGCTCCGCAGTATCCACAGAATCCCTTCCAGCACACGACGGTTTTGAATCCAGGGACGACCGCCTTTGCGTTGTTTGGGCGGCTTGGGGAGCAAGGGCGCGATCTTCTGCCACTGCGATTCGGTCAGCAATGCACCCGATCGGGCCATCGGCCCTCCTTGGGCGCTGCTGATTCTCCTTATCTCTCATCTCAGAAAATTCAACTACCTTCTTTTCAAGACCCTGTATTAGGTTATGCAACAGCTTCTAGACATTAAGAAACCAGGAACCTCTGTCTGTCATTCCGAGCGAAGCGAGGAATTTCTCCGGGCGCTCGGCGAAAGAAAGAGAGATTCCTCGCTCCTCTCGGAATGGCAGCCCAAAAGCATTTCTCCAGCCTCGATCCTATGTTGCCGGCAAAACTGGAATCGCGGCGATCAGAGATTGCGTGTAGGGATGAGTGGGCGCGGCGAGGATCTGCGCGGCGGGGCCTGTTTCCACGATGCGGCCGCCTTGCATGACGGCGATGCGCGTGGCGAGTTGCGCGACGACGGGCAGGCTGTGCGAGATCAGCAGGTAGGTCAGCGCAAAATCGCGCTGCAAATTTTGAAGCAACTCTAGAATCTGCGCGCCCACGGACACGTCGAGCGCGGAGACAGGTTCGTCGGCCACGACCAGGCGCGGGCGCAACACCAGGGCGCGGGCGATGCCAATGCGCTGCCGCTGGCCGCCGGAAAATTCGTGTGGATAGCGCGAGAGCGCGTCCTCGCCCATGCCGACCGCGCGCAGAACTTCGGCCACGCGCTCGCGCCGCTCGGCGCGGGCGAGCCGCGGTTCGTGAATCTCGAGCGGCTCGCTGACAATCGTCCCGACGCGCATTCTCGGATCGAGCGAGGCGAATGGATCCTGAAACACCATTTGCATTTCGCGCCGGAGCGCGCGCAGGTTCGCGCCACGCGCGGCCAGGAAATCGCGGCCTTCGACGCGCAGTTCGCCCGAGTCCGGCTCGATCAGGCGCAGCAGCATGTGCGCGAGCGTGGTTTTGCCGCTGCCGGATTCGCCGACAATCGCGAGCGTTTCACCGGCGGCGAGTTCGAGGCTCACGTCGTCGACAGCCGTGACGCGAGCGCGAGCACCCCGATAGGATCGGGGCAGGCCCCACGCAAACGTGCCTCCCGGCGCGGGAAATGCCTTCCGCAGATTTCGAGCTTCGAGTAGCAACTCTGGCATCAGCGTTCGCCTACGATCGCGACGATCATTCCGGCTTCTCCGCGGCGAGCAACAGAGTTGTGTGCAGGAATTCGAGGGCGCCATTTTTTTCCGAGTGGCGTGGTGTGAGGCCCGACGTGTCGTGAGCCATGATTTCCTCCATCATGCGGCGAACCTGGACGTAGATCGCATCGCCGGGAGCGCTGCCGGCATTTCGCATCCACAGATCGAAATCGTACCAACGCTGACGGGTTTCTTCGGAAAGCAGACGCAAACCGGCGTCCTGGATCAGCGTGTGGAATTGCGCCACGCTCCGCGCGTTGGTATGGGACGGGTCACGAGCGCGCTCCATCGCGTTTTGGATCGCGCCGCCGGGGCCTTCCCGCACAATGAGGTCGGCAATAGCAACGCGGCCGCCGGGACGCAACACGCGCGCCATCTCCGCCAGGGCGCGCGCCGGTTCCGTCATGTGGTGAAATGCGTAGCCGCAGGCCACGACGCCCGCGACGCCGTCCGCGAACGGCAGCGCGTAGACGTCGCCGGTGACAAATTCAATGTTGGCGAGGCCAACCCGCGCCGCTTCCGCGCGCGCCTTCTCGATCATCGCCGGAGTCAGATCCACGCCGACGGCACGGCGGACGCGCGGAGCAAAAGGCCGTGTGAATGTGCCGGGGCCGCAGGCAACGTCAATGACCAGCGTTTCAGAGACGCGCGCCAGGCCGGCCGTGGCGAGTTCCGCTAAGCGCTCGCCCTCCTCCACGCGAACGGTGCGCGTGTATTCGGCAAAAACCTCCGCGGTGGCCGTGAAACGCTCGCGAATTTTTTCCAGGTGATTCGGTTCAGTGGTCATCGAATCGTTTCCTCAAGAATACTTTCGACCAGCACGCAGCGCGCGCGGTGCCGCGGGCCCGCGTGGCGCAGTTCCGGCATCGCCGCGGAGCATTCGGCGCGGCGCAGCGCGCAACGCGGTTCAAACGCGCAGCCGGAGGGCAGCGCCGTGAGTGACGGCACCGTGCCGGGAATCGGCTCGAGTTTGTGGCGCACGAGTTGCGGCGACGCGCGCAGCAGTCCGGCGGTGTAGGGATGCCGCGGACGCTCGAGCACTTCGCGCGCGGGGCCTTCTTCGACAATGCGCCCGGCGTAAGTGACGGCGATGCGGTCCGCGACCTGCGCGACTACACCCAGATCATGCGTGATGAACAGCAGCGTAAGGCCGAGGTCGCGCCGCAGTCGCGCCAGCAAATCGAGAATTTGTTTTTGCACCGTGACGTCGAGCGCCGTCGTGGGTTCGTCCGCGATGAGCAGGCGCGGCCCGCCGGAAGATTCGTGCGCGCCGTTTTTTTCTGCCGCACCCGCCGCCAGCGCCATCGCGATCATCGCGCGCTGCCGCAAGCCGCCGGAAAGTTGATGCGGATATTGCCGCGCGCGCAACGCAGGCTCCGGCACGGCGGCGCGCTCGAGCGCGGCCAGCACCCGGCGGTCCACTTCCGCGCGGGCCAAGCCCGCGTTGTGCGCGCGGATCGCCTCCGCGATCTGCGCGCCCACGCGCATGACGGGATTGAGCGCGGTCATCGGCTCCTGAAAAATCATGGCGATATCGCGCCCGCGCGTGCAAACCCTTTCGCGTTCCGAAAGCGCAAGCAGATTGACGCGCGAAGTTTCCGCGCCGTTTGCGCCCGCAAGCCATGCTTCCCCGTGAACTCGCGCGCCGGGCGGCAGCAGCCCCATCAACGCGAGCGCCAGCATGGATTTCCCGCTGCCCGATTCGCCGACCAATCCGAGCGACTCGCCGACTTCCAGCGCGAACGAAACGTTGTCCACCGGACGAATCCATCCCGCAGGCGTGGGAAGCTCGACGGTGAGACCGCGCAGTTCGATGAGTGCCGCCATCCCTACATCATAAGACGGTTTTTGCGCTGTAGGGCAGAAACTGGCAGTCGATCCATTTGAATTCCAATCTTCCAATAAACTGTGTACTTGTCCCCATGACGCCGATTGACGCGCAACCGATCTCGATTGAGCCGATGGTTGAACAGGACTGGCCAGCAGTCCGGGCAATTTACATGGAAGGGATCAACACCGGAAACGCTACGTTCGAGAAATCGCCTCCCGAATGGACATCCTGGGATGCAGGCCATCTCCGTGCTGGCAGGCTCGTGGCGCGTTCGGGAGATAGTGTGCGCGGGTGGACCGCTCTCAGTCCGGTTTCGAGCAGGTGCGTCTACGCGGGCGTCGCGGAGGTTAGTGTATACGTCGCTCGACAATCGCGGGGCCAGGGAATCGGGATGAAGCTGTTGGCCTCACTCGTGGAAGCTTCCGAACGCGAGGGCATCTGGACTTTGCAGGCGGGAATTTTCCCGGAAAATGTTTCCAGCGTGGAATTGCATAACCGTCACGGATTTCGCATTGTAGGGACGAGAGAAAAGCTTGGCTCGATGGACGGGCGCTGGCGGGATGTCCTCCTGCTGGAGCGCAGGAGCACGGTCTCGGGTATCTAGCGAATCACACCTTTATTTGGTTTCATAACTGCCCGCACCTGGCTTCGATAATTGGGTTCCACCAGGGAAGATTACTTATGGAGTGTCACAAAGATGAGTAACACGAAAATGACAAGGGGGATCATCGCGATCATCACGTAGGAAAAGACTCTTCTGCGTTCCGGCGAGCGGCGCACCTTCCAATCTCGATGCTCTTCCCGATCGGCTGTTACGACCTTTTCTGGATGCTGCAAATCCGTGGCAAATTCGCCCGCACGGGCATAACGTTTCGCGGGGTCCCGCACCAGAGCTCGATAAATGATCTCCTGCATCTCGGGAGAAACTTCGGGATTCGCTTCGCGCGGCGGAATGGGGTGGTTCAGCGTCCGGCTATTCATAACGGCAAACGGATTGGGACCCTCGAAAGGCATTTTACCGGTTAGCATCTCGTACAGGATGACTCCGAGCGCGTACACGTCGCACCGCCCGTCGCCTCGTTTTCCGCGGACTTGTTCTGGCGAGATGTAATCGGGCGTGCCCAAAGCGCTGGAGAACTTGGAAAATGTCAACCGGCGCGCGCCAGCGCTGGCGGCGATGCCAAAATCAATCAGTTTGATGTGGTCGTCCGCATCCAGCATGATGTTTTCCGGCTTCAAGTCGCGGTGGACGACGCCCTTTCCATGAATGTATTCGAGCGCCTCGCAAATACCAAGCGCAATCCGGACCGCGCGTTCCGCGGGAAGTTTGCCTTGCTCACCGAGAATTTGGCGCAGGATCTTTCCTTCCGCCCATTCCATGACGATGCAGACGCGGCTCATGTCGCCGTTGGAAACCACCTTCGCTACACTCGGGTGGTCCAGTTTCCTGCCGATTTCCGCCTCGCGTTGGAAGCGGCTGAAGAACGCAGGATCACACTCCATCTCGAAATGCGGAATCTTGATGGCAACGGCGCGGCCCGTGCGCACGTCCGTGCCACGGTAGATCGTGGTCATGAAAGTGCGCATGACCACGGCTTCGATACGGTAGTGATCCAGCTGATCGCCGGGTTCAATGGGAGCCATCATGATCGGCAGACACCTTATGGCTCAGACCGTAAGGAATGCATAAGCAAATCATTCACTGCTCATAAACGGTCGCTTACGCCTAAATATCCACGCTTCTTACGTAGGCTTTGACGAGGCGCCTGGCGAGGGATTCGAAAGCCGACAAGCAAGAGGCCGAACAGCGCAGTCGAGATTCCCACCGGGAGTGATCCGCATCGAAACCTCCGCGCTGCTAGAGACTGGTGCACAAACAAAAACCATTCCTCATTGAACCCGCCGCTGCATACCATTACACTGCTACCAGACATCAGAAAGTCAGAGCGCGGTTCGCTCGATTTTGAAATGGCATCGGACCCTCATTCCACCCTGGATTGGAAAGCGCTGTTCCGCGTGCCTGGATTTCCCTTCTTTTTCTTCGCCATGTTCGTGTCCTTGTTCGGCACAGGAATGAATTTCGCTGGGGTTACTTGGTACGTTCTCGGCGCCACGCATTCGACAGTGAAGGTCAGCCTGATCGTGATCCTGGTGACGCTGCCGGGGTTGGTGGTGCCTCCGTTTGGCGGCGTGCTGATCGACCGCGTGGACCGGCGGTACCTGGGGGTCACGCTGGACGCGGCGCGCGCGGTGATCGTTCTGGGCACGGCAGTGCTGGCCTATGCCGGTCGCCTAGCTATGTGGGAACTCTACTCGATGGTTTTTCTGCTGGGGGTAGGATTTGCATTGTACTGGTCCACGACGAACGCCCTGGTGCAGGAACTCGTCCCGAGAGAACAACTGTTGACGGCGAATGCCACCGTGCTCATCGCCGTGCAAGGCGGGATGACCGCGGCCGGCGCGCTGGTTGGATTCATCTTTGAACGTGCCGGGCTCGCTGGAATCCTGGGAATTGACGGCACCACGTACCTGATTTCGGCCATCTGCCTGTTGCTGTTGCGGCAGGGGTACCACGCACCGCAGGACGCCCACAACACCCGGCTCGTCTCCGCGGCCCCGACGATTGAGGCGCCCCCCGAAATGTCCGAACCTTCGCTCATGCCCACCGATGAGGATCTGTTTGCGCCATCGCGCGTCTTCGCCGACATCGCCGAAGGACTGGCGTACCTGCAACAACAGCCGCGCGTGCTGGCGCTCGGGATCACGTATGCGTGCATGATGGCCGGAGTGATCAGCGCGAATGTTTTGGTGGTGGCCCTGGCGAAGGATTTGCTCGCCTCAGGCCCGGTAGGATACGGATACATCGAGATGGGTTGGGCCGTCGGTGCGATCGTGGGAGGCTTGGCGGCGGGCACGGCTGCGCGAAAGAATCCCAACAGCGTGCTGGTAGTGGCCCTGGCGATTCTGGCCGTGGGCCACACATTGTTTCCCTATGCGCGCATGCTGGCCATGGCCGTGGCGATGAACGCGCTGTTCGGCGTGTGCCGCGCGTTGGGCGGGGTCCTGACGCAGTCCTCGATTATGACCACAGTGCCGCGGCGGCTTATGGGCCGGACGCAATCCGCATTTTCGGTGATTTCGACCGCGCTGCAGGTGATCATGAGTTTTACGCTGGGATGGTTCGCGCAACACGTTTCGCTTTCCGCCGCTTTTGTGCTGCTCGGTGCGATCTATGGCGGCGGTGTGATCGCGGCGCTGCGGGCAAGAACGCTCTCGATGAATCCGCAGCAGACGCCGACGCCGGCGGCGAGTTGAAGTGAACCGCGCGCAGGAGTGATTCCATGAAAGTGTTTATCGCGGGGGCTACCGGTGTGCTGGGGAGGCGGCTGATCCGGCAACTTACCGCGCGAGGCCACTCCGTGGTTGGGCAGGTCCGCAGCGCGAAGGCGGAAAGCACCGTGCGGGAAGCGGGCGGCGAGCCGCGGCACGCGGATTTGTTTGACGCCGAATCGCTGGCAAAGGCGGCGGCTGGCTGCGACACTGTCATTCATGCGGCCACGGCCATACCCACAAAACCCAAGACGAATCCTGCCGACTGGGCCATGAACGACCACATTCGGCGGAAGGGAACGCGATGTCTCACCGAAGCCGCCGCGAAAATCGGCGCGAAGACTTATCTGCAGCAGAGCATTGCGTGGATCGCGCGCCCCAAGGATGACTCCGCTTTCGATGAAGATTCTCCAGCCGTGCCGGATCCGGCCATTCAATCGGCCATTGATGCGGAAGCGATCGCGCGCGAAGCAGGATCAATGGAGAGTTTCACGGTCGCGATTCTGCGCGGCGGTTTTTTTTACGACTCCGAATCCGCGCACACACGAATGTTGGCGGACGGCTTGCGAAAACGCCACATCCCCATTATCGGCACGGGCGACGCCGTTTGGGCGATGATTCACACCGATGATGCCGCGAGCGCCTTCGTAGCCGTCGCGGAACGACCGCAAAACGGCGTGTGGCACGTCGTGGACAACGAACTGGTCACCGTTCGCGCGTTCCTTGGAGAATTTGCAACGCGGCTGGACGCGCGTTCTCCGCGCCGCGTTCCCACTTGGCTTGCCAGATGGTTTGCGGGCGAGCAGGCCATCGCTTATTTTACGCGTTCGACGCGGACCACCAACGCGCGTCTCCGGCGCGACTTCGCGTGGACGCCGCGCTACCCCACGTACCGCGAAGGGCTCGACCAGATCGTCGCGTCGTGGAATGCCGAAACCTCGGACAATGTCACCGCACGAGCGGCGGGCGGATGACGGGGCAATGATGTCCGCCTGCGCGGGGCCAACCTCACCGCAACAACAGAAACCGAAAATCTGTGAAGCCTGCGGCCAGGAATTCTTGTGCAGCGCGAGGGCCGCAGGATGTTGGTGCGAAGAAATTCGTCTCACTGCCGCGGCGCGCGAGGAAATTTCACGCCGCTACCGCGATTGCCTGTGCCGCAATTGTCTCGCACACTTCGCCGGCAATGAACACGTGGCAAATCCCGAGGGAACGCGATAGCATGAATGGAACGAGGAACGGCAATGCTTGTAAAAATCGAGGTCTATAACGACGGCGAATTCTGGTGCGCTCGCGGCATCGGTGAGTCCATTTTCACGCATGGCCAGACCGCGGATGAACTCTACGCCAACATCAAGGAAGCCGTAGCGTTGCACTTCGAGGACATCGCGGATTTGAAGAAATGAAGCGATATCTGGTCATCGTCGAACAAGTCGAAGGCGGTTACTCCAGCTATTCACCCGACCTTCCGGCTGTGTCTCCACCGGAAAAACCCGCGAGGAAGCGGAGCGGAACATGCGCGAAGCCATCGAATTCCACGTTGATGGTCTGAGAGAAGAAGGGTACCCGGTCCCGGAACCACAGGCATCCTCCTCGTACATCGAACTTCCTGCTTAATAAATTAATTTAGAGGTAATCGCGCGAAGAGCCTTCGAGGAAAGCGCGGAGCTTGCGTGAGCGCGACGGGTGGCGCAGCTTGCGCAGCGCCTTGGCTTCGATCTGGCGGATGCGCTCGCGCGTGACGGCGAACGACTGGCCGACTTCCTCGAGCGTGTGCTCGGAGCCGTCGTCGAGGCCGAAACGCATCTTGATGACTTTTTCCTCGCGCGGCGTCAATGTTTTCAATACCGACGCGGTTTGTTCCTTTAGGTTGAGGTTGATGACCGCGTCCGAAGGCGAAACTACTGCCTTGTCCTCGATGAAATCGCCCAGGTGCGAATCTTCCTCTTCGCCGATGGGCGTTTCGAGAGAGATAGGCTCCTGCGCGATTTTCAGAATCTTGCGCACTTTCGTCACCGGAATGTCCATGCGCTTGGCGATTTCTTCGGAGGTGGGCTCGCGGCCAAGTTCCTGGACGAGCTGGCGGCTGGTGCGGATCAGCTTGTTGATCGTCTCGATCATGTGCACCGGAATGCGGATGGTGCGGGCCTGATCGGCGATGGCGCGGGTGATCGCCTGGCGAATCCACCACGTCGCGTACGTCGAAAACTTGTAGCCGCGGCGCCACTCGAATTTGTCCACGGCCTTCATCAGGCCGATATTGCCTTCCTGAATCAGGTCCAGGAATTGCAGTCCGCGGTTGGTATATTTCTTGGCGATGGAAACGACGAGGCGGAGGTTGGCCTCAATCAGCTCTTTTTTGGCTTGTTCGGCTTCGGCTTCTCCCCGAAGTATCACCTGGAGCATGCGCTTCAGGTCGGTGAGACCCGTTTCGCTGGAGACTTCGATCTCGCGCAGCTCCGTGCGGCGCGTGCGAAGCTCCTTGCGCGCCTCGGTGGCGTGGTCACCTTTCGACGCGTCGGCGCGGCGTTCGAGCTTGCCCGCCTCGCGCTCGAGGGACTGCAGGCGCTCGACGGTGCTGCGGATCTTTTCGATCAGACGTTTCTTCTCGAGCAGGTGGTACTCGAGCGAGCGCGCCAATTGCGACATTTCAATGCGCATCCGCGCCACGTGGTATTTCAAACGGATGTAGGGGCGCTTCTTCGATTTGGTCATCCGCTCGAGCTTCGCGGCTTCCCGCAAGCATTCGAGGTAGAGTTTCGCAATCTGGTCGAGGACCTTGAGCGTTTTTTTGGTCTTGTTTTCGATCTTCTCTTCGGTGAGCTCTTCGTCGTCGAACTGAACGATTTCCTTGATCGACCGCGTGCCCTTGCGGAGGTCTTCGCCGATCGTCAGCAGTTCCTTAAGGATGATGGGAGAGCGCGTGATCGTCTTGAGCACCAGCATCTGGCCGCGTTCGATGCGTTTGGCGATGGCGACTTCGCCCTCGCGCGTCAGCAGCGGTACGGTGCCCATCTCGCGCAGGTACATGCGGACCGGGTCGTTCGTCTTTTCGAGCATCCCCGGCGTAAGGTCGAGGTCGCTCTCCTCGGCGACGGGCAGTTCGTCCTTGGATTCGACTTCGGGGGCTTCGGATGCCGCAGGATCGGCGGTGGCGCGGGCCGCCTTCGCGGCGGCGAGGTCTTCGTAGATATCGATTCCGTAGCGCTCGAAGGTGGAGAGCAGGTCGTCAATCTCCTCCGACGAGTGGACTTCAGCGGGCAGGATGTCGTTTACTTCGTCATAGAGCAGGTACCCCCGCTCCTTGCCCATGGCAATGAGCTGGCGTACCTGGTCATATTTCTCTTCAATGGCCAACGCCAAGATAGCCTCCCCAAATCAGAAGCGAGCCGTTATGCCCGCGGGTGCGCCAATGCAGCCGCACTCCCCAGATCACTTGCCTGCGGAATCTGAAGACACCAAGACGCAAGTTTCGCGATTCGCACTGAAATTGAGAACGAAAGCCAACCGGTGAGATGACTCTATGCCTCGCAGCACTCGATTCATTCGGCCCCGCCTGCCCTTGAATTGCCGAGGCTTGCGCCGTACAAAAAGTTGGATGCACGCGCCCCTCAATCCGTTACATCGTCCACGAGGTGAAACCACAACAAGTTACACAGGGCTGGCCAAACGCGTCAACTACTTTGTTTCCCAAAATTTGAAACAGGTACCAGGTAATCAACGTGGTGGTACAGGGTTCAATTCGTGCCCTCGTAAACAGACTACCTCGTATGGTTCGCCAATTGCGGGAGACAAATGCCGCTCCACCAAACCCTATCACGCCGGAGGGTCCAACCGCCTTCGCAGCTCCTGCTTGCGTTCCAGGAGGCGGCGCAGCTCCCCGCTCGACCCGGCCACCGCGGCTTGTGTCTCAATCTGCCTCTGCACAGTGGCCAGTTCTTCCTCTGCGCGGCGGCGGCGCAGGACGGCCAGGCAGCTCTGGGCCTCTTCCCAAGTGGGTGGGCCGCCGGTTTCGAACGCGATTTCGAAGAGCAGGCGGCGGTCGCGGTCCTCAAGCGTCATGGCCAGGGACGCCGCGTCCGGCCGCTCGTCCAATTCGCAGACTCCTACCAGCGCATCGAGGATACGCTCGGTTTCAAGGCCTTGGTGCAACTCCCCGGTGCGAATTTCCTGCGCGACCTGTGAACGAAACTCATCGGACTCGATCAACATCTGCACCAGGCGCCGCTCGGCGGGCTTCCCGGCGCGGCCCACCAGCTCTGGGCGTGCCTTTACTTCGCTGCGGCGTTCGTTCGCCGCCTTGCGCATCGATTCGCGCAGGACTGGCTCCTCGATGCGCAGCTGTTGCGCGATGCGTGTGGCCCATTCCGAGCGCAAGATGCGATCGGGAATGCGCTGGACGTAGGGCATCAGAAAATTCACCGCGCGCAGTTTTCCTTCGGCAGAGGTCAGGTCCATCTTGCTGGCGCGAGAGATCAAATAATCAACGTACGGCGGCGCTTCGTTCAGCAATTTCGTGTACGCGGCGGCGCCTTCGGCACGGATGAAGCTGTCCGGGTCCTTGCCGCCGGGCAAAGCGAGGACGCGCACCTCGACACCCTGCTCGAGCAGGATCGAAAGCGACCGCTCGGTGGCGGCCTGCCCCGCCGTGTCGGGATCGTAGTTGACGATGATGCGGCGCGTGAAGCGATTCAAGAGCTTTACTTGCGGTTCCGTAAGGCTCGTGCCGCAGCTGGCGACGACATTCGAGATTCCCGCGAGCGCCACCGCAATCGCGTCCATATAGCCCTCGACCAGCACGGCGAAGTCCCGCTGCCGTAGCGATTCCTTCGCGCGATCCAGATGGTAGAGGATGTTGCTCTTGGAATAGATCGGCGTCTCGGGCGAGTTCAGATATTTCGGCAGGTCGTCGCCCAGCGAGCGCCCGCCAAACGCCACAGTCTTTCCTGATTCGTTGGCGATGGGAAACATGACTCGCCGGCGGAAACGGTCGTAGAGCCGCCCGCTCTGGTCGCGGCTGAACAGGCCGGAAACCTCGAGCACCTGCTCCGGATGTTTCTGTTTCATCACGCGCAGCAATGCTTCTCCACCCGACGGCGCGAAGCCTATGCCGAACCGCGCCATGGCTTCGGAGTCGAGTCCGCGATCGAGCAGATACGCTTTCGCGGCCCTGCCTTCAGGAGTGCCGTTCAATTGCTGCGCGAAAAACGCCGCCGCTTCGCGGTGCATTTCAACCAGCGACGTGCGCTGCTGGTTTTCGCGGCGTTCTTCCGGCGAGCGCTCCCGCGCTTGCGGCACGGCAATGCCGCATTTTTCCGCCACGGCCCGTATCGCCTCCGGGAACGAAATCTTCTCCATCTCCATCACGAATTTGAAAACGTCGCCGCCCACGCCGCAGCCGAAGCAGTGATAAATCTGCTTCACCGGATGCACGGCAAACGACGGCGTCTTTTCGGAATGAAACGGACACAGGCCGCTGAAATTCTGCCCGGACTTTTTCAGACGAACGTATTCCCCCACCACGCGGACAATGTCCGCCTGCTGTTTCACGCGATCCGCAAATGAGCCCGCTTCAGCCAAATAACTTGTCTACTTTCGGTCTTTGAGAGCCACGCTTGGTTCCATATCTTCCAATCCGTGTTTCATGGATTGGATAAAGAGAACTCTGATATTTCTTTCAAGAAAGAGTCTAGCCTTCTCAGCATGTCGCGGGAAGCCACAGCGCAAATATCCGTTGGTGAGTTCAACTCTCTGTTGATGTGAACAAGATCGCGGTAACCGACAACTATGTCAGGAAGAACAGCATTTGGTATTGTTTTCTTGAAGTATTTGTTAAAAATGTTGACGAAGTTTTGCAAACTGTTCTCTAAATCGAGCTGGAATGGCGCGCCGCGAAACTGCTCAATGAAACTCAACTGACTTTGCAGAAAAGTGTACAAGATTGCTTCAAATAAACTCCCACATAAGATGACGACAGTTTTCTCAGATTCGACCGAAGCCGCCAAAACAACTTCCCTCAAATCACGGAGGATCGTCTCTCTGTGGCGCGCAAATTGAGCAGGAACAAAATCAAGGCGCGGATTTTTCAGGTACGCGCACTGCTCGCAGATAGACTTCAGGGTATCTGTCATCGCGCGATCTTTCCAACAAGCGGGCAGAATACTCAGGAGCCGTCTTTATCTCAAACTTAAGAATCTGGTAAAACGAGCCGCCTTGAAAAAGGAAATGTCCCGCGTGCCCAGCGAGTGTATCGTTGTAGAAATTATGATTCGCAATGCCGTTTGGCGAGATTGGCAGCCATTTCTGTCCAATTTCCACATTGAGGATGCCCCGACAGTTTTCGAAATCCTGGGATTCTTCCATCTTAACTAGGCCGACCTGTGGCTTTGAATTGCCGTAAGAAGTGAGCAAACCTCTCAAATTGCGCGTTTGTGCGTACTCCTCAGCGGTTACATACCAACCTTTAATCAAGCCTGGAGGCTCACTAAGAATATTAAAGGCCGCCAAAATATTGTCTGGCAACAAGTTTTTGTCAAAATACAAAATCTCGCACCGGTCAAAATAATTCGCGAGATTTGGAGCGTGTGAAGCGAGCTGTTGCTCAAAGAATTCTACAGACGTTGCATCAATCAACACAAATGGAGGTTCATTTGATCCAACCCGCCGCCACGAAAGCGAAAAACGAGTGGGACCTACAATCCTATCCATTGGGAGTCCCTTGAACAACTCAAGCAGGCAGTGCTCCTCTGCTTGAACAGACTTATTGAACCAAATCGCAAGGGCAAGCGGTCCGTTATCGTAGACCCCCTTGTGATATTCGACCATATCTTCCAAGACCGCCCGAAGTCTGGCTTCTTTGCCCTTTTCTTGGAGATGGAGTTGGGCTATATCGCTCATACACCGCAAGTCTAGCGGATTTAGAAACTTAATGCTATTCAGACATTGTTATTCCTTCAGCGCGCGGCGCCACCACGATCTTCAGCTTCGGTGTGGACAGCTCTGACCAGCGGGTGCATTCTCCAGAAATTCGGCGAGGTCTCAGCGCGATTCCAGTACCCGATTTGGCGAGATTTCATCATAGATTATCCCGGAAGGGCGCGAAGTCCGAGACCGACGTGGGTGAAGTGCCTGTCTGCCGTCAGAATGTCAGTGACTCCGAATTCCACCATGATGGCCATCGTCGAAAGATCGGTAAACGATATTCTCGGCTTGTCGGAGAATTGTTTCCGCAATTCAATCGTTCTGGAAAATCGGGTCTGGGTGACTTCTTGTATGTCAATGAATGGTGACCGAACAACAGATGTTGCGAAGTGCCACGCGTCCTCAAATGGCCTGCGTTTGAACAACAGCGTAAATGTCTCGTCCAGGATGAAATTCGACGTAATGGCGCCGCCCGAACGGCGGGCCTGCTGAAAAATTTCCGTGGCAGCGCCGTGGCCGGAATCGGTCCGGTCGGCTACGGCCACCCAGCCCCACGTATCCACAAAAAGTTTCACTCGGGGATCTCACCGTACAATTCTTCGTCAATATTTTGTGATAACGTTCCATCGGAAATGGATCCAATCACACTGAGGAACGGGTCTGGAATTTCCCCCAATATGACCATTAGTTTCCCCAGAGTTTGTGGACGAAATACCCCATTTTTCACCGCGTCCCGAAACAAATCGACGAATTTCTCTTCGTCAATCACAAGATGGACGCGATTGTGTTGGCCATCCTTGTTTTTGCAAAAGCGGAGTGCTTCCCAGGTGCCGCCATTGACCGCAAATAGATTTCTCTCGATTCGACCTTCGTTGTGATCGTCAAGTTTGCAAGCGCCGACGGCTCGACTTTCAATCGTGCTCATTTTGGGCATATCGTCCCCTAGAGAACTTTCAGATATCCACTAGAATCTAGTAGATTCTACTAGATTCTAGTGGTTTTATCAATCTTCAAAGCCATCTCTCTGAGTGACCTGCTACTTGAGTTCGACCAAGGTAATTGCTGCCCCACCACGATCTTCGGCTTCCGAGCGGATGGTTTCAACCAGCGGATGCGCCTTCAGGAATTCCGCGAGGCCGCGGCGCAATGCGCCGGTGCCGTGGCCGTGAATCAGGCGCACCTGCGATGAACCTGCGAGCGCTGCCTGATCGAGAAATTTGTCCACACGGCGCGTGGCTTCCTCAACCGTGCAGCCGATGAGATTGATTTCCTCGCTTACGGGTTCTGCCGAGGGTTGTGTGCGCACCGTAACTCCTCGTGGCAGCAAGGGCTTCGCGGGAGCCTGGTTGGCAACAATTTCCATGATGTCGGCGAGGGCGACCTTCATTCGGAGCGGCCCGGCTTCGATCTCGGCGCTCGTGCCGTCGCGGCGGCGGAGCGTTACCGGAGTGGGCAGGCCCCGCACGCGGACACGCGTGCCCGGAACGAGGTCACTCTGCGCGACAGGTTTCAGTGCTTGCGCGGCAGCGGCGCCCAGATCGGCCTGCGAATCCGCCAGATGCGCGACAGTCGCGGCATCGGCCTCCTCGCGCGCATCGCCTCGCGCTTTGACGAGTTTGCGGTGCGTTTGTTTTTCGACCTGTGCGCGCAGTTCGCGTTCTTTCACGGCCTCGATCGCGCGCGCGGCTTCCTTTTCATGTTTTTCGAGCGTCTGGGCAAACTGTTGTTCGAGCTCCTTCAGGCGTTTTCGCTGGCGCTCGGTCCACTCCGTTTGCAATTGTTTCTTTTCCACGGCGAGGTCCTGCGCCGCACGAGTGGCCTCACGTTTTGCCGATTCGAGTTCGTCGCGGCTGCGGTGCAGGTAACCAATCAGGGCCGCGGCCTCGTGCGCTTCGGGCGAGAGTTGCGCGCGCGCCCGGTCGATGACGTGGGCGGGCAGACCCAGCCGCCGCGCGATATCGATGCCGCTCGATCCGCCGGGCACGCCGACCATCAGGCGGTAGGTGGGCCGCAGGTTTATTTCGTCGAACTCAACCGCGGCGTTGAGCACGCCCGGCGTGGTGGAAGCGTACGTCTTCAATCGGTCGTGATGCGTGGTCGCGAGAGTCAGGCAGCCACGCGCGCGAAATTCGTCGAGCAAGGCGACGGCGAGCGCCGCGCCTTCCTCCGGGGCTGTGCCCGTGCCCAGTTCGTCGACCAGCACGAGCGAGTGCGGGCGTAGCGGCTTCCAGCATCGCGCGCACGTTGAGCATGTGCGCGGAAAATGTGGAGAGATCCGCGGCGATGGATTGTTCGTCGCCAATATCCACGAGCACGCGATCCACAAGAGGGAGTCGCGCGGTTTCCGCGGCAACAGGAATGCCGGACTGCGCGGCCAGGGCGGCCAAGCCCACGGTCTTGAGCGCAACCGTTTTGCCGCCGGTGTTGGGGCCGCTGATGACGAGCACCGTCTCCGCGTTTGGGCCGCCAAGCGCGAGAGTGATGGGCACGACGCTGCGGCCATGGGCGCGCAGCGTGTTGGCGAGCACAGGATGCCGCGCACCTTTTAGTTCAAGCGAAACGTCGCTGGTGGGCTCCGATGTGAACTCGGGCAGGGTGCAATCAAATTCCCGGGCAAAGCGGGCGCGTGCGAACACCGAGTCGAGTTCCGCAATCGTCTCAATCGCAAAACGCAGCGGCTCAAGATTCCCGCGCAACCGCTCGGTCAGCTCTGCAAGGATGCGCGTGATTTCGGCCGCTTCGTCCTCGGCGAGTTGCACGATCTTGTTGTTGAGGTCGATCGTTTCTAACGGCTCGACGAAAACCGTCTGGCCGGTGGCGCTCGCGGCGTGCACGACGCCCTGCACCTGGCGCCGCTCGGCCGCACGCACGGGGATGACGAAGCGGTCATTGCGCAGCGTGACGTAGTCTTCGCCGGCATCGCCCCCGCGCGAACGCAGAATGCGCTCGAGCGTTTTCTGGACCATCTCGCGTGTGCGGCCCATGTTCGCGCGAATGCGCTTCAACTCGGGCGTGGCATCGTCGCTGATTTCGCCGTTCGGCAAAACCGCTCTGCGGATGGCCACCGCGAGCGGGCGTAGATCGGCGACGGCGCCCGCGCGCGCGGCGAGAAGAGGAAATTTTTCTGAAGGGTTGCGGACCCCATCGCGGGAACTGGCGCGGAAGCTCTCGCGCAGCGACGCGACCGTGTCCGCCAGAGACGCCGCGGCGAGAAACATGGGGGGCGTGAGGACGGCGGCCGGTGATTCGAGTTCCGCAATCCACGGTTCCGGGTCGGCGACCGAGCCGAAACCCATCTCACTGCCTTCCTGCCGGTAAGCAATGGCTTCGGCGATCAACGCGAACACAGCATCGAGCGCGGCGCGGTCAGTCGAAAATAAGAGCGCATCAATGGCGCGCCGTCCAGGCGCACACGTGGTCTGGCGGCGCAGTAATTCGCGCAGACGGTCAAACTCCAAGATGTCTTCGGCGGTTCGCGACATTTTATTGGCGGGCTCCACGCTTCACTTGAAGCGTTCAACGTAAAAGTAGAGCCCGCACCCGCTTTCCCTCAACTTGTCTCAACGTGTTTCCCAAGCTGTTACCTCAACGAGGAAGCGGACCTGCCAATCGTGCGGCAAGAAATTGCGCGGCGTGGGCGGGAGTCGGCGCCGGATGCACGAGCGGATCGTTCGATTCGCCCCACCTGGACGCATGTCCAAGCTCGACTTCGCGGACGCGATCCAGGATCGGCTGCCAGAAATCGCCCAGGATGACGAATGGCCGCTGCTCCATCGCTTTTTTATTGAGCATTTCCCAGACCACGGCAAGTTCGACCAGCGTCCCTGTCCCGCCCTTGCATGCAACGTAGCCGTCGCCGAGACGCACCAACTCGAACAGCCGATCCTGCCAAGTCCCCATGCGGGTTTCCTCGTCCACCCAGCGATTGGCGCGGGGCCTGAAAAAACTGGACGTCACGGCCAGAACGCGCCCGCCCGCTTCGCGCGCGCCGCGCGACACGCCTTCCATCACGCCGCCGTAACCGCCGGTGCAGACGGCAAACCCCTCCGCCGCGAGCGCGCGGCCCAACTCTACGGCCTCCGCGTAGTCGGCGTGGCCCTCTTCGGGGCGCGAGCTTCCAAAAACGGTAATAATTTTCATTTTGTCAGTCATGGATCGACCGGGTCTTCAGGAGCTAAAAAGTCTGTGCCGCAACCAATGAATTCTTGTAGGTCATCGCATTAGACATCAGAGGCATCTATCGCACCTACGGCGCTTGGCCTCTTCCTATGTCGTGTACCCAGTGCTCCCGCACTGGGCTACAGTCTTCCGCGCCTCCGGCGCTACGTTGCCCATGACAAGTCGCCAGTGACCACGGGAAGCTTCCAAAACGACCGCGAGAAAGCCGCAGCGCCGGAGGCGCAACACAACGTAGCCCAGCCCGGAAAGGCTGGGAACGGTGGCCCTAGAAATTCCGAGCACCGTAGGTGCGACACATAACGGCCACGAGTCATAGTTCTCACGCTCTAAAGCCCAAGAATACAAGTTCGCAGATGTCGCGGTTGAAACCGCGACCCACAAAGACCGCATCGAGGATGGTGCTCATTTCCTCAACATCCTCTACCTCCCGTACTTCCTTCACTTCATTTATTTCCTTCACTTCTTCCTTTTCCTCATCGGCGGCGGCCCCAGTTCCTCCACCATCGCCACAGCCACCGCGTCGAGAACGGCGTCCGCGGTCTGCGCGTGCAGGCTGTTGTTGTTGCCGAGGATGGAGAAGATCAAGTGCGCGCCACGCGTGGTCGTCGCGTAACCCGAGAGCGCCACGACGTGTTCGACGGTGCCCGTCTTCGCGAATATGCGGTCCTCCGCCGCGGTGTTCTTCATGCGCTCAGCGAGCGTGCCGTCTTCACCCGCAATCGGCAACGACGAACGGAAAGTCTCGCCCCAGGGCTGTGTGGCGGCATAGTTCAACAATTGCACGATCGCGCGCGGCGTCACCAAATCGCGCCGCGAGAGCCCCGATCCATCAGTCAATATGACGTCGCCGTCGGCGATGCCGGCGGCCTTGTAAAAATCGGCGGCAAATTTCAACGCATCTTCGCGATCTGTCGCGCCGGACTTCTCATGCGCGGCGAGGAGCAGCAGCAGCTCCGCGTGCAGATTCAAGCTGTTCTTGTTCACGTGGCGAATCTCTTCGGCAAGCGGTTCGGACGTGCGCTCGGCAAGAATGGTCTCCGTTGAACCATTCGCGCGCGAAAGCCCGGGATCTCCAGAATGGCGTGCCCGGGCGGGGGCATGAATTTGGATGCCGCGCGCTTCGAGCAGACGCGCGAGCTGCGCCCCGGCATATTCGGCGGGTTCCTCAATCGCAATCGTCAAATGTCGCGGCTGCGCTCCCACGGGCAGCGTGCCGCTCAGTCGAATCAGGCGGGAACCGGGCTCGCGCACGACGGCTGGCTTCTCTTCGCTGCCGCGCGCGCTGGTACGGACGGAATTCTCGATAGTGTAGAAATCAATTGCGGGTTCGACGGTGAACGTCGCGGCATCGCCCTCATGTTCGCCGGGCCGCAGATTAACGGTGAAGGTATTGTCATTCACGGTGATCGCCGAAACCGCCGCGCCGTAGGACCACAGCATATCGTCGATCGTCCAGCCGCTCGGAAATCGCTCCAACTGGAAGAGGCTGTCGTCGGCAATCACGCCGCCCGCAATTTCTTTCACGCCGCCGGCCACGACGGCATCGGCCAGTGCCGCGAGGGCTTTTTCGGGCGAGCCGTCATGTTCGATTTTTTTCTCGTACGGAAACTTCCGGTTCGAGAGGTTTGCGTCACCGCGGCCGGTCAACACCAGGTCGCCGTTCAGCACGCCATTCGCATCGAGCGTTCCCGACGCCGATATTGTCGTTCGCACGCGGTACTCCGGTCCGAGGGTTGCAAGGGCGAGGGCCGTGGTAAACAATTTTGCGTCCGAAGCAGGCGTGAAATAGTTGCCGGCATTCCGCTCGTACAAGATTTCTCCCGTTGTGGCATCGGTGATCAACACGCCCCAGAATCCCTGGTCAGGACCCGAAGCAGAAAGCGCTGTCTCGACGCGTTGACGGAACCGCGCAACGTCCGCGCGCTCCGCAGGCCTCCGTTCGGTTGCCGGGTGAAGCGAGGTCGGCGATTTCGAGGGCCGCGTTTGCGCAGCCATGTTCGCGCCGCACGCGAAGACCACCATGCAGACAACACCGCTTCTAAATAAAAGTACGCGCAATTTTTGGGGCCAGCCCATCCAGCCTCTCCCGCGGAGACCCTTTAAGGAAACATTGATTATAGTCCAGCGGCTCTCCGGAACCCGAAACGAATATGAATTTCCGGCGCGCACTTCCAAATATGTTTCACGCACGCGCCGTGGAAGCCGTCAGCCCCGCGTTGCGCCAAGACACGTGAAGTTCTATGATGGGAAAGTCTCCGGCCTGGGACACTGCAAGTTCTACTTCTGAGGAGGAACGAGGTCATGCGAAAAATAATTTCCATACTGATGGTTTTTGCTTTTACCGCACTTCCCGTGTTGGCCGCTCAAGATAAGGACGTCAAGGAAACGGACCGGCTGGAAAATGCGGGCACCGTGCTGGAAGAAATCCTGAATATCCCCGACAATATCCCGCAGGATCTGCTGGACAAGGCGGAATGTGTTGTCATTTTCCCATCCGTGATTAAATTTGCGATTGGCCTGGGAGGAAGCTACGGCCGCGGGGCGATGGTTTGCCGCAGCGGGGAACACTTCACCGGGCCGTGGGGCACACCTTCGATGGCGGCCTTGGAGGGCGGAAGCTTCGGGCTGCAATTGGGCGGTCAGGCCACCGATTTCGTGCTGCTGATTATGAATCCGCGCGGCGCAACGGCCATTCTGAGCAACAAGGTGAAACTGGGCGCCGACATGGCCGCCGCGGCAGGACCGAAAGGGCGCGACGCCGCAGCGAGCACCGATGTCACGTTGCGAGCGGAGATTCTGTCCTACTCCCGTTCACGCGGACTGTTTGCCGGCATCTCGCTCGAAGGCTCGACGCTGCGGCCGGACAACAATGCGAACGAAAAATTGTACGGCAAGAAGGTGACCGCGACGGATATCGTGCGCAAGGGAGCCGTGCCGGTGCCTTCTTCGGCGCAAAAGATGGTCTCCTTGCTCGACAAGAAGTCGCCAAAGAACCTTTCCGATCCCGAATCGCTGAAGTAACTTCGCGCCCGCTCCGGAACTCCACGTGCTGCCAATGCCGTGGCGCCCGGGCGGGCGCACTTGCGTCTAGGCAGCATGGCGCCGGGAGCGAGGCCGAGCGCCGTGATATTCTGACCGTGATGAAGTTCCAGGTTGCGCACGTAGACCACGTCCAGATCGCCACGCCCGAAGGATGTGAAGCAGCGGCCAGAGAATTTTATGGCGCGGTTCTCGGCATGAAGGAAATCGAGAAGCCTTCCGTCCTGCGGGCGCGCGGCGGTTGCTGGTTCCAGTGCGGCGCGCAGCGACTGCACATCGGCGTCGAACGTGATTTCCGTCCAGCCAAGAAGGCTCACCCCGCGTTTGCAGTTTTCAATCTGGATGAACTGCGCGATGCGCTGACCCGTCGTGGAGTGGCCGTGGCGGATGAAGACAATCTGCCTGGTGAGCGCCGATTCTATGCGGAAGATCCTTGGGGAAACCGTTTGGAATTTATCGAAATCCAGAAATAATCCGGTCCTAAAGTTGTCGCGGCGAACTTAAGAGCCGCAGGCCACTACTCCAAACGATTTTCCCGGAGAATACTCTTTTGGCTGAAAAAGCGATTTGCCCGATCTGCAACAGGCGCCGCGCCGAACGGTATTGTCCGGCCAAGGGCGAAAAAATCTGCGCGGTCGATTGTGGAACCGAACGCGAGGTGACGATCGATTGCCCGAGCGATTGCGCCCACCTGCTGGCAGCGCATCGTTGGGAAGTGTCTCATCCGAAGCCGCTTCCCGAAAGCGAAATGCCGTTTCCGGACATTTCCTTTCCCGCCGATCTAATTCACACGCGGCAGGCTGCGCTATCCGGCCTCGGGCACGCGGTGCTCATCTATGCCGTGGACCAACGTTCGCTCGCGGATGCGGATGTCTTTGCGGCCATGCAGGCGATGGCGGAAACGTACCGGACGCTCCTCTCCGGAATCTATTACGAGAAGCCACCGGGCGGCGCCATAGCGGCGGGACTCTATGCGGCCGTCGCCAAATTCATTGAGGCCGAAAAAAAGAGGGAAGTGGAATATTCGCAATTTTCCCCACTGCAGGATTCTGAAATCTTCCACCTGCTGGTTTTTTTTCTGCGGTTCGGGCGGTTGCGGTCCAACGGACGCCCGCGTACTCGCGTCTTCATTGAATTCCTGCGCGCGCAATTTCCCGGCGACATGGGCCTTGCAAAGGAAGAACCGCGCATCATCATGCCGTAAGAGGTTCATGCGCCCTCACACTTGTGACGGGACCAGATCCGTGCGACGTCTTATTTCTTCAACGCTTCTAACCAAACATTTATCACGCCAGGATGCGCAGAGGAGATTGCGCCGAGCAAGCATCGGCCAATCGTTGTGGATTCCGCGCTGCGGGAGAGAAATCGAGGCCCAAGTTCAGTTGCGGCGCGTCTTCGCGGGGTCGCGGCGGGTCAATGGGAAGTTTCCCGAGGTCGTATTTCTTGCGCAACGCGGCGACGCGCACGGAAATTTCACGTTGATATGCTTCCGGCGCGTAGTTCGAGCGGGAAAACCATTCGCGGTAGCGCCGCGCGAGTTTTGGGAACTTCGCATAGAGAAACGGCAGGAACTGTTTCTGGGCGGAGGGCATCAGATACACCACCCTCGCGGCGAACCATTGCGCCCCGGCGTCGCGCGAGGCGCGGGCCAGCGCATCGAGGTCTGCTTCCGCGTCGGTGAGCCCGGGTAGCACGGGCATGGCGAAAACGCCCGCCGCAATGCCCGCATTGCGCAACTCGCGCACGGCCTCCAGTCGCAAGTCTGGCCGCGGGGCCCGCGGCTCCAGCATCCGCGCTAAGCGAGGGCGCAGAGTCGTGATACTCAGATTCACGTGTACGGCGGAATGCGTAGCGATGCGGAGAAGCAGGTCCAGATCGCGCACCACCTGGTTTGATTTCGTGGTGATCGAAACGCTCAACCCACGGCGCGCGGCCATTTGTTCGAGAATCGCGCGAGTGGCCCCGAATTCCTTCTCGCCGGCTGGTACGGGTCAGTCGCCGTACCGATGGCGATGTGCTCGCCTTGAACCTTTTCCATTCTGAGGTCGCGCCCGGCCAGCGCTCCGGCATCCTGCTTGACGTAGATCTTCCGTTCGAAATCAGCGGAATCCAATTCCATGTATTCGTGTGTGTATCGCGCGTAGCAGTACTGGCAGCCAAACTCACAGCCGCGGTAGGGGTTTACCGTCCAGGAAAAGGGCACGCGATCGGAATCGCAGTGGTTCAAGATCGAGCGTACAGGCAAAAGGAAGTACTCCGTGCCGCGCTTGGCGTCGGCGAGCGGGGAGGAGGAGGCGAGACGGGCAATGCCGACGCGTTCGGGCCGGGACCCTGGTGGTGGCAGGGCATCTGGCCCGCTGTCCCGTTGGACCGGGACGTCGGGGAAAAGGGTGGGAGTGGGATCTTTCCTGCGGCGGCGAAGAACCCCCTTGCAGGAGGGGTTCTGAGGGGCCGTGGGAATCGTGGTTGCAGTCGCCATCACCCGCCTCGCGAAGCACGGGGTGGAGTATTTCGCTTTTTGTTCGCCCTGTCAAGAACTATTTCGCTTTTTATTCGCTATGGGTTTTGTCCCCAGGTTGCTCCCTCACGTCCGCGAGCCGCACGGTTAACGTTTGGAACTCCCCGGCGCACACCATTGGGCAGGCGTCCTAAGGCAAGGGCTATACTCGACAGGGGTAGGGGGCCAGAAGTGGCAAGGGTCGGGATCCTCATTATCGACGACGACGTGGTGACCCAGTCGGCGCTGCGGCAGGTGCTGGATTCGGAAGGCTGGAACGTCCGAATCGTGCCGGTCCTCAGCGACGCCCTTCCCGAGTTGTCGAGCGGTGAATGGTCGCTCGTGATCGTCAATGTCTCGATGACGGGCCTGTCAGGCCCGGTGTATTCGACCCTCAAGGAGTTGGCGTTGGCGCAGGCGGTCGAAGGGGGCATGGTTCGGGCGCGCATTCTCTTTCTCGTACCGGAAGCTGCGAGCTCCACAGCGCGGCCGATCCTTGAAAAGGAACGCTTGCCCTACGTCCTCAAGCCGTTTCAATTCAACGATTTTCTAGAAAAGGTGAGCGATCTCCTGATGGAAACAGATTCGCTGGCCAAGCCGATTCGCCGCGTGCGCCACGACTCGGATGCGGCCGAACGGAAGCGCAAGGAGAACCGCGCGGGCCACGAGATAGCCATCCGCCAGGGACGCCGCGATACGGGGATGTTCGCCAAGCGCGATGAGTACGTTATGACCGAGGAAGAGATCGCGGAATACGAAAAGACGGAGAAAGAAGAACAGGAGAAAAGGAAAAAGAAGCAGCCTCAAGGCCGGTAGTCCCCCGCCATTGGTCACACCTCAAATTCTATTTTGAATGAACGTCACTGCCTTGCGGCTGCCAAAGCCGGACGGTGGACTGATCCTGCGCGGCGGCGATCAATTCTGTAACCGTTGCGCCCAGGACGGGATGACGAAGCGCCGGGGCAAGCTCGGCCAGCGGCACCAGAACGAAGCGGCGTTGGGCCATCCGCGGATGCGGGATTTCCATTTCTTCCGTGTGGATCACGCTCGCGCCGTAAAATAAAATATCGAGATCGATGATGCGAGGGCCGCGCGCGACGAGTTTTCTGCTTCCGAACGCCCGCTCGATTCCCTGGAGCGCATGCAGCAGTTGCCTCGGCATCAGCGAAGTTTCCGCCTCCACGACACAGTTCAAAAACCACGGCTGCGCGAGAAAATCCACCGGCTCGGTTTCGTAGAGCGAAGACCGGCGAAGCACTCGCACGCCCGCGCCGGGCAAAGCGGCGATCGCGCGTTCCAGATTCGCGGCGCGGTCGCCGAGATTCGATCCGAGGGAGAGATAGATGAGCTTGCCGCCCAGCATACACGAGAATGTAACCACAGATGCACACAGATAAACACTGATAAAGGCGGATCAAACACGGAGAACAACCAGGACACAGAGACTACTAGGGAAAAGCTCAACGATGAACTCCGTCAATTTCTGATATTCCCCTCCCCATGAATTTTTTTCTTATCCTAAGATTTTATCTGTGTTGATCTGTGTTCATCTGTGGTTTCACTTCCGGGGATTCCCTCTAAAATAGGCCATGTTGCTGGCGGGGCGGTTCGATGCCGAAGTGTTTGTAGGCGAGGGCGGTAGCGATGGGGCTTCAAACTTCCTTTTAGACATGCACGTGCGATCTTCCCGAATTTCAATGAAGAGGGTATTATGCGTGCGTAATTGGTGATTTTTCGCCTCCCTCTAAAATGAGCGGCTTAGAGAAGATTATTGGTCAGACCACAATCGTTTCTCGCCTCAGAGCGCTAAAGGATTTCTTCGCTGAAAAGCAGGCACCTCCAGGACACATTCTTCTTATAGGGCCAGACGGAATGGGGAAGCGCACGATAGCCTTGGCTTTTGCAGGGGAATTTGGTTCCACTGTAAAGGTGGCATTGGGTCGGTCAATAGAGCGCAAGGGCGATCTCACAGCAATTCTTACCTCGTTAGAAACCCGCGAGTTTCTCCTGATAGAAGAAATTGGCCGACTTCGTCAACCTCCAAAGGAAATACTAGGACCAGCGCTTGAAGATTTTCGCATTGACCTTGTGATTGGACAAGGGGCCGGTGCGCGAATCCACCCATTCATTCTCAATCCCTTCACATGTATCGGAACTTGTTTCAAAGAAGCAGACTGCCCAGTGGGTTTAAGGAACTTTTTTCTCTTGAAACTGTCGGTCGAGAATTACTCGATTCCGGAACTCGCGCAAATTGCCGGGCGAATTGCGGCATCCAATCGCCTTAACGTCAGCCCAAACACGATTAGCCTCATTGCCAGGGCAAGTGATGGAAAACCAAGGCATCTTGAGGCCTTAGTGAGGCAATTGGCCAAGGCGGGCACGGATGAAATCAGTGATAGAGACGCAGAAGACGCCCTTTCGGCCTTGGGCCTTATGAATCCCAGAGCTGGCACAAATACACAATCAAAAAGTCTTGACAGCCTCTCAGGAATCGAATTCGAGGAATTCGTCACCAAGTTGCTTCGAGTCATGGGTTTTCGTACTCAAATAACGAAGGCAAGTGGAGATGGTGGGGTTGATATCGTAGCCGTTCTCGATAAACCAATCATTGGTGGCCGCTACCTTCTCCAATGTAAACGGCTTGCACCCGATTCGCTAGTTGGAGCTCCCACGATCAGAGAATTCTATGGGGCAGTGACGGCGGATCGAAAAGCAAGTAAAGGAATTTTGATCACGACTTCGGGGTTTACGATACAGGCCAAAGAGTTCGCGGGAGAAGTTGGCATCGAGCTAATCGACGGTCAACAACTTGGGATTCTGCTCGCAGAGTACGGAAATCTAGAAGAAGAACAAGATGGGCTCGGCGACGAACACTCAAGGTTGAAGCGAAAGAGATTGCTGCCTCCGCGGATCTTCAATGCCGAAATAATTGTAGGCTAGGGCAGTGGCAAGACGCCCTCTCTGAGTCCTATCAATCAGACCAAGCTGCAGGAGATAAGGCTCGTAGATTTCTTCGATGGCATCCTCTTCTTCGCTCAATGAGGCTGCAAGCGTATTCAGCCCGACAGGCCCACCAGAATACTTCTGAATAATGGTCAGAATAAGATTGCGATCAACTTCATCCAAACCATGTTCGTCCACACCTAACATTTCGAGAGCCTCTCGTGCGACCTTGAGAGTGACATGGCCTTGCGCCCGCACTTGGGCGAAATCTCGCGCGCGGCGCAGCAGGCGGTTGGCGACGCGCGGCGTACCTCGACTGCGGCGCGCAATCTCAAAGGCACCATCGTCATCCACAGCAATGCCCAGAATCTTCGCGGAGCGGCGGACGATTTCGACCAACTCCTCGGGCGTATAGAACTCCAAGCGATGAACGATGCCGAAGCGCGATCGTAGAGGTGCGGTCACCAAACCCGCACGCGTAGTGGCTCCAATCAAAGTAAATTGCTTCAGCCTCATATTGTGGATTCGAGCCCCGGGTCCCTGGCCCACAATCAAGTCGACACAGTAGTCCTCCATGGCTGGGTACAGTATTTCTTCCAAAGTAGGGAGTAGACGGTGGATTTCGTCGACAAAAAGAACCTCATGTTGTTCGAGGTCGGCCAGAATGGCCGTAAGCTCACCCTTGTGTTCGAGCGCGGGACCGGAACTAGTCTGTATGGAGACACCAAGCTCATTCGCAATGATCTGCGCGAGCGTCGTCTTGCCGAGACCGGGCGGGCCGTACAGCAGGACATGGTCGAGCGCTTCGCCGCGGCTGCGCGCCGCCTGGATGGCGATCTCAATATTTTCTTTCACCCGCGACTGGCCAATGTAATCGGCGAAATGCTTCGGGCGAACGCTCGCGTCGATGCGCGCGTCTTCATCGAACGCATGACCTGATGTGATTCGAAGCTCTTTGTTCATGACAATCTACTCGCTGGTCCGAGTTGCCCGTGCTTTGGGATTGCGCAATCGATGCAGGGACGCGCGAAGTAATGGTTCAAAGTCATTGGAACTTCCATTGTGCTTAACATCCTCAAGCGCCTTCTCTGCAACGGAGCGATCATATCCTAGATTTATTAATGCAAAAACTACCTCTCCATTCTGGCCACCTGTCGTAGTAGAAGATGGTGTCCGTCTGCGGAGTCTCCATGGCGGCCAGCTTGTCGCGCAGTTCGACGACCATGCGCTCGGCCGTCTTGCGGCCGACGCCGGGAATGCGCGTCAGGCGCACCAGATCCCCCGCGCGAACCGCTGGCACCAAATCATCCACGGTCATGCCGGAAAGAATTTTTAACGCGAGCACAGGCCCCACGCCCGAAGCGGAGATCAGCAGCTCGAACAAATGCTTCTCCCGGGAGCTGAGGAAGCCGTAGAGCGAAATCGCGTCCTCGCGAACCTGCGTGTGAATCAGGAGCGTGACGTTGGAATGCAGGTCGCCCAGCGCGTAGAACGTCGAAACCGGAATGTGCACGAGGTAGCCGACACCCCCGACGTCCACCAACACCTGGTTGGGGCGTTTGTCGGCGAGCGTGCCGCGAAGCTGCGCAATCATCTAGATCATCACCCGGCTCGCGATTATGGCGGTGCGTAGGCAGGGTGTCAACGCGGGCGCACGCGGTTACTCGTTGCCGTGCAGATCGACGGAATCGATCATGCCGATCACAGCGGCATCGATGGGAGAATTGGGGCGGCCGACGGCAGTCATCGCGGAGAAGCCTTCGGTGGTGAGCAGGACGCGCTCGCCGATGCCCGCGTCCACGGCGTCGAGCGCGAGCACGGGATCGCCGCGATCGGTACCGTCGAGATTGAGCGGCTGGACGACCAGAATCTTGCGCCCCTCGTGCGAGGGTGCCTTTTGCGTCGCGACAACATCACCGATGATGCGGCCGATAAGCATGGGGGAAGTTTAGAGGCGAGAGTCGAAAGTTGAAAGTCAAAAATGCAGGCGCCGTCGCCCCCTGATTTGTCAGCGCCCTGTGCGCCACAGATCTTTCTCTTTATTGCGTCCAGTTCCTCCAGGAAGTCATCGCGGTCACGCCGCGACTGATCGGCTTGACGCGTTTTAGATGTCAGATAGCGCTGGCCGCAAGATTGGGAATCCTGCGAATGCCATGACCCAACGTGTAGCTGGCGCGCAATCATTCCGGCAAGAGATTTCAAATTTGAAATTTCAGATTTGAGATCCGCACCCACTCATTGAATCTACTAGTCGTATTATGGTTTTTTCCTCATCGCGTCCAATTCTTTCATGAATTCATTGCGGTCACGCCGCGCTTGGTCGGCCTGACGCGTTTTAGATGTGAGATAGCGCTGGCCGGTGATGGGTGAGTCCTGCAAATGCTGCGCCCAGCCGCGTAGCTGGCGCGAAATTTGTTCCGCCAGAGATTTCAAATTTGAGATTTCAGATTTGAGATCCGCAAACGCACTCATACGCTCCATCACACATAGCATCGAACGCACTTCTCCCGCCGAGCCGCGCGCAATATACAAGAACGTGAGGAGTTCTGGCGTAGTGCCTCGCTCGAATCCCTCGGCGATATTGTTCGATACCGAAAGCGCGGCGCGTTCGATTTGATCTCGCAGGCTGCGATGGCGCCGCAGCGGCGGTTTCTCTCCTAGCGCATAGATGCGCAGCGCCAGATCCGACGCGGCTTGCCAAACAGGAAGGTCTTCAAAACGCGAGTACTTCATACTGCACCCATTCACCGGATTCCTCTTGTCAGCGCCCGGAATATTCACGGAATCCACGATGCCTACAATCGTGGCTTCGGTGGGCGGTTCGGCAGGGAGAAAGGGAAAGCTGGCTTCCTTGCCGCGGCACCAGTAGATCGTTTCGCCCGCGCCGGCGCCCACGGAATCGAGAGCGACGATGGGGCGGCCCTTGTCGCGGCCCTTGCGGTCGAGCGGCTGGACGATCAGCAGCTTCTGCCCTACAAGGGAAGGGTCTTTCATCGTGCAGACGACGTTGCCGATCACGCGTCCGAGCAGCACGCTATTTCTTTCGCGCGGCGGCGAGTTCGGCTTCGTGCAGCGCGTCCAGCTTCACTTCATCGACGATGCCGATAATCGCGGCGTCCACGGGCCGGTCCTTGCATTCGGCGGCCATGCGCGCCGAGCTGCCCGTAACGACCAGCACGGTCTCGCGAAATCCGGAATCGACCGTGTCCACGGCGATGAGGTAGCCGGATTCGTCGGCGCCTTCCGGGGAAATCGGTTTGACGACGAGGAGTTTTTTGCCTTCGAGACGCGGGTCTTTGCGCGTCGAAACCACGGTGCCGACTATGCGGGCTAAAATCATACGGTGCCCATAAAACTCAAATCAGAAATATCCGCGAACGACTTCGCCGAAAGCGATGGCAGCCTCAGCCCTGCATTCGGGTAGCGACACATTTACAGGAAGTCTCCGCGTCACGACACCGCGCCTGTCGTAGCGGCATAAGCGAGCCCGCGAAGAGGATCGCCGCGTTTAGTGCCCGGCGGCGACGGCCGTCTTCCCGATGGGAAGCACGTCCTCGAGAGACTGATGCGGCCGCGGGATAACGTGCACGGCAATCAATTCGCCAACGCGCCGGGCGGCCGCGGCTCCGGCGTCGGTTGCGGCTTTCACCGCGGCCACGTCGCCCCGCACCATCGCGGTGACGTAGCCCGACCCGATTTTTTCCCAGCCGACCAGCGTGACCTTGGCCGCCTTGACCATCGCGTCCGACGCCTCAATCATCGCGACCAGGCCGCGTGTCTCGATCATGCCGAGTGCTTCGCCCATGCTTCATCCTCCGTGGCCGGCCGTCGAGAAATTCCGGCCAGCGCTCTCATCCGCAAAATCAAAAGACCGAGGTGTGCAAACTTCTCATGGACACTCAGCGATGCGCCCTGTCATTTCGCACCGCCTCTTCGATCAGTGCTTCCAGCTCTTCGCGCGTTACCGAAATGCGTTCGGGCCCGCCCGCTACGTGTGTCGCTCGTCACTGGGCAATTGGAGCTGACGGGAGCCGCCGTCGTCGTGCCGTACCGCGAGCGCGCCGCGAGCAATTTTTCCACATCACGGCCAGAAAGCAAGACTTGTTTGCCGAGCAGCTCGGTCGCCAGCGAAACTTGCGCGAAATGCTCGACGGTCTCCATGCGAAAAAAAGCCGTCAGCAGATCGGCGCCACAGGTCACCACGCCGTGATTGGCCAGCAGGATCGCGTCGTAATTCTGCACGAGCGGCTCCAATGCATCGGAAAGTTCCGGCGTGCCGGGCGTACCGTACTGCGCCACGGGAATGCAGCCGAGTGAGAGAACAATCTCGCTCAGCAGCGCCTTGTTGAGAGGAAGCCCGGCCGCGGCGTGAGCGGTGGCAATCGGCGGGTGCGCGTGACAAACGGCGTTGATGTCCGGCCGCCGAAGGTAAATCAACAAATGCATCGCCATCTCCGAGGAGGGCTCGCGGCGGCCAGCAAGTTTCCGGCCTCGGAGATCGGTGATGACCATGTCGTCCGGCGACATCAAGCCTTTGCTGATGCTGGTGGGGGAAGTCAGGATGCGGCGCGAATCGAGCCGGATGGAAATGTTTCCGTCCGTCGAGGCAACGAAGCCGCGGCCGTGAATCCACCGGCCGGCCGTGCAGATTTCGCGACGGTGCTCGTCCTCCGTCTTCACCGTGCCGGGAGAGATGGAATCCGCAAGCATGCGTCAGGGCCGCTCCATCGTTGCGAGCCTCGGTCCCCTGCCGCGGGATTCCGCGCTGTCTTCCGGAACCATTCGCATATCTGGCAGACTCATTCTCCTGTCAGGCATAAAATCCGCGCTCTTTCAAAGCGAACGCCACGCGGTTGATCGCAAGCATATACGCAGCGACTCGATTATTAACTCCGTGAGTTTCCGCGTATTTGACCACTTCCTCAAAGCTGTGCTCGATGACTTCTTTCAGCCGCTCGTTGACTTCCCTTTCACTCCAGAAATATCCCTGGCGGTCCTGGACCCACTCGAAGTAGCTCACCGTCACGCCGCCGGCATTGGCGAGGATGTCCGGGATGACGAAAATTCCCTTGCGGTCGACGATCTCGTCCGCCATCGCCGTGCAGGGACCATTTGCGCCTTCGCACAGGATGCGTGTCTGCAGGCGATGCGCGTTCCCGGAAGAAATCTGGTTTTCCACTGCGGCGGGGATGACAATCTCCGCCGGTTGGAAAAGAATTTCGCTCGTGGCCATTTTCGCCCCACCCTCGGGAAACTCCGGCAGCGGTTTGTGCTCGCCGTAGACCCAGTCCAGCAATTTCGGAACATCGAAGCCGTTTTCGTTGTAAAGCGCGCCATGGATGTCGGCGACGCCAACAATCTTGTAGCCGGCCGTGTGCATCAGCTTCGCGGCCATCGAACCGACGTTGCCAAACCCCTGAATGATGACGCGCGTGTTCAAATGCTGCATGCGGAACTTGGCCAGGGCGCGATCGCAATTAAACAGCAGGCCGCGCCCGGTGGCTTCCGGTCGGCCGCGGGAACCGCCCAGGTCAAGCGGCTTGCCCGTAACCACGGCCGTCGTGGTGTGCCGCACGTGCATCGAGTAGGTGTCCATGATCCAGGCCATCGTCTGTTCATTGGTGCCGAGATCAGGAGCGGGCACATCGCGTTCGGGTCCAAACCATTCGATCAACTCGGCCGTATAACGCCGCGTAATGCGCTCCAGCTCTCCGTGCGAAAGTTTCGTGGGGTCGCAAATCACTCCGCCCTTCGCGCCGCCGAACGGTATGTTTACCACCGCGCATTTCCACGTCATCCAACTGGCCAGCGCGCGCACCTCATCGAGCGTCACGTTCGGCGCGAAGCGGATTCCTCCCTTGCCCGGCCCGCGCACGATCGAATGATGGACGCGATAGCCGATAAACACCTCCAGGTGGCCGCTATCGAGCATCACCGGAATGTACACGGTGATTTCCTTGTTCGGGTACTTCAGAAAGCGGTACAGACCCTCTTCGAGATTCAGCTTCCGCGCGGCTGCTTCAAACCGCGCGTCGGCGGATTCATATACGTTGAATTCATTCCGGGAAACCAGCGTGGCCATGGCGAACTCTCCTCAGTCCCCCGGACGATGCTTCCTGCATCCGGCCAGGCGAACCCACGCGTTCGAACCGGCCTCCCGCCCCGAAAATTCGGCGAGAGAACCGGTGGCGGCCAGTATACGAACCAAGAGTACGTGGCGCAAGGAAAGGAATCGAAATTAGGGGTGGTCAAGGAACAGGATCGTGCCTGCTCAGCCACGTCCTGGTTTACGCTCGACGAATTCTTCGATGAGAAGTTTCGACAAGCGCGCGGCATCATGGCGAACGACGCCGTCCTCCTCGAGCAAATCGTCCAACAAACAGCGCACGCCGATCGCCTGCAATTCTCCGATATCCACGCGCACCGGTGCGGCTCTGCGCGCGCTATAGCGGCGCGCGACTTCCGGAGAAACGATCTGATTGCTTGCGACAACCCAATCGAACAGCTTGCGGTGAGTGTGTTCGTAAATCGCGCGCACGTGATCCGACAGGGAAAATCCTTCGGTCTCGCCAGGCTGGGTCATCAAGTTCGCGATGTACACCCTGGTGGCGGAGGACGACTCAATCGCTTCGGCGACGCCGGAGACAAGCAGATTTGGCAGGATACTTGTATACAGCGAACCGGGACCGATCAAGATCAGATCGGCTCGCGCAATTGCCTCCAGCACTTCGGGAAGAGGACGAACATGGCGCGGGCGCAGGCGCAACTGGCGGATTTTTTTCCCGCTCTTCGGGATGCGCGTTTCGCCGGCGACGACCTTGCCATCCGACATCACCGCTTCGAGCGTGACATTTTCGAGTGTGGCGGGGAAAATCCGTCCGCGAATCGCCAGCACTTCCCCACTGACTTTTACGGCTTCGGCAAAATCTCCGGTCACATGGGTCAATGCGGTGAGAAACAAATTCCCAAAACTGTGTCCCCGCAGCCCTCGGCCCGAACGAAAACGGTATTGAAACAGGCGTCCGAGGAGCGCCTCATCCTGCGACAGCGCGACCATGCAATTGCGGATATCGCCGGGCGGAAGGACGCGGTATTCCCGCCGCAGACGCCCCGAGCTTCCGCCATCATCGCTAACCGTGACGATGGCGGCGAGGTCGCCGAGCGGATGACGATCCGTTTCCTGACGCCGCCGCGCAAGGTAGTGCTTCAGGCCGCGCAGCAACATCGAAAGACCCGTGCCGCCGCCGATCGCGACCACACGCGCGCCCGGAGCGCGTTGTTGCCTGGCGTTCTTCATCGGGCTCGCATAGGTGTGTTGAGAAGCCTGCGGGCGCTCGTGGGACTAACTGCCTGATACTTCGCGCTCGGGATAGAGTAGTTCCGTGAAGCGAGGATCTTCCTGCAAAAACGCAAAATCCTCATCGTTGCGTGCGTGGTATCGATTTTCGGGTCGCAAGTGAATGGCCGTTTTGAGATTCTCCATCGCGGACTCGGCTTCACCGGTTAGGCAATCGAGCGCCGCCATCGCATAGAAAACGAAATCGGCCTTGGGAGCCAGTTTGCGCGCGCGCAGCAAATGGTCTCGCGCCTCGTCCCAGCGTCCCAGATTCATCATGGCCACGCCGGCCTGATAGTGCTCCTCGACCGTTTTCAGCGACGGCGAGGCCTGTTTGGCCATGCGCTGCTCGGTAATCCGGAGATGGACCTGCGCGCGGTCGGCAAGCTCTTTGCTCGGACCTGTCATTGCCTTTTCGAGCAATTCCTTGGCTTTCGCAAACTTTTGCTGATGGAAGTGTTGGACAGCCTGCTCGTAGAGCTTAAGTTGCTGCTCAAATTGAGGATCCGCCATTTGTCGCACCGCTTCGGCATGCGCCGCAGTTGGATTAACACTCTTACTTTTCAATGACTTATGTGTACGAGAGGAGCGGCTCGATTTTCGTTCGGTTGCGCGTTTTGTCGGCTTCCCAGTCCGTGCCATTTCGGGGAGTCTAGCAGAGCTTGCTCGACTCGTCAACGAAACACCAGCCCAGCGTTAATTAGGGTGTCAAATATGTTGGGCAAACCAGAGGCCGCAGTTGACACCTCCCCCCGGCACATTGACTATTTTTGTTTTGAAGGCGGAGCCTTGGCCGGCGCGGGTGCTGTCGTCACCGCGGCCGGCGGTGGTTCCGGAGCTAGCAATTTCTTCACGGAATCGGGAAGTTTGTCGGTGCTGGCGACGAATTGGGCCGCTTGCCAAAGCTGGGTGTCGGTCAGAATGCCCTTGAAGCTCGGCATCCCTGTCAGCCGGATTCCGTTGGCAGCTTTCCAATAACTCTCCTGCGGTGGGTCGTCGCTCACACCCTTGCCCTTAAACATCAAGGTTGCATTGGGATACATGCTGTCCGCAATCTTAGGAGGCGGCTGATCGGGCAGACCGTGGCACACCGCGCAATTTTCCTTATAGACCTTCGCACCGGCAAGCAAATTTTCCTCGTTGGCTTGTATCGGCGGCGAGGGAACTTTTGCGTTCGCAATGTGCGCATCCAGGGATCTGCTCGCCATCCTTTTCTCGTATGGCATCGGTGGGTCACCCGCGGCGGCCGGCGCCATCCCGGAAACAAAATAGTAATAAACCCCACCCATCAGAACTAGCACTCCCACCAACAATCCGACCACAAAACTTTTGAACACGTGTTACCTCCCCGTCGAAACGTGCGGCCCGAAGTATAAAACAAATGGACGCTGCCGTGGCAAGACTTAAATTCGGAGTGCCCAGGTAACTAAAGCTCGGCCGCCACGCCCTCCGCCGGACGGACAGGTTTCGTTTCCAGTCGACGGCTCACTCTGAAGATCTATTACTATATATTTATATATATAGTAAGGCTACATTCCAGATTTGACGACCAGCACTGGACACCCTGGAGGGAGGAGTTCTTGGCTTGGTCAGGTGATTCCCACGGCGCCTGTCCTCTGCTAGGCTCAATAGGAATGCTGGCAGCTTCCAAGTCCAGTTTCCAAGGAGGAACCTATGCAAACAGCACGCGTGCAATGGGTGGGCAACGAGCGATTCGTGGCACTGTCCCCCTCGGGCCACATGGTCGCACTTGATTCCGATCGGTCTTCGAATGGGGCGCCGGGGCCGATGGAGCTTCTTCTCGTGGCGCTCGGAGCGTGCACGGCAACCGATGTGGTTTCCATTCTTGCCAAGAAGAGGCAAAAACTTGAGTCACTGGACGTGGAAGTGTCCGGCGAGCGAGCAGCGGAGCCGCCCGCCGTGTGGGTGAAACTTGAAATTGTGTACAAATTGCGCGGCGATCTTGACGAGCAAGCCGTGAAACACGCGATTCAATTGAGTGAGGAAAAATACTGCTCGGTGGCCGCGATGCTCCGCAAGACCGCGCCGATTACTTTCCGCTATGAGATAGCGGCTCCGTAGTTTGCTTCCTTCCGAAACATGCCCCACATTTTCCCTCGGGAGCTTTCGGCGATTGCCGGCAAGGCGGGTGGGACAGGCGCTCTCTACCGCGAGCCCCTGCGCGGGGCTGCCTGTCCGTGCTTGTCGTGCCGATATCGTGCGGGACGGACAAGAGTGTCTCTCCCACTAGCGACGCCAAGCTTGTTTCGCCGACGGTGATTGCGTAGAATCACGACTCTTCTTGCCGAGGATACCGAACCAGCCTCACGGAGAACGGAATGACCAGGCGCATCGCGGCAAAAATTACTGGTGTGAGCGGGTATGTACCGCCCCGAGTGATGTACAACGCGGAGCTTGAGAAGCTTGTGGATACCAACGACGCGTGGATTCAGCAGCGCGTGGGGATTCGAGAACGGCACGTAGTAGACCCGGGCGTCGCGGCATCCGATCTGGCAACGGCCGCAGCCCGAGTGTTGCTCGAGTCCAAAGGCCTGCCGCCGGAGGAGATCGACCTGATTCTGGTCGCCACCGTAACACCTGACATGATGTTTCCCGCGACCGCCTGCCTGGTCCAGGACAAGCTGGGGGCCGCGAACGCGTGGGGATTCGATCTTTCGGCGGCGTGCTCTGGTTTTGTCTACGCACTGACCGTGGGCGCGCAATTCGTGGGCTCTGGAACACACAAGAACGCGCTCGTCATCGGTAGCGATGTGATGACTTCGATCCTGAATTACCAGGATCGCGCGACCTGCGTGCTTTTCGGCGACGGCGCTGGCGCTGTCCTGCTGGAACCCACGAACCGTGACGACGAGGGCATCCTCGACTTTGTTCACGACGTGGAAGGCTCCGGTGGGAAATTTCTTTACATGCCCGGGGGCGGTTCCCTTCACCCCGCCTCGGCAGAAACTGTCGAAAAGAAAATGCACTACATCCACCAGGAGGGCGCGCAAGTGTTCAAGTACGCCGTGCGGCGCATGGCGGAACTCGCCTGCGAGATGCTGGAACGAAATGGCTTCACCAGTAAAGATCTGTCGCTGGTCGTGCCGCACCAGGCCAACCTGCGAATTATCCGCGCGATGCAGGAAAGACTCGGCATTGACGATTCGAAAGTGATGATCAACATCGAGCGCTACGGAAACACCACGGCGGGGACCATTCCCTTGGGACTACGGGATGCTGTCGAACAAGGAAAACTCAAGAAGGGGGATTTGGTGCTGCTCGTCGCTGTCGGAGCAGGGTATACAGCTGGCGGTGTCTTGCTTCGTTGGGCGTATTGAAATCTTGATCAGGGATTGGCCAGTACGGGTCTGACTCTAGATTCCGCGCACTTGGGCGGCGCAGGCAATATTCCGATCCAGGTGCTGGTCTACCAGCACCGCGACATAGCGCGAGCAGGTCAGCATCTCGGCGTTAGCCCAACTAGCCGTCGCGGGGATCAGCTTGCCGAGTTTTTCGACCACTGCATAGTAAGCGCGCACGCCGCGAAAGTTTCCGTTCGGACCGCGCAAATCTGGCGATAGATCATGCAGGCTCAAAATGCCACGGAAATCCTGGGCGCGGATTTGGGGGGCCGTAATTCCTGCCGCCGTACGGATTCGGTCGGAAATAGGTTGCGCCGCAATTCCAGAAATGATCGCGCGCCAATAATAAAGCGCGAACTGGACAAGAGCCACGGTGGAGACCATGAATAGGATCGCGGCGATCATTGACCTAGAATTTTCCTCTGATTGCAGTATCGCGCTTCCTACCAGCTTGAACAATGGACCCCCCGTACCAATCAAGGTCCCCACGAGTACCGCAAAGCGGAGGTACGAATGGCTAGCAGCGGAAGACCGCGGGAACTCAAGGTTGCACGGCCTCTGAGGCGGTATAACACATTCATTTTAAAAGAGATAATGATTTACCAAGCAGCGGATGTAGCCTTCTGGCGCGGGGCGTCTAATGTTCAGAGTCAGAGCCAAAACACGTAGCTTCTGCGTTCATCGATCGGCAGTAATAGAGGCAGAAATTCCTGAAAGTAATGGTTGAGATAATGAACACGATAACGGCTGCCATCTTCCATCTCCCTACCAAAACAGTCTTGCGCGCCACGTGGACGCCGGCAATGGTCCCACCGTACTGGGTTTGAATCAGACCTCTGGAACGCGCCTACGTAATTGGCAGAAGGAGGCTCATCCCTACGAAAAATCAGGGCCTTGGAATATAAAAAATCTCCGGCGAACCCGCGGGCAGGCAATCGTATTCGCGGACTTCGACACGCCATTGCAGCCCCTTTATCTCGGGGAATAGGCGCTGCTTCCATTCATACCCGGGGTCGCGCATCATCAAGCGCGAGGTTTGCGTGCCGCAGGCGCGGCCGAGTTCTTGCGCCGCTTCGTCCATGGGTCCGTCCGTCTGTGGGTCGCCCATGCCGTGGATCCAGACCATACTCGGCCCAACCGGATGGCCCGCGGCGAGCCATTCCTCCGCGGACTTCACCTGCGGATGACGATCCTGATCGGGAAGCAGCCCTACGAACTTCCAAGGCGTGCCCCCGTCGGGCGCGTGAAGGCTATACGTCAAGTAAAAGAAAAAAGTAGGGTTGTTGGCGATGACAGTCGCCCCGCTCCGGATCTTTCCCGTGGCATCCTCAGCGACTTGCGGCCAGGGCTCGAGGAATCGAGGCGCGGAATAGTAATGCCGCGAATAGATTCCAAACCATCCGATTCCGCCAATCATCAATAGCGCTACTGGCAACACAATGCGTGTCTGAAAAGATTTATTCGTCCCCACCGCGACCCCAATTGGCATCAGGATCCAGGGTGAAACCAGAAGCAGAGGTCTGGGGAGCAAAATTCCGAATACAGCCATTACCGCGATCCAAAGAGCGCCATACAGAAGGAACCGCCGCACATTTCGAGGGGCGGATGCCACCACCAATCCCACGCAGGCCAGAACCGCCATGCCCGCGGGTATGCTGAGAAACCAGTGCCACGGCGCAACGGACTCACTGACAAAAAGAGAGTAGACGCCGAACGCCGCGTTTGCGACGATCGCCATTGCACGGTGATGGAAAACAAAACCAGTGCCGAACTCGTTACGGAACGCACGAAAAAGGGGGAGAAAGGCCACGCACAACAACGCGGCAGTCCGTACGAGAATCGCAGGAGTGGCCGTGCGCTCGGCGGCGCGAAACCGGAGGATCTGATCGATCACAAGGCATCCGAGAATCGCCCATCCGAAATAATTCGTCCAAAGAAGCGCCACCGCGAGCAGCGAAAACATGGCCCAGCGTGCGAAACTCTGCTCTTCGAGATACCGCAGGTAAGCAAGCGTCAGCCCCGCGACCAGAAAAAATGAAACTGCATACCACGAGGCGAGCCGGCCGTAATGAAAACCGAAGGGCCACAGAGCGCCGAGCCACGCCACCGCCCGGGCGCTCTCCGGCCCGCCCAGACGCCCGGCGGCACGCGCCACCAGAAATAAACCTGCAAGGTAAAAAAGAATAGACGGCACCCGCAGAGATTCAAACGTGCCGCCTGTCAATCGTAACCAGAAATGAAGAAGAATCTCGTAGAGCGGCGGATGGTCGATTCCACCGGCGCCAGACCAGAGGAGGCCGAGCATGGCGCGCACCGGCCGCGCCGCGGAGCCCAAAATCGTAGCTTCCTCATCAACGATCGTGAAACTGGAGTTCGTTCCAACGAGCGCGATCCCCACAAGCAAGAGCGGCATCACCTGGCGCGCGATTTCATTCGGCCTGCGGGGACGGACGGGCATAGTCAGTCCTGACTCGGACGCACAGGGAAACCCGCCCAGGCGTTGAGCAACCCGAGATATTCACGAACGATGTCCAGGGCATCATGCGTATGACGCCACCAATGCGCGCCATCGTAAGGATCGTCACTGGCAAAACGCACGATGGCGCGCGGATCGGAACCCACGAGTTTTTTCCAGATCGCGCGAACGCGGCGGGTATGAGCTTTCGACGTAACCACAATCACGTTGTGCGAATCGTTGCGGCGCAGCAGTTCGCGGATTTCGAGCACCTCTTCCTCCGTATTCGCGCTGGGGCGCTCCAGGATGCGAATCGCATCCACGGGGACTCCTTTGGCCAGCAAAACTTTTTCATTATAGAAATCCTCTCCCAGGTAGATGATTTTCATCGTCTGAAGCACCTCCGCGGGAGAACTCGGTTGTGAAATCCATACCTGATCGGCGTAACCATCGTGATAAAGCCGCGCAGCTTCGAGCGCGCGTTCGGGAAGCTGGCCGCTCAAAACCACGATGGCATCCGCCTGAACTAGAGAATCCTGGATGACCAGCCATCGGCCCATGCCGAAGAATACGAGAAATCCGAGTGCCGCCACCACGATCCATATTCCTGCCCAGATCAGCCTTCGGCGCAGTTTCGGTCTCGATTCACTCACAATCCGGCTTCACCTCGACCCTACCTTACGCCCCAAATTGAGCGGAATGATTCGCTCTTCAGGCATCATGGAGAAAATGGTTTTCAGGCTCATGAAGTGCCCGGGTAAAGAAGAAATTGTAGTGCCGCTTGGCGCAGTCCTCGCAACGAAACGGCCGCAACAGCAGAAACGGTAGAACGATCATTTCTAGAGATCCACGGCGGTGCGAGCGCCGCACGCCCAGGCTCCCGCAAAATGGGCAGCACCGAAGGAAATAGAACCGAGTATGCGTCATCGCATAGGATACGAACCACGAATGCTAACCCGCCCGACATTCGGGGTCAATCCTTACGGGGAGCCCCGGCGCAACGCTACTTTTCTTCGGGCAGAAGAAACATCGAGTTTCTCCTCTCTTCGATCCGGGCTCGAGTCGTTGATTTTGGTGATACACTCTCTTTTCTCCCGCACTTTCATCAGAAACGGCTACAGAGCCGGATTTTCCTTTCCTCGTGACATTGATACCCACTTGAGATTACTCTCTGACATCGAATCGAACCCCGCCAGGAGGATCGCAGATGAAAATACGAGTGAAAGGTTCGGCAGGACCCGGACTTCTTATTCTTTTGATAGGACCGGCGGCGCTGCTTTGTTGCGCCATTGCAGCGGCTCCCGCATCGGCCATGGATTGCCAGGTGGGCGCGCTCTCCGCGCTTGGCGTTCCCAATATGACGATCACGTCCGCTACCTACGTGGCGGCGGCTGCGCCAAACCCGCAATATTGCGACGTGAAAGGTTCCGTGGCGACTTCCGGGGAGGGCGCCGGGGCAAACTCCGCGGGCTTCGAGGCGAAGCTGCCCGCCAACTGGAACGGAAAATTCATCTTCAACGGCGTCGGCGGGCTAGCCGGGAATCTCAATTCCTCGGCTAATTCGGTTGACCAGGCACTCTTCCTCGCAAGGGGATATGCCACGGCGATTACGGATACGGGCCACGTCAGCACAGATCCCACTTGGGAGATTACCTCCCCCGGCGAGCCCAACACACCGAAAGTCGTCGATTATTTCTTCCGCGCCGTGCACGAGGTGACGCTCGCCACCAAGCAACTTGTCAAGAACTACTACCATTCGAACACGATCGCGCACTCCTATTTCGACGGCTGTTCGAACGGCGGAAAAATGGGCTTGCTAGAAGCGATGCGCTTTCCCAGCGACTACGATGGGATCATCGCCGGTTCTCCGTGGCTTGATCCGGTTGGCACTTCCTTGTGGAGCCTGAAGAACGTGAAGGCGCTTCTGGATGCGTATATTCCTTTGCCGGTCTTTGCCACCGTCGGCGCCGCCATTACGAAACAATGCGACGCGGCCGACGGCGTCGCGGACGGACTCATCCAGAATCCGGCGAAGTGCGCATTCAATCCCGATGCGCTCGTTCCCGAGACCCTGACGCAGAAGCAAGCGGACGCTCTCAAGTTGATCATGAAGCCGGTCAGCGATGAGAAGGGCAACCTTGTTTATCCTGGATCATCCGTAGGCAACCTGGGGCAGGCCAACAGTTCGCCGCGCGGCCCGGTGAATCAACTCGAGACGCCGGCGGCGAATCCCGCGAGCGCTCGTCCCTGGGGTGACGCAACGCCCCCGGGGAATTGGAATCTCGCCACGGGAATTCTGTTGGCTTTGGGATATTACGATCCCGGTATGGACTTGAACAGCGCGATCGAGAATAACGGAGTCGTCAAGCCTGCCGCGCTCAAGCTCGTGTACGACCGGCTTGCCGCGGACATACCGGACGATCCGTCCAGGTACGGCGCCTTCTTCGCGCAAGGAGGAAAGCTGCTGATTTACCACGGATATGACGATCTGATTATTTCACCATATAGTAGTATTTGGTTCTACGAAGACCTCGCGGAGAAAAACGGCGGGTATGAAAAACTCGAGGGGCATGCGCGTCTCTTCCTGGTTCCCGGCATGCAGCATTGTTTAGGAGGATCAGGGCCGAACAATTTTGATACGTTGAGCGCGCTGGAGAAGTGGGTGGAGAAAGGCGTCGCGCCGGATGCCATTCCCGCCACGCATTCGACCAACAACGTCGTCGATCGGACGATGCCGCTCTGCAAGTTCCCCGAGGAAGCGCACTACAAGGGCAGCGGAGATGTGAACGATGCATCGAATTGGAGCTGTCCGCAGAAGGATCAGTCACTCTTGGCGGCCGGGCCGAACGGCGCTCAGGCCGGAGTGGGCGTTTCTGGGAGCGGCGCCGTGCGCATGCTGGCCAGATCGCCATCGAAGGGCGGTAACTGATGCGAGCTGGGTTTTAGTGGCACAGACTTCAGTCTGTGCGCTTTTCCGCTCGCGTAAAAACCAAAACCGCACAGACTGAAGTCTGTGCCACTCGATGTCCACAGGCATTGGAACGGCCCATCAGCGATTAAAATGTTGGTGAGAAACCCGGGCCAGGCCGCGACCGAGTGGCCTCTACTGCAATCCTGCCTGCGCCAGCATCTCCAGAAACTGTCCTCGGGTTCGCATGTCGATTGACTGCGCGACCAGCTTGCCGCTGCGATCGTAAACAAACGTCTTGGGAATTCCCTCGATTTGGAAGAGTTCATTCACCTTTCGCCCGGGATCGAGCAGGATCGGATAGGTGACCTTCTGCTCCGCGATAAACGGTCCCACTTTACCGGCGTCTTCGTCTGAGATGGCCAGAATCACCAGGCCCTGATCCTTGAATTGCTTGTAGAGTGTTTCGAGGTCGGGCATTTCCTTTCGGCAGGGTGGGCACCAGGTGGCCCAGAAGTTCACCACCACGACCTTGCCGCGCTGCTCCTTCAAGGTCCAAGTCTTTCCGCGCAATTCCGTCAGTGTGAAGTCCGCCTGCTGGCGGCGCTCATTGTCTGCCTCAATTTTGGAAATGGCGGCGGCGAATTGCGGGTCGTCCAAAGACGCTTGCACATGTTCGTAGCGCACGAGTTGGGCGAGTTCGACGTACGGCCTGGGAGGCTGGCCCTGCTTCGCGTGAAGTGGATTTTCGCGCAGCGCGGTGGCCAATGTTGCCGCCACCTCTTGCAAGGTATCGCGGCCGAAGTCTCCTTCGGTGGACAGATTGGCAAGATCGTTCGCCAAGCGCAGTTTATTTGGCGTCACAGGCAACTGTCGAATCTCGATCGCCAAATTTTTGGTGGTGCGCGCCCTTACATCATCCGGCAATCCGCGAAGACCGCCAATCCGGTCCGCGATAGGTTTCTCCTGGTTGCTCCAGACGACTTGTTGCGACTGCGCGTGTAGAGCTGAGGGGCATGATAGGAACAGGCCCGCTGCAGAAAGGCAAAGCCAGGCGGCGAGAACTGCCCTCCCGGCTACCCTTAGTTGAATGGAGAGTTGAATTGCTCTCATGAAGGTATCATACCCCAGAGTTCGCTTCAGGACGGAGCGGGCATTAACCCACAACAGATCACTCCTACGAAATATACACCTGCAAGTGGAATTCTGCGACCACCTGTGCGCACTCGGACCATACAGATCAACTGCAACACTCGGGCCGTGAGCGTGCTGCCCGATGTCGCCATGCACGCCGACGAAGACTCCGGCGACGTTTACGGATTAACTGATCCGTGCACGGGAATCTACACGGTCCATTTCAACGGCGGAGGCACAACCCTGGCGACCCCGTTGTTTGCGGCGACCATGCCACTCGCTGAGCGACGTGCTGGGCATCGCCTCGGATTCGCAAATTCCAATCTGTACAGGGTGGCGGCAAGGGCGTTTCGCGACATCACTCCGACAAAGAACCCGCAGTCAATCGCGGATGATTACACAATGGGTATCGGTACTGGTTTATATATCTCGCCAGCAGCCCGTGGTTGGACACAGAGGACCCCGCAATCTCCAAGTGCAACGCCCCGACGGAACCACCGGGCCCCACACGCCGCACAGCGCTCCCGGCTTTGACAACGTGACCAGACTTGGAGTGCCTAATGGCGAGGAGCTCCTTACGGCGGTCGGGGAAGAATAGGCGGGCGGGTAGCACCACTCCAGTAGGTTCGAACTGGCTCCCTACGAACGCCAATCCGAAAAGAAGAAACGCGCGGGTTAGTCACTCCGAAGTGCTTGCACCTTGCCGATGAGGATTAACGATTTGGCTGAATCTTTCGCGCCAGGTAGCCGAAAGATATTCCACCTGGAGGGCGCGGCGGGCCAACTCATTCGAATTCGGTTCGTGCAGATAGACGCGCATGGCGTCGGAAATGGAGACTTTGTTCTCGTCCTGATGGATTCGAACGATTTTGTCGCCCGGGCCGACTTCTCCTTCGCGAAGCACGCGCAGATAAAATCCGCTGCGGCGGCTGGCCAGGAAACGCTTGGCCATGTCGTCGCGGCCGAACTTCAAGTTTAACTTGAAGCATGGAATTCGCGGCTGCGTCACCACCACTTCCGCCGTGCCGATCGTGAAACGGTCTCCGAGGCAGACGGTATCCTCGAGGAAACCTGCGGTGGTGAAATTTTCCCCGAGGGCGCCCCAGGGCAGGTCCACTCCGGGCAATTCCTTCTTCCAGTAGGAATAGTGTTCTGAAGGATAGGCGTACACGGTTTTATCCCGGCCTCCGTGGACGGACAGATCGGCCTGCTGGTCTCCTTCTAGATTCAGCGAATGTAGAGGGATGCGTTTCTTGACTGGGGTTTTGAAAATGCTCGTCGTGATTTCTTCTCCGGCGTATTGCACCGTGCGAGGAATCGCGACCTGTATGGAAATCAACTTAGGCCGTCCGTAGATTTTCCAATCCATAGGTTATTAATTATAATTATACGATGCGTGTCCCGATCTGCGCGATGCTTGGGCGGAATGATAATAGTCTCCGGGTTGCCAAAGACACAACATCCTAGCGGGCTGCCCTTTCTACGTCAGGACAAGCAAGTAGAGCTCGCACCCGAATGAGTGGCGTACCGTGCCGGCCGCGGGTTTCCAATCGCTGAGTTCCATGTGTCACCCCTGCCGGGGTTTTATGGTCATGCTCGATCTAGTTTTCCACCGCTTCCGCTGTGGGCTACGTTGTAGCGTCCCTCCAGGACTCCCAGCAACACAGAATTGGTCCACTACTCCAATGAGCAGCAAGGTATGATAGCCGCGAATTTCCGACAGCTCGACACTGCTTCCGTCTTGCCTGAGGTTTGGCTATACTGCTCTATCATCCTCGGCTGCCTCTTGGGACATGACCGCGTGCGAACGACTGGCGGAATCCCATGTAGGACCAGGGCAGGGGACTGTCGGCCGCCTACCTTTGCGTGTGACTGAAGTGTGATTTGCAAAGCACTCCCACCCTGATGCGCCGCGTGGGATGCGATTGGGGTTTGCGGCGCGGGAAGGTCACTCTGCAGCAGGAGATCAAAAAGAGACGCGGGGCCGCTCTTCAAGTCGCCGTTATCGGCGGCTCCGCTTCCGGTTTTTTCACTGCGACCCTTCTGGCGCGCGCCGGCTGCTCGGTGGAAGTCCTCGAACGGTCCGAGGATCTCGATCCCACGCCGCGCACGCTGATCGTTACCAGCCACATGCGCACCCTGCTGGGCGAAGTGGGGGAGCGCGCCGTACTCAATGAAATCCGCAAATTTGAACTTTTCACCGACGGGCGCACCGCGCAGGTTTCACTGGACCGTCCGGACCTGATCATCGAGCGCTCGCGATTGATTCGCGGGCTTGCCGAGCAGGCGCGGAGCCAGGGCGCAAAAGTTTCGTTTGGCAGTCGTTTCGTATCGCTCGAGAGCAACGGAAATGGCTTGCGCGTCGGCGTCGAACGCACGCGCGACGCTCGCACGGAGGAGTTGCACGCCGACGTGGTTGTAGGAGCCGACGGAGCGCTCTCCCGCGTCGCGCACGCCGCTGGGTGGCCGCGCCAGCCGACCGTTCCCTTGGTCCAAGCTATCGTGCGGATTCCTTCAGACATGTCTTTAGACACGGTTCGTGTCTGGTTCATTCCCGATGACACTCCCTACTTTTATTGGCTGATTCCTGAATCGCGCGAGCGCGCGGTGGTGGGCCTGATTGGTGAAGATGGGCAGGAAACGCGTCGCTGCCTGGAGCGCTTCCTGGACAAGCGCGGGTTCACGCCACTGGGCTTCCAGGGCGCGCGCATTCCGGTGTACGACGGCTGGACGCCGGTGGAACGCCGCGTCGGTGCGGGGCGCGTATTCCTGGTCGGCGACGCGGCAGGGCAAGTTAAAGTTACTACCGTCGGAGGGATTGTCACCGGGTTCCGAGGAGCGCTCGGAGTGACCGAAGCGATCCTGAATGGAGGCGAAAGCCGTGAGCTTCGTTCGTTGCGCCGCGAACTCGATTTGCACCTGCTGATCCGCCGCACCATCCACCAGTTCAAGCAAGCCGACTACAGCCGATTGGTGGATCTGATGAATACTTCGACGCGACGGTCGCTGAGCCAGTACACGCGCGACGAGGCTGCGCGTGTTCTCTGGCACATCACTCTCAGCCAGCCGCGGCTGCTTTTGCTAGGACTTCGCGGGCTGCTCTCCGGCGGGTCCATCCTGCCCAAGAATCGGAATTGAAAACAGCCTATCTCATAAATCGGTCCGTAGCAGTCTTCTCCGATTGAGAACTCATCCACGTTCACGCGCCAAGGGCGCGGAGCATGCCAGCCCGGGGCAACGCCCCGGGAACGGGTCCGAAGTACCACTTCCGCCCTGCAAGGGCGGAGGATTCCTGCGCCCTTTCTGGGCGCACCAATCGACTCCGAAACCCAGGGCGTTGCCCTGGGCTAATCTGCGGCGGCGCCTTCAGCGCCGGAACCAAAGATGTTTAAACCCGAATCTAGGAGTTTTGATGGTTGGCCATTTAATTTATGAGACGGTTGCAAATGCGGCCGTGACTCAATTTCAACTGGTTCAATTGCTTGTGTCACCCCTGTCGGGGTTTTCAGGTCATGCTTGAACCTTGATCCCACCGCTCCCGCGGTGGGCTACGTTGTTCCGTCCCTCCGGGACTCTCAGCGCCAGGGAGCAGTCTACTTCCCACCGTCGCGTTAGATGTTTCTCTGAGCCGGATTGCGTTACACTCCAGCCGTTCCGTGGGCGATTCTCTGAGGCGCGAACCGGAAGGCGAGGTGAGGCATGTCGGAAGGGCAGACGTCCGGGTTTGGAAAGGTATCTTCGGCGATCTTGGCCATCCGTTTTATGGTTGGCGCTGTATTTTTTCTTGAGGGGATCAAGAAATTTCTTTTCGTGGAGCAGTGGGGAGCAGGCCGGTTTACGAGAATCGGAATTCCCGCGCCGCACGTAATGGGACCCTTTGTGGGCGCGGTGGAAATCATATGCGGGCTGCTCGTGCTCCTCGGACTACGCACAAGCCTGAGCGCGATTCCGCTGCTCGCCGTAATTTGCACGGCCATTGTGACGACGAAAATTCCCATCCTGATCAAGAGCGGCTTCTGGCCCATGGAGGCGGAAGCGCGAACCGATTATGCCATGCTCATGGGGCTGATTTTCCTCTTGCTGGCGGGCTCGGGCTGCTTGTCGCTGGACGCACATTTTTCACGGGACAAACAGAAAACAAATGGCTGAGTTCCCGCAGAGTCAGGCCGCGGCGTCCGGCGGCGCCGAGCGTGGCTCCCTGATGGAGCTGGCCTTGTTTTTTCTGCGCCTGGGAACGACGGCGTTCGGCGGGCCCGCGGCACATATCGCGATGATGGACGATGAACTCGTGCGCCGGCGCAAATGGTTGTCGCGCGAAAAATTTCTTGACTTGCTCGGCGCGAGCAACTTGATCCCGGGGCCCAGCTCGAGCGAACTCGCCATCCACATTGGGTATTTGCGCGCCGGATGGATGGGGCTCGTGGTGGGCGGCATCTGCTTCATTTTTCCCGCGGCAATTTTAGTGGCAGGCATCGCCTGGGCGTACGTGCGCTTCGGGCATTTGCCGGAGGTGTCCGCGCTCCTGTATGGCGTGAAGCCTGTCGTGGTCGCGGTCATCCTGCAAGCGTTGTGGGGGCTCGGCCGCACGGCAGTCAAGAGTAGTCTGCTCGCGGCAGCGGGTGCGATTTGCGTTGTGCTCAGTCTTCTGGGTGCGAATGCGCTGCTGCTCCTGGGCGCGACAGGGGCGACGGTTGCCTGCGCTCATGCATTTCTGGGTGGGCGCAAAAAACATCGTTCGGGGGGCCGCGGCGCATTGTTATTGTTGCGGCGCAGCTTTCGCTTGAATCTGGCGAAGCTTCTTTCCTTTGCCGGCGCAGGCGCTGCAGCCGCGGCCTCGCCCGGCCTTGCTCCGCGAATGTGGGCGTTGTTTCTGGTTTTCTTGAAGATTGGGTCTGTCGTGTTCGGCTCGGGCTACGTCTTGCTCGCGTTTCTTAGGACCGATCTCGTGGTGCATCGAGCCTGGGTCACCGACGCGCAACTTGTGGATGCGGTTGCCATCGGACAGGTGACGCCCGGACCGGTCTTCACGACGGCGACATTTCTCGGATACCTGCTGCGCGGGCCGGCAGGTGCGGCCGTCGCGACGGTCGGGATTTTTTTGCCGGCGTTCCTCCTGGTGGCCGTCAGCGGGCCGCTCGTTCCTTACATCCGGCGGTCGGCGACGGCGGGCGCGTTCCTCGATGGAGTAAATGTTGCGTCGCTGGCCCTGATGGCGGCGGTCAGCTACCAACTCGGGCGCGCGGCAATCGTGGATTGGTTGACGATCGGCTTAGCCATCGCTAGCGCAATATTGTTGCTGCGGTTCCGAATTAATTCGGCGTGGCTTGTTCTGGGCGGGGCGATCGTTGGTATCGCCGCGCAGTTCGCTCGAGGAGTCTAAAGGGTTTCATTGGCGGGCGCGTCGGGTTGTCTTGGTTTTATCCAGAAGTCGAGTCCGAGCCAGAAACTATAAGAGTGCCGCACCAGCGACAAGGATAGGAGGATCGCGAAAGCCATCCAAAGTAGGATCTTCGTGTTGGTCGAGATCCTTGTGAAATCGGGAAATAGCAGTGAAAGCAGAAAAATTGTCACGACACATGCGGTTGTGGCGGCGTAGTTGATGATCATGGCGCCGACGTAGTATCCCTGCTCGGGAAAGTACGATAGGCCGCATTCGGGGCAGCGGGAAAGCATGCGGAAAATTCCGCGGAAGAGGCGGCCGCGGCCACAATTGGGGCAACGCCAGTGTGCGGCGCGGCGAACAATCCGCGAGAGTGGAGGTCGAGTCACGATATTCGGCGCTGTGGCTTAAGTGTCACACAGATGCGAATCGCGGATCACAAGAATTTCGATGCGGGCATGATCGTTTGTGGATCGTTGGCGCTCGCAAATTCACGGCGGCACAGCTCATTCGGGGACACTTGCAGCAAGATGGACGGCGAGAGCTCCGATTGTTAGCCTTGGAAGGCTCGGAGAGGCGTGATAGTTTCTTTCCGCTGGAAGCTCAAGATAGCAGAGCGAGAATAAAGATATGCCATCCGTACCCGTAGAAGGCGGGCAGATTCACTATCGTTTGGACGGCAAGGTGGAGTTGCCGGTGCTCGTGCTGTCGAATTCTTTGGGCACGGATCTTTCCATGTGGGACTTGCAGGTGCCGCCGTTCACAAAACATTTTCGCGTGCTGCGGTATGACAGTTACGGCCATGGCGCATCCACGTTTGCCGCCGGCGAATTTGACCTCGATAGGCTCGGTCAAAATGTCGTCCAATTGCTCGATCATCTGGGGATCGCGACCGTTTCTTTTTGTGGATTATCGGTTGGAGGGCTGGTCGGCCAGTGGATGGGCCTCCACGCCGCGAAACGCGTGGGAAAACTGGTGTTGTGCAACACCGCGGCCCACATTGGAACCGCGGAGGGATGGAACGCGCGCATCGAAGCCATAAATAAGGGAGGAATCCCTTCGATTTCAACGGGGATTCTCGAACGCTGGTTCACTCCGCGTTTTCATGAGAGTGAGCCGGGCACGGTGGATCGCTTCCGACAAATACTTGAAGCGACTTCGGCGGCGAGCTACGTTGCGACATGCGCGGCGATCCGCGACGCCGATTTGCGGGGCGAGGTGTCCAAGATTCGCGCCCAGACGCTGGTGATCGCGGGCACGCAGGACAAGGCGACGCCGCCGGAGGGCGGGCGGTTTTTAAATGAGCGGATCGCTGAGTCAAAATGTGTCGAGCTCGATACGGCGCACCTGTCGAATGTGGAATTGCCGCAGCGATTTTCGGAAGATGTATTGAATTTTCTTGTTCACTAGGAGAAGAGCCGATGGATGAGCGTGAGCGGTTTGCAAAGGGATTGGAAGTGCGGCGCGCCGTCCTCGGCGATCAGCACGTGAACCGGTCGCTCGAGAAGAGTGATTCGTTCACCGAAGAATTTCAGGATCTGGTCACGCGGTACGCCTGGGGCGAGATGTGGACCCGGCCAGGACTGCCACGGCAGACGCGGAGCATGATTACGCTGGCCATGTTGATTGCTTTGAACCGCGGCGACGAAGTCCGGCTGCACCTCCGTGGGGCATTCCATAACGGCGTTACGCGTGAACAGATCAAGGAATTATTCTTGCACGCGGCGGTGTATTGCGGCGTCCCGGCGGCAAATGCGGCATTTCGTGCCGCCGAAGAGGTCTTCGCCGAGCAGGAACGGCGCGCTTGAACGGAGTGGCTTGCGTCTCGGCCGCGGATTCGTTGAAAAGAGAAATGGCTAAGTCGAGAACGCAAACGGACTTCGTGCGCGAATGGGAACTTTCGGCCATCGGGCGGCGGCTGTTGCGGGAAGGCCGGCAATTTGCGGCGGTGCGGCGAATTGTCGTTGCCGCGCGAAAAGTTTTCGCTGAGCGGGGACTTCTGAAATTTATGCGATTTTGTTCGGGACAGGACAATAGTAAAATTCGGCTAAGATCGACGCAACAGGAACGATTCGTGAATCCCGGCGGACGGGGTGCGCAACCCACTGTGGAGTGTGTATGAAAGACATTTTTTCGCGAGAAGTTAGTCTCCATGGGCGCGGGTTCACACGGCGCAGGCAGTTGAAGTTGGCCTTGGCCGCGGCCGGGGTCTTCTTATTCCCAAGTTATTTTTTGAGTTTGGGCGGATGGGCGGCCGACGCGAAGCCTGCGCAGGAGGCGCTGACGGGCACGGTTGATGCGGCGACGGTTCAATACGGTTCGGGCGCGGTCAATCTCGATGCGTACGTGGCGAAGGCGAAGGGCGGCGGAAAGAGTCCCGCTGTCATCGTCATCCATGACAATCAGGGCCTGAACGATGCCATGCGCGAAGTGACCAGGCAGTTTGCCGCGGCGGGTTTTGTGGCCATGGCTCCGGACTTGGCGTCGCGTCTTGGCGCGCCGAAGGCGCCCGGACAGGCGATTCAGTCGATCAATCAACTTTCACCGACTTTGACCGTACAGGATTTAAGGGCCGCTTTTGCCTATCTGCAGAAAGATCCCGAGGTCGATCCCGCCAAGATATCCGCGGTCGGTTTCGGTTGGGGCGGTTGGAGGAGCTTCATGCTGGCAACGTCGGTCCCGGATCTGTACCGCGCCGTCGTGTACAGCGGGGCCACACCCACGCAGGGTTTTGAAAACGTCCACGCGCCCGTTCTCGCAAATTATGCGCAATACGATTTTCGCGTCACCGGCAACGCGATCTGGACGGAAAAAACGATGCATGACGCGGGAAAGGAATTTACATATTACGTGTATCCCAGCGTCTACCATGCGTTCTATAGCGCGGGCCCGCAATATAACGCCGATGCCGCCAAGCTTGCTTGGACCAGAACTCTGGATTTCTTGAAGAAATAATCGCCCGCGGACTTACGCTTTTTGCAGCGCTTCCAGGGCTTCCCCGGTCGATTTCTCGATGTCGGCGTGGAGGCTGTTGCCGTGAGCGTCCATCGTTACGATGGCCGCGAAGTTTTTCACGCGAAGGTGCCACATCGCTTCGGGGATTCCGAACTCCATCAACTCGACGCCCAGCACTTTCTCCACCGTGCGCGCGTAGTACTGCGCGGCGCCGCCAATCCCGTTCAAATAGACCGCGCCGAATTCCTGGAGCGCGGCCAAGGTTTTCGCTCCCATCCCGCCTTTTCCAATTACTGCTCGTATACCATACTTTTTGATTACGTCGGCCTGATAGGGTTCTTCGCGGATGCTCGTCGTCGGGCCGGCGGCCTTCACGGTCCACTCGCCGCCTTGCTTCAGCATAACCGGGCCGCAGTGGTAGAGCACGCAGCCGTTCAAATCCACCGGCGGCGGGTTCTTCATCAGGTAGGCGTGCACGTTGTCGCGGCCGGTGTACATCTCGCCGTTGATCAGGACGAGGTCGCCTACTTTCAGGGCGCGCATCTGCGCTTCCGTCAGAGGCGGAGTCAGGACGACTTCGCGGCCCGTCAGCGTAAAACCCGCGCCGCGCGCCATGCGTTCCACAGGCCGCGAAGGATCACGGTACAGCCACTGGGTAATCGCGCCGGTAGCCGCGTCGAGGCGCACGCCCAGGCGGCGAAATGCCCAACAATCGTAGGCCACCGATACGAAGAAACTCGCAGGCAGCCGATTTGCGGCCATAATCTTGCACCCAATCAAGGATGCCTTTCCACCGAAACCCATCGCACCCACGCCCAGCTTGTTGGCTTCCTCCAGGATTTCGGCTTCGAGCTTGGCCAGCGCGGGATTGGAATTTACATCGTCGAGCGTCCGGAAAAGTTGTCCCTTCGCTAAATCGTAGCCGTGGGCACGATCGCTGCCGATGCAAACGCCGACGGCGCCGGGCGCGCAGCCCTGTCCCTGCGCCTGCCAAACCGCGTGCAGAATGCATTTGCGCACGCCTTCCAGGTCGCGGTCGGCGCGGCCCAGATGATCCAGAGTACACGGCACCGAATACTGAATGTTCTTGTTTTCGCAGCCGCCGCCTTTGAGAATTAGTTTGACTTCAATCTCGTTCTCTTCCCACTGTTCAAAATGCACGACCGGCGTCTCGTCGCCGAGGTTGTTGCCGCTGTTTTTGCCGGTGAGAGAATCCACGGAATTCGGGCGCAACTTGCCAAGGCGCGTCGCTTCGGCGACGGCCTCGAGGATCGCCTTCTTGAGGCGGATCTGGTTCACGCCCACAGGCGTGTGAATCACAAAGGTCGGCATTCCCGTATCCTGGCAAATCGGCCCCGTGTCGTCGGTGGCCATGTCCACGTTGGACAAAATAATGTCGAGCGCCTGGGAAGATTGCGTCCCCGGGGTTTCGCTGCCGGCCGCGATCGCCATCGCCGCGCGCACGTCGGGCGGAAGATTCGTGGACGTCTGGGTGATGAGTTCCAACAAGCTGCCGGCAAGGAATTCCATCGCGCGATCTCCTAAAGTCAACTCTTCACTATTCCTGTAAGACCAGGATCTCACCAACCAGACTACACCATTTGTTCAGCCGGAGCGGTGGGTAGCTTTTGGCGATGGATTCAAAGTATCTCAAATTCAGGATTTGAATTCCACAGCGTGACGCGCAGGCGGAATATGTAGGGTACTCGAAACTCGAGCCTACGTCATAAATCGGTCCGTAGCAGTTTTCTCCGATTGAGAACTCAGCCACGTTGACGCGCCAAGGGCGCGGAGCATGCCAGCCCGGGGCAACGCCCCGGGAACGTGTTCGAGCTCCCTCCTCCACCCTGAAAGGGCGAAGGATTCCTGCGCCCTTTCAGGGCGCGCCGATCGATTCCGAAACCCAGGGCGTTGCCCTGAGCTAACCTGCGGCGGCGCCTTCAGCGCCGGAACCAAAGTTGTATAAACCCGAATTCAAGAGGTTTGATGGTTGGCCATTTATGAGATGGCTTCTCGTGACTCTGGTTCGATGTTCCAACCTGCGCAGAGTCACCAAACGTTGAGAATGTGGGGCGTTGTTTTCCTGCTGGTCCATTTAAATGTGCCAAGGTGAAACTGCCCACGATTTTCCTTTTTTGTGAAATTACCGTGTATTCGGCGGAGCAGTCGGGGCTTAATCCAGCTGTATCTTCTGCGAAATCAACGACTTAGTTTGGCGTCGCGAATGCTCCGTCATGGGTGCAATAGGCCGAAGTGTATTCATTGTGGAAGAGGCGTCGAAATGAGTGGCAGTCAAAGAAAGCGACGAAGGTCGAGACGGTTCATTGTGGTACGGCGGTTGCGATGGATGGCGATCTTTCTGATGGTTTGCAGTTTCGGTTGGCTCGTGTTGCCGCGCGTTGCCAAAATTTCGCTGTGGCAGCGGGCTTTTTCGCATAGCAAACTGGGCGCGAACGCATTCCTCAATCCTCCAACCGACACGAAGGGGGTCCTTTCTCCGGAAGCCAATCGTAAACGATCAGCGCGGGTCGTTTATCCTTATTCGGTCGTACCCGGCGGCGTCAAGAGCGTGGAAGAATTGAAGCACGCGATCGCGAGCGATCCCGTGGTGTCCGCGCATTACGCCACCTTTGATTTATTGAGTGCGCGAATGATTCGATTGGATCGGGACCGGTCCATGCACGTTTCCTATCGGCTTGGCGCCCACGTCTATTGGACGAAGCGGGAATTGAAGCTGGACAAGGGCGAAACCTTGATCACCGACGGAGTCCACACGGCGAGGACGAGGTGCGGAAACCTGATTTCCGAAACAGTTTCGGAGCCGGCCCTTCCGAACGAACCAACCGTTCAGCAAATGAACACGCCTGTGAACCCCCAGGAGACCGTCGTCCAAACCGGGAGCGGCGCTCCCCCTGACCTCCCTGTGAGCAAGATTCCGGGGAGCAATATGGCGCCGGTCGAAAAAACCCCGCCTCCTCCGCCCATCGAAAATGGTCCGATTATTCTCTTACCGCCGGGTCCGCCAGAAGTCCCATTCTGGCCCGCGCCACCGCCAACCCATGTTGTCTCTGTGCCTGAGCCGAGGACACTGGTATTGCTCCTGATCGGACTCTTTAGCCTCGCGATTCTGCGCAAGCTAAGTGCGCGACCCTCACGTTCCGGGTCCTGATGGCCCCGCGATTTCGAGACGCGAAACGGTGGAGCAGGCATCATCTCATTTCGATTGTGCGTAGAGCAGCGAAGGGAACGGCCGTTGATAGTTGAGGTGACGCGCCGCTTGGTGGTGGACTAATTTCATGTGGCGGAGTTCCTTGTGCCACCCCTGTCGGGGTTTTCTGATCATCCTCTGCCGATTTTCCCCCCGCTTTCCCTGGATTATTCATGAGTTTTGGAGGTCAATCGCGGGAAACACAGTCTGGACGCGGGTTTCAGGCCAATTTGCAGCACTCAGCGACAACGACACAGTGTCGAAGGCGTCCGTATAGCTTTGCCTGTAGTGACCGCATTTGACCGCATCTCCAAAGCATTTCGCTCTTTCGTGAATAATCCAGGGGGAGCGGTGGGACCGTGTTCGCGCGGAGCACCAATCCCCGTAGGGGCGGCACATGGTTCTGTCCTCACCTTGCTTCATCGTGCGAATAGAATGCGGCTAGGTTACACTGTGCCGCCATGAGCGTCATTGACGAAGTCCTCACCGCAAATGAAATTTACTCCCGCACGCATGAATTGCGCAGACTGACCCCGCGCCCCGAGCGCAAGCTCGCCATCCTGACCTGCATGGACACGCGCCTCTCAATTCGCACCCTGGGTCTGAAAACGGGAGACGCGCACATCATCCGCAATGCCGGCGGCATCGTTACGGAGGACACCCTGCGTTCCCTGCTCGTATCTCACTATCTTCTCGGCACCGAGGAGATCATGGTCATCAATCACACCGATTGCGGGTTGATGCACACGAGCGAACACGATTTGCGCACCAGAATCCAGAACCTCACCGGAACCGCCGCGGTTGCCCCCGCCTTCTTCTACACCTTCCAAAACATCGAGGAAAATGTTCGCCACCAATTGCAGAAGCTCCACACCCATCCCTGGATTCCCAAGACGGTAGCCGTCCGCGGTTTCGTCTACGACGTCACGAACGGCCTTCTCCGTGAAATCAAGGATGCCTGACCACTGCGCCGCACACCCTCGCCACCCATCACTTCTTCCACTTTGTTGCGCTCAAGTTTTAAAGGGGTTCTCGCGCCAGTTGGGAGGCAGCCGCTATTGGGGGCCTTTGCCGCTAGCGGGTTTGCCAATAATTTTGTTGTATTCCGCAAACTCCGAGGGTGAACAAAGCATCTCTCTGACATCGAAACTGGGCGGCTGCAATTTGAAACGCAGCTTGTCGACAGCCACCCAGGGTTTCGTGTACATCTTCGGGTCGTCAATCGTCACGGTGAGTTCCAATGTGTCGTGATCGGCGCGGTGGAACCGCTCCTCCACACGCAGATCGCCGCTGTGCGGACGGCCGGCTCGATCGACCCAGGTTCTCTCATCCGTTCCCGAGGTCTGCACGACGAATGTATAATCATCCATCCATTTACCTATAGAGTAACCGAACCACCTCGGCTCGGGATCCTTGGGGAGGTCCCGCCCGTCCGTCCACACCACCCGCCAAATCTTGCCAAATTGATACAAGACGAATACGTTGACAGGCGTCTGCAGGATTTGAGTGGTTCTCAGTTCGTAAAGGTCTTCGCGGGGCATTCCCTGGGGGTCGCAGTAAACTACTGGATCATTCGTCTCCCCTGGTAGAACGCTTCTAACTCCATTGCTCGGCTTATGGGCGTTCAACGTTTTCAAACCCAATGCGGTGTAGGGTACGCGATGTTCGGGCTTGCCGTCGTCCGGCATTGCCTTCGGGCCCATTGGCTGAATTCCCTCGTTGCCTGGGTCCCAAATCCCGGAAATGTCATGCCGTGGAGCGGCGGCTGCCTTCTGGTCCTGCCCTGCTTCTCCGTGTGGAGGCGGCGCGGTTTGAGCGCGCACAACAGATGTGAGCATCAACGTCGGAACCAGAGCAATAGTCGAGGCCAAAAAGATCCTTAGCATTCCTATGTTCCTTCCCTAAAACGGGCATGGGCTCTACTTGGAGCCCGTCTGGTTTTGGAAGACGACTCGGGCGCTGAGAGTCTGGCCATTGGCGAGCACAACCTGCTCAATACGCCCGATCGGCTGGCCGTTCTTGACAGGCATGAAAGTGACAGTAACCTCATCTCCAGGTTTGAGTGTCTGCTTGCTCCAGCCAAGGTTGACCATGTCCGACGGATTGCCTGCCTCGGTGGCCCAATGTACAACGTTGCCCTTCTCATCCTTGGCATCAAACCTTAGAAAGCAATGAGGATTGGCCCAAAACCATTCCGTTACGGTTGCCTTTAAGGTGATCTTCTTCGAAGTGTCGTACGCGGCGGCGCCATGGTGCGCGAATAGCGGAACGGAAACCGTAAGGAACCCAAGGAAAATCGTAAGAAACTTATTTCTCACAGAGTCCCTCCAAACCTCTTGCGGCGGGCATCAAGTCGCCGACCCGCCACTCGCCCGCCAAAGCAGCGAGGCGAGCGGGAAGCCAGCGCTATGGCGACGGCGCGTAGCGCCCGCACCCGCTTGCTCGCGCATCATACGCTTCTCCTGCCCCTGACTCAACGAATTTGCCGCCAGAGCAGGCCCCGGCAGGGATCGTAAGATTCTGACGGGTTCTCCCCTTCTTTACGACACCACGGACTAGTTTCCGACAATCGGGCGTCACGGAATTTGGTCTCCCGAATCGATTGACACTGGACGCCAAGGAGCGACCTGCGTTACTGTCCGGAACAATGCCCGGGAAATGTTTTTGATAGCGTCACTCTGGTCTCACTGGATTCACAAAATTGGTTCTCGCACAACAAACGAAGAACCCATGGAAGGAATCAATGCATCCAAAGAAAATTTCTTTCTGTTGCGTGATACTGCCGCTCCTCGCTTTGTCGGTGCTCACGGCGGCAGGCACGGTTCATGCGCAAAGCAGTTGGCAGCCGCGAGCGCCATTTCCCGCTCCCCCGGCGGAACTTCTGGCTGTCGCCGCAGGCGGCAAACTCTATTTGTTTGGCGGGCTAGCGCCCAAGTTCGTGCCCCGCGGCCTGGTTTTTGCTTACGACCCCGCCACCGATGTCTGGACCGCCAAGAAGCCGATGCCGCTGCCCTCGCATCATCTCGCGTTGGCTGAGTACAACGGGAAAATCTACTCCTTTGGCGGCTTCAAACGCCCGGCTTCAGGCGAAATTGCCTGGGAACCAATCGATAATTCCTGGGAATATGATCCGGCAACCGACACATGGAAGCCGCTCCAACCGATGCCCTCCAAACGCGGGGGAGGCGCGGCGACCGTAGTGAACGGGAAGATTTACGTGATCGGTGGAGCGGGTGTTCATCCCGGCTCTAAGGATGCGCCCTTGCTCATGGGCCCCAATGGCACTCCTCATCGCTCCGTCGGCACGGTCGAGGAATACGACATCGCGTCGGACACCTGGCGGGAGCGCAGCTCGATGCCAACCGCGCGAAATCATTTCGTAGTCGCTGCGGTGAATGGGAAAATCTATGCGATCGGTGGCCGCCTCGCTTCGGCCTTCGTCAGCCTGGGAAGCGACACCGACGTCGTTGAGGAATACGATCCGGCAACCGACCTGTGGGGTGTTCCCAGGGCCAGGATGTCTGCCCCGCGCGCTTCCATGGTGGGGGCAGTTCACGGCGAACGAATCTACATCGTCGGCGGGGAGATCCAGAGCAGCCAGGTGAGTTCTACGTTTCGGACCTTGGAGGCTTACGAGCCTGCCACGAACCAATGGCTCGTTCTGCCGCCGGCTCCATTGGGCCGGCAGCCGATCGCGGGGGATGTGATCGGAGATACGCTATACGTTGTCAGCGGTGACAATGGAGACCGTCCATTGATTGGAGTCAGAGGACCGTCAGAGCCGTTTCCGTTCGACGCGTTGCGCCTCGGTAATTTCAAATAAATCCTCCCCGAGGGCGCGGGCTCTACTTGTTTACCCTGAATCCAGAAGGGGGGCCCGCAAGAATAGACTGTGAAACACTGGATTTCAGCTCAGCGGACGGCCGCCGTCAATGGCGATGATGGCGCCGGTGGTGAACGTCAGATTTTTGACTGCCGCGACTACAGCGGCGGCAACCTCATTGGGCGAGGCAAGTCTCTTGAGCGGCGTGCGCTCCAACTGCTCATCGCGCCAGCGCTGGTCCATCGACTTGATGAAATCGGTTTCAACCAGGCCGGGCGAAATCGATACGACGCGGATTCGAGGGGCAAGCGCGCGCGCCAGCGACTTGGTCATATTGTCGACCGCCGCCTTCGACGCGCAATACATCACGTTGCTGCCCATCCCGGTAACGGCCGCTAGGGACGAAATATTCACGACTACCCCGCCACCCAACAGCGTGCTCCTCTCCAGCAAGGGCCGCAGCGCGCGCACCATCGCGAACGCGCCGCGCACGTTGGTGGCGAGGATGAGATCAATTAGATTGTCATCCAGGCTCTCCAGATCGCCATGCGGCACGAAGCGCGTTGTGCCCGCGCAGTTGACCAGCACATCGCATCGCCCGTAGCGCGCACTAATTGTCGACGCGAGGCCCGCAAGAGCGGCGCTGTCGGTGACGGGCGCGAAAAGCGCGGCATGGCTCTTCCCCGGCAGACTGTCCACGAGTTCCCGCGCTCCATCCGCGGATCGGTTGTAGCCGACGACGACGCACATGCCTTCTCGAGCGAGGGTCCCGCAAATGCTCTTCCCAATCCCTCCCGCGCCTCCAGTGACGACTGCCACGGGCTTTTCTTGCGTCGCTTTCATGGGCTAGGCCACCTTTCTTCCGTAACGGCGGACACGCAGGTCCGCCTGTTCCTTGTGCGCGGCAAATCCTTCTAGCGCGCACAGACGCGAGCAATATTCTCCGACCATTGTGGCCGCTTCGTCGGTCAGCACGCGTTGGTACGTGCAAGTCTTGATGAATTTCCCCACCCACAGCCCGCCTGTATAGCGCGCCGCTTTCATGGTTGGCAGAGTATGGTTCGTGCCGATCACTTTGTCTCCATACGCCACGTTCGTGCGATGCCCCAGAAACAATGAGCCAAAGTTGGTTAGCCGCTGCAGGAAATATTCCGGATCGCGCGTCAGCACCTGCACGTGTTCGGAGGCGATGCGGTCCGCTTCCTGAATCATTTCGTCGAGCGTATCGCACAGAATAATTTCGCCGCAATTTTGCCAGGCTTGCCGCGCAATCGCAGCCATCGGGAGCCACGACAGAAGCTTCTCGATCGCCGCAGGTGTCTCCCCGGCAAGCTTGGCAGAGTTTGTAAGCAGGATGGCGGGGCTGCCCGGACCATGCTCCGCCTGTCCGATCAAATCGACAGCGGCCATTTCCGCGTCGCACGTGTCGTCCGCGATGATCAGCGTTTCCGTGGGGCCCGCAAGCAAGTCGATGCCGACGCGTCCGAACAACTGCCGCTTGGCTTCGGCAACGAAAGCATTCCCGGGACCCACGAGCATATCGACGGGCACGATATTTTCCGTGCCCAGCGCCATGGCCGCGATCGCCTGCACGCCGCCGATCGCATGGATTTCATCGGCGCCGCCGAAATGCATCGCCGCAACGATGGCCGGATGCGGCTTGCCCCCGAAGGGTGGCGCGCTCGCGAGGATGCGCTTCACGCCGGCCGCCTTCGCCGTGACCACGCTCATGTGCGCGGAGGCCACCATCGGATACCGCCCGCCCGGCACGTAGCAGCCAACGCTGTTGACGGGAATGTTTTTGTGTCCGAGCACCACGCCCGGAAGTGTTTGCACCTCCACGTCCTGCAACGCGGCGCGTTGCCTCAGCGCGAAATTGCGGATCTGCGTCTGCGCGAACTGGATGTCCTCAATCACTCCTTGCGGCAAGGCGCGCACGCACTCGGCGATTTCGCTCTCGGAAAGCTTGAAGGACGGCGGAGACCACTGGTCGAACTTCTCCGAGTATTCGCGCACGGCCGCTTCCCCGCGGGCAGCAATATCGGCAAGAATTGCTTCCACGGTGCTGCGAACCTGCGCGCTGTTTTCGGCCTTCGCCTCGGCGGATTGGCCGGACTTAAGATGGCGAATCATGACATTCTCCTAACTTCGCTTCCCGGAAATGAGTACAAATTTCAAATTGCCCCGGCACTGCAGTCCTCTGAAATCTCAAATCTCAGAGTTCAAATTCCGCCGCTCTGTCCCGCCGGATATTCCCAGGAGGCGACATTAAATTAATTCGTAATGTTCCACCACAGGCGGCGGATCGAAAAAATGATGAAGGTACTTCCGCCATTCCTGATACTGCGGCGACCCGCGAAATCCCACGGTGTGGTCCTCCTTCGTCTGCCAGTTTACCAGCAACACGTATCGATTCTCGGTATCAACTGAACGCTGCAGCTGGTGCGAAATGTAGCCTTCCGCTGACGAGAGAATCCGGGCCGCAGCCGGAAATGCCGCCTCAAAGGCCTGCCGCCCATCAGCGCGTATATGGAGTGTTGCCACTTCAAGAATCATGGAGAGTTCCTCGAATGACCTTCTTCCATCGCGAAAGACTTTACCGATCGATCGCGCGGAAGACAAGCGAGTTCGGATTTTGGTTTTGGGCATTCGCAAACGGTGACTTCTCCTCCTGTGGCAACTCCCAATTGACGCTCAGCCGGTATACAATGCCGCACAATTCGCAGGCCAGATCTGTTTGCTGCGAACGAGAGAGCGAGGTTTTGCGATGATGAAATGCAACACGATTCGATTGTTCCTGGCTGCCGCGGCCGCGGCACTCCTATTCGCTGCTCAAACAAGAGGCGGCGGGCAGACCAATCCATCCGCCCCACACAAGACGCAACCTCCACGCTCGGTCAGACTGTACGTATTTGATTGCGGCGTTCTCCACAACGCGGACATGGGCCGCTTTAATTTGAAGAAGGAAGATGTCACGACGACGGACATGTCCATGGGCTGTTTCCTGATCGCGCATCCCAAGGGCAACCTGATCTGGGACACCGGCGCCATTCCCGACAATTCCTGGACTCCGACTGGCCGCCCTGTCACGGTGCATGTCACGCTCCCTGACGGGCAGGCGCGAGACGCGGACGTGGACAAATCCCTCCAAGCGCAGCTCGCGGAAATCGGCTACTCCCCATCCGACATCAACTACCTTGCACTTTCGCACTACCACTACGATCACACTGCCAACGCCAACGCGTTCGCCGGCGCCACGTGGCTCGTGCGGCAAGTCGAACGCGACGCGATGTTCGGTGGAAAGTTCTCCGGCTCGCTGCAACCCTCGACTTTTTCCGCCTTGCAGAAAAGCAAGACGATCATCCTCAAGACCGATGAATACGACGTGTTCGGTGACGCCAGCGTCATCGTCAAGTCTGCTCCCGGGCACACCCAGGGCCACCAGGTTTTGTACGTGAAGCTGGCCAAGACCGGCGGGGTCGTGCTGTCCGGCGATCTCTATCACTATCCGGCGGAGCGGACCTTGGATCGCGTCCCCACGTTCGAGTTCAACCAGGAGCAAACTCGCGCGAGTCGAGTGGCGGTCGACGCCTTCCTGAAGAAAACGGGCGCGCAGCTTTGGATCCAGCACGATTTCATCGGCAACGCGAAGCTGAAGAAATCGCCACAGTTCTACGAGTAGGGCCCGGCTCCCGTTGGCCTAATCAGTTCCACGCTGGCTTGGCCCTCGCGGCGGCCGCTGGGCTGTTCTGCGTCCCGTTTTTATTTTTTCAAGGCCGGCTCATGGAGATTTTATGACCGGTTCCGTTTGGGAGGATAATGTCTCCACTAATTTGTTTTCCATCCGTCGAAAGCTTCCCCAGAAAATTCGTTCCTTCGAGGGTGCTTGCCGTAATCGCCCCGCTGGCCGATACAGTCACATTCTGAAACTGATATTGGATGGACCCGGAGGGTTCGGCCACACTGATTGTTCCGGTGGATGCGGTGGAAAAAATCGCTACAGCAGGAAACGAACGAGCATCCGCCAGGGCGATGGTGCCCTTCCAATCGCCTGCGATCGCTTGCGAAGTCCCCGGCTCGACGGTGACGTCGGCGGCCTTCGTTCCCGGCGCACCTACCTTCTTTTCGAAGTCATTGAAGATGATCCGATTGTCTTCGCAGATGTATTCCATGATGTTCCAGCCGGGCTTCAAGATGTACTTTCGTTGTGTTTTCAAGGGCATCGTATAGGCTTGCGGGTCATCGAGCGTGATGTCGATCATCAAAGTATCGTGGTCCACGCGACGCAGGTGCTCCACCAGGTGTAAAGCCTCGGAATGCGGATGCCCGCTGACATCCAGCCAGGTCTTGTCGTTGAAACCCGTGGAATCGACAACGAGAGTGTCTCCCTCCCATCTGCCAATGGAATCGCCCAACCAGGTCGGGTTCGCATCTTTCAGATGATCCCTTCCATCGGTGAAAATCTGGCGCACGAAGTGACTGTATTCGAAGAATAGGATCGTACGGCCCGGGACTTGCAGGATTTCAATCGGGTACGCGTGGGTATAAATATTCGGCACCCCAGGCGGAAGGCAACTAAAATTAGGGTCGTTGGAGGTCAGCGCAGTGTATTCGCCCCCGATCGGATGGTTGGCCTTGAATTTTCCCTCTCCCCAGGGAGTGAGGGGAAGAGTGTTTAAGAGTTGCCCCTGTGGATCAGTCCAGATGAAGTTGAAAGTGTTCACCGACGACGGAAACCAAACTCCAGTTAAATCACCCGTCTTGCCCGCCTTCTGGCTCCCAGTTCGCGTTTGCGCCAGCAGAACGGGCGAAAACGCGATCAGTGCCACACACCCGAGCGTAACGATCCTTGGAATTCTCATTTGGAAGAGTCCGGTGGTAACTGGGTTCCAGGGAGCTCGTGGCCATCGGGGAAAACCAATTTTTTCACCTGCATCCCTTTCTCACCATTTTTAGCGGGTGCGCCGATGATGGTGACTTGGTCGCCGGCCTTGAAGGTACTCCTGCTCCAGCCCCTCCTCATAAGAAGATTCGGACTAGGGAGTTCACCCTGCCATTCAATCGCCTTGCCGCTGTCATCTTTCACGGTGAAAATGAGCAATGTGTGCGGATTGATGAACTGGAGTTCCGTCACGGTTCCGTGCAGAGTTACAATCTTCGTCATGTCATATTCCGAAGCGCCGTGGTGCGCCAATACGGGGATCGAGATCAGAAAAAAAATGATCGTGAATACGGCACGCGTGATTCGCTCACTTTTCATGCAACCTCCGGAATCGATTCTTGCTGGGCCCGCTTTCATCCAGGTATTGCAGAAATCGCCATGATGAATCGCTTTTCCAGGGCCATCGTTGGTTCCAAGAATTGATCCATGCATAGCGCCACTAACACCACAGTGTCAATCCTTTTTCATCTCGCGCCAAGCACCAAGAATTTGCACGGGTGGCCGGGGCTTTGCCTACGAATTGTAGGTGCCCCACCTCCTACTGAGGAAATAAATGGTTGTCGGAATGCACTGATCCGGATCCACGGGATTCTCGGTAACTGGCCTGTTGGTGCGAAGGGCAAAAAGCCACTTTCCGAGAATCTGGGTGGTCTCAATGGGTCGTTGCAACACTAGCTCGCAGTCTACTCGCCGGAGTCTCAAACCCCAAAGTCTTTCGCGGACGCTGATTTAAACGCAGCGCTACCCTGTCGAGCTGTGCTTGAGAATATCCAGACAAGTCCGTTCTTTTAGGGAAGTACTGTCGCAGCAGCCCGTTCGTGTTTTCGTTGGTGCCGCGCTGCCAAGGGCTCTGAGGATCACAGAAGTACACTTTCACATTCGTGGCCACCGTGAAGGTTTTGTGTTTGGCCATCTCTAGCCCGCGGTCCCAGGTCAACGAGCGACGCAATGCCGCCGGGAGTTTCCGAACCTGCCGGCTCAGGGCGGCGACGACCGCTGCCGTGTCTTTGCTGGGCACTTTTACCAGCGCCGTAAAACGCGAATGACGTTCCACCAGGGTTGCGATGTGACTGTTCTTGCTGCCACCGATGAGATCACCTTCCCAATGACCGGGAATGGCACGGTCCTCGATTTCCGCGGGTCTTTCCCGGATGGAGATGGCATCAACGATCTGCCCACTGCGGTGTCCGCCAACGCGGGATTGTCGCGAGCGGCGTATACGCCGCTTGGTCCGAAGGTGCTGAATCAGCTCCTTTTTCAGCACTCCGCGCGCTTGAATGAACAGGCTGCGGTAAATGGTCTCGTGAGACACGCGCATGCTCTCGTCCTCGGGAAATTGGATCTTCAACCATCCGGAAATCTGCTCCGGCGACCAATCCAGGATCAGTTTACTCGCCACGATCGCCTGCAACTTCACGCGGATTGCCAGAAGGCACGCCTTGGGCCGCAAGGCCGACTCCCAAGCCTGGTGATCGGCTTCAGTGGCTCGATACAGAGGTCGCCCGCCATGGCGGGCGACCTCTCGGCTCACCGTCGACACAGCGCGCTCCAGAGCTTTGGCTATATCACGAATCGACGAACCGGAGGCAATCCCTCGCGAGATGTCCTCTCGCTCCACCAGTGTGAGCGTTAACAGCGAACGCCGCCGGGCCGCCGGGACAATCCCTCCGTGCTGCGACAACATAAAGTGAATGGATACATGGCTCTTGCCGAAGGACCGCCCAATCTGATGCAACGACTGTCCCGCCTTCCAACGGCTCCACATGTCACTCCTCTGCTTCGCGGAAAGCTTCACTCGTCTCTGTTGCGTCATGAACACCACCTTTAGTGAAAAGATTTATAGCAGATGGTGTTGCATCGACCGGTTGAGCTGGCATGCCTTGTCAGGAGTTGGCGTTATCTTTGATGCCAAACAATGGCCAGCCTTGCGGTGATCCCCTGCCCCCCCCTACTAATTTAGCGCCGATTGTGACGCCTGGATGGCGCAGCCTCCCGTACCAGTAGACGTCGTACAAGTTTGGTTCGCCAAGGGAGTGAAGTACACCTGAGAAGCTCCGGTGGCTGCCGAAGAGCCGTCGACTACGATACCGCTTGTGCCGCCGGTCTCCACTGCATGGGCAGAGGTTGATGTCGGAATTCCGGCGGCGACGTCAAAGGACATGATGCACCCGGTTGCCGTCACGCAGCCGATGGCCCCGCCGGTTACGGCGTTATTCGTGACGCTCAAGAAGATCCAGTCGTTGGCCCCGTTCTTGAATTCGGTGACCGGAGAACACGTAGCACCGGCGGTAGTCAGAACAGGCCCAGCCGTCGCGGCGCCTGCGGTCAAGACGCCGCCAACAGGGGCGGTAATTGCATAAAGCGTCGGATCCCCACCTGCGTTTCCACAGGCGTACAGATGTCCTGCAGCGCCCCCGTAATACGCCTGGTCAAAATTTCCCGAGTAAACTGGTACGCCGGTGGTCGATCCCAATCCCAACGTGACTTCGGTGCCACAAGGGTGAGTCGTCGGAAAAACAAAATTTGCCGCTGTAAATTGGTAAACAGCGCTGTTGCCAGTACTGTCATTCCCAATGAACGCATAGAGCGTATCATTCGAGGGATCCAGGATCGGCGCGTCCAGAAGCAGATTAACAGTGTCACCCGACGTCGGTCCGGTACTATGGCAGGTAACTATACCCGCCCCCCTCGCGGGCCCCAATATTCCTGATGGACTGGCGCTGCCTATATTAGCTGAAATGCACCGCGTCGTGACCGTGGCGCAAACGGCGGTTAGCCTTCCTCCGCTATCGTTCGCGACCTCACGAGACGTGGTTACAAAAACCATTCCGGAGCCTTCATCATAAACGGGGCTGCTAAGCGGCACCGTGGCCACATGGACTGGCCAAGTCGTCGTGACCTCAGCCGGCGCTCCCTTGAATACAGGGGTGAACTTATGGAGCCAGCCCATGTTATCGCCCACGTAGAGAGTATCCGAGCCCGGTGCATAATCATAGAATGGGGATGATTGCAGGTCTGAGAATCCGTTGCCGAAGGCGATCGTCGTCATGCACGGCGCGGCGCAACCTGCACCACTGTTATAGTAATTGACGGGGGTTTGGGCTGTGGGCGTTGCCGGGCTCGCCAGGGTGCCGGAATTTGCCGCCCACCTCAGAAGAACCAGGTTTGCGGTGCCGCCTGCGGCGCTCTGTATAAAGACCACCTGCTTGCCATCAATCGAGAGCGTGGGGGAGGTCACAACAGCATCCGTCGTGCCGGTGTTGTAAGCCCAATAGGTTGCAGGCGCGGGGCCGCTGCCGCAAAGGCCGCCGGTGCCCACATAGAGATTCGTGAAAGCGACGATGGTGGCTTGCGTCCCCGACCCCGCCAGGCTCGTGTTATATACGACGAAATCCGTGCAGCTCGCCGTCCCCGCATTGAACGAAAACTTAGCCGGGTAGTTACCCGCACCCACCGTGGCGCCGGAGCCCATGTCCATGCTCCAGTCCCCATTCAGAAGCTCCGGGTTCTCGGGCGCACGGCGCCACCGCAGGTCGTCCCGATCCCGGTCGCCCTTCTTCTCCGCGTTTCGCCGGACCCACTGCTGCACGTAGCGCGCGTTCCCCGAGAGCTGGAACTGCTGCATCAAATTCTTGGGGGCGGAAAAGATCACGTGCCGGTGGCTCCAGTCGGTGGCCAAATGAACCGGTTCGTCTCCGGCGCGTGTCCCGCGCACCACGAATAGGGCGAGTACGATTGCGCTTCCGAGTAAAATCTGGGCCAGCCTGATTCGCCATAAAGTATTCGATTTCATTTTGATACTCTCCCCTGCGGTCCATTGAGTCATATTTTGAGCAGTCTCCCCCTCCCGCTTCGCTTCGACCCGAGGCCTGCACTCGCCCACAACTGAAACATTTCTGGTTCAGTGCTCGAAAACCTGATCTCACGCAAGACTGATTTCCGGTGTAAACACATTTGGACACCGGTGGCGCGATCATTTCACCCCGCCTGATTCGCGCAATCCCCAAAGACAGGTGCCACATCCGTGCAGAGGCTCGGGCTCGCACGACCATTATTGCCCTGTGACTTTAATCAATCGAGTAGCGCGCCGTACTACTTGGCCCCAAAACGGTATTACCGCCCTGATAAACTACTCAGCATATTTCACCTAAGCCTTTGGTATGGCAACATTCGGCGATTCGTGGAAATAATTGGCCAACAGGAAAACTCGCCATGGTAGGCGAACGGTCAAGTCCCGAGAAACGCTAAAACGGGATGATCGGTAATTGGTTTTTCGTGCCCCCCGGGCCACATTCCGAGAAGACGAATTCACGGGAGTTACCCGAGCAATCGGGTGTCTTTCACTCCGCGGCGGTGACGCTATACGTCCTGCCGGCTCTGGTCGACTAGAGCGACCGCAAGAAGTTGATAATGTCTTGCTGCTCCCGAGCGTGCAGCTTCTTGAAACGGTCGATGACCTTAGTTGCCTCGCTATCGCGGCTCTTGTGAGCTTCGATAGCCTCCACCAGATTGCTGGTCCGCCCGTCATGGAGGAAAAATACCCGTTGCCCGACACCCCAGAGTGGAGCTGTTCGGAACTCATCGGGGCCAGCGGCGCCTTGTGTGATGCCGTCCGCAAGATCTCTACCCATGTGGTGGACGAGGAGGTCGGACCAGAGATGCACAGGCTGGTTGGAAAGCGCGGCACTCGGCTTCGTCGAGGAGCCGCTGGCAATGCTCTTCCCCGTGGTAAATGAAGGCGTGTGGCAGTGGACACAACCTATCTTCGCGAAAAGGGCCCGTCCATTCGCGATGGACGGCGTGTCGGGCGCCGGAGTAGGCGGGGCCAGCATCCGCATGAAGTCGGCAAACGCCTCGATGTCTGAGACGACGGCCGCATTGGGATTGGAAGCGGACGTGGAGCTAGTCGTAAAGTTGAGTGTATCCTCGGGCGTGGCGTTGAACAGACAGCCAGGAGTCTCGTCACGTTCCTGGGGGAAGAGTTGATTCGTGATCCCCATCTCGACGTTGTATGCCTCGCCCGCGAACAGGAGAAGAGACTTGTTTTGTGCTTTCCATCCGAAGCGGGTAATTGTCCCGTCGTTGGCGCTGAGGTTCGCATTGCCGCTCAGGTGCGCGTTCGGGTGACCGGAGATTCCCATCCCCGCCTTCAGGGACGCGTCGGCCTGCATGTTCGCGAGGATCGCCGAGTCGGGGATTGCTTCGATGAGCCCAGCGCCAAAGACAGGCGTCGGGATGCGGAAAATGAGGTTCGGATTTCCCCCCTGGCCGGAGATCGGGTTTCCGGCTGGCAGGAAGTTGGGTTGGGCGATGTTGCATCCCGCAGCGTCACTCCGGCCGGTTATGACGAAGAGGTCGTGCACGCCGCCATCGTTGGTTCCGTTCGGATTTCGCTTAAAGCGCGCTTCACGGATGGGACCATTTTGCGTGATGAACCATGGCACCACGTTTTTCGCCCCATCGAGTGTGGCAATTGCGATCGCGGGGTTCCGCGCAGGGCTCGATCCGCCGCCAGCCGGTTGCGAATGGCAAGACAAGCACTGATTGGAGTTGAAGCGAGGCCCAAGCCCATTGTTGTTGCCGCCCTTCACGACCTCGACCTCAGCGAACCTGGCGAACCCATCTCCAAAGAACGCGGTTTCGTCCGCGGTAAGGCCCTTCAGAGGGTTGCCAGCTCCCGCCACGCCGCCGCGCACCCCAGGATCTACGGGCATTTTCGCTGTTTGAGCCGATGTGTGAACGAACGATGTTGCCAAAACCGCGGCAACGAATGCGCCGAAAATTTTTAAAGCCGCTTTATGTCGATTTGTCATGGCACTTCCTCAACTTTCCTAAGGACAAATGGACTGGGTAGGGACATCGTGAGCCTAGCACCGAGAAGCGAAATCGAAGCGTTTTTCGGGGTGTGGTTGTGACGCCTTAGACAACATACAAGGCTGGTCGCGATGCCTCACGTGCACAGCGTGTCCGTAGGGCGCGCTTCTTTCTCCCGAGGGCCTTCACAGTATGGTCATAAGCCATGTTGCGCCGTGAAAGGCCATGAGTTCTTGTATCGGTAGCCGTATCGGTCGGCTTTTCGTTTCCTACGCCACCGTGCGCCACGCTGTGCAAATGGTTTTTCACGGAGACCCGAAAAACACTGTTTCAGGGACACCTGAACGGCCCATTTCCTATCGTATGGATTTTAAGGCTTGCGGGAGCCTGCGCGGAGGGGTTTCCGGAACACGGGTCAAAGCCACATTCCGAGAATCCGTGCCAGCTCAACCGGTCGATGCAACACCTTCCAGTCAGTTGATCCGACAATACTTCCCGCAGAGAACCGATCTATCTGGGTGTGCTCAGTTAGAACCTAAACAGGGCAGTGTTCTTGTTTGCATCTACGCCCTTGAACGAATTAAGCTTCGTAGACTCCTGCTCGTGGGCTTTGAGCTAGTGTTGCGTCGACCCATTGAGACCACCCGGCTTCTCAGTCGCAATCCCGGCCGACGGCCATGAGAGCACCGAGACGTGAGCGGGATGCCTGGGTTCCGGTGGATAAGCCCCGGGCCATTTCTTCGAGTGTCCTCGCAAACTCCAATGGGCGGAGCGCTGGTAATCCCAAGCATTTTATTCCACCATCGATGGCCGGCAGCCAAAGGCAGCCATTTTCGACCGGCAAGCAAAGGAACGCGGTAACCGGAAGGTGGGCCAAAGTCGCCAGCAGGTCGGAGCCAGTTCCATCGGGCAGATAGGTATGGCTGAGCACTAGATCAACCCGGCGCGAACTCAACAGGTCGGAGGCCGCTCGTATATTGCCGGCAAAATGATTTTGGAATTTCCAGCTTTGTAGCTTGTCCGTCAAGGCCCGGGCCCTATGAAAATTCTGTCCGACCAAGAGCACATTCCATCCGGCTAGTGTCATTCATGGCCTCCCACATACTGGTGCTTCGCTCGGGGATGATCACCGTACCAAAAGTATCGGAGTCAAAACTGTTCAAATGAGAACAGCCAGGCGCCTTTATCGCTTGCTCACCCGTACCTCTGTCGAAAAGCTCTTCACTAGGTGACGAGGCCAGAGAAACGGGATGCTCGCTAGCTGGCAGGTTTTTTCCATATTCCAAGACTTCTCAGGAGTTGGGGGAGGATACAGGAAGCCGACGGATGCCTGTTCAGTATCGAACAGACACCCCAAACGCCAGAGCGTATAAGAAATCAAGCTACGAAACTGGATAATCCACATACCACCTTGGGCCGGATGTCACACCGCATTCGGCCCACCTCTTTATTTCCATGGTTTGGCGCGGCATAGCGGTTTCCCTCTGACAGGCTCGTTTATCGGCAACTGACCGACACCCTCAACATGCATAGGGCCACAATCCGAGAATCCGACGCTTCGCGTTTTTTTACCGGCACCTGCTTGTCTTACAGAGAGAAAGCATGTGGCGAATTTTCTTGGAAAGGTGGCACGAATATGCCACCTTTCCATCTCGATCGCACATTCTTCACCAGCAGTGGAGCAGCACGCGTGGAAGGCGGGCGGTTAATCGGCGAAAGACACAGATTTGGAACAAAAAGGGGGTGGTACCACTTCGAAGTGTTTTCGGGTTTAACTTTTCACGTTTCATACATTTTGAGTGATACCGCTTTGAACAGATTGTGGTACTACGGCGGACCATTCTTGGAAGGGGATATTTTGTAAGCAGAGAAGCCATTTCGAGAAGGTTTTGATACCTCTCGAGCGTACTGCGGGAGCAAGGTCGCGCCGCTGCCGAGGAACGCGGCCTTCGTTCCAAACAGGCATATCACAACCTGATTCAAATGTTGCAGCACTCGGTGTATGCAGGCGTCTACGTGCTCAGTAGCCCGAGGTCCACTCAGCAAGTAAGGCCACAATGCAGTAATTGGTCGGCTATGCCACATTGACAAGCGTGCGCGTCATCCTAGAAAATAATGAGGGCGACATTGGCTGATTTCTTCCCTCTGTAGACCAGAGCTGGGTGCGAGTTAGGCGTGACATCCCGCGAGGCTAAGGACAACGGATTGATTAGATAGGGGCGAAGGCATGATCGGAACCGGTAGTCCTATGTAGAGAACTTTAGGCTTTTGGGGACGAAGGATTCTTCGCCTGACGATTATTAGGACCTGATGCTCATTTCAGGTGACTGCGGATTGCGCGGTGGGACACCGAAACCGTGGAAACGGTCTCGGATTAGAATTATCTCATGAACACTCATGCGCCATTACCCATTACTTGGATGCAAGCTATGCGAAACAAAGTAACTCGGATGGATGAACCTCACCGACGCCCAGTGGGCGTTTCTCGAACCCCCGTTCCGTCCAAGGGGCGGAAAGATGGGCGACGCCGATCGTGGCAAGACTCGCCTGCGGTGTTGAACGTTGTGTCGGGGGTCTTACGCACCGGCACTCCCTGGCAAGATCAGCCTCGTCGCTATCCGCCCTATCAAACTTGTGATCAACGCTTCCAACAGTGGCGGCGTTCCGGGTACTGATGCGAACAGCAAGGCGCTACGCTTCACCGGGTCGATGATTGTTGGCGGCGTTTGCCGCGGCCGTGAGGCACTTAAGCTGACTTATGAAACGTCCATCCACCTCCAGAACTAAGGGCATCGGCGATCGAGGGATCAGGAAATTACCCTTTTTTTGGATAGCTGTCCTATCCGGTATGACCTCACTCTTGATCATGGTTGCAATTCTGCAATACCGATGGGCTAAGGAGCTGAGTGTGGCCACCGAAGCTCGCATTGGGAGCACTCTACAGCCATTGATGCTGGGGTGGCATCTTGATTTCTATGGTGAATTGTCGGCGATCTGTGTTGCGTTGCAGGTGGGCCCCGATTCGGGCGCGCGCGACAATTGGGATGACTATCTTCACCGCTACGTGGACTGGAGCAGCGGCTCGGTGGAGACCCTCTATGCGAATCCTGGGTTGATAAAGAACGTTTATATCTGGGAAACGAGCGACAGGGCAACACCTCGGTTGCTACGTCTCGATGCCCACGCGGCTAAAATTGAGATTTCCAGCGTACCCGAGGAGTTACTTCCTCTACTAGCTCGTCTGCAATCAAAATCGTCAAGTCTTTCTGTTGGTTTACGTGCCTGGGAATTCTCCGCCTCTTCAGCCCAAGACCGCTCCAGTGGCAATGACCGGCTCTCACCCTCCGGTTCGCGGCGATCCGATATTATGACTGGATGGCAGTTTGATCAGAACCTTCCGGCGATCGTTCACCCAATCGTGCAGAGTGGCGGTCCGGTACGGCCTAACGCGCAGCCTCCAAACAACAAACATCCAGTGAATTGGATTGTAGTTGTCCTCAATCTTGATTACATTCAGACGAGGATCCTGCCCGACCTTACGAAACGATACTTCAACGGACCACAAGGACTCGAATACAAGCTGGCGGTTATCGATACAGGGAGAACATCCCCGCCGATCTTCTCTTCCGACCGTGAATTCCCGAATGGCAATCCTGGCGCCTTCGATTCTAGGATGAATATTTTCGGTCCCCCGCCGGCGACCGTGGAGGGCCACTTTTGGCAGGCAATTCAGAACGGCGAATCCTTACGACCTGAGAAATGGCGCGACTTCTCGGCGCCGGTTTGGTTTCCCGTAATCCATTACGCGTCAAACGAGGATCCGTGGATTCTGTTGGTCCAACATCGCACGGGGCCACTCGCGGCGATTGCGATCAGCAACTGGCGCAGGAACCTAGTGACCGGCGGCATGACGCTTTTGTTGGTCACGGGCGGCATGGCTTTGATCATCTTCACCAGTCGGCGAGCGCAAAAGTTGGCGAAGCTACAGTTGGACTTCGTTGCATCGATTTCACATGAACTACTCACGCCACTGGCTGCTATTTATTGTAGCGGTCAGAATGTGATGGACGGTCTGGTACGGACAAAAACCGATTCGATCGCGCATGGGTCGATCATCACCACCCAGGCCCGTCAACTCACGGATCTGGTAAAGCAAATTCTACTTTTTGCGTCCACGGAAAACGGCACGAACCGCTATAATTTGCGCCCGCTGCAAGTTTTGGGAATACTTCAAACTGTTCGCAATAACGTCGCCGTGCTGGTGGATGGAACTGGGTTCCATGTGGAGCAGGACGTACAGCCGGGACTGCCGTGCGTCATGGGTGATCTTTCCGCGCTTTCTCAGTGCCTGCAGAATTTAATCTCAAATGCGGTTAAGTATAGTGGTAAAAATCGCTGGATCGGTATTTCAGCCTCCGTTCATGAGGCCAAAAGCCATCACCAAGAAGTCCGCATCAGCGTGCGGGATCGTGGTTCTGGCATCAGCAGTTTAGAGTTGCCTCATATTTTCGAACCCTTTTATCGTAGTCAAGAGGTTGTGGATGCCCAGATTCACGGAACTGGTTTAGGACTTGCCGTGGCAATGCGTATTGCGGAAGCGATGGGAGGACGGCTGTCCGTAACGAGTGAAGTGGGCGTGGGGAGCACTTTTACGCTGCACCTACCGGTCGCTTTGAGATCGAATGCCGACTTGGCAGTGATTGTTCCGGAATCAACTTAGGCGTCCACAAATGAATGAGAATCTATTGTTGGTGGAAGACGAACAGGCATTAAGGACTGCCCTCGAAGTCCGCCTCCGCGCTGAAGGCTACGTTGTGGATACCGCCGAAGACGGCGAGGAGGGGTTGGAGAAGGCCACGAACCTGCCCTTCGACTTGATTATCCTCGATGTCATGTTGCCGTATCGCAACGGACTCGACATCTGCCGCAGCGTTCGGCAGCTAGGGGTGGCGACTCCCATTCTGATATTGAGTGTCCGCGATCAAATCGTTGATAAGGTGGTAGGACTCAACCTGGGTGCCGACGATTACATGACGAAACCATTCGAGGCCGCGGAACTCATCGCTCGCATTCAGGCCCTCTTGCGACGCGTGCCAGTCCGTATCGGGCAAGGTGTTCACCAATTCGGTTCGATCCGTGTCGACGTCCGGCGAGCGGAAGTGACTCGAGACGGGAAGCAAGTTTATCTTACTTCTCGCGAGTTCCAGCTACTTTGCTACTTGATAGAACGCACCGGAAGTACCGTCCCTCGAACCGAGCTCTTGCAGTCGCTCTGGGGCTATGACGTCGGCGCGTTCACTCGAACAGTCGATACGCACGTGGCCAGCCTGCGCCAAAAGTTGGAGGACAATCCCAAACGGCCCGAGCTTATTCTTACCACCACTGGCGTAGGCTACAAGTTCGTGGGAACCAGTCAGAAATGACCTAACGAAGGCCAGCCTCGATCTCCCCTCGCCGGCGCCTCCTCGGCAATTGCCGTAATTCCTGTTCCGCGCCCATCCGATCACCTCAGGAAACACTCGACTCCCGGGCAGGCGTCTGGGTTGGAGGCCCACGGTCGAGCCCACCACGTGCAAATTAATTCGCCTTCATGTCAATAAACTTTACATCTAGATCGCAAGATGGACCGGCTGTAAGGCTTCTGCGTTACATGTAAATTGTTGGTCTCTTGTCGCCTACTTGTTAATTACTCGTCAAATACACTCCTCCATCGGATTTCCTTGCTTTAAGTCAACGAAGCGATCGAACAAACCGATTACTCTCTCGTTCGCTACACGTCGCTTGTTCCAGGCGGCCAGCGGGATTCGGACCTTGGAGAAGAATGATGGACGAGGAAAATAAGAACTGTATCTCGCTGCATAAATCCGAGCTCTTTGCTGGTCTGCCTAGCTCTGTTTGCAAAGAGGTAATCGCCAGCGCTCGCCCTAGGGACTTTGCGTCCAGCGACGTGATGTTTTTCGTGGACGACCCGATAAGGCAAGTCCTATTGCTGACCGAGGGTCTTGTAAAGAAATCACAGCTCAGTCACGGCGGCAGAGAAGCGATTCTTCGATTGACCGTTCCTGGCGAAGTAATTTCCGAACTTGCTTTGGTGCCCGGGGGTACGCATTCGTCGACCGCACAGGCACTCCAGGATTGCAAGGTGCTTGCATGGGATTCAGCGACCTTCGAGGCTGCTTCCGTTTGCTTTCCTGGCCTTCGGAGGAACGCACATCGCATTCTTGAACGACGTCTAGCGGAGCTAGAACGCCGCTTTTGCGTGGTATCCACAAAAACGGCCTCGCCACGGCTTGCCTCCGGCCTCGTTCAACTCATGGATCGTCTCGGGCAGAGAGTTAACAGCCATATCGAAATTAATATCACGCAGGAGGTCTTGGCGCAGATGACCGCGATGACCTCATTCCAGGTTTGCCATCTGCTCAACCAGTGGAAAGGGCAAGGCCTCGTGAAACTTCGAAAGGAAACTATCGAAATTCACAGTGTCCCCCGCCTGATGAGCCTTTGCAGAGCTAGATAATCCTCCGCCTTCGATCGCTGCTTATTGGAATGGAGACTCCTATTTTGGGACTTGTTAGCGCCCGCGTTCCTACTACGGGTGAATCGCTGGAACTGAAGTCACGGAAGGTCCGATTGACCTTTTCCCGTGCCCCAATGTCCATGGAAAGGTATCCCTTGAAAACAAGTAGGACAATGCGTTCGATTTCTCAGGGGATGCCGCGCAAGAAACTCAATCAGCGCAAGGCAGCAGATTGGCGCTATACGGTGGCCGATCTGAACCGCGAATTTCCAAATGAGGATGCCTGCCTCGAATACATAAAAGAACAGCGTTGGCCGAAGGGCGTCACCAAGTGCGCGAAATGCAACATCGAACGCAAGCATTATCGCGTGACCGGTCGTACCGCCTACGCCTGCGATCATTGTGGGAATCACATTTACCCGCTGAAAGGGACTGTGTTTGCCAGGAGCACTACTTCACTCAAGACGTGGTTTTACGTGATGTACCTGATGGCCTCAACGGGGTCCGGCATGACCGCGAAGCGGATTCAGCGCGAGACAGGCGTCACTTACAAAACCGCATGGCGCACGATGCGCCACCTTCGGCAATTGATCGTCAATAAAACAACTGCACCCGGGGCACTCGATCATCGAGTTAGACACTCCCAATGTTTTGAGGATGCGGCAAAACCAAAGTTTGGCGGCTGCGCCGCGGCCATGGAGTGATAAGACCTGCGTCGTTTTAGATCGATGAACTAGAGGCAATCCAACGCTCAAGAAGATTTTTTTACAGTTTTTGTGGAAGGCGTCTTAATGGCTTCGGCAAGAATAGACAGGAAAGCCGCTCGTCGTATCGGCCGCATTTGTCGCCGGGTTTCCTTGCGGGGCGTCATTCTTTTTCGCGCTCGCTTCATGGCTTTAGTCTAACACGGCCGCTGCGATTTCTGGCTGAAAGTTTACACCGTTCCACCCCGTGTCGCGGCGCGGTGGAACGGCGCTTCTTGAAAATCGAAGCACGCGGAGGCCGGCGCGGCGAGGTCTCCAGGGAGGCAAGGTTCATGCAAGTATACATAGTTAGATATCATAATGATAGAGTAAACATATCGCGCAGCGCGCCCTTGTTCTCAGGGGATAGTAATTTATTTTTCATTTTGTCTCTTTCTATTTGCGAATTTGCAGGGACGCGTGCGCCAGAGACAGGTAGAGTGCGCGGAGTCAAATTGTGCGACCGGCGCTTTTCGCTCAGGCCTGACGTTCTGATCATGCAGCAGAGAGCGAGACGCGGGCGCCCGCAAGTCTGGAAGGAGATTGTCAAGCCATGAGAAAGCCGTACCAGGTTTGCTTATTAATGCTCTTGATCAGCCTCGCGGCGGGAGTTGCGAGCGCTCAGAGTTTTCGTGTCCAGTGTCCCCCCAGCACCCTCACGCACCCGGACCCGACCATGAACAATTCGGAGACGGCCTACACCGGCCCGACGCAGTTCACGACGCCGTCGACTGCTCCCGCCGGCACGGACGGGGGCTTTGTTACGCCGGTGGCGGGGACAGTAAACGGCGCCATCAAGTGCCAGCAAATCTCGGGCGGTGACGGCCTCTCGACGATGGCCGACGGCACGCAGATTTTCATGTTCGCCTTTGGACCGCTCTCTGGCTTGACGGACGTAGCTGCCGGTCTTCCGTCGACCCAGTTCCCGGGTGTCTTCAACACCCCGTATCCAGGCTGTACGAGCCTGGGTAACTGCGCGACGCCATTAGTGCGCGGCGACCCAGCCACGACTGATGGGGCGAGCAGCGGTGCCTCGCCAGGCACGGCCCTGCCTAAGGCGGCTGCCAATTTTCAGTGGAACGGCGCGGTGGGCTTGGCCCCTGACGTCGCGGTGGACGTGACCGTTAGCAATCTCGTCGAGGGCCCTTTGCCCCTCGCTACCTCTCTCCCGCCCGCGCCCCCCCCACTGTCCCGGGCTGCCCGAGCAGCCCTAGCGCTAGCACCGTAACGGCCTGGACGGATACACCATCGGGCCTTGTTGCCGGACGTCAAGTTAAAATCTCAAATGCTGTTGCTGAGGGAAACACCCCAACCCCGGTGGGCTACGCAGGCACTTGGACAGTTAGCTGTGTGGCCACTGGAGCCGCCATAACTCCGGACGGATTCGCCGAATATGCCTTCCAGTATGTCGCCACAGCGACAGGACTGGCGACAGATATCGGCAACGACCTGGCTGCCTATGCATCTTCGCCCGGCGGGGTAATCGACGGCCATGTGGATCCCCGGCAGATCATGGATGTCGGCGTGATGAATGGCAATATCCCGGCGCCCCTCTCCGCGTTTGACGAGGACGACGAATTCTTCCTCACCCTGACCAACGTCGGCATGCTCATGCGGCCCGACCTGTTCGAGCAGCACACGGTCCACTTCCACGGCTACCCGAACGCTTCCTCGTTCTATGACGGCGTGCCCGACGCGTCCATCGCCATCAACATCGGCGCCAGCTTCACTTATTACTACCTCGCGCCCGATGCCGGAACCTACTTCTGGCACTGCCACATCACCCCGCCCGAGCACTTGCAGATGGGCATGGTCGGACAGGTGTATGTGCGGCCGCGACAAGACCGCCTCCCGACTGGCGGGGACCTGTACAACTACCTTGGCCTCCAGAACGGGTATGCGCCTTCCTACACGGCCTTGGGGTTCACTGGAAGCCCGGACCTGCGGACCGAATGCAAACCCTCTGCCGACATTCTATGCAGCGCTACCATGCCCGCCATCAACACAAGCGCCAAAAAGCTCGGGCCCGGCACCCTCTGCAATGGTACGACTATCGGCTCGGCAGAGGGGACCACGCCTCAATATGTGTACAACGACGGCGACGGCTCAACGTGTTACGACGTCACCTACCCCATCCAAATGCACGGCTTTGACCCCAACTTCCACTTCGTGGGCATGACCTTCAATCCGGAAATTTTTGTGGACATGAAGGACAAGTACTTCCTCCTGAACGGGCGGAGCTACCCCGACACGGTCGCTCCCGGACCGCAAGCCACAGTCACGACTGACGGTCAAATGCATTACTCGCAGCCGCTGCCGGCCATCATCAACATTCCGGCTGGCGGAAAGGCTTCTCTGCGCTTCGTCAATCTGTCGGTCTCGGAGTATCACACGCTGGAGTCGCTGGGGGTTCCGATGCACGTGGTCGGATGGATGGCCAAGCTGCTCCGGGATCAGGATGGCAACAACACCGAATACTGGGCGAACTCAATCACGCTGGGCGGCGGAGAGTCCAACGACGTGATTCTGGATGCCAGTGACGATGGCTGCAGCGCATACCTGGGCGCGGGCTGCGCCGCAAAACTCTATCCGGCGGGCAGCACTTTCTATCTCTACAGCTCAAATCTCGATCATCTGTCGAACGACGCGGAGAACTTCGGCGGGATGATGACCGAGGTCCACATCTGCAACAGCGTGTCGAGTGACACGTTTGGAAACACTTGCAACTAGGAGAGCAGCGATGAGGCCGATGAACATGAAAAACACGACATCCAAGACGCAACTTTTCCTGACTCTAATGGTGGCCGTGACGCTATTGCTTGCGCCAGCCGCTTTCGCTGCGGCTCCCGGAATGACCAGCACGGCGGGAACGGTCGGGACCTTCAATTTGACGGCCCAGGACAGTTACCTGAATCAGCCGGACGGGGAGGCGGTTTACTCTTGGGGGTACGGCTGCGTCACCGGCTCGCCGACGTTCGTCCCTAAGGCTACTTTCGCCTTCGCGCCAAGTTGCCCCCTCATGCAGGTCCCCGGCCCCACCATGGTCGTCACAGAAGGGGCGACGGTCACGATTAGCCTGACTAATAATCTGCCCACGGCGGCCGGCAACACATCGATCCTGTTTCCGGGGTTCACGCTCACATCCACTTGTTCCAATACTGCTACGAATCCGCAGGGCCTGTTGGCATGCGAAGCGGTGCCTGGCGCGACGGTCACTTACACGTTCGTCGCCTCAGCGCCAGGGACGCACCCTTACTACAGCGGAACGCAGGGCGACCTGCAGATTGAGATGGGTCTGTACGGCGCCATCATTGTCTTGCCGGCTACTCCTCCCGCCAACTGCGCCAACGGCACAAGCATAACCAACCTGTATGGAAAGACCGATTATGGGATGGCCAACGCCGTTCCTGGATTTCCTGAGCAGGACTTCCGCCTGTCTACCGCAGCCTATGACCACCCCAAGAGCTGCTACGACCGGGAATACCTGTTCCAGTGGGCCGAGATGGATCCCAGAATTCACAAGCAGGCACAAGCTCAAGTTCAGGCCAAGGTCTGGCTGCACGGCTGGGAGCATAGGATGCAGTCTCGACGTACAGACCGAGCCCTACCATCCCGCCTATTTCTTGATCAATGGACGCTCGATGCCGGACCTCATGGACCCGAACTACGCGTCCGAGTATCCGCACCAGCCCTACAACGGCAACCCGCACATGCATCCGGGCGAACTGACGCTGATTCGCACCGTCGGTCAGGGGCGGTGGCAACATCCTTTCCACGAGCACGCCAACCACGTGCGCATCCTGTCTCGTGACGGGAACCTGATTCTCAGCCCGACCAATCCGACTAATAATCTCGCCGGCATTCTGATGTTCAACACCGACACCACGCCGGGCGAGTCGTTCGACGGCATTTTCTACTATAGCGGCAGGGGATTGAACTGGGACGCGTTTGGTCACCATCCTGGTCCTGACGTCGGTACCGCCCCGGACGCCACCGGGAACCCAACGACCGATCCTCTGGCCCACTTGAGCTGTACTCCGGACGCAAACGGCTACAACACAGGGAACCCAGCGGCCTTGAATTACTACGAGTGGTGCCAGGACCACAACAAGCCGGTACAAGTGTCCCCATTCGGCGACGTCGGAGCGGGTGGCCCGGCCACTTTCCCCGATCCAAACGTCTTTACCAACGGCGCCTGGTACGGCGGCACTCCGTACTTCGGTCCGGATGCGGTCCTGCGTTCGTCGATGCCTGCCTGCGCCACTACCCGCAACGCCAACTGCACGACCCTGCTACCCTCGAACGTGCAGGCCAACCCCGCCAACGAGCGTGGCTGGGCGTTCATGTGGCACTCGCATAACGAGCGTGAGATCACGACGAACAACGTCTTCCCCGGCGGCATGCTCATGATGTTGCTGGTGGATTCGCGGGAATTTCCAATTGATGAGAGCAACTAGGGGCAGGCGTGTGCCTGCCTTGGGCGAACAAGAATTCACCTTTATGTTCACGACGGAACACCACGAGAGGCGATTACAATGATCCGGATCAACGATTTCAAAGCGAAGACTACACTGAAGGCCGCGGTTCTAGCGAGCGTGCTCGTTCTCTTTGCGGCCGCGCCGGGCTTCAGCCAGCAGGTGGTCAACCTGACGGCGGGACCTGCTACCGCAGCCCTGCCCGATGGCACGGTTGTACCGATGTGGGGATACGCCTGCGGCGCCGCTGTTACGGGCGCCACAGCGACCTGCGCGCCGTTGACCGGACTTACTTCCCAAGCAGCCATCGGTGCACTTGGCGGAATCTACGTGGTCAATGGCGGATCGGGCTATACGTCCTCGCCCGCTGTCACCATTACTCCTGCCGCTGGTAACACGCCGACAGCAACCGCGTCAGCCACCGCCGTGGTTAGCGGCGGCGTGGTGGTTGGCTTCAATGTGATCAGCCACGGAGCTGGCTATACGGCGGCTCCCACCGTCACGATTGCTGGCCCCGGGCACCGGAACCACAGCTGTTGCGGCGGCATCACCAGCCTGGTCCCCTGTAGAGATAACGGTTCCCTATGGAGCGGCGGGCGGCCTTCAGATCAACCTGACCAACAACCTCTCGTTTACCACAGTTGGCGGAACGCCGAACAACATTCCCACATCTATCGTGATTATGGGGCAAGTGGGCGGTGGCCTTGGCGCGTCGCCGACCACCACGCCGAGTCCCGACCACACCGACGCGCAGGGGTGCGTCACTTGGTTTATCGCCTCTGGGGCCACCCCGCCGGGTACCCCATGCACGTCCCCGCAAGCTGGCGCTTCAGGCACGCCTCCGATCCAAGGGCCGCGCGTGCAATCCATGTCCACGGAAGTGGCGGCAGGTGCGCCGGGAACAGCTACATCGACGCCACTAATCTGGGCGAATCTCAAGCCGGGTACATATATGCTTCAATCCGGCACCCATCCTTCAATTCAGGTACCCATGGGCTTGATTGGCATGCTGGTGGTCACCACCGCGCCTACGCCCGCTACAACGTCCGCGGCTGCTGCGGCAGGCACAGCGTACCCTGCGGTCGCCGCTGGCAAGACTGCGGCGATTCCGGCGGTGACGTACAACGCGGAAGTCCCACTCGAGTTCAGTGAAATTGATCCGGTGCAAAACAGAGAGGTCGATCAAGCTGCCCGGACCACGGGTTTTAGCGAGACGGCCGTCTGGACGCGCATGAACACCGGCTCCATCACGGCTCTAACTTTGAGTAGCCCAGGAAGCGGGTATACATCGGCTCCTGCAGTTACCTTCAGCGGTGGCTGCACCACCACCGTGTGCGGGGGTGCTGCGGCTACGGCAACACTCGGGTATGGCGTGGCCAGTGTCTCGGTCAGCCCTGGAGGAAGCGGGTATATAACGCCTCCCACAGTTAGCTTCGTTGGGGGCAGTGGCGACGGTGCTGCGGCTACGGCAACACTCACGTTCACCGGTACCGGGCTCTCGGTCACAACCGGAGGCAGCAATTACGCCGTAGGCGACGTGCTAACCCTCGTTGGTGGTACGGGCACGGCCGCCACGGCAATGGTAACCACTATTGGCACAGGCGGTGTAATTACGGGCGTCACTCTTATCAGCCCCGGCAGTTACTCGGTGGCCCCAACCAGCCCAGTTGCTGTGACCGATGGCACTACTGGTAGCACTGCTAGCGGCGCCACGCTTTCCGCAACCACGACCGGCGCAGTTGCTACAGTCACAGTAAGCAACGGCGGAGCCTATGCGAGCGCTCCGACGGTCCAGTTCATCGGTGGTGGGGGCACGGGCGCTGTCGCGACTGCAACATTGTCCACGACCAGCACTCTTACAGTTACTCTAACCTCCGGAGGTGGCGGATATACCAGTAACCCGACAGTCCAGATCACCGGTGGGGCAGGCACGGGTGCAACGGCAACAGCCTTGGTCGCTGTAGGCGGGTGCGGCGACGCGCACACTTGTTATCCACCGGCGGTGAATTACACACCGTTCTATTACCTCATCAACGGAATTGCGTTCGACAAGGCCAATCCGACGCCCTCGCTATTCGCGGCTACGGCAGGAGTGTCTGGCACGCCTCCTGTGCCGGTCACAACCGGAATCCGCCACTGGCACCATGCTGCTACGCATGGTGAATGCGGGCTTGCGCATGCACGTACCATCGACGGTCGGCTCGCAAACCACAGGGTTTAACGGAGCAGGGGCGTCTGCTACGGTGGGTGGATTCACCTTGAAAGCGGAAGATGGCAACCCGCTCCCGGACTTGTTAGCTCCCCGTGTTCAGACCGACGTATTCATGGCTGCGGGCAAGACATACGACGTGATGGTCAATGTGCCGGCCACTGCCACCGGGGCCACTGCGCCCCCGTCGCTACCGGTGTATGACCGCGAGTTAAGCCTGTCGGCCAATTCTTCGGTGCGTGATGCCGGAATGCTGGCCTACATCAGCGTCAATGGTGGTTCACTCCCGGTAGGGGAGGAGCGGGCGTATTCGCAACCGCGGCAGCCAATGCGGATGCCTACCCCATCGTATCCCATGCGCGACGGGGCTGCCCCGTGCATTCCCCTGGTGGTGTCAGACGTATCCAAGGGCGTGATCGCCAACGACGTCAATGTGTATGGAGTTGCGCTGTCGACTGCTCCCGCAGGCGGCACGCTGGCTTGCAATGCGTTGCCCGGGAGCCCGGTCGGGGGAATTTGTGCGAACGGCACGTTCACCTATACTCCGAATGCGGGCACGACGCACAGACACCTTCGCATATTGCGCCAACGGCACGTGCGACTGTTTGTGCAACGGTTACCCTGAGCGCGTCGTCGCCGCTTAAGGGAGTTCCCGGCCGCGAATAACCAAACCTACACGTCGAAGATGGCGACGTTCATCAAGATTCCATCACCTGGCCTGCTTTCGGGCAATACGGATACGAACAACCTGCCAATCAGTGTTGTCTCGTCGGCTATTCGCTTCCGGCATGCACGGGGTCGACGATCACTGCGGCATGCGGCACCGTGGACGCGAACGGCGGGTTCACCCTCGCGCTACCGACGCCTACAACGCCTCCGACGACGGCCCAAACCGCAACCTTTACCTACACTGTGCAAAACTCCCAGGGAAGCCTGAGCGCTAATGCCGGAACCGTAACCGTCACATTCCTGCCGCCCAGTAATCTGCAGGTCAAGGTACTGGATGCCAAGCTGTATAACGCCTGCAACGGGGATGGCACCTGCATCACTGGATTGACGGCGATTACCGATTATCGCTGGATCATTGAGGAAGACAAGACGTTCTGGGTCGACCCGAACTGCACAACCAACGCCAGCATCACCGCGCCGGGCTGCCCCAGCGCTGTGGGCCCGCCGGGCGGCACCATCCCGGTCTTTGGCGTGCAATTCCATACCAGCAACATGGATTTCGTTGCCCAGGGCTGCACCGGACCGCTCTCGTGCGAAGGCGGCCAGACGATGCTCGACACCGGCGCGGCGTCACGACCCTCGGAACGCACATCCCGGCGGTGTGCGACGTTGGCAACGGCGCCTGCCGACCCGATCCGAACTGCGCGGCGCTCCCGTGCACGGAGGTGGCGGCTACACAGAAGTGAATCCCAGCCAGGTCGTTCTCGATCCCTCCAAGCGCTATTACATCTCGGTGCTGCCTGGTGATGCGGCCAACCCGTTTCCCGCGTACGTGGGCGAGCCGGTTTGCTCAGCCACTGGCGGAAAAATTCGACTACCGGGACATGCGGTCACACCATGAGCGGCGCTCCCGTCCCACCGGCCTGCAACATTCTGGGTGGGCCAAATGCGTGTACGCACGACGTCCGCCTATCCAACCCGTCAACGTGCTCGTGCTGCCCACACCGCTTCCCACCGGTAACCTTTCGGTCATCGTGTTCGAAGACGACGACCCGCTCAATGGCGAGCAGGATGGCGGCGGCGGAAACGGCACGGTTGCGCCCATTGAGCCCGGCCTAGGCGGCTTCAACCTCGTCCTGTGGGACACCTATGGCGGACTCGGCGATGTGACTGGGCAGGATACCTACGACGCCTTCAACATGCCCTTGTCAAATAGCCTGGCGGGGACTATCGATCCAAGCAGCGGGCTCGACGCCTGCCCGGTTTCGGCCAATTCGACTTCGGGTCCGGCCGCGGGGGCCCCGCCCCAGCGGGTGGCATCACGGGCACGATCGTGACTTGCCCGAAGTATGAATCAGACGGGAGTACTCTGTCTCCCCTGGCTGGCCAGGCGATCATTGCCCATCTCATGCCGGACAAATTCAGCGTCCAAGCCTACCCAGGGGCGGACCGGATTGCGCGCGGCGAACAGTGGGTCCAGACCAACACGCTGGATGGGCAGCATCCCCACGATTCCTTCATCCGCATCGGCGAGCCGAACTACTTCCAGGAGTATGGTCCGGCCGGATTTCACGTGGCCATCGGATTCGCCAACCCGGCGATCATTAACGCCCGCGCCAAAGATGTTTGCGCCGGCACCGGCACCCCCGGTGCGGTCGGGCCATGCACCAACACCATCGACGGACAAGTGAACATGCAGCGCCTGAGCCGGATACCGGATGAGAGGCTCTATCCCAGCGGTTCCCACGATGCCCTCGCCTGGACGCAGTGCTGGGTCAGCTTGGGTGACCCCGATGGCCAAGACTTCATGTTCAGCTTCTGCGATGCCAACGGAAACTTCAAGTTCAGTAACGTTCCCGGCGGGAACTGGAGACTGACCATCGGCGACCAGTGGAACGACCAGATTATTGATGGTCTGTCGACGCCGGCGAACGTGGGATGCGTCCCCGCGGCGGGCGCTAGCACCTGCACGGGCGGAATTTCCCTCCTCCACATGGGGAATGTCGGTATCCAGCAGTGGCAGTCGAATGTGTACACCACCACCTTCATTGACGACAACAAGAATGGAATCCGGGACGCCGGCGAGATCGGGATTCCGCTCGTCTATACAATGGTCCACTATCGGGATGGGCACAACGCCAACGTTCTGGCGACGGACTTCAACGGCGTCGCCAACTTCAACGAAGAGTTCCCGCTGTTCAACTGGTATACGGTGGAAGCGGATTCGGGCCGCTACAAGACGACGGGCATCCACACCGTTTATGACGCGGGCGGCCCTGCCGATGGCTCGCCCTCCTGCACAGCTCCGGGCGTCCGGGGATGCGGAAGTTCAACTGCCTATAACTTCGTGACGAACACCTATGAGGCGGTTCCTTTGCCGGCCGATTTGTCCGTGCCCGGCGCGGTCTATTGCGCCAAAGCGGATTGCACGACGGAGGCTGGTTCGTTCGCAGCCGGCACGGCAATCCCCAGTTCGTCCACCGCTTCCACCGGCCGCATCGATCCACCGTGGGTTACCACCGAGGGTTGGGCGGGGCTGACAGGCCAGGGCAACTATATTGAATTCGGCAAAGCGCCGTATGCATCCTGCACCGCCAGCCTGCGCGAAGCGCTCCCGATTGCCGTGTCCAGTCCCACCACCGGCGGAACTACCGCTTCGACCACGACAGTGGGCGAAAACGGCGGCATCCATGGACTGGTCGTCTATGCCGCGACGCGTCCCTTTGATGATGCGTCGCAAATGATACAACAGCCCTGGGCGCCGAATATTCCGCACGTCACCCTCAACCTCTACCAGGAAGGCTTTGCAGCGGATGGCGTGACCCCAACCCTCAAGCTGGTGGACACGACCCAAAGCAGCAGCTGGGATGACTGGGCGCAAGGGTTCTATCCAGGGTCCAAGGCTGGGACGGGAACTGGCGCGGGAGATTAAAGCCGTACATGAACTGCCCCGGCGAAGGAACGACTGTCGCCGGTTCTCCGAACCAGGACCTCTTTTACTTCACACTGTTTGACCAGCCGAATTACCTGGACTGGTACAAAGTCATCCATAGCACTCCGGCGACCTTGCTCGACGCCGCTCCCGTATAACTCCCAGTTCAAGTGCTATGACTCGATGAAGATCAACAACCAGATCCAGCCGGCGCCTTACGACGGCAAATACTCGTTCCCGAGCGTCCTTGGCATCGAGCCCGGCGACCGGAAAGCAGGTCACGCCCACAGGTGAGATAGACCCAATACCGGTGTGGCCCCAACGATAGCCGGGACGAATTGCACGGTCTGCGTGGCGAATCCGGATTCGACTGACAAGTATCGTGTTGGCACTCCCATGCTGCCGCCCGGCAAGTACACGGTGGAAGTGATCATGCCGCCGGGCTATGAGGTTTATAAGGAAGAAGACAAGAACCTGCTGATCGGCGACAACTTCATCGCGCCGGTCACACAGCAATTCGCTGGACTAGGTGGGGACATCTTCATCATTCCCGACCAGGCCTCCGTGGCATCCATGTACGACCCAACCACGTCGGGCTACAACCCCAACAACTTCCAGAACCAGACGACGGGCTTGGGGTTGGCGAATAAACTCTCAGGCGTTCCAGGTTTCCCCGGCTTTCAAGATCCTAATTGGCCGTGCGTGGGTGAGATGCGTGTGGTGCCCGACTACCTGAGTCTCTACCCGCATGCTCAAGAAGTGGCTCCATTTGCTGGAGCGACTCGGCCTCTGTGCGACCGCAAGGAAGTGACGCTGCCCAACCAGATGTCGGTGTCGGCGAAGTTCTTCATCTTCACCTCGACCCACATCGCCTCGAAATTCACCGGCGTGATCACCGACGACATGACCTCGGAATTCGATCCGTTTTCCCCGCAGTTCGGCGAGAAATTTGCCCCGCCCAATATGGCGGTTTCCACCAAGGATTATCTCGGCAACGAACTCTCGCGCGTGTATTCCGACCACTGGGGAGTCTATGACGGGTTGACGTTCTCCAGCTGGGAAGTGAACCCGCCCAATATCACCGGGTATTCACCGACGATGCAGACGCAGTGCATGAACGACCCGGGCCCGATCATCGGATACGCGCACCACGATCGTCAATTCAGCGGGAGCAACGGTTCCCAATCCGACCTTCGGGCAGTTGATCACCGATCCTTTGTACAACCCGGCGTACAGCGATTTCTGCTATGAACAACCCTACATGCCGGGCTTGACTGTCTATGCCGACACTCCGGTTGTGCCCACGCAAGCATTCGTAGGCGCGGCATACAACAATGCCGATTGCGCCTACCCTGACGCCACGCCGGCGATCAAGGAAGTGGACGGCGACGCTATCGGTCCGTGGGTCAGCGCGGCCGGTAAGACCCTCACCATTACGGCGCTTGGCGATCAGCAGGCGAGTAACAGCGCGTACTCAGGTCCCTCCGGCGAACGTGGCTCCATTCAATATGAAAACGATCAGCCGCCACTATGGCTTTGGCGCCCGGTGTATAAGCCCCACATCGGGTAGCACGACTTGCAGCACGTTGTCCGCAGTGACCATCGGCGGACATACCGGCGGTCGTCGGCAGCCTGGTCAGACACGCAGATTCAGGTAACAGTGCCGAGCGGCGTTCCCAACTGCGCGGTACAGCAGCAGGCGCAGTACGCCGAGGCTCGACTCGCGCAGTGCGGCGAACTGGTCATCACCGCCGGCAATGGCAAACAATCGATCGACTCGGTCACTGTCACGATTGGCGGCAAGGCTCCGCACCATCGTCCTCGCCGAATCAGATCGATCCAGATTGCGATTGACGGCGCCTGTCCAGGCGACTTGCTCATGGTCGACCCGACTTGCATGACGCTGCCACGACGGCGACGACTCCGACGACGGCCGCGTGCAGCACCGCTGCGCTTAATGCTGCGACGCCAACTCAAACCGCTGCTCCTTCGGCCCATAACGAGATGCTGCTGATGTGGAAGCCCGTCCGGCTGCAGGGTGTGGGCGCCGCTTCGTCCATCATCGATGCCAATGCCTTCCCGTCAGGCAAGCTGCTCGATCCCTGGCGCCGGCATATCAACTGCCTGTTCGGCTTGACGCTGCAAGGTGCGGCCAAATGGGCGGGGACCAGCGGGGCAGGTTCGTATGATTCAACCGGCGCCTACAGTTGCCCTGAGACGGGTATTCCCGGCGACGTTTGGAATTACTACAACGGCGCTCCCAGTGCTCCGCAGATTGACCGTCTGCCACTCGAGGCAATCTTGGGTTGGGACGCTACGCAGAATGGCAACGTGGCCGAGCAGTTGCAAGAGCCCTCGCTGATGGGCGCGTACGAGGGAGCGGGAATTACGGTCCTGGGGAAGGGAGTAGATTACCACGGAGTGACGGATATCTGGACCGACGGCAATGAGGCGGGGCGTTTCCGACGGTTACGACCCTGATTTCAGGAGTGGGTCCTGATCCGACTGCCCTCCCTGTGGGCGACGCCAACCCGCTCTGTCACACACTGGCCTCGACCGAAACAAGCTCGACCAGCAATGCTGTAATTAGTCAAACCAACCCGTTCCCGAGCAACTTCACGCTGCAACCCGTCCTCGATTGACGGCATAACTATCAGGAACAGCTCCCAGGGCGGAGGCGGGATATTCGTCCACGGCTGGGCGCATCATCTGCAAATCGCCAACAACCGGGTCTACAACAACGCCGGAACGCTCACGGGCGGCATCAGCGTCGGCCAGGGCGAATTTTCACCCGCGTATATTGTGGGAAGCACCACCAACGCTGCTCCCGGTTCTTGCAGCGACGGCACTGGGTGGGTAACCAACCAGCATCTGCCGTACTGCATGCAGTTGGAGGTGAACGTACACAACAACTACATTACGAATAACATCTCTCTCGGCGATGAGCTGTTCTCCGGCACCTTGGCGGGCGGCGGCGGCGTTACCTTCTGCACCGGCAACGACTACTACAAGTTCAACTACAACTGGGTGTGCGGGAACTCCAGCTCGGGTGAGGGCGGCGGAGTCGTGCACCTCGGGGAAATCCAATTCGGCGACATCGAGCACAACTCGATTGTTCTGAACCAGAGCGACAACCCCACCATTCCCACCAACGGCGGCGGTATTGAAGTGATGGGTACGCCCGATACCGATCCGATTTGCGGGACTTCAACCTGACGCGGATTGCCCGCCGGGACTGAGCGACGGCACGGGCCACAACTGACGATCAACGCCAACCTGATCCAGGGCAACATGGCCGAGAGCGGCAGCGGCGGCGGCATCCGTCTGCAGCAGGTCAACGGGACGGAGGTCTCCACCTTCCCTGGGATTTATCCGGTCACGGCCGCAGATGAGGGCCACACGGTTATTATCTCGGTGCCGGCGACGGCAACGTTACCCGCAGTGGGCAACTCAGTCACGATTGCGGGAGTATCGGTGGCTGGATACAACGGCACATTCACAGTGACCCGTGTCGGCTTGCACATCTTCACCTATCTCGACACGACCACCGGCCTCGGCAGCGGCGCCGGTGGGACTTATACTCGTTGCTGGCGTGGTAGGGGCGGTGGCGCAGACGATCACTGCTGCAACTGAGGCGGCCGCGACCACGGTTACGATCACAACTACACCTACACTGTCACCCACGGTGGGCGACTCAGTCACAATTGTTGGGAGTAACACCATCTGGATACAACGGCACATTCACAGTGACGAGTATCCCAGCGGGGACGGGGACTTTCACCTACACCGACCCAACCAACCTCCTCGCAGCGAGTACGGCACGGCGGGACTGCTACCGACTCCGACCCCAATCAGGCAGACAACGGCACTCTGGAACAGTGTTTCCATCACCAACAACATGATCGTGAACAACTGGCGGGTTGGGATGGCGCGGGAATATCGCTGCAGGACTCGATAAACGTGTCCATCGTCAACAACACCATCTCCAGCAACGATAGCCTTGCCTCCTCGGGCGTGCTTACGCAAAGCATTGGGACGCCGCATGGCCAGCGCGCCGGCGGGGAGCTGCACGAATGCCACTGGCACGACGTCGTGCCCGCAATCCGCCGGCGTGACCAGCACGCAAAACTCCACGATATTTATCACGTCGCTCACCGGCTTAACGATTAATATGTCCGCCAGGAGAACCCAGCTGCACGGGATTTTCGAGCCCCTTACTGCAGAACAACGTGATCTGGCAGAACCGCGCGTTCGAAATCGGGGTGGGCAGCCTGGGTAACGGCGAACCTGAACCAGCAGAACCTCATCTCGCTGTTCACATCCTCCGGGGCAGCCGCCCCGGTGCAGACCGCTTTCGGCCAATGCACCGCGGGTTTCAGCAGCTACTGGGACATCGGCGTCCGTGGCGACACCGGGCCGGGCAATCACAGCCTCAGGGTTCACACTCAGCCCGACGTATTCGGTTCTGGACGACATAACAGGCTACGCCGCTTCTAACTTGTCATCCAATCCCAACTTTGTCAGCCAGTATTGCAACGGTTCGCGCGTGCCGCCAAATTGCACCGTGGCGAATGGGTGCGGAGGACCCGAGTGGATATGGCGTTCCTCCGGGTATTGCCGACGCTTTGACCCCCAATCCGGTATTTAGCCTCACTCCAGCCGCGACGGTGGACGAGGGCAACAACTGGATCAACGTCAGTTGGGGCCCGCTCGTCGCTGAGCGACGATTCGGTGACCGGTGGGGCGAATGCGAACTACGGTGGCGGGGCTCCGTTTGCCAACTACGCCCTGGTGGCCGGATCGCCAGCCATCGACATACGTTCCGGTCACTGCAGCTACTCTCCCCGACCAGTACGATACCCACTCTGAGCACGGACTTCTTGGAAATCCGCGGCCCGATGCGGGTAACCCGAACCACTTCGACATCGGCGCGGTCGAATTCCAGAACAATGGCCGAGCCAGAATGGTCTGAATTCAATCGCACCCAACATCGGCGCCCAGGGCGCGGTCGTGAACGTGACGATTACGGGTACGGGCCTGACCACAGCCACTGCCGTGACGGTCGCCGCCGTCGGTGGCGGCGGTAGCGGCATGCACGGTCAGCAATTTGCTGCTGTAAGCGCCACGACGGTCAACAGCGACCTGCACAATCGCGACAGGAGCCACGCTGGGCGCCCGGAACGTAAGAGTAACGATGCCAGGCGTGCCAGGCGGGTCCGTCGGCCCCGTAACGTTCACGGTCGTCACCCCGTCGACGACTACTCTGACGTCCATCTCTCCGAACTCTGAACTGCGCGGCGCAACCCAGGCCGTGGTCCTGACCGGAACCAACTTCGTAGCCGGATCGAATGTCAACGCTACGCCTGCAGTAACAGGCTTCAGCATCAGCGGCGTAACGGTCGTGAATTCGACCACCATCAACGCAACGTTCCAGCAGCACCAGTTCCACCCCAATCGGCAGCGTGAATATTGACGTCATGAACGCTGGCGGCGCAAGCAACACGCTGCCGTTCGCGATCAACGGTCCAGTGCTGACCTCAATTGCGCCCGCCTCGGGCGCCCGGCACGAACGGCCTTATCGTAACGTTGACCGGCACGGGCCTGACAGGCACAACTGCGGTCAACTTCTCGGGGCAACGGTTTTACCGTGCACCGATTACAGGAACGCCGAGCGACACAGATCAACGCGACTGTGAAATCTCGGCAGGAGCCGCGGTTGAGAGCCAGGAACGTCACCGTTACAGCACCGGGCGGAACCAGCAACGCCGTGACCTTCACGGTGACCGGCGGGACCAGCAACCGGGTTAACCTCGATCTGCCCGACACAGGCGCCCAAGGCACGACCCAAGCGGTAGTGCTGACCGGCTCCGGCCTGACAGGCGCAACTGCGGTCACCGTGTCCGGTGGTGCCGTGACCTGCACGGATTACCGTCACCGCCTACACGTGGTGAAGCCACCACAGATCAACGCGAGCTTCATGATAACGGCGAGGAGCCGCACTGACAGCCAGGAACGTAACGTAACGACGCCTTCCGGAACCACGGGCCCCGTAACATTCACGATTGTGGCCCCGGGAACGCCGATTCTTTCCTCGATCTCTCCCACCTCGGGAGTGCGCCGCACTCCGCGGTGCATCCGGTTGCAGTGACGCTGACCGGCAGTAACTTCACCGCGGGATCAACAGTCAACGTGGTTGCGCCGGCAAACGGCCTGACCGTCACCGGCGTGACATTCGTCAACTCCACAACCATCACCGCAACCTTCAACACGACAACCACCACGACGATTGGCCCAAGGACCATCACGGTGACTACAGCGGGCGGCACAAGTGGCCCCGCGACGTATACGGTGCTCGGGCCGGTGCTTGCTTCGATCTCCCCGAACCAGGCCGTGCGTGGAACAACGGTTGCAGTCAGCCTCTTTGGTAGCGGGCTGACGGGGACCACGGCAATCGCCGTGTCCGGTGGCGGCGTGACCGTCAGTGGTATCGCGGTGCAGAATGATACCCAGGTCAATGCCACCTTCACGATCACCTCAACCGCCACAGGTTCAGCCAGGAACGTCACCGTAACGGCTCCTGGTGGTACGAGCAACGCGACTCCCTTTACCGTCATTGCTTCGCCGACGCCGACGTTAACTTCGATCGCTCCCAATACGGGCGTTCGTGGTTCGGGTACGGCAACGACGCCTTACTATCCAGCTGTTCACGTGACGCTCACGGGTACCAATTTCATCGGAGCCACCGGGGCGACTGTCTCTAGTGGCGGTGGCGGCGGCACCGGCGGCATCACTGTCAGCGGCTTCACGGTCCAGAATCCGCAGACGGCGACAGCAACCTTAACAATCACTACCGGCGCCACCCTTGGTGCCAGAAACGTCAGCATCACGACTGGGTCGGGAACCGCCACCCTCACAGGGGGCTTCACCGTGCTCGGTCCAACAGCGACTGGGGTAAGTCCGGTATCTGGTAATCGGGGCAGCAACGCCCTCAACTTAACGTTTACTGGCACCAACCTGACCGGGGCCACATCGATCACCGTCTCTGGAACTGGAGTCACTCTGGTCGCTGGCAGCGTTAGCGTGCTCGATCCGTGTCCGACTGGTGGACCGGCAACCGGATGCGGCACAACTGTCGCCGCCCAGATCAACATCACAGCTACGGCGAGCCTTACCGCCAGGACCATCGCTGTCGTAACCCCAATCGGGACTACCGACACGGTGGCTTTCACAGTCACGGCTCCACCGGCGCCGACGTTGGCTTCCATCAGCCCGAATTCGGCGAACCACCCGCCGACCGGCAGCATCGCGGCGCGGTCCCGGTAACCCTGAGCGGGACGAACTTTACGGCGACCGGAACCACCTCGACGTTTCAGGGGGTGGTGGGGTCAGCCTCGCAGCCGGATCGACGACCGTCGTGAACGCGATCACGATCACCGCGAGGTTTAACGTTACGTCCGGCGCGGCGCTCGGCGCTCAGAACATCACAGTGACAACGCCGGGCGGAACTACTACTAGCCGTGCCGTTCACGGTGACTGCCGCCACATTGGCAACTAAGTCGGGCCCACACTGGCGCTTAACACTCGGTAACACGGGTACTTAACTGGCACTATAACCTTCACAACACAGCCACTGGCCCCAACGCAGGCGCGTTCACCTTCACAGCGGCGCCAACAGTAACGACCGCTGGCAATACAGCAACTGCGGACGTTCACAATCACTGGCGGCACTTGTGCAGCGGCACTGTCGTCGCCCGGCGAACCAGCCGCAGCGCGGCGGCAGCTGCACAATCACCGTGCAGTACGCCTATGGAGGATCTAACCGCAAATGCGACAGCTCACGTCACGGTGACCGGGACTGGACGGCGACCGCACGCGAGAACGGCGCCACCTTCACGGCGAACTAAGGAATGTACGGGCCGGACATCCCGACCGGGATGTCCGGCTTGCATCAAAGAAAAGAGAAACGGAATGAACAGAACAACGATGTTTGCCAGACGGATGCTGTTGGTGACGGTTGCCAGCAGCGTCTTTGTTTCTGGGGCACTTGTAGCTTTGTCCGCTCAACCCCCCCAGTCAGCCACGCCAGTTCAAGCTGTCACTCCCGCCCGGCCGAGTGCTGCGGCGGAGCGGCCAGCACCGGCTTGGCAAGGTTCTCAGTTGAATCGCCTGTCAGGCCGAGCGGAAAGGTATTACGAGGGAGTTTGGGGCGTTGGCGAACTCCGCGTGAAGGTGGCAGAGTCGGGACAACTCATCCGATTTAACTATCGGGTGTTGGACCCGGCGAAAGCCGTGGCCCTCAACGACAAGAAGGTCGATCCTGAGTTGATCGACTCGCAGGGTGGAGTCAAGCTTGTGGTCCCTCAGCTGGAACAGGTCGGAAGCCTGCGCCAGAGCAGCACGCCTAAGGCGGGCATGGTTTACTGGATGGCTTTCTCGAACCCGACCCTGGCGGTGAAACGCGGCCACCGAGTGGATGTGAAAATCGGCTCCTTCCGAGCAACCAGCCTCATAGTGGAATGAGGGGTACGGTCGACCTGCGTATTAGTTCGCCGGACCTATCAAGCTTTTTGGGCGATTCGGCTTCCTCACGGGCTTTCAGTTATTGACTGCCTTTTCTCTCGTTCCAGAAGTTTGAGGAAGCGCTAAAAGTTCATTAGCTTGACCTTGCGCAACGTCCTCAAATCGACATTACTTTATACTTCCTCGGGATTAGGTTCTAAACTTTGCATAGAGGCGCATAAAATGGTCCGAAAATCCTTGGTAATCTTCGTAGCTTGCATCTCACTCGCGCTTTCCGTGGCGCTCTACGCGGCGGTGGATACCCCGACGGGAGCCAAACTTTCCGCGGCCGCAATCGTGGACAGGAATGTTCAGGCCCGAGGCGGGCTGCGGGAGTGGCGAGCGGTCCAAACGATGACTTTGGAGGGAAAGATGGGCGCTGGCGGGAATCGACGGTCTACACTTTCAGTCCCACCCCCGGGCCCGCTGCCCAGTACAAAGGAGCTTCCCCAGCGGCCAGTGGATGAGGCTCAACTCCCGTTCGTGATGGAGCTGAAACGTCCCCGCAAAATGCGTGTCGAGCTTGCATTTAATGGCCAGACGGCGATCCAGGTGTTTGACGGCACGAATGGCTGGAAGCTTAGGCCATTCCTTAACCGGCGGGCAGTTGAGCCATACTCGGCAGAAGAGATGAAGTCGGCAGCCAGGCAGGCAGACCTCGATGGTCCACTGATCGACTATGCAGCCAAGGGCACCAAGATCGAGTTGGAGGGTATGGAAAAAGTCGAGGACCGCGATACCTATAAGCTTAAGTTGACGTTGAACAACGGGCAGTCAATTCATGTCTGGATTGACGCGCAGTCCTTCTTGGAAACGAAGATTGAAGGGCAGCCCAGGCGGCTTGATGGCCAATACCATCCGGTGGAAGTCTATTACCGCGATTATCGGACCGTAAATGGACTGCGGATTCCGTTCGTTTTGGAGACGCATGTTCTTCCACCAGACCAAACAGCGCGGGCATTCAGGAGCACTCCGGTTCCACCAGAGAAAATCGTCATCGATAAGGTGGCCGTGAATCCTAAACTTGATGACGCGCTCTTTTCGAAAATTGAAGATGGAGCTGTGAAGAAAACCAATTAGGCACCGGGAATGCGGTATATGGTGAGTCCCTCGCAGGCGCATTGGAAGGACGTTAGGGCTGTTTGACATTTTAAATTAGGCGCTTCGTCCATGGGTCGCCTGCTGAGATTGGCCCGCAATGCCTTTCTGAGAGCCTGGTCCTCTTGCATTTGTGCCAGTCCAAAAACGTACCACCTTCGGGACCGATCGCGGGATGAACAAAAGTGCTGCTTTGATCCGGAGCCAAGAAGGACGTAAAGGGACGAGTCGAATGCGTCGTACGAGTCTTGCGATTGCGGTAGTTGCAGCCATAGCTGTGTCCTACGGACTTGGCCGGTACAATCTGCGTTTGCAAACCGTCAGCACGCGTGGGCGTCACGTACTCTATTACGTGGACCCCATGCATCCCTCCTACAAATCCGACAAGCCTGGTATTGCCCCCGACTGCGGAATGCCCCTCGTCCCGGTTTATTCGGATGATAGCGGTAATGCACCGCCACCTTCCCCCATCGCGCAATTACCTGCCGGAGCAGTTACCGTTGATGCCGCCACGCAGCGATTAATGGGCATCCGGGTCGCCGCGGTGGAAAAAAACGGGGCCACTCGCACGGTCCGCGCGATTGGCCGGGTCGTTCCAGAAGACACGCGAGTCTACCGGGTCAACTCTGGTTTGGATGGGTTCATTCGAGAGACGTACAACGATTCGGTGGGACTGCAAGTGAAGAAGGACCAGAAGCTGGCTACCTATTATTCGCCGGATGCTCTATCGATAGCCTCCGGATTCCTGGCCGCCAGCGAGCGCGTTCCGGGCGCCGTGGGTACCGACGGGAACAGGACGGTGGTATGGGCCGGCGCTGTGTCCCAACAAGGGGTAAGCAGCCTTCAGGGCTATACCGATCGCCTGCGAAATCTCGGCGTCAGCGATGTACAACTAAAGGAGATCGCTGATAGCCGCAAGCTTCCCGAGTATATTTATGTCGTCGCTCCAGCGGACGGGTTCATTCTGGCTCGGAACATTTCGCCTGGACAACATTTCGATCACGACCTTGAATTCTACCGCATCGCGGATTTGAGCCGGGTGTGGGTGGTCGCGGAGATTTATGAACCGGAGGCGCCGTACCTGCGGCCTGGGGGCCTGGCACAGATCAACTTGAAAAATGAAGGACGGCAATTGCCCGCGCGGATTGCGGACAGCCTGCCGCAATCCGAGGCCAGTGGCGGGACCGTGAAGCTACGCTTGGAAGTGGACAATCCCAAATTCATCTTACGGCCGGAAATGGTGGTGGATGTGGAGTTGCCTATCCGTGTACCGCCCGCGGTCACGGTACCGCAGGACGCAGTCGTGGATTCCGGAGCGCGCGCGCGAGTCTATGTGGAGCACGGGGAAGGGATCTTCGAGCCTCGCGAGGTCGAAACAGGACGGCGTTTTGGCGAGCGAGTGGAGATCCTGCGAGGGGTTCTGCCAGGGGAGCGCGTCGTTGTGGAGGCCACCTTTCTTATCGACTCGGAAAGCCGGCTAAAGACACTAGCGTCCGGGCCCGCCCCGGCGCGCGCCACGGACAGACCGGCTGCCGTGCCTGCACATTTAAGAGCGGCAACACAATAACGGCGGCAGATTCAATCTGCGACGTGGTGGATGTGCAAGGCCTCGATACCGCCTCGAGAATCGCCGACGAGCCAGTGACGGGTCCTTTCCTCGGAAGGGCTCGCGGCGATCACGCCTCAAGCAACCCAGCGGTGCGCCGCATGATCGCCACGCAGCCATGCACTTTCCCTGCACGCTTTTTACACGCGGCCATCTCTCGAAAGGATACCCCGTCCTGCAGCACGACGCCAAAATGCTCGCTCAGCCAGGCGACTAAATTCTTCTCCCGCGCCTGAAATGTCCAGCGACGCTATTCTCCGGCACACCAAAAATTCGCACTTCAACATGAAGTTCGTTACGCAAGCCTCCGAACGGTAGGCTGGTCCTGCCTCCCTTAAAATTGACAAATAGGGTGCGCAAGAGGCAGGACTTTGCTAAACTGCTTGCTTTGTGTGAGTTTTGACGATGGGGTGAGGAGTACTTATGGCCATGAGATGTAAGCTTTGCGGCAAAGGGCCGAGTTTTGGCAATGTGATCAGCCACGCGAATAACACGCGCCGCCGCCGCTGGAACCCAAACCTGCAGCGTGTTCGCGCGGTGATTGACGGCGTGCGGCAGCACGTTCGGGTATGCACAGCCTGCATCCGGTCCGGCCGCGTCACAAAGGCAGCCTAGCCAGCTCGCTTCTTTTTGCATGGATATATTCTGTGGCGGGCTCCACGCCCCTGCTGGGCCGGGGTGTTCAACGTAAAAGTAGAGCTGGCGCCCGCTTACGCGAGGAGAGTGTGTGAAGATACGCGCGCGAGGGACGTTATTGCTGGCCGCTTCCCTAGCGGTGCTTTCCGGCTGCCAGAAGCAAACGCAACCTGTGGAGGGTGTCTGGGCCGTGGTCAACGGCATGAACATCACGCGGACAGAGGTGGACAAGTATTACCGGACGCAATTGAATCCCGATTCGCCCGAACCTTCCCAGGACGAAGCGCTTTCGCTGAAACTGAATATCCTGGATGAACTGATCAATAATCAGATTCTGCTTCAAAGGGCGAAGAAAACGGGCCTGGAGGCCGCTGACGGCGAAGTCGAGGACAAATTTACCGAATCCAAGAGCCCCTATACCGAGGACGAATTCCAGCGCCAATTAAAAGCACGTGGCTACACGGTTGACGATTTGAAGGTCGCCATCCGCCAGCAGCTTTCGATCCAAAAAGTGATCAACCGTGAAGTGGTCGCGAAGATTACGGTCACGGACCAGGATGTCCAGGATTTCTACAACCAGAACCGCGCGCAATTCAACGTGTCGGAGCCGCAGTACCGCCTCGCGCAGATCGTCGTAACCCCGCACAAAGATCCGGGATTGCGTAACCGGAAGAACGACGACGCAACAACCGATGCCGAGGCCAGACGTAAGGCCGCGGCGCTCTCAGCGCAACTCGAAACTGGCGCGGACTTCGCACAAGTCGCGATGGATTACTCGGAAGACCCGGCGTCCTCCGGTTCGGGAGGCGATCTGGGATACGTTCCGGAGTCGTCGCTGTCGCAAAGTGATCCCGCTTTGAAGAAAGCCGTGCTGGCATTGAAAGCGGGACAGATCAGCGGCGTCATCGTCCTGCGCGATTCCTACCGAATCCTGAAACTCGTGGCGAAAGAGGCGCCGGGCCAGCGAGAACTGTCCGATCCATCGGTACAACAATCCATTCGGGATAATATCCGCAACCGCAAGGAACAATTGCTGCGCGCGGCGTATCTGGCCGTTGCGCGGAACGATGCGAAAGTCACCAATTACCTCGCGCAGCAGGTGGTCGAGTCCTCCGGCAAACTTCCTCTCGTCGTAACGCCGAAGGCGGCTGACTCCCTTCCTGCTTCACCTTCGAAGTAGCCCTCAATCTTTCCCAAGTCACATATTCAAACGGAGGGCTGAATGCTGCCAAACTACGCGGCTACGCGATCACCGCGAGAATTTCGCCGGCGTTGACAGTCTGGCCTTCCTTGGCGAGCAGCCGCTCGACCGTCCCTGTCTTGGGCGAGCGGATTTCGTTCTGCATTTTCATGGCTTCCACGACTAGCAAACCTTGACCCGTTTCCACGTGTTGGCCCGGCGCAACCAGGACGCGCACAACTTTTCCGGCCATCGGCGCGGATATCTTCTGGCGGCCCGCGAGATCGATTCCTCCGCTGCCACTGCGGCGCCACAAGCGCGGGTCTACAATTTCCACGCGATATTCGCGGCCAGCCGTGTGCAACAGGTAGCTGTCCACCAGCGTTTCCGCGCGCACTTCGAGTGAGCGTCCGCCTAGAAGAATGGAATACATGCCGGGAGAGATCTTGACGGCGTCGGCTTCGACTCGCCGGCCGTCGATCATGGCAACGAGGCGCGAAGGTTCATCGGCCGATCGCGTAAACTCGACGCTGCGCCGCACGCCATCCAAGAGGACATCATATTTCATCGTCGAGTCACTCGCCGCTGCCAACTTGCTCGAGACGCGCCTCCCGTTTCCATTGCGAATCTGGTGCGGCGGAACGATCGCCCGCGTTTGTAGCGCCATTCGCATCTAGGCGGTGAAGCAGAGCAGCAAGAATGGCTGCATCTTCGGCGCCAGGATCGCGCTCGGTTGAGTTTTCACGATGCGCGCGGAGGTGCGGAAGCCGCGCGTCAAGCCAGCGCGTGAAGATTTCACCTCGGACGAATTCCGGATCGCGCAAAATACCGCGGAAAAGCGCCGCGTTGGTTTTGATGCCCGTGACCATGTATTCCGCCAGCGCGCGTTGCAGCCGCGCGATGGCCTCGGCGCGGTCGCGCCCCCACGCGATGAGTTTTCCGAGCAGCGGATCGTATTCGGTGGGGACCGTGAAGCCCTCGTAGACGCCATCGTCCAGTCGAAGGCCCGGGCCTGAAGGTGTGCGCCGGGAAAGAATCGTTCCGGGCGAAGGGTAAAAATTATTGTCGGGATCTTCCGCGTAGAGCCGGCATTCAATCGCGTGGCCGGAGAGCACGACGCCGTCCTGCGCGAACGGGAGCGTTTCTCCTGCCGCGATCCGAATCTGCAATTTCACCAGATCGAAACCGGTTACCATTTCGGTGACAGGATGCTCCACCTGAAGACGCGTATTCACTTCGAGAAAGTAGAAATTTCGCGCGGCGTCCACCAGAAACTCGACGGTTCCCGCGTTCGTGTAATCCGCCGCACGCGCCAGTTTCACGGCGGCTTCGCCCATGGCGCGGCGCAGTTCGGGAGTTACGAAGGGCGACGGAGATTCCTCGATGACCTTCTGGTGCCGCCGCTGCACCGAGCATTCGCGCTCGCCGAGATGCACGATGTGGCCGTGCGTGTCGCCGAAGATCTGGATTTCGATATGCCGCGGCCGTTCGAGATATCGCTCGAGATAGACGCGCGCATCACCGAACGCATGAAGCGCTTCCGAACAGGCGTCGCGCCACGCGCCAGGCAACTGGGCCTCCTCCTCCACCAGACGCATGCCCTTTCCGCCGCCTCCCGCGACGGCCTTGAGCAGCACCGGATAGCCAAGTTCCCGCGCGATCCGCTCGGCGTCTTGCAGATGCTCGATCGGATCCTGGACGCCGGGAACCATCGGCACGCCAGCGCGCGCGGCGAGCTGGCGTGCGGCGGTTTTCGATCCCAGGCGCTCCATTGCTTCGGGCGAAGGGCCGATGAATGTGATTTTATTTTCGGCGCAGGCCTGCGCAAACGCGGGATTTTCGGCGAGAAATCCGTAGCCCGGATGCACGACGTCGCACCCGGCGCGCCGCGCGACCTCCATTAGCTTGTCGATCCGAAGGTAGCTCTCGCGCGAGGGCGCCGGGCCGATCGCGTACGCTTCGTCGGCCAGGCGAACATGCAACGCCGTGCGGTCGGCGTCACTATAAACAGCGGCGGAAGGGATGCCCATCTCGCGGCAAGCTCGTACGATCCGGACGGCGATTTCGCCGCGATTGGCGATGAGGATTTTGCGAAACATATTCCTCGCGTTGCGGTTTCGGGCTGAATTCTAGCACAAGCCAGCAGCGCGCAAATTGGCGCAGGCGACGCGATGTTTCAATGCGCGGAACTAACGAGGCGGAGATACATTGAGGTCCCGGCAAATTTTGCGTGCGAGAAAATCATTGATTTCACGATGGCGCGGGACGGTGGACGTAGCACCACTTGCAGGATTGTAGAACACGGAGTGGCGGGCGCCTTCACGAAGCTGTTCGCAACCTTGTTTTCGCAGGTGTTGTTCCAGGTCGCGGCGCTTCCTCGAACGCCACTCACATCGTCAACGTGATGGGTTCTCGGAGCGCGTCGGGTGATCGGTCCCGGGCGGCCAGTTTGCGATTCGTCTCCAGGATTAGGGAGAGAGCTTCCTTGAGATTTTTGCGCGCTTCCGCCAGCGTCCGGCCCTGAGTATTCACGCCGGGAATCTCTTCCACGAAGGCGACGTACCAGCGCCCTCTCTTCTCAATGACTGCAGTGAATTCCCGCTCCATAACTACATATTGTAACACTCTTGGAGTGGGACATTCGCTCATTGAAGAAAAAGCAGTCCATGACGGCATCGGTTGCTGAATATCGAACGAATCGCAAAGATGCCACCCTTGCGTCAGATGAGAGATAATCAGGCGGTGGACACACCCACGACCCCGCGCAGGAGCACGCGATGGCTTGGCGCATACCTTTTTGGCCTATGTCTCTACCAAATTGGAATTTACCGCTGGCCGGGCGGCCCTCCGTTTATCCTCGATCCTCGCGCGGGAATTCCTGTTCTGCTCATCAATCATTTTTCGTTCGATAACAAAGTGATCTATCCGGTGGAATGGATCACAGCCGCGTGGCTGGTCTTGCTGGCGTCGATGATTTTTTTTAGAGGAAAATTCCTGAAGACCTATCTGATTTCCGAACTCGTTCTGGCCGCGCCAACGGCGTACTACATCGGCGTACTCGCAATCCAGCACGGCGGAGATTTCGCGCCGGGGTTTAAGGATTTGCTGCTGACAATATTTCTATTTTGCGTGTTTTCGGTCGTGCCTGGCCAGGCCTCGCGGCATGGGAAATTGGGCGGACCAGGAAAACGCCCGCGTGACGTCTACAGCGGAATATTGCCGTGTTTCTTCTTGGGGTTGGTGTCGCGCTTGTTTTCGAGCGAGCGCAGGGCGGTGATGAGTTTCGCTCGCGTTTGGGAAGGCTCGATGACGGCATCGATATAGCCGCGCTCGGCGGCGACGTAAGGATTGGCGAAACGCTCGCGAAATTCGGCGACCTTCTCGCGCCGCAGCCGCTCGCGGTCCGCTTCCGGTGCGCGGTCGAGTTCGCGCTTGTACACGATGCTCACCGCGCCCTCGGGCCCCATGACGGCGATTTCCGCGGTGGGCCAGGCGAAGTTCGCGTCGGTGCGAATGTGTTTGCTGGACATCACGCAATAGGCGCCGCCGTAGGCTTTGCGCGTGATCACCGTCAGTTTCGGGACGGTCGCCTCGGCAAACGCGTAGAGCAGCTTCGCGCCATGCTTGATGATCCCGCCCCACTCTTGCTGCGTGCCCGGCAAAAATCCAGGCACGTCCTCAAACGTAACGAGTGGAATATTGAACGCATCGCAGAATCGCACGAATCGCGCTCCCTTCACCGAAGCATTGATGTCCAGCACTCCCGCGAGAAACGCGGGCTGGTTGGCAACGACTCCGACGGACCGTCCATCCAGCCGCGCGAAACCCACCACGAGATTCTTCGCGAAGTGCTCGTGGACCTCGAAAAAATAGTTATCGTCGGCGACGGATTGAATCACGTCCTTCATGTCGTACGGCAGCGTGGGATCCGCAGGCACAAGCGAATCGAGCGCGGCATCGGCGCGGCCGATGGGATCCGATGTTGCGCGGCGCGGCGCATCGTCCAGATTGTTGGACGGAAGAAAACTCAGCAGCTCGCGAATCATGGCCAGGCATTCGGCGTCGTCGCGGGCGGCAAAATGCGCGACGCCGCTGGTCGCGTTGTGCGTCATCGCGCCGCCCAGGTCCTGTTTGGTGACGTCCTCGTGCGTGACGGTCTTGATGACGTCCGGGCCGGTGATGAACATGTAGGAGGTGTCGCGCGTCATGAAGACGAAATCGGTGATTGCCGGCGAATACACGGCGCCGCCCGCGCAGGGCCCCATGATCGCGCTGATTTGGGGAATCACGCCGCTCGCGAGCGTGTTGCGCAGGAAAATATCCGCGTACCCCGCCAGCGACATCACGCCTTCCTGAATGCGCGCGCCGCCCGAATCGTTCAGGCCGATCACCGGCGCGCCGTTGCGTATCGCCAGGTCCATAATTTTGCAAATCTTGAGGGCGTTGGTTTCCGAGAGCGATCCGCCAAACACCGTGAAATCCTGCGCAAACACATAAACCAGCCGCCCGTCGATCCGCCCAAAGCCGGTGACGAAGCCGTCTCCCGGCGGCCGTTGGTCCTGCATCCCAAAATCATCGCAGCGGTGCATAACTAACTTGTCAACTTCATCAAAAGTATCGTCATCGAGAAGCAGCGCTACGCGCTCGCGCGCCGTGAGCTTGCCCGCCTTGTGCTCCCGCTCCCGGCGTTCCAGGCCGCCGCCGGTTTCCGCCTCGGCGCTACGGCGGCGCAGGTCTTTGATGCGATCGTTGAGGATTGGGTCGTCGGCCATGGTGGTTTGCCTTCGAGACTTTCGCACAGCCTCGAACGAGTTCGCCACTAATTTTTGGGGAAATCGGTCTGGTTCGTATCTTCCGGCAAAGGCGGAAACTCGGCCTGTCCAACGCCGAGAATGCGCACCGCCCAGTGCGTCGCGAGATAGATGCATCCGAGCAGAAGCACGGTCCCGAGAACAACGTCCGTGGCGACCGCCAGGAAACGTAACGGCAGATTGGCGATCGAGACCGCCAGGATCGTGCCCTGTACTAGGGCGATCATGGTGGCGAGCGTGAGCGCGGCGGCGCCGATCACCGCGGACACACACGCAAAAAGTTTACTAGTCACGTGACGGCTCCGGCGCGGCCGGTCACTTGGAGAATCCAGAGGAGGCGAAAAAAAATTTGCATGAAGGCCTAGTGAATCCCGGACCAGTCGTCGGCCACGAGGATCGAGTTGCTGGGGTTCGACGGGTCATACTTCACGCTCGCAGGTTGGCCCGCCGCAAGACGCTCCAGGCAAAGCCGCTCTTCCAGGCCCGTGACGTCCTGAGCGGTTTCGTAGGTGACGCCGGCAATGGAATAGCTGTAGCGGACCAGACGGCGCATGTTGTTCGCGCGACCGCCCGGCGCCCCGGCTTTGCGTTGCGCGAGCATGACGGAGCCGGATTCTTGCGCGGGCGTTGCAGGCGTTTCCACAAGCTCCACGACAAGGCCTTCCACGATTCGGCCCACCTGATTGAGCTGAAAACGGCGGCGCCGCTCCTCGTCTTCCGGATCCTCTGGTTTTTGAAAGTGACGATGCAGAAGCACGGCCGCTGCAGCGATGACCAGCGCCGCGACTCCGATGATGACCCGCCAATCGATTCCCAATTGGTTCAACGCCTCGGATTGCGCGCAGAGGCCGGCTCGAACACGTCGCCCAGCGTTTCGCGCGCTTTCTCCCAGTCCTTCAGGAATCCTTCAAGTCCGCGGTCGGTCAGCGGGTGCTTGAAAAGCTGCTCGAATACTTTCATAGGGCATGGTGCCGATGTGCGCGCCCATGCGCGCGGCGGCAACGACGTGCAATGGGTGCCGGAGGCTCGCGGCGAGCACCTGCGTGGAATAATTGTACGCCTTGTAAATGTCCATGATCTCGCGCAGCAGGATCAGCCCGTCGGACGAAATGTCATCGAGCCGTCCGAGAAACGGGCTGACGAAATACGCGCCGGCCTTGGCCACAATCAAGGCCTGCGGCGAGGAAAAAACCAGCGTGATGTTGACGCGGATTCCTTCCTTGGCCAGCACGCTCAACGCGCGCACGCCGTCGGGGATCATGGGAATCTTGACGACGATGTTCGGATGCCACGTGGCGATCTCGCGCCCCTCGCGCAGGATCCCCGCCGTATCCGTGGATACCACCTCGGCATTCACGACGCCATCTTTCACAATATTGCAGATGTCCAGGATGTGCTCGCGGAAAGGCCGCTTTTCCTTGGCGATCAGAGTGGGATTGGTTGTGACTCCATCAATCACGCCCAACGATACGCCCTGCCGAATTTCTTCCAAATTCGCGGTGTCGAGAAAGAATTTCATGTTCGTACCCTCCTTACCCTGATCCGCGACCCGCTTGGTGGGGGTAGCGCCGCGATGGTCAGGCTGAGCGTTCGACGACCGGATTGCTCAGCGTGCCAATGCCTGCGATGGCTACTTCGACGGTATCCCCGGGTTGCATCGGTCCGACGCCCGCGGGCGTGCCTGTCGCGATCACATCCCCCGGCACCAGCGTCATCACACGTGAAACCCAGGGAATTATAACATCAACAGGGAACACCATCGCGGTGAAGGCGGAATACTGTTTCCTCGCGCCGTTCAGCAAGGTTTCCACGGTGCCGGAGGCAAGGTCGAATTCGGTTTCGAGGACAGGCCCCAGCGGGCAAAACGTGTCGAAGCTCTTGGCGCGGGTCCACTGCTTATCGAGGGCCTGGTAGTCGCGCGCGCTGACGTCATTCAGAACGTGTAGCCGGCAATGTAGGGCCGGATATCATCGCCGTCTCGCAAATAGGAACACTCCTTCGAAATGATGACGGCAAGCTCGCCTTCAAAATCCACCCGCCCAACAGCGGGAGGCAGGACAATGGGATCGTCAGGCGCGAGAAGTGACGATGGAGGCTTGAGAAAAATCAGCGGCTGTTTGGGCGTGGGGTTGTTGAACTCGGCGGCGTGTTCGACGTAATTCCTGCCCAGGCAAACGATCTTGCTTGGCTCGACCGGCAGGAGAAGTTTCACATCGGTGAGCGGCCACGACCGGTTTGTCACGCTCCAGCGCGCGAGCATGTCGCCGGAAATTTCGCGCACGGTCTCACCGGAAATGACGCCCTGAAGAACTTCCGGATGCGAGGTTGCGCCAACTTTGTCCGCGGAAACGACGCGCGGTTGAAAACGGCAGAGTTTCATCGATGCCTGTGTCCTTTGTGTAAGATTTGACGGATTAGTGAATGTGGGGTCTGGGGACGGAGACAGCTGCCTGCGCGGATTGCGCGAGGTGCCGTTGGCGCGCTTCCGCACAAAGCAAAAAGACCCAGAGGAACACGGCCACGAAGCCGTACGAAACTCCACCGAGCATGAAAACGTGAAACGCTCCCATGCGGCTCTCGAGGAGCGAGAAGTACATCTCCATCGCAAGATAGGTGAGGGTCAGTAGCATCCATGCCGTTATTCCGGAAACGAACATTCTCACCGGTTCGCGCCGGAATCGCAAGACGGGAATCGACATCAGCAGGATGGCCGCCGCACCTGCGGCGAGATTACGGATTCCGGCGAAGGATTCGAGCTCCGGGACGCGATTGGCGACGAACAGCCAGGAAACGAAAATGCAGGATAGATACACTCCGGTGAGGACACCACTGCGCAACGCCGCGTTGCGCAGCCAATGGAGCCACCGCATACCCGGGAGCTGGGGTCGGGCCGCCATTCCTACCTTTCTCTTGTTGCTCTTGCTACGGAACTTCAATCTGGACCGTGGAACTAAGAGGGCTTTCATTTCCCGCGCGGTCGACCGCTGAAACGCGGTAAAAATAGCGCTGGCCGGATACTACTGAAGTATCACGGAACGTCGGGCTGGGCAATACCTCACTGTTGATGCGTTCGCCCGGTGTGTTCGTCGAGGTCACTCCGGTAGACGTGGTAGCCGGCCAGGTCCCCCTCGGAACTGATCGCCCACGATAGTTCGACGTGCGCAGGGGCCTCCGGGGTTGCAGGAATCATCGCCGCCTCGAGCCCCACCGGCGTGGCGGGCGGAAAGGTGTCCCGCGGCGTCACGACGGCTGGCGAGGAGTCGGCGGATTCAACCGTATCCGCGCCATACTGGGCGACGGCTCGAACCGTGTATAGATACGTGTGGCCGAATTCGAAATGCGAATCGCTGAACTCGGCCGAAGAGGGTGATCCTTGCATTGCGAGTGGCGACTTCAGCTTTACTTGCGAAATATCCTGCGGCGCGGATTTTTCTACAGGTTCGATCTCCGCTCGGTACACACGATAAGCCAGCCGTCTTCGGAGCCGGCGTCGGCCGCCATTGGCTCGTTCCAGGAAAGCACAACCGCGGATTCCGTGACGGAAACGTGCAGGTCCCGCGGAGGTCCGGGCGGCGGATAAATACGCAACGTAAATAGATTCGAATCGCCCGAGGCTGCGGCTCTTCACCGCTCGCGTGCGGACCATATAGTTCAGAGATGATCCGGCCGTTTCCACCAGGTTATCCGGGCGTAAGAGGGTCGCGGAATTCCACGCGGTCCGCGTTTATATAGGAGTCCACCCGTTCGGATGGGATGGTGTACACCATCCGCCACGCGGTTTTCCGGCCGGGAGTGGCTCCGGGAGGCAGTGCGGCGCGATAGACCTCAATCGTTGGAGCCTCGTCCAGGGATTCATGATCCGTGGATTGATGCGGAAGGCTGAACGTCAGCACGACTGCGCTTCCGGATTGATGCGCGGCCAAGTCGGTGATCGCGGCGGGGATGACCGGGTGTCGCGGGGAGGGTTCTCCGGGTGTCGCGCATCCAACCACGAGCGCGCACGCCAGCACATAAAAAACGAACGCAACCCGTGCGGCGGCGCGGCTCATTGCGTCAAAGGATATACCGGCTCAGGTCCTGATTCTTGACGATGTCGGCAAGCTGCTTGGTAACGTACGCGCCGTCCACTTTCACGTTCTTTTTCTTCAGGTCCGGCGCCTCGAAGGAAATTTCATCGAGGACTTTCTCGAGGATGGTATGAAGCCGCCGCGCGCCGATGTTTTCCGTCTGCTCGTTCACCATGACGGCGTAGCGCGCCAGCATCGCGATGGCATCCTCGGTGAAATTCAGCTTGAGGCCCTCGGTCTCGAGCAGCGCCACGTACTGCTTGATGAGCGCGTTTTTCGGCTCGGTGAGAATACGCACGAAATCCGCTTCGCCCAGCGCCGTCAACTCCACACGGATCGGCAAGCGCCCTTGAAGTTCGGGAATCAGATCCGAAGGCTTGGTGATGTGGAAGGCGCCGGCGGCAATGAAGAGAACATGATCGGTGCGGATCATGCCATAGCGCGTGTTAACCGTGGTGCCCTCGACGATCGGCAGGATGTCACGCTGCACGCCCTCGCGCGAAACATCCGGGCCATGGCCGGACTCGCGCCCGGCGATCTTGTCGATCTCATCGATGAAAATGATGCCCATCTGCTCGGCCCGCTCCACGGCGAGACGCGTCACCTGGTCCATATCGATCAGTTTGTTTTCTTCTTCCTGGATCAGGTAATCGAATGCCTCGGCGACGGTCATCTTTCTGCGCTTTTTCTGCTGGCCGAACAGCCCCGAGAGCATGTCCTTGATGTTGACGTCCATTTCCTCGACGCCCTGATTAGAAATAATTTCAAACGCGGGCACGGAGCGCTCGCGGACCTCCACCTCCACCAGGCGGTGGTCCAGCTTGCCGTCGCGAAGCTGTGCGCGAAGTTTTTCGCGCGTGCGGTCGGCCTGATCGCGCCGGTGGGATTCGGTCTGGATCGCCGTCGGTACCTCCGGCTCCGCCGGAGGTAGAGACGACGCCGGGAGAAGCAGGTCAAGAACGCGCTCTTCCGCGGCTTGTTCGGCGCGTTCGGCAACTTCGTCGAGTTTTTCCTCGCGCACCATGTCGATGGACGTTTCCACCAGATCGCGCACCATGGATTCGACGTCGCGGCCGACGTAGCCGACCTCGGTGTATTTCGAGGCTTCCACCTTTACGAACGGGCAACCAGCCAGCCTGGCCAGGCGGCGCGCGATCTCCGTCTTGCCGACCCCGGTCGGGCCGATCATCAGAATGTTCTTGGGGAGGACATCCTCCGCCATTTCGGGCGGAAGTTTCTGCCGGCGGACACGGTTGCGCAGCGCGACGGCAACCGCGCGCTTGGCGGCGGATTGCCCGACGATGTACTTATCTAGTTCTATAACAATTTCACGCGGCGTCAACTCATCGAACGATGTCTCGGGCGCGGGCTGAGGTTCGCGCTGATCGCCGGGAAGATAGATCACCATGATGGGCGCTCCGCCTTCCGGCATCTCGTAGCGCCGGCGTCTCCCCGGCAATTCCTTGGAGGGAACGCGCGAAGCAAGGTTGCCGCCAAGATGCCGGCGCTACCCAGGACCCGTCTCCAGTCGCTCACCTTGTCATTTGAAATGGGCACTCTACAACTCCTCGACCGTAAAATTCGCGTTCGTGAAAATACAAATCTCACTGGCGATGCGCATGGCCTCCTGCGCTACGTCCTTCGCGGAGAGCTTGGTGTGCTTGGCCAGGGCCCTCGCGGCGGCCAACGCGTAAGGGCCGCCGGAGCCAATCGCGCAAATGCCATCATCCGGCTCGATCACATCGCCATTGCCGGACACCAGAAACGTGGATTTCGTGTCCGCGACAATCAGCAGCGCCTCCAGGTGCCGCAGCGCGCGGTCCTTGCGCCATTCCTTGGCCAGCTCGACGGCGGATTTTGCCAGGTTGCCTTGATGTTCCTGGAGCTTGCCTTCAAATCGCTCGAAGAGCGACAGCGCGTCCGCGGTCGAACCGGCGAAGCCCGCCAGAATCTTATCGCTGAACAAACGCCGCGTTTTCCGGGCCGTGTGTTTCATCACGTGTTCCCCCATCGTGACCTGGCCGTCGGCGGTGATCACCACTTTATTGTCGCGGCGCACGCAAAGAACCGTCGTGCCATGTATGTGAGCTGAATTTTTACTCGTGGGCATCCGGGGATTATACCGCGAGCGGGGGCTGCCACCAACGCAGGGTTCGACATTCGGTGCTTCGAGGAACTTGACCTCCGCCCCCAACTACACCTGGGCGACCGGAGCGGCAACTTCAGGTTCGACGCCGAGCCACCCGACCGACTTGCCTTGCACCGCGCCCATCACCGCGCGGAACAGCACCACGTACATCATCTGGCGGTAATAAAAGCGTTGCAGCAGCAGCGGCCACAGCAGCGACCAGTCTTCGCGCTTCTCCAGTGTGAACGCGATCACGCAAGTGAGAAAGTCGATCAGCATGAATCCGATGAAGAAAACGAGCGAGCGTTGCACGTCGGCGCCGGTCCACAATTGCGGCACATGCGTGAAGTGAAACTGCGAAAGCCCATACAAAATCAACGAGCCGAGAAAGAGCAGATCGATCACGGGGGAGAATAGTGGCAGCAGGAGTTGAAACAGGAACATGTTGGGCAGAGCGATCCAGCCGAGTGTGCCGTACTTGTGGCGCCCCAGCGTGTCACTATGTTTCCAGAACGCCTGCATGGTGCCGAACGTCCAGCGGAAACGCTGGCGGACCAGCGCCGCCGCGGTTTCGGGCGCGTCCGTCCAGCCAATGGCTTCCTCATCGTAATTAATTTTCCAGCCGGCCCGGCGAATCGTGATGGTCAAATCCGTGTCCTCGGCGACCGTGTCGGCGCTGAACCCACCGCAATTGTTGATCGCTTCGGCGCGCCAGGCGCTCAGCGCGCCCGGAACCACCGGAATACAATTCAGCAGATCGAAGGCGCGCTTTTCCAGATTCTGACTCGTGACGTACTCGAGCGCCTGCCAGCGCGTGAGCCAGCTGACCCGGTTTCCGACTTTCACATTCCCGGCGACGGCGCCAACCCTGGGGTTTACGAAGTGCCGGACGAGCTTGCTTACGGCATCCGGTTCGACCGAGGTGTCCGCGTCGATCGTAACAATGATGCCGCTCGACGCTTCCGCCAGCGCGTGCGCCAGCGCCGCGGACTTGCCGCGGTTCGGCTGGTGAAGCACGCGCACGGCTGGGTTGCGCCCGAATTGTTCATCGAGCAGCTCGCCTGTGCCATCGCTCGAACCGTCGTCGACAACGATAACTTCCAGCTTCGGGTAATCGGACTCCAGCACCGAATTGATCGTATACACGATAACCGATTCTTCGTTGTACGCGGGAATCAGAACGCTGACCGGCGGCTGAAAGTCAGGATGATCGGGCGGAGCCGCGCGGAACTTTTCCACGATCGCCAAGAACCCCACGACGATGGTGCGCCCGCTCACCAGTCCGATGCCCAGGACAAAAATAAACGCAACGCTTAACCGGGACCATTCATACATCGTGAAGATCAGCCCGTCCGCCCGAGCCACCAGGCGCTCGCGGAACGAAAGCGGCGGCATCAGCTGCGCCCGCGTCTGTCCGATGAGTTCCGAGACCGGAACGATCGTGAATCCCGCCGCGCGCAGGCCGTCAATGATTTGCGGCAGGGCCTGCACGGTCCTCGACCGGTCGCCGCCTCCATCGTGCAGGAGGACGATGTTACCTGTTCCTGTACGTGCCTGCTCAATTACTCGCTGCACGATCACCGGCGCGGCCGCGGGCAGAACGCCGCCGGGCTCGCCCCAATCATGAGGATCAATGCGCGCGCCCACGATCAGGTAGCCCATGGATTGCGCGATGGGGAGCTGCGCCACTTCGTCAGCCGTTTCCGGTTGATGGTCGATGCCATAGGGCGGGCGGAACAGCAGCGTCTTGACACCGAGCGTGCTGATCAGCAGGCGCTCCGTGACGTTGAGCTCAACGTCAATCTGCGTCGGGGACCTGTCGGCCCAGTGGTGCGTGTAAGTATGGTTGCCGATCTCGTGCCCTTCGGCGTACTCGCGATACAGGAGTCCCAGGGCGTCGTTGGCCGTGCTTCCAATTACGAAGAACGTCGCCGGAGCCTTTTTATCCTTCAAGATGTCGAGAATTTTCGGCGTAAACTGCGGGTCGGGTCCATCGTCAAAGCTGAGCGCGATCTTTTTCGGCGCGGCGCCCATTTGGAATATACGGTAAGAAGACGGTAATACTTGATAATTATCTTCGACGATGGTATTGGTCGCGGCATCGAAACGGATGCTCCGCCGGCCCTTTTGCGGGGTGTCCGCAAACTTCCAGATGTCGCCGTCGCCTTCGAGAATCAAGTCGTACCCGGGGGGCATATCTTCCAGCTTGGCGCGGGTGGCATCATCGGGCCGCGTGACATCCCAGATCGGCCAGATCGAGGGGTCCTCCGAGCCCAGGCGCCAGAGCGCGGTGCCTTGCACGCCGACACGTTCGGCGGCGCGCAATTCGTTGTACGCCGTGACGCCATCCAGCGCCCATACGCGATGGATCAGATCGTGTTCGTCGGAGTAAGAGTAATAGGGGTTGAGTGAATCCGCATCGAATTGGACTTGTGCTTCCGATTCCGAGGCTGTAACAAGAGCTTCCTGGAAGCTTTCGACCTTCGCTTGTTCGCCGGCCTTCTTGCCGGCTTTCTCGGGCCAATCATAGGCATAGTTGGCGATGCCCATCACCAGCTTTTGTGGCGGCACCAGCTTCAGGATCGCGTCGATGTTTCTCACAAACCAATCTTGCGCGGCGATGGGGCCCGGCGCGGAAGTCCGCCAGTGCTGATCGTAGTTCATCAGAACCACGGCGTCCGCGGACTTGCCAATGCCCGCGTAGTCGTACGCCCAATCCGCCGCGGGGAGGGCGACCATCAGCTTGAGATTGCGAGTTATGCAAGTCCGCCGCAAGCTCGGAGATAAATTGGCTGAAATCCTTTTGGCTTTTCTTGGGGATTTCTTCAAAATCCACAACCAGCCCGGCAAAATGGTTTTGCGTTACGTACCGAACTGATTGTTGTGCCAGATTCTGGCGCGCCGTGCTGCTTTTGAGCATGGCCGCCATCTTGTCCGTGAGCCAATTCGTCCCGTCGGAATTGTTGAGCAGCGGCATCGTGGGAATTTCGATGGGGGGAGTTTGCTGCAGCAGCGATTGCTGCCACGCCGCCAATTTCGGATCGGCTTCGACATCGAGACGCCCCTCGGCGGTGATGGAATGCAGCCGCTCGGGAATGAGCAAGTCAATATCGTGGAAATGCTGCTGGAGCGCGGCGAGCGAGGTCGGATCCCAGCTCACATAAAACGCGGCGCGCACTGGGTCATACGTTGCCGGCAATTCACCCAAGGCGGCCACGCGCCGCCGGCGGCCGGTTCTCTTCAAGGCGATGCGCGTGCGGCTTTTTTCAACAACCGGATGAAGCGCATTTCGGTTGGTGGGCAGCAAAGGTTCAGGCAAACTGGGACTGACGAGAACGCTGATGAAAAAAGTGATCAGTAGAAGCGTAAAAATCGCGCCGCAAATTTCCAACACCCTGCTGGTGCGCCGCCACCGCCGGCGCTGTTCATCGTAGAATATGGGCTTGCGTGGCTTCATGCTTTCATTCCAAGCTAGCCGCCCGTCGGAAATCCTTACCGGGTGCGCACTCCACTTGTTTACCCTGAATCCAGAAGGGGAGCCCGCCCTAAAATGACCCGGCGCCAGGATGCCGTGATAACCCGATGATACCCGCGCGCCGCACCGGCGTCTCCGCTCTTTGCATACACGCGTTCCTGGCGATGCTGACGGGGCTTGCCCTGCGGTTGCTGTTTGCCCTGCAATTCCCAGCCCCGGCAGGCGATAGCGGATTATATCTTCAACTCGCTCGCAATTGGGCGGATCATCATATCTACGGCTTGTGGCTAAACGGCCAACTGGTCCCGACAGACCTCCGAATGCCGGGGTATCCGGCGTTCCTTGCCGGAGTCACTCTAGTACTTGGACGCTCCGACCGTGCCATTGTGTTGTCTCAGGCCGGACTCGATCTTTGTAGCTGCTTTCTTGCGGCGTCGCTCGCTGCGGCCCTGGCTCCGCCGGCGGCCCGCCGGCGCGTCGCGATCGCCGGGCTGTGGCTTGCCGCCACGTGCCCGTTTTTGGCGAATTACACCGCCGCCGTTCTGACCGAAGTCCTCGCCGCATTTCTCACGACAGCTGCCTTGGCCTGTTTTGTCCTGGGTCTTAAACAGGAAGCTACCATGTTTCACTTTGGGAGTCATCCTTTGCGCGTAACCGCGGTAACGGCCACTTGTCTCGGCGCATTCCTGACCGGCGTTGCGAGTCTGGTGCGCCCGGAAATGCCGCTTCTGCTGGCGGTGGTGGGAGCGGTGTTTGCGCTCCGCTGGTGGAGGTCCCTCGGCGGGCGCAAAGTCGTGGTGTCCGGCATGGCGATGTCGGTCGTCTTTTTACTGCCGCTGATGCCGTGGGTGGCGCGCAATTTCATTTCCTTGCACAAACTCCAGATCAGCGCCGACCGGTACACCACGATCCCCGGCGAGTATGCGCCGGTCGGCTACTACAAGTGGGCCAACACCTGGATGGTGCGGTTCCGCGACGTTTACATTTCCGTCTGGAAGTTGAACGAAGAGCCGGTCGTGATCGGCGAATTTCCCGCATCCGCGTTTGACTCACCGGAGGAAAAAAACCGAGTCGCTGCATTGTTCGACGAATATAACAACAGTCCGACCCTGGACATTTCTCCCGAGGTAGACCGCGGATTTGCCGAAATTGCCCGCGAGCGAACCAGCCGCCATCCTCTGCGAACCTTTCTCTGGGCGCCTTTTGGACGCGCGCTGACCATGTGGTTCACACCGCGGACAGAAATGCTGCCAATCGACGGAAAATTCTGGCCGATTCTGGATTCCTGGGAAGATTCCCACGCGAGTTTTCTGACGACGGCTGGATTCGGCGCGCTGGGATACCTCTATCCCGCCCTCGCACTGGCCGGAATTTGGGCCGCCCGACGCTACGTGCGAAAGGGCGGCGTCGAAGTGCGCGCGCCCGGATCACACGTGCCCGGATCACCCACTGACGATGCGCCAAATCTCTGGGGCATCGCGCTGCTCGTGGCCTACATGCTAGTCCGCACGGCATTTCTTACGACCGTGGAAGCTCCCGAACCTCGCTACGTCGTCACCTGCTATCCGGCAATTTTGGCATTGGCCGCGCTGGTTTGGGTTGGCAGACAAAAGTAAGATGCCGCCCCGCCTATTCAAAACAATACCAGCCATCACTGGACCGCCTATGCGGGAGCGCCGGAGGCGCGGCAGAACGTAGCCCAGCCCGGAAGGGCTGGGAACGGTGGCAAAGGGAATTCCGAGCGCCGTAGGTGCGACACTTGGCGGTCACGAATTGTAGTTGACGCGCGGGTTCTTCAGCCCCTGAAACGCGAATCACTTTAAGTTCGGTGAAATTCATGAGACAACTCTTGGCGCCTTCAGCGCTCTTCCACCGGCTCGGGATGAATCGTGACCCGCGCAATCTGCGGAAATTTCTCCTTCACGCGGTCTTCGAGCGCCGCTGTCACGTCGTGGATTTGCGTGATCGGCAAGCTGCCATCCATCGCGCAGTGGCACGAAGCCAGAATTTTGTGTTCCACCTGGCGGACATGCACTTCGTGGCAATCCACCAGCTCGTGATATTCGCGCGGCAGGCTGTTGATATAGGCTTCGATCGAGCGGCCGAGCCCCGTCATTTCTCCGCGCTGGCCATCCACGGACGCGATGTGCGTCCCCAGCGGCTCGATGTGGATATTCACGATCGGAGCGGCGCCGCTCGCCGGAGCGGACACGTCGCCCAGCGTGCGGATTTCTTCCTCCAGTTCCGAAGCGCGGCGGTGCGCGTCTCGCAGGCTCAATTGCTCGGGCACTTCCAAATGCATCTCGATGAACAATCGCCCTTCGAGGTGGTGCGCGGAAAGCTCATGGATGGAAAGGCCGCGCCGCGCGGCGATCACGCGAATCCGATCAAACAAATGTTCACCCGCGACGGCGCGCGGTTCCATGTGAACCATCACGTCCGCGGGAACAATCTCGGCGACGCGATGCTCGACGGCGTCGGAAATGGCGTGCACCTGCTCGAAACTCGCCGAGCGCGGCACGCTGATGGTGACATCCACGAAGTGCTGGTTCCCGGCGCGGCGCACGCGGACGCGCTCGGTCGAGATCACACCATCCATGTTTGCGACGGCCGTGGCCACGCGCTGCTGCAGGCCTGCCGGGGCCGCGTCGAGCAACGCGTCCAGCGTGCGCTTTCCCAGCCGCGACCCGATCCAAATCACGATCGCGGCGACCACAAGCGCGGCGATAGGGTCGGCGTTTTGCAGCCACGTGACGCCCGTCCTCTGGCCGATCCACACCGCGCCCATGCCCAAAATCACGACAAACGTGCTCCACACATCCGTGGAGAAATGCAGCGCATCGGCTTCGAGCGCTTCGCTCGGATATTCGCGCGCCACGCGGGCGAGCGCGCGCGAGCGAATTAAATCAATTCCCATCGCGAAACCCAGAATCAACATGACCAGCAGGCTCGGTTCCAGGTGCACTCGTTTGTACAGGAGCCGGACGAATGCCTCGAAGATGATGTAAACCGAGGTGACAAGCAGCAGCCCGGTTTCGACGAACGCGGAGAAACTCTCGATCTTCCCGTGGCCGTAGGTATGTTCGGAGTCGGCAGGGCGGTCGGAAACGCGCACCGAAAACCACGTCAGGATCGCGGCAATCAAATCGAGCCCCGAGTGCAGCGCCTCGGACAGCACGCCAAGACTCCCGGTGGCCACGGCGAGAAACACCTTGAGCCCCACCAGAACCAGAGCGGACCCGATCGATCCGAGCGCCGCCATCTGCTTGACCGAACTGGGAGAGCGTGTGATGGGGAATCCTCGAAAGGATTATACGATGCCGCGATGTAGAAAGCGCGGCGCGAACCCGCGCAGAGACCCATATCGGGGAAGCGCCTCGCAGCAAAATGCGATTGCCATCCAGCCTAGCGGAATCGGCAACGGTGGATCCTGCGTCAGTTTGGGAAACAAGAGCCGCCGCGGCAAGGGGTTGTTTCCGAGTAGCCCGTATTTCGAGAGTAGGGAGATTCATGCCGAGCGGGATTGGAAGTTGGGAGCGGCAAGGAAGAGCTACAAGGAGCCGAAACACTCCGGCCGCAAAGCGCATGGGCCAGCCGATGAATGTCAGTTAATTGCGAAACAGTAGAAAAGGCCTGCGCCGCCGCTGCTTTCCAGCGCTGCCTGGCTGCATCCTTTTGTGGCGTTCGAGGAATTCCAGGATGAGCCATTGCCGATTCGATCAGAATGGCCGACCTGCGCGGAACCTGTTGAGCTGCTGGTCCAGTTGTTGCAAGTATGGTCGGCGTTATCCATGTAAGCGCGGCCGTCCCACTTCGATCCCGTGAGAATTTCGTGCTGAATCGGTGGCGTATCGCCGATGCCGTGAATGACCTGTCCATGCTCGTTGCGTGTGGACTGTTTGAATAGATTGCTGCCGCGCTGCGCCTGGACGAGCGTGTCTCCGTGAAGTTCGGCAAGGTCTGCCGAAATGATGGCGTTTTGCGGCGCCCCCAGTTGCGCGAACGACCAGTTGAACCAAGGCCCGGTGCCGATACGGTCACGCGCGTTGACGGCGGGCTGTCCGGGACGAGCCTGAGTGCTGAGATAGGCGTGCCAGGTGTGACCGCCCGCGCCGACAGCCGCCGCAAGCGCCTGGCAGTGCGCGTCGGCGCCCGCAAGTCCGCCAAGGTCTCCGCCTTTACCGAGACCGACGCTGGTGACGAAAAAGGTCATTCGAGCCGGAGTCGGCGTCGGGCTACCGGGGGGCGGCGTGACGCCCTGGGTATTCGGCGCGTTCTGTTGAGCCAGCATCAGGCAAGAGGCCAGCATCAAAGTACACAAGACGACAACGTGAGCATGTGGCTTGGTCATATGCTTTTCCGCCATTCTAGTTAATCGCGAAACAGTAATACAGGCCGATGCCGTGGGTTTTCGGCAAATCCGTCTGGGCACAGCCGCGGGTTCCGTGAGCGGAGTTCCAGGAACCGCTGCCGCCGCCATTGCGGTCGGGAAAACCGATCTGGGCGTTAGGCCTGCCATCGGCAGCATTCAGGTTTCCGTTCGACGTTCCCGGGGCCGGGCTCTTGTTGCTGGTCCAGTTATCGCAGGTGTGATCGACACCATCGGTGAACGCGGTGCCATCGGTCTGAGTACCGGTGAGCATTTCGTGGCGAGTCGAAAACCGGGTGGTTTTGGCGTAATTCCAGTCGTTGTCGCGTGGATCGGAATAGTCATACAAACCCGGCACGATCTGGCCTTTTTCCGTCAACCCGGTGAGCTTATTCAGATTATTTCCCTGATGCGCCAGTTCCATCGTATCGCCGTGCAGGTGCGCGAGATCCTGCGCGATCATTTCGCCTTTGAAGTTGTACCAGGGACCTTTGCCGATGCGGTCGCGCGCGTTCACTGCCGGCTGGCCGGGCCGCGCCTGCGTGCTCAAGTAAGCGTGCCAGGTGCGATTTCCTGCGCCTACGGCCGTTGCGAGCACTTGGCAATGTGCGTCAGCGCCGGCCAGTCCGCCGAGATTGCCGCCGTCGCCGATGGGTTCGCTCGTCACGAAAAAATTCATCATCGGAGAAGGCTTCTCGCCCCGCGGATACTCCCCGGGCCTTTGGACCTGCGCCAGCAACAGGCAGGACGCCAGCGAAACAGTGCAAGACAACAGCAGAGCTGAAGTTTTAATTTTGGTCATGGATCGCTCCAAATGCGAGCGCAGGATAACACAGAAGGCGTCGCGCGGCCAACCGTTGTTCGCTTGTTCTTGTGGTTAGCAGGTACATTCCGGTGGAAGTAGGAGATGAATAATGGAGCTCGTTGCCTTGCTCGAAGTTGGTGACGAAGTCGATTGATTCCGAAGCCCTCACAAATCCCACATTCCGGAAATTCCGGTTTCCAGGGCATTGATCGGTTCGATTACGGGTCAACTTCCGGTTTGCCCGTATTCCGTTACCTTTCGGGTCTTTGATCGAGTAAACTCAGCCGACTCGCTCCCATGCCACTATCCGCAGACACCAAACTCGGCACGTACAGCGTCCTCTCGCAAATAGGGGTGGGTGGAATGGGCGAGGTGTATCAAGCCCACGACACCAAGCTCGGGCGCGATGTGGCGATCAAAGTTTTGCCCGAAGCCTTCGCACATGATGCTGATCGGCTCGCCCGATTCCAGCGCGAGGCGAAGATGCTGGCACAGCTCAATCATCCCAACATCGCTACGATCTTCGGGCTGGAGCAATCGGGCGCCACGCATTACCTCGTGATGGAATTGGTTCCCGGTGACACGCTGCAACAGCGCGTCAAACGCGACGGGCCTGTATCCATCGAAGAAGCTCTCGTCATTGCGAAGCAGATCGCCGAAGCTCTCGAAGCCGCACATGAGAAAAGCATCATTCATCGCGACCTGAAGCCCGCCAATGTGAAGTTGACACTGGAAGGAAAAGTCAAAGTTCTCGATTTCGGTTTGGCGAAAGCATTTGCTGGTGACACATCAACCGAAGACCTGGGCAATTCGCCGACATTGAGTATGGCCGCGACCATGCAAGGAGTGATTCTGGGCACGGCTGCTTATATGAGTCCTGAGCAAGCCAAGGGCAAAGCGGTGGACAAGCGCACCGACATCTTCGCGTTTGGCTGCGTGTTGTACGAATTGCTGACCGGTAAGCCCGCATTCCACGGCGAAGATATCGGGGACATTCTCGCATCCGTGGTAAAGACGGAACCCGCGTTCGACGCGCTGCCCGCGAATATTTCCCCCTCGATTCGCGTTCTGCTGCAACGCTGCCTGCGAAAAGATCGGCGTCAGCGAACCCCGGATGCGGCGACGATCCGGATTGAGATTGAAGATGCGATTGCGGCTCGGACAACGGCAGAACCGACCGCCGCAGCGATTGGCACCGGCGTGCTCGGGCGGGGAGCGGTCCTGTTGACTGCGGGTTGCTCACTGGCTGTGGGCATTGTCGCCGCCATCGCCGTGTGGAATCTAAAGCCCACGCCGCCGAAGCCTGTCACGCGAACCGTGATTACGCTGCCCGCCGACCAACGGCTGGCGGTGGGAGAAAATCCGGCGGTGGTCATTTCATCCGATGGCAGGCTGCTGGCCTATATAGCCCTCCAGGGCAGCGTTCAGCAGCTTTACTTGCGGGCCATGGACAGCCTGGAGGCCAGAGCGATTCCCGGCACCGATGGCGCAGTCAATCCCTTCTTTTCGCCCGATGGTCAGTCGCTCGGTTTCTTTGCAGGAGGCAAGCTGAAGAAGGTTTCCGTGAATGGCGGAGGGGCGACCACGCTCGGCGATGCTGCGATTGCTCGCGGGGCCAGTTGGGGCAGCCAGGGCACCATCGCTTTCGCGCCTTCCGTCGGCGGACCCGTGCAGCAAATGCCGGAGGGGGGAGGCGCAGCGAAACCGCTGACTCAGTTTGCGAAAGAAGACGCCAGCCACCGCTGGCCGGAGGTTTTGCCGGACGGCAAGGCAGTGCTTTTCGGTTCTGGGATGGAACACAACGACGATGCAAGTTGCAGTCCATGTGACCGGGACCGGCGAACAACGCATTCTGGTTCCGGTCCCGGGGTCCACACAGCCGCGCTATGCCGCTTCAGGGCACTTGCTGTATGTGCAAGGCAGCACCCTGATGGCCGCCCCGTTTGACGCACGACGGCGGGCGCTCACCGGCGAGGCCGTCCCGGTAGTGGAAAATGTGCAGCGGAATGGCACAGGAGCAGCGCAATACAGCATCTCCGCCACAGGCTCGCTGGTCTATGTTTCCGGCGGCATTCAGGGAAACCAGAGCAAGCTGGTCTGGGTCAGTCGCGACGGCAAGGAGCAACCTTTGGCCGCCCCGCCACGTGCCTATAACCGGCCGCGTATTTCTCCCGACGGCCGCAAGGTAGCCGTGGATCAGGATGGCCAAGTCTGGGTATACGAACTGGCTCGGGATACAATGACCCGGCTTACCTTCGAGGGGTCCTCGAACGCCGGTCCGGTCTGGACGCCCGATGGCAGCAGGATAGCCTTCTACTCGAACAAGGACGGCCCAACGAGCGTTTTCTGGCAGAAGGCTGACGGCAGTGGCGGCCTGGAGAAACTGACCAGCAGCGAGTACACGCGCTTTCCATTGTCATGGTCGGCGGACGGGCAACTCCTGTCCTTCGGTGAAATCGCTCCCACCACCGGATATGACATCTGGGTGATGGACATGAAAGACCGCAAGGCGGTGCCTTTTTTGCGGACACCGTTTTATGAGCTTGGTCGTATTTCCCCCGACGGCCGCTGGATGGCTTACATGTCAAATGAATCGGGCCGCTATGAGGTTTATGTGCAGCCTTACCCGGGTCCGGGCGGGAAGTGGCAGATTTCGACGGACGGCGGCATGGATGCGCGGTGGAGCGCCAACGGACGAGAGCTTACTTACGGCAACGGCGACAAGATGATGGCGGTGGACATCACCACGCAGCCCGCATTTTCGGCGGATAAACCCAGGATGCTTTTTGAGGGGCCGTACGTGCCGCCTTCGCCGAACAACAGCTACTACGATGTGTCGGCGGACGGCCAGCGATTCCTGATGCTCAAGCCCATCGAGCAGGCGCAGGCCGCCACGCAAATCGTCGTGGTGCAGAATTGGTTTGAAGAGTTGAAGCAAAAAGTTCCCACGGGGAAGAAGTGATGGGACTCGCCTCTGGCTCCAAACTTGGCTCCTACGAAGTCGTCGCGCAGATTGGCGCGGGTGGCATGGGAGAAGTGTATCAAGCGCACGACGCCAAGCTCGGGCGCGACGTAGCCATCAAAGTTTTGCCGGAAGCGTTTTCAAGTGACCCAGAGCGGCTTTCCCGATTTCAGCGCGAAGCGAAAATGCTGGCACAGCTGAATCATGCGAATATCGCCACGATCCACGGACTGGAACAATCTGGCGGCACTCATTTTCTGGTGATGGAACTTGTCCCCGGTGACAATTTGCAACAACGCGTGAAACGCGAAGGCGCCGTTCCCATCGAAGAAGCGCTGGCTATAGCGAAGCAGATTGCCGAGGCCCTCGAAGCCGCACATGAAAAAGGAATCATTCACCGCGACCTGAAGCCCGCCAACGTGAAAGTGACGCCCGAGGGGAAAGTCAAAGTGTTGGATTTCGGCTTGGCGAAAGCATTTGCGGGCGACACATCAACCGAAGACCTGGGCAATTCTCCGACGCTGAGCATGGCGGCAACAATGCAGGGCGTGATCCTCGGTACTGCGGCTTATATGTCACCCGAGCAGGCCAAGGGCAAAACCGTAGATAAACGCACCGACATCTGGGCATTCGGCGCAGTGCTGTACGAGTTGCTGACCGGTAAACCCGCATTCCACGGCGAAGATATCGGGGACATTCTCGCATCCGTGGTAAAGACGGAGCCCGCGTTCGACGCGCTGCCCGCGAATATTTCCCCCTCGATTCGCGTTCTGCTGCAACGCTGCCTGCGAAAGGATCGGCGTCAGCGAACCCCGGATGCGGCGACGATCCGGATTGAGATTGAAGATGCGATTGCGGCACCAAAACATTCCGGTGCCACGCAGGCCGCTCCAGATTCCACGAGCAAATTACTAATCGCGGTCGGTGGGGTAGCCGCAGTGCTGGCGGTGCTCTTGGTCGTCGCGTTGTGGGGCTGGTGGCGGTCAACGCGGCCTGTCGAACGAGCACTGGTGCGGTTGGACGTTGACCTGGGCCCCGACGTGTCGCTTGGCTCCCCGCGGGGAACCGACACGATCCTTTCGCCTGACGGCACGCGGCTGGTGTACGTGTCGCAAGGGCGGCTCTTTACCAGGCGGCTCGATCAGCCCAATGCCACGGAGCTTGCAGGAACGCAGGGGGCGTATGCTCCTTTCTTCTCGCCGGACGGGCAGTGGGTCGCTTTCTTCTCGCCGGGAAGGCTGCAAAAGATTTCGGTCGAGGGCGGCTCGGCAATCACCTTGTGTGACGCGGGGACTGCTGAGGGCGGCAGTTGGGGCGAGGATGGCAACATTATCGCGGCGTTTACTAACGCTGGCGGTGTTCTGTCGCGGATTCCAGCCGCTGGTGGCGCACCCACGCCCGTGACGCAACTGGCGCCAGGAGAAGTCACGCAGCGCTGGCCGCAGATTCTGCCAGGAGGCAAGGCGGTGCTGTTCACCTCCAGCACATCAGGCACTGCATACGATGGGGCCAACATCGAAGTCATGTCTTTGGCCGATCACCAGCGGAAAACGCTGCAACGCGGAGGCACTTTTGGCAGGTATCTGCCCGCGTCGAATGGGACTGGCCACTTGGTTTACATCAATAAAGGAACGGTGTTTGCCGTGTCGTTCGATCCCGAAAAGCTGGAAGTGCGCGGCACGCCATCGCCGGTGCTGGATGGGGTTGCCTACAGCACGGCAAATGGCTCCGCACAGTTTGATTTTTCGCGGAACGGAACCTTGGTATACCGCAGCGGCGGAGCGGCGCAAGGCAATCTGGTCACCGTGCAGTGGTTGGATGCCGCCGGCAAGACGCAGCCGCTGCTGGCGAAACCAGGCGTCTATCAGCGGCCGCGCGTGTCGCCCGATGGCCAGCGGCTGGTGTTGGACGACGGGTCGGACATCTGGGTGTACGAAGCCCGGCGCGACACCATGACGCGCCTGACGTTCGGCGGCGGCACCAACCTCGGCCCGGTGTGGAGCCCCGATGGCCGCTACATCGCATTCAACGGACCTGGGGGCATCTGGTGGGTCCGCTCCGACGGGGCGGGCAAACCCCAACACTTGATCCAGAGCAAGAATTTACTGGTTCCATCCTCTTTCACTCCAGATGGAAAGCGGCTGGCATACAACGAATTGAATCCGGTCACCTCATACGACATCTGGACGATGACCATCGAAAGTGGCGGCGCCGGGCTGCGGGCCGGAAAACCCGAGATCTTCCTGCAAACTCCGGCGGACGAGCGCCAACCGGCTTTTTCTCCCGACGGCCACTGGCTGGCCTATGCTTCCAACGAGTCAGGAACGTATCAGGTGTACGTGCGGGCGTTTCCTGACAAGGGAGGAAAGTGGCAGATCTCGAACGCGGGAGGCGTGTACCCGGAGTGGTCAAGCAACGGTCATGAACTGTTCTTCCGAACCGATGACAACCGGATTATGGTGGCCACGTACGCCGCGAAGGCGGATTCGTTTGTCCCGGATAAGCCGCGCATATGGTCCGACAAACAGCTGGCGAATTTCGGGCCTGTCGGCACCGCCACCTACGATCTCGCGCCGGATGGCAAGCGCATCGCCGCGTTAATGCCGGTCGAGACAGCGGAAGGACAGAAGGCGCAGAGCCACGTGATCTTCCTAATGAACTTCTTCGACGAAGTGCGACGCAAAGTGCCAGTCGGCAAGTAACTGCAATCGCGCTTAACCTCACAAATCTCCAATAAAAACAAGCCTTTTGAGTTGGTTTGGGCGGATAGAGTATGTATCGTCGGCAAACCGGAAGTGACTCAAGATTGGCCTTCCAAACCGACCCAGTCCTCAACGGTGCGTTACCTTGACATGGCCAACGCGTAAGACGGCCCTGTTCGAGGCGCCTAATTCATCGGTGGCGGAGGAACCAGCGGCAAACGTTCCGGCTCGCCGCGTGCGCCGTGAACTTCGACGTCATCGAATAGCAGCGACGGCGCAATCACGGTTGCTGGAACGCCCGAGTCGGCGGAACCGAAGGCCGCCAGCGCGGTTCCGGCAAAACCCGCCTGCTGGCTCTGCGTGAAGTTGAACGGCGCGGCATCGCTGCCGACGCCGGCGATGTTGCGGATCGCCCGCAGCGTAAGCCCGGCGAGCCGAGCGCCGCGGACCAGCGATTCCGTTCCATCGTCGGCATTCACTCGATACACCAGCAAAGGCAAGCGGTCGCCGGTGGCGGCGCCGGACGCGGCGCCCATCACAATTTCGGAAAGGTCGTCCTGTTCGCGCACGCCGAGGACGGGATTGTCCATCGCGCGCACCAGGAGGCACCATTTATTTCCATTCTGCTTGCACGTATCCAGGAATTTCTTCTTCAGGTCGGCGGGAGACTCGGCGGCCGTTGAAGTAAAAAAAAGATTGCTGATCAACGGGCGCGCATCAGCGAGAAACGCGGCGCGTCCATGACCGTTCGAGTGGACCAGATCCGGACCCGGGCGGCGCGACATCAGCAGATCGCGCAGGATTCCGTTTTCGATCACCTGCACGCGTTCCGCCTTCACGCCTTCTTCGTCCACTGCATACGTCCCGAGCAGATCCTGCCCGCCGAACTGCTTCACCGTTGGATCGTCCACGACAGAAACATTCGCCGGCAAAACGCGCGTGCCCAGCTTTCCCGTCCATTCGCTGCGTCCGCCCAGCCGCTCCATCAATTGTTCAAAGCCCGATTGCGTGGCCAGCGGGCCGCGCGCCCCGGACATGGACGTTCCCAGCATCTGCGCCAGCAGCGAACCCGCCGCGGCCGGCTCAAAAAAGACCGGACCGTCATAATCGGCCGCGGGAGGCGACACCCGGAGCGTGATCAACTGCTCTCCGGCGAGTTCGAGGTCCTTCCGAACGGCGTCCGCAGCGGGCAATTCATCGGGACGGCTGCGATAGACGGCCAGAAAATTGTGCAGGGGCATGCCGTCGTCCGACTCCGTCTCCAGGCTCGCTTCCACGGCCGCCAGGCTGTGATTGGCGCGAATCTTCGTCCCTTCACTATTCAGTAAATAACTTGTCGTGTAGATTAAATGGTAAGTAACGCGAGAGCTGTGCAGTTGCGGAAACGCGCGCAGCGCCGCGGAAACCGATTTCGCTTCCTGCTCCCAGTTGCGCGACGTCCAGTCCGGTTCGCGAAGAGGTTCCACGGCCACGGTCGGAGGCGCTGGAGAATAATCGGGAATGCTCGGCGCTTTCGCCAGCCGCGAAACAAACGCCTGTTTCTTGGAAAGATTTTCCACGGCGGCCTTGAAGGCCTGGTCGGAGGCCAGCCACAGGTCCTGGCGCAGGGAATCATAATCGCGGTCAATCCCGACCGTGCCGGTCGAGCCGAGGAACCCGCTGAAGCCTTCCTCGGTGATGAAATTGGAGCTGTCGAGGTTATAGTCTCCCACGCGGACGTCCACGCTCATGATGCGGTTGCGCCCGGAGGTCGACGAAATCAGCGCGCCGAATTCCGCCACGATCGTGCGGACGTCCATATCGAGTATTCGATACTGGATATAATACGGGCGCGCCGGATTGCTCTCGCCGGGAATGGTCAACTCAAGACGCTGGCGCGATCGGTCCAGCTCATCCTGCATGGCGGCAAGCGTCTTGTCTGGATCGGCCGCCGCGGGTTGCTGTGCCAGGGAAGGCTTCGCGGCCAGGTGTTTGGGGGGAGCGGCTCCCGCTGGCCTTGCCTGAACGAGCAGGAACGCAAGCGCCGCCAGCGGAACGATCGCAGCGCGGTTCATCGGCGCGCCCCTTCTTCATCGTGCGCGGGCGGCGGCAGGATGGGCGGCTTGTCGGTTGAAGTCTCCTTCTTCTGCACTTCCATCTCGGAAATCAGGATCGCGGGAGCAACCGCGGCGACAGGCACGGAACCCGATTCCGCGCCGCAATATCCATTGAATATTTCCGGAGTGTCGCCGGTGGCGAGAATCTTGGTGAGCGAAACCAGCGGCGTGCCAACAATGTCCACGCCGCGGACCAACTCATCGGGGCGTCCATCCGCAAACACTTTGTAAACAACCAGGGGTTGCACTTGAAACGCCTGCGGCTGGCCGCGGCCGGTGAACGTAAACCCGCCGGCGATATCGTCAATCAGCAGCCCAAATTGTTTTCCCTGGCGTTTGATTTCCTCGATTAGTTTCCTGCGCAGCTCGGCGTTGGTCACGGTGAGGCTGCTCTGCACGATCAAATTTCCCTGGCGCGAGACCGGTTGAGCGCCGATCTGTCGTCTCCCGTGGCCGTTCGAACGCGGAAATCCGGTCAGCGGCTGGCGCGACATTTCGAAATTGCGCAAAATTCCTTTGTCCACCAGCGTGACGCGCTCGGCCGGGGTGCCTTCATCGTCAAACGGGTAGAAGCCGATCAGGACGTCCTTCCCGATGGTCTTCCTGGTCGGGTCGTCATAGATGGAAAGGAATGGCGGAAGAATTCGTTCGCCGACCTTCCGCGCGAAGGTCTGTCCCTCGGTGATATCTTTCTGGCGGAAACCTTCGGCGCGATGCCCGAAAACTTCGTGGAAGAAAACCGCGGTGGCGCGGCCGGTCAGGAGCGCGGGGCCCGCATAGGGTTCGACCAGCGGCGCGGCCACCAGCGCTTCCAGCTCCTTGCGGAGAACCTGTCCTTCGGCAAGCACCGTCTTGTCGTCCGGCGCGTCGGCTGGGTTGGTCCAATCAAAATTAAAGTAACGGTTGATGTCCATCCCATCGGGCGCCTTGCCCTGAATGAACAATTCCAGCCGGTAATGAACCTGGCCGAACTGCAAGCGCGAGCCTTCGCTGTTGACCTGATACTGGTTTTCCCCAAGCGCGCTGAAAGTGACGATCGAATTCAGGATCTGCGGCGACGCTCGAAACGCGCGCGTGTACAGCCGGACTTTGTCTTCCCAAGGTTTGCGGTCGGGATGAACGGAAACTTCCGGGCCGTAGAACACATGCGGTTGCTCGCGGGAAAAATCCGGCGCGTGCTCTTCGGCGGTCTGCGCCTGCACTTCCTTGCTGGTATTGATCTTGATCAGGCCTTCGGCGGCGGCCGTATATTGCTTCTCGGTCTGCAGCCACATGGCGCGGCGGAGCACACCGGCGTCATCCTCCACCGGCACGGAAGTGCCGAAGCTGCCTTCCCGCTGAAACAGAATTTCCCACCTTGTGCGTGTTGTCGAGGTCGTAGCTGCCCACACGCACTTGCGTTTCCAGCCAACGGGAACGGCTTTCCTCGCTCGAAAGCAATGCTCCGTTCGAACCCATGACTTCGGCCCGCTGCGTCGAGGTCAGCGTGTAGTTGATGAAGTATGCCGACGGAGAGGCTTTCGAAAGAATGGGCATCTCGCGGTCGAGCTCCTGGCCCATCGTTACGAGGACGGGGGCTGGCGTGGCTTGCGCCGCCTGCTGCGGAGGCGGGATCGGTTCCGGGCGGCGGGCCGGCTTGTTGGCCGCCAACGCGTTCAGGGAGAGGAACATTGCGAGACTTGCGAGAGTGAATGTTTTCACAAGGGACGCTCCAGGCTGATGATTCATCGGTAGCACGAAACTACTAGTGTATGCCTATGCGCCGTCAATCTCAAACACGCGCTCACGGAAGTTGCCATCGCGGCAGCCGCAGGCCTGTGCGTAGAAACGTTGGATGCGTTCGAACGGCTGGGGGTCGCCGAAGTCCCAACAATTATTCGAGATGCGGGAGTCCGTACTTGGTGTCTGCGAACGATGAAATGGAGCGCGATGGATGAGGTATTTTCGGCCGCCCCGCTGGGTCAACAATCCGAGTACACCTCCGGCGAGGGGGGGCGTTCAGCACGCCTTCGGTAGGATTCGTACAAATCGGATTTATGACACTGGCTGGCGGGTTTGCCGCGAGTCGCTATTGGTATGGCGAATCGCCGGCACGGCTACGAGCACCGTCATGCCCACCCAGGTCCACGGGCCGATGTGATGCACCGGTGGTTCGCTCAGGGCCAACCCAATCGAAGTCGCATTAGCCGCCTCGGTCAGCTCCGCAGGCGTGGCTTGCGACGGCTGGTCGGGAGATTGATGGCCGTTACGGATGGTGGCGATCTGCCCGGCCAGAACGTCCACGCAGACGCCGTCCAAATTGCAGAATTTGACGTGGCCATCATAAACAATCAACTGGAATATCCCGTTCAAATAGCCGAGAAAGAAATCCGTACCCACGACGCCGGCGACGCCCATGGCTGTGTGGACCTCAAACTTGGCGTTGGGTTTGGCCTGTTTGACGACCTGCGAGCGCATGCGCCCGTAAGTCAATTCGATTTGCGTCTGTTGCGCGGCGGAATCGTGCTGGGTCACAGTAAGCGAAGAGCTCGAGCCGACATTGAGCACGGACCCATCGTCGAGCGAAACACGCGCCCGCCCGCCTTCATTCGTTTTAACCACATCGCCCCAGTCCACCAGAGCCTTGACGGGCGCGGGCAATTGCTGCGTGCCGCGTGCGATCGCCACTTCGGGGATGGCTCGCGAAACCTGGCCTGCTTTCTGCCCGACCTGCGCCCTCACATCCGCGGGAATCGCAATGGACAGGGCCGCCAAAACGACTAGAGCGGCATTAAAAGGGGAGCGGGTTTTCATCAAAGTTCTCCTGACAGCGCGCTGGCACCAAATCTAAGGATGCTCCCTTGTTACTGGATGCTCCCTCCCGTGTCAACGGCGGGAAACGCAGATGCCCCGCAATCGGTAACGGGCGGCTTTGCAGATGGGGGGAGATGCATTGTAACCCTGAACGGCCTTGAAGGCGAAAGTAGCAGGGAAGGTATAGCGTACTAATATGAAGGTTTCGTGCGACGCGGGATGCGTGGAGGCGGACGAAAATACCGAACCGCGTCGGCTCGCAAAAGCCGAAAAACGAAGGATAGTTCTCGTTCGTTTCTTCCGGGACAAAATCAGGCGTATTTAGGGGTTTGGCTTGTGACAGTGCCTTCGCAGCAAGTGAGCATGGTCAGCGCGACGATAGACGTTTCCGCGCGGATCATTGATGATTTCCTTATTTGTAAAATCGGCCGAAAGGTCATCGTCTTCTGTGCACACCAATCGGACTTTGGCGACGATTGCGAGCGCAAGAATATGTGGATCGTCGGACCGATAGCCCCCCGCCAGACGTATGGCCTCGGTTTGCGCGTCCACTTCGCGGTCTGGAATGAGCTTCGCTGCTCCTTGTTGATCGAAGCCGGCGTAGAAATGGTCGAAACCACCCGGCGCGCTGATATTCCCGTCTCAATTCTCCCCCATACACCATCGTTGCCTTGAGTTCTCTCAGCGCTTTGTTCACCGGCACGTGGTCTACAGATGCGGCGGGAAATATCCTATGAAGGATATTTATGTCCAGTATGAGGCACACTATTCTTGGGTCCTTGAAAATAGACTGTCTTCCTCTTCGAGGAAAAAACGCCTATAGGACCCTGGTGCGCCTTCAACGTTTCCGTGTTTGTCCAACCGGATTTGATGGACGGAAGTTTCTATCCCTTCCTTTTCGAAGAAGAGGATCTGCACGTCATCAGCTGAGAGCTTACCCTGGGCAACCTCGAGCCGAACGCGGTCCAGGAGATAATCGCTATGAGTTTCGATCACCAGGTGTTTCTTTTCGCTGGCGACCAACCGAGCGAAGAATGAGCCTAACGCTGCTTGGGCTCGTGGGTGCAAGTGCACTTCAGGTTGCTGAAGAAGCAACATTCCTTCCTTCCCAGCCAGGACACTTTGCACCACAACGGGGAGAGCCTGGCTGACTCCGTAACCAACGTCCGGAATATTGACCGGAGGACCAGCCATCGTGACAAGTATCTGAAATGGATCGGTCGGCCTTCGACCTAGGCGCCTCACACTGATTCGCTTGTAAAGTGCCGACGATATGCCGAACTCATTAAGCGCTTCCATGAGTGTTACTCTGCTGGCTTCGTCTTCCTCTTGCCAAAGCCGAGCCAACAAAACAGGAACATGGTCGCCTTCCGGATCGAATTCCTCGCTGAACTCGTCGTAGGTTCTCCTTGGATGGGTTCGAACTGGAGCCAGAGCGAGCACCGGGAATGCGGCTCGGCGAAGCATACGGGACACCCCCAAAAACACGTCCGGACGTGTAGCAAGGGGCGACTCCTTCTTTCCTGGGTCTCCGGGAAACAGCCGAAGCAAATAATTAAATGGGACGTCCGTCTCCGGAGTCCCGAGCATTTTCATATCGACATCAAATTCTAGGGCACCGACGTTATCGAGTTTGAGTGCAAAATGGGCCGTGTGGGATTCTTGGAGAATCTTTACGGATATTTCGCCAGATGCCGACGAAGCCCGAAGGTCCTTCACTTGAGGTTGGCCTCTGTGGCTGGCGTACGTTGCGACGAGTGTGCGGTCATTGTCACTCTCGTCAGTTGAGAAGCCTACGGAAAATGAGTTCGCCCGGCCAGCGCGACCTCCCTTATACGTCGCAATGGAGTCGTAAGTCCCCAGGTCAAAAGGCGGGATATTAAATGTCGGGCGCGTCGATGGGAATCCGGCCTGGTTGACATGAGCCACCATGGCGAGAAAAGTTGACTTACCTGTGCTGTTTTCCCCCACGAGCAGCGTCAATGGTTTCAGAGGAATTTTATGAGAGCCGCAGAAGCTGCGAACATTTTTCAGGATTATTTGCATAGAACCTTATCTCCAATCCACAAATCGACGCTCTTTATAGGTGCGGGTCTCGCAAAGGTGCCTGGTGATGCGCGGCAAAATTGAGTGACTAAACGGCTCGTATTATCTGCCGGAGCGCATCTCCATACTATAGAAATCTTGTGAGAGTGCACGAGCTGAAGGGAAACGAGGGGCATTTGCATCTCTGGGAGAAAACAGCTGTTTTTGCCCGCTCGAAACTGTCTTGCTTGGAGCGTGTAGTTTTCACAAATTTACAACGAGCTCGCGGACAGGGTTTCTGCAACATTTCGACGACCCTATCCGGGCTTCAACGCTGGCCGGTTGGGTAACAAATCGGCCACTCTCTTAGCTCGGCGAATCGCGCAATCTTTACGCTTTCCACATATAAGGGACTACCGGCAGGGCTTGCGAGGATGAGGGTCAAGATTTCGGGCGTGAGCCTTACGAGACCCCTGCGCGGCCAGCGGCGCGCGACATCCAGTACCGGCGCAGGTCGCCGACCAAATAGAGCGATCCGGTGACGAAAATGACGTCCTCTGGAGCAGCAAGTTCAAGGGCTCGCTCGAACGCGAGATTCGGATCGGGAAAAACTTCAGCGCGCCGGGCGTGATGCGCGGTCATTTCCGCAAGGACGGGAGCGGAGATGGCGCGGGACTGGGCCGGCGATGTGAGGATCACCGCCGCAGCGTGCGGGAAAAGCAGTCCGGCAATTTCATCAACGGCTTTGTCGCGCAGAGCGCCATAGACGAGATAAATGTTCCGCCCGGGCAAATGCGTTTGCCAGAATACGGCGATTTCGCGCGCGCCGGAAGGATTATGAGCGCCGTCAAAATAGATCTCAGGCTGCCCGGCGATGCGCTCGAGGCGGCCGGGCCACACGGTTGAGGCGATGCCGCGCGCAATGGCGTCGTCATCGATGGGCGCGCCGCGCTCGGCAAGCATTCTTGCGGCGGCCAGCGCGGTGAGCGCGTTGCGAATCTGGAAGCGGCCCGGGAGCGGCACGGTCAGCGGGATGCTCGCGCCGGAATCATTGGTGATGACAGTGAATGCAAAGCAGCCCTCGCGCGTCGTGATATTTTCGATGCGGAATTCGTTTTCGATTTCGACGAGAAACGCGGATTGCTCCGCTACGCGGCGCCGGATCACGACGCGCGCGATCAGATGTTCCGCGGCGCTCACGACCCGAGCCCCGGGCTTGATGATGCCGGCCTTTTCCCCGGCGATTTCCTCGATCGAATGACCGAGATAATTTTCGTGGTCGAAATCAATCTGCGTAATCACAGCGACTTCAGGCAGCAGAATGTTGGTGGCGTCCAGCCGGCCCCCCATCCCAACCTCGCAAACCGCGAACTGCGCGCCCGCACGCGCGAAAAATTCAAACGCCAAGGCCGTGACGCACTCGAAAAAAGTCGGGTGAGCGGCGAGTTTCCCCGCGGCCAGCAATTCCTCGATCACTTTGTGCAGGCGCGTGAACGTGCCGGCGAAATCCGCGTCTGAAATCTCGCGGCCATCGAGGCGGACGCGCTCGTTGATGCGACCGAGGTGCGGCGAAGTGTAGAGGCCCGTGCGCAGCCCCGCGGCGCGCAGGATCGAGTCCAGCATCGCGGCGGTTGAGCCCTTGCCGTTCGTGCCGGCGATGTGCACCGATTGGAACGCACGTTGCGGCTGCCCGAGCCTTTCGCACAGCGTGGTAGTATTCGCGAGGTCGAACTTCGCCACGCTCGCCTGTTGCGGCGAGGCAAGCTCCCGTCCGAGTGAGAGAAGATACCGGACCGATTCTTCGTAGGTCATTTGGCTTAGCCCGCATTTCTCACTAGAATTGTGTCACAGCCGTTGGCCTGTTCCCATGCGCGCAGCCATTACACAAGTCCAGCACGGTCCAGTAGCACAGGCTTCAGCCTGTGTGGTTTTGATTTTCAGGGGCGCAGAAGAGCACACAGGCTGAAGCCTGTGCCACCAAAACCTACTTCGCACCGAAATCCAATATATCCAACGCGCCATGGTGAGAAATCGAGTTTACGCCAGGAAAAAATCGAGAGCGGACGAGATATAAGTCTTCAGGTCCTTGCGATGAACGACGGCATCGAGGAAGCCGTGGTCCAGAAGAAATTCGGCCGTCTGAAAACCTTTGGGAAGTTTTTGACGCATGGTTTGTTCGATGACGCGTGGCCCGGCGAAACCGATCAACGCGCCCGGCTCGGCAATGTTGATGTCGCCCAGCATGGCATAGCTCGCGGTGACGCCGCCGGTCGTGGGATCGGTAAGGATGGAAATAAACGGCAGGCGGACTTCGTCGAGGCGCGCGAGCGCGGCGGATACTTTCGCGAGTTGCATCAGGCTGATGGTGCCCTCCATCATGCGCGCCCCGCCGGAACAGGAAATAATCACGAGCGGAACTCTTTTCGCAATGGCGGCTTCAATCGCGCGCGTCACTTTCTCACCGACCACCGCCCCCATCGAGCCTCCGATGAAGTTGAACTCCATCGAGCAGCAGATGACCGGCCGCCCGTTGAGCAGGCCCTCGGCGGTGACAATGGCGTCGGCCATGCCGAGTTTCTTGCGCGCGTCCTTCAATCGCGATGCGTAAGGTTTGGTGTCCGTAAAGTGCAGTGGATCGTTCGAGGCGAGCGCGGCATCGTGCTCGACCCAGCGCGAATCGAGCAGCAGCACCAGCCTTTGCGCCGCGTTCAAACGGAAATGATGCTGGCACTTCGGGCAGACGCGCCAGTTGGCTTCGAGGTCCTTCTTCCAGACAATCGCGCGACAGCTCTCGCACTTGGTCCACAGCCCTTCGGTCTTCACGCGGCGCTCGTCGGGCGGCGTGGGCTGATCGATCCGTTTTTTCTCTCTCTTGAACCAGGCCATGGAAAATTTAGTAATCGATCCCGCGTTGGGCGAGAATGCCTTTCGTGTAGGGGTGCTTGACCTCGCGCATCTCGGTGACCAGATCGGCCGCCTCCACCAGCGACGGATGCGCATTGCGTCCCGTGCAGATCACATGCACGCGCTCGGGGCGCGCGGCGAGCGCCGCGGCGACTTTTTCCGGATCCAGCATGTGGTAGCTGATCACGTAATTGATCTCATCGAGCACCACCAGATCGTACTTCTCGCTCTGGATTCGCGCCAGCGCAAACGACCAGGCCTCCTCGCAAAGGCGCACGTCCTCGGGATCGGTCTCCGCGCCGCCAATTTTTACGAAGCCGCGCCCCATCGGCAGAATTTCCATCTTGTCGTCGCCCAGCAGCTTGGCGGCGTCGAGCTCCCCGTAATGCCAGGACCCCTTTATGAACTGTACCATGAGCACGCGCAAGCCCTGCCCGACGGCGCGAAACGCCGTGCCCAGCGCGCAGGTTGTCTTGCCCTTGCCCGGCCCGGTATAAACGATGAGCAGACCTTTTCCCTCAGACATTCTTGCCGATCCCTGTGGTACGCCGCGACTCGAAATGCGTTAACGGATGCAAAAGTCCGCACCCCCAGAATCAAGGCAGCATACTGACGGCAGGCCACGGAAACGTCAAGCGGGCCGCTCATTGATTGTGGGCCAATTTCGTGCGGCTGAGATCCATGTGTCACCCCTGTCGGGGTTTCAGTCATACGCGGCGCATTTCCGCACCGCTTCCGCGGTGGGCTGCGTTGTGGCGTCCCTCCGGGACTCCCAGCAAGGCAAAAATAATCCACTTCCGATTCAATCGCGGCGGATCGTTTTTGTTTTTGTGCCTGCTATACTTCTAGCCACAGGGAAGAGAATATGAAATCCAAGCGGAAATTCACCGTAGTGATCGAGCGCGACGAAGAAGGTTATTACGTGGCGTCGGTTCCGGCGTTGCGAGGCCACACGCAGGCGAAAACGCTCGATACGCTGATGAAGCGCGTGCCAGAAGTCGTCGAGCTCTGCCTCGAGGACGGTAATGAGGTTGATGACTCTCTCGAACTAGTCGGAATCCAGCAAATTTCAGTATGACCCGCCTGCCCCGCATCTGTGTAGCAACTGGAATTCCAGCGCCTCAGCGGCTAAAGCCGATTTGATTACGCAGGGTTTTCGTCACGGCTGAAGCCGTAACCCACAAACATTTGCGCTTTGCCACCCAAACTCAGGAGTGCCTGGCCTACCGAGTCCGCTACAAAAATTGGCCAGCAGCGACTTGAATCGCACTGCTGGCCAATTCGTCCGGAGTTTTCTTATGTCCTTCTATGCGGCCCCGGCCTCTTTTTTCAGGTCGGACGGGTGGCCCGGGCGACAGGTGAGGAGATGAATTGGGTGGCCCACACGTCGGGGTTACGTGTGGGTCTTTTGGCCTTGTTGTTCCCCGGTTTTGTCCGCTGACTGGATCGATTGTGACGGTGAAGTCCAAACTCCCACGCGTAAAAGCGACGCGTGGGGCACCCTCGCTTCTTAACGTCCTGGTGTATTGCAACAGTGGTATCCTCTCATCGATGGGTGCCGTCAAGCCGAAAGGAAAAAGCCAGCCTGGGCCACCCGTCCACATCTTTTGAGACGGTTTTGAACTTCCGGGTGGCCGATCCCTCGTGATTTTTCGAGGGGTCGGAGAGTTTGATTTGTTTCTCTTCCGATAATCTCGATTCATCGTGTCCCGAAGCACGTCACCTACTTCCCGTTTCAATTCAGTAGTCGAAGCGTATTGTGCCCGTTTCGTGTATTATCGCCAAACTAGGCCGAGTAACCCGAGAGGCAAAACAGAGGAGGAACCCCAATGAAAGTGGTTGGTCGCAAGCTTTTTTTACGAGCGATGGTCTGCGCCGCGATCGGTGTCCTGACGCTGGCGATCATTTCGCGCACCCAGATGGTAGTCGCGGCCCAGCAAGCGGCGGGTCAGTCGGTGGATGCAGCAAACCCGAGTGACGAAATGGTGGACGGCCCGTATCGTGTGGACCCGAATTGGCCCAAACCTTTGGCCACGTTGTTTCCGGAGGAGAAGGGCTGGACGTGGGGTGCGGTGCAGGGCGTGTTCGCCCAGAACCCGGACCGCATCTTCGTGGTGATGCGAGGCGAACTGCCCGACGTAACGAAGATCAAGCCCAAATTCGCCGAACTCGAGAACCAGTTCGGCATGCCGGTGCACTTGCAGGTCCCTGGGACCGGGATGTACGCGCGGAACGCCTCCGTGGGTCAATACGCCAGCCCGGGGGAAGCCTCCGACGACTACATGGGCGTCGACGGAAAGGATTACCGCTGGAAACACATCATTTCGGTTTACGACGGCCAGGGGAATGTGAGTGAGGCGTGGACCCAGTGGGACTCGCTGTTCAAGCCGGACAACCCGAATGTGTTATCCCAGGGTCGCGTTCACAAGATTCTGATCAGTCCTTATGATCCGGAAAAACGGGTGTGGGCCATCGACGACGGCCATGAGGTCATCCGTGTGTTCAGCAACGATGGCAAGAAATTGCTCCAGACGATCGGCACGTTGAACACGACAACCGAGAGAAATGCGAAAATGACCGGCAATACCGGGCGTCCGTCCTATATCCAGAAGACCGGTCCGGCCAGCGAGACCTTCGGCCGTCAGACCGACATTGCGTGGCTGCCGGACGGCACCTTCTTCGTCACCGACGGCTACGAGGAAACGCGCGTCGTGAAATTCGATAAGACCGGCAAATTCCTGATGGCGTGGGGCGAGAGGGGCGAAAATGGCAAGGAGATGCGGCCCAACTACTTCAATACCGTGCATGGCATCGCCATCGACAACCAGCGCCGGCTCTATATCAACGATCGAGGCAACCGGCGCATTCAGGTCTTCGATGAGAACGGCAAATTCCTCAATCAGTGGTATCTAGGCGACGGACCCACCGCGACGTATCACATCTACATGACCGCAGACCAGCACCTCTGGGCGTCGGATGGTCACGGCAACTTCAAGTTCTACAAGTTCGATCTAACCGGGAAGCTGCTGTATACGTGGGGCACGATGACCCCCGCGGCAGGCGGACTGTGGGGAACGCACCAGTTCAGCGTGGACCAGGACGGCAACCTCTACACGGCAGAGGTGTGGGGCGGCCGCCCACAGAAGTTCGTTCCGCGGAAAGGGGCCGACCCGGCAATGCTAATTGGCCAACCGGTTCGCGCGGCCTGGACCAAGTGAGCCAGCATAGAACAGATGGAGGCCGGGAGAAGATCTCTTCTCCCGGCCCTTTTTTTTGAGGCAGGTGATTGCGGCGAGACCGCGCCATGCCAGTCTCTCCCAGCCGTTGTTGCTGCTGAGCTCGCGGCGAACCAGCACCGCAACGTCCCCTGGCCGATGGGGACCGTCTGGGTCGCGGAATAGGTCTTCTCGATAGACTGGCCGCCCGATTCCGATAAGACTCATCGGGAAGTGGGCGTCACAAGAATGGTCTCGCGTCGTCGCGCACGAACGAATTCGGATTTGCGCGTATGCTTCGAAAGTTGGTTGGCCTTAACCTCACCCATAAGTTGAGCCTCATCACACCCAGGCATCCAAATCAGGAAGGAGCGGCCCCGGGTAGGCATTCGCTTGTAGTTCATTATCGGAACTGCATCTGCTTTTCCCAATATGAGAGTGACAAATCTTCGCAGAAAACTTTTGATCCAACGCCACTTTGTGGCGCTGCAAATTGCGTGCAGCGTATCTTTCCCAACGCAGGGGAAATCGGCATAACAAGAGTGCCTGTCTAACTCGATGATTCCATGAGGCAGTTCCAACCGCGAATTCCCTTTGCCGACTCTTCGCCGATTGGCGTTAACCGTGCACGTCTATTGGGCAAGGTTTCGTGTATTTAGCGAATCGCCAGGGAGACTTTTTCTTGCCCTTTGCTAATCTTCAGGGAAACCAAGATTGCAGGAGGGCACAGGAAATGAAGAAGCAACGAAATGGTTTTTCCCTAATCGAATTATTGATCGTCGTGGCGATCATTCTGATCATCGCGGCAATCGCGATTCCGAACTTATTGCGTTCCAAGATGGCGGCCAATGAAGCGGCCGCCGTTGCCGCACTGCGTACGATAAACACGTCCTCAGTCGCCTATTCGACGTCCTACGGACAATATCCAGGCAACTTGGCAAGTTTGGGTCCCATGGCGGGCACCAGTCCCACCTCTACAACAGCGGACCTGATTGATTCCGTGTTGGCCAACGGTATCAAGAGCGGATACAACATCACTTACGCTGGTGCTGTGTCTGGCGGAGTCGTCGGATCGTACACGATGACAGCCTCGCCAGTCACTCAGGGCGTCAGCGGACAACGCGGATTCTTCACGGACCAGAGCGGCGTAGTCCGCGCTGATCCAACTGGTTCGGCGACCGCCAGCAGCACACCACTCAGCTAAGTGGTACCGCAAAGCCCGCGAAGATCGATGGGAGGAAGCCTCTGCGGTTTCCTCCTTTTTTGTTTCGACGAATGATTACGTGCACACATCACGAGTGGAAGTCATCTTTTTACTAGGGCGCCAAAACGGTGGTGACTGCGAGTGGCTTCGTTTAGTGAATAGCAATCGGTGCGGAATTTATCACCGAACCGTGTACTGACACCGAGTGCGTTTGCAGTAGGTCCTGAGAAGCGAGTTTCTCGGACGGTGGGCTATGCAGTCATCAATAAAGAGTGGTTTGGAGCCGGCGAATTCCAAGTGAGCGAAGTGGCTTGGACTTCAGCCTGCGGGGAGATTGTCGGGACACGGTCGCTCCTGGCCTACACCAAAACCCGCTCCGCGCCACAAACACGCACAGGCACCCGACGTTCAGTGCGCCAAGAGGTCCTTGAGAAAGCGCGTCATCGCCACCTTGTATTCACCATCGGCGCGCACCTCCGAGGGGTTCTGCGGCTTCGTAAACCCATGCGCGGCACCGCTGTAGAGGTTGACCTCGAAGTCCACCTTGGCGGCGCGCAACTGCGAGATCACGGCATTGACCTCCTCCATCGGCGCAACCGGGTCTTCGGCGCCGTGCAGGATCAGGACGCGGCCCTTGATGTTCTTGGCGGCTTCCGGCGCGAAGTCACGGAACGCGCCGTGCACCGAAACGAAGCCCAGAAGCGGCGCGCCGGTTTCGATGAGCTCGATCCCGACAGTGCCGCCAAAGCAGTAGCCGACCGAGGCAAGCTTCGTCGGATCGACCATCGGCTGCGCCTTGAGGACATCGAACCCGGCCAAGGCGCGCGCGCGCATCAGCGGACGGTCTTTGTCGTAGATCGTGATCAACTCCGTCATCTCGGGAACGGACTTGGGCACCACGCCCTTGCCGAAAATGTCCTCGGCGAACACCACATAGCCGAGCTTGGCGATCATCTCGGCATCCGCGAGGGTGGCTCCGAGAAGCCGGACCGGTCATGGATCATCAACACACCGGGGCGCCGGCCTTGGACAGCGTCGTCATAGACGAGATAGCCGGACAGCGCCGTGTTGCCCTGCTTGTAGTCGATCCATTGGGTTTTCATGGCAGCTTGCGCCGCGCCGGCCTGCAGGATCATGGCAGCGGCGGCCAGGACGAAACACATCAGACGTGCGATTTTCATTGGCTCCTCCCGAATGCGTTTGCACAACTGCTTGCTCCGATCGTCTCGAAAGCCGCTCTAGTCCGCAGCCAGTTGCGGCGCGATGTCGGCTTCCTTGACGGTCGTGCCATGGCCGCCGGCAATCGTGGCGCCGTTGATGCCGTATTTCCGCAAGATCACACCCACGGAGGCCGTCGCGGGCGAACGTTCGATGGGCCCACGGGGTGAGATGAGATCCGTGACGTAAACAATGTTCTCCGCGACAACGTGCCCGATGAGCATGCCATCGACATGCGGATTCGCAATGTAGTAGAGGCGAACTTCACAGGTGTCGTCCTTGAGCGTCATCTGGTCCTTGACTTCGATGATCTCTGGAGTCCGCGGCTTCTTCTGCAAGTCGTCGGGAACGACCGTGTGAGGCATCTTGACATCCTTTTCGAAATAGGCCTTGTCCGGGCTCGGAACGATTACCGTCGCGCCTTCGGCTACGTAGGTTCGCATGCCGCCGGTATGGTCCATGTGCTGATGAGTCAAGACGAGATACTTGATCGGCTTGCCCGGGTACTTCGCTTTCGCCGCGTCGATGACCCAGCGCGATTGCAACTCGCCATACGGGGCGTCGAAGATCACCAGATGGTCCTTCATCGCGACGATCAGATTGTTGGCTCCTCCACCCTCGACATGTTGCACGTTCGGCGCAAGCTCGACCAGCTTGAGGCCGCCGCCGTTGGGGAAAATGATGTTGTCACTGTCGGTGAAGCGCGTCAGGAAGAGCCGCCGCATGACCCATTGATAGGGCACATTGCTCGTTGCCGGAGGCTTGGCCGCCGCTTGAATCAATTCGGGAACAGCAAACGTGTCGGCCGAGATCGCCGGATTGGCGGTGACGTCCCGATAGTTGAGCTTTGCTACTTCGACGTCGCCGATACGAAAAGACAGCGACTCGGCGATCTGCGCGCTGCCAACCGCTTTCCAGTCCGCGAGCACGAGATCGTAGTTCGAATCGCCGTGGATGTTATCGTCATCTCGCGTGCGGATGGCGGCAGGCAGATGAGTCTTGCGATCGAACAAGATGGTGAATGTCGTCGCGCCGTCCGCGAACGAGACCGCCGGCAGCGACTGCTCGCCGAGCTTTTGGGATCCCGCTGAGGAGAGGTGGCTGGAATCACCCATGGCCTTGACGAGCAGCCAGGGCGACGAACGCTCGAGTTCCCGCAGTTGCGCGGCCTCGCGGATGCGCGACATGGGTTGGCTGCCCTTGTCATCCGTGACATAGCCGAGCGTGGGCAACAAAGTCTCCGTGTATTTCAGCCTCACCGGGTCCGGGTACTTCTGATCGCGGTCCCAAGCGGTGCGCGCCTGACCCTTGGCGAGATCCCAGGTGATCGCGAACGTCGCATCCCCCAGGAATCGCGGTTCCCCGTCGGCAGCGAAGGACTGCCCCGGCTCCCAGAACTTGGCATCGCCTTTGATGGCGAGGGTTTTCAATCCGCGCAGCGCATCGGCGCCACCTTCCGCGGTGACCGCCTCCTTGACCAGATTGTTACCGCTTCCCTGAGCGAACACCGGCTGCTGCAGGCTCATCGCCAGAAGCAATCCCACGACCGACAGAACGTATTTCATGGCGCTTCCTCCCTTGTCTTACTTGTCTTAATTGTTAAGCGGGAATGTCCGTTTTGATCTCCAAGCTGATTGCCAACATACAACCACCGCGTCCAGAACGCAATGTTCCGGTACAGTTAAGGATAGGAAAAAACAAAAGGAGTTGGACCAGTTCTGCGATCGAAGCAAAGCCACTTTGGACAGCTACACGCACAAAGACATTCGACTCGCATCCAAAAGTCGGTCCGCGGCATTTCTAAATTCAAAACCTCCCCCCGCGGTGTTAACCTTCTCTGGTGGGAGAACAAGTGCGGTCCCGGCGTCGCCATGGGTTGAAGTATTTCGCGAAGTTCCTTCCGCTCGTCTTTCTAACGGTGCCGCTCCTCTGGGCCGCGCAATCCTTCCAGGAGAGGAATGGTGTGATCGACATGGACGGCGAACGATTTCCCCCCGAGAACCCTCGCGAAAAAGCAGAGTGGACTTTCGCCCGTTTTCATTACGAACTGAATTCTCAATTCGGGAGTTTCCGTTTTCAGCGATGGGCGGCGGATTATCCGAAGTCCGACCGCCAATTTGTCGTGGGCGTGCGCCGTCTCACACGACTGCACGCGCGCTCCACCGAGCATGTGATCGACGCGAAAAGCGACGACCTATACGACTGGCCTTGGCTCTATGTCGAGGACGCCGGTGCGTGGCATATGACGGAGGAGCAGGCCGCCCGCTTGCGGGAATATCTGCTGCGCGGTGGTTTCTTGATGGTCGACGATTCGCACGGCGATTACGAGTGGGAAACCTTCGTCGCCGGGATGCGCATGATTTTCCCCAATCGCCCCATCGAAGATTTGGAGAACCAGGACGAAATCTTCCATGACTTTTACGATTTGGATGACCGTGTTCAAATCCCCGGTACGCGCTTTATCTGGGGGCACCGCCCGTACACTCGGGACAGCGCCTTTCCCGTATGGCGGGCCATTCGCGACGATAAAGGCCGCATCATGGTCGCCATCTGCCACAATTCCGATGTGGGCGACGCCTGGGAATGGGCTGACAGCCCCCAATATCCCGAACGCGCTGCATCGCTTGCGTATCGCATTGGCATCAACTACATCCTCTATGGAATGACTCACTGAACATTGTCGTTTCCGCTGGACCTTGCTTCACAAATCTCCCGCCTTCTGGGCCGATCATGACTTGAATTTTAGATGACGCGGGTGGGACCGGGTGCGATGGCACAAAGCCACAGGCTTTAGCCGCAACGAGACTTTGCACGGATGAAACTCGCTCCCGATGCACCGAAGAGTCTAACGCCTGCAATGCCTTCTCTGGTTCGTATCGTTCGGTGCCGTGTGGTGTGCCATCTCGGCGCAGGCGAGCTCGAATTTCCCTTATATATGTTGACGCCTGGTAGTCTTCGGCGCACAGTACTGGGGCAGGTCGGAAGCGAGATTGGCAACCGATTCCAACAGCGTAGTGCCCCCTTCTTTGTTGCCACCGATGTCATAGTCCAGCTCCGTGCACGACATGAAATGAAGACTCGCCTCTTGAGTGAGCCGACTTTGGCAGTAGCCCGTTGACCGGGAACGAGCCATTGGTCAGGGGAAACACCCCAACCGCAGCAAGCTCAATAAAACGGGCGCATCTAAATGGTGTGCCCGGATCTGTCAGAGGGCCCTACGCCTCATAGCCTCAAGCAACGAAGTGCGGAACTAAGTACGGCGATTTCTGCCCGCCGAGTTAGTGTTCTGCTGCCCATAATCGTGATGTTGTCCGCAGTCGCTTTCATGGCGGTGTTTGAGGTTGTGAAGTCTCTGCTGTTTCCGTCCATCACACTGTGGCAATCTCACCTCCTCACGATTGTCGTGAGCGGCGTCATTGCGACCGTGGCTAGTGTCTTTGTTCTTCGCAAGTTCCGCGCGATCGCGGAATCTTACAGCAAACTTGTCGATCAATCTCCGGATGCCGTGTTGGTTCATCGCCAAGGCAGAATCCTCTTTGCGAACAAGGCCTGCGTCTCCTTACTCGGTGCTTCCTCCGCTGGTGAACTCCTCGGAAAGCAAATGTTCGAGTTTGTGCATCCGGATGATCGCGAGGCCGTGAAAAAGAGGATTCGAGAACACGCCAGCGACTTCACGAATGTCCGTCACAACGAGACAAGACTGATTGGACTAAATGGAAAGGAAACCTGCACGGAAGTAATGGCATGTTCGATCACTTACCTCGGACAAGCCTCGATGCAGGTGGCCTATCGTGATATTTCATGGCGGAAAGAAGCAGAAAAGAGGTTGCAGGAAAGTGAAGCCAGCCTGGCGGCCGCACAGCAGGTCGCCCGTCTGGGTAGCTGGCAGCGGGATTTGATCGATCTAGAGGATTGGGCGCACAATCCGTTGCATTGGTCGGATGAGATGTTTCGCCTCCTTGGCTACACCGTTGGCGAGGTCGAGGCATCGAGAGCGAATTTCGATCGTGCCATCCACCCCGAAGACCGGGATCGCATACGCGAGCTTATGTCAGCAGCGATTCGCGAGAGAAAACCCTACAGCACCGATTACCGAATCATCTTGCCCAACGGTACCGAACGCAACCTCTACTCGCAGGCTGACATCGTCTACGACGAGAAGACCAAGAGACCGTCGAAGATCGTCGGTGTCGTTCAGGATATCACCGACCGGAAACGGACTGAGCAGGAATTAATCGTGGCCAAGGAAGCTGCGGAAGCAGGCAACCGGGCGAAAAGCGAGTTTCTGGCGAACATGAGCCATGAAATACGCACCCCGCTGAATGGTGTCATCGGGATGACCGATCTAGCCTTGGAAACCGATCTCACGCCGGAACAACGGGAATATTTAGAAACGGTGAAACTCTCGGCGGATTCTCTACTCACGGTAATCAATGACATTCTCGACTTCTCCAAGATTGAGGCGGGAAAAGTAGACTTGGAGTTGGACGATTTCAACCTGCGCGAAAGCCTGGAAGCGACCCTGAAAACGCTAGCGCTGCGGGCGGACGAAAAGGGGCTGGAGCTTCTGTGCGAGATAGCTCCGTCCGTTCCGGACGTCGTCCGGGGAGATTCCAACCGGCTCCGCCAAGTCGTGATTAACCTCATCGGGAACGCCATTAAATTCACAGATCAGGGTGAAGTGGCATTGAACATTCACGTCGAGGCCGAGGATGGCGATGATCGAATCATACATTTTACTGTATCGGACACAGGGATTGGAATTCCTCCCGAAAAGCAGAAATTAATCTTTCAGCCTTTCTCGCAGGCGGATACCTCCACGACGCGGAAGTATGGCGGAACCGGCCTCGGATTGACGATCTCGAAGCGCCTGGTGGGATTAATGGACGGAAACATGTGGCTGGAAAGCGAGGTAGGGCGAGGAACCCAGTTTCACTTCACCGTGCGGCTTAAGACGTCACAGAAACAGATGGAAGTCGGAACGATTGCCTCACCCGAGACATTACAGGGCGTGAAAGTTCTGATCGTGGATGATAACCGAACGAATCGGCGGATTCTTGAGGGAATGCTGAAGCGCTGGGACATGAAGCCGACATCCGTGGAAGACGGAGAAGAGGCGCTAGTGCAACTGTCCTCAGCCCACAATCTGGGAGAACCGTTTGCATTGGTCTTGACAGACATGCACATGCCGAAGATGGACGGCTTTTCTCTTATTGAACAAATCCGGGAACGGCGAGAATTATCGGCGGCCATAATCATGATGCTCACTTCGGCGGGCCACCGGGGCGATGGAGCTCGATGCCAGGAGCTGGGAGTAGCCGCGTACTTGTTGAAGCCCATCCGGCAATCCGAGTTACGCGAGGCAATTGCCCGAGTGCTGGGCGCCCCAGCGCAAAAAGGCGCGATTCCCCTAGTCACTCGATACTCGTTGCAAGATGCCCGCGACCCCCAAACGGTCTTGTGGGTGCTCGTGGCGGAAGACAATGCCGTGAACCAGCTGCTCGCGACCCGATTACTGGAGAAGCGTGGACATCGCGTGGTAATGACCGCCAACGGTCGTGAGGCCCTGGAGGCGCTCGCAAAAGACAGGTTCGACCTCGTCTTGATGGACGTGCAGATGCCGGAGATGGACGGACTTCAGGCCACGGTTGCGCTCCGGGAGAAAGAGAAGGAGAAAGGGGACGGGTTCCGTCAGCCTGTTATCGCCTTAACCGCTCACGCTATGAAAGGCGATCAGGAACGATGCCTGGCGGCCGGGATGGACGGCTACCTCACCAAGCCGATCGCGGCACGGGAGCTCGACGCGATCCTAGATATTTATGTGGCGCGCCGGATCTCTACGACGAATACACCGGAAATCGTTGAGCAAAGCAAATGAACAAGCAGGTGGGGGTGTTGGCAAGACAGAGACTTAGAAGTCAGAGGGTTCAGCGATTCCGTGGCAAAGCGGGATAGAGCCTGCGAGTTTATCGGGAAGTAGGTTGTTCCCGCATCCTGCTTCGAGCGGCGCGGGGCTACGAAAGAACCTGCGCTACAATCGACCCCTCCTGTCTGACGAAGCCAGTATTCGCCTCGGGAGAGGCCTTGCGCGCCATCAAGACGATAAATCTTTGACCATTTCGGGTGAACCTGGCGCGACGGGCTTGCCCGCGGACGCCGGGCCACGGGCACGGAAGGCCCAGCGCACCAGCCTGTTTTCCCGCAATTTGGTCCGATGGAAGGGCACCAGTAACAAACCACGCAACACGTCTTTCAATAGCGCCCGCTGCTGGCTGAAGCAAATCAAACCTCGCCATCCGAGCTTCGTGAGAAGAGCAAGCCGCAAACGTGCCAGCCTGAATTGCATGCGGGACAAAGATGCCGGAATATCTTCGTCACGGTGGTGCTCGTAGAACGCGTAGTTCATCGATGCCGCGGACTGTACCTTGATGAAGTTCTGGACTGCCCGGTTCTTCGGATTGGCGCTCACCTGGCGGATAAGCTCCTGGAACTTCATGGAATCGGCCTCCAGCGTCTTGAGGTCGAAGAACCGGTTGACGAATTTCACTCCCAGCGGATCCCAGAGATAGTCGTTCAGAATCAGGGGGAGCCCCAGGTGAAACAGTTTGGTCACGGCCAGATGGACACGCAGATGGCACTGGTACGCATCCCCGGTACACTCATACAGTCGCGTCGTGTCGCGTGTCACGCTGCGTTGAAACGTGGTGATCGCGGTATCCAGGTCCTTGGTGAATCCAACGGTGTCGTCGCCGTTCAATTCTCTTTGGATCATCGCGGCAATCTGCCGGATCTGCAACGACGACAAAGCCAACCCAACGCTGTAGAGCGGATCCACCGTATCGCCGGCGTCACCGATGATGTACCAGCGATCGGGTGAATAGCGCTGGCGGCATTCCCACATGTACGAGCCGTAGAAATTCGTGTCCACGACGGTGCCGCTGCGCACAAATTCGACGAGAACCTCATGCTCCCGCCCGACGCACTCCAGGAACTGCTCCATCGTGCGGACCTCGCCGTAAGGATAGACGTCCTTGCGGTAGGTGATACCGATGCTGATCAAGGGGACATTTTCGGGCGACCGCATGGGGATGCACCAGATCCAATTGCCCTTTCCAAAAAAATGATGAGTGGCAAAGTAGGGAACGAAGGCGCGGTTTTCCTTCTTGAGAGCGCGGATCCGGCCGAGAATTTCGGGATTGAAATTCATCAGCCGGAACCAGAACACGTTCTTCTGTTCCTTAACGGTCTCGCTAAGTTGCAACAACTTGGCGAGCACGCGGTTGCGGCCCGTCGCGTCGATCAGCCAGCGCGCTCCGACCGTGTATTTCTGCTGCGCGGGGTCTTGAATGGTCACCCTGTGCAACCCGTCCTCCTGGTTCAGATCGACTCCGACCACCGTGCCGTCGATCATTTGCACGCCGTTTCCCAGGTTGCGATCCCGCACCTCGCGATCGAATGTAAAGCGGTTGATCTGGAAAGAGAGCAGCAGCGGCGCCGTCGGAGTTTCGTCCACGATGTACGTGCGATCCGCGGGATCGTCGATGTCGCGCTTGTAATAATACGTGAGGCCGTACTTCGGATAATGCTTCTCAATGAGGTAAGGACCGAATCCGAGTTCCAGAAGGAAATCAACGCTGGCCTCGACCAGGGATTCGCCGACAATCGGCCGGTCCTTGTGCGGGCCCTCCACCACGGCCACCTTCAAGTTCGGGTGGCGCAGCCGCAGGTAAGCGGCCGCAAGCTGGCCCGTCGCTCCGCCTCCCATAACTAACACATCGCTCTTCAAAGGGTTCCTGCTTTCGACCGGAATTTCCGATATGGAACTCAGATTCGCGCATGGTACGCTTGTCCCGCCCGCGACACAACGAATTTGCCACCCGAGCAGGCTCCAAAGGCGATAGCGAGGGTCTGATATCAGAATGTATGGCCCTGAATCCCGTCCGTAGGCAGAAAGCCACATTCCGGTAAGGTGACGTGTCAGGAGTTGGCAGACGCTTGCCTAAACAAGTCGTGATTTTCTGCGGATGGCGCGGCGACTTGAGCAGTCTACTCGCAGTAGGCCCAATGAGATCTATGCCGTCGTTGGCAAACCTACTGGCCCAGCTCACGCATCAGCCAGGACTTTGCGAAATCCCAGTCGCGTCTCACCGTTCGCGTGGAGATCTTCAAGACTTCCGCAGTTTCCTCTTCGCTCAAACCACCGAAATAACGCAGCTCAACCACCCTAGCCTGCCGAGGAGCCAACTTTGAGAACGCCTCCAGCGCTTCGTCCAAGGCCACGAGTGAGGAATCACGCTCCGGCGACAGGACGGGCGCCTCGTCCACATTTACCTTGATGGCTCCTCCGCCTCGCTTGTGCGAGCCGCGGGCCCGCGCTGCATCCACGAGAATGCGGCGCATCATCTGTGCAGCGATGGCGAAGAATTGGGCGCGCTGCTGCCAATCAATGTTTTTCACATCCGCCAAACGAAGGTAGACCTCATTGACCAGCGCGGTGGCTTGGAGGGTGTTGCCGGCTCGTTCATTCCGCATGTAGCGTCGGGCTATGTGGCGCAGCTCATCGTACACGTGGCAGGCGAGCTGTTCCAACGCCGCCTGGTCGCCGCCGCTCCAAGCTTTCAGTAAACCAGTGACTTCCACGGATCGAGGGTGCATGCCGTAATCCCTCGAAAGAAAAATACCATAGCCGTGGCCGCTTTTGGCTTCCGCTTCCGCCTGAACCAGCGGAGGCAGGAAGGCAATGAGAATCACGGCAATGCTGGTGATGGCGGTGGTGATGGTGGGGTTGCCTGCTCGGGCGCAGAGGAATGTCACGGTCTACGTGAATTTGGACGTGAATACCCGTGGCGCTCTGTATCCTGCCCAAGAAGTGGCCGATCGGATCTTCGCGGAAGCCGGCGTGCGGATCAACTGGCGCACCGGCCGCCCATCCGGCGCCCAATCCAAGCGCGAGCCGGCGATCATGGTCACCCTCGCGGAGCGTACCCCTGCCGATTACCTCCCCGGTGCGCTGGCCGCAGCGAGGGTTTTCGAAGGCGTGCACATCACCGTGTTCTGGGACCGCATAGAGTGTCGGGCCCGCTGGGCGCCGGCGTCTGTGTTCTTGGCGCACGTGCTGGTGCACGAGATCACGCATATCCTGCAAGGAGTAGACCGGCATTCCGAGAGCGGCATCATGAAAGCTCAATGGACCATCGACGACTATCGCGCGATGGCAAGCAAACCTCTTTCGTTCACCTCCCTCGACGTGGAACTGATTCAGCGTCCGCCGCAACCCTGATCGCAGCGAATCGTTTCTGAAAACTACAAATTAAGCTACAATTCGGGGCCAACCGGCACAGCCATGAATCCGGAACGCCTGCGGCAAATTGAAGACTTGTACCACTCGGCTCGCGAGTGTGAGCCAGACAAGCGGAGCGCGTTTCTGTCGGGAGCATGCCGGGGCGATCCTGAGCTGCGGCGCGAGGTCGAGTCGCTGCTGGCGCAGGATCCCGCCCGAGAAGGGATGCTCGATCGTCCCGCCGCCGCTCTGCTGGAGGATTCCGCGGTCATGATGTTGGCCGCCGGCGCTCGGCTCGGACCTTACCAGATCGAAGCACGCATCGGCGCAGGCGGGATGGGCGAAGTATATCGGGCGCGGGATACACGGCTGAACCGGACCGTCGCCATCAAAATTCTCGCCAAAGGGGCGGCCGAGACCCCGAAAGTTCGACAGCGATTCGAGCGTGAAGCACGAGCCGTTTCCAGCCTTAATCATCCGCATATTTGCGCACTCTATGACGTCGGCGAACAGGACGGAATCGAGTATCTGGTGATGGAGTATCTCGAAGGGGAGACGCTGGCAGCACGGATTGAGAAAGGCCCGCTGCCCAGTGCCGATCTGTTGCGGTACGCGTCACAGATCGCGGATGCTCTGGATAAAGCGCACCGTAAGGGGATGGTGCATCGTGATCTGAAGCCGGGGAACGTGATGCTGACCAAGACGGGCGCCAAGCTGCTGGACTTTGGACTGGCAAAGGGTGGAGAGATTTTGCAAGGAGATATGGGCTCTTCACCAACACTGAGCCGGTCACTGACGGCGCAGGGAACGATCGTTGGCACGATGCAATATATGTCTCCGGAACAATTGGAAGGGAAACGGGTTGACGCGCGGAGCGACATTTTTTCATTCGGCGGCGTGTTGTATGAGATGGCGACGGGAAAAAAGGCATTCGAGGCACAGAGCCAGGCCAGTTTGATGGCGGCGATTTTGAAGGAGGAGTCCCGGCCGATGCGCGACTTGCAGCCGATGACGCCGCTGCTGCTGGAGCGCGTTGTGAAAACGTGTCTTGCCAAAGATCCGGACGAACGGCCGCAAAGTGCGCATGACTTGAAATTAGATCTCGACTGGATCCGGGAATCGAGCGGGAATTCAGAAGTTGTGAAATTGGGAGTCGAAAAATCTCCGGCGCGGCGCAGGGTTGCAGACATCCTTATGGCCACCGGCGTGTCGGCGCTCGTCGTGGCGTCTGGATTTTTAATCTTGCTCAGGCCAAAACAGCCCCCGGCGGAACGACTCGAGTTTGCCATCCCTTTACAGAAAGAGGCAAGCCATCTTGCACTCTCCGCTGATGGCCGCATGCTGGCGTTCGTGTCACCTAATGAATCCTCAGGTACCAACATGCTGACCGTGCAGCGCATCGGCTCCTCGGGAGGAGCCGTCCTGGCGGGCACCGAGGGTGCGAGTTATCCATTTTGGTCGCCTGACAATGCCTACGTGGCGTTTTTCGCCGATGGCAAACTGAGAAAGGTCGCAGCCTCCGGCGGAGTGCCGCAAGTCATTGCTAGCGCGACGTACGGGCGCGGGGGGACCTGGGGACGCGGCGGCGTCATCGTCTACGCGCCAGAGACGAGCGCGTGGCTATGGAAAGTAAATGCGGACGGTAGCAATGCTGCCCCGCTCACCGACAAGATTTTCGACAAGACAAAAGAGGCCACGCACCGCTGGCCCATTTTTCTACCGGACGGAGACCACTTCCTGTTCTTTGCAGGGACTTTCACGAAGGCGAGCGATGACCGCATCAGCGGCATCTACCTCAGTTCACTGTCTGGCAAGGAAAAGAGGTTGCTCCTCTTGGCGCACTCGAACCCGGGATATGCAAACGGTTACTTATTTCATGTGGATGAGAAAAGATCGTTGCGCGCGACTCCTATGGACGTTTCCAAAGGAACGACGACGGGTGAAACACAAGTCGTCGCCGATCAAGTCGGTTTCCAGCCGTCTACTTACTGGGGCGCGTTCTCGGTGGCCGAGAACGGGACCATAGTTTACAACCCGAATGTTGGTGCTGCTTTTTCGGTCTTGACCTGGTACGACCGAGCCGGCAAAGAACTGGGAACCGTCGGCGATGCAGGGGTGCTTGCGAATCCGACCCTTTCGCCTGACAACAGCCGGGTGACCGTGGACATCTCGGATGCAAAAGCCAACAACGTAAATATCTGGTTGAGCGACCTCAAACACGGTACCAGCTCACGCTTTACTTTCGGTCTTGAAGATGTCACAGGTGTGTGGTCGCGCGATGGAACCTTGGTTGCCTATCGCTCTGAGCTGGCGACCTCCGTCCATATCTATTCGAAGCAGGCACAAGGGTTGCTGCCTGCCAAATCGATTTTCGAGGCAACTCTAGACGATGTCGTTCCGAACTCATGGTCCATCGACGATAAGGAAGTCCTTTGCACGTTCCAACCCAGCACGGGCGGTTCCGACTTGGTGCTGTTCCCGGCATCGGGTGGGAAGACCGTGCCATTCCTGGCAACCAAGGCAGACGAGACCAACGGACAAATTTCCCCGGACGGCAAGTGGGTCGCATACGCGTCGAATGAGTCGGGTGATTGGGAGATTTACGTGACAACCTTTCCCGCCGCCTCCGGCAAGTGGCAGGTATCCCGTGGCGGTGGCATCGAGCCTCGTTGGCGCGGAGACGGAAAAGAGATTTTCTACATCGCTGCAAAGACCACGTTTACGGCGGTACCCGTTGATACTGAGGGAACTTTCTCCACTGGGAATTCTACGCCGTTGTTCCACAGTCAGCTGCGAGCCCAGGTTTCTTCGACAGACCTTTTCAACTACGACGTGTCCAAGGATGGACAGCGATTCCTGGTGAATCGGTACGCCAGGCCGCAACAAGTTGCTCCCTTAGGCGTCGTTCTTAACGCCACGACCGGCATGCGGAAATAATCGCGCATTCGCTCCCTTCAGCGTGAGCCCACACGCGCAGGCGGTACCGACGCAAATCAACATCGTGCTGAACTGGTTTGAAGAATTGAAGCAGAAAGTTCCTACCGGAAAAAATTAAATTCAGTGCAGCCGCCAATAGCATCTCACTCCGAGGCCAAGTCCCGAGAAACGTTAGTGCTCTATCGGATGCGCACTTCCAGCCGAAGAGTGAGACGGGAGCAAGATGCTCTGGCGCGCGTTCGATAGAGCCGTTTGAAGGAAGCCGCTGGCGTTTGCGGCGGATGCGGGCTATCGGCTATGGGAATTGAATCGATTCTCGGCTGTAACCTACAGACTTTACAGTAGTTGCCAAAATCAAGCAAAAGCGAAAATCGCGATACAAGACCCCTAGGTGCGGCATGACTCGCGGAGTGGAGCACGCGAAGCGTCCGCCGCGCCAGCGGCTTCGTTGTGTGCTGGGCATGTTCAGCAGCCAGGAGGTGCAAGTCCTCTACCCAACCTGATGGAGGTGAAGGGTTAGCAATGACGCAAGGGCTATCGCCGCGAGGTGAGGTCTGAAGGAAGCGTCAAGCAAAAGTGCGAGTCGATGAACAAGAACCGGATAAAAGGCGTAAGCATCAGACGAGTGGGCAACGTACCGCGAAGTCCATATTCCATCAAAGATGCGTCGCGTAGATTCGGCGACTGTGCACGGAAGGCAGCTGAGATTACCCCAGGAGATCTGTCCTGTGTCGCTTCGGCGACTGAGAATGCTGAGAGGCAATCTGACCGCAGGGCAGAAGTCAGCAGAGGGTGTAGTAGATCACGCCGTCGGCGAGGCTAGTGAGGCACTCCGATACCGAAAGGTGGAGTCAACAGATAGGCCGAGCCGGGAACGGTGATCGAAGACCCGAACGAGAGGAGAGGCGAGTAGGACATGGATCTCAAGCGCGACAAGCGGCAGAACATCCAGAAGAAACTGGACTTCTCATCCGAGCGGAAGGGTGAAGCCCGTCAAGCCGGCAGAGAAGAGACCGAATCGCGTCAGGCGATGCATGAACCCGAAAGCCCAGCTAACACCATCCGACTCATGGAGGAAGTATGTGAGCGAGGAAATCTGTTGGAGGCATTACGGCGGGTGAAGGGCAACAAAGGTAGCGCAGGGATCGATGGGATGACCGTCGGCCAACTCAGCGGCTACCTGAAGGAGCATTGGCTCACCATCCGGGAACAACTGCTGAACGGGACCTATGAACCGCAGCCGGTAAGGCGTGTGGAAATCGAGAAACCGGACGGAGGAGGGATGCGAAAGCTTGGTATCCCAACTACGCTCGATCGATTTCTTCAGCAAGCGGTGATGCAGGTTCTGCAGCGGCGGTGGGACCCGACGTTCTCCGATCACAGCTACGGTTTTCGACCAGGACGATCTGCGCATCAAGCAGTAGCCCAAGCGCAGCAGTACCTCGCGGAAGGTTACGGCTGGGTGATCGATCTCGACTTGGAGAAGTTTTTCGATCGAGTCAATCACGACAAACTGATGGGGCAGGTCGCAAAACGTGTCGAGGACAAGCGGCTGTTAAAGCTCATTCGGGCGTTCCTGAACGCTGGGGTGATGGAGAACGGGTTAGTCAGTCCAAGCGTGGAGGGGACTCCGCAAGGGGGCCCACTTTCGCCGCTGCTCAGCAACCTCGTGCTCGATGAACTCGACCGGGAGTTGGAGCGTCGTGGACATCGCTATGTTCGCTACGCAGATGACTGCAACATCTATGTGCGCAGCGAGCGAGCAGGTCAACGAGTGATGAAGAGCATCACGCAATTCATCACGCAGAAGCTCAAGCTCAAAGTAAACGAGACAAAGAGTGCGGTGGCGAGACCGCAGGAGCGGAAGTTCCTCGGATTCAGCTTTACAGACGGACCAGAGGTCAAGCGAGCAATCGCGCCGAAGGCCTTGGACCGTTTTAAGCGGCGAGTCCGGGAGATCACACGCCGTGCAAAGGGCGTCAGCATCGAAACGACGATGGAGGAACTAGCCCCGTACATGCGGGGCTGGCGCAGCTATTTCGGCTACTGCGAAACCCCTCGCGTCCTCGTGTCGCTGACTTGCTGGGTCCGAGTACGACTTCGCGTGGCTCTCTGGCGACAGTGGAAAACACCACGTCGTCGTCGGGCAGCTCTCTTGGCACTGGGGGTACATCCAAGGCTAGCGAGCAACACTGCTGGCAGCGGACGCGGCTCCTGGTACCTCGCTCACGCCAAAGCCCTATCCGTCGCGCTTTCCTCCGCTTACTTCAAATCGCTCGGTCTTCCGACCTTGAAAGATGAGTGCTAACGTAACCATCTCGAACCGCCGTGTACGGACCCGTACGCACGGTGGTGTGGCAGGGGTCAGCGGGCAACCGCTGCCCCTATGCCGATCAAACGCATTATAAAAGGGCGCCCCTTTGAAGTAGGGTTTGATCGTTCGCATCAACGCCTACAGGAAGGAGCACCCTCATGTTGAATGACGCTAGAAGCTGTTGCATAACCTAATACAGGGTCTTGAAAAGAAGGTAGTTGAATTTTCTGAGATGAGAGATAAGGAGAATCAGCAGCGCCCAAGGAGGGCCGATGGCCCGATCGGGTGCATTGCTGACCGAATCGCAGTGGCAGAAGATCGCGCCTTTGCTCCCCAAGCCGCCCAAACAACGCAAAGGCGGTCGTCCCTGGATTCCGAACCGTCGTGTGCTGGAAGGGATTCTGTGGATTCTGCGGAGCGGGGCTCGCTGGCAAGACATGCCGGAGAAATTCCCGCATCCCTCGACCTGCTGGCGGCGGCTGCGAGACTGGGAGGAGCGGGGCGTTTGGTTGAACATCTGGCGGACGTTTCTAAGCGAGTTGAACCAGCGCCAGCAATTGAAGTGGAGCGAATCGTTTTTGGACGGGAGTTTTGCTCCAGCGAAAAAAGGGGCTGCGGAGTCGGAAAAACCAAGCGGGGCAAGGGGACGAAGTGGATGGTGGTGGTCGACGGCCGCGGTGTTCCTCTGGGAAACTCCCTTCACTCTGCATCCCCGGGGGAAGTCACACTCGCGGAAACGACGCTCGCGACGATCCGGGTAGGGCGGCGTCATCGTGCGGGCCGACCTCGGCAGAAACCACTACGGGTGATCGCGGACAAAGCCTATGACAGCGATCCGTTGCGCAAACGATTGCGGCAGCGGGGAATTGAATTAATCGTGCCACATCGCTCGAACCGAAAGAAACCGGCGACACAAGACGGCCGAGCGCTGCGGCGCTATCGGAGGCGCTGGATTATCGAACGCACCAACGCCTGGCTCGGTAACTTCCGGCGCTTGGTCGTGCGCTACGACCGCTCGCTCACGATCTATGGCGCCTTCTTTCACATCGCCTGCTTCATGATCGTCTTGCGGAGGGTTGTGCAATAGCTTCTGAGTATATTGGGTTGGATGTTCACCAAGCAACGATCTCCGCTGCAGTTCTGGACTCGACCGGCAAGTTGGTGTTCGAGTGCATCATGGAAACGAAAGCGGCTACCATCCTTCAGTTTATTCACGGACTGCGCGGAAGTTTGTATGTGACTTTTGAAGAAGGAACGTGCGCGGCATGGCTGCACGATCTGCTCAAGCCCCACGTCACGCAAGTGTTGGTGTGTGATCCGCGCAAGAACGCGCTGATAAAAGCCGGGAACAAGAGCGACCGCATCGATGCCCGGAAGCTGGCCGACCTGTTGTACCTGAACAAGCTCAACCCGGTCTATCACGGCGAAACAGGAATTCGCGCACTCAAGGAAGCGGCCCGCAGCTACCTGGCACTGACCCGCGATACCACGCGGGTGATGAACCGCTTAAAAGCCCTTTATAGGAGTTGGGCGATTCCCTGTGCGGGGCAGCGCGTGTACGCACCACGCTATCGCTCGGAATGGCTGGCCAAGATCACCGAAGCCGGCGTGCATCGCCGGGCGGAGATCTACTACCAGCAGTTGGACGCATTACGGTCGTTGCGCGAGCAGGTACGACGAGATCTGTTGGCCGAAGGCCGGAAGCACAGCGCGATGAAATTGCTGCGCCAGATTCCTTCGATTGGACCCATTCGGGCTGTTCTGCTCATTGCTCTGCTGCAGACGCCGCATCGTTTTCGCACCAAGCGGCAACTGTGGGCCTACTGTGGTTTGGCATTGAAAACCTCCACGAGCGGGGAATACCGAATCGTGGAGGGCCGGCTGAAGCGCGCCAAGAAATTTCTGGCCATTCGCGGGCTGAACGCCAACCACAATCACGATCTGAAGAATATCTTCAAGGGTGCCGCGACCCGGGCCGCTGCCGTCGCTGGACCGTTCCAGGAGTTCCACGCCGGTTTAGTAGCCAGAGGGATGAAGCCAACGATGGCGCGTCTCACCCTGGCGCGCAAGATCGCGGCCATCACTTTGATTGTCTGGAAGAAAGGAGTCGGTTTCGACGCCGAACATTTGAAACAACAAGCAGCTTGAGCGTCTGTCAAGAGTCCATCCCGGATTCATCTCGGATAATGACCGGTTGGTTCTCCAGACGCTCTGGTTCGAGGGTGAGTATCCATAATCCCGTTAGGCGTGTGCTTCGGGCACTGAGTCTTTCGAGAAACCCTATGCCCCCTCGGATAACCAGAAAAAGCGATAGGCGAAAAGTCTCCGATAGAACCATGGTTGGCACTGCACAACCGCTCTGCTTGTCTGCGTCAAGAACTGATCGGCGTCGTTACGAAAGCACGATGAATCTGCGGCAAGGGAAAACTCACAGCGTCTCGTTACATTACTGGGGCTGGACGGCAAACAACCTGTGTTTTGCCGTCGCTGGGGAAGTATTTGTCTTGACATCCCTTTTTATAGAACGGGATTATCGGAATGTGGCCCAAGCTACCTGAGGCCAAGAAGCCACATTCCGATAAGGTGACTTCACAGATGGGATGAGAAGGCCGGTCTCCAGCGGGATGCGATACGCTCCCAATGGTCGACGCGCTCGAAGCGCAAACGAAAGGAGACCGGCTATGAAAAAGACTATCACTGTGCAGGCATTCAAGAGCGAAATTTTCAAGGAGCGAAAGCTGACGATCGGTTTGGACCTGGGAGATTGCTGGTCGTTCTACTGTGTTTTGGATGAAGCAGGCCAAATCATTTTGGAACAGAAGCTGCCGACGACACCGGAAGCGATGAAGCAAACCTTTGGAAAGATACCGCGAAGCCTCATCGCCCTGGAGACCGGAACCCATTCCCCGTGGGTAAGCCGGCTGCTCACCGAGTTGGGACATGAAGTGATCGTGGCGCACGCACAAAAAGTGGAGTCGATCACCAAGAGCAATCGAAAAGATGATCGGCACGATGCTCGAACACTGGCACGACTGGCGAGATTCGATCCCGAGTTGTTGGGACCGGTGCGGCATCGCAGTGTGCAAGCGCAACTCCACCTGACGGTGATCCGGGCGCGGGCGGAACTGGTGAGTGCTCGAACAGCCTTGGTGAACGCCGCACGAGGGCTCGTGAAGTCTTATGGCCAACGACTGCCCAAGTGTGGCACCTATCAGGTGAACGAGAAACTCGCCGAAGGATTGAGCGCGGAGTTGCGTGAGGTTCTGCTGCCGCTGTTTAAAGAAATCGAATCGCTGAACGAGCACATCAAGGAATACGACGAACGGATGGAGAAAATCGCCAAGGAAGTGTACCCGGAAGTGTCCCTGCTCAAGCAGGTGAAGGGCGTGGGAACACAGATCGCTCTGACGTATGTCCTGACAATAGAGGACCCGTATCGGTTTCCGAAGAGTCGCCAGGTAGGCTGTTTTCTCGGGTTACGACCTGGCCGCAGGAACTCTGGGAAGAGCGAACCCCAGAAGGGGATCAGCAAAGAAGGAGACCGGTATCTGCGCACGATGATGGTGCAGGGAGCGCACTACATTCTGGGACCTTTTGGGGAAGACAGTGATCTGCGGAGATGGGGACGCAAGCTTGCGGAACGAGGAGGGAAAAATGCCAAGAAGCGAGCCGTCGTGGCCGTGGCTCGAAAGCTGGCGGTACTGCTGCATCGGTTGTGGGTAGGGGGAGAGGTGTACGAACCACTGCGCAACAGCCAGAAAGCGATGCGGGAAGTGGCCTAGAGAGTTGCGATCCGAGGAGCCGAGCTCAACCGCCGAGTCCAGGTGACTGCGACTAAGTCCTGGGGCCCGAGTCTCACCGAATCGGTGGGAGGAGAGGTCGATTCACAGCTAGCAGCACCTACTGAAACGAGAACACCCACCTAGCACCGAGCGAATATCGCTCACCAAAGAGTGCGGATGGAAGGATGGCGACAGAGGCGGCCCGGTTCTGAGGAAGACCACTCGACAACCAAAGGCAACTGCAAAACCGACTTGACACTAACCGGCCTTCTCATGGAAGGAGTTGGCTCATACGTCCCCCATTCTGCACGGTAGTCTTGTGCTACCGAACGAGGATGGAAACTACAATATTCCCCACGATAAGAAGGCAGTAAATCATTGTGAACACTTTGCTTTCCTTGCTCATCTGTGGTGTCACGGCGGGATAGACATTTATGGGTCCGAGTTCTATTTGCTGTTTTCGCATTCGGAACCAGTCGATGAACCCTATTGCACGTCCTCGAACCATTTGAACAATGAGGTAAATCACACCAAAACCAAATGCCGCTGTAAAAGTAAGCCATAGAATTATAAGAAAACCGTCAGATACAGATTGAAGAAGCCGGAACCTCAATATTCCATTTAGAACCGCAGTGAGAATAACCAAACCGAAGTAAGAGCCAATCATCCCGAGCATGCGCATTTGATTTCGCGCAAGGCGGTCAAGAACTTGTCGTTGGTAATAGCCGTCTTCTCCGGGGGCGAGCCGTGAAAAAAGCATCGGGTTTCGCATCGCCAAGAAACCGACTGCTGCCAAGCCACCACCGATAACGAGGAACAACAACCGAAACATGGTCAATCTCCAAGCAGGGCTTTGTGGCTAGTGTATCCTGACCTGCCCCCCGTTTTGGTCCAATCATAAGTTAGCACTCGGGGCTTGGTTCTGAATCTGCTCGGAGGGGCGGGGGATGAGCCCGTCGCCGCCGAGGCTGTGGGAAAGTGGGAATCCCGCGCTTTTTGCGGGATTTCCAAGCGGAGAGGAAAAGTGGTTTGTACTTTTCCTCGCAGCGTCTTTTCCACAGCCTTTTTCTCCGCCGATTTCCGCCGCGAATTCCGTCGGGGTTCGATACCCCAGGCTGCTGTGCGGCCGTACCGTATTGTAATCCACCCGCCACGTTTCGATGATTCTCCGCGCTTCCTCCAGGCTCACGAACCAGTTCTGGTTCAGGCATTCGTCCCGGAACTTCCCGTTAAAACTTTCGATGAACGCATTCTGCACCGGTTTCCCCGGCTCGATGAAGTGCAACGCCACGCCATGCGCATACGCCCACTGGTCCACCGCCTGGCTGACGAACTCCGGCCCGTTGTCCACCTGAATCGCTTCCGGATAGCCCCGCTCTTGCGCCACTTCTTCCAGCATCTGTACCACGCGCGATCCTGGCAGCGAAGTGTCCACTTCGATCCGCGGCGCTTCCCGCGTGAACCCGTCCATCAAGTTCAGCGTGCGAAAGGGCCGCCCGCTCGCCAGACTGTCCCGGGTGAAGTCCATCGTCCACAGCTGATTCTCCCGTGTGGGCAGCACCAGCGGCACGCGCGCTTCGGCCCGGAATCGCTTGCGTTTCTTGCGCCGCATCGCCAGCCCTTCCTCCCGGTAGATCCGGTAGACGCGCTTGTGATTCACCACCCACTTCGCAGTGCCGTTCTCTTGCTCTCGCCGCAGCAGTTCATGCACCCGCCGGTAGCCGAAGCGCGGCCGCTCGCCCGCGATTTCCCGCAGCCGCGCTCGCAGCGCCGCATCGTTCCGTTCCCTCCGCTGATAACGGCAACTCCCTCGGTGCATTCGCAGCAGCCCACAAGCGCGCCGCTCGCTCAGTCTGGCTTCCGCGCGCGCGACTCGTACCGCCTCTCGCTTCGCCGGTGGGCTTACCACTTTTTTGATAGCACCACCTTCAACGCATCGATGTCCAGCGCCTGCTGCGCCACAATCTTCTTCAGCCGTCCGTTCTCGTCTTCCAGTTGGCGCAAACGACGCGCCTCGTTCACCTCCAACCCCCCGTATTTCGCTTTCCAGTGGTAAAACGTGGCATCGCTGATCCCGATCCGCCGGCAGAGTTCCTTCACCGGAACTCCCGCCTCCGCCTCTTTCAACACCCCCACAATCTGCTCTTCTGAAAAACGGCTCTTCTTCATGGACGCTTCTCCTCTCGTGGTCTTATACCCGGAGAAGCTAACTTATGGTTGGACTAGTTTTCGGGGGGCAGGTCAACGCAACACTAGCTCAAAGCCCACGAGCAGGAGTCTACGAAGCTTAATTCGTTCAAGGGCGTAGATGCAAACAAGAACACTGCCCTGTTTAGGTTCTAACTGAGCACACCCAGATAGATCGGTTCTCTGCGGGAAGTATTGTCGGATCAACTGACTGGAAGGTGTTGCATCGACCGGTTGAGCTGGCACCGCTTACCGGAAACTGGCTTTTTGCGCGATTCGACCTCGGGCCACATTCCGGTAACGCCGTTTCCCAGGCGCTATCCGGTTCAGGGGTAACTTCCGGTTTGCCCGAAATTCGGTCACAAAACCAAACTGTTGCCGCTACAATACGCCGAATGGACCACCATACAGTGGCGATCGTCAGTATTGTCGGCAGCTGTCTCGATGTGCTGGGCAGCCTCTATCTCGCCTACGACCTTTTGGGCGGCCAGCACGGTCCGCTGCGCCTGCTCACGCGCGCGGTAACGTACTCCATCGTCTTCGGCATCGGCTACGGCGTTGGTCTCGGTGCCTTCTTTGGCCTTGTTTCCGGCCTTGGGACCGGCACGACTCTTTCGATCGAACTGAATCGAGCCGCTCGCGGCCTCGATCATTATTCCTTGCCCTGGCAGGGTTTTTTCTCAGCCATCCGCGGCGTTGCTGTCGGAGCCGGACTCTACCCCATGGTGGGTCCTGGATTCGCCACCTCATTTGCCATTCTAATCGCAATCGGCCAGGTACTCGGCTATTCTCGCGGCATAGCTCCTGGCATGGATTATTTGGCGGCTCGCCGTCCGCGCCTTACGCGTCGTCAATTTTGGGCGACCGTCGTTCGCACCTTTGGCTATTTTGCCGTGGCACTCATCTGTAGTCACCTCGTCCATCACCTAGATAACCCCTGGTCCTTTGCCATCCGGGTAGGTCTGGTGACGGGCATTGTCACGGGTGTGGGACAGACAGTCATTCCTTACATCGAATACTACGCGGACAACCTTCCCGAGCGTTGGCTCGGCGTCTTCGGCATCGGACTCATCCTCTGCGGCTTTGCTCTGCAATCCATTCAGTATTGGCTGGCTCTGTTCGACGTGCGCCTCGTTTAGGGAATGGTTTCTTTCCCTCCGTCAATCCGGGCGTGTCGTCGGCAACCCGGAAGTAATCCACGATAGGGCCCGAGAAGTCTTAGTGCTTTATCGGAAGCGCGCTTCCTCGGAAGGGGATAACGGGAGGATGGCGCTCTGGCGCGCTTTCGATAAAGCGACTTGGAGGAAGCCGCCCGCGCGGCGAACGCGGGTCCTATGGAAATTGAATGGAGGGAAGAGTTGGCGTGGAGATGCGCCGGAACTGTGCGGCGGAGCACAGCGGATCACAGGGCGCGTCCGGAAGGTGGCTGGTGCGAGAAAATGTCGCGAAGCGAGCCAGCGAGAAAGCCGGAAGAAGAGGTTTGTTCAGCGATAAGGCGAACAACGACGGAGCGTGGCGAAGCACGTGAAGTTTTCTGGATGTGCAGAGTTGTTTCATGCGGCAGCGATGACCAGAGGTGGAGCACGAAGTTGTATCTCGGCAGCCGTGAGTCTCTGGACGACCACCATCGGTCCTGCACACTGGGGGCAGAGCCAAAGATCGTTGCAGCCCTTAGTGCCTGAGGTATCTTGGTCGGTCTGCGGTGCCGAGCCGAGCAACTGAAAGCAAAGAGGCAAGCAAGTGGCCCGCCGCCGGTTGGCCAGAAAACCGAAATGGCGAATGCGTACGAAGCTGTCCGGAAGCAGGTGCAGCAGGAAGCGACGGAGGAATTCATCGAGGGCGAGCGTCATCGGCCGCTGTTCGTTCTGGTGAGCGGAGTCCCGCCAGCGAAAGGTGACTTTCTGGTCGGTGAAGGAGAGCAGGCGGTGGTTGGAGATGGCTACACGATGAGTGTAGCGGCCCAGATAACGAAGCACATACTCGGGGCCTCCGAAGGGTGGTTTGGCGTAAACCACCCAGTCCTTTCTAAACAATGGCCGGAGCCAGGCAGCAAAGGTTTTCGGCTGAGCGAGCAGTCGCAAGTCTCCGTGGAAGCTGAGTTGGCCGTCCGCGAAGGCGCACTGGAGTGCCGCGACGAACTTGCCGCGGAAGATGCGGCTGAGCACCTTGACGGGAAGAAAGAAGGCGTAGCGTGGTTTGATCCAGCGCGTGCGATCGGCGGACAGCCCACCGGCCGGCACCACGCAATGTACATGCGGATGAAGTTCGAGTTTTTGACTCCAGGTGTGCAGCACGCTGAAGAAGCCGATCTCGGCACCGAGATGTTGGGGATCGCGAGCAACTTCGAGAAGCGTTTCCGCACTGGTGCGAAACAGAAGATCGTAGACGACCTTCTTGTTCTGCAACGCCAACGGGGCCAAATGACGAGGTAGCGTGAAGACCACATGCACGTAAGGGGTCGGAAGAAGTTCCCGGCGACGCTTTTCCAGCCAGCGGTCGCGAGCCCCTGCCTGACACTTTGGACAGTGCCGATTGCGGCACGAGTTGTAGGAGATAGCGCGATGTCCGCAGCGCGAGCACGCATCGAGATGACCGCCGAGAGCGGCAGTACGACACCGCACGATAGCCAGTAGCACTTTGATGTGCTTCCGGCTGATCCATGAGCGGCTTCGCTCAATGAATGAGTGTCCCGCAGCGCGAACCAGATCGGCCACCTCGAGCGGCGGCCGATCCATCTACTCCTCCTGCGGTGACTCGCTTTTTAGTGACAACGAGTCCAGGGGACTGGCTGTCGCGTGCAGGTGACGTTCGGAAATATGGAGGTAGATGGTGGTTTGTTCCAGGTCGTTGTGACCTAACAGCATCTGGATGCTGCGCAGATCGGCACCCCGTTCGAGCAGATGCGTTGCGAAACAATGTCGAAGGGTGTGCGGGTGCACTTGCTTTTTCAGGCCCGCTCGTTTGGCGGCATTACGGCACGCCTGCCAAACCACTTTCGTAGTAATCGGCTGATCGCCGCGATGGTTGCGGTTGCCTGGGAACAGCCACTGGCTTGGTTTTGGCTCTAACCGACGCCAATGCTGGCGTAACTCTTCGAGCAGTTTTGGGCTCAGCAGGACATCGCGATCTTTGCGACCCTTGCCACCCTGAACGTGAACGATCATGCGCTGGCTGTCGACGTCGGTGACTTTTAGACGCGCCAGTTCGGCACGCCGCAGTCCCGTGGCATAGAGGGTCATCAGTAGAGTGCGATGCAAGCGAGGGCGAGCCGCGTCGATGAGCTGAGTCACTTCTTCCTGGCTCAGGATCGTCGGCAGCGCAAATACCCTTTTCGGATAGGGAGTCTCGGTTGTGCTCCAGGCCCTGTTTAGCGTCTTGGTGTAGAAGAACCGCAGCGCTGCAAGATATACCGTGACAGTGCTCGCCGCGAACTTTCGCTTGGTGAACAGTTCTGATTGGTATTCGCGAATGTGCGTAGGGCCCAGACGGTTAGGAGCACGCTGGAAGCGTCGCGAAAAATCTTCCACTATCCGGATGTAACTGCGTATGGTAGTTTGAGCGTAATTACGACGCTGGAGTTCTTCCAGCATCATTTTTCTAAGATGGGTCACAGGGACCTCCTTGTGACCCAAATTTATCTTAGCCTACAGGCAACCAACGCTCTGGGCGCCTCACGCGAAGCGTTCGCCGCGCGGGCGGCTTCGTCCAAGTCCGCTTCTAAGAAAGTGGCCGCTAACTTATTCATTCTTCAAGGAGGCGCGGAGCCACTTTCTTCCGCCCCTGTCTGGGCGGAGCCCAGTCAGTTGCTTCTCGGAATGTGGACATTCCCACTTTCCGAACTTCTCAGGAAGTAGCCTAAGGATAAGGAAATTTGTGAAATTGACGTGCGGCTTGGCGGCCTGCACCATCGGTACGACCGAGCCGCCTAAGTCAAACCATCCAGTCTTTCATTGAGGGATTGTGCCGTTTCAGCGAGAACCTGTCCACGCCAGTCAGTCTGCGGCCTCGGTCGCGAGTACTTCCACGCAAACCCGCACCGACCCTGCTTCGCAGGCAGAAATCAGACCTCAACTCTCTTATTTCGTTCCCAGATAATATTTTGGCGAATGACACCGTTAAGGAATTCGCCGAAGAACTGTCACTCAGTGCAAAACGATCAGCACCTATCACGCTCGCGTCCTGGAAAAGCTCGGCATTAAAAATAGCGCGGAAATCGTCTAATACGCGATCCGAAATTGTCTGGTGATTTGAGAACGTCCCGAATATCGGGGCGGCTGTCTAGCCTACAACCTCTTTTCCGGCCTTCAGCCTCCCTGTAGGACAAACACCGACAAATCTTTCAGTCTGTGTCCTACGAAAGAATCAGCCTGGGACGGATGTACACGATTGGCGCCGGGATTTATTCTCTCCCCCGAAGCTGAGAAGAAATCAAATTCTCACGAAGAGCAAACTGAAAAAGGAGCTTTATCATGAAAATGCAAGATGAAGTGAAATGTGGGTCTGTGAAACTTACGAAGAGGGTCAAAGCGTTCCTCGTGGGTGCGGTGTTGGTTCTTTTTTTAACGACTGCAAACTACGCGGCGGCACAATCGGGTCCAGCGACTGTATTCCTCGGATCGGCCGGCACTTACGCGGTTCTGGCCTACGCCGGGGTCACCAACGCCGGCCCTACCGTTGTTACCGGGGATCTTGGGACTTATCCAATCGCTTCATGCACTGGGTTGCCGACTCCCTGCACTGGCAACGGCCCCGGACAAGTGAACGGAACGATAGACGCCGCCGATGTTATCGCACAACACGCGCAAGCCTCCTTGCTTATCGCCTATAACGACGCCAAGGGACGAACAACAAATCCTATCAACGAGGACGCCGCAGATTTGGGCGGGAAGACCCTCACACCGGGCCTGTATAAATCCGCCACGACGCTGGCGATAACGGGGACTCTCACGCTAGATGGCGCCGGAGTCTACATCTTCCAGATGGGGACCGGACTGACGGTAAACACTGGCGCCACGGTTGTCCTGAGTGGTGGCGCGACTGCTGACAACGTCTTTTGGCAAGTTGGCAGTGCAGCCACGCTCGGAACGACGGCTGATTTCAAGGGAACCATAATGGCGGGGACTACCGTGACGCTAGCCACGGGCGCAAGGCTGAATGGCAGGGCGCTGGCTCTGAATGCCTCGGTTACGATGGAGTCCAATAATATTACAATTCCGATTGGCAGCCAAACGGTGTTGGTAGTACTGCCCATCGCACCACCACGACATCACAACAACTAACACGGTTTTGCGGGGCCTTTACCCGTAGCTCCACCTACAGCGTCGGCCAGAATCGCGAAATTCTCGATTCTGGCCGATGCTACGGTTGCCAACGCCGGTCCTGGCATTATTAACGTGGCGTTGTTCGCCAAAACTGCGCAAGACCCTCAATCTCGTCCGAGTAACAATGTTACAGGCCTCTCCGGATGCCATCCCTTTCAAACGCATTGTAATTTTGGCGAGGGCCGCCCTTATGGGACACTTCATCCTCAATAGGGCTTCCAGGTCCCGAGAAGTCCTGCCAGCTCAACCGGTCGATGCAACACCTTCCAGTCAGTTGATCCGACAATACTTCCCGCAGAGAACCGATCTATCTGGGTGTGCTCAGTTAGAACCTAAACAGGGCAGTGTTCTTGTTTGCATCTACGCCCTTGAACGAATTAAGCTTCGTAGACTCCTGCTCGTGGGCTTTGAGCTAGTGTTGCGTCGACACATTGAGACCACCCCTCTTCTCGGTAACTGGCTTTTTGAACCTCGCGAGGCAAATTCCCACATTCCGAGAAGACCGTTTCTCGAGATGACCTGCCCCCCGTTTTGGTCCAATCATAAGTTAGCACTCGGGGCTTGGTTCTGAATCTGCTCGGAGGGGCGGGGGATGAGCCCGTCGCCGTCGAGGCTGTGGGAAAGTGGGAATCCCGCGCTTTTTGCGGGATTTCCAAGCGGAGAGGAAAAGTGGTTTGTACTTTTCCTCGCAGCGTCTTTTCCACAGCCTTTTTCTCCGCCGATTTCCGCCGCGAATTCCGTCGGGGTTCGATACCCCAGGCTGCTGTGCGGCCGTACCGTATTGTAATCCACCCGCCACGTTTCGATGATCCTCCGCGCTTCCTCCAGGCTCACGAACCAGTTCTGGTTCAGGCATTCGTCCCGGAACTTCCCGTTAAAACTTTCGATGAACGCATTCTGCACCGGTTTCCCCGGCTCGATGAAGTGCAACGCCACGCCATGCGCATACGCCCACTGGTCCACCGCCTGGCTGACGAACTCCGGCCCGTTGTCCACCTGAATCGCTTCCGGATAGCCCCGCTCTTGCGCCACTTCTTCCAGCATCTGTACCACGCGCGATCCTGGCAGCGAAGTGTCCACTTCGATCCGCGGCGCTTCCCGCGTGAACCCGTCCATCAAGTTCAGCGTGCGAAAGGGCCGCCCGCTCGCCAGACTGTCCCGGGTGAAGTCCATCGTCCACAGCTGATTCTCCCGTGTGGGCAGCACCAGCGGCACGCGCGCTTCGGCCCGGAATCGCTTGCGTTTCTTGCGCCGCATCGCCAGCCCTTCCTCCCGGTAGATCCGGTAGACGCGCTTGTGATTCACCACCCACTTCGCAGTGCCGTTCTCTTGCTCTCGCCGCAGCAGTTCATGCACCCGCCGGTAGCCGAAGCGCGGCCGCTCGCCCGCGATTTCCCGCAGCCGCGCTCGCAGCGCCGCATCGTTCCGTTCCCTCCGCTGATAACGGCAACTCCCTCGGTGCATTCGCAGCAGCCCACAAGCGCGCCGCTCGCTCAGTCTGGCTTCCGCGCGCGCGACTCGTACCGCCTCTCGCTTCGCCGGTGGGCTTACCACTTTTTTGATAGCACCACCTTCAACGCATCGATGTCCAGCGCCTGCTGCGCCACAATCTTCTTCAGCCGTCCGTTCTCGTCTTCCAGTTGGCGCAAACGACGCGCCTCGTTCACCTCCAACCCCCCGTATTTCGCTTTCCAGTGGTAAAACGTGGCATCGCTGATCCCGATCCGCCGGCAGAGTTCCTTCACCGGAACTCCCGCCTCCGCCTCTTTCAACACCCCCACAATCTGCTCTTCTGAAAAACGGCTCTTCTTCATGGACGCTTCTCCTCTCGTGGTCTTATACCCGGAGAAGCTAACTTATGGTTGGACTAGTTTTCGGGGGGCAGGTCAGAGAGGCATCTGTATCACGACCGCGGCAATCGGATTTGGCTTGACATTCTCTTGACTTTCTTTTGATACTAACCTAGTTTCCACTCACCATCCGTACGGGGCCAAGGAAAGTATCCAAATGGAGGGCTGCAGATGCGAACCGTAACGCGCAAAATGACCTGGGTTCTTTTGGCAGTATTGTGTGTGGCTGCTCGACCGGCTGTAGGCGGCCCGCAGAATGTACCTGGATTGAAAGTCGATAAGAGCAGTATTGGCGGCACAGTTGCGAACAGCAACGGCGGGAAGGCTGAAGCTGGCGTCTGGGTGATCGCTGAGACAAAATCCTTGCCGGTACCGTTCCGCAAGATTGTCGTCACCGACGATCAGGGACGCTTCCTGGTTCCGGACCTGCCGGATGGAGCCTACGAGCTATGGGTGCGCGGCTACGGGCTGAAGGACTCGGAGCCCGTCAAAGGGGCGCGCGGCGAGACGGTGAAGCTGCAGGTTGCCAATGCCGCAACTCCGCAAGAAGCGGCGAAGATCTATCCTGCCAGTTATTGGACGTCGCTGATTCAGCCTCCTACGGGCAGCGATCTCCCCGCCAGGTACAAGACCCAGGAAGAATGGCTTGGGGACCAGAGGAACGGGTGCAACCACTGCCATGAATTGGGCATGGTCGCCACGCGCCGCTATACCACGGTTGAAGATTGGGATGCTGTCTTCTCTCGCGCTAAGGCGATGCATCAAGAACTCAATTTTCTAGGCAAAAATACCGTAGAGAAGGTTCTTGCCGATTGGGGCTCTCGCATAGCGGCGGGAGAAGTTCCTCCTGCTCCGCCGCGGCCAACCGGCATCGAACGCAATGTCGTCGTCTCCCAATGGGATTGGGGAGCCCCGGAGTCCTTCATTCACGATATGGTTTCGACGGACAAACGCAATCCGACGATGTACGCAAACGGGAAAGTTTACGGCGGGGATCGCACCGGCGGAGGCAGATTGTGGATTTTGGACCCGGTGAAGAACACGGTCCAGGGGCTCAATCTCGAACCGCGAGACAAGAGCCACGGCTTCTCCCTGACAAAGGACTACTACCACGGCGCGGAAGAAGAGCAAGCGTACACGGGAGAGGACAAGCAGTGGATGGACAGTCCCCACAATCCCATGATGGATGAGAACGGCAGAGTCTGGATGACCGAGCAGATTCGCGCTGGCGGCAAGCAATACTATCCACCTTGGGCAAAGAGCACGATCGCCACGGCGACCTATAACCCCGAGGAGATCGATATTGCATACAACATACTCAGTAAGAATGGCAACAACATGGAGCTCGGCTACTACGATACGAAAACCAATAAATTTGTCACCGTTGACACTGCCTATAACACCCACCACTTGCAGTTCGATTGGCAAGACCGCATCTGGACCGATGGCGGTGGTTCCGCGATGGGTGAAATGGACACCAAAAAGCTAGATTTCAACAATATCCAGGGAACTGAGGCAGCTGCTCAGAAGACCTGGATGCGGATTGATATGGACACCAAGAAAATGATCCCAGGAACAGGCTACGGAGTGGCGATCAGCCCTGTGGATGGCACCGTTTGGGAAACCTCTCCGCAAGCCCTTGGCCCGGCGAACAAGGTGTACATGCTTGATCCAAAGACGGGGAAATTCAAGGATTACCCGTTGCCTGCTCCGGGACGTTTCCCGCACGGCATTGACTTCAGCACGGACGGGAATGTTTGGGTTTCGCTCGGCAGCGGTCATCTCGGCCACCTGGATGTCAAGACCGGCCAGTGGAAATTCTGGGAAAACCCGGGAGTAAAATTTAAGGGCACCGGCAGCGAAACCGGTACCACCGATTTCCCCTACTTCCTGTGGGTAGATCAATTTAACGCGTCGGGTCTCGGCAAGGACACCGTGATCGTCACGGGAACCGCTTCGGACGCAATGTTCATATTCGATCCGAAGACGGAAAAGTTCAGTGTGTTCCGAGTCCCATACCCGTTGCCGTTCTACACTCGCGGCTTGGATGGTCGAATTGACGATCGCCAATGCGGGTTGGAAGGGCCGAGGGCTTTGGATGACCTATAGCTCATACATGCCCAAATTCACGGAAACGCGCAGTGGCTCCGTGAATCATATGCAGATCCGCCCCAGTCCATTGTCGAATTAATGGGCTGGAGAAATGTCTAGCGGCGAGCAGTACCGACAGCTATAAACGCGCCATCTACCTCACCTAAGGAATCGTTGGTGAGGTAGATGGCAAGGTGACCGTCACGCCGAGAGTGGCGATTTCAGCCGACGGCAAGACGCTGGCCGCGACCCAAACCGACAAGAACGCACAAGAACAGACTGTCAACAACTTCATCGTCGCAGGCAAACAATAGACCCTCGATCGGCCTAAGAAAGGCGTCTGCAATCTTGCGCGCAAGCCCTGGGGCGGGTAACGAAGTCCGCCTTCTCCGTACAGTAGTTTGTCTTCTTTACCTTTATCCGTCGCAAATTCCGCAACGTGTCGCGAATTGGTTCCGAGTGCGACCGTTGAGTTCGACACGGCCCAGGCCCCGTGTTGCTCAATACGAAGTCAAGCCTATCCTGGATTGAAAATCGATTTTGAAATTGGTTCTTCGGAGTACCCGTGGATAATTGGCAATTCGGAAGTTATTCCATCGGCCACCCCCAGAGGCCACGTTAATTCGGATTGTGCCTGGGAAGTCCGCTTATCGGTAACTGGCTTTTTCCAGATTTCCGCCTTTCGAGAACGCCATTTCACAGATGGGATGAGAAGGCCGGTCTCCAGCGGGATGCGATACGCTCCCAATGGTCGACGCGCTCGAAGCGCAAACGAAAGGAGACCGGCTATGAAAAAGACTATCACTGTGCAGGCATTCAAGAGCGAAATTTTCAAGGAGCGAAAGCTGACGATCGGTTTGGACCTGGGAGATTGCTGGTCGTTCTACTGTGTTTTGGATGAAGCAGGCCAAATCATTTTGGAACAGAAGCTGCCGACGACACCGGAAGCGATGAAGCAAACCTTTGGAAAGATACCGCGAAGCCTCATCGCCCTGGAGACCGGAACCCATTCCCCGTGGGTAAGCCGGCTGCTCACCGAGTTGGGACATGAAGTGATCGTGGCGCACGCACAAAAAGTGGAGTCGATCACCAAGAGCAATCGAAAAGATGATCGGCACGATGCTCGAACACTGGCACGACTGGCGAGATTCGATCCCGAGTTGTTGGGACCGGTGCGGCATCGCAGTGTGCAAGCGCAACTCCACCTGACGGTGATCCGGGCGCGGGCGGAACTGGTGAGTGCTCGAACAGCCTTGGTGAACGCCGCACGAGGGCTCGTGAAGTCTTATGGCCAACGACTGCCCAAGTGTGGCACCTATCAGGTGAACGAGAAACTCGCCGAAGGATTGAGCGCGGAGTTGCGTGAGGTTCTGCTGCCGCTGTTTAAAGAAATCGAATCGCTGAACGAGCACATCAAGGAATACGACGAACGGATGGAGAAAATCGCCAAGGAAGTGTACCCGGAAGTGTCCCTGCTCAAGCAGGTGAAGGGCGTGGGAACACAGATCGCTCTGACGTATGTCCTGACAATAGAGGACCCGTATCGGTTTCCGAAGAGTCGCCAGGTAGGCTGTTTTCTCGGGTTACGACCTGGCCGCAGGAACTCTGGGAAGAGCGAACCCCAGAAGGGGATCAGCAAAGAAGGAGACCGGTATCTGCGCACGATGATGGTGCAGGGAGCGCACTACATTCTGGGACCTTTTGGGGAAGACAGTGATCTGCGGAGATGGGGACGCAAGCTTGCGGAACGAGGAGGGAAAAATGCCAAGAAGCGAGCCGTCGTGGCCGTGGCTCGAAAGCTGGCGGTACTGCTGCATCGGTTGTGGGTAGGGGGAGAGGTGTACGAACCACTGCGCAACAGCCAGAAAGCGATGCGGGAAGTGGCCTAGAGAGTTGCGATCCGAGGAGCCGAGCTCAACCGCCGAGTCCAGGTGACTGCGACTAAGTCCTGGGGCCCGAGTCTCACCGAATCGGTGGGAGGAGAGGTCGATTCACAGCTAGCAGCACCTACTGAAACGAGAACACCCACCTAGCACCGAGCGAATATCGCTCACCAAAGAGTGCGGATGGAAGGATGGCGACAGAGGCGGCCCGGTTCTGAGGAAGACCACTCGACAACCAAAGGCAACTGCAAAACCGACTTGACACTAACCGGCCTTCTCATGGAAGGACTTTGCCACGTGTGACGCTCGCCGGCAGCAAGTTTATTGTGTCGAGGCCAGGAGAGGCGTACGATGCGCGAGACCGAGGTGCAAACCGCAAATTCCAGATCAGGTGCTTGCCGACCGCTTCATCGGGAGGATTGAGATGTGCGCAAAACGGAGAAGATTTGCAGTCGCCATTTTGGCAATAACCGCCTTTGTGGCTGCGGCAAAGGCACAGGCGCCACAGAGCCCCGGACAGGGGCGCTCGTTTGCACAATGGGACAAGATCCAGATTTCGGTGACTGCCAAGCTGGCGCCGAACCTTTACATCCTGCAAGGTTCGCCCGATCTTGACACGAACCACCCAGACGCGGCCGGAGGCAGGGTCGCTGTGCTCTTCGGCCCTGACGGCATCCTGATGGTCGACTCCCAGGACGAGGAGCTGCACGAAAAAGTTCTGGAGACGATCAGAACGTTCAGCACCGCGCCCATTCGAATTCTGGTCAACTCGCACATCCATTCTGACCACACGGGCGGCGATCCCTTCTTCGCGAAGCAGGGCGCCTTGATCTTCTCGCGTGAGGAACTGCGCGATGAAATGCTGCACCCGCCCCGGGCGAGCAACGGCACCTCGGCTCCCGCGCCTGATCCGGCCGGCGTTCCTGTCGTGACCTATCCTTTGGGCACACCGGGCGCTCCCGCTGTAACGATCCACCTGGACGGAGAAGTGGTCGATTTTATTCCGGTTCCGGCGTCTCATACTGGCGGCGACACGGTCATCCGGTTCGAGCATGCGAACGCGATTTATGTTGGCGATTTCTACCGCAATTTCGGTTATCCCTTTGCCGATCAGGCTAACGGAGGCTCGATCAGGGGCATGATCACCGCGATCGACATGATCGCGAAGACTGCCGGTCCCGACACGACGCTCATCACTGGTCACGGCACGCTGGTCAAGAAGGCAGACCTGCTTCCCTATCGCGCAATGGTCATCGATATTCTGGCAAAGACGAAGAAGTTGGTCGATCAGGGCAAATCGCTGGACGATATTCTAGCCGCGAACCTGACCGCTCCGTATGACGCGACGACGAAGGGTGACACGCCAGCGAGCAAAAACCGGTTCATCACCGAAGTGTATAACGAGGTGAAGGACAAATAATTAACCAATCCCTGTTGACATTTCGAGCAAGAAAATCCCCCGGCTCCTGGCCTGATTGTTCAATCGCAGCCAGCGCGCCCGGGTGGCAACCACTTAACCAAGAATAAAGAGAGGCTTCACGCCTTGGTTTTCTCCGCGAGTGCGGCGTGAAACTTCTCCGCTGGAACACCCGCAGCGGCACCATGGATCCAAGTCGTCGTCGGTCCCTTCCGTTTGCGGTAGCGTCAACGAGCAACTCCGGAGACATTTAGCTTTGGGCGTGACCTAACTCTAGTTATCGAACATTTCTTCAATCTGGCGGGCGAAGTTCGGGTCACGCGGGGAAAAAAATGGCCAGCGGATTATCACCATTCCCGTTTAGTCCATCGGAATTGTGCTCTGAGTCTGCAAGAATCAACTGTTCGATCCGCTGCGTTCCGATCCGCGCTTCGCAGAACTGCTCCGCCGCATAAACCTGGCCAAGTAGTCAAGATCGATACGCGGAAGCCGTCTTCGTAATGTCGCGTCTTGCGTCTGGGTTTGTGCTCCGTTCACTTCACGGTCGCGCAGGCGAAGTTCGCGGCATCATCGGTGTTTCCGGTCCCTTTGTACCGCGCCACTTGCGGGTACGGGCACAGCGGGCGCGTGCGGTCCGCCATACCGTCTTTCACGTGAGACGCGATGATCTGTTCGGGCGCCCTCCCTGTCTCGACCCAGTGTTCGATCGCGCCCATCTTGTCGAACCTGTCGGTGCCGGGGCCTCCCGCGCAGTGGCCCATACCAGGCACCATGTAGAGTTGAATTGATTTGCCTACGACGCCGTTGCCGGTCGTCTTCACGACGTCGTTGAAATACTTAATGCTGTTCTGCGCGGGCACCTGCGGATCGCTCCAGCCGTGATACATGAGCAGCTTGCCGCCTCGGCTGAAGAACGGCTTCAGGTTCGGATCAGTCAAGCCCAGGACGCTGTCGTCCGACTTCAAGGCCAGGTCGAAGTCGGTCGCGGGATTGAAGCGGTGCCAGTCCCAGTCCGCGTCCTTGAACACGATGTATTTCATGGCTTCCGTCGCCAGACCCAGCGGTTGGGGACCGGCGAGCGTCGCCCATCCGAGTTCGGTGCCTGGCTGCAGCAGCGGCGGCGACACGATGTCGCCCCGCGCGTTTTTCATCGGCGCGTAAAGCGTGCGCATCGTCTCGACCTGTGCGGCTGTCAGGCACGATGGAGCGTCTGCGCCCCTGCACGCCAGGACACTTGGATTGAAGTTGCACCTGGTTGGATTGTCGATCACGCCATCCTTGACGCCGTCGCGCGCGTCGCACGCGGCCAGCACGGCGTCGTGCACCATCGCATATTTCTCGGGCGGAATGTAGCTGTCGGCGGTTCTGTGAACGTACGCATTGATCGCGACGCGAGTCACGTAGAGCGCCATGTTGTAGATCCCGGGTGCGCCCGCAAGGATCGCGTCGTAGTCGGACGGATACCGCTCGGCCTCCGTGATCGCCTGACGGCCTCCCTGGGAACATCCATTCCAGAATGAGAGCTTCGGACGGCTGCCGTAGTAGGCGTCGACGATGGCTCTGCCTTGAACGGTCATCTCGTGAACGGCGCGATAGCCCATGTCGACGAGCTTCTCGGGATGGCCAAGCGCGAAGGCTGCAGAGTTGCCGACGTGACCGGTGTCGGTGCTCGCGGTGGCATAACCGGCGGCCAGCGCCGCAGCGAGCGCAGGATAGGAAATCGAGCCGGCCCAGCCTCCATTGCCGACGCCCTGAAACTTCCCATTCCATCCGGACGTGGGCATCCAGACCTCGATTCGGATGTCAGAGTCAGTGCTCGGTGTCAAGGTTACGGCAATGCGGCAGAAGGCGGGCAGATCCTTAAAGCGGCCGGTCGCACCCGTAACCCGCTCACCGGCAGGTAAGGCAAACTCGCCCGCAGCTATCACCTGAGCCGAGGTGATTGTCGTGTTTGGCAGGGACAGGGAAGCTAGGCCTTCGCAGGAACTTGCAGCGGCAGCAGCAGGGAGGCACAAAAGAATTGCGGCGAACAGGACCATCCAATACGCGCGATTTGTCTTCATGAGTTTAACCGCTCCTTTCGGAATGGGCTTATGTTACGCGCTCCAGCGCATCGTGAACTATCGCATATACTACCACTCCGCGTACCGGCGAATTCTGACTGTCAGAGCGGCTGCGCCGCATGAACTTCCCGCTGCAAGCCCAATTATGGTGAGCGACAAAGTTTAGGTGCAACAGAATGTCCATTCTGTTGCGTTCAATGTGCTGGCTCAGCTTGAAATGGAGAGGTGACGTTTTCCGTTAGTGAAGATTCCGCCCTTTCAGGGCGGGGATTTTCAAGGCATAAGGATCTATCGTCCGATGCCTGTTTCTGATTCTGGATGCCCAGCGCGGGAGGATCAGCTCCCGCGCTGTTTCGCATCGGCGCGATGAGTCCTGCCAAGTTATCCCTCAGCATGGGTGCATCCCTGCAGAGCCTGCTTCCGTTTCACCTGGCGAGGTCATTGTAGTCGTGTTCGAAGAATGTGCAAGCAGCGATCTTGCCGCCCGCCGGAGCTGTCGTTGGTGACGCGCCTCCTCGAGCTTGCAATCGCGTGCCGCATGAATTTCAGCCTGTCGGCCAGCGAGCATATCGTGCGGCGTCACATAGCCGATGGCGCTGTGCAAGCGTACGGTGTTGTAATGATCCACGTAGGTTTGAATCAAGCGCAGCGCATCTTCCCTGGTCAGCGGTGTGCCTGGCCGGATGCACTCCGACTTTAGCGATTTGTGCCAGCGCTCCAGCTTGCCATTCGATTGTGGATAGCCGGGCGAGGTTCGTACGTGGGTCATTCCTGCGATGCGAATGAATTCCTTGAAATCTCGGGCGATGAACTGTGGTCCGTTGTCAGAGATGATCCGCGGTTTTGCTTCCGGGTATTTCTCCCGCGCTCGTTGCAAAATGACTTCGATTTCCGCTTCGGTCATCGATTCCCGCAGATCCCAATGCACGATCGAACGGCTGTAGCCATCCAGAACGCTGCACAGATAGTAGAAGGTGCCGCTCACGTTGATGTAGGAAACATCAATGTGCCAATGCTGGTGCGCCTGCAGCGGCTGTTCGAAGCCGGTTCCTTGGCGTGATGGTTTGCCCTTCCACCGGGAGAGCAACCCGGCCTGTTGAAGTACCCGCCAAACGCTGGATGGGCTAACGGCCACCACATCCGCGTCCAGCATCATGAAGGTCAATCGCCGATAGCCTTCCAGGGGATGTTCCCGGTGGAAGCCGATGATGGCCTGCTTCTCCCACGCCGCGAGCCAGAAATCCCGGGGAACCCAACCGTTGTGCTCATTGACGCGCCCGTAGCGCTCTCGCCAGTCGTAGAACTTGCTGGCCAGTATACCCAGCCAATGGATGAATCGTCCGGCGCCGATCTCGGTCTTTTCCGACCAACACCGGACGAAATCCACCACCAGGTCCCGCACATCGTGCGGCACCCACACCTTGGTCAGAGCTCCCCAAGACTTTTTTTTAAGGCGATGTGCTCGGCCATCAGTTCGGCCAACACCTCGTCCTTGGTCTGGATCTTCTTTACCAGAAATTCAATCCGTTGTTGTTCGGCTTGGTGGTCCGGCCGGCTCTTGCCTTGAAAGGCAGCCGCACCGTTCTCAAAGAACTCTTTTTGCCAACGGTAGAATACCGTTGGCTGTAGCCCCAACTCCTCACACAGCTCAGACACCGGCACTTTGTCCAGCAAGTGCCGCCTCAGGATGGCAACCTTCTCTTCCGCCGTGTAGTGCTTTCTCTCTTTTCGCATGCGCCCTCTCCAGTTCCAGCTGAGGCGGCACATCAAAAGGAAGCGTTCACTCAGTTTCATGGGGTTACGCACTTCAACACAGGGGGTGGGCATCGACGTAATGTTGCATTTCACGCAGAAATTACGCGCTGGTGCCCAGAATCATATGTTTTTGGGCAAGCATGACTGTAAATTTGGAGCACGCTGAATCAAGCACTTACCGGGGATCTGGAATTGAGGTTTCTGGGCAAGGTTTGACACCTGGTGAAGATTCAGACAAGCCACATTGAGCGGAATTTCCCACATAATGGGATGGTCCGCCGCAGGAACTTTGTAACTGTGTAGCCTGCGAGGAAGGAGGCGTCCCATGAAACTACATGTGCTCGGCATCGATTTGGGCAAGACAGTTTTTCATGCGGTGGGATTGGATGTGACAGGCAAGGTGGTGATCCGCAAGAAATGTTCGCGCAGGCAACTGCTGGCCTTCACCGCAAATTTGCAGGTGCAATTAATTGGCATGGAGTCGTGCAGTGGATCGCACTTCCTCGGTCGGGCTCTGCGCGAGCAAGGGCATGAAGTGCGATTGATGCCGGCGCAATACGTGAAGCCTTATGTCCAGACCAACAGGAGTGACTTTCTGGATGCCGAAGCCATTGCCGAGGCGGTGCGACGGCCGCGGATGCGTTTTGTGCCGATCAAGACGGAAGAACAGTTGGATCTGCAAGCGCTGCATCGGGTGCGGGAGCGTTGGGTAATGCGCCGCACCGCTGTGGTCAACCAGATCCGCAGCCTTCTGCTGGAACGTGGACTCACGCTACCCAAGGGCCGAAGTTATCTGGATCGGCAACTTCCCGGGATCTTGGAAGACGGCGAGTTGAGGCTATCGGGTTGTTTTCGTGTTCTGTTGGCGCAACTCAAATTGGAACTCAAGCAGCTCACCGCACGCGTGGAAGAGATGGACCGGGTCATCCAGAAAAGGGCGAAAGAGAATGAGGATTGCCAACGGCTCACAGAGATTCCCGGAGTCGGTCCCGTCACCGCGACGGCCCTGATCGCTGCCGTGGGCAACGCCAGCGCATTCCGAAAAGGACGCGATCTGTCCGCCTGGATCGGGATAGTTCCGCGAGAGTGCTCCACCGGTGGCAAGCAGAAGTTGCTGGGCATCAGCAAACGGGGCAATAAGTACGTAACGAAGACTTTTCGTGCAGGGTGCACGCAGCGTGATGCAACAGCGAAACCAGCAAGCTCCCGGTCTGAGCCACTGGTTAGCGCAACTGCTGGGGCGCACGCACCAGAATGTGGTCGTCGTGGCTTTGGCCAACAAGTTGGTTCGCATGGCCTGGGCGGTCTTATGTAAGAACGCTATCGCGCTCCCGATCTTGCTAGGTCCACATAAAATCCCTGTTTAGGGAAGGAGTTCCTGCCAGGTCTGGTGGCGGAAAACAGAGATGGCAATGGGTCTCTCCCACGCTTTCGAAACCCGATATCGGAAAAGGTCCTTACCAGACCGTCCAGTTTATGGGGGCGAGAGCGAGCGGATATCCATCATGGCCCGGAGTCACTGACTCCACCAAAGTCCGAATACATTAAGGCAGACCATCTGCCATTGTTCGTTTTTCGCTTGCAACTCTACGGCGGACCATTATTCGGATGTGGGGGGATTTAGCAACACCCTCGGCTTCACATTTGAAACTGCCACCACTGCGGCAAAGTTTATTGTCAGTGGCACATTGGACAGGTTTCCGAATCTGGAAATCGTCCTGCCTCATTCTGGAGGGTGCTTCCCTTATATATTTGGACGCGTTGCTCACGGGTTGGCCGTAAGAAAGGTCAAGCTGCAACACCCGTTCAAGGATTATGCCAGGCGATTTCATTACGACGCACTCACCTATGATCCCGAAATCCTGCGCTTCCTGATCAACTTCGTCGGACCCGATCGCGTCGTGATCGGGACAGATAACGCCTTCGGCGCTAACGGCCAGGCTATGGAATACCCGCACACGCTAGTCGAGCAACTGAATCTTCCCGCAGTGGACCACGACCAGATCTTGAGAGGGAATGCAGCGAGGCTCTTCCATCTGTAGATTAATTTGGCTCCATCAACGATGATGAGCGAGGGTTGCCTGTTTGCACATCCTGAGACCCCGCAATGGCCAACTAAGTAGGCCGTCGGTAGGATGTGCACCGCACATAATCCATACGGCGGCTATTTTCCAGGGGAGATGCCAACGAAAACTAGGGATTAGCCTTCGTAACAGATGCATGATTCGCTGCATCGCGATGCCGGTGAAGTCAGCGCTGTGTGGGGTAAGAACACGTAGGGACAAATTCGGCTACACCCTCGGTTCGACGCACTGCGTGGATCGGTCGCGGCTCACACTCTGGGCGAATCCGGGTAAGAGCCACATTCCGACTTCTCAGTCCATTTTTCCGACATGAATTCCCTGGAAGATCAGTTTATTTCGTCGAAGGCATCCAATCCCAAACGCGCAAATCGGAACGGACTCTAGTCGAGCGGTTCGACCTTGACAATCGATGCGCCGTGGTTACTGCCGATCCAAAGCGTGCCGGGGTTCTTCGAATCGTCGACATAAACGCGGCGGATGTTGGTCGGGCGCGGCAGCATGTATTCCGTATACTGACCGCTCTTGACATCCAGACGTGCCACACGGTCGGTTAGCATGGACCCAGTCCATGCCTCACCGTTGCGGTCGGCCACGGCGTCATACGGCGCACTCCACGCCGTTGGCACCTTCCACTCGGTCATGCGTTCGGTCTCGGGATCGAACATGCCGATCGCGTTGCCCTGATATTCGGCAAACCATAACCGGCCTTCGCGATCGACGCGACCGCGCCGCGGGCGGGAGTCCGGGGTCGGAGTCCGGTAGACGGTCGCATTCTTCGTCTTGGCATCGATCTTGACGATATTACCGGCTGAAAAATCGAGCAAATAAACGTTGTTCCGCGCGTCCGAGTCGATGCCGTAGGTCCCGATGCGCTTGCCGGTCCGCGGATCCTTGAAGTTGCCAAGGTTCTCCATCTTGTTGGAGATCAGATCAAGCCGGTAGATATTGCCGACATCAGAGTTCTTGATCCACACTTTATTGTCGACAGGAGTGCCTTCAATTGCGAGATGGCCGAGCTGGCCGCCGTCGGTGTCCCATTCCTTGGGTGTGGACCACATCTGGAACTTCTCGGTCTTCTTGTCGAACTTCGCGATGGCGCTCTGGTACATCACGCCGATCCAGGGATTGTCGTCCTTGTCGAATTCCAGATCGAGCGTGCCTTCCGGCCATCCCGGCTTAACTACCGGAATTGGATATTGCGTCACCTTGCCGGTCTTCGGGTCCATCTTGCCGAGAAACATCTGGCCGAAGTCGGAGTACCAGACGTTGCCCGCGCGATCGAGCACCACGTCATGCGGCTGAATCAAGCGATTTGGCAAATCGTATTCGGTAATGATCACATGCGTGGACTTGCCCGTGAGCCGCGGCTGGGTTCTAAGAGGGAAAGTCCAGGTCGGCTCCTCGCTCAAGTTGACGCTGGCAAGCCATTCCGCCGTCTTTCTGCCGTTACCGCCACGTTCCACGTCGCGGCTTGCCGTGCCAGCCAGCCGCTGCGGCTTTAAGGGAGTGCTGCCAGGATAATAGAGGCTCATCCGGTGGAAAACTTGCATGAATTCGTCGGCGTCGTGCGTCGATTTCATGATGCGTTCGAGCGTATGGCAGGTCGTACAATTAAGCAGGAAGCGTTTCTGCTCCTCCGTGCCCGGCATACTGATCAACCATTCGGCATTGGTGAGATGGGCGGACAAGTTCTTCATTATTTTGAGCTTGAGCTCAGCCTTGGCTTCCTGGCCTGAGGCGACATCCGCCGTGCTGGCTCCGTCCAGCTCATAGCCGGCCGCGCGCGCTTTCAATTCGTAGTGTCCTGGTTCGAGTCTCGCGACCGGGAAAGCAAAGCGGCCCGCGGCGTTGGTAACAACGCTGATACTGATTGTCGAGCCGTCCTTCTTCGCGCTGACCACCACACCTTCCATCGGACCTTCCTCAGCGGAGGTGACCTGCCCGCTCAACGCGAGTGCCGTCTGAGCCTCTGCGTGAATTCGAACAGACGCAGTTTGAAGAAGCATGGCAGCGAGAGCGACACATGCGATAAGCAAGACTCGCTTGATTTCCATCATCATCTCCTCACCTTGGAATGGGTAATCCGGAATTATTATCCTCCCGTTGCGGATCCTAAACGAAGACAATTAAATGGGCAGGGCCGGTGGTGGCGGCAGGGTACCATCCCCCGTGATCAACGCTAGGCAGAAAAAGATAATCAAATTTAAAGCTACCCGAGGCCAAAAAGCCACATTCGGATAAGCCGACATCCCGGGATGTGCCCCCTGTTGCGATTTATACAGGCTATCGGCCTGCGGAGACCCGCGCGAACGCTTGAGCCAGCATTAGCGCCATGAGGAGCGCGCCGATTCCAGCAATAGCAACATCGCGCGTCTTCCGGAGACTGAAAGTTCCTACGCGGCACACCAACAGATAGCCGACCAGCAAATTAAAAAGGCCCCACAGCACGTTGACCCACGCCGGAGAGAGCCCTTGGCCCGGCGGCGAGGCGAATGGAGTCGGAAACGAACGCCCCGACACACCGTTGGTGAAGTGCGGAACGAAATTCACGAGGAAAGCGCCACCGAAGAAGTAAGCGATGTAGTGATACCACTTCATGGGTTCCTCCTTGGCTGCAGGGGTAACCTGCTCAGTTTCAACTCTTCTTTGTTATTTCGTTATACATAACCTCGGTCAAGGTCGCGGCCGGCAGGTTGCCCTGCGCGTTTGGGACGGGGGGTGCGGTGGATTCGCCCATCGCCGTCTTTACCTCATCGAGGGATTTGCCTTGTGCGGCCATAGCTTTGACTTTGTCCCATTTGTCCTGGATGAAAGCCAGTTTCTTCTTCACGTCGTCCTTGGTCATGAGATCGCCATGGCCGGTAACGTACGTGTCGGCATCGAGGGCGATCATCCCTCTGACATTTTCCATCCAGCCTGCTGCTGAGCCGTGCTTATCGACGTGAATGTTTGTGTCGGGACGATTGGTGACGAGCAGGTCTCCACCGAACACGACCTTCTGATCGGGGAAGTACACGATGAGGTCACCGCTAGTATGTGCCGGCGCCCAGTGGAGCAGTCGAACTTGGACGCCATCAAGGGTCATGCTCTCGTCTTTCGCGATGGTCTTCGTGGGAAGGCGATCTTGCGGGGCGGCTCCCCGGTTCCCCGCGGATGCCTCCATCTCCTTCTTGCAATTCTCCTGCGCGATGATGGTCAAGCCCGGAGGAAAGCCGGCGAGCCCGTTGACATGATCGCCGTCGCTGTGGGTAACAATTGCGGTGTCTACAGGTTTCGGGGTGAGCTTGGCAATTTCGGCCTGGACCTCCTTCGAAGAGTCAACGGTTGTTTTGGTGTCCACGACGATGACGCCAGTCGTACCGACGATGAAACCGGTGTTGCCGCCAGCGCCTCCCTGGGTCCAGTAGACATTGCCCTTAATATTCGCCACCTTTAGGGGCGCGGGTTGCTGCTGCGCATCGGCAATAGTGGCGGACGCAGCAAGGGCCGCGATCATCCCCAACCCAAAAGCCAGTTTCCTTTGATATTTCATGGGTTCATTCCTCCTCGTGTTTCTCTTACCTTGCCGCGACTAGCCAAGCACCTTTCCCTGCCGGGAGGCGTCTACCGCCCTACCCAACGGGCGAAGTATACACCGATCTAGCTAGAGTGTTGATCTTGAGCGGACCTTCCCCTGTAGTTGATTGAAAAAGCTTTTTCCGATGCGGTGACTGACGGCGCATTTGAGAGCAGTCCGTTTGGTTGAGTAGAGCGGAAGCTGGCTCCCACATTCCGAGAAACTGACTTGGACGAAGCCGCCCGCGCGGCGAACGCTTCGCGTGAGGCGCCCAGAGCGTTGGTTGCCTGTAGGCTAAGATAAATTTGGGTCACAAGGAGGTCCCTGTGACCCATCTTAGAAAAATGATGCTGGAAGAACTCCAGCGTCGTAATTACGCTCAAACTACCATACGCAGTTACATCCGGATAGTGGAAGATTTTTCGCGACGCTTCCAGCGTGCTCCTAACCGTCTGGGCCCTACGCACATTCGCGAATACCAATCAGAACTGTTCACCAAGCGAAAGTTCGCGGCGAGCACTGTCACGGTATATCTTGCAGCGCTGCGGTTCTTCTACACCAAGACGCTAAACAGGGCCTGGAGCACAACCGAGACTCCCTATCCGAAAAGGGTATTTGCGCTGCCGACGATCCTGAGCCAGGAAGAAGTGACTCAGCTCATCGACGCGGCTCGCCCTCGCTTGCATCGCACTCTACTGATGACCCTCTATGCCACGGGACTGCGGCGTGCCGAACTGGCGCGTCTAAAAGTCACCGACGTCGACAGCCAGCGCATGATCGTTCACGTTCAGGGTGGCAAGGGTCGCAAAGATCGCGATGTCCTGCTGAGCCCAAAACTGCTCGAAGAGTTACGCCAGCATTGGCGTCGGTTAGAGCCAAAACCAAGCCAGTGGCTGTTCCCAGGCAACCGCAACCATCGCGGCGATCAGCCGATTACTACGAAAGTGGTTTGGCAGGCGTGCCGTAATGCCGCCAAACGAGCGGGCCTGAAAAAGCAAGTGCACCCGCACACCCTTCGACATTGTTTCGCAACGCATCTGCTCGAACGGGGTGCCGATCTGCGCAGCATCCAGATGCTGTTAGGTCACAACGACCTGGAACAAACCACCATCTACCTCCATATTTCCGAACGTCACCTGCACGCGACAGCCAGTCCCCTGGACTCGTTGTCACTAAAAAGCGAGTCACCGCAGGAGGAGTAGATGGATCGGCCGCCGCTCGAGGTGGCCGATCTGGTTCGCGCTGCGGGACACTCATTCATTGAGCGAAGCCGCTCATGGATCAGCCGGAAGCACATCAAAGTGCTACTGGCTATCGTGCGGTGTCGTACTGCCGCTCTCGGCGGTCATCTCGATGCGTGCTCGCGCTGCGGACATCGCGCTATCTCCTACAACTCGTGCCGCAATCGGCACTGTCCAAAGTGTCAGGCAGGGGCTCGCGACCGCTGGCTGGAAAAGCGTCGCCGGGAACTTCTTCCGACCCCTTACGTGCATGTGGTCTTCACGCTACCTCGTCATTTGGCCCCGTTGGCGTTGCAGAACAAGAAGGTCGTCTACGATCTTCTGTTTCGCACCAGTGCGGAAACGCTTCTCGAAGTTGCTCGCGATCCCCAACATCTCGGTGCCGAGATCGGCTTCTTCAGCGTGCTGCACACCTGGAGTCAAAAACTCGAACTTCATCCGCATGTACATTGCGTGGTGCCGGCCGGTGGGCTGTCCGCCGATCGCACGCGCTGGATCAAACCACGCTACGCCTTCTTTCTTCCCGTCAAGGTGCTCAGCCGCATCTTCCGCGGCAAGTTCGTCGCGGCACTCCAGTGCGCCTTCGCGGACGGCCAACTCAGCTTCCACGGAGACTTGCGACTGCTCGCTCAGCCGAAAACCTTTGCTGCCTGGCTCCGGCCATTGTTTAGAAAGGACTGGGTGGTTTACGCCAAACCACCCTTCGGAGGCCCCGAGTATGTGCTTCGTTATCTGGGCCGCTACACTCATCGTGTAGCCATCTCCAACCACCGCCTGCTCTCCTTCACCGACCAGAAAGTCACCTTTCGCTGGCGGGACTCCGCTCACCAGAACGAACAGCGGCCGATGACGCTCGCCCTCGATGAATTCCTCCGTCGCTTCCTGCTGCACCTGCTTCCGGACAGCTTCGTACGCATTCGCCATTTCGGTTTTCTGGCCAACCGGCGGCGGGCCACTTGCTTGCCTCTTTGCTTTCAGTTGCTCGGCTCGGCACCGCAGACCGACCAAGATACCTCAGGCACTAAGGGCTGCAACGATCTTTGGCTCTGCCCCCAGTGTGCAGGACCGATGGTGGTCGTCCAGAGACTCACGGCTGCCGAGATACAACTTCGTGCTCCACCTCTGGTCATCGCTGCCGCATGAAACAACTCTGCACATCCAGAAAACTTCACGTGCTTCGCCACGCTCCGTCGTTGTTCGCCTTATCGCTGAACAAACCTCTTCTTCCGGCTTTCTCGCTGGCTCGCTTCGCGACATTTTCTCGCACCAGCCACCTTCCGGACGCGCCCTGTGATCCGCTGTGCTCCGCCGCACAGTTCCGGCGCATCTCCACGCCAACTCTTCCCTCCATTCAATTTCCATAGGACCCGCGTTCGCCGCGCGGGCGGCTTCCTCCAAGTCGCTTTATCGAAAGCGCGCCAGAGCGCCATCCTCCCGTTATCCCCTTCCGAGGAAGCGCGCTTCCGATAAAGCACTAAGACTTATCGGGGCTTGGCCACAATCGCACATTAATCTCGTCGGTAGCAGACTTTCTCATGACGTACTGGAAGGAATGTAAACGTCCTCACCTACGCACGAAGCCGAAATGCCTGGGGCAACCCGCTTAACGCGAAAGGGATCGGATGAGATGGAAACCGAAATCGAATTCACCCGCGTAGTTGTTAGCCACTTGAAAGATTGCGAACGACAGCCAACGGCCCGTGCCATCGATCAACGTGGACGCGTTGACGGTCGTAGTAAAGAGCCATACAACCGGCAATCCAGAAAGAGCATTCCCGTTGCTATCTGCAATGCAGCAATCGCCGACGGTCGGGGAGAGTGTAGCCTGGTAGACCGTCCCTGGCTGGAGATTCGTCGAACTGACGAACAACATGGTAGTAGTTGTGGCGACCCCCGGCCCGCACAGCTCATACATTGATGCACTAGCCGGGACAGTGCATTCCATCTGCCCGCTCAGAAGGCCGCTAGTCCCCATCACTTTCAAGGACACGTTAACCGTAACAGCTTCTACGGGCCTGTTGAATGTGACACTGATGGTGCCGCCGCAAAAGCCAACAGGGTTCCCACTGGAATCCACTGTGGGGCACTCCGATAGAGGAACACCTGTCGCACCGTTGGCAGGATTGGTTGAGACAACCGCCAACGGGCCCGGGCTAGAGTTAGGCGATTGCGAGCCGCAGCCGACAACACAGAGCGACAAGATAACAACAGTGATTATAAACTTAGTTGCCGTGGGCCGGAGCTTTGCACGAAATCGTTACAAGTTCAACTCAAAAAACCTGGCCAAGTCTTGCGATCACGGACAAGGCCGAGTCGCGACCGATGTTTCTGTGGGCCACATTCCGATAAGCAGGGATTATCGGAATGTGGCTTTGAGGTCCCATTGTTGGTCGGCGTTCCGGAGACCGCTGACCGATGAAGAAAAAATCAGTTCGCTGGAAGCCCAAGCGAGTACTTCGGCTTCCCGATCTAGATCACGCCAAAACTGCCGTTTTAAATACCCTGGGTTCGCCAGATTCCCAACGTTCTTATCGATTTGCAATCGACGACTTCCTTGCTTGGTATTGTTCCGAACCCAGGCTCGTTTTCAACAAGACTGTCGTTCTCCGTTACCGATTCCAACTCGAAGCTCGCCACTTATCAGCATCCACGATCAAGGTGCGTCTGGCCGCGGTTCGTCGCCTCGCGTACGAAGCAGCTATTAGTGGTTTGCTTAGCCCTGAGCTTGCCGCCAGCATTCGCCGTGGTAAGGGTCGAAAAAAGCTCGGGGTCCGGCTCGGAAACTGGCTTACTCCACAACAAGGAAAAGCGCTTCTCAATATTCCTACCGGAAGCTCGATCCGCGGCAAGCAAGACTTCGCGATGTTGGCGTTGCTGCTCGGGTGCGGTCTGAGACGATCTGAACTGGTTCATTTGACGATGGAGCATATGCAGCAACGAGAGGAGCACTGGGCCATCATAGACTTGGTCGGCAAAAGTGGTCACGTGCGAACCGTTCCGATTCCGGCGTGGGTTAAAGAGGCGATCGACATCTGGTCCACAACCGCGAACATTAGGACTGGGAAGCTGTTCCAATGTGTGAACAAGACTGGCTCCATATGGGGCCGGGGGATCACCGAAAAAGTCGTCTGGGGCATGGTTCGGAAGTGCGCTTCAAAGGCTAAGCTTGAAAGATTGGCGCCACACGATCTTCGGCGTACATATGCGAGGCTACCATTTCATTGCGATGGACGACAATGGCTCAATCCCAATGCACTTGTGTCGGACATGCTGGTTTGAGGAATTGACGCGACGAGCGCCGGCAGGCACGTAGCTAAGCAACGAACCATACTGTCTGCTTCTTACGAAAACCCGATCCAGCGTCCGCCGATACCCACGCCGGACCACAACAGGATCGAAACGAGGGCCACTACTTTGCTCCAAACAGGCTTCAAGCGCGTCTCGCCTGCCATGATTGCTTTGCGTTGAATCGTAAACGTAAAGACGATGGCCAGAAAGAGCGATGCCATCTTGAACCAGAAAGCCTCATGGTAGTAGCACTTTATCGCTTCGGACAGGAACAGCAGGCCGCCCGTGATCATCATCAGTAGAAGGCTGCCGATCAGCCAGGGCTGTGCATCGCGCGCAAGCTGCGCAGTTGACTGGCGCCGCAATCCAAGACCCAACAGGCGTAGATCAACGACCAACACCGCTCCCCCGATTACTCCAAGGCCAAGGAGGTGGATCGCCTCGATCACCGGGAACAACCACGACGACCGTCTGATGGTGTCGCCGATTCCCGACTGTTCGCACCACTGAAAGAAACCCAGGAACGACATCAGTGCTCCTCCGATTGGGTGGGCACGCAGCTGGTCAGGAAATTGATGATCGGGCGTTGCGGCTGCCGATCGCAGTCGAACCAGTTGTAGGCGATCATTCTTCCCGAGAGGACGATGCAGACCCACAGGACAAGAGAAAGAGCACCGGCAACTCTGGCCGCCCTCGGCGGCACGCTCGCCACATCCCACGTGGCGACGCGGCGATAAACGCCCGAGTGAAAAATCCAGACGTTGAGGCCGGCCAGCAGCAGCATAACCATTTTGGTTCGGAAGAAAATATTCTGATAAGACCGCACCGGGATCGCGGTAAAAAGGAGCGTTCCGCTAATGACCATGACAAGGAAGCCCACTACGGTCCACGGCAGCAGGCGTCTGGCAACTTCCGATACCGGCACGCTCCGCATCGTCCAACCAAGAAGGCGCAGGTCGAACATGACCGCCAGGCCGAAGAAGAGACACAGCGTCCATACGTGAACCGATTCGATCAGGTCATAAGCATAGCGCGATTCGTGGAGGCCGACGCTCCACGAGGAATCCCCCAGGCGGCTGAAGAAAGCAAGAAGAGAGTTCCTGATTCCTTGGCCAGCGCTCACCTGCAATGACACCGTTGCAAACACGTGAATCTGGCGCCCGGCGTTCCCCCAGGTCGGCGCCGCCGTGCGCGCGGTCGCCTGGTAGCAGAGCGCCAGGACCAAACAACATAAGGATAAGGACGCTAGCAAACGAAGTTGCACTTGGAACTCAGGTAGTTCTCCGTGATTTCAAGCCTTCGTGCCCCAATGTCTCAGCAATACCGGCAATCCGAACGTAAATGTAGGGAACTGAATAGGATCATCGCCGTGCGCGTGAGATCGAACGCAATCTCGGCTATTTTTTCTGGTCAGGCGTCAACTCGTAGGGAGCGCCGGTTCCGGACGAGCCGAGAAACAACTTGCGCCCGTCAGGGAAGGTAAGATCCCTGCCGTTGGCGCGATGCGACCCGTCTTTCGCCTGGTAGCCTTCGACCACGACCTCGGTGCCAGGCAGCAAGGACTCCTTGGTGAAGCCGCGCCGGAAAAGCACATTCGGCGTGCCCGCTTCGATGGCCCAGTTTTCCATCGAGCCGTCAGGCTTCTTCACATCGACGTGCAACCATGTATGGGGGTTGATCCATTCCATTTTCGTGATCGTCCCCTTGAAACTTACCGGTTTATTCGCGTTGAATTCTGCCGCAAACGCGTGGTGCGCCGACACGCGCGCAGCTCCTCCGCATATTGCGAGACCCGCGATGACGACTGTTCCAAGCTTCATTCGCATCGACTCCAACCTCCTGCCGCGTGTAGTGCCGTGATGGGCGCCGCAGCCCGCGGTGGCTCGACGATCCCGGCTTGGGATAAGTAGCGCCGGCCTATATTACTTACCGCTATACCAATCATAAAAGCGGTCACCCGCCGGAACCTTGCGAGTGATATCGATCGCCATGGTTTCGCCTTCCCAATGCTTCACCAATGGCTGCTGGCGAAGACCTCCGTACATAAACTCCTCGACGAATTCGTTGCAGCGAAACTCGAGAAGCTGCATATTCGGTTCCACGCGGCGATAGAGCGGCATGGCGATCCGCCACGGCCGCGTAAAGACCTTGGGATCTTCGATCGTCACTTCGTATTGAATGATGTCAGGCGACATCAACGTGAAGCGCTCGACCAGGTGCAGCGCGTCGCTATGGAAATTCCCGGCGCGATCGAACCAGCTCCGGTCGTTGAAATTCGTCACATCCACAACGAGCGTGTCTCCCTCCCAGTGTCCGACGGAGTGGCCCATCCAGGTATCGTCCGGCGGCCCCGCGACTTTGTCCAAATGGATCGTGCGTGCGGTGTTCGAGAATTCGTAAGCCATGTGAATCTTGTTCGTGCTCTGCGTGATCTGAAAAGGATAAGGCATGTACATGGCGCGCGGAATGCCCGGCAAATAACATTTTAGCTCGGGGTCGCGATCAATCCAGTGTTCTGCGTTCCCTTTCTTCATCAGCAGGGCATCGGGTTTATAGGGGATCTGACCGTCGCCTTGCACGACCCCGAGCGATCCCGGCACGGCGCCTGCCGCACCGAGCGCGAGAACCGGCGCCGCCGGCACGCGTGCAAAATCATAGGGATAAATGCCCGGCTGCGTGACGGCGCCGGGGAGCGCCGCATGCGCCTGCAAATCCCAGTTGGCTTCGTTATTGGCCTGCCAGATGCCGCTGAAGTTCGGCTTACCGCCGACGCGGGCTGGCCGCGCGGCCGGAGCGGCCGGCGTCTGACCCGACGTCCTCGTGATGAACAGCGAAATGCCGGCACTGGCAGCGGCCGCAGCGAAGGCGACCGTGAACATCGAGCGTGAGAATCGGCCGCGCATGTTGGTCTCCCTTCACCTCGGCAATCGACGTTACTGTAACGGATCGTCTTCAACGCCCACAAAATCTGTCGCGTTGTCGCTCTTGGCCGGATCAGGACCTCGCCCCTCCGCGAAGGCGCGTTCTGCCATCCGCGCGGACAGCATCAGCGACGGCAGCGCATAGTTGCCTTCCACGCAGCGAGGCTCATAATAAATCCTGTTCTCCTGCTCGCTCTGTTTGGTGAACTCTTGCTTCACAGTCCAGGGCCGCGTCCAGACCGTCGGATCCTCGTTCGTAACGGTGTACTCCAACGTGCTCGATCCAGTCCGCGTCCAGCGTTCGAGCAGGTGCAATTTCTCCCGCGAGCCCTGGAAATCCGTCTTCGGACTGAAATTCGTCACGTCGACCACCAACGTATTGCCTTCCCAGTGGCCGCGCGAATCGCCGTACCATTGGCGGATATTGGCCGGCAGGTGCGGGCTTCCGTTCATGACAATATTGCGTTGCCAGCCTTGCCCCTGACCGACGTCGTAGAACATCGAGATGCCGCCAGGCGTCTGCACGATTCGGCGGAAACTTCCGCCGTAGGCTGTTCCAAACTCGGGCAGGGCGCCGGTTAAGCACCGGTCCGATAATGCGCCATCCTCCGGACCATCATGGCGATTCATGCGCGCGGTATTGTAGCGGGGAGGAAGTTCCGAAAATCGTGGCGAGGGTGTCGGATTGTACTTGCCGCCGTTACACGCCACGGACTCGTTCTTGCATGTCTCCGTTGCTTGCAATAGAGCCAAACGAAATTCTTTTTCCGCGGCCGCCCTCTGCCGAGCTTCTGGCGTCAGGGATGGAATCCGGCCATCGGGCGGATCCACAATCAGGGAAGTGCGCGTGCCGGTGTGCTTCATCATCATGAATACGGAGTTGTAAGCGCCGGCAACGTCGAGTTCAGTTCCGCGCTCCACACGCTTGTCACGGCCGAGGAGCGCGGCTCGTTCTTTATCCAACTCGGCTCGCTGCGCCTCGGTGAAAAATTCCTGGTTCGCGTACTTGGGGGACCGCTGCAACGGCGTATCCGACTCGTCGGTCCAAATGCCTTGCAGATCGGGTTCGCCCCACGATGCTTTCAGAGCCGCCTCCGAAGGCTGCTGCGCGACGGTCACCTGCGTCGGTCTGAAAAGAACAAACACCGACACGATGACGACCGCCACCCCGATGGACGTTAAGGGTCGAGTGCGCATGAGAGACCTCCCGCTGCTGCCGAGATAACCGAGGAATCTTCCAAGAGAGCCGGCGCGGTTTCGCAACCGCCAAATGAGGCCATTATCGTCAAACAACCATGCCAGTGTCCAGAGGATTGCATTTCGAGCCGCGACCTAGGCGGGTCCCCCTTGTCGAAAACTAGATGGAGGCAAGCTCAGTTGACGTGGCGCTGGGATCTCGCTAACTTACGCTAGCGATAGTCCCACAGGGAGACTCCGAACATGCGAAGCCGATTCCATCTTTCGACTGCTTTGATTGCGAGCGCCGCGATGGTCGTCGTATTTAGTTTGGCCGCGATCCGGATGACCGGTCAGGCAGATGCCACGAAGCAGGCGACCCGGCCCGCGCGCCCTTCGGATCGACATCCCAACTTGAATGGCATCTGGCAGGCAACGACGACCGCGAATTGGGACCTGCTGGCCCATTCGATCCGTCCGGCAGTAGCACAGCCCGGCGTATACCCCGATGTTCCAGTGCTCGCGGCGCCCGTGCTCGCTTTGGGTTCGGTCGGCGGTGTCCCTCCCGGCCCCGGTGTCGTGGAAGGCGACGTGATTCCGTACAAGCCTGAAGCTGCCGCGAAAAAGAAAGAGAATGCCGAACACTGGTTGGATCGCGACCCGGAAGTCCGCTGCTATATGCCGGGAATTCCGCGGGCGATGTATATGCCCTATCCGTTTCAGATCACGCAGGGCACGAACAAGATCGAGATGTCGTTCGAATTCGCCGGCGCGAGCCGCACCATTCACCTCGAACCCGTGGACCCGCCGCCGGCCGACACGTGGATGGGCCATTCGGTGGGCCGCTGGGAAGGCAATACGCTGGTCGTGGACGTGAGCCACTTCAACGACCGGACCTGGTTCTCGCGTTCCGGCGATTTCCACAGCGATGCGCTGCACGTGGTCGAGCGCTTTACGCCTTTCAATTCTTCGTTGCGGCCGGACGCGCTGCGATACGAGGTGACGATCGAGGATCCAAAGGTTTTCACACGTTCCTGGAAGATGAGCATGGTCCTATATCGTCAACTCGAAGCCAACGCGCAGCTGATGGATTACAAGTGCGTCGAACTGGTGGAGGAAACCTTCCTGGGCCATCTGCGCAAGAAACAACTGGTGAAGCACTGGGAGGGCGAAACGATCGTGATCGACGTCACGCGCAAGGTGCCCGCCGGTGACAAACTCTATGAACGTTGACGAGAGCGGGAAAACAATCGGCACATTGCGGATCGAAGAGGCGCCGCGCAATAAACGACTCACCCGCTAGCGAAGGAACCCGAAAGGGATCATTGGTCGCCAGCGCCTCCCGTGGCGTTGTCCTCAAGCGCCGGATCGGGACCCTTTCCCTCAGCGAACGCTTTTTCCGCGGCGCGCGTATTCACGAGCATGCCGAGCAATCCGTAATTACCTTCGTGACATCCACCTTCGTAGACCATGTTCGGTTTATCGGCGTTCTTGCGTAATTCCTGTACGAAGGTGAAGGGCTTGACCCAGGTCGTCGGGTCCTCGGCGGTAATCGTGACCTGTAGGGTTGCGGGATCGATGCGCTTGTAGCGCTCGATTAGATGGAGATTCTCGCGCGAGCCGCGAAAATTGGTTTCTTCGCTGAAGTTGGTGACATCCACAACCAGCGTATCGCCTTCCCAGCGCGCGACGGAATCGCCCCAGTATTGGTGAATATTCTTTGGCAGATGCGGCCGATTGGTGATCGGAATTACGCGATTGAATCCGGTGCCCTGACCGATGTCGTAGTAGATATCAATGGAATCGGTGCTCTCGATGATGCGCATCACGCCGCCGAAATTACCGAACGGCCTTCCGTCCGGCGTCAACAGTCCCGCTGGGAGAATCACGGGAAGGCTATTCAGCAGACAACGTTCGACGCTGCTGCGGTCCTCGGGACCGTCCGCGCGGTTCATGCGATCGAGGTTGTAGTCGGGCGGGGGCTCGCTCCGCAGCGGCGAGATCGGTCCGGGTCTGCCGCCGGAAGTGCCCTGCAGCAGCGCCGCGAGGTACTCGCGTTCCTTGTTGATTCTTTCCTCTGCCTCCGGGATAAGGGCCGGCATCCTCCCGTCGGGCGGGTCAATGATCATGGACGTGCGCCGGCCTACTTCATTGGGCTTGTCACCGAACCAATGCTCGTTGTAGGCGCGAGCGACGTCTTTTTCCGTGCCGCGGATGTCCTTCCCGTTGATTTCTCGACTGTCCCGGCCGGGCAGCGCATCGCGTCGAAGGAGATCGTCTTGAGCTTTCTTGTATTCGGCATCGGTCATGAATTCCCGATTGCCAAATTCCTTGGGCCGCTCGAACGGGACCACGGTCGTGTTACTCCATGTGCCTTGGAGGTCCAGGGCGCCCCACGAGGTCTTGGGTGCCGGTTGCGCCGTGGGAGCGCCCGATTTCTTCGACGAGTAGCTCGCAACGGTTTGGCCAATTACTCTGGTGCTCGTCAAGCCGATGGCAAGGACGGTCATGGCGCCCAATGCGATCAGAAACGCGAGGGAGTGAGTTCTGATTCTCACCTGAAATCTCCTCCACGTAAATGCAGACGTAGATGCAGGCAATGGTAACACTCTCATGTTAGCCTGCAATAAGAAGATTCTCGCTGAGAGAACGATCCCCTTTTGAGCATTTCTGCCCGCCTCTCAACAGTCTTATCGCGTATGACTTGAACTGCAGAGCTTCGCTCAGGGGATCCTGTGTAGAGCGTTGAGGGGTTGCTGTGGTAGTTGTATTCTGCCGCAATCCAATCCGCGCTCAGCGCGAACTTCGCAACTCAGTTGGCCCCACGCTCCGGCAAAAACCGGAGCGCGGGGCTTTTTGGACCAGGAACCGGAAGCCGGCTTCAATCGCCGGACTTGCCGATGGCTTTGGGGAATTCGGACCACTGCGCGACATTGCCGTGCAGCGGAGCAATCGTGATCACGTCCAACTTTATCCGCTGCAGGTTGTCGTAGAAATTGTTGGCGAAACCCAGAGCGACGGGCACCAGGGGCGGTGCGCCAGGAGCCGGGGGCGTGAAGTCATCGCCCTCGATGAGAATTTTCTCCTTGGGCAGATACGCAAAGGCAATGAACGCGTTGTGGCTGTCGTTCTCCACGCGACGGATCTCGAGCGTACGGTTTTCATCGGTCAGCACGTACTTGTCTTTGTAGGTGATGAAGTTGGCCTTCTTGGGATTCTGCGAAAGCTTGTCCGGCATCAGCGTGCGGGGTGACTTCCAGGCCGCTTCGTAGAACGACTTGTTTCCCTCGTTGGTGATAATCGTGGCCCCCTCCGCGACGTAGGTGCGCACCCCGCCGGAGTGGTCAAAGTGGTGGTGCGTGTTGATCAAGTATTTGATCGGTTTGCTGGGCACCAGGTTTTTCACTTCCGCGATCACCGCGTTGGAGCGGTTTTCGTCATTGGGAGCCTCGACGACCGCCACGTAGTCCTTGAACTCGATCAGAACGCTGTTATGCGTCCCGCCGCCCAGGAACCACACGCCGTCAGCGAGTTTCTGTGAGACGACATGCACCGTAGGCGGGGTTGCCGAGCGCACCGCGTCGGGCACTTGTAGGGAGGCGTCCGTCACATTCGCCTTCGCGTTGGTCACGTTGAGGTCCAGAGTCGTCCAGCCACCTTGCTTCTGGACGATGTGCGAGGGAAACTTTACTCCGCCGAAGTCCTTGTAGTCGGAGTAGGAGGTTTCCACCAGCATGTCGCCGAGAACGGGGTTGGGAATCCAGGTCTCGACCTTGGTCACCACACCCTTGTCGTCAACGTTTCCCGTGACTTTGTTCTTTCCGGCCATGAAAGTGAGCACGGTGACTTTCTGTCCGCCGTCCTTCCCGGCTTTGGCGGCCGCGTTGTTGTCCGCAGCGGCTTTCAGGAAGCCATGCGGTGTCAGCCAGATCTGAAGCTGCCGCTCATCGGCCGCGGCGAGGGCGGGTTGGGGCGCAGCGCCGGGCTGGTTCCAAGCATACTGGCCGCTGACCATGTTTACTTGTTTCTGTTCGCCCGCAAACGGTGCTTCGCCGCCGTGATCGGGCGGATTCATCTGTGTGCGCGTGAGTTCCTCTTTCGAGGAACGGCTCGCGTAGTCAATTGTCTTGGTATAGCTGGTAACGATGGTGGTGTGCCATGTGACGGCCGGGCTCCAGTTCTGTCCCAACCCGCCGGCCGTTCCTGAACCGGAATACTGGATAGAATTCACATCCCCAATGGTTTTTTGCGCGTTCTCGATAACGGTTTTCGCATCCTGCGCGGATGCAATCCCGGCTCCGAGCGCAAGCAACAATACGAGCATCATCCATGTTCTTCTTGCCATAATCCCTCCTACAGTCTTCCCAAGGAAATTGCTTTGCCTGGACTTGGGCGTCCGCGCGGATTATACGTCAGTTGGCTGGTTGGCGCATTCGCTGCGGACTGACTGCACAGAGCCTCTTCAGGTACTCTCTATGCTAACCAAACGGGCCGTTGAAATCTGGCCCATTGCGCTCGCACGTGGGACTTATCTTGCTTGTCGTACGGTTGATAAGTGGCCGTGAAGTAGGCGGGTAGACCTCCACAACTGCACACGCGCACACGTGAAAACGGTGGAGGGTCCGTGTACCTGCCGTGTGCCTCACTTCTCCGTTTGTGTCGGTTTTATAGGATTTGTCGGAGGGTGGAATCAACAAGTTACAATGGCCCAGTGCCCGGGGGATGTTCCAAATCCAGTGGTCCCGACCATTTTTTCTTCCGCCGTACATCTGCCCCTCCTTGTGTGATTGGACATTCTAGAGGAACCAAAAGTGCCAAAAACCCCGATCCTTCAAAACCTGACGCTTGGCCCCACCTCATTTCAGGATTTTATTTTAAATGTAGTTAGTTGACTTTGAACGAAACCTTAGTCACAATCCCGCCAATTCTTATGACTGACTCGCCATCCATGTTGGGCGACCGCCCAGGGACAATACCCGCTGCGCCTGACAGCGACTACATTCAGCCGAATCTGAGTCATGGTCTGCGCATTTGGTGGGCTCTCTTTTGGCGAACAACGTTGATCAGCAGCATTGCGTATAGCGGGCCAACGTTAGCGTTCCACGTGGGACTCCCGTCATACTGGTCTTATCCCTTCAACTACGGCGCGGCCCTGGCTATGATGTACTTCATTGTCCGCAAGCGATTCCGTAATTTCCATATTCGCCTGGTAGCGATCGGCGACCGCACCCTGGTGTTAGAGCCGACTTTCTGGCGCGTTTTCCGAATTTGGTGGACATTCACCTGGCGAACGCTCGTGTATCGGATAGTCCTGTCCTTCGCGATGAGTGTGCCGATGGCGTTTGTTTCCGGCGCAGTGGCGGTCATCTATCCGCCATTGGGTCCGGCCTTCACGGTGTTCGCAGGGCTAGCTGTTGATGCGGGCGTCGGTCTATTCACCATTTATTCCAGTATTCTCGATGAGGAGATCGCTGATTTCTGTGTGACTCTCGCCCCGAATAGCGCGTCTGAAATACTTCCGAATACTGCGGCAGCATCTCCCCCAGCCGGTGTTTCACCGTAATTGCTTTGCACTCCGAGATCGAAACGGTGATCGGCTGGTGGCACAAACGCGTAGCGAATCAGCAAGACATGAAGCGGGGCGGCCTCATTCATAATGGTTGCGAATCTCTGACCATTCGTTTCTTGTGAAGGTTCCGTCAAAGCTCATTTAAGGAAACCGCGCTTTCTCGATGGCTTGATGGGGCGCGACCGTTGCTGCTAGAGTATTCGTGTAAGACGGAACGTAGCCGGGTTGGCCAGTTCCACATGGCCGTGGGTGACCGGCCAGTTTTCCACGCAACCAAGGAGCAGCCTCCGAGATCATTCCCCGGCTTGTAGCAAAGACGGCCGCCACTTCATCCGAAAGCCATACATGGCACACATTCTGATCACCAACGACGACGGCATTCAAGCGGAAGGTTTGCGCGCGCTGGTCCAGGCGATGGAAGGGGTGGGGACGATCAGCGTTGTCGCCCCGAGCCACGAGCGCAGCGCGTCCGCGCAGTCACTGACGCTGCGGCAGCCGATTTTTTGGGACCACGTGTCGGAACACGAATGGTCGGTTGAGGGCACGCCAACCGATGCCGTGATCCTCGCCCTTCACAAACTATTGCCGAACCGGCCCGATCTGGTGATTTCTGGAATCAATCGCGGCGGCAACCTCGGCGAAAACATTTTCTATTCGGGCACGGTGGGCGCGGCGATGGAAGCGGCAATCAACCACGTGCCGGCCATCGCAATTTCCGTGGCGCACAAGGGAAAAAGTTGCCGCTTCGAGCAGGCCGCGAAATTCGCGCGCGAATTGGCGCAGTTGGTTCTGACGGAAGGGATGCCGCAAGGCGTCATACTGAACGTGAACGTGCCGCTCACGTGGAATGGCAGCGTGCGCTTCACGCGCCAGTCCAAGAAAGTTACGCGCAACGTTCTTCAGGAAGGCACCGACCCGCGCGGCCGCACGTTCTTTTGGCTTCACGAGCAAGAGCACATCGAAGGACTCGATCCGGAAAGCGATTACGCGGCGGTTTTCGATGGAGCCGTCTCGTTGACACCGCTCCAACTCGACCGCACGCATGAAACGTCGCTCAATCATCTCTCCCACTGGGCGCCCAAGCTCGAATCCAAAGAGAACTGATCCGCGGACTCTGGGTTGGATTCCGAAAAACTTAACACAGAGAATCACAGAGAACCACAGAGAAATCGGGCTTCCTTCTCAACTAAACCCTCTGTGTCCTCTGTGGCTTTTCTCCGTGTCCTCTGTGTTAAATTCCGAATAGCGCCACACAAAAGACACGCGGCGCGAATAAGCGAAACATTTCACAGCAACTTATTTGCAGAGCACAACAGTAAATCGCGCTACTTTGATTCAGGAGAGACGCGGGCTTCGAGAAGACGGACGAATTCCGCGAGGTCGGGTGCGCTTACATCCGAGGCCGCCCAGAACTGGAACCCGCCCCGCGACCACCGCATCAGGTTGTAACCCTGCTGTGATGCAAGCGCTCGTGCTGAACTCAATCCATTTGTGTCAGGCCACACAAACACATTGATGAAATGTTTTCGCCGCTGATAGACCAGGGCGGCGACCTCGCGTCCTTCCAGATAATCGAGCCGCCCCCCAACTAGTGGATAGCCGTCGCTTGCCAGATCTTCGACCGGCGGCGAAAAATCCAGCTTCCCATCGAACCAGGGTTTCACGGTGTGTTGATCCGTGGAGGCCACGTCCATCAAGTGATTGGCTTCGAGCGACCGCACATGGCTGGCGAAGACTTCCGCCGCGAGTTGTTGATCATTGGAAGGCCCGCGAAGGCCAGGCACTAACTCCCACGCGGTGACGGTACAAATTACAAGCACGGCGAACGCGGCGGCCCACCGCCAGGTCCGCAGCGCGTACCATGCGCTAGCGCGATCGGGATACTTGCGTTGCAGCCGAAGGGCGCAACGACGATTGAATCCGCTCCCGCAGCGCTGCTGGCGCCGCATAGGCCAGCGAACTTCGCCGCAGGGCAGAGCGCAATTCCTGCTGGTTCTCCAGTTCCCGGGCGCAAACCGCGCAACTTTTCAGGTGCGTTTCCATCTCGATCGTACGGACCAGATCGAGTTCACCATCCAGGTAGCCGGGAACGAAGCGTTGTGTCAGTTCGCAGCTCATTTCAGGACTCCTTGCCAAGAGCGGCGCCCAGCGACTGGCGCAATCGAGTGCGTGCCCGCGCCAAGCGGGACATCACCGTGCCCAGAGAGATGCTCGCAACATCGGCGATCTCCTTGTACGACATCCCTTCGATCTCGCGCAGGACAAGCGCTTCGCGGAAAACTTCCGGCAACTCCTCGAGCGCGCGGCGCAATGTTTCTTTATCCGCGCCCGCCAATACCTGCATTTCAGGACTAACACCGCCAGGGAATTCGGCGCTGTGAATTTCTTCGTCGAACACTTCATTGGTATCCGGCGGCCGATTCTGGTGCAGCCATGTGTAGCACGTATTCCGCACGATCGTGAGGAGCCAGGCCCGCATATTCCCGCCCTGGTAGCCGTCGAAAAAGCGGAAGGCGCGCAGACAGGCTTCCTGCGTGACGTCTTGCGCGTCCTGATCGTTCCGCGTCAGCCAGCGCGCGAGGCTGTACGCGGCGTCCAGGTGAGGCAGGACGGTTTGCTCGAAGCGCTCGCGTCTCGCTGTCTCTGTCACCTTCGTGTTTCTGCCCCTCCTCAATAGCTGATCTGTAAGACTACGGTCCCGCCCATTTTATTCCCGCACGTGAAATATGCAATTGGGTGGGAATAAGCGCCGCCCGTACAAGTCTTACCTGCAGAGGGGCGCGTGTGGCAAGAATTTTGTAGCCAGCGCCCCAAGGAGAGAAGACACGATGGCTGACTTTATTCGCGACAACATCAACAAGGATGGAATCGACCGCCGGGGATTTCTCCAGTGCATGGCCTGGGCCGGCACCGGCGTCCTCTATACGCTTCATGGCGGCATTTTGAAATCGTTACCTTTGATGCAGGGTGCCGCAAGCGGGATGGACATGGCGAGAATGGAAGGTGCGGATTTCAGCTTCATCCAGATCAGCGACTCCCACATCGGGTTCAGCAAAGAGGCCAACCCCGATGTCACCGCGACACTCCAGATCGCTGTCGACCGCATTAACAGCTCGGCGACGCCGCCGGACTTTCTATTGCACACGGGAGATATTTCGCAGCTCTCGAAACCGTCTGAGTTTGATACAGCCCAGCAAGTGCTCAAGGGCGCCAAGGCGGGAAACATCTTCTACGTTCCCGGCGAACACGATGTGCTTACGGACGACGGCCAGCAGTACCTGGACCGCTTCGGCAAAGGCACGAAAGGAAAGGGCTGGTACAGCTTCGATCACAAGGGAGCGCACTTCATTGGCCTCGTCAACGTCGTGGACCTCAAAGCAGGCGGCCTCGGCTCGCTCGGCTCCGACCAACTCAAATGGCTCCAAGAGGATGTAAGGGACTTGAAGAATAGCACGCCGGTGATCGTGTTCGCGCACATCCCGCTCTGGGCGGTATATCCCGAATGGGGTTGGGGCACCGACGACAGCGAGCAGGCCTTGGGATACCTGAAGCGTTTCGGCTCGGTCTCCGTCCTGAACGGCCACATTCACCAGATCATGCAGAAGGTGGAAGGCAACGTCACATTCCACACGGCATTGTCCACTGCGTTTCCTCAACCCGCCCCCGGCACCGCGCCGTCGCCCGGCCCCATGAAAGTGCCGGCAGACCAATTGCGCAGCGTGCTGGGCATCTCGCACGTGAACTTTGTTCAAGGCCAGCATTCACTCGCAATTGTCGATTCTCCGCTGGCTTGATCCAGGGGGAAATCCAAAGCTTCAATAAAAATTTCAAAGGAGAACACAGATGAAAAGAATCAAGTGGATATTCGGATTGGCGGCAATCATGGTGACAGCCCTTGCCTTAACCACTGGAACCCGACCGAGCTTGGCGATGAGTTCTGGTGACAAACCCGCAAATGCTGCCACAGTCAAGATCGACAACTTCAGCTTTGGCCCGGCAGACGTGACGATTGCCGCGGGAACGACAATCACATGGACGAATCACGACGACGTCCCGCACGTTGTCGCCAGCGATGACAAATTGTTCAAATCGAAGCCTCTCGATACGGATGACCATTTCTCGTTTACGTTCACGAAACCGGGTACGTACCTCTACTACTGCTCGATCCACCCAAAAATGACGGCCAAAGTCGTGGTGCAGTAATTCAAGGAGGCGGAAGTGAATCCTTTTGATCTGAAGTCAGCGCTCCTTGCGAAGCACGCCCAGCATGTAGCGTTGATCCACTTTCCGATCGCGCTGTTCATTGCCGGTGTGGCATTCGACTTAATCGCGCAATGGACCAAGCGGCGTGGTTTGGTGGACGCGGCCTATTACAACTTGCTGCTGGCGGCGATTTCGACGGTGCCAGTGGTCGCCACGGGAATCCTCGCGTGGCAGTTCGCACTCAAGGGGCAGAAGCTCAAGGGCATCCTGCTGCTGCACCTGGTACTGGCGTGTGCCTCGACCGTAATGATCTGGCTGACCTGGTGGATACACTTTCGAGTGCGGCCCCGTGGACAAGGGCTTTCCAGATACCGCATCCCGCTTGAATTGTTAGCCGTCGCTGTCGTATCGCTGACTGGGTATCTCGGCGGGTTTCTCAGCGGCGTAAACGGACCCGGCTAGACAAATCGGGTGAAGCCGAGAATGGGCCATTCATTGGAATGTAAGGCACTCGTCGGAGGCTCAGCATTTTCCTGAAGCGAATAGGGCTCTAAAATTCCGCGCGCGATTCGCGCCCGAAACTTCGATCGAGGAGAAAGACGTGCAGTCCACCACAAGCAAGGAATTGATGGCCAATTCAATCGGTTCACCGGAAGAGTCGCCGGGAGTCGGAGAACCCGGCAACGACGACATCCCTGAGAAAGAAACCATTCGACAGGCACAGCAGGGCGACGCTGCAGCCTTCGAGCGAATCTATCGTCGATACAACAGACGGGTCTTTGCCCTGTGCCTGCGCATGACAATAAATCAGGCCGATGCCGAGGACCTGACCCAAGAGGCCTTCTTGCAAGCCTTCCGCAAGATTCACACCTTCCGCGGAGAATCCGCCTTCTCCACCTGGTTTCATCGGGTGTCCGTGAATATTGTATTGATGAGCCTGCGCAAACGGAAGCTTATGGAAATCCCTTTGGACAACGGAGGCGACCAAGAGGAAGCGCCCGGCGCGCGGCACCAGGAACCCGGTGGCCCAGACCCCTCCTTGACTGGTCTATTCGACCGGGAAAATCTGAAGCGTGCTCTCAGCCAGATGCCAAGTGGTTACAGACGAATGTTAGTCTTACACGATGTATTCGGGTATGAACACAACGAGATTGCCGCTGCCCTGGAATGCTCCGTCGGAAATTCAAAGTCCCAATTGCACAAGGCTCGCGTGCGGATGCGTACTTTGCTGTGAGAAGCCGCGCAGATCGTGAGCGCGCCTCTATAGCTCGTCTCATCGCTGGCTGGCGTCTGACTTGCATAAGGAAGGCCAAGAAAAACGCTTGCCCTCAGCTAGATGTGGGCTTAGAGTAGTGTCGGTTCAGACTTTCCGACGGGCATTGCGGTCTAGATTGGGTCCCAGATTACCTCACCCCAGATCTCACTCGCACACCCTCCTGCTCGTTGGTTCGACTCGTGATTGTGTGCATCCGGTTGATTGTGTCTTTGAAGGGGAGTCCCGCCTGGCACGGTGGATTCGCCCCATCGAAGGACAATGCGCCGGCCTCAGGGGACAAGATGAAACATCGCATTTTGGTCGTCGAAGATGATCCGTGGTTTCGCGAACTTCTGGCCGGCTGGCTGGAAACCGAAGGTTATGAGGCCGTACTCGCTGACACTCTCGAAGCGGCATTTATCCTCATTGCAGCGGAACCCCTTCCGGAAGCGGTACTCCTGGACATCCATCTCGGCAACACGAACGGCCTCACGCTGGTTCATTGGGCGCGCAAGCAAAGACATCTAGCGCACCTACCGATCGTGGCCGTCACGGGGGATGCCTCCTTCAAAGACACGAAAAGTGTTCAGGATGCAGGTTGCAATGGGTGTATCACCAAGCCTGTCGATTTCAAGGCGTTGCGCGAGATCCTCGCCACTCTACAAGTCCATTCCGTCGTATAAAATCGCGGAACCTGGGGCTATCGGGTCCCGACAGATCAACGGTCCATTTTTTCTCTGGCCCAAAAGTCTGGAAAGCTCCATGATTCTGCTGTGAAGCGCCCAAGCAACGGTCTCGTCTCGGGGTTCCCTTCGGCCGTCGATTTCGGCCGCGAGATCTGTTGCGATCTCGCCGCCGCGGAATCGCGCGAGTGGCTAGTGACCAACGGTATCGGCGGATACGCCTTTGGCACCATCCCGGGCCACCACACGCGCTGTTACCACGGTCTGCTGGTGGCCGCGCTACAGCCGCCGCTCGGCCGCACTCTCCTGTTGGCGAAGCTTGACGAGGCTGTAACGTATGGCGCCCGACAATTTGACCTCGCCACCAATCGCTGGGCCAGCGGGACGGTAGCTCCGGAAGGTTTCCGCAACATCGAGCGCTTTCATTTGGAGGGCAGCATTCCCGTATGGACGTTTGCCCTGGCCGATGCGCTGCTGGAAAAGCGCGTTTTCATGCAGCCCGGAGCGAACACCACTTACGTCCTGTACCGCCTGGTTCGCGCCAGCGCCTCGATGGAGTTGTCGATCAAGGCGCTGGTGAACTATTGCGAAGAACACTGCACGACGGCTGCCGGCAATTTGCACATGGACGTCGCTCCGGTCGACCAGGGACTTCGCGTCACGGCCTTCGCTGGCGCCGTCCCGTTTTATTTACTGAGCGCGTCCGCCAAGCCGCGGCCTGCCCACGAGTGGTATCGCAATTTCGATCTCGCCACGGAACGCGTGCGCGGGCTTTGCGATCACACCGATCTTTTGTTCGCTGGGGAGTTTTCCGCCGCGCTTGCTCCGGGCGACTCGCTCACGATTGTCGCCAGCACCATCGCGGCGCCCTCCATGAACGGCGAAGCCGCTCTCGCCGCGCGCCATCGGGAGATGGATGCTCTGCTCGAACGATTTTTCGCGGGGAACATGGGCGTTGCTCCGACGGCCCCGCCGGCGATTCAACAACTCGTCCTCGCGGCCGACCAATTCATTGCGGCCCGGCCGCTGGAGGGAGCGGCAGAGGCGCGGACCATCCTGGCCGGGTTTCCCTGGTTTGGCGACTGGGGGCGCGACACCATGGTCGCGCTTCCAGGGCTTTGCCTGGCAACTGGACGGCCGTGGCTCGCCCGCAACATCCTTCGAACGTTCGCGCGTTTCGTCAACAAGGGAATGCTGCCCAACAATTTTCCTCGCGCCGGTGAAGAGCCCCAGTACAACACCGTTGACGCAGCACTCTGGTACTTGAGGCGGTCCAAGAGTATTTCGATGCGACGAGCGATATCGGCTTGGTGCGCGAATTGTATCCCGTGCTTTCGAGCATCGTGGACGCGTACGTGCGCGGCACGCGCTACACCATTCATGTGGACCCTGCCGACGGATTGCTCTATGCGGGGGAGCCGGGCGTGCAGCTCACCTGGATGGATGCGAAAGTCGGCGATTGGATCGTCACGCCGCGCGTTGGAAAACCGGTTGAGGTAAACGCCCTGTGGCTCAATGCCACAACCACCATGGCTCGATTAGGGCGCGCGATTGGCAGAACGGGGAACCGCTATGAAGAGCTGGCGGAGCGCGCGCGGACCGGCTTCGCGCGGTTTTGGAATCCCGCCGCGCAATTTTGTTTCGATGTGATCGACGGCCCGGGAGGGGCCGGAGACAACGATGCGACGTTGCGCCCCAATCAAATCTTTGCCGTTTCGCTGCCGGAGACCGCTCTTACGCCGGCGCAACAGCAGGCCGTGGTGGACGTGTGCTCGCGCGAACTTCTCACTTCCTTCGGCCTCCGCAGCCTCGGGCCTGGAGAGACCGGGTACCACGGGCGGTACGCGGGCAAGCCGCAAGAACGCGACGCCGCCTATCATCAAGGCACGGTGTGGGGCTGGCTGCTCGGCCCGTTCGCGCTTGCGCACTTGCGTGTGTACCGGGATCCTGACACGGCGGCATCGTTCCTGGAACCGATGCTGCACCACGTCGAAGCCGCTGGGGTCGGCACAGCGAGCGAGATTTTCGATGGCGATCCGCCCTTTGCGCCGAACGGATGCATTGCGCAAGCATGGACCGTGGGCGAAACTTTGCGCGCTTGGCGAGTGATCGCCGCAGCGCAGTCCAAATCCGGGTCAGCCCGCCGCAAATCCGCTGGAGGCTAGCCCGCGGCATCACGAGCCATTTTATGGGGCTCCCTGATTCACTTTTTCCCGAGCGGATAAACGCTAGCGCGGCAGCCACAAATAAGGATTTTAGATTCTTTCCATTTAAACTTTGAGTTTGCGTATTTAGATGAGGATTGGCAAACTAAAAAAGAAGTATAGTGATTTGTTTTTTACTGCAGCTGGCTGCATCTCGCTTTTCCACGACGAAACGAGTTTTCCCCCCGTAGTTTTCTAGGGCTTGAATTTTCCCGGGCACACTGTTGTGTCCCAATCAAACGAGTGTGCGTTTGAGTGTGACCCGAGGGGGAGAGCGGATGGGGACTCTGCTTAGAGTTTGCCGGAATATGTTCGGAGATTGCGCGGACGTTTTGTCATACAAAAGGGGGAGGACTGTCGAATGTTAAATCAGAATGTATTTTTTCTGGAGGACATGAATAGTGCGAAGCCGAAGCGCAGTGTCGTGTTGCCTCCAACGCCGGTGGCAACGAAACAGGATGTTTTTGCCGAGGCGATGCTCGAGAGGAGTTCGACGCGGCAGAAGAGGCACCCGCTGAAGTGGGCCGCGTCGCTGGGGGCTCACGCGGCGGTGTTGTTTCTTCTGTTGTTGGTGCCGCTGTATTTTTCGCAGGGACTGGATATCCACCGGTTGAATATGACGCTCTTGGTTGCGCCGCTGTCGCCGGCGGCCGCGCCGCCTCCGCCACCGCCAGCGGCGGTCGCCCGCGTCCTGCACATGACGCCGAAAACATTCACTCCGGGAAAATTGACGGCGCCGTCGTTTGTCCCGAAAGCGGTTGCGATCGCCAGTGATGCGGCGCCGCCGGAAGAGGCTCTCATGGGTATGCCAGGCGGCGTCCCGGGCGGGATAGCCGGAGGACAACCCGGCGGCGTTCTCGGCGGCATGATGAACGGTGTGGCGGCCCCCGCGGCGCCCGCATTGGTATCGGAAGGCCCGAAGCAACCGGTGCGCGTCGGTGGCAATGTGAAACCGCCGAGGCTGCTCTCAGGACCCGCGCCGATCTATCCAATTTTGGCGAAGCAGTCCCGCATCCAGGGAATCGTGGTGATCGAAGCGATTATGGACGAACGCGGCAACGTGGTCGAAATGCATGCCATCAGCGGCCATCCGCTGCTGATCCCCGCGGCGATGAAAGCCGTGTCGCAGAGAAAGTATGAACGGACGATTCTGGACGGCGAAGCTACGCCCGTGAATTTGAGAGTGGAAGTGACTTTTCACGCGAATTAGCACCGGTCCAATCACCCGACGGCGCGCGCGACCCTCCCCGGCGCGCACCACCGGTTCGCGCAGAACAAGCAACGCTCACCCCTCCCTGAAAGTGTCCGTCACAATGTCCTGCGCGAGCCCGGGCGTCAAATAAAACTCATCGCAAACGGCCCTGACGAGTGGCCTTTCCGCAAGAACTTGGCTGAATGCTTGTACGCCAAACCCGCTGGGTCCGCCGGGACACTGAATTGACATGGCTCGATCCAAGCGAGCCGGTCCTATCTGAGTTGCCCGTCGATTTTATTTTTCTTGACAACTACTTAGTCGGGTAACAGTATGCTGGCCATCTCCGCGGGCTTTTTGGGAGCGGCTACCTATGTTCAAGGCGGGCGAAAAACTGCAGAGTCTGCTCACGGTGCTGATCACATGGGCCGTGCTGCTGGCGTTGTTTTTCTCCTACGAAGCCTATGTGGTAAAAGGGCAGGAAGGCTTCCTGAGGGATAGAGGATTTCGCGCTCTTACGTCCATCTCGACCGTGTTAGATGCAAAGTTCGACCAGGCCCAAGTCTCTGCTGTCTCCTCTGTTAAGCTGATTCAGGATGTAAATCGCAAGAAAGAGGGTGACCAGGATTACAATGGTGGGCCGAAAGAGGCTCTTAACGATTACTTGAGATTGTATCTCCCGGACGTACTTGCCCCCCGCGGCGTGGTCTACAGCTCCCCGGAAAAATGCTGGGTGGATTCCAAGAACCAGGTCCCGGTCAAGACGTCTCTCGAAGGCGGCGGACTAATCCTTCGAATCTCCTGTTATTCGGTCGTCGACCCGAAGGCGCCTGACCACCCAGACTTAACCTCCGAAATGCCAATCTACCAACTTGACCTCAGCGACCAGATTCGGCATGCCTTCGAGCCTTTTCGCGGTTCCTTCGATGACATTTTGGTGGCTAACTCGAAAGGTCACATCGTTTTTCAGCAAGTCGGAACCGGCCCAATCGTCAGCGATCTAAAGGCTTTGGCGCCGAATAAAGACACTATCAGCGTTTTTAGCATAAAGAAAGATAGCGCCGGGTCGGACAGCGCTACAGCCAATGTGGCTTCGGCGCCGAATTCGAGTACCCCGGGAAGCGGCTCCACAACAAGTGGTCCGAATATGGGCGAGAGCGAAGCAAGATGGATTCAAAGCATGAATCAGGCGAGTACCTTCTCCACCGTAAGGCTCGGAGAAGAAAGCTATGGCTTGTTTACACAACCTGCACAAATCCCCAAGGGCAACTATCCGGGGGTTGGCGTCGACGAGTTTGTGGTGTGTGGGCTTCGCCGCGCGAGCAGCTTTGAAGAGGAAGCGCACGCAATTCCATACACACTCCTTATATGGCTGGCCTTGCTGGCGGTGGCGTTGTTCAGCTTGAGTTGGCCCTTTTTCAAGCTGCACTACATGAGCAACACCGAGCGGTTCAGCCCGAGGGATGGCTGGTACCTCATGTTCGCGATATTCCTTGCGTCCACTTCGACCATGATGATGTTCCTGAATTGGACGTACGAGTCCGAGGCGGAATCGATCACCGACGACAACACGGTTCAACTGGCAAGCAAGATCAAAGACCATGTGCACGTCGAACTCTACGCTGCTGCGTTGCAGCTTCAACGGCTTACCGCGAATTCTAAGATGCAGGAAATTTTCAAAGAAGGCGAGCGTTCTAAATTTATTCCTAAATATCTCAATGGAAAGAACCCCAGTCAGATTCCGGTGGATCCGTGTTATCCGTATTTTGAAATCGCCTTCTGGGCCAAACACGATGGCACACAGCTCTCGAAGATTGATGTGCGTCCGGTAACAACACCATCCACCTCTGTGAGCTTGTCGCCCTATTTCACCGCATCGACCTCCGAATTGGATCCAGGCGGAGCGGCAAAGCCAATGAAAGTTGACGAGAAGGAGCGACTCCAGGCGGCGCTGCCTGCCGCATGCAAGGATTCTCTGCTACCAACGATTGATCTTCCTGAGCGCATACATCTTCAGCCCCTTTTTTCCCCCAATACGGGCGAATTCCTTGCGATTCTCGCGTTCCCAGTTGCTGACGTACGTGCGAAGGCTTCGCCACCTCCGAAAATTGCCGTCCAAGCATTAGCGACGCAGCCGCTTTCCCTGGTCGACCCGCTGCTGCCACCCGGCTACTCGTTTGCCGTGATAGATCAGCAGTGCAGTGTGCTATTTGATTCTGCCTCGTCTCGCGATCTTAGAGAAAATTTCTGCCAGGAATCCATTACTGGCAACGAATTAAAACCCTGGCTCTTCAGCGGGGTTGATAAGGCGATTGACATCACTTACTCAGGGCGTCGCGGGCGAGCATTTCTCACTTCAATGGCGCTCCCCGGACTGACGCTGCCCAGTCTGCCCGCGGACCAAGCCTTTCTCATTGTCTTTGAGGATCCGGATCTGAAGCCCACTCTCAACCTGGCGATTATTCTCGTCTGCTCGGTCCTGATGGGTTTTCTTCTCCTATTCATTTTCATTGCGGTAGTCTTGCATCTCCTCTTTCGAGGGGCTCTCCACTTGATCTATCCGCCGGAGTTCATCTGGCCTAAACCGGGCAACGCCATTTCTTATATTCACATCTTACTCGCTAACGGATTGATGTTCTTATTGTTCTGGATCGCCTACCAGAGGCTCTATGAAGGGCCGCTACTAACCTTGACTCTCGCGGTCGCCATTTTCACGGTTCTATTTACACTCCTCAAGTTATGGCCCAAAACTAAAGCGCTTCTTTGGATTGGCTGGATGGTGATGCTGGCCTCCGACATGTGCATTGTCATTTCTGTTGGTCTCCTCGTGATGGCGCCGGTGGATCAGGCGCCTCTGGAGCCAATTCAAGAGTGGATCGTAGTTCTTGGATCGCTTGCGTTTTTCGGCCTGATCGCGATTCTGCTTTCCGGTGAAACCTCGCTTGTCTCGCGTTTCACCCGCTTCGGTTCTAGAGGCATTCCATGGATCGAGAAGAAGGCGCGGGAACGCTTCGGTCTAGCCTACGCCCTCGCAGCGTTGAGTCTTATCAACGCCGCAGGCCTGGTCCCATGTGCGGGATTCTTTAAATATTCGTACGATGCAGTGAGCGAGCTTTCCTTAAAGCGTGACCAGACCTCCTTTCGGAGGGAAGGCTGAACCGCATGGGGCGCGTTCGAGAGTACGCTGAGATGGTGGGAGCTCGTCCTGAATTTGTGAGAACACGACTTTCCCAGGAATGGGATCGCTATGATTGCTTATTCTTCAAGACGGATTGCACCCAGAAAGAATCATATTCACGCGTCACGCGAACCGCCCAATTGTCCCCACCAGATCCGTGTGTTCAACGAAACGGCCTGGAGAAAATGGAGTCTTCTGGCAAAACCGAATCGTTGAATGATTGGATTGAACGACGTGTCGCCGAAGCGACATTTTATTTTCCGAGCAACCATATCGGATTGGAGATGAGTCGATTGGGCGTGGCATCCACCGGCGCCAAAGAGGCTAGTATTTGGGAACACTCGGTACGTGAATTGAGCCCTCGCTGCTTCAGGTTGGAGTGGGCAGATAGTTCGAGATTGCCAAATTTTCATGTAACTTCCCACTATCTGCAATGGGGAGGATTGGGATTCCGGGCCTGGCTCCTAATCGCAATTCTGTGGGCAGTCTTGGTATTTTGGTTGAATGTTTTGGCAAAGCGCATATTTTTCACAGATGTGGAGAGTACTCCCAATTTTGAAGCCGTTGATTGGAAGAATGTCAATGAGATCAAGGAGAGTTATTTGGTGATTGGCCTGGCAAAATCCTCCAAGACCGACAAGCTGCGAGCGATCGCGGGCCTTCCGTCGGCTGCTTGGTGCGACCTCCGTGTCGAATTGGATCGAATGAAGAGCCCGTACTACACGAAGCCCACCTGCCAGGGAAACGTGTTGATTTTAGATCATTTTGAAGCCAACCTGAAAGACCGCGAATGCAACTTGCACAGACTGAATCTTCTGGAAAGCCTGCTCTACGAAACGGAATACAGGCTGGTAGTGGTCTCCAACGTGGATCCGCTCTATTTTCTCGCGCAGGGAAGTCCAGAGATGCTTACTGATTCGAAGGACCCGGAAGATGCCGGACGGCTTTTGGATCGCTGGGCCCGGGTGCTGAGCAAACTCACGAAGGTGCGGGTGAGGGACAATGAGACGAAAGAACTTGAAAAACGGATCGCCCAGGCCTCGAATGAGGATATGAATCCGCAGTTGGTGCCTTGGATATGGGCAGAATGCTGGTGCACGGCTTTTCTTGGAAAGATTGGAATTGAAATTCTCAACCAATTTGGCAAAAAGCCAGACGCCACGGAACAATGGCTCGTGAGCACGGTCCAGGATCGGGCGGATTCCTATTACCACGTATTGTGGTCGGGCTTGACTCCGAGCGAACGATTGGTTCTCTATCAACTTGCTCTGGATGGCTGGGCCAATCCGAAAAATATAGCAGCCATTCAACAGCTCGAAGAGGAAGTGCATCATATACAAAGAGCCGATGTACCGCATCATGAATGAAAGCTTCCGAAAGTTCATCCAATCCGCGGAGCATGCGGACGAAATCGCCGAATGGGAGAAATCCGGCCGGCAAAGTACGTGGCGGGCATTGCGGCTCGTCCTGATTGCAGCAGCCATAGGGGGCGGTGTCTGGCTGTTCCATTCTCAAACAGCACTCTTCCAGACTGGCGTGGGTTATGTCGCCGCAGTTGCTACTCTGCTCACAGCCGTCACAGGCCTCCTTGGGCGATCCAAACGCTCCGCGACGACCGATTCTGGAGGGGCCCAGTAATCTTCTGGCACAGAGCCCGAAATGGTCCTTCGTAACTCGTAAGCAGACAACTTCACCAATCACAAGCGACAAAGTCGAAGCCCGCACTCTTGGGAGAACCAGCCCCCAAGGGATATAGCACTCCAAGCCGGGGTACCGCCCGAAGGCCAGTGCCCCACCCCCATCAACGCCTCTGATCACCATCGGGAAACCTGCCACGTCCCAAAAGGTCGCATAAGCGCCCCTGGCCGTGATAATGTATGATGGAAATTTTGAGGCTGCCCAATGAGCTACCAGACCGCATCTGGAAGTGAAGGGAAGAGTTTGATCCGAGTGCGCCCCCGCGGGTTTTGCGCCGGAGTCGTGCGCGCGGTGGACATCGTGGAACTGGCGCTGCAGGCGTATGGCCCGCCGGTGTACGTCCATCATGAGATTGTGCACAACCGGTACGTCGTGGACCAGCTTCGCCAGAGTGGCGCCATCTTCGTCGAGACGGTGGAAGAGGTGCCGCTGGGGGCTGTCCTAGTCTTCAGCGCGCATGGAGTGCCGCCTACGACGCGCGAAGAGGCCCGGCTGCGCGAGTTGCGTGTGATTGACGCGACCTGCCCGCTGGTGACGAAGGTCCATCTGGAGGCGCTGAAGTTTGCGCGCGAAGACCGGACGATCATCTTGATCGGGCATCGGGATCACCAGGAAATTGTGGGCACTTCGGGGGAAGCCCCGGAGCAGACGGTCGTGGTGGACAGCGTCGAAGCAGTGGACGCGCTGGAGGTGAAGGATGCGAACCGCCTGTCGTTCCTGACGCAGACGACATTGAGCCTCTACGACACGCAAGAAATCGTGGCGCGGCTGCGAGAGAGGTTCCCCACGATCGCGGGTCCCGCTTCCGATGACATTTGTTATGCCACGCAGAACCGGCAGGAAGCCGTCGAACAATTGGCGCGCGAAGTGGATTTGATTCTGGTGGTGGGCTCACCCAATAGTTCCAACTCGAATCGATTGGTCGAAGTTGCCAAGCGTTCGGGCGTGCCCGCGCAATTGATCGATGATGCGAAGGACATTGACTCGAAGTGGCTCGAAGGCATCCGCCGCGTGGGCTTGACGGCTGGCGCGTCGGCGCCGGAAATTCTGGTCGAGCATGTGAGCGAACATCTCGCTTCGCTCGGCTTCACGAACCAGCGCGATCTCGATCTGATCCGCGAAGACGTGCGATTCACGCTTCCGCCGGAGCTAACCACAATCGCGCCGGCTTCCAAATAGGTTTCGGATGTTGGCATGGAAATCGCGGCTGAGCAAAGCGGCAAGCAGTGCGTCGTCCATGGGGGCGAACGGATTCCTACTCCAGGAGAACAATTTTGGCGGTCAAGATCATCCGTCAGCCGAAGAAAATTGTCCTGTTGGGTTCGGCTACGAGTGCGGCCGCACTTCGAGGCGGTCATGAGCGCGCTCCCGCCGCGTTGCGTGCCGCGGGACTGGCCGATCGGTTAAAAGCCGCCGGATTCGAGGTTGCCGATCACGGCGACACGGCCACGCAAGTTTTCCAGCCTGATGACGAGCATCCGCGCGCGCGGAATGTCTCCGCAATTCTGAAATCCCTCAATGATCTCCGGCCGCGTGTGGAAGTAGCCGTGAAAACGGGCGCGCTGCCGTTAATCATATCCGGCGATTGCATCTCCGTGCTGGCGGCCGTCGCCGGAACGCGCCGCTACTATCGCAACGTCAGCCTGATCTACATGGACCGCGACGCCGACCTAAACCTGCCGGCAACTACACCCTCGGGAATCATTGACGGCATGGTGATCTCCCACGTCATCGGGCGCGGCGCACCGGAACTGGTCCGCTTTTGGGGCGAGCCGCCGCTGGTCCGCGAACCTGATATTGCCTTGTTCGGCTTTGAGCGCCTGGATCAACCGGAAGAGCAATATCTCGTGTCGTCCCCGGTGCGCCGGCATCCGGCTCTGGAGGTCTCGACGGTGGGGGCCGCTGCGGCGGCCCACCGAGCGCTCGAACACGTGCATGCCGCGAAACATGAATTCGTGCTCCATTTCGACGTCGATACGATTTCGAGCCGGGAGTTTCCCGCGACCAATTTCCCCGGCGAAGGCGGGCTCAGTCTGAACGAAGTGCGCGACGCGCTCCGTGTGTTCGCTGTTCAACCCAATCTGGCCGCCATCCTAGTGGCGGGGTATAACCCGGAACTCGATCCCGATGGCGAGGCGGCCCGGCGGCTGGTCGATTTGCTCGTCGAAGTCCTCGCCGGGCGGCTTGAAACAGGGTCCGGTGAGGCCGCTCCTGGCGTCGCCTCGGCTGCCGCTGTCTCCACGTCTACGCCGACCGCTGATGTGTCAGGCCCCGAACCAGAATCATCCAAGGACACTGCTCGTGATGTGCGGGAACCTCCTGAGCCGGATTCGACTCCGTCCTGACACAAATTCGCGCGGTCGATGCGCTAATTCGGCATCTCGTCGGCAAGTGCCTGCATGCCAGCGTTCGATGGCCATTGAGTTAAGGTGTCGGGTTGCGGATGTCGCCCAGATGCGCTACCGTTTTTATTGTGGCTGAGGAGGTTTCCATGAGAAGAGGCAAATTCCTGGCAATCGCTGCGGCGTTCAGCCTGACGCTCGCGGGTGCGGGGATGGCGCAACTTCGCCCGGCGACGTTCGCCACGACGAATGTCGCGGACGCGCAAATGCAGATGGATATGTCAGGTCCCGCCGACCAGGGCATCCCTTCGTACCACGCGTATGTCTTGAAACCGCCGATTCCGGCTACGCTAGACCCGAAACAGTTTCCCGACGCGCTCAACCGCAACGTTTACGCGCTGGCGGCGAAAGTAAAACCTGTCCTGTATCAGCAGCCGTGCTACTGCTACTGCGATCGGAGCGTCGGGCATAAGAGTCTGCTCGATTGCTTCGCCAGCGAGCACGGTTCGCAGTGCGACATCTGCCAGAAAGAAGCGGTTCTCGCCTACCAACAGACGCAGAAGGGAAAGACGCCGGCGCAGATTCGCGCGGCGATTATTCGTGGCGACTGGAAATCGGTGGACATGAAGCCCTATATGACCGCCTCGACGTCGCGCTAGATCCATCGTCTCTTCCGCGGCCTAAGGTCAAAGTATGGAAAGTTTCCGATCATCCAACTAGTTCCGGCTCGCCGTTTTGCTGAAGCGGCCGGTTGTGCGAATGTTTCGCATTGAAACTCTGAATGGAAGAATGTGTGCCGTACCATTGACTGCCGCGCAAATCAATATTAGGGTTAATCCAACTAAGAGGGGAAACTTTTTCCTCTCCACCCCGGGGCCGGATGAACACCCACGTTCGGCCCCTTTCGATTCCAGGGGCTCCGCGCGCTCCGCGGGAGTTTCGCCCGACAAGCGCCCTTACTGAAAACTGATCCTTCGCATAGAGTTAAACAATGAGTCTGCCTGTGCGGGATTGTGCAACACTCCTGGTGTCCCAATTGCGATTGTCAAAACAAGATGGGAGCTCGTGAAACAAGAGCTGGCGCCGCTCGATGTATAATCCCGATATCCGGAAACTGATAATGGAGATTCCGGATTGGGTGCGGGCTCGCCGCGGCGGGACCGCCACTGTGCAGTGCCTGCCGAATTAAGAACTTTCCGACCGGCGTCCTTGTAAACCAATGGCCGGTCCAGCCGGTGGAAACTACATGCGGACCTCGATTGATAGAAGTATGGAAGACGACGAACACCCACGACTGAGCACGAACCAGAAGTCGCTCAAGATCAATCTGGACGAAGCCTTCGGCAGGCTGTTCACAAAAGATTTGCGCATTTACGTCCATCCCCTGCGCGATCCGGCCATTCAAGAAATCACGACCGTGCAGAACATAAAAATGCCAGGGGACCTGCACAGTCTTTACTGTCACCTCGTGGAGCGCGGCAGGATCAAGCAACGCCGGTTCTTTGGCTACCGCGAGGCCGAAATACCCGAAGCCGCTCGTCCGAGGTAGTTGGCTGCCCCCCGGTGCCGCAAGGATGTCACCGGAAGACCTCGATTCGCACCGTATCCGAATATTTCCGGTGAGCGTCCTTGGAAGCAACTAAACCATTACAAAACACGGTTGGGGACTGCTTGCTGGCCGCGATCCTCTTTTTCTCTACCGCTGCTGTCGTCTTTTGGCAGAACCTCCGGCTCGGGATTCTGTGGGACCTCAGCTACATTTTGGAAACTTCGTATCGTATTTCGCTGGGCGACGTCTCGTACCGCGATTTTCCTTTGCCCTATGCGCCCTTGACGTTTCTGGTGCAAGCCGCGCTCATCCAACTAACCGGCCGCGTGTACTTTCACCACGTAATCTACGCCGCAGCCGCCGGCGGCCTCGCGACCCTGCTTACTTGGCGCATTCTTTTGCACCTCTTGCATGAAAAAGTGGCCTTTGCGCGGCTCATGGCGCTTTTGCTGACCGCTCCGCTCATTTTCCTGGGAATCTACTCTGTCTTTCCTCATCCCTTCTATGATTGCGACTGCACTCTCGCCATTCTGGTGGCCATCCTTCTTCTCCTGCAATTGCAGCGTAAGGATTTTCCTCCGTTCCGGGCATTTTGCACCGGAGCCACGGTCGTCGTTCCGCTGTTCGTCAAGCAAAATGCCGGACTAGCCTTCTTGTCGGCAACAGTCTTATCTCTCGCCGTGCTGATGGCGCTGGCGATGTGGTATCGCCGGCCCGCGCGTGGATACGCGTGGACGATCGCCGGGGCCGCGTCTGCATTGGCGATGGCGATGGCGCTCATTCATCTGACGGCTGGTGTGGCTAATTATTGGCACTGGACTATGCAATTCGCCGCGGCCCGGCGCCTGCCTCCGTTTTCTGATCTACTCGCGATCTACGAAGATCCCCAACTCCTCTGGCGAATAGCGACTTTCCTGGGTGGAGCGCTTCTGCTCACTTTGAATCGAAAGGCCCGGCCGGTGTTGGCGTGGCTATCCATTTCTCTGCTGTCCGTGCCGTTTGTCTGGACCGTGATAGCGCTCTGGATCGAAAGCGATCCCGCGGAGCGCGCGGATCAACTCCTCGCGTTGTGGCCATTCCTGTTGGTGGTCTCCTTGGCGTCCGCCTTGTGGAGCCTCCTTCGGCCTGCCGGAGTCGCCCCACCCGGGATCGCAACCGTCCTGCCATTTATCCTGATCGCCACCGTGCACGGCGCTTTCCTGTCGCAACAGGTCTGGGGCTCCACGTACGCTCTCTGGCCCCTGTTCATGCTTCTCTGCGCATGTACCTTTTCAGTTTTGTTTCCTGCAAGCATGACGAGTGGGTCGCAGACCGTCCCGCTCATCGCCCGTCTTCCGGCATCGCTGGCGACTGTGTCGCTGGTCACCGTGTCGCTAATCATCTCCGGCGGGTATTACGCCTGGAGCCACGAGAGGCTGAGCTACGCCAAACTTTCCGAGGGAGAGATGGTCCGCTCTACGCTGCCGGAACTCGCCAGCTTGTCGGTTCGCGGCCCCTGGATTCCCGAATTCGAACGCCTGGTGCGCTTCGCACGGCAGGAAATCCCCCTTGATGACGGCCTGCTGCTGATTCCCGGCGAGGACCTCTTTTATTACACCTCTGGCAGGCGCCCGCGATTCCCCATTCTCATGTTCGACCACACGGTCAATCCGTTGTCCCCGGAAGAAATCCAGCAGATTGCTCGCGCCCGAAATATCCGCTGGCTTATCGTCAAGAAGGACCTTCAGATCAACGGAGAGCCGGTCGAGGACAAGGCCAGACTGCTTGCGTTGCTCCGCCAGGACTTCCATATCGTGCAGAATCTTGGCATCTACGAAGTCTACCGCGGAGAAAAGTAGAACTCGCATTTCAGCCGCGTGGACACGCGCGCCCTCCCCGGGTAAACTCCGCGATACTTCCCGTCGTCTGGGAAGGAATATGGGAGACCTGTGAATATCCTGGGGCTTTCTGGACTCGCGCACGATTCTGCCGCCGCATTGCTCTCCGACAACGGCATCGTTGCCGCCATGGAGGAGAGCAAACTGGTTCGCATGCGAGCCACCACCGGAATTCCACGCGAGGCGATCCGGTATTGCCTGGAGCGTGCCGGCATGGGATGGAATGGCATCGAGTGCGTGGCCGTGGCCAGCCGCCCGCTGCGCGCGTGGGTCCGGCAGGCGTGGTTGCGCACGCGGCTCACTCCCTTCGCTCCGGTCCCGAGCGGCTACTACCAGGCCAAGGCCCTCGGCGAATTGGGCCGGGAACTCAACAATGGCCGCCTGCTGCACTCGCTCGGTGGGTCTCCGAATCTCCGCGTCCTGCATCTCGAACATCACCTCTGCCATGCTGCCAGCGCTTTTTACGCCTCAGCAGCGAGCCGCGCCGTCGTGCTTACTCTTGACGAGCAAGGCGATGGCCGCGCGGGGGCTGTCGCTGTCGGGGAGGACACGCGGTTGCGCATCCTTCGGTCCGTTCCATTCCCGCATTCGCCCGCCTGGGTTTTTTCCCAGGTCACCGACCTGATCGGCTTCGAGCCTCATGCGGATGAACACAAAACACAATGGCTTGGCCTCGAAGGCGAACCTGTGTTCGAGGATCTATTTCTCAAGTTACTACGTAGCTCATCGGGTAAATGGCCTCATTTGGCGGCGAGTTACTTCAGCAGGGGGCTCGCCGGCCGCATCGCCTTTTCGCCGAAATTCTATCGCGCGGTGGGAGTGGATCCCGCCATCGGCAAAGCCGCGGAGAGCGGTTCAACCCGCCCGCGGATTCCAGAGCCGCTTTGCAAGCAGCTTGCCGCGAGCGTTCAGCAGGCTTGCGCCAAAGTCGCCGCGGAGCTGGCCGAGCGATACCGGAACGAGACCGGAGCGAAATCGCTGTGCCTGGCGGGCGGATTGTTTCTGAATCCCGTAATCGTTTCCCACGTCGAAAAAAATACGGGCTTCGACGATGTTTTCGTTCAACCCGCCGCGGGAAACGAAGGCACGGCTCTGGGCGCCGCATGGTACGTGCGCCATCACCTGCAAGGAAAGCCCCGGCAGGCTCCGGCAACCCAATTGGCGTGGGGGCCGGGCTATTCCAGCCAGGAAATCAAGCAAGTTCTGGAAAATTGCAAGGCGCGCTACCGGTTTCACGTGAGCGAGGAACAGATCCTGGAAGAAACCGTGCAATTGCTTGCGGCCGGAAAAATCGTGGGGTGGTTTCGCGGCGCCGCCGAATTCGGACCGCGCGCGCTCGGAAATCGCAGCCTGCTGGCTTCTCCCTGGGCGCCCTATGTCAAAGAGAACTTGAATGAATACGTGAAGCACCGCCAAGCGTTCCGCCCCTTCGCGATCTCTGTACCATCCGAGTGTGCCGCTGAATACTTTGAGCACACGCCGTCCGCGCACTTCATGGCCACTCTCGGCATTGCCAAGCCGGAAGCAGCCCGCCTGCTGGAGGGATTCCTCCTTCCGGGCAACCGTGTGCGTTTGCATGTGGTGGAGCACGCCGCGAACTCTCCACTTTGGCGGCTGCTGAATCGATTCGGCCAGTTCGCTCCCGCGCCCATGTTGGTGAATACCTCGTTCAACCTGTTTGGCGAGCCGCTGGTGGTGGCGCCGCGCGATGCCGTGCGCAGTTATTTTTGTTCCGGCATCGACGCGCTCATTATCGGCAACTTTTCGCTCGCGAAATCCTGACCGTGCGCCATCCGCAACACCCGCGCGGCATTCCGCTTCCCCCGGCCGGTTGATTGGGCGAGAATCAATTCGCAGAGGTCTCAGGCAGGGACCAGGGTCCGTCGAAGGAGCCATCTCGAGTGAAATTAGCGGTGATCGGGTGCGGGTACGTGGGACTGGTTTCGGGAAGTTGTCTGGCCGAGGCGGGACATGACGTCGTCGCCACGGATAACGACGCGTCTCGCATCGCGACTTTGCAGTCTGGAAAAATTCCCATTTATGAACCGAACCTCGACAAGGTTCTCGACACCGTGCTGCGCGAAGGACGTCTGCGGTTCACGCCCGATTGCGCCGAGGCCGTGCGCGGTGCGGATATCATTTTCATCTGCGTGGGGACGCCGCCGACGGAAACCGGGGAAGCGGACCTCTCCGCCATCGACAACGTGGCCCGTCTGATCGCCAAGGAGTCGCGGTCACCGAAGCTCGTCATCGAGAAGAGCACGGTTCCCGCGCAAACCGGAGAGCAATTGAAGCGGGCCCTGCAGGTGTATGCTCGGGACGCCGGGGCCAGCTTTCGCGTGGCATCGAATCCGGAATTTCTGCGCGAAGGCACGGCGGTCGAGGATTTCTTCCATCCCGACCGGATCGTCATCGGCGTGGAGGAAAAAGAAAGCGAGCAGCAACTCCGCGAGTTGTATCGCCCGATTCTCGAAGGCCGCTTCCGCTGTCCCGTGCATCAGCCGAATTGCCCGCCGGCGGCCACGCCGGATTTCGTCGTGACCACGATTGCGAGCGCCGAACTCATCAAGCACGCCTCGAATTCTTTTCTCGGCGCTGAAGATTTCCTACGCCAACGTGCTCGCCGACCTGTGCGAGCGGCTGGGCGGCAACGTGGATGAAGTTACGCGCGCCGTGGGCCTCGATCCTCGCATCGGCGGCCAATTCTTGAAGGCTGGATTGGGTTTTGGCGGCTTCTGCCTGCCGAAGGATATTCAGGCTTTTATCAAGCTCGCCGACCGGGCGGGCATCGACTTCGGTCTGCTCAAGGAGGCCGAGCGCGTCAACAAACAGCGCGTGGATCAGATGATGGACAAGGTGAAAAAAGCGCTTTGGGTCATGAAGGAGAAACAGATTGGCGTACTGGGGATCGCCTTCAAGCCGAATACGGACGACATCCGCTTGCTCCCGCAATCGAGGTGATCCGGCGCCTGCTAGCCGAAGGCGCGGTCGTGCGTGCCACCGATCCCGAAGCCATGACGCGCGCGCGCGCCGTATTTCCTTCTCTGCGCTACAGCGCGGACCCATACGAAGTAGCGCGCGGAGCCGACGCCCTTCTTTTACTGACGGAGTGGGAGCAATACCGGCGGCTGGATTGGAAACGAATTCGCGGCGAAATGGCGCGCGCGCTCGTGATCGACGGGCGAAACATGCTGCGGCCCGCGGAGATGAAAGCGCTGGGATTCGAATACCTCAGCTTCGGGCGCCCCGATCAGGTCGCGGCCACAGCCACGCTATAGGACCTATCTGGCTTGGTCGGCATCCTTGGTGACACCGTGGTTTTTCCTTCCCTTGCGGCACCGATGTTGTAGCTCGCCCCGGTCAGACCGGGACGAGGGTTTGCTTGCCAATCGCCAGGAAAAACCCCGCGTCTGAAGACGCGGGCTTCAGCAACGATCAGCTCTGATAGGGATTTCAACAAAGCCTAGCTACCGGTAGTCCTGCGCGACAGAAGTTTAGCGCACCTGGGTTTCTGTGAACTGCTTCTTGAAGGATTCCAGCGTAAGCTTTAGCCCTTCCTCAAGGTTTACTTTAGGTTCCCAGCCCAGTATGCGCCGCGCTTTCGAAATGTCCGGGCAGCGCTGCTTGGGATCGTCCTGCGGCAGGGGCTCGAAAACGATGGGCTTTGTCGCGCCGAGCAAGGCGTGAATGCGCTCGGCAAACTCGAGAATAGTGATTTCCTGCGGATTGCCGATGTTCGTGGGTTCGTGTTCGTCCGATTGCATCAGACGATGGATTCCTTCGATCAAGTCGGAAACGTAGCAGAAACTGCGCGTTTGTTTTCCCGTGCCGTACACCGTGATGGGCTGGCCGCTGAGCGCCTGGTACACAAAATTCGGCAGCGCGCGGCCGTCGTTGAGCCGCATGCGCGGCCCGTAAGTGTTGAAGATTCGCACGATGCGCGTGTCCACCCCATGCGCGCGGTGGTAGGCCATCACCATGGCTTCGGCGAAGCGCTTGGCTTCATCATAGACGCCGCGCGGGCCGATCGGATTCACATTGCCCCAGTACGTTTCCGGCTGCGGGCTCACCAGCGGATCGCCGTAGCACTCCGAAGTGGAGGCGAGAAAATACTTCGCCTTCTTGGCCAGCGCCAGCCCAAGGGTGTTGTGCGTGCCGAGGGCGCCGACTTTCAGCGTCTGGATCGGCAGCTTCAGATAATCCACGGGGCTTGCCGGCGAGGCGAAGTGCAGCACGTAATCGACCGGGCCGGGCACATCGATGAATTTCGTAACGTCGTGCTGGACGATTCGGAACCGGGGGTTTCCTCCCAGGTGCCGGATATTACCTTTTATTCCAGTAACCATATTATCAATAGACAGTACTTCCCACCCCTGCGCAAGCAAATAGTCGCACAAGTGCGATCCCAGAAATCCCGCCCCTCCTGTGACTACCGCGCGCATCGAGTGGGCCTCATCGCACCTGTTTCCGCCGTTCGCTTCGCTCCGCCGATTGTCCGGCGTCTTTCACGGCCCCCATCAACTCGATCCGGGGTCGAGGGACCGGTTGTCATTGTAGCTTCTGGTGCACACGGCACAAAGGCTGCTTTGTTGACGAAGCCACGGAATGGATACCGCGCAATCGTGGATTCGAATGCCGAGGGAAGCCTCCCGGACACATCTCTCTGTTCGGGGCCTTCCCAGGGAGATCTTGCAGCAGCATCGATGAGCCGGCAAGCGCGCATGGAGGAACATATTCCCGTTTGGTCAAGATGGGAACAAGGCATTCAATTTCCCGGTCCCATGCGTTTCTCGTTGCGATTTTTATCTTGAGATGCTACGGTGGGGTGACCTGGGATGCCCTCTTCCGGGGGTGTGATGGATAATTCAATCGAACGCCGAGCCTCACGGCGATTCACAATGACGCTTCCGCTGACGATCCGGGCAAGCGGTCCGGACGGCGGGATTGAACGGCAAGGACAAACACGCGACGTCAGTTTCCGCGGCCTTTACTTTTTGATTGACGCTGAGTTCGAGACCTGGGAGTTCCATCGAATTTGTTCTTACCTTGCCGCGCGAGATCACCATGGCCGGCGATGTGCATATCCGTTGCTTCGCGCAGATCATCCGAGTCGAACCCCACAACGGCCGCAGAGGCATCGCGGCTCGCATCGACCGTTACGAATTTCTTCCCGCCACAGCCCCGGCCTGATCCCGGCGTTCAGCGTAAAAGTGGAGCCCGCGGCCGAGTTCCTCCTGATGGCGCGAGCTTTTCCCCGTTCCCGCCTCTTTCGCAGTAGAATCGTTTCCTATGGAAATGGTCTGGAGGAACGATGGAACACTATGATGCCAAATCGGCGCTCGATGAGTTGAAAGAGGATGCGGTGCTGCCGCACCCGGTTCGCCTGCGCGACATGATCCTGCGCACGCAACTCAACGCAGGCGACGCGCTCGAAATGAACCGCGAGTTTCAGAACTATCTGTCGCACTATGGCGAGACGCAAAAAGTTGCACTCGAAATTCTGGAAAAAATCGCCGCCAGCGTTCCGGGAAACTCGTAAGAGCCTGCTCCAGATCCACCTGCTCGGCGCGATGCCGCCGCGCAATCCGGCCGCGCCAGGGAATGGGTGCGCGATCCGCCGGGCGCGGGCTTTACCTGTGGCCCGCCACAGCATTGAGCCCGCCAGAATAGTTGTATCGCTTTTGGATGGAAACCGAGGAGGACGAACCACCCCCAAGGACCCGGCAGCCGAGACGGGCCAGAACCATGCCGCGCGAAACAATTCTGATCGATGCCGACGATACGCTCTGGGAAAACAATGTCTTCTTCGAGAAAACCATCGAGGAATTCCTGACGTTGCTGGAGCCGTTCGGCTACGCTCGAGATTACGCGCGCCACATCTTGAACGAAACCGAGCGACGCAACATCCGCCAGCATGGCTACGGCGTGCGGAGCTTCGGCCGGTCGCTTGAAGAAACCTACATGAAGCTTGCCGGGCACCGGGCCGAACGCGCGACGGTGGAGGCGATCCATTACCGCGTCGGCGAGATGGAACGCACACCGCCGAGCATCCTCGACGGCGTGGTCGAAACGCTGGATTATCTCGCCGGGCGGCATCGCCTGATTCTATTCACGAAAGGCGAGCCGGCGGAACAAGCGGCCAAGGTCGAGCGGTCCGGGCTGCAAATTCATTTCGACGCGATTGAGATTGTGCCGGAAAAGGACGTGGCAACATACCGCATGCTGGTGAACCGGCACCACGTTGTGAAATCACGCGGATGGATGGTCGGCAACAGCCCGCGCAGTGATATCAACCCGGCGCTCGAAGCGGGGTTAAATGCGGTGTTCATTCCGCATCCGGCCACCTGGGCGCTGGAGCACGAGGAAGTGCGCAGCGGGGCCGGCCGGCTGCTCATCGTGCCCAGTTTCCGCCACTTGCGCGAACATTTCTGAGCCGATCAAACATCCAATAGGGATTGGGACAGAGCGCCCGTGATTTGGGCGTATCGCGGCGTTCTGGAAGGAACATCATGACGGATTGGCGCACGGAATGGTTTGAATTCGAGGACGCTACGTACCTCAATGCCGCAGCCCAGGGCCCGCTACCCCGTGTCGCGCTTCATGCGGCGGGACAGGCGCTCGAATGGATGAAATTCCCTCATACCATACCTGACACCGCCTACTTTGACCTGCCGAACCGCATTCGAACCTCGCTCGCAAAATTGATTGGGGGCGCCGCCGAGGAGATTGCCATTACCACTGGCACGTCCTCGGGCCTCGCAGCCGTGGCTTCAGGTCTCGACTGGAAGCCCGGCGATGAAGTCCTGATTGCGCGTGGCGAATTTCCCGCGCATTTCGCAACATGGCTGCCCATGCAGGCCTCTGGACGGCTCAAAGTGATCGTAGTCGAGCCTCGCGGCCGCTTCCTCACCGCCGATGACTTCATCGCTCACATCGGCCCGCGAACGCGCCTGATTTCAACCAGCCTTGTGCGCTTCGATGATGGCGTGCGGCTCGATGCGGCCAAGATTGCCCGCGCTTGCCACGATGCCGGCGCCCTCTTGCTCCTCGACGTGGCGCAGTGTGCGGGTGCATTGCCGATTGATGTTCGCGCGCTCGGCGCCGATTTCCTAGCCGCCTCCGGCTACAAGTGGCTGCTTTCGCCGTATGGTACCGGCTTTTTCTGGGCACGAGCGGAATTGATCGAGCAGATGCGTGTGGGACCTTTCTACTGGATGGCGCTCGAAGACGCCGAGCGATTTCACACCCTCTCTAAGGGCGTGTATAACCTGGCCAAAGGGGCGCGGCGCTGGGATTCGCCTGAAACGGCAAGCTTCTCCAATCTCGCCGCGATGGATGCATCGCTTGCATTGCTCTTGCGCATCGGGGTGAAAACGGTGTGGGAACACACCCAGCGCCTGACCGCCATGATGATCGACCGCTTGCCACGCGACCGCTTTGTGCTGGCGAGTCCTGGTTCCGCCGAAGCTCGCGGCCCTTACGCCTGCGTGGCCGCCCGAAAACCGGAAATGACAGCGCAAGTGTATGAACGCTTGCGCGCCGCTCAAGTCTTTGTCAGTTTGCGGGAAGGGGCACTGCGGATCTCTCCGCACCTCTATAATTCCGAGCGCGATATCGATCGCCTGCTGACGGTTCTCACCGTCTAACCTGCTCTACACGCTGAAATGATGATCAGGGTCCGTTTCGTGTGGGGGGCGAACTGCTCAGCAATCAAAACGCCGGCGCGCGGGAGCGGAACGGGATGTGCACGACGGCTTCGATGTCAATGCTTTCGCCGTGTTTTTCCGCCGGCTGAAATTTCCACTGTGCGAGAGCCTCCATCGCGTTGGCGTCAAGGTGAGAGTCCACGCCGTGAACCAATTGAATGCTGTCCACGCTGCCGTCCTTACGGATTATGGCGTACAGGATGACCTCTCCCTCCACACGCGCGGTGCGCAATTCAGGCGGATACTTCGGATCCACCTTGCGCAATGGAACTGGCCCTGCGAGGTCTGTTTCCGAGGATCTTGGGGAAGCGCCCGCGTCCAACTCAGCCAGTTCTGCAAAATTCAGCACCCAACTTCCAGACGCGCTCGTCAGATTCGGCATATTCACGTGCAGCGTGTAGATGCGTTTCGAACCCAGCAGCTTCTCGGGCGGCACGTCCAGCTTGGTACTCTCCCGTGCGGGACCGGAATCGTGCAATGGCGCGTTCGAATCCCGCGGCGGAATGCTCACGCGCGGAACTGGCCGCGAAGGGAACGAGCTTCCCGCGCTTCGCGATGCGGAGCCGAGGCCCAGCCCGGGAGCGGATGCCGTGTTCGCGTTGTTTACGCGGCTGATGAAAATGCCTTCCGGGCCATGGCCTCCACCCCCGGCGGCAGATACTCCATTCGTGCCCTTTCCCTCTGAGGCCGCGCCTGGTACTCCGGGCTGCGATCCTTCCGGCGAGATCGAAATGCGCGCCGAAAGATTCCCGGCGGGGACGGATGGTGGCGGCGCCACGAGGGCCGGAGTCGCCGAAAGCGCGATCAACGTGTTGACGTTTCCCGCCGGTTGCTGCGCAAATTCGGGCGCTGCTGCGTTCGTGTCGCCCCTCTGGCGTGCGGCGCGTGGTGCGGACATCGGGCTGACCGGCAGGACTGGTTTGGGCGGCGCTTGCGTGGCCGAAGCGATGTTGATGTCGCCCATTTGTTTTTCGGGCGGGGACATTTCGGGAGCGGCGGCATCCCGAGCCACGCGCGCCGCTGCCGCTTTCGGGCGCATCGCGGCCAGTTGCTCTCTCGTGAGCTGCAGCTTCGGGCGCGCCGGTTCGGATCCCGCAAGCCGCACGATATTTGGAAGCTGCGCCAGAATCTTGGGCGGCTCCGGCGGCGCAGCCGGTTGAATCAGAATCTGCCGCGGATGCGTCGGGTGCAACGGCTCGGAGAGGATGGTCTGTCGCGGATAAAACGCGTCAGCGCCGCGATGAGGCAAAGTTTTCGAAACGTCGCTTCGGGGCACGGCCTTTGGGGCGCGCGGCACGGCCAGGATGGCCCGAAAACCCTTCGCGGGGCCATACCACGTCAACTCCATTTGCGGCGCAAGAGATTCTGCGTGTGCCGGGGGGATGTTCCAGACGGGCGGCGGAAACAGGATGAGAAACGCCTGGCAGGCGACCGCAACAGTAAACGCGACTCTGGGAGACCGCTGCTCAATCCAGCAATTTCGAAAGTACGGATCGCCGAGAAATTGTTTCGGCGGAACCGGTCCTCGGAGCACAGCCAGAACGCTGGAGAGGAACTCTGCGCGCCAGCCCGTCCATGAAATTGCAAGCTCGGGGGAATATGGCTTGCCTCCCAGGTCTGGCCTAGGAGTTAGCGCCGGTTCCATGCGTTCCGTGATGCGAAGGTGGATCATCCCCCGCGAATTATACCTCTCCGGGGCTGCTTTCAGACCGCCAATGCGAAGGAATGGCTTGCCGTTGGCCGTACGATTTGCAACGATAAGCCTTCCAGACAAACGCCCGGCTGAAAGTACCATGCTTGGATCGCCGGGAGGATGCGAGTCTATATGTCGACAACAAGTTCTTCTTCTGAGGCGGGCCGTCGCGGATTTCCGCTCTGGGCCAAAATTGTGCTGGGCCTGTTCGTTTTCCTGCTCGTGTTGGTGCTGGGCTTACCGTACTTTTTGAATGTCGACCGCTACCGCGATTCGATCGCCAGCGAGATCGAAAAGCAGACCGGGCGGCACGTCACGCTTGGCAAGATTCGGGCGACGTTCTTGCCGGGAGTCGGGCTCGTCGTCGAGGACCTGCATATCGGCAACCCGCCAGGGTTTCCCGAGGGCGATGTAGTCTCCGCTGGGGCAATTCGCGTGAACCTGGCGATTGCTCCGCTGGTGCATAGCACGATTCATCTCAATTCGCTTGAGCTGGTGATCCGAAGCTGACGCTCGTCACGGACGACAGTGGAAAGAACAATTACACGTTCAATGCATCCACGCCAGCGCGGGAAGCGCCACCTAAAACAGCGAACGGGGGAGCGTCCGCCAAAACCGGCGAGGCGTCCTCCGGCGTGTCTCTCGATCGAATCGACTCCTTACTGCTGACGGGCGCGGAAGTGTCGCTGGAAACCATCGTCCGAGGCAAGGTCGAGCCCTCCGTGGACGTCAAGGATATCAATGTGACAATACACAACTTCGTTATCAGCCCGATGACCTTGCACGACTGGCAGGCGGAATCGAAACTCTCCGGCGTGACGCTCGTGCTGGCGGGCTGGAGCGCTCCCATTGCGTTCCGCTTGGGCCAGTTGCAGCTGGCAGGCGGCAAGCTGGATTCGCAATTTGTGGCCGATCTCGCAAAAGCCTCGGACATTAAAGGCACGCTCAGCGTCCCGGACATCGAGCACCCGCAGGCAAATTTTGAAATGAGCGCGTCGGAGCTCGACATCGACAAGCTGATGGCCGCGGTGGGCGGAGAATCGAGCGGCCCCTCCGCGGCGCCAGCCAAGGCTCCGAACCCGCCGCCATCTGGTCCCAGTGAATTGGTCGCGCGCGGGCACATCAACGTCGAAAAAATTACGACGAAGCCTTACGCGGTTGGTCCCGCAAATGTAGAAATTCGCGTTTACACGGACCGCGCGGAACTTTGGCCGGTCTCGATTGGCATGTACGGAGGAACGCTGCAGATTTCCTCCCGCGTGGACCGCGCCGCCAATCCGCCGCGCTTCACCGCCACCGTCCAGATGCGCAATCTGGATGTGGCTAAGGTGCTCGACGTTTCCCCGGCGGCGCGCGGCAAAATGGGGGGCATGGGCGAACTCGATCTGAACCTTCTCGGCGGCCTGAGCGATGCGTGGAAGAAAACACTGTCCGGCACGGGAAAATTTGCGGTGCGCAACGGACACTTGCCGGGCGTGAATCTTGCGGGCGCGGCGCAATCGGTGGCAAAAATGGGTGGCGTGGGGGGAGACACTCCGTTCACGGTTCTCGAAGGCGACATCAACATTGCCGAGCAGCGCGTGACGAGCAAGCAGATTCATCTCGATTCATCGGCCGGCACCGTGGACTTGCGCGGCAGCGTGGGGCTCGACGGATCGCTCGACTATCAAGGCCAGGTGTCGGTCAATCCGGGGGCGATCGCCGGGTCGGGCGCGGTTGGCAGCATCGTGGGCGGGCTCCTCAGCAGCCGTGTAAGCAAAATTACCGTGCCGGTCGCACTGGGCGGCACGATCGAGAGTCCGAAAGTTCGGCCCGGCAACGGCGTCCCGAGTTTTGCAGGGCCGTCCTCTGCGTCAGGAGCGGCGTCATCTTCGGCGCCCGCAGGCCAGCCCGCAACACCGGAAAACACTGTTGACACCATCAAGAATTTGTTCAAGAAACACTAACATACCTTTTTAATTATATAGTGAATGACGAAGGTAGAAATTCCTGTCCCGGTCGGACCGGGAGGGCTACAGTAACCCGCCACCGACCGGTACGGATGTTGTAGCCCGGGTTTTCGAGCCCCGTGTAAGAACCACAATTCGTGACGGTCATGTGTCGCACCTACGGTGCTCAAAATTCCTAGGGCTACCGTTCCCAGCCCTTCCGGGCTGGGCTACGTTCTGTCGCGCCTCCGGCGCTTTGGTATTGCCGCTCCGGCTTTGTTGGGGTCGATTTGGAACCTTCCCGTGGTTACTCGCAACTTGTCATTGGCAACTCGTGGCTATTAGTTTTTGATTTGTGCGCCGCAACGCAGCGCCGGAGGCGCGGAAGACTATAGCCCAGTGCGGAAGCACTGGGGACGCGACATAGGACGATGCCAAGCGCCGTAGGTGCGGCAGATGGCTCTGATGGGTATAGCTACGGCCGACAAAGGCTTTCTGGTTGTCACACAATCTCTTCAGACCCGGGGGTTGTAAAATTTTTCAATCTATCCCGCCGGTTTCGTGCAGCTGGACACGCCTGATCTTCACGCCGCGAGCGCTAGCCTGTAAAAACTGAGTGCGGCATCACCTTGTTCGACCACGCGCGTTAGTTCGAGTTCGCCGATTCGTTCCGGCAAGGCGCGTTTGCGCAAGTGTTCCGCGATGACGCGGCCGCCGGGCGCCACAATCAGAGAATCGCCCAGGAATTCAAGTGCGCGTTCATATTCTTCGGCCGCCGCGTAGGGCGGATCGAGAAAAACGAATTGAGCGTGCACGTTCCGCGCCTCCAGCCGCTCGAGCCCGCGCACGACATCCACGCCGAGAATTTCAGCTTTGCCGCTGATGCCGAGGGACTCCAGGTTGCGGCGGATGAGGGACGTTGCGGGCGCATGCTGTTCGACAAATATCGCCGTGCGCGCGCCCCGGCTCAGGGCTTCGATCCCGACCGCGCCCGTTCCCGCGTAGAGATCCACAAACAGGGAGTCTTCGACGGTTGCACCCAGGATATTGAATAGCGTCTCCCGCAGGCGATCGCTCGTGGGCCGCAGCGCTTGGCCTTTCAGGCTGCGAAGCACTCTGCTCCGGTACTTTCCGGCGATTACGCGCATGGGGGGACGTGACTGGTAACTGGTGACTGGTGACTGGTGATTCGGGTTGGGCGGGGCTTGTTGACGACGGAGAGTTGAAGGTCAAAAGTTGAAAGTTGAGAGTATGAATCTGTCTCGAAGCGCAATTTCGCTCTCATTTTTTCACCTCCAGAAGTTTTCAACCTTCGGACCCACGCGGTTCACGAATCACCAGCCACCGGTCACCAGTCACTAGAAGCTATTGCACAACCCTCCGCAAGACGATCATGAAGCAGGCGATGTGAAAGAAGGCGCCATAGATCGTGAGCGAGCGGTCGTAGCGCACGACCAAGCGCCGGAAGTTACCGAGCCAGGCGTTGGTGCGTTCGATAATCCAGCGCCTCCGATAGCGCCGCAGCGCTCGGCCGTCTTGTGTCGCCGGTTTCTTTCGGTTCGAGCGATGTGGCACGATTAATTCAATTCCCCGCTGCCGCAATCGTTTGCGCAACGGATCGCTGTCATAGGCTTTGTCCGCGATCACCCGTAGTGGTTTCTGCCGAGGTCGGCCCGCACGATGACGCCGCCCTACCCGGATCGTCGCGAGCGTCGTTTCCGCGAGTGTGACTTCCCCCGGGGATGCAGAGTGAAGGGAGTTTCCCAGAGGAACACCGCGGCCGTCGACCACCACCATCCACTTCGTCCCCTTGCCCCGCTTGGTTTTTCCGACTCCGCAGCCCCTTTTTTCGCTGGAGCAAAACTCCCGTCCAAAAACGATTCGCTCCACTTCAATTGCTGGCGCTGGTTCAACTCGCTTAGAAACGTCCGCCAGATGTTCAACCAAACGCCCCGCTCCTCCCAGTCTCGCAGCCGCCGCCAGCAGGTCGAGGGATGCGGGAATTTCTCCGGCATGTCTTGCCAGCGAGCCCCGCTCCGCAGAATCCACAGAATCCCTTCCAGCACACGACGGTTCGGAATCCAGGGACGACCGCCTTTGCGTTGTTTGGGCGGCTTGGGGAGCAAAGGCGCGATCTTCTGCCACTGCGATTCGGTCAGCAATGCACCCGATCGGGCCATCGGCCCTCCTTGGGCGCTGCTGATTCTCCTTATCTCTCATCTCAGAAAATTCAACTACCTTCTTTTCAAGACCCTGTATTAGGTTATGCAACAGCTTCTAGTCACCCTTCGCTCTCATCCGACGGACGCGAGGCGATACCGCCGCTGCCATTCTTGCGGAAGCTGGGAAAGGAGACGCCGGCGCGCCCGGCTCCGCGCCGGGGGTTTCGACCAGCGACAGCGCCTCGCGGCGCGCGAGTTCGAGCAGGTCGAAGTCGCGCAGCGGATTGGCGATCTGAAAACCGAGTTCGCCATGCTGGCGCGTGCCGAAAAATTCTCCCGGTCCGCGCAGCTTCAAATCGGTTTCGGCGATTTCAAATCCGTTGGTTGTGCGGACCATGGTCTCGAGGCGCGCGCGCGCATCCTCTCCCGGAGTTTTGGGCGCGATCAGAATGCACGTGCCTTTTTCTCCGCCGCGGCCGATGCGCCCCCGCAACTGGTGAAGCTGCGAGAGGCCGAACCGTTCCGCGTGCTCGATCACCATCACGGTTGCATTCGGGACGTCCACGCCGACTTCGATCACCGTGGTCGTTACCAGCAGGTCGAGTTCGCGGCGGCGGAAGCGCTCCATGACATCTTCTTTTTCCTCGCTCTTCAGGCGTCCGTGCAGCAGGCCGAGTTTCCGTTCCGGAAAGACTGTCTTTTGCAGGCGCTCGTATTCCACTATCGCCGCTTTGAGAGAGCGCTGCGATTCCACGGACTTCGACTGCTCGATCACCGGATAGACGACGTAGGCTTGATGTCCCGCCACAATTTCGCGGCGGAGAAATTCCCACACGCCGGGCAAATGCGCTTCCGAGGACCAACGCGTCTCGATCGGCACGCGGCCGGGCGGCATCTGGTCGATCACGGAAATGTCGAGATCGCCGTACAGAGTGAGCGACAGAGTGCGCGGAATGGGAGTGGCCGTCATCACCAGGACGTCGGGCGCGGCGGCTTTCTCCATCAATTCCTTGCGCTGCAGAACGCCGAAGCGGTGCTGCTCGTCCACGATCACCAGGCCCAGCCGCGCGAATTCCACTTGCGGCTCGAGCAGTGCGTGCGTCCCGGCCACCAGCTGTGCCGCGCCGGATCGCACGCGCTCGAGCGCCGCCCTTTTCTCCGTCGGTTTCATCCCGCTGATCAGCAGCTCGACGCGATAACCCGCGCGCGCAAATATTTTTCGCGCGGCAAAGTAATGTTGCACGGCGAGAATTTCGGTCGGCGCCATGAGCGCCACCTGGCAGCCGTTTTCAATCACAATCGTCGCCGCTTCGAGCGCCACGATGGTCTTTCCGCTCCCGACGTCGCCTTGCAGCAAACGGTTCATCGGGACAGGACGCTCGAGGTCCACCGCGATTTCGCCGAGGGCGCGCTTCTGCGCCTCGGTAGGCTTGAAGGGCAACACGCGTTTGATCGCCTCTCGGATGGCCGGCTCGCGCACGCGGAACGCAATGCCTGGCTGCTGCTGCGCCGCTCTTCTGCGCATCGCGACGCTCAGTTGATAAAAGAAAAACTCCTCGAAAATCAGACGCTGGTGCGCTTGCGAGCGGAACGAATTCAGCGCTTCGACCGATTCCGTCCGCGGCGGAAAATGGACGAACTGGATTGCTTCGCCTCGCGGGGGAAACTTGAACCGAGCGAGCAGCTCCCCCGGCAGCGGATCAGGTAGCAATCCCCCAAGATTTTCCAGCGCTGCGTAGATGATCCTCCGCATCATCCGCGAGGTGACGCCGCCGATGGCTTCGTAAATCGGGACGATGCGGCCGACTTCTGTCGAGTCTGCTTCTCCAGAGCCTAGCAGTTCGTATTCCGGGTTGATCATTTCAATCCGGCCCGGGCGGTTTGGGTCGAGATCCGCCTTTCCGTGAAGGACGATGCGTTGCCCCGCCTTGAACTTCCCTTCGAGATAGAATCCATGAAAAAACTTGCAGGCGAGCGATCCGGAATCGTCGCGAACGAACAGATGATACATGCCGCCGCGCGCGCGCGTATAACGCACGAGGCTGCCGCTCAAGACTTGCGCCTGCACCGTGTGGACCTGTCCCGGCGCGATTTCGCTGATCTTCGCGAACCGGACGCGGTCCTCATACCGGAACGGCAGGTAACCGAGAAGGTCCTCAAACGTGCGGATGCCGCGCTTCGCGAGCAGCTCCGCGCGGCGGGGTCCCACACCTTTGAGGTACATCACTTCGGTTGTGGGCGTCAGGCGCATTCGTATCTTTATATCACCGCAAGGCTGCACACGCTGCTACTTGCAATCGTCTCCCGCATGCGAAAAGATGGAGCGCTTCTGCCTTGGCCGTGGGAGGCGCGTTTGTCGCAAGATCGGCTCAACGGGAACGATAAGAAAGTTCTGCTGATCTGGATTCTCGCGGGTCTGCTCGGCGCGGGAGTGGCGCGTAAATATTTCTTTCAGGCCTTCCCGGAAGCTTCCGTCGAATTCAAGGTTCCGCGCGGGGCCGCGCTCGAACAGGCGAGACGATTCGCATCGGCGCAGGGCGCGCAACTGAACGGATATCAGTCGAGCATCATTTTTCAAGTTGACGATACCGCGAAAACTTACTTGGAGCGTGAGGTAGGACTCAACCAGGCCAACCAGATGATGACGAACGAGGTCCGCATCTGGTACTGGCAGACGCGTTTCTTTCGCCCGCTACAGAAGGAAGAATTCGACGTGCGAGTAGACCCGGCCGGGGACATCGCCGGTTACACGCATGAACTCGAGGAGATCGCTCCGGGCGCGCGGCTCGAACGCGCCGCGGCGCAAACCGCCGCTGAAACTTTCCTGCGGGACACCTTGCGCGCGGACCTCTCGCGGTACGATTTCAGGGAAGAGGAAGCGAACTTCACGGAACGCCCCAATCGCCGCGATTGGAGTTTTTCCTGGGAGCGCCGCGGATTTCGCGCCAAGGACGCGCCCTACCGCATAAATGTGACACTGGCCGGTGACCGCGTGGCCGGGTATTCGGAATACCTGAAAGTCCCCGAAGCGTGGGAGCGCGGCTACGAGCGTCTGCGGTCCTCCAATAATTTTATCGAGTCCATCGCGTTGATCTCCTACGCATTTTTTCTCGGCGGCTGTCTCTACGTCATTCTTTCGCTGGGACGCAGCGGTTTGCTCGAGTGGCGCGGCGGCCTGGCCCTCGGCGCGTTCCTGACCGCGCTGTATTTCATCATGACGATGAATCAGTGGCCGCTCGATCGCGCGGGGTACGACACCAACACGCCCTATTCCAGTTTTTTTCTGAGTCAACTCGGCCAAGCCGCTCTGCTCAGCATCGTCAGCGCGTTGCTCGTAGTGCTGGCAGTGGTGCCAGGGGAGCCGCTGTATCGCCTTTTGCGACCGGGCAATCTCCGGCTGGGGGTTGGGTTCCGGCTTGCGGGCCTTCGCACAAAAGAATTTTTCACCGCGAATGTCATTGGGATCTGTCTAGCCGCGGCTCACATCGGCTACATCACGGTCTTCTATATCGTGAGCGGAAAACTGGGCGCGTGGGCGCCGCGGGATCTGAATTACACCGACGTCGTCAGCACGTGGCTGCCCTGGGTGTACCCGCTGGCGATCGGAATCTACGCTGCCACGAGCGAAGAATTTCTATTTCGACTGTTCGCGATTCCGTATCTCCTGCGCATGACCAAGTCAAGATTTCTGGCCGTCGTGCTGCCGGCATTCGCGTGGGGATTTCTGCATAGCAACTACCCGCAGGAGCCGGCCTACATTCGCGGCATCGAGGTCGGCCTGATTGGTATCGTCGCGGGGCTGGTGATGCTGCGCTGGGGAATCTGGGCCACTTTGACCTGGCACTACACTGTCGACGCATTCCTCATCAGCACATCCCTGCTGCGTTCGGAAGGAATTTATCTCCGCGTTTCGGGAGCGATTGTCGGCGGGGCCGCATTGATCCCGCTGGCCATTGCGGCAATCTCCTATTTGTCGCGCGGAGGATTTGAGACGGCCCCGGAGCTGCTGAACAGCGCTCGGCCTCTTGCCACTGCAGAGGCGGACGCCATGCCGGGGACCGCGCAAGAACTAGCGCCTGAAATAGCGGCCGAGAATGCTGCCGTGGAAACCTCGCAAGGATATGCACCGATGTCTCCACGCATGCTCGTCATTCTGATTGTTTGCGGTGTGTTGGGCCTTGCGCTGTTGGTGGGCGTAAAACGCGAAGCGATTGGAGATTTCGTTCGTTTCGATATCAACGCCAGCGAGGCCACGGCCCGGGCGGACCAGGTCCTGCGCGGTCACAAAGCCGATCCCGCAAGCTACCAGCACGCCGCCACAATCACATACACCTTCGACGGGTATACCAATGAGTATTTACGGCGCACGATCGGGATCACCGCCGCGAATCGCGTTTATCGTGAGCAGGTTCCTTCCGCCTTCTGGACCGTGCGGTACTTTCTTGATTCGCAGAATGAAGAATACATGGTCGTCCTGCGGACGGACGGCTCGCTGCATTCGCTCCACCACACGCTCGATGAAAAGGCTCCGGGCGCGAATCTGACCAAGGAAGACGCTTTGGCGCGCGCGGAGGATTATCTGCGGGATCAGAAAAAAATCGATCTCTCGTCGTGGAATCTAGTCGAGCCCGCCACCGACAAGAAACCCGCGAGGACCGACCACACGTTTATCTGGGAACAGAAGGTTGCGCTCGATACGCCGCCGGCACAGCCGGGTTCAAACGAGGGCGCCCACATTCGCATGCAACTGCAAGTGCAGGGTGACGAGGTTTCCGGCTACCGCGTGTTCATTAAAATTCCCGAAGTGTGGCGCGATGCGGAAAGCCGCACCACGGCGGGGCAAATCGCGCAAACCTTCGGCATCGTGCTGCTTTTTGGCGCGGCTGCGATCACAGTTTTGGTCGTCGCCCTGCGCAGCCTGAAACATCCGGAAATTGCCCAGGTTCCGTGGCGTCGGCTGGCCAACTGGTCGGCCTGGGCGCTGCTGGCCGCGGTGGTGAGCTTTGTGAACCGGGCGCCACAGCTTCTAACTAGCTATACGACAACCATGCCGCTCAAGACGTACTACGCCATTCTTTTCATCTCGCTGCTCTTTGTGACGGCGCTCTATGCGGCCGCTGCATTTCTCTTGCTGGGTCTTTCGTGGTTTTTCATCGAACGGACATTCGGCCACGGACGCATCCGCTCATGGTTCGGAATCCGGCCCGAATATTTCCATGATGCGTTCTGCGTCGCCCTGTTCGGCACGGCGGCAATCATGGGGCTTGGCCGCCTTCCGGAACTATTTGCGCGCTGGCCACTGGTGCGGCATACACTGGGTTCGGATGTGCCGGAAGGGTTAGACGCATGGAACCCGGCAATCGGGGCGCTGGCATCCGGAATTCTGCGCAGTTTCTTAATCCCTGGACTAATTGTAATAATAATTATACTAGTAGTAATATACATTCGCCCTCGATGGCTGCAAGCCGGAATGGTGGTCTTGGTGGCCGTGTTATTGGCCAGCAACGCGGCCACGCCCGGAACTTTTCTGCAGGAGGCGGCGTTCCACGTTGCGGTATTTGCCGCGCTTTGGCTGAGTGTGAAGCACATCGTGCGATTCAACGTGCTGGGCTATTTCTTGCTCGCCGCGATGACCGCGCTCGTTCCCGACGCCATCGAATTGCTTACGCAGCCGAACGCATCCTTCCGCGCAAACGGTTACGCGGTCACCGTGTTTGCGGCCGCACTTCTGGCCTGGCCGCTTTTGTTCTGGCTCCGCGATACAACTTCGGCGCGAGCATAGCTCCAGACGTTTTCAGGCCGCTTTTCTTCGTTGCATCCCTCGGCTGAGAAAATAGAGCAACACTCCGGCGGCAATAATTACGATTCCGATCACGAGTCCGTTCGTATCGCCGACAAATTCACTGCGATTGCGCACCACGGCTACAACCATTAGAGCGAGCGGAGGCAGTCCTATGAAAATCGCGCCGGTCATGCCGCCCGGAACGCGAAATGGGCGCGCGAGCTCCGGTTCGCGAATCCGCAGCGCTACCAGCGCCCAGAATTCGAGCAGAATGCTCAGGCCCGTCAACAGGACATCGAGGATGAGGTTTTTCTCGAATCCCAGCGGATAGCACACGGCCCACAAAATTGCGCAGGCGGTGATCGCGACCCAGGGCGCGCCCGTGCGGGAATTCTGCCGCGTAACCACTCGCGGCAGGTAGCCATCCTCGGCCATCACCAGCGGCAAACGGGTGAAGGAGAGCATCAAGGCGCTGAACGATCCGATCGCTCCGATCACTCCGGCGAGCGCGATGGCAATGGCGAGCGTCTCTCCGCCGATCAACCGCGCGACGTCCACCCAGCCACCCGCCGTCCAGCTATTGGGGTCAATCCCCGTGCGCGCCACGGCCGCCACCGGCAACACGTAGCTCACTACAACCAGCACCACCGCGCCAAACATGGCGCGCGAATACGTGCGCTGCGGGGCTTCGACTTCTCCCGCGATGGTCGAGAGATTGTCCCAGCCCATGTAGTTCCACATAGCGATGAGCACGCCGCCCAGCAAATCCACTTGCCGCAACGGCACCGAGGCAGGCATGCCGCCCCGGCCCATCCCCAACGCGAGAACGATCAACGCCACAAACGGCGCCAGCAACGCGACGTTGAGCCACACGGAACCCTCGCCCACCGACCGCGCTCCCAGGATGTTCCACGCGGTGCAGAGCGCGATCATCGCGAAACCTAGAAAGAGTCCGCGATGGCCTGACTGCAGGCCGGGCAGAAACCTGGAAGCATAAGCCACGCATAGATTCGGATACAGCGCCATTTCAAAGACGCTGCCTGCCAGCGTCAGCCACGTTTCCTGATATCCCCAGAAGCGTCCCATGCCGCGCCGCACCCAGATGTAAAAGCCACCCTCTTCCGGAATCGCGGTCGCCAGTTCGCTGACCATCATGGCCGTCGGCAAACTCCACAGCAGCGGCGTCACCACGAGGATCAGCAAGGTCGCCAGGTAGCCGGTCTTTTCGACGACTTCTTCGAGGCCGTACGGACCGCCCGCCACCATGAAATAGGTTGCCGCGATCATGGGGACAACGGAAAGTTTAGACTGAGATTTCCGGGTGCCATTGGCGGCGTTGATTTTTGATCCGCTCACGCGAGGCTGGTTCAATGGGGCTCCAGTTTTTTGAAATTGTCCGCCGTGCGTTTATATCATTCCGCAATTGTGATTTGAATCGCTATGAAGGGAGTGGCCCATGATTTTCCGAGTGTGCGTTCGGAGCTTGACCCCAGCTGTGCCCGGTGCAATGATCGGCCCAACCACGCGACGTTTGCGATTGAGGACAAGGGCGTTGGCGTGGCGTTAACATACTTAGAATCAGTGTGTTACATCTAGGGGAAGGATAGCGAGGCTCAATAATTTAAGCTGCTACCTTTCCCGGCTTTTGTGCGTCTAACACATTGGGATTGTCTCGCTATGAGAGTAGCGTGGGTTCCATGAGGGCGAGCGGGAAAACGGCGTTGCGCGAAGTGAAAGCAACCAGATGGCAGCTGACGGAATGACAATCGCGTGGTCTGGAGACGGCTGCGGAGACCGCAGTGAAAGCTCTGTCACCGGAGCCGCGGGTCGAGCCTTGGCCGCGCCAGACGACCGAGCCCTGATCGAACGCGCGCAGTCGGGCGACCGCGATGCCTTCGAAGAGCTCGTGCATCGCTACGACCGCGACGTTCTGCGAATCGCCCTCAACATTTTGCACAAGCCGGAAGACGCCCGCGACGTCTACCAGGAAGCGTTTCTGAAAATTTATAAGAATTTGCACCGCTTCCGTTTCGAGTGCAGCTTTTATACCTGGATGTATCGCGTCGTAACCAATGTTTGCCTGGACCAACTCCGCCGCAGGAATAGCCGCCCTGAGGATCAGGCGCCCGAACCCGCGCTCCGCGCGCAGGGCGAGCGCCTCCACGGGAGATTTTTTTGACCGGCAACAGGAGCCGGGCGCGGCATCCGATCCGGAACGCCGTCTGATGGGTCTGGAAATCGGCCGGCGAATCTCCACGGCGCTCGACCAATTGACGCCGCGCGAACGAATGGTGTTCGAGATGAAGCATTACCAAGGACTAAAATTGCGCGCCATTGGCGAAGTCCTTGGGCACTACGGAGGAAACGGTGAAGAATTCGCTGTTCCGCGCGACGCGGAAATTGCGCGCGCAACTGGAAGGATTGCTGTGAGCGAACAACCACACAAGGAGGCTCGTCCTCCGCTGCGAGGAGATCGAGCAGTTCGCCGTTCTTTACGCCTGCGATGAACTCGATCCCGCCGTGCGTGCGGCGCTTGAGGCTCACGCGGCGCAGTGTCCGGTCTGCGCCGCCGTGGTTTCGCGCGAAATCCGCCTGCATCAGGAAATTGCTTCGTTTGACCAGCCGGCCGATTCGCTGGATCGTTCCGGCCTGATTGCTCGCGCAATGCCGCAGCGAGCTGGCCGAAGCGCTCGACGACCAACAGGCACGGGCGAATCAGCCGGGCTGGCGCGCAGTGTTTTCTCCGGCGGCGTGGTGGACGGTGTTTCGCGACACGTTGGTCTATCACCCGGCGATGAGCATGGCCGCGCTGGTGGTAGCGGGCTTTTTGGCGGGCGTAGCGGGCCAGAGGTTGCGCGTCATTCCTCCCGCCTCGCCGCGCCCTGTGATGACGGTTTCAGCCACGCCAAAGCTGACCGAGCAACAACTGCAGAGCGCCGGGAGCGCCAATGTCGTCTGGGTGACGCCTTCCGGTTCGCGCACGCCCACGGTGCAAGTGCAATTGATGTCGCAGGCGCCGATGAATATCGTGGGCCCGCCGGATGATGCCGACGTGCAGCGCGCGCTGACTTTCGTTTTGGCGAATGGCCAGCGATTCGATTCGAGCGCGCGCATGGATTCGCTCGAAGTGCTGCGCACGCGCTGCGCGGACCCCGAAGTGCGCCGCGCGGTATGTTCGCGGCGCTATCGGACAGCAATCCCGGAGTACGCATCAAAGCGCTCGAAGCGTTGCAGGGTTTCGAGCAGGACTCCATGGTCCGGCAAACGCTCATGGGGGCGTTGCAGAATGACGATAATTCCGGCGTGCGCGTCGAGGCCATCAATCTCCTGAGCAATGCTCTCCGTGCGGAAAAGCTCGTCTGGTGCGGTGGATCCCAACATTCTCGCCGTATTGCGCGACCGCCTGCGCAACGACCCCAATAACTACATTCGCCTGCAAAGCGCGGCCGCGCTTCGGCAATTGAACGTCGGCAGATGAAAGCTGTTAGTAGCGCAGATTTCAGCCTGTGCGCTGCTTGCATTTGCAAATTCCAAAGAACCCAGCAATCTGTGTCTTGCTTTTGCTGGTTGTAGTGGCGAATCTATTCGCGCTCAATCGTAGCTTTGGAAGAGGGTACATCGACGCGCATGAGGCGGCGGCCGGCGTCCAGGTAAAGCAGAATTTCCAGGTCCGGAGAACTGACGCGCAAGGTTTCGTATTTCGTACTCTCGACCTGCTGCGGGCCAATCGATTCCACCGAAATGCTTCCCGGCGTCATGTCTTGAGGAATCAGGACAGGAAAGACCTGCTTGCCGCCGGCCTTCCAATCGTAGAGTTGGGCGAGCACGGCATATTGATAATAGAGATTATTATCTAGCACGGCAATGCGGGGGGACGGAAACGTGAAATCCTGCAGGAAGGGCGATTTGCCGCCCAGATCGATCGCGCTTTTCGCCGTGCCGTTCACGAAATCCACCACGCCGGAACCCTTTTTCTGGGTCTCCGCGGTCCAATCGTAGTGAATGGGTGCGCCGTCCGGGCCCAGTGTAAGGTGGCCTGTCGCTTTGATGTCCCCGCCGCCCGGCGAATGCGCGGTTGTCGAGCCGCGCGCGACCCACGTTCCGCCCGACGATGAAATCTCGAATTCCTCTTTGCCGACTACCTGACCCGCGAGCGTGATGCGGAATTTTCCCTTGTCGGGCGCAAGCCCTGTCGTTGGGACTGCCGCCTGCGCATCTTTATTTTTCTGCGGGGAAACGTGCGGGAGCGGCGCCGCCCCGATGGCGCCAAATCCCGCCGCAAAATACAAAACGAATCCCAGTGTGTCAAGTTTCTTCATGGATTTCCGATTGTGACTCATAGCAGCGGGTGCCCCGGCGCGCTCCCATCCGCGGGCACGCGCGCCGAACGGTCAAAAATGCCGAGCGCCAGAATTTGCTCGACCACGCGACTGGACTCGCCACCGCTCTCGATGTGATAGTCCGCCTGCCGGTAATACGGCAGGCGCTCCTCGTACAGCTTACGAAAACTGGCTTCGTCCCGGAAGAGTGGCCTGTCTCCCATCAGTACACATCGCTGCAATAGGAGTTCGATGGCGCAATCGAGCCACACAACGGCAATCCCAGCGCGCTGCGGGGAATCAGCATTCTGAAGCAGGGAAGCGTTACGAGGCTGGGCAAACGTGCCGCCGCCGAGCGCGAGAACCACGCGCGCGTCCCGTTCCGATGCCCGGCCAAGCACGCGCGAGAGACATTCATATTCGATGTCGCGAAAAACCGGCTCCCCCTTTTGGTCGAAGATTTGCGAAATCGGCAATCCGGTGCACCGTTCGATTTCGGTGTCCAGGTCGACAAAGTGCCAGGCGAGCTGGGCGGCCAGCAGGCGCCCCACGGTGCTCTTGCCCGAGCCCATGAAACCGGTCAGACACACCATGCGGCATTCCGGGGCGGGCCCGGTCGCAGGCTTTTTCGATTGGGAATAATCCGGCAAGCGATTCCGAGTGCGTTAGTCACGCTTCAGAATCTTGATTGTACCACTAAAGGAAGACAGCTCGACCTTGGCGTGCCCTTCATTCATGGTGCCAAAGAGGCTTTGTCCGTATTTCGACGCGGGGTGATGACTGCCATGCGTATCCGGCTTGAAGGACGCCTGGTTGATGACGTTGCCTTTGAGCGAGGTGGCATTCACATCGAACGAATCGGTGCCGGTAAAGTGGACTTCGATGGTGCCGCTGAAATTCTTCATGATGTAAACGCCGCGGTTCAGGAAACTCCCGTCAAATAGGATATTCCCGGAGGAAGTCTGCACGCGGACGCTATCCAGTGTGGGCTGGATCATCTGCATGTTGCCGCTGATCGAATTCGCCTCAAGCTTTCCAGCGCATCGCGTGCAAACGAGCGAACCGTCGATCGTCTTGATCACCAGGTAGCCATCCACGTCGGAAAGTTGCAGGTTCGCGCCGACCGTATCGAACGTCATATCGCCGTGCACGCTTTCGACCGTCACATTGCCCGAGTCCGTCCGCACGCTCAACTCGGTCTCCACGGGAACAGTGATTTCAAAATCCGTCTTCACATCCTCCGCGGAGGCCATTTCATTGGCCATATGGGTGGCGACTTCAATGCGATTCCCGGCCTGTTCGGTTTCCACGAGGGCCTTTCCTCCCGCATTGGTCCACGCGACCTGCACTTCATTCTTGCTCCAAGCCTTCACCTGAATCCGTCCGCTCGCATTGCGCACCGTAACCATCGGTTTGCTCTGCACGGGGAAGTGTTTCTCGACGCGGTCAGCGTGCGCGGGAGCCGCGACGAGGGCAAACCCTGCCATCACCGCGCCGATCGTGCCCAGCCTTACTGCATTGCATGTTGAATTCACCGCAACCCTCCCATCGTGCTTCGGTCCATGGCCGTGGCCAGCAACTCGGCTTTCTGTTCGTAGGCGCCGTATAGATATTCCCGCGCCATTTCATTTTCAGGTTGTTCGCGGACGTTCTTTTGACACATGGCGATAAAGTTGTCAACAATGTTCAAATTGCGGCGGATGGAATCCGTAACGGCGGCGTCGTGCGCTTGGAACCCAGGGGTATTCTGGTTGCCAACCGTCAGCAATTCCTCTTTAAATACGTTCTCCGCCGAAGGCACCGCTGACGCCTCCTGCTGTTGCAGAGGTGCCGTCGGATGCACCGCCATCTGCGTCGAGTTGCCCAGGGTGCTGATCATACCTGCGGCAACGAGTATGAACGACAGAAACGCCCCGGCAACCGCGGGTCGTTGAAGCACAGACCACCAGCCATACTTCGCGTTCTGATCTGCCAGGGCCGGTTCGTGGATGATTCCTTCAACTTCCAGTTGGTTGCGTAGAGTGAGCCAAACATGTTCAGGGAGGGCGATCTCTTCGGCGCCGAGTTCGATCGCCAAGGTGTGGATCGCCTCAAGATCCGCGGCAAGAGTGCGGCAAGCTTTGCAGCCGTTCAGGTGAGAGGTTGCAAGATCCGGCAAGGGCCCGTCAGCATGCTGTTCGAGAATCTGTTCCAATTCATTGCACTGCATGTTCGTTACCCTTCTTCGCTCGCGGTTAATCCGACCCCGCCGATTCTGTCTTGGCGGCCTGGCGTTCGTGCCGCGCCTGATCCCGCAACGTTTCCTGTAAGAGTTCTCGCAGCCGCATTCGCGCCTTGTGCAATTGCGATTTGGAGTTCCCGATCGAACAGCTCATGAGCCCGGCAATCTCATTGTGCTCAAAACCCTGAATATCATGCAGCACGAAAACCTGCTTATAGCCCGGCGGCAACTGCTCGATCGCCCGTTCGAGATGCACGCGGTCAATCGAGCCGGTCAACAGCAGGTCCGGCGCTCCGATTTCTCTCCGCGGCCCGCTGGACTCGTCTTCAGGGTCGTTCGTCTCCTCCAGCGGAGTCTCCGGCAGCTTTTTCTTCCGCAACTTCATCAACACCACATTGACTGCGAGCCGGTGCAGCCAGGTTGAGAACGCGGATTCCCCACGAAACGTCGCGATCTTGCGGAACAATTGCAAGAAAGCATCCTGGGTAAGGTCCTCCGCCTCGGCGGTATTACCCACCATGCGCAAGCACAACGCATAAACCCGCCGGCTATGAAGCCGGTAGATGCGTTCAAACGCGCCAGCGTCGCCCAGTTGGGCGAGGCGAATGGCCTCTGCCTCAGTCATCTCGCTGGATTCTGTTCGTCTCGTGCGGGTCACCGTACCCGTCGGGACGCATCTGTTGAATGGGATGCACCCCTGGCTCCTTAAGTTGCACTTGTGTGAATTCCCGGTGCTGGTTGGATACCGGCGCCGGGTGCCTCGCGCCGGGCCTGCTGGCCAGCCCTGCGGCGAGCTGGATAATTGCTCACAACCCCATTTTCTCTGGAAACTCTACCTTCGTCTAGGCCTAACCGTAACAATGGCTGGGACTTGCATTACGAGCTTCTGCCGGAATGCCTCCAGCTCCTCAGCGGGCAAGGCGCAGAAGAACGATTTCAAGACGACCGTTGTCTCCCCCATGCATGTATTCAGGTCGTATCCACGCACTTCGAGTTCCCTCCAGGCACGGTCCGGGTACACCAGCGCCCCGCAGGAAACATCCTCGACGATAGCGCGAGTTTCCTTTTGCAATTCTTCAATAATGTCTTTAAGTGCATGCAATTTGTGAAAGAAACGCGTCCGGCCTCGGAAAACTATTGTCGCAAGCAGATTGTCCATGAATGAAATTCTCTGGGCGGTCGTTCCACGGAAGTTTTCGGGGACAAGCGCGGTCACATTTGGCAGGGTTCCAAAGTGGGACCCGTGTTCTTCGATCGTGCGGATCACGAGCCGGAGACGAATTGCCTGACGGTCAAACAGCCCCGCAAACGCCGCGACCCTTTCCTTGGCGACCGTGAGTTGCTCCTGTTCGCAAAGGGCCAGCGCTTCGTCCAGGGCAACACTCAAGATTCCGTTCGAGCATTCCAGTTCGCTCCGCGTGGCCCCGAAAAGTTCGTTCATTTCCTCAGGAAGCCAGGCGGACCAGTCCTCAAGCACAGTCCGCGAGCGTTGGCCACAGCCTTTGGCGCGAAAATCTCCCATAGCCTCCTCTGAGAGAGACGTATCATAGCACATTTTGCAAGGCTTGGGCTTCCTTGCCAGCCGCTGGCCTTGCCGCTATACTTCGTTTTCATTTGGCGCTCTAATGTGGCGCCCGACTTTCGACGGGTGCGGGCTCTACTTTTACGCTGAACGCTTCAATTGAAGCGTGGAGCCCGCCGGAAAGAAGAGAATTCCCTGTTACCTTTTGAGCCGCAGGACCAGTACCTCCAACGCCAGAAGAAGCTTGCCGAGATCGAAGCTCGCGGCCATGACCCGTACCCGCATAAGTTCGATTGGACGGCGACTCCTGCGGAACTCGTTGAAAAATATGCATCAGCGGACGCTGCGGCCCTGGAAGCCTCGAAACCCCCGGTGCGAGTGGCCGGGCGTATCGTGGCGCTTCGCCTGCACGGTAAAGCCGGCTTCGCGCACATCTCCGGATCAGGCCAGCGATCTGCAATTTTATGTGAAGCTTGACATTGTAGGCCCCAGAGGCTTCGAGCTGTTCCAGATGCTCGATTTGGGTGATTTCGTCGGCCTAGACGGTCATCTATTCCGCACCAAGACCGGCGAACTCACGGTGTGGGTCAGCGAGCTCACCTTGCTGAGTAAGGCGCTGCTGCCATTGCCTGAAAAATGGCATGGGCTGTCCGACGTCGAAATCAGGTACCGGCAGCGCTATCTGGATTTGATTGCAAATGAACGCGCGCGCGGAATTTTCCTGCGGCGCGCGCAAATTGTTCGCGAAGTGCGGCGATTTTTCGATGCGACGAGGTTACATCGAAGTCGAAACGCCGATGATGCAGCCCATTGCGGGTGGCGCGGCGGCGCGGCCGTTTGTTACCCACCACAATACACTGGATATAGATCTGTACCTGCGCATCGCGCCCGAGTTGTATTTGAAACGTCTGATTGTCGGAGGTCTAGACCGCGTTTACGAGATCAACCGCAATTTCCGCAACGAGGGTATCTCCACCTCGCACAACCCTGAGTTCACCATGCTGGAGTTTTACCAGGCCTATAGCGATTACCACGACTTGATGACGCTGAGCGAGGAGCTCTTCGCGTATCTCGCGAAGGAAGTGACGGGTTCCACGGTTGTCCGATACGGCGAGCACGAAGTCGACTTCGCGAAATTTCAGCGCCTGTCGATGCGAGAGGCGGTATGCCGATATTGGCCGCCGAGCGCCGTTCCTGGCCCGGCTGTCACGGAACTGGCCACCCCCGGAGGGCCGCGCGCGATCGCGGAACGATATAACGTGTGGGCGCAGACTCACGGCCGCGAGCCGCTGCCCGGCCTCGCCGGCCAAACCGATGGAGAGATCACCGGCCTGCTGTTTGAAACCGTGGCCGAATCTCAATTGATCCAGCCCACGATTTTGTACGATTTTCCCACCGACATTTCGCCGCTGTCGAAATGCCGCAAAGACGATCCGTCGCTCGTCGAGCGTTTCGAGATCTACGTCGCGGGCATGGAGCTTGGCAACGCTTTTTCCGAGTTGAACGATCCGGCCGAGCAGGAGCGCCGCTTCCGCCAGCAAGTGGAAAAGGGCCGCGAAGAAGTGCCGCGCGAGGTGGACATGGATTATATCCGCGCGCTGGCGCACGGCATGCCCCCGACCGCCGGCGAAGGCATTGGCATTGACCGGCTCACCATGTTATTTACTGATTCTCACTCTATACGAGAAGTTATCTTATTCCCCCTGCTCCGCCCGGAAACTTCCAGTGAAGAATCCACGGAGGGGGCGTCGAAATCCTCGAAACAGTCCACAGGAAATTCCGCCGAAAAGGGTTCGGGCGGCCAAAAATGAGGTTTGCCTGGCTGGTCGCGCGCCGGTACCTGCGGTCTCCCTATAAGCCCGCCGTATTGCGTTTGGTGACCATGTTTTCCGTGATCGGAATTGCCGCCGGCGTGGCCACGCTGGTGATCGCGTTGTCGATGAACACCGGATTTCGCCGGACGATTCAGGACCGCCTCCTCGGCGTATCCGCGCACGTAAATCTGACCCGCCCCGGCGCCGAAGGCATCGCGGACTATCGCGAGCTAGGCGAACGGTTGAGCCACATTGATGGCGTGCGCAGCGTGTCTCCGGCGATTTATCTGACGGTGCTGCTTTCCGGGAGCGGCCACGCACGAGGCGTCGTCATCAAGGGGTGCGATCCGGAGCTGGAGCGCCGCACCGATGACGCCTTGCGCCGCATCGTTTCCGGCGCGGCCGATTTCGCGCCGGATGCCGACGGATTCGATTCGATTGTCGTGGGCAAAATAATGGCGGAGGAACTGAACATCCAGACTGGCGATTACGTCACGCTGACCAGTCCCGAGGGCCGGCTCACTCCCTACGGAATGGTGCCGCGCTCGAGGCGTTTTCGCGTGGCGGGAATTTTCGATTCCGGCTTCTACGATTACGATGCCAACTGGGCGTTTGCCACGCTGGCCGCGACGCAAAATCTAGCCGGAGTCGGCGATGTGGTGAGCGTCCTCGAATTCCGCGTGCAGGATGTGGACCATGCCGCCGACGCCGCCCGCGCCATTTCCGCTGCCGCCGGCCCGGGTCTCGCGACGACCACGTGGCAGGACGAAAATCGCGCGCTGTTCCGCGCGCTGCGCCTGGAAAAACTCGTCACCGCGCTATTCATCGGCCTGATCACTTTCGTCGCCGGCCTGAATATTTTGGTCGTGCTGGCCATGACGGTCACCGATCGCGCCCGCGACATCGCCGTACTGATGTCGCTCGGCACCTATCGAAATCAGGTCCGCAATATTTTCGTTCTGCAAGGGCTCACGGTAGGAGTGATCGGCACGTTCACGGGATTAGTGGCTGGCTACGGGATCTCCTGGGCCGCCGGCACCTACCGCCTGATCCCGCTCGACCCGCAAGTCTATTCCATCCCGTTCGTCCCATTTCAAGCCAACGCGCTCGACGCCGTTTGGATCGCCGCCGCCGCGCTCGCCATCAGCGTCGCCGCCACATTGATCCCCGCACGCGCCGCCTCCCGCATCCTGCCTGTCGATATTCTTCGCTACGAGTAGCAAGAGATTTTTGTGGTAACGATACTCCTGCTAGCGGCGCGGGGGTTGCGGAAGCGCGAGGCGATTGAAATAACCCGTTTGAGAGAAGCCACATTCTTCGGATGCCCACGAAGGGGTCTGACAGGGGTTGGCGCGATTAGCCGATGAGCGCCAGAATCTTCGCTCGCACGTCAGCCAGTTCTTCCGCGGATACCGTGCCCTTCCGAGTGGCTTTTCGAACGCGCCAGTCCAGGCTCTTGACCTGATCGGCCAGGACCACGTTCGCAGGCGTGCCGGCGATAAGAACCTCGAACGGATAGTTCTTGATCTGCGTCGTCATGGGACAGCAGATCATCAAACTTGTCTTGTCGTTATACGCCGCCGGGCTAAGCACCAGAGCGGGCCGATGTCCCGCCTGGTCAAGTCGACGAACGACGGAGCCCGCCTGCGGCGTGAAGTTCAGCCACACGATATCTCCGGCCTGGGGCACATACCGCGCCATCACCAAGCCTCTTTGCCAACGGCCGGGCCGAAATCAACAGCTTCGTGCTGATTTTTCGATGTGATCCCCTTCAACAGCTTAGCCAACTCGTACGTTTTTTGCCGGACCGGTTCAATCACGATCCGTCCCGCCTCTTCGCGCACGTCCACCGCTTCATCCAGGTCCAGGCGCGTGGCCTGCATCACGGAGGCCGGAATCCGCACCGCCGCGCTGTTGCCCCATTTCTTCACCTTCGCCCTCACCGTTTGCCTCCATGTATTAACAATGTATATACAGTATGCCCCGCGCCGCGAGTTGTGTCAACAATGTAGATACAGACTCCGATGGGTGCAGTGCAATCATCCCGGCAGGTTTTCTTGCTCAATGGCGATCAGATAACGCGGTGGGGAGGTTTTGGAGACAGCGATCATGCTGCAAAATCGCTAGCGGGGGTCGCGGCGCGATGCCGCTTCGTACACTGCTGCTTCGCGGTCCAGGTCAGCCTCTCCGATCACGGACAGAGGAACATGGTGTTGCCCCAAAAAATCTTCTGTCTCGACTCGTGACAAACTCAGCATTTCAGAAACCTGATAGAGGGTCAGAGTTTGATCGCGGTAGCCTTCTAGAGCCAGAGCCTCCAGAGCGCGGCGAGAGATGTCTCCACCGTCGGCGGCAAGCCGCCGAGCGACATCATCGGGGATGCGGAGAATGACTTCCATGCCTCAAAGTTTAACGCGGGAGGGCTGAATATCCCATCTGTTCGGGGACGATAGACCTGGCGGGCCCGAGAGTGGAGATCGCCAGAAAATGTCGGGGACTGTGTTGCATTGTTTGCTGACCTCGGCAATACTCCCGCATATTCAAACAGATTTCGCGGCGTGGGAAACGGCAACTCTCGAAAAAACGATGCTCGTTTCATCTCTAGCAGGTTGCTGAAAAGGGTGGAAAGCTGTCATTCTGAGCCCGCCGCGGCGGGCGAAGAATCTCTCTTACCTTTTTGTTTTGAATCGGGAGGGATTCTTCGCTTCGCTCAGAATGACAACGTAAGGCCTTTTCCGCAGACTGCTAGAGAACGAGCTAGCGTGAAGGAGTCACGAAATGAAATCGAACATGATCGGCCGTCTTGTCTTGGTACTGGCGTCTGCTTTGGCTCTGACTGTCAGCGCACTCCCTGGTCAGGATGTGGACCATCAGGCGCAAGTTCGTCGCGCTAGTGCGCGTTCTGGAAATAGTCTGAGCAAGCCCGTCAAACTCATCGGCGCAATCCTTGTGCCTGGAAATCCTCTCCGATTTGACATCAGCTGGGTGGATCAGGCGACGGCGAGATACTACCTTGCGGAAGGCGGAAACGCGGGTGTGGATGTCTTTGATGCCGAAAACGATTTGTACCTGGGCCGGATTCCAGGGTTCCACGGGGTCGGCGCGCCCGACGATCCTTGCGGACCCATCGAAGGAATGGGCCCCAGCGGGATCGTGGTGACCCCTGACAATCATCTCTGGGCCGATGACGCCCATGGGACGGTGAAAGTATTTGACCTTACGAAAGCCAAACCGCCCTTTAATGATGTAAGCCCCGTCGCGACGATTTCGACCGGAGCTCACTGCCGCGCCGACGAGATCGGATTTGATCCGCAGGATCACGTCATCGTGGTGGGAAATCCGGAAGAACATCCTCCCTTCGCCACGGTGATTTCTTCCGACGCGCCCTACGCGGTTCTGAGCAAGATTCCGTTTCCGGATGGCACTGGCCTGGAACAACCGCTGTGGGACGCCGAATTGAAAGGCGGGCCTGCCCGTCCGGCAGGCGGGCGCATGCTACTTACCGTGCCCGACGAAGAGGGTGACAAGGGCAAGGTCGTGGTCATCAACCTGAAAGATCCGAAGAACCCCGTCATAGAGGCGACCTATCCGACGCCTCATTGCGGCTCGGGGCTCGCTCTCGGTCCATCCCAGCATTTGCTCGTGGGCTGCGAAGGCGGGAAGCCGCTGCTACTCCTGAACGCGCTGACCGGCAAAGCGATCACTGCCGTTGCGCAGACGCAGGGCGCCGATGAAGTTTGGTACAACTCCGGCGACAATCACTTCTACGCCCCATTTGGCTTTGGCGCTAATCCGACTCTCAGCGTCATTGATGCCGCGACGGGCAAACTCATCAGCAACTTGCCGGCCGGACCTGTCTCTCACTCCGTGGCGGCCTACCGCGGGAACAATCACATTTTTGTCCCCATCGCGATTCCGAATGAGAGGGCGACGACGGACGCGTGCAATACGATGTTCGGCTTTCCCGAGAAGCACGGCTGCATCGCCGTTTACGCCCACGAGAAGTGAGCCGACGCTTTGCGGCGGTGGCCCTTTGGAATACAAATCTTCGTAAGAGACTAAAGCCTACCTAATATAAATCGGTCCGTAGCAATTTTCTGCGATGGAGAATTCAGCCACGTACGCGCCAAGGGCGCGGAGCATGCCAGCCCGGGGCAACGCCCCGGGAACCTGTCCGAGGTACGTCTTCCGCCCTGCAAGGGCGGAGGATTCCTGCGCCCTTGCAGGGCGCGCCGCTCGATTCCAAAACCCAGGGCGTTGCCCTGGGCTACTCTGCGACGGCGCCTTCAGCGCCGGAAGCAAAATCGCATCGACCCGAATTCAGGAGTTTTAATCGTTGGCCGTTGATTGGATGGTTTCTAGTTGATGGGCGGATTCAAATCGATGTCTTCCCTCGCGGGTTCCGTTTCGACACGGAAGGGCAGCTTGCACTTGCGGGAGATTTCCGGCCAGAATTCGCGGAGCACGTCGTAACCCATGTCGTTCAGAAGGCTGAAGCCCAGGCCTTCCGCGGTTGGCGCAAAGCCGCGTTTGTTGCCGGGGTGATAGACGTTGCTCAAGCTGATCGCGCTCACTGTCCCGAGCCATTCCGAAAAATTGAACATGCGATTGCCATTGTCGGTGTGAGCCACGACGACGTGCTCGATCGCGTGGAGGAAACGCTTTTTGCCGCTGGCGCGGGCCAGGCGGTAGTATCGCGGGTCCTCATTAAAAATCGAGGGATACGCAAAATCCTTGAAGAACCGGAATGTGGCCTGATCGGCATAGCTGGCGCCAAACCGCTTGCTATATCCAGCCACTCCCTGCCCGAAGGCTCGATCTTGATTTTCCGCCTGACTGATTCCGGCGTTGAACGCGGTACTGAGAAATGTCGCGGGATCAAATGAACCGCGAACGAACAGATAGAACTTATCCTTTAGCTCGATCGAGCACAGCTTCAAGCCGGGCTTGTAGTGAATCGGGTGCACCGACTTGCGTTCCAACTGTTGCGTAAATAATCCAATCGTCTTCTCCAATGGCCCGTTGTAGTCCTGCAGCCTCACCATGGGCTGCGGCTGCACGCACGGCAGCGCCACGATGTTTAGCGTCCCACCCTGCGAAAGGGCGGATGGCGCGGGTGGCTTCGGCGCCGGCGTTTCCTGGGCGCTTGAAGTGCCCGCCCATGCCAGTACTAACAGTAGAGCCATTCCTGCCACGATTCGGAAGCGAGTTTGGTTCTTCACAGTTGAGCATGAAGCCTACCATTGTTTCTTTCTTTTTTGGTTCAGGTTAATGCCTCACGCGAAAGCCCGCGGCAGTGTACGGCGGAGGTTGGCGCGATTAGCCCATGAGCGCCAGAAGTTTCGCGCGGACTTCGGCCAGTTTTTCCGCGGATGCCGTGCCCTTCCGAGTTTGTTTCATTTGACACTCGTATAGCGTAACTATACACTATACGAATGATCCGGAGCAACCGGCACAAAGGGCTGCGCGTTTTTGCCGAAACCGGTTCGATGGGCGGAATCCACCCCGGGCATGCGAGGAAACTTAGAATTCTGCTCACTGCATTGAACGTCGTCTCTAAGCCTGCGGATATGAATGCTCCCGGTTACGGCTTACATCCACTGCACGGGGACCTCAAGGGGCATTGGGCGGTAAGCGTCAGCGGGAATTGGCGGCTGACATTTGCATTTGAAGGCGAGGACGCGATTCTCGTGGACTATCAAGACTATCACTGAGGGAGGCGATGATGATTTTCAATCCGGCACATCCCGGAGAGGTGTTGAAGGATTACCTCGGGGGCATGACCGTCAAGGAGGCAGCGGCGCGCCTGCGCGTGACGAGGGCGACGTTGTCCCGCATACTGAATCAACACGCCGGCATCACAGCGGGAATGTCGCTGAGGCTCTCGGCAGCGTTGGGCACGTCGCCAGATTTCTGGCTGAAGATGCAGGGGCAGTACGACCTCTGGCACGCCCGGAAAAGGACACCGAAGGTGCGCCGGTTTCCGCACGCCGCGAACCAACAACCGGTTCAGGAATTGTAGTTCTTGAATCGACCGGTCCCAGGCATGAGTGCGGACGGGCCCCCGTATCATCCGCGCTTCGTCGAACGTACGAGCCTGCGTCGACCGGGTTTGGCAGGAGTAAAATGTAGGTCTTAGTCTTCCGCGGAGGTGGCCCAGTGCGGCGCGCATGGCTCGGCATCGTATTTCTCGTCAGCAGCGCAGTGCTGCTGCCTGTGGGACTGCGGGCGCAGTTGCCGAAAGAGCGTAAGCAAGGGCCTGGTAATTTGGACGGCACGGTCGTCAACGCCAAGGGGGCGCCAGTGGCGGGGGCTCAGGTCCTGTGGCAAGCCTCGGACGGCGAGAAACCGCACGTTGTGCACACTGACGCGCAGGGGCACTTCCACATTCCCGCGGTTCGGGCTGGGCTGTACGATCTGCGCGCATCGGCGGGCGAGGCGTCGTCGGAGTGGGAGCACAACGTGATGGTGCGTCCCGGCGGGGAATCTAGCGTGAAGCTGCGGCTCGAGTCCACTGCGCCGCCGGTTCAGGTAGTCCTCGAACTAAAAGGCAAGATGCGCACTTGGGATGTCCCGCTGCCCGGAGCTTTGCCGCACGACCCGGCTGTCGATCCGCAGGGCAACGTCTGGTTCACGCTGCAGGAGGCGGGGCAGCTTGCGCGGTTTACTCCCGACACGCAGGAGTGGAAACTCTTCCGTCTGCCAACGCCGAATGCGGGCCCGCACGGCCTCGTCTCCGACGCGAAAGGCTACATTTGGTTCACGGAAAACTACGCGGGAAAAATCGGCCGGTTGGACCCCAAGTCCAGCTTGGTCTCTGAATACACGCCTCCCACGGCGAAGGATCCCCACACGCCCGTGTTTGGCCCTGACGGCGCGTTATGGTTCACCGCGCAGGAAGCGAACCTGATTGGCCGCTTGGACACGACGACGGGAAAAATAAGCGAGTTCAGCGTGCCGACGCAAAACGCGCATCCCTACGGAATTGTTTCCGCGGACGACGGTGCGCTGTGGTTTTGCGAATTGACCGGGCGGCGCCTGGGCCGCGTGGATCCAAAGACGGGCGTCATCACCGAATTCGCTCCGCTGAATTCTGACATACAGCCACGGCGGTTGGTGGCCGTCGGCGGCGCAATCTACTTCACGGACTTCGGCGGCGGGCGCCTGGGCCGCCTCACCCTTGCGGACAAGAAATTTCAGCTCTGGGAGAGTCCCTCCGGAAGCGACTCTGAACCCTACGGCATCACGGTGGATTCGACTGGAAAAATCTGGTACGAGGAGAGCGCGGAAAAGGCGAACAAGCTGGTGCGCGTCGATCCCGTCACGCTGAAGTTTACCGTATTTCCCATGCCCGCCAAGAATTCTTCCGTGCGCAATATTACGCGGGACGCGCGCGGCCGCCTGTGGATGCCGCTTTCGCTGCCGAACAAGATTATGGTTGTCGAATAGCAATTTCCTCAGATTCAAGCACTTGACCGCCTGAAGGCGGGCGCTACCTAGACCAAAACCTGACTCTTCACGAGGCCCGGAACGGCCCCTCAAACCTAGTACTAAAACCCGGGTACAAGAAAATATGGTTCTTATAGCCCATTGAGCGATCTTATCGCAGCGGAGAAGATTTACAACGGCGGGTTGGGAGCACGCTGCGGGGACGACGGCCCCGAGAGATCGGGATCGTAAGCGAGTTCCCGGCCCGCCTACGATCTTCGTGCTGGCAGGCCTTCCCTTTTCTGGCGGGCTCCAAGTCGCCGACGCGCCACTCGCCCGCCAAAGCAGCGTGGCGAGCGGGAAGCCCGCCCAGACGGGACGGCGCGTAGAGTCCGCACCCGTAGGCACTACCGCCTAATTTCCTTCTTGAAATGGAGTGCCAATGAAGGGCACTCTCTCTGGGATGCTGCTTGCGGCTCGCCGACCTCATTCGAATCTTCGCAGTCGCTCGCGGCGCACTCGCGAGGTTGTTGCCGTAAGTGCCGTAGTTTTTATCTTGGCTAGAATACCTGTTGCCCATTCCGCGCCTGTCCCGGCGAGTCTGACCTATCCCATAAAGGAAGCCTTCGATCGATACGTGACGATCACCGATGCGCGCAACACCGAGGAGTTGCGCCATGGCGCGCCGTTTCTATGGGTGGACGCGCTGCCTGAAGAGCGTCGCGCGGAGTCTTATAGCGCGATGAAACGGGGAGAGGTGGTTATCGAACGGCTCGAAACACGCGACCACGGGAATGCAATTCCATGTCCCGGCGGATTGATTCATCACTGGATCGGCACGCTTTGGATTCCCGGCGCGACCCTGGCGCAGACCCTCGCGCTGGTGCAGGCCTACGACCGGCACGTGCAGGTTTACTCTCCATTTGAATTGCGATCCCATATTCTGGAGCACAATGACGGCGACTTCAAAGTCTCGATTCGCTATCTCCGCAAGAAGGTTATCACCGTCGTGCTCGACACGGTTTTTCAAATCGACTATCACACCCTCGATGCGACTCATGCCTGGAGCCACGGCCGCACGCAAAGTGTTCGCGAAATCAAGAACCATGACACCCCAAGTGAATCCTCTTTTCCCGAAGGAGAGGACGGGGGCTACATGTGGGGCATGTCCACGTATTGGCGGTTCGTCGAACGCGACGGCGGCACTTACGTGCAGTCGGAATCGGTTTCTCTCACGACCCGGGTTCCCACCGGGCTGGGCTGGCTCATCGAGTCATTCATCGAGAGGGTTCCCCGCGAATCGCTCGAAGAGATCCTGAAGGACACGCGCAATGGTGTTCTGCATCCTCCCACGAGTTGACCTGACGCGTGCGGCGCCGCTCCCAGAGGTTATTTCAGATAGGTTCGGACAATTTCAATGAGGTCGTCCGCGGCTTCCTCGGAGGATTTCGTTTTCCGCGTCATGTGGTTGCGGATGTGGTCCTCCATCAGCTCTCCCATCAAACTATTGATGGCGCCGCGCGCGGCCGCCAGGCGCTGGAGCACGTCCATGCAAGGCTCGTCCTGATGCAGAGCCCGCTCGACGCCTTCGAGCTGCCCCACGATTTTCTTCGTGCGGTTGACCAGGTCCAGTTTTTCTCTCGATAAATGCGACATTTTGGCCTTGACTACCCTATGGGGGTATGGTATCTACGTTCGGGCCACACTGCAAAGGCCCCAGGGGACAACAAAACACATGGAAATTCCGGTTCCGGAACCAGAGCCTCCGGGCAGTACAAGCCTCCCGGACCTTCACGGCGAACGAGCATAGCATAAGCCGCTTCGAATCCGTTTTCCGCTCGCTCTCGTGAATGAAATGAAAAATTGAGCGAGTGGGAGCCCGCAAAGCCACGATAAAGATCCCACCCGAAAAATATTTCTCAGGACGCTACGCCCGCGGCTCGGTCAGAACGCTTGTGTGAATGGATGGGAGGCAATCATGTTCGACGTCATAAAGAATCGTACGAATGTTGTGCCGCATAAAAGCCTGTACTGTGTTTGGATTCGAGCTCATGGAGGCGATGACGCTCCTCTCATCAGGGTATGGATCGATCCTTCGATGACAATGTTCGAGTCACAAGCCAAAGTGCACGAAACTGACGTTGAAACGGCGCGAGCCGGGATCCACGCGGCGCTCCGCGAAGGCAGCACGTCGTGATACACATTCGAAGGATGGCCATACGCGCGCCCCTTATTCTTAACAGTCAATTCATCTCTCTATTGACCTCGCGCATGGTCTACTTGCCCAGCGTGAAACAGACACCGATTTTCGACAAGAAAATGGCCCACTCGGATGCCAAGTTCGCCCCGGGATTTCTTGGGAATTATATAGCTAATTTCCACAACAAGAAGAATCCATGCAACGCATTCCCAATCAGCGGGGCTAAGATAGTGAAACTCTACGTACTACTTCTCTGTTTATCTGTCTGTGTTCCCGTCCATGCACAGGACGTGAATTCAATCACCCAAAACTGGAATCTCCACGCTCAAGTCACCGAAATTGTGCAGGGCGACCCCGATTTCCCCGCCCAATATTCCGGTCTTAATAGTTTGAACAGCAAGGGCGAAGTGCAGGAAACATTCACATCGGACCTGTTTTTCGGAGCACGACTATGGCAAGGCGGCGAAATACACGCGGACGGATTGATGTGGCAAGGTTACGGTCTGAGCCACACGGAAGGCATCGAAGCATTTCCCAACGGTGACGCCTTCAAGCTGGGCACCACAAATCCCCATTTCATGTTTGCACACCTGTTTATCCGTGAAACTATCGGTTTGGGGGGCAAACAGGAATCCGTGCCGGATGACTTGCTCTCGCTCGCTGGCAAGCGAGACATCGCACGGTTGACTTTCACGCTCGGTCGGTTCACTCCCATGGACATATTCGACCACAACGTGTACGCACAAGACCCGCACACTCAGTTCATGAATTGGGCGTTGAATGCAAATCTTGCGTGGGATTTTCCGTCAGATAGCGTCGGCTACACCACCGGAATTGCTGTTGAGTTGAATCAACCGAAATGGGCACTGCGTTCCGGGTTTTTCCAGATTCCCTTCACCAAGAATGGCTTCACGGCGGACGATCAAGTTCTCACGTGGCCGCATGAAGGAAGCGATGGTTCTCTTTCACATTCTTGGGGAACAATGGTGGAGTTTGAACGCCGCTACAACGCTGGCATTCATCCCGGTGCGATTCGGCTTCTGACGTGGTTGGATGAGGGCAACATGATTAGCTACAGAGAAGCGACTTCACTCTTAAAGGCCAATGGTTCCGGGGCGGACATTTCAGCGGCTCGCGCTTACCGCTATAAGCACGGTTTTGGGCTGAACGTAGAACAAGAGATTGCGAAAAACATCGGCGTGTTCTCGCGCCTCGGTTGGAATGACGGACAGGAGGAGGGGTGGATGTATACCGATACGAATTGGACGACATCTCTTGGCATGAGCATCAACGGTGCCGCTTGGCGACGGACCAACGACAGCTTTGGATTCGCCTTTGTCACAAGTGGTGCGTCGAACAGCGCCCAAAAATATCTTGAGGCAGGCGGCACGGACATTGTTGACGGCGACGGTAAGTTGACTTATGGAAGCGAGAAGGTCGTGGAAGCCTACTACAATTTCCAAATTTGGAAAACTGTTCACGCGACCGTGGATTATGAGTTTGTTGACAATCCGGCATTCAACCGTGACCGGGGTCCGGTCTCAGTCTTCGGTATGAGATTTCACTGGCAATTTTGAATAACTCGGAATAAGGGAGTCAACTACATGATTCCCGCAAAAGATTCCTGCTGGGAGACGGAAAATTGAGTTACGCCCGTGAGAACATCTTGGAAACCTACTACGCGGCGCATGTCTGGCGAGGCATATTTGCTTCGCTGAATGCGCAGTATATCGACCATCCAGGCTACAATCGCGCGCGCGGACCCGTTTTCGTTCCGGCCCTTCGGCTTCATCTGGAGTTCTAATTCCTCTGGGGTGCGACTGCGCGATCGTAGTACGACATAATGATCGATAAAGACATTGACATACGAAAATAGCATCGATATGATCTCCGTAGGATAATCCCATGCAAACCGTTAAAGTGTCGCCAAAATTCCAGGTTGTCATTCCAAAAGAGGTGCGCGAACGTCTCAAACTGCGGCCGGGGCAAGAACTGATCATCTACGAGCTTGACGGACAGATACGTCTCGAGTATCCGCACAAGCCCAAGAGCCTTCGCGGATTGACACGGGGCCTACGGTGGAAAGAAAGCGACCGGGATCATGACGAGAGGCTCTGAACTTTTTCTGGTGGATTCCTCGGGCTGGGTGGAGTTCATGGGAGACGGGCCGCTGGCGGAAAAATTTGCGCCCTATTTCGAACGCGAGGAGCGCCTGGTCGTCCCCGCGATTGTGCTCTACGAAGTCTACAAGAAACTGTTGTCCTCGCAGGGTTCCACCGCCGCTGACAGGTTCCTTTCCGCGGCGTTGCGGGCCCGCGTTGTGCCTATTGACGAGAGGCTGGCCCTGCTCGCGGCGCGAATCAGCCTGGATCGCCACCTGGCGATGGCCGACGCGATGATCTACGCCACGGCGCATGCCGTCGGCGCTCATCTCGTTACGTCGGATGCGCATTTCCAAGGATTGGCCGAGGTCACCATCCTCGGTCCGGACTGATTCCCACCGCCTCAGCCAGGAACTTGACACTTCCGAGACAGCCGGGAGTATGCTTAAGGCCTAAGCAATTCACCTAGGAATCCCGAATCAGGCTCACGTTTGACGGGGGAAAAGGATCGGAACATGGCAAGACGTTGTCTCGATGTGCACAGTGACGTTATTTTTCGCAGTGACGCTCACCCTGTTTGCGCAGAACAACCCAGCAATCTCCGGATCGTGGTCCGGTGTCATGATCAATAGCTCATGCAGTGTCGACGAAGCGTTCGCCGAATCGGCGAAGTGCACCGCCACGAGCGTGCCTGGTGCAACACTGGTTTTGTATGACGATACGATCCGTCAGATCTACAATCTCGATCCGCCGGCAACTGCCGAGCTTGGGAGATGCCGTTACGGTCCGCGGTACGCTCGACGGCACTACGATTCGCGGCGCGTCCACCAAGGCGCTTACATCGTTCGGACTGGACGTGGGCCAGAAGGCGCCTGCTTTTTCCGCTCGCGACCAGTTTGGCCGCGAACAAACGCTCGATACCCTGAAGGGATCGAAAGGCACGGTTCTTCTTTTTTACCGCTCCGCCGACTGGTGCCCCTACTGCAAAGGGCAGTTGATCCAGTTGCAAAGCGCCAAAGCGCGATTTGAGGAACAGGGGCTCAAACTGGCGGGAATCAGCTATGACAGCGAAGCGATCCTGAAATTTTTCTCGGACCGCCGCAAAATCGAGTTTCCCCTACTGTCCGACACTGATTCCAGCGTGATCCGGGCCTATGACGTGCTGAACTCCGAGGCAACCGGGCCAAACAAAGGCATGGCGCGGCCCGGATACTTTTTTATTGATACCAAGGGAGTGATTCGGGAAAAATTTTTCGAAGCGAAGTACCGGGAGCGGCTGACTGGAAATAATGTGTTGTCCAAACTCTTCCCGGAATTGGGGGAGGAAGTGACTACTCCCGTCGAAGCTCCGCACCTGCAGCTCACCGTTGGACAATCGGATCGCGCCGGCGTTCCCGGGAACCTCATCACCTTGACCGCCGACGTGCGGCTCCCGCCGGATGCCCATGTGTACGCGCCGGGGACTCAGGGCTATAAGCCGATCAAGCTCGTACTGGATCCTCTCCCGGATTTTGAGTTCAGACCGGCAAGTTATCCACGCTCGAAGATTCTCTATTTGCCCGCTATTAAGGAACGCGTGCCTGTTTTTGAGGGAACCTTCCGAATTCGGCAAGAGTTGAAAGTAAACTCCATGGCGGACTTTAGCAATTCGCTGGGGACAGACGGAAAGACGGTCGCAATAAAGGGTCACCTCGAGTATCAGGCTTGTGACAGCAAGATTTGTTTTCTGCCGGCCACAGTGCCCGTCGAGTGGCAGTTGCAAATTCTGCCACTGGACCGGCAACGGGCCCCCGAAGATATCCGCCACAAGTAACGCTAAAATTTGGGATCGGTTTTGCGGAGCGGTTGCCGATTTCTGAACGGCGGGTTCTAGGAGGACGCCAGGCGAACTACTCCCGTCGCGACGTTGCGACTGCGCGGACGCGGCGGCCACCTGAGAAGCCTGAGCAGGGAGATTTCGTCTGAAGGCGGCTTACTTGCCGCCGGCCGCCACGCGTGCTGCCGCCGCCGCGCCCGCTTTTTTGCTGCGGCGCCTCGGCTTCGTGGGCCGTTCAGGAGCTTCGCCCACCAGCTCCATGGACATCAGGCTGGTGACGAATTTTTTTGTGCCGACGCTGTCGAAATCAATCGTAGTACGCTCGACATCGGATTCAGCCACGATTCCAAATCCGTACTGGTCATGCTTGATGCACTGCCCTTCGGAAAGAACCTGCACAACTGCCTCCTTGTTTACGACCGGCAACTTCGTGGCAATCCCTGAGAGGAGCAAGTCCGTCGTGTCCCGCACGCGAGGCAGGACGGACCCATGTTCGTTCAAACTAGAGGCCGGTCACGTTCTCCGCCTGCAAGCCCTTGGGGCCCTTGCGGACTTCAAATTCAACGGCCTGTCCTTCGTTGAGTGACTTGTATCCCTCCATCGTGATTGCCGAAAAATGGACGAACACATCTTCGCCCGACTGGCGCTGGATGAATCCGTAGCCCTTGCTGGCGTTGAACCACTTCACTGTTCCTTGTTCTTTCACTGCTACTACCTCGCTTTAAGCTATTTGCGCTTCTCGTTCCGACCCGTGCGCTCTGCCGGCACTGGGCCTCGACTGCCTCCAGCCCGTACAAAACAAACGGCTGCAAGGTTGAACCCGCAGCCCCGTTGAACGAGTCAAAAGGAATCGCAAGAGCCACAAACGCAGTACTATTTTACCAAAAATGTGCATTCATTGTCTAGATGGCTCCGATTAGGAAAATATCGGCCTGCCGGCCCCTTCGTTGGAGACTAAAGACAATAAGATCAATGAGTTAGTCCTGGATGGGCCATTCTTGCAATCCCTGCGGTCCGCAGGTCTTATTCACTGATCCCGTCAGTTGGAGCACCGGCAATCGCATAAGGCTTTCCCGATGGGCGGGAATAGGCGTACCCTACCTTCGTTACCGCATGCCGTAGAAATTGGAGCACCCCAGCCATGCCTCGCCGCTCCCTGATCGAATACCTTGCAGGATACGGCCGCCACGGGCGCGGCATGGCTTATGGTGAGCGTTGCGGCTACCGGATGGAGCGGTGGTCCTTTCGGGACGTGGCAGGCGTTGCGGCTCAATTCGCACGGGAACTTGAGGCACGCAGGATCGGGCCGGGCGACCGTATCCTCCTTTGGGGACGCAATTCAGCCGAATGGGTTGCCGCGTTCTTCGGTTGCATTCTTCGCGGCGCGGTTGCCGTCCCGATGGACCAGGGCGCCACGGCCGACTTTGCGGCCCGCGTGGCGCAACAGGTGGACGCCAGACTGCTCGTCGTGGGGCGGGAACAGGTGGTCTGGGGAGAGGGTCGGGCCGCGCTCGTGCTCGACTCGCTTAGGGAAGCCGTCGCGCAGCATTCGCTGGAACCCTACCCTTCGCCCGTTCTCGATCGCAACTCGCTCGCGCAAATCATCTTTACCTCCGGCACCACCGCCGAGCCCAAAGGCGTCGTCATCTCCCATGGGAACATCCTCGCCAATCTCGAGCCGCTCGAAGCGGCCATGCAGCCGTACCGGAAGTGGGAGCGCCCCTTTCATCCGCTACGCTTCCTCGATCTCGTGCCGCTCAGCCACGTTTTCGGCCAATTTCTTGGCGTGTGGGTGCCGCCGCTGCTGGGCGCGACCGTCTTGTTTCAAGATACGCTCAACCCAACGGAAATAATTTCCACGATCAAACGCGAGCGCGTCTCCGTACTGATCGCCGTGCCGCGCGTGCTCGAAGCGCTGCAAAACAAAATCGAACGCGACCTGGAGGCCGAGGGTTTGCTCGAAACATTTCGCAACGACTTTGCCGCGGCCGCGAACGAAAAATTCTTGCGCCGCATGTGGCGTTTTCGCCGGATTCATCGCCGGTTCGGTTGGAAATTCTGGGCTGTCATTTCCGGCGGCGCGACGCTTGAGCCCGAGACCGAATTGTTCTGGGGACGCGTCGGATTCGCCGCCATTCAGGGCTACGGCTTGACGGAGACAACTTCTCTGGTCAGCGTGAATCATCCGTTTCAAATCGGGCGCGGCTCCATCGGCAAAGTCCTTGAAGGCCGCGAAGTGAAACTCGATGAAAACGGCGAAATCCTGGTGCGCGGAGAGAACATTGCCGCGGGCTACTGGCAGGGCCGCGAAATCCGCCCCATCGCAAGCGATGGAATGGACGCCGGATGGTTCCACACGGGCGATTTGGGAGCACTCGACGCCGATGGAAATCTCTATTTCAAAGGCCGCAAGAAGAACGTCATCGTTACATCGGCCGGCATGAACATCTACCCGGAAGACCTCGAAGCAGCGCTGCGGCGCGAGCCGGCAGTGAAGGACTGTGTCGTCGTGGGGCTGGAGCGCGGCGGAAACGCCGAGCCCTGCGGCGTGCTGTTGTTGCGCGAAGGAACGAACGGTAAACCGGCGCGCGATGGACGAAATGTAAAACAACCGCGCCACGCGGCCGGGATTGTCGCTCGCGTGAATGCTTCCCTGGCGGATTATCAACGGATGCGCTGCTGGTTCCTGTGGCCCGAGGCCGATTTCCCGCGCACTGCAACGGGGAAACCGAAACTCGCGGAAATTCGCGCCGCGGTTGAATCGCAATGGGGCACCGCGAAAGCCGGCGCGCGCTCGACGGTTACAGGCGGCGGCATCGCGGAGATGATTGCGCGGATTCGCGGCGCGTCAGCGGGTGGAACTGTGAGCGCGCAGGCGAACCTTCAGACGGATCTGAATTTGAGCTCGCTCGATCGCGTCGAGTTGTTGGGCGCCATCGAAGACCGTTACCAGATCGATGTGAACGAGACCCATTTCACATCGGCAGCCACGGTGCGTGATCTCGAGTGCCTCGTGCGCGAGTCATCTTCCGAACGTTCCGAATTTGTTTTTCCCCGCTGGGCGCAGCGTTGGCCCGTGACATGGATTCGCACGCTCATCTACTACCTGCTGACATGGCCCGCGACGCATTTGCTGGCCCACCCGCGCGTGTTTGGCCGCGAAAATCTCCGCGGCGTGAAGGGCCCGGTGCTGGTCATCTCGAATCACGTGATCTATCTGGATGTAGGCTTTGTGCTGGCCGCGCTGCCGCTACGGTTGCGGCACCGGCTCGCGGTAGCCATGGCGGGCGAGCGTCTCGCCGAGATGCGCAGGCCGCCCCGCGAATGGTTTTTTCCGCGCCGCTGGCTCCATCGCATGAATTATTTTCTGGTCGTTTTGCTGTTCAACGTCTTCCCGTTGCCGAAACGCTCCGGCTTCCGCCAAAGTTTTCGTTTTGCCGGGGACTTAGCCGACCGCGGCTGGAGCGTGCTCGTGTTCCCCGAAGGCGACTTGACTCCAGACGGAAAGCTGCAACCCTTTCGCGCCGGCCTCGGCCTGCTCGCTAATAATTTGAAGCTTCCCGTCGTGCCCATCCGCATCGACGGCGCTTACGAAATCCGCGAGGCGCGCAGCCGCTTCAACCGCCCCGGCCGCATCCGCGTATACATCGGCAAGCCCGCGGAATTTCCCGAAGCGTCAGACCCGAAGGAAATCGCGCGCGAACTCGAACAGCGCGTAGCAGGTCTTGGCCCTGAGTCGCTCGCAGAATGAATTAATTTCGGCCGATCGGATGTCTGGATTGGGACAATCCCTTGATTATTTCGCCCAGAGCAGATTTAGTTCGATTCGGGACTCAAGTTTCTTTTCGCAGTTTGGACGCCGATTGAGATCTTTGATGAATTCGGTCAAAACAGTCTGTATTTCAAAATACTTTGAGTAGGTGAGTGCGTATGGTCTTTTTTCAAGATCCTTTTCCAGTTTTGTGAGTGCATGACCCCTCGGTAGATGTTTTAGCCTATTCAATTCCCCGAGGACTCGCCTATCAATTGGAAGATGGAGTCGGCTCCGAAGGGGCTGACAGGGTCCGTGCTTCATAAGCTGATACAAGAAGGTGTTGAGAAACTTAGCGGCGATCGCCTCGCTACTATCGATTTCCCTTTTCTTGTAGCCCCCAACGCATTTAGCTAGCTCTAGAACTCGCTCCTTATGCCATTTGTCAAATTTCCTTGCGATTTGACCAGAATTGCGCCAGACAGCCTCCATTGGAAAGCGGTCAGCAAAGTACTTCTCGACCGCCTTCTTGGTTCCAGTCCCTACGACAGGACTCATATGACCAGGGTATGACATCCTTGCGGTCTCCCGGGCTAGACACTTCAAATAATCTTTCAGCTTGTTGGGGAACTCTTCCATTGTGCGCCTCATATCTGCGGCATGAAAGTAGGACAGTATTCCCTAACAGATAGGAAGTCAATTTGATAATCTTGCCAGCCACCAGCGGCGCAACGCGACGACGGACCAAACAGCTTCGACAAGGCCAAATGGCCAAGCCCCCTGAAGAAACCCGTAGATCGAGCCGAGCACACACGCTCCAGCGAACCCCAGGATGAACCAGCGGTTGCGCCGCTCGAGTGCATAGCACACCAGCATTGCCGCAACGGCGAACAACCCAAAAATCGTGAGTGGTTTCATGCGTTCACTTTCGCTGACTCCGTCCACATCGATGTATTTCCTCGACGAAACTCACATTGATCTCTTCAGTTTACATTGGATACCAGGAGCCATTAGGGATGGCTAAGTGGCGCATAAAGAACGCCTAAATATCAACGAGGAAAATGTGAGGGGAAACAAAAGCGGAATCCAAATCGTTGGAAAAGACTGGAGTTGTGAGATAGTGGTAAGTGGCCAGCGCGGCCGGCCCAATCGCCATCGTTGCGGTGAAACCATTTTAGTTTCTGTTGAATCAAAGTAGCCGTGCGATGGATGCGGAAACCCACCACCCGAATTTTAGCGAAAGATAGCGTCGCCATGAGAAATCAGCCTCGATGATCAAGCGACGCGGGTGGGTGCCGGGTCTTTTCTTCGGAACTATTCTTCTTGCGACGCTCGTATTGCCTGCTCCAGCCTCAGCACAGCAGCAGGGTGACCCGCAATCGCAAACACCACCGTCCGAACACCCCGTCCAAAAACCAAAAGAACCCGATCCGGTGGCAACGCCACAACCCCAGCCAGGGCAGACTCGCGCGGACGACGGGAGCAGTAAGAACCAGAGCCAGGAGGAAGCGACAACTCCGAAGAACGATCGCCTATTCGGTGTGCTTCCCAACTACCTGACGGTGGAGAATGCGGCCAAGGTGCCGCCGCTCACGTCAGGAGGAAAATTCAGGCTCGTGGCCAAGAACGCATTCGATCCGGTCATATTTCCATTCATCGGGTTCATCGCCCTGGTCAACCAGGGGCAGGACAGCGATCCGGGATTCGGGCAGGGCGCCAGCGGGTTCGGGAAGCGTTACGGCGCTTCGTTCGGCGATTCCACGATCGGCAGCTTCATGACCGGCGCGATTTTTCCATCCCTACTCAAGCAGGATCCCCGATACTATCAGTTGGTCCGCGGCGGGTTTAGACACCGTCTGGTGTATTCGATCACCCGGATCGTGATCACCCGCACCGACTCCGGGCGCAATCAGTTCAATGGTTCCGAGCTCGCCGGCAATTTTGTTGCGGCGGGCATTTCTAACGCTTACCATCCCGCCTCCGACCGGTCCTTCAAGAACACGTTGAGTGGTTGGGGCAACGACACCGGCTGGGACATGATGGCCAACATCGCACAAGAATTCTGGCCTGACATTCACGTTTGGCTGAAGAAGAAATTCGCGTCGGGCAAGCATCCTTAGGACGTATCCCGCCGATCTCGATTCCCCGCTAGTGAGGACTCAAAGAAAACTACTGCGCGGCTTCGGCGTTGGCGCGGATTTGCTGCCAGCGGCGCGGGCGCTTCTTTGGATCGAGAATTTTTTTGCGGAGGCGGATGGATTTCGGCGTGACCTCCACGAATTCATCGTCCGCGATGAATTCGATGGCCTGCTCGAGGCTCAACTGGCGGTGCGGAATCAGGCGAATGGCCTCGTCGGCGCTGGATGCGCGCATGTTGGTCTGCTTTTTTTCTTTCGTGATGTTCACGTCCATGTCGGAGTCGCGCGCGTTTTCGCCGACAATCATGCCTTCATACACTTCCTCGACGGGACCGACGAACAGCTCGCCGCGCTCCTGTATATTCCACAACGCGAAGGCCGTCGTGAATCCCGCGCGATCGGCCACCAGCGCGCCGGTCGGGCGCGAAGCCATTTCGCCGCCATATTCGGTCCAGCCCTCAAACAAGGCGTGAAGCAGCGCGGTGCCGCGCGTATCGGTGAGCAACTGTCCGCGCAGGCCGATCAGCCCGCGCGAGGGAACGGTGAACTCCATTCGCACCCAGCCCGAGCCGTGATTGACCATCTTACCGAGTTCGCCGCGGCGGCGTCCGAGCGACTCCATCACCACGCCCACAAACGATTCCGGACAATCGACGACCAGGCGCTCGAGCGGCTCCAGTTTCTTGCCGTTTTCCTCGCGTACGACGATTTCCGGTTTTCCGACCATCAGCTCGTAGCCTTCGCGCCGCATCGTTTCGATCAAGATGGCGAGTTGCAATTCGCCGCGCGCCAGCACGCGAAACACGTCGGTCGTGTCCGAGTCGGTGATGCGCAGCGAAACGTTGGTGAGCAATTCCTTCTGCAATCGCTCACGGAGGTCGCGCGAGGTTACCCACTGGCCTTCGCGTCCGGCAAGCGGGCTGTTATTTATGGTGAAATTCATCGCCAGCGTCGGTTCGTCTATGACGAGCGGTTCGAGCGGCTGGGGATTCTCGATGTCGGTGAGGCTTTCCCCGATCTGAATGCCTTCAACGCCGGCGACAGCAACGAGGTCGCCGCACGAAACTTCTTCGGCTTCGTCGCGTTCGAGGCCGCGAAACGTGTACAGCTTCGTGATGCGCGTGGGCTCGATCGCGCCCGAGCGCTTGGCGATGCCCACGTCGGCGCCGCGGCGCAGCGTGCCGTTGAAGACGCGGCCGATGGCGATGCGGCCGAGAAAATCGCTGTAGTCCAGGTTCATGACTTGCGCCTGGAGGACGCCGTTCGGATCGCCCTTCGGTTCGGGGATGGCGGAGACGATGGTTTCAAACAGCGGCTGGAGATTGGTCGAGGAGTCGCCCATCTTGCGGTGCGCGACGCCGGTCTTCGCGTTCGTGTAGAGAACGGGAAAATCAAGCTGGTCCTCGGTGGCCTCGAGATCGATGAAAAGATCGTAGATTTCATCGAGCACGACGGCCACGCGCGCGTCGGAGCGGTCAATCTTGTTGAGCACGATGATGGGGAGCAGCTTCGCCTGCAGCGCTTTCTGCAGCACGTAACGCGTCTGCGGCAGCGGACCCTCGCTCGCGTCCACCAGGAGGAGCACGCCGTCGACCATTTTCAGGGCGCGCTCGACTTCCCCGCCGAAGTCGCTGTGGCCGGGCGTATCCACAATGTTGATTTTCGTCTCGTGGTAGAACAGCGCCGTGTTTTTCGCCAGGATGGTGATGCCGCGCTCGCGCTCCAGGTCGTTCGAGTCCATCACGCGCGTCATGACGATTTGATTATCGCGGAAGACGCCGCTCTGGTGCAGCATGGCGTCCACCAGCGTGGTCTTGCCGTGGTCCACGTGGGCGATGATGGCGATATTGCGAATCTGCGGCATGGAATCCTAGCTCTCTCTTGGTCTGACCTTCAATTCGATTGTCGGTTCGGTGCCGGGTGCGGGCTTTACTTGAAGCCCGCCGGAAAAAACGCTGGATACAAAAATGGCTGCAAGTGCGACCTTGCAGCCCCCACGCTCAATTCCGAGAGGAATTACAAGTGCCTTCGACCCCCCAAGAGTACCATATGCCTCCGCATCGCGTCACCGTTGAATAGTTCGCGGGAAAAGTCTTGACTCCAACTTCGCAATATGCGAAGATTGGCTTTGCGAGTAATCAGCCGAAAGAAGATTCGGGAGGCTAGCGAGCGGCATTCGGAGTGGGGAGCATCGCTATCCGCGTGGTACAGAATAGTCAAGAAGGCAGTGTGGAAGCATTTTCCAGATGTAAGACAAAGCTGGAGCAATTCCGATAAAGTAGGCACGTGCGTTATATTCGATATCAGTGATAACAGGTGCCGGTTGATTGCTTACGTCAATTTTAGGACGCAAAAGATCTATATTTTGCACATTTTGAGTCACGTCGAGTACGGCAAGGATCGGTGGAAAAATGATTGCGGCTGCGATTGAGAAAGACCTGCTTGACGGGATCGGCGCACCGAAGGTAATTACCTCCGATGCGCAGAACGAACGGTACATTTCCGCGCTTCTAGAAATGGAGCATCGAAGCCGCCTGACAGCCGAAGAGAAGAACTCATGGAGCTTTTGACTTTGTTGGTCGAGGCGTATGAAGAGAAGCAATACCCTATCCGCTCGGCATCTCCCTTGGAAGTTTTGACGGAATTAATGACCGCGAATAATCTTCGGCAGAAAGATTTAGCTCCGCTGCTCGGTTCGGAAAGCGTGGTTTCGGAGGTCCTGAGCGGCAAACGGGAACTCAACAAACGCCACATTGAGAAACTCAGTAAGCGATTTAAAGTTTCTCCGGAATTGTTTTTCTAGAAGTCTCTTCGGACAGAGAACTGCCCGATGAGTTGGCTGGCGTCAGGTGGCCAACAAGTAGGTGGCGCGCCCGGATTCACTTCGCGACGACCCGATAGATAATTAAGGGCTTCCTACGGTTTGAGCTCGGAAACTTTCATCCTGAACGCTTTAATCCTTCGCTCTCTTTCCCCCTCAGGGTAATTTGTCAAATGCTCTTCTGCAAGGAGAGTGACCGCCCGCGCGGCCTTATCTTTCGACATAACCTTTTTCTTCATACAAACATTTTAAGCATCTTTCCCAATTCTCTGCCAAACTATTTGTTTCGAGTCGCGGCGCGGATAGACACATTGTGGAAGACTGCACGGCGCATTTGAAAAGCTCCCAGGGTAGAATTATTTGAGGAGTAGAGAAGGTGATCGTGCCCAAATCAGCGAAATTCGCGGTCGTGCTGGCGTTGCTGTTCGCTGTCGCATGGGCCGCGACGGCACAAACCGACTGGTCCGCCCCCGACACTGGTGCGATCGGCAAGTTCGAAGAGGAAGGCCTCCAGCGCTCGCACATCATGGAGGTCATGAGCTACCTGTCGGATGTGTACGGCCCGCGTCTGACGAATTCGCCCAACATCCGCGAAGCCGGTGACTACACGGTGAAAACGCTCGGCTCCTGGGGGCTGGCGAACGTTCACGAAGAGCCGTGGGGACCATTTGGCCGGGGCTGGTCGAATGAGCTGTTCGAAGCCAATGAGATTGCGCCGCGGCATTTTCCGCTGATCGCGTATCCGAAAGCGTGGACGTCCGGAACCGGCGGGCCGATCACGGCGGAAGTAGTGTACGCGAAAATTGAAAAAGACGAGGATTTCGAGGCGTTTCACGGAAAACTCAAGAGCAAGTTGGTGATGACGGCGCCGCTGCGCGCGGTGGAAGCGCAATTCGATGCGCCGGCCCATCGCTTCACGGACCAGGAACTGGCAGACCTCGCGCAACCGCGGCCCCCACAACCTCCTCCCGACCCTGCCGTCCGGACCCGCTTCCTTGCGCAGCAACTCTTCAATCAAAAACTTCTGAAGTTTTTGACGGACGAAGGCGCGGCGGCGTGGCTCGAACCTTCGCCGCACGATGGCGGAACGATTACCGTGCTTGGCGGCGGCTCCCGAGATCCGAAGGACCCCCTCGTGCTGCCGCGAGTCGCCGTGGCGATCGAACACTACGGACGTATTTTCCGGACGCTCGAGAAGCACATACCGGTGACGCTCGCCGTCAACATCAGCAACAAGTTCTACGACGAAAATCTCGATTCGTTCAACATCGTCGCGGAAATTCCCGGCACGGACAAAGCGGAGGAAGTGGTGATGCTCGGCGCGCACTTCGATTCCTGGGATAGCGGCACGGGCGCCACGGACAACGCCGCCGGGTCCGCCGTCATGATGGAAGCGATGCGCATTCTGAAAGCGTCCGGTCTGAGGACGCGCCGCACGGTGCGTCTCGCGCTGTGGACGGGCGAGGAAGAGGGCCTGCTTGGCTCCCGCGCGTACGTCAAGGAGCATTTCGGCGACCGGCAGAGTCTGGAATACAAGCCCGATCACGCGAAAGTTTCCGCCTATTTCAACGTGGATAATGGCACGGGAAAAATTCGCGGCGTCTATTTGCAGGGCAACGAGGCGGTTCGGCCCGTCTTCGAGAAATGGATGGAGCCATTCAAATCCATGGGCATGACCACGCTATCCGCTCGCGGTACCGGCGGGACAGACCACGTCTCTTTCGATGAGGTCGGCTTGCCGGGGTTTCAATTTATCCAGGACCCCATCGAATACGAACCGCGGACGCATCACACCAACATGGATGTGTACGAGCGAATTCAGGAGGCGGATCTGAAACAGATGGCCGTCATCGTCGCCTCGTTCGCGTATATGACCGCCAATGCGAACGAGCAACTTCCTCGCAAGCCTCTACCCAAAAAGTAGCGCCCGAAGTGCCACCTCTTACTTGTTCTTGCTGAGCCGGCGGTAATAATCCGCGACGGAATCTTCGTAGCCCGCAGGGACCGATCGGATGTCGCCGCTGCGCACCTGGCCGGACTGTTTATCGTCCAACTGGCGCCGCAACTGGAGCTCGAGCTTGTCCACGTCCGCGAGCACTTGTGAATGGAGCTGCTCGACGAGGGCGGGATTGCCGGGGAAGCGGCTCGGGTCCAGGCGCTGCATCTGGCGGATCAGCTCCTGAACCTGCTTTGCCATATCAGGGTCTTCCTGGACCGCTTGGCGAAGCTGGTTCAGGTCCCGCATGCTGTCATCGTAAGCGCGCTGGGGCGGAATGGGAGAGTTATCGGGCTGAACTGGCGGGCCGCCGCGGGGTGTGTTATTTCCCGTATCAAAATTGTCGTACACGCTGCCAACGCGTCCGCCGCCGGGATTCGTGTTGTTGTAGCCTCCCCCATAGGTTCCGTCACCGAGCCTTGCGCCCGGGCCTCCGACGGGGCCGCTTGCCGCTTGGCCGCCTTGCTGACCGCCTTGTTGGCCCTGTCCCTGGCCCTGGCCTCTGCCTTGTTGCTGTCCTTGTTGGCGTCCCTGTCCGTCGCGGGTGAGTGAATCCATCTGGTTGCGAAGCCGCTCGACGCGATTCAGGGCGGTTTCGAGTCCCTGTTGCGAATCGTTTCCTTGCTGGGGAGTGGCGCCCAGGGCCTGCTGTGCGTCATTCACTTCCTTCTCGAGGCGCTGCATGCCGGCCGCGATTTCCGGCTCCGCTCCGCTGGCGTTTGGATCGATGCCGCGGCGCATCCAATCCGCGCCTCGCTGGATGCGGGAGCGCAGATCGGACTGCTGCATATCGCCGAGGGCCTCGCGCAGTTTGGTGGATGCGGCATTCTGTTTGTTCGTGGCCAACTCCCGCGCGGTGTCCTGCATTTCCTTTTCCAGGCGGCCCAGATCTTCCGCGAGGCGCTGCCGCTCATCGGCGAGCTTCCGTTTGTCCTGGAGACCGGCCTGCGATCCTGGCTGGTCCCCTTGCTGCCCGAACGCCTGGTGAATGCGGTCCGCCTGGTCGCGTTGCTCCTTCGTCAGGCGGCTGGTTTCGTCGGCCAACGATCCGAGGCGCGAGGAGGCTTGTTGCTGGCGCATGCCGCCCAGCAAATCCGTGGCTTCTTTTAAGCGATCGGCTGCGCGGCGCGCTTCGGCTTCACTCTGCTGCGGAGACGTCGCGCGGCGCATGTCATCGGTAGCCTGCTTGAGCCGGTCGAGAGACTGCTGGACGCGCGGGTCGGTGGAGCCCTGCTTCCCTTGGGCACTTGATTGGCCTGACGAACCGGAAGAGGAATTGCCCTGCGCGCCGCTCTGCGAATTCTGCTGCGAACTTCCTTGCGAATTGCCTTGCGAATTGTTCCGTGCCATCTGCTCCATCTGGCGCTGCAGTTCCTCGGCTTCGCGGCGCAGCATCTCCTGCTGCCAGCGCTGCTCGGAGGTTTGAGTATTGTTGTTGCGCTGCTGCTGCGCGAGCTCTTCCTGGCGGCGCGCCAACTGATCGAGTTTCTGAAGCGCCTCGTCGATGTCCTTGTCGCGCTGGGCGGCCGAACCGGCGGTCTGCGCCGTTTCGTACTGATTCTTTTCCGTGTCGAGCTCGAGATCAAACAGGCTCGCGAGGTCGCGCCCCGCGCCGCCTCCCCCGCCGGCTCCCCCGCCGCTGCCGCCAAACGCCACTTGAATCTGGCGGAAGGTAGCTTCGGCGCGCAGCAGGTGTTGGAGGGCCTTTTGTTCGTCGGGAAGCGCATCCTGCCATTTCTGCTGCTGCAATTTTTCGGAGGCTGGGCCCATGGCGTCGGCGGCGGCGTTCATGTCCTTCACAAAACCGTTGAATTCCTCGTTCTCCTGGGAAAGCTCGCGGCTCTGCATGCGCCCGGCGAGAGACTTCGCCTGATCGCGCAGCTTGGATTGAACGTTGGAGAGGAACTTGGCGGTCTCCGCGGACTCTTGTTTGGTCGCTTTCTTGTCGCCATGCTGCTTCCACGTCTCGGCGATGATTTCCTTCTCGCGCTGGGAGATGTCGTTCTGGTTCATCTGGCCCCCGCCGCCTCCGCCGCCCCCGCCGCCGGCTTGGGATTGGGAGAACTCGCGCTCGAACGGATCGGCCTGGATGAAGGAAATGTCGGTGCGCGATTCCGAGCGTGCATCTTTCGCGGTGGCATAGAGGCTCACGACGTCGCCGGGCACCAGCTTGAAATTCTCAAGCGAGAGTACGGTGGAACCGTCGGCCTGCTTGACGCCCTTCTGCTTCAGCAGGTCAACGGTCTGCTCGGCGCCGCCGTTAACCGAATAGTGGAGCGTCAGGTCAGATGATGCCGAATTCATCGTCCGCCTTGACGGCGACGGTGACTTCTTCGATGGGGCTCGCGCGATAGTCGTGTCCGGGACGCGCGATGATGACGTTCGGCGGGTCCGCCTTGCGCGCCTCGATGAAGAAATCATTCGACAGGCGCACGGGCTGCCCCTGATCCAGGGCGGCGACGTGGTACACGCCGTCCTTCTCCATGCGAATCGTGCCTTTGTAGACGTTGCCCTCGCCGCCGGAGAGGCGAATCTGTTTTTCGTCGTCAAGGACCAACACGCCGTCGCGCATCGGCCGGTCGGTTTCGATTTCCAGGTCGGCTTCCGTGCCTTCGACGGCGCGCAGATCGCCGCCGCGTTCCTCGACAACGTTCTGCAACCGGGTCCACTCGGGATAGCGGTACGTCACGCGGACATTCTTCACGCCCGGGCAGGTCCAGCACGCGAATATTGAAGTGGCGCGAACGCAGCGGCCCGGCTTCGACGTAGTATTCGACGCTTTCCGGGAAGGCCCGCGAAAACGAATTGGAAGCCGGAGGCTCCGGCTTGCGGATGCATGGGGACCTGGTCCCATTTGGAAGTGCTCTCATAGCGCGCGTAGAGGCGCACGGCATCGGTCTGCAGGCCGATGACTTGCGCGGTGACGATCTGGTCCGCGTTGCGGCGGACGGAAACATCGCCGGGGGTCACTTGAATGTCATAAAAAGGAGCGGACCCGGTTGCGCGGAGTGGCCGCCCACAAGCAGAGCAGCGCCGTGGCCCAGATATCCCGGGCCGGCCAGAATCATCCAGACCAGGACACACAGCGAGGCCGCGCCGACGCCGAGGAAAGTTGCCAGCGTGCGGTCGGGAACCAGGCGCGCGGGTTCCGCCGCGCGCGCGACGTTGAGCGTGTCGGCGGCCAGCAGCTCGAGGAAGGGTTCGCGAAGCTGCGTGTCGCGCTCGGCAAAGGTCACCAGGCGCTGCTGGAATTCGGGGAACATAGTCTCGGCCTTGCGGGCGGCCCGCCGCCGGCTGAGGGCCTGCAGCGGGAGGGCAATGCCGAAACTGACCGCGAGGGCCAGGGCGAACAGCAGAACGACGCGCGCGCTGGTGATGCTCCAGCGGGAGAATGCAAACGCGTTGGTGATGAGCACGAGGAGGACGGTGGCCACGAGCGCAACCGACGTCAGAATGGCCGCGCCCGCGAAGCAGCGCGCCGAGGCGCAACCGCTTCTCCAGCTGCTTGATATAGGAGTTGAGCTGATCCCGGATGCTCATGCGTCCTCCTGCTGCTGAACCCCTAAGTATCGATTGGCGAGCAGGGATTCCGCCACAGCGGCTGCTAATACCAGAACCATAATATACCACCATATGCTGTAGGGCTTGGTCTGTTCCTGCGCCTGGCCCGCGGCAGCCTGTGAGCGCTCGTCCGCCGGGATTCCCGCGCCAAAGCGACAGCGTCATCGTCCGGAATGACGTCGAGGTTGGATTCGCGGCGGTCCGCATTGACGCCGATCACGTCGTGGCGTCCGTTGGCGAGCTGGAGTTCGTAAAATCCGGCGCGCGTCAGTTGGTAGGTCTGCGCTGAGGAGGCCTCCTTCAACGAGAGGGGCCGGTGGCCGTCCGGGTCGATCACTTCGACGCTGACCGATTGCTCCTTGGAGCTGCGCAGTTCAAGGAAGGAATCGACCACGCGGGCGCCGCTGCGGCTCTGGGTGCCGGAAAGATAGCGGGCGGTCTGCTCGACGAAAGGCACGAAGATCGGGTGGAGCGGAAAATCGTTGGTGAGATTGTCGAGGCCGGAGGTGAAGAGCAGTACGTTGCCCTCGCCGATTTTCTTTTCCAGCAGCAACGGCGTCTGATCGGTCAGCGGGCGGCGACGCGGGCATCGCCGGGATCCACGCGAACCGCGAAATAAAACTTCACGCCGGACCAACGGTCGGCCTTCGCTACGGAAGGATAGCGAGGGATCGGCTTCCCCCACGGAGAGGAAGCGGTCGCCGGTGCGCGAGTAGTAGCGGGACTCCAGGATATTACCGCCAAACACCGGGATGCGGGTGCTATGCGAGCCGGAGGTGCCGACGGCGACCCAGACGCTGCCGCCCGTCTGAACGTATTTCAGCAGCTCGCTTTCGAAAGCGGCAGGCACCGAAATCACATCGGAGAGGACGACGAACGCGTACTTCGAGAGCGGAAGGCCAGCAGCCTGAGCGACGCTGGCGGCATCGACAGTGAACGCCGCTTCCGCGCCCGAGGCCAGCGCCGCACGGAAATAAACCGGGGACCTCGAGTCGCCGGGTTCATAAACGAACAGAGCGCGCCGGGGATCGGTACGCTCGACGGCAAACAGGCTCACGTCGTCGGCCGGAAAATCGTCCGCCGAATCGATCCGCACTTCGCAGCGCGTGAATCCGTAAGGCACATCGAGAGATGGAAACTCAGTGGTGGCGCGCCCGTTGGCGGGGACGGCGACGCTCTGGGTGGCAAGCGTCTTGCCGTTCACAACGAGAGAGACCGTGCGCGTTGCGGCGGGAGTGTTGAATCCGGCGACAACGACCTGCACGCGCGTTTTCTTCGGGTCCCAGACCTGGCCGGGCACATTGACGCTTTCCACCGTCCAGTTCGGCACGGCGCTCTTGACCACCGGATGAAGGACGAGCGAGATATTCGCGGGCAGCGCCAATTCAGCGAAGCTCGCCGGCATCGCGGATTTTTGCATGTCGCTGAACAAATGAAGCTCGATCGGCGTGGGAATCGATTCCGCGAGCGAACGGAGAGATCGCGGCGAGTTCGCCAAAGGTTCCATGAGAGTCTCCCGGCTGGAGGCTCTCGACAGCGGCGCGCAGCGCGCCGGCATCCTGCGAAGGCTGCGTGAGCACCTGAATCTGGGAGCCCAGCGCCATCACCTGGGCGCGGTCCGCCGGTCTCCGCGAGGACAGAACCGAAAGCGCTTCGCGGCGCGCGTCCGCCAGGCGCGTTCCGGCGCGCATGCTGAAAGAATTGTCGATGACCAGCAGCAGGAGTTTCTCGCTGCCCATGTTCGCTGCCGTGCGATTGATGAACGGATTCGCAAACGCCAGCGCGAGCAACAGGAGCAAGAGCGTACGGAGCGAAAGCAAAAGCAAATAGCGCAGGCGGCGGTGCTTGATCGAGCTCTGCGTGCGCCGCTCGAAGAACATCAGCGAGCTGAACGGATGCGGGGTCGTCGTGTGGCGCCGCAGCAAGTGGACATAGAACGGGCACGGCCACCGCCGCGATGCCCGCCAGAAACCAGGGAGCGAAAAGGCCCACTTAATTCCTCCCCTGGCGAATCGAGAGGTATTCCCGAAGGGAATCGTCGAGCGGCCTGTCGGTGACGAGCAAGTGATAATCCATGCCGGCGCCGCGCGCTTTGTCGCGCAACGCTTCCATGTGCGCGTCCATTTTTTGGCGGTATTCGTCGCGCGCATATTCAGGAGTGATCTCGACGCGCTCCTGCGTTTCCAGATCGACCAGCGTGGCCGGCTCGCGGAAATCGGGCCGGATTTCCTTGGGATCGAGAACATGGAACAGGACCACTTCATTTCCGTGAAAGCGCAGAGGCTCGATGGTCCGGACGATTTGTTCGGGAGATTCGTAAAAGTCGGAGATGAAAACGACGATTCCGCGCCGCCGCAGAAATTGCTGGAAATGGTGAAGCGGCTTGGCGAAGTCGGTGCGGGCGCGGGGTTCCGCCTGCTCGAGCCCGCTCAGCAAGCGGACCAGCTGTCCCTGCCGCGTCGAAGGCCGGATGTACGCGCGAATTTCGTCATCAAAGACGATCAGGCCCGCCGCGTCGCGCTGGTTCTGGATCGCCAGATAGAACAGCGAGGCGGCGGTGAAGCGGGCGTAGTCCATTTTATTTACGGAATGGGACGAGAACTTCATGGAGTTGCTGGCGTCGAGCAGCACGGTGAGCATGCTGTTCGTCTCGCCGCGATAGCGCTTCAGATAGGCGCGCTCGGTGCGGGCAAACACGTTCCAGTCCACGTGGCGCAGATCATCGCCGGGCGAGTAGGCGCGGTATTCGGCGAACTCCTGGCTGAAGCCGAAATCCGGCGAGCGGTGCAGGCCGGCGACGAACCCGTCCACGACAGTCTTCGCCACCAGGTCCAGGCCGGAGATTCCGGCGAGCACGGACGGATCGAGAAAGCGTTGCAGCATCCAGTTTTCTCAGGCCTTCGCGGGCGGCGGCATGTGTTCGAGCAGCCGGCGCAGAATTTCGTCCGAATCGATGCGGTCCGATTCCGCATGGAAATTCAGCAGGATGCGGTGGCGAAGCACGGGAATCGCCAGCGCCGTGATGTCCTCATACGCCACGTGGTAGCGGTGATGGGCAAGCGCGCGCGCTTTCGCCGACAGGACGATGAACTGGGCGGCGCGCACGCTGGCTCCGTAGTTGACGTATTTCTTGACGAAGTCGGGCGCGGAACCGCTGTTGTGCGCGCGTGGCGCGAACCAGTTCGACCACGTACTTCGCGAGGGACTCTCCGATCGGCACCATGCGGACCAGCGTCTGGAAATCGAGAATCTCTTCCGCCGAGGTGACCGTTTCGACCTGCGCGACGCGCGTGGTGGTGGTCAAATCGACCACCTTCACTTCGTCCTCGGCGCTCAAATAATCGAGGACCGTGTTGAACAGGAAGCGGTCGAGCTGCGCCTCGGGCAGCGCATAGGTGCCTTCCAGTTCGATGGGGTTCTGCGTGGCCAGCACGAAGAAGGGCGCGGGCAGTTTGTAGTGGTTGCCGCGCACGGTGCAGGATAGCTCCTGCATGGCCTCCAGCAGCGCCGACTGCGTCTTCGGCGGCGTGCGGTTGATTTCGTCGGCCAGCACGATGTTGCCGAAAATCGGTCCCGGCACGAACGTCCAGCGCCGGTGGCCCGTCGTCGGGATCCTCCTCGATGATGTCCGTTCCGGTGATGTCGGAGGGCATCAGGTCCGGCGTGAACTGGATGCGCTTGAACACCAGGCCCAGCGTCTGGGCGATCGTGCGGACCATCAGCGTCTTCGCCGTGCCGGGCAAGCCGGTGATCAGGCAATGGCCGCCGACAAACAGCGAGATGAGAATCTGGTCGAGCACTTCCTCTTGTCCGACGATGACCTGGCGGACCTGGGCGAGAATGTTGTCCCGCACCGACTGAAAGCGCTCAATGCGCTTCTTCAGTTCCGCGGAATCCGGATCGAGCTGTGCGATGGAGGCCATGTGTTCATTTCCCTTCGTTGGAATCCTTCAGTTGCAACAGCAATTTTTGAGCGGGCCGGAAGCTGGGCGCGGCCTCGAGTGACGCGAGCAAGTGTTCCTCAGCCATATCTTTCTGGCCCGCCGCGAAATAGGCGCGGGCCAGATTGAATTGCGCGGAGGCCTTGTCGAGCGGGTGCAGTGCGACCACGGCGCCGTATTCGCGGATCGCGCCCTGGGTAATTGTTCTGCGCGAACCACAAATCGCCAAGATGCCGGTGAAGCTCTTCGTCAACCGGGTAAATGTAATTGAGGCGGTCGAGGGTGGCGGCCGCGTCCGCGGGTTTGCCGAATTCTTCTTCGAGCGAAGCCAGTTGCTTCAGCGCCTGCGGATTGCGCCCGCCCATTTTTTCATAATCGGTCAGGATGGCCGCGGCGGCTTGCTTGTTTCCCTTCGCCAAGTCGGCCTCGGCCATGAACTCGTAAGGATTCGCGGGATAGACGTAGTCCGGATACAGGCCGCGAACTTCCTCGCCTTCCTTCAGGACTTCGTCGTAATTCTTGTTCTTGGCCTGCTGCACGAGATCCTTCACACCAGTGCGCCACTTGTCAAAATTGGCGACCGTTTTGCCGACATCCTTATCCAGCCAATCGAGAAATTGCTTGTCGAATTCCTCCGGCTCCATGCCCAGGTCCTGCCGGATCACTTCCGGCGTGGTCTTGAGTTGCGCGAAGGAGTGCACCATGTCCAACAACTTGTCCGCGCCCCAGCGGCTCTGGATGTAATCGCAGATGCGGCCCGCCTGATAGTAGGAAACGATTACCTGCATCGGATATTCGGGGCGGATGAAACCACGGTCAAGCTCCGCGACGGGAAGCAGTTTTTTGTCGCGGATCGCGACCACGATGTCCGGCGTCATGCGGTCGCCCCACTCGGGGGAGACTTCCGTTTCTTCGTGGACCGCCAATCCTTCCGTGAACCAGCGTGGAACGCGATGATTCGTGGCGGTCAGAATATACACGTGGCTCATCTCATGCCACAGCGTGCTGGCCCAATGAAATTCACCGGGCGGGCGGCCCGACGGGCTGTCCATGGCGATGACTTCGCCAAACGTAACGCCCAATGCGCCCAGGCCGGGCATGCCCATCGTGCGCACGGCGAAATCTTCGTGGTCCGGATAAACTTCCACCTGCACGGGGCCCGGCAGCTTCATCTTGTACTTCTTGTCGTAGGTCGCCATGATGCGCTTCAGCTCTGCTTCAAAGTACGGCCGGAGCAGGTCCGCTTCCTTCTTCTGCAGTTTGAGGATTGTCGTGTCGTCCCTGAACGTCACAAAATTCTTGTAGCTATCGAGCAGGCGAAGGCTGTTGACGGTCTCTTCATTCCGGTAGCCGTTGTCGTAGCACATTTCGAGCTGCTTGCGCGGTTCCTCTTCCTGGCCCATGCGCATCAGGTTGATGCCCAGCTGCGAGCGCGCCGACCACAGTCGCGGGTCCAGTTCTATCGCTTTACGATAGAATGCGATGCCATCCTCGTAGCGGCGGTTGAGCACCAGAGTGATGCGCGACCAGAGCGTAACCTTCGCCATAAGTTGGATTGACCTGGCGAATCTTTTCAAGCCACGCGTCGGGCGAGCGGTCGGCCAACACTTCGATGGCCGCGTGGATGGCCATCGCGTCGAGCGCCTCGGGAGAGAATCTTCAGCGCTTCGTCCGCTTCCGCGAAAGCTTTTCCTTCGTCGGAATCTTCCAGCAACAAATTGGCCTTCAGTTCGTGCGCTTCCACGAGCTTCGGATCGAGTTCCAGCGCCTTGCCGATATATTCCAGGGCTTTGCTGTCGAATCCATCGGCGCTCACCAGCGCAAGACCATAGTAGGCCTGCGCGTTCTTCGGATCTTTTTCCAGGGCTTCCTTGAAGAGATTCGCGGCGTCGGTGTTGTTGAAACGCTCGTGCATCAGGCGGCCCCAACGGACGCGGTACATGGCGTTCGCCGGGCGACTGGGCCACCGCGAGTGCGGAACTGATTGTTGGCCTCCTGATACATTTCCGTGCCCCAGTAGCCTTCGGCGCGAAGATATGGATCGCGCGCGGCGGTAAGCGATTCGTAGCATTTCTGCGCTTCGGCTCGATGGCCGTGCTTGCGCAGCGCGTGGCAGTCGTCGGGCGTGGCGGCCCACGGACAGGCTTGCGCCCAGCAAGCCCGAGCAAACACACCACGCAGCTGCGAGACCATCCGCGTCACTTGTCCAACTCCTCCTGGACTCTGGCCAGTTCGAGCAGCGCGTCGGAAAGCTGCTTCTTGTAATCTTCCGCCGACATCGCGGCCTTTTGATATTTGAGGGTATCGATCTTGCGTTCCAACTCTTCTTTCTTGTCGAGCAGCGCGCGCTTGGCCGGATCGTTGGCGGCCTTCTGCGCGGCGCCGAGCCGCAGAAGAACGAAGTTGGTCGCCAGCAGTCCTTCGCCATTGTCCGTCGAGGGAGCCCGCACCGCCTTCTTTCTTGCCGGTGTCTTCGATGATGGCGTGTTCGGTCGCCAGGCGCTTCTGCGATTCGTAGAAGGAAGCCGTCTTGCGGTCCGCGTATTGAAACGCTTCGAGCGCGCTGATGGCTTCGTTCTTGTCCACGTCCGCGGAGGCGTCGCGCAGCGCCTCCACCCAGTAACGCGCAAACACCGTGGCGTTTTTCTCCGTGCCGGTCTTCGTTGCGGCGATGACGATCCGTCCGGGCTTCTGCAGCGCGCCAATCGAACCGCCGCTGGCGCTCGTGGTATTGACGATCAATTGGCGCTTGGCGGGCACGCGGTCGCACAGCGCGGCCAGTTCTTCGCCGGAAATATCCGGACCGGGAAGATTGAATTTATATTCGACGCCGTCGTAGGAGCCGTGGCCGATGAGGGTCAGAGTGAACGTATCGTCGGGCTTGGCTTCGCGCGCGATGCTGATTCATCGTATCGGTTAGATGCGCCTTCGTGGCGTCGCTGCCGGTCAGCGTGTAGACGTGCGCATCGCCGCCCGAAGCTTTCAGCAGCTTGTCGAGATCGTTCGCCAGCGCCGTGAAGCGTTGCTCGTAATCGGGTTCGCCGCCCAGGCCCGCAACCGTAACGTAATAGGAAGCGGCCCGCGCGGGGAGCGCGGACAAGACCCGCAACATCCGAGAGCAGAGGCCAATCCACAGCGCGGTCTTCCTGCAGACTTTCATACGACGCCCCACTTCCGGCGCAAGAGCCACTCGGAGGAGCGCAAGAGCAGAATCAGAAGGAAGATGACCGGCATGTTCCACAGGTCCTTCGTGTCGCGCACGGTGATGCCCGCTTCGGAATAGGAAATTTCACTCGGCAGCTTGGAAAGCTCCTGAGGCTTCCAGTAGCGCCCGCCGGTCTGCGAAGAAAGTTTTTCGAGCAGCTCGCGATTCTGCTCGGTGTGGAAATTTTCGGCGACGCCATCCATGCGCGCAAAGGTCAGAACGTCGCGGCCCACTTCTTCATTGCGCGCGCGCGGCGGTCACTTCGGTGAGATAGGATCCGGGCTGATCGGCGTTCCATTCGGCATGAAATGTTCCCGGCGCGTTCGGATCGGGCGTCAATTCGATTTGAGCCGCGGTGCCTCCCGGCCCGAGGATGTGCGCCTCGACGTGGGCGTCGGCTGCCGGCAGATAATTTTTGTCGCGCACCTCGGCTGAAAAACGGACGCGGCCATCGTCAAACAGCATCTGGCTCGGCACCGACGCAACGACGCGCCCCGGCGTGTCCGTGACGAGCCAGCGAAGCAGTTGCTGCCAGAATTGCTCGTGAGTCTGATCTTCGAGCGGCTGGCTCATCTGCCAGCGCCACGTGCCGCCGGTGGCCAGCACGGCGGTCCGTCCGCGGCCGTAATTCTGCGTGATCAGAAGCGGCAACTTCCGGCTGCCGGCATTCATTTCGGCCAGGACCACCGCGCCCGGCTTCGGCGTGCCCACTTCCTGATAGTCCATCAAGTACGGAAGTTTTTTCCAGCGTTCCACGTTGCGCGCGGGGTCTTCCACGAGCCGCGTGATGATGTTGTCGGCGCCGACAGGCAGTGAGTTCCACGGTGGCCGGATCGCGGTGGAATGTGCCCTTCTTGTTGGGGAGAACGACCGGGAAGCAAGATCCGCAAGGCTCGAGACGCCCCAGCCTCCGTCACCGAGAGAGGCCCGGCCGCCGAGCAGGAGCAGGCCGCCGCCGCGGCGATCGACAAACTGCTGGATCAGCTCCTGCTGCGCGGCCGTAAAATAACTTGCTTCAACCGATCCGACGATGAGCGCCTGGTAATCGAAAAGGTCCTCGACGCGCGACGGGAAGCCGTCGGCCAGTTCCTTCGGATCGCTGATTCCCTGGCGATAGATTTTGTTTTCGCTGGTGCGCAGCATCGAGACGACCGTCACGATGCGGTCGTCCTGTTCGGCGCGCCGGATGAATTTGTATTCCCAGCGAGGCTCGCCCTCGACATACAGAATGCGGCGCTTGCTCGATTCGACGTTGACCAGGCGGGTGACGCCGTTGTTGGCGCGGTTTTCTTCTCCCGGGAAGCGGATCGATCGTGAACTGGAGGGTTTTCGATCCCGGCGGCGCCGGCGTTGAAGAGCAGCGATTCGTTCTGGACCTGGCCGTCGGACGCCAACGTAATCTCGCGAGCAGCCAGGGCTTTGTCGCCGTCGCGAACCGTCAGCATGGCTTTCTGTCCGGCGTACCCGCGCTGGTGAAAACTGACCTTGGCGGCCAGACCGGGAATCCGCCAGCGCCCGCGGCGGGACAATGGCGTCATCGATCTCAATGTCGTGCGGCGCCTGTTCGAGGCCAAAGCCGACGGTGTGAACCGGAATGCGCCGGCTGCGAAATGTGGAGATCGTTTCCAGATCGATCCCGCCGGAATTGTCGTCTCCGTCGCTGAGCAGCACCACCGCGCCGATGGGCAGGTCCGCTGCTTCGCCGGCCAATTGCTTCAGGCCGTCGCCAATGCGCGTGGCAGGCGCTGGCGCCGCCGTCTTCAATTCGTCCAGCTTTGCGATGCGCGTCAGACGGCCGTCGACGCGGTAGAGGCGCATCTGGAATTTCTTCTGCAGTTCGTCGAGCACGCCGCTTTCGAGCGCCTTGACGGCCTGAGACTCCCGCGTCGCGCCGTTGTCCGAGATGGCCATGCTGCGCGAATCGTCCACCAGGACCGCAATGATGTTCTGCTGCGGCCTGAGCTCGGCGACCATGATCGCCGGCTGCCACAGCAAAATCAGCAGCAAGGCCGCCAGCGCGAATTGCAGCAGCCAGATGGCGCCTGCCTTCCAATTTCGGACGTGGGGAGAAGCTTGCGGGAGCCGCGAACGAATCAGCCAAGCCAGACCACGCGGCGGCCGCAAGAAGAAAAATGGCGAGAACCCACTTCGGCCAGGCGCCGAGCAGGACAAAGTCGCCCTTCGAGAAAACTGCGCGCGGATACTTGAAAAGGAATTCAAACATATCAGGAGTCGTCGGATGCTTAGAATCGCCGCCCGCAGTTCCCTGTCAGTGCGTCATTCCGTACATGACGTAATTGATCCCCATCCGAAAAGCCAGCGAGGCAAATTTCTCCGGATAGCGGGGATCGTCGGCCCATTCCCAGGCGTCGCCGAGATGCATGTTGTGGCAGATCGCGACCATGACGCGGCCCCTGTCGTCGCGGATCGCGCGCCATTCCGGGATGTAGCCGTCCTTTTCGTAGGTTCTGCCCGTGCTTACGTACTGTTCGCCGGGCACCTGGAAACGCTCGCTCAAATCATAGAGCACGTGAAAAATTTCATCTTTGTCGGTCAGGTCTTCGATGGGGCGGTCCGGGAAAACCATGAGCATGCCGCTCATGAAGTGCTCCCAATCGGCGGCGCCATGGAAATCGTCGACCATGATGAAGCCGCCCTTGAGCAGGTATTCGCGCAGGCGCTTGGCTTCGGGCTCGGTGAAGGTCCAGGTCTGCACTTGGACGGCGTAGACCCAGGGATAATTGAAGATTTCCGGGATCGCTGTCGAGGTCCACGACCTGTTCGGTCGGACGGGCCTGAATCCGCGTGAGGCGCCGCAAAGCAATCAGGAATTGGCGGTCCGCCTTCGGATAGTCCCGGGACCAAGTCGACCAGCGGCCGTACCCGCCGTAACCCCCATAGCTGTTTGCGGAAGTGTAGCGAAGCCGCGACCAGGAGTATTCGCTCCTGGCTTCGCCATTTTCGTATTGCTCCATGCGTTGTCTTGCGGAGCCGAACTCATCCTCTTGTTGATAACCCGCCGCGTTGCAGGGCTAGCAGGCCCGTGCCTGCACCCATCAGCAGAAGGACAATCGAAATGCGTGCGAGGAGCCTCATAAGGGTAGCTCCTAAATAGACGGCCTTGACGCTGCCATCGTTTCATCGGCAAACAAACTCAGAGAGACTAACCTAGTATGCTACTGCCAATCAAACCTGTAGCGCAAGGCGTGAAAGACTTCTCGTTATTCGACACTAAAACACGACTCTATTCATTCTTCAGCGGAGGATATTTTTCGGGAAATTCGCGGGAAAAGCCGCGTCCCGGTGGTTGGACCGGGACGCGCCACAACAGATGGTCATCCTTTGCTGAAGCCGGGAGCGGGACGCAATTCGGGACGCGGCGCGGCCTTGTTGGGCTCGGCGCCGGGCAGAGGCTGCGGCGGCGAAGGCGGAGTGGGCCGGACCTTCTCCGGCAGCGGCTTGTTCTCCAGGAGCAGCTTCAATTCCACTGCGTCGAGGACTTCGCGCTCGAGCAGCGCCGCCGCGATACGCTCCAGCGTGTCGCGGTTGTTTTCCAAGATGTTTCGCGCGCCTTCGTAGCCTGCCGTCACGATGCGCCGGACTTCCTGGTCAATGTGAATCGCCGTGTCTTCGGAGTAGTCGCGGTGTTGCGCGATTTCGCGACCCAGGAAAATCGCTTCTTCCTTCTTGCCGAAGGCCAGCGGCCCCAGCGAGCTCATGCCCCAATCGCAGACCATTTTGCGGGCGATCTCGGTGGCGCGTTCGATGTCATTGCCCGCGCCCGTGGTGATGTGCCCGAGGAAAATCTCCTCGGCGGAGCGGCCGCCCATCAGCACGATAAGCGTCCCTTCCAGATAAGTCTTCGTATACGTATGCTTATCGTCGATAGGAAGCTGCATCGTCAAACCGAGCGCCATGCCGCGCGGGATAATCGTGACCTTGTGCAGCGGGTCGGTGCCCGGAGTCATCGCCGCCACCAGCGCGTGGCCCGCTTCGTGATACGCGGTATTGCGCTTTTCTTCTTCGGAGAGAATCATCGACTTGCGCTCGACGCCCATCAGGACTTTGTCCTTGGACATCTCGAAATCAACCATCAAAACCAGTTTGCGGCTCTGGCGCGCGGCCCAGAGCGCGGCTTCGTTCACGAGATTGGCCAGGTCGGCCCCGGAAAAACCAGGCGTGCCGCGAGCGATGACGGAGAGATTCGACATCCTCCGCCAGAGGCACTTTCCGCGTATGCACGCGCAGAATTTCTTCGCGGCCCTTGATGTCCGGGCGGGGCACGACCACGCGGCGGTCAAAACGTCCTGGACGAAGCAGCGCGGGATCGAGCACATCGGGGCGGTTGGTCGCCGCAATCAGGATAACGCCTTCATTCGATTCGAAGCCGTCCATTTCGACCAGCAATGCATTGAGCGTCTGCTCGCGCTCGTCGTGGCCGCCGCCCAGTCCCGCGCCGCGGTGGCGTCCGACCGCGTCAATTTCGTCGATGAAAATAATGCAGGGCGCGTTCTTTTTGCCCTGTTCGAACAAATCGCGGACGCGGCTCGCGCCAACGCCCACAAACATTTCCACGAAGTCGGAACCGGAAATCGAAAAGAACGGAACGTTGGCCTCGCCCGCAATCGCGCGCGCCAGCAGGGTTTTCCCGGTGCCTGGAGGACCGACGAGCAGGACGCCCTTTTGGAATGCGTCCGCCGAGCTTCTGGAATTTTTGCGGGTCTTTCAAAAATTCGATAATTTCCTGGAGCTCTTCCTTCGCTTCGTCGGTGCCGGCGACGTCCTTGAAGGTGGCCTTCTTCTGCTGCGCCGTGAGCAGCCGGGCGCGCGATTTTCCGAAGCTCAGCGCCTTGTTCCCACCGGCCTGCATCTGGCGCATCATGAAGATCCAGAACGCCACGAGCAACAAAATAGGAGCCGCGCTAAACAGGACGCTGACCCAATCCGCGCGATTGACTTCCTTGACGTTGATCAGGACATTTTTGTCGCGCAACGTCTTGACCAAGTCGGGAGCGGATTCCTTGAAGATCGTGACGCGGAACTTCTCGGCGGGCTCGCGCTTTTCGCCTTCCACTTCGTAGCTCGTGGGGGAGAGAAACAACTCGACTTCCTTGACGTTGCCGCGGTCCACATCCGCCATGAACTCGCTGTAGCTAGGCTCCTTCTCGCGCGTCGATTGGCCGCTTTTCGATACCAGCGTCCAAAGCAGTACGCCCAGCATAATGATGAACAGCCAAAACATGATCGTCTTTAATGTCGAACTCGGGTTCACGGCTACCTCATCCGCCGGGTCTTTCCGGCACGAACAGCACTGCGGCGGCGTTTCCCAGGCCGCGTGGCAATATTGGACAAATTGCGAAACCGGCCGCGACTTCCGGCCATGCCATACCCTGCTAAATACTTAGATGCAACAACAAAGCCAAAGTAATCCGGTTGCAGGTCCACGCGGCCGTCCCTGGACTTATCCGCCAAAACAACCAGGCGCAGCGACCGCGGCCCCGTCTCCAACACACGCCTAAATCAGAACTCCTCCTCGGCGATAACTACCCCGTCCTTGTTCCGGCGCCCGCGGCAAATTCATCCGCGACAGGACATCCCAAAGCCCAAACCAGCGCCCCTGCACTGGTCAATACCGGCCAGCTCGTGCGATCCCATCGTGGAACACGAGTCGCCAATAACATTCGCTTTAGCTTGCGAACGCGGCGGCGCCGGTGAGGACGATAAGAATCACCCGGACGCCAGTTCCGGAGGATCAGTGGCCAGCGAAGCCTGTCGAAGTCGAGTGTGTCCCACCCTAGTGTAGTTTCGCGCGACACCGAGGGCCAGTCAACGACTTTCAAGGTGAACCGGCGGCGAATTTCCGGTACAACAATACGCGCGGATTCCGATGAGCCCGGGAGAGCAATCGTGTATTCGAATTGGGGATCACGCAGTTGTTCCCTGCCAATTTTTTCAGCCCGTGCGTCCGGTGAAACGGACGAAAATAGGAGCCGATCGAATCGGCGTTCGACGAGCACTCCGGGAAGTTCGATCCGCGAGCCACTCAGCGATTTCGTGGCCAGATGGAGCACGTCCTCGACATGCCGGGCCGTCAATTGTTGTCGGCTGCCACGCAACTCAACAAAAATCCGCCGCACCAGGCGACGTGTCAATGCCAGCGCGGGCGTAGCAGCAGTTCCCCCGCAGGGCTCAGAATCACGGCTGCCTGCCGCGAACATCGGGAGCGGGGATAACAGATCGGCGGCACGAAGCGAGACCGCCCCTGAAGGTTCGCGCGAAGCCAGCGCGGCAAATCGCTCATCCTCCAACGCATGCCAGAAGATTTCCTCTTCGCGCGCCAGGCCGGCCAACCGCGCCAAGTGTGTGACGGCCGCGGGATCGAACTCGCGCTGAAGTAGTGGAAGAAGTTTGTGGCGGATGCGCGCACGGGTGCGGGCAGTATCCTGATTCGTGGCATCCTCACGCCAGGTCTGGTTCACGCTCAAAAGATAATCGCGGAGTTCATCGCGTCCAATATCCAGCAGAGGGCGAATGATTTGGCCGGCTACGGGATAGATTCCCGCAAGTCCTGCCGGACCAGTCCCGCGGAATAGATGAGCGAAGACTGTCTCCGCCTGGTCATTCGCCGTATGCGCGACGGCGACGCGACCCAGGCCGTGCGAAGCGGCAACGGAAGCGAAGAATTGATAGCGCAAACGCCGACCAGCGTCTTCCAGATTCCAACCGTTGCGGCGCGCCTCGCCAGCTACATCGGCCCGGTCCGCCAGAAAATCAAACGCAAACTCCCGCGCAAGCCCGGCAACGAACATTTCGTCCGCGTCCGCATCGGCGCCCCGCAGCTGATGGTGGAAATGCAAAACGAAAAGCCGCACTCCGAGTTGCGCGCGCAGCTCGGCTAACAGGCGCAGAAGCGCCACGGAATCCGCGCCGCCCGAAACCCCAATGCCGATGCGGTCTCCCAAACAAATCATCGAATGACGGGCTACAGTGTCCAGCACGCGCGCTTGAAGGGGACGTTTCATCGGAAACGAATTCCTGCGTGGATGGCCTCTTGTTTATGGTAACAGCAGCGGCGTCCGAGGCACAATCAAGCCAGCGGAGGATCGAGCGGGGACAAGCCAAGCCGGGCTAAAGTTGAGTGCTCATCTGTCTTGCCATGAGGACTCGGTTGCACGCAATCCGGCGGTCCAGCATAACCGCCGCTAGATAGGCGCAGCCACTGCGCTCGGATTCGATCCGGCGAATTACCGTGGGCTCGATCCATCCGAACAGGACGCGAACCAACCCCAAGAGCCCAAAGTAGAGGGAAACGGCGCGGACCTGACCCGTGTCGCCACCGGATTCGGGGCAGAGCGCGATCAGCTGCAAGAGCCTTCTGAATTGATCGCCGCGAACGGCATGGCCGGTGATGCCGGAAATCTCCCGCCCTTGCTCCGAAAATTCGTAACCCCGAGACTCTGCTATGAGGGAGTGGCTATACGAGACAAAGAACTGCAGCAGCGTCAAAACCGAGATGCCGAAAATTAAGATGGCGATCATCGATTCGGTGCCAGCACTCTAGCAGTGGCCATTCGCGCATCCTCGGGAACCTTCCAGAATGTGTAGGTCCAGGAAACGGGCAGCCACATGGCCATCAGGTGGAAAACGTATCGCCATACGACGGTATTCGGATACATATTGTCCAGCGCATAGCTTCCTGCAAACATACTAAAATAAACGCCAGTTGACAGGACAAGTTGCATCAGGTGCGTTCTATTTTCACGCAGCTTGGTCATTGCTCCCCAGAGCAAGTAAGTCAGTACAACACCCACAAAATATAGATTCTGGGAAAGTTCGATTACGAAGTGCGTAACCAGCCTATCGCTGGACATCGCGACCATGTGGTAGGAGATCCCAGCGGTGCCCGCGAGAAGCAGCATCGCGCCTCCACGCACCAGTTTGCTGACGCCCATCTCCGAGAAGACCTGCGCATACAGGCTCATCAGCACAAAATACAGACAGATGGTTAGCAGCGCATCCGAATAGAAGTAGAAATAATAGTAAGAAAACGAGGTGAATCCGGATGTCGCCATGATGCTGTACCGGCCCACACCCACCGCGACCGAGCAACATACATAAAGGACGATTGTGAAATGCCGGGTGAAAGCTCTCTTTTTGAGAAGACACACGACGCACAGGACTTCCACGAGGAAATCGGCTAACCACATCGAATAGTCAATTGGGCCCAGCATACTTGATCTCCGCATGGGCCCAACCGACGACCAGCAAAAGTTAACTAGCTAGTGGCCTGGCCCACCTGGGTTCGGCGGCGGAAAAGGGCCGGGACCGTTCGCTCGAACATGCCCCCCACCACCCGGGTTCGGTGGCGGAAAAGGACCGGGACCGTTCGCTCGAACATGCCCCCCACCACCTGGGTTCGGCGGCGGAAAAGGACCTGGACCATTCGCCCAAATTGCAAGGGGTGAGTTATTGAGGGCGGAAACGGTCGGGCCATTCGCCACGACCAAATTCCGCAACCCCATTGCTCCACTTAAAACAAGCAACACCAAAGCGACTACCGTGAGCCACTTTGACATAGGACCTCCGAGTCAGGAAACTAACCCGGAGGCAGTATATGTATTCCTGTTCCAAAAAATGGACCAAGAATAGCGTTGTGTCTAAACGGTAACCTACCCTGGACAATGGCTCGTTGGGCGGACTTTCCCGACCAAAACGGACCAGTTTCTTTCAGATTGTCCATCTCCAGAGTGAGGCTTGGGGAGGGGAGGGTCAAGGGTACTATAGTACTACTAGTACGTGGACTAAAGCCCTATCCGTTCAATCAGATCCGGACGATCAGATATTGCCACTCCATCAGGCTTGGCTGTTCGGCCAGTATCCTGGCGGGGGGCTCTGGAAATTTGAAGCTCTTGAGGTGGCTGCGGATCCGCCGTCTTTACTTGACAGTTCTCGGACTGGCTCCTTAACATGTGTGGGCTTGTTCTCGCCGGCGTAGCTCAGGGGTAGAGCGAGGGTCTCATAATCCCTAGGTCGTGAGTTCGAGTCTCACCGCCGGCACCAATCTCACGCCGCGAAAATACTCAGCGCCGCGCAGGTCAGCAAGAACTCGTTCTATTCAGCAAGGGAACTCCGCTGAGCGTGCCGTGAGTGTGATTCGCATTCAGATTGTGGAGAGAGGAAGCGTTTCCGGTCAGAAATGGCGTCTCTCGATAGGAAGTGAAAAGCCATGATCATAGAAAGTGAACGGCAAGTCACGGATGCTGTGATCGAAGAAATGAGGCGTACGCCGAATGCTCGAACGAAAGTGATTCTGGAGTGTTTGGTGCGGCATTTGCACGCCTTTGTGCGCGAGGCCAGGCTAACTGAGAAGGAATTTAATCATGCCATTAACATTGTCGCTGCGCTGGGGCAGCGCACGACGGAGACCCATAACGAGACCAGGCTCATGGCGGGATCGCTGGGTGTATCCACCCTTGTGTGCCTCCTCAACAATGGCGACAATGCCGCAATGGAAAGCTCCGCAAACTTGCTGGGGCCCTTTTGGAGAGCCGATTCGCCCAGGACCGAAAACGGCGGTTCTCTCCTCCGATCTTCCACTCCGGGACCTTCCCTTTTTTTTAAAGGCTGGGTGCGCGACCAGGAGGGAAGGCCGATTGAGGGAGCGGAGGTGGATGTCTGGCACGCATCCCCTGTCGGCCTCTACGAGACGCAAGATCCGGAGCAGGCGGAAATGAATCTGCGGGGAAAATTCACGACCGCTGCGGATGGTGGTTTTAGCTTCCGGAGCGTCAAGCCGGCGGGGTATCCCATACCGATCGATGGCCCTGTCGGTGACCTCCTGCACGCTCAAAAGCGCCACAATTTTCGGCCGGCCCACCTGCACTTCTTGATTTTCAAGCCTGGCTTCAAGAGCGTCACCTCGCAAATCTACTCGAATGATGATCCCGTGCTGGAAACCGATTCGCAGTTCGGCGTGACGCGAGGGCTGGTGAAACATTTCCTGGCTCACGAAAACGAGCCAGCTCCTACACCCGATGTGAAAGGCACATGGTATTCACTCGAGCATATATTCGTCGTTCAGCCAGGCGAGAGCTGGCTTCCAACGCCGCCTATTTCCAGGAAGACAACCGAACACGCCAAACCCATCAAGCCCGCAGGGCAATAGAGTTCTGGCAAGGGTTCGTGCGTGCCCGTCGGTTTGATAGCGAAATCCGAAAGAGGCATAAGTGGATTACTGTGCTTGTTCGTAAACTCGCTTCACCTCATTCGGTATGTAGGCGGCGCCCTGCCAATCCGGATACTTGGCGTGAAATTCCGCCGCCACTTGCTTTCCCGCATCGTCCACCGGCACCCCTTGCCGCTTGAGTTCCGACCCGCGCGCCTGCAGGTCCAAAAGGTACGCTCGTTCCTTCCCGATCTCGGAGGCATCCGTGACCGCGGCGCCGTGATCGGGCACGATTACGCGCGGTTTTAGAGTCTCCAGCTGGTCCAGGATGGCGAGCCATCCCTTCACGCTCGAATCCTCATTCGGCATGATGGGAAACAAGTTTTTTTCGACGATGTCTCCGGGTAACAGAACGCTGTCTTCCTCAACGGAAATCAACAGGTCTCCCTTGGTGTGGGCTGCTCCCAGCCAAAACAGGCGGGCCGTAACACCTCCGAGATCGAGTTTCATTTCGCGGTCGAAGAGGATGTCCGGTATTCGAAACTTAACATCCTGGAGCAGGTCTTTGTTTTGGGCCGACATATTCCGGAAGGCCTCGAGATGCGCGCCTACTCTTTTGTTCATTTCGTCCTGCTGCAAGGCCAGTCGAATGAGGATCGTGCTCGCCGGGAAGGCCTGTTCGCCCGAGGTGTGTTCGGAGTGGTAGTGCGTGTTCGTGAGGTACAGATTGGGGCCTTTCGCAAGCTTTTGCGCCACGCGCACGACGGTGGCTCCATTGCGCTCGCCGAGACCCGTGTCGATCACCAGCGTACCGCGGTTTCCGACGACAATCCCGATGTTGGGAAATCCCACCAACGCGTACACGTGCTCGGACACGCGCGTCAGCGTGTCTTCGGACACGAGCGGTTGGGCAAGTTGGGCCTTCGCAACCGCGGATGTTCCCAGAATGACCAGAAAAGCGGCGGAAACTCGGGACAAGTATTTCAGCGGTGTCATCGTGTGTCTCCTTATCCTCTAAGAAGCCCTACCATCAGTGACGCGGTTAAACGCTCTTCGATTTTTTCTCAGACCATTCGGGCATCAGATCGGCCGAAATGGGCGGGCTACTGTTTGGGTGCGCTGGACAATATTACTAATGTATTATTTAACGGTGCTATAATCACGCTCTCTTCGCTCTGCGGTGGACAAGAGCCCACATAAGCCGCAATCGCCAGCATGTCGTCCGGGCTTAATTTCGCGACGACACCTTTCATTAGCGCGCTCATCGAGCCGGCCCGGCTGCCATCCTTAAAGTAATAGAGCTGGCGGAAGAGATACAAAGGAGAATGTCCCGCAATTGCGGGCACCTCGGCCAATCCGCCGAGCGAAGGGCCATGACAGATGAAACAAGCAATCGTTTTGCCTGAGCCGCCCGTGGTAACCAATTCTTTCCCTTTGGCGATACTGCCTACCGGCACGTATGCGATAAATCCGGAATGCGGATCGCGGCTCTCGGCCCTGGCTGGGTCCTGCGGCAATTCGATAATCCGTTCGCCGATCGGCTCCTCCCCGCCACCCGGCAACGGCATGCGCATCAGATGTATGTTGATAAAAGTTTTCGGCACGCGATCGGCTTCGACAACCGTCTGCCAAACTTTCGGTTTGAGGCTTGCAAACCACTGGCTGGCTTGCCGGGCGTCCTCCTCGGATAGTTCCTTTGAAATATCGGGCATCGCCTCCCCCATTCTGGCGCCGGCCTTGAAGTCAGCCAATTGACGCATGATGTAGGCGGCCGAAACGCCGGCGAGATTGGCGGATTCCGGATGGCCGAGTCCTGACCCGAGATGGCAGGAAGCGCATCCGAGCACCGCCCCTCCAGCCCCGTGCTGAACCACTTTCGGCATCGGGGCATGCTCGTCAGGAAACCAGTCCGGCGGATTTGCGAGATCGTCAATCTGGTCCTGCGTGTAAGACTTGGCGCTGTCCGGAACATGGAGCAATCCGCTCCGAACATCAATCACGGGCTGGACCTTATCCCTTACCGGAAACGCCCAGGGTATATCCGGGAGTTTCCATTGCTGCGGAGATTGAGCTCCGATTCCAATCATTGGGAGGAGAGCGAGCACCAAGGCGCAAATGCCAATCCTCAGGAAAGCCCCCGCGGATCTCCGGGCACAGCTTCCGGCCCGTCGAGCGCTATGCCGCCGTGCCCGCTCCTTCGTGTCCCGTGGGTATTCGCCAGAGCGCCCTGCGTCGGACGGCTGCATCCGATCCCCACGATTCCCATGAGTAAGAGTCTTCATCTTTCCTTCTGTCTTTCCCCGAGTTAAACGACTGAATATGTTTTCTATAAGTAAAATCTGATCGAGCCGCTCGCCGAAAGGCGCGGGCACGCCGACTCTGCTATTTGTTGGGCGAGGCCGCGACGCCAGAGGGTTTTCTAACTTGTTCGTCGTAAGCTTGTTCTTCGGAGGTAGCACAAAACCACTCCGCGATTTCCCAGGTGGGCTCCAGTTTGTGGAGTTTGGGAGGACTTACCCAGACCTTGGTGTACGACTTGGGGTCGTCGATGATGATTTGCTGTTCCAGGGTGTCATGGTTCAATCGCCGGTAGCGCTCGGTCAGGTGCATCTGTTCGCTGCGCGGATTCCCAGAGAGGTCGGCCCACACTTTGTCGTTAAAACCAACCGTTTCGATAACGAACGTGTCTCCCTCCCATCTGCCAATGGAGGACCCTAGCCAACTGGGGTCGGGATCTTTGGGAAGCGGCCGCCCGTCGGTCCAGATGGTGCGCCAAATGTGCAACTCCTCGAAGAACATGAACATTCTGCCAGGAATCTGAACGATCTCCATGGGGTTGGGAAGGATCAAAAGCTGTGGAGGACCGCTCGGCTCGCAGTGCAAGGCGGCGCTATCTTCCGCACCTCCAACGGCCCTGGGTCCCATCAGGGGCTTGGCGGCATCGAACTTCGCCTGTCCCCAAGGCGTCAAGGGAGGGCGAACTCGATCGTCGACGCCATTCATGCGCGCGAATCCTGGTTCAGTGCCATCCGCGTATTGCATCCAAATTCCAGACAGATCATGGGAAAGGGGCGCGGCTGCCGCGGTGGGCGCCCGGTCCGCTCCCGGCGGCTGACTGTTCTGGGCAAGAATTCTCGGCGAGAACACCATCGCTGCCACGAGAACACCAATGGAACCCGTGAACCGCTGTCGCATTCTAAACTCCTTGAGCCGGTACTTAAATTCCAGCGCGCGAATTCATTGCGGTTCGAGGAATTTCCTCATACGGCTTGCGCCCACAAGAATCGAATTGCTAAAGAGTTCGCACACGCCTTTCCTCAGCTATTTCATGTTTCTCAAAATTTCCGGATTGCTAAAACGCTTTTTGGGTCGTCAATTCCTTGCCATCGGAGAACACGACCTTTTGGAGAAAGACGACTCGCGCCCCGACTTTATTCGGATTCGCGATCAGCGTGACTTGGTCCCCGGGCTTCAGGCTATCTCTGGTCCAGCCAACCCTGTTCAGCATGCCAGGATTGGTCGTTTCGGCAACCCAATGCTCGACGTTTCCTTTATCGTTCGTCACGTCGAAATACACTTGTGTGTGAGGATTGGTGTAGAGGAAATCCGTGACGGTCGCTTTATAGGAGGCCGTCTTCGACATGTCGTAAGCCGAATTTCCATGATGAGCGAACAGTGGGACGGAAAACATGAGGAAGCCGATAAAAACGCCAAATAATCCTGGCAACTTGCCCTTCATTAGACACCTCTCGAAGGAAAAATCCTAGGTTCACCCAACCCAGTTCAAACTGAAAAACAGCTGCAAGGGATAGATTTCACGCGACCCGAGAAAACCACACATGGCCATTTCGTGTCAAATCATCTGTTCGCCGGATCGAAATCAGTTGGTTAAACCCCTCGCAACATTTTATCGCAGATTTGCCCAAATCTGGAAGGCATCGTTCAGGCAAGTCGTACTGGATGGCTTTCTCAAGGAGCGGCCGGGTGGTGAAACGCGGGGACCACGTGAACATCGTGATTGGGCCATTTCATGCGAACGGACTCCTGGTGGAATAGCGCTTGCCCCCGCCGGTTGGTTGCCGATATAGGCGCGCCGGGAGCTTGCTGTGGCGCAACGAAAGCGGATCTGTTTTGGCGTACCCTCATAGGGATTGAGTATTCAATTTTTGAGTGAACGTGCATAAATGTTCCGAAAGTCGCTGGCAATCTTCATCATTTGCATTTCCTGGGCGCTGACCCTTTCGCTGGCCACGGCAGGGTAGATCCCTCAGTCGGGCGGCAATCTTTCCGCGGCAGCTATTGTGGACAAGAACGTAGCGGCCCGAGGCGGATTGCAGGCGTGGCGGGCGGTCCAAACGATGTCCATGGAAGGCAAGGTGGGTGCCGGGGGAATCAGCGGGCTACGCTTCCAGTACCTGCCCCGGGCCGAAAGGCCGACCTAGCAATTCTCCGGCAACGGCCCACCCAGGAGGCTCAACTGCCGTTTGTGATGGAGGTGAAGCGGCCCCGCAAAATGCGGTTTGAGTTGCAGTTCGGCGGCCAGATGGCGATCCAGGTGTTTGACGGCGCCAATGGCTGGAAGCTGAGGCCGTACCTGAACCGGCGGGTGGTGGGGCCTTATACGACGGACGAAATGAAAGTGGCGTTCATGCAAGCAGAACTGGATGGATTTCTGGTCAATTACGCGGCCAAGGGCACCCAGATCGAGTTGGCGGGCATGGAAGAGGTGGAGGACCGCGACACCTATAAGCTCAAGCTGACCACGAAAAACGGGCAGTCGACCCATGTTTGGATTGACGCGCAGACCTTTTTGGAGGCGAAAATCGAAGGGTAGCCCAGGCGGCTGGATGGCATATTCCATCCCGGGGAAGTCTACTACCACGATTATCGGTCGGTAAACGGCCTACAGATTCCGTATGTTCTGGAGACGAAAGTTCTCCCGGTAGCCAAAACGATGCTGGGTTCAAGGATCCTCCCGTTCCGGTCGAGAAAATCATGATCGATAAGGTCGTGGTGAATCCCCCGTTCGAGGAATCGCTGTTTTCGAAACCGGACGCCGGAGTCGCAGCGAAAGCCAAGTAGACTCTAGTGATGGTTTGACCGGCGTATCCGGTCTTCAGCGGCTGTGAGAGTGATTGGGGCCAATTGACAAGTTACGGTTCTGGTTTTTGGCTTCACGGGTTGTTCGGTTGTTCTTCTGGCTGAGAGTGCAGGGAAATCGGCTTCTGAGAAATCGGCCTTGTTGAATTTGCACGAGCGCAAAGACGCAACCCCTCCCCTGGCTCATCATAGGCAGCTGTCAATGATACGTTTCGAGGGTACAGGCCTCTTCTCAGCATTGGACTCGTGCGGTTGTGGGTGTAAGCAACTCGGTGTGAAGGCCTGCAAGGATGCCGGGAAACCCAACGAACGGGCAAGGCCGGGGAGCCGTGGGCGGTTCATGCCAGCGGCGTTTTTCGTGAAGCGGGCGTTGGCTCAGTCTGCTCCGAACCAAGCGCGGCATGGACCAGCGCGATAGGCTGATCCGGGGCAAGACAAATGAAGAAGGAGCGCGCGAAATGAAGCGCACGAGTCTAGCGATTGCGGTGGTTGCGGCTATAGCTTTGTCCTACGGACTGGGCCGCTACCATTCGCAAACAAGGAACCAGACGGGGCGGCACGTACTCTACTACGTGGACCCCATGCATCCTTCCTACAAATCCGATAAGCCCGGTGTTGCCCCCGATTGCGGAATGAAGCTTGTTCCCGTCTTTACCGAGGATATCGGGAATGCGCAGGCATCTTCGCCCCTGGCACAATTACCGGCGGGAGCAGTCGCCATTGATGCCGCCACGCAGCGATTAATGGGCATCCGGGTCGCCGCGGTGGAAAAAAACGGGGCCACTCGCACGGTCCGCGCGATTGGCCGGGTCGTTCCAGAAGACACGCGAGTCTACCGGGTCAACTCTGGTTTGGATGGGTTCATTCGAGAGACGTACAACGATTCGGTGGGCATGCGAGTGAAGAAGGACCAGACGCTGGCGTCCTATTATTCGCCCGATGTTTTAGCGGTAGCGAGCGGGTTTCTGGCCGCCAGCGAGCGCGTGCCGGGAGCCGTGGGCAGCGACGGGAACCGAACGATGCCCTTTCCCGGGGCTGTGTCCAAGCAAGGGGTCAGCAGCATGCAAGGGTATACCGATCGCCTGCGCAATCTGGGCGTGAGCGATGTGCAGATAAAGCATATGGCCGAAAGCCGCCAGCTCCCTGAGAACATTGATATCGTGGCGCCGGCGGACGGGTTCATTCTGGCTCGGAACATTTCGCCTGGACAACATTTCGATCACGACCTTGAATTCTACCGCATCGCGGATTTGAGCCGGGTGTGGGTGGTCGCGGAGATTTATGAACCGGAGGCGCCGTACCTGCGGCCTGGGGGCCTGGCACAGATCAACTTGAAAAATGAAGGACGGCAATTGCCCGCGCGGATTGCGGACAGCCTGCCGCAATCCGAGGCCAGTGGCGGGACCGTGAAGCTACGCTTGGAAGTGGACAATCCCAAATTCATCTTACGGCCGGAAATGGTGGTGGATGTGGAGTTGCCTATCCGTGTACCGCCCGCGGTCACGGTACCGCAGGACGCAGTCGTGGATTCCGGAGCGCGCGCGCGAGTCTATGTGGAGCACGGGGAAGGCATTTTCGAGCCTCGCGAGGTCGAAACAGGACGGCGTTTTGGCGAGCGAGTGGAGATCCTGCGAGGGGTTCTGCCAGGGGAGCGCGTCGTTGTGGAGGCCACCTTTCTCATCGACTCGGAAAGCCGGCTAAAGACACTAGCGTCCGGGCCTGCCCCGGCGCGCACCACGGACAGACCGGCTGGCGTGCCTGCACACTTAAGAGCGGCAACACAATAACGCCGGCGGATTCAATTTCACCAGCCGGGCCCCATCCTGACGCAGAAGCTACAGTTGGAGAGGGAAAATCCATCGAACGGCAAGTGTGCTAGTTCTAAAGGGAGGGCTGCGATGAAGGGACCATTGGACAGCGGAATTTTTCTACTCCTTTTGAAAGTGTACGGGGCGATGATTCTCCTGGGACCGATTTTGCTGCGCGCTCAATTCCGCTTTAAGGCCAAGCTCAACCCTCAATTCGTTCCCGTCGAGTCGCTGCCCCCCGATGTCCAGCTGTTCATGGCGCCTCGCGTGAAAAGTATTGCGGGTCTGGGGTTCGAACCTGTCGGCTACGTGAACGTGGGAAGCATGACCGCGAATACAGGAAGCTTCATGGCGCTGTTTAGCAATTCGCGAACCCTGGAATGGGCGGATGTTTCCGTCGTCAAGTCCGCGAAAAAAATGGCCGGCGACATCGAATTCATTACCCGATGCTCGAACGACGCTCAAGTGGACACGAACACAAACTCCAGCGCTCCGGTGCTGTTTCCCTGGCCTTCCTACCACGTGTTCCGTTTCCCGCAAGTCCAGGATACCTTCACGCTGTATCGCGCCCATCGAATGCTGGTGCAGCAAAACACCGGCGGTTCCAAGCCGGAGTTGCCACCGCGCGGACAAGAACTGGCCGAATTGAAACGGCGTCTGGAGCGATTCGGCCCGCGCCAGCAGGAACGCGGCTACCTGGTCCTCGACGACGCCGGTGAATATTTCCGCCTGACCTGGAAGGGCGCAATCCTCGGGGCCTGGCGGTCCATCTGGCCGGTTTCAATTGTTCGCCGCTGGTGGATGCGAAGCCGCAGCGAGGTTCAACTGCGCTCGATGGGCGTCGCACAATATCGGCCGACGTAGTGGGTTGCGAAAAAAGTCATTTTTTCGTCAGGGGTTTTAACCCCTGAGGGTCTGAGAGTGTATTTATCCGGAAGCTGCCAACAGTCCACCGTCCTGAACTGTAATTCCAAGCCTGCTTTCGCCACACTCCTCCAAATTAGAACACTACTTGGGGCGCGCGCGAATTGACGCAGGCATCCGCGTTTCGCTACGATGAATTGTTGACGGCCCCGCGCGCGAACATTTCGGCGCGTCCGGTTCCGGCCTTCGATTTTCCGCCATGTACAATTGCCGCGAATGCGAAACGGAAATTAATCAAGGGACGGAGCTTTGTCCGCATTGCGGCGCCGATTTGACCGTACCCATCGCGGGCGCGGATCAGCCCGCGGTGAAGCCGTCCCTGCAAAAAATTCTCCTGCGGTGGGGCGTGCTGCTGGGTGTTCTCCTCGCTGCGATCTGGAGTTTCTTGTGGTTTGTCGTGCCGGAGCGCCAGGGCAATCCCACCACGCAGGCCGAAGCGCGCGCCGTCGAGTCCCTGCGGCAGGTGCGGACTGCGCTCGCGGACTACGCCACGGCGCAGCGCGGAGCCTATCCGCGCGAGTTCGAGGCCCTGGGTGAACCGGTGCGCACGGCAGCGCAATTCGCGCAGAGCGTCAACTACCAGATTCAGTACACGCCCGGCCCTGTCGAAGCCGACGGCTCCATTCGCAGCTACGCGCTCCAGGCCCGCGCGGGCAACTACGGATTCCTCAGTTTTTACACCGACAATACTGGCGCGGTCCACGCGACACGCGAAAACCGCGCCGCCACGGCCCAGGATTCTCCGTACTGAATCGCGTCCAACACGCAAGACCGAGTTGCGGTAGTTTCCACAAGACGCTCGGTGCTATACTTTCCCCCGGCACGCCTGCAAAGGCCGTGCATTTTCGGCCCGTTTCTTCGTGGAGAGGTGCTGGAGTGGCCGAACAGGGCTGACTGCTAATCAGTTTCACCTCAAAAGGGTGACGGGGGTTCGAATCCCCCCCTCTCCGCCAGATTCTTCATGGATTCTGAATAATTTACAAGTTCGATGTCGCCCGCGTCTATTGCCTTGCGTTTCGCCACCCGAAAGCCGAATCTTACGAAAGTTCAACTTATTGAAGTTCAATTTCTAATAATTACCTTAAGTGATATTCTCGGCATGTTTCGGAAACTGATATAGCGGAAAATCTTCAGCCCGAAAGAGGGACAAGACACGTCCGGATGGATTCAACCGGGAGGGATGATGACGACTCGACCTTACAAAGTTTCTGCTGGCGCTAGCGCAGATTGTCGGCGTCCTGTGGAGCAGCCGGGCCCAGGGCAAAGTGATTGACGATGGACCTCAGAGCCTAAGTCAGATCTCCTCGATTGGGGAGTCGCTGCGCAATGCAGGGCAGCGTCCGCTGCACATTCTCTACGTGCACGGAATCGGCGCGACGGGAGCCGGGGATTCGGAGGCATTTCGGAAGGGCATCTGCGCTTTTCTGAAAGGTTGCAAGTTCCCGACGGTTCCGGGGGACCCTGTGGAAAGAGACTACGCGGACAGCGGAGAATTTGAGAGCGGCGCGGAACCGCCGGCCTTTGAGTACATGGGGATGCCGGTTTGGACGAGCAAAAAGGAGTGGAGCGCGTCCGCGCCGTTTGTCGATCACTATGTGCTCCGGCGTAGCGACGGCGGGCCAATCGTCGTGGATGAGATCAACTGGTGGCCGCTGGTGTTTCCGCTCAAGTGCCGCGCCATCATGACCGGTGAGGCGCGGCTGGCAGGACCCTCCAAAACACTTCTTGATTTATGTTCGCAGGCCGAGGAAATGGACATGTCCCACTCAGGCCGGTTTAAAGCCTATGCGTGGATCAGCCCTCAGGATGCGAAGACGCTGGAATCCATCCGGCCCAAGGGAGCGTTACTCAATCGCAGCTTGAAAAACAGCATTCTCGATTGGGGATTCTCCGATGCCGTGATGGCCGTCGGAGCCATGCAAGACCTTTTCCGAGACGGGGTACGGCAGCTGTTTGTGAAATCGGTGAGATTCAACGCGGATGGTTCAAAAACAGACGAGTGGGAGCAGCCGCTTAAGGATCCGCTTAGAAATGATCGCGAATTCATCGTGGTCTCTCATAGCTTGGGCAGCTATTTGGTCTTCTCCACGCTCAATATGGATCAGCTGGACGATGCGGCGCAGACCTCGCCAACTGAGTCGAAGAGCGACACGGCAACACAGGACGCCGCCGCCCGATACATCCTGGAGCGAACATCGCTGGTGTATTTCTTTGCCAATCAGGTTCCGCTTCTGGAGTTGGCCAACATGGAAGGACCCAAGCCTGCCCGGTTGGCCCTGGCGGAGGAACCGGCGCAGCGCCAGGCGGCTGGGGCTCTCAGCAAGCGGATGATAAAGTGGAAGGATCTGCGGCAGAACTTTGGAAAGGGACGGCGCGACGCAGAAGAGTCCGCCGCGAAACCACCTCAGGTGATCGCCTGGAGCGATCCAAGCGATTTGCTGAGTTGGCGCGTTCCGGGGATGGAGGGCCTGGTAATCGCTAATCTCTACGTCCGAAACACTTGGTGGCATTGGCTTATCGCAAACCCAACGTCCGCCCACGGCAACTATGCCAGTAACAAGAACGTGCTCCGAATCATGCTGGGTCCCAAGGCCCCTGGTGCCAAAGGTGGGGCCGGCAGGTGAGGTCGGCGAGTCTTTCTCGAGTTGGAAAACAAGACATAGATGCGGTCATGCTGGGTGGCGGGGCCTTCGTCATTTTCTTGCCCGCTACAGCGAACGATTAAATTCCACAATAACTAACCGAAGAGTGAACGTTCGAGTTTTCGGGCGGCCGACGCTTTAGTTTGGTAGGATTGGTGTTTAAAGTTCTTCTCCGTCCGAACGTGAAAAGGTGGATTTGCGCCCGAAATGGCAACCGAGGGAGAGAATTGGACACAGGGACTAAAGCCGCAACCCATCCGCGGCCACCCCCAGTTTTCTTCTAACGGGTGCTGCGTTTCCATTTGCCGGCGCCGAGGGCACGTTTGTGGCGCCGGTGGCCTGGTCTGGCCACCAGTTCTGCGGCCTTCGACGGACGTAGCAGCTGCCCATTGAGCTGCTGCCAGCCGTCCCGCGATTGGACATCAAGATACCCGATGTAGCCGTTCTGAAGAATTGCGAACGGTGCGTTGATTCTGTTCTGGAAGTCGTAGGGGGCTGGATCTTTAGGTTGAAACCAACTCGGCCGCGCAAAATCAGAAACGAGAATATTCTTTCCGTTCGGGAGAGCAACATTATATCCGAACTGATCATCCTCACACGCATCGCAGACCTCGAGCGCGTAGAAGCGAATCGAACCGTCCGGATTGTTATTTTGCACGCACTGATTGATCCATGGATCGGCCAGCATCTCGAGTATCTCGTGGCTCGCGGTGACTGCCCAGGAGTTTCCGTTAGTGATATCGTCTTGAGCGAAGACTTTCCCTAAGGGGTCTCCGTTCACCGTCAACTCGTGGTATCCGAGGTCTCCTGCCTGGTCGGAATTGTCCGCAACCACCAATTCCCAAATGCCGGGTGGAACCGGTGCGCCCTTCGGCGTGAAAGCCAGTTGGGCATCTCGCCCCCAAACGGGTGCGAAATCCCGGCTCACCTGAATTTGCAGCGCCGCGACCATATCCTGGATGTCAGCATCTTGCACCACGCTGCTACCGTTGACGACGGCGACTTGCGTCATCAGTGGATCACCGCGTCGGGGAAATCGGAGGAGACGATCGCGTTGTATTCCGTTTTCAAATCCGCTGGCGTGCGCGGCTTGTGCGGTGGAGTTTTCTTGATCGTCCTCCCCGTGGGCATCGCTGTTGATGGCGGAGCAGGAGGGAGCAAGGAATAGATTGCTTGCACCGTGGTGAGAGCTAATCCTATACCCGCGGCCACCTCCGCTTGGGTGGCGGGGTCTTTCACGTGAAAGGCAGCCAGAAGCCCCTGCAAATCCCTTTGTGCGGCGCTGAGCGCTGCGTCAATCTTTCCAACGACTCCCGGTTGGTCGGCTTTGGATGCGGCTTTGTAATCATTGATCAGACTTTGCACCGTCTTGATGTCCGTCTGCGCTTGCGCCGCGATGTTCTGAATCTCGGCAATCATGGCGGGGTCGGCCTGACCTTTTCCCTGCGCGATAGCAACAATGCTCAGGATACTCGTAACAATCTGAAGAACTATCGGAATGTCGCTAATGGCGATGTCGATCCAGCCGGCGCACCCCGATCCAATGAGCGCAGCCGACAACACAATTGCAAGAATCCCTCTCCCCATTCTGTGGGCTTTCATAGACTACCTCCTCAAGGCTGAAGTTCGACCTAAGCTATTGCATGTCGATTTGGTTGGACATGTCGGGCCTAATGGCATCAGTCGTCCCTTGTACTGTCTAAAATTTTCCCCTGTTCAGAGGAAGCGCCGAACAGGATCGGAATTTTTGCTGTTAGTTATATAACGTGCGAAATATAATTTGTAATAGTAATTTCGGGACCATATATATATTCCTAGAGGTTGTCAATCGATATTTTTGGTATATGTCAAAGCTCTTTAGAAATGTCCCCTTTGTTACCTCGTTAGAAGTGTCCCCTTTTTGTTTTTCGTTTTTCTTCTTTTCTTTGTCGTCGGCCTGGCCCGGAGCGTAGCCCTGCGGAGCCCGAAGGGCGGAGCGGTTAGGGCGAAGCGGAGGGCCAGGCCGACGACGCCCGCGCCGCGTTCGCTGCTAACTTCCTAGCTCGTTGCTGCTCTCCTCGCCGAGCCGCCTCTCGCCACGGGTGGTTGCTCGGCGGCACCCACTTCCGCTTCGCCTGCGATGGCTTCGCACCGGTGGCTGGTTCCCCCGCAGGCTTGGCCTCGGCCACGCGCGGTTTCACCGGTGCCGCAATTTCCTGCCACCGCAGCGGGCGCCCGCGATACTCGATCGCGATGTTCCCGTGCCGCCCTTCGCACACCAAAACTTTGTTCTGCGTGGACGCACTGTGGCGGCTCTGCGGCGCCAGTTGGAACCACCGATTCTGATACCGCACCACCCCGTCATTGCTGATCGTGCGCTCGTTCTCTAAACAAAAAATCCGGTCCAACTCCGCCGCCCGCGGTGCGCGACGATGATAGTTCTCCGCCTTCGCCGCCACGCGCGCAAACCGGCGATTGTGTTCCGGCAGATAGTCCCTCTCCAAATACACGTTCGCTACTTCGTGACTGGCGATTTGTTGCCGCCGCAGTTTCTTCACCAGCCGGTCCTGATGCGTGCCGTGCTGCCGCTCGACTCGTCCCTTGGCTTGCGGGGAACTGGCCGCGATCACCGCGATCCCCAGCTTCGCGCACATGCGCCCAAACTGCGTGACCGGCTCTTCTCCCCGCAATTGCTCCTTCACCGTGGCCGTACGTTGGTACAAATTCTTCCAATCCACGTACACCGACTGCGGCACCCCGTACCGCTCGATCCAGTCGCGCAACGCATCCGCCACCGCCCAGATCGTCTCTTGCTCGCCCAGTTGCGCCCAGGTCGTGCTGGTCGCGTCATCGACCAGATCGATCAAGCAGCCCCTGGGGCCCCGCTCTTCCAGCCAGGCGTGAAAGCTGCCGTCCAGCTGCACCATCTCTCCAAAATGTTCCTTGCGCTCGCGGCGCTGCAGGTGCCGCCGCCGTTTCCGCTCTCGACTCCACAACCCTTCCGTCAGCATCCACCGCCGCAGCGTTTCGGCATCGATCTTCAGCCCGTCCTCCGACGCCAAGTGTTCGACCGCCAGTGTCGGCCCAAATCGCTCGCCCACCGCTCCGCCGTACTTTCCCCGCACTCGCCGCAACACCTGCTGTCGAAACTTCTCGTCGTGAGCGCGATTCGAGCTTCGCCCCGCGCTGCGGTGCTGCAGACCCGCCGCTCCTTCCTCCCGATACCGCTTCCACAGCCGCTTCGCCTGCCGGTAGCTCACGCGCAACAATCGACCGGCATCCACGACCCGCAGCTGTTTGCTCCGCACCCGCGCCAATACTTCCACTCGTCCCAACTCCCTCTTGCTCATCTGTGTCCGCCCCAATCGGACCTCCTCTCGGAAGTCCTATTAAGGGGACATTTCTATCGAGGACAAAAGGGGACATTATCATCGAGGCACAACATCGATATTTTTGGTATATTTTTGGTCAGTGGAGGGTACAGCGAAGGCGCTGCGACTTGGGTGTGACTCGGGCGCGACGATGAGGTGTCGCAGTCCGGCGTTGCTAGGGTCCTACTTGGCAGCGTGGGCAGGCCCGTTACTGCTGCCAGCCGCCGCCGAGAGCCTGATAGATTTGTACCAAGGCGAGGAGTTCGTTGAGGCGGGCTTGCGCCAGGCCGAGTTCCGCTGTGAAGTAGTTGGTCTCGTTGGTGAGCACTTCGAGGTAGCTGGTCGTGCCGCTACTGTAGCGTTGGCCGGAAAGCTGCGCCGCATCCTGTGCGGAGTGGGCGAGGAGTTCCTGTTGTGCGCGGAATTCTTGGTCCTTCCGGTAGCCGACGAGCGCGTCAGAGACGCCGCGGAACGCGCCTTGAATCGTCTGCTGGTAGACCAGGAGCGCGTCCTGCTGCTGCGCCTCGGCCAAACGCACGCCCGAGCGAAGTTTCCCTGCCGTGAAAATCGGTTGCGTAATCGACCCGCTGAATGTCCACAGTCCGGACGGCCCGCTGAAGAGGTTCGTCAGCGATGCACTCTGGAAACCGGGCGTCGCCGTTAATGAAATCTGAGGAAAATAGGCGGCCCTCGCGACCCCGATCTGCGCGTTGGCAGCGATCATTTGTTGTTCGGCCTGACGAATGTCCGGGCGTCGTTCGAGGAGCGATGACGGCAGCCCAGCGGGAATCTCGGGAGCATGAATTTGTCCGGTGAGTTCCGTGCCACGCGGGACGGCGGCAGGATTATTTCCCATCAGGATGCTGAGGAGATTTTCCTCCTGCTCGATGCGCCTTTCCTGATCGGCAATTTCCGCCGCGGCGGTGTAAACCAATTGTTCCGCCTGGCGCACGTCGAGAATCGAATTGATTCCGTGTTCCTCGAGAGTCTGCGTCAACTGCAGGGACTCATTTCGGGAAGCCAGCGCGCGTTTGGAGATGTCCAGCTCCAGGTCGAGCTCTCGAAGCTGGAAATAAGCGCTGGCCACATTCGCCACCAGAGTGGCGTTCACTTCCTGTCGCGCCCACTCATTCGCCAGTAACTGCGCTCTCGCCGCTTCCGTCGCCCGGCGATACAGGCCCCAGAAATCGAGTTGCCACGCCGCGGTAGCCGACACCCGGCCGTAATTGTATGTGTACGACGGAATTGGACCGGTCGCCGGATTGCGCAGGCTGGCGCCGGTACCATTGGCAGTGACGGTAGGAAATTGATTCGCGCGCGTAATTCCGAGCTGCGCCTGCGCCTCAAGGACACGAGTTGCCGCGATGCGAACGTCATAATTCTGCTGGAGCGCCGTGCGAATCAACTGTTGCAGTTGCTCGTCCTGAAACACTTCCCACCACTTCTGGTCTCCCAGAGACGCGGGCGCAGGATTGGCCGTTTCCGCTTCCGTCAGACCGCGGTACGTGCTCGGCGTATTGACAATCGGCCGTTTGTAGTTCGGGCCGACCACGCAACCGGAAATAGATAGGACGAACGCGCAGAAAACGAGCGGGAGAACTCGTGCGAAACGCCGGTTGCCGAAATAGCGGATCATCTTGCTCCAGTCTCCAACGATTTAATCCGCCACGCCATCCTGGGTCGCGACGGAGCCGCCCGGGGTAGGCATCGCCGAATGTCCCGAATGGAAAAACGACGTGCGGTTCAATACCTTTACCTGGAACTGCTCGAGGTAAAGGTAAATTACCGGCGTGACATACAAAGTGATGAACTGGGATACCACCAGGCCGCCGACGATGACCATACCGAGCGGCCTGCGGGACGCCCCGTCGGCTCCGTAACCCGCGGCAATGGGGACGGCCCCGAAGACGGCCGCCAGAGTCGTCATGAGGATGGGACGGAAGCGGTCCATGCTCGCGTCATGAATGGCTTGCACCGCCGACTCGCCCGCGTCGACGCGGTGGCGGGCGAAATCCACGATCATGATGCCGTTCTTTTTCACGATTCCCATCAGCATGAACATGCCGACAAACGCGTAGAGCGACGCCTGTTCTCCGAACACATACAACGTCAGCAACCCGCCCACGAGCGCGGTGGGCAGCGTCGAAAGCACTGTCAGAGGATGAACATAACTCTCATATAATATGGCCAGGATCACATACATCACGAATACGGCCAGCCCCATCAAGATGGTCAAGTCGCGAACCGTGTCCCGGAACGTCAGGGCCTCGCCTTGCAGGCTCGCGCGTACGGTGGGCGGCACAATATCCGCCTCGGCCTTGGCGATGAAATTCGTGGCGTCGCCGATGGCCACGCCCGGCTTCAGATTGTAAAAAATGGTGACGCTCGTGAATTGGTTCAAGTGACTTACGGTCTGGGGGCCCAGCGATTGCTTCCAGGTGACGAGCGCGCCGAGGGGCACCAGGTTTTTCCCGTCGTCGGATTTGATATACAGCAGCGAAAGGTCTTCGGGTTTGGAGCGCTCCGAGTCTTTGACTTCCAGAATAACTTGATACTGGTCCTCGGGCTTCTTGATCAGGTAGAGATAATTCTGCGAGTACGCATTCCGAAGAAGCGTCAAGATGCGCGTCTCCGAGACGCCGTAGGTGCGAGCCTGGTCGCGCCGGATGTCGATTTCCAGGTTCGGCGTGTTGGCGAAGTAGTCCGAGGAGACGGTCGCAAACCCTGGATATTGACTCAGCCTGGCCACGAGTTTCTGCGCCACGTCATACACTTGCTCCGAATTGACTCCGGAGAGCGAGTAGGCGTATTGCCCTTGGTTTTGGTTCGTGGCGCCCGTGCTGATCTGGAGGACTGGGAATGGTCGCAGAAAAGGGAACAGGCCAGGGATAGTCCCGAGTTTGCCCATCAAGCGTCCTGCAACACTCTGGATGGGCGGGCGCACCTGGGGCGGTTCGAGGAAGGCGAGCAAAAGCCCTTGATTGGATGCCAGGAACTCGCCCTCGCCTGTCAGCGTGAATGTGGCGCCGACACTGGGATCCTGCCGCATGATTTCGTCAGCCCGATCTTGCAGGGCGCGCATCTGCTCCGGGGACGAGCCTTCCCGCCCGATCATGACTCCCCAAATGAAACTACTGTCCCCGATGGGTAGAAACGATTTGGGAACGACAGCGAAAAGCAAGACCGTGCCAGCCAGACAAACAACCCAAGTCACCGCGGAGATCCAGCGATGCCGGAGGAACCACCAGAGCGACGCGCCGTAAACGCCCAGCACACGTTTCTCGATCCTACCCACCACTCGCTCGATCCAATTTTGTTTGATCCCGTGTCCCCTGGCCTTCAGCAGCCTGGCGCACATCAGGGGAGTGAGCGTTAGCGACACCAAACCGGAAGCGATGATGGCAACCACGATGGTAATGGCGAACTCGCGGAAGATGCGGCCCACCAGCCCGGACATGAATACGAGCGGAAAGAACACGGCCGCGAGCGAGATGGTCATCGAAAGTATGGTGAAGCTGATTTCCTTCGCGCTGTTCAGAGTCGCTTGGAGCGGTGGCTCGCCTTTCTCCATGAGGCGCACCGTGTTCTCCAGAAACACGATGGCGTCGTCCACCAGGAATCCTATCGCCAAGGTCAGAGCCATCAGCGAGAGGTTGTCGAGGCTATACCCCAGCAGACGCATGGCCATGAAAGTAAGCAGGAGCGACATCGGCAGTGCCACGGCGGGAATCAGCGTGTCCGTGACTCTTCCGAGAAACAAAAAAATCACGGCCACCACAAGAACGAACGCGATGAGGAGAGTCGCTTGCACGTCGGCAACGGAATTGACAATCGTCTGCGAGCGATCATAGATCGGCGTGATGCGCACCGACCCCGGAAGCTCGGCTCCGATTAGCGGTAGCAGGTCTTTTATGCTCTTGGCTACGGCCACGGCATTGGCGCCCGCTTGACGGTTTATCGCCACAACGACCGTGGCTGTTGGCACTCCATACCCTCGCGCCCAGAAACGCATGCTCACCCGCTCATTCTGGACGGAGTCTTGTACCTGAGCGACATCGTGGAGATACACCGGAGCGCCGTTGTTGCTGCTGACAATGAGATTCCCGTACGCTTGGGCGCTTTCCAACTGGCCGTTGGGCCGCAGCAACGCGGTGCCCGCCGCCCCGTCGAACTGGCCCGCCCCCGTGTAGCTGGTGCCGTTCTTGACCGCAGCTACCAAATCATCGATCGAAATACCCCGAGCCCACATGGCGGAAGGATCGACCTTGATGCGGACAGCAGACTTGGTGCCGAACACATTCACGCTGCTCACGCCCGGCAGGATGCTGATCCTCTGGCCGACCTGGGTGCTTCCGTAGTCGTAGAGCTGGCCCGCAGTAACCGAGTCGCTAGTTAACGCTATGTACATTATCGGTTGATCGTTCGGGTTGGTCTTGGAGTAGGTCGGCGGCGAAGGCAAATCGACGGGCAAGCTGCCCGTGGCCTGCGAGATCGCGGTTTGCACGTCGGTGGCGGCCGCGTCGATGCTCTTCTCCAGAGCAAACTGGAGCGTGAAGCTCACATGCCCCTGCGTGCTCTGCGAAGTCACCAGCTCCAGTCCGTTGATCTGCATGAATTGGCGCTCGAGCGGCGTGGCGATGTTGTTGGCCACCGTATCGGGGCTCGCGCCGGGATAACTCGCTTGCACCGAAATCACGGGGTAATCCACGGACGGGAGGTCGTTCACGGGAAGAATTCGATAGCTGAGCACGCCAAAAACAATCACCGAAACGGTCAGGACCGCGGTCATGACCGGTCGGCGGATAAATGGTTCAGAGAGGTTCATGATTGCCCCGCCGCTTTCGCCGCAGGCGCGCTGCCTCCGCCTGCATTCCCTTGGTCGATACGCACCTTGCCACCGGGAGTCACGGCAATCTGTCCGTTAATGACCACGCGCTCTCCAGGTTTGAGCCCCTGCTCGACCACCACCAAATCTCCCTGCCGCTGCCCAAGCTTCACCGGCCTCGGCTCGGCGGTGGAGTCCTCTTTGACAACGTATACGAACGGACCTTTCGCTGAGTCTTGTGGGGTGGCGGCGGGCACGAGCACGGCTCCCGGCATCATGGCCAGGATCAGCCTGACGTTCACAAAACGCCCCGGCCATAGCCGGTGGCTGCCGTTGGGTATCGTCGCGCGAAGCATCACGGTTCCGCTGCTGCTTTGCACGGCGTTGTCGAGAAACGTGAGTTGTCCAGCGAACGGCTTGTCCAATTCATCCGGCAGACGCACTTCGACCCTTAAAGTTCCTCTGGAAGTATGGCGCTGCACCTCGGAGAAATCATTTTCGGTGACGGTGAAATCGGCGTAGATGGGGTCCAACCGCTCGATGCTCAGCAGCGTGCTGCTATTCGCGGTGACGACGTTTCCAACATCGACCAGCCGGTGTCCCGCGCGCCCGTCGATGGGCGAACGGATCGACGTGTACTCCAGATTCAATCGCGCGGACTCGACGGCGGCTTGATTCTGCTTGACCTGGGCTTCGCCCACGTCAACGGCGTTTTTCCGGGTGTCGTAGTCCTGCCTGGCGATGGCTTTCGATTCCACGAGGTCCTGGACGCGGGCAAACTGGATCCTGGCGAACTCCAGAGCGGCCCTGGACTGGGCCAGATTGGCTTCCGCGGCGTCAAGTTGCGCCTGGAATGGCCGCGGGTCGATGAGTAAAAAGCGGGTCGTCCTTCTGCAAATCCGCGCCGTCGGTAAAATGGATTTCCGTAATCCGCCCAGATACCTCGGGTTGGACAGAGACTACCTCACGGGCGACGCAGCGGCCGACCTCGTCGAGGTAGAAGGGCACATTCTGAGAAATGGCGGAGGCCACAGTTACTGGGGCCGGAGGCCGTTCGAACGCCGGTGGATCTTTTTTCGCGCAGCCCAGCAGAACGAGAGCCGCAAGGCACGCCACACCAAGGGTCAACCCAAAACGAGACATCAATCTACTCCTGTTGCTGCTCAAGATGGTGAGTCCCCTAACTATAATACGATGGCCCTGTATTGGATGTTCCAGAACGCTTCACCGTCATACCAAGAATATCAGTATTTCGAATGAGATGCGGGATCACAAGTTTCGATGCAAATTCCTGCCTCCCTGGCGCTGGCCTCGTTCGAACCGGAGACGTCCCCAGGGAGCCATGCTCCGCCACCTCAATTTCCTGCAAGATTTTACGGGGGAAAAAAGGCGGATGTTAAGGCGGATGTTAAGATAGACGCGCCTTGGCAAGAGCCCCGAACATCGCCCCGAACCGGCACGCGGCGCACCCGTTCGATCTGAAGTATGGGACCGACACGGGCGGCTATCTCCGTCCAGACGAACTTGGCAGCGGCGGGATCCATGACGCGATGAACTATGGCTACTCGGCCGTGGCGCCGTCGGTATTTCGAGAGGCGTGCCGGCGCTGGCGCGAAACGCTGCCCTCTTCGGCCGCGCGCCTCGAGGCCTACACCTTCGTGGACGTGGGAGCGGGCAAGGGCCGCGCACTCCTGCTGGCTGCGGAGCTGCCCTTTCGCAAAGTGATTGGCGTGGAGTTGAATGAACCGCTGGCCCGCATCGCGCAAAGAAACATCACGCTGTGGAATCGCCTCGCGCGGCCGCGTGCGAAGATCCGCGTAATGCACGAAGACGCGGCGGAATTCCGGTGGCCTAGGACGCCGCTCCTGGTCTACCTCAACAATCCATTCGACTGCGCGCTGGTGGATCTGCTGTCATCCCGAATCGCGGCAGCAGCGGCGGCGTCTAGCCCGGGCTTGGTGGATCTGCTTTACGTCAATCCCACCTGCGCGGATACGCTGACTCGCCATAGGTTCTTCAAGCTGCTCTGGAACGCGCAAATCCAAATGGACGAAGCCGACCAGCAGGCCGATCCCTTTGGAGCAGCCTCTGACCGCGTATCGGCATTCCGGTTCTGCGCCAGCAATGCCACGGAAATAATGAAGTGAAAACCACCGACCCTTCCAAACCAAAGGGTCCGTCACCCCGAAAAGCGAAACCCGTCAATCTGCATTGACGTACGGCAGTGGTATTATGCCGTCGTGAGCTTGCGTCAATTGAAAAAAGACTGCGAACGGGTTTGCCACCCGCCAGGCAAATTCACTGACCCATTGTTCGACTTCGCCAGTTGAAAGGTATGTGGATGAGCACCTTGTGTGGGTATGATACGGGAACGACCTGCTATGGAGCTGGTGTCTCTTGGCAGCTGCGAGAACCGGTGTTCGGGTCGATTGGAATGGAGGACAAGTGTCGAAACTCCATGGAGATAGGACGAGTCGATTTACGGTAGCTGTGGTCTTCCTTTTAATGGTGGAGATGTTTGCGTCAGCCACACGGGCACAGGTGCGGCCTTCGCCAAGTGCGCAGGCTCGAAAAAGGATGGCTCGGGCCGTGGACAAAACCTTGCAAGAAGGCCTGCATGCGAAGTTGCCGCCGCATCTTTCCACTCTGCTGGGCTTATCGCAGGAAGAAGAGCGTCAGGTTATGCAGGGCGTGGTGCGGACCGGGAAGGTAGTGCAGGGGTTTGATGTCTCGACGGCGAACAAAAACGACGCTGTTCTTTTTGTAGTGAACGAGACGACAAACGACCAGACCCTCTACTTGACCTCGAAGGAAGGCGTGCTGCGGAAAGTAGTTACGGTCGACGGGGGGGTGGGCCAGGTTCAAAAGATTACCGGCCAAGATCGGAAAGCGTTCGAGAAACAAAAGCAGTTTTGGTTGGATCGGTTAGCCCCCGTTGCCGCGCCATAGTATCGATGGATGTCTTACAAGTCCCGGGCGGGTGGCCAACCCTTTCGTGTTTTCTCATGTTGACGAATGCTCACGGCTTGATTATACCACTCCTGTACGTCGACGCCGAGTGACTGGTTTAGTTTTTTCGGGTGGCCGACCCTTTGGTTTGTAAGGGTCGGGGTTTTGACTTTTCTAACGTCCGATGACCAGCAAACCGATTCGGCGCCGCGGGGCCGGCCCTCTCTATTCCATTCGCTTCAGTCGCTAAAATCAAAAACTGGCCTCAAATTCATGGAAGCGGCGTTCCAGTTCCCATTGCTGCTGGGCTTTTTCGCTGGATTTAAGGGAAGCCGCGCACGTGACGGACTGTTTGGCCGCGCCGGGAGTGTCTTGCGCGCAGGCGGCAGCGGGGCGAGCGAAATTATCCGGCTCGCGCCATAGACTCGCGCCGGGCAGGAAATTGTGTTCGAGGCCGGTGCGGACCATTTGTTTCAGGTCCGTGTAGCTCATCGCGTAGGTTTCGGCGGCGCGCACGTATTCATGCGTCAGGTCGATGCGCGAGACTCCCTCGTCATCGGTCGAGAGCGCCACGGGAACGCGGTTTTTGCGGTAGAGGGGCAACGGATGGTCCTTGCCTTGCACGCCGAGAATTACGTCGTTGCTGGTGAGACTGATTTCCACCATCACGTGTTTCGCGGCCATTTCTTTTAGCAGTTCGTAGGGGCGGTCCTCTTGCATCACGTCCACGCCGTGGCCGATGCGCTCGGCGTGAGCCTCTTCGATCGCGAGGCGGATGTGGCAGCAGAGGCCCTCGGGCGGGACGAGACCGGGGGCGAGTTCGCCGGCGTGCAGGCTGATGTGCACGTTGGGATAAAGTCCGTGCAGATAGCCGACCATCTTCATGTGCAGCGCGTAGTCGGCCATCGAGGTCGTGCCATCTTCGGGCATGACGTAATTGATTCCCACGAATCGCGGGTCGGCGGAAACGACTTCGAAGCCCAACAGCGTTTGCGCAAAGACCTGCTCCTTCGGAAATCCGCGCAGAACCTGGTAGAGATAGCGGATCGTGATTTTGCACGCGGGAGCTTCCTGCGGTTCTCCGCAATGTTCGCGCGCGCGGCGCGAAGTTTCCGCTTCATCCCTCGCGGCGCGGGCCACGGCGATATCGTCGCGCAGTCCGCGCGCCAGCAGTTCCGTGCGGAGTTGGCCCAGGTCTTGATCCTGGCTGGCTCCAAGTGGAGCCCGCAGCCCGCGCCATCCGATTTCATTTGCGATTTGGGCGGTGTGGCTGAAATCGGGCGTCTCCATCAATTCCAGGTACTGTTCGTTCTGCGAGGCGGCGCGCGCGGCAATTTCATCGAGCCATTCACCGGAATGGCGGTGGCTAGTAACGTTATTGCCGAAAAAAGTGTCATAGAATTTGCCGAAGGTGTCGAAGAAATGGTCATGTCCGCTGATTCCTGTTGTAGGGACGAAGCTGCGCATCGAAAACGCGTCGATCAACGCGTCGTAGAGATTCTGGTCGGCGAATGCCTTCGCGGCGGCTACTTTCCCATCGCCGCACACGGGCTGCGATGGCGCGGATTGCGCCGCGGCCGCCGGTCTGACAAAAGAATGGCTGGCAAGGTCCACACAAAGGCCCTCTTCCGCAGCGACGCGAATAAAGGACTCCGCGTAGATCCCGCCGCTCAAGTGGTAGTGCAGGTCCGCGCCCTTGGGCATGCGCGCAAGGAACGCATGCAGATCAAGCGGATTCGCGCGAGCTGCCTCGAAAGCGCGCGCCGCGCGCTGTTCGGGAGTGGCTCGCTCCGCGGTAGAACTCTTGGCCGCGGTTTGCGCGTAAACGGCGATTGAACAAGACAAAAGGCAAGCGGCGCCGAAAATTGCGGCAATGGGAGAAAATTTCGCGCTAGACATGAGTCGGTACCTTGATTCAGGCGGATTCACAACACCAAAACTGTACCACGGCCAACGGGCTGGACTCACGGGAGACCGAACATCTGTCCTTGTTTCCGAAGGCCGCGAAATCAGTCGACGGATCGGCTGTCGGCGCACGACCCGGGAACGCCATTCTCCTGAATGGCGTTTTTCAAACCGCCAATCGGGAGATTGGCGTTCCCGGGCCATGCCGTGCCCCTACAATCGCGACATCATCAAGATGCATCGCCACTCATTGAATTCGCGAGCGGGCCCGGGCGGGTTCGCGAAAAGCCCAGGCTAATGCGCATGAGGAATCGTCGATTCGCGTTCGGCCCAATGTTCGACTAAATCGCGAACCACCTTGTCGCCGACAAGTTCCGCCGCCTCGAGTGCAGGCATGTAGGCTGCATATTTTCCGCCCACCATGCTCTTCAGACTCTCGGCGGGAGTCGTTCCGGGGGCCTCGCGGTCGTAGTTGCTCACGGTGCGCAGTACAAGCACGCGTTTCAAGTCCACGCGGCCGGCCTGGTTCAGGAACGTGAGGGCCTGCAACGTCCCCGTATCTTCCATCGCGGCAATCATGTAATTGCCCTGGCCGCCGGTATAGTAACGCGTCCACGCGTTTGCCCACTCGTCCATCCGCGTGCCGTGCCAAAAGGTGCTGCTCGACATCGCATCGCCGCGCGTCACAAAGGGCGGCTTTCTCGCGTTCGGAAATCCGGTGAACCGCGCCCGGGATGCGCGCATATCCTCCGAATCCGCGAGGGCAACGTCCTTCGTCAGCTGGAACGCCCAGGCCACCAGGTCCTGGTTGAGCGTATACAACTCGCCATCGAGCGGAGACCGCACGGGTTGCTCGTAGGGCGTGGACATCCGCAGCGGCACAAAACCCGTCGGCCAGTTTTGGGGAATTTCGCGCGCGTCAATTTCATACCCGATGTCGCCGTCGATCACATGGTTCGCCCAAACCGCCGAGCCGAGCGATACATCGGCCGGGTCTCCCCCGCCGATGCCGGCGATGAGCCAATACGCCTTCGTGAGATCAAAGCGCGGGTCCAGGCCCAGCGCCATCACCGAGGCCGCCGCCTTGGCCGTTGCCACGCCCGTCAGCATCCCCAGCACTCCATCCTTGTTCATTCGTACATGATGATAGCCCGCCGGGAGCGGCAGAACTTGGTCCAGGTGCTCGCGCTCCACCCACAAGTTGATATTCGCCGGGAATGTCGCCCGTATCTTCTCCCCGTTCGAACATGGCGACCACGACGACTTTGACGCGGATGGGCGCGGTGGCGGGAATAGCGGTCTGGGCAAACAGCGGGATCGAGCCGCAACCGAACAGGAGGAGTGTTCGAACAAGATGGCGGTGAAATCGGCTCACAAATCCCTCCTTCCGCGCTGGCCGGCGTTTCGGACGGCCGGAAGAAGAGTTTACATCACGGCGAATCGCCGGGGACGTCCAGATGCATTCTAAATAGCGATCAAGACGATTTCGAACTGCCTGTTGACGCTGCCGCGCGTGCGGCATATATATGGGCGCGGTTTCGGACTGCTCCGGGGAGGCGATGTGCTCGAGCGGTGGTTCCAGTTGGCCGAAAATAAAACGAGCGTTCGTCAGGAAATGCTCGGCGGCGTGACGACATTTATGACAATGTCATATATCATCGTCGTTAACCCGCGGATCCTCGCGGAGGCTGGAATGCCGATCGAGGGCGTCCTTTTCGCGACGTGCATCTCGGCCGCCGTGGCGACTTTGGTGATGGGCCTGTGGGCGAACTACCCGATCGCCCTCGCTCCGGGCATGTCGCTGAACGCGTACTTCACCTATTCGGTCGTGCTCGGGAAAGGCGTGCCGTGGCAGACCGCGCTGGGGGTCGTATTTATTTCGGGCTCGCTCTTTCTGCTCCTCACGCTCACGGGCGTCCGCGAACAAATCGTCAACGGCATTCCCGACTGCTTGAAATACAGCACGGCGGCGGGCATTGGATTGTTCATTGCGTTCGTGGGCCTGCGGAATGCGAAGTTGGTGGTCGCGCAGCCGGCGACGTTCGTGGGGCTGGGGAGCTTTTCCGATCATGAAGTGCAGATCGCGGTGTTCGGGCTGATTCTCACGGCCGTATTGCTGGTGCGGCGCGTGGGCGGAGGGATTTTACTGGGAATTATCGCTGCTACAATTACCGGAATGATAACTGGCGTAAGTCAATGGCCGAGCCACGTCTTTTCGCTGCCGCATCCCGCGGGTACTTGGATGAAGCTCGACCTGGTTGGGGCCGTGCACATGGGCTTGATCGAGATCATCTGCGTATTTTTCTTCGTGGACCTGTTTGACAACGTCGGCACGCTGGTCGGAGTTTGCGAGCAGGGGGAGTTTCTTCGAGATGGCAAATTGCCGCGCGCGGGGCGCGCCCTGCTGGCCGACGCGGTGGGCACGATGTTCGGCGCGGCGACGGGAACTTCCACGGTGACGAGCTACATCGAGAGCGCCGCTGGCGTGGCGGCCGGGGCCCGTACGGGTCTCGGCAACGTGGCGATTGCGGGACTATTTCTCGTTGCGCCATTTTTCTCTCCGCTGGTCAGCGCGATTCCCTCGTACGCCACCGCTCCGGCGCTGATTCTAGTCGGCGCGCTGATGTGCAAATCGGTGGTGCGGGTGCGGTGGGACGACTTGAGCGAAGGGTTTCCCGCGTTTCTCACTCTGGTGGCGACTCCGTTGACGTTCAGCGTGGCCACGGGTTTGAGCCTCGGGCTCATTTCCTACACGCTCGTGAAAATCGGCGCCGGCAAATACCGCGAGATCAGCCCCTTGATCTGGATCCTCACCGCGTTGTTTGTACTGCGTTACGCCTATCTGGCGATTGGATGAGCTCTCCGCAGCCCGTCGCTGGCGGGTGGCCCAGGCTAACTTTTGTTCTGTCCCGTTAACGGCGTCCAGCGAGCAAGGGATACCACTGCCGCAATGCACCGGAACGTTGAGGGACGAAGGTGCCGCACGCGTCGGTTCTGCGCATGGGGGTTGTGTTTCCTGACGTTCTTTCCAAGCCGATGGCTACAAATTGAGCAATCGGGGGAGTTTCATATGGTGCGAATGCGGGGTTTCGGCTATAGTTGGAGATTGTGTTTGCAGTGCTGACCCCACCTGAGTGGGTCTGCCGGGAATCTGAGCCATGAATCGCGTGATTGAAAAGTTTCAGGAAGCACAAGTGCGGAAAGATTTGCCGGCGCTGCGGCCGGGGGATACGGTGCGCATCCACGTGCGGCTGAAAGAGGCCGAGGGCGAAAAGGAACGCATCCAGCCGTTTGAAGGCGTGGTGATCAAGAAGCGCGGGAAGTCCACCGGAGCCAGTTTCACGGTGCGCCGGGTAAGTTTCGGCGTGGGCGTCGAACGCGTCTTCCCGGCGAATTCGCCGTCGATCAGTTCGATCGAGGTGTTGCGCCAGGGCCGAGTGCGCCGCGCGAAGCTGTATTACCTGCGCGGGCTCAAGGGCAAATCCGCCCGCCTGAAGAGAGTGGAACGCGTGGAGATTCCCGTGACAGTTCCCGCGGAGGAGAAATCGTAAGTTCTCACCTTGCAAATTCAGCCTTCCAGGGTCCAGGAGACAACATTCCGGGCGTTTGTTTTCGTGGTTCTTGGCGAGATCGGTCTCAGGACTGATGGCCCGTCCCACAGCGAAGAAATAATGCGGGCAGGCCAAGGAATCTCGCCCCCAGTGGGAAAGATATTCACTGCTATGCGGGACAAAAGTCTTAAGCAAGCAGCCCTATGAAATGATTGCGGCCAACCGTTCCTATTTCGGCGACTTCGATCCGTTCGGCGGCGCCAAATACAACTCGAAGATCGCCGACCTGCCGGTGCGCCATTGCGAGCGCGCGTATGGTACAACTAACATGCAACGATGCACGCATGCGTGGCTGTTGCCGCGGATGGTGGCGCAAGCGATGGCTCGGATAAAATTTGTATGAATCCATCCGCGACTCACACGCAAAAACCCGGACAGCGCCGCGCGCTCATCACCGGCATTACCGGTCAGGACGGTTCCTTTCTCGCGGAATTTCTGATCCAACGTGGTTACCGGGTGCATGGAATCGTGCGGCGCGCGTCGACGTTTAACACCGAGCGGCTGGACGGCATCTACGCCGACCCGCACAACCAGGGCGTGCGGCTTTCCCTCCACTATGGCGACATCACTGATGGCGCGGGACTGCGCCGGATCCTGGAACAAACAGCGCCCGATGAAATCTATAACCTCGCGGCGCAATCGCATGTGCGGGTGAGTTTCGATCAAGCGGAGTACACGGCCGACGCGGTGGCGACGGGCACCTTGCGGCTTCTCGAGGCGGTGCGCGACTACACCTCCTCGGGGCGCAAGCTGCGCATGTACCAGGCCGGCTCTTCCGAAATGTTTGGAGCCGCCCCGCCGCCGCAAAACGAGAAGACTCCCTTTTACCCCCGCAGCCCGTACGCCGTCAGCAAAGTCGCCGCGCACTGGTACGCCGTGAATTACCGCGAAGCCTATGGCCTGCATCTGTCGAACGGTTTGTTGTTTAACCATGAATCCCCGAGGAGGGGCGAGACGTTCGTGACGCGGAAAATCACGCGCGCGCTGACGCGCATCAAGCTCGGCCTGCAGGAGGATCTCTATCTCGGGAACCTGGAGGCGCGGCGCGACTGGGGATTTGCCGGAGATTACGTCGAAGCGATGTGGCTGATGCTGCAACAACCCGAACCGGACGACTACGTCATCGCTACCGGCGAATCGCATTCCGTGCGGGAATTTCTAGATGTGGCCGCCTCACACTGCGGACTCGATTGGCGGAAGCACGTGAAAACCGACCCTCGCTATTTTCGCCCCACGGAGGTTGACGTCCTGTGCGGGGACGCCGGCAAAGCCCGCGAGAGGCTTGGATGGGCTCCCAAAGTAAGTTTTTCGGTCCTGGTGAAGATGATGGTGGAGAATGACCTGGAGCTAGCCGAGCAGGAGAGAACACTGACCAGGGCTGGTCATGTCGTTCAGCGCGGCGCGTCGCAACGATAAATTCACATGGATAAGCACAGTCGAATTTTTGTTGCCGGCCATCTTGGGCTGGTGGGTTCGGCGATTCAACGGAAACTCGAGGCGACGGGACACACCAACCTGATTATTCGTACTCGCGCGGAGCTGGACCTAACAAACCAAGCCGCGGTGGATGCCTTCTTCCGCGCGGAACGGCCCGAGTACGTATTCCTCGCGGCAGCGAAGGTAGGCGGGATTCTAGCCAACTCCACTTGCCCCGCTGATTTTATCCGCGAAAATCTGCTGGTTCAGACCCACGTGATCGATGCCGCCTACCGGCACGGCGTGAGCAAGCTTCAATTCCTGGGCTCCTCCTGCATCTATCCCAGACTCGCGCCGCAGCCGATTCGCGAAGACGCGCTGCTGACGGGTCCGCTGGAACCCACCAACGAAGCGTATGCCGTCGCCAAGATCGCGGGACTGAAGATGGCGCAAGCCTATCGCCGCCAATACGGGTTCCCCGCAATCTGTTTGATGCCGACAAATCTATATGGGCCGGGTGACAACTTCGATCCGGCCTCCGCGCATGTAGTACCGGCGCTGCTCCGCAAGTTCCACGAGGCAGCGCGCAGCGGCGCGCCCGAAGTGACCATATGGGGCACGGGGGCGCCGCGGCGGGAGTTGCTGCATGTCGACGACTTCGCCGACGCAGCGGTTTTTTTGATGCTCCAGTATAATGATGAGTTAATTATTAACGTAGGTACTGGAGAAGACGTGACCATTCGGGAATTGGCCGAATTGATTCGAGAAGTGAGCGGCTACGGCGGCCGCCTGGCCTTCGACCCCTCGAAGCCAGACGGAACCCCTCGCAAGCAGCTGGATGTCTCTCGATTGCAGGCGCTCGGTTGGCATGCACGAATTCCTCTCCACCAAGGCCTCCTCGACACCTACAAATGGTTCGTGGCCTCGGGTCAGTGACGATTGATCCCAACGGTTATTCCGGCCGAGGACTCAAGAATGCCGCGCCTGCGGAAGCGAGAAAGAGTCCACGCAGGCGCCAGTTCTCATTGTTGGTGAGAAAACAGGCCAGGCGCGTGCTAAAATCCGCGGCGATGCGCAGGCAATGCTCGTCCCGATTCGAACGTGAAGCGCGCAAATGCGGCTGGCAACGAATTGCCGGCCTGGACGAAGCGGGACGCGGATCTTTGTTCGGACCGGTGGTGGCCGCCGCGGTGATTCTGGACCCCCAACGCCGCATCGTCGGCCTGGATGACTCAAAGAAATTGCCCGCCGAGAGGCGTGAAGTCCTGGCGGTGCGAATCCGCGAGCACGCCCTAGCGTGGGGCGTGGCGGAGGTCGACGCGCGCCGCATCGACGCCTGGAATATCTACCAGGCCAGCCGGCAGGCCATGTCGCGAGCTCTGGCCCGGCTGAAAATTACTCCCGATTATTTGCTGCTGGATGCGATGAGGCTTGACGAATTGATTGAACAGAAACCGCTGATTCACGGCGATGCGCGTTCCGTCTCCATCGCGGCCGCCTCCATCCTGGCAAAGGTCGAGCGCGACCGCCTGATGGCCGAATGGGATCTGGTCTATCCGCAATACGGCTTGCGGCGGCACAAAGGATACGCCACTCCCGATCATCTGGCCGCGCTGCGATTGCACGGCCCCTCGCCGCATCATCGATTTTCCTTTGCCCCGGTGCGGGACGCTTCCTGCTGGGCCGCGGGCGCGACGCAAACTGCTTTGCCGCTTACCTGAAACGAAATTTGGAGAAACACCCTGCCGATGTGCCGAAGGGGTCCCGGCCCTTCCAAACCCGATGATTACTGCCCCGAACGCCTTCCAAAGCGTTGCGTTGACTTGGGTTTTTCCCGCGTGCTAGCGTAAATTTGGTGTCTGTCAGGCTGGCCCTTCGGCCAGGCCTTGCAGCAGCAGTCCGCTGAGGTATGTGTGGCGCGCCGGTCTGGATGGATCGGTGCGGGAAGAGCTGCGAATCTGCCACTGTCCGAGTTCGTCCCTTCCAGCTAGGGGCAGTGGAAAGAGCATCAGAAGATGGCCTATAACAAGAGCAAACACCTCGACGCGGCGCAGAAGTATCTTCAACAGGGGAAGATGCCGCAGGCCATAGCTGAATACCAGCAGATCCTGAAAAATGAGCCGAAAGATCAGGTCACCTTGATGACCCTGGGCGATCTGTTCGTCCGCCAAGGCGAAACCTTCCAGGCGCTGGAATATTTCGAACGGCTCGCAAAAATTTTTCTGACCGACGGCTTCACCACCAAAGCCATCGCCATCTACAAGAAAGTTGCCAAGCTGGCGCCAGAGGAAACCCGTCCCTTGGAGCGATTGGCGGAACTCTACGTTCAGCAGGGCGTGCTCAGCGAGGCGCGGCCGCTGTACTTGCAGCTTGCCGAGGTGCATTTGAAGGGCGGACGCCAACCGCAAGCAGCGGCACTTTTGCGGAAGCTGCTGGAGGCGGAACCGGACAACCTGCGTGTGCATACGAAACTAGGCGAACTGCAAGTCGCCATGGGGCAGCAAAAGGAAGCGATCGAGACGTTCTACATCGCCATACAGCGAGTTCTCGATCATGGCGATCACGCCGAAGTGGTTCGGCTGGCCGACCGCCTCTTGAAGATTGACGCCCAGCACCTGCCGACCCTCACCTTGAAAGCGCGCGCGTTGATGGGCGGAGGGAAGCGCGCCGAAGCCTCGACGCTTCTGGAATCATTTCCGGACCAGGACGCTGGCGGCGAGACCACGGGCATGCTGCTAAAGCAGTATTTAGAAAGCGGGCAGCCTGAAAAAGCCGCGGCGCTGGCGGAGAAAGTGTTTGCGCGGGAACCCAAGAACTATTCGCAGGTACATCATGTCGCCAGTGTTTTGGTCGAAGCAAACGACTTCGACCGTGCGCAGGCCTTGCTCGCGCTCATCCGCAACACCATGATCGATTCGGGCGACCACGAAGCTTTGGCGCAAACCTTTTCGCGACTCGCCGAGCGTCAGCCGGGACAGATTGAGCCGCTCGAATGGCTCGTGGATCTGTATGGAAGGGCCAGCGATTCGTTCCGCTTGCCGGATGCACTGGCACAACTTGCGCGTGCGCTCGAAGCAACGGGGGACGACAAGAGAGCGCTGGAAACGTACGAGCAGTTGCTGGCACGAAGCCCGGAAGACGAAACGACCCGCCGCCAGTACATGAAATTGCGCGCGAAGGCCGGGCTTGAGCCTTTGGCGGCCGAGATACCGCCGCCGGTGAAATTGGCGGCCCCGGAAGAGAAGGGCAAACCCGCTCCTCCAGCGTCCCCCGAATCAGACCTGGATGAAGAATCGCAGCGCTACGTCACGCAGGCATTGACCGACGTCGATCTGTTTTCCAGCTACGGGCTGACGCAGAAAGCGATTGACCTGCTCGAAACTATATTGGAGCGCGCTCCGCAGCATACGCCAGTCCTGGAACGTCTCCTGGATTTTTCAGTGGGAGCGGGCAATGACAGACGGACGGCGGAACTTGCCGCAACGCTTGAACAAATTGCGATCGAACGCAATGACCGTGCCGGCGCCGAGAGGTATGCGGATTTCAGACGCCGTTTCCAGCGGGCGGCGGATATTTCCCCCGCGGAAGCAGCTGCTCCGCCGCAGCCTTCCCCAAGCGTGCCGCTGGAGTTTGCCGTGCCGACGATCGAGGCGCAACTCGAGGAACCCGTCGCAGGAGGCTCCGGCCAAGCCGGCGCCAGTGGAGAAAGGTGAGCCCACGGCCTTCCGTGAAATCCGTCGTGCACGAAGTGGATTTGTCGGACGAGTGGGCGGCGCTGTCCCAACAGTTGGGAGAACCGGCGGAAAAGGCCCCTGAAGCCCCGGTCGATGCAGCGCCCGCTGCTCCTTCGGAGGCGGCCACGCCGTGCCTGTTGCTGTGCCCGAAGAAGCCGTGGAGGAAGTTCAGGCGGAAACTGCCATGCCTTCGATCTCGAACTGCAGCCCGCAGCGCCCGCCATGCGCTTCGCAAGCCGAAGTCCTTGATCAGCAGAGTCGCTCTTTGCCGACCTGCGCAATGGAGTTGGAGTCGGCGACATCCTCCCTGGGAATTCCTGAGGAGATCGCTCAACCCGCGGCGCCTCCCCCCGCAAAGGCTCCTGCCGCCGAAACGTGCGCCACTGAAACGCCCAGCGCCGGCGAACGGGGCCTCCGCGCCGGCTGCGCCTCCCGGTGGCGAGATCAGCGGGCCACTGGGCGACCTGTTTGAAGAATTTCGCTCCGAAATGGGCGAGATGGGAAAAGACGATACACGAGGACCTCGAGACCCATTACAATCTGGGTATTGCCTACAGAGAAATGGGTTTGCTGGAAGAGGCCATCAGCGAATTTCAGAAAGTCGCCAAATCGGCCGATAAGGGACCGGCGTTTCGCTATGCGATGCAATGTTGCACCCTGCTGGGCCTGGCCTTTATGGAAAAAGGACAGCCGGCCATCGCCGCGATCTGGTACGAACGCGCGCTTCAAACCCCGGGACTCGATCAGGAATCCATCCTTGCGTTGCGGTATGATCTGGGAGTGGCACAGGAGCTGGCCGGCGATAAGGCCGGCGCGGTGAAAAGCTTCTCTCAGGTTTATGCGATGAATATCGATTACCGCGACGTCTCCGAGCGGATTAGCTTGCTCGGGAAGGCGCGCTAGGCAGCGCCAGGATGAAATCGTTACTTCGTGTTCTGCTCAGTCTCGATGTGTTTCTGCTGGGGGTGGTGCTGATTCTGATCCCCTGGCTGGGATATTGGGAGCACAACTTCTTTCTGGACAAGTATCCCGGACTGATTCCCTACCTGTTGCATCCTTCCGTGCGCGGCGCCGTGACGGGCTGGGCGCGCTCGATGTCCTGCTCGCCGGAAGCATGTTGCGGGAACGCTGCGAACTCCGTTGCCACCCGAACGTAAACCCATTCTCTGCTACGTGACCGATAGGCGCGCGCTGGAGCGCGCGTGTGCGCCTTCCCCAGGCGAACCGATTTCCGAGAACAGCGGGACGGATTCCACGCACGCGCTGCTGGAGACCATTCGGAAGGCGGCAGCCGCCGGAATCAACTGGATTCAGATCCGTGAAAAGGACCTTGGAACCCGCGCGCTCGCCGAACTGGTGCGCCTCGCGGTTGCCGCTACGCGAGAGACTGGAGCGAGGATTCTGGTCAACGATCGTCTCGATGTCGCGCTCGCCACGAGCGCTGCGGGTGTTCATTTGGGCGAAATGTCGCTGCCGGTGGAAACGGTGGCGGAATGGCGGCGCTCCGCGGGCCGCATGGAATTTCGGATCGGCGTATCGTGCCATTCGGTGGGAGCGGCGCGCGAAGCCGATGTCGCCGGCGCTGACTACCTCTTCTTCGGGCCCGTTTTCGCGACGCCGTCAAAAGCAGCGATTCGGCGCGCCGCAAGGAATCGAGCGGCTCCGCGAAGTGTGCCGCGCGGTGCGCATTCCCGTGCTCGCGATCGGTGGCGTCACGGTTGAAAATGCAAATTCGTGTCTCGCTGCAGGTGCGGCGGGGGTGGCGGCAATCCGGCTGTTTCAGGAATCCGAAGATGTTTCGGCCGTCGTAAGCCGTCTGCGAAAACCGGAGAAGAAGCCCCGGGACTGACCCTTCATCCGCCGTGGCGAACTCAGGACAAGAGCGCCGGACTACAGCCTTTGCGCCGTGCCTGGCGTCCCGCTGGCGCCATCAAACCCGTGCTCCCCGCGCACGATAGGATGAGAGCAGAGTGCGTGCGACATCTCTTGTGAGAAATCCAGGCTACGCACTTTCAGCGGCGGCTGAAGGGGCGGCGGGGGGCTGTGCAGGCTGCGGAATATTCCTGCGGCGGAGCAACTCGATGATCTCGTGGTAGAGATTCGATCTTTGCTTATGACGTTCATTCGCGCTCGTCACATAACGCACCAGTATTTCAAAACCAAGGTTGGACGGGCGAACGCTGATGGCGGGCCCGGCCGAGAATGAGGGCGTCCCGCGGAGGTTCCCCAGACGCGCCCATTCCTGTTCCGGCGAGGCGCGCGTTCGCATCTGTTTCCTTGGCAACAATCTTCTGCACTTCGTCCACGATCGGGTAAGGATCCTGATCGGCAGGGAGCGCAATCTGCAATTCGTCCCAAAGCCACTGGCCGGAAGTCGAGAAATTGAAATAGTGGCCTTCGATGGCATAGCTGTTGACGAAAGTCACGCGGCGGCCCGTGGGGTGACCGGAATCGTTCCAGTTTCCAGTTTCGAAGAGCACAGTATGGAATAGCCCGATTTCGACGACTTCGCCGCTGACGCCGTTGATCTCGACCCAATCGCCATGGCGGATTCCGTTTTTCCCCATCAGCACGAACCAGCCGAAAAAGCCGACGATAAAATCTTTCAGCGCGACCGTAAGGCCGGCGCCGGCCAGCGCAAGGACTGTCGCCATCTGATTGGGAATTCCAAAAATCACAAGTAGAATTAAAATGGCGCCCGCCGCGCGGGCGGCAAGGTGCGCGACGGCGCGCAGCGTGAGCAGTTTCTTCTGGTCTGGTTCGAGGCGATTGAAAATCCGCTCCAGGAAGCGATCCAAGATCGCGACAGCCAGCACAATCAGGAGGATCCAACCGAAGGAAAGGAACAGGCCGTGCAACAGGCCGCGCTCGCGCGAAGCGGCCAGCGCGCTCCACTGCCGATAGACCCCCACGAGGTCTTGCTGGTTTCGAATGCGGCTGTCCAGACCGGACATCCTTTTCTGCAGCGCGGTCAAGGAGCGGTAAGAAGATATCGCGGCATCGGTTTGGTCGGATGTAGAGGTTGGCGCGCCGCCCAGGGATCCTGTGGGGGATTTGCCGGAAGACGGATCAGCGAGCTTTTTTGATTGTTGGGACTGCGCTTGTTCGAGCTGGTGTTCGAGTTCGTCGTGGCGGCTGGAAAATGCGGCGGCTTTTGTGTTCGCTTCCTGTTCCGCTTGGCCGAGGCGTCCTGCAAAGGAATGGAGCGCATACCAAGCGCGTGCGCGCGGAAAAAATGAGTTGGAGACGGGCAGTGTCGCTCCCGCCTGTTTTCCCACCGCGCTGAGATCCAGTTGCCCTTTGCTGTCCTGTTGGGCGGCGTTGTGGTCGTCGACCATGCGCTGGATGCGGCCTTGGGGGTCGCCGCCGGCGCGCTCCAAATCCTGGTCCGCATCGGCGAGTTCGTCTTCGTTCAGTTCCAGCCGCGCATTTGCGAGGTCGAGTTGCTGCGCCAGAGCCTGCTTCTGATTTGCCGCCGCGGCCGCCTGGAGTTTCGTGATGCGGGCAACGTCGGCATCAAGTTCGGCAACGCTTTTTTGCGCCTTCGATATCCGTTCCTGGATGGCGCGGATTTCGGGAGTGGAAGGTACAGGCTGCGAGGTGGCTTCGTCCAGCGCTGCCGCGAATTCATAATCGACTTCATGATCGGCCATGCGCAGCGCATCGCGCGCGCGGTCCTGCTCTTCCGCGGAAACTGCAAGCGGAGCGAGCGCCATCGCGGTTTGCATCTGATGCATGTCCACGGGAGATTGCGGGCCGCCCGGCTGGCCTCTGCCGAGCGAAACCGTGCGGCTGCCCCAGTCGCTGGTTACGAACAGTCCCGCGCCCGTACCCGCCAAGAGCAAGCCAAGAATAATCAAAAGAATGCGCTGGTGTGGCTTCATTTCAAACCGAAATGCCTCCGGTTCCACGTTTCTCGCGGGCCGGTGAAATAAATCCACGAGTCACGGACATTCGTATTTCCCATTTATTCCGGCGGGCGCCACGTCCCGGCCGGGCCGGGACGTGCAGCGTAAAAAAATAGAGCCCGCACCGATGAATTACGCGCCGAGCCAGCGGCCCGCGGGCTCCCACCCGTCGACGTGATCGCAGATCACCTTAATCGTGGCCGTAATGGGTATCGCCAGAATGAGTCCGATCGCGCCCCAGAGCCATCCCCAAAATAACAATGCGATTGTTACGGCCAGGGCGTTCAAATGGACGCGGCGGCCAACGATCGCAGGCATCAGAACGTTCGAGTCCAATCATGTGGAGGAAACTCAGCATCGCCGCGACGCCAACGTATGGACCGATTGTCCTCCAGTGGGTCATTCCGATCATGAAAGGAGGCAGCCACGCCAGGACCGCGCCCAGATAAGGCACGAGGTTCAGCAAGCCCGAGGCGCATCCCAAAAGAAATGGGTAGTCCAGGTGAATCGCCAAGAAAAAGGCCCAGCTGGCGAGCATCAGTATCAGCGCCACCAAAGCGTTGCCGGCAACATAGCTGCGTAGCATGGCGCTGACCTGATCGAGTGCTTCCTGGACACGCGTCCGGTTCTCGTCGGGAAATAGCTCCATGGTGGCTTGCCAGATCCGCCGTTTGGCTGCGAGCATGAAGAACACCAGGAACGGCAGAAAGGTCGCCACGAGCAGAATGGAATACAGCGAACCTACGCCGCTAAACAACAGGTCGCGAACAGGCCGCGATTCGGTAATGCGCACCGGCGGGCGGCCCTTTTCTTCATCCGGGGCAATCGCTTCCACCTGTTTTTCGAAGATGGCCAGCTTGCGGTCCAACGCCGTCGCGGCGCTGCGCATGCCCGCGCTGTAGCGAGGCCAATCGGCCAGGAACTGGTCCGCGCGGTCGACCATCAGATAGCCCAGGCCGCCAAAGATCGAGGTGACCGCCAGTAGAACGAACAACGCTCCGAGCGCCCGCGGGATGTGCATTTTTTCGAGGATTTCCACGACGGGGTCGAGAAAATAGGCAAGCAGGACCGCGAGCAGCAGCGTCATGACGATGCTGGAAGCCCAGTACAGAAACGCAAATACAATTCCCAGGGCGATAATGCGCTGCGAGGAATTGGACCGCGAAGTGATCTTGATGTCTTCGGTCTGCATGATGACACCGAATTCACCATAGCATAGCGGCGCGACGCGTATAAACCACGGCTTGCTCCAAGCGGCACGGCTGCGATACCGTAGAACTCACGACGATGCTCGCCGCCGCATTGCACGATCGCTCCCCTGGCGCGCCTGGACGTGCGATCGGCGCTCGACATCCTGATCATTGCGATTCTGATCTACTACCTGCTGAAATTGCTGCGCGGGACGCGCGCCGTGCAAATGCTGGTGGCCATCGCGCTGCTGATGCTTTTTTACCGCGGCGCGCGCTGGGCGCGGCTGGAAATGGTCGAGTGGCTGCTCACGACCATGCTGCCTTACGTCGCGATCACTTTGATCATCCTCTTTCAACCGGAAATTCGCCGCGCTCTTTCGCGATTCGGGCGCAACCTTTCGTTGATGAGATTCGCTTCACACAAGACCGAAAGCCGAGCATGATGATATCGTGATGGCCGCCGAGTATTTTTCGCAAAACCGCATCGGCGCGCTCATGGTCGTCGAACGCCAGGCTGGGTTGCGAACCTATATCGAGAGCGGGATTCCACTCGATGCCAAGCTTTCCTACGACCTGCTGCTTTCGATTTTCCGGCCCGGCTCTCCACTGCATGACGGCGCCGTGATTATCGAGGGATCGCGAGTGGCCGCCGCGGGCTGCTTCCTGCCCCTGTCGCTGAATCCCTTGATTTCGAAACAGCTCGGAACGCGGCACCGCGCGGCGCATCGGAATTACCGAGGATAGCGACGCAGTCGTGGTGCTCGTTTCGGAGGAAACGGGCTCGATTTCGCTCGCGTCCGGCGGAGCGATCGACACGAATCTCACCCCCGAAGAACTCGGCGACCGCCTGACGCGAAATGTTCTCGCGCCGGAGGACGACCTCGGTGTTGCCCGCCGCGCTTGCGAACGTTCGGACGCCGGTGCGGAGATAGACGATGCGGTTCCTGCGCAAATACATTTTCGCCAACGCGGCCCTGAAGCTTCTGTCGCTCGGCATTTCATTTCTGTTGTGGGCTACCTACACCTCGGAGCCGTTCGCCGAAGTGGGTTTTCAGGTGCCGCTCGAATTCACCAGCATGCCTGCTCAGCTGGAAATTTCTGGCGACGTGCCCACTTCGGTGCACGTGCGAGTGCGCGGGCGTTCCGCGCTACTGCGGCGGATGGTCGCGGCCGACCTGAATCTCCGCGTGGACTTGAAAGAAGGGAAGGAAGGGCCCTCCCAGATGCGGATCACGCCGGACATGGTGGGCGCTCCGTACGGTGTGACAGTTGTCCAGGTCACACCCTCGGCATTCCAGGTTACTCTTGTGCCGCGCCACGCGTTTGCTCCTCCTGCCGGGTGAAAGAGCCTGTGCTAGACTTTTCAGGGTCCGGCATGGCTCCCCGTCCATTCTGATTTCAACTATGACCAAGGAATTGTTCGGCACCGATGGCATTCGCGGCATTCCCGGCACGTATCCGCTGGACGACGCCACTCTATACGGCGTCGCGCGGGCGCTCGGAAAATATTTATTGGAGCGCGACGCGAAACCCGCGCGTCCTGATCGGCATGGATACGCGCGAATCGGGACCCCATATTGCCGCGCAGCTCGCCGCGGGGCTCGCCGATGACGGCGTGGCATTCGTTTCCGCGGGCGTCATCAGCACGCCGGGCGTTGCCTGCCTGGTGCGGCAGAAAAAATTCTCGGCCGGCATGGTGATTTCCGCCTCACACAATCCTTTTCACGACAATGGCGTGAAACTGTTCGCCGGAACGGGCATGAAATTCCCCGACGAAGTCGAGGAACACCTCGAAATCGAGATTCACAATCACAAAGGCCATGAGACGGCCCCGCACGGGATTGCCGTTCCCACCGACCGCTCGCTCGACGAAGAATATCTGGCGTACCTGCGCGGGCGCGTGATTCCGGGCGCGAAACTCGCGGGGATGAAACTCGTGCTCGACTGCGCCAATGGCGCGGCGAGCCAGCTTGGGCCGTCGCTGTTCCGCTCGCTCGGCGCCGACGTGATCGCGATCCACGACCAGCCGAATGGCCGCAACATCAACGACGGTTGCGGCTCGCTGCATCCGGAAAATCTTGCGGAAGAAAGTGATCGAAACGCATGCCGCGCTGGGCGTGGCGTTTGACGGCGATGCCGACCGCGCGATGTTCGTGAGCGCGAGCGGACGCCATGTGGACGGCGACGGCGTGTTGCTGGCTGTGGCGCGATTCCTGAAATCCGCCGGCCAGTTGAACGGCGGCCGCGTGATCGGCACGACGATGGCGAATCTGGGCCTCGAGCGCGCACTCGAAGCCGAAGGCTTGAGCCTCGCTCGCGTGCCCGTGGGCGACCGCTACGTGCTCGAAGAGATGCTGCGCAGCGGCGCGAATCTGGGCGGCGAACAATCCGGGCACATCATTTTTCTCGACGACGCCACCACCGGCGACGGCCTGCTCACGGCCCTCAAGATGGCCTGCCTGGTGGCGCTGCGCGGACCTCTCGACGACTTGCTGCGCGGCCTCAAGATCTTTCCGCAGACCATCGTGAACATAGAGGTGAAATCCAAGCCACCGCTGGAATCGTTGCCTGTCGTTTCCGCCGCGATCGACAAGGCCACGAAGACCTTGGGCGCCGCCGGGCGCGTCGTCGTGCGCTATTCGGGCACCGAGCCCAAGGCGCGCGTCATGGTCGAAGCCGAGCGCGCTGAAGACGTGACTCTCTGGGCCGAAACCCTCGCCTCCGCGATTCGCACGGCCATCGGCGCCTGAATTCTCCCGAAGACTGTAGCGCCTGCCACCAATTACTGTGAAAAACTGTAGATATTCTCGGCGCCGGTGACGCCTGTAATTGGCACATTCTAGGCTAACATTTGTTGAATCAGTGGCTTGAAGCCTAGCATAAGAATTTCCGATGGGTGGCATCGCGCTTGCACTATTGGATGCAAAGTGGTTTTTGATTTTCCCGGGGTGGTGTATGTCCCAGGCATTTTTGGGACGGGGTGAAATGGGGTTTTGCTGGAAGGGGCTCGGATGCGAGCCCCTTTCGTTTTTTTGGCCCGACTCCTTTGCTCGATGCCACCAGTCGCTTCTTCCGCGTAGGTCTTCTCGCTTAAGCGCACCATCCAAAGCGTCCAATCCATGGTTTTATCAACAACTGCGGGAATCGGGCCGTCATGCTCGCAAAAAAAAGGACACGGCGAACCGTGCCCTTCGGGGAATCATCCTGTGTACCTCGTTTAACTGCAGCCGGACGTGCCGCCGCAATTTTCGCATTTGTAGCAGGCGCCGTTGGGCGTCATGAGCATGCCGCATTCGGAGCAGGTGGGCGCGCCGTCGAACATCGGGCGCGAGTCTGCGCTGGTCGGCGGCGGATCGTCATCGGCGGTCGCGACAAAGGCGGGAGGCACGGCTGGCGTGGCTGCCACGCGTCGCAGCGGGCAAAGCGGCTTCGCCGTTGTGCGTTAGGTAGTCGGGAGAAATGAATCGTCCGCCGAGCCACCGCGCGATGTAATCAAGCACGGACTTGGCGTACGGGATTGCCGGATGGCCCGTGTAGCCGGCGGGCTCGAAGCGCGTGTTGATGAATTTATCGACCAGCGCCTTGAGCGGCACGCCGTACTGCAAGCCGATCGAAACCGAAAGCGCGAAGCCGTCCATGAAGCCCGAGAGCGTCGAGCCTTCCTTGGCCATCTTGATGAAGATTTCGCCGGGCTCTCCCGTCTCGTACATGCCGACGGTGATGTAGCCTTCGTGCCCGCCAATGGAAAATTTGTGCGTGATCGAGGAGCGCTCGCTCGGCATCTTGCGGCGATGCGCGCGCCGGAAGAGTTCGCGCTGTTCGGCTACCAGTGAAGCGGTTTCTGCCGCCTTTGCCGCGGCAATCTGTCCCTGTTGCGCGGTGTCTTTTTTATCGCCGGCGGCGGAAAGCGGCTGCGAGCCCTTTGAATTGTCGCGATAAATCGCGACGGCCTTCACGCCGAGCTTCCACGACTCGATGTACGCCTGCATGACGTCCTCGATCGTGGATTCCTCGGGCATGTTGATCGTCTTGCTGATCGCGCCGGAAAGGAACGGTTGCGCCGCCGCCATCATTTTCAAGTGGCCGCGCCAGGCGATCGAACGCCCGCCCACCGTGGCCAGCGAGCAATCGAAGACCGGCAAATGCTCCGGCTTGAATCCGGGAGCGCCCTCCATCTTGCCGTTGCGGTCGACGTAGGAAACGATCTGCGAAGTTTCCTCCGGCGAATAGCCCAGCTTCATCAGCGCCGCCGGGACGGTGTTGTTGACGATCTTGATGACGCCGCCGCCGACCAGCTTCTTGTATTTCACGAGCGCCAGGTCGGGCTCGATGCCGGTCGTGTCGCAATCCATCATGAAGCCGATGGTGCCGGTGGGAGCGAGCACGGTGACCTGCGAATTTTTGTAGCCGAACTTCTCGCCAAGAGCGAGCGCGCTGTCCCAGGCGGTCTGCGCGGCGCCGAGCAGCGACGGCTGCACGACATTTTCCGCCTTGATCGGGCGCAGCGAGTCGCGGTGCATGCGGATCACGTCCAGCATCGGCTCGCGATTGGCGGCGTAGCCTGGGAAAGGCCCGAGCCGCTCGGCGACGCGCGCGGATTGCGCATAGGCTTCGCCGCACATCAGCGCGGTGACCGCGCCGGCCATGTCGCGCCCGCCGTCGGAATCGTAAGGCAGGGCCATGGACATCAGCAGCGCGCCCAGGTTGGCGTAGCCCAAGCCCAGCGGGCGGAACTTGTGCGAGTTGTCGGCGATCCTCGGAGTCGGATAGCTGGCGTTGTCCACCAGGATTTCCTGCGCCGTGATGGTGATGTCCACGGCGTGGCGGAACGCTTCGACGTCGAACGAGCCGTTCGGATTCAGGTACTTCATCAGATTGAGCGACGCCAGGTTGCACGCCGTGTCGTCCAGGAACATGTATTCCGAGCAGGGATTCGAGGCGTTGATGCGCGCGGTCGTTCTTGCAGGTATGCCAGCGATTCACGGTGGTGTCGTACTGCATGCCGGGATCGCCGCAGCGCCAGGCGGATTCGGCCATGCGGTGCAGCAATTCGCGCGCGCCGTGCTTTTCGACCGGATTTCCGTCGTTGACGTTGCGCGTCCACCAGTCGCGGTCGTCTTCGACCGCCTGCATGAATTCATCGGTGACGCGGACGGAGTGGTTCGCGTTCTGGAAGAAGATCGACGAGTAGGCTTCTCCATCAATCGCGGGATCGTAGCCCTGCTCGATCAGGACTTGCGCCTTGCGCTCTTCCTTCATCTTGCTGTCGATAAACTCGACGATGTCCGGATGGTCCACATTCAGGATGACCATCTTCGCGGCGCGGCGCGTCTTGCCGCCGGACTTGATCACGCCGGCGAAGGCGTCGAAACCCTTCATGAAGCTCACCGGTCCGGAAGCGATGCCGCCGCCGGAGAGCGTTTCGCGGCTGCCGCGCAGCGTGGAGAAATTCGTGCCCGTGCCGGAGCCCCACTTGAACAGCATCCCCTCGGTCTTGGCCAGGTTCATGATCGATTCCATGTCGTCCTGGACCGAGTTGATGAAGCAGGCCGAGCACTGCGGCTTGGGCTGCACGCCCACGTTGAACCACACCGGCGAATTGAAGGCCATCTTCTGCTCGACCAACAGGTGCGTCAATTCGTCGCGGAAGGCGTCACGCGATGGGGTGTTGGCGAAGTAGCCGCCCTGCTCGCCCCATTTGACGATCGTGTTCACGACGCGGCCGATGAGCTGGCGCACCGAGCCTTCGCGCTCCGGCGTGTTGAGCTTGCCGTGAAAATATTTCGACGCAACAATGTTCGTCGCGGTCTGCGACCAGCCTTTCGGCACTTCCACATTTTCCTGGCGGAAAATCGTCTTGCCCTTCTCGTTGCCGATCAGCGCCACGCGGCGTTCCCATTCGACCGCGGCGAACGGGGAAACCTTTCCATCCGTAAATTTCCGCTGGAACTCCAGACCTGTACGGACTTCTACATCGGCGGTAGTTGCCGGTTTCGGCTGAAGCGTCTTTTCGTTGATCGCCATCTTCGTGTGTGCCATTCTTGCCTCCGCGCAGGTCGGCTCCCCCGCGCAGAGGGAACCTCCTCATTTTACTCCCGAATTCGTGTCCGGGAGTTCGCAGTTGCCTGATTCTCAGCAGGCAGCCACTGGATTCGACTGGGTGGGCCGGGAATTCCGAATCGTCAATAGAAAACAACTCCCCTGGCGCATTCCGTCGGCCCCACTCGAGCGCCCACGGTCTTGCGCTACGCCGCGCCGGCAGCGCTGGGAGCGCCGGCAATGGAGAGTGGAAGGGTACCCCCTCGATGTAGCGATTGAGCCCGGCAGGTTAGGTGAAACGGCGTTGCGGGGTTCCCGGAGTGTATAGCCCGTCCGCTCGCCAAATCACGTTCCCCCCTGAATCTGAGGGCGCACTCTAAACAACGGCGAAATTTCTGTCAAGTGAAAACCGACGAGAAAGCACAAAATGTTGTTGCTCCGTGCTCAATATGTCTACCCCTTGTGGTGAAGTTCCGATTCGACACAAGAAGGGGAATTGCTGCGTGCGGAGATCACTCCGGCTTTCTCTCTCCACGAACCATACCACAAAAAATTGCGCGCCGGGGGAACTAACTGGCGCGTTAGGGCCGGCTCACCGCGCCAGAGCCTAAGTCCATGTACACGGCCGATTGACGAGGCATCTGATCCAGCATAAATTGAATTCTCAATCTTGGCGGAAGGTTTGAGTGTGATGTGTCCAGTTGCCGCGCCGGCGTGATTGCCATGGATTAGAAATTAATTCGCGCCGGGCTTCGCGAGATTGTACAGAAAAGAGGCCGAATGAAAACGAAAACTGCATGGCTCACCGCGCTGTTGATTTTGCCGCTGCCGCTTGCCGCGCAAACGCCTGCGATTATCACGATGGCCGAGGAGCCCCATCACCACCTGGCGCTTCACAATGAGACTGTCAATGTGTACAACGCGGAGGCCGCGGCCGGCGATTCGCTTCTGTTGCATCGGCACAACCACGACGCGATTGCCATCGCCATTGGCGACCAGACGGTCACGGTGGGTATTCCCGGAAAGCCGGACGTACACACGAAGAATGCGGACGGCCAGGTGCGCATGCAACTCAGCGGCTACGTTCACTCGACACGCAATGACGGCCAATCGGCATACCACACTGTCGCGATCGAACTCCTCCAGCCGCAGACCGGCGAGCGCAATCTCTGCGCCGCTGTTCTTCCGGGCAAGCCGCTGAACTGTCCCGCTGTGGCGGCGAAGGCATCGGCCTCCAGTCACATCGATCTGCCGCAATTTGAATCGGACCAGACGCGTGTTCAGACCGTGCGCGTCCTTCCGCGCAAGAACTTCAAAATCGCCAATCCGACGCAATCCGAATTACTCGTCGCTCTCGATCCGGCATCCATCACACCAGCCTCCGGCAAAGGCCCCGACGAGTTGTTGCGCGCGGGAGAATTCTTATGGTTCGAGAAAGGCGCCCCGCCCCGGACGTTAAAGAATGGGAGCGATAAAGATGTCCGGTTCATCGAGCTGGCGTTCAAGCCTTCCGCGGCGGCGCAGGGAGAAAGGCGTTCCCTTGGAAACCATCAAAGTCGATCTGATCAAGCGCGGGCGCTTGCGTGGCTAAGTATGCCATCGATATGAAGACGTCACCCCGGAGGGAGCTGGAGAACCTGAGCGACACCCTCATCGCGCGGCTGGTGCCGAAGATCGATGGCCTGGCAACCAATCCAAGACCGTCCCGCTGCTATGTCGAATTTGAGATTCAGTTGAAGTCCTGATGTCGGCCACACTTTCCCGGCCGTGATGGCCGCGACGACTCTCGCACATGCTTTCCTTGTGTAGCTACATTTCTGGAGCTACACTAATCCTCGATGGTCCGGTTCGAATGGGACGAGGCTAAAGCCAAGTTGAACGCACGAAAGCACGGTGTGCGGTTTGAAGATGCGATGCTGGTTTTTTCCGGCCCGTACGCGCTAGTCGAGCAAGACCGCCTGGAGGGCGGCGAGCTTCGTTGGCAGACCCTTGGCTTGGTCGGGGGCATTGTGCTGCTCCTCGTTGCCCACACCGTTCGGAATGTGCAAGGAGACGAAATCATTCGAATTATTTCAGCTCGAAGAGCAATTCGGAAGGAGCGCCAACGCTATGACGAAAATCGTAAAGAAGAGTCTCGCGGATAACCTCCTCACGGCTGGACGGAAACGCCGCCTGGAGAAGTTGTCTCGGCGACCTGGTAACGAAATCAATACTTCCGATATCCCTGAATTGTCTGAGAAGTTCTGGCAAAAAGCGGTCCGTAATCCCTTCTATCGGCCCTTGAAGCGCCAACTGACCCTTCGCCTTGACGCCGATATCATTGCTTGGCTGCGGCGACTTGGCAAGGGATACCAGACTCGGGCAAATGCGCTACTGCGAGAAGCCATGTTGGAGGATCTAAACTCGAAAAGAAAGAAAGGGCGTGGTCGGCATCACCCTAATAATCCGCGTCATGATGTCATTGCTCAATCGCGGCGGGCCAGCTGATTGTATCTGATGGAGTTTACTCAATATGGTAAATGCTTGCCCTTGGTCATGGAACGGAAGAGAAGTCAAAACTCCGACCCTTCCAAAAACGGGAAGGATCGGGCACCCTAAAAAGCCAAACCAGTCACTCGGTGTTGACGTACAGGAGTGGTATCATTCGACTGCGAGCGTTCGTCAACAGAAAAAGCACGAAAGGGTTGGTCAGCCGCCTGGAGGCAATATGAAAATCAGCACTAGGCTGTACGGGCCTTTACTGGTTGCCTTGTTGATGTTTGGCACCACGATTTTCGCTACATTTCCAACGAGTCTCGGCGGACAGGACGCGACTTCACGGTCGCAATCGAACCCCCATGACCTAAGCGCACAGGTGACGGTCTTCGGCAACTATTCGAAGGATTTCAGAGAAATGGAAAAGACCATGCAAGGCCAAGAGTTCGAAGTGCTCGTGTTCTTGGACGGGCAGGCGACAACCGCCGAGGACCGGATGTACGCCGCGAACGCTATGCTTCGTATGTACGACGGCATTGCGTGTAACCAAGACCGCGTAGACGCTAAACGCGTTCTGAAAGGGCAGTTGGACTACTATGTTTGGCAGATGGATAGTGAAGCTACCAGAACTGCCGGTGGGCTCACATTTGCGAAAGTGCCAGCCGCTTCGCAGACGGGCCTTCGGATGAAAGATGACTTGCGGGCCGCAAAAAATAAACTAGAAGCAATTGCGGCTTCTCTATAAGGCAGAAAAGCCCAAAGGAGCAGACCCGTGAATATAAAAATCACCATACGGAACAGCAACCCAGTGACAATACCGTCCAAAGGCGAAACAGCCGAAAGCTGGCTAAGAAACACCAGAAGGAGCGGGGAAAAGTACACAACGCTTAACAATACCACTTTTCCGACGGAAGACATTCTTGACGCCGTTGATGAAAAACCGCGCACTGGACAAACAAACTTGGAAGGTATTTGAACATAAATACAGAGTGGCCCGGCCACCCGAAGGCAGCTGGGCCGCGTCTTTAAGTCTTACGGGTGTAGGGTGAGTGCCGTCAACGCACTTGCGTCAATCAATTTGACACCGCGTCTGTGAAAGCACGAATACATTATTTGCGCGAATTCGGCAGCCGGTTGCGCAAGCCTTTGAGTGATTTTGAACAGTCGGGTGCCCAACGCTTAAACCTTTCAATCGTTCGGGCTTTCGGTCTTTTCCTCTCTATCCTGATTTGTTTTTTCGGGCATGCTCAGGCTGGCAAATGCTTGCCTTTGGTTTCTTCGCCGAATGGCACCAGTGCCAGCCCGACGAGGAAAACCAGGGCCGACATCGCCACGGGAATTCCGATTGTCTGAAAGTGGCGGATACCCATGCCCACCAGAAACGTGAATCCGGCGGCCGTAAAGCGTCCGAAGTTGGTGATGAACGCGAACGCGCTCGCGCGGCATTCCGTTCCGTACTGTTCAGGTAGCCAGAAGGAGTACACGATGAAATTGGCTCCGCCCAAACCGAGCAGCACGGAGCACACCATGAACCAGGCGATGGCATTGCGTTCCATGTAAAAGACGTGGCCGAAAGTCAGCCAGATGGCGAAAAGCATCACGACGTAAAAAAATCCGAGCGTGGCCCGGCGGCCCACCCAATCGGCGAGCCGCGGCACGATCAATGCGCCGAGAACTGTGGTGATTCCGAGAAGCGCCGTTGAATAGGAGGCGAGCCGCGCTCCCTCCGCCGCGGTTTTTCCAGCTCTCTCCGCGATAAAGGTGATTGCCGTTGGAGCGTAGACGGACCCGGCCCACAAACCGCACAGCGAAACGATCAGATACACCGAATTCACAATGGTCCGGCGGCGGTACTGCGGCGAGAAAAGTTTCAGGAAGGCGCGGTGCATCGTCCATTTTTTGCCGAGTTCCTGCAATCTATTTTCCCAGCGCGCCGGCTCTTGGACGTTATTGCGAATCAAGCCGATCAGAAGCGCCGGAGCGCCGCCCAGCGCAAACATATATCTCCATCCATAATGGCTGCCGATAAAAACGTTGGCCACCGCGGCAAAGAAAAAACCAATGTAGTAGCCCGTGTGCATGAGCGCCGCGCCCATCGTGCGGCGTTCCTCGGGCCAGTCTTCGGAAACCAGCGCGGCCCCCACCGACCACTCGCCTCCAATTCCCAATCCCGCCATGAACCGGAAAATCGCCAGGCTCCATACGCCCGTGGCAAACGCGGCCAGCAGCGTAAAGAGCGAAAAACAAAAAATACTGAACATCATCGTGCGCACGCGCCCGAAGCGGTCCGCGATCGGCCCCCAAATCAGGGCCGTCCCATACCCAATCATGAAAAGCGCGAAAAAAAGTCCGCCGTAGTAGCCAATGTTGGCGGTGGTCGCGGGAATTCCGGATCGGGGCAACAACTCGGTCAAAGCCGGAACGAGCACGAGGGAATAGATGAACGAGTCCATCCCATCCATGCTCCAGCCGCCCCACGCAGCCCAGAAGCTGCGGATTTGGTTGCGGGTCAGCCGAGGTTTGGAGCTGACTTTTTCCGCCTCTAGAGAAGTTGTCAAGCCAATCCCAATACGCCCGCGGCGTTGCGGTCGAGAATCTTGTCAACGTCCCCTGGCTTCAAGCCCGCGTCGCGAATGTAGGCGATCGCGCGGTTATAGAGTTCGCCGCCCTCGTACGGATAGTCCGATCCGAGAACGATTCGGTCGGCGCCTAACGAATCCACCGCCGCCTTCAATGCGGGCGGGTGCCCGTGTCCCACGCTGTCAAACCACATGCGCTTTGCGGTGATGCTTGGCTTTTCCGGCAACGGATGCTCCCAGAGGGAAATGTTATCCAGGCGCTGCAACACCATCGGAATCATCCCGCCCAGATGGGAATTTACGATTTTTAGCTTCGGGTAGCGTTGCGGAATGCCCGCTTCGATCAAATGCATAATCGAGGTTGTGTCCTCCATCGGCGCGCCAATCGCCCACCTCAGGTGGAAGGGAGAGACGTAAGGCGAATCCAGCCCGTTGCCGGATGGGTGTATGTACAGGACCGTGCCGCGGCTATTGAGTTCTTCGTAGAAGGGAGCGAAGGCGGGGTCCGCGATGGAGCGGGTGCCGATAAAAGTTTGAATCGTGGCGCCCACCATTTTTAATTGCCCGAGGGCGCGGTCCAGTTCCTTGAGCGCTTCGTCCACGTGAGGCAGCGGAACAGCCGCGAACGCCTTAAATTTCGTGGGCCAGCGGCTTACGACTTCCGCATACAGGTCATTGGCCTTTCGCGCGGCGTTCACCGCATGTTCTTTATTGTCGAAGTGCGGCGCCTGCGGGCAGATGGACAAGATTTGCATCTCCACCCCATTGGCCTCCATCAGGGCGAAGCGTTTATCCATTTCTTCCTTGCCGAGGCCCGCCCCTTTGTTGCGCTGCGTGCCGGTGTCCGTGTTTCCGTAACTTTGCGTCAGGTCCAGGTATTCGTCCGTCCAAACGTGCGCGTGAATGTCGATGCGCATCCCCTTTTTTGTTTGGGAGTCCAACTTCGAGCCGAGGAGAATCCCCGCCGCGGTGAGCGACCCCGCGCGCAGAAGATCACGGCGTGTGAAACCACATCCGCATCCCACCATTATGATTGCCTCCTCAAATGATTCCCTGGTTCGGGGCGGTTTGAAGCCCCCCGAGGTGCCCGATGTGCCTGATTCGGACCCGTCGGACGTAAGTTCGCCGCCAATTGTACGCCCAAAAGCGCCCCCTCGGCTTGTAGTGCCGCTAGAAATTTGGCTGGAGAGTTAGGCTCCGGCACAGGAAACGGGTTTTAGGATCACAAAATGAGAACCAACGGAGAGATAACTTCGATTGGACGGCGGAAGACCCACACGATACATTGCTTGTTCGCTGCTCAGGTATTTCGTCAGCGTGTGGCTGTCCCAGGAATTTAATCTTTGCGCTTTTTTTTTAGGGGGATCCTCCGAATACCATGACAAAGTACAAACTCGAATACATCTGGCTTGATGGCAAAAAGCCCGTTCCTGAACTGCGCGGCAAAACTCTACTCAAGGCATTTGAGCATCCACCCGCCCTTGCCGATCTGCCCAATTGGGGTTTTGACGGCAGTTCCACGATGCAGGCCGAAGGCAAAAGCTCTGACTGCGTGCTAAAACCCGTGGCTCTGTATCCGGATGCAAGCCGCAAGGACGCCTATATCGTTCTCAGCGAAGTCCTGCACGCCGATGGCACCCCGCATTCCACCAACGCACGCGCTACGATCGAGAACGACCCGGACTTGTGGATTGGTTTTGAGCAGGAATACTTCCTCTATCAAGGCGGGCGCCCCCTCGGCTTCCCCGAAAACGGCTACCCGAGTGTCCCCCAAGGCCCCTACTACTGCGGCGTTGGCTACAAATATATGGGCAGCCTGGCCCGTAAGATCGTCGAAGAACACTTGGATCTGTGCCTTGCCGCGGGTATCAATCATGAAGGCATCAACGCGGAAGTCGCGAAAGGGCAGTGGGAATTCCAGATCTTCGCCAAAGGCTCCGCCAAAGCCGCGGATGACACCTGGACCGCTCGCTATTTGATGATGCGTCTGTGTGAGAAATACGAAGTGGATTTCATGTTGAATTGCAAACCCATCAAGGGCGACTGGAATGGCTCCGGCATGCACTGTAACTTCTCGACGAAATACATCCGCGAAGTAGGCGGCGAGGAATATTTTGAAGCCCTCATGAAGGCGTTCTCCGACAACGTCGCCGAGCACATCGCCGTGTATGGCCCGGATAACCATCTGCGTTTGACGGGTCTGCACGAAACGCAAGCCATTGACAAGTTCAGCTATGGTCTCTCCGATCGTGGCGCTTCGATCCGGATGCCGATTCACTTCATCAAGAATGGTTACAAGGGCTATCTGGAAGACCGCCGTCCGAACTCCGAAGGGGATCCCTACCAGATCGTTTCCCGCATTCTGAAGACGATCAATGGCGTCCCGAAGCCGGTTGCTAGCAAAGCCGTGGCTTAGGCCGAGCGGGCAAGACTGAGAATAAGGCGCCGCAGTTGTGCGGACTGCGGCGCCCCATCAACGCCGGGCTCAATTTCCTCTGGAATAAGTTCTAAACGAAAAGGAACTTTGCGGCATGTAAAACGTCTCGGCTCTGTCGGGACGTTTTATTTTTCCAGCCTTCCATCTAAGGAACTTATACGGAAATGCTCCGCTGAATTTATTGATACCGAAAAGCTAGGTGTATAGTACGGGCTGCCCGGCATTTGAATTTAGGCTTCGACTTAAACGATGATGCGGCTTGCGATTCTCGACGACTACCAGAAAGCGGCGCTGGCGATGGCCGACTGGGATGGCCTGCGTCCCGGCGTCGAGATACAAACGTTTCACGAGACGCTCGCGAGCGAAGACGCCGTGGCCGAGCGCTTGCGCGATTTTGAAATCGTGGTGGCGATGCGGGAAAGGACCGCGTTTCGCCGGTCGCTGCTTGAGCGGCTGCCGAACCTGCAGCTTCTGGTCACGACGGGGATGGTCAACGCGTCGATTGACTTGAAAGCGGCGGCCGAACGCGAGATTGTGGTCTGCGGCACCGATGTGCTGCGGCATCCGACCGCGGAGCTTACCTGGGGCTTGATCCTGGCGCTGGCTCGCGGCATCCCGCGCGAAGATGCAGGCATGCGTAGGGGCGGATGGCAGACGAGAATTGGTATCGGATTGCACGGCAAGGTGCTGGGGATTCTCGGTCTCGGCAAGCTGGGCAGCCAGGTGGCCGTCTACGGCAAGGCGTTCCAGATGGAGGTCATCGCCTGGAGCGAGAATCTGACGGCGGAGCGCGCCAACTCTCTGGGCGTCCGGCGCGTCGAGAAGCAGGAACTGTTCCGCCGCGCCGATTTTCTTACGATCCACACGGTATTGAGCAAGCGCACCCGCGGACTCGTCGGGCCGGACGATCTCTCCGCGATGCAACCCGCCGCCTACCTGATCAACACTTCGCGAGGCCCCATCGTGGACGAGCGGGCGCTCGTTGCCGCGCTCGAAAGCCACAAGATCGCAGGCGCCGCGCTCGATGTGTATGACCAGGAACCGCTGCCCGCGGATCACCCTCTGCGTCACCTGGAAAATGTCGTGCTGACCCCGCATCTCGGCTACGTAACCGCCGAAAACTATCGCGTATTCTACGGCGACGCCGTCGAGGACGTTCGCGCCTTCCTCGCCGGCAATCCGATCCGTGTCCTTACGCCGGTTTGAGGCCGCGGTCGCACGCGCGCCGCGTTGACAAACGCGGCGATGCGCGGGCACAATGAATTTGCCTCGCAATACCTGCTCTTGTGCCCGAATGGCGGAATTGGCAGACGCGCTAGCTTCAGGATTTAGCTGGAACACTCACTTTTACTGATTCTACATGTAGTTACCTTCGGAAACCTTAGGGCATTTTAGGGTGTTTTCGGGGTAGATGGTGGGAGTTTTTGGTCGGAGTTTTGCACTAACTTCCGACGTTCGGTATGTCTCAACCAACACAGAAAAATTGGGCGGCCAAGTCAATACCGCTTTCGGAGGTTAGAAAAAGCGGGCCTACAAGCGCCTCAAATTCACCATCTTGAACTCAGGTCTACCCTCGCGCTCGCGAAGTTGCTTGTCGAACTCCACGCTGTAGTCGCTATCGGTTCTCAGACGCTACCTGTAGCAATGCAGCGGGCACGGGCACAAGAACCTAGAAACGACGCAAAAATATCTCGGTGTCACGAACAGCGGCAAGTTACGCGGTCAAATTGATGCGGCATTCGGAGAGTAGAACGCGCGGGCTGTTTTGGAGCGACTTCCGTACTTTTTCCGTACTCGAATTTACTTTCCGTCTTGATGCATCTGTCCCATCATTTTCGCCACAGACTCTGATTCGACCTTGGCAACCTCGCGGCTCGCTCTATCTTCCAACGCTTTGATACGGATTTCTAGTCTCGCGATTTGGCGTCCTCCTCATCGGCCTATGCCAAAGTATTTGTCAACCAGACTGACAAATTCTTCCTCGGTCTTACAGGTTATTTCCTCTTGCTTACGCGGCTTCACACTACAAATTGATGGTGTCACTTCCCAGGATTTCTTTCCTTCGAGGTTCATCCACATATAACTGGCGTAGAGCCTTCCTTCAAATGCATCAGAGATGTTATCCGCAAAAGTTGGACCTTTCTTATCTATCTTGGCCCACCGAACCCAGACATAACAGATATTTGTGGCGGGGTCAAAGTGACTGGTATATCCGTTCATTCCAGTCGAATCTTCTCCATGATGTCCCTCTAATGCTCGGCCTTCGTGATACACCTTACTTGCTTGGGCGTCGCATTTCTTTTGTTCATCAAGACTTGCGTTCTTTTGAGCAGCCGCAACGGGGGCCCATAGGACGCTGGCCGCTAAGACAAGCCATCTCAGCTTCATCATTTTTAGCGTCCTCCCGGTTTGTCTTTTCTTTCGTATACGCTCCCTCGCTCATCACACAGGCTAACCTTCATCCCCACGGTCCTCAGACACTCGGCGTACTTCTGCGCTTGATCTCTCGTTGGAAACGAATAGAGCAATATGAACGCAGAACCGTGCAATACCGCACCTGTAGGTCCCACGATTGGAACTTTCCACGACTTCGGTGGGTCATTCACTTTTGCTTTCCTAAGTTGAACGCCTTGCGACATTCCCGCTTAAACGTGTTCGCGGTGCGCGGGAATCCCTTGGCCCCGAGCGTTCGGCTCGTGATCTCTTCAAAAGTCTCATCAGGGTAGACGACAGCGAAGTTAACCTTGCAGACCTGCGCGGGCTTCTTGTTGACTAAGGCTGCTGTGGCTGTGGTCAGGGCCAAAAGAAGGCTGAGAGTGAATTTCATATTTCCTCAAAGCGCAGGCATCAGTCCTACGACGCGAGAACCCGCGCCACTGCTTGCAACGCTGCTGTGAAATCTTGTTTGGTCCGTGCGCCCATTGAGTGAATTTGCCCATCAACATTACCGCGCAAGGCCGCTTTCTCGTCGCTTGAAAGATTTGGAAATTTCGCCAAGACTTCCTTCAGAGCATCAGGCCACATCGCCACGTAACCAGCGACATTGTTGCTCTTCGCAACTTTCCGAGACCTCTCCGTAATCTGTCGCTGTAAATAGGCTCCCGGTGAGATTTTTTCTTCGTTCATTTGCCTTCACCCCCGTTTCTCAATAGGGTATCTTTGCCAAATGCTATGCCCCTCATGGGGTGAGAGTAAAGCGAAGAAATTAGCGGCGGTGGTAGCATTAGCGAATGCGAAAGACTCCGCGCCTGACGGTGCCGCAGACTTGCATGACAGCGAATTTCGACGATGTGGCTCTCGACTATCCGAACGGGAGGCGTTTGAATATGGCAAACGACGGATACAAGAAAGCGTTTGACGGCCTATTGGAGACTTACCTTTCTCTCCATGAAAGCGCGGAAACGATAGTCCGTAATTTGAAGAAACCGCTCAATTCTGAAGTTCGCTACAAACTCGTTCGAGAATTGCGAAATCTCGACAAGAAGCGACTCGAACTCCTAGGCCAGATGGACAATCTGGCGAAATCAACATAACGGGGCCGTGATAGAATCGCCGCGCGGAGGACGCCATGAGAAGCCTAAAAGGTGCTTTATTGATTGCGTTAGCGGCGCTTGGCGGTGTTCTCTCGGCTGCCCCAGTTGGCGGCCAGAACGTAGAATTGAAATCCGAATCTGACCCCAACCTTAGCGCCCTTATCACGGAGCAGCACGCCCTGCAAGGGTACGGCTCCGGCCCCGACCTTTTTGAATACTACAACCAACTGACCTCTCCAGATGCTGACGCGCTTGAAGAGCTGGATCACGCGGCGGCTAATAGTGCTAGTGTTCTCCGTGCCACAGCTGACTTGCTTGGATTGTACGACAACATGCACTGTGCCTCGGACCGCGCGATGATGAAGCCTCTACTTCAAGACCGCCTCCGAATGTATTCCCGATTACTTGACGTGAACGCGCAAAGCGCGGCCCTACCGCTCAGGCTCGCAACGCCGGGCGCTGTGAAATTGGAAGCGACCAAGAAGAAGGCGCTCCAGCTCCGAGATCACTTGCGCGCGGCAAAAAACAGACTAGACACAGTTGTGGCTTCTTTAGATTGATCCGCGCGCCGGGGCCGTGCGTGACGAACTACTTTCGCGGCAGGGGGAGTTGGATCGGAACAAGGTTGTCAGCGTCGGGACCAGCATAGACGATCTGGTCGCGGCGAAACTTCGCTACGCAAGACCGTAGCCCGAATCAGTCGGTCGGCTGGGAAGTCAAAATGGAAATCCCGTCCCAAATGGTGCGGCGGCCCTCCAGCCTGCAACCTCATTTCCGGCCTTCAGCCTCGCTGTAAGACAACCACCTACAAATCTTTCAGCCCGCGTCCTACGAAAGAATCAGCCTGTGGCTGATGGACACGATCAGCACCGAGATTTATTCTCTAATTCGATGCTGCGTGTACATGGCGCTCGTGAATCGCTACGCAGGGCGCAGAATGAATCAGGAGGCAATCATGGTGGGAACGATGGAGGAAATAAAATGCTGCTATCTAGGTCTTTCCAATCCACAGAAGCAGATTTTCCTTGCAACGGTAGGTACACACCTGACAGTGCTTGCGAGGAGTTCGGATAACCTCGGAACGTTCCAAGGTTTGAATGAAGTCTACCACCAACTCTTTAATCAAATCGAATCTATAGGGACGGTCCGTGTTATACAGGCGGATTCGGCACTCTGGGACAAACTGCATTCCCTGGCCAGAGAGCACAAATTGACCGATGGACTTACGGATGCGCTGGAACACACGAAAAATTCAATGACGATACTTTCACCGACGAAGTGAATCCGGGCGCGCCGTAGGCTAAAAAACGGCACCAGCCCGCTCGAAGAATGCCAAGTCTCACTCGCTCGCCGTGGTAGGCGGTACTTCTGCTGGGGCAGCCTGTACTTCGGCTGGGACAACTCGTAATTCTGTGGCAACAGCCCGTGGTTTCTCGGTCGCTGCTGCCTTCCAAGCTGCTGCTCTCCGCTTTCTCGTATTCGCAGCTTTCGTGCCTGCCGCCTTCAGCTTCCGGGTCTTAGCTGCCTTCTCGCCAGCCACCCTCAATTTCCGCGTTCGAGCCGTTTTCTTCGCTGCCAAGCTTCGTTTTGTGGGCATGGGTATTCCTCCAAGAGACACGACCGAGACGAGATAATTTCAAATTATTTCAACGGCAACCGGAACGCCAACGCTTTCGGAATCAGCGTCGATTTTCTGCTTGGGACGATCAATCTCCATGTGGCCCTTGAAATCAGCGCCATCCTCAATACTGACCCGAGTCGTTGTAATATCGCCGACCACCGAGCCATTCTTCTTAATCTCGACTCGGTCGCGAGCATGAAGATTGCCCGTGACCTTTCCATAGACAATGACTTCGCCTGCGGTGACTTCGGAATCCAACTCAGCGGTGCGTCCTACGGTCAGCCTTCGGCCTTGGAGCGAGATCGGACCCTGAACTTTGCCGTCGATCTGCAAATCTTCGTCGCTCGTGATCTTGCCCTCAATCGTGAGAGTTGCCCCCAGGCACACGACATTGCTGGTCGCAGGACTATTCGGGCTCACAAAGGCGGTTGCGTTGAAAGGTCCGGCTGGAGATTTCGACCAATGCGCCGATGATGTGCCAGGTGGTTCAGGCTGCGTCTGCTTTGTTAACATATTATTTTCCTCATCCGATCCCCTGTAGATTTGGCCCCGAAGGGCCCGTGTACAATTACTCTAGGCGGGGGTGCGGAAGCGTGGCAACGACGAAAAGGTATAGGCATTCTTACTCGATACCTGACCCTCGGGATAGAAGGTGCCGGGCCGCGCCCGGCGCTCCAGATACCAGTTAAGGCAACACACTGAAAATTTGATGGTTGCGCGCTGCCCTTCACCCGGAAAATAGATGTTGAGGAAATCCTATGGCATGGTTTTATGAAATCCGCGATTCAAACAACGCTGTGACGGAAACGGGGAAAGGTTTCGCTACGCATAATGCGGCTATAGCCGCAGGCAGAAAAAGGGCAAGAGAACTGAAAGCTTCAGGTTCGTTGCCGGGTGGCGGAGTTGGGACCGTGGGAACCGGACAAGACTCCGAGGTGCCAAGTACGTAAGCCGCGTCGGAGCGCCCAAGCTTAAGACAATTCAGGTCAAATGGCCTTCCGCCTCGCTATTTTTCGTGCCATAGAAAAGAGCAATCGCATATCGCTATCGTTCGTGCGACCAAGAAGGCGGCGGAACTTGGCTAGCTGGTTTGCATCCTCGCCTTTGCTGCCCCACGCAATGTCATCGGACGTTTTGTACTTCGGAAGATTCGGCATCTTGGGCGGTTTTTCGCCGTCATAAAAGAGTCGGTACATCGGGACTTCCAGGGCGCGTGCCATTTTCTCAAGTGTTTCGACAGCAGGAACCGTGTGTCCGTTTTCCACACGAGAGATATAGCAGCGGAGCAATCCCGTTCGTTTCTCGACCTCGCCTTGTGAAAACTTCTTCTCCTCACGTAATGCCCGCAATCGTTCTCCGATCATCATTGTTTGGTCCTCCGTGGCGCGTGTTTTTCGAGGCCTTTACGCATTCGTGGCCCGTTGTCTCGATGTGGCTGTTGTTTCCTCGACAATCTCCTCAAAGACTTTTTCTTTGCTTGTCTTGCCTACAATGCTTTGGCCGTTGACTCTTACTTTGATTTGTCGCCCGTCTTTCGTTTTCCACAGCGGCTCAGTGACTTGGATCAGATGCGCGTTTGAATACAATTCGACGGTTTTCTCACGTTCGCTAGAGTCCACATAGACATCCCTTGCCAAGTTCGCTGTAAGCAGTTCGGTTTCAGAGTCGTAACCCAGCATACGCACTAGCGCAGGATTCACTGTTAACAATCGACCGTCCGGTGTGGAGCGGAAAATCCCACTCGGTGAGCGCTCGACCAATGATCGATAATTCGCCTCTAATTCCTGCCGAGCTTCTTCCTCAAGTCGCTTACGACGTTCCGTGAAGGTCAAAGCTTCCAAAATCAAGCCGTACATAGTTTTGTGAATCCGACGATCAACTGATGACGACCAAACCGCCAGGAAGAGAACGAACAGGCTGACTGCCGAGATTCCAGCACATCCCAGCGTGCCAATGCTGACCGTGCGGGACAAATTCTGAGGCATAGAAGAAGGTACGAAACTCGCTGCGGACATCCCTGTGTAATGCATTATCCAGATAGCTGAACCCATGACCGTACCGCTGCCAATTTTTCGCCAGGCGATTATTTTGGTCTCGGTTCGAAAGCGAAATGCAAGCCACAATCCGGCAAGAGAATTCAGGATCGCCAACAAGACCGAGACGATCACGAACCACGGGTCGAAACGAGTGACGGCGGCCATGCGCATCGCCGCCATTCCCGTATAATGCATTGCTGCGATTCCAAGCCCCATAGCCACGCCACTTGCAATTGCGCGAGCGAAGATTAATTTCGGGCGGCTAACTACATACAAAGACACGGCAGAACTTGTGGCGGCGATCACGAACGAGAACAAGACTGTCGGCCAGTGATACACAACTGGGATAGACAACCTGAAGGCCAGCATCCCGGTAAAATGCATCGACCAGATTCCAGTCCCCATCGCTGCTGTGCCGCAGAAAAGCCAAGCCATGCGGGACGATCCCTGCGTTGCCGTAACTCGCTCTGCAAGATCGAGCGCAACATAGGAGGCAGATATCGCAACCAACACCGAGAGCGCCACCAGAAGGAAATTGTAGGAGCTAGGAATCACCGCATCTGCGGAGGCCATCACAGCCAACCTCCTCGCCGGTTTGGGTGAATCTCCAAACTCACAGCACGGCCCTGACCGCTTCTGTTTGCTCTCCGATATATATTTCACAGCAGACAGATAGAGGGTATATCCTGATACTGCGGTGCCTTGAGACCTCGTTGGCCGATATGCTAGTCCCGACTGGTGGGTAAGTCAATCTAAGCGACGAAGAAGACTCTTAGTAAGGCGGATGTACCATATGAGCCCGTCAGATTCCGAGCCAATTGTCACGCATTCTGAAGTTATTCTCAAACTCTGCGTCATAAGCCGGGTAACTCCTGAAAAGTCTTAGTGCTTCATGGGAAACGTGCTTGCTCTGAAGGGGATGACGGGAGCAGGTTGCTCTGGCGCGTTTTCGATAAAGGGACTTGAAGGAAGCCGACTATCACAAGCTTACGACAGAAGAGATTGCGAAAAAGTTCGGCGTCGATTTCCGCAACGCGACCAACGGAAAAGCATGGCAAGCGGAATGCAGGAAAGTTTTTGCGAGGGAGCGAGAAGTATGACCGTGTTCTACTACTTCCTTGGCTTGCTCCTGCCAATGTTTTCCGACGCTCGTTGGCGGACGGGACCTTGGCGTCACCTTGGATGTTTTCCACAGGCACCACATTTTTCCACAGCTTGAAGGATCGATTCCCGTTGCCCCCCGCTCAGAGGGTCCTAAGATGAAATCGGACTACTAAAGGAGGCAAGCGAAGATATAGGAGGTAAACCTACATGGCACAACCGCAAGTGGCTCGAATCACATGTAGTGTATGCAACGGTTGGTACAATTCGGAAAGTGAATTGCGCGACCACATGCAGGCCGTGCACCGCAGGTTTGTCTTAGAAGAAAGTACTTTCCAGCAAGGTGGCGCACAACCTGATGGCTTTGAAATTCACCTTCGTGTGTCAAAGGAGGAATGGGCCAATCTTTCTGTACACTTGAGGAATCGAGTCCAAGCCCGCTTCAATCTGGAAGAGCTAGACGCCATTGACCGATTCATACTGCTTGCAAGTCAGGGCTCGGTCTTCGATCACGTGTGACGATAGCCGCGACTCGCAAAGTTTGTTCCCGAACAGCACGGCAACCGGTACGTAAACAATCAGCGGAGTTCATATTCTTCGCCATGTGGTTAGCACCGCACATCGAATCGCCCGACCCCGGTCAGAGTCTTCTGTGATCTCGATGTTTGTCCGTGCATGGCGGCCACACCGAACAACGCGACCACTGCCTGAAATGAGCTTACTCTAACCGAAAAAATAGTTTTCATTGCGTTTCTCCCATTCGTTGATTTGAATTACCACGCAAATGCTCTGCCAAGCTTGTCTCCGTTACTCTTGGCCTAATTTGGGTTCCATTAGTTGCAAAGTGCCACGACGCAACGCACGTTCCTTCATTAAAGCGAAAAACACCGGCACTAGAATCAATACGTGAATCGTTGAAGTAATCATGCCGCCGACAAGTGGTGCGGCAATTGGTTTCATCACGTCTGAACCAACTCCGGTCTCCCACAAGATTGGGACAAGGCTCGCTAACACGACGCTCACCGTCATCAATTTCGGTCTGAGTCGTTGGACCGCACCTTCGATTACAGCGGTCTCGATATCTTCATGGCGCAAGGGAATGCCGCTTGCCAGGCGATGGTCCAATGCTTCGTGCAAATAAACGACCATGACCACGCCCGTCTCAACCGCGATTCCGAATAACGCGATGTAACCCACCCACACGGCAACGCTGAAGTTGTACCCCAGGAGCTTTTGGAGAATCAGTCCTCCCGTCAGCGCATAGATCGTGGGGAAGATGAGAACAGCGGCCTCAGCAATAGAGTGAAATACCATGTAGAGCAACAAGAAGATGACACAGAATACGACTGGCAAGATCAATTGCAGCCGTTCTTTCGCCCGCAACTCAAATTCATATTCGCCGGACCACTTGTACGTGTAGCCCGGCAGCAGCGTGAGTTTCTTTCGGAACAAATTGTTTGCGCTGGTGACAAATCCGCCATAATCCTTCGTCTTCAAATCGATGTATACATATCCGGTCAAGGCTCCATCCTCATCACGGATCATGGATGGCCCACGAGAAAACGAAATCTTGGCCGCTTCAGAGATGGGAATTTGGGACCCAGTCGGTGTTGCGATGAGAACTCGTCTAAGCTCCTCGACATTGTCTCGAAAGTCGCGGTTGTAGCGGACGTTAACCGGATACCGCTCGCGACCTTCGACGTTTTCGGTCACCATTTCGCCGCCGATTCCTGACGCGACCGCCTGCTGCACGTCCGCAACGGTAAGCCCATAACGTGCTGCTTCGGCGCGATTGACTTCGACATTTATATAGAAACCCTGTGAAACACGTTCAGCGAAGATCGACCGCACGTCAGGAAGACTTGTCAGGACCTGCTGCAATTGCGCGGCAACTTGTTGGATGCCATCCAGAGTAGGCCCTTGAATCTTCATGCCTAGAGGTGTTTTTATTCCTGTCAGCTCCATGTCCAGGCGGTTCTCGACTGGCATCGTCCATGTGTTTGAAAGACCTGGGAACTGAAGCTTCGAATCCATCTCCTGAATGAGTTTTTCATAGGTCATTCCTGGTCGCCACTGGTTGCGCGGCTTAAGCATGATGGTCGTGTCGTACATGTCCAGCGGAGCGTTGTCCGTGGCGCTATCGGAGCGCCCGATGGTTCCAAACACAGTCTCGGCTTCGGGAAACGTGCGAATGATCTTGTCTTGCTCTTGTAGCAACTGGGACGCTTGTCCGATGGAAATTCCCGGCAAGGCAGATGGCATATACAGAGCGGAACCCTCGAACAGCGGCGGCATGAATTGGCTACCAATCTTCAAAGCAAGTGGCAAAGTCAGGATCAGAAATACCAAGTTGAGAACCAAGGTCGTCTTTCGAAAGCGTAGGCACAGACGCAGAATTGGAAGATAAATGGCCTGTGTCAAATGAGAAAGAGGATTCCGGGATTCTGGTCGGAGCCGTCCTCGAATGAAAAGAACCATTAGGACGGGCACAAGCGTAATTGCCAGCACAGAAGAGAAACCTACAGCCAGCGTTTTCGTCCATGCCAAAGGGCGAAACATCCGTCCTTCCTGAGCCTCCAGCATAAAGACTGGCAGGAAAGAAACCACGATGATGACCAGTGAAAAGAAAATAGCGGGACCCACTTGTTTGGCCGATTCGAGCAAAATACGTTGTCTCTGGTATTCGGTAAGTGGGGTCGATTCCTTGGATTGGTGTTCCGAAAGTTGGCGATACCCGTTTTCGACCATAACGATAGCCGCGTCCACGAGTACGCCAATTGCAAGAGCCAGGCCGCCGAGGGACATGATATTCGAGCTGACATTAAGGTAATACATCGGTATGAAGGCTGCGATTACGGCGATGGGTAGCGTCAGAATCGGAATCAATGCGGAACGGAAGTGGAACAGAAAAATGACGATTACAATGCTGACGATGATCGCCTCTTCGAGCAGATCACGTTGCATCGTGTTGATGGATGCGTGAATCAAACCGGAGCGGTCATATCCCGCAACCACTTCGACGCCCGTTGGCAGGGAGGGTTTAATTTCTTCTAGTTTCTGTTTGACGCCGTTGATGACGGTCAGAGCATTCATGCCATCTCGCATGACGACAATTCCGCCAACCGTTTCTCCCTGCCCTTGCCACTCTGCGACTCCCTCCCGGATATCAGGCCCGAACGTGACGGTTCCCAAATCCCGCATGAGCACAGCCGTGCCATTCTTTGTTGTGACGGGCACTGTTTCCAGATCACTCAGCGAATGCAGATAGCCGAGGCCGCGAATCATGTATTCCGCCCCACCGAGTTCAAGCAAACGCCCGCCAACTTCGTTCGTACTGGCTCGAACTTTTTCAATCACGGTAGACAGAGGTATTCCGTAAGCGCGAAGTTTGTCAGGATCGACGTTGACCTGATACTGGCGAACAAACCCACCAATTGTCGCGACTTCAGCAACGCCGGGAACGGTCTCTAGTTGGTAGCGCAGATACCAGTCTTGAAGACTGCGCAAATCAGCCAAGCTGCGTTTATGGCTATGGTCCACTAGGGCGTATTCATAGACCCACCCTGCCCCAGTTGCGTCCGGCCCTATGACAGGATGCACATCCTTAGGCAAACGCCCGGTGATCTGCTGCATATATTCCAAGACACGCGACCGCGCCCAATACAGGTCTGTAGTGTCCTCAAAGACAACGAAGACGTAGGAGTCACCAAACATGGTTTGCGCTCTCACTGCCTTGACATGCGGTGCCGCAAGAAGCGTCGTAACAATGGGATAAGTGACTTGGTCTTCGATGATACTGGGAGGCTCACCCGCCCAAGGGGTGTGGACAATCACTTCCACATCGGAAATGTCCGGCAGGGCATCGAGCGGGATTTGGCGTAAAGCCCAGACGCCTGCGAGCACAAGCAGCAATGTTCCTGTGAAGACGAGAAAACGATTTCGAGCGCACCAATCAATCCATCGGGCGATCACGTCACATCCCTCCTGTTGCATTCACGCTCAGTTGCTTAGTGGTGATGGTTTGTCCGTTCTTTTTTGCGAGGATCGTGACCTGCCAGGTTCCGCCACTTCCCAAATTACCTGAACCCTCATACTGTCCCTTGCCCTTGTCGCTGAGCGCGACAGGCGTTCGCATCGCCGCCATTCCCATTGCGGGCATCGCTGGCATGAAAAATGTTACGGTGACTTCCGCACCGGAAATGGAGGAGCCACTGTCATCGGTGAGTTTTACGCGAAAGATATTGTTGCCCTTGTGGGGCGGGGCCGGGTCCGAACTCAAGTCGGCATTTCCCTGAGCAGCGTTTATCGCGGAGGCCGCGCCTGCGCCTGGTGGGGGCGGAACGAATGAACCGAGCGCAGCCTGGAGCTGGCTCTCGGAGTCGATCAGGAAGTTGGCGGACGTGACAATCCGTTCACCCGGCTTCAACCCCTTCAACACGATGAAATCGCCGCCGACTCGGGAGGCTAACTGCACTTCGCGTGGCTCGAAATAACCGTCACTGCGCTCTACAAAAGCGATCTCGCGAGTGCCAGACTGTAGGACGCCCGTTGCTGGTATGACGAGCTGGTTCCCCATCGGGACCTTCAGTGCCACATTCACAAACATGCCGGGTTTTAACTGAACATCAGGGTTAGAAAATATGACGCGCACTTTGGCTGTTCGCGTATCCATGTCAACTTGCGGATAGATGAAGTCCACACGGCCACTGAAACTTCGGTCTGGAAACGTATTGACGGTCAGAGTTGCCGGATCGCCAGCCTTGATTCGCCCTAGATCGTCCTGAAAGACTTGCGCCTGAACCCAAACGGTTGAGAGATCGGCGATGGTGTAGAGTCGCATTTCCGGCTGGACGGCGACACTGGGGAGGGCATTTCGCTCAGTGATGTAGCCAGAGACCGGAGAGTCAACTTCTAGCTCCTGCTGCACCTGACCTGTGGATTCAAGTCTGGCGATTTCTGTTTGAGGGACACCCCACTGCTTGAGCCGCTCCGTAGCTGCATCGAGCAAGGATACTGCGCTGGAGGCGACACCCGGCACCGTACTCTGCGCCACTTGTTGCTGATTTTGCTTTGCCACTAAGTACTCGCGTTCGGTTGCGACTAGATCGGGACTGTAAACTGTGAGGAGAGGCTGTCCTTCGCGGACGTATTGGTACGTGGCGTCGGCGAAGACTTTCTGGATATAGCCGGAGAAGCGCACTTGGACGTAAGCCAGTCGCGTTTCATCCACAGCAATGTTTCCTGTGGCGTGAATCTCATCTTCGACAGATTTCCGTTTGACCTCCCCGATCTTCACGCCGATGCTCTGCAACCGTTGCGGAGAGATTTGCACCGGGACCAAAGCTGCTTCCATCGATGCAAGCGGTGTGGAAGTCGAACTGTCGGTCGAGTCTTGCGCGGAAGGATTCGATGGCTTGGTTTCCGCATCCGCTATCGGCTTCGCAGCGCGATAGTGCAACCACAGTCCAGCGAGGACCGCAGCGAACACGATGTTTCCAATCACTGCCAACAAGAACCCTGTGCGATAAGTTTTCATCTCCTCGTCCCTTCCTCATGCAATGACAGTCCAGTGAGTTGTTCGAGCCGTGCCAAGGCCGTCTCGCGGTCCGCAACGCTGTGCCAATACTCCTCATCCAGATGGAGAACTTCGAGAAACGAGGCTAGCAATGCTTGAAAATCCAGCCTGTTGTTCTGGTAGGCAGCTACGCCAGCTTCAAATTCAGCGCGGGCTTGCGGAAGCAGCCCTTCGTTGTAAATCTTGAGGAGTTCGGCGGTCTTCTGGGCCGTTTCGTATTCAGTTCGAAGTTCAAAGTCAACCTGTTCTGTCTGGGATTCCGAATCGCTGCGGGAGCGGCTCAGATCAGCTTCGGCCTGAGCTAATTCGGGACGCTGTTTTCGGCTGCGGTAAATGGGAACGCGAGCACTGAAACTGAGCATGTAGTAGGCACGAAATTGGGCGGGGTCCGTTCGCTGCCACATATATTGGATATTGAAGTCTGGGTAGAAATCCTTATGGGCAAGATCGACTTGCAGGCTCTGCCTCTCAATCATCTTTTCCGCACTGGAAATTTCTGGGTTCTGGGTTTTCGCGTCGGATAGGAGTTCCTCAAAAGTATAAGGGAGCAGTGTCTCGGCCAAGGCGGCGGTTTCCAGGTCAGGCGAGGATTGAGGGCGGTTGAGAAGTTGCTTGATCTGTGCCTGCGACTTAGACACTTCCAGATGGTGCATTGTGATTTCGCGGAGCAACTTGGTTCGCTCAAGCTGTGCCTGTAGCAGGTCGTGTTGATTCCCCATCCCAGAGCGATAGCGTGCGTCCGCCGCTTTCTCAACCTGTTCGAACAGTTGTCCGTCGCTTTCGAGGATTCCTAGTGTTTTGGAAAGATAAGCAAGCTGGAAGTACGCCGACTTGATTCCGGCAAGGACGGAGCGGCGCACGGACTCGTACTGCTGCTGTACAACGTCTGCATTTCGTTTCGCAATCTCACCTCGCAGTTGTAGTTTCCCTGGGTAAGGAATGTCCTGAGAGATACCGAGACCGAAGTAGGCGAAGTCACTGTTTGTATAACCCGCAAACGGTCTTGGGCTTCCGACGTTGACCTGTTGCGCTGTAAATTGCGGATCGGGCAGAGTCGAGACTTGCGATGGAACTTGCTTCGCGGCTTCCCAACTTTCTCTCGCCGCCGCAATTTGCGGATTGTTCTGTTCCGCCTCGGTCAACAAATCTTTTAGTGGAGTGGCCGTCTGATGAGCATGTTCCTTCTGTAGGGCGTCATCTCGAACTACGCTATTAGTTTGCTCCTGGCCGAATGCTACCGGCGTGCTCGATAACCAAAAGAAAAATATCGCCAGCAACAGAGCGATCCACTGAAAACATTTCTGTTGGGACACTTCGCCGAGTAATGCTGACATTATTTGCCTCCTGAATAAGCTTGATAGTCCTAGCTGCTTACGGTCATCCGTGGATACACACGTAGAACATGTGCGCAATCATGGCGCACCAACTAGGTCGGCCTAAATCAGGAGTGAACTGTGGAGTGTATAAAGCTCTGGAGGGGAGTATAGCTGTAGTTCGAATGCGGGCGATATCAGCGGCGTGACCATGGCCGTATCAAGCGCGGCTGCATGTTCGACAACCATAACCGTAGGAACATCCAAGGAGACACGAGCCTTCACCAGCATCCTGGGTATTTCCGTGGAATTCATCGTCTTGCAGCAGCCGTGACTCTGATTTGCAGGCGTACAAGCCGATGTTCCACAGCATTGCATAGCCTGCTGGTCCTGCGAAAAAGCGGCCATACAGTCCGCAAATTGCAGGAGCAACACAGCCCCGACCATCAGTAGTAGAAGCGATCTCCGACAGATCATCTTAATCAGGGTAGGGGCGTCGAACTCCAAAGTCAAGGAGTACCACCACCTGGCAAGTGGCACTTTCGAATCGGAAAGTTCTCGTTACAGTTCCGCTGTGCCAACCCACTACCCCTTGGCCGGAGCAGATCACTTCGATTCCGTGAGCGGATACTTGCGCCCCTCTTCAAATCCGGCAAACCACGCGTGCTTCATAGCGTAGGCGATCACATTTGCACTTCCGACGAGTTTGTTCTCTTCCAATCCCTTCGCTATTTTTGCACAGATGGAGTCGGCCTTTTCCTTCGTCAACAGCTTTTCCATGTCCATAACTTTTCCTCCTGACTTCCCCGAGTCGGGCAAGCTCAACAGTAAGCTCTAACTGTTACGGGAATATTTCACGGAGAGAAGGTGTGCAACCGTGCCGCGCAATCCGTCCCGCAGACCGTCCTACCATCGGGCAGAATCAGGAAATCAATTCCTGTTCGAAACGGAACGCGACAACTAGCGCGTTTGAAATCGCCGGGCATCGTCTCTGGAGCCGCAACACCTATCGACGCCAGAAGTCCTGCGTCGTGATGTGTGAGCATCGGCTCCAACCATTCCGGCCTGTTAAGGTGGTAGAAAGTTCAACCCACTTTCTAATACGATTGAAAATATTTGACTTCGTTGATTCTGCGTTGGTTAAAACCAGCAAGTCTTTAGCTTTCGGCCCCAGCTATGGCAACCAAATGGCAACCACGTTTTATGACATTTGGACACGCGGTCTTGTGAGGTCTTTTCTAGCACAGCCCCGGCGCGCCCATATGCCAAGTGCAGCACTCAAGGTCTAAGGGGCTGAAACTTGCGGGATTCCTGCTTCAATTTCTTCATTGCCCACCATGAAAGATACCAGTTCTTCCCAGATGCGTCCGAAATACACAACCTCTTTACATTTTCATCCGCTGGCCGCAATTCATTCGTAAACTCGCTGTGTGATTCCCCTTCGTTAAGCATGCGGGGTAACCACATAGGTATAATGATAAATGTTTTCTTGCCGTTTATGGGCCTGCGATACTTACCGCCCCACCCCGTCCACTGGATCGGGCGGCGGCCCACATTCGTTACGTTCATAGCGACAAACAGTTCTTCGCTGGCCCCTCCCACCCGCAAGTCCGGTTTCACCGCGTACCATTTGTCATCAACCGTTTTTCCGACCCTTCGAACGTGGGCGGTCAACTTCAGGCGCGCCTTGTCAATCAAATCTCTGTACAGGTTGCCAAACCTATCCTCGATGCGAATGCGCCCTGTTTTGCTTTGCGTGAAGTGAAGTTTTTGCATTGGCTAAACCTTCGAGCAATCTTCGGCCAAGCGGTTCCACATTTGTAATGCTGCCCTCTCGATTAGGACATCGAGGCTCTCCCCCTGATATTTCTGTTTTGCGGACACTTTGCAAGCGAGTAACTGACTCTTAATGGAATCTGGCAAATCCTCCAGTGATACCAAAAACTTGGCAAATTCCAACGGGTCTCGCATCCAGAACGAATTGAAAATATCCTCGCCCAATGCCACGTCTTCGATTTCGGACAGGATTGCTTCGAGCCGGTCCGCTGTGTTCAGACGTTCAGTGGTTGTTTCGTTTGTCATTTTCATTTCACCCTATTCCATCAAGGCGTGGATAAGTGCGCCAGTAACCCCAAGACTTGATGCAATCACTGCGATGCCCACGCCTGCCGCGATCCGTTTGCCCACCTGCCAGCGCGCTTGACTCTTCAAGTAGCTTCGAGCCTGCTCAACCTCGCCCGATCCTGGGAAACGTTCGGTCTGTTCTGCTGGCGACAGCTTTTCAAAATCATCCAATGATTTTAGAAAATTCGTTTTCATCCCGGTTCCAACGACCCGACTGCCCGTATTTGGCCGCAAAATATCCTGCATTGCTTTTTGCCCTGTGGCGGAAGTCGGTTCAAAATCTTTGATTGCCGCAGCCGAACCCCGTGCGTTCTCTGCCGTCTCCACCAACTTAGTGGCGTTGTCATCACCACCGAGTTGCGCCAGCTTCGCGGTTTTTCCCCCCGGCTGGCTTTCGTACAACTTCTGTAGTTTCGGAGTCAGTTTGCTCGGGTCTATCTCTGGATTCGCCAATGTGCTTGCGCTGGATTTAGAACTTCGGACAGCAGAAGAAAGTTCGTCTGCGCGAAGACTCTTGTTCCAATCACTTCGGGCTTGGTCAACATCAACCCCTTGTTTTTTGGCATCATTGAAAGCTTTCGCCATCCGGTTTTCATCGTTTAGTTGTAACTGTTGTAGGTTCCCGGCTTCCTCGTCTTTACCCGCAGCGAGAAAGTTTTCAACCTGGTCCGCGCGTGCTGACATTATGTCTCTCAGAGTAGTTGGGTTGACCTTGGTAATGTCTTCCACTTTTTGGAATGTGCTTTGTGAACGCGCTTGAAATGCGTCTGCCGATTGCTGAGGCACATCAAGAACGCTTGTCGTATCTGGAACAGGCGGCAAACCCGCATCTGCATGGGTGTTGTTGACGAAATCACGAACCCCCTGGTGCAACGTCGGCTGAATATCTTCGCCTGTAGGAGCAACACTCGCGGGAGAGCCTGCGGGAAGACCGGATTTGGCTACAGCCTTAGCAGTAGCCGCCTCAGCGGGAGTTGGAGGAGCCGCTGTTTCGCTCGCCACTTGCTGGGCTAGACTGGGCTTCGATGGAGAATTGAAATCCGTGGCTTCGGGTACTTTCGCAGTCGTGGCCGCTGTCTCAGATTCAGCGGGCAAGGTTGCTGTCGCAGCCTCGCCTGCTGGCGCAACTGCGGCACCCTCTTCAGGAATCATTGCTTCGCCGACTTGGCCTAACCCGTAACTCGCCGCAAGAACACCAACTATGTCCGTTAAATCCCGAACACCTTCGCGCGTCGGATTCTTTTGCAAATCATTGATTTTCTGGGCGATGGTACCCGTGATGCCGCCCATCGTCCGAGCCTGATTGTTTGCTGCGTCCAACGATTCAAGAACACTTTTGCCGCCAGCGCGGGATTTTTCATATTCGTTAACAATTGGCAAGGCCCTTTGAAGATCGGTGTGGTAGGCGTCTATCGGGTGCTTAATAACATCGGGCACCACGGATGTGGGGTCTGCTGCCGTGCGTTCAAGCAAGTGCCAAATTCCAGCAGGTGCGGCTTTGACCATACCCCACAAATCGCCGACACCTTCGTCAACGCCTTCTCCAGTAGCTGTACCGACTTTCCCAATAAACTTCGCAACAGGACCATTAAATGTGGGCTCGGATGCGGAAGTGCCCGATGTTTGTTGAGCAGGCGTAGCGCCCGGCGGCAGCGCAAATTGCTGCGTAGATGTGGAACGACCTGTATCTTGCGAAGCATCCGGCGTGGCCGCAGTCGCTCCGGGAGGCAATGGAAATTGGTCAGCCATTACTTTTTGCCTCCGTAAATCGTACCGTCCGACGTGTACCAAATCTTTCCATCGTCTGTGTAGAGATTCCCGTGTTCTTTGGTGGGACTGACTTGTTTGAAATCACTCATGCTTGCGTGAATCTTACTTGCGGGACTTCCCGGAGCCGCTGGTTGATTCCCGGTCTGCGTTGTTGGCGCGGGAAGTTTATCGAGCGTGGTCAGTGCGCCATAATTGTTCGGATCGGGCACGAAAATTCTGTTCGTGGGAATTCCCGCATTGTTTACAATTTGGCGCGTCGAATCAAGCGATGCCTGATATTTACCCCGGACCAATGCGTCCATGATGCCGTTGACTTCCGAGAGTGTGGCTTGCGGCACAGCACCCTTGCCTGCTTTATCAAGCAGGGCATTCATCCGACGATAGAGCGAGCCGACTTGAGGACCTGCGGCTTCATATTCGGTCGGTGAGATTCTATGCACTCCCGCAAAACTGTTGACGCCAAGCACAGTCATTGCAGGTTCGAGGGACGCGGCTAGTTCGCTTCCGTTCTTAGCTTGATTGACCACATTTTTCGTGGCCTCAACCTGTGCCCGCGTCTGGGCGAAGCCATGTTGCGGATCGGTCCAAAGGCGATTTGTGTCCTCAATTCCTTTTTGAGCGAGAGTGTTGGAAAACTGGGTTTGCTTATTGACTGCGGCGTTTTGTGCTTGCAAGTTAGACGAAAATGTCCGCTCGGCTTCCACGGTTTTATCGACGGCATCTTTGTTAGCTTGAGCGAGTTTTATACGAGTCGGGTCGCCAGATTGCTGCGCGTTAGCTAATTGTATGGCGGCTTCCTGCTGATTTTTCGGCAAATTCTCCGCCGTATTTTGTTTCCCCTTGAGTTCAGCTTGGGCGGTCAATTGCTTCACCAAATCAGCGTTCATTCCAGCTTTGCGTTGGACAGCTAAGAGAGCCTGTTGTTTCTGAAAGATCGTGGACGATTGGTTCGCAAATATCTGGCGAGCGCCAGCAACAATAGGGTCAACTTTTCCCGTGGTCGGGTCCGTCAAAGTTTTCTCCGCGTTATCGAAAACCATACCCGCGCGTTGATCGTAAACCGAAGGCGTGACAGACGGTGCGGTTCCTGTCGGCGCTGCGCCTGTAGTTGGTGCAACACCCGCAACTGGCGGGGTTACACTAGGCGATGCGTTCGGTGTAGCTGAGGCGCTAGGCGCGGCACTGCCGCTGGGCGCTGGAGTGTTTTGACCGCTCGGCGTAGCAGAAGGCGCGGCTCCGCTTGCCGAAGGCTGGCCTTGTCCTTGAGAAACCTGCCCGGTGTTGGGGTCCACAGCCCAGCCCGTAGGGACTTGGCCCTTCGTGTCAAACATGTCTTGCGCTTTTTCCTGAATGTCCAAACCACCCTTTGCAACGTTTTGTTGCCCCGTCTTTTCTTGCAAATCTTGCATTGTCATATCGTGCGGAATTGCGTGCATCAACATGATGTTATTCATTTGTTTTTCTGCGATATTCGCGGCCATGATGTGTTGCTGAGTTTCCGCGTTTTTCTGAGCGAGCGCGGCATTTTGCGCATTGATCTTTTGCTGCTGGATTGCCCCGAAATCACGAATTACACCTTCGGCTCCGTCGCTGCGGCCCCCGCTGGACATGGCTTCCGCTCCGTTTGAAAGCCCTATTCCGATTGCGGATATAATCCGCATCAAGGTGTCGTGTTTTCCGGGAGGTCTGGGTGCATCAGGTTGAGCCGAATCAGAAGCCTTTTGCAATTCGGCCTGTTGTCTAGCCGCTAATGGAGCCATCTGCGCTTGCAATGATGCAGCATCGGACGGAGCCGCCTGTTGAGCGGGGGCTGCATTCGGGCCGGGTTGCGATAGACCGTTGAGTCCAGCCAGAGGTGTGGTCGCTGGCGAGGTCTGCGGTCCAGATTGCTGGTCGCCACCGGGGTCTTGCTGAATCGGTGCTGAATTGTTATCGTCGAGTGCCATTTTTCGTTTTCCTTTTTGCTCAAAAACTTTTCAATTCGTTAGGACCTTGGCGGTGACAGTCTTGCGTGATTGGGTCCGTGCGATTTTGTATTATGGTGAGCCCTCGCAATTTCTTGCAACGGTGTTGAAACCAGTGCAATCAGTGCTGCCCCAAAATCAAACAAATCCATGCCCTCCCCTTTCATCTTTGAGACCATGGAAAGTTGGCTCTTCGCCGTAGAGACGGTTTTGGTATCGCCAATCAGACCAGAAATTTTATTTAGAAAACTTTTCGTTGCGGACAGCGCAGATATGGCCTCGGGTTTTTCCTTGGTAATCAGGGTCTTCTTGAGGGCGTCTATTGGAAATCCAACGGTCATTCCATCTTCTGAGTGCCAGCCCTTCCCGCCAGCGTGATGAAATGTGAGGATAAATGTTTTTGTGACGCCGCCGACTTCGGGCAATTTTGCTCCGAGGCTCGCGACGTGATCGGCGGTTTCCTGATTCTTCAAATATGGAATGCTGAAACTGCGCTTCACGCCGTTGGCGTCAAACAATTGGCATAGCCTTTCGTTGATTAAACTGTATGCCTTCTGTAAAGAAACAGGCGCTCCGCTGGTAGATTCATCATCGGAACCGTTTCCTGCGTTCGGCGCGTCCTGTTGTGATTGATCTGACTGTGCGGGAATCACGACTTCATTTTTATGGAGTGTGTAACTGCCATCTGCGGGCACCGTACCTCCCGCCTTAAAACTGCCTCGGTCATGCATCGCTACCGAACGTTGTAATTCATGCTGAACGTCTGGCGTGAACCCCTCGGTAACGCGAACTTCGCCTGATTGTGTTGACATATAATTTCTCCAGTTAATCTGCTACTCGAAATTTATTCATGCGCTCGTCGAAACTGAGACCGTAGAATTGCTGAGATTCCTGTATTGAATGAGACTCTGCGAGATATTCGGCCAACACAACTTCGGAGATGCCTAACTCTGCGATGCGTTCAGCCACAGCATTTTTCAAATCTTGGATTGAAATCCGAAGATCACCACGATTCCAAATCCCAGTGCGCGCATTGTAGTTGCCGTCACGGTGGTTGCAGGACAGCCATAGCCACTTAGGGTCCTCCAAGAAATACAAAATGAAAAATACATGTTCGAAATCATAGGTGGACGTTTCGGGGCCACTACAGTCGTTGAAATATTCTGGCGCGTACTGGAAGCCGTACTGAGCACCAGGAAGGTTATTCGCTTTGACCGAGGCTTTCGACCGTGCTTTAGCAGCAGCGATTCTCTCCAAATCCGTTTGGGACTTCGCAGTGCGAGACTGTTTCGGTTCGGATGCAACCTCGACCGCAGTCTGCGGAGTCGCTGCCGGGCTGAATTTGAAATCGGTCATTTCACTTCCTCAATGACTGGCTTGCCTTCAGAGTCAATCGCCGTCACCCGACCTGTATGCAAAACGCCTGCTCCATCGCGTTCGTTAACCAGTTGGCCGACGTGAAATGTGGTGGATGATGCCTCGACGGTTGGCTGCGAATCTTCGGGCTCGTCATCATCGTCGTCAACTGTGTGTGGTCCCAACTTTATGCCAAGGGCCAATCGCTCTTTCTGAGCCAATAATTTCTGATGGGCAACGGAGCCGGGCTCCGCTTTCCGAATGGCTGATTGAACTTCAGATAGAAGCACCTCACGGGTGACGCCACCGTGGTAAAACTCAATAGCGTCAAGAATCTCTGGCGTCCGTCGAAGTTCATACGCCATGCACCTGCTGGACTTTTCAGTTGCCTTGGGATATGCAATTCGGGTTGCGGCTAGAAAATCTCCACCGTTTGCAATGTAAGCAGTGACCCATGCCTGACGGGAAGGACTCAAAGAATTCCAATATGGCGAGGCTGTGAAGCACTCCCACGACATGGGTTTCGGTTGGACTGCTGTGGCCATTGTTGGCACTCCCACGGAAGTACTTTCCTGTTGAATTCAGCCGCCTTGAACCGGGTCAATGAGCACCTTTTTCGAGGAGGGCATCCCGGTTCAAGGCGACCTCCACTAAAGGAACGATAAGTCTAAAACTAGTCATGGACCCATTCGGATAACTCACATGGAGAGACGGTTCGGGCAGGTGAAAGCGAACGGTTCAAGGTACGCGGGGTTTCGCGGATCGCACCTTGCGCAGGATATCAACAGGGTAATCAACACTGGGGATTTGCGAGCCGATACTGGCCGCTGTGGGGAGAAGGTACTTGGGCGGAAAAAGTTCGATCTGGATTTCAAACAAGAAGGACTTGCAAACGCTTACACGGATCGCGTTTTTATGGGGTGCTGAGGCTACGTCGCCAGGGACCCATAGTCGGGGCTACTCGCGGCTTCCGACCGCGCGTATAGGATCCCCCTTTGTATTTTTGCTGCGCCAAGCCAAGCCAGTGTGCCCGCCGTTGCGCTCGGAGCAAAATGGATTGTACCTCGCGGATTTCAAATGGGTGAATGGGGCATCGCGTGGAGCGGATTGCATAACCGAACGGCTGGGTTTAGTACCGAAGTACTATTGCAATAACCTAACGACTAGGATACGATGCCTGCATGAACAAGAAACAGCAAGAGAAGCTAATCTCCGAAGCTATGCGGTTGCTCGGCAAACGAACATCTGCAAAGAAAGCTAAATCCTCTGCGGCCAACGGCAAACTTGGCGGCAGACCACGAAAGGCAAAGCCATGAAAATCGCCGTCTACGCTCGCGTCTCGACGATCAACAAAGGTCAGGACGTTGACATGCAACTGATCGATATGCGTAAGTCCATCGAAATGAAGGGTTGGAGCCTGTTCAAAGAATACGTTGATCGCGGCGTATCGGGCTCGAAATCTTCGCGTCCGCAACTGGATAAGCTGATGCGCGATGCATCCGAGAAAAAGTTTGATGCGGTCCTCGTCTGGAAGCTGGACAGGTTCGGACGATCCGTCCGCCATCTGGTAAACGCCATCGCGGAACTCGAATCATTTGGTGTCGCATTCATATCGCTCAAGGATTCAATCGACTTAACCACGGCCCAAGGCCGGTTGATGTTCCAGATTATCGCTGCCATGGCTGAATTCGAGCGTGCGTTGATTTGCGAGAGGGTCAAGTCCGGTATGGCAAATGCCCGATCCAAGGGTAAGCAGATCGGTCGGCCCAGCCTTGGCATCGAGCGGGACAAGATCGTTGCGCTGAGAGGTTCCGGCGCGTCGTGGAGCACGGTCAGTGAGACCCTCGGATGCTCTCCAGCGACAGCGAAACGCACTTACGGGTCAGCCGTTGAAAACATGGAACTTTAAGTCACGGTTCAAAAGGATGTCCTTTTGAGCCGGTAGATATTACCTAACAGCTCGGTTCCAATCCCTCCAAACCTAGACCGATAGCCCGTCAGTCTGCCGCTGGCACCCTGCCAGCCAATCCCAGCGGCTAGGTTCAGCCTACCAGACCCATCGCAGCCCAAGCTAACCGAGAAGGTTATTTACTCTGCGGCCAATCAAATCACCCGTGCGGCCTGGATGGCACAGAACACCCTCTAGAATGCCCCGCCGTGCGAATAGGAGCCTCGCCACGCGATTTTGCGGCTCAGGATGTGGATTCTCCCCTGTTTTTTCCCATCGAAAGGCAGAAATCGAAAATCAAATTGACTGTAGACCTCAATTTGTCGAACGACACGCCCATCACAACCGAGTAATTTCTACCCTCGGCACCATGTTCCATGGAGAAGCCCATCGCAAATTACACGCCTCCAGCACTCAACGGGACATGCTCATTGCATCCCCGACCGCTGCGCAACGCCAGCCTCTCCCACCAATCCTCATTTTCGTCTTCCGGCTCTACCAACGCATTTTCTTTCTGCAGTTCATCGAATGCAATCGTCAAGACGCCCCGTTTGTCGGCGGCAGATTCGAGTCCTAATGCGATAATCTTCGCGGTCAAAAGTTGACGATTTTTCTGGCATCCTGGCCATTGGCTTCCCGCATCCTTCAACCACGCGGTACAAGCGTCGTCCCAAGCACATACGATTTCAATATCCTCCGGGCTTGACAAGTCGCTGGGATATTCGTCATCACACATTGGTCTGTCCCACTCTCAACTGTACGATCCGAGTCTCCACGGGCAGGATTAACTCTACGAATGCTTTCCGCCGCCTCGTTGCGTCCGTGCTCAGCATTCTCGATTTCTGCTACGAGACGTACCAACATTGACGATTTAGCGTTTTCGTGGCGCGGTTACCTTCTACTTATGGAGCAAAAAGTCTTGTTTCTAGGCGCTGAAAATCACTGTTTCGACCGCATAAACACTGGCTATTTTGTACCACCGGGGCGGCTCATGCCCGCTTGCGATTATTGATTCTCTCTGTCAGCCATGCCGGGCGTGCAGGTCTCGGCTTCACTTTCACCGTTTGATGCCCGTACACTTCTGCGAACCGCCGCATCGCAGTGCGTGCGCGTCTCTCACTCATTTGCTCTGCACGACTCATCCAGTGACAGTTCGATTTGCAATATCCAGGCGTCGGCGAATCCAAAATACGCCCGAGCGTAGTTCCGGTGGGCCGCTCATGCATGTCGGCCAAGAAGTTTACGAAGCCATTCGGCCCCAACCATCGCGGCGTAATCTGGACGTTTTTGTACCATCGGTAGTGTTCGTCCTTCGGATTCTGCACGCGGCTTAACATGTTTCTGTAGCTCCGGTATGTCGGACTTCCCGGAGGCGTTGCGTGCCCATGAATTTTTCGGATGGTATGTCCTGATTTGAAACTCCCGCTCGTTGCTGCGTGTGTTTTTCCTTTTTGTTTGCGACCGTTGATCCGACCCTGCTTGACGGCGATTTCACGCTGTAAGCAATGGCAACTTTTCGTTAGGCCATGATGTACTGATTTCAACCGTGTGATGAATCCTCGGGTCCCGCATGCACAATTAAATTTCCCGAGGCGGGCACGATGTTTGTCGTGTCCGGCGAGTACAACGAAGGTCAACCTAGAGAATTTCTGACCGACTCGGGGAGTCCATAGTTTGCGGCGTGTTTGCATTGTGGTTTACGCCGGAACCGCTTCGTTTACAAACTTCGCGAGTCCTAACTTGCGACACAGCATCAACAGCGAATAGACCGCATCTACTGGGTTGTCTGACGAAATGATAAAATTCGCCATCGTCTTCAAAAACCAGAAATCTTCACTGGCAAGTTTTGGGTGGATCACCAAAACAATCTGCTTACCCCAAACATGCGCGGCTCCAATCTCAGCCATCGTTCCATACGCGGAATTGAAATCAAGCCCCAGGTAGGCAATAAACAGGTCGCACCCTTCGATCCCATAGAGCGCCTTCTGCCGCACACGATGTTTTGATATAGGATGTTGGGAATCGGGGGCACAGAGGGAAGTCTCTTCTGGGAGTCGGGCTCCATGAGTCCCTCGGCTGTGAAAACACCCGTGATCACATGCAACGAAGAATGGACCGACCATTGTGTCACCTGTGGTCATTGGCAAAGCAGAGATTTGTTCCCAAATTTCTGCTGTTATCCGAGCACCCTTTACTAGTTCATGACACCAATCGTTCTTGCTGATCTTTCCGGCTAGATAAACTCGCATTTGGTGCTCCTCTGTCACCTTAGCGATCACTCAACCCAATATTTGCTGCGCTCTGTCTTGAGACACTGTTCGCAGGCGTCCGCAGGGAACCACTCAGACGAATCCCACATATCATTAGGGAATTGCCGATACAGTTTGTCGCGGTGCATGCGGCACATTATTGCCAACGAGTCTTGACCCTCATGTCTCCAATAAACTCGGAGGCTCAGGTAGCGGTGCGTGGATTTTGAATCCCGCCCTCGTGCAAGAGCTTGCGCTGCCTGGTATTCCCGAGAACGCTCTACGTTGCTGCGATGGTCTCTAGCATCTATGGTCATCGTCGTAATCCTTTCGATATTCCACGAGAACAGTGGCCCCTGGGAAATGCCAGCTATCTTCCGCCGAAATGCGCACAGTTAATCCATGCGTGGAGGCAAACTGTTGAACCTCGGCGGTCAGGCGATTCACAAATCCCACGCACGATGGATGTGCGCCTAGCGCATACGGCTGTTCCGTCCACACAATCGCTCCAGTTGCAATATCTTTGAACACGTTGCTGTGGTCCGCGTGTGGACCCCGGCAGTCGGAGTCGTGTATCTGCGGGCGCTTGTTGAACACGCGGTGCCAACATCCCGCGTAAGGTAAAGAACGCAAGCCATACTTCTTGGCATAAGCCGCCTTGCGTGTAAGTTGCGTCGTGTAGCTGTTAGGTCCGGCTGTTGTAATCACGGTCTTGCTCCTCTTCTGCCACCTGAGCGGCGATTTATTGCTTACCCCCACACTGGGGCATTGTCGTGTAATGTGACGCATAAGCTAAAAAAATTCTCTCTTCTACGACACTTTCCACGACAATCCCCTACAGTGGACGAAACACCAACCCTTGAGTGAAAACAACGGACTTAGCGTCACTTTTTGAGCAACGACACTGACGCAGAAGGGGGTGTCGCTGACTGGGATGATGAGGGTCATCATTGTGTGCCTCATTACCCCTTTCTGCGTCATTTGTAATCTGTCGTCGGTCGTCATTCAAGGCACCTAAAAGTTCAATTCTGGTTCAACCGGTTGCGATTCTTTAGCTGAGATGGGGTTTGTTTTTAAATCGTTCCACCGATATTGTTCGGGTGTGCCCCGCCCCTGCTTCTCTCCAGGCTTTTTGATAAGGTATTTTTTAAGAGTGTGGTTTTCAATGTGGCGTTCGGCTGTCCGGCGCTTTAAGCCAAGAGCCTCTTCCGCGTCCACAACGGTCCACCACTTTTTCGTCGGGTCGGTTTTTGCCAGTTGGTATTGTTGCTGGTACCAGTCAATTTCCTCGGCGGTCTTTTTATTTTTAGTGTGGCTAGTGTCTTCTGGACGGTCTGGACAAATCTCCAGATTCCCTTCTACGAACTCTAATGTGAACTTTTTAGCCCCTGTGTTGCGTGGGTAGATAGTGAGATACCTTTGCGGGGAAGTATCGCCGTCCTTCGTAAATTGCATCCACCACAAAGTGTCAATAGTGCGGCCCCAACCTGAAGAACCTAAAATGTTGTCTCGTCCTGCAGGATAGCCTTGGCCTTCTTTCGTTTTTGGTGACCCAATACTGCAGATGAGGGTCATTTGAAAATGTTGCGCAATATCTTCCAGCAAACCGCTGAAATATGTCGCAGCTTTAATGCCGGGTTCTCCCAGCAGCATATCTATCCCCTCAATGAAGACGATTGCTGGCGGGGGATGTATCTCTTCAATTTGGTTGACGATTGCCTGAGCGGCATCAATATCCCAGACGTTCTTCGGCAGCCGCTCGAACGGGATGGTTTCAAGAGCTAGATGCATACGCGCCATCGTCTCTTCGTGGGCGTCCTGATTGCGGTCCCTGCTTAATAGCACGAAAGAATATCCGTGAGTTTTGTATCCAAGGAAATCTGACCCCAGTTTTTGGGCAACTAACAGTTGATTTATCAGTGAAGTTTTGCCCCCGCCAGATGAACCGGATATGAGCGAAACCTGTCCGCGCCGAAATAGGCCGAATTGCTCCCCGATATTTGGGCCGAGCACATACTCACGCCCTTTGATTTTTTCGACTGGTTCGCTATGAAATGCAAGGTTCAGAAATAACTTCTTTTCGGTTTCAGTAGGATCAGCGCCTGCTTTCTCGCCCTTGAGTGCTTTTGGAATGGTGTACTTGCTTGTGCGCGTCCATTCATCCCGCATCATGCCCGATTGCCGAAACGCCGCATCTAGGGTTTCGGCGGAATTAAAGCCGCCCCGGACAAGGTAGCCACACAAAGACAAATCCGCCTCGGATTGACTGGGAAAGCGTATACCATGTGCGTCCGTAGTTTTTTGCCACGCGCCCGTCCAAAGACGAACGAACTTTTCGTTGGTAGTGTTGAGTGTCAAAAAGTGAAGCAATTTGATGGTATTCGGGTCTGTGATCGTTCGGATGGAATCCTTCGAGAGATCAGGAACCTTGTCGCCTGTTACAGTAAAATACCTCGGGCTGTCCTTATCGTATATCTCGCCGCCAAGATCGTGGTTACCCTTCTTATGACCTTCCGGCAATGGAATCGGCGATTTCCAGATGAGATGGATACCTGTTCGGCTTGGTGAGAATTCGCAATATGATCCCGCCAGTTTACCGATGGACCGGGCGAAGGGAGTAATCACAAGAGCGCCGTTGATAGTTTGAACCGCGCCGTCCAAATCGCTGCCCTGAAAATCCTTCTGAAACACGTATCCGAGTCCATTGATATCGTCGCGCCTGTTCGCCACGTCAACCGCTTCGTCGAAACTGACCCAAGTCGTGGGATCGGTGGTCTTGGCGTGCGGCCCGTCGATATCGCGAGCATTAGACGGCGGTTTATCTTTCTTACCTTTCGCGTTGATTTCGTATCTCCAAACAACCCATGTCGGAGAGTCTTTCATTTCCTGCGGTACGTCGGCATACAGGTCTGGCGTGGCGTTAAATGAATCCAGCCATTCGTTGGTGGCTGCGCTATAGTTGGAATTCGGTTGGCTGCTCATGGCCGCCTCAATTTCTGGGCAGCGGCCTGAATTGCGCCGTCTCGCAGCAAAGCTGAAATCGCGCGGCCAACGGATTCCGTTGTGAAAATGTCTTTCCTGGGATTACGCTTGAGTTTTTGGATGGCGTCCGAGAGAGCCTGACTGCCGTATTGGCTCAACCATTTAGCTAGCCAAGTGGAGTCTGGCACCCGCAGGGTGGGAAATGCCGTCTGAAATTCAGAGATGGCATCAAGAAACAGTTTATCTTCTGACGTTCGCATATTCATTCCTTTATATAATTCGTGTTGCTTTGTGCTGCTATCTTCGCAACCAATTGGTCTGCGAGGAGCCCTGCTCTATTGAGAATCAGCGCGAACAGGCCTTGCTCAAGGGCCTGCCCGCACCTTGGGGAAACTTGAAAGGTGTGGCAAAATTGCCACCCCTTGGCCGGGTGCTTACTTCGCGGTCTCTCGGCGCAGGTACTCCGCAATGGAAATGCGGACGAGTTGCGCGGGCTTCAACCCACGGGAAGCCCCTAGAGCGGCCAGTTGCTTCATATGCTGGCTATTCAAGTAAATCGTTGTGCGTCGTATCATGTGTGTATCGGCTCCATATAAGGATGAAAAGTCAAGAACTTGTGGAATGTACTACGGAGTTACTAACTCTTTCGGTGCTTTGGACCCTTCTCGGACTGGGCTCATGCCGCCTGCCGCTTGAATTTCGACTTCGCAGGTTTGGATGGTGACGCAGGCAATACGACTTGACCGCTAACGAGTTTGTCCCGAAGTTCGGTCAACATCTGCGAGGTGAAAAGATATTTTTTGCCATGACGAACAGGGCGAAGCAGTTTGTTCCAACAAATATTTCGGACAGCGAAGACACTGATCCCAAGCGCAGCACTAGCCGCCTGGATATCTAGGAACATAGGTTGTACTGCGGGTGTTGGTGCAGACGAAGGTGCTTTAGGTTGACGCTGGACTGCTTTTCTTGAGGACATGGATAGACACCTTTTTGGGTATCCATCCACGTGACTTACCCTGTGCGTTGGGTCTGGGTCGTGGCAGGTGAGCTATACGGCCACTACAGCCGATACTTCATCACCTAAAGCCCCGATGGTTTCGGGTTTCGGCTACCACATGTAGCCTAGTCGCGTCTTTGAAATCTTCGACACAACCTTTTTATGGTACCAGTGTTTCGAGCCGATTGCAATCAAATTCCGAAGGTTTCTTGCAGGATTTTTCAAACGCCCTAACTTTTTGGTGGGAGTACCTTGGTTCTATTGGTTCGCTAGATTCATGGTGGGACACTGGACAGGTAACTAGATTCTTGATGGGAGCACACGATGCCGAAGAAGCGCGATACCCGCCAAGGCGGACTTTTCATCGAATACAAAAAAGACAGGAAAAAAGGCTCACCCACATTCGGCAAACGCATTCCAAAATCCGAATCCTGGGTTGGGCAGTACTACGTTGACGGCCAGCGGTTCCGCAAGAGCACAGGCACGTCGATCAAGGCTGAGGCGGAATCTAAGTTGCGTGATTGGATGGGCGCATCTGAACGCGGCGAGAAAGCCAAGCCCCAGACACAGGGGTTGACGTATGCTGAACTGCGCGCCGATCTGCTGAAGTATTACGCTGAGAAGCAACACAAGAGTCTGAAGACGAAGAAAGACGGCACGACGTACCTTTTTCCGCTGACTGCACTGGATAATTTTTTCAAGGGCCGTCGAGTGAATGACATTGACCGCGATACTGCAAGTGCCTTCGTCACTGATAGACGCGCTGCGAACAAGTCCAACAGCACGATTAACAATTCCCTGCGCCTGCTCATCCGAATGTTCTCTCTCGCACAGGACAACGGTAAACTTACAGTCGCGCCGAAATTCGAACTACTCAAAGAAAAATCGCGTCAGGGATTTCTACCGCCAGAGGCTTTCCAGAAACTCTTCGACGCCATGCCGACGAACTTGCAGCCAATGCTTCTGTTGCTATACCATTCGGGCGTCCGCGTTGGCGAAGCAGAACGCATCGAATGGCCTGCCGTTAATCTGGATGCCGCGACAATCACGCTGCTTGAAGGCGAAACAAAAAACGATGAATCGCGCATCTTACCGTTATCGGATTCCTTGGTAACGCTACTCTCTCGCGTGAAGCTACGCAAGGGTCAGGTGTTTCCTTCGAAACGTGCAATGCAGGCCGCGTTCCCGAAGGCATGTGCGGCAGCGAAAATCAAGGGCCTGATGGTTCACGACCTGCGACGGTCTGCCGTTCGCAATTTGATGGACGCGGGAGTGCAACAGGCGGTCGCAATGAAAATAAGCGGACACCGCGACGCCAGCGTTTTTCAGAGGTATAATATTGTCGATGCGAATCAAACTGCCGATGCGATGCAACGAGTCCAACGTCTTGCACCCGTCAAAGTTCGCCGCGCACTGCCTGTGCGGTCAACCCGTCGTGGTGGGAGTCGGTGAGGATCGCATGGTAGAGTTTGGTGGGAGTTTGGTGGGAGTCACGTCCCGCGCGGTTCTCAAGTTGTTGAAAACACAAGTGCCCGAATGGCGGAATTGGCAGACGCGCTAGCTTCAGGAGCTAGTTCTCGCAAGGGAGTGGAGGTTCGAGTCCTCTTTCGGGCACCAATTTTTAAGCACCGGCGACGAGAGCTGTGCCGCGGTTCCCTTCGCCCACCTGACCTGCCCCCCGTTTTGGTCCAATCATAAGTTAGCACTCGGGGCTTGGTTCTGAATCTGCTCGGAGGGGCGGGGGATGAGCCCGTCGCCGCCGAGGCTGTGGGAAAGTGGGAATCCCGCGCTTTTTGCGGGATTTCCAAGCGGAGAGGAAAAGTGGTTTGTACTTTTCCTCGCAGCGTCTTTTCCACAGCCTTTTTCTCCGCCGATTTCCGCCGCGAATTCCGTCGGGGTTCGATACCCCAGGCTGCTGTGCGGCCGTACCGTATTGTAATCCACCCGCCACGTTTCGATGATCCTCCGCGCTTCCTCCAGGCTCACGAACCAGTTCTGGTTCAGGCATTCGTCCCGGAACTTCCCGTTAAAACTTTCGATGAACGCATTCTGCACCGGTTTCCCCGGCTCGATGAAGTGCAACGCCACGCCATGCGCATACGCCCACTGGTCCACCGCCTGGCTGACGAACTCCGGCCCGTTGTCCACCTGAATCGCTTCCGGATAGCCCCGCTCTTGCGCCACTTCTTCCAGCATCTGTACCACGCGCGATCCTGGCAGCGAAGTGTCCACTTCGATCCGCGGCGCTTCCCGCGTGAACCCGTCCATCAAGTTCAGCGTGCGAAAGGGCCGCCCGCTCGCCAGACTGTCCCGGGTGAAGTCCATCGTCCACAGCTGATTCTCCCGTGTGAGCAGCACCAGCGGCACGCGCGCTTCGGCCCGAAATCGCTTGCGTTTCTTGCGCCGCATCGCCAGTCCTTCCTCCCGGTAGATCCGGTAGACACGCTTGTGATTCACCACCCACTTCGCAGTTCCGTTCTCTTGCTCCCGCCGCAGCAGTTCATGCACCCGCCGGTAGCCGAAGCGCGGCCGCTCGCCCGCGATTTCCCGCAGCCGCGCTCGCAGCGCCGCATCGTTCCGTTCCCTCCGCTGATAACGGCAACTCCCTCGGTGCATTCGCAGCAGCCCACAAGCGCGCCGCTCGCTCAGTCTGGCTTCCGCGCGCGCGACTCGTACCGCCTCTCGCTTCGCCGGTGGGCTTACCACTTTTTTGATAGCACCACCTTCAACGCATCGATGTCCAGCGCCTGCTGCGCCACAATCTTCTTCAGCCGTCCGTTCTCGTCTTCCAGTTGGCGCAAACGACGCGCCTCGTTCACCTCCAACCCCCCGTACTTCGCTTTCCAGTGGTAAAACGTGGCATCGCTGATCCCGATCCGCCGGCAGAGTTCCTTCACCGGAACTCCCGCCTCCGCCTCTTTCAACACCCCCACAATCTGCTCTTCTGAAAAACGGCTCTTCTTCATGGACGCTTCTCCTCTCGTGGTCTTATACCCGGAGAAGCTAACTTATGGTTGGACTAGTTTTCGGGGGGCAGGTCACAAGCGATTTACCATGTGGCTCCCAAGGAATCTCAAGGTTTTTTACAAGAAGTGGGAGACAAAGTGGCATGAGTCGGGCGGGAAAGACATCAACAATCCGAAGATCCCACTGACGTTTGTGATTGAAAGAGGAGAATTGCTCTATGGCCAACCACCGACTCCTCGCACTGTTGTAGGACTGCCCAAAGAAGTAGGCAAGGAGCAGCCTGAATTTTGAGAACTTGGGTGGGCGAATAACCCGTGGGATATGTGGTTCGTTTGACTGATGGGCTATTTCCGCTTTACTGACATGTAGTATTCTGGTTGCACCTAAAAAGGTGCTTTCATAGGAGCGGGCTCGTGCTTGACATCACCAAGGACATCCAATCGCTGACAACCTCCCGCAGGCGTTCTGGCGACTTCCTGAAGCAGCTAAAAACGAGCAAGCGCCCTGTAGTGCTCACGGTGAGGAGGAAGGCAGCGGCCGTCGTGCAGGATGCCGAAGCTTATCAGCGCCTGCTCGACATTGCCGCCCGCGTCGATGCAGAGGAAGGCATCCGTCAAGGCTTGGAAGACGCGAAAAAGGGAAAGATTCGGCCCGCGAAGGAATTTTTCGACGAGTTCGAAGCCGAACATGGCATACCGCGTTAGGATAACCTCCCGCGCTGAGCGTTAATTACGGCAGTGAATCGCCCGATAGAAAACAAGAGATTTTCGGATCTCACATTTTTTGAGAATGCACTGGTGCCGCAGTTGTAGGGGGCACGACATATCGTCCCCACTACCGCCGGCCCACGGCCAAGAAAACTGACACAATACCAATCAAGGCTTGTAGATGTAATTGGCTGCGATCGCGCCCGCCAGGACCAGCGCCGACAGAATCAACCAATTGTAGCTTTGGCCGTAGGTGGCTGTAGGGAAGTGGTTGCTGATCATCAGGAAGATCAGCGGGACGGTCATGTAGGTGTTATGCCTGGTGCGGGCTTTGGCGCGCTCGGCCAATTCCAAATCGGGCGGCTTTCCTTCACGCAACGAGTTCAGCATTTTGCGCGTCGCGGGCAGGATGCGCATCCAGACGTTGGCGGTCATGATCGTGCCGAAGAGTGCGCCGATGTGGATATATGCGGCGCGGCCGCTCATGATCTGCGTCAGCCCGTAGGCAAGCGCTACGACGAGCAGGTAGCAGATGGTTCCAGCAAGGAACGGTGAGCGGCCCAGCGGCGAGCTCCACAGCAGTTCATACACGGTGAAGCCTATAAATAATGTTCCGATGCCGATCGCTACTCCGGCCCCCATGCCGATGTTCGACACGCTGTCGTCCAGCAACAGACCGCCGGAGTAATACAGCAAACCAAGCAACAGGAACCCGGAAACCCACGTGATCAACGCCTCCCAGCGGAACCAATACAGTTTGGTCGGTAATTGTTTGGGCGAAGTTTGCTTATTCACTACAGAGAAGCTGCCGCTGTGGACCATCCAGACTTGGGGTGTGCGCCCGGCTGCGCGCGCATCTTCCTCATCCAGGGCCATGCGCCCTTCCAGCTTAGTGAAATAGTAGGTCTGTCCAATCCAGAAGATACCGGCGAGAACATGGATCCAGCGGAGAATAAGGTTCGACCATTCGCTGACTGCGGGCGGCATCGTGATTCGCTCCCCTGAATTCCGTTTGGCGGCAGGCGCTCAAAGACGCCGAAAGACGATGGTACTGGCCGGCGCCGCCTATCTCAACAGCAAAAGTCTCTGTGAACAATGCGGAGGCCATTCAGTTTCGCGACCAGCCGAATCCGCAATTACCTGGGTTGTCCAGGGCGCGGTTGACGGATTGTCGAATCCTGACTAAAGTAAAGAAGCTGGGTCGAGCAGCCACGAAAATTTGCTGGCTCGCAGGGCCCATTTGCTTTGCCTCCCTCGGCTGGGAGGTCGTACAATCGGTAGTACATCAGCCTCTGGAGCTGACTATCCTGGTTCGAGTCCAGGCCTCCCAGCCAAAAATCTTTTACCTTTGAAACCATTCAGATTATGCGGTGTCCGCTTATGGCGGTGCTTTTCTTTTTCGCGGATTTGCCGCCTTGTCCGTTCGCCCCGGTATTTCGATAGCAGGGAGACGGCAATGGCGAACGTGAATTGCACCGTTGTGGTCCGCAAAAATCCGTACGGCGAGCGTTCCTGGCCAAGAATCGCTGAAAACTAAGGGTTTGGCGTTAACGGCCGGGGGCAAGCCTCTTCACTCGTGTCCCGATAGCGATTTATGTGTTGATGCAATGCATCCATCACAAGATTCGCCATCGGAACGGTGCGTCCACTGGCTGGTGCCCTGAAAGCATGGAAGTTCCCCAAGAAACAAGGCTCCGCGACTCCCAAAATGGATCTGGCGAATGTAATCCTGTCCCGTCGAAGGGCCAGCGTTTCGCCAATCCGAATACCCCCAATCATAGCGGCGCGGGGCGTACGAACTTGAGACAAGCAGCCTTGCCCACGCTTTTTGTCATTTTGTTGCCGCTTCTTTGCTCCAGCGCAAAGCGACCTTTTTTTTCGGGAGTAACGTGCGACAGGTAAATAAGTAAAACTGGGAAGCATCCCAGTGGTCGGTGGGGGGTCCTAAGCGAAGCGAGGAATCTCCGGTCGGTACTTGAGCCTGTGCACGCCAGCAAGGAGGCTAGTCTCTTATGCGAATGATTTTCAAGATTTGTTTGTCAGCGTTTCTAGTTTGTTTTATTTCTGTGGTCGCGAGCGCTCAGACTCCGGTGGAACAAGGCGGAGGGTCATTTCGTCCCCAATGCCCAAAGGCCACACTCTTACATCCCGGCGTCGCCGGTAGTGGAAACCTTACGCCTGCCGCCTCGGAGGCTATGTACAACGGACCGATTTCCAGGACGGCGACGACAGATCCGACTGGGGCGTACACGTACAGTCCCGCGCTGACGTTCACCGACAATGGCGGCGCCATCAAGTGCCAGCAAATTTCAGGTGGTGACGGTATGATGACCGAGGCGGATGGGAACCAGACTTTTATGTTCTCCTTCGGTCCCTTGTCCGGCCTGAATGCGATCGAGAACGGCCAGCCGGGCACGCAGTTTGCAAATACCTTCGACAAGCCGTACTGCGACCCCGCCCGCCCAAATTACAATAGCGGGCAACCCAATCCGTACTGCGGCCTCCCCCCGCAACCACCGACCCCAACGGTGCGGTGGGTTATGTCACACCCACTGCGTTAAATTCGTCCAGCAGCCAGGGCGCCGGCGCCGATGCTTCGGCGATTATGAATACCGGCATATTGAATGGAAACATTCCCGCGCCGTTGATCGCATTCGATGAAGACGACGAATTTTTCCTGTCGCTCACCAACGTCGGCATGATCATGCGGCCGGACCTGTTCGAACAGCACACCGTGCACTTCCACGGGTACCCCAACGCGTCGTCCTTCTATGACGGCGTGCCGGATGCTTCGCTCGCTATCAACATCGGCGGCACCTTCACCTACTACTACGTCGCTCCGGACGCGGGTACCTATTTCTGGCACTGCCACATCACGCCTCCCGAACACTTGCAGATGGGCATGGTCGGACAACTCTTCGTGCGCCCGCGGCAAAATCGAACGCCTCCAGGTATCGACGTTTACCAATCATCCTTGAACATGCAGAAGGACCCGCGGACTGCGTGTTTTCCTGGTCTCCCCACTGCCACTGTGCCGCAAGGTCCCGATATCCTCTGTTCAGCGCCGCTGCCGGCAGTGCACCCAGGATTCAATAACGCGCCGGGTTATAAGTATGTCTACAACGACGGCGACGGCAGCACGCGTTACGACATTGACGTGCCCCTCCAGATTCATGGTTTCGATCCTAACTTCCACATGGTCGGGATGACCTTCAACCCGGAAGGGTTCTCGGACATGAAGGACAAGTACTTCCTCCTGAATGGCCGCAGCTATCCCGACACGATCGGCATTCCGGGCTATTGCGACGCGGGTTCCTCGACTAGCTGCGGTGGTCCACCCAACGGGACGTCGAATCCCAGTTCGAGCACGCATGCCATCTCGACGGCGGACACGGACACGTTGAGCCGTCCTTCGCAACCGCTTCCTTCCTTAATCACTTTGAGCGCCAGCGGAGGCCCCGCCGGAACCTGCGGCACAGCAACAACTTGCGGGCAAAGGGCGGCGCTCCGCATTGCCGACCTGGACGTTCAGGAATACCAGACGCTTTCCTCCACCGGTATTCCCATGTTGTTGGTTGGCTTCAACGCGAAGATCCTGCGCGACCAGGCGGGAAACAACCTTTACATCAAAACCAACTCCATCACTCTAGGTGGCGGCGAGTCGCTGGATGTGATTCTCGACAGCACTGGGGTTGCCCCCGGCACGTACTTCCTTTACACACCACAACTTGACCATTTGTCGAACGACGCCGAGAACTTTGGCGGGCTGATGACGGAAGTCGTAGTTACACCGTAGGAGAGAAACCATGAGCCAAGCGAATTCGAAAAACTTGTCTGCAGTATCTCGATTCCTCTCGGTCGTTGTGGCGGTGCTGGCCTTGCTGCTCGCGGCTTCGGCGCATGCTGCCGCCCCCGGCATCACGGGCACGAGTTTCAGCCTGAATGCCGGCACGGGCTACAGCAGCCAGCCGGACGGGGAGTTGGTTTATTCCTGGGGTTACGGGTGCACTACAGGGTTTACGCCCACCTATGCCCCGGCGGCGTTCGCTTCGATCGGTTTTTGTCCGACGACGATGCAGCTCCCGGGTCCTACGCTGGTCGTCAAGGAAAATACGCCCATTACCGTGACGCTCACGAACAGTTTGCCGACACCCGCGGGCAATACTTCGATCCTGTTCCCTGGCGCCGCCACAGTGACGACCAGTGGAGGCGTGCCAGGGCTGCTCACGGCAGAGGCTACGCAGACCACCACAGTGACCTACATCGTCACCTACACGACGGCGGGCACATACTCATACTACAGTGGTACGCAACCTGACCTCCAGATCGAGATGGGCCTCTTTGGAGCCGTGGTCGTTCTGCCCACTACTACTTACACTAACTGTACGGCTACGGAAACCGGCCGGGTCGATTACCGGCTGGCGCAATCCGCGTACGACCACAACCTAAGTTGCTACGACCGGGAATACTTGATCCAGTGGTCCGAAATGGACCCCAAGATTCACAGTCAGGCACTAGCGCAAGTCACGGCACTTAGCGCATGCACGGCTCTAGGTCCGGGATGCAGCCTCAACGTCATTACCGAACCATACCACCCGAATTATTTCCTGGTTAACGGGCGCTCCATGCCGGACAACATGGATGCCAACTATGCGCCGAATTATCCGAACCAGCCGTACAACGGCAATCCCCACATGCATCCAGGCGAACTCGTGCTTGTGCGCTATATCGGACAAGGACATTGGCAGCATCCGTTTCACGAGCATGGGAACCACGTGCACGTCCTGGGCCGCGACGGGCATTTGCTGGTCAGCCAAACGAACCCCGCTCTGTTGGCTGGACGCATGGAGTTCAACACGGACACGACTCCTGGCCAGGCGGCGGAGGGAATCTTTTACTGGTCGGGCAAAGGCCTCGGCTGGGATATTTTGGGACACACCAATAGATCCAGTGCCAGCGGCGCCATTGCCACCTGCGTTCCGGACGTCAATGGCTACTACACGAAAGCCAGCGGGGCGACACCACCCGTCTACTCCGGTAATACCATGGTTAGCGGTGACGCCAACTACTACGAGTGGTGCGCCGACCATAACCACCCGTTGGAAGCGAATCCCACTGGTGATGTCGGCGGCGGCGGCCCCGCGACCCTTCCCGACCCGCTCGTCGTAACCAACGGTCTCTGGTACAACGGCACGCCCTACATGGGCCCCAACGCGGTCCTACGGTCAAAAGGGCCGACGCCCTTGCCTCCTGGTTCCCCCAGCCAGAACCCGACGGCAGAGTCCGGTATCGCCTTTATGTGGCATTCCCACAACGAGCGCGAGATCACCACCAACGACGTTTTCCCGGGCGGCATGCTGATGATCATGCTGGTGGACCCCTACGTTTGGAACATTGACGAAACGCTGTGAGCGCGAGGAGAAGAACAGCCATGCGATCTAACTATATGATAACAGTTCTCAAATCAGCAACAGTCGCGGTGACCATTCTTCTTTTGACGGCGGGCCTCGCGTCCGCCCAGACGGTGAATCTTACCGCCTCACAGCAGACCACCACTCTTCCGGACGGCAACACCGTCCCGATGTGGGGCTGGACGTGCGGCGCGGGCGCGGCAGCGGCAAACGGCGGCGTCAGCGGCGTAACCATCGCCGCTGGTGGTGGCGGGGCCGGTTATGCGGCGGGGACGACGGCCATATTTTCTGGAGGTGGCGGGACGGGAGCCACCGCAACGGTGACTTTGAATGCCACAACTGGGGCCATCACTGCCATCACGGTAACCAATGGTGGGGTCAACTACACCGCTGCTCCGTCCCTCACATTCAGCTCCACGCCAACTACAGCCGCCAGCTTCGCCGTGAATCTTTCAGGGACGCCCAACTGCTCGGCATTGACTTACAACACCACGACCGGTGTGCATAATGCCCAGACCGGCGGTGCCGTCTGGCAGCCGCCGTTGATTATCGTTCCCTACGTGGCCACGGGCACAAGCCTAACCATCAATCTCACGAACACCCTGCCTGTAGAGACTTCCATCTCCATCATCGGTCAAGCAGGCGGCGGTATGGGAAGTCCGGTCCGTGAAGCTGGACCCCGATTGGATGGGGCTCATGCTGGTCAGACCGAAACGACCTGGACCACTGTTGTCCCTGGCACGTTCACTCCGCCCACGCAAGGCGAGCGCGCACGTTCCTTTGTTCCAGAAGTTCCTGGGGTTGCCACTGTTCCCGCTGTTGGCGCGCTGCCCCCCACGCCCGGGATTTACACTTGGACGGGTCTGAAGCCGGGAACTTATCTCATCCGCACAGGCACGTATCCTTCGATCCAGGGTCCCATGGGTCTTTACGGCGTCCTAGTCGTGACGACAGCGCCCGTTGCGGGGACCCCAGGAACCCCGGGTTTAGCTTATCCCGTCGCCGGTTCAACGGCGGGAGGTGTCACTTACGACGCCGATGTAGTCGCGTTAGAGAGCGAAATGGACCCCCGGCAGAACAAAATGGTCGCGGCCCTCTTCCCGGTCGGCGGATTGGCGGGCAGCGCAACGGCAAACGTGGGGTTCAGCGAGACCGCTAAGTGGACGCCGGCGTGCGGCGCAGCCGTGAACAGCCTCCTAACAGCCACCGGAGCCGTACCTACGTGCTACCCACCGGCCGTGGATTACACTCCGCTGTACTTCTTTATCAACGGGTTGGCCTTCAGTAAGGACAATCTGGCAGCCTCCGCTCTTTCGGTTCCTGCGGCTGGCGCAACTGGAAATGTCCTGGTACGTTACGTGAACGCCGGCTCGCACATGCACATTCCCACCGTGGTCGGGCTGAATACGTTGCTGGTCGCGGAAGATGGCTATGTTCTTCCGGACGTCGCGCTGGCTCTCGGTTTGAACAAAACGCTGTCAGCAAAGCCAATTACTTCGACTACTTTAGCTACTGTAGCCTCAGGCTTGCAGGTTCGAAACGAGGTATTCCAAGCTGCTGGTAAGGTCTACGATGTAATCGTAAGCCCAACACAGACCACACTAGGGACCTACGACTCTCACACCTATGGTATTTTTGATCGCTCCCTAGCATTGTCGACCAACAGCCAGCGTGACGGCGGCATGCAAGCCATCCTGGACGTGAACGACGTCAACGCGGCCAATTTTGCCACAGCGCAGGCGAATTACGCGGCCAGCGTCAAAAGTTCATCCTACACTTATGCACCTGGCGTAACGCTTAACGTCAGTGACCCTGGCAAAGGTGTACTCGCGAATGACGTTAACGTTTACGGCGTTCAACTTGTTGCCGGGGCGGCGCATAATGGCGCTCTAACCCTCAACCCGAACGGAACGTTTACTTACTTGAACGCCGGATCCGGCGGGGATACCTTCACGTATTATGCGAACGGCGTTACCACTCTTACGGCTTCGGTAACGTTCACCGTATCTTCGACGGTTGGGACAGGTCCCACGGCCAATCCGGATAGCTACACCAGCAAGGTCTCCTCGCTCCTGCGGGTCGCCGCGCCGGGCGTGCTGGGCAACGACGTTGATCCGAACGGCTACCCAATGACCGCCGTCATGGTCGGCACGCCGTCTGGCGTCACTGTGCATTTGAACCCAGATGGCTCCTTCACGGCCTTCCCGACAACACCAACTACGTCCACAAAGACCTACACATTTTCGTACCTGGCGAAAAACTCTCAGAATTCACCCAGTAATACTACGAACGTCACCTTGACGTTCGAAGGCGGCAGCGGGCTGTCCGTGAAGGTGCAGGATGCGAAGACCCATGCGGCGATCACGGACTATAAGTGGATCATTGAGCAAGACCTCACAATCCAGGTCAATCCCGCGTGTCAACAGAACGGCGCTGGCGGGACCAAGCCAGCGACCTGCCCAACTGGAGTGCCTCTTACCCCGGCCACCAATTTCCACACTAGCTTTTCGCCGGTCGTAGCGTCAGGCTGCACGGGCCCGGAGAGTTGCGAGCAGGGACAGACTGTCTACGACGCAGGCACGCCCTGCACAGGGACGCTCACGCCACCCGCGTGCAGCTTGACCGCCGGGAAGCACGTTCAGGCCGCATGCGACGGGTACGGCATTTGCACTGTCAGCCCTACGGCTACACATCTGCCTGAGTCAACACCAGCCCAGGCCAACTTGACCGCCACCAATCCCGATGGGACACCCGCTTCCTATTACATCTCGATCCTGTCGGGCGACTCCCAGAATGCATTCGCCTATGCGAATACTAAGGACCCGACTATCGCTGGCAATTGCACTCCGGGTGCAAATGGCAATTCTTCGACCGAACCTACGGGAAGAACAGAATCCTCGGCTTGCGGGCACACCATGGGCGGAGCTCCGATCTCGCCGGCGCAAGTAGCATCCGCCGGCACCCTACCTGTTGTCGTGAACCTGCAATTAGCGCCGCTCCAGACGGCCACGGTCACTGCCTTTGTTTTTGAGGATGACTACCCACTGAACGGTGAGCCGGATACGGGAGGTGGTGCCGACGCCTTTCCGACCCTGGAGGTTCCCCTGGGCGATTTCCAGATTGAAGTCTGGGACCCCGCGGGTGGGATCGGTGACTTTACCGGCCAGATGACTTATGACATGTTCAACATGCCGTTGGGCAACGCGTTGAACGGGACCATCGACCCGAGCACTGGGCTGGACGCCTGCCCGATTTCCAGCACGGGGGGCATATCCGTCGGCGTGATCATCACGTGTCCGCAGTTCGAGTCGGACGGTATAACACAGTCACCCCTCACGGGTCAGGTGGTTGTCAAGAACCTCATGCAAGGGAAATTCTCGCTGATCGCCCATCCGGGAGCCCTCAGAGAGGCAAACGGCGAGGAGTGGCTCCAAACCAACTCACTGGACGGCACCCATTGGCTGGACTCCTTCATCAAGGTGGGGGAACCCCCCTACTTCACGGAATTTGGACCGGGGGGATACCACGTGTTTTTCGGGGAGGCCAACCCCAAGATTATCAACGCACGATTGGCGGCGATATGCACACCGGGCGCAGTTCAAAACGCCCAGATACCTTTTGCCGCGCCATGCCGCAATACCGTTAACGGCCAGGTCACGAGCCTGCATCAGTCGCGTTCGCCAAACGAGCAGCTCTACAGTAGTGGTGTCTTTCCCCAAGGCGATCCACGAAATTACGCAATGTTAAATTATACCAACTGTTACGCCGCTATCGGCGATTCTGACGGCGCCACGATCGGCCTGGCCAAGTGCGATCCAAACGGGAACTTCACGTTTACCGGGCTTCCCGACGGTAATTATGGAATCGTGGTATTCGACCAGTACACCGACCTGATCGTAGACGGATCCAGCAGAGCAGTGAACGTAGCCGGCGGCCAGACGATTAATGTGGAATACCCGGAGTACACTTGGCAGGCGCACCTCTGGTCAAACACCTATATGGATTTGAACGGAAACGGCATCCAAGATGCAAACGAGCCTGGATTGATTCAGGTTCCAACCAGGATTCGCCAAAGCAACGGAAAATTTGTCAACACCTTGTTTAGCGACGTCACCGGACTCTCCCACTTCGACGAAACTTTTCCGTTATTTGCCTGGTACAACGTGGAATCGGACACGACGCGCTTCCGCTCGACCGGCGTGCACACTGTCAACGACGCCGGTGGACTGTTGGACGGTCCTCCCCCGCTGGGTAATGGCAGGGCTGGCGCTTATCAGGGAGTGCTGAACTCGATTGAGCCTTTCCCGCTTCCCTCCGCGCTGCAATACCCTGGGTCATATCAATGCTCAAGTGGCGACTGCTCCGAGCTGGCCGGAAAAGCGGGCGCTCCATCTTTCCCCGGACCAGGCGGCTCGTCCGGTCGAATTGATCCGGGTCCCGTTGAGGTGGAAGGGTGGCAGGGCGGCGTCGGCGAGTTCGACATCCTCGACTGGGGCAAATTACCCTACCTTCCCAACGAAACCGGCGGCATCCGCGGCCATGTTGTGAACTCCACCACGCGGCCTTTCGACGACCCACGGATGCTTTTCCAGAACCTTTGGACACCGCTGGTTCCGAATGTCACCGTTAACCTCTACAAGGAGAGCACCGCCCCGGATGGTACGACGAGTCTGACCCTCGTGGACACCACGCAGACTTCGAGTTGGGATTCTTGGGCCCAGGGCTTCCGAGCTGATGGGGTCACGCCCAACATGAGCTGCACCGGCCAGGATCCCGTTAATGATCCGTTCTTCGGCTACACAATGGCTGGCACTAGGAACTACCTGAGTTCCGGTACCCCGCTGCCGAACAATTCCCAGTATAAATGCTATGACGGCTATCACAACCTCAACCAGTTGCAGCCGGCGCCGTACGATGGTCTGTATGAGTTTCCCAGCGCGACGTGCATGACGCCAGGCGCAACCTTCTCACTTCCTGGAAACGCGAAGACCTACACGTGCGCCACTCTCGCCAACATAGCCCCCGCGGAGGCAAGTACCCTCGGCCACCCCGAGCTGGCCACTGGTGCGAAGCCGGCAGTCCTGCCTGCCGGCAAGTATGTGACCGAGGTGGTCTTGCCCGCAGGCTGGGAGTTGAGTAAGGAGGAAGACCTGAACCTCCTCATCGGTGACCAATACATTGCCCCTGTGACGCAGCAGTTCGCCGCCGGCCTCGGCAGCATTTTCATCGTGCCGGACCAGGCGGCCATCAATTCGATCAACCCGTCGTATACAGGTCCCTACACGACGGCCAATCCGTATACCCCACCGTACACCTGCACGACGCCGACTAATTGCACGTTGAACCCGGCCACGACCAATAACGGCTCACCGAGCACCGACTGGGGCCGCACCTCGTTCGGAGATTTCGGGCCCGGCGGAAACATCATCCAGAGCGCGCCTTGTGTCGGCCTCCTGCGCGTCGTCCCGGATTATCTGAGCATCTCCCCGGAATCCGGCGAAGTAGCGCCTTTCGCTGGTTCCACGCGTGCCCTGTGTGACCGCAAGGAGGTCACTCTCGACGATCAGATGCAGGCGAATGCGGACTTCTTCATCTTTACCAAGACGCCCAAGACCACCAACTTTACCGGATTCATTTCGGACGACTTCTCTTCCGAATTTGACCCCGCCTCGCCCGCTTTCGGCGAGAAGTTTGCCATCCCCAACGCGCCGGTATCCATCAAGGACTTCAACGGAAACGAAATTTCCCGCGTCTATTCGGACCAGTTCGGCACTTTCAACGGGCTGGTGTATTCGACTTGGGAAGTCGATCCGCCCAATATTACTGGTTACTCACCTAACATGATGATAACGTGCATGAACGATCCGGGGCCGATTGTGGATACACGCGTCGGTTCCCTCACTCTCGGCCAGCTGATCACGGATCCTTTGTACACCCCGGCATATAGCACCTTCTGCTACGAAATCGCATTTATGCCGGGCGATACCGCGTACTTGGACACGCCCGTGATTCCGCTCTCGGCGTTCGCGGAAGGCTACAACCCGCCGGATTGCGCTTACCCGGATGGCACGCCAATGATCAAGAGCGTAACGGGCGATAGAGTCGGCCGCGGCGCTGGACCCTGGATTAGCATGCAATCCCACAGCTTTACCATCAACGCGTTGGGCGACACGATTGTGCCCAACAACGCATACTCTGGGCCCGCGGCCACACTGGCTCCGTACAACCTGAAATTCGTCACGCGCCACTATGGGTTTGGCGCTGGCGCCAAAGTAACCGTCGGTGGTGTTGCGGCGACCTGCGGCGGTAGCGACCTCACGATGACTTGCACCCTCCCCGCAACGCCATTGGTGCCTTTGTGCACCGTGCAGCAACAGGGTCATGGGGGAGCCAGGTGCGGTGAAGTGGTGATCAGAACTGCTGGGACCGCTACTGCCCCCAGCAAGCAATCCATTGACGCTGTAACCCTCACGATCGGCGGCAAATCTCCAACCTACATCGCTGGAGAAAATGCCACGAGCAATGCGATCCAGTCGGCGATCGATAGAGCCACCCCGGGGATATCCTCATCGTGGGTCCGGGGACCTATAACGAAATGCTTTTGATGTGGAAGCCGGTCCGGCTGCAAGGTGTGGGCGATGGGTCGGTTACAGTTAACGCGAACACCTTCCCGTCTGGCAAGCTGCTGCAACCTTGGCGCAGGCAAGTGAACTGCCTGTTTGGGCTGGCATTAAACGGTGGGTACACTACAGGAAATAACACTACACCAGGTACTGGTGGTGGACCAAATACTGGTGGTGGAACGAACCCCTACGACCCCAACTTCAATGGCAACAAAGCCACCGCAGGCACCCAAGGGAATGGGTATTATTGCGCGACCCCACCCTCCCTGCAGGGTCAGGTGGATCCGATTCCGCTAGAGCCCGTCGTCGGTTGGGACGCCACGCTCAACGGTAATATCGCGGAACTCTTGCAAGAACCGACGCTGATGGGCGCGTACGAAGGCGCCGGCATTACCGTCCTTGCAAAAGGCTTGGAAAACAACAACACGGCGAACTGCAATGCGATCGGTAATGCTGGCTGTATTCCCCTCAATTCCTTCACGAGTCGTACTAAGGCACATCTTGCGGACTGCGCCTCCGGGTCGCCATTCTACACGAGCAACTTCCTTTGCAACCCATCGCGTATCGATGGCATAAGCTTCACCAACAGTTCCCAAGGCGGTGGCGGCATCTTCCTCCACGGCTGGGCTCATAACATGGAAGTCTCCAACAACCACGTCTTTGGAAATGGCGGGACACTGACTGGCGGCATCATTGTCGGCCAGCCGGAGAATCCGGAGCAGGTGCTCGTGGGAACCATCGCGCAACCGTTTTTGATCGACCAGCACGTTAACGTGCATAACAACTCGGTCACCTTCAACACGGCCTTCGGCGACGAATTGAATTCCACCACCCCGGCGTCGGCTGGCGGCGTGACCATCTGCACGGGCTCCGATTACTACCAATTCAACTACAACTGGGTTTGCGGGAATTTGAGCACGGGTAACGGCGGCGGCTTTGCTCACTTTGGGTTCATCTATGATGGCGACATCGAACACAACTCGTTCGTCTTCAATCAGAGCATCAACCCGACGCTGACCACCTACGGCGGTGGCGCTACAATCATGGGTCAGGCGCCGGATGGGGCCGTTTGCGAGTCCTCCGCAGTCGACATTGAATGTCCGCCGGCGCTTTCTGACGGCATCGGTCCGGGCCTCGTCGTTAACGCCAACCTGTTCCAGGGCAACACCGCTGAGGAAGGCAGCGGCGGCGGCCTCCGGATACAGTTCGCTAACGGGAACGACGTGTTGAATAACCCCAGCACTCCGGAAAATTGGTACCTAGTCGAGGTCACCAACAACATTTTCGCGAATAACGTCGCGGGTTGGACCGGAGGGGGAGTCTCGCTCTTCGACGCCGTGGTCGTGGACTTCATCAACAACACGGTGGTGTCCAACGACAATACCGCTTCCGCGGGAGTACTCTTCGATTCACTCGGAGCCCCTGGCGCCGATGTCCCCCCGCCGGGATGCAACCCGAACACAGATCCAACCTGCGCCGGTTTCCAAGTCACCACTTCGACCCCCCAGCCGGCGGGCTTGTCGACCGAAATGCACAGCTCCAACCTGCTCGGAGCATTCACCAACCAAACCGTGACGTGCCCGAACGGACATGACACGAATCCGCCTACCAATGCCTGCGTGAAATACTCAATACCGGTGCTGGCCAACGACCTCTTCTTCCAGAACCGCTCGTTCTACATCACTGATACACCGGTCGTGCAGTTGAATCCAGGGTTGAATCAAGCCGCAACGGGTGGCTGCCCCACGGGAGCCTCTTACTGGGATATCGGCGTCTATAACGATAAGTTGGTAGCGACCGACCATTCCTCGGGATTGACGCTCGACCCGGAGTACTCGATGTTAACCAGCACCGCGGGTTACAGCGCTACAAACATCGCGGAGCCCACTAGCGCGGGAGTCGTCAGCCAATACTGCAATGGCTCACGCGTACCTCCGGAAATTGTGTCGCTACTCTGCAGCGGGCCGAATGGTTTTGCGAATGCCCAAGGATGCATCCAGCCAGGAACGGTGGGAGTGGCAATGTCGGTGCCTCCGGGCGTTCCGGATTCTTTGACCCCTCCTCTCCCGGTGTTCGCCCTGGCCCCTTCGGCAACGGTGGATGAAGGCAGCAACTGGATTAACATGTTCTACGGTCCGCTGTCGTTAACCAATCCAACGATCCAGACGGGCGGTACGAACTACGGTTTACTGCTCGGTAACTACGCGCTGGCGGCAGGTTCACCGGCCATCGCCGCCATCCCGACCACTTCTCCGACCTACGAGCTTGCGCCTGAAACTGACTTCTTCGGCAATCCGAGGCCGACGAGTGCAGCGATTGACATTGGCGCGGTCGAATACACGAGCACTGCGGGTGTGGGGAATGCGCCGACGCTGATCTCGATTTACCCCAACACAGGCGTGCGCGGCACCGCCGTTAATGTGACCCTTACCGGCATCAACCTGACGGGAACCACGGCGGTGGCGGTCGTGGGCTTGGGTGGCTTTACAGTTGGCAATTTTTCGGTGAAGAATGACGGTACCGTCACGGCTACTCTCACCATCTCGCCTGCCACCTTACTTGGGAACCACAGCGTCAACGTCGTCACGCCAGGCGGAACCAGCGAGAACGTGACGTTCACCGTGTTGGGGGGAACGGCGACGTTCGGGCCCGTCCCGGTGTTGACCACGACCCCAGCCAGCATAACCCCGACAACGGGCACTATAACGGTCACGAACACTCCTCCCACGGGGGTCGATGCCCCATATGCAGGCCCGATCACGCTGATCGCAGCGCCGACGATCACACCGACCGGCCCGGCAGCGGGAACATTTACGATCACCGGTGGCACCTGCGTCTCGGGCTTTGTCATCATCCCAAGCGCCAGTTGCACGATCACCGTGCAATATGCGCCAGGAACGTCAACGGCGACGGCGTCGGCGCACGTCACGATAACGGATTCTGGTGCTCCGACCGTGACGCAGAATAGCCCCACATTCCAGGGGAACTAATCAACCCGTAGAGGCCGGACATCCAACTGGGACTGGATGTCCGGCCCTTTACGGCAACGAGAAAACTGTGCAATGGATGTAGTGAACGATGATTGACCGTAACGTTATCTCAGGCAGGATGGTGATGCTGCTGGCAGGGGTTCTCGCCAGCAGCATTCTTGTCTTACGAGCAAGGGCCCAATCCCTACGTCGGCTGGAACGCCGGCCCTGGCGCACCCGACGGTCGGGGCTCCATACCTCCACCAACCGAATCGGGTCTTGAGACGGGCAAGTATGTGTTACGGAGCCGGCAGGGCGTGCGCTGCCTCTCTGGAAACGAGCGAGGAGACGGAGCCGTCCGGTAACCAGCACATTGGTCCCGTTGATCGCAACAGGCGGCTATTGTAGGATAGAGATTATGTTGAGGCAGTTGATGCTCCCCCGAAAAAAGCTGATGAATTCGGTAAGGTGCCGAAAGACCAGGCAGTGAAGGGCTGTGCCAATTTTCGGGAAGGCAAGTAGAATTAACCGGCCGGGATCGCTGACGCCCTCATCCGTGATCGCGCGGGTCATTTTAAGAGAGAGGTTATGTGTAACCATCTAATGCCAGGCCCAAAGCGAATGCTGCTCACGTGCTTCCTCGTCGGCATGCTCGCTTCCCCCGGTCTTACCCAACCCCCTCAGGGCAAGGAAATATCCGGCCTGCCCGCATCGGCGGCCACGCCAACTGCGGTTCCGCATCCTGCAGCAGTCCCGCCGATCGCTACATCGGTCACCTCTGGGCACCAGGCTACGATGTTACGGCGGCTCTGGGGCATTGACGACGTTCACGTTCGTTCAACCGCCTCGGGCTCCTTGATCCGGTTCAGCTATCGCGTGGTCGATGCCGATAAGGCCAAGATATTGAACGACAAGAAGGCCACTCCGTATCTCTTCGACCAGAAGAATGGCCTCGCGCTTCAAATCCCGCAGCTGGAAAACGTCGGGCAATTACGCCAAGTAGCCACCCCTGAAAATGGCCGCGAATACTGGATGGCGTTCTCCAACGGCGGCCGAAATGTGAAACCTGGAAACCACGTGACGGTGGTAATCGGCAGTTTTCGGGCAGAGGAACTGGTGGTCGAGGACAGTTCCCCACGCCAGCCCCACTGATCCGCGGCTGCTGGAAGGATCTCGCCAGCAGGGCAAGGGTGAGAGCGCACAGCGAAACGCTTAGGAAGTGCGCGCCACAGATATCAGAATCGCGCCCCTGGCAGGCATGCAACGTGATCGGGACGTAAGGTGCGCGTGAACTGTTGATCGAACAGCGCCAATCAACCGGTGGACCCACCTCGAGAGCGAGGATCGGGTTCTCGTCGCTGTCCTGCTCCAAGAAAGGAAGCTGTATCCGCTGAAAGCCGCGGAACCACACGAAGCGGAGAAAACCAGCTTGATGATCGCACCCTACTGCCGAAGCAAGGCGCCCCTGCTGCCCGGTTCGAATGCGCGGCGAGGTATTGCGGGCGTCACGCGCGACAGTCGAGCGCTCGAAGAGTTATATATAGTAGAATGAAAAAATACACTTCGCTTAAGAAATGGGTGCGCATGAACAAGAACCGATTTGCGAACCAACTGTTGATTGCCGCAGGATTCTTTTTTCTAAGTGCGGCGCCAGGTCTGACGCGCGCGCAGAGCAATCCGCCCGGGCCGGTCCAGACTCCGCGCGTGACCTCACCTGGGGCTCGACCGAAGAGCGACGCTGGCTCAACGGACGATTTTGCCGGGTTGAAGTACACTGATGACCAGCAAACGAAAATTGACCAAATTCATCAGAATATAAAGTCGCGTATGGATGCCGTCGTCAAAGACGATAAGTTAAATGCCGACCAGAAAGCAGCGATGCTCCAGGGGTTACAGCGTATAGAGCGCGGTGAGGTATACAAGGCGCTGACACCGGAGCAGCAGGCAACAGTTCGCAAGATTATGCTTGCCCGGCGTGCGGCAGAGCAAGAGGAGAAGCAGAAGCAGTCCCCGCCGAAGTGAAATTATGTATGAAGGTTGGGAATCCGTCCTGGACAACTTACCGAGGAATGGCGCGGGGGCTCGCTCTTCCGCGTTGCGGTCAAGCGATTCGAGCGGGATGGATAGGCACGCTGATTCGATAACCTGATTGACGCTGGCGGTGGCTTCGGAAAACCATTCCGCCGAGTAGCCTTATGATAAACTTTACTTCCACGCCATCAAATCGTTCACCGCAGGCGTGTGGCCCCGGTAGCGCCGCTGCGCGAAGCTGGTCACTGATCTTTATTTCTGTGGTGGCTGCGGCTACAGCTTGCGCGGTTTGACCTTCCCCCGCTGTGGGGGAGGTTGGCTGGGTTGGCTCCGCTTGCGCTCTGCGGCGAATTCATCGCCTGGCAACCAACCGAGCAATTTGGGCTGCGAAGCCGCTTGCACTCCGAGTTCATAACCGAACATCGCCAACTTTGCATCGCCCGTAAAATCCATCCCCGGGACGTATTGATCGGTCGGTTGGTGGTAACGGTGTTCCACGTAGTCGCGCTCCTGCGCCTCGCCCCAGGCCTCATCATGCCCTTTGAATTTCAATCCTTCCGAAATCGAAAAAGAGGGAATTCCCAGTCGCGCCAAGCTGAACTGATCCGAACGGTAATAGTATCCGGCTTCGGGACGGGGATCCGGCCGAATCGCTAGCCCGAAGGTCTTCGCCTGTTCTTCCACGGCGGAATAAAACGTCGTGCGTTCCGCCCCGCTTACAACCACGTCCTCTGGGTCGCCGATCGGCGCCAGCGCGTCGTAGTTCAACTCCAACGAGATTTTCCCCGGAGGCACCGGCGAGTGCTTCCCCAAGTATTCCGAGCCAAGCAACCCCTGCTCTTCCGCAGTCACGGCCGCAAACAAAATCGACCGCAGCGGCGCGGAAGTCGTCTCCGACCACACCCGTGCTACTTCCAACAGCGCGCCACAACCAGTCGCGTTATCCACGGCGCCGTTATAGATGTTGTGGTCTTTCCTGTCAGAGTCGATACCGAGGTGGTCATAGTGGGCCGTGTAGAGCACCGCTTCTTGGGACATTAGACCCGGGGCTGGCAGCACCGCCAGCACGTTCCTAGAAACGAACGGCCGCAATTGACTGGCTACATGCGCCTGCAACCGCACCGGCAACTCCATCGGCTTGAAGTCCTTCGACTGTGCCTGTTCAAACAGCTTGTCCACATCCAACCCTGCCATGGCAACGAGTTTCTTCGCTACTTCGGCCTGTATCCACGATGCCGCTTGCAATTTCGGCGTGGCATCCCTCTTCAGGTAGGATCGCTCCTTCCCCCAAGAATTCCGTACCACTTCCCAACCGTAACTCGCCAGGTCCGTGCGGTGAATAATTAGCGTCGCTATCGCCCCGCGCCGGGCCGTCTCTTCGAATTTGTACGTCCATCTCCCGTAATAGGTCAGTGCCTTCCCTTTGAAAAACTTTGGGTCGTCGGATGGCGGCTCATTCACAAATAAAAGCGCGACCTTACCTTTCAAGTCGATTCCCTTGTAGTCGTCCCAGTTGTACTCCGGCGCATTGATCCCGTATCCCACAAACACGATCGGCGCATCGATATACGCTGCCTCCGTCTGGCTTTCATTGCTGGTTACGAAATCCTCGAGATTCTTCAGCGACATCACTTCGAGGTTCGTGGCCACAAAATTGAAGGAAGTCTCGCCGAGCGTTTTGACCCCCACCATTGGCACGTCCTGAAAATAGGTCCCCTTTTCCCCTGCTGCTTTCAATCCGTATAGCGCAAACTGTGCCGCGATGTATTCGGCGGCGATGTCCCCGCCACGCTGGCCAGTGCCGCGTCCCTCCAGCAGATCGCTGGCAAGAAACTTTACATGGGCCCGAATCTTTTCCGGGTCGGCATGAATCTCCGCATGAACCGGGGTTGCCTCCGGTTTCATCGTCGTCTTGCTTTCCTGGGCATCAAGGTAAGAGGCGCACACCACGACCGCAATGATAGTGGCCACTAAAAGCCTCAGCTTTCGCATGACTCATTTTCCTCGATCAAATTGAATTCTTCAAGTACCCAAACGTTTATCACACTTTCTTGAGTCACTAAGGCATTGCCTAACCCTGAAGCATCGTTTCTTGTTGCAGCCCCCAGGGGTGACACCCAAGGCGGTGCTGGAGAAGTTGGCTGAAATCCAAATGATCGCCGTCTGGATTCCCACCGTCGATCCACTGCGGTTGATTCTCCCGTGCCACACGCAACCTTGTCCAGACACCAAGCCGCTCATCGAGCAGCTAAGAGTGGAGCTGCAAAACCAACCGCCATCTCGCCTCAGTGCGGCATAAGTGCGTAACGAAATCGAGGTACAGACCGTCCGAATAGGTGGGCTGTTTGTGGTGAGAACTATTCGATGACCGGAACTGATTTTAAAGCACTTAACCGGCCCAAAGGCGCCCAACTGCGAAAGATCGGCTGCGCCTTTCACGGTGCGTCGAAACAAGCGCATCAGCTCACGCCTTTCCTAAATTTTACATATTTCAAAAAATGTTTCCTTTATTGCTGTAAAGCAAAGCAGGTGATTTTCTTGGGGGTAAGGTACGGGGACTGGGAAAGTATCCTCAAACTCGCGACTGGACACCAACTGGGGCGATTTTCCGGGCGCTGGTTGAGTTTGGGAGCCAGTAAGGAGGCCAGACTGTCGTGGGAAAGCAGAACCTGGTTTACCTGTAAGTATTGTTGATGTACCTTGCGGCAAGAGTGGCGAGCGCCCAGAACTCTAAAGCGCAAGGGGGAGGGTCGTTCAAGGAGTGATTGATCTATGTTGCGAAAAATGATTCTGCCCATAATTCTCCTGTCATTGGCAGTTCCCATGATGGTCGTCGCGGACACCGCGACACCGCAGGCCGACCGGCTCACTGCGGCCCAGATCGTCGAGAAGAACGTCACGGCCCGTGGCGGCTTGCAAGCTTGGCGGGCGGTGCAGACCTTATCCATGTCCGGCAAAATGGACGCTGGTGGAAAACAAGACGTCCAACTACCGTTTGTGCTGGAGATGAAACGGCAGCGAAAAACTAGGTTGGAGCTTCAGTTCAACGGCCAGACCGCGGTGCAGGTCTATGACGGAACCAACGGTTGGAAGCTGCGGCCGTTCCTGAACCGCCACGATGTCGAGCCCTATACTCCGGAGGAATTGAAAGCCGCGTCCATGCAGATGGATTTAGATGGCCCCCTGGTGGATTATGCGGCCAAAGGAACTAGGGTACAGCTTGAAGGAATCGAGCAAGTAGAAGGTCACGATGCGTACAATCTCAAACTCACGTTGAAGAGCGGTCAAGTGCAGCATATCTGGGTTGACGCACAGACCTTCCTCGATGTGAAGGTTGAGGGAACGCCCCGCCGTTTGAATGGCAAATTTCATCCCGTAGCAACCTACCTCCGCGACTATCGTTCTGTGAACGGCCTGATGATTCCCTACGTGAATGAGACGGTCGTTGAGAGTGTGAAGAAAACGGAAAAAATCATCGTCGAGAAAGTGATCGTGAATCCTAACCTGGAGGAGGCGCGCTTCAGTAAACCTTTGTAGGCCGCCAGCTTCGAGGGATGAGTGGAGCGCCTCTCCCGCTACCGGGAGATCCAATGACTCTCGGCCAAAGATGGTGTTCGTGTTAGCATGGGACAGGAAACGAAAAACGTGGAGGGGCCTGCCCCTCCATCGCCTCCTCGGCTCTCTCTCACGCAATAATACCCGGCAGGCTGGTTCGCGTGGTAAGGTTTGGCAGGCGGGTCTTATGCGCGCGGTCCGGGAGGCAGGCAAGACATTCATGAAAAAAACGGCTGCGATCGGCGCGGTCCTGGCTTTCGCATTGGCTGCCTTTCTGGTGGGACGCTATAGCGGAGGTTCCAGGCGCAAGGATGGCACGGCCTCCCAGCGCATTCTCTTCTACGTCGACCCCATGCATCCGGCGTACCGTTCGGATCAGCCTGGAATTGCGCCGGACTGCGGAATGGCGTTGGTGCCTGTGTATGAGGGTGACGACCCGGCCGCCAAGCTGCAACTGCAGCCGGGAGCGGTCTATCTCGACCCCGAAAAGCAGCGGCTGATCGGGGTGAGTGTGCAAACGGTGGAAAAGAACTCGGGGTCGAGATTGATCCGCACGACGGGACGCGTGGAGGCGGACGAAACTCGGTTGCATCGAGTCATGGCGGGAGCGGAGGGCTGGGTCGAATCGGTGGAAAACAACACGGAAGGGACTTTGGTGAAAAAAGACCAGGTCCTGGCGACCGTCTATAGCCGCGATTTCCGCAATGCCGAGCAGGCCTACCTGGGCTCCATCGCTTCCGTCGCTTCGGTGGACCGCTTCCGAGGCACCCAGGAGCAGGAAGCGGCCACGAGGCCGAGCGACGCGAACATGCGAATCAATGAGGAACAATTGCGCGCGCTGGGCATGGGGGAACCGCAAATTAAGGAGCTGGCCAAAACGCATCAGATCACGCGTGACGTGACGCTGAACTCCCCGATCGACGGAGTGGTGCTATCGCGCAGCGTCTCGGCGGGCCAGCGGTTTGAGCCGGGCGATGAGTTTTACCGCATCGCGGATTTGACGAGCGTGTGGATCACGGCGGACATTTTTAGCAACGAGGCACAGTTGTTTCGCCCGGGTACCCGCGTGCAGGTGAGCGTGCGCGAGCGAGCGAAGACGGTGTACGCCACCGTGAGCCAGGATCCTCCGGTATTCGATCCCACGTCCCGCACCTTAAAGCTGCGCCTGGAAGCGCGGAATCCAGACTTGCTCCTCCGGCCGGACATGTTCGTGGATCTCGAGTTCAGTAGCAAGGCCCCTCCGGGGGTTTCCATTCCGCAAGAAGCGATTCTGGATAGCGGCCTGCAAAAAGTTGTTTACGTGGAAACCAGCGACGGCGTGTTCGAGCCGCGCCGCGTGACGGTGGGAGCCGCCTACGGCGACTACATCACGGTGACGAGCGGCCTGCGCTTCGGTGACCGGATTGTCATTGCAGGGAATTTCCTGATTGATTCCGAGAGCCGCATGCACTCCTCCCAGCGAGCCTCTTCCTTGCAAAATCCTGCCCGGTTCGTGGAAGCAGGCGTGGACGTAGGCAACCTCTATAGGCGGGCTCCAAGTAGAGCCCGCACCCGTGCACAGGTTCTGGACGCGCACCGAGGCGCGCATGTTTAATCGAATTATCGAATTCTCGGTCAGAAACAAGTACCTGGTGTTTGCGCTGGTGGCCGCGGCTTGCGCCTGGGGAATCTGGTCCATGACGCATCTCCCGCTGGATGCCATCCCCGACCTGAGTGAGACCCAGGTCATCATCTTATCCCGGTGGGACCGCAGTCCGGACATCATCGAAGATCAGGTCACCTACCCGATCCTCTCCGCCATGACCGGGGCGCCGCATGTGAAAACGGTGCGCGGCATTTCCGATTTCGGTTTCTCCTACGTGTATGTGATCTTCGACGAAGGGACCGACATTTATTGGGCGCGCTCAAGAACGCTCGAATATCTTTCCAGCGTGACGGCCAGGCTTCCCTCGGACGTGCGGACGGAAATGGGACCGGACGCGACCTCGCTCGGATGGGTATTTCAATATGTTCTGAAGGACGAATCCTCGCAGCATAACTTGGGCGAGTTGCGCTCGTACCAGGATTGGTATTTAAAATATTACTTGAAGGCCGTTCCCGGCGTGGCCGAGGTGGCTTCCCTGGGCGGATTCACGCAACAGTATCAAGTCAACGTGGACCCGAACCGGCTGCGTTCCTACGGAATTCCGATCTCCCGCGTGGCCGATGCGGTCCGGGAAGGGAACCGGGAGTCGGGGGCGCGGCTGCTGGAATTCGGCGGGGCCGAATACATGATTCGCGGGCGGGGATACCTGCGCTCGCCCCAGGACATCGAGGACATCGTTCTCAGCGCCTTCGACGGGGCTCCCGTGCGGATTAAGGATGTGGGAAAAGTGGTCATCGGGCCGGATATCCGGCGGGGCGCGACCGATCTGAATGGGACGGGGGAAGTGGTATCGGGAATCGTGATTATGCGCGAGGGCAGCAACGCACTGGATGTCATCAATCGTGTCAAGACGCGGCTGAAAGAGATCGAGCCGGGATTGCCGGCGGGCGTAAAAATAGTGCCCGTGTATGATCGGTCCGAACTGATTGGGCGCGCGATCTCGAATGCGCGGCTGACGCTGATCGCGGTCATTCTCACGGTGGTGGTCGTCATCGTGATTTTTCTTTGGCATTTTCCGAGCGCCGCGATTCCGGTGGTCACGATTCCGGTGACCGTGCTGCTCACGTTTATTCCGCTGCACTACGCGGGCGTGAGCATCAACGTGATGTCGCTGGCCGGCATCGCCATCGCGTGCGGCGAACTGGTGGACGCCGCCATTGTCGTGGTCGAGCAGACGCACAAGAAGCTGGAGATGTACGAACGGGCCGGCGAGCCTTTTTCGCACGACGATGTGATATTAGCGGCGGTCAAGGAAGTGGCGGGACCCACCTTTTTTGCCTTGCTGGTGATCGCGGTGGCGTTCTTACCGGTGCTGGCGCTGGAGGGGCAGGAAGGGAAGCTGTTCCGGCCGCTGGCCTACACCAAGAACTTCGCCATGGTGGTGGCCGCGGTGCTGGCCATCACGCTCACACCGGCGTTACGGCTGCTGCTGGTGCGGCGCCGGAGCCTGCTGGCCGCTTCCGGCGGCTGGTTCCAGCGCACCCTCGATACTCTGTTGGGAGGACGGATTCGTTCGCAAGAAGATCACCCGATCACCGGTCCGCTCATGCGCTGGTACGAGCCGGTGGTTCGCTGGACGCTGCGGTGGAAGATGCAAGTCATTGCCGGCGCGGTGGCCCTGATTGTTCTGACGATTCCGATGTTCTGGAGACTGGGCACGGAATTTATGCCGGTGATGGACGAAGGCTCGATCCTCTACATGCCTACCACCATGCCGGGCATTTCGATCGCGGAATCGCAAAGGCTGCTGCAGCTGACCGATCGAATCGTGATGAGCTTCCCGGAAGTCGATCACGTGCTGGGCAAGACGGGACGCGCCGACACGGCGACCGATCCAGCGCCGCTTTCGATGCTCGAGACGGTAATCGTTCTGAAGCCGCAAGCGGAGTGGCGCGACGCCCACGTATGGTATTCCTCCTGGGCGCCCGGATGGCTGCTCCCCGCGTTGCGCCACATCACCGCGGACCACATTTCGGAACAAGAATTGGTTGCGAGGATGAACGAGGCGGTGAAAATTCCGGGCCTATCGAATTCCTGGACGATGCCGATCCGCGGCCGGATCGACATGCTGAGCACCGGCATACGCACCCCGGTAGGTCTGAAAATTCAAGGCGCTGATCTGGATAAGATTCAGGAAATTGGGCAGCAGACCGAAAAACTTCTGAGCGCCATTCCCGGGACGCGCAATGTGTTCGCCGAACGCGTCGGCGAAGGCTTCTTTCTGGACGTGAATTGGGATCGCCAAGCGCTGGCGCGGTACGGGCTTTCCATCGACGACGCGCAGAGCACCCTCGCGACGGCGGTCGGCGGCGAAAACATCAGCACCATCGTCAAAGGACAGGAGCGCTACCCCGTCAACGTTCGCTATCTCCGTGATTTCCGGTCCGATCTGGAATCGCTGAACAAGGTGCTGGTGTCCACCAACGGAGAGAAGCAAATCCCTTTATCGGAACTAGCCACCATTCACATGCTGACCGGCCCGGCGATGATTCGCAATGAGGATGGCTTGCTCACCGAGTACGTTTTCATCGATCTGGGGAATCGTCCGGTGGGAGATTTCGTCGACCAGGCGCAGCGCGAGTTGCAAAACAAACTGAAGCTGCCGGCCGGCTATTCGTTCTTCTGGAGCGGCCAATACGAATCCGCGCAGCGCGTGCGGCAGCGATTGATGATTGTCGTGCCGGTGACGATCGCGCTGATTTTTTTCCTGATTTATTGCAGCACACAATCGGTCGTGAAAACGCTGATCGTGACGCTGGCGGTGCCCTTCTCGGCCGTGGGCGCGGTCTGGATGGTTTCCGCGCTCGGCTACAACATGAGTTTCGCGGTGTGGCTGGGCGTGCTGGCCCTGCTCGGAATCGATGCCGAAACCGGCGTGTTCATGCTCCTGTATCTCGACCTCGCGTATGAAGAGGCCCGGCGCGACCACGCGCGCCTCACGAAAGCGCAATTGTATGAAGCCATCGTGGAGGGCGCGGCCAAGCGCCTGCGCCCCAAATTCATGACCTTCGCCACCATGAGCATCGGCCTGATCCCCATCCTATGGTCCACCGGCACCGGCTCGGAAATCATGAAACGCATCGCCGCCCCCATGATCGGTGGCATCTGCACCTCGGTCATTCTAGAACTCCTCGTCTACCCCGCGATTTACGCCGTCTGGAGAGAACGATCTCTCGACCACGAACGGACTCATGATTCGATCCTGGCGGCTAGCCATCTTAACGTCCCGCAACCCGTCGGCACCGATCCCACGCGGTAATTCCGTCGAGATTCATCATCGCACCGTGCCTGGGCGGCGCCCGACGCGGAGTGATTTTGAGATTGTTGATTTTGAGAGATTGCGTGCCGCATTTATGCGCTTTTCGCAAGGGTGCGGTTTTTTGTTGATCGAGGAACGGGATCGACTTCTGGGCTTGTCTATACGCGGAAGAAAAGTCAAAAGCCCCGACCCTTCCAAAACCGGGCAGGATCGGGCACCCGGCCGTGTGCCCGCCAATGAGGCCACAACGGGGGATACGGCGAGCGGTATACCGCAGATACCAGGCCGCAATTTAAGATTATATCTGCTAAACTATCTCCAGAGTTAGCCATGAAGATATCCTTAAGCCCGGTATCTTGAGCGCCTGATTGCTGAGAAGGTCAGCAGCGGCCGGTATCATTCCGCTGATGAAGTTGTCCGCGAGGGTCTGGAACTCCTCCAGGAACGTGAGAACCAGATGCGTCGCCCTCCTTCAAACGGCAAAGCCAATCTCGCGGCAGCTTTTGAGAGTATCGCCAGCGATGTCCCCGATAAGGATTGGGAGAGCATCCCTGCTGACCTTTCGAAGAATGTCGATCACTATCTCCACGGGGGCCAGAAAACTTCCTGATGGAGCGCGTGTTTGCTGACACGGGCTACTGGATCGCCCTTCTAAACCCTCGCGACGATCTCCACCAAAAAACCTCCGCAACTTCGCGCGAATACGGTCCCAACCAAATCGTAACGAGCGAAATGGTTCTCACTGAGTTCCTGAACAGCTTTAGCGATTACGGGCCGCGTCCGCGCCAAGCGGCGGCGAAGGCCGTGGATTCGCTTCGAGACACGCCCCAGATCGCTATCGTCCCCCAAACAAGCCAGCTTTTCGAAAAAGCACTGAAGCGATATCAGGACATGGCGGACAAGAGCTGGAGTCTGACGGACTGTGCTAGTTTTCTAATCATGGAAGAGGAGCGCCTCACGGCTGCGCTTACTCACGACCGGCATTTCGCCCAAGCAGGATTCCAGACCCTGCTGCGCTAGGCGAGTGGCTCGGCCTTTGACTTTGAATCGGTGGGTGCCGCACTCTTCGCATTTGTTTTGTGAAGGGTGCAGTTTTCTTTTGTGATCTCCGTTGAATGTCCAAACCGCAATGCATCAACGCCGGTCATTTCCACGCCGCGTAAACCGGCTTGCCGACCAAAAGCGCCGGATTCGCACCCTGGCGCGGGCGGAACTTCTGCGCGCGGCCGTTGCCAACTTCGGCGACGTAGAAATTGCCTTCCTGATCGACGCTCATTCCGTGCGTGTTGAAGAGGCCTCCGGGCCAGTCGGCCAGCGTGCCCCACGCGTATTGCAAATGTCCTTCGAGATCGTACTCGACGATCTTTGAGTTCCTGTCGTCCGCGGCCCACAGATTCCGGTCGGCGGACAGGTACAGGAAATTCACGGAGGAATATTTGTCGAGAGGCCACTGGTCGACGAATTTTCCGTTTTCATCGAAAACCTGGATGCGGAAGGACCGACTCCGTGAAGAAACGCGGAGATTATCTGAGTTCGCTTATGCCCACCAAGCAAAGAAGATTTTGTACCGTCACAGTTTGCGGCCGAAGGCTCACGATGCCTTGTCTCTCCCAACTCGTAAGCAGCCGGCTCACGGTGTACAACGTAGTCGCGGTCATCTGCGCCAACTCTTCCCGCGAAAGGTTGATCTCCAGAACGTCATGCACTCTCCGGCCTATTTGCGGAAGCAAACGAACCAGCTCACAAGCCAACCGCGGCGCAACCTTTTTCGTGGATATCTCGCGGAATCGACCTTCGAGCATGTGCAGGCGCTGGGACACAATACGCATCATATTGCGCTTAAGGAGGGGGAAGCGTTCTGACAAGGCCGCGAACGCCGGTACACTCCAGACGAGTGCCTTACAGGGAAGAATTGCCTGCGCCATTGAGCAATGTTCGGCCCGCTCCACTAACCCCAGCGAACCGATCACTCCACCCGGTCCTTCGAGTCGAAGAATGACCGCGCTGCCGTCTTCTCCCAGTTGCGTAATCTTCACCGACCCCTCAGTCAGCAACAGGATTTCATTGATTGGGTACCCTGCAAGGAATATCGTGTGCCGAGGCCTGAAAGTTGCAGTCCGAGCGGCAAACACGATCTTCGCGCAATCAGACCGGGGGACATCTGCAAATAGCTGGAAATGGTCCGCAGATAAGCTCGCTGGGCGTGCAACAACCTTGATATCCGTGCTGGTTTGCCGCAATCGCAAACGTGGAGTTGGCGACCCCGCTCGGGCGTTTAGCATAGTTTATTGCCTAGTTTCTGCCTGAGTTCAGCGGAAGATCTTATGTGTGGGGATAAGACATCAATTTGTGAGGATCGTTGAAGGGCGGGCGCAGGTCGTCCCCTCAAATAATCCGCAGGAGGGGCGATAAGGCAATGAATCGCTTGGGTCATTTCGGTACCCCACGTACTAGTACGCAAGCCTTCTGCCAATCGTTGCTTAGCGCAAATTATGTATTCTAAAAGACTAAGCGGAATGAAGATTACCTGGTGTGCAAAGTTTTTCCTAAAAAGGGAACTGGGGGGGAAGACAAGGAAAAAGATAAAAATTATCTGGCTCTGTGGACGTCCTCAGGAGGAGTTAGCGATGTTTCAAGCGACACAGTTTGAAGCTCAATCCAAGCAACAGAGCTTGACGCATCTGGAGGCGCAGGGAGCGGCCGTCAATCGGGCGCTAAAGACTCACTCCTGGAATTTAGTACGCTCATGGATGACGCCCGCAAGCGTGTTTCCAGGCGCGCCGTCCGGGTGGAACTTGAATCCGGCGAGGTCTACACCGTTCCCGCAAATGAAAGCACCGTACCATACGCATCGTACCTGGCCTATGATGTGATCATTATCTGAACCGAGGTCGTTAGCTGTCTTTTGATCTCAGGCACCTGAGGCGCATTGCGCGCACCTATGCTCCCCGGGGTGCGACCCAGTTGGGGCAAGCTCTGCAGCGCACCATAAAAACTCTACTGTCGAGCGCGGCGGATTTGACAGCTAGTAACGATTCGTAGTGAACGCCTGGACTGAAGCCACAGCCAGGAGTTGAGAGGCGTTCGGAATAAGCGCGGAAATGTCCGTCCCAAAATGTGGGCCCGCGACGGGTCGCAAAGGTAGTGATCCAGTCAAAGCGCCGCTCCTGTCCAGAAACGGGATTCTCGGAGGTGGACGTCAGTGAGGTCATCGCCAGTGCCGCGAGGCATGCGCAGTGTTGATCTGACCCAGGTCACGGAATGGGAAAACGGCGAAGTGCGTCGCGTCGAGGATTACCTCGCCGGCGAAGAGCCGCTCGAGATGCGTGTTGGCCGGCGCTCGCTCGGCGTAACTTTGCGCACGCCGGGGAACGATCCCGAACTCGTCGCAGGGTTTCTTTTCACCGAGGGCATCCTTACACGCCGCGAGCAATTGTTGTCGTTGCGTGCCGGCGATGATTCTGGCGGCGCCTCGTTGGCTCGCGCAAACCTCGTGCGCGTACGGTTGGGCCGCGGCGCGCGACTTGGCCCGCGCAAACTAGCGCGCAGTTTTTCCGCGGGCTCAGCCTGCGGTGTCTGCGGCAAGGCCTCGATCGCCGAAGTTCGGCGGCGCGGCCTGCCACGGCCGAATCCCGCATCGCGATTCGATCCCGAAACGCTTTGCCAATTGCCGGAAAAGCTTCGCGCAGCGCAAGCCATCTTCCGTCGCACGGGCGCGCTGCACGCGGCGGCGCTATTTGATCGGCGCGGTGAGCTGATCGTTCTGCGTGAAGATATCGGCAGACATAACGCCGTGGACAAGGTGATAGGCTGGGCATTTATCGAGGGCAAGGTCCCTCTCGACAGTCACGTGCTTTTGGTGAGTGGCCGCGGCGGTTTCGAGATCGTGCAAAAGGCGCTCTTAGCGGGTGTTCCGTTGCTTGCATCCGTTTCGGCGCCATCGAGCCTTGCCGTGCAACTGGCGCGCGAATTGGGACTAACCCTCGTCGGATTCTTGCGCGGCCGGCGATTCATCATTTACGCCGGCGAGGAGCGGCTCGGTGTTTCCGCTTCGGCGAGCGGCGCGCAAGCATGACGTCGCGGTGATCGCGCTGCACTAATGCCTCCCACCCTAGCTGTGCCTCTTTAGACGAAATTCCAAGATTCGGTCTGAAGCCTAAATTCCCTGGAACGAAAATATAAGTCTGGAGTTGCGCCGAGAAGCTCAGGTAGCCGGCCGTGGAGACCGGGCAAGGATGGTCCCGTCATGGAATCACAACGAAGTTGTTGAAACCGCGGTTGGCATCCTGGAGCGAAGAAAGTGCGTCATTGACGTCTCTCAGAGAGGTACGCCGGTGCTGGAACACGGAGAGATCGAGCGTTCCGACGCGTGCCATCTCCGCCATTTCCTGGCCCTCGCCTGTGGTGAACCAGCAGGAGCCGATGAGTTGAATATTCATGCCCATCATCCAGTGGACGTTCAGCGGCAGCGTTTCGGCCACGCCGCCGATGTCGACGGCGCGCCCACCACGCCGCAACGCACGCAACGCATCGATCATGGCGCTCGCCGGAGCGCCGGGTGGCAGAGTATCGATAACCGCATCAATACCTTCCTTGTCGGTTAACTCCATGGCCCATTCTTGAACCGGGCGCTTTCCGACCGCGAACACCTCGATCCTCGCCGGCGCCAGCGCCTTGACGCGGTCCAGCAGCGCTTGAGTGCGGCCGGTTCCAAGAATCTTCGTTACCCCGGTTGCCAACCCCACGAGTGCGGCGCAGAGGCCCAACGTACCACCGATCCCGTTGATTAGGAGGGAGCGTCCGGGACCGGCTCCGGCCTTCCGGATTGCAGCGTAAGCCGTGCCAAGATACCCAAATCGCGCCGCCGCTTCGAAGCTGACATTGTCGGGCAGCTTGACGAGAGCGCTCTGCGGCGCAGTGATGTATTCCGAGAGTCCGCCATACGGATAGGCATCGAATACTGCTTGCGAGAGCGGCCCGCGCCCGAAATAGCCCTGAAAGGTGAAGCCGCGACAGTTCACGATTTCGCCGCTTCGGCAGGCACGGCATGATCCGCATCCGCGCGCCGGGTTGACGTAGACGCGGTCACCGGTCCGGATGGACTGCACTTGGCTGCCGACCTCCGCGACGACGCCGGCGGGATCCAAGCCGAAGATCGCTGGGAGCCTGGGCAGCGGCAGATGCGGAAACCACTCCGGCCATTTCGTGAGCACGTTCTTCAGATTCGGCACTACGCCACAGGCCTTGACGGCAACAAGCACGTCGGTTGGGCGAGGTTCGGGGATCGGGATCTGCTCGAGGCGCAGTGAGCCACCGATTTCATGCAGGCGTGCCGCGAGCATCGTCTTCATCGCTAACTCCTCAACCCGCCTTCTCCAGATGTGAGGGCGGGGAGCTTCGTTGCTATCCTCTCATGCGACCAAACAACCGGACTGCGTTGCCGCTGTTAATCGCTTCAACAGTCTTGTCCGGCAAACCAGAATGCCTCAAGTCGTTCGCGGCATCCTGCGCGGAGAGAAATGGAAAATCGCTTCCAAAAACAATTTGGGAACTCGGGACCAGGTTCACGAGAGCGGAGAGGGAGGAAGAGTTGCTCGCGTCGGCGATATCGTAATACTGACGTTTCAATTCGTAGAGCGCGCCATTCGGCGCGTGAGACGCCAAGTCCTTGGGAAAGAGCCTTGCCATTCGATGCGCCAGTACGGGCAGGGTTCCCCCTCCATGAGAAAAAATGAACCGGACGTTCGGAAACCGGGAGAAGGTCCCATTCACAAGAAGACTGTTTATCGTGCGGGTCGTGTCAAACAGGAACTCCAGGGTGACCGCAGGCACGTGTGGAACAAGATTGGCGCAGCACTCTGGAGCGGTGGGATGAACGAACACAATGGCCTGGCGACGGTTCAGTTCCTCGAAAACGGGCGCGTACGTAGGGTCGCCAAGCCACTTATCTCCATAGCTGCTGAGCAACGCGATTCCGTCGGCGTGAAGTGTGTCCAACGCATATTCGGTTTCCATCAGGCTGCCCTGTGGGTCCGGCAGCGGCAGGGCGGCCAGCAAGCCAAACCTCGCCGGATGGTCCGTGACAAGTTGCGCGCCGAAGTCATTGCTTTTTCGCGCCAAACTCCGCCCAGCCTTGCCCGCATCGAACGTGACACCGCCCACGGCGAGGGACAGCATGGCGGCCGTAACACCATTCTGCTCCATGTCATCGAGCGACTTTGCCGGTGACCAAGTGGGCATTCCTCCAGGGTCAGCGACCTGGCGTCGAAGGTCCATGTAGAAGGGAGGAAGCATGTGATGGTGCACGTCGATGCGCCCGCGCTTGGGATTGGAATCGACGCGAGGCATCGCCGCAAACACCGAGCCTGTGGAAAGAGCCGCGCCTGCGCCGATCGCCGCCACATGCTGGAGCAGTGTTCTGCGCGAAACACTCGCCGGGGCAGGGCCGTACCTTGGCTCGGAGGAAACTTGGGGAGCGGACCTGCTTTCATTGCGATCGGCCATCAAAACCTCCATTTGTTCTTGCGCAAAAAAATTGCCGAATGGTACCGGGCCGGTGCCAGCGGTCAGAAGCCCTGTGTGGAGAGCTCGTCCGCGGGCCGGAGTTTTTCGCCAAAGAATGATGGCCACTTCCGGCAGGCCCAACCCTTACTCCTGACGGTCAGCGATCCGTCCTTTGTCGGCCTGCACAGCAACATCTTAGTTAATCATGGGAAGGGTTGGGCTTCCGCTCAGCCAGCCCCAGCCGCCACTGCCGGCACACCAGGTTGCGCCCTCGACGGACGCCGCGCAATGAGCGGCAGGACCAGCGATACGAGCATCACAATCGCAATTACCGTGATGGCCGGACCATAGCTGCCGGTATTCTGCCGAACACGCGCGATCATGATCGGAGAGGGAATCGCGGCCATTCCCCAGGCCAATAGGATCCATCCGTAAATCCCACCCATGGATTTGGCCCCGAAGAAATCGGCCGTGAAGGAGGGCATCGTGCCAAAGCCTCCGCCGTAACACAATCCGATCACGGCGAACGCGGCGGTAAACAAGGTCAGATTCCGGATGTGCGGCAACGCAAAGAAGATCGCCACCTGGATCAGATAGAGCAGCAGATACACGCGGGCGCGACCTATCGAATCTGAAACCCACGCCCAAAAGACCCGCCCGAGCCCGTTGCTGATCGAGATCACGCCCACCATTCCCGCGGCTTGGAGCACGGTCATGCCGACGAGTTGCTGTGCCAATGGAGAGGCCTGACTGATGATCATGATTCCGGCTGAGACGTTGAGGAACAGCAGAAGGAAGAGAAGATAAAACTGCCAGGTGCCCATCGCTTCACTGACAGAGTAATTGTACGTACTGGCTGCCTTGGCTACGGCCGTCCGCGGCTCCCAGCCCTCCGGGCGCCAACCCTGCGGCGGATTCGCATAGAACTGCGCCGCGAGCACAACGACAATCAGATACACGATGCCGAGAGTCGAAAACGTCGCGGGAATACCGTGATGGATGATTTCCCAAGCCGCGAAGGGACTCATGATCAGCGCGCCAAAGCCGTACCCGCAAACGGCTACGCCGGTCATCAAGCCTCGCCGGTCGGGGAACCATTTTACCAATGTAGCGACCGGGCAAATGTAACCCATGCCCATGCCGATCCCCGTGATGACGCCATATCCCAGAAAGAGACCTGGGAGAGAATGACGCGAAGCTGCAAATCCGGCGACCAGGTATCCGATGCCGTATAGGATTCCGGCGACTGAGGCCACTTTTCGCGGGCCCACGCGGTCTTGCCAAAGGCCGCCGATCACCGTGCCGAATCCGAGAAAGACTATCGCCAGCGTGAAATTCAAGGAAACATCCGTAAGCTTCCAATGCTCGGCGCCGATGAGCGGCTTGACGAACACACTCCACCCATACACGGCTCCCAAGCAGATCTGCATAATCACTGCTGCTACTGCAATACCCCACCGGTTGGGAAGATGATCTGGTGGCATGGGCACCTCCTCAAGTTGGAGAAGTCTGCGTACATGAAACCTTGGGACCCGGAATAGAAATTTCTTTGCGGCTCAATTCCGCCGGCCCGGGGGCGAAATGCGGCCGCTCCTATGCCGTGGCGATCTTCGAGTTTGCGGCGGTTTCTTGCCGGCCCAGGGGAATGATCTCGACGACAGCGTTGTAGTCCGGCACGCCACTCGGATCGAGCCGGCCGGCCGGAACAACGACGTTCACTTCCGGCCAATGGCCCTGTATGCTCCCCGGCTTGATGCGGTCGATCTTCACGCGCCCGCGGAATTCGCCGCGATCATTCCGCAGCAGAATGGGGTCTCCATTCCGCAGGCCGAGCCTCTCCGCATCTTCCTTCGCCATGATGATGTCTTCCCGCTGGAGGCCCGTGAGGGGATCGGTGACATTGTAAATCATGCTGTTGAATTGTTTGCCGCGTCGCGTGGACAGCAGGAATAGGCCCGCGGGCACCTTTTCTTCGGGCAGACCAATCGGCGAGAAGTGCCCTTTCCCATCGGGCGTCAAAAAGCGGTCTACGAGCAGGCGAGGCCCGCCATACTGGAAGTTGTCGCCCTTCTTACGCAGGTTCGCAATCCCCTTATAAGTTGGACAGACGCGATCGATTTCCTCGCGAATATCCTGCGTATCTTTCCAGGGGAAAATCTTGGCCGCCCTCTCAGCGTCGGCGCGTAGCGCGACCTGGACGGGGATTTCCCATTCGTCGCGCGTCTCGGGAATTCGAGGCCCGGGAATTTCCGGAGAATAAATGATGCGCCGCTCGGTGCTGGTTTCTGTCCCGCCGCCGCGCTGCTCATAACGAGTCCGCGAGGGAAGCAGAACGACCGTATCGGCGGGGTCCACGAGCATGTTCGAGCTGAGCATGATGTCCTGGTGGATGCGGAAACCGATGTTGGCCACCGATCGAACTACCCGGTCAGGCTCGGGGAGCGTGTCCACGAAGTTCCCGCCGCTCTGCCAGAGCGCGTCAATTTCTCCGCGCTCGGCAGCGAGGATCATTTGCGTGGCTGAGATTCCTTTCCACGCGGGCGGCTCAAAGCCCCAGAACTCGGGTTGCGCAAACCGTCTGGCGTTCTCCTCGGTGACCGGCACGCCCATCACGTAGGCGCCGGGTTGTCCGCCCATTTCCGCGCCGCCCTGCACGCCGCTGTGGCCACGTATGGGCATCAATCCGGTATGCGGCCGGCCCACGTTTCCGCGGGCGAGTTGAATGTTTACGATTGAGCGAACATTATCACTTCCGTAACTGTGTTGCGTAATCCCCATGCTCCAAACGATGATCGCGTGGCGGGCTTTGCCGAAAGCCTCCGCGAAGCGGAACATCTCCGCCTTGCTTTGCCCCGCGCTCCGCTCCAGGTCCTGCCAGGAGAGGCTGCGCGCCTTGGCTTCGGCGTCTTGCCAGCCGACGGTGCGAGCCGCGATAAACTCGCGGTCTATCCAATCGTTCTCGACGAGATGCTTCAGCACGCCGTAGAAGAAGGCGATGTCTCCGCCAATGTGGATCTGGAAATAATCATCGGCCAGGCGCGTCCCAAACAGCGCGCTTTTGGCGACCGATGGCACCCAATAGCGATCCAGGCCAGGCTCGAAGTAGGGATTGACCACGAAAACCTTGCTGCCCGCTTGCTTCGCGTAATAAAGATATTTGGTGGCAACCGGCTGGTTGTTAGCAATATTGCTACCTACAAATATGATTAAATCGCTGCCGATCCAATCCGAGTACGAACAAGTCGTCGCCGCACACCCGACCGTCGCGCTCAACGCCGCCGTGCTTGGCGCATGGCAGACGCGCGCGCTGGTATCCACGTGATTCGTGCCGAAGAAGCGGGCGACTTTCTGGTGAGCATAGTACGCCTCGTTGGTGAGCCCGCGGGAAGTGAGGTACCAGCCGAGGCGATGCGGATCGACAGCGCGCAGGCGTTTCGCCGTCAAGTCAATCGCTTCCTCCCAGGAAATGCGATGGAAACCTTTGTCGCCCTTTTGCCGCGCCATCGGCACACAGAGACGCCCCAGCTTGCGCAGCTTGCGATTCGGCATCCGGCGAAGCGAAGCGACATCCTCGAGCAACCGCCAGTCCATGGCCGGCATGGTGTTCAGCCGGAGAAGTTGCAGGCGCACGGCGCAGAGATGAATGCCCTTCAGGGTCCAGTCGCGCATGCCGGAAGTACCGAGCGCGCAGCCGTCGCAACACCCGTCGCGCAAAATCCGGTAGGCGTAGCCAAGGTTGTCACGGTTTTCCCAGACGGTGTCGAGAATATCTTTGTACGCGTTGGGATGCTGCTCGTTGATTCCATAGGGGATGATGCTGACCCACTGGCGGTGATGGTCCGTTTTCCCGTTTCCTTGTTTCGGAGTCATGAAGTCATTCTCATTGCCATGCTCTTAGTAGCGCGCGTAAAGAGTCGGGCAGATGTCTCCCCATATCACCTTTCCTGGGCAGGGTGTCAAGCGAATAAGAACGGATTCCACATGGAGGAGAGACCGCGTTTCGCGGGGTTCATGCCGGCTCAAGGTGTGAATGAAGATAGGTTGATACTCAGCCCGGCGCACAACGTCACTGGGCCTAAAACCGGAAGCTATGTTCAAAACGTTTGCGCCTGCTTATGCCGATGGAATTCAGGTGTTTTCCGCAGCCAGGCCGGAACCTTGACATTCCTTATGACGCGGCGATAATGGCCAAGCTGCGAGCGAAACCAGTCCAGAAACTTAATCACCGGAGACCTGAAATGATTTGTGCGAAGAATTACGCCACGCGCCACCTCGATTCTTTGAGCCGGGCTGGTTTCCTGATCCTATGTTTGACTCTATTCGGGATTCGGTGTGCCTCGGCACAGCAAGAGGCAATGGCGTCGCGGCTCGAACACTCGGAGAAGGAGCCGCAGAATTGGCTCACTTTTTACGGAAATTACAAAGGGTGGAGTTACAGCCCGCTGAACCAGATCACGCGAGAGAACGTGAAGCAGCTTGCGCCGGTGTGGACGTTATCCGCCGGAGGCCCTCCGGCGGATTTGGCATTGAGGCCCGGGTTGCAGGCGGGACCACTCGTTGCAGATGGCGTGGTCTACCTCGAAGGCATGCAAAATAATATTTACGCGGCTGACGCGGCGACGGGGAAACTGCTCTGGACCTACGTTTACCCCTGGACGGAGAAGGGGAATATGCAAAGTCTTCGAGGCGCTCGAGGACTCGCCATGGGCGATGGCCGCATCTACATGGGGACGCAGGACAATCACCTGGTGGCCGTGGACGCCGAGACCGGGAACCAGGTTTGGAATATCGAAGTAGAAAGCATGACTCAGTGTCTCTGCGATATTACTTCTCCTCCACTATTTATGAAAGGTAAAATCATCGCGGGCGTCGCCGGCGGCGGGCTCGGGGTCGTGCGCGGCTACTTGAACGCGTTTGATGCCAAGACCGGCGAGCGCGTCTGGCATTTCGATGTGATTCCGTCGCCCGATCAGCCGGGCGGCGATACCTGGTCGGGAGACGTGTGGAAGTCGGGAGGCGGCGCGACCTGGTTCACCGGCACGTACGATCCCGAGCTCAATCTGGTTTATTGGGGAACGGGAGACCCGGCGCAAGTGTATGTGGGGAGCGGACGCCCGGGCGCGAATCTCTATAGCACGTCGTTGCTCGCGCTGGACGCCGACACGGGGAAACTGAAGTGGTATTTTCAGGAGACGCCGCACGATCTGTATGATTACGACGCGGCCGCCGAGCCCGTGCTGCTGGACTTGGACGTGGCGGGGCGCAAGCGCAAAGTGGTCCTGCACGCGAACAAGAGCGGATTTGCGTATGTGCTTGACCGCGAGACGGGGAAATACCTGCGTTCGTTTCCTTACGGCTCGCCGAATTGGGCCAAAGGCATTGACGAAAATGGCAAGCCCATCGACCCACTGGTTCCGAATGACCACAAGGATTTTGTGATGTGTCCGGGCCTGGGGCCGGGCGCGCGCGGCATTCAACATTCCGCCTACAGTCCGCGCACTGGCTGGTGGTACACCACCGATCTCGAAATTTGCTCCACCCTCAAAGGCGGTGAGGGAGCCGGTGCTCCGATTTTGAACCCGAACGCCCCGCCACAAATCAGCGCCTTTGATCCCGCCACGGGAAAGAAGCAGTGGGAGTTCAAGACGAAGTATTACAATTTGTCCTCCTTGCTGACGACGGCGGGCGATCTGGTTTTCGGCGGCGATTTGGAAGGAAACGCGTTTGCTCTGGACGCGAAAACAGGAGAGAAGCTGTGGTCTTTTAATACGGGTGGACGCATCGTGGCCGCGCCGGTCAGTTTTTCGGCTGGAGGGCGGCAGTTTGTAACGATCTCATCCGGCGGCGGGGCGAATATTGAGAGTTATATGTCGCCACACTATATCCAGAAAGCAAAGGACATTTGCCGCAACCTTCGGCCATGCTTTTCGTTTTTGCGTTGCCTGAGAAGAGCAAGTAGTTAAATGAATATGATGTTCCACGCGGAAATGTTGACCAATCTTGTCCGCATCCCTTAACCTTAGCTGGCTGCTCGCAATAAGACGTCTGTGGCGGACTTGGATGTCTTGAAATCTTTTCATTCCGAACCGAGTAGGCGTCGTCCTGACGGCAGCTCCCCTGACCAAATTTAGGCGGGCTCCCGCTCTGGATTCAGGCAAAAAGGGAGATCACACCCGATAAGAACGGACTGAGAACACCCATATGGCTGGAATCATCAAGGAAAGACTGTTTACGCCGGGGCCGACTCCGCTCCTGATGGAAGCGCAACTGCGCGCCTTGACGATGACGTTGCATCACCGCACGGATGCCTTCCGGACGCTCATGCGGGAGACGCTCGATAACCTTCGCTATTATTTCAACACGCGGAATGACGTCATCTTGTTCGCAAGTTCCGGGACGGGCGCGATGGAAGGCGCGATATCGAATCTCCTCTCTCCCGGCGACCGCGTCCTGATCGGAACGGCGGGAAAATTCGGCGAGCGCTGGGTGCAGTTGGCGAAGGCGTACGGCATTGAATCCGTCGTGGTGGAAGCTCCCTACGGCCACGCGGTTCCCATCAGCGAAATGAAAAAGCATCTCGATACCGGCGGCCCGTTCCGCGCGGTGTTCATTCAGGCGACGGAGAGTTCCACGGGCGTGCGCAATGACGTCGAGGCGCTCGGCAAAATCGTGAGCGCGCTGCCGGAATGCTGCCTGGTGGTGGATGCCATTACGGGGCTCGGGACCACGGAACTTCATCCCGATGAGTGGGGAATCGACATCATGATCGGCGGCTCGCAAAAGGCGACGATGATTCCGCCGGGCCTTGCGTTTGCCAGCGTCAGCGAGAAGGCGTGGAAGGCGATCGAAAAAGCGAAGCTGCCGCGCTATTACTTCGACTACGCCAAGGAGCGCAAGAGTCTGTCCAAGGGGGAATCGAGCTACACTCCCGCGACTTCGCTGGTGGTGTGCCTGCACGACGCACTGGACTACATCAAGCAGCTTGGCCTTGAAAATTTGATTGCCAATGCCGCGCTTCTGGCTGCGGCGACACGCGAGGCCGCTACCGCTTTGGGCCTTACGCACTTTGCGGTGAGTTCCCCGGCGAATGCGGTCACGGCGATCAACGCCCCAGCCGGGATCGAGTCGACCAAAGTCGTCAAGGAGATGCGCAGCCGCTTTGGCGTGATCCTTACGGACGGCCAGGGCACGATGAAGGGCCACATGTTTCGTCTGGCGCATCTCGGCTATTACGATTTTCTGGATCTCATGGCCGTGCTTGGGGCGCTCGAAATCGCGCTCCTGAAAGTCGGACACAAAGTGGAACTGGGCAGCGGCGTTCGGGCGGCGCAGAATGTGTATTTGCGGCAGGCTTAAGAGGTTTCAGGTGACAGGTGGTAGGTGTCAGGGTTTCTCGATGTTGTCGCTTTGTGTTTCTCTGTGAACTCTGTGCACTCTGTGTTGAAATCTTTTCCTGGAAGTTAAAAGCATAATGAAAATTCTCGTCGCAGACAGCGTTCCCGACAACATCATTGGAATTTTGAAGGCCGATCCGTCCTGGGAGATCGTGAATCTCCCGAAGACCAAGGGCCAGGTCGCGGAGGAAATTCGCGACGCCGACGCTCTGCTCGTGCGCAGCGCGACGAAGGTGACGGCGGAACTGCTCGAAAAAGCCAAGCGCCTGGTGGTGATCGGACGCGCCGGCGTGGGCGTGGACAACATCGACCTCGACGCCGCCACGCGCAAGGGCGTGCTGGTCATGAATACGCCCGGCGGAAACGCCATCAGCGTCGCCGAGCACACCATGACGCTCCTGCTGGCGATGGCGCACCCGGTCGCGCAGGCCGACGCCTCGATGAAGGCGGGCAAGTGGGAGAAGAAGAAATTCACCGGCAGCGAATTGCGCAACAAAACGCTGGGTTTGATCGGCCTCGGAACGATCGGGACGGAAGTGGCGCGCCTCGCGCAGGCGCTTAAGATGAGCGTCGTCGCGTTCGATCCGTATGTTTCCACAGTGCTGGCCACGAGCAGAATATTCAGCTGCTGCCGCTCGAAGATGTGCTGAAAACGAGCGATTTCATCAGCCTGCATTGCTCGCTGACTCCGGAAACCGACGCACCTGATCAATGCCAAGACCCTCGCGCTCACCAAGACCAGGCGTTCGAATCGTAAATTGCGCGCGCGGCGAGCTGGTGGACGAAGCGGCGCTGCTTGCGGCGCTCGAAAGCGGGCACGTGGCAGGCGCCGGGCTCGACGTATTCGAAGCCGAGCCGCCGGCGGATCCGCGTTTGGCGAAGCATCCCAACGTGATTGCCACGCCGCACATCGCGGGCTCGACCGAAGAGGCGCAGAAAGTCGTCGGGACGCGCATCGCGGAGCAGTTGCGCGACTATCTGCTGACAGGCGCGGTGCGGAACGCCGTCAACATGCCCGCCGTTTCGCCCGAGGAGTTCAAGAAGCTCAAGCCGTATCTGCAGTTGGGCGAAAAGCTGGGCACATTCGTCGCGCAACTTACCGACAAACCGATTTCGGAAGTCTCCATCAGCTACGACGGCGGCCTGGCGGACCTGAACACGCACCTGGTGAAGAATGCCGTGCTGAAAGGCGTCCTCAGCCAAATCCTCGCCGACTCAGATCAACCTGATCAACGCGGGAAATTTCGCGAAGGCGCGCGGGATCGAGGTGGTCGAGGTGCGCAGCGGGCGCCGCGCCGCGTACGCCAATTCTCTGGGCGTGGCGCTGCGGACCGCGGGGGAATCCGCCTCCGTTCTGGGCATGATCGGTCTGAACAATGTGCTGCGCGTCCTGGGCGTGAACAACATCGACATCGAAGCGCCGCTCAAGGGTTTCCTCCTCCTGATCCGCAATCAGGACGTTCCCGGCGTCATCGGCCGCGTCGGCACGCTGCTCGGCCAGCACAACATCAACATCGCCAACTTCGCCCTCGGCCGCCTGCAGGATTCCAACGAAGCGATGGGCATCGTCAACGTGGACCATAAAGTTCCGCCGGAAGTGCTGAGCGAACTCCGCGCGATCCAGGCGGTGCGCCAGGCGCGAATTATCGAAATTCGCTGAGCGGAGCGGGAGCTAGGAAAATTATGTGGAAGCAGCGCACTCTTGAAAACCAACGGACCGAGGGTTTTCTATCACTTACAGTGTTTCGGTCTTAGGTCTTCGGAGGCCTTCGTTGTCGCAATAAGGGGTCTAGGACGAAAGCCCATCCAGTAAAGGCCGTCGTCAAACTGTATTTCGGAAAAGTGAAAACGGCTCCCGAACGCCCTCTCTTTGACTTCTTTGAGTGGCGCTTCGGAAACCGCTCCCACGCGACCACTCATACCATCTTCGTTGATGTCCACCAAACAATTTTGATGAAACCGTTCCACGCACTCCACACCTCGTCGAACAAGAGAGCGCCATATGGGAGCGTACAGGTAAAGCGGGCACGGAACGGAGGGTGATTCAATCAGCGTCAATGTCGTCATTTATTCACCCTATCCTGTTTAAAGGTTAAGTGTCAATTGATCGGATTGTACTTGTTGACGCCCTGGCACAAACAGAGGCAGACTGTTTGCAATTGAGGTAAGGCCGTGATGCGCCTTTTCTACACAGTGTTACTCCTAACCTTGTGCCTGGTCTTTAGCGGCTCAGTGCTGGCTTCGCAAGACACTCAGACACCACAGGCAACCGCAAAGCCGCTCACCAATGTGGATGTTCTTGACATGACGAGTGCTGGCCTCTCACAAGAGATCGTAATCGCCAAGATAGCGGCGTCTGCGTGCGAATTTGACACTTCACTAGCTGCCCTCAAGGTACTAAAGGCCGCCAATTTGCCGGACGCAGTTATCCTAGCGATGGTCCAGGCCCCCACTGGATCGCGCGGACGGGGGCTGACCAATGCCGAGTCTTCTGCACCCGCCCGGATTGATTGCAAACACACCGATCCCGTTTCTGTCTACTCTGCCCCACGGGCTGCACCGCCCCTCAACCTACCGGAGGCTGATTCTGTTGAAGTCTTCAGAGTAAATTGCGGCGACAGAATTACACTTCTCGACCCAGGTGCCAAACAAAGCTGGCTCAGAATCCGCACGGCGGATGGGCGAATCGGTTACATTTCATTCGCTGTGGTGTCTAGGGAGCAACCTGCCGAGTCTAGCCAAGAGACGCATCCAGGCTCCGAGCCGAAGAAACGGGAAGATCTCCAAAAAGCAAGTGATGATTTGGAAGATTGTAGGGTCAGATCTCAGAACGAATATGACACAAAAATGAACGCAATCGGCACTATGGCTCTGACCCCTATGACGCGAGTAGTAGCCTCTAACCGACTTAAACAGAACTTGGATGCGGAACTTCGGCAGTGCCGATCTCAATATGAATTACGTCTAAAGGCTATCGACGGCCAATAAGAAGTAGGCCGGTGGCGCACCCTTACCAAATGGTTTTGATCTGTTTGTAATCTCGAATCGTTCTGTCTTTCGTGATCAGAGCTATCCCTTCGGCCAGTGATGTAGCGCCGATCAGGCGGTCGCACGGATCGCTGGAATAGAATGCGGGAAGCTGATTCGCCAGGACGGCAATTCTTGGCGTGATCGGGCGGATCGCCGTACGGGACGTAATATCCTCGACGAAAGCGTCCACGGTTCCGATTATATTCAAGCGGCCGTGCGTAGCGAGCCATCCGAGCTCCCAAAGCGTGATCGCGGAGATGGCGAGGCCTCCCGCATGACCCGCTGCTCGGATCGCGTCATTGGCTGCTGGTGACAGTTTAGCGGGTTCTCGCGCGAGCCAAACCAAGACATGAGTGTCGAGGAGAATCACCTTTTCTTCGTCCTCGTGATCTTCCACTGCTTGAGCGGCACCACGGGAGACTCGATGTCCCCGACAATTGTGAATTTTTCCGCCATGAATCCGAAGATATCGTCCTTCTCCGATTCAACGGGAACCACCTTAACGACTGGTTTGCCGCGTTTGGTCACGATCACAGGTTCGCCAGTGGCCTGGATCATCGTTCATGACCTTCAGGCATCGTGTTTTGAAGACGCTCGCTGACATTCGTTTCATGGTGTCCTCTTTGCGTCTATGGTCATATTAACATGACCAAATTGAGGACGCCAGCGTTTGTATCGCGGGGGTGAGTAGCACAGGCTTCAGCCTGTGTGATTTTGAATTGTGGTCTGTGCTGAATTTGGCGTAAATCAAAACCACACAGGCTGAAGCCTGTGCTACTAGAAGCCTCCCTACACTTCCGCGCGATTACGCACATTCTTGCCAACTACCCTTCACTCTTGGCGCCTGTTCTGATTATACTTGTCGTTTTCCGGGACCCTCGGCCGAACTCCCCCTCACAGGACCGGAGCGGAGACTGCGATGACACCCGAAGAAAAGCGTCTGGACGAATCGCATCAGCGCACCCGGCACTGGAAGCGCTGGGGGCCTTACCTGGCCGAGCGGCAGTGGGGCACGGTCCGGGAGGATTACAGTCCGCATGGGACAGCGTGGGAATATTTTCCGCACGAGCATGCGCGTTCGCGCGCGTATCGCTGGGGAGAAGACGGGATTGGCGGGATCAGCGACCGCCACCAGCGGGTTTGCTTCGCGCTGGCGCTTTGGAACGGGCGCGATCCCATCCTCAAAGAGCGTTTGTTCGGCCTGACAGGAAATGAAGGCAACCACGGCGAAGACGTGAAGGAGTATTACTTCTACCTCGATTCGACCCCCACGCATTCCTACATGAAGTTCTTGTATAAATATCCCCAGGCAGCCTTCCCGTACGCGCAGCTCGTCGAGGAAAACCGGAAGCGAGGAAAGCGCGACCCGGAATTCGAGCTGCTGGACACGGGCGTGTTCAATGATAACCGCTATTTCGACGTGTTCATGGAATACGCCAAGGCGGCGCCGGAAGACATCCTGATCAAGATTACGGCCTGGAATCGCGGGCCGGAGGAAGCGCAGCTCGATCTGCTGCCCACGATGTGGTTTCGAAATATATGGTCCTTCGGGGGGAAGCACGGGCATCCCAAGCTCTGGCGTGTTGAGGACCTTCCGAACGCGGCGGTCGTTGCGGGGCAGGAAAGCCGCTATGGCGCGCGCTGGCTGTTGTTCGAAGGCGCAAAGGAAATGCTCTTTACCGAAAACGAAACCAATTTTCAGCGCGTCTTCAACTTTCCGAATGCCACGCCGTACGTCAAGGATAGCTTCCACGACTACTTGGTTCACGGCGCGCGCGAAGCCGTGAATCCCGCGCAAACGGGTACGAAGTGCGCCGCGCTTTACCACACGCGAATCGCGCCCGGCGCATCGGTGACACTCCGCTTGCGGCTGATCAACACAGATCCTCACCGTGGCGGGCTCCAAACAGATTCCATACCCCCTTCGCAAACGGCCAATCCGTTTGGGGACGAGTTCGAAAAAACATTCGACACGCGGCGCGAGGAAGCGGATCTATTCTACTTCCACCGTTTCCCGCAGGAGCGCACTGGCGACGCGCACAATGTTCTTCGCCAGGCGATCGCGGGGATGCTGTGGTCGAAGCAGTGTTACCACTACGATGTCCGAACCTGGCTGGAGGGAGATCCGGGGCAGCCGCCTCCTCCGCCGGAACGCAAGAAGGGGCGCAACCACGATTGGACGCATCTTTACAACGCCGACGTGCTATCGCTGCCCGACAAATGGGAGTACCCCTGGTTCGCCGCCTGGGACTTGGCATTCCACACCATCACGCTGGCTCTGGTGGATCCCGATTTTGCCAAGGAACAGCTCGTTCTCCTGCTGCGCGAATGGTACATGCACCCGAACGGGCAATTGCCGGCCTATGAGTGGGCGTTCGGCGACGTCAACCCGCCGGTGCATGCCTGGGCGGCGTGGCGCGTCTACAAAATCGAAAAACGCATCCGCGGACGCGCCGACCGAAGCTTCCTCGAGCGCGTATTTCATAAACTCTTGTTAAATTTTACTTGGTGGGTAAATCGCAAGGACCCGGACGGCATGAACGTATTTCAAGGCGGGTTTCTGGGTCTCGACAACATCGGAGTGTTCGACCGCTCGCAGCCGTTGCCCACTGGAGGACATCTCGAGCAGTCGGACGGCACCAGCTGGATGGGAATGTATTGCTTGAACATGCTGGCCATGGCGCTGGAACTGGCTCGCGAGGACCCCGCGTACGAAGATGTGGCCAGCAAATTTTTCGAGCACTTCGTGTACATCGCGCACGCCATCAATGTTCACGGCGCCGAGGGTATGGCGCTCTGGGATGAGGAGGACGGATTTTTCTACGATGCGATTCATTTGCCGGACGGTGAGCAGCACTATCTGAAAGTGCGCTCCATGGTCGGCCTGATTCCTCTATTTGCCGTCGAGACGCTCGAGCCGGAAACCATTGCGCGCCTGCCGGGATTTCAGCGGCGGATGCAATGGTTCCTGGACAACATGCCGGACTTTGCGTCGCGTGTGGACTAGCACCCAGACCTCACCGAACGGGCCGCGCGGCTGCTCTCGCTGGTCGACCGCAAGCAATTGGTGCGCATCCTGGGCTACATGGTCGATAAAGAAGAATTTTTCTCGCCGCACGGCATTCGCGCGCTTTCGAAGTTTCACGCGGCGCACCCTTACATCCTCGCGGTCGACGGCAGCGAGTACCGGGTGGACTACGAGCCCGCTGAATCCCAGAGCGGCATATTCGGCGGGAATTCCAACTGGCGCGGGCCCGTCTGGTTTCCCACCAATTTTCTGATGATCGAATCGCTGCAGAAGTTTCATCACTATTACGGAGACGGGTTCAAGCGTGGAATGCCCTTCCGGCTCCGGCCAGCAAATGTCGCTTTGGGATGTGGGCGCGGAAATCTCGCGTTCGTTGACGCACATTTTTCTGCGTGATGCGAACGGACGGCGGCCGCTCTACGGCTCGCTTGAGAAATTTCAAAACGATCCCTGGTGGCGAGACTTGATTTTGTTCCACGAATATTTTCACGGCGACACCGGAGCCGGACTCGGCGCCAGTCATCAGACCGGGTGGACCGGCCTGGTGGCAAAGCTCCTCGAGCAAACCGGGGAGTAAGATTTTGTGGCGCGCCGATGCGTCGGGGCGGTTTTCTTACGAACGAAATCGCCGGCAAGATGCCGGCGCTACCGCAAAGACTGGCAATTTCGCAGTTAACTAAATGTTGCCGTGAGTTAGCGAGGGGAACTCATGAACTTCCACGACAAGATCGTCCTGGTTGCTGGCGGCACGGGCGGACTGGGCCGCGAAGTCACCATGGCCTTTCTCGAAGCAGGCGCGACCGTGGTGGCTACGTACCGGCGAGGCGGAAGAGTTTGCCGCGTTGGTTTCCTCGGCGGAACGAATCGGAGCGCGCCGCCGGACGGTGCGGCGGTGGACGTGACCGACGCAGCGGCGGTCGAGAAATTCGTCACGGGTATTGTGGCGAAGCACAGGCGCCTCGACATCCTGGTGAACACGGTCGGCGGGTACGCCGGCGGAACGAATCTCTGGGAAGTGGACCCTCGGAGTTACGACCAGATGCTGCAGCTCAATCTGAAGGCTGGATTTGTTCTGGCGCGAGCCATCGTGCCGGTGATGATCCAGCAGAACCGCGGATGGATCGTCAACATCGCATCGAAGGCCGCGGTGGATCACGGCGCGGGTGGCGGACTGTACGCGGCGTCAAAAGCGGGCGCACTGGCTTTGTTTGATTCGCTCGCCGCGGAAGTGAAGCCGTACAACATCAATGTAAATTCCGTGCTGCCGAGCATCATCGATACGGCGGCGAACCGCAAGGCGATGCCGGGAGCGGATTTCTCCCAATGGCCGAAGCCCGAAGAAATCGCGCGCGTGATCCTGTTTCTTTGTTCGGAAGAGGCGCGTGTGATTCACGGCGCGGCGATTCCGGTTTACGGGAAGACCTAATGCCGGCTAAGACTCTTCGTATGACGTGGAATTGGTGTGAGAGGCGATTCTCGGTTGCTCCACCAACTCGGCGAGGACTTTGGCGCCATTCCAGGAAGTGACCAGGAAGAAATTCACGCGCGTGCCGTTTGCGCCGGCACGAGTTGCCGGATAAATCGGCTCAACCTGGAATCGCGTGCGCAGGATTTCCGTCGCGCGATCCACATCGGTCACATCGATTTCTACTTGCTGGATTCCCTCCCCGAATTTTCTGAGAAACCGCGCAATCGCGCCGTCGCCACCCGGGGCCTTCGTTGTGAGGATGTCCAAGCGAGGAGGGGGTGTTACGCGTCCCGTGAATTCAAGCTCGAACTCCAGGACATCCTGATCAGGAGGGACGTCGGCGAGCGGGGGAGAGCCGTTGGCCGTACGAATCTTATCGAAACTTTCCGGTAGCACGGCAATTCCTATTGTCAGTTTCGGAAGCGATAGGTTCTGTCCGTCGGGGCGCAGGAATTGTTCTTGCACAACGAGGCCGCGAAAATCCTCGTCCTTGCTCCACTCATCGAACCAACTCAGCGTCCGTGCGGCCCCAAATCTGAAAAAGCGCAGCGCGATCTGCGCACGAGCTTCCGGATCCGGGTCCGCCAGGCGGTGTACGTCGTCTGGAGTTGGCGGTAGAATTGTGGTGAACTCGCCTCGGTGGTGGAAGCTCTCATCTTTGTGTCTACGGATTTCCACAGCGATGACGGAGATTGCGATCGCCATCGCGATGATACCGCCAACGACACCGAGAGAAATTCCCGTCGAAATGTGCATCCACGGCTCGGCCAGCATCTTGGCGCCGATGAACATAAGCATGATGGCAAGGCCTTCGTCGAGAAACTGAAAATAGGGAAGGATTCCTGCCAACAAAAAATAAAACGCGCGCAGGCCCAGAATCGCGCAAGACATTGGAAGTGTAGACCAGGAACGGGTCTCGCGTGACGCCAAACACCGCGGCAACCGAGTCCGCGCCGAGAGCCAAATCCGTCGTTTCCAGGACGAGGACGACGAGCAACAGAGGCGTCGCCAGCCATCGGCCCCCTTCCCGAACGAACAATCGCGGGCCAGCGCCGGTTCGAGACATGGGCAGTATCTTCTCTGCCCAGCGAAGGAGCGGATTTTTCTCGGGGTGCACCATGTGGTCCACGCCAAATAGCTTGAAGCCCCCGTACAGGAGGAACGCGCCTAAAACGTAGAGGATCCACTCGAATCGTTGGATGAGAATGGCGCCAGCGCCAATCATGGCGCCGCGCATGACGAGTGCTCCCAGCACGCCCCAGAACAGCAGGCGATACTGATAGCGGGCATCGACCCGAAAATACTGGAAGATCAGGATGAAGACGAAAATGTTGTCCACGCTGAGCGATTTTTCGATTACGTAGCCGGTGAAAAACTCAAGGCCGGGGCCGCGTCCGTGAGAAGCAAGAATCCACAATCCGAAACCCACGGAAAGCGCGACCCACACGGCGCTTTCGAGCGCCGCTTCGCGAAGAGAAATCATGTGGGCGCGGCGATGGAACAGGCCCAGGTCGAGCAAAGGAGCAGCGTTACGCCGGCGTTGAAGGCGATCCAGAGTGTCCAGGTGCCCATCTACGCTGTGCTCGCATCTTGCAGGGGCAGGTCACGTGAAAGGTAACGTCGAAGCAGTTAGTGGATTTGAATTTTGCGCCGTCTGAATGGTTTCGACGGCGTTAAGTTTCGTACAACTCGTACGTGAGCCGTTTCGCCCGGACGCACCGTGACAGGGAAATCCCAGCGAAGCCGCACATCTCCCGAGACGGCCTGCATGCCGAGCATGCCGATCCAATAGCTGCCGGGCGCGAGGCCGGCAAAAATGCCGCGGCCATCGAGATTGGTGTCCGTCTGCGCCACCAAATAGCGAGTTTGGGCAACCTCCAGCGTGCGTTTCTCGAGGCGCCGCCGCTGGTCGGTCTCAGCTGCTCCCATTTTGTGGACGGGTTGATTTCGGTCAGATCGCCATCGATTCCCCGGATGCTTTCCGGCGTCTTGCCGATGAATTTGCGGATCGCCTTCCTTGTACTCTGCCTTCGCTTCATTGAATTTTTCAGGATTGGAGGCTTCGTCCTTCATATTGAATTTCGGTTTGGGGAAGCCAACTCCCTTCGTAGCCCGAGTTGCGCAGCATGTAGGCATTGTAAAATTCGGGCATGTCCACGATGTCGTCCGCGGTGAGCGCTCTCGTGAAATCCGTTCCGGAAAGCTGTACGGTGTGATTCTTTTTCATCCACGCTTTCAAGTTTGGGCGATACCGTAAGGCCATCGACGAATTTGTCGAGGTCCGGGGGCCGGTTCGAGTTGCAGGGCCTCCTGGCGAATGTCTTCGAGGCTTTTGCGCAGGAGGTAAAACGTCAATTGGCGGACAGGCTCGGGCCGTCCATCCGTAGGGGCCACTTGCGCGGTGAATTCCATGCTCCCCGTGGATTGAGCGGCAAGCCATCCCGGCGCGCGATGCAAGCAGTAGTCCGAAAACGAGTACGGTAAAGCGAAAGTACGAAATCTCATTTCATAGTGTCCCTGGCGAAGTGTACTCCGCCCTGATGCGATTGGGAATGATTCCTCACGGAGGTGTTTCCGTTTGAATAGGAGTCGAAAAGCGCATCGATGGAGAGCAGCTGTTCATCTCAGGGAACTCGGGCGACGGCCGCCTTGTGTTTTTCACCCGGCAAATGCGTAAATCGCAGGTCCTTTCCGAGTTTCAATTTCGTTGCGAAGATAATTTGGCCCGTGTGATATGCAAAGTGGTTGACCACTTGGGATACGGCATACAGCCCGGACACGTGAAAGCCCTGTATATCGTAGGTTCGTAAGAGCTGGTCTTCGGACAATTGACCCAAGACACTGCAAGCTTCCTCCACGGTCTTGCGGAGTAGCGCGATAAGCGCGCGGCGGGGAATGGGGCCGCGTTCCGCAAACTCCCGATCGCGGTCGCGGTGGTCGGGCGCTTTCCCCAACCCGGAGATAATCCATTGGCGGACATTTCCGGAAAGGTGGAGGACAAGATTTCCTGCACTGTTCGATGCGGCATTCGGCCTCCACCAAATCTCCTTTTCGGACAGCATTCTTAGGCACTGAACGAGCCGGGGCATGTGGTAAGCCGCGAGGGAGTGCTGCGATTCTTTCAGAAATGATTGCGCGAACTCGGATTTTCTCGATTTCATAGCCTGCCTTCCTCCCACGATTCACGGAGTTCCGAATGTTCAAGCACCGGACGGGAACGACTGCGGTAATCACAACGCATGGCAGGGTACGGCATCCCAGGCAAATGCGTTGCCTGACTTCCTTGTGAAAGAAATTATAGTAAACGGAAAGTGACTTCGATGGGAACCACAACGGCAACGGGCTTGCCGCTGGGGCCCAGAGCGGGTTTGAATCGCCACTGCTTCACTGCTTCGACGGCTTTTTCTTCCAGGCCCAGACCCGGACCTTTCACGACTTGGATTTCAATCGCGCGGCCGTCCGCGGTAATGACAGCTTGCAGCACAACCGTGCCTTGATATTTCGCCTTGCGGGCTTCTTCGGAATACTTGGGATCAGGACAATAGGCGCAGGACGGATACCCGACGCCGCCCGTGCCCGGATGGAAATAACCTCCGCCCGTGCCGCCGCCCGCACCGGGACCTAGTCCACCACCTTCGCCGCTTCCAATCCCGGTGCCGGTGCCAGTGCCGATGCCGCTGCCTCCGCCGGGCCCGCCCGAACCATTGACCAGCTTCTGGAGAGGATCGCCGTAATTATCCAGATTCGGGCTAGGGATTTTCAAATCCGGAGGCCCGAGCAACGTCGCCTCAATTTTCGACTCAGGTTTCGTGTGCACCATCGGAGGAGCAATCTGCGTCATGCTCCACTTGGGCAGCTTGCCCTTCGTTGGCGGGAGAGGCGCCCGCTCGCCGCCGCCACCGCCTCCTCCGGCCTTGTCCTTGCCGGGAGGCAGCTTCATTGCGTAGTCAGAGATATCAATCGGCGTGACGAGTTGGTTGTTGGCAACGGGAGTTTGGGCCGCCTTCTTGAACGCATGATAAAACGGAAACAGAACGAGCAAGCGTGATGCCCAATATGCACCGCCAGCGCAATCGCCTGCGATGGCCCGAAAGCTTTGTCCTTGCTCCAAATGTCCTTGACCTTAACCGGCTGGCTGGTGACTTTGAGCGGCGGCAGTTTCGGCGGGGAGATCAGGTCGCGAATATTTTGAAAGAAGACTTTATAAAATGGTTGCCATTCCACCGTCATGCGCGAGGCGGCAGCGCCACGGATCTCGCGTGGCGCGGGCTTAAACCATTCCTTTAAATTTTCAGTGAGACTGCTGCCGAAGCCCTCTGGTGTGAAAATGGCGCCCTTGCCGTTCTTGGGGATTTTTACAGGGCGTTCGGCGAGGAAATCTCGTAGATTGGAAAAGAAGCCAGGGGACAGAGGCTTCTGGGCGCCACCGAGGCGCGGGGCAGACGCCCCCGAAGGCAGCGTCACCTTGGGTGGCGGTGTGTTTGGGTCACTCCATTTGGGCACCAGCGTACTCAACAACACCTGCCTTACTCAGCGGCTAAATCTTACATGAGATAAGATTCAACCGCGGCACGAATGGATGTCCACTGGCGCGCGGCTGACATGCCGGCAAATCCATTGTAACATTACGACGTTACCCTGAGGAAGATGGTTTCTGGATCGAGTAGTGCGGGCGAGTACACATGGGATGAAAGCTTCCCGGTCGCGCCTGCCGACGCCTAACTTATGCCCAAACCAGTCGACTTGAAGAGTACTTTGAATTTGCCGCGCACGGCGTTCCCGATGAAGGCCAGCCTGCCGCAGAACGAGCCGAAGCAGCTCGCTGAATGGGAAGAGAAGAAACTCTATCATCGCATCCAACAGGCTCGCGCCGGCGCGCCCACCTATGTTCTCCATGACGGGCCGCCGTACCCGACCGGCACGATTCATCTCGGCACCGGTCTGAATAAGATCTTGAAAGACATGGTCGTGAAGTCGAAGACCATGGCCGGCTTCCGCGCTCCCTACGTTCCCGGGTGGGATTGCCACGGCTTGCCGATTGAAACGCAGGTGGAGAAAGAACTGGGCGGGAAAAAGGGAAGCGTCCCGCCGGGAGAATTCCGCCGCATGTGCCGGGAATTCGCGTCGCGTTACGTGGACCAGCACCGGCGGGACTTCAAACGCCTGGGCGTGCTGGGGCAATGGGAAGACCCTTATTTGACGATGAGCCCGCAGTATGAGGCCGCGATTGCGGATGCTTTCGTCACGTTCCTTGAAAAGGGCTACGTGTATCGCGGGCTCAAGCCCGTGTACTGGTGCATCGTGGACACCACAGCGCTGGCCGAAGCGGAAGTCGAGTATGAAGATCACACGAGCCCATCCATCTGGGTGAAGTTTGCCGTCGAGCCCGGGGCTGCCGCGGAAAAACTCGGTGCGAATGTGGCTGCGGTCATCTGGACGACGACTCCGTGGACGCTGCCGCACAATCGCGCGCTCGCGTTTCATCCGGAGTATGACTACGTCGTGGCGGAAACCGCCGCCGGCGCGTTGCTGCTTGCGGCGGACTTGGTCGGCCCGGCGCTCGACGCCGTGAAGCTTGAAGCAGAAAGCGTGCGCGGGCCGTGGAAGGGAAAAGACCTTGCGGATTTGAAGTTCCGGCATCCGTTTTTGGATCTGCGCGTACCGGCGGTGCTTGCGGATTATGTCACGCTCGATCAAGGCACGGGCATCGTGCACACCGCGCCGGGACATGGCATCGAGGATTTTCAGACCGGGCAAAAATACGGCATCGAGGCGTATGCGCCGATCGATGACCACGGGCGATATCTGGAAGGTCTGCCAGAGTACAAAGGAAAAACCGTATTCGAGGCCAATCCGATTGTCGTTGCGTTGTTGCGCTCTCGCGGCGCGCTGCTCGGCGAACAGAAACTCTCGCACAGCTATCCACATTGCTGGCGTTGCCACAATCCGGTGATCTTCCGCGCCACCGAGCAATGGTTCATCGATTTGGACGTTGGGGGGCGCGATGGCAGATCGATTCGCGCGCGTGCGCTCGATGAAATCGAAAAAGTGAAGTGGACGCCGGAATGGGGCGGCGAGCGGATGCGGTCCATGATCGCAGACAGGCCGGACTGGTGTGTCTCGCGGCAGCGATTCTGGGGCGTGCCGCTGGTGATTCTGTACTGCAGCAAGTGCAACAAACAATTCGAGGATTATGCGGCGCTGCACGCGCTCGTGAAGGAGTGGTTTTCTCGCGAGGGTGCGGACGCTTGGTTTACGCATTCGGTTGAAGAATTGTTGCCGGCAGGAACCCGTTGCTCCTGCGGCGCGTCGAGTTGGCGCAAAGAAACCGATATTTTGGATGTGTGGTTCGATTCGGGCTCGTCACATCTGGCGGTGCTCGACCGCCTGGATGCCGATGGGCAAAAACTACCCTGGCCCGCGGACATGTATCTCGAAGGCCCGGACCAATTCCGCGGATGGTTTCACAGTTCGATGTTGGTGGGCGTCGCGGTCCGAAATGGTTCGCCCTATCGGCATGTGCTGACGTATGGGTGGGCCGTCGATGAAAAAGACGTCCCCATGTCGAAATCGCTTGGCAACGCTGTGCTTCCCGCGGAAATGAGCGAGCAGTGGGGTGCGGATCTCCTGCGGCTCTGGGTAAATTCGCAGGCGTATACATCCGATTTCCGAATGTCGAACAACGTGATGACGCAGCTTTCCGAGGCGTACCGCAAGCTGCGCAACACGTTCCGTTTCGCGCTCGGAAATCTCGCGGGCTTCGATCCTGCACGCGACGGCGTTCCAGACGCGGAGCTTGAGGAATTGGACCAGTGGATGTTGACACGGACGGCCGCACTGGTACGCGATTGCCGGGAATGGTACGACGCATTCGAATTTCATCGCGTCTATCACGCGCTATATGACTTCGCGGTCGTGGATTTGAGCGCGTTCTATTTCGACGTACTCAAAGACCGGCTCTACACGTTCGCGCCGAGAAATCGCTCTCGGCGCTCCGCGCAGACTGCTGTCTATCGCATCGCGAGCGCGTTGTTGCGCCTGGCGGCGCCAATCCTCGCCTTCACCGCCGAGGAAATCTGGAAACACCTCCCGCACAGCACGGGCGACCCGGATAGCGTTCACCTTGCCCTGTTTCCTGCGGCAGAGGATCTCGGTGTGCCGCTGGATGCTGCAAGGGCCGCAATCTGGGAGAAGCTGCTTGTAGTGCGAACGGACGTCCTGCGCGCTCTTGAGACGGCGCGTAACGCGAAGAAGATTTCGGGAGCGCTCGAGGCGAAAGTGTTGTTAAGCGCAGGAAGCGACCTCGCTCCGTTACTCGAACAGTATAAAGCGTGGCTCCCGGCGCTCTTTATCGTTTCGCAGGTGGAACTCGCCGGCTCGGCATCCGCGGACGGGCAAAAATCCGACTTGCCTCCAGGCCTGAGTGTCACCGTGCGTCGCGCGGATGGCGCGAAATGCGAGCGCTGCTGGAACTATTCGACGCACGTGGGTGAGAACGCGGACTATCCGACGGTTTGCGAACGCTGCGTGAAGGCGCTTGACGAACTCGAACGCCAGCTTGCGGCTTCTGGCCTTGGGGCCGCGTCCTGATGCGTGGCGGGGCCGGCTCGCGCTGGCTGTGGTTGTCGTTCGGCGTGCTGGCCGCGGATCGCGCCACGAAATTCGCCATCGAGCATTACACGAGCGAATTCTTCCGCTTGCCGATACTCTCGGACATCGTAATTTTGGTTCACAATCAGAATCCCGGCATTGCGTTTGGCGTGTTTTCAAATTCGAGTTCGCCATGGCTTGCGCCGGTGTTGCTTGTGAGTTCGGCTCTGGTCATCGCTTTGCTCGTGTGGCTATTGCTGACCGGCCGGGCGGGCGGTTCGCTGGCGCAAGCCGGACTCGCGCTGATCCTGGGCGGCGCCGCGGGCAATGCGCTCGATCGCTTGATTCACGGCGGTGTAACCGATTTTCTGGAGGTCCGTCTCGGAACCTATCGTTGGCCCGCGTTCAACGTCGCCGATTCGGCCATCTCCATCGGTGCGGTGCTGGTCCTCGTCGAGCTACTCTTTGGCGGCCGCCACCGGTCCGATTCCGCCGAACGCGACCGTGGCTAGGATGGCTTTCACTGGAGCGAGATTTCAGTAGCACAGGCTTCAGCCTGTGTGCTGTTCCGTACGAACGAAAATCAAAACCACACAGGCTGAAGCCTGTGCTACGTCCATGCGGGAAAGCCCCACTACGCAACAAAAACTGACCGCGGCCTCGGGAGACGCTGGGCGGCGCCTGGACTTGTTTCTGGCCGAGAGAATCCCCCATTTGAGCCGCACGCGGATTCAAGAGCTGATTCGCGAAGGGAACGTGCGCGTCGACGGGAGCACAGCAAGGGCTTCCCACCGGATTGCGGCTGGGGAAACCATTGAGGTCGCGGTCCTGCCCCGGCCCGCAATGGTCGCCACGCCGGAGGATTTGCCGCTAGAACTGCTGCTCGTCGACGACGATTTCGTCATCGTGAACAAGCCCGCCGGGATGGTGGTGCACGCCGGCGCGGGCCACGCACGCGGCACGCTGGTGAACGCGCTTCTGCACCGTTTGGGAAAACTTTCCGGCGCAGGCGGTGCGTTGCGTCCGGGTATCGTGCATCGCCTGGACCGGGAAACTTCGGGAGCCATGGTGGTGGCGCGGAATGACGCGGCACACGAAAATCTCGCCGAGCAATTCCGGTCACGGAACGTCCGAAAAATTTATCTGGCGCTGGTTCATGGAAAAATGCCGCGCGAATCGGGCACCATCACGCTGCCGATCTCGCGCGACCCACGCCGCAGAACCCGGATGACGGCGCGCGGACGCACAGGACGCCACGCTCGAACGGATTGGCGCGTGATCGCGCGCCTGGATCGCTGCACGCTTGTCGAGGCGGTGTTGCACACAGGGCGCACGCACCAGATTCGCGCGCACTTTGCCGCGATCGGGCATCCGGTCGTCGGCGACACACTATACGGCGCGCCGCGCAATCTGCGCGCCGGAACGCGCAACTTTCCGCTTCCGGAGCGCAACTTTCTGCACGCCGCGCGCCTCGGATTTTCGCACCCCTCGACCGGAGCGTGGGTGGAAATTCGCGCTCCGCTGCCAAGGGATTTACGGGTATACTTCGAGCAGATCGCGGATTCTTTGGGGCGGCGCGACGCGGCGATCGACGCCGCTCTTGCGCCGTATTTATGATCAACATGAAAAAACGAGCGCTACGCATTGGAATTCCCATCGTGCTGTTCGGCGTCGCTGCCTTGCGAGCGCAGCAGGCCCAGCCGCCCGCTCCGCCGCAAGCTCCGGCCCAAGTGGACCGGCAAGGGACGATCGTTCGCAACGTCAACCTGGTGGACGTCCTTTACAGCGTGGTGACCAAGCGCGAAAAACTGGTCACGGATTTGAATAAAGACGATTTCAAGGTTTTTGACGACGGCGTGCAGCAGGAAATTATTTCGTTCAGCCAGCCGACCGATCTGCCTCTCCGCATCGGCATGGTGCTGGACACCTCGAACAGCATCCGGGACCGCTTGAAATTCGAGCAGGATGCCGCGATCGATTTTCTGTTCAACGCGCTGCGCCGCGGAAAAGATCAGGCGTTTCTGATGACCTTCGACGATGGTCCCCAGATCATCAAGGATTTCAGCGGGGATACCGGCGATCTCCGCGACACGATTCTGAAACAGCGCGCCGGCGGCGGCACGGCGCTGTACGACGCGGTGTACGCGGCCAGCCAGGAATTGCTGAATAAATCGCCCCTGCCTCCCGGCCCGAATCCGGACGTACGCCGCGTGCTGGTGGTCATTTCCGACGGCGATGACAACAGCAGCAATCGTTCCCGAGGCGCGGCCGTGGAGATGGCGCAGCGCGCCGGAGTGATCATCTATTCGATCAGCACGAGCACGCAATGGGTAAACGTGGATGACGAACGCGATCCGGCGAAGCGTGTCAATCGCAAATACGAAAAGGGCGAAGGGGATCACGTCCTCGAGCAGTTGGCGGGAGAAACTGGCGGACGCGCGTTTTTTCCGTATCGGGTCGACGATCTTGGGCAATCGTTCCTCGACATCGGCGACGAACTGCGCCACCAATATGCGCTGGCTTACAGTCCCGGAAACCGCGCCCCCGACGGAAGATTTCACACGATTCGCATTCAGGTGGGTCGAAAAGACCTGATCGTGCGAAGCCGCAAAGGGTACTATTCCGTTCCGACGCCTCCGTCTAAAGCGCCCCCAGGGGCGCCCGCAAATCCCTAAAGAACCACCGAAACTGCCGATGCGGAGTGCAACTCCACAAGGCTAATTCGTAGGCGCGTAGTAGCCGCGGCGGGTAAGAGCGGAGTAGTCCTTGTTCTTCATGTCCACTTTGATTTTCCGGTAGCTGCCGTCGCGCGCTTTGTTCGAGGGGACATAGCCTATGGTGTATTGGCTGCGCAACTCTTCGGAGATCTGATCGAAGGCCTGCTCCAGATTTTTCTCGTTGCGCACGACGATCATGCGGCCGCCGGTTTCGTCGGTGAGCTTCTTGGCGACGCCCTGGTCGCCTCCATCGGCAGCCACCAGGAGAATGTGGACGACCGTATCGGTGCGCTGCGCGGCTTCGATCGCGTCCTGCAACTTCAGTTTGCTTCCGGTGTCCTCCGCGTCGGTCAGGATGATCATGGCTTTTCGGCCGGCTTCATCGGCGAGCTTATCGTGTGCGGCGAGATACACGGCGTCATAGAAATCCGTGCCTCCGTTGAAGCGGCTGGTCGGGACCGGTCCCTGCGCCAACACCGCCCCCTGCCGCATTGCCCTGGGCGCGATTGATGGCGCGGTCGAGCCGCCCGTGGTCCTCGGTGAAATCGGCGAGCAGGTCCACGTCGAGGTCGAAAGTCATGACCATGGCGAGATCGCCTTTGCGCATCACGCGCCGCAGGAAGCGCGATCCCATATCCTTTTCCACGCCCAGCATGAATTCCTCGCTGCCGCTGGTGTCGATCAGCAGGCCGAGAGTGATCGGAAGGTTCGACTCCGCGGAGAAATTGGTGATTTCCTGGGGCTGGCCATCCTCAAAGACCTGAAAGTCATCCATCTTTAAGCCGGGGACGATGGCCTTATGTTTGTCGCGCACCGTGGCGAAAAGGTTCACCAGGTTGACTTGCACGCGAATCTGTCCCGGCGGCGCGGCGTAGACCAGGCCCGCGGCAAGCGCCGTTATGCACAGAACTGAGAGTGCCGCCCGAATGCGCATTGTATAATCTCCTCCGGCGGTGATTCGATCCGGTTGGATGCGGCGCCGGAAACTTAAGATGCGTGGGGCAGAGGCGCGGCTCCCCCGGGAATAGTGACGAGGACGCCAATGAATTGTACACGAAAATTCCTGACCGCCGGACTCGCGCTCTGCGCTGTCGCTGCAGGTTGGGCAATGCCCGGCGCCGCGCAGGCGCCCGCTCAGCAGGCGTCCGGCCAGGCGCCTCTTGCAACCCCAGGATCCCCGGGCGCGAATTCGCACGACGGTGTCGCTGGTCGTCGTGCCCGTCACGGTGAAGAACGGCGCGGGGGAGCTGGTCACCGACCTTCAGCAAAAAGATTTCCGAGTCTTCGAGGACGGGATCGAGCAGCAGATTTCCTTGTTCTCGGTGGATGCGTTTCCTCTGTCGGCGGCTGTCTTGATCGATGACGATTTGAAGAGGAGTTCGGCGGACCGGGTCCAGAAAACGTTGGAGACTCTAGCGGCGGGATTCAGCGCTTCCGACGAAGTTTCTCTATGGCGCTTCGATGAAGTTCCAGAACTCATCTCCGAGTCCGGCTTTATTGCCGACAACGACGCGCTTCTCACGCAGCTCAAGCGCATCGATCTCAGCAGCTCTTTTCCGGGAGTGGGCTCCGCGCCGATGACGAACGGGCCGCGCGTGAATACCCAGGCGCCGACGGGGCCGCTGCAGCGCTCGGCCATGTCGGTGGGACACCCCAACAACAAACACATCAACGACGCAATTTACGCCGCGGCGGAACAATTGCGCGACCGCCCTCGCGAGCGGCGCAAAATTATTTTCCTGATCTCGGACGGGCAGAACGCCAAGAACAACACGCACAGCTACGAGGAAACACTCAAGCTGCTGCTTTCCGCGGATATTTCCGTGTACGCGGTCGGCGTCGGCGAGGCGAATCTCAACCGCGGCATCACGTTCCTGGGAAACAACATTCTTGCGAAATACGCCCATGCGACCGGCGGAGATATTTTCTACGGCTCCAGCCGCGAGGACCTCGAAGGGCTCTATCCCCGCGTCTCCGAGCAGGCGCGCAATCAGTACACGCTCGCCTACTGCGGCCGCGAAGACCGATCGCACGCAGCCTTATCACACCATTGAGGTGCGCGTGGAGCGACCGGGCCTCTCCATGCTTGCCCGCGACGGCTACTACCTCAACACAATACCCTGACCTGAATTTTTCGCTGTGGTTTTGTGGCGCCGGCGTCCCGCCGGCAGTTTGCGCTATGTTAGCGACAAAGAGAAATCCCGGCGGGACGGCGCTACAAAAGGCCGGATTTCACGGCAGACCGACTGTTTGTCGGCTTACCTGCTAGCGTCGTCATGAGAAATTCGGACCGCTTCGCTGAAATATTTTTTCGCCGAAATGTTTTTCATATACATCGTCCATTTCGATACGGCCCATCCGGTATTTTTTCTTGACTTCTTTTCCGTTCACTCGTAAAACGACGTTAGCGAGTTCGATGTGGCGTACCTCGCTGCTCCGAGGGGAGAGTGGTTCACGGAGCGATTGCGCGAAGCAGGCACACACGGGAAACGCAGTACGGCCAGGCAGCCACAAGGCGTGAACGTTTCCAACGGGGCTTCCCGACAACGTCGGGACGCCCCGTTTTATTTTCTGATTCAGATTGTCTCGCCTGAAATTTGATTCCCTAGCGGAGGCGCCCGGATCAACCCAGTGTGGCGGCACCCTCGAAAGTTATTCTTCACCGGAGGCGCTGGCCGCCGCGCCTTGCTCGCGCGCCGGGCAGATCGATTCGAAGTCGCAGATACTTGCACCAGAAGCCGGGTTTTGGAGGAAACTTTCCCGCGCGGATGTCGGCGGCGGCTTCCTGAATTTCACGCGCGCACTTTGTTGAGTCTTCTTGTCGTCGCGCGCCGCGCTCACGGCCTGGTTCGTCTGCAGGTTGTAAAACGTGAGCCGCGCGGGATTCCAATCGAACACTTCCCGGGCCGCGAGAGCGTACACGCTCAGTTGCAGATCTTTTTTCGCTTTGTCCTCATCCTTCGGTCTTCCTGTCTTGTAGTCCACGATTTCTTCCTCGCCCGGGGCGATGCGGTTCACTTGGTCCATCCGTCCGGTGAGGACTACGTTGTTTTCCATCGGCAGCTCGAAGGTTTTTTCCTGCGCGATGACTTCGGGAGGCGAGGCGAGCGTGCTCGCGTGGAATGCGCGCAACTGTGACAAGCCGTCCTTCTTGTATTCCTGCTCCTGATACTCATCTTCGAATCCGGCCGAGGTCCACTCGAGTTCAAATTTGTTCTCGACTTCGTCGAATGGGAGCGCTCGCCCTTTCGTAAGTTCGCCAATAAAGTATTTAATCGTATTGTGCATCACGCTGCCGAAGCTGATCGCCGCAGCGGGCCCGCCCCGGAGTCCCCAGGCGCGGCCAAACAGAAATTTCTGGGGGCAGGATTCGAGCGTGTCGATCGCCGATGGGCTGAGTTGCAAAGGTTCCGCCACCGGCGGGCGATAGGAGGCGGCCCACTCGCCGATTTGCGAACCGATCCGCGCGTTGCTTTGCGGCGGTTCGAACAGTCCCGGCGGAGTTTCGGGAGGCACGGCCGGCTCGATCTTAGGAGCGGGCGCGAGCTGTTCGATGTCGCGGCGCTTGATCTGCGCATCCATCAGGATGTCGTCGAGGAAAGGCGAGGGCTTCGAGCGCTTGTGCTCGACGGTGTTGAGCGTCAGCCGGTGGCGCGCGCGGGTCACAGCCACATAAAACAGACGGCGCTCTTCCTGGATGTGAAAACTTCCCTGCGGCTGCTCTTCCTTCATCAATTCGGGCGGAAATTCGAGCACGCGCGGTCTTTCGCCCGCCGGGAAACCGCGCTGAATCAAACGCAAAACATAGACGTGATCGAATTCGAGTCCCTTCGCGGCGTGAACCGTCATCAACTGCACGGCGTCGCCGGGTTCCTGTTCCAGATTGATCGACCCGCCGGCCTGCTCGAAATAATCCAGATACTCGACAAATTCCTTGAGGCGTTGCGTTTCGCTCTTCGGCTGCCACTCGCGGACGAATTGTGCAAGCCGGTCGAAATATTTGCGGTCCTCCGTCGCGACCGAAGAGCCGATCTCCAAAACTTCGGCCAACTCGTCGAACAATTCCGCTGCGGTCAGGCGGTGCGCCTTCTTTCGCAGCTCGGTAACCAGTTCGATGAGTTCTCCTACGTGGCGCCCGCCTTCAGAGAAGGGAGGCTCGCCATGCGCGGATTGCAGCGTGTCCCACAGCGACGCGCCCTTGCTCTTCGCCGTACGCTCCGCCAGACGCACCAGGTCCGAAGCGTCGAGGCCCCACGCCGGCATGGCCAGCACTCGCGCGCAGGCGATATCGTCCGATGGCTGATCGATCAAGCGAAGATAGGCGATCACGTCCCGGACCAGGCGATGGGAAAGGATCGAGAGATTTTTGATAACGAATGGAATCTTGCGCGCCTTGAGGACTTCCACGAGCTTGTCGCGGTGCGCATGGCCGCGATAGAGCACGGCAAAGGTGCGCCACTTCGCTCCGGCACGATGCAGCCGTTCGATTTCACTGGCGACCCATTGCGCCTCGGCGTCAGTCGATGGCGTGCGTGACGATCCGCACTTTTTCGCCGTCTTCGCGAACGGCTGTCAGGGGATACTCAGGAATATTATTTGGTTTTTCATTGTGGCGAATCGCCTGGCCCGCGACGCGCAGGATGCGTCCGGCCGAACGGTAGTTGAGCGTGAGAGGGCGCAGCAGGGCGTCGCGGCCGGCCCGTGAGCTGGCGGCGAAGCGGTTCAGAAAAATCGTGAAGCTGCCGAAGGACGCGCCGCGGAAGCGGTAAATCGCCTGGCGATGATCGCCGACGACAACCAGGTTGGGGCGGTCGCCACCCAACAGCCACAGCAATTCGAGTTGCGCGATGTTCGTGTCCTGGAATTCGTCGACGAGGATGTAGCGATAGCGCGCGCGGAGAGTTTCCCGGAGCGCGTCGTCCTCGCGAAGCCGCACTACGGCGTCCATGATCTGCGTGCCGAACGTCAGCAGTTTGCGCTCGCGGAGCAGGAGATCGCTCGCGCGATACGCCCGCGCGATCTCCTGGACCTTGGCGATTTCCGCGTCGCGAACGGAGCGTTCGTCTTCGGGCATCGCGCCGCGGACGCGCCGGAAATTCTCGGCTTGCTCGTCGGCATAACGCTGATAGTCGTCCGGCGTGACGAGCTCATCCTGGCAGCGCGAAAAAAATTCCACGAAGTCGTGGAGAAATTGTCCCGGCTCGGCGAGCCGCCGGAAGTGTTCGAGCTGCAGCAAAGGCAGGTTGCGCCGCAGGAGAATCCAGTGGTCGATATTGTCGATGGGTTTGAGATCCGGATTGACTTCCTGCAGCAGCGCGTTGCAAAACGAGTGAAACGTGCTGAGCGTGACCGCTTCGGCGCGCTCGACCGCCGTTTCGCCGCGTTCGCGCGCCGCCGCAATCACGCGATGTTTCATTTCTGCGGCGGCCTTGTCGGTGAACGTCAGGCCAAGGATTTCATTTCCCGTGAGCTCCGGCTGGGATTCGAGCAGGATAGCGGATGCGCTCCGTGATGACGCGCGTCTTCCCCGTGCCCGCGCCGGCCACCACCACGAGCGGCCCTTCGCCATGATGTGCCGCCGCGCGCTGCTCCGGGTTGAGCTGGATTCCTGGAGCGGGGGCGCTGGCGTGCTCGAACAGGTCGGCCATTGAAAATCATCCCATGGAGAACAGTAACACAGGCCCGTCCCGGCATACCCGACGCCAGCCATATTCGACCGGGAAATATTGCCAGAAGTGGCATGATACTATAATCTAGTACGGTGGATTAAGTTGTGGTACCGTACGAAGCACGGAGATCACCACCCAAGAGTGGGGGGAGGCGTCAAAGCATTGATACAATAGCACCTGTTAAATGGTAGGACCGGAGGAGGGCAAAATGCACCACCAGCCACACATTCATCTGCCCAAAGAGACTCCTTTGGAACGTATCTTCCGAAAAGTAATCGGAAGAAAAATGACGGAACCGGAAAGGCTCACTTTCCACCTCAGATCCAAAGTGAGGCCAGTCAAGCGGAAACTGCAGTAGAGCCTCTCCAGCCGGGACGAAATTGACCGCTTCCCGGCACTCTCCTATACTAAGTCACTCACGAGCCGCCTTCCTGGGCGGCGCCTGCCAACGATAATTGCAAGGAGAACCATCATGGATCAGGCTGTAATTCTGAGCGCTGTCCGCACACCCATTGGGAAATTTCAGGGAGGGCTCGCGCCGCTTTCCGCGCCGCAATTGGGCGCAAAAGTCGTCGCCGAAGCCGTGCGCCGCGCGGGCATCGAGCCGAAATCAGTGGACGAAGTGATCATGGGAAATGTCGTCCAGGCGGGGCTGGGGCAAAATCCAGCGCGCCAAGCGGGTTTGGGCGGCGGCCTCGACGTGCGCGTTGCGGCGATGACCATCAACAAGGTATGCGGGTCGGGGTTGAAGGCGGTCGGGCTTGCGGCGCACAGCGTCATCCTGGGAGAAGCGGAAATTGTGGTCGCGGGCGGGATGGAGTCGATGTCGAACTGCCCGTACCTGCTGCCGGGGGCGCGCACCGGCTACCGGTTTGGCAACGCGGAAATCGTGGACTCGATGGTGCATGACGGCCTGTGGGACGTGTACAACGATTTTCACATGGGCATCACGGCCGAGTTGGTGGCTGAAAAATATGGCATCACGCGGCAGGAGCAGGACCAGTTCGCTCTCGAAAGTCACCAGCGCGCCGTGCGCGCGCGAAAATCCTGCTTCATCGAATCGCAGATTGTTCCCGTCGAAATCCCGCAGAAAAAGGGCGATCCGATCGTCATCAAGTACGACGAATCGCCGCGCGAGGATGCCTCGCTAGAAGCGCTCGGGAAATTGCGGCCCGCGTTCAAGAAGGACGGCACGGTGACGGCGGGCAACGCTCCCGGCACCAACGACGGCGCCGCCGCGCTGGTCGTTACAACCGAACGCAATGCGGCGCGGCTGGGCAAGACGCCCATGGCGCGGATCGTCGCGCAAGCCGTGAGCGGCGTCGATCCCAAGTGGATCATGGAGGCGCCGATCTACGCGGTGGAAAAACTGCTCGAAAAAACGGGCTGGGACCGCGACCGCGATCTCGACCTCGTCGAGCTGAACGAAGCGTTTGCCGTGGCCGCGATTGCCGTGACGCGGCAGTTGCGCCTCGACCCCGCAAAAGTGAACGTGAACGGCGGCGCGGTCGCGCTCGGACATCCGATCGGCGCATCGGGCGCGCGAATTCTGACGACGCTGCTGTACGAAATGCAGCGGCGCAACCTGCACCGCGGCATCGCCGCGCTATGCCTCGGCGGCGGCAATGCTGTCGCGATGGCGGTCGAGCGGTAACGCTTGCTCTGAACGTATCGAACCAGTTTGACATCGTAGGGGCATCCGCCTCGGCGGACCGTGCCTCTACAATTCACCATGACTGACGACTCTCTCGAAATTCTGTGGCGGGGCGCCGATCCGGCGAAATTTACCGCTCTGCAAGCGGCTTTGCGGGATGAGGACATCCAATTCTGGCACACGCAGGTCTACGATCCCGCAGGCGGGTTTCTCTCTTCACGTCCGTATTATCTAGAGGCGGTACCCGGTTTCGAAATCCGCGTTCATGCTTCCGATCTGTCGCGGGCGAATGACGCGCTGGAATGGGTCGAGAGTAAGGAAGGGGTTCCGGCGGCACCCGGCGATCCTCCAAAGTTCGATCGCAGCCGTCCCGCGCCGAAACAAACGTTGCCGTATGATTGGGATTCGAGCGAAGCGACCTCCGAAGCGTGGGCCGGCGAAGACGAACCGATGGCGGAGTACCTCGCGAGCGCGCTCCGCGAAAACGGCATCCCCAGCCGAATCCCGGATGAGCCGGGCCATCGGGTGCGGCTCTGCGTCCGTCCCGAGGATTTATCGCGCGCGCGAGAGATCGTCCGAGAGATCACGGAAAGAGCCTCGCCTGGATAGCCAACATTTCTCACGTCGATTTGGCGGACAGAAACTGTAAATCTAGTCGCGGAACACAGGCTCTTGGTGGCGTCGGCGTCCCGCCGGCGGTTTCTTGTTCAGGCCACATATTGCAAGAACGCCGGAAAGATGCCAGCGCCGCAAATCGCGCCGGAACTTCCAACAACTTCCCTGCGACCTTTTCATGTAGAATCCACCTTCAATGATCTGCCCCAGTTGCAAATGCGAATACCGCGCCGGCGTGACACAATGCGCCGATTGTGGCGTTCCGCTTGTGGACGCGCTCGAACCCGCAGCGCCGCCTCCGCCAGGAGACGGCAGCGTCGTGTCCATTTGGTACTACAACGATCCAGCTGAGTACGCATCGGCGAAAGAAGCGCTGCAAAAAGCCAATATTCCGTTTGTCGACCAAGCCTCGACCCGCTCCAGCCCGTTTCCGTCGCTGCTGCCGAAAATGGAAATTTTGGTTTCGAGTGTAGACAAGGACCGGGCAAAGAGAGCTCTCTTTGATTTTCAAGGACTGTCCGACCCTGAAGATTTGACGGAAGAGGAAATCGAATCCCTCGCTCTGCCTGAAAAGGAAGACGCTGACCAGGATGAAAGCGTGAGTCCTGTGATCGACCCTACGGAGGACTGGGACAACGATGAGCCCGCGACCGAAATCTGGGCTGGAGCGGCGGAAAACCTTGCGGACACGCTGATCGCGTGCTTCCGCGAGAACGGCATCCCATCGCACAAGCTCAGCGAAGCAGGCCGTTGGCGCCTCGTAGTTCGCCCCGGACAAGAAGCCCGCGCAAAAGAGATTGTGCGCGAAGTGGTGGAAGCGAGCCCTCCCGCGTAGTTCGACCGCTCTGCTACTTGGTTGCGTGTTTCCTTTACCTCTTTTCCTTCCTATACTTCCTCCACATCCTGAAATCCGGGAGGGACAATGACGCTCGATACAATTCGGACAGTGGCCGTGCTGGGCGCGGGAACGATGGGCAACGGGATCGCGCATGTCTTTGCGCGCGGCGAATACAACGTCATTCTGCGCGACGTCGAGGCGCGATTTCTCGACCATGCGATCAACACCATTGCGAAGAACCTTGACCGCGAAGTGAAGAAAGGCAAGATTCCCGAGGGGGATAAATCGAGAGTCCTCGGCCGGATTCACACGACCACGGACATGTCTGAAATTGCGCGCGCCGATTTCGCCGTCGAAGCCGTGCCCGAGCGCCTGGACCTGAAACTTTCGGTTTTGCGCGAGGCGGACAAGCTGCTGCCTCCCGAAGTGATTCTCGCGTCGAACACGTCTTCGATCTCGATCACGACTCTGGCCGCCGCGACCAGCCGCCCCGGCCGCGTCGTAGGCATGCACTTCATGAATCCTGTCCCGGTGATGGTCTTGATCGAAGTGATCCGCGCATTGCAGACCAGCGACGACACATTTCACACCACGATGGCTCTTTGCGAGAGGCTCGAAAGAAAGCCCGTTGCCGTGAACGATGCCCCCGGCTTCGTCTCGAACCGCGTCTTGATGCCCATGATCAACGAAGCCGCCTTCGCGGTGATGGAAGGCGTGGCCACAGCCGAAGCCGTGGACTCCATCCTGAAACTGGGGATGAATCATCCGATGGGCCCGCTAGAACTTGCCGATTTCATTGGCCTGGATGTGTGCGTGGATATTCTTGACGTGCTGTACACAGGATTCGGCGACTCGAAATATCGCGCGTGCCCGCTGCTACGGAAGATGGTCGCGGCAGGATGGCTAGGTCGGAAATCCGGGCGCGGGTTTTACAGCTATCCGCGGTAGGATCAGTTCGGCTGTCAACGCACTTCGTTTGTCTCCCGTAAGCGCGTTCCTTCAGCGGCAGTGATTTCATCGGCTGATTTGGCGTTCCTTTTCGATGCATCAAGTGGATCTCCGACCCAAGGTAGAAGTTATTTCGTGAATCGTTTCGCAGCAGTTTTCTCCGCTCGAGAACGCAGCCGCGATGACGCGCTAACGGCGCGGAGGATGCCAGCCCGGGGCAACGCCCCGGGGACGTGTCCGAGTGCATGTTCCGCCCTGCGAGGGCGGAGGATTCCTGCGCCCTTGCAGGGCGCACCGATCGATTCCGAAACCCAGGGCGTTGCCCTGGGCTGACGTGCGGCGGCGCTTTCAGCGCCGAAATCAAAGTCGTACAAATTCGAATTCACGAGTCTTGCTGGTTGGCCATTTAGGAGATGGCTTTTAGCCGTTTTGAAAAATTCTAAACTAGTTCCTCGGGGCGTTGTATAGTGCGAAACCGTTGCTGGAGAATTCTCGTCCTTACATCATCGCGGGTTTCCAATCCGCAAGGGAGAATCGACATGGCATGCGCCAATTGGTTTCGAGGTCTGCTCCTGGTAATTCTGGGCGGCGTGGTGGGAGGTTTTTTCGTTCTGGCATACGAGCACTCAACGGTGTTTGCGCAACGCGACAATCCGCAAGCCACTCCCGCTACTCCCGCGACCATGCAAACGGACTTGGCGCATCTGAAGGACATTGTGCCGCCGAATTCCCACCCCATGGTTGACGTCGGAATGTTCGCCGCCAACCTGTGGTTCGCCGCCCAAAAGAAGAATTGGCCGTTGGCCAATTATTATCTGAGCGAAATGCGAAACCGCATTCGATGGGAAGTGCACGTGAATCCCGGGCCGAAAGGGACGGACGGCAATCCCGTGGATATGCAGGCCATCTTCGACGGCATTGACAACGGCAGCTTGACCACCCTGAAGAAGACGATCGAAACGAAAGACAGCAAGCAGTTCGTCACGGATTACAAGCACCTGCTCGAGGATTGTTACTCGTGCCATAAGGCGGCTAACCGGCCGTACCTCCGCCTCATGGTTCCAGTTTCCGGTCCGCAACCCATCGTCAATCTCGATCCGGACGCCACCTGGCCTCAATAGCCGAATCTGATTCTGATGTTGCTGAGGGAGCGTAGTTTGGAGGATGGAACGAGCGGCACGGGTACCTCATTCCCATCACCCAATGCGAGTGGCGAAGGAGTCGTCAACGCGAACCGCCATCGAATCGCACCTTTCCATCGTATTAACATTGGAGGAATGAGTTGACCGATCTCAATCCACAGGCGAAACAAATGGCCGATGAGTCCATGGTGCGCAACCTCGATGCGCAAGCGCGTGCCATTTGGCCGCAGGAAGTTGAGTTATTTCGCCGGCACGCGCTCCCATCCGAAGCGCGGATACTCGATGCCGGCTGCGGCACGGGCGAGGTGGCGTCACGACTGGCCAATCTTTTTCCACAATCTGTCGTCCTCGGAGTGGACATCATCGACCACCATCTGAACTTGGCGCGATCGCGCTATTCTCAACTAGCTCCCCGGCTGTCGTTCGAGCACCAAAGTGTGTTCGAGCTGAATGCAGCCAACTGCAGTTTTGATCTCACGGTTTGCCGGCACGTCCTGCATTCGATCCCCCACCCCGACCGTGTGATTGCCGAGCTCGTGCGGGTTACGCGCCGCGGAGGATACCTGCACCTCATCCCAGAGGATTACGGAATGATTCACTTTCAGCGAGGCACGCTTGATCCGCGGGATTTCTGGCACACGGCCTCGGCGAGTTTCGGCTCGGCGAGCGGAACGGATTTATTTATCGGGCGCAACACGTTCGGAATTCTATTCGCGATGAATCTCGAAGAGATCAAGGTTGACTTCGTTGTGGTCGATACAGTGCGTGTGCCGCGAGAGACGTTCGCAACGATCATCCAAGCGTGGCGCGATGGCTATGCCGAGTCCATCGGTCAACTGACGCCCTTTACTAGCGAGTTGGCTGTGAAGTATTTCAATCAGATGATTGATAACATTCGTGACCCGCGCGGATATGCGGTGTGGATGGTTCCCGTTGTTAGCGCGCGAGTACCCTAGTCCGGGGCGGGAGGAGGGTACGGGTGGTCTCAATGGGTCGTTGCAACACTAGCTCGCAGTCTACTCGCCGGAGTCTCAAACCCCAAAGTCTTTCGCGGACGCTGATTTAAACGCAGCGCTACCCTGTCGAGCTGTGCTTGAGAATATCCAGACAAGTCCGTTCTTTTAGGGAAGTACTGTCGCAGCAGCCCGTTCGTGTTTTCGTTGGTGCCGCGCTGCCAAGGGCTCTGAGGATCACAGAAGTACACTTTCACATTCGTGGCCACCGTGAAGGTTTTGTGTTTGGCCATCTCTAGCCCGCGGTCCCAGGTCAACGAGCGACGCAATGCCGCCGGGAGTTTCCGAACCTGCCGGCTCAGGGCGGCGACGACCGCTGCCGTGTCTTTGCTGGGCACTTTTACCAGCGCCGTAAAACGCGAATGACGTTCCACCAGGGTTGCGATGTGACTGTTCTTGCTGCCACCGATGAGATCACCTTCCCAATGACCGGGAATGGCACGGTCCTCGATTTCCGCGGGTCTTTCCCGGATGGAGATGGCATCAACGATCTGCCCACTGCGGTGTCCGCCAACGCGGGATTGTCGCGAGCGGCGTATACGCCGCTTGGTCCGAAGGTGCTGAATCAGCTCCTTTTTCAGCACTCCGCGCGCTTGAATGAACAGGCTGCGGTAAATGGTCTCGTGAGACACGCGCATGCTCTCGTCCTCGGGAAATTGGATCTTCAACCATCCGGAAATCTGCTCCGGCGACCAATCCAGGATCAGTTTACTCGCCACGATCGCCTGCAACTTCACGCGGATTGCCAGAAGGCACGCCTTGGGCCGCAAGGCCGACTCCCAAGCCTGGTGATCGGCTTCAGTGGCTCGATACAGAGGTCGCCCGCCATGGCGGGCGACCTCTCGGCTCACCGTCGACACAGCGCGCTCCAGAGCTTTGGCTATATCACGAATCGACGAACCGGAGGCAATCCCTCGCGAGATGTCCTCTCGCTCCACCAGTGTGAGCGTTAACAGCGAACGCCGCCGGGCCGCCGGGACAATCCCTCCGTGCTGCGACAACATAAAGTGAATGGATACATGGCTCTTGCCGAAGGACCGCCCAATCTGATGCAACGACTGTCCCGCCTTCCAACGGCTCCACATGTCACTCCTCTGCTTCGCGGAAAGCTTCACTCGTCTCTGTTGCGTCATGAACACCACCTTTAGTGAAAAGATTTATAGCAGATGGTGTTGCATCGACCGGTTGAGCTGGCACGGTCGCGTTCCCGGGAATTGTCCTCTACCGCCGCAAAATAGTATTTGCTTTTTATTCGCCTTGTGGTATCTTGCCCTTCGCGATGAACCTGCGCTGGACACAGATCTTTGTAGTAAACTCCGGCAGCAGGCCTGCGTCCTTATCGCAAACGACGGACATTCTTCCTTTCGAGGTGCACAATGACGGATGAAAAAATTAAAATGTTGGACGCGGCTATCGCGCAGATCGAGAAACAGCACGGCAAGGGCGCGATCATGCGTCTGGGAAACCGCGATGTGCTGGTGCCGGTCAGCGTGATCCCCACGGGGGCGCTTTCCATTGATGCAGCGCTGGGTGTGGGCGGCGTGCCGCGCGGCCGCGTGATTGAAATCTATGGGCCGGAGTCGGGCGGCAAGACGACCCTGACGCTGCACATCATCGCCGAGGCGCAGAAGATGGGCGGGCAGGCGGCGTTTATCGATGCCGAGCACGCGCTCGACCCGATCTACGCTCGAAAACTCGGCGTGGACGTGGATAACCTGCTGGTGTCGCAGCCGGACAATGGCGAGCAGGCGCTCGAAATTGCCGAGACGCTGATCCGCTCCAACGGCGTGGATATCATTGTGGTGGACTCGGTGGCTGCGCTGGTGCCGCGCGCGGAACTCGAGGGCGACATGGGCGATCCGCAGATGGGCTTGCAGGCGCGCCTGATGTCGCAAGCGCTAAGAAAACTCACGGCCATCGTCTCCAAGTCGCACACCTGCCTGATCTTCATCAACCAGATCCGCGAAAAAATCGGCGTGATGTTCGGCAACCCGGAAACCACCACGGGCGGGCGCGCGCTCAAGTTTTATGCTTCGATTCGACTCGATATTCGGCGCATTCAGTCCATCAAGGAAGGGGACCGCGTCATCGGCTCGCGCACGCGCGCGAAAGTCGTGAAGAACAAGGTCGCCTCGCCGTTCCGCGAAGCCGAATTTGACATCCTCTATGGGGAGGGCGTTTCGCGCGAGGGCGATCTGATCGACCTCGGTGTGGACCAGGGCATCCTCGAAAAATCCGGCACGTGGATTTCTTACGGCGGAGAACGGTTGGGCCAGGGGCGTGACAATGCCCGTCTGTTCCTGAAAGAACATATCGACATCCGCAACAAAATCGAAAGCGCGCTGCGCAAGAAAATGGGCATTCCTTCGCCCAGCGCGGCCAATGGCACACCGGCTCCGGCGGCACAAGCGGAAAAGCCTGCCGCTCACCCTGCCGCTCAAGCTGCCGCAGCCGGGGCCTCCGCAGCCAAGCCTCGCCCGACAAAATAGTTGTGCGTCCCGGAATTGGGAGACTTTCTGGCGGGCTCCCCTTCTGGACTCAGGGTAAACAAGTAGAGCCCGCACCCGTTTTGGCAGGCTCCCAGGAGAGTTCATGCCCGTCATTACCACGACTCTCCGCAGACTGCCCGGGCGTGAAATACCCTGTGACGGAAATCTGAACAAAATTACAGTTTCCTATTGAACCGTGAGCCCCCCTGCGGTACAGTCCCCGCCTCAGTCGTTTCGCGCTTATCGGGTGTGTTTTCAAGCTAGTACGAAAGTACCGGAGATTGGCCCCTTGCGTGGTACGACTAATGTGTCTGATTTACTATTGCGCTGAGGGGCTAAGGTTTCCTAATATAGATAGGTTAGCTCAGAGCGCGCTTAGGGAGCGCGGAAGCGGTCCAGAACGGTATAAAATGAGACACCGTCCCAGCCATTATCGAATATTTGCAATCATGCTCTGTGCATTGATTATAGGGACCTTCCCCGTCCCTGGAGCGGCGACCCCCGGGGCCACGCGAGCCGTGCGGCCCGCTCATGCCGCCATTAGGCACAGCTCCGTCTCGCGCTACGGCGTCCCCACCTTTGCTAATTCCTCGAAGGATGACGTGACGGAGTACGACGATCCGGTCGTTCGCAAAGCGGCAGTCGAGGCGCTGGGCCGCTACAATGGCTCTGTTGTCGCCATCGATCCCACCAGCGGACGCCTTCTTTCCGTGGTCAATCAGAAGCTTGCGTTTTCGGCGGGCTTCATCCCCTGCTCGACGATCAAGCCGGTGATTGCCGTGGCTGCTTTGCAGGAAGGCGTGGTCACACGCGACACGATGATTCGCGTCGCCCCGCGCAAGTACCTGAATCTCACCGAAGCGCTGGCGCATTCCAACAATCCCTTTTTCGAGGAGCTGGGCCGGCGCATGGGTTTCGACACGGTTTCACACTACGGCCGGCTGCTCGGCCTCGGCGAACTTGCCGGTTACCAGATTGCCGAGGAGCATCCGGGCGGGTTTCCCTCCGAGCCACCGAAAAATGGCGGAGTCGCGCGGATGTCCAGCTTTGGCGAAGGAATTCAGATGACCCCGCTGCAACTGGGCGCGCTGGTTTCCAGCTTTGCCAACGGCGGGACGCTCTACTACCTGCAATATCCGCGGACCGCCGAGGAACGCCAGAATTTTGAGCCACGCATCAAGCGCACGCTGAACATCGAAGCGCTTCTGCCCGAAGTGCGCGACGGTATGCTGGCGGCAGTGCTGTATGGAACGGGACGCCGCAGCTACATCTCCGAGGACGAGCAGGCGCTAGGCAAGACCGGGACATGCTCGGATTCCACTTCTCGACTGGGCTGGTTTGTTTCCTACGCGAATCAGGCGCACCCCAAGATCGTGCTCGTCATTTTGATGCGCGGCCAAAGCGGTCAGATCAAGGGCCCGATGGCTGCGGGAGTGGCCGGACGAATCTATCGCAGACTGAATGACGTAAATTATTTTGCCGAGCAGAATGAAGTGGCTCCCACGTCGGCGATGCTTTCCGGCTCCCGGCAGTAAACAATAACAAAGCGAAATCCAGCGGCCAAAGCTTCTCCGCCTAAATCCCCTGTAGCTGTGCTCGCCAAGTTAATTTCCGTGCCCTGAGCCATCCCCAGGCGTACAATTAATTTGAAATGGCATTCAAAGTCTTTCTTAGCTATAGCACTGACCCGGAAGAGCACGCCATTGTGTGGCGCTTGCAGACTCTTGCGACAGCCCAGGGTATTCACGTCTTTGTCCCTCAACGCACTGGACCAGGATTGCCTTCGACACGAACTGGCGTGACTGGTCCAATTTTGCCCGAGCAGATACGAAATGCGATTGATCAGGCCGATTGCGTTCTGGCCATCATTACGAGCAACACGGGCCGGGCGGTCGAAAGTGAGCTCAGCTACGCGCAGGGTGAGGGTAAACTGATAATCCCGCTGGTAGAGCAAAGCGTTCAGAGCGGCACGTTTCTGAAGACTTTCACTCCTGTATTTAGATTTTCGCGGCTGGACGCCAACCCGGGAAGAGTTGAGATGGAAGTTTTTGAGTTTCTGAAGAAACAGGAAAAGAATAAGGAAATCCTCCAGGCCGTCGGCGCCTTGGTTACAGTTGGGATGGGGTTGCTCTTGCTAGCGAGTCTCTCGAAGGATTGATTGCGTACCGCCGTTATTGACAGCACGCCTCTCATAAACCTCGTTCACTTGGAACTGGTAACGGAGTTATCTCTTTTCTTTGACATTGTTTACGTTCCTCGTCATGTGCGAACTGAAGTCAACCGCAAGCATCGGTTTCGATATCTTCTTCGGGGCCTGTTTGGGAAAAGCATCTTGCAGAGATGCGCTACTGGAGACAAGACGAACGTCGCCCTGCTTAGATTCGCAATCGACGAAGGCGAGGCAGAAGCTCTAATCCAAGCGCAGGAAAAAGGCGCCGCATTTTTCATTGGCGATGATAAGCGCGCTAGAGAGATAGCTGAAGCCCAAGGACTGAAATCCATTGGAACAGTCGGGATCCTCGCTCGACTTGAGCTTGAAGGCCGCGCAGGCAACACAAAATTGCTCGTCAAGAAGCTTCGCGCCCAGTTTAACTTCCGAGTCTCCAATGAAATTGTCGCCCAAGCGATTGCAATGGCCATTGAGCCGCTTTAAGCGAATTGAAATATGAAAAGGCGGCCAAACCAACTTGCCGCCTTCAAACCACGCGTGAAAATGTTCAGCTTCGACCTATCGCACTTCCCACGTATCGCCGGAATTAAGCAGCTTGGAGAGATCGCCCGGACCTCGCTTGGCGATGACGTCTTGAATCTGTTTGGACATGACGTCCTCATAGCGATCGCGGTTCCAGGAGCGGAGGACGCCGATGGGAGTGGGGAAGCCGGGCATGTCTTCCATTTGCGCGAGGAGGAAGGCGTAGGCCGGATTCGGATGGGTCTCGTCGTGCACGAGCAAATCCTTTTCCGTGAGTCCGTTGCCGTTGCCAAGATGGACGACCTCGAGTTCCATCCCCTTGAGGCGGATGCCCATGTCCCGGTTCTTGCCGTAAATCAGAGGCTTGCCGTGCTCCAGGTGGACGACGTGATCGACGCGAGCGTCCTTCTCCGTGAGATCGAACCACGCGCCATCGTTGAAAATATTGCAGTTTTGCAGGATTTCCACGTAGGCGGAGCCCTTGTGCGCGGCGGTTTTCTTCAAGGTCTCCTTGAGGTGTTGCTGGAAGACGTCCACCGAGCGGGCCACGAAAGAAGTATTGGCGCCGATCACGAGGCCCAGCGGATTAAACGGCGTGTCCGCCGTGCCGTAGGGCGTGGACTTCGTCTTCTTGCCGAATTCTGACGTCGGCGAATACTGCCCCTTCGTCAGCCCGTAAATCTTGTTGTTGAACATCAGCACCTTGATGCCGACGTTGCGGCGCAGCATGTGGATCGTGTGGTTGCCGCCGATGGCCAGCGAATCGCCGTCGCCGGTCGCCAGCCACACTTCGAGTTCAGGATGCGTGATCTTGACTCCGGTGGCCACGGCCGGACCGCGGCCATGGATTGTATGAAAGCCAAATGTATTCATGTAATACGGGAAGCGGCTGGAACAGCCGATCCCGGAAATGACGACAAACTTTTCGCGGGGAATCCCCAGCTCCGGAAAAACGGATTGCACGGCGGAGAGAATGGCGTAATCTCCGCAGCCGGGACACCAGCGGACTTCCTGGTCCGTCTGAAAATCTTTCTTGGTTAGAACTGGCATGGACGTCGTGGTCATGGTCATTCGCTCCAGGGTATCTTTGATGTGGGCGGGCTGCAAGTACAGCCCGCACCCGCGGGCCTCAGCCCAGGATTTCTTCGATCTTTGCTTCAATTTCCGATTGCTTGAAGGGCTGCCCTTGAATCTTGTTGTAGCCTTGCGCGTCCACCAGGAATTTCGCGCGCAGCAACATCAGCAACTGGCCCATATTCATCTCCGGGACCAGCACTTGCCGATAGCGTCCGAGCACTTCGCCGAGATTTCGCGGCAGCGGATTTAAGTGGCGCAGGTGCACGTGCCCGATCCGATGTCCCTTGGCGCGCGCCGTCTTGAGCCCCGCGGTTACCGCGCCATATGTCGAGCCCCAGGCGACGATCAGCAAATCGCCGTCGGGATCGCCGGCAGGAACCACTTCGGGGATATCCCGAGCGATGCCTTCGACTTTGGCCGCGCGGATACGAACCATTTTTTCGTGGTTCATGGGTTCGTAGTTCACGTTTCCGGTGACGTCCTGCTTCTCGATCCCGCCGATGCGGTGCTCGAGTCCGGGAGTGCCCGGAATGGCCCACGGACGGGCCAAAGTTTGCGGGTCGCGCTTATAGGGAAGGAATCCGACCGGATCGGTGGCGAACTTCACCTGGATTCCGGGGATGTCTTCCACCTTGGGAATGCGCCAGGGCTCCGCTCCATTAGCAAGATATCCATCTGACAAAATGATAACTGGGATCATGTATTTCAAGGCGATGCGGCAGGCTTCGACAGCCACCCAGAAGCAATCGCCGGGCGTGCATGGCGCCAGCACGGGAATCGGCGATTCCGAATTGCGGCCGAACATGGCTTGGAGCAGATCAGCTTGCTCGGTCTTGGTCGGCAGGCCGGTGGAAGGGCCGCCACGCTGGATGTCGCAGATCACCAGGGGCAATTCCACCATGATGGCTAGACCCATCGCTTCGGTCTTGAGGGCCATGCCGGGGCCGGAGGTCGTCGTCATGGCCAGCGCGCCGGAATAGGCGGCGCCAATCGCCGAAGTGATGGCGGCAATTTCGTCTTCGGCCTGGAACGTCATCACGCCGAAATTCTTGTACATGGAAAGTTCGTGGAGGATGTCGGAAGCGGGCGTGATCGGATAGGAGCCGAGGAATAGCGGAAGGCCGGCCTTTTGCGACGCGGCCACGAAACCCATGGCCAGAGCCTGGTTTCCACTGAGGTTGCGGTAGGTCCCGGGCGTGAGCTTCGCGGGCGGGATTTCATAGCTGACCTGGAACGCTTCGGTCGCTTCGCAGTAATTATACCCCGCGCGCATGGCCTGCTTGTTGGCTTCGACCAGCAGCGGCTTGGTCTTGAACTTGTCCTCGATCCACTTGTAGGTCAGGTCCATGGTGCGGTTGTAGAGCCAATAACACATGCCCAGGGCAAAGAAATTCTTGCAACGGTCCATGGTCTTGGCGTCCAGGCCCAACTCTTGCAGCGCGGAGCGCGTCAAGCGCTCGAGGCCCACGGAGAAGACCCGGTAGCCGTCGAGCGAATGGTCCTCGAGAGGATTCGACGTCACCTGCGCCTTACGCAGATCGTTGTCGGTGAAGGCATCGCTGTTCACAATAAGGATGCCGTTCATTTTAAGATCTCTGACATTTGTCTTGAGCGCGGCGGGGTTCATCGCCACCAGCACGTCCACGGAGTCACCGGGCGTGAATACATCGCTCGAGGAAAACTGGATTTGGAAGCCGCTGACGCCGGGGAGCGTCCCCGCGGGGGCGCGAATTTCGGCCGGATAGTCGGGGAAAGTAGCCAGGTCATTTCCGTAAAGAGCCACGGTGTTGGTGAACTGGCTTCCGGTGATCTGCATGCCGTCGCCGGAGTCTCCGCAAAAGCGGAGGACGGCCTTATCGATGACTTCGCGCTTATGCGCGCGGATGACTGGGTCCGTAATCGTAGCCATGGCTTAGTAAGACTCCAATCCTAATTATGAATTTTAACTGCCCCGTATGCCCCAAGAAGGACCATCAGTTGCGGGAGCCGAAGTTCCCCAGAGGGCTTCCAATAACCAAGGATAGCACAACAGGTGCCCTGGCGTAAGGCACTGGGGCAAGGCTGGTGTTGCGAATGCGGCATGGGTGAATGTACTCGAGACAGAGCTGCAGTCCGGCGGCACGAAAAGGATCGACTGCGCGAAGTCGGAAACGCGAAAGAAAGCCCAAGTTTTTTGGGTCCAGCACTGCGGGCTGTCTCTAACGGCCCAACATCAAAAAATAAGAAGGAACTGTTTAGCGGATAGATGCGCCAACTAGTTCCAGCATTACTTCCGAGTACGCCGTGATCCAGGCACAATCGCAAGGTTAAGACCGCAAACACACCAACAAGAATCCTTCTATTGCAAGCCTATACGGACGGCCACAATGATTGAGACCGCTGCGATTAAGAAGAGAACCAAATAAATGGGCAGAACAAATCGCAGCCATTGTACGAATGAAACTCGCGCCATCGTCACCATGGCAACCAGTGCGCCAGCGGTTGGTGAAAGAATGTTCGAGAATAAGCCGCCATATTGATAGGCCAGTACCACCACCTGTCTCGAAATGTGCAGCAGGTCGGCTAATGGAGCCAGAATCGGCAACGTCAGCATGGCTCTTCCCCCATCGCTGGGCATGGGCAAGCCGATGACTGCTTGTGAGCCGAGCATCATCACCGCAGTTCCAGTTGTTGACGTGTGACGCAGGGGCCGGAATAGCATATCGGTGATCGTGTCCATGATCATTCCCTGCTCGAGAATCACAGAGACTGCCCGCGCGACACCAACGAGGACGGCGGCAAACGCAACTCGCCGCAATCCCTCGGAAAACGCTTCGGAAGTGCCTCGTGGCCCAAGTCCACCGGCCAGTCCGGCGAGTACGCCTACCGCGATAAGCGCCGCACTGAATTGGGGCAAGTCCCAGTGCCGAAGAATCGCACCCGCAATCATGAATGCCATTCCCGAGATCAGAATCAACAATACCAGGTAGTACCGCGCGCTTGTCTCCGTTGGGGATCCTGAATTCGCAAATTCGTTCGTGTCTTGTCCCGCGAGTTGGCTAGCGATTCGCATTCGACGCCCCTGCCACATCAAATATCCGAGCCACACTAGAATGGCGACAACAAAAACCACGCTCCGAAACGCGAATCCCGAGAACAAGGGCAAGCCCACCATCGGCTGGCTGATGCCAAGGGCGTATGTGTTGAAGGGAGAAAACACCGCGCCCACGGACGCTGATCCCACGGACACCGCCACCGCCATTGTGCCGGGCAATTGCAACTTGCGCATCAATACGCAGAGCAAAGGAATGAAGGCGACAATTTCTTCGTACATCGAATAGGAGGCGCCACCGAAAAGGAAGAGTAACGAAACCATCGGCAGGATGAGAAGCGGACACTGATGCAGTCGCTTTACCAAGGAATTCAAGATGGCACCTATAGCGCCGGTGATTTCGACGACGGACAAGGCGGCGCCGCTAAGCAAGACAAAGAACACAATAGACGCGGCCCTATTCATTCCTTCCGGAATGGATTGCAGCAATCCGCCGAGGCCAACGGGATGTGCCGGCACCATTTTGTAAGACCCCGGCACGACTTGCGTTGCGCCCGTTTGGGAATTGAGTACACGGTCGTATTGTCCAGCGGGGATTACCCAGGTTAGCGCGGCTGCGATTACAACGATAAGGCCCAGGAGAAGAAGCGGGTCCATAGTTCGCTTACCTGTCATGTCGCCTCCAACGTAGGTTCGCGGGGCCGGAAAGTGGCTAAGCCTAACACAAAAGTTTCTTTTGACCGGGAGGCGAGCGATTCTGAACGAATGATCGGCCAACCGGAAGTTGAGTTCGAAGACGCAAGGCGGCGTTCGCAGTGAGGGGTCTCTGTTCGCTCTTGCGTCCCAACTTGAGCACTACCCGATCGTGAAATCCCTTGACTATTCGCTTTTACTTCGCCTACTATGTTCTCGCATTCCAGGAGCGCGCAATGACACTGACCAAGCGGCAAAAAGAAGTTCTCGATTTTCTGGTCGTCTTCCTGAACAAGCATGGCTACTCGCCGAGCTTTGAAGAGATTGCGCGTTCGCTGAAGCTGACTTCGCTGGCCACCGTGCACAAACACATCACGACGCTGGAGCGCAAAGGATTCGTCCGGCGCGGCTACAACCAGAGCCGGTCGATCGAGGTGACGCAGCTTCCCAAGCCGGTGCGCGAGCAGGTGCTTGACCGGCACACGGTCGAGCTGCCGCTGAGGGGGCGCATCGCCGCGGGCCGGCCGCTGGAGGCGGTCGAAGAAGATGAAACGCTGTCGCTTGGTGAATTTGCGCGCTCGGACAAAACTTTTGCCCTGCAAGTGAAGGGCAACTCGATGATCGACGATCATATTCTGAATGGCGATTACGTGGTGGTCGAGCCGACCCAGGTCGCCAATCCCGGCGAAATTGTCGTGGCGCTGGTGGGCAACGACGATGCCACGCTTAAGCGCTTTTATCGCGAGCCAGGGGGAAAGATTCGCTTGCAGCCGGCGAATTCGGAGATTGCTCCTCTCATCGTTCCGGCAGCCGACGTAAAGATTCAGGGCCGCGTGGTTGGGGTTCTTCGGAAGTATTGACTGGCGCGGGCTCTACTTTTGCGCTGGACGCCCTGATCGGTTCGGGGCGTGGAAGAAAAACCCGCACCCTTGAAAAGGCGCAACGGTGCGGCACCCAACTTACACCCCTCCAAAAAGTTGAGCCCGGCGGAAATTGTCGGCCCAAAATGAAACTTCGCGCGGGACAGATACTCGTGTTTCTAGCGTGTGATCTCCGTCCAACACACGCGAACAAGCAACCCCTCGCACGCGCTCGGGAGGAAGAGTGCCTGTTCAACAAAAACTTCGATATCCTGTTGCGCACATCCGCATATTCCTGTAGTGTTTAGCTCTCCAGCCGGGCTCCCAGCCTGTGTTACTTTAAGGAACGCCACGCCCGCAATTCTCTTGTCCCGGTTTTGGGCGGAGGACTACAGTGTTTCGGACCCCGGTCGCGCACCAGCTTCCGCAGTAGGTGTCTTTGACCGTGGAGGACCAAAATGTGGGGCGACAAAAAACCAGAAATACAGCCGCCGACTACCGCGAAACCCCCGGAAACACCAGCACCGGTGGCCAAGCCGGCTTCGGCAAAAACGGAGGGAATAGCCATGAGCACTGATGCCATGCGCCCACTGAGCACCACGCCGTCCGGTTCAACCGCGCGGTTAGGCGCCAGTCTGCACGTGAAGGGCGAAATTTCCGGAAGTGAAGACCTGCACATCGACGGCAGCGTCGAAGGGCTTATCCAACTCGACGACCGCAAACTAACGATCGGGGCCACAGCCAAGCTGACCGCCGACGTCGTCGCGCGGGAAGTCGTCGTCTATGGCAGTGTAAAGGGAAATCTGCGTGCCCGCGACCGCATCGAAATCAAGAAGGATGGTTCGGTGGTTGGGGACCTAACCACCGCGCGCATCATGATTGAGGACGGGGCGTATTTCAAAGGCTCGATCGAAATCGATCGCACGGCGGCCAAAGAGGAACCCGATCTCGACAAGCCCGCGTACTCACGGTCCGCCGCGGTTTCGTCCGCGGGTGCTCCGGCGCACGCGGCACCGACCAAGACCTCGCTCTGAAGAACAAGCCTTTCGCGCCCGCCCGCGGTGCCGCGCCTCGACGCGTCGCACCGCGCGGCGATTGGCGTCCCGCCTGTCCCGTACGGGCTCTACTTGGAGCCGGTTGGAATATCGTGACACAATTCGTGCCTGGACTCTGTTTCGCGGTAGTATTCCTCTAATAGGGTGTGCCACTAGGCACGGACACTCGCGCAAACGTGCGTTGACAAACACACGCACACCCGTTATCGTTTACGTTTGTCTCTACATGGAAAGGTGTGACTGAGCACATGCGCACGTATGTTCCCCGGGGACGGGAGACCGAAGAGATCGAACAGGGCGGCGGGTGGTTCGTGGTGGACGCCGGCGGACAGGTGTTGGGCCGCGTGGCCACGCGTATCGCGCGAATTTTGATTGGCAAGGACAAGGCGAACTACACTCCGTATCTGGACTGTGGCGATCACGTTGTCGTCATTAATGCCGATAAGATCAGGCTGACCGGAAACAAGCTAGAACAGAAGGTCTATCGCCACCACAGCGGCTTTCCCGGCGGGTTGAAGGAAGTGCCGGCGAAGCGTCTGCGCCCGACGCGAGCGGATTGGATGCTGCGGGAAGCTGTCCTGGGGATGTTGCCGAAGAATAAATTGCGCGCGTTGCGCGCCAAGAAATTGCGGATTTATCTCGACGATAAAGGTCTGCAGCGGCATACCGGTCAGAAACCGCAGCTCCTTGCTCAATAGCAATCCGCGGCTGCCTTGAACACTCCGGAATCGGGTGCGGGCTCTACTTTTACGTTGAGCGCTTCCAGCCAAGCGTAAAGCCCGCCGGGACAATGAATTTATTGGATTTGATGTGAGGAGGGAAGTTGAGTTCCAACGCACCGCCTGAAGAAGGCGCGAAACAGAAGTTTTACGGCACGGGCCGCCGCAAAGAATCGGTGGCGCGCGTATTTCTGACATTCGGTACCGGCAAGATTTCCATCAATGGCCGGACGGTGGACGAGTATTTCCGCAACGTCAATTGGCGGAATCGCGCCGTGGAGCCGATGAAGTTCACCGAGACGTCGAGTTCGGTGGATGTCATGGCCACCGTGAATGGCGGCGGCGTCGGCGGACAGTCCGGCGCGCTGCGCATGGGGCTTTCCCGCGCGCTCTCCCTCTTTAATCCGGAACTCCGCGCAGGGCTGCGCAAGAACGGTTTTCTGACGCGCGATTCGCGCATGAAGGAACGCAAGAAATACGGGCAGAAGGGCGCCCGCAAGCGCTTCCAGTTCAGCAAGCGCTAGTTGCAGAGTTCGAGTGCGGGCCCCGATGGGAGCCCGCCGGAAGCGGGTGCGGGCTCTACTTGGAGCCCGCCGGAAAATTGACGAGTTCTGTCCCGTCCCGCCTTGCAGGAAGGGACAAATTCACGGCCGGCAAGGAGCCGGCGTCGGGTACGGGCTCTACGTGGAGTTCGCCGGAATAAGGATGTTCGGTCCTGGACCGATTTGCGACACGCGACGGCCGGGGCGGGCAAACATCTATCTCCTGAGGAGGAAAGTTGGCAGTTGAAATTACGATGAAAGAATTGCTGGAGGCCGGCGTTCATTTTGGCCACCAGACCCGCCGATGGAACCCGAAGATGAAGGAATATATCTTCGGCGAGCGCAATGGAATCCACATCATTGATCTTCAAAAGACATTGAAGCTTTTCCGCGAAGCGTCGCGATTCGTCGGCGAATTGAGCGCCAGCGGCAAGACCCTGCTGTTCATCGGGACGAAGCGCCAGGCGCAGGAATCGGTCGCGGAAGAAGCGAATCGCTGCGGCATGTTCTACGTGAATCACCGCTGGCTGGGCGGCACGCTGACCAATTGGACCACCTTGCAAAAGTCCATCAAGCGCCTGAAGACGCTGAAGGCCATGACGGAAGACGGCCGGATGGCGCAACTTTCAAAAAAAGAGGCCGCGCGCCTGGACCGCGAGTTGAAGCATCTGAAGCAGAACCTTTCGGGCGTCGAGAATATGTCGGCGCTGCCGGACGCGATGTTCGTGATCGATTCTCACGCCGAAGCTATTGCCGTCCGTGAAGCGCGCCGCATGGGCGTTCCCGTGGTTTCCATCGTGGACACCAATTGCGATCCCGACCAGGTGGACTGGGTCATTCCTGGAAACGACGACGCGCTGCGAGCCATCAAATTGTTCACGTCGAAAATTTCCGACGCCGTGATCGAAGGCCGCCACGCTTATGAACGGTCGCAGATCGCGGACCAGAAGGCCGCCACGGATGCAGCAGAGGGCGGCGAAAAAGTCGACTACGTGGACACCAGCAAATACGAGTCCTACGAAAAACAAGAAGGCGATTTCATCGAGCCGGGTACAGAGCCGGAGCCCATCCTCGAACCCATCGCCGAACCTGAGCCCGAACCCGAAAATTCAGTAAAAAAAGTCGTCGCCGAGTAGGCAGAACCAGCCGGCCTCGCGATGGCCGGGCTGTGGGCGGACGACTGCGCCCCACTATGCGAAAATCGCTAATGAAGGAATGAACAGAGCCATGACGAATCCATCCGAACCGGTCAATAGCATCCCGGCACAATTGGTGAAGGACCTGCGCGAACGCACGGGCGCGGGATTCGCCGATTGCCGTTCCGCGCTGGTCGAAGCGCGCGGCAACATCGAAGGCGCGATCGATGTTCTCCGGAAAAAGGGTCAAGCCGCGGCGCAGAAGAAGGCGGCGCGCCAGGCGACCGAGGGCCTGGTCGGCCATTACATTCACGCCGGCGGGAAGATTGGCGTGCTGATCGAAGTGAATTGTGAATCGGACTTCGTCGCGCGAACCGAGGATTTCCAGCGCCTGTGCCACGACGTGGCCATGCACATCGCCGCGCTCGACACTCGCTACGTCCGGCGCGAGGAAGTTACGCAGGAAATTCTGGACCGCGAACGCGAGATTTACAAAGCCCAGGCGCGCGCGACGGGAAAACCCGAGCCGGTCATCGAAAAAATCGTGAACGGCAAGATGGAGAAATTCTACGAGGAAAACTGCCTCTACGAGCAGCACTTCATCAAGGACGAATCGGTTACGGTGGGAGAGCTCGTTAGCCAAATGATTCACAAATTGGGCGAGAATATTTCCATCCGCCGCTACGTCCGATTCAAGGTGGGCGAAGTGGCCGGGTCCTCCGCCGAGCCCGCCGCAGTCGCCGCTCCCGCGAGCTAGCCGGTTGTCGGCGCCCCGTGCGATATATCCACGTAGGGGTTCTCCGGCAAAGCTTTTCTGTCACCGGTCGTGCGCACGCGAGCAATCTTTGTTAGAATGCCCGCCTAAAGTATGAGCGACGCCAAGCGAACGTCCAACCAGCAGAGTGGCTCACCTGCGCCTACTTATTCCGCATTGTTTTGAAACTTTCCGGCGAATCTTTTCAGGGTTCACAAGGTTTCGGAATCGACGCGGAAACCGTTCATAGCATTGCCCGAGAAGTGAAGCAGGTGAGCGACCTGGGCGTGCAGATGGCTATCATCGTCGGCGGCGGCAATATTTTTCGCGGCACCCGCCAGAAGTCACTTTCGATCGACCGCGCCACCGGCGACTACATGGGCATGCTTTCCACCGTCATCAATGGGCTGGCCCTGCAGGACGCGCTGGAAAAGCAGGGCGTCTTCACGCGCCTGCAGAGCGCCATCGAGATGCACCAGGTCGCCGAGCCGTTCATTCGCAGGCGGGCCATGCGCCACCTCGAAAAAGGCCGCGTCGTCATTTTCGCCGCCGGCACCGGTAACCCTTATTTCTCGACCGATACCGCGGCCGCGTTGCGCGCCATGGAGATCAAAGCCCACGTCATCCTGAAAGCGACGCGAGTCGACGGCATCTACGACGCCGATCCGGAAAAAGTGCCCAGCGCAAAAATGTTTGACCGCATTACGTATCTCGACGTGATCCAGAAGGGCCTTGCCGTCATGGACTCCACCGCCATTTCGCTTTGCATGGACAACCGGATGCCGATCATCATCTTCAACATGAACACACCGGGAAATATCAAGCGAGTGGTGATGGGTGAGAAGGTGGGCTCCACGGTCACGGCCGGATGAACGTGAAGGAGAGCGCAATTCGATGACCACGATTGCCAGCAGTAAAGACGCGATGGCGCAAGCACGCTTGCGGATGGAGAAGGCCGTCGAAGATTTCCGCAAAGAGCTTGCCGGGACACGAACGGGCCGCGCAAACATCACGCTGCTCGACCATATCCGAGTCGATTATCACGGGACGTCGATGCCCGTCAACCAGCTTGGCACGCTGTCGGTGCCGGAGCCGACGATGATCGTCATTGCGCCCTGGGACCCAAGTGCCGTGCCCATGATTGACAAGGCTATCCGCAGCTCCGATCTTGGGCTGAATCCCACGAACGACGGCAAAGTGGTCCGCGTGCCGATTCCTTCCCTGACCGAGGAGCGCCGCAAAGACATGGTCAAGCATCTGCACAAAGTCCTTGAAAATCATCGCACGGCCGTGCGCAACATCCGCCGGGACATGAAGGAAGCAGTCGAAAAACTCGAGAAGGAAAAGAAGATCAGCGAAGACGAACGCAAGCGGTCGGTGGAAGAGCTCGAAAAGCTCACGCACTCGGAGACCAAAAAGATTGAAGATCTCTGCGCCATGAAGGAAAGGGAAATCCTCGAAGTGAAGTAGCCCGCGTAACCGCGCCTACTTCGTCCAGTTTTCCACGGACAGTCCAGCGATTCTCTTAAACTCGCGTTCGCTGTTCGTGGCCAGCGTAATATCCAAAGCCATCGCGTGGGCGCCGATCCAGAGGTCATTATTGCCAATGAGGCGGCCCTGCGTTTCCAGCGTCGCGCGAATTTCTCCGTAGGCTTGCGCGGCAGTCGATGTGAGGTCCTCAACGGGAATGTCCTGAATCAGTTCGTTGAGCTGCGTTAAGGCCCTCGCTCTCTGGTTACTTTTGTTCGCTCCGTAATATAATTCTCCGTAAGTAATAGCCGACATTACCAGTTGTCCCGGCTTCAGCCGCTCAAAGCGGGCTTTCACTTGAGGAGGCTGGTGTTTGGCGATATAAATGCAAATATTCGTATCCAGCATGTACCGCGCCTTCATGGCGCCTTCCGTTTCTGGGGCGCCCGATCCTGCCGGCCGCCCGCCATGAAGTCCTCCGGCATGGCCCCCAGCGCCGCGAAGGCATCACCCAAATCGCGCTTGGGCACTCTCAGGACAATTTCATTTCCCTGGCGCAAGATTTCTACTTCGTCCACCTGAAAGCGAAATTGCTTCGGCAGCCGTACCGCCTGGCTATTGCCGGATTGGAAGACTCGGGCTTTGCTCATGCAGGTCCCTCCAGGTTAGAGTATATACTACACGTATATACAATGCAAGCCGGCGCGGCCGGCTTTCCGGCCTCCGACTGGTTTTGAGGCTCGGGTGCCGCACCCAACTCTCGTACCTCGGAAAAATTGGGGTTGATTGGGATTTTCCCGCTACGTCTGCCGGATCTGTACTATCGAGGAGAGTCGGGCTTGGGTTCGGCAGGCGCGCTTGCCTCAGGCGGTGGGGAAACTTCTATGGAAACAAGCTGCGCTTCGTCCGCCCGCGCGGCGCGCGCGAACGCCCTGTAGTCCGGCAAGAGATCCTCGGGAATTTCACGCTGGCGAAACACGAGGTCCCGTTGCGCGTCTATCGTGTTTCCCTTGGCGAAATAGTTCGAGCGGTAGGACGCAAAGTCGCGCGACATGCTGACCGGGACGGGCGCGCGCGCCGTGTAGCCCTCCGGAAGCTCAATTGTGGAGCGCACATGGATCTCCAGAGGAGAGCCCAATTGCAGCGGTGCCGGGACACTCTCAGAGGATTCTTCCGCTCCCGGGATTCCCAGCGCCGGGAGCGGCATTCTCAGTTGCAAGGTTTTTCGCGACCCGTCGGTAAAATTCGTCTGTGAGATTTCGTAGTCCACTTCAAAGGGTTTGTGCGTTTCCAACGGATCACTCGATTTCACCGCGGTGACTTCGCCGGCGAAGCCGTCGCCGGATGCTAAGAGCTGCCCGAGCTGCTTCCAATTTGCCTGCGGGGTGCGCCGAAAGGCCGCGCGGAGCGCCAGCGCATTATCTCCCGTCAGGGAGTAGTGGACGTGCGCTGTCAGTGTTCTGAGGACGTCTAACTGACTAGTTATTTGTACGTTTTGTATCTGGAGCAACGGCGGGTCGGCCGGCGTCCCCACGAGGCGTGGCGCACCGAATTGCGAGGTTGCATCATTTGCAGCAATCGGAATCACCAAGGCCCGCTTTCCGCGCAGGGCCGGCGCGAGCATTCGGAAAGGCGCAACTTCCGCGGCGGTGTCCAGCCACAGCCAGTCCTTTCCCACAGCATCTTGGGGGATCACCGTGATCACGTGGTTGAGCTGTCCAGGCGAAGGCAAATCAGAATCGAGATCGCGGCCGGAGGAGATCAGCGCCGGGAAGGCACGGATTCCTACAGCTTCGAGGAGCGCCTCGAAGAGAGTGTGTTTGTCCTTGGGATCGCCGTTTTCGTTCGCGAGAGTTTCGTTCGCCGGATGTGGCGGATAACTGCCGGCGCCGAACGGAAGGCTGATGGTGCGGATTTTGGTCGCGACGAAATCATAAAGCGCCTCGATCTTTTCGATTTCGGCGCCCTGGCCGCGGGTCAACTCTTCAGCCTTCGCCCGTACGGATGCGTCAGGTGTTGCGCGTTCACGCTCGATCGGCGCGTACCAGCGGCCGACCTCCTCCCAATTCTCGAACGTTGTGATTTGAACGTCCGGAATGTGCGGTTCGGAGGCCTTCTTTTTCTTCTCCGGGTTTTCTGTTTCGCGCGTCAGACGAGAGCTTTTCCAACGATAGACGCGCCGCTCTCCGTCGTCGGAAATCACGGGATCGGCGCCGGGTTTGTTTTTCAGTTGGATGGCGCGATTGCGCGGTACGCTGATTTCGAGCTGTTCGTCGAGCACGATGGCGTCCTTCATGAAGTCATAGTCAACCCAGAATTGATCCGGCGCGAGTGGAATCGTCGTAGTTCTGGCAATGTGATAGGCCAGCGTGTCGCCCGGCCGCAGTCCAGGGACGGTGATGTGCTTCTCGCGGTAATCGGCATAGGCGGGCGCGCCGTCGGACGCCAGCGGAGCCAAATCGCGTACGGCGCTCGCCGATGTAAATGTGGAACTGCCCGGCTTGCGCACCTCGACGGAGATGACCTCCAATTTTTGATTCCTGGAATTATAGCCAAACACTAGTTGACCGAATGGCTCGACGCCCGCGTCGCTCAAAATGTTTACGAAGACTTCCAGATCGGCCCGGCTTGTCCCATCATTTTGAAAAACGGCGCGCGTAGTGAAATGCTCGATCACAAATGGCTCTTGGGAATAATCCGGCTTCTCTTGCGAAGAAATTGTGGGCGTGGTTTGAGCTTTTTGTTGCGCGGGGTCAATCTTTTCGGATTGTGCCGATGGGGCAAGTGTTGCTCCGGACAGAGAAGTAAAGATAGCGCCGGCGGTTAGAAGCGCCAGGAAAATCGTCGGCGAAGTGTGAATAGTTCGCATCCCTAGATTCCGTGGGAGATTCCGGAGGTATGAGTCTACTAGATAGGGCTAAGGCGGCTAAAGGAAACGAATGCCCCCTGTAGCTAATTGTAAAATAAGGACTTTTTGGCCTTTTGGCCCAGGGTCCCGGGTTTGCTTGCGAACCGTTGAAGGTGGCAGACTGAAGGGGCGGGGTGGCAGCGAAGGAAACTCGAAAAGTTTTCCACGCTTGGGAATTGATTTTTGTTTGACATAGCTTGTCACTTTCCCTATACTTACGGCTTCGTCAGGGAAGTTTTGCCCTGTTGGTGAAAGGGAAGGTCTTCCTCCCCGGAACAAAGAAGGACGGATCGGGGTGTGAAGAGCGGCCGGAATGGGGCGCCAGCCCCGCAAAGCCGAGTAACCCTCTCCGCTTCGACCAGATGAAATGTTCGGGACTGCTGGTAGTAGTGCGGGGTTTCTTGTTGGGTGTCCGGGATCGCTACTGTGCCCTTTCTTTGCGTGAACTCCACTGACACGCCGCGTCGCGGAATTCCGCGATGTGGAAAGTGAATTGAATTTTAGCTCGATTGAGGGAGAGCCGTGCCGACGTTTGCACAACTGGTTCGTTCCGGGCGCGATCAGATCCGGACCAAGACGAAGTCTCCGGCGCTGCAGGGCTGCCCGGAAAAGCGGGGTGTTTGCATTCGCGTCTACACGCAGACGCCGAAGAAGCCCAACTCCGCTCTGCGCAAAGTCGCCCGCGCGCGCCTGACCAACAGTATCGAAGTGACTACGTACATTCCGGGTATAGGCCATAATTTGCAGGAGCACTCCATCGTGCTCGTGCGTGGCGGCCGCGTGAAGGACCTCCCCGGGGTGCGGTATCACGTGATTCGCGGGACACTCGACGCCGCGGGCGTTGAAAACCGCAAGCAAGGGCGCTCGAAGTACGGCGCCAAGCGGCCCAAAGCCGCGCAGAAGTAAGCGGGTGCGGGCTCTACTTGGAGCCCGCCGGAATGGAGATGAGAGCGAATGCCGCGTAAAGGATTCATCGTACGGCGCGAGGTTCCTGCCGATTCCGTATTCGGCAGCGATCTGGTGCAGAAATTTATCAATTCCATGATGTGGGATGGCAAGCGCTCGAATGCGCAGCGCATTTTTTACGGCGCGATGGAACAGATCGCGCAGAAAACCAATGACGACCCGCTGAAGACATTCAAGAAGGCCGTCGAGAACGTCAAGCCGGTGCTGGAAGTCAAAACGCGGCGCGTGGGTGGCGCGAACTATCAGGTTCCGGTCGAGGTCAATCCGTTTCGCCGGCAATCTCTGGCGATTCGGTGGCTGCTGCTCTACGCCCGCACGCGTTCGGGCAAGACGATGACCGACCGGCTGGCCGAAGAATTGATGGACGCGGCCAATAGCCGCGGCGGCGCGATGAAGAAGAAGGAAGACGTTCATCGCATGGCCGAAGCCAACAAGGCGTTCGCGCACTATCGCTGGTAAGCAATCCCGGCCAGCGGTCATGAAAAAAAGAATTGGGTCGGCACTGGGCGGTTTTCGGGTTTCAGGGGAGAAAGCACCGCAAAATTAGCAATGGCACGCAAGGCACAACTCGCGGAAACACGTAATATCGGCATCATGGCGCACATCGACGCCGGAAAGACGACTTCGACGGAACGCATCCTGTTTTATACGGGCGTGACGTACAAGATCGGCTCGGTCGATGAAGGCACCGCCACGATGGACTGGATGGAGCAGGAGCGCGAGCGCGGCATCACGATCACGTCCGCCGCGACCACGGCCAGTTGGAAGCGCGGGAACAAGGATTTTCTGATCAACATTATTGACACGCCCGGCCACGTGGACTTCACCGTGGAAGTCGAGCGCTCGCTGCGCGTGCTGGACGGCGCGGTCGCGATTTTCGACGCGTACGCGGGCGTGCAGCCGCAATCGGAAACCGTATGGCGCCAAGCGGACAAATATCACGTTCCGCGGCTGGCGTTCATCAACAAGATGGACAAAACCGGTGCGGATTTCGAGAACGCCATCAAAACGATGCGCCACCGTTTGGCCGCGCATCCCGTGGCGATTCAGTGCCCCATCGGCAAGGAAGATCTTTTCATTGGCGTCATCGATTTCCTGGAAGAAAAGGCGATTATCTGGCTCGAGGAAACCCTGGGCGCGAAATTTGAAGTCTTTGATGTCGCCAAGCTGTGGGACGCGGATTTTCTCGCGACCCGTCCGGACGTTGCCGCCGCGCTCAAGTTTTCGGCGTTGGATGAGGCGTATTACAAGGAGCATCGGGAAAAGTCGGTCGAATACATCGCCGAGCACGACGATTCCCTGGTGGAAAAATTTCTGAACGGCGAAAAGATTTCGGCAGCAGGAACTGCGCGCTTCCATTCGCCGTTCGACGATTGCGCTGAAACTGGTTCCCGTGCTGGCAGGCTCGGCGTTCAAGAACAAGGGGATTCAGCCGCTGCTCGATGCGGTGGTGGACTACTTGCCTTCGCCGCTCGATGTTCCGCCCGTCGAGGGCACGACAGCCGACGACGAAGTGGTGCTTCGGCGCGCTCGCGACGACGAGCCGTTTTCGGCGCTGGCGTTCAAGATTATGTCCGATCCGTTCGTCGGGCACGTGACCTTCATCCGCGTTTATTCCGGCGTTCTCAAGGCCGGCAGCTACGTCTACAACTCCACCAAGTCGACGCGTGAGCGCGTCGGGCGATTGCTCCGGATGCACGCCAACAAGCGCGAGGAAATCGACGCCATTTATGCGGGCGATATCGCCGCGATCGTGGGTCTGAAGAGCGTGACGACCGGTGACACGCTGTGCGATGAAGACAAAGCCATCGTTCTCGAGAACATTGAATTTCCCGCGCCGGTGATTTCGGTCGCGATCGAGCCCAAGACCAAGGCCGATCAGGACAAACTCGGCAACGCCATGCAGAAGCTGGCGCAGGAAGACCCGACGTTCCGCGTGCACAGCGATCAGGACACGGGCCAAACCATTATTTCCGGCATGGGCGAATTGCACTTGGAGATCATTGTTGACCGCATGATGCGCGAGTTTGGCGTCCAGGCAACCGTCGGGCGTCCGCAAGTCGCCTATCGCGAAACGATTCGCAAGCGCGCCGGAGCCGAAGGCAAGTACATTCGCCAGACCGGCGGCCGCGGTCAATACGGCCACTGCGAAATCGAAGTGCTTCCGCTGCCTTCCGCCGCGCACGAAAATATGCATGAGATGTCGACCGACGAACTCGACGCAGTGGCGAAGGAAGTGGGCGGCTCGGGCGGCAAGTGGCGATTCGACAAAGAACACCGCATGCTGTTCATTGACAAGACGGTCGGCGGCTCGATTCCCAAGGAATTCATTGCTCCGATTGACGCAGGCATCCGCGAAGCCATGGAAAACGGCATCCTGGCTGGCTACGAAATGGTGGACATCGCCGTTCTTCTGGTCGACGGCAGCTATCACGATGTGGACAGCTCCGAAATGGCGTTCAAGATTGCAGGCTCCATGGCGTTTAAGGAGGCCTGCGGCAAGGCGCATCCGGTGTTGCTGGAGCCCATCATGAAAGTGGAAGTCGTGACGCCGGAAGAGTATATGCCGCAGGTGTTCGGGGACTTGAATTCGCGGCGGTGCCAGATTCAGGGAACCGAATCGCGCGGCGGCGCGAACGTGATTCGCGTCGAGGTGCCACTGGCCGAGATGTTCGGGTATGCCACCGACGTGCGCAGCCGCACGCAGGGCCGCGCGAGCTTTACCATGCATTTCTCGCATTATGCCGAGGCCCCGTCTTCGGTCGCCGAGGAAGTGATCTCGAAGGCGACCGGCAGGGCGACCCGGTAACAGGCACCGGATCAAATTCCAGCGGGATGTAAGCGAACGTACGAGCTGAGGAGCAGACACAGCGATGGCGAAGGAAAAATTCGAGCGCAACAAGCCGCACCTGAATATTGGGACGATCGGGCACATCGATCACGGCAAGACGACGTTGACGGCGGCGATCACCAAGGTGCTGTCGAAGCACAACCCGAAGGTGGCGTTCCGGGCGTTCGATTCGATCGATAACGCGCCGGAAGAACGCGAGCGCGGGATCACGATCGCGGTGTCGCACGTGGAGTACGAGACGGCGAACCGGCACTACGCGCACATCGATTGCCCGGGGCACGCGGATTACGTGAAGAACATGATCACCGGGGCGGCGCAGATGGACGGAGCGATCCTGGTGGTGGCGGCGACGGACGGGCCGATGCCGCAAACGCGGGAGCACATTTTGCTGGCGCGGCAAGTGGGCGTGCCGTCGATCGTGGTGTTCATGAACAAGTGCGACGCGGTGGAAGATCCGGAGTTGCTGGAGCTGGTGGAACTGGAAGTGCGGGAATTGCTGAAGCTGTACCAGTTTCCGGGGGACACGATTCCGGTGGTGCGGGGATCGGCGCTGGGAGCGTTGAACGGGGAAGAGAAGTGGGAGAAGTCGATCGAGGAGTTGATGGAAGCGGTGGACAAGAACATACCGCAGCCGGTGCGGGAAGTGGACAAGCCGTTCGCGATGCCGATCGAGGATATATTTTCGATTTCGGGACGCGGGACGGTGGTGACGGGGCGGGTGGAGCGCGGCAAGGTGAAGGTGGGCGAGGAAGTGGAAATCGTAGGATTCCGTCCGACGATGAAGCGGGTGGTGACGGGGATCGAGATGTTCCGGAAGCTGCTGGACGAAGGCATGGCGGGAGACAACGTGGGATTGCTGCTGCGCGGGACGGAGAAGGAAGAAGTGGAGCGCGGGCAAGTGTTGTGCAAGCCGGCGTCGATCACGCCGCACACGAAGTTCAAGGCGGAAGCGTACGTGTTGACGAAGGAAGAAGGCGGGCGGCACACGCCGTTCTTCACGGGCTACCGGCCGCAGTTTTATTTTCGGACGACGGACGTGACCGGAGACGTGAAGCTGCCGACGGGAGTGGAAATGGTGATGCCGGGAGACAACGTGTCGGCGGAAATCAGTTTGATCACGCCGGTGGCGCTGGAGAAGGGGTTGCGCTTCGCGATCCGCGAAGGCGGCCACACGGTCGGCGCAGGCGCCGTCACGGAGATTATCGAATAATTTATGTCAGCCGGAGAAAAAATTCGCATTCGTTTGAAGGCGTACGATCACCGAATTCTCGACCAGTCCACGCGCGAGATTGTCGAGACCGCCAAGCGCACCGGCGCGAACGTGGCCGGGCCGATTCCGCTGCCCACCACGATCAACCGCTGGACGGTGCTTCGCTCGCCGCACGTGGACAAGAAATCGCGCGAGCAGTTTGAAATGCGCACGCACAAGCGGCTGATCGACATTCTGGAGCCGACGCCGGACACGGTCGACGCGCTGATGAAACTCGATCTGCCTCCGGGCGTGGACGTGGAAATCAAGGCCTTCGGGGCGGAGCACGGCGGCAAGTAAGACCGCCGGGCACATCAGGGAGAGACGGGCAACTTCATGGCTGTCAACGGAATTCTCGGAATCAAGCTGGGCATGGCCCAGGTCTTCACCGACGATGGCATGGCGGTCGGCTGCACGGTGCTGCAGGCGGGCCCCTGCGTGGTGGTGCAGCGGCGCACCAAGGAGAAAGACGGCTACGACGCCGCGCAACTGGGCCTGGTGGAATTCATCAAGCCGCAGCGCGTCACCAAGCCGATGACTGGGGCATTTCAAGAAGTCGGATGCCGCGCCCGATGCGGCGTTTGCGGCGAAGTGCGCCTCGATGACTCCGCCGATGAGACCAAGGCCGGCGACCGCGTTCTGGTCGATCGCTTCCAGCCCGGCGAGTTGGTGGACGTTACCGGCATCAGCAAGGGCAAGGGTTTTGCCGGCGCGCGTCAAGCGATGGCACTTCCGCGGAGGCGATGCCACGCACGGTTCCATGCATCATCGCGCGCCGGGCGGCATTGGCGCGAGTTCGTTTCCGTCGCGGGTTTGGCCCGGCCAGCATTTTCCGGGGCACATGGGCAATCGCCGCGTGACGGTAAAAAACCTCCGCGTCGTGAAAGTGGACACGGACGAAAATTTGCTTCTGGTGTACGGTTCGGTGCCGGGTCCGGTGGGAACCTACATCTTGATCCGGAAGGCCCGCAATCGAAGTACGAAGTAAGCTGAAGTTCAAGGACGCGACGACAATGGCGGTTGTGGACATCAAGAATCTCGAAGGCAAGAACGTCGGCCAGATGGACCTGCCCGACGCGGTGTTTGGGGCCAAGGTGAACCCCAACCTGCTGCACGAAACCGTGCGCTGGTATCAGGCGACGCAGCGCGCGGGAACGCACAAGACCAAGGGCCGCGGCGAAGTGTCCGGGCTCGGGCCGAAAACTGTGGAAGCAGAAGGGCACGGGCCGCGCGCGCGTGGGCTCGATTCGCAGCTCGATCTGGCGCAAGGGCGGCACCGTGCACGGGCCGGTGCCCCGCAGCTACGCCTATCGCTTGCCGCGCAAAATGGTTCTCGGCGCGCTGCGCTCGGCGCTTTCCGCAAAGCTTGCGGAGCAGAAACTGACCGTGGTGGATGCCTGGCAGCTGGATTCGCACAAGACCAAGCCGTTCCGCCAGGCGCTCACGCGTTTGGATGGGGACACGAAGACGGTTTTGCTGGTCGAAACTTCGGCCAATCGGAACCTGGAACTCGCCAGCCGGAATCTGGAAGGCGTGAAGCTGGTCGCGCCGCACGCGCTGCAGCCGTACGATCTGCTGCGGCACGATCATCTGGTGCTATCGAAAGAGGCGGCCGTGCGGCTGGGAACGACGCTGGGACCGCGAACCGCGTCGCCGGCTTCCGAAATCGTCAACGATTGAGCCCGCGCAGCCGGCGGAGACTCCGAAAGCCGCCAAGCCCGCTGCCAAGAAAAAAGCCGCGCCGGCGAAAAAGGCCGCGGCGAAAAAGCCCGCGGCGAAAAAGGACAAGGGCAAGAAGTAAGCCCGGGACGAGCCGATGAACATCAGCGCATTTCAAGTGATTCGCCGGCCCATCATCACCGAGAAGGGTCTCGGGGTGAAGGAGACGCAGCATACCGTGGTGTTTGAAGTGGCCATGGCCGCGACCAAGACGCAGATCAAGGAAGCGGTGCAGAAGATTTTCAAGGTGAAAGTGGCCGGCGTGCGCACGGGAATTTTTCACGGCAAGTTTCGCCGCCGCGGCCGCGCGGAAGGCCATCGGCGCGACTGGAAAAAGGCGTACGTAAAGTTGGCGGCCGGCGAAAAGATGATCGAGTACGCGGATAATCTTTAGGCCGGGGCTCTAGCCCGGGGTTTCGGCGGCGGGCGCTCAGGCGGCCTTCCGGCGGGGGCCCGCGGGGCGTGCCAGAGGAAAAGAGAGCGTTATGGCACTGAAAAGCTTTAATCCGTACACAGCATCGCGGCGCTTCGTGACCATGCTCGACAAGAGCGAGATCACCAAGCAGACGCCGGAAAAATCGCTGGTCGAGCCGAAGAAGCGCTCGGGCGGACGCAACTCCCATGGCGAAATCACGATCTGGCATCGCGGCGGCGGTCACAAGAAGCAGTACCGCTCGATCGATTTCCGCCGGGAGAAGAAGGGGATTCCGGCGCGCGTCGCGGCCATCGAGTACGACCCGAACCGCTCGGCGCGCCTGGCGCTGCTGCACTATGCCGACGGCGAGAAGCGCTACATCCTGCATCCGATCGGGCTCGAGGTCGGAATGACGGTGCAGACCGGCGAGGGCGCGGACATTTTGCCGGGAAACGCCATGCCCATCCGGTTCATTCCGCCCGGAACGCAGTTGCATAACCTGGAGCTGCAGCCCGGCAAGGGCGCCCAGGTGGTGCGCGCCGCGGGCGGCTCGGCGCAATTGCTCAGCAAGGAAGGCGACATCGCGCTGGTCAAGCTGCCGTCGGGCGAAGTTCGAAAGTTTGCGCTTGGATTGCATGGCCACGATCGGCCAGGTCGGAAACCTCGACCATGAGAACGTCACGTACGGCAAGGCGGGACGAACGCGCTGGCATGGGCGGCGTCCCACGGTGCGCGGCGTGGCGATGAACCCGGTCGACCATCCGCACGGCGGCGGAGAGGGACGCGTCAAGGGCAATCATCCGCAGACCCCGTGGGGATTTCCCACGCTGGGCGCCAAGACGCGCCGCAATCGGCGGTCGGACAAGCAGATTGTGCAGCGGCGCAAGCCGTAAGCGGCGTAGGTAGTCGGGATAGTGGTAGTCGCAGGTAGCGAAGAAAAATGTCAGCCTGGCGCGGCGGGCATTGAGAGAAAAACTATGAGCGCATCAAGAAGCAGGCGAACACGTATCGACGGCACGCCGGGTGGCGCGCAACGCGCAAATCGGCTCGCCCGGCGCGTCCGGCAAAGCCGGTCGAAGCCGGCGGCGCGGTTTGTAGCCGCGCCTCCCGTGCAGGTGCAGTACCGGTTGTGCAAGCCCGGATGGGCCGTGGCCGTGGAGAAAACGCCGAACGCCCAAGGCACGCGGTTTGTGTGCCCGTTCTGCCCGATTTCGCACCGCGTGCCCGGGACCGGTGCGCGGATTCCGCAAACTGCGCCGCGCGCAATGGATCAAGCTGCGCCGGGTTGAAGAATAACGTCGAAGAGTAGCTGAAGAGTAGGGAGAAACGATGGCACGCTCGCTCAAAAAAGGCCCGTTCATCGATGACCACCTGCGCGTAAAGGTGGAGGGAATGAACGCGCGCAACGAAAAGAAAGTCATCAAGACGTGGTCGCGCCGTTCGACGATTCTTCCCGACATGATCGGCCACACGATCGCCGTGCACAACGGCAGAAAATTTATTCCGGTGTACGTCACCGAGCAGATGATCGGGCACAAGCTCGGAGAGTTTGCGCCGACGCGCACGTTTAAGGGCCACGCGGTAAAGGCCGCGCTCGAACGGGCGGCGGGTGTTGCCGGCGCTCCGGGAGCACCGGGCGCGCCCGCGGGTGGCGCGGCACCGGCCGGAGGCGGCGCGCCATCTGCGCCGAAGGCTTCCTAACTCATGGCCAACGAACTGATACAGGCTCCGGCGATTGAGGCGGTAGCGATGGCGCGCCACGTGCGCATGTCGCCCCAGAAAGTCCGCCTGGTGGTGGACTTGATTCGCGGGCAACGCGCCGAAGACGCCCTGCAGATTTTGCGCTTCACCAAGAAGCGCGCGACGCGCGACGTCGAGAAAGTGCTGCGCAGCGCCATTGCCAACGCGGAGCGCAAGGCCGAAGATGCGGGCGCATCGCTCGACGTCGATCATCTGTTCGTTTCGCGCTGTTTTGTGAACGAAGGCTCGCGCTGGAAGCGTCTGCGCCCGGCTCCGATGGGCCGCGCGTTCCGCTATCAGCGCCGCACCAGCCACATCGTGGTCGGCGTCCTCGAGCATCACCACGCCGTGCAGCAGCGCGTCGCCGCCGCTGCGGCCGAAGCGGAATCGCAGAAGGGCGTTAAAGGCGCGGTGAAGAAGGCTCGCCAGGCGCTCGGCGGAAAGAAAAAGCCGGGCGGGAAGACCAAGAAGTAGCGGGAGGAAGCTTTGGGACAGAAGACACATCCATACGGATTCCGGCTGGGCTACAACAAGCCCTGGAAATCGCGCTGGTACGCCGACCGCGATTATGCCGACCTGCTGCACGAGGACGTTGCGCTGCGCAAGCAGTTGAAGGACAGGCTGCGTTCGGCCGGGATCAGCTCGATCGACATCGAACGCGCCGCCAACAAGCTGGTGATTCGCCTGTTCACGGCCCGTCCGGGAATCATCATTGGGCGCAAGGGCGCGGAAATCGACAAGCTCAAGGGTGAAATCCAGAAGCGCACGAAACGCGAAGTGCACATCGACATCCAGGAAGTTCACCGGCCGGAACTGGACGCGCAACTGGTGGCCGAATCGATCGCGCTGCAACTCGAGAAGCGCGTTGCGTTCCGCCGGGCCATGCGCAAGGCCGTGGACTCGGCGCTGCGTTTTGGCTGCAAGGGAATCAAGGTGCGCGTTGCCGGGCGTTTGAATGGCGCGGAAATCGCGCGCAAGGAATGGTACTTGCAAGGCCGGCTGCCGCTGCAGACGCTTCGCGCGGACATCGATTTTGGTTTTGCCGAGGCCCACACGTCGTACGGCGTGATCGGCGTGAAGTGCTGGGTGTATCAAGGTGAAAATATTCCCGAGCGCGGACTGAAAAAAGTGGTCGCGCTGGCGGCGGCCGACTAAAGCGCGGCGGACTATTCCGACGGAAGGGTGTAAGGGACAACGACGATGTTAATGCCAAAGAAAGTGAAGTACCGGAAACAGCAGCGCGGGCGGCGCAAGGGCAAGGCCTGGCGCGGCGGGGAACTGTCCTTCGGCGAGTACGGCCTGAAGGCGCTCGAGCCGGCGTGGATTACCGACCGGCAGATCGAAGCCTCGCGCGTGGCCATCACGCGGTTCATCAAGCGCGGCGGGAAGCTCTGGATCCGGATTTTCCCGGACAAGCCGTTCACCAAGAAGCCGGCGGAAACCCGCATGGGCAAAGGCAAGGGCGCGCCGGAAAAATGGGTGGCGGTCGTAAAGCCCGGGCGCGTGATGTTTGAAATGGCGGGCGTCGATCTGGCGACGGCCAAGGAAGCGATGGAACTGGCGGCGCACAAGCTGCCGATTCATACGCGATTTGTCAGCCGCGAGGGAGCCCTCTAATGGCGCGGGGAATCGAGAAATTGCGCGATCAGGGCACGCCGGAGCTGAGCGAGCGCGCAAACGAACTCGCCGAGCAAGTGTTTCGCCTGCGATTTCAGCTCTCGACGGGGCAGGCCGAAGCGGTGACCAAGCTTCGCTCCGCCCGGAAAGATCTTGCGCGCGTCAAGACCCTGCTGCGCGAGCGCGAATTGAGGAAGCCAGATGGCAAGTGAAAACAGCAGCGGCGCCCGCCGCGCGGCACCATCGCCAGGAACTGACCGGCGTGGTGACCAGCGCGAAGATGGAGAAAACGATTGTCGTGAAGGTGACCCGCCTGGTGCAGCACAAGCTGTACACGCGCGTGATGCGAGTCACGAAGAAATTTTATGCGCACGACGAAGAGCGCGAGGCGCGGCTGGGCGACAGGGTAAAAATCGTCGAGACCCGGCCAATGTCAAAGCTGAAGCGCTGGCGGCTCGCCGAGGTGCTCACGCGCAGCACCCGGGTAAATTAACGTGCGCAACGAGAATCGGGTGCGGGCTCTACTTGGAGCCCGCGGGAACAAGGACAATTGCCATGATTCAGATGCGAAGCTGGCTGACGGTGGCCGACAATTCGGGAGCGCGCCAGTTGACGTGTATTCTTCCGCTCGGCGGCGATGTGGGAAGCCGCGCGGGGCTGGGCGACGTGATCACCGCTTCCGTGAAGGAAGCCGCGCCGGACAGCCCGATCAAGAAGGGCAAAGTCGTGAAGGCCGTGGTGGTGCGCACGCGCAAGGAACACCGCCGGAAGGATGGCACCTACATCCGGTTTGACGATAACGCCGCGGTGCTGATCAACGACGCCAACGAGCCCGTGGGCACGCGCGTTTTCGGGCCCGTGGCGCGCGAACTGCGCGAAAAGAAATTCGCGAAGATTGTCTCGCTCGCGCCGGAGGTCTGGTGAGCCCGATGCGAAACCGAGTGGAACAAGCGCCGGCCACGGCCGGGATCAAGAGGGGCGATCAGGTGCGCGTGATGACCGGGCGCGACCGCGGCAAGACGGGCCGCGTGCTGGCCGTGAATCCGGCCAAGCGCACGGTGACGGTCGAGCACGCGGGGATGATCAAGCGCCACACGCGCGCCCAATCCATCGAAGAACGTCAAGGGCGGCATCGTCGAGAAGGAAGGATCGATGTCGATCTCGAACGTTTTGCTGCTATGCCCTGCTTGCAACAAGGGCACGCGCCTGGGACATAAGATTCTGCCCGACGGGACGAAAGAGCGGGTTTGCCGCCGTTGCGGCAACACGCTGGAAAAGTAACGGGCCAAAGGTACAAGGAGAGAGTGAAGTGACAGGATCATGATGAGCCGAATGCAGGAACGGTATCGCAAAGAGGTGGTTCCCGCGCTGATGAAGCGGTTCGGGCGGACCAATCCGATGGCTGTGCCCAAGGTCGCGAAAGTCATCGTGAATATCGGGATGGGCGAGGCCAGCCAAAACGTCAAGCTGCTGGACGTGGCGGTGGTCGAACTCGGGCAGATTACCGGGCAGAAGCCGGTTGTTACTCGCGCGAAGAAATCGATCGCGAATTTCAAGATTCGCCGCGGCATGCCGATCGGCTGCTGCGTCACCTTGCGTGGCGACCGGATGTACGAATTCCTGGACCGCCTGTGCAACGTGGTGCTGCCGCGCGTGCGCGATTTCCGGGGCTTGCCGCCGAACGCGTTTGACGGGCGCGGAAACTACACGATGGGCCTGCGCGACCAGCTCGTGTTTCCCGAGATTGATTACACGCGCGTCGACAAGATCAAGGGCATGAACATCACGCTAACGACGACGGCCAAGAACGACGAAGAAGGCCGCGAATTGCTGAAGCTTTTGGGCGTGCCGCTGCGCCCCCAGGCTTGAAAGGATTTTGAGGAGAATCTATGGCGCGAACTCTCAATTCGCCAAGATGCGCAAGAAGCTGAAGTTCAAGATTCGCATACGCAACCGCTGCCGCCTGTGCGGCCGGCCGCGCGGCTACTTGCGAAAATTTCAAATGTGCCGCATCTGTTTCCGCGGCCATGCGCTGCGCGGGGAAATTCCCGGCGTGGTGAAGGCCAGCTGGTAGAGGCGGCGGAAAACGACTATGCAAACTGATCCCATCTCCGATTTACTGACCCGGATTCGCAACGCAGCCAAAGCGCGCCACGCGCGCGTGGACATTCCGACCTCGAAGCTGAAGGCGGAGGTCGCGCGAATTCTTAAGGAAGAAGGCTACATTTCGACGTACAAGCTGGTCGAGGAAAACAAGACGCGGAAGACGCTGCGCCTCTTTCTGAAATACACTCCGGACCGCCGCAGCGTGATCACGGATCTGAAGCGCATCTCGAAGCCCGGGAGCCGCCGGTACAAGGGCTCTTCCGAAATCCGCCCGGTCGTCGGCGGGATGGGCATCAGCATCATGACCACACCCAAGGGTGTGATGACCGGCCGCGCCGCGCGCAAGGCGCACGTGGGCGGCGAAGTTCTTTGCGAAGTTTGGTAGCAGGAGAGCCATCGAGCTATGTCGCGCATTGGAAGAAAACCGATTGCCGTGCCCGCGGGAGTAAAGGTTCAAATTGCCCCGGGTTCGGTCGAAGTCCAGGGACCGAAGGGCAAGTTGAATGTGAATCTGCCGCGGGGAATCCATCTCGAGCAGAAGGGCGCCGAGCTGCATGCTGTGCGCGAGAGCGATGAGCAGGCGGCCTTGCATGGCCTGGCGCGGGCGCTGGTGGCGAACGCCGTGCAGGGCGTCACGACGGGTTTCAAGAAGGATCTCGACATCGTCGGCGTGGGCTATCGCGCCGAGCTCAAAGGCAAGCAGGTGAACTTCGCGCTGGGGTATTCCCACCCCATCGAGTTCCCCATCCCCGAGGGGATACAGATTACGGTGGAGAAGCAGACGCACCTGACGGTTTCAGGCGCCGATCGCGGCCGCGTCGGGCAAGTTTCGGCCGACATCCGCGCATTGCGTCCACCCGATCCGTACAAGCAAAAAGGAATTCGCATCACGGGCGAACGCCTGAAGAAGAAGGCCGGAAAAGCTGGCGCGGCCAAGACGGGCGCCTAACCCGGTACGGGCTCGATTGGGAGATTGCTGAACGAAGGAGAGAACTCGTGGCAACGGAACCAGTCCGGAAATTATCGCGTAACGCGCACCGCCAGCGGATTCACCTGCGCGTGCGGACTCGCGTGACGGGAACGCCTGAGCGGCCGCGGCTTTGCGTGTACCGCTCGAATGGGCATATCTACGCGCAGGTCGTGGATGACCGCAGCGGGCGCACGCTCGTCTCGGCCAGTTCGCTCGACAAGGATACGCGCAAGGAACTCAAGGGCGGCAGCAACGTGGCGGCCGCCAAAGTGATCGGAAAGAAAATTGCTGAGCGCACCCGCGCTGCCGGGATCGAGCAGGTCGTGTTCGATCGCGGCGGTTACATGTACCACGGACGAGTGGAAGCCCTGGCCGCGGCGGCCCGGGAAGCGGGGTTAAAATTCTAAGCCTATGTCGAAACACATTTTGAGGGAAACCCTGGCCGTCCGGCGGAACATCCAGGTCAACGCCAACAACTTGAAGGACCAGGTCGTGGCCATCCAACGCGTGACCAAGGTCGTCAAGGGCGGCAAGAACCTCAGCTTTTCGGCCTTGGTTGTCGTCGGAGACCAGGCGGGCAATGCCGGCTTCGGCATGGGCAAGGCGCGCGAAGTGCCCATGGCCATCCGCAAGGCGATCGAGCAGGCCAAGAAAAACCTGATTCACCTGAATTTGAAGGGAACGACGATTCCCCATCAGGTCCTGGGCCTGTACGGTTCGGGGCAAGTGCTGCTGAAGCCCGCGCCCGAGGGCACGGGAATTATTGCCGGCGGCCCGGTGCGCGCCGTCATGGAAGTGGCGGGGATTTCCAACGTGCTGACGAAATCCATCGGCACGTCGAACCCGCACAACGTGATTAAAGCCACCTTCGATGCGCTGCTGCGCCTGAAAGATGTGGCCAAGGTTGCGGAACTTCGCTCGAAGACGGTGGAGGAACTTGGGCGCTAACCGCGCCGGGAATGAACATGGCTACGTCGACCAAGAAATCGAGAAGGCTCAAAATCAAGTGGGTGGTCAGCTTCATCGGTTGCCCGAAGGGCATGCGGGCGACCATCCGCGGTCTGGGATTTCGCCGCATGCAGCAGGTCGTGGAACGCGACGATACGCCGGCCGTCCGGGGGATGATCCTGAAGGTCCGGCATCTGGTGTCTGTTGATGAATAAGTAAAATTTAATAATTCTAATAAGCGGGGAAAATTGAGGGAACCATGGCTGTGAATCTTTCCAATTTGAAGCCGCCACGGGGGTCGCGGCACCGCAAGGTGCGCGTGGGCCGCGGGATGGGCTCGAAGCTCGGCAGGACTGCCGGCAAGGGCAACAAAGGACAGAAATCGCGCAAGGGCTATTCGCGGCGCCCGGGCTTTGAAGGCGGCCAAATGCCGCTGCGCCGGCGGATCCCGAAGCGCGGCTTCCACAATCCGTCCCGTTTCGAGTACGCCGTGGTGAACGTGGAATCGCTCAATGCTTTCCCGGCGGGAGAGACGGTGACGCCCGAACTGTTGATTGCCAGCGGCCTGATTCGCGAAGCGCGCGCCGCCATCAAGGTTCTGGGCGACGGCGAATTGAATGCCGCCCTCACCGTGCGCGCGCACAAGTTCAGCAAGTCGGCGGAGGAGAAGATCACTCGCGCCGGAGGTAAGGTAGAAATTCTGCCATGAACCAGTTTTTCGAAGCATTCGCGAACATGTTCCGGATTCCGGACCTGCGCAAGCGGCTCCTGTTCACGCTGGCGATGCTGGCGGTGTATCGGCTGGGCGCGTTCCTGCCCACGCCGGGGATCAATACGGACGTCCTGCAGCAATTCTTCAATCAGAATGCGGGTTCGGTTCTGGGAGTCATCGACCTGTTCAGCGGCGGCAACTTCCGCCGCCTGACGATTTTCGCGCTGGGCATCATGCCGTACATCACGGCGTCGATCATCCTGCAACTGATGACCGTGGTCTGGCCCTACCTCGAACGCTTACAGAAGGAGGGCGAGCTCGGCCGGCGCAAGATTACGCAGTACACGCGCTACTTGACGATTCTTCTAAGCATCGTGCAGTCGCTATCGATCGCGGAAACTCTGCAGCATACCGGAGGTCCAAACAATCAGCCTCTGGTCTACAACCCCGGCCTCGGGTTCATCCTGATGACGATCCTGACGCTGACCACCGGTTCCGCGTTCATCATGTGGCTCGGCGAGCAGATTACCGAGCGCGGCGTGGGGAACGGGATGTCGCTGATCATATTCGCCGGGATCGTCGTCGGCCTTCCGCGCGCTGTCGCCGACCTGTTTGACAAGTTCAAGACAGCGCAGTGGGGGCCATTCACGGGCCTGGCCCTGCTTGTATTGACGGCCTCGATGATCGCGGTCGTGGGCGTCATCGTTTTCGTCGAAGGCGGACAGCGGCGCATCCCCGTGCAATACGCCAAACGTGTGATGGGGCGCAAGATGATGGGCGGGCAAATGACGTACCTGCCGCTGCGAGTCAATTCCGGCGGCGTGATTCCGCCGATTTTTGCCAGTTCGCTGCTTACGTTTCCGGGCACGATCAATCTGGTTCTGGGAAAGAAATTTTCTGTCCTCGATTGGTTCGCGACGCGTCTAGCTTGGGGCGAGCCCTTATATATCTTGGTTTACATTACGTTGATCATCGTGTTTGCGTTTTTCTATGTGGGCATCGTGTTCAATCCCACCGAACTCGCCGACAACATGCGGAAGTACGGCGGGTTTATCCCGGGAATTCGCCCGGGGCGCAACACCTCGGAACACATCGACCGGGTTCTTCGCCGCCTGACGTTTGTCGGCGGAGTCTACTTGGCGGCTGTCTGCTTGCTCCCGGAGTGGCTGATGGCCGGCATTCATCTCCAGCATCTTCCCGTGGTGGGCACGTGGTTCGATAACCACATGTGGAGGTTTGTGCTGGAAGGCCTGAAAGTAAACTTTTATTTTGGCGGCACCTCCCTCTTGATCGTTGTCGGCGTGGCGATGGACACCGTCCAGCAGATCGAGGCTCAATTGGTGATGCGGAATTACGAAGGATTTGTCAAGAAGGGGAAGCTGCGTGGCCGCCGTTACGGCTGATCAGCGTCTCCCTAGGCGCGTATCTGGTCTGCACCGCGCGGTGATCCTGCTGGGCCCTCCTGGAGCGGGCAAGGGGACACAGGCGCAGCGGATTGCGGAGCGGTATCTGTTGCCGCATCTGTCGACCGGTGACATGTTTCGCGACCACATCGCTCGTGGCACCGAGCTCGGGCGAAAGGCCAAGCCGCTGATGGAACGCGGCGACCTGGTCCCGGATGAAATCGTGTTGGGCATGGTTGAGGACCGCATTTCCCAGCCTGACTGCGACAATGGGTTTGTGTTCGATGGGTTTCCGCGCACGCTGGCGCAGGCGGAAGACCTGGAGCGGATTTGCCAGCAGCACAAGTTCGATTACACCGTTGTTTTGCACATGGTGGTGGATCCGGACTTGTTAATGCGCCGGCTGACAGGCCGTAGAATTTGCAAGACGGGCGGGCACATTTACAATATTTATGACCGCCCGCCGAAGGCCGAAGGAATTTGCGATGTGGACGGCGGCGAGTTGATTCACCGGCCGGACGATACCGAACCCGTGATCCGCGGCCGGCTGTCCGCGTACGACCACCAGACCCAGCCTCTTGTGGCCTATTATAGGGGACAAGGTCTGCTGATTGGAGTGGACGCCATGGCTGACGCCGAGGCCGTGACGGCTAGCATCGAAAAGACTTTGGACCGGGCGGAAGCAGCGACATGATTGTCTGCAAGTCGCAGGCCGAATTGGAAAAAATGCATCGCGCCGGCCTGGTGATCTGGGAAGTCTTGAACCACCTGCGCGGGATGGCGCAGCCGGGGGTTACGACGAAGGAACTCGACGAATACGCGGAACGCAGAACGGCCGAACTGAAGGTCCGGCCGGCATTCAAGAATTATCGGGGCTATCCGGCGACTCTGTGCACGTCGATCAATTCCGAAGTGGTGCATGGCATTCCGTCGAAGTCCAGGCGTCTTCAGCAGGGCGACATTATTTCACTCGATTTTGGCGTCGAGTATGCCGGCTATTATGCGGATGCGGCTGTGACGGTTCCGGTTGGGGATATTTCTCCCGAGTTGCAACGGCTCTTGCAAGTGACTCGTGAATCTTTGGATCTGGCCATTGACAAAGTGCGCGTGGGCAACCGGCTCACGGATATTTCGGCCGCCGTGCAGGATTGGGCCGAGCGCAAGAACGGCTATTCGGTCGTTCGTGATCTTTGCGGCCACGGCATTGGCACGCACATTCATGAGGAGCCCAACGTGTTAAATTATGGGGAACCCGGCCGTGGCCTGCGCTTGCAGGAAGGCATGGTATTCGCGATCGAGCCGATGGTGAATGTGGGCGGACCGGATGTCCGGGTGCTCGAAGACGACTGGACCGCGGTGACCACCGACGGCACCAACTCGGCGCATTTTGAACACACGGTGGCGGTTACCACGAATGGGCCCTGGGTGTTGACGCGTCCCCGCGAAATGCAGGGACCGTCTTGGTGACCGGGGCGAGAGGGCATATGGGCAAGCGACCCGAAGCGGATAAACGCAAACCCGACTCGTCCAATCCGAAGGAAGACGCCATCGAAGTGATGGCCACGGTCATTGAACCGCTGCCCAACGCGATGTTCCGCGTCGAACTGGAGAACAAGCATCGTGTGTTGGCGCACATTTCCGGGAAGATGCGCAAGAATTTTATCCGCATCCTCGCGGGGGACAAGGTCGCCGTGGAGCTTTCGCCCTACGATTTGACGCGCGGCCGTATCGTGTACCGGTATAAGTAGGCGGGTGCGGGCTTTACTCTCAGCCCGCCGGAGATTAATTAAGGAGCAGGGAAATGAAAGTCCGGGCATCGGTAAAGAAAATTTGTGACAAGTGCAAGGTGATCCATCGGCGCGGCGTGGTGCGCGTGATTTGCGTCAACCCGAAGCACAAGCAGCGCCAGGGATAATTAACCGAAATATTGAGGAGCACGCATGGCACGCATTGCAGGAGTAGATCTGCCGGTTCAAAAACGCATCTGGGTGGGCCTGACGTCGATCTACGGCATCGGACAGCCGCGCGCGAAGTCGCTTTGCGCGAAGGCCAACGTGGATCACACCAAGAAGGTGAAAGACCTGACCGAGGAAGAGATTAACGCCCTCCGCCAGGCGATCGAATCCGAGGGCCGCGTCGAGGGCGATCTCCGCAAGGAGGTCCAGATGAACATCCGCCGGCTGATCGAAATCCAGTGTTACCGCGGAATGCGCCATCGGCGGAACCTGCCGGTACACGGCCAGCGCACGCACACGAATGCGCGAACGCGCAAGGGTCCGCGGAAGGGCGCCGTCGCCGCGAAGAAGAAAGTCGCGGCCCGCAAGTAACCGTCGAACGGGCGCGGGCTCTACTTTTACGCTGAACGTTTCAGGTGAAGCGTGGACCCCACCGGAATATCGGATCGAAATTGAAGCGAGGGTATTGACTTGGCAAAAGAACCGCAACAGCAGGACGCCACAACACAGGCGCCGGCAAAAACTTCGAAGCGCAAGAAAGAGTTCAAGAAGAAGCGGGAGAAGCGCGTGGTCCCGCACGGCGTGGCGCATATCCAGGCCACGTTCAACAACACGATCATCACTATCTGCGGGCCGGATGGGCGCGCGGTATCGTGGTCTTCCGCCGGATCGATTGGCTTCAAGGGCTCGCGCAAGGGAACGCCTTACGCGGCGCAGCAGGCCTCCGCGTCAGCCGCCGGAGTGGCGCGCGACCAATACGGCATGAAATCGATTGAAGTCCGCATAAAGGGTCCCGGCTCCGGCCGCGAATCGGCCGTGCGCGCCCTGGCCTCGTCGGGCTTGCACATCGTGCACATCAAGGACGTGACGCCGATTCCTCACAATGGCTGCCGTCCGCCGAAGCGCCGCCGCGTCTGATCGGGATCATTGGAATTTGAATTTCAAGAAACAGAAGATAAGGAGAAACGCATTTGGCACGTCATCGAGAAGCGGTTTGCCGGCTCTGCCGCAGGGAAGGGCAGAAGCTGTTTTTGAAAGGCCTGCGCTGTTTTACCGAGAAGTGCGCCATTGAAAAGCGCAACTTCGTTCCGGGACAGCACGGCCAGTCCCGCCGCGTGAAAAAACTCGCGGGGTACGGCTTGCAGTTGCGCGAGAAGCAGAAGGTGAAGCGCACCTACGGACTGCTCGAGCGGCAGTTCCGCAACTACGTCGAAAAATCCGAGCGCGCCCAGGGACCCACGGGCGAAAACCTCATCGTCATGCTCGAGCGGCGCCTGGACAATACCGTTTGGCGGTCGGGACTCGCGAGCTCGCGCTCCCAGGCGCGGCAGATCGTCCTGCACGGCCACGTCCGCATCAACGGAAAGAAGGTCAACATTCCTTCGTACCTGGTGAGCGTCGGCGAGGAAATCGCGCTCAAGGAAAAAATGCACCAGAACACCATGGTGCTCGAAGCCCGCAACGTCGCCCAAAGCCAGAATGCGGTGCCGTGGCTCGAAATCGACCGCGAGGCCTTCAAAGCGCGCGTGGTGGCGCTGCCGAAACGCGAAAACGTCCAGACCCCGCCCATCACCGAACAGCTCATCGTCGAGTTGTACTCGAAGTAGCGGCGCGGCGAATTTCAAATCTCAAATTTCAAATTTCAAATTTGAAATGCGAGATCCCGGATCGTGAATTGTTTTCCCCGCCATCGCGGGGAGGAAGGACTCAACCGATGTGGAAAGGTTTTCAGAAACCGAAACGCTTGGCGGCCGAACTCGAGTCGCTTACCGATAAGTTCGGGAAGTTTTCCGCGCAGCCGTTTGAGCGCGGCTGGGGCACCACGGTGGGCAACGCTCTCCGCCGGGCTCTGCTGAGCTCGATCGAGGGCGCGGCCATCACGGCCGTGAAGATCGAAGGCGTCCTGCACGAATTCTCGTCGATTCCCGGCGTGGTCGAGGATGCCACCGATATTATCCTCAACCTGAAACAGGTGCCGCTCAAGCTCAACAACGACCAGGCGAAGACGATCTTCGTCAACGTCGAGAATCCCGGCGTCGTAACCTCCGCCATGATCGAGGAAGACGCCGATTTCGCGGTCCTGGACAAGACCGTCTACGTCGCCACGGTAAACGAAGGCGGAAAACTGCAGCTCGAAATGCGCGTCAAGAATGGCCGCGGCTACGTTTCAGCCGACCGCAATTTCGACGAGGATTTACCAATTGGTTATATCCCGGTGGATTCGGTCCACTCGCCGGTGCGCAAGGTCAACTATGCCGTGGAAGCGGCGCGTCTCGGACAGATGACGGATTACGAAAAGCTGGCGCTGGAAGTCTGGACCAACGGCGCGATCACTCCCCAGGATGCCATCGGCCTGGCCTCCAAGCTGGTCAAGGACCACATGAGCATCTTCATCAACTTCGAGGAGCAGCCGGACCTGCCCGAGGAAGCGGTCGAGTCCTACAACGACCCGCGCGTCGAGCACCTGGATCGTTCCGTCGAGGAACTCGAACTCTCCGTCCGTTCCTACAATTGCCTGAAGAACGCGAACATCCAGTCCATCCGCGAACTGGTCCAGAAGAGCGAGAACGAGATGCTGAAGACGAAAAACTTCGGCCGCAAATCGCTCAACGAGATCAAGGAAATCCTGACCAAGATGGGCCTGAGTCTGGGCATGAAGTTTGACGAGCATGGCCGCATCATCTGGCCGCCGCTCCCGAGCCAGACAGCGCCACCCACATCGGAGGAAACCGCGGGCCTCTAAGCGCGCGACGAACCCACTTATGCGACATCGCAACTATGGCTCCAAACTCGGGCGCCAGCCGGCGCATCGGCGCGCCACGCTGCGCAACCTGGTGACCAACGTCATCGAGCGCGAGCGCATTACCACCACGCTCACGCGCGCCAGGGCTGCGAAGCCGCTCGTCGAGCAGATGATTACGCTCGGCAAGCGCGACACGCTCCATTCCCGGCGCCAGGCCGCCGCCTATCTCATGACGCCCGGCGCCACCAAAAAACTGTTTGCCGACATCGCCCCGCGATTTTCCGGCCGCGCCGGCGGTTACACGCGGATCATCCATGCCGGTTTCCGCATCGGCGATGGAGCAAACCTGGCCATCCTCGAACTGCTAGGGTCAAAACTCAAGAAGAAGGAAAAGAAAGATAAGGCCGCGAAGCCCGAGGAAACCTCAGAAGAGAAAAAGGAAGAGAAGGCGGGCGCGTAACAAATTCAACAAACCCAGGTTAAAAAAAGGCCCGTTCTGTACTTGAGGAGCGGGCCTTTTGCGTTTCTGTCAGTACTGCGCCGCGAAAATAGGTAGCCTTATATGCAGAGAGCCAATGTAGTGCAGGCATCTGGAATCTCAAATTTCAGATTCCCTTGCCCGCTTCTGCCGGATACTTTTGGCGCGCGTAATCGGTTTGACTTCGACTATTTCCGCGCCGCTGAGGCTATGTTTTCCGCGTTGCCAGCAGCCACGCCCTGCGTCGCCGCTCCAACTATTCCACCTGATAGTTCGGCGCCTCACGCGTGATAATCACATCGTGTACATGGCTTTCACGTAAACCAGCGACCGTGATCCGCACGAACCGGGAGCGCTCCTGCAGCTCGGCCAGCGTAGCCACGCCACAGTAACCCATGCCGCTCTTGAGCCCGCCAACCAACTGGTCCGTCAAGGCGGCGAGCGAACCCTTGTAAGGCACGCGCCCCTCGACTCCCTCCGGCACGGACTTCCCTCGCGGCGCGCCTTCCTGCGCGTAGCGATCGGCCGATCCCGCCTGCATCGCGCCGAGCGAGCCCATGCCGCGGTACGACTTGAATGTGCGTCCCTGGTAAAGAATCGTTTCGCCGGGCGATTCCTCCGTCCCTGCGAACAATCCTCCGAGCATCGTGACGGCCGCACCCGCTGCGATGGCTTTGCTGATGTCGCCGGAATACTTGATGCCGCCGTCGGCGATCACCGGCACTCCCGTTCCCTTGGCGGCGCGGGCTGCTTCCAGAATGGCTGTAATTTGCGGCACGCCCGCTCCGGTCACTACGCGCGTCGTGCAAATCGATCCCGGACCGATGCCGACCTTGATGCCGTCCAGGCCAAGCGCGATCAAATCGCGCGCGCCCTCGTAGGTCCCCACATTGCCCGCGATCAATTGCATTTCTGGAAGACGATGCTTCACCGCGCGGATTGCATCCATGACGCGCGCGGAATGTCCATGCGCCGTATCGATTGCCAGCACGTCGACCTTGGACTGTTCCAGGTCCACGGCGCGCTCCAGAAAATCTCCCGTCGCGCCGATGGCGGCGCCCACGAGCAGGCGCCCTTGGGAATCTTTCGCGGCGTTCGGGAACTCCAGTTTCTTTTGTATATCCTTGACTGTGATCAGCCCTTTCAGGCGGAACTCGGCGTCCACGACGAGCAGCTTTTCAATCCTATGTGTTTGCAGGATGCGCTCGGCCTCTTCGAGCGTCGTGCCCACGGACACGGTTATCAAATTGTCTTTCGTCATCACGTTGCTGACTGCCTGATCCAGATTTTTCTCAAAGCGCAGGTCGCGATTCGTCAGGATGCCCACCAGGCGCGGCCCCTGCGTCACCGGCAGTCCTGAGACGCGGTACTTCCCCATAATTTCCATCGCGTCGCGCACGGAAAGATCAGGTGAGATCGTTACCGGATCGACGATCATCCCGCTCTCCGAGCGCTTCACGCGGTCGACTTCCTCGGCCTGCCGCTCGATCGACATGCTGCGGTGCACGAAGCCCAGCCCGCCCTGCCGCGCCATGGCAATGGCCAGGCGCGACTCGGTAACAGTATCCATCGCCGCGGACACGAGCGGAATGTTCAGCGGAATTTTCTTCGTCACGTGCGTTTGCGTATTGACGTCGGTGGGAAGCACCGAGGATTTTCCCGGCAGCAGCAATACGTCGTCAAACGTCAGACCTTCGGCTATCGGTCCTTCCATTCCCATCTCCTTGGCACGAGTAAAAAATGGCCCCTGAAAACAACGCAGCCCAGCGGAAGGCCGCTGGGCGCGAAAGGTGTTGCTCCAAGAGTGCGCACAATCATCGTTGAAAAATCATTCTATGCGCGCCGTGGTGCGAAATCAAGCGCGCCCGGTTTTGCGCGGTGACTCAGTTCGTCTGTGACCTGGTTTTAGTAGGACAGGCACTCTTGCCTGTCCGTGTGTGGTGCGTCAATACCACCCCGGACAGACAAGAGTGTCTGTCCCACTTAGGACCCTCACTTGCTCCCGAGCGCGGCCTTCTCCCAGTTGGTGACCACGTTCAGTGTAGCCTCGGCGTCACCAGGTTGGACATGCACCAGGAAGCGCTGGCCGTCAGCGCTGGGGCTGTAGAGGAAACTGTTGTTCGTTGGCGTTGAACCAATCTGACGGAATTCAAACAGCCCCCGGGGAGGGCCTGCCTGGAAATCACCGCGCGGCCCGGACCGCACGGCAACCACCATCAGCTGTTGTTGGGGTATTCCTGCTTCCAAATAAAACAGCTCCTTGCCGTCGCGCCGCCAGCGTGGCTCCCGGCTGCGCACTCGGCCGGCCGAAACCTTCCACCGGCCCGGCCCGGAAGGAAAGGGACGAACGTACACCTCATCTTCGCCGGATTCAGTGGATTCATAAGCGAGCCAGCGGCCGTCCGGCGAGAGCTGGCCCTGGCTTTCCATGGCCTCCGTCCCTTGGAATTTGACCGGCTTCCGGTCGCTGGATTTATTGAGCGGGTCCGGCAGATACCAGATATCGCCCCGACTTTTGGGATCGGTCTCTGTATAGATGAGATAGCGCCCGTCACGGGACCAGTCTGAAGGCGTTTTGGCATTACCATTTTCCAGAAGAAGTTCTTCTTTCAACCCCCCGCTGGCGTCCTTCAGGTACAGACCTTTGCCCGAGCCAAAGGCAATCAGGTTTCCATCGGGAGACCAGACCGGTGGGCTGCCGGGAAGAGTAGTCGAGGTGAAACGTGTGTCCCCGCCGCGCTGCACATCGTACATCCATATTCCCTGGTCGCGGCGCAACGTGGCTACGGTCTTTCCATCCGGAGAGAGCGCGACGTGACCTTCGTCCTGGATGCTCCCGACTTTGCCGAGTTCTTTCCCGGAACGGTCAAGCCACGTTAACTGGGATCTTCTGTAGGCAACGTTGTTTTCGTAAACCAGAATGCCGCCGGCAGAAACGGACGCCGCAATCTGACCATTGAAACTGAAAGACGCTTCCTCGGCGACAGGGAACACGTCACCCGCAAGCTGGAGCGTCTCTGCACTGAACGGCTGCGCCATGAGCTCGCTCCCCCGCAAGAACAAGAGATAGCCATATTTCTTTCCAGTTGTGGAGGGAGCGAATACGGCGCTGGACTCATCTGCGAGCAGCCGGCGGCGGGCGGGATTGTCGAGCGCGGTCAGATAGAGACCTCGCTTGGCTTCATCTCCCCCACGTACCACGTAAACGAAGTGGTTGCCGTCGGGGAGAAACTCAGGAAAAGCATGGCGGCTGTCTCCTTCCGGCTTGGTGGCCACGGTACAAGCGCCGCCGGCCGCATTCACGCGCTGCAGGGTCGCGCCGACACCGCTCGTGTTGAAAAGAATCACCCCATCACGGTTCCAGGTTCCAGCAGCGGCTGACCCCGTTCCATCGCACAGCACCTGCGGCGGCCCGCCGGTCGCGGGCATGGTTTCGACCTTTCCGTCAACAAAGAACCCGATGGACTTGCTGTCAGCGGACCAGAACGGACCTCGGGCATTTTCGGTGCCGGGCAGAGACTGGAGTTGAGGCGAATCCAGCGAGCGGAGCCAGAGCTGGGACTTGCCCTCGTTGACGAATTGCATGACCAGACGCCGCCCATCCGGCGACAGCGCCAGGAAGCCCGCGGGTGCGTTCCCCGGGAGCGGCACCGAGAGATGCAGCACGGAATCGCCGGGCGGCGTTTCGCGGAAGTGCACGAACGACACTCCGAGCGCGATCACAGCCAGCAGCGCCGCAACTCCCCACCCCACATTGTTCGCCGCAACGCTTCCGAGCGGCGACGGTGACTGCGCCGAAGCAGCCGGCTCCTCTGCCAGCAGCAACTCCATGTCACCTATATCCCGCAGCCGCTTCTTCGGGTTCTTCTCCAGACACCGTTTCAGCAGAGGCAGCACCTGCGCGGGCGCTGCGGAGAGGTCCGCTTCCTGCATAATCACCGCCGCGAGCGTGTGACCGGCATCTTCGCCCTGAAACAGGCGCTTCCCGGTGACCAGTTCATACAGCACGACGCCGAACGCCCAGATGTCGGCGCGCTTATCGACCCGTTTGCCGCGCGCCTGCTCCGGTGACATGTACCCCGCCGTGCCGAGGATCACTCCGTGCATCGTCGCGGCCATGCTAAGCGTTGGAGAATTGCTCATGTCCTCGGTCGCCGCGTCACCCTCGAACGCCTTCGCCAAACCGAAATCCAGAACTTTGACTTTACCCTCCGGTGTCACTTTCACATTCGCAGGCTTCAGGTCGCGGTGGATGATGCTCTTCTCGTGCGCCGCTTCGAGCGCTTCGGCAATCTGCCTCGCGATGCCGAGTGCTTCCTCGATGGGAACTGCCCCGTCTCGATTGATGCGATCCGCCAGAGTCTCGCCAGAAACCAACTCCATGACGAGATAACTCGTGCCGCCCGATTGTTCGAGTCCGTAAATCGTGGCGATGTTCGGATGGTTGAGCGCCGCCAGCATTTTCGCTTCACGCTGAAAACGAGAGAGTCGTTCGGCATCATGCGCGAAGGCTTCCGGCAGAACCTTGATCGCAACGTCGCGCCCGAGCTTAGTGTCGTGCGCCTGATACACCTCGCCCATGCCCCCCGCGCCAATTTGCGAGACGACTTCGTAGGAGCCGAGTTTGGTGCCAGAGGGGATCGCCATAAGCCTCCCGGCAGTTGGGAGTGGCGAAAGTATACAACCACGAGGCCATTCTCAGGAAAAATCAGACTCAATCAGAGGGCTGATTGCTGGCCGGATGACCTTTGTCAACTCGATTCACCAGTGGTCAGATGGCATAAATAAACGAATAACCCCGTTCTTGCGCCCGATTCACGGCCAATATTCCCGCCGGAACCAGATGTGCATTGCCAATTAGATTCGCAGTGATTTCTTTGAAAACGCTGTCGGCATCGACTCCGTTGGCCTTGGCGATTCTTCCGGCAATGCCTCGCGTGGACATCTGGCAGACGGCAAATTGCACGCCTTTCTTGATCAGCGCCTCCATTTTGCCGGCCTGCTGCGTCTGGCCCGCCGGTCCGTACACATTAATTTTGGGTGGTTCTTTGGTCTTCGGATCGGTGAATTCCGCCTGCTCGGAGAGTTGCTTGCCATACTTCGCCCAAATCGCGTCGTTGTAAGCAAACGACGTGGACTTGTGCCGCGCGACGATTACGACTGCCAGGTCGCTATCCTTTAGTCCATATCCCTCTTGGTTCGCCGTAAAATAGTTGCTGGCGAATTGGAGCGCCCAGCCCATCCCTTCCCCCGTCGACGTATCGAATAGGAAGCGATGCACGCCGGGAATCTTGTCGAGCCAATCATCCTGCGTGTGGCGAGCGGGTCGCCACGGCGCATCTGCCGTGACCTGCGCCGCGGCAACAGGAGCGCCCACGACAGTCGCGCCTACAACACTGGCTCCCGCGCCAAGGCGAGCAAGAAATAGCCGCCGCGCCATTGTGGATGGGAACTCTTTTCCATTCATGCGGACTTCCTCCTTCTCCGCTCAAATCGGAGAGTGGCCGCATTATAAGCCAATCTCTTGAGAATCCGGCTTAAACAAAACCTGACCCATATCGGCCTCTCCACAGATCCGGCGATGCTCCCTCCCATGGGGTGCTGCGATGCGTTGCGTGTCGTAGAATGATCAATGAATGGAGACTTTCCAGCCACATCCAATGCTGCGCAATCCGCATGCGCAGACACTCGCCTCGTCTTTCTGGCCGCGGAGATTCCCGCGTCTCCCGCGAAGCACTCCGCGGGAATTTGAAACCGAGCCCGGCACACGCATTCGCGGTGACTGCCACTGGCAACCGCAGTCCCGCGAACGGCCCACGCTGGTGCTCGTCCACGGACTTGAAGGATCGAGCGAATCCGGATACATGCGAGGGCTTGCAGAGCGCGCCTTCGTGGCCGGATGGAACGCGGTGCGGCTCAATCAGCGAAATTGCGGCGGGACAGAGTCGCTCACACCGACGCTCTACAATTCCGGCCTTTCCGGTGATTTTCGCGCTGTCTTGGTCGAATTAATCGAGCGGGATTTGCTCCCGGAAATTTTCTTCGCCGGATATTCCATGGGCGGGAATCTTGTGCTCAAAATGGCGGGAGAGCTGGCGGGCGCCGCGCCGCGGCAGTTGCGAGGGGTTGCGGCTGTCTGCCCCGCACTTGAGTTGGCCCTGTGCGTCGACGCCGTCGGCCTGCCCTCGAATTTCGTGTATCAAAGGCATTTTGTGAGCGGCCTGAAGGACCGCATGCGGCGCAAGGCGAAGCTTTTCCCGGGGAAATTCGATCTCGGCCGCATGGCGCGCGTGCGCACGCTGCGTGAGTTTGACGACGTGATTACGGCCACGTACTGCGGTTTCCGCGACGCATCCGACTATTACGCACGGTCAAGCGCGCTGCAAGTCGTGGGCGAGATCCGCGTGCCGGCGCTCGTGGTGATGGCGCAAGACGATCCGTTCGTACCGTTCGCGAGCTTCTCCGATCCCGCCATCGCGAAAAACGCTCATGTCCGTCTGATTGCTCCCGCGCACGGCGGACACTGTGCGTTTATTTCGCGCCATGGCGGCGAAAATCGCTTTTGGGCCGAAGGTTGCGTCATGGAATTTTGCAGGGAGCATTCGACTGCCTCGATCGGCCGCGAAGAAATCAAAGAGCCCCATCGAAAATAACAAAGGCACGGGCGCCGTTCGCATCCGTGCCTATTGATTTTCCTAGGAAATCTCGCGTCCGTTTGTAGGGGCACGGCATTGACGTGCCCCTACAGGGACCTCGCGCTAATTGCGCGGAGAGCGATTCTTCTCAGGGAAGTAGCTGACTTCCACGGGCTGTTCGAGCGAAAAGTCCACTTTCGTTTCCGAAGGGATCTTGACCTGTTGTCCCTTCGTCACGCCTTGGGCAACCCCGCCGGCTCCCGCGCCCGTGGCCGCGCCAATCGCGGCGCCTTTTCCACCGCCGATAACCGCGCCCAGCAACGTGCCGATCACGGCGCCGCCACCCACGGTTTCCGCCGTGCGTTTGCCGCGCGAACTGCCCGTCTGCGTGTATTCATTGCTGGCCAGCGCATACGATTTTCCCTGGAACTCCATGCGCACCAATTCCAGCGCCAGCGTACTCTGGCCGGTCATGTGGCCCGCCGATTTCGCGTTCACCAGCTTGACGTACACGTCGGTCCCAACTGGAGCGACGATCTGGTCGTCCACAGTAATCGGCGATGCGAGACTCGCGTGGAACATCTCACCAGCGTGATTCACCGAGGAGTCCACACCATCAATCATTTGGACTCGCACAGAAGTCCCCGCGGGGATTTCCACCCGCTTGGGCTGCGGCGGAGGTGGCGGCGGGGGAGGCGCCTCTGCTACAGGTTGTTCCGGCGGCATCGAAGCCGCGGGAGGCGGAGCCGCCGCCGGATCGGGTTGGAATCTCATTGTCGAGCTCATGTTTGAGTCGGCGGGGTGCTTGCGCTCCTTGCGCACAGACTTGGGAGCGGTAGGCGGCTCGACGGGAGCCGGTTCCGCAGCGGGAGCGGCCTGCGCCGTTTGCATCACCATCTTGTCCACCACATGCTTCACGCCGGGCGTGTCCGTCGCGATCTTGAATGCCGCGTAGCGGGCTCCGTCATCGGGAACCTCACCGGACAGAGTCGCTTCGCCATTTTTCACGGCGACGTCAACATTGGCCGCCTTCACTTGAGGATCGGAAAACATTTTGGCCTTGATATCGGTGGCGAGGGCTTGATCTTTTTGAGTGCTGGAGCAGCCGGCGGCCAGTGCCACTACACTTACGGCTGCCAGAAACAACGTCGCAAATCTTCTCATACGCATAACTCCTCCGCGGAGGGCTAACCCGATCGCGCCCCTGAAGTTTCGGGGCCGAGCAGTTGGGCAGTGTCAAGCAGGGGTTCCCTCGTGTACACATCTATCCACGTCTAAGATGCACTGGAATGCCCGGAGGGGTGCCTGAAATATATTGGGATTGTTATGTATAATCCACCTCGCGATTGAACGGAGGAGGATAAATGGCGGAGCCAACCTACGAAGAACTAAAGGCGCGTGTAGCGGACCTGGAAAAGAAGGGTGCGGGACGTCGTACCGGGGAGTTGGAGTTCAAAGTCGGCGAAAAGGGAGGCGTGAGTGTCTATGGGCTTGGCCGGTTCCCCGTCACTTTATATTACGAACAGTGGATCCGGCTTTTGGACACGGGCAAAACGTTGCGTGAATTTCTCGAAGAGAACAAGACGGCTGGCAAGTTGAAGCTCAAGGAGCGATAGACTCCTGCATACTTGCCTGGTTGAAATAGATCCTCTTAGACGCCGGGTAGGATTGTTCCGCGACACTCGCCAAATCCGATCGAGGTATAACCTGCCCGGCGGCACGCGGCGCGAAATAGGACTTCGTCTCCATTTTCAAGATAGGTGCGCGTTTCGCCGGATGCGAGATGGATCGGTTTCTTGCCGTTTTCGGTGAGCTCCAGTAAGGAGCCGCAACCCTCGGAAGTGGAGCCGGAAATCGTGCCGCTGCCGAACAAGTCTCCGGGAATCAGATTGCAGCCGGAACTCGTGTGGTGCGCCACCATTTGCGCGAAGGTCCAGTAAAGATCCCTCGTGTTTGCGACCGACAGGCGGTGCGCCGGTTTTCCCTTCGCCGCCAGGCCGGGAGTCAGGAGCGACGCTTCCAATTCAATATCCAGCGCGCCCGCTTGTTGGTCACGATCGTTCCATAAATATGGCAACGGTTGCGGATCGTCCGTGGACCGCGGCGATTGCGCTACGCGAAATGGCGCCAACGCTTCAGGCGTAACGATCCACGGTGAGATGGTTGTCACGAAGTTTTTTGAGAGAAACGGTCCAAGCGGAGCCATTTCCCATGCCTGGATATCCCGCGCCGACCAGTCGTTCAATAGGCAAAAGCCAAAAATGTGATCCGCCGCGCGCGAAATAGGCACTGGCTCTCCCATCTCGTTGCCGGGCCCGATCCAGGCGCCGAACTCGAATTCGTGATCGAGCCTTTGACATGGGCCGAAACTCGGCGGCTTGCCGGTCTCAAGAACATGCTGGCCGTTTGGCCGCACGACTACTGTGCCTGACGGGCGCACTGAGGAGGCGCGCCCGTGGTAGGCGATGGGAAAGTATTTGTAGTTTGGCGTCAGCCCAATTCCGAACATGCGGCTGGCGTTGACGGCGTGGTGAATCCCGGCAAAAAAATCAGTGTAATTGCCGATGGCTGCTGGCATTTGAATGGCGCAATCCGCCGCATTGTGCAGAAGCTTGAGGGAAAGCCTTTCCACGGTTTTCCGCTCGGAGCCATCAGAACTCAATAGTTCCGACAAACGCCGCCGCAAAGCGATGCGCGGCTCCGCACCGAGCGCCATCAGCGGATTTAGCGTGGGTCCCGCCGCGGCATCCGCGGCCAAACGGGCCGTGCCGGAAAACAATCCCGCTGCCGCGGTTGCCCGAAGGTCGAGGATCGCGTTTCCAATCGCGACGCCTCCGCGCGGCTCGCCAGTCGGCGGGCTGAAAACGCCCAGAGGGAGATTTTGAATGGGGAAATCGGGATGACCTTCCGCGGAAGCGACCCAGCTCCTTCGTTTCGGATCGTGTGTTTCATCGAGCGCGGTCATCGGGCGTTACCCTCGCGGACGCATGTGCCCCGGCGAATTTGAAGATTCACTATGACTTGGAATGTTATACAGGAAAACGCGGCGGGCACAGCATTCCATCCAACATTCATTACGCAATCGTGGGTTATTCAATTCGGTCAGCGATGATGGTGCGGCCCTTTTCGAGCACGTCGATTGAAATCGGAGGCCGCAAACCTCCGCCTTGCACGATTTCGCCCCGAACGAAAACGTCAGCACCAATCGCGCTGACCTTCAAGGGGTCGTAGACCGTGCTGGTGCACGGGCTGGCCACCATTGGGTGGGAAGCGCGGTAACCATACTGCTTCGCGAGTTGGCCCAAGTTCGTTACGAATTCCAGGTTGCAGTGCCCATAGGCTTCGAGAAGGGCAAAGGCCCAAAGGCGTCCGCCGGGGAGACGAATCACCATCGCATCCACTTTTTCTTGAGTCAACGGCCTCACAAAAATAAATTGTTTCGCGGACCAAGGCTTGGCAAGTTCTTCGGCGGTCGCGGCGACGGTAGTTCCATCGGTTTCTGAAGCCTCGGAAGCCGGCGCCGCGGGTGGAGGCACGGACACGGCTGCCGCCGTTTCCGGCGATGGAGATTCGGCCGCGCCACGAGGGGCGCCTTTCACGCGCCACAAAAATACGCCCCCGATCAGGAGTACCGCGGCCGCCAATCCGCCAATTTGCACCAGGTGTGTCGTATTGCCCTTGGCCGCGCCCGTCCCAGCGCCCGGGCGCGAATGGCCCACGCCGGGGATGTGGGGCATTTCCGCGCGAAACCGGTCGTTTTTTTCCGGCGGCGCATTGGCGGGCTTGTTTGTGGTTTCGACTGGCATGGTCCTCAATACTTGCGCATGTGGATTTCCGCGCCGTTGCGCTCGTAGCTTACCTCATCCATTAATGTATTGATCAGATAAATCCCGCGGCCGTGGTCGGAGAAGATGTTTTGCTCATCGGTGGGGCAAGGGACCTTTGCGGGGTCGAAGCCACTCCCCGGATCGCGCACCACGATTAGAATTCCGCGGTGCTCGTCGCAGGTCACGGAACATTCGATCCTCTTGGTTGGATCCGCGTTGCAGCCATGCAGGACGGCGTTCGCCAACGCCTCGCGCAGCGCCATCTCAATTTGAAATTCCTTGCCCGCGGCATATTCCATCTCGCCTACCAGATGCAACACCCAGTTGACGACAGGGGAGATGGTGCTGATATCCGCCGCCAGCATCACCTCAAAGTGCGTGGATGGCGGCGCGTCATTGTTTTCGCGTATGATGCCGGATTCTTTGGTCATATTGGTTTCCCCGTGCAGGGTTGAGAGAAGTTTCATCTTTCTCTGGATTGCTGGAAACACCACCATCTGATGGAGGGGAGCCGCGTCATTCACCGCAGTCCTTCAATCATCTAATTTTAGATCGTGGCGAATGCGCGCACAAGCACAGGGGACAACCTGGATGCCAAACGGATACCCCGTCAATCCTAGTGCGGGGCTATGGCGCTGAAATGGCGCACGTATTCATTCAAATTAGCCACGCCAAGCAGCAATTCCAGCAGCTTGGAGCGCTGGTTATCGACCCAATTCGCGTCTTCTTGAGCCAGGGCTTGAACTGCAAAGTCGACTTGAGCGAGCAGCCAGTCCATGGTCTGACAGTCCACGTCCCGCCCGCTTTGAAAGTCTTGCGTCGCTTCCGCGAGCCTATGGAATGCTCCTTCGAGGTAGTGGTTGAGACAATGACCGTCTATTTCGAGCGCGAGAGGGACTTCAACCGTACAGTTCGGTTCTTGGCATGTCCGGCTGGAAGTTGACATCGGTTTCAATCCTCGACTAGATTCCGTTCCCGCAGTATTTCAATAATTGAGCACGTCCTCTTCCAGCTTGGCCTGTCAATGTAGCCTATTGTTTCAAAGAGATTTAAGTTCAGCCCGGGTGGGAACCAGAGCCGACGCTTCCATTTGACGGGTAGAATCTACCCCGGGAGAGTATCGTCAGCGGCAGTCGGCCCATTGGTCCCGGAACTGGATTCGGGCGCGGCACCATGTGCTGTTGGCGAGCCGGAGGAAAGATCTTCGCCGGTTGCGCGTTCCTCTGGCTGCGTTAAGATCCGCTGTGAACCAGGCCAGGGCGCGCGACAGTTGACTTGCCGGAAACTATGTCCCGTGTTTTGCGTGGACAGGGTTGTGCACAGAGGTGAAGATGGATGCCTCGGCGACATCGCACCTTGGGATGCGGGGAGGGTCATCCAAATGCCTAAGGTACTATTTTTATGCGGGACCATCTTGTGTCTGTCATTTACGGCGGCAGCCCAGGACTCTCCAGCGGCGTTCGATGCCAGCAGCCCCGCAAGTGAACCCGCCGCTCCCATTACGTTTCATCCGTCGGAACGTGCAACCTGGCAACTCGGGGTTGGTTTTCAATACCAACATTTTCAAATTCTCGGTCAGACATTTCATGACATCGGGGTCAATACGGACATCACTCGTTATTTGAATGACTGGTTTGGTATCGAAGCCGCCGCCGCCGCCGGGTTTGGAAGCATCGGAAAACCAGTTAATATCAATGCTTCCAGCCTCGTTGCGAAATCCACCTTCATCGGTGGCGGGCCGCACTTTGCCCTGCTTAAGCGATCCCGGTTCGAACCGTGGGGCCATTTCCTGGTGGGCTGGGATCATTTTCGGTTTACCGAGACGAACAATATCATCGGGCTTGGCAGTAACTCCGCGATTGGATTCATCGCTGGTGGGGGAGTGGACTTTAAGCTTTTCCCGCTCGTCTATTGGCGAGTTCAGGGCGACCTTCTTGGCTCGCGTTTCGGAAACACGAGGGAGTTCAACTATTCCTTCGGGTCGGGAGTAGTCCTCAACTTTTAGTTACCGCGAACAAATCTCTTCCGGCCGATTTCAGGCGCGCTAACGGACAATTGAAACGGGCTTCTTTTTTTGTTGGAAGACAGAAACTTTTTCGGCTCTACCACAAAAAGTGGCCGCATGGCATGGTGTCTAAGTGGCAGCTCCGTGGCACTTCTTGTATTTCTTTCCGCTCCCGCAGGGACAAGGTTCGTTCCGGCCGACTTTCGCGCCGGTGCGGATGGGTTTGGGCTCTTCGGCTTGCGCGGCGCCTGCCTGATACTGTAGTTCCTGCTGCTGCCGGCGCTGCCTCCGCTCGATTTCGCGTGCTTCGTCCTCCGGCTTGGCGGGCTGAACCAGAAACAGGTAGCGCACCGTTTCGGTGTCGATGCGCCCCATCATGTCTTCGAAAAGAGTGAACGCTTCCTTTTTGAATTCGACCAGAGGGTCTTTCTGCCCGTACCCGCGCAGGCCAATTCCTTCTTTCAGGTGATCGAGAGTGAGCAGGTGGTCCTTCCATTGCGTATCCACGATATCCAGAATGATGCGCCGTTCCAGCCAGCGCATCATCGTTTCGCCGAACATTTTTTCCTTTTCGGCGTAGCGTTCCTTGACCCGCGTCACCAGCGTTTCGGCCAGCTCGTTGTGACTCATCTTGGCCGCATCGATCCCGGCTGTCTTCACGTCGAGACCAAACTGATTCAGCACTTCAGCGGCGAATTGCGTGACGTTCCATTTTTCCGGGTGCTCATTCTGCGGGCAGAAGGTGTCGACCAGTTCGCGCGCGATATCATCGGCGATGCCCAGCGCATAATCCTTTTGCTCTTTCCCTTCGAGCGCCGAGCGGCGGATCGAGTAAATCGTCTCGCGCTGTTTGTTCATCACGTCGTCGTACTCGAGCAGGTGCTTGCGGGCCTCGAAGTTCTGCGCCTCGACGGCTTTCTGCGCGTTCTCGATCCGGCGTGAAATCAGCTTGGACTCGATGGGGATGCCTTCGGTCATGCCCAGCCGGTACATCAGGGCCTTCACGCGTTCGCCGCCGAATACGCGCAGCAGATCGTCCTCGAGCGACAGGAAAAAACGCGACGAGCCCGGATCGCCCTGCCGGCCGGCGCGCCCGCGAAGCTGATTGTCGATGCGCCGCGCTTCATGGCGTTCCGTGCCCAGAATGTGCAGGCCGCCCAGCGCGATCACTTCGTCGTGTTCGGTGCGGCATTGCTCGACATACTGGTTGTAGATGGGTTTCCACTGATCGGCGGGCACCTGAAAGATTTTCCCTTCCTGCTGGAACAGGACCATGTTCTGCGACGATGTCGCCGTTGGGGCTATCCGCGCCGATGACGGCGGGCGCCGCGATGTAGGGAATGGCCAGTTTTTCGCGCAAACAATGTTCGCGCGTCATGGCTTCGGGATTTCCGCCCAGCAGAATGTCGGTGCCGCGGCCGGCCATGTTCGTCGAAACCGTGACTGCTCCCTTGCGTCCCGCTTGCGCGATGACTTTTGCTTCCCGCTCGTGCTGCTTCGCGTTCAACACCTGGTGCGGAATGCCCGCCTTTTTCAGCAAATTGGCCAGGTGCTCGGATTTCTCGATCGAAATCGTGCCGACCAGCACCGGCTGGCCCGATTCGTGAATCTGCCGCAGGCCGAACGCATAGCTGTTGTCTTCCTGCATAATGCCGTTGACCACGGCTTCGTATTTTTCCCCTGCCGTGCGGTACACGACGTCGGGATTTTCCGCGCGCCGCAGCGGGCGATTCGTGGGAATCAGCGAAACGTCCAGTTTGTAGATCTTGTTGAACTCGGTGGCTTCGGTTTCCGCCGTTCCGGTCATGCCGGAAAGTTTTTTGTACATGCGGAAATAATTCTGGAAGGTGATCGTCGCGAGGGTCTGGTTCTCGCGTTCGATCTTCACTCCCTCCTTGGCTTCGACGGCCTGGTGCAAGTCCGTCCGACCAGCGGCGGCCGGGCATCTCGCGCCCGGTAAATTCGTCGACGATGATGACTTCGCCATTTTTGACGACGTATTCGACGTCGCGATGGTAGAGCGTGTGGGCGCGGAGGGCCTGGTAGACATGGTGAATCGTTTCCATGTGTTGCGGGTCGTACATGTTGCCGAGTCCCAGCAGTTTTTCGGTCTTGCTCACGCCTTCTTCGGTGAGCGTGGCGGTTCTGTGTTTTTCATCGACGGTGTAGTCGATATCCTGAATTAATTTAGGAATAATCTTATCGATGCGGTAATACTTGTCGGTGGATTCTTCCGCCGGCCCCGAAATGATCAGCGGCGTGCGCGCTTCGTCGATCAGGATGGAGTCCACTTCGTCGACGATGCCGAATTGGTGGCCGCGCTGCACGCATTCCGCCAGGTCGAACTTCATGTTGTCGCGCAGATAGTCGAAACCCGAATTCGTTGTTCGTGCCGTAGGTAATGTCCGCGCCGTAAGCCGCGCGCCGCTCGGCGTCGCTCAGGTCGTGGACGATGACGCCCACGCTCAATCCCAGCGCGCGGTAAATCGGGCTCATCCACTCCGCGTCGCGCCGCGCCAGGTAATCGTTCACCGTGACGATGTGCACGCCGCGGCCCGTCAGCGCATTCAGCACCGCGGGAAGCGTGGCGACCAGCGTCTTGCCTTCGCCGGTCTTCATCTCGGCGATCTTGCCTTCGTGCAGCACGATGCCGCCGATCAACTGCACGTCGAAGTGCCGCATGCCGAGCTTCCGCCGGCCCGCTTCGCGCACCAGCGCGAACGCCCGCACCAGCGCCGGTTCCAGCGCCTCTTTGCAGCGCTCCTTGAACTGCGGATCGTCGAGCGGGAGGTCGCCGAGGCGCTCCTTCACCTGCGTCCGGAGCTGCGCAGTGATCTCCAGAAACTGGGCGTCACTCAGCTGCTCGTATTCCGGCGCCAGAGCATTGATCGCATTCACCAGCGGCTGAATCTGCTTGACGTCGCGCTCGTGTTTAGTGCCGATGAACCGGGCGACCACCCGGTCGATCATGGTATCGACTCGCATCACAATCCTTCGGTGTCCTTCGGAAAACGTTTCCTGTTCCGGCGGCGGGCTTGACGGCCCTGCGCACAAAAAACAATTCGCGGAGGAGAAGCTGTTTTCCCGTGCGCATGCTCGAAAAATGCATTGTACCCCGTCCCGCAATCCGGACGCAAAGACAGCCGCCGAGCAGACCCAATGTGGTCATGGATGAAATGGCCGTTGGCCCGCCCAAAAACCGGACAGCCTCTGCAAAAAAAACCGCGCACAACGATGCACGACGGTTTTGTAGAGGCCCTTCCGTCCCATGTTCTTGGGGACGGAAGGGGCAGATTTCGTATGGGGCGACGATCAGCCAGGCGTCTCGGGAAAATGACCAGCGTGAGGTTCCGGAGGCGCTCCGCGGTCAGTTCAGCCTACCGGCCACATTCTTCCAATCTTAAGGTTGCCTTAAGGTTGGACGGAATAGCGTGTGGGCCAGTGGTGCGTCCGGTTACTCGATCAATTTCATTTGGGTAGGCGAATCTTAGTTCGCTTTGAAATCAGTTCTCGGGGCGCTTTTGGGTGGAAAGATTCTCTCAGTAAAAAAAAGTGTAAATAGACCCGGCCTGGATGGAAACACTCTGGGCTACGAATTATGGGAATGGTCTTCTTTCAACAGCGCCGGAGCCTTAGTCGGCGCGAGGGTGAAGGGAAAATGGGAACGCATGTATCTTTTGGCGTAAATCTTGGGGGAAAGGGGTGTGACCTCATGAAATCGTCACTTTCGATCATCAAGTCAGGAGCGCGATCGACCATGATTAAAAAAACTCTGCAAGGGTTAGGCGTAATGTTTGGGGTGCTTCTACTTTGCCTTCCGGCGTTCTCACAAGGCACGGCAGGAAAAATTCTGGGGACGGTTACCGATCAAACCGGCGGCGCCATGGCCGGCGTTACCGTCATCGTCACCGATACTGACCGGAACGCCGCGCGAACTTTGACCACGGGTCAATCGGGAGAGTACAACGCTCCCAACCTGCTCCCCGGTAACTACAAAGTCCGCGCCGAGGCCAAGGGCTTCAAGGTCACCGAGCGCCAGAACGTCGTCTTGGAAGTTGGCGGCGAGCTTCGCATCGACCTTTCGATGCAGCCCGGCGAGGTGTCGCAGACCATCACCGTGACGGAAGCGGTCCCCATGGTCGAGACCACCAATGCCGAACTGGGCGGCACGCTGCAAGCGAATGTCATCGCTGACTTGCCCTTGAATGGGCGGAACTTCGAAAACCTGCTCCAACTGCGCCCGGGTGTGGCGATGTATCCGGGTGGCTCCGCCTGGACCCAGAGCGCCAACGGCCTTCGCCCCCAGGACAACGTCTACTTGGTGAACGGTATTGACGCTACCGACCCCTGGATGAGCCAGAGCGTCTTCAACGCAGTCATGGCTGCGGGCGACGCAGGCACGATCTTGCCCGTGGACGCCATTGACGAATTCAAGACCGAAATAAATCCCCGGGCGGAATACGGCTGGCGCCCCGGCGCGATCGTCAATTTGGGCATCAAGTCAGGCACCAACGGCATACACGGGTCGGCCTACGCCTATGGCCGCGACACCGTTTTGGACGCACGCAACTATTTCGACCCGACAATCTCCAACGGGACGCCGTTCCCGAAACAGCCCGTGGCGCTCAAGCAGTTCGGTGGCACTTTTGGCGGACCAATCAAGAAGGACAAACTCTTCTACTTTGTGAACTTCGAGGCTCAGCGCTATTCGATCGGCAATCCCGCACTAATCTCATCCCCGATGACGGTCAGCGCCGGTACCGGTGCTGCCGCAGACCCGGCACATAGCCTCATTGACGCCTGTAAGGTAGCACTGGCCAACGGGGCGCCGTTTAGCGGTCAGCCGGGAGCGCTCGTGGCGCTAAGCACATCATTGGCGGGCCTCACCAACACCTGCACCATCGATCCCACGAAGACCAAGGCCGATCCGGGCGGCAATCAATTCCAGGGTCTGTTCCCGGTGGACACAACCGGAACGATCCTCAGCGACATGGCCAGCACCAACTCGGTGAATGGCGGGCTGGTGAAAATAAATTATCACCTCAATGACAAAAACTCGCTGGAGGGCATGTACTTCATCAGCCAGGGCGACGCCCTCGGAGACGACGGTCCCGGTAGCGAAGTTTCCACTTCCTGGGTCTCGGCTCAGCACGCGCGGTCGCAAGCCTATTCGGGCTCCTGGACCTGGACACCAAGCTCGACTTGGGTGAACGAGGTCCGCGTCGGCTACTCTCACTATTACCAGACCTTCTTTAGCGCCGACATCAGTCAAAATGCCGCAAGCGACAATTTTCTCGGCAACGTCTACGAAATACCCACCGGCATCACCAATAAGCTTTATGGCGGTACACCGGGGATAACCATTCAGGGCGCTGGTTTTGGGAATGGCATCGGCCTCGGGTGGCCCAAGATCATTGGTCCCGACGGTGTCTTGCAGCTCACCGATCACATTTCCTATCTGCGCGGCAAGCATTCCTTCAAGTTTGGCGGCGACTTTCTGCGCAACTCGTCTACCGAGGACGAAACGTCGAACGCCAAGGGGCCCGTTCGCTTCAATAAGGGCGGCGGCAACACGTCGTTGGAGAACTTCTTCGAAGGCAATCTCTTCCGGGCCAACATCTTTCTCGGAGACCCTGTGCGGGCTTTGAGTAACGAAGGTTATGCCCTATTCTTTCAGGATGACTGGCGCATCAAACCCAGATTGATGCTGAACCTCGGCCTGCGCTATGAGATCAATACCGTCGTCAAGGACAAAAACAACCAGTTGGCCAATTTCGATCCAGTCCAGGGTCTGGTCCAGGGCACCCCCTACCACAATGATTACCATGACTTTGGGCCGCGCCTAGGCCTTGCCTGGGATGTCCGGGGCAATGGCAAGACCGTGGTCCGCGCGGGTAGCGGTATCCTGTACGAGCAAATGGGCTTTGATGTGCTCAATGGCGAAGGCAATTTGCTCGGCCTGCGCACCATTCCTACTGGCCTGCCTCTTTTCAATGCTGGCAGCCCGACGGCCCCTACTCCGACCGGCAATATCCAGCTCCAGTCCCTCACGATTACGGGGCCAGCGCTCACGCCGATCAGCAATGCATGGAAGGGGTTTGACCCCACCAAGCCGATCAGTAGTACCAACCAAGCACTATATGCCGGCGCAACCACTCCCGCGTGCGGCGACGGTTTCACTATGCCTTCCTCTGGCGGATACTTGGTACCTCCGGGGCCCTGCGAGATCTATGCAGTCGACCCCAATCTGCGTGTCCCGTATGTCTTCAACTGGAACGTGGACGTCCAGCAGGCCCTCGGGCAAAATCTCTCTTTGGATGTCGGCTACGTTGGCAACCGCGGCAACAAGTTGTTGGGCAGGACCAATATCAATCAGGCGCCGCCCGGGACAGGATGGAACACGCCATTGACCCTGGCCGCCGCTACAAATGATGGGTTCTGCACTGGCGCCGGCCCCGGCTGCACCGTCACGGACGTAGGTTTTACCCCCGCGCAGGTGTGCCTGGGCTCTGGTTCAGGGGAGGTATGTCAACCGAGCCCGACTCTGAGCAGGCGGCCTTGCCGTTCACGGCACCCTGCGCCGCGAGCATTCCGGGACTCGGTGCGGCCAACGGACCTGGTGGACCATTCAATCCGAAAAACTCCTGCTTCTCGTACCTGAGCTACATCACCATCGTTAACAACTCCTTTCATTCTAACTACAACGGCCTGCAAGTGAACCTGACCGGGCGGAACTTCCACGGGTTTTCGTTCACAGCGGGTTACACTTTTTCCGTCGCTCGCGGCGATGCTTCCGGCCAAGGGACAGGCGGCAACTTCCCCACGCCGCTCAACTCCTACGGGAATGTCAACCAGCAGTTGTACACCTATACCGACTTCGACGTCCGGCATCGCTTCACCTTGTCCATGGACTACGCCATCCCCGGCAAGAAGGGTTATGGGCAGATGCTGGAAGGTTGGGGGATCAACTCCATTGTGCTCCTAGAGTCCGCCGCGCCTTGGGGTCTATCTGACGGAGGTGACGACTTCAGCGGAACCGGCGTGATCAACAGTTCGGCGGGCACGGAGGGTGAACAATGGAATTTCTACGGAAATACCAGCGACTTCACCCCAGTCCACGGCTGGACCGATACCAATGGCGGCTGGAACAGTGGTGGGAAGGGAGGGGTTCCTTGTTTCGGCTTTCAGCCCTCCTCGTGTAGCCCAACTATTCCGGCTGCATGCACGAACGCGGATACCAGTCACTTCACGGGCGCGCAGCAGAAACTGGCGCTAGCTTCCCTCGGTGCCCTCGGCTGCTACGCGGTGGGCAATTCCGTACTCGTGCCTGCACCGTACGGAAGCTACGGCACGACGTTACCGAACCTCTTTCGCGACAGGGGCTTCAGGAACTGGGACTTGTCGGTGACCAAGACTTTCACCTACAAGGAACGGCTTAAGGCCGAGTTCCGTGTCGAGGGTTTCAATATCCTTAACCATCCCGATTTCTCCAATCCGTCCGGAGGCCCGGGAGGCGCTACCGGAGATCCTTCGGGCGGCGCACCATTCGGCTTTTCCGGCCTCACGCCAGACACCTACAGTTCCAACCCGCAGCTCGGGTCGGGCGGAAGCCGCGCGATCCAGTTGGGCTTGAAACTGAGCTTCTAATCGCTTCAATTGTTCGTGAACACAACGGGGCCGGACTCATTTCCGGCCCCTTTTTCTTTTACGTCGGACGCAAACAACCGTGAGTTCTTCCACAGCGCCAGTGGACGGATGCGCTTTTCTCGTTCAATATGAAGGGTCGCAATCTGCGTTGCAGCTGAGTCAGTTCCTTCAGGAGAAATTCAACATGCCACCAGCACCAATGCCTCAAACCGAAAAATTGCCCATCGAGGGCGTAAAAAATCTAGTTGCGGTCGCCAGCGGAAAGGGCGGCGTGGGAAAGACCACCGTTGCCGTGAACCTGGCCCTCGCGCTGAGACGACTGGGCGCGTCTGTCGGCCTGCTCGACGCGGATGTGTACGGTCCGAACGTTCCGATCATGCTGGGCACGGACGAACAGCCGCAGGCGTTGAGCGATCGGCAGATCCTTCCCGTCCAGGCGGAGGGCTTGAAGATGATCTCGATGGGCCTGCTCAACCCGGGCGACAAGCCCATGATTTGGCGCGGGCCCATGTTGCATAGCGTGATGCAGCAATTTCTGCGCAGCGTGGTGTGGGGCGAATTGGATTATCTGATCGTCGATCTGCCGCCGGGCACGGGCGACGTCCAACTTTCATTGATTCAGATGGTGCCTGTGACCGGGGCGGTTCTTGTTACTACTCCGTCAGTTGTTGCTCTAGCCGACGTTCGCAAGGCCATCGAAATGTTCCGCCAGGTCAACGTGGATATTCTCGGCATCGTCGAGAATATGAGTTTCTTTAATTGCCCGCACTGCCAGGGCCAGATCGACGTCTTTGGCCACGGCGAAGGCCGCCGCATCGCCGACACCTATGGCGTGCCCCTGCTTGGGGAAATCGAGATCGATCCTCGGATTCGAATCGGCGGGGATACCGGCGAGCCGGTCGCGCTGCTGGGAGAGAACGCGCCCGAGGCCAAGAGCATCTACGCGATGGCTCGCGCGGTCGCGTCGCGCCTGGCCGCAAAGCCGGCCGCCGCTCGCGGCTCCGTCGTCCAGATCGATTGAACTCGTTCGTACAGGCCGTTCGCCGTTCTTGGCTCGCTGTGGACGTGGAACCGGACTGGACTTCCGTGCGACAGGCACTCTTGCATGTGCTACTGCCAGACAGCGTATGAGAGTCCGGGAACGCCAATCTCCCGATTGGCGGTTTGAAAGACGCCAATCGGGAGATTGGCGTTCCCGGACTTCGCGGAGTTTGCGTTTCCTAGTCCCAAATAGTTAGAATTGTTTGTTCTGGTCATTCCTCAGAAGGGCGTCTTTTTCTACCGTGGCTCAACCGGCAGTTATCAATCCGGAAAAGTCAGGACTCACGTATTGGATGGATCGGGTCCTTGACGAACATTCGAAGCTCAATGGGAATTGGGCTCCTGAATCCGTCCATGACCTGCGCGTTGCCTTGCGTCGATGCCTCCTGATTGCCGACCTGATGAGAGGTCTGGACCCTGCCGCCGGCTGGAAGCCCATGCGAAAGGCCGGGAGGCGGCTTTTCCGGCAGTTGGGCACGTTGCGTGACACTCAGGTCTTGGCGGAATGGGCGCAGAAGCTTGGCTCCCCGGAGGAAGCCGCGACCGCCGCGCTCCTTGAAAAGTTGAAGGCCAAGTACGGGCAGGATCGTGTCGCGGCACAAGACGCCGCACGAGAGTTCGACAGAAAACAATGGCGGACGTGGTCGCGGGAACTAGCGAGCCGTTTCCGCCATGTGGCTTCGGACAAGTCCGCTTGTGAGGCGCTGACGCTCGAAATCTGGGAGTGGGTTCTGGATGCGCATCGCCGCGCGCAGCAGAATCGGAGCAGCGTCGCCTATCACCGGACGCGGGCGGAACTCAAGAAATTTCGATACGCCGTGGAGAATTTCCTCCCTTCGATGTATACCGAATGGGCCCCCGATTTGAAATTTCTGCAAGATTTGCTGGGTGAAATACACGACCTGGACGTGCTTTCGCGCATTATTAAAAAAGATACAAATCTCCCCGAGGAAACCCGCGCCTCCTGGGGTGCCAAGCTACAATCGGAGCGCGACTCTCGACTTCAACAGTATCGCGCGAAGATGGCGGGAAAAGCGTCTCCCCTTTGGGCGTGGCGGGAAGGATTGCCTGGAGGCAGGGAATTGCGCTCGGCCGGTTTGGCGAGGCTCGCCGAATGGGCGTACTTTGTAACCCCCAGCTTTCCCCGCGTGCGTCGAATCGCAAGGTTTGCGTTGCAACTCCATGATGGCTTCGCGAACTGCGGATGGATCGGACGTGATTCCAACATCGAAGAGCGCTTCATACTTCATGCAGCGGCGCTGCTCCAGGAAGTGGGACATTTCAGGAAGAAGAGGGCTCACCATAAAGAGTCTTACCGGATGATTCGAAGGTTGACGCCGCCAGTGGGTTGGACGAAAACGGATATTGAGCTGGTTGCATTGGTCGCGCGGTTCCACCGCCGTGCGTTGCCCGGCTTGGATCACAAGGTCCTTAAGGCTTACCAGCTTCCGCTGCGGCAATCGCTGCTTCTTCTGGCTGCCTTCCTGCGCATGGCAAACGCGTTTGGCGGCAAAACGTACCGCGCCGTCAGGCGTGTGGAGGTGGAGAATTGCGCGGGAGTGATCGTCGTGCGCGCCGAAGGGCTCACGGAAACTGACCCCCTCACCCAAAAACTGTCCGAGGCAAAACGCTTTCTGGAATTTGCCTCCCATCGACCCGTACATATCCTTACGCCCCGCGCCCAGATTCTGGCGCCTCGGCTCGTCCAAACGGCCACGCACAGCGACGCCGCTTGAATCCAGAGCCACGATAAAAGCAACAGTTTCATATAGTTAGATATGCTAGCTCATTTGTAACACAGCATTCACATTTCCCTCATCGAGTGTTCATCCTCCCCGCGTATTGTGCCGACGACTCAATCATGAATCGACCTTGAGAATTCCGGTCCCTTTTAGGTCGGCAACGCCGTGGGCTTGGTGTCTTTTAGTTGGGGGGGAAATAGAACCAATCCGAGTCTCGGCTTTCACGCATGAAGTGACGTCCATTTTGGTTCCTTGTTCCAGGCAGGAACTGAGGATAGGGCCAGGGGAAATGTTCGAATGAGGAAGCGCAAAGTTCAGGGGAGCAATCGTTAACAATCCAAAAGGAGGATAGGAATGCGAGTATTTGCAGCAATGTTGCTGACTATGAGTCTCGCGGCGGCGCCTCTATTGGCGAACGATGCCAAGGATGCCGCCAAGGAGGACTCGCCCGTGGCGGTGATCGGCAAAGTGGCTGTGCCAGACAAGCCGAAAGAAATGGCCACGCCGGAGAATGCCGTCATCGAAAGTGAATTGCAGGACCTTCGCAGCCTGGTGCAGAGCCAGATGCAGGAGCTCGAATCCCAGCGCGCGGCGTTGAAGGCGCAGCAACTGAAGATGGAAGTACTGGAGGAAAAGCTGCACGCCACGCCTTCGGAACCGGGGAACGCTTCGGTCGCGGAGCCTTCGGCAATCCTTGAAGCAACACCCGCTGCTTCGATTGGCAGCACGCCGCGCACACTTTCCGCTACCGCCGCGATGCCGGCACAGGGCGCAACGGAAGAAAAGCCGTCGCCGCTGTTTTTCAAGATTGGCGCCGCGGAATTCTATCCCCTCGGATTCATGGATTTGACGAACATCTATCGCACGACCACGACGGGCACCGGAATCGGGACCGGCTTCAATTCCGTCCCGTTCTCCAACTCGATACAAGGCCATACGAGTGAGGACCGGTTTTCGGCTCAGAACTCGCGCATTGGTTTGAGAACACACGCCAAGTTCGGCGAGGCTGACGTGACCGGCTACCTCGAGGCGGACTTCCTGGGATTCCTTCCTACAAACGGCTACGATACGAGCAACAGCGATTCCCTCCGGATGCGCCTCTACTGGGTGGACTACAGGAAGGGCATGTTCGAGATGCTCGGCGGCCAATCCTGGAGCTTTATGACTCCCAACCGGGTCGGACTTTCGGCCATGCCTGGAGATTTCTTCTACTCCCAGGACGTGGATACGAATTACCAATTGGGTTTGACTTGGGCGCGCCAGGCAGGGGTTCGGTTCATCTTGCACCCGAATAACCACGTTGCGATGGGGCTTGCGATTGAAAACCCCGAGCAGACCTGCCCCGGGGGCGTGACGTTCCCTCCAGGACCCAGCGCAAACTATGGTTCGCAGTGTGATACCAATAGTGGTGGCCTTACGAACTCCGGTGTTGGTACAAATACTTCCAACGTTGCAAACCTCCACCCCGATGTCATCTTGAAAACCGCACTCGACGGGGGACCCGAAGGTCATCACGTCCATTTCGACGTCGCGGGGCTGTTCCGGAGTTTCAAAGCGGTAAACCTCATCTCGTCACTGCCAAATAACAATCTTACGAATGCCAATACGACGACCGACACGATCCATGGGGGAGGCATTGCAGCAACCGCGAACGTCGAGTTGGTAAAGAACTTCCGGTTCATCGCTACAGCCTTCTATAGCTCCGGCGGCGGCCGCTACATCGCCAGTACGGCCGGTCCCGATTTTATTGTCCGTCCGGACGGCAATCTCTCCGGCGTTCACTCAGGATCGGGAATCGGCGGCTTTGAATATCAGGCAAACCCCAAGACTATGATTTACGGGTATTACAGCGGAGCGTATTTCAACAAGAATTGGAATGGAGCCGGGACCGTAGCCAGCCCCTATTCCGGCTACGGGTTTCCCGCCTCGTCCCCTAACGCGAACAGATACCTGTATGAACCAACGTTCGGTATCCACTATACGATGTGGCGCAACCCGAACTACGGCGACCTCAGACTCATGACCCAAGTCTCGTATGTGTCACGTGCTCCATGGTTCGTGAGCCCTCCGAGCGTCGCGTCGCCGACCGCGCTGTCAACCGCACACAATGCCATGGTGTACATCGACCTCCGCTACGACCTTCCGTAGAGTGGGCCACGCAGACACACGCACGCCGATGGATCAACAACCCCAAGGCAGCGCCCAGATTTCCGGGCGCGGCCTTGGGGTTTTGTCTTAGGTCTGGCATGTTCTGAGAGGAACCTGCGATTCACGCAAGATTCAATAGGGCGATGCATTTGTCTAGAGGATAATTGTCTCGCAATCAGAACATCAACTTCACGGCGAACTGGAGTTCGCGCGGGATCTTGCGCGCTCGGAATCGAGCCAAAAGTCGAAGTGTTGAAGATCCGATTGGGGAGATTGAGGTTCGGATGATTCAACGCGTTGAAGAAATCGAATCGGAATTGCAGCTTTAACGACTCACGCAGCGTGCCCTCTTTTTGTGCCGACAGATCAAGGTCTTCGAGGCCCGGCCCTAAGACATTGTTTCGCGGCGTGTTCCCGAAGCCCAACGAGCCGGGTAAAGCAAATGCCGCTGTATTGAACCACCCGGCGGCTGACTTGGGTCCATTGTTTGGATCGCCGATCAGGTTGGGGCGTTCGATGTTATTGCCGTTGACCAAGCCAATATTCGCCACGTCGTTGGCCGAGGACAAATTGACCGTGAACGGAGCGCCGCTCTGAATCGTAAAGTTGCCGCTGGCGCGCCACCCTCCCACCGCGCGATGCAGCCAGCCATTTGATTTGCCAGCGAAGGGAAGATCGTAGACCACATTGGCGGTGACGCGGTTCCGGTGGTCGAAGCTGGAGTCCGCCCTCTCCACCGACAAATTGTTCAGGTAGATATTCTGCGGGAGGTTGTACTCCGCGTTCGTGGTACCGGAATCGGAGGCGTCGTCGACGGAATGCGACCACGTGTAGCTGCCATCAAACGATAGGCCGCGCGTAAAATGGCGCGTCGCCTTCACCGTCAGTGAATTGAAAAAGGCCCAGCCGTCCCAGCGAATTGTGGTGAAGGAATTCAAGTTGGGATACGGGCGGCCCGCCCCCGGCTGCGGGACATTGACGGCGGTCGAACTATCCGCATGGATCGTTCTCGATCCCACGTATTCCAATTCCACGGACGTCGTTTTTGTTACCGGCTTTTGGACGGCCAAATTCCACACTTCATTGTACTCGACTGAAAAACTGTGGTTGACGGCGTTGGCGCCGATGGCGCCGTTGGGATTGAAGCTCAAAATATTGTCAATCGTGCACGGAGCCGCGCCGCACGCTGCGGCCTTGTTGGCAACCGTCTTGTTCAAGAAGAATGGAACATTTTCAGCCAAGTTCTGGAGAACGCTGTACGCGGCTTGGTTGGTATAGACTCCGTATCCAGCTCGAACGACGGTCTCGCCTGAATGCGGAATGGTCCAGGCCAGCCCGAGCCGGGGAGAGAATCGCAGGGGCCTCGTTCTCAGCAGGCTGTCGTTCCAGCCGGCCGTTGAAGCGGAGACAACGGGAATCGGCGGAATTTGTGTGGCGGCGATTGCCGCGAGCGCGCTCTGTGTGGCAGTCAAATTCGCTAGGTTCCCGGAAACCACGAACGCGGGTCCGCCAGGGGCCATGAGATCAATGTTGGACGTCTGGTTCGCCGCAGCGGCCAAATTGCTGTTGAATTCGTAACGCAGACCAGCGTCCAACTTCAAATTGGCTGTCAACTGCCAGCCGTCCTGGATGTAGAAGTGAGCCCAATTCGTATGCGCGTTTTCCTCTCCTTCGCCGATGCCAACCTGCGCCTGACTCGGAACTCCAAACAAGAAGTCGGCGAAGGCGTTCCCGGCGCCCCCCGGCGGCGGCGCTGGCACCAGAGCTGTAGACGAGCCATTAAACGTATACGTTCCCCGCGCGTTGTTCGGGAACGATGGGTTGAAGTCGAGATGGAAAAAATAGGCGCCGAATTGGACGGTATGCCTGCCGCGATGAATTAGGACGTTGTCGTAAAATTCGGAATTGCGGTCGACCCGCGTGTTGAAGCCCGTGGCAGTCCCAATCGTGCTGAAGACACCGCTCAAATTCACTTGCGGGTAGCCCATATCCGCCGGATTCGTGGTTGTACCCAGCAGGCCATTCCGCGCAGCGAACGTGTTTCCGGCGTTGGGATCGCCTTGCCCGCCGGAAACGCTGAGCCAGCCAAATCGAAACTCGTTGAGGACGTCTGGAGTAAACGTGTGCGTCTCGCCTAGGGACAAATTGACCGAATGGGTCCGCAATGTCCGGCCAAAACCCGGCAGCAGCGCTTCATTCAGCACGCTGGAACCGAACGGATCAAATTCATTCGCGTCGAAGACGGAGGCGCGGGCGAACACGCCGTCCTTATTGGAGAGTTGATCATCCACCCGCGCGTTGTATTGGTTTGTATCGATGCTCTGCTGTCCGATGGCCAGCAGGTTGAGGGGGCCCACCAGGCCCGGCGTCGGCAGGGGCAATTTATCGAGCAGAGCCTGCGCGGCCGCATGGATGTGAAAATTCGGATCGCCAGTGAGATTGGTTCCGGAAAATGCCGCTTGGGTGAAAGGGTCCTTGAATGACGAAAATGAGGAAGACGCAAGGGCAGTAAGGTCTCCCATGCGTTCGGTTGCCGTCGGCACATTAAATTCTTGAGGCAACGAGTTGCGTATTCGCTGACCGTCATAATTAACAAAGAAGAACGCCTTGTCCTTGCTGAGGGGTCCTCCCACGGCTGCACCGAACTGATTTTCCCGGAACGGTGGAGAGACGCCGGCGGGAGCGAAGAGATTCCGGGAGTCGAAAATGTTATTGCGCAGAAATTCGTAAACGCTGCCGTGGAAATTGTTGGTTCCCGATTTCGTGATGACGTTGATTACAGCGCCGGATTTACCGCCGAATTCCGCGTTGTAATTCGTTTTTGCGATATTGAATTCGCTGACGGCGTCCACGGACGGATTTAGAACTACATTATTAAAGTACTCATCAGTAACATTCACGCCGTCCACCAGAAACAAATTGTGCCCGGTCCGGTTTCCCATGACGTTGATCAACTTGCCCGTCTGCTGCAGGGAATCCCCGCGCGTGCCGCCCGGAGGATTCACGACGCCTTCGCTCAGCAGAGCCAGCTCCAGAAATTGACGCCCTTTCAATGGAAGATCAACGACTTGTTGGTTCTGAATCACGTCCTTAATTTCCGCGGATTGGACTTGTAGCAGCCCGGCAGTTCCTTCGACAGTGACGGTTTGAGACTGTTCCCCCAGCTCAAGCTGGAAATCCTGCCGGAGATGGTCGCCCACATGAAGCGCGATTTGCTCCTGGACGGCTTGCTTGAAACCCGGTGCGCTGACCGTAAGAGTGTATTCGCCCAGGGGGAGCTGCGGGAGCAAGAACAGGCCCGCTTCATTGGTGACGGCATTGTATTTCTGTTGGGTCGCGGTCAGCGTGGCAAGGACTGCGGCACCGGGAATCGTCGCCCCGGAAGGGTCTTTCACCTGGCCGGCGATTTCAGCGGTGTTCATTTGTCCGTACGCGGGAGTCCTGTACAGGAGCAAGGCGCCGATGAGGAGGATCGCAATCCAAGCGTGTTTCGCCGTTCGCCCCGGCATGAGGCCGGGCTTCGCAGGCGGAAGAATCGCGGTATTCTTGGCACCCAAGACAGCACCCATGTCCAACACAACTGCGAGACGTCTTCGATTGTGCTGCTATGAGGCTACCATGAGTCGGCGACCGGCTGCTGTAAGGATGTTGTAAAAAGCCTGGAATTGCGAGGAAAGGAACGTGCCGCACCCATTTCTTGACACTCTTTCTCGCCCGGTGCTAGCCTGAAGACAGTAGCATAGCCTCCTCGGAAGCAGAGGGGCGACAAATGTATCGTAGCCGCTCCACAACGCGTCCGTTTGCAACCTGCCTTCTCTTGTCCGTCGTGTTGATTTTAGGCATCGTTCAATGGAGTTTCTTGCCTGTATTGATTCAGAACTCTTCGTTCTCGGGCCGAACTGCTGTAGAAGTGTCGCCCGGCCATTCATCGAAATTTGCAGCCTCCTTCAAGTGTCTACTCGGAGATTTCGGCGACCTGCATCCCTGTTTGAAGCAAACGAGCCTCGCCTCACCGCGCCCCCCGGTCAGCTTTTCGCATCCACCAGATCTGCCATCCTTCCAGCAAGACGACCAATTTTTCTCTTATCGCCAGCTACGGTCCCCGCCCTCCGCTTAGCGGCGCGCGGGAACTCTACGCAGGTCGTCCCGTTTTAGCCTAAACTCACATCCATGGTTTCCGGCGCCACTCGGCCTCGGCGGCTCATGGATGTTCACCCGGCTGTTTTCGTAGGGTCCGTCTGCAAAGTGCAAGCTGAGGAGTTTTGACGAATATGAAGCAATTGACACCGGAGCAACTGGAGCAACTACGGCAACTGGACTCTTGCACGGTAGCAAACGCAATCGAAGCTTTCGACGTGCGCTTGCGCAACAAAGGGTTTGCCGATTCTAGAATCCGATGCATGTTCGAGGATTTTCCGCCGATGGTTGGGTATGCGGTCACGGCCCGCATCCGAACCTCCGAACCGCCCATGGAAGGGCACAGTTATTACTACAGACTCGACTGGTTGGATCACGTGTTGAGTATTCCGCCGCCGCGAGTACTCGTGCTGGAGGATAAGGACGGAAACCCAGGGGTGGGGTCTTTCCTCGGCGACGTTCACGCAAACATTCTGGTCGCACTGGGATGCATCGGTGTGGTAACCAACGGAGCTGTGCGCAATCTTCCCGCGGCGCGAGCGGTCAATTTTCAGATGTTTGCGCACAATTCGTCCGTCTCGCATGCCTTTGCCCACGTTTTCGATTTCGGGAAAGCCGTCGAGGTGGGGCATATGGAAGTACAGCCAGGCGACCTGATTCACGGCGATCGCCACGGAGTTCAAACGGTCCCCTTTGAAATAGCGCATAAAATTCCCGCCGTGGCAGAGGAAATGTCCGCACAAGAGGGAGAACTAATCCGGTTGTGCCAATCTCCTGGTTTCACGCTCGAAACTCTCCGCGCCGCGGTCAAGGCACTTGGGGAGAAAAGAAAGGCTTTCAAGCCATGATCAGCTTTTTTGAGATTTCGGAGGTGGCGGCATGAGACTTACGAGGGCGCGGGCTCTTTCATTATTATTTCTCTTTGCCGGATTTGTTGCCGGGTGCGGCGGTGCGCGCAAGGCCGCAGCCGATGATGCGGCAAACGCGCCGGCTGCGGCCGTGGTGAAAGTGGCGCGGCGAAACATCGCCGACAATTTAGAGATCGCGTCGGAATTCCTGCCGTACCAGGAAGTCGACGTCTACGCAAAAGTGTCCGGGTACATCCACAAACTCAATGTGGACTACGGGTCGCACGTCAAACAGGGACAGGTTCTGGCGGAATTGGAAATTCCGGAATTGCAGCAGCAACTCCAACAAGATGAGGCATCCATCCGGCGCAGCGAACAGGATCTGGCGCGCGCGCGCGAAGAACTCAACCGTGCGCAATCGGCTTACAACGTCGCACACGTGACCTACACAAGGCTCGCCGACGTGCAGAAATCCCGCCCGGAGCTTGTCGCGCAACAGGAAATCGACGTGGCGCAGGGGAAGGACTTGGAGGCCAGCGCCGGCGTGTCCTCCGAAAAGGACGCGCTCGCTTCCGCCGAACAGGGCTTACTGGTCGCCAAGGCGGCACTCGGGAAAGACCAGGCCATGTTCGACTATGCGCGAATGACGGCTCCCTTTGACGGGGTCGTGACGCAGATCTACGCGTACACGGGCGCGCTACTTCCTGCAGGAACGTCCTCCAATAAGAGCGATTCAGGCCTTTGCCGCCTGTCGCAAAACAATCTTTTGCGGCTTGTGATTCCGGTTCCGGAAAGGGCCGTGCCGGATATTCATCTTGGCGAGACTGTCGCCGTAACCGTATCGGGAACGAATAAAACTTTCGACGGGAAAATCATCCGGTTCAGCGACCAGATTGACACCACAACGCGGACCATGCACACCGAAGTGGACGTCCCCAATCCGAAATACGAGCTCGTGTCCGGAATGTACGCCTCCGTCAAGATTCCGCTGCACTCCGTTGCAAATGTTTTGACTGTGCCTGTCCAGGCTGTCCAGTCCGCGGGTGAAGGTAAAGGAGGAGTGCTGGTCGTGGACCACGGCAACAAGATCGAAAACCGCAGTGTGACGCTCGGACTGCAATCCGCGACGGAAGTCGAAATTACCTCCGGCCTTCAGGAGAACGAAATGGTTATTTTTGGCGCACAAGGACAATTCAAAGCAGGCGAGGTTGTTTCGCCCAAACTTGTTGAACCTTCTGGAATCGAATAGGAGTTTCTGATGCCATCATTCGCCGTTCGACATCCTTACCTGTTACTTGTCGTGTGCTTATTTGTTTGTGTGCTCGGGCTGACTAGCGTAGCGCGCATGCCGGTGGATATGTTCCCGCCAATTAACATTCCCGTAGTTCTCGTTGCCACCTTCTATAGCGGGATGCCGCCGCAGCAGATCGAAGCGGATATTACGGACACATTTGAACGATTCTTTACATTGGCAAGTGGTATCGACCATATGGAATCGCGTTCCATGACCGGTGTTAGCCTCATTAAAGTCTACTTCCAGCCCGGGACGGACGCCAACGCCGACGTGACCCAAATCTCCAATCTGGCCATGGCGGATCTCCGCAGGCTCCCTCAGGGCACGCTTCCCCCAGTGGTCATGAAAGTGGACGCTTCGAGTTTGCCGGTCTGCCTGCTGACGGTTTCGGGAGAAGGGCTCGACGAAACTCAGTTGCACGACTACTTGCAATACCAAATTCGAAACCAGATCGCCGGTGTTCCCGGCGCGACGGTCCCTCCGCCTTACGGGGGCAAGTACCGGCAGATCATGGTGTATGTGGACCCGCTCAAGCTGCAGGCTCATCAACTGAGTCCGATGGACGTGGTCCGCGCGACCAATTCCTCGAATTTGATTCTGCCCGCCGGCGACGTTCGCATTGGGCCGATGGATTACAACATCTATACGAATGCGCAGGTTGCCGATGCGCAGGCTCTGAACGACATTCCTTTGAAAACGGAAGGGCAAAAATCAGTTTTCCTTTCCGATGTCGGCAAAGCATCCGACGGCGCCGCCATGCAATACAACATCGTCCGCGTGGACGGCCAGAAATCCGTATACGTGGCGGTGCAGAAACAAGGCGGAGACACCAACACCATCGCGGTGGTGGATGGGATCAAGAATGCGATCCTATCTCTGCGCGATATTCCTTCCCAGCTCAAGGCCCATGTTGTCTTCGACCAATCATTGTTCGTCAAGCAAGCCATTTCGACGGTAGTGCGCGAAGGAAGTATCGGCTTGATTCTGACCGCGGTCATGGTTTTGGTTTTTCTCGGCAGCTTTCGCGCAACGGTGGCCGTCCTGCTTTCCATTCCACTCTCGGTCATGATCGTTTTTTTCGTGCTGTATACGGGGAATCGATCGATTGACAGCATGGTCCTGAGCGGGTTGGCGCTGGCCTTCTCCCGCCTCATCGACAACTCCGTTGTCGTCCTCGAAAACATCTATCGTCACATCGAACACGGCGAGGACCCGGGCACGGCAGCGGTGCGCGGCGCCAACGAAGTCGTCCTGGCGGTTCTGGCAATCACGCTCATCGCCGTGGTCGTGTTCTTCCCGGTGACGTTCCTGTTTGGAGTGAGCAAGTATTTGTTCACGGCCCTGGCTCTGGCGGTGGTCATCGCGTTGTTTGCGTCCTATTTTGTCGCGGTTACCGTTGTACCACTATTTAGTGCCCGTTACCTTAAGGCCATTGGAGGGCACGAAGGAGGCGAGAGCCCGGCCGCAAGTTCGTGGATGACAAGATTCCATTTTAGATTCAACGCGAAATTCGAGCAGTTGCTGAACTTTTACGAGCGCTGGGTTCGCAAAGCACTCGACCGCCCCCGTGAGGTTCTCTACGCTTTCGGCGCCCTCTTCCTTTTGAGTTTCCTTCTCTATCCGCTCATCGGCGTTTCGTTTTTTCCTAGGACGGACGCGGGCCAATTCATCATCAATGTGAAAGCGCCTACCGGCACGCGCATCGAGATCACGGAGAACTACATAAAAAAAGTGGAGGAAATCGTACACCAGGTAGTCCCGCCAGCGGAGTTGAATACCGTCGTATCCAACATTGGCCTTATGGCCGATCTTTCCGCTCTGTTTACACCGAATTCGGGAATGCATACCGCGTTCGTCCAAGTGGGCCTAAAGGAAGATCACCGAGTCGGCAGCTTCCAGTACATGAGCCAGGTGCGCGAGCGCGTGGCCAGGGAACTCCCCGAGTTGCGGACCTACTTTCAATCGGGCGGGCTGGTGGATTCAGTTCTAAACCAAGGGGCCCCGGCGCCCATCGATGTGCAGGTAAGCGGTTCGGACTTGCAAACCGATGACCGCCTCGCGGAGGATCTTGCCCGGCAATTCAGAGCGTTGCCTGGGGTCTCCGACGTATACGTTCCGCAGGACATGGACTACCCCGCGCTGCAAGTCAACGTAAATCGCGAACGAGCCAGCCAACTCGGATTGGACCCGAGGGAAGTCATCGACAATCTCATCACTTCCTTGACTTCCGACGCCATGATCGCGCCGAGTTACTGGGTCGACCCCAAGAATGGAAATAATTATTTTGTGACTGTGCAGTACCCGGAAAACCAAGTGAAGTCCCTGGAAGACTTGAAGGCCATGCCGCTTCACGCTCCCAACTTGAAGCTGCCGACATACTTGAACCAAGTCGCCGACGTCAGCCTGGGCCTTTCTCCGACGGAAGTGGACCATTACCAGTTGCAAAGAAGCATTGATGTTTACGTGGCGCCATCCGGGGAGGACCTTGGGAGAGACGCACAGGAGATTTCAAGGATTATTGCGGCGACCCGCCTGCCGCCGAACATTCGCATCAACCTTCGAGGATTGGTGGTCACGATGCAATCGTCGTTCAGAAGTTTCGGCTTTGGGCTGTTGCTCGCGGTGCTCCTGGCCTATTTAGTTCTCGTGGCGCAATTCACCTCTTTTACGGATCCGTTCTTGATTATTCTAGCCGTTCCGACCGGGCTGATAGGGGTGATCGTGACTCTCGCATTGACACGCACGACTTTAAACATTCAGTCACTTATGGGAGTAGTAATGCTGCAAGGCATGGTCGTGTCCAACAGCATCCTGATCGTGGATTTTGCAAATGCGCTGCGCAGCGAAGGCCACAGCGTGCGGGAGGCGATCGCGGACTCCTGCCGGATTCGCTTGCGGCCGATCTTGATGACTTCGCTGGCCACGATCGTCGGGCTTTTACCCATGGCGCTCAAACTCGAAACAGGCAGTGAGGCCTATGCTCCACTGGCGCTGGCCATCATCGGTGGGCTGACATCCTCCATCTTTTTGACGATTTTTGTAGTTCCCGCGGCGTACTTGCTGATCTACCAACGAAGAGAAGCATCGAGCACAGCCATCGTCCCCGAGGAGGCGCGATAATGCGGCATTATCAGTTGTTTCTTTTACCCCTTCTCTCTGGGATTTTGTTTGGGGCCGTTCCTTGCAGAGGGCAGGCCAGCCAGAGTCTGACTCTGCCGGAGGCCGAACAAATTGCCATCCAGAATCATCCGCAGATTCAGGCTGCGACCCATTTGGCTTCGGCAGCGGCAGCGCAGGTCACCGAGGTTCGTTCCGCATACTATCCGCAGGCGTACGGCAGCCTCACGGGAGTGGAGGCGGAACACAACAGCCGTGTTGCCGCGGGAGGCCTGAACAATCCGATCATTTACGACCGGTTTGCGGAAGGTTTCACCGCGGGCCAGTTAGTTACGGATTTTGGGCGGACCTACGAACTTGTCAAAAGCTCGAATCTGCGAGCGCGGGCGCAGCAGGAGAATATCGCAACTACGCGGGCTGACGTGCTGCTGCGATTGAATCAGGCTTACTTTGCGGCTTTGAAAGCGCAGGCCGTTCTCCAAGTCGCCGAGCAAACGGTCAAGTCGCGCCAGCTTGTTGCCGACCAAACCGGCGCCTTGCAGAAGAGCAATCTCAAATCGGGACTGGACGTGAGTTTTGCGAATGTAGACTTGGCGCAGGCGCAGCTCCTTTTGATCCAAGCACAGAATGATGTCCAATCTTCCTTTGCAGAACTTTCCGACGCCCTCGGGTATTCGGATCAGCGGACATTCCAATTGGCCGAGCAACCCACGCCTGCTTCTCCACCTTCCGACTTCCTGCCGCTGATTCAAGAAGCGCTTCAGAGCCGGCCGGAACTGATTAGTCAGGGTTTCAACGTCAAATCCGCACAAAGCTTTGCCACTGCGGAGCGCGACCTCTCGTTCCCCACGATCTCCGTGCTCGGCGCCACTGGACTCACTCCCTATCGCCAAGATACCCTGGCCAGCCGTTACGCCGCGGCAGGATTCAACGTCAACATCCCCGTCTTCAACGGGCGGCTATTCTCAGCCCGTCGCGCCGAGGCGAACTCGATCGCCCAGGCTCAGGAACAGTACCTGCGCGACCTTCAGAATCGAATTGTGCGAGATGTTCGCACGGCCTGGCTCAACGCCAATTCCGCATTCCAACGCCTGGCGGTGACGGAGCAACTCTTGAATGAGGCGACACAGGCTTTCGACTTGGCTCAATCCCGGTACGGGCTTGGGTTGAGTTCGATCGTCGAGCTCAGCCAAGCCCAGTTGAATATGACGCAGGCCGAAATCGCGCGAGTCAGTGCTCAGTATGATTATGAAAGTCAGATGGCTTATTTGAACTACCAGTTGGGCCAAATGCAGTAGAGACTAGCAAGATGCAAAGAAGCCGGTTGTCCGCTGCCAGAGCTCCCTCGTCATGGGCCTGGTCGATACGATCCGCGTCGAATGCAGCCGCAAAGCGCGCCCTTCGTGAGAAGTTTCGTTCGGCAATCCCTTGACAGCCGGAATTGGCGCGCCCTATCGTTATAAACGCGGGCTCCCAGTAGAGCCCGCACACGAGCGCCCATGAAGATCGCGATTGGTTCCGACCATGCCGGCTTCGAGTACAAGGAGAAAATCAAAACTCTCCTGACAGGGCTCGGCCACGAGGTCCGGGACTTCGGCACAGGCAGCGCGCAGCCGGTTGATTACCCCTTGTTCATTCGCCCCACGGCCGAAGCGGTGGCCCGCGGCGAATGCGAGCGCGGCATCGTGCTGGGAGGTTCGGGCAACGGCGAAGCCATCGTCGCGAATAAAGTCCGTGGCATCCGCTGCGCGCTGTGCTGGAATCTCGAAACGGCCCGGCTGGCGCGCGAACACAACGACAGCAACGTGCTTTCCCTGGGCCAGAGAATGATACCTGAAGAACTAGCTATCGAAATAGTAAAAATATGGCTGGTCACTCCATTTGAAGGGGGACGGCACGCCCGGCGGATCGCCCTGATCGAATGAAGACTACGGCCGGCAGCCGCATCTAGCGTCCGACCACCAAAACGGAGAACGTGCCGGGCAGTATGGGCGCCCTGGGCTGGGGTTTACCGGGCTCGGCTTCCGGACGCGGACCCAGATCCGCAACGGACAGGTACACCCTGCCCGTCTTTCGATCGAGAGCCATGGTCCTGGCTCCAGATTGGGTCTTCACGGTTTCGACGAGTGTGTATTTCTCGGGTGTGTCCTCGTGGAAAATCGAGAGAGCGCCTTCGCCACCGCCAGTCGAGAAATAAACCAATCCTGTCGCGGGGTCGAACTCTGCTGCGTCCACGCCCCTGCCGATCGGCTGGCTGGTGACGATTTCCCCCGTTGTGACGTCCAAGACAGCCATTGCTCCGCTTCTGCATCCGATGAAAACACGCTGGTGAGCGCGGTCCATGTCCATGCTGCTTGGCCCTTCGCACGGGGCCACCGGCCAAGTTTCCATCACTTTCAATGCTTGCGAGTCAAGTTTCAGAGTCGTATTGCGATCTTGCATATTCAGGAAGATGTGCCCGGCCTCATCAGAGGCCAGGTGTTCCGTTCTGCCTCCCAGGTTTTCGATTGTGCCGGCGATTTTTCCCGTCTTCGCGTCGATTGCGGTGATGCGTTTGCTGCCGCGATCGGCGGTGAAAATGCGCTGTGTTTTGCGGTCGTAAATGATCCCATTCGGGTCGTCTCCGACTTTCACTTTGCCGATCGTGGCGAGAGTTTTGAGATCGAAGATGGTTACCGAACCAGGGTCAGAGGCGCTGACGAAGCCGCGCCCCAATTCTCGCGCGATCGCAGCGCCATGCGTGTCCTCCCCAGCCGCAATCTTTCCGACGGTAGCGCCGGAGTCGAGATCCAGCACAACAATTTCGGTATTGTGCGAAATATACAGTCGGCGGCCTTCACTGTCGGCCGCTACGTAATCCCATCCTCCATCGCCGGGGATAGGAATCTTCTTGATCAGATGATACGCGCCCGCCGCCAGTGTTGATGAAAGTGCGGTGAACAACGTCAGCGACCAGAAAAACGACAGAAAGGATCTCACTCTTTTCCTTGTCACTTTGTTTCCCTTACTGATCCGATTAAGATTAGCGACTTACACCAATCCTTCAAGTGAGGGCATTCTAGTCGACCGGCGGCAGTTTGGAAATATCCCAGCCTCCGCCGAGAGCTTTCACCAAGAGGACCGTGGAAGTCATGCGGCGCGTCAGGAGGGTGACCGCTGTTCGTTCGTTCTCTAGCACCGCGCTCTGCGCCGTAATTACCGTCAGATACGTGTCGAGTCCGCCCTTGTACCGGTTGGTGGATTGTTCCAGCGAGCGGTTCGCGGCCGCGACCGCGGCGTCCTGGGTTTTGGCTTCTTCCTCGAGAACGCGCAAGTCGGAGAGGGAATCCTCCACTTGCTGAAACGAAGTCAGCACCGTTTGTTGGTAATTCGCCACTGTCCCGTCGTATGCGGCTTTCGCCTGATCGGAAATGGCCCGCCGCCGTCCGGCGTCGAAGACGGTTTGAAGCGCGGACCCGCCGACCGACCAGAGCGCGCTGGGGCCGGCCAGCCAAGAGGTAAACGCGCCGCTCTCAAAGCCGCCAACCAGACCCAAGGTGATCAACGGAAAGTAAGCTGCCCTGGCCACGCCAATTTGCGCATTGGCGGATGCGACCTGCCTCTCAGCACTGGCGATATCCGGACGCCTTTCGAGCAACTCCGACGGCAGCCCAGGAGGAGTAACCGGGGGAGTAGCTTGCAGTGGGGCGGCCGATAAGCTGAAGGTGGATGCGGGTTGCCCGATCAGCACGGCGATGGCGTGTTCGAATTGGTCGCGCGCGGATCTCAGGTCAATGTCCTGTGCGCGCGTCTGCTCGAGTTGTGTGGCCGCCAACTCGACGTCTTCCCTGGAAGCGAGGCCGCCATGAAATCGGCTTTCGGTCAGGTCCAGGGCCTTTTGGAACGCATCCACATTCGAATCAAACAATTGTTTCTGGGCATCGAGGCCGCGGAGGGTGAAGTAGTCCAGGGCGAGTTCGGCATGGAGGCTCAAACGAACCGTTTCCAGGTCGGCCGCGCTGGCCTGGGCTTGCGCGCGGCTGGATTCCACGACCCGGCGGACCCTTCCCCACACGTCGGCCTCGTAGGAAAAATCGCCGCCGGAAACGAGGAAGTCCGAATAATAAACTGGCGCGGTGGGGCTTGACAACGCTCGATTGAGCGACTCGCGCTGACGCGTGATGGTGGAACCCACCGTGACCAGTGGGAACTGGGCAGACCGCGAAATTCGCAACTCGGCGCGCGCCTGTAGGAAGTGGTCCTGCGCGGCCCGTAAGGATTGGTTGGAGACAGCTAGTTTTTCTTCCAGCGCATTCAGCTGCGGGTCCTGGAAAATTTCCCACCAATTGCCCTTGCGCGCTTCGTCGCCGGGTTCGGCGGGCTTCCAGTTCCCCACCACCTTATAAGTGGACGGGATTTCCGTGGTGGGCCTCACGTATTTTGGACCTACCGTGCAGCCAGCAGTCAAGAGAAGCCCAGCGCAGAGAATCGCGAACGAGCTCGAGCATCGAATGTTTCTCTTGCGAAGAGAAATGTTATGGATCATCTCCCCAAGCATTAAGGCCTCCTCTGCACAGGAGGCTGCGTCTGCAAAAGCCGGATTTCCTGACCTTCGGTGAGCGAGTCCGGAGGGTTTAAGACAACGGATTCATCGCCTTTCAGGCCTGCCAGGACTTCCGTCTCGGTCCCAAAGTCCCGGCCGGGCGTAATCGGTTTCAACGCTATGGTTTTCCCGTCTTTCACGGTGGCCACTTGCATCCCCGCGGACTTGAAGATCGTTGCATTGTCGGGGAGCGTAAAAGTGGTCACCGAGGATGGCAGCGCGAGATGGACCTCAACGTAACCGCCGGGCTTCAGCTCACCCGTTGGATTGTTGACGTCGATTTCCGTGAGCAATGTGCGTGTCGCGTTGTCGATCGCTCCGGAGTCCCGGACGATGATCCCTTCGAAGTGGCGGCCCGGAAATTCGGCCAGCGTCAACTGCGCGCGCAAGCCGGCCTTGACATGCGGCGAATACACCTGTGGAACATTCACATACACGCGTAGCCGGTTGAGGGCGGCGATATGGAACAGCTCGTGGGTGGCGCCGCCGCTGCTGCCGGAATCGATCAAGGCTCCGATGTCCGTGTTGCGCGCGGTGATTACACCGTCGAAGGGAGCGTAAATTTTCTTGAAAGATTGCAGGTCTTCCAGACGCTTCACGTTGGACCGGGCCGACTCGACCGCCGTTCTGCGCGCGTCGAAGTTCCCGTTTGCATTGTCCACATCCTGCTGCGCGACCGAATCGGTCTTCAGCAAATCCTTGTAGCGCGTGGCCGTGATCTCGGCGAGGTGCAGATTGGCCTCCGCAGTGTCTAGGTCGGCGCGCGCCTGCTGAAGCTGCTGGTCCACTTCGGGAGTATCAATCTCCGCCAACAATTCGCCGGCCTTCACGCGGGCGCCGATATCCGCCTGCCAGCTTTTCAGGTACCCAGTGGTGCGCGCGTAGATCGGCGCGTCCGTGTAGGGCTGCATGTCACCGGGAAGAACGATCTCCTGTTGCGGCGCTCCGCGCTTTGGATGAATTACCGTCACGGTAGGAATCGCTAGTTCGCGAGTTTCCATGGAAAGTTGAGCGTTCGCCTTGCGCCGGTTGGAAATTCCCCAAATTACGATGATGGCGACGACTACCACGGTAAAAAGCAACAGGATCGCACGAGTGGCCGCACTCCCTGTGGAAGTGGAATGAGCACGCTCCGCACCCTTCTGATAGGAAAAGCCCGACATCTGATACCCTCCGAAAAAATCATGCAAAACTTAATCGCCCGGAAGCTCCAAGACCACGGACTCCCCAGGATTCTTGCGGGAACCGTGAATCAGGCTGTACACCGCCGGAACGAAGAAAAGCGTCGCCACCGTCGCAAAGGCCAATCCGCCGATGACGGCGCGCCCGAGCGGCGCATTCTGCTCGCCGCCTTCACCGAGGCCAAGGGCCAACGGCACCATGCCGATAATCATGGCCATGGCCGTCATGATCACCGGGCGAAAACGGGTAAATCCAGCTTCTTCCGCGGCGTGGATCGGATCCATTCCTTCCGCAATCCGTTCCTTCGCAAAGCTCACCACAAGGATGCTGTTCGCCGTGGCCACACCCATGCACATGATGGATCCGGTCAACGCCGGCACACTGATGGTCGTTTGCGTGAGGAACAGCATCCAGACGATCCCCGCCAGAGCCGCGGGCAGCGCCGAGATGATGATAAAGGGATCGAGCCACGACTGAAAATTCACCACAATCAGCAGATAGATCAGAAAAATAGCGAACGCCAGACCGGCCAACAGGCCCACGAACGATGACTGCATCGTGGCGATCTGGCCGCGCACGATGATTTGCGATCCCCTGGGGAGTTGGCTCCGATTCCGATCCACAATGGCCTGGACGTCGCGGGCGACTCCGCCGAGGTCACGTCCTTGCGTGGAACCAAAAATGTCAAGCACGGTCTGGGCGTTGTAGTGGGACACAGTCGCCATCCCCACGCCACGCTTGATGCTTCCGAGGTTCGCCAGCATCTGCCACGGCGCATTGGTGCTGCCGTTCACAGGGATATTTTCAAGGTCTTGCAGGGTTTCGAAATTGTATTGTGGGGATTGTGTCGCGACGGTGTAGCTGACCCCCGACTCCGGGTCCAGCCAGAAAGAGGGCGAGGTCTGAAAGCTTCCGCTCAAGGAGACAAGAAGATTCCCGGCAACGTCCCGCTGAGTCAACCCTGCCTGCAAGGTCTTGGTCCGGTCCACATCGATGCGCAGCTTTGGCTGGTTGAAGGGCTGCTGAACGCGCAAGTCGGCAATGCCCGTGACCGAATTCAACTGCGTCAGCAGCGTGTTTGCAAACTGGTGATTCGCTTCGACATCGCGCCCCACGATCTGGATGTCGATCGGGGCGGGGAGGCCGAAGTTCAGGATCTGGCTGACGATGTCCGCCGGCGGAAAGTAAAACAGCACGCCGGGAAATTCCTTGGCCAGCCGCAAACGCAGATCGTGAATGTACTGATTGCTGGGCCGATGATTTTGGGAAAGAGAAATCATGATGTCCGCATCTTCCGGCCCGATGGGAGCGGAGGTGCTATAGGTATAGTTATACGCGCTGTAAGGGAGTCCGATGTTGTCGATCACGCTTTCAATTTCGCCGGCCGGAATTTCCTCATGAATGATTCGTTCGACGTCGTCGCACAGCGCCGCCGTTTCTTCAATGCGCGTCGCCGTCGGCGCGCGCATATGCAGCTTGATTTGACCCGCGTCGACCGAGGGGAAGAAATCCTCGCCGATCCACGGCATGAGCGCGAAGGAACACGCACAGAGAGCCAGGAAACCCAGCGGAAACAGAATCCGGTGCGCGAGACATTGTTGAAGAATTCCCCGGTACGCAGTCCGGAACTTTTCAAACTGCAATTCAAAGTATCCTTGCGCTCGCACGAAGGGATTCCGGCTGGCGAGGGATTTCTGCGCCGATTCTTCCTCATGGGCCTTCAGCAGGAACCGCGCCATCGTCGGCACCAAGGTGCGCGAGAGCAAGTAGGAGGCGAGCATCGCGAACACCACGGCCTCGGCGAGCGGCACGAACAGGTAGCGAGCCACGCCCGTGAGGAAGAACATCGGAACAAAGACAATGCAAATGCAAAGCGTGGACACGAATGCCGGAACCGCGATCTGCTGGGCCCCGTCCAGGATCGCCTGAATAATTTCCTTGCCCTGCGCGAGATTTCGATTGATGTTTTCGATTTCCACCGTAGCGTCGTCGACCAGAATGCCGACCGCCAGCGCCAAGCCGCCCAGCGTCATAATATTAATGGTTTGCCCGATCGCGCTCAGAACGATGATGGACGTCAGAATCGACAAGGGAATGGAAACCGCGATGATCAGCGTGCTGCGCCAGCTTCCCAGGAAAATTAGGATCATGATTCCGGTCAGGCATGCGGCGATGATCGCCTCCCGCAGAACCCCATTAATGGAAGCGCGGACAAACAAGGATTGGTCCGCGATGGGCCGGACCTGCAGCTCGGGAGGAAGCGCTGCGAGCACCCTGGGCATGGCCTCCTTGATTTTCGCGATGACGTCGAGCGTTGACGCATTGCCCGATTTCAGAACGGTCATCAGGGCAGCGCGTTGTCCGTCCACGTGAACGATATTCGTTTGCGGGGGACTCCCGTCGCGGACGTGCGCCACATCGCGGATGTAAATCGTATTGGCGCCCACGGCCTTGATCGGCAGATCATTCAATTCCCGTACCGTCTTCGGACTGCTGTTGAGTTCCACGTCGCTTTCAAAAGAGCCGATTTTTACCGTGCCGGAGGGCAGAATCAGATTCTGGGAACCGATCGCATTGACAACGTCATTCGGGGAGAGCCCTTTCGCCTGGAGAGCCGCGATATCAAGGTCCACTTGCACCTGGCGTTGCTTGCCTCCATAAGGATTCGGAAGAACAGCGCCTTGCACGGTGGCCAGTTGCGACCGGATAAAATTTGCTCCAATGTCATTCAACTGCTGCTCGGAGAGGTTCTTTCCGGACAGCGCCAATTGGAGGATGGGCACCGAGGACGCATCGTAAGTGATGATGAACGGGGGAGTGGTTCCTGGCGGGTCGGTGCGGACCGCGGCTTGCGAGATGGCCGTGACTTGCGCCAGCGCCATCTCCAGGCGCACGTTGGGATGAAAATAAATCTTCACCACACCGAGTCCATTCAGGGACTGCGACTCGATGTGCTCGATATCGTTTACCGTGGCCGTCAGCCCGCGTTCGTAGCTCACCACGATTCGCGAAGCCATCTCATCCGCGGAGAGGCCGGTGTAGGACCAGACCACGCTGATGACGGGAATATTGATGTCCGGAAAAACGTCGGTGGGGGTGTTGTAGATGACCAGAGGCCCGAGAATCAGGATAAGCAAGGACATCACCACAAAGGTGTAAGGCCTCCGCAGGGCTAGCCGGACAATCCACATGGGTTACTCCTGGCGCCTCCTCACGCCGGCCATTTCGTCAACACCAATCCGCAATCCAATTTTGAAATCCGCCCACGCTACCTTTTTTCGGATGAATCCATGGACACAGCAAGCCCGCTCTTCGCCACTATCTCAGGGGACTGAATTCGTAGGCCGAAGAAATCCGAAAGGAAACCATTTCTTGTCAGTTCTGCAGAATTCTGCCCGTGCTCCTTGTGCATAATAATTCGATGCCAGGGTCCACAATTTCGTTACAAATCCTCTCGAATCCGCGCGGATTACGTTGCATTTCCCTTGAAAATAGAATCGAAAAAGAGGCCCAGCATGTGGCGAACGTCCTTTTCCGAAAGCGTTTTTGGGTCGACCAATTGTTCGAGCAGCAATCCCTGGGCCAGCGCGAGGCAGCAGGCAGAGGCAGCGGGGTTCGAAATGGGAAGCGTGCGGCCAAGCGCCTGCAGCAATTCGGAAAAGAGTTCTCCCCATTTGGCACGTATGCGCCGGTGTCTGTCTCGCAACCTGGCATGCGCTTCGGGGTGCCGCAGAGCGAACAGTTTGAACTCCAGGGAGATCAGGACGAGGCGCCGGTCCTTAGCGATTGCGGCGTAATGCTTTCGCAAGGCGGCCAGCTTCTGCCGAGGGCTTTTTTGCCGGCGCAGAACCGCCGTGATGGAATCGATTCGTTGCCGGACCCACTGTTCCAGAAGTGCGAAGAAAATCTCTTCCTTGCCCCCAAAATTGGCGTAGAAGGCGCCACGCGTATAACCGGCCCCGGCCGCGATGTCTTCGAGGCGGGCGGCTTCAAAACCGTCACGGGCAAAGATGCGCTCCGCGGCGGCCAGCAGCTTTTGCCGGGTCGCTTCAGTCCTCTCCGCCTGCCGGGAGCTTACCCGCGGTCGCCGCGCGATGCCGATCCGGCTCTTGCTTTCTTGCTTCGCCGCCAATGAGAATCCTCTCATCATTCAAGCGGGCTTCGAGTAACGCCCGCGCCCTATACCCGGATCGCGCCGCTTGACATCATACATACGTGTATGTATCTTACTTGGGTGCTCCCGGCTGCGCAAGTCTTTTTGCGATTCCGGAAAGCCTTTTCCCGTTTTGCGATCCGGCTGGCTGTCTCGATCCGGAAACGGCAGGCGCCGCCAGCAAGTTCAGAAGAATCGGGTGCGTCCGCATGCGATACCAATGGGTTCGTTTCTCCCTCATGGCGTTGAGCCTATTCCCCGTGGCCGTTTCCGCATTGGCGCAGACGGGTTCGCTCGCGGCCATTCCACCGGGTGGCCCCGCGCAAGCGCAGAGCGCGTTCCAGGGGAGTGTTCCTTCGGGCGCTCCCTCCAGCGGGGCGCTGTCCTTGTCTCTCGACGAGGCATTAAAAAGAGGACTTCGGTATAACCTGGGGGCGATCAATTCCCAGCAAAGCCTCCGGCAGGCGCAGGGCGAGACCATTGTTGCGCGCAGCCCGTTGTTGCCAAATCTAAGCGCCAATCTTCGCGAAGAGGATCAGCAAATTGACTTGGCCTCTTTCGGCTTCAAGTTCAGCCTCCCGCCGAGTGCCGGATTCTCCATACCGACAATCGTGGGGCCATTCAACTACTTTGACTTGCGCGGCAACCTGACGCAAAAATTGGCTGACGTTCAGGCCCTGCGGACTTATCAATCTTCGCGCGAAGCGCGGCGGGCCGCCAATTTCTCCGTCCAGGACGCGCGCGAACTCGTTGTGTACGTGGTAACCGCGGGATATTTGCAAGTGATTGCCGAATCGGCGCGCGTCGATTCCGCCAAGGTGCAAGTGGAGAGCGCGCAGGCGATTTATCAGCAAGCGCTCGATCGCTTCACGTCGGGTCTGAGCGCGCGGATTGATATGACGCGGAGCCAAGTGGAACTTCAAACGCAGCAGCAGCGGTTGACCCTGGAGCAGGCCGCCTACGCCAAGCAGAAGATCGCGCTTGCCCGGCTGATCGGGCTATCCTCCGGTCAGGAATTTATTTTGACCGACGCACTGCCGTATGCGCCGCTGGAAAACCTCACACTCGAGCAGGCCATCGATCTCGCGTCGCACAACCGGTCCGATCTGAAGGCGGCGGAAGCGCAACTGCACGCCGCGGAATTTTCCCGCAAAGCGGCCGTTGCGGAACGCTTTCCCACGCTCGATTTTGCCGCGGATTATGGAGTGATCGGAATCAACCCCGCCACCTCGCACGGAACATTTTCCGTCGAGGGGCAGCTACACTTTCCCATTTGGGCGGGGGGGCAATCCCGGGGAGATATCGAAGAGGCGGATGCCCGGCTCGAGCAACGCCGCGCGGAGTATGATGATTTGCGCGCCCGGGTCGAGGCGGACGTGCGTACGGCGTTCCTCGACCTGAACGCGGCGGCGGAACAGGTTCGTGTCGCGCAAAGCCGGCGCGCCCTCGCGCAGGACGAGCTTCAACAGGCCAGGGATCGCTTTGCCTCCGGCGTAGCAGACACAGTCGAAGTGGTGCAGGCGCAAGAGGTGGTCTCCAGCGCGGAGCAGGATTACATCGCCAGTCTGAACGCGCACAATCTCGCGAAGGCAGGCGTCGCCCGGGCGGCCGGCCAAGCGGAAAAGATCATGCGCGACCTTTTGAGGAGTCAATAAACATGGCTGTAGACGAACTGCGGGAATCACCGATTTCGCGGCCCGCCGAGCGCCCGGCGGGAATACAGAACGACGTGGGCGCCGCGGACGATAACGGTCAGGGACGTCGAAAGAGCTTTCTCTTTGCGTCGATTCTGGGCCTCGTGGTCCTGGTTGGCGTCATTGGATTTTGGTTGTACTCCAGGACGTATGAATCGACCGATGATGCCCAGGTGGACGGGCACCTGAATGGAATCACGGCGCGAATCGATGGTGTGATCAAGGCCGTTCACGTGGAAGAGAATCAATCGATCCAGGCAGGACAGCTCGTTGCTGAAATGGATCCTCGCGACTACGAAATTGCCTTGGAACAGGTGCAGGCGCAGCTCCTGAAGGCACAGGCGGATTTGCGAGCGGAGAATCCGAACATCCCCATCACGCAGAGCTCCTCGCAGACGAGCATCTCGACGAGTCAGTCCGAAGTGTTGAATGCCGAGGCCGGCGTCGCGGCCGCCGAGCGGGACCAAGCGGCGGCGCTCTCTCGTTTGCAGGAGACCGAAGCGAATAACGCCAAGGCCCAGAGCGACGTCGGGCGGTATAAATCGCTGGTCGAGAAGGAAGAAGTTTCGCGCTCGCAGTACGACCAGGTGGTCGCGACAGCGAAAGCGCTCGCCGCCGCAGTCGATTCGGCGCGCTCGTCGGCCGAGTCCGCGCAGAAAGTTGTGGAGCAGCGACGGGCTTCGCTTGACATGGCGCACAGCCGGCGGGCCCAGGCGACCGTGGACGCGCCCAATCAGGTCGCCATTTCCAGAGCCAACCTGCAATCACACCAGGCCGACGTCCAGGCGATGAAGGCTCAAGTAGACCGCGCGCAACTCGACCTCAGCTATTGCCGGATTATTTCTCCTGTGGCGGGAGTCGTAAGCAAGCGCACCGTGGACGTGGGCGAACACGTCAGCAAAGGGCAAAGGCTCATCACGCTCGCCGACCTCGGCGACCTCTGGGTGACGGCCAACTTCAAGGAAAGTCAGTTAAGAAAAATGCACGCCCAACAATCGGTGACGATTTCCGTGGATGCCTACGGCCAGGATTTTGATGGCTATGTGGAAGCCATGCCCGGATCCACCGGCTCCATTACCAGTTTGTTGCCGCCGGAAAACGCCACCGGGAATTACGTCAAGGTCGTGCAGCGCCTGCCGGTGCGCATCCGGTTTAAGGCGGGACAGCAGGGTCTCGAACGCCTACGGCCGGGCATGTCCGTTGTCCCAAAGGTTTGGTTGAAGTAGAGGACTGTGCCGTGGCGGACACTCAGGAAGTCTACTGGAAGCCGAGATTCAATCCATGGCTCATCGCACTGACGGTTACGTTGGCGACGTTCATGGAGATTCTCGACACCGCCATTGCCAACGTATCTTTGAAGCACATTGCCGGGAGCCTCTCCGCTAGTTATGAAGAATCCACTTGGGTCCTGACCAGCTATCTGGTTTCGAACGCCATCATCCTGCCGATAAGCGCGTGGCTTTCGACCATCATCGGGCGAAAACGTTTTTATATGTCGTGTGTCGCCCTGTTCACCTGCAGCAGTTTCCTGTGCGGACTTGCGCCCAGCCTGGGGATGCTGATTTTCTTTCGCATCCTGCAGGGTATCGGTGGAGGTGGACTTCAGCCTAGCGAACAGGCGATCCTTGCCGATACGTTTCCGGTTTCCAAGCGCGGCATGGCTTTCGCGGTTTACGGCATGGCCGTCGTGGTGGCGCCCGCGATCGGTCCTACACTGGGGGGATGGATTACGGACAATTACACGTGGCGCTGGATTTTCTACATCAACGTGCCGATCGGGATTCTCTCCCTGTTTCTGACGAACTGGCTGGTAGAAGACCCGCCGTTCCTGAAACGCGAACAAGAGAGAAGAAGAGGGATTCGCGCCGACTATGTCGGCCTCGGTTTGATCACCCTGGCGATTGCCAGCTTGCAGATTGCTCTAGACAAGGGGCAGGAGTCGGATTGGTTTTCGTCCCCATGGATCACGGGCCTGGTCCTTATTGCCGTCTATTCATTCGTGGTCTGGATCATGTGGGAGTGGCGTCATCCGAATCCCGTCGTGGACATCCGTTTGTTCAAGAAGCGCAATTTCGCAACGGCGATGTTCTTCAGCTTTACGCTCGGACTCGTGCTGTACAGCACGACGGTCATGATTCCGCAGTTTCTGCAAGTACAACTCGGGTATCCAGCGGTGAACGCGGGAGAGGCGCTGGCCGGCGGCGGGATCATCATGATTTGCTTGCTGCCGTTCGTCGGAGTGACGGTTTCCCGGGTCGATCCGCGAAAGTTGATGGCGTTCGGGTTCATTTCCATTTCCGCGGCGCTTTTTTATATGTCCAAGCAATTCAACCTCACCATGGATTTCCGCACCGCGTTCATGATTCGTACCTACCAGATGGTCGGATTGGCGTTCATTTTCGTTCCTCAAAACGTTTTGGCCTACGTGGGCATTCCACGGGAGAAGAACAATCAAATCTCCTCGATGAACAGCTTTGTGCGAAACATTGGCGGAAGCATCGGGATCGCGCTGATCACGACTTCGATTTCGCGTATCGCGCAGCAGCGTCAGAATTCGCTCATGAAGAATACGACGCCCGGAAGCCCTGCGTATGAGAGCCTGATGGGTGGCTTGGTCCAAATGTTGAAGAAGCAGGGCGCCAGCACCACCGGGGCTACGCAGCAGGCCTACGGTCTTGTTTCTGGCATGATTGAAAGACAGGCGACGACGATGGCCTACGTCGAGGTGATCTCCATCCTCGCCTTGATCGTGCTTTGCCTGGTCCCCTTCATCCTCATCATGAGAAGAAGCAAACCGGCGCCGGGCGAGCAACCCGTCATGCATTAGTCTTGCATTGGCGCGCGGCTCCTACCGGGAACACTGGATGGACCGATGCGGGGTCAGGCGTGTGTTTGCGCGGAAGACTGATCTTGCGGCTAATTCGACCCTAATATTCTCTGTTCTTCTTCATGCGTCAGAAGTCCTTTTTTCACTAGAACATGAATTAACCGTTCGACGCGCAAAGTTGGGCGGCCCTCATTGGAGTTTGCCGGTGCCGGATTCTGCGCGGACCTCAGGGGCACCAGTGGCGCCTGGCCACTTTCCATTTCGGCAATCCACCCCTGGATTATCTCTCGCGCCTCCTGACTAATTTCCATGAACGCGATGCCCATGCCCATACCCTGGTGCGCGTAGGTCACTATAGCGAGCGAATGGAAGGTCTCATTTCCCTTCGTCAAATGAACGCGAATCCGCGTACCCGTCGAGAACGGATTTATTGTATCGAGATAACATCCGTGCACGGAGATATCAGAGGTTCGCGCGGAGAGACTAATTCCATTGGTAAGTTCCTCAGCCTCCACACTCGCAACCAACATGATTCGAGATACCAATCGCCGGTCTGGCTCCGCAACGAGAGCGCCTCCGCCCAGCGCGGCAGTTCGCTTGACACCATTTCTTACGGGTTGATTCGCCATCTCATGCCTCCGGCACATTCCCGGCGATGAGAGGGCTGCCGTGCGCAGTGACGGCTGAACGCGGGAAGAACTACAGAAATTGTGTCACTCCTTGCTAAAGACAACAACAGGATTCACCGCGCCCATGTCCGATTGGGAAGCCCTCGTCTCGAAACGGGTGTACGGGCAGCGCACATTGCGTGCCGGCATAGCCGCGTGTATATTGCTGGCCGGCCCGGGAAAGCAAATTGAGAACGGAACCCAAGGAAACCCACCCGAAGCACCAGATGCTCACCCTGTTTGCCATCCCTAAGAATTTCCGCGGACCTATCGCGACGATCCAGCGCAATGCCATCGCGAGTTGGACGCGCCTCACCCCGCGGCCGGAAATAATTCTTTTTGGCAACGAAGAAGGCACGGCGGAAATCGCCGGCGAGCTGGGGCTCCGCCATTTTCCGGAAGTTGCGCGCAACGAGTTCGGCACGCCGCTGCTCGGCGAGCTCTTTCGCCAGGCCGAACAGCACGCCACCACGCCGCTGCTTGGCTACGTGAATGCCGACATTGTTCTGACCGATGATTTTGTTCCGGCTCTGGATCGTGTTCGCCCCCGGCATGAAAAATTCATGATGGTTGGCCGGCGATGGGACCTCGATTGGAATGAGCCTCTCGATTTTTCGCGGCCGGGCTGGGCGGAATCCCTACGGGCGAAGGCCCTGGGCGCCAATGTGCAACGCCCTGGAAACTACATCGACTATTTTATTTTTTCGCGCGGCGTCTGCGACGGGCTTCTCCCGCTCGCCATTGGACGATTCTCCTGGGACAATTATATTCTGTGGCACGCGAGGTCGCGCGGCGCGGAGTTAGTGGATGTTTCCCGCGTCGTCGTCGCGGTCCATCAGAATCACGATTTCTCCCATCATCCTCAGGGAATGGCCGGAATTCGCGACGGGCCGGAACGAAAGCGCAACCGCGAAATGGTAGGGGGGTGGTGGCACCTGTATACGATTGAAGACGCCACGCAATTTCTTGCGGCGGATGGCCTGCACCGGTCGCATCGCCACGCTTGGCTGATGGCCAAGCGTCTTTGGTCGCATCCGCTGACGATCTTGCAGTTGCCCTGGCTTGCGGTCAAACGGATGGTCCGCGCCTGAACGCGTCCGCGGCTTCTCGGTTATACTGTCGCGGCTTGCTCGCGGTTCACAGAACGGAGCGACGCGAGATTCGCTGACCGCGGGCGAGAATTGGAGTCAGGTTGTATCCCTTCATCCACATCGGTCCTTTGACACTTGGGACATACGGCCTCATGGTTGCCGTCGGGCTGATCTGTGCGTTCTTCATTCTTCGCGCGGATTTTGCCCGCCGAGGCACCACAGCCGACGCGGAAGCGATCATCGGCATTACAGGTTTGTCCGGACTGGCCGGGTCGCGGCTCTACCACTTGCTCGAAACTCCAGCTGAATTTTTTGCCGACCCGTGGCCGCAGCTTTTCAGCACGATGGGATTCGCCTTTTTTGGGGCGGTGATCGGCGGATTCCTTGCCCTTTTGTATTTGGCGCGGCGCTTCAAAATACCCGCGTTGCTGATGCTGGATGCAGCCTCGCCCGCCGGCGCGCTGGGTTACGGCATCGGGCGCATCGGGTGCCTGATTTCCGGCGACGGCGATTACGGAATCCCCACGTCGCTCCCTTGGGGCATGAGTTTTCCGAATGGAATCGTGCCGACCACGGAGCGTGTTCACCCCACGCCGATTTACGAGTTTCTGATCGCCGTCGTGATCTTCTGGATTCTCTGGCGTCTGGGCGCGCGCACCTGGAAGACGCACGCGCCAAACGGAATTGTATTTGCCGCGTATCTGGTGCTCACGGGCATCGCACGGTATCTGATCGAAATCATTCGCATCAATCCGCGATCGTTCCATGGGCTTACCAACGCGCAGGCCGCGAGCGTCGTCTCGATTGTTGCGGGCGCGATTCTCTTTACGTGTGTTCGCCGCGCATCCAAAACAACGTGACCGGTCACGCTTCCTCGATGATGTAGTCTTGTTTTCTGCAAGGGAACGGGAGAATTCGATGCCTCCACGAATCAAGACAACCGTAGTGGGCAGTTATCCGGTCCCCTCCTGGCTGGTGGGGAGTACCTCGCGCCTCGTTCTTCGTGATGCCGTCATGGCGGTATTGAAAACGCAAGAACTGGCTGGACTCGACCTGGTGTCCGACGGAGAACTCATGCGGTTCGACCCGAGTCATCCGGAAACGAATGGGATGGTGGATTATTTCGCTTCGCAAATGGACGGAATCCGCAAGGAGTTCACTCTTTCGGATTTCGATCGGTTCCGGAGCGATCGCGCCTCCGGATATCGCCTCCTCACGGCAGGGATGGCCGTCGGCAAGATCCACGAAGGGACGCTAAACCTCCCCAGGGATTTCGATTTCGTCCGCGGGCTCACGAAATCACCGCTCAAATTTACTTGCACTGGCCCGCACATGCTGTCCAGGGTCCTCACAAATTGTTATTACAAGGACGTGCCCGGCCTGGCGATGGATTTGGCGGCTGTTCTTCGGCGGCAGATCGAATTTATCGAGGCGGACGTCGTGCAGCTGGATGAGGCCTGTATTATTGGCTTTCCCCAGGATGCCCCATGGGCGGCCGAGGCGATCAATCATGTGCTCGACGGCATCTTGAATGAATCGGCCGTGCACATCTGTTTCGGGAATTACGGGGGACAGCCGATGTTGCGCGGGTTCTGGCGCGATCTAATTCCATTTTTGAATTCTCTCCGAGTGGACCACCTCGTGCTGGAGTTTGCGCGGCGAGGATACGACGAACTGGCCTTATTTTCCGAACTCGATCCAAAGATTGGTCTTGGAATCGGCCTCGTGGACATAAAAGATAACGAAGTCGAGAGCCCGGAGCTGATCGCGTCGCGCATTGAGAATATTGTGAAGACGCTTGGACCTGGCCGGCTGCGGTACGTCCATCCCGACTGCGGTTTCTGGATGTTGCCGCGGAGCGTCGCGGATCGCAAGATGCGTGCTTTGGTGGAGGGGAGAGATCTATTCGAGGGGCGGGTCTAAGGAACATCCACCCACAAGACCGGCAGCGAAACGCTTATGGCCACTATACCCATCACGGAAGACGAGAAGGCCAAGGTTCGGGCCACCCTCTTCCATCACCTTGCGGGAATTGTCGTGATTCCAACCCTCCAAGCGCTTTCCGACGGTAAGGTCTTCGAACTCTTCAGTCATGGGCCGGCGCTGGTGGAACTCGATCGGATCGTAGAGCAAACGCACGGCAATCGAGGGTACTTGCGTGTTGCCCTCCGCCTACTGACTTCGTGTGGCTGGATGCAAGAACGAACCGGGAACGACAGCCATGCCGTGGATTACTCATTGACGGACAAGGGCAGGTTCGCCGTGAGCGTAGCTGCGGGACTTTGTGGCGAGGTCGTTTCCTTCCTCCCCAAAGCGATTTTTCTGGAAGATTTCTTGTTTGGGAAGTCCAGTGAGACGATTCTTTCGTCACTCGAAACGCTCGTGCTCAGGGCCAGGGATCATTGGGGTTTGGTTCCCCCAGGGGACTCCGTCAAGACAGGGGTATATAACCATATATGTCAGTACCTAGACAGTATACTCGTGGGCCCGGCGATGGTTGCATTGGCGCGAGGCGGAATTTTCGCGCGGCTGGAGCGAGGGCCTATGGATCTGGACACCCTGGAAGGAAATCGGGCGAGCCTCGCCTTGCTATTTGATCTCCTGGAGAACCAAGGGTGGATGGCGCGCGAGCACAATCGTGTTAGCCTCACGCCGTCTGGGCTCTATGCGGCGCAGATCGGGGCATCGTATGGAGTGACCGTTTCTTATCTCCCTCTCCTGAATGTCCTCAGCACGCTTCTGTTTGGCAATCCGCGCGTCGCGCGCTTCGACGAGACGGGATCCGAATTACTCGTGAATCGGGGCATGAATGTATGGGGCAGTGGCGGCGCTCATAAGACGTATTTTAGAAAAATAGACGAAATCATTGTGGAGATCTTCAACCGTCCGCTCGAACAGCAACCGGAAGGAATCTGCGATATGGGGTGCGGCGACGGCACGCTACTGGAGCATCTGTATTGCGTGGTACGGACCCAGACGGCCCGCGGTACTGTATTGGACAAGCATCCCTTGCTGCTTGTCGGAGTTGACTTCAATAAAGTTGCGCGGCGAATTACGAAGCAGCGATTGCGATACGCGAGGATTCCGGCGCATTTTGTCATCGGTGGCGACATCAACCGTCCGGCCCAATTGGCGAGTGATCTTGAGGCGCTCGGACATGATGTTCACAACTTGCTGCATGTCCGCTCGTTTCTGGATCACAATCGCCCCTATTCGCCGCCCGCGAATTATGTCCATGGAACGCGGACGGGGACTTCCAGTGGCGCGTTTGCTTACCTTGGGGCCGAGATCGCGTCCGACGAACTGGAAGAGAACCTGGTTCGACATCTTCGCCGCTGGGCCCCTTACGTGGGCAGGTTCGGCCTGCTCATCCTTGAGCTTCACACTTTGCCGCCGGAACTTACTGCCGCTAATTTGGATAAGACGCCCGCGGTGGCTTACGACGGAACGCATGGGTACTCGGACCAGTACCTAGTCGAACTTCCTGTGTTCTCGAAATGCGCTCGTGAAGCTGGGTTGCAGGCGGACCAGCGGCACCAATACAAATTCCCACCCTCGGATTTGGCTACCGTCAGCCTTAATTTCTTTACCGCGCCCGCCAGTCGAATGGGCTGAGTTGGTCCAAGAGAAATGCATGGTCGGGAAGCAGGTCTGCTCCCCCGGCATTACCAGGAAGATCGTGTCGGACGATTATTGCACGGCCGCGCCAGTGGATTTGGGTGCTTCCACCGCGGGCTTCCCGGATGCGTCCACCAGTTCCACGGGGCCGTATTTCTCCAGGATCGTCTTGATCTTGCTTGCGTCGCCCACAGCTACCACTTGCATAGTTGCTGGATTGATATATTTCTTTGCCACGCGTTCGACGTCCTCCGCTTTGATCGCCGCGATCTGCGCCGGATATTTATCCCAGTACTCGGCGGGGAAGTTGTACGTCTTCCGCGTGATGGCGTATCCGATCAATTGCTGCGGGGCTTCCAGCGACAATGCAAAACGCGCCACGACGGAGTGCCGGGCCGCCTCGAGTTCGTCTTCCGGCACTTTCTCATCGCGAATCCGGTTCAACTCGCGCAGGAATTCCGTCATCGCTCCGTCGGTCACTTCCGTGCGGAGGTCGCCGCCCGCGGTCCATGGGCCGGCATATTTACGGGCAATTAAATTGCTATAAACGCCATAGGTGTAGCCTTTCTCCTCGCGCAGGTTCAGGAACAACCGGCTCGCCGATCCGGCGCCCAACACTTCATTCAGAACCACCAAGGCCGGATAGTCCGGATCGCTGCGTTCGATCGCGAGATTGCCCATCAACAAAGTGGTTTGCACCGACCCTGGACGGTCGACCAGAAATACTTTCCCTTTGGCGGCTGGCGGCGGTCCCGGCGGAAAAGTTACGGACGCTTTCGAACGTTGCCACGCCGCCAGCCACTGGCGCAGCTTGGGAATCAACGTTGTGGCGTGCACGTCTCCTGAAATCGCCAGGATGGTGTTCTGCGGCGCGTAACGTTTCTCATGCCAATCCGCCAGCATCGCTGAAGTCAGCGAATCCAGCGACTCCGGCGTGGCCGACACGACAGCGGCGGGGTATTCGCCGTACAACGCGCGACTCAACGTCTGGTTCGCCAGGAAATTAGGCTGCGAGCGCTGCTGGATGAGCGCGGGCTTTGCACGCGCCTTGTATTGGTCCAACTCGTCAGCTGGAAAGTTTGGATGGAGTAGGACGTCCATCGCCAGCGCGAACCATGGTTCGAACGTGTCCGACAATCCCGACGCGAACAAAGTCGCCGTGCCGGAACCAAAACCCGCCGAGGCGGAAAGCGACGCGCCCAGCGAGTCAATCTGCTCGGCAATTTGCTTGCTTGTGCGCGTCTTCGTGCCTTCCTCCAGCATCCGCGCCGTTGCGCCGGCAAGTCCGGGCTGGTTCGCCGGTTCATAAAGAGGGCCCGCGCCGTTGATATCGAATTGCACACTGACCAGCGGGAAGCGATGATCTTCGAGGATCATCACATTGATTCCATTCGAAAGGGTCGCCTCGACCGGACGCGGCAGCTTTACTTGCAGGATTTCCTTGGACACCGGCGCGCGATTCAGCCGCTCGACCTTACTCGTGGGGATGGATTTGTCCTGGGCCGATTCGCCCTGGCTCCAGCCCGTTGCGGTTGCGGCGAGCATGATGACGGCCGCTGCCGCCGACATCAGGGATTTCATCTCTACATTGAATTTCATCGAACTTCCTCCGTGCCCTTAGCGGGCCGGTGCTTGCTGCGCCTCTGCCTTTGGAGTGGTCAGCACAACCGTGCGTTGCGTTTCGCCCAGATACTGGCGAGCCACGCGACGTATGTCGGCCGGCGTGACTTCATTGTAATTTGCGAGCATCGTATTGATCAGATTCGGATCGTGGAAGAACACCGCGTATCGCCCCAGCGTCCGCGCGCGGCTCATCGTATTCGTCAGCGACTCAGCCTGCTGCAGCCGGTCCTGGATGCGTATTTTTTCGAGTTCCGCGGTCGTCACGCCATCGGTCTTAACGCGGTCAAAGTCTTGGTAAATCAGTTTTTCGACCTCCGCTGCGTCCTGCCCCGGCTTCATCAACGCGAAGGCCTGGAAGAGCGCGGGCCCGCGGCGCATGTCGATTCCTCCGGCCACCTGCAGCGCCACCGCTTTTTCCTTTACAAGTTTCTGGTAGAGCCGCGAGGACGGGCCGCCAAACAAAACATCGCCGAGCATGTCGAGCGCGTACCAATCGGGTGTATTCCCGGGGACGGTTTTGTAGACGATGTCGAGTCGCGGCAGGCGCGCGAACGAATCTTCGACCGTCGTTCTGCGTTCAGTCGTTTGCGCGGGTTCCGTCATGTCCACCGGGGGTGGCGCGGGCTGCGCCGGGATGTCTTCGAAGTATTTCTTGATTTTTTCGGTGGCTTCGGGACTCTTGAAATCCCCCACAAGGGTTAATACCGCGTTGTTTGGCGCGTAGTACGTCTTGAAAAACCGCGCCACGTCCTCCAGGCTTGCGGCATTCAGGTCCGCCATGGACCCCATCGTTGAATGTTTGTACGCAAAATTGTCGTAGGCGAGATCTCCGAGGATTTCGCCCGTCTTTCCGTAGGCCTGGTTATCCATGCGCAGCCGCCGCTCTTCCTGGACGGTGCTCCGCTGGTTGTCGAGGTTTGCCTGAGTGACCCGAAGGGCCCGCATGCGGTCCGCTTCCAGGAAAAGAGCCATGTCCAACTGGTTTGCCGGGACGCGCTCGTAATAAATTGTGGAATCCCCACTCGTCGTTCCATTGACATCGCCGCCATTGACGCGCACGAGGATCAAGTGCTCGCCCTTGCCGACATTCTGCGAGCCCTGGAACATCATGTGTTCGAAAAGATGCGCAAATCCGGTGTGCCCCGGCTGCTCGTTCCGCGAGCCCACATCAAACGTCACGCACAAAGACACGGTTGGCGCCGCGTGATCTTCAGAGAGCACCACGCGCAAGCCATTCTTCAGCGTGAGTTGCTGGATGGGAATCTGCATGCCCCGGGCAGGCGCCGCGTCGGGCGGAGTCTGTCCTGTTTGTGCGGCTCCCACTGTCACCGCGGCTGCAATCCCTAGCGCCAGAAAGAGCCCAAGGACGCGACGGAAATTGAAACGCCTCATTTCATACTCCTTCCAGAAGACCTCACACCAATACTGTACCCTACTCTTAATGGACGGCCCTCGGGGGCAATAGTTTCTCTGCCTTTATGATCACCATTGACTGCTTCCTCGTCGCTATTCGAAAATACGAAAGAGGCAAGCCTATGGCTCACACCAAAGAACATGCCCACGAGTTAATCGAGCAGCTGGCGCCCAGCCAGCTTTCCGCCGTGGTTGGCCTACTCGAAGTGATGATTGATCCCTTGGCCAGTTCCATCGCCAACGCTCCCGTCGAGGATGAAGAGATTCTGCCCCAAACTGCCGCGGAACTGGATGCGGCCCACGCGTCCATCGACCGGGACGAAGGCATTTCACACGAGGAGATTCTCCGCCAGTTCGGAGCGAAACCCCGCTGATGCCTGGCAAGGCCGTTCTCTGGTCTTCCCATGCACGGGCGCAAGTTGCCGCGATTGACCGTGAAACAGCTCTTATCATTCCGCACGCTATCGATGACTATCTTACAACGGGTGTTCGTGATGTGAAGAAGCTTCGTCCGCCGCGCCAAGAGTTGCGGCTGCGAGCCGGACCGCGTATTTTTTCACTTGCGCAGCCCGCGTTTCATTGAGATTCTCCCAAGGAAATAACGCCTCGAAGCTTACCGCTGGGGGAACACAAATGATAAAAACGAGGAAATCACTGAAGCATAGCCTCGGCAAGAAATCCCGGCGGGGATTTCGCGGCTATCCCGCCGCCACCGTTGCTTTCTATGGCCCTACCGCCGATCTCGCCACCAAGGTTGCTGTTGCGATCATTCGCGACGAAGGCAGCGAGCCCGATCCGCTCGAACGATGGTTCTCCGAGGACATCGATGTGCGTAGTGACCCAGCGGTCGGCGAGCAAGTCCTCGCCTTCCTGAGAGAGCACGCCGCCAAATCCGTGGTCGTCACCGACGGCATCATTGGTTGCCCTCACGAGGAAGGCATCGACTACCCCGAAGGAAAATCATGCCCGAAGTGCCCCTTCTGGGCCGGCCGCGACCGCTTCACCCACGAACGCATCCATTAAGACGGCACACACTTCGCAGTTTGTTCTGCCTGGAGCAGTGGTCACCTGATTTTCTACACGCACGCTATCGGCGTCACATTGCGCAAGGGGTTATTGTCGCGGGCCTTCGGAGCAGCGGCCATGTCTGCCGGCGCGATCGCCTATCGCATCAAACGCCCCGGGGAGGTAGACTTGACGAGGCTATGGAAAATTCCCGCGGCGCGAATGCCATCGAAGTTCTTTCCCTGACGCGGCGATTCAATTCACTGGTTGCTGTCGACCATCTGACGTTTTCCTGCGCGTCAGGCGCGACGTTTGGCTTGCTGGGTCCAAATGGCGCGGGGAAGAGCACGCTCATAAAAATGTTGACGACGCTGCTCCCGCCCAGTGAGGGGACCGCAAAGATTGCAGGATGTGATTTGATCCAACATCCAGAGGCCGTGCGGCGGAAGATTGGATACGTCTCGCAGATGTTGTCCGCCGACGGAGATCTGACCGGATACGAAAACTTGCTGATTTGCGCGAAGCTCTATGGCATGCCCCGATCGGAACGCGCCCGCCGGATTGCGCAGGCTCTCGAATTCATGGAGCTTGCGGAGGCCGGAGGCAAGCTCGTGCGCCATTATTCCGGCGGGATGATTCGGCGTCTGGAAATCGCGCAATCCATGCTGCACCGGCCAAGCGTTCTGTTTCTTGACGAGCCTTCCGTGGGCCTGGACCCTTCCGCCAAGCGCGCCGTGTGGGAACGCATTGCCGAATTGCGCCGCGAGTTCGGCACGACGATTCTGATGACGACGCACGATATGGAAGAGGCGGATCATCTTTGCGACATGGTGGCGGTCATGCATCGCGGTGTGCTGGCCGCGATGGATACGCCCGCAGCGCTAAAGGCGCAAGTAGGCTCCGCGGCCACGCTGGATGACGTGTTCATTCACTTCACGGGAGCCACCATTTCGGAAGGAGGCGAGTTGAGAGATGCCGCACGCACACGAATCACAGTTCAGCGACTGGGCTGAGCCGTTTCCCGGAGCGAACTATCTGCGCCAGACCCTCGCTGTCGCCGAGGCCGACGTGCGCAAGCTGGTCCACGATCCCGTGGAGCTTCTGACGCGCATGGTTCAGCCCGTTCTGTGGCTTCTGATTTTTGGCCAGGTATTTAACCGCACTCGCGCGATCCCCACCGGAGGAATCAGCTATCTGGACTTCATGTCGCCGGGGATTCTCGCGCAAAGCGTTTTGTTTGGCGCGATTTTTTACGGAATTTCCTTGATCTGGGAGAGGGACCTGGGAATCGTGCAGAAGTTTCTGGTCAGTCCCGCGCCGCGGAGCACGCTGGTGCTGGGAAGAGCGATTTCCTCGACGGCGCGCAGCTTGTGCCAAATGGTGTTCGTGTACGCGATCGCTTTCCTGTTGCACGTTCAACTTCGATTCGGGGCGTTCGCTCTGGCAGGTGTCGTACTGGCGGTCATGCTCGGCTCGGCCGTGTTTTCCACATTTTCGTTAATCGTGGCGTGCCTGGTGAAATCGCGCGAGCGGTTCATGGGCATCGGCCAAGTGCTGACCATGCCGCTATTTTTCGCCAGCAACGCGATTTACCCGCTCAGCTTGATGCCTTCCTGGCTGCGCGTCGTATCCAGAGTAAACCCGCTCACCTATCAGGTGGATGCGCTTCGCAGTCTCATGATCGTTGGCGGTGGGAGTTCATTTGGTCTGGGTGTGGACTTCCTGATGCAAATTGTCGCACTGGCCGTCCTGGTGGCCGTGGCGACGAAGCTCTATCCTAGCATCGTCAATTGATTTCGGCGGCGCGGTTGCGTTTGAAAAACGCTAGACAACAAAGATTTCACCACAGAGGGCACAGAGAACACAGAGAAAACATTTGAGAAAGCGGTATGGCTTCTGGCAATTCCTTGATTTGGAATCGTATTTTGTCTTCTCTGTATGCTCTGTGCCCTCCGTGGGGAAAGGTTTTTCTAGCCGTGCGCGGACCGCGCCCAGGGCCGGATTTCGGAGTTGCCTTTCACCCTCGCTTGCAGAGCAGGAGTAAAAAATGCGTACGGCTGCGCCCCCGGATTGATTTCGCCGGCCTTGTCGAGTCGAGCGCGCAATTCCGCCGGTATCGCGAAATCCAGCGAAGACAAGTTGCTATCCAGTTGCGCGAGTTTCGTCGCGCCGAGGATGGTTGAAGTCACACCGGGTTGCGTGGCCACCCAGTTCAGCGCGACCTCAGCCAGCGGCCGGCCGATCTGTTTCGATACCTCCAGCAGCACATCGAGAACTTTCCAATTCCATTCCGTATAGCGCTCGAAGATCGTCGTCCCCGCCGCCTTCTGGATTTCGAGTCGGCCTGCCTGCGGGCCGGGCTGGTCCCCCCGCTTGTACTTTCCGGAAAGCAATCCTCCCGCCAGGGGGGTCCACGGGCAAATGGCGATGCCCAATTCCTGCGCGGCGGGAACATGCTCGCGTTCGATATGGCGTTCAACCAGGGAATACTCAAGCTGTAGCGCGGCAATCCTCTCGCGGCCTTGCTGCTCGGCCAGCGTCTGCGCGCGCGCGACATACCATGCCGGAACATCCGAGAAGCCGATATAGCGAACCTTTCCTGCCCGCACGAGCGTATCGAGCGACGCCAGAACCTCCTCGACAGGGGTAATCATGTCCCAAGCATGCATCCAGTAGAGATCGATGAAGTCGGTTTGCATGCGGCGCAGCGAGCCCTCGATGGCGCGATACATGTTCTTGCGGCCGTTCCCACCGGCATTGGGATTTCCCGGCTGGGCATTGAACGTAAATTTCGTCGCCAAGACCACCTGGTCGCGGACCTTTGCCTCTTTGATGAATTTTCCGACGAGTTCCTCGCTCTTTCCATTCGTGTACATATCCGCGGTGTCGACAAAGTTGCCGCCCCTTTCGAGGTAGCGGTTGAAAATCTTCCGCGCGGCGTCCTCGTCGTTTCCCCAGCCCCATTCCGTCCCAAAGGTCATGGTTCCGAGGCACAGCGGGCTCACGCGTAGTCCGGAACGTCCCAGCGTCACATATTCATTGAGTTTCATTGATCTCGATCCTGTGTTTGGAGTGGACTGACCAAGCTCGTACGATTGGTTGGATGTACGGCTCCGCCAAAGGTTACACGGGCGATTTTTTGTAGGTATGCCGCGCGGGTTTTACCAGAGAAATTTCAGGCTGAATTGCACCTGCCTTGAGGAAGTGGACGTGCTCGTAATCGTCCCGGCCGCGGGCGATTGGACCGGCACGGTCGCGTTCGGTGCAGGCAGCAAGACATGGGTGATGAGATTGGGCGTATTGAAATTGGCACGGTCGAGGAGATTGAAAATTTCCGCCCGGAACTGGAGATTCAAACTTTCGAGAATGTGCGTTTCTTTTAGCACAGAGAAGTCCCAGGTGGCGAGGCCCGGTCCAATATACGAGTCCCTGCCCACGTTTCCAAAATAGCCGCTGTTATTTGGTGGAGCTGCGAAAGCGTTGGGATCGAACCACTGCTTCGGCGTTCCGAGGATCACTGGGCCAGTGAAACTGGGATTGAGAAACGGCCGAACCGGATTGCGCGTATCCCCGCTGTTTGAAGGGTTGTACCCGAGCAGCGGGGTGAATGGGAATCCGGACTGAGCGGTAACGATGCTATTGACCGTCCATCCGCCCACCAACTGTCCCACAGCGCCATCCGTGCCGCCAAGAAACCTGCGCCCGCGGCCGAAGGGCAACTGATAACTTGCCGTGATGACCCCAAGATTGCGGACGTCGTAAGTTGCGAGGCCCCAGTCCGCACTGGGAACGTACGGATTCGACAACAGGGCGACTGCGTTTGCTGCCGCCGTAGCGTTCAGCGAGTCTCCATCATCCAGCGCTTTCGACCAGGTGTAAACGCCACGGATCGTGAGACCTTGGCTGAAACGGCGCTTCAGATCCACCTGGAGGGAGTTGTAAGAACTGGTCCCCTCGGAAAACCAGGTCCAGGTGTTTGCAAGGGTGGCGTTCGGCTTCGGTGTGTTGGGGGCGATGAAAAAAGTTCCGGCTGGTACCGGTTTCCCTTCTAAGGCGCCATAGACGAAAGGCGTGTTCTTGGGGTTGTTCGGATCCACATAGGTCGTAATTGGGAAAGTAGCCGGGCAGGGGGATGCCGGGCAGACAACCGGGACCGGCGCATTGGCGTCCACGCCGATCAGTTCGTGATATCCGTGGCTTCCGACGTAGCCCACGCTCAGCGATGTGTTGGGCGATAGTTCCTGCTCAATGCGCAGCGAATACGTTACGACGGTTGGCGTGTACAGGTCCGGTTGAACGCCACCGGGAACAAGATGGGCACTCAAAGCCGCCGGCGGCGGCCCACCGGGACTCAGCGGAAGTGCCAAGATGGTGCTTTTTGCAGCGGCAATCGTATACGTCGAATTGGTCGGGAAGTTCTGATCTGCCCGATAGCCCAGCGCGTCTTGCAGGTCGTTATACATACCGAATCCGGCGCGAACAACGGTCTTACGGCTGAAGGGGCTCCACGCCAAGCCGATTCTTGGCTGGGGGAGAAATTTTGCCCGATTTACAGTGAACAATGAATTTCCAACGGACGGTGACGATGCGATCACGCCATTGGTGAACGTGTAATTTGAGGCTCTCCCATACGCTTCATTCCACCCGGTGCTGAATTCGTCCCGGAAACCCAGAGACAGCGTCAAGCTTGGTCGCAGCCGTATGACGTCCTCGGCATACCACGCACCATACAGAGAGCGCCAACTGAGCGGCGTAGGCGCAGGATCGTACAAGAAACTGGCCGTACCCGCCAAGAATGCAGGCAGGCCGGTGAAGGTCATCTGTCCGAATTGGCTGAGAGCTATCTCTTCATTGGACTGGAACTTCTGAAACCACGCGCCGAAGGTCAACTGGTGCCGTCCCTTGGTAACCGAAACCTGGTCCGTGTAGGTAAACAGATTTCGGGCGACATGCAGATTGCTTCCGTTATTGCTCCCCGCCAGTCCCAACTGCGCCTGTGGATTTGACGCTTGGCTTCCTCCAACTACCACCGCTCCGACGGGTTTTCCAGCAACAAAACCGGGAATACTAGCTGCTGGACTTCCCGGCGTGGGTTCCCCGGTGAAGAAATATCCGGCGCGGGAAAATCCGACCCGGGCGGTGTTGATCACGTTCGAGGAGAAAACGTGTGTTTCCTCCAGACTGAACACCTGCTCTCGGAGGGTGATACTGTCGGTAGAGAACGCATCGAAGATGGTAGCCGTTGTGCTACCGCTGTCGTCGTTGGTGTAGGCTGCCGTCGCCGAATCTTTCCTTGAAAACGTGTGGTCGAGCCGTACGGTTCCGAAATCTTCCCGGATCGTCTGAACGGGGCTGAGGAAGGCTTCCGCGACGCCATCTTGTCCGGCAACCTTAAAGTCGGGAGCGCCAGCGGGCGCTACAGGCCACAAGTTGAGCAGTTGCTGGATGAGGGCGGGCGAGGATGCGGCATCGGTTCGAGCCTGCGCGTCGGGGACGAGTTCCACGGAGGTTTGGTGCAGGCTCTGACGGAACCCCTCGTAGTTAGCAAACAAGAATGTCTTATCCTTTTGGATCGGGCCTCCCATCGAGCCCCCAAACTGGTTTCTCTGAAAGGGAGGAGCTGAACCCACGTCGAAGAAGTTCCGTGCGTCGAGGGCATTGTTGCGCAGATACTCAAAGACCGAGCCGTGCCATTTGTTTGTCCCTGACTGGGTGATAATCGAAACTTGGCCGCCCGGATGCTTCCCATACTCTGCGCCGTAGGTATCACGCTCTAGATTGAATTCACGGACTGCATCGACACCGAGTAGCTGCCCGCTGGTTCCTCCCGGCTGCATATTGTTTTCCGCCGCGCCTGTGAATTCCACACCGTTTAGCAGGAACATGTTTTGCTGCGGCCTGTTTCCGGACACGGAAAACATGTTGGCGGTCGTCGAATTAGAAATTCCAATTCCGCCGGTCTTTTCCCACGTGAAGTTCACCACACCAGGATTCAGCGTCATCAAATTGTCATAGCTCCTGCCATTCAATGGCAGGTCCTTTACCTGCTCCTCCGCCACAAGACCTGATATATCGGCGTAGGTGAGACTCACGAGCGGGGCGTCCGCATTCACTTTGACTTGTTCGTTGACCTGCCCGAGGCGCAATGCCAGTATCCACGACGGCCTCTTGTCCAACGGCCAGATGAATCCCGCCGCGGATTGCTTCCTGAAAGCCCTGTTTCGAGATGCGCAGTTCATACACGCCCACGGCCAGCGAAAGGATCGAGTACCTGCCGGCTTCATCGGTGACCGTGGCGCGCGCCGCTTGTGTTTCCAAATTGTTGGCCGTCACGGTCGCGCCAGAAACAACGGCTCCGGCCGGGTCCGTCACTCTTCCTGAAATCGCTGCCGAGACTTGCGCTTGGCTGCGTGGTACGAAGACGAGAAATACGAATAGACATCCCACGGCGAGGGCGGATGGGAAATGGAAGGTGGAGCGTACCTGTAACTGGTTTGTACCCGACTCAATGACGCGTATCATGAGGACAGTCCCCCTTGGACCCGAAAAAATTAGAAATCATTTGAGAGCGGGGCCCGCTTTCGAGGGACGCCTGCGTGCCTCGGCCCCCGAAAGCACCCCAGAGGCTGTATGATTTACTACAAATAAAACCGAACTGTCAAATCGACTTAATACGAATAGAAAGTAGTTGGATTGATGCGGTTTTCGCCAGCGAATCGTAGTCCCGGCCAAAGGGGCGAATGCATCGCACCCTGCCGGCTTTTGAACATACAATTTGCGCATCCTAAATTCGTATGGAAGCGGTTAATGGATAGCCAGCTTTAGGCGATTTGACACAGCGGCGGAAACAACCGAAGCTGGGCCCTTCAAAAGGCGGGAATTGGCTTCCCGCCGGAAACGAGGGTATTCAGGTGGCCTCTAAACTTTCAGCAAGAAACCATATTGAGGGGAAAATTGTCGAGCTTGAGGTCGATGGCGTGATGGCGCACGTGGCTGTGCGCGTGGGCAAGAACACGATTGAAAGCGTGATCACCAGGCGAAGCGCCGAGGAAATGAAGCTCAAGGTCGGTGATACGGTGTCGGCCGTGATCAAGTCGACGGAAGTCATGTTGCAGAAAGGCTGACGGTGTTCACTCGAACCATGCCGCGTTTTCGCGGAACCCGAAAGGAGGTCCTCATGCGTCGGATCGTATTTCTTGCAACGCTCCTCGCCGCGCTCACTCCGCTGTCTTTGGCACAGCAGCCAGCACCAGCGCCGGAGAAAGCCGCGACCGGCCCGTCCGAGTTCAAGATCGGCGGCGCGGTCACGACGCCGCTGACAGTAACTTTGGAAGACCTGAAAAAGATGCCGCGAAAGACTTTGCATGTCGAAAATGCCCACGCCAAGAGAACAGAAGTGTATGAAGGGGTGCCTCTCGAAGCGCTTCTGCAAAAAGCCGGTGTTCCGCTAGGCGAACAGGCACGGGGAGCCGCGATGACGACTTACGTTCTGGTGGAAGCCGCGGACGACTATCGCGTCATTTTTTCGCTGGCGGAACTCGATTCCAGCTTTCAGGATTCGGAAGTCCTGGTGGCGGACACGATGGACGGAGCGCCGCTGACCCCGGATCAGGGCCCGTTCAAGCTTGTCGCCCCTCTTGAAAAACGTCCGGCGCGTTGGGTGAAGATGGTCAAGTCCATCACCGTTGGCCGCGTAGCAAATTGACCGGCATTGGGACGCGTCTTACTCGCCCTTGAATACGTTTCCATCTTTCATCACGAACGACACTTTACGGACCGCTTGAATGTTCTCCAGCGGATTCTCCGGCGTCGCGATGATATCGGCGGCGAGGCCCGGCTTGATCGCGCCGCGTTCGCCATCCACACCGAGTAATCGAGCCGCGTTGAAGGTCATCGCCTGCAGCGTGTCTTTGGCCGGAACGCCCGCTTCCACCCAGGAATTGACATATTCCGCTGCGAGCGTGCCGCGCGTTTCGCCCGGCAGAGTGAAGATCACGTCCGTCCCGAACGCCATCGTCACTCCAATCTGGTGCGCGCGCTTCAGGCGGTCCACAAATACAGCGTGCAGTTCGGGGAAGCCGCTCTCGCGGGCAGCGATCACGGTAAAATCCGTCCCCACGAGGACCACGTGATTCTTCTTCGCCAGTTGCAGATCCTCGTTGGTCATCATTTGGCCGTGCTCGATCGAATCCACTCCTGCCTCGGCGGCATTACGAGCGCCGGCGTGCGTCCAGCAATGCGCGGCAAGCTTCAACCCGGCGCGGTGCGTCTCCTCGACCATGAAGCGGATGTCATCGGCGCTGTAGATGTACTTCTGATCGTCCACGACGATCTTGATCAGCGTCGCCCCGTAATGAATGTTTTCGCGGATGGCCTTAAGCATTTCATCGTGGGTATCGGCGAACGCATATTCCGGCGTTGCGAGATCTCTTTCTCCGGCTGTAAATGAAATTGCCCGCCGTACGGAGCGATGATGCGGCCGGCGTTCACCATCGTCGGGCCCGGCACCAGGCCGCGCTCGATGGCTTCGCGTAGCGCCGTGTCGCCATAATTGCCATTGTTGCCCACGTCGCGAATAGTCGTAAATCCTGCCGCCAGCATGTCCCTGGCATTCGCAACGCCTTCGATGGCGCGGTAGGGGGTTGGATCGAGCAGCGTCGTAATGTAATAGCTCCCCGCATCGCGGTCTTTCTTGACGGTCATGCAAAGATGCGTGTGCGCGTCGAACAGGCCAGGGAGGACAGTGGATTTGGAAAGATCGATGACTTGCGCGTCCGACGGAATCTGTATGTTCGCGCCGACGGCTTCGATTTTTCGTCCGCGCACGAGGATGATTTGGTTCGCCGCCGTCGTGCCCTTCTCGGGATCGACAAGTTTTCCAGCCTTGATGGCATAGGCGTGCTCGGGGCGGGGCGCCTGGTATTGGGCGGGCCGAATTTGAGGTGCCAATACGAGGAAACCGAGAATGACAATTTGGAGTATGTTGGCTTTCATCTTCGACTGCATTTACTCCCCCTTCGACGCGAGGGAAGAGAACGTACCAGATGTCTCGTCACGTTGGGAAGACCACCGCTGCGCCTCAACAAAACGCACTTGCTGGCTGATTGTTCTCAAAAAGCTTTCCTCCATCAACGCCTCAAGGGACGACATTATCTGCTTGCTCGCATTTGAGCGATTCTTGCCTTTGTGTCTTGGAAGTGTTCTGGGCTAAGCGCGGTTTCTAAGAATTGAAACCGGGGTGCCAGGACTTCCCAATATTCGCGCCAACTGACGTACCGCAGATGGGTGTTAATGTGCGTTAACGGATCGACAAGACGGACGATCTCCATCAGTTCGAAGGATTCCGTGGGTGCGAACTTCGGCGCGACGCGTATTTGATGGTATTCGCCATGCCATTCACCAAACCTGAAAATAAGGTTCCCTGATTCAAGGCAAACACAACCCATTTCTTTACTTCTCATCCATGGAGCGGGATCTCGGACAACCACTGCTCGGTGTTTGTCAAACAACTCTGGCATGACGGCCCTAAGCTCTTCGACCAGGGAATTCTCCGACCGCCGTTCCATTATTGGATTCAGCCACCAGGAGAAGACCAAGGCGTAGATCCATTTCAGAATGAACCCAACCAGCAAAAAGAGAGGCCCGAATTGCTTTAGGACAAAGAGGACGACTCTGGCCGCAGTAGATGGGCGCTGGTTTGGCAATTTGACGCTCTACAGACAGGGAGTGCCTGTGTCACGATAAAACCTACAGCATCTGCCGCAGGACGTACGGCAGGATGCCTCCGTGTCGATAATAATTTACTTCCTCGGGGGTATCGGCGCGCGCGATGGTCTGAAATACTTTTTCCTTGCCGTGTTCATCCCGCGCTCGGACCCCGATCGTTAGCCCGGGAGCGAGTTTCGCGACGCCGTCGATTCTGATTTCTTCGAATCCGGTGAGACCGAGCGATTGCGCCGTTTCGCCCGCGCGATATTGAAGGGGCAATACGCCCATGCCGAGCAGATTGCTGCGGTGAATGCGCTCGTAACTTTCCGCGATCACCGCGCGCACGCCGAGCAGCAATGTGCCCTTCGCCGCCCAGTCGCGCGACGATCCCGATCCGTATTCCTTGCCGCCCAGCACCACGAGCGGCACGCCAGCTTTCTGGTATTTCATTGCCGCGTCGTAGATGGTCATTTTCTCGCCGCCGGGCACGTAGACGGTCCAGCCACCCTCGGTGCCGGGCGCGAGTTGATTGCGCAAGCGGATGTTTGCGAACGTCCCGCGCATCATCACTTCGTGATTGCCGCGCCGCGCGCCGTACGAGTTGAAGTCCGCCGGCTTGACGCCCTGCGCGATCAGCCATTTTCCGGCCGGGCTATCGACAGCAATCGAACCGGCGGGCGAGATGTGATCCGTCGTGATGCTGTGCCCGAGCATTGCCAGAACGCGCGCGCCACGAATGTCGGTGAGGGGCGCCGGCGTCTTCGTGATGCCATCGAAAAACGGCGGCGATTTGATGTATGTGGATTTCGCGTCCCAGGCGTAGATATCGCCCTCGGGAACCCTCAGACTTTTCCAGTGAGCGTCGCCCTGAAACACTTCACCGTACTCCTTGTGATACATCGCGGTCGTCACGCTGGCGCGCACGGTCGATTCGATTTCCTGCGGCGTGGGCCAAATGTCGCGCAAGAATACCGGCTTGCCGTTCTTGTCGTTGCCGAGCGATTCGGTGGCCATGTCAAAATCCATGCGGCCCGCCAGCGCGTAGGCGACGACGAGCGGCGGCGACGCCAGATAATTCGCGCGCACCAGCGGATGAATGCGGCCCTCGAAATTGCGGTTTCCGCTCAACACGGAAACGGCCACGAGGCTGTTGTCCTTGATGGCCGCGCCGATGTGCTCTTCGAGCGGGCCGCTATTGCCGATGCACGTGGTGCAGCCGTAGCCGACCAGTTGGAAGCCGAGCTCGTTGAGATATTTTCCCAGGCCCGCGGCTTCGAGATAATCGGTGACGACTTTTGAACCCGGCGCCAGGCTGGTCTTCACCCAGGGTTTGCTATGGAGACCGTGCTCGATCGCTTTTTTCGCAATCAGGCCGGCGCCCAGCATCAGCGACGGATTCGACGTATTCGTGCAACTCGTGATCGCGGCGATGACGACCGAGCCGTTCGAAAGCTCGAACTTGTCGCCGTTGTTCTTCACCGCGACGTGTTTTTGCGCGGTACCCTCCAGCGACTTTTCGAACGACGCTTTCGATTGCCGCAGCGGGACGCGGTCCTGCGGACGTTTCGGCCCGGCCAGAGTTGGCTCAACGCTGGCGAGGTCCAGTTCCAGCTTGTCGGTGTAGATTGGGTCCGGCGTGGCGTCGGTCCGGAAGATGCCCTGCGCCTTCGTGTATTCCTCGACCAAGCGCACGCGCGCAGCGTCCCGGCCCGTGAAGCGCAAATAGGCCAGCGTTTCCGAATCCACGGGAAAAAATCCCATCGTGGCGCCGTATTCGGGGGCCATGTTGGCAATCGTCGCGCGATCCGGCAGGCTCAGGCTGGAGAGGCCCGTGCCGTAGAACTCGACGAATTTTCCGACGACGCCTTTCTTGCGCAGCATTTCGGTGACGATCAACACGAGGTCCGTGGCGGTCGCGCCTTCGGGCAGCCGCCCGTGGAGTTTGAAGCCGACGACTTCGGGGATCAGCAACGAGAGCGGCTGACCCAGCATCGCCGCCTCCGCCTCGATGCCGCCGACGCCCCAGCCGAAAACGCCGAGGCCGTTGATCATCGTGGTGTGTGAGTCGGTCCCCACAAGTGAGTCGGGGAACGCTAGCGTCTTGCCGTCCACGGTGGCGTCAAACACGACGCGGGCCAGGTATTCAAGATTTACTTGGTGGCAGATGCCGGTGTCGGGAGGAACGACCTTGAAATTGTCGAGTGCCGTTTGTCCCCAGCGGAGGAACGCGTAGCGCTCGACGTTGCGATGAAATTCGAGCTCGGCGTTAAACGCGAAGGCCATGTTGGACCCAGATTTATCCACCTGCACCGAGTGGTCGATGACCAGTTCCGCGGGCAGCAGCGGATTCACCTTCTTCGGATCGCCGCCGAGGTTACGCACGGCCTCGCGCATCGCCGCGAGATCGACGACGCAGGGCACGCCGGTGAAGTCCTGCAACAGCACGCGCGCCGGCATGAAGGAAATTTCCTTCTGCGTCGCGGCATTCGAATCCCAGCTCGCCAGCGCCTCGATATCCTTGGCGTGGACGAAGCGGTCGTCCTCCTGGCGCAAAAGGTTTTCAAGCAGCACCCGGAGCGAAAAGGGGAGTTTCCCTGCATGGCCCACCCCCTTTTTCTCGAGCACACTCAGCCGGAAGATTTCGTATGATTTTCCGTCAACCTGAAGCGTTTCGCGCGTGCCGAATGAATTCTTGGATGCGGGAGACATTATTCCAATGTTCCTTTCTGGTTTCGTGCAGGACCACAATCATAGCGCATTCGGATGTTCCATGCAGCCCGCCTGTTTCAGCTAGTGGCTCATTTTGCTTCTCTGCTAGAATTGCACAGAAACCTCACACCGGAGGAACTCATGCCACAAAGCATCGAATGTGAAACCAGAGAGGGTGGCCGGTGGAAAGCGATCAACATTGTCGAAGTGCTCGAAATTCCAAAGCTAGATCGCGAGATCAGATGCGTGCAGTGCCAAGAGCCAGTCCGAGCTCATCGTCGGGGGAAGCATGGTAATCCAGCAGCTCACTTCGAGCATCTAGAGTGGAACCGAAAATGCCCCCTACGCCAAAAGGGCCGAGACAACTAATGTTGAAACGGATCGCTGACAGTCATCAATCTTGACTGCTCCGAGTTCCGATTCCGACATGCGTAGCCTCTGCAAAGAAAGAGACGTGATGAAGATCGCGCTCATCTCGACGTATGAACTTGGCAGGCAGCCGTTCGGTCTTGCATCACCAGCGGCGTGGCTGCGTGCGCGGGGGCACAAGGTTGTATGTCTCGATCTTTCGCGGGAATCGCTCGATGAAGCGGCAATCTGCGGCGCGGAGTTGATCGCGTTTTACGTGCCGATGCACACGGCTACGCGATTGGCCGCAGGGCTGATCGCTCCGGTTCGCGGGATGAATCCGCTCGCACACATCTGCTTCTATGGTTTGTATGCGCCAGTGAACGAGGGATATTTGCGCGGGCTAGGCGTGGGCACGATTCTCGGCGGCGAATTTGAAGAAGGACTCGCAAGTCTCGCGGAGCGTTTGCAGCAGAGCGCAGGGAATCACAACGGCGGGGCGGCGCAACCGGAGCCCGTCATTTCGCTCGCACGGCAGAAATTTCTTGTGCCGGACCGGGCGGGGATGCCGGAGCTGGCGAAATATGCGCGCGTGGTGATGCCTGGCGGCGAGCAACGGATAGCTGGCTCGACCGAAGCGACGCGCGGCTGCAAGCATCTTTGCAGGCATTGTCCGATTGTGCCTGTCTATAACGGCGCGTTTCGCGTGGTCGAGCGCGAAGTCGTTCTTGCGGATGTCCGGCAACAGGTGGCGGCGGGCGCGCGGCACATCACGTTCGGCGATCCGGATTTCTTCAATGGCCCGGCACACGCGCTTTCGATCGTTGAGGCGATGCATCGGGAGTTTCCCGAACTCAGCTACGACGTGACGATCAAGATCGAACACCTGCGGAAGCTCGACATGCATCTGGCGGCGCTTCGCGATACGGGATGCCTGTTCGTTATCAGCGCCGTGGAATCGGTGGATGATCTCGTGCTCGAAAAATTCGACAAGGGGCACACGCGCGCCGATTTCCTCGCTGTCGCCGCGCGGTTTCGAGAACTGGGCATGACGCTCCTGCCCACGTTTGTGCCGTTCACGCCTTGGACGACGCTCGAAGGCTACAACGATCTGCTGGACGCGATCGCGCAGTTGGGTCTGTGCGAAAATGTCGCTCCCATCCAACTTGCTATCCGCTTGCTGATTCCCGCGGGTTCGAGGCTCCTCGAATTGCCCGATGTGCGCGCGATGGTGGGGCCGTTTGATTCTGCGGCGCTCATTTATCCCTGGAGACATGAAGATGTTCGCGTGGACGCACTCTGCCGCGAAATTTCCGACCAGGTGCAGCGCGGGGAAAAATTAAAAGACTCGCGCACGGAAATCTTTACGCACATCCGGCGCGCGGCGCGCGCGGCCGCCGGGAAGGGTGAGTTGCCCGGCATCCCGCATTTACACACGAAGAGCACGCCGGTGCCTTTTCTGGATGAACCCTGGTATTGTTGTGCCGAGCCCATGAATGACCAGTTCGTTTCCATCGGAAAAGTGAAGGAATCAGTGGCAAAAGCCGATCAATTTGTGTAGTGGTGATCAAGCGATCTGACATTGTCAAGGCACTTATTTCGTACTGCATTTGGGGTCGCCCGGGTCTTCCTACGGTGTGTGAGAACTACGATTCGTGATCACTATGTGTCGCACCTACGGGGCTCAGGATTCCTATTGTCACTGTTCCCAGCCCTGACGGGCTGGGCTACGTTCTGTCGCGCCTCCGGCGCTGTGGCATTGTCGCGGTCGATTTGGAAATTTTCAGTGGTAACTCGCAACGTCCAAGGGATAACTGGTAGCTTGTAGTTTCTCGTATGTGAGTCGCAAAACAGGGCGGGAGGCGCTGAAGACCCTAGCCTAGTGCGGAAACACTGGGTACGCGGCATTGGAAGATTTGGAGCGCCGTAGGTGCGGCAGATGCCTCCGATGGCTAAAGCTACGAGCTACGAATGTTCTCCTGTTGTCACGCAGACACTTTAGACCCGGGGGTTTTTGCGCGCCACATAGAACCCCCCGCCTCTAAAGAGGCGGGCTGCAACACCTGGGACAACGCCATCGCATGAGCCGTCTCCTCATTCTCGCCAGCAAGCTCGGCTACCAGACGCGCAGCTTCGCCGAAGCTGCGCGCGCGCTGGGTGTCGAAGTTGCGTTTGCGAGCGACCGCTGCCACCAGCTCGAAGATCCCTGGTCGGACGGCGCGATTGCGCTGCACTTCGACCGGCCCGAGGAGGCCGCGCGCCTTATCGTCCAGCAATCGCTGGTGCGGCCTGTCGATGGACTGATCGCCCTGGGCGACCGAGCAACTTCGACAGCCGCGTATGCCGCGCGCGCACTTGGGCTGGCCTACAATCCTCCAGAGGCCGTGGAAAATTGCCGCAGCAAGCTCCGTCAGCGCGAAATTCTGCGCGAGGCCGGCCTTCCGGTGCCTGGATTTTTCTCCTTCCGTCTCGACAAGCGCCTGGAACGCGTACTTCCCCGCGTCCAATTTCCGTGCGTGGTCAAGCCGCTGCGGCTGGCGGCCAGCCAGGGCGTAATTCGCGCAAACAATCCCGAGGAATTTCAGGCGGCTGTGGCACGGATTCGGGCTTTACTGGAGTCTCCGGAAATTCGGGTGACCCATGAAGCGGACCTCGACCGATTGATCGTGGAACGATATATTCCTGGCGCAGAGGTCGCTGTCGAAGGCCTGCTCACTCGCGGAAAGCTGCGAATTCTGGGGATTTTCGACAAGCCGGACCCGCTGGAAGGACCCTACTTCGAAGAAACGATCTACGTTACGCCTTCACGCTTGCCGGAAGAGACGCAAGAACGAATCGCGGACTGCGCGGCGGCGACGGTTCGAGCGTTGGGCCTCGAACATGGTCCGGTCCACGCCGAATTCCGCGTGAATGAGCAAGGGCCCTGGGTGCTGGAAGCAGCGCCGAGACCGATTGGCGGCTTGTGTTCGCGCGCGTTGCGATTTGGACCGCAGCGAATCCTGCTCGAAGAATTGTTAGTCCGCCATGCGTTGGAAATGGAGGGGAGCGATCTCGACCGCGAAGCCGATGCTTCGGGTGTAATGATGATTCCGGTGCCCGCATCGGGAGTACTGGAAAGTTTTCAGGGGGAAGATCTGGCTCGTGCGACTCCAGGCATCGAAGATATACAAATTACGGCGCGCCTGCACGATTTCATCGCCGCGTGGCCGGATGGATCAAGCTATCTGGGATTTATTTTCGCGCGAGGCACATCGCCAGCCGAGGTTGAATCGGCGCTTCGTGTCGCGCACAGCCATCTGAAATTTGAGATTGCGCAACGGTTGCCGGTGGAACATCCGGTGACGCGAAAACTTCCAGCCACAGGATCAGCGAGTTAACCTTTGGCCCTGGGCGCGACGTATCCTTCCGGCAGCTTCGCGCCTTCACCGAAGAAGAACTGCTCCATCTGCTCTTCCATGATTTTCTGGGACTGAGGGTCGAGCGGATTCAAACGGTATTCGTTCATGAGCATTTTCGAGTGCTCGATCCACATTTTCCAGGCTTCCTGTGAAACGCTCTCGTACACGCGCTTTCCCACTTCGCCCTTCCAGGGAATGCGATCGAGGCCTGGCATGTCTTTGTCGAATTTCACGCAATGGACGACACGGGCGCCGGGCTTTGCGGGCGCGCTCGGAGCCGAGGGCTTCACTGGTCCACAGGAATCATCCGCCATGTGCATCCTCCGTCGAACGGCTCGCTCGATTTACCTTCCTACGATAACGCAAGTTCGGGTGAAATCCAAACCTATGAGATATTAGGTAGTGTCTCAGTTTGAATTTCGGCCATGAACGGGAAGCGGCCCGTGGCGGTTGTCCGCCAACGGCGCTATGTTGACCGGAAGGCGGCGTGAAGGGGTCGGGAGAAGCGAGCCATGATGCGGATCATCCAGGGTGACTTCAGCGATGCGCGCGTGGTCGATCTTCTCCACATGCATCTGACCAGCGCCCGGGCCGAAACGGCGCCCGGCAGCGCGCACGCCTTGGACCTCACCGGGCTGCAAGAGCCCGATGTCAGCTTTTGGACGATCTGGGACGACGAAACGCTCTTGGGAATCGGCGCGCTGAAGCGGCTTTCGGCTGATCATGGAGAGGTCAAGTCGATGCACACCGCTCAGGCCATGCGCGGAAGGGGAGTGGGAAGCGCGATGCTACGCCACATCATTGCGGCCGCACGCGTAAGCGGCATGTCGCGCCTCAGCCTCGAGACGGGCTCCTGGGAATATTTTCGGCCTGCACAAGCTCTTTACAGGAGCCATGGCTTCGTGGAGTGCCCGCCGTTCGGCGACTATGTGCCCGACCCAAACAGTGTGTTCCTGTCGCTCGACTTGAAAGAATCCTGATACGCAGGACGCTCGCTAGGGTAGGATGCCGAAATTCAAACTGAGCCAGTGCGAGATATTAAGATGGGTCCTGCGGGGAAACGCCGGAGGAAGAGGGCAGACCTCATTCGTCCGGTTCGCTTACAATAGTTGGGCCTGCGGTGCAGTCCGGCGGGAGGCGCTATGGGGGAAGTGACGGCGCTGTTCTGGGATGTCGGCGGAGTGATTCTCTCGAACGGCTGGGACCGCGCGGCACGCGCCGAAGCCGCGAAAAAGTTCGGCCTGGACTGGGAAGATTTTCAGGACCGGCACGAATTGGCAAGCCCCGCGTTTGAAACAGGCCAGATTACGCTGGATACCTATCTCCAACGGACCGTGTTCTACCGCAAGCGCGCGTTTACGCGGGACGAGTTCACCGCTTTTATTTTTGAGCAGTCGGAAGAGTTTCCAGAATCACGCGCGGTTCTTTCGGGGCTGGCGCAAGCGGGCAAATATCTCCTTGCCACGATCAACAACGAACCCCTCGAACTTAATCTCAAAAGGATCGAACAATTCGATCTGCGCCGGGAGTTTGATGTTTTTTTCAGCTCCTGCTTTGTCCGCATCCGGAAACCCGATGAAGCAATCTACCGTTTGGCGCTGGAAGTAACCCAGCGCCGCGCGGAGGAATGTTTGTTCATCGATGACCGGGCGTTGAATTTGGAGTGTGCGCGGCAACTCGGGATGCGCACGATTCATTTTCAAAATGCGGCGCAGTTACGGCAGGATTTGGAGGCCAACGGCGTGACCGTGGCCGGGAAATAATTCGGAGGCACACATGGAACTCGGAATGGTCGGGCTGGGGCGCATGGGGGCGAACATGGTGGAACGCCTGGTGCGCGGCGGTCATCGGCTTGTGGGTTACGATCGTGACGCGACCGCCCTGGCGCGCATCGTTTCCGCGGGCGCCGAGGGCGCCGATTCGCTGGCGAGTCTGGCGGGGAAACTCGCGCGGCCCCGAGCTATTTGGATCATGGTCCCGTCGGGCGCCCCCGTCGATGAAACGATTGCGACGCTCCTGCCCCATCTTGCGAAGGACGATATTTTGATTGATGGCGGGAATAGCAACTACAAAGATACGCAACGGCGCGCTCTGGCTTTGAAAGGCCAGGGATTTGCGTTCGCGGACGTCGGCACGAGCGGCGGAATCTGGGGGTTGAAGGAAGGGTACGCCATGATGGTCGGCGGTGACAAAGCGACAGTGGAGCGTCTGCGTCCCTTGCTCGAAACGCTGGCGCCCGCGAAAGACAAGGGCTGGGGGCACGTCGGGCCGTCGGGCTCGGGGCACTTTGTCAAGATGGTGCACAACGGCATCGAATACGGCATGATGCAGGCGTACGCGGAGGGCTTCGCGATCCTGAAGAAGAAAAACGAATTCGCGCTAGACATGCACCAGGTGGCTGAAATCTGGCGGACCGGGAGCGTCGTGCGGTCCTGGTTGCTGGACCTGCTTAGCATCGCGTTGAAAGAAAATCCTGAGATGGCGGGCATTGCTCCTTATGTCTCGGATTCGGGCGAAGGGCGCTGGACTGTTGCCGAGGCAGTTGATCTCGACGTGCCCGCGCCGGTGATTACGCTGTCGCTGTTGCAGCGGCTAACGTCGCGCGATTCCGATTCGTACTCGGACAAACTGCTCGCTGCGATGCGAAACCAGTTCGGCGGCCACGCGATCAAGTCGGCGGCAAAAAAGTGAGGACCCCACAATGACGCCAGGCAAGAGCAGCACCGCCAAAGCCGTGGAACCCGCAAAAAAGAGTTCGATTTCGCCGGCGGACCCTTGCACCATTGTGATCTTTGGCGCGTCGGGTGATCTTTCGCGCCGGAAGCTGGTCCCGGCCCTGTACAGCCTGGCGGCGCAGGATTGCCTGGCGCGGCGGTTCGCAATCATCGGATTCGCGCGGACGCCGATGACGGACGAGGCGTTTCAAAAGTCCGCGGTCGATTCCGTAAACAAGTTTGCCGAGGCCAGCACGGTTGATGAAGATCGGTGCAGCGAATTTGTGGATTGCCTTGCCTACGTGGCCGGGGAATACCACCACCCAGAAGCGTTTGAAAAGTTGAAATATCGCTTGGAGGAACTCGACCGCGCTCACAAGCTCAACGGAAACCGGCTGTTCTATCTGGCCACGCCTCCAGATGTTTACCCACTGATTATTGAGCAACTCGGTAAAGCCGGCCTCGCGAAGCACCCCAACGGAAAATCATGGGTGCGGATCATCATCGAAAAACCGTTTGGCCGGGACCTGGCCTCGGCACAAAAGCTGAACCAAGCCGTTCTTAAAGCATTCGACGAGCCACAGGTCTACCGCATCGATCACTATCTGGGAAAAGATACGGTGCAGAACCTTTTGGTGCTGCGCTTCGGAAACGGGATCTTCGAGCCGCTTTGGAACCGGAATTTTGTGGACCACGTGCAAATCACCGCCGCGGAAACGCTCGGCGTGGAGCAGCGCGCGGCCTTCTACGAAACCGCCGGCGCTACGCGGGACATGATTCAGAGCCACATGCTCCAATTGACATCGCTCGTCTCGATGGAGCCGCCGGCGGCATTTGACGCCACCGCCGTGCGGAATGAAAAGATTAAAGTGTTGCAGTCGATCCGGCCCTTCACCGAGGAAAGCATCAAAACCGATATTGTGCGCGGGCAATACGGCCCCGGAAGCACGCCAGGAAACTCCTCCCTGCTCGCGGGCTATCGGAAAGAGCCGGGCGTCAAGAAGGAATCGGCGACAGAAACCTTTGTCGCGGCAAGGCTCCACATCGACAATTGGCGCTGGGCGGGTGTTCCGTTCTATCTGCGCACGGGCAAGCGCCTCCCGAGCCGCGTGACCGAAATCGCGATTCAGTTCCGGCGGGCGCCGCATCTGGTGTTTCGCGGGCAGGATGTCTCCTCAAACACTCTCGTGCTGAACGTCCAGCCCGATGAAGGAATCTCGATCTCTTTCCATGCGAAACTGCCGGGCCAGGAAATGAAATTGAAAACGGTGACCATGGATTTCAGTTACCAAAAGGAATTTGGCGGCGGCGAACGCAGCGCTTACGCCACTTTACTGAATGACTGCATGCGCGGCGACGCCACGCTATTTGACCGCGCCGACGGCGTCGAAGCCGCCTGGGCGCTAGTGAATCCTATTCTCGACTATTTTGAATCGCACAAACCGAAATTTCCCAATTACGCGGCGGGGACCTGGGGTCCCCAGGAAGCCGACGAACTCCTGGAGCGCGATGGCAGACACTGGCGAAAACCATAAAAGCGTGCCGGGAGAAATCCTGCACGGAATTCGCGTGTATCCGAACCCAACCGAGGTCGCGCGCGCGGCGGCGCGTCTCTTCGTGGACTATGCGTGGCAGTCGATTGCGCGCTACGGCCAGTTTCTCGTCGCGCTGTCGGGGGGCAATACCCCGCGAATGATGTATGAATTGCTTGCGTCGGCCGAATTCCGCGGCCAGGTGGACTGGGCCAAAGTGCACGTCTTCTGGAGCGACGAGCGCGCCGTTGCTCCCGATCATCCGGACAGCAACTACGGGATGGCGCGCCGCGAACTGCTTCTCCGCGTGCCCGTTCCGCCTGCAAACGTGCACCGCATGGAAGCCGAAAAAGCGAATATCGGACGAGCGGCGCACGAATATGAGGAAGTCCTGCGAAAATATCTGGAACTTGACGACCAGGGCTTCCCTCGATTCCATTTAATTCTGCTAGGCATGGGCCCCGATGGCCACACCGCTTCGATTTTTCCCGGCACGCGCATGACCCGCCAAACATCGAGATGGGTGACCACGCCAATGGTTGTGAAACTCAACGCCCGCCGCATGACACTCACGATGCCCGTGCTTGACGCGGCTCTGCGCGTCGTTTTCCTGGTGGTTGGCCCGGAGAAGGCGGAGACCCTCCGGGCCGTGCTGGATGGGAAGGCCGAGCCACCGTACCCCGCGCAGCAGGTCCAGCCTCGCGACAATGGCGTGAAACTGTTCCTGGTGGACGAAGCGGCGGCCGCTCTGCTCGAATCAGCCCGTTCGCGGACTGCTGGCTCACCGCGTGGGAAATCCGCGGGGACGATAAAAGCCAAACCCGGGACAAGCAAATGATCCTGGCTGGAGATGTCGGCGGCACGAAGTGCAATCTGGCCTTGTACCGGGTCCGTGAAGATAAATGCCAGCAAATTACCAAATGCCGTTATGAAAGCCGCAAGTTTTCCACTTTTGATGCGATCATCGCGAAATTCTTGGAAGAAATCCCTGGCGAAGCGAAAGAAGCGTTTGGCGCGGAAAAGATCGAAGCGGCGGGTTTTGGCGTGGCAGGCCCCGTCCTCGATAATCGCGTAAAGGCGACAAACCTGCCGTGGACGGTGGACGGAGCCGCATTGGCAGGGCAGCTTGCCACCGATCACATTGTATTGCTGAATGACTTGGAAGCAACCGGCTACGGCCTCGCGTTGTTGGATCCATCGGAAATTTCAACTCTCAACCGGGGAGTGCCTTGCCCGGGAGCCACTCAGGCGTTGGTTGCCGCAGGGACGGGGTTGGGCGAGGCCATCTTATTCTGGAATGGACATCGCTACGCCGTGGCAAGCTCGGAGGGAGGTCACACCGACTTCGCGCCACGCACCGAGCGCGAAATTGAGCTGTTGCGTCATATGAAAAAGAGCCACGAGTTCGTAAGCGTGGAGCTCATCCTGTCCGGGCGTGGCTTTCGCACGCTGCACGAATTTCTGGATGCGTCCGTACGGCACCCCAGCTTCGATGGTTCCGATGACGATGCCGCTCCCGAGATCACGCGCTTGGGCCTCGAGGGGCAGTGTCCGGTTTGCGTCCAAACGCTTGACCTCTGGACGGCTCTATACGGCGCCGAGGCGGGAAACCTAGCGTTGAAAGTTCTGGCTCGTGGCGGCGTTTGGGTCGCCGGAGGGATCGCCGTCAAGATCCTCAAGAAAATGGAAGACGGAACATTCTTTCGGGCGTTCTGTGAAAAAGAAAAATTCGGCGCGCTGCTGGCGCAAGTCCCCATTCAAATTGTGCTCAATGAAGAGGCGCCAATGCTTGGTGCGATGTCTCAAGCGGCCCGCGCGGCGGGACTCCGAAAGTGACCTTCAGCGCGCACGACCTGCAAGGCTAGTTCCTGTCACGGTCATCGATCCTAATTCAGCGAATCTTAATCTTTGCTTCATTAGGATTGGACTAGCTTTGACCAAAACAAGGGATTTGGCACAGCTCCCATTGCGCGCCATGGTGACTCATGGACTAACGACGCTCAGGAGGGCACGGCTGAGGGTTTCAATTCCGCGTTAAGATGTGTGAAGTAGTGCTGGCGCGTGGTGATCGCTCGGGGACGCGGAGGGAGCACCGCCGTAGAGACGGCATTCGATTGTATTGGCAATGGACCGGGAGGCCCGGATGAATCTCCACCGTGGATGGAGAGTTCCTATACTCGTGTTGGTCTTGGTCAGCGTTGCAGGACTGCATGCGTTCGCGCAGGTTCCGACGGGCACGATTACGGGAACGGTTAAGGATTCGCAGGGTTTGTCAATCCCGGGCGCGATAGTCACCCTGACCAACGAGGGCACGGCAAGGACGCAGGCCGCAACGTCGAGTTCCCGCGGTGGCTTCCAATTCACCCACATCAACTTCGGCGTCTATAACGTCGAAGTTTCCAAGGCAGGTTTCAAAATTTCCTTCGTGAACGGGATCAAACTGGATGCTTCAACGGAATATTCCGTGCCACCGATTACCCTCGAGGTCGGCGCGGTTACCGATACGGTCAAAATTGAAGCCGACGCCAATCTGGTGCGCACCGCCGGGGCGGAGCTGACGGACACTGTGGAGAGAAAGCAAATCGAAGAGTTGCCGATTCTTGACCGCAATCCGATGAATCTTTTGGAGTTGCAGGCTGGGGTAAGCCAGAACGGACGCGCGTTCACGGTGATCAACGGGCAGCGCCAATCGTTCAGCAATGTCACGCTCGATGGGATCAATATTCAGGACAACTACATTCGATCGGAATCGCTCGACTACACGCCCAACTTGCTGGTGTTGAGCCAGGTGGGGGAGTTCACCACCACGACGCAGAACGCAGGGCCTGAGGCCGGGCTGGGCTCCTCGCAAGTGAGCGTGGTTACGCCAAGCGGCACCAATCATTGGCACGGCGAAGGCTTCTGGTATTACAGGAGTGACGCGTTTGCCGCCAACGATTGGTTCAATGATGCAAACGGGATCGGAAAGCCCAACTTGTTGCAAAATCAGGGCGGCGGAAATGTTGGCGGGCCGATTGTCAAGGACAAGCTGTTTGTTTACGGAGCGTACGAACTCTTTCGACGGCGCCAGCAGATTCCTACAAACACCACGGTTCTGACGAGCGCCGCGCGAACCGGCGTTTTTCAGTGGAGGGCTGACTGCCCAACGAGTTGCCCACCGGGAGTGACAAACGGTTCCATGCAGTCGCTCAATTTGCTGACGCTCAAGAGCCTGTCCCTTGATCCGTTCATCAGTGGCTTGCTGGCGCGCGTTCCGGCCACGATCAACAATCCAAGTATCGGCGATGGCCTGAACACAGGGGGCTATTCATTCAACCAACGGGATAACGAAACGCGGGATAATACCAGCATCCGGTTGGATTGGAATCCGGCCGCGCACCACTCCTTCAGTGGGACGTATGCGTGGAACCGGGATGTTCCGGACCGGCCCGGATTCGGACTCGGCCTGACGAACACCTACGACGCCGTCCCGCCGAACTACAACAACGACAAGGAAAACTTTCTTTCCGCTGCCTGGCGTTGGAGCCCATCCTCAAACTTTACCAATGAAATCCGATTCGGTTTCGATCTGGCCCCCATCAACTTTCTGACCAACCAGAAATTTGGAGTCTTCACGGTCAGCAACACGCTGTTCAACAATCCGGACCAGAACTCCTTTCCATCGAGCCGGAAAACGCACACCTGGTCGTGGCAGGACAATGCGAGCTGGTCGCACGGAAACCATACACTTAACCTCGGGATGCAAGTCCAGAGGGTCACCATATTCGCGGAAAATTTCGCAGATACAATTCCCAACTTGAATCTGGATTACACGCAATCCACCAATTCCAATTTGCTGGGTTCTGGTGATTTCAGCGGTCAAGGCGGAATTTCGAGCGCAGATTTGGATACCGCGAATAAGCTCCTGAGCACTTTGGGGGGGCTCGTCGGGGCAGAGACTCAGACGTTCAACATCACCAGCCGCACCTCCGGGTACGTCCCCGGCGCGCCAGCCTCCGAAAACTTCCGATACAACGACTGGTCGTTCTATGGCGGCGATTCCTGGAAATTGCGCAGGAACCTCACGGTTACGTACGGTTTGCGTTGGGAATATTCCAGCCCACTCAATGAGCGCGATGGGCTTCTTCAGTTTCCTGTGGTTCCCACAGGGCAGTCGATTCAGCAGACCTTGCTCTCGGATGCGAACCTTGCCTACTTCGGGGGAAATACCGGAAACCATGTGTATCAAAAGGATCTGAACAATTTTGCACCGAATATCGGCATCGCCTGGGACCCGTTTGGTGATGGGAAGACATCGATCCGCGCCGGGTACAGCATCAACTACGTCAACGACGAGTCTGTCTACGCCCCCTACAATGCGATTGCGAGTCTGAGCAACCCCGGCGTAAGTGTGCAAGTGGGCTCTTCGTTTCTCAGCAATACAACCATCGGCAATCCAGGACTCCCCTTGGGGATCCCCCCGATGTCCAACACGTTTTCCGGCAATTTGAATAATTTGTATGGAGGATTTCCGGGACTTAATTTTGGATATGCGGTGGACCCGAACCTCCGCACACCCTACGTGCAACAGTGGAACCTGAGTATACAACGTGAAATTGGTTGGGATACGTCAGTGACGGTTTCGTATGTCGGAAATAAAGGTACCAAACTATATCGCGCAATTGATCTCAACCAACTAAATATCAACTCCGCTATCGGCTCAGACAGTTTCCTTAGCGATTTTATCGCGGCCCGAAAGAACGGTTTTTTGGCACTTGCTGCGAATCCTTCGGGAGGGTTCGACCCCTCCTACAATAATAATATCGCGGGCAGCCAGCCGCTACCCATTTTCGACAACAACCTGCTATTTGGCGGTTTGTTGTTCGAGCCAAATGTTCAGGCCTTGATCCAACAGGGAGCGGTAGGGGAGCTCGCTAATTTCTACCACTTTTACGGCACCGTATATCAGCCGAGTACATCTGGGCCAACCTTACAACTCTCGCCCAACCCGCTTCTTCAAGCCGCCGACCTCTTGGGAAACTATTCCAGCTCATCATACAATGCAGGTAGCGTGGAAATCCGCCGGCGCTTTCGCCGGGGGCTAAACTTCCAGGGAAGCTATACCTTCAGCAAAGTCTTCACTGACTACAGCGCAGACACGAACGGAGACACCTCACGTTTTTTCCCTTATCTCGACAATGCCCAGCCGGGCCTCGAGCGGGTTCGCGCGAATTTTGATCTGTCGCATGCTTTCAAGGCCAACTTCCTGTATGAATTGCCGCTTGGGAAGGGACACGCCTGGACCCCCTCGAACAGTTTGCTGAACCAGCTGGTATCGGGTTGGACGATGTCGTCAATCTTCACATGGCAGAGCGGGGCGCCGTTCTCGATTCTGTCGGGCCGTGGCACCCTAAATAGGGCGTTCCGTTCGACCCTGACAAATACCGCAGAAACGACATCGACTCCGCAGCAGATCGCCGGACAGCTCGGAGTCTACCAGCAGCCCAACGGCGAGATCCTGCTCATCAATCCGAAGTACATTGGCTCGGACGGCCGCGGCGCCCCTGGCGACGCACTGGTCTGTGTTCCGCTGATTTCTGGAGGGTTCTGCAACCCTGATCCAGGAGCCGTCGGGAACCTACCGCGCAATGCATTCAATGGTCCTGCGTTTTTCAATTGGGATCTCGCCGTTCTCAAGGCTTTCCCGATCTCCGAATCGAAGAAGCTAGAGTATCGCGTCGAAATGTTCAATGCACCCAATCACCCGACCTTTGCCGTCGGCTCTCCAGACGCGAACATAACTGACATGAACATCAACAACCCTAACTTTGGTGTGGCAGTCAGCACCACTTCCACACCGCGCGTAATCCAGATGGGACTGCGCCTCGTTTTCTAGGCAGCGCGACTAGCGCGAGGCGCCGTCGTGCGCAAACTGCCCCACGGCGTGGATATCGATTTCCACCTTGTCGCTCGCGCGCAGAATGAACGTGCTGGGGTTCTTCAGCCCCCATTTGATGTATGGAATCGTGATGTGCATCGTCATCCGCAATTGCGGGCCGGCCGGTTGGATGTCAATCGGAAGAGTCATTTCGTGATCCTGGCCGTGAAGGCGGAATTGTCCTGAAACTTCCAGCTTCGATGGGCCTTTCGGGTTGAACGCGCCTTTCGCCTCGTTGGGCGAGAAGATGATCTCCGGGTACTTGCCGCTCTCCAGGATTTCGCGATGCATTTTGCGGTCGCGCCCTGCATTACCGCTCTCTCCGCTGGTTGCATCCACGATGATCGAGCCGCTCATTTTGCCGGTTGCAGGGTCGAAGCGGATCGCGCCGTTTTTAAGTTTGAATGTCCCTTCCACGGTATGAAGTGTGCTGCCAAGCGTGAACTCGATTTTCGTTTGCGCAGCGTCGAGTTGGACGGCAACTTCCTGGGCCCGCCCGGCAGGAGAAAAAATAAGTGCGGCGAGCGCTGCAAAGAGCACAAGATAAAATCGCCCTCGGATTCGCTTAGATGTCACAGTCATGGCCGCCCTCGCCTTCATGTACTCAACAGCTTCCACCCGAAATCGATCATCTCCCCCACGCGGAACGACGAAAGCGGGAGTGCGCCCGTGTGAACCGACAACAGTTTCGAAAACACGCCCGGCCTGTCCTCAAACAACCGAATAGCTCTCCGGCGGACCCAGTCATTTCTGTCCATGATAAGCATGAGACGTGACATCAGGGCCGGCAGGAACGCGATCTTGCGGTGGGCAGATTCGTAATGCGCAAGGTTCCCTCGTTCGAACGCCTCGGCCAAAGAGATCGCTTGCTGAAACGCGAGGCTGAGCCCAAGGCCTGTGATCGCGTCGACCGATCCGGAAGCGTCCCCGACCAGCGCCACGCGTCCCCGGGTAACGGCCGGGAGCCGGTTCAGCGAGGTCACGTTTCCCAATTCCCTGGTCGTGGGCATCGCGCCTCGAAGCTTTTTGGCAAGAGCGGGGAAGAGCGGCAGGGCTTGGCTGATTCGGAGGCCTGCATCCCGGGAAAGCACGGCCAGGCAGACCTCCTGTGCGTCCGTGGGCGTCGCCAGCATTTGGCAATGTTCGCCCCAGTACATATCTACAAGATTCGGCCAGGACCGCACTCGAAAATGCTGGCGAAAGCCGAACCGTTTGCCAGTCGTGCTCATAGGACCAATCTTCGCCCATCTTCGCACGGTCGAATTCTGTCCGTCCGCACCCACGAGCCACGTGTAAGAAATTCGCATGTCACCGGCGGTCACATGGCGCGAATCCACTTTCGTAACTCGCGTGCCCCAATGGAAAATTACGCCGGCCTGGATTGCGCGCTCGACCAGAAGTTGATGCAGCCGGACGCGACGCAATGCGAATCCAGGCGAGTCCGGAAATTGTGCATACGCGGAAGACTCGCCGCCGGCAAACCGGATTCCAGTGAATGGGACGGCGATATCGGAATTCAGATGGATGCCGAGGGAGCGCAGCGCGGCAACTCCTTGCGGCAATAATCCCTCTCCGCAAGGTTTGTCAATCGGCGGGGTCCGCGCATCGAATACAATCGTGCGAAGCCCTCTTTGATTCGCGGCGATCGCCGTCGCGATCCCCGCCGGTCCCGCCCCGATTATGACGACGTCAGTATGTAGATTCACGGTGAAGTCGATGGCGCAATCATGAGATGCCCGCTCGTGGGGCAAAGTTGTACTTGGCGTGCCCACGCCGAAATTGAGTGATTGAGGCCGGTGGCGCCGATGAGAGTTACTTTTCGTGTTTCAAAATGGCGCGAGCTTTCTTCAAATCTTTGTCTTTCTGCGCGTCTACACGAGGAAAAGAAAGATCCAATTTGTCGAGCGCCCGGACGAGCGCTTCCGCCACGACGACCCGCGTGAACCACTTGTGATCTGCCGGCACGACGTACCAGGGCGCGCGCTCGGTGCTTGTGTTCCGAATCATTTCTTCGTACGCGCCCATGTATTCATTCCAATGTTGCCGTTCCAGGGCGTCGCTCGTGGAAAATTTCCAGTTTTTCTCGGGCTCGTCCAGGCGTTCGAGGAATCGCCTTTTTTGCTCTTTCTTTGAGACGTTCAGGAAGAACTTCAGGACAACGATTCCGTTCCGGCTGAGATAGCGCTCATACCCGTTGATGTCCTCAAAACGCCCCTGCCAGATTTTCCCTGACACCAGATCTGGCGGCAATCTCTCCCGCGACAATATCTCCGGATGAACTCGAGCAACAAGCACTTCCTCGTAGTAGGAGCGATTGAAAATGCCGATCTTGCCGCGTTCCGGGAGGGAGCGCGTGGCCCGCCACAGAAAATCGTGATCCAGGTCGGCGGTAGAAGGGGTTTTGAATGAAGTCACGCTGCAACCCTGGGGGTTCAATCCGGACATGACGTGCTTGATCGTGCTGTCTTTTCCTGCCGCGTCCATGGCCTGCAAAACCAGCAGAACCGCCCAGCGGTCCTGCGCGTAAAGCTTTTCCTGCAAATCGCACAGGCGGACGATCCCATGCTCCAGCGCCTCGCGCGCATGCTCCTTGGATTTCAACCCCAGCGTTTCCGCGGGATCGAAATCCTTCAACCGGAAGCTCGCTCCGTCCGCTACGCGAAATGGCTTCGCATATTCACTTGGCTTCATGAAAGTAATCTTTCCTTCCGGTGAGGATCGTTCCAGGAACCATCCGTGTTGCCTTGCCGGAATTTCCAAGCAAGCGCTCCCACTACACTTTCCCCCATACTTTGCGAGCGGTCTCCACGACCAGTTCGAGCTTGCGCCACTGATCGTCGATGGAAAGCAGGTTACCAGCCGCCACGGATGCGAAGCCGCACTGCGGGCTGAGCGCCAGATTTTCGAGCGGCACATACTTGGCCGCTTCGTCAATGCGCCGCCGGAGCTCGTCCTGGGACTCCAGCCTGGGTTGCTTTGTCGTGACAAGTCCCAGAACAACGCTCTTACCGCGCGGAACGAGGCGCAGCGGCTCGAACCCGCCCGAACGGTCGCTGTCGTATTCGAGTAGAAACCGGTCTACCTCCAATATTCCAAAAAGTTTTTCAGCGATGGCGTCGTATCCGCCTTCCGTGTACCAGCGGCTTCTGCTGTTCCCCCGGCAGACGTGCAGCGCAAGCGTCACGCCGCCACGCGGAACGCCTTGCAACGCGGCGTTGTCTCCGGCAATCGCCTTCGCGAGCTCCTGATCGGGATCGAGGCCGGCTTGCTTCATCTGTTGACGCTGTTTCGGGTCGAGATAATGAGAGTAGTACGGGGCGTCGAACTGGATGTAATCCACGCCTTCCGAGACAAGCCACTGAACCTCGTCGCGAACGATCTCCGCGAGATCCTTCAACAAATCCGCGTGAGTGGGATAGAACTTTTCCGTGATGCCCGCCTTATAGCTGGCGAGCATGAAATTCGAAGGCGCCGGAAGCGTGACTTTGAACGGTCCCGGGGCCATCCTTTTCAGAAACGGCACCTCGTGACCTGTCATCTTTCGAACTTTTCGCAGTTTCGCACCCACTGCCTTGGCCGTGCTCCCTTCGACCCCTCCTCCCGGTCCCTTCCACTCGAGCGCCACTCTTTCCGTCACAAAGCCATCCACTGCGTCCGCCATGTCGGTAAGCCAGGAACCACGGCGCATCTCTCCATCGGTCATGACATCGATCCCCAGCTGCAGCTGCTTTTCGAGGGCCTGCTGAATGGCGCGGTCTTCCTCGGCTCGGAGTTCCTCCAACTTGAGGCGGCCTTCCGCGTGCGCCGCGCGAGCCCGCAACAGTTCTGGCGGGCGCAGGAGACTTCCCACTTGTTCCGCTCGAAATTTCAAGGGCATGGTTGACAGACTCCATCCTCATACTTCGAATTCATCGGCGAATATGATTCCTGGTGAGAAACGCCGCCACAGTATCGGAGCCCGGCGGACGCGTCAAGGGTTGTGCGCATGAGTGAGGGGATCGCCGGCAAAGGACAAACAGCTGCCCGTCCCAAAAGCGGGCGGCCCCTACAAGTGCCACCAAGAGGCCACTCCGTCCCGTGCTCTTCGGGACGGAGTGGGCACGTTGCTTTTCAAGCCGAGTCGCCATTCGCCGCATGCTTTGATTGTCGGGCCACGCCATGCGTGCTAAGATTCCGGGCGTTCGAGGGTGGAATAAACGATAGGAGTGTATACATGAAATCGATTCTAGCTGTAATTGCTTGTGCCGCAGTGGCCTTGTTCGCGGTCTCCGCGCAGGCTCAAATGGAACGGCCCGTACAGACGTTCAAGTCGTCTGCGGGCCCGATCAAGATTACTCCAGTGTACCATGCATCATTAGTTATCGAGGCGGGTGGCAAAGTCATCGTGGTGGATCCAGCTAAGCCCGCCGTCTTCACCGGCCTGCCGCAGGCCGACCTGATTTTGCTCACGGACATCCATGGCGACCACATGGATCCCGCCTTGATCGCATCCGAAAGCAAGGCCGGGACGGAAATCATCGCGCCTCCGGCGGTCGTCAAGACCGTCACCACCGCCAGCCCGATCTCCAACGGCGAGAAAAAAACCTGGGGAGGCTGGACCATCGAAGCCATTCCCATGTACAACCTCACGCGCGGCCCCGAGGCCGGCAAGCTCTATCACGATAAAGGGCGCGGCAACGGCTACATCCTCACGTATGGCGGCACGCGCATCTATCTCTCCGGCGATACGGAAAACATCCCCGAGATGCGCGCGCTCAAGAATATCGACGTGGCGTTTGTCTGCATGAATCTGCCCTATACGATGACGCCCGAGGAAGCCGCTGAAGCCGTCAAGGCGTTCCATCCCAAGGTGGTGATTCCGTATCACTACGGCAAGTCTGATCTGAGCGCGTTTCAGAAAGGCGTGGCGGGGACGGGAATCGAAGTGCGCCTGCTGGAGTGGTACCCGAAGGGATAGGGATTTCTCGCCAGTTGTGGGGGCACGGCATGCCGTGCCCCTACTGTCGAAGAACTCATTGTGAACTATTTCTTGGGTGGCTCGGCAGGTTTGAGTTCGTCCGCCGCTTTCTGCAGATCTTCAAACACCTTCGCGTCCAGCTCATAGAGCAGCGGCTCGTTCTCCCGTTTTGCGATGTAGCCGTTGCCTGTCCTCGATATCTCCACCTTTTCGACGCGCTTGCCATCGTTCGAGGTAACGATCAAGGTTGCCGCTGTGGAGGAAAATCCGCTGCTGTCGAACTTCGTGGCCGAAAGCAGCCGGATGGCGCGAACGAGAGAGTCGATGCTCAGCGCATCCATTTTCTTTCCGTCCGACCACCAATCCTCGCCGCTCCGCGTCAGAAAATACGATTTCAGTCCGCTGTGCATCTCGATCTTTTCCGGAGTGCTCTCGGCGAAATCGAACAGCCTCTTCTCGCGGAAGTCATCCAGATTTTTGTCAATCGCTTCGCCGAGTTCCTTCGTTACTTTAAACGCGCCCTCCATGGCAGTCGTCTTTGCATAGTAGTCGTCCTTGCTCTTGCGAACCTGCAACTCCTGCGTTCCGGATGCGTCCGTGGCTTTCACCGTCGCAATGGGCGTGCCCGAGGAAAACGAGGAAGCGGCCTTCTTCGTATCCGTGTCCGGCGCGCTGGGGTCCATCGTGGCCAACCTAAGTTTTTCGACGACGCCTTCGAGCTTTGATGTGTCTCCACGCACATTCTTGGGGATTTGCAACAACCATTGGCCGTTAGTAGAGCTAAATGCGAGGTTCAGCTTGGGGCTGACGATCTCGATCTTACTGATGTTGTTGAAATCGACTGGCAGCAGGCGCTTGTCGCGCAGGTCCTTCAGCCCCTTGTCAAAATTAGTTTTCGCGGAGCTGGAGATCAAGAAGACGCGCGGATCGCCTGCAAGCATCGCGTAGGACGAGCCGCCTGTGGGAACATCGTCGCCAACCAGAATCTTTTGCGCCTTGCCGTCCTTGCCAGTAGCGGAAACTTCGACGGCGGGTTCCGTCAAACCATACGTCTTCAGGTCGCCCGCTTTTTCCTCAATCACCCTGTCGGTCTCGAGGGGAGACAGCGCGTACAAAATGGTTGAAATCGTATCTACATCACCAATCAATGCTGTGGGCGAAGTAATCTTCCAATTCTGCGAGCCGGTCCTGGAGAGATCGATGACTTCTCCGCTCTTTCTCTTGATTTCCACTTTGGAGATATCGTCTTTCTGGAAGGCAAGAATTTTGACTGGCGCGTTGGCGGCGGCTTTCGCGGCATCCTCGATCGGTTGATGGCGATTGGACCAGTAAAGTGTCGCGGTAAGCGCCACAAGTACTATAGCAGCCGCAATTAATTGTCGGATTTTCATCGCGTATGTCCCGGTGTGGATTGGACTTTTGTAGCGCCGCCCTTCAGGGCGGCATTTTGCTTTCCAGAGTGTGCCCGCCTGAAGGCGGGCGCTACCGCGACCAGTTGCCGGTTTCCAAGAGTCCTCAAGATCTCCGGCCTATCTTCTCCGCCACCAGACGGAGATGCCGGCAAGCAATAGCGCCCCCGGCAACAGGAATTGGCTGCTGAGCCGCACCCAGTTGAATTGCGCACGAGTCATGGTGACGTTGCGATTTTCCTCTGCTTTCGGGCGAATGGAAATCAGGTCTTCATCCGAGGAGAGCCAGTTCAGCGCGTTCAATACCAGGTCGCCATTCCCGTTGAAATTGATAAACGAATTGGCGGGCCAGGAGGAACTACCGACCACGACAAAGCGGCCCTCCGAATTTTCCTTGCCGGTGTTGTAGCTGCCCGCGGCGCCGATCGTCAACGGCCCCTTCTTATTGTTCGGGTCACTCGGATTGACATTCGGCGAATCGAGCTTGGTAGTAGCAAGACTGGTAGCTGAAGACTCGAATAACTTTTGAACGGTGGTCTTGTCCGTGTTCTTGATGGTCAAGGAGCGCGATAGCGGAAACCCCGTCGCCGTGCCCTTCATTTCGTCCACGATGGGGTGCGTATCGTACGTGGAAACCAACGCAATCTCGGGACCGAGGCCCATGAGCTGGCCCACGGGGCTCAAGTCCAGGAGCAGGTCCTTATCCATGCTCACCCCCCAGCTTTGGAGAAGATCGGTGAGAGCGGTGTTATCCGCGGTGGGCCGCCCGAACTTCAGCGGGGCGTCGAGCAGGATCATCGCGCGCCCTCCCTGTTCGACATATTTCTTGATGGCATCGACAGCGGGCTGCACGTACTCGCTCTGGGGGCCACCGATCACCACCACCGTGCAATCCGCGGGAATCTCGGCCTTTTCGAGCAAGCTGAAGGATTTCGTGGCGTATTGGTCCTTGGCGAGAATGTCCTTCAATCGCGAAAAACCGTTCCGTTGCGTATCGTCAATCTGGTGCTCGCCACTTCCCGACACGAAGCACACGGTGCGCGTGGTGGTCTTCAGATCACGAATGATCGCCCCGGTGATCTCTGATTCTGTCACGCTCTTGGCTTCTTCTTTTTTTGTTCCGATTTGGACGAACGAAGTGCCCAGCTTCGTCACGCCGGCCGCGCGGGCCACCTGCGGATTCTTTTCCACGTCGATATACTCAACGCGAATCCGGGGCGAAAGCGTCGAATACCGATCGAGCACATCCTTCGCCGGCTGGAAGCCACTTTGCCTGTCGTAATAAGTAATGGCAGCGTCCTGTTTCAGCCCTTTCACGATTTTGGCGGTCTGGTCGGCCAAGCTGTACCGCTTATTCGCAGTCGAGTCGTAGGATTTGTTGTAACGGTTGGCAAGAACGTTTGCCACCGAGACGATGGCGAGGATCACGATCACATAGAGCGCAGCGTAGGCTGCGTACTTTGTTTGTCTGGCACTGAGTAAACGGCTATTCACTTACGACCTCCAGCGCAGGGATTCCATGGACCGGGCGGTGAAAAACAATCCCAGGAAGATCACCGTCACGTCGAAAATCACATCCTTCGAATCGAGTACGCCTTTGGAAAACGACTCAAAGTGCGTGATGACGGACATATACGAAAGCACTTGCGCCCAGGTGGCAGTCTCGAACTGGCTGACCCATTCGAGGACCCAGAGCATGAGGCAGACACCGAATGTCGCGGCGCCGGCGATGATTTGGTTGCGTGTGAGCGTGGAAATAAATGTACCGATGGCCAGGAGTCCGCCGGCCTGAAGCAGCAGGCCCAGATATCCGATGACCACCGGTTTCCAATCCGGATTGCCGTACTTGAACATGAAAACGAAGTCGAACACAGTCGTCAGCAGCATTAAACCGTACATCAGAACCGCCGCGAGCCATTTTCCCAGGATGATTTCGATGTCCCGCACCGGCGAGGTCGCGAGCAGCTCAATCGTGCCCGAGCGCTTTTCCTCGGCGAACAAGCGCATCGTGATCATGGGAATAAAAAACAGTGCAATCACGTTGATGTTGGACAAGAGTGGCCGTATGACCTGCTCGTTCAAGTTCATCGGAAAAGGTTCACCCTCCATCTGGGCTTGCATCGTCATATTCACGATATAGCCCAGGGAGTTCCAGAAGAAGAACCCGAAAATGACGGCAAACATTACGAGCAGCAGGTAGGCAATCGGCGAAACGAAATAGCTGCGGAGTTCCTTGCAACAAATAATCCAGACATTTCTCATCCGTTTTGTCCCCCTGCCGCGACTTCCGCCATTTCCGCGGGCGCTTCCTCGCTCGTAAGCTGGAGGAAGACCTCTTCCAGGCTCAGCGAGGCGGCGCGAAGTTCATTCAGATCCCAGCCGGACTCGACCACGGCGCGCGCCAGATCGCCGCGCAAGGATTGGCCCTTCTTGGCTTCCACCTCAAAGACAGCGCGTCTTTGGCCGTCTTCCTTGAACGCCACGCGGGTCACGCCGGCAACCAGCTCGAGTTTGCGTTGCACCGCCGCGGGATCAACGCTGCCGTTGCGGCCGCCAATTTCCAGCAGCACCGATTCGCCGGAGCGGGCGCGGCCCTGCAAATTGCTCACCGAGTCCGTCGCAACCACCTTTCCCTTGTTGATGATGATGACTACCTCGCACGTCTGGCTGACCTCGGGAAGGATGTGCGTGCTGAGGATGATGGTGTGGTCGCCGGCCAGGCTCTTGATCAGGTCCCGGGTTTCGTTGATTTGTTTGGGATCGAGGCCCGCAGTCGGTTCGTCGAGGACCAGCACATCCGGGTTGTGAATGATGGCCTGCGCCAGGCCGACGCGCTGGCGGTAGCCCTTGGAAAGCTTCCCAATGATCTTGTTTTTGACGTCGGCAATCGCGCAGCGCTCGCACGAGTAATCGACTCGATTGCGCAATTCGCTTCCCGTGAGCCCCTTGAGCCGGCCGACGAAGGTCAGGTACTCCGCGATCCTCATTTCGGGGTAAACCGGCGGCGTTTCGGGCAGGTAGCCGATGCGCTTCTTCACTTCGAAGGGCTGCTCGAGGATGTCGAACCCCGCAACGGTCGCGGTGCCGCCCGAGGGCGTCAGAAAACACGTCAGCATCCGCATCGTCGTGGTCTTCCCCGCGCCGTTAGGCCCTAGAAAGCCAACGATTTGCCCCTTCTGCACCTCGAAGGAGATCTGGTCGACTGCGGTGTTATGCGCGTACCTTTTTGTAAGTCCTTTGACCGTAATCATAGGAGTTCTCTTTGAGAGAGACGCATACCACTCGAAACCCGTTCCAAAGTTGTAGATTTAGAGAGCGAAGCCCAATTCTAAAAATTCACTCGGCCTGCTGTCAATCCCGTCTTCCTGAAAACCCCAGACCTGCGCCGGATCCGAGGGCGCACAGAGTGTCGTATGGTTTCTGAAGAAGCGCCAGCTATATAATTCCCTTCGGGCGGGTCCCGGCGCGGACTCAGCTACAATTTCGAGAGACCTTGTGGCCGCATCTATTTTCTGGCGGGCTCCAAGCCGAACCCGCACCCGCTTTGTGTGTTACCGTAAAAATGGAGTGAGGCCCTATGGATCAGAAAACCGAAGCCCCCACCACATTATATTTGGAAGATCTGCACGTCGGCCAGCGTTTCACGTCGGGCCTGTACCATATGGAGGAAGATCGGATGAAAGCGTTCGCCGCGGAGTTTGACCCGCAGCCATTTCACCTGGACGAAACGGCTGCCCAACGCAGCGTCTTCCGCGGGCTCGCCGCGAGCGGTTGGCACACCGGGGCTGCCACGATGCGCCTCATGGTGGGGAGCCTGCCATTTGCGAGCGGCATGATCGGCCTGGGCGGCGAAATTGCCTGGCCCAAGCCGACGCGTCCTGGCGATATGTTGCGCGTGGAGAGCGAGATCATTGAAATCGTGCGCTCGCGCTCCAAACCGAACCAGGGCGTAGTAATCGTGCGAAGCACTACGCTCAACCAAAAAGGCGACCACGTGCAGGCGTTTACGGCCAAGATACTCGTTTTCACGCGCCCGGGTGATCCGAACAACACGCCTTTGAAGCCAAGCGCTTCCTAAAAGGTTTTCCGTCAATTCGATTGAAATCAAGCGGGGGCCTTATAGAGGCCGCACCCCAGCGAAAAATTTCTTTTCGCTCTTTCCTGAAACTGCTAGAAGTGAAATGATCTCGTCATCGAAAGCCCTGGAGGACACAAAATGAAGGCGATCCTTGTTCATGAATTCGGCGGTCCCGAAGTGCTGAAGCTCGAGGAAGTCCCCACTCCGCGTCCCGCCGCTGGGCAGGTGCTTGTGCGCATACACTCCGCGGGCGTGAACCCGTATGACACCTACATGCGCAACGGTCTATATCCGGTAAAGCCGTCATTGCCCTACACGCCCGGCTCCGATGCCGCCGGCATCGTTGAAGCGGTTGGCGAAGGTGTGACCAAGGTGAAGAAGAGCGACCGCGTTTATACCGCAAAGACGCAGACCGGCGCGTATGCGGAATATGCGCTGACCCTGGAGAGCCAGGTGCATCCGCTTCCGGCGAAGATTACCTACCCGCAGGGAGCGGGTATCTGGGTGCCGTATGGCACCGCGTATCATGCCCTGTATCAGTGCACAAGAGCCCTCGCTGGCGAAACGCTGCTAATTCACGGCGCGAGCGGCGGCGTGGGCATTGCTGCCGTCCAAATCGCGAGCGCCATGGGTATGACCATTCTTGGCACAGCCGGCACGGAGAAAGGCCTCGAACTGGCTAAGCGGGAAGGCGCACACCACGTCTTCAATCACACCAAGCCGGACTATCGGGAACAGATTCTGAAAACGACCGGCGGGCTGGGCGTCAACCTCATTCTCGAAATGCTCGCCAACGTCAACCTGGGCCATGATCTGAAGCTGCTCGCGACAAACGGGCGAGTTGTCGTCATCGGCGCCCGAGGTGATGTCACCATCTCGCCGCGCGACATCATGTCGCGCCGTGGCTCGATCCACGCGTTTACGTTGTGGGGCATCACGGAAGCCGAAGAAAAGGAGATTCACGCTGGAATCCTTGCGGGTCTAGAGAATGGAACGCAGAGGCCTGTCGTCGGGAAAGAGATCCCACTCGCTGAGGCTCCCCGCGCCCACAAAGAAGTCTTGGAGCCCGGCGCCTTCGGCAAAATTGTTTTAGTTCCATAGTGGAGGGATAAATTTCCTTTGTCAGGGCAGCGGCGTAGCTTCCAGGCAAAATGGAGTGTGCCGTTTCGCTGCAACTTTCGTGCCGGCGGAGAATTCGTGAAACACACGATTCCGCTCCGTCGTCTAAAATAGGAATGCGAATGAAACGCGTTTCCCGATGAGCTGTTTGCAGCACGGATCAATTGGAGGCAACGGGCCATGCAGCGCGCCGTAGGTATTTTTGTCGCAGTGTTGTTTGTATTCTCTTCGATGTTTGCAGAAGCGCAACAGCCTTCCTCTGTGCCGGCACGGACGGGAAATCAAGGAACTCCAAGTCCCGCACAGGATTGCAGCAGCAATTTTGATGCGGTGCGTGAGGCAACTGCGAAATCTGGAACGTGATCGGCGCGCCCTCGCGGCGCAAACTGATGCAAGCGAGACGCCACAGGCCAATGGCGCGGCTCCTCCGCCCGTTGATTTACGGCAGGATTTAGCGATCCTCGAACAAAAAGAGACGGACTTAAATCAGTGCACGCTCGGGAGGAATCGATTGAGCGCGGAGCGTGCGCCGTCAACCGGATGTTCCAACGAGCAGCTATTGAGTTTCCAGATGAATCATGAAGGAGAGGAAGAGCGCGAAATTCCGATCTGGCACATATCTGGCGACGCTGCTTTTTTTTATGAAGCTGGAATGACGATCGACGCCGATGGCGCCCCGAACGCCTACCATCCTGACAATACCGGCCTGGATGATCTCTCCAACGCAGGGTCACCGGGGAATTGGCAGGGCTTGGCCAAGGACGCGGATGGGGAACCTTTCGTGCAGGGCCCGGACGATCCTTTTCCCGGCTATTACGTTTCCGCGACCGCGCTGGCCGATCGAACCAAACCCGTGAACGATCCCACGCGCTACGTCGACGCGTCGAAGATCCCTTTTATTGTTTTGCCCGGCGCAATGGCGCGTCAGATCGGCGCGCGCCCCGGTGACTTCGCGGCCGTTTTCAATCCGCGAAACGGCAAGAGTTCCTACGCGATCTTCGGCGACGTGGGACCTCCCGACAGGATTGGCGAAGGTTCCATGGCGCTGGCCGAAAATCTCGGAATCCGGTCCGATGCGCGCAATGGCGGGGCGCGGAGAGGCATTTTGTTTCTTGTTTTCCCGGGATCTGGAAACGGCCGTCCCAGGACGATCGAGGAGATCAATGCTGAATCCCAGAAATTGCTTCGAGGCCTGGGGAGGAACTTCTCAGTTAGCTTCATGCATGATCCAGGGGCCCGCGCGTCCGTTGGCGGGAAATCAGAACGCCAATTGAAACGGAGCCGCGGAGTCAAGGATCGGGAGTCGCCCATGAACGAAAAAGTATTGCGAGCGCATCTTACCAAACTGCTTTCGGGCCGCGATGCGCACGTCGATTGGAAAGCCGCGTTTGACGGTATTCCTCCCATGCTCCGCGGAGTCCGTCCCAGCGGTATGCCGCGTTCGCTGTGGGAATTGTTGGAGCACATGCGCATTGCGCAATGGGACATCCTCGAATTCTCGCGCGATCCGAAACACGTTTCTCCGGACTGGCCCGCCGGATGCTGGCCGGAAAGCCCGGAACCCCCGAATGCGAAGGCGTGGGAGAAAAGCTTGAAATTGTTTGCCCGTGATTTAGCGGCGATGAAGAAGCTGATGGCGAATCCAAAGACAGATCTCTTCGCCCGAATTCCGCACGGCACGGGACAAACGATTCTCCGAGAAGTTCTTCTCATCGCCGATCACAACGCGTATCACCTCGGCCAGGTTGTTTTTGTTCGCAGGCTTCTTGGGGCTTGGGAGAAAAGCTAACTTCTTGCTTCCCGTCGGGGATTATTCGAGGTACGCCGCAAGCCAATCGGAGAATGACTTGTACCAGAGCTGGCTGTTCTGTGGCTTCAGAATCCAGTGACCCTCGTCGGGATAGACTATGATTTTTGACGGCACGTTTTGCCGCTGCATCGCCGTGAAGAACTCCAGGCTCTGCGTGTACGGCACGCGATAGTCGAGCTCCCCGCAAATCAACAACGTGGGCGTCTTGAATTTACCCAGCTCACCGGCATACGTGCTCGGAGACCACTTGTGATAGCTTTCGGGGTTGGTCCACGGCGTGCCCTTCATGTCGTGCTCCTCGAACCAGAGTTCTTCCGTGGCGCCGTACATTCCCGGTTTGTCGTATACGCCCGCGTGGCTGATGAGCGCCTTGAAGCGCCCCGTGTGCGTCGCGATCCAATCCACCATGTAGCCGCCGTACGAGCCGCCCGCCGCGGCCACGCGAGTGGCGTCCACAAACGGATATTTCGCGAGCACGAAGTCCGTCCCCTTCATCAAGTCTTCGTAGACCTTACCGCCCCAATCGTCCGTGATTTCGTCGGTGAACTTCTGTCCGTACCCCACGGATCCGCGCGGGTTGATCATCACGGCGACATAGCCGGGCGCGGCAAATAATTCTTCGTTCCAGCGATAGCCCCAGGAATCGGTCCACAGGCTTTGCGGTCCGCCGTGAATCAGCAATAGTAAAGGATATTTTTTTGACGCGTCGAAATGGGGAGGGCGAATCAGCATTCCGTGCACGCGCGTGCCGCCCGCGCCTTCAAACCAGAAAGACTCGGGCGGATTCATGTCGAGTGTGGCCAGGCGCACGGCATTGTGATGCGAGATTTGCTCCGCGCCGCTGCCGTCGGAATGCGACGTAAATATTTCCGCGGGCATCGTCAGGGTGGAACGCAGGAACGCGAACACGCTGCCATCCGCGGAAACAGAAAACGATTCATTGTAAGTGTCTTTCAAGATTTCGCGCGGCGCGCTGCCGCCGGCCGCGGTGATTTCGTAGAAAGGTTTCTCTCCCTCATTCTCAGCGGTGAAGTAAATTCGTTTGCCATCCGCCGACCAAAGGATTTCATCCACGCTGCGGTCAAACGATTCGGCCAGTTCCATATGTTTCCCGCCGGCGCGGTCGTAAAGCATCAGCCGCCAGCGGTCGCTCTCATACTCCGCCGTTTTCTGGGAGTGATAGGCGATGAAGCGTCCATCGGGCGAGTATGCGGGATGGCCGTCGAATCCGGGATTGGTCGTGATGCGTTTCGGTTCTCCGCCGTCGGCCGGCGCCAAAAAGAGATCGCCATTGGTGCTGATCGCTTCGGGACGATCGGTCACCGCGGTGAAGCACAGTTCCTTACCGTCCGGAGAAAATGAGAAGTCGTTGGCGTCGCCGCGCTCATCGGGAGGCACATCGTAATCAGCGTGCGCCGTCACGTCGCGAGGAGCGCCTCCGTTCGCCGCGACCACAAAAAGATGGCTGCGTTTGCCGTCGCTCCAGTGCGTCCAGTGGCGATAGAGCAAATGATCGTACTCGCGCGCTTTCACTTTGCTTTTTTCAGCGGCGTCGTCCCGTGAACGATTGCAGGCGTCGTCCGCGCAGTCGGGATAGACGCTCGACGTGAAGGCGATCGATCGGCCGTCGGGCGACCACTTTTCGTTATCGGCGCCCGTCGACAGGGAAGTAATTTTTTTCGCATTCCCGCCTTGCGCAGCCATCACATAAACCTGCGCCGCGCCCTCGTGGCTGGAGAGGAAAGCGATTTTCTTCCCGTCCGGCGACCACTGCGGCCTCATCTCGTGCCCGGTCTGCGTCAGTTGGCGCGGCTGGCTCCCTGGCGCCGTGGAAACAACCCAGACGTTGCGAGCGACGCGATTCGATTCCATTTCCGGCGTCCCCACGGTGTAGACGACCGCGCGTCCATCGGGTGAAATTTGCGGCTCGCCGGCGCGCTGCATGGCAATCAAATCGTCGAACGTCATCGCATGCTTTGGCGGGCTCTGCGCCCAGATCGCGGAAACGCACGCAAACGCCACGAACGTGTAAGATACCGATATTAGCTTATGTGTCATCAAGAGCCTTTCCGCTTCCCCCTTCGTTTCCCACCCGCCGGCGACGCCCGTTGGCCTCGCGTCAAGCGAGCGAATGGGTCCAGATATTCTCCGGCGATAATCACATTTTCGAGCCACTTTTCCAAGTCCAGGGAGTAAAAAGTCATCTCTGCGAATGTGGAGACGGAATTGCCTTTCCCACTTCCCGGTGACCGCCCGTATCCTAAAGTAAACTCTTCTAAGGCCGGGAATATGCAGTTTTCCTATCGCGGGTTACCAGAAGTAAACAGCGCGCGACTTTCGGGGAGAACGCGGGTTTATAAGGTGTAGTCTTGAAAGAGTGGGTTTCGTGTTCGATCGAACCAGGAACGCGATAATCTTGATTTTAAAGCGCTTGCAATTCTTGCATACCTGAGGTGAAGCAAATGCGTACTCTCCGCTCCATTCCTTGGCTCTTACTCGCGCTCGCAATGCTGGCAGTACCCGGCACATCCTCCGCACAGATCAGTGTGGGAGTGTCGATTAGGCTCGCTCCTCCAGCGCTGCCCGTGTACGCCCAGCCTATCTGTCCCGGCGACGGCTATATCTGGACACCAGGTTATTGGGCCTATGGTCCTGACGGCTATTACTGGGTGCCGGGCACGTGGGTTATGGCGCCCGCTGTCGGTATGTTGTGGACTCCCGGCTATTGGGGTTGGGGCGGCGGGGTCTATGCCTGGCATGGCGGATACTGGGGGCCGCATATCGGTTTCTACGGCGGCGTCAACTACGGGTATGGCTACGGGGGTGTGGGCTACGAAGGGGGATATTGGAATCACGGGGTGTTTGCCTACAACCGCTCGGTGACTAACGTCAACGTTACGGTCATCCACAACACGTACAACAAGACGGTAATCAACAACACCACGGTGAACCGCGTCAGCTACAACGGAGGCACTGGCGGAATCAATGCTCGCCCGACCCCTGGGGAAGAATCCGCGGGCCGGGAGCATCATGTGCAGGCAACGTCCGAACAAATGCAGCACGAGCACATGGCCAGTACCAACCGCGCGCAACTAGCGTCGGTGACCCATGGCCAGCTGGCATTCGCAGCCACTGCCAAGCCGGGTGAGTTCAGAGGGCGTGGTGCAACGCCTGCCAATCGGCCGGCGGCGCCGAACAACGCTTCCGCACGCCCTGCGGGAGCTGCGCATCCGAATTCCGAAAGAGCGACGCCGACCTCCGCGAATGGTTCTCCGTCCCGGACAAACAACCAGGGTGGACAGCATCAGAATGCGTCGAAACCGAACAACAGCAAGCCTCAGCAATCCAAGGGCGAACGTCACGAAGGCGAGGAAAGGCCTCGATAATAAAAGAAGCCTCGGTCCATTGCTGAGTGTTGCCCGCAAGTCCGCCGAATTCCTTCGGCGGATCGCGCGGTTCGGAGTGGCGGGGAGAAGCGCCAAAAATCCCTGATGAAATCAGCTTTTCACTTGTGAATCTCCGCTGGTCGCCTCGATCCTGTCTCGATTCTTGCCCGATTCGCCAGGATATCCGCTTTGTCGGAGACAGCGTCCCTCGCGCTAGCCTATAATCACCGTCGTGCAATCACTTTATCCTGGAGCTTCCCGATGCTTTCGATTCGCCCTGCCACCGTCAATGATGCCGCGTTGCTCTCGACGTTGATCCATGAACTCGCGGAGTTTGAGCATTTGGGCCACGAAGCCAGCGTGACCGAACACGACATCGCTCGTGATGGATTCGGCGCCGCCCCGAAATTTCGCGCCGTCCTTGCGGAGTGGGACGGGCAAGTCGCCGGGTATGCCGTTTTCTTTGAGTTTTTTTCCACATTTCAGGGGCGCGCTGGATTGTATCTCGACGATATTTTTATCCGTCCGGACTTCCGCAAGCACGGCATCGGCAAAGCGCTGCTCGCGCACGTGGCCGGCATCGCCTGGAAAGAACACTACTTCTGCATGCGCTGGGAAGTCCTGGACTGGAACACGCAGGCGATCGACTTTTATAAGAAGCTGGGCGCCGTGTTTCTCGATGAGTGGAAGCCAGCCTGCCTGATCGGCGATGCGCTGGAAGCTGTCGCGGAAGAAGCAAAGTCGCAGAAATAGCGGGCGGTCGATCCCCAGTGAAAGTTAACCCTTCGCCACGCCCCGGTTTCGTGCCCAAAGCCAATTCACGCAGGCAATGCCCATCGTCACGAGGATTGCGATCCACTCGACCAGCCGCATGCGCGATACGAGCGCGAGCATGAAAATCACTCCGAGAGCCGCGACAGCATCGCCCGCGGGAAGCCTGTACGCGGATGCATTCGGGCGCTTGCGCCGCAGCACAGGGAGCGATGCGCACACAAGAATGTAAACAAACAATCGCGCTACCGAAGAGAAGATGACATTCCATTTGAAATTGCCCAGTGCAGCCATTCCCCAGACGAGTCCCGCAAAAATCAAAATGGAAATGTGCGGCGTGCGAAATCGCGTGTGAATGCGCGAAAAGAGAGAAGGGAAATCTCCCTGCTCTCCCAAAGCGAACGTCAATCGGGGCGTGTGCAGCATCTGCGCGCTCAGGTAACCGTATAAGGAGATCAAGGCTCCGGCAGCAATCAGGGCCGCTCCCACTGTTCCCCACATCGCGCGTGCCGCCAGGGCCAGGGGACGATCCGTTGCGGCAGCGGCCGGAAGCACGGCGACCACTACGTATTGAATGACGCAGTAGAGAATGGTTGTCGTGGCCAGCGCGGTAAACAGAGCGAACGGTGCATCGCGCCGTGGATCCTCTGCTTCCGCCATGGGCACCACAGCTGCCTCGAATCCGCCATACGCGAACCAGATTACGAGCATGGCCTCGAACCAGTTTCGAACCGGAATCGGCGGGCTTCCCGTTGCTGCGGCAGGGATCGCTCGATGCACGTGCAAAAGGAAAATTCCCCCCGCGGCCGCGAACAAAATCAACGCCGCTAATTTTGCCACGGTGAAAATGTTGCTCGCAGCCGCGCCGGACTTCACGCCGCGAAAATTCACCAATGCCAGGAATCCGATCAAGATCGTAAGGACTGCAAGCCGAGGCAACGGCTCCTTCACATCCGGCCAAAACTCCGCGAGATAGTTCGTGAAGACGTCTGCCGCGGCCGCGGCAGCCGTTACCCGCACCAGCCACAACAGCCAAGCCGTTTCAATGCCGATGAACCTGCCGAAGGCTTCCCGCGCGTAGAGATAAGGGCCGCCCGACTCGCCAAATTGGGAAGCCACTTCGGCGAAGCAGGCCATGATGACGGCAACTCCGCCCGCCGCGATCAGATAGGCGAGAGGACTCCATCGGCCGACGTAACCTGCCACGACCGACGGGAGCCCAAAAATGCCGCTTCCCACGATGCTATTGACGATGAGCGCCGTAAGCGTCCATCGGCCCATCGCCCGAACCAGTCCCGCTGAATTATGGTTTTCCACCCGCCCTCAAGGAAGAGAGGCCCAAGCGTCCCTTTACGTGCCGCGCGGGATGCGTTTTAGCACACTACGGGTGGAATGAAAAATAATAGGTGGAACGAGTCTAATTACTTGGCAGTGATCTACTCCACGACAAGAGGGGTCATCGGAACTTATCCCACGGTAGGTCATTGCATGGGGGTGACATCCCGAAGTTCATTTTCGACGACAATCAAACTGAAGGTTCGTCCACCCGCCACTACATCAAGATGTGTGTCATCGGTCCAATTGATGTGCGCATTGAAGGAAACATCACCCGCGATCGTGTCACGCATTATTACGCCGCTCGGGCTCGCGAGCGCGACATAATTATCCCCCTCAGGCCCTTGCATGTCGGTGAATGCGACCCAGGCATCGCTGGGCGACCACACGATAGACTCACCTAAGGTGTGTCCGTGTGGCGGCATGCTCCCAGGCGCGCGCGGAAGCATGTCCTCGCGAGGCGGAGGATAAATCCAGTCGTCGTTCAGCATGAGCCTGTCAAACTCGCTCGAGGGCTCGCCGTTGCCGTCACCAATGAATCGCCTTGCGACCCAACGGCGATTGTGAGACCAAACGAAATCGAATCCACCTTCCATCATCTTCAATGTTTTGCCGGTGTCCGCGTCCAATATCCAATAGACACAGTTCGCATGGCCGCAAGTCATTGCTCCAACGCGTTGATTGTCAATCCACTCCAATCGGTCAATTTGGCGGGGAATGTAACCCTCGGGAATTATGTGCCGAAGCACTTTCCCCTGAATGTCTGTCTCGACGACGTCCTCTGGATCTCCACTATCATCATTGTGCGGGCCGTTCGTTAGCCAAAGGTCCACGACAAAGACGACCCGTTTCCCGTCGGGTGAAATCAAGGGCAGTCGCTTTGGAGTTCCGTCATGCGTGATTTGTCGAAAGCCCGTGGTCGTTTCGATCGAGACTTCATTGTTGTCGATCCGGGTGACTTGACCCTCGACATCTTTGGCGTGGAAAAGAAGAAATAGAATCGCGATGCAGCAAATTCGCATGAAAAATTCCGCTCGAGTGGAAGCTACCACATCTTCCTTATTAGTAGAAGCCTACTAACGGTTGCCTCTAATGCGGAAACTGGGCCAGCGGCGCCGTTTTTCCCGCCGGCATGGGAGTCCGCGCCACGTTCATAACCATTCCGAGTAGTGTGTAGTAGCCGCATAGGCCAATGATATCGATCACGCCTTGCTCGCCGAACCGGCCCACTACCCGCGCGTAGGAAGCGTCGCTCACGCATCGGTTGTGGTGCAACTCGATGCAGAAGTCATGCGCGATCTCTTCATCCGGGGTCATCCCGACCGGGCGGCGTCCCTCGGCAACCGCGGCGATGGTTTCCGGCTTCACGCCGGCCTTCAGAGCCAGCGAGTCATGGGAATCCCATTCAAATTGTTGCGTCCATTGGCGCGCCGCGATGAGGATGACGAACTCGCTGATGTTCGCTCCGAGCTTGGTGTTGTACCGGAGATACTCTCCCACCTTCTGCAGCCGGCTGATGAAATCGGGGCTGCGAAGCAGTGGCACGAATGGCCCCACGAAAGTTCCCCGCGGGCCCGCAATGACTTCCTCCATGGCCTTCTTTTGGACGTCCGTCAGCTTGTCCGCCGGGATCGCCGGCATTCGATCTTGCGTCGCTTCAGCCGCAGCCGCATTGGCCGGCAGGCCGAGCCCCAGGAGTGAAGTCCCCGCCAGAGTCGCCGCCCCACCCAGAAAATCGCGCCGCTCCACCATCGCTTTCATCTCGGGATTTTCCTGCTCTCGTGATTTATCCATGGATGTTTCCTCCTAGCGCCCCGCTGGCATTATACGCGGGATTCAGAGATTTGTTACACCGTCACTGCCAATAAGAATCCGTCTAAGCGGGCAACCGTGGAAATTACTTCAAATTTGTGCCGGCGGAATCTCAGCTCTGTGTCAATGAAGTTTGAGACGATAGGGAGGCGGACGTATTGGTTTCGCGCAATGTCAGTCCTCAAATCAAATAATGAATGATGGTTGCCAAATGAGCCGAACCGCCCGGTCGAAATTCTGCCAGCCGGGCAAGGAATCTCGCGCCTTGATTCGTGCTTAAGCGACAAAGATTCCCCGCCCGATTCACCCGAAGGCGATTTGCTCCACATTCATTTGTAACGCATGTCTTCCGGCGGGCTACACGCTTCCCGGGAAGCCCTTCGATTTCATCCCCGCGGGGGTGAGGGCCGCACAGTAAACGTTCAACGTAAAAGCGTGGCCCGCACCCGTTGACTTCACAATGGGCGAGCGCCTAGAAATCGATCGCCTGCGTTTTGCCTTGGAACGTGATTTCGGTCACGGCCTCTCCGCTGGTTAGCACTAAGTCGTGATCCGCCTTGGCCGGTAAAGTTTTCCACGTGCAGGGGGCCTCGGCAACAACTTTACCCTTACTCTCAAACTTCGCTTGGTTTCCACTGACTAACAGGTCGTAATCGCCCGCCTGGAGCGGTTTCCCCGCCACGGTCGCATTCGAGCCGAGGTGAATCGCTTTATGCAGTGAGTCCGGTGCAGCCGACAACCAAAGCGGCAATGCCATTCCTATTGCTACTAGAGCCGTGAGGAAACGCGAGCGCACACGTACGTTCATGATTAAAATTCCTCCCTGATTTGGTGTATGGCTCCCGGCGGGAATGAATCAGACTCGATAAAGCCCGGATTCCTGAAGAGGATACCGCCCGCTCGGAGATAGCCACTCAGATAGATGTACGCGGGTAGTGGGGGGTTACATCCCCGGCGGTGCAGTGTGTTTGCGATGCCACCCCGGGCCTCTTGCGCCTGAATGTGAGTAAGCGTGAGGAAAAACGCTTGAAGCCGCTTGCCACGGGTGCGGGCTCTACTTGGAGCCCGCCGGAATTTAGATGGTTCTTGCTATTACTATCCGTGCGAAACTAGCGCGGGAGGAGTTCTTCGATGCTTTCAGAATCATCGGGAATCCCCAGACGTCCACGCATCAACGTCATTCCTGCACGGCAAGCGTTCGGGGCCGAGATTCAGGACGTGGATTTGCGAACGATCGATGAGGATGATTTTTCCAGCATCCATCGAGCTTGGCTCGACCACTCGGTTCTCCTGTTCCGCGGACAGATTTTGACCGACGACGATCTCATCGCGTTCAGCGATAGGTTCGGGGAGCTGGATTGGGCCCCGGTGCAAGAATCCGGGCGCCGCTTCGTGGAGGGGCATCCGGAAATTTACGTCGTGTCGAATGTGACAAAAAACGGTGTGCCGATCGGAAGCCTGGGCGCCGGCGAAGCCACCTGGCATACGGACATGTCGTACTTGCCCGATCCGCCGAAGGCCAGCATCCTCTACGCTCTGGAAGTTCCCCCGGCGGGAGGCAACACCTATTTCTGCAACATGTACCGCGCCTACGAATCCTTGCCTGACGGCCTGAAGCGCCGCGTCGAGCCCTTGAACCTGAAGCATGATGGGACCTACAACAGCGGCGGCTATGTGCGGCAAGGCGTCGCTGCGGCCGATGACCCCATTACATCTCCAGGAACATTTCATCCCCTCGTTTGCACTCATCCTGAAACTAAGCGGCGGGTGCTGTACCTCGGTCGAAGGCGCAACGCCTATATTGACGGCCTATCTCTTCCGGACTCTGAATCGCTGCTCGACCAATTGTGGTCCTATACGACTCGTGAGGAACTCGCCTGGCACAACGAATGGCGCGTAGGCGACCTCGTCCTCTGGGACAACCGGTGCACCATGCACCGGCGCGATCCCTTTGACGCAAACTTGCGCCGCATCATGCACCGCACCCAGATCAAAGGCGAAACGCGCCCGAGTCCATGACCGGAGCGCTGAACAGGAAACCGCTCGCGTGTGGGCACTACGCGCCGTCCCGCCTAGGCGGGCCGGCTTCCCGCTCGCCGAGCTGCGTTGGCGGGCGAGTGCCGCGTCGGCGATTTGGAGCCCGCCGGAATTTTGAGGAATCACAATTCTTTCCGTACAAGACCCAACGCCTTCTTGAACACGCTCTCAAATAATGTTTGGTTTTTGCCTCGCGGAAATCCCCGGCGTCGCAGCGCCTCACCGGCCTCGTTACGCTGTATCCGTTGCGAGGACTTGAGTGTGCTTGCGAGGCAGAGCAGCCATTCGAATTCCAGGTCGCCCTGGACCTTTTTCGATTTGAGCTGAGATGGCATGGAGCCCCCCCTAGCTCTCTGAGGGGACGCTCAGGATTGGCGGATGTTATATCCCCCCCGCGATTTAGTGTCAACCCATTATTTGAACCGATAAGCTCACACCTCCCGGCAGCACTTTTCGCAGACATCTCCTTCCAGTTCTTGACGCCACACGAATATTCTCAGCTAAAAGTCATCTCATAAATAGGCGTTGTGGATCGCGACTTCACAGGCTGCGGAAAAGGCGGAACGCCGTGATTCTGAGCCCGCCACGGCGGGCGAAGACTCACTCTTCGGCTTTTTTGTTTCATCAGGAGGGATTTTTCGCTCAGAATGACGACCAGAGGGCTTCTTACGCAGCCTGTTCAGCCGCGAGGGCAAAACGCCAATAAAAACTCGGCCTTAGCCCCGGATGTGTGAATCACGCCCCGCCTGCGGGGCTTTATGAGACAAGGTCCAGGAAAGTCAGTAAACATCAAATAGCCCCGGGTTCGTCAGGGGGAGAAGAACCCGGGGCCGGGGGTACATCAGGAGAACAGAACACCTACCTAAGCGCTAGTGCAAACGGCAAGCCAAACGCGCAAGGAAATATGTGCTTCGGTATCTAGGAGAAGGCCTTTCGGCGTGTCCCACATTGCGCAATTCATTTCCCAACCAGTGCATGGAATTGGCGCCGGGTGCCCATGCTTGCGAAACAAGCGTGGGCGCCTGGCTTTTCAATTTGGTTGGGGTGAGCGACGGGGTCTGAACCCGCGACCCTCGGTGCCACCGCCGGTTTTTCGTTTTGCGGGGCATGCATTTTCAAGAGGATGGGGTCCTGCTGCGAGGCTGAAATCAGGGTGATTGGTCTGAAGTGGATGCCGTTCATGCAAAATTTGCGTGAGGATACAGCGTCGTAATTGAGCATCGCTTCGAACATCGGTCTGCGCATTGATCGCCGCTGTTCACTAGCTTGTTTGCGGTAGTCTCGAACAACGCGTTCCTCCTTTCTGCCGCGCGATCCGCTTCCGCCCCTATGCTCTTGAGGTAATACTGCGCTGTGGTCTGGATGTTCGAGTGTCGCAGGAGCGACTTAGCCTCGAGTGGAGAATCGACCGCAATGGCCAACGTGGCGCAACCGCGTCTGCAAGCTTAAAAGCCGCGCCACTTGGGTAGGCGCTTGAATTTGTGGCCGTCTTCGTCGTCCACTTTTCTGCATTTGTGGCACTCTGCACAGCCATTGCGGCAGCCACTCCAACGCATGGTACTCTTGATTCCTTCTCCAACCAGATTATTTCGAAGGAGGTCTCTATGCCCCGAGTGAAGAGAACGTCGTGTGGTCTGCTCGTCGTGGCGTGTCTGTTCTTGGCCGTGGCCTGGCCCTGCCGGGTCGGCGGCCAGGCGAGGACGACCGGCGTGACGGTGTTCGAAGGGGCGCGGCTCATCACGGGCGACGGCGGCGCGCCCATCGAGAATTCCGCATTCGTCGTCGAGAACAATCTGTTCACCCGAGTTGGCCGGCGAGGTGGGCTGCAGGTACCGGCCGGGGCAGTGCACGTCGACCTGAAGGGCAAGACCGTCATCCCCGCGATGGTCGATCTCCACGGCCACCTCGGATTCCAGCATGTAGCTGAAGGAACCATGTCGAAGGAGTTCTACACGCGCGAGAAACTCATCGACCATCTGGAGCGCCTCGCCTACCACGGGGTCGGCGTGACCGTCAGCATCGGCGATTTGGAAGACCGTTCCGATCTCCACGGCGGCAGGACTAATTGGGGCGACGTGCCGTTGCGGGTGCGGGAAGAGATCATCCCCAATGCGGCGCTGTTTCGCACGGCGGGCACGGGGATAGCCTGGCCCGGATCCGGGGCCCAAGGCCACCCCTCCAGAGTGGACGTGTCGTATCCGGTCAGCACGGTCGAGGAGGCTCGAGAGGCCGTTCAGGACTATGTTCTCATGCAACCAGAATTCATCAAGATCTGGGTGGACAACAGAGCCGGAACCAAGCAGACGCTGACACCAGTTCTCTATCGAGCGATTATCGAAGAGGCGCACAAATACAATGTCCCCGTGGGGGTCCATAACGTCACTTTGGCGGATGCCAAGGAACTGATGCGAGCGGGCGTCGAGGGATGGCTTCACGTGCCGGTTCGTGGCGGTGAAGCAGTCGACGACGAATTGATCGCGATCGTCAAGCAGCGGATAGCCAAGAACGACCGGCCGAACATCTGGATGACGCCAGCGCTGATTACGGCCTGGATGGATACCCAAGGTGGCAAACGCCCGACGTGGCTCGACGACCCGCTGCTGCGGGATACTTATTCTCCCCAACAGATTAAGGAGAACTGGGGCGACCCACTGAAGAACATGACACCGGAGGCCGTCGCGCGTGCCCGTCAGGATTTCGAGTTGCAAGGACGCAATGCGATGAAGCTCAGAGCAGTGGGCATGCGGGTCGTCACGGGAACCGACACCGGGCAAAGCCGGTTCTGGATCGGCTATTTCAACCACTTGGATTTGGAAAGTTTGGTTGCGATGGGCATGACGCCGGCGGAGGCGATTGTCGCGGCGACGCGTGATGCGGCCAAAATCGCACGAGTAAATTCCGGCATGGTGGCGGCGGGCAAGAGCGCCGATTTCATCATCCTCGACGCGAATCCTCTGGAAAACATTTCCAACACGCGGCGGATCAACAAGGTCTACCTCCGGGGACAGGAAGTCGACCGCGCGGCGTTGAGGGCCAAGTGGCAGGCGGAGTGGAGCGGCAAGACGAAATAAATCGCGTCGCGCACACTCGCAACACCTGCATCGAGGTTCGAGGGTAGGCAACCGATTACCCTTCTGTTGCATTGTGCCTGGTCGCCCTGCCGATTTCGGAGGACATAGGCAATCTTTCCAGAGCCACCAGCGCGGACGTTTTGGGCAGGGCACGCCAGCCTCTGGTTGGCCCTGTTTACGGAACGGTTCCGAAGAGCGACCCAACGCCTGCGGTCAACGCCATGGCCAGCGCACCCCAGAACGTGACACGGATTGCGCCCATCATCACTCCTGCCCCGCCCGCGCTTGCAGCCAGCCCGCCTAGAAGCGCGAGGAACACCAGTGAGGTTCCCGAGACAAGTGGAATCAATTCCGCCGCCGGCGCCATGGCCGTGACTAACAGAGGCATGGCTGCTCCGACAGCGAAACTGCCAGCCGATGCCAAAGCAGCCTGAATCGGACGCGCACGAAGAGTCTCGGAGATGCCGAGTTCGTCGCGGGCATGCGCGCCTAACGCATCATGGGCCATCAGCTGTTCGGCTACCTGTTTCGCCAGAGAAGGATCGAGCCCGCGAGCGACGTAGATGGCCATCAGTTCCTTGTGCTCGCCCTGGTCGTCTGCTTTGAGTTCCGCGCGCTCCAACTCGAGTTCGGCCTGTTCGGTGTCGGCCTGTGAGTGGACCGACACGTATTCGCCGGCAGCCATCGACATAGCCCCAGCCACCAGGCCGGCGACCCCTGCGACCAGTACGTTGCCGTGCGTCGCATGTGCGGCCGCGACGCCGAGCACCAGGCTCGATGTGGAAAGGATGCCGTCATTCGCGCCCAGTACCGCCGCGCGTAGCCAACCGATGCGTCCTGTGCGGTGCCGTTCCTTGTTACCAACAGGCATTCTTGAGGCCTCCTTGCTCCGGGCGCCGTCGCCGGAAATGCCGGTTTAGATCCAATGCCTTCGCAGCAGGAACACCTTGATGAGCTGCGTAAGGCCCATGTAGCCGAGCAGCGTGAGCAGCAGGATTGGCCAGTACATCGCAGGCAGGTGTGCGAAGCCCAGCGCAGCAGCCATGGGGGAATATGGCAGCCAAATCCCAAAAGCCATGATGGAGAGCGTGGTGAACGTCAGCGCCCAACTCGCCCGGCTCTGGAGGAAGGGAATCTTATTGGTACGAATAACGTGTATGATAAGTGTCTGAGTCATTAACGACTCGACGAACCAGCCCGTCTGAAAGAGCGGCGCTCGGGAGGGATCCCAGCAGTGGAAGACATAAAGCATGACGAAGAAAGTTGTATAGTCGAAGATCGAGCTGATGGGGCCGATAAAGAGAATGAACCGCTTGATTTCCCCAATGTTCCAGGGCCGCGGCCGAGTTACTTGCTCTTCGTCCACTGCATCCGCTGGGATCGGCACCTGCGAGAAGTCATACAGGAGGTTGTTCGTCAACACCTGAATCGGGGCCATCGGCAGGAAAGGGAGGAAGGCGCTCGCCCCCAGAACGCTGAACATATTCCCGAAGTTGGAACTCGCTCCCATCCGGATGTATTTAACGATGTTCGCGAAGACCTTACGGCCTTCGATCACGCCCCCTTCCAGCACCGTGAGGTCCTTCTCAAGCAAGATCAGGTCCGCCGACTCCTTGGCAATGTCAGTAGCCGTGTCCACCGAGATGCCGACGTCCGCCGCACGTAAGGCGGGAGCATCATTGATTCCATCGCCCATGAACCCGACGACATGCCCCTTGCCCCGGAGGACACGGATGACCCGCTCTTTGTGCGCGGGAGAGAGACGGGCGAAGAGCGCCGCCTTATCCGCTGCCTCGGCCAGTTCTGCGTCGGACATTTTCTCCACGTCACCGCCCAGCAGCATGGGATCGGCTAGGAGCCCAACGTCTTTGCACACCTTGCGGCTGATAAGGTGATTGTCTCCGGTAAGGATTTTTACGGCCACGCCATGCTTATGCAAGGCCGCAAGGGCGCGGGCCGCGGTGTCCTTGGGCGGGTCCAGGAACGCCACGTACCCTCTGAGTACGAGTTCGCGCTCGTCGTCCTTGGCGCAAATTTGCTTGCCAGAGAGTTCCTTTGTTGCTACTGCCAGCACGCGGAAGCCGTCGTTGCTGAGGCTGTCGTACTCTTGCTTCAGCCCGACGATCAAATCCGGGTCCATTGGGGACAACGTGCCGTCGAGTTCAAAATGCGAGCAGCGAAGGAATACCTCTTCCGGAGCCCCCTTGGTGAGGAGGATCGCCTTACCCTCGGCGTCCTCCACCAAAACCGACATCATTCTCCGAGTGAAGTCGAACGGGATCTCATCCAGCTTCTTATACTTCTCGACAACCGCCTTCCCGTGGAAGTCGGAACTATCCAGTATCGCCCGGTCCAGTAGGTTTTTGAGGCCCGTTTGGAAGTAGCTGATCAGGTACCCGTCCAGGAGCACGTCATCCGACTCACGCCCAGCGACGTTGCAATGGCGCATGAGGACGACGCGGTCCTCGGTGAGCGTGCCCGTTTTGTCGGTGCAGAGCACGTCCATGCCCCCGAAGTTCTGGATGGAGTTAATCCGCTTGACGATCACTTTCTTGCGGCTCATGGCCAGCGCGCCATTGGAGAGACAGACGGAGACGATCATCGGCAGCATCTCGGGAGTGAGGCCCACGGCCACAGCCATTGCGAAGAAGAAGGCTGCCTTCCAATCGTGCTTGGTGAAACCGTTGATCAGGAAAACCAGGGGAACCATCACGGCCATAAACTGCATCATGAGCCACGTGAAGCGATTGAGGCCCTGGTCGAAGCTCGTCTGCGCACGTTCCCCGGTGATCGAGCGGGCCATGCTGCCCAGGTAGGTTTGCACCCCCGTTGTGACCACGGCGGCCGTCGCCGTGCCGCTCTCGACGCTGGTCCCCATGAAGCAAATGTTCTTGAGTTCCGTAGGTGAGCTCTCCTCTTTAGTTTCAGGGTCGTGGAACTTCTCGACTGGGAGCGACTCACCGGTGAGGCTGCCTTGGCTCACGAAGAGGTCTTTCGAAGACAGCAGCCGCACGTCGCCTGGAATCATATCGCCGGCGGCCAGCTTGATGATGTCCCCGGGCACCAAGTTTCGGAGCGGTATCTCCCTGGCTGCGCCGTCGCGAACGACCGTAGCGGTCACGTGGATCATGGCCTTGAGCTTCTGTGCGGCGGCGTCCGCACGGGCTTCCTGCCAGAAGCGGAGTCCCACACTTAGCGACACCATGACCGCCATCACAGAGCCGGCGCGCGCGTCGCCTGTAAGGAAGGAAACTGCCGACAGAGTCGTCAGCAGGATCACCAGCGGGTTGCGGATGATTTTCAGAACGCGGACGAGCCAGCCTTGCTTCCGCTCTTGCGCGACCTCATTCGGCCCCGTCGCGCGCGTGCGTTCTTCGGCCTCGGCTTGCGTCAGCCCAGCCAGAGACGTTCGCAAGTTCCGGAGCAGCTCCTCGCTGTCCTTGCGGGCGGCGTCGAGGACTGCAGGAGAAACACGAATATTCTCCTTTTTCGACTTCGTTGGAATCGGCGGCTCGTTCGGGCGAGCCGGTGGCCCCGCGAGCTTCGAGCCCGGCGTTCCTGCGTCTTTTACTAAAGCCCCTGCGGCGCTATCCGCATCCGGTGTTGTCATCGTTTCTTTGACCACTTCATGGGTGAAGCTCTCACGCCCCCCGATTAAGAGTCCGTAAATAGCTGGGCGCGAGGCTGCTCTCTCGCCAGAGGCGCCGGAGCGGCGGGTTCGCTGAAATCCTTCGTCCAACTCCAATTCCGAATTTCCGGCAGATCCTGAAAATGCTGCCGGATATAAGCATGGTGCTCGTACAATTTCCGGTTGAACATGTCGATCGCGTCCGACGCCTGCGAACGCAATCGGGGCACGTGCTTGAGCGCATCGATGGCCAGGTGGAACCGGCTCATCTTGTTGAGCACAACCATATCGAATGGAGTGGTGGTCGTGCCCTGGTCATTAAATCCGCGCACGTGGAACCGGGCCTCATTCGAGCGGCCGTGCACCATGCTGTGGATGAGCCAGCGATAACCATGGAACGCGAAGATCACATGGACATCCCGCGTAAACAGCGCGTCGAATGAAATGTTGTCCATGCCGTGAGGATGATCGTCAGGGCTCATCAGCACGCTTAGATCGACGACATTCACGACGCGCACCTTGATGCCAGGCACGTATTTTTGCAGCAGCCAGGATGTGGCGCAGGCCTCGATGGTAGGGACGTCGCCGGCGCACGCGAGAACAATGTCCGGCTCGGTTCCGCCATCGTTGGTCGCAAATTTCCAGATCGAGACCCCCTGGGAGCAATGGGTGAGGGCTTCGTCAAACGTGAGCCATTGCAGTTCCGGCTGTTTTCCGCAAGTAACGACGTTGATGTAATTTCGGCTGCGCAAGCAGTGATCGAATACGTTGAGCAAGCAGTTGGAATCCGGCGGGTAGTAGACTCGAACCAGCTCGCTGCGCCGTTGCAGGGCGTTATCGACAAAGCCCGGCGCCTGGTGGCTGAAGCCATTGTGGTCGTTTCGCCAAGCGTGGCTGGTGAGCAAGACATTCAGAGAGGCGAGTGGCCTGCGCCAGGGATATTCCAGGCATTGCTCGATCCACTTCGCGTGCTGCGTAACCATCGAATCAACCACCTGAGCGAATGCCTCGTAAGAAGACCACATGCCGTGTCTGCCAGTCAGCAGATAGCCTTCGAGCCAGCCTTCGCAAAGATGTTCGCTGAGAACTTCCATCACGCGGCCGTCCGGGGCCAAGTGGTCATCGATGGATACGATTGTTTCCATCGTGCAACGGCCGGTCGCGTCAAAGGCCGCATTCAGGCGATTCGAGTTCGTCTCGTCTGGACAGAACAGCCGGAAATTGGCGGGGTTAAGCTTGATGACATCACGCAGATACTCCCCCAACTTGCGCGGCGCTTCCGCCACCACCTCGCCCGGACCAGGTATGGATAATGCGTATTGGGCAAAGTCGGGCAGATCGAGCGCCTTCAGCAATCGCCCGCCATTGACATGCGGATTTGCGCCCATGCGGCGATTTCCATCCGGAGCCAGCGCCGCAAGCGCAGCGACCAGACGTCCTTCCTTGTCAAATAACTCGTCGGGCCGGTATTTGCGCATCCAGGCTTCGAGCATCTTTAAATGTTCCGGATTCTCGCACACAGTGGAGAGGGGAACCTGGTGTGCGCGGAATGTGCCTTCGATGGGCACACCATCCACCTCTTTCGGGCATGTCCAGCCCTTCGGAGTGCGCAGAATGATCATCGGCCACGACTGCCGGGGCTGGTTTTTATTGGATCGCGCATTTTTCTGAATGTCGCGGATTTGCACGTAGCAGCGATCGAGAGAACCCGCGAAAAGTTGGTGCACGATTTCGGGATCGTCCCCTTCCACAAAATAGGGGGTGTAGCCAAGACCGTTGTAAAAGGAGAGAAGGTCTTGGTCACTCGTGCGACCTGCGACCGTGGGGCCGGAGATTTTGTACCCATTCAGGTGCAGAATCGGCAGCACCGCTCCGTCTCTCGATGGATTCAGGAACTTGACGCCCTTCCAGCTTCCTTCGAGCGGGCAGGTCTCGGCCTCGCCATCGCCGACGACGCACGCCACAATCAGGTCAGGATTGTCGAAGGCTGCTCCAAAGGCGTGAACCAGTGAATAGCCCAGTTCGCCTCCCTCATGCATCGAGTTCGGCGTATGCGGTCCGCAGTGACTGGGGATGCCTCCTGGCGTGGAAAAAGAACGAAAGAAAAGGCGCATGCCGTGGATGTCCTGGGTAATCTCAGGATGCACGTCGGTATACGTTCCTTCGAGGTACGCGCAAGCGTTAAGCGTCGGCCCGCCGTGGCCCGGGCCCGAGATGTAAATCATATTTGCATCCGTTTGCCGAATCAGCCGGTTCAAATGCACGTAGATGAAATTCTGCCCGGCGGATGTGCCCCAATGCCCCAGCAAGCGCGGTTTGATGTGCTCTTTCGTGAGGGGCTCTCGGAGCAGCGGATTATCCAGGAGATAGATTTGGCCGACGCAAAGATAATTCGCGGCGCACCAATAGCGATGCATCTTGCTTAACAGCTCGGCCGAAAGCGGCTCATTCGGCTTCACGCCGGCAGATAATTTTTCCGTGTGTTGCGATTTTTCGTTGCTTGCTACGACGGTCGATAGTGCGGCGTTAAATTCAAGCATCTTTGCTCCCGGGTCCACAAGACACGACCCCAGCAAAACGATCCCGACGCGATTATATAAGTTTGGACTCGCAGGTCTCTAATGAATATGAAATTACTGTTAGAATTCGTTGAAAACACGCGCCCCGGGGGCAAGGCACTATGATCGTTAGCCGTTTGCCCATCCGAGAGTGGAGAGAACATGCCGCACGATCATTAGATCTTCATTGGTCTTTATGACGCGCACTTTTACCCGGCTTTCGGGGGGCGATATCAATCCTGCGTTGGCGTCATTGGATGCGGGATGCAAACGAATGCCCAGAAAGTCCAAGCCATCGCAGATTCGTTTGCGAACGACAGGTGCGTTCTCTCCAATGCCTCCCGCAAAGACGAGCACGTCTAATCCGCCAAGAACCGCGGCATACGCGCCAATGTATTTCTTCGCCCGGTAGCAGAACAGATCCACAGCTTCCGCGGCCCGCCCATCCTGCTGGATCTTGTCCAGCAAGACCCGCATATCTCCGGACGTGCCCGAAACTCCCAGGAGCCCAGATTCCTTATTCACCAGTGTATTCATCTCTTTCGCGGACATCTTCTTCTGCCCAAGGAGATAAAGCAGGACGCCCGGATCGAGATCACCAGAACGGGTACCCATCACAAGTCCTTCGAGAGGGGTGAAGCCCATCGAGGTGTCGGTGCTTTTCCCCTCTTTGACCGCGACCATGCTGGCGCCGCTACCCAGATGTGCAATGATCACGCGCCCGTTGGCGAGATCTCCTTCGAGCGCGCGCAGTTCGCGCATTATGTACTCGTAGGAAAGGCCGTGAAAGCCATACCGATGGATGCCTTCGTCGCGGAAGCGTCGAGGCAACGCATAGGTACGCGCAACGTTTGGGAGCGACTTATGAAACGCCGTGTCAAAACACGCCACTTGCGGAAGGTCCGGAAATTTCCCGGCGACGAATTGAATTCCGCGGATCGCCTCTGGCAGGTGATCCGGGTCGAGTGGCACTAGCTGCTCGATCGCCGACAAGAATTCCGGAGTGATCCGTTGTGGGTCCGCGTATCGAGGCCCTCCCTGGACGAGCCGATGGCCCGCCGCTGCCAGCCGATTGAGAAATCCGTGCTCGCTCAGCCAAGCGAACATGACTTCCAACGCGGCATTTGAGTCTCCACCAGCGACCGGGGAATCGAACAGGGCAGTCCCACTCGGATCTGCAATCTTCAGACGGCCGCCTGAGAGGCCGGCCTGATCAACCGTCATCGAAAGGAGAAGTTCCTCATGATTTCCAGCTTCATAGAGGGCCGACTTCAAAGTCGCGGACCCTCTATTCATTGTTAAGATACGCCTTTGATAAGGAATAGTCACAAAGCCATCCTACAGAAATACCAGCTTCGGTTTACTTTAACTCCGGCAAACCGTAATGGAAAAACATTTAAGAACGCCACGGAAAGAATTGCAAGTTCGGGACTATGGGATTGACCTCGCGCATGTTTCATCGGGAAAATCAGCCCGTGTTGTCACAGCTCTGGGATGCGAAAGGGTCCACACATCTTCCATGACCGGGCTGGGCGTCACCCCGATTTCAAAGGGAGTTCTCGCTCAACTGCCCTTGTTGTTCTTCAAGGCGTTGTACAGGTGCTCAAGATACACGTCGGTTTTGATATGCGTGTTCAAATACTCAAACTGCGCCAGCACTTTTTCCTGTTTCAGTTGATCCAGGCTCTTGCCTTGGTCGATGCCCGCTTGTACGGCCGCCACCGTACCCTTCAGCACCGCGAGTTCTTTGATCACGTCGGCTTTGGACGCCACATTGCCGTGCCCCGGAATGATCTTCACATCGTCCGGCGTATGACCGAGGATGTACTCGGCAACGTCGATTTGCCCTTGCACGCCGCCGCTCCCATCGCCGTCCATGTCAATCGCCGGGAATCCAGGCTGCTCCCAGTTCACGAAGTCGTCGCCGGTTTGCACCACCTTGCCTTGCGGGAAAACGTAGATGCTGTCGCCGTCCGTGTGCCCGTGAGCGAAATGGATGGCGTGAATTTCGGCGCCGTTGAAATGCAGCGTCAACTGATCGCTGAACGTAATGACCGGCAGCGAGATGGCCGGAGACGGCGCAAAGCTCTTGCTGCCCGCTTCCTTCTTCTTGCGGACGTTGTCGTGCGCGATGAGGATGGCTGTTTTACCGAAGAATACATTACCTTCGCTGTGATCACCGTGATAGTGCGTATTCAGCAAGTACTTCACCGGCTTGCCGGAGATGGTCTTGAGCGCCGCTTCCAGCTTTGGGGCCGCGGGAGCATACCCTGCGTCCACGAGGGCAATGCCTTCGTCCCCCACGAAGGCGCCCACATGCCCGCCGACGTTCGCCCCCGTCCCATTCGAGAACGAGAGATCGTAGACGTTGTCGGTCAGCTTCTGCACCCTCACCTGTACCTGGCTCCAGTCCACGTTTCGCTGTCCGACGGCGGGCAGCGCCAGGAAGAAAACCGCAATGAGAAACCCGAATTTACGCATAAGCTTTTACGCTCCCGCCGCCGGCAAATCCAGGCTGGGATTCAAATCACGACCTGCCCGCGCCGCGCATAAAGTACATCGAGTTTAAGTCCGTTCGGCCGCTATGTGGTGGGGCGGAAGAAAGCTTTCGCATCCGTAGGAGGAGATGGTATTTGCCTGGGAATTAAACCTATGTGTTCCGCGGCACCTGAGGCCCCAATCTCAGGATGCCGAATCTTTCCTCCCAAATTGGCCGTCCAGATCATTAATGCGAGAGCTGCCACGGCTAGCGCCAGTAAGGCGGCCGTGAACCGTGGAGGGACGGCTGCCGAACTCCGAAACTGTATAGGGCGCAAAATGAAAACGCACCAAGCCCCTCCATCGTCCAGAAGGCAAAGTCGGCTGCGTTAGAATGTCGGTGGATGGTCTCTCGTGAAATTCCGGGCATCTCACGCATCTTGTGAGACGCTGGGCTACCTGTGAGGTAAACCGGAATAGTGAGAACGGCGAACACCACGAACATCTGTAGGCTAAGCCACTCCAGCTTTCTATTTTTCCGCACCCAGTCGGTTAGCAGAAAGGCGATCGGAACCGCGAGCCCGATCACCGGGACATGGTTTAACATCAGGTGAATGTGGTTCCAGTTCAGCACCTGCGCCAACCTCCTACACGCTGCAGCGCTAGCTTCGCACAGAGAATTTTGCGCAATACCCTTCAGCGCCCACCCATGAAATAAATTCGACCTCTAACGAGAAGCGGCAGTTGAGGCAACTGTTCTCGCCGATTCCGACTTTCCGTGCAATTGTGCGGTCGAACCCAGCGAATTGGCAAATTTTTATTTTTAAGCGCCGTTAGCGAACGCCCTTCTCCGTAAGTGTGAATTGACGCTTCCCGCATTCCGACAAGACGACGGGTTCGCTCGAGCGATCACATTTACACCTGAAAGAGTTTCAGCGCGTTCGGCAAACCCGAGGTTCGCACGCGGGCCGCGGGGGCGGGACACGGTAGGCTACCTTGTAGCGGGATCGGCAATCGCCTTCTTGTATGCTTCCGCCTCGGTTGGCGCGCAGATCATTTCCAGGATGTCCGTGTTGGCCGGCTGCAACGTGAGATGCAACTTGTCGCGGGCCAGCCAAGGATCCGTGTAAGCCTTTGGATCGTCGATCTTCACCGTCAGTTCCACGGTGTCATGATCCACTCGAACGTATCGCTCCTGCACGCGCAGCTCGCTGCTGTGCGGGTCCCCGGCATTGTCAAGCCAGGTTCTCTCGTCCAGCCCAACCGTCTCCACCACAAACGTATAATCATCAAGCCACTTTCCAACTGAGTATCCATACCACCGTGGATCCGGGTCCTTGGGAAGTGCTCGTCCGTCCGTCCAAATGACCCGCCAAACCCGCTGATACTGATACAACAGCAGCACCTGGTTGGGAGTCTGCACGGCCTGAAATGGCCGCAATTCGAACAGCAGGTTGCGCGGGAAACCGGCCGGATCGCAACTGTCCAGGGGATCATTCACCCGTCCTATGAGGACTCTCCTGGGCCCGTCGCCGGGCTTATAGACGTTGTTGGCTATGTCCGCCCCCCAAGCCGTGAACGGAGCATGCGACTTCACACCCTGTGGGGAGATCCCCTCCATCGTATTCGCCACATCCCAAATTCCCGACAGATCACGGCGAGGGGCAGGCGCTGCTTTCTGGGGCTTCGCCGATTCTGGTTGCCGTGGTGGAGCGGTCTGAGCGCACATGCCCAACGAAAACGCCAGTACCGCGACTACTCCGATGAGTTGCTTTCCGAACGCGGCTTTACCGCACGCAATAGACTCTTGCACAACCAACTCCTTACTATTTCGAACTCGGTTCCGGCGGGTTCGAAGCGCCCCCGGCAGGAGCATTGAGCCCTGATGGATACCCTATCAATGTTTGCCCGCTGGAAAGCACAACCTTCAAGAGTTGCCCGACCGGCGCGCCGTTTTTGGCGGGTCGCACGGTCACAGTTATTTCATCCCCAGGCTTAAAGGAGTGCAACGACCAGCCGCGCTTGATCATGTCCGTGGGATTGCTGACTTCAACGGCCCAATGCGCGACGGTACCCTTTTCGTCCATTGCATCGTATTTCATAAAGCAATGGGGATTGGCCCACAGCCACTCCCTCACGGTTCCTTTCATGGTCAGTTGTTTGTCCATGTCGTAGCCTGCCGCTCCGTGATGCGCCGACAGCGGAACTGAAACGGCCAGGAGGCACACGGCCGCGATCAAAACGCGGAACACTTTATCGCGCAAAGGAGACCTCCGATTTTGGCCGGGATTTCCGATTTCGTTCGCTTTCTCGCACATCGTACGCTTGTACTGCCCTCGACTCAACTCACATGCAAGGCGGAAGGGAGCGAAAAGGGAATTATTTCGGCATGCCGGCGGTGGCATTGAGGACGACGTGTAAAGGAGCCACTTGCTGCGGCTTGGCGTATCGGTTCACCAGGAATCGCTGGCCATCCTTGGATACATCGTAGTTGAATAGGTCCGTGGAAGAAACCTGGGCGCGTAGCTGGCTGTGGAACAACGGCGTAGGATTACCAGTAGAGAAAGTACCCTCGCTATTAATAGGTATCGCCGTCAAGGTGGTCTTGGCGCCGATGTAGAAAATCTCTTTTCCGTCTCCGCGCCACCGAGGCTCGATCCCGCCGCCACGGGACACCTGCCACTTACCGGAGGCGGCGGGGAAGGTCGTCACGTAAATTTCCCAATCCCCCGACTCATTCGACGCGTATGCTACCCACTTGCCGTCCGGGGAAATCTGTCCGTTCGTTTCGCTGAACTTGGTTGCCAGGAATGGAACGGCCTTTCCACCCGAGGCCGGGACCAACACCAGGTTGGAACCTCCCGTATTGGGTTGGAGCGTGCAGAGAACTTCCTTATCGTCGGCTGACCATGAGTTCGGAACGATATCGTCCAGGGTCACCTCCAAAAGCGACTTGGCAGGCTGCAAGCCTTGTGACTGCTTGGCGTAGATGTGCGAGTAGGCCGCCATTATGGAACGGTAGGCGACCAAAGTTGCGTCGCGCGACCAAATCCCTACGACATCTTCGGCTTGGCCAAAAGTAAAGCGCGAGCTGGTGCCGTGTTTGAGGTCGCTCAGCCAGATATCAACGTTGCTGGCTTTTGCATCCGCGATGTCCACTGCCACCATGCTGTTGTCAGGCGAAAGCGTCGGATTTGCGAGCACCCCCACATCGCCGACGTGGCCCAGTTCTTTGCCGGTACGGTCATACCAGGTTAGGACTGAAAGCGCAGCACCGACAGTCGGGTTGGAAACGACGGTTCCGTTTTCTGCCACGGAGAACGCGCCCCAGTAGACAGCAGGCTGGAACCCGACTTGATCAGCGACGACTTGTGAATCGCCCAGTGTCGTTCCCTTGGAAATATCTACAGGATTGGCGCGTAACGATCTCTTTTCATCCACATAAAACAAGTAGCCGTTCGCATATCCCGGGTTCGAGTGCGCTAACAGGAGCAACCTCTTCTCCTTGCCGGAAACTGAACTAAGGTAAATGCCGCTCGTGCGGTCATCGCCCGCGTTCGTGAAAGTCCCCGCGAAGAACAGGAAGTGGTCGCCGTCCGGTAGAAAAACAGGCCAGCGGTGCGAGTCCTCTGTTTTGTTGAGGAAAATCTTGTCGGTGAGCGGAGCAGCATTGCTACCGTCAGCATTCACTTTCCATAGCCACGCGCCCGCCTGAGGCGCGTAAACAATGACTCCGCGGCGTCCCCAACTCCCGCCTCGCCCGGATGTCGCGTCGGCAAGGATTTGCGGCACGCCGCCCGAGGCTGCGACTTTTTTCAGTTTGCCATCGGCGAAAAACGCCACGTAGGCACTGTCGGGCGACCAGAATGGATAACTCGCACCCTCGGTGCCCGGCAGGACGGTTGTTCCCGAGGAACCGATGCGCTGCACGGTCAGCATGTTGGCCCCGGAGGCTTCATTGGGTGACACGAACGCCAACATGCGGCCGTCAGCGGAAAGTGCCAGATGGCTCGCTTCTTCCTGCATGGGGATTGCAAACTCAAGTCGTTCCACCGGGGGCTGGTGCGGCCTGAACAGGAATACAAATACAGCCACCCCCGCGAGGGCCAGCACTCCAACGGTGAGAAGGATGGTTGCAACTTTGCGCCGCGTCGAGGGTTTTTCGACTCCCAATTTCGCAACATCCGAAACCCCACTCGATTCGCGAATCCAGTCGAGTTCCAGCTTCAGGTCATGCGCGCTTTGCGGCCGTTCGTCCGGATCTTTTGCGAGACACGTTTTGACAATGTGCTCCAGCAGCGGCGGCGTCACCGGCTGCAATTCGCGGATGGGCCGAGGCTCTTCTTTCAAAATCGATGCGATCAAGCTTGCCTGGCTCTTGGCCTCGAACGCCTTTTTCCCCGTCGCCATCTCATACAGCATGGCGCCGAAGGAGAAAATATCGCTCCGCGCGCCGGATTCTTTCCCTTCCAATTGTTCCGGCGACATGTACTGCATCGTGCCAACGATCATTCCCTGCGCCGTGAGCGCCCTGCTCATTGTCGGTGCAGAGCCCATATCACCCTGCAAGACCTCTCCACCTTTCGCCAGGCCAAAGTCCAGCAGCTTGGCGCCCGCCTTCGTCAGCATCACATTGCCTGGTTTCAGATCGCGATGCACGATCCCCTGGCGGTGCGCCTTATCCAGAGCGTCCGCGATCTGCGACGCATATCGCAACAGATCGGCACTGGGCAGCGGGCCCTTCTCAATCCGCGCTGCCAGCGTCTCCCCCTCAAGGTACTCCATCACCAGGTACTCGATTCCGCCCTGGTGGCCGACGTCATAGAGCGCGCAGATGTGCGGATGATTCAAGCTGGAGACGGCTCGCGCTTCACGCTCGAATCGCTGTCGAACTTCCGGCGTCTCTGCCAGCCCTTTTAGGAGAACTTTGACGGCTACGGTCCGGTCCAGGCGTGTATCCCGCGCGCGATACACTTCGCCCATGCCGCCCGCGCCCAGCAGCGATAGAATTTCATAGGGACCGAGTTTCATTCCGGAGTTGAGTGACATGGGTGCACGCCATTATAGATCATGGAAGGCATCGTTCACTTTACAATTCATGGGTACTCGTAGAAGTCACCGGACTCGGCTTTTTCCATTTGAAGCAGCGCGTGATATCTCTCGAGGGGCCGCCTACGCAGAAGGTATCTTCGCACCAGCGTTGCTTTCGGATTAGGTAGAAATTTGTTGGGAAATTCCTACGTCACTCGTGAATCGCCGCGTCGCAGGTCGGCCACCTCCCGGGCAGCTCTTGAAGCTATACAAGGGAAAATTGCCGATGCTGGCGTTCCGATTCGTGCTGCGCGTGCGGCCAGCTTGGCGTTATCATCGTGACGTAGGAGCCGAGACGCCCTGAAAACCGCCGCAGTCACGACCATCCTGATTTCTTTCCTCGTCGTGTGGAGCACGGTCCGAGCGAGCGGGCGGCAGTCAACCGTGCCGAGGGCTCTTGATGCGAAGGACCCTATCACTTACTTCATCGCGGAGGGCAGCGGGCAGACCGGCTATCGCTCATCGGATCGAGAACTCGCGTTGTGGGCCTTGGAGGCTTGGCAGCGAAGCGCACCGAAAAGCCTTCGCCTCCAGGCTGCTCCCGAATCTCGGGCGCTCGTCCGACTCTACTGGGCCGAACCTAACGGCGGCGAGTACGGGGAGATGCGTCCGCTGATGGTTGGCGGCCAGCGGGGAGCGGCCGTCTTCATACGGCCCGACGTGGAATCGTTGGGTCCAGAGATCGCGCGGCGCGCCAGAGGAGACCTGCTTCTGCGCGACAGCATCGTCTATTTGACGTGTCTGCATGAACTCGGCCACGCGCTGGGGCTAGCGCACACGCGGGATTTCCGCGACATCATGTATTACTTCGGTTATGGCGGAGACGTCGTCGAGTATTTCAGCCGCTATCGGGGGCAACTCCGCTCCAGGAACGACATTGCGTTGGTCTCTGGACTGTCCGACGGCGACGTGAGCCGCCTCAAAGCGATCTATAGCCGGGAATAATTCCTTCTGGGATATGTATATTATCAGTTATATATAACCGCTAAAGGTTCACCCAATGGGGAGGCGAAACCGATCGAACTGTTTGAAACATGTGGAGTGAGCGACGGGGTTTGAACCCGCGACCCTCGGTGCCACAGACGATTTCTCCGGCTTCGGCCCACATGCTTTCAGCCGCCTAGGGATTGGGCACAAATTGGGCACGGGCACGGCAGCCGGGAATTCGTTAAGTGTATTGCGGCGGGTTCTACCACGGCCCGCCGGATGGCGTCACACGAGTTCCTTTGTACGCCACAAAATAAGGAACATCTGAAATCTTTCTCGGATTCCTTCCTCCCTGTAATGAATGAAGGAACGGAGCGCCAGACTAGCGATTACTATGTAGGCGCCGCAGGCCCACCATTGTTGCCTGATCCCGCTCACCGAAAGCAGGATGACGCCCGCGAATAAAAGGGAGCGACTCAGCAGTTCTTCTGAAGCAATGCGCACGCTTACCGCGTCGAGGGCGGGGTGACGACTTGCGACTGCAAGCTCGCAAAGTCTGCTGCAATAGACCAGGTAGGTTTTCTTTTCCGTGTTGTGGTTCAAGCCAAAACCAAAATGGGTCCTGAACGCAACCTCTAGTGACGATTCCGCAGTCGCAGTGCTTCCAAACTGGTCACGCAAATCCGCTAAGGATACAGGAATCTTGAATCGAAGCCACAGCAAACGACCGAGCTGACCGAGCAGGAAGCCGACCAGGAAGCACGCTGCTACGAGAACGGCGCAACCAACGACCCACTCGGCAGTGCGTGCTCCCTTAGCCCCCTCAATAAGGTCTTTGACTTGCTTCTTGTCGTGAAATGCAAGAAACAATCCGAAGGTAAGGAAGAAGCCGGGAAGGATCCGACTGAAAAGGTCGTAGTAAAAATACGGAATCAGGCTGACGACTTTTTCCGGTAGATTCTCAAGTTCCGACATAGGCGCCTACAAGGTACAACATCGGCGGCGGATTCTACCACAGGGGAAGCAAAGCCGATCTAAATGCTCGAAAAATTTGGGGTGAGCGACGGGGTTTGAACCCGCGACCCTCGGTGCCACAGACCGATGCTCTACCAGCTGAGCTACGCTCACCACCGCTGAAGTACGATCAGTTTAGGCTACATTTTACTGCTAGTAAAGAGGGTCGGCGAAGAGTGGGGGCCATACCGTCTGGCCTTAGACTGCGATGATGAAAATTAGCACTCAACAGCGGTCTAATAACGCGAAGAAAGCGTCTCTAGTAATTCCAGAGGTGCGGATCAAATTGAGGATAATATCCACGCCGACTTCATCATAACGGGGAATGATGAGCGGGCGGGCTACGCCCGGCTTTTCCATCTTGATATGACTTCCTTTTTGCCCGGCTCTACCATAGCCAAGCTGCTCAAATACACAGATGAGTTTTCTCCAAGGAAGAGGGGTCAGGCGTGGCACGAGAGGTTCTTCTGAAAACGCAACGGAACGGGGATTACCATCGAAAAGGCGTTATCCGGTCTCCGCGCGATTAGTTTTTGGACCCGGGTAAATCCCAATTCTCTTAGAGCTTGGTCGAGTGACCCTCTTTCAAGACAACTAATAAGGAACAGCTCGGACGCTTCCGTCAGGTTGCGCCGCGCTTCCGCTCGGGTCCTGCCCTGAGTGGTAATGTCCAAAGGTGGGCAATGGGCAATATACCAGTCGCCCTCTCGTTTAATCATTCCAAAAAAATTGAATTGGAGTACTCCTTGCATGATTTCTCCCTAGATAAATCTCCGCAGAAACGACATTGGATGCAGCTACCAACGAAGGTGGTTCATTGCGAGACGTTCACCGACAGGCCGATCTCCTGCTAGCCCTGCCATGGTTCTACAATTCCATTAGAACTCGTCCCCCCCCTAAAAGCAAGGTGAGCGCCACCTAGCTACACATTGGCAATCAACAAGTCATCGACGCTCCGAATTAGGATCGCCAATCCTATCATCCATGCCAGGTGTAACCCGAAGAGTTTGGTGCACTCTGCAAACGTTATACCAGTGCATATGGTTTTCCTTCTAAATTTGGTACGAAACGCAATAATTTGCGATATCGTCAAACCCGAATAAGATTCACGGGAATCAGACGTGCCCGAGGAAAGCCGGTTACAGGAGGACCATCATGCACACTCGCGAACGGCGCCACGCCGAGTTTAAATTCGCGTCCCAATTCTTCATGGCCCACTCCAAACTTGGCATCATGCTGGCAGCGCACGCGCTTGTTCTGCTCACATTGCTTGCCTTGAGCGCGGCCCCGGCGGCGGCTGCCGACTGCGCAAGCCTCACCAGCCTGGCGCTGAAGGACACCACAATCATGTCCGCAACAATCGTTCCCGCATCGGGCATGATTCCGGAATACTGCAAGGTTTTGGGGAGCATTCACAATCTCCCGCAATCGACGATCCTTTTTGAAGTCTCGTTGCCGACCACCAAATGGAATGGCAAATATTTTGTCGCGGGCGGCGGCGGGTACAATGGCGTGATCCCGAGACTCACGCAGGCGCTCTCCGAGGGCTATGCCGCGGCGGGCTCGGACACCGGCCATGAGGCCAAGAACACAAATTGGGCGATCAACAATTTGGACGCGCAGAACAACTACGCCTACCTGGCCACGCACGTCGTAACGCTCATTGGGAAACAGATTCTCCGGACTTTTTACAATCAGCACGAGCGGCGCTCTTACTTCGTGGGCTGCTCGAACGGCGGCAAGATGGCGCTCGCGGAAATTCAGCGGTATCCCGACGATTTCGACGCCACCATCTCCGGCGACCCGGTAATCGATCGGACCAAACTCATGATGCAATATGCCTGGAACGCTCAGGCATTGGCGTCCGCTCCGATCCCGCCTGCCAAAATTCCCGTGATCGAAAAGGCTACGATGAATGCGTGCCGCGAGAGCGGCGGAGCGATCAACGGCGTGCTGATGACGCCCGGCCGCTGCAAGTTTGATCCGAAAGCGATCGTCTGTCCGTCCGGTGATGGCCCCAACTGTTTGACATCGGGCCAGGCGCAGGCACTGCAAAAAATCCTGCACGGCCCGGTGAATTCCGCTGGCGCAAAGCTTCATCCCGGATTTCTCCCCGGCCATGAAGAAGACTATCAGGCCTTCATCACGGGCACCGGGACGGAAGCCGCCAAACCAGCATCCACGTGGACTCTAGAGGACATATTCATGAGGCAGTTCGTTTTCGGCCCCAACTTCGATTCGGTGAAGCAATTCAATTTTGATACTTCGCTAGCGGCTCTGATACCTCTGGCTGCCGCACAGGACAACGCCAACCCGGACCTTTCCGAGTTCAAAGCGCATGGCGGAAAATTGATCCTGTACCACGGCTGGGCGGATCATTCGATCACGCCGTTGCGGACCATCGAGTATTACGAAGATGTGATCGAAACCATGGGAAAAGGGCGCGGGGACGAGCAGGGCGAACCGAACGCGTATGCGGTGACCGACTTCATGCGCTTGTTCATGGTGCCCGGCATGCATCACTGCGCCAATGGTCCCGGGCCCAATGTTTTCGGCGGCGCGAACCAGGGCCTTCCGCCACAAGTCGACGCGCAGCACGATATTGTGATGGCGCTCGATCATTGGGTGGAAGATGGCGTCGCGCCCGAAAAGATTATCGCGTCTCATCTGACGAATGGCGCTGTGGACCGCACATTAGCGCTGTGCCCATATCCGCAAGCGCCAATCTTTAATGGCTCAGGGGACGCCAATTTAGCTGAGAACTATCATTGCGAGGACCGGAGCTTCCACTGGGCGCTCGAAGGGGTGCAAAATCCAAGGAAACAACCGCCAACTGCGGCGCCAGGACGAAAGTGACGGACTCTGGCCCGCCAGAATTAGGTCAAAGTTCAAGATATTTTTGAGGTTTGCGCAACCCAAGCCGTTGGTCGTGCGCAATACAGGTTAGGGTGTCAATAATTCAAGTTTAGGGTTAGACTTTCCGTTTGCCTGTGCTACGCAAAGCAAGGAGTCGTGATACCAGCACTTCACATCATCCAAAGAAAGGGAGTTTTAAACCTAATGGACACAAGATTCTTAGGGCAGCCACATGAATGGGATCCGCGGCGTTTGTACAGCCAGACGGGAGCGGACTGGCAGTATCGTGTGGATTTTGACCGGTTGCGCAAGGAGCGTCTGGAAAAGCTGCGCGCATCCATGAAGACGGAGGACCTGGGAGCGCTGGTGCTCTTTGCGGGAGCCAACATCCGCTACGCCACGGCGTCATATCAGGGAAATTGGAAGTACAACATCAACATTCGGTACGCCGTGGTGACGCACAAGGGCGAGCCTGTCCTGTTCGAAACCGCAGGGTCAGACCTGCATTGTGGCGAGATCGATTTGCCGTGGATGGAGGGGCGAATCCGTCCCGCGATCACTTGGCAGTGGGCCGAAGGCGCGGTGCCCTACATGGCCGGGCGCATGGCGGAGAGCGTGGTTGACGTGTTGAAGGAGCAAGGAGTCGTCAAGGAAAAAATCGGCATCGACAATTTTGACATGCCGTCGCTCGAAGCGTTCCAGAAGACCGGCATCAAGATTGTCAACGGCTGGCCGGCGGTGTCGAGGGCTCGCGTGATCAAGACGCGCGACGAAATTGAATTGCTCAAGCAAGCCTCCAGCATCGGCGACGCAGCCATGTGGAAAATCAAGTACGAGTGGCTGAAGCCCGGCGTGCGCGAGCGGGAGATCGAAGCCAACGTGCATCAGTTCATGCTCGAACGCGGCTGCGAAATCATTTACGACATCATCGTGGCGTCCGGAGGAAACACGAGCCCGTATCGCCGCTGGGCCACCGACAAACTCATCCGCCAGGGCGACCTGGTGATCGTGGACATCAACGCCGTCGGCCCCTCGGGCTACTTCATCGATTTCGTCCGCTGCTTCAAGTGCGGCGGGGCGCAAGGGATGAAGATGACCCAGAAAGAGATCGACCTGTACAGGGAAGTATACGACTCGATGTACGCCGGCCTGGACAAGCTGCGCCCGGGCAATACCACAGCCGACGTGGTCGCTGCCTTCCCCGAATACGACGACGACAAATACGGAACCGTGACGTTGCAGCAGTTCGCGCACAGCATCGGCATCACACTGTACGAAGGCATGTGGATGTCGCGAGCCTATTCCATGAAATTCCCGGCGGAGATCAAGGAGAACATGTACTTCGCCATCGAAACCTTCGCCGGACATCCGGGCTTGCAGCAGACTTGCCGCCTGGAAGAGAACGTGCTCGTTTCCGGCAAGGGCCCGGTGGTGTTCACGCTGATGGAGCACATGGAAGAGGCGATGAAGCGCTAACCATGGCCCAACCACTGGTCGCAGTTTCTGATTCCGTGTTTCCGAACCTGGACCTGGCCCGCGGCGTCGTGTCGCGGGTCGGGGCCGAGCTGCGCATGGCCGCGCAGCCGACGCCCGAGGGGATTGTGGAAGTGGCGCGGGACGCGGACGGGCTTCTGGTCACCTACGCAAAGATCACGGCGGAGATGATCGAGCAAATGAAGCGATGCCGGATCATCTCGCGATTCGGGATCGGCGTGGACAACGTGGATATCGCCGCGGCGACCGCCGCGGGGATCGTCGTGACAAAAGTGCCGGACTATTGCATCGATGAAGTATCCGATCACGCAATGGCGCTGCTGCTGTCGCTAGTCGCGCAAGATTCCGTTTTCGAGCGCGCGGGCGCACGCCGGACGGTGGGAGATGCCGGCGGTGGTTCCGATCCACCGGCTGCGTGGCACAGTTCTTGGGCTGGTGGGATTCGGCAGGATCCCGCAACTCGTGGCGCCGAAGGCAAAATCATTCGGGTTGCGCGTGGTGACGTTCGATCCGTACATCCCGCAAACGGTGCTGGACCAGGCAGGGGTCGAGCGGGTAGAGTTCGACGAGCTGGTGCGGATGTCGGACTACATCTCCATTCATACGCCGCTGATGCCGGAGACGCATCATTTGTTTAACGCGGAAGTATTTCGTAAGATGAAGCCTGGGGCGATGATCGTGAACACGTCGCGCGGTCCCGTGGTGGATGAGGCGGCGCTGGCGCACGCGCTCGATGCGGGGCAACTGGCTGGCGCGGCGCTCGATGTGCTGGAGAAAGAGCCGCCGACCGGTTCGCTGCTATTCGGCCGCGACAATGTGATTCTGACGCCGCACACCAGTTTCTACTCGGTCGAAGCGCTGGAGGAGCTGCAAACCAAGGCCGCCGAGGAAGTCGTTCGCGTCCTGAGCGGCCAGCCCCCTCGCAATCCGGTCAATCCGGAAGTTTTGAAGGTGCGCGAAACAGCTAGATTTTAAATTCTTGGAGGAAGTCATCATGTCAAATCAGCCGTGGAAAACGGATAAGTGGTTCGTAAGCCCCTGGAACTTTGAGGAATCAGTTCGCGCGCAGCTTCATTTCGCGAAGCAAATCAAGTTTCACGACGTTACTCTGCGCGACGGAGAGCAGCAGACCGGAGTCATCTTCACCAAGGACGATAAGATCAGGATCGCGGAGGGGCTCGCGGAAGCCGGAGTTCACCGGATTGAAGCCGGGATGCCGGTGGTGTCGCCCAGCGACGAAGCGGCCATCAAGGAAATCGTGAAACGAAATCTCGGCCCTCAGATTTTCGCGTTCTCCCGCTGCATGGTGGATGACGTGAAACGCGCGCTCGATTGCGGCGTCTCCGGAATCGTGATGGAGGTGCCTTCCAGCGAGCACATCATCAAGTACGCGTACAAGTGGCCGCTGGAGAAGGCCATCGATCTGTCAATTGAGGCGACCGCTTTCGCTCACGCGAATGGGCTCGAGGTCGTATTCTTCCCCATCGATTTTTCGCGCGCGGAAATGAAATGGGTGCTGGACCTGATCTCTGCGCGTCGCGAACGAAGGCCACATGGATGCTCTCGCCCTTGTCGATACCTTCGGCGTGTTGTCGCCGCATTCCATTCAATACTTCGTGCGGTCGGTGAAAGCGCGCATCAACAAGCGTCTCGAGGCCCACTTCCACATGGATTTTGGTATGGGCGTTGCCAACACGATCATGGCGCTGGCGGAGGGCGTCGAAGTCGTCCACTCCACCGTGCTGGGGATTGGCGAGCGCGCCGGAAACACGCCGATGGAAGATACCGCGCATGGCGCTTCTGACCCTCTACGGGATCGATACCGGCTTGAAGTACGACAAATTCTATAGTCTTGCGAAACTCGTGCAGCAGCTTTCGGGGCACGCGGTTCCCAGCAACAGGCAGGTTGTTGGCGACGCGCTGTTCCAAATCGAGTCCGGAATCATCGCCAGTTGGTATCAGAACTGCGGCGACGAGAATGCCACCGAGCTTTTCCCCTTCCACTGGGATGTCGTCGGCCAGGCGCCCGTGAAAGTGGTCATGGGGAAGGGAAGCGGCATCGATTCCGTGAAGAACGGGCTGAAAAATCTCGGCGTTCCAGTTTACCGAGGAAGAGGCCATGCGCGTCGTTGTCGCCGTGAAGGATTTTTCGCTACGGCACAAGCGGCTGCTGACCGATGCGGAATTTCGCACCATCGTTGCCACAACTCTTCCGAACAATGTCGCCAGCGCCGCGAAAGGCGACAAGACAGCGGTCTGACGAACGATTCTTTCCATGAAAGCAATGGTTCTCACAGCCCCGCATGAGCTGGGGTCGACGAAGTCGAGCGGCCCAAGCCGGGCCACAATGAGGTCTTGGTCCGTGTCACCAACAGCGGCATCTGCGGCACGGACCTGAAGATTTACAAAGGCGCAATTCCCGTTCGCCATCCGTTGATCATGGGTCACGAGATGATCGGCGAGGTGGTCGAAGGAGGCGACGATGCATTGCGGCGTGGACAGCGCGTCATCATCGACCCGGCTATTTTCTGTGGCATGTGCTTCAATTGCCGGGCCGGCCAGACTAGTCTGTGTCCCAACGGCGCCTTGCTGGGACGGGACGCGGATGGTGGCTTTGCGGATTACCTAGTGGCTCCGCGCAGCCACGTGTTCCCTTTGCCGGACGCGATCGATAACCAGACGGCGCCATTGATCCAGGTCGTCACGGTCTGCTTGCACGCTCACCGCCTGGTCAGCACGTTTCCCGGGGCAGTCGGTTGTTGTCGTGGGCCTGGGAGTGACCGGGCAAGTTCATGTGCAATTGGCAAAGGCCTGGGGAGCCTATCCGGTGATCGGGATCACGCGCAGCGCGTGGAAGCGAAGCCTCGCCCAGGAACTCGGCGCTGACTTGACGCTGCCAAGTGGACCGGAGGCCGTGCGCGGCGTCATGGAAGCCACGGGACGGGCGCGGCGCCGATCTCATCATCGAATCGACGGGCATCGTGTCGGCCATCGCGGATGGGATTTCCATGGCGCGGCTGGGCGGAACGTTGCTCTTGTTCGGGACGACATCGGCGACGCAGGCGAATTTACCCTTTTATCAGTTATATTTCAAGGAACTGAAAATCATAAATACGCGGGCCGCGAAGAGCGAGGATTTCCCCGCCTCGATCGACCTGGCGGCCCGAGGCGTTCTGAAGCTCAAGCCGCTGGTGACCCACGTTCTCTCGCTGTCCGATTTGGAATCGGCGATCGGGATGCTCGAATCGGACGAGGACTGCCGGATGAAAATCATCCTGGAGAATAACCAATGGTGGGCCACAAACCGAAGTATTCGTCCGATAAGGGCTAGATTGGCCGGGGCACTTCGGGAGCCCACTGGAGTTCGTCACAAGAATCGTTTCAATACCAGCCTCTGCGGCGTATACTCTCAGCCGCTGAAATTCCAAAATTGAAGTCACGGCTACGCCGCAGGAAAAGCCGTACCGGCACCGTTGCCGCTCTTGCACGGTCTGCTATGGCCAGAAATTGTAGCGAAGCGCGGTTCGCTCGCTGCAAGAAACGGGAGGAAAAACAAATTCCGGACTCCATCGCCGCAACCGGGACAACTACTGCGGAAAGCCAGGCTGGCACGCGTAGTACGGCCATCGCGATGTATTGTGTGTTGCTCGTGGCCTACTCGCTGATGGCGGCGGACCGCTACCTTTTCCCGTTCCTCAATTCCGATGTGCGCAAGGAATTTGGTTTTTCCGTTCCTACGATCGGTCTTCTCTCCACGATCTTTACGTTGGGCTTGGGGATTGGCGGGTTGCCCACCGGCTATCTGCTTTCGCGCTTTTCGCGCAAGACCGTCCTGATGCTGGGAATCGCGATTTTCTCCGGGGCCACGATGCTGACCACCGTCGCCACCGGATTCTGGACGATGCTCTTCTGCCTGGCTGTGACGGGCATCGGCATGGCCATGCTGGCGACGTCCATGTTTGCGCTCGCGGCGAGCTATTTCATCAAGTACCGCGCGGCGGCGATTGGTTCGGTGAATTTTTGCTACGGGATCGGAGGCTTTTATGCCCCGATTTTGGCCAGCGCGTTCCTGTTGTCATACAAGACTTGGCGCGCCCCGATGATCGCATTTGGAGTGTTCGGGTTCGTGACGCTTGTCTTGATCCTGCTCTTCGTTCGTTCCTGGTTCTCGGAAACCCACCGCACCGCCGAGGCTCGGAAAGACGCCGGCGGAGCGCCGAGTCTTATTGAACAGGAATTCGATAATTCTGACAATCTTAAGCATGCTTCACGGCCTGGCCATGTACGGGTTTCTCGGCATGTACACATTGTATCTGCGGGAGGGCCTGCATTATCCTCCGCGAACCGCGGCCGGGGTCATCGGGTTTTTCGGAGTCGGCGCGCTGGCCTCCATATTCTGCGGCTGGCTTGGGGATCGCCTGTCCCCGCGCGCCGTGCTCATCGGCGCCTTTCTGTGCAGCGCGGTGCTGGGGTATCTGTTTTTCCATGGAGCGTCGCAATCCGTCGTGGCCGCGCGAATCATGACATGTGCCTATGGCGTGATCGCGAGCGCTATCCTGTACGTGAATCTTGCCGGCTATCACGTCAAAGCGGTGCGAGGCAGTTTGGCGAGCCGCGCATCGGGGATGTTCGTGACGAGTCTTTACGCCGCCGCTGCTTTCGCCGGCTCCTTGATGGGCTGGATCGAGGCCAATCATGGTTGGCCGATGGCGGGAATGATTCAGATGTCCGTGCTTTCGATTGTCGGTGCGGTTCTCGCGCTGGCGCTGCGTCCCAGCGAAATGTCACTGTAGGCGGAGCGGTATCCCAAACATGCAACAAACCCGAATATGAGCGTGCTGCAAGATTCTCAAGTTTCCAGTCCGGCGGGGCCCGCGGGATTGTCCGCTGGACAACAGCGCATCGCCGTAATTTGCGGGTGCATCGTCGCGTTCGCCTATTCCGCCAATTACACCAATCATGCGCCTTTGGCGCCCGCGCTGATGCGGGAGTTCGGCTTCAACCAGGCCCTGGCCGGGCTCTTGACGACCGGAATTTTCGCCACGCACGCAGGCATGCAGATTCCCGGCGGACACCTCGTCGACCGGCTCGGCTCCAAGCGCGTGCTTCTTTTCGCACTCGCTTGGGTGGCGCTCGGCAACATCGGGATGGCCTTCGCGGGCGCCTATTGGCAGTTGCTCGTTTGCAAGATTTTCACCGGCATGGGAACCGGGGTCTGTTTTGTGGGCGGCGCGCGATACGTTCACAACGCGGCGGCCGGACCGCGGCTACATACCGCACAGGGATTTTTTGGCGGTTCCATCCAACTTGGCGCGGGGTTCGTGATTTTGGCGGTGCCCAGGCTCTACCTTTTGGCCGGATGGCGGGCGACGTTTCTCGTGTCCGCCGGAATGGCGCTGACGGCAGCGATCATCTGGCTGACCGCGGCGCCGACTGTCGCAGTCCACCGTTTCCGCACCCGGCCGTTTCACGCGAGATGCTCCTGGCGCCTCAGCTCTGGCTGCTGGGATTCGTGCAAATGGCCACATTCAGCATTTCCTTGGTCGTGGGCTCGTGGGTGGTCGTCATGCTGACGAAGGTTCTGTACGTTCCCGCCACTCGGGCGGGGCTCATTGGATCGCTGGTACTTCTGCTCGGCATCGTTTCGCGGCCCTTGGGAGGCGCGCTTCGTCGCCACGTGGGCATCCGTCCCCTGTTCGTCGGCAGCCTCCTGATGATCGCGCTCGGCTGCTTCGTGTTCGTGTTTCCCTCGATTTCATTTGGGCCCGCCCTGCTGGCGGTGGTGCTGATTGGGACGGGTTGCGGCCTGCCCTACGCCGCCATGTTCTCGCGTGCGGGCGCGCTATTCCCGGGCCGGACCGGAGCAGCCATGGGTCTGGTGAACATGGTTGGCATTCTCATGATCCTGGCCGGCGCTCCGCTGGTGGGGCACTTGGCGGATCTTGACTGGCACCTTCCGGGCAAGCTTCGTAGCGCTCGGCGGCTTTGCGTTGCTCGTGTGCGCGACGGCGGTCCCTTTGATCCACCGCGATGAACCGGCATCACATGCATAATTGTGGGGCAGCCCTTGCCTGGCTGCGCCTCCTGCCGCATGAAATCATTTGCAAAATTTGCGTTTAGGCGTATACATTAGGCGCATCAGTTTCCAGATTTCTCTCAAGCTCGAACGGAAGAAAAAAGTTCTCTTCAGTGTCGCTGGGTGCACGCCTGAAGAGGCCGGTCTTCCGGGGGGTCCCATGGGCGGAAAGAAAGAGAGTCCCGCAGTCGATCGGGCGCTGGATATCCTGGAAGCGATTTCCGAGCGCGAATCCGGCCTGTCCAATTCCTGTCTTGCCCGGCGTCTGGGAATTCCAAAAAGTTCGGCCAGTTCGATTCTGCGAGTTCTGCAGGGCCGCGGGTACGTGTGCCGCTATGCGGATAGCGGACGCTATAAGCTGGGCGTCAGTGTCCTCACCTTGGGGCGAAAAGTGCTGGAGACGTCCGATATTCGGGATTTGGCGTTGCCGTTCATGCGCGTGCTGGTGGACCAAATCGATCTGACGTGCCACCTCGCGATTCTCGGCCGGCAGGAAGCGGTCCATCTGGAAAAAATTGTTCCGCGAAGATATTTCAAAATGGATAAGACCCGGGCCATAGGAGAGCGCGTCCCGTTGCACTCCTCGAGCGTGGGGAAGGCGCTGCTGGCCTGGCGGCCCAGGCCCGCCTTGGAAGCTTTCCTTCCAGACCTCGACCTCCACAAATTCGGACCCCGAACGATCACCACGATGCCTCGGCTGCTGTCCAAGTTGGACGAGGTTCGCAAACAAGGATACGCCGTGGATGATGAAGAATGCAGGCCCGGATGGCGCTGCGTCGGCGCTCCCATTTTCGATCCGATGGGGAGAACGACCGTCGCGATATGCCTCACCGGCACGGTTTCCGAATTGGATGATTCTAAAATTGCGTCGATCGCCCTTGTTGTGAAGGAGACCGCCCAGCGGATTTCCCGCCAATTGGCTCTGGAAAATATTCAGTTTGCGATGTAGCCGAGTGCCCCACGTGCCGGTTTTGCACGCGGGGTTCTTCGCGAGTGAAACTGACAATCCTCGTGTGTAGGACCTGGTGGGATCTTCGGGTGGCCGTATAGATCTGCCTCTACGAATATCCCGCTAGCGCTTGCGCCGAAAGGGAGTCAGTTTTCCGGACGGCGAAGACGGGTGAGGAGCGCTGGTGGCGCGCGATGCGCGAGCGTGCGAATTCGGCCCAGGGTCCGTTCGGTTCGTAGCGCAGGTATAGGGACAGGTGGCGGAGCGAGTTTTGGATATGGCCGCGCTTTTCGTAAGCCAGGGCAAGGTTCAAGTGCGCGTCTGCCAACGACGGGGCAAGTTCGATGGCTCGGAGCAGATGCTTGATCGCTTCGTCCGCATCGCCCAGTTGCTCGAGGACGCAGCCCAGGTTGAATTCGGCGAGCGCGTTCTCGCGGTTCAAATTCGACGGCTGCCGCAAACTCGCTGAGCGCTTCCTCCATGCGATTCAGTTGATACAGAGCGGTGCCGAGATTGATGTGCGCTTCGACCCATTCCGGCGAGGCATCGACTGCTCTACGATAGGCCTCCGCGGCTTGCTCCAAGGATTCAGCTTTCGTGTCGCAAGACATGCCCAATTCAAACCACTCCTCGGCCGACCGCGACGCCAGCGCGTGAACTTTTTTGGCCAACTCGGAGGTCTCAAAATTCAGCACGAATTGTCCTGTCAGAGGTTCATAAGGCCGGGCCGACGCCACGGGCGAGTGAACGACCACCTGTTTGCCGTTGGTCGAGATGTCGTAGCGTCGAAAGAGGAGTACAGGAGCCTCCTAGTTCAGCTTCGAGCGCCGTGACGGCTCGGCGAATTTTCCTGGCGGGGACCCTGTGGGCGGCGAGACGCTTGATAGTCTCCAGCGCGACCAAGTCCGAAAAACTGAAAAATCGCTCGCCCCAGCGAGCTCGGGGAAGAACCAGGCGAAGGCGAGTCCAATAGTCCAACTCGCGGCGGCTAACGCCGATCATCCGCTCTACTTCGTTGCGCGTGTACCGATGATCCAACCTTGACGCTCCGCGTAAGATTCCCAAGTTCGCCTGATTATCGCTCCAAATCCCAATGTGGGAACGAAAAATTATGCGGGGAGGACAAGGGGGAGGCCCGTCACCGATGGGGACGAGCATTCAACATTCATTTTGTAGGGGCATCCGCCGCGACGGACCGTGCCCCTACAACCAAGCCGAAGTAAGGCTTTCGCGATTGGCATCCCTGCCGTAGAGTTGCAGGTCAGGAACTCGCGGCTTGCACAGCGGGACAGGCTTGTTAGACTAATTCTCGTTCGACCTTTCTCTCACTCACACACATGCAACCCCTCGCAGCCGAGCGGCGCCACCTGGAGCGGCAAATTACCTATGCGCGGCCCATTCTCATGGTGCTGGCGCTGGTGGATTTGCTCGACCGGCCTCCGGCCGAACGCGGCCCGCATGCTGTTCTGTTCGTCTCAGCCTATTTATGCGTGTCATTGGTCCTCGCCGCGATCCAGAATCTGCGATGGATCGGCGAAGTACGTCTGCCTCTGTTTTTCGATCTGGCCGCTCTCGCCGCATTCCTGCTGCTGACGCTATCGGTCGTGGCGTTCTGGTTCTTGTATCTGTTCGTTGCACTGGCGGTGGGAATTCGCTGGAGGATGCGAAGCTCGGTGATTCTTGCCGGTGTGGTGACGCTTGCCTTGTTGGTGCGAACCGCCCTGCACGGCCCGCTCGCGTGGGAGAACGTGCTTTCCTGGATTGCACTTTCCACGGGAACGTTTGCGGCAGGGGTAGGCGTGTCGTTCCTGGGCAGCCGCCAACGCCGGCATGTGGCTGAACAGGAGTTTCTCGCGCAACTCGCGGGACTGTTGGAAGTGGATCGCGGCATGGCCGAATCCTTGCGTTTGGTTCTCAATGAACTCGTGCGTGCCTTTGACTGCGACGAAGCGATTCTGGCATTTCGTGATTCCGAACTGGATCGCATCTTTGTCTGGAGGCTCCGTGCGGGGGACCAATCCCGCCTCTCTCCGGAAAACTTGCCCGTTACGCGGAGCGATGGCTTTCTGCTCGATCATCCGGATGCCAGCGTTTGCTGGAATCAGCTGGAAGGTGCCGGCGATGGCTTCGGGTGGAACCGCAAGGATGGCCGCCCTCTGAAAGATCTTCCGCGGCTTCCCGGTCCGATGCGGCAGGAACTGGGCTGGAAATCGGTTCTCGGCGTGACGCTGGATGTGGCCGGCCATCCGGCCGGGCGGATCATGCTTGGCAATGCGCACCGCAGGCTGCTCCGCCAGGACTTGCAGTGGTTCGAAAGGATTGTCCGTCACCTCGGCCCGCCGCTTCAGAATCTCTTTTTGCTCCGCCATATTCGCGCGCGCGCCATTGAGGGGGAACGCAGCCGCATTTCTCGCGAAATCCACGACGGCATCCTGCAAACACTGCTGAGTGTGGACATTCAACTGGAGGTGCTGCGGCGCAAGGTTCCCTCTGCGCCCGAACAGGCCATTGGCGGCCTCTCTTCGCTGCAACAAACAGTCCGCAACGAGACCGAGGAACTGCGCCGCATGGTCACCGACATGCGCCCACTTCGCGTGCAAAGCGCTGACTTGGTGGACCTGATGCGGGGTTTCGCCGAGCGCTTCCGCAATGAGTCCACGCTGGCCCTGGATTTGCTCATCGATTCCGCCGAATTGCAGCTTCCGGACCGCATCTGCAGGGACCTGTTCCAGATCTATAGAGAATCGTTACACAATGTGAAAAAACATGCACATGCGTCACACGTGGTGGTAAAACTGTGGCAGAATGAGAGTCAGGTTGTCCTGGTGGTGGACGACAACGGGGAAGGGTTTAGCTTTGCCGGTCGCTTTACGGGCGACGAGTTGGACCGTCTGAGGCTCGGGCCCATTTCGATCAAGGAACGCACGCGAAGCGTTGGTGGTGTGTTGACAGTGGAATCGACTCCTGGGCATGGCTCACGTTTAACCGTTGAGGTCCCTCTCGGCTGATATGGCCAAGAACACAAAACAACAGATTCGCGTCCTGATGGCTGACGATCATGCCATCTTCCGTGAAGGTCTGCGCAAACTCCTCGACGGCGACGAGGAAATCACCATCGTGGGCGAGGCCTCCAATGGGAATGATTGCATTAAGATGCTGACCAAGCTCAAACCCGATATTCTTCTGCTCGACTTGCGCATGCCGGATAAGGATGGCCTCGCCGTTCTTGAGGAAGTTAATTTCGATCAGCTCCCCACTCGCGTCGTCGTGCTGACTGCTGCCGAAGACGACCGGGACGTTGTTCGTGCCATGAGGTTGGGCGCGCGAGGAGTGGTCCTGAAGCAGTCGGCCACGGATCTTCTGGTCAGGAGCATTCATAAGGTCCATGGCGGGGAAATCTGGCTCGACAATCACATGACTGCGGAAGTTATGAAGGCTTTCTCCAAGTCGTCCGATGGCGGGCCGCGCCGCGAGAAACCCCTGCTTAGCGATCGAGAAAAGGAAATTGTTCAGCTCGTCGCCCAGGGCTACCGCAACAAGGAAATTGGTGAGAAGCTCTTTATCAGCGAGCAGACCGTCAAGAATCACCTGCATAACATTTTCGATAAGCTCGGTGTTTCCGACCGCCTCGAACTTGCCCTTTACGCCATCCACCATCGCCTAATTGATCAGGCGTAGCCCCTGTTTAGGCAAAATTCCCCGCATTTTCAGGGATTTGCACGTGGGTCCCCGCGTTCGCACCTTCTCTTCCTAGTACGCGCGTACCAAATTTAAACCGCCATAATCGGGACTTCCGCGCTATTGAGACGAACAACCCCAAACCGTAATCTCGTACTCGTGACACCAAGATGTTTCAAGCGGGCGGTTCCATACGGGAGGTCTACACTTTGACAGCCGAAGAGCGACGAGCGGCACAGCGGTTTCAGATTCGGCTACCCATGATCGTTCGCTGGACGACCGGGGCGGCGATCGGTGAGGCTTCCACAGAGTCCCGGGATGTAAGTTCCCGCGGGGTCTACTTCTTCCTCCCAAGGAGGTCACCAACGGCTCTCCGGTGGAGATTCTCCTGACGCTGCCACATGAAATCACGCTTGCCGGACCCGTTAAGGTCCGGTGCCTCGGCCGCATCAAACGAGCCGAAAGCGAGGAACCAGGCCGAATCGGAGTGGTTGCTCAAATTGAACGATACGAATTTCTGCGCGGCGACGAACACGTCGCGTAGTACAGACCTTGCCCGCCACCTGCGGAGGCGGACAGGAACGACCGGGACGCTCCGGCCCCTCAGCTGAGTGTCCCGGTTATATTTTTGTTCAGAGCTTCTTGCCTGTCCCACCCGACTTGCTTCCACCAACATTTTTTACCTGCGTGCGAGTGACTGGTGACTGGTGACTGGTGACTGGTGACTGGTGACTGGTGACTGGTGACTGGTGACTGGTGCGGATGCAGGTTACGGTGACAATGTTGTATTACGTATGGGAATCCCTTGTTGAGTCCTCAGCGCCACCTCTAGCTTCAAATTTCTCCTCGATAATTCTAGCTCGGGTTTTCACCAGTCACCAACCACCAGTCACCAGTCACCTTCCTCACTCATACCGCAGCGCCTCGACGGGATCAAGCCGCGCGGCTCGTGAGGCTGGATAGATTCCCGACACCAGGCTGACCAGCACCGCGAATCCGATCGCGCCCAGCACCAGCCACCAGGGCACGGACCAGATGTTCGGTGAGGTCAATCCTTGCCGCTTCATGTACACCATCGTCCCGAACTGAATCGCCCTGCCAATCCCCCAACCGAGCAGCACGCCGAATACGCCTCCCACCAGACCCATCACGCCTGCTTCCGCGAAAAATAGCTGCCGGACATCGCGATTCGCGGCGCCCAGCGCTTTTAGCACTCCGATCTCGCGGCGCCGCTCGAGAATGGCCATAACGAGTGTGTTAATGATTCCAAGCGATGCGACCGCCAGGGCCAGGCTGCCGAAGATTCCAAGAAAGAGGTCGAAGATCGCGAAGAACGTGCGCAGGTTGCGCGTCACGTCGATCAACGAGAACGCCGCGAATCCCATGTGCGCGATGCTGGACTCGATCTGCGCCACCGCCGCAGGACTGGTCGCGCGCACATTTAACGCGGCGTACCGTGTGCCTACGCCCGATGATGTGCGCGCGACGTCCCGCAGGTCCGACCCTTGCACGACTTGCAGTTTTTCCGCCACGGCCAGCGGCAGATATAATCCCGCGTTGTTGAAGCCGACCGTACCGCCGCCGGAGTCCGAAGCGGGAAGCACGCCGACGACTCGGAATTTTTTCTCGCTCGGAACAATCGAAAATCCCATGGCTTCTTCATCCGGGCCGACGGCTTGATTGGGCGCGTCCGAGGCAGCTTGCTCGGAAGGTGGCGGAAGCGCTTGCCGCTGCGCGAACCGCAACACAATTTCCTGGCCGAGCAGGGCCGCGGGCGCTTTCCCAACTTCCAAAAGGCGTTTCGCCATGTCGCCCTGGACGATGGCTTCTTCCGCGCCGGGGCCGGAAAAGAAATTTCCGGTCATGCCGTCGAGAGTTCCGCTGGACTGTGACGACGGCGCCATCCCGGAGACCTGCACGAGCTGGCTGTTCGGTTCCCGCCGCGCCTCGGCCGTGAATCGCACTTCGGGATTGACTTCAATTACGTTGGGCAGCGCGGCGATTTCCTTGCGTGCCGCGTCGTCCAGCGCGCGGGGCGGCTGAAGATCTGCAGCATCGCGCGGCGTGCGCCGTCCTCCGCCTGGCTGGCCGAACGGAGTATTTTGCCGCGGCCGCACGGACACAGTGTCAAACAATCCCGCGCGCGCGACCGAGCGGTTTACAAGTTGCTGCAGACCCACTCCCAGCGAGAGCAATGCCACCAGCGAAGCCACTCCCACGGCAATGCCAAGCGTGGTAAGCGAATTTCGCAGGACGGCCTCGCGCAGGTTCCGGGCCGCGAGTTCGGTAAGGTCTCTTACTTTCATCGCAGCCGCTCCTCGCGAGAGATTGCGCCATCGGAAAGCGTGACAATCCGGTCAGCGCATCGCTCCGCCAGCCCGCGCTCGTGCGTCACCATGATGATGGTTCTCCCCGGCCCCGACGGCGGCCGGTGAATCCCGGCGATCAGGTTCATGATTTCCTCGCCCGTTTTGGTGTCGAGGTTTCCGGTAGGCTCGTCCGCCAGCAGAATCATCGGCCGGTTGACGAGAGCGCGGGCGATCGCGGCGCGCTGTTGCTCGCCGCCCGAAAGCTCGGTGGGGCGATGCTTCACGCGCGCTCCCAGGCCCACGCGATCGAGCGCCTCGCGCACGCGCGCGGGACGTTCGCCGCGAGGCACCTCCGCCAGGCGCAGCGGCAGTTCCACATTTTCCTCCAGCGTCATTCGCGGCAAAAGTTGGAAAGATTGAAAGACCATTCCAACGGTCCGGTTTCGGTGGCTCGCCAGCTCCTCACTCGACATCGCCGCCAGATCGCGTCCCTGCGCGAGAATAACGCCCGAGGATGGCCGGTCCAGCCCCGCGATCAGATTCAGCAGCGTGGATTTGCCCGATCCGCTCGCGCCCAGCAGCGCCAGGAATTCTCCAGCACGGATTTCGAGCGAAATCTGGTCCACGGCGCGGATCAGCGCTTCGCCCATCTTGTAATGCCGCGACACGTGATCGGCGCGGACCGCAAAACCATTTGAACTTTCCAAATTTTCAGGCACATTCATACTACGCAGAGTAACACGCAAAGGTTTCACGGGGAATTTTGCGGCCACCTAGAAATTTCACGCACAAACAAGAAAACAATTCCTGATCGTCATCGAATCTGGGGACCTGCACGGACAGGAAGATACTTCTTCTGCTGAGGCAGCAGCAAAAGTAATAGCCGCCCGGATACCTTCAGGTTTCAAGGTGGGGAAGCCGGACCGAATTTCTTCGGCTGTGTCCCCAGCGGCAAGACTGGCTAGAACGGTACGTAGAGTAACCCGCGTGCCCTTAAACACAGGCTCTCCACCGCAGATTTGTGCGTCCCGGATGATGCGTTCATCGTAGGTCTTCGCGTTGCCATTTGCGTTTGTCATGACGCCGCCCTTGGCTTTAGATAATGCATGCTATCAGATGGGGGAGAGTGTTTGCGCCCTTTTGGGCCACCCGTGGTTCAGTAGAATCATCTTCTCCGTTGGCTAGACTATAACCCATCTGGGAATTTATACTCCTTGCGTGAATGCCCCTTGCGTAAGTCCGGTGCCGGACCTCCTCACCCCATTGCGCCGCTACTGGGGATACGACGCGTTTCGTCCCTTGCAGGAGCGCATAGTGCGGAGTCTGCTTGGAGGCCGCGATGTTTGCGTCGTCATGCCCACCGGCGGTGGAAAATCGCTGTGTTACCAGTTGCCGGCGGCGATGCTGACGGGGCAAACCGTCATCGTGGTTTCGCCATTGATCGCGCTGATGCAAGACCAAGTGGCGCAACTCACGCAGATGGGAATTCCATCGGCCTTGCTGAACAGTTCTCTCGCGGTGGGCCAGCAGGCTCAGGTCATCCACAAAGCGCGCGCGGGCGAGTACCGCCTCCTGTATCTTTCGCCGGAGCGTCTGGCGCGCGCGGACACGCTCGATTGGATGCAGGGCATCCCTGTTTCCTTCTTCGCCATCGATGAAGCCCACTGCATCTCGGAGTGGGGACACGAGTTTCGTCCTGAATACCGGCAGTTGAACCGGCTGCGGGCCAATTTCGGCGACCGCCCCATCGCGGCATTCACGGCCAGCGCCACGAAGCGCGTGCGGCACGACATCATCCATCAGCTCCAACTCCGCGATCCCGACAAATATATTGCCAGCTTCCACCGGCCCAATTTGCGTTATGTCGTGAGGGCCTGCGATGGGCGCTCGCAGCCGGACTTGCTCGTGGGCGCTCTGCGAAGCTATAAAGACGGAAACATCATCGTCTATGCGCCCACCATTGCGAAGGTGGAAGAGACGGCGGATTTTCTTCAGGCGTTGGGAATCCCCGCCGTCGCCTATCACGGCCAAATGGAGGCCGACGACCGCAGGCGCAATCAAGAGCGCTGGATGTCGGACGAAGTGCGTGTGCTGGTCGGCACGATTGCGTTCGGCCTCGGCATCAACAAGGCCGCCGTCCGGGCTGTAATTCATCTCTCGCTGCCGAAATCGATCGAGCAGTATTACCAGGAAGCGGGGCGCGCCGGACGCGACGGCCTGCCGGCGGATTGCGTCCTTCTCTGGCAGAATCGTGACGCAGGCCTGCACGCGTATTTCATCGGGCAAATCAACGATTCGGCCGAAAAAGAGCGCGCCTGGCAGCGTTACCATGAAATCCGCAATTTCGTTGAATCGAAATATTGCCGCCACCTCCAAATCTGCAGGCACTTTGGCGAGATTCCCAAGTGGAACACATGCAACGCGTGCGACGTTTGTGGCTCGGAGCCGGATTGGCTCTCCGCGCAGGAAGAGACGGCGCCGCCGCCGAGATCCAGGTCCAAACGCCGAAAAGTGGCACAGCAGCGGGAGGAGAGCAAGACTACGCCACGCCCCGCACCTCCCGTGCAGCGGGAGCGCGTGCAATTCTCGCTGGGAACAATCGCATCAGACATCGATCCCGAACTGCGCGAATACCTTCGCGAGTGGCGCCGGGAAACAGCAACGCAGCAGAACACTCCCGCGTTCGTCGTACTGCATGACACCACGCTCGAAGAAATCTGCCGGATTCGCCCGCGTTCCATTCGTGAACTTCTTCAAGTTTCCGGTATCGGCGACCGCAAAGCGGAATTGTACGGCCCACAAATCCTCGACACCCTGCGCCGGTTTGAAAAAGGTTCCCGAAGCACCCCGGTACCCGAGAAGAAGGTGACCCCCGCCGCGGAGACGATGCGTTTGCTTGCGGAGGGACGCACGTTCGAGGAAATCGCCGCGATTCGCGGCCGCCAGCGGTCGACCATCGTAAGCATGATCTCGGACCTGGTGGAACGCGGAGAAGTGGAATTTCAACCGGCATGGGTGGATCAGGAAAAACAGAAAATGATTGAGGAGGTCTGCGCGCGCCTCGGCCTGGAAAGACTTGGGCCGATCAAGGAAGCCCTCCCGCCGGAATTCGCCTATGAACATATCCGCCTCGTCGTGGCGCGTTTGCGCTGGCGGGGAGAACACGGCACCGCGTCCTAAATGCAAACCGCTCGCGAAGCTCTGCGCGCCGGCGTCGAAGTCGACATTCGCGAATTCGTCGCCAACCCCGTCTAGGCGCTGAATTTGTAGCGGCCGCCCGGTTCTTGGGCGGGCAGGTTTTTTTGTCGATCACCAAAACTATCCACTGCCTGATAATCACGCGACTGGCGAAAGCTGCTAGAATCATCGGCGCATGGCTGCCCCTTCGGTGATTGAGCAAGGCAAAGAAGAAGCTTTGAAGTTATGTCAGAACTTCACTACCAACCGCGATGCTATCCTAGCCAGCGGCGTCAAAGAAAAATGCCCGATTGGGTGCCGCGCTATTCGGGCGCCGGGGTGGAAGACGAAGGCGACACGCACAGCAGCGTCATTTGAGGATCGATCAGTAGCCGCTTGGGGGGCGCCGCGGTCACGAACTGAAAAGCAGTTTCTTCGCCCGACGTGACGACGTTCCCCAAAAACGCCGGCTTTGCGCCTTGCGATTGCCAATAAATGGGAACGTCGAGAACAAAATCGTCCGGAACATTTTTCTGAATCAATTTACCTCGCACGAGAAAACCCTTTGGGCCGGGCCGCACGGTGTACTCCAATTCGTAGGCCGGCACACCTGTCGAACGCACGAATTGCTCGAAGAACCAATCCATCGACCGGCCGCCTTCGAGGTCCATGGCGGGCGTCATGACGCGCTCGACGGCTTTTTGAAGGTCTTCCGTCGACAGGCCGCGATAGCGATGCGATTCCAGCAGACTGTGCAACAGCCCGATGAAGCGTTCATCGGGATTCTTCGAGGCAGGATCCTGCAGCATGATGCGCAGCATGTGGAATACCCACGTGCCTTTGCCATAAATAATTTTCGAGTAGGCGTCCGGGTCGCGCGAAGAATTTAAGCGGACTCCGTGTACCAACGGACCCGCATCCTCCACCGTGTTTTCCTGGCCCGCAGCATGTGAAGTCAAGTCTTTCCGATAATAGTCGAGCCAGTGAGTGAGCAAGTGGTCGCCAGGTTTCTCGGCATCGGCGCCCACGAGCGCGATGTAGTTCGCCAATCCTTCGGTGAGCCACTGGTCGCGGTAGCTGTCCCAGCCAACCACGTTACCCCACCACTGGTGCGCGACCTCGTGGTAAGGAATAATTACGTTCAAGGCTTCCTGTGTATTGCCGCTCATTCCCGCGCGTTGCTGCATGGTGTCCGGCAAGAAAGAGAGCGAAGGCAAATAGAGAAGCCCTGGAAAACCCTGCCCGGCTGTCCCTGGAACTTGAGACACCACGAGCTGTTGAAACGGAAATGGCCCCATCCATTGTTTCCCGAAGCGCACTGCTTCGGCGATTTCCTGCCCCAGCTCCCTTAGCGGGCCGGCGAGCAAGGCAGGCGGGTCTTCGGCAAAATTTACGGAGGGACGCAGGCGCCGATTCGGCCTCATCGGGCCACTGGATATCGGCCCTCCCGGTGATTGTGGAGGGGCCTGGTTGGCAATAGCCGTTTCGAGCGCCGAATTCGTGGCCATCTGGATTTTGACGCCCTCCACGGCCTCGATATTTTCAATCCGGTAGTCACCCAAGTTGAACCCGTCAAGCACGGCTGGCCCTTCCGACCGCCAGTGGGCCATGCGCCGGTCGCCCTCGTCTCGTTCCTCGACCTTTTGTCCCGTCGCCACCAACTTTAGTTTTCGCGGCCAGTGGAATGTCGTGTCGAACTGCGCGAACTGCGACATTCCTTCCAGATGCGGATACCAGATGCCGCGATCTCCAACGAAGTACACGCCATTTCCGGCGTCGCTGATCACGTTCCCGCGGTAAGCCAATCGAATGCGATAGGTCTGGCCCGCGCGTGGGGGTTCCGGCAGGAATACCAACACCACATCGTTGCCGCGCTGGGCCAGTTCGTTCCGGCTGAGGGCGTCATTCTGAAAGAAATCGAGCGCGTGGCCCATCGGCATCCTGCGCGGATTGCACTGTAAGGAATCGTGACAGTTCCAGCACGATGCCGCGGTCTCCGCTTCCGCCGGCTCGCAGCTCCATCGTCGTCGTGCCCTCGAGCGTTCGTGTCGTTCTCTATCGTCGTGTCAATCGTATAGGAAACCGGCACGAAAGCGGGTGGCGCGGGCGGGGACGCGCTCGAGTCCCGCAAAGGAAGCCCAGACATCGTAGAAGTGATTTCCGGCTCGCCCAGCGGTCTTGCCCGATCATTACGGTATCGGTTCTGCGGCCGTCGATCAGGACATCAAACGGCCCCAATCGTTCGTCCAGGAGTTCGGCGTAGAAATAGGGCACGGGCGTCTCGGATACCCAGTCCACCAGCAGGCGTGTGGATTGTTCGGGGTTCAGGTTCGGCGAGGGACTTGTCCCAATGTGCTCGCAAATTCGTCAGCGCTCATAGGGCTCGGCGCCGGCGCGGCGCAATTGTTCGAGGATTTCCTCGGCCGACCCGTCGTCGAAACGCAAGTAGGCGCGCGAAAAACTCTGATCGAGCAGCGGAACGCCCAGAAAATGCACCAGGGATTGTTTTTCGGCGGGATCGCGCAGATTCGCGCTCACGTGGCCGCGGCCGGAAAACACAGCGCCGGTTACGCGGCCGTCATAGGCTTGCAGGAAACCCAGTATTCCTTCAGAGAAGATTAGACTGACCGCGTCCCGGCGCAGGCGGATCTCACTCACGGCGTAAATCTGCGCGGCATCGACGCGCAACGCGTTCAGCGCCTGATAGATTTCCCTTGGGCTCTGCGTTGCATCGGGGAGCCCTGGCCCTCCGCGGCGCGGGAGGGAAAACATGCCCCCGTCGCCAACGAAGCCGCAAGAACTGCGCGGAGCACCTATCTTCATGGTCGCTCGACTGTAGCAATATTGGGCATCAGGCAGCAAGGTGCTGCGGGAGCCGGCGGCCATACTTGGTAAAATAGGCTTATGCGGTCCCCCGCAGCGCATGCGCTTGGGTTATTTGTGGCCGTTTGCCTTGCCGCCGCATTGCCGCGAACTGCGTTCGCCGACACGATCTATCTCAAGAACGGCAGAAAAATCACCGCCAGCTCACGTCGTGCAGGAAAACGGCCAGGTGAGCTACGAAACCTCCGCCGGGCGCCTGAGCCTGCCTGTTTCCATCGTGGACAAGGTTGTGCACGAAGCCGAGACGCTGGAATCCACGGCTGGAACGCCGGCGGACAAGGCTGCCCACCTGCCGATCGCGCCGCCAAACGCGCTGACTCGGCCCGCCAATGACGAAGCCGCACGCGCCGCGGTTCGCGATGGTTCGATCGACAACGATTTGCTCGCGAAGCTCGAATCCGAGGCGGACGCGAATCCTACACCCACGGCGTTGGCCCGCGTTGTTGCTGCCGAAACGGCCGCGGCGCAATTCGGAATCAGCGTGGGCGATTTCGAACAAGCGGCATCGCACTACAACGCGGGGCTCCGCTATGCGCCTGATAACGTCGGACTGTTGCTCGAAGCCGCATATCTCCACCTTCGCCGCAGCGAGTATTCGGCGGCGCTCAATCTGCTCGACCACGCACGGCGGATCGAACCCGATTCCCCGGAGGTTGCGAAGCTGGCCGGCTGGGCGTACTACGGATTGAACCGACTCGAGGATGCGGTCTCGGAATGGAAGCGCGCCCTGGCGCTGAAGCCCGATGCGGAAGTGCAGAACGCGCTGGAAAAAGCCGAGCGCGATGCGCAAGAGGAATCCACCTACCGCGAAGGCGAAACTTCCCATTTCCGCCTGCGCTACAACGGCGGCGCCGCGCCCGAACTGGCGCGGGACGTTCTCCGAACCCTCGAAACCGAGTTTGATGAAATTTCCTCGACATTGAATTACGTTCCGCCCGAGCCCATCGGCGTGATTCTTTACACCAATCAGGCGTTCATGGATATCACCCGCGCGCCGAGCTGGGTGGGAGCGCTCAATGACGGCCGTATTCGCGTGCCCGTCGAAGGATTGTCGACCATGACCGATGAGCTGGCGCGCGTCCTCAAACATGAACTGACGCATAGTTTCGTCGCCCAGAAAACGAGCGGGCGGTGTCCCGTGTGGCTGCAGGAAGGCATCGCGCAATACATGGAAGGAAAGCGCAGCCGGAGCGCCGCTGGGGCGCTTTCCTCCGCCTACGAGGCGCACATGGAATTTTCTCTCGCGTCGTACGAATCCTCCTGGATGAATCTGCCCAAGGATACCGCCTCCACTGCATACGCCTGGTCGCTTGCGGTCGTCGAGACGATTGTGAGTGTGGACGGCATGGTCAGCGTGGAACGAATTCTGGATCGCATCGCGGCCCAATCCGCGACGGAAGACGCCATACACGCCGTCCTCCGCGACTACTACGCGGACCTCATGCAATCCACCGTGCAGTATCTTCGCAAGGCGTATCTCTAAACCGTGGTTTTCTAATTCTGTGCTGCTTAGAGTCCCGGAGGGACGTCACAACGTAGCCCACTGCAGGAGCGGTGGGAAAACGGTTGCGGGTGTCCAGAAAACCCCGATAGGGGTGGCACAAGGAACTAAGCCACATGAGATTGGCCCACTACCCTCTAAGCCGCGTCTCTCACGAAGTATTCGCCATTTCACTGAAGCGGGAACGGAGTGGACCTTCCTGCACGATTCGTGTGCGGACTACACTTGCAGCCCGCCAAAATTTGTGGCGCTGGCGAGATGCCGGCGCCACAAAAAGTCAGACGCGGCGCATTCATTCTCGATGCGAACAAAAGCCTCATCCCGGTTTAACCGGGACGAGCTACAGCGCTGTGAGCAATCCCGCCAGCAGCGCGGCGCGCACAGGCAGCGCGCGAGTCACTATGTTTTCACGCGCACTGTGAGCGCCTTCGCCGATTGCGCCCAGGCCATCGAGAGTTGGCACACCCAGCGCAGCGGTGAAATTTCCGTCGGACCCGCCGCCCACGAAGGCTTCCTCCAGCGTCGTGCCCATTTCCTTTGACAGCGCGCGAGCTTTCGCGTAGAGCCTGGCGCTCATCTTTCGCTCCATCGGCGGACGGTTGAATCCGCCGCGGATTTCGAGCTTCGCGCCGGGAAGGATTGGCCGCAGCGCGCGAAATTTCCATTCGAGCGCGCGCATGTCTTTGACGCTTGCGGCGCGCAAATCCACCAGTGCTCGCGCGCGTTCGGGAATCACGTTGGTGCGCGTGCCGCCTTCAATCACGCCGGCATTCACCGTGATTCCGCGGCGCGGCTGGTTCCAATGCGAGATGCGGGCAATTTGAAGCGCGATTTCTTCAATCGCGTTGACGCCGTCCTCGGGATTCAGCCCTGCGTGGGCCGTGCGGCCGGTCGCGATGAGCTCCATTTCGCCGACGCCCTTGCGGCCCGTTTTCACACAACCCTCGAGTCCGGCGGCGGGTTCGAGCACGAGCACGGCATCGCTTAGCTTTGCTTCGCGTTCAATCGCGGCGCGCGAACTTTCGCTGCCGATTTCTTCATCGCTTGTCCAAAGAAAGACGATGCGCTTTTCGGGCATACAACCTACAGCGGCCAGAGCGTCCAGAGCATAAAGCGCGATCACCAGCCCGCCTTTCATGTCGAATGCGCCCGGCCCCCAGGCGCGTCCTCGAGACAAGCAGAACGGCATCCGGGTGATGGTCCCTAAGTCGTAGACGGTATCCAAATGTCCGAGGACTAGAATCTGCGCAGCCGTGCCCTTCCTGCTGGGGCGCCATTCCGCTCTCACATGATCTCCGCGTTCGCGCTGGCGCAGCAGCGTGACCGTGGCGCCCCGCTTTTTCCATTCCGCCGCGACGATTCGGCCAAACCGGTCCACGGCGGCTTTATCGAAACTAGGCGATTCCGCGCTCACAAAACGGCCGAGCAGTCCAGTCATCGCCCGCTCGCGCGGCCGCAGCCAATCCAGCAGCGATCGCATTGTGGAACGACCTCGCATCGCGCCGCTATGCTAGTATCGCGTCCCCAAAATAAATAGTATAAATTTCAAAGTGCCCCGGCCCCATAGACCTCTGAAATCTCATCTTCGATTTCAAAGTCCGCCGCTCAGTTTTGCCGAATATTTCCGGGACGCCACGTTAGCAACGCGCTATGGCACGGGCAACCGCTCGCGATGGCCCCTTCGACGCGCCGCCAGAATGCGCAAGGCCAGGCCTCGCAAACTGTTCGCGGTGATCGGTGGCTGGTGGGTCGGTTTCCGAGAATCCCGTGTTCCAGCCACAAGTCGCCAGCGAGTCGCGCCCGAAAAGCTCGTCGGCATGAAGTTGTTTCACGAATATCCGCAGCGGGGCGCGTGTTTGGGTGTAGCATAGCGCCGCTCGGGGGAATTCAAGTGGCAATCCCGGGCAGAACCGTCCGGGCATGTCCCGGTTGGACGTTCATTTCCGAGAGGAGATTCACTATATGAAACGTTCCTTAGTGCTGTTTTCCTTTTTCGTTCTTGGCGTTTTGATGCTCGCGGGGACGCTGCAAGTCCAAGCCCAGTTCGGCCCTTCGACCCCAGAGAGGCAAGCCGCGATCGCCAAACAACTTGCCCTTGAGGAAGCCACTCCGAAGTTGCAGATCACTGAGGAAGTGCTTCCCCTCGTCATCCCCGGTCACACGATCGGTGAAACGGAAGGGGTTTCCAAGAATTCAAAAGGCCACCTGTTTGTGTACTCGCGCACGGGCACTTGGCGGCAGTTCGCGCGGCGGGACAGCCGCGGAGCTGTTCGAGTTCGACGAAAACCTGAAATTCGTCAAGCTGTGGGGCCCGGATAACTACGCCGCGTCCTTCGCGCACTCCGTCCGCGTCGACAAGTACGACAACGTGTGGATGGTGGACGAGGGTTCCGGAATGATCGTCAAGTTCGACCCGAATGCCATGGTCAAAATGACGCTCGGCCGAAAGCCGGAGGCGATCGACTGGATGGAGCGCTACGTCGAACGCGGCGAGAAGGTCACGGACCGCTATCCGGTCGGAACAATGGGCACATTCAACCGGGAAACCGACATCGCCTGGGATGCGCAGGACAATATGTTCGTGAGCGATGGCTATGGCAACTCGCGCGTCGTCAAGATCGCGAAGGACGGCACTTGGGTGAAGGCGGTGGGAACACACGGTTCCGGCGACAATCAGTTCAGCACGCCGCATGGCATCGCCACGGACGCGCAGGGCAACGTTTATGTCGCCGACCGCGGCAACAACCGCATCCAGGTCTATGACAGCGATCTGAACTTCAAGAAATCCATCGGCGGCGTAGGCGCGCCGTGGAGCGTCCAGGTCACCCCCAAGTACATCTACAGCGGCGACGGGACGGGCAAACTCTACCGGCTGGATCACGACGGAAAGCTGCTCGGCTGGGCGCAGACCAGCCTGGGCCACGGCCAGACCGGCTGCCTGATCCACGAGATCCACGCCGTGTCCGACAACGTCATCATCAAGGGCGATTGCTCCGACTTGGACAGTGGAGAAGATCACCATTAAGTAAATCTAACATTAGGAACGGGGCTCGAACCTGGGGCTCGCGCCCCCGAACTACTCTTCCGCGTCTCCACGGAACGGACTGGCGCGCATCGGCGTGGCGAGGCGTAAAATTTTCGCTTCCCTCGATTGCGGCTAAATCGATTTGAACTTATTTCGGGGCGAAAAATATATAGTCGGCGGAATAGGGAGCGCGCTCTTCCTGGCCGATATGCGCGGCATTACAGCCGGAGGCGCGTGCCTTGCCACCCTTGGTGTTGACGCGCTGGATGGATGTGACGCGCGCGAGCACGCCCTCTCCGCTGTGGCTCGCCACCGTGACCAGCAGCCATGGAATGGAGGCGGCATCGGGTGAAGGCGCGTTGTCCACAGCTTTGCCCGTGACGCGGCTGCCATCGTTCGCTTCCCAGGACGGTCCCGCGAAATGCTTGCCGAACGGCTTGCCGCTTTTGTCGATGAGCTGGGCTTCGGGAGCTTTCAGCACCCAGATAAATTCCGCGCCATCCGCTTTGCAGGTGTAGATCTGATCGCCCTTGGCGTGCACTTGCAGCAGGAGTTGTTCATTGGCAGGCGGTTGCAATTCCTTCGGCACTTGTTGAGCGTTGGCGGAGAGAGAAAAAAGAAGCCCGCCGCGAGCGGCAGCGAGGCAAATGCAAACGCGCGAATACCTTTGAGCATGGAATTATTCCTCCTCGGACCGCGACAAGCCGGCGATAGGAGCGCAGCGTGAATTGACCGTCATCCCGTGGCTCCACTCGAAGTGAAAAGCATAGCTTAATTGGGGTCAGAAAATCATCGGGCTGCCTCTGCGGGTGAACCCTACGCAGGAAACGACTCAGGGTAAACCCTTCGTCGCGAACCACTCAGGGTAAACCGCGTTTGCTGGGCGGCGTGTTTCGCATATAATTCCAGGATGTGGGTGGCACGCGCCGTCGCCATAGCCCGCCAGAACGATGGCGGGGGTCGGCGACTTGCCGCCACCGAATGAACGTTGCGCCGGCCGTTTCCACCTTGGGTTTCCGGGCGCTCATTGAGGCAATCAGATGATTCTTGACAGCATTGGCATCCAGAAAATTCTGCCGCACCGCCCTCCATTCTTGATGGTGGATACCATTCTCGAAATCGAGCGGTTGAAGCGCATCGTGGGGTTGAAAAGCGTATCCATCAATGAGAGCTATTTTCAGGGCCATTTCCCGGGCAAACCGATCATGCCCGGGGTCCTGATCATCGAAGGCATGGCGCAAACCGGCGGGCTCCTGCTGCTTGCTGGAAATTCCCGATCGGGACAAGAAGCTGTTGTATTTCGCCGCCGTGGACGAAGCGCGTTTCCGCCGGCCCGGTCGTCCCCGGAGATCAATTGCGCATGGAAGTGACCGTCCTCAAATATCGCCCGACATTTTGCAAGCTGCACGCCGTGGCCACTGTCAACGGTGAAGTCGCGGCAGAGGCGACGCTGCGGTGCATGTTAGTGGACCGTGATCCCGTGGTTGCAACCAGTGATGCGACCGCGGACGCCACGGTGGGTGCCGAGGAATGAGCGAAATCGATCCCCGGGCGATCGTTTCCTCCAGCGCGCGTATCGGAAGCGGGGCGCAGGTCGGCGCGTTCGCCGTCGTCGGAGACGAAGTCGAGCTAGGTGACGATTGCGTGCTGGAGCCCCATGCCGTGGTTCGCGGACCAGCACGCATCGGCCGCAAAAACATTTTCGATTCGTTTTGTTCGGTCGGCGGCGATCCGCAGGATCTGAAATTCAGCGGCGAGCGCACGGAACTGGTCGTGGGCGATGCGAACCGTTTTCGAGAATTTTCCACGGTGAGCCGCGGCACCACGCAAGGCGGAGGCATCACGCGGATCGGCAGCAACAATCTCTTCATGGCATATTCCCACATCGCCCACGATTGCATCGTCGGCAGCCACACCGTTTTCGCCAATGGCGCCACGCTCGCGGGCCACGTGGTCATCGAGGACTATGCGAATGTCGGAGCCTTCAGCCCCGTGCATCAATTCTGCCGCGTTGGCCGCTACGCCTACATCGGCGCTTGTACCGTCATCACGCAGGACGTGCCGCCGTTTTCGCGCGTCGTCACCGAGCGCGAGACTCATTGCTATGGCGTGAACACGGTCGGGCTCGAACGCCGCGGCTTCGATCGCGAGCGTCTCGATACCATCGAAAGCGCATTTCGCCTGCTGCTGCGTTCCAAGCTCAACACGTCGCAGGCCCTGGAACAGATCCGCGCGCAACTCAATGGTTCGCCCGACGTCCGCGAACTCGTGGAATTCATCGAGTCGGCCGAGCGCGGCCTGCACAAGTGAATTCCTCAGCGCCCATGTCCCCCTTACCCGTCTCGGATTTTCCGTTCGCTGGGGACTCATCGCCGGCAACGGACAATTTCCGTTTCTGGTGCTCGAAGCGGCGCGCAGCCAGGGAATTGACATGGCCGTGATCGCGATTCGCGAAGAGGCTTCCCCCGGGCTCGAAAAAATCGCGTCGCGATTGCACTGGGTCAGCCTCGGTGAGTTGTCGCGCACACTGGAACTACTCCATGAGGAAGGCGTCAACCGCGCGGTCATGGCCGGGCAGGTGAAACACAACAAAATTTTCAGCTCCATTCGCCCGGACTGGAAGCTCGCGAAGCTCCTGCTCTCGCTGCCGCTAAAAAATACCGATTCGCTTGATCGGGGCCGTCGCCGGCGTGCTGGAATCGGAAGGCATCCAACTGGTGGACTCGACCACATTTCTTATGCCGCTCATTCCCGCTGCCGGTGTGCTGACGCGGCGCGCTCCGGACGCACGCGAAGCTGCCGACATCGCCTATGGCCGCGAAATCGCGCGGCAGATTGCCGGACTCGACCTCGGGCAGACGGTCGTGATTCGTGACCGAGCGTGTGTTGCCGTCGAGGCCATGGAAGGGACCGACGAAACCATCGAGCGCGCCGCGCGCATCGCCGAGGAAGGCTCCCTGGTCGTGGTGAAGGTCAGCAAGCCGCGGCAGGACATGCGATTCGATGTACCCGTCGTGGGCCTCCAGACCGTCGAAGTGATGCGGCGGTGCCGCGTGTCCGCGCTGGGGATGGATGCGGGGCGCACGCTGCTGTTCGACCGCGCGCGCGTCATCGAAGCCGCCGACGCCGCCGGCATCGCGATGGAAGCATTTCCGCTGGAGGCCATCGGGGTGGCCGAACGACCGGCGACATAGGGGAAGAAGTGACTCCGCTGGGAGCCAACCAAAATAATCGGGTGCGGTCCCGCGAAAGCGGGATGGGAGCCCGCCAGGAAAAAGTCCGCGTCGCCGTAGTCGGCGCGGGAGATTTCGGCCGGAATCATGCCCGTGTCTATCGCGAAGTGGAAGGCGCGGAGTTGGCCGGCATTGTGGATGCCGACCCCGCGCGCGCCGCGCAAGTCGCGAAGGAATTCTCCACGGAAGTTTTGCCGAACATCGAATCGCTTGCCGGACGCGTGGACGCGGCGAGCGTGGCCGTGCCTACCGTCGAGCACGCGCGCGTCGGCTGCCGCCTGCTCGAACTCGGCATCGATGTCCTCGTCGAAAAGCCGATGGCCGCGTCGCTGGCCGAGGCCGACCAGCTTCTTTCCGCGGCCGCGCGAGCCAAGCGGGTTCTGCAGGTCGGGCACCTGGAACGGTTCAATCCCGGAATTGTCGCGGTGATGCCAGTGATTAATAATCCACTATACTTTGAAGTACATCGCCTCGGCGTTTTCACGCCGCGCAGCCTGGATATTGACGTGGTCTACGACGTCATGATTCATGACCTGGATATCCTGCTCGCCCTGGTGGACGCGCCTGTCACGGAAATAAAAGCGATCGGCATTCCCGTCCTGACCGACAAGGTGGACATCGCCCACGCGCGCCTGGATTTTGCTTCCGGCGCTGTCGCAAACGTCACGGCGAGCCGCGTCTCCACCGAACGCGTGCGTAAGCTGCGGTTCTTCCAGCAACATGAATATATTTCCGTGGATTTCACTCGTCAGGACGCGCTTCGTGTGCGCGTGGTGGAACCCGGACCCCAGCCGAAATTCGATTTCACGACGCTTCCGTCCGAGCGAGAAGAACCTCTGCGCGCGGAACTGCGAGCCTTCCTGGATTCCGTTCGAACGCGCCGCGCTCCGCTGGTGGATGGCGCTGCCGGGCGGCGCGCTCTCGAACTGGCGGACCGGGTCATGGCAGGCATCCTGGAGCACGGGCGGCGCGTCCAACTGGGTGCTTTCGCTTCCCCGCAGGCAAATCGATGATTCCGCGGATTCTGGTCCCGAAGGATGCCCGGCCGGCCGCGTCTCCTTCAGACGCGGCGCCGCGGCGTCTAACGTCTGCGCTCGACTCGCGCACGCTCGTGCCGTCGAACTTGCCGCACATTGAACTCGATCCTCGAACGTTGATCCCCTCGCACGTTCCGTTAGGAGTGCTGGGGTCGCGCACGGTCGTCCCGCGCGACATGCCTCATACGCCCCTCGATGGGATCAGCAAGATGCCCGATTACGTCCCGCTGAGCATCCTCGATTCACGGGTGGCCGTGCCCAAAGACGCGCATGCGGGCAAGCTGGAGCCGAAGGGAGCTCATTGCCGTCTACGATTTGCCTGACGTGATCGATCCTGACGTCCTCACGACCGGCGAAGTCAATCTCATGACCCAGCCCGTCGAGGAGCGGACGTCGGCCTGGAATGCCGTCGCGCGGTTTGCCTCCATCGCGGTCCACTTTGTGGTGATCCTTCTCATTTTGTTCGGACCTAGCGTCACCCGGAATCCGACGCAAACGGAAATCGACAGGCAGAACGTCACAAACTTGTATTTGCCTTCGGATGTGCGCGATGTTCCGAAGTCTATTCCGAGCCCGCAGCCCAAAGAGCCCACAAGTACGCGTGGACCCACGTTTGCTTCGCCAGTTGGCTCCGCCGCACGAACTGCAGCCCACGCCCGCGCCGCCGGAGCCGGAACGAGTCGTCAAGGAGGCTCCCACTCCTGCGAAACCCGTGCCTTCCGCGCCCCTGCCGCGGACTCAGCCTCCCCAGGACAGCCCGATTCGCCGCCACAACCGCAGGAGTCGGCTTCGAACAGCCTGGTCTTGCCCCGCTTTTCGCCCGGGAAGGCCCTACAGGAATCCATGCACGAAGCGCTTAAAGACGGCGGAACTACCGGTGCGCAATTCGGTGGTCCAGTCGGTCCCGCACCCTCGCCCGGCGGTGGAGGCATGAGCGGCGGTGGCGGAGGGGGGCAGGGCTATCTCGGTGGAAACGTAGAAATGCTTACGCCCACCGAGGGAGTGGATTTCACCAACTATATCGCTCGTGTCCTTGCCAGCGTAAAGCGCAACTGGTACGCGGTGATGCCGGAATCAGCGCGCCTGGGCGACCGGGGGAAAGTCGTTTTGCAATTTCGCATCATGCGCAACGGCGTCGTGCCCGATGCGGAGCCTGCCATGATGGGCAGCTCCAGCAAAGAACCGCTGGATCGCGCAGCAATCTCTTCCATTCGGGCCTCGACCCCCTTTGAGCCGCTTCCCCCTGCCTTCAGCGGCCCCTTCATCGAGTTACGGTTCATTTTCCTGTATAATCTCCCCTTGAACGAACAGTGAAGCTGGCGCGTACACAAGTGTCCGGGGTCCTCCTGCTGGCGCTATTGTGTCTGGTATACTTGGTGATCCGGTACTGGAAATTCCTGCGATGAGCACCGCCCCAAAACTGACCTCCAACGTATTGCCGCAGATAGAGGATCGCACTTGGAGGACCGGGCCCGAGCCTATACCTCTTGTGGCCATCGTCGGGCCAACAGCCTCCGGAAAATCCTCACTGGGCGCGTGGCTCGCCCGCAAATTCGGCGGCGAGGTCCTGGCGTGCGATTCGACGCAGGTCTATCGCGGCTTTGACATCGGCACCGCTAAGCCGACCCATGAAGAGCGCGAAGGCGTCCCGCATCACCTGCTCGATCTGGTGGACCCCGGCTTTGCTTTTACCGCGGGGGAATATCGCGTCCGGGCTATTGCGGTTCTCGAAGACCTGCGCCAGCGCTCGCGGCTCCCGATTCTCACTGTCGGGACAGGACTCTATCTGCGTGCGCTTCTGGAAGGGCTAGCGGATGCCCCCGCACGCTCCGAGGAATTGCGCGCGCGCCTGGAAGCGGGGGAGGATAAGCACAGTCTCCAGTACCTGCATCGCGTCTTGCGGCGTCTGGACCCCGAGGCCGCTATACGGATTGGATCGCGCGACCGCCCCAAGATGATTCGCGCCATCGAAGTCTGCTTGCTGACCGGACGCCCACTTACCGAAATTCACCGGGCCGGGCGAGCGCGCCTGGAAGGTTACGCTCCCATCAAGATCGGCCTGCAGCCTCCACGCGCCGCGCTGTACGATCGCATCGAGCAGCGCGTCCACACGATGCTCGAGCGCGGCTGGATCGAGGAGGTTACCGGACTTCTCCGCAGCGGCGTTCCACACAACGCCAAGCCATTCGACTTCATCGGATATGGCGAGTTGCGCGCGCACCTCGAGGGCACTGTCACCCTTACCGCTGCCACGAAAGCGATTTCCCAGGCGACGCGCCGCTACGCCAAGCGCCAGCTCACCTGGTTCCGCAAGGAACCCCATGTGCATTGGCTCCCCGGATTCGGAGATGACGCCGCCATTGCCGCTGCCGCCGAGCGGCTGGTGACAGGGCAACTGAATACCATTGCGATGTCGGGTACCGCGCCCGTTTGACGCAGAGTGATAAAGCGGCCCCTTCCCAGTGAAATCTTGTTGTAGATACGATTGATCACACAATCGATATTCACCACGCGACCCCTCACTACTGAGATGACCCTGGAAAGCGGGAGTACGTTTCCGGGCGGAAAAGCAGGGGATGTACCTGGCGGCCCATCCCCTCGTTCGAACAGTGTCCTTCCGCGAGCCGCGAAAAGCTACTTTCCCGCCGTGATCACGGGCACAGTCTGTACTTGGTCTGCTTTGGTCAGCATTTCGCGTTGCGCACTGGTGGCCGGCGGGTAAATCAGGGTGAGGCCACGTGTTGGGAGGTTCAGGGAACGGACTACGCGTTCGTTTCCACGAACCATGACAAAGAGTGCAGTGCCGCCTTTGTCGCTTTTGGCCTGGATTGGGATGGGCGTTAAGCCAACCGTGTTCCCGTTTGCCGACCGGACGAGAGCCACATTCGCGAGGGAGTCCATACTGATCGTGTACTCACCCGGTGGGAGAACGTTTTTGCCCCAGTGGACTTCGAACGGTAAGGTGAACTTGGCCGCAATAGTTTGGGCGTTCGCGGCGGCCGCAAACGCGCAAGTTGCGAGCAGAACAACTGCGAACAGTCTTACCTCAATTGCGTGGCGCATCGTCTTGGCTTTCATTGTCATTCTCCTTGTTCATTGGCCGACGCGTTCCTGCTGCCTAGGTCGGAGTTCGCATCGTGCCTTCAGCCTATAAAGCGAAAACGGGCGGCACTTTGGCTCACAAATTTGTGAGATTTCCCGTTTTGGCCTAGCGGCTGGGTCCGGGCGTGTCCCGTGTGGCCGTGGCAGCTAATTTTGGGAAAATAACTGTACTTTCTTTAACCAGAGTGTTAGCGTTCCGGCAAACAACACAGGTAGGCCCGGATGGGGGCCGAGAAATGTGCCCAGCATCTGCCGAACGGGTCAGTGAATTGCTCCTCAACTGGGGGCACGGCGATCAAAAAGCTCGGGAAGAGCTGATTCCTCTGGTTTATGCTGAGTTGCGCCGCATCGCTCGCCGCTATCTTTGGCAGGAACGCCCCGACCACACGCTTCAGAGCGGAGCACTCGTTCACGAGGCTTACTTGCGGCTCCTTCACGACGAGCCTCCCCAATGGCAAAACCGAGCTCATTTTTTTGGTTTTGCCGCGCAACTGATGCGGCACATTCTGGTCGACCACGCTCGTGGCCGTTTGGCCGCCAAGCGCGGAGCAGGGGCGCCCCTGTTAGCCCTGGATCCGCGAATCGCCCTGCCGCAAAAGCGAGAAGTGGATCTCGTTGCGCTGGACGATGCCTTGACCAAGCTCGCCGCCCTGGATCCACAGCAGAGCCGGCTAATCGAACTACGTTTCTTTGGCGGGCTCTCGATTGAAGAGACAGCGGTCGTCCTCGGCATTTCTCCAGCGACCGTGAAGCGCGAATGGGCAACGGCGCGAGCTTGGCTTCAGCGGGAAATGAAGCAGAAGGAAGCGCGCAAGTGACGCCCGAAGTCTGGCAACGGGTCAAGGAAGTGCTCGCTGGGGCGCTTGAACGGGAGCCCGCGGATCGTCCTGCATTTCTGGATCACGCTTGCGTGGAACTAGCGCTGCGAAAGGAGGTGGAGTCGCTGATTGCTTCGCACGAAAAGGGAGACATCGGTTTTCTGGAGCAATCTGGTATGGAAAGCGGTGCTCTGGACAGCGGCACTAGGTTGGGTTCTTACGAAATTCTTGCACCCCTGGGTTCGGGCGGCATGGGAGAGGTGTACCGAGCTCGTGACACGCACCTCAATCGAGAAGTAGCTGTCAAGGTTCTGTCCCCGAACTTCGCGCATGAACCCAACCTACTGATGCGCTTTCGGCGCGAGGCCCACGTGCTGGCTTCTCTAAACCACCCCAATATCGTTACGATCTACGACATCGGACAGGACGGCCGTATCGTATACATTGCAATGGAACTCGTGGACGGGAAGGCCTTGGATGAAATCTTGGCCGCCGGTGCAATGCCCACGCGCGACGTGCTCGACATTGCCAAACAAATAGGTGCGGGCTTAGCTGTCGCGCACGAATCCGGGATTGTGCACCGCGATTTAAAACCTAAGAATGTGATGATCCGAAAGGATGGTTTAGCGAAGATTCTGGACTTCGGACTGAGTAAACTCGCGCCTGGTTTTCCAACGTCGGCTTCCGATGGAACGAGTGCGGCCACCGAGCAGGGAGTCCTTCTTGGAACGATCGACTACATGTCTCCGGAGCAGGCCAGCGGCCTTCCCACGGATTTTCGCTCCGATCAGTTTTCTTTCGGCTCTCTCCTCTATGAAATGGTCACCGGAAAGCGGCCATTTCACCGCGAAACCGGACCCCAAACGCTCGCCGCCATCATCGAAGACGAACCAAAACCAGTTGCCTCACTCAATCCAAAAGTTCCTGCCGCACTCAAAACGATCGTTCATCGATGCATGGCTAAGAAACCGGAAAGGCGCTACACATCGACGCAAGAACTTGCGCGTGAGCTCAACGAGATTCACGATTCCTCCGCTGCTGAAGAGACCACGTCGCTCTCCGCCATTACTGGAAGGTATCTCCAGCGTCTGCCGTTATGGCTTGAAATAACCTTGGTGGCTGCGCTAGTTGTTGCCGGGATTGGTATTGTCGCGGCGCGGCTTCCAGAAAAGGTCCGCTTCTGGGCGGAGTCACTCTCCCCCATCACGGAGAAACAGCTGGTGGTGCTTCCCTTCACGAACGTCGGCAATGATCCCCAAAATCAAGGTTTCTGTGATGGGTTGGTGGAAATCCTGAGCAGCAAGCTCAGCCAATTAGAACAATTCCAACGGACACTTCGCGTAGTCCCTTCCACCGATGTTCTGCGGGAGGGAATTGTAAGTGTCCGCGAGGCGCGGCAAACATTTGGGGCCACCTTGGCGATCACCGGGAGCGTGCAGCGCACAGAAAATCACGTTAGGCTGACGATCAATCTGGTCGATCCACAGACATTGCGGCAGCTTAAATCAAAGACAATTGATACCGAGGCGCATGATATCTCGGTGCTGCAGGATGGGGTCGTGCTGGAGGTAGCCGAGCTTCTGGACGTGAAACTCTCGAGCCAGGCCAAGCAAGTTTTGGCCGTGGGCGGGACGACTGTTCCCAGCGCCTATGAATATTACATGCAAGGGAGAGGTTATCTGCAACGGTATGAGGTGGCCCAAAATGTAGACACCGCTATTGCGCTTTTTAATCGCGCGCTGGAGCAGGATCCCAAGTATGCACTTGCGGAGGCTGGGTTAGGCGAGGCGTACTGGCGAAGTTACGAGCAGACCAAGGACACGCAATGGGCGGAAGAAGCTAGGAAAAGCGCCGCAGCCGCGATTGGGCTCAACGACAGACTTGCCCAAGTCTACGTAACGCTGGGGATGATCCATACGGGGACGGGCCGCTATGAAGAGGCGGTTCAAAATCTCCAGAAAGCCCTCGCTCTTGATCCGATCAATTCGGACGGTTACCGGGAATTGGCGAAAACATACCAACAGATGGGGAAACTGAAAGACGCCGAATCTACGTACATGAACGCCATTGCCGTGCGCCCAGGCTATTGGGGCACTCACAATGAATTGGGCGGCTTCTACTATCGCTTGGGCCGTTATGCCGAGGCCGAAAAGGAATTTCGAAGCGTCGTGGAACTCACGCCCGACAACGCGCGGGGCTACAGCAATCTGGGAGTCATCGCTTATTCCCAGAAGCGCTACGAGGAAGCTGCAAAGATGTATGAGAAATCGGTGGCCATCAAGCCCTCTGATTCCGCCTACTCCAATCTCGGCACGGTCTATTACACCTTGGGTCAGTATGGCGAGGCGGCTCGATACTACGAGAAGGCGATCCAGATAAATGGACGTGAGTGGAAGTGGTGGCATAATTTGGCGGCTGCTTACCAATGGGGTAACGAACCACAGAAGGCAAAGGCTGCCTTCCAGCGCACGGTAGAGCTGGCGGAGGAACAACGCCGCGTCAATCCTCGTGATTCCACCTTGCTAATTCGCCTGGCGGACGCATATTCCAATCTTGACCAAGCGCAGCATGCTCGGGAACTGCTGAGGCAAGCTCTGGCAATGGCGCCCGATGCTGTTTCCGACATGTTCCAGGCATCCGTTGTTTACGAGCAACTCCGTGACCGCGAACTTGCGTTGCAATGGATTGCCAAGGCGGTGAAGGGAGGCTATTCACGCGATCTGATCGAGAGAGAGCCTACGCTCGCGCAATTGCGCCTTGATCCAAGATACCAAGCTTTGTTCAGGCCCTAAACTCTACGTGTTCAAAATCACAAAAGGAGAAACGCAATGTCCACTCCAGCCACAAAGCGCGCCCCCAAAGCAGGTGTTCAGCAGGTTGTCCTCACCAAACCCATCGAGATTGTTGACAGGAAGCGAGTTTTCGTCGTCCCTGCGAGCGTTCACATTGACGATGAGGCCCCCCCAAAGGCAATTCAGTGGGTCAATCAGACCGGCGGCCCCGTCACGATTTGGCTCCCTAATGCGGATCTTTACCTTGAGCCGTATGAAGACCCGGAGACTCACAAGGTCCATGAGTTCCTAACGCCGTTTGACGTTGCCACGAAAGGCGTCCTGCTCCTCGACGTCAAGGAGAACCCGCCCGAAGGTCGCTATGTATACAACGTATACTGTGAAGTGACCAAGGATTACGCTCAGGGCAACTCCGCCCCGGACGTATCCTGCCCCTAGCGGCGGATGTCGCAGCAGAAGGTTTGATTTCTGGCTGGACGTAGTGCGGATGATACGCGCTGATTCACTGGCGGCCGCGTTGGCTTTCTGCATGCGACGAGGCATAAGTGTGCCTTAAAATCACTGCGATACATTGTACGGTCACATCAAGCGGCGTTCCCCTCGATGCCAAGCCATTCGATTTCATTGGATAAAGCGAGCTGCGCGCGCACCTCGAAGGCACCGTCATCCTCACCGCCACGAAGGCGATTTCCCGGGCGACTCGCCGCTTCGCCAAACGCCAGCTCACCTGGTTCCGCAAGGAACCCCTCGTCCACTGGCTCGCCGGATTTGGCGATGATGCCGCCATCGCCGCTGCCTCCGAACAGCTGGTAGCTGGACATTTGCGTTCCAACGCGGCACCCTGAGTTGTGCGAGTCCAGCAGGTGTATAATGTGTTTGTGAAAATACTCTGTTTGCTACACGCCCCTTCCGATCACATTCTCGCCATCGTCGTACCCGAATGAAAACGACACGAACGACAGAATCACGCGAACGCGTCCTCCTGGTGGGTGTGGGATTGAAGCGGGCCTCGCATGTGCTTGGCGTCGATGCCGGTGAAACGGAGCGCGCTTCGCTTGCCGAACTCGCGGAACTGGCCCGCAGTGCGGGCGCCCAGGTTGCGGGAAGTGTTTTTCAGATGCGCGACAAAATCGATCCCGCCACGGTCATCGGCCGCGGCAAGATCGAGGAAGTGAAAATCGAAGCGCAGCTTCATAAAGCTCCGCTCGTAATTTTCGATCGCAACTTGACTCCAACGCAATTGCGCAATCTGGAGAGCGGCACCGATTGCCGCGTGATCGATCGGACGCAACTCATCCTCGACATTTTTGCGCGGCACGCTCGCAGCCGGGAAGGGCAGCTGCAAGTCGAACTTGCGCAACTCAATTACATGCTGCCGCGCCTCGCCGGAAGCGCCAAAGAACTTTCGCGGCAAGGCGGCGGCATCGGCACGCGCGGCCCTGGCGAGCAGAAAATCGAAACCGACCGGCGCCGCATTCGAGATCGAGTAGGTAAAGTAACTAAATCGATAGAATCGATTCGCAAGCAGCGATCACTGCGGCGGCAAACGCGTCAGGCAGTGCCGCTCGGCGCCGTGGCCCTGGTGGGTTACACGAATGCCGGAAAATCGACGCTGTTTAACGCCTTGAGCCGCGCCGGTGTGCTCGTCTCTTCAAAAATGTTCGCAACGCTGGATCCGACTGTGCGCGCGGTGCGTTTGCCGTCGAACCGGCGCGTCCTGCTTTCCGATACGGTAGGTTTCATCCGCGATCTTCCGCCGGGCTTGATTGCCGCGTTTCGCGCCACACTCGAGGAGGTGCAGGAGTCCGCGCTGATCCTGCTGGTTACGGACATCTCGAATCCGCACCATGCCGAACAGGATGCCGAGGTCGAAAAAATCCTGAAGGGATTGGGTGTGGAGGATCGCCCGCGATTGCACGTGCTGAACAAGGTTGATCAGTTGACGCCCGAACATGCCGCTGCGTTAAATGGAAATCACAACTCAGTGCATGTGTCCGCCTTGACGGGCGCGGGCCTGGAAGAACTTCTTGCTCGCATCGATGCCGCCATGCCGGTGGATCCCATCTTGCACCTGCGATTCGAGCTCCCGCTGAAGGATGGCCGCGCGATCGCTCTGGTCCATGCCCTTGGCCGCGTCCTTCATTCTGAAGTCCAAGGCTCGGTGATGGCCATGGAAGCCGAGTTGCCCACTTCCGTGGCTCTGAGACTCAAAATAGACCCTGAGCCGTCATCGCCTTGACATTGAGTCCCACGTCCGAAATGTCACGATTCGTGCCAGGAAATCCGGTCCAATTCCTATTTCGAAAACCCCTCCAGAGCCGCATCTGTGGCCTCCTACGAAAGTGCGATCTGGAAGGCCAATTTATGATTCGTGGTGCTGGTTGACGGTGGAAATTCCTGTGGAAATCTAACAGGGCCGCACGCGCAGGATTTGCTGAATAGATAATCTCTGCTCCTGGCCCCCGATTTGACTATCCTGTAACTCGTTTAAATACAATGACTTGAGAAGATAGCTGCTTCATGCCGCAGCATCAGGCCTCCCTGGAGTCCCATCAGCCGCAAAGCACTGATTTGCACAGGCTTGCCTCATTCGTGTGCACTATCAGTTACAAAATATCGCCCATAAATGCTCAAAAAGCGAGCCATAACCGCAGCCCATCCACCCTCCCGATTGAGTGGTGGACTGATTTCAAATTGCTTAGTTGTTAGTGTCAGCCCTGCGGGGTTTTCTGGTCATATTCGACTTCAACCGATTTTCCCACCGCTCCCCCAGTGGACTAAGTTGTGACGCCTCTCCGGGACTCCAAGCAATTCAAATTTTAGTTCCCAACTCTCCTTTACCAAATTGGAGCGGGCTCCCCTTCTGGATGCAGGGTAAACTAGTGGAGCCCGCGCCCCCGTTGACTGCCCGCAAGGGTGCGTCTATAGTGGGAGATGCCTCGCGACTGGGCGGGCACTTGCTTTTGCACAGGGGAGCCCCCCAGGTGCACCATGAACCTGCCGAATAGCCTGACGATTTTACGGATCTTCTTTATTCCGGTGCTGGTCGTCGTCCTTTTGACGCGCGCTCCCAACGTTGTTTTTTTTGGCGTGCCGATTAATTTTGCCGTTTGGGGCGTGCTGATCCTGCTGGCGGCCGCGGCCACGGATTGGGCGGATGGCTATTACGCCCGGCGGCGCAGCGAAGTTACGACGCTCGGTATCCTGCTCGATCCCATTGCGGACAAGCTACTGATGTCCGCGGCATTTATTTCTCTCGTTGAAATGCATCTGGTGCAAGGCTGGATGGCGGTGATCATCATCGGGCGGGAAATTGTCGTCCTGGGTCTTCGCAACATTGCTTCCGCCGAAGGGTTCACGATTCCCGCCTCGGCGCTTGGGCAAGACGAAGATGGTCCTGCAGGTGATGGCCGTCTGCGCCGTGATCCTGGCGGCGAAGCATGCGATCTTCCGGCCGCTTGGTATTCTGTTGCTATGGCTGGTGGTGGGGAGCGCTATCGTTTCGGCGGTCCAGTATTTTCAGAAGTTTTGGGGCCGCGTGGACGGCAGCGTGAAACAAAGGCGCCACCTGCGAATTCTCGAGCGGCGCAAGAATGCGCAGGATGTCCCGACTCTCCAGTGACGATTGCCGCGCCTTGTTGGATCTTGCGCGCCGCGCGATTTCGAGCGCCGTCATCGAGAAACGGATTCCGGATTTTCCGCGCTTACCCCGCAGCCCTCACGGAACCCGCAGGCGCATTCGTAACACTTCATCGAGACGGCCAACTCCGCGGTTGCGTTGGCCAAGTGGAATCCCCCGATCCGCTTGGCGGAAACGGTCGCGCGCGCCGCCATCAACGCCGCCCTGCACGATTCCCGATTTCCCGCGGTCGAGCGCCGATGAAGTTGGAAGCCTGGAAATCGAAATTTCCGTGCTTTCGCCTCCCGAGCCCATCGCGCCGGAAGCGATTCTCTCGGGCCATCACGGTCTGCTGATCGTGAAAGGCGAAAACCGGGGATTGCTCCTCCCGCAGGTTGCCACCGAGCGCCAATGGTCCTGCGCAATGGTTTCTCGAAGAGACCTGCGCCAAGGCCGGTCTGGCGCGAGACGCTTGGCGGGAAGCTTCCACTCGCGTTTTTGCGTTTACTGCTGAAGTTTTTTCCGACATCAGCCTTGGCGTGGGGCATCTGTTGGGATCGAATAAGAGGAAGAATAAAACTGCGCCGTGGTTACACGAGAGCCGTGAAGGGTGCGGCACTCGACGCGTTCACCACTGAATTTGCCAGCGGAACGCAAAAAGGCCCTGATCCGTGATTCGGATCAGGGCCTCTTGTCTCCACTGCGGATTGAGTGAAGGAACTCTTCCGGGCGGTTATTCGAGCTCGACGTAATCCCCGTCGTATATTTCTTCGCGCGCGATGTCAGCAGCACAGTCGCCGAGTTTGGCCCGGTGCGCAGCACGAGTCCCTTCGCCCACAACCTGCCGGGGAAGGTTGTCCCACTGGTATGCGACCGGCGTGCTTCCGTACCCGTAAGCCTTGTAAGCCATGTTACTTGACTTGGTAGATCATGTCATTGCGCGTTCCTTGGTACCGGAATACACGGAAATAGTCTCCCACTTGCACGCCTTGGGCGCTGCCCAGATTCACGAAAACGATCGCACCTGCTCCGGCGATTTGGCCCGTAACTGTTTGGTGGTCACAATCATGGCCGTTTTCTTGCCGGAAGGGGGAGCAAAGGCATCAAACGTCGCGTCATGGTACGCGGGGGCCGGGCGAGCCGCGAGCGGGCCGGACAATGTCGCCCCGCTGCATCAAATCGCAAGTCAATTTCAGTTCCGCGATCGAAGTCTTCTCCAGGACGCGCATGACGCGCACTTGCCCGATGTCGGCGTACATGTGTCCCCATGGCGTGAAACAGTTGCGATTGCCACTTGAACCACTTGTGGGACTGCACCTTGAACCATTGTCCTCCATCGGATCGCTAACTGGGCGCATGACTTCGAATAAGTCTCCGACCTTAACGCCTTGGTCCGCGCCCCGGTTGATGTAGACATGATCGCCTTGCTGGAACGTATTCTTGTAAGTGGAATTCTCTCCCGAAATCACGTACGTGTCCGCGGGGACGGGTTGGTCGGTCGCCACGCCAGTGCAATAAAGGTCGGATTCCGAAAGAACTTTAGAAGACTGTTGTGCCTCCGCGATGCCGGCAGCCATCCCCACGCCCAATCCCAAGCTAAGTCCCATCATCAGAAAACGATAGCCAATCGATGTACGCATCGGAAGCTACTCCTCCTGCTGCCGAGAAAAGAGCTCTTGCCCGTCAGTGATGTTTCATCCCAAACTAGCACTTGCCAAAGTGACCGTCAAGAAAGCCCGCGCTCGCCGCTTTACATACTTGCCACCCGCATGGTAAAGCCATACGTTTACCATTCGGCTAGGGGAACCACTTGGAGAGGCCGTTCGGAAAAGATCGGGATTTGCGGGGTGATCGCCGCGAGTACGGCGCGCGAGATGATCTCCCAGCTGCGTCTTGGGCTAAAATCGACCCGAACGCTTGAGCTGCGTCTTGACTATCTCCGGCACTGCGAAGGAGCGGACTGCTTTTCTCGACTGGTTGCGCCGCAAGCGGCTCCCTGCGGTGTTGATCGCCACATGCCGCAGCCGTCAGGGAGGAGGGCTGTTCCGGGGCAGCCGGAAGGCGCAGCTTGAGGTTCTGGCGCAGGCGGTGCGGGCAGGCTGCCAGCTGGTGCGACGTCGAAATAGAAACCGCGAAACACGCTTCGCCAGCCGAGCTGCGAGGCGCTCTCGCTCCCGCCCGCTTGATGGTGTCCCACCACGATTTCCGCCGGACGCCCGCGCAATCTTCCGGGCGTCGCTCGCCGAACTTTTTCGCGCGGGAGGAGAAGTCGCGAAAATTGCGGGCCATTGCCGTTCGATCTCCGACAGCGTTCGAATCTGCGAATCTGGCTCGGGGCCGTCGCGACATCGTGGCGATTCCCATGGGCGAAATAGGCTTGGCGGGGCGCATTCTTGCGTTGCGGGCGGGGAGCGCGCTTGCCTATGCCGCTGTCGAACAAGCCACGGCGCCCGGCCAGCTCTCTCTCGACGCGATGCTGCATCTTTATCGTGCCGGACAGATCACGCGCCGGACTCGCGTTTACGGCGTCATCGGCAACCCGATCGGCCATTCGCTCTCGCCATTGCTGCATAACACGGCATTTCACGCGCGCAAGTTCGACGCCGTTTTTGTGCCGTTTCTGGTGCGAGACCTGAGCGATTTCTTGCGCTCGATCGAAGCGCTTCGGGGTTGCCGGATTTGCGGTCACTATTCCTTATAAGGAGGAGATTCTTCGGCATCTCGATGACTGCGATCCGCTGGCCGCGCGCATTGGCGCGGTCAATACCGTTGTTGTCCGTGGCGGAGGGCGACTCTACGGGTACAATACAGATTACGTCGGAGTTCTGCGAAGCCTCGAGCGCCGCATGCAGCTTGCGGGAAGCCGCGTTTTGTTACTCGGGGCGGGAGGCGCGGCGCGAGCGGCGGCTTTCGCTTTGGCACACGCGGGGGCGGTCGTGTGCCTTTCGGCGCGCCGTCCGGAACGCGCCGCGTGCTCTGGCGCGCGCCGCCGGGGCCCAGGTCGTGGCGCGTGCCGAGTTGCGCCGGGAATTTTTCGACGCGATCGTGAATTGCACGCCCGTCGGCATGCATCCGCACGGCGGCTCGCCGCTCGAGAGCGCGGAACTGAATTGCCGGCTGGTGATGGATATGGTCTATCGTCCGCGCACGACGGAATTTTTGCGCATCGCCCGCCGACGCGGCATCGAGACCGTTTCCGGAGTGGAAATGTTTCTCGCGCAGGGATTCGCGCAATATGAAATTTGGACGGGCGAGCGCGCGCCGGAAGCCGCCATGCGCCGCGCGGTAATTGCCGTGCTTGAGCGGGAAGAAAAATTCATGGGTCAAGGCCGCGGTAAGCGGCCGCGGTGAATCGATGATTCAGCCTGATTTCAAGACATTCTGCAAGCTCGCCCGGCAGGGCAATCTCGTGCCCGTCTACGACACGTTCACGGCCGATACGCTCACGCCCGTTTCCGCTTACCAGCGTATCGCGCACGACGCGCGTTACGCCTGCCTGCTCGAAAGTGTCGAGGGCGGCGAAAAAATCGCGCGCTACACGTTCGTGGGCGCCAATCCCGTCGAAGTGTTTCGCTACGTCAACGGCGCGTGCGTGCTCGAAAGCGAGAGCCGCGTTTCCTGGGTGCAATCCAATCCGCTCGATTATTTGCGCAATCGCGTCGAGCGCTATCGCCCCGTGCGAGTGCCCGGCCTGCCGCCGCTCGTGGCCGGCGCAATCGGCTATTTTGCCTATGACATGGTGCGCCTGGTCGAGCGCATTCCGGACACGGCGCGCGACGACGTCGGCATGGACGATGCCGTGATGATGTTTTATCTCGGGCTCGTCGTATTCGATCACGTCCGGCACCGCTTGTGGATCGTGCGCAACGTCTTCACCGACGGCGAAGGCAGCCTGCGCACCAAATACAACGCCGCGGTGCGCGAAATCCGCGCCACGCGCAGGCGCCTGGACGAACCCGTCGCCGCGGAGCATCCGAAGCGCCGCCGGTCTCGGCCGCTGAAAGTGACGTCCAATTTCACCCGAGCGCGCTTCCTCGATGCGGTCCGCAAGTCGAAGGAATACATTCGCGCCGGGGATATTTTTCAGGTGGCGATCAGCCAGCGATTTGCCGCGAAGACGGACGCCGATCCGTTTGAGATTTACCGCGCTCTGCGCGTCGTCAATCCTTCGCCTTACATGTATTTTCTGAAGCTGAACGGTCTCGCTGTCGTTGGCAGCTCGCCGGAAATGTTGCTGAAGGTTCAGGGGCGCGAAGCGTTTTATCGCCCCATTGCCGGGACGCGCCCGCGCGGCGCGCGACGAAAAAGAAGACCGGCTCTGGAGACGGAACTCGCCGCCGATCCCAAGGAGCGCGCCGAGCACATCATGCTCGTCGATCTTGGCCGCAACGATCTTGGCCGCGTTTCGGAGTACGGGTCGGTGCGCGTCGAAAAACTCATGTTCGTCGAGCGCTACTCGCACGTGATGCATCTAGTGTCCGCGCTTCGCGGGCGTCTGCGCGAAGACGTGGACTGCTTCGACGCGCTGGCGGCCTGCTTTCCCGGCGGCACGCTCTCCGGCGCGCCCAAAGTGCGCGCCATGGAGATCATCGACGAACTCGAACCCACCCGCCGCGGCATCTATGCGGGCGCGATCCTGTATCTCGATTTCACGGGGAACCTCGATTCCTGCATCGCGATTCGGACGATGGTTGTCAAGAAGGGCGTGGCGTACGTGCAGGCAGGAGCGGGCCTCGTCGCGGACTCCGTCCCTGAGAAGGAGTTCACGGAGACGGTGAATAAGGCGCGCGCGCTGCTGACGGCGCTCGAAATTGCGCATCGCGGAAGTGAATCCGTGATCCGGTGGACCACGCCGTAAGGCCGAAATATCGAAGTCGAACCGAGGCGGTATCACTGAACATGCATTACGCTTCTGCAATAACTTTATTCTGATCTTGTCTCCCGCGCTACGATCGGATAGTTTGCCCGCCGCGTCTTTTTGTTGCGTGTTGTTCAGCACTGAGTCCGGAATGATCAGACGCTCGACGGGCTTTCCTCCCACAATGTGCGAATCGATGATTTCATCGACATCTGCTGGACGTCACGTGGCCGTACCACACCGCCTCCGGGTACACGACCACCGTCGGGCCGACCTCGCACTGATCGAGACATCCGGCTTTATTCGCACGAACCCTGCTGTTCGGAATTCCGCGCTCGGACAGCTTTTCTTTGAACAGGCGATGAAGTTCGCCCTCGCCCGACGGATTGCAACACCCGCGCGGGTGTCCCTCCGGCCGCTGGTTTGTGCAAATGAAAATGTGTCTCTCAAACTTTGGCATGGGCCCTTTCCTGAACTTCTCGGGAATCTCGCACTTGTTCCGAGCGGCTCCGCTTCGCTGTGGCTATTTTTCTGACACGTTCATTGTACACGTCTGCACGACGCGCCGCGGGTAGCGCAGGCTTCAGCTAGTGTGGTTTTGATTTTCGTCAGTTGCGAACGGCCCACAGGTTGAAACCTGTGCTACACAAATTCGCGCCGCCGGTAAATTCATGTAATATACGGTTCTGGGGGAAACGGAGACGGCTGCACAGCCGGAATCCGCGGGGAGCACCCAATGAAAGTAAGCGCCGTCCGGACCATCGCGATTGCAATTCTATTTCTCGGATGCTTTACGCCGCGACCCGGGCGGGCGCAGACGCGCGGACCTTCTACCTCCGAAGAACGCGCTCGGGCCGTAAAGGTGGCGCACGAGTTGGAAGCAGACCCGCTGGCCAAGGATGCCAATGAACATCGGGAGTGGATGATCCAGTGGATCATGGAAATTCCCGACATCACAGTGAATGTCTGCTTCGATTATTTCGGCGCGCTTCCGAATCCTCCGCGGGGGCATTCGGACGGAAATTGCCAGACAGATGGTTCTTTCGAGTGCCGCGTTCATGATCGAGCATCCGGACAAGGCCAAGGATGAACAGGCGGTGGCCCTCTCCGGCCTGCTGGGCGCGATCAAGGCGTATCAGGCGATCCTCAAGCAGGACTCTGCGTCGCGCTGGGCGCAAATGGATAAGCTGATCCAGATGCGCGAGCAGGGCAAGCTCGATGACTTCGTCTCCGAAACGCGCAGGAAATGCGAGCGCGACGAAGAAGAAGAGGACCCCAACACGCTGCACGCGCGGGCGTATTGATTTGTCTGGCTCTCCAACTCCCCTTATACTTTCCTTCTGGTCTTTCCGTGCGCGGCCGTCTGTTTGTGGCTGACGCCGGCGAGACGGATGCGGGCCGCGGCCAATGATTCTGCTTCTCGACAACTACGATTCGTTCACCTATAACCTCGCGCAGTTTCTCGGCCAGTTGGGCGAGAAGCTGGAGGTGCATCGCAACGATCAGATCACGCTCGACCAGATCGCCGAGAAAAAGCCGCAACGCATCGTGATTTCGCCCGGTCCCGGCACTCCGGAAGATTCCGGCATCTGCGTGGACGTGATTCGCCGCTTCGCCGGCGTGATTCCGATTCTCGGCGTGTGCCTCGGCCATCAGGCGATCGGCTATGCGTTTGGAGGGCGCGTCATTCGCGCGCCGAAAATCATGCACGGCAAAACCAGCCGCATCCATCACGACAGCAAGACGATCTTCAAGGATCTGCCGCAGGATTTCGCCGCCACGCGCTATCACTCGCTGATCGTCGAGGAAAAAACGCTTCCGGACGATCTAGAAATTTCAGCGAAAACCGATGGCATCATCATGGGCCTGCGCCACCGCAAACTCCTCATCGAAGGCGTGCAGTTTCATCCTGAATCGGTCCTCACCGATGTTGGGATGCAGCTTCTCAGAATTTCCTCACGCTGTAGCGGATTCGTATGGCCTTCTGAATCGCAGCCTGAAGTTGTGACAAGAGCTTACACATTCAGCGGGACTGCGACTGATGAAGGCCTCAGCGCGGTCTTGTAGCGCCGGTGTTTCGCCTCTTTGTCCGGTTACGCAAAACCGCCGGCGAGATGCCGGCGCTACCAAGAGCTGACTTCCCGCAAGAGCGGCGATAATCTTGCGTTTTCCAACTCGAGTCGTCGTGAGAAACGTACGCTACCGTTTCTTCATGGCGGGGCAAATCTCTTTGTACTCGCACCAGTCGCAGAGAGGCGTCACTTGCGTCGGGAATGTCGTGGTTGCTTCGATCCTCTGGATGAGGCCCAAAGTATTCTGCTTCACTGTTTCCAGTTGCCGGAGCGTCTTCGCGATCGAAATGTCCTGGTCGAACGCCAGATAGTGCCAAATCAAGGTAATGCGCTGGGTGCCGGGCCAGCGATGCCGCAGCGCAAGTTCATACAGGGCGAGCTGCGTATCGCTGCCGGCTTGAGAAGGGGTGGGAAATCTGCGCGAGGTTTTGTAGTCGTGAATTTCGAGCGATCCGTCTCCCGCTTTTGCCAGCCGGTCGATGATGCCGCGAATCTCGTGCCCATCAGAAAGCGGGAAATGGAATTTTTCTTCCAACTCCAAAGTCGCGGACTCCGTGAATGGATGAAATCTCCGGTGATAGGCCAGCAACATTTGACGCCCGTATTCCAGATATGTCCGGGCAGTGGTTCCCGATCTGACGATTCGCATTTGGGGCGTGTAGCCTTCATCCCACTTCTGTTGATAGAACGTGAGGATTTCATCGCATGAGTGAGTCTGCCCACGCAGGGCGTCTGCATACAGCATTTCGAGCGCCCTGTGCACGGTATCTCCAAGATGAAGCTCGATGCTTCGGATGGGAGGAGGAATTTCGTCAATATAGCGAAACTTATATTTTTGCGGGCACTGCTGGTACGTCGTCAGCTTGCTATGGGAAAAACTGGGCACCGATTCACGCTCCGTGAGGCAGCGCGATTATTTGGCTGATTGCCCTGCGGGTCAAGCGGCTTTGGGGTTTGTAGCGCTCGCCTTCAGGCGAGCGGGTGCTTGAATCCCAGGTCCCCGCCCGAAGGCGGGCGCTACAATGGCGCCCGAAATCCAGGCTGCCACACGGACTTTACGGTTTAGACGTAAACGCGATCAGCGCGGCGAGTTTCTTACGCGCGGCCCCGGAATCGATTGATTCTGCAGCAAGGCTCGCGCCTTCGAGGAAATCGGCGGCGCGCCCAGCGGCCACGATCGCTGCGGCGGCGTTGGCTATGACGATGTCGCGGCGCGGGCCGGGTTCGCCGGCAAGGATGGCGCGGAGGAGTCCCGCATTGTGCGGGGCGTCGCCGCCAATAATCGTGGAAATCGGCGCGCGGCTGAGGCCGAAATCTTCGGGCGTGACTTCGTAGACGCGCACGGAGCCGCCTTGCACCTCACCCACTTTCGTTTTGCCTGCGAGAGAAATTTCGTCGAGGCCGCCGGCGCCGTGCACGACGAACGCGCGCTCGACACCGAGTTCGGCAAGCACGCTCGCCACTTTTTCCACGACCTCGGCGGAAAATACACCGGCGATTTGCGCGCGCGCCCCGGCTGGATTCGTCAGAGGGCCAAGCAGATTGAACGCGGTGCGTCCGAGCCGCCGCCGCGCCGGCATGGCGTGCCGCATGGCAGTGTGCAAGGCCGGAGCAAAGAGAAATCCAATCCCGATTTCGCGGATGGCCGCGCCAACGCGCTCCGGCGCAACATCGAGAGAAATTCCCAGCGCTTCCAGCACATCCGCCGAGCCGCACTTGGACGAAATCGAGCGATTGCCATGCTTGGCGACGCGTACTCCTGCGCCAGCCGCGACGAACGCCGCAGTCGTCGAAATATTGAACGTGCCCGAAGCGTCGCCCCCGGTCCCGCAGGTATCGACCAGCAGTTCATCGGGGCGCGACGCGTCGCTGAAAATCGGCGTCGCATGGCGGCGCATCGCGCGCGCGAAGCCCACCAACTCTTCCACCGTTTCGCCCTTGGTGCGCAGTGCGGCGAGCAGCGCGACGATCGAGACTTCCACCGCCCGCCCGGAGAGAATTTCCTCCATCGCGGCTTCGGCCTCCTGCCGCGAGAGATGAGTCCCGGCTTCCGCTTTTTCGATGAGAATCTGCATCACGAAGACAAGAGTCGCGCCCCACTATGGGGCCTCGCTGGCGGGTGCCAGAACACGGCCATACTGTTCACAAATGGCATGTTCGGCAAACTCACTAGGGTTGGTAATGGGTCATCAGTTTGAAGTCTTGCAGCGTATCAGTTTGCCTTGCGCTTCTCTCGTAGCTCCCACCCAAACCCCTTAGCCATCCTACGTAGCATGCGTTTTTGTGACTCAATTACCTTGTTCGGGCTGTCGACGCGACCAATTTTCTTGAATTTGTCTACTGACCTTCTGTCAAGAATCCTAATTCGAATCTCGTCACCGGTTTGAAGATGCCGGCGAGTCCAGCGCACGTACACCTTCTTGGGCGCGACCATCCCGATGACGTCGATATCAGTCTTGTCCCACTCTGAAATGTAAGTGATATAGGCTGAAACGTAGCCGTCTTTGCCAATCCCTGCGAGACAAAGCCGTTTTCCGTTGAGAAATACGTCGTAGGCACGCATTGCGCTAGTGTACTCGAAGACTAGTCCGTATCAAACTGGCCCACCATACTAAGTTCCTTTCGCTTGCTCGTGCCAGACGTTCCCTATAAACTCTGTAGTTTCGATTGCACGTAAATTCTAGCACTGATGGACGGACGATGAAGATCCACGAATATCAGGCAAAGGAAATCTTTCGGCGATTCGGCGTGCCCACTCCTCGCGGCGAGATGGTCACGACGCCGGAGCAGGCCCGAGCTGTCGCGGAGCGGCTGGGAACGAAAATCGTCGTCGTAAAGGCGCAAATCCACGCCGGAGGCCGCGGCAAGGCGGGCGGCGTGAAGCTGGCGAAATCGCCGGCGGAAGCGGCCGATCTGGCGAAGTCGATCCTGGGGATGAAGCTCGTGACGCCGCAGACGGGGCCCGGCGGGCGCATCGTACAACGGTTACTGATTGAGGAAGGGCTCGACATCAAGCGCGAGCTCTACCTGAGCATTCTGGTGGATCGCGCGGTAGCGGCGCCGGTGGTGATGGCGAGCACGGCGGGCGGCGTTGAAATTGAAGAAGTGGCGCACAAGAATCCGGAGTTGATTTTGCGCGAGACGATTTCTCCGGCGACCGGATTGCAACCCTTCCACGCGCGCAAGCTGGCATTCGGCCTGGGGCTTTCGGGTGAAGCGGCAAGTGCGGCTTGGCCTTTTCTGCAAGGGCTCTACCGCACATTTCTGGAAACCGACGCATCGCTCGCGGAAATCAATCCTCTGATCGTGACCGGTGACGGGAGGTTGGTCGCGCTCGACGCGAAGATGGCGTTTGACGACAACGCTCTTTTCCGGCACAAGGAACTCGCCGAGCTGCGCGACTTGAACGAGGAAGATCCGCTCGAAGTCGAAGCGTCAAGCTACAAGCTGAACTACATCAAGCTCGAAGGCAATGTAGGTTGCATGGTCAATGGCGCGGGTCTGGCGATGAGCACGATGGACATCATCAAGTTGTCGGGCGGCTCCCCGGCGAATTTCCTCGACGTGGGCGGCGGCGCTTCGGCCGAGCAGGTGAAAAATGCGTTCAAGATTTTGGTGAGCGACCCGAGCGTGAAAGGCGTGTTTATCAATATTTTTGGCGGCATCCTGCGGTGCGACGTGCTGGCCAGCGGTGTCGTGGCGGCAGCCAAAGAATTGAGTATCAAGTTACCAGTCGTTGTTCGCATGGAAGGGACCAACGTGGAGAAGGGGCAAGAAATATTGCGCGAGTCAGGGCTGGGACTCACAATCGCGAAGGATATGAGGGATGGAGCGGAGAAGATCGTCGCGCTTGCGGGAGGTGCGCGATGAGTGTGCTAGTTAACGAAAAGACGCGCGTCGTCGTGCAGGGCCTTACCGGTCGCGAAGGCGGCTTCCACGCGCAGCAGATGATCGAATATGGCACTACGGTGATCGCGGGCGTGACGCCGGGCAAGGGCGGCACGAAGCATGAGAATGTGCATGTGTTCAACACCGTTTCGGATGCGGTTCGCGAGACGGGCGCGGACGCATCCATCATTTTTGTGCCGCCGCCGTTTGCCGCGGACGCGATTCTCGAGGCCATCGATGCCGGCGTGCCCCTGGTCATCTGCATCACGGAAGGCATTCCCACGCTCGATATGGTCCGCGTGGCGGCTGTGTTGAAGAATTCCAAGACGCGCCTGATCGGGCCGAATTGTCCGGGAATTATTTCGCCGGGAAAATGCAAGATGGGAATCATGCCGGGGCGGATTCACAAGCAGGGAAACATCGGCGTCGTGAGCCGCAGCGGAACCTTGACGTACGAGGCCGTGCATCAACTGACGCAACTGGGCATCGGACAGTCTACGTGCATCGGCATTGGCGGCGATCCGATTATCGGCACGACGCACCTCGATGCGATCCGTCTCTTCAACGAAGATCCGGAGACGCATGCCATCGTGATGATCGGCGAAATCGGCGGCAACGCCGAAGAGCAGGCCGCCGCCTACATCAAGGCCAACGTGAAAAAGCCCGTCGTGGGTTTGATCGCCGGGCAGACGGCGCCTCCGGGACGCCGCATGGGCCACGCAGGCGCAATCATTAGCGGCGGCGCGGGCACCGCGGCCGAGAAATATAAGGCGATGGCCGCGGCGGGAATTCACACCGTGCAAAGCCCGGCGGACATCGGCGTCGACATTGGCTGCTGCGATTAAGAAGTCCGAGGCAGGCGGGAGGCAAGGAAGCAAGGAGGCAGGGAGGCAAGGAGGCAAGAAATGGCCATCCGGACGTATCGTGACTTGGATGTGTTCCGGGAATCTTATGCGGCTGCGCTCGATGTCTCACGGCTGGTGAAACGTTTTCCTGCGGTGGAGCAGTACGAATTGGCCCGGCAACTGCGCCGAGCAGCACGCTCCGTCCCTGCGAACATTGTTGAAGGGTGGGGAAAGCGGGCTTCAACACCGGAATTCAAGAGATACTTGCAAATTGCGATTGGGTCTTGCGATGAGACAAGGATGTGGCTGGACTTGAGTATGGATGAAAAATACATTTCTGAGAACGACTGTAAAGAGATCAAGGACCGGTATAACCGAATTGGCGCGATGTTGGGTAGTCTGTGGAAGCAATGGCACGACGCACCGAGGTAGTTTCCTTGCCTCCTGCCTCCTTGCTTCCTTGCCTCAATCTTGAATGGAGACGAACTGAATGTCGATGGAACGCACTCTCGCAATCATCAAACCGGACGCCGTCGGACGCGGGCTGGCGGCAGAAATTCTGTCACGGATTCACAAGGCTGAATTTCAGATCGTGGCGATCAAATCGATGCGGCTCACGCGCAAAGAGGCCGAAGGTTTCTATGCGGTGCATGCCGCGCGTCCCTTTTTTGGCGAGCTGACCGAGTTCATGAGTTCTGGCAAGGTTGTCGTGATGGCTCTTGAAGCCGAAGGCGCGATTTTGAAGTGGCGCGACACCATGGGCGCCACCGATCCCGCGAAAGCCGCGCCGGGCACGATTCGCCGCGACCTCGGCACCAGCATCGGAAACAATTGCACGCACGGGTCCGACGCTCCGGAGACGGCGGCTTTTGAGCTGGGCTATTTCTTTGCGGGCTACGAATTGATCTGAGTTTTTCGGGTCCCCCCAAAAGCCCCTGGTCTGAAAACCTGGGTTACACCATTCTCACAATTGATCCCGCGTTGCTGTAGCCCGCCTCTTCAGAGGCGGGGCTTTTCCTTCGGGGGCAGTTTCCGAGAAGACGACTTCACGAGACTTGGCACTTTCAGACTGCGTGCCATAGGGACTCGGCTCAATTCTTTGATTTCAATGTCTTCGCATTTTCGCGCCAGTGGCGAATGCCTGCAGATAACAGAAACAGCGTCCCAACAAGTAGAGGTGTGTAGGTCGCCCCCTGCATGAAAAGCACCCCGGGGTCATCGAAACCAAAGTGCAACCTTTCACCGATGATGAAGCACACCGCACCCAAGGATATTAGAGCGATGCCTAACCAGACTAGTTTTTGTAAGGAGGCTTGTAACGCCCACCCCGCAGCCCCGATCAGAGTTATGAGGAAGCCCAACAGAGTCGACAGGACAAGGAGAGGGATCACAACGATTAGGATTGAATCAATCCCCCCTGCGAATTCGCCAAAAAACAGCAAAAACGAACCTAGCGCAATTGCACCCACCAGCAGCGCTGGGCCGATCCTAAGTAAACGCCGCGAGGAAAACCATGCTGACACGGCGTGATTATACGCTTTCCCAAGCTAGCGTTGCCAAGTCCCGATAAACGATCTTCTCGGAAATTGCCCCGACGCCTTTCTTCGTCACTCGTAGTTGAGTCACTTGCAAATTAGGTAGAATTGGAACCGATGGAACCCATGCGCGAACTCGGGAGAATGATGGTGTTCGCGGGCGCGGCACTGGCGGCGATTGGCGCACTGGTGTGGGTTGCTGCGCGGCCGGGAGGCCTGCCGCTGCGGCTAGGACGTTTGCCGGGCGACATCGCGTATCAGGGCAAGCACGGCTCGTTCTATTTCCCCGTGGTGACGTGTATTCTGCTGAGCGTGGTTCTCACACTCGTTCTGTGGCTGGTGCAATGGCTGAAAAAATAAAACAATTTGAATTGAATCTCGCGCCGGAACGAAAAATCTGGAGCGTGATGGAGCTGACGGCGCGGATCAGCAACGTCCTCGCGGTGCAATTCTCGAACCTGTGGGTCGAGGGCGAAGTCTCGAACTACCACGCCGCGCAATCGGGCCACCTCTATTTCACGCTTAAGGACGCCAAGGCGCAAGTGAAGTGCGTTTGCTTCCGCAACCAGGCGCTGCGCTTGAAGTTCCGCCCCGAGGACGGAGTGAAGTTGATTGTGCGCGGGTCGATCAGCGTGTACGAGCCGCGCGGCGAATATCAGATTTATGTGGAGCACATCGAACCGTCCGGCGTCGGCGCGCTGCAACTCGCGTTCGAGCAGCTCAAGAAACGTCTGGAAGCCGAAGGGCTTTTCGACGAGGCGCGCAAGAAACCGCTTCCCCTGCTGCCGCGGCGCATCGGCGTGGTGACTTCACCGAAAGGCGCCGCCGTGCGGGACATCCTGCGCATCCTGCGCCGGCGATTTCCCAACCTGCACTTGATCGTGTATCCGGTGCGCGTCCAGGGCGATGGGGCGGCGGAAGATATTGTCGCCGCGCTTAAATATTTTAACAGTAAACAATTGGTGGACGTGATTTTGCTGGCGCGCGGCGGAGGATCGATCGAGGACCTGTGGGCGTTCAACGAGGAAATCGTCGCGCGGGCGATTGCGGCGTGCACGATTCCCGTTGTGAGCGGCGTCGGGCACGAAACCGATTTCACGATCGCGGATTTTGTGGCGGATGTGCGCGCGTCCACGCCGTCGGCAGCCGCGGAAATCGTGGTGCGGTCGCGGCAGGAATTTCAGCGGCACCTGCAGGAGCTGGAACACAAAATCTCGCAACAAATGCGTTACCTGCTGCTCGAGTTCCGGCACCACTTGAAAGAACTCGCGACGCATATCGGGTTCCGCCGACTGGAGGACTTGTTGCGCCGGCACCGCCAGCAGACCGATGAGCTGACTGCGCGGCTGGGAGTTGCGCTTGAAGGGCGCATCGAACAGTTGCGGCATCGCTACACGATTGCCGGGACGCGCATGGCATCGTTCGATCTGCGCGCAAGAATCAGAACGCTGGGTTTGCGGCTCGTGCAACGCTCGGCGGAATTGGGCATGAGGATGGAGCGTCTGCTGTCCGGAAAAAATCAACTGCTGGTGCGTTTGCAGTTGCAACTCGATGAACGCAGCCCGCTGCGCGTCCTCGATCGCGGCTACGCCATTTGCACCGATGCGGAAGGAAATGTCTTGCGCGCCGCGGATCAAGTGGCCATCGGCGCCGAAGTCAACGTGCAACTCGCGCGCGGGCGCATCGGCGCGGAGGTCCGCCGCCGCGACATTCCAAAGACGTAGGTCTGCTTGGTTTTCTCTGTGCCCACTGTGTTCTCTGTGGTGAAAGCTTTTCAAGATTTAGCACAGAAGGCACAAAGGACACAGAGGGAAATCACAGAGAGCCGCGGGTTACTCGTCCGACGTGCTGGCGACCTTCAGTACGGCGAGGAAAGCCTCTTGCGGAATATCCACGCGGCCGACGCGCTTCATGCGTTTTTTTCCTTCCTTCTGTTTCTCGAGGAGCTTGCGTTTGCGGGAGATGTCGCCGCCGTAACACTTGGCGATCACGTTTTTGCGGATTGCCGCGACGGTTTCGCGCGCGATCACACGGCTGCCGATGGCGGCCTGGATCGGGACTTCGAACATTTGTCGCGGGATCAGCTTGCGCAGGCGCGCGACGAGATCGCGCCCGCGCTCGTAGGAGAACTCGCGATGGCAAACCAGAGCGAGCGCGTCGACCGGCTCGCCTCCCACCAAAACGTCCAGCTTCACCAGATCGGCTTCCGCATAACCTGCCAGGTGATAGTCGAGCGACGCGTAGCCGCGCGAGGCGCTCTTCAAGCGGTCGTAAAAATCGAGCACGATTTCGTTGAGCGGAAGCTCGTAGGTGAGCATGACGCGCTGGGGCGACAGATACTCGAAATTTTTCTGCACGCCGCGTTTTTCCTCGCAGAGCTGCAGGATGGCGCCAACCGAATCCTCCGCCGTGATGATCATCGCGGTGATGACGGGCTCTTCGATTTTCGCCATTTCGTTCGGCGGAGGAAATTTCGTGGGGCTATCCACTTCGACGACGCCGCCGGTCGTGGTCGTGATTCGATAGCGCACGCTGGGCGCGGTGGTGATCAGGTTGATGCCGAATTCGCGTTCGAGCCGCTCCTGCACGATTTCCATATGCAGCAAGCCGAGGAATCCGCAGCGGAAACCGAACCCGAGCGCAACGGAATTTTCCGGTTCGTAGAAGAAAGCAGCATCGTTGAGTTGCAGCTTCCCCAGCGCATCCCGCAGATTTTCATAATCGCTCGCGAGCACGGGAAATAGTCCGGCGAAAACCATCGGCTTGATCGCTTCAAATCCCGGCAGGGGCGGAGCGGGGCGCGCCGCTTCGATGACGGTGTCGCCCATGCGGGCGTCGGCCACGCGCTTGATGTTTGCGACGATGAAGCCAACGTCTCCGGCGACGAGTTCCTCGAGCACGATCGGTTTGGGCGTCAGCGCGCCAAGCGCCTCGACTTCGTACACTTCGTTGTTGAAGCAGAGGCGGATCTGCATGTGGCGAGTGATCCGGCCATTCATCACGCGCACCAGCACCACGGCGCCACGGAAGGCGTCGAACCAGGAGTCGAAAATGAGCGCTTGGAGCGGCGCTTCGGCGGTCCCTGTCGGCGGAGGGACGCGCGCCACCACGGCCTCCAGCACGGATTCCACACCCATCCCGCTCTTGGCGCTGATCAGCAAAGCATCGGCCGCCGGAATCGCCAGCACGTTTTCGATCTGCGCCTTCACTTCATCGGGTTGCGCGGCCGGGAGGTCAATTTTGTTGATGACCGGAATGATCGTGAGATTGTGTTGCGCCGCGAGGAACGTATTGGCGACGGTCTGCGCTTCGACGCCCTGGCTTGCGTCCACGACCAGCAGGGCGCCTTCGCAGGCGGAAAGCGCGCGCGAGACTTCGTAGGAAAAATCGACGTGGCCGGGAGTGTCGATCAGGTTGAGCTGGTATTCGTTGCCGTCCTTCGCCGTGTAATGCAGGCGAATGCTCTTGGCCTTGATGGTGATGCCGCGCTCGCGTTCCAGGTCCATGGAGTCCAGGACCTGCGCGCTCATTTCGCGCTGGCTGAGCGCGCCCGTAAGTTCGAGCAGGCGGTCGGCCAACGTGGACTTGCCGTGGTCAATGTGCGCGATGATGCAAAAATTGCGGACGAAACGTGGGTCCATCAGGTAGCCCGCCGTCGCAATCAATTTTGCGCCGGTGAAATTTCTCCTCGAATCGGCGGCCCTCGGCGCATCTATTTGCCGGGTACCGGCCGCCGAAATCTCCTATCCTCAACAGAACAATTCAGTGTGCCACAACTGGCGTCGCTCTGAAAGCAGCCCTCCGCGCGGTAGTGTCCTAATTTGGAAATTGTCGGAACGATTCAGGTGTTTAGGAGGTCGGGGCTTCAGCCCTGACCTCCTGAACTGCAAAAATCAGAATGCTCCCAAAGCGTTCCCCAAATTGGGAGGCTACCGCCACCACCGCGACATCCGTCTGCACACCCTGAATGGCTAAATGGAAGCAGTCTATCGGGAACGGTTTGGCGCGTCGAAGGCGGGACAGTATATAGTGTTTTTTGATTTTGATTCGTCCAGTTCGCATGTCTGCGGGCGCAATTTCACTGAGGAAACCGTTCGAGCCTTCATGAGCGTGGATATCATCAAACAGCTGGATCGCGCGAAGCGTTACGTCGAGAAGAGCCAGCTCGACGACGCGATTGAAGCCTACCAATCCGTGCTTTCGGCGGCGCCGAATCATCTCGAATCCATCCAATCGCTGGGCGATTTGTACACGCGCCAGAATCAACCTGACCGGGCGGCCTTCTACTACGGGATGCTATTTGACCGATTTACCGCGCCACGCGAGGAGCCAAAAGCGCTGGCACTGTACTCCCGTTTTCTGAAACCACACCAACAACCGCCCGAGCGCGTGGCGCGATACGCGCTCTTGCTGCAAAAACAGAACCGCGCCGAGGAATCCATCGAACAATTCATGTCCGCGGCGTTGGCATTTGAACTCAGCGGCAAAAGGGAAGAGGCGCTCACCTGTTTCGTGCGCATCGCACAGCTCGACCCCGAGAACCGCGACCGGCACATCGCCGTGGCCGAACTTGCCGAGCGCATGGGGAACTCGGCGGCGGCGGCGCGAGGATACTTGCGCGCCGGCCAACTCACGACCGGCGATGAAAAGGAAGCGCTCAAGCTCTTCGCCCGCGCTCACGAGTTGCTGCCCAACGACCGCAGCGCGGCGTTGCTCTACGCCCAGGCCCTCCTCCGGAGTGGCGATGCGCCTGCAGCGGCGGCGTTGCTCATGCCTCTGGCGGTAACCGAAACTGACGCTGCCTTCCTCGAAACATATGCCGATTCATTGATGCGTTCCGGCCGTCTGGACGACGCGCGCGCCGTTCTGGATCGCATGACGAATCAGGGCGCTGGATCGGCGGAGAAGTTTTTCGTCTTGGCGCAGGAATACATCCGCGCCGGCCAAGAGGAGGGGGCCGTCGATCTGCTGGGCGGGGTCAAGAAGAGCATGCTGGCAGCCCGGCGGGAATCTGAATTTGCGTCGGCGGTGGATCAATTCATCGCGGAACTACCCGAAATCGCTACGCTTGGCCGAATTCAGTGCCGCCATGTACGCTGAACTCAATCGGGAAACGAAGTACTTCGATGCGCTGGTTCGGCTGTTTGATTTGAGGCTGGCGAATGATCAATTTACCGGGGCATGCGAAGCGCTCGAAAAACTTGTGGACATCGATCCCTACGACTCCCGGAACCAGCAGCGCATGGACCTGATCGAAGGCCGCGCCGACGCCGCGTTTCTGAGCCGCTTGAAATCCCGGCTGGCGGGCGCCGCGACCCACGGATCGCAAACGCCCGCGCAGGACAGGTCTCGCGGCAAAAGCGGCGAGCCCTCGCCCGCGCTGCTCGAGGATGTCCGCGCGGGCCAGACGCTGGAAGATCTTCTCGTGCAGGCGGAGATTTTTGTTCAATACTCACTGCAATCCAAGGCCGTTGAACGGCTCCAAAAAATCGTGGAATTGTTTCCCGGGGAAGCCGATCGCAATGAGCGGCTGCAGAGTCTGTTCGAAGCCGCGCACTGGTGGCCTCAGGAAGATGCGAGCAAGTCCCAGCCGGTGAGCCAGGAAACTGTGGCCGAGGACCCTTCGGTCCCGCAATGTCGCCTACGCGCCGGAAACCTTGCGCGACCTGGCGAAAATTTCCGAAATCAATCAGAACGTTTTCCGGCAGCCCTCACCTCGCGCCATGCTTTCCGTTGCTGTCAATGAAGTGGGGAATCATTTGCGCGCCACACGGTGTCTCGCGGTTGTCGGCTCGCCCGGACAGCCGCCCCAAATGGCTTCGGAGTTTTGCGCGTCGGGCATCGAGCGTTCCGCGGGCGGCAACATCGTGCGGCTGATCGGACAGATTGAACGCGCCCTCCCCGATGCGCTCGGAGGATTTCCCCTCGACGCTGCCGCGTCCCCCGCGCTGAAAGAAATGGGGCTGGAGACGGTTCTCGGAGTGCAGCTGACCGATCCGGAGACGCAGGCGCCGGCGGGGATGCTGATCGCCGGTTTTGCCGCGCCACACACGTGGAAGCCGAATGAAACGTATTTTCTCCAGTCGATCGGGGACCAAATGTTGTTGTGCGTGCACCATACGCGTCTGCGCTCGTTGGTGCGGACAATGGCCGTGGCGGACGAGAAAACCGGATTGCTCGCGCGCAGTTCCTATATGGATTGCCTGCTGCACGAATCCCAGCGCTCGCGGAAGCAGGGCGTGCCCCTGGCGCTGGCATTGTTGCAAGTGGATGGGGGGCCGGACCTGCTGCGCCAACAAGGCGAAGCGCTGTTTGAACGCTACATGGAGCAGCTCGGACGCTCGGTGCAAGCCGTCGTGCGGCAAACTGACCTCGCTGTGAAGTACACTTCCTGGGCGCTGGCTTTTATCCTCCCGGATACGCCGCTATCGGGGGCGCGCATCCTCGCGGAGAAATTGAAGAAGGCGACCGCCAATCTGCGGGCTCCCTGGGATGGCGCGCCAGTGACGTTGAGTGTGGCCATCGCGGAAGCGATTGCCCGGCAGGATTTCGAAAACGAGGATATCGTCACGGATCTGATTAATCGCGCGGAAGCCGGCCTCGAGGAGGCGCGCAAACGCGGCGGCAACGAAATCGTTTCACTCGAGATGGCCAAGGTCTAGCGGGTTAGTGAGATTCTTGTTCGGTGAGGGAGAGACAAGCGGATGCCTTACGAAAACCTGCTCTATGAGAAGCGGGACCGAATCGGCTTCATCACATTCAACCGGCCGAAAGTGCTGAATGCTTTGAATCGGCAGACGATGGAAGAATTGAATCAAATTCTGCTTGCCGTGCGAGAAGATGAAGATGTGCGCGTGCTCCTCCTGACCGGCGCGGGGGAAAAATCCTTCGTCGCCGGCGCGGACATCAGCGAACTGGCGGTGCAAACGCCGGTGAGCGGAAGAGACACCGCGCTGTTTGGTCAGAGCGTTCTGCACCGGCTGGAAACGCTGGGAAAACCCTCGATCGCGGCGATCAACGGTTTCGCGCTGGGCGGCGGGTGCGAAGTGGCGCTGGCCTGTTCGATGCGTCTCGCGAGCAAGACCGCGAAGCTCGGCCAGCCCGAAGTAAAACTGGGAATCCTCACGGGCTATGGCGGGTCGCAGCGGCTTTCCCGCTTGTGCGGCAAGGGAGTCGCTCACGAATTGTGCCTGACGGGAGAAATGATTTCGGCCGACGAGGCGCTTCGCATCGGACTCGTCAATCACGTCTATGAGCCGGCGGAGCTTTTGCCCGCGGCGGAGGCGCTGGCGAAAAAAATCATTGCGAACGCTCCGCTCGCCGTGAGGTTCACGATGGAAGCGATCGAGCGCGGAGTGGAAATGCCGCAGGAGGAAGGCCAGTTTCTCGAAGCGACGCTCTTTGGAATTTGCGCCTCGACGGAAGACATGCGGGAAGGCACGCGCGCGTTCCTCGAAAAGCGTCCGGCGCAGTTCCATGGAAAGTAGCGCGGGCCAATGAGAGCGAAATTCGCGGCAATGAGCGCATCATTCACTCCGAAGCAAATCCGCCCCAACGCGAACGCGGCGGGACTTCGCTTCGCGCTGGTCGTGAGCCGCTTCAATAGCTTTATTACAGAGCGATTGCTAGCAGGCGCGCTCGGCGCTCTCGAGGCCGCGGGCGCTCCGGAGGAAAATATTCAAGTGGTGCGAGTGCCCGGCTCCTTTGAAATTCCGCTGGCGGCAAAGAAATTGGCCGAAGGCGCGCACGCCGACGCGGTGATCGCCATCGGATGCGTCCTGCGCGGCGAGACATCTCACTTTGACTACGTTGCGAGCGAGGTCGCCCGCGGCGTGCAGTTGGCGCAGCTTGATACCGGCGTGCCTATTATTTTTTGCGTGCTTACCTGCGACACCCTCGAGCAGGCCATCGATCGAGCCGGTCTCAAGAGCGGAAACAAGGGCCACGAAGCAGGTCTGGCCGCGGTGGAGATGGCGAATCTGTCCAAGCATCTCCGCGCCGCCCGGTCTTTGCCTCCCGGCAGGAATTCTCCCCGCGGGAAACGCCGCTAGATGTCGCTCCGCCGGAAATCCCGCGAGTACGCCCTGCAAATGCTTTTTCAATGGGAAATAGGAAAACAGGACCCGTCTCGTATCGAGAACGGTTTCTGGGCCAACGCGCGTGCTCAGAAATCCACGCGCGAATTCGCGAATCAGCTCTTCGAAAATGCGGCGGCGCGCGCGGCGGAACTCGATCCGATCATCTCGACGCACGCAAAGAACTGGCGCATCGAGCGCATGCCCGCCATCGACCGCGCGATCCTTCGCCTGGCGATAGCCGAATTGCGCACCATGGGCACGCCTCCCAAAGTCGTGCTGAACGAAGCCGTGGAGCTGGCGAAAAAGTTTTCTACTGAAGAAGCCGCTTCGTTCGTCAATGGAATTCTCGACGCCGCGATGAAATCGTACGCCGAAAAACCGGCGGACTGACAGGGCCTGGTTTCATTTCAATTCCTGTGGAAGGATTACGCGCCGGGAGTCGCGGTAGACAGTGACAGCGCAGGTCCGGTGCGGTCCAGTAGCACAGGCTTCAGCCTGTGTGGTTTGAGTCGCGTCCCAGCAGCGGTACACAGGCTGAAGCCTGTGCTACTCAAGACGTCCATACGCCGCAATGCGATTCGACGCAGCAAGTTCACATCGCAGAATGGGTTTATCACGCCAAGGTGAAACATCCGGTCTAGAGACGCTTCACAATGGCGCAGGTTTCGTCGAGAATTTTCCTCGTCTTTGCGGGACTCGTCGTTTCCGAATAGACGCGCAGCATCGGCTCGGTTCCCGAGGCGCGCAGCATTACCCAGCCGATCTCTCCCAGATACAATTTGATTCCATCCAGATCTTCCCGGCGCGCCACCGGCCATTCCAACACGCGCTTCAATTTTGCATTGCTGAAATGCGCGATAGCGCGCTCTTTTTGCCCTGGTTTCAGTTCGAGATCGACGCGGCCGTAGTGATGCTCGCCGAATTCGGCATGAAGCATCACGACAAGTTCGCCGAGAGACTTCCTGTGCCACGCCATCACTTCGGCGAGCAGCAGCGCCATCACCGTGGCGTCGCGTTCGGGCAGATACAGTTTTGTGCCGATCCCGCCGGATTCTTCGCCGCCCAGCAGGATGTCGCGCTCGAGCATCAGCTCGCAGATGTATTTGAAGCCGATGGGGGTCTCGAACACTTTGCGGCCAAATTTCGCGGCGACTTTGTCGACCATCTTCGTCGAAGAAAACGTTTTCGCGACGTCGCCGGGAATGCCGCGCGTTCCTGCGAGATGCCATAGCAAGATCGAAAAAATCTGATGCGGCGTGATGAACGTGCCGTCGCGGTCCATCGCGCCGATGCGATCGCCGTCACCGTCCGCGCACAGCCCGGCATGGTAACCGCCAGAAACGACGGCGCGGCGCAGCGCCTCGACGTGCGGCTCGATCGGCTCTGGATTGACTCCTCCGAACAGCGGATCGCGCGTGCCGCGAATTTCGTCGCAGTCGATGCCGTGGCGCGTCATCAGCTCGCGCAACAATCCGCGCGCCGCGCCGTGCATCGGGTCCACGACGAAGCGAAATTTCGCATCGCGAATCCGGTCCCAGTCGACGAGCTTCTCGACGGTTTCGAGATACGGGGAGAGCATGTCGAGCGATTGAATGTTTTCGGGGCGCGTGGGCAGCGGCGGCACACCGTTTGCAAGCACAGTGGCAAGTTCTTTTTCCACCTGCGCGACGATCGAGGGCAGCGCGGAACTCCCGTAACTCGCTTTGAACTTCATGCCGTTCCACCGGTACGGATTGTGGCTGGCCGTGATCATGATCCCGCCGGCCGCCCCGCGCTGCCGCACCAGCAACGAAAGCGCGGGCGACGGGCACGCCTTTTCCGCGATCCACACCGGCATCCCGGTCATCGAGACAACTTCGGCGGCGGCGCGCGCAAAACGTTCGGAGGCGTAGCGCGTGTCGTATCCGACCAGCACGCCCGCGTTGGGTTTTTCCGCGCGCACGATGTAGCGCGTGATCGCACACGCCACTTTGCGGACGTTCGCGAACGTGAAATCGTCGGCGATCACGCCGCGCCAGCCATCCGTGCCAAATTTGATTGTGTTCACGCTTCAGCAGTATATGCGAAGCAGATCGAGGCGGAAAGCGGGCCTGTTGGCGGGTAGCGGGTTACTCCAACTAAATAATTCGAAGTTCCCGTAAACGCGACCTTCCGTGCAGGATGAGTGGATGTCCCGGAAGATCGTTATACGGCAATGCGATTCTCGCTCTGCGCGATATCTTTTGCGACTTCGACCATGGAGCCGAGCCTTTCAGGCCCATCTCCCCATCGATTGCGGAGCCGGCGATTCATCGGTTCTGAGTAGAATCGCGCCACGAGTTCACCCAACAGAACTGCGAAGACAATGGCAGTGGTGAAGAGTGCTGGAACCGCCCTCATCGGCTTCCCCGCCATAAGAAAGAGATGAAAAAACGCGAACACAACAAACATATGCGTCAGGTAAATCTCATAGCTTCGTTGGCCCAGTATGAGGAACGGGGTGAAGACGCGCGGACTGCGCCAATGGGTCTGAGCAGCGGCGGCGATGACCATGCAGGTGCCCAAGGCGAGGATCGTCATATTCAAGCCGTTCCGGCCAAGTCCCCAAGAGTAACCTCGGAGCGAGAAGCCAAGGGTGAAAATCAAGAGAGCAATACCCACGCTTCCCATCGTCAAGAGGAAAGGACGGGAGAGGCGACGCCGTGCTACGCATAAAGCAGTGAGACAGCCAAGAGCGATCGCGTCCATCCCTGCGAGATAAGAGTACTCCTGCCAAACCTCATTGCCATGAGCAAATGCTGTCCGTCCGAAAGGTCCTAGCGCGACGAACGTCAGAAGCAGTATGACAAGCAGTTTCCCCCGGCCGAGCAGGAAGCAGAGGAGGGGAAAGAAGAGATAGAACATCTCCTCGACGGACAAAGACCAAAGAATGTCCCAGCTGCCAGGGAGATAGCCGCGTCGAGCCTCAAGGATATTCACGTGGAAGGTGAGGGCTGCAACCAGTGCTCGTCCGAGCCCTCCCGTCTTTGCTGGGACAACGAAGTCTTGGAGATGTGAAATGTGGAGGAGGCTCAGTACAGCCAACAACAACAGGAGCAATGGCGCGATGCGAGCAAAACGGAGCAGATAAAAATCGCGCACGCTGACACGAGAGAGGGAACCCCAGCGGCGAAGCGTTGTGGAGGTGATAAGAAAGCCGGAAACCGCAAAGAAAATCTGGACACCGAACTGACCATTCCAGACGAGCGAGTTCACGAGTTGATGCGGCAGGCCTCTGAGGTAAGGTACTTTCGCAGACAGCAGGCGCATGTTGACGTGGTTCATCAACACGAAGAAAATCGCGAGGGCTCGTAGCAGATCGACGCCGTCGAGTCTGGTCCAACTGCGCGCTGGATTTCCGGACAGCGCTGAATCCATGCGGTTAGTTTGCACTAGCTGGAGCGGTGGATGCCACTCACGTTCCTTGAAAACGGGGCTTCAAGTAACTACGGCCCTAACACATTCGACCCTACCCACGACTTGTAGGCGTGGCAGGAGCAATGGAACCGAAAAGGAGCAAATTCACAGCAGGCGGGAAAGTTTTTGTGCTTCGAGCCACTTCACGATTTTGCCAACGTCTTGCGCGCGGTCGCGCGGGCAGAGCAGCAGGGCGTCCTCGGTTTCCACAACGACAAGATCGCGAATTCCGATGGCGGCGACGAATTTCTTGGGGCTCCAGAGGAAATTGCCGTGGGCGTCGAGAGCCATGAAGCGTCCGGCGGATACATTTTCTCCTATTCTTCGCGCGCAGCAATTCGTAGACGGCGGCCCAGGAGCCGATGTCGCTCCAGCCCACCTCGGCGGGCAGGACAAAAACACTTGGCGCGGCATGCGCGGCTGGTGGCCGGTTCGAGAATCGCGTAGTCCACGGAAATGTTTTCCAGCTTAGGATAGATGCGCGCGAGCGTGCGCGCGTAACGCGGGGTTCCGATTTCGCCGGCCAGGCGCATCAGCGCGTCATGAGTTTTCGGCAAGAATTTTTCGAGATTGCCCAGGAACGTCGAAACGCGCCAGAAAAACATTCCCGCGTTCCAGAAGTAGTTTCCGGAAGAAACGTATTTTCGCGCGAGTTCGGGCGCCGGTTTTTCCGTGAACGGCGCACCGAGTAAACGGGAACGCCTCCGGCATCGAGCGCCATCCCGGACGAGCGTTCGATGTAGCCAAAGCCGGTTTCCGGCCGCGAAGGCGGAATGCCCAGCACGACAAGCGATCCGCCGGCGTGCGCGACATGCAGCGCGGCGCGAACAATCTTGAGATATCGCGCGGGGTGCGCAATGTAATGGTCGGCCGGAAGCACCGCCATGAGCGCGTCGTTTTCCTTGCCCATGCCGCTGTGCAACAGGTGCGCGGCGGCGAGGCCGATCGCAGCCGCGGTGTTTCGGCCAACCGGCTCGGCGAGGATATGCGATCGCGGCGACGCGCGGAAGTTGCCGCCGCACGGCAGCAGCTTGTTCTGAGTTGGTGACGATCCACTGGCGCGACGCCGGAAATAGCGGCGCGAGGCGCGACGACCGTCTGCTCGAGCATCGTGTCCCGCCCAACGATATTGAGCAATTGTTTTGGCGTGTGTGTGCGGCTGCGCGGCCAGAAGCGTGTGCCGCGGCCTCCCGCCAGAATGATGGCGTGCGCTAGCAATGTTGTTCTGGCTCATGGATGCACCACGCGCGACCACGCGGATTCCTCGACGCGCTCATCCGCAAGGCGCCGGACGAAGTCGTGGAGGTCGGGGACATACGTGCGTAGCAGTGTGGTTGGGGATTCCGGCACGAGTTGATAGGCGCCAAGCGCGGCCGGGAGCAGCCAAACTTCAGCCATGGCGTAGGCTTCCGCGCTTTCTGCGAATTCGATGCGGCCCTTGCCTTCGAGAAAAATCAGCAAGTCGAAATGCTCCGGTGAAGTTACGGCGGCGATTCGCTCGCGGAATTCCCATCGTTCCGCAGCAAAATACTGGCACGCAGCGAAAAAAGTTTCCGTGACCGCTCCGTTCGTAATGCGGACCGGGTCACACCGGCCTCCACTCTGTTCGCCAAAGCGCATCACATTCAGAGCCTGGCGAATATGCAGAGGGCGCGGCTTGCCGTCCAGACCAACGCGGTTGTAATCGAAGACGCGATACGTGATGTCGGAGTGTTGCTGGATTTCACACAGCACGACTCCAGGGCAAATCGTGTGCGCGGTTCCCGCGGGAACAAAAACGGCGTCGCCCGCCCGCACGGCGACACGCTCGAGGCAATCCTCGACCTTGCCATCGGCGATGGCCCGGCGGAATGATTCGGGCGTTACGTCCGGCTGCAGGCCCACACGCAGCTCCGCGCCCTCGCGCGCCGTGACGACGTACCACATTTCCGTTTTCCCAATTCCACCCGCGGCCGATTCATGCTGGTCGGCGTACGCGTCGTCTGGATGGACCTGCACGGAGAGTTTTTCCTCCGGGAAAATAAATTTCACGAGCAGCGGGATGCGGTGCAAGCCCGCGCAGGCGTGTGCCCGTCCACTCCTCGGCGCAGTTCCGGCCAGACTTCACCCAAGCGTGCGCCCTGCGAATTCGCCGGTAGCAAAGCGGCATTCATTGCCCGTGAGCCACGCCTCGCCCATCGGCTCGGATTCCTGCGAATCGTTCGGGAAATAATGGAGAGAGATCCCGCGCACCCCAGATGCGGGGCCTGAATATAGGGGCGAGCTTCGCAGGCGCTCGCCCGAATCGGTTTGAAGCGGGATTCACGTGGCCGATGCCGCCATCGCGAAGAATTTCTCCAGGCGCCGCAAGCCCTTCCTCGATCCGGTCGATCGAAGTGGCATAGGAAATTCGGAGATAGCCGGGCGTACCGAAGGCGTCTCCGGGCACGACGACCAGGTGCTGGCGCTCGAGAAGCTGTTTCGCCAGCTCGGTCGAATCGGCAATGCCATTGCGCAAGTGCTCGGCAACGCTCGGGAACGCATAAAACGCGCCGCCCGGCTCGACGCAAGTGACTCCGGGAATCGCGCGAAGTCCGGCGACGATGCGATCGCGGCGCCGCGAGTACTCCGCGAGCATGGCCGCGACCGTGTCCATCGGGCCGGTCAGCGCTTCGAGCGCCGCGTATTGGGCGATCGAGGTTGGATTCGACGTGGACTGGCTCTGCAGCTTGATCATCGCGGAGATCAGCTCGGTCGGGAGCCAGCGCGTAACCAATGCGCCATCCCGTCATGGCAAACGTTTTCGAGAGCGAGCCGGCCACGATGATGTTCGGTTTCGTGCCGGGCAAGCTCGCGAGCGAGAACGGCTTTGCGTTTCCATATACGAAATGGGAATAGCATTCGTCAGTCAACAGCCAGATGTGTTTCGCGCGGCAGACTTCGTAAATCCGCGCAAACTCATCGGCGGGCACCACCGCGCCGCTCGGATTGCTCGGCGAATTGACGATCAGCAGCTTGGTCCGCGGCGTGATGGCGCGCGCCACCGCTTCGGCCCGCAGGCGGAAGCCGTCGGAAGGATCCGTCATCACCGGCACCGGAGTCGCGCCGGTATACATCACCATGTCCGGATAGCTGACCCAATACGGCGCGGGAATCAGAACTTCGTCGCCTGCTCCGAGCAGGGAGCAAAACGCGTTGAAAATGGCGTGTTTGCCGCCGACCGTCACAACGCATTCCGGCACCGTATAGGAGGAGCCGAACTGCGCCGCATGCCACTTGCAAATCGCTTCCCGCAGCGGGCCGATCCCCGCCGTCGGCGAGTATTTCGTGCGGCCTTCGTGCAAAGCGCGAATGGCCGCGTTAACGATATGCTCCGGGGTTGGGAAATCCGGTTCGCCCGGACCAAAATCGGCCAGATCGGCCCCCTGAGCGCGGTAGCGTTCCGCCGCTGCCAGCACGGCGGCAGTCGGCGAGATCGAAATGCGATTTACACGGTCGGCAAGTTGCACGTGAGAATGCTCCTTTTCATTTAGAGAACTTTGGCACGGAGGCGCTGCTCCACCGCCGGCGGCACCAGACCAGTCATCGGTCCGCCCAATTGCGCGATCTCGCGCACCAGGCGCGAACTCAAAAAGCTGTAGGCAACCGCAGGCATCATGAATACGGTTTCGAGATTCGGATTAAGCTTGCGATTCATCATGGCCATCTGCAGCTCATATTCGTAATCGGAAACCGCGCGGATCCCACGCAGGATCACGTTGGCGTTGCGGAGTTGCGCGTACTCCACGAGCAGTCCGCTGAAAACATCTACTTCGACGGTGGGCCAGGGCTTGGTGACTTCGCGCAACATCTCCACCCGTTCGTCGATGGAAAACAGCGGATCCTTATCGAGGTTGCGCAGGATGCCGACGGTCAGCCGATCGAAAATCTTCGCGCCGCGCTCGATCAGGTCGAGGTGTCCGTTCGTCACCGGGTCAAACGACCCCGGATAAATGGCCAGGACATTTTTCATGGGTTCGTCTGCCTTCCTCTGAACATTGTAGCGAAAATCGGCGCGGATTACGCGAGGGAATTGGCGTCCCGCCAACTCGTGATCGGTCTTTCCTCGAAGGAACCAACCAAAGGAAACGGGAAGATTTTGTCCTCGTGAGTGAGCTAGAATTCAAGCTTAGGTCACCGGAAGGGAAGTTATGAAAACCGTTCGTCTGCTTAGCTTGGTCACTTTATTCCTATGCTGGCAGCCCGCCGCGATGGTTCATGCCGCGCCGCAATCGGCCAACGGGCGCAAGACGCTGGAAAAGGCGGCGTCGTCGACGTTCGAACCGCTGGATCGTTGGAAGGTGGCCGTTCTTTCAGGCGACAAAGCGGCGCTCGCGGCCTTGTACACGCAATCTCCGCCTGCCGGGGCCAAGACGCCGCAGGGCGAAACGCACGATCCTGGCGAGGAGCCGGCCTTCTGGTCTTCGCTGCGGCCCGAGGGACTCAGCCGTTTTGACATAAAAGTTCTCGAAGTGAGGAATCTGCAGCGGGGCGCCAAGTCGTTTGTCCTCCGGTTTGAAGTAAAGCTTCAGACTCCCGCGGGCGAGAAATCCGACGTTGTTTCCGGAGCTCAGGTGTGGCTGCAGCAGGCCGGCGAATGGCGAATTGTCTCCAGCAATAGAAGTAACTTGGAGGACAACGCACCGAGGCGCCTGCCCGAACCTACCAAGCCGAACATACAGCTCTATGACGACCCGAAGGAGGCGCCGGCAGAGATCGCGGCGGCCCTCACTGCCGCTGCGAAAGGCCACAAGCGCGTTCTCCTGGTCTTTGGCGGGAATTGGTGCTACGACTGCCACGTTCTGGACACTGCGTTCCATTCGAAGGAAATCGCCCCTCTCGTCAACGAAAACTATCTCGTGGTTCACGTAAACATAGGGGATTATGATAAGAACCTGGATCTCGCGAAGAAATATGAAATCCCCCTTGAAAAGGGGGTCCCCAGCCTGGCCGTCCTCGATCCGGACGGCAAACTCGTCGTGAGTCAGAAAAAGGGCGAATTCGAATCCACCACTCGAATCGGCCCCGAAAACGTCATCGAATTCCTGACGTACTGGAAGCCGCAACACGGGGGTTGATCTAGGAGCCATCTGGCTCTGTTGAGGCCCTGCAGGATAGCGAAAGTTTCACTCGCTCGGCAGCGCAGAAGTTGTAGCTCGCCTCTTTAGAGGCGGGCTACAACTGCGGTGCCCCTGGGCGAAGGAAAACCACGGCGGCACAGGATGTCGACAGAGCCAGATAGCCTCTAGTCCGGCAAGAACGCAGCCTCAACTTTGTTAAGTGTTCGGGGAGCGACGTTGTCGATTGGCAGACAGGTGTTTCCGCAGACCGTCGATAATCTCCTGCCTCCGTCCATCGTGGATCTCCCTGCTGAGTTCCTCGAGAGCGATGTGAACGACATCGTGATGATGGAGTTCTTCTGGCGCGACTTCATTGCTGAGTTCGAGCCAGATGCCATGGAGCAGATCGATTTCCTTGCTGGTCAGCCGCGGGGCATGGGGACCCAAATAAAATACCTGTTCTTGGCCGCTCGGTGAATAAATTTCGAGCGTCAGGTGGGGTCTCGGTTCCGGGAGCGATTCCCAGGCCAAGCCCGCGATGCGAGCCTCATCGGCGATCGCTCTCCAGGAGGAAATACCCAGTGCGATTGTGGAAGACTGAAGATTTTGCGCGGCGCGCAGGATGCCTTCCCACTTTTCCGTCGCGGGGGCGACCGCCAGATGAATGGACTTGCCCCTCTTCTCCGCCAGAGACAAGGCGCGGGTAAACAACTCCTGCTGATTTATGCTGAAGAGATCTTCCTGAGAGAGTTCATTGCCTCCCGAACCCGCGCGGCTAAGAACCCGAAGGTGAAGGACCACAACGTCTTGCTGACGGGGATTGACTCGGTCCAGCACTGCGGCCAGGTTATAAAGTGTATTGGAGTTCCGAATCATCACGAGCGCGTTCCCCGGACGAACGCTCAGAGAGGCAGGAGACAGTTCTCCGTCGGATTCCAGGTTAAACATGTCGAGTTCCTGGTGCTTGGCGCCATGTTTCAGTGTGATTTTCTCGGAGATCTCAAATACGGTAAAAAAGATAATGGTGAATGCCACACCGGCAATGGTGGCCACTTGCTTGGTGAAAAGATTCATGATGCTCAAGGCAAAAAGCGTCACCGTAATCAGGCCCAGCCCCACGGGGATCTCCACGTGGCCCACCGTGAAATTCAGAGGCACACGAAAATCCCGCTTCCCTGGCTGCTTGTACCGAAGCACCAGCACCGCCAAACCCTTCATCGAGAAACTCCACATCACACCAAACGCGTAAGCCTCGCCCAGGATAAAAATATCTCCGCGGCTCAAGATGATGGTGAGAAGCTGCAGACCCACGACGAGGTTGAGCATTCGATAGGACGTCCCGAACCGGGGATGCGGATGTCGGAACCAATGCGGGAGGATGCCGTCCTCAGAGACCCTGTTCAGGACGCCATTTGAGCCAACAATGGCGGTATTGACGGCTCCGGCAAGCATCAACACGCCGACGAGCACCACAAATCCTTCAAAGCCAAGTCTCAGGTTATAGGGTCCGACAAAATTCATGGACAGACCGCTGATCAGATTGCCAAAGTACTGGGGCCGAATCGCGTCCGGAATGATCATGGAAGCGAAGAAGGAGACGCCCGCGGTGAAAACGAAGCTGTAGATAAATATAACGAGGCCCGCCTTTTCCAGGTTGGGCAGCTTGGGATGCTCGACTTCGCGATAGACCTGGGCCAGCGTTTCCTCGCCGCTCATTGCCAGGACCGAGTGCCCGAGGCCGATGAGGATTCCGATCAGTGCGATCGTATGCGGCAAGGTGCTGAGGCGAAGCCAGCCAAGGGCTTCTGGCGCAAACGTCAGATTGGCCTTCGTTGGTAATGGCGGGAGATGAGCGCCGCGCACCCAAACGGTCAGGAGGCACCAGGCAATCATCACGACCACCATCACTGTAGTCACGTACATGATTCGCAGCGCTTTCCCGCTGGACTCCGGAATTCCCTTGATGTTCTCCCACCAGAAATAAATCGTCACCGCAATGGCAAACACCGCCGAGGTGGAATTGATGGGAAGCGTAAGATTGAAGTGCAAACGGCCGAACAACTCGTTCAAGAATCCCGTCAGATATTGGCCCGCCGAGACACCGCTGATGGGCCCGGTCAGGATGTAGTCAAACATCAGCGCGGAGACGGAGAATTTCGCCAGCGTGCTGCCCATCGCCTCCTTGACCACACGGTAGACGCCGCCGCGCACAAACATGCTGCAGCTCTCGATATACATGGATCGCACGGCGTAGGCGAACAGCATGATGGCCAGGATGAACCAGGGCGCGGCCTTGCCGATGGCTTGCTCGGCGATTGCACCCGCGTAGAAGGCAGACGACCCGAGGTCGTTGAGTACGATGGCGGCCGCCCGCCAAAAAGAGATGAAGGACAACATCGCCGTCGTCGCAATGACGACTTTCGGCAGACCCGGTTTGTGAGCCGCGATCGCCGGCTGTGGGGAACTATGGGTGGGCATAATGACTTTAGATTGGTATCCGCTTCGACGCCGTGACAGTCGCGGGAAGATTCTCCTTTACTCTATAGGCATGAACAGAACTCGATGCCCGAAGGCATGGAGCTATGTTCAGCTATGCAATCGGCGAGATAAGTGAATACACAAAAATCCATAAGGAAATCATAAAGGCCCGCCCTCTTTTACGCAAGCAAACGCCTCAGCCGTTAAGGCACCGGCAAAGGATCTGCAGGCGATACGGGTTAAGACTTTGGGTGAGAGTGAATAGCGTTGGTTTAGTCTCGCAGATTAGTGACGACGCGAGGGTCCCATGCCTGACAGGTCCGGCGCATCCGCGGAGCGAGTGATGGGAGCCCCGATGGGGCCTGAGGGGATCGGTCCTTGTGAGGAAGAATCCAAACCGGGTTCGCCTTGCCGCTTACGGCCGAACATTCGCGTTCCCCACAGCTTCGCGTCTTCCATGTAAATGTAAAATACAGGAGTGAGGAACAGCGTTACGACTTGGGAAAAAGCCAGCCCGCCGACTACCGACACTCCCAGAGGCCGCCGCGCCTCCCCACCGGCCCCCAGACCCAAAGCAATCGGTAGCGTGCCCATCAGCGCCGCCATCGTCGTCATCATGATAGGGCGGAACCGGACGAGGCAGCCTTGATAGATCGCATCGGCCGGGCTTAAGCCTTCTTTCCGCTGCGCCTCGAGCGCGAAGTCGATCATCATGATGGCATTCTTCTTGACGATGCCAATGAGCATGATGATTCCCACAAAGCCGTAGATGTCCAGGTTCATATCAAGAAGTGGCGAAACCCATCCCTTCATCGCCGCCACATGGAAAAGGTAAAGTGACAAAAGCGCGCCAAAACCCGCCGAAGGCAGTCCGGATAGAATCGTAAGGGGATGGAGGAAGCTCTCATAGAGGATGCCGAGAATGATGTAGATCACAAGAATGGCCATCACCAGGAGCATGCCGAGACCGCCGAGTGACGACTGAAACGCTTGCGCGTTTCCTTGGAAGGTGGTCGTGGTTGTCGGCGGGAGAGCCGTCCTCGCCAAGTCATTGATTTCGTTCACGGCATCTCCGATCGAGGTGCCGGGCTTTAGATTAAAGGAAACCGTTACCGCTGGCAGTTGCCCCAAATGATTTACCGAAAGCGGTCCCAAGGTGGGAGTAAGTTTCGCCACCGCACTGAGCGGCACGAGCTGACCGCCTGGGAAATTTTGCGACGGCGCCGAGTGAACGTAGAGCGATGCAATCTTGTTTGCGTCCCGCTGATATTCCGGCTCCAGTTCGAGGATGACCCAATACTGGTTATTGGGCGCGAAAATGGTAGAGATCTGGCGCTGGCCATAGGCGGAATACAGCGCGTCCTCAATCTGATTCACCGTCACCCCATATGACGAAGCGGCATCGCGGTCAATATCGACATTGATTTGGGGATTTCGGATTTGAAGATCGCTGCTGACGTCTGTAAGGCCCGGCAGAGCACTCATCTTCGCTGTGAAACCCTGTGCTGAATCGTAAAGGTCCTTGGTGCTCGGACTTTGTATCGTGAACTGGTAGAGGGCCTTGCTTTGCAAGCCGCCGATGCGGATGGGAGGATCGTTCCTGAGAAACGTGGTGATCCCGGGCACCGCAGCAAGCTTAGGGCGCAACTCGTTGATGACCTGGTCGACTTGAGGACGCTGGGAGCGCGGCTTCAGCCGGATGTTGAGACCTCCTTGGTTCAGAGTTCTGCCGCCCGAGCCGATCGATGACAATACGTAGTCGACCGAAGGATCCCGCGCCAGGATCTCGCCGATTTGTCTTTGGTGCTCCATCATCGCGTCAAACGAAATACCCTCAATGGCTTCCGTGGTCCCGTTGATCTGATCGATATCCTCGCTTGGCAGGAAGCCCTTCGGAATGATGACGCCAAGATAGTACGTCCCGACCACCAAGGCCGCCGAAAAAACCATAGTGGCCAACTTATGCCGAAGCACGACCTGAAGACATCGGTCATATCCCCTCTCGAGGCCCGCTTGTACGGACTCAGAAAAGTTGTAGAGGCGGCCATGCTTCACCTCGTGCTGGGGTTTCAGGAAGCGGCTGCAAAGCATCGGCGTGAGTGTCAGGGACACGAATCCTGACACCAGGATGGCTGCCATGATCGTCACGGCGAACTCGTGCAGTAGCCGGCCGAGAACTCCGCCCATGAACAACACCGGGATGAACACAGCCGAAAGCGACAGCGTCATGGAAAGGATCGTAAAACCGATCTCCCCCGAGCCGTTGATGGCGGCCTCCATCACGCCTTCTCCGTGCTCCATGTGACGCACAATGTTTTCCAGCATCACGATCGCGTCGTCCACGACGAAGCCCACCGAGAGGGTTAGGGCCATCAGCGAAAGATTGTCCAGCGAATAGCCGCCCAGATACATCACGGCAAAGGTGCCCACCAGCGAGAAGGGGAGCGCCAGGCTGGGAATCGTCGTTGCTGACACATTCCGTAAGAACAGGAAGATGACCATGATCACAAGGAAGAGGGCAAGCTCGAGAGTGAACTTTACATCATTCACCGAGTTGCGAATCGTGATCGAGCGGTCGAAAAGTACGCGCATGTTTACGGACGGCGGCAACGCCGCCTGCAAACGGGGGAGCATCGCCTTGATTCCGTCCACCACTTGCACGGCATTCGTGCCCGGCTGTTTAAAGACGACCATCGGGATGGCGACCGTGCCCTTGGGCGAATTCGCGTCGTAGTAGTAGTTCAGGTTCTTGTCGTTTTGGATGCTGTCGATGACACGCCCTAAATCAGAAAGCCGGACCGGGGAGCCATTTCGGTAAGCGACGATCAGCTTCGAATAATCAGCGGCATTGTAGAGTTGGCCTTGGGTCTGCACGGTCGGGGCGCGCTGAGATCCCCAGAGCGTGCCTGTCGGGAGGTTTACATTTCCGTTTGTGAGAGCGCTCTCGACTTCGTCAATGCCGATTTGCCGGGTGGCCAGAGCCTGTGGATCCAATTGAATGTGCGGGGAATATTTAAATTGCCCGTAAATCTGCACCTGCGCGACGCCGTTCACCGTGGAGATAGTCGGGGCCGATCATCGTCTCCGCATACTCGTCCACAGCGGAAAGCTGCAGTGTGGCCGAGCTGAGAGCAATAAAGAGGACAGGATAGTCGGCCGGGTTTTGCCTGTAGTACGAAGGCGGGGACGGCATATTCGGCGGCAATTGTCGGGCGGCCTGCGAAATCGCGGCTTGCACGTCCTGAGCGGCGCCGTCGAGATTGCGATCGAGACTGAACTGCAGCACGATCGAGGTCGCGCCGACCCGGTTCGACGACACCATGGAATCCAGACCGGCGATATTGGAGAATTGCTTTTCCAACGGCAACGCGACCGCTGCAGCCATCGTGTCCGGGTTCGCGCCGGGCACGTTCGCGTACACATTGATGGTCGGGTAGTCTACGTTCGGTAAATCGCTCACCGGCAAGACACGGTAACTTGCAATCCCAAACAGCAGGATGGCCAGCATGACCAGCGTGGTTGCGATCGGCCGTTGGATAAACCGTTCAGGAATGCTCATGCCCTGCTCCTGTGAAATTCGGTTGGCGGCCGTTACTGTGCATTGGGATGTCCCGGTTTTCCCGCTGGAGGATCTGCCGCAGCCGCTGCGTGGTCGGTCGAGCCTGCCTGCTGACCAGGACGGTCCGCTGGCTTATCCGTCGGTTCGGCGTTGCTGTTCTTGGCTTCGACCTTCGCGCCGGGCACCAAATTTACCTGGCCATCGGTGACAATGGTTTCGCCGGGCTGGAGGCCCTTCTCGACCACGGTATCCTCATTAATGGTCCGGGTAGGCACAACGGTCCGCTGCTCGACCGTATTGTTCGCCTTCACCACATACACATAGGAACCCTGCTGGGTCGTAATAATGGCATGCGCGGGGACTACGGTAGCGTTCGGTTGTTGCGAGAGCGTCAGCAAGACGCTGACGTACAAACCAGGCCATAGACGATTCCGCGGATTTTCGAAGGTGCCTCGCAGGTGAATCGTGCCGGTCGTGGAATCCACAACATTGTCCACGAACGTGAGTGTGCCCTGAATGGGCTGACCCGGATCCTGCGGGATGGTGGCCAGGACATGGAGCGCGCCCCGGTCCACGTGCTCCTTGATATCTGGCCAGTACTGTTGAGGAACAGTAAAATTAACATAAACTGGGTTCACTTGGTTGATCACCACGATGGGCACATCCGCGACCTTCACCAAATTGCCCGGCTTCACCATGATGGTGCCGGTTCGCCCGTCAATCGGGGATTCGATCGTGCAATATTCCAGATTGAGTTCCGCTGTCTTGACGGCGGCCGCATCGGCATTCAGCACCGCGTCGGACGCGTCGGCGGCGCTGGTATAAGAGTCTACCTGCTCCGCCGGCACGACCCCCTGGTCAAAAAGCGTCTTGTAGCGTTGCGCCTGTGCGCGATTGTAGACGCCCGTGGCCTTGTCGCGCGCGAGCGCGGCTTTGGCTTGCGCGAGCGCGGCCTCATAGGGCCGCGGGTCGATCGTCAGCAACACCTGTCCCTTGGCGACGAAATCGCCCTCTTTGAAATGAACGTCATGGACCTCACCAGCAACTTGCGCCCGAATCGAGATCGTCGAAATTGCCTCCACATTGCCCACGGCCACAACCTCGACAGGCATCGTTTTTTGGGTGACCTTACCAACAGTTACCGAGGCGGGTGGACGCGCGGGTGGCGCGGCTTGTTGTTTTGCGCAGCCAGAGGCCAGTGCACCCAGGGCTGCCAAAGTGGTGGGAGCAACGATCCACGCTGTGCGCCGTCTGAATTCTTTCAAGTTCGTGAGAGGCCTGGTCATATTTTTGCAATCACCCGTCCCATTCGGAGTACGCCGCCCTAAAATACTGTATTCTGTGAGATGTTAGACGCCTAAGGATTGGGCATGGTTACAACTGCGCGCACGTGGGCGGTCACAAGTCCTTGCCATCACAACTCCTTATCGCTTGTTCCGACGGAGGCGACAACCGCCCAAACTAACGCTGAAACTGTTCGGGAAGACGCCCTCCACATACCCTCTTTACTGAGATTTGGAACCCCACTCTAGCGGCAGGGTACCATTTCGCGGCATTGGAATTTTAGACCAGATCGCAACAGAAGGCCAACGAGTCGCAATTGCGAGTTCCCCCGGATTCGTCTCCAATTTTCAACGCCCGGCCGCAAGGTTTGGGGGCCTTCCCCCGCCGCGAATGCCGCCACTATCGCTATTCGTGGGGCGGGTAGAGCGCGAGGTACAAGTAGGCGTCTGCCGCTTCGTCCTGGGTCAAGTAGCGAAACACTGGCATTCTGCCCCTGTAAGAGTCTCTATAGGAGGAAGGCGGCGCACCCATGAGGATCGGCGCTCCATACGTTACTTTTCGGATAAAGTCGGAGAGGTTCGTCCTCGTCGTCAGAGAACTGAGCGGCGGAAACGCTCCCTGCATCAACTGCTGGGGAGTGGGATCGGGCCCGGCAGCGCTGTGGCAGATGTGACAGGTGGATTTTACGACGAGCTCCCCCACGCGGTAAGGGGATTCCTTTATCGCAATTTGATTTTTCTCCGCGCCAGGGACTCCAGCCAGCTGTTCCATATAAGCGATGATCGAGCGAATCTCCGCGTCGCTTAACTGGGGAAACGGCGGCATGTTCTGCCCCCCCTTGTGGAACCGTTCGTTCAAGAGGACGCTCGCCTGCTTGGCGAGCGCTGTGGCATCCGCCCGGCTCATTTCCTGACCCGTCTTCTTCGTTCGCTCCAAGATGACGGCAACGGAAGTCGCCCGGACGGGGTCGATGACGGGATTGATTTCCGGGGGAGCGCCGGCGCCCGATCCTCCGTGGCATCCTTGGCAATTCAGGCGATAGAGGTCCGATCCATGGAGATCGACGATGTTTGTGGCGAAGCCGGGCGTCAGCTCCGGTTGCCAGTGAGAGGATTCTTCCCACGGCATCGGAGCAGACGGCCCCACATCCCACGTCTTACCCATACTCGTCGCGTCGAAGGATCTGTGGAGATGGCTGAGCCAGCTTTCGCCTGCGACGGCCGTAACCGTGCCGGCTTTGGTCCCAGCCGTTTGGCCCCGCGTCGATGGCGCCGAGAGGAAGATCACCGCCAAGCTGATGAGAGGAAGGCGCCTCTTTATCACGATCACTGCTTCTCTCCGCGAGGCGGTAGTCATTCGACGAGTTCCAGGTCGAGGCGAATCCGCACACCGTTCACGAGCACAACGCTTTGGTTAATTAAATCCTGGCCAGTCATTTCATCTTCGACGAAAGATCGAATCGCTTTCAGAGGGCAAATGAATTCAACCGCCTCGGAGGCGTCCTTCTCATTGCCTAACCGATTGAGGACGGAAAAGTCGAGCGCATCCACTGGGAGCTCCGCCGGAAGCTTGGGCACAAGCGCCTTCAGTTGCGGAGCAAGGAAAAGGTCAAAGCTCTGCGCGGCGCGCTTGTAAATCGAGCTCGTATTTTTCTCGAATGCCGAAGAATTTCGGAGTGTCAGCTGCAATGCCAACTGCTGGTGATCGAGGGCGATGGATGGCGGCGCATACTCCACGAGATGAAATGTTGCGCCATCTTCCTTCAGAAGCGCGTCGAGCTGGGGCTGAAATTGAGCCTGCAGCCGATCAGCGTCGGCTGGCGACGCGGCTGCCTTCGGGCTAGCCTCCGCGGCAGACGAGCTGACCATGCCCGCCGCGCCTATTCCAGCAGGCGTGGCGCGCACCGAAGCCGACAAAGCCGCCGGCGCGAGTCGAGGGTTCGCGATAGACACGCGCGTGGGCGCAACAGTCGCGGAGCCAGACGGGGTTGGCGGCGCGGCGTCTTCGGATCCGAGTTTCGCGAGTGCTTCCAGGTTGAGCGAATCTTTTTGCTCCAGGGCAAGCCCAAAAGGTTGGGCGTCCAGATAAATTCCCGAGCGATTGAGTATCGCCTGCCGCTGCTCGTTGCCCGGCTCGCTTAGAAATGCGAAGGCGTCGGCGCGATCGAGCACCACCGCTAGGATTTCCCGGCCCTCAAAATCGGAATCCTTGCGGGGAGCCCGGGCGTGATACGCAATTTCAAAGGCGATGCCGTCGCAATTCACGTCCGGAGGAATCTCGCGTGCAATCAGGCGAAGGATCGGAGTGATGACTTCTTGAAAAGTGCGGCTGGCGCGCCCGTTGGGTGTGAGCTGCTCCGCATTGAAAGCGGCCGTGTAGAATCCAGACGTTTTCAATAGGATTCGATTTTGAAAATAGACGAATTCAATCCCGCGCGTATCGAGCGAAGCCTGGCGGCTGGGATCCAAGCCAACATAGCGGGTAAGAATGAAAGGGAACGGAAATTGTGTCTCGTTGATGGCATGTTGCAGCGATCGAATCTGCGGAAGGTACTCCTGTTCGGCGGTTTTTAGATTTGGATTCGCGATTTCGCCGGGGCTCACTTGAGCGAGCGCGGAACTTGCCACGAGGAGAATGCCGGCAAAACCCAGAAGAGCGGATTCCAAGATTCGATTTCTGCAATTCATTGGCTCATCTCTCCAAATCAACTCGACTGGGGCTGGGGGCCGCACCGGGCTTCCATGCGCGGCCTCCAGTTCGGTCCCCCCTACTTCTTCACCGTCAAGTCGGCGGTTACCGCGCCGCTCGCCACGGTCACTGGTTGCGTAGTGACCTTGCCGTCTTCGCTCCAAGTCTTCAAAGTGTATGTCCCCGGAGGCACGTCTTTAATCTCATACGTTCCATCCGAGTCCGTCACGGCAAAGTACGGTGTGGGAACAATCACAAGGAAGCCGGACATATCCGGGTGGACGTTGCAGAGCAGCGAAGCGGCGCCGAGGTCGCTAAACTGGAATGACTTTTTCTCCCCCTTTGGCCAGGTGCCGAGATTGTGCGTCAGCTTCTTATTGCCGCCGATGGACGGCCAATACACATTATGACCGACGGCGTCGCTGTTCACAAAATCCACCGTGGTCCCTTGTAACACGGCCGTCACGTGCGGCATGAAATTCATCTTGCGCTGGTCGATCACCGCGTGGTCCGCGGGCGGATCGAATTTTTTCCCGGGAATTGTGTCCACGTACACGGCGATGTTTTCAGCCGACTTGATCCCTTGGACGGTGACCTTTCCTTTGACGCTTCCGGCCCGGCCCGCGTTTGCGAAGAGCAGTGCGAAGCTCAAGACTCCCACAGTTCTTACTGCCAGTTTCCATGAACTCATTGTTTTCCTCTCGGTTGCAGATGTACCTGCCTTGAAACGGTAGTGTACACGACTGCCTAGAATACGTAATCAACTCCGGATACGAATGCGTTCGGCCGGAAGTACAACGTGTTGGACGTGGTTGGATCGGTGTACGGCTGCCTCCAGTGATATTGGTATTCACCGATGAGCTTGATATTCGCGCGAACGAGCACTTGCAAGCCCGGGCTGAAGCGGTTGCGCGTTATATATTGAGAGGGAGGACCCAGGTTGGCGGCGTCGGCCGTTGAGTTCACGAAGTCATAGCGCATGTAGGCGATCAACCAGGGGTGAATCCAGAAATTGCCGCCCGCGAAGCCTCCGGCATAGGTGACAGCGGGCGCACTGTTGATGGTCATTGCAGTTGTGTCCACTGTGTGGTTATTGTCGTGACCTACCATGCCAAGGCCAAAGAGTTCCATCTTGCGGTATTTGAAACGAACATCCGCACCGGCGCGATAGAACGCCTCTTTAATCGTTCCACCGAAGCCGAGTGGACTGCTTCCGAAGTTCGACTCGTTGTTGCCGTAATAGTAGAAGCCGCCGAGGCGGATTGACGTGTGGTCGCGCGGTCCCGTTGCTCCCGCAGCCTGTACGGCATTGCGGCTCGCCGGGTCGCGTTCCAGGTTGAATTTCTGCGAGGCGCGGATGTAGACATCCTTCGTGTTCCGCGCGAAGATCGAGGACCCGGCTCCATAGTTCGAATTGGTTCCGTCGTTGAGGGCCACCGACCACGTGAAATTTTGGTTGTTGGCATAGCCGCCAAGTTCGATCCCGCGTTGCGGCGTCCCCAGGACGAAAGGATTGTTGGTGGTCTGAAATACAGCCGGAAGAGGAGTCGTTAAGGTGTTGGGGGGAGGAGCCAAAGCCGTTTCGCTGAAAACGTCGTAAGCGGACGGATAAATCGTCCGTGCCTGCGAGAATGGCAAATCCAGCTCGAATTGTCCGAACCGGACATTCAGTGCTCTGCTTGGCAGACCCATGTAATGGCCCACATCGAACTTCAGGTAGCCGTCGCCCAGCCCTCCGTCCGCCCCCGAACCAGCCGCGGAAACATCGTCGTCAATCCAGAAAGAGATATTCTGCCCGAAGCTGCCCGCAGCAATGATCGTGAGGGTATTCGGTACGAATAGATCCGTCCTGGGCGTAAAGCCTCCCGCTGCGACAGCATCCGGTTGTTTTGAGGAGTAATTAAAGTTTCCGGAGTAGCGGAAAGAGATGGGAATAGTTCCGGGTATTTCACCTGGATAAATTGCATTCGGAAACGCCTCCTTTTGCGCCTTTGCGCCGAGCAGCACGGGAGGTTCCTTCACAAAGGAATCGTCGTCCGCAGGGAACTTGAAGCCGTTCTTCTTGAACGCTTCCCCAAAATCGTTCAACTCCGGATAATTGCTGTGGCAGGTGGCGCAAGAAGTTTGATATTTCCGCGAGAAAGCGGGTATCGCCGAGGCCTTCGGTGCCAGAGCCAGAATCCAAAGCAGACAACCAGCCGTAAGGATAGTGGCTGCCGCACCAGTTTTTGTTGCTCGTCGCATCTCAAAATCTCCTATTGAACTGTACCCCTCCGACATCGAACTCATGCTTCGCCGGGCCGTCACGTCTGCCACTATGGCTTACCCGTTAAGGCAGCGCTGTGCTTAACAGCACATCCTTACGTGACGTGTATCACAATCACATTCTTGTGGGGTCGATTGCCGAGGTCATCTGTTCGGAAAGAGTAATAGCCATCTACACCATAGTTTACTTATATTCAATAGTGACGATGAGTATATCAGCAGAAAACGGGATTCGAGGCGCGAGTACTCTCGGGACGTAAGCTATTCAACAGAAAGGACTTACTGGTCCCGATCTCGGTCGAGGGGAACCCACAACCTTCTGGTTCCCCGGATTTTATTTCGGGGGCTGCAAGTAGAGCCCGCACCCAACCTTATCGCAACGTTTTGTTAAAAAACTCCAACGTGCGGCTCCACGCCAATTCCGCAGAGGCCTTGTCATATCGGGGTGTCGTATCGTTGTGGAAGCCGTGATTCGCTCCCTCGTAGATGTAGGCTGAGTAGGTGACGTGATTGGCTTTCAGAGCGGCCTCAAACGCCGGCCACCCGGCATCGACGCGGGTATCAAGCCCGCCGTAGTGAATCAGCAAAGGTGCTTTAATCTTGGCCACGTCCTCGGCGGAAGGCTGCATTCCATAGAACGGAACGGCGGCGCCAAGGTCCGGCATGCGGACTGCCAGGTTGTTCGCCACGCCCCCGCCATAGCAGAAGCCGACGACACCAATTTTTCCGGTGCAATCGGGGCGTGTCTTCAAATAGTTCGCGGCCGCCGCCCAGTCCTCCATCATTTTCTTTTGATCGAGCTTGGCCTGCATCGCCACTCCCTTTTCATCATCACCGGGATAACCGCCGAGGCTGTAGAGTTCATCCGGCGCCAATGAGAGAAAGCCGGCGACTCCCAGGCGTCGCGCGACGTCCTCAATGTAGGGATTCAGGCCGCGGTTTTCGTGGACGACGAGCACGCCGGGCAACTTGCCCTTGGCGTCCGCCGGCCGCGTGAGATAGGCGCGCACCGTCTCATAACCCTGTGGCGAGGGAAACGTGACGTATTCGGTCTTCAACCGTTTGTCATCCTTGGGGACCTGTTCCGCAAAGGCATAGTTGGGCCTGAGGGCCTCGAAAATGGCCGCCGCTGTCAGGCCGCCGACGGCGAACTTCGTCGCGCCATCCATGAAATCACGGCGGCTGATCGCCCCGTGCACATACTGGTCAAAAAGATTGAGCAACTCCTGATCGAACTCTGACGCCTTCTTTCGTTCCATGGTAGCGCCTCCTTTTTCTACCTACGTTTCGCGGAGAATATCATGCCCCGGGGCAATTGCGCTATATTTCGCGCGGGGTGCGGGCCTGCCCCCGCGGCCGACACAAGGCCGGGCCGATCGCGAACTGACGGCATCTGGCGTACGCGGACTTCTCACCGTGATCGGAGTAAGCGGATCGGTGAACTCACACTTTTTTGTGGAGAAAGGGTTTTGGTGGCGCCCCGACGTGTCGGGACGATTCTTGCGCTATTTTCGCAGCGTAAAACCGCCGGCGAGACGTCGGCGTCACCAGCCCGCGTTCCCAGCGCAAATAGATCAAGAACGCAGTTCATGCTACATCCGGTGTGAGAAATCGAGGCTTGGTGTGGCAATATCTCAGGGCGCGGAGCGCGGTGGAGGAAAAATGAATCTGAAAAATGCAGTGGCGTTGATCACGGGTGGGAGCAGCGGGATCGGGCGCGCGATCGCGCAAGCGTTCGTTGCGACCGGGGCGCGCGTTGCGATCACGGGACGCGACGAGCGCCGTCTCGCGGAGACCGCGCGGGAATTGGGCGTGCATCCGATTCACGCGAACGTAGCGGTGGAGGCGGATGTCGAGCGGACGTATCGCGAGATTTTGCAAGAGTTCGGTGATCTGGACATTCTGGTGAACAATGCGGGGATTGGCGTGTTCAAGAATCTCGTGGATTTCGATCGGGAAAACTTCGAAGCTGTGTTCGCCACAAACGTCACGGGCGCGATGCTGATGGCCCGTGAGGCTGCCAAACATTTCGTCAAAAAGCAGCGCGGAAATATCGTGAACATCGCGTCCACGGCCGCTCTGCGTGGCGCTCCCAATGGCACGGCGTACTATGCGAGCAAGTTCGCGCTGCGGGGAATGACCGAGTGCTGGCGAGCGGAACTCCGAAAATACAATATCCGCGTGTTTCTGGTGAATCCAAGCGAGGTCGTCACGAATTTTTATCCGACGGCCCGGTTACCACAAAAAGCGAATGCGACCAAGCTGCGCGGGGAAGACATCGCACACATGGTGAAAGCGATGCTTGAAATGGAGGACCGCGGATTTACCCCGGAGTTGTCCATCTTCGCTACGAATCCTCAGGATTGACCCAGGGGGAGGCGCCGCGCGTAAGGCTCGGAGGGGCGGACTTGAATCCCTGCGCAGCCGCGGCTAAGGAACATTGTTATTTCGCTATTGTGGGCGGCCGGACTGAGGTGTATAGGTGACCTAATGGAGCCTTGCTCTCGAAGGTCCCACTCAAAAGATTTGGCCGCCCCGAGAGGAGTGCGATTGCATCGGGCGCGGCGGATCAGTTCTCGGTTCGGAGGACTACAGGCCATGAGACTGATTCTGATGCGACACGCGGAACGACGGCACGATATGCCGGAGCGGGAGGCGCAGCTTACCTGTGAGGCGAAGCAAAAAGCATCCGAAGTCGCCGTCGGACTTCAGGAGGAGAAGATAAAGCCCAGAATTGTCCTCACCAGCGAGCGGCTCCCGACGCAAGAAACCGCGAGACTTGTTTTCCCTGGCATCGAGCCGGTTGCCACAAAATTGTTGAATCCGAATGAGAAGCCGGATGGCCTGAAATGGACCGAGCTATCGAATGGCATACCACTGGCGGACAAAGATGACGAGACGATCGCTGTTGTCGGGCATCACCCCGCCGTCGCCCAACTGCTTCGTTCCGTGGCGGGACGAAAATGCCGCAGGATTGGGTTTGGCGAAGCGATTGTCGTATCCGGGACACCCGAGGAGATCAGGAATGGCCGTAGCATCGTGGAAATGCAGTTCGGAGCGAAGGACTCTTCGGAACTGCTCCGTAAAAAAATTGAACTCAAGATGACGGTGTGCACGTTTCTGGCCGGATTTACGATCCCGGTTCTCGTGGAATTGTTGAAGGAGCCGCCCGGCGAAATGCTGAGACCCTGGCGAATCATAGCAACGATCGCATTCCTCACGTCGTTGGCCTGGTTTGTGGCGGGAATCTTTGCCTTCGATCTGCTGCTGATGCCCAGCGAATTCTGGGGCCCAATTGACAGTGAAATGAAGCCCAAGAAAAACGACCGCAGTGAATATGCGTTGAATTACAGGTTGAATGGGGCCTTGTATGCCAACATGGTCCGAATCTGGAAATGGTGTTTCTCGTGGGGGCTTATTTTCGGTCTGTTGGGTCTTGCCGGACTCGTGCTGAAGGGCTACCTGAATTTCGAGGGGCGCCCTGACCGGCTCGTTGGGTTCCTCGCAGGTGGCTGTGGCGTGGCGATCGCGGCTGTTGCGGGGTTTTATCGGAAGTTGCGGCCACGGCTTGGAATCGAGGACTGAGAATCTGGCCTCCGTCGATAGTATCGATGGCGAACACGCGAGGAAATGGGGCGCGATTTGACATAGAGTGATCTATCGCCAGCTACTAGAGACTTGTACTTCTGTTGGCGGCCAGAAATTCCAACTCTATAGCGACAGAAACAAAGACTTGCCGGCGGAAAGCGCATTAGGAGGGAGCAACGCATGAAAGCAATTGGGAAGACTCTGGGGCTTGTGATGTTGTGCGCTTGGCTTGCGTACGGGGCGTCCGATGCGACGATTTCCGGGACGGTGAAAGACCCCATGGGAGCGCCGTTTAAGGGCGCTTTTGTGCAAGCCCAAAACACGAAAACCAAGATTTACGTGAATGTGTTGTCCGACAAGCAAGGACGCTATCAGATGCAGGGCTTGCCGCCGGGAGAGTATGAAGTTCGCGCGAATGCCGTCGGATACAAGAGCGATCCGCGCGTCGGCGTGAAATTGGGCGCCGGTGATTCTTCCTCCGTCGATTTCGCTTTGGAAAAAGGGATGGTTCGCTGGAGCGACCTATCCGTGTATCAAGGGAAGAAGCTGTTGCCCGACGGGAAGGGCAAACAGCTGATTGCGGCGGAATGTTTTGCCTGCCACGGATTCCAATCACGAATGGCCGCGACGCGGCGGGACGCGGACGGATGGGCGCAAGCCGTCAACTACATGCGGGACGTCCGCCACGCGCGCTTGGGGAATCACATCGACGATCAAGCTGCCGCCACGATTATTTCCTACTTGAATGACACGTTTGGCGTGGATTCCAAATTGCCGAAATCTCCAACAGAATTGCCGGGATACAAAGAAACGTTGCGGCCTTTCAGTGATGAAGCCATGAAGATTTCGTATGTGGAATACGATATGCCCGGACCGAATCGCATGCCGTTCAGCGCCGCGCCGGATAAAAACGGAATGATCTGGATCCCCGATTTTGGGTCCGGGAATCGAATCGGCAGGCTGGATCCAAATACCGGCGTGATTGAAGAGTTTGTTGCGCCCAATAAAGGGACCGCGGGCATCCATTCGGCTGTCCCCGCGCCGGACGGGTCAGTGTGGCTCGCAGAGCAAGCCTCCAACAAAGTTGGGAGGTGGGATCCGAAAACGCGGCTGATCACCGAATATCAGGATACGTACAAATCCGGAATGGAAGGTCTCGAGGACGGTGGGTCGAAGCACACGGTCCGCGTGGACCACGACGGAAGAGTGTGGGGTACTGCCGTCTTCAACAATCTAACCGTATTTGACCCCAAGACGAATGAATTTTCCCATTTTCCAGATGCATTTTCTCCTTACGGCGTGGAAATAGATAAGGACGGCAACCCCTGGTTCGCTGAGTTTCAGGACGAAGGTAAGATCGGAAAAGTCGACGCGAAAACGGGCAAGGTAACGAAATGGGCCCCGCCCACGGCTCACTCCTGGCCGCGGCGCATCGAGATCGATTCCGATGGCGTGATTTGGTTTGCCGAATATAGGGGCGGCAAGATCGGGCGGTTTGACCCTAAGACAGAAACCTTCAAGGAGTTTCAGTTGCCCGGCCCAAGCCCGACCCCGTATGCCTTCGGGATCGATCGGAATCACGATTTGTGGTACTCCTCCGATGAAATGGATCTCGTGGGGCGCCTGGATCCGAAGAGCGGGCAGGTGACTGAATTCCCATTCCCACATTCTGAAAACATGATGAAGGAATTTTTCCTCGATGCCCAGGGACGCATGTGGTACGGCTCGCCCGCGAATAACAAGGTGGGCTACTTCGTCCCCGCGGCCGTGAACTGAAACGGTGACGCTTGGCCTAGCAACCGAGAAATGTCGTTGCCACAAACGTCACCCCACAAACCGGTGACAAGCCGCGAAGCGCACAAACGAAGGCTCGTCATTCAGTCGCCGCATTCGTTGATGGAGGTGTCGTCAGGCGTGGCGCACGTCCGAACATGATGCCGGTTTCCACCTCCACGGGCTTTCCATCGCGCACGTACGGTCTGAACCGCCACTGAAATAGGGCATCCGTAATGGCTTCTGCCTGATCAGGAAAGGCGCTGAGAAAATGAATGTGCTTTACCTTTCCTTCTTTATCGATGATGATCCGGACAGGAACAGGATTGAATCTGCGCTCGGCAAAGACCGGATCAACTCTCTCCACTACGTTCTCGCCGCTTGCGTATTCCTTGATGCAAGTGGGCACATCACCGCCGCCAGTCCCCGACGTGGTACCGGCCCCGGCGGGCAATTTTATCTGGTTCATCTCCCGGATAAGTTGTTCCGCTAACTCCGTGTCGCGGCTGGTGAAGATGAATTGGACCACATGGCAGCGGATTTGAGTTGCCAGCACATGCCAATGTAGCCCAGCCACGGGCGAACCGTAGTCAAAACGCACGAAGGAATGCTTGGCGATCTTGAGCTCCGTCGGCGGTTGTTCCACTTTGTAGTCCGCATTCAAATTGTCTTTGGCGTAATTGGTCAGCTCCAGCGCGTCCTTGGCCGGCGTGAGGGTGAAAAACATATCCTGGGCGGCGATCAAAATATTGCCTCGACTTGTCCCCTTGAATGTGTCCGCAGGCCGGAGTTGCGCGAGGACGTAGTACCCGCTGTCCGAGGGAGGTGGGCCGCTGTATTTCTCGGTCCAACCTGGGGGTAGGGTGTAAGTAAGTCCAAAATACTGATTGCTATAGACATCGGCGCCCACTTTCCCGCCTTCTGGCAGAGGAGTCACCGAATCGCTGGCGCTCGACCATGCCCCCTTAACGAGGATGACCTCTGTCGGCAGCTTTTTCCCAAGGGGACTGCTGGAAAAGCGTACGTCACTCTGTGGTGTCCCCTGCGCCCGGGTGGCCACCGATATGGGAAGCCCCCATAGACCAAGAAGTACGACGGAGCGCAGGAACATTGTTCGCATATTTAGGACCCTAGTTCCACAACGGAAAACCCGGGCGAGGCACCTCTTCGAGCCTCGCCCGGGGGAAATCTTAGTATTAGTAAATGACTACAGCGAGCGCAGGAAGTTGAGGAGGTCCTGCTTCTGGCTGGTCGTGAGTAAATTATCAAAGTTCTCTTCCACGCGAGTGGCTTCGGAACCCCGGCTCGCGTGAGCCTCGATCGCCTGCAATAAATCCGTGGTACGGCCATCGTGCAGGAAGAAGATCCGTTGCCCCAAACCCCATAGCGGAGCCGTTCGGAACTGATCGCCGCCAGCGCCGCCCTGGGAAACATTGTCTGCCAACCGTACACCCATGTGATGGATCTCTAGATCAGAAAACAAGTTGGCAATAGCGTTGCCCAGACCGGGCGTCAATTGAGAAGGCTGGGTGGTGAGCGAAGGGGTATGGCAGGCGGCGCAACCAATGGACATAAAGAACCCTCTGCCCCTCGTAATCGAGGCTGGGTCTACTCCTTGCGGGGTAGCGGGTGTGGGCTGATCCAGGAACTGCATGAAGACATTGAACAGCCCGACGTCACTGGTAACCGTGGAGGCGGTGTTTCCACCGGAGTGGGTAATGTCTTCCGGGTAGCCCTTCCCGGTGAGGTTCAGGCAGGTCGACGGCAACCCGCTTAGTAATTCCTCCTCTGGGAGCGGCCGATCTTGCGTGAACAGCTCGTTGGTGATTCCCATTTCCACGTTGTAGGCCTCACCAGCGAAGATCATCAGCGACTTGTTCTGGGCCTTCCATCCGAAGCGGCTGATCGTACCGTCGTTGCCATTACGGTTGAAGGAGCCGCCGATGCCGAAGATGTTGCCCGCCTGGGCTGCCTGATTGCCGAGCAAGGTTGAGTCGTCAATGTTCGCCATCAGACCCGCGCCAAAGAGCGGCGTGGGGATGCGGAAGATAATGTTGTTTTCATCTCGGGCTGTATTAAAAGGGGGCTGCTGCAGGCTGCAACCGGGTGCGTCAGCGCGGCCGGAGACTGTGAACAAGTCTTCCACGCCCCCATTGGGAGATAGCTGCTGGTTCAGATCCTCCACGCCCTCCACGGTCCTCGTGGGTGTTAGGATTGCCAGACTGACCTATGAAAAATGGGAAGCGTGCTTCGCGCACCGGGCCGTTATCCTGGACGAAATATGGGATAGTGTTCGTCGAGCTACTCACCACGGGGATGTTATTCACTAGGGTAGTGAACACCGTACTTTGAGGATTCGGCCCGATATTGGGGAAGATGGCGGAGGCTGGGCTGGATCCCCCCGGGGCAGGTTGCGAATGACATGCCCCGCACGCGTCCAGGTTGAACCGCGGCCCCAGACCTGGGTTGTCTCCCGTAACGGTTTGGTGCTCGATAAACTGCGCGAGTCCGGTCGCGAAAAAGGCTGAGTCGTTTGTATTGGCGGTGACCGAAGCAAACGGCTGGCCCGCGTTCACTCCAGTGTTGTTGCGGACTCCTGGATCGGTCTGAGCAATTGTCAATCCCGGGAGTAATACCGCCGCCGAAAATGCGAGAACCGAGGCAAGCTTTATTGTTTTCATTCCTGTTGCCTCTGCAAATTTCGATGCAAAAAGCTTCATAGGATCTCCTCCGGGGACACCAAGAATGGGCAGTGATCCACGCGGTCTGATTCCCTCTATGTCCTTAGTTCTGGCTTTCTCTGGCCGGGTGTCGGAGAGCGCCTCGATTCCTCCACAATCCCTTCGAGGAGGCGCCCAATGAGGAGAAGCCTATGCTCCTGCCCGGGGGGCAGCAATTGGCCGGAGGTACAAGTTTGGTACAGGCCGAAGGAGGACAGGTCCGGATCTGGAGGAAACTGAACGTCAGCCGCATTACTAAAAAGGTAACTAGTTGAAACATATAGAGTTCGGCGGCGAAGCTGGCCTGGCCTCACTGCGATTTGGCGGAGCAATGCTGGCCGGCGATTCAGAAAGTGCGAGCGGGAGATGTCGAAAGCCAGTGTAAACGGGCTCACGGCGCGGAAGTCTGGTTTTTTAGCAGCCTTCCGGGTATTCGGGGCAGCGGGTGGCAAGCACGGTGCCACCCTCGAAACCGTGATATAAAAGGAAGCGTGCGGCTGTAGCTCAGATGGATAGAGCGCGTGCCTCCGAAGCACGAGGTCGAGAGTTCGAATCTCCCCAGCCGCACCACTCTTCCCAGTAAAAACAATCAGCCCTGGCAGGTTGGACTCGCGGAGCTTGGCGCTTACTTGTCGCCGAGAACGACTTCGTGCCGCGGATGGCAATTGTCTTGGGGGTCGAATGGCACGATCTTGCTTTGGTCTCCGTGACGGACTTTGAATTCGGCTGGTCCCCTGATTTGCTCCGGCAGACCTTCGATGCGCGCTTTGCCCTCATAGTTCGTGCCGACCGTGAGGTCGAGCTTGTGGAGGCCCATGAAACGGTACTTGATCTGGATTCCGATCTTGGCATCGTAGACGCCTTTTCCGGAAGGGTCATTTACCACGAAGTCCGCCGTACAGGACCCTGCCCCGCCTTTCACAACAGGAACGTCCGCGCTGTTCGGCGCCTGCGGCGCAGCAAAAGAGTTGCTCGAAAAAACTGAAATCGATGCAACAAATAGACCCGCGAGCCAAATTCCGTGATAACTCCGCATAAGACCCCCCCCCAGCAAACCGAAATTGTAGTCACGAATCGTGACAGTGCTTTCGCACTCTCTTGAGTGTATACCTGAATCAGGTATTCGCCAGCGTTGGCAAAATTCCGCGGGCTCCAACTAGGGCCCGCACACACAGCTCAATGCCGTCGAAGCATCATGATGCGCGAGCTAGCCCTTTGATATGCTTGGCGAGCTTTTCAACTTCTTCAGCCTTGTGGACCAGCGAAAGCGACAGCACGTTGGTTTGTTCCGTCTTGTCCGCCTCGTCCTTCAGTTCCTGTGCCAAATGCAGTAAGCGATCGGCATCGCGCCTCAGATTCTTTTGATTCTCTTTCAACTCCTCCTGAGGATCACGGCGCGGGACAGGCATATCAGGCGGGGCGGCAGACCCGCTGGCATCGGGAATCTGGATCGGGGGAATCGGACCCTGCCGCATCTGCCCCACGAATTGACTCTTCACTCCCACCCATGCCACCACGAGGGATGAAAGAAACGACCTGCGTCCAGTCTCCATTGGATTCTCCCGCGGGCCTCAAGCCATTCGTTTTCTCGCCACCTTCTGCAGGGCCTGTGAATGCTATAATCTCACCCGAATCGTATGGTTCCAAGCGTATTCAAATGGACTGATTTCGCGGTTGGGCACAGCCTGCGGCTGGCGAGCATCGTGCTGATTGCCTTGCTGCTGAACCGGGTGTTGCGCTCGTTGACACGCCGTTTGATCCCGGCAGCCGGCGCCGAAGTCCTCGGCCGGATCGCGCGAATGCGCGAGCAACACACAAAAACTCTCGCGGGACTCCTCTATAGCGCCGGAACGGCCGTGATCATCATCGGCGCGATCCTGATGGCGCTACCCGAGTTCGGATTCAACATCACACCCATTGCCGCCATTGCGGGGATCGCGAGCTTGGCGTTCGGTTTCGGCGCGCAGCACATGGTTCGCGATGTAATCAACGGTTTCTTCACAATTGTGGAAGATCAATTCGTGATGGGCGAAACCATCCGGATCGGCACCGTTGTCGGCGCCGTCACCGGCCGCGTCGAACACCTTACGCTCCGCCGCACGGTGATCCGCGATGTTCAGGGTGCTTTGGTCAGCATTCCCAATGGCGAGATTTCCCAGGTCGCGAATCTCAGCCGGGATTGGGGCCAGCTCTTTGTGGACATCGTCCTGCCTTCCGGAAGTTCGTCTGACGCCGCACTGGCGGCGCTGGAACGCGTGTCCGGGGAACTCCGGACGGATCCTTCCTGGTCTCCAGTTCTTGTTGACGGACCGCGCGTGCTCGGAATCGAATCGATTGGGGCGGGCGGCGTGACGCTGCGCATGCAGCTTCGCACGATTCCCGGCCGGCAGGATGACGCCGCGCGGGAGCTGCGCCGACGGATTCAAAACCGCTTCGATCAGGAACAGATCCGCTGGAATGGGGTTCAGCGCGTGGAAGTAATAGGGGGCGAATCACTGCAAGATTTGCTGGAACAATCCAGGTCTGCTAAGTCTGGGAGCTGATTCGGAGAGGAGAGCAAACTCTATGGGACAGGTCACGCACGAACAGGCAAACCTTCTTTTGCGTTTGTACGAATTGCGGCGTGAATCACGGATGCGGCAAGCGCGGACGTGGTTCTACGGCCAGTTTGAGGCCAACACGCCGCAAGATGTGGCCTCCAAATACCCGATGGGCAGCGAGGAGAGCGCCAGCTTGCGCATGGTCCTGTCGTATTGGGAGATGGCGGCCGGAATGGCGAACCGAGGGCTGATTGATGATGAAATGTTCTTTGAAAACTCGGCGGAAGGCTGGATCGTCTGGGAAAAAGTGAAGGCTATTGTGCCCGCCCAGCGCGAGGCAATGAAGAACCCAGCCTATTTAGTCCAACTGGAGAACTTTGCAAATCGCTTTGAAGCATGGCGTGAGAGAACCGCTCCGGGGTCGCTCGAGGCATTTCGTCAGGCGCGAGTGATCGGGCGTCGCGCGGCCGCCAGTTCGGCGAACTGAGGGTGCGGGGCCTACTTTTATGCTGAACGCCCCGGCCAGGCCGGGGCGCGGAGCCCGCCGTGAAACTGATCCACAGCGAAATGCCTGACGCGACATGACGGCCGGATCGCGCGGGTTGTGCGTTGTTATTTTTCCCCGGCCCAAGTGGCGAAAACTCCAGAGATGGCTGGTGCGCCTCCTCATGTTCAGCCGCGCCGGCCATGACAACGCGGTTCCGGCCTTCCTCCTTGGCACGATACAGTGCGGCGTCAGCCATCTGCAGGACCTGATTCGAGTTGTCGTCCGGCCAATTTGCAGTGGCCACTCCTCCGAGGCTCATGGTGATCCGTAGCGGTCCCGAGGGCGTCTCCATTGGCTGTTGATTGATCGCGGCCCGAAGTTGCTCGGCCTTGTCGGCTGTTTCCGCGGCGCCACATCCGGGAAGGAGGACCAGGAACTCTTCGCCCCCGTACCGGCCAACTGCGTCATAGGACCGGACAGAGGCCTGCATTCTTTTTGTGGCCTCCCGTAAGACATCATCTCCTGCGAGATGCCCGAAGGTGTCATTCACTGACTTGAAATGGTCCAGGTCCCCAATCACTACGCCCAACGAGGCGCCCTCCCGCCTGGATCGGGTGACCTCGCGATCCAGCGTTTCCAGAATCGTGCCGCGATTCCAGACTCCGGTTAATGCATCGTGCGTGGCTTTGAACCGCATCGCTTCGCGGGCCTGCACGAGGGTGTCTTCAAGATTGAGCAACCGAAGCCCAACACGAAGCCTCGCTTTTAATTCCTGGGGGTGAAACGGTTTGGTCAGGTAATCATCCGCGCCCGATTCCAGACCCTCGACGACGCTCTCTTTGGCGTCTTTTGCCGTGAGCAAGAGGATATAGGTATATGGTTCGGGACGCTGCGCCCGCATTTCCCGGCATACATCGACGCCGTTTTTGCCGGGCATCATCCAATCGAGCAAAGCAATGCGAGGCGCGTCGGGTGCAACGAGCTGCTCCCAGGCGGCGTTGCCATCCTCTACTGCAGCGACCTCATAGCCCCACTTCGTCAGGAGGCCTTGCAGCATCCGGCGAGAGACCGCCTCATCATCGGCGATCAGGATCTTCATTTCGAAACCTCCTGGCACAGATCTGCAAGAACCGGAAGCACGCGTTCGACTGCGCCTTCGAGGGCCGCCAGATCGGTTCTTGATTGTTCCAGCGTCTCCTTTTTTCGCGCTTTGTTCCAGCGTAACGCGGCATCCACCGTAACATCGCCGACATGTTGCCCGCCGCGCCTTTCATGGAATGTGCGGACCGCTCCAACAAAATCATGTCGCCCTGTAAAAGTGCATTCCGCATGGCGTCGAGCAAGTGCGGCGCATCCGCCAGAAACAACTGGATCATTTCGGCCAGCAACTCCTGGTCTCCTTCCACGCGTTCCAAGAGCAAGGCCCGGTCCAGTTGTTCGGCGTGCGGTGAAGGAATCTTCGCCTGATCGTCGTCCCCGGATTGATTCCTGCCAGACATCTTTCCATTTCGACGAAAAGGTGGCGCGAATTGATCGGCTTCGAGATATAGCCGTCCATTCCTACGCCGAGGTATCTTTCCCGATCACCCCTCATGGCGTTCGCCGTCATCGCTACGATGGGGACGTGCTTGCCTGAAGACTTTTCGGCTTCACGGATTGCGGCGGTGGCTTCCATCCCATCCATCTCTGGCATTTGAATGTCCATCAGCACGATGTCAAACCCTGGGGGACGAACCTTTTCCAGAGCTTCGAGCACTTGCCTGCCGTTGGCCGCCAGGATCACGTATGTCCCGCTTTTTCGAGCAGCCGGGTCGCCAATTTTTGGTTCACAGGATTGTCTTCAGCAAGCAGGATGTTGAGGCTGCGTTCTTTGGGTCGCCCCTTGAGGAGCGAGGTATCCTGCCTCGACCGGTCTTCCACAGTGCGCATGCCCAGCACCACCATGAGGGCGTCATACAGCTCGGACTCGCCGACGGGCTTCGTCACGAATGCCTTCACGTCAAGCTGGCGGCAGCGGGCGTTGCCAGCCAGAAGGCGTGCGGCGGAGAGCATCAATATGATGGAACCGGCCAGAGCAGGGTTTTCATGAACACTCTCTGCCAAGCGTCGAAACCATCCATTCCCGACATTTGCGCGTCCAGCAACACGACGGGGAATGCTTGGCCCGCCTTTCTTGCCGCTTCCATCGCCTCTAGCCCTTTCGCTCCGTTTTCGGCCAATACGAGGTTCATACCCCAATTGGTCAACATCTCGGCGAGATAGTTCCTGGTGGTCTTGCTATCGTCGACAACCAGGACAGAGAGTCCCTGCAATCTTTGGCGCTCGGGACCATCGGAGTCCAATGCTGGCGCCAACGCATTCCTGAACATGCCGGTGAAGTGAAAGGCGCTGCCTTTCCCGACTTCACTCTCCACCCAAATTCTGTCCACCCATCAATTCGACGATCCGGCGAGAAATGGTCAGGCCCAGGCCGGTGCCTCCGAATCGCCGCGTGGTGGATCCATCCGCCTGTGCGAAGGACTCAAATATCAGTTGTTGCTTTTCAAGAGGGATTCCGATTCCCGTGTCGGATACGCGAAAGTGAAGTTGCACGGCGTCACTCGTTTGACTCTCCAGTTCCGCGTCCACGACAATCTTTCCGCGTTCGGTGAACTTGATCGCATTGCCAACCAGGTTTTCGATCAGTTGCCGCAAGCGCGTAGGGTCTCCCGCCACGATCCTCGGGACTTTTGCCGACACGCGGGCGGAAATTTCCAGATGTTTCTTGCCGGCGCTCACGGCCAATGTCTTGAGGGTCTCACTGAATAGTTCGCGGATTGTGAAGTCCGCTTCTTCGAGTTCGAATTTGCCGGCTTCGATCTTCGAGAAATCCAAAATGTCATTGATTAGGCGCAGGAGACTGTCCGCTGAAGACTTCACCAGGCTGAGGTACTCCCGCTGTTCGTCCGTGAGTTCGGTATCGAGCGCCAACTCCGTCATCCCGATAATGCCGTTCATCGGCGTGCGGATCTCGTGGCTCATGTTTGCCAGGAATTCACTCTTGGCGCGGCTTCCCGCCTCGGCCTCATCCTTGGCGCTCAGCAGCGCTTCTTCAGCCCGCTTGCGCTCGGTGATGTCCAGGAACGTCACGACGGCGCCAACAATTTCTCCTTCCTTGCGAATTGGATGAGCCCAGTATTCCGCGGGAAAGCTCGTGCCATCGGCGCGCCAAAAAACTTCGTCATCCGTGTGGATTCCCTCGCCCTTGTGAAGCGAATTATAAATAGCGCAATCCTCTTTCGCGTAAGGGGTCCCGTCGGCATGGGTATGGTGGATGACGCTGTGCAGTCGCCTGCCAACAAGGTCCGCCGGTTTCAGGTAGCCCAGCAACCCAAGCGTCGCGGGATTGCAGAAGGTGCACTCTCCGTCCCGGTTGATCCCATAAATCGCTTCCGCGGTCGAATCCAAGATGAGACGAATTCGCCCTTCGCTTTCGTGCAGCGCTTCCTGAGCGCTCTTGCGGTCGGCCACTTCCTGTTCCAATTCGAGGGTGCGTTCATTCACCCGCCGTTCCAGGTCGTCGCGCGCGCCGTTCAACTCGGCGTCACGTAGTTGAATCTGGGCCAGCATTTCATTGAAGCCGTCGATTAGGACGCCAACTTCGTCCTCGGATTGTTTTCCAGCGCGGATGGAATAGTCCCTGCTTCCCGTAACCAACTTGGCGGTCCATGCTAATTTCAAGATCGGGTCTGAAATGGGGCGCTGCAACCGCTCAGCCATCCAATAGGCCCCTAGGGAAACCGCCACGACAATCAGTGCGAAAAAGAAGAGATAGCCCTCCAGTAGCTCCTGGTATTCAATGGTGTCCCCTTCGAGAAAGATGGTTCCCACTTTTTCTCCATCCAAAGTGATCCTCTGGAAGACCAACACGCGATCCGCGGTGTACCGGCTGGATTCGCTTTCAACAGGCGGTGGAGAGTAGACTTTTTTGGATGGCCCCCTCTGATACACGACGAATGGGTTGCCGTTTCGGTCGTAGATGGCCGCCGCCAGGATGTGCGGCTTGGCCGCCAGCGCCTGGAGAACGTCCGTGGCGGATTTCTGGTCCTTGAATGCCAGCGCTGCCGTGCTGTTGGTTCCCATGACGTTCGCCAGCGCGTTCAGGTCTTGCATCTGCAATTGCTTGAAGCGGTACACCCCATATTCGGCAAAAGCAATGCTGGCCACGCACAAAGCCGCAAACGTGTTGATCATGATCACGTAGGTGATCTTGCGGCGAAGCGAAAGTTTGCGGGTCCATTGCATCTCAGTTGTTTCCGGCCTTTTCCGTTTCCGTGACCGTCCGGGCCAGGGATAGCAATTTTGAGCTGACTTTCAGCCGTGCCCGGCCGGAAGCGCCGACATCAATGGCAAACCGCACACGCTTGTCCTCCACCACGAACTGAATCATTCCACCTGCCTCGATGAAATGGTCCATGTCCGCGACGGTCAACACGGTTGACCCACTCAAGGCGGCCAGCATGGAAGGGAGCCGTTTTTTTTCAGACGCGCTAATGAATAAGACATGACAGGCGTGGAGATCTTCACCGGGCTGAAATTGCCTAACCTGCAATTCGTGTCCTTGCACGGTCCTGCCCGATATAATTTGTTTCAACCCGTCACCAAAGGGATTATCCCCGACGATTCCAATGATCCAATGCCCATGTGTATCCGCCAGCGGATCCCCGGGCCACTCGACGAATTTCAAAAAGTTAAACAGGTACGCCGCCTTGACCTGATACTCCGTGGGGGCATCCTGCGCGCGAACATTTCGGATCGGCAATGCCAATGCCCAGGTCAATAGCAGGACGGCGCTTGCGAATCGGGCGCCGATCCGTTTCGATCGGCCCCGCGCCGCGTCGAATTCCGAGTTGATGTGAAAGGTCGCCGTATGCAAGACCTTTAGATGAGCTGTCCATAAGAGCTCCGTCTCAACACAGCGCCGACCTGCTGTTTACGATCCGGGATTCGTGCGTCCAAGAAACGAGGGGCTTTGATCCAATGACGCATCTCAAGAGCCGCCCTCTTTTCCCTTGCGCCCGACCCCGCGCGCCAAGCTCAATAACTTTGAGCTCACCTTCAACTTGGCTTGATTCGCCGCGTCCACGTTAATGGCGAACCGGACGCGACTCTCATCTGAGAACAGCAGGATCATGCCCCCCTCTTCGAGAAACCCATCTATGTCCGCTACGGTCAACACGCATGACCCGTGCAGACTGGAAAGGATCTGGGGAAGCCGTTTCTTCTCTGACGCGCTGATGAATAGGATGTGGCTTCCTCGCAAGTCTTCTCCAGCGCGGTATTTTCGGATGATGAGATCGCGTCCCTGCACAGTCTTACCCAACACAACCTGCGGCAGTGCATCGCCGAACGGATCGTCACCGACGATCCTAATCACGATCGGAGCCAGCGGATCCGCAAACGCTTCCTCGGGCCATTCCACGAATTTGACAAAGTTGAACAGGTAGGCGGTTTCGACTTGGTATACAGAGGGGGAATCCTGCGCAAGTCCCTTCGTCCCTCTGATTAGGTGGACGCATACAAGCAACGCCAGAGTTTCCGCGATCAGCCGCATGTGAAGCCGAATGGACCGCGTTCGAATGCGCATGGTTTGCGACGAGCTCTTCGTCGTCATGTAGTCTAGAATCGCCAAGCCACCCTCCCGTAGAAACTACGACGGATCATCGTGACATCCAGTTGTTCCCCACCCGATGTGAATTCAACATGCCGTGGCTGGAGCAAGTTCTGCCCCGCCAGACTTAGCTCCCATCGCTCGGCAGCATGCCACGCTACGTGGCTGTCAATCCGTGTATATGCGAGGACGCCAAATTCCGGCAAATTTCCAACGAAGTAGGCCATAGTGTCGAATTCGATGTTATGAGGAAGATTCAGGTAGGAACGAAAATTGAATTGTTCGGTCGGACTCAACCCTTGTACAGTCGCTATTTGTGAACTATAGTCTCCCGGCAGGGTGCTATGTAGATTCGAATGTAGCCATGTGTACCCGCCGGTGAGTTTCCAACGGCCGGTGGCCTGCCAAGTGGAAGCCGCCTCGACGCCATCACTTGTACCGGACAGTAAGTTTCTGGAAGACTTGGGGCGAAACGAGATGGTCCGGTGCAGGCAGAGTTTCTAGGAATGGCACGCCTGCCTGAACGCCTAACAAACCGGAATAATTGGTATGGAAGACCGCCACGTCAGTTGAAAACTTCCGCGACAATTGCGCGCGGTACCCTGCCTGATAGGATAGCGCTATCTCACTTACGATTTGCGGATTCCCAAAAACAGTTACGATCAATGGAATCCCGCCTGGACCGACAAACCCTGCCACGTTCACACGCAAGTCATGATCGGTTCGCGCAGGTGACCGGACCGACCGGGAGGCTGCCAGCCAGAAGGCCTGGCGTAGGGTTGGGGTCCAAAGCAAACGTACATCCGGCATTACTTGCGGCCCAGCGTATGAGTCGTCTTCGATGCGGAGACCGACTGTCAGGCGCAGACGGTCGCGTTTGAGTAAAATTTCATCCTGAAGAAAACTTTTTAAGAGACGGTCATTACTCGTCGCGGGGTTGAACGACAAATTGAAGCTGCCCTCATCCCAGTTGGTGGTGTATAGAATTCCTGCGCCCCAGACAATGTCGTTGCGGTCTCGAACCAAAATATGGTGCTGAAAATCAATATCTCCCGTACGCCGATGCTCACCGATCAGAGAATCTGTCCGGTCATATTGGTCGTAGTAAGCTAGAAGCGAAACATCCGATGTAGACGACAGTTTCCGCTCCCAACGCCCCAGTAAATTCCCGCCGTCCACCTTCGTCCAGGTTTCGATGTCCCCGAACTGAAAGGGTTGGAGGGCGACCACGCCGGCGTCCGTGTGTCCGCCGTGCCCCTCCAATAAATCCCCTTGCAAGGTGAACGAATCCTTCGGGGAGAATTGGATATCGGTCCGAAACCCACCATGAAGCATGTTCCGGGCATCATTCGCATCTGTGGTGGCCGTCTCGGCATTCGGCAGCTGATCGAAATATTTGGCGAAGACGCGGTACGCGCCATTCTTTGTTGGCCCGCCGTACTGCGCCGTCGTCGATGTAAGTTCTTGATTTCCACCTTCAGTTACGATCAGGCCTCCCTGCGTCTCATCGGCTTTCTTCGTAGTGATGTTGATCACGCCGTTGACTGCGTTCGCGCCCCACAGCGACGCTCCGGGCCCACGGATCACTTCTATGCGGTCGATATCATCCAGTACCACGTCTTGCTGGTCCCATAGCACTCCGGCGAATGTCGGCGTGTAGACCACGCGTCCGTCGATCAGTACAAGCATTTTGTTGGCGTTACCTGCGTTGAATCCACGTGAACTAACTGCCCAAGAACTTACATCCAGCTGCGCCACGTCCAACCCCGGCACCATCCGCAACAAATCCGGGATGCTGCCCATTCCGGAGCGTCGGATGTCCTCCTGCGTGATGACATAGATCGCCGCGGCGGTCTGCGATAGACTCTCTTCCTTTTTTGAGGCTGACGTCACCTGTAGATTCATCAGGTCCTCAATGGTCATGGAGGCTAGATCCGTCTTCCGCACTACCCGAGGTTCGGGCTCTTGAGCGCCGGCCTCACCGCATACGACACAAAACAGCATTAAGCAGCCAATGAGCTCTATCGGTCTTTTCATATGTGTGCGAACGCAAAGCTCTCCACCCAAACCGATTCAGGCCGAGGCGGCGCCAAACGATGAGGGCATACCCTGAAATCCGGCCTTCCCCTCGTGGCTTGGACTGGCTTCTAGCTCCGTTAGATTCCAGTGCACAAGGTTCTCCAAACGCCATGCAGCAATTAGCGCTTAGGTTTTCTACTTTCAGTTAGTTAGAAGATGAGGAAGAACCAATGGAGGGTCTCGCCCTATGGCACAGTCCCAAATTGGCTTCCGGCGCACCGGATTGATTCGCACACGTCCCACTCTCGGACATGTATGTTCCGCGCTTGGCTTCCACCATCTCGAACTTGCCTCGATGATGGCAAGACCACGGGTGGAGTAGAACCCCCGCTCCCATCGCTTTACTTGCCTGCAGCACCCAGTTTCATAACCCAATCTTGCCAATCATTCCTATCCTTCTCGAATGCTGGCTTCGCCAGCGAAGTAGCGATTGGGAGCCACATTGTACTTCCCGTCTGTAAGTACGCGACTTTTTGAAGGTTTCCATCGGGTGAAACGAGGAAGAAATACATCTCCGACACAGTCTGGCGCTCAAGAATTACGGCATCGGGATTCTTTGGATCTTTCGTCCCGCTCAGGAATAGGCCTCTTCCCACTGGTTGGCCTCCCTCTGTGGCGCGGGGTAGGGTAGCAATCTTCGGCGCCCCTTTGTCCTCGCAAACCTTGAACAACTGGCACACGTCAGCGGGAATCCCAGGCGGCGGCGCGGGTCTCCATGGAATCTGACCTTTGTGATCGAGCACTTCCTTAAAAAGATTTGCCGGCTGGCTGGCAGGGGCCGACGGTTTTGACTGGCCTGCCAACACCGCAGCAACAGCCGAGAAGAAAAACAGGAAGAGGGTCCCGCAGAATCTTGTCGGATTCATCATCAGTATTCCTCCCATATCGAATTGAAGCGTCTCAGGCGCGAGGTGTCGAAGGTTGCCTAGGCCCACACTCCTGCCTGCACAGTCTCGCGCCGATTCCGGATTTCCAATACATTGGCTGCTTGCCAGTCTCTAGTAATCCATCACCCAGTAACTTGTCAAGTCAACCGGATCGGAAAAAATGTGGGAGGAGACACACTTATGTTTGGATCGCCAAAGGGGCTTGGCGGATGAAGTGCAGGGATGTTCCTGCTACTGTTTTCGAGCCTCGCCGGGCGATTCGGGGGTCATAAGATTCAAAACCGCCTGAAACCACCAGTTGGGCTGATAGCGGATCTGCACCGGCACGCCTCGGAGATTTCCCGTCGTACCCAAAAGCAGCTCGAAGTCTGTTCTCTGTTTGGTAGTTTGATTGAAGTTCTCGAATCGCGCGAGGACGAGGTCCTGGTAGGTCCGAACATACTCGTGAGGCTCGTCCCGCAAGGTGAGCCGGATCGTTGCGCTAGGTACCGGGGTAACCTGCGCAAGCGTCAATTGATGTTGCACCCCGTTATAGAAGTAGCAAACAGAAGAGGGCGGCTCACGGCCCTCGATGGAGTAATCCACCAATTCGGCGACCGATTCGAGAAACCCCTCGCGGCGGCCACAGGCCTGCACCTGACTTGCGGCTATTTCCTTGAGACGTCCCTCCGACCCGAGCAAACGATCGAAAACCATCGACTTGGCCTGGTCAAACTGATGGATGGTAAAATCCGTGTCGCTCGAGAAAGGCACGACCTTCGCGAAGTCGAAATTTGGCTCTCCCTGATTCACGATTGCGGAAAACAAAAACGACCCGCCTCGTTTTTCACGCGCCAATTCCTTTTCCATTTCCGCGGCGGAGGCGCCGCTGGAAACCTTCATAAAGCCGAAGAATGTGCTCGATTCCACGCCCTGGCTGGAACCTGGAATTCTGTGGACGATTTCGGAAGCCGCGCCCCAGCGATTGATGGCTCGGGGAGCCTTGGCTGGATCGGAGCCGATGAGCAGTTCGATCACGTCCGAGGCCGGATCTCGAGGCAACGTGCCGCGGCGAATATAACCACCGCCCACATCGTCCTTTCCCACCCAGAATAGAAGAAGTCGCACGCGCGCCGTCATGGTGTAGTCAAACTGCGAATTCACGTGTAGAGGGGCTCGCATCAGGTCCGTCGTGTGTTGTAGGGTCGCCTGGATGTCCGCCGGGACTGGCTCCTGCGCCGTGGCTGGGCCGCTCGCAAAAATACTCAGCAACCCAATGGCGCAAAACGCTCCGAAAGCTGTCCTTATGGGAAGATGGGACAGTCTTTCCTCCCAAACACGAGTTGTCGCGCGCAAGTACATATCAGAGCAACATTAATAAAGTTTTACACGGTTTTTGTATTTCAGGTCAATGACTCTGGCTCAATAATCAGCCGAGCCGTTGCCACCGCCCATGAGTTTAGCTGGTCACGGACTACCGCGCACTTCATTGCTCTTGGCGATAGTCTTCACATGCGCTTCCGGAACTGCGCGGAGCGCGAATTCGTGCCGCCGTTTTCCCCTGAGTCTCCAAATCTGGCAGAGCTGCACACAAGCGCGGCGAGAGACGGATTCCTGTCCGGAACAGGATTGGGGGGTTGCGGTTCCGGCGAAAACGGTATCTGATCGATCGGGAGAGCATCGTAGGATTGGTCGGTGTGGGTCATGAGGGACTGGGTCGAATACATCGGAAGTCTCGCTGCGGTATGCACCACGCTCTGCTGGGTGCCGCAGGCGGTGAAGATTATTCGCGAGAAGCAAACCCAGGGAATCTCCCTGCTCACACAAGCCGTCTTCACCATTGGCATCGCACTTTGGCTGGTCTATGGATTGCTCCTGCACAATTGGCCGATCTTGCTTGCAAATGCCGTAACTCTTGTGTTTACGCTCGTCATCCTGATCCTGAAGGTGCGCTACCGCTGACTGCTGGGAGCAAGAAAGTACCGGTTGCGGTCGTCAGGATGAACATCCAGTGATGCGTAAACAGGCCGCTTACTGGAAAAGGAATGTCGTTAACTAAGAGAACAGCGGCCACAATTTTAGAGGCGCGGGTGAGCCGCCTTCGCCAAGGCTTTGGCGCCCTCTGGATTTCCATTTATCTCGTGATGTCGACGCGCCCGCCGTCGCCACTGCGGGGGCGGGTGGAGGCGCGGGTGGGATTTGAACCCACGGATGGAGGTTTTGCAGACCTCTCCCTTAGGCCTCTTGGGTACCGCGCCGGAAGCAAGGAGTATAACGAAACCGCGATTGAATTGTCAGTTGGCAACGTGGCAGCTGAATTCGCGCGACTCCAATACAGCAGATTCCTCTGGCAGCGAAACAGGGCAATGCACTGACGCGCGCATCGTTATCGCGACGGCGCTGGGACAACCTGGGCTTCACGAATGAACCGCGCGGATTCCTCGGGAGACGTTGGACAGATATAAAAGCCGGTGCCCCACTCGAATCCGGCCACCTTGGTCAGCTTCGGGATGATCTCGATGTGCCAGTGGTAGTGTTCATTAACTTCTTCTCTAATTGGCGATGTGTGAATCATCAGGTTGTATGCGGGCCGGTCCAGGACCGCATCCAGACGCGCCAGATTGTCCTTCAACACCTTGGCGAGCCCCGCATACAACGGGGCAGGGCTATTTTCAAAGGAGGAGCTGTGTTGTTTCGGAAGAATCCACATCTCGAACGGAAACCGCGGCGCGTAAGGAGCCAGCGTAACGAACATTTGAGTTTCGCCGATCACGCGCACACTGGAATCCAGCTCCTGGCGGATCATGTCGCAGAAGATGCATCGCTCCTTGTCATAGTAGTAGTGCCGGGAACTGTCCACTTCCTCGCGCACGCGCTTGGGAACGATGGGTAAAGCGATCAGTTGCGAATGCGGGTGCTCGAGCGACGCCCCGGCCGCCTCGCCGTGATTCTTGAAAATCAGGACGTACCGGAAGCGCTTATCGTTCTTCAGGTCGAGCATGCGGTCCCGGAATGCCCCCAGGACCTCCTCGATCTGCTTTTCCGCCATCGTCGCGAGAGTACTGCGGTGGTCGGGAGTTTCAATAATGACTTCGTGAGCGCCGACACCATTCATCCGGTCATATAGACCATCGCCTTCCCGGTCGAGATCACCCTCAATCCCCAGTGCGGGAAATTTGTTCGGGACCACGCGCACCTGCCAGCCCGGCCCATTCGCGCAGCCGCCATTGCGGCCGTACTGGAGAACCTCCGGGGGCGTCTTCGATTCGTTGCCATAACAAAACGGGCAGAGACCGACACCCTTAATCTCCACGCTCTCACGTAAGAAATCCGTGGGCCGTTTGGCCCGGTCGGTTGAAATGATCACCCATCGTCCGGTGATGGGGTCCTTTCTTAACTCCGGCAATGATTCCTCCTAGGCCGAAAACCAATCGTATGGAAGTCGGACAGTACTAGAAAAATGGGGATTATTCCACAATTGCTTGCAAGATTGCGAATTCCAGAAGAGCATTTAAGATTCCAATCAAGGAGCAAAGGCGCCTTTGTGCAGGCGAACCACGGGATGTTCCCCAGAGGGCGCTTCAATTGCCAGGACATCGAATCGGAAGGGGGCTTTTCCGGTGCGATATTCGCGGAGGAATTGCCGCGCGATGCGTGAAAGGTGCCGCTGTTTCTCGCGGGTGACTGCTTCTTCGGGAGAGCCGAATTCTCCTCCCGCCGCCGTTCTCGTCTTTACTTCGATAAACGCGACCGTCGCGCCGTCGTATCCCACCAGGTCAATTTCTCCCTTCATTCCGCGATACGTAAAATTTCGCGCGATCATCACGTATCCGTGGCGGCGCAAATACCAATACGCGTACGTCTCGCCGCGAACTCCCGTACGCCGCGCCCTCTGCTTGGCTGCTTCTCGTGAAGGTGGCGCGGCCGAATCCGATAGGCCTTTTCGTGCCGCCCAGTCCACCAACCCAAACATTGCTCGAGCAAAAATCGGCACGGCGTCTTCCTTCTTGGTCTTCTCTGTGCCCTCTGCGTTAAAAGCTTTTTCGCCGTTCGAGCAAAGCTTTCAAGACAGAGGGCGCAGAGAAGAAACAATCATTTCAATTTCTAACCTTACGCGGACTTCTGAACCTCGCGGATGCATTCTTCGAGTGTCCGCGAGGCGAAATCGGCCTGCTCTTCGTCAATCATCAAGGGCGGCGCAACACGGATGGTATTTTCTCCCGCGCCCAATAACAACAGGCCTTTCTCGAACGCGCGGTCCACGATCGACTCGCGGAAATCATGCGCGCGCTCCTTCGTCTTCTGATCCTGGACGATCTCGACGCCGATCATCAGCCCTTTCCCGCGCACGTCGCCGACAATCTTGTGCTTCGATGGCCAGTCCGCCATGCGGCCCATAAGAAATTCGCCCATGCGCCGTGCGTTTTCGATGTACTCGGTCTCCAGCAGGTCCACCGTCGCGAGCGCCGCCGCGACGCACACGGGATTGCCGCCGAATGTCGTAGCGTGCGCGCCGGGCTTCCAGTCCATGAGACTCGCGCGCGCGATCATCGCCGATAGCGGCATCCCCGAAGCAATCCCTTTCGCCACGCACAGGATGTCCGGCTCGATGCCCGCATGATCGCCGGCCCACCACTTCCCGGTCCGTCCCATGCCGCTCTGCACTTCGTCGCAAACGAGCAGGATTCCGTGCTGGCGGCAGATCCGTTGCAACTCCAGGAGAAATTCCTTGGGCGCGGGCACGTAGCCGCCTTCTCCCTGAATCGGTTCGACAAAAACTGCCGCAACTTCTTCCGGATCGACAAGGCGTTTGAAAATTTCGCGCTCCAGAATTGTGGCCGACTCCACGCAACTGCATGGGGAAGGATTGCCGTAGGGGCAGCGATAGGAATTCGGGTACGGAATATGAAAAACGCCGGGCAGCAACGCGCCGAAACCTTTTCGTTGCACGGCCTTCGATGCAGTGAGCGATAGCGAACCGAGCGTGCGCCCGTGGAAGCATCCGTAAAACGCGATGATTTTGTCGCGCCGCGTGTGATAGCGCGCCAGTTTGATGGCCGCCTCGATCGCTTCCGTGCCCGAGTTGCCGAAGAACACTTTCTTCGGCTCCTTCCCGGGAGCGACGGCCGCGAGGCGCTCCGCCAATTCCACCATGTTTGGCAAATAAAAATCCGTGCCGGAAATGTGAATCAGCTCCGCGGCCTGCTTTTGAATCGCCTCGACGACGCGCGGATGGCAGTGTCCGGTGGAGACCACGGCAATGCCCGCGGCAAAATCCAGAAACGTGTTGCCGTCGACGTCCTCCACCATCGCGCCGCGGCCGGATTTCGCCACCATCGGGTAGCCGCGCGTATAGGAAGGCGAGATGATTTGCATGTCCCGCGCGATGATCTTTTTCGCGTTCGGACCAGGGAGTGGCGTGATGAGATTTGGGAGCTTCATTTCATGGGTAGCCGTTCCAATCATTGCGTGCTTCACGGGTCCTCCAACGCAGCTGCTTCGATCCCGCGCCCGGGACAGTGCCGGGCAGGAACCTCCCAATTGTTGGCGGCGCAGTGTGCCCAACGAGCAGGGAAGGAACTAGGAAGTAGTTTACGCGAACAACCGCGGCCGCTCCAAGAAACGTGAAAGGCGCAGGGTAACCAGGTTGGAACTTCGCGGTTTCACTTGCGTTTCCAGCGGACTCCGCCATCGCGCGAATCTTCCAGAATGACTCCTCGCTCCGCGAGTTGGTCGCGGATGCGGTCCGACGCCGCGAAATCGCGCCGCTTGCGCGCGGCCTGCCGCTCGGCTACGAGCGCTTCGATTTCAGCGTCGCTAAGGGGAGGGGAATCCGGAGCAAGGCCCAGCGCGCGGAGTTTTTCCCCATCGTCATCGTGAAGCACGGCAAAAATGGCGTCGAATGATTCGAGCGCGGCGAGAACGGGGGCGGCATCGCCCTGGCGGAATTCCCCGCGATCCATGGCCGTATTGACGTCGCGCACCAGATCGAATATGGCCGCAAGCGCCTGCGCGGTATTCAGATCGTCCGCAAGTCCACAGTCAAATTCTTCCAGCGCCTTTGCAGCGCGTCCGGCCATCGCAGAGGACGCGCCCTCCGGAAATTTTCCGGATCGGATGCGCGCGGCAAACGTCCGCAGGCGCTCCACCGAGCTGGCCGCTCCCTGCAAACTCTCCGGCGTGAAATTCAACTGGCGGCGGTACGGCACCGAGGCCAGGAGGAATCGCACGGAGGACGGCTTGTGCCCGTGAGCGAACAATTCGCGCAAGGTCGCGAAGTTCCCCATCGACTTCGACATCTTCTCTTGATCGACCAGCAGGTGCTCGGCATGGAGCCAGTAGCGCGCGAACGTGCTTTCCGGTGGCCGCTTCGGACTGCGCAATTTCGTTCTCATGATGCGGAAATGTCAGATCGACGCCACCGCTGTGGATGTCCAGCGTTTCGCCCAGATACTTCATGGCCATTGCGGAGCATTCAATGTGCCAGCCGGGACGTCCCGGCCCGATCGGCGTCTCCCAGAAATGTTCGCCAGGCTTGGGCGCCTTCCACAACGCGAAGTCGCGCGCGTTGTCCTTGTCGTAGCGGTCCATATCCACGCGCGCGCCGGTTTGCATGCCGGCCACGTCAATTTTCGAGAGCTTCCCATAATCCGGAAATTTGGAAATGCGAAAATAGGTCGAGCCTTCGCTGGTATAGGTGAATCCCTTTGCGGTGAGCCGCTGGATCAGTTCCACCATGTCATCAATATGCTCGGTGGCCCGTGCGATGTATTCGGGAGGCTCGAGGTTCAGCGCCCGGCGGTCGTCGAGATAGGCCTGAATGTATTTTTCGGTGTACTCGCGGATACTTACGCCCGCGGCCGCGGACTTTTGGATGATGCGGTCGTCGACATCCGTCAGATTCATCACCTGAATGACGCGATAGCCCCTCGATTTCAAATAGCGCCGCAATACATCCTGGAACACAAAGGTGCGAAAGTTTCCGATATGCGCGAAATCGTAAACAGTGGGCCCACACGTATAGGCGCGCACTTCGCCCGAGACCAGCGGCACAAACGGTTCCGTGCGGTCCGTCAATGTGTTGTGGAACTGAATCTCGGTCATCGTGGCTCGGTCACCGGTTCTCTTGATATTTCAGCCCTCACTGCGCAAAGGGGCCATTCTAGCCGACGCGCGCAGCCGTGGCAAAAGGTCTCTGTCACTGAATGCCTCATAAGGACTGGTATGTTCAAGATCCGGCAGATGAGGGCCAAATGCGGTGAGATGATCCAGATGAAATCGACCCGCAAGCATTCTCGAGAATTAGTTTGTCAGCGAGGACTCTTTCCCTTCACCGTGCGAGCCAGAGAAAGAAGTTTTGAACTGATCCTGATGTGGGAGTCGGCTGCTGGGTCCAGATTTATTTCAAATCTGATTCTGTCGACGTCGAACACGAAACCGATCATCCCTCCCACGGAGGAGAAATTGTCAATCTCCGAGACAGTGAGCACGCTGGCTCCCTTTACGCCCGATAGAATCGAACCTAAATGCTTTTTCTCAGTCAGTCCGATGAAGATCAACTGGGACTGGCGGAAATCCTGATCCCAACGAAATCGTTTGACAACCATCTTGTGGCCATCGGCTGTCATCTTCAGAGCTTCGGCATCCAGTGCCTGTCCGAACGGGTCTTCGCCCACGATTCCGATTGTCAAAGGGGCATCCTGCGCGGGGAATACCTCCGTTGGCCACTCAACGAACTTCGCAAAGTTGCACAAATAGGAGGCCTTCACTTGATATTCGGCCGTGATTTGCTCCTGAGTGTTGCTCGGGGTCGGGTGAGGGGACCCCAGGAAGCAAATGACCATTGATAGAAAGAATGTCCCGGCGCGGCAACGGAGAACCCGCGGACTGCAGTTCGAGTTTTGGTCGCGCCTCATATTTGCCGACGCCCTGTGGCCGCAATGCCGTTTTCTCACTCCTGTTTTGTCAGACTCCCAGCCCCGTCCTACTTGTTTCGGGCAAGTCGATAGCTAAGTTTTAGCTGCAGGGTCCGTCCATCCTGTGGGACAGAGTCCTCGGACAGCCCCGCTCCGCTAGGATCCGCATAACGCCGGTCGAGCAGGTTGTGCGCACTGAGAGAAACACTTAGCCCTTGCAAAATGTCCGATGAAAATAACGTAGCGTTGGAAACAAAGTAGCCGCCAATATCTCCACCCGAGACGGATCGGCGATTGCTCATGTATTGACCTTCCCAAGACAGGAAAAGACTCTTACGGAATACAGGGGCGATGAAATTCACTTTTGGCAGGTGCTTGGGGTAGTTGTTTACCGCATCGCTCGCGTTTGCGTTACGCGATTCCTGGAGTGTGTAAGCGGCGCGCCCCTCCCATCCCCCGGGCCACTTTCCGGCGAGTTCGAAATCGACGCCTTTGGTATGGACATCGCCTTGATTCGTAATCGTAACGTTCCCTTCCGAATCGCTAGTGACTATAAGTAACTTACCTATTATGTTATAATATGCGGAAGCCCGGAGCTGCATATGCTGAGCGAAATTGCGTTCCAGGGCAAGTTCGGGAGTCTTGATCGTTTCCGGCCGGAGAGGAGCGTTACCGGCCAGAAAGAGTTCGTAGGAACTGGGGACACGGAATGCCTGGCCATAGAGCAGCTTAAGCGTGGTCCGGCTCCACGGACTATAAATCAGGGCAAACCTCGGATTTGTGCTGCCTCCAAAGGCCGCATAGTGGTCGTAGCGCACGCCGCCTGAAAAAATAAGTTTCTTGTTGATGAAATATTCATCCTGCGCGTAAACAGCCGGGATCGTCGAGCTTTGCTGAACATTGAAGTAGGCAACGGGAGGAAAGAGATCGTCGTTGCTTTGGTTTTGTTTCGTGTTGACGCGAGTCTCGGTCCCAAGAGTTATGCGATGTTTCTCCCAGAACATTCTGGAAGCGGACACGTCCACCGTCCACCAGATTCCCCGAGTATGATCGGCGTTTAAAACGAAAGGCGGCACACCCGTCTCGGCATTATCCTTAACGTAAATTCCGTCATAGCCCTCGCGATCGAAGGATACGTGCCCTAGAAACTCCCAGCCGCTTACGAACGTATGCTGGTATTTCAGGTCTACATAAGACGACCAATCGATCGTCTGGCTCCGCGGATCGTTAAACACGGTGTCATAGGAAGCCGTGGGGATGCCTTTCTCGCGCCAGTGGGAGGTTGCCTGGATCGAGAAATCATGATACTGGAGGCTCGCGAAGACATCGTTGAATTTGTCGCGGTCGGCATTCACGGCGATGCCGTTGTTGGTTGCAGGGGTATCGAATTCCGGGAAGAACAGGTTTTGATTTCCATGGCTGTCGTAAACGGTCGCCGAAAAGAGCATTTCCGGCCCCTTCAAGGGATCAAACCCATAGCTTGCCCTGGTTCGGTAGGTGCCGAGACTGCCCACTTCGGCCGCTATTTCCGGGCCTTTCACATCACGCCCGCGTTTGGTAATGACGTTGATGGTGCCGAAAAACGCGTTGGAGCCATACAGAACCGAAGCGGGCCCGCGAATGACTTCTACCCGCTTGATGAGGTCCACATCCAGGACGAATTCCGTCCCGAAATTGGGGCTGTCATAAACATTGTCGTTGGTTCGATGTCCGTCGATCAGGAGAAGTATGCCGCTGCTAAAGTCACCGGGTCTGGAGAAACCGCGCACGCCCACGTAACTATAGTTGCGATCGTAGTCGACAAAAAAACCGGACACACTCCGCAGAACCTCCGCCAGCGTGCGATACCCATACTTCCGAATCTGATCGTCGGTAATGATCGTCACCGACGCGGGAGCCTCCGTGATCTTTTGCTGAAATTTTGATGCGCCATAAACGGTGTCCACTTGCACATTCATCAAGTCCTCGATGCTGAGTTTGCTGAAGTCTGGCGGGAGTTGTTGCTGGCAGGAGGAGGGAGTAGTCAGGCACGCAATCGCCAAGAGCACCCCGGGAATAACCATAAAAATCGGACTTCGGGCCGAGTGTTTTCGTTGCGGCATTGGCTGCGTTTGATCCGCAAGGCGGAGAAGGAAGTCCGTGAGGATTCGACTCCCGGCGCGATTCAATAATTTCTTCATGGAGCCAACCTGTTTCAAATCTTGGACAAAGATTCCTGCTACATCGCTCGTGGCTCAATTCCGGACGCACCTACCTGCCCAATGCCACCCTATCCTTAATGAGCAAGACTAGGCCCATACTCCTGGTGGAGACCCCCGAGAAGTGGCCTGCTGCTTATGACTTACAGTAGGAAAGGCGGCGGAACCTGGGCCAAGCGGGAGGCTGTTCCAATTGGGAGTGTGAAATTTCAATCCGGGAATGTGCACGGGCTGGCCGCGCATAGCCAGCGGCCGGCTGAACCGTGAGCCAAGACGATTCAAGGAGGCTGCGCCGGTTTGTTTCCCCCGAACGCGGCGGCTATAATGGAAGTGTTAGCGGGAAAACAAATTCACGACGACGTTATGATCGCACCGGCACAAACCGAGAATTCAGCCTCCCTGGCGCACCTCGACCTCGAACAGGAGATCGTGCGGCTCAAGGGCGAGATGAACGCCGTAATCCTGGCGCACTATTACCAGGACTCGGAAATTCAGGACCTGGCGGATTTTGTGGGTGACAGCCTGCAGCTCTCTCAGAAGGCTGCGGCCACCTCGGCGGACGTGATCGTCTTCGCCGGTGTGCTGTTCATGGCCGAAACGGCCAAAATTCTGAACCCCGACAAGCCGGTCCTGCTCCCGGACCTGAAAGCGGGCTGCTCGCTGGCCGATGGCTGCCCGGCCGATCTGTTCCGGCAGTTTCGCGAGCGCTATTCCGATCATCTTGTGATCAGTTACATCAATTGCAGCGCCGGGGTCAAAGCGCTGAGCGACATTATCTGCACATCGAGCAACGCGGAAAAAATCATCCGCCAGATTCCGCCCGAGCAGCCCATCCTTTTCGCGCCGGACCAGCATCTGGGACGCTATCTGATGAAAAAAACCGGCCGGGAATTGCGGCTCTGGCAGGGCAGTTGCATCGTCCACGAGATGTTTTCCGAGCGAAGCCTGGTGCAGTTGAAAGAGCGCCACCCGCAGGCCGAGGTTTTGGCTCATCCGGAGTGCACCGAAGCTGTCCTGCGTCACGCGGAATACGTGGGCTCAACGACCGGGATCCTGACCTACGCGAAACAGAGCAAGGCGGCCGAATTTATTGTCGCGACCGAGAGCGGCATCCTTCACCAGATGGAAATGGCCTGCCCGGACAAAATTTTTATTTCCGCTCCGGGCGAGGGCGGATGCGCTTGCAGTGAATGCCCGCACATGAAGCTCAACACCATCGAGAAACTTTATCTCTGTATGAGGGACCGGAAGCCGGAAATCATTCTGGACGAAGAATTGCGCGTGCGCGCCTTGCGGCCCATCGTCCGGATGCTGGAGATGAGTTAGGAATCGACGAACGTTCTCCCCATGTTGCCCCCACTTGACGTGTCCGCGTGCCATACCTTATTGCGATCGTTTCTTGCGGAAGACATCGGCGCCGGCGACATCACCACGGAAACCGTCGTTTCCGCGACGCAACGCGCGCGCGGCGACGTGATCGCCAAGGCGCCTCTCGTACTCGCTGGGATCGATCTGTTCGTCGAGGTTTTCCGCATCCTGGACTCCACAACGGAAGCGGAAATCTGCTGCCATGACGGCGAAGAACTCAAGCCAGGACAAATTCCGGCACACGTAAAGGCCTCGGCACACGCCCTGCTCACCGGCGAACGCGTGGCGTTGAATCTGTTGCAACGTTTAAGCGGCGTCGCCACGCTCACCCAACGCTTCGTTCGGGCGGTTGCGGGCACGGGCGCCGAAATTCTGGATACGCGCAAAACCACGCCCGGTCTTCGTGCGCTCGAAAAGTACGCGGTCCGCGCCGGGGGCGGCCGCAATCACCGCAAGGACCTGGGCGAGGCCGTCCTGATCAAAGAAAATCATACTCGCCTGGCCGGAGGCGTTTCCGCGGCGCTGGTAGCGGCGCAAGCCGCCCAAGGCCGCGCCGCATGGATCGAAATCGAGGTGACGAATCTGGACGAATTGCGCGCCGCGCTCGCCTACAATCCGGACGTCATCTTGCTCGACAACATGAGTCCCACCCTGGTCCGCCAGGCCGTCGAGCAAGTCAGAGCGCACGATCCGGCGCGAAAGATTCGCACGGAAGCTTCCGGTGGAATCTCGCTGAGGAACGTGCGGGAATTCGCGGAAGCAGGCGCGGACTGGATTTCGGTGGGCGCGTTGACTCATTCCGCCCCGGCAGTGGATTTGAGTTTCGAGATCGAGCCACTCTGATAAGATCGCACGGCAGTTGTTGGAGTCCGCGCGATGCTCCCCCTATGAACGACGCAATCCAAACCGATGTTCTCGTCATTGGAAGCGGCCTGGGAGGCCTGGCGGCCGCGTGGGAGGCTGCAAAACGGGGCTGCGCGGTCACGCTGCTCACACGCGCCTCGAACCCCGAAGACAGCAACACCTACCGGGCGCAGGGCGGGATTATCTACCGCGCAAAAGGCGAGTCGCCCGAACAATTGGTCGCGGACATCCTCTCGGCTGGCGCAGGCCTCAGCTCTCCCGCGGCGGCGACGCTGCTAAGCCGGGAAGGCCCGCGCCTCGTGAAGGAAATCCTGATCGATGAAATTCAGGTTCCGTTCGATCCCTCTCCCGAGCATCCCGGAGAACTTGACCTGACTTCCGAGGCAGGCCATTCCCTCCAGCGTATTATTCATTACAAAGATCAGACCGGATTGGCGATCGAGCGGGCATTCTTCGAGAGAGTTCGTACCCACCCGAACGTAAAAGTGATCTCGAACGCTACCGCGGTGGACCTGCTGACGGCGTCGCATCATTCGGTCGAGCCCACCGACGTCTATCGGCCCATTACCTGCGTCGGCGCCTTTGTTCTGGAGCAGACGGCGGGAAAGATTTTTTCAATCCTGGCCAAAGTGACCATCCTCGCGAGTGGCGGGCTTGGGAGCGTCTTCCTGCACACGACGAACCCGCCGGGCGCGCGTGGCGACGGCATCGCCATGGCCTATCGCGCTGGTGCACGATGCATTAATTTACAGTACATACAATTCCATCCGACCGCACTGCTGGCGCCGGACGGCTGCTTCCTGATTTCGGAAACGGTTCGCGGAGAGGGCGGCCGCCTCGTCGACCGCCGCGGCAAGGAATTCATGCAACGCTTTCATCCCGCCGGCTCGCTCGCCCCGCGCGACGTGGCCGCCCGCGCCATTTACCAGACCATGCTCGAATCGGGCGAGCCTTGCGTCTATCTCGACATCACGCACAAGCAGGCCGAGCAGCTTCGCGAGCGTTTTCCCAGCATCTACGCGGTCTGCATGGAGCGCGGGATTGACCTCACTCGCGAACCCATCCCCGTCGTCCCCGCGGCGCATTACAGTTGCGGCGGCATCGCCACGGACGATTATGGGGGAACCACAGTGGACCGCCTGAGAGCCGTTGGCGAAGTTGCCTGCACGGGACTGCATGGCGCCAATCGTCTTGCCAGCACCTCCCTCCTCGAATGCCTGGTGTGGGGAACGCGCGCCGGGGCGCGTTCCGCGGAACGCATCGCGCGCGAGCGCGATTTCTATTTTCCGGAAATCGCGGGATGGCGCTACGAACATGAGCCGGCCGATCCCGCGCTGATCTCCCAGGACTGGCTCACGATTCAGCACACCATGTGGAATTATGTCGGCCTGATTCGGAGCGAGAAGCGGCTCAATCGCGCCATGCGAGTCTTGCGCGAGCTGGACCTGGAAATCGCGCGCTTCTACGAAAAATGCGAAATTAGCGACTCGATTGTCGGCTTGCGAAACGGCATCCTGACCGCGTTGCTGATCCTCGACGCGGCCGACCAGGCCCATGAAAGCCGCGGCTGCCACTACCGTATTGATTGACGCCGGGTTCCCCCACCCTGTATCTCTGCGCAGTGATTGGGGGGAAAATCAAGAACGCGCCCGGACAACTCGGAGAAGCCATCCCGTCATCTCAATCAGCGGAGACGACAACACATGTTCAAGGTTGCTCCCTTTCGGATCGTCTACTTTAGATTATTTGACCGAACCATAGGGGAATCGATATGAAAGCCAGCCACGAAGTTTTGAAGAGCCTCGTATTTAGAAATGGATTGGTGATCGGTTTGCTCGCCTTGCCAGTTTGCCTTAGCAGCTTGCCGGCCGCGGCTCAGGAGCAGCCAAGCCAGAACGCGGCGACGGTCCAGCAACAGGACAGACAGCCAACCCCTGATGTAGCTCCTCAGAATGACGTTCCTTCGAGCCCTGCCGTGCCGACGACGATAACCTTGCCGGCAGGAACCACGATTCCGGTGCGCATTACCGAGTGGCTCTCGAGCGACAAAAACCAATCCGGTGACCGATTCAGCGCATCGCTCGAACAGCCGCTCGTGGCCAACGGCTGGGTCGTGGCGGTGCGCGGCCAAATCGTTACAGGCCGCGTAGCCGTAGCGAAAAAGGCAGGCCGCGTCAGTGGCGTATCCCAACTCGGAGTGGAGTTGAATGAGCTAACCTTGGTGGACGGCCAGGTCCTGCCTGTAAAGACGCAACTGCTGCAAAGCTCGGCAGGCACTTCCAACGGGCGAGATGCGGCGGCCGTAGCGACGACTACGGGAGTTGGCGCGGCCATCGGCGCCGCCGCCGAGGGCGGAGAAGGCGCCGCGATCGGCGCGGGTGCGGGAGCCGTTGCCGGGATCATTGGGGTACTGACCACGCGCGGCAGGCCCACCGTAATCCCGCCTGAGGCGATGTTGACGTTTCGCCTCGAAGCCCCGCTCAGTATTTCCACGGAACGAAGCCAGTTGGCGTTTCAACCTGTCCGCCCGTCGGATTACCGGGGGGACCAAGACGCATATGCCAATCCCCGGCACCGCTTCGTCAGCGGGCCTCCTTATCCAAACCCGAATTACTACTACCCTGGTCCTTGGTATGGGTACGGATATTATCCCGGTCCTTACATCGGTTTCGGATTCTACGGACCCAGGTACTTTGGCGGGTTCCGTGGAGGATTCCGCCGCTAGCGCTGAATGGCGCATCCTGGCAGGGGTGCGCCTCCTAAACTTACCTTTCAACGGAAAAGCCGTACACTGCCTGCTTGGGTGGTAAATGGCCTCGCGATTTGCGCCGTTGTAGGTTTCGCGATATACGGCCGCCTCCCCCCTTCCATCGAGTGGCTTTGGCATGCTAACCTGCATTAGATTCCATATCGTAGCGGACGATGGAGACACTTCTCAATTTACTCTGGCTGGCTGTCGCTCTGGGCCTCATCGGGCTTTGGCGATTCCGCTGGCTCAGTTCGCGGCGAAATCCCCGGGCTGGTGTTCTTCCGGAAATCGTTGCAATTGGTTGCGCGATATCACTTCTGCTTCCCGCAATTTCCCTGACCGACGATTTACATCCTGAAATTGTGGCGGTGGACGCCGCCTCCGGGAAGAGGAACGCCTGCCTACTGGTTGCTGGCGCGATGAGCGCACGCCACGCGACGCCTATATCGAGTGCTCAGTCAATCTTTGACATACTTCCTGCACCCTTCGCGCACGTTGAATTGAAAATCTCAGGAATTATTTTCCCAACGGAAGGTCTCCAGGCCACCAGGCTTCGCGGGTGTTACCTGGGCCGCTCGCCCCCCTCCCTCCTGTAGCACCGATCGCCGCTGACTTCCACCGAAGCTGTCCGAGGTTCACCTTTCGTGCAGTAAGCGGCGGTCATTCCAATCTCTCGAAATTCATCCCGAAGTCGCCCACGCGCGGTCGCGCGCGTGGGGCTTTCCTCGGGAAGAGATGGCGATGCCGAAGCCGAGCCTAAGGGACTTTGGCTGAAATGGAGGACGGAAGTGAAGAAAGCAGCGTTTTGGATCTTGTCAGCCGCATTTCTGGCCTCGGCAGGCTGCGGCAACGGCAAAGGAGATCCCGCATCGGAGGCACCGCCACCAGCGCAGGTCGAGCATGAGCAGGATGGAAGTGTGATCCAGGTGGATCATCCTGAGCAGTTTCCGCTAGCCACAGCGGTTGCGCACAATTCCAGAGCGGAGCTGGTTGTGACTGGAGTTGTGGCTCCGGATGTTTCCCGGAATGTGCCGGTCATTACGCTGGCCTCCGGGCGCGTCGTGGATATTCATGCGCGTCTGGGCGATACGGTGCAGAAAGGGCCAGTTGTTGCTGAGCGTTCGAAGCGCCGATGTCTCTTCGGGGTATTCCGATTACCGGAAGGCTGTCGCCGACGAGACTCTGGCGCGCACGCAACTCGAACGCGCGAAGGACCTCTACGCCCACGGCGCCATCTCCATGAACGATCTTCAGGTCGCCCAGGACACCGAAGACAAGGCCAAAGTCGATGTTGAAACTACGGCAGAGCATCTCCGGTTGCTCGGCAACGACCCCGATAAGCCGAACGGCGTCGTGGACATCTACGCGCCCGTCTCGGGAGTGATCACCGACCAACAAGTCACCAATGCCGCGGGCGTGCAGGCATTCGGCCCGAACCCTTTCACGATTTCGGACCTGTCCCAGGTCTGGGTGGTCTGCGATGTGCACGAAAACGACCTTGCCAATGTGCGCCTGGGCGACACCGCCGAAATCCGTTTGAACGCCTATCCCGACCGGATCTTCCAGGGCAGGATCAGCAATATCGGCGCGATTCTCGATCCGAACATTCGAACGGCCAAGGTGCGCATCGAGGTGCGCAATCCGGGGATGATGCGCCTGGGGATGTTTGTGACGGCCACGTTCCATGGCCAGAAGCAGGAGGTTCACACAGAAATTCCCGCAACCGCGATCTTGCATCTTGCACGACCGCGATTGGGTCTTCGTGCCCGCGGGAGACAAGAAGTTTCAGCGCGTGGAAATCGCCAGCGGGAACACGCTTCCCGGAAACATGCAGGAAGTCATCTCGGGCATCAAGCCAGGCGCACAAGTCGTTCAGAATGCGCTCGTACTTCCAGAACACGGTGGAGCAGTAGATGATTCGCAAAATTGTCGATTTTGCTTTGGAGAACCGCTTTCTTGTCCTCGCGGGGGCGCTCCTGCTGTTTGGCTGGGGCGCGATTTCGTTCCATCAACTTCCCGTCGAGGCGTATCCGGACGTAGCGGACAATTATGTGGAGATCATCACGCAGTGGCCGGGAATTTCCGCGGAACAAATCGAGCAGCAGGTCACGATTCCACTCGAAATCGTGATGAATGGCATCCCTCATCTGGTTCATTTGCGATCCTTCTCCATCTTCGGGCTCTCGGACCTGAAGCTGATTTTCGATGATGAGGAGGAGAACGCATGGAACCGGGAAAGGGTTCTCGAGCGGCTTTCGCAAGTTACCTTGCCGACCGGGCGTCGTGCCGCAAATGGGCACGGACTGGAGTCCGGTCGGCCAAATCTATTTTTTCACGCTGCGCAGCACCAATCCCCAGTACGACGTAATGGAGTTGAAGTCGATCGAAGATTGGGTGGTCGAGAAGAACTTCAAGGCCGTCCCCAATGTCGTCGATGTCGCCAGCTTCGGAGGTCCCACCCGCGAATATCAGGTCCGCGTTGATCCCAACAAACTGATCTCCTACGGACTCAGCCTCGCCCAGGTGGAGCAGCAACTCACCAACAACAACATCAATGCGGGCGGCAGCTTCATTGAAGCCGGTCTGCAGCAAGTCAACATTCGGGAAGTGGGCCTGGTCAAGAACGTGCGGGATATCGAAAACACAGTCCTTACGACCAAGAGTGGCACCCCGCTGCGCGTAAAGGATATTGCCGTCGTCGCGCAAGGCCCGAAGATCCGGCTCGGCCAGTTCGCCCGGGCCATTCATCGCGAAGACGGCAAGATCATCGATAACGACGATGTGGTTTCGGGGATCGTGCTCTTGCGCAAAGGCGCGAATGCGGACGAAGCTCTCGCCGGAATCCACGCGAAGGTCCAGGAGCTGAATGACCGCATTTTGCCGCCCGGCGTAAAGGTCGTTCCGTTTATTGACCGCAGTGACTTAGTCCACTTCACGACGCATACCGTGCTGCACAATCTCACGGAAGGCATGATCCTCGTCGTCATCATTCTATTTCTATTTCTCGGGAATGTGCGCGGAGCAATTATCGTCGCCCTGACCATTCCGTTTGCGCTGTTGTTCGCCGCGACATGTCTCAACCTAAAGGGTATTCCCGCAAACTTGCTGTCTCTTGGCGCGCTCGATTTCGGAATGGTCGTGGATGGCGCAGTCGTGATGGTGGAGAACATTGTCCGCCATATACACCAGCCGTCAGAACGGAGATATTTCGAAACCGACGCTGGAGGTGATTCGCGAGGCCGCGCACGAAGTCCAGCGCCCGGTGTTTTACGCGATCGGCATCATCATCACGGCGTACTTGCCGATGTTCACGCTGCAGCGGGTGGAAGGGCGCCTGTTCAGGCCCATGGCCTGGACCGTGGCATTTGCATTGCTGGGGGCGTTGTTATTTTCGATGCTGGTCGCGCCCGTGCTCTCCAGTCTGTTCTTTTCCAAAGGCGCGCACGAGTGGCGCAACCCCGTAATGGAATTCTTGAAAGCGAGGTATCGCGAAGCTGCTGAGATGGGCGATCGAGCATCGCTTGGTCACAGTGGGCGCCGCTGTATTCGCGTTGTGTGTCGCCTTGTATCTGGCGTTTGGAGGAGTCATCGGCTCCGAGTTCCTGCCCCACTTGGATGAAGGTGCGCTCTGGGTCCGCGGCACTCTTGCCCCCAGCACAGGACCTAGTGAAGGCATCCGGCTATCGAACCAGGCTCGCATCCTGCTTTGCTCTTTTCCGGAGGTGCCTCAATGCACCAGCCAGGTAGGGCGCCCGGATGACGGAACGGATACGACGGGCTTCTTCAACACCGAATACTTCGTGGATTTGAAGCCGAAGGAACAGTGGCGGCCCGTGTTCCGCCAGGATAAGGACAGACTGATCGCTGCCATGAATCGCGAACTGGAGAAGATTCCAGGCGTCAGTTGGGGCTTTTCCCAGCCCATTGAAGACAACATGGAAGAGGCCGTCAGCGGTGTAAAAGGCGAGCTCGCCACGAAGGTCTATGGCGACGACTTGAAAGTTCTTGAGGAAAAGGCCGACCAGATCGTGAACACCATGCGCCAGATCAAGGGAATCGAGGACCTCGGCGTCTTCCGCGTCCTCGGTCAGCCGAACATCAATTTCGAGGTGGACCGCGAGCAAGCCGCGCGCTATCAAATCAACGTCGCGGATATTCAGGACGCCATCCAAACCGCCGCCGGAGGGACTGCCCTCACGCAGGTATTGCAAGGCGAGGCGCGATACGACCTGGTTCTGCGTTACCTCCCGCAGTACCGCACAACGAAGGAGGCCATTGAGAACATTCGTTTGTTGTCCCCTTCCGGCGAACGCGTCTCCCTCGCACAGCTCTGCAAAATCCAGGAACAGGACGGCGGTTCGGAAATCTACCGCGAAGGAAACCAGCGGTATGTCGCGATCAAGTACAGCGTGCGCGGCCGCGACCTTGGCAGCACGGTTGAGGAAGCGATCAAGAAGGTAAACGCGCAGGTTCAATTGCCGCGCGGGTACCACATCGACTGGGAAGGCGAATATGAGAGCCAAAAGCGCGCCCAAGCGCGGCTATTCCTGATCGTGCCGTTAACCATCCTGGTGATCTTTCTCATTCTCTACACGATGTTTCGCTCGTTTAAGTGGGCGTTGCTCATTCTCGCCAACGTGGCGCTGGCGGGCATCGGCGGTTCGTTCGCGCTTCTTTTCACGGGCACCAACTTCAGTGTTTCCTCGGGCGTCGGTTTCCTGGCGCTCTTTGGCGTATCGGTGCAAACCGGCGTCATCATGCTCGAATACATCAATCAACTTCGCGCGCGAGGCAACTCCATTGAGAATTCCGCGATTGAAGGAGCCGTCCTGAGGCTTCGTCCCATCATGATGACAATGCTGGTGGCGACGCTGGGCTTACTGCCCGCCGCGCTGTCACACGCCATCGGTTCCGATTCCCAGCGGCCTTTCGCGATCGTCATCGTGGGAGGGCTGGTTGTCCGACTTGATGATGAGCATTTTCTTCCTGCCGACGCTGTACGTGTGGTTCGCGAGGGATGGAGATAGGCTCCCCGAACCTGAGCCGTCGTCTGAATTCTAATCGCGTGCTTCGGCTACGCTATGGACCTTCTCAAGCGTCCAGTCTGCCGATGCGGCGCGATTCGGATGCTATACTGTTCCGCAATGCGGAAGTGGCGGAATTGGCAGACGCGCCAGCCTTAGGAGCTGGTGGCCGAAAGGCCGTAGGGGTTCGAGTCCCTTCTTCCGCACCATCTACTCCTTCAAAGCGGGGACCGTCTCGACCTGTTGCTTCGCTTCGCTCACGCTTGGCTGGCTCGCCTTTCGCAACCAATGTGCTGATTCGCTTACCACATATCCCGCCAGCAGGAGTGTCGCCCAGAAGAGGGGATAGCGATAGCGCGCGTCAAATTGCACGACGTAATGGACCAACGGATAGAGCAGCAGCACCGAAGCCAGCATCCAGGCCGCGCGCCGGTTCTTCCGGAACAGGATCGCCAGCCCCGCGAAGGAAAGAAGGGTCAGCGCGCCGGTGGGAATGGCGTACCGGAGACTGCCGAGGTACGGGAACCAGTACTTCAAAAAGCGCCGCCCCGTCAGTGAAGCAAACGCGCGAGGATTCGACGAAATCCAAGTTAGCGCCTTCCGCAATTGTTCCCGATTGAACTGGATTTCTCCTTTGTCAATGATTTCCCCGGCCACCTCCGGATTGGGATTCGGATGCGTCCTGAAATGGCAGCCCGAGTTGAGGTTTTCGAGCAGCGTCGGCCGGGCGCAAGCATTGTTCGACGTGGAAAGTTCGAGTCCAAAATTGTCGCGCACAAAAAAGACCGCGTGGAACCGTTGGTAATTGCGAATAAACCAGGGCAGGCAGGCAAACGCCGCTCCCGCGACGACAACCAGCATGGCGCGGCGCGCCTGCGCCAACAATTCCGGTGAGTTTTCAATCGCGGCAGCATACGGCCACGCGAACAGCAGCAGGGCGCTTTGGGGACTGGCTAGAATCGCGACGCCCCAAAGGAAACCTAGCAGCGCGGACTGCTGCCAGTCGCCCGGCGCCTTGAAATACGGCAGCATGAGCACGCACAAAAGAACCATCAAAGCCCCGACGAAAAGCGGTTCCCATTCGGGAAGGACGTGATAGGGTTGAACAACCACCCCCAATACGGCCGCGAGTACACCTGGCAGGACGCCAAGCCCAAGGCGATCCGACAAGACAGGAAGCAAAGCGAACTGCAGCGCCAGGAAGCCTACGTTCAGGGACCAGAGAGCGATGGCCCCCGCCCTGCCCATTCCAAACAATTTCGCCACCGCCGCATATACGAACACGTAGGCCGGCGCCACGTGAGCGGTGAATCCGGTGGGAATTGCCGCAAAAGGGTCGCCGAAGGTGCCCCTTTCCGCAACGCTCCTAGATACCCGCGCGACCTCTCCAGGCTGCGCCAGATTGTAGATGGTGGGGCTGCCCTGCGGAGAAAAAGCGTAAATCAGAAAGCTGAGGGTGAAAATGACAATCGCGAGATGCGTCGTGGAAAGCGAGCTGCCCATGCGGCTCAACGAAGTTTGCTTGGTGACATCGCCGCGCAATCCCATGCTATCCAGTCTAGGAAAGCATTTGCAAACGCGCAATCGCCCCCGGTGAACGCATCGCGTATCGGTACCGAGCGGACTTCGGGTTACGTTGGACTGCACGGCAGGGGTGTGAGAACGCCGGTCGAATATTCTCTGCCCAAAACGTCCATAAGTCTTCCTGCAAATTGTACTTGACTACCTATATTTTCGCTATACAATAGGCCTATGGGAATACTACAGCGAGCGGAGCTGGCGCTTACAGAAACGGAGCAAACTTTGGTCGGTCTTGCAAATGAGGCCGGCGCGGCCCGCGACTATGATCAGGCGGGGACGCTCATAGAACTGGCTCGCAGAATCAAACTTCTGGCTGATGAATTTGCTCGCCGGTCATCCTCTGGATCAGGGTGTCCGGGCGATTCAACGGACCCCCAAAAGGAAGACCGCCCCACGGTCGTGAGTGGAATGCTTGTGAGGAGTCGGAACAAGCTGGGACATTACCCACGATTTCTTCGCGAAGGTGAGAATCTGATAAAGATTGGGTGGTCTAAGTCAGAAAGGGCGGAGTACGAACACAAGAGCCCGAAGCGTTTGCTGGCGGCACTCTGTGAAGCTCTGATGGTTGCAAGAGGAAGGCGCATTACGATGGACAAGGTGCTGCCTCTCAAAGATGCCACCAACGGATCTGTTTTTTCCGATTATCAATCGTATGTTTGCCTCGCCTGGCTAAAGTCTTTGGGACTTGTCGTCCAGCACGGAAGAAAAGGCTACTCGTTGCCCAAGGGGATTGATCTTAATAAGTCGATTGAGGCCAAATGGGTCAATCTTCCAACCCGCTAGCGAGGATGAGGACGACGAAGCCCGCGAATGCACAACAATTGCTCAAGGCAACAGCGTTGTTACGGGGGTATCCTTCAGGACGCTAAGGACAGCGGTGAGGATTTCTATCTTTAGAATAAGGTTCGACTCGGACTATGATGATCACCCATGCAGCAATCAGACATGAACAAGACCTGGTAAGGGTCGCCCCAAAGGATCCAAGCTCCTATGCCGATATCCCTTTGGCGCTACTGACAGCTTTCAGTTTGTACTGGCTTCATCGATGGGAATTACGAAGAACGATTGAAGCGATTGCAGTACTCAACTGGCGCCTCTTTCCGACCAAATTCTCCATGGTGGGATTCGCACAATTCCCGGATGCATTTCGGACGAATCGATCATTACTTCAAGGACAGCCAAAATACAGGAATCTACTTACGGGATCTGCTGGGCAGGGTTTCAGCCTAAACGAGAGAGGTATCGAAATCGCTCGCGATCTCACGGCGACACTAGGGCCTCCGGTGACAGTGGAGGGAGGCATTCTTGGCGAGATGCCCTCAGTCGAAGCGAGAGTTGAGAGAGAAAAAAGAAATCGATCGATTGAACCAGCCCACGAAATGGATCGCGTGAGGGCCAGCAAGTTATTCGACAAATGGAAATTGGGTTCCATGAGCGACAGAGACTTGATTCATGTGCATGCCATGCTCGGAATATTTGATCACACACCTGTGAAGCAGCGACGCAAGTTAATGAAGGACCTAGAGAGCAATGCAACAGATGCTCATGACGACGAAGTCCTCCACTTTCTGTCTGATGTGCGGCGATCTTTCCCGGAGGTATTTGTTTTGTAGAGATACTGAGCTAACGAAGACGGTGGAAAATGGCGAAGAAAGTCATTGCATGGGCCCCGAGAGAGAAACGGCGCTCGGTCAATCTCGCTGTGGGTCGGAATTTCCTGAAGACCCTCACAGAACCGATTACGAATTCCGATTCTGCGATTAAGAAGCAGGCGGGAGTTCCTCATAGTTCAGGGCTTGTTGATTCTATGCTCTCGTTGTCACTTAATGAGCGAATAGATACATCTGAACTTAAGAACCGGCTCCCTAAAACGGCACCTCGAAACATTGTCGTTCAAGTGACAACCGCTGGAAAAGACGCGCGGTTGTGCCGAGTAATCGACACTGGTCCGGGAATGAGCAGCGTGGAACTTGAGGAGAAATTCGGAAGTTACGCCTCGGCGAAGGCAAGGGGCGAAAAGACCAGGAGCTTATTCGGGCGGGGCGCCCTAGACGTTCTCTTATACCACGAAGATTCAGTGATTTATTCAGTTCAGGAGAGCGTGCTCTCCATGTGCCGGATATTCTGGGACAAGAAGGGGTCTGGTGACGCAGTTTGCGATGTTGAGGAGATCGGTCGAGCTACAAAAAAAGTGCTTGACGAGTATGACCTTCCACACGACATAACCAGGTGCGGCACTGTCGTTCAGTTTGCTCTCCGAGACGGAACGCATATCCCGCTCGAAGACCAAATCGTCTCCAAGATTAGTAGCTTCTACATGCTTCGTCTCATTGCTGCCGATCCGAATACTCAGGTCTACGTGGAAAGAAATAGGACTGGTGGAGTTCACTCTGATCCCCTTATTTATGATTTTCCGATTGGGGTTGTTCTCGGAAGATTTGAAGACCGGCTCGACCTCGGGAAGGATGGGAAGTTTCCCGTCAGCATACTCGTCGCTCGGTCCGACGTTGTGTTGGAGAGTGATCCGATCAACATTGAGCGCCGTGAAAACGGATTGCTGTTCATCGATGAGAATGACGCCGTCCTTGATCTCACCCTTCTTCCGGAATTTGACAAGAACCCGTATCTTAAACACATCTTCGGCATTGTGCGGATCACGGGTATTAGAACAGTCTTGGAATCAAGACTAGAATCGGAGGAGGCTGTAGCGGTGTTGACTGCGACTAGGGACGGCTTCGATACTAGGAATGAAATCACCAAGAAGCTATTCGATTTGGTTGAAGGGCGTGTCAAGCCGATATACGAGAAGGAAGAAAAGCAGCAAAGGAAGGGAGCTTCCTCAAGGTCAGAAAAGCTGGATCACAGAGTACGAGAGGCATTGAAAGCATTGAATCAGTTCAATGCGGAAGAGACTGAGGAAAAAGGCAAGGGTGAACCTCCGAAGCCTGAGGTGCCTGATCCAATCTACTTTAGTGTGGAGACACTCCGCCTCTACGCGGGCGTCACGAGATCTGTTAATCTGTATGTCAACTTGGCAAAAGTAAATACTGGGGAAATTATTCTACTTGAAAGCGACAATCCGGATATCAAAATCGAGCCGGATTCTGAGACTGTGAAGACGGACAGCAAAAAATCCCATCAGTGCATTGAGGTCAAACTGCTATGCGATTTGAAAGGGAAGCGCGGAAGAATCACGGCTCTAACTCTGGACAAAGATGGCGAGGAAATACGGGCGGGCTTGCAAGTGCTTGGTGTGGATGACCCTCCACTTTTTCCCCTGCCTGAGGACATTGCCTTTAGTGCCCATAGATTCGCAGGGGATCCGAACAAGTCAAACAAAGCTGTTTTGCTTGTGAATTTGGAAAAATTCACGGGGATGCCTGAGGTCACATTCTGGCTGGAGGAAAAGGTCGGGAATGTGACTCTTGAAAATGGGGCGGATCGTTGCCAGATCAAAATCAAACCTGAGGACAGGATTTCTGGTCGCAGTGTGGCAAGGATTACGGTTCCGTTTGGAGCAACGGGCTGGGGCCAACGAGCAACGCTGTCTGCAAAGGCGAAGCGAAACGACGGTCAGCAAGCCTACGCAAAATGCAAACTGAAGTTTGAACACCAGCAAGGGAACCAGAAGTTCAGCAACTTTCTTTACGAAGACCTTGGGCGACCAGTATTGGGCGATGTCGCCGGAGACAAACTTTATATCAATTCCGGTTATTCGTTGCATCGCCAAATCTTTGGCGAGACTGATGATGATTTCAACATGAAACTGGAATCGGATGCAATTGCTCAGCTAAGGGCTGCCACTGTGTTGGTGGAGACCACTGTTTATCACGCAGCGACTATTAAACATCAAGCTGGTGGGGCGAAGGGACTCCAGATTGATCCTGACGATCCGATAGGTAGCCTGCGACCGTACGTTGATGAGAGCCGCATGAAATTAGAGCCACGAGTCGTCCGTGCCCTCGCGTCTCAGCTCACCGGCGGGGCTGAACCGCCAGCCTAGATGGTGTTGAAACGCCATCAATGAAATTATTGAAAGACAGGCGGTTCGAATGAGAGCCTCGCAGAGTTGTATTGAAAGGATGACTCGGCTACATTACACGAGTCTGAATTGATTCGTCCGCGCATGTGGTTGCTAGGGGAGTATGGCCATTGAAAATCGAGAAAATTTACTCCCACCTGAACGGACATGAATGGCTATTGGTTCACCAGCGCAAGATTTGGGAAGAAATCGAAAGGATCGTCAGTAAGGTTGACGCAAACAAGTTCAAAACAAAGGTCAGCAAAGAGAAAACTATGCGGGGAAAGCTCCTCTTTGCACCTAAGGAATTGAACAAGCGACTCACCGCTGAGTTCAGAAAAGCCGACTGGAGCGAGAGCAGGACAAGCTATTGGGTTACGGATGATTACAACCTAATCAGAAAAACCCTTCACCTAGCTGCGGATGAGCAGAAAAAGGAAATCGAGGCGGCAGGCCATAGAGCTATTTCTTCGTACAACCAGACAGACTTTGTTAAAAACCGCGTAGCCGTTGAGATTCAATTCGGAAAGTATAGCTTTATTGCGTACGATTTGTTCGTCAAGCATCTCGCCTTTTATGTCGGTGATGCGATTGATGTCGGGATCGAGGTTTTGCCAATGAAGTCAATGCAACAGGAGATGTCCTCTGGCCCAGGGTATTATGAAAGCGCCTTGTACGATATTGCGCGCCAGGGGCGTGGCGTGCCTGCGGTTCCTTTGGTATTGGTTGGAATACTTCCTTGAGATGTTTTGAAATCGGAGCTTGACTGACGAACCAGTTTTCGCTTAATCTTCGCCTATGAGTATCTACAGTTTGGGCGAGCTCGGAGAATCCCAGGTGTCAAAAGGAAAGGTGCTCAAAATCGCAGCTCATTACCGCCCTGACGCCACTGCGACCCTCTTTTTGGGTGACAGGCTCGATCTGCTTCGGGAGATACCCGATGCAGCGGGCCGATTGATCATCACCTCTCCCCCTTACAATATTGGCAAAAAGTACGAAAAACGAATTGGATTCCGTGAGTATCTAGGGCTTCAGATGGACACGCTGAAGGAGTGCGTCCGCGTTTTGGCTGGCGACGGAAGTCTATGCTGGCAGGTCGGCAACCACGTGGGTAAGAGGGGAGAAATCTTTCCGCTAGACGTATTTATTTATCGAATGTGCAAACGATTGGGTCTCAATCTGCGGAATAGAATTATTTGGTCCTTTGATCACGGGCTCCACTGCCGCAACCGTCTATCTGGTCGTTACGAGACTGTGCTTTGGTTTACGAAGACTGATGATTACATTTTCAACCTAGATGCAATTCGAACTCCTCAAAAGTATCCAGGGAAAAAATACTATAAGGGAGTGAAAGCGGGTCAATATTCCTGCAACCCGCTTGGGAAGAATCCCGGTGACATTTGGACCATTCCAAACGTCAAACACAATCATGTTGAAAAGACAGTCCATCCGTGTCAGTTCCCAATTGAACTGGTGGAGCGCTTGGTGCTTGCTCTCACAAATCGCGAGGACCTAGTCATTGACCCATATCTTGGGGTTGGGAGTGCGGCCTGTGCTGCAATCTTGCACGGTCGGCGGGCAGCGGGAGCGGATGTCGTTGACGAATATCTGACCATAGCCCGCGGCAGAGTCAAGAACGCCTTCGAAGGAAGTTTGCGGCGCCGCCCGCTAGGGCGCCCAGTTTATCAGCCCGGTCCAAACGATCGAATCGCCCAACGACCCCAAGGGTTATCTTCTTCGGATTCGACCCAGCCGACTCTGTTTGTGACGGTGTGAATTATCAACATTGTCGTCGGATTCCTCTTTCCTCCACGACATTCACTATTCACCCGTGCCAGATAAGTTGACGCCACTGTTGGATTCCCCTATACTTTGAATTCGTCGCACCCCGCTCGCAGTTCTTTCCCGTTTCCTTTATCCGGACCGAGAAGCGGCAAAGAGTAGAAGTACGAACGTCCGGGCGGTTTTAGGACCAATCCGACACGCATTTGCGCAACCTGTGAAATCGAAGACTTGACGATGACTGAAGCGACTTGCCGGCGTGAGCTGGAACTGGAAATCCCCGCCGAGGATGTGCAAAAGGCGGTGGAGCGCGTGGCGCGGGAATTTGCTCGCGTGGCGCGCGTGCCGGGATTCCGTCCCGGGAAGGCGCCCGTGACGCTCATCCGGCGCAGATTCGCCGACGACATCAAGTCCGAAGTGCTGCAATCGCTGGTCCCCAATCAGATCGAACGCGCGGTGAACGAAAACAAGATGGTGCCGATTACGCAGCCGCAAATCGACAAGGTGGATTTTGCCGAGGCTGGGCCGGTGAAGTTTCGCGCGACCTTCGAGGTGCTGCCTCAATTCGATCTGGGACAATACAAGGACCTCGAAGTCGAGATCGACGACGTCAAGGTCGAGGACGCCGACGTGGACAAGGCGCTCGAAGAGTTGCGCGACCGCGCCGCAAACTTCGTCCCCGTCGAAGGGCGCTCCATCGCCGACGGCGATTACGCGCAGCTCAAGCTGAAGGGCGTTCCCGGCGGGTGGCGGCGAAATCCTCGAAGCTGACAGCGTGCTCTGCCACGTGGGCGGCGAAGAAACGATGGAACCCTTCAATCGAAAATTTGCGGGGCGCCAACACTGGCGAGCACAAGAATTTTGACGTGGCGTACCCGGCCGACTATCCCGATCCCAAACTTCAGGGGAAAACGTATTCGTATTCGGTGGAAATCCTGGGCATCAAGGAAAAGAAGCGGCCCGACTTAAATGATGAGTTCGCGAAAGACGTGAGCGAGGCGCAGACGGTCGAGGAATTGCGAAAGAAAATTCGCGAAAATCTCGAAGCGGCGCGCGGCCAGCAGCAAAAGGATCAGACTCGGGAAAAACTGCTCGCCAAATTGGTGGGCGCGCACGACTTTCCCGTGCCCCAAGCGCTCGTCGAGCACCAGATGGATTCGCGGTTGGAGCGGACGGTGAGGTCGCTGGCCGCGCAAGGAGTCGATCCGCGCGCTGTCAACGTGGACTGGGTATCTCTCCGGAGCCGCCAGAAGGATCGCGCGGTCGAGGATGTGAAGGCCGAACTGCTGCTGGACCGCATCGCCACCGCGGAAAACATCGACGTGACCGACGAAGATGTGGAAAAACAAGTGGAAGCGATGGCGCAACGCAGTGGCGAATCCGCAACAGCCGTTCGCGCAAACTTGACAAGGCAGGGAGCGCTCGATAGGATGAAATCTAATCTCCGGAGTGAGAAAACTCTGGATTGGCTCTGCCAAAATTCCCGGACCCGGACAAAAACTGAGGAAAAATGATGCAGTTCCTGCCGGGGTCCTCTGCGTACCCTAAAAATCTATCGATGACCTATCCCGAAGATTCAAGTCCACGCGCGACAACGCTTGTCCCCATGGTGGTGGAACAGACCAACCGGGGCGAGCGCGCCTACGATATTTATTCCCGGCTACTCAAGGACAACATCATTTTCATCGGGACGCCAATCGACGACCACGTCGCGAATCTGGTGACCGCCCAGTTGCTATTTCTGGAAGCGGAAGACCCGGAGAAAGACATTTCGCTCTATATCAATTCTCCGGGCGGTTCGATCACGGCGGGAATGGCAATTTATGACACGATGCAGTTCGTGCGTCCCGCCGTCGTGACCATTTGCGTGGGCCAGGCCGCTTCCATCGCCGCGCTGCTGCTGACCGCGGGCGCGCAGAAAAAGCGATTCTCCCTGCCCAACTCCCGCATCCTGATTCACCAGCCGTGGATGTCGGGCTTGTCCGGCCAGGCCACCGATATTGATATTCATGCGAAAGAAATTCTGCGCATGCGCACGGTGATCAATGGACTTCTGGCGCAGCACAGCAGCCAGTCGATCGAAAAAGTGGAGAAAGACGTGGAGCGCGACTTTATCATGTCGGCGCTGCAGGCCAAGGAGTACGGCCTGATCGACGAGATCATCACCAAGCACCGCTAGCGCGTTCCAAACAGTTAGTACCGAGAAGACGCGGCGGTGTACGGGAGAGCGAAAAGAGGCCTAGAATAAATCCGCGCGGCAGAAATCCTGTCCTTGAACCGCCGGAGGGCATCACACCGTTGAGAAAACTCAGCACTGACGAACCGCTGCGCTGTTCCTTCTGCCATAAGACGCAGGAACAGGTTGAGAAATTGATCAGCTCGCCTTCCGACTACCCGCGCGCCTACATCTGCAACGAATGTGTGAATGTCTGCGAGCAGATCCTCGAGGAAGAAAAGCGGGAACAATCGAATCCGGTGAACAAGAGGCTGCCGCGCCCTCCGGAGATCAAGGCCTTTCTGGACGGTTACGTCATCGGCCAGGACAAAACGAAGAAAAAACTCGCTGTCGCGGTTTATAACCACTACAAGAGAATTTTCCTGAACCGCCAGCCAGGCGACGTCGAATTGACGAAGTCGAATATTCTACTGATCGGACCGACCGGAACCGGCAAGACGCTTGCTGGCGCAAACGCTTTCGCGGATGCTCGAAGTTCCCTTCGCCATCGTGGACGCCACGACGCTGACCGAAGCGGGATACGTGGGCGAGGACGTCGAGAACATCATCCTGAAACTGCTGCAGGCCGCCGACGGGGACGTCACCAAGGCGCAGCAAGGGATCATCTATATCGACGAGATTGACAAGATTTCAAAGAAAGACGAGAACCCTTCGATCACCCGGGATGTCTCGGGCGAAGGCGTGCAGCAAGCCCTGCTGAAAATCCTCGAGGGTACGGTCGCCAATGTGCCGCCGCAGGGCGGGCGCAAACACCCGCATCAGGAATTCACGCCCGTGGATACGACGAATATCCTTTTCATTTGCGGAGGTGCGTTCGTCGGGCTGGAAAAAACGATCGAACGGCGCATCGGACAGAAATCGCTCGGATTCCACACGGATGCCCAGCCTTCCACCGCCCAGCGCCGCAATATCGAGATGCTCGAACAAGTGCAGCCCACGGATCTGATCCGCTACGGCCTGATCCCCGAATTTGTGGGGCGCTTGCCCGTGGTCGGAGTCCTCGGCGATCTGGACAAAGGCGCGCTGATGCAAATATTGACGGAACCTAAAAACGCGCTCATCCGTCAATATCAGACGGCTATTCGAGTTTGAGAATGTACGCTTGCGGTTCGCCGACGATGCGCTCGAAACCGTCGCGGAACTGGCGCTGCACCGCAAGGTGGGTGCGCGCGGCCTGCGCATGATCCTCGAAGATCTGATGCTCGAGTTGATGTACCACCTCCCGGCCCAGCGCAAACTCCGCGAGTTCCTCGTGACCGCCGAAATGGTCCGTAGCCGCGAGATTAACTGGACGCTGCTCGAAAAAGCAGGATGATCGGGTGCGGGCTCTACTTGGAGCCCGCCAGGAAATTGACCAAAGGAGCCGAGGCCATTCACGGGACCCATGTTTAACCGAGAAAAAAGTGAGTTGAAACGCGTGCCGATGATGCCGGTGCGCGACCTGGTGATCTTCCCGCAGATGATGAATCCGTTCATCGTCGGACGGGAAAGTTCCTTGCGGGCTCTGGAAGAAGCGCTGGCAGGCGACAAGAAGATCTTCCTCGCCACCCAGCACGATGCTTCCGTGGATGACCCCAAACCCGACGAAATCTACACGGTCGGCACACTGGCGAACATCGTGCAAAGCGTGCGGCTGCCGGACGGCAACTTGCGCGTGCTCGTCGAAGGCGTCGAGCGCGCCAAAGTCGTGCAAGTCACGACCGAGGAAGGATTTTTCCGGGCCACGCTGAAGGTTATCGCCAACAAAGTCGAGCCGTCTCCGCAGGTCGAGCAGGCCGTCACCAAGGTGACCGGCCTGTTCGAGCAGTACGTAAAACTCTCGCAGAGCCTGAACTACGACACGATGATTGCCGCCACGCGCGTCGACGACGCGGCCAAGCTTTCCGACACCATCGCCTCCAACCTGCAGATTCCCGTCGAGGAAAAACAGGAGTTGCTGGAGAATTTCGATCCCCTGGAACGTCTGAACCGCGTGGGAGAAATTCTCGAAAGCGAAATCGAAAAGCTCAATGTGGACCGCAACATCAATACGCGCGTGAAGCGCCAGATGGAGCGCGCCCAGAAAGAGTATTACCTCAACGAAAAGTTGAAGGCCATCCACAAGGAGCTGGGCCGCGGCGAAAAGAATGAACTCGAAGAGCTCAAAAAGAAGATCGATGCCGCCGGCATGCCGAAAGACACCCACGAGAAGGCGGTCCAGGAGCTGAAGCGGCTGGAAATGATGCCGCCGATGTCGGCCGAGTCGACCGTGAGCCGGAATTATCTGGATTGGCTGCTGGCCGTGCCGTGGAAAAAGAAATCCAAGGAAATCCGCGACATCGAGCTGGCCGAGAAAATTCTGGAAGAAGATCACTATGGGCTCGAAAAAGTCAAAGAGCGCATCCTCGAATACCTGGCCGTGCGGCAACTGGTGAAGAATCCCCGCGGGTCGATCCTATGTTTCGTCGGGCCTCCCGGAGTGGGCAAAACGTCTCTGGCCATGTCCATCGGACGCGCCACGGGCCGCAAGTTCGTGCGCGTATCGCTCGGCGGCGTCCGGGATGAGGCTGAAATCCGCGGACACCGGCGCACTTACATCGGCGCTCTTCCCGGCCAGATCATTCAGATGATGAAGAAAGCCGGCACCGTCAACCCGATCTTCGTGCTGGATGAAGTGGACAAGATGTCCACCGACTTCCGAGGCGACCCGTCGGCGGCCCTGATGGAAGTCCTCGATCCCGAATTGAATCACGCCTTCACGGACCATTACCTCGACGTCGAATACGATCTCTCCAAAGTCATGTTCGTCTGCACGGCCAACGTGATGCACACGATTCCCCAGCCCCTGCAGGACCGCATGGAAATTCTGCGCATCCCGGGCTACACGGAAGTCGAGAAAACGCAGATTGCGAAGCGCTTCCTGGTGCGCAAGGCCCTGCGAAGCCGCGGGCCTGACCGAAGCAAACCTGACCTTCAGCGACGAGGCGATCACGCATATTATCCGGCACTACACGCACGAAGCCGGCGTGCGCAATCTGGAGCGCGAAATTTCCAACATCTGCCGCAAGGTGGCGCGGCGTGTCGTAAAAGACGGCAAGCAGTATTCCATCGCGGTGACGCCGGAGAATGTCGGCGAATTTCTGGGCGTCATCAAGTACCGCGAAATCTGGGCCGAGAAGAAAAACGAAATCGGCCTGACGACTGGTCTGGCGTGGACCGAAGTCGGCGGCTCCGTGCTGTCCACCGAAGCCACGATCATGCAGGGCAAGGGCCGCTTGACGCTGACCGGCAAGCTCGGCGACGTCATGCAGGAGTCGGCCCAGGCGGCGATGAGTTATGTGCGGTCGCGCACCGCGACCTTTGGCCTGCCGCGCGATTTCTACCGGCACATCGATATCCATATGCATGTCCCGGAAGGCGCCATCCCGAAGGATGGCCCCTCGGCCGGAATCACCATCGCCACCTCCATCGTCAGCGCGTTGACGCGCACGCCGGTGCGCTGTGACGTGGCCATGACCGGTGAAATTACGCTCCGCGGCAAGGTATTGCCCATCGGCGGCATGAAGGAGAAGTTGCTGGCCGCGCACCGCGTGGGAATACGAACCGTCATTCTTCCCAAGGACAACGAAAAGGATTTGGCGGAAATCCCGGCGGAGATTCAGGCCGGCCTGACTCTCCGGTTTGTCGAGAACATGGACCAGGTGCTCGAAATTGCGCTGGAACGGCCGCTCGAGCCGCTGGCGCACGATGCGGTGCCGGAAGTGGCCACGAAGTTCGAAACGGAAACCGAGAGCGATCAGGAATTGACCAACTGAGGGAAATCTCGGCCCGTCCGCCCCGAAGTACAGCAAAGCAACCATGAAGAGCGCCGCTTTGGGGTGTGGGACGCGCGTCGCCAGTTTGCCGTGTCACAAGTAATCTGAATTTCCCGTTTGGCTACCCCGGTCGGAAATTTATGTGACCTGCCCGGAGTCCGCCGACGAGAACGATCCCGGCCTGAGCTTCAGGCTTATCTTCAACTAAACGCTTAAGGAAACGAAACGATGAGCATTAGTCTTGCGGAACTGAAAGAAAAAAACATCACGGACCTGGCGAAAATCGCCAAGGACCTGGCCATACCGGGCGCCAGCGGCATGCGCAAGCAGGAGTTGATCTTCCAGATCCTCCGCGCCCAGACGGAGAAGAACGGCTTGATCTTCTCGGAAGGCGTGCTGGAATGCCTGCCCGACGGATTCGGCTTCCTGCGCGCTCCGGAATACAACTACCTGCCCGGCCCGGATGATATTTATGTTTCGCCGTCGCAGATTCGTAAATTCGATCTGCGAACCGGCGACACCGTTTCGGGGCAGGTGCGTCCTCCGAAGGACGGCGAACGCTATTTCGCGCTGATCAAGGTCGAAGCCGTCAATTTTGAGGACCCGGAGGTCGCGCGGAACAAAATTTTCTTCGACAACTTGACCCCGCTCTATCCCCAGGGACGCCTGAAAATGGAAACGACCAGGGAAAACCTCACCGGCCGCGTGCTGGATCTGCTTTGCCCCGTCGGCAAGGGGCAGCGCGGGCTGATCGTGGCGCCGCCGCGCACTGGAAAAACCATGATGTTGCAGGCCTTCGCCAACTCGGTCACGACGAACCACCCCGAAGTCGCGTTGATCGTGCTCCTGATCGACGAGCGGCCCGAAGAAGTCACCGACATGCAGCGCACGGTGAAGGGCGAAGTCATCAGCTCCACCTTCGATGAGCCCCCGCAACGTCACATTCAGGTGGCCGAGATGGTGCTGGAGAAGGCCAAGCGCCTGGTCGAACACAAACGCGACGTCGTGATCCTGCTCGACTCGGTCACCCGCCTGGCGCGCGCCTATAACGCCGTTACGCCGCCTTCGGGCAAGGTGCTCTCCGGCGGTATCGACGCCAACGCTCTGCAGCGGCCCCGCCGATTTTTCGCCGCCGCGAGGAACGTCGAAGAGGGCGGCTCCCTCACCATCATCGCCACGGCGCTGATCGACACGGGCAGCCGCATGGATGACGTCATCTTCGAAGAGTTCAAGGGTACCGGCAATATGGAAATCAACCTGGACAGGCGTCTGGTGGACAAGCGCATCTTCCCCGCCATCGACATCAATCGCTCGGGCACGCGCAAGGAAGAACTCCTGATGCCGCCGGACGAACTCAATCGCGTCTGGGTGCTGCGCAAGGTCCTGAATCCCCTCTCCCCGGTCGAGGCCATGGAGTTGCTCTGCGGACGGCTTTCGAAATCGAAATCGAATGCCGAGTTTCTCGCGTCCATGTCCAGCCCGACCTAGTACCCGGCACGATGCGTTTCCCCCCGTCCCGAACTGGCTGGCGCCGAACCGGCCAGCATGCATTCCATAGAATTGCACCCGTGGCCAGAATTCCGCGAGTGACGAAAGAGCGCCAGTTCGGGAGGGTTCCACCAGTCACTAGCCACTAGTCACCGCTCTCTTTTCCTTTTCCCGCGCGCACAAAACGATCACTCGAGCAGTCTCCTCCGCATCCATCGCCGTATTGTCCACGACGACCGCGTCCGCGGCGCGCACCAGCGGTGACATCTCGCGGTCGCGGTCCCGTCGGTCGCGCTCGCGCACCTCGGCCAGCACTTTCTCCAGTTCGAGCGCCTCGCCTTTTTCCCGCAACTCGCGCTGGCGGCGCTCCGCGCGCACTTCCGGAGAAGCGTCGAGAAAAATCTTGAGGTCCGCGTCCGGGAACACGGCCGTGCCGATGTCTCGTCCTTCCATCACCACGCCGCCCTGCGCGCCTGCCCGGCGCTGCTCGGCCACCATCGGGTGCCGCACCCCGGGCACCACCGCAACCACGGAAGCCGCGTGCGATACTTCCCGCGTGCGAATCAACTCCGTGATGTCTTCGCCGTCCAGGATCACGTGAAGCTTTCCGCCGCGCGGCACAAGATCAATGCGCGCCGCCTCCGCGAGCGCGGCAAGCTGCGCCGGTGAGTCCAGCGGCACCCCGTCACGCAGCGCCTTCCACGCGACGCCGCGGTACATCGCACCGCTATCGAGATGCGTGTAACCCAGCAATTCCGCGACGCGCCGCGCCACGGTGCTCTTCCCGGAACCCACCGGGCCGTCAATCGCGATGATGAGTTTACTCATATGGTACTTATCATATTCGTTTAAAGGCGCGCTCGATTTCCTTAACCGAATATCGCAGCACGATCGGGCGGCCGTGCGGGCAGCTCATCGGCGATTCCGTCTTCGCCAGTTCCGCCAGCAGCCATTTCATTTTCGTATCGTCGAGCGGCATGTTCACCTTGATCGCCGCGTGGCACGAAGTCGACGCCGCAATTTTCGCTTGCAGCGAATCCATCGAGATCGCCGCGTTCTCGCGCTCGATGCCGTCCAGAATTTCCATCAGCAGACGCTCGGCGTCCGCGCCGGCGATTCCCGCCGGAGTCGCCTGAATGGCCACGCTGCGCGGCCCCATCTGCGCGACTTCGAAACCGTTGGCGGTCAGCTCCTCGGCGATGCGTTCGAAAATGACGAACTGACGCGGCGAAAGCTCCACCATCAGCGGCATCAGCATGCGCTGGCCGGTGAGCTGCCCTTCGCGGCGCGCGCGCAGATGCTGTTCGAACAGCACGCGCTCGTGTGCCACGTGCTGGTCGATGATCCACAATCCTTCGCCGTTTACCGCGACGATGAAGCTCGAACTCACTTGCCCCAGCGGTTTCAGCTCGCTCAAGCTCTCCGCGCTTGCCTGCGGCTCGCTGCCCATGCCCGGCCCGGCCTCGCGAAAGGCTGCGCAAGCGGCCTCACCGTTGGCGACCGGAGCAGCCTCGGAAAATCGTTCCGCCATCGCGGAGCCCGGTTCGTCGGAGAACGTTCCGATACCGCTTTCGAACTGGAAGCGCTGCGGCTCCGGCCGCAGCGGCGCTGCGCTCAATTCGAAATCGCTGGCGGTGGCTGCGCCCGCCGCATTCATCGGGGGAATCACCGCGCGAGGCAGGCCTGCGCCATTGCCCGCACCCGCCGCGGCAACCGCCGCGGCGCCGTCCTGCCGGCTTTCCGGGACCGGAGCGCTGGCTGCCACGCCGGGGAAACTTGGAATTGGGCGCGCGCGCGAAAGAGCCTGCCGGATCGAATCGCGCGTGAAGTCATGCACAAACTGCGGATGCCGGAACCGCACCTCGATTTTTGCTGGATGCACGTTCACGTCCACTTCCTCGGCGGGCAGATCGAGAAAGAGCAGGACCGCGGGAAATACCGCGGGAGGCAGCACGTTGCGGTACGCCTCATGAATCGCGTGCAGGATCAGGCGGTCGCGCACCAGGCGCCGATTTACGAAAACGTAAATACCGTTGCGGTTGCCGCGCTGCACGTCCGGCCGCGACGCAAACCCGCGCACCACCAGCTCGGCGGCGCGCTCCTCGGTGGTCAGTTCGATTTCGGTGATCGCGGCGCGCATCGGAGAAGATACGGGCAGGATTTCAAACAGTTCCTCGAGCGCCTGCCTGCCAAAAAGCTGATAGACGCGCTCGGACATCGTTTCCACCGCGGTAGCATTGATGATTTCCTGCGTCGGCGTCTTCAGGACGAATTGCTTCGCGGGATGCGCGAGCGCGTAGTGTGTGACGAGCGAGGCGATGTGGCCCAGTTCCGTGGTCTCCGACTTCAGAAAATTACGCCGCGCTGGCACGCAATAAAAAAGATCGGCCACGCTGATCGTCGTACCCGCCGGAAGCCCTTCCGGCTTGACGCTCACCAGCTTGCCGCCGGCAAACTCGATCCGCGTTCCTTCCTCTTCCTCCGCGGCGCGCGTTTGCAGCAGCAGGCGCGAGACCGCCGCAATCGAAGGCAGCGCTTCTCCGCGGAACCCGAGCGTAGAGATCGAGAGCAAATCGTCGGCCGTGCGCAGCTTCGACGTGGCGTGCCGCTCGAACGCCAGCAGCGCGTCGTCCTGCGCCATCCCGGTCCCGTCATCGATCACGCGAATCATCCGCTTGCCGCCGGATTCCACCTCCACGCGAATCGATTGCGCCCCCGCATCGATCGCGTTCTCAAGCAGCTCTTTGACCACGGAGGCAGGCCTCTCGACCACCTCGCCCGCGGCGATCTTGTTCGCGACGTTCTCCGCAAGTATGCGTATTCGCGTCATAAATTCATCTGCCAGGCTGAACTGAGGCAAGGCAGAACCCCATCTTACTTCTCTTCGACTTTCTTTAGTTGAATTCCGAGCAAATCAAGCTGGTCGGCATCCACATTCGACGGCGCTTCGGCCATCAAATCCTGCGCCTTCGCGGTCTTCGGGAACGCGATCACCTCGCGGATCGACTTCTCGCCCGCGAGCAGCGCCACGACGCGGTCGATCCCCAGTGCAATGCCGCCGTGCGGAGGCGTCCCGTAGGTCAGCGCGTCCAGGAAAAAACCGAAACGGTTGCGCAACTGTTCCTGACTCAGGCCCAGCGCTCTGAACACGCGCTCCTGGACGTCCTGCTGATGAATTCGAATGCTGCCCGAACCCAGCTCGGAGCCGTTCAGAACGAGGTCGTAACCTTTCGAACGCATCGAGAGGCGGACGTCATCGGAGACGTCCTCGAGTTTCGAAACGTCTTCCTCGACAATGCCGGTGAAAGGGTGCTGCGCGCTGACCACGCACTTGTCGGTCGGGCTCCATTCGAACAGGGCAAAGCCCGTGATCCACACGAACTCCCACCGGTCCTTGGGTATCAGTTTCAGTTGCTCCGCAAGCAGAAGGCGCACCTGCCCCGCAATCAGCGCGGCTGCATCGGTGCCGGGGACTTGTTCCTTGGCCGTGACGGCGACGACCAGGTCGCCGGGTTTTCCATCGCCCGCCGCGGCGATTTTCTTGAGCGCTTCGGCGCCGAGATTTTTCTCGAGCGGCGACGTGACACCCTCGGCGGTAACCTTGAACGTGTACACACCGCGCGCGCCCAGGGATTTCGCTCTTTCGGAAATCTCGTCAAGTTGCTTGCGCGAGAACGTGGCAGCTCCGGGCGCGGTCATCGCTTGGACATTGCCTTCGATGTGCAGCGTCTCGCGCGCGGGCGCGAAATGCTCGGTCACATCGTGCAATTCCATGCCGAAGCGCAAATCGGGTTTGTCCGAACCGTAGCGATGTATCGCATCACGATATTCCATGCGCCGGAACGAGCCTTTCACGGTGATGCCTGCCGCAGCGCAGGCGCGCACCATCACCTGCTCGATCACGCCGAAGACAGTGTCTTGCGTGGGAAACGAGATTTCGAGATCGAGCTGCGTGAACTCGGGCTGGCGGTCGGCGCGCAGATCTTCGTCGCGGAAGCATTTGACGATCTGGAAGTAGCGGTCCATCCCGCCGATCATCAATATTTGCTTGAAAATCTGGGGCGATTGCGGCAGCGCGTAAAACTGGCCGGGATGCACGCGGCTGGGAACCAGATAATCGCGCGCGCCTTCCGGAGTGGAGCGCGTGAGCATGGGCGTTTCGATTTCATAAAAACCCATCTCGTCCATGGCCTTGCGGATTTCGAGGACCACGCGGTGGCGCAGCGCGATGTTCTGCCGCGGGCGCGTGCGGCGCAAATCGAGATAGCGGTAGTGCAGGCGCGTCTCTTCGCTCGCCGTCGTTTCATCCTCGACCACAAACGGCGGCGTCTTCGCCGTGTTCAGGATGCGCAATTCGCTGGCGATGATTTCCACTTCGCCGGAGGCCAGGTCGGGATTCGCTTTCTGCCGTTTCACCACGCGCCCGGTGATGGCCACCACGAATTCGGAGCGCAATTCTTCGGCGCGGCTATGCGCGGCGGCATGCTGCTCCTTGTTGAAAACAATTTGCGCGAGGCCAGTGCGGTCGCGCAGATCAATAAAAATCAGGTTGCCCAGGTCGCGCCGCCGATGGACCCATCCCATCAGGATGACATTTTTGCCGTCATCGCCGGCGCGAAGATTGCCGCAGTAGTGCGTTCGTTGGAGTGTTCCGAGTGAATCGAGCACAGATTGTTGTTTCCTTTTTAGGTGGCACAGACTTTAGTCTGTGTGCATTTTAAACAGGGACAAGCAACTTCCACAGGCTGAAGCCTGTGCTACTAAGAATCGCGCGCCGCGCGCAAATACGAAAACAATTCCGATTCCGCAAGCTTCTGCTGCGTGCCGTCGGCCAGGCGCTTGACCGCGACCACACCGGCGGCGAGTTCATCTTCGCCCAGAATTACGGCGTGGCGCGCTTTCAAGCGATCCGCGAGGCCCAGCGATTTTCCGAACTTCATCTCCACCGCGGGCAGCTCGACCACGAAGCCTGCATCGCGCAGCCGCCGGGCGAGCCCGACCGCCGCAGGCTGCGCCGCCGCGCCAAACCATGCGAGATACACGTCGAGGCCGCCCGCCACTTCGCCCGCCCCGGATTCCTGCAGCGAAAGCACCAGACGGTCGGTGCCGATGGCGAATCCGATGCCCTTGGTAGTGGCAGGCCCGCCCAGCAGCTCGACCAAACCATCATACCGCCCGCCGCCACAAACGGCATTCTGCGAGCCAAGCCCCGGCGCGGTGATTTCAAACGTGGTGCGCATGTAGTAGTCGAGGCCGCGCACCAGACGCCAATTTTCCTGATAGGTGATCCCACGCAGGCCAAGCTGCCGTTTCACTTCGTCATAATGCACGCGGCACTCGGCACAAAGATGATCGGCAATGCGGGGCAGCTTTTCAATGATGGCGTGCTCGTGTTCAAGTTTTGAATCGAGCACGCGCAAGGGATTCGACTCGATCCGCCGCTGGCTGTCCGGGCCCAATTGTTCACGTACTACCTGAAGTTCGGTGCGCAGGCGCTCCACATAAGCCGGACGGCAATTTTTATCGCCGATGGAATTGATATTAAGCACGGCTCCCTTAAGCTTCAACCGTTCGAAAAACGCGAGAAGCATTTCAATCACTTCAGCATCAATCCTCGGCGCGTCCGAAGTCCCGAGGACTTCCGCGCCGATCTGGTAGAACTGCCGGTAGCGGCCCTTTTGGGGCCTTTCACGCCGGAACATTGGCCCCATGTAGTAAAGCTTCACGTTGCCGGGCAGCACCTGCATTCCGTGCTCGATGTAGGCGCGGACGACCGACGCGGTTGCCTCGGGACGCAGAGTGAGATAATCTCCAAACCTAATTTCCTGAAATGCGTGGTTCACGATCGAGACAGTACTCAGCAATTGAAGCTCTTTAAGCTCATTGGCAATTATTTGCTCATTAAGAAGCATCTCCTTGGCCCGGCCTCTCTCTTTATCCAGGACCTCGAGCTTTCTTAAGGGCCCCTCAATCTTGTCCACTTCTTCCAAAATCCAGCCCCGGGCCGATTCATTTTGCGGGGTGCGCGGTACGTGACCCGACGTGTAGGCCCGCTCAAAATTCGTCTGAAATGTCCTCAGCAAGGACGCAAATGCTAGCGCGTCGCCCAATGAGGTCTCGTCCAGCTCCCAAAATAGTAGGGCGGATCGCAGACGGGCGAGATCGATCTGATCGTGATCTTCAAACGAGTACATTTCTTTCGAGACAACATCCGTGTCTAGCCCAATGGACCGCGCAAACAGCTCCGTCTGCTCAAAAATCGGCAAGCGAATTTCGGCGAAGCCGAAAGTGCCGAAGACCTCGCGCGCGGTCTGCTCGACACGGTTCCAGAGCGCGGACTCCGGAGGGAGGATGTCGCGAACGCCCTTGATTGCCTTAAAATGAAGTTTTTCGGCCAATTCGATGTCCCTTGACTGATGCCCGGATTGAGGGAAGGAACCCTACTTCGTCATTCTGAGCGAAGCGAGGAATCCCTCCGTGTTCGTATGCCTACCCACAAAACCGAAGAGGGATTCCTCGTCGGTCCTGAAAAGCGGACCTCCTCGGAATGACGATCCGGGTGGTCCGAGCCGCGTCGTGATGATGACCCGCGATAGGAATCGATCTCCTAAATTGGTTTGGACCAATTTTGTCCACCCGAGAATTCAGCCACGATGGCGCGCCAACGGCGCGAAGGTTACCAGCCCGGGGCAACGCCCCGGGGAACTATCCTCGTACTTGTACCGCCCTGAAGGGGCGGAAGGGCTCCCCCGCCCCTTCAGGGCGGACCGATCAAACGATCCCGAATCCCAGGGCGTTGCCCTGGGCTGTAGTCCACCGGCGCTTTCAGCGCCAGGAGCAAATCTTCCGAACCCGAGTTCACGACCCTCGATGGCTAGCCATTTCCGAGATTGATTCTGGCGAACGGCGATTCGTTAGTGCGATCCCGCGTCTCTGCGATCCCTGTGCTCCGTTCTCCGTGCACTCGGTGTTGAGTTTTTCAACTGTTACGCCTTCTCCGCCTTATACGTTTCCGAATACTGGATGTAGCGAGCGGCGTAGGCTTCGATGCCGGCCTGATCCTCGGGCGTGAGCGCGCGGCGGAATTTTCCTGGGTGGCCCATGAAGAGGCTTCCCGGCGGCACGACGGTGTTTTCAGGAACCAGCGTGCCTGCCGCGACAATCGAGCCTGCGCCAATTTTCGCGCCGTTCAGGAGGACCGAGCCCATGCCGATCAGGACGCGCGATTCGATCGTGCAGCCGTGCAGGATGACGCCGTGGCCAATCGTTACCGCATCGCCTAGCTGAAGGGGATGCGTGTCCATCATCACGTGTAGCACCGACCCATCCTGGATATTGGTGCGCGCGCCGATGCGAATCCAGTTGACGTCGCCGCGAATCACGACGCCTGGCCAGACACTCAAGTGCTCGCCAATCGTTACGTCGCCGATAATCACCGCGTCAGGGTCGATGTAAGCCGACGCCGGAATTTGCGGCGTTCGGCCGCGGTAACTGCGAATCATGCGCGCACCTCAAGAGAAATCAAAGAAGTGAAATTAACATACGCCCCAGCGGCTGACAAGGAAGGTCAGGTAATGGTAGCGGATCATTTCGGTTCTTGGAAAAACGAAACGGTGCTCGCCCAAGAAGCGGGCGACCGCTACAAATGCAACGGTCACCACCACATGGTGCTTTTTTGTAGCGGGCGCGCTGTCCCGTGTCCTCCGGGACGGCGCGGGCAGGCTTCTTTTCAGACTAGAGCACTACCCGGGATAACCCGCAGCGCCGGGCCTCCTGCGAGAGCTCCCCTTGTACACAGAGGGCGGCGGTGATAGCCTTCGGCCTCGTAGGGGTCTTTTCCTTTTCTAGGGACTCGCAGAGGGAGGCGTCCGGTGGCCTTTTGCAGCAAGTGCGGCGGTGAAGTTGCGACTGGCGTGGCATTTTGTCCGAAGTGCGGTCAGGCGCAGGCGGGGGGACAGGTGATGCAAACTTCGCAGAGTACGGGCTCGGGCATGACTGAAAATGTTGCGGGATTGTTGTGCTACGTACTTGGCTGGATCACGGGGATCATCTTTTTCCTGATTGACAGGCGGCCCTACGTACGGTTCCATGCCGCGCAGTCCATCGTTGTATTCGGCGGGCTCTTTGTGATCCGCATTTTAGCAGGTATCTTTTTCGGTTTCGGTGCCGGTTTCATGATGGGAGGGCTCGGTGGTTTCGGGCTTGCCTCCGCGATCTACGGATTGATCAGCCTTGTCGGATTCATCCTATGGATCCTTCTCATGATAAAAGCGTATCAGGGAGAAAAGTTTCAAGTGCCGGTCGCGGCAGGAATCGCGCAGAGCTTCCTCGGCAAATAGAATCCTCCTTCGAGGGGCAGCCGCCACGCCGGCACAAGCCCGGGGTATAAGCAACTGCATCTCCTGTACCTCAATCTGAACCTGTATCCGGCGGGCTCCTCGTCTGGATTCAGGGTAAACAGATTGTGCCTGCGCCCGAAGAACTGAAGGGCGAAGCGCTCCGCACTACTCCAGCCCACCGTTTTCGTCTTGACTTTCCCCCGGCTCCCGGCCATCTTTTATGGCTTTGCACAAGATGGCGCGGTCTTGAGTGGAATGGAGGCGGGGAGGGAAGTGGCAGATCCGATCCAGGTTCGTCTGTGTTTTCACGACCGCTGCTTTGATGGCGCGGCCTCGGCGGCCGTGTTCTATCGTTTTTTTCACGAGTGCGTCAAGCCCGGCGCTGAATTCCGTTTTACCGGAATGACCCACCGCGCGCGGCAGCCTTTCGAGGCGGGGCTGTTTGACGGCGACGAAAACGCCATCGTCGATTTCAAGTATTCGAGTTCGCCCCGCGTGACGTGGTGGTTTGACCACCACCAGAGCGCCTTCCTCACGCCTGCCGACGCCGAACACTTCCGGCGCGATCGCAGCGGCCACAAATTCTACAAGCCTGAATATAAGTCCTGCACGAAGCTCCTGGCCGACGTAACCAGTGTGGAGTTCGGCTTCGACGTGAAGCCTCTCGCCGAGCTGGTGCACTGGGGTGACATCATTGACGGCGCGCAATACCCCACGCCGGAATCCGCCGTGGCCCTTTCCGAGCCCGCCACGCAACTGGCTCTGGTGATCGAAGCGGCGCCGGAAGACGGGCTGGTGCCAAAAATTATTCCGGATTTGTCCCATCGCCCGCTTGCGGAAATGATAAAGCTGCCGATCGTCGCGCGGCACCTCGGTCCATTGCTCGAACGGCATCACCGGTCGATCGATTTGATGCGCCAGCGCACGGAGGTGCTCGACGGCGTGATCTTCTTTGACTTGAGCGACCTGGATCTCGAGGGATACAACAAGTTCATTCCCTACATGCTGCACCCGGAGGCGCGCTATTCGGTCAGCGTGATCGTGTCGCCGACGCGCTCAAAAGTTTCCATCGGCTCTAACCCGTGGAATCCGGATTCCACGAAGCACAATCTGGCGACCCTCGCCGAACAATACGGTGGCGGCGGACATCCACGGGTCTCCGCGATCTCATTTGAACCGGAAGACATTGAGCGGGCGCGTTACGTGGCCAAGGAAATCGCGGAAAAGCTGCGCCGCTAACGGCTTAATTGCCGGGTGCGGGCTCTACGCGCCGTCGCCATAGCGCTGGCTTTGGCGCGTCGGCGACTTGGAGTTCACCTAAATTGTGGAGGGCCGGACTTCAGCCCGGCCGTAACGAGGTCTTCTGGAAGCGGCTTAGGCCGTTGAAGCTAATTTTGATTGCGGCGTGCGGACATCCTTTTTTGCCTGCGGCTCGATGACTCGAAAAATAATCGACTCGTGGTACTATGAAAGATTCGTGGGCCGGTAGCTCAATGGTAGAGCAGCTGCCTCTTAAGCAGCGGGTTGCAGGTTCGAGTCCTGCCCGGCTCACCACAGATTCTCAGCAAGTTAAACCTTCCATCCGTTCGGCAATCGTTTCCTCAGTATGATGAAAAAATGTGGGTGCTCCAGGGGAAATGGCCGCGCCCATGGTGACGGTTCTTTAGTCATGGAGCGGAGAAAGGGTCAAAGCCCCGGCCCTTCCAAAAACGCGAAGGGTCGGGTCCCGAACCGCCCTGTTAATTATCTATAGTTTATATACTTGAATAGGACATATATCCGCGAGTGTTCGTAAACAAAAACGCCAAAGCGTTGGCCACCCGGTCGAGAGCCAAGAACCAGTGGCAATCTCCATGTGTGTAAATGATAGAGAAGGAGTAGGTGGCGCGCCCGGAGGGAATCGAACCCCCGACCCTCTGCTTAGAAGGCAGACGCTCTATCCGACTGAGCTACGGGCGCTCTCTCCTTAATTTCTCACATTACAAAAATTTACGCCACAACCCGTTTTGATTCTTTGCAAGCCATTCTCGGTACAGTCGGTACAGAGCAAGCAGATAAGAGTAACGGTAGCTGCCGCAGGTCTCCTTGTCACCCGGGGCAAGAAGAATTCATACGCGGGGGGTCTTCTAAATACATAAGAATGCGAGAATTGCAGAAATCCGCGCGGTGATTTGACAGCATCTCGCAGCCCGCTTACTATCAGCATTCACGCTTCCAGTGCGGAAACCGCTTGCGTTGGCAGGCCGTCTTCCGTCTCTTTGGGATCACCCGGCACACGTTACATTATCCCGGCGGGCTCCAAGTAGAGCCCGCGCCCGGAAAGGGCGAATGAGCACTCCCCGAGCCAAGCCGAAATACTATCTGACGACGCCGCTGTATTACACGAATGGACTGCCGCATATCGGGCACACGTATTCGACCATCGTGGCCGATGTGATTCGCCGCTACAAGCGCATGCGGGGATTTGACGTTTTCATGACGACCGGGGCGGACGAGCACGGCGTGAACGTGGAACGCTCGGCGAAGAAGGCGGGGAAGACCCCGCAGGAGTATTCCACGGCCATCGCCGCGCAGTGGCGGCAACTCTGGGACGAGCTGGGAATCCCCGGCGACGAATTCATCCGCACGACGGATGAAAGGCATCATCGGACCGTGCAATGGCTGTTCAAGCGCTGCCGGGAAAATGGGTACATCGAGAAAGGGCACTACACCGGCCAGTATTGTGTGCATGACAACGCTTATGTGGTGGACGCGGGCCCCGGCGATCCTTGTCCCGATTGCGGCCGCCCCACGGAAACGGTCACCGAAGAAAATTACTTTTTCAAACTCGCCGAATTCCAGCAGAAGCTGCTCGATTTCTATGCCGCGAATCCGGATTTCATTCGCCCCGAGAGCAGGCGAAACGAAGTTTTGAGTTTTGTGCAAGGCGGGTTGAGGAAACTCTCGATTACGCGCACCACGATTCGCTGGGGAATTCCGGTGCCGGGTGAAGCGCCGCACGTGTTCTACGTGTGGTTTGACGCGCTGATCGGATACTTGAGCGCCGTGGGTGGGCCGGAATTTGACGAGCGCGGACTTTGGCCCGCGGATTTGCACATGGTCGGGAAAGAAATCATCCGTTTCCACGCCGTGTACTGGCCGGCGTTTCTGATGGCGGCGGATTTGCCGCTGCCCAAGCAGATTTGGGCGCACGGCTGGCTGCTGTTCGACAGCGAAAAGATGAGCAAGTCGCGCGGCAACGTGGTGCGGCCCCGCCCGATCGTCAACGTGCTGGGCATCGAGCCGTTGCGCTACTACCTGCTGCGCGAGATTGTGTTCGGGCAGGATGGCAGCTTCTCCTACGATGCATTAGTTAGCCGGTACAATAGCGATCTGGCTAATGGACTTGGAAATCTTGCCAGCCGCACGCTGACGATGATCGACCGGTATTTCGGGGGAGAAATCCCGAAACCAGCCGGGATACGGCGCGTTGGGAAATGAACCCAGGTTCGGCGGATTTTGCGAGCGAGGCGATTGACCCGCATCACCCAGTTGTACGACCGGTTCTAGTTTTTCCTTGGCGCTCGAAGGGATCTGGGAGCAAGTGGCCGCGATCGACAAGTATCTGACGGTTGAAAAGCCATGGACACTGGCGGAACAGCCGGAGAATCGCGAGCGGCTGGCGAAGGTGCTCTACACGGCGGCGGAGGGACTGCGAATCGTTACGGCGCTGGCGCATCCCGTGCTTCCGCAATCGACGGAGAAAATCTGGCGCCAATTGGGGCAGACCAGTCCGCTCTCCGGCGTCCAAATGGATCTGATTTCCTGGGGGCAGCTCAAGCCCGGAACAAAGATCGGCAAACTCGAAGGAATTTTCCCGCGCGTTGAAAAATCCGAAGCCATCGAAAGGATTGAAGCCATGGAGCAGGAACAAAGCAAGGCCGCGGAAACAGCGGCAGCACCGGCCCACCGCGCGGCGGTGCAGCCGCTGCGCCGGCAGTTGCAGCGCCGGCAAAAATTGGAATTGAGGATTTTGCGAAAGTCGAAATGCGCGTGGGGCAGGTGAAATCCGCCGAACGTGTGGCCGGCGCCGACAAGTTGCTGCAACTTCAAGTCGATATCGGCGACGAAGTCCGGCAGATCGTTGCGGGAATTGCGCTGGCGTATAAGCCGGAAGATCTGGTCGGCCGCAAAGTTGTGGTGGTGACGAACCTCCAGCCGCGCAAGCTGCGCGGCGTGGAATCGAACGGCATGATCGTGGCGGCTTCGTCCGGCCCGGATGGCTCTCCCGTGCTGGCCGGATTTCTGGAAGACGTCCCGGTGGGAGCGCGGCTGAAGTAGTCGGCACGCGCGCTTCAGGGGCTGAAGAGCCTGTGTGAGAACTACAATTCGTGACTGGCATGTGTCGCACCTACGGTGCCCGGAATTCCTATGGCCGCCGTTCCCAGCCCCTCTGGGCTGGGCTACGTTGTGTCGCGCCTCCGGCGCTCCGGATTTGTCGCGGTCGTTTTGGAATCTTCCAGCGGTAACTCGCCACTTGTAATGGGTAACTCGTGCTCTGTAGTTTCTGATTTATGGGTTGCGAGGCAGTGCCGGGGGCGCGGAAAACCGCAGCCCAGTGCGGGAGCACTGGGTACACGAAATACGAAGATGCCAAGCGCCGTAGGTGCGGCAGAGGCTTCTGCTGGCTAAAGGTACCACCTACAAGATTCTCTGGTTGTCACACCGGCTCGGAAGCCGGATCTCCTGGAGGGGATGCCTGAATACCCCGGACGCTCAATGGACCTGATCGATTCACATGCGCACGTGGATGTCTCCGATTTCGATGCCGACCGCGATGCGATGCTCGCGCGGGCGCAATCGGCTGGCATCGGAATGATGCTCGCGATCGGGAATGGGCCCGAAGTCGAAAAGCTGGGCGCCGCGGTTCCTTACGCCGAGCAGCATGACTGGATCTACGCCTCGGTCGGGATTCATCCGCATGAGGCGAGGCACGCGACCGACGCGCACTACGAGGAACTCGACCGGCTGGCGCGGCATCCGCGCGTCATCGCGTGGGGTGAAATCGGACTTGACTTTCACTACGACCATTCGCCGCGGGACATCCAGGCCCGCGTGTTTCGCCGCCAACTGGAGCAGGCGCGCGCCGCGAAGACTCCCATCGTGATCCACTGCCGGGAGGCCTGGCCGGACTGCCTCAAAATCCTGGATGAGGACTGGCGGAGTTCCGGGCTGGGCGGAATTTTCCACTGTTTTGCGGGTACGATCGAGGAAGCGCGCCACGGCATGGAGATGGGTTTTCTGGTATCGTTCGCGGGAAATGTGACTTATCCGAAGGCGCAAAATTTGCGCGATGTGGCCCGGCAAATTCCGCTCGACCGGTTGCTGGTGGAGACCGATTCGCCGTTTCTGGCTCCCTTGCCGCATCGAGGAAAGCGAAACGAGCCTGCGTATGTCGCGGAAGTAGCGCGAACCATCGCGAATGTGAGAAACTTGGCAGCCGACGAGGTTGCCCGGGCGACTGCGGAGAATTTTCGCCGGTTTTTCGGCCTCGCCAAATCCGTCGGGCACGACAGGAAAGTTCCGGGAGGAGCGCCATCTCACTTCTGACGGCCAAGGAAATCTTTGACCTGGTTCGCGAGGACTTGATCAAAGTCGAGCAGGAACTCGCGCTCCAGAACGGCTCTGCCATCGAGCCGGTGGCGGAGATTTCCAGTTATCTTCTGGCGGGAGGCGGCAAGCGCCTGCGGCCCGCGCTGTTGCTCTTGTCCGCGGGTTACGCGGGTTATCGCGGGGATAGCGCCGTGCGGCTGGGGGCGGTCGTCGAGCTGATTCACAGCGCGACGTTGATCCACGACGATGTAATTGACGGCGCGAACACGCGCCGGGGCCGGCCGTCCGCGAATTCGCGCTGGGGCAATCACCGAAGCGTGCTGGCGGGCGACTGGCTGTACATGCAGTCGTTTCAAATGGCGCTAACGGAACGCAACTTCAAAATTTTGGATGTCCTCATCGAACTCACGCAAGACATGGTGGAAGGCGAGCTGGTCCAGTTGTCAAAGCTCGGCCGCATGGATTTGACGGAAGAGGACGCCCTGGAACTGGCGGCGCGCAAGACGGCCTGTTTGTTCGCAGGGTGCGCGCGGCTGGGCGCCGTCCTTGGAAACCTGGATGATGCGGGGGAGCAGGCCATGGCCGACTACGGGCACTTCGCCGGACTCGCGTTCCAACTCGTGGATGACGTATTGGATTTCACGGCGTCGCCCGAGCAACTGGGCAAGCCGGTGTTGAGCGATTTGAAGGAAGGCAAGGTCACGCTGCCGCTGATTTACGCGCTGGAAAGCGCGGGGACGAAGGGGCATCGCCTGGTTCAAACCGTGCTGGAAGAAAAGGGATTCGAGAGCGTGCGGCCGGAAGAAATCACTGCCTTGGTCCATGAATCAGGGGCGCTGGACCGGACGCGAAATGCCGCGCATGACTTTGCCCGGCGCGCCAAGGCCTGCTTGAATGGAAACGCGAAATCGGATTTCGGCCGGGCGCTGCTGACCGTCCCGGATTTCATCCTCGAACGGGACAATTAGCTTAGGACCATCGGCTCAGGTTTTCCCATGCTGCCGTTCAAGCTCATTTATCATCCTCGCTACGATTTGGATCTCGGACCCCACGTTTTCCCTTCTCAAAAATTCAAGATGGTTCAGATGCCCTATTGGAAGAGGGGCTGGCCGACGAGGGCGATTTCCTGGAACCACCACCTGCCACAGACGAAGAAGTGTTGCGCGTGCACACACCGGCGTGGGTCCGAAAGCTGCAGACCGATTCCCTCACGCTGAGCGAGCGGATGAAGCTGGAGATTCCCGTCTCCGAGGCCACAGTGCAGGCTTTCTGCTGGCGGCGGGGGGATCAATCCTAGCGGGTCGGCAGGCTCTGCAAGATGGATTTGCCGCAAACCTCACTGGCGGGTTCCATCACGCGTATCCCGGGCACGGCGAGGGATTTTGCATGCTCCACGACGTAGCCATCGCGATCCGGACTCTCCAGGCCGGAGGGGCGATCCGCACGGCCATGACCGTGGACACCGATGTGCATCACGGCAACGGCACGGCGGCAATCTTCGCTAATGACGCCAGCGTTTTTACGCTCTCGATCCATCAAGAAAATAATTATCCGATGCCGAAACCTCCGTCGGATCGGGATATTGGCCTTGAGGATGGCACGGGAGACGCGGAATATTTGGACGCATTGGAAAAGGGCCTGATTCATTCCCTCAAGACGATGACCCCGGACTTGATGTTCTATGTGGGAGGAGCGGACCCGTACCGCGAAGACCAGCTCGGCGGTCTGGCCTTGACGATGGAAGGGCTGCGGAAACGCGATCGGCTGGTGTTTGAACACGCGCGCCGGCGGGGGATTCCCGTGGCGTCCACGATGGCGGGCGGCTATGCCCGGCGCGTGGAGGACACGGTTCGGATTCACGTCAACACGATTGTCGCCGCCCGCGATGTGATTTCGCAGCGGTCCGCTGCCGGCAAACAATGAGCCTCGTCTGATCGCCACCTCAATAAAGTTCGGCAGCTCAACGAAACTCTTTACTGCGCGGGGCTGGACGCTTTCGTGATTGCAGCCGATAGTGTCTCAACCAGATTGTCTGGCACGAAGCCCTGGGTGCGATACGCGACTTTTCCGGCGTGGTCGAGGATGATGATCGTCGGAATCGATTCGACTTTCAGCAAGCTGTCGAGGCCATCCGCGAAGACCAGCGTTCCCTCGAACTGTTTTTCCTTGAGGAAGAGGCTAACCTGGCTTTCATCCTCATCTTTGTTTACCGCCAGGAAGACGACGTCGTCGTGGCCGGCGAATTTCTTACGCACGTCGGACAATGCAGCTTCCGTGATCCGGCAATAGGAGCACCAGGTGGTCCAGAAATCGAGGACGACGGTCTTCCCGCGCGTGTCGGCCATTTTCATCGCCGGGGATCCATCCACGGGGCGTAGACTGAATTGGAACGGATCGGTCAGGCCTTTATTGTAGGCAGGAGGTTCCGGACGATCGGCTTTGGCTAACGCATTGGCTTTGTCATAAGACGCAAGCAACACGTCGCCCAGGCCTGTGTTGGAATCGTGCGACTGCCGCCAGAGGTTCCCCATTTCGAGCCGCAGCGCTTCTCGACTCACCGTATTTTCATCCGGGTCTTGTTGTCCGGCCAGCATGAAGGCGACAGCGTATTGCCGAACCGCTTCCTCCGCGTCCTTGCGCTCCTCGGCAATTTCCCCCAGGTTCAGCGCCGCCTCGACATTGGGCAGCAGGCGAAACCCTTCCTTCAGGTCCTTCACCGCCTCAGTCGTCTTGTGCAGGTGCCTTTCGATCTTGCCGCGCAGCACGTAGAGATTCATCGTGAATTTAGTGCGGCCGGTTTGCCAATCTTCCAGCGTCATTTGCGGGGAGCGGGATTCCGGGTCAGCCTTGGCTACGAGTTCGATCAAGTGCGTGTCGAACCCGATCGCGCGGTCCTGGCTTGCATTGTCCGGCATTTTCTCGAGCAGCGTGGCAGCTAGATATAACGTTTGGCTGTCATCTGGCGTCATGGCGAGAATCCGATCGGCGTATTCGAGCGCCCCCTTCTGGTTCTGAACCTGCATTTCGGATTCGAGCAGGGCGCGATAGATGGCCGCGCGCCGCGGGGAATCAGGATACTTGACGAGATAGGCTTCGAGATTGCGAATCAGTGCGGCTCTGTCGTTGCCTGCTTGCTGCACGGTCGCCTGTAGCTCTGTGTCCGGATTCGTAGGTCCGTCCTGGGGCTCGGCAGGCACGGGCGCGGTTTCTGGTTTGGGCGCCGCCTGTGCCGCCCGCGCTGCCGGCTTTTTCTGCTGCGCGGCGGGAGGATTTGCCGGCGCCGCGGTTTGAGGAGATGCAAACAGACACTGCGCGAACGCTGCTGCAAAAGCGCTTAACGCCAAAAAACAAAGGAGAATGCGAATTCGGTTGTGCATAGATGGGGATTGTAACTCGAAATGCGATTCCATTCCCGCAAATGAATTCATGGACGTGCGGATTTCATCATCATTGTAGGGGCACGGCCCGCCGCGGCGGGTGCCCCTACTTAAAATCAAGCAGGACATCCACGGTGTGCCGATTGGCATCAGGCCGCAGGAAGTGGCCGCACTGGGCGTAATGGATGGGCAGCTCGCCGAAAATCTCCGCTCTTGGCTTCGCCAGCACGGTGACCAACTTCTCGAAATAGGCATTGTCGAAAATCTGTCCCGGTGCGAGTTGCCACGCGAGGCGCAATCGTTTTTCCGCATCGAGCGAAAGCCCCGTAACGATCATTTCACCCATGCGGTATTGCGGTCCTTCCACGATATTCACGTGATACGAAACGCGATGAGCGGTGTCGTCAAAGTCCGGCTGCGCGTCAATCTTTGCGTCCAGATATCCCCGCTTCCCGTATTCCAATTCTGCGTCCCGCCACAACGCTTCAATCTTTGTCCCGTCGGCTACTTCACCCGTCTTGATTCCAACTTCTCCATCCAGGATGGAGGAAAGGACTGCGAGATTGCCCTTCCAGGTCACGCCGTTCCACGAATAGAGCGGGCCGGGTGTGATGGGAATCAAGACGTCTATATTTGATCCTCCGGGAGTATCGGCATTGCCCTCCAGGTGAGGCTGGGGAGGTCCAATCTTCGGGCGGAGATAGCCCTTCGAGGCATACAACGGACGCACTTGCTCATTTTCAAAAACTTCGATGGCGAAGCGCGAATACGGCTGACCCTTGATGTCGGGAACGCGGTCTTTGAGCCGCTCGGAATCGGCTGCGAGAGGATCGCCGAATTGCACCGATCGGATCCTCAGTGCGGAGTCTTCCACTCGGAACTGGAGAATCAGACCGTCGCCGGTTGGCGGCGCGACAAGTTGATGCGTAAGCTCCCCTTTGACGTGGCGGGAAGCCAGCAGCTTGTCAAGCGCGCCCGCGATTTGATCGACCATCACTCCACTTTCAGGCGACTCGCCTGTAAACAGGCCTACCTCTTGTCGAATGGCCGCGGCGATTTCATCGTCCGTGAACCATGGAAAATCATCGAAAGAGAGCGGGACCGTGGGGGCTTCCTGAACCAGGAATTCAACGGAGATCGTCTCCCCTTTGGAAGAGAAGTGATAGTTGACCGCCGAAAAAATGCCGAGTGCGGCGAGTCGATCCGCGGCAGCTTGAATCTGCTCCGCGCTGACAACATCCCCGATCTTAAGCCCGCTGGCGGCGATGACTTGGTCGGCGGGGAACTTGCGCGTTCCTGTGACAGCAATCGCTCCGATCTTGGACGCCATCGGCGCAGTCTGTCCCTGCTGCTGAGCATCTATCCCTGGCGCAGCGGACACAAGCAGTATAGCAGCGAAAAGTTGGAGTAGGTGGCGTCCCACGTCGGAACCATTCTACGCGAGGACCGCATAAATGGTGAAGGGAAGTGAAACACGGGCAGCACAGGCTCTTGTGGTGAGCTCTGGCGAACCATCAGCCTGTGTGGTTTTTCTTCTCTTCCTTTCAGAACACCACACAGTCTGTGTTGCGTGTTAAATGCTAAAAACCACACAGGCTGAAGCCTGTGCTACTCAAGACGGCCACACACCGCAACGCGATTCGACGCAGCATGCTGACATCGCAGAACAGATTTGCCGAATACTTGTGAAAGATCCAGGTTAATTCCCGCCGAGGACCTCGACGAATCCCATGCGCGCCGAAAGATTTCCGCTCCACCAGACGCGATTGGGATTATTGGGATCGACCTCAATCCTTCGTGGGTCGGACTCGGAATCCGGAAGAGGGAACTCCACCCACTCGCCCGTCTTGGGATTGAACCGGGCGATTTTGTCCGCCTGTTGTTCACTCACCCAGATCAAATTATTTTTCCGGTCCACGCTCACGGAATAGGTGCCGGGAGTTTCCGTGGGCGGAGCGAAAAACGTCATCTGCTTGGTTTCGTAATCGACTTTCATCAGCAGTCCTGCGTTCCACAGCCCGACCCAGATGTCACCCCGGGCATCGTGGCTCATGCGGCGCGGATAGGCCACGCCGTCGAAGGGGATTTTGAACTCTTCGACTTTGCCTGTAACCGGATCGATTCTCGACATACGGTCGGCCATATCCTCCGCCCACCACACGGACCCGTCGCCAGCAACCGTGATGCCGTACGCGCCTGTCGGTTCCTTGGTCGCCACGTAAGAAGGCGTGTCAAAGAACTTGAATTCCTTCGTGGCCGTGTTGAGCATGCGCACCTGGTTTCCGGCCGTCTCCCAAATGGTGCCATTCGGGTGAACGAGCATCGAATTGCCACCGGCGTCGGCGTGATTGTCCTTGGGCCAATCGTACGCCGTGAATTTCCCTGTGTTGACGTCGTAATTCAGCCAGCGATAGTTGGGCCCGTCCGGAACCCACAACTGGCCCTTGGCATCGATCTGGAGGTTGCCCAGTACCTGGCCATCGTCGGCAGCGACTCCGGCGGGAATGGAAACTTCGGTGTATTCCAGCGTTTTGGGATCCAGCCGGCCCAACTTGCCCGTCCGCTGGCTGACCCATCCGTTTCCATGGGGATCGACAGCGACGTCATGCGGCTCCGCGCCGACACTGGTGTCGGAGATGTCATATTGCACGGCCCGGTAGCGCAGTGCTTTTCCTTCCAGTAGTGTGCGGGGCAGGCGATCGTTGAGGTCCACCGGGCGCGTCGGCGGGAAATTGGCGGAAAGATAGTCGATCGCGAGTTTGGCTTCGTCCGCTGTCAGGTCCCGAATTTTCGCGGTTCGCATACGGCCGCGCATCCTGCGTACGGTGAACGCCCAGCGATCGCGCGGCATGTGGAAGCCCACGAATCGCTCCGTTTCATGGCAGGTCACGCACCGCGTCGCCACAATCTTCTTGCCGTCTCCTTCGGGCAAGTCTTTTGAGACCGTGACCATCTGCGCTTCCGGAGTTTTCATTGGCCAGGCGCGCGGGAGCATGGGCCCTTGCTTGGCGGCGAGGGACAAATCCAGCTTCGCGGTCTTGCCCTCCGTTACGTCCACCGGCGCGGAGACGTTGCTCTGATATCCACCCCCGACGCCCTGGACCACATATTGGCCGGCGGGCACATTGTTCGCGGAATAGCGCCCTTGCGCCTGACTGACAACCATAAATTCGAGATGGCGTTCGTTGTTCTTCAGTTTTACGAAAGCGCCCGTGACAGGTTTCCCTGACGCATCCTGAACGATGCCCTCGACGGTGGAGCTATTTTCCGCCGCGCTGGCCAACTTGCCGCAGAGGAATAGCAGGGCAGCCGCGAAAAGGACCGTGAACTTCGACCGCGTTCCATGGGATGTCATTCCGAATCTCCTTTGTCGCTCTCTCACCGCGTGTGAGCAGAGGGTTTGCAATCACTGCCGTTCTGGTCTGGATGTGCGAATAGAGGCATTCAAAATGTCATTCCGCCAAAGCGATTTCGCTCACTATACACCAAATCGGTTCCACTTCGTCTGCTCACCCGCTACTCCCTCATTACTCAGAATTCACATCAGGGCAATCTCCCTGTAACGCGTGGCGTACACCTTCTCATCGCCCGTTGACGTCCCCAACGAAATCGTTCGAGCAAGAGAGGAGATTGCATGTCACTAAAGCAAGTGGTTTCAAAGTCCCTTCAAGGTCTTCGCGTCGGGTTCATTGCCCTGACCGTGTTCCAATTCAGCTTGGGTGGCCCGCTCGTTGGTTCCCTGCAAGCCCAGGAGAAAGAGCACACCCGAACTCCCATCAAGCATGTCATAGTGATTGTTGGAGAAAATCGCAGTTTCGACCACCTTTTCGCCACCTACAAACCAAAGGAAGGCCAGCACGTGGACAACCTGCTGTCCAAGAAGATCGTCAATGAGGACGGCACACCTGGCCCGAACTACGCGCTGGCCGCTCAATACTCCGCCGATGTTACGGGTAGCACCGAATTCCAGCTCAGCCCCAGCGACAAGACGCCGTATTCCACGCTCCCCGCCCCCCTCAACGGCGGTCCGACGGATGTCTGCACCAGCAATGGGATCTGCTCTCTAGCCGAAGCAGAAGCCTCCGAGAACGGCCTTCCGGACGCCACATACTACGGCTATTTGACCACAGGCGGAACTGGCCTTACCGGCAAGGTTCCCGACACCCGCATCACCGGCGTTAACGCCACGGCTCCCTACTCCAGCCTCCCGGGTGGACCCTTCCAGCTCACCAATACGAAGGGTGCGGACACCTTCACCTGGGACTCGTACGCCGCCAGCCCGGTTCACCGCTTCTACCAGATGTGGCAACAGGCTGACTGCAACGTTTCCTATGCCACGGAGTCGAATCCGTCTGGCTGCAAATCCGACCTTTTTACCTGGACGGAGGTAACCGTTGGTTCGAACGTGAACGGATTGCCCCAACCTTCCAACTTCAGCACCGACTATTCACCGACGGCAAAAACCACCGGTGAAGGCGCCACGTCCATGGGCTTCTACAACGTCTTGCAAGGCGACATGCCCTACTTCAAGGAGCTCGCCGACAATTACTCCATGAGCGACAACTACCACCAACCGGCTATGGGCGGCACTGGCTTGGATAGCATCATGCTCGGCTTTGGCGATGCGATCTGGTTCAGCAATGCAGATGGCCAGGCGACCGCACCGCCGGAGAATGTTGTCGTTTGGCCCGACACTCCAGCGGATACCGGCACCGTGAACGAAATCGAGAATCCAAACCCGGTTCCCGGCACAAATAACTGGTGGATTCAGGATGGCTACGGCGGCGGTGGTTTTGGCGCACATGTATATGGCGGCGGCAGCTACTCCAATTGCTCCGATTCCACGCAGCCCGGCGTGGGACCGATCCTGCAACACCTTGCTTCCCTTGAACGCCCCATCCCGCCCAATTGCGATCCGGACCATTATTACCTATTGAATAATTACAATCCAGGTTACTTTGGCGATGGCTCGAACGCCTACACAGACCACTATATCTACAACACTCCGTTCACGATTCCTCCCACGAGCCAGCACAGCATCGCCGACGTTCTTCTGGCAAACGACGTTTCCTGGAAATCCTACAACGATCAGTGGAACGCGTATTTGGGCGACAAGTACCAGCTCAACTACGGCACCGTTGGCTCACTCAGCGACCAATATTGCAACATCTGCAACCCGTTCCAGTACCAGACACAGATCATGACCGACGATGCGATTCGCACCGCCCACATCGTGGACACGCTTGATCTTTACTCCGACATCCAGAAGGGCACCCTGCCAGCCGTTTCGTTCGTTAAGCCAAGCGGTTGGGTGGACGGCCATCCTGCCTCCTCCAAGTTTGATTTGTTCGAGGGCTTCGTCAAAAAAATCATCGATGCCGTCCAGAGCAACAAAGAACTCTGGGAGAGTACCGCGATCTTCATCACTGTCGATGAGGGCGGCGGTTACTATGACTCCGGGTATATCCAGCACCTCGATTTCTTCGGCGATGGCACGCGCATCCCGATGATCGCGGTATCCCCGTACAGTCGGGGCGGTCATATTTCCCACGACTATAGCGACCATGTTTCCATTCTCAAATTTATCGAACGCAACTGGAATCTCGGCACCGTCAGCAAACGCAGCCGCGACAACCTTCCCAATCCCAAAACCGATTCGGGCAATCCTTATGTGCCCAACAACACCCCTGCCATCGGCGATCTATTCGGTCTTTTCAACTTCGGACGCCATGACTGAAGGGCATCGCGGCGGGGATCACCAGGACGCGATAGCCGCTGACATTCCAAATTGGCTGGAATCAAGAAAAAGGGCGGCCGCGAGGCCGCCCTTCTGTTACCCCCCTCCCGGGTTTGCGATTGCGAAGAGGCCGAAGACACTGTATCTAACGATTCACCAATCCTTTAGGACTGCGAATTTCTACGCCACGGCTCGCGGTTGCGGCGCCACGGGCTTCCAACTTTTCGGGGCAAACACGGCCGGCCAGAACGTTAGAGTAGGTTGCGCGAAGTCGACACCCACCTGAGCCTGATTGCCGTAGAGAGGGCCGAAACGGGCGACTCGGCATTCCACTTCCTTCTGGGTGGTTGGATTCTTCAGGTAAATCGTTTGTCCCAGCTCCACTTTTGTGGACATGACCACCAGTGCGCCGTACGCACTCACGGAGGTCGTGAAAGTCGCTTCCTGGAATGCTTTCTTTTTCGCGGTCTGTCCTCTGACGACAAGCACCACATCCAAGGACAATCGTTCGCTGCGCCGGCGTTCGGCACCCGTCGCGACCTCGACGGCTTTTTGCTTAGTCAATTCGACGGCGCGCGGCAGGAACTCCATTTGAAATAGCGGATGGGGAAGGAAAGACGCGGGAAGCTCTTGGTCGTACCTCAGCACCTCGGAGGGTTTATAGAGATACTCCTTGTTGCATTCATCGCACTTGACCAGGAAGCTGCTTTTCAGGGCAGGCGGCGGCGCGTAGACATCTGTCTCGGCAAGCGGAATTTTATGTTTGGAGAATAGATTCTTGCGACCATGAAACCAATCGTTCTTGCACAAGACAACCCAGCAGTAACTGTAATCTTCCCACATACATCTCTCCTCTAGCCCATCTCATGGATTGGCCAGGAAATCAACGTCGAGAATATCATAAAACTGTAAGGCAATGAATATGAGATGGGTCCATCAACTAGCAAGTAGTCTTTTGCTCTGAGCCGCAAGACCACCTACGAGGAATATCGGCACACCCGGCGCCGTCTTTAGGAGATTGCCGATCGTGTCTAGACCCAGGGTTTCAAAATGGAACAGGATCGCGAAGATCGCCCATAGTATTTGCTGGCGCAGCTGTTACACCCACTGAGAGCGCGTCTGAATGCATTCACAATTTGGGAGGTTCACTAGGCAGGGCGCCGGGTGTATAAGTGTCCCTAATGGTTTTGTAAAAAAGGGAACATGGTCGAAAGACTTTTTGCGGCGTTGCTCTCAAAATGGCGCGGCATTTCATTGCCTGGAGATCTTATTCCGAGAGGACTGCGATGAACCCTGCAAGCCGAACCAGATTCACGTTGGCAGCCGCGCTTGCGGCGATCGCCACGTTTGGATTGGTGGCGCACGCACAGCAACCTCAGTACCCCAAACAGGCACAACTCTCCAATCCCTATCAACTGGCGGAGAACTGGCCGACACTTCCCAAAAGTATGAATGGAGGCCGCTGGGGAGAGCTAATCAGGGCGGATATCGATCCCCAAGGCAACATCTGGGTTTTTCATCGATGTTTCAATACCGAACCGGCTGGCGCTGCCACGTGCGTCGGTCGTACGGAGCCGCCAATTTTGGAATTTGATCCGTCCGGCAAGCTTCTGACGAGCTTGGGTGGAGGAATGTTCGCGTTTCCCCACGGATTTACGATTGATTCCCAGGGAAACCTCTGGGCGAGCGACGCAAATAAAGACGAGACCGTTCTCGGCATGTCAGCTAAGGATTCGAAAGGCGTGGTCAGGGGACACCAGGTATTTAAGCTGAGCCCAACGGGCAAGGTGTTGATGACGCTTGGCAAGGAAGGAGTAGCAGGGAATGGACCGGACACCTTCGATCAACCGTCCGGTATTGCCATCGCACCCAATGGCGATATCTTTGTGACGGATGGCCATGGCAAAAATGACCGCGTGGTGAAGTTTTCGAAGGACGGCCGGTTCATCAAGACTTGGGGACACCACGGACCAGCCCCTGGCGAGTTCGACCAGCCCCATGATATCTCCATCGGCGGCTCCCAGGAGCATGTGTTCGTTGCCGACCGCAGCAACAGCCGGGTTCAGATCTTCGACCAGGACGGCAACTTCATCGCCGCGTGGAAGCAATTTGGCCGGCCGAGCGCGGTGTATGTTTCGAAAGACGACACGCTTTACGTGAGCGACTCGCAATCGAATTCGACGGTGAACCCGGGCTATACGAGAGGCATCACAGTTGGAAGCGCCAAAGACGGCTCGCTCAGGGCTTTCATACCCGACCCTGATCTGGCCCAAGCGGACGTGAGCCGTATTTCCGGGGCGTCCGGCATTGTGGCCGATGACAAGGGTACCATCTACGCGGCGGACGTCGGGCCGCACAAGTTAAGGAAATACGTGAAAATCAAATAACGACAGACGTTCTACGTTTCTCCAGTTGCTCCAAGCCGTATGTCAAGCGTAGACTAAAGCAATCAGTTCGGTCGTGAACGATGCGCCGCTTTCTAGGTTTCGATCCCTTCCTTACGCCGATCTTGATTTGCGTCCTGTTCTTTGTTTCCGAGCCTATCGCCGCGCAAAAACCCTCGAATCCGACGAATCCACCGAGACCTACCCCCGGTATGGGCACAACCACATCGCGCACTTTTGCGGTGAGCGGTATGGTGTTCGACGCCGAGAGTCATACCAGAATCGATGGCCTACGTGTGGATCTTCGCGCATTTGCCGGAGGGACAGTAGCAACGGCGTTTACAAGCGGGAACGGAGACTTTCAGTTCAACAGTATAGCGGCCGGCAACTATGACCTCGTTATCGACCAACAGATGGGATATCAATCCACCCACCAGCAAGTGCAAATCCAGGGGACGACGTTCGGCCTCACGCTCGAAGTTCGTGGCATGCCGGCAGCGAGCGCTGTACCTGCTGGAAGCGCAACGGTCTCCAAGCGAGAGCTTTCGATACCGCACAACGCGCACGATGCCATGCAGAAGGGGCTGACCTTGCTGTATGGGAAGTCTGACTATAAGGGGAGCGTCAAGCAGTTCGAGCGCGCCACACAAGAGTATCCGGACTATTACGAGGCCTACACCGAGATGGGCGTCGCGTATATGGACTTGGGCGATGTCGTCAACTCTGAGCGCGTCTTGCGCAAAGCGCTCGATTTGAGTGACGCGCATTACGTGAGTGCATTTTTTTGGCTGGCATCTCTTTTGTCGAACAGCGAGCGGTTCGCCGACGCTGAGCCGCTGGCGCGCAAAGGCGTCGAGCTCGATGCGAATTCCTGGCAGGCAAATTCTGAGTTGGCCCGAGCACTCCTCGGGTTGGGCCGCGCCGCCGAAGCGGAAACCAGCGCGCTTGCGGCCGTCAAGCTTCGCCCCGAGAACGGGAACCTTCACTTGCTGCTAGCCAACATCCACACCGAGTTGCAAAATGCGCCGGCCTTGCTTGACGACCTGAACGCTTACCTCAAGCTCGCGCCGACAGGGCCGTTCGCTAGTCAGGCCCGAAAGCAGCGAGACGAAGTCCAGCGGGAATTGCAGAACACACAAGCATCACCGGCCACACCGTCCAGCCAAATCCCCTGAGACGTGTAACGTGCGAGCGCTGGTATCGCGAACGGGCATGACGTTCACCCCACATTTCCATTTTGAAGTCAGCATGAAATGGCCGTATGATCCGTTCCATGCTCACCCGCCGTCAGTTTTCTAAATTAATTGTAGGCTCGGGCCTGCTGGTTTCCAGCAACTTCGAGGCAGTGAGCGCTTCTCCCGCTCAGGGTGCCGAACAGGCCGCCACGCCGGATTGCGACGTGTTGATTAAAGGCGGGACGGTCATCGATCCCGGGCAGAACCTGCACGCGCCGCTGGACGTGGCGGTGAAGGACGGCAAGATTCTGGAACTCTCACCGGATATTCCTGCCGCCCGGGCTGTCAGGGTCGTTTCCGCCAAAAGCAAACTTGTGACGCCCGGGCTCATCGATGTCCACGTCCATGTGTTCGAAGGAGTGGGTCCTACTGGGCTGAACGCGGATCAATATTGCCTTGGCCGCGGAGTTACGACGGCGGTGGACGCCGGCTCGACGGGTTACGCTGACATCGCCGGATTCCGGCAATACGTGATCAAGCCTTCGGCCACTCGAGTCTACGCATTGGTGGATATCGGTGCTCGCGGCACGCTCCTGGGATTGATCGGGAACTATGCAAATCTTGATTGGGTGAATGCACAGTTGACTGCGCGAGCGGCTGAAACAAACAAACCCGACGTCGTGGGGATCAAGGTCCGGCTTTCCAGAGAAATCACGGGGTCGAACGATCTCGAAATCCTGAAAAGAGCGCTGGAGGCAGCGAGGATTTCTCGCCTGCCTTTGATGGTGCACGTCGGGGATTCTTTTTCTCCTCTGCCGGAGATACTCGTCCAAATGCGAAAGGGTGATGTGTTGACGCACTGCTATACAGGACGTCCGCACGGGCCGCTCGATGCAAATGGGAAGATCATTCCTGAGATGTTGGATTGCCGGCAGCGAGGGGTCCTCTTCGACGTGGGGGACGGCGGACCTCATCTGGACCTGGACGTAGCGGAAAAGTGCCTGCAACAAAATTTCCTGCCTGACACGATCGGCACGGACCTCGGAGGCTTAAGTTACAACGGCCCGGTCTACGATCTGGTCACGGAACTCTCGAAGTTTCTGCTCATCGGATTGAGCGTGGATCAGGTGATTGAACGCGTTACGGTCAGGCCAACGCGCATGTTCAATTTTGGGGCTGAGCTCGGCAGTTTGCGGCCCGGCACAGTGGCGGACGTAACCATCCTCGAGGTCCGCGAAGGATCATTTCTATTTACGGACAGCACGGGGAAGAAACGCACGGGAAAACAGAAGCTCCAGAGCGCGGCGGCCATTCGCGCCGGGAAACTCTATGTGAATCGAAGCGAAGACTTGCTGAATAGTTAGGCATTCGCTAAAGCGAAAATTCAGATTGAAAAGGGGAAAACGAAATGAAGTTCTTACTGAAACTAGCGACATTGTTGACTTTGGCTGTCTTGCTAACCACAGCTGCGAACTCCCTGGGAGGTGGTGTCCCGGCAGCCGTTCACTACATCGACCACGATAAGGTCGCGGCGGTAATGGCCAAAGGCGGACCGATCGTGAGCGACCCGGGGCTGATCGTCCTCGCCAATCGCCGGGAATCGGGTCCGGTGGAATACCATGATCATACCAACCACGTCTTCATCATGGTCGAAGGCGAGGCCACGTTCATCACCGGAGGGACCATGGTGGACGCCAAGCGAACCGCCCCCGATCAGATGCGGGCTGCCGCCATTGAAGGCGGGGTGACCTACCACCTGACCAAGGGCGACGTGATTACAATTCCCGCAAAGACGCCGCACTGGTTCAAGGATGTTCCGACGAAAACAGTTGCCTACTATGCGGTGAACATCGAGAGTGAATAGTGGGAGTCGAGAGACGACGCTCGGTCCTCCTGGCTGTTGTTAGCGGAAGGACACCTAAACCGGCGGCGGTTTGGGGCGATGCTGCGGCGCATCGAGAGAGTGCCGCTACCCGCAGGATAGCCGAGGGATAGAATCCGAGGAATCATTTGGGAAACAGCGTCAAGAGGGAACGGTGTCGGAGAAAGCGTTTCGAGCTGAGGTAGTTCCGAGAATCTGGCTTGGCTGAGGGCAGGTTCGCCCTTTTCAGGCGCCAGAGAGGATCAAATGAGCTTCAAGACGAGGCGAATCAGGGTACAATGCCGCCTGCTCGGATTCCAAAATGGAGATCCCGGTTGATAGCCAAGCCGCCGCTTGGGAGTCGGGACATGCGCTCCGTAGTTTCGTCCGTCGTGCAATGCGCCGCCGCCGCGCTCGCTCTTTTTATCGCGCCTTTCTATTCCATTCGAACGTGGGCCTCGGTCGTGGACCCGGATATCTGGTGGCACATCCGCACCGGGGACTGGATCCTCGCGCACCACAGCGTGCCGCGGTACGCCATTTTCTCCCAGCATCTGGAGCGCCCGTGGATCGCTTACAGCTGGCTTTTTGACGTGATTGTTTCCGGCGTGGAGCATGGCTTCGGCCTGGTGGGAATTCCAGACTTCCTCATCTGCCTCCAAATCTTGCTCTCACTGACATTTCTCCTCGCCATCCAGCATTTTGCGCGGAGCTTTTGGTGGTCCTGGCTGATCGGCATGCTGGCCATTTATTCTTTTTACGTGAATCCGCTGCGCTCCCTTCAGTTTAGCCTGCTTTTTTTTATCGTCGAATTGTTCCTGATTTTCGAGGCGGAACGAAAAGGCGATGACAAACTGCTGTTTTGGACCGCGCCTCTTTTCTGTCTCTGGGCGAACTTTCACATCCAGTTTACTTACGGCCTATTTATCCTTGGCCTTTACGTCGGGGCGCGCATCTTTTCGGCGCTGGAGCGAAAGGGGCTGCCTGGTAATACGCGCGCGACTTCGATCCGTAGGCTCCTCGCGATCCTTGCCGCTGCAATCGCGGGATCGTGCATCGGGCCCAATTGGGTCTATCCCTACAAGGTGGTCCTTTATTACGTAATACATTCCGGACAGTTCCAAATTGTTCAAGAAATGCTGGCGATGAACTTCCGCCGCCCCGAGCACTACGTCGAACTTATACTGCTGCTAGCTGCGTGCTACGTGCTAGGACGCTCGCGCCGCCGGGATCTGTTCCGGCCGGCCCTGCTTCTCGTAACGGCGGTGATTTCCTTCCGTTCCCTGCGCGATGCCTGGTTCGTTTCGATCGCAGCGGGCTTTGTGCTGGCCGAAGCCGCCGGCCAGGTCTATTCGCAGGCGGCGGAACCCCGGAGTGAAGGACGAACCCGTCGTGCTCTCCAATACGCGATGGCAGTCGCGGTGGCGCTCTTCGTTTCGTTTGGCCTGGCGAACCATCAGGGCGCCAATACGCAGGGTCTGATAGCGGTCATGGATCGCGTCTATCCCATCCGCGCGACGGAGTTTGTGCGGGACTCCCATCTGCCGGGACCGATGTACAACAGCTTCAACTGGGGTGGCTTCCTGATCTTTAATCTGCGCGAGCAGCCGGTTTCAATCGACTCACGCGGCAACGCCTATAGTGACGACTTGATAACTAAATCAGTCAGTACCATCAATGCTATCGGTTGGCAGGAGGATACGGATCTTTCCCGGGCGAACTTCGCGCTTCTCGAGCGCTCTGCTCCTCTTGCGGCTGCTCTCGAAGGCGATCCGCGTTTCCGGCTTGCTTACAAGGATCATCTCGCAGCCGTATACGTCCGAGCACAAATCCACTAACAGTCAGGAGGCAATGCGCAGGCTGTCCTTCCCCTTGTTCGGCAGCGCAGGATTCCACCGTTACAAGAGCTTAGGGCTTAAATTCAATTAGGAGATTGCGAATAGGAACGGTCCCGACATCCTTGGAGATGTGAACTACCGCGGGCCGGAAGGTAACTAAATCAGGAACCAGCTCCCGCGTTTCCGATTTCCCGTCTGTCCACTGCCGCACTTGCGTTCTATTGAGGAAAATAGCCACGCGCTGATTGTGACTGTGACTCGAACTGATCTCACCAGGCTGCATTTTCTCTTCAAAAATGGTGAAGTCCTTTCCATCGTACAAAACCTTGTTCCCCGGTGGAGGAGGTGTGCCCGCGCTGGGGGCAATCGCTTTGGGATGCCCGGGCTTAATGACGACTTCGAGGTATTCTCCACTTTTAGGAGGTGAGTATTTTTCGCCTGTCGTGAAGACTTTAATGTCGCCTCGCTCCATCTTTTGACCACCGACCTCCACGGAGCCGAGCGCGACCACAACGCGATCTCCGCAGGAAGCCGTCCCCGCCGCGCACGGCGCGCTGTTCCGGAACACGCGAACGAAATCATTTTCAAGCAGTGGATTTGTCGAAAGGGTCTGAAAAAAAAACAGCGCTGCAAGTACAATTCGCATGTTCACGCGCCTCTAAGCAGGGTTCCTAGAGTGTCGCGGCAGTCTACACCACTATTCGCGGGATTGCCCCGGCGAATTCTTCGGAATCTCGGCAATCGACTTGCCGACGAATTCAAGATAGCTTCGAGTATAGCCTTCGAGCCCAGCCGAGAACTCGCGGGAAATTTCCGCCGTTCTCTCTTCCAGAGTCCTGGTTACTTGGCTCCCCATGGAAACCAGTAGAGACTGTAAATGCTCCCGCGCGGCTTTTTCAAAGTCTTGAGAGAGTTTCAGCAAGGTTTCGCTGGTCCTGGCGGCAACGGCGGCGGAGTTATCGTCCAACTCATGGCGAACTCTGGTCAAACTTACGTTGGCGCTCGTTACGAGTTGGCTCTCGAGCCCCGCATAAATTGCTTGCGATTCTTTTTTGAATAACGTTTCGGAAGCTGTCAGTGATTGCAGGGTTTCCTTGGCTTCCGCGAACATGGGTGCAATCTGATCCCGCAGCCGCGACACGAATCGGTCCACCGCTTCACTGCGAGAGGCTTCCATGCTGCGTTGCACCCGCTCGATCGTGCTGGCGGCCATGCTGTCCAAGCTTTGATTCACTTCTTTGGCTTGAATCATCATGTGCTGCCTGGCGCCTTCCATGTCTTGCTCAATCTTTTTCATCCAGTGGTCATAGTGGGTTCGCGCGCCGGCCTCATGCGCCTCATTCAGTTCCTTCAACGCGAGGTGAGTGAAATCAGCTTTGGAAGCCAAGATCAAGGACTGCATCGCTTTAACTGCTTCCTCCCGCAACTGCAAGCGGAACTCGTCCAGCAACCGGCTCTTCTGCTCGGTGAGAGCCGTTTTTGCAGCTTCCGAGGCCATGACCTGAATCTGTTCACCCAAGCCGGCCATCAGTTGAGAAAGCGACGACAAGGAAGATGCAGCCGTGTTGTTTCTCTGAGAGCAACGGTCTGGACTGATTCTTCGTTCGGCAGAGGAGCCAAGGATGCGGGCACCACTTTTACGCTGAACGCTTCAGGTGAAGCGTGGAGCCCGCCAGAACTTTGTTGTTCCGTCCGGGCAACCACACGCAACTCTCGCCCGGAGCTAGAAGTGTCACTCGCGATTTGCACGCGGACTGGAAACCAATCTTCCGGCGGGGTCGCGATCCCCCAGATATTCCCAGCGACTTCCAGTTCCACGGCGACCTGGAAGCCGCCCTTGGCCCCGAGATTTTGCACCCATTTCACTCTGGCCCTGTTGGAGCCATGGGTAGAGCCATCGTTGGACGATTTCACATCCAAATAGACGACCTCACCTTGAATGACCTCATACTTCGACTGGTACGCGCAGCCGTGACAACTGATGGACAGAGTTGAAACCTGCTCCTGATAGGGTTCGCGGTAAGCGCCCAGACCCTGAACCGCGAGCGGCACGGCTTGGTCAATTCGTGTACTGCGACGTTTTTGTGCGTAGGCAACCTGGCCAGATGACACTGGATCCTCCAAAGGGCTAAACTAAAATGATACTTGAGAATGAAGCGAGAGGGAGATACAACACGATTGTGCTGTGGCCGAGGAGTTACCGTCCAGTAGGGTAGGTCCGCTCCCGATAATCGCAGTAGCGGAACACGGATGCACGTGCCGGGGGGTCCCAGGGCCACGTTCCGAGCAGCGGACTTATCGGGCGGTGGAAGTGGAAAAAGGGCCGGCTGGCGGGACAGCTGAAGCCGGCCCCAACGATCTTAACTTCATAGCCGAAAGCCAACCGTAGTCCAGTCTCTCACTAATATTTAACCTGCGGGGGGCGGTGTTGAGGCATCTGGGGTTGCAGGCTTCGCTGAATGTTTTTTATTCTTCGTTTTCTTCGGCTTCTCGTTGACCGTGTTCGGGTCTTTCTTTATCCACTTGACAGGATTGAAGGAACGCGCAGCATGGGAGTTCTGCGTTGCTTCCCCTGCCCCTGCGCCCTGGGGACCGGGGCCTTGCGCTGCAACTCCAAAACCACCCAGGGAGATCACCAGCATGGCGGTTGCGACAGCGATCCATTGCTTTCTCATATTTGCTCCTTCGAGGGCCGGGATTTACTTTAGCTTTCAGTAGGCCATGTCCCCACTGAATGCTTCAAATTTTTGGGAAGGGTACTACTCGAATGCGACAATCCTGACCAAACGATCAGGTTGATGTTTGACGTCGGTAGATGTGCTGAGATTTCGTCGCAACTGCAGCCCAGCGGCTAGTTTCCGATAAGTTATGACCGCCGGGGCAATGAACTACTCCACGGTTACGGATTTCGCGAGGTTGCGGGGTTGGTCCACGTCGCAGCCGCGGCGGACGGCGATGTGGTACGCGAGCAACTGTAACGGTATGACCTCCAGCATCGGCGCGAGCATTTCGATGGTGTGGGGGACGACGATGACGTGATCGGAAGCTTCGCGCGCCAGTTGATCGTCTCCAGTGACAACAGAAATCACGATGCCATCGCGCGCTTTTACTTCCTTGATGTTGGAAACGCTCTTCTCATATCGCGTCATGGATTCCGGATCGTTTTCATCGCGCGTCGCCAGCATGACGACGGGAAGATTTTCGTCGATCAGGGCATTGGGCCCGTGCTTCATTTCGCCGGCCGGATAACCCTCCGCGTGGATGTAGGAAATTTCCTTCAGTTTCAGAGCGCCTTCGAGTGCGATCGGAAAATGAATGCCTCGTCCGAGGTACAGGAAATTGGTGTGGCGGAAGAACTGCCTCGCGAGACGTTCGTAGATCCCGGTTTCATCGCCTAGCAGAACCGTCTCCATTTTGTGCGGGATGCGCAGGAATTCCTGAAGAAGATGCTTCGCGCAATCTTCCGTGAGCGTGCCGCGCACCTGGCCAAGATACATGGCCGTCAGCATGAGGGCCGTCAACTGCCCGGTGAACGCCTTGGTGGACGCCACTCCGATCTCCGGGCCGGCATGCGTCAGAATCGTTCCCGCCGCCTCTCGCGTGATCATGGAACCGAACACGTTGCAAATGGCCAGCGTTTTCGAACCCTTCTGCTTGGCCTCGCGCTGCGCGGCGAGCGTATCCGCGGTTTCGCCGGACTGGCTGATGCAAATCGTCAGCGTTTTCGAATCGATGATGGGGTCGCGATAACGGAATTCGCTGCCGTAGTCCACCTCAACCGGAATTTTTGCGAGCCGCTCGATCATGAACTTGCCGGACAGTCCGGCGTGCCAGCTTGTGCCGCAGGCAACAATCTTAATCGTTGGTGAAATTCCGGAATTCCTTCTCGGAGATGTCCATCTTGTCGAGGAAGACTTTGGCGGAATCGAGCGCCACGCTGGCGAGAAGCGTGTCGCGAACGGCGCGTGGCTGCTCGAAGATTTCCTTCTGCATGAAATGCTTGTAGCCGCCCTTTTCCGCCATGATCGGGTCCCAGGAAATATGCTGCACGGCCCGCTCGATCGTGTTGCCATCGAGATCCATCACGCGGACGCCCTGCGGAGTGAGCACCGCAATGTCGCCATCGGCCAGGAAGAACATTTCCCGTGTGTGTGCCAGGATCGCCGGAATATCGCTGGCGACGAAATACTCGCCTCGCCCGAGGCCAATCACGGAAGGCGGGCCGGTGCGCGCGGCAACGATCTTGTTGGGGTCCTGGGCGGAAAGAATGGCGAGGGAATAGACGCCGGCGAGTTGCTTCACCGTTTTCCGCACAGCGTCCTCGAGCGGGCCGCCGTCCTTCATGTGCTTTTCCACCAGGTGGGCGATAATTTCAGTATCGGTTTCGGTGACGAATTGGTGGCCTTCTTTTTCAAGCTGGCGCTTCAGCTCGACGTAATTTTCCACGATGCCGTTATGGACGACGACGATTTGACCGGTGCAATCGCGGTGGGGATGCGCGTTCTCTTCGGTTGGACGGCCATGCGTGGCCCAGCGCGTGTGGCCGATGCCGTACAATCCGTCAATGGGGGACTGCCGGATGACTTCCTCCAGATTGTGAAGTTTTCCCGGAGCGCGGCGGATTTCCACTTTGCCGTTCTGTCCGACAACGGCTATCCCCGCGGAATCATAGCCGCGATATTCCAGCCGCCGCAGGCCGTCGAGGATGAGGGGAACGACTTTCTTGGGGCCGATATATCCGACGATTCCACACACTGTTATTTTCTCCAAGGGTTCGAGCTAGGCGCCGAGAAAGGCAAGCCTGCATTGAAAAGATTAGCACAATGAGTCGGAGATTCGGCCCGCAAGGCGCCAGGTTTCCTAGAATTCACAATCCGGAGGCGAAGAGGGCAGGCCGCTATTCGACAATTTCGTAGCGAAATTCCTCAATCACCGGGTTCGTCAGGACCTCTCGCGCCACGCGTTCGATCTGTTTTTCGGCGGCCTCCCGCGAGGCGCCATCCAGATCCAGGACGAAAAATTTGCCCTGACGGACGTCGCGGACAGTGTTGAATCCCAACGAAGACAGCGCGTGTTGAATCGCTTGTCCCTGCGGGTCTAAGACCGTACGCTTCGGCATCACCCACACATGAGCTTTCATCGGAGGCATTATACCAAGCCCAGGGCGGCGGTGCGGGAGTGAAATTCGACCAGGAGCGCGGCCTTTTCCGCATCGGGCAGAAACGCATGGTGGAAGCTCGCCTCCGCAAGGCGGACGAGATCGACGGAGTTGAGGCCCATGCGATGCGCGTGGACGTACTCGTCGTTGACCGTGGTTTCAAACATGGCGGGATCATCGCTCGAAAGCGTGACGGGGAGACCCCGGCGAAAGAAGTATGCCAGCGGGTGCTGCTCATATCCAGCCGTTTCGCGCCCCAACTGGCGCGCGAGTGCTCCGGTCCGGAGATTGCTCGTGGGGCAGACCTCCAAGGGGATGCCCCGCGCGGCAATAAAATCCATGGTGCGCTCGTCCCGCATCACTCCGATTCCGTGGCCAATCCGCTCGGCGCCCAGGATTTCCACTGCTTCGCGAACCGACTCAGGGCCGCCGATTTCTCCCGCGTGAATCAGGCGATGCATCCCCTGGCTGGCCACATATTCGTAGACGGGGCGAAGGTCGGCGGTGGGAAGACCAAGTTCATCGCCGCCAATTCCATACGCGGCGATATCGGGCGACCGCAATTCCGCGGCGATCCTCGCGACTTCCATCGCCGCGCCGGCTCCCCACTGTCGCACGGCGTCGAAGATCCACTTCAGACGAACGCCGGGAACTTGCAACGCAGCTTCCCGAAGGGCGGCAAAGTTGACCGCGGGGTCCTGGTTGCGCCGAAACATGATTCCAATGGAAAGCGTGACCTCCGCGTACAGAACGTTTTGCCGCCGCATCGATTCGGCGAATCGCCGCGAAATCAAGGCATAGTCTTCCGGCCCGCGAAGGAAGGAGGTCACCCAGATGAATGCCTCGATGAATTGGTCAAACGTCACCTGGGGCGTAACGCGCGGCGGCTTCTTCGACGGTGAGCGAGACGCCATGCCGCGCCGCCAGCTCCACGACCGTGGCGGGCTCAATCGAACCCTCGAGATGCACGTGCAGTTCGGCCTTTGGCAGGGCAGCGAGAAGCTGTTCGATGGAAGGCGTGTTCATCGTGTCGGCGCCTACTGAGGCGGAAGTTGCGGCCGGCCCGCGTTGATCCACGCCGTCATCCAGTACGAGCCGACGTCGGTGGCGGACTCGGAAAGCTGGCGGATCAGGATCGGCGCCGGTTAGATTATAAAATCGGTCATAATACTCATCCGTATAATCAGAGAGGCCTTCCCGCGCGCGGCGGTCCGACAGCAGGACGTTCTCCAGCCAGGCGTGCGCGGACATGCACGCGTCGAACGCATGCTCGGTCGGATCGCTCAGAAACATCGCATCGTTCGGACGCATGGGAAAAAACAACGAAAAGCGGTCCACCAGACTCGATCCGAAGCGAAGATCCGCGCCGGGCTGGGCGGATAAATGGCCGTCGAAATTTTCCGTGGTATGGAATGGGTCGTGCGCCTGCGCGACGTAGGCAGCCAGGTAGGCCGCGGACAATCGCGCCAGTTCCCAGTCGTGGTCCCGAAACGCCGCGGTCAGCTTTTGGCTGTAGACGCCGATCTGCCATGGGAGAACTCCGGAGCCCTCCAGCTTCACCTTGGTAAATTTCGTGACGGCAGCTTTGTAGTCCCGTGGCAAGGAATCGAAAGGGAACTTTCCGTACCGGTCGAGATAGAGGAAGTGATTTCGCCGTTCGGTCAATGGATTTTTCTCCAGCCAATCCAGAGGCTCCGTAACGTGGCGGCCTACCCAATCGCGATTGGCCTCGAAAAATCCGCGCATTTCCGGGGGAAGTGTTTCCACGGCTTGATTGGAGATCAGGCGTTCCGCGTTGGCGCCCCAGGCGCCTGCCGGCGAGGGGAAAACGAAACAGGAAATGGCCGCGGCCGCCGTGCCGATGGCCACCCATCGAGAAACGAAACTTCGGTACCCGCGCATCACCGTTCCGTACTTCCGGACTGTGCCCGCAGCGTGCTGCGCTTGCGGCTATAACTGAAGTAAATCACAAGACCGATGAGGAGCCAAACGAAGAAACGAATCCAGTTCATAATCGGCAATCCGGCCATCAGGAGCAGGCACGTGAGAATCGTCATGATGGGCGCAAGCGGTCCGCCGGGCGCGCGGAAGGCGCGGCGCCGGTCAGGCTCACGGTACCGAAGAATCAGCACGCCACCGGCGACCAGTGCGAACGCGAACAGCGTGCCGATATTCGACAGATCGGCGAGCGTGCCGATATCCAAGAGGCCCGCGGGCACGCCGACCACGACACCGGCCACCCAGGTGGAAAAATCCGGAGTGCGATAGTTCCTGTGGACGCGGCTGAAAATCCGCGGCAGCAGGCCGTCGCGGGACATCGCGAACCATACTCGCGCTTGGCCCAGTTGGAAGACGAGCAGGGAAGAGATCATTCCCAGCAATGCGCCGAAGAGCACGATGAGGCGGATGTTGCGAAGGTTGAGGCGCTTCAATGTGTTGACGACAGGCGCGGCATCGTCCAGAAGCGTTTGCCAGGGAACCAGGCCGGTGAGGACAACCACCACGGCGATATACAGAATCGTGCAGATCACGAGCGTGGCAATAATCCCGATCGGGAGATCGCGCTGCGGATTCTTGGTTTCCTCGGCGGCGGTGGAGACCGAATCAAAACCGATGTAAGTGAAAAAAATGATGGAGCCGCCGGTAAGGATGCCGGGCCAGCCGTTCGGCGCGAATGGATGATAATTGGCCGGGTGAATGAATCTTGCTCCGAAGCCGACGAACACGACGATGGCGACAATCTTGAGAAGGACCATCACGTTATTCGTTTCGGCGGATTCGCGAATTCCGCGCACGAGGACGACCGTGAGCAGCATGACGATCAGAAACGCCGGCCAGTTGAAGCCGAAATGCCAGCCAGGCGGATACAGTTCATTGCCGGAAAAATCGCTCAAGCCGCTCGGGAGGTACGCGGGGGAAATCCAACGCGGGTTCGGATGGACGCCAAACCAATCCAGCAGACCGACCACATGCGCGGAAAATCCTACGCTCACGGCCATGTTACTGACGGCATATTCGAGGATGAGGTCCCAGCCGATGATCCAGGCGATGAGCTCGCCCATGGTGGCGTACGTGTACGTGTAGGCGCTGCCGGCGATCGGAATCATCGCGGCGAGTTCGGCGTAACACAACGCGGCGAAACCGCAGACCACAGCCACCAGCATGAAAGAGATGGCAATCGCGGGACCCGCGCCCGGCCGTCCGAACGAAGGCGACCGGTAAATCAGATACTCCAGCAGGGGAGCGTTCAAGATGGAGGAGACTTGCAGTTTCTGTCCGGCGATGGCGGTCCCGACGACGGTGAAAATTCCGGAACCGATGACGGCGCCAATCCCGAGGGAAGTAAGGCTCAACCAGCCGAGCGATTTTTTCAATCGGCGTTCAGGCTCGTCCGCATCGGAGATCAACTGGTCGATGTTCTTGACGCGGAACAGCCCTGAATCCACTCGGCACCATCCCACCGCGATGCGAATTGAGGAACGGGGAAACTCTACCTTGAGGGGCCGCTCTCCGCAACTCCGGGTATTGTGCAAGGGAGGCGAGTGTGCGCAAAGACGCTCTACCCCGGCAGTTGTCCGCGCTCAAGCCCAGCTGAGATTCGCGTATCTCTCCATGAGCTTCTTGGTGCCGTGGTCGGAGAATCGGACGGTGAACTTGCGGTCCTCGCCATCGCCCTCGACGCCGATGATTGTTCCCGCTCCGTAGGTGGCGTGGCGCACCCGCTGGCCGACGAGAGGATTCGCGGCGCCAGCCGAGCGCCCCAGGCGGGGTTGCGCTGCGGAACGCGCTCTGCCGGGCGAGCCGCTGGCCATGCGGGAGGGAGCTGCCGCGCCCCGCATACGGCGAACGAATTCTTCCTCTGAGTAGGAGTATTCCGGATCGGGTTCGTAGCGCCGCGTCTCGCCTGCGTCGGCAAGGGAACCGTCTGCTGTATCGATGAGTTCGCCCGGAATTTCCTGGAGAAAGCGCGAGGGCATGGAGCCCGTGAGACGTTCGGAGCCATACATGCGGCGATAGACGGCGCGTGTGAGCGTAAGCGTTTCCTTCGCGCGCGTCATTCCGACGTAGCAGAGGCGGCGCTCTTCCTCGAGTTCTTCGAGGATCGCTTTGCGACCGGCTGTGCGGGAAGACTCCTTCCTCCATGCCGGTCAGAAATACGTGATCGAATTCGAGCCCCTTGGCGCTGTGCAGCGTCATCAGCGTGATCAACGCGTGCTCATCGAAGTTGTCGGAGTCACTGACCAGAGCGGCGTGATCGAGGAAATCCATCAGCGTTTCGCCGCGCTCGGTCCCTTCCGCCATGGCGTTGGCGAGTTCGCGCAGGTTGTCGGCGCGCGCGGTGTCTTCGCTCGAATCGCGATTCATGAGCATGTCGAGATAGCCGCTGCGGAGGAGAATGGACTGCAAAAAATCCGCGGGCGCGGAAGAGTTGACCTCTGCCTGGAGGCCCTCGATCAATTTCCGGAAATCCTTGAGCGGAGCGGTGGCGCGGCCGGATGATACGGACTCAAGCACCTTTCCCATGGCCACCCACAACGACGTGTCGTGCTCGCGGGCCAGCGCGGAAAGCGAGTCCACGGAGGTTTTGCCGATTCCGCGCGGCGGCGTATTGATCACACGCAGCAGGGCAATATCATCGTCCGGATAAATCGCCAGGCGGGCGTAGGCCAGGGCGTCCTTGATTTCCGCGCGTTGATAGAAAGAAAAGCCGCCGAGCATCCGGTAACGCATGCCGCGCGCGCGCAGGGCTTCCTCAAAGGCGCGCGATTGCGAATTCGTGCGATACAACACACCGACGCGCACGGCGGGATCGTCGCCATGGAGGATCCGGATGCGGTCGGCGGCATATTCCGCTTCGGCCTTGGAATCGCGAGCTTCAAAGAAAACCAAATTGCCGCCCGTCGAGCGCGTGGATATCAGATTCTTTCCCAGACGCCGCTTGTTATGCGCGACGACTTCTCCGGCCGCGTCCAGAATTTTTTGCGTCGAGCGGTAATTCTCCTCGAGACGCACGACGCGCGCGCCGGGATAATCTTCATCGAAGCGCAGAATGTTGCCGACATCCGCGCCGCGCCATCGGTAGATGGATTGATCCTCGTCCCCGACGACGCAGAGGTTGCGCGCCTCGCCGGCCAGCAGGCGCAAGAGGTCATACTGTACGCGGTTGGTGTCCTGATACTCGTCGACGTGGATGTAGCGGAAGCGGTTCTGCCATGTGGAGCGCGCCTCGGGAAATTCCTTTAGCACTTGCACGGCGCGAAGCAGCAGGTCGTCAAAATCAAGCGCGCCGGATTTGCGGAGAATTTTCTCGTACGCTTCATACACCTTGGAGGCAGTGAGTCCCAGGGCGTCGTTATGTTTCACGGCGTCGCTGGCAGACTTGCGCGGGGGTCATTGCATGATTTTTCGCAAAGCTGATCCGTTCCAGCAGCCCGCGGACGCGCTCTCCCGGATCCTTGATCTTGAGTTGTTCGAGGGCGAGCTTCACGACGGCGGTCTGGTCGTCCGCGTCATAAATTTTGAAGTCCCGCGGCAGACCGAGGCGGGTGGCCTCGCGTCGCAACATCCAGGCGCAAAAGGAGTGGAACGTGCCAATCCACGGATCGTCAAAGGCGAGCCCCTTCCGGACCAGAAGGTCGCGGACGCGCTCTTTCATCTGCCCGGCGGCCTTGTTCGTGAACGTAACGGCAAGAATCGCGCTGCCCGGCACGCCCTGCTCGATGAGATGAGCGATGCGATACGTAATGGCGCGCGTTTTGCCCGTCCCCGCACCGGCGAGAATCAGTACGGGTCCTTCCAATGTTGTCGCGGCTTCGCGTTGTCCGGAATTCAGTTCGTCAAGGAGAGTCATGATGGAGAGCGGGCCTGTTAGAGAAGATTATTCTATCCGACGACGGGCGGTTCGGCAAATTTCCATCCACAAAATGGATTAGTTCGAGGACACAGGGTGGAGGTCGATCTCAAAAAAAAGAAGCGCCTTTTTGTCCGTCATGAAGAAGAGATCCGGGATGTAGACAGCTGGAGTAGCGGATCGCATCGAACTGGTGATCGACATCATAAAAGAGAAACCCGTGCGTCGTGGCATGGGGTGGCAGCACGTCCGTCGAGAGCACAAGCGACTGAATCATGGAGTTCATTTCGTCCCAGGCCTTGCCCTTTCCGGATGCTCCTTCGGAACGCGGGAACGGCAGGCGCGAGGCGGAAGGATTGGCCCTGGCCCTGAGGATCGCGCGGTTGGCAACCTCCGCGGGAGTCAGTGGCAGCAATTTTTCGTGGTCCTGGCGCGGAACAGAAATCATCAGCAGAATCCGGTTGGGGTTGAGGCGGATAGGCGAGTCGTTGTCATTTTTGAAGATAAACATTGATGGCGACAATCCCGGCCTCGTAGGGCGACGTCTTGCCAAATAGAGTTTTACTGTAGCGGTCGGCGGAAACGTAAGCGTCGGCGGCGACGGTCAAATTCTGGTGCGTGTCGCGCGTGGGCAGCGTTAAAGGATCCACTTGCGCGGTTTGCGCGAACGCGCCCAGCGGACAGAACAAGGTCAACACGAGTAGTCGGTAGAGCATCCGTTTGCTTTTCCAAGATACGGGCCCCAGAGGGCAGGTTTCCCGACAATAGGTATCCCCGGAATCCCGCTACCACTATAATATCCGGTTTGCCACTTGGATGCGACGTTTCCATTTTTGCGGCTCGGAAGACGCGCTACTAAGGAATTCTTGGAATGTATGCGCTCTACAGTTTGCTGACGGCCGCGGGCATGTTCCTGCTCTCGCCCTACTTTCTCATCCGAGGCTTGATCGACGGCAAATACCTCGGGCACATTCGCGAACGCCTCGGATGGGGTTTCCCGCGGGAGTTGCGATCGGGCGGTGGGCAGGAGCCGAACGAGGGAACGATCTGGATCCACGCGGTTTCCGTTGGCGAGGTGCTGGCCGCCTATCCGCTCGCGAAACAACTGAAGGAGAGATATCCGGAGCGACGCCTGGTCGTTTCCACGACCACGGCGACCGGACAGAAACTTGCCCGCGAACGAATGCAATTTGCCGATGCGATCTTTTACTTTCCCTTGGATTGGCAAGGGCCGGTGAGGCGTGCCATCAAGATGGTGCGCCCGGTAGCAGTCATCATTGTGGAAACAGAAATCTGGCCGAATTTCTTGCGCGAATGCCGCCACGCGGACGTGCCCGTAATTTTTGTCAATGGCAGGCTATCGGAGAGGTCATTTCGCGGGTTTCCGCCGCGCAATTTCTTTTTCAGGTGGCGCGCTCCGTGGCTTTCTGAAGCGCATTTTGAACGATGCGGCGCTATTCCTGATGCAGGGGGAGCAGGATGCGTCACGCCTGCTCGAACTTGGAGCGGAATGCGAAACGAGTCGATTGTCGCGGGCAATTTGAAATACGATCTCGGCGATCCCGGCGGAGAGCTCCGTTGTCGGAGTGGCTGGCGGAGGAACTCGCCCGGAATCATCGCCAACCCGTATTAGTTGCCGGCAGTGTGATGGCCAATGAAGAAATCCATGTGTTGCGGGCCTTCGCCGAGGTCGAGCGGGAATTCCCGCTGCGCGCTGTTGATTCTCGCGCCGCGCAAGCCGGACCGCTTCGACGAAGCGGCCAGGATTATCGAGGAATCGCGGCGAGAACTGGTGCGCCGAAGCAACCTCACAGCTCAACGGGACGGGGAGCACGGAGTTGTCCGCGCCCGGTAGCGTGTTGTTGCTCGATAGCGTGGGCGAACTTGCGAGCCTCTATCGATCTCGCTGACGCGGTTTTTGTCGGAGGCTCGCTTGTCCCCAGTGGCGGACACAATATCCTGGAGCCGGCCGCGTTCAGCAAGGTCCCGGTCTACGGCCCTTCCATGGATAATTTCCGTGAAATGGCGGCGAAATTTCTAGATGCGGGCGCGGCCGTGCAAGTGAATACCCCGGAGGCTCTGGGAGCCGCGTGGGTCAGTTTGCTCAAGGACGATATCCGTGCGATGCGGATGGGAGCCGCAGCGCGGGAGTTGGTGGAACAAAATCGCGGCGCGACTGCGCGTGTTCTGGCCCGCATCGAGCAGATCGTAGACCCGTCTCGGAGCCCGGCTTGAAACCCGCATCCGGATTGCGACGGCTCCTGTGGCCTCTGGCCATGTTGTACTCGATGGCGGCTCGCACACGGGTGTGGTGTTACGCGCGCGGCATCTTCCGAACCAGAAAGTTGCCGGGAACAGTTATCAGCGTAGGAAACCTCACGGTCGGCGGCACGGGCAAAACGCCCATGGTGCTGTGGATTGCGGAGCGGCTGGCCGGGGAAGGGAAAGAGCGCTGCGATCCTCACGCGTGGGTATCGTGGGACGGCGCGCGGGGGCGCGCACGGCGAGCCGCAGAGCGATGAAGTGGCGCTCTTGCGTGAACGCCTTTCCGGAAAAGTAAAAATCGGCGTGGGCGCCGATCGATACAAGAATGGCCAGGTCCTCGCGCGGCATGGAACGGAGTGGTTTGTCCTCGACGATGGCTTTCAGCATCTGCCATTGGCCCGCGATGCGGACGTCGTTCTCATCGACGCCACCGACCCATTCGGCGGCGGGCTGGCTCTGCCCGCGGGGCGCTTGCGAGAGCCGATTTCCGCACTCGAGCGCGCCGACGTGGTGGTGATTACGCGAAGCGTTCAAGCGCCGGCGCCCGCGATTGAAGCCATGGTCCGGCGCTACACGAAGAGCTCCATTTTCTACGCCTCAACGAAACTCGAAAATGTGCTTCGTGTTCCTCAGCTTGCGGTGGCCCTGCCGCCGAAGGACTGGCCGCGGGCCCGCTTTCTTGCTTTTTGCGGAATCGGAAATCCGGCCGCGTTCTTCGACGACATTCGCAGGTGGGGATTTCAGGTGGTGGGAGAGCGCAGTTTTGCCGACCACCATGTCTATGACGCCCGGGAAATGGCTGACTTGGAACTTGCCGCCGCGACTTGCGGGGCCGATGCGCTGCTTTGCACGGAGAAGGATGTGTGGAATCTTCGCCACGTCCAGTTCACCTCCCTGCCGGTGTACTGCTGCCGGATATCGCTCGAACTTTCTGCCGATGAATTTCAAGGAGCGATTACCGAAGCTGTGCGGCGCAAACGAAATGGGGCCGCGCGATGAAAATTCTCGTGCGCGCCCCCAATTGGGTGGGCGACGCCGTGATGGCGATCCCGGCGCTTGAAGCGATCCGCCGTACACATGCAGCTGCGGACATTGCGATATTGGCGCGACCGGCTGTCGCGGACCTGTATCGTGACCAGCCTTTCGCAAACAGGATATTGGAATACGAACATTCCGGACGCCACAAGGGATGGTGGGGCCGGGAAAAATTAGTTGGGGAGTTGCGCCGTGAAAGATTTGACGTCGCCGTGCTCCTGCAGAATGCGTTTGAAGCGGCGTGGTTGGCGTGGCGTGCGGGTATTCCCGAGCGCATTGGTTATGCGCGCGATGGGCGCGGCCTGCTTCTCAACCAGCCGATTCGTGTCCCGAATGAGGGAGACATCCCGCGCCACGAGGCGTATTACTATTTGGAATTGATCCGCCGCGCAGGCTGGATCGAATCGCGCGGCGAAATCGCGCTGATTCGACTGTGGTTTCCAGCTTCGGCGCGCGAAGCGGCGGAAGCGTTATTGTTGCGATCTGGCGCAAGGGCAGGCGCCTGGCGTTGCGCGATCGCACCCGGCGCTTCGTACGGCGCGGCGAAATGCTGGCCGCCGGAGCGCTTCGCGGCTCTCGCCGATCGCTTGATTTCAGAATGCGCTGCCGATGTGATACTTTTCGGCACGCCCAACGATAAGGAAATGGCGGCTCGAATTTGTTCCGCCATGAAATGCCGTCGAATTTCGCTTGTCGGGCAAACATCCATGCGCGATCTTGCGGCGCTTTTTTCCGCCTGTTCGATTTTTATCGGCAATGATTCTGGCGCCATGCACGTAGCCGCCGCGGCGGGGCTGCCGGTTGTCGGCATCTTCGGTTCCACGGACCCGGAGGGCACGGCCCCGGTGACGCAGCAATTCACGCTGATTCGAGAGGCTGTGTCCTGTAGTCCGTGTTTTCTGCGGAATTGCCCCGTGGATCACCGCTGCATGACGCGCATCGGCGTGGACTCGGTCTTCCTAGCCGCGCAACAGGTTCAAAGCGCTCGGAGAAATTCCCAAAACTGGAGCAGCCAGAATGGCTGAGGCACGCCCGCTTCGACGCGCCGCTTTCCTGGATCGCGACGGCACGATCTGCGAAGAAATGGGCTACGTCAATCACGTGGACCGGTTGCGGATTTTTCCGTTCGCCGCCGCGGCGATTCGCCGATTGAACGATGCGCGGGTTCCGGTCATCGTCGTTACTAATCAATCTGGAGTGGCGCGCAATATTTTTCCGGAGTCGCTCGTGCATCAGGTGCACAAGAAAATGATTGCGGAGCTTGCCGCGGGCGGCGCGCGCGTCGACGCCATCTACTTCTGCCCGCACAAAACGGAAGACGCCTGCGAATGCCGCAAGCCCAACCCGGGCTTGCTCGAACGTGCGGCTCGCGAACACGCGCTCGATCTCTCTGCTTCCTGGGTTGTCGGCGACCGCTACGCGGACCTCGAGATGGGCCACGCGGCAGGCGCGCGCGGAATCCTGGTGATGACAGGCTACGGGCGCGGAGAATACGAATTGCATCACACCAAATGGGCCCGGCAGCCCGACGCTCTCGCGGAAAATCTAACGGAGGCGGTGCGCCGCATTCTCCATGATTGAAGGCGGGGAACGCTATCTAGTCGTGCGGCTGACGGCTCTCGGCGATATCCTGCATACGCTCCCCGCGGTTGCGGCGCTACGCGCCGCGCACAAAAACGCGCGGATCGATTGGATCGTCGAGCGAAAATGGGCGCCCGTGCTCGAAGGCAGCCCGGCCATCAGCGAAGTGATCCCGTTTGACCGCGCTTCTATTTTCGGCGCGCTGACCTGCGTGCGGCGATTGCGGCAGAAAAATTATTCGTGCGCGATTGATTTTCAGGGACTCTACAAATCTTCGGTGCTCGCGATGCTTTCCGCCGCGCCGCGGCGCATAGGATTTGAACGCGGGTGGGCGCGCGAAGGTGGAGCGTCTCTGTTGTACACCGAACGTGTTGCTCCCACGGACCGCCACGTCGCCGAGCTAAATTATTCGCTGGCGGAAAAAGCGGGAGCAACGCGTCCCGCAAGACCCGAGTATCCGCTCCGCATTCCCGCGGGCGGAGTCGCATCGGTCCGCGCGCGGCTGGCCGACCGGGGAATCGGAGATTACATCATTGTGGGGCCGGGAGGAAGTTGGCGCGCGAAATGCTGGCCTGCGGAACGCTACGGCGTTTTTTGCCGGGAATTCGAGAATCGGCATGGCTTACGCGCGGTCGTGATTCACGGTCCCGGTGAAGAGGCGCTTGCGGAAGAGGTATCCCGCGTGGCGCACCCGGCATCCCCAATTGTGATGGCCACCACGATCGAAGAGTTGATGGGATTGCTCGCCCACGCGCGATGCGTTGTCGCGGCGGATTCGGGACCCTTGCACTTGGCTGCGGCACTCGGTACGAGAGTGGTGGGCCTGTACGGACCCACCGATCCCGAGCGGAACGGTCCATTTGTGCCCGGCGCTGTGATTGTGAGCGAAGCGCGGCCCGAGGAGATCAGCTACAAACGGCGGGCGTCCTACTCGCCGGCGATGCTGCGGATCACCGTCGAGCAAGTGTTGGATGCCGCAGATTCCTGCGTGAAGGCGTCCACGTGAGGAGCGCGACTAATTTCTGGATCCGCTGGCGAGTTCGGGTGGGATACCCGGTTGGAATTGCGGCATTCTGGTTTGCCCATCCGCAACCGAAATGGTTTTTTTTCGGAGTCGGGATCGCCGCGGTGGGGCTGCTGGTACGCGGTTCCGCCGCGGGGCATCTCCGCAAACACAAACAGTTGGCGGTTTCGGGGCCCTACGCCTACACGCGAAATCCGTTGTATCTGGGAAGCATGCTGCTGGCTGCCGGCTTTTCCGTGGCTGGCCATTCCTGGATTTCCACGGCGCTGCTGGTTGTTTACTTAATAGGATTTTACCCTATTGTGATTAGCCGTGAGCAGGCGGAACTCAAGACGCTTTACGGCGGCGCGTTTGACGAGTATGCCTCGCGGGTGCCGGCATTCTGGCCCCGATGGTCTCCGGCGAAATCGTCCGCGGAACATTTTTCGTGGCTGCTGTATCGCCAGAACCGCGAATACGAGGCGGCCATCGGACTTGGGGTGGCGATGGCGATTCTTTGGCTGACGATGTTATGGCATCGATGAAGTCCATATGAAGTTACTGATTCGCGTGGACAAACGTGCTTACGGTCAGCGTTTGGCCGTCCGTCGTAGCGGTGATAGCCCCATCGCGGTCGGTGCGATAGACGCGTACTCCAGCTGCTTTCAGTCTTTCCACTACTTCCGGAGAAGGATGGCCGAAGCTGTTGTCCCTTCCCGCCGAAATGGCCGCGAAGCCTGGATGTGAGCCCGATAAGAACGGCTCCATCGTGGAAGTTTTGCTCCCGTGATGAGCCACCTTCAGGAAATTGGCGCCCACGTTTTCATTCTCCGCAAGAATTGTCCGCTCCGAGGGCCGCTCAATGTCGCCGGACAGCAACATCGATTGGGAACCATCCGTCAACCGTATGACGAGTGAATCATCATTCTGCGCGATCGGATGCTCGGTGACCTCTTCCGGCCACAAGATGCTTCCGGAAACAATCCCTCGCGCAAATGAGTTCCCCTGCTTCATGTGAATGACACGAACGCCGCGCTGCCGAGCGATCGCGAGGACCTGCCGATAGATGGGAATCTCGATATCGCGGCCGACCCAGAGTTCTTGCACCCGAAAGTTTTCGAGGATCGCCGGAAGCCCCCCGATGTGATCCTGATGCGCATGAGTGAGCGCCACGACTTCAATTTGTTTCAGCCCGCGCGACCACAAGTACGGTGAGACCACGTCTTCTCCAACGTCGAGTCCCGAGCGCATCCCGCCCGCATGAAAACTTCCAAGTGCGCCGCCAGCGTCAACCAACATCGTGCGCCCGCCCGGAAACGTCACGAAGAGGCTGTCACCCTGGCCCACGTCCAGGACGGTTACCTCCAAGTTTTTGGCGTTGAGATGCGGAGCAAAAGGACGCGTCGCGATGAGTGTCGCGGCAGCCAAGAGAACCATTGTGGCAACCCATTGCCAGCCTCGCCGCCGCGACCGGATCGCTGCGGAAAGGACCACAGCGATTGCAGCGAACGCGGCGATCAGCAGCAGAGGCGGCTCGGGAATGCGATAACTCGCTCCGTGCCACCCGGCAAACCACTGCACGGATTTGTCAAGCATCGCGAGAAAAAATCCCAGAAGCTTTGCGAGCCACACTGCGAGAGTCTGTGACACGAGTGAAGCCGCGAGCGTGAAGAGTCCGAGCGGAACGATCAGGCCCGTCAACAAAACAGCGGGAATATTCGCGAGAGGCCCCGCGAGTGTCACGCGGTGAAAGTAGTAAGCGAGCGGGGGCATCATGCCGAGCTGAAGAATGGCGGAAATAACAACCAGTTCCCAAAGATAGAGTCCCGTACGAAGCGGGACCACAAGCAGGCCACGTCCATAGGGCGCGGCGGGCCGGGGAAGCCGCGCCGCAATCCATGCCGCCGCGGCCCTCATTTCAATTCGGAATTGAATCACGCGCGGGATTTGCGAGACGTCGCGGCTTACGTCGGTCAAATGCTCGAGGCCGTGAAGATAGGGTTCGCTGGTGTGCGCGATCCAGGGAACGGCAAGCGCTCCGATGATGCCCACGGCCGAAAAAGAAAGTAGGAAGCTGGCATCCGTGATTTCCGATGGACGCACGGCAAGAATGCCAAGCGCCGCCAGCGCGGCCACATTGAGCAGGTCCATGCGCCGATAGAGCAAACGCGCGGACAGATACAACGCCGCCATCAAAGCGGCGCGCAAAATGGGAGGGCGATCCTCGACGATGCCAACATAAGCCGCGAGGACGAACAGCGTGAGCAGCGTCCTGGAAATGAGCGGGAGATGCAGGCGCCGCCCGGCCCATATGAAAAATGCAGTCAGGGCTCCGACATGGAGTCCCGCAAGAACCAGGACGTGGTACACGCCGGTTTGCTGGAATTCAACGACGCGATCGTGTTCGACGAAACTGCGGTCGCCCAGCAGCATCGCGCGCGCCAGCGCCGCCTCGTCAGGCCGCGAAACGAAAAGGCCCTTGATGGAACGCAGAAGCCGCCCACGCGCGCGCGCCAGGAGTTCGGAAAGCGTCAAACCCGGATGATCGAGGATCGTCAGAAGCTGATCGTTGCGGAGCGCGCCTTGCAAATGAATGCCCTGGAGCGCGAGATACCCGCGCTCATCGAAGCTGCCGGGATTGCCGAAATTGCGCACCGGCAGCGCGCGAACAAGAACTTCGACGCGATCTCCCGCTCGCGCTAGCGGAGCCGCAGCCGCATTCGGCTCCTCGGAATAGGAAGTGACGCGCAAGCCTCCACTGACTGGAATAACGCCCGCCGCGGATTCGACGTCCTCAAGATGGATCTCATATCGTGTCCCCCAGGGAAGCGCCAAAGGGTCCGCGCGCAATCGGCCGCGCCAGCGCAACGCGACGCTCGAATCCAATTTGCCGGATTCGATCAGCGAGCTGGCTAGATTCGCGGGAACCGAAATTCGCTCCAGGCCCGCGGCGGCACATCCGAGGCATAGCCACGCGGCCGCGGCCAAAATTCCCGCGGGGCGTAACCAGTTCTTGTAGAGCAGGAAAAATCCGGAGAGGAGAAGGAGAGCTGCGCCCAGCAAAAAGAATCGCGGCGCCAGGTACAAGTGTGCCGCGAGTTTGCCCGAGAGGAGAATTCCTCCCGCAAAAAAGACGACGGGCCAGAGGGATGGAAGTTTCATGTGCGCCGTTTCAGCCGCACCAATGCCTCCATATGATAGGTTTGTGGGAAAATGTCAAACAAATTAATATCCCGGATCTCGTACGGCCCGGGGTTCTCCTGGCCGCCTACCAGCGCCGAAAGATCGCGCGCCAAAGTGGCCGGATCGCAGGAGAGATAATTGATGCGCCAGGGCGCGAGTTTCTTGAGGCGCGTCAGCGTCTCGGGCTCGACGCCCGCCCGCGGCGGGTCCAGGACGACCAAATCGGGCCGTTCCTGCCAGTGCGAGAGAAATGCTTCCGCTGTCGCGTGTCGATGCGTCGGAGAAACTCCGCCGCTCGATTGCAGATTGACTTCCAAATCCTTGGCGGCGGCAAGATTCGATTCGACGCCAATCACGCGGTCGAATCGTTTGGTCAGCGCCACGGTAAAAAGGCCGACGCCCGCGAACAAGTCCAGCGCCAACCGTCCGCGGCTGTCGCCGATCACCGCCTCAACCAACGCGTCAATCAAGAACCGGTTGACCTGAAAAAACGAAAGATGACCGACGCGAAAATCGGCCCCGCCAGCCGATATAAGACAAGTAGCCCGGTCCGAACAATTCAAATTTATCGGCGCGGCGATCCTGCACCAGAATCGATTCGACACCCGGCAGTGCCGCGCGCAAGGCCGAGGCAATCGCTTCCGGCGAATCGCTCAGCCGTTCGGAGGAGAGATTCAACAGATATCTTCTCGTCCGCCGCATCTACAAAGGCCTCAATTTCATCGATCGCGGAAAGTGCTTTGCCTGAAGCTACCAGCGCGCGCAATTTCGCGAATGTTTCGGCCAGCCGCGGCGAGAGAATCGCGCATTCGTCCACGGCGCACAGGCGCGTGCTTCCCGCCTCAAAGTATCCGATCCCGGCCGGCGCCGCGGCGCCGTCTTGGGCAGCTCGAATCTTCCACTGCGTGCGATTGCGGTAGCCGAAGGGCGGCGAAGCGTGCGTTCCGATCGGGCCGTCCCACTGCACGCGGCCAATCCGGCCGAGCGTTTCGCGAAGGATATCTGTCTTGTAGCGAAGCTGCGCGTCATACGGAATATGCTGGTAATGGCAGCCGCCGCAACGCCCAAAATGCGGGCACGGAGCCGCCATGCGCTCCGGCGAGGCTTCCAATACGCGTTCCAGACGCCCGCGGACGAATTTCTTCTTCCGCGCGGCCGCCGCAATGCTCACGAGTTCGCCGGGAAGAACCAGAGGCACGAACACCGTCTGGCCTTCGTGGTGCGCCAGTCCGTCACCGCCATACACGAGCTTTTCAATCTTAACTTCCATGTGGAGTCACTTTCCGTCGCGGGAGGTGCGCTTCTTGGCCGGGGGCCTCAGGTCAGATAGAACAGGCTCAGGCGAGGAAGATTATATCGCTCCCAGAGCCGCTTCTGCACGTATTGCCGTTCGAGTTGCGAAAGTTGCGCCGCGGTCATCTTCCGCCGGTACGGCGCCAGTTGATGGTCCATTTCGCGGCGGACTTCCAGCATGAACTCTTCCGGCGCATTCGATGTCAGCGCAGCCGTGAGCTTTTCTTCCAGCACGGTGAGCCGCCGCTCGAGATCTTCAAGGTCCAACGCGCCTGGCGCATCGATCAGCGGCAGCATTTCGGCAACGCGCGAGCCAGTTTCGTCCAGGCGCGAGGCCAACTCCGGCTGCGTTGCGCGCAATGTCGAGGCGGCCGCTGAAATCCGCTCCATATTCCTGCGGAAAAATGACCGCAGTTCCTCCCGCGAAAATGATTCTTCAGCGTTTAGCTTTTTTGCAGCGCATGGCCCGGCGCCCGCCGCCGTTTCCTTTTCTTCCTCCGCCGCGTCCAGCACCGCGTCCACGCAGTAGGCGAGGCTCTTCAGCTGCCGGCCGCCCGCCGCGCGCCGCGAACGCGCATAGCTTTCAAACGCGCGATCGATTCCCTTGAGCACGGCGGGCAAAGGGATGCCGGCCTTCTGCCAGGTTTCCACGATGGCCCAATCCAGCGGAGAAACCAGGAGGTGCGCGCCGCGCTTCTGCCAAAAATATTCTTCGATCTCGGTGAAGTAGTTGAAGTAATTGAACTCGGTCATCGCTTCAGCGGAATTTAAAGTCGCGGCTTCCGTGCTCCAGTGGCAGAAGCCCGCGCGATCGCCGTGTCCGGGCTGGCCGCGGACAGTGCGCTTCGCCGCGTGGCTTCGTTCCCAGACGATGCGCAGGCCCTCGAGAGTGAGGAACTCGTCGATGACTTCAATGTGCCGCGACGCTCGCGCGATCAGAGGCGCTTGTCCTCCCGTCGCGATCACGCGCGCTTTTTCGCCCACGACGCGCTTGATGCGTTCGACGATGCCGTCCACCATGTCCGCGTATCCGTAATAGAGCCCGGACTGCAACGATTGCATCGTGTTCGTGCCGATAATTTTTCCCGGATCCTTGATTTCAACGCGGAACAATCGCGCCGCGCGGGAGAAAAGCGCCTCCGCCGAAATTCCGATGCCCGGAGCGAGGACGCCGCCCATGTATTCCCCGCGCGCGGAGACGACGTCGAAATTGATGGCCGTGCCGAAGTCCACCACGATGCACGGCCCGCCGTACTTCGAAAATGCGGCCACGCTGTTCACAATCCGGTCGGCGCCCACTTCTTGCGGATTCTCATAAAGCACGGGCATGCCGGTTTTCACTCCCGGCTCGATGAACAGCGCCTTCACGTGAAAATACCGCTCCGACATTTCTTCCAGCGTGGGATTGAGCGGCGGCACCACCGAACTGATGATCACGCCGGTGACCGACGGCCGGATCAATTTCCGCCAGTGTAAAAAGCTCGCGCGTGAGGATGCCGTATTCATCCACGGTCTGGTCGCGCGCCGTCGTCAGCCGCCAGTGCGCCACCAATTCCGCGTCCCGGAACAGTCCCAGGACCGTATTCGTGTTTCCCGACGTCGAGCGTCAGCAGCATCAATCCGCCTCGGTGAGCGTGCCGGAAATGACCGGCAACGTGCGCCCATCATCCCGTCTTACGCGCAGAAGCCCTCCGGGTTCGAGGCCGTCGGTCGTACCCGTGTACGTTCCCGTCGTCGTGGCGATCCGCACGCGTTTTCCGCGCGCGTAACTGGAGACTTCCGAAAACCGCGCCACAATCGATTCCGCGCCTTCGTTCACGAACCGATTGTAGTAGGAGTCCAGGTGCCGCAGCAACCGCGCGACGATCTCCACGCGCGAATGAATTCGGCCGGTCTCGATCCGCAACGACGTTGCAATCGCCGCCAGCTCGTCAGGAACTTTCACATGATTCACGTTGATTCCGATTCCTATGGCCACGAAATGGATTCGATCCTGTTCGGCATTCATTTCGGTCAGGATCCCGCAGAATTTCTTGCGTCCGAAAAGCACATCGTTCGGCCAGCGCAGGTCGGGAGCAAGCCCGGTCTGCTCCAGGATGGCGTCCCGTACGGCAAGGCCCGCGACCATCGTGATCAGCGGCGCGTGCTGCGGCGAAATGGGAGGCCGCAGAAGCACGGTCATATAGATGCCATTTGTTTTTTCCGAATGCCAGGTGTGCCCGCCGCGTCCGCGCCCCGCCGTCTGTTCCTCGGCGATGACGAGGGTTCCGTGGGGCTCGCCCTGTTCCCCAAGCCGCATGGCCACGGAATTGGTCGAATCGGTTTTGAAGAAATGGTGGATGCGCTTGCCGATCGGGCCCTGAGGCAATCGCTTGGCGAGAAGTTTTGGCGCGAGCACGTCAGGAATCTTCTCGATCTGATACCCGCTGCGCGGATGTCCTTTCACGCGGACGCCCAGGCCGCGAAGTTTCTCGATCCAGCACCACACGGTGGACCGCGACACGCCAATTTCGCGCGCGATCTTCGTTCCGCTGATCACGATCATGGCGTTGTCGGAGAGCAGCGCCAGGAGCGCGTCGATGCGGCGGTCGGTCGTGCCGGTCAGATTTGTCTGCGCCATGATGGTTCAGAAAACTTCGCCTGCCGCACATGTCCTTGCATGCGCGTGGTCCGTGTTGGTTATAGGGGCACGGCATGCCGTGCCCCTACTATGCGGATGTCCCAAGATTCCCTTCGAGTTGTTTGAGGCGTTCCCTCAGTTTCTCGAACTCCGTCCGCCGTTCGGCGAGCGTTGTTTCCAGCCCCTTCACGATGTGTTCCGGCGCGCGGCTGCGAAACGTTTGGTCTTCCAGCCGTTGCTGCTTCGAAACGATGTCCTTCGAGAGGCGGTCGAGCTCCTTGCGCAGGCGCGCGACTTCGGCCTTGACGTCAAAGGCCGCTTCATACCCGATAAACAATTCAAAATCCTTAGTGGAGCGGATGACGCCCTTCGTGGAATCAAAGGGCGGTTTCGCAAACGACAAGGAAGAAAGATTCGCAAGCCGCAGAACCGTATCGAGGCTCCCCTCGACAATGGATTTAATGGACTCCGACCCAGTGGCTAATTGGGCCGGGAGCTTTGCCTTCATGTCGAGTTTCATCTCCGCTCGAATATTGCGGGCCGCCGTAATAATGTCTTGCAACAGGGAAATCTGCTCTTCGGCGGCGGAATCCATCAGTTCGGCATGCGGTTCCGGAAACCGATCGAGAGCGATCGAGCGCGCGCCGCTTCGCTGCGGCAACTGGTGCCACAATTCCTCGGTCAGAAAAGGCATGAAGGGATGGAGCAGCCGCAGCGCGCTTTCCAATGCGGCGAACAGATTCTTCCAAGTTGCTTGCGCCTTTTCACGGTCCGCCGACGTAAGTTCGGGCTTCACCCATTCGATGTACCAGTCGCAAAAATCGCCCCAGAAGAAGTGATACACGACGTGCGCCGCTTCATGAAAACGGAAATGTTCCAGTGCGTCGTTCACTTGCGCGGTGGCGCGGGCGAGGCGCGAGAAAATCCATCGGTCCACGAGCGCGACTTGACCTTTCCCTGCAAACGGCGCGGACTGCGCGCACGTCCGGAGATGCCAGGACTTCGAGCGCCGCCCCGCCGGCGGCTTCGTATTTGTCCAGATTGAGAAACACGAATCGCGCGGCGTTCCAGATCTTATTGGCAAACGCGCGGTAGCTCAGGATGCGTTCCTCGGTCAGAATAATGTCGGTCCCGGGCGCGGCCATGCTCGCCAGCGTAAAGCGCATCGCGTCGGTCCCGAATTTTTCATTTAGCTCGACGGGATCGATGCCCGTGCCTTTCGACTTCGACATCTTCTGGCCTTCGGCGTTGCGCACAAGAGAATGCAGGCAGACTTGCCGGAAGGGAACCTGGCCCGTAAACTTCAGCCCCATCATGATCATGCGCGCGACCCAGAAAAACAGGATGTCGTAGCCCGTGATGAGCAAGCTCGTCGGATAGTATTTCCGGAAATCAGGAGTGTCGTCAGGCCAGCCCATCGTCGAGAATGGCCAGAGCGCCGAACTGAACCAAGTCTCGAGCACGTCGGGGTCTTGCGTCAGCTTGGCTGAGCCGCACTTCGGGCACTTTGCCGGTGTCTGGCGCGCGACAATGATTTCCTTACAGTCGCCGCAATACCACGCGGGAATCCGGTGTCCCCACCAGAGTTGCCGGGAAATACACCAATCGCGGATGTTGCGCATCCATTCAAAATATTCGGTGCGCCGGTTTTCCGGCAAGATCTCGACGTCCCCGCGCTCGACGGCAGCGATGGCAGGCTCTGCCAGCGGCTTCATCTTCACAAACCATTGCGTCGAGGCGCGCGGTTCGATAATGGTGCCGCAACGATCGCATGTCCCCACCGCGTGCGCGTGATCCGCGACCTTCTCGAGCAAGCCGGCCGCATCCAGGTCCGCGACAACTCTTTTTCGCGCCTCGAACCGATCGAGACCCGAGTATTTTCCTGCCGCTGCGCTCATTTTCGCGTCATCGGTCATGACGTCGATTTCAGGCAGATTGTGCCGGCGGCCGATTTCAAAATCGTTCGGATCGTGCGCGGGCGTGACTTTGACGGCGCCCGTCCCAAACTCGCGGTCCACGACAAAATCGTCGACGATCGGAATCTCGCGGTTCATCAGCGGAAGAAGAACCATTTTACCGATCAGATGTTGATAGCGAGGGTCGCTTGGATGAACGGCCACAGCAGTATCGCCGAGCATCGTTTCGGGCCGCGTCGTCGCAACCACAACAGATTCGTTGGTGCCCACGATCGGGTAGCGAATATGCCAGAGATGGCCTTGCCGCTCTTCGTGGACGGTCTCCAAGTCGCTGATCGCGGTGCGGCACTGCGGGCACCAATTGACGATGTAGTGGCCGCGATAAATCAGCCCGTCTTCGTATAGGCGGACGAAAACTTCCGTGACGGCGCGTGACAGCTCCGGTGAAAGCGTGAAACGTTCGCGGGTCCAATCACAGCTCTCCCCGAGCTGGAGCATTTGCCGGGTAATCGTGCCGCCGGATTCTTCCTTCCACTCCCAGACCTTCCGTTCAAACGCTTCGCGTCCCAGATCGCGATAGTTGATTCCTTGCGCTGCAAGCTGGCGCACGACGACGCGCTGCGTGGAAATTCCCGCGTGATCCGTGCCCGGGAGGTACAGGGTGTTGTACCCCTGCATTCGCCGCCACCGCGTGAGGATATCGATCTCCGTGTGGTCGAGCATATGGCCGATGTGCAAGGACCCTGTTACGTTCGGCGGCGGGATCACAATCGAAAATACCGGCCCCGGCGCATTCACATCTGCGCGAAAGAGCTTTTCCTCCGCCCAACGCTTTGCCCAGCGCTGCTCGATCTGCTGCGGCTCATATGCTTTTGGAATCTCTCTCGGCATGTTCCCCGGCTTTCGGCTCAGGACGATTACTATACGGACGCCGGCGCGGGCGGTCAAATCCGCGGTTCGATAGGCACTCACCAAAAGGTTTACGGATCAGTGGAGGGAGATGAGAGAGATTCTAGTTTTTCTTGATTTCTCGTTGGACCAGCGCTTCGACGACGGGACGCAGAAATTCCTTGGTAATGATGTCAACCACTTGGGGACGCATCTTGTCGAGAACTCGCTGCACGACAGCCTCCACAAGCGCAGGGTCTGGTGCTGCAGGCGCAGGCGAGCTTGGAGGTACTGCTTGGGTGGCGGATTCTGCTGGTTTGGAAGACTCTAGGGGTTTGGCCGCAGCGAGCTGTGAAATTGTCTGTTTCGGCGCGGGAACCTGGCTAGAAGGAACAGACATTGAAGCCGCAGGCGGCGCCGAAATCTCGGTTGCGCGCTCGTCCAAACTGTCGGTCATCTCAGCCCATTTGTACAAGGGAACCGATCGAGCGGTATCTTCGGGGGCCTGTGGGGCCGACGGAGGCGTTGAGGCCGGTGAAGGCTGCGGCGAAATTTTAACAGGTGCCGCTTTGGCGTTCCGTGTATTCGGCGCTGCAGCGACTTCAGAATGCGCGGAAGGATCCGCTTCGTCTATCGATTGGAGAGCATCAGGAAAGTGTGCGGGCTCTGCTTGTTTACCCTGAGTTACGAAGGGGAGCCCGTCTGAATTGGGTTCGTCCCAGCCCAGTACTGTTTCAGGCGCGGCGTCTGAATGCTGCGCAGGAGCCGTAGCCAGCCATTCTAAAGGATTCGCGGCAAGTTCCGGGGCTTTGCCAGGCTCAACCGTGAGAGCAGACTGTGCTGCCTGATCCAGTACGATTGATTCAGAATCCACATGCGATGGCGATGCCTCCTCCTGGTCTTCACGGACGAATTCAAGCGGTTCGACAGGTGGTAGTGTGGCGGCGTCCTCTCGCTGGGACCGCGAGTCTTCCTCCACCCCCCACTGATGAACGGAGAGCTCGTCTTGGCTATCCGCGGACGGTTCTGACTCCGGGTCCATTTCGGGCGCATCGTTTCGCCAGAACGCCGGCTCACCCAGAGTCGCGTCGCGCGAACTGGTCAAGATCTGTTCATCGTCTACCGGTTCGACAATATCAGTTCCCGACGTGGAAGTTGGGCCTGCCGGTGTCTCCAATAGTTGCCCAAACGCGACTGGGCGGTCACCCTCGCCGAAGGACACGCGCCCGGCGGGGACCTTGAATTCTTCCGAAGAAGATTCTTCTAGCATTGGCGGAGGAGGCACAGGAGCTTCCGCAACTGTCACCCTTCCTGTTTTCACCTGGACTGCTACAGGAACCTTGGCAACGGGCACCGCGACCAAGCGCTCGCCGATAGAACGCTCGAGCAGCGTCTTGACCATTGTTATCAGCGGTTCCGGAGGGACAAAGGGCTTTTTCAGTATTCCATCGGCGCCGACCCTTTGCGCCTCGCGCTCGTCCAGCGGATCAAACGCCCCCACCAGCAATATCACCGGGACATTGGCGAACCGAGCGTCTTTCTTTACGTATTCGCAGACCTCATAGCCGTTTCGCACCGGCATGAATATGTCGGCCAAAACCAAGTCGGGTGTGATTTCGGCTAGCTTGCGCACCGCCGCTTCGCCGTTATTCACGGAGATCACTTCCACGCCAAGATCCGCCAGAGCGAGGGCCATGGTTTTCTGGACGTTGCTGTTGTCGTCGGCTACCAAAATCTTTGCCACGCGCCGTCCTCCGGTCTCCCCAGGTACACTTCTTCCGAGCTGATTGCCGCGCGAAAATCGCCTATCGGTATAGGTAACATCTTGATTCCGGTGAGTCAATCAACTCTGGGCGGGAATGTGTCTGAATGAACTATCTTGGCCAGTCGGACAGGGTGGGCAGCTCTAGAAGGGAATGATCTTGCGGAGGCCCTTCTTTTTCTTACTCGTGGATTCCTGGCTCTTATCTGCCGGTGCCGCAGGCGTCGTGGAGTCGGCAGGTTGCGCCGCACTCGGATCTGAAGCGCCCGTAGTGGCAGGCGGGTTGGCACTGCTGTCAGACGAAGATGGGGCGGGGTCTGTCGAATTCGCAGCCGGCTGCTCGGTCAGTGACCCGGCCCCCGGCGTTACGGTTTCCACCGTCGCGGTGCTGCCCGTTCCGGTCCCGCCAGTCATGCCCAGCGTCGACGGCCCTCCAAAACTGAGAGTCTCATCCCCCGTTTCGCTGGCAGGAGTCATCGTCGGCGGGCCGCTATGAGCGGACGCCGAGACGTCCGGCCCGTTTTTAAGAACGCCCATGGAGCGCCGCACGATATTGGGGCGATTGTGGGCGGCATCCTCTTCCTTTTGCATCCGGGCAACCGCGGTCGGATCGGGTTGTGGGACTGGCATACCAAACTTGGTGAGTTTGGCCTTGGCATCGCCTGTAAGCGATGAACGCGGGTACTCTTTTACTATTCTTGCATAGTACTGAGCCGCCACATCATTGTGCTCTGTCTTTTCGTAAATCTGCCCGAGCATCCAGTTGGCTTTGTCGGCCTCGCTGTAGAGCGGATACCGGTTGGTGAGCTCGATCAATCGCGCGCCGGCCGCCTTGTAGCCATTCCGAATATAATAAAAACTGGCGACGCGGAAGTTGCCCTCCGCTATAACCTCCTGCGTTTCGCGAAGGTGCTGTTCCGCTTGCGGGACCAGCGGGCTATTCGGATATTTTTCCAGGAACGTCTGGAATTCGGCCTCCGCTTGCACCACCTCGGAATGATCCCGATCCGGTTTTTCCATCTGGCGGTAATGCCCCATGGCGATCTGCATTTGTGCGTAAGCTGCTTCGTCAAGGAAGGGGAAGAAGGTGATGAAGTCCTTGTACTCGACGATCGATTGCTTCAGCCCAGCCATCCCGCCTTCTTTGTAATAGGAGTCTCCAATACCCAGTTTCGCTTTGGCCAGGTATTCGCTGTCCGGGTAGGTATTGATCAGGGTTTGCAGCCCCAGGCGGCCCACGGTGTAGCGTCCATGCTTGATATCCTCTTCCGCCTTGGCGAACAGAACCTTGTCTGGTTCCGCCGAAGTGCCGGCGATTGGCGCGGCCTTCTTCTTGCCCAGGCAGCCAGCCAACAGCATAGCTGCGAGCACTGCAATCCAAATTGTGCGGCGTTGTTTCACTTTTTACCTCAAACCCTTTGCGCCAGCGCCCCGCCCGCCATTTGCTTCATCGCTCGAACTGACTCTGCGGGGTCAGGGGTGTGAAAAATAGAAGTTCCTGCAACCAGGATTTCAGCGCCAGCTCGAACCAGTTCCGCCACATTTTCCGGGCCGATTCCTCCATCCACCTCGATACGGAACGCCAGATTATATCTCTCTCGAGTTAGTTTTAGTTGGCGAATTTTCTCCAGCGCGCCATGAATAAACTTCTGCCCGCCAAAGCCCGGATTTACCGACATCACCAATACGTGGTTCACACTTCCAAGAACTTCCGAGAGCATCGCTACGGGTGTCGCCGGATTGATCACGGCGCCCGGCTTGCAGCCGTGCTCGCGAATCATCGCTAGAGCCCGGTCCAGATGCGCCGTAGCTTCCTGATGCACGGAAATCATGTCGGCGCCTGCCTCCGCGAACAGCGGAATGTATTGCTCGGGATTCTCGATCATTAGATGCACATCCAGGGGCAGCCGGGTTGCCTTGCGAAGTGACGCCACGACGGGCACTCCGATCGAAATGTTCGGCACGAAGTGTCCATCCATCACATCCACATGCAGCAGTGTGGCGCCGCCTCGTTCCACGGCGCGAATTCCTTCTCCCAGGGATGCGAAGTCCGCGGCAAGAATCGAGGGGGCAATTTCGACCAAATGGGGCACGGTTTCTCCGCCCGTATCTTACCAGAATCGCGCGTCGTGCAGGACAGGCACTCCTGCCTGTGCGCGTGTGATGTAGCGGATTCGCGCTGGACAGGCAGCCCCTCGCAGGGGCTCGGGATAAAGAGTGCCTGTCCTACCAAAAACGTGACCCACCACCGAAGCCCGGGTCCTTGGACAGCGCCGGCTACTGCGCGATCACAAGTTCGATGGGAGTGTCGCTCGTCACCTTGGCACCGAGGCCGGGGGTTTGCTCGACGACGGTCCCTTTTGGCCATTCCGGCGAACCCGCAAACGTATTCTTCGCAATCTTTAATCCACCGCTTGAAATCAACCGATCCGCGTCCGGCAGTTGCATGCCCACCAGCCAGGGCATGATATAGGCGGCTGGTGTATTGCCCTGCGCCACCAGCAAATTCACGCGCAGACTCGCGGCGAGCGTCCCCGACAAGCGGATTCTGTTGCACGACCGAGTCCGCGGGGAGATTCGGCACCGAAAGTGAAGTGACTTCGCCCAATTGCAGCCCTGCCTGCAATAGCTGGATTCGCGCGACGCGCAAAGTTTCACCTTCCAGTCCGGGAATCTTCACGTTTTGCCGACCCAGGCTGAGAACTACATGCGCGTCCTGGGAAATTTTCATGTGCTCGCCCGCCGGCGGACTCTGCCGCACGACGGTGTTTGCAGGAAGCTCGCTGTAAATCCGGTCGGCGACCTTCAACTGCAAACCGCGCGCACTCAGCAGCGCCTGTACCTCGGCCGAATTCTTCCCCACCAGGTTGGGCATATCCACTTCGCGGCCTTGAATCGCGAAGCGCATGGCCATCACCCCGCTGAGGAACGCCGCCGCTGCCAGCACAAACACCAGCAGGCACATCCGCAGCAGCCATTCGATCCGCTCACGGAAAGTCATGATCGCACCACATTCAATCTAGCACGCGCCACGGGACGCTTCCAGTCCGCGGGAATACAAAAAGCTTCACCACAGAGGGCACAGAGTCCACGGAGAAAGTCTTTAAGAGATTCACAGAACACAGCATTTCCTATGAAACTTCGACATTAGGTTTTTGATTTTCTCTTCTGAATCTCTGTGCTCTCTGTGCCCTCTGTGTTAAATCTTTTCTTTGTTGTATTCGATCGCCGCCGCGAAGAATCCGTCGGTTCCGTGCACGGAGGGGCATGTCCGAAAGAATCCGTCCGCGTCAATGAGACTCTCAAGTGCGACGCCTTCGCGCAGAATTCGCTGGAGCGCGCTTCGCGGAGTAACGACGCGCAATTCACCTCGCAAGCCGCCAAGCGCTTCCTTCAGGACGAGTTCGTTTTCTTCGGGCTCGAGCGAGCACGTCGAATAAATCAACCTACCAAGTGGCGCGAGGTTCGCAAGCCCATTCTTCAGCAGGCTCACTTGCCGCGCATGCAAGTCCGTAAGATCTTCGCCGCGTAGCTGCCACCGAATTTCCGGGTGCCGCGCCAGCGTCCCCGTTCCGGAGCAAGGCGCGTCGACCAGAATGCGATCGAACCGGCGTTCGAACGGCAACGGATGCGCGCCATCAAGCACGACCGACTCGACGTTTCGAACACCCGCGGTTTCGAATCGCTCTGCCATCGCGCGCACTCGGTGCGCATGCAGGTCCGCGGCAATCACGCGTCCCTGCGAACCGGCTGCGCGCGCGAGCAGAATCGTTTTTCCACCCGGCGCGGCGCAAAGATCGAGAACTGCATTTCCCTCCTCGACGGCTACCAGGTGCGCCACCGCCTGAGAAGCTTCCTCTTGAATCGCGGCCCAACCTTTCCGCATCGCTTCGCTCGCCGCCGGATTTCCTCCGTGAAGTGTCCAAGCGTCCCGCAGTAGGAGTCCGGGGTCGCTAACGCACCCAGCCTTCTGGAGTGACGTCAGGACATCCTCGCGGCGCTGCGAGTCCAGGACGTAGCACGACACGGCCGGAACGCGGTTGTTCGCTTCGAGCAGTTTCCGTGTTCGCTCTTTGCCGAAATTCCGCAGCCACCGCTCGACGAGCCACGTGGGATGCGAATGAAGAATGCCCATCTGCTCCGCGAGCGGAAGCTCCTTTGGCAAAAGCGAAGCGAGAGCGCCGCGCGGCTGCGCCAGTGGGGATGCTTCCTTCGCCGCTTTCCGAAGGACGGCGTTCACCAGCGGAGCGGCGGACCGCTTCCGCGCGCGCTTCACAAGTTCGACGGATTCGTGGACCGCGGCATGAGCGGGCACGCGTTCCAGAAACCAGAGCTGGTAGATGCCCAGACGCAGCGCGATGCGGACTTCAACATCCAAGGACTTTGCCACCTTCGTCAAGTAGCGGCCGGTCAGAAAATCCAGAAGCCGCTGCCAGCGCAGAACGCCCAGCGTCAATTCCGTCGCCAGTCCTGCGTCTTCGGTGCGAATGCTGGGGCCAAGCTCGGCGCGCAGCACTTCGTCCGCATACGCGTTCTGTATTTCCACGCGCCGTAAGACATCAAATGCAATCGTTCGCGCCTGCGAGATGGGCATAAGCAAACATGGAACCACACTGTGCCGAGGAAGGGAACTCGTGCTTCGCCTCCCCTACGCAGGTGCAACTGAATGTGAATTGTCCTACTATAGTTATATTGACTTACACGAGAAGCCCATGTAGGATATCGGCCTATGAAGACTACACTCAAGACCGATATGATCCGATTCACAGTGAAGGGGCAAGTTGTGATTCCCCGCTGGCTGCGCAAGGAATTCGACATCGAAGAGGGCACGCGCGCCCTGGTGTACCAGGAGGGAGACGCGATCGTGCTGAAGCCGATTACGCCCCGTCACATCAGAAACCTGCGCGGCTCCTTGAAAGGCTCGGGAGTGCTGAAGGCGCTGATGGACGACCGCAAGCGCGAGCGGGAACTGTAAGGTGGCCACGAAAGTTTTGGATAGCTGGGCGCTGATCGCGTTTTTCGAAGACGAACCCGCCGCCGAACGAGTCGAAAACCTCCTGGTGAAAGCGGAGGCTGGCACGCACAAGCTGCTCCTCTGCGTGGTCAACTGGGGCGAGATTTATTACAACACGATGCGCAAGGTATCCCGAGAAGCCGCCGAGCAGAAAGCCAAGGAAATCGCTGGTTTGACGATCGAGATTGTCGGCGTGGAAGCGAAGGGATCTGGATTTGGTGCGCCAAGCTGCCACCTACAAAGCCACAAAAAAACTTTCCTACGCGGACGCCTTCGCCGCCGCACTAGCGAAAATCAGAAACGCGGACCTGGTGACTGGCGATCACGAATTCAAACAGGTCGAAGGCGAGATTAAAATCGACTGGTTGAAATGACGCAACAGAAAGTCTCAGACCGCCTACCCAAAACTTTCGGCTGGCGTAAACCGCGCACCGCTGGCAAATTCCCGTGCCGAGATCCGCTTGCGCCCCTCCAGTTGCACGGATTCCAGCCGCAACCATGTCCCTTCACCGCATACAACATATACTTCCTTGGTCGAAGCCACGATTTCGCCCGGCGTGACGCGTCCCCCGGCGGCGTTACTTTCGGGGCGCCCCCATACGTGGCACGTCTGCCCACGGAACGGAGTGTACGCACCGGGCCACGGCGCGAAACCCCGCATGCGGTTGTAAATCTGCGGCGCGGTGCGCGCCCAATCAATCCGCCCGTCTTCTTTTTTAAGAATCGGAGCGGAGGAAGCCTTTTCTGGATCCTGAGGCGCTGGAAAAATTTCTCCGCGGTCGAGCTGTAATAGAGAATCCACGATCAAGCCCGCGCCAATTTCGCTCATTCGCGTGGCCAGCTCCGGAGAAGTTTCTTCCGGGCCGATTTCCAATTCGTGTTGCAGCAGAGTCGGGCCCGTATCCATGCCGGCGTCGATTTGCATCGTGGTGAGTCCCGTGGTTGTCTCGCCGTTGGCGATGGCCCAATGAATGGGCGCGGCCCCGCGATAGCGCGGCAGCAGCGACGCATGCAAATTGATCCAGCCGAGACGGGGAAGCGTCAGCAGCCGCGCGGGAATGATTTGTCCGTACGCAATAATCACCACGGCATCGGGCGCAACACGTTTCAGGAATTCCTGCGCCGAGTCCGACTTGATGGTTTCAGGCTGGTAGACGTGCAGATTGGCTGCAAGCGCCGTTTCCTTGACCGGAGAGCCGGAGACGTGCTGCCCGCGGCCGCGCGGCCGGTCCGGTTGCGTGATGACGGCTTCGACGGATATGCCGGGTTCCGCGGCAAATCGCCGGAGCGAGGGTACGGCGAATTCCGGCGTGCCACAAAAGACGATGCGCATGGCGGACACCCGCGCGCTACGGATTACCACTCGCCGGTCTTCCGCAATTTGCGGATGCGGCGTTTGATCAAGTCCCTTTTCAACATGCTGAGGTGCTGAATGAATAGGATTCCGTTCAGGTGATCGATTTCGTGACAGAAGGCGCGAGCCAGCAAGCCTTCGCCGCGCATCTCATACGTTTCGCCCTTCAGGTTCTGCGCGCGAACGGTGACGTAAGCCGGGCGCAGCACCGAGCCGCGAAATCCGGGTATCGAAAGACACCCTTCTTCCTCCCGCTGGTCCCCTTCGACGTGGATGATTTCGGGATTGGCGAGCACCAGCTTCGCCTCCGGATTTTTTCCCACGCTCACGTCGATCACGGCAAGCTTCTTCGACAGCCCGATTTGCGGCGCGGCCAGACCCACGCCCTGCGCCACGTACATGGACTCGAACATGTCCTCGCACAGCTTGGCCAGCTCCTCATCAAATTTCTCCACGGGCTTGCCCGGGGACTCCAGCACGGCGTTCCCGAATTTTGTAATCGAATAAGTCATCTCAGCAAGCACCCGCATCTTTGGAACCACAGATGAACACAGATAAACACTGATAAAATCATAAAAAGCGGGTGAACGGCAAGTCAGTGGGTGATCCAACGCTGATGCGAATCGATTTCCGTTCCATGAAATCAGCGGGGCGGGAAAAGGATTTAGAATTAGTTTTCATCAGTGTTTATCCGTGTTCATCTGTGGTTTTAAAACTCTCTTAACTGTTTCTGGTACCCCTCAAAATTCCGCCGAGTCTCCGTCAACGAATCTCCTCCAAATTTTTCGACGAGCGCTTGCGCCAGCACGAAGGACACCATCGCTTCGCCCGCCACGCCTCCGGCCGGTACAACGCACACGTCGGAGCGTTCATACGCCGCGGTAATGGGCTGTTTCGTCACCATGTCAGCGGTTTGCAGCGGGCTGCGCAAAGTGGAAATGGGTTTCAGATAGCCGCGCACCACAACGTCCTCGCCGTTCGTGATTCCGCCTTCGAGGCCGCCGGCCCGGTTGGTCGCGCGCGTGAACCGCTTGCTTGCCGCATCGTACCCGATCTCATCCATCACTTCCGAGCCGTACGAAACGGCCGCGGTAATGCCCGCGCCAATCTCCACGCCCTTTACCGCCTGAATCGACATCACCGCTTGCGCGAGCCGCGCATCAAGTTTCTCGTCCCATTGCGCGTACGATCCCAGTCCCGTGATGACGTTGTGCGCGACGACTTCGAAGATGCCTCCCACCGTGTTGCCCGCCCGGTGCACGAGGTCGACTTCGCCTTTCATCTGCGCTTCGGTGGCGGGATCGACGCAGCGCAGCGGGGAATCGAGATTCGCGCAGACGGCTTGGATTTCGTTCCACGTTACGGCGCGTACGAGGCGCGCCTTGCCCACGGCGATCACGTGGCTCAGGACATTGCAATCGAATTGCCGCAGAAGCAGCTTCGCGATCGCCCCCGCAGCCACGCGCGCCGCCGTCTCCCGCGCCGACGCCCGCTCCAAAATATAACGGGCATCGTGGAAGTTGAATTTCATCGCGCCAGCCAGGTCCGCGTGACCCGGACGCGGCGCAGTCAGCGGGCGGCGCGCATCTTCCGCGCCGGCGATATCCTCCACGGGCAAAGCCTTCTCCCAATTCGCCCAATCTTTATTTTCCAGACGCAAGGCGATCGGCGCGCCAATCGTTTGCCCGTGGCGAATGCCCGAGATCGCCTCGACGCGGTCCTTCTCAATTTTCTGCCGTCCCCCGCGCCCATAACCTAGTTGCCGCCGGTGCAGTTCCACCTGAAGGAACTCGAAATCGATGGGTACACCCGCGGGCAATCCGCTGATCCAAGCAATCAGCGCCTGACCGTGAGACTCACCCGCCGTGACGAAGCGCAGCATAGAAGGCTCTGCATTCTATCGGACCCGGCAGAGGGAGAAAAGAAAAATCGATGAAACCACCGGTGAACACAGATAAACACTGATAAGAAGAGATCAAACGCCATTCATACGGGGAAATTATTTCATTTCAGGATTTTTCTCAGCCCTTCTTATCTGTGTCAATCTGTGTTCATCTGTGGTTGCAGGGGTGTTCGACTGCGCGGTTGCGTTTATTTCTTGCCTGCTTCCTTTTCCAGTTTCTCCAGCTCTCGGGTAAGTTGTTCGGCCTGGTCATGAAGTGCGCGGAGGCGTTCCTCCAGCGTGGGCGTATTTTTCGCGCTGGCTGGCGGAGCGGGAGTGGAACCGGAGGCAACGGTCGCCGCTGCGGGCCTTGTCGGAGCGGGCATTCCCGTCAGATCGGCGAGAGCTTCGTCGAACGTATCCCGATAAATCAGGCGGTCGCCCATCGCCAGAACGACTTTCTTGAGCTGCGGCATGCGCGCTTCGGTGGCCTGAATGTAAATGGATTCGACGTAAAGGAAACCGCCCGTCACGGGGAGAGCGATAATATTTCCGCGCAACACGCGCGAGCCCTGCTGGTTCCACAGCGTCAGGTCCTTGGAGATGTTCTGGTCCTGATCGATGCGCGATTCAATTTGCATGGGGCCGTACATCAGTTGCTGCTTCGGCAGTTGAAAGAAGACCAGGTCCCCCAGGTGTTCGCCGTCGCATCGAGCGGCCATCCACCCGATCAAATTGTCCTTGGCCCGCGGAGTAAACGGCAGAATCAGCAGGAATTCGGGCTGTTTCTCCCCCGGCAAAGTGGCCACGACGTACGTCGGCTGCACGGGCTCCGGTTGTCCGGACTGGCCGAACAGATTGTGCGCGATTTCCCAAATGTCTTCCTTGTTGTAAAACACTTGCGGATCGCGCATATGAAAAATTCGGTAGGCCTCTGCCTGCGCGCTGAAAGAGAACCTCCGGATAACGCGCATGGCGGCGAAGGTCGGCAGGCATCTCGGAAGCGGGCCGGAACAGTTTCGGGAACAGATGCTCGTACGCCTGAATGATGGGGTCGCTCGGATCGAATACGTACAACGATATTTTCCCCGTGTACGCATCGACGGTGGCCTTGACCGCGTTCCGAATGTAGTTTGCGCCTTCCTCGAGGCCAGCCACGGGAAGCGTCGCCGAATACGGATGCGAGAGCGAAGTCGTATAGCCATCCACCATCCAAACCAATCTACCGTCGTCCGTGATCACCAGGTAGGGATCCTGATCCCATTGCAAGAAACTGGCCAGATACGCCAAACGGTCCTGCACCTTCCGGTGAATCATCATGCGGCTCTCGCCGGTGAGATAGCCGGTGAAAATAATGTTCGGCTCGCCCTCGGAAATCGCGGCAGCAACCTTCAGAAGGAATGAGCCGACAGGAAATCCTCCCGTGCCCTGGTAGGTCGAATACTTGTTCTGATCGCCGGATGGATAATCGAATTCCTCGCGAGCGGTATGGACGAACACCGGGTCTTGCGTCTTGTCGCCGTAATAAATTTCCGGCCGCGTGAGCTGAAATCCAGGCGCTTTGATCTCCGGCGGAGCGTTTTCGATCAGCAAAACCGGCAGGCCATCCGGCGTGATCTTGTTGACCTCCGACAGGACCACGCCAAACCCGTGCGTATAAATAAAACGCGGATTGATCCAGCTCTGGCTCGCCTCGGCCGACAATTGGTTCACATCGATTTCCCGAGGAGATAACAGTACTTGCTTGATGCGTCCATTGGGGAAGTAGCGATCCACGTCGGTTTCAGGAAACGTGTAGTAGGGACGTAGCGCTTGGATCTGGCCGATCGTGGCGTTGTACGCGCGGAGGTCCCAAAGACGAACATTGTCGAGCAGCGTGGCATCCTGCACGGGATCGACGGCGGCTTGCCCGGTAGGAGGCGCAAACGGACGTTCCGTCGAGTTCCGATTCAGGCCGAAGGCAATCGAAGTCGCCTGAATGTGGCGTTCGATATACGGCCGTTCGATCGAGATCTCGTTCGGCCGCACATAAACGGCGTGAACGATTCCCGGCAAAGCCAGTTGCAGGACAAAAAAGGACATGACAAGGATGGCCGTTTTTTTATATTTCCGCATCCAAACGAGCGGCAGCCCCGCCAGCGTGACAACGATCAGGAGCCAGCGCAAAGGCAGGGTGACCTTTTCATCCACATAATCGGCGCCGGTCATGAACGCGTGCGAGTTCAGCAGCAGCTCATAGTTGCCCAGAAAAATCCAGACCGCGAATCCCAGCAACAAAATTACGCCGATGATCCTCACGAAGCCGGCGCGCGTTGCGCCCGGCAGCAGCAGCGTGTTCGGTTCCAGAGTAATCGTGTTGCCCGGCCCGCTTTTCAGCCTGCCGTATCGGAAACGTTCGGCCAACTGCCATCCGCGAGCCGTGGCCCAGAAGACCAGCGCGCAAAGAATCGCCAGCACGAACACAAATCCGAGAAGTTGCGAATAGAAAGGGAGATCGAAAAGATAAAACGGCAGGCCGCGCGAAAAAACCTGATCCTTCCATGCGTCGGCGAGCTGCCGCGAGCCCGCGCGACCCGAAAAAGCGCATGACCGTCCAGTAGTCAATCGCATTCGACGCGAACACGATCGCTACGAGCGCCAGTGCGAATGGAATCAGGCGCGAGTACAGGCGGAAATCCTTCCCGCGGATGCCGGCGAATCGCAGCCCGGAGGCATGAGCCACCCACAGCGCGATAAACGCCACCACCGCGCCTGCCGCCGCGGGAGCAATGCTGTACCACAGCATCCCGATCCAGGTGTCAACCTGGCCGACCTCTTTCCACCAATTGTATTCAATGATGAAATTGGCGGCCGTGGACGCCGCCCATGCGAAGATCCCGAACAAAAACATCAGAACAATCAGCTTGGCAATTTGTGAGGGACGCATAAGAGGCGATTTCTACTCGTCGAGCAAAGCGCCGCTTCGAAGCCAGAAAACAAATTTTGAGCGGCGCGCTATTGCTGCAAATGCAGGCCAGCCGAGATCGTATCACAATGCCCGTGAGATCAAGAGGCAGGCACGGGGTGTGTCTCGTTTGAGAATGATTGGCAGTGGTTCAGCTAGGGCTTCAGTTAGGACAGGCACACTTGCCTGTCCTCTTGCGACCTGGCGAAATCCTTCAGGACAGGCAAGACTACGTGTCCTCCCGATCAAACCGGCTCGTGCGCGAACATTCACGATGCTTGACGCGCCCGGCGGCGACCAGTACGCTGTCGGGGAAGCCAGCCATGTGCGAGGGGTACCCTCCGGCGACCGATGGCGACCACCGATCCCAAACTTCTGGAGAGCAATTCCGTTTCGCTGCCCGGCGCCTTGATGGAAGGTGTGAAACTGCGCATTCAGCATGTGCAGGACTACACCCAACTGGCGGCGCAATCGGTCACAAACCTGTTCAGTCCTCCCTATTACTTCTCGGATGTTCTGGACCAGATGGACATCATCGGAGTGGGGTCCTTGCCGATTGTGGTCCTGACAGGTTTCTTTATTGGTGCGGTCATGGTGCTGCAGACGGCGGCCCAATTTGTGCGCTTCGGCCAGACGGCGCTAACGGCCGATGCTGTGTCCCTGGCGCTGGTGCGGGAATTGGGACCAACCATTTCGGGACTACTGGTTACGGGACGCAACGCGTCCAGTATCGCGTCGGAACTTGGTTCGATGGTTGTCACCGAGCAGGTGGACGCGATGCGCGCCATGGGCACGGACCCGACGCGCAAGCTGGTAACCCCGCGCATGGTCGCAACTGTATTTATGCTCCCACTGCTGACGGCTATGGCGGACTTCTCCGGAATGATTGGCGGCTTCGTCGTGTCGACCTTCACCTTGCGTCTCGGGGCGGTTGCCTTCTGGACGCGCGCGATCGACGTTTTAGATTTTTCGGACCTAATGCAGGGGCTCTCCAAGCCACTTATTTTCGGTTTCATCCTCTCGACGGTCGGCTGCTACCACGGCTTGAGAGTGCGCGGGGGGACGCAGGGCGTCGGTCGCGCGACAACGTCGGCGGTGGTTTCTTCCTCCGTGTTCATCCTCGTCGTCAATTTCTTCCTCACGAAAGTCATGTTGTTCCTCGCCGGGCACGTTTTCTAGTCCCGTGCGCAATCCGCTCCTGAACCAAGTCGTTTCCGTCTATAATCTCCAGAGCGATTGCGCGAGCCTCTGCGGATACGACGTGATCGCCCTCTTCCTGTGAACACTTTGGACACCGCGAGCGAGCGGGTTCTCTCCTTTGAAGATGTGCGCATTGGTTTCGGGCAGGGCGACGTTCTCACGGGGCTCTCATTTTCCGTGGCGGCCCATGAAACCAAAGTCTTAATCGGTGAGAGTGGAACGGGCAAGTCGCTCGCTCTAAAGCTTGCCGCGGGCTTACTGCGGCCCAATTCCGGCTCCGTGCACGTGCTGGGACACGATCTCGGCCATCTGTCTGAAAAGGAATTGCTGGATTTCCGCCGGCAGATCGGATTTGTCTTTCAGGAGGGAGCGCTGTTTGATTCCCTGAACGTCGCGGAAAATGTGGCCTATCGTTTGCGCGAAGATCGTGTGAATGAGGACGAAATCGAACAGCGCGTTATAGAATCGCTGCGGTTCGTGGAAATGGAAGACACGCTCGACAAACTGCCTTCCGAACTTTCCGGCGGCATGAGGCGCCGCGTTTCCATCGCCCGTGCCTTGGTTAGCCGCCCTCCTGTCGTACTCTACGATTCTCCCACGGCGGGACTCGATCCCGTGACGTCGCAGACGATCATTACGCTGATCCTGCGCTTGCGCGACACCCAGGGCGTGACCTCTTTGCTCGCCACGCACCGCCTGCAGGATGCTTTCGGGCTTGCCAATTACCGCTTTGAGGGCGAGACGGGCCGCGTCGTGCCGGCCCTGCATACCGGGAACGGTTCCAAAGGCGACGGCCCGGCAACGAACTTAGTTGTCCTTCGCGGCGGGAAAGCCTATTTCGAGGGCAGCCCGCGGACGATTGCTGAATCCAAGGACGAGTATCTCCACCGATTTCTGTTATAGCTGCCGATGACGCAGCTAGTGATTCTCTAGGAGGAACGAAGATGGCGCAAAACAAACAATTGACCTGGAGCGAGCTACGCGTGGGACTTTTTGTCCTGGCCGCCACGGCTCTCTTGGTGGTTGTAATTTTTTACGTCACGGGAGCGGGAGGCGGGTTCAGCCCGAAGTACCGGCTGTACGTGCTCCTGCCCGAGGTGGATGGCCTGACGGTGGGTGCGCCCGTCCGTCTGGACGGCGTGGAAGTCGGGAATGTGGAAAAAATTGCTGTCGCATTTCCGAAGCCTGGAGAGCAGCAGACGAAGGACCGCAACATCCGGGTCGATATGCGCATCCAGCAGAAATTCGAGGATTACATTCGCTCGGACTCCGCGGCTGTGCTTATTACCGAGGGGTTGCTGGGGAACCGCTTTGTGGAAATCGACCGAGGCTTCGTGGGCAGGAAATTGGGGAACGAAGACGAAATACCTGGACGCGAGGAGAAAGCCCTCAAGGAGGTTGTCGAGCGCAGCGCCGATCTGATGACGAACTTGAGCTCGATCACCGAGCAGGCCAGCGCGGTTCTGGATGACATCAGGAAGGGGCGCGGCTCGCTCGGTAAGTTCTTGGTGGACGAAGATGCCTACCGGCATCTGAACAGCTCGCTTGGGAACCTTGATCGCATGTTGACGGATGTGGCTGCGGGAAAAGGGTCGCTCGGCAAACTGATGGTCAACGACGAAATGTACAACCACGTGAATTCCGCCACGGCCCGCCTCGACAACGTTCTCGAAGCCGTCCAATCCAAGCAGGGCACGCTCGGCAAGCTCGTGTATGAGCAGGGAATTCATGACAGCGCGATGAAACTGCTGGACAACGGCAACGGACTTGTCGCGGATGTTCGCGCGGGGAAAGGGACGCTCGGCAAACTTGCTACCGACGATTCGCTCTTCCTGCAGTACCGCCAGGCGGGCGAGAATCTTTCCAGTGCGACGGCAAAGTTGAACTCCACCGAGACGACGGCGGGGAAATTCTTCACGGACCCCAAACTCTACGACAACATCTCGGGTCTCACGGGAGACACGCGTCTGTTAATTGGAGATTTCCGGAAGGACCCGAAAAAATTCCTGCACGTGAAGTTTGCGATCTTCTAGTCGCTACGCTTTTCGGCTGGATCAAAAGTGCGGCGGGGCCGAGAAAAACAAAACTCCAGGGACGGCGGCGCGTCGGTTGGACGTTCACCTTTGCCGCCGCAATCGCGAACCTGATCCGCTTGGCGAAATGGATCCCCGCGGAGACTTGAAGCAAGCTCGAACGCAAAGCGACGCCGTCGCGAGGGGATGGAAAAACGAAAGGCACGGACCAGGAATCACGATCCGAGCGGCTCGCACGAGCGAAAACCGATCCCGAGGGGTCTGCAAAAGGAAAAATGAAGAGTGTTTCCGCAACCTGTTCAGCCGCTGAAGCGAAGTTTGGTTGTGGCCCCTCCGCGTTGTGAAGATAATAGGAAACTATTCCGGAGATTTAGTGTTAAACGGAATGTGAGTCTGGCTTGTCGCTAATCCTCATCACGGGCTGCAAGGAACTCCTCACACTTCGCGGCGATGTCCCGCGGCGCGGCCCGGCGATACAAGATACTGCTCTTATACGTGATGGAGCAGTACTGATGCGCAACGGCAACATCGTTGCGGTGGGGCCACGGGTCCGCGTGGCGCGCCTTTCCGAATCTCGCAAAGCAAAAAAGTTCGATCTGGGCGGGCGCGTTGTATTGCCTGGCCTTGTCGACTCCCACACCCATCTCATTTCGTCCGCCAGCCGCGCCGCCGAATACGAACTACGCATTGCAGGCGCAACCTACGAAGAAATCGCCCGCAAAGGCGGCGGGATCCTTTCAACAGTCCGCGCGCTGCGTCGAGCGAAACCCGAAGTCCTGAAAACGAGGGCGCTCGCGGCCTTGCGGCGATTCGCGGCCCACGGCACCACCACGCTCGAAGCCAAGAGCGGTTATGGCCTTGACATGAAGAGTGAGTTGGCAACCCTCCACTTGCTGCGACAGCTCCACGAGGAGCAGCCGCTCGACATTCATTCCACGTTTCTAGGCGCCCACGTCGTGCCATCGGAGTTTCGCGGCCGTGCCAATGCCTACGTCGAGTTCCTCATTGGAAAGTTGCTTCCTCGCGTGGCGCTGTCAGGGCTTGCCGAGTTCTGTGATGTTTACTGCGACCGCAGCGCGTTCACCATAGCGCAGGCGCGGCGCGTTTTGACGGCCGGACGCGCGTTTGGTCTGGTGCCCCGCCTCCACGCCGACCAACTTGCCAGGACGGGCGCCACGCGCCTGGGGATTGAGCTCGATGCCGCGAGCGCCGACCATCTCGAAAAAATAAATTCCGCGGACATCCGCGCGCTGGCTGCGTCGAACGTGGTGGCCACGCTTCTGCCGGGGTGCTGTTTTCACCTGGGCCTTTCAAACTATCCTCCGGCGCGAAAACTTCTCGACGCAGGCGCGGTAGTTGCCCTGGCCACGGACTACAATCCCGGGACCAGCCCCACCCTCAGCTTGCCGATGGCAATGTCGCTGGCGTGCTCCCAAATGCGCATGAGCCCCGCCGAGGCCATCGCCGCGGCCACAATCAACCCAGCCTATTCGCTGCGGCGTCACACCCGCATTGGCTCCATTGAGGTTGGCAAATACGCTGATCTGGCCATCTTCGATGTGGAGGACTACCGCGAAATCCCGTACTATTTTGGTGTTAACCACTGTGTGATGACAATCAAGCGCGGCGAAATTATTTACTCCCGCGATGGAATCTGACCGGAGTAATTCTCCAGGGGTTCATGAATCGCCTGATCGAATGCGTGCCAAATTTCTCCGAAGGGCGCGACACGTCCAAAGTGGACGCGCTCGTCGACGCCATGCGCGGCGTGCCGGGCGTCCTGGTGCTCGACCGTGAGAGCGACGCGGATCACAACCGCTCGGTGGTCACGCTTGCCGGAGAACCCGAAGCCGTCGCCGAAGCGGTCGCTTCGCGGTGTGGGCAAAGCCGCCGAATTGATCGACTTGACGCACCACACCGGCGCGCATCCGCGAATCGGCGCTACCGACGTGGTGCCGTTCATTCCCATCGAGGGCTGCACGATCGATGACTGCGTGGCGCTGGCCCGCCGCGTGGGCCGCGAAATCTGGGAGCGCTATCGTATTCCCGTTTATTTCTACGAGTCGGCGGCAACGCGGCCCGACCGCGTCAATCTCGAAAACATCCGCAAGGGACAGTTCGAGGGCTTGCGGGAAGAAGCATTGCGCAATCCGGACCGCGCGCCGGATATCGGCGAGCCCCGGCTGCACCCGACCGCGGGCGCGATTGCGGTCGGCGCGAGAAAATTCCTGATCGCCTACAACATCAATCTGAACACGCACGACGTCTCCATCGCAAAAAAAATCGCCAAAGCGATCCGCTTTTCCAGCGGCGGGCTGCGTTATGTGAAGGCGATGGGCGTGGACTTGAAAGCGCGGGGCATGGCGCAAGTTTCCATCAACCTGACCGACTTCGAGCAGACGCCGCTGCACCGCGTTTTCGAGATGGTCAAGCGCGAAGCCGAGCTCTATGGTTGCGCGATCGTGGGAAGCGAGATCGTCGGCCTGATTCCCCGCAAGGCCCTCGAGCTGACGGCTGAATTTTATCTCCAATTTGAGAATTTTTCTCCGGCCCTGGTTCTTGAAAATCGCTTGTCCGCCGCGCTAGAGGGCGTGCCGTCCCAAACGGCCGGGCAGGGGAAGCTCGCCGTTCTGGCACAGCCGTTTCTTGACGCCGTCGCCGCGCCCACGGCCGCTCCGGGCGGAGGTTCCGTGGCCGCGCTCGCGGGAGCGTTAGCCGCAAGCCTTGGAGAAATGGTCGCCGGTCTCTCGCGCAAAAAAAAATCGCAATCGGCGTTCACGGAGGATTTAAGCGCGTCGATTGAGGCCATGCATCGAGCGGCCCGCAAGCTCGCCACGGCGATCGATCGCGACTCCCAATCCTATGAAGCGGTCATGGCCGCTCTCAAACTGCCGAAGGAAAGCGCCGAAGATAGAAGTATGCGCGATGCCGCGATGGAAAGCGCGACCCGGCATGCCACCGAGGTGCCGATGGAAACGGCCCTCGCCGCCGTCGAAGTATTTGAAAAGTTGGTGCAACTCGAAGCCATTGCCGCGCCGTCAATGCTGTCAGACCTGCATGTGGGCCGCTTGCTGGCGGCGGCAGCCGCGCGCGGTGCGCTGGAAAATGTGGCGATCAACCTTGCTTCGCTCCACGATTCGGCATATGTTTCAGAAATGAAGTCCCGCGCGGCAGCAGTCGAAGCGCGGTTAACGGCAAACCCAGCAAAGATAGCCAGGTGATTCCTTCCGGAATCCGACGGTGCAGCCCAAAATTGACGGGTGCGGGCTCTACTTGGAGCCCGCAGGAAAGAGGAGACTCGTGAACGCAAAAAGAATTCTTTCACTCGCAATTCTAATCGCGATGGCAGGTGCATGGCCCGGCACGTCCCGTGCCGGGAGTGTTGGCTCGGATATCCTCGGCCTGTTTCCCAAGGATTCGGGCGAGGTGGCGTATGCCGATCTGAAGCAGGCGCGCCAGTTCCCCTGGTTCTCACAGCTCAAGCAACAAATGCTGCCCGCGAAATTTCGCGAGTTCGAGCAATTCCTGACCTCGGCCGGAGTCGACCCGAACACTCAGGTAACCGAATTGGTCTGGGCCATGGTACCCGGCAAGGTGACCAAGGACGCAACGGGCGGTTCGGTTCCCACGACCGACCAGATTGTCGGGGTCGCGCTGGGCCAGTTTCAGCCCTCTTCCACGGAGGCCTATTTCGTCTCGAAAAAGCTCCCGGTCGTCAAGGTCCGCATCTTCTCGCTTTTCGCATTTGGCGGAGGCAGCGGGCCCAACGACCTGTTTTTCTTTTTCATCGATTCCAACACGGCCGCGTTTGGCCAAAGGCAGGAGCTCGAAAAATTAATTGGCCTGCGGTTTGGTGAAGGGGAGGGTCTTTATTCGAACGCCGATCTGTCTTCCCTGGTGAACCAGGCCAACGGGTCAGGGACGGTCTGGGCCGTGCTCGACCCGTCCTACACGCGCCTGGCGATGCAGCAACTCGTGCCCGAGACCTCGCAATTTCCCGCAGCCGCGCAGCTCACTTCCAAACTCAAGGCCATGACCATCAGCGTCAAGGGAGGTAGCGGAGTGGACGCAAGCTTCGAAGCGGTTTGCGGATCACCGGAAGACGCCAATACTTTCGCTGCGTTGCTGACCGCGGGATTGATGTACCGGAAGTATCAGGTCGGAAACACGAACCCGGAACTCGGGCAGATGCTCGATAGCGCCCAAATTACGCCCTCCGGCGACCGGCTCGACCTGAAGCTCTCTCTCACCGACGATCAAATGTTATCGCTCATTCGGAAAAATACGTTCGCAGTGACGATGTAGCGGCGCTGCCTTCACGCATCGGAACTCCTAGCGTCGTGCCCCGAAAATGAGCATCATCATTTTTGGGGCGTTCCACTGTTGTGCCAGTCGAAATCTCAAATCATGTATTTCAAATTCAGCCTGGCGGTTTCGCCGGATATTTGTGGGGAACGATGCCTGCAGGTTGCTGAACAAAACCAAGAAGGTTTGTGGGTCGTGGCTTCACAGCTTGCAGAAAAAAGCGGAATCCTGTCATTCTGAGCGCCGATTTTGCGCGAAGAATCCCTCTTAGGCTTTTGTTTTGAATCTGGAGGGATTCTTCGCTTCGCTCAGAATGACAACCAAAGCACTTTTTCCGCAGCCTGTTCAGCCGCGACATAAATGCCCACCTGTCCTCAGGGGTTTCAACCCCTGAAGACACGAATCGACATTTTTCCGTAAATTGCAAGTCTCGGTGAGGACCGCTTAGCGTTTGGGCTGCAGAAATTTCACAAGCGTGGTGCGCGCGATGCCTTCTTCCGAGTTGAACATCACCCGATCCACGCGCGCCAGCAACTCCATTCCATTCAGTCCGCCCGCTCCTCCCGCACCCGCGGCCTGAAGCGCGAAGGTCTCCAGGCCCACCGCCGGCACCAGCTGCCCTCGATGGTGGATGGAAATTTCCATCCGATCGGGAAACGTCTCGAGCGTGACGTCGAGCCCTCCGTCGGCATCGGTGATTTGCGTGAGGGCTTCCTTGCAAACGTCCTCGGAGGCCATGGCAAAATTCTCGCAACCCGCTGTTTCGAGACCCGCGCGCGCAGCCTGAAATTGCACGGCACACCGCACGGCGCTGAGCAGGCGCGGATCCCGGTCCAGGTGGAACTCGACACGTGTGGATTCATCCGTCATGAGGATCTGCCACACGAATGTCGCATGCTTCCCGGCAATCCGGACAGTAATATTTTCCGTCGGCGCAAAACCGGATGCCTTCGAGCCCCTGGCAATAGCAACAGTAGCGGTCGCAGGTGCACTCTCTCTCCAGTTTGTCGCACTGCACGCACAATACAGCGATTTTCATAGAAGAACCCTGAGAAGACTATAGGCCACGCCCGCGCGCTGGAACAAGCCGCAAGTGTCCTCCTGCGCAATACCGCCGCCCTGTTTCACAATCCAAATCATCTCACCGTTGGCTTTGTGGGTCGCGGCTCTTGTGGTGAGCGCAGCCGAACCATCAGCCGCGACGTTAGAATGCCCATAAAAGATGAGCTTTAGCCCCTTGTATCTGAAGCATCGATCACGCTACGCCTAGAAGATGTCCGACATAAGTTGTAGGTTGTTCACCGCGTCTCGCTCAGCTGCGGCGCATCTCGGTATCGGACGCCGCGTCGAATAATTGCCTTCTCCAAAAAGACCGAAGGATTCGCCTTCCAGAGTTTCGATAGCCACCGTGCGTTCGGCTACTGGTTTCCTAGATACTCGACGTGGACGTAGGTGCCGAGTCTCACGTTATAGGCCAGGTACCAGCCGATATGATCGGGATCGTTGTAAATCACGATATCGTCGCTGCCCCAGACCCAGTCGTTGCAGGAATCATAGTCGTACGCGGCGACATTAAAGTAGAAACCACCAAACCAGAAACGATCCCTGCCTCCGCCTTCCATCCGGTAAATATGGCCGCGGCCAATTTCGCCGGTGAAGTGTCCGTGTTCCCAGGGGCGATCGAGGTGGTAGTTGGCATCTTTCGGGCCGGAGTCGTGTCCGACCCACCGATCGTTCTCGGCGTGAACATGAGGGGCTTCGGGATGCCCGTTCTGATCGCGATAGCTGGGTCGCGCGTTATTGGGTTGCCCGCCGCCGTTTCCGCGATTCGCCGGAGCCTCTCGCGCCGGTGCCTGAGCGGGAGCGTGATAGGGTGCGGGCCCACGGGCAGGAACGTGACCGCCACCAACATGCGTGGCGCCACCGCCGCCGCGCGATTCTCCTCCGCCACCGCGTGCGCCGCCTCCACCGCCACCACGGGATTCTCCCCCGCCCTTCTGCTGCGCAAGTGCGGGCGCCGACGAGATCAATAACACCACAAATAAACCGATGACCTTTTTCATGTCATCCTCCGCGGACATACTAACACTTTTTCCAAGTGAGGCAGCCACTTGCCGCGCCGGCGGCTTGAAGCCCGCCAGAATTTGTTTTCCAGGTTCGAAGCGGAACTTGCTAGAGCGCGGCACGATTTCCACGGAACCCTTGCGTAGTATTCACCGGCATTAATCTAGTATATTAAACATGATTATTCTTATAGAATAGCCGAAGTGAATTCACCTAGGCCTGTAACCATGCCGCGCACCATCATCTCGACACTTGTGATCGCTGGCTGTTTTCTTTTTCTGTGGTCTGAAACGGCCCGCCCGCAAGGGGAAACTACCAGTGCAATCGTTGGCCAAGTGAGCGATCCAAGTGGTGCGGCGGTGCCTGGCGCCGCGGTGACGGTCACGAATAAAGAGACTGGACTCAAGCGAAGCGCGAGGACCGATGACTCGGGCCGGTTCAACTTCCCGCAGCTCAAGCCCGGTGCGTACTCGGTCCTGGTGGAAGCAGAAGGTTTCGAGGGACAGCAAAATGACGCCGTGTCTTCGGGCCTGGGCCAGAGGCAAACGGTGGACTTCCTACTCAAAGTTGCCCGGTCAAAGCAGACCATTGAGGTAACGAGCGAAACTCTGATCCTCAACCCGGAAAATGCAAATACAGCAACAACTCTCAACGCGCCCGCACTGGAAAACCTTCCCAATCCAGGCGGCGACTTAACCTATCCTCTTCAATTTGCCGCGGGCGCGCTTATTAATACGGCAGGCAGCAGCAATGACTTCGTTGGGGGAACAAATGGATACGGCAACGTGGAGTTCAATGGATTGCCCGCGCTCTCCAATGGTTACATCGTCGATGGCCTGGAAACGAACGACCCGCTGACCAATCTGAACAGCGGACTCTCGACCAACCTCGTCCTCGGACTGAATTCGATATCGGAAGTGACCGTCAATACGCTCTCCTATGCCGTCGACCAGGGCCGATACGGAGCGTCCCAAGTCGACTACGTTACCAAGTCCGGCGCCAATCAGTTCCATGGCAATCTCTACGAGTTGTGGAACGGATCGAGATTGAACGCGGCGGACTATTTCACAAACGCGATACCGGGAAGGCACAAGCCGGGAGCTACGGTGAATCATTTTGGGGGCAGTTTGGGCGGCCCGATGATTCACGATAAATTGTTCTTCTTCTTCGATAGCGAATGGGTTCGCATTGCGCTTCCCATCGTCACGGCCACCACCGTTCCAACTCCGGCATTTCAGAATTACGTTTTGCAGCAACTCCCTGTGGGCCTGCCCGATCCAGCCCATCCCGGTAAGTTCATCTACCCGCCAACACCGCAATCCGTCCCGTTCTATCAGAATATGTTTAAACTTTACGGGAATACCAACGGAACGCCTCAACCGGTCCTCGGCTGTCCACTCGGTGTGGGGGGTGATGGTTGCGCAAATACCCAGAGCGTGTCGCATTCCAGCGACGATCATGAACAAGTCCAGACGCTTCGAATCGACTACAACATCAATGAGAAAAACACGACTTGGTTTCGCCTTCAGACCGATACGGGCGTGCAAGCTGCCTACACCGATCCGATCAATCCCTTGTTCGACTCGGTTTCCCCTCAGCCGCTGTACTCCATCGCAGCGGGATATACCCACGTCTTATCGCAGAATCTGGTGAATTACTTCAACCCGGGATTTTCTTGGTATGGGAGCCTATTCGGGCCCGCGGATTTTCAGAAGACTCTGGCCGCGTTTCCCATCGTGCTGCAAGGCACCGGGGCGAATGCTTTCACGACAGTGGGGGGACTTGACAACACTTGGGTCCAGGGAAGACGCGCTTCCCGTTTGTTTATCAACGACAATCTGGCTTGGAGCCATGGCTCGCACGAGTTACGGTTTGGGACAAACACGCGCATCCTCCGTCTGAACGACTATGACTTCGGGGAGGGTACTGTCCCGACCGTGACCTATAACACTTTGGAGCAATACATTTACGGAGTCGCCTGGACGGCGACAAAAACTTTCCCCACGTCCGCGAACGAACCTTTCAACTTCCTCAATCTCGATCTCTACGCGCAGGACACTTGGAAGCTGACCAAGAAACTGACCTGGACCTTCGGGATACGCGATACATTGAATTCCAATCCGCTGAATCCGCATCAACAAATCGCCCGGCTGAGCGGCTCTTTCAATTCCATCTCGCATGACGTGAATCAGCCGCTGAACGCCGCGATCCAGACCCATCTCGGCAACGTATTTTCCTCGACGCCCTTGGCGATCCTGCAACCCAGAACGGCCATCGCCTGGCAATTTGAACCCAAAACCGTCCTGCGCACCGGCTTCGGGATTTTCAGCGACATTTTGCCTGGCACCGTCGCCGATTTGATTGGTTTCAACCCGCCCTATGTCAAGACATTCCAGGGCGGACTGAATGGAACCGTGGGTGGGACGGCCATTGCGCCGGGTGTGTATAACAGCGCGGGAGTGGATATCAGCGCGGTTGACGCGACCGTGGCCGCCAATCAGGCCTTTAGTTCGGGATTTGCACAGGGCCTGCTTTCCTGCAATCCTGCAAAACCCAGTCTCGCGCCATGTCTTCCTCCGGTCGCCATTGCGGCTGTTCCCGACGGCAAACTTCACGCGCCCTACTTCATGGAATGGAGCTTTGGATTGGAACATGAGTTGGGACCCACGGGAAGCATCCACGCGCAATACGTCGGCACTCGCGCCGTCAACCAACCTTACATGACGCAAGTGAACGGTTACCAAACCGTTTGCCCTGGATGCTTCGCGCCCTTTCCTTATGGCCACTCAACGGATCCCCGATTCGGGGCCGTAACGCAATTGTCCACCAGCGCGAACAGTCATTACAACGGCTTGCAATTGACCGCCATGAAAAGACTGGGAAGCGGCTTTATGGGACAACTGAACTACACCTGGAGCCGTTGCATGGACACCGTCTCCAACGGCGGATTCCTGCAGTTCTCGGCCGGAGGAATCCTCTCCCCGCTCCCTGGAGACTTAGCTCGCGACTATGGCCCCTGCGACTACGACATCCGGCACAATCTCAATGCGCAATATGTCTATCAATTGCCAGTCAAGGTCGGAAACCGTTCTTTGGGATATGCGCTGAACGGCTGGCAAGTTTCGGGAACCGTGTTTTGGCATAGCGGAATTCCGTTCTCCGTCCTAAGCGCGCCCTACTCAGCCGGCACTGGCATTGTGAACGGCAGTGGGCCGCAATTCGCAAGCGTTGTTCCCGGCGTACCGCTCTACGAACACAATCCCATTCCCGGCGTCACGCAAGCGGGCACAGTGCAGTGGCTCAATCCGGATGCTTTTGTCTCTACAGTGGACTCGAGCACGGGGGCGTGCGTTGGCGGAGACAGTCCGAAGAATTGTCAATTCGGGAACCTCGGCCGTAACGCGCTACGCGGACCCAATTTTGCTTGGAGCGACTTCTACCTGACGAAATCGTTTCCCTTAACCGAGCAATGGAAGCTGCGGTTCGACGTTCAGTTCTTCAATGTATTCAATCATCCGAATTTCGCGCTTCCGAGCAACGTGTTTGCCGGCGTCCCAGGAAAGGTTTGCCTCGATGGAACGCGCTGCACCCAAATTGGATTTGGAGCGCTTACTTCCACGACTTCTCCGCCGACCGGCCTGCTCGGCGTAGGTTTGGGCGGAGATAGCACCCCACGCATGATAGCCTTTCAATTGCGGCTGGAGTTTTAGCCCCGCACACTGTCAACAGTCCAGGATATCCGGCAGTGGACAAATTCATTGTTGCTGGGAGTCCCGGAGGGACGGCACAACATAGCCCACCGGGGGGAAGGGTGGGGAAATGCGTCGAAGATGGCCACTAACCCGCCAGGGGTGACACACGGGTGCGGGCTGCACTTGCTGTCTTGATGCAGGAAGGGCAGCACGCAATAAACGGATCTCCTCCAGATGAAGTTGGCCCCGGCGAAAGGGAATTTGACCCGCCCCGAGGTGGGGTGATATCGTTATCTGGTCTTGGTAGAGGTGCGGAAGCAAGGAGTAGCCGGGCTGATTTCCCGAGGAGCTTCGGAGGCCCGAGCGAAAGGTGCAGCAGGATCTTCCGCCGAAGTTGCCGTCGGTAGTCCCGCCGAGGCGGCTGGGGGGCATGGCTAACACCTGCCCACTGTCATCCGAGGAATCGGATGGAGCGCTATCGAGGAGCGTGGCGTCTTGAGTTTCTCCGCGCCCTGTTCCTTTCCCTGCGCTCCGTCCTTTCCACGGATTAAAATCAGTCACTGGGCCAGTAGCACAGGCTTCAGCCTGTGTGCCGTTGGTTGGCCGTAACTCAAACCACACAGGCAAAAGCCTGTGCTACTGCTGGCGGAGCGAATGCATCCATTTGAAATGACGCGCGCGCTGATCGACATGGAGTCGATCACGGAGAACGAGAAGCAGGTGGGAGAATACCTGCTCCACTATCTCTCCGGGCTGGCGGCGGGCTCCGACGGCAGGACGGAAGCGATGCCGGTTACTCCGGAACGTTTCAATGTGTACGCCGAATGGGGCCGCCCCGTCGTGGCGCTTTCCACGCACATGGACACCGTGCCGCCGTTCATCGAATCTCGCGAAGACGACGATCACATTTACGGGCGCGGCGCTTGCGACGCAAAAGGAATCATCGCGGCAATGATTGCCGCGGCGGAAAAACTGCTCGAGACCGGCACGCGCAATTTCGCTCTGCTCTTCGTCGTCGGAGAAGAGCGCAACAGCGCCGGCGCGGACGTAGCCTCCCGCTCGCCGCGCGGCTCGCGCTACCTGATCAATGGCGAACCAACGGAGAGCAAAGTTGCGCTGGGTTCAAAAGGAATTTTGCGATACGAAATTATCGCCACCGGCAAGATGGCGCATTCGGCGTATCCCGAGCTCGGCGAATCCGCCATTGAAAAACTTCTCGACGCGCTGGACGCGATTCGCCGGATGCCTTTGCCGGAAGATCCGATTCTCGGCCGGACCACGATGAATATCGGAACGATCTCCGGAGGACGCGCACCGAACATTATCCCGGATGCAGCCAAAGCGGAATTGGCCATTCGCCTGGTGGGCGACGGCCGCAAAATCGATCGGGTATTGCGGAGCGCGGTCGGGGCGCGCGCGGAGGTCCGTGAAATCCTGGAGCTTCCGGCGATGCATTTCAAGGCGCTCGATGGTTTTCCAACATCAGTGGTATCGTTCACGACCGACATCCCCGTGCTCGCGCCCGCGTGGGGTGAACCGTTCTTGTTTGGACCAGGCAGCATCCACGTGGCGCACACGACGGAAGAAAAAATTGCCAAGCGCGAATTGTTCGGCGCGGTCGATACCTACGCGCAAATGACCCGGATGCTCCTGAGCCGGGCGGAAGCGCACCATGCTTAAAAACCTCGCCATCGTGGGATACGGGAAAATGGGCCGACTGATCGAGCAGCTCGCGCCGGAGGCAGGCTTTGCAGTGGGCCTCAAATTGGACATCGACACGAATGTGAACCAGCAGGGAATCACGGCGGAAAATTTTCGCGGCATCGATGCGGCAATTGAGTTTTCCATGCCGGAGGTCGCAGTGGCCAATCTCGAGCGCCTCTGCGCCATCGGCGTTCCCACCGTGGTGGGCACGACGGGATGGTACGGCGAACTCGAACGCGTGAGGGCTTTCGTCGACCGGAGCAGCGTGGCGGTGGTGTATAGCGCGAATTATTCGATCGGCGTAAACGTCTTCCGCCGCGTGGTGGCCGAAGCGGCGCGATTGCTTGCCAACGAACCCGAATACGGCGCCTGGGCGTGGGAAGTCCATCATTCCGCGAAGAAAGACGCGCCTTCAGGGACGCTGCTCCAACTGGTGGACGAAATGAAGCGCGCGGGATTTTCCAGGAAGATTGACGCGAGTTCGAACCGCGCGGGCGCCAATCCGGGGACGCACGAAATTGGATTTGACTCGGCGGCCGACACGATCACCTTGCGTCACGCGGCGCGCAGCCGTGAAGGATTCGCCCGCGGCGCGCTGAAGGCGGCGCAGTGGGTAATCGGCAAGCGCGGGCTGCACGAATTTGGAGAAGTCATTTTTGCGGGCGGCGCGAAAGCTAGTCGGCGGCCAGCGGATTGACGCGTGCGGGCTCGATCTTCACGCTGAACGTTTCCAGTGAAGAGTGGAGCCGGCGAGGTTAGTAGCACAGGCTTCAGCCTGTGTGGTTTTAGTTGCGGCTAATGGAGGAGCACAGAGGCTGAAGCCTGTGCTACAGGCGGGGCGGAGCATTGTGGACCCCAAGATTATAAGGAGACAGTCATGTTTACAGGATTCAGAGGATGCGGCACGGCCATGGTCACGCCGTTTCGGAAGGACTTATCGCTCGATGAAGACGCGCTGCGGCGGTTGATTCGCCGCCAAATCGAGGGCGGGATCAATTTCCTGGTCCCCTGCGGCACGACGGGAGAAAGCCCCACGCTGACGCATGAGGAGCACCTGCGCGTTGTGGCGATCACGATCGAAGAGGCCAAGGGCAAGGTGCCGGTCCTGGGCGGCGCGGGCGGCTACGATACGGCGAAAGTGATCGAGATGGCGCGCGAAATCGAACGCATGGGCGCCGACGGAATTTTGTCGGTCACGCCGTACTACAACAAGCCCACGCAGGAAGGGCTCTACCAGCATTACAAAACAATCGCGTCCTCGATCTCTCTTCCCATCATTTTGTACAACGTGCCCCCGCGAACCAACGTGAATATCGAGCCCGCCACTTTGCGCCGCCTGGCCGAAATCGAAAACATTATCGGTATGAAGGAAGCCTCGGGAAACATCGCGCAGATGACGCAGGTGATCCAGCAAGTCCCGGAGCAGTTCCTCGTCCTTTCGGGCGATGACGCGCTCACCCTGCCGCTGGTGGCGATGGGCGGCCGCGGACTGATCTCCGTGACTTCGAATGAAATCCCGGCGGAAATGACGCGCCTGGTGCAATTGTGCCTCGCGGGCGAATTCGCGACGGCGCGCGAGCTGCAGCGCAAGTTGTTGCCGCTGATCGAAGTGAATTTTATCGAAACCAATCCCTCGCCGGTAAAGGCGGCGATGGCAGAGATGGGTTTGCTCGAACCCGTCTGGAGGCTGCCGCTGGTGCCGCCGCGCCCGGAAAATCTCGCGAAGATTCGCGCCGTCCTGGAATCCCTCGCGCTACTCGAAAGGGCCCACGTTGCCAACCGCACTTGAGCACCAGATCGAGTCGCTGTTCGACGCCAAACCCGCGCGCTATACCGACGAAGATCGGAAGATGTTCGGCGCGTTCAAAGAAGACCTGAACGCGGGCCGCGTGCGCTCGGCCGAGCCCGATCCTTCCCAAAAAAGCGGCTGGCGAACCAATGCCTGGGTAAAGAAGGGCATCCTCGTGGGCTTCCGCATGGGGACGATCGTTGACATGTCAATCGACTCGGAGAAGCAGCCATTTTACGATAAAGATACATACCCAGTAAGGAAAATTACTGCGAATGACGGCGTACGCATCGTGCCTGGCGGATCGAGCATTCGCGATGGCTGCTACATTGGACGCGACGTCGTGTGCATGCCGCCGATGTATGTCAACGCGGGCGCGTATGTGGGCGAAGGGACGATGCTCGATTCCCACTCCCTGATCGGAAGCTGCGCCCAGATTGGGCGCCACTGTCACATCTCGGCGGGCACGCAGATCGGCGGCGTGCTTGAGCCGGTCGGCGCGCTGCCCGTGATCATCGAGGACGACGTGCTGGTCGGCGGCAATTGCGGCGTCTACGAAGGAACGATTGTGAAGAGCCGCGCCGTCCTCGGGACGGGCACAATCCTGAACCGCTCGACGCCGATCTACGATGTCGTGCGCGGCAAAGTGTACGCGGCTACGGAAACGGAACCTCTCATCGTGCCAGAGGAAGCCGTCGTGGTGGCCGGTTCGCGCGCATTGCCGCGCGGCGTAGGCAAAGACTGGGGCATATCGCTCTACACGCCCGTAATCATCAAGTACCGCGACGCAAAAACTGACACGAAGATTCAACTCGAAGACTTGCTGCGCTAACAACTGAACCCCCGACCTCCGAAGAGGCGGGCTACAGCAACGCCCATCGTCGGTACGCAAGTTGTAGCTTATGTCTTCAGACCAGGGGCATTTTCTGATTTCTTTGCTCGTTTCAAGAAACATTTGACATTTATCGTTTGCCATCCCATTCTTCCCGCCGTGAACTAAACGCCACCACAACACGCAATCGTCAGACATGCTCACTGACCCGCGCGCCAGGACGTGCGTGCGGAAGAAATCGGTTTCCACGCTAGTAGCGAACTGTTTACGGACATCCTGAAATCCGAGGGAGGCGAACACGTCATGGCCGAAGAAATAAAACCTGCGAACCCGGCGCCGTTGGGCCTGGCCTGTTTTGGAATTACTACCGTGGTGCTCAGCTCGATCAATGCGGGACTCTTGCCGCCTGAGGCGACTCCCGCTGTCATTCCGCTGGCTTTTTCCTTCGGAGGTTTCGCGCAGATCATTGCCGGCGTGCTGGAATACAAGAACGGCAACACCTTTGGCATGGTCGCGTTCACTTCGTATGGTGCATTCTGGTGGTGGTATGCATTCCTGCTCTGGACCGTGGGCGCGGGCTGGATAAAGCCGCCCGATCCGCGCGGCGTCGGCGTTGCGCTCCTGATGTGGGGCGTCTTTACACTCTATATGTGGATCGCGACATTCCGCACCAATTTCACCCTCTGGACGATATTCCTTCTGCTCTGGATTACTTTTTTTCTGCTTGGCGGAGCCGACCTGGGAATGGGGGCAGCCTGGAAGACGCTTGGTGGATGGTTTGGTCTGGCTACCGGCTTCGACGCACTTTACCTCTCCTTTGCCGAAGTAACGAACGCAACGTTCGGACGGAAAGTGATAGTGGTCGGCGGACCTATCCTCAAGTCATAACCGCACTATTTCGTCGCCAGGATCACCGTCGTCGGTGGGGGCACGGGAATTGTCGCCACTTTGCGGAAGCCGGCGGCCTTAAGCCAGGCGCGGTATTCGCGCAAGGTGAAGACGTTGCCCTCCTCGGTTTGCAGCAGCATATTCAAGCCAAACAGCAGCGGCATTGCGGGCCCCGTGCGGACGTCGTTCGGGACATATTCCGCGATGAGCAGTTTCCCGCCGGGCCGTAGCGCCGCGTAGGATTTCCGTAGAAGCTCCTTGCCGTGCGTTTCTCCTTCCGAGTGAATGATGTGGCCGAGGATTACCAAGTCATACGCATCGTGTCCGAAATCCACCTGCCGCAGATCGCCTTCGTGATATTCGTATCGAGCGGCGACGCCGAATTTTTCAGCAAACTCTCGCGTGATTGGAGTCATCTCCGGAAAATCCACGGTCGTCACGCGCGCCTGCGGAATGGCCTGGGCAAAGGCCAGCGACCACGCGCCGGAGCCAGCCGCGACGTCCAGAATTCCATGGATTTTGCGGCGCTCTTTCTCTGGAAGACACGAGACCGCCGCAGTGGACGCGGCAAAGTTCCCCGGGAAAATGCTCGCCACCAATTTGGGAAAAAATTCTTTGCCTTTCTCAGCGACATTGACAGCCTCGACGGAACGTCCGCTCCTCACGACTTCCGTCAGATCCTTCCACGCGTCCCAGGTGAGCGACATCGCGTGAGCTATCGCGCCGATATAGGCCTATTTGCCACGCACCAGAAGCGCAGCAGAGACTGGCTGCAGGCCGTAGCGGCTGCCGGTCTTGCGCAAATAGCCGATCGCGGTGAGGGCATCCAAAAGATAGGCCATGCCGCGCGGCGATGCTCCCGCTGCTCCGGCCACGTCCTTCGCAGTTCGTTTTCCCTCCGCGATATGGCTGAAAACGTCCAATTCCACCGCTGCGACCAGCGCCCGTGATCTCCATGCGCCTGTTAGATCCTCCATGATCACCGCTGGTGAGAGCGGCGCCTTTCCTGTTTTGCGAGCCATCTCAATTCCTCCCGGTAATTATTTTTCTCTACTCTTACGTGCTACGGGCGAATGCAGAATTCAGGCTAGGCGCACGCAGGGATTGATGTCAATGAATATGGCGGTAGACTAATCACGGCCCAGGCGTACGTTCCCTAAGCCTTGTCGTTGCAAAATGGCACCAAACCGGCCTTCCCCCTGCTCGTGGGATTATCCATACGGAAATATGCCGGACCTCTGGTATAGTTAGAATGCATCCGAAGGGGACCGGGTATCTCCTGATTCCTTCCAGATGCCGGCCACTGCAAGCCCCTCGTGACTTCATCCGGGCCTCATCTTCGCCTTCGAGCGATTTGAATCCGGCGATTGACGGCGCGCGCGGCACGTTGAAATTTAGGGATCGAAAGAGAGAAGAAAGAACATGAAGAACCTATTCGTCGGCAACATGAGTTTTCAGACGACCGAGGCGGATTTGCGCGCGCTGTTTGAGCCTTTCGGGCAAATTTCGCGTGTCCACATTGCGACGGACCGCGAGACGGGACGTGCCCGCGGGTTCGCATTTGTGGAAATGCCCAACGATGCCGAAGCAGCCAAAGCCATTGCCGGCCTCGATGGTAAAGAAGTCGGCGGGCGCAATCTGAAGGTAAACGAGGCTCGTCCTAAGACCGCGTCCAGCGGGCCGCGCGGCGGAGGTGGTGGCGGGTTTGACCGCGACCGCGGTGGCGAACGAGGGGGCGGCGGTGACCGCGACCGCGACCGGGGCCGCGGCGGGAAACAGGGCGGCCGATTCTCGAACGAGGATTACCGCGATAGCGCGCGACAGCCGCGCGAGCCGCGCTGGTAGCACGAAACCGTGCTCTTGCCGGACGCCCGGCAACTTGGATCGCGCGCGAAATTCAGGGGGATTCGATGGCAACTTCTAAATCTACGTTCCAAAAGCGCCAAAAAGAAATGAAGAGACAGGAAAAACAGCGCATGAAGGCGGAGCGCCGCGCGCAAAAGAAACTCGATGGCCCTTCGGGAGGTGGACCCTTGATTGAACCCTTCATCGATCCTTTGGGCGCGCCGGACTTCCGGACTCCAGACCCCGATACGCAGGACTAAGCGGCCATTTTCCATGTCTATCCTCCAAAATCTCCGATGATCGTGCGGGGGCTGCTGGCATTGGTGTAGGTCGCTGAAAAATATTGTGGATTTCCCCGGAGTTTCTGCTGGCATTCCCGAGCGTTCTTCCAGTGGTCCGTGAGTGGAGCCTGGCCTCCGCGCCCGATTGGGACGGTTGCGGAAAAAGTGGGTTAGGTTGTCATTCCGAGCCCCGGCAGGAGCCGGGATAAACTCCGCGAGGAATCTCTCTTTGTTTAATATTCAGGAAGAGAGAGATTCCTCGCCATGCAGCGTGCCTCGGAATGACAACATTTGAACTCTCTTCCGTAACCTGGCAGATGGCCCTCCCGGATCATTCCTGTATTGACAGTCTTATAATAAAATCAAAATAAATTTTAGCTTGACTTAATAACCGAACAACATAAATTGTCCCGATGCCTTCCGACCTCGCCTTGGCTTTGTCTGCCTTCGGGATTGGAATCGTCGCGGGTTTGCGGTCACTGACCGCCCCCGCGGTTGTGAGTTGGGCCGCGCATTTCCATCGGCTCGATCTGCGCGACTCCCGCCTGGCGCCGCTCGGCTCCTCCATTGCCGTCTATACGATTTCCGCGCTGGGTCTCGGAGAACTGATCGCGGACAAACTGCCTTTCGTGCCGAACCGGACGAGCCCTCTCCCAATGTTTTTCCGCATCCTTTCGGGAGCGATTTGCGGCGCCGCGCTCTGCATCTCGGCGAATCGTCTCCTCTGGGAGGGGACCTTGCTCGGCGGTCTAGGCGCCGCCAACGGCGCGTTCGGGGGCTTTCACGTGCGGCGGCTGTTGGTGAAATATCTGAAAATCAATGACACAGCGATCGCCCTTGCCGAAGATGCGCTAGCCATCGGCGCGGGATTGTTCCTCATTTCTCGATTTTAAACACATACGAAATGTTCGCACGGAGGATGCGGGGGAAGCGCGGGTTCTAAACGGCAGTCTGCCCAATACTGAAAAGACCGCCTACCACCTACAACCTGCCACCTACTACCTAGATGTCCCGTTGATTTGATTGCGGCGAAAAACTCCTCAATACCGCTCGACGCCGTTTCCGCCCTTCGGGAAAAGTTCCGTGCCGTCGGACAGTGACACCTTCTCCAGGCGAAGCACCTTCAATCCATTTTTCGACCGATACCCAACCAGAATAACCTCATCGCGAGGCTTCAACGTATTTCTGTTCCAGCCGGCCGCTCGGGCCAGAATGTTCGGACTGTTCAACTCGCCCTGCCAGGTCTCGACGCTGCCGTCGTCTTTCTTTACGTCGAGTGAAATTTCGACGTGCGGATTGCGGAAGTGGAAATCCGTAACGACTCCTTTGATCGTAACGAGCTTCGTCGTGTCGTAACCCGCGGCGCCATGGTGCGCGAACACCTGCATCGGAGATAGGAGAACAACAGTAGCGACGAGGATGACGGGCAATTTTGCTCTCACACGAATACTCCAGAGTAGTCTGGCGCCGATTTTACCCGGATTTCGGGAAATCAGGGACGTTGGTTGCGCCATTATTTCGGCGGCTGCGTCAGCTTGAGCCGTGCTGCTTGGGCGCATTCCCCGGTAACGACAAAATAGCGCGCTACCGCCTCTTTCCCGATGTCAAAGGGATGCGGCTCGCCGGGCTTGCGCGAGGCGAGCATCCTGATCTTGGTAATCGCGGAATCAAATTCCGAGTGGTTCGACATCAGGATGGTGGCGTTCGCCGAAGCCGCCGCAGCGGCCATCTTGCTCTGGGACTTGATGTACACATCGAAGTTCGCGGCCGTGCTGGGGAAGTTAAACGCCGTGCCGCCCGAATAGGCCACCGTGAGCGGCTTGCCGTTATCCTTCACCGTGAAGATCATCGAAAGCGTTCCCGGCGTATGGCCTGGTGTGGCGATGAGGGTCACCGCCGTGTCGCCGAGCGTAATCTTCTGGCCATCGTCAGCGACGATGTCGCGCTTCGGTTTTCCTTCTGGATACCCGTTGACGGACTTTTCGATGGAATCCCAATCGGGACCGCCCATGACGATGCGGGAGCTAAATCGGTCCTGCATGAGTTTGGCTCCGCCTACATGATCGGGATGCGCATGGCTGATGATCACGTACTTGACCTTTGCCGGATCGAGGCCCAGTTTTTTCAACCCACCCACGATCTCCTCCTCCGAGTTGTACGTCCACAGCGTGTCAAGGAGGATGATTCCTTCACTCGAGGTAAGCGCCCAGGAATTGTGGATCTTGGAGCCGACGAAATAGAGGTTATCGAAGACTTTGGCTGGTTCGGCAAACCATGTATCCCGAGCGGGGGCGGGGCCGGGTGCAACGTCCCGCAGCGTATTCGGAACCGCTGCGGGCGCTACGCACAAACGAGCCAGGGTGCCGGTAAAGTCGAATCCCGCGGCGTTTCTGGCCGCGACCAAATGGGTGTCAATCGCGTCCGCGGCATTCTGCGCAAACGCGCAGGCCCCCCAAAGGCTGGAAAAAAGGACCAGAGCGGCGCCGACATTGGTCGAGTGTTTCTTCATTGCTGCACCTCTTCTGAGCTTTTTCGATCTCATTCGGAATTTACGTTCTGGCCCTTTAGCGTTCCACAGTGCTACCCGTCAAAAATGTCCGGATTCCCCGCCATCGGGAGTCCTTGGACCGGCCGATTCGGATGTAATCCGGTCCCAGGCCGTCTGCTTCCATTTCCCCACGAATTTCGCGCCCACGCCCCAGGAAGGAATGGGCATGAGCAGACGCCGGGAAAGGCCGTTCAATTGGGGCTCGTACATGCTTCGGAGTTCGCTCAGTTTCAGGTCGCCAGCTTCCGTGCACTTGCAGGCGCCGGATTCGGTGAGCAAGCTGCGCACCTCGGCGAGGTCTTTCGGCGGAAGCCGGTCGGCGGCGGGAGCGTGGGGCCGGACGCGCAGCACCTCGCACACATCCGCGATCGCGTGGCGAGCAATCGCGAACGTGAGCTGCGCCTGCCATTTGGCCTCGCCCTCGCCGTGCGCGATGATCAAGGCGCTCACATCCAGGACCGCCGTAAACGCCGCGACCCACGATTGGTTGTCATGTTGCGACCGGAAGTAGCAGAGGACCGGATACGACAAATGGCTCTCCATCAATTGCGCGCACCATATTTCCCAATCTCGTAGATATCTACTGAGTATATCCGGTCCGCGAAAACGGGCGTGCCGGCGAAGCAGCTCCCCGGCGGTAGGCGGCGAACCGGCGCGCGCGTCGAGCAGTGAAATGTTCAATTCCCGCTGGGAAAAAGCGCCGTACATGGTCGGCAAATAAGAAATGACGATGGCCAGGAAACCGAAGCCCATGCCGCCTTCGCCCACCGTGATCACGCGCGCCATCGTCGTGCGCGGCGTCACGTCGCCCAGCCCGAGCGTAAAGAATGTCGTCCCGCTCAAATACAGATCGGTCCGAAATGTCGCCGGCCCTTCCAAAACGTTGAGCGAAGATCCCGCCGCCCAATGCAGCATGGCGAACGCCACCACCAGCGCGAAGGCCCAAGTGGCAAAGAGCATCAACAACGAAAGCGGGCCGAAATAACTCAGATGAGATTCCCTCACCTTCTTGGAGGGAAGCCGCCGGTTGACCATCGACCAGACAGCCCAACTGACTTGGTAAAACAGGCGAGCCAGTCGAAAACGGCGCGTAACGCGGCGCGGCAGAATGATGCTCTCAAACGTTTCCCACAATGTGGCAAACATGAGGAGCAGGCCCAAAATACCCACAAGAACTTTCATCTTCACTCCAACAGGTTAGCAGGTTGCGGAAATACTCTCATGTTTTGTGGGTCGTGCCTTTAGGCACGACATTAAGCCGGGGTTACTCATTCAGGGGTTTTAACCCCTGAAGCCCCTAAACCGCAGTGTTCCGCAAACTGTTAGCACACGATATCAGGTCTTGGAGGATAGAAGAAATTCCTGAAGCGCGGAAAAGCGGTTGGGTAAAGGAACGGACTGCTTCGCGCGATCCAGCAAGGACGCCAGCCGCTCCGGCATTTCGAGCCGCAACCCCGTGGCGCGAGCGACCGTCTCCGCAAACTTGGCGGGATGCGCCGTGGCCAGGACGATTCCGTGAGAGCTTGCCTGATTCTGCTTCGCAAAGCTCTCCCACCCGAGCACGCCGACCGCCGTGTGCGGATCGAGCACGTAGTTGTGGCGCTGTTCCACGTCGTGCATCGACGCGGAGCGTCTCTTCGTCACTGAAGCTGCAGCCCCAGATGTCGCGTCGAAGCGCCTGAAGATCGTTATCGTAGAGATCGACAATGCGCGCGAAGTTGCTTGGATTTCCGACGTCCATGGCATTGGAAACCGTGCGGCGAGAGGCGCGCGGGATCAATTTGCCGCTGCGCAGAAATTCAGGGACGACGTCATTGGTGTTGGTGGCGGCGACGAATTGGGCGGCCGGCAGGCCAATGCGTTTCGTGAACAGGCCCGCGGTCAGATTGCCGAAGTTTCCGCTGGGCACGGAGAATACGGCCGGAGCGGCTGTGGCGGGAAGCTGTGCGAAGCCGGCGAAGTAATAAAACATCTGCGGGATCAGGCGCGCGATATTGATCGAGTTTGCCGACGTGATCGTGAATTGTTTGGCGGCCACGGGATCGACAAGCGCCTGCTTGGCCAGGCGCTGGCAGTCATCAAACGAGCCGGCCACTTCGAGCGCGGTGATGTTCTGCCCCAGCGTGGTGAACTGTTTTTCCTGCGCGATGCTGACGCGTCCGGCGGGGTACAGAATCACGACACGGATTCCGGGGACGCCCAGAAAGGCATGTGCCACGGCGCTCCCGGTGTCGCCGGACGTTGCCGCAATGACCGTAAGTTGTTGTCCCGATTCCGCGAACAAAATAGGCCATCAGCCGCGCCATGAAGCGCGCGCCGAAATCCTTGAACGCGAGAGTCGGGCCGTGGAATAACTCGAGAATGTGCAGACGTTCCGTGAGCGAAATCAGCGGTACGGGAAAATCAAGCGCGCACGTCACGATTTCGGTCAGCGCGTCTTGCGGGATATCGTCGCCGAGAAATAATGCGCCGACCTCGCACGACAATTCCGGAAACGATAGCGAGCGCAGGCGTCCGGAAAAGTCTGCGGGCAGGCGAGGCATTTCGACCGGCATGTACAGCCCGCCGTCTGGCGCGGAGCCATGCAGGACGGCATCGCGCAAAGACACTTCCGGGCCGCGTCCGAGAGTGCTACGAAATTTCATCGCGCGGGCCGTGCCTGCGGATCGAGGATTTCAAGGAAGCCACGTGCGTCCGGCGCCGTTTCCCGCAGGCGCGCCATCGGGACAGTGATGTGCGCGAACCGCTCATAGAGTTGTTTTCGATGAGCGAGGAGCTGAGGGTAACACCGCGCGACCGCGTCCTGTGCCGATTCACCCGGGCGTTGCGAAAACAGGTCTGCCCCAGAGGACGGGTTTCGGGTCGGAAAGGTATCGCACGATCAAGGTTTCCTCTTCTCCAGCGGAAGCCGCGAGGTACACGACCGTCGTGAGGCGCTGCAGCCGGCCGGCAGATCTCTTCGCCCGTATAAACAACACTGCCCGTGGTGTCCAGTACGATGCCGTCCTCTCCTGACGCCTCAACCTCGTCCAGGGCCTCGCGCATGGATTCAATTTCGCTGGCCAGATATTTCTGTTCGCGGTCGCGGTATTCCGGCTGGTCAGGCCATCCCATCCATGCCGCGACCCCGCCTATGCCGCGGTAGCCGCCGGCGCTCAACTCCGGCGCGAGTTTCTCCTCGATACGATCGTCAACGCTGATCGCACGAAACCCCGCCGCGTCTAGTTTTCGTGTCCAATGGGACTTGCCCGCGCCGGACATTCCGATGAATGAGAGTTTGATCAAGCGACCTCGGCGATGCGTTCTCGCTCCCCGATCGAAAAATTCTGTACCCTGTGGAATCTACTTGCCGCGGCGACAGCCTTCACAGAATAACGTCCCTCGGCAGTTGCGGCAAGCGTCGAGTCCGGCGCGGTTGGCAAACTTGTATCGGGGTGGAACTAGCCTCGCGCCCTCAGAGCGCTTGTCCCGATAACAGTGCGAGAGAGTCCCGAATCGTGTCATACACGAAGTCGAGCTGGTCCGGCGTTATGACATAGGGCGGCAGGATATAGACAACATTTCCGAGAGGCCGGAGGAGAACGCCGCGATTCAGGTAAAACTCGTACAGGCGCGGGCGAAGCGACGACAAGTATCCGCGCGTCCGGAACTTTGAGTTCGATGGCAGCGACGCTGCCGATGTGACGGACGTCCGCCACACCTGGGATGCGCCGCAGAACGCGGGTAGGCGCGCGGCGTGCACTTGTTCGATGGTGGCGATGCGCTCAAAAACCGGCTCGGTTTCAAAAATGTGAAGATTGGCGTTGGCGGCGGCGCAGGCAATCGGATTGGCCGTGTACGAGTGTCCATGAAAAAAAGAGCGTGCGCGGTCGGCGCCGGTAAAAGCATCGTGGACGCGGTCGGTTGTGAGCGTAGCCGCGAGCGGAAGAAATCCGCCGGTGAGCCCCTTGGCGACGCACATAAAATCCGGAACAACTCCGGCGCGCTCGCAGGCAAACATCCGCCCGGTGCGGCCAAAGCCGGTCAGCACCTCGTCGGCGATGAGCAAGACATCGTGGGCCGTGGTGAGGCGTCGGATGCCCGCGAGAAACTCTTCAGGATGAACGATCATGCCGCCCGCGCCTTGCAGCAGCGGCTCGACGATGACGGCGGCAATTTCGTGGCCGCGTTCAGCGAGCACGCGTTCGAGTTTTCCGAGACATTCGATCTGGCACGTCGCGCGTGTGAGGCCCACCGGGCAATGCGCGCAATAGGCCGAATGCGTGCGCAGGACTGGAAGGCGAAGCGATTCAAAAGCCGCGGTGAATGGCGAATCGTCGCTGACGGACATCGCCCCGAACGTATCGCCGTGATAGGCGTTTTCGAGCGCGACGATCCGGCGTTTCCCGGGTTGGCCGCAATTCTTCCAATATTGAACCGCGAGTTTGAGCGCGACTTCAACGGCAGTCGAGCCATCGTCCGAGAAAAAAATGTGCCGCAGCGGCGCCGGAACGATTTTCCCGAGACGCGAGGCCAACTCCTCGGCCGGGTCATGCGAAAATCCCGCAAAGAGAACGTGTTCCAGACGCGCGGCTTGCTCGGCAATGGCAGCAGCGATGGCGGGATGCGAATGGCCGTGCAGATTCACCCACCAGGACGATATGGCGTCGAGAATTTGGCGGCCGTCCCCGGTTTCAAGAAACACGCCTTCGCCGCGGCGAATCCGCAGCGGTGCCGGATCGGAGCCTTCCTGCGTGAACGGGTGCCACAGATGGAGGTCGGGCGCGCTCATGGTCTATGGAAACGCCTGCCGGTCGAAATGGTTCGCAAATACTTCAAGCAACGCCGCGCGGTGGATTTTTTCGAGCACAGGGATGTGTCCGATGACGCGCACATTCCCGTAAGTGTTCAATGGCGCGCCGATTTTCAATGTTTTCCGCGCCGATCAGAACGACGCCGCGAACGTTCAATTGCGCGCCACGCAGCGCGGCAAGCGTGAGCAGAGTGTGATTGATCGTGCCCAGCGACGTGCGCGCCGCGACGACTACAGGAAGTCCGAGATGCCGCATCAGGTCCAGCATCAGATCCTGCTCGTTGAGCGGCACCATCGCCCCGCCCGCGCCTTCCACGATCAGTGGGATGATTCGCCACCGGTGCAGGCAATTCGAACGCGTCGAGAGCGATTCGAACTCCCGCTTCGCGCGCCGCCAGGTGCGGCGATACGGGCGGATCGAAACAGTAGCGCTCCGGCAAGAGCCTTTCCTCAGGACCCGCTGCCCACACTCGTACCGAGCTCGCGGTCCGTGCCTTCGCTTGCGCCCGTCTGCACCGGTTTCCAATAAATGCCGTCGAGCGCGGCGACCAGCAGCGCCGAAAGAACTGTCTTGCCGACGCCCGTATCGGTGCCCGTCACGAAGAATCCGTTCATTGGGAGCAGGGGAATCGCTTGCGTGGGTGTGACTTCCTTGCGGATTTGAATCAAGCGCCCCGGCAAAATCGGCGAGAATGGGTTGCGTGAAGCTTCGCTGTCAGCGACACGCGCAGCCGAGCGGTTCCGCGCGGAACCGTCGGCGGGCGAATCGCGCGAATGCCGAAGCCGCGGGCTTGCAGAGCGCGACGCAAAAGCGAGCGCGGCGTCGTTCGATCCCAGCACGACGGGCACGATGATGCGAATCGCTCCCCGCCGTATCGAAGCCGTTTCCTAGCAGCTCATTTCTGAGAAAACCGCTGAGGTCTGCAAGGTGCGCGCGTTCGGTTTCCGCGGCCGCGGCCAGACGCATTCCGGCCGCGACCTGCGCCGCAAAATACGGCGGCAGGGCAGTATTAAATATAAACGTACGCGCATGGTTAATCAGAAAACGGCGCAGCGCCTCCGAACCGCACACGAATGCTCCGGCGGCGGCAAGCGCCTTGCCGCAAGTATGGACCGTAGCGAACACGCGGCCGGCAAGCCCCGCCTCCGCGACGCAACCGCGGCCGCCGGGGCCGCACACGCCGGTGGCATGCGCTTCATCCACGATGAGGTTCTGCGTCATAGCGCGCCGCGAGCGATGCGAGATCCCGAAGCGGTGCGCGGTCGCCGTCCATGCTGAAAATGCTTTCGACGACGATGAATCGCGCTCCAGAACCGGAAAGAGCTCCAGCGAAGTTCGGCTTCGAGAGCGTTGAGATCGAGATGAGGGAAAATAACGCGCTTGCACTTTGCAAGGCGAATGCCGTCGATGAGGCTGGCATGATTGGCGCTGTCCGAAAAAACGGCGTCTTCGGGGCGGAGAATCGCGCTCAGCAATCCGATATTCGCCGCATACCCCGAAGTGAAATAGAGCGCGGCTTCGGCGCCAACCCATCGCGCGAAATCATTTTCAACCGCGGTCCACACTTCGTCGTGGCCGGACAACAAACGCGAGCCGGTGGACGCGACGCGCGGTGCGGAATCCAATGCGTCACGGATCGCTTGTTTCATGCGGGGATCGGTAGAGAGGCCCAGATAGTCGTTCGAGCCGAGATCGATGCCGTGAACGGTTTCGAGATGACGCAGCTGCGCCTGCGATTCGAGATCGGCAAGCTCGGCGAGAATGCGCTGTTCCATCTTCACGGCGGTGGCCTCAACGAAGCGGTAGTGGCTCGAGCCCCAGCGCATGGAGCATGGCTGCGTCGTCCTCGGGCTCCGGATTCGGCGTGGTGAGCAATTTTTCGCCGATGAAGAGCGAATTCGCGCCGGCCACAAAGCAAAGCGCGACCGCTTCGCGCGAGAGCGCCCGGCGCCCCGCGCTCAATCGCACCATCGAGGCGGGCATCAGGATTCGCGCAGTGGCAATCATCCGCACAAAAACCAGCGGATCGAGCGGCTCCTGATGTCCCAGCGGCGTGCCGGCAACGCTCACCAGCGCGTTGATCGGCACGCTTTCAGGGTGCGGATTCATCGTGGAAAGCTGGTGCAGCAGGCCCACGCGGTCTTCCTCCGACTCGCCCAGGCCAACGATCCCGCCGCAGCAGACCGTGATTCCAGCTTTGCGAACCGCGGCAAGCGTTCGAAGGCGGTCGCTGTAGTTGCGAGTGGTGATGATCTGGCCATAAAACTCAGGGGAGGTGTCCAGGTTGTGGTTGTATGCGGTCAGGCCGGCGCCGGCCAGGCGTTCGGCTTGCGTTTCGTCCAGCATTCCGAGCGAGCAGCAGACTTCCATCCCCAGTTGCGCAACGCGGCGCACCATCTCGAGAACATTTTCGAAATCCTCGCCCTCCTGCACCTGGCGCCACGCGGCGCCCATGCAGAACCGCGTCGCGCCCTCGCCGCGAGCGCGTTCGGCAAATTCCGCTACTTCGTCTATGGGGAGCAGTCCGCCACGCGCCACCTCTGTCGAGTAATGCGCGCTCTGCGGGCAGTAGGCGCAATCTTCGGGGCATCCGCCCGTCTTAATCGAGAGCAGGCGGCAGAACTGGACGCGCCTCGGGTCATGGAATTCCCGATGCAGTTGCTGCGCTGAGAACAGGAGATCGGGAAGCGGCTGCCGGTAAATCCGGCGAATCTCTTCGCGAGTCCACGTGTGACGCACGCTTGGATTGACAGCCGTGACGTCTATTCGGTTTTCGGGCAAGGCCTTCCTCCAGATTCGCGAGAATCTCACGCGCAACCTTACTGATTCCGCGGTTCGCGTGGGTGACGTCCCAGCGCAAGCCGCCGACGGTGCATTTTAGCGCAGAACGGCTTCGATTTTCCGTGGATATGCATTACCAGGTGGGTGGAGCCAGTGGAAAGCGAGGCGGGACAGTCGATTTACGGGAAGAAAACGCAACTACGAAGGGTGGACGCGGGAAAGGATCGGACTGCGAACCTACCGGCGAGCCTCTTCCGTGCGGTTCGTCTTGCGCGAGTGCGGGTTCGAATCCCGCGATGCCGATTCCTTCGCAAAGGATCTCTTCTTATGGCAGGAGGTCGCCCACCAGCGTTTCTCATATTGCGGCAATTCACACATCTTCGTGCATTGCTTCGCGCCCGCTCCATGTTCGCAATGGCAGTAGCACATCGGCGTCCGGGCGCCGGAAACCAGAGTTGGAGACTGGTTGGCCAGGGCCGCTGCGGAGGCCGTTCCCAAAAGAATTGCGATGCGAATGGCGTGGCGAATTCTGTGGGCTGGTAATTTCATGATTCATTTTGGAGCGGGGAAGCGGGCAGGCCGATAGCGCGGAGGATGGGATTCGTTGGTATCGGGGTAGTAGCAGTACCGGTACGGTGATTTGGAGGCGATGTCTCCAAAAGAGCCGCAATCCAAGATCTCTATAGATATCTGAAAGGGAAGGACTTAAATGTAGAACGGGAGGGCTTTAGAGAGTGTGGGAGGGCTACCATTCGTGACCGCCCTGTGTCGCACCTGTGGTGCTTAGCATTCCTGTGTTCACCGTTCCCAGCCCTTCCGGGCTGGGCTACGTTCTGTCGCGCCTCCGGCGCTCCGGCTTCGTTAGAGTCGATTTAAAATATTCCGGTGGTAACTCGCGACTTGCCATGGGCATCTCGTGGTGGGTAGTTTCTGATTGGTGAGCGGTCACGCAGCGCCGGAGGCGCGGAAGACTGTAGCCCAGTGCGGAAGCACTGGGCGCTCGACATAGGAAGATGCTGAGCGCCGTAGGTGCAGCAGACGTCTCCGATGGCTGAAAAAGCTACGACCTACGAAGATTCTCCGGTTGCCACGCAGACTCTTTGCCCCTATGTGCGCAAAGAGGATTCCCGCCGCGCCTACGATTGCTCTACGCAACTCTCCGCGTAATCCGCAAGTTCCAGTCGAAGATTGCCGGCGTTGGATGCATAGCCAAGCCCGACTTCGAGATCGATCATGCCGGCGCGGACCATGCGGTCCAGTTCACTGTCAAAGTGCTGCATTCCTTCGGTGGCGCCGTCCCGCATCGCGTCCAGCAGTGACTTGCCCTCGCCCTCGCCTTTTTCGACGTACTCGCGGGTGCGCATGGTGGACTTCAGAATTTCGATGGCGGCGACTCGGCCCGTGCCGTCCTTGCGAGGAATCAGGCGTTGTGAAACGATGTAGCGAAACGCCTTGGAGATGCGGCTACGGATGGCATGCTGATCAGCGAGGGGAAATACGCCGATGATCCGCTCGACGGTTTTTGAAGCATCGATCGTGTGCAGGGTGGACATGACGAGATGGCCGGTTTCCGCGGCCTCGAGCGCGATTTCGATGGTTTCCCTGTCGCGCATTTCCCCAACAAGGATCACCTTCGGTGCCTGCCGCAAGGCCGCCCGGAGCGCCAGAGCAAAGCTCGGAGTGTCGCTGTGGAGTTCCCGCTGGTGGATCGTCGATTTCTTATGGCGATGAAGGAATTCGATGGGGTCTTCTATCGTCAAGATGTGGTATGCCTTTTCCTCGTTTATCTTATTCAGGATCGCGGCGAGCGTCGACGATTTGCCGGAGCCGGTAGGGCCGGTCACCAGCACGATGCCATTCCGCAACTCGCAAATTTCACCGAGATGCGGCGGCAGATTGAGCGATGCCAGATCGGGAATCGTCTGAGGGATCACGCGCATCACGATCGCGTAGGTGCCTCGCTGTCGAAAAACGTTTACTCGAAAGCGAGCGACTCCCGGCAGACTGTAAGACAAATCGGCCGACCCCTCTTTTTCAAGCTTTCCGGCCACAATTTCATTCTGCCCAATCAGGTCCTTGCCAATGCGGTACGTCGCCTCCGGCAGGAGTTTGCCTACGCCGGCAATATTCATCTCCCTCAACTGGCCATTGATCTCGACTTGCGGGGCCCGGCCGGGCGAAAAGATCAGGTCGCTCACCTGCTTCGAGGCCCGCAACATCGTGGCCACAATCGCCGCCGTGGATACTTTGGGATCAGCAGGCGCGGCGGAAGCAGCCTCTGGATTGGTGCCAGGCGTTTGGGGAGGCAGCGTGGAAACATCTGAAGCCATGGGAATCTCCTGGGTGATGTGCTGGGTCCGGCAAAAGGTGTCTACCAACACGCGCGTGCCTATCCATTGAGATTCGGCTACTTTTTCTTGGTGCGAGTCCGGTAGGAGGCCCTGATTTCTCTTTCGATTGCGCGTACGGCTTCAGGCCGAATGCCCACAAACTCAACCCCAATCCCGATACCTGGAAGGCAATAGCGAACTTCTCCACGAGTCTGCACTTCCACGTTCGACCGCGTCAAGCGAAATCGCAAAATTACGATGGCGCCTTCCGGGAAATGTGTCGAAGTGTTTACGAACATGCCGTTCCGGCTGATGTCGGGCGGACGAAGGGGAATGTTTTCGCCGCTTCCTTCGTAATTCATGCGGATTTCAAGAAGTTGAGAGAGGCGCGGTTCGCGGCGGCCTGCGCCGAAGTCCTTGGTTTTTTTCGATCGCTTCACGGCGAAAGCACCCCATGTGTGACACCGAATGGCGTTTCCGAAGGCGAGCCTGCCCGTGCTGTCTCGCGTTTGGTTCCACAGGACGGACAGAATTGGAATGAGGGGAAGATCTCACGCCCACACCCGGTGCATTCAACGGGCGCCAGTGTTTCAAATGGAACGACACGCTGAATTTCATCCAGACTCGTAATCCCCAAGCGCAATTTCTCCAGCGCGTCTTCCTGCAGGCGCCGCATCCCATTGGCTCGCGCGGCATTTCGGACCAGATCCGGTTTGAAGCTGCCTCGCAGGATCGAGCGAATGGACTCATCGATTTGAAGGAGTTCGTAAACTCCAATGCGCCCCTTGTACCCGGTGTGGTCACAGAGATCGCATCCGGCGGGCCAAGCGATCTTGTCCGGCATTGTTGTCGAGCCGGCTTCGCCCAGACGTACCGCGTATTCTGGCGTCATGGGTTCGAGGCTGTGGCAAGAGCAGAGCTTTCGCACCAACCGCTGCGCCAGGATGCCGGTAACCGAGGACGCGATCAGGTAATCCTGGATTCCTAGATCCAGCAGCCGGACGACGGCGGAAATGCTGTCGTTGGTGTGAAGCGTCGAAAGCACAAGATGGCCGGTCTGCGCCGCTTTCATCGCAATTTCGGCGGTTTCAAGATCGCGGATTTCGCCAACCATGATGACGTTGGGATCTTGCCGCAGGATCGAGCGCAGCGTGCTGGCGAAGGTCAGCCCCGCGCGCGTGTTCACATGCACTTGATTGATTCCCGGCAGCGCGTATTCGACCGGATCCTCGACGGTAACTATATTTACCGAAGGTTTACGTAGTAAATTAAGACATGAATAGAGCGACGAGCTTTTCCCGGAGCCGGTGGGCCCCGTCACCAGCAGCATTCCCTGCGGCAAGGAAAGCATTTGCGTAATTCGATCGGCAATGTCCCGAGGAAAACCCAAATCGGCGAAGCTGAGCAGCGGCGCACTCGCCTCGAGAAGCCGCATAACCACTTTTTCGCCGAACTGCGTCGGCAGGGTTGAGACGCGCATGTCCACCCGGCGTGCGCCGACAGCCACCATGAACCGGCCGTCCTGCGGAGCGCGCCGTTCGCCGATGTCCATGTCGGAGAGAATCTTGATGCGTGAGACAAGCGAGTTTTGCAGCGTGCGGGGAACGTTTTCCACTTCGCGCAGCACTCCATCCACGCGGATGCGCACCACCGTCGTCGCGGCCTGCGGTTCAATATGAATGTCACTGGCTTGTTTCGTCATCGCCGTTTGAATGATCTGGGAGACCAGGCGCACGGCCGGCGTCTTCTGTTGATGCAGTTCCGCTTGGACTTCCTCGATCGCTTCGCGATTGGCCTGGCGGGTGCTGGTGGAGATAAATTCCATTTCATGAAGGATTTCGTCGATCGCATCCTCAAGGGGGGGAGTCTCCGCATCTGTCGTGGTTACTGTCTGGCTCAGCCCGTAGTTTCGGGCGATCGCGGCCAGAATTTCGGCTCGAAACGCAAGCCGCGGAGAAATAGTCTTTCCCGAGGTGAACCGGAGCTCATCGATAACGGCAAGATTTTGTGGCTCGGCCATGGCCACGACCAGCTTGGAATTATCCATGCAGACCGGAAGTATGGCCAACCGTTCAGCGACCGCGCCGGGTATGGCCTCCAACGCAACCTTCTCGCATCGAATCGTAGAACAATCCAGATACGGAACGCGCGAAACTTCCACTAGGGCTTCAATCAAAGAGGCCTTGTCGACCAAGCCGCGCTCCAGGATCAATTCGCCCAAGCGAACGGCCTTGCCCTGCTGCTCCTGGAATAGTTTTTGAAGGTCCGCAGCGGATATCTTTCCCCGCTCTTGCAGAATCTCTCCAAGCCGCTTGCGCTTCATCCAATCTGCCTCGATGGAATTACGGCACGCCGGATTCCAAATCGCAGTCTCAAAAACCACCTAAACGCCGCAGAATCAGTGATTGTTGGAGTTCCCAGATCGATCAAGAACGTGGGTTGTTCCAAAACGGTATTCAAACGAGTTTCTTCGGGATTGATGTCCTAGAAATCTCTCCTTCATGCACCACGGGCGACGCATGGCGATTGATTTAGGATCGACGGTTACGGAGGACAGCTCTTACAGTAAGTAATGCGAGGATTGCCAGTTTGCCGGAGTGGGCTCTACTTGTTTACCCAGAATCCAGAAGGGGAGCCCGCCGGAATCGGGTGCGGGCTCTACTTGGAGCCCGCCGGAATAATGACGATCAGTGCCGCGAACTCCTCAATGAAATTACAAGGGGGATCCATCCCCGCGACTACGAGGTAGATTCCCGGGGTGGGACTCCACGCTCCCGAATCAGTATTCCGGCGCAGCTTGTCAACGAGTGAGATGATGCGAGCTTTTGGAACATCAACAAAAATAAGGAAAACTTGGCCGGAGGAATAGAGCGCGGAACGGCTACTCACCTGCATTGTGTTGGACCGTGGACGCATTCCGGATGACGATCTTCATGAATCTTTGAGCGAGGGGGAAGGGGCTTGCTCCGAGATTTGTGATGGTCGTTCCCACCTGCCTCTGAGAGGGAAGCTAGGATGGATGACCCCACGCCCCGGTCAAAAAAAGACCGGGAAACGGAATGCGTCTTTGGGGCTCTCGTTCCCAAGCGAGGGCCCCTTTCCTTTTCTGGTTCTAGCCAAAGCGTGGCAATCCGGTCCTGCCGTTTGTAGCGCCCGCCTTCAGGCGGGCAAGTGCTCGAACCCCCAGTGTCGGTCTGAAGGCCGACGCTACAAGAAATCTGGCCGCCCTGGCCAGGCCGTTCGGCGTAAAAGTAAAGTCTGCGCGTTTTTAAATCTGCGAAACTGTTGCCACAGGTTCCACTCGCCGCAGCACCGGAATCCGCGCTTCCCTGAGCACGTGCTCGACTTCGGTTTCCTTTAGCCGCGAAGCATCATATTCGAATGTCAGCCGGTTGGTTTTTTCATGCACGCGGAAACGGCGCAGCCCGTAGGTGTTGGCAAAGCTGCCCAGGGCTCGCAACTGTTCCGGCTGCAGAGGCGACTGCAATTCGTACGTGATCTCCATCAGTGTCATGGACGCATTATAGCAGCAGAGCGCGGACGTCCGGGAACTTGACATAGGGGGAGGGGGTATAGTATAAAACCTGCGAGAGGCGGGGAGTCGAACGTATGGCGAAAAAGAAGGCACCGAAAACGCCCAGCGCCGCCGCATGCGGCTGCGCGGCGCATCCAAAAGCCCGCAAGGCGCTCGCTGTCGATCCCGGAATTAAATCATCGAATTTGAAGCGCTTGCGGCGCATTGAGGGTCAGGTCCGCGGCCTGCAGCGTCTGGTTACGGAAGACCGCTATTGCGCCGATATTTTGGTGCAAATTTCCTCCGTGCAGGAAGCCTTGCGGTCCGTGGGACGCGCGCTGATGCGCAATCACTTGCGGCACTGCGCTTCCGAGGCGATCCGGGATATTTCGCCGGGGCGCGCCGAAGCGATGTATGAAGAATTGTTGAATCTGATGGACATGCAATCGAGATGAGCGCCGCGTGAATGCACAACCTAGTTCGATGGAAAAAGACCCGGTTTGCGGGATGACGGTCGATCCCGCCCGCGCGAAAGCGACGTACGAGCACGCGGGCAAGACGTATTACTTCTGTTGCCGTGGCTGCCAGGAAAAATTCAGCGCCGATCCGGCGAGATACTTGATTCCTAAATCGCTCGTAGGCATCGCTCCCGCGTCTTCGCACACCATTCAGATTGCGCCTGCCCCTTCTGCTCCCCAGCAAGGGAAATCGATTGCACCGGCGCCGCTTTCCGCATCCTCCCGGCAGGCTGCAAACGAATACACCTGCCCGATGCATCCCAGAAGTTCGCCAGCAGGGCCCCGGCGATTGTCCGAAATGCGGGATGGCGCTCGAGCCGGACGTTGCCACGCCGACGGCGGCAAAGACGGAATACACCTGCCCCATGCATCCCCAGATTGTCCGGGATGAGCCGGGTTCATGCCCGATTTGCGGAATGGCTCTGGAACCAAGGACCGTCACCGCAGAGGAAGAGAAAAACCCGGAACTGGTGGACATGACCAGGCGGTTCTGGATTTGTACTGCGCTGACAATTCCACTCCTAGTGATCACCATGTCGGACTTTGTTCCCGCCATGTCCTCCTTCTTCATGCAGGTGGCAGCGCCGAGAACCTGGCAGTGGCTCGAATGGATTTTGGCGACTCCGGTTGTGCTGTGGGGAGGTTTTCCATTCTTCGTCCGTGGATGGAGATCGGTTATTACAAGAAACCTAAACATGTTCACGCTGATCGGGCTGGGAGTGGGTGTTTCCTATGTCTTCAGCGTAGTGGGCACATTTTTGCCGGGCATTTTTCCGGCGTCGTTTCGAGGAGAGGGTGGCGAGGTCGCGGTATATTTCGAGGCCGCCGCGGCCATCACCACGCTGGTGCTTCTCGGGCAAGTCATGGAATTGCGCGCGAGAAGCCAGACCGGCGCCGCGATCAAGGCTCTGCTAGGTCTCGCGCCGAAAACCGCGCGCCTGATGCGCGACGATGGGTCGGAGGTGGATGTCCCGCTCGATCAGGTCAAGCCCGGCGACCGTTTGCGGGTGCGTCCCGGTGAGAAAATCCCGGTGGATGGCGTGGTTCTTGATGGCTCGAGCAGCGTGGATGAATCCATGATCAGCGGCGAGCCGATTCCTGTTGAAAAAATAAAGGGGGCTCGCGTCACCGGGGCGACGGTGAACGGCACGGGATCGCTGGTCATGAAGGCGGAGCGCGTCGGGTCAGAAACTCTGTTGGCGCAGATCGTTCGAATGGTCAGCGAAGCGCAACGCAGCCGCGCGCCGATCCAGAAGCTGGCCGATATGGTGGCCGGATACTTCGTGCCCATCGTCGTCGGCTGCGCCGCGCTGACATTTGCCGTCTGGGCTGAGTGGGGGCCGAATCCGCGCATGGCGCACGCCATAGTCAACGCGGTTGCGGTGTTGATCATTGCCTGCCCGTGCGCGCTGGGGCTGGCAACGCCAATGTCCATCATGGTGGCGACAGGGAAGGGCGCAACCCTGGGCGTACTGTTCAAGAATGCCGAGGCCATCGAGCTGATGCGCAAGGTGGACACGCTGGTGGTGGACAAGACGGGCACGCTCACCGAGGGGAAGCCTAAGCTGGTTGCGATCGAGCCTGCCGAGGGATTTGACGCGGATCGTCTGCTGCGGCTTGCGGCAACGCTCGAACGCGGCAGCGAGCATCCCCTGGCAGCGGCCATCGTCAAAGGCGCCGAAGAACGCGGGTTGAAACTCGGCACCACCGAAGCGTTCGAATCCTTGACAGGCCGAGGAGTTCGCGGGCAAGTGGAAAACTGCACCGTCGCGCTGGGGAATGCGAAACTTCTAGAAGAACTTGAAGTCGATCCCGGAGCGCTCGCCGGCAAAGCGGAGACGATGCGGGCGGACGGCCAGACCGTCATGTTCGTGGTTGTCGAGAACAAAATCGCGGGACTGCTCGCCGTCGCCGACCCGATCAAGGAGACCACCGCCGAGGCCATCCGCCAGCTTCACGCCGATGGCATCCGCATCGTGATGCTGACCGGCGATAGCCGCACGACTGCGCAAGCCGTCGCTGGAAAACTTCAGATTGAGGAAGTGATCGCGGAAGTTCTGCCGCAGGACAAGGCCACGCACGTGAAGCGACTTCAGAGTGAAGGCCGTTTCGTGGCGATGGCGGGCGATGGAATCAATGACGCGCCCGCCTTGGCGCAGGCGCAAGTGGGAATTGCCATGGGAACCGGGACAGATGTTGCGATGGAAAGCGCAGGCGTCACATTAGTGAAGGGCGACCTGCGCGGAATCGTGCGCGCCCGCTCGCTGAGCCGCGCCACGATGCGCAACATCAAGCAAAATCTGTTTTTCGCGTTTGTTTACAATTCGCTTGGCGTGCCGATCGCGGCGGGAATTCTCTATCCGTTTTTCGGCCTGCTGCTGAGCCCCATGATCGCGGCTGCGGCCATGAGTTTTAGCTCGGTTTCGGTGATCACGAATGCGCTGCGGTTGCGCAGACTCGATCTTTCAGTCTAGGTTTTCAGCGGGAATTTAGGTGCTGGTCCCCCTGACGGTGGAAGCGTGCATTCTGGGAGCTAAATGAGGTCCAGTGATATCATCCCGACGCGAATCGAGACAGTCAGGGAGGCGACGATGCGTGTGCTGCTTCTGACCCTGGGTTTTATTTTCATGCTCTCTCCGAATCCTCTGAAAGCGGCGGACCAGAATCCACTTGTTGGCACCTGGAAATTAGTCTCCTTCCAAGAAGTAAGCAAAGACGGAGAGACGCGAGCAGTGTTTGGGCGACATCCAAAGGGGTATCTCATTTTGACGCCCGAGGGGCGCTTTATGGTTCTTGGTACCTCCGAGAAACGAATAGCTGGTGACAGCGATGTGCAGCGAGCGGAGCTAGAGAAATCGATGTTTGCCTACACCGGTAAATACCGGATCGAAGGCGATGATTTTGTCATCAATGTCGATGTCTCGTCGAATGAGGCCTGGAATGGCACTGAGCAGAGGCGGCACTACAAGCTACAAGGCAATACGCTCACGCTTGTGAACCTCTCAGTTTTGAGCCCGATAACGGGCAAGAACATCACAGGTACCCTTGTCTGGGAGCGTGAGAAATGAGCGCCAGCAACGATATTGTCCCACGAGCGAAATCCCTGTGAAAGGATTAGTTACCGAATTTCACTTCTGATTCAGCAGGACATCAATGGAACCCATAACTTCGGGGGACTGCCAGTCTTGCGGGCCTACAATCTTGCGCGCCAAGCGGCCTTCGCGGTCGATCAAGTAGGTTTCCGGAAACATGGAGGTCCCGTAATCGACGGCACTCTTTTTGCTGGCGTCACGGTAAGTGGGAAAGACCACGTGGTTGTCCACGAGGAATTTTTCGTAGGCTGCCTGGTCTTCGTCCACGCTCATTCCGAGCACGACGCCACCCTTGGCCGCAATGTCTTGCTGCAAGTGATTGAGCGATTGAGTTTCCTCGAGGCACGGAGGGCACCACGACGCCCAAAAATTGAGGACCACGACTTTGCCGCGCAAATCGGCCAGGTGCGTGGCGCCCGCAATTTGAAGAGGAATGTCTATGGCTCCGCGTCCGGCAATGCTGGGTTCGCCCTGGCGATAACTGGGCGCCGCGAACACGTACAGGACCCCTGCCACCAGGATCAATGCTATGGGACTAAGGATTTTGTGCTTCATGGGAGCCCCTCCACTCCCTATAATACCTTATTTCGGCGGGTCCCAGGCTGCAGGATTCTCGCGCTGAGCGTAAAAGTAGAGCCCGCACCTGATTCTGCACGGCGTTGTGCGAGCCGATTCGCGAACTAGCAAAGGCCAGCTTGGCGTTAGATGTGGGATTTCGTAGCACAGGCTTCAGCCTGTGTGCTTTTCCGAACTGGTGAAAACTAAAACCACACAGGCTGAAGCCTGTGCTACTGCCACGCCGCGCCACCAGCGCATCCAATGAATCCCTCTATGACTGTTTCCGCGATCGTGCCTGCGCGCAACGAGGAACTTGCCATCGCTTCCGCTGTCGAGTCGCTTGCCGCTCAGCCGGAAATAACAGAAATTATCGTCGTCAACGATCAATCCACGGATGGCACGGCCGCGGAACTCGATCGGCTTTCCGCGCAATACGCGCAATTGCGCGCTCTTCCAACGAATGCATTGCCCAGCGGCTGGGTCGGGAAAAACTACGCCGTTTCGCTGGGCGCTGCGCGAGCAACGGGGGATTGGTTGCTGTTTACGGATGCTGATGGCGTACACCTGCCGGGTTCGACGGCGCGTGCGCTTGCCGATGCGGCTGCGACCGGAGCGGGGCTGGTTTCCTATTCGCCTGAGCAGGAAATGAATACGTGGTGGGAACGCGCTCTCATTCCGTTCGTTTATACGCGCCTGGGGCAGAAATTCTCCTACGATGCTGTGAATGATCCCGATTCGCAGGACGCCGCGGCCAACGGGCAGTATCTGCTGATCCGCCGAGAAGACTACGCGCAAATCGGAGGACATGCAGCCGTCGCGGGAGAGGTGCTTGAAGACGTAGCGCTGGCGCGGCTCGCCAAACAAGCGGGGATACGCCTGCACTTTGCCTCGGGCATCGGGATCATCCGCGTAAGGATGTACCGGACATTCGGCGCGATGTGGCAGGGCTGGACGAAGAATCTGTATCCCCTCATTGCTGGCACCTCGAGGGGGAAGTCCCGCGCGGTGGGACGCGAGCTGCGCGGAGTGGTGCCCTGGATACCGCTGTTGTTACTGTTGCTTGCGCCTTGGCATCTAATCTTTGGAGTGCTGGGCGTGGTGTTGTTGGCTGGGCGCCACGCGGCCTATGCAGCGACTCTCCGGCGGAATCGTTTTCCGGCCGCGCTTGTCTTATACTATGTGCTAGCGGTTGCGCTCTATGCGGCTGTGCTGCTTACCTCGGAATGGCGCTATGCGCGTGGGAGCGTCTCTTGGAAGGGCCGGGAGTATCCCGTGGGTCGTGACTGGTGACTGGTGACTGGTGACTGGTGACTGGTGACTGGTGACTGGTGACTGGTGACTGGTGACTGGTGACTGGTGAAAACCTTTGATTGCCGCGGATCACAACTTGGTTTTCAGTGCAATCATTTTCTTATGAAATCGCGCGTTACGCACGCATCCGATCTGACGGTGCAACTGGAAAACGTTTCAATGCGCAAAAAGGCTTATCCTACATTCACGGATCATTGGTCACGAATCACCAGTCACGAGTCACCAGTCACTAGTCACCAATCATGATTTATCTCACACGCAAAATCGAGTTCTCGGCGTCGCATCTCTATCACAATCCGGCTTTTTCGGCGGAGGAGAACCGGCGCGTCTTCGGGAAGTGCAATAACCCGCACGGACACGGGCACAACTACGTTCTCGAAGTCACTGTGGCCGGGGAGCCGGACCCGGCGACGGGCATGGTGCTGGACCTCAAGGAGCTGAAAGAGATTTTGCAGCGCGAAGTGACCGACCGGATGGATCACCGATTTCTTAACTACGAAGTTCCCGAGCTTGCGGGGCAAATTCCGACGTGCGAGAACATTGCCACCGTGATCTGGCGGCTGCTTCAGCCAAAGATCACGCGCGGGAATTTACATCGCGTGCGCCTGTATGAAACGCCCGACTTGTTCGTCGATTGCTATGGCGAAACGAACGGCGCGGGAGCGGCACCGGGTGTTTCGAGATGAAGATTCATCTGACGCGGCGATACCGGTTTGCGGCCTCGCATCGCCTGCACAGCACGCAACTTGGTGAAGAGGAAAACAAACGCGTCTATGGCAAGTGCAACAATCCTTACGGGCACGGCCACAATTACGTCGTCGAAGTCGCCGTGTCGGGTCCGGTGGACCCTGCGACGGGAATGATCGCGAAACTTGCCGACCTGGACGCATTCGTCGAGCGCGAAGTGATCGAGCCGTTTGACCATACATATCTGAACGAAGAGATTTCCGAATTTCGCGAGCGCGTGCCGACAACCGAAAATATTTGCATCGAGATTTTTAATCGCCTGCGCGAGTTTCCGCGCGCCAAACTCGAGCGCGTGCGCGTGGAAGAAACCAGCCTGAACAGTTTTGAATACACGGGAGAACCCGTGGGGAGCCGCCCATGACAGAAAAGGGAAATCGTACGGAAGAACTTGCGTTGACCGAGCCCGTCAGCGTGGGGAAATCGGAATCCATCGCCGATTTGGTGCGGCGGATGCTGCAATTGATCGGAGAGGATCCGGAGCCGCGACGGCTTGCGGCACACTCCCGAGCGTTTTGAGAAAGCCTTGCGCTTTCTGACCAGCGGCTACCAACAGGATCCGGAAAAACTCCTGAACGGCGCCATGTTCAGCGTGTGTTACGACCAGATGGTGCTGGTAAAGGACATCGAGATTTACAGCTTGTGCGAACACCACCTGCTGCCATTTTTCGGTAAGTGCCACGTGGCCTACATCCCGGACAAGAAAGTCGTCGGGCTATCCAAAATACCGCGGCTGGTGAACATGTTCGCGCGGCGTCTGCAAATTCAGGAGCGGCTGACCAACCAGATTGCCAGCGCCATCCAGCAGAAGATTTCGCCGTTGGGAGTGGGCGTGGTGGTCGAAGCGCGGCACCTGTGCATGGTGATGCGCGGCGTGGAAAAACAGAACTCGCAGACGGTCACCAGCGCCATGCTGGGCTCGTTCCGCGAAAACGTGCAGACGCGCGAGGAGTTTCTGTCTCTGATTCGAGAGAAGTAGGTGACAGGTTGTAGGTGATGGGTTGCAGGGGGCAGAGTATGGGTGTTAGTTGTTTTTGATTCCGCTAATTTTTCCTCTGTGTTCTCTGTGCCCTCTGCGTTGAAAGCTTTTTGTTCGGGTAGAGCGTGCGTGACGGACTCGCGGCGGAGAGGTTTCGTTCGAATCGTTTGATCCCATAGAAAGATTTTGCATGGGACAGAGGGCGTGTGATACGCTCCTATGGTCGAAGAGAAGACAAAACGAGAGCAGAGTTAAATGGGTTCGGCGGAGAGGACGACTTGAGAGAAGCCAAGTCAATGTTGATCGAGCAGTATCGAGCGCACGTGAAAGATACCGGCTCACCGGAAGTACAAATTGCATTATTGAGCGAGCGAATCAACTACCTGACGACGCATCTGAAGTCGCACCTCAAGGACCATGCGTCGCGACGCGGGCTGATCATGATGGTCAACAAGCGCCGGCGGCTGCTGGATTACCTTAATCGCCGTGACCCGGATCGGTATCGTGAGATTGTCGAACGCCTTAGTTTGCGCAAGTAACTGCCCCGCACGCGCGGGACGTTGTCGCGCCAATAAAATCTCCGAGCCTTTGCGGAGCCCTATTCAGTATCCGGCGGCTTTTGGGCTAGATTGCCCGGCCGCTTTTTTTGTAGGTGGACTCCGGTTTTCCTCTCGCAACTGTTTTCCTCTTCCAAACAAAACGGGAAGCATCTCTCCCGCACTCGAATGGCTTTCCGCGCGCGCATGACCCGATGGTTCGGGGCGCGGCGGGGAAACGAAAGGATTCTCATATATGTCGCAAGCAGAACCAGCACCTCATCAGGTTACGGTCGAGGTCGGCGGACGCACGCTGACGCTCGAGACAGGGAAAGTGGCAAAACAGGCCAACGGCGCCGTCCTGGCGCGGTATGGCGATACGGTCGTGCTCGTCACGGCCTGCATGGACAGCAAGGCGAACGACCGGGATTTTCTCCCGCTTACCGTTGATTATCGAGAATATACTTACTCTGCTGGTAAAATTCCCGGCGGATTTTTCAAGCGCGAAGGGCGCCCCTCGGAACGCGAAATTCTGACTTCGCGAATGATCGACCGCCCGCTGCGCCCTCTGTTTCCCGAATCGTGGCGCAATGAGACGCAAATCGTCGCCATGGTGCTTTCCGCCGACAGCGAAAACGATCCGGACATGATTGGAATCACGGGCGCTTCGGCGGCGGCGTTTATTTCCGATTTGCCGTTCACGACTCCCGTGGCGGCGGTGCGCGTCGGATTGGTCGAAGGCAAACTCGTGGCCAACCCGACCGTTGCCGAGCAGAAGACGAGCTTGTTGAACATCGTGGTGGTCGCTTCGGAGCAAGCCATCGTGATGGTCGAGGCGGGCGCGATTGAAGTCAGCGAAGACGCGGTCGCGGACGCGCTGCAATTCGGCCACGACCAGATCAAGCGCATCATCGCGGCGATCCGCGAACTGCATGACAAGGTGAAGCCGAACAAAGTCACCGTGCCCCCGTTCCCATTCGATGAAGCCCTCGCCAAGGAGATCGAACAGAAATACGGCGCGCGGCTGCACGATGCCCTGGACACCGCGAAATATCCGAAGAAAGAAAGCTATCACCTGATCGACGACGTCAAGAAAGCGATTTTTGAATCGATTCCGGAAGAGGACGAAGAGAAGCGCACGCTGGCGGGCCGCGCATTTGAGCGGCTGCGCGAACGCTATTTCCGCGAGGATATCCTCGATCGCCACCGGCGGCCCGACGCGCGCGCGTTCGACCAGATTCGGCAGATCACCTGCGAAGTGGGAGTGTTGCCGCGCGCGCACGGTTCGGCGCTGTTCACACGCGGCGAGACGCAGGCGCTGGCGACTACCACGCTGGGAACGAAAGAAGACAAGCAGCGGCTCGACCTGCTGTTCGAGGAAGAGTCCTTCAAGCGATTCATGCTGCACTACAACTTTCCGCCGTTTTCCGTTGGCGAAGTGAAATTCCTGCGCGGGCCTGGCCGCCGCGAGATCGGGCACGGCGCGTTGGCCGAACGCGCTTTGCTCAACCTGCTTCCGCCGGAAACCGACTTCCCGTACGCGATGCGTTTGGTGTCCGACATTCTGGAATCGAACGGATCGTCGTCGATGGCCACCGTTTGCGGCGGCTCGCTCGCGCTGATGGATGCCGGCGTTCCGATCCGCGCGGCCTGCGCGGGGATTGCCATGGGCCTGGTCGTCGAAGGCGACAAGACGGCCGTGCTGACTGATATCGCCGGCGCGGAAGACCACTACGGCGATATGGACTTCAAGGTAGCCGGAACGCGGGCCGGAATCACCGCGCTCCAGATGGACATCAAGGTCGGCGGCATCAGCGTGGCCTTGATGCGCCAGGCGCTCGAGCAGGCGCGGCGCGCGCGTTTGCAAATTCTGGACATCATGGACCAGACGATTTCCACGGCGCGTGACAAAATGTCGATCTTTGCGCCGCGGCTCTACCTATTGCAAATTCCAACCGACAAAATCCGCGACCTGATCGGCCCCGGCGGCAAGAAAATTCGCTCGATCATCGAAGCCACCGGCGTCAAGATCGACGTGATGGACGACGGCAAGGTGCACGTGTTCGCCAACAACGGCACGGCCGCCGACGAGGCGCTGCAAATGATCCGCGACGTTACGGCGTCCGCCGAAATTGGGAAAACCTATCTCGGCAAAGTGGTGCGCCTCGCGGAATTCGGCGCCTTCGTGGAAATCTTCCCCGGCACCGACGGCTTGCTGCATATCAGCGAAATCGCCGAGCAGCGCATCCGCGACGTCCGCGACGAGTTGAAATTGGGCGACCAGGTACTCGTTAAGGTGCTCGCCATCGAGGGCAACAAGATTCGGCTGTCGCGCAAAGCGGTCCTGCGCGAACAGCGCGACAAACAGCAGAAGGAAGCGGCAGGGGGGTAGGGCTGCTACAACCGCGGCGCGCGCCTCGCGTCGGCGCCTGGCCGGTAATTCAAAGAACGGGGAGGCGAATCATCGCTTCCCCGTTTTGATTTGGTAGCATAGGCCTCCGGCCGCTCGCGATTTGCAGTTACGAATCCTGGCACGCGAGTGTCGAGCAAAGAATCCCCACATCCCGCCTTCCAACGGCTCCACAGGTCACTCCTCTGCATCGCGGAAAGCTTCACTCGTCTCTGTTGCGTCTTAAACACCACCTTTAGTGAAAAGATTTATATCAGATGGTGTGGCATCGACCGGTTGAGCTGGCACCGCTTCCCGGGACCTATCCGGCTGGAATCGATAACCACATAAAAGTTCCTCAAGAGTTGAACCCAGCATCGAATGTAAATTCGAAGAGAAATCGGCGTGCAGGAGGAAACAAACTAGGACGACGAGGCTTAGAGTTGGAACTATGGCTCACCGTCCGAAGGTTGTTGGTTCAAATCCAGATTCGCAACGGTTGACCACGCTTCCCTTTGATGACAGGGTCTGGCGACAACTATTTCCTCGGCGTGTCGCCTGGTGCGCCCGATCCGGATGTACCGAGGAAAAGCTTCTTGCCATCGGTGAACGTTACATCTTTTCCGTTGGCCCTGCTGCTTCCGTCCTTCGCGCGATAACCGTCGACGATGATCTCCATTCCGGGCGTCACAGAATCCTTTGTCATGCCGCGGCGGAACAGGACATTCGGGGCGCCGCATTCCACCATCCAACTGGTCACCCTGCCGTTCTCGTCCTTCACGTCGATATGAATCCACGCGTGAGGATTGATCCATTCCATCCTTGTCACGGTGCCCTGTAACTTCACTGGTCTATTGCCATCGAACTCGGCCGAGAACGAATGGTGCGCCCAAACGGGCATTCCGGCCGCCAGCAGCGCGGCTCCGGCTATGATCGCTAAACTACGTCGCAAGCTTGCCTACTTTTGCGTTACTGTTTCTTATATTCACCGTAAAGTAACTCCTCCGCAAATTCTACGCACTTGAATTCCAGAAGCTGGGCGTTTCTTTCCACGCGCCGGTAAAGCGGCATGCTCATCTTCCAGGGCCGGCTGAAGACTGACGGATCTTCGATAACGGCTTCGTATTGCAGGTGGTCGCGGTCGGTGCGTGTGAAGCGCTCGATGACGTGCAGCTTGTCGCTGGCGAAGTCTCCGGCGCGGTCAAACCACGCCAGACCGTTGAACCCGGCCACGTCGACCACCAGCGTGTCCCCTTCCCAACGGCCGTTGTTGGTGCCCATCCACGTATCAGACACCGGCTCGACGGGCTTTCCCATGTTGACGAAACGATTGGCAGTGGCGTATTCGTAGACGAACAGAATGCCCCGCGGCGACTGCACGATCTGAAACGGGTAGGGCATGTAGTTGGCCCGAGGGATGCCCGGCATGTAGCATTTGGCTTCGGGGTCGTTAGTCCGGCGATTGGCGAAGTTAGTTTTCTTTTCTTCGAGCGCCGCCGGAAGGTAGGGAATCGCGCCGCCCTCGACCACGCTCTGGCCGGCTGGTTCGGCGCCAATGGCCCCGATTTGCCACATCGGCCCGGCTTGCGGCGAGTGGTCCTCAAGATCCCAATTGGCGGCGTTGAGGGCCTGCCAGATACCGCTCAAGTCCGCGTGTCCATCGGTGGCTCGCGGAGCGCGGTAGGCTTGGCCCTGGAGAGCGGGCAGCACGAACACAAGCCACGCCGCCCCTGTGATCAAAGATATGGACCGAACGTGCATCGAGTGATTTCTCCAATGCCGGGAACACAAAACGCCGCGCCCATTCTTGCGAAAGTTCATTTCGCCGCGGGTTGATCGGCCTCTTCTGCGCGGGCTCCGCTCAGGATATTCGTCATCGCATAGTTGCCCTCGTGACAAGCGTATTCGAAAATCTGGTACCCGGGCTCCTGGGTGATTGGGAACTCCACGCTCCATGAAGCTGAGAAGGTCTTCGGATCGAAGACCGTTACTTCGTATTGAAGGGATCGGTCATTCAGGCGCGTGAATCGTTCGACCAGACGAAGATCTTCGCTGTACCGGACCCCAGCTCCATCGGGGCCGATGCCGACGCGGTCGCCAATAAAGTTCGTAGTTTCGACTACAAGCGTATCGCCCTCCCAGTGTCCACGGGGGTCGCCCATATAGGTGCGCAGGCTGGCGGCGAGATGCGGACGAGGATGGTCAGGCGGGTCGAGCGGAACAATGCGAGTCTCGTGGATCATCTCATAGCGAAGCACGACCAGCCCGGGCGACTGCAGGATGTCGATTCCGTTTCCGTACATCACCGGCAGCATCGAACCCAGTACGCCCCTCGTTATGCATCGGCCGAACATGCTGATATCTTCCCATGATTCCGGACGGGGCTTCCTCCTGGAAGCGGCAAGCGCGGCGGCTCGCAGCATCTTGGCTTGTGGCGTCAGCGCCGGGAATTGGCCGTCCTCGGGTTCGACGATCAGGGAAGTCTGGCGCGAGGTCCGCCGAGCGTACTCGCTCCAGCTCGAGGAATACGGCTGGTAATCCACGCCCTCATGCTGCAGCCAGTAGCCCGCGTTAGGAGTGACGCCCTCCTGAATGCTGGTCGCGAGCAGTTCATTTTCCTTCGCGCGCGCAGCGTATTCTTCGTCGGTCAACAGCTTTCGGTTGCCGTACCTGCGGGGACGTTCGAGGGGGACTCCGAAGGAATCATCGCCCGTCCAGACACCCTGAAGGTCGGGATCGCCCCATGCGGTTTTCGGAGGCGTCCAGTTTCTTCCAGGCGCCTTTGCTTGTGCGAATGCCGTTGCAGCCGCGATTGCGTACAGGGCCAAGGTACAAACCGATCTGTGAACGGACAGCAAGGAGTAATTCTCCTTTGCGATTTTTGTGATTATATTTGATTTATGGCGCCGACGGAAGTGTAAACTCGGTTGCAAGAATACTCATGCCCATTTCTATGGTCTCTCGCCAAATTGTGCCCGATAAGTGGGGCTTATCAGAACCTTTCCCAACACCATCTCGTCCGGCGGCTTGCCTTCTCTGTTGGCCGCATGTAGCATAAGTATTCCGCGGTTTAAATAATCCCTCCCTGTGAATCCGTCGTTATGGAGAGGCGCGGAATTGTGCGGCTCAATGTCTGAAGGTAGGCTGGCGCGGTGATTCCGGACGATATCCGCTTGGTGTAGGGAAACCCCCCGTCCCGGTCTGACCGGGACGGGCTACAACATGCGGTCCTGCGTATTAAGTTGTAGCCCGGGTCCCCGACCGAGTCGGGATGCATAGACCGCACTTTAGACCCGGGGGTTTTCTTGCAATGTTGAGTTAGGAGAAGCCGGCTGATGAAGTCGATCGTGGTTGTAGGTGCGCAGTGGGGCGATGAAGGCAAGGGCAAGGTGGTGGACTACCTTGCGGCGTCCTTCGATTACATTGCGCGATGCGCGGGCGGGCACAATGCGGGGCATACGGTTATCTACAGCGGGAATCGCTTCGTCCTGCAATTGATTCCGTGCGGAATTTTGCGTCCCGGCAAGCACGCGGTCATCGGCTCGGGCGTCGTGGTCGATCCGGTGGCGCTGGCCGCGGAGCTCGATACGCTTGCGAAAGCCGGAATCGACGTTACCGGGCGGCTGCACCTTTCGAATCGCGCGCACCTGATCTTTCCGTATCACCGGCAAATGGAAAAGGCGGCGGAAGCGGCGCGCGGGGCGTGGAAAATTGGAACCACGTCGCGCGGGATCGGTCCGGCGTATGAAGACAAGATGGCGCGGCACGGAATCCGCGTGGGCGACTTGTTGAATCCGGCGCGATTCCGCGAAAAACTCGAGCGCGTGATTGCCGAAAAAGATGCCGTGTGCCGCGCAACCTACGGCGTGCCTCTCGATACTGCGGGGATGGCCGAAGCAGTATCTTGCGCTTGGGCGAGCGGCTGCGGCCCTTGATCGGCGATGCGTCGGTGCTGATCAACGATGCGCTCGATGCGGGGCGCTCGGTTTTGTTTGAAGGCGCGCAGGGCACGATGCTGGACATCGATTTCGGTACGTATCCGTTCGTTACATCTTCGAATGCGATTTCGGGCGGCGCCTGCACCGGGCCTGGGCGTGGGCCCCACGCGAATCAACGCGGTGGCCGGAGTGACCAAGGCCTACACGACGCGCGTGGGCAGCGGCCCGTTCCCGACGGAGATGCCCGATCTCGAGGCCACGGAAGTGCGCGACCGCGGAAAAGAATACGGCGCGGTGACGGGCCGTCCCCGGCGGTGCGGCTGGCTGGACCTGGTCGTGCTGCAGTACGCGATCCGCATCAACGGAATTTCATCGCTGGTGGTCACCAAGCTCGACGTGTTCGACACCCAAAAAGAAATTCAAGTTTGCACGGGCTATCGTTACAAGGGCACTCTGCTGCGGGAAATGCCGGCAGCGGCCGAGGATCTGGCCGAGGTCACGCCCGAATATCGCGCCCTCCCGGGTTGGCAGTCGGACACCTACGGAGTGCAGGATGCCGCGAAGCTGCCGCGCCTGGCCCTGGAATACCTGAAATTTATCTCCGATTTTCTAGGCGTTGAAATCGGCATGATTTCGACCGGCCCCGAACGCGACGCCACGATCGTATGTGCCGGCACACAGCTTGCCACCTGGATTTAGACCATGAGCACCATGCTGCCTTACGCGGAGGCGCGGCAGAAAGTAATCGAGGTCGCCGGAGCCCTCCGGCGGCCGGCGCGGCGTGAAACCATCGAAATCGAGCAAGCATTTGGCCGCGTGCTGGCCGCGTGAAGTGCGCGCGGATCGCGACTATCCTCCCTTCAACCGCTCGACGCGCGATGGTTTTGCTGTTCGTGCCGCGGATGCGGCTTCCCCGGGCGCGCGTCTCGAATGCGTCGGCGAGTTGCGCGCTGGCGGCAGTTTTGACGGCGCTCTTGGACCGGGGCAGTGCGTCGAAATCATGACGGGCGCGAGCGTTCCTGCCGGAGCGGACGCCGTCGCCATGATCGAACACACGAAGCGCGATGGGCGCACGATAACGCTCGATCGTGCGGCGGACAGCGGCGATCACATCGTTCCACGCGGCAGCGAGGCGCGCATGGGTGCGTTGTTGGTGGCGGCAAACGCGCGCGTTGGCTACGCGGAAATGGCCCTGGCGGCGCAGGCGGGAGCAACGCGCCTGGAAGTGTTCGCAAGCCCCGCGTTTGGCGATCCTCTCTACTGGCGATGAAGTGGTGGACGCGCGAGCGATTCCGGGACCTCTTCAGGTCCGAAACAGCAACGGCATTTCCATCGAAGTGTTGGCGCGCACTGCCGGCGCCGAACCGATCCAGCTGGGAAATGCCCCCGACGAGATAAGTCGCTCTTAGAAAAGAGATCGAACGCGGGCTGGAGGCGGACATTTTGGTTCTCTCCGGCGGCGTGTCGATGGGGAAGTACGATCTGGTCGAGCAGGTGCTCGGCGACCTGGGCGCGGAATTTCATTTTACAGGCGTCGCGATACGTCCCGGGCGGCCTGCGGTGTTCGCGACGTGCCGCGGGAAACTCGTCTTCGGGCTGCCGGGGAATCCGGTCTCGACCATGGTGACGTTCGAACTGTTTGTGCTGCCCGCCATTGATATATTGAGTGGCGCGGCGCCGCGGCCTCTGCCGGTCTTTCGCGGCAAGCTTGTGACGCCGGTCCACGAGAAGGGACCGATGACGCATTTCCTGCCTGCGCGGATCGAATGGGCGGGCCGGGAGGCGCGAGTCACGCAGTTGCCTTGGCAGGGGTCCGGCGATATCGTTGCGCTGGCGCTGGCTAACGGGTTCCTGGTGATTGGCCCCGAGCGGCCCGAGATTGCTGCGGGGGAGTGGGTGGACGTGCTGCCTCGGCGCGGCGCAGTTTAGCGTTGATATCCGTAGGGGCACGGCATGCCGTGCCCCTACCCTTGCGGGCTCATGCGAAAGCTGACGCATTTCCGGAAGCGCGGAGAAGTAGCCATGGTTGACGTGACGGCGAAGGCTGTCACGGAGCGGATGGCCGCTGCACGCGGATTCGTGCGGATGTCACCGGCGGTTTTGCGCGCCCTGCGGCAGCACCAGCTGCCCAAGGGGAACCCCCTGGAAATTGCACGAATTGCGGGAATTGCGGCCGCGAAACGCACGGCCGAGTGGATACCTCTTTGTCACCCGCTGCTGCTGACGCACATTGATGTGACCGCTCGGCTGTGCAAGAATGGCGTGGAGGTCACTTCCCGCGTCACCACGACGGCCCAGACCGGCGTGGAGATGGAAGCGCTGGTAGCAGTGTCGGCAGCGGCCCTGACCGTGTACGACATGTGCAAGGCCCTGGACAAGGGAATGGAAATTACCGACATCGTCCTGGTGGAGAAAGTCGGCGGCAAGAGCGGCCATTATCTGCGCCGCAAGAACAGCGTTTCTCGATGAAGACTCCCTCCAATGAAGTTCAGGTACTGATCGTGGACGACAATCCGCTCGTCCGCGACCTGATGTGCCACGGAATGGAGCCGCATTGCAAGGTGATTTCCGCGGCCGACGGCGCCGACGCTCTGCTCAAATCCATCGACAATCCACCCGATTTGATTATTTCCGATTTCCGGATGCCAGGCCTGGACGGGCGGCAGCTCTATGAAAAATTGAGGGGGCGGGAGAATACTCGAAATATTCCATTTGTGTTCGTGGCCAGCCGGGGAGACATCGAGGAAAAACTCCGGCCCGCGGTGGGCGGTGGCGTCGAGGATTTCGTTCCGAAACCATTTTTCGTGTCGGACTTGGTGCGGCAGACCAAGAAAATCATCGACCGCCTGCATCTGGAGAAAATGCAGAAGCACGCATCGCGGCCCGGCGTAATTCAGGGGCGGCTCGAGGAAATGAGCGTGACCGAACTGATGCAGTCGCTCGACATGGGGCAGAAATCGTGCCGCTTGTCGCTGCACCGCGGCGAGGAACGCTGCGAGATGTACTTTACAGCGGGACAATGCAAGCACGCGCAGATTGGTGAAACCCAGGGCGATCCCGCCGTGTACCATGTGGTGAGTTGGAGCGATGGCGATTTCGAGATTGATTTCGGAGCCAATTCCGATCGCGAAACGACCACGCACTCGACCACCGGCCTGCTGATGGAAGCGATGCGTTTGATGGACGAAGCGAATCAAACCAAAGTGGAAAGTTAGCCCTTCCGCATGCGTGTCGTCATTCTTACTATAAGCGATTCAGTATCGCAAGGCGTTCGGAGCGATGCCTCCGGGCCCGCGCTGCGCGAGCGTTGCCGGCAACTCGGCTGGGACGTGGTCGCGGAAGCGGTACTGCCGGACGATCCTGCGTTGATTCGGGAACAGTTGGTTTCGTTGGCCGACGGCGGTAGGGCGGAGTTAATCCTGACGACCGGCGGCACGGGAATTGGTCCGAGGGATTCGACTCCCGAAGCCACCACGGAAGCCTGCCAGAAATTGTTGCCGGGAGTTTCCGAAATGATGCGCGAGTACGGCCGGAAAAAGAATCCGCGCGCGGCATTGTCCCGGGGATTGGCGGGAGTCCGGGGGCGCGTGCTGATCGTCAATTTGCCGGGAAGCCCGCGAGGCGCGGAGGAGTCGCTCGACGCGGTTGCGGAATTGCTGCCGCACGCGATTGAAGTGTTGCGCGGCGCGCGGCACGATTAAACTTTGATTGACCCTGACTTTACGTCAACATACCATCATCCCACTTATGGATGGCCTGATCGGGATCACCGTCTCCCACTACCGCATCGTGGAGCAGCTTGGTGGCGGCGGTATGGGTGTCGTTTACAAGGCTGAAGACACGAAGCTGGGCCGCTTCGTGGCGCTGAAGTTCCTGCCGCAGGAATTTGCGAAAGACCGCCAAGCCCTCGAGAGGTTCCGACGAGAAGCCCGTGCCGCCTCGGCTCTCAACCACCCGAACATCTGCACAATTTACGACATTGAGGAAGCCGACGGCCAGCCCTTCATTGCCATGGAATTGATGGAAGGGAACACGCTGAAGCATCGGATTGGGGGCAGGGCACTCAAAACGGATGAAGTGTTGGAACTAGCGATTGAGATCGCGGATGCATTGGACGCGGCCCACTCCAAAGGGATCGTGCACCGGGACATCAAGCCCGCGAACCTTTTCGTTACAGATCGCGGGCACGCCAAAGTCTTGGATTTTGGGTTGGCCAAAGTAGACCGAAAAGAGAATCCAGCCGCAGGCGTGGGGGCTTCGGCGTTGCCAACTGTTTCTGAACAGGACCTGACCAGCCCGGGCACGGCGCTGGGCACGGTGGCATACATGTCGCCGGAGCAGGCAAGAGGGGAAGAACTGGACGCACGAACCGACCTTTTCTCCTTCGGCGTGGTGCTGTACGAAATGGCCACCGGCAAACTGCCTTTTCCAGGCAACACTTCGGCCGTAATCTTCCACGCGATTCTCAGCCAGGCACCCATCTCACCGCTTGGACTCAATCCACTAGTCCCGCCGAAGCTCGAAGAAATTATCACCAAAGCTCTGGAGAAGGACCGCAAGTTGCGCTACCAAAGTGCCGCGGACATCCGCGCGGATTTGCACCGGCTGAAGCGCGACACAGAGTCAGTCCGTTTGTCGGCAGGTGCCAGGACGGGCTCTGGCATGCGCATGCGCCCTGGTAAACGCTGGAAAGTGCTTGCCCCTGCGGCGATGGCGGTTCTCGCGGCGTTGGCCGCAGGCGGATATTTCTATTTCCATCGTACCCCGAAGCTCACCGATAAGGACACGATCGTCCTGGCCGATTTCACGAACAAGACGGGTGACTCTGTCTTCGACGACACGCTGCGGCAGGGCTTGCAGGTGCAGCTCGAACAATCCCCATTCCTCAACCTTATTTCCCAGGATCGCATTCAACAAACGCTTCGCCTGATGGGCCAACCGCCAGACGCCCGGTTAACGCCGCCGATTGCGCGGGAAATCTGCCAAAGAACGGAGAGCGCCGGAGTGCTGAACGGCTCCATCGCCAGCCTTGGAAGTCAATATGTGCTCGGGATTCAAGCGGTGAACTGCCGCACGGGCGATTCCCTTGCGGAGGAGCAAGCAACGGCGGAGGGCAAAGAGCAGGTCTTGAAAGCGGTCGGTGACGCCGCCGCGAAGCTGCGCAACAAGCTCGGCGAATCGCTCAGCACGCTGCAAAAATTCGACACGCCGCTCGAGCAGGCCACCACACCCTCGCTCGAGGCCCTCCAGGCCTACAGTCGAGGGTGGAGCTACGTGAACAGCGGCGACGAGAACGCTGCCGTGCCCTTGTTCCAACAGGCCATCCGACTCGACCCCAATTTCGCGATGGCCTACTCCGTGGTAGGGACACGCTACAGCAATCTGGGGCAGGTCACCTTAGCCGCAGAGAACGCTCTGAAGGGCTTTGAGCTGCGTGAGCGGGTGAGTGAGCGGGAGAAATTCTACATCGAGTCTCACTACTATATATATGCCACCGGCGACCTGGAAAGGGTGCGGCAGGTACACGAACTCTGGTCACAGTACTACCCGCGAGATTTTCTTCCACCGCTCAACCAGTCGGTCATCTACGGTCAACTCGGGCAGTACGATAAGGCTCTTACGGATGCACGCGAGGCCCTTCGTCGCGCTCCAGGTGTTGCACCAATACATGCTGGCGTTGTTTCTGTCTATCTCGCACTGAATCGGCTCGAGGAGGGCCGCAGCTCCGTTGAAGAGGCGATGGCAAAGAAGCTCGATTCGCCCTTTTTGCGCCAACAGCTATATTCACTTTCGTTCTTGCAGAACGATGGTCCCGGGATGGCACGGCAGGTGGCGTGGGCCACGGGCAAGCCAGGTGTTGAAGACGTATTTTTGGATTCGGAAGGAGATACGAACGCCTATTTCGGGCGGCTGGGGAAGGCTCGAGAGTTTTCTCGCCGTGCGGTGGCTTCGGCTGAGCGTGCGGAAGAGAAAGAAACAGCCGCCGGCTATGAAGCCGAAGCGGCCTTGCGGGAAGCTCTTTTTGGAAATTCAACCGAAGGCCGCCAACGAACTGCGGCGGCGCTCGGGCTTTCGACCGGACGGGATGTGCAGTACGAAGCGGCGCTGACGCTCGTCTTGGCAGGGGAAACGACCCAGGCCCAGCTACTTGCGGATGATTTGTCCAAACGCTTCCCCGAAGATACGATTGTGCAGTTCAACTACCTGCCAACGATTCGCGCTCAGCTCGCTCTTAATCGCAACTCCCCCTCAATGGCCGTCGAGACTCTTCAGGCGACCGCTCCCTATGAACTTGGCAGCACTTTTCTCAGTCTCGGACCTGTCTATCTGCGTGGGGAAGCTTACCTGGCTGGACATCAGGGGAGCGAGGCTGTCGCCGAGTTCCAGAAAATTCTCGACCATCGCGGGATTGTGTTAAACGAACCCATCGGCGCACTCGCCCATCTCGGCCTGGCCCGCGCCTATGCCTTGCAGGGAGACACCGCCAAATCCCGCGCCGCCTACAATGATTTTCTGTCGCTGTGGAAAGACGCCGACACCGACATTCCCATCCTGAAGCAAGCCAAGGCGGAATACGCAAAGCTGCAATGAGGCCAACGAAGAAGCGCTACTTCGAGAAACTTTTTACCGCGTCCGCCTCGGAGTTGGATACTTCGAAGACAGTCACCAGCCGGGTCATCTGCAGCAATTCGTTGGTTCTCGTTCCCAGGTTGCAGAGCCGCAACACTGCTCCGCCGGATTTCGCGCTGGAATGCGCGGCGACCAGCGCGCCGAGGCCGGAGCTGTCGATCATGGTGACATTTTTCAGATCCAGGACGAGCTTCTTCTTGCCCTGGCCTAGCAGGCCCTTCACTTTTTCACGAAGCGCCACGGTCTCTTCTCCGAGCACGATGCGCCCGTCCAGCGCCAGCACAGCGATTCCATCCGATTCGTGACTTGTAATCTTGAGAGCCATGTTTGTTCTCCCTCTTTCGTCGAAAGATGATTGCTGAGGCAGCCACCACGGGCCCACATCACACATCTGCCGGAGTCAGGCCTGAATCCCCGAACCGGCGGGGAGTATACACCCATTTTCCTCCCATCGGCTCTGGAAGGTTCATTGAGCCGGCCGACTTTACTTAGGCGGGCTCCCCCTCTGGATTCGGGGTAAACAAGTAGAGCCCGCACGGAATGGGCTGGCAGGTTCAGGAAGCAGCCGTCTGCGCGGCGGCGCGGTAGCGAACGAGGAGTAGGGTGATATCGTCCGCCTGGCTGGCGCCACGCGTAAAAGTTTCAACGGAATCGAAAACCGCCTTTTGGAGATGATCCAGGGGGGAGTCTTGCAGGTCGGCCAAGGCTTCGCGCAGGCGAGGGATGCCGAACAGTTGCTCGTCGGGGTCCGCGGCTTCGGTGACTCCATCGCTAAACAGGACGAGTGTGTCGCCCGTTTCGAGTCTGACGCATGCGGCTTTGTAATCCGCATCGGGGACGAGTCCAACGGGAGTAGAACCCTCGGTAAACGGCTCAGCGAGTTCCCCACCACGAAGAAGCAGGGGCGAGGGATGGCCGGCATTGATGTATTCGAGATCCCCATTGCGGCTGAGAGCGCCGAAAAACATGGTGGCGTATTTGCCTACTTCGGCGTGTTCGCACAAAAATTTGTTGATGTGATTGAACACGCGCGCGGGGTCGGCGCCCATCGTCATGCCCGAAAGCGCGCCTTGCAGCATCGTCGAGAGCAGCGCCGCGCCGAGGCCTTTGCCGGAGACGTCCGCGATCAGGAAGGCTGTGCGGTCATCGCTCATCGGAAACACGTCGAAGTAGTCCCCTCCGACGGAGAGGCACGGAAGATTAATGCCGCTGACGGTGAGATGAGGGAAATCCCGGAAGCCGCGCGGGAGAAGGGCCTGCTGAATGTCTCGGGCGATGCTGAGTTGCTGCTCCAGGCGTTGGCGCTGCCGCTCGTATTCGACCAGGCGCGCGTTGTCCAAGATGCTGGCGGCTTCGACCGCCAGCGCGTCCAGAATTTGGCGCTCGAGTTTGGAGAAGGCGGCGGCGCGGCGAGAATCCAGATAGACGACGCCGAGAAACTCTCCTCGTTTGGAAAGCACCACGGATTCCGCGGAACTGGCACGAGGCATGGCGTAGAGGGGAATGGCGACAATGGCGCGCAGACGCTGCGCGACGATGCTCTGCGCATCCTGAAGTTTGATGTCCGCTTGAGCGAGGTCCTCGGTAATCACGCTGGCCTGCCGCTCGAGAGCGTGGCGCAGGGCGGTCTGGCTGGGAGCGACACTGTCTGGCGAAAGGCGCAGGCCTCCGCTGCGGCGGGCCAGCCGAATGCGAAGCGCTCCGGACGAATCAGGCTCAAGCAAGAGGCCGCGGTCCGCATCGGTGATCGAGATTGCATGGTCCAGCATCGTGCCAAGCACGGAGTCGAGAGGAAGCTGCGAATGCAAAAGCATGGTGGCTTCCAGGAGCAGATTCAATTTGTGGAGGCCGCCGGGCGAAGACCCGGTGCCGGGAAGGTCCTGGATACGGCTGAGAATGTTCTGAATGGAAGTGTCGCCCGTGGAGGACCGGAAGATGATTTCGTAGGAATCATCGAGGCCAAAACTAATGACGTCGCCGTCCTTCAATTCGCAGCGATCGATTTGCTTTCCACTCACAAAGACGCCGCGGCGGTGGCCCCGGTCTTCGAGATACCACAAGTCGCCCTCGGAGATGATTGCGGCACATTGACGAGAGATGCGGCTGTCGGCAAGCTGCAGATGGTTCCCCGTCTCGCCGCGTCCAATACAAAAGGGCGATTCGGTGAGGAGAACAAACCTCCGCGTGTTGTCGGGAGATCTGACTTCGAGACCAGTTTTATCGAGGGCTGGCAGGTCAGACATTGGGATCACTCAGTGCCGGGATTGTAGCACGCTTAGCAAGAAGATTACTCTTCGCTGATCGTGGAATCGGAACGGGGCAATGCCCAATTCAACGGCTCGATCTTGGCGCCTGCCACCGCTGCTTCACCAGGGCTGCATGGCGCAAGAATTTGCACGTGCGTGGATGCCTGACAAGGTTATACTCTGCCGATTATAAATGGGCGGGAGCCTATGGCGATTCTCCCCGGCAGGCGTCTAGGACCTTACGAAATCCTCTCCGCTATCGGTGCGGGCGGAATGGGTGAGGTTTATCAAGCGCACGACACCAAACTTGGGCGCGACGTTGCAATAAAAGTTTTGCCGGAAGCGTTTGCGCATGATGCCGAACGGCTGTCGCGATTCCAGCGCGAAGCGAAGATGCTGGCGGCGCTGAATCATCCCAACATCGCCACGATCTTCGGCCTGGAACATTCCGACGGCGTGCAGTACCTCGTCATGGAGTTGGTGTCAGGCGAGACTCTTCAAGAGCGCATCAAGCGAGAAGATCCGGTTCCCGTCGAAGAAGCTCTCAAGATTGCAAAGCAGATTGCGGAGGCTCTCGAAGCCGCGCACGAGAAAAGCATAATCCACCGCGATTTGAAACCGGCGAACGTGCAAGTGACGCCGGAAGGCAAAGTGAAGGTGCTGGACTTCGGACTGGCGAAGGCGTTCGCGGGTGACGCGACGGCCGAAGATATTGGCAATTCACCGACGCTGAGTATGGCCGCCACGATGCAGGGTGTGATTCTCGGCACTGCGGCTTATATGAGTCCCGAGCAGGCCAAGGGCAAAGCGGTAGACAAACGAACGGACATCTGGGCCTTCGGCGCAGTGCTCTACGAACTGCTGACTGGGAAAGCTGCGTTTCAGGGTGAAGATGTCGGGGACATTCTTGCGGCGGTGGTCAGATCTGAGCCTGACTGGCAAGCGTTGCCCGTTGCGACACCGCTGAAAGTTCGCGACCTGCTGCGCCGCTGCTTACAGAAGGACAAAAGGCTGCGCTTGCGCGATGCCGGTGACGCCCAGATCGAAATGGAAGAGGCCCTGACCGCACCCGCAGCCACACCCGTAAACGGTGCTGAACTGCGGCCCAAGCCCGCCTGGGTACAAAAGCTCTTGTTCGCCATCTCCGCGGTTTTTTTTCTCACGACGATCATTCTAGTCTCAATGCGGGTCTATGACTACCGATCTCCGAGCGAGTCCGCGGCTGTGCGGTTTCTTGTTTCCGCTCCAGATAAGACGAGTTTCGAGTCAGGGGTAGGAGCCGGAACCACTGGATACACCGGAGGAAGTATTTCCCCGGACGGCCGCCGGCTCGCATTCACTGCGAAAGATGAGTCGGGTAAGGTGATGCTCTGGGTTCGTGCGCTGGACACTCTTGCGGCACAGCCGCTGCAGGGAACCGACGGCGCGGCCCTGCCGTTCTGGTCGCCAGATAGTCGAACCGTGGGGTTCTTTGGTCAGGGAAAATTGAAGAAGATTGATGTCGGCGGGGGACCGCCTCAGACGCTAACTGAAGCGCCGAACGCCCGCGGCGGGAGCTGGACCCGGGACGGAGTGATTGTGTTTGCGGCCAGCAACTCCGGGCCGCTGAGTCGAGTGTCCTCCGCGGGAGGCGCTGCGGAAGCCGCAACAAAGCTGAGCCAGCAACAGACCAGTCACCGGTTTCCTTCATTTCTTCCAGACGGCAAGCGGTTTCTCTACTTCGTTGGGGGGACGGGTGAGAACGCCGGTGTTTTCATCGGGTCTCTCGATTCGTTAGATGGGCAACGTCTTCTTGCCGCGGATTCCGCAGCCGTTTACGCGCCGCCCGGTTACTTGCTGTTCGTCCGTCAGGGCACACTCCTGGCACAAGCGTTCGACGGTAAGAAGCTTCAGTTGAGCGGCGAGGCGGTTCCCATTGCTGAACAAGTTGCTTTCGATGGGCCCGGCGCGGCGTTCTCCGCGTCTGAGAGTGGCGAATTGACATATCGAACCGGCGCAGGCGCCCCGAACCTGCGGCTCACCTGGGTCGATCGAAGCGGCAAACTGATCGAATCGGTTGGCGCGCCGGGTGCATATCTGGGGCCGGATCTTTCCCCCGACGGGAAGCGGATCGCTGTCCATCGCCACGACGGCGCGGGAGGCGACGTTTGGCTCGTGGACGCGGCAGGCGGCAAAACCTCTCGGCTAACTTTCGATGCCTCGCAGGAGAATGCAAGTCCAATCTGGTCGCCCGACGGCAGCCGCATCGTTTTCGGGTCAAGGCGGAACGGCAAGTGGGGCCTCTACCAGAAACTGTCGAATGGTACGGGCAGCGAAGAGTTGCTCGTCGAATCAGATCTCGTAAAAAGCCCCATGAGTTGGTCGGCGGATGGCAAGATCATCCTCTACATGGTCCTGGACCCGAAGACGAACGCAGATGTTTGGGCGCTCCCGTTAACGGGAGACCGGAAGCCGTTCCCGATTCTGCAGACGCCATTTGTTGAGTCGCATCCACAGATCTCACCTGATGGGAAATGGTTCGCTTACTCGTCCGACGAAACCGGCAGACGCGAGATCTATGTCCAATCGTTTCCCCCGGGCGCGGGCAAATGGCAGATTTCGAGCAACGGCGGATTTTATGCACGATGGCGCCGGGACGGGAAGGAACTGATTTACATGGAATCGCTAAGTAGGGGGAAGCTGGTCTCCGTCGGAGTCAATTCCACCGGTACCTCGCTGGAATTCTCCGCCCCTCGTCCACTGTTCGACTCCGGATACGTCAATCTTTCCTTCGGCCATACGGGCAACTGGAGCACTTACGCCGTATCGGCCGACGGCCAGCGATTCCTGATTCCTCGGACCGAATCCGGTCTCGCCGGAGAGCTCAATAATGCACCTATCACGGTGGTCCTCAACTGGACTGCGGGATTGAAGAAATGACCATCGCGGCTGGTACCAAGCTCGGACCATACGAAATCCTCACCGCCATCGGTGCGGGCGGGATGGGCGAGGTGTATCGCGCCCGCGATACACGGCTCGATCGAATTGTCGCCATCAAGGTTCTTCCTGCACATCTTGCAGATCGTTCTGAATTGCGCGAGCGATTCGAGCGCGAAGCGCGCACCATTGCCAGCCTGAATCATCCCCACATCTGCGTCCTCCACGACATTGGCTGTCAGGATGGCGTTGATTATCTGGTGATGGAGTATCTCGAAGGGGAGACACTCGGGCAGCGGTTGCTGAAAGGCGCGCTGCCGCTGGAGCAAGTGTTGCAGTACGCCATCGAAATGGCCGATGCGCTCGACAAGGCGCATCGCAAGGGCATCACGCATCGCGATCTGAAGCCCGGCAACATCATGCTCACCAAATCCGGCACGAAGCTGCTGGACTTCGGTTTGGCGAAATTGAAGCAGGAGGTTGCTCCGGCCAACGTGCAGCTTTCACAACTTCCCACGGCGAGCGATCCACTGACGGCGCATGGGACAATTTTGGGCACGATGCAATACATGGCCCCGGAACAGGTCGAAGGCAAGGAAGTGGATGCGCGCACGGACATTTTTTCTTTCGGCGCGGTGGTCTACGAAATGACGACGGGCAAGAGGGCCTTCGAGGGAAAGACTCAAGCCAGTCTGATCGCCAAAATTCTGGAGATCGATCCGCCACCCATCTCTTCTCTCCAGCCGATGACGCCTCCCGCTCTCGATCGCGTGGTGAGGAAATGCCTTGCCAAGGAGCCCGAAAAAAGATGGCAGGCGGCCAGCGATGTATGCGACGAGCTGAAATGGATTGCCGAGGGTGGCTCGCAGACCGGAATGCCGGCGCGCGTCGTCACCAGCCGCAAGGGTCCTCTGGGTGATTCACGCCTCGCCTGGTTCGTCGCGGCAGTTTTTTTCCTTGCGTCGCTGGCTCTCGGATCTTTCGTCCATTTCCAGCGCCCCCCGGAAGACGCACAGTCAATCCGCTTTTTCGTCTCCCCGCCGGAGACGTGGAGCTTGGCGCGACTGCCCGGTGGCACGGCAGCAACCACGGGAGCGGTGGCTCCTTTGGCGGTTTCGCCCGACGGCCATCGTATCGCGTTCCTAGCCATGAGCGCGGACGGCAGGTCTGTTCTTTGGGTCCGATTGCTCGACTCGCTCACCGCGCAGGCCCTGGTAGGGACCGACGGCGCTTCGTCTCCTTTCTGGTCACCCGACAGCCACTTTCTCGGATTCTTCGCGGGTGGGAAGCTTAAGAAGATCGATGTTTCGGGCGGTCCGCCCATTACATTGTGCGACGCGCCGAACAACCGCGGCGGCGCTTGGAGTCGAGATGGGGTGATCGTCTTTACCCCGACAGCCAACTCCGCTCTCCAGAAAGTATCTGCGTCGGGCGGCGTGCCCACCGCCGCCACCGTGCTCGGTCAAGGAGAGACCCGAAACCAGCGACCGAGCTTCTTGCCCGACGGCCGGCATTTTCTGTTCAGTGCGGTCGCTTCGGGCGCGGGTTTGGGAGGTCCGATTTATCTGGGGTCGCTCGACTCAGCCGAACGCAAGTTATTAATAAACGCTGATTCAGCAAATGTCCTTTACACCCAGGGTCATCTGCTCTTCTTGCGCGAGAGAACGCTCATGGCGCAACCATTTGACGCGCGACGCCTCGTACTGGCTGGCGATGCGTTTCCGATTGCGGACCAGATTCAGACGACACCTGCGGGTCAGCCCTACGGCTTCTTCTCAGCCTCAGAGAATGGTGTGTTGGCGTATGAAACGGGAGCGGCAACAGGCAACTCCCAGCTCGTGTGGTTTGACCGCACGGGCAAGCAGATCGGCGTTGTTGGAGATCCAGCGGCATACACCGACCTGGAGCTTTCTCCAGACGGCAAGCGGGCTTCCGTCAGCATTCCTGATCAAGCGGGGAACGAGAGGGACATCTGGTTTTACGACCTGGGGCGCGGGCTCCGGACTCGTTTTACGTTCGGCCCGGCAGAGGCGCTAACGGCGATCTGGTCACCTGACGGCAGCCGGGTGGTGTTTAACTCACGACGCAAGGGGCACTACGACTTGTATCAAAAAGCTTCCAGCGGGGCCGGCACTGAGGAAGCGCTGCTCGAAGACAATCTTGACAAGTTTCCCACGAGTTGGTCTCCCGACGGCCGGTTTATTCTCTACATCACTGGCGCGGCCACGGTGGGAACAGGCAACGACTTGTTTATGTTGCCGCTCGCCGGCGACCGAAAGCCGCTTCCGTTCCTACAGACGCAGTTCAACGAGGCTCCGGGGCTGTTTTCCCCCGACGGTCGGTGGGTCGCGTACCGCTCGGACGAGTCTGGCAGAAACGAAGTATATGTCGCTCCATTTCCGGGGCCAGGGGGGAAGTGGCAGATCTCCACTGCTGGTGGGGATTGGCCTCGATGGCGGCGCGACGGCAAGGAAATCTATTATATCGCTCCCGACTACAAACTGATGGCAGCGGAAGTAAATGGGAAAGGATCAAGCTTCGAGATCGGTGCTGTGAAGCCGCTTCTTGGGACACGCCTTACGCTCGGAGCACGCTATCAGTACGACGTGTCCGCCGACGGCCAGCGTTTCCTGATCAATTCAGCACCGGAGCAAGCAGCGTCGGCCCCCATCACGGTTGTCCTCAACTGGACAGCGGGGCTGAAGAAATGACCATCGCGGCCGGCACACGTCTCGGCTCGTACGAAGTCGTCGCGCAGATTGGCGCGGGCGGGATGGGTGAGGTGTACCGCGCGCGCGACACCAAGCTCGGGCGCGATGTAGCCATCAAAGTTCTTCCCGCAAACTTCGTGAATGATCCGGAGCGGCTGTCGCGCTTTCAGCGCGAAGCACGGATGCTGGCGGCGCTGAATCACACGAACATTGCGACGATTTACGGATTGGAGCAGTACGACGGTGGTACATGTCTGGTGATGGAATTGGTTTCCGGCGAGACGCTGGCCGAGCGAGTGAAGGCTGGGCCAATTGGTATCGAGGAAGCGCTGAAGATTGCTGTACAGATTGCCGAGGCGCTCGAAGCGGCGCACGAGAAGAGCATCATTCACCGCGATCTGAAACCCGCCAACGTGAAAGTAACGCCGGAAGGCAAAGTCAAGGTGTTGGACTTCGGGCTAGCGAAGGCTTTCGCGGGCGAGGAGTCGGGGAGCGATCTATCGAACTCGCCCACCCTCAGCCAAGCCGCCACGATGCAGGGAGTGATTCTGGGCACGGCGGCTTACATGAGCCCGGAGCAAGCGCGCGGCAAGGCGTGCGACAAGCGGACCGACATTTGGGCGTTTGGCTGTGTGTTGTACGAGTTGCTGACGGGGAAGGCGGCCTTTCACGGCGAAGATGTTACCGACATCTTGGCAGCAGTGGTCAGAGTTGAGCCTGACTGGCAGGCACTGCCCGCGGCGACACCGCTGAAAGTGCGCGATCTGTTGCGGCGAAGCTTGCAAAAGGACAAGACTCAGCGCCTTCGAGACGCTGGCGATGCGCGCATTGAGATTCACGAGGCCCTCACGACACCAGCTCCTGCCGAGCCCGTGGCGGCGCCGCGCAAGGGTCCTCTGAGCAACATTCGCGCAGCTTGGTCAATTGCGGCGATTGCCATCGTCGCTGCAGCGCTGGGATGGGGAGCTTTCGCGTATCTCCGGCGCGCGCCGGAGGGCGCACAGCCTGTCCGCTTTTTCGTTTCTCCGCCTGGAACGGGCCAACTGGCAATGACGGCTCCTACGGCGAGTGGAGCAGTTGTGAGTCCCCTGGCGGTTTCGCCCGACGGCCGACGTATCGCCATTGTAATCAGGGGTGCGGATGGCAAATCGCAACTCTGGGTCCGTTCGCTCGATACGCTTGCCGCGCAGGCGCTCGCAGGAACCGAGGGCGCATTCCAGCCTTTCTGGTCGCCCGACAGCCGATTCATCGGATTCTTTGCGGCCGGGAAACTCAAGAAGATCGAGGTTTCGGGTGGCCCATCCATTTCGTTGTGCGACGCGCCGGATCCTCGCGCCGGAACGTGGAATCGAGACGGGGTGATCGTTTTTGCCCCGATGGCTAATGCGGCACTCCAAAGAGTGTCTGCCGCTGGCGGGGTGCCCTCCGCAGCCACAACGCTCGGCCAAGGCGAGGCGGTCCACATGCGGCCTTTCTTCCTGCCGGACGGCCAACATTTTCTTTACCGGCCCTCCACAGCCCCGGGAGGCGGGCCAGCTTACGTGGGCTCCCTCAACTCGGCCGAACGGAAGTTCCTGATCAACGCCGATTCGTCAAATGTCGTCTATTCTGAGGGCCATTTGCTTTTCCTACGCGAGAACACGCTCATGGCGCAGCCATTTGACGCGCAGCGCCTCGTACTGACGGGCGATGCTTTCCCGATTGCCGAAAACATCCGGGATAGCGGCACCACGAGTGCGGCCGGGATCTTACTCAGTTTCAGAGAACGGGGTGTTGGTGTATCAAACGGGAACGGCAACGGCAGGAAACCAACTTCTGTGGTTAGACCGCACTGGGAAACAGCTTGGCGTACTGGGAGACCCGGCTTTGTACAGCGATCTGGAGCTTGCTCCCGACGGCAAGCGATCTTCCTTCAGCATCATAGATCAGACGGGGAAGGGGCGGGACATCTGGTTCTACGACATCGCGCGCGGCCTGCGAACGCGCTTTACTTTCGGTCCCGGGGCCGCAGTAAGTTCCATCTGGTCGCCCGACAACAGCCGAATTGTTTTCAACTTAAATCGCAAAGGACATCTTGATCTCTATCAAAAGTCCTCGAACGGAGTCGGCACGGAGGATGTGCTGCTCGAGGACAATCTCGACAAATATCCCACGAGCTGGTCTCCGGACGGACAGTTTATTCTCTATCGCGCCGAGGGTGGGCAGATGCGCACGGAATTGTTTGTCCTGCCGCTTTTGGGAGACCGCAAGCCGGTTCCGTTTCCTAACGCGAAGTTTGAATATGGGTTTGGCCAATTTTCTCCCGATGGCCGGTGGGTCGCGTACCGCTCGAACGAGTCTGGCAGAAACGAAATTTATGTCGCTCCCTTTCCAGGACCTGGTGGGAAGTGGCAGATCTCGACGGCGGGTGGTGATCGGCCTCGGTGGCGCCGCGACGGAAGTGAGGTCTTCTACCTCTCCCCGGACAACAAGATGATGTCTGCGACAGTAGGCGGAAAGGGTGCGAGCTTTGAGGTCGGCGCCGTTAAGCCGCTCTTTGAGACACGCGTTGTGACCGGAGGGCGTAATCAGTACACAGTTTCCGCCGATGGCCAACGCTTCCTGATCGACACATCCCCGGAGCAAGCGGCGTCGGCACCCATCACGGTTGTCCTCAACTGGACAGCGGGGCTGAAGAAATGACCATCGTGGCTGGCACACGTCTTGGCTCGTACGAAGTCGTCGCGCAGATTGGTGCGGGCGGGATGGGTGAGGTGTATCGCGCGCGCGACACGAAGCTTGAGCGCGACGTGGCCATCAAAGTCCTTCCGACAAATTTCGTGAATGATCCGGAACGGCTGTCGCGCTTTGAGCGGGAAGCGCGGATGCTGGCGGCGCTGAATCACGCGAACATTGCGACGATTTACGGTTTAGAGCAGTACGACGGTGGTATATGTCTGGTGATGGAATTGGTTTCCGGCGAGACGCTGGCCGAGCGAGTGAAGGCTGGCCCGCTGGGCATCGAGGAAGCACTGAAGATCGCCGTGCAGATTGCCGAGGCGCTGGAAGCGGCGCACGAAAAAAACATCATTCACCGCGACCTGAAACCAGCGAATGTGAAGGTGACGCCGGAAGGCAAAGTAAAGGTGTTGGATTTCGGTCTGGCGAAGGCGTACGCGGGAGATACAGAGGTGTTTGATCCGGCTAATTCTCCCACGATGAGCGCCGCTGCGACGATGCAGGGAGTGATTCTCGGTACCGCGGCCTACATGAGCCCCGAGCAGGCGCGCGGAAAATCAGTCGACAAGCGCACTGACATTTGGGCGTTTGGCTGCGTGTTGTACGAGCTTCTGAATGGCAAGCAGGCGTTCGCGGGCGAGGACACAACGGAAATTCTTGCCGCGGTAGTGAAGACCGAACCCGACTGGAATCGCCTCCCTACAACTACGCCGCCGGCGGTACGCATGTTGTTAAAGCGATGCTTGCAAAAAGATAGGAATCTTCGTATTCGAGACGCGGGCGACGCTCGCATCGAAATTCACGAAGCGCTGTCAGCTCCTCCTAGCTTGAGCGCAAATATCGCTGCCCCAGCGAAAGGCATTCGCGCACTCCGGCGGCAGGAACTGCTCCCCGTTCTCGGAGCGTTGCTGTTGGTTGCGGTCCTCAGCGGTCTCGCCATCTGGAATCTCAAGCCCGCGCCCGCACTAGCGCCGCAGCCTGTCACCCGCACGGTAATAAATCTGCCGCTGGGCCAACAATTGGCAGGTCTGGATAGCGGGCCTGCAGTGGCCCTCTCTCCCGATGGTAGTCACCTGGCGTATGTGGCCACCCAAGGCGGCACGCAGCAGCTTTACCTGCGGGCGATGGATAGCCTCGAGTCTAGAGCGATTTCCGGCACGGACGGAGCCATCGCCCCCTTTTTCTCCCCCGACGGTCTATGGCTGGGGTTTGTCGCCGGCGGGAAGCTGAAGAAGGTTTCGGTGGGCGGAGGAGCAGCTCTGATACTCGGTGATGCTGCGTTCCCTCGTGGGGCCAGTTGGGGCAATCAAGGGATGATCGCCTTGGCACCCACAAACATCTCAGTCCTCCAGCAAGTGCCAGACGCGGGAGGCACGCCGCAGCCGCTGACTCGTTTCAAAAAGGGGGAGACTAGCCACCGCTGGCCGGAGTTCTTGCCCGGCGGGAAGGCTGTGCTCTTTGCTGAAGGACCAGCTACCGGTAGTTGGACCAACGCGCAGATTGCCGTCCAGTCGTTCGGGACGAGCGAGCGGCGGAACCTTATCTCCGGGGGGACGCACCCCCGCTACGCGCCCTCCGGGCACCTGGTTTATGCGCAAGGGGGAAACCTGATGGCCGTGCCATTCGATCCCCTGCGGCTAACGGCCACGGGCGCGGCCGTCCCTGTGGTGGAGGGTGTCCTGCAATCCCCATTAAGCGGAGGCGCCCAGTACAGCCTTTCAGCCGCGGGATCTCTGGTTTATGTTCCGGGCGGCGTTCAGGGAGCACAGCTCCGTCTAGTGTGGGTCAGTCGGAATGGGATGGAGCAGCGCGTGGCCGCCCCAGCGCGCGCTTACCTGAACCCGCGGCTTTCCCCCGACGGTCGCCGTGTAGCCGTAACGATCACCGAGCAGGAGTCTCAAACCTGGCTCTACGATCTCTCCCGGGAGGCGTTGACCCGGTTGACGTTTGAGGGGAATGCGAACACCTACCCGGTTTGGACACCGGATGGCAAGCGAATCGCGTTTTCATCAAACAAGGAAGGGCCGTTCAACATTTTCTGGCAACTGGCGGATGGCAGTGGCGGGTTGGAGCGGTTGACCACCAGCGAGTATCCCCCGGTTCCGAATTCTTGGTCCCCGGATGGGAAACTACTGGCGTTTATTGAATCCAATCCCATCACCGGATGGGACATTTGGGTGCTCCAGATGGGTGACGCTTCGGCGGGCTCAGGGCAAGTCCGCAAGGCGCAGCCTTTCGTGCAAACACCATTCACCGAAGGTGCGCCACGGTTTTCCCCCGACGGGCGTTGGATGGCCTATATCTCTGATGAATCCGGTCACCGGGAAATCTACGTGCAGCCCTATCCGGGTCCCGGAGGGAAGTGGCAAATCTCGACCGAAGGTGGCACGGAGCCTGTCTGGAATCCGAACGGGCGGGAGCTTTTCTACCGCAGCGGCGATAAGATGATGGCCGTGGACATCGCCACTCAGTCTGGTTTCACTGTCGGCAAGCCCCATATGCTCTTTGAGGGACAGTACCAGCCGACCCCGGTAACATTCCCCAACTACGACGTGTCACCCGATGGCCAACGATTCCTGATGCTCAAGCCCGCCGAGCAGGCGCAGGCGGCGCCGACGCAAATCAACGTCGTGCTGAACTGGTTTGAAGAGTTGAAGCGCCGCGTGCCAGCAGGCGCAAAATGAACGAGGTCATCCGATGATTACTCGTAATTCTCGCTGGCAAGTTGCTTTTCCCCGGGGGCAGTGTTGTCATTTGATGGAATGGGGATTTGTACCCAGGAAAATACAAGCTTTACCCGATTCCGGTAGCGTCCTGGTGTAGGCTACTCTAGATAGTCAAGAGCATATGACGCTACCACGTTTCCGGGTTATGCTTGGCGGGCCGCAAGAGTCCGGGCCAGACTCGGAAATAAAAGTAGTGAACGGAAAGGCCTGTCGAAGCATCTAATGTATTGAGTGAAACCCAAGGGGGACCCAGTGCAAGGGCAAGATACCATCCAGGCAGCAGCGGTGCTCGACAAATGGTCTGAGGACCCGTGGACGAATGGGGTGCAGGTTGACCGCATGGAAGATATGGAGAAGTTGGTCATCCGGACTCGAAACAGCCTCTATGAGATCATCATTATTGATGGCCGCAGCGGTGAAATTCTGGTTCGGGGCGGCCAGTTCTTTCCGGAGTTAACTCCCGCCCGCCTCGCTGGAGCCACGCTCGGCGGCAGCTTCTGCAAAATGCGCGGGATTTACACAGGGTTCCGAATGGAGATCAATGCGAATGGCCAGCGGACTGTGACCACTCCTGTGGAATCCATCGGAGTTCCTGTCTGACGCTGAACGCTAGCCTGTCTCGGCGCAGCTTGTCAAACGATCTCCATTCAAGCCGACCCCGCCCGCGATCTGCTGCGCTCGGATACGCTCAGATGCGTGAGATGTGATACCGTTAGTTCCCGAATGCCACTGATCCTAGAGAATCAGAAGATAGGTGACGTCATCGTCCTTCGATGCAGGGGCCGAATCGTCACCGGTGACGAGGTCCGCTCTCTTCAAGCCGAGTTCGAAAAACTACAGTACGAAACGAAGAATTTCGTTCTGCAGTTGGCGGAGGTTAGTTACATCGACAGCGGCGGGCTGGGAGCGCTGGTTCGTCTTTTCGGTGTGCTCCAGAACGCCGGTGGCGATCTCAAGCTTTGCCAATTGCCTCCGTTTCTTCTCCAAGTACTTCAAGTCACGAACTTGACCAGCTTATTTCACCTCTACGCATCGGAAAAAGAAGCGATGGACGCGTTTTCCGAGTGGCGATCTCGCGAAGAGACATCCAGCCGATCGGCAACTCGAGTCGTGTGCATCGACACGTCTCATGATTTGTTGGCCTATCTGAACGCCCTGCTGAAACGTTCGGGCTATGAGGCCTTCACGACGCGATATCCGTCCGAAGCCGCAACACTCGTGAGGGCCACGAAGGCCAGTCTCGTGATTTGCGGTCCCGGGATGCAAACGAACAAGCCGGCGATTGAGAAATTCCGCCAGATTGGTCCGAACGTGAAACTGCTGTTGCTGGAGCCCGATTTTTCTACCGCGGAGGCAAGCCAGGCGGCCGTGAATCTAGTGGCCCAGGTTCGATCGCTTCTCCAGGCTCAGCAATAAAATACTCCTAATCTGCAAAGCCAAAGCGTCGAAGGAAGAATGTTGACGGACGGCTTGGCGTCGTCAACAATGCAGGCACTATGAAAACCACAGTTTCGGGCAAATTTTTGGATGGGCGTCTGGCGGTGCTGGGCGCCGGAAAAATCGGCGGAATTTTGCTGCGCGCATTTCTCGAGCAGAAACTCGTGCAGCCGAAGCGCGTGCACGCCACGGTGCGCCATGCAGAGAAGGCGCGCGCTCTCGCCAAGCAATTGGGAATTGAGGCGTCCACCGATAACCGCGCGGCCGTGCGTGACGCGGACGTCGTGCTGCTGGCAGTGAAGCCCCAGGCCGTGCGCGAAGTGCTCGAAGAAATTAAGCCCGAGATGAAACCGGGCAAGCTGATCGTTTCCGTCGTTGCTTCCGTACCAACCCAGCTCATGGAGAAATATCTTGGACTCGACGCGCCCGTGGTGCGCGCCATGCCGAATACGCCCTGCGCGATTGGTTGCGGAATGACGGGGCTCGCTAAAGGGATTCACGCGGGGAAGGAGCACTTGGAAATCGCGCAGACGATGTTTGAGGCCGTGGGGCGCGTGGTTGTCGTGGACGAAAAGCAGATCGACGCGGTGACCGGACTTTCCGCAAGCGGGACGGCGTTTATCTATATCATTCTGGAATCGCTCGCTGAAGGGGGCGTGAAGGTTGGGCTGCCCCGGGACATCTCTACGTTGCTTGCGGCGCAGACCATGATGGGCGCCGCGCGCATGGTGCTTGACACCGGCGATCACCCCGCGCTGTTGAAGGACGCCGTAACCACGCCGGCAGGGTCCACGATGGACGGAATCCTCGAGTTGGAGGACGGCAAAGTGCGCGTGACGTTGATCAAGGCGGTCATGAAGGCGACGCAGCGCGCAAAAGAATTGATCCTCGAATCCTAATCTGAGAAATGCACTGGCTCGCTCAAGGGAGTGTGCGAACCATCGTCCCAGACCTCTGATGCTGAGCCCCCAATATATGGAATAGCAGCCATAGATTTTGGCGTCGTTGGGTGCAACTTTAGAATCATTCCTCTTTATCCATATTCCTTTGGCGCCCGCGTGAAACTCCACGGCTTTGATTCCCGGCTGTCTTCGATCGTGACGATGCCCCCCATGCAACTTTGAGCCTGTCCATTCAACCGGGTGGACACTTTTGAGGCATGTTCTCAAACGGTGGAGACGCCCTGTTCCTAGACTGGCCGCGCGACCAGTAGCGTGTGGATCAGTGGGAGTCTAACTTCGGCGATGCGGAAATGGTCTATGGAGTCGCCTGGGTTTGGGATTCAGGGGAATGCGCTCGTAGGGCTCTCGAACACAGGCTGAGGCCATTTAGCTCCGCGCGCTGCCGAATCAAAAATTTGATCCAGGGGGTAATTCTAGTGAAACGATTCCGTCCCGCAATGCTTCTGTTGTTCACCAGCCTTCTCATCGCTCTTGTGCTTTTTGGCGCGCAGCTGCAAGTTCCCACGGCATTGGCTTTTCCGACGTTGGCATCCTTCAACTCGGCAATGCCGACCGGCAACACCTGCGCCGTCAGCGGTTGTCATACCGGTACCACCTCTCCGAGCAGCGCGGTCATCACGTTTCCTTCGGGCTCTTATTCGCCAGGAGGGCCGGCAATACCCCTGACCATTACGGTGCCCGGCACCACTTTTCAAACATGGGGGTTTCAACTCACCGCGACTTTGGCGAGCAGCACTTCTAGCCCAGCGGGATTCTTCACAGCAGGAGATAATGGCACCACCCAAGGGTCCAGTTCTTCCTCCACATTTGCACTTAATTGGACCCCTCCACCGTCAGGCACCACGGGCAATGTGAACTTCTACCTGACCGGCGTGAACACCAGCGACGAACATAACAACAATGTTTTTTCCACGGGAATGTCCACGCTAACGCCCGCGGCTGCGGCGTCTCCAGACTTTAGTCTCTCGGCATCGCCGAGCAGCCTGACCGTCGCACAGAGTGCCAGCGGCACGAGCACCATTTCAGTTGCGAAACTAAATGGTTTCACCGGAAGCGTTGCTCTAATGGCCTCCGGTCTACCAAGCGGCGTGACCGGGACCTTCAGCCCAACCAGCACTACGGGCACTAGCACGCTGACGCTGGCCGCGAGCAGCGCGGCAACCACCGGAAATTCCACCGTGACCATCACTGGAACCTCCGGCACCCTGAGTCACACGACAACGGTCAGTCTCACCGTGAATGCTGCCACAACGACGAAGCCGGACTTCAATCTATCGGCATCGCCAAGCACCCTGACGATCGCACAAGGCTCTAGCGGCACGAGCACGATTACGATCACTCCGTCGGGCGGCTTCAGTAGCAGTACTGTCAGTTTCACGCCTCCAGGTTTGCCCAGCGGCTTGACAGCGTCTTTCAGCCCAATCAGCTCGGCGGGCACTAGTACGCTGACGCTGTCCGCCAACAGCACGGCAGCCAGCCTAACCGTTGGCCTGACCATCACGGGAACCTCCGGCAGCCTGGTTCATACCACTATGGTGAATCTCACCGTGAATGCTGCGGCGGGCACGGGCACCGGCACACTTGCCGCGAGCCCGTCGTCACTGACGTTCAATTATCGAATGGGCGGAAGGAAGCCCTCTTCCCGGACGCTGGCGATCACCAGTACCGGCGGATCAACCCCCTTTACCGCCACCGAATCCGACCCCTGGCTGACGATTACACCGACCAGCGGAACAGGTACTCCCGGTAGCATCCGAGCCTCGGTGGATCCGACGGGCATGGCTGCGGGAAGCTATGGCGCCCAAATCAACGTAAGCGCACCGAATCATACGACCACCACCGTTCAAGTGACTCTGAACATAACTGGCGGTAGTGGAGGAGGCGGCGGAACGTCGGGTGGCATGTTGGCTCAAGCATACATGTACGATCCGACGCAGTCCGGAGCTCTCGCCTCAGCCTGGGTGGACAACCTGGGCGCTACTCCGCACAACACCAGCGATCCACTCAACCAAGGCCTCGTTCTGGCGAAGAACGCTACCGCGCCTGCGGGCTCACTGACAGGCGCAGTCATCACGAACGTTCAAGGCTCGCTCACGGAACTCGGCTTTGACTATCGTGACGGAGGCCAGTGCACGGCCACATCGCCACGCTTCGTGGTTGTGACCACCGGCGGGACGCACGTGGTGCAAGGCTGCAACAAAGTAACAGTTCCTGCACCGATGAAGGGCTGGAGTCGCGTGCGGTTCAACTTAACCGACTCGATGCAAACTTCTCCAGTTATCTTACCTGGCGATTCTGTATCGAGTATCACGCTTGTTCTGGATCAAGGACCCGGGACAGGTTCGTCTGCCTCGGGCGGCCTCGTGATCATCGACAACATCGACGTCAACGGAACGTTCGTCGGAAAGGGGACAACATCAACATCAACACCGGCACCAGCACCAACACCAACGGACGATTGATCGGAAATAGCGATCAGTAGTTGGCCACTCCAGGCCGGTTTGCCGCAAATTTTGTGGCAAACCGGCCTGGACATTTTTTGGGGGGCGTGACGAGACGCGGCGTTTACACCATCAGTTGATCCTCGGGACCTTCCACGCGCACCCCATTGGAATGGCACAACTGTAGGATAGGGTTCTGACTCGGGATTCGTTTTCAAACCTGCTTTTGTTTATCCCAACGCGTGGCCCTGATCGCGGCAGGCATGAAGACGCCGCAACACGCAAATGTATTGTTGCCAGATTCCAGTCGTAACGGCTAAGGGGTGGGATTTGTCCTTGTGGAGGCTCGGACTTAGAAAGCTGGAGCTAGAAATTGAAGACCAAACTTGTGACCACTTGAAAATGTCTTTGATTCACAGAGAAGAAGCGACTGCCGAGCCAGTCGCCCTCCGCCCTGAACGATGTGCTCCTGGTGAGACGAATGTCTACGCCGCCACCGCCCACTCCTGCCAGTGCCGTGTTGGTTCCAAGCAACCCCGCCGTCCGGCTAAAGCGGAAGTGTTCCGTTCCGACGAGGGCGTGTGTCCAAGGTTCGATCCTGCCATGGCCGCGAAGCGCGAGGCGCGGGCCGGCCCCACCAAAGAGCGACACGGCTGTCAAATTAGGAGGAACTGTAGTCGCGCCCGTATTCCCGTAACCCGCACCCGCCTGAGCCTCCGCGCCAAGCCACTTGTCGAAATAGCGCACGGCGGAGACATTTAAACCGTTCGTGTCAAAGGGGTTCCCGAGGAGATTGATTCGGTTGAATTGATAGCCAAACGTGATCTGCCACTTTGAAAATTCCGAAGACGAACTAGAATGGCGGCCGGACCCTACACCCGTGCCAGCACCGGCCGGGCGTTGGGCTGAAGCAGTCACGGATAAGCACAGCACAACACCAACCAAAATCAGGGTTTGTCGCATCAGATGACCCTCCCCAGGGCCCACGAGGTCCAAATTGGAATACCACATTGTAAGGGAGGGGTTAGGCTGGGTGTTCTAATTCGAGATGCGATATGCCCAATGCCGCACGGCGTTTAGTCTCACGAGCCCGTCTGAGGCTGGTCCGGCAAACCGGCAGGCCAAGCCATTCCTTTGGGGCAGGGGGTGCGACCAAAGTTGGCTACCACTTGACTCATGTGTTAGGATTTCGAACGAAATTAGTATGCCAAGCCAGTACATCCCGATTTTGATCTTCGCTGCTCTGGCGGCGGCGTTTCCGGCCGTGACGCTTGTGCTCTTCCGGTTTATACGTCCTACACCAGCGGCGGTGGGGGCGAAACTGAAGCCTTACGAGTGCGGTGTGGAAGCCGAGGGCGACACGCGGGGCCGGTATTCGGTCCGGTTTTATATTGTGGCCATTCTGTTTGTGATCTTTGACGTGGAGACGACGTTCCTGTTTCCTTGGGCCGTGCTATTTTCCACCCGGCAGGAGGGTTTCCGCCTGGAACCGGTCTATGCGCTGGTGAGCATGTTCGTGTTCCTGGGCATTCTGGTCATCGGGTACGTGTGGCTGTATCGGAAGGGCGCTCTCGAATGGGTGTAAGCGGGGCCCGGCATTTTTGAAACGCACGCCCGACCGCATAGAGTGGCCGGGATTTTTTTTGCCCGAATTTAGAACCGCAGAATGTGGATAAGATTGTGGCGGAACAAGTTGACTGTGTTTTCCGCCATGTGCTACAAGCTACGGTTTGCGGACGGTTGCGCGGGATGGGCGCAGCCTGCTCTACTCCTAATTCATGGCCAACGATCCGGAAGAAAAGCAGCCCTCTGCGAGTCCCCAAAAAGATGAGCCGCCCGCGGTAACGCCCCCCGCCGCGGCGAGCGAACCCGCATCCAAGCCGCCCGCACCGCCGGCGGTTCCCGCTGCAAAGCCTCCGGCCGCCGCAGCGCCCCCGAGGCCTCCTGCTCCACCGCAAGGAAGGGCCTGTCGCTCTTGAGAACGATCTCGTGAAGCGATACAAGGAAAGGTTCGGCGAGGCTATTCGCGAGGCGTGGATCGATCGCAAGCAGGCGATCCTGGTGGTCGCGCGCGAGCGATTGGTGGAAATCGCCACCTACAGTCGCGATGAGGAAAAATTCGACTGGCTGAGCGACCTCACGGCGGTGGACTGGCCGAAACGCGAGCAGCGTTTCGATGTCGTGCTCAACATGTACTCGCTCGAAAAGAATGAGCGGCTGCGCCTGAAGGTGCACGCCTCCGCGGACGAGCGCGTGCCCAGCGTGCAGGGTGTGTGGGCTACGGCGAACTGGGAAGAGCGGGAAGTGTACGACATGTTCGGTATTGTGTTTGAAGGACATCCCGAACTGAAACGGATTCTGCTGCCGGACGAATGGCAGGGACATCCGCTGCGGAAGGATTACGACATTTTGACGCAGGACACGGCCTGGGTGCGAGAAAATCTGGGAATCGAGAGCGGACAGTAGAAATGGCCGACCAGCGCATACCGTTTGCCACGCATGCCGACACGACAGTGCTCGGGGCGGACGAAATCGTCCTCAACATGGGGCCGCAGCACCCGTCGACACACGGCGTCCTGCGCGTGAAATTGCGCCTGGATGGCGAAAAAGTGATCGGCTCGGAGTGCGTGATCGGCTACCTGCATCGTGGCGTGGAGAAAATCGCCGAGCACCGCACGTACACGCAGTTTGCGCCGTACGTGGACCGCATGGATTACGTCGCGGCTGTTTCGAATGGCCTGGGCTACTGCGAGGCGGTCGAAAAGCTGCTGGGGGCGGAGGCGCCGCTTCGCGCGCGGGTGATTCGAACGATTCTCACCGAGTTGCAGCGAATCGCGAGCCATCTGTTCTGGCTGGGGACGCATGCGCTCGACATTGGCGCGCTGACGCCGCTGTTTTACTGCCTGCGCGAGCGGGAAGAGATCCTGAAGATTTTCGAAAAATATTGCGGCGCGCGGCTCACCACGCACGCGTTCCGCATCGGCGGCCTGCAGTATGAGGCTTACGATGAGCTCGAAAAAGACGTCGAGCGATTCTGCACGCCGTTTGACAAGCGCGTGGACGAGTACGAGTCGCTGCTGACGGGAAACCGCATCTGGGTGGGTCGAACCAAGGGCATCGGCATTCTGACCGCGAAGGAAGCGATTGACTACGCTGCTTCTGGTCCCGTGATCCGAGCGAGCGGCGTGAAATGGGACATTCGCAAGGCAATGCCCTATGCCGCTTACGACTTGTACAAATTCGAAATTCCGACCGGGAAGAACGGCGACACCTTTGACCGGTACATCGTGCGCATGGAAGAGATGCGCCAGTCGCGCTTGATCTGCCTGCAGGCGATTGAGAACATTCCCGCGGGGCCGATCATGGGCAAGGTGGGCAAGGTGTTGAAGCCGCCGCCGGGCGAGGTGTACCACGCGATCGAAGCGCCCAAGGGCGAGCTCGGATATTACATTGTGAGTGACGGTACTACGCAGCCATATCGCGTGCGCATTCGTCCGCCGTCCTTGATCAACCTCGAGGCGTTCGACAAGATGATTCGCGGGCACCTGGTGGCGGACGTGGTGGCCATCATTGGCACGCTCGACATTGTGCTGGGAGAAGTGGACCGCTAACGCGATGCAGGCGCTCCTCCATTTCGTGATTTCCATTTGGGTGCCGCTGGTGTGCGCACTGGTGATCGTGGCAGTCCTTCCGCTCGCGGCCGGATACATCGTATTGATGGAACGCAAGGTCATGGCCGACATGCAAGCGCGCCTGGGGCCGATGCGCGTCGGACCGCACGGCCTGCTGCAACCTATCGCCGACGCCGTGAAACTCCTCTTGAAGGAAGACATCATCCCGGAGGAGGCCGACAAAGGGATTTTCTGGATCGCGCCGCTGATTTCGGTGACGGCGGGAATGGTGGCGATGTCGGCGCTCGCGATTGGGCCGTGGTTCCAGATTGCCGACTTGAACATCGGACTTTTGTTCGTCGTGGGAATCGGAGCGCTGGGAATTTTCGGAATCGTGCTCGGCGGATGGTCGTCGAACAGCCATTACTCGCTGCTTGGAGCGTTGCGCAGCGCGGCGCAACTAGTGAGCTACGAAACCGCCGCGGGAATGGCGATTGTCGGAGCGCTGTTGCTGGCCGGGACGCTTTCCATTCGAGAGATTATCGAGGCCCAGGAAGACTACAGGGTTTGGTTTGTCTTCGCGGCTCCGGTGGGATTTTTTATCTATGTCGTGGCGTCGATTGCGGAAACCAATCGCGCGCCCTTCGATCTTCCGGAAGCGGAATCGGAATTGGTTGCGGGCTATATGACGGAGTACAGCGGGTTCCGCTGGGCGCTCTATTTCCTGGCCGAGTACACGAACATGGTCGTGGTCGCGTCGATTGCCACGACGCTATTTCTGGGCGGGTGGCTGCGGCCGTTCTCGGGCATACGGGCGTTTGATTTCCTGGATTTCTTGCCGTCCCTGCTGATGCTGGGCGTTGCCGGTTATTGCTTTTACCGCGCGCCGAAGCAGCCGGTGAAGATACAACAAATGGTTCTTGCGGCAGTCGGAGCCTCGTTCATTTTGGTTGCGGGAATTTTGGCGGCGCCGCTGCTGGCGCACGCGGGTTCAATGCTCGCGAGTGCGAAGGCGGGATTGCACGGCGCATTCTGGTTCCTGCTGAAAGTTGTGCTCTATCTGTACTTGTTCATGTGGCTGAGATTTACGTTCCCGCGATACCGGTTTGACCAGTTGATGCGTTTGGGGTGGCAATTTCTGATTCCGCTTTCGATCGTGAACGTGATGGGCATTGGCCTGGCGCTCGTGCTGCACCGGCAATTGGGATGGAGCCATTGGACGGCGTTTCCGCTGACCACGATTCTGACGCTGGCGGTGGCCGGGATGCTGGCGTCGGCGGGCGCCAAGAAGGATAAAGAGCACGCCATCGTGGGCGAAGAGGCGTAGGAACCGGGTGCGGGCTCTACGCGCCGTCGCCATAGCGCAGGCTTTGGCGCGTCGGCGACTTGGAGCCCGCCGGAAATAAGGAACGATGCTCGATCAGATCGTATTTTATTTTTTTGCCACGCTGGCCGTGATTTCCGCGGTCCTGGTGGTGACGCGCCGCAACATCGTGCAGAGCGCGATTTTTCTGATCACGGCGCTGCTGGCGACGGCGGGAATTTTTCTGCAACTGCATGCGGAGTTTTTATTCATCGTGCAGGTGATTCTGTACGCGGGCGGAATCATGGTGCTGTTCGTGTTCGTCATCATGCTGATTAACCTGGATGTTTCGTTGCATCAGGTCCAGTTCAACCGGCAATGGTGGCTCGGATTGCTGCTGGCCCTGGTCCTGGGCGCGCAGTTGATCCTCGCGATCGCCGTCGGCCGCTCGGGGTTGCCGCTGGGCGAACCTGCTCCTGCCACGGCGCTGGAACCGAGCACGCAACTCGTGGGGCGCGTGCTGTTCACCGAATACATGCTTCCGTTTGAGATTGCGTCGATCCTGCTGCTGGTGGCCATGATCGGCGCCGTCGTGATGGCCAAGAAAAAAGTTTAGGGTGCGGGCTCGACTTTTACGCTGAACGCCCCGATCAGATCGGGCGTGGAGCCCGCCGAATAGAGGTTGCGAGAACAACAATGATTCCGACCAGCCATTACCTGTTCCTGAGCCTGGGGTTGTTCACGATCGGCGTGATCGGCGTCGTGACCCGGCGGAACGTCATCATCATTCTGATGTCCATCGAATTAATGCTGAATGCTGTAAACATAAATTTAGTGGCGTTCTCGCGTTTGGTCGGCTCGGCCGAAGGGCACGTCTTCGCGATTTTCGTCATTACCGACGCGGCGGCGGAAGCCGCGGTGGGATTGGGCATCATCATTGCGTTTTTCCGGAACCGTGAGACCTTGCTGGGCGACGAAATGGATTTGCTCAAATGGTAGGCAGTGCGGGCGGGTGTTCCTAGGACATGATGCCAACTGAATATTTTCTAGCGCACATCTGGATGATTCCGCTGTTCCCGCTGGCGGGCGCGGCGCTGATGCTGTTGATTGGGCGGCGCTTGCCGAACGTTGGCGTGAACGTGGTGTGCGTGGGCAGCGTTTTTCTCTCCATGTGTTTCGCGTTTGGCGCCATCTGGCAGTTGATCGCGCGGCCCGCCGCGGAGCGCGTGGTGAACTTTAACTTGTTCGACTGGGTGCCCGCCGGCGCAATGCACACGAACGCGGGGCGCTTGATGAATTTCAACGTGCCGTGGGGCGTCTTGATGGACCCCCTGACTGCTGTGATGCTCCTTGTCGTGACCGGCGTCGGGTTCCTGATCCATGTGTATTCGACCGGCTACATGGCGCACGAGGGCGGCTACTACCGCTTCTTCGGCTACTTGAATTTGTTCATGTTCTCGATGCTCACCTTGGTCCTGGCGAATAATTTGTTGCTGCTGTTTGTCGGGTGGGAAGGCGTCGGGCTGTGCAGCTACTTGCTGATCGGTTTCTACTTTCTGCGCAAATCGGCATCGGACGCGGGGAAGAAAGCGTTCATCGTTAATCGCATCGGTGATGCGGGCTTCCTGCTGGGCCTTTTCCTGATGCTCGGCACTCTCGGAACGATTCAGTTCACCGAACTGGGACCGGCGATCGCGGCGGGAAATTTTGCAATTGGAAACGGCACGCTGACGGCGATAGCACTGCTGCTCTTTGTCGGCGCGACGGGAAAATCGGCGCAGCTACCGTTATATGTCTGGCTGCCGGACGCGATGGAAGGCCCGACTCCCGTCAGCGCGTTGATCCACGCGGCGACGATGGTGACCGCCGGCGTGTACATGATCGCGCGAACCAACGCCGTGTTTTCGATGGCGCCGCGCGCGCTCGAAGTCGTGGCCGTGGTCGGCTGCGTCACTTCGCTTTTCGCGGCGACGATGGGCCTGGTGCAGAACGACATCAAGCGCGTGCTGGCCTACTCGACCGTGTCGCAGCTCGGATATATGTTCCTGGCATGCGGCGTGGGCGCGTTCACCGCGGGCGTTTTTCACCTGATGACTCATGCGTTCTTCAAGGCACTGCTGTTCCTTGGATCGGGCAGCGTGATTCACTCGCTGTCGGGCGAGCAGGACATGCGCAAGATGGGCGCGCTGTGGGCGAAGATTCCGACGACCGCGCGCACGTTTGTGGTCGCCTCGATCGCCATCGCCGGCATTCCGCCGCTGGCTGGTTTTTTCAGCAAGGACGCGATTCTGGGTCACGCATTCGAACACAGCCCGATTCTGTGGCTGCTGGGGTTCATTACGGCGGGGATGACGGCGTTTTATATGTTCCGGCTGGTGAATATGACGTTCTTCGGGACGTCACGCGTCGATCATGAAGTCGAGCACCACATTCACGAGTCGCCCAGCTCGATGACCGTGCCGCTGATGATTCTCGCCGTGCTTTCGGTGATCGGCGGCTGGATAGGCTGGCCGGAGTCGCTCGGCGGCAGCGACCGCTTTGCGCAATTTCTAGCGCCGGTCATGGCGAAGTCAGGCGGAGAAGCATCCGAGGCGGCAAGCGCCGCGCACGCGGCATCCGAGTGGTTCGACGGAGTATCTGCTCATGCTGTTGTCGGTGGCGATCGCCGCGGCGGGAATCTGGCTGGCCTACAGGTGGTATATCCAGCAGCCGGAAGTGCCCGGCAAGATCGCGTGCCAATTTTGGCGGGCTGTACCGGCTGCTCTACAACAAGTATTACGTGGATCAGATTTACGACGCGATGTTCGTGAATCGGATGAAGGATCTGGCGCTCACGCTTGGGAGCGTTTGATGTTGGCGTGATCAATGGCGTTGGGCGTGGACGGCGCGGGATGGCTGACGCGAATTACATCGCGCGTTTCGATGGTGTGGGATTCCTGGATCGTGGATGGGCTGGTGAATCTCGCGGCGCGCGTTGTTTGGGTCTTGAGCTATCCGGTGCGGATGCTGCAGACCGGGCGCGTATCGCGCTATGCGCTGTTCATGTTGCTCGGCGTGCTGATTTTCCTGGGATATTATTTGCACTCTTCGGGAATCACGCTGCAAAACTTGTTGCATTAGAAGGCGAGGCGGGCAGATGGAATTTTACAATACTCATATCCTGTCGGTGGTGCTGTTCACACCGCTGGTGGGAGCGTTGTTGCTGCTGTTCGTGCCGCGCGACAGCGAAAACGCGCATCGCGTCATCGGCAATCTATTCGCTTTCCTGGGGCTGATCGTTTCGCTGCCGCTGATCTGGCGGTTCAGTTTGGCGCCGGACTGCGCCGCGTTTTCAGTTCCTCGAAAACCACGACTGGATTCCCTCGATCGGGGCGCACTACACGCTGGGAATCGACGGCATCAGCCTGTTGTCTGGTGATCCTGACGACGCTGCTGGGCGCGATTTCGATTCTCTCTTCGTGGAGCGCGATCAAGATTCGGCGGAAGGAATATTACATCCTCTTCTTGCTGCTCCAGGTGGGCATGTTGGGCGTTTTCATGGCGCTCGATTTCTTCCTGTTCTATATGTTCTGGGAAGTGATGCTCGTGCCGATGTATTTCCTGATCGGCGTGTGGGGCAGCGACCGCCGGCTGTACGCCGCGATCAAGTTTTTCCTGTATACGCTGGTTGGTTCGGTGATCATGCTGTTGGGAATCCTGGCGCTCTATTTCAAGGCGGGCGGCGGCACGTTCGACATTCCCACGCTGCTGGCGACGGCGTCGCAGTTTGACACGCGCACGCAGGTTATCCTGTTCTGGGCATTCTTCTTCGCGTTTGCGATCAAGGTGCCGATGTTCCCGTTCCATACGTGGCTGCCCGACGCGCATACCGAAGCGCCCACGGCCGGCTCCGTCATCCTGGCCGGCGTTTTGCTGAAGATGGGCACGTACGGGTTCATCCGCTTTTCGCTGCCGTTGCTGCCGCTGGATCCGGCGGCGCGCCACAAGATTGTGACGATCATGATGGTCGTTTCCATCATCGGCATTTTATACGGCGCGCTGGTGTGCATGATGCAGAAGGACATGAAGAAGCTGATCGCCTACAGTTCGGTCAGCCACCTGGGATTCTGCACGCTGGGCATATTTGCGCTGACGCCGAACGGACTTGTCCGGCAGCGTGCTCCAACAGCTCAACCACGGGCTCTCGACCGGGGCGCTCTTCTTGATTATCGGCGTGCTCTACGAGCGCCGGCACACGCGGTTGATCTCGGAATTCGGCGGGCTCTCCACTCCCATGCCGAACTTCGCGGCCATTTACATGATCGCCACTCTGAGCTCGCTGGGCTTGCCATTACTTAATGGATTTATCGGCGAGTTCGTTATCCTGCGCGGCACCTACGAAGTCAACATCAAGTACGTGGCGTGGGCCGTCGATCGGCATTATTTTGGGAGCCGCCTACCTTCTGTGGCTCTACCAACGCGTGATGTTTGGCCCGGTCACGAATCCCGCGAATGAACATCTGCAGGACCTCAACGCGCGCGAGTACGCGACGTTGCTTCCCTTGATCGTCCTATGCTTCTGGATCGGCATTTACCCGAAGCCGCTGTTCCGAGTGCTGGAGCGGCCCGTGCAATTGATCGTCGAGCAGGTGAATCCGGGATACTACGGGGCGGAGCGCGCGGCTGCGCCCGCTATAAATGCCGCCCCGGCTCCAGGAGGAATCAACGGTGCGATGCCCGGGATGCCGGGCATGACCATGCCGCCGAACCCCGCGCCTTCCGCCGGCACGGAGAAAAAATAACCAGCCCGATGAGCAATCTCCTCAACGCGTTCCGGTCGTTCATGCAGCAGGGCGGCGGCGGGCTGCTCCTGCCGGAGATGATGCTGGTGCTCTTCGCCATGGGCATCCTGCTCACCGATTATCTTCTGGAAGCGCGGGACAAGTATTTCAACGCGTTGATGGCGATGCTGGGCGTAATCTTCAGCGCCATCTGCCTCTGGCAGTTGCGGGCGGCGGCGGCGAGCGGCAAGGCGATTGGGTTCAGCAACTCTCTTTTGGTGGACCCGTTCTTTCTGTTTTTCGGGCTCATTTTTCTGATCGCGACGGCGCTCGTGATCATTCTTTCGGTGCGTTACTTGCAAATTGAAGACGAAAATCATGGCGAATATTACGCGCTGATTCTGTTTGCGACCGTCGGCATGATGTTCATGGCCTCGGGCTATGATTTGATCGTTCAATTCCTCGGCCTCGAAACGATGGCCATCAGTTTCTACGTGCTGGCGGGATTCCTGAGGCGCGACCGCCGCTCGAATGAAGGCGCGGTGAAGTATCTGCTGCTGGGGGCGTTCAGCTCGGCCATTCTGGCATATGGATTTTCGATTCTCTACGGCCTGGGCGCCACGGCAAATCTCAGCCCATTTGGCGGGGCGCTGCCTCCGCGGACGAATCTGGAAGTGATCCAGGTGGCGGTCGAAGCGCGCGGGCATGGCGACTTGCTGGTGCTCCTGGCGCTCGTCACGGTTATATCGGGACTGTTCTTCAAGGTTGCCGCGGTGCCGTTCCACCAGTGGGCTCCGGACGTGTACGAGGGCTCTCCGACGCCGATTACGGCGTATATCAGCGTCGCGTCGAAGACGGCGAGCTTCGCGCTGCTGCTGCGGTTGCTGCTGACGGTTTTCTGGCCGGTGCGTCTGGATTGGGAAATGCTCGTGGCAGGCGTGGCCATCGCTTCGCTCACCGTGGGCAACTTTGCCGCGATTACGCAGACGAACATCAAGCGGATGTTGGCATACTCTTCAATTTCCCATGTGGGATACATCTTGCTCGGCATCGTGGCGGCGGCCTCGAGCGCGCAGGGTTTCCTGACCGGCATGAAGGGCGTCGCGTTTTATTTGTTCGTGTATGGATTCATGACTATCGGCGCGTTCGCCGTGGTGATTGTGTTGCAGCGGCAGGGAGTCATCAGCGACGAATTGGACGACCTGAACGGCCTGTACCGTCGCAGCCCGGCGTCCGCGGTCGTGCTGCTGCTTTTCATGCTTTCGCTCGCGGGGATTCCGCCGCTGGCGGGGTTTGTCGGGAAGTATTACATCCTGCTTGCTCTGATCCAGACGGGCCACAATCGCCTGGCCTTGTTCGGGGCGCTGTATATCGTCCCCGCGCTGTACTACTATTTCCGCATCGTCGCGCATGCGTACCTCTACGAGCCGGGCAACGCTCCGACGCCGAAAATTACGATCGGGCAGGGAGTCGCCTTCGCCGCGCTATCTTTTGTGACGGTCGCCGCGGGCATTTATCCGGAGCCGTTCATTCACCTGGCGACGTATTCGCTGTTCTTCCCCTTGGGATTCAGTGGCCACTGATGATTCAGGTTCGTCTCTCCCTCCATCGCCGCGAAAACGGCCGGATCCTGCCTCTCGCCAGTTCGCGGTCGCGCTAGAACTGCCCTTTGTGCTGGTTTCCGCGATTGTTGTGGGCGGCCTGTTTGGCTACTTTCTCGATCGATGGCTGCACACCAAACCCGTTCTGATGCTCGTTCTTGGCGGTGTGGGTTTTTACGCGGGCGTTCGTGACGTCTTGCGGCGGCTCGCGGAGAGTAGCGATGGGAACGGTTGATTTTGGCCCGTATGCGCTGACGGAGCGGCGCATTGCCCGTCTGACTCTCGTGCTGGGCGGGATCGCGTCTGCCGGCGGGAGTTTTCTGTTCTCCATTCGGGTTGGCGCCGGGGTCCTGATCGGGGCGATCCTTGCGTGGGTCAATTTCCGGTGGCTGAAGAGCGCTCTTGACACCGTAGCCCGCGCCGCGACGGCCCAGGCGGAACCTTCCAAAGCGCGCGTGCCGCTTGTGAGTGTGTTCGGATTGATTGGCCGGTATTTCTTGATTGCGGTATCCGTGTATGTTATTTTTATTTTCTTTAGAATCCCCGTTTTGAGCATGCTGGTGGGCTTGTGCGCGCTGGGCGCCGCGACGATCGGGGCAAGTTTGTACGAAGTCTTTCAGTCCTGGGATTGAAACGATAAATGGAAACTCACGTAAGCTGGCTAACGCGGATCGTGAATCAATATGCGGGGCATTTTGCGCTGGGTTTGTTGAGCGCGCTTCATATTCATCCCTCGAATCCCGCCACACCTGTGCCCGAGCATGTCGTGATGTCCTGTGTGGTGTTCGTGATCGGCGTTTTGGGCGCGCTCTGGCTGCGCCCGCGGCTTTCCGTGGACAATCCCGGCGGGGTGCAGCAGGTCGCGGAAATGATGATTACCAACCCCGCTGGATTCGGAATTCGCGATTTGCTCGATGAAAATGTAAAGCACGACGGCCGCCGTTACTTGGCGATGATCGGATCGGTTTCCGTGTTCATTTTGCTCGCCAATCTGCTTAGCCTTTTTCCGGCATTTTCAGCGCCCACGGCGGAAAAGGCGGTGCCTCTAGGGTGCGCCATCGTCATTTTTCTGTATTTCAACTGGCAGGGAATTCGTCATCATAGTGTGGGCTATTACCTGCTTACGTTTGCCGGTTCGCCCAGAAACTTGGGCGACTGGCTGTTGGGCATTCTGCTTTTTCCCGTCGAACTGATCAGCACCTCGGCGCGCATTCTTTCCTTGACGGTCCGTCTCTGGGCGAATATTTTTGCCAGCGACCTGCTCTACGTAATCTTTCTCGGATTGTTGGTGCAGCCGGCCGTGTGGGGATGGCATAAGTCGCCCGCATTGGGTATTGCCCTGGGAATATTTCCGGCGATCATTCCGATCGCTTTCATCGGGCTGCATATTTTTGTCGCGATTATTCAGACGTACGTTTTCACGCTTCTGCCGACGATTTATATTGGAATTGCGACGGCGGACGAACACTAATCCGGCTTCCTATTTGCACAGCCGTTCCAGTGTGAGCCCGGATGCATGGCGAGAATCCGGAAACCACCAACTGGCGGCAACTTCCTAAGGAGAAAACGATGAAAAAAGTTCTGTATACGGTTGTGGCTTTGGCGGGCGCAATGCTCGTGACCCCTGCGGCGTTTGCGCAGACCACTGCGGCTCCGGCCGGAGGTACGAACTGGGTGGCTATTTCCGCGGCGTTCGGCATGGCGCTCGCGGCGTTCGGCGGCGCGCTGGCGCAATCGCGCGTGGCGTCCGCGGCATGCGAAGGCATGGCGCGCAATCCGGGCGCGTCCGGCGCCATTCGCGCGGCGATGATTCTCGGCCTCGTCTTCATCGAGACGCTCGCGCTGTTGACACTCGTGATTATTTTCGCGAAGGTTTAACAACAACGTAGAATTTCTGAAATGCCCGGGGGCGCAAGCTCCCGGGCATTTTTTTTGCCCGATGTTTCTGGAGCGCTTCCTTAGCCGAAATTCCGAATTCGATCGGGGAATTTGGTTTTGAAATCCGGGAACGCCAATCTCCCGATTGGCGCATTGCAGGACGCCATTCAGGAGAATGGCGTTCCCGAGGTCGCCGCCTTTCAGAGCTAATCCTGAAATCCCAAGCGGGTGTATTCACCAAACGTAAGCACAAGATGAATTGTCAGGGAGGAAGTTTCGACTACCGCATGTTGAGTGCGGCTTTGGCGGCGAAGCCGATGACGCGCGTGGGGAACAGTCCTACGTAAACCGTGCCGGCCGCGGCGATCCACAACACGATGGAGAGCGTCCACGGCACAGGGCCGGCTGCGATTTCCTGTTGGGGCTCGCGCATATACATCTCGACCACCACGCGCAAGTAATAGTAGGCCCCGATTACGCTGTTCAAGGCCAGCAGGATCGCGAGCCAGACCAAGTTTGATTCCAGGGCTGCATTGAACACGTAAAATTTTCCAAGGAAACCTGCCGTTACCGGCAATCCAAGAAGCGAGAGCAGAAACAGAGACAAACACGCAGCCATGGCTGGCTGGCGATGCGCCAAGCCGGTGAAATCCTCGATTTCGACGTGGCGTTCGCCCGTGCCGCCCAATTGCGCGACGATCAGGAACGCACCCAGCTTCACCAGCGCGTAGCTCACCAGATAAAACAGCGCGGCGGCGATCCCGGCTTCCGGGTGATCCGTCGCGGCAGCGGCGGCGAGAGCGACCAGGATATATCCCGCGTGCGCGATCGAGCTGTAGGCCAACATGCGCTTTATATTCGTCTGCACGAGCGCGCCGAGGTTGCCGGCAAACATGCTCAACACGGCCGCGACCCACAGCGCCCAGAACCACAGCGCGCTCGCGGCCTCCACATTCGCCAGAATGCGCAGCGCCAGGGCGAATGCGGCGGCTTTGGGGCCAGTCGAAAGCATCGCGGTGACCGGTGCGGGAGCGCCTTCGTAGACGTCCGGCGTCCAGAGCTGGAACGGGGCCGCGGCAACCTTGAACGCCAGCCCCACAAAGACTAGCCCGAGGCCCATTTTCAGCAGCGTTGTCGAGGTCTGCGCCCCGGCTTGCCCGATCAAATCCAGGTGCGTGGTTCCCGTCGCTCCATACGTGAGGGCAATGCCGTAAAGAAAAAAAGCCGTGGCGAAGGAGCCCAGCAAGAAATACTTCATGGCCGCTTCGTTGGAACGGGGAGCGTCCCGCTTGTAACTGGCGAGAACGTAGGATGCGATGGAACTCATCTCCAGTCCGATGAAGGCCGTCAGAAGTTCCTGCGCGCTCGCCATTACGCCCATGCCGGCCGTGGCCAGCAGGATCAGTGCGCAAAATTCCCCAGCATCGAGGTCTTCGCGTTTGAGATAGTTGGCCGACCCTAGAATCGCGAGGAAGGCCACACCACAGACAATCAAATGGACGAAGAGGCTGAACGCATCGGAACGGAGCAGGCCGGAATAGGCGGGGCCCGGATACAGGGCCAGGAAACGGGTCGAGGCCAGGGCGAGCGCCGCGCCGAGAAGTGATATCGCGGAGAGTACGCCGTGCCGCGCCTTCGGAATAATCGGGGCGAGGAACATCACCAGCATGCCGAACGTGCACAGCACGATCTCCGGCGCGATCCGATATAAATCTTGAAGAGGCGGCACCATTTATTTCGAGGTCACCAAGCTAGCCACACGACCGGACGCCGCGACGTTCGCGTCGCTCGCCGGCATGGCAGGATGATCCAACTCGTACCTACCGCCGGCATCGTACGCCCCGGGGCGTTGCATGAGTTGCAGCACGTTCTGCGTCGACGTCTCCATGCGGCGCGTAAAGAACGGGGAGCCAATTCCCATCCACAGTATGACCGCGGCCATCAGGAACAAGATTCCGCGCTCGCGCGGGTCGGCGTCAGGCAAAGTGCCGTTCTTGTCCTGCGTCAAGCCGCCCAAAAAGACGCGCTGATAGGACCAGAGCAAATACACAGAGGAAAAAATAACGCCGAGAGCCGCCCAGGACGCCCACGCCGCATGTTTCTGAAACGTTCCGGCAAGAATCAGGAACTCGCCGACAAAGCCGTTGAGCATCGGCAGCCCCGCCGAAGCGAAGCACATGAACAAGTAGAGCGCCGCGAGCACGGGCATCGGCGTCGCGAGGCCGCCGAATTCCTTGATCCAGTGCGTATGGCGGCGGTCGTAGAGCATCCCCACGCCGAGGAACAACGCGCCGGTCGAGATGCCGTGGCTCAGCATCTGGTAAACAGCGCCCTGGATGGAGATGGCGTGAAACGCGAAAATTCCGAGTACGACGAACCCGAGGTGGCTGACCGAAGAGTACGCGACCAGGCGTTTCAGGTCCACCTGCACCATCGCGACGAGCGCGCCGTAAATAATTCCAACGATGGCCAGCACGGCGATTTCCGGAGCGAATCGGCGCGACGCCTCCGGGAACAGGGGCAGGCAGAACCGCAGCATGCCGTAGGTACCCATCTTCAGCAGGACGCCCGCAAGCATGACGGAGCCCGCCGTAGGAGCCTCCGTGTGCGCGTCCGGCAGCCACGTGTGCAGCGGAAACAGCGGCACTTTGATGGCGAACGCCAGGAAGAATGCGCCAAACAAGAGCAATTCCGTTTGAGGCGGAATCGTGAGCGTGCCGCTCGAAAGCATCATTTGGATCTGCGCCAAGTCGAACGTCGGGTAGCCGGCGGCCGCGGTGATTCGATAGAGCCACAAGATCGCCACGAGCATCAGGATCGACCCGAACATCGTGTACAGCACGAATTTCATCGCGGCATAAATGCGGCGTTCGTGGCCCCAAATGCCGATCAGGAAATACATGGGGATCAGCATCACTTCCCAGAACAAGAAGAAAAGGAACAGGTCGAGCGAAACGAAGACGCCAATGACGCCGGTTTCGAGCACCAGCAGGGAGATGAAAAAGCCCTTCACGCGCTGGTCGATCGACTTCCAGGACGCCAGAATCGATAGCGGTGTCAGCAACGTGGTGAGCAGCACCAGGAACAGACTTAGGCCGTCGATGCCCAGGTGATAATGAATCGGCGGCTGGGGAATCCATGCGTGGAATTCCTCGAACTGATAGCCGGTGACCGCGGAGTCGAACCCCCGCAACAGCAGCAGGGAAATTGCAAACTCGGCGACGGCGGTGACCAGCGCAAGGCGGCGAATCCATAGATGGTCGTCGCTGCGCAGCAATAGCAGCGCCAGCGTGCCCGCGACAGGCAGAAAGGTGAGAACCGTTAGGATAAAAGTTTGCTGCACGTCAGCCCACCATCCACAGCAACAGGGAAGTGAAGACCACCGCGCCCACAAGAATCCAAGCCGCATAGGTGCGTATGTTTCCCGTGCTCGCATAGCGAAGCCGGTCGCCGGTCTCCCGGGAGACGCTGGCGACACCATTTACCGTTCCGTCAATTACACTCTCATCTATAACGCGCCAGAGGACTTTGTCTGAAATCCACACGAGAGGCCGGACCATGACGGCGGCGTACAATTCGTCCACGAAATATTTTCCGCTGAGCAGTTTGTAGGGCCCGGCGAGCGAGGCAGCGAGTTTCTTCGGCGTTGTCGGGGCTGCGGATATAGAACCACCAGGCCAAGAAAAAACCGATCAGGCCCGCGAATACCGGCGCTCCCAGGAGCGCCTGCAGGATTTCGGTCGCGCCTACGGAAGCATTCCGCCGCCGCAGCGGGCGTTTCCGGGGCAGTCGAAAACACCGGCGCGAGATAATGCTCGAAGAGATTCGCGCCGCCCCACAAGTGCGGCGCGGCCATCCATCCTCCGCCCACGGCCAGAATCGCGAGCACGACGAGCGGCGCCAGCATGTTTCTCGGCGATTCGTGTACGTGCACCTTTTTCTCGTCAAACCGCTGGGCGCCGAAGAACGTCAGGAACAGCAGGCGGAACATGTAGAACGAAGTGAGCCCGGCGGTCAAAACGCCCAGTGCCCAAAGCGGCGTGCTGGCACGCTGCGCCGCCAGCAGGATTTCATCCTTGCTGAAGAACCCGGAGAATCCGGGTGTGCCGGCAATCGCCAGCGTGGCCATGAACATCGTCCAGAAGGTCCAGGGGATTTTCTTTCGCAGGCCGCCCATTTTGCGCATGTCCTGTTCGCCGCCCATCGCGTGAATCACGCTGCCCGCGGCAAGGAAGAGCAACCCCTTGAAGAACGCATGCGTCATCAAGTGAAAGACGCCGGCGCTGAACGCTCCCACGCCGCAGGCCAGAAACATGTAGCCAAGTTGCGAGACCGTCGAGTAGGCCAAAACTTTTTTGATGTCGGTCTGCACCAGGCCAATCGTCGCGGCGAACAGCGCGGTCGCGCAACCCACAACGGCGACGACTTGCATCGCCATGGGCGCATTCAGGAAAATTGCGTGCGAACGCGCCACCATGTACACGCCCGCGGTGACCATCGTCGCCGCGTGAATCAGGGCGCTGACCGGCGTGGGGCCTTCCATCGCGTCCGGCAGCCACACGTACAAGGGAAGCTGCGCCGATTTTCCCGCCGCGCCGACGAACAAGAGCAGGGCAATCGACGTGAGCACGCCGGCCTGCCCGGCAGGCTCCGCGGGCATCGCGGCGGCGCGCGGCAGGACCGTCGCGAAATCAAGCGTGCCGAACGTCCGCAAGATCAAGAGGACGCCAAGGATGAAACCGAAATCGCCGATGCGGTTTACCCAGAACGCTTTGTTGCCGGCGTTGGTGGCGGATTGCTTCAGGAAGAAGAATCCGATGAGCAGGTAGCTGCACAGGCCCACGCCTTCCCACCCGACGAACATCAGCAGGTAATTGGCGGCCAGCACCAGCAACAGCATGAAAAACATGAAGAGATTCAGATAGGAAAAAAATCGCCGGTAGCCGGGATCGTCGTGCATGTAGCCGGTCGAGTAAATGTGAATCAGCCAGCCGACGCCGGTCACGACCAGCAGCATGACGACGGTGAGCTGGTCCACTTGCAGCGCGAAATCCGCGCGAAATCCTCCGGCGGAGATCCACGGGAAGTAGGATTTCGTCCAGGGAATCTGGTCCGGCGAAAGAGCCAGCAAATTCGCGCACGAGTTCGAGCGCCGCGAGGAACGCGAGCGTCGTCGAGGAAAGCGCCACGCCCGTAACGACGCCTTTTTTCCACCCGCGGCCGAAAATGCCGTTGGCGGCGGCGCCCAGGAGCGGCAACAGCGGAATGATCCAGAGATAGGTGAGCACGGGCATCAGTGTTTGAGCGAATCCACGCGTTCGACGTTCAGCGTTCCCCGGTTGCGGGCAATGACGATAATGATCGCCAGCCCGACGGCGGCTTCCGCGGCCGCGACGACGATGACAAAGAAAACGAAGACCTGTCCCTGCAATTGTCCGAGCGCGCGGCTGAAGGCCACAAACGCGAGGTTGACGGCGTTGAGCATCAGCTCGATGGACATGAAGATCGTGATGATGTTGCGCTTGAAGATAAACGCCACCACACCCAGTCCGAACAAGACAGCGCTCAACACCAGATAATATGAAGTCGGAACCACAACTCCCCCAGAACTCTTCAGGTCAACTTCCCAGCGGGCTCTAAATAGAGCCCGCACCCCGGACACCATTTCCTAATCGGAATCCTCACGGCGCGCCAGAACCAGCGCGCCCAGCAACGCAATCAAGATCAAAAACGACGTCAGCTCAAACGGAAACACATATTCGCGGAAGAGCAGCGTCGAGAGATCCCGCGTCGATACCGCCTGCGGCGAAGCCTGCGCCATGTGGGACGTCGCGCGCGCGATCCAGTAGGCGACTTCGAGCAGAAAAACCACGCCCAGCGGCACGCCGACGAACCGCGCCATGCGGCTCATGTTGGTGCGCTCTTCTTCTCCGGCGTTCAGCAGCATGATCACAAAGACAAACAGCACCATGATCGCGCCGCCGTAAACGATGATCTGCACGGCGGCGATGAATTCCGCGCCTTGCAGCAAGTAAAGTCCCGCGAGCGCAACCATGACGACAATCAGCGACAACGCGCTGTGAATCGGGTGACGTTGCAGGATCAGGCTGACCGCTCCCGCCACTGCCACTGCCGCCAGAATCAGGAAGACCGCGATTGGCGGCGTCATGGTTTCGTTCTTCCGAGATTTGCTCTCATCGCTCTGTCCAGCTCATCGTTGCGTCCATACGATCGCCAGGCTGGTGATCACCACGTTCAAAATCGAAAGCGGCAAAAGCACCTTCCAGCCGAAGCTCATCAATTGGTCGTACCGGAACCGGGGAAGCGTGCCGCGCACCCAAACATAAACAAAAAGAAAAATTACGATTTTCAGCAGGAACCAGAACGGTCCTTGAATAAATTCGGGCACACCCGGCCGGGAGAAGAGCAGCCCGAGGGCGCATAGAATCAGGCCCAGCGCCGGGAGAACGATGCGTCCAAACAATGTGAGATAGCGGACGCCGTGAACGATTAACGCGAGGCCCGCGAGTGCGAACGCGGCGGAAGGAATATAGCGGGTCCAGGCCCATAACGCGGTCTGCGGGAAGGGCGAGAGCCATCCGCCGAAGAATAGGATGGTCGCCAGGCACGACACCGTGATCATGCTGGAATATTCCGCCATGAAAAACATCGCGAATTTGAAGCTCGCGTACTCGGTGTGAAAGCCCGCCAACCAGTTCGGATTCGGCTTCGGCCAGATCGAACGGCGCGCGGTTGGTCTCCGCGACGGCCGCGGCGAAAAAAAGTAGAAACCCGAGCACCTGCGGCATCGGCGCGCCGATTAAATTCCAACGCGGCACGAAACCCCAATGGAATCCTTGTTGCGACAATACGATTTCGCTCAGGTTGAATGTGCCGGCCATCAGAATGACGCCCACGACGGACATCGTCAGCGTAAGTTCGTAGCTTACCATTTGCGCCGAACTGCGCAGGCCGCCCAGCAGCGGGTATTTGCTGTTGGAAGACCAGCCGGCGAGCGCCACGCCGTACACGCCCATGGATGTGATCGCGAAGAGGATGAGCAGGCCGATATTCAAGTTCGTGATGGCCAGCGGCGTCGACTGGCCGAAGATCGTGAATTCCTTGGGCCCAAACGGGATCACGGCAATCGATGTAATAGCCAGTGACAACGCCAGAAACGGCGCAAGAAAATAGGCGAATTTGTCCGCGCCCGCGGGCGTGGCGTCTTCCTTGAAGAGGAATTTGAGTCCGTCCGCCAGCGGCTGCAGCAGCCCGTGCGGCCCCACGCGGTAGGGTCCCCAGCGCGCCTGAATGTGCGCCACGACTTTGCGCTCAAACCAAGTCAGGTACGCCAACGCCGTCAGCAGCACGAAGAGCACCACCACAATCTTCGGCAGAGCCACGACGAGGATCGGATGCTGGGCGGCGAACTCGTTCACGGGCGCGCCTCCGCTTCCACCTCGGCGGCTGCTTCAGGAAGGGAAAGGATCGTGGTGCAATAGCGGCCGAGGCTTCCGCTGGTGAACAACGTATCGTGCGCGGAAAAAATGGCGCCAGCCGGGGCGTCAAAATTCGCGTTGCCGTTGGCCGTGGAGACCGGCAACGTTCGTTCGGCTTCGCCGAGCAGCAGCGTCGCCATGGAGACGCCGTATCCCGCCACGGATTGCCGGATTTCGTCGAAGGCAGCTTCGGGAGTGCGCAGGGGGATCGCTTGCCCGAGCCCATGTTTCGCAAGCTGGTGCGAAAGGATGCGAAGAATGTCGAAGTCCGAACGCGTGCCCATCACGTCGCCGCCTTTGCGGACGAGTTGAACCTCTCCGGCAGTGTTCGTCATCGTGCCGTTCTTCTCGTACGCAGACGCGGCCGGCAGAACAATGTCCGCGAGCTTCGCGGTTTCGGTGAGGAACAAATCCTGCACGACCAGCAGATCGAGTTTGCCAAGCCGGTCCTTTGCGTCGATTGCAAACGTTTTTACCGGGTTCGCGCCGACAACGTAGAGCGCTCGCAATTTTCCCTTGGCTGCGGCCGCCAGCATTCCCCTCGCGTCCAATCCGGGCTTATCCGGAAGTTTCCCGCCCCAGAGTTTGCCGAACTTGTCGCGCGTCCTTCCCGTCAGCGACGGAGGCATAGCCGGGCAGCAGGTGCGGCAACAAACCCATGTCGGAAGCCCCGCGCGAATTCGCATAATCTCCCAGCGCCATGTAGCGCGTCTGGCCGGGCAGGGAAGAGCCAAATTTTACGAGGTCGCGGATCGCCTCACCCGTCAGCTCCGCCCCAAAGACGATGACGACGTTGTTTTCCTTCTCGAGCGCGGCCTTCAGCGCGGAAAGCCCTTCGAAAGCGGCGGCGTCGAGTTGCGCGTTCCCGCCCGCCAGCCAGCGCACGGCTGTGCTTTCACCGCCCTGCGGCACTTCGACGAATTCCTTGGCTTTGCGGCGCAGCTTGATCGATTTCGAATTGATGACGTACAAGCGCGAGCCGCGATGCCGGATGGCTGAACGAATCTGCCAGGCCACCAGCGGGTTTTGCTCGGTCGGGTCGTCACCGACGAGCAGGACCGCGTCCGCTTCATAGAGCTGGGTCATCGTGGCGCTGGCCGCGGCGGCTTTTTCGCCGAGCGCGGCAATCAGGCTCGGGTAATCGGCGGTGCGGTGGTGGTCGATATTATTCGTGCCGATGGATGCGCGCGCGACGCGCCCCAGCAGGTAATTTTCTTCGTTGGTCGTGCGGTTCGAGCCGATAAATCCGATCGAGTCCGCGCCGGACGCGATGTGAATTTCAGCGAGCCGCCGGGAAACTTCCGCAATCGCGTCTTCCCAGCTGGACGGGACGAGTTTGCCATCGCGGCGCACCAGCGGCAGCTTCAGGCGCTCCGGATGCTTGGTAAAATCGAAACCGAAGCGGCCCTTCACGCACAGGAAATCCTTGATTAAAGCCGGAGAGGTCGCGATTGTTGGCGCGCAGAATTTCGTTATTGCGCACGCTCAGCGTCGTTTTGCAGCCGTTCGAACAATGCGTGCACACGGTGGAGACATACTTCATCTCCCAGGGGCGCGTTTTGTAGCGATACGTGCCGCTGGTGAGAGCGCCGACCGGGCAGATATCGATGCACATGCCGCACTCTTCGCAGTCGAGGTGGTCCTCCCCATTCGGGATGATCACCGAATTGCGACCCGCGCTGGCCGACGCCGAGCGCCTTGACGTCCATTCCCTCATCGCAAACGCGGACGCAGCGGAAACACAGGATGCAGCGCGGCGCGTCGTAATAGACCGCCTCGGACCATTTCTGTTCCGGTTGGTGGCGTTTTTCCTCGGCGAACCGGCTCTTATCCGCGCCGTAGGTGAAAACCATGTCCTGTAATTCGCACTCGCCGCCCTTGTCGCATACCGGGCAATCGAGCGGATGATTGGCGAGCAGGAATTCGAGCATCGCCTTGCGCGCCTGATGAACCTGCTCCGTGCTCGGTGCGCACCACCATCCCCGGCATCGCCACCAGCGTGCAGGCCGTTTGCAGCTTGGGCGCTTTTTCCACTTCGACCAGGCACATCCGGCAGGCCGCCTGCAGCGACAGGCCAGGGAAATAACAGAACGACGGCACTTCGATCCCCATGCGCCGCGCTGCCTCGATCACCAGCGTCCCCGGCGGGACCGTCACATCCCGGTCGTCAATCTTCAGCACGATGTCTTTCGAATCTGCCATTTTGTACCGGGATCCTTACCGCGCCATGGCCAGCAGGCTGGCCGGTTTATAGGGGCACTTGCCCGAAAGGTGCTGTTCGAATTCGTGCGCCCATTTTTTTACGATACTGATCGTGGGCATGGCGGCGGCGTCGCCCAGCGGGCAAAACGTTTTGCCGAGCATGTTCTTCGCCAGTTCGGCGACCATCGGAATGTCTTCGGCCCGCGCGCCGCCGGAATGGAAGCGGTCGAGCATCTTGCGCAGCCAGCCCGTGCCCTCGCGGCAGGGGATGCACCAGCCGCAGGATTCGTGCGCGTAAAAATGCATGATACGCCGCGCCAGATCGACCATGCAGGTGTCCTCGTCGATCACTACAAGGCCGCCGGAGCCGAGCATCGAGCCGGCCTTGGCGAGCGAGTCGTAGTCCATCGCCACGTCAATTTCGTCCGCGGTCAGCAGCGGACACGAACTGCCGCCGGGAATCACGGCCTTCAGTTTCCTGCCGTTGAGCATGCCGCCGGCGACGTCCTCGATCATCTGACGCAGCGGAAAGCCCATCGGCAATTCGTAAATGCCGGGCTTGTTGACGTGGCCCGAAATGCAGAACAACCGCGTGCCGCCATTCTTGGGCGATCCCAGGCCCGCGTACCATTCTCCGCCGCGCCGCAGAATCTCCGGAGCCGAGCAAAGCGTCTCGACGTTGTTGATCACCGTCGGCGATCCGTAGAGGCCGACGACGGCCGGGAACGGCGGGCGAATGCGCGGATAGCCGCGCTTGCCTTCGAGCGATTCCATCAGCGCCGATTCTTCTCCGCATTCGTAGGCGCCCGCGCCGGTGTGCGTGACCATATCGAAATCAAATCCGCTGCCGAGAATATTCTTGCCCAGGTAGCCCGCTTTGTAGGCTTCCGCCAGCGCTTCGTCCATGATGTCCAGGACGTAGCGATACTCCCCGCGGATGTAAATATATCCCTGGTGCGAGCCCACGGCGCGGCCCGCGATTACGATTCCTTCAATTAACTGATGCGGCATCATTTCCATCAACGGGCGGTCCTTGCACGTGCCCGGCTCGCTTTCATCCGCGTTGCAGAGGATGTACTTCGGCTTGGCCGATTCCTTCGGCACGAAGCTCCACTTCATTCCCGTCGGGAAGCCCGCGCCGCCGCGTCCGCGCAGGTTCGACTTCTTCACTCTCATCGATCACCTGCTCCGGCGTCAGCTCCTTGAGCGCGCGCTCCATGCCCTTGTAGCCGTCGTGCGCGACGTACACCTCGAGCTTGTGTGAATCTTTCACGCCAAACAGCCGGCTGATCACGGGGACTTCCGCGGGATGGCGGTTTTTCACCGAACCGGAAATGGGCGTCGAGGGCTCCGGCGTTCGTCCGATTTCGAGCGCCTCGAAAATCTGCGTGGTGCGTTCGGTCGTGAGGTTTTCGTAGAAATCGTAATTCACTTGCATCGCCGGGGCTCCGGTGCAGGCGCCAAGGCACTCGACTTCCTCGAGCGAGAAAACGCCGTCGGCGGTGGTTTGCTTGTGGCCGATTTCGAGTTTCTTCTGGACAAATTCGTAGAGCTTGTTGCCCGCCGCGCAGCATGCAAGAGACATTCGTGCAGACCTGCACGTGATATTTTCCCGCGCGCTGGCGGCGCAGCATCGAGTAATACGCCATCGTTTCGGTGACCTGCAGCGTATTCAGGCCCAGGCGGCGCGCAATTTCGCCGATCATGTCGTCGCTGACGTGGCCGAACTGGTCCTGCGCGTAGAGCAGCATGGGAATCAGCGCCGAACGCCGGACCGGATAGCGGTTTTCGAGCGACTGAAACTTCGCTTCCAGTTGCGGCGGCAGATTCATCAGCGGTCGATCTCCCCGAGCACGATATCGAGCGTGCCGATGGACGCAATGACGTCGGCGATCAGGCGGCCCTCGACCATCTTCTGCAAGGCCTGGAGATTCACGAACGACGGCGCGCGGATTCTCATGCGGTACGGCTTTGGCGAACCGTCGCTCGCGATGAAGCAGCCCAGTTCGCCCCGCGGCGATTCGATGCGCTGGTAGACTTCGCCCGGGGGCGGCGCGAACCCCTCGGTGTAAATCTTGAAGTGATAAATCAGCGCTTCCATTTCGATCTTCATCTTTTCGCGCTGCGGGGCGACGATGCCCGGCGCGTCGGCCTTGATGGGGCCCTCGGGAGGAATTTTTTCCATGGCCTGGCGCACGATCTTCAGGCTTTCGCGCATTTCCGCAACGCGGCACAGGTAGCGCGCGTAGCAATCGCCCTCGGTGCGCACCGGCACCTGAAAATCGAATTCGTCATAACTCGAATACGGAAAATATTTGCGGACGTCGTAATCCACGCCCGAGCCGCGCAGCGACGGCCCGGAAACGCCCAGCGCGATCGCATCGGACGCGGTCAGCAAACCCACGCCCTGCGTGCGAGCCAGCCAGATGCGGTTCTTCGTCAGCAGGTCTTCGTACTCATCGAAGCGGGAGGGAAACGTTTGGACGACTTTCTCCACGCGGTCCATCCAACCCGTGGGCGGCTCCAGCGCCAGCCCGCCAATGCGGAAGTAACTCGTCATCATGCGCTGGCCGCTCACCATTTCAAAGATGCTGAGCAGGTCTTCGCGCTCCCGGAAGCAGTAGAGGAATACCGACATCGCGCCAAGATCGATGGCGTGGGTTCCCAGCCAAACCAGATGCGACCCGATGCGCGTCAGTTCGGTCAGCAGGACGCGGATATATTGCGCTCGCTTGGGAACTTCCAACCCGAGTAGCTTTTCGACGGCCAGGCAGTAAACCAAGTTATTCGACAGGGGCGCCAGATAATCCATCCGGTCGGTAATCGTAATCGTCTGCGAATAGGTGAGCGCCTCGGCGGTTTTCTCGATTCCCGTGTGCAGATAACCGATGTCGACGTCAGTTTTGACGACTGTTTCGCCATCGAGCTCCAGCAAAATGCGCAGCACTCCGTGCGTGGACGGGTGCTGCGGCCCCATGTTGAGGACCATCGTCTTCGCGGGACCTGTAGCAGTTTGAACGGTTGTCATAGCAGGAATTCGCTCGTCACTAAAATCAGCGAGGACCCTCCACGGGATAGTCCTTGCGAAGGGGGTAGCCTTCCCAATCGTCGGGCATGAGCATGCGCCGCAGATCGGGGTGCCCTTCAAAGCGCATGCCAAACAAATCGAATATTTCGCGCTCGTGCCAGTTCGCCGTCGGCCAAACCGGCACGACACTCTCAATCACGGGAGACTCCCCTGGCAAGCGCACACGCAAACGCAGCGAATCGCGCCGGGAAATCGAGAGGAGGTGGTAATTTAACTCAAATCGCGGCTCGATGGGGAATCGATCGACGCCCGTGACGTCGGAAAGATACGTGAAAGCGAGATCGGACTCGCCGGCAAGGAATTCGGCAAGGGGCCGCAGATGTTCGCGAGGCACGACCAGGGTCAACTCCCCGCGGAAAGAAATCAATTCGGAAATCGCCTCGGGGCGCCAGGCGCGGATTCTTGCGACATTCGGATTTTGTTCTAGGTCGGGTGTCTCCGTCACGAAGCGCGGTCCCGGCGTACGGCTGGGCGGTTCCAGTCCAACGCCCCTTTCTTCCAGAGATAGAAATATCCCACCAGCAGGATTCCGATGTAGAGGAGCATCTCCACGAACCCGAACCAATGCAGCTCGCGAAAAATGTAGGCCCACGGATAGAGGAAGATGGCTTCCACATCAAACAAAATAAAAATCATCGCGACCAAATAGAATTTCACGGAAAACGGTTCGCGGGCGTCACCCGTAGGCGTGATGCCGCACTCATACGCCTGCGATTTTACCTTGGAGGGCCGTCTCCAACCCACCAGGGAGGAAAGCAGAAGGAGCGCACCCGAAAGCGCCATCGCCAGGATGAGGTGTAAAAGAAGCGGCGCATAGCTTTGGAGATCGTTTCCGGTCATCGGCGCACACGCTATAATAACGACGAAGTGCCAAGGGGTCAAATGCGCCGCAAAGATATGTTCACAATTTCCGTCATTCGGCGAACCCGCCGAGACAAGGGAAGGCGACTCATCGCATGAATTTCGGTTTCAATTCGAACGTCCGCGTCGGCGATGCCGTGTATCACGTCCAGACCGAGGACCGCGGTCCCTCGCATCCATTCCTCGATACCGTGGTGTACGTCGCCGGCCGCGTGGTCCACAAACGCAGCAGCAGTTACCAGGACATGACGGGCGGCACGGCAAAGGGAGAAGCGCTGGCAAAAGCAGCTCCACGAGCGGCTCTCCCAACAGCACCATGAGGTGATGGCGCAACTGGAAGCTGGAACGCTTCAGCTTTACGGGCCCGAGGGCGCCCCCGCCAAAGTTGCTCCCGCGGCTTCGAGCGAGGAACTCGAAGATTCATTTGCTCAATCCAAAATCCTGGCTCGCATCGGGCGACGCGACGCTGGAGGTCGAATTGACGCAAAAGGGTTCGGCTGAGGCGATTGGCGGGGCCGAGACTGTGGCCATCTTGGAAAGTGAGCAGGACCTGGCCGCTTCCTCTCACGCGCGCACGGATGCGAAAGGCCGCGCTACGTTACAATTTCCACTGCCTGCAAACATAGCCGAGGGAACCGCACTCGTGATTCGCGCCACGAGGGGAACCCTCCACGGTGAACTGCGTTTTCTTCTCAAGGCGCGGCGCCATGAAAAAATTCCAACGCCGTCCGCGAAATGACCGCAGGAATCCAGATTGTGGTGAATGGAGAAACACGAGAAGTCCCAACGGGGCTCGGTGTAACGGCCTTGCTCTCGCATCTTGGTCTTCCCGTGGACCGCGTCGCTATCGAGCGCAATCTCGAAATTCTTCCCCGATCCGAGTGGATATCCACTGCGGTGCTGCCGGGCGACCGGTACGAGATCGTTCATTTGGTTGGCGGCGGATAACTAGCGTGTCTCACGATCGGTTTCGTGGGAGGCAGCCAACATCTAAAGCTGCACCACTGTCAGGCCAGGCAACTGCTGGAAGTGACGTAGATTCGCCGTACCCACGCCGTAGCCGAGTTCCAGTGCGGTTGCTCCGATCAGGAGGTCTGGAAGCGGGACTCTTGTCCCGCGGGCCTGGTTTTCGCCGTCGAGTTGGCCGGTGTGCAAGGCGAGCGACACCGTTACCGGATAAATGGGCATCACTCTCAACAGTTCCTGGATGAACTTCTCCCGCATCGCTTTGCGCTCCGGCGTATCGGCCCGCGCCGCCCCGTGCGCTAATTCGATCAGCGTAACGACGGAGATGGCAACTTCGGTCTCGCCGATTTCACGAGCGATGGCGGCAAGTGTTTGTCGCGCATTCTTGCCCTGGCGCTCAGCTGCAACAAGAACGCTGGAGTCGAGTATCAGTCCCATGCAGGCGGATTGAGTGGTTCGCGATGGCTCTCGACCGCTGCTGCCACATCTTTGGCGAAGTCACGATCGATGGTAGCCGTCGAGTCTTCGGGAAGCAAGGCAATGCATTCGGAAATCGTGCGGCGCACCGGATCCACCGCATGAAGGACAGCGACGGGCCGCGCGTCATTCTCAATGACGACCTCTGCACCGGCGCGCACTCGGGCTAAGAGCGTCGCGAGGTTTGTCGCGGCAGCATCCGCTTCCGAAATGTGAATCACTTGCTTAGCCATATTCCAATTATACACCACTACGCTCTCAGGCCTCGGAAACGGAAACCTGGATTGTTATGGAACAGGTGGTCACCCTAAACGATAAGGATTTCAGCTCCCCTTAATATCGCGCCGCACGGGGAAAGACAGGCGAAAATTCAAGCTCGCTTCGGGGCGCGAGCTAAGAATGGAATAAAGTGAGAGATGCGCCCCGCGTTTCTTGCATTTAACGTGACGCCTTGCGTTTCCGTTCCTTGAGATATTTCCTCCACGGGTCCCAGTAGTATTTGATCCAGCCCTGCGGTGACTCCCTTGTGGTCGTATGGCGGCACGCCGACATGGGCGAGATGCGCGGCTGCGCCATTGTGGGTTCTTCTCAAAGCGGACGACGAGGATGGAATCGGGATCAGCCTTTTTCCACGCTGACGAACGCCAGGTCTGCACGATCATGCGGTTGGGAACAAGCGCAATAGTCTTTCCTAAAATCATTCCGCCGAAAGCGGACCATTTTCCGCCCACCTTGCGGCTGATCTTTGCGGGCATGCCGGTTGCGGCGGTATGTTTGGCTGAATCCATGAATAGTTCGTAGAGATCAGCCGGAGTGACCTTAGGAAAAGATACGGTTTGCTCGATGACTGGTGTCACGCTGTTTCTCCAAATTAATTCTCGCGCCAATTTATATACACGGTGTTACAGGCTATCCAACAGGTGGCCCATCTTCGTTCGTTTTCGTTTCCATATAGGCGCGCGACACATGCGAAGTTCGAGGCCGGCAGGGCACGCGTTCTACTACGCGGACGCCTGCGCTTTCTAACTGGTGCACCTTATCCGGATTGTTCGAAAGCAGGCGCACGCGGCGAACGCCCAGCAGGCGCAGCGCGGCAGCGGAAAAACTGTAGTCGCGCGAGTCGGCGGCAAAACCAAGCTTCTCGTTGGCTTCTACCGTGTCCATTCCGCGGTCTTGCAACTCGTAGGCGCGCAGCTTGTTCATCAGGCCGATGCCGCGGCCCTCTTGGGGAAGGTACAGCAAAACGCCGGACGGGGACGCCGCAATCCGGCGCAGCGAAAGTTCGAGTTGGGCGCGGCAATCGCAGCGTTCCGAGGCGAGCACGTCGCCGGTGAGGCACTGCGAGTGGATGCGTACCAGCGGGGTCTGGCTGCGAACGCGGCCGTGCACCAGGGCCACGGCACTTTCTTTCTGGCTGGCGCCCTCGATGCCAAGAATTTCAAACGGGCCGAAACGCGTTGGAAGCTTGGCTCGCGCGACGATCCGTATGCCGGCCTTCGGTGTCTTGCGCGGGTTGCGGCTGTGTCGTAGCGTTTTGCGTGGCATAGAGAGCCCCGTATTATAGCAGGCGTGTGGATTGCCGCGGCGCTTTACATCGGAACCGCGATTGGCTAACGTAGCCGCAGCATACGATTCCGATGAACACGATTACCTCCGGCGGAGACCTGCTCCTCACGCTGCTGCTGCATGTTGGCGCAGCGGCATCGATTTCCGCCTTGCTGGCGCGGTTGGCCATCTTTCGCAAAGTCCTATTCACCGAAGTCCGCGATTCGGACCAAAAACTGAGACTCATGCTCTTTGTAACACCGCCGCTGGCGATTGGCGTGATCCTGCGCATCGTGGGGCGCCCGTACCGCTTCGCCGATCTCATGCTCGAAGGGTCATTCCTGCTCGGGCTGCTGGGAGGGCGAGTCGTCGGGCCGCTGGGCGGATCGATTATCAGCCTGCCTGCATTTTTCAACCATGAGTGGTTGTCCATGCCCGTGGCCGCCGCGGCGGGATTGGTGGGAGGGCTGATTCGTCAAGCCGTTCCCAATACAGAGGAGATTTGGAAACTCGGGCCGTTCACTTTCTTGAGCACCCCGCGCTGGCTGGTGCGGTTGTTTCGCGGCGCCCGGTTGAGTTGGGAAATGCTGCCGCTGGGGGCCTGCGTCGCGCTGGAGGTGGGCCGCCAGGCGCTGGGTCACGCTACCAAGCCGCAGTGGCTGTTTTATCTGGACGCGGGGAAGAGTTGGGAAGTGGCGCTGGTGTCGCTCGCAACCGTGATGGCGATTGCTGTTCCCATGAAAATTTGGAACAACACCCGAATCGAGATGAATCTGGAACAGCACCAGCAACTGCTGCTCAAGGCGCGCATGGACGCGCTGTCAGCGCAGATCAATCCCCATTTTCTGTTCAACACGCTCAATACCGTTTCTTCGTTGATTCGATACGATCCGGATACGGCTCGCGGCGTTGTCATCAAGTTGAGCAATATTTTGCGCCGCCTGCTGCGCAAGCATGAGACGTTTGTCCCGCTGCAGGAGGAACTTGACTTCATCGACGACTACCTTGACATCGAGGTCGCCCGATTCGGCCGGGACAATCTTCAGATTCACAAGCAGATCGAGGAACACACGCTCGACGCATTCGTTCCTAGCATGCTCCTGCAGCCCATCGTCGAAAACGCCTTGAAACATGGCCTCGCCGGCAAAACTCGATGGCGGCGAGATCACGATTCGTACTTCGACGCGCGAGGCGCGCCTCATCATCGAAATCGAAGACAACGGTGTCGGCATCCCCCAGGACCGCATGTCGCAAGTCTTCGGCGACGGCATCGGCATCAGCAACGTCCACGAGCGTTTGCGCGTGCTCTACGGCGGCGATTTCCAAATGAATATTTCCAGCCAGGAGGGCGAAGGAACGCGAATTCGCATCGAAATCCCGGAGTTGATTCCGACAGTCTCCGAGCGGGCTGCCATATCTCCAGCTTCTAAAGCGTAGCGCTCTACTGGAGGAGTTAAAGACGCGCAAGTTGGCGACCCTCAGCCACATGCTCCTCAAACCCATCTCGCTTTGTAAATCCCAATTGCGGTATTGTATTTCGCTTCTCGCCAGTGTTATTATTGTGGGGCAGTTGTGGGTCCTAATGGGCAAAGGAGCAATCAGCTATGGAATGGACAACCCCTCAGCACGAAGAGATCTGCTTGAACTGTGAAATCAGCTCGTACGCGAACGCTGAACTCTAATTCTGAGTTCGAATGCGTGTTACGGTCCTCGGCTCCGCAGCCGGGGGTGGTTTTCCCCAGTGGAATTGCGCCTGCCCTAATTGCTCTCGTCTGAGAGCGGGCGCTTCTGCATTCTGGGCGCGTTCACAAGCGCAAGTTGTGGTGTGTCCAAACGCTGGAGAGTGGTACCTCCTCAACGCCTCTCCAGACCTGCGCACCCAGATTCTCTCCACTCCGCTCCTTGCTCCCGCACGACCTCCGCGACATACACCCATTGCTGGTGTCTTGCTTACAAGCGCCGACGTCGATTCCGTCGCCGGTTTGCTTCACCTACGCGAATTCCAGCCGCTGCACATCTATGCCACGCTCTCGGTCCGGCGAATCGTACTTGAAGAAAACCGAATTTTCCGCGTACTGGAGCGTGCCAATCCGCCCGCTGTCTGGCACGATGTTCCGCTCGACACCTGGTTTCCGCTAGGGGCGGCCAACTCCTCCAGTGGGGAACCTTCGGTTCGCTGCCGCATGGTGCCTCTTGGCAGCGCATATCCAGACTATGTGAGTGAAGACCTGCGGCGTTCGCTTCCTCCGGGTGAAGCCGTCATCGGACTGGTGTTGGCGCAGGGAAGCAAGCAAGTCTTCTACGCCCCCGCTCTTCCTGGGCGCTCAGAGGAATGGAAGGACTGGGTGCGATCGAGCGATCTTTGCTCTGCTCGACGGAACGTTCTGGGCTGAGAACGAATTGATTTCTGCAGGAGTCGGGTCGAAGACGGCGCGCGAAATCGGGCACGTTCCGCTTTCCGGAGCGGGTGGCCTGCTTCGAGGAGTTTGGCTCTGCAAAGCGGGGCCGATGGGTCCTGATTCACATCAACAACACGAATCCTATCCTCGATGAAGAGAGTCCCGAACACCGCGAAGTGCGAGACGCAGGCTGGGAAATTGCGTATGATGGGATGGAATTCGAACTGTAACTTTCACATGAAGGACACTCTGCTCTCGGAATCCGAATTCATCGCCGGCTTTCACGCCATCGGCGAAGAGCGTTACCACCACAAGCACCCGTTTCATCTTCTGATGCATGAGGGCAAGCTCACGCGCGGCCAACTTCAATCCTGGGCCCTCAATCGCTACTACTACCAGAGCCGAATCCCGATCAAAGACGCGGCCATCCTCGCGCGAACGGAAGATCCGGACTTCCGGCGTACTTGGCGCAAACGCATCATCGATCACGATGGTGACGGCACGCGCCCCGGCGGCATCGAGAAGTGGCTTCGCCTGGTCGAAGCGACAGGTCTCTCGCCCAGAGGACGCCATCAGCGGCGAAGGCATCTTGCCCGCCACGCGCTACGCCGTGCAGGCGTACGTCGACTTTGTTTCCACGCGTCCGTTTCTGGAAGCTGTTGCTTCGTCGCTCACGGAACTATTTTCAGGCAAGCTCATCGCCCTTCGCATCGACGCTCTCCGCAAACATTATCCCTGGCTCTCCAGCGGCCTCGACTATTTCACCGGCCGCCTCACGCAGGCGCCCGAAGACGCCGATTTCGCTCTCGCCTGGGTTGTGAAGCACGCGCGCACGCGCGAGGAACAAGACAAGGCCCATGCCGCCCTGCGAGCCAAGTGTGACATTCTATGGGCGCAGCTCGATGCGCTGTACTTCGCCTACGTCAATCCAGGCTGGCCGCCGCCTGGCGCGTTCAAACCAATCGGTTCCAGCCAGGAAGGCAAACGTGATGCACGCCTGATCTCGACAGCCGTCCGCGCCTCGCCGTGGGCTGCCGCCTCAATGAAAAGGGCCAGCAATCGCGCGTTCTGCACATGCCGGAGCGTGCGCTGCGATTGAACGGCCCAAGCCTTGAGATCATCGAGCGCTGCGACGGCCAGCGCACCGTTCAGGAGATTATTTCCGAATTGCAGAAGCTCTACTCGAAGGCCGAGCCGCAGAAAGTCGAAGAGGACATCCTCGGCTACCTCGCGCGGCTCCACGACCAGCGGGCGCTCGATTTCATTTCCGACCAGGCCGATAGGAGCACAGAGGCAAAATGACTCCCGCGGCCCCGACGCCGCTCGCGCTCATCGCCGAACTAACCCATCGGTGCCCGCTGCATTGCGTCTACTGCTCGAATCCCCTTGAAATGGGGCATCGCGCCGACGAACTTTCCACCGAGGTCTGGTCGCGCGTGTTCCGCGAGGCCGCCGAAGCGGGCGTTCTTCAGGTTGATTTCACCGGAGGCGAGCCGCTGGCGCGCCCCGATCTTGTGGATCTCGTCCGCGCCGCCCGCGGGACCGGACTCTACGTCAGCCTCATCACTTCCGGACTCCCACTCGACGAGGCGCGGCTCGACGAGCTCGTCCAGGCGGGTCTCGATCACATTCAATTGAGTTTTCAGGGCGCTACCGAAGAGTCCGCCAATGAAATCTCCGGCACGAAGGCGCACGCACACAAACTTCGCGTCCTCGACTGGCTCAAGCGGCGCCGTGTGGCCTTGACGCTGAATTTCGTCATTCATCGCCGCAACATCGATCAACTTGAGGAAATGCTGGCGCTCGGCGAATCCTCGTGCGCCGGCCGGATCGAATTCGCGAACGTGCAGTATTACGGCTGGGCCTTTGCCAACCGCGAGAATCTTCTTCCCACGCGCGAGCAGCTCGATCGCTCCGTCGAACTTCTGAAGCGCGCCGAAGAACGCCTGCGCGGCAAAATCCACGTCGAATTCGTTGTGCCCGACTACTACGCGAAGTATCCCAAGGCCTGCATGGGCGGATGGGGGCAAAAGCTGATGCTCATCACGCCCAACGGCGACGCGCTCCCCTGCCATGCGGCCCAGATCATTCCAGGCCTGCATTTCGACAATTTGAAGGACCGCAGCCTGCGTGAGATTTGGGAAAAATCAGAAGCATTCGAGAAATTCCGCGGTGAAGCAATGGATGCCCGAACCCTGCAGGAGCTGCGACCGCCGCGCGCGAGACTTCGGCGGCTGCCGCTGCCAGGCGTTTCTTCTGACGGGTGACGCGGCGGCGACTGACCCAGTTTGTTCCCTTGCGCCGCAGCGCTCCAAGGTGGACGCCATTCTTGCTGCTACGAATCGGCCTGCAGCGCGAATCCCTTGTGAAACCAGACTGGCTCTATCGCCCCAATCCTGCCTGAGGCTCCGTCGCTGCCTGTGTGTCACCCAGCCGCATGGCCACACGGAAAACAAAGAACAGGCTTCCGAGCAAGCAGACCGTTCCAAATGCAGCGAGCGCGTACGGCGCGCCAATACGCTTCGCCACACCGCCGGCAATCAAGGCGCCGATGCGGCTGGACGCCCATGAACATCGTCGCGTACACGGCCATGATGCGGCCGCGCAAGCTCATCGGGCACGCGGTTCTGCACGATGGTATTGGTGGCCGCCATTTGCGAGGTGGCCGAAAAACCGACGGCCAGCAGCATCACCGCCGACAGCCAGAAGACGCGTGACTGCGAAAACAAGATGAGTCCCAACGCGCACGCTGTGGAGGTTGCGGCGATCCATTCGACGAGGCTTTTGTAGTTCGTCCACGCGGCGAAGTGCAGCGCGCCGATGACAGCGCCAACTCCCGCGCAGAGCCATCAACAGCCCCAACATGCGCGGCCCTCCGTGAAGGATGTCGCGGGCGAAGATCGGCATGAACACGGAATATTGCAGACCGAACATGCTCATCAGGCTCACGAGCAGCAGCGCGGAGCGGATCGGCCGATCGCTCATCGCGAAGCGGAATCCCTGCACGAAGTTTTGCAGCGGTGAACCTTTGCTGTGCGCGGGGCTCGAACTTTTCGAGCCGCATCATCAGCAGCGCAACGATCACGGCCAGAAAACTGATGCCGTTCAAGAAAAAACACCAGCCCTCGCCGATCCAGCGATGGCGAAGCCGGCGATGGCCGGACCCACGACTCGCGCCCCATTAAAGATGGACGAATTCAGCGCGATGGCGTTCGGCAGGTCTTCCTTTCCCACCATTTGAACCAGAAACGCCTGGCGAATCGGCACGTCGAACGCATTCACGATGCCGGCAAAAAACGCGATCAGAATGATTTCCCAGACGCGCATGACGCCGAGCAGCGTCAGCGCCGCCAGCACGAACGCCAGGATCAGAGCCGCCGTTTGTGTCCAGATCACTCCCCGGTGACGGTTGTAGCGGTCACCCACATACCCGCCGACGGAGGCCAGGAAGAGAATCGGGATTTGGCTGGCGAATCCGAAAATGCCGAGCAGAGCCGGCGAGTTGGTCATCCTGTAGACAAGCCAGAGCTGCGCGGTCGACTGCATCCACGTGCCGATGAGCGAGACAAGCTGGCCCGCGAAGAAGAGCTGAAAGTTGCGGTGTTTAAGCGCGCGGAAGCGAATGGACACGAGCAGGATGTTCCCACACTTGGTGGACGCGGACAATCGGCAACAGCCGCAATGCCGCGATAGGATTAGGCCGCAATTTCCACGATGATGTGATAGGGCGGAACGGAAAATACGAGTCTTGTCGCGGGAGGCAAGCTCTTCGTGGCGTTGGCACAGCAAAATCGCGCGAGAAGGTCTCCATCAGGCGTACTGGTGTGCCATTCCCTCGAAACGCTTCAAGCGTGAGTGGCGGCGACAGCGCCCATCACCTGGCGATAGTACTCCTCATACAGCGGGATAACATCATTGGCGCAATATTTTTTCCTGGCATTGATGCGCGCGGTTTGTCCCATCGCGCGGCCGCGGTCCGGGCGGGACAAGATCTCCAGCGCATATGCCGCCGCGGCCGTTCGACGTCCCGCGGCTCGTGGAGGTATCCGTCCACTCCGTGCTCGATCACTTCGGGCACGCCGCCCACGTTCGAGGCCACGACCGGAACCTCGCAGGCCATGGCTTCGAGCGCTGCCAAGCCAAAAGATTCCATGTCCGAAGGCAGCAGGAACAAGTCCGCTTGCGAGAGGTACTGATAGACGCGGTCCTGTTTTCCGAGGAAATGGACGTCGCGGACCAATTTCTTCTTGCGGACAATGTATTCCGCGGCGCCGCGGTCGGGTCCGTCGCCGATCAGGACGAGCTTGGCGCGCATTTTTTCGCGAACGAGCGCGAAGATCTCGACAACATCCGTGAGACGCTTGACGGGACGGAAATTCGACAAGTGCATCAGGATCGGTTCGCCCTCCGGGGCCCACTCGGCGCGCAGGCCGGGATCGTCCTTCCGCAAATAGAGATCGCAATTCACGAAATTGGGAATCACTTCGATCGGGTGCTTGATGTCGAATTCCTCGAGCGTGCGTTGTTTCAAATAATGGGAAATCGCCGTCACGCCGTCGGATTGCTCGATGGAAAATTTCGTGATCGGCAAAAAGCTCCGGTCGTTCCCGACCAGCGTGATGTCCGTTCCGTGAAGAGTCGTAATGAATGGCAGCCGCCGGGGCGCCGCCATGGAACGGGCCAAGAAGGCGCTGACCGAATGCGGGATGGCATAGTGGACGTGCAGCAGATCAAGGCTCCTCTGTTTCGGCCACCTGCATCATCTTTACCGCAAGAGAAAGTGCGTAGGGCGCGTGGTCGAACAGGGGATAGCTGGAAATTTCCACTTCGTGGAATTGGATTCGTTCGTTGGTGTCGGTCAGGCGGATCGGCGGCGCGTAGCTGATGAAATGGACCTCGTGGCCGCGCGCGGCCAGCTCCATTCCCAACTCGGTCGCGACGACGCCCGAGCCGCCATAAGTCGGGTAGCAAGTGATCCCAATCTTCATATCGTTTCCGAGCGTTCCGCCCGTTTTGCTCCTCAAGAGAGCTTGCTGATGAGCCCTGGATTTTTTAGGAAGCTAAAAGTCTAGCAAATCGAGCCCCTCACGGAACAGCGATTCTGTTGCGTGCGCCTCGGCGCGATGCTAGATTCCCGACCTCCAGAGGTATCCCTGATTAGACGCGGGTGAGCGATACGAGGTGACACGTTTTTCGGGCCATTCATGCAGGGACCATTGCGGCTTGGCGAAAGGCGGCAGAAGATGGAACCACGGGGAAAATTGAGCAAAGCGGCACTGGCGCGGGCTTCGGAACGTCTGCGCCGCAGCAACCCCATCAATCACTTCGGATTTGTGCTGGAAAAGGCCGAGCGTGGCCGGGCGGTATTCCGCATGCCGGTGCTCGAGCGGCACAAGCAGATCCATCGCGTCGTTCACGGAGGGGTTTTGGCGATGCTGGCCGATACGGCGGGAGGATTCGCAGCCTTCCTGGCCGCGCCCGTAGGCTCCCGCGTCGTCACCATCGAAATGAAGATCAATTTTCTTGAGGCCGTCGAGGATGGGGAAATCAGGGCGGACGCGCGCGTATTGCGTCAGGGAAGGAGCACCAGCGTTGTGGATTGCGAAGTAATCGATGGGGACCGGCGATTGGTCAGCAAGGCCCTGATGACCTTTGCAATTATCTCGCCCAAGCAGACCGGACACGTTCGAAAGGGTGGCAGAAAATTCAGACCGCAATAGCGGCGCGAGAGGGGTTAGGTGTGTGCCGCCCGAGCGCGAATACACCCCAGCGGGTCAGGGATGTGAATCTCAAGTAAAACTAGAACTATTGTCCGTTCGAACCGCCCAGGGAAGCCTCTTCTCCGTCTTTGTAAATGTAAACGATGAATTGCTTATAGATCAGAAGGTTGGGGCTGCCCGTGCGAGTCAGTTTGATGCAGTCGCGGTCATACCATTCGACCGTTCCGTGCAAGGTTTCCCCGCCGTTGAGAACGACGACCACCGGCGTGCGGGCCTGCATCTGCTTGACCCAATAAAAATTCTCCGCATGCGTTTGCTCCGGAGGAGCCGGCTTCTTATGTGGCTGCGGCCCCGCGAGATGGGTGCGGCTCGTGTGGGATGGTTCCTTGACTTCTGTAAGAGTAGGGCGAAATAGCTTGCGGTTCACAGCAAGACTCCTTCTTGAGTTGGACGTGCAAGGATGACGAGAACGGCCTCACCAGCTAAGATGCGCAACACATGAAAGCGGTTACGTAATTATCGCGGTACTGCATTTCCTGTATCCGGCGCGGGCCGGGCCAGCGAAATGGCCACGGCGTCCAGGCCCAGCGACCGATTGATGTTTCGCCGCAACCGCGCGTGGAGCGCGTCAAATCCTTCGACCGCTTTGCTGATCCACTTGACGTCCACCTTCTTGCTTAGTGTTTCGAGTTCCTTGCGCAAGCTCGGATTTCGCAACACCTTTTGCGAGGGAGAACAGGACAAATCAAGCAGGTCCGTGAGGAGACTATAGAACACTTCCAGGACATTTTCAAACGCGACTTCCTGGCTCTTGGCGAGCGCCGAGGTGCTGGCGAACAAACTCGAGGCGCCGCGCAAGTCGAGCGAACGTTCGAGGACCGTCAGGCAATCGCGACGAAGTTTCACGGCGGCCTCGAGATCGAATTCCATGGCCACGCCGGGACTTCCTTCGGAGAGCTGCGCGGCGAGCCTGCGATCCGCAGGCTTCATTTCCGTGCGAGCGCTGAGAATTTTCTCGACCTCAGCATGTGCAAGCGGAGTAAAGGAAAACTGCAGGCAACGGGAGCGAATCGTTGGCAGAAGCTGGAACGGATTGGGCGCGATAAGGATCAACGTGGCGGACTCGGGCGGCTCCTCGAGAACTTTAAGGAAGATGCTTGCTAGGTCCCAGCGCATGGTTTCCGCGCCATCGAGGATAAAAACGCGCCGGCGACCCTGGGGCTTGAAGTAAGCGGCGCGCTGGACGGCGCGGAGCTGCCCCATGCGCAGCACGGGACGCGCCACGGGTTCCTTCGCGCGGACGGGATCGGGGACAACGGCCCAGACGTCGGGATGAGTTTCGAGCAGGAGCGGCATGCGTTCGACGGTGGCGGCGTCAGGGCGTTCACCGCGTTGGGCCAGTCCCTGCTCGATCAGGGGGCGCGTGTCAGCGAGCAGGCCGATGCGGCGGCAGGGTGCGCACTCGCCGCAGAAATCGTCGCGAAGCCGTTCGCAGTTGGCGGCCTGCGCGAACATTCGAGCGAGCGTAAATTTTCCGACGCCGCGCGGACCGCTGAACAGCATGGCGTGCGGGACGCGCTCGCCCGCAAGCATGCCGCGGAGCGCCGCTATCGTTCGCGGATTGCCAATGAAATCAGAAAAACTCACGAACGTCTCCTGCGACTCATCGCTTTGCCGGCGCCTGGGGAATAACGCGCGATTCCACGGCATCCAGCACCGCCTGATGAATTTCCTCGGGCGAATACAATATGCCGGACGCCAGATTGGTACAGTCGATGCGCACCCAGTTGGGTTCGGTTGCCAGGCGATCGTAAATTCCGGCGGTTTGTTCGAGATGGGTTACGTCGGCTTCCAAAATATCATGTCGAAGTGAAGTGTAGCTGCGCGGGGCCTTCAGGCCAATCAGGCGAAACGCCTCTGGCGCGGGAATGCGCAAATATACAACCAGGTCCTCGACCGGCAGGCCGTAGATTCCGTACTCGACATGCTTCAGCCAGGCGATGAATTCGTTGCGCTGCTCGGGAGAGGACGCGTTCCGACTGGTGCGCGAGATTGGAGCCAATGTAACGGTCGGCGAGAACAATTTTTCCCGCGGCCAAAGCCGATTCGATCTCGCCTTTTGCCTCGAACCGATCCCCGGCATAAAGCAGGGCGGAGAGGTGAGGGTCCACGGCTTCGAGCGGGCCGAAATCACCGTTGAGATAGCGCCCGGCGAGTTTGCCGAAGGAAGAATCATAGCGCGGGAAAGCGATGCGCAGGATGGATCGTCCGCGCGCTTCCAGCGCATGAGCGAGCAGATCCAGTTGCGTGCGCTTGCCCGAGCCGTCGATTCCTTCGAGGGCGATTAATTTTCCGCGTGGCGTCATGAGTGGGATTTCAGTCTAACGTGTGCGTGGCGCTGCCGCAAGGAAGTCCCGCGCATTCTCAGGGATTCTACAGCGCGCGTGTTAGAATTCGCGCGATGAGCCGTGAAATAGATGCGATGGCCGCAAATCTGGCTGAGGTGCGTGAACGCATCGAGCGTGCGGCGTCACGCGCGGGGCGCCGGGCCGAAGAAATTACGCTGATCGGTGTCTCGAAGACGCATTCACCCGCGCAAATTCGCGAATTGTATGAGGCGGGTGTGCGTCACTTTGGTGAAAATCGCGTTCAGGAGTGGGAGTCGAAGCGCGCGTCGCTGGCGGACCTCGATGCGACATGGCATTTGATCGGGCACTTGCAAGGCAACAAAGTGGCGCGCGCTTTGCAGGTGTTTCATACGATCGACTCGGTGGATAGCTTGGGGCTGGCGGAGCGGCTGGACAGAGCAAAAAAAGATTTTAACACAGAGGGCACAGAGGCCACAGAGAAGAGCGAGGACTCGGAGGGTGCGGTGCAAGGTGGGCGGCTTCGCGTGTTGCTTGAAGTGAGACTCGACCCTGCGGCCGCGAAATCCGGAGTGACCGACGAAGAATTGCCGCGACTTGTCGAGGCAGTGCTGCGGCTGACGCATCTGGAATTGCGCGGGCTGATGGGTGTGCCGCCCTACTTCGAGGATGCCGAGAATGCGCGTCCTTATTTCCGCCGGCTGCGGGAATTGCGCGATGCGCTGCGTTTGCAATTCGGCGGAGAAATCTTGCCGGCCCTCTCCATGGGGATGTCGCATGATTTCGAGGTCGCCATCGAAGAGGGCGCGACCGAGATCCGCGTGGGGACGGCGCTGTTCGGCGAACGGAAGAAGGATTAGCGAGTCGTGCGGATCGTGGAAAAAGACGGCGTGGTCAGTTTCGCGGTGCGAGTGCAGCCGCGAGCCAGCCGCGACGAAATCTCGGGAGAATGGCAGGAGGGGCTCAAAATTCGACTGACGGCTCCGCCGGTGGATGACCGCGCGAATGAAGCGCTGCGCCGGTTTTTGGCGGCTAGTTTGAAAGTGCCGCTCTCGGCTGTTAGAATCGCCGCGGGAGAGCGCAGCCGCACGAAACGCGTGGAAGTTCGCGGCGTGACAGCCGGAGCGGTTCGCGCACTGGCGGGCTGAAGTGGTTGCCCGCTGGAGCTCGATTCCCAAAGCAAACCATATGCCGGATATCAGCGCTATCCAGAAGGCCTTGAACGAGCAGAAGCTGGACGGATGGCTGTTCTACGACATCCTCCATCGAGACGCGATCGCCTACCATGTGCTCGGGCTCGAGCATGCCATGGCGAAGCGCCGCTGGTTTTACATGATTCCCGCGAAAGGCGCGCCGCGAAAATTGGTGCACCGGATCGAGGAAGCGGCACTCGACTCTCTGCCCGGTGAAAAGATGGTCTATGCGGCAGCCGAGGAGCTGGAAAAGAATCTGAAAAAACTGGTCGGGCGCGCGAAGAGAGTGGCGATGCAATATTCGCCGAAGAATCAGATCCCGTCCATATCGCTGGTGGACGCGGGGACAGTCGAGCTGATCCGCGCCCAAGGCTGCAAAGTCGTAAGCTCGGCGGACCTGGTACAGCAATTTGAAGCCGCGTGGACGCCCGGACAGCTCGAATCGCATCGAGTGGCGGGCCGCCAGATCGACCGCATCACGCAGTCGGCGTTTGCCGAGGCGGCGCGCCGCGTGCGCGCGGGGCAAGAGTTCACGGAATACGATCTGCAGCAATGGATCCTGGGACAATTTCGCGCCAGCGGCGTGACGTCCGACTCGCCTCCGATCGTCGCGGTCGGGCCGCACGCGGGTGATCCGCATTACGAGCCGAAAGAACGAGGTTCCGCGCCCGTGCGCGAAGGCGATCTCCTGTTGCTCGACATTTGGGGAAAAACGCTGGCGCCAAATAGCGTCTACTACGACATCACTTGGGTCGGATATCTGGGCGCCAAGGTGCCGGAAAAGTATGCCAAGATTTTCCGGATCGTTCGGGATGCGCGCGATGCGGCTGTCGCTTTCGTGCGGAACGGCGTAAAGGCCGGGCGCGCGATCGAGGGCTGGCAGGTGGATCGCGCGGCGCGCGAGGTGATTCGCAAGGCGGGCTTTGCGAAACATTTTGTGCATCGTACCGGCCACAACATCGGCCAGGAAGTCCACGGCACGGGCGCGAATATGGACGGTCTGGAAACACACGATGTGCGGCGCGTCATCCCCCGCACGTGCTTCTCGATCGAGCCGGGAATTTACCTTTCCGAGTTCGGCGTGCGCAGTGAGGTGAACGTATACGTGGAAGAAGGGAATGCCGAGGTGACCGGCGCGGTGCAGACGGAAATGCTGGCGCTGTTGGCGTGAGGACAATCGACGTGAGTGAAGCAGTCAAAACCGAACAGGGCACGGGCAGTCCGGCGATGGGGATTTCCGCCGCGTTGGTGGGCTGGGCCATCCCGGGCCTGGGACACGCGCTGCTGCGGCAGTGGGGAAAAGCGGCGGTTTACTTCCTATGCGTTGGAGGATTGGCGTGCGCCGGTCTGGCCATGCGGGGCGGAGTCTTCGGCGGAAATCCGTCAGACCTGTTCGATCGCCTCGGATTTTTTGCGGACCTGGGCACGGGAGGGTTTTATTTCCTGGCACACACAATCCAGAGCGCGGGACCGGATATTGCGCACGCGTCGGGTGACTACGGGACACGAATGTTCGCCACGGCCGGGATGCTCAATTTACTGACCGTGCTCGAGGCGTACGAAATCGGCCGCGGGCGGAGAGCCTAGATGAACGGACTTTTTTCCGGCCTGACCCATTTTCAGGCTTTGGCGTTCTTCGCGCTCGTGGTGTCCGCAACCTTTGCCTTTCTGTCCAAGCGTGGGACGGTGGAACGCGCGAAGTATTTCGCCTGGGCATTCCTGATGTTCCTCTTGGTGGCGATTGGGATCGGCTGGCTGATGTTTCCGTTTTCGCGATAGCCGTTTCTCGCAGCAGCCTTCACCAGGGCGTTTGACAGTTTTTTCCGCGCGATGCTAGAGTGAATTACGCGAAGCCGAGGTAGCTCAGTTGGTAGAGCAGTCGATTCGTAATCGACAGGTCCCCGGTTCAAGTCCGGGCCTCGGCTCCATTTTTTCTCCAAGCCATTGAGCATCCGTTAGCTAACCGTCTCGCTTTCCAGCGTCGCCGGTGTTTTGCGAACATCTGCGAACAAAACCTCAGCGACCTTGTCCACTGCGTGCCTTTGTGATTCTGGAATTGCGTGCGTGTAGACGTTGAGTGTAGTTTCGAGATCCGAATGGCCGAGAAGAGCCTGGCAGTGCTATGTTCGGCAAGCCAAGGAATCATTCATGCCGGGTAGTCTGGGCGACATGTTGAACCAATAGCGGCTTGGAGTCGCCGAGAGTGCTCATCCTCGGAAATCGGATTGTCAGAGACAGTAGTCTGAAGCGGCTTCATTGCGCCCAGTACGGCCTCATAGCTAACCGTCTTTTCAGCCATTACAGACCCCCTGAGTCTTTATTCTCACGACCTGCTGCCCTTCCATTTCGGAGCCATCTGGTCGTAAACCTCGCTTGCCGTTTCGAAGACGATCCGCTGAATTCGGAACCGCCGTGCTAGATCCTCGAGCTGAATTTCTTTTAACTTTGTGAAATCTGATTTTCCGTCGATCATTGGCGCCAGCTCTGCGATCATGGGTGTCCGGTAACCGATCAGCTAAACCCGATCAATGTGACCTTCCCCAAGCGAATACCCGGGATTATAATCGTGTATCAGTTGGTCCCACGCCTCAGCAAAAGGCGGAATTATGCAGACGGCGCTCAATTTGATGTGTACAGACTAGAACTCTAGTTCACTAGGCTGAAGATTGCACACCGCTAGTGCTGAACCTACATGGCGAACCACCTGAATTTTCATAGGGAACGTCCATTGATTTCCGCAACTCAAGGCATTGTTTTCCAATGGCTCAAGAGATTGCCCCTATTTTGGATAGCTGTTTTATCCGTGATGACCTCACTCCTGATCACGGTTGGTGTCCTGCAATACCGATGGACCAAGGAGCTGAGTGTGGCCACCGAAGCTCGCATTGGGAGCACTCTACAGCCATTGATGCTGGGGTGGCATCTTGATTTTTATGGTGAGTTGTCGGCGATCTGTGTTGCGTTGCAGGTGGGCCCCGATTCGGGCGCGCGCGACAATTGGGATGACTATCTTCACCGCTACATGGACTGGAGCAGCGGCTCGGTGGAGGCCCTCTATGCGAATCCTGAGTTGATAAAGAACGTTTATATCTGGGAAACGAGCGACAGGGCAACACCTCGGTTGCTACGTCTCGATGCCCACGCGGCAAAAATTGAGATTTCCAGCGTACCCGAGGATTTACTTCCTCTACTAGCTCGTCTGCAATCAAAATCGTCAAGTCTCTCCGTTGGTTTACGTGCCTGGGAATTCTCCGCCTCTTCAGCCCAAGACCGCTCCAGTGGCAATGACCGGCTCTCACCCTCCGGTTCGCGGCGATCCGATATTATGACTGGATGGCAGTTTGATCAGAACCTTCCGGCGATCGTTCACCCAATCGTGCAGAGTGGCGGTCCGGTACGGCCTAACGCGCAGCCTCCAAACAACAAACATCCAGTGAATTGGATTGTAGTTGTCCTCAATCTTGATTACATTCAGACGAGGATCCTGCCCGACCTTACGAAACGATACTTCAACGGACCACAAGGACTCGAATACAAGCTGGCGGTTATCGATACAGGGAGAACATCCCCGCCGATCTTCTCTTCCGACCGTGAATTCCCGAATGGCGATCCTGGCGCCTTCGATTCCAGAATGAGTATATTTGGCCCCCCGCCGGAGTCCGTGGAGGGCCACTTTTGGCAGACAATTCAGAACGGCGAATCGTTACGACCTGAGGAATGGCGCGACTTCTCGGCGCCGGTTTGGTTTCCTGTAATCCAATACGCGTCTAAAGAGGATCAGTGGATGCTTCTGCTACAACGTCGCACGGGGCCACTCGAAGCGATTGCAACGAGTATCTGGCGCAGGAACTTAATGACCGGCGGCATGGTGCTCTTGTTGCTTACAGGTGGCATGGCTTTGATCATCTTCACCAGCCGGCGAGCGCAGAAATTAGCGCACCTACGACTTGATTTTGTCGCGAACGTATCGCATGAATTGCTCACGCCGATAGCCGCGATTCATTCCGTGGGTCAGAATTTGATGGATGGTCTCTGCGACACAAAGGCGGATTCGATCTTGAACGGGTCGAACATCACGGGCCAGACCCGCCAACTGACAGATATGGTGAAGCAGATTCTGCTTTTTGTGTCCACACAAAACGGTACGATCCGCTATACTTTGCGTCCACTGGATGTTACGGATTTGATCGAAACCGTTCGCAAAAATGTTGCCATGCTCCTGGAGAGTAATGGCTTCGAAGTTGACCAGCAAGTGCAGGAAGGACTGCCGAACGTCATGGGCGATTTGCCCGCGCTCTCGCAATGCCTGCAGAATTTGATTACCAACGCAGTGAAGTATAGCGGCAAGAATCGCTGGATCGGCATTTCAGCATCGGTTCACGACGCCAAGACCAATCAAAGGGAAGTCCGCATTAGTGTGCAGGACCATGGTCGTGGCATCGGCAATTCGGAGTTAGGGAATATATTCGAGCCATTTTATCGCAGTCCAAAGGTTGTCAATGCTCAGATTCACGGAACTGGCTTGGGACTTGCCGTGGCAAAACGAATTGCCCAGGCAATGGGAGGACGACTTTCTGTAGTCAGTGAATTGGATGTGGGAAGTACTTTTACATTGCACTTGCCGGTCGTGTTGAGGTCGGATGCTGAAACGACTATGATTGTTCCGGATTCCACTTTGGTGCGCAAACATGAATGAGAAAGTATTGGTGGTGGAAGACGAACAGGTACTTCGGAATGCGCTTGAAGTGCGCCTTCGTGCCGAGGGCTACACAGTTGATACTGCGGCGGACGGCAACGAAGGGTTACTGAAGGCAACCGAATTGCCCTTCGACCTGATTATCCTCGATATCATGCTGCCGTATCGCAGCGGACTCGACGTGTGTCGCGGTGTCCGGCTGAAAGGGCTCGCGACTCCTATTCTGATGCTCACCGTTCGTGATCAAACCTTGGATAAGGTCGTGGGACTTAACCTCGGCGCCGACGATTACATGACCAAACCGTTCGAGGCGCCGGAATTGATTGCTCGCATCCAAACCCTATTGCGACGGTTGCCGATCCGCACCGGGCAAGGGGTTCATCAATTCGGTGCGATCCGAGTAGACGTCCAGCGAGAGAAAGTGACGCGAAACGGAAAGCCAGTACAACTTACGAGTCGCGAGTTCCAACTTCTTTACTATCTGATGGAACGCACCGGAAGTACGGTCCCTCGAACCGAACTCTTGCAGGCGGTTTGGGGCCATGAGGACGGTACGTCCACTCGCACGGTGGATGCGCACGTAGCGAGCCTGCGCCGAAAGTTGGAGTACAATCCCAAGCGGCCTGAGTTGATTCTTACCGCTCCGGGAGTTGGGTACAAGTTCGTTGGACCAAGTCAGAAATAACAGAACCAATCCCCCTCGCGATATCTCCTTCCGAGTGCGGTCTGGGCGACATCCATACTCGATTCTCCGTTAGTCCATAATCTTCAGGAAAGACACGGCTCCCCAAACGGTTGTTTTGTTCGGACGATCACATAATGGGTCCACAAAATACAAAGTGATCGGACACAGAGTAATAGTCCCCCGCGCCTATGTATACAATTTGTGGTGGAGGTCTATCACCTGTAAATGATCCAGCGTCTTTCTGATAAGCCCAGAAATAACTGTAAAATATTGTAAGAATGTAAATTGTTGTAAATAAGCCGCTTAATTTGCTCTCCGTCATCTAAGAGTTACCCCTCCTCCTCTATTCTCGTGCACGTCAGACACTGGACTGAATGACTGATCGATTGAAAACTCGCACGAAATATCCCAGCCGGTTCGAGGAGAGTGGTATGGACGACATCAAGGAAACTTTGTAGGTCGGTAAGTAGTTCCGAGCTATTTGTAGGCATTCCAAGCTGTGAAATCGAGGAAATGGTCTGTCGGGCCCGCACTCTGGAGTTTGCGTCCGGCGACGTGATTTATTCAGCGGACGACCCAATCACGCAAGTGCTGTTGTTGATGGGTGGCCGCATCAAGAGGTCGCAATTCAGTGAAAACGGCCAGGAAGTCGTTCTTCGGTTGGGCGTTCCAGGCGAAATAATTTCTATGCCTACTTTCCTGCCCAGGGGTAAACACTCTTCAAATGTGCTGGCACTCCAGGATTGCAAAGTGCTCGCATGGGAGTCTGCGAGCTTCCATGCGATGGTCGAACGCTTCCCTGGCCTTCTAAAAAACGTGGAGCTTATTCTTCATTCTCGGCTGGCGGACGTAACTCAGCGCTTCTGCGAAGCTTCGACTAAGGCGACTTCACCGCGGCTTGCGAGAAGTTTGGTTCATCTAGTGGATCGTATCGGCGAAAAAGTTGATGACCATATTGAGCTCCGCGTTTCACAGGAGACTCTGGGACAGATGACTGGGATGGCCTTTAATTCGGTTTCGCGTCGGCTCTCGATTTGGAAGGGGCAGGGCATCGTGAAACTACGAAGGGGAATTGTTGAAATTCACAGTCTTCCCCACCTCTTGAGTTGTGCGGAGTTAGTTCACACCTCGGCTCAGAACGCGGGGCTGGGAGATGAAGTCGTTGCTTCTGGGGCCACAATTGTCGCTATCAACACGGAAAGGCCATGAAGGCCCCTCATCGTATTGGTAATGGCCGGATTTCAGTTCGTGTGGTCTCTCGTGGCGTCCCCTGGGACAACGTCGAAGCCGTCTTTTTTCGAATCGGCCCGGAACAGGAAGTTACTTGCGAAGTCTGGCCAACCCCTGCGGCGTTCAATCGCGCCGCGCCTGGGCAACACTCCTTGGATATTGCAGGAATCGAAGCGAACGACAACCGGCGCAAGGGCGCCTCAAAGATAGCGCGCCGACACCTACTACATTTTATAGTTGAGTATGTTACTGGTCGTGATCAAAAAGGATTGAGAGCCCTCTCTCTAAAGGATATTTTCCTTATTCAATTTATTTTTGCCCTCCTTGCGCAATTGTGAGGACGTTCGACCCCGAGGGAGCGTACCTTGCCAGCAGTCAAATTGTGCGACCGGCGATTTTAGGTCAGGTTTGACGGTCTCATCAGTCAACAGAAAGCGAAACGCGGGCGCCTCCGGCCTGAAGGGAGATTGTCAAGTCATGAAAAAGCTATACAAAATTTTATTGCCAATGCTTCTGTGTCTCGCGCCGCTAACCGTGAGCGCTCAGAGTTTTCGTGTCCAGTGTCCTACCGGCACCCTCACGCACCCGGCGAGTAATCCAAACAGCCCTACCGGCGACAACAATTCGGAACCTCCATACACCGTTCCGACGACACAGGCGCTTGGCCCTAACGGATATCTGGCACCGACTGGGAACGTGAACGGCGCGATCAAGTGCCAGCAGGTGTCGGGCGGCGACGGGTACTCGACGATGGCTAACGGCACGCAGACGTACATGTTCTCCTTCGGCCCATTGTCAGGGCTCTCGGATATCGCGAATGGCCAGCCTGGCACTGAATTCCCGAACGTTTTCAATGTACCGTATCCGGGCATTCTGGCGCCCGGTGATCCTGCCACGACCGATGGCGCGCTCGCTACTACCACTACGTATCCCAATGGCTCGCCTACTTTTAGTTGGAACGGCGCCGTGGGTATAACCCCAGACCTGGATGCCATTGCTTCAACGGAGCCTGCGCCGCCCCATGTCTTGATGGCCACGTGGATCCCCGCCAAATCATTGATGTCGGAGTGATGAACGGCAACATCCCGGCGCCGCTCGTTGCCTTCGATGAGGACGACGAAATGTTCCTCACCCTTACCAACGTCGGCATGATCATGCGGCCGGACCTGTTCGAGCAGCACACCATCCACTTCCACGGGTATCCCAACGCTTCGTCGGTCTATGACGGCGTGCCGGACGCCTCGGTCGCCATCAACATCGGCGGCAGCTTCACCTATTACTACCTCGCGCCGGATGCGGGCACCTACTTCTGGCACTGCCATATCACGCCGCCCGAGCACTTGCAAATGGGCATGGTCGGGCAACTGTATGTACGCCCGCGGCAGGATCGTGTCCCGGCCAGCACTAGCCTCTACGCCTCGCTTGCGGCACAACAGAACGACTTGCGCACGGCCTGCAGACGGCCCGGTGATGGCGCAACACCGACCGTAACTACCAACACCGACATTCTGTGCGCTAATCCGCTACCGGCCATCAACACGGGCGTCACCCAAGGTACCGACAAACTTGGTAATCCGCAAAAGTACGTTTACAACGACGGCGACGGCTCAACGGCTTACGACACCGAATACACCCTTCAGATCCACGGCTTCGACCCCAATTTCCACTTTGTCGGTATGACGTTTAACCCGGAAGCTTTTGCGGAAATGAAGGACAAGTTCTTCCTGCTGAGCGGCCGGAGCTACCCAGACACAGTCCAACCGGGTCCCATGGCCACGCAGTCGTCGGATGGCAGGGTGCACTACTCGCAGCCCTGTCCTCGATCATCAACATTCCGGCAGGGGGAAAAGCCCTCCTGCGCATTGCTGACCTGGACGTTACTGAGTATCAGACATTGGCAACACTTGGGATCCCCATGAAGGAGGTTGGCTTCAACGCCAAGCTTCTGCGGGATCAAGCGGGAAACAACCTCGAGTTTTACACCAACTCGATCACCCTGGGTGGTGGCGAGTCGCTGGATGTGATTCTGGATGCCAGCGATGCAGGCTGCGGGTCCACCGGCTGTGCGGCGCTCCTTTATCCATCAGGCAGCGTGTTCTATCTCTTCACCCCGCAATCTCGACCACTTGTCTAACGATCAGGAGAATTTCGGTGGGCTCATGACCGAGGTTCATATCAATTAGCTAGGTAGCGGAGCGGCAGTGAGTCTTAAGAGAGAGGCAATGAGGGCGACGAAAATGAAAAAAGCGATCACGAAATTCAGTCTACTTGCGGTTGTGATGATGGCGATGTTCCTGGCAGTTGCGGCTCACGCTGCGACTCCTGGAATCACCGGCACGACCTTCAACCTGACGGCGCAAACCGCGTTCCTCAACCAGCCGGACGGGTCAGCGGTTTACTCTTGGGGCTACGGTTGTGTTGCGGGAAGCACCCCGTCCTTTGTAGGGGTCACAACGAACGCGGCTTGCCCGACAATGCAAGTTCCCGGCCCCACGATGGTCGTCACGGAAGGAACCACAGTAATTGTAAACCTGACGAATAATCTCCCCACGGCGGCCGGCAACACGTCGATTCTCTTTCCCGGCTTTCAGGTGACATCGACGACCGGTGTAGTCGGCCTGCTGGCTCACGAAGCGGCGCCAGGTGCAATGGTAACCTACACGTTTACCGCCTCTACGCCGGGCACCCACGCCTATTACAGTGGAACGCAAGGCGACCTGCAAGTTGAGATGGGGCTTTACGGCGCAATCGTAGTGATCCCGGCCGCTAATCCCACCGGGTGCGACGCCTCGCAGGTGGCGCTATCAAATGCAAACCCGCTTGTGGAAGCGGCCCATGGAGAAGCAGATTTCCGGCTGGCGCACTACGCCTTCGACAACTGCAAGACTAACTACGACCGGGAATACCTGTTTCAGTGGGCGGAAATGGACACCAATATTCACCGTCAGGCGTTGGCGCAGGTCACAGCAAAGAATGGTTGCACGGCTGGGGCTTCGGGGTGCAGTCTCGAGGTCCCGACCGAGCCCTACCACCCTGACGTACTTCCTCATTAATGGCCGCTCGATGCCCGACCTCATGGACGCCAACTATGGGGCCGAGTATCCGCACCAGCCCTATAACGGCAATCCTCACATGCATCCAGGCGAGCAGGTTCTGATTCGCACAATTGGCCAGGGCCGTTGGCAACATCCGTTTCACGAGCACGGCAACCACGTGCGCATCCTGGCGCGCGACGGCAACTTGATTTTGGGCACGACGGCAACGGGCGCAGCCGATCCGACCAGCCTCGCCGGACTTTTGATGTTCAACACCGACACAACTCCAGGGCAGGCCTTCGACGGAATTTTCTACTGGTCCGGCAGGGGACTGAACTGGGATTCGTACGCTCACCATTCGGGAGTTGACGCCTTCGGTGACCCCCTCGCCGAGCAACCTTGCGTTCCGGATGCCAATGGGTACTATACAGTGAATAGCAGTCCCGCGGCGCCGCCCTCTGCGATCAACTATTACGAGTGGTGCCAGGATCACAACAAACCTCTGGAGGTTGCTCCTCTCGGTGATGTCGCAGGCGGCGGCCCGGCTACTCTGCCCAGTCCCAACATTTTCACAAATGGCGCTTGGTACGGTGGCACGCCCTATCTGGGTCCGGATGCGACTCTGCGCGCCTTCGCGCCCAACTGCGCCACGCCAGGACCGGCGAACGCGAACGCGGGCTGCACTTCCCTCCAGCCTACCAACACGCAAGCCAACCCAGCCAACGAGCGCGGCTTCGCGTTCATGTGGCACTCCCACAACGAACGCGAAATCACCACCAACAACGTTTTCCCCGGCGGAATGCTGATGATGATGCTGGTTGATTCCCGGGAATTTGTGATCGACGAAGCTAATTAACTATTGAGTAATCTAGGAGAAGAGCGATGCGATTCTATAATCTCAAGGCGACTTTAAAAACAGCGGTGCTGGCGGTATCGGTTCTCCTCCTTGGAGCTGGTGTAGCCGTTGCCCAGCAGACGGTCAATCTGACCGCGGCGCCGACGACCACCACGATGCCCGACGGCACAACGGTACCGATGTGGGGCTACTTTTGCGGGACTGCCGCGGCTACTAATGTGGCCCCCGTTGCAACCTGCGCCGCGTTGAATCCGGCGTCGGTGTCAACGGTGGCGACCGTTCCGTCCACCTGGTCGCCCGTCGTGATCACAGTTCCCACGGGACAAGCCCTGACGATCAACCTGACCAATAGCCTCTCCTTTGCCGCTGGGACGGGTACGAATACCGTGCCCACTTCCATCATGATCGTGGGGCAGGTAGGCGCAGGTCTCGGGAAGACAGCGACCACCACGCCGAGTCCTGATCACTCTGCTCTAGCCTCCAACACAGTGACGTGGCCCATAGCTGCAACCCCAGGTGCCTTTAACCCACCGACACAAGGGGCGCGTGTGCAATCGTTCTCCACGGAAGTCGCGGCGGGAGTGACAACGCCACTGATTTGGGCAGCCCCTCGTCCGGGAACATACCTGCTTATGTCCGGCACCCACCCGTCTATTCAGGGACCAATGGGTCTGTACGGAATTCTGGTGGTCACCTGCTCGCCGTCGGTGACTGCAGGCTGCGCAGTTACCACGGGTGCCACAACTACTACGTTGCTAGCCGGCACCGCTTATCCCGTCAATGGCACCAATACTGGAGCCGTTGCCTACAATGCAGAAGTGCCTGTGGAATTCAGTGAAATTGATCCAGTCCAAAACAGTTCTGTTCAAGCAGCGGTCACCACTGCGGGTTTTAGCGAGACCATGGTCTGGTCCGGTCAGCCCGGCGGTTGCGGCAATGCCAGTTCATTGACCTACCACCAATGTTATCCGCCGGCGGTGAACTACACGCCGCTGTATTACACGATCAACGGAGTCGCGTTCAACAAGACCAACCCCGGAATATCGGTGTTCCAAGCTTTGCCGGCATCGGCGACTGGAACGGTTTTGGTTCGCATGGTGAACGCCGGCTCGCGCATGCACGTGCCTGCAATCGTCGGATCGCAAACAGGAACCGCAGTTGCCCCGGCCGTCCCGCCCACTGGCTTTTCGTTGATTGCGGAAGATGGCAACGTTCTACCGGGCCTTCCCCGTGTGCAGAGCGAAGTGTTCATGGCTGCGGGCAAGGTCTACGATGTGATGATTAATGCGCCCGCCGCTGGTAGCGCGGCCCTTCCCTTGTATGACCGCGAGTTGAGCCTGTCTAGCAACGGGGTTGGTCACGACTCCGGTATGCTGGCTTACATCGGCAGCAATGGGTCTGGCCTCCCGGTCGCCGCCGGTAGCGGTGTATTCGCGGCTGCGGTAGCCAATCCGGATTCCTACGCCTCCCTGGCCCCCTGCACGACGGCCCCTTGCATACCTCTCACCGTTTCGGATCCATCGAAGGGTGTGATCGCCAATGACGTCAATGTCTACGGCGTTACTCTCTTGACGGCACCTACTGGTGGCGCCCTGACTCTCAACGCGAACGGCACGTTTACTTATGTGCCGAATGCCGGAACGACTTCGGACTCCTTTGTGTATTGTGCGAACGGTTCTGTTTCAGGGACGCCAGCGGCTTGCTCCTCAGGAGCAGCTCTAACTGCTACCGTAACGCTGGGCGCGGCGACGACGACCGGCGGTATCACTTGCAGCGCTTACAGTACCACCGCAAGCATGGCCACATACCTCGCCGTCAAGACTCCAGGCGTCCTGGCAGGCTGCAAAGACTCCGCAGGCCTTCCGCTTACGGTTGTCACGTCGCCCGCGCCGGCAATCTCGGGCGGCGGAACTCTTCAAGTGGACGCGAATGGAGGCTTCACCGCATCGCTCGCAACGCCATGCACCACTGCAGCTGGTTGCTTATCCACTTTTAATTTCACGGCAAAGAACTCATTGGGGACGGCCAGCGCGCCTGTATTGGCCAGCATAACCTTCCCGGCGGGCAGTGGGCTCGTGGTCAAGGTTGTGGACGGGAAAGACAAAACTACGCAAATCACCGACTATCGCTGGATTATCGAGGAAGACCGCACCTTCTATGTCGACCCTAATTGCACAACGAACGCGATCACCCCGATACCAGGCTGCCCAACCGCGACCGCCACAACTGCCGTTCCAACCCTAGGTGTCAATTTCCACACCAGCTACATGCCCTACGTGGCACAGGGTTGCACCGGGACTCTCTCCTGCGAAGGCGGCCAAACGATCGTTGATCCGGTCACTGGCCTACACGGCAATGCGGTCTGCGATATTGGCAATGGTGTTTGCCGGCCTGATACCGCAGGAACTGGATTCACATGGGTAGATCCAAACAAAGTTCATCTGGATCCCAGCAAGCGTTATTACATCTCGGTCCTACCGGGCGACGCTGCGAACCCATTCGAAGGCCAAGCACTCGGCCACGGCATGGGCGGCGCTCCGATCGCAGCCCTCTGCTCGCCGGCACCATGCACGACGGGCAGCTATGCTGCTGCGCCGCCCGTTACGGTGCTGACGCAACCCTCGCCCTATCAGACGGCGAAACTGTCTGTGTTTGTCTTCGAGGATGACTTCCCGCTCAACGGTGAACATGATTCCGGTGGTGGAACAGGCGCGGTGAATTCCAACAACGAGCCGGGCCTAGGTCAGTTCCAAATCCACCTTTGGGACGCCATGGGCGGTAACGGCGATTTTACCGGACAGATGTCCTACGACATGTTCAACCAGCCGTTGACCAACAGCTTGGCAGGGACAATCGACCCGGTCACCGGGGTGGATGCCTGCCCGATTTCAGTGAGCCCGCTGACTAGTGGGGCTGGTACGACTGATCCGACGGCATCGGGAATCACCGGCATGATCGTCACGTGCCCGGAGTTCGAAAACAACGCTGCTCACACTCCCTCCCCACTGGCTGGCCAAGCTGTCGTTGCCAACCTGATGCCGGGAAGATGGGGTGTGATTGCTACTCCGGGCGCCGACCGGATTGCCAAGGGTGAAGAGTGGCTCCAGACCAACACCCTGGACGGTCAGAAAGCCCACGATTCTTTCACCAGAATCGGTGAGCCCAGCTACTTCCAGGAGTACGGACCGGCGGGATACCACGTGTCCGTCGGTTTTGCCAACCCGGCAATCATCAATGCCCGCAAGGCGGGCGTGTGCAACGGCACCGACCCGACCATCACAGGCACAAACTGCACCAATACGGTCACGGGAAAGGTTACGGGCGAGCGCTTGAGCCGCACGCCGGATGAAAGGCTCTACAGCAGCGGTTCGCACGATGCCTTCTATTGGACCCAGTGCTTCGTGAGCTTTGGAGATCCAGACGGCGAAGACTTCGCGTTCACCAAGTGCAACGCCGACGGCACCTTCTCGCTATCAGGCCTTCCCGATGGCGATTGGAGAGTCACCACCTTCGACCAGTGGAATGATCAGCTTGTGGACGGCCTTTCGACGCCCGTCCGGCTAGATGCACAACGTCTCCACCTCGGGACAGCTCGGAGACATTGCGTCCACACAGTGGCAAGCGAACATTTATACCCGGACTTTCATTGACGACAACAAGGACGGCCTCTCGCAGGCCAGCGAGGCGGGAATTCCTCTCATTAATACCACCGTCCGGCTGCGGGATGGCAGCTTGGCCAACAACCTCGGCACGGACTTCACCGGAACTGCCAACTTCAACGAGGAGTTCCCTCTGTTCAGTTGGTATACGGTTGAAACCGATACAACCCGTTACAAGACCACGGGAACACACGTGGTCTACGACGTCGGCGGACCCGCCGATGGCTCAGCCTCGTGCGGGACAGCTGGTTACCCGACGTGCGGAACCTCCACGATTGGCAAGTTCTTGGCCAACACGCACGATCCCTTCCCTCTGCCCGCCAATCTTTCGGTACCTGGCGCGGTCTATTGCCCCACTGCGGACTGCACCAATCTTTCGATTGCGAACGGGCCACTCGCCAGCTCCGCGACAGCTTCGTCGGGCCGTATCGATCCGCCGTGGGTTTGGTCCGAGGGCTGGCAGGGTTTCACTGGCCAGAACAATTTCCTGGAATTCGGTAAGGCGCCCTACGCAGCTGCGGACCCCGCCACGGTCCCGCCCACTCCTGCGGAGAACGGCGGAATCCATGGTCATGTCGAGTATGCCTCGACCCGGCCCTTTGACGACCCGCAATTGCTTGTTCAGGTGCAATGGACGCCCCTGGTTCCGAACGTCACTATCAACCTCTACAAAGAAGGTTTCGCGGCGGATGGGGTGACACCAACCCTGACGTTGGCCGACACCACCAAGACCAGCAGCTGGGACGATTGGGCCACAGGCTTCCGGTCCGACAACATCCCCAACATGAACTGCCCGGGCCAGGCCCCAGGCACCGGCACGGGCGCGGATCTCTTCTTTTACACGCTCTTGAACCAGCAGAACTCCCTCAACGTGTACAACGCTGCGCACGGAGGGCCCGCCGCACCCGCTCCTCTGCCGTACAACTCTCAGTACAAATGCTATGACGGCATGCACAACTGGAACCAGCTCCAGCCGGCACCCTACGACGGCGCGTACTCGTTCCCCAGCGTAACCAGCATTGACCCAAAGAGCGGGAAGCCGACTGGGACGAACTGCACGGTTTGCATACCGAATCCTACCCAGGCAGCCACTCCGGGTCTTGAGAACTATGACCCGTACCGCTCCGGCACCCCCATGCTGCCCTCTGGCAAGTACGTGGTGGAAATTGTTCTGCCTCCGGGCTTTGAGCTGGTGAAGGAAGAAGACAAGAACATCCTGATCGGCGACAACTTCATCGCGCCGGTAACGCAGGAGTTTGGCGGCTTGGGCAACATTTTCATCCTTCCCGACCAGGCCCAGATCGCCAGCGCCTACAACGCCAATAACGCGCAGAATCAAACGCAAAGCCTCGGGGCCATACCGGAAAATAGCATCGTCCCCGGATTCGTGCCCGAGCCCGTGTGGCCGTGCGTCGGCGAAGTCCCGCATCGTGCCCGACTACCTCAGCTTGTTCCCCCAGGCTCACGAAGTTTCGCCATTCGCCGGAGCGACTCGCAACCTGTGCGACCGCAAGGAAGTGACGCTGGGCGACCAGATGGGCGCGATCGCCAAATTCTTCATCTACACTTCGACGCACATCGCCTCCAAGTACACCGGCGGCATTACGGACGACTACACGTCGGAATTCGATCCCTTCTCTCCCACGTTCGGCGAGAAGTTTTCTCCTCCGGACCTGCCGGTGTCGTTCAAGGATTTTGCGGGGAACGAAATCTCACGCGTGTATGCGGACCACTGGGGCTCCTACAACGGGATGACTTACTCGACTTGGGAAGTCAACCCGCCCAACCCGACGGGGTATGCCCCGACGATGATGGTCGTTTGCATGAACGATCCAGGGCCGATTCTTGATACGCGATTGACGATCATTGGTCCAGCGGGCACGCCGATAGCAAACCCGACTTTGAACCAGATGATCACGGATCCGGCTTTCACGGTTGGCTACAGTCAGTTCTGCTATGAGCTGCCGTTCATGCCCGGGACAACTCAGTACCTGGATACTCCGGTTGTACCTACGTCCGCCTTCGCTGGTGCGGGGTACAACAATGTTGACTGCGCCTACCCGGATGCCACACCGGCAATTAAGGAAGTGGATAGCCAAGACGGCATCGGACCCTATGTGAGCGCGGTCGGTCATACCCTCACGATCACCGCGCTGGGCGACCAGATGGTGCCCAACTATGCCTACACGGGGCCAAATGCGACAATGGCTCCGTACAATCAGAAGACCGTCAAGCGCCACTTTGGTTTTGGCGCTACTCAGCAAACTACGGGTCTCGCAGCGGGAGGCGTGACGATCGGTGGAGTGATTGCTCCGGTTTCCTCTTGGAGCGATGCGCTGATCACAGTCACCGTGCCGTCAGGCATACCACCGTGCCCGGTTCAGCAGCAAACGCAATACGGCGGCTCGACCGCGCTATGCGGCGAATTGGTGATCACGACTGGCGCCACGCGTGCGGGAGGTAACGTCACAGGTGTGAGCGTTACCCCGCCTCCAGCAGGCAACCGAGGCGGCACCTACACTGGCAACCCGCCAACGCCTCCTTCCGTAAGCTTCACTGGCGGCGGAGGAACCGGTGCAGTTGCACATGCCATCCTAGGCCCCGCGAGCGGAAGCGTAGCGTCAGTGGCGATTACCAACGGCGGATCTGGTTACACGGCCAACTTCAACGTGACGTTCAGTGGAGGCGGCGGAACCGGCGCACACGGAACAGCAGTGGTGCGGCGGAGGGTAATCGGGCTCGCGTCCACAGGAGGCACCAACAGGACGCACGTATATACCAGCCGACCTACTGTGGTCTTCAGTGGCGGTGGTGGCGGCTCAACGCAGGCAAACGCAACAGCTGTCATGAGCAACAACACAGCAGGCACAGGCACTGTAACCGGCATCGCCATTACCTCTGGAGGTAGCTACTCGCTCACTGGCGGCACGATTACGGTGACCTTCACTGGTGGCGGATCCACGAGCGCAAACAGGACTAGCATACCTGCTACCACGACTGGCTTCGTGTCTTCAGTCACCATGACCGGTGGCGCCAATTCCGGCGGTTCTGGTTACACCAGCGCACCGACCCCGGTGTTTACTGCGGGCAGCGGGACTAACGCGGCCGGAACATCCACGCTGTCGACGTCGCGGACAGCGACGGTTGTATCGGTAGTCATCGACAATGGCGGTTCTGGATACACAACCGCGCCTAACGTGACGTTCAGCGGATCTGGTTCAACCCGCGCCATCGGAACGGCCACAATAAACGGGGCCAGCCAGATCGTCAGTGGGAAGCAATCAATCGACACCGTGAATGTCACGGTCGGCGGCAAAGGTCCACATCACATCCTCGCCACGGACACGATCCAGAGTGCGATTGACGCTGCCTCTCCGGGCGACTTACTCATTGTTGACCCGAGCTTTACGCCAAGCGCAACTGCCGCGGCCGGAACCTCGTGCGCCGGGGTAACTGCAACGACCACCACCTGTGTCGAAACTCAAGCTTCGCACAGCGAATTGGTGATCATGTGGAAGCCGGTCCGACTGCAAGGCGTCGGAGCTGCCTCCAGCATCATCAACGCGAATACTCATCCGGCAGGCAAGCTGGATGCATGGCGTCAGCAGATCAATTGTTTGTTTGGTCTGGCGCTGAACGGCTCTCCTATCTCCAGCGGCACCATACGAACAATGCTAAGGCCAATCTATTTGATCCAACTGGTGCGGTCAGTTGCCAGACGGGACAGGATGGAACTACTTCACCTCGTTTGACGAAAGCAGCAATTTCAACCCGCAAGTGGACCGGTTGCCACTGGAGGCCACGATCGGATGGAATGCCGAACTCAACGGCAATCTTGCCGAACTGTTGCAGGAGCCAAGCCTGATGGGCGCACTGGAAGGAGCGGGCATTACGGTACTGGGGAAGGGCGTGAATTTCCCCTCGAATCCGTTCGACGCCACTCTGCTTGCCGGGTTCCCGACCGGGACGACGCTTCTGCAAAACACGCTAGCAATTGCGGCCGGCGCCATGTGCAACGTCTGGGACGGGTGCGCAAATCCGTTCCCAAGCAACTTCTCATGCAACCCGTCGAGCATCGACGGCTTGGGCATCACCCAGAGCTCCCAGGGCGGCGGCGGTATCTTCGTCCATGGCTGGAACCATAACCTGCAAATCGCCAACAACCGGATCATCAGCAACGCTGGAACGCTTTCGGGCGGCATCAACGTCGGACAGGGCGAATATCCTCCGGCTTACATCCAGGGGGGCGCCACAAACGCGGCACCCGGACTCCTGCGCAGGAAAGCCTCCAGTTCCGAATGCCGTGCTGCCGTACTGCTAAAACGTGAATGTCAACATCCATAACAACGATATCTCATTGAACTCTTCCACCGGCGACGAATTATTCTCCGCCACGCCGGCGGGAGCAGGCGGCGCCAGCTTCTGCACCGGCTCGGACTACTACAAGTTCAACTACAACTGGGTCTGCGGCAATCTGAGCAGCGGTGACGGCGGCGGCCTCGGTCACATTGGGTTCAGCTACAATGGTGACATCGAGCACAACACGATCATATTCAACCAGAGCATCAACCCGACGATCCCAGCTAACGGCGGTGGCATCATCGTCATGGGCGCACCCGATGCAGGACATCGTTTGCCCACTTGACCCAAGTGCCCTTATCGACCAGGATTGCGCGCCTCAAGCGGGCGCACGAACGGCAATCCGGCAACATCCTCACAGCGGGTGTTGGGCCGAGCGACGGCGTCGGTCCGGGCTTGGTGATCAATGCCAACCTCATCATGGGTAACACTGCTGAAAGTGGCAGCGGAGCCGGGATCGCCTTCCAGGCGGTTAACGGTTCGGATGTGGTCGCCTTCCCCACGCAACCTTCACAATGGAACACGGTGACCGTCACCAACAACATCATCACCGACAACGTTGCCGGCTGGGATGGAGCCGGAATCTCGCTGCTCGACTCAACCGCGGTGAACATCATCAACAACACGATCGCTTTCAACTCCAGCACAGCGTCGGCAGGGCCGCTATTCAGCACGATGGGGGCTCCGTTATCCAGCACACCGCGGACTACTGTCTGCACCACAGGCTGCGGTAACACCACGCATCCTCAACCCGCCGGAGTGGTGGCCATTCAGAACAGTGCGGTTTTGACGGGGAATCTCCCCGCGACTGGGCCCCAGCTGTCACGATCAACTGCCCCCCAGGCCATTTTACAACCGCCTCGGCCGTTAACGGGAAATGCAGGACCGTCTCAATTCCAAAGCTGGAGAACAACATCATCTGGCACAACAGTTCGTACAATATCACCGTGACCAGCGCCGCCAACCCGGCATACCAGCAGAACCTGGTCAGCCTGGTATAATGCGTTCGGAGGTGCGCCCCCGAGCCAGGCGACAACCGGCCAGTGCGTTACCGCCAGCTATTGGGATATCGGCGTGCGCGGCGACACAGGACCGACCAACCACGGTAGCGGGGCCACGCTCAACCCGACGGATTCAGTGTTAACAAGCACTTCGGGTTATAGTGGCAGTAACTCCGCAACCGCTCCAACCTTTGTGAGTTCGTACTGCGACGGTTCGCGGGTACCCCCGGAAGCAGCCACAGGTGCCGGGGCTACTCCGGCGGAGGCGTTCGGCTGGCAAGTGCCCCCGGGGATCGCGGACGCTACCGTGCCCAACCCAATCTTCAACCTGACTCCAGCCGCCACGGTGGACGAAGGTAACAACTGGGTTAACTTGGCATATGGCCCGCTGTCGCTGACGAATCCCACAGCCGTGGGCGGAGCCAACGGGAATTACGGTGGCGGTCTTGCGCTCGGCAACTACGGCATCACGGCCGCAACCTCGGCGAGAGTCACTGGAACGAACTTCACTGACGCTCCGGCATACGACTTCTTCGACAATCCGAGGAAGACCGGCGGTTCAAACACTGACGCAGGCGCGGTCAGGTTTGGAGGCACTCCCGGCAGCACAGAGTTCACTCTCTCATCGTCGCTCGTGGACTTTGGTCTTGTGCCGGCTCATAGTCCGACAACCTTGGATCAAGACATACAGGTTATCAACTCGGGCAGCACTCCGCTGACGTTCGTCTCCGGCTACAACGGCACGATTACTGGGGCCAATGCGTCAAGCTTCAGCATCCAGGCCAGCCCGGCCTCTACCTGCGGCGGCACGACACTTGGCGCGGGCGAAAGCTGCGTGATCAACGTGGTCTTTAACCCCACCAGCACGTCGCAAGCAGTGAGGACTGCAAATCTGTCCGTGAATGTGGCCGGCATCACTCAGACGGTCACGCTCACCGGCCACGATACGATTGCGACGGTAACCGTCTCCGCAATCACCCCGCTGTTGACCGCAAATCCGGCCAACATCGTGGCGGTGGTCGGCACCATAACAGTCACCAACACGATGAACCCGAGCACGAATCCGGATGCTGGTCCATACCTCCCAACAGCCATTACGCTCACACCACAAACCAACACAGGGACTTTCGCGCTTGGTGGTACTTGCGCGGTAGGCACTCCCATCAACGCGGGAGGAACCTTGGTACCGCCGGTAGCAGGTTCGAGCTGCACGATCACGATCACCTATACGCCACCCGTAGGAGCAACAGGGGCGGCGCTCAACGGGAGTGCACGCCTCACAGTAACGGGTTATGGCACCGCCTCAACTACACCGATAATTAATAATGTTCTCTACAACGCGAACTAACGAAATCAACCCTGGCAGGGCGGGCATCCGAATCTTTGGATGCCCGCCCTGTTCGGCGAAAGAGACTACGGGGACGAGGAAGAGAAAAAATGATTGAACGCAACGCGATCTTGAAAACAACGTCGATGCTGCTGGCAGGGGTTCTCGCCAGCGGCATTCTGGTTTTACGCGCTGGGGCCCAATCTCCCGCCCCAGTCGTGACAACCGCGCAGGCCGCGAAGCCTTCGGCCGCTGCCGGGGCCCCATACCGAAACCAGCCAGTTCGAATGGCGAATCGAGCCCGCGCGTTTTACGGACTCGTCTGGGGAGTAGAATCCCTCAGCGTCAAAGCCGTGGAGTCGGGTGAGATCATTCGGTTTAGCTACCACGTAATTGACGCAGACAAGGCCAAGACGCTCAATGATAAAAAAGTGGACCCCGCACTGATCGACCCCGAGAAGGGGGTCAAGTTAGTGGTTCCGTCCCTGGAACAGGTGGGGATGTTGCGCCAGATGAGCACCCCGGTAGAAGGCAAGTCCTATTGGATGGCGTTCTCGAATAGCGGTAGGCTTGTGAGACGCGGAGACCGGGTCAATATAGTAATTGGGCAATTTCACGCTGACAACCTCGTGGTCGAATAGCGTTCTCCGCTCCCCGGTTCGCAGCCTGGGATTCGTTCCCCGAGTTGACGCAGTGCTGGGACCGCACATCGGTTCTGCTATATAGTTCCCTAGACGTATAGCGCAAAACATTGCATAGAGGCACATAAAATGGTCCGAAAATCCTTGGTTGGCTTCGTAGCTTTCATCTCACTCGCACTTACGATTTCGCTCTTCGCGGCAGGGGATACCCCGACGGGACCTAATCTTTCCGCAGCCGCTATCGTGGACAGGAATGTCGCGGCCCGAGGCGGGCTGCAGGCTTGGCGTGCAGTCCAAACGATGTCGTTGGAGGGAAAACTGGGCGCCGGCGGGAATCAACGGACTACTCTTCCTGCTCCACCCCAGCAGGGCCCAATGCCCAGTCTAAAGGAGATTCCTCAGCGGCCATTGAACGAGACTCAACTCCCGTTTGTGATGGAACTGAAGCGTCCCCGCAAAATGCGGGTCGAGCTTGTGTTCAAAGGCCAGACGGCGATCCAGGTGTTTGACGGCGCGAATGGCTGGAAGCTAAGGCCGTTCCTGAACCGGCGTGTGGTTGAGCCATATACTGCGGAAGAAATGAAGTTGGCATCACTGCAAGCAGACCTCGATGGTCCGCTGGTCGACTATGCGGTCAAGGGTACCAAGATCGAGCTGGACGGCGTGGAAAAGGTCGAAGACCGCGATACCTATAAGCTTAAACTGACGATGATTAACGGGCAGTCGATTCATGTGTGGATTGACGCGCAGTCCTTTTTGGAAGCGAAAATCGAAGGGCAGCCCAGGCGGCTCGATGACGAGTACCATCCGGTGGAAGTCTATTACCGCGATTATCGGCCCGTAAATGGACTACAGATTCCGTACGTTCTGGAGACGAAGGTTCTTCCCTTGGCCCAAAAGTCGCCGGGGTTTAGGAATACTCCTGTTCCGCCAGAGAAAATCGTCATCGAAAAGGTGGCGGTGAATCCGAAACTCGATGAATCGCTGTTTTCGAAACCGGCAGACGGAGCCGCACAGAAAACCAATTAGACTAGGGGGATGGGTTGACTGATGAGGTTCTCCTTGGCCCATTTGAAAGTCATTAGGGCTGTTTGACACGGTAAATTAGGCGTCTGGCCTCCTATGGTTTCACCGGCTGAGATCGGACTGCAATCCCCTTCTGACAATTTGGTCCTCTTGCATTTGCGCCGATGGAAAAACATAACACCTTCGGAACCGATCGCGGCCTGGACAAACGCGTTGCTTTGATCCGGGGTCATTAAGATGGAGAAGGGATGAGCCAAATGAAGCGGACGAGTCTAGCGATGGCGGTGGTTGCGGCTATAGCTTTGTCCTACGGACTGGGCCGCTACCATTCGCAAACAAGGAACCAGACGGGGCGGCACGTACTCTACTATATGGACCCCATGCATCCCTCCTACAAATCCGACCAACCCGGTGTTGCCCCCGATTGCGGAATGAAGCTTGTTCCGGTCTTCGCCGAGGACATCGGGAATGCGCAGGCATCTTCGCCCCTGGCACAATTACCGGCGGGAGCAGTCGCCATTGATGCCGCCACGCAGCGATTAATGGGCATCCGGGTCGCCGCGGTGGAAAAAAACGGGGCCACTCGCACCGTCCGCGCGATTGGCCGGGTCGTTCCAGAAGACACGCGAGTCTACCGGGTCAACTCTGGTTTGGATGGGTTCATTCGAGAGACGTACAACGATTCCGTGGGCATGCGAGTGAAGAAGGACCAGACGCTGGCGTCCTATTATTCGCCCGATGTTTTAGCGGTAGCGAGCGGGTTTCTGGCCGCCAGCGAGCGCGTGCCGGGAGCCGTGGGCAACGACGGGAACCGGACGATGCCCTTTCCCGGGGCTGTGTCCAAGCAAGGGGTCAGCAGCATGCAAGGGTATACCGATCGCCTGCGCAATCTGGGCGTGAGCGATGTGCAGATAAAGCATATGGCCGAAAGCCGCCAGCTCCCTGAGAACATTGATATCGTGGCGCCGGCGGACGGGTTCATTCTGGCTCGGAACATTTCGCCTGGAGAGCATTTCGATCACGACCTTGAATTCTACCGGATCGCGGATTTGAGCCGCGTGTGGGTGGTCGCGGAGATTTATGAACCGGAGGCGCCGTACCTGCGGCCTGGGGGTCTGGCACAGATCAACTTGAAAAATGAAGGACGGCAATTGCCCGCGCGGATTGCGGACAGCCTGCCGCAATCCGAGGCCAGTGGCGGGACCGTGAAGCTACGCTTGGAAGTGGACAATCCCAAATTCATCTTACGGCCGGAAATGGTGGTGGATGTGGAGTTGCCTATCCGTGTACCGCCCGCGGTCACGGTACCGCAGGACGCAGTCGTGGATTCCGGAGCGCGCGCGCGAGTCTATGTGGAGCACGGGGAAGGGATCTTCGAGCCTCGCGAGGTCGAAACAGGACGGCGTTTTGGCGAGCGAGTGGAGATCCTGCGAGGGGTTCTGCCAGGGGAGCGCGTCGTTGTGGAGGCCACCTTTCTCATCGACTCGGAAAGCCGGCTAAAGACACTAGCGTCCGGGCCTGCCCCGGCGCGCACCACGGACAGACCGGCTGCCGTGCCTGCACATTTAAGAGCGGCAACACAATAATGGCAAGTGTGCCAGTTCCAAATTGTCTCAACGGAGGGGTTCACCCCACTCAGCTATGCCAAAACTGTGCCAAAACTCTATCTATTCTCAGCATTGGAGATAGCTTTGAGCAAGAAACAGATTCCCCAAGTTGTTGGAAACACTGAAAAGTGAAGTGAAAGAATGGAGGCTTTGGAACGGGTGGCTGTGCTTCGAAGGCAGATGCTCTGTCTAGATGAGCTGGGGGTTGTGATTGCGAGGAAGCCCGAAACGAGCAGGGAAGTGAAGACCGGAGATCGTGGACGGAAATTTCCTATCCGCATGGGAAAGACTTGAGAACTCTGGTTCCAGAATTGGCCGTTAAATCGCACAGAATCGAAGGGCATTGAATTTTAGAATGTTCTCATAACCCGAAGGTCGTTGGTTCAAATCCAACCCCACGTCTCCAGAGTCTCGAGGACCGGTGTCGCGCCTACAAGCCCACTTCGAAGCCAACCTGCGGGTGTTGTACAGTGATGCGATTCCCCCTCCGAGATTATCTGCCTCCGCGGCGTGCGAACAACTTGCGAACAATTGCTGCCGAATACCGTGCTATATACTCGTGGTATGTGAGGGAAAAGGCCTTTAGAACCAGCACCACGATGTGCTTGGAGAAATCGACAGGTCCCCGGTTCAAGTCCGGGCCTCGGCTCCAGCTTTTTCTAACCTAGTTACTTTCTTCGACTTCGCGAATAAGATTGCGTCGCTGTGTTGTCGGGCCCGCAAGGGCGGTCCCGGCGTGGTGGGCAAACCGGGCGTACAGGCCTAAAATTCTTGGGGCATGAAGCGGTACCGACAAGTCGCTGCGTTTGTTCTCGCCGGCGGGGTCAGTTCGCGCATGGGCAGAGAGAAGGGGCTGCTCGAATTTGGGGGCCAGCCGCTCATTGTCCGCACGGTTCGCTTGATTGAGCCGCTTGTCAGCGAAGTTATAGTCGTTGGGACGCCCGAACGCTATTCACCGCTTGGCCTGCATGCGATTGTAGATCGTGGCTTCCGAAGCGGAGAGGATCAGGAGGCAGTCCAGGCGCCACTGGTGGGAATAGCATCTGCACTTACGGTGAGTACGGCGAACTGGAATCTAATCTTGGCATGTGATCTGCCATACCTCACCCCTGACTGGGTCAATTGGCTACTGAGTCGTGCTGTCGATTCTGAAGCGCAAGTTGTCATGCCGCGGACTCCAAGGGGACTTGAGCCGCTCGCCGCCGTCTACCGCCGGGAATGCGCCGCACCGGTCGTGGCCGCGCTCGAGCGGGGCATCCGAAAAGTAACCGACGCGATGGCTGAACTGCGCATTGAATTCGTTCTGGAAGCCGAGTGGGGCCGCCACGATCCGGGCGGCCGTGTCCTGAAAAACATGAACACTCCCGCGGAATACGAAGAAGCGAAAACGTGGTGGGAAACAAAGTGAACCGGGAATATGGGCGTTGCCCAATCACGAATCTCTCCTGCACGTACACCTGCTCTGAAAATGCGGGCGAACTTAACACCCTGTTTGATAAATTGTTGCTCTCCAATTCGGTGAAGGACTAGGAAACTGCAACACTCCATGTATCATGGGGTGTTCCTGCCAATAACTTCATCTGAGTTGGAACTCGCAGAACAAACAGCGGCGAGAGAGACGGAGCGGCTGCTGCCCGTTTTTTATTGCTTCGTCTGGGCGCAGGCAAGGCATTTCGATCGGGATCCGTGTTGCTGTCTAAACGCGGCCATTGAGCACGGAATTGAGAAATCGGCGGGCCAATTCCTGAATCCGGTTGGTTTGGCGCAGCCAGATAGCCTCATCTGGGATCAGTTCCTTGCCCACACCAAGCGCGGTAGCGCCCGCCTTGATGAAGTTGAGGGCCGTCAACTGATTCACGCCCCCCGCGGCGATGAGGCGTACGTGAGGCATGGCAGCTTTTAAAGATCGAATGTAGTTAGGGCCACCCACCGCATCGCACGGGGTGACCTTGACGAAGTCCGAACCGGCGTTCCACGCTGCAATAATCTCAGTCGGCGTCAATGCCGCCGGAATAACCGCGATTTTTTCCTTGGCCGCAAGCTCCACGACCCCTGGAACGAATACGTCGCTTGTCAAGAATTTCGCGCCCGCGTCCAGACATCGGCTGGCTGTCTCCGTATTGAATACGCTTCCTGCACCCACGATCATTCTGGGAGCGTGCCGCACCAGGTGGGAAATGACGTCCATCGCTCCGGGCTCGTTCATACTAATTTCGATGACCGGAATACCGGCCTGGGCAAGCGCTTCGGCGGCAAAAAAAGCGTCCTCCGCGGACTCCACGCGAACCGCAGGAATGATGCCGATTTTCTCCATGCAAGTACAAACGTCTTGCCTTGTCAGCGTTGCAGTTGCGGAGCTTTCAAAACCGGTACTGGCGATGACCTGACCCATGGGTAGGGCCAGGTCGTCGCCTACCAAAATTCGCGCTTCGCTCATGGACTCCTACTTTCCGCCGGACCATCGAACAACGTCATGGTTGCCAAATGTCCCCGCACGGCAATTACAGCATAAACCAAACGTAAAGACCATATAAATGAGGGCTAAACGAGATCACTATTAGGAATGCAAAGCATCGGGTTAAGGTCGCATCAACCGTTAGTGCGGCCCCCAATTACCCGGGGCCGGATGTCGTCGGCAAAAAGCATTGTGGATAGAATGCTGAACTCGTAGACGAACGCCGGGGCATGGCTCATTGATCCAAACCGGAGCGGGTCTGCCATTCTTTATAGCCAGCGAAGGAATCGCTTATACCTCCCTTAGCAGCATGGGGCTAATGTGCTGGTATAGGCTGGTGTCAATCCGTACCTGCGGTGTCAGCCAGGATGAAGGCGTCAGGATGAGTAACGGGCACATCTTGGTGGTGGACGACGAACCACAAATTCGCCGCGTAATGCGGATGACGCTCGTCGTGCAAGGCTACGAGGTGTCTGACGCGCGTTGCGGAGATGACGCGCTGGAGCTTCTTCGCTCCGAGAAATACGATTTGGTGCTTCTGGATGTCAACATGCCCGGGATATCAGGCATGCAAATTTGCAGGGAGATTCGCGCCGGGTCCGATTTGCCGATTATCATGCTTACGGTGCGTAACTCCGAACGCGATAAGATCGAGGCGCTCGACGCCGGTGCCGACGGTTATGTAGCGAAGCCGTTCAGCATCTGCGAATTGATGGCCCGCATTCGCGCCGTTCTCCGGCGAACTGGTTTTCCGCTGGGGGACGCAGCCAGCCATTTGCATCTGGGGGATGTTGAAATCGACTTCGAAGCCCGAAAGATAATCACTCGCACCGAGCAACTCAGGCTGACTTTGAAGGAATTCGATCTGCTCTGGTATCTCGCCGCACACGCCAATAAGACCGTCACTCACCGCGAATTGTTGCGAGCCGTTTGGGGACCCGACTATGGAGATGAGCAAGAATATTTGCGTGTTTTCGTCAACCGGTTGCGGAAGAAAATCGAATCCTCACCGAGTGACCCCAAGTATTTGATGACGGAGCCCTGGGTGGGATACCGGTTGGAGCTGCCGAAGTAAATTCCCCAATCGAATTTTCCGCCGTTCGTCAACTTGTGCCCCGCAGGAATCCCATTACCGCAGCAAGAGCTCGAAAGCCCATCAAGGCAGATTCCTGACGCCGACAGCTTCGCGAAGTTGCTCGAGGGCCAGCAGATAGGAAGCGAGCGTTTGGCGGTAGCCGAGTTCCTCGGCGCGATAGGTGCGCTCGGCGTCCAGAAAATCCAGCAAGGCGAGGCCTCCCCGGTGGTAGGCGTAATCGGCAATCTCCAGGTCCTTCTTCGCGATTGCCCGGTACTTGTCCATGTACATCATGATCATCCTGTCGTTGGATTTCAGGCTTTCGTAGGCGACTTTCACGTCGGTCAATACCTGCCCGTTAGTGAACGATTGCTGCTCTTGCATTTGCGTGATGACCGAACGCGTCCGCGCGATTTCGCCCTGGTTGCGGTTAAAGATCGGCAGCGGAATGCTGGCATAAAATGTCGCGGCATTGATGCCGTTCACGTGGGAGTAGTTCCCCTGGACGGTGAGGTCCGGGACTCCATCCGCCTTGGCCAACAAATAGCCGCTATTGGCCGCGGTCACGCCTTGCACGGCGGCGCGCAGGTCCGGGCGGTTTTGCAGAGCTTGCATCTTCAAGTCGTCGAGGCTAGCCTTCATCGGCAGGTAATTGAACGCGTCCACCACGTCGTAGTCGGCGGATACGGATTCGTATCCCAGCTGCTGCCGCAGGTCGGAGAGGCCCTGCTCGCGGGCGAGTTGCGCCTGTTCCAAATCGGCCTCGAATTGCAACATCTGGAGTTCGATCTTGAGGTAATCGTCCTCGCTGATTCCGCCGGATTTGAACTGAATTTCGCCGATATCCACGGTCTTTTGAAAGCTCATCAAGTCCTGCTGCGCGAGATCGATTGTAGATTCCGCTAGTTGGACATTAACGAATAGCGTAGCTACCTGGTATGTTAATCCACGCTCGTTGTCGGCGACCAGGGAACGGGTCTGCGTTGTCACATCTTTCGCGGCTTGATAACGGCGCGCGCGCTTTCTACCGCGCTCAATCAAGTAGCTGAGGCCGAGATCCGCTTCGGTATTATTATGCAGATAATCAGCAGTGGACACACCGGGATACAGGGTGGGGTTTTGCTTGGCCGGGTTGTTGAGCGGCAAATACTCCCAGTCGGTAAAGATCGATGGGTTCGGGCGCAGGTTGGCCGTCACTTCCAGCGCCAGGCTCTGGTCGATCGCCGTCCGCGCGGCAATGATGTTGTGATTGTGCTGCAGCGCCAGCTGAATGGCCTCGTCCAGCGTGATCCGGACGGGCCCCTGAGTGGCCTGGCCGAATGCCGAGTTCGCCCCCACACTGCAAGCGATCACGACACAGGCCGCCAAAACGATCCGTATATTCGAGGTATGAAAAACTTCTCGTTTAGCTTTCAAAGGCTACCTCCGGTTCCGGCAACGTGTCGCCGTCGCGAGCTACCCACACGTACAAGGTAGGCAGCAAGAAGATGCTCAACAACAGGGCGCCAACTAAGCCTCCCACGATGACAATTGCAAAGGGTCGCTGGGAATCGGAACCAATCGCATGCGACATGGCGGCGGGCAATAGTCCAAATGTTGCCACAAGCATCGTCATCATGATGGGACGAAGCCTCAACACGGCGCCTTCAACGGCGGCATCCACTATCGTGTGGCCGCGAGCCCGGAGCTGGTTGATGTATTCGAGCATGATGACGCCCGTTTGGACCGATACACCGAAAAGCGCCAGGAAACCAACTCCCGAGGAAACGCTGAAGTGCGTACCTGTAATCAGTAGCGCGAGTAATCCTCCGAATGGAGCCATCACAACAACACAAAGAATGAGCAGACCCCACATCGGCGACCGAAACATGCTGTAGAGAATGATGAAGATGACGAGTATGGTGATCGGGACGATGATCGCGAGGCGCGCGGAAGCCCTTTGCTCGCTTTCGTATTCTCCGGCCCAGTCGATGTGGTAGCCGATCGGCAGCTTCACTTTGTCACTGATCTGTTTCATGGCATCTCCGACCGTGCTTCCCAAGTCCCTGCCTCGGACGCTGAATCTCACGGCGACGTAGCGGCTGTTCCCCTCGCGGTAGATGTCATACGCGCCGTCCTTGACCTCGACTTTTGTCAGCTGCGCCAGTGACACGCGTTCTCCCGAAGGCGAGAGCAGCCGAACCCTAGCGATGGCCTCTGGAGTATTTCGATAAGGCTCCTGATAGCGAACCACTACATCGTATCGAGCCTCTCCCTGAAGCACCTGGCTGACTGCGTTTCCACCCACGGCCGTCTGTACGGCATCCTGAATGTCGGTAACATTGATGCCAAAGCGCGCCGCCGCCTTGCGGTCGATGACGAAATCGAGATTTGGCTGGCCTGTATCGCGCTGGATTCCGAGATCCTCGATGCCGGCGATATGTTTCATCACGGACACCATTTCATCACCCTTCTTTTCGAGAACATACAGGTCAGGGCCGTAAATTTTGACCGCCGATCCGCCTTTCGTGCCGCTGATCGTTTCATTCACGTTGTCTTCAATGGGCTGCGAGAAATTCCAGAAGGCCCCCGGCATTATTTCGAGAGCCCGGTTCATGGCGGCGATCAGTTCATCTTTGTCTTGATGGAAGACGGGCCTCCATTGTTCCTTGGGCTTCAGGTCCACGAAGAACTCGGTGTTGCCAAACCCGCCGGTGTCCGTCCCGTCGTCGGGGCGGCCCGATTGCGACACGACAGTGGTCACTTCCGGAAAGGATGCAAAAATAATGCGCGCCTGGTCCGCAAAACGGGACCCTTCCGTCAGACTTGTGCTGGACGCCAGTGTGCCGCGCGCCCAGATGGCTCCTTCGTCCAAATGAGGCAAGAACTCCGAACCAATGATCCCGCTGAGGGCGAGAAACAGTGTTACTCCTAAGACGACCAAACCAGCGCCGAACGTAATCTTCCGATTCTCGATAGCCCACCGAACTGCGCCGCGATATCGTTGCGTAAGGAACCCCATCACCGGGTTGCGCCATTCTTTGACTCCGTGACGGAACAACATCGCGCATAGGACTGGCGACACCAGGATCGAAAACGTCAGGGCGCCGAGCAAAGCGAACGCCACGGTCAGGGCCATGGGCCGGAACAGCCGGCCCTCCACTCGCTCCAGCGTGAAGATCGGCATGTACGCTGTAATAATGATGGCGATGGCATAGAAAACGGGCCGCTGCACCTCGTGCGAAGCCTCGCGGATCATAACCGCAACCGGCTTCACGACCAGGGTAGTTCGCCGCGCAGTGGCGCTGTCCTCAGCGCCAGAGGCAGCGCCGTTTGGCCGATGACTAATATGGCGCATGATGTTTTCGACCATGACTACCGCACCGTCCACAACCATTCCGAAATCGAGGGCGCCCAGCGATAGAAGGTTTGCAGGGATCTTGCTTAAGTCGAGCCAGATGGAAGCGAAGAGCAGAGAGAATGGAATCGTGAGCGCAACCACGAAGGCCGCGCGTGCGTTGCCAAGGAAAAGAAACAGGATAATCGTGACGAGAATCATCCCTTCGGCCAGGTTGTGCTCGACCGTGTGCAGGGTGTAGTGAAGCAGGTCAGCACGATCCAGCATGGGAACGATCCTCACGCCGGGAGGCAAGATTACCTCGTTCAGCTCTTTCACTTTCGCATGAATTGCATCCAACGTCGGCCCGGCATCCGCGCTTTTGCGCAGCAGCACAACACCCTGGATGACGTCGGGCTCGTCGATAATTTTACCGTTCTCCAGGTGATTGGCGCGCGCCATGTGCCCCAATCGAATCTTGGGACCTTGCTGGACGACCGCTATATCCTTGACCCGCAGGGCCGTCCCGGCTTTCGTCGTCAGGACCGTTTGTTCGATATCTTGCACGTTGCTGAAGAGCCCGATCGCGCGGACATTCATCTGCTGCAAGCCCGTTTCCACGAAACTGCCGCCGGCATTGATATTGTTGTTGGCGAGCTGCTGCTCGACCTGGCCGATGCTCAATCCATAGGACACGAGCTTGTTGGGGTCGACACGCACTTGATATTCCCGCACGGTGCCGCCGAAATCGGAAACGTCCACGACATTTGGAACGGACTTGAATTCCTTTTCGAGAGTCCAATCTTCGATCGACCTTAGCTCCGTCAGGTCATATTTCGGATTTGTGCTTCTCAGCGTGTACCAATAGATCTGGCCCACGGTGCTCCAGTCCGTGCCAATCTGAGGCTGGAGGTTTTGGCCTGGCGGCATGTTGACCTGAGTGAGTCTTTCGAGGACCTTCTGCCGGTTCCAATCGTTGTCCGATTGATCGTCAAAGATCATCAGCACATACGAGAGACCGAAAATGGACTCGGACCGGAGAGCCGTGAGATGAGGAAGGCCGTTCATCACGATCTCGATGGGGACGGTTACCTGCTGTTCGACTTCTTCCGCCGACCGGCCGGGCCATTGGGTAATGATCGTCGCATAGTTGTCGGCAATATCGGGATAGGCCTCTACCGGCAGGTTGTGGAAAGAGACCACTCCCCAAGCAACTAACAAAACTACAAGGGCCAGAACCACAAACCGATTGTTGAGCGCAAAATCGACGAGGGTTCGAATCATTTTCTATTCGTCTCCTATTTCTTGGTGAGAGTCACCCCTCATTGATTTTCGAACGTGTTTTCGAGCACGATTGAGTTCGTCACGACCTGCTGGCCGGGCTGCAATCCGGTAAGGACTTCCTGCATCTGGTTCGGCAGCATGTCTCCGCCACGGACCTCCACTCTTCGGAACTTTCTGTCCGGGGCCGGCACGAATACCCAGTCGCGGTCCTGGAGATGCATGATCGCGGTCGACGGAACCTGGGTGTGTGTCTCCCTCTTCTGGCCGCGGAAGGTCACCGTGGCAAACATCCCGATGCGCATGTTCCCCGGATTTTTGACCTCAATCCGTACCTTAGCCGTACGAAGGTTGGGATCCAGAATTGCGCCGATGTTGCTGACCCGCCCGGTTAATTTCATGCCCGGATACGCGTTTAACACAATTTCCGCGGAATCACCGAGGTGCACGCTGGCCATGTCGTTTTCGTAGACGTCGCAGACCACCCAGACGTAGGAAAGGTCAGAAATCGTGAACGGACTTACGCCGTACGATTGCACCAGCGCGGCATTGGTGACCTCCTGGTCTGTGATCACTCCGGCTACGGGAGCCTTGATGTCCACGATGAAGTTTGGATTGTCAGGATCATTTCCGAGTAGCCGGAGATGCTCGGCCATGGTCTCGGTATCGACTTTGGCCTTGTCCTCGGTGTCTTGGGCCACTTCAAGATCGGCCATCGCAATCGCGCCATGGTCGTAAAGATCTTTGGAGCGTTCCAACTGCTTGCGGGCCAGAAGCTCATCGGCGACGGCTTTTCGGTAGTCGGAAAACCCGCCGGAGACGTCGTCGCTTCGAATACTCAGCAGCACTTGGTCTTTTTGCACCGTGTCTCCCAGACGCGCATGAATCGCGACGACTTTCCCGGAAGCTAGCGAGATGACAGGGACGTTGCGTGCGATATCAGGGGTCACCGTGCTGGTCACGGCCAACGCCGAGAACGCCTCGTGTGCAGTGGCCGTGGCGAGCGGATACTGCTCCGGGTGTTCCACCGATATTAGGGTGGCGTCCGGTCCCGGAACGACCGTGGCTGGCGGCGGCGCCTCCTGCGCAGGGTTTCCATGCGCGGCTCCGCATCCTGCAAGAGCCAGCAGCGAAGACGTCGAAATCAGGAAAAATAAGATTCCCAGGCCTTTAATTTTCATAAACCTTAAGTCCATTCTGCCGCGGTGAACATTTCTAGACCCTCCCCGCCAGGTAAGCGCACTCATCCTTCGCGGCCGCAGGACAGCACGCTTACCTCAAATGCCTGTGCTTACTATGGTGATTTGCGTTAGATCTAAATCGAGGTCATGAGCGCAGGAGGCGCTCTTCCTGAACTGGTTGTGATCTCCCAACGCGGGACAAAGGCCTGAGTGGCTGCAGCTAGTAGGATTTCCCTTAACTGAGGAAAAAGTTCTCTGCCCCGTGTAAGGCCACCTGCCTTGAAGCCTGAAGAAGTCAACGCTGCGGTTCCTCGCGCGTCGCTCCCCCTCGACTCAAGGTCTTGACCACATGACAGGGAATCCGGGGGGTGATTCGAAATGACCACCTTAAAATGATCGTGGCCGTCGTTGATCAGGACAGTAGGAAGCCAGTGAATTAACGCTGGCATTAAAACCAAGTCGTTCGGAACCTTGTCCCCTGTCATGTCGTGCATTTCAAGCCGGAGCCCTCCCGGCGGGGCCGTCAATGCGATGGACTGCTCGGCGCCGGAGGCGAGATGCAACTGAACCGTGTAGCTTGCGTATCCGCTGAAAACCTGCTCGACGACTGTGGCAACATCCAGACTATGATCACCTTCTGAGTCCATGACGTAGCGGGTGACTTCCTTGCGATTGTCCAGTGTCGGTGCCTCAGTTGCGACCGAAGTAGGGACAGGCTCCGATACAATCTCGTTCACCCCTGCCTGAATCGGACCTCGATGTGCGTCCTCGGATTTCTCTCGCGTCCCTGCGGACAGAGCTAGGGTAAGCGCCAGGCCAACTGTCCAGAGAACTTTGCCGAGCGTCAAACCGGAATTTGCTTCATGTCTCATTGAAATCGTGCCGTGCCTTGATGGCCAAGGCTTTCGTCGTCCACTTGCCGGGCCGAGGACGCGCCCTCATCATGCTACTTACTCTGCACCGCACCCTTTGCAACAAGTTCAGGGATCCGACGATCATCACTGCGTACATGGGAACCCTTTCTGGAAATTCTGTCACTGTTGTACTCCTCGCAATTCGCCTCGTTTGGGACCGGCTGGAGTTGAGGCCGCGAGCGGCCCCAACTCCCTCGAAGAATTCACTGCGGAAGAGCTACTACGAAATCCGAGCGCCGTATTTGGTTGTTTTTTTTACCCCACATTCTGCTGGTGAGGCCGCTAGCAATTGCACTAGAACCTCGTCATGATCGCGAAAGTCGCGACGATTTGGCTGTGGCGAAGGTCCGGCTGCCAAGCAGTTGGAAACGCTCCTGTGCAGCTCGCCGCAACGCCTGCAGCGTCCGCCGCGTAACCATTCCCTGACGGCGCAAAACTGGAAACGGCGGAGGTGGAACCGTTGGTGCATACGTAGCTTGAGGGACTACCCGTATTGCCACCAGGGGGAGTGATCCCTCCTCGGGCCGACCAGTAAGGAACATCCGCGTGGCGATAGCCCATCTCCCCCCGGAAGGTCAACCACTGGGAGGGCATGTAGTCGAAAGTCGCTGTTGCATCGTAGGCGTGATACTTATCACTGGGATTCCCCGTAAAATAGGGCGAGCCGGAAATTGCGTCCGCGCCGTTGATCGGTTGCAGCAGCGTGAGATAGCGGCCGGGGTTGTTCAAGTAGCCGCCGCCAAGAGTTATACCGTAAAGGTCATGCTTAAACTGGAAGCGCTGGTAGGCCATCCACCCCAGGAATGATTGCTTCGGATTGCCACCTTTGCCCCAGCAACTAACGTTGCCGCCATATTCGCATCCCAAATCGCCCGTGAATGACATGGCCATCATGTCGAGGAATTTATCCGGCTTGTTGTACTCCCTGATCTCGAAACTGTCGTCGGTGTGGATACGGGAGCGCGCGGGATTTCCGAGCGAATCCGTGCCCATGCCGTAATTGTTGAACACCGCAGAAAACCACGGCTTCGGACGCCACAGGATTTGGCCGCCCAAGCCAGGTTTACTATTGGTCCTGGCATAGGATTGCCATCCATTGATGATCCAGGGTTCGATCTTCAGCTTTGCAGTGGGAAAATACTGTATGCGCAAGCCGTTGAAGAACCAGGGTGTGTTGGAGGAAACGTAGGAAGGTTGATAAGTCCAATTGTCAAAGTTGTAGTAACTGAAGAGGCCAATATACGACACGAAGATTCCCGCGTCGACGTTGAGCCCATGACCTACGTTATCCCAATGGTATCCGCCCCATCCTTCCGAAATGTAGCGGTACATGTCGCGGAGGTCCCATTGGCCGCGCGCGGTGCTGCCGTCATTGCGCGGCGTCGTGGTGGCAAACATTCCGAACATGGTCAAAAGCCTGCCGCGAACGTGGCCTAGGCGCAGGTCGCCGCCGAGACTCAACTGTTCCAATTGCCATTCGTTGGACCGGAAGCTCTCGGTCGATCCACCCATCGTGTTATCTTTGGGATGGTTGAAATCGTCCATGTAATTGACGTCAGCCCTGAATTCAGGGGTAAAATATTTTGTACCCCACGGGCTGTCGTGCTGGCGGCCATTGGCGTTCATCCACGTCCAATCCGCGTATGAGAACGGGTCCCAACCATCTGGGTGTGTCGGCAAATCCACGTCGCCCTCGTAATAGGTAATTGTGCCGGCCGTTGAAAGATATTGCCCAGGGCCGGGCTTAGGAGTTGCAGGAGCCTGAACTGGAGCCGCCTCTTGTGGCGCGGCAACCACTACAGGGGTTTCTGGCGCGGGTGTGGATGGCTGCTCCGCCTTCGCACGGCCCCTCACTTCCTCTTCGAGCTCCTCGATACGCTTTTTCATGGCGGTGATTTCGTCCATTACCGCAGCCGGGAGTGGTGGTTCGGCACTGCCCGCGGGCGGCTTGGGTGCATCCGTCGTGGTTTCGTTAACTGCGGGAGCGGAATCATTCGCCGATGCCGCGGGTTGAGCAATCGGGATGCGCAAGCTTGCGAGTTCCGTGCGATAGCCATCGCTGTCAAATTTCCTGAAATATGCGCCCGACGCCTGATTCGACGGCGAAACAGACCGAATGGGTTGAAGGGCGATATTCAGATCGACGATTTGGCCGTATGCCAGAGTGGCATTGGCAGCTTGAACGGCCACAAACCCTTCCTTCTTTGCTGTCAATTGGTATTCGCCCGGCTTGAGATCTTTGAACACAAAAGTACCGTCGCTGCCGCTGACTGCGGTGCGATCAATGCTTACCTCAGCGCCGAGAATCACAACCTCGGCTCCGGGCATGGGTAAGCCGCTCGGATACCGTGTCACCCCACGAACCTCTCCAGGACTACTTGAAACAGCCGGTTTGTTTGTGAGACTGGATTTGCCCCCAAAAGTGGTTGGTCCGTGACCGCCGGTAAAGGGCCCCGCACCTTCTTCCATGCCTGGGGGGACACCCGTGCCAGAGGCCTTCTGAGCTTGAGTCGGGACACCCGGCAAGATCGTCAACGCGGAGAGCACGACCCCAGCCATCAATATCTGTTTACGAATTAGGTTACGCTTCATGGACACCGTCCTTAAGAAAGTGAACTTCCGGAGGGCAAGGTAGAGGTGCCCGCGTCAACGGCACATAAAGAGATTGATCGAAACTTTGATTGCCAGGCATCAACGCTTTGCTATGTAGTACGTCATTTCCGCCGGCGAACGACATCGTTCCTTCGGTCGCCGTGAAACCGTCGTCCACGCGCAATCCACCATACGAGTGTGAGCCGCACGGCACACCGCAAGAATCGTGCGAAGCATCGTGTATCCGCGTCCGGTCTTCTACGCCATTCATCACCTCACGTTAGTTCCCATTCAGTAAAGGAGGCATAAACAATCTGTACGAGTCGGATAAACAGTGGTCAATATCGACGCGAATGATTTCCATTTGATTCCGCTGGCTTCATTTCGCGTGTTGCGAGGACTGAAGTTAAGGGACTGGCTTCGGACAAAGGGCGATCCGAATTCTCGAATCGTTCTGGACTCCGATAGGATGCCGATCGTGATCGGTTTCTCGGATGGTTTGTTCAACGCACGCGAAACTTAGGGGAGAAGAGCTGCGAGGGGAGAAGCATTGCGGAGGAGAAGTGGACGTGATCCCGGATCGCCAGCTATTGTTGAGGGACCGTTGCCAGGCGTTTCGGCCGCGCGTTCTCTTCTTGGAGAACGCCCCGGCTGAAACGCTGTGACCGTTGTTTCATGATCTTCAGTTCTTAGCAGGAGCGATGGAGGTCGCTTGTAAAGTTCCCATCAACGCATACGAAGCGCCCTCCGGCTGGTCCGGGCTCACACGCCCAGCGACTTCTACCGTTTGACCCGACATTTTGGCGAGTAGGTTCGTGTCTCCCGTTAGGCGGAAGATCTGTTTTCCGGCGACAAGGGTGTAAACGCCGCGCTGGAAGTTAACACAATACTGGATGGTCTGGGCGATGCTCATGCCTTTACGCGCAGTGATCGAACCAATACCGAATCTTGAACAGCTCACTTTCCCCGTGATGCTAACGGCATTCGCTTCGGCTTGCACGGAGGACTGGGCTGCCGTTGTCGCCAACGGCGCGAGCGGCCCGGCGAGAACAGCGAAAAGCCCTGCGTAAATCGCTATTTTCTTCATCGTGGCTCCTTTGTATGTATTTCTTTAGAAAAACCCGACGAACATATCCACTTGGATGATTTCGATCGCGCCGATTTAGATTGAGAAATAACCAAATCATTTCGGCAACGATCCAAACTCCCATCGCGGATGCTTTCATCGTTCACGTAAACGAATGTAAACAACAAGGAGTCAACGACGCATAAACAATCTGTACAGTCCGGGTAAACAGCTGGAGAAGCGCATGGGGACCAAATTACCGGGGAATCTCCAAGCGGTAGCCGACAAAAGCCTCTGTCAGCAGATACTTAGGGGCATGAGGCAGGGGTTCCAGTTTTTTTCTCAAGCGATTAACGAACACGCGCAGGTACTTTATTTTGTCAACGTACTCGGCGCCCCAAACGCTTTGCAGCAATTCCCGGTGTGGGATGGTCTTGTTCACATGCGAGCCGAAATATCGGAGCAGGTCAAATTCCTTCGCGGTTAGCCGCACTCGTTCGCCAGAAACGGTCACGCGCCGCGATTCAAAATCAATCTCAATATTGTCAAATCGAAGATAGGGTTCGCTGAACTCCACTGAGGCCGTTCGCCGCAATGCGGAGCGAATCCTCGCCAGCATTTCTCCCATGCCGAACGGCTTTGTCACGTAATCGTACGCTCCCGAATCGAGCGCTTCTATCTTGTCGACTGCCTCATCCCGAACGGTGACCATGACTATGGGCACGCTGGAACTGACGCGAATCTCCTTACACGTGTCGATCCCAGACTTTCCAGGCAGGTTGATATCCAGCAGCACTACGTCGTATTTGGTGGAACCAATCAATTCCAACGCTTCTTCGCCGCTTCCAGCTTCGTCGATTTCGTAGCCTTCTGCCTTGAATGCAGTCCGCATCACGCGGCATATTTGGGCGTCGTCGTCCACTAACAAGATGCGTCCTTTGCTGGTTCTCGCCCTCATGTTTGGGTTGGGAAGAGCGAAGGATCGCGAATTCACTTTGCCTCCGGTCGCGTCCGCCACGAGGCTCTTGTTGCGGTATGGGTTGACAGTTCGGTTGTGTGAAGGCACAGAGGACATCTCGTAAAAATATTAATCACCTGGAGATCAACAACACATAAACAATCCGTATTGGGGAACTAAACGCCGAGTTAAATGGGGAAATACCTGGTGAAGGGTTTTGACCCGTCGAAGCCCTCGAAAGTAATGCCCCGGTGAGATCAACCAAAAGTAAGCGAAGAGAGGAACCTCTCTCCCACGCACATGAGAAAAGAGATCCCTCGGGGCTTCGCTTCTCGGCACTTCATGGCGGTCTTAAGAAGTCTTTCAACGTCCTGCTAAACAGGGTGTAAATAAATCATCTGGATCTGATAAACGACTCGAATGTATGAAGATCTCCTTAATCTTGTTCTTTTCGCAGAATGCTAAGCTAAAATCCATCTGTGCTTAAACACTTGCGCTCTGTGATCGGTGGTTACGTCGCCGGCTCCGTAACCATCGTGTTGATCACGTTGCTTTATCAGCGTGAATCTACCTTTAAGGTAACCACGGTCGTACTGACCTATCTTCTCGCGATCCTCGTGGCGTCCGCACTTTGGGGGCTCGGAGTTTCGGTATACATGTCAGTGATATCCACGCTGGTTTGCGACTATTTCTTCTTTCCTCCCGTTGGCGAATTTACGGTGTCAGACCCCCAGGACTACGTAAGTTTGGTGTCCTTCCTCGTTACCTCAGTGATTGGGAGCGATCTCTCCGCCCGGGCGCGCCGCCAGGCAGCAGAAGCCAATAGGCGGCGGATTGAAGTGGAGCAGTTGTACCAGTTCAGCCGGCACCTGTTAAACGCACGCAACCCCATTGAACTTCTGATCGAAGTCCCCAACCGGATCGTGGAGTCATTCAAAGTAGCGGCGGCCGCGCTATATCTTCCGGAGAAGCAGGCAATCTATCGCTCGGCCATCGATGATCCGCGTTTGGATGCAATCCATTTGAAAAGTGCCGTGGCCCGCGAAGAGTTGGAAGCAGACACCGGACAAAGAACCTGCTTTGTCCCGGTGCGCATCGGAACACACGTCATCGGCAGTTTCGGCGTCTCCAGACAGGCGCTTTCGAGACAAACTCTCGAAGCGATATCGGCCCTGATTGCGTCCGCGATCGATCGTGCGCAAGCGATCGAACTTGTGGGCAAAGTGGAAGCGGCGCGTGAGAGCGAACGATTAAAATCAGTTCTGTTAGATGCTGTCACACATGATTTCAGAACGCCTCTTACATCGATCAAGGGATCGGTGACCAGTTTGCTCGGCGATGTGAAACTTAACAAAAAGCAGCGAGGAGAACTTTTGACCGTGATCGACGAAGAGTGCGACCGGATCAATCGGCTGGTTGGCGAAGCGGCCGAAATGGCTCGGCTGGAAGCCGGCGACGTGAAACTCGATCTGAAATCACTCGCTGTGGATGAATTGATCGCCACGGCGCTTGCGGATTGCGAGAATGCCCGCAGCGCTCGGCCCCTACGCGTGGAGAGGGAGCAAACGGATTCGCGAGTTCATGCGGATTTATCTTGGGCACAAAAGGTTCTGGTTCACCTGGTCGAAAATGCGCACCTCTACTCTTCGCCTGGACAACCCATCACAATCAGCACGGAGAAAAGGGACGATTTTGTCGTTTTCAGTATCGCGGATACGGGGCCAGGAATTGAGGAAAGGGAAATCGGGCAAATCTTCGATAGATTCTATCGGGGCAAGGATCATCGGTACCAAGTCCCAGGAACTGGCATGGGCCTGTCGATCTCAAAAGCAATTGTAGAAGCCCACGGAGGGACAATCGAGTGCGTCAGCCAGAGAGGGCACGGTTCCGTTTTTACTTTCAGCCTGCGGATAGATCGGGGAGAGCCACCGACTTTACAATCGGGGGACGATTCGACTCCTGAATGACGAGCGGCAATTTCGCCGCACATCAGGCGTCTCGCGTTTTGCGGCTCCGGATACACGCATGATTCTCGAGTTGTTAACGATTCCTTCGCTCGACAGCGGCTGCGTGAGGTCCACTTACGAAGATCGCCTAGTATACGCCGCCAAATGAGCCCGGCCACTTTTCACAAAGTCCAAAAATCGGCGGGCCAACTCACCAATCCTCGCTGACTGGCGAAGGCGGATCGCCTCCTTGGGGATCAGTTCGCGACCTACGCCGATTGCGATCGCTCCAGCGAGGATCAATTTGGGTGCGCTCTGTTGATCCACGCCCCCCGAGGCGATCAGCGGGATGTGAGGGAACATCACATGCAGGGATCCAATGTAGACTGGACCGCCAAGCTGGGCGCAGGGAACGACCTTGACGAAATCCGAACTCGTCTCCCATGCGTTGATGACCTCCGTAGGCGTCAGTGTTCCCGGAATCACAACCACGTTCTGTTTCGCCCCGAACTCGATCACTGCAGGGTGGAAACCGTCGCTGGTTAGAAACTCCGCTCCCGCGTCCAGGCATTGACGTGCGGTCTCTGGTTTCGTCACACTGCCCGCCCCCACGACAATCCCGGGAACGTTCTTCGCCAGATGCGAGATGACCGCCGTGGCTTGAGGGACGGTGAGCGCAATTTCCACAACGGGGATCCCGCTCAGAGCGACCACCTCCGCGCCAAAAACCGCATCCTCCCTCGAGCGCTCGCGAACCGCGGCAATAACGCCGGTTTCCTCGATCCAGGCGCGAACTTCCTCCTTCTTCATCGATCCGGCTCCTTTTGTGATCGTGACCGGACTTACGTAAACATCCGGTTTTCGCTCCTCATTCACATGTAGTATCTATGGTCAATCGCTGGGTCCCTCTGCCCACAAAGCTTAAGGATTTCGCCAACATGTCTGATCGAAGCCAACGTCACGGGCTTATCGATACAGAAAACAGACGTACTCAAGTCCAGCTTTGTTAAACGGAGCACATCTGTTGCTACTTCCTGAAATGAAATCGAGCCCCAATTCTCGGTGATCTCCAGCGGTTGGGACATTCTGGTCCCGGTGTTGCTTCGCAGAAAAGGAACATAGCCGGCGGTGTAAACGAGACCCACTTTTTCTCCGAATGGAATTGCCGTGCCACGCAAAATCGGCTCACGGCCAGGGCGCAAGCAGAAAATTCCCCGCCCGGAAATAGTTGTCAGCGCATACTGCTTGAGCTTGCGAACAGCATTCTCAAATCCTCGGCGCTCTGGTTCGGCATAAGGCGACATCTTATGAATAACAACTTTGCAAGGCAAGATTCCGACCTGTTCTTCATAAATCTGCAGCGCGCGCGATAGCAGTGTCGTTGCTTGCTCCTCGGTAAATTGCCAGTTCTTATCTGTTTGTTGACCGGGGTCCCCTTTAAAGATCTCCCCTCTTATGACAAAGCCTTCGCCGCATTCTGAGAAAGCTTGGGCGAAACTCGTCCGCAAAAAAGGCGCCGCGTTTGCTTCTTCGTGATACGAAGAAATCCCAACATAACAGGATCCATGGGAAGCATCCGCCAGTCGCCAAGGAATTATTCCGGCTTTGTGCAGCAGCGCCACGGAAATTTCCCACGCTCGCGTTGCAGGGTCTCGCGCTCCTGGAAATCCAGCCCATGTGCTGAGCCAGATGGGCTGAGTCCGAAGGACACCCATACAGGCTGCTTTGAGGTCTCGCATGAATCTGCGTGCTACTACACTGGGCGCCGCCTCAGTTTCATTCCCCACTAGATGTTCCGGCATAGTGTGTTTGAATTCATTTTCATCTGGCGTTGGGCGAAAGAAGTTTTCGACCGATTCGGACATCGCGCAGATAACCACGCTGGGCGGGGATTCGAGTTCGCTTAAGAGCGTGGATCTCGTTCCGTAGCCATTTCATGAGTGTAAAGAAGAATGAGTTAACAAAATATAAGGGAACTATTATCAATTGTTTATGCTTTTTCTGCGGCGAGTGAACGGGAAATAACGATGGCGCAAAGCACTGTTGCTCACACAGATTGTGGGCGTTTCAGGAGTCCTTATCGTAGCGTAAGACGTGGTAGTAGAACTGGACAGCGACTCCCCACTTGCCGTCCATGGAACGGATCGGTTGGATGCGGGCCACTCTCCCAGTAAAGCAATATTCAGCCGGCGGCTTCCCCGTTATCTCCCGCGGCATAGCAACAACGAGCTGGATGAGCGCTCCCACAAGAGGCCGAGAATCTGTGACAAAGTAGACGCCTTGCGCCGAAATGTTTACCGTTTCGCCGGTAAGGTATGACTTCCCTTGTAGGTCCGCTGGTCGAAAACGCACCGGACTTTTCTGGCTGAAACGGGGTGTAGAACGACGCTCCGATTCCTGCGCTTGTGCCCTCCTGTGCCTTGTCTGCAAAAGCAGGACGTGAGCTGAATTGACAGCAGCGGTCATAGTTTACCCTTTGCAGCGAGATAACTGACGCATAACTGGATCCCCACCAGCCGCGCGTACGCAGACACGGTGCCGTAGGGCATATCCAGACAGATGGCTAAACTCATGCAGACTTTTTACGTCCTCGCAATGCCGCGGTCAAACTCAAGTTTCCAATCTTGTCCATTGAAATGGCGGATTTGACGATGGTAGATTTGGCAGGTGTGGTGGCATTCGCCTGGCGTTCGTTCACCGATTAGTAGTCCTAGCACTTCACCACGGGGATATCGATTTAGTTGATCAACGGCCCTGCTTCTTCCAATTCTCCTTCGGAGGGTAGGAGCTATGACAATTGCTGTCGGATTGCGATGTGACGACGGCGTGGTGCTGGCCGCCGATTCGGAAATCTGTTTAGGGCCCGGCGGCAAGAAATACGAAGCTAGGTTCCACAAGATTAGTGGCCTTGTTTCCGTCTATACGATCTTCGCGGGACATGTAGACTTCGCTGAGGAATTGGCCGCGACCCTGCGAAGAGCTATTCCGGGCAAAAAAGGTCACCAGCTAACAAAGAGCGTCCGAATAGCATATGGCTCCGTTTGGCGGGAGCATTACACCGAGCCGCTCACGCCCCAAAAAACTCTTACAGACCTGTTATTCACGATCAACGAAGGAAGCAGGATTTCACTGTTCCGTGCGAGTTGCAGCCGCTTGACCCCAGTTAAGACATATTCTGTTTTGGGGATTGGAAACGAAAAAGCGCAAGCTGTTTTCAGCGCCCTCTACAGAACAGGAATGAGTTCGACTCTCGCAGCGTATATGACGATCTACGGACTTAGAAGAATTAAGGGACTTGTGCAAGGTTGTGCTGGTGCAAGCCGCGTTTGGAAAATAACAAACAGCGTTTTCGACCAAACATGCCTATCCGAAAGCGAGGTAGCGAGAGCAGAAGAAGGCTTCGCGTTTTTCGAGAGGGAATTCTCCTCGGTGATGTTTAACTTCCCCGATCCTCGTGTAGATAAGGAGCATTTCGAGCTGATCCTGAAACGTTTCGCCGCCGCAGCGAAGAGACGTCGTACGGCAATGATCAAAGGGTGCAAGATAGAGCGACCGGGGACGCAGCGTTCATTCCCGGGAGCTTCGACGCAATCAAACGCGACGGCCCCCTTGGGCACCGAACTCCAAAGCGGGATGATGCCGAACCGCGACAAATCGTCCGCAGTTTCCTGAGAAACTGCGCCCTCCCGATGAGGACTAGTCCCGGGAACGTTTGGGAGCGAGCATTCGAGGAATGGCCTTATCTCTCCCCTTTTGCCCCCTCGCGAATTTGTTAGGTCCGGACCAATCAGGAAGATGGTTGGTAGGGGCGGTGGGGATCGAAACAACCCACGCTCGGCATTTCAACGACTTACGAAGTAGGGCTCGGACTGAAAAAGAAGGACTTGGTGGTCCTTGGAACCCTTATTGCCGCCGCAATGCCGCCTTTTTTCCCATGATGCTGCGAACAACTCTGCGATTTGCTTCGCGTACCGCTCTTGGTATTGCTTGCGTGTAGATGTTCATCGTCGTTCGGATATCAGCATGCCTCATCAAAGCTTGCTGAACTTTCAAATCTACTTCGTGCTCTCGCAACAAGCACGAGTAGGTGTGCCGAAACGTATGCCATCCAACACGCCCGATTCCGGCCGCAATTCCCGCCGGGATCAGATGATCTTCACGAATCTTGTCGGGCCAATACGGATTGCCCGTCTGCGGATTCGCGAAAATCCATTCCGAATCAACGTTCTTCGTCCTTTCTCGGTGCTGCCGAAGAATCATGGCCAAATCCCGGTCCATAGGAAGCGGCTTTGCGGAGCCTTCCGTTTTTGTATCCTCCACGTTGCCCGCAACCCAAGATCGCGCGATTGAGATAGTTGAATCTTCCCAATCGATATCGCTCCACTTCAGTCCCGCAATCTCACTCACTCGCGGACCCAAAAAAAGAGCGACTAAGGCCATCGTTCGAAACGGCTCCGTCAACCTCGTAAGTAAAAGGTTGAATTCTTTGATCGTCAAAATCCTCGGAACCTTTGTCCGTTTTGAAGATCCTTTTACTCGGACGAGACTCATCGGATTTCGTTCAACTGGAATCAATTCCCAACGCATCGCCCAATTGAAGAGCAAGTGCATCATTTCCCGGATGTGGCCTTTGCTCTTTCCCGCGAGCTTCAAGTTGTTGACCCAAAGCTCGACGGAAAGCGGCTTCACCTGGGCGATTGGAACATCTCGCCACTTGGGCTTGATATGCCTATTGATCCAGCTCAAGTACCGGGAGCGCGTTACCTGACGTTCCGGCAGTGCCTCCCGAACATACCGATCAATGACCGCACCGAACGAGGTTTGGTCAGCCGACTGAGGATCGTTGATAGTTATCCTTCGACTCTCCGTAGCCTTCCAAGCCTCAACTTCCGACATCTCCTCTACTGTCCCAAGAATCACAGAATGCGAACCACTGTGATCCCGATACTCCCAGACCCAGACATGCGGCCCTGTCTTGCGAAACTTCTGGCGCACATATCCGAACTGGTACCTCTTGCGCTCAAACACGGGAACTCCTCCTTTGTGTTTGAGCCTCAAGGGTGGCTCACAGAGTTTAGTTCCGTTCGCATCCAAGAGTCCAGTTCACTGACGTAGAAATACCAACGCCCGAATCGAAAATGTCCCGGCAGCTCGCCAGCACCAGCCATTCTCTTGATTGTTCTGGGGTGGACGGCCAAAAAATCGGCGGCTTGTTGGCAGGTGATAGGCTTCTCAGTCGCGACGACCTTAGGTTGCGTTGTGATCGCGGGGCCGCGCTTGCTAGCGCCAACGTCGGGAATCAGTTGATCTACTTTGCTCACGGTATCGAGTCTCCCCATCAAGTTTGAAAATGAAAAGGAAAGCTCAAAGGACAAATGGCTAACGGGAAGTGGGTAAAGGGGATGGGTTAATGGGTTAATGGGTGAAGGGGCAAGGGAATGGAGTCCGCCCTGTGGGTACTGCAAGGGAAGCCGGGACGCGGCGGCAAGCTTGCCGCCGCGTCCCGGCGCGAACGTTTTCGCTTTTGCGGTTGCCCTGCTTCATTGTGTTTGTCGCAGAAACTCGCGAAACAGTGGGTGGTAGAGCCTGTAGCGGGCTCGTCCGGTGCGGATCAACAGACCTGCTTGCACGAGGCGTTTGAAGTACTGATGTGGATATTTTTGCGCGAATGGCGCGGGACTGCATTCGCTCTGGCTCACGAGCGCGACAGCGTGGAGGAGGGCAACTTCTTTTTGTGAAAGCTGAGCGAGATCGGCGTTGAATTTTCCCTCTTCCAGGCGGCGGAAAACGACTGGCCAGAGCTGCGTTGCGTCCGCGAATCCCTGCGCCTGATATAGCTTCCAGAGTTCGCGGCTGATGAAAGCGAGAAAGTAGGGATGACCGAGCGTTTTGACGTGGAGCCATTGGGCAAGGCGTTGGAGATCGAGGCTGGTAGCTCCGAACACTGAGCGAACGTACTCGCCGGTTTCTTCAGGGCTAAACGGCTGGAGCATGCACTTGTTGTAGAAACGGACAGCGGGTTCAGCAAAACTGCGGATGCCCGAGAAATAATCGGACTTGGCGGTGAAGCAGACGCTGAGGTTGACGCCCTCAACTCCAAAGCTCTGAAACTGATCTCTCACGATGAGCGCCGTATCCTGCACGGTCGGCGCAGCGAGATTTTGGAGGTCGTCGAGGAAGAAGATCGCGCCTGCATAGGCCGGTCGAATAAAGTGGGTCCAGGCCTCCAGGAGCGCGTGTTGCAACAGGGCGCTTCCCGAACTCAAGAAATATCGCCGCGATTGGCGGTCAACCGTTAGCGCTCCGACACTGACTCGCGTGAGCTTCCAGTTCTCGATTTCGGCGCGGAGCCTCGTCGCGAGCGAATCCGACGCGAGCAGGGCGTGAGCGAGTCGATCACACAGCCTCTCGGCGAACCTCATGTAGTCTGAAATGTCCTTCGAAACGGAGAGCGTCACCGGAAGCATTCGGAAAGCAGAATCCGAACAGGTTGCTGCGAATTTCAGCAAGAGGCTGCTTTTCCCGATTCCCCAGTCGCCCAGGATTGCAAACGACGCCATCCGTCCCGTCAGGGTGCTGTGCTGGAGGGCTTCGGTGAAGGAATCGAGATGGTCTGTTCGACCGATGAACTCGTTTGGGCTTACAGGAAAGTTCGGCTCTGGAAGCATAACGGCGGCATCCTCACGGAACTAACAAAACTCAACGTTTAGTTTTGTTAGTTCTGTTAGTTTCGGCGGCTGAATCCGAGTTGGGTGGGCTGCACGGTAGGCGGCATGAGCACACGCCGCCTACCGTGCAGAGGTGGAAGGATTTATTTGGTGGGTCTTGCTGCTTGTGGGTGGGAGTTCGAGGGGGTTAGTTCGCGGTTTTGGGAACGAGGGCGTGGTTCTCAACGAAGGCGCGGGGGATTACCGCTTCCGGCCTGTCGATTCCGAGCTTGATGAATGCAAGCGAGATCCACTCGTTGCATTGCTCGATGATGCAGGCCTCGCCGAGAACAACTTCCTTCGATACGAGGTAATGCGTGAAGCCGTTGCCTTCACTTGCCATGAGGCACCTCCAGTTTGTGGTTTCAGGGTTTGTGGACTTGGTCGGTAACAAATCGAGCTCCGACCGGCAGTAAGGTTTGGAAAGGATCGGCGTCATGGCTTGTCCTCAGTCCACGCGCCGAATGGATTTCGTTGGGATTGCCGAACCGCCGCGATCAATTCCCGAACGCGACTTCGCCGGGCGTCTATGCGCTCAACTAACTGAAAGAGCGTGTCTCGCTCGACCCACTCAGGCGGTACATCACCCGCAATCGCCCACAGAGTCGTTAGCGGAAAGGATTCAATTCGACTCAACCACGGTTCGAACGACTGCCATCCGCCCACGTTCTGATAGACGACTTTGTGCGCGTAAATCCCGCGTAACACGGTGTCGGGGAAGTTCCATTCTCCGGCGTTAAAGCAAAAACCGAAGTCAATGAAATGAGCGCGGAATCCTCGTCCTTGTTCACTTTCGCAGAACACGACCTGCCGACCGTCACAGTTGCACAGCCATCTGTCCAACGCGAAAACGCCGACAAACTCACGCACGTTCTCAACCTGTGAGAGAGCCGAATCGGGGAGGTAGTCAAAGAGCTGCCCTTCCGAAATGAAACGCGAGCCAAACGCCAGCCCGTGTGAACATTTCAGCTTCGAATTGGAAACCTGTATCACTAGTGACGGTGAACTTTCGACGAGTGTGGCCGGGACATAAAGAATTGCCGGTTCTGGAATCGTCAATCCGAGCGCGCGACCAATCGAGCAGCCAAGCCACTCGTTGGCGAGCACGCGGAGAGACTGTGGATTGTTTGCGAATTTGACCACATAGGCGTGACCATCATTGGCAGTGAGCATGTGCGATTGCGCTCCTCCTCTCATGGCATGTATGTAGTCCGTAGCGACCAAAAGCGATGTGGTTATGTTTTGTGGATTCATTGATGGCTCCAGGAGCACGCGCGCAAGGTGGATAAAATGGCGAGGTCAGACGTGGCGCGCGTGCAGATTCGTCCACGAGATTCGCCAGAATCCGCAGACGCGTTCTTGAGCGCACGCCAGCGAATTGCTGTTTCTGGATTGGAAAGTTGGGAGATACCGTTAGGGGTGGTTTGGCCGAGGAACAATCCGAGTCAGAGAGGCTTTCACCTCTCTGACTCGGGCTGTGTGGATCGTTCAGTTGTGGATTGATCGGCTTGGCCGGTCGTTGGCTGCGCCTGATCTGGCAGGTCATCGAACAGCAGGAATCCCTGCGGATCAGATTTGGCAGCGGCCTCGATGAGCGCGTCCGGTATCCCCAGTTCGCTCAGCTTTTCTGGCTGGAAAACCAGTCGCGGGTTGGCGCTGCGGTCGTCTGGATCGAACATCCGCAGGTCAATCAAAGTTGCTCCCGGTTTCCGATAGGCCGGCCAATGCGTGTTGTTGATGGTCACTACGCGGTCGTACATGGTTTCACCTCCCGATGCCATAGCCGCATTCCCGTCCGCCGAAGCTGTTGTGGGAACCATCGGGCAGATCGAGGTACACGGTGTAGCCTCGCGGATCGTTGTTGAAGTGGTTGAGGACCAGGCCCGCCTGTTCGAGCACGGCCTTGATCCGGGTTTGTAGGTTTTGCTTCCGCCGTTCTTGCCGCTCCGTGAGGCCGCTGTTGCAGGCGACTTCGTTCAAACGATTGAGCGAGTTCGCGAGTCTGCAAAGTTCAGCGGCGTCTTGGGCAGCGTCGCGCGGCGTACGTTTTCCGATGGACGCGACGTAGGCAGACAAAACTACCTCCTGCGTGCTTGTTCGCATGGGTGTTGCTCCTGGGTTGTGGGTTTGAACCGAGACGATGAAAAGAGGAAGTCTGGAAGCGAATCTGCTACCGACAGCCAGCCGAGATTGTTCCAGTCGTCAGCGGTTGTGTGTCAAAGGGATTGTGGGCTGAAGCCGTCAGTGATCTACTCTGCTCGCGTTTCAAAATCCCGTCTAATTGAGATACTGTTGGGTTCAACGTGACAAGTCATAAGCTTACTTGGCCGTGGATTACCGCAATCCTTCTCTCTGCCGTTGTCGCGACCGCAAGCGCGCAAACTCCTAACGCGCCAAACAAACAGACATCCTTCGTCCGGCTTGGCGGCCTGGAGCAGTGGATCAGCATTGGCGGTGACGACCGCTCGAACCCTGTACTGCTGGTCGTACACGGAGGCCCGGGCGAAGCACAATGGCCGCAAGCCGAAATCTATAAGCCCTGGGAGAAGGCCTTCACCGTTGTGCAATGGGACCAGCGAGGCGCCGGCCATACCTTCGGCCGCTACGGGACAAACACGCCCGACGTCACGCTCGACCGCATCTCCAAAGACGGCATCGAACTCGCTGAACACCTCTGCCGCGAGCTCGGCAAAAAGAAAATCATCGTGCTCGGCCACTCTTGGGGTTCGATCGTCGCGACCCGAATGGTGCAGATGCGCCCTAATCTCTTCGCCGCCTACGTCGGCACCGGCCAGGTGGCAAGCTGGGCCGCAATGGTTAACACGCAATATGAACTCGTCCTGGCGAGGGCGCGCAAAGGTGGCGACCAAGCCGCCATCAAAGAAATCGAAGCCAACCGGCCCGACCCGGCGAACGCCGATCAATACTTCAGCTTCAGCAGCAAATATCATGTGCGCTCGCTCTGGCCGCCTGCCGACCAGGCATGGCTGCAACACCTGCGCTCGCAACTCCCCGACCTCCAGGCCCGCAAACCTGAACAATCCAAGTACCTCGAAGAAGGCATGCAGTTCCAGAGCGAGCATGTCCTGTCTGACCAGCTCGCCATTAACCTGCCGAAGACTGCCTGCAACATCCACACCGCCTACTTCGTCATTCAAGGCCAGGACGACATCGTCACGCCCACGCAGGCCACTGTTGACTACTTCAACTGCGTGAAGGCACCAAAAAAAGAACTGTTCTTGATCCCCAACGCTGGCCACTTCGCCTTCATGACCGCATCAAACGAATTTCTGGGTCTGCTGACCTCCAAAATCCGCCCGGTTGCCCTCGCCCGCGGCGGATGAGGGTCAGAGGACGGGTTGCCGGGGCTGCTGTCATCCGCAGTTTTGGTTTTCAGGAGAGGATTGAGGAAAGAATCCGAGTCAGAGAGGCTTTCGCCTCTCTGACTCGGCTAGGTGGATATGGCGGCCGGTCATTCGGCAGCTTCGGGCAAGAACTCTTCGATGTTCTTGTATCCGTTGTGGCCCTGACCGACTTTCACCAGACAGGGAAGATGGAGTTCCATCCCAGCTTCGATCTCACTCGCTGGAATGTCGTAACCACTCGCTTCCAGACGCTCCGCCAGTTCTTCGGGACGGCCGAACACACGCACCGTCTCGCCGCCGACATCCACCTTGAGAAAAAGAGAATCGCCCTGACGGGTTTTCATGCGATCAATCTTGGTGATGACCGCATGAACAGGACTCCCTTCCTTGGCGGATGTGGAGCGAGACTTGGTCGGCGTTGTTTTTGCCGCGCTCGGAGAAGCCGTTTCACGAGCGAAGTTTTCTGAGGGTGCGGGGTTCTTGCCGGCAAGAGAAGCCAAGCGTTCGAGCAACTCGTAGGCATAAGACGCAGTTTCCTGGTCTTGAGCCACGTCGTTAGTTATGCGCGCCTGAACCTCAATCACCGTGCCGTTCTTTCCGTCGCTCTGGACGTTGCGTCGGATGCGAAAAATGAGCGGAGACGCTTCCGCAGCCGCAGTCTCGGTCACCCGGACGGACCCGTTTCCGTTCGCGGGCGAAGAGGCTTTGCTCTGCGGTGCCAACGAGATGATCGCCGCCGCAGCAATGTGCTTGCAAATCCGCCCTTCCTGCGCAGTGCGCACTTGGAAATCGGGACAGGTGCAGGAGCCATTGCCGTGCGGATCGAGTCTCACCTTGTAGGCGGTTCCGCTCTTGTTGGTCACGATGAACTCCGGAAAATCGCCCGCTACGCGCAGGCGATTGGTTTTCATCTCTTCCATTGCCCGGGCCCAGCGATTCCCTGCTTTCGACTGAAGCAGAGTCAGCGCCAGGGACGCCGATTGTGGTATCTAGGACTTGTGCTGCTACTGACATGTGGTTTTTCTCCTTTTTGTGGATTGGTGGCTGGAATGGCCGAACCCGCTCGCGCGAGATCGGCTCTCCCGCAATCCAGCCGATATGGATCAGCGCGGGAGTGCCGCCGAACTGCTTGTGGATCAAGGTTTGTGGGTTAAGGGGTTTGTGGGTAAAACTCTTTGGCGGCACTTAGACACGCAATGGCATCAGGAGATGCTGGTAGCGGAAGGCGTCAAACAGAGCGACCTCGCAGATGGCTTTCGAGAACAGCTTCATCGAGATTGTGTCGGTTTCTAAGCTCTTCACATACTGGGTCAAGTAGTGAAGATTGAAGCCGATGTCTCGCGCCTTTCCCGAAACGCGGGTGTGCTCCAGAGCGACGCTGTTTGCAGTGCCGTCATTTTCGGCTTTGATTGAAACGGGTGAATGCGAAAGCTCCAGCTTTACCGCCGGAACTTCTGCCTTGCGAGCAGTGGGCGAGAGTTTCGCGAGGCCTTCCAGCAGTTCTTCGCGCCGGAAGACGACTCTGGCTTCGAGCGGTGCCTTGGGCAAGACGTTCTCGTAGTTCGGGAACTGACCTTGCCCGCGGCGAGTGATGAGTTGGGTTCCATCTGGCAGTACGAACAGATTGAATTCCTGTTCAGAGCCGCAAGTGGAAAACTCGACCCATCGAGGCTCATCCGCCAAGCCTAACCGGCTGAGGATGGTTGCGGTTGAATGGAGCAGAAGCGCCGAAAATGTGGAGCTTCCCTCCGTCGTAGCCGTGCCTTCAGCAACAGACAGGCGGTGCCCATCGGTGCCGACCACCCGGAAGACCGAACCGCGCAGTTCAAGTTTGAGGGCATTGGTGCTGTAGCGTCCCGATTCGGTCGAGACACAGAACAGAGCGCGGCGCAATGCCGCATCGAATGCCGACGCAAGGACTTGGCCTTGCGGCTTCAGCTCCCCGTCTGGGGTTTCGGGGAAGCTGTTCGGGTCGGCACACGATAGAACGACCGTGCGCTTGTTGGCGCTGACCTCGCACTTGCTATTGCGTATTCGAATCTTCAGGCTCGGAGCCGATTCCGTTTTGACGAGCTGGCAAAGCTCCTTCGCCGGGACGAGCGCATCAACATCGCTGTCGACGGCCTCCCCGGCGAAGGGGATGGAGATGTGCAAATGGTTATCCAAGTCGGTGGCGGTCAACTCTAGATGGCCTTTTGCAGCGCGCCATCGCAAGTTTTCCAGCACTGGCAAGGTTGCTCGCTTCGGTACTACGAGGCAGAGCCTTTCGAGCGCCGATTTGAGCTGATTGGTGTTGATTACACTCATATTCAAGACTCCTTTGTGGATTCCGACACCCGCGCGATTGCTCGCGTGAATGCGGTTGTGGTTGATTCAGCGTTTGTGGGACTGAGAAAGGGTTTGTGGGAATAAAATCGGAAGCGTGAGTTTACGCGATTTTTAGGCCGCCGTTGCCGTCTCGGGCGGCAGGGGATTTCCGGCGGCGAAACTCGATGGCTCGAAGGCGCGATGCAGCGCGTACTGCGTCAGAATTTCCAGTTCGTAGAGTTGCAAGGTTGAGAGTGCAATACGCTCCATCGCGCCGTCGTGCTCGAACTCAGCAAGAACCTGTCCGTCATTCCGTCTCCGCAAGCCAAGCTGATGTTCTTCGCTGCCAAACCGGATCGGAATCGTCTTTTCCTGATTGATAGCGCGGCGCGTGAAAACCGCGAGCGTCGCCAGGTCGTTGGCTTTGCTGATGACGAACTCTGAACGCCACAAGGGAGTCTGCACGTTAAACCCCAAGCCGTGGCAGGAGACGTTGAGCGCCACGCTCACCGAGAGCTCGTCGCGAAGCAGCAAGCCAATCTGTTCGCAGGAAAAAAGCGCACGTCTAGCCAACGAGTGCATGGCCTGAACTTCGCCCGGGTGCAGATCGAAGCGGGCTACGCGCTTCGCTTCATCACGGACGGCAAAGAAGACCCGCAGCCGGCCTTGGTCCACCTGCTCGTAGACAAGGAACTGAGAAAAGCGCCCGTAAATTTTGTTCTTCGATGGCGAACCGTTCGAGCGAAACAGATCCTCTTCGCCGCAGACGGTCTCGTCGAAAGGACTCTGCTGCTCAGCCGGTTCGGGTGTCTTGTCGTCGCGCAATTGGAACTGCTCGATCCGTCGCTCGACGGCGCGCAGGATGGCGAGGAGATGGAGCTGCTGCTCGATTGAGTCAACCCGCGTTTGGAGCTCGACCGATTCCCGGCGCGGGGTTTGAGCCGTTACGCATAACGTCAGCCCACAGCCGCCCGCTTCGCCTTGGACCCGGCCGTATTGATTTGCAATAAGAGTGTTCATGTCTTGTTCTCTCCGGGAGCCTCAGCCCTCAACAACAGGCGTCGCTTCGGGTGCAGGCTCCTTATCGATTTCGAAGTGGGTAGGGGGCAATGTGGACAAAATCGGTTTGGGTACGACCTTATCTGTGGGAAGGATCAGGGCGCTGAGGGAGATGGGGCCCTGACTGCCCTGCAATTTGATCTTTCGAACGCTGCGGCCAGTCTGATCGGCCTCGACAAGCCGAGCATTGCGGAGCATGTTGTAGAGATTTGTGTTTGGCGGCAGCTTGATCTGTTTGGCCATCAAACGGTCTCGCGCCTGAGCGACTGCCACCGGTACCACGACTGCCGCCTTATCTCCCTCCACGTAGACTTGTGCGCCGGGGGTGTTCACTCCCAATGCGCCGTTCTCGATCAACTCCTGAAGTGCCTGCAAGAACAGGCTCACTGGGTTGTTTGGCTGAGCAGCAATAGCGGGCTGGGCCTGTTCGACGCTGACTTGGTCGGCGCGGCTGACTGTCTGCGCGAGCGGACTTGCTGACTCACCGCCGTGCCCGTCCGAGAGGCACGCCGCTAGATGGACGAAGCGCGGCAGACCAAGATACGTGATGTCTGCGCGGGAAAGGATATGGTGCATGAGGAAACTAGAAAGCTTCGCATGAGCACCATGTTCCCGCTCAGGTCGCCAGCTTGCGACGGGCGTCTTCGTGCGCCGACCGAACCGGGCATAGGGTTCATCGAGCGGGCACCACGTCTCGCCCATGCCGCGCACGTCCAACTCAAACAGCTTTCCCAGGTCATGACAAAGAGCGGCAAGGAACGTGGCGTACTGCCAGCGCGAGCGGTTGCGGGAACTGCGGAAACTATCAACGCTGCCGTCTGGCCGCTGCTCCATCTTCATGTTGCCCTCGAACTCTTCCAAAGCCTTGAGCGCGACTTCGAGTGAGTGCCGATAGAGTCCGCCGGGCTCGGCGTGGTGGTGCGCGGCGCTGGCTGGCAGATCGCCCACTGTTACGGCAAACCTTTCGAGCAGCCTTTCAGCCAGCGCCCGCACCTGCATGTCGAGCGAGAGCCAGTAGAGAATCTGTTCCGACATGGCTTCGATTGACTGCATTCAACCTCTCACTCGTCCCCATTAGGGACGGGTAACCCGTCCCCCTACCCGTCCCCATTTACCCGTCCCCAGGGACGGGTGGTAACGGAATGGATAAAGGAGACTTCCGTTCCAGTCCCGCACAGGGAATCTCGGCGAAGATTCGCCGTTTTTCCTGTTCGCCTGCGGATGCGGTGACTACCTACGCCGCAGCTGGGATTTCCTCAGCCGGGGCCTCCGCCCCGGCTGGCTTCGGCGGCTGCGCCGCGATGATTGCTCTCAGGGCGGGTACCCCGCCGCTTTTGCTCAGGACGCCAGTGACCGTCAATCCGATCTCCGACATGGGCGCTGCCTGATGGGGTTTGTCGTCCCAGACTTCGACGGCGTAGTTCGTGCCGCCGCTGTTCTCCGGGTCCAGCACCAGCAGGTTGGTAACGTAAGTTTCCTTCCCGCTGGAATTTACTTTCCGAGTCGTACACCTCAAAACCGTGCCGGTAAGTTTCATGGCCTAACATGGCCTCCTCGAATTGAAATTGGCGTGGATCACAGGTTCGTGGGTCAGGGTGCGAATGTTGGGGGTAGGCGCGGATACCTTGTACAAACTGGCAGGCTCAGACGCGCCCTTGCACTGCTGGATCACCCTGCGGTGCCGGGCAGCCCGTTCATACGACTGCTGTCGGGCTTCCGAGGCAACCGCCACTATTAGTGTCAACCGTTCTCCCGCCCTGGCACGGCACGGCGCAAACCGTGTTACGAAGTGCAGCAATTGCAGAAAGGCAGTCCAGTGCGGACGGTCAACGACGGTGACGGAGACGCTGTCATCGTGAGCATCCAGGACGAACTCCTCCCAGAGGTATGGCTGCCCGCATCGTTGAGGCAGCAAGTGGCGGGGGCATCCAATCTTCGCTAGCGCCGCGATCTTCTCATCATTCTGAAAGAAGAAATCAGCGGGCCACTTCTTTGCTTCCAAGTAGAAACTGACTACTGCCAGCCGCCGACGCACGTCGTGGATGGCGTGAGGCCGGCGCGCCCGAGAATCCGTTCCGATCAGCCGCACGACTGACTTGGTGATCTGGTAGACGAGCGGATATTCCGCCACGCGGCGCAAGAACCCCGCCCTTTCCAAACCGTTCAACTGTGCCTGCGCCTGCGAGGGAGAGTTCGCCAATCCCAACCCTTGCGCCTGTTCAACCGTGCAGTAACCTCCAAGGCGTCCCAGCCTGATCAAGAACCGTTCTGTGCCGCCATCGACAAATGCCACGCGCTCAGAAAATCGAATGGCCATCCTTGTCCACACTCCGATATCGCAGTAGTGGTGGATCAGATTCACGGTGGCAGATTGTGTCAGACAAGACATGGCTAAAACTGTGTGGGCGCGTGGACGACCAGATTATGGGTGCTAATGAGCCCGAGTGTGCCGAGCGCCAGAACGACAAGCATGGGTGTCACTGTCACCGGTGCGGTAATCCAGAGCGCTGCCAGAATCGGCGTAAAACCCAAGCTGGTGAGCGCGAGACTGAACCGCATGGGCGAGTGCATCTTTACTAAGGCTTTCTGGTTGGCCCGAGCCCACGAACCCTCAAGGAAGCCGACCATTAGAGCAATCACGATTACGGGTGCAACATGCCGCAGCAGGAGAGAACGCAAAATCATCAACTCAACCGCTTGCCACGTCTTGGCTGCAAATTTCTGACGGAATGGGTCGGGCAGCAGAGCAAAAACCCGGGCGGTGTAAGCAGGAATAGCTCGTCGCAATTCGCTTAGCTTTGTATCGGGCAGGACATCGCTGGCTCTTGCCCAACTCCGCTCGATGAGCCGCCCGCTCTGGCGATTGGAAACTAGACTTGTTACAGACGCGAAGAGCAGCACGAAAGCACCAATCCAAATCAGTTTCATGCTGCTGCCTCCAGCGGAAACCGATTCTTCGGTTCAGGCATCAGTGGGAAACGTGTCTTGTAGGTTTGCCCGCTCGCATACAGGAAAGCCTGTCCACGCGGCAGCTTCATCAGCCAATCTTCGCGGACGAGATTCTCGACAACTTCGGTCGATTGCTGAGCGAACGTTGCGTCGAAGGCCAGCCGGTTCCGCGCAGGCTTGCCTGGAACTACCGGGCGATAAGCAGCCGATTCGCGCCGGGTCAGCAGAGGACCTTGCCCCGCTATGTCGGCGAAAGTCTTGGCTGTCGCGTGGTCTGTTGCTCGGAACCAGAGCTTGGTGTTTGTGTTGTCGAGAATCTGCTGCGCCCCTGCTGGCCCCAGGACACTCACCAAGTCCGCGACACTTTGGAACGCGAGCACTGCCATGAGGCCTTGCCCGCCTGCCTGCGATAGAAGATCCACGAACCCCGGAAAAGCCAGCCTGCCGACTTCATCCACGATTAGCCGGATCGGGGTCTTTGTTGGCTCGTAGGCGTAGGCGCGCCCGATGAAGTTCAAGAGGTCCTGCAGTGCCAACATGCCAATCGCGTACGCTGTCTCCTTGACGATCATCGAACCCATGAACATGTACACGATTCGCTTTAGCCGGACGGCGCGATCCCAATCGAGTTCCGGCGTCGCAATCGACATCAGATTCCTGAAATCGGGCGTGTCGAGCTTCGAAAGCATTGGCTTGAGCGAGGAGACCATCTTGTCGTAGTGGTCAGGCGGATGTTTGATGAGGGCCTGCAAGTATTCGCATTCCGGGGTGTTCTCGGGAACCTTGGGCAGCAGTTCTTCCAGGCTGCGATTGACCTTCGCGTACCGCGCGATCTTCGACAGCAGCGGACGCTCTCCGGCAAGCAACATGGCCTGGGCTATAACGTTGATGACCTCCCAGGCAAACGCTTTGAACGGCTCCGATTGACCACCGCCAGGGAGCAGGCCTGAAAGACGATCAGGCACTTCCATCCCCAGCACGAAATTGTGCAGCGGGTTGTAGGTGCACGAGAGATGAGGATACGCCAACGAAAAAAATTGAAAATCTTTCTGGCGGCCAGCGCGGACAGCGGCATCGTAGGCGCGGTGGAGAACGCTCAGGTCGCCTTTGGGGTCGATGAATATGACTGCTTCAGTCCCGCGCTCAATTGCCTGCACGAGATCAAGCTGCAGGTAATAGGTCTTGCCTGTGCGCGTAGCACCCGATACCAGCATGTGGCCTTCGAGATCGCTGACAGGGAGGAAAACAGGCGCTTCCTCACGACAGCCAACGGCATGAATGGCCGCTATGCCACCAGAGTCGCCCGGCTTACGCTTGGGTCCGACCAGCGCCTTGCTGTCGCGTTCCGCCGCAACTACTTCGTTCGCGTGCTGCGAGTCCCAGGAAAAGCCGTGCCCGAAATATTGCATTAGGCTTTGGCGCGGCAAACGCGACAGCTCTAGTCGACCAATCTCGGCGGGCAGCTCCCGCCCCATTTGACGCGCCCCGCGAAGCAGGCCGACTCCCAGGAATGCGAGGCCAATCCAAAGCCCTTGCTGATGCGTCAGGAACATGCGGTCAGGGGCCAACAGTGACAAGCTAGCCAGCAACGCCCACCCGATTACGAGGTAAGGAAATCGCCGGAACCGAATTGTTAGAGACGAAGCCATAAACGTCCTAGCAAGCTCGCTGCAAAAGCAGAGCCACATTTCCTGCAGCGCGGTCGATGTCTTCACGCGTTTTCAGCAGCACAGGCAAGGTTTCGGAAACGACCTCGGTCGTCAACTCGCTCGCTCCAAGCACGCGCAGCGCATCAATCCAATCGAGAGATTCACGAATAGCCGGAGGCTTGGACATTCCCAGTCGCCGCACGGCAGCGGTGAACCTGGCCACTTGTAAGCTCAGGCGGGATTCGCTCTCGCGCGACCGGGTGATGATTTCGGCTTCGAGTTCGGGCGCGGGATAATCCATCCAAAGCAAGAAGCAGCGCCCGCGTAACGCCTCCGTGAGTTTCCTTTGGGCATTCGAGGTCAGAACCACGACCGGGTGGTGGTTTGCCACGACGGTGCCCAACTGCGGAATCGAAACTTGAAAGTCCGAGAGGATCTCCAAGAGGAACGCTTCAAAAGCGGGGCCAGTCTTATCCACTTCGTCGATTAGCAAGACCGCAGTAGCTTCGGACTGGAGCGCTTTCAGAATCGGACCCGCAACCAGGAAATCCGTGCTGTAGAGTTTCCGTTTCAATTCTGACCATTCTTCCTGCGGCCTCGTCTCTGAACGCTCGTGAATGAACTCAAGCGCCATGCGCTGCAGAGGCTCATTCCACTGGTAGAGTGCCTTGGCCTCGTCGATTCCTTCGTAGCACTGCAACCGAATCAATGGCATCCCGAGCGTGTCCGACAGAACCTTGGCGACTTGCGTCTTTCCGGCTCCGGGAGGTCCTTCGAGCAACAGGGGCTTGCCCAAACGAAGTGCGAGATACATCACTTTTGCAACCTCTGGCTTGGCGACGTAGCCGTGCTCATTCAGAAGCTGGCGTAGTTCCCCTGCCGAGGAAACGACCAACCCGAGCTTGTTACTGGTGCTCATTTGGCTTCTTCTCATTGGCGGAGCGCATTTCCGCTAGTTGTGCCTCTAGTGCTTGGATGTACGCCGTTTGCGCAGCTACAAGGTCTCGCTCTGATGGTTGGGTCTGCCCCGCTGTCGTATTTGGGGGGATAAGTTGCGACGCTGGGGTTGCGCTGAGACTCGGTTTCCCCACGATGGTCAGAGGTTCCAAAAGAAAAATCGTTATGGGCTGGTTGGCATCGACCGCGACAATCGGAACGCTGGTCGGCTGCTGCCAGCGATTGGAAAGCTGACTGCCCTGAGACGCCACCTCGGTGGCCATTTGGTTCCGAAGATAGTCAGCCTGGGAGAACGGCTGATTAAACGAGCTCTGTCCAGCGAACTCAGTGGCCACAGCAGCAGCGCCGGTTCCGATACGCACAGCGCCAGCACGAAATGGATGTCCTGCTCCTTTAACTTTGCCAACCAGGCCCGCACTGCCATCCTTCATTAGGGCCAGGCCGGAAATCGGCATTTCACTGTCATTAGGCAGCACCACTGAGGTAAATCGCACGTTGACTCGGTCTTTCACTGCCCCGGCAGTGTGGCCGATTACGTGAGCGCCCTCAGGAATCACTACCGCGTCGCCCAACCGGACGGCTCGATCCACAACAGCCACAACCGGAGATTCGAGCCCGCTGCTGATGGCGTTCGTCGTGTGAGCCACAATTTCGGTGCCTCCTGGAAGTTGAGGGTCGGGCTGAGGCGAGGACTGCATCCTTATATCCTTCTTGAGGAGGGCATCGGCTGCGGAGTCCGCTACGAAGACTGTTGCCGGAGTTGCTAGTGCACTCAGCCCGCCCTGCGCAAGGCGCTGCGCGGGCTGATTCGCATCTACTCGCTCGTTGTCCGAAAACGTGAAGTGGCGCGGAGAGGAACTGTCAATGCCTTGCTTTTTAGAGCTGCTCCCGGTCACTCCAGCATCGGTGTTTACGTCTCGACCGGCAAGTTGGTCTTCGGTGACGGGAAATTCCATCGGAACCGTCGCAACATTCTTCTGACCGTCGCTTCCCGCGAGAACAGTTGGCTGGCGAAAATGGCTCGGCACCGCGCTTTCAGGCTTCGACAGAAGGAAAAGCAGGCCCGTCGCGAAGAGCAGCAGCAGGCCAGCCGACATCATGATCGGAGCCATCTTCAGATGCGACATTCCCTGCTTCGATTGCGAGGCTTTGGACGCCTGGAAGAACTTCTGCACCTTCACCGCAAAGCGCCCAAAGCCACTGAGCCGCTCCGTGCTATGAATTTCTTCCAGAGCTTTGGCCGCCAGTTCATCGTCCGGCGGCTGCTCGACATCCGCTACGGCAACGCTCGGCTGCGGCTCGACAAATTTGGTTTTGTAATCGTTGTCCATCGCCATTCTTTCCTTCACTCAAGGCGATACGTCGCAGGCTCATCGGCCATTGCGCGATTGGAGATCGACAGGACCACCTGCTGGTCGGAATCGTGCATCGGCGGCTTGAAAGCGACCAAACACGTGGCGCGTTCACCTGGGGAAAGCTGTTTGGAAGAGACAACCGATTGAGTGATTTCCACTGGCTCTGATTTTTATCGAGCGGCTTTTTCCTGTCTTTGGGATTGTTGCTGGCTGTAATGAGATTGACCTGCGGGCCCTCTAAGTCCACGGTTGCCGTGGACATATTCTCGACATCGAAGGCCACCAGCGCGAGAGCTCCCAAATGCTTCGTACCGTAGAAGCGCAAATCCAGTCCGCCCTCCGCGACCCCAGGCTGCGACTTCGGATGTTCCTTTACTTCGGCAATCATGTCCTCCGCAATTTCCGACCGTTCCTGGTCGCGGATTCTCTTTTCCAATTCTTCCGTCGACACTGGCGGCGGATCATCTTTTGGGTTGCGGATCGGTTCGGTCGGAACGGAGTAGTCAATCGAATATGCCGTGTCTTCGAGCTTCCCGGCTTTCAGCGTGATATTCACTACTCCGCCCGAGGCCATATACACCAGCATGTTCGTTTCAACTGGTGCTTGGCTTTGCGGCTCGGCGCTTCGATTTGCTTGACGATCGCGTAATGCGCATCGGTCTTATCGGCTTCTGCCAGAAAGTAATTGCTATCACCCAGAGCTATTCGTCGGATGGAATCCGCCTTTGGGAATTCCACGAATACGGCAAAATGGGGCTCGGTCGAGATCGAGTACGGATAATCAGCGGTGTGACTCCAGCTCGGCCGTACTGGCGGCTTGCTATCCCTGCTGTTGCTTCACGATAGCGGCATCGATTCGGATTGTGCGAAACACGCAGAACTCCAATACCAACGAGCAGAAGGAACAGACGCGAAGCGAGGTGCATTTGTCTCATGGCTGCAAGACCTCTTCCTTGTAATCACCGATTTCCAGACCCGTCCACCCGTTGGCCGCGGTGCGAGGCACGGGTGCCAGCCGGATCGTGTACTTCACGAGCAAGTTCTTCTCGTTCTCCTGACCATTGATGAGAGTGGTCATACGCTTTCGGCCAAAGACAATGGCGGTGTAAGGGTCGCCCGAAACCAATTCGGCCGATTTGACCGCCAATGTTGAAGTCACGTTGTTTTCCCGGACGGTATCGACGAAGTTTTCTTGATTGAGCTGCGCCAGAATCTGTTGGCGCAAGCTGTAGGTCATCTGGTTAAGCGCCAAGGTGGTATCGCGCTTGACGGTCAGCGGATCGATGTTCACGAACCGATTCAGAAACGTGTTCACGAATGACAACTTCTCAGCGTTGTCGGGCTGCTGCTGCGCGGCTGTCTGGGCGACCTGGACACCTGGGCCGTCCAGCGATGAGACTTTGCCATCTTGAACTCGAAGCAGAATGGGCGGCCGCAACTGCGCAAGGATTGCTGAGGCGATGGAGATCAGTGCCACAGCGCACGCGACGAGCGCCACACGAGACGCGCGGCGCGTTTGCATGGCCAAGTGGCTGTAGAACTCGGTGTAATCGCCAAGTTCGGACTTGCCTCTTTGAGCTTGCTCAAGCGTGAACGGAGCCGTCGTCATGACTTTCTCCCTCTCATGCCGTTTCCGGCGGTGGCAGCGCCCGGAAGTTTGTTTGTGGCGGCACACTTGTTGTTTCCGCGCTCCTGCTTCTAGCGAAATATCCAACCGCTTGCGGAACCGTTACCGCCGCGCCGCCAGTCGCATACGCGATCGCAGCCGACGCGCCGGTCTCGACGACCCTGTACGTGGCATAAGCTAAACCAGCCGTGACAAGCTCCGAAATCACTGCCCCTGCGGCATTCAAAGCGCCACTCGTCAGGTATCCGGTCAGTCGGGGAATCTGCGTAAGGAGAATCGCCAGGAGGACCAGGAATATAGCGGGCACCAAGTTAACGAAAGGAGTGGACGTAAGCACTTGCAACAACGCCCCGGTGAACAATGCCAACACAAGACTCCAAATGGCCGGCCACAGCAATACCTGCATTAAAGCTTTCAGATACGTGTAGGCGACAATGCTGAGTTGGCGGCTGGGCAGCAGAGCGAGCAGTAGTGGACCGAAAATGTACAAGAGGATGATGGCTAGGGCTTGAGCTGCCACAAGGCCGATGTAGGCCAAAACCAGTATTACGGCGGAAAGAAGGATCAATAGCGTCACAATACTCGTCGATAACCGCGCAGTGAAAACAATCGCGCCGCTGAGAGTGTCGAACTGAGATTGAATCTGTTGAAAAAAGTTCTGAAAACTGTTCGGATCACCGAAATGATGGGCGAGGTCCGAACTCAGGACGTTGAATTTTAGGAACAGGTTCCGGTAATCGCCAAGGATCGCCAGCGTAACCCCGAACCTGCACATAATTCGGAAATAATCTTCCTCACAGCCATCTTGGAAAAATGCCTGCAACATGCTGAAGGTGAATACCAAGGCTGCCAAAGGCAGTGCAAGGACCAGGATTAACGGCAGATACTGCTCAGCGCGGTCCCACAGCCCACCCAGTGCTGCCAAAAATCGACTGATTGTGCCCAGGTCAGGCATTACTGTCCCACCTGATCGCCAATGCCATACGACAGTCGCATGCCGCCCACCATATTAGAGACTGTGGTCAGTTGGGCCTGGCGAACCTGTTCTTGCTCTTTCTCCAACGAATTTTCGCGTGCAATGTTCAGGGCTTCGAAGCCGCATCATCCTTGCCAGGAGTCTTTGGTCGTAGGCTTGCGAGCGCAGCATCGCGCCATTGGCAGCGGCGGAAAGTTTTGCGGCGCCAGCCGGGACTGGCTAGCTTCTGCACGCGATTCGATATCGTCTGCATCTAACTCTTCTTGCTGAGAAATCAGTTCTGCGCGTGACGATTCGAGCAGGCCGAGCGTGGCGGTGGCATCGGCTAGCATCAATTCTCTTTTTGCGGCTGATCGGGAAATCCGTGGACGGGATAGCCCCGTAGGTCAGTTCCTAGGTCTCCGCGGAGAGATCGAAGGATCGATCGAGCAGCCGTGGTGAAATCACGTTGGAGTTGCTGGAATTGTGGAAATTCGCTGCCGACGACCTGGTTCAGAGATTCCTTGAAGCTGACGACCACGTACCAGCCCGATGCCTTCCTGAGTGCCCGCGTTGACGCGGTTGTACTGCTGAACATACAGACCCAACGTATTTAGCGTCTCCTGGGAGATGCCAATCTGCTGGCCGATGCGAACCACTGCCGTCCAGTCAATGACTGGCATCGTGCCTATAAACGCGTGCGCAGTTACCGGCACAAGCAGACCGACGACGATGGCACAGAGAGAACTACGAATCTTCTAAAGTGCCGTCGCATAGATTTCCTTTCGATTCTTCGACGAGGGCGATGCCAACCCTTTCGGGTGGGCCATTCCGAGCCTGTAAGTGATCTCCAATGCCGAAAATTCGGGATGCTCTTTTGCAAATTTCTGGCGAAATTCGGTTTCAAGCGGATGGCTCGTGCTCGCCCAGTAATCAAATGGCGTCGCAGTGAGTTGGATTACTGCGCTCGATTCAGGCTGGTTGCCGACGAGCATGTAACTCTCCGCAAAATGTCCCGGAACATTGCGCAGCTCTTTGACCACCTCGGCGGCTGGCTCGGAAAGATGCAATACCTCGCAGAGTCGCGAGAGTTCGCCCAACTGTGCACAGATGAACTTGGCCTCCGTGTTTTGCAGGATTGCTAGCCCGACGGTATGCGGCGACTCGGCGCTGCCCACGAAGTCTTCTATTCCCTGGCTTGCCGCGATGATGGAACCGTACCGCTTCCTGGCGGTGCGGAAGGCGTTGAGGATTTGCGCCCCCAGCACCGGATCAGCCAACATCGCCCAGACTTCATCGAATACCGCTATCGTCGGGCGGAGAGTTCCGCCAGTGTCTTTGCGTCCGATCTGCTGATCGATGGCTCGCGCGACGGTGAACGCGACGGCGGTCTGCAATTCTGGCGATTCCTTCAGGCCGTCGATGTCGTAGCAGATGATGTCTTCGGCCTTTTCGAATTCGGAGCTCGTTTCGCGGTCGAACAGTTGCGAGTAGACGCCTTCGCCCGTCCAGCGATTGAGCTTCAGAGCTACGAGCTGCGCCAGTTGCTCAATCACTGCGTTCTCGCACGGGTAATGCTCCAAGGTCCATTTCAAATCGGAGAAGCGGGGTGTCGTCCCGATGGCGAGAAGGCGCTCGTACGTCATCCGAACGGCCTTCTCTAGAAAGTTCAGCGTGACGGAATCGTCTGAGCCGGTCTTGCCTGCCATGTGAGCCGCAAGTGAGGCGACGCCTGCGATCTGGGCCGAGTCGGGTTCTTCGCTGTTCGCCTGAAGATCCCAGGGGTTCTTCACTAGGTTCGTTCGGAGGCTGATTTCGCGGTACTGCCCGCCAAGCAACTCCACGAGAGCGCGGTAATCTGCACCCTTGGTGACGATAGCGATTCGCGGATTCAGAACCTGCAATTGCAGGAGGAGTTGCTTTATAAGAAATGATTTGCCTGACCCAGTCTTGCCGGTGACGAGGATGTTGCCGTTCGACAACTCGCGACTGAATGGGTCGAAGCGGAGAAAAGTCCCTTCGCGTGTGCGGGTCAAGAACGCCGGTTTCCCGTCGTGAGTGCCGGTCCAAGGAGTTTCAATCGGAACGAAATCAGCGGCCTGACCGGAAAGTATCGTGAACTCGCGGTTGGTCTTGCGGACACCGTGGACGCCGGGCAGGAAGGCGATAAACGTTGGGAGTAGGGCTGTCTCTTCGCGATAGCCGCGAGCGCCGTTGATCTGCCCGAACGCCTGTAGGACAGACTCGACCCGTTGTGCCAGGTCTTGTTCTGCTTTCTCCCGTTCGACCGAACTACGCGCCACCCTCGAAGACGAGACAGCTACCGCCAGTTCGATCTCGACAATGCGCTGCGAGGACGTGATGGCGGAAGCCAGCGTGTCAACCGTGTCCTTCTCAAGCGCCGCTGCCTGGAAATCGCGGCGGCGGCTGCCATCTTTCCGAAGTTGAAAAGCCAAGCTCTTCTTGAGCAACACCCGGAGTTTGCGAACCTTCGCAGCCTGATCGGGAACGCATACGTTCAAAACGACCTCGGATGAGAAGTCGAGCGCCAACAGCGGTCGCAGCAGAGAGGCAAACGTAGCTTCGGGCAATTCCGAAAGCGTGACAACCGCCTTCAGGACTCCACCGAGATCGAGGAGCCGCACTCCTTCAAACCAGTCGGTATTCATCAGTGCTGTGGATTGCTTTTTGGCCTTCGGCATTTGGCCATCCGCTGGGTTCAGCGCGCGATACACCAACTCAACCAATTCAGGCTCCGTGATCCGACGAAGCGAAGTTATGGCTTCAAGACCCAGGCGGTAGGTTTCGAGGATGTGATTGAATTCGGCGACTAGGCGGTTGTGCTCTTCTCGATTCCGCTGGAGGAATGCGGTTGTACGCGTTTCCTTCAGCGCCGCTCTCACTACGTTTGCGAACTTTCCGAAACCGTCTTGTACGAGCCCTTGCCACAATGCCGCTGCAAAGCGCGACGCAGCAGAGCGCGTCTCCCAGGTGTGTTTCGGTTTCCAAGAGACGAACGCCAGAAGCCGGATCGAGCGCACCTGACCGGCGTCAATGGCCGAACGCCAGAACGATAGACGGTTCTCTTCTAGCCAGCCAGCAGGCGAATTTGCGCAAATGCCCAGCGCTTTTCGCCCTTCAAGAACTCGCAGTGTCTCGTAATCAATCAAATAGCGGAACTGTAGTTCGATTTCTGGATGCCGGATGCCCTTGATGAACGCATCGAACGCAGCACTCACTGCTTCCAGACGCTCAGCATCGGCAAACTGAGTAGCAACGCCAGAGCATTCCCATCCCGCACAGAAAGAGCCGTCTCTGCGCACGATCAACCCATCGCGGATTTCCGAGATCGGAACTCGCGCGGTAAGCGAAGACGGTTTTGCGTCACTTTCAGCTTGACTCTCGGAGCCTTGATGCGCTGTGGCGACTTGTGGCAGGAAAGCAGCCAGGGCGAGTATCACAACGGCAAGAGCCCCAATGAGTGCAGCGACGAGATGGATTGTCGAGGTCTCAATCATCGTTCGTCCTCGATCAGGTATGGCACCTCGGAAACACCGCAACGCGCAGAGTGCGCCTTTGGGCGGAAGTAGTGCTGAATCCACGCGACCAGGTATCCACGCGGTTTGCCGTGTTTTGCCCAGCGAATTAGCCCCACCAGAAGGGCAGCCGATCCATAAGTCATCACGGTCGAGACCGGCATAAACCCAAGGAATACGCGAAGGATGTGATCGCCAATCAGCCGCATGACGATGGCCCACGCGATTACGAATCCCCAGTCCTCCAACTCCAACCCCAAGAACTCGGCTCGGACGGAGAGCGACCGCGCAACGGGTTTGAGTCGAAGCGGCATGGTTCAGCCTGCGAAAGTGCGAAGGAGTTGCAGAACCGATGACAGCAGCAGTGCGCCGCCAGCGCCAGCCCACTGCTTACCGCTGGGACGCTCGCGGGCGATGTTTGCTACTGCCCAGATGACGAGGAATCCAGCGCCGAAAATCCCGAGGCCCTGGGCGTAGCTGAGTGCACTCGAAAGGAACGAAGTAACGCGGTCGCCGCCAAATTGGGCAAACGCTGGCGAGCTCAGCAACAGCATGGCGAGAGCCGATCCGATGGGGCGGGCGAACCGACGCAGTTCGATTCGCTGCTTGCGGCTGATGATACGAGACATCGGCATCCTCCTTATGGGACACAAATTGAGAATCTGCCGGAGCGAAGGAGGTGGGAGCAGGATCAGCAGCAGGGTGGGTGGCGTTGCTGAGAATCCTGCTCCCGGTTGGTTACATCAGCGCTCTATTCTGGGCCTTGCAACGTTGCCCCGAGTCATGCCGCAACTGGCGGCACCTCGGGTTCAAGCTGCGGCCCAGGGCGGGATCGCTCCGGTGAGTTTCCCTTCTCACTATTCCTAATGCACACCGACTCGGAGAAATTCACCGCCTCATTGAAAATTTTTTTGTCTTTCTCGGTTTTGGTTGGCGGGTTAGACCGATCAGGAGTTCTGGATAGCGCCCCACCGGCTCGCGCTGCGCGCTGCAACCGGTTGAGGATGGTCTGCAATTTTCGATGCAGACGGCGGCTGTTCAACCGGTCTGTCCCGAGCGCCTCTGCCAACTCCTTCGCCTGAAACCCCTCGTACTTGAGCTTCAGAAGGAGTTCGCACTCGGCATCCGATAGCAGGCCATCATGTATCGCTTGCTGGAGAATCCTATCCAACGTGATTGCTTGCTCGAAGGTTGCCGGTTCTTGTGGATCGGCAGTACCCTCCTGTAGCGGAAGGGACTGCCGCAGTTCGCCCATCGCCCACCGAAAAAGGCTCTGCCGAAACCTTCTCGACAACGCAGCGGGCAAGTGACCATTGAGGATCTGCATCTCCGGTGATCTCGCAGTCTCCAGGAAGCACAAGACCGCCTGTTGCGCGATGTCCTCGGGACACAGCCCAGGAAATTTTTGGCAAGCCTCCCGATAAACCTTGTGGATAGCGGGCATATACGCCAGGAGGAGCAATTGCTGCCCGATTTCTTCGAATGTCCTGTCCGCGATGGAGTCAACCAGCGCATGCAGGATTCCGTTCCAAGCTTTGTGATTTACGGCTTCCGTCCGCTCGTGCTCGTGCAACTGCACAATCACATCAGCGGGCGAATCGAAGTGGTTCAGAATTGAGTGGTTGCGGGCAAGTGCTTGGAAGTGGGTTCGGGCTGTTTGTGAGCTTAGCGAATTGAGCAGACTTCGCTCAACCTGACAGACAACACATCCGCAATTGTTCTCCTTTTGCATGGGGACTTGTCTCCTGCAGGGGGGATCGCGAGCAGCCTGACCGACACCGATGCAGGTCGCACATCTGACCTCGCTGCTCGGCTGTCGTTCCGACCACCCATTTCGAAATTTGCCCCCTCACTATCTATGAGGCAAATTTTCGGGAAAAACTCACAAACAATTTTCAAAAAGATTTCAGTCCCAATTTGGGCGGGCCGAAAATCAGCCCGGCCTCAGTGACGTTGAGGACGTAGGGGAGGACGTAGGGGCGAGCCAAGGCCGAAAGCTTCCCATCCACGACGCATCATGGTTGAATGTGGACTCGAATGGCATTGATCGGAGGAGAAGGCAATGGTGATCTGCGACCGTTTACGGACTTTGCGCGAAGAGAAGAAGCTGTCTCAGGGCGACATTGAGAAGCGCACGGGTCTGCTGCGCTGCTACATCTCGCGCGTCGAGAATGGTCACACGGTCCCCACAGTGGAAACGCTGGAGAAGATGGCGCGGGCGCTCGAAGTACCGCTGTACCGACTCTTCTACGATGGCGAGGCTCCGCCTAAACTGGAAAATCTTCCCAAGCGCAAGACAGCGGATGAGATTGCCTGGGGAAGCTCTGGCAAGGACGCGCGGTTCCTCTCGAATTTGCAAAGGTTTCTAGGGCGTTCCGAAGAGCCCGACAGAAAGCTCCTGATGTCTTTGGCGCAAAAGCTCGCGAACAAGCGCAACGGGCGGAAGTCCATCGGCGCATGAACTCAGACCGCAGCTCCGCACGGCGTGCCTTCCCAAGACACACCGTGGAGCGTGCCACACACTCTGCAATCCGCAAATACGACTGGAAAGCTAACGGGAATCGGAAATTCGGAGAGTAGTGCGGCTAGGCGGGACTCCATTTCTCGTCGAACCGACTGGGTTGTAGTCGAAGTGAGAAGCTGCGAGTTTCCTCTGCTGGCCCTGAGTTCCACCGGACACCCCGCGCCTCGATGGAGTTCATCACCACCAATCACTGCACCACCTGACCAAACCCAATGAGCGACTTCGCATTCTTGCGGCAATCTTTCGTTCAAAAGAGTAGACATTGCTGCGACGGATTCCATAGCAACGCCAAGTGCGGATATCCATGCTCCCCCATCAGGCCCGTTCACTGGCGGGTTGGCGATAATATCCAGCAACACAGCATGGTCAAACCCCATGTTCAACAGGCTGTGCACTTGCCTTCTTACCTTGTTCACCTTCGCAGCTGAAGACTTTGTTGATTTGAGAGCGTCCTTAGAGATTCGTTCGGGACGCGGGTCCAAATAGGCACACTTCGCTTCCACGGCGACTAAACGTGCCATTGAGGGTGGCCACACAATCCCTCCAGCGCGCGCCAGTCTCATGGCAGCCAGTTTGTAATTCCAGGAGTCGTGACGGCCTAAGCGATCGTGCGCTCGTTCCTCCGAAACGAGCGCACGAAATGCTTCGGGATCGCTCCAAGTAAGGGGACCTGCAAGGATGTCAATGTCCCCGTAGGGTGAGGGTAGCAAGCGTTCTTTCTCTACTTGCAGCAGGAACCACGAGAATTCTGCTTGTAGCCCAAACGCGCCGAACAATCGCTCTGATAGAAACGGGAGCTGAACTAGCCTTCGACACGCTTCGTGTTCTCGCTCGGACATCTCGATGAGATAGCCCCGTGCCACGCGCATCCCCTATAACGATGTCCTGATTGTCCGTCTAGGAAAACGTAAGTTGCAAGCACGGTTATGGTTTGAGTGCGAGCAGATTATCGAGTCTTAGCTCGACTGCGTTAGACCGGCAAGTATTTCCGTGTAGCGGTTGAAGCAGGGGGAACAGCAGGTCAGGTGTTCGCTGACCGCTGCGTCGCGGGCCTCGACGGGATGTTCTGCCATGCGCTGCAAGTCGGAATCTGGTGGACAGCCAATCCGCTGAGGGTTGGGGAACGCTTCTGAGAGGTAGGATTTGGCGAAGCCAAAGAATTCGGCTTCGTTAAAATTATCATTGAACTCAGGTCGGTCTTTTCTCTGCATCGGTTTGCGTTGCCGGGCTTCAATTCTTCATTCTGATCGGCCCGTTGTACATGGCGCGACCAGAGCCCCTCCCAAGGAACGAACCCGGTCCGGCCGGTCGTTTGGCCTTCGCACGCTCACGGTCCGCACAGGAATCGCAGATTCCGTGGTTGACTGAGCCATTCTCGCTGCCGGACTCGGCTTCGCGGATCGTCTTGCCACACCACGCGCAAAGCAAGCGGAGCTTTGCTGTTTCCGTAGCCGCATTCACTGACGATGCTCCAGATGCGCTCGAATCCAGTGATCCGCTACGGTGAACGGCCACACGCCACTAACGATGATGCGGAGAATTCGTCGGCTGAATGGTTCGGGCAACAACCACAGGACCAAGCTAAAAAGTAGAAGCAACATGGCAACGGCCGCAAAAAATTGCTGCGCAGTGGACGGCGGCGGAAGGTCTGCCGGGTCGGGGACGGGATAGGGAAACTGGAACACGGCCGTCTGTTTCTACTTGTCTGTTTACGTTCTGTCTGTAGACGAATCGAGAGCATACCCCACAGACTGCGGGAATGCAATCAGTCCTATTGGCGTTGGGCAAGCGAATGAGGGAGCTGCGGGGCAAACGAGGATTCAGCCAGGAGGCTTTCGCCGATCATTGCGGCCTGCACCGAACAGCGGTCAGTTTGATCGAGCGGGGCAAAAGAGTGCCGTCCCTCACGACCCTGTTGACCATTAGCAGCGGATTTGGCCTTTCCCTAAGCGAACTGCTTCGGGGCGTGGACGCAGGATACAAGCACAGAGTCGGTGTGCGTCGATAGGATTTCAAAGCCGCTTACCATTTTCGCGACGAGTACTCCGCCACTGCTGTTGAAGAGAGGCGATCTTCTGCTTCAATTTTTCGATGAAGCCAGTTGGGTGGAAGGTCTTCGGCCACGCCATGTGCGAACTCTCGCAGCTTAACGTAACCGAAGTCGTGGAATTTGTTCAGCCGAATTTTCAGAACCTGTTCATTTACGGCACACAAATAGGGTAAACAAATACGTTCTGTTCGGGGCCTGTTGTGTGCTGAACCATGACAGTTCTAGCCCGGTAGAGTCTTTCGAGACCCGAGCGTCTGAGCCAGGAAGTTATCAATTCTGTTTGCCAGTGAGGACTGCATAACACTCCGCCGTCGCAACTGGTATATCACAGCCAGAACGGTGCTATAGCAATTGCGGCAGTATCCGATTACGGGTAGCCGCTCGTATTCCGTCGCAACCACATAGGAGTGCTTTTCCCGATTGAGAATGGCGTTCTCAACTGCCGCACCCAGCGATGTCTTTCCCGCTCGCGTGTCGAGGCGACCTACATCCACTTCCATGTACGCGTCGGCCCAGACTTTGAGTTTCGCGGAGTTGCGGTCAAGCATCAATGTACAGAATCTTCCCCAGCTTCCAGACCACCCAGAAAGCACAACATCCTGGTGAGCATGTCCAGCACTCGTCGAATCAAACTTCTCCTGGAACCCCAAGTCTATCCGTTCCACAGTCTCATCAACTAAGCTCAAGATGTCATGCGCTTCCGGCATGACCTCCAACACAAAAAACACGGACACATCTTCAACTAGTTGCCTGTTGACGATCGCCCGTCTGCTACTAACCAGCTTCATTTTCTTTCTTCGATGCCGCCAACAACCCAAGAACACGCTTTTGATCCGTGATTCTGGCGATTACCTTGATCTCATCGAGCAACTTTGGAGTGACTGTAATCTCGTATTCCAGATCGCGCTGCAACTTCTCAGCATCGATGGCAGTCTTTAGTTGTGGAACATCGGCAGCACCAAAGTCGTGGACTTCACCGCCCATCCACTCAAACTTCTCAGCTTGTTGCGAATTCATTTCCTGCTTAGCATGCTGAACATCAATACCGGGAACCCACTCCCAAATGATGTCAGTTTTGGCGTTCACTTGCTTGCGGTAGCCCTCCAGGAATTTGAATAGCACCACCAGTACATTAGATACCTGTTCGATCTTCTTTTTGTCCCCATTTATTTCTAAATCATGACCCAAACCTGCGACATTCACTCTATATTTCTCCCAATCGATACGAATCGTGACCTCCGCGATCTTCAGTCGTTTGCCTGCGCCCCTTTCAACAAAATATCGGATCGAGATTTCACCGATATATTGATTTTTTACAATGCCAGCCTCAACTATTTCATCTAGAGGGTGGTGATCCCCTGCAGTAAGTTCGTTCAGCGTCTCCTTAATGAATTCGCCGATGAAAAAGGCTCGATTAACCCGCACAACGTTTTTAACCTTAGGAGCCCACAGTCGTAATTTTATTCCCATATCTACTTGCCCTTTCGTTCCTCTTGCTGCATCTCGAAGTCATCGATGAGTCTGCCTTGAATCTTGGTTGCGAAAGACGCACGGTCGCCGGTGTCATTAGATTTCTGCATCTCCCCAATTACTGCGATTAGGGACTCTAGCTCATATGTTCCCTCCCCGCAGCCAGCTTCCTCAATTTTCTGTTTCAAATGTCTGTGTAGTTCTGCAGGGTCTGAGATCACTACATCTTTCTCGCTTGCAAGTTTTTCAACTAGGCGCTCAAACTTCTGAATGCGGACGTCTGGAAACCGATTACTTTGAGAATCGTCCCCTTGATTGGTCATGGTTCTGGAACTCCTTTCCGTTTAGCGTATGCGGGAAAAGCTAATCCAAAACTGCAGCCAGGCGGAAGCATCTGGCCGAGTTTTTCTCCAGCGGTCGTTATACTCGCTGCCGCCAGATCAAACCTTACCTCCTTCGTGTCATACACAACAGTGAAGGCCTGTGGATATCCACTTACATCAATGCTCGGTATGATTAGAAGGGTACCATTCCCGGGAGATACTGGTATTTCTATACGTCTAGGTTCCGACGTATTTCCATCAAACAAAGCCGACAACAGTTCCTCAGCTACGACACCATTGTCTAGCCTCTCCAGGAGCCAGGTCAGCAGCACTTCCTGCCGCTTCCTTTTTATGCGAATGCCCGTATTGAAATGTGATCCACGAGACCGGTTCTTAACGTTCTGAACTACATCGGAATAACTCCTGAAAAAAGCGGAGCTACGAAGATTGACCGAGCGGAAATTGACTCCCAAAGATTGATTCTCATCCGCCACCTTGGAAGCATCTGGAGAGACGAGCCAAGCGGTAACCTGCTGTGCCCTCACTTGCTGCAAGAGTGAGAATAGGCGTACGACGTTCTCGTCGCCAAGACTGTAGCCTACGAAGACTAAGGTCCGTGTCTGGATCAGTGTCACGATCTCTTGTACGAGACGGTCGACGTCCGGCATGCGATAAAAATTGGCGTAATCCCTTGTGGTTACTACTCTGTGAGACCCCAGCCACTGCGCGTGCCCGTGCAGGTGCAGCAACACCCTCTCCCCATCAGATGGCTTGTACCGTCGAGCGAAATAGGCATAGTCAAAGGTGGGAGGAATTCCCAGATAGGAGCTAAGCCCATCATCAAAATTTGTCGTAATCACCGGGTTAAATTCTTCATGACGCCTAATGATCTCGTAGCTACGAGGGATCTTGCTTGGTTCGTTTCCAAATTCGCGTCTCAGGAGGTCATCCAGGGCATCTTCGCCTATTTTGGATGCGTAGAGTGTTGCAAGCCGACTGAAAGACAAGCCAGCCGCTCCCGACTTATTCGCCTTGAGTTGCGTATCAACAGCAGTCCTCAACTTTTTCATGACATTGCTTGTGGAACTGTATCCGGCCTCAATAGAAAAGCCTGCCCCAAGAAAAAGGAGAGGGGGGCGGAATTGACAGGCCTGGTGAAGCGCTCGGATATTCTCGTCAGATAGTCTCTTCATCGAGGTATCTCATTGCCGTGTGCTTCTTGCGCAGATCCGCCGCAAAAGCTTCGAGGTCAGCCATCCCCAAGGCAGCAATGGACCTGCTCACTTCCGCGCGGCTTGTTTGGATGACGTCTAGCAATTGCGACAAGGAATGACGACACGATACGGAATCCGCGATCAACTTCCATAAGATCGTTCGGTATGCATAGCCACACAGAGCAACAAAGAACGAAATACTCCCATCCGAGGAGTCAAGGAGGTCCTTGGCCGACGCCGACGGTTGTTGTTCGTGAGTCGTAGTCAGTAGTTTTTCAACATCTAGTTCGATCAACTTAGGAAAGTGGTTCTTCAGGAGATGAAATGCCTTTTGCGTAGTTTCTGCAGGCGTGGGAATGTACTCGTAGAGCGTTATCCTGCCGTGGCGTCGCAGCGGTTGATAGATCCGAGTAAAATCGTTGCCCGTGGCAATAATCGGTGTACGCCTAACCGGCGCGTCAACACCTTCCACGTGGGTCGGGACATCTGAGAGGTTCATCATTGCTCCACACAATAGTTGGCTGTTCACTGTGTAGGAGGTCATGTTGCCGGCACTGGCTGCGTCGCTTGTGTCGATGTCTTCGACAAGAAGCGCACAATTCCTCTCTGCGGCATACCTGTACGATTCGAAGAGTACAGCTGCAGATTCACGTTCAAATTCCCCACTGAGAGAGGCACCTGATATCCTGTATATCGGCTTGTCTAGCTCTGCGCAAACGGCGACCGCTTGCCAGCTCTTGCCCACTCCGGGGGGACCCTGGATTCCAAGGATCAATGGGACACTTGGAACAGGCAGTATGTCGCGGTAGACGATCTCGTTCAAAATGAGATGCAGCGTGACTTCGGCCCGGAATGTATTCGGAATGTAATAGGGAGTTCTCCCAAGCCCGTACCTGATCTCCTTGGGGTCTAGCACGTGGCCACGCAAGCGATTGGCTAAGTCGCTGTTGTTCGGGTTGATCACTGAATCGGGGTTTCCTCCTTGCGACCCCCAGAAACGGAAGCATTGTACATCAGTTTCGGAGAGGCACTCAGCACCGAACTTCGAGGCGGCAGTCTTGTTTCAGACCGGTATCATTCCAATTTCAGCACTTGAGGGTCGTCGTCGAAGCGTTTGCTCGGTCCTCGACTACTTCCGACGTTTGGGTCACGACAATCACCGCCGTCTCTCCAAGCTTTCAAAGCGATCCCCGGGGAAGCCTGTTGAACAAGATGGCGCGAGCGCTCGAAGTGCCGCTCTACAGGCTTTTCTACGATGGATAGGCTGCGCCGAAACCTGAGAATTTCCCGAAGCGGAAAACGGCAGACGAAATTGCGTGGGGAAGTCGCGATTAGGTATTGGAAAGGGGAGGAGTCGCTCCGGTGGCAGTGGTGGAAGGAAGTTGGCGAATAGAAGTCGACCGTCTTATTTCAGCGGTGAGGACAGCCTGGCCAGCAACAAGGCCGACGCATTCCTTCCTTAAGTTCCGTGCATGCCCGCTCAATGTGCTGCCGTCTGGTTTCCGGTCTCTTGACGGAGATAACCCAGCAGATCCACTCATTGCGCGCGAGCGGCGTAATATCCTCCCATTTTGACCGCGCCGCCGGGTCAGAAATGAGAACTTTTCGTAAATCTGCTGGTACACTATGTACCGCGCCAGGGGAGATCGCTGTCTTGGTCATGGATTTCGTGCGCAGGACTATTGTCCAGCTGCTTTCCCACGTCTTAGGTTCGCTAAAATCTCCATGTAGCGGTTGAAGCACGGCGAACAACAGGTCAGGTGTTCGCTGGCTGCGGCGTCGCGAGCCTCAACGGGTTGTTCAGCCATCCGCTGTAGGTCCGAATCCGGTGGACAGCCAACACGTTGTGGGTTGGGAAACGCTTCTGAGAGGTAGGACTTGGCAAAGCCAAAGAACTCGGCTTCGCTAAACTCGTCATTAAATTCAGGTTTTTCTTTTGTCGTCGTCGGCCTCCATTGCTGGCATCAACTGCTCATTTTGAGCGGTTTGGGCAGTAGGTGGCAATGGCTTTTTTGGTCGCGCTACCTTTGCCTTGACGGCTCGCACCGCATTTCGGAATCTCACCTCCGCCGCGTGGCCGGAGAGTCCGTGAACGGGTCCGATTTCGTCCCAAGTGAACCCTTCCAGCCGTCGCCAGCACATGTCTCTCTCCGTGAAGTCGAACTGGGCCAAGCACTCCTTCACCAGAACTTTCATTTCCAACTGACGCGACGGGTCAGCCAATCTTTCCGCCAGCGTTTGCCCTGCGATGGCAGCGTCCAGCACTGCGAGTTCTTTGCTCTTCAGCCGATTCACCTGTCGCACGAACGCGCGGAAGACATAGCCCGGCAGGTTTCGTATGGGTGCGGGTTCACCGGGCGGGTCCCGGCGCGCAATCAGTTGTGATACAGTCGCTGCAACCTCCTCAAGCGTATTTGTGACAACGGCAGAGTCGCCTAGCAAATTTGTGCCGTACTCAAGCGCCCTCGGAAAAACTGACTCAGCCGCCGCAAGCACCGCTGGGTCGATCTGTCTGCCGTGTCGATCAACAGAATTGAGCCGAAAAGAACTGGGAGATGCGCCGGTCGCCATTGTGGTTCATCCTGAGCCCGTAAAAGATCGCGGGCTCGTTTTTGTGGGTCGTCATTTGTGGGCACTGAAGGAAAACCGTACTGCGGGGTGCTGACGACCACAGGCGACGCCGGCAGACGGTCTTCACGTCTGTGCTATTACTATTGGGCTGGGGCGGGACAGCTCTTAGTCGGCGAGAACTCTTGCCGATTTTTCGAGGTAAGATGCTGGCCAAGGCATTGCGGTCAGCGGGAAGGGGCGCTGAGGCAAGGCCCGTTCGTCTGGGCGGCTATATTGTGCATCAAGTTCCGAGTAACGGGGGAATAAAAATGCGTGACAAGCTATTGTCGCTCGTACTACTGGTTCTCGCTTTCGCCATTTTTTCACTCGCGGGCTGCGTGTTGCGCCACGACATTTCTGGCGTCTGGAAGGGATCAATCGAATCCACAGACAAGCGCGGACACAAGTGGCAAGGACCTGCTGAACTGACGCTTAACCAAAATGGAGACACCATTACTGGAACGCTCGTTTTTGCTCCTCCACAGGCTGGTCGCGTCCAGGTGCCGATAACTTCGGGTGTCGTCTCCAAGGATTCCTTGACGTTTTCAGGCCAAAACAACTTTCCGATGGCGTCCGTGGAGATTACGTTCCACGGCAGCGTGAGCGGCACTACGCTCAGCGGGACGGCGGACATGACATCTCGCAGCGTGGTCCTCGGCCCGGCAACGGAGACGGCTTCGTTGAGTCTCCAAAAGCAATGATTGAAATCCAATTAGGTCCTCGCTTGAAATTACGTTTCACCCGACGGTCGCAGGCGCGTCTCTCACAGGCACCGCAGACATGACATCACGGAGCGTGCTGATCGGCCCGTAGGCGAACACCGCATCGATCAATCTGACAAAGCCGTAAGGCGGAGTCCCTTTTGGTTTGAAGACTAGCAGGGACCTACGGAACTGCGTAGAGCCAAAAAGGCGACGCATCTCAGGCTGGACGCGTCGAGGTTCCGATCACTTCGGACATCGTTTCCAAAGATGCAGTGACAGCCATTGGATATTGAGCCGTCTGAATGCCCCAGCGCGGGCGCTCAAGATCATGCGCGGGCCTTTCGCCTCTGTCCTCCGAAACTCCAAAACCCTTAGCCTGTAACTTCACCGGCCTGGTGTAAAGTGGTGACGGCACTTGAGGCCTTCAATGAAAAAGAAACGGTCGCAGGGAAGAAGCCTGAAGGCTCAGAGGAAAGCGACAGTCCGGGCGTCGATCACCTTTCCGTCCGATCTTTACAAAACTCTCGAAGAGATCGCCCAGGAGAAAAAAGTGTCACTATCGTGGGTAGTGCGGGACGCGGCGGAGAAGTATACCGCCGAGCAAAAGACGGGTGATCGCAAGCAGCGGGAAGGTTAGGGGATGGCAGTGATTTTAAGTCATTTCCTGTGGTTCACCACATTATGAGGCTGAAAGAAATCACGCCGGGTCTCAGCCTTACGGGTGTTGAGCCGACGCAGATCGTTAGTGTGGTGGCGACCGTGCCGCTCGGCGACGGTGCCTTACAGCTCATCTACCGCACGCCCGATGGGGCAATGAAGGAGCGGCTTCTGGGTAGCGCCGATGAGGCGACTATCAGCGTAGCAACGGCCGAGCGACCATTTTCCTTCGACGGGGACGGTGCTGCGTTCCAACTAGCTTGCGAAGCGAAACGTATCGACTTAGCATTTTTGTTCGACCCGATGATGGCGGTGCACACCTCGAACGTGGAGCCGCTACCCCATCAAATCACTGCGGTTTATGAGTCGATGTTACCGCGGCAGCCGCTTCGTTTCCTGCTGGCTGACGATCCCGGTGCAGGCAAGACGATCATGGCCGGGCTGTACATCCGCGAACTCATCATGCGCGCTGATGCCCGACGGATTCTCATCGTCGCGCCGGGGAGCCTGGTCGAGCAATGGCGCGACGAGATGTTCGAGAAGTTTGGCTTGGAGTTCAGCATCTACTCTGCGCTTCTGGAGCAGGCTGCGCCGAGCGGAAATCCATTCGACAATTACCATCAATTGATTGTTCGCCTTGACCAGTTCTCGCGGAATGAGGACATGCAGGAAAAGCTCTGCGCGGCCGGTTGGGATTTAGCTGTGTTCGACGAGGCTCACAAACTTGCCGCCCATTACTTCGGCTCGAAGCTCGAAAAGACGGCACGCTTCCGCTTCGCGGAAAGGCTTGGTGCGCAGGTACGCCACCTGCTGCTGATGACAGCCACGCCGCATAGCGGCAAGGAGGAGGACTACCAGCTTTTCCTGTCCTTGCTCGATTCAGATCGGTTCTACGGCAAGTTCCGCGACGGCGTACACAAGGTTGATGCTTCTGATCTTATGCGACGCATGGTGAAAGAGGAGCTATTGAAATTCGACGGCACACCACTTTTCCCGGAGCGAAAGGCGTACACCGTCAACTACACGCTTTCAAACATTGAAGCCGCGCTTTATGAGAGCGTCACTCACTATGTGCAGGCCGAAATGGGGAAGGCTGAAGCGCTGCAAGGCCCACGGAAGGGCTCGGTCGGCTTTGCGCTGACAGCGTTGCAGCGTCGCCTTGCTTCAAGTCCCGAAGCCATCTACCAATCACTCAAGCGCCGCAAGGAGCGTCTCGAAGGACGCCTTCGAGACGAGAAGCTCGGTCTAAGAGGTCGTCAGGCACTGGCCGAGACGCTTGTTCCGGTGCCGGAAGATGATGACGATCTCAATGCTGAGGAGCAAGAGACACTCGAAGAAACGCTCGTCGATGAAGCGACTGCGTCGGCCACACTGTCCGAGTTAGAGGCCGAAATACGCATTCTGGAGGACCTTGAAAAACAAGCGAAAGCAGTCGTGGTGTCTGGGCAAGATCGTAAGTGGGAGGAGCTATCAAAGATCCTTCAGAACGACGCCGAGATGCGCGACGCCTCCGGCCGTCAACGAAAGATCATCATTTTTTCCGAACACCGCGACACGCTGAATTATCTGCACGCCAAGATTGCTGGTGTGCTCGGGAATAGCGATGCCATTATTACTATCCATGGTGGCACACACCGTGACGAGCGTCGCCGGCTTCAGGCCCTCTTCCGCTCTGACCCAGACGTGCGCGTACTCGTTGCAACTGACGCTGCCGGCGAAGGCGTCAACCTTCAGAATGCCAATCTCATGGTCAATTACGACCTGCCTTGGAACCCCAACCGAATTGAGCAGCGCTTTGGGCGCATCCACCGGATTGGGCAAACCGAGGTCTGCCATCTGTGGAACCTTGTAGCCAAGGAAACACGCGAGGGCGATGTCTACCACCGGCTACTCAAGAAACTGGAAATTGAAAGCGAAGCTCTCAAAGGTCGTGTATTCGATATTCTGGGCGAAGTCTTCGAGGAAACGAGCCTCAAGGACCTGTTGATACAGGCCATCCGCTACGGTGACAAGCCGGAGATCCGCGCTCGTTTAACGAAGAAAATCGACCAGGCGTTGGACCGCGACCATCTGAAATCTCTTCTCGACCGAAACGCACTCGCGCAAGAGACCATGAGTGCGGAACGCATCTTCGCTGTGAAGGAACAGATGGAGAGGGCTGAGGCGCGCCGACTACAGCCCTATTTCGTCCGCGCGTTCTTTCTCCGGGCGTTAGATGCACTCGGCGGCACGGCTCATGCCCGCGAAGCGGGTCGTTACGAGATCGTCCATGTTCCGGTCGCTATACGCGAGCGGGACCGCCGCATCACAGGCCGTAATCGTCGGGAGCAAGAGCCTGTCCTGAAGCGCTACGACCGCATCTGTTTCGAGCGCACCGCTATTCAGCCGCTCGAAAAAGCGGGCCTCAGCCGCGCGGTGCTGATGCATCCCGGCCATCCGTTGATGCTCTCGATGTCCGATATGATTCTTGAGCAGCATGCAAATCTGCTGCGCCAAGGCGCAATTCTAGTGGACCCGGCAGACGAGGGCATGGAGCCCTGGCTGCTTTTCCTGCTCACCCATGAGGTCAAATCAGGAGACGGACTTGTGCTTTCAAAGCGGCTGCAATTTGTTCGCGTGGGAGCCGAGGGCCCTGCACAATTCGCTGGCTGGGCACCGCATCTGGACCTTGAACCATTACCCGGGTCCGATCAGACGTTGCTGAAGGACGTGCTCGACGCGCCGTGGGTCGCCACCAACCAGGAAGCTCGTGCAGTGGCGCTCGCCGCCGCGACATTGGTACCAGAGCACTACAACGAGGTCGCTACGCGCCGCATTACACACGTTGAGAAAACGCTGACCGCGATACACGAGCGACTGACAAAGGAGATTGATTTTTGGCAGGACCGCTGGATGAAACTCAAGGAGGATCAGGAAGCGGGTAAGGACGTGCGGCTCAATCTTGAGAATGTCCGCCGTACGGTCGCTGATCTCGAAGGCCGCCTTGAAAGCCGGAAGAAGGAACTGCAGGCCATGCGACACGTGGTTAACGGCACGCCCGTAGTGCTGGGAGGCGCGCTTGTTGTTCCGGCTGGTCTGATGCGAACGAGGCGCGGAGATGAGCCTGCCGATCCCGTCGCTACCACCTTTGCTGCAAATGCCGCGGCACGCGCACGCATCGAGCGGGCCGCAATGGATGCGGTGCGCCGTGCCGAGGAAGGCCGGGGATGCCGCGTCGTAGATGTCTCCGCCGACAAATGCGGCTGGGATCTCACGTCCTATCCCCCCGCAGTGCACGACAAACAGCCGGAGCCGCGTCACATCGAAGTGAAAGGCCGGGTGAAAGGGGCAGGAACCGTCTGCGTTACGCGTAACGAGATGCTTTACGCCTTCAATCAGGGCGAGAAGTTCGTGCTCGCCGTCGTTCTCGTCGACGAGGGCGACAAAGTGGAAGGACCGCACTATATCCGAAATCCCTTCGACCGGGAGCCAGGCTGGGGAGTGGCCTCGATCAATTACAACCTGGGCGATCTGCTCGCCCGAGCAGAGGCCCATTGACTATGGCTCATCCCGTCAAAACGCCTAAGAAATTAATAGAGGTTGCACTTCCCCTCGAAGCTATCAACACAGAGGCTTCCCGGAGAAAGCGAAAGGCTCCAGCAGGGTATCCGACAACGTTGCATAAGTGGTGGGCTCAGCGCCCGGTCGCAGCTGCGAGAGCAGTGCTCTTTAGTCAGCTCGTCAATGACCCATCTTGGAGGTGGGAGCTAGAGAACCCGGGAAAAGTTCCACCGAACCACCTGAAGGCAAGCTGGGCAGCTAATCGCAAGCGTCTGTTCGGCATTCTAGAAGATTTGGTGAAGTGGGAAAACACCAATAATGAAGAGATTTTCGGAAAGGCACGGATCGAGATTCATAAGTCGTGGCGTGAGACTTGTGAGCTGAACAGGGACCACCCCGAGGCCGCTCAACTGTTCAACCCGGAAACACTACCTGCGATGCATGATCCGTTTGCCGGGGCAGCATCGATACCGATGGAGGCACAGCGGCTTGGCCTTCAGGCTTTTGCCTCGGACCTAAATCCCGTGGCTGTGCTCATCAACAAAGCCATGATCGAAATTCCCCCCAAATTTGCGGGCAAAGCACCGGTGAAGCCCGTGGCGCGCGGGGAAAAGTCGCTCATCGAGCGTGACTGGCATGGCGCGCAGGGGATGGCAGAAGACGTTCTTTACTATGGCCAGTGGCTTCGTGACCAAGCCCATAAGCGCATTGGACACCTGTACCCCCAGATCGAAGTGACGGCACAAATGGTAAAGGAACGGCCGGACCTCAAGCCCATCCTGGGTCAAAAATTTGCAGTTATCGCCTGGCTTTGGGCACGGACTGTAAAAAGCCCCAATCCAGCGTTCCGACACGTTGATGTTCCCCTAGCGTCCACATTTATCCTGTCGAGCAAACCAGGTAAAGAGGCATATGTATGCCCCGTCATCGAGGGTGATCGTTATCGGTTTATGGTGAAGGTCGGAACGCCCCCGAACGAAGCGAGTAGCGGAACTGCTGCGGGTAAACGCGCCGCCTTTCGTTGCCTCATTTCGAGTGTGCCTATTGACTACGCCTATATTCGATCCGAAGCACAGGTGGGTCGAATTGGTCAAAAGCTGATGGCGATCATCATCGACGGTCCAGGTGGGCGTATCTTTTTGTCGCCGACTGAAGATGTGGAGGCTTTGGGAACCAAGCCTGTGCCTGAGTGGAAGCCAACGACACCGTTGCACGGCAAATGTCGAGTGAACGTGTCTCTTTACGGGTTTGATACGTACAGCGACCTATTTACGTCTCGCCAGTTAGTCGCATTGACTACCTTTAGCGATCTGATTGCCGAAGCGCGAGAAAAAATTCGTTTGGACGCGGTTACTAACGGATGGCCCGACGATGACAAGGGCCTTGATACAGGCGGAAGCGGCGCGAAAGCGTATGGCGAGGCCGTCAGTGTTTACCTTGCATTTGCAGTGGATCGGGTGGCGGACTACGGTTCGACCATTGCCACTTGGCGAACTAAGGACAATGCCATGCGATCTACTCTAGCCAGTCAGTCCATTCCGATGACTTGGGACTATGCCGAGGGGTCGCCGTTTGCGTCGTCGAGCTCCGGCTTCATCGAAAGTGTAACTGTTGTCGCTCGTGCGATCGAATTCCTCGTGACGGATTTTGTCGGGCATGCGTCACAATGTGCTGCACAAACGCAACAGATCAGTACAGGGCGTATAGTGTCAACCGATCCTCCCTACTACAACAACATCGGTTACGCTGATCTTTCAGATTTCTTTTACGTTTGGTTGCGACGGAGTTTGCGAACCATCTTCCCCGAGCTGTTGGCAACGATGGCAGTACCGAAAGCCGATGAGCTTGTGGCGACGCCTTACCGTCATGCGAGCAATGAGGAAGCGGAAGCTTTTTTCCTCGAAGGCATGACCCAAGCAATGCGCGGCCTTTCCCGGCAAAGTCACCCTGGCGCGCCGCTGACCATTTACTATGCCTTCAAACAGTCAGAAACCGAAGCAGAAGCCGGAACCAGCTCCGCCGGATGGGAGACATTTCTGGAGGCTGTTCATCGTGCCGGTTTGGCACTGACTGGTACTTGGCCGATGCGCACAGAGGGTGACAACCGTCAAATCGGCTTGGGGGCGAACGCCCTTGCTTCCAGCATCGTGCTGGTGTGCCGGCCGCGACCCGCGGACGCCCCCTCCACTTCACGTCGCGCGTTTCTGCGTGAGCTTAATGTGTTGCTACCAGAGGCGCTGGACGAGATGACTAAAGGGGCTGGGGAGGACCGCTCACCGGTTGCGCCCGTTGACTTGTCCCAGGCGATCATAGGCCCAGGGATGGCTGTCTTTTCTAAATACGCGGCCGTGCTCGAAGCGGACGGCTCGGCTATGGATGTTAGGACGGCTCTCTCGCTGATTAACCGATTCCTAGCAGAGGATGATTTCGATCACGATACGCAATTTTGCCTGCATTGGTTCGAGCAACATGGCTGGAAGGACGGGTTGTTCGGCTATGCTGATACTTTAGCGCGCGCCAAGGGAACGAGCGTGGAAGGTGTGAAACACGCGGGCGTGCTGTATGCCGCTGGCGGTGTAGTGCGTCTGCTGAAGTGGGCCGATTACCCTGCGGAATTGGGATGTTGAGAAAGATGCCAGGCTGCCCGTGTGGGAAGCGCTTCATCAGCTCATCCGTGTGTTCAAGACCGAGGGGGAAAGTGGCGCGGGGGCCGTGTTGGCTGCTGTCCAAGCCAAGGCCGAAGCAACCCGCCAGCTTGCTTACCGTCTTTACACGTTGTGCGAACGCGCGGGGTGGGCCGAAGACGCCCGCGCCTATAACGAGATCATCACAAGCTGGAGTGCCATAGAAGCCGCGGCCACGAGAGTACCCGGGCCAAAGCAGGCGACCCTGTACGATGTTTAAGGACGTGACGCCATGAAACCCTGGAGAGAAATCACTGTTCCCCACCGAGATGTTCTGGAAGGAACCTTCCAGCAGTCGGAGTTCGCCGCCGACATCACTGCGGTACATACGGGCAGGGCGACGCGCGAGTATCAGGACGCGGTTGCATTCTTTGATCGCACGTTCATCACCGAGGGCATGAGGCTCCTGCTCACGCAGGTGGCTCAGCGGCTGGCCGGTAAGGACGGCGAGCCAGTCATCCAGCTTCAGACGGCATTCGGTGGCGGCAAAACGCACACTATGCTGGCCGTCTATCACTTGGCAATGCGGAAGTGCGCTCTTTCGGAGTTGGCCGGGATTCCCGAACTCATAGAACGGGCAGGCCTGATGGACGTAGCGCAGGCCCGCGTTGCGGTCCTCGATGGCATGGCGTACGCGCCGGGGCAGCCGTGGAAGCACGGCAAGCAGAGTGTGAGTACGCTGTGGGGCGAGCTGGCCTGGCAGCTCGGCGGTAGCGAGGGCTTCGGGCTCGTCAAGGAAGCGGATACGACCGGAACCTCTCCCGGCAAGGACGTGCTGCGGGACCTGCTCGCGGCTTACGCGCCATGCGTTGTGCTCATGGACGAACTAGTTGCCTATGTCCGGCAGTTCCCGGAAGGCCAGACTTTGAGCGGTGGCAGCTACGATAGCAACCTCTCCTTCATTCAGGCGCTCACCGAAGCAGCGAAATTGGTGCCAACAGCAATCGTGCTGGCTTCCTTGCCGGAGTCAGATGTTGAAGCGGGCAGCCAGCGCGGAATCGCGGCGCTGCGGGGTCTGGAGAAAACCTTTGGCGCGTGTGCAGGCATTGTGGAAGCCAGTGGCCACTGAGGAGGCCTTCGAGATCGTTCGACGTCGGCTTTTCGAGCCAGTCCGCGACGCGAAGGGCCGCGATGCGGTTTGCCGGGCGTTTGCCGATGCGTATGTGGCGGAGGGGGCCAAGCTGCCGGCCGAGACTCAGGAAGGACGGTATTACGACCGCCTGGTGCAGGCGTACCCGATTCACCCGGAGATTTTCGACCGCCTCTATGAAGATTGGACGACCATCGACGGCTTTCAGCGCACGCGCGGCGTGCTGAAGCTGATGGCCAAGGTCATCTACCGGCTTTGGAAAGACGACAACAAGGACCAGCTCATCATGCCGGGGAGCCTGCCTCTCCATGATGGCAGCACGCGCAACGAGCTGACCTACTACTTGCCGGCAGGATGGGACGCGGTGATCGAGCGCGACATTGACGGTGACCGAGCGGAGACGACCGAGTTGGAAAACAAGGAGCCACGTTTCGGTCAAGTGAACGCTGCGCGCCGTGTGGCGCGCACGGTTTTTCTTGGGAGCGCTCCGTCGTCGGTGGGCACCACGGTCGGCATTCGCGGCATTGATCGCGCCCGCTTGATCCTTGGATGTCTACAACCTGGGCAGACATCGTCGGTCTATTCTGACGCACTCAACCGCCTGGCCGACCGCCTGCACTACCTGAACAGTTCTGGCGATAAGGCGCAAGATGCTACGCGGTTTTGGTTCGACACGCGCGCAAACCTGCGCCGTGAGATGGAGGACCGCAAGCGGCGGTTCGATGACAAGACCGAGGTGCGCGGAAAGATCGCCGAAGCGCTCAAGCAAGGGGCTGGGAACGCAGCGTTCTTCGACGGTATTCATATCTTCACCCCCCACGGCGATGTGCCAGACGATAGTGCGCTGCGGCTGGTCGTGCTCCCGCCGGATAAGTGGTATTCGCGCGAGGAATCGCGCCTGGCCTTCGAGACCGCGTTGGAGTGTATGCGAAACAACGGTCCGAAGCCGCGGCATCGCTGTAATCGGCTGTTATTCCTCGCTGCTGACCACGGTACGCTTGTCCGTCTCAATGACGCCGCTCGCGTGGCGCTCGCCTGGGGTTCCATCGTGGACGATGTTAAGGAGGGACGGCTCAACATCGACCTGTTGCAAAAGAAACAGGCCGAGAAGGAGCTACAAACTGCCGAGGAAGTGCTCCCGCGGGCTGCCCGCGAGTGCTACAAATGGCTGTTATGTCCGGTTCAGGAGACCCCGACCGACCCCAAGCCGACCGTCGAAGCTTTCCCCGTCAACACGACCGGAGGTTCCGTTGGGCGTGAGATCGAGCGGGTTTGTGTGGAAAACGAGCTAGTTATCACGACCTGGTCGCCCATCCATCTTCGGACGAAGCTTAAAGAGCTTGTACTGGAAGGAAGAGCAAGCCGGCAGCCGGGGCGATGGCCTTCTGGGAGGACACCCTTCGCTACCTTTACCTGCCGCGCCTCAAAGACCGCGATGTACTTGCGCAGGCGATCCACAGCGGGGCGGCCAGTCGAGATTTTTTCGGCACGGCCTACGGCCAGCACGATGGCAGTTTCGACGGCTTCCAGTTGGGCAGCGGAAATGTGCAGGTTCACGATACGTTGCTCCTCATTGAGCCGGATGCGGCCTGCGCCTATGAAGGGAAAATTCGCCCGATACCGCCGCCAGTGCCGCCCGGTTCGGGCCCAGGGCCAACAACTCCTTTAGAACCCAAGCCGGCTATCCCTCCGCAGCCCGGAACGCAGCCAAAAACCTTCCACGGCACGGCGGAGGTTGCTCCAGCAACCGCCAAGATGCGCATGGTTCAGATCGCGGAGGAGATTGTGTCCGTGCTCGCCTCAGACCCGAACGCTTCGGTAAAGATTGTGGTGGAGATTTCCGCTGAGTTTCCGGATGGGGCCAAGGACCAAGTAAAGCGCGCCGTATCGGAGAATGCGCGGAGCCTTGGCTTGAAGAGTGCGGATTGGGAATAGATCCTAACCGAAGGTACGAGTGGAACGAGCTGTACTTTTCTTCCTTTTCCTCACACTGTTGGCCTTCACCAAATCATCGTCCAGTGCACGTTGTAGCAATTCCCTCTTCTCTTCGACAGATAACTCGTCGTGGGCTGGGAAGTTGCTTTCCAGTTCCTTCTTAAGTTCATTGAATTTCTTAAGAGCCTTCGCGCTGGAGCGGGAGCGGAAGATTTCGGTTCCTTGCAGCGTGACCTTGAATTGGCCGTCCGGTTCGGTATCGAGATGAAGTTCAGCCGGAATGAAAGACAGTTTCACTACGACAGTTTATCTGATTCAGAGAATGGATCGCATCTTGACGCAGGCCGAGGTGTGGAGGAATTGCTGGCTGCAGGAGTAATTAAGCCTAGTTGAATTGGGCGCATCGGAGGAACAGGATGTGTTCGGTACTGACCTTTTTCTAGGTATGTGACTCTCTCCTTGTCTTTGCCGCACTGCCAGTTAACAGATTCAGAAACGCAACTCACTTCTTTCTCGTTCCGTCCAAGCGTAAAGCGGTTCCATACCTCGTTGGCCGCGCGACTGCGCTATTTATTCGCCATCGCATATAATCTTCCCGACGCCAGATAACCTGCGCGCCGAACGCCAGAGAGAAGTTGCCCGCAGGCGCAACTCGCTGATAAACAAGGGCTACGGATACCGACTTGCTCATAGAGAGCGAAGGCAACTCACAGTCCTACAAGCGGATGATCGAGACTATCCGTACGAACAGGTGCCTGGCGTTTGCGGGCGCGGGGGTCTCTAGAGTACTCGGATACCCACTCTGGGCCGTTCTACTGGATCAATTCGCGACGGAGACACGGAAACAACGCGGAGAAACAATTGTCGATGACGAAGGTGGCACAATTACGGTCACGCAGGTCGCGGCGATTGACGATTTGCTGGTGAGAGCGGAAATATTCAAGGCGAATCTTGGAGAACGCTATTGCGAGATTATTCGAGACACGTTTGCTCCTAAATCGCCGCCCACATCAGAGATTCGAGACCTCGCAAAGCTTCCGTTTCAGCACATTCTAACCAGCAATTACGACATCGCTATAGAAATGGCACATGACAGCATTCAACTAAAATATGAAGCGATTTGTCTTCATGATGGAGCCGCCAGAGCATTCGTGAATAAGCTGGCTGATTACGGATACGCGAAGAAAATCGTCCACGTACATGGCAAATACGACGATCCTCACAATATCGTTCTTACCGAAAAGGAATACGCATCGCTCTACAACGGTTCACAGGTCGTCCAAAAGTTTTGGGGTAATGTGCCCATTTATCGAACGTGCGTATTCTTCGGCTTTTCATTCACAGACCAGGACATCACCGCCTGGTTCAACCTTAACAACTTCAATCGCGCCGTCCGGGATGGATATGCGACGCCACATTTTGCCCTCATCGCACTCGACGATAGTCGCGACGAGACCGGGTTCCGGCGTGAATGCAAAGTGAAGTACGGAGTCGATCCAATATTCTTCCGAGCGATGGACTCGCAGTATAGCGGGTATGCTGCGCTCGTCAAAAAGATGGTAGGCGATACGGTCCCCGACGCGACAGAACTTGCAGCGAGGCTGGATGTAGGCTTGCCAGTCGAATCGGATTATAAGACGGCATCGCAGCGGAACAGTGACGCGGCCACTGAAACAACCTGCAGGCCTGACCCAATCACTATCGCCAAAGACCTTGCCCGGTTAGAGGCGTTGACGGTTCTTAATATGAAAAAGAGCAAGACGGGGGAATTGAGATGATCGAGCTGCCCCGCGACAGCTTAATAAAAAGGCTCGAAAACGCCGCAATCCTCGGTCACCTTCTTGTTGTCGGCGAGCCGGGCGCTGGAAAGAGTTGGCTCCTGAAATCATTTGCGGCGCGTAGGAGAGAAATAGGCGATGGCGTAATCTTTCTGCGGGCCGAGGACCACGCAGTTGCTTCGCTTGCCGATTTATTGAAGAGCATTGGGGTGGATGACTTCTTTTCCGCACTTCGTGCCCATCCCACCGAACGAAAATTTCTAGTTATCGATTCACTGGATTCTCTGCGGGCCGAGGCATCACAGAGGGCGTTTCGGGACTTAATTCGCATAGTCCAGGAAGAGGTCCCCGGCTTTAATGTGATTGTGAGCATTCGGACATTCGACATGCAGCAGTCCATGGAGCTGCAACGCCTTTTTCCTAATGGGGACGGAGCACAGTCAGACACGCTTCGCACTTCAGTTCGCCACCTATTGGTTCCTGTATTCTCCGAAACTGAACTCGCAGAAGCGACCGATCAGGATCGAAGGCTTCGGCCGATTGTGGAAGCGGCTTCCGCGGAAGCTCGGAAACTCATCCACAATCCCTTCAATTTGTGGCTTGTTATTCATCTGCTTGAGGGGGGCCCATCGGTCAATTGGCTGTCGGAGATTCAATCGGAAGTCCAGCTCTTGGATCGCTATTGGACTTACAGAATCGACTCGCGGGATGACAGCATTGCGAGGACCGCTCTACTCGTGGATGTGACCGGACGAATGGTGGATTCAAGAATAATGTCTGTGGCAGTCCGCGAGATCGCGGATTCCAATCTTTCCGAAACCGCGTTCAAGGGTCTGCTCAGCGACGAGATTCTCTCGAAAAACGAAAGCGGCCGAATCTCGTACGGCCACAATATTCTTTTCGATTTTGGAGTATCCAGGCTCTTACTTGACGAGCGCAATGTTATCAGCTTCGTTCTGGCTGCACCCGCGAGGGGAATCTTCTATCGGCCTAGCATTTCGTATTTCATGACACGGCTTTGGTTTAGTGACCGAGTCCTTTTTTGGAAGGCGGCCGAACAATTCTTTGAGAAAAAAACCGGCACCTCTTCTGTTGTGGCCATTACAGCCGCACGCGCCATATTCGAGGTCGCACAAACCAGCGACGACCTATCACCACTTTTCGCAACGTTGCCCGCAACCAGGTCAAGGGCCATAGTCTTTCTGTTGCGGACCGTACAGGCGCTTGGCGGAATCGACTCTAAGAAACGTCAGCTTTGGATATTTTTCCTGATTAGCACTTTTGAGCATCTTGATGTTTTGTTTCTCAATGAGTGCACCGCCCTACTTGAGTCTTCTCTGGAGAATGCCGTTACAAGGGAATCTGAGGTCCTGGCTTCGGCGGCCGTGTTCTTGCTTGGGTGGATTTGGAAAAAAGCAGAAGCTGAGTCCGACACATCTAACGCACTGAATCTGGCAAATTTTGCGGCAGCACGCCTGATTCCCATGGTCGCAAAAAGCTATGCAGCAATACCGAAGAGAGCGAAGGAAACGCTGGGCGAGGTTCTGACCAGGTTCAACAATCCGCGTTCCTCGGCCAACGAAGCTTTTCGGATCGCCAGTAATCTCGATCCCGTCATTGAAAACGATCCAGAATTCGCCGGGGAGATCTACGTTACGATTCTGGGGCACGAAGAAGTATCTCAGGAACAGACCCACATGGGGGGCGCTGTGCTACCTCTCTTGAGTACGCGCGCACAAGATTTTTCGCTGGCCTATTACATCCTTGGCGTCAAGTACAACCATCTGGCGGCCCGTGATCTTGTGGTAGCGGCGAAAACGGCCGCGCGGTCTGTTACGGCCCAAGTCAAACGCAAGGAAGGCGATACGATTAGCTCGCTTCGTGCATACGAGTGGACATTCGCATTTCTCGGTAAGACGCTAACGCTGAGTTCGGATAGAAGTGAAATTTGGGATTACTCCCACAAGGACTATACTGCCGTTCAGTTAGTGGATCAGCTTCTTCACGCCCTCACGTCTCAGAGAACTTCTGGCCAGTTGTCCGCCGACGATGCGCGTTCAATCCTCCGTGAACTCGGCGAGGCCAATATCTTTGCAGTCACATGGAAGAGACTTTTGACTTTCGCGTCGCATACCGTAGAAATATTGGCGATCATACCGGACCTCTTGCGTATCCCAGAGCTTCTGGCCGCCCCGGAGACAACCTCCGCGGCTGGAATGGCCATTGCTAAGGCGTACGAAAAGGAAATATTCACCCAAGACGAATTCGCTGGCATCCAGGCTGCGATACTCAGCATCCCCAAATTGCCCCTAGCAACAATCTTTCGGGACCCGCTCCAGGTTCGCGATGCTCTATTGGCGTGCATTCCAGTTGAGAAACGAAGCGCGGACGCCATAGCGGTGCTTGAGGGCCGAAAAGGAGAATCGACGGCGCGGGCGTCGAACGGCTTCTTTCAAATGGGTCAGGGGTTCTGGGGACCGGATGAAGAAGACGGCTGGCTAAAGAGACAGGGAGTTGAAACAGAGCGCGAAGACAATCGGACTCTCCTGGCCGCAACGAGTCCCCTCAAGGCATTCGAAAGCGAATTCGTAAACCAGATGCCGCCCACGGAGCGGGGAGAAGAGATTATCGGAGAGCTGTGGAGCGCCTACGAACTCGTAGAGAAAACCAAGACCGCCGACGAACGAGTGATAACTGAGGCTCTAACCACGATGGCCGCAGTGGCACAGGCAATCCTAAAGAACAAGGTGTTTGCGGAAGACTCTCAGGTCCTGTCAAGATGCAAGACGATTGTAGCTGCGGCGGCCGATTATCCGCTTCCTCTCCCGCGAGAGGACGCGGACGCTAATTTTGATCGTCCGGCCTGGAGCCCAACCCCGAAGATCGAGGCGGCACAAGGCGTGATGCACTACCTTGGCAACTGGGGCACGGACCAACAGATGAAATCGTTGGCCGAGAAACTCAGCTCCGATCCTTCTCCTGCCGTTAGATTACAGATCGCCATGGGGCTAATTTATTTGTATGAGAAGAATCGGGATTTGTTCTGGAAAATCGCCAACGCGAGGCTGCCGGTAGAAAACGCAACTGGTGTCTTGGCTTCCCTGGCACAAAGCGTAAGCCATACCTACATCGCGAAGAGAGAGCGAGATGTTGTGATCGAGTGGCAGACCTCCCTTCTGGGACGCGAGCTACCAACTGGCCGTACAGACGATGTGCTGACAATCGTTGCGCATTCGCTGACGGATTTGTTTGTACTCTTCGGCGACGCAAACGCCAGCACAGCCCTGAAATTCTTTGAGAAGTATCCCGCGAAATACTCAAAAGAGCTGAGCCAGATCGCCCAATCTTCGGCGTACTACTTGTCCGATGGTATCGGAAGCAATGACCATACGAAAAGCGACATACGGGCAAGAGCCAGGGAAATATGGACGAGGGCACTCTCCCGCGCCGACTTCGTTATTTCTGAATATTTCAGTACGCCCAGCGCGCCATCGCCCGAAGATCATGCGCGCGAGCAGGAGACACTAAAGGGTGCGCTGACGGTAATCGACAGTGCAGTGTTCCAGCTTTACCTAATCTTTCGGGTGAACGAAAATCTCGTCCGCGAAAATCTGCCTTCGTTGGACGATCCGCAGAGAATGAAACTATTTGTTGAGTTGGAGCCGATTTGGAAGTTGCTGCTGGGGCCCATTGGTCCGCAGCACAAAGGTGTACTGCCCGCGCAAACGACCCATCATCTGATGGAGCTGTTTAGAACAACCGTTTCATATGATCCGCCTCGCGTACTGCAATTGGCAGCGGACCTATTCAAGGGTTTCAACATGGGATACCAGTCCGATCAAATGGCCATCGGAGAAATCGTCCAGTTCGCGGAAGTGATTCTGGCGGATCACAAGGAGATTCTGAAAGACCCTTCAAACGCCTCAAATCTTGCTTCGATCCTCGACCAGTTCGTCGAAGTGGGCTGGCCCCAGGCTACGCAGCTCGTCATGAAACTCGACCATGCGGTTAGATGAGCCGACTTTTCCGTGCAAGCATGCACGAAGACATCGATTTATCTGCTCTTTTTTGATTTCGCCAAGTGGCCCCCTGCACAGCCTGTGGGATTAGTGGCGCTCCGCATCCGCGCCGCGAATGTAGTGGTGAGTGGGAACGGGAATCGGGATCGTCTTCTCCGAGCCGCCGAGGTGTGCGCGCTCGGCGATAGAAACCATCTCGACAAAATAAAGGACCGCAGCGCGGGCCAATTGTAGGCTCTCTATTAGCTGAGCCTTAAATTCCGTAATTCCACAGTGCTCGATCTGCGCGGATTCGCGACTCGGGCGACATCCAATATCGTGCAGAACCGTGAACCGATGCGTCGAAGCGTGTCGGAAGGCTTTCTTGCGGACCAGAAATCCTTGTTCGTCAATGTCCAGTGACATCTCGGCCAAAGCGATCAGTGCGGTATTGCCTTTGTCGATGTGCGGGCGCAACGACGGGTGCCAAACCAGCGGCCGCCTCCTCGAATCGTGAAACCATCTATTGCTGAAATAAATTACTTTCACGTTATCTGGAATGGCAAAGTATTCGGTGCTGGCTGCCGCGATTTTGTCGAGCAGATCAATGCAGGCGCGTTGTGCGAGCGACAGCAAAGACGGCACAATGCCGTAGACGGCGTAGTCGAGCGTATCCATATACAGACCACTTTCCGGGAATGTGGACGAAAGGGTCTGATAGGCAAGATAACGAGCGGCAAGAAAATCAGATTTGATCACGTTAAGCATCGCAAACAACGGCGGCACGCCGGAGCCTGTGTCCACTGGTTCCGTTATGGAGTGAAGGCGTAGGGAATCCCATCGCTTTAGCGAGCAGTCTAGGCCCTCGATAGTTGGCGACAGGGCGAGTCTGTGGCGCGCAACAAATTTTTCATAGTCGTTCGCGTCTTTTATCTCCGGCGGTTTGCGGCTCGGAAGTCGCGTTTTCAGGAGCTGTGCTAGCTGTTTTTGCGCCCTTTGGCCGGCGAGGTCCGCGAGCCGTTCAGGATGAAGATTGGCAGTTTTCAGGTGGCATGCGGCAACAGATTGGAGAATTCGTTTATCGCCGATCCCCCGCGCCACGCAACGCAGAAGGATCTTGGCCGCTCCCGTTGCCGCAACTGCATTCGAACTGTCGTGCTTGAGCGCGCCCGCGTAGGCATCGTAAGCCTCGACCCACCGGTGAGCCCTTAATAAAGCGTTTCCGAGATTGGTCAAAGCCGTCGAAAGAACGGCGGTGTTGTCCCGCGACGATATCGCCTTCTGAAAATGGCTCCGGGCCTGGCGCCGCGCATCAGCCGTTCTTAAATACCAAGTACTTCCCGTGTAGGGTTCCTGATCGGCTAAGGAGACGAGGCTGTTGCCCAGGTTGTAGTGATGACTGGCTTCTTTGGGAGATTTCGCAAGAAGTCCCTCGAACAGCGCGAGTCCTTCTTCGATTGCCTCCTTATTCTTGGCGCGGGAACCAGCGTCAACCAAGATACCTGCCTTCAGACTTGTGAAGTATATCCCGCCGAGAGGCTTGTCAGACGGAAGGGCACGTGCCTCTTCAATTGCTTTGGCCGGATCGTCATCGACGAGAAAATGCAACTTGGCGCGCGTTAAGTTGAATGCGTCTAGATCTATCACCGCAGTATTCATGTCTTCGCCACTCGTTCAGCTCGGTTTTGGTTGCGCTCACGTTCGAAGGAGACAACTCGGAACGTAGCCCGGATCTTGGTATTCGAACAACTGAATTCCTCCCACGGAGGTCAGCTGCTGTCCAAGGAAAACCGCGAGGGCAAATGGACCATAAAAGAATATTCGAGTCTTGTGCAGCCCATACTTCTTCAGGAGCAGGCCGAGCTGGTTGCGAACGGCCTGTGCAAACGCGACTGCGTCCCCTGCCCCGCCAATCGATTGTGCGCCCTGCGAGGGCGGCGATAGGAATGCAAATATTCGGGGTGGGTTTCCCGCGCTTTCAACGTATTTCATAACTTCTTGGCGCCCGTCGCCCTTGATATTCAGTCCAAGAACGATGTCCGTGCCGCTTTCTGTTCCTTCGAGAACTTCCAGGTTGATTTGGTAGGGGTTCGTTGCCGGGGTGTCTGATCGCCACGCGTCTTTCGCGGGAGGCTGCGGTATTTCAAACGTCCAGCCGCCAACAGTGGGGAAAGTAGCTCCCAGCGCGATGCCGGTGGACAACGCACACTTACCGCGAAATCGGGTAATGCGTTCTTTGCGCTCTGCCAATATTTTCCTCTTGAGAGTTTCAAGTTCGGGAATAAGCTGCTCGTTCCAGATCTCCGGTGACGGCACTTTTCGGGTGGGCCTGTCGAAATGTGTAGACCAATCAAGGGCATAGTCAGCAGACGGTTCGAAGGATTCGTTGGTCCAGTTCTGAAGCCACAGCGTAATTTTCTTTTCGCTCGCGATTCCAGAAGCGACGGCGGCCTGCAGAAATTTCTCGATCTCGGCTCTCTCGATAACATTTCCCTTGCGCGCTGCGATCTCGCGCATGACTTCGGCGAATGCCGGCAGCACCATCGCCCGAACCTTTTCGGCGTAATCAGGATGGCTCAATAGTCGGGCGATGAAATGGTTGATGGCGCGATCATCGTGATGCATGTCACCATGCCCCACGTCGAGGTAGACCTTGGCGTAAATGAAATCGATGTGGCCGCCCAGGCCCGCTTTGCGCAGCCGTGCGTCAAGTTCCTCTTTCGTGGGTGCAAGAGCCTCGGGCTTGTCGTCGTAGTAGGCTTTCGCGCCGCGGAACCGTGCAAGGCCATTTTCAACGGGCCGAAGGGTGGCGGAGAGAGACGGACACACGAGGTTGAAACATTTGTAAGTATTCGGCAGATCGGAATCCAGGCGCGCAAATTGTTCGATCACGGTCTTGAGTTGTGCCGGCTGCACGTCGTGGTCTTTCACCTGGATATGAATACGAGACGACTTACCGCCCTCCGTGTAGCGAATATCGATGTCGCCGGTGCCCTCGAAAAACAGCTGATGGAATGCCGCCTCCAGCAGCCATAACGGAACGTTGCAGGCGGCGTACCGGGTCTGGAAATCAAATCCCTTACCGGCAATGATGCCGCCCATTGCCTCGGGTGCCAGGAGAGAGCCAGGATGGGACTGTGACTTCTTTTTCTTTTTGTTTCCCTTGGGCATAGTTTTCGTTACCGCTCTGCGTTATTTCAGTCCGGAAAAGCGTCTTATCGATGCGGCCACTTCGCGCCGGGGCAGCCGTACCGTGGAATCGGCGGAGAATGAGCGAAGCGCCGCCAATAGGGTTTTCGCTTTTTCTATCCGGTGGCGATGAATTTCATCAATTACCCAAAGCACTCCGTGCACTTCCATTTTGTGCTGGGTGGCAAGATTTCGTAGTTCGCCGTCGCCTGTGAGGAGCATACATCCCGGATGGCTCTCCGCAAGCGCGAAGGCAAAACCGTCGTGAACCGAGAGTCGCGGAGACAGTCGGATCACCGCCTGTGCTCGTAACACCCGCTCCCCGGGGAGATCGATGACCTTCAGGCCACCACGAATCAACGACTTCTTCTGTGCTGGCGTAAATTTGAGCAGTTCATCCTCAAAAAGCGTGTCGGGAATCAGGAATTCGCACGGAAGTCTAAGGAGAGCGTCGAGTAACGACACTTTTCGGAGATCTATAAGGCACCTGCTGTCACTTACTACGATCCTCATGCATGCGCGGTTTGCGGACCTTTCAAACCAGCCTCAACTTGAGCCACTGGAAGCCGTAACAGCTCGGCTGCCTTGTTTAGTGAAATCAGACCTTCCGCGAGTGCCCGGTAACTCAGGCGCTCAAATCTTCGCGCTCGCTCCCGGTGCCCGCGTTTCGCGGGCTTTTCAAGTTCTTCCGGTTCCTGGGTGCGCCAGCCGCGCGCGACAGTCTGGAATGCGTAGATTAAGGTAGACTCGCTGATCACGTCGAGCTGCCGCAAGCGCATCAGAAGCGCCATCCCGCTGACGCGGTAGAGGTGCTTGAGATCAACGATTTCGCTGTAACCGAGGGCATTCCTGTGTTTACCGACTTCCTTCAAGAGGTGTTCGCGCGGCATGAGGAACGCGCCCGCGAAGAGGCTGGCGGCCTTCTCTTCGTCCTTCGGGCTCAAACACTCGGGCTCGATGATGCGATGCGCAAGCTCGTGGGCCAGTGTGAGGCGTCGTCTCTCCAGCGAAAACTGGTCGTTAACAACAATGACTGGCAGCGGGGGCTGGGCCTCGCCCCTTCCAACGAGGCAGGTAAATCCGGAGACGCGATCGGGTAGTGGGACAGTAAGGACTTTGAGCCCCTTCTCCTCCAAGAGTTCAGTCATGTTGGGTATCGGATCGAGTCCGAGCTTCCAGGCCTTCCTAACGTCCTTTGCAAGCTGCTCGGCCTCGCCTATGTCCCTGAGTTTGACCGGGCACGGGACCGGACACTTCCACTTGGAACTGTCCAGTTCGAGCACGAGCTCGACCTGCAGATAGCGCTCTATCCATTCAAGAACCTCGGTTTCCACGTGAGCGCGGTCTTTCCCGGTGGTATTTGCCTTGGTCCGAAATTCGACGCCTGACAGCACAATGCCTTGGGTGTCGAGCAGGTAGCTGAGAGACACGTCAAGCGCTTTTGCCAGCGCGTTCAGGACCTTGGAACTGGGAATGTCCTCGCCGCGTTCGTATTTGCCGATGGCTTGGGCCGTCACCAAATCGTCCATCTCGGCCGCGAGGTCGCGCAGAGAGAAGCCGGCCTTGTTTCGAGCGAGTCGTATGCGATCCGCAATCATGGCATCCCCCTTCGGTTTACAATTGACACCATTACGTATGTAGTGTAAACTGCTTGCAGTATTCGATCAAGAAGAATGTTTTTGAGAAGGTTCTGATCTGGAACGAGAGACCCAGCTATGAGCAATCCTGACGGCGTCGCGCATCGTTGTCCACTACCCGATAAGGGACTCGCCGCTGCGTGGTCGTCCATAAAACTACCCGATGGCGTGCGCGAGCGGCTGATGGCGCAGTCCCTGCTTTCGTTCACGGTGCGGCAAAAGCTGCCGTTTGAATCGGCGCCGCTGCACGGTCTCATTTTACTCAGCGGCGCGCCGGGGACGGGCAAGACGACGGTTGCACGCGGCCTGGCAAATCAGATCGCCAAGCAGCTCCCCGGCACAAAATGCACTTTTGTAGAAATCGATCCGCACGCTTTGGCAAGCTCGGCGTTGGGTCGCAGCCAACAGGCAATGACCAAGCTTTTTGAGCAGACGATCCCGGAGCTAGCGATGGGCGGCGCCGCGATAGTGTTACTGGACGAGGTGGAGACGCTGGCAGTCTCGCGCCACAAATTGAGTTTCGACGCCAATCCTGCCGATGTCCATCGCGCAACCGACGCCGTGCTGTCGGGCATGGATCGCCTTACGCGGCAACACCGCAATGTCCTGCTTCTTGCCACCACCAATTTCGCGACAGCGCTGGATGAGGCGTTTCTCTCGCGAGCTGATCACGTCGAGGAATTCGAATTGCCGAACGAGGAAGCGCGACGGGAAATTATCGCCGACACGCTGAAGGCGATTGGCGGCGTATGGAAATCGGTGCGGGATCTGGAATCCGACGCCGGCCGCCTCGCCAAGGCGGCTGACGGCCTTGATGGCCGCCGCATCCGCAAGGACATATTCGTGGCGATGGGTTCCGATATTGATACGGCGAAAGACCCGAACAAACTCACAAGCGCCAAGATTGAGGCGGCATTTCGCCGATCCGCGAAGACCCAGAAAGGGAGGGCGCAATGAGAGTTCGGCGCGACATCAGTTCCATTCCATCTCTCTCCGCCTCGGACACATGGCAGCGCATCATCGATCTCGTCACCGGTGCGGGCTCAAAGGACGCTCAGCAGCTGAAGAATGCCGCGGGCGTGATGGGGTCGATCATCACGGATGAACACCCGGCGAGCCGCGCGATTCTGCTGGAAGGCGTCGGGGCACAGCTGCGCATTTACTGCCGCTACGGAATGAAGGCGCTTGAGGAAGGCGCCAAAGTGGACGCGCTCACCTGGAATCCTACCGCGGGCGACTGGACGATGCATGTTCCTTGCGATGAAGAGAATATCGCGTGGGTGCGCAAGGCGCTCGCGGGAAGCCCGCGCATTAAGGTATTCGATGTCGCTGAAGCAGACCGGGCGGAGGACGAAGAGGCGGACACCGCTGGCAAGGCACAAGGCAGCATCGTGGTGGACTGGAACGTGAAAGGATAAAAAGCAGATGAGCACATACGCCTACGCCCATGTCTTTACCCAGGCGCATAGCATAATTTTCATGAGCGATAACATGCGCAACACTCTGCGCGAGGTGATTCGCGAATATGGCATTAGCCCGGAAAAGCTGATGCAGGATTGGGACACCATCGAGCGCGGCATACAGACCTGGCTGCGCTCGGGGCACCTGAACAACATCGTTGTCGAGTTTTTCAAGCCGGACGCGTCGGAAGCATCAGCGCGTTGGGAATTTCCCGTTGGTTACTCGGGCTCCGGCGTGGACGATGACATGTGGCTCGACAAGAACTACCTGCGCCAGCTCATCGCAAAGTCGAAGCGTCCAACAAGCGATTGCACGTACCGGATTCTGCTATGCACGGATAGCGGTGCACCCACAGTTTCTGGCTTTACGAGCTGCTCTTTCCTTTCGACAGGCAAGATGTCCGCGCGTCAGGCGGGAACCGTGATCGCTACCGGCCACATGACGGCCGGCGCGACGTACTGGAGGTAAAACAGCCATGCTTAGCACCGCAGAAGCCTTTGATAAATTTCGGAAAAAGCTGGAACTAAGCGACACCGAAAGCAAGGACGCCTCAAAACGCCAGACGCAGGTGCGTGATTGCATTCGCAGCGGATTTGACGTGAAAGCTGATTTTCTCTCCGGCTCTTACCGGCGGCATACGAAAACGAAGCCTCTGAAGGACGTTGATGTGATGTTTGTGCTGGGCGACAAGGAGAAGTGGCGCCGGGAAAAACCGCCCATCGAGACCCTGCAGGCTTTTGATAAGTGTCTGAAAAAGACTTTTTCCGAGCAGGATCAAACCGAAATCTGCCGTCGCGCCGTCACAGTGACCTTCGACAAAAACTATTACCCGGATGACCACGAGGGTAAGGTGCTCAGTATCGACGCCGTTCCCGCCTTCGAAGCAGGAAAGGATGTGTACGAGATCCCGGACAAAGTGACCGGCAAATGGATTAAGACGAATCCGAAAAAGCACATGGAGCAAGCGACCGAGAAAAACGATGAGCTTGACGGGGGCTGGGTCCCGCTAGTCAAAATGACCAAAGGCTGGAATCGAGCGAACGGAAAGCCGATCAAGCCATCTTTCCTGGTTGAAGTCATGGCGGAAGGATTGGTGGAAGCTCCGTTCTCAACCTACCCGAACGAAGTGCGGAATCTTTTCGCGGCGATGGAGGCGAATGTGGGCGCGCCCTGGCCCGATCCGGCTGGCCTCGGTCCGCCCGTCTCAGACCAAATGACTCCCGAGCTGGTAACTGCCGCGCGTAAGGCATTGCAAGAGGCGCAGCAAAAGGCTGCCCTGGCAATGCGAGCCGAAGAAACCGGGCGGCAGGGAGAAGCTCTGCGGATTTGGCGCGAGGTTCTCGGGGATTATTTTCCGCTTTCGTAGTCAGCCGGTGCTTGGTGGACTTGCCGCCCCTCGTAGAATCACTATGTGCGAAGAAGCCTTCGCATACGGTGACAGCTGTAGAGACCATTTCTTTAGACAGTGTGTGCTTGTGCTTCGAGTCAAGCTAGCGGCCCGCCGCTTTTGCTGCGGACTGAGTGAGCCAAGTTTCGAAACGGGTCTCGCCGGGTCGTGCGTTATTGCCCGGAACCAGTGTTCTCTCGCTGAGTTTCGCCCCAGAGTAAAGCGCGTTTGGTGTCTCCTTCTTTAGCCGCGCTGATACGTGTGCGCAATTCGATGATCGGGAGGTCGTCTATTCCGAAAATGGTGCATTCGCGACGACATCGGCAAAGTTGGGGGACGTGTACCCCTCGACATATCGAACGCCGAAATCCCGAACGATGTTGTCAAAGGTGGACTCCGGCTTCCGACGAGCGATGTTGCAAAGGCACTCTTTGAGTCCGTTTTTAAGTGCCAGGCGCGGAAATTCAGCTAGGATCGCGCCTTGTTTGTCCTGCGGAATTCGATCGAGGCCTGCCCCCAGACGAGAAGAAGTCCGGATTAGGTGAGAAGCTGATGGCCTTGGTTGGATTAGAAGTCCCGCGCGTCTTCTTAGTGTTGCAAAACTTCAAAACGATTGTCTTTCGCGGTTAGAGCTCGCCTGCGATTCTTCAAAAGTATGGACTGCAGTTCAATCGCAATCGCTTTTTGCGTTGCTAGAGCCATCGGTGCCACCCAAGAGGCTCATTTTATTTCTTATTGCCGCCTTTTGCCGCCTCGCGAAACTGCTAAGTTATTCGGAACACATGAGATGGTTGGTAGGGGCGGTGGGGATCGAACCCACGACCTTCGGCTTAAAAGGCCGCTGCTCTACCACTGAGCTACGCCCCTAAAGTGGTTACTGCATGATAACTTGCAAGGCAGTCTCCTCGGCACCGTTTTCGCCGGTGGCACTTGTGGTGGCAGTTGCTCCGAGCAGAGACACCACGGCATGCAGCTTGTTCGGACCGAGATGCGCGTACCGTCGTGTCATCGTCAAACTCTTGTGCCCCAGCAAATCAGCGATATCTTCGAGCGGAGCGCCCTTCATTCGCAAACGACTCGCGAACGTATGCCGTAAGTCGCGCCAGCGAAAATTCTTGATCTCCGCTTCCACCACCGCGTCGTCAACCCAACGCCGCCCATTTTCGGGCGGTTCCCCAGTCTTCGCTGACTGGAACACACGCTCTCTTCCATCACCCCGCTCATGCACAACCCTCAGGGCAGCAATGGCAGCATCATTTAGCTGGACGTGTATAGATTCTTCGTTCTTCGTCCGCGGGATATTCTACATTCTATCTTTCCAGGTTACCATGTCCCATGTCAACCCGTACTGACTCGATTCGTCAATTGGATTGCCTGCTGCGTCTTGCAACTGAGGCGGTTCTGCACGTCCTGCGTCGCCATCTCCGCTGTAGCTGACCGTTACCATTGTCCGCCAGCAGCTCGCAACCGGTCCGTGAAATTGAGCGCTTCCGTCTTCGGTTCCTGATCTTGCGTCACGACAAATTCTCCTTGGTTGTTGGGGTCGACCGTCCTACCGGACACCGTGTCTGCCGCCCACAGGGGACGGCGATCACCTACAGGCGAAGCGGCATTAACAGATATGTGTACTCCTCCTGGTCATTACCTGGCGACTGGAACTCGGCCGCACTCCGCGCGTCCTTCACTTGCATATGAAGTGAAGTCGCTGCGCCAGCGACGCCGAGAATTTCAAGCAAATATTCCGCGCTGAAGCCGATCTCCACGCCTTCGTGCCCGTACCGAGCCTCCACAACTTCCTTCGCCTCGCCATATTCGGGCGAACTCGGCGAGGCTTCCAGCCGGTTCTTTCCGAGCGCCAGGCGTATCCCGTGTAAGCGGTCATCCGCCAACAAAGAGACGCGCTGAACAACAGCCTCAAGGGCTTCGCGATTCAGCTCTGCGACTTTCCCATTCTTCTTTGGCAGCAACCTGCGCCTCCACCAGTTTTTGAGCCAAACTGGCCGCCTCGGCGGACAATGGCCCGAGGAAACTTTCCGCAATTCGATGCGGGAACGGCTCGACCTTCCCGTGCCGCCCGTCCCGCATCCATTGAGCCATTCTTGTGATCGGCCCGATAATTGTACAGTATATTACTAAGATGGTAATCAAGATGACCAGCAAGACCTGAGCAGCGACGTGCCAGAGCGCGTCGTGCTAGACTCGCGTGCTCTCCGCTTTGGTGTGAGAGGCGTCGTAGAACGTAATGAGGGCACCCGCCATTTCCGATTCGCGGTGCAATGGAAGTGCGTAGCCATACATGGCCGCTTGGCCGATGGTCTAAAAAACGCCGAGACCATGATATCCGCTTATATGCGTTGCAAACAAATTAAGGAGCTCCACTACAATGGCGGGGAGTTGCGAGCTAACAGCCATAGCCTTTCCGAGGTCATCATAGACAGCGATACCTGCTAGGTGTTCGCGGTTTACAAATCGCTCTACAACAAGGCGAAGTTGAGAAGCGGTCCCCCTTTGTACGACGGGTTCGGCCGTTTCCTGCAAATTTTCGACCAATGTTTCCGCGCGCCGCTTGAGATCCGATCGGAGGCCGCGCTTCCCCGAGGGCACCTGGTTTCATGCCATGACAAACGTGACCAGGGTGATCGCCGCCCCCAGAATCAGGCTGAGCCGCAGGCTCAATTTCATGGGGTCCCCTTTGTTTCGTCCACCATCGTTGCCCGAAGGATGATCCTCGTAAACAAGAGACCCATTCCGATGAGGCCCGCTCCGACACAGATGACGATCAGGACGTACCAGAAATGACTCAACGCACTAAGAACAATGAGAACGACTAGGGCCATGAGTTCAGAGCTATAGTCGTCCCTTGCCGAAATCATTGATTGCTCCTGCTCGGGCGTTTGCCAACATTCCGTCTCGTTGTCGTTGGCGGGAGCAGGCGCGGAATTGCGCCCGCCAACTTTCACGGCGTCAGTTATTAGTGTATGCATCCCATCCAGGCGAAGGATACGAGCTACGTTCGGTCCGGACAATCGGGGTTTCCATGTAGTTTAACCGGGGGCGTTACCGGGGGCATGCCGTGAAGGGTCAAAAACCGTTTTCGCACGAGGCACAGATTCGAATGTACAATGCAGAATCTTCCAATGCCCCTCCGACGTGACGTTTCCGTGAATTTTGCGCGGGGTCAGAACTTCGCTTGGACTTCGCCAGTCCTAATTTACAGTTGCACTCGTCTCGATCTAGAAGATATAGTCGTCGCTTGCACTGAATTTCTTGCGGACGTTGCGTCGTCGAAAACACTTTTTCCGCCATGTCCGGCGTTAGCGAAAATAATCTCTGGATTAGCGGAGAATGTTATGAAGCCCCTTCGCATTCTGATTGCTGACGATCATGATCTAGTGCGGCGTGGAGTCAAGGCGCTGCTTCAGTCACGCGCGGATTGGCAAATTTGCGGGGAAGCCAATACAGGTCGTGAGGCCGTTCTCAAGGCGGAAGAACTAAAACCGGATATCGTAATCCTGGATATCAGCATGCCGGATCTGAACGGCCTGGACGCGGCGAGAAGGATTCGAAAGGCTTCCGCCAGCACTGAGGTTCTGATTTTGTCCATGCATTACTCCGATCAGTTGATTCGTGAGATTGTCGACGCCGGGGTCCGCGGATATATCGTGAAATCGGACTCGGACCGTGACCTCATCATCGCTGTCGAGACTCTTGCGAAACACCAACCTTTCTTTACACCTCTCGCGACGGAAGTGATTCTGAGTAATTTCAACGCGGGAGGGCCCGTTACGAAGGCCCCGGAATCGATCCGCGACCGCCTCACGTCACGCGAGCGGGAAATTGTTCAGCTGCTTGCTGAGGGCAAGAGCAGCAAGGAAGTCGCTTCGTCTTTGAGTCTCAGCGTTAAGACAGTCGAGACGCATCGCGCCAATATAATGCGCAAGCTGGACCTGCACAACGTGAGTGAGTTGGTGCGGTATGCGGTACGCAACCAAATCGTTGAACCTTGAAGCGCTGGTATCTTACGAGTAGGCGTTGCCGAATCCGGCCTTTCGCACTCACGCGGGACACCGCGCTCGACCGGTTGTGCAGCACATTCCCGATATCAAACGAGAAAAAATTCCCTCCCCATTGTTGTGATGCCGGGTAGATTCGAGCGGCAAGAAGTATCAGGAATACGCCGAACCCCGGCATACAGTAAATTTCCCATCGTTCTGATGAGTTGACAGTATTCTCCGGGAATTCTGTCTTCAGCATGATTAGTGTGTGGAATGAGGTTTCCGCTCAACACCGTGAAAGTGGATTGAAAGCTCTGCAGTGTGGCATTCAAAGCCGGATCTGATGAGCGCGTTTTTGAAGCGGTGGCGGGTAGGCAAGTAGGTCGTACGTTGCCGTAGTTAGGCACGTTTGATTCGTTCCACGATCAGTTTTCAGCGCGGGAAATAAATCAAGGTCTGACTGGTGGGACTGGACGAAATCGAACCGCCCGTCGAGGTTTTAGAAAACCATCGAGAACGGTTTCTAGGACCTTCCGAAGATTGGAAGCGGATGTGCAGGAGTGATTGCGACAGTGGGATACGACGTCTTTGGCGTCATCCAGGTTGAAGGGGCAGACCCCGAAGTGTTTTGGATCATCTGGATTGATCCGCAGCTCCGGCGAGGCAGCTTCATGAAGACCTCGCAAAATCTTACGGAAAGTGAAGTACTCACGGAATTGAAAAAGATTGGACGCACGGAGGCGGAAATAGATTCGTTGATTAAACGGGCAAGGGAGAAACCCCGGTAGTACGGCGTAGCGCGGCAAGTCCGTCACGATAAGAGTTGCGCTCGCGATTGCAGTTTTTGTGCGGCGGATGTTCGGGCTGCAATGGCTAGCCGCGATTGGTTGTTCGATGTGGAGCTAGCTTGGAATGACCCATTGCTTACACACAGGATTGAAGATGCCGTGTTTTGACCGGGGGGAGGTCCTAGGGTTAAGACCCAATTAACCATGTTGAGATTCAACGGGTTGGTCAAACCGAATCGGGGGGCCAACAGATGCGGGCGAACTTGTTTTGGTTTAGCGACGGGCAATGGGCGAGGATTGAGCCGTTTATTCCAAGCAATCGCCGTGGCGTGAAGCCGAAGAACAATCGGCGCATTTTGAGCGGGATCATGCATGTGCTCAAGAGCGGATGTCGATGGGTCGATTGTCCGCCGGAATATGGGCCGGCCAAGACGGTCTACAATCGCTTCAACCGCTGGAGTGCGCAGGGAATTTGGCAGAGCATCTTCGAGGCGGCGGCCGAACCTGCTGAACCGCCGGAACGAATGGCTCTCGACAGCACGCATGTCAAAGCGCATCGCTGCGCTGGCGGCGGAAAAGGGGGGGCGTCGGAACAGGCGATTGGCATCACCAAGGGCGGGCGCAACAGCAAGATTCACGGCCTTGTCGATAAGCTGTGTCGCCCGTGGGTCTTGATCCTCACGCCTGGCAACACCGCCGACTGCACAGTCGGGCCGGCATGTGTCAGTCTGCTCGACGGCATCGCCGAGTTGCTCGGTGACAAGGCTTATGACAGCAACTCGTTCCGCAAGTCTCTGCGCAAGGACGGCATCAAACCGGAGATCCCAGGCCGGTCAAATCGGAAGAAACGCATACGTCACGACAAGCAAGCCTATAAGGATCGCAACGTCATCGAGCGCTGCTACTGCAGGCTCAAGGACTTCAGGCGCATCGCAACGCGCTACGACAAACTCGCTCGGAACTACTTCTCAGCCCTGTGCTTCGTTGCCGCCGTGGCATTCTGGCTTTAGTCGTGCGCGGTTTTCCGCTTTTTGGATAACATGGCGAGCGTGTCGGCACCCGGATGACGACGGGAAACCATGAAGGGGAGGTTGGAATGAGCTCGCAGCGAGTGTCGGGAACCGCCGTGCAACGAACCATTGCCGTCCTGGGCTCGGCGGTTTTCTTCGTGGTCGCCCCATGTACGCTGGCGGGGTTCGTTCCATGGTCGATCACGGGTTGGCAACTCCGGCCGCCGTTCCTTGGTCTGGAGCTGACGCGCGGCATCGGCGCGATAATGATTCTCGCAGGCGTGCCTGGGCTCGTTGACGCATTTGCGCGTTTCGCGCTGCAGGGTCTCGGCACCCCCGCGCCCATCGCGCCGCCCCGGAATCTCGTGGTGACCGGTCTCTACCGTTATGTGCGTAATCCAATATACGTCGCGCTCGTTGCCATCATCCTGGGTCAAGCGGTGCTGATGGGCGATTGGCGCATCATCGTCTACGGCGCGCTGTTGTGGCTCTTCTTCCACGTCGTCGTCGTGGCGTACGAAGAACCCACGCTCGAGCGGACGTTTGGGAGAGAGTACGAGGCGTTCCGCGCCGCCGTCCCGCGCTGGATACCGCGGATGACCCCATGGCGGTCGAAATGATCGGTGGCCCGGCGGCTCATTGCGATGTCGTTGTGCGTCACAAATAAACGGAGGAAGGAATGGCCAATAAATATGTCGTCACCTCTGGTGCTGTTTTTGCCCTGGTCGCAATACTTCAGGCCCTACGCGCCGTCGAGCAGATTCCCGTGACCGTCGGCAGTTTCGCGGTGCCGGTAGCCGCGTCTTGGGCGGCGGCGCTCGTCGCAGCTGCTCTGGCGCTGTGGGCATTCAGGTCAAAGAGCTAAGCGTGTGGCGCACAACAAGGCGCTCCAGACCGGTCTCGGACGCTTCACCGGCGCCGCGACCAGGCACGCTAACGGCCCTCGGAAAAGAACATCTCCCCATTGGCGAAGCGGTTGGGTTTCAGGCGCATCGCAACGCGCTACGACAAACTCGCTCGGAACTACTTCTCAGCCCTGTGCCTCGTTGCCGCCGTGGCATTCTGGCTTTAATCAATTGAGTCTGGACCCTAGTAGCAATCGTGATTCCTTGCAAAAGTCGATTTCGTTGGAATTATTTTGTCTGTCGGATGGATTCAGACGATCACAGTGATCGCTGTTCGGCAGGCTATTCGACTTCCGGCTCGACCGCGTCCCAGTTTCCAGAGAGGCCTCCTTAATTATCCTAGGTCAATGAAGTGCTTGTGCTCCCGGTCCTACCGATGATCTTTTACAAGAATTTCTGTCCGTTTTCTCGGAAGGTCAGCCGCGAGGGCGCCCTTCTGTACCCTCCTGCCCCGGGTTTGCGAATGAGGCGGAAGACTCTGCATCCGACGAATCGCCAGTCCTGTAGGACTGCGAATCTCTAGGACACGGCTCGCGACTGCGCCACGATGGATTTCCAACTTTTCGGTGCAAACACAGCCGGCCAGAACGTTAGAGTAGGTTGCGCGAAGTCGACACCCACCTGAGCCTGATTGCCGTATAGTGGGCCGAAACGGGCGACTCGGCATTCCACTTCCTTCTGGGTGGTTGGATTCTTCAGGTAAATCGTTTGTCCCAGCTCCACCTTTGTGGACATGACCACCAGTGCGCCGTACGCACTCACGGAGGTCGTGAAAGTCGCTTCCTGGAATGCTTTCTTTTTCGCGGTCTGTCCTCTGACGACAAGCACCACATCCAAGGACAATCGTTCGCTGCGCCGGCGTTCGGCACCCGTCGCGACCTCGACGGCTTTTTGCTCCGTCAATTCGACGGCGCGCGGCAGGAACTCCATTTGAAATAGCGGATGGGGAAGGAAAGACGCGGGAAGCTCTTGGTCGTGCCTCAGCACCTCGGAGGGTTTATAGAGATACTCCTTGTGGCATTCATCGCACTTGACCAGGAAGCTGCTTTTCAGGGCAGGCGGCGGCGCGTAGACATCTGTCTCGGCCAGCGGAATTTTATGTTTGGAGAATAGATTCTGCCGCTTATGAAACCAATTGTTCTTGCACAATACCACCCAGCAGTAACTGCAATCTTCCCACATACATATCACCTCTGGGCCATCTCATTGATCAGCTGTTAGATAAATCACGCACGTACCGAGGGTGTCGCCCAAATCCTCGAACGATCCCTTTTCTGTCTGTACATGGACTGATCCGCTTGCGTCAGTAGTTCTCCGAGTGAAATTGGATTCTTAGGGTCGAAGCGGGCCGCGCCTATACTTACCGAAAGCTCATAACGAGTTTCGCCTGCATTCGATGCCTTCAGGTTCTTCTCGAGACGGCGAACAATGACATCCTCGCATTGACTTGAAGTTTCCAGCGCGAACACGGCAAACTCATCCCCACTTAGCCGGGCGAGGATATCCGAACATCGAAAAGTCCCTTCCAATGCGTCTGCCGTTCGAACCAGTGCGAGATCTCCCTCCCGGTGTCCATACGTATCATTGATTTCCTTCAAATAATCCACGTCCGCGAAGAACAGCAATAGCCCCTGGCCTTTGCGGATCGCCACTCGAAGCTGCTGCGTCGCCAAGGCTAAGAAAGCCCGTCGGTTATAAAACCCGGTAAGATCGTCGGTCAAGGCTAGAGATCGGAGCTCCCTGTCCAGTAACGACTGCTTGACGGCGCATAAGACCGCGCGTTGCAGCGTCTTGCTGAGGGCCTGAGTGTCCGGGGCGTCCGATCTGGAAGTCTTTGAAACCTCGTCGACCTCGTCCAGAATGTGAGAGAGTTCCTTATCTTGAGCCAATAGAGCCGACAAGAGATTTTCATCCACGGTTTTAACGGAGGAAGCGTCCTTCGGTCGATGAATGGCGACAAGCTTGCCGTTCAACATGCGATTCGCGTTTGAGTTCCCTGAATTGGTAACCGCATCGAGGTCGTGACTGGCGGCCATATTTTTCCTCATTCGACTTGACGATCCCATCCCGCGCCCCCTCTCCGATTGGTACGTGACTTCTACTTGATACCATTGATTGAATCGGGACAACAATCGGGAGAAGACTGTAATTGTCAGTAGGGGTGCAGCTTAGTACTTGAAGTATCTAATTAGCTAATCCAGTCTTTCCCGACCCGATATACATTAAATCCTGTAGGCTCCCGGGAAAGGTTCCGTGGTATTAGTTCTGAGCTACTGAGATTTTCATCGTCTCCTGCAATACACATCGCTTAGGTATGCCTGTGGGTATGCCTGAGTGCAGGTTCGAAGGCCGCTACGGGTCGCGAACTTGAGGCAGCAGCGGACGATACCGGCTCCGTACAAGCTCGGCTGGTCCTTACGTTTGGAGGTGAGCATGAAGCGAACCGACCAAGGCGCGGCAATCGCGAATTCAAGCGGAACCATCGAGACAAACCTGAAAAACAACGGGCAGACTGCTGCTCGTGCTGAAATCGGATCCACTGACCTGAGCGTGGTGCTAGCCAGTCTCCAGACGATGCGCGACGGCGACTTCTCCGTGCGTCTCCCGGGGGACTGGACGGGGCTGGCGGGAAAAATCGCTGACACGTTCAATGACATTGTCACCGCTAACCAGCAAATGGCACAGGAACTAAAGCGTGTCGGACAAGTCGTGGGCAAGGAAGGAAGAACGCGGGAACGCATGCGATTCCACCTGCCGAAAGCCGCCTGGGGAGAGATGGAGGTGTCGGTCAATACACTCGTGGACGACTTGCTCCGGCCCACGACCGAAGTCACGCGCGCCATCGGGGCCGTCGCGAAGGGCAACCTGACGCAAACCGTTCAGTTGGATGTCGATGGGCGGCCCCTGGAGGGCGAATTCCTGCGCTCGGCCACAATCGTAAACACGATGATTCAGCAGCTCGGTGTGTTCACGGCTGAGGTTACGCGCGTGGCGCGCGAAGTGGGGACTGACGGCAAGCTTGGCGGGCAGGCACAAGTACCCGGAGTCGCCGGTACTTGGAAGGACCTTACCGACTCAGTAAATTCGATGGCCAGCAACTTGACCGGTCAGGTGCGCAATATCGCCGAAGTGGCCACGGCCGTCGCGAGCGGTGACCTCTCGCGCAAAATCACGGTCGATGTCCGGGGCGAAATTCTACAACTCAAAGAAGCCATCAATACGATGGTGGATCAGTTGCGGTCGTTCGCGTCCGAAGTGACGCGTGTGGCGCGCGAGGTGGGTACAGACGGCAAGCTCGGAGGACAGGCCGTTGTTCCGGGGGTGGCTGGAACGTGGAAGGACCTTACCGACTCGGTCAACGCCATGGCGGGCAACCTGACCGCCCAAGTGCGCAACATCGCCGAGGTAACCACGGCTGTGGCGCGAGGAGATCTGTCGCGCAAGATCACCGTGGACGTGAAGGGTGAAATTCTCGAGCTGAAGGACACGATCAACACGATGGTGGACCAGCTCAACGCGTTTGCGGGCGAGGTAACGCGCGTGGCGCGCGAAGTGGGGACGGACGGTAAGTTGGGCGGTCAAGCGCAGGTGCCCGGGGTGGGCGGCACCTGGAAGGACCTCACGGATAACGTGAATTTCATGGCCAGCAACTTGACCGGTCAGGTCCGCAACATCGCCGAGGTGGCCACGGCCATCGCCAGCGGCGACCTCTCCCGCAAGATCACCGTGGACGTGCGCGGAGAGATTTTGCAGCTCAAGGAAACGCTCAACACCATGGTGGATCAGTTGAACCGGTTCGCCGGCGAGGTGACACGTGTCGCGCGCGAGGTAGGCAGCGAAGGACGGCTGGGAGGGCAAGCCAACGTGCCAGGGGTGGCTGGAACGTGGAAAGACCTCACCGACTCCGTCAATTCGATGGCTGGTAATCTGACCGGCCAGGTGCGCAACATCGCCGAGGTAACCACGGCCGTGGCGCGAGGAGATTTGTCGCGCAAGATCACCGTGGATGTGAAGGGCGAAATTCTCGAACTAAAGAACACGATCAACACGATGGTGGACCAACTCAACGCGTTTGCGGGCGAGGTCACGCGCGTGGCGCGCGAAGTGGGCACGGAAGGCAAGTTGGGCGGCCAAGCGCAGGTACCTGGGGCCGGCACTTGGAAGGACCTCACGGACAACGTGAATTTCATGGCCAGCAACTTGACTGGTCAGGTGCGCAACATCGCCGAGGTGGCTACAGCAGTGGCGAGAGGCGACTTGTCGCGCAAGATCACCGTGGACGTGAAGGGCGAAATCCTGGAACTGAAGGACACCCTCAACACGATGGTGGACCAGTTGCGGTCCTTCGCATCCGAAGTGACGCGCGTGGCGCGCGAAGTGGGCACTGACGGCAAGCTTGGAGGGCAGGCACAGGTACCCGGCGTCGCTGGTACATGGAAGGACCTCACCGACTCCGTGAATTCGATGGCCAGCAACTTGACCGGTCAGGTGCGTAACATCGCCGAAGTGTCTACCGCCATCGCCAGCGGTGACCTTTCCAAGAAGATCACCGTGAACGTAAGCGGCGAGATCCTCCTGCTTAAAGAAACGATTAATACGATGGTGGATCAGCTCAATGCTTTCGCAGGTGAAGTGACACGTGTCGCGCGCGAGGTAGGCAGCGAAGGGCGGCTCGGAGGGCAGGCCAACGTGCCCGGGGTGGCTGGAACGTGGAAAGATCTGACCGACTCCGTTAATTCGATGGCCGGGAATCTGACCGGCCAGGTGCGCAACATCGCCGAAGTAACCACGGCTGTGGCGCGAGGGGATCTGTCGCGCAAGATCACCGTGGACGTGAAGGGTGAAATTCTCGAGCTGAAGAACACGATCAACACGATGGTGGACCAGCTCAACGCGTTTGCGGGCGAGGTCACGCGCGTGGCGCGAGAAGTGGGCACGGAAGGTAAGCTAGGCGGCCAAGCGGAGGTGCTTGGTGTGGGCGGCACTTGGAAGGACCTCACGGATAACGTGAATTTCATGGCCAGCAACTTGACCGGTCAGGTGCGCAACATCGCCGAGGTGGCCACGGCCATCGCCAGCGGCGATCTCTCCCGCAAAATCACCGTGGACGTGCGCGGAGAGATTTTGCAGCTCAAAGAAACGCTTAACACGATGGTCGAACAGTTGCGTTCGTTCGCCGCCGAGGTGACGCGCGTTGCCCGCGAGGTGGGCAGCGAAGGACGGCTTGGCGGACAAGCCAACGTAACCGGAGTGGCGGGTACCTGGAAAGATCTTACGGACTCGGTGAACGCGATGGCCGGTAACCTGACCGGCCAGGTGCGCAACATCGCGGAGGTAACCACGGCTGTGGCGCGAGGCGATTTATCGCGCAAAATCACCGTGGACGTAAAAGGCGAAATCCTCGAACTAAAGAATACGATCAACACGATGGTGGACCAGCTCAATGCGTTTGCCGCTGAAGTGACACGCGTGGCGCGGGAAGTAGGCACGGAGGGCAAACTGGGTGGTCAGGCGGAGGTGCCCGGTGTGGCTGGTACTTGGAAAGATCTCACCGACAATGTGAACGTCATGGCCGCAAACCTGACCGAGCAGGTGCGCGGAATCGTAAAGGTGGTGACCGCTGTCGCCAACGGCGAGCTGACAAAAAAACTCACGGTGAACGCGAAAGGTGAAGTCGCCGCGCTAGCCGATACCATTAACAACATGACGGATACATTAGCCACGTTTGCGGACCAGGTCACCACGGTCGCGCGCGAGGTAGGAGTGGAGGGCCGTCTCGGCGGCCAAGCGAACGTGCCCGGCGCTGCCGGTACGTGGAAAGACTTGACCGGAAACGTGAACCTTCTCGCGGACAACCTGACCAACCAAGTGCGCGCCATTGCGGAAGTAACCACTGCTGTTACTAAGGGCGACCTGACCCGTTCCATTCAGGTGGAGGCGAGCGGCGAGGTCGCCGAGCTTAAAGACTATATTAATACCATGATCGATAACCTACGGCTCACCACGGACCGCAACAACGAGCAGGACTGGCTAAAGACAAACCTCGCGCGCTTCACGGGAATGTTACAGGGGCAACGCGATCTGACCACCGTCGGACGAAGGCTGTTGTCCGAGTTGGCTCCCCTCGTGAATGCCCAGCAAGGCGTCATCTATCAAATGGAGACAGAAGAATCCGCGAACATGGTGCTGCTATCGGCCTTTGCGGACAATGGCGAAGACGGGCATCCCGATCATCTGCGGGTGGGAACGGGCCTCATTGGGCAGTGTGCCGCGGAAAAGAAGCGGATGCTCATAACGGAGGTGCCGGCGCACGCCGTTCCCATCCGGTCGGGATTGTTCCAAGCTGTCCCGCGAAACATCATCGTGCTGCCCATTCTCTTCGAAGATCGCGTGAAGGCGGTGATTGAACTGGCCTCGCTGAGCGCCTTCACGGCCTCGCATCTTGCTTTTCTCGAACAATTGACCTCCAGTATCGGCATTGTGCTCAACAGCATTGAGGCCACGATGCAGACAGAAGGACTTCTAAAGCAATCCCAGCAGTTGGCTACCGAACTTCAAACGCAGCAAACGGAATTGCAGCAGACCAATGAGCAGCTTGCCCAAAAAGCCCAGCAGTTAGCCGAGCAGAACGTGGAGGTGGAGCGCAAGAACCAGGAGATTGAGCAGGCACGCCGGGCGGTCGAAGAGAAAGCAAAAGAACTGGCTCTTACCTCCAAGTATAAGTCAGAGTTCCTTGCCAATATGTCCCATGAGCTGCGCACACCCCTCAACAGCATCTTGGTCTTGGGCCAACAACTCACCGACAATCCCGATGGCAATTTGACAGCAAAGCAGGTCGAATTCGCGCGCACCATTCATGGCGCGGGTACGGACCTGTTAAATTTGATCAGCGATATTCTGGACCTATCGAAGATCGAGTCCGGCACGGTTTCCGTACAGGCTGAGGAACTTTTCTTCGCAAGCCTGCTGGAAATGATCGCTCGCCCGTTCCGCCACGAAGCGGAGAATCGCAGGCTCGGCTTCGAAATACAAACCGATCCTAATCTTGCGCGTAGCCTCGTCACCGACTCGAAGCGCCTGCAGCAGGTACTCAAGAATCTGCTCTCGAACGCATTCAAATTTACCGAACAAGGGAGTGTGCGTCTGTCAGTCTTCGCTGCCCAAGGCGGCTGGAGCGAGGGCCACCCCGTTCTTGGCAGATCAGCGTCAGTGGTTGCCTTCGAGGTTTCTGATTCCGGGATTGGCATTCCGTCTGACAAGCAGCGGCTTATCTTTGAGGCTTTCCAACAAGCCGACGCCAGCACCAGCCGTAAATATGGCGGCACCGGCCTCGGACTCGCGATCAGCCGCGAACTCGCTAGCCTGTTGGGAGGCGAGATCCAATTGCGCAGCGCCTCGGGGGAGGGAAGCACGTTTACCCTTTTCTTGCCCCAAACCTACGTCGGGCCAGCTTCGGGTGTCACGGTTGCGGACATCAAGGCCTCGTTGTCGCCCTCGCCCCTTCAGTTGTCTACCACCATCGCATCCGAGCGCTCGACCGAGCGGATCGCGGACGACCGTGAAAATTTGCAGCGGGACGATGCGATCCTGTTGATTGTCGAAGATGATCCGTATTATGCCCGCATGCTGCTCGATCTATCCCACGATAAAGGTTTCAAGGCGCTCGTGGCTACGCGCGGCGCGGAAGCTCTGGCGCTAGCCCGGGAGTTCCATCCCACTGCCGTTTCGCTGGATGTATTCTTGCCGGACATGCTGGGCTGGACAGTGCTCAACCATTTCAAGCAGGATTCGGCCATGCGTCACATTCCGGTTCAGATGTTGACACTGGACGAAGACCGGCAGCATGGCTTGGCACGCGGCGCATTCGCCTATGTGACCAAGCCGTCGACGCCCGAAGGACTGGAGGCGGCGTTCACGCGGATGAAAGAATATTCGATGCCACGCCGCAAGCGGCTATTGGTCGTGGAGGACGATCCCGCCGAGCAGCTCAGTATCCAAGAACTGCTCGGTTATGACGATATCGATGTGGAGATCGCCGCTAGCGGCACGGACGCACTCGCGGCCATGACGAGGCAGCCGTTCGATTGCGTGGTGCTCGACCTGCGCCTTCCGGATATGTCGGGCTTCGACGTCTTGGAGCGAATCCGCGATACTCCGCCGCTCAGCGAATTGCCAGTCGTGGTGTTTACCGGGAAGGACTTGTCTCCGGACGAAGACGCCCGCCTGCGGATGCTGGCGCGCAGCGTGGTGGTCAAGGGTGTCGAGTCGCCGGAAAGGTTGCTCGATGAGACAGCATTGTTCCTGCATCGCATCGTCACCGACCTGCCACCAGAAAAGCAGAAAATGCTCGACCGCCTGCACCACTCAGACGAGGCCCTGGTGGGTAAGAAGGTGCTGGTCGTGGATGATGATGTGCGAAACATCTTCGCGCTAAGTAGCGTGCTGGAACGCCGCGGAATGACTGTGCTCACCGCTGGGACCGGCCGGGAAGCGATCGCCACGCTGGAGTCGACTCCGGATGTGGCGATCGTGTTGATGGACATCATGATGCCGGAGATGGATGGATATGAGACGATGCAGGTGATCCGCCAGAATTCTTCGTTTCGGCGCCTGCCAATCGTCGCATTAACTGCTAAAGCCATGAAAGGGGATCGCGAAAAGTGTCTCGAGGCTGGCGCCTCTGAGTATCTGGCAAAACCGGTGAATACGGAGCAGCTACTTTCGGCGCTACGGATGTGGTTCCATCGGTAGGGGGATTCTCGTTCCGGACGGTCGGATTTCGACTTCCCGCTACGGGGTAGAGTCATCCGAGGAGAGGGAAACACGATGAGCGGGCACGAAAGAGTCAACATCCTCATGGTAGATGATCAGCCTGGCAAGCTGCTCACTTACGAATCCATACTCAGCGAACTGCACGAAAATCTGATCACGGCCCGTTCCGGGCGAGAGGCCTTAAACCACCTGCTAAAGACTGATATTGCTGTCGTCCTCATGGACGTGAGCATGCCGGAACTCGACGGTTTCGAGCTGGCGGACATGATCCGGCAGCACCCGCGTTTTCAGAAAACCGCTATCATCTTCATTTCCGCCGTGCACCTCACGGACTTGGACCGGCTCAAGGCATACGAACGCGGCGCCGTGGATTACATTTCCGTTCCGATTGTTCCAGAATTGTTGCGGGCGAAAGTAAGCGTCTTCGCGGACCTGCACCGCAAGACGCGGCAGATGGAACTGCTGAATCGTGAGTTGCGCAATCTCTCGGCCCGGTTGATTGCCACTCAGGATGAAGAGCGCCGGCACATCGCTCGTGACTTACACGATAGCGTGGGACAACTCGTCGCGGCGCTCTCCATGAATATCGGTTCGGCTCTCAGGGAGGCGGACACGCTCCATCTTGAATCTGCCGGCATTTTGCGCCAGAACGCTCTACTCGTGGAACAGTTGTCAAAAGGGATACGCACTATTTCTCATCTGCTTCATCCACCCCTTCTTGACGAAGTCGGCCTGATGCCCGCAATTAAATCATTTGCGGCAGGCTTTGCCGAGCGGAGCAACGTAAAGGTCGCCGTGGAACTCTCGCCTGAAATTGGCCGGCTTGCCCCCAATGTGGAGATTTCGATTTTTCGAATTGTGCAGGAGTGCCTGACCAACGTCTACCGCCATTCGGGAAGCAAAACGGCCCGGATCGACATTTCGCTTTCGCAGGAAAAGCTGCTTATCGTTCAAGTCAGCGATGAAGGTAGAGGGATACCCTCGGAGGACCGTATCTCCATGTCCCTGGGAACGAACCAGGGCGTAGGACTGAGCGGGATGCGGGAACGCGTAAGGGAGCTTGGAGGCACGCTCGAAGTGCAATCGGATGAAAACGGCACAACGGTCACAGCGACCCTCCCCCTTGTTAACGCCATTGCGACCGTCGCATGATGCCCGGGTCAATCACGGAGGCCGTTCCCTCAACATTTCCGAGTCGGAACACAGTGTTCAGAAGAATCGCCATCGGTACTGCGCTTGCCACAGTCCGCCCGCCCGCAACACTTCGCGCCGTGGCGCGCACTCCAATTCCGGCGAGAGGCGGAGGGGAATTCAGATGCATACGCGGTTTCTGATCGTGGACGACAGCGAGCCCGTTAGGCAGGGGCTCCGCATCGTTTTACGGGCAAAGCCTGAATGGGAAATCTGCGGCGAAGCTTGCGATGGCTTAGCCGCCGTGGAAAAGTTCAGGGATCTGCATCCCCACATGGTGATCCTGGATTTTAAAATGCCCGGCATAAATGGCTTGGAGACCGCGCGCCGCATGTTGGAGATTGCACCCTCTGTGCCCATCGTGATGCTTACGCAGCACGCGAGCGCGGGTTTGGAGGAGCACGCACAGAAAGCCGGTATTCGGTCAGTCGTGTCGAAGACGGATGTATTCTCGATGTTTGGCATGATTGAGGAGCTTCTCGGGCGCGGGGATTCCGAACCGAACGCCGGAGAACCGGGCAACCCCGGCCATGGACCGGTTGAAAAAGAGTGAGTCGCTAGTGTCGCGTCCCAGAGGTTTGGCGCGGTGTCGCTCACGCCGTCTGCTCAGGAATCGGATATACCATTGCAGTGACGTAATTAAAGTCTGAATGGATATTGGAAAAAGCCCTCAAAGGCGCGCTGAATGTCAATGTTACACGTGTTGATCGCGGACGATCATGAAATCATGAGAAGAGGGATCCGTTCGGTCCTGGAGTCTCGCGAGGATATTGCGGTGTATGAGGCGGAAAACGGAAGAGAAGCCATTGAAAAAACGCGTGAGCTTCAACCGCACCTGGTTATTTTGGACGTCTCGATGCCCGTGCTGGACGGATTCAGTGCGGCTCGGGAGATCAAGAAAGCCTTTCCGCAGATACCGATTCTAATTTTTTCCCTGGATCGAACCGAAGCGTTTACCGAAGTGGCCAAGCGAATTGGCGTCAGCGGGTATTTATCGAAGACCGATGTCGGGGCGACGCTCCTACAGGCGATGGATGCCGCGCTCAACCATCAGGCCTTCTTCGTCTCGCCGCAATCCGAATGACGGCGACGGAAAGCAGCAGGCCGAATAAGGGTTCGACATCCGCTAAAATTAGTTCTCTATGTATACTGTTGATAGGTAGATGACTTATTACTATGAAAAAAAACGATAGCGGCCGACAAAATTACGAGTCCCAGTACCTCTCCAAAGCAGCTCCAAATCATCCCATACCTATCTGAGCCGCCGCCACTTAGCAATTATTTTCTGGACTGGCACATACCTTGCACTGCTTCGCGACGTGTTAATCGCAATCGGCGACGGGAACTTGTCCGATTCAGGACGAAAATCAAAAAATCACTTGAGGAGGGATTCGTTATGAAGCTTATAAAGCGATGGACAGTGGCGGTGGCCGGGATGCTCGCGTTCACTTCACTCTCATTCGCAAAGGAGCCGGACAAAGCGAAGGAAGCGCAGGAGCGTCTTCGAAATGCGGATTCGGTCATGACGGAGATTCTTAAAGTGCCCGACAACATTCCACAGGATCTACTCGACAAGGCGCGCTGCGTGATCGTGATGCCATCGGTCCTCAAAGCGGCGTTCGTCGTTGGAGGCAGTTATGGACGCGGGACCATGGTCTGCCGCACGGGCAAGAATTTTTCGGGCCCGTGGGGTGCACCGGCAATGTATGCATTGGAAGGCGGCAGCGTCGGCTTTCAGATTGGCGGCGAAGCAACTGATTTCGTTTTTCTGGTGATGAATGATCGAGGTGTGGACAGTCTGTTGCGCAGCAAAGTCAAACTGGGCGCGGATGCATCCATAACCGCTGGACCCGTGGGGCGCACCGCGGCGGCGGACACGGACGCTTACTTGCGGTCCGAGATTCTGAGCTACTCACGCGCGCGAGGGGTGTTCGCGGGCATCTCGCTCGAAGGCTCAACGCTACGCCCGGACAATGACACCAACCGCAACGTCTATGGGCATCCCGTGACCGCGACGCAGATCATCAAGGAATCGGAGGTCCAGGCTCCCACGGTTGCGAGTGATCTGATCGCGCAGCTGCAAAAGGCGTCCCCTCGACTAAAGTCTTCGTAGTTCTCCCCAAGCGGAGGCGGAGCCCCAGATCCGCCTCCCTCTCGTTCGTACTCAGGCAAAGTGCCGGGGAGGTTATAGCGGCCCATGACGAAATGAGATCCGAGGTAGAGAGGAAGAAGCGATGGCTGAGAAAAATAATGAAGCCTTTGGAATTTATCCCCATCGGGCAAGTTTTGAGTACGCGCTCAACGCATTAAAGATCGCGGGGTACCGGGAGACCGAAATTTCAGTACTACTTCAGATAAACCCTGGGACAAAGAAGCTTGCTAGGAAGAGGGCCGCGAAAGCGCCCGAAGCCACAGCCACTGGAGCAGGTTCGGAAGCAGTTATCGAAGGCGCACAGGGTTGGTGGACAGGAACGGGCGCGCTTGCCGCCCGTGGCTTCGGGCCATTGCTCATCGCCGGACCCATTGCCGGGACATTGGCGGGAAAAGGAGCCGGCGGCACGCCAGGTGGGCTCGCGGATGCACTGGTAGGGCTAGGAATACCTGAATACGAAGCCAAGCAGTACCAAGGGCGGATCGAGAACGGCGGGGTCCTTTTGTCTTTACGCTGCGATAGTCCGAATGGCATGGAAAAGGCCAAGCGCCTGCTCACCGCGACTGGAGCGGAGGATATCTCTTCCACGGGTGAGTCCGCTGCGGGCTAGCACAATTCAGACCGCCCCCGTCAATGGAGAGATGGGTTCTCGAAGTATTGAGTCATTACTTCGGCTTTGTGAGTGGTGTAGCCAGTTTCGGGGCGTTCTGGTTCGTGAAAATTCAGTCCGCCTGTGATTTCATGAGTATACGGCGGTGCTTCTATTACTTTACAGGATTTACTGTATACCGATTTATACGCCCTTGTGGCATATCTAGTGAGTCAGCTCACGCATTGAGGGAAGTCAAGAAGAGCGATGGCCGCCCGTCTTCTAATTGTTGATGACCATGAAGTTGTTCGCACGAGTGTGCGAATGCTATTTGCCAATGTCGAGTCATTCGAGGTGTGCGGCGAAGCCCAAAATGGTTGGGAGGCAATTCGCATGGTCCCCGAACTATCCCCCGACGTTGTGATTCTTGACCTGAGTATGCCGGGAATGAATGGGTTTGAAACTGCTGCAAAAATACGGCTAATCGCGCCGTCAACTAAAATCGTATTGTTCAGCGTCCATGAGATACCGACCACGGCCCGATGGGCTGGTGCAGACGCTTTCGTCTCGAAATCCTCAACCCTGCGAGATTTGGCCCTCACGGTCAACCGTGTATTGCAAGTGGGCGGAAACTTTTAATCCTAGCAGAAAAAACTCGCCCAACTGCACGACGTTCGCCTGGCAAATGATTTCTTTAGTGGCGGCTTCGAAATTTCCGCCATGCCGCGCGGCCTGAGATTCGAGCATCGCGCGAAGCCGCTCCGTGCGGATCCAACTTGGGCTGAAGACAGAAGATGAAGGACACTGGACCAATCATGCCATCTTATGCGGAAGGATCGCTCTTGAATTGGGCAGACCGCCCTTCAGATAGGCTGCCCACAATGCACATTTGGTGGACTCGACGACTCTTGATTGGTCCTAGACGGCATCCAGGACGTCAAACGCCCTATGATCCAACGCCTCCGCCCATTCTCGGAGATCAAAGTTGCGCTGACTACAACACACGGCCTCTTTCTTCGCGTCGACCATGCTCAACTCTAAGGGCGGCTACCGCAGCTTCATTGAACGGGATGTGTATCGGTTCTTCGTCCGCGGGATGTTCAACATTCTGGCTTTTCAGTCTACCACGTCTCAGGCACATCTCTTCGATATGGGAGGCGCCTACTGGATTCCCTGACATTGCGGAAAAGAAAGCCCGCTAGGGGCCTTTGGCGGCCCACAGCGGGCTGAAATTTACGGTCTCGGAGCAGGACTTGGCGCGTGCTCCTCGTCCACTTCATCGTCTCGTCTTAGTGCACTATCCACACATCCAGCACGTTCAAGAAATCATCCACCGCCGCGAAAATAAAGCCATCCTCGGACGATTGGACCGCCAATCCGAATGCCGCTCCCGCGTTGGGATCGACCGGGAACTCGGCCACGAACTTACCGCTGGACGTGTACTCCACGATTTCGCTCACATGATTGGGGTCCGGGTTCACTACATCGCCTTGTGACGTGAGCAAGTCTCCATTCGTTGCTCGAACAAGACCCAGCGGCCCGTGCATATGAAAGGAATCCGACACCAACAGCTTGCCGGTTCCCTGATCCGAATGCGTGTCGCTGGCGTCGTGAATGGCAAATATGGCGTTGTCGGCCGTGGACGCCACGTAGAGCGTATCTTTCTTCTCGTCGAGCGCCAGTCCAGTGGGTCCCAAGACGAATGCGGCCGGGTCACACCGATGCGCATAGCCCGAACCGATTTGTGTTTCTCTCTGCACGACGATGCGATCCGGGCCTTCCTCGCGGATCTTCAGGTCGATCCGAGTCACGGTCCCGCTCAACGCGTTCGCTACATAAACCTGGGCGCTGTCGCCTTCATCGTTGATTGTCAAGTCCCACGGCCCGTCCAGGAATTTATCGCTGGTCAGGGTTTTCACCACCTTCCCGTGTCGGTCCAAGATGATCAACGAGCCCTGTCCAACATTGGCGGTCGGGCCAGATTCCGCGATGCATTGGCCAGACCCATCCGTGCTCGGAACATTTCCGACGATTACAAATCCTTTCTTCAAGACGCCCAGCGCGGTGGAAAGCCCAACGGCTGTGCCTTGAAAGAAAAGTGACTGCGTGCCATCCGAACCAATACGGACGACCGTGGTGCCGGTCCCTTGAAGGTTGCTGCTGGCGTTGAAATTCGAAACGACGATGTCACCAGGCTTCAGGAGCCCTCCTCCCGGAAAACCGCCGGGGACAAAAGCCACCCCATAAGGGTTCACATCCCCGTTGGAGGGAACGGTCGAGACAGATAGTGCTGGGGTCGCGGGAAGATTGGGAATGATTGGTAGGTCGTCACCGTCTACGGCAGCAAAAGCCGCATTTCCAAACAAGGTCAGCAAAATTGTCATCGGCAATAGAAGCAAACTGTTCCGTCGCATCATTTCATCTCCTATGCAAAAATTCCTACACTCATCTTTTAGGTAAGCTACCACTCGCTCCAAACCATGTCTTAGCAAGCGACGGAAGTATTACTTCCTGCAGTGAGTGATTTGTCGTCACAACGTCTGGCTCTTGTCACTTTCTTGTAAAATCTCGGGCGTGTTGCTCTGCCGATGCGGCTGGCGGGTGTACCACCTTGTGGAATCATTCCCATTCGGGTCCCGCAAAATGAACGTTTGATTTCAAAATTGTTGTCAACAGGTTCCCCGTTTTGGTCCAAACCCCGGCTCCAGTGTCTCCCTTGTTCAATCCGGTGCGGTCTGGCGCACTTTCACGTTGCTAGGCGAGGCTGCCGGGTGTAGAGTTCCGGCTATCGAGTGGTCCCGCACGCATCTTCCCTGTGATTCTGTAGTCCTGAAGGTGCAGGGGGAGGACCATGGTGGTCGCGTCAACGATGCGCCGTCTGGCATGGCAAGATCCCCCGACTAAAACCGCGCTCAATAGGGACGCCGCCGATTTGTTAATGCATCGTTCGGTTGGACAATCTGAGAAAAGACCCTCGGCCCGAGGTGACTAACGAAAGATCAATTTGGTGGGAGGAGAATTATGAACGCATTTACTCGCCGCAATATCGGCATAGCTCTGATGGGGTTCGTCGCGGCTCTTGCGCCGGCAATGACGCGCGCGGAGGTTACGCGGGTGGAAATTTCCAGCCGTCAGGACGTGCTTGGCGGAAAGGCTTTCGGCACGGTTGGCGCCTACGAAAAGCTGAATGGCAAGGTTTATTTCGCCGTTGATCCGAGCAACCCGCGCAACAAGATTATCGCCGACATCGACAAGGCGCCACGGAACAGCCAGGGCAAGGTGGAATTCTCGGCCGACCTGTTCATCCTCAGGCCAAAGGATCCTTCTCGCGGCAATGGTGTTCTGCTGTTCGACGTTCCGAACCGTGGCAACAAGGGAGCGCTAAGCTCGCTCAATCGCGCGAAAGGATCGGCGGATCCCTCAACCGAGGACGAATTCGGCGACGGTCTGCTCATGCGCGAAGGCTACACAGTGGTGGCTGTTGGCTGGGAATTCGACATCCCCAAGAAGAAGGGACTGGTCCTCCTGGACGCTCCGGTCGCTACCGACAATGGAAAGCCCATTACTGGCTGGATCGACCCGGGGCCGTGGTTCATCCCCGACAAGATGGCCGATTCGTACAACTATGCCGCTGGAGATTTCACGCCGTCTTATCCGCCGCTGGACCTGAAGAATCCTGCTTATCGGCTGACCGAGCGCGATGGCTTGGTTTCCTTTCCGCATCTGGTTCCGCGTGAGGATTGGCAGTTCGGCAGGATCGAGAATGGCCAGGTGGTGGCCGACGCCAACTGGGTAACGAGGAAGGGCGGCTTCCAGCCCGGTATGGTATATCAATTAACGTATAAATCTAGTAACCCACCTGTGGCGGGCGTGGGCTTCGCTGCCGTCAGGGACCTGGCGTCGGCTGTAAAGTACAACTCGGACGCCATCGTCCGCGGCAAGTATGTCTACACCTTTGGCTCGTCCCAGGTCGGCCGGTGGCAGCGCCAGATGATTTACGAAGGCTTCACGATTGATGAACAGGGCCGCAAAGCGGTTGACGCCCTCTTCATCCAGACCGGCGGTACCGGTGTGGGCAGCTTCAACGAGCGCTGGGCGCAGCCTGATGAGCTGGGGTCGTACACCCAAACGAAGTTCCCGATTCGCTATGAAACGATCACCGACCCGGTGACCGGCAAGCGCGATGGCCTGGGCGCTCGCATTCCCGCCGGACTCGAGCCCAAAATCCTTGAAGTGGACACGGAGTCTGAATACTACGACAGGGGCCGGGTCACCTCATTGCGGCACATTTCGATGGATGGCGGCACGGATCTGCCTGACCCGCCGAACGTGCGGATTTTCCTTCTCGCCGGAGCGAGACACGGCTCTGGCTCGTGGCCGCCGGCCGAAGCCGCCTCGCAGCAGCTCCGCGTTGACCCCCTGGAATACCGCTGGGCGCAGCGCGCCCTGTTGGCGGCGCTCGACAAGTGGGTGAGAGAAGGCGCCGCGCCGCCACCCAGCTTGCATCCGATGCTGGCGGATCGCACCGCGGTGCCGTTGACCGAGATCAAGTTTCCGAGCGTGCCTGGCGTGCAGTGGCCGTATCACGTGCCGGGCGGATTTCGCAACGATATGATGGCTGGACCCACTGCAGTGCTGCCGTTTTTGGTTCCGCGGGCCGATAAGGACGGCAACGTGATCAGCGGCCTGCGGCTGCCCGAGCAGAGCGTGCCGCTGGGAACCTACGGCGGATGGGCGTTCAGGAGCGAGACCTACGGCGAGTCGGAAACGCTCGTATCCATGGCGGGTTCGTACATCCCGTTTGCGAAGACGAAAGCCGAACGGGAGAAGGCCGGCGATCCGCGGTTGTCAGTCGAGGAGCGCTACACCAGCCGCGCCGATTACGTGCATCAAGTCGAGGAGGCGGCGAAGAAGTTGGTGCAGGAGCGCTACCTGCTACAAGAAGACGTGGCGGCCATCGTCGAGGCGGCCGGCCAGCACTGGGATTGGACGATGAACCCGGCCACGACCCAGAGCCGCAAGTAAGCGCGGCGTAGGAAAGTTCAGGCGTAGGCGCGGCTGGTAAGGGTGTCGCCTTGACATCGGCGTTTGGCTTTTTCTCGGTTTTCAGATGCGGTGAGGACCACTCCTACTGTGGTCGTCGCTTGAACGAGACTCCATTCAGCAGGCACGTCAATCTTCGAAATTTGAAAATGACCTCCGCAGGAAACTCCGGCCAGGTCCGACGCTGCGACGCCGGACCCAGTGTTTGGCAATGAATCGGTTAGCGGTCTCCAGAAGAAGTTGAAGAAGATTTGGATGGCGTGGAAGTCATGATGGGAGTAAACGTGAGCACCTGCGATTGTCCGGCGAACCGGATTTCGGTGATGGCGGCGTTGGCATAGATGATTGCGTCATCGGAATACTTTTCGCCGCTGTCCTTCAGCGCGCAGGAAACTTTCGCGACGACTTTGTGTCCCTGTTGAAACGTGGCTTCGCTTCCGTCCACAACGATGGTGTAATCTCCAGGAGCTAGAGTTGTGTCGCCGACCTGAAACCGGTGCAGAACGTGAATGGACTTCTTCGCTGGGGCAGCCCAAGCTGGGAATGAAAACGCCAGAGCGGCCAGTAAAATGAGCCCACGGGATAGAACTCGATTTGTCATAAAACCCTCTTTTCCACCTTTCTAGTTTGACGCGGGCGCCCTTTCCGGACGCACGCGACCTGCCCCGCATGTAGGGGCCGGATCACAAACTCATGCAGAACAGGAATTTCTGCCCATACGCTATGGACGCGCCAGGATCAAAATGGATGCTTGGATTGGAAAGAAAACTTCCACCAAAGAGCCATTATGGCCCGGGTTCGCCATCAGATCGTGCGACCCCAACGCGACAGGGTCAGCTCAAAATAGCGGATACCCTCCCCTGGCACTATCCGAATCTTGCGATCAAAGTGAAATCGCCTTTGGCTGATGGCGGCACGATTTCTATGCATGATACGCAGCCTTATCTTGTAATGTTCCCCGCATTTTCTTGCGATGCTCAAACGACGGCTCCTCGGAACAGGCCCAGACCTCCGCTCCAACGAAATTTCAAGGAGGGCTACTGTATTGCGGCAGGTTCGGCGTGCGGGAGTTCTGTTGCGGGATTATTGTTTGACGTTCTGTGGCCCTTGCGAGTTTGAGGTGCCTTCGGATTTTTGCGCGGTGACCTTGACTTGCTCGCCTTGCTCGAGCGCGTCCGGTGGGTTGATCACGATGTTGTCCTCCGGCGTGATTCCCTGCATAACTTCAAGGCTGGCGCCGAAGTCACGCCCGATGATGATTTTTTTGAGATTCAGGCGGCTATCCGGGCCGACCACCGCAGCCATGGTTCCTTCCGGCCGGAAGAGCAGGGCGTTGATGGGCAAAGTGAGGCGCTCGCCAGACAACTTGGCGTTGAAATTCACTTGCGCATAGGAGCCGGGGAGCAGGGTGCCGGAGGGGTTGGGCACGTCCACTTCCGTAAGCAAGGTGCGCGTGGCGGGGTCAATTGCGTTCGCCGTGCGCGCTACCTGGCCGCAGAAACTGCGCCCGGAGAATTCAGATAGCTCCAGGCAGGCCTTCATGCCCAGGTGAATCGATGGGCCGTAGGACTGCGGCACGGAGACGAAGACTCGCAACGGATCGATCTGCGCGAGATCGAACATTTCCTTGGTCGCGGTACCGCCGTTTCCAGCATTGATCAAATTGCCGGCATCGACGTTGCGCTGCGTGATCACGCCGGAAAACGGCGCATACACGCGCTTAAATGATTCCATTTCTTCGAGGCGTTTCACGTTGGCTTCCGCGGATTCCACCATGGCTTTCCTCGCCGCGTAATTGCCACTGGCGTTGTCCGCATCCTGCTTGGAAACGGAATCGGACTTGAGCAGATCTTGATAACGCGCCGTCGTAGTGCCGGCCAAGCCCAGGTTTGCCTGAGCGGTGGTGAGATCGGCGCGCATTTGCGCGAGCTGCTGGTCCACCTCGGGCGTGTCAATTTCGGCGAGGAGGTCGCCCTTGTTGACATGGCTTCCAATGTCGCTGTACCACTTCTTCAGATAACCATTCGTTCGCGCGTAAATCGGAGACTCGACATAGGCCTTGAGCGTTCCCGGCAGCACCATGGCGGAATCGCCTTGGATCCGCGTTGCGCGAATGACGGAGACGAACGGCACGGCCATGCGCTCGGTCTGCTCGGCCAGGACCTGGTGCTCGGATCGCCTTTGCAGGAGGGCATACACGCCCAGCGCCAGGAAAACTACAAAGAGGACGAAAAACCAGCGCAGCATGGGGCCGCGCCCCCGGTTCGTCACCTTGATGCTCGCTTCCTGCCGTGAATCGTGAATCGGATCGGTAGAGATTTCGGCCATCCCGGCTTTGCTCCTGGAATTCTAGTTCTTCTATGAAATGTTGTCTGCCGTTACTTCGGCCCGTGTTCCTGGTTTGTGATGCCGGTGGACCAGAGAGAACACGCAGGGGACGAAAAACAAGGTCGCAAATGTGGCGACGACCAGGCCGCCAATCACCGCGCGGCCCAACGGCGCGTTCTGCTCTCCGCCCTCGCCCAGCCCCAGCGAAAGAGGAACCATGCCGATGATCATCGCCAGCGCGGTCATTAGGACGGGGCGAATGCGAACATAACCGGCCTGGAGCGCCGCCTGCGTCGAGCTCAGTCCTTCATCCAAGCGTTCGCGCGCAAACGACACCAACAGAATACTGTTGGCGGTAGCGACGCCCATGCACATGATCGTTCCCGTCAGCGACGGCACATTCAGCGTCGTATGCGTGAGCAACAGAATCCAAATGATCCCTGCCAAGGCTCCGGGTAACGCCGTAATGATGATAAAGGGATCGATCCACGATTGGAAATTCACGACGATCAAGAGATAAACCAGAACGATAGCGACGCCCACGCCGGCGCTCAGCCCGGCGAAGGACGACGCCATTGTTGCCACCTGCCCGCGGCGCACGAGTTGCGTGCCGCGAGGAAGTTTGTTCTGAAAATCACCCAGTACTTTTTGGATGTCCGTATCCACGCCGCCCAGATCGCGCCCTTCCACGGAGGCGTAAACGTTAATCATGGGCTGGCTGTCGTAGTGGCTGACCAAGGCCGGCTCGGCGGCAACGCTCACTGTCGCCATATTGCCCAGAATCTGCGAGGTCCGGGTAGTGGCCGAGGAAATCGGAATGTTATCGAGCGCTTGCATGGAATCGATCTTGTATTGCGGCACTTGCACGGACACATTGTATTCATAACCGTTGGCGGGGTTGACCCAAAACGATGGGTTGATCTGGAAACTCGAACTCAGCGTGAGCAGGACGCTGTTGGCCACGTCCTGTTGGCTCAAACCCACTGACAGAGCCCGAGTGCGGTCGACGTCCAGAAAAATCGCCGGGTAGGAGCGCAACTGTTGGACATGAACGTCCACTGCGCCCGGAACATGCTGGATACGGTTGGTAATCTGCTCCGCCAGTTGATAGTTGGCCCTTTCGTTTGGGCCGATCAGCTGGATATCGACGGGCGCGGGCACGCCGAAATTCAGGATCTGGCTGATCATATCCGCGGGCTGAAAAAAGAACTGTGTGCCGGGAAACTCTTCCGCCAATCGCGCCCGCAGCTCGTCGATGTAGTGTTTGGTTGGCAGTTTGCGCTCGGGCTTGAGGCCGATGAGAATTTCGGCATCCGATTCGCCGATCACACCCGAGTTGCTGTAAGTCGTGTTGACGGTACTGTTAAACAAGCCGATATTATCAAGAATGTTCCCAAGGTCTTCCGGAGGAATGACCCGCCGGATCAGATTGTCCACCCCGTCCGCTTCCCGGGCCGTCTCCTCGACGCGCTGGCCGGCGCGGGCGCGCATGTGCAGCCGGATCAAGCCGGCATCGACGGTTGGAAAAAAGTCGCGGCCCAGCCCCAATGCGATGGGCGCTGAGGCGGCGCAGAACAGCAGAAACAACAGGATGAACATCAAAGCGTGGTCGAGACAGAAGACCAGGGCGTTGCGGTAGCTTTCACGCATGCGCTGAAAACCGTGCGCGAAGCGGCGCTGGATGCGCGAGAAAATATCATTCCCCGTGGCGTATTCCTCGCCGTGGTGGTTCTTCAGGAGATACATCGCCATCGTCGGCACCAGCGTCCGCGAAAGGATGTAAGAGGCGAGCATGGCGAAAACCACCGCTTCCGCCAGCGGCACGAACAGGAACTTCGCCACACCTGTCAGGAAGAACATGGGCACGAACACGATGCAGATGCACAGGGTGGAGACCAGGGCCGGAACCGCGATCTCCTGCGAGCCGTCGAGAATTGCCCGCACGGTGTCCTTGCCCTGCGCCAGATTCCTCTCGATGTTCTCAATGGCCACGGTGGCGTCATCCACGAGAATCCCCACGGCCAGCGCCAGCCCGCCGAGCGTCATGAGGTTGATCGTCTGGTGGAGTGCGCTCAACGTGGTGATGGAGACCAGAATCGAAAGAGGGATAGACGTGGCTATGATCAGCGTACTGCGCCAGCTACCCAGGAATAGAAGAATCATCAGCGCGGTCAAACAGGCGGCCACCAATCCCTCGCGGATCACGCCCTGCACGGCGGCCCGCACGAAAATCGATTGATCGAATAGAGGCGTGATCACCAATTCCGGTGGGAGCAGGTTCTTGATTTGGGGTAGCTTGGCATAGACCTGCGACACGACGTCCAGGGTTGAGGTGCTACCCGTTTTGTAGACGGAGAGCAGGACGCCGCGCTGTCCTTCCATGCGCGCGATGTTGACCTGTGGCGAAAAGCCGTCGCTGACGACGGCGACGTCCTGCACGTAGATCGTCGCTCCGTTCACCATCTTAATCGGCAAATTGTTCAGCGCGGCAATGGTGCTGGGTGAGCCGTTCATCTCCACGTTGAATTCGGTCGAACCCATCTTCACCGTGCCGGAGGGCAATACCAGGTTCTGCGAAGAGATTGCATTGATGACATCTACCGGCGACAGGCCTTTGGCCTGCAGCGCGGGGATGTCCAAGTTCACCGACACCTGGCGCTGCTTTCCGCCGTATGGCCACGGCATCGCCGCGCCGGGCACCGTCGCCAGTTGGTTGCGGATGAGGTTCGCGCTGTAATCGAACAACTCCTGCTCGGACAGCCCCTGGCCCCTCATGCCCAATTGCAATATGGGCACGGTGGAAGCCGAGTACGTGATGAGGAGCGGAGCGGAAATGCCAGGCGGCAACTGGCGAAGCATGGCTTCCGCGATGGCACTGGTCTGCGTGAGCGCCACATGAACGTCTGTCCCCGGCTGAAAGTAGGACTTGATGACCGAGCGGCCCCCCACCGTCTGCGACTCGGTGTGCTCGATGTTGTCCACCACCGTGGTCATGAATCGCTCGAAGGGCGAGACGATGCGGTCTTGCATCTGTTGCGGAGACAGTCCCGAATAGTTCCAGGCTATGCTGATCACGGGGATGTCGATATCGGGGAAAACGTCCGTCGGTGTACGCTGGAGCACGATCGGGGTCATCAAGATGATAACCAGCGCGGCCACGATGAAGGTGTAGGGGCGATTGAGCGCGATGCGTACGATCCACATTGACTTTTCGTGTGATGGCTAATCCCGCGCCGCTCCCAAATTGGGCGCGAGAAAACCAGTTCAATTTAGTTCGATTCGTCTCTTGATTATGGATACTTTCCTATTAAAACATTTAGATGCGCTGGGCTTCTCTGGCGTTACATTCTCGTTGCCGGATGCGCGCGAACGCGCGTGATGTTTATCGCGACCCGTTATGAAGTTAATCACTTCGCAAGGATTAAAAATTTGAATTAATTTTTGGGATGCTGCTATAGTGTTCGCCGTAAGCGGCGGCTGGCGGGAATATATACCTGGAAATTTAGAAGTACCCAGAAGAGTCCGGGAGGGATCATCGTTAAAGTGTAGAGTTTGACCGCCGGACTGCAAACCCCTTCGCTGGTCGAGCGCGCAATTGGCCGCAAATCAGGACCGCATTTGCGGTTTACAGAGTGGCGCTCGACCGTCTAGGCTGTCCACCCTCGGTGAGGGTTCCGAGTGACGCTGGTATGGCTCAGATATTTCACCGCAGCACGAATACGATTGCGCGCGTGAGCATCTATGGCGCGGTGATCTTCCTCGCGCTATTGGGATACGCCGTGGACGTTGTCAATAACACGTCCTACGTCACCGAAGTGAACACCGCGCGGCCGCAACCCGTCCCCTTCAGCCACAAACACCACGTGGGAGAGCTCGGCCTGGATTGCCGGTATTGCCATTCGTCCGTGGAAGTGTCGTCCTCGGCGGGCATGCCTGCCACGGAGACCTGCATGACCTGTCATTCGCAGATCTGGACGAATTCCGACCTGCTCGAACCCGTGCGCGCCAGCTATAGCGATTCCAAACCGATTTCCTGGACGCGCGTGAACGCCGTGCCGGACTTCGTTTACTTCAATCACAGCATTCACGTCGCGAAGGGTATTGGCTGTACGACGTGCCACGGCCCCATTGCGGAAATGAACATCACCTGGCGCGGCCAGACCCTCTATATGCGCTGGTGTCTCGAATGTCATAACGCGCCGGAGAATTACCTTCGTCCGCGCTCGGAAGTGTTCAATGCGTTTTACCAGCCGCCCAGCGATCAACTGGCTCTCGGCCGCCGGCTCATGAAGGAATACAAAGTGCAGAAGCTGACGAGCTGCACTACGTGTCACCGCTAGGACTGAACAGGGGATTGATGGAGACAGGGAAGAAAAACGGCGCGCGGCCCGATGTTGACATCGCGACGCTTCGGCACGCAACGACCGAGGGAAATGCTCCCCAGTTTTGGCGCAGCCTGGACGAACTTGCCGATACCCCCGAATTTCGGGACCATGCGGAGAACGAGTTCCCCCACGGGGCCAACGATCCCGGCGCCACGCTCGACCGGCGCGAACTGCTGAAAGTGATGGCCGCGTCCGCCGCGTTCGCCGGACTCACCGGCTGCACCAAGCTTCCCACGCAAAAGATCGTTCCTTACGTCCGCCAGCCGGAGCAGATCATTCCCGGCAAGCCGTTATTTTACGCGACGGCCGTTACGCTCGGCGGTGTCGCCAGCGGAATTTTGGTCGAGAGCCACATGGCGCGGCCCACGAAGGTCGAGGGCAATCCGGACCATCCGGGCAGTTTGGGAGCGAGTGACGCGTTTGCCCAAGCATCCATCCTTGGGCTGTACGATCCGGATCGCTCGCAAGCGGAAATTCATGACGGACGCATCGGGAGCTGGACCGAGTTCCAGAACGAGTTGTCCGTCGCGCTGGCCCAAGAAATGAAATCCGGCGGCGCTGGATTGAGGCTTTTGACTTCCACAATTACTTCTCCTTCAATTGGATCTCAAATAAACACATTCCTGAAGGCATTCCCTTCCGCCAAGTGGCATCAGTACGAGTCGGTGGGACGCGACAATGTCCGCGAAGGAGCGAAACTCGCATCCGGAGAGATTGTGAATACGGTCTACCGCGTGGATCGCGCGGAAGTAATACTCACGCTCGATTCGGATTTGCTTACGAGCGGACCCGGAAACGTCCGGTACGCGCGCGAATTTTCACGAAAGCGCCGCCTGGAAAGCGCTGAATCGAAGATGAACCGGCTGTATGCCGTCGAGTCGACGCCAACCAATACCGGCGCGATGGCCGATCATCGCTTGAGGTTACGCGCATCGGAAATCGAAGGCTTCGCTCGGGCCCTTGCGAAGGAACTCGGCTTGGCCGTGGCCGCGGGTCCGCCCCTTTCTTCGGCCGTGAATCCCGAATGGATTCCGGCTCTCGCCCGCGACCTCAAACAAAATGCAGGTGCGTCCCTGGTAGTCGCAGGCGACCATCAGCCAGCTGCCGTGCACGCGCTCGTACACGCCATCAATCAGGCGCTCGGGAATTTCGACAAGACAATTTATTTCACGCTGCCGCTTGAGGAATCGCCGGTCAATCAATGGCAATCGATTGGAGAACTTGCTGCCGACATTCGCGCCGGCAAGGTCACGACGTTATTGATCCTCGGCGGCAACCCGGCCTATGACGCGCCAGCGGATCTGGGCTTTCGCGGCTTGCTGCCTAAAGTAACGTTCACCGCGCGGCTCGGCCTCTACGAAGACGAAACCTCGTCGCTGTGCCACTGGCATATCCCCCAGGCGCACTCTCTCGAATCGTGGGGCGATGCCCGGGCGTACGACGGCACGATTTCGGTGATTCAACCGCTGATCGCGCCGCTCTACGGTGGAAAATCGGAGATCGATTTTCTTGCTTTGCTCAACGGGCAGGCGGGGAAACCGTCTCACGATATCGTGCGTGAATTCTGGCAGGCACAGCAGACCAGCGTTCAGCACTTCGACGCGTTTTGGGAGAAGACGCTGCGCGACGGTGTGATGGCCGACACCGCATTTCCTCCCAAGCAAGTCTCTCTGAAATCCGGAATCGGATCAGAGGCTCCCGCGGCCGCCCAGCAAGGACTTGAGATTATATTTCGGCCCGACCCAACGATCTGGGACGGCCGCTTCGCAAATAACGGCTGGCTGCAGGAATTGCCGAAGCCGCTCACAAAACTCACCTGGGACAGCGTGGCCATGTTGAGCCCGAAAACGGCCCAGCGCCTGGGACTGAAAAGTGAGGACGCCGTCGAGCTGAAATATCAGGGCCGGACCATTGTTGCTCCGGCGTGGGTGATGCCCGGGCACGCGGATGAAAGCGTGACTGTATTTCTGGGATATGGCCGGACACGCGCCGGACGCGTGGGGACAGGCGCGGGCTTCGACGCGGGTTGGATTCGCCCGTACGCCACGCCTTGGATCGGCACGGGACTCGAGATTCGTAAGACGGGCGCCAGATGGGCGCTGGCCGCGACGCAGACGCACAACTCGATGGAGGGACGCGACCTCGTGCGCGTGGCGACGCTCGACGAGTACCGCAAGAATCCGCAGTTCGCGCAAGCTGACGTCGGAGAAAAATCCGCTCTCGCTGTACCCCGAAGTGAAATATGAAGGCTACTCCTGGGGCATGGCGATCGACCTGAACGCCTGTACCGGCTGCGGCGCTTGCGTGGTGGCCTGCCAGGCGGAAAACAACATCGCGGTTGTCGGCAAGACAGAAGTCATGATTGGCCGCGAGATGCACTGGATTCGGATCGACCGCTACTACGAAGGGGATCTGGACGATCCGAACACCTACCACGAGCCCGTAGTCTGCATGCACTGCGAAGACGCGCCCTGCGAAGTCGTCTGCCCGGTGGTGGCGACGGTCCACAGCCCGGAAGGCCTGAACGAAATGATTTACAACCGCTGCGTGGGCACGCGCTATTGCTCGAACAACTGTCCCTATAAAGTGCGGCGTTTCAATTTTCGGCTCTATTCGGATTGGGAGACGCCCAGCCTGTTCGGGATGCGCAATCCCAACGTCACCGTGCGCAGCCGCGGCGTCATGGAAAAGTGTTCCTACTGCGTGCAGCGAATCAATGCCGTGAAAATCGAAGCCGAAAAAGAGGATCGCACCGTACGCGACGGTGAAATCGTCACCGCGTGCCAGCAATCCTGCCCGTCAGAAGCCATCGTTTTCGGGAACATCAATGATCCAGAGAGCCGCGTTTCCAAACTGAAGAAGAAAAATCTGAATTACAGTTTGCTCGAAGAGCTGAACACGCGGCCCCGGACAACGTATCAGGCGCGATTGCGCAATCCGAATCCGGAGATCGAGAAAACGGCGGCGGTCTAAAGTGGAATGAAACATGGCGGATAGCCCGGCTGACAAACTAGCGGAGCAGAGGCCTGCCCGGGCCGATCCTTGGCCCCGGATACGACTACGCGTCGGTCACGGACAAGATCAGCGCGATTGTCCTGGTGCGCCGCCCGCCGAAGTGGTGGATTCTGGGCTTCGCCGGAGCGTTCGCGCTGGTGATGCTGCTCCTGTACTCCATCACCTATCTCTTCGCGGTCGGCGTGGGGATTTGGGGAATTCAATGCTCCGATCGGATGGGGCTTTGCGATCATCAACTTCGTCTGGTGGATCGGAATCGGCCACGCGGGCACGCTGATTTCCGCGATCCTTCTGCTGCTGCGGCAGCAGTGGCGCACTTCCATCAACCGCTTTGCCGAGGCCATGACGTTGTTTGCCGTGTCCTGCGCGGGAATTTTTCCGCTCATCCACATGGGCCGGCCGTGGCTGGCCTATTGGCTGTTCCCGTATCCGGACACGATGAAGATGTGGCCGAATTTCCGCAGCCCCTTGGTGTGGGATGCGTTCGCGGTTTCGACCTACGCAGCTGTTTCGGCGCTGTTCTGGTTTATCGGGCTGCTTCCGGACCTCGCGACGCTTCGCGACCGCGCGAAGAATCGCCGCCGCCAAGATCATCTATGGCTTTCTCGCCATGGGCTGGCGCGGTTCGGCGGTCCACTGGTACCGGCACGAAACCGCTTCCTTGCTGCTCGCGGGATTGGCGACCCCGCTGGTTCTCTCCGTACACACGATCGTGAGTTTCGATTTCGCTTTCGCCATCGTTCCCGGATGGCACGCCACAATCTTCCCTCCGTACTTCGTGGCCGGCGCCATTTACGCCGGATTCGCGATGGTGCTCACTCTTTCGATTCCGGTGCGCAAGATTTTTGGCCTGGAAGATTTCATCACCATGCGCCACCTCGACAATATGGGCAAGGTGCTGCTCGCCACCGGATTGATCGTCGGCTACGGCTACATGATGGAAGCGTTCACCGCGTATTACAGCGGCAATCAGTATGAGCGCTTCATGATCCTGAACCGCATGGGCGGCCCCTACGCAGTCGTCTATTGGTGCCTGGTCGCTTGCAATATTGTTACGCCGCAGTTTCTGTGGTCTCGCAAAGTGCGCTCGAAAGTGGGCGCTCTATTTGCGATCGCCATGGTGGTGAACGTGGGGATGTGGCTGGAGCGCTTTGTAATTGTCGTCACCAGCTTGCATCGCGATTTCCTGCCCTCCTCTTGGGGAATGTATTACCCGACGCGGTGGGACATTGCGACCTTCGTTGGCACGATCGGGCTTTTCCTGGCTCTGCTTTTCCTGTTCATTCGTTTCCTGCCGCTGATTTCCATTTTCGAAATGCGGACGCTGGTGAACGAGGAGAAAAAAGCAGCCGAATAATTCTCGGCTATACGGCTTCGCGTGTGATGGCATGAAGAGACAAACGATTTACGGATTGATGGCGGAGTTCAAGACCGCCGAGCAACTGCTCGAAGCGGCGCGCCGCACGCACAGTACGGGGTACCGCCGCATCGACGCGTTCGCGCCATTCCCGATCGAAGGCCTGGCGGAAGCGATCGGCTTCCGCCGCACGCGGCTTCCGTTGATCGTTCTGTGCGGCGGGATCGTTGGCGGCTGCGCGGGCTTCTTTCTCCAGTATTACGCCGCGGTGATCAGCTATCCCGTGAACGTGGGCGGCAGGCCGCTCAATAGTTGGCCCGCGTTCATCCCGATCACTTTTGAATTGACGATCTTGTGTGCCGCGGCCGCGGCCGTGTTCGGGATGCTGGCGTTGAATGGATTGCCGACGCCGTACCATCCGGTCTTCAACGTGCCGCGATTTGCGCTGGCCTCGCGCGACCGGTTTTTTCTGTGCATCAAGTCGCGCGATCCGCTGTTCGACCGGGAAAAGACACGGCAATTTCTGGAGACGCTGACCACGCGCGAGGTGTCTGAAATTGAGGCGTAGTCGAGTGCGGAATAATTTAATGTGCGCGTCATTCCGAGGTGTCCGCCGCGACGGACGGCGAGGAATCTCTCTGTTTGCCGCCGCCGGACTTCTGCTGTGGTGTGCCGGGTGCCGGCAGGACATGCACGTGCAGCCGCGCTACAACCCGTTCGACCCGACGGATTTTTTTGAGGATGGCCAATCCGCGCGCCTACCCGTTCCCGGAACTATTCCGCGCGGTGACCTGCTCATGGGACCTCAGGAGCTTTTGTACACGGGCAAAGTGAACGGCAGCGTTGGTGGACGCGTTTCCGTTCCCCGTCACGCGGGATGTCCTGGACCGCGGCCGGGAGCGCTTCAATATTTACTGCACGCCGTGTCATGGGTTGTCGGGCGACGGCGACGGAATGATCGTGCAGCGGGGTTTCCGCCGCCCGCCTTCATTGCACACCGACCATTTGCGCGCGGCGCCCGCCGGGCATTTTTTCGATGTGATCACCAACGGGTTTGGCGTGATGTACCCGTACGGCTACCGGGTCGCGCCGCGCGACCGCTGGGCGATCGCCGCTTATATTCGGGCGCTACAACTCAGCCGCCAGGCGTCGATCAGCGATGTTCCGGCAGCGGAGCGGAAAACTTTGCAGGGCGAATCGCGATGAGTGAACCGGGAAACAACACGGTAAAGCTCGAAAGCCTGCCCAAGCGGCTCGTGTCGATCGGAGGCGTCCTCCTCGCCATCTGTGTCGTCGGAGGAATCCGCGACGGTGGGGAATTTTTCCGCTCCTACCTGGTGGCATTCCTGTTCTGGATCGGCATCACGCTCGGTTGCCTGGCGCTGTTGATGGTGCAGCATCTGACGGGAGGGAACTGGACTCTGGTGATCCGGCGAATCCTCGAAGCCGGCAGCCGCACACTGCCTCTCATGGCGGTTGCGGTCCTACCGCTGCTGGCGGGCATGAAGACGCTATACATCTGGTCGCGGCCCGGCCAGACCGATTCCGTCATTCTCTCAAAACATTTGTATTTGAATCCCGGTTTTTTCATCGCCAGGACGATTTTTTATTTTGCGTGTTGGTTCCTGCTTGCGCATTTTCTTAACAAGTGGTCACGTGAAGAAGATGTGAATGGAAATGCCTCTTTGTGGGCGCGGTTGGAGGGGCTGAGCGGCGGCGGGCTGGTGTTATACGGCTTCACGGTCACCTTCGCCTCGGTGGATTGGGTGATGTCGCTCGAGCCGCGCTGGTACTCGACCATTTACGGGATGCTGTTCATGGTGGGCCAGGCGCTCGCGGGGTTGGCATTTGCCATCCTGGTGCTGATCTGGCTCTCTGACAGGAAACCTCTCTCGGAAGCGGTGAGGCCTTCGTATTTCCAGGACCTGGGGAGTTTTCTGCTGGCCTTCGTGATGCTCTGGGCGTATCTGGAATTTTCGCAGTTCCTGATTATCTGGGGCGGAAATCTTTCCGAGGAAATTCCCTGGTACATCCGGCGCATGCAGGGAACGTGGGGACGAGTCGGACTGCTGCTGGTCCTGCTGAATTTTGCGCTGCCGTTTTTCCTGCTGCTGTTCCGGAATGTGAAGCGTAGGACAGGCTCTCTGTTGCTGGTGGCGGCGTTGATTCTGGTGATGCGCCTGGTGGACATGTACTGGATGGTTTTGCCGGCGTTCGGCGGAGGCGATGTGCACGTGACCTGGATGAACCTGCTGCTTCCCTTCGGCATGGGAGGAATCTGGCTCGCTTATTTTTCCTGGCAGTTGCAGCAGATGCCGATCCTGCCGGTTCACGATCCGCGCATGGAAGGAGTGGCGGCGCATGCCATCGAGCATGGATAAATCACTCGGCGCTCCGGCGGCCCCGCCCAGCTACGAGACGCGCGATGCGAACGTGCGCGGTGTGATCGGCTTTCTCGTGGGTCTGAGCCTCATGCTCGTATTCACGGCGCTGGTGTGCTGGGGGATGTTCAAGTATTTTTCGGTCAGCCAGGCCAGTCGCGCGCCCGTCTCGCCATTTTCCGAAACGCGCCAGTTGCCCACTGGTCCTCAGTTGCAAGTGAACCCGCGCCAGGATTGGCTGAGGTTCCGTGCGGAGCAAGAGCACGCGCTCGAGTCGTACTCTTGGGAGAGTCGGGAAGACGGAACGGTGCGCGTTCCCATCGAACGCGCGATGGAGATGCTGCTGAAACAGGGGCTGCCCGTGGCGCCCAGCGCATCTTCCACGGGAACCTCCGCCGGCGCGGAAAAGCCCACGCCGAAAGGGAGCGCGAAGCCTTGAGCGCGAGAAACACAACTGTATTTACCATAGCTATAATAACACTGTTCGTTATTCCCGCGCGCGCGCAGCAAGCGGGTCCGCCGCCGATTTTGCGCGAAGTGAGCATCGCGCAGCGCCTCAGCGAGCCGATTCCGCCGGAAATTCTCTTTCGCGATGAGGATGGAAAGGCCGTGCATCTGGGCGATTACTTCGGGAAGAAGCCGGTCGTGCTTTCTCTCGTGTATTTCGATTGTCCCGCGCTGTGCACGGAGGTCCTCAACGGCGAGCTGCGCACTATGAAGGCGATTTCACTCGATCTCGGCAAGGACTTTGACGCGATCACGGTCAGTTTCGAGCCGAAAGACTCGCCCGCCCTGGCGAAGGCGAAACGCGACGTCTACGCGGGCCAGTACGGGAGGCCTGGCGCCGCGGAGAATTGGCATTTTCTGACGGGCGAACAACCCTCGATTGACGCGCTCACGCAGGCGGCCGGCTTTCATTACGCGTTCGATTCGGCGAGCCGGCAGTACGCGCATGCGGCCGCGATCCTGGTGCTCACGCCGCGCGGGCGCATCGCCCGCTACTTTTATGGGGTCACGTATCCGGCTCGGGATTTTCGTCTCGGGCTGGTCGAGGCGTCGGAGGGAAAAATCGGCACTCCGACCGACCATGCGCTGTTGTACTGCTACCAGTACGATCCGATGACCGGGAAATACGGCCTCATCGTCATGAATGTCGTGCGCGCGGCGGGCCTTTTTACCGTGCTGGTTCTGGGAATCTTCCTGTTCGTGATGTTTCGCCGTGAACGCAACCACCCGAACGGGCCTCCGGCTGTGGGAGTGAACGTGCGATGAGAGCGCGATCGCAGAGGGCAAAACTTTAATGCAAGGAATCTCCTTTCAGCCCGAACAGGCCTCCTCGATCGCCCGGTCGGTGGACCATTTGTATTTTTTCATCACCGCGGTCACTCTATTTTTCACAATCGTGATTTTTTCGATCATTTTCTATTTCATGATCAAGTACCGGCGGCGCTCGCCGGACGAGCGTCCCAAGGCGATCGAAGGGTCCTTGCCGCTCGAAATCCTCTGGACGGCCATCCCCACCTTGATCGTGGCGGTGATCTTTGTGTGGGGATCGAGTTTGTATTTTCAAAATTCGGACCCGCCGCCGGGAGCGATGGAAATATTTGTCACGGGCAAGCAGTTTATGTGGAAGGCCGAGCACCCGGAGGGGCAGCGCGAAATCAACGAATTGCATGTGCCGTTCGGGCGGCCGGTCAAGCTCACGATGACGTCGGAGGACGTGATCCACGATTTTTTCGTTCCCGCATTTCGCGTGAAGAAAGATGTACTGCCCGGGCGCTACACCTCGATGTGGTTTGAGCCGACCAAGCTGGGCACCTTCCACCTGTTCTGCGCGCAATATTGCGGGGCCTTCCATGCGGGCATGATTGGCTCCGTGATCGTAATCGAGCCGGACGAATACGAACGCTGGCTGCTGGGAGGCGTGCAGGGCGAAACGATGGAGGCGGCCGGAGAAAAATTGTTCAGGGAGAATGGCTGCGTCACGTGTCATCTCTCCGACGGCACCGGACCGGCGCCTTCCATGCTCGGCGTATACGGGAACACCGTCCATCTCACCAACGGTCAAACACTCATCGCGGATGACGCATACATTCGCGAGTCGATCCTGAGTCCGGCCGCAAAAGTAGTGAATGGCTATAAACCGGTGATGCCTTCCTTCCAGGGGCAACTGAACGAGGAACAACTCCTCAACTTGGTCGCCTACGTTCGTTCGCTCGGCCACTCGCTCGACAGTGCGAAGGGGAAGCAACAGGAAGAGGGGAAGAAATGAGCACGGCCACTCTCGAACCGCGCGTGCAGGCGCCGCGCAACTACCTGAACGCCGACTATGGCTGGAGATCCTGGCTGTTCACGGTGGATCACAAGCGTATCGCATTGTTGTACATGGTCTCGATCACGTTTTTCTTCATGATCGGCGGATTTTTCGCCGTTCTAATGCGCATTCACCTCATCGAGCCGCAGGGCGCGCTGGTGCAGCCGGAGACTTACAACAAGTTGTTCACGCTTCACGGCGTGATCATGATTTTTTTCTTCCTGATTCCGTCGATCCCCGCGGTGCTGGGAAATTTTCTCATCCCCTTGATGATCGGCGCGCGGGACCTCGCCTTTCCCAAGCTGAATCTGTTGAGCTGGTACATCTACATCGCGGGAGGCCTGTTCACGTTGTATTCGGCGATCGCGGGCGGCGTGGATACGGGCTGGACGTTCTATACGCCCTACAGCAGCACGTATTCAAACACGCAGGTGACGGCCGTGGCGGTGGGCGTATTCATAACCGGCTTCTCTTCGATTCTGACCGGCCTGAACTTTATTGTCACGATTCACAAAATGCGCGCGCCGGGCCTGACATGGTTCCGCCTGCCTCTCTTCGTGTGGGCCATGTACGCCACGAGCATCATCATGACTTTGGGAACGCCCGTTCTTGCGATTACCGTTTTTCTGCTCGCTCTGGAACATCTGTTTCACGTTGGAATCTTCAGTCCGGCGCTGGGAGGTGACCCGCTGCTCTTCCAGCATCTGTTCTGGTTCTATTCTCATCCGGCCGTTTACATCATGATCTTGCCGGCGATGGGCGTGGTCAGCGAAATCATTGCGTGCTTCGCGCGGAAGCGAATTTTCGGCTACAAGATCGTGGCGTTTTCGAGCGTGGCGATCGCAGTGCTCGGATTCCTGGTCTGGGGACACCACATGTTCGTCACCGGGCAATCTGTTTACGCGGGGCTGATTTTCTCCTTCCTGAGTTTTCTAGTAGCAATTCCGTCAGCTATCAAAGTCTTTAATTGGACCGCGACGCTCTATAAAGGCTCGATCTCCTACGACGCCCCCATGCTGTACGCGCTCGGCTTCATCGGCCTATTCACGATGGGCGGATTGACGGGCATGTTTCTCGCGTCGCTGGCCACTGACGTGCACCTGAACGGGACCTACTTCATCGTGGCCCACTTCCATTACATCATGGTGGGCGGCGCGGTGATGGGTTATCTCGGCGGGATCCATTTCTGGTGGCCGAAAATTTCCGGGCGAAAATATCCGCAAGGATGGGCGGTGCTTGCCGCGGCCATCATTTTCATTGGATTCAACCTCACATTTTTCCCGCAATTTATACTCGGATATCTCGGCATGCCCCGGCGCTACGCCTTCTATCCGGCGGAGTTCCAGGTGTTGAACGTGATGTCCTCCGCGGGGGCCTCCATCTTGGGAGTCGGATACGTGATTCCGCTAATTTATTTTATCTGGTCCATGCGTTACGGTCAGATCGCCGATGCCAACCCGTGGGGCGCCAAGGGGCTCGAGTGGCAGACTTCGTCGCCGCCGCCGACGGAGAATTTTACGCAAATTCCGGTCGTGACCGAAGAAGCCTACGCCTACGCAGCCGAGGAGGACCCCAGCCGTGGCTGATACCCACGCCAAACACGCCGGCTTGGCGCACCAATTCGAGGATCTCGCGCAGCAGCACGACGCGGATACGCTCGGCATCTGGGTGTTCCTGGTAACGGAAATCATGTTTTTTGGCGGTGTGTTTGCCGCGTACGCGATTTTTCGCTGGCTGTATTATGCCGCGTTTGAAGGCGGAAGCCACATCCTGGATATCCGCCTCGGCGCGATCAACACGGTTGCCCTGCTGGGGAGCAGCCTCACGATGGCTCTTTCGGTCCGCTCCGCGCAAATCGGCAACCGGCGCGCGCTCGTTCTCTTTTTGATCTTGACCATGATTCTTGGCGGCGCCTTCCTCGGCGTAAAAGCGTACGAGTATCACCAAAAATTCGTCGAGCACATTGTCCCGAGCCTCGATTGGGCTCCGGAAGGTGACGTCCTAGCGCGCCTGGCGTCCGGAGGCCTCGATCACGCTCAACTCTATTTCTTTTTCTACTTTGCCATGACCGGGTTGCACGCACTGCACATGATCATCGGTATGGGGCTGTTGCTCTGGCTGGTTCTCCGGGCGCGCCAGGGAAGCTTCACGCCCGATTATTTCGCTCCGGTGGAAGTCGTGGGCTTGTATTGGCATTTCGTGGATATTGTCTGGATTTTCCTTTTTCCGTTGCTCTATTTGATAGGCGGACGCTACTAATGTCACAGCAGATCGTTCCCGTGAAGACCTATATCGTCGTCTTTGCCAGCCTCATTGGTCTGACTTTGCTGACCACTGGGGTGGCCTTCCTCGATCTCGGCGCGTTCAACACGGTCGTGGCCCTGGTCATCGCTTTTTGCAAGATGCTGCTGGTGATTTTTTTCTTCATGCATCTCCGCCACAGTGGAGGCCTCGTACGCGTCGTTTTGCTCGCGGGGTTTTTCTGGCTGGCTCTGCTGATCTCACTTACCATGAGCGACTATCACACGCGCTCGTGGACGCCTGCGCCAAACGCCTGGTCGACCACCGCGCCGCCCACGCACCCGTAATCCTTCGTTTCTGAACGCACGAAATTGGAATGTAAAATTCTGCTAAAAGGGAAGTTAGTCGGTTTTGGGGGGGCTGCTCGATCTCCGGGCGTGAAAATTCAGCGTTACAGCGAAACAGAAAACCCGTCCCGATCTGGTCGGGACGGGCTTTCCAGAGGGGAGAATAGTCCCGTGCCTATGCGCGGAAGGCACTAGAACTCTTTGTCCTCGCGTCGAGTCTAAAAGACCAGAAACGCCCCTGTCAAGAAGAGAAATGACTGAAATGAATACAGTACAAGTCTCACGGATTCAATAAGATACAAAATTAAACTTCAAGTATTAGATGAGGTATGCATTCAGTTTTCAACAGGTCCTTGCGATTTTTCGTAGAAGTCCTTTGCTTGTATAGGCTTGCTGTAAATCCCCAATTGTAGAATTTCGATCTGCTTTTCGCGGTCGAAAACCTTGTTGGGAAGGAAAAATCTCAGGAAAACTCGAAGGCCCCCGAATCCTAGTCCCACCGCGAGCGCGAGTAGCATGATCACGCCCGTCCCCAGAAATGCTCCCACGACAATGCTGCCGATAGTCGGATCGGTCAGCGTATGCTTGGGTTCATTCCATGTGACTTGGCTCTCATATTGAACTTGATCGAGCAACTGGTTGGCGGCCTCCCGTGAGGGCGCTCCGATCACAACCGCAATCAACGAGCTCGAGCGCTTTCCGAATAGCACCGTCTGATCCGGCGGCACGCCGCCCGGCGGATCGAAAGTAAACCGCCTCAGCATGCCTGCAAATTTGTCAGCGGCAATCTGCTGTGTTGGATAGGACGCGATGAGCAGAGTGGCGTCCTTGCCCGCGAGGCGATAGCGGGCCAGGATGATTTCCCCGCTGTGATCGAAACCGACCCAGTCATCCCTCCCGAGGGGAACGTATTGAGACAGAGTGCGTGGGCCCAGGACATAATGCTCCGAATTGCGCACACGGCCCTGTACTGGCAGGTAGTATCCAATCGAAGGGAACGGGGTGCGGTCCGCGATTTTGTCCAAGGACGAGACCAGCTGTTTCAAGTCGGCATTCGACGGGCGAGATGGCTTTGCGGCAACATCGAGCAGAAAGTCCCCGACAACGACCAGGGCCCGATCGCCGGAGGCGCTTCCAAAGGAACCCAACTCAATCGGCGGAAGCGAATCATTGCGAAGGAATGTGTAGGCCCCGTAAGCAGAGCTTGGATCACGGAACCGATAGAGCGTGATTGCCGCGGTTTGCGCACCATGGGCGTACGTGCGCGTCTCTATCGATTTCAGCGAATACTCCGTCAAAATCCCATAGTCAGGGCCCCCCAGAGGCACTAGAGGATCTAATCCGGAAGGAGCCAGAGCGGCTGGTCCAGACGCACTCCAATTTGCAAAGGAAGAGGGAAGAACGCGCTGCGCGGCGGCCGGACGTGCGGCAGCGATCAGACACAGAATGACAATGGGTAAGAGTCGCCGCATCTCGCTCTTAATTAGACCCCAAGATTCTACTGCGGGTTCCCGGATCGCGCCACTATTCCTAAATGATTTCCGGGCGCGGGATGCGTCTGATTTAAGGAGAGGCTGTTGGTGTTCTGGAGGTAGGTCTCGATGCCATGGTAGAGTCCTTCGGCGACGCGCTGGCGGCTTTCGGGTTTTTTCAGCCATTGTTCGTCGGAAGGATTGGAAATAAAGGAGATTTCCGCAAGAACCGAAGGCATGTTCGCACCGATCAGCACTACGAACGGGGCTTTGCGAACCCCCCGGCTCCGGTCTCCACGGTTGATATTTTCCACGCGCTTGGCGAGAGAGTTCTGAATGGTCCCGGCAAGATCGCGTGATTCCTCGATTTTTTCATTTCGCGCGATCTTCTGCACGATGTCCTGCAGATCGTGGACCGCGTTTTCCGACAGGGCGTTTTCGCGCGTCGCGACTTCCATCGCATCGCTCGACCCGGTGAAATTCAAGTAGTACGTTTCGATACCCCGCGCTTTGCGATCGGGACTCGAATTGGCGTGCACGGAAAGAAACAGGTCGGCTCTGGCATCGTTGGCCATCTCGGTCCGCTGCTCGAGGGGGATGAATGTGTCATCCTCCCGTGTATAGACCACTTCCGCGCTCGGCAATCCCTGTTGAATGAGCTTGCCCACGCGCAGAGCGACGTCTAGGCACAAATCCTTTTCCATCAGGCCCGTGGGCCCGATGGTGCCGGTGTCATGCCCGCCGTGTCCGGCGTCGATGACGATGCGCCCGATTTTCAAGCCCAGAGCGCGAGACAAAGACTGCTGGCCGTCCCGGGGCGTTTCGGGGATGGAAGGCGGCCCCATTTCTTCCGCCTGGTCGTGCGCCGATTTCAGGTTGCGAGCGGATTTTGTTTTCGCGGAAGCCGGGCGCGCGGCTGGCGGTGGCGGCGCCATGTTGCCGCCAACCCCCGCCGGAGGCAGAGACGCGGATTGCACAACGCGATCGGTTGGCGCGGTTTTGTCCATGGCGGATGGCACTGCGGCAGACTTGGACGCCAGATTCTTGCCGGCGCTCGTTGCATCTATTTCGCGATGGGGCTGGGGCATTCGCGAATAGGACTGGGCGGTGACCTTGCCATTCTGTGTGACGTCGATGTTAGCGCCCGCTGTGGGTGCGGGAGTCGGCGAAGTTTTTTCCGGAGTCTTGGCCGGCTGTTTTCGATGCGGATTCAGTGGCAGGCTTTGCCGGTTTCACGGGCGGAATATCCTTTGTCGGGCCCGGCGCCGGTGCGCTTGCGCGGGCCACCTCCTCCGCTGTCGTGGAATCGCCGTAGACATCCACGACCAGACGGTAAGGGTCGGGAAGCAGGAATACGGAATAATCTTTTGCCCGGTCCACTTCGAGAACGACGCGCACAACGTCCAGTTGGTTCTGCGCGACGCGGACGCTCTTCAAGAAGCCGCCGCCCTCTATTTCCACCGGCTTGTGAAGCAACTCGGGATCGATCTTCGCGTCTTCCACATCGAAGTAGATGCGGTCGGGATTGGAGATGCGCGCCGCCTGGTATTTCACTTGCGCGCCCACGTCAATCACGATGCGCGTGTACATATCCGCGTTCCATGTGCGAATCCGCGTCACCTGCGGCCTGGAGTTGCCTGTCGCCTGGATTTCGCCGGAGGCATCCGGCTTTGTATCCGTACTCGCTAGGAGTCTTTTCCGCAACGGCAGCTTTCACGGGCGACCAGTCCTTCGCCGTGGAAATCTTGGGGGCAAGTTTTCCCACTGCGCTGGGGCCGCGCAATTGGGCCAGGAGGGCGCGCACTTCGTCCGCATGGGGCGAGCGCGGATGCAGCGACAGAAATTCCTCATAGCTTGTTTTCGCGAGGACGGGGTCGTGCAGATCGTCCTGCTCGATTTTTCCGATGGCCAGCATGGCGTCTTCGCGATAGCGGCTGGCGGGATATTCACGCAACAGGAACTGATAGGAATTCACAGCCAACGGGTAATACTTTTCATTGAAGAGATCGCCCATGACGCGATAAAGCTCGGCGACCTGATTCAGTGCGGCGGGAACTTCCGCGGCGCGCGGCGTGATCAGTACCACGCGGCGATACGCATTGAGCACGGACGTGTAGTCTTTCAGCGAACGGTCTTTTTCCGGGCGCGCTTCGAGAGCCTGGCGCTCCTTCTCCGCGCGCTCGAACTGATTCTTTGCCGTCTCGCGGCGGGCAGAGTTATCCGCGCGCGCTACGCTCGAAAAAAAGCACAAAAATAGCAAGAGCGCGAAAAATGGGCGCAAGATAGGCCGAATTGTAGCGGCATCGCGCCGCAAGGTCTGCCTCATTCGTTCGTAAACACCACCCGTCCGTCGTCGGCTACCATGCGGTAAATGGGACGCGGTGCGTCAAACGCATGGGGAAAGCCGATCGGAGCCGGGCCGGAAATAAGAATCGGTGACTTTCTGAACGTAATCGCGCGTTTCGCGATACCGCGGAACTCCCCTGGCTCGATCCACGGCGCCCGGACCTGCATTATATGCCGCAAGGGCCTTGTCCAGGTCGCCATTATACCGCTCCAGGAGCGTATGTAGGTAGCGAACTCCACCATCGAGATTCTGCTTCGGATCAAACGCGTTGTCTACGCCCAGTTGCCGTGCTGTTCCCGGAACCAGTTGCATTAATCCCTGAGCCCCTTTGCGGGAAATTGCCTTGGAATTCCAGTTCGATTCGGTTTCAATGACGGCGCGAATCAGAGCTGGATCCACGTTATACCGTGCAGAGACTTCGCGAATCATGATCTCGATCTTCTGCCGGTTGGCCAGTTCCGCGGCCGCCAATTCGGGGACGCAGAACCGGGGTTTGGGTTGTGAGTGGCGTGGCGCCTGCGGCGGACTTAAAGCCCCCGAGGGAGGGTCTTTGTCACTCGCGCGGCAGGGGTCGGGTCCGCATTGATGAAGACCCGCTTACCATCGGAATCCATGTAGGAAACAATCTGGCCGTGCGCCGGAATAGCGCACAAAACAAGTGTCCCCAATAAGATACCGACCGTTTTGAATTGCCGCCACTTCATATTTGATCCTGGGAAGGCATTACGATTCTACTTCCTGTTTAGACAGACACTTACACGCGACAGGGTGTGAGAAGTCTACCCAGAGACGTTCCTGACGCTGCCCCCATTATAACATTTGGTCTACGAGGGGATACACGAGGTCCAGGGCTGTTTTTAGCCTGGATGTGTCTTTTCCGCCAGCCTCGGCCAAATCGGGTCTGCCGCCCCCTGAACCCCCTACCTCCTTGGCTGTGGCCTGGACGATCTTGCCGGCGTGCAGCCGAGAGGTCAGATCCTTCGTAACTCCTGCCAATAGAGCAACTTTGCCGTCTTCGGCGGCGCCCAGAACGACTACCCCTGACCCAAGCTTCTGGCGGAGGCTGTCCACGAGCTGGCGCATGGTTTCGCGGTCCACGCCCTCGATTTCGGCGGAAATGACTTTGACGCCCTTGATAATGCGGGCTTGGGCTGCCAGATCGTCCAGCTTCGAAAGGGCGCCCTTGCGTTTGAGGGTTTCGAGCTGCCTTTTCGAGCTGGCGCTGGGTTTGCTCGGTGCGCTCAAGGGCTGCGGCGAGATTTTCTTCGTTTACGCCCAGGCGCGCGGTGATTTCGTGCAGGAGCTGGCGCGCGTGCTGGTAATCCGCGAGAGCGGGAACGCCCGTGATGGCTTCGATGCGGCGCACTCCGGCGGCGGTGGATTGTTCGACGGCAATTTTGAACACGCCGATATCGCCGGTGCGGCGGACGTGCGTGCCGCCGCAAAGTTCCTTGCTGTAGAATCCGCGCGGAGCCGAGGGATCGGGAATCGTCACGACGCGGACGTTCTGTTCGGGGTAGCGGTCGCCGAAGAAGGCCAGCGCGCCGGAAGCGAGCGCGTCGTCAATCGTGGTGACGTCGGTCTGAATTTCGGAGTTGAGCAGGATTTCGTCGTTCACTTGCTGCTCGATGTCGCGCAATTCGGCGGCGTCAATGGCGGCGAAGTGCGAGAAGTCGAAGCGCAGGCGGCCGGGCTCGACGAGCGAGCCGGCTTGTTTCACGTGCGTGCCGAGAATATTGCGCAGCGCCGCGTGCATCAGGTGCGTCGCCGTGTGATTGCGCTTGATGTGCTCGCGGCGCGCGCCGTCGGCGTCTCCCGCGACGCGATCGCCCACGGCGAGTTTTTCTTTTGCCACGACGCGATGCGCGATCAGGCCGGAGACCGGATAATACGCGCCGCGCACTTCGGCAAGCTGCATCGTGTGCTCGTTGTTCCAAAGCGTGCCGATGTCGGAGACCTGTCCGCCGGATTCGGAGTAGAACACCGTGCGATCGAGGATGATTTCGCCTTCCGCTCCCGCTGGCAGTTCGTTGACTGCGCCATCCTTGGTGACGATGGCCTCGATGCGGCAATCTTTCGCCGTCGTATCGAAATAAAAATCCGGCTCCGTGCGATAAGTTTCCGCGAGTTTTCCATACACCGGATTCGCGACGTCTTTGTGCCCGCCTTTCCATGATGCGCGTGCCTTCGTGCGCTGTTCTTGCATGGCCTTCTCGAAATCATCCCAATCAACAGAAAACGCTGCGTCGCGAACCACATCCTCTATAAAGTCTCGAGGCAAACCAAAGGTATCGTATAGCCTGAAAGCCTTTTCTCCGGGGTACCGCCCTACGACAAAAGGTGTGCCACGGAGCTGCTCACGTGCATCGTGCTCCGTCAGGATCGGCCCACGCAGCTCATTTATGTCCTCTTCGAGTTTTTTTAGCCCAATATTAACTGTCCGAGCTGAAACGCAATTCTTCCTGGTCGAGAATTTGGTTAACCCGGCCCGCCGTTTCCCCGAGTTCGGGGTACGCGCCCGCCATGAGCGCCCGCACCGCGTCAGACATATTTGATAGAAATGGCGAAGGTGCGCCCAAAATGCGTGAGTGTCGTAGCGCACGGCGAATAATTTTCCTCAAGACGTAGCCGCGGCCTTCGTTTGAGGGAACCACCCCGTCAGAGATTAGAAACGTAGCGGCGCGCGAGTGATCCGCAACGATGCGGAAGGATGCGGCAAGATCTGGCCGGGTCGTTAGCGTCGAACTGCAGAGTTTTTCAGCTCCGTGAATAAGAGGTGTGAAGAAATCCGTATCGTAATTGGTGATTTGCCTTGTAAGACGGCGGCCAGACGTTCGAGGCCTGCGCCTGTGTCGATCGAGGGCTTCGGCAGAGGACGTGACCTTGCCGGAGGCATCGCGATTGAACTGCATGAACACTAGGTTCCAAATTTCGACGTAGCGGCCGCAATCGCAGCCGAATTTGCAGTCGGGGTGGCCTTGATCGGAGGCGGCGGGGCCCATGTCGTAGTGAAGTTCGCTGCACGGGCCGCAGGGGCCGGTGTCGCCCATGGCCCAGAAGTTTTCTTTGAGGCCGGGGACGGGAATGACGCGATCTTTCGGCGCGCCGACGTTCAGCCACAGATTCAGGGCCTCTTCATCGACGCCCAGGATTTTTCCGGGCGCGATTTCCGCGCCGCCGAACACGGTGAAGTAGAGTTTATCGACCGGGATATTGAACCAATTGGGAGAAGTCACCAACTCCCACGCGTAGGCGATGGCGTCCTTCTTGAAATAATCGCCGAAGGAAAAATTTCCGAGCATTTCGAAAAACGTGTGGTGGCGGTTGGTGAAGCCGACATTTTCGAGGTCGTTGTGCTTGCCGCCGGCGCGGACGCATTTCTGGGACGACGTGGCGCGCGTGTATTCGCGCTGCTCGAGGCCCAGGAAAACGTCCTTGAACTGGTTCATTCCGGCGTTGGTGAACAGCAGCGTGGGATCGTTGACCGGGACGAGGGACGAACTGCGCACGACGCGATGTCCGCGGTCGGCGAAAAATTTCAGAAATGTGCTGCGGATTTCGTTGCCGGTCAGCATAGGGGATGTGACTCGTGACTGGTGATTGGTGACTGGTGAAAAACCGTCCGATCGAACTGGTCACGTCATGGCGTTTCTTCGACTCCGGGAAGTCATTATGGCAGACGGTGTGGGTGCTCGCAAATGATGTGATTCGTGACTGGTGACTCGTGACTGGTGAAAAACCACCGAGCGGCCTAGGCACTCAGACGATTTATTGATGATATCAGACCCAGCGGGCACCAGATAGGTGAAATCTTGTTGAACGGAAATCGAGAGTACGCGGACTGTCGATTGGGTTCGCCTTAGTTGGAGACGGGCTCCGAGCGGAGTCCGCTCCTGGCGGCAAAAGACGGCGCTACTCGAAATGGAAAATGTCCAGGATGATTTTGGTGTTGCGGTTCCTCAACACGATGTGACCTCCAATTGCGACGCGTTCGCAATCGGGCGGCGGCGGGGGAAGCCGGCGGTCCAGATCGACGGGGACCACGACGACGCGGCTTTCCAGGCCCGGCGGAAACGTCCCGCGAAGCACAAGCTGCCTCTCAAGTCCTGGCGGCAGGCGATCTCTTTTGGCGAGACCCGGAGGGAGGTGCCTGTAATTTTCAGCTGTACCAGCCCCGAAATTCGTCGCGGTCATGCTCCGCAAATCCGTAGCCGCGGCGATCGTCATCGTCGTCGTACTCTCTGTGTCTATCTTTATCCCTCCAATGTCCGTTGTCGTGGTCCCCGTCTCGATCCTTGTCGTGCTTATCTTTATCTGCAAAAGCTGCGTTTCCTGGAAGCATGAAGAGTCCGAGAATGAGGACAGAAAGCCATTTTTTGGTATTCAAGAGTTTCCTCCGAGGTAAGGTGGGCTAGGTCTCTAGGCTAACGTGTGGGATCGGCAGACTCAATGTGGATGCAGAACGTTGTTTCCTGGGTGGCAAGGCTTCTCTTGTGGGTGGCGGTGGAGGAAAAAAAAGCCTTAACACAGAGTTCACAAAGACCACAGAAACCACAGAAGCGATTGTGCGGATTGCTGTCCTAGATATCTTCGACGGGCGTTTCCGGGGACTCGTCCACGGAGACCTTGGCGATGGCGCGCAATTCGCGGCGGATGGTGTCGGCGGCGAAACCGGCGCGGAGGAGGCTGTTGTAGAGAGAAGCGGTGCGGCGCTCATCGAGCGGGCCGCGCAGAGATTTGATGCGGCGGGTCAGGCGCGCGCGCACGATCGCGCCTTCATCGGACTCGGCGGCGCGCTCCGCGAGAGCTGCTTCAATGTGGCGGTCGGGCACGCCGCGCGCGCGGAGGTCGCGCGCGATCCGAAACGCGCCCTGCTTGCGTATTTCGGCTCGCTGGCGCACAAATTGCCGGGCGTAGCGTTCGTCGTCCAGATGCTTTTGCTGCTTGAGGCGATCGAGAATGCGGTGGACGGATTCCTTGTCTTCGGCGCGACGTTCCAGATAGGTCCGCATTTCGTAGACCGAATAGGCGCGCCGCGAAAGGCCGTTGATCGCGGCGGTGTAGAGTTCGGTCTCGCTGGAAAGTTTGCGAGGAAACGAGCGCATGGCTAAAGCATAGATGCAATGAGGCAGGGAGGCAAGGAAACGAAAAGCGCGCGAGTCTATTTGGCCACAAGCGTTCCAGAGGGAGAGATTACAAAATCTTCTTTCAGAGGCGCGGCAGCCCGCGAATGTCCGTCATCGACGCTGCCAATGACTCGGATGTCTCCACCGCGGCGGTTATCCCAGAATATTTCGATTTCGATTTGATAGTGCGCTCCGTCTTGTCCGATTATTTTCTTGTGAGTCGTCCGGTTGACGGATTGAGCGAAGAAACTGAAGGGGCGAGTCTTGAGGCTTTCGAGTTCCTCTTTCAGGAGTTTGCGAGCAATGGTGTGCTCCATCGTGGTGCTCCTCCTGGAATGCTATCGCCTGCCGGAGCGGTCGAACTCGGTCATCGTGCGTTCCATATCTTCGCGGGCGGAGTCGGCAGCGGAGCGGATGCCCTGGATACGGAGTTTGAAGTCGTCGGGGTTGGACGCGCGAATGAGCGCTTCTTCGTAGGTGATGAGCTCGCGCGTGTAGAGATCGAAGAGCGACTGGTCAAACGTTTGCATGCCGTACTGGCTGGTGCCGGCGGCGATGGCGTCGTGGATCAGGCGCGTCTTGTCCGGATTAATGATGCAGTCGCGGATGTACGCGGTGGCGATCATGACTTCGACGGCGGGGACGCGCCCCTTGTCGTCGGCGCGGCGCACCAGGCGCTGGCTGATGACGGCCTTGAGCGTGGCGGCCATTTGCAAGCGAATCTGCTTCTGTTCGGGCGGCGGAAAAACCGCGATGATGCGCTGAATCGTTTCCGTGGCGTCGAGGGTGTGCAAAGTGGAAAAGACCAGGTGGCCGGTTTCCGCGGCCAGCAGCGCGGTGGCAATCGTTTCGAGGTCGCGCATTTCGCCGACGAGAATAACGTCGGGGTCCTGGCGAAGGCCGGCGCGCAAGGCGGTCGAGAAGTTCGCGGTGTCGACTTCGACTTCGCGCTGGTTGATGAAGCTTTTCTTGTCGCGATGCAGGAACTCGATCGGGTCTTCAATGGTGATGACGTGGTCGGACCGCGACGTGTTGATGCGGTCGATCATCGCCGCCAGAGTCGTGGACTTGCCCGAGCCGGTCGTTCCCGTGACCAAGACCAGCCCGCGTTGCTCCTCGCAGATCGTTTCCACGGCGCGCGGCAGGTCCAGCTCTTCGATGGTGCGGATCTTGGTGGGAATGACGCGCAACACCATGCCCACGTTCCCGCGCTGCTGGAATACGTTGACGCGGAATCGGCCCAGGCCGGCGACGCCGTAGGCCATGTCCAGTTCCGCGGTTTCCTTGAATTTTTGTTTCTGGCGGTTCGTCATCATGCTGAACGCCATGGAAAGCATCTCTTCCGGAGTGACGCGGGGCACATCCGTGAGCGGAGCGAGCGAGCCGTCAATGCGCAGATAGGGGTGGTTCCCGACTTTCAGATGAAGGTCCGACGCTTTGGTTTCGACGGCGCGGCGCAGAAGATCGTCAACACTTAGGGCCATGGGTCGCCAGACTCCGCTAGAAGATACGCTCTATCGAAACTAGCACCGGAGAAAGAGGCGGGCAAGCGCGCAGGGAAGAGTTGACGCTGCCTAGTAACGGGCGAGCGTCACTTCAAATTCAAGCAAATGCCCGCCTGATGGTTCGGCTTCGCTCACCACAAGTTGCGGGCGCTACAACGAACAAGCTCTGCTATCGCGCGGATTCATTGCGGCGAGGAGTGAGGTTTCTTTTAGCCCAATTCCCCGAGTGCCGCTTCCATTTCGGAGCGGGCGTGATCGTCCCCGGTGCGCCGGGCCGTGGCGATGCCGGCGGTCAGGGTGGATCGAGCTTCTTCCTTGCGCCCGACCCGGGCGAGATATTGTCCGTATTGGAAGTAGGCGGCGACGTAGTCGGGATGCGCGCCAAGCAGTGTCTTGAACTGCTGGTCGGCGGCGCTCGCATCGCCCGAGTTGGCGCACTCCATCGCCAGGCCATAACGCGCAAACGCGTCATTCGGCTTCGCGGCGACGAATTCTTCGAGCATCTGGCGGCGTGTTTTTTTCTGAGGTTGGGTCATGGCTTGCAAGCGCGTATTATAGTCGGCCTGGGACGGAACACCAAATCGCTGCCAGAATCCGGAGCCGCGAATGAAACGATCTGCAAACTTATCGAGGCTGACCCTGGGAACTCGCTGCCTGGCCGGCCGGTCAGCGCTTCGCGCACCGATATGATCGAACTGGTGCTTCCTCAGGATGCGAATCTTCTCGGGAATATTCTGGGCGGGCGCGTGATGCACCTGATCGATATCGCCGGAGCGATTGCCGCGCACCGGCATTGCCATCGCCAGGTGGTTACGGCGTCGGTGGATCATCTGGATTTTCTCAACCCGATCCGCTTGGGTGAACTCATCGTCCTCGAAGCGCAGGTGAATCGCGCGTTTCATACTTCGGTCGAAGTGGGCGTCGAAGTTTTCTCGGAAAACTACAGCAAGGGAGAACGGAAACACACGACCACGGCTTTTCTGACGTTTGTGGCGCTCGATGAGAGCGGCAATCCAAGCCCAGTGCCTCCCGTGATTGTCAAAACGCAGGAAGAGCGGCGCCGTTATCGCGAGGCTGGCGAGCGGCGCAAGGCCCGGCTTGCGGCTCGCGCCAAGGGGCGGGAGATAAGGAAAGGTAGCAGGTAACGGGTGGTAGGCGGCACGGCCTCTTGATTTTTTCGTTCTGGTTTTCTCTGTGATCTTTGTGCCCTCTGTGGTGAAAGCCTTTGTTTGTCCGAGCGGGAGGAAATAAAAGATTTAACACAGAGAACACGGGAGAAGAGGCCACAGAGAGACGGAGCTCACAGAGACAGCAGGGAATGGTTCACTAATTCGTTTCACTTGCGCGCTCCAGGCTGATGGCGGTGGTGGGTTGGGGGCTGCCGCCGGCGGGTTCTTCGGTTACGGCTAGCATGGCGATTTCGTTCATCGGCATATTCACAGGAGCGACGATGGCAATCTGGCCTTGCGAGTCGGGGTGGAAAATCGCGACGCTCATGGGCTTGCCATTTTTCGGGACAGACCATAGCTGCAGCGTGCGCGCGGCAGGCATTGCGGGCATTTGATCGGCGGTGATGGCCACGCCCATGTGCGGATGCAGGTAGGCATGCACCATGGGCATGTTCTTGTCCTTGGGCATGAGTTTCAACGGCATCGAATCGGGCGACATCATGACGGAGGCGATCTGGCGGCCTATTTCCAGCTGATCCTGAAGCGCCTTGTTCTGCAGCGTGGCGATTTTCATCTCCCGGCGCAATTCGGCCAACTGCGTGTTTTGATTCCCCATCTGGCGTATCGAATATCCCGTCATGAATTGCGAGTGCCGCGGCCGCGGCCCACGCCCACACCGGAAACGTTGCGCGGTTTGGCGGGGCTTTCGCGAATTGCAGTCACGTTGCCGGACGATTTGACCGCGTCCAGAATTTTGCCTTTTAACGATTTGGGAGGCTGCGCTTCGGGCGACGTCCGCGCGAGCTGCAGCGACGACCCAGCGCGCTTTCTCGATTCCGGGAGTGCAATGCGGACACGCGCGCGCCAGGTGCGCTTCGATTTCCGCGCGCTCCTCGCCCTCGAGCACGCCGAGCGCGTACTCTTCGTAAAGCGGAGCGAGTTGTTCGCAATCCATCACGAACGTGCCTCCTCGAGAGATTCACGAAGGCGCAGCAGGCCGCCGCGAATCCAGCTTTTCACGGTTCCCAGCGGCTCGCCGATGGCCGCGGAAATCTCGCTGTGCGTCATGCCTTCAAAAAATGCGAGCTCGATGGCGCGGCGCTGCGATTCGGGAAGGGAATTCATCAGCGCGCGGACTTTCTCCGCTCGCCGGGATTGGTCCATCGCGCCTTCGGGGTCCGGCCGGACAACGGCGGAGGGCGGAAGATCAAAATCGGCCGAATCTTCGCGGCGGCGCTGCTTCTCCCGTTTCAGGCGGAGGAAATCGAGAGCCCGATTCCGCGCCACGTGAACAACCAGGGTTCGAGCGGTCCGCGCGTGGCCTGATAACGCTTCGCGTTTCGCCAGAGTTGCAAAAATACGTCCTGCACGATCTCTTCGGCCGAAGCCGGCTGCTGTGAAATCCGCAGAACCAGCGAGTATACGGGGCGCGCATAGCGGTCGTAGAGCGTTTCGAGGGCTCCGGAATCGCGCTGGAGGATGCGCTCCATCAGCGACGCGTCCGTCGGCTTGATTTCCCTCCGGCCAGGTTTGTACGACCGCAAGCAGCAAAATCGCATTCCTTTTCCGCTCCTCTATCAATACGGAGGAACGGGCCAAATGGATGACATCGGGCCCGCAGACTTGGTGCTGCATTATCTTACTTACTAGGTCCCGGAAATTGGAGCGAAATTGTGGTAGTGCGCCAGTTTCCGATAAGACCTGCCAGCTCAACCGGTCGATGCAACACTCTCAAGTCAGTTGATCCGACAACACTTCCAGTCGGGGGCCTATCAGCACGGCAGTACTCATTCAGAACCTAAACAGGGCTTTTGTTTTGTTTGAACTCACGCCCGCGAACCAGATCAGACCCGTAGACTCCAATAAGAGGACTTTGAGCAAGTGTTGCAACGACCCATTGAGACCACCCCGCTTATCGGAATGTGGCTTTTTGCACTCGAATAGAAACTTGCCACCTTCCGATAAGCACAAGCCGGCTTCTAAGAAAGTGGCCGCTAAGGAGTTCATTCTTCAAGGAGACGCAGAGCCACTTTCTTCCGCCCCTGTCTGGGCGGAGCCCAGTCAATTGCTTATCGGAAACTGACCCAGTACCGAGCTTGTTGCCCTGCAAAGGGGTTCACGCGTGAGCCACGGCTCCCACGCCTGCGACGCCGATCGACGCCAGATAGACGCGGACGGCATCGGCAGTTTGATTTGCCTGCTCGACGCAAGAGCCAATCGAAGGTCCGGACAAATAATTTCCGGCGAGGAATAATCCTGGCACGGAGGAAGCCGCCGCGCCGAGCGCCGAAATAGTTTCGGAGTGGCCGAGATTGTATTGAGGCAGGGCGCGAGCGTAGCGATGGACCAGGCGCGTTACGGGCGGCCCGGTGATGCCGAGGATGCGTCCGACTTCACCGCATATGATTTCCGCAATCTCATCGTCACTCATGCCGCATAACGCAGGATCGGTGGCGCCGCCGGCAAAGCTGGTGAAACAGGCCATGCTTTCGGGCGCGCGCTCCGGGGAAGAGGGAGGAATTCCAAACCGTGCCCAGCACGCGCAATCCTTCGCTGCGTGGCACCAGGAATCCGAATCCATTTCCTGCGTGGCGAACCTGCTCGCGGCGATAGCCTGCGGCCACGACGGCGACGGGCGCGTACTCGATGCGCGCAAAGGGAGCCGCGAATTCGTCCGAAACGCCCTTCAAAATTTCCGAAGCTGCATTCACCGGTGCGGCCATGATGACGGCGCTCGCCAAAAGTGTTTCCCGATGACCGTTCCGGCGTGAGATCCACTTCAAACGACGAATTTCCGTTCGCTTTGCCGTGGCGTGCTCGCACCACGGTCGTTTCACTTAGGAGCGCATCGCCCAGCCGGGCGGCTAGCGCGCGCGGCAAAGTTTCCATTCCTTCGCGAAACGAGCACAGGCCGGGGCGCGGCGCGCCTTTTGGCGGGCCGCGATTTCATCGCGCCGCGCAGCACGCTTCCATACTTCGTCTCGAATTCATGGAGTTTTGGAAAGGAGGCGCGCAGGCTCAATTTTTCCGGATCGCCCGCATAAATTCCCGAAACAAAGGGAGCGACGAGGCGGTCCAGAAGTTCATCGCCGAATTTTCGCCGCACAAACGCGGCGATGGATTCGTCGTTTGCAGGAGGGGTCGTGCGGCGAAACATTTCCGTGAAAAGCCGCCATTTCGTGCGCGGCGCCGAGCAACGGCGTTGTCAGCAGGGAGGGCGGCGCGAGCGGCGCAGGGACTAACTGGCCGCGAAAGAGAATGTATCGCGGCGCGCGCGAGTCGGCATGCAGCAATTCGTTCTTCAGGCCAAGCGCGTCAATGAGTTTGAGCAGCGGATCGGTGGAGAGAAAACTCTGCGGGCCGAGCTCGAAGCGAAAGCCGTCTTTCTCCTGCGTCGAGATGACGCCGCCGGGGCGGACGCCAGCGTCCAATACACGCACGGGGATCCCGGCCTGCTGAAGATGATAGGCGCACGTCAGGCCGGAAATTCCTGCCGCCAATGACAATCGCTGGAAACGGAGTTAGCGCCGGAATGGACACGAAACCTCGATCCGTTTTTCAGAGCGTTTTTGAAAACAGCGGGCGGCTTTCCAGTTGTTGTTTTTCAAGATAGGGATCGAAAACCATGGCGATGTTGCGGATGAAGATCCGCCCCAGCAGGGACGTACGGATCACGCCGCCATCGAGGTCGACGAGGCCGTCGGAAATAAATGGGGCGAGCCGCGCGATTTCCGGAGCGAAGGTCTGGTCGAAAACGATGCCGAATTCGCGCTCAATTTCGCTGGTATGCAATACGCCGTGGCACAGGATGCGGCTGATGACTGTGCGGCGGAGCAAATCGTCGTCGCTCAAACGATAGCCGCGCATCGTGGCGATGCCGCGGCGCTCGACGCGTTCGCGATAAGGAGCGACGTCGCGGTCATTCTGCGCGTAGCAGGCGCCGATGCCGCTGATCGCGCTCACGCCCATGCCGTAGAGATCCGCGCCGGCCTTCGTCGTGTAGCCCTGGAAATTGCGGTGCAGCGTGCGCTCGCGCTGCGCGACGGCAAGTTCATCGTTGGGCCGCGCAAAATGATCCATGCCGATATAGAGATATCCGGCGTCTAGGAAGTGTTCGAGGCCCGCGCGGAAAATCCTGAATTTCTCCATGCCTTCGGGCAAGGTGCATGGCCAGAGCGCCTTGCTGTTTGCGCAGCCAGGGAACGTGCGCGTAGCTGAACATGGCGACGCGATCCGGCGCCAGCGCGACGACCTGCTCGACCGTGTGCGCAAAGCGCTCGGCCGTCTGCAGCGGCAGGCCGTAGATCAGGTCCACATTGATGCTGTCGAAGCCAAGCTGCCGCGCTCCCGCAATCAGATCGCGCGTCATTTCGAGCGGCTGGATGCGGTGGATGACTTCCTGCACCTCGGGATGAAAATCCTGAATGCCCATGCTCAGGCGATTGAAGCCGAGCCGGCGCAGCGCCTCGAGGTGCGCCTGCGTGGTGACGCGCGGGTCGATCTCGATGCCGATTTCCGCGTCGGGCGCGAAAGTGAAACGCTCCGCCGTGTAGCGGAATAGCTGCTCCATTTGTTCGGGAGTTAGATAGGTCGGCGTGCCGCCACCCCAGTGAAATTGCACGACGGGCCGATCGCGGGATACGAATTGGCTGACGTGCTCGATTTCCCGCTCCAGGTTTCGATGTATGGCGGCGCGACGCTGTGATCCTTGGTGATCACCACATTGCACGCGCAGAACAGGCACAGGCTTTCGCAGAAAGGAAGATGCATGTAGAGCGAGACAGGCGTGCGCGCCGCGTTTGCGCCCGCGTAGAACTGTTCCAAGATCGTCCGGTCCGAAATTATCCTGCCAGACAGGCGCCGTGGGATAGCTGGTATAGCGCGGTCCCGGGCGATTGTATTTTTCGAGGAAGGCTTCGGAGATTTCGAAGCGTTCGCGGTTGAGTTGCAGATGGAGGTTCGAATCGCTCATAGCGTCGGTTCCCGTTGGCTACCGCGCCCTTCCCGACCGCGCATAGCATCCGCCGTGACCGGAGCGTTTTGCCCCGCGTTCACGAACGCGCGCGCATTTTCCACCGGCGTCTGTTGCAGGATTCCGTGGCCAAGATTCAGAATGTGGCCGATGCCGCCCGTTTTCTCGACGGCTTCGCAGGCCGCCCGGCGCACGCCCTCTTCCGGGCCGAGGAGGACACACGGGTCCACGTTGCCCTGCAGCGCGACTGTGGATTCCGACCTGCTCGCGCACGGTTGCCAAGTCCACGCGCCAGTCGACGCTCAGTACATTCGCGCCCGACTCGGCCGCCGCGCTCAACAAATGGCTCGACGCCTTCGTGTAGAGAATGACGGGCGTGTCGCCAGCGCCAATCTCTTCGATCAAGAGCTGCGTGGCGGGCAGCGCGAATTCGCGGTATTGCTCAAGCGTCAGTTCGCCCACCCAGGTATCAAACAGTTGGACCGCGGCAGCGCCCGCGGCAATTTGCGCGCGCAGATATCGGCGCCGTAGCGTGCGCAATGCGCTCCAGCAGAGAGCGGAACAGATCCGGGTCGGTATAGAGCATCGTTTTCGCGGCGGGGAATCCATCCTTGCCGTGGCCTTCGATCATGTAACACGCGAGCGTCCACGGCGCTGCCGCGAAACCCAGCACCGGAACATCTGGGCCCAGCTCGCCGGCTGAGCATTCGAATCGCCTCCATCAGGAAGCCGGTTTCCCGTTCCGGGTCGAAGATGGCAAGTTCATGGACCTGCGCGGCGGTTCGAAGGGGCGATTCGATGACGGGGCCTTTATCGGTCAGTTCGAACGGCAGCCCCATCGCGCCAGCCGGTATCAAGATGTCGGAGAAAACGATGACCGCGTCCACGCCCAGGATGCGGTAAGGCTGCAGCGAAACCTCGACTGCCAGCTCGGGGGTCCTGCAAACTTCGAGGAAATTGTGCTTCTGACGCACGGCGCGATATTCGGGCAGGTATCGCCCGGCCTGGCGCATAATCCATACCGGCACTCGCTCGACAGGTTCGCAGCGGCAAGCGCTCAGGAACAGGGCTTTGCGGTTCACGGGTTGAGCCGATTGGGTCATCAGTGGTTAGGCAGGGTGACACTGCCATCATAACAAAAGTCAGCGTTGCCTGCATCGGCGCATGATTTTCGAGTGGTTACGTGCTTTCGGGTATCGGGAATTGGCTATAATCTTGAAGATACAGGTTGCACGTGGCAATTTTCTTGATTCTGCGCTTTTCTCTGTGTCTTTGTGCCCTCTGTGATGAAGGTTTATGCAGGTGAGAAGGAAGACAGAGATTTACCACAGAGAACACCAAGAGGACACAGAGACCACGGAGATTTGAGGCATAGATAAAGACGTGCTCAGATGAATTTTTCCTGATGACGAGCCCCTACGTACTCGCAACGCTATTCTTTTACTCGGTGAGCCTTGCGCTCTATATCTGGAATCTGCGCGAACCGTCGCGCCTGGCGGGGATTGGCGCGACCGTCTGCCTGCTTGGCGGCGCTGGGCCTTCACTACCTGGCGCTGCTGGAGAGGTCGCGGCTGATTCATGCCGTGCCGTATGACGACCTCTTCGGTTCGCTTTCGCTCTTTGCCTGGCTGCTGGCCGCGACGTATCTGGTTCTCGAGGCGATCCACCGCCGCCAGGCGGTGGGCCCGTTTGTGTTGCCGATCGTGATCGTGGTGTTTTTGCTGGCGCATGCGAGCGAGGCGCGGCCGATTAAGGCGCCTCCGGCGCAGGGCCCGCTGTTTGCGTTTCACGTTACGCTCAACATTCTGGCCTATTCCGCTTTTGCGATTTCCTTCGTGTTGAGCGTGATCTTTCTGTTGCAGAACCGGCGTCTCCGCGACCACAAGCTGGGCAGCGTTGGGTGGCGCTTTCCGGCGCTCGATGTGCTGGAGCGAATGACGCGCAGCAGTGTTCTGATCGGCTGCGGGTCGCTGGCCGTCGGGATGACGGCCGGATTCATCTGGGCGCACCGGCTGCAGGGCCGGTATTGGGACGGCGATCCAAAAGTTATCATCACGATCTTGATTCTGGTGGCTTATGTCGGTTACACGCTGCTGGCGCAGACAGCCGCATGGCGCGGGGCGCGCGCGTCGGCGCTGTGCATCTTCAATTTTATGTTCGTGATTTTCAGTTACAGCATCGTGAACCGGTATCTTTCGCACTTTCACCGTTACTTCTGATCGGGTGGGAACGCGGAGAATTAGGGAAATCAGGCGAGCGATTCGGACAATGGAAATTGTTCTCATCGGACTGAATCACCGCACGGCCACGGTCGAGCTGCGCGAGCGCGTCGCGTTCAGCGTCGAACAGGCGTGCGAAGCCGCCGACCAGCTGCGTTCGCGCGGAATCCTGGAAGAAACGCTGGTGCTTTCCACCTGCAATCGCAGCGAACTTTACGGCGTGCCCCGCGAACTTGCCACGGATAGCAGCGGCGCGGTGGAGCTGTTCCTCGCGTCGTTTCACCAATTGCCGCCGCCGAACTGAATGATTCGCTTTACCGGCACCGCGACCGCAGCGCGGTGCGCCATTTGTTTCGCGTCGCGGCAGGGCTTGACTCCATGCTGCTGGGCGAAGCGGAAATCCTCGGGCAAGTGCGCGAAGCCTACCGGATCGCGCTCGACCACGGCGCGACCGGCCCGGTGCTCAACCGCATGTTCCAGGGCGCGCTCGAGGTGGGCAAGCGCGTCCGCAACGAGACGGAGATCGGCACGCGGCCGGTTTCGGTAGCGTTCGCCGGCGTAAAACTGGCCGAGCGCATTTTTGGCAAGCTGAATCAATCATCGCGCGTTGATCGTCGGGGCGGGCGCGACCAGCGAGCAGGTCGTGCGGCATCTGTGCGACCGCGGAATCAAGCAATTGCGTGTGCTGAATCGCACGGCGGAGCACGCGGTCGATCTTGCCGCGCGATTTGGCGGGGAAGTCGTCCCTTGGGAGAACCTGGCCAGCGGCGCTCGAATGGCCGGACCTGATCGTAACTTCCGTGTCGAGCGCGGAGCCGATTTTGACGCGCGCGGCGATCGAACGCGCCATGGGGCGCCGCGGCAATCGCGCGCTGTTGCTGATTGATCTCGGCGTCCCGCGCAACGTCGCGGCCGGCGTCGGCGATCTCTACAACACGTATTTGTATAACATCGACGACTTGACCGAAATCGTCGAGCAAAATAAGAAAGCGCGCGAGGCGGAAATTCCCCGGGCGGAAGCCATCATCGAGGAGCAAATCGAGAAATTCATGCACTGGCAGGCCGGAGTGGCGGCGGGCGCCGTCCTCGGAGACCTTCGCGCGAAGCTCGCCGCCGAGCGCGAGGCGTTCCTGCGCGAGCGCCTTTCGTCGATGTCGAATCTTTCGGAACGGGATCGCGCCCAGGTGGCCGCTTTGCTCGAAGAGTTTGTCGATCGCGTGTTGCTCTCTCCCGCCGAGCGGCTCCGCGGCATTCCGGAATTGCGCCGCAAGCTCCAGAACCTCGATGCGCTGCGGGATCTTTTTCATCTCGACCGGGAGAAGCCTTGAAGGCACTGCGAATCGGGACCCGAGGCAGCGCGCTGGCTCTCTGGCAGGCCAGGAGCATCAGCGAAGCGCTCCGCGCCATCGCCGGCGTCGCAGCGGAACTTGTGATCGTGAAGACTTCCGGCGACAAATTCCAGCAGACTAGCTTTAGCGAGATGGGAACGAAGGGAGTTTTCATTAAGGAGCTGGAAGACGCTCTCCTCGAACGGCGCGTGGATCTGGCCGTGCACAGCATGAAGGACGTCCCCACGGAGATTCCGGTCGGCTTGACGATTGCCGCGATCTGCAAGCGGCAAGACGTCCGCGATGCGCTGCTCTCCACGAGCGGGTTATCGCTCAATCGTCTCCCCGGCGGTGCGCGCGTGGGCACCAGCAGCTTGCGCCGGAAGTCTCAGTTGCTCTACGCGCGGAACGATTTGCAAATTCTCGACCTGCGCGGAAACGTGGATACGCGAATCGAAAAATTGAAGCGGGGAGACTACGATGCCATCGTGCTCGCCAAGGCGGGCTTGGACCGCCTGGGCCTGAGCGCGAACATCACCGAAGTGCTGTCGACCGATGTCTGCTTGCCCGCGGCGGGGCAGGGAGCGATCGGAATCGAAGCGCGCGCGGATGACGCCGAAATCCTCGGAATTCTTTCTGCATTGAACGATGGGGAGACGCGTAGCGGAGTGGAAGCGGAGCGCGCCGCTCCTGGCTGGCCTGGAAGGCGGCTGCCAGGTGTCCATCGGCGCGTGGGGACGCGTGGAGAGCGGAAAACTCGTGCTGGAAGTTGCCGTGCTTTCTCCTGATGGCGCGCAACGCATAAAAGAGAAGAGTTGGGGCGCGCCGGAAGATGCCGTGCCGCTGGGCGAAAGAATGGCGGCCAGAATGCTCGAACAAGGAGCGGCCGCGCTGCTCGTGCGTGAAGGCCGCGAAACGCGGGCATGAACGCGGACAAGCCACTCGATGGAAAGTGCATCGTGGTCACACGCGCCGTGGAACAGTCGCGTGATCTGAAGGAGCGGTTGGAAAACCTTGGCGCAAGGGTCCTGCTGCTTCCCGCGGTGAGTTTTTCCGAACCTGCCGATACGACCGAGCTCGATCGCGCCATTCGTTCGCTTGAAACCTACGATTGGTTGTTGTTTACCAGCGCGAATGCGGTCGCGATTTTTTCGCGGGCCGCTGCCGTAAGCTGGGCCGCAATCCGGAAGGCGGCGCCAGGCCGCGTTGCGCCGCAGTGGGGCCCGCGACGGCCAGTGCGGCGGCAGCGGAGGGCTTCACGATCGATTATGTCGCAAAGGAATTTCTCGGAGTGGCGTCTGGCTCGCGAGCTGGGCGCGGCGCTAAGCGGGAAACGCGTCCTGTTGCCGCGCAGCGACGCGCGCCGGGCGCGATCTGCCGGATGCGCTTAAGGCTGCCGGCGCGGAAGTTACCGGAGATCGTGGCGTATCATACGGGCGGTGTCGGCGCGGCTGAGCCAGGAGTCATCGAAGCGATGCGCGCGGCGCGTGTGGATGTTGTATCGTTCTTTAGTCCGTCGGCTGTGGAGAATCTGGGCGCCGAACTCGGCGCGGAGGTTTTGTCGAGGCTGGCGGCGCGGGCGGTCCTGGCTGCGGTCGGGCCCGGTGACGGCCAGCGCTCTGCGGAAAGCGGGATTGCCTGTTGCGATCGAGGCGTCGGAGGCTACGGCTGAATCGATGGCTGCGGCGATCGTCAAGCATTTTTCATCGGCCACTGCGTTCTAAGTGAGGTGTTCATGAGTTTTCCCGTAATCCGCCCGCGGCGCCTGCGGCGCAGCGAAGCGATCCGATCCTTGTCGCGCGAGACGCGGCTTTCGACGCAGGGCTTCATTTATCCGATGTTCGTTTGCCCCGGGCAAGGTGTGCGAAATCCGATCGGGTCGATGCCGGGTGTCGCGCAGCAGTCGGTGGACAAATTTCTCGAGGAATGCCGCGAGGTCGAGCAACTCGGTATTCCGGGAATTATTTTGTTCGGCATCCCGGACAAGAAGGATGCGCGGGGCAGCGAGGCCTACGCCGCCGACGGCGTGGTCCAGCGCGCCATTGAAGCGGTTCGCAAAGCCAAGTTGAACTTGCTGGTCATGACCGACGTGTGTTTGTGCGAATACACCGACCACGGACATTGCGGCATCGTTGAAAACGGCGAAGTGAAAAACGATCCGACACTGGAATTGCTGGCCGCGGAAGCCTTGTCTCACGCGCGCGCCGGGGCGGATATTGTCGCGCCTTCGGACATGATGGACGGGCGGGTCGGCGCGATTCGCAAGGCGCTCGACGGCGCCGGATTTGAAGACATCGCCATCATGAGTTATGCGGCGAAATACTGTTCGGGATTCTACGGCCCGTTCCGCGAAGCGGCGGAGTCGGCGCCGCAGTTCGGCGACCGGCGCGGCTATCAGATGGATCCTTCCAATGCGCGCGAGGCGATTCGTGAAGTCGAGCTGGATCTTGCCGAGGGCGCGGACATGGTGATGGTAAAGCCGGCGCTTGCATATCTCGACATCATTCATCGCGTCCGGGAGACGTTTGACGTTCCGGTCGGCGCGTACAACGTGAGCGGAGAATTTGCGATGGTGAAAGCGGCCGCCGCAAACGGATGGATCGAGGAAAAGCGAATCGTGCTCGAGATTCTGACCGGCATTCATCGCGCCGGCGCGAGCATCGTGCTCACCTATCATGCCAAGGATGTCGCGCGCTGGATGAAAGCCTGTTGATTCCGAAATCTCGGACCACATATACCAATGAGTGTGCCGAAACAGGTCAAGATGGAACGCCCTCGCTCTGAACGAATCTTTCGCCGGGCGACGGAAGTTCTCGTCGGCGGAGTCAATAGCCCGGTGCGCGCGTTTCGCGCCGTGGGCGGCGATCCCATCGTCGTCGATCGCGCGGCAGGCGCGCGCCTGTGGGACGCCGATGGGAATGAATATATCGACTACGTGTGTTCCTGGGGGGCGCTGATACTGGGTCACGCGCATCCGAAGATCGTCGAAGCTATCACCGCGCAGGCGCGCAGGGGCACCAGTTATGGCATGCCCACTGAACTGGAAATCGAACTCGCCGCCCGCATCAGGGCGGCTCTTCCGTCTTGCGAGAAGATACGATTTGTCAGTTCCGGAACAGAGGCGACGATGAGCGCGGTGCGTTTAGCGCGCGCCGCGACCGGCCGCGACCTCATCATTAAATTTGAAGGCTGCTATCACGGCCACTCGGATAGTTTTCTGTCCGAGGCTGGGTCGGGCCTGGCGACTCTCGGAATCGCCGCGTGTCCCGGAGTGCCGCAGGCGCTCGCGGCTCTCACGCTCAACGCTCCTTACAACGATATCGCGGCGGTGCAAAAACTCTTTGAGCGGCATCGGGACCAGATCGCCGCCGTGATCGTCGAGCCGATCGCTGCGAATATGGGCGTCGTTCCGCCGATGCCCGGCTTTCTCCAGAATCTTCGCGATCTGACAACCCGCCACGGAGCGCTGCTGATATTCGATGAAGTGATCACCGGGTTTCGGGTTTGCTATGGCGGCGCGCAAACCGTGTTCGGCATTGCGCCGGACCTCACCACGCTGGGGAAAATCATCGGCGGGGGTCTTCCGGTTGCCGCGTATGGGGGACGGCGGGATCTGATGGACCGCGTTGCGCCGCTGGGTCCGGTGTATCAGGCCGGAACGCTATCTGGAAATCCGCTCGCGATGAGCGCGGGAATCGCCACGCTCGATTTGCTGGCCGCTCCCGGATTTTACGAATCACTCGATGCGCGCGCGAAACGCCTGGGTGACGGGATCGCCGTAGCGCTCCGGAAAACGGGCGCGTCCGCCACCCTAGCGCGCGTGGGATCGCTGCTTACGCTTTTCTTTTCTGGCGAACCTGTGCGCGACTATGCCGGCGCGAAAAAATGCGACACTCGGCGGTTCGCGACATTCTTCCGCGCCTTGCTCGACCGCGGCGTCTTCCTCGCACCCTCGCAGTTTGAAGCGATGTTTGTTTCCTCCGCGCATTCCGATGCGGATATCGACCGAACGATTGGGGCGCTTCGCGAGAGCTTGGCGAGCGCAACGGAATGACAGGAGTGCAGCTTCCCACGCACAGCCGGATGACGATTCAACGGCCGAACTTATTTTAGGGGTGAAATTCCATGCCGGATGAACTGAGCGAACTCCAGGAAAATGCGGAGCAGGGCCGCGAAAATCCATCGCTGGCGCCCATTTCGGTAACGATGGCCATCCTGGCGGTCTGCGTGGCCGTCGTTTCCTTGCTGGGACACCGCTCGCATACGGAAGAGATCGTGTCGCAGGCCCGCGCGAGTGACCAATGGTCCTACTACCAGGCGAAAAATATCCGCCGGCACAATTATGAGATGAGTGTGGACCTGCTCTCGATGATGGAATTCAAGGACAAGGCGCAAGCCGGCAAAGTCCGCGAAAAATATCAGAAGGAAGCCGAGCGGTATACGAAAGAACAGGCCGAAATTGAGGAGCTGGCGAAGGATCTTGAGAAGGAGTCCGCTCTCAACCAGCGCAAGGCGGATCGTTTCGACCTCGGTGAAGTGTTTCTTGAAATCGCTCTGGTGATTTCATCGCTCGCGTTGCTGTCGCGCAAACGTTTCTACTGGTTCCTGGGAATTATTTCGGGGCTCGGCGGACTCGGTGTCGCCGCAACCGGGTTTCTGTTGCACTGAAGATGCCCTCCGCTGGTTGGCGCTTTGTTAGACCGACCTTCAGAGTCCGTGTGAGAACTTGGCTTTGGCGGATGTAGCGCCCGCCTCCAGGCGGGCATCTGGTCGAATCTACAATGTCGGCCTGAAGGCCGACGCTACAAGACCTTTCGTGCGGTAGGGGACGCGCTTGACGCGCGCATGCGGCTCTTGTATAGTTTGTTTCTCTATGCGGCTTTCCGCGAGACATCACGGTCATCATTCCCATCACGGCGTACGACCGTGTCCGCGGAGGCTTGAGTAGCGCACTTCGATTCGCACTCATCGGCCCGCTGGCGCGGTAAGCGCCAGCGGGTTTTTTATTTTGGCGTGATCAGCGCCAGGCGTTTGGAGGAAGAATGGATCTGGACTTCACAAAATTGGGCGGACTACTTCCCGCCATCATTCAAGATGCGCAATCGGGCGAGGTCCTGATGCTGGGCTTCATGAACGCGGAGGCCTACGCCGCGACGCGGTCGAGTGGCGAGGTGACGTTCTTCAGCCGCTCGCGCAATAAGCTGTGGCGCAAGGGTGAACAGAGCGGCCACGTGCTTCGCGTCCGCGAAATGCGCGTGGACTGCGATGTGGACGCGCTGCTGATTCGCGTCGAGGCGCTCGGGCCGGGCGTTTGCCACGAGGGCTATCGCTCGTGTTTTTTCAGGCGGCTCTCCGGCGGCGGCGCGACGGAGGTCGTTGAAGAACGGACGTTCGATCCCAACGCCGTTTACGGGAAGGACGCGCGCTGATGAGCACACTACGCCTCGGCATTCCGAAAGGAAGTCTGCAGGACGCCACCGTGCAACTTTTCGGAAAGGCCGGCTGGCGTATCTCAATCAACACGCGCAGCTATTTTCCTGGGATCGATGATCCGGAAATCGAATGCATGCTGGTCCGCGCGCAGGAAATGGCGCGCTACGTTGAAACGGGCGCGCTCGACGCGGGGATCACGGGCCGCGACTGGGTCTTCGAGACCGGCGCCGATGTCGCCGAAATCGGCGAGCTGCTGTATTCCAAACAGAGTCTCGCGCCCGTGCGCTGGGTTCTCGCCGTGCCGGAGGACGGGCCGATTCAGTCGGTGAAGGACCTGGAAGGGAAAGTCATCGCCACCGAAGTCGTGAATCTCACAAAGAAATATCTCGCGCGGCACGGTGTCAGCGCGCGCGTGGAATTTTCCTGGGGCGCGACCGAGGTAAAGGTGCCGCAACTCGCGGACGCGATCGTGGAGGTGACGGAAACCGGCTCGTCTTTGCGCGCCAACCGGCTGCGTATCGTCGACACCGTGCTCGAATCCCGCACCGTGTTCATCGCCAATCGCGCCTCTTTCGCCGATTCCTGGAAGTGCGAGAAGATTTCCAATCTCGTTCTCCTCCTGACCGGAGCCATCGCCGCGTACACCAAAGTCGGCATCATGCTCAACGTTCGCAAGGAGCATCTCGCGGCGGTGCTGGGCGTGCTGCCGCGCTTTGAAAAATCCGACGGTATCGACCTTGAGCGATCCGGAGTGGATCGCGGTGAACACGATTATGGATGAAAACATTGTGCGCACCATCATCCCGCGCTTGAAAGCGGCCGGCGCGCAGGGGATCGTCGAATATCCGCTGAACAAAATTGTGCTCTGAGGTCTGAAGTAGACGCAAGGTGCGATTATTTTGATGCGTATTCTGAAACTTAACGACGCGGTTGCCGCGAGGTTCCTCGCCCGGCGCAGCTCGCGCGATGCGGCTGCCGAGCATGTGGCGTCGCGCATTCTCGCCGACGTCCGCCGAAATGGCGACGCGGCGCTGTTTCGCTGGGCGCGGCGGCTCGACGGACTTCGTCTGACGCGCGGCACGATTTGGATCAGCCGAACTGAGTTGCGCGCCGCGCGCTGCGATGTCCCGCGCGATCTTTTTCGCGCCATCGAACATGCCGCGCGGAATGTTCGCCGCGTCGCCGAACAGCAGCGCCCGCATTCGTGGACGATCACAGTTGAGCCAGGCGTGCGCGTCGGACAGCGCGTCACGCCCCTCGAGCACCATCGGGTGTTACATTCCCGGCGGGCGTTTTTCACTTTTTTCCACGCTGCTGATGACGGCGATCCCGGCGCAGGTCGCCGGTGTTGGACGCATCGTCGTGGCCTGTCCGAAGCCGAGCCCGGCGCTGCTCGCGGCGGCGGAGATTCTCGGCGTCAAGGAAATTGCGCGGATCGGCGGCGCGCAGGCGATTGGCGCGTTTGCATACGGAACGCAATCCATCCCGCGCGTGGACAAGATCTGCGGCCCCGGCAATCGCTACGTCACGGCCGCGAAGCGCATCGTGTCAAACGATTGCGCGATCGACATGCCTGCCGGCCCGACCGAGGTGCTGATTCTCGCGACGGACGGGAACCCGAATTTCATCGCCGCGGATTTGCTCGCGCAGGCCGAACACGATCCTGACGCCGTCGCGCTTCTCGTCACGACGTCCGCGCGGCTGGCGCGCGAAGTGGCCGCGGAAGTCGCCCGGCAGCTTCGCGATTTGCCAAGGACCAATCCCGCCTGGAAGTCCCTTCGAGCCGCGAGCGCTATCCTCGTTGCGCCTTCATTGGATTCCGCGATTCGATTTGCCAACCGAGTTGCGCCGGAACATTTGAGCGTTCCGTTCGCGAACCGAGTACTTGTTGAGAAACTTTCCGAGGCCGGCAGCGTGTTTCTCGGGCCGTGGAGCGCGCAGCCGATCGGCGATTACGCCAGCGGCACGAATCACGTGTTGCCAACGTCCGGCTGGGCGCGAGCGCGCGGCGGATTGAGCGTCTCCGATTTCGTGAAATGTTCCAGCACGCAGGAGATTTCGCGCGCGGGCTTGAAGAGTCTCGCGCCGGTCGTATCCAGCCATGGCGCGGGCCGAGGGTCTTGAAGCGCACGCGCGGGCCGTCGAGGTGCGCCGGTGAAAAAAATGAAGTTGCCGAAAATCCCGGTTCGCCGCGCGGTACTTGGGTTGGCGCCTTACGACACCCCAGAAGAAGGCCGCGCCCGAAAGCTGCGCCTCGATTTCAATGAGAACACCGTGGGATGTTCTCCCGCGGTGCTGCGCGCTCTTTCCCGCAATGACGGCCGAGCAGATGGCGATTTATCCCGAATATCAGGCGACGACGAGGCGCCTGGCTCGCTTCTTCCGCGTCCGGCCGGAAGAAATGCACCTGACAAACGGCATTGACGATGCCTTGCACTTGATCGCGGACACATTTATCGAAGATGGCGACTCGGTTTTGGTCGCCGAGCCTACCTTCGATATGTATCGTTTTTTTTCAGAATTGGCGGGCGCGCGCGTCGTTGCGTTGCGTTACGACGACGAGATGAATTTCCCGGTCGCGGACGTCGTGCGAGAACTTCGCAAATCGCCGCGTCGCAAGCCGCGCGTGCTGTTTATCGCGAATCCAAACAATCCGACCGGCACTTTGGTGCAGCCAGAAGATTTGCGCCGAATTTTGCGCGCCGCTTCGCAAACATTGGTGCTGGTTGATGAGGCCTATTTCGATTTTTCGGGCCTCACGATTCTTCCGTGGATTCGCCAGTATTCCAATCTGCTGGTCGCGCGCACGTTTTCAAAATCGGCGGGTTTGGCGGCGTTGCGGCTGGGGTGCCTGTTTGCGAAGCCCGAAATTCTTTCCGTGATGCGGCGCGCCTGTACGCCCTACCCGGTGAACACGGCTGCGCTGGTGGCCGCGGAAGCTTCGATTCGCGACGCGCGATGTCTTCGCAACTACACGCGTGAAGTTTTACAGAGCCGCGCGCTGCTGGAGAAAGGGCTCACTCGCCTTGGCGCGCGCATTTATCCGAGCGCGGCAAATTTCGTGCTTGTGGATTTCGGCCCTGCAGCGCATCGCCTGGTGCGCGCTCTCGAGCGGGAGGGAATCCTGGTGCGCGAACGGAAGGATTTTCCCCGAGAAGGATTCGTGCGCATCAGCGCGGGCACTCGGGCGGACACGCGCCGCCTGCTGCGCGCCATCGAGGAGATTCTGTGAGGCTCGCTCCGAAACTCGTGATATTTGACGTTGACGGCGTCCTGGTGGATGTGCGCGGATCGTTTCACAGGTCCATCATCGAGACGATTCACTTCTTCACGGGGCGGCGCGTCGCCTATGCCGAAATCCACCAATGGAAGAACCGCTCTGGTTACAACGATGACTGGCGCCTCACGACCGATTGGATCGCCTCGTTGGGAAAAGCGATCCCGTATGCCACGGTCAAGGCGCGCTTCCAGAAGTTCTATTGGGGCACGAAGGACAGGCCTGGCAATGTGTCTCGCGAAAAGTGGCTCGTTACGCATTCGCGCCTCAAGCGGTGGTCGAGGCGCGCGGACCTCGCGTTATTCACCGGCCGCACGCGCCGCGAGTTGCGCTATACGCTCGAAGCTAGCCCCGCGAACAAACTTTTCCGCCGCGCGGTCACGCTGGACGACGTGAAGAAGGGCAAGCCGGACCCCGAGGGGTTACACCTGCTGCTCGACGGAGCGCCGCCGCGCGATGCCGTCTATCTCGGCGACAATATTGACGACGCACTTGCAGCCAAGCGCGCGCGCGTGCCTTTTTTGGGCGTTCTCCCACAGGGCAGCGAAGCGCATCGCTTCCGCGCAACCAAGCTGCGCGAATTGGGCGCACTGGCCATACTGCACAGCGTGAGGGATCTGGAGAAATTCTGGCGATGAGAAAAGCGAGTCTGCGCCGCACTACAACGGAAACCGACATTATCGTGCGCTTGAATCTCGACGGCCGTGGCCGCGCGAAAATCTCGACGGGTATTCCGTTCCTCGATCACATGCTGACGCTCGTCGCGCGCCACGGCGCGATGGATTTGGAACTCACCGCGCGCGGCGACCTCGACGTGGACCAGCACCACACGGTCGAAGACACGGGCATCGTTCTTGGCGAGGCGGTCCGGAAAGCGCTCGGCTCCAAGCGCGGCATTTTGCGCGCGGGATATTTCCTGATGCCGATGGACGAAACTCTGGCGGCTGCCGCCATTGACTTCAGCGGCCGGCCGCATCTGGTCTGCAAATGGAAATTTTCGGCGAAAAACGTTGGCGGCCTTGCAAACGGAATTGCTGGAGGATTTCTTCGGCGGCTTCGCGCAAGCCGCCGGAGCGAACGTTCACCTGCGGCTGCTCTATGGCCGCTCCTCGCACCATCAAGTGGAGGCGATTTTCAAGGCGTTCGCCCGCGCGCTGCGGTTTGCCGCCACGCGCGATCCACAGTTGAAGCGCATCCTTCCCAGCACGAAAGGGCTGTTATGAACATCGCACTGGTTGAATATGGCGCGGGAAATCTCCCGTCGGTCGAGCGCGCCCTCACGCGGCTCGGCGTCGAATCGCGCCGCGCGTCCACGCCGGAAGCGCTGGCGATCGTGCGACGCGCTGATTCTTCCCGGCGTCGGCCATTTCGGCGCGCTGATGCGCTCGCTCACCGAGCGCTCTCTGGTGAAGCCGCTGCGCGATGCCGTCGCGAGCGGCGTTCCCTTGCTGGGCATTTGCCTCGGGTTGCAAGCCATGTTCGCGACAAGCGACGAAGCGATTGGCGACGCGGGATTGGGCCTATTCCCGCAGAAAGTTTCCGCGCTGCCGCCGACCGATCGTCTCCCGCACATGGGATGGAATCAGCTTCGCCGCGTGCGGCCCAGCGCATTGCTCGAAGGCGTTCCGCAAGACGCCTATTTTTATTTTGCGCATTCCTATGCGGCGCTCGACGCTGGAGAAGCGGCCGTCGCGCTGTGCGATCACAGCGCTTCCTTCGTCGCCGTCCTTGAAGAAGGAAATGTTTTCGCGACGCAGTTTCATCCGGAGAAGTCGGGACCCAGCTGGAGCGCAGGTGCTATCGAATTTCGTGCGGCGCGCGGGCAAGAAACAATGAGCCTCGCGCACCGCATCATTCCTTGCCTGGACACCGACGGGGAGCGCGTCGTCAAGGGCGTGCAGTTCGTCAATTTGCGCGACGCCGGAGATCCGGCCGCACTCGCGGCGCGCTACAACATCGAAGGCGCTGACGAACTCGTCGTTCTCGATATCGCCGCGTCGCGCGACCACCGCCCCACATTTCTCGAAACGATTCGCCGCGTCGCGGCCGAGCTCGCGATTCCGCTGACGGCCGGTGGCGGCGTCGCCACGGTCGATGAGGGCCGCGCGATCCTTCGCGCAGGCGCCGACAAGCTCACCGTGAACACCGCCGCGATCCGCCATCCGGAATTGCTCACGGCACTGGCGGCGGAGTTTGGCTCGCAGGCCGTGGTGCTTGCGATTGACGCCAAGCGCGTTGGCGATCACTGGGAGGCGTTCGTGCGCGGCGGGAGCGTACCCACGGGTTTGGACGCGGTTGCCTGGGCGCACCAGGGAGTGGAGTGCGGCGCCGGAGAAATCCTGGTCACGTCGATGGATCGCGACGGCATGCGTTCGGGATTCGATTGCGCGCTCACGGCGGCGATTTCGCGCGTGGTGAACGTTCCGGTGATTGCCTCGGGCGGCGCCGACGTGCCGGAAACTTTTCTCGAAGTGTTCCGCGAAGGCCGCGCCGATGCGGCGCTGGCTGCGTCGATTTTTCACGATCGCATCCAGGGGCTTGGCGAACTCAAGCAATTTCTCGGCGAACATGGAATTTCCGTTCGCCAGACAGGCTGATCCTTTCCACATGCTGATTCCTTGCATCGATTTGCAATCCGGGCGCGCGGTCCAGCTTGTCCACGGACGCGAACGCCGGCTGGCCGTGGAAGACGTCCTCGGCTTGCTCGACCGTTTCGGCGGCTATCCGTTGATTCACGTGATCGACCTCGACGCCGCGATGAGGAAGGGAAGCAACGCGCAGACTCGTGCGCCAACTGTGCGCCGCGGCAGCGCAAGCGCAAAATGCGAGTCCGCGTGGGCGGAGGAATCCGCACCGTGGCGCGCGCCGACGAAAATTGCCGGCTGGGGAGCGGAGAAAGTGATTGTAGGCAGCGCGGCATTCCGCAATGGCCGCGTGAACGGCGCGTTCCTAGAGCGTCTGGTGTCCCGAATCGGCCGGCGGCGGATCATCGTCGCGCTCGATACGGAGGGCGGACACATCCTGGTGCGAGGCTGGCGGGAAAAACTGCGCCTGCGTCCGGAAGAAGTGATCCCTGAACTGGAAAAGTACGCCTCGGAATTCCTCTGCACCTACGTGGATGCGGAAGGCACGATGCGCGGAACAAATCTCGGCTGGTTTCGCGCGCTGCGCCGTGTGACGCGGCGTCCCATCACGGCTGCGGGTGGCATTCGCAGCCGGAGCGAAATTCGCGCGCTCGCGCGGCTAAAGATGAATGCCGCCGTCGGCATGGCGCTGTACACGGGAAAAATCTCCTAACGCCAGCTCGCAACGCACGAATCACGAGTCACGAATCACGAGTCACCAGTCACGAATGTTCCGGCTCCGGTTCATCCTCGGGTTCTGCTGGATAAATTCCAGAAATCGGGATTGGTACATGGGAATGCGACGCCGGCTTCCACAGTGCGGCTGCGCCGTGTACCGAGAAAGACGACGCGGCAGTCTTGTTCTTTTTGCGTCAGCGGGTTGGTCAGCAACAAGGTTTGCCCCTTCTTCACAGGGACGCTAAGCAGAAGTAACGCTCCGTTCGCGTTGACATGCAGCGTGTGCGCCTCTTCGTGGAAAGGTTCTTCGCCAGGTCCGTGCCCGTACACATATACGGAAAAGTCGAGCGGCCAGCGCCGGCTCCGCCGACGGTCCGGAATTTCATCGGCGTCCTCAACCGGCGCGTTTGGCTGCAACATGCCTTCCCACACGAGTTGCGAGTTTTTCAGAGCTTCAAAGATTCGACTCATATTCGCGTTAGATGGCCCCCGACGGGTTTCGATCGATTCACCGCGCAACCTACATCGAACTCAGCCGTTGTTGTTCGTGCAATCCGGCGTGCGATTCGCGGGGGTAAACTTAGCATGAACGCCACGGAACCGGTAGGCAGGCGCATTTTCCTCCGGCCTCTTGCGCCGAACCTGGAGAAGCAGCACCCTAGATAGGGAACCTCCGAATCGAATGACAGCGACGCCTGAAAATTCGAAGGGAACTGCGGGGGCCATCCGCATCGGCCCCGCGGGATGGTCCTACGCGGATTGGGCCGGGATCGTTTATCCTACGCGCAAGCCGCGAGGCTTCCACGAAGCCGCCTATCTCGCCGATTTTTTCGACACCATCGAAATCAACACCTCGTTTTACCATCCATTGAACGCCAAACATTGCGGCCAATGGATCGCCCGCGTCTCGGCCAATCCTCGATTTCTGTTCACCGCAAAACTCTGGCAGAAATTCACGCACGAGCCGGACGCGGGTGACGAAGACGAACGCATTGTCCGGGCGGGATTCGACGTGCTGCGCGACGCCGGAAAACTCGGGGCTGTGCTGCTCCAGTTTCCGTTTTCGTTTCATCGCAGCGAGGAAAACACGGCCTACCTGAAAAAGCTTCTCAAGCGATTCGCCGATTATCCTCTGGTGGTGGAGGTGCGCCACGCTACCTGGAACGACAAGGCTTTTTACGCGATGCTGCACGAGCGCCACGTCGGATTCTGCAACATCGACCAGCCGGTGATTGGGCGTTCGATGAAGCCGAGCGAGCGCTCCACCGCGCGTGTCGCCTACGTCCGGCTCCACGGCCGGCGCTATGACTCCTGGTTCAGCGACGATCCCGCCATGCCGCCTTCGGAGCGCTACAACTATCTCTACACGGAGCAGGAACTCGAGCCCTGGGCTGCGCGCATCCGTCATCTGGCCGCCGAGGGCGACTCGACATTCGTCGTCACCAACAATCATTTTCAGGGAAAGGGAATCGTGAATGCGCTGCAACTGATTCGTCTGCTCACCGGCGCGAAAGTCAAAGTTCCCGAGCCGCTTCGGCATCATTATCCCGAACTCGAACGCATCGCCTCCGAGCCGCCCGCCGAACCATTGTTATTCCAGACTTGACGATAAGCCGCTCGGGATTGATCCCTATTGCGAAAACGCGGCTTCCAAGACTCGGCACGTCTCTTGGGTGTACTCTATAGGTGACGTAGATTCCGATTTTAAGTGGTTGTACCCTCCCGCAACCACGGTTGAACCAAACCTCCTTGGGCGGTGGAACAAGGTGCCTGTAGACCGAGAAGTCCCCTTTCGCATCCAATATCGTATAGGTAGGAAGAAGACGACCATGACTCACAGAATGCTCACTGCATTTTTCATATTATTCTTTGTGGTACTTGGAGTCGCTCGAGGCCGCGCACAAGCGAATGAGGCAGCCCAGGCTCCTGCTGCCGTGGCCCCGCCAGCCCCAGGTCAGAGAATCCTAACGAAGGATCCTGAATACTTGAAGTTGCTTGCTCCACCTCTAGGGAATGATTTCCTTCAGATCTACAGCCAGGGGTATAGAGAAAAGTCAGCGGAGATTGAGGCTAGCGTTGCCGGCATCAGCGATGAGAATCTTCGCAGCCAAGGCCGCAGCAATGAATGGGCCAGGTTGCTGAATAAAGACCGGGACAAATTCAGAAGCGAAGCGGAAGTAACTTTCAATGATGCGAAGATTTCATTTTCACGAAACCATCGGGACGATTGGTTCGAGGTGGGGCGCGTAGCCTACGACGAAACGAATAACGCTCTGGTCGTGAATGCAAATCCGACGGCCCCGATCGACGCCAATTTCCGTGTGGCCCTGAATCGCGCAACGATCGACCAGGCGTATGACAAGTTTCGCCAAATTGCCGGCCAGGACATCGACCAAAAAACTCGTGAATATGTTTCCAAAGCGGGAGTTGATTCTAATTGTTCGAGAAACCGCGAATGGTGTTACCAATTTGGAAAAGAAGAAATGGAACGAACCCTGCGATCCGAGCGATGGGTGGTTGTGGCGCAAGGGGACTTGGAGAACAGAAAAATCGATCGGCTTCTGCTCGTGGACTATGACACCGAAGCGGTTCTCCTGGAACTGGATCCCCATGTTTCGGCCCTCGATACCGCGGCGTGGCGGTTTTCTGTGGGACTGGTCTCCACCCTGTCAGCAGAGCAGCGGTCAACCGAAACGCAGGCGCAGCCTGTAGCCGCCGCCACCAGCGGAAACGCCGCCGAGGCCGCGTCGAACGCGCCAATTTCCTCAACCATTCTTCCACCGCGGATGACCGTCCCTGCCAAGGTGACGGCGGCGGCGATGGTTACCCATACGACGCCCCGATATCCTCCGCAGGCGCGCGCCGATCACATTCAGGGAGACGTTGTCCTTCACGCAATTATCGACAAGGAGGGCTACATTTCGGAGCTTCAAGTCTTAGCCGGAGATGATTTGCTGGCACAGTCCGCACTTGAGGCCGTCCGCCAGTGGCGCTATAAGCCGATGCTATTCGATGGCGAGCCGGCAGAAGTAGACACGACGATCACGATCACGTTTTCGCTGCTCGACTAGCGGCGCGGCCCTTCATCTCCCCTCGCTACTACTCAGGACAGACAGCGCAAGTGGCGAAACTCTTTCCCGCAGCCTGAAAAAGAAAGTTTTACCACGGAGGACACAGAAGGCACAGAGGCCGCTGAGCCGGAACGCGATGGCCCCGCTTCCTATAGTATTTGATCACTTACGTCGATGTTTTATACTCCGCCGGTCTGAATCTGAGCCCAGGCGATCCTATGGCAAACGAAGAACATTTTTCGATTCTGAAGAGTGGAGTCAGTGCTTGGAATGAGTGGAGGTCCGAGCATCGGGAGATTGTTCCGGACCTGAGAGAGGCAAACCTATTTTGGGAAGACCTAGGCGGGGCAAACCTGCGCACGGCGCGCCTGAGCGGGGCAAACCCGAGATGTGCACACCTGAGCGGGGCAGAACTGTTCCTTGCAGACCTGAGCGAGGCAGACCTGAGCGGGGCAAACCTGACGTCGGCAAGCCTGAGACAGACAGACCTGAGCGGGGCAAACCTGACCGGGGCGATGCTAAACGGGGCAGACCTGACCATGGCAAATCTGAGCAGGGCAAACCTGACCTCGGCACCCTTGATCTTCGCAACCCTGCGCAGGGCAGACCTGAGCAAGGCAAACCTGAGCAATTGTAAAATGTGGTTGACATCGGTGTCGGACATTGATCTGAGTGGAGTAATGGGCCTTGAAACTGTCCGACACGAAGGGCCTTCCTCCATCGGCATTGACACGATCTTTCGCTCTAAAGGTGAAATTCCGGAAGTGTTTCTACGCGGCGCAGGCGTTCCCTATGACTTCATCACGTACATGAAGTCGCTAGTGGGGACAGCAATCGAGTTCTATTCCTGCTTCATTAGTTATTCGACCAAGGATAAGGAATTTGCCGAGCGGCTCTACGCTGACCTGCAGCACGAACATGTACGTTGTTGGTTTGCGCCAGAAGATTTGAAAATGGGTGATAAATTTCGGCCCCGAATTGACGAAGCCATTCGCGTGTACGACAAACTCATGCTCATTTTGTCAGAAAACTCGATCCACAGTTCGTGGGTGGAAACGGAAGTCGAAACCGCCTTCGAGAAGGAAAATAAACAAGCGAAGACGGTGCTGTTCCCGATCCGCCTTGACGATGCTGTGATGAAAACCGATCAGGCGTGGGCTGCGGATATCCGCCGCACACGGCACATCGGCGACTTCCGCAACTGGAAGGAGCACGACGAATACAAAAAGGCATTCGACCTGCTTCTGCGCGATCTAAACGCTATGGACAAGAACCCACCGAAACGCTAGCCGCATCGCCTCCGAGCCAGTGCTGTTCCCGACAGCGTAATCGCCTGCTCTTCGCGGCTTGTGTGTATACCAATATGGGTATATTCTGAGGATGCTGATGAGGAATGCGCGGACGGTGAAACCGTTGTACTGGGTGGGCAGCACCAAGCAAGACCTCCTGGAGCTGCCGGAAAGAGTCGTGGACGTATTTGGTTACGCCCTTTACTTAGCTCAGATCGGCAGCAAGCATGACCAGGCCAAGCCACTCAAGGGCTTTGGTTCGGCAGGTGTGCTGGAAATTATCGAGGATTGGGAAGGGAATACATACCGCGCAGTTTATACGGTTCGCTTGGCCAGGCACGTGTTCGTCCTGCACGTGTTTCAGAAGAAATCCAAGCGGGGTGTTGCGACACCCGGAAAGGACATGGACTTGATTCGTGAACGATGGAAAGTAGCCGAACAACTGGCCAGGGAGCTGGAATCATGAAGAGAACCCAAGTCATCACTCGACAAGGAATACTGGTCGAAAAAGGCTCGGAAAACGTGTACGCGGACCTGGGCTTTCCGGACAGCGCGGACATGCTGGTCAAGGCGCAGCTGGTCACGAAAATCGCGGAGATCATCCGCCAGCGGCGCTTGACACAGGCGCAGGCGGCAAAACTCCTTCGGCTGACCCAGCCCAAGATTTCTCGGTTGCTCCGCGGGGAGTTCCGAGGCATCTCCGAGCGGAGACTGCTGCAATGCCTGACGCAATTGGGCCGCGACGTCCAAATCGTCGTGAAACATACACCCCAACAGCGCACCCAAGGCCGCCTGACCGTCCGCTTCGCCTGACAAACAAAAGCCCCCTCGAAGGTCATCGCCCGGCGATCCTTAGCTTATGTCCGCCCCGCCTTACACTCGCTTTTTATTCGCCTCTACTGATGCCCAGTAGTGACGGCGCCCGGCGGACCATCTGCATGGCTCTGTCAAATAGCCCCTCGGGTAACGGCTGTTGCGTTCCGCCCTCTACTCAAATACCCTAGCGGACATCTTCCCATAGATTGCAGGTTGGAATTCCGGCCCGGCGGTGAAGCGAAAAGGAGGAACATCGATGCGTAGAGGAAACGGCAGCCTGTATTTGACGGCGTCATTGTGTTGCGCTGTGGGCATCAGCGCAGTCATGGGTCTATTTCTTGCGTGGGCCGCGCCCGCAGCGGCGCCACAAGAGCGCGTCAATGCCGCTTACGCGGCGATGGGCGGCGACAAATTGAAGACGATCAGTTTGAAAGCCAGCTTGGAGCAATTCGATCCTGGCGAATCGTATTCTCCAACCGATCCCACCAAGCCGGACACGGGCGTCTCAGACCTGGTGCAGAGCCGCGATCTCGTGCACGGTTTCGCGCACAACGAATGGGTTCGCCCGTTGCCGGACAACTCCGCCAAGCGGACCTACACGGAAATCATCACGCCGGCTGCCGGCTATGTGATCGGCTACGACGCGGCAAACGGCCGCCTGCCGAAACGCTCGACCAAGGCGACCCCGCCCGAGCACACCATGTCGAGCCGCCGCCTCACCGCGACTTTGCGCGAACTCGAGCGGCCGATGATCGTGATCGAGATGAAGCAGCATCCCGACGGGGTCTCCGCCATCGTCGATCAGACGGTTGCGGGCAAGACCTATCCCGCCCTGCAATATCGCGGCGATTATGGAACGTTCATCGTTCTGTTCGATCCCGCCACGAATCTTCCAGTCCGCGTGCGCACGCTCGATTGGGACGGATTGGAGGGTGATTCCGTCTTCGACGCGGAGTATTCGGATTGGCGCGACGTGGACGGCGCGAAGATTGCATTCCACGCGCTGTACACGCTGAACGGCATGAAGGTCGCGGACCTGAAGCTCTCGAGCGTGACGGCGAACCCGGCCTTGGCGCCCGCGACCTTCAACATCCCGGAAGCCATGTTGGCCAGCGCGGCGAAACCGGCGCCCGCGAACGTGACGCCGTTTCAATGGATCATCCGGCGCCAGTTCCTGGGTTTCTATTACGATTCAGATGCGATGTACACGGACGATCTCGATAGCCTACGGCTCGACGACATCGGCCCGAATGTCAGCCAAACCCAAGGCGGCACGCACAATACGATCTTCATCGCCACGAACACCTATCTGATCGCGGTGGAAGCGCCGAACGACGACGGCCAGGCGATGCAGTCCATAGACATGGCAAAGAAGAAATACCCGGGGAAGCCGATCCGTTACCTCATTCTCACCCATCACCATGTCGATCACGTCAGCGGCATGCGCACCTACGCCGCCGAGGGCGCTACCATCGTTGTCGGCAAAGGCAACGGCGATTATTTCCGCAAAGTGCTGGCACGGCCGGAAACGCTGAATCGATTCGCGCCAAAAACCGCTTTCACGCCCAAAGTGATCGAAGTCGATGGCAAGTGGAGCGTGGACGATGGCGGCCGCGAGGTGGATGCCTATGCCATTGAAAATCCCCACGCGGCGGGCTATGTAATGGCGTACGTGCCCGATGGCAGGCTTGGAATCGTGAGCGATCTGTATGTTCCGGGCGCGCCTGTCCCTTCGAGTGCGATGGTGAAGGCGCTCGTGAAAGGCGTCGACAAATGGGGCATCAAGCCGGAGCGCTTCGCCGGCGGTCATGGCTCGACAGGTCCGTATGCCGATGTGGTGCAAGCGGCGCAAAAGTGAAAGTCCCCGAGCCGCTCCGGCAGCATTGTCCCGACCTCGACCGCATCGCTTCCGAAACGCCTGCGGAGCCGATGTTGTTCCTGACCGAACGGTAAGCCATTCGGAAAGCGGGCCAGATTCCGATGAGTCGATTTCTCGGGACTTGGCCACTTCTGGGTTAAAATAGGAATATGGTGTTGACAGGTGGCTGGCTTTATTTTGTTCTAATTCTTCTCGCGCTTTGGTTTGCCTTGCTGTGCCGAACATCTTGGAGACTCCTAAGGATTCCTGCGCAACATCGCGAACATCCGCTGCGCGGTCGGCTGACCATTGCCGGGATTGCGTTCTCGGCAGTCGCAGTTGGATCTCTTCTAAGTCTTCATCTGTCATGGATCTCCCCAACCGTTTCGCAACATCTCGGTGTAGCAGCCATCAAAATTCTGACGCTTCTATTGTTTTGGCCGACATTAGCCGGTCTACTTCTCAGCATTGCAGGTTCTGGAAGAATAAGGTTCTTAGGGTTCGCTACATCTCTGATAACGGGCATCTGGTGGTTCATGCTTTTAATGGAATCTGCTATCTCGATGGGGGTGGCAACAGTCCGTCACCCCGCTAGATATCTTATCCCCGATAGGTATGTTGGTTGGGTCGAAATAAAGTACGGCGAATCAAATGCACCTCCGCTTCCTATCACTAGCGGAACGCTAACCTGCCGAATCGCCGATAGCGGATTGCTTCGTACATCGTCTTCGCTCGAAGAGGGCTGGGCCAAAGATGAATACTTCTATTATTCCAAGGAAGGTTCAGTTCGTGCTCTGAAGGAAACCGGGTGGGGATCCGGCGGAGTGATTTGGGGCGGGAGCAATTCGACTGTCGAGCAATATTTCTATGTTGGCAACGAAGAGCAGTATCACAATGCGGTGTCCATTAACGAAAGTCGCCCGTTCAACGAATCCAAAAGGGACAGCGTTCCTCCCTGATTTTAAAGTCAGTTGCTGTTTTCGGTCATGGGTCCTGACAAACGGTCTTATCGCAAGGTGGAAACCTGCCGAGGGGGCTCTTGGGCCAGATTCCGATACGCCAGCTTCTCGCGAGGTGACTCCAACTATCGACGCGAGCCAACGAGCAATTTCATGTGATCCTTCCGCGCCCAAGAGCCCCAAGGCGTCAGCGGCACCACGTTCCCGGCAGGGGAGCGAGGCCATTTGCCGTAGGCTTGCGGGGGACGCTACGGTGACTACAATGATGTCTGGAGGACGCATGTCAAAGTCGCGCAGAGAATTCTTGACCGATACATTCCTGGGCGTGTCCGGCATGGCCGTCGTTTTTCAAGGGTCGCAGCAGGAGCCGGCCAATCCGCCACCCGGCGCGCCGCCCGCGTTTGGCACTTCACCGGCCGTGGGACCAGAAGTGTCGCCTGGGACGTTCACGGAAGCAGAGAAGCTCGTACAGGTGCAGATGACCACCGCCGAGCGTACCGAGGCAGCGGGAAATTGGCGCAATTCCATGGCGGCGCTCTACGAACGCCGCACAGGGCCGCGAAAGGTTTCACTCGAGCCGGGACTCTCACCGGGGACACGTTGGGACCCGGTTCTGCCAGGGATGAAGGCAGGGCCGGAGCGCGACCGGTTTATCCGCAGCAAGGGAGCTCCCGGACAATTGCCTTCAAAGGACGAAGACATCGCCTTCGCCTCTGTGACACAGCTCTCCCGCTGGATCGAGCAGAGAAAAATCAGTTCCGAGCGGCTCACCCATCTCTATCTCGATCGGTTAGAGCAATTCAATCCCAAGCTGCGTTGCGTGATCACGCTGACGCGCGACCTGGCGCTCGAGCAAGCCAAAAAAGCCGACGTGGAAATTGCCGCGGGCAAGTACCGCGGTCCGCTGCACGGCATCCCTTGGGGCGGCAAGGACCTTCTCGATACTGCTGGAATTCCCACGACGTTCGGCGCCGAGCCTTTCCGGACGCGCGTCCCCACGAAGGACGCTGCCGTGGTGAAACGTCTCCACGACGCGGGTGCGGTGCTCGTCGCCAAGCTGAGCCTGGGCGCGCTGGCGCTCAACGATATTTGGTTCGGCGGGCAGACCATGAATCCGTGGCTGCTCGAGGAAGGGTCGTCGGGCTCGAGCGCGGGACCTGGCGCCGCTACGGCCGCGGGATTGGTAGGTTTCTCCGTCGGGAGCGAGACGGAGGGCAGTATCGTAAGCCCCAGCATGCGTTGTGGGATTACGGGACTGCGGCCCACTTACGGCCGCGTGCCGCGCAGCGGAGCGATGACACTTTGCTGGTCGCTCGACAAGCTAGGTCCAATGGCACGCAGCGTGGAGGACGCCATGCTCGTGTTGCAGGCGATCTCCGGACCCGACCCCGGCGATTTGGCAAGCGTCCCCAGCAAACTCGACTTCGACGCCGGCGCGAGCGTGCAAGGGCTGCGTGTTGGCTACTTCCCGGGATGGTTGAAGGACAGCCCGGCAACCGAAGTTGACCGCGCCGCCTTGGAGACGGTGAAGAAGGTCGGCATGGTTCCGGTTGAAGCGGCTATCCCCGACTGGCCCTATGATTCCCTCCAACTCATCCTGTTTGCGGAAGGCGCGGCAGCGTTCGAGGAGATCACCCTCAATCATGCTGTGGATCAGCTTAAGATGCAGGTGCCTGACGCCTGGCCCAACTCTTTCCGCCAGTCGCGGTTCCTTTCCGCGGTGGACTTCGTACAGGCCGACCGGTTGCGGCGAAAAGTGGCCGAGGAGATGGCTCGCGTCTTCTCCGAAGTGGACCTGCTTCTCGTGCCTTCTTTGCGCGACGAAATGCTCACCATTGCGAACTTCACAGGACATCCCTCGCTGACACTCCGCGCCGGCTTCGTCGAGGTGTCCGAGGCGCGCAGCGACTGGGCCCCGGATCCCAACAACCCGCTGCCGAAGTTCTCCCCGCCGCGCCGAGTGCCCCACGGCGTCACCCTGATCGGGCGGCTTTTCGAGGAGGGCACGGTCGGGCGCGCTGGGCTAGCACTGGAGCGCGCGTTCGGCGTGGTGGGCGAGCGGCCACCGGGATTCTGAATCGGCGCGGGTCACGATCGGCGACGGATGGCAGAAAGCCACATGGCGATAAGACTTCTCCGGAGTTGGGGGAAGAAACAGTAAGGCGGCGGATGCCTGTGCTGTATCGAACAGACACTCCACACGCCAGAGCGTATAAGCAATCAAGCCAAGAAATAGGATCGTCTACGTACCACCTCGGGCCGGATGCCACACCCCATTCGGCCCATCCCCTCATTTCCAGGGTTCGACGTGGCGGAAGTATTTATTTGTGATTAACTAATCCATCAGTAACTCATCGCCTCTCTCCACAAGCATGGGGCCACATTCCGATAAGCCGTGCTTCTCAGGAAGTGGCCTAAAGATACCGAAGCCCGCAACCGGGCCGCTGTGACGGTACTGTGCTTTCTTTACCTCGTAATTTTAGCGGTGGATGTGGTACGGCCAGCTTGCTATCACAAAATATCCGGAAGCTTCGAATTTCATTCCTTGAGCCTTGGGGTGCTTTTGAGAGGAGCGAAGCGATGGCGGACAATATTGCGGCTTCACAAAAAAACCGCTCCTCCTGGTCCTCCGAGGTCATATTTTCCGATCGCGAGAGCTTCTTCGCCTGGGGGAAAGTGTGCAAAATTGAACAGACGCGCTTTTTCTCAGAACTTAGAATCCTGGACCATTAAGAGCAATGCACTCGGTCAGAACCATGGGGAAGGCGCTTGAAACATAGACTTGGAATCCACTCTCTTGCAGTAGTCCTTTCTACCGCCGCGCCGGTTTTTGCTGGCAAAAGCCCAGCCAATTGTGCGGGCGGTTATTTTTTCCTGTCTTAAAGTAAGTAGGATCGTTGCTTGCTGTTCTGCCGGATTGAGGATCGTCGAGAAAGGGGTCGGTTCAAACTTATGCCGAACGCACAATCACACGAGTCAGGTGCATATTCATCTTGGTTGGGCAGGCCAGTAGTCTTGCGCTTGGCCTCCGGAAAATTGGAAACGGAATTGCAGTGCACCGTCATCGGAGAGTCGGATGCCGTTCTGCGCATCCGCATTGCGGAACTATGGGAAGTAGATATCTACAAGGAAATGATCCTAGGTGTGTATTGCGACCTGGTTGCGCAGACACCATCCTAGCCTATGAAGAACCTCAGCTGGCAACTTGGTTTCTCTTCTCTCCTCCCAGCCTCGGTTACTCACGCTTTTGAGAAGTTCTTCTCAATCTGAAACAAACCATTGAGACGACTCCGGCATGCGACCGAACTCCCCCGTTAATCAGCGTCCACGACTGCATTCTGCCGGGGAATAAGTCCAAAGAATCCAGCAGATTAGCGGTGCCCGTGCGTGATGGTTATCGAACTCGAAAATGCCGTTGAAACAGGTTGCTCCATGGGCCACGGTTTGCAGCACGTAAGAGGATGGTTGTTCATCCAGGTGCGCTCGCCCTTCCTCCGAGCCTTAGTCGATTTGGTGAAGGTGAAAACATGACCAAGCTCTACCCTTGCCGGAGGTTCTGCTGTCTCCTGGCCCTGTTTTCTTGCCTGTCGGTCGGCTACGCGCAGGACGCCCACCACAAAATTCTCAAGAAGGTGCCGGTGCAATACCCCCAGACCCTCAAAGAGAAGGGCATCCAGGGGGACGTCCGCCTGAAGGTGTCCATTAAGGCGGACGGGTCCGTCAAAGATACGGAACTGCTCGGCGGCAACCCGATCCTGGCTGAAAGTGCCCAAAAATCGGTCATGCAATGGAAGTTTTCGCCGGGCGATTCCGCAACCACCGTGGAAGTCGTCGTGCACTTCGACCCCGCCGCCAAACCGGAAAACTAGAATTCATCGCGGGATTTCCTCGCGAGAAAATCACTCCCTCCTGGATGACCGGTGCGATTGATTTCTTTTTGGATCACAAGTTTGTCGAAACTCGAAAGAGGCAGGTTCCGGAACGGCTGACCCGGGATGATATAGGCGAGGGCCGGCGCCACGGGATCAGCAGGTTGTGCGTGACAGGTGGTAGGTGGCAGGGCTCTTCCTCAGGCAGTTTCTTCTCTGTGTTCTTTGTGCCCACTGTGGTGAAACTCTTTCCTGCGTCTTGCGAGAAGAAAGATTTAACACGGAGGACACGGAGAGCACGGAGGCTGCTGAGCCGGAACTCGATGGGCCCGCTTCCCACAATGTTTGATAACTTACCTCGATGTTCTATACTCCGCCGAACCGAATCTGAGCGGGGTCGATGCTTTGGCATACGAAGAGCACCTATCGATTCTCAAGGGCCCGTGGGGAGTCATCGCTTGGATCGCCTTCTGAGCGATCTGAAGGCTAGCGACAAGAACCCGCCGCAACGCGAACCGCATCGCTTGTGCGTTTTCCGGCCTGACATAAGCCCGCTAAAGAACAAGCAGTCCTTCGGCTCTGGCCAGCTTTTCCCGGTTGCGATCGAACGTATAAAACATGCCTGCCTGCAACTTCAGGGCGGAAGCCACATGCAGAACATCCAGCGTACGAGTGCCCAGTTGAGGTGTCCTCCGGCGGGCCATCTGCATGGCTCTGTCAAATAGACCCTCAGGCAACGGTTTTAGCAGGAGGACACCATCCGACAGATCTTTCCGGACCAGAGCCTGAGCCGTTTTGACTTTTGATGAGGGAAGTTCTCGCCGAAAAAGACGCAGGGAGATGGCGTTGGTAAGTTCCAGTTCGCCGAAGGGAGTCAGGAGAATCGGAAGTTTGGCCTGCTCCATGCGCGCGGCGGCCAGCGCCGAGTTCGCGTCCAGCACGTAGAGCGAGACGAGGAAGCTTGTGTCTGCGTAGGCGCTCAATCGCGGTCCCGCTCGCGAGAGACTAGTTCCGCTCCGCTCACCCGCAAGGGCTTGCCGCGGTAGATTTTCTTCAGGCGCGCCAGGAAATCCGGGCGCCGGGAGGGAACCGCCGGCTTGACGGGGACCAGCCGGGCGATGACTCGCTTGCGCTTGGTGATTTGAATCTCTTCACCTTCGCGGAGAAGATTTTCGACCTCCCGAAACCGGTAGCGCAGGTCGCGCACGCTAGCTTTTCTCATGTGATACATTTTAGCATCACATTTAAAAACGAGCAATTCCCGTTCAAAACCCGGCCAAACGCCGCGCTCGACATTCGCTTTTTATTCGCCTATACTGAAGCTCAATAGAGACAGCCCCTCGCGAGGAGCACGCCCCATGGCCATGGCTTCAGACCCCATCTCCTTCGCATCGCTCAGGACGCCGGCTGCACTTGCCACTCGGCGTTCTCCAACGGCTAGGAGAAGAGGTCTCGCGATCACCGTGCCGGCTGGGTCGGGCGGCGCGGCTCCTGTAGGGGCACGGCCCTTCGCCTCCGCTCAGGATAAACATGCCGTGCCCCTACACGGCGTCGCGGTAATAGCCGCGCCACCGGCGCCGCTCCCAACAAAACAGCCCTTCGAGTCCTCTCAGGGTAAACCCTGGACGCTGCCGCCTTCCGGGCTGGCGGTGTTTTACGGGCGGCCGGAGACACCGCGGCTGTTTCACTATTTTCTGCCGCGCCTCCTGGCCGAAGGGAAGCAGGTGCTGTGTCTGGACGGCGCGAACCGATTTGATCCGCTGCTGATTGCGCGGCTGGCGCGGCAGCGGGGGCGCGAAGTGGCGGAGTTCAATCGCCGCATCCGCGTGGCGCGGGCGTTCACCTGTTTTCAGTTGACCGAACTGCTGGTCCGTGTGCCGCGCCTGCTTGAAAAATTTGCCGCCGACGCGCTGGTGGTAACGGCGCTGCCCGACCTCTATTTCGACGAGGACGTGCGCGAGCGTGACGCCGGGGTAGCGTTCCGCCACGCGCTGGAGGCGCTGCGGGCGCTGCGCCCGTTGCCGCTGGGCGTCGCGGTGTTCTCCGACGCGACGTCGTTTGAGACACCGCGCCGCGCGATGTTCGGGCAACTTGCCGCGCAGGCGACCGAGCTCTGGCGATTCGCGCTCGATGGAGAAGGCGGCAAGCTGCGCCTGATTGGGGAGGGGAGAGGAAGCAGGTTACAGGTGACAGGTGGTAGGTGACAGGTGACGAGCAGGTTTTAGGTGGCAGGTGGTGGGTGGCAGGGATTCTTGTCTCCGTGGTTTTCTCTGTGTTCTCTGTGCCCTCTGTGGTGAATGCTTTTCAAGCCTTAACACAGAGAACACGGAGAGCACAGAGGGGCACAGAGAGTCCAGAGAGAAGATCACACGAGTTACGAATCACGAGCCTGCCTGCCGACAGGCAGGTCACGAATCACGGAATTTTATGGGCCGCACGGTACCTACATTCCGGCAACTGATCGACGACGCTATCGCGCGATGGTCGAAGTTCCGCCGCGCGCTGCGCCGCGAGGACCAGGAATATTTCGACCGCCTGTTTCGCCGCGTGCGGTCGTACACGCAGGCGGCCACCTATCAGGCGAGCGACAACCCCATGGAAGCGATTCTGCTCTCCATCGCGCTCGATCAGGAAAAGCGGCTGGACGCGCTCGAACGCGCCGCGCAGCCGCCGGAGCCGGGTGCGGGCTCTACTTGGAGCCCGCCAGAAAAATGTCTGGAGAACCTCGATGCGTCTCAAATCGCCGGTGAAAATCAGCAGCCAGACAAAGATCAGCGGATGGATCCTCGATCTCTACCCGAGCCCGCACGGGATGAAGCTGTGGCTGATCGAGCCGAACCAGACGCGCCACCTGCTGATTGACCGCTTCGCGCCGGTGTTCTACGTCTCTGGGCCGGACGCGATGCTCGGCCATCTGCGCGAGGAAGCCGTGCGGCAGCCGCACGCGCTGGCCTGCCGCCTGACCGAGCGCATGGATTTGTGGGAGCGGTGCGCGCGTCCGGTGCTGGAGATCGAGGTCGCGCATCCGAACGAGTATTCTTCGTGGACGCGCTGGGCGCGCCGCTTCGATTCCTCGCTGCGGCTTTACAACAGCGACCTGATGCTCGCGTCGCTCTACTGCTGGCAGCGCGGCGTCTTTCCGCTGGCGCGCGTCGAAGCCGAAATCGACAGCGAAGGCCGCGTCCTCGCGCTCGAATGCCGCGACACCGAATGGGCGCTCGACTACGAACTGCCGCCGCTCGAAATTCTGCGCGTGCGTCTCGGAGGCCTCCAGCGCGTGGACCCCACGCACGGCGCGCGGACCGCGCTCGAAGTCGAAGTGGACGGCCGCCAGTTTGAGTTCGACGAATCGGGCGAGCCCGCCGCCGTCGCGTTCCAACATTTACTTACAAGATATGATCCCGATTTGATACTGAGCGACTGGGGCGACGCCACGATCCTGCCGCGCCTGCGCGAACAGGCCGCGCGATTGCGCCTGGCCCTCACGCTCAACCGCGATTCCGACGCCGAAGTGCACGAGAGCCGCGCGCGCAGCTTCATGAGCTACGGCCGCATCCTGTTCAAGAACAGCGCAACCACGCTTTTCGGGCGCCTGCACGTGGATACGCACAACTCCTTCATTGCCGATAAGTGTGACCTCTCCGGGTTGTGGGAACTCGCGCGCATCACCAAATTGCCCGCGCAGTACGCCGCGCGCACCACCACCGGCACCGGCATCTCCTACATGCAGATGGAACTCGCCTGGCGCGACGGCGTGCTCATCCCCGAGCAGAAAGCCGAGCCGGAAGATCCCAAATCGCCGGACGAGTTGCTCGCCTCCGACCGCGGCGGCCTGGTGTTCACGCCGAAAACCGGCTTCCACGCGAACGTCGCCGAACTCGATTTCGTCAGCGAGTATCCCAGCATCATGGCGCGGTTCAACATTTCGCCCGAGACGATCAATTGCCCATGCTGCCCCGATGCGCCGCGCGTGCCGGAACTGGGCTACCGCGTTTGCCGCATGCGGCGCGGCATCACCAGCCGCGTCGTCGAGCGGCTCATCGCGAAGCGTAGCGAGTTGAAGCAGCGCCTGCGCGAAGCGGAGGTGGAACAAGCGAAGCGGTTCAAGCTCCAGCGGGACTCTCTCAAATGGCTGCTGGTTTGCTGCTTCGGCTATACCGGCTACAAAAACGCGCGCTTCGGAAAGATCGAGGCGCACGAAGCCATCAACGCCGTCGCGCGCGAAACGCTGCTCGTTGCCAAAGAGATGGCCGAGGAGCGCGGCTACGAAGTTCTGCACGCGCTGGTGGATTCAATCTACGTGCGGAAAGCGGGAGCGACGCGCGTCGAGTACGAAGCGCTCACCGCGGAGATCGCCGCGCGCACGCAGTTGCCGTTGGCGATCGAGGCGGTCTATCGCTACGTCGTGTTTCTGCCGTCGCGGCAATTTGAAGATGTGCCCGTGCCCAACCGTTTTTTCGCCGTCGCGGAAGACGGCGCGCTCAAGGTGCGCGGCCTCGAATTGCGGCGTCACGATACGCCGCCGCTGATCGCGCGCATGCAACAGGAGGTCCTCGCGATTCTCGCCGAGGCGCACGATTTCGCCGGCTACACCGCGAAGCTCGAAGAGGCCCGGGAAATTCTGCGCGGTTATGAAGAGAGTCTGGCCGATGGCAGCGTCGCCATCGAGGATTTGATTGTGAGCAAGAGGCTCACGCGCGCGCCGCGCGAGTACCAGAAGGCCAATCAGACGGCTATTGCCGCGCAGCAATTGTTTGGCTCGGGCGTGCGCCTGCGGCCCGGCCAGACCGTCGAATACATCATCACCGACGCCGGCAATCGCGTCCCGAACGACCGTGTGCGCGCCTATGCGCTTTGGGACGGCTGGTTTGGATACGACCGCCGCAAATATGCGGAACTTTTGCGCGACGCTTTCGAGCCACTGGCTCTGGGGCACACGGCGCAAATCATCCCCGCCATGCCAAAAGTCTGGAGATAAGGACAGGGCAGACCGACTGTTCCAATCCTGCACTAATGACCAGGAACCCGGGAATAGGTTTTGGTCATCTAAATATACATGATTGTACTGGAAGGGCTTAAAACGGTCCGACGCGTCGTGCCCATCGCGTGGCTTGTCACGCTGGCAAGCGGTGGTGTCTTCGTGCTCGGCCACTTCTTGCGGCAGACCAACATCGTCGTGAACCCGCTGGTCTGGTCGAGCGCGCAAATTATTGTCGCACTTCTGAGTTTTACGATTGCCGCCAATGTCCTGGTGCGGTACCACGGCACGGGCAATCGCGTGTCGCTGATTTTGGGACTGACCCTGGCTGTCACCGGGATGATTCACCTCTTCGCGATTCTGGAGTTCTACCGTAATTTTCTGATGCATGAGGAGCAATTCCGCGCCCCGCTTTCGTGGATGGTGGGCCAGACGCTCCTCGGCCTGGTCTTTCTATTTGCCTATGCCATCGATAAGCTTCTGCCATGGCCGCGCGAAATGAAAAGAAACGTCCTCGCCGTACTGGCGATTGTCGTCGCGGCGTCTTGTATGATTGCCGTGGCCTTTTTGGCCTTTCCGCATCAGCCGCCCATCCGTCCTCAGAACCTTATCGCGCGCCCGTGGGAAATGCTCCCCGGCGTCATCTTTCTGGCAGCCGCGTTTGTGCTCCAGCGCAACCCCGACGGGGACCGTTTCGCCTTTGATGCCATGCTGGTTTGGGTGGCAGCATAAACGCCGCCGGCCACGTGATCGCAACGCAATCCACGCGTTTGCTCGATGCACCCGCGGCGGCCGCGCAACTGCTTAGCACCATCGGCTGTGTCGTTCTACTTGGCGCCACACTATTGGATAATGCGCAACTCTTCGGCCAGGTACGGACTCTGGCCATCAGCGACAGCCTGACGGGCCTGGCAAATTACCGGCGCCTCGTGGATGTCTTGCAAAATGAATTGGAAAGATCGGGGCGAACCAGCCGTGCTTTTTCCGTTCTGCTGATGGATCTCGACCGCCTCAAGGACATCAATGACCGCTACGGGCATCATTGCCGGGAGCCACGCGCTCTGCCGCGTGGCGGACATTCTTCGCCTGCAATGCCGTTCGATTGACACGGCGGCGCGCTACGGCGGCGACGAATTCGCGCTCGTGCTGCCGGAAACCGGCGAACTCGCCGCGCAACTAGTTGCCGATCGCATCCGCGAATGCCTGGAATCCGATGAAGAAATTCCGCGGCTCAGTATGAGCATCGGTTTCGCGACCTTTCCGCGATCCGGCCATTCCGTTCAACAATTATTGGAGTCCGCGGATCGCGCCCTATATACGATGAAGGAGCAATCGAAGAGGGGAAAAGTGCAGAAGTATCGCCGCCGGTGAGGCCCCAAGCTACGACCTACAAGATTCTTTAGTTGTCGCGCAGACTCTTCATCCCTGAAGCGCAAATCACGCTACGCGTATGGGAATTTATGGGGGTAACTTTAGAAGCCTTCGTCCGAAGGCTCCTCGTACGGGTTGCAAGGGACGTCCGGAATTTCCCAGAACTCCGGATTAGGCGAGGGGAAAGCGACGCCGACCTCGTTGATTTCAGCGTTTCGACCCCGGACGCGCACGATGCGGCACACCTGTTCTTTCGATGTCCAATTGTTAATCAACAGCAAATCCTGTCCTTCGCAAACGGGCGCGCACAAAATGATCAGCCCTCCCTCCGCGCTTCCGTTCACCGCGTCCGCCTCCCTATAGAACGGGGATCCGCTCGGCCCACGGCCGTAGACGGTGAGCGGCACATCCAATTCCCACCTTCGGCCTCGCCGCTGCTCCGGCGCTTCCATGACGCCGAGACTTTCCCTATCGGCCGCGCCGCTCGTCGAGCGCGTTTTTTTCGCGGTTTTAAGGGCTTCGTGAATTCGGCTCATACGTCGTATCCTATCCGTGCGCTGATGATTTCGCACATACGTCAATCATCCCAGGCGAATCCAACCGGGCCAATGGATGCGTAGTCCCATTGTGGGGTAGTACCTGGGTTCTAGTACTTCGCCGTTCGATCTACCAAGTTTCGCGTCAGTGGCGCTCGGAGGCCCTCCGTATGTGTCCTTTGCCGATAGAGGCCTCTTGTACCCGTGATTTCGGCATGAGAGGATTTTGCCTTGAGCGGAGCCGTGGCTGACAAGCGCCAGGATTTGTGGCACCCGGGCGGGAGGGAATTGTGAACCGGAGAGATTTCGTGAAATTCGGCGGTGTGGCTGCGATGGAACTGAGCACCGCCCGGTTGCTAATGTCACAAATGCAACCGGGCATGCAGTCGAATGCGCCGGTGTCCGACACCCCTAAACCCGATTTCACGCTGCGCATCGCTCCCGTGATGGTGGAACTCATGCCGACCCATACAATCAGCACCATCGGCTACAACGGAACCTCTCCGGGGCCGCTGCTCCGTATGCGGGAAGGCAAGCCGGTGACGGTGGAGGTCATCAACGACACCGATGTGCCGGAACTGGTGCATTGGCATGGCCTGTTCATTCCCCCAGAGGTGGACGGTGTCGAGGAGGAGGCCACGCCGATGGTGCCTCCGCATGGCCGCATCCGGTATCAATTCACACCGCGGCCTGCCGGGACGCGTTGGTATCACACCCATACGATGGCTGGCGCGGATCTTCACCGAGGCGCCTATACGGGACAGTTCGGATTCCTCTTTATCGAGCCAGCGAACAATCCCGGGAACTTCGACAAGGAAGTCTTTCTAGCCCTGCGCGAGTGGGAGCCATTTTTCAATCCAGAAGCAGACGATGATGATGACGCCAGCAATTCCGGACCGCAGCCGGAAAGGCCGAAGACGCTGGACACCAGCCCGTCGGGCCTGGAGGTCGGCTACCAGATGTTTTCGATCAACGATAAGTCCATGGGAGCGGGAGAGCCAATCCGCGTACGCCAGGGCGAACGCGTATTGATGCACCTGCTGAATGCGAGCGCCAGCATGAATCGGAGTGTAGCGCTCCCGGGGCATCACTTCCAGATCGTAGCCATGGACGGTAACCCAGTTCCAACGCCGCGTTCGGTGGACGTGGTTTACCTTGGCCCTGGTGAACGTGTGGACGCGATTGTGGAAATGACCCAGCCCGGGGTCTGGATTCTGGGCACGACCACGGACGACGCGCGAAATTCCGGAATGGGCATATTAATTGAGTACGCGAATCAGCACAAACAACCGCAATGGGTCGCCCCGCCGAAATCCGTCTGGGACTACACGATTTTTGGCAGCACGCAAACGCAGGCTGCGCCGGACCAGACGATCGACATGATATTTCAAAAAATTCCCAGCGGCGCGGGCTTGTTTAATAGCTGGACGGTCAACGGGAAGGAATATCCTCACGATCAGGAATTTATCCTCAAGAAGGGCGGCCGCTACCGGCTGGTGTTCCGCAATCGCAGCGAAGATGACCATCCGCTGCACATGCACCGGCACTCGTTTGAGTTGGTCGAGATCAACGGAAAAGCCACAGCGGGAATCATGAAAGACACGGTCATCGTGCCGGGCTATGGCCGCGTTACGGTTGACATGGTGGCCGATCAGCCTGGATTGACGCTATTTCACTGCCATATCCAGCAGCACATGGATTACGGATTTAAGGCCTTGTTCCGCTACGCATAGGCCGAGGGAGATTCTATTTCGCCACGACGGCAGGCTGGCCGAGTGCGCGGCCAGACCCTGGGCGCCTATGGTTTATCTTCAATTTTCTTCGCCGGCGTTCCGATCTTAACCGTCACGCCGAACCGCTTGTAATTCTCGTACCGAACCGTCATGCGAATGGGGACATCTTCGGTCTTGAAGTGCAATACGTCATTTGATCGCGTGTAAGTCGGGAACCAATAATGGCCTTCCACGTTTTCGCGGAACGTCTCAAACCGTGGAAATACGTTTTCCTGGCCCCCCTTTTTGATATCAGGAACCGCTTTTCCGTCGGTCTTCACGATATTGAAATCCTTGTCGTCCACCCAGACGCGCCCTTGAAAATAGCGCTGGTTTTTTTCCAGTGTTTTTGGACCTACGTCGAACACATAGGTGGTGAGTTCATCGAGCGGCTCGTGGTCCACATACTTGACGTCGTATTTGGGCAATTCTTTCGTGGTCAGCACGAACGGCTGCACGCGTTCCAAGTCGTCCAAATCCTGTTGTGATAGAGAAATGCGTTCCAGAGTCGGTGTCGGGGCGTTGGTCACTTTCTCGTAGCGCTTGCCCTCGGGGGTGAACACAATCTCGCTGGTCATCCGATATTCGCCGTCCACCCGGCCGCCGTCCAGCGTTTGAATAATAAAAGTCTGCGTGTAGGTGAAGTTGTCGCGCTCGATTTTGAATTCAGCTTCCCGCGCCGCGAATCGCTGGATGATTTCCTCGATGGGAATGGAAGGCGGTTCATTCGAGGCCGCCGCCGGTGCGCGCTTTGGCGTCGCATCCTGCGCGGGTGCCGCGAGCGCCGGCTTCGGCTCACTTGGAGGCGCGGCCATTCCCGCAGGCGCGTTCATCGGTCCCTGTTGCTGCGCGGAAAGTGGCCTCAACAGGCAGAGCGCCGCCAAACACGTGCATAGGATGATTGCGGTTCGCCATTGTTTCTTCGTAACCCAACCGGTTAGGATACCCGTCATAGCTAGCTCCCTTGCTGTTTTTCTCTGTGTCCTCTGTGCCCTCTGTGTTGAAATCCTTTCCGCCGTTGAAAACCATCTCCTGCCATTAGACGTGCGCCACAATCTTTGAAGTTTCAGCCAGGTTCCGGGTTGCTTCTCCCACGCTTGCCTCCGAGTGTGTTCCCCTGCGCACCAGCCCTGAAACGCTGCTTGCGAATCCAGTTTACCTCAGCCGTGTGTTCCCCGTTTACATTAAGAACAAACCGCTGGTTGACCGTAAAATCGGATGTTTGATACGTTCCCGCGGCATACAATCGTTCCTGTCAAAAACACGCGGGTAAGGGAAATGCAAAGTATTTCGGAGAGAATACGTGTCGCCATCGACGTCACAGAACAAATGGTTCCGATTGACACCGATCGAATGGCTCATCTGCGCCGTGGCCTGCATTGGATTTGCTTTCGACACGTATGAACTCCTTGTCCTGACGCTCACGGTTCAACCAGCCTTAAGCGAATTCCTTACCGCCAAGCCTGGAAGCGCGGCTTTCAACCACTGGATTGGCATGTTGTTCTATGTCCCCGCAATCTCCGGCGGGATTTTCGGTTTGCTGGGCGGATACTTCATCGATCGGCTGGGTCGCCGCCGCATCCTTCTCTGGAGCATTCTCCTATTCTGTTTTTCCGCGTTTGCCACGGCCTACTCGACATCCGCGTTGCAATTGCTGATTTTTCGCTGCACCACGCTGGTAGGCGTTTCCGTCGAATTCGTGGCGGCCACCGCCTGGCTCGCCGAATTATTCGCGGAGCGCAAACAAAGAGAGACCATTCTCGGCGTTACGCAGGCGTTTTCTTCCACCGGCGGGCTGCTGATGAGCGGCGCGAATTATTTGAACCTCACGATTGGCCATCTGCTGCCGGCCATTCACGGCGGCCACGAAGCCTGGCGCTACACGGTTTTGTGGGGAATTCTTCCAGCCATTCCGCTTCTTGTGGTCCGCCCGTTCTTGCCGGAATCCCCGATTTGGATGAAGAAGAAGCAGGAGGGAACGCTCAAGCGGCCCAGTGTACTGGAGCTGTTCCACCCTGAATTCCGGAAAACAGCGCTGCTGACCTGCTTGATGATGGCGTGCGCGTACGCCGCCTCCTTCGGGATGCTGCAGCATTTTGCGCGAATTATTCCCGGTGGCCCCGAAGTCAGAAATTTGGCCCACGCCGACCAGCAAAAAGTTGTCAGCTTCCTGCAAGGAGCCCAGGAACTAGGAGGACTGGTCGGCCGCATCCTGATGGCCATTCTTGCCGTGCGCGTGCTGAGCCGAAAACGGCTGCTGCATATTTTTCAGATTCCCGGACTGCTACTGATCCCACTGGTCGTATTTCTTCCCGCGGTCCGCGACGCGGACATGTCTTCCTGGGGAATTTTTGCCCTCGGGGTCGTGTCCGTGGCGCAGTTTAGTTTTTGGGGAAATTACCTGCCCACGCTGTACCCGACGCACCTGCGTGGCACCGGTGAAAGCTTCGCGGCCAATGTGGGCGGGCGGATGCTGGGGACGTCAGCAGCTCTCATCACGACCACGATCGTGTTGTACATGCCCGGAGGCACGGTGACACGGCAACTGGCCTACGCGGCGGGCATCGTGGGATTTCTCGCCTACGCGATCGGCTTCATCGCAAGTTTTTGGCTTCCAGAACCGCGACAAGATGCGATTCCGGACTAACTTCGACCTATCGGACTTTGAAATCTCAAATTTCTAATTTCAAATTCTGCACGTCATTGTTCCCGGATATTTCCGAAACATGGCACTCGATAGGCAGCGCTTCAAGCCAGCTTCAGCCGGAGCAGCCTGCGCGCATTGCCTTCGTAAATCTTTGCGCGGTCTTCGGCTGAAATGGGAAGCTCTTCGAGGCAGCGAATCGTTTCGCGAATATATCCGGGCCCCTTCTCCGGATCGAAGGGCGAATCGGATGCGAACAGAACTTGATCCGCTCCGAAAAAGTCCAGCCCACATTGCAAGGCGGCGCGCGATCCAAACGTCGCGGTATCCGCGTAAAACATCTTGAAATATTCTTGCGGGCGTTTTTTGAGCCGGCGGGAATAGGCGGTCAAATCTTCATCGGGCGTTCGGGCGCCCAGCTGGTCCAAACCGGGGCCGGTACGCCCTGAAAAGTAGGGAATCATGGCGCCCAAGTGATGCGAGATGATCTTGAGATTCGGGAAGCGGTCGAAATAACCCGCGAACAGGATGCGCGCCATGGCCACCGACGTTTCATACGGCCATCCGAACACCCACCACAATTCGTATTTCGATTTTTTCTCGGTTTGATAATCCGGGAAACCAGCGCCGCGAGTAGGATGGAGCCAGATCGGAAGATTCACCTCGGCCATTTTTTCGAAGATAGGGAGGAACTCAGGATCGTCCAAAGGCTTCCCATTTACATTGGAAAAGAATTGAACTCCGGTAGCTCCCAATTTCATCACCGCGCGCTCAATTTCCTCGACCGCGGCTTTTGGGTTGTTCATCGGCAACCCGGCCACGAAGCCGGGAAAGCGGTCGGGGTGCTTTTGGACGAGCTCCGCCAGTCCATCATTGGCAATTTCCGCCAATTCCGGAGAATGTTTAGCGTCCCCAAAAGCTTCCATCGGCGGGGAAGCGAGGCTGACGACTTGGACGTAGTCGCCGAACCGGTCCATCATGCGGAAACGAATGTCCAGATCCACCATCGCCGGGACGCCCAGGGAACGCATTTTTATGCCGCTATCCGGCAGCTTACGCATCCGGTCATAAAAGTTTTGCGGGAAGATATGGCAGAAGATATCGATCTTCATCAGACTCTCTTTCGTGAAATCGTGTTTTGAAATGCGCTGCGCAGCGAAACAAAATACCGACCCGAAAGGCGTCGGCTTTCCTCACGTAAATGCCGATTTGACCGTTGAACATAGCAAGCCATATATATGCTGTCAACAGACTGTTACCCTGACCATCGGACGCATCCGTGGCCTCCCCGGATCGCCCGATGTTGACTTTGGGTTAGCGCATCCTACGGGTCTCTTTGCGCCTTAAGTTCTTTAATTTGGCGAACATGCAGGGGAGAGAAGGATTGCCAGGCAGAGCGGCCGTTCCCGCGGGTAACCGTTTGGGAAAATCAATGCAACGTTGGGTTGGGTTTCGGAGTCAAATCGAGAGACCATAAGGTTTGCCCGCAATTTTATTAGGATCAGCCTCTTTATTTTTAATCCACGCGGCCAAACGAGGAGAGAGAAGATCGTAATGACTATTGGCCGGCGGTTTGTGGATTACCTTCGTTTCTTTTTCGTTTTCGCCTCACTGTTCTACTGGACTGTGCCGGCGTTTGCACAGCAACCGCCACCTTCGAGCGCCGGGGCAGATGTTCCGTCCACCCAGGCGCAAAAGACCGCCGGCGACAAGAAGGACCAGGATGACGATAAGAAACAGGATCCGGTTAATCCGAAGAACGATCGGCTCTTCATGGTGATTCCGAATTACACGACTGTGGAAGTGCCTACAACGTATATTCCTTTGACCGTCAAGGAGAAATTCAAGCTCGGCGCCGAGGACGCGTTCGATCCCTATGCGTTCCCGCTTGCGGGTGTGCTCGCCGCGATCGCTCAGGCAAAAGATGATGACCCGGCCTGGGGGCAAGGCTGGAAAAGTTTTGGTAAGCGCTATACCGCGGGCTTCGGTGACACGGTCACCGGCAGCTTTATGACCACGGGGGTATTTCCCTCGCTGCTGCGCGAAGATCCTCGCTATTTTCGCAAGGGGACCGGAGGATTCCGCCGCCGCTCGTTGTACGCGCTGAAGCGCATTGTTGTGATTCGAGCCGACTCCGGACGCAGCGAATTCAATTTCTCGGAATTCGGGGGCAACGCTGTCGCGGGTGGGATATCGCAGATTTACCATTCCCGGCAAGAGCGTAGTGTTTCGAATTTCATGAACGATTGGGCTATGCAGATTGCCATCGATGTGATCGCCAACCAGGCGAAGGAATTCTGGCCGGATATCCGTCACAAGATCTTCAAAAAATAGTCCCTTTCTCACTGCCTTCATGAAATAGCGCTCGGATACTGGGTTACTCCAGACTCTCTTGCTATTGCATACGGGTCGTGAAAAGTTTCCGGAATGCGAAACTCCTGCATGTGACCGCGCGAATATTCGAGTATTCTCATTCCCGAGGCGGAGAGAGAGCTTGCCAGATTCCACAACCAAGACAAATTGGGGAAACCCTCCCTGGAAAATTGATTTTTGTTCCACATCCGGATCAATTCCCAAAGAGGTGGATTTCGCGGTGGTCGGTGGCGGGTTCACGGGACTTTCGGCCGCGGCATGGCTGCGCCGGTTCGAACCTTCGAAAAGTGTCGCCTTGTTCGAATCCAGTCGCGTCGGTGCCGGCTCAAGCGGCCATACTGGTGGCATGGCACTGGCGGAAACCGCCGCCGGTGATATTCCGGGCTTGGGCGATGTGTTGGCAGGGCTCTCGGATATCGTAAATGAGTTGGCATTGGATTGTGATCTTTCGCTTCCCGGCGCATGGGAACTTGGTCGAACCGCTGGTTTGCCGGATACTCCGATGGCATGGACGGATTCCGGAGATCTGCGCGCGGTGAAGCAGGTCCCCGGGGGCACAATTCATCCCGGAAAACTTGTGAGTGGGCTGGCGCGCTCCGCGAAGGCGCTCGGCGTCCAGATTTTTGAGCATTCCAAAGTCGAGAATATTGAATTCCAAGAACCGTTGCGGTTGGACCTCAATGGTGGTGAGGTTCGCGCGCGTGACGTCCTTCTGGCGACGAATGCCATGTCGCTGGAGATGAGCGACATGGTCCAGCGCGCGCAGCCCAAGTTCACGCTGGCTGTTGCGACTGAGCCTCTTGCGGATGTGCACCGCGAGGCTTTGGGTTTGGGAGCCGGGAAACCCTTCTATACGATTGACTTTCCCTACTTGTGGGGCCGTCTCCTGCCTAACGGTGGAGTTATTTTCGGGAGTGGCCTCGTGCACGTGAAGGATTGGCGCGAACTGGCTGAAATTGACGTCACGGTTGGGCAAGCGGCTGAGTTGATCACCCGGCTGGAGCGTCGCGTACGCGGACTCCATCCAGTCTTGCGTGACATCGAGTTCACGCACCGATGGGGCGGGCCAATCCTGATTGCGGACCAGTGGCGGCCCGTATTCGAAATCCATCCCCGGAGTTCGCATGTCGTGGTGCTGGGAGGATACAGCGGACACGGTGTGGCGCTATCGGTTTACCTGGGACGATGGGCGGCCGAGGTGATGCTGGGGCGAAGAACGCCTCTTGCCTGACCGGATCCCATTTTGGGAACAGATGGTATCAAGAAGCCGGGAATGGCCGAAACGGTTCCGGCGCCGCGGACTCGCGATTGCCGGGGCCAGGTCGGCCCTGGACGAAACCCCTCGTATTTCGCGGATAGAAAGCCACTTAGCGGCCTTCGGGAAATTTCAGTCAAGTCTTGTACTTGGCCTTGAACTTGCATCGGCTGTACCGGCACGTCGCGACATTCAGGCCGGAGAAATATTTAGAATGAAGTCCACCGGATTACATAGGCCGGAAACTCTGCGCTGGAAAATCGCCTGGCTGGCGATCTATAGTGCCGCGTGCGCCGCGCTATTCTGGAACCCGCTGCGTGAACTGTTCCGCTTGTCCCTCGCATCAGACACCGATTCGCACGTTTTTATTATTCCTTTGATAAGTATATTGTTGATATACTTGGAGAGGGATGCGATCCTCCAGAAGACCGGGGGCACATCCAGATTTGCCGTGGCGTTCTTCTCGATCGGGGTTCTTCTCTACGCGCTCACCGGGCAATTTGGCTTTTCCATTTCCGCGGACGCCTCCTTGGCGCTAGCGATCCTTGGCTTTTTGTTCTTGGTATGGTCTGGCTTCTCGTGGGTTTTCGGCAGCCGCGCTTTTCGTGCGGGTCTTTTTCCGCTTCTCTTCCTTCTCCTGATGCTACCGCTGCCTGTGTCTGTGATGGACCGGTTCATTGTCTGGCTTCAATGGGGTTCGGCCGATGTCACCAGTTGGATCTTTCACGCGACCGGAACGCCGGTGGTCCGAAACGGCCTGTTCTTTACTTTGCCCGGCATAACCATAGAAATTGCCAAGGAGTGCAGCGGGATTCGGTCCGCCACCGCGCTGTTGATCACGTGCCTGGCCGCAGGCTACCTGCTGCTGCGATTGCCCTGGACGCGCGCCGTATTGGTGTTCGCAACCATTCCGGTCCTCATTCTAAAGAACGGAATTCGAATCTCCACGCTCACTCTGCTCGCTCTTCACGTCAACCCTGGTTTCCTGGACGGGCGTCTGCATCACCAAGGCGGAGTGGTATTTTTCGCCGTAGGACTGCTGATGTTGCTCCCCATTCTCTGGTGGCTTCAGGAATTTGAAAGAAATCGTTTCGGCCCGCAACGACCTGGGTCTCGTCGAGCCAAATTCAGCCGTGAACGAGTGCCTGCACGGATTGAGAACTGAATCGCGCGAGATCTCCTCTTGTGTCCATACAATATCTTATGCCGGGATTACCTTCGGAGTGAAAACGCCCCTGCAATTACCACGTGTTGTAGGGCGTGTTCTCAAACGGTGAAACCATTTCGGATGAGGAGTGCACGTCATTGATGCCGGGAGAGGTTTGTTCGGGTGAAAGGAGCATATCGTCGGAATCCGGGTGCCAATCCTTCGCGCGCGTGATCGGATCGACGGGAATTGTGCCTATATATTTTGCCGAAACGAGGTCGTCGAGCGATGAGGGCGCCGCTTGTTTGTCGAGCGTATATTGCTGGATGGCTTGCCGCAACGTATAGAGATCCTGCTTCAGTACGGCCTCTCTCGAGCGTTGGACAGACCTGTCGTATCGTCCCGCGGCGATTGACGCCAGGATCATGATGATCGTCAGGACGATCATTAATTCGAGAAGCGAAAATCCCCCCGCACGGAATCCGCCCCTGTTCTTGCGGAGCCTTCCGGCAAGGGAGGGAAGGGCGATCGAACGCGCCGGCATTCTACCAATCTCCATAGTTTGTTCCGTCCATTCCAGTGTCCGTGGAAAGAGAATACACGTCAAATACATTGTGTCCTCCCCAGCTATGGGAGTCGGGGTCATCTTGTATCGAGCGCAATCCCCACTCGGCCTTCCCGGTCATCGGGTCCACCGGGATTTTTCGAAGGTAGCGCACCTTCGACGGCAACTGACTGGTGGACGTCGGGCTGGAGATGCCAGCGCCCTGTGCCGTGCCGCTTGCCGCGGCCAAGGCAGCGGCACTGACGCCGACCTGCGCTGTGCCGCCGACGGTGATATCTACGCCCGCGACCAGGGTTTCGAGATCCGGCGGATAATTTTCGCTGCCCACCTCGGTGCGAATCAAATTTTTGTCCGCGTCGTTCTTGTACCGATCGATGGAATCCCGCATTTCACGCAGTTCGCGCCGCAATTCCGCCTCCCTCTGGCGCTTGATCGTGACTCGGGCCAGCGGCATCGCGGCCGAGGAAAGCACCAGGAGAATTCCGCAGGCGATAATCAATTCGAGCAGGGTCATCCCCGCCTGAGCGATCCGCAGTCCGCGCCGTTCTGAAATATGTTGTTGCATAAAATCTCCGTCCTGGTTACTGAACCCGGATAGCGGCCTCGCTGGTCACCATCTGGATGGGCCGTTGTTGTGAATCTTTCGCGTTTACTTGCACGATGGAAAGCTGGGAATTGCCCGGCGCAACACCCCGCACGATAATCCCGACCAGCGTGCCCGAGCCATTCACGCCCGGAGTGTTCGGCATGCGCGTTGCGGAAATGATGGCCTGGCCTCGCTCCTTGTCCACGCGTTCGACAATGGCTATGTCCTGTGTCCCACCCGAGAGAAATCCGCCTTGGCGCACGTCTTCGACGGAAATAACCGCCGGGTTGAATTGCAACAGCATGGGGATGGAATACAGATCCTGAACGTTCTGCACGACCACGCCGATCGTCGTTGTTTCTCCCGGTTTCAGGGCGACGGTTCCAGGATCGAATCGCAAAGCCGGGTTCTGCGATGCTGGCGCCTGAGGCGCCGGGGCGGCCGCAGCGGGAGGCTGTTCCGGCACAGGGATGGTTTGGGTCTTCGGCACCGGCGGCGCCATCACCGCGGTTTCCAAGTGCACTTCCGCATTCGTGTCCGTTCCGGAGGCGATGCTGCGCAGATTTTCAGCCGTCATCGTGGGGAGACGCACGATGTGCGGAATCAATACGATCAGCACTTCGTTCTCCGCATGGTCCACAGTGTCGCCCGAAAAAAAGTAGCGGAAAAAGGGCAGCTTCGAGAGGAATGGCCACCCGTTGATAATATTGGAGTCGGTTCGTTCGATCAGGCCGCCGAGAACGTTGACTTCACCGTCCTTCAAGCGCACGTCGTGCTCGATACTTCGCTGGCTGATGATCGGCTGGCTGATTCCGCCGATGCTGGCCGTTCCGGTGACCGACGAGACGACAATATTCACTTTTAAGCTGATTTCGTGGTCGGGATGAATGCGCGGCGTCACGTCCACATTCACGCCGACATCCAGATACTGGAATTGCGTGTTCACCAGGGGATTGACGAGGCCTCCCGCCGCTCCCCCGCCGACGCCCACGCCCGCCTGGAAACTTCCGGTTGCCACCGGGACTCGATCGCCGACGCGAAGCTTGGCGGTTTGTCCATCGACGACGCGAATTTCCGGGTCATCGATAATGTGCGTCGAACTGTCCGTCATTAGGAAATTTGCCTGCGCCCCGGGCATCGTTATGCTGTAATCGGCCGTCGATAGGGTGCGCAGTTGATTGAGGGCCAGCGACGTGGCTGCCGTCGTCGAGGAGGTTGCCGTAGGCGGAGTGAAGGTGAGCGCAGCGGAAGTTCCCGGCTGTATGCCGATGTTCTTGAGCCGGTCGACCCGCGCCTGCATCACCGCGACTTGAATCACGACTTCCGGCTTCGCCTTGTCAATGTCATTGATGATCTTCTCCGCCAGCATCACCCGGTCGGGAGTATCGCGGATCACGATGGCGTTCTGGGCGTTAATTTGCTGCACGCGCCGCAGGTCGAGCAATTGGCGAATGCTCGTGACAATTTCGGTGAGTTCCTGGGGAAGCGTGGTATTGCGCAGATAAAAAGTTTTTACGATTTCTTCCTCATAATCCTTGCGCTTTTGCGCCTGATCGGGGGCGATGAAAATAATGTTGGATGTGACGGGACGCCAGAACGCCTTGCTTTGCAGGGCCACGATGTTCAGCGCCTGCTCTAGCGTGACGTTTGTCAATTCGACGGAAATGCGCCGCGATGTGAAATCCACGTCGAAGATCACCGTCAGGCCCGCCAGCTTGCCCACCGCATCAAAGACGGCCTTCGCATCGTTGGTCGCCTTCATGTTGATCGGCGACCGCGAGAGTGGCTCCAGTTGTGGAGGCCCGGCCATCAACTTGGTGTCTTCCTCCCCCGGCGACGCGGGCACGGAATTCTGCGTTGTGCCCTGCTTGGCCGCGATCAAATCAATCGTGGCTTGAACCTCCTGCATCGCTACCGCGCTTGATGGGTCGATCATCGCGGCCTTCCGGAATTCGCCAAGCGCCAATTCCAGGTTGGACTGCTCGCGGAGCCGCCGACCCTGGTCCACGTGCCATTGGCCCGCCTCAAAGCGCGCCCTGGCGGCCTTGAGCTTGTATTCCGTATTGTTGGGTTCGGCCTGGAGCGCCTGGTTGTAATTTTGCAGGGCGGTGTCGTAGTCGTTCACGGACTCTGCCTTGCTGCCGGCCTTATATTGCTGATTTCCCTTGGCGCAGCCCGCCAGGAGCACGGCGCACACGATCAGGCCCACTCCAGAAAGACGCCGGGGTTTCATCCGCGCTCCATTTTTTTCATTCAATCCGCACCAGTCTAGCATCCGTGCAAAACTCGTACAAGGCGCGAGCTTGCGTCTGGTTACTAGCGACAGCTAAGATACCACTCTGTGGCAAAACCGCCGAAAAAAGAGGGGAAACCGGCCGAACTGTTGATCGCTCAAAACCGGGCTGCCTCTTACAATTATCACCTCCTTGAGAAGCATGAGGCGGGGATGGTGTTGCTTGGAACGGAGGTGAAATCCTTGCGCGAAGGAAAGGCGAATTTGCGCGATGCTTATGCCGTGATCCGCGCGGGGGCCGTCTGGTTGCTAAACTGCCACATTTCCGAGTATCTTCCCGGGGGTCCGTTTAACCACAAGCCCTTGAGGCCCCGAAAACTCCTGTTGAAGAGTGAAGAGATCGAAAAACTGGACCGGAAGACAGACCAGAAGGGGCTCACTCTGGTGCCTCTTCGGATTTACTTCCGGGACGGCATCGCCAAATGTGAAATTGCCCTGGCCCAGGGGAAGAAAAAATGGGACCGCCGCCAGACGGAGAAAGACAAAGAGGCCAAGAGGGAGGTCGGCGAGGCCATGTACAAGTTTCGCCACCGCTAGGCTGAGTAGAATGCCGGCAATAGGCTGTTGGAGCCGAACGCCCGGCCAATGGATTGAAGAATTCCCTAGTTCTTGCACTGCCCAACCGGCAGAGCCATTTCATTCGAAGAAGGGAACACATGGAAATTACAGTAGACACCCGGCCTTTGGCCAAAATTGACAGCGAGGCGCTTATTACGTACGCATTCGAATCGGAAAAGCCCGTGGATAGCGCTTTCTTGGCACTCGACGCGGCCACGGGCGGGGCAATTTCGAAACTCGCCGCGAGCGGGGAACTCACCGGAAAAATGCTGGAGGTCACCCTGCTGCACTATCCGCAAGGGCTGGCGGCGCTACGGCTGCTGATCCTCGGGGCGGGGAAAAGAGACAAATTCGGGACGGTCGAGCTACGCAGGCTCGCAGGCGTAGCGGTTCGAACGTTGAAGTCGAAGCAAGTCAAGCGCGTCACTTTCTTCGTGCGGGAAGGCGACCGCAGCGCGGAGGCCGCGCAGGCCGTCGTCGAGGGACTCCTTCTGGCAAATTTTGATTCGGATAAATACAAGACCGACAAGAAGCCGGGCAATGAAATCACCGCCGCGGCGATTACTGGGTGGGAAGAGTCTTCACGGGGCGATGCGGATCGTGGCCTCGCGCGCGGGCGCATCTTCGGGGAATCCCAGAACTTTGCCCGGGAACTCGGGAACGAGCCTGCCAATTATTTGACCCCGCGCATACTGGCCTCCAGGGCGGAGGCTATGGCGCGTGAGGCAGGCCTCTCGGTGGACATTTTGGACGAGAAAAAGATCGAAGAACTCAAAATGGGAGCCTTGCTTTCCGTAGCGCAGGGCAGCGTCGAGCCCCCGCGGCTGATCGTGGTCACCTATACGCCGGAAAAATTAAAGGCGGGAGCTCCCGTTCTCGGCCTGGTCGGAAAGGCGATCACTTTTGATACGGGCGGAATTTCAATCAAGCCCGCCAATGACATGGAAAAGATGAAGTACGACATGTGCGGCGGCGCGGCCATGCTTGGCGCGATGCGGGCGATTGCCCGGCTCAAGCCGTCGTGCAAAGTGATTGCCGTCGTGCCGTCCAGTGAAAATATGCCTGGCGGCCGCGCGCAGAAGCCCGGTGACGTTCAAATCGCGATGACCGGGAAGTCGATTGAAGTGATCAACACCGATGCCGAGGGCCGGCTGGTCCTGGCGGATGCGGTCGCTTACGCGAAGCAACTTGGCTGCACGCACCTGGTCGATGCCGCGACGCTTACCGGCGCGGTGGTTGTCGCGCTCTCCAACGTCAACGTCGGAGTTTTTGGTTCCGATCAGGCGTTCACGGATAAACTCCTGGCGAGCTCAAAAGTGGCCGGCGAAAAAATGTGGCCTCTTCCACTTGACGACGAGTATCGCGAAATGATCAAAAGCGGCATCGCGGATATTCAGAACGTCGGCACCGGCAAGGGCGGCGGCGCCATCGTGGGCGCCATGTTCATCAAGGAATTCGCAGGGGACACGCCGTGGATCCATCTCGATATCGCCGGAACCGCCTGGCAGGACGACGTCAAGCCCTGGTCGGCGAAAGGCGCGACAGGTGTGGGCGTCCGCACGCTGGTCGATCTGGCGATGAAATTCGGCGCGAACAAAGAGACAACAAAGTAACCATAGATGAACACAGATTAACACTGATAAAAAGACCAACAAGAATCCGGAAGAAAGCGTATTTCCTCATCTCCTCTGCCTTGGATCTTTTTATCTGTATTTGTCAGTGTTTAACTGTGGTTTCACTTACATTTTTTCGGGGGATTCGATTCCGAGCAACTCCAGCGCGCTCACGAGTTGGAGTTCCACCAGACGGCTCAACTGAAGATAGAATGTCTTCTTGGTCTCGTCCTCTTCGGTGAGGACGCGATGGTGGTGATAAAAAAGATTGAACGCCTGCGCGAGTTGGAAGGCGTATTTCGCGATGAACGCGGGTTCTTGCGCGGCCACCGCGGCCTCGATTTGGGTGCCGAGCGATCCCGCGTGCAGCACCATTTCCCAGATCGCGTTTCCACTCAGGTGCGGAGAAGGAGCGCTCGGCCACTTCTTGATTCACTTTTTCCAGCGATCCGACATCGAAGTCCGGCTGTTGTTCGCGCAGCTTTCGAAAAATATTTCTGGCGCGCACGACGGCGTACTGGCAGTACGGGCCTGTTTCTCCTTCGAAACTGAGCGCGTCCTTGAAATCGAATGCGATGATCGCGGTGCGCGTGAATTTTAATAGGAAATATCGCAGCGCGCCGATCGCGATGGTGTGCGCGATGGCGGCGCGTTCATTATCGGGTGATGCGGGGTGGCGCTGGTCCACCTCGGCGCGCGCGGCGGCTTCCAGGCGATCGAGCAGATCGTCCGCTTTCACGCCCAGACCCTTTGCTGCCGCTCACTTCGACGTACGGTTTCTTCGCTTCCTCCTCGCTCAGCGTGTAGCCAAGCTCGGCGGCGCAACGCGGCGTGAGCGCGACAATTTCATAGGAAAAATGAATCGAGCGATCGGCTTGCTCGTGGAAGCCGAGCGCGCGAAGGCCGGCGACGACGACGTTTTGCAGATAGGCTTGCCTCGCATCAATGACGTTGTAAACGACAGTGGCGCGACCGAAAGCGGGCGCGTTGGGCGAACCGCCGCTTGAAACGCTGGACCAAAGCGCGTGGCCGTTCGCGTAGGTGTGAAACTTTTCGTACTGGAAATCGCGGCCGAGCAGAGCCGAATTTCCAGAGCTGGTAGGCGATGTCTTTTCCGACATATGTGACGGTTCCATTCGACCGCACGATGATCTTCGCGTCATCATCTTCGCCGCTGGCGTCGGCGGCGTCCGCGGCATCGTTCATCCGCATCACCCAGCATCCGGCATTTTTTCCGGAGGCGGCGAGATGGATCGCGTTTCTTTGCTTCAGATGCTCGAACGCCGCGTCCCAGAATTTCAGGTGCAGGATTTCGCTTTCGCGGGGCAGCAAGTCGTACTCGATGCCCAGGCGCTCCATCGTGCGCAGGTGGCAGCGAACGACGGCGGGAGCGACCGCGCCTGCCATTTCCGCCGCCGCGCCGTGGTCTTCCTCGATGGATTTCAGAGTGTCGCCGCGCAGCGCTAGGCGCGTTTCGTCTTCTTCATAGAAGTGCGTCACGCTGGCGTACAGGTCCCAGCAAAAATAGTCGAACTTCGGCTGCGCGGCCAGCGTGCGCACGTCTTCGGGCGATTGTTTGGCGATATGAATAAATCCGATTACTACATCAGCAACTTGTACACCAGTATTATCGATGTAATTCTGCACCTCGACGCGGCGCCCGGCGCGGCGGAGCAGGCGCACGAGCGTGTCGCCCAGAGCCGCGTTGCGCAGATGGCCGATGTGCGCCGCTTTGTTCGGATTGATGTTGGTGTGCTCCACGATGCACTTGGCGGAATCCGGACGTGTAACGACCGGAGCATCCGCCGTGCCCGCCACGGCGGCCGCCAAAAATGCAGCGCGAGAAAGATAGACATTCACGTATCCCGCGCCGGCGACTTCCACTCGCGCGACGGCTTCGATGGGCGGCAGCTCCACGGCAATTTCCTGCGCAATCTGGCGCGGCGCGCGTTTCAGGCGCTTGGCAAGTTCGAAGCAGATCGGCGTGGCCACCTCGCCCATTTCGATGCGGGGAGGCCGCTCGGTGACGACAGTTACATCCAGTTTGTAGCGCTGCCGGATATGCGTGGCGAGGGCAGCGCGGATGCGGGCTTCGAGGACGTGATACACGTGGCTCCCGTCTTCAAAAAGAAACAGCGATTATAGGGTGAGGGCTCTACTTGGAGCCAGCCAGAAAATGCAGTTGGCGAATACGTTCGGACAGCCGCCAAAAATTCACTATCTTGAAGAACTGTGATTATCCGACAAGCGTTGCTGCTCGACTAATCAACGCAAATGCGATTCGTATCCATAGTTTGAAGGCAAGGACCATTCGTTGCTGATCCTGCGAAAACCATGACGGTCGCCATTCTGCCGCTGCCCATTTTCTTCTCCCTCTTTTCGAGCTGCACAGTCCCTGACAGGTTCGCTGCCCGCCTTACTGTCTCGTGAACGTGAATTCGCCGGACGCGTCGCGAGACTTCAGCGCGGTTACTTTGCCATTCTCCATGACGAACTCATAGATGACATCCGCGAACTGTGGGGTCTTGAACTTAAGACCCTTGAGGGGAATCAGCTTGATGGGAGGTCCGCCCGGGAAGGCGAGCGAAAGACCGGCTCCGGGTTGATAGAGCACTTCAAACTTAACCTTGGTAGGAGTCATATACCCACCCGCTAGTTTTTCGAGCAGCGCCGGGTCAAGCGTCTCGGGCTTGCGTGTGAAGAGCACTTCGGCCTGATCTAGTGATATTTCCGCGGCGTCAATGTCTCCCTGAGGGTTAGTCCGAAAGTTGACCGAGAACTTGCCATATTGGTCGTCATCCGGCGTGTCAAAGCGGTCGTAGTGAAAGTGGCTCAGCGGAAAATCGAAGGCGTGAAATCCAAATTGCAGCGCATTTCCCTTGAGCCCGATCTTGAGAATGCCATAGGCCGGATTTTCATAGTCGCCAGCGTAGTCGGCCAGCACGTGCGATGGCTCGGTGTTGGGAACGCGGTCGCCGCCAGCTTTTGCGCGCGCTTCCGTGCCTGCCTTCTTCCCGGCGAGTCGCTGCTGGAGCCGGCGTTGGCTCCAGGGTGTCTGGTCCATGCCGAGAAGCCGCTCGTACACGTTGTAGCTGACGATGTCGTACAGCGGCGCGCTATGATCGCTGATCACAAGAACAATCACGCCGATCTTGTCGTTGGGCATAAAAGAAATCTGAGAATGGAACCCGGGAAGGTCGCCGCCATGATAGGTAAGCAGGTGCCCGCGATACGCCGCGGTTTGTCGCCCCATACCATAAGCCGGATTGAGCAACTCCCAAAATCCTAGTGCTTCCCCGAGAACGTTTGGCAAACCGATGGCCGGTTGCAGCGTGGCTTTCAGCACGCTAGCCGGCAGGATTTGCGTGCCGTTATATTTTCCGTCATTCATCAACGCGATCAGCCAATGCGAAAGCTCATCGATATTGGAAATAATGGCGCCCGCCGGCGCGACGCCTTCGGTATCTTCGTAGTAAGGAATCTTGTACAGCTCGAACGAGTCGCGCTTTTCACGGTACGGAACGCCGTGGTCGGGATGCTGCGTCATATCGGAAATTGTGAAAGCGGTCGCCTTCATATCGAGCGGCGTGAAAATCTTCTCGCGTACGAACTGCTCCCAGCTCTTCCCGGATTTCAATTCGATGATGTTTCCGGCGGCAGCGTACATCAAGTTGTTGTAAAGGAAAGTTTCTCGCATCGGTTCCAGCGGTTCAAGGTACTTTAGCTTTTCGAATAATTCCTTCCTCGTAAAAGGCGATCTGAACCAGATTAAATCGTGCCGCGTCACTCCCGTTCGGTGTGACAGCATGTCGCGCAGTGTGACATTATTGTTGAGCTGCTCGTTATAGAACTGGATCGTCGGAACGGACTCGCGCACCGGCTTATCCCAACTCAGCTCTCCTTCCTCGACTAGCATGCCCACGGAAACCGCCGTGAACAGTTTTGAGTTTGAGGCAATCTGGCAAAGCGTCGTTGGCGTGAAGGGGAGCTTCTTCTCATAGTCGCGATAGCCGTAGCCCTTGGCAAAAACCAGTTTGTCGTTGGCCACGATTCCGACACCAATCCCCGGCGTATTCCAATCTTTCAAAACTTGGTCCATGTACGAGTCAAAACCGCTCAGCTTAGCGGTGACGTCGGGCGTTTGCGCGCGAGCGCTAGGCCCGCAAACCAACATTAGGGTCAGCGGGAACAGGAGCACCACGTAGGCGGTTCGGTTGCATCTACGATTTTTTCGCGTGGTTCGATCCCTGTTCCAGGTGGTTCTACGTTTGTTTCGTGTCAACGTACCTTTGTTTTGGAGGGCTCGGTGGTTGCTATCGAGGAACATGAGGCTGGAATCTCCTCTCTGGTTTGCCGAAGGGGAAACGCCAAAGCATTGTACAACCGGGTGGCCGTTTCGCAAGGTTTTCCCTGGCGACACGGTGGGACTTTGGCACAAAACTGGGCAACATAACCTTGGTTCGACCGGGGCGCCAATCCGTCGGTCGCCAGAAAGTGCAGACGAGGCGAAAGCTGAAAGCGGATTGTGCGAGGGAGCGCGTTCACGCCAGAACATAAGGGTGAAACGCGCCCCAAATCACGAAATCGCTGCGCCGCCCTACTTGGCGGAGCGCTTTGCACCCGTGTAGGTCACGCGCCAGATGCTGTTCGAACCATCGTCGGTGAAGACCAGGGAGCCATCGCTTGCCACTGTAACTCCGACGGGGCGGCCCCAGACGTTGGCGTCATCCACGACGAAGCCGGTGACGAAATCTTCATATTCACCGGTGGCTTTTCCATCCGGAGTCGAAACTCGAACGACTTTGTAGCCGGTGCGGTGAGCTCGGTTCCAGGAACCATGCGACGTGACGAACACGTCCCCGCGATATTCGGCGGGGAACTGCTTGCCGTCATAGAAGGTCAAACATAGGGGAGCTGAGTGCGATTGCAGCAGCACATCGGGAACAATGACTTTTTCTTTCAATTCAGGATGCTTGCCGGCAAACCGCGGGTCTTGGTTCGGCCCCGTGTAGTACCACGGCCAGCCGTAGAAGCCGCCTTCCTGGACGTGTGTGACGTAGTCGGGAACCAAATCGTCGCCCAGCGCATCACGCTCGTTTACCGCGACCCAAATTTGGCCGGTCTTGGGATGCACCGTGACGCCGGAAGCATTGCGAATACCGGATGCATAGATTCGCTGGCCCGTTCCATCGGGATTAAATTCGAGCACGTCGGCTCGATTCGTTTCCGCTTCGCCGTCCGCGACGTTCGCCTGCGAGCCTACTCCAACGTACAGCTTCTTGCCGTCGTTTGAAAAGACCAGACTGCGAGTCCAGTGTCCGCCGCCATATTTGCCGCCGCCCGGAATGCTTGCAACGATTGTCTGGGCCGCGCCGCGCGCCTTCAGGTCGCCATTCTGGTAGGGAAATCGGACGATCGAATTTGTGTTGCCAATATAGACGAATTGGGGAGTCGGCCCTGGGGGATAAAAAGCGATCCCGTATGGCATCGTCAAGCTCGTGGCAAAAACTTCGTTGGTTTCCACTTTGCCGTCGCTTGCGAACCCGCGCACCACGCGGATGCGGCCAGGATTACTCTCGGCTACAAAAAGATCCCCGTTTGGCGCGGTCACGATCGTTCGCGGGCCTTCCAGGCCGGTAGCTGCCTGATCGATCTTGAATCCCTCAGGCACTTGCGGCCAAGCGTCTGCCGGACGAGGTACCACCTTGGATTGATTGGCGGCGGATTCCGTGGCGTTCGGTTTGGGCAAGTCAGATGCCTTGATCAGGTACCGGTTGCCGGGCCGTTCATTTCCCCAATCATTGAACGAGCCCTCTCCGCGCAGCAGTTTCGTTGACCCTGTGGATTGTTGCGCCCACGTGGCCGTCAGGAAAACCATGCCGATTCCCAGTGAAGCCGTAAGAAGTGCCAGCCGTGCTACACCCATGAATTTATGATTCATGTTCCTAACCCTCCTCGTGTGGATCCCGTCTCACGATGGCGATAGCAGACCCGTATCTCCGCCCCGCATCATCTTAGCAAGCGTGGAACTCAGTTACCAGCGCGCACCCTTCGCGCTATTGGCCGAGCATTTTCGCGAACGCGTCCACACCGGCCTTGGCCACAATCCCATCCTGGGGTGAGGTGCCGCCGCTGACGCCGATCGAACCGATAATTTTTCCATCCGGTGTTGCCAGTGGCAAGCCGCCTTCCACCAGAACGGCTCCCGGCATGGACAAGATCGCGTTACGTCCTCCAGCAACGGCGTCTTCGAGAGCCTTGGTAGGACGCTTAAAGGCTAAAGCGGTGTGCGCTTTTCCTTGAGCAATTAAGATGCTGGCCAGCTGCGTTTCATCCATGCGCTCGAGGTAGATCAAATTGCCGCCATCATCCAATGCCGCGATGACCATGGTGAACTTATTCTTGATGGCTTCCGCTTCCGCCGCCGCGGCAATCTGCTTGGCAATGGTCAGCGTCAGCGTTTTTTTATCGGCGAGCTGGGCGGAACTGGAGCCGGCCATCAGTGCGACCGCAAGCAAAAGGCTAAGAATTCCTCCGTGCGTGATTCTCATCGGTTCCTCCAAGTGACTTTGCGGAAGTGCCGCCCCGGGAACGCCAATATCGAGATTGGCGGGTTGAAAGACGCCGTTCGGAAGATTGGCGTTCCCGGGTTGCCAATTTTGGCGCTTCAAAACGGCCTAAGCATACACTAAGTAGCTTGCCCCCAACGTGAGATCTAGCATGTCCGCGGGAACAAGAAATTGGAACTTAAGCTCCTCGAAAAAGGAATTGTTACTGTACGCGGAGGACACACGTCCAATCCAGTATAGATGCCAGATCTAGTCGAACCACGGGATATCGAGCTCATGCGGCGTCTCTCGACCGGCGACGAAGGGGCCTTCTTGGAGTTTTACCGCAGGCACCAGGGCGGCGTCTACCGGTACGCCGTATACATGACAGGGCGTCCGGAAGCCGCAGCGGACGTCGTACAGGAGACCTTTCTCACGTTGATTCGCCAAGCCGGAAAATTCGATGAAGACAGGGGAGCGCCGGGCGCGTTCCTGTATGGCATCGCGCGAAATCATGTCAGGAAATTGCAGGAGAAGGAGAGCCGCTACGTGGCGCTTGGCGACGAAGCGGGGGATGAGTCCATGGGAAACCGCGCGGGAGGAAACCACACAGCCATAGGCCACAATCCCGCGAATCCCTCAGACACGGAGACGGTTCTCGATGGACTGGAGCGGGCAGAAGCCATCCAGCGGCTGCGCGATGCTGTGCTGACCCTGCCGGAGCATTACCGTGAACCGATTACGCTGTGCGATCTGGAGGGCAAAAGCTACGAAGAGGTGTCAACGCTGCTAGCCTGTCCTGTAGGAACAGTGAGGTCGCGCTTGAACCGCGCGCGTTCAATTTTGCTCGAGAAACTCCGGCCCAACCGCGTACGAGCGAACGCGTTGGGTGGCCGCTTGGGAGGCAAACCATGAATGGCATGACGTGCAGGGAATTCGATGAGGTCGTGCATGGATTTGTGCGTATGGAACTACTCGACGTGACTTTGCGCGAAGCCGTGATCGAACATGCGGCCCATTGTGATAATTGCGCGGAGCGGCTGGGCGAAGCAGGCGTGCTTGCGGAAATCACCGAAACGGCCGCCGGGAGAGTACGCGGACAGCAGACGCCGCCAAATGTGGAGGCTGCGCTTCTTTCGGCTTTCCGGAACCAGCGCCGGCGTGTGACGTTGTGGCGCGGTTTCGAATGGGCGGCTACGGTAGCCGCTGCCGCGATGCTGGCGGGCATCCTTTGGACTTCTTCGAATCATTCGAAGGTTCAATCGACGCCCACGCCGAGGAAAGGTGTTTCGTCTCAATCGAAAGAGCCGCTGGATGCAAGCGGGCTTGGGTCATCCGAAGCGGGTGAAGCAGATCAGGCGATTGAGTTGGAGGCTTCGAACGGAGTTACCGAAGGAACCTATTCGATGTCGGAGTTTGTCCCCGTGCCCTTCACCGATGGGATCGAGCCGGAAGATCCGGGCATGGTAGTTCGCGTTCAATTGACGCGCGCCTCATTGGCCGAATTAGGGTATCCGGTGGCTGAGGCGCCAGACGAAGACTTGATTCGCGCGGATGTTTGGGTGGACCAGGATGGATGGCCGCGCGGGGTAAGGCTGGTTCAGTAGAGCGGATGCGATTCAAAAGGGAGGGTGGGACCGTGAGGAAGACAGCGCTCCACGCAGTTTTGGCCGCATTTCTAGTCTTTGCCATGTCTCTGCTGGCAGGCGCGCAAGGTCCGCCACCTCGGGGCGATTTCGGCCGTCATGGCCCTGGTGGGCCAGGAGGACCGGGTGGCCCGATGGGGGGCTCCGGCAGCTGCACTGCGCCTTGTACGCCATACCAGTTTACGGTCACGATTACGAGCACGGAACCTGTGTTAGTGAATGGCGCCGCAAGCACGATCACCAACACAACTACGGGCACGATTGCCCGTGACACCAATGGGAGCACCTACCGCGACCTGAAGCTGTCAGGATTTGGTCCGTGGGCGGCTCAAGGAGGCGCGCAGGAGTTTATCTCCATCAAGAACCTCGACCCGTCGATCATGATGAATTACATCGTGAACGTAACCAAGGGCACCTACGAGCAGTTTGCGATTCACGCGCACACGCCCTCCGGCAACTGGCAGAGCAAAGGGCCGGGCAGGGGTGGCCAAGCACACAGCGGGCCCACTCCTACGCCGGTGAATTATCTGGTTCCCGGTATGGGTGGTTATTCCTGCGCGGCCGAGAAGACGACGTTTAGCCACCCGATTCAGCTGCCCGGTTCCGGTGGAAGCACCACCATCACAACCACCCGCGTGTTTTGCCCCGCGCTGATGCTGGTGTTGGAGGAGGATCACAGTGATCCTCGATTTGGAACGAGAACTTACCAATTGAGTGACTTTACTTCGTCGCCATCACCGGCGTTGTTCACGCCGCCCTCCGGCGACAAGCTGGTGCAGGGCAAAAAATTCGGTCACGGTGGCGGACCGAGCGGCTCAGACACGCAACCGCCTCCTCCGCCACAGGACTGATCCACTGCCGGCGATTTGCCCGCCACATGAAGGGCAGCTAATGGCGAACCACTTTTGATGGGGTTCTCCTTACGGCTCGATGGCAACTTTGAGCACGCCTTCGCGATGTTCCGCGAACAGGCTATAGGCTTGCATGATGTCTTCGAGCTTGAAGCGATGAGTGAGCAGGGGAGTGAGGTCAAGCCGCTTGTGGAGAACCATCTCCATCAGTCTCCGCATCCGCTCTTTTCCGCCGGGGCACAGCGTCGTGACAATCCGATAATCACCCAGGCCCGCGGCAAACGGTTCGACGGGCACGGAAAGCTTCCCGGAATATACTCCGAGGCTGCTGAGTGTGCCGCCGGGTTTCAGGACACGCAAAGCGCTCTCGAAGGTGTCCTGCGTTCCGAGTGCCTCGATTGCAACGTCCACACCGCGACCGTCCGTGAGCCGCCGAATCTCGGCCACGATGTCGCAATCCTTGAAATTGAGGACGACATCGGCGCCCATACGCTTGGCCACGGCCGCGCGAACCGGATCCGATTCAACTCCGATAATAAGTCCCGCGCCCTTCAGCCGGGCGCCCGCCGTCGCGCACAGTCCGATCGGCCCCTGTGCAAAAACGGCAACAGCATCGCCGATTCGCAGGTCCGCGCTTTCCGCCGCGGAAATTCCAGTGGAAGCGATATCCGCCAGCAGAACCACCTGTTCGTCCGTCAATTCATCGGGAATCTTTGCCAGGTTCGCTTGCGCGTATGGCACCAGAAGGAATTCAGCTTGCGCGCCGTGGATCGTATTGCCGAATTTCCAGCCACCGATTGGGCCGCCGCACTGCGACCAGTGGCCGCTCAGACAATCGCTGCACTGCCCGCATGGCGTGATGGCGCCAACCAGCACACGGTCGCCAACACGATAGCCGGTCAGGCCCTCGCCGAGTTCGTGAATCACGCCGACCGGCTCGTGGCCGATCACCAGTCCCGGGCGGACTTTATATTCACCTTTTAGTATATGTATGTCGGTGCCGCAAATCGTCGTCAGCGTGACGCGGATCACCGCTTCCCCAACGCCGGGCCTGGGAATCGGCACGGATTCGAGGGCGATTTGATTCGGCCCGTGAAAAACCAGGGCCCTCATGGTCGTCGAAGATTTCATTGTGATTGGAACAGATGGCGCGGCTACGGTCGGCATAATAAACTCCTTTCAAATCAACTTAAGTCTGTCAGGCGGGTCGAATCGCGGCTGTGACCTGCGTCACACCGAATTGTAAGCGACGCCACGCAGTGTGGGAGGGGTTTTAGGCGAGAGACAGAAGAGCCTGGACGACACCCATACCCGGACCCGTCGGGAACAATGAAAAGGGAGGCGCATGGAGCATGCCTCCTAGAAATCCGTCATATTCTGGAAGGGGAAGGCTACACGAACCGCATTGAGAACAGCCGCCAGATCAATAACCTCCTGGGCAATGGCGCCTTCGATCGGCGACAGCCAGCCAATCGAGGCGGCAATCATTCCAATGACGCTAAGACCTATGCCGCCCAAAGCGCTCATCATCGCAATCGAACGCATCCGCCGGCCAATGTGCATCAACTCGTCTACTTTGCCGAGCGACGCGTCGAGGATCACGGCATCGGCAGCCTCCGCGGTAATGTCGCTGCTCATTCCAAACGCGACTCCGACCGTGGCCGCCTGCATCGCGGGAGCATCATTGATGCCGTCTCCGACGAACAGTGTCTTACTCCGTTTGGTTTCCTCCCGCACGATGGAGACTTTCTCTTCGGGACTCTTGCTCGCGTGCACTTCCGTGATTCCCACGACTTCAGCCAAGTAGCGAACTTGCGAATCGCGATCGCCTGAAACCAGGAGGACGCGGTTGACGTGATGGCGGGGACGCAGATGATCCACAAAGCTTCGGCCTCCGGCCCGGACTATGTCGCGAAACCGAATCGTCGCCGCGTATACGCCATCGATGAGAACCACGCATTCCAAACCCGCCGCTGCCACCGGCAAGGACACATTCTGACCGGTCACTTTGTTTCGGCCCGTGATCCACACTTCCCGCGCGGCTACCTTTCCGCGCAGGCCCTCGCCCTGTTTCTCACTGATTTCCGTGACCGGATCGAGCTCAATCTGAGCGTTGCGCGCGGCGTCGAGGATGGCTCCGGCCAGCGGATGTTTTGAGTAGCGCTCCAGGCTCGCGGTGATCCGCAGAACGTTGTTTTCTGATTCACCGGGTGCGCAAATAATTTCCGTCAGAGAGGGACGCCCATACGTCAGTGTCCCGGTCTTGTCGAAAATCAAGGTCCTGCATTGATTGATCTGTTCCAGCACCGCCGGATTCTTGATGATGATGCTGCGCCGCGCGGAAAGCGAAATGGCTCCGATCACCGCCACGGGAATGGCCAGCAACAAGGGGCAAGGCGTGGCGATCACGAGGACGGCTAGAAATCGGTGCGACTCTCCGCTCAGGATCCATGCGGCCAGCGCCAGAGTCACTGCCAGCGGCGTGTACCAGGCACCCAACAGATCGCCCAGCCGCCGCAGGCGCGGCCTCCGCTGCTGCGTTTCTTGCATGACTTGCATGATCTTTGCGTACCGTGAATCCATCGGGAGTTTTCCGGCCCGAATCGTGAGCGCGGTCTCGCCATTGACGGCTCCGGAAAGCACTTCGGACCCCGGTGTCTTGGACATTTCAAATGGTTCACCTGTCAGGTAGGATTCGTTCATCCTGCCCTGGCCATCCAGGACCACTCCATCCACCGGACAGATTTCATGCGGGAAAACGACCAGCGTTTCTCCTACCTGGACAGATCCGATTTCTATGTCCGTGATTCCGTTTCCGATCTTGCGGTGTGCTGTTTGAGGCATTCGCTGCGCCAAGGCTTTTAGCACCGAAGAGGCGCGCCGTGTCGCGAATGTTTCGAGAGCCGTGCCGCCCGAAAGCATCAAAATGACGATCGAGCCGACCAGATATTGTCCCATCAGTACGGATACCACAATGGAAATACCCGCCAGCAAGTCGGAACCAAATTCGCGCGCAAAAACCCTGCCAGTCAAACGAACGAGGAGAGGCAATCCGCCCAGGATTAGAGTGAGGTAAAGGGGAAGGAATTGAGCTAGAGCAGAATCCCTGAAGCCGTAGCGAAGCGCCAAGTGCGTTGCGATTCCCGCGGCCGCCAGAGCCGCAATGAAAAAATCGGTACGCGATGCACGATCTACCTCCGTCCGAGGAGGGACCCGGGGTGGAGGGCCGGAACTTTGATCGGCCTTACTTGAAATTCCCTCAACCCCGGGCTCTATTGCTGCAATCGGCATCAGCGGCACACACTCCTCGATCGCCTCTCACCCGCGGACCGTGAGTACGGGGCACCCGGCTTGTGCGACGACGCGGTGTGCCGTCGGGCGCGACAAGTGTGTTGCCGCACCCATGTGGCTCGGCGCGCCGCGGACACCAAGAACGATCAGGTCGGCGCCCAGTGCAATGGCGACTTCCATGATCTTTTCCGCCTCCTGTCCTCGCTCCACCCTGAAGTTCGGTTCGCACCAGGTCTTCGCCTGGGACGGCACCAATTCGCGCAGCCGGCGCTGTGTCGATTCGACATAATTTTCGGCGTGGACCAACTCTCCAATCTCCGGTTCACCGATGACATGGAGGATTGTCAGCCGCGCCTGGTGTTCCTGCGCCAAAGAGACCGCGTAGGGCAGTGCGCTCAACGATTCCGGAGAGAAGTCGGTCGCGTAGAGAATTTCCTTCATTTCCAAGCGGCGTTCCGTGTCCTTGGAAATGTGCGGGCCAACCGTCAACACGGGACATGGGGCGCGCCGGAAAATTTCCTCGGCCACGGAACCGAGCAGAGCCCTTCCTAGTCCTGTGCGTCCCCGTGTGCCAACTACAATCAGGTCGATGTTCTGCTTCTCCACCATGGCGGCGATCGTCGGCCAGAGTTCGCCTTCGCAAACAGAAACATCATGCGGAACACTGGCGAACATTTCGTGCAATTGCTGCGCCTCGAACTTGGCTTGTTCCTCTGCTGCCTCGATGATTTGCGGCATCGCCTCCGGCCCGACAATCGGGTAGGTGGCAGGGGACCGGACATGCAGTGTATGCACCTTGGCCTCGTACTGCTTGGATAGCCCCTTGACGTAGGGCAGGGCGGCCTCTGCCGCCGAGGAAAAATCAGTTGCATACAAAATATGCTTGAGTGAAATCCGCGTTTGAGTGCCCGTCGCGTTCATAAGTCACCTCCTTGCAAAGTAAGAATGCGCCTATAAGTTTAGGCCGGATGTGATGCGTGTCACATTCGATCGTGTCTTGAATCACTTCCCAGGGCTGGGGTTCCCGCTATCTTTAAACCTTCGGAAGCCGAGTTGGCTTCACTCGGAGGGGGGCATGGCGGAGACTCGCACAGCGACGGGGGCTCCTGTCGGAGGGCCCTCCTCCGAACGTAATCCGGTTGCGAATGAACGGGGCTGGCGTGTCCACATTGCAGCGGGCTCCAACTAGAGGCCGTAGCAGGAACACAGCACGAGTTTCGTTGCCAGTGGAAGGTGGGTCCAATTGCGGTTCGCACTGTGTTTGGGCGTATTACCCGCATGGGCTTTTACCATCCCAAGATTTTTTCCAAATGGGCGCTATTCCAGCAACGGGTTTGCATTTCTGTCCTGAGGTCCGCCAATCGGGTCAATAGCTCTCACCAGATATGCTTTAGACGACACCCTACGCGCTTGCCGTTCTACCGCTCACCAGATGCAGCACAAGTAAGATCAGGCCCACCAGTAGAGCGACGTGAATGAAAGCAGTGGTTACGTGAAATGCGAAAAAGCCAAGCAACCAAAGAACGATCAGCACTGCGGCGATTATCCCAAGCATGTTTTCATCTCCTTTGGATCTGAGCGCGAGAACATCCGCGTTCTTGTTCTTCCGAACGGAGCTGCTGCTCCGTCATGTGCGGGAGAACTCCGCACAGACACCACAGTAGACACAAAGCAGACGGACATCTGTTCCCTTGTGAACACTCTCGCTATTTGATTTCACATTTCATCTTTCAATGAAAAGGTTTGAAGATCGAACAGTGTTCCCGGCCCTCGCTATTCGCGCGCGGAGGGCGGCGAACGGAGCAACAGAGTGGGTGGCTTGCGCTGCGATTATGTGCTTCCCGATGTGAGCGGTCGGAGAACCGAAGAATTCAATCCCAGCTTTCTGTATTCCGGCGGGCAAGTTGGCTTATCTGGACACCTTTTGGCAGTCAGGGCAGATCGGCAAAATTTCATTTCTTCCCGGCCTTCTCCATGAAAACCTCTTTTGCCGCCTGCATTCCGTTAATCGTGGCGGGGAACCCAGCGTAAAGAGCCATTTGGAGGATAACCTCAACGACTTCATCTTGAGAACAACCAACATTGAGGGCGGCGTGGATGTGCGCGCGAAGTTGCGGGGCCGCGTTGCCCAGCGCCGTAAGGGCCGCGACCGTGGCAATCTCCCGGGACTTGAGGTCCAGCCCAGGCCGGCAGTGGATATCTCCGAATCCGAACTCAACCACGTAGCGGCTGAGATCAGGCGCAACCTCTCCTAAGGCGGCGACAAGCATCTGTGCGCGATCCCCATAGATTTCACCCAGCTTCACTAAGCCTCGCTCGTATCGGTCAGCAGTGTCCATGATCCGGACTCTCCTTTATCTCCTGTCCCAGTTTAGAGGCAAAGTTCGGCTGGGATCGACCCGAAACCGGGGGCGGACTCTACGCGCCGTCCCGCCTAGGCGGGCTGGCTTCCCCATCGCCGCGCTGCTTTGGTGCGTGAGTGCGGCGTCGGCGACTTGGCCCCAGCCGCTATAGAGTAGTCTCTAAAAATAGGAAAAGGAAATTCCGACGGTAAGCGGGCCCGGGGGCATCACCCTCAGGTGTGGCCGGGATCATTCAGACGAACTTGGAAAGAAGTCTCCACCGGAGGGAAAAATCAGCGACCCCATTCAGGATCATGCCTCAAATTTGCCTAGGAAGGGCCCAAATCCTCGCGAGCAATGGCATAGAGCGCGAGCTCCACTCGGCTGGAAACACCGAGCTTGTCATAGATATTGCTCAAGTAGTTCCGGATCGTATGTTCGGTAACGCCCACCTTTTGACTGAGCTCGCGCGTGCTCATGCCCTCCGCCAGATGGTGCACGACTTCTGCTTCGCGTGGTGTGAGAAGACGCATGCCGCCACCGGGCTTCACAACTCGCAGTGGTTTGAGCTGCGTGAGGAACCCGAGGAGGAACATCAAATCCTGGTTGTTGGCCCAGATTTGCCCGCCATGCACCGTTCGAATGCATTTGGACAACAACTTGAGCGCGGGAACGCGGTAGAAGATGCCTCTCGCACCGCCTCGAAATGCGTCGATGACCAGTTCACGGTCGCAAACCGGAATCATCATGATCGCCGCTGTTTTCGGACAATTCATCGGCAGGCTTTGCAAGACGCGGTAGCCCGTCATCTGTCCATCATTTAGATGAGTATTAATCAGGGCAATATCGGGTTGGCACTTTTCCAGTTCTCGGATGGCCTCGACAGAGTCATTCGAAACACCCACGACGCTGATATCTTGCCTTCCGCGTGCGAGCTCCACTGCCAGCAGGTGAGCGGCCATGAGGTCGGCATCGGCGATGAGGACACTCACTCTGCCATTGGAAAGCTCTGATAATTGGTTCATTGTGCGCCTCCCCCCCTTAACGTGGATGTTAGAATACACGAAGCGGTACTAGCATTACTAGAACTATTTGTATTATTGGCATGGTTCATGTCTGATAATAAAATGACCAGTAAATGGGGCTATAGTCTCATCCGGCCAAAGAGCATCCATCCGCATGCACGGCGAGTTCCTCATTGTCTGGTATTGTGACAGTTGTCCTGCCGTGCGGGTAACCTCACTCTTACAAGCACAGTTCATAATGCATTATCTCACTTGTGAATATGTCCTCTCGCCTTGGCGGGGACGCCTTGCTTCTTGTGATGATTTCCTCAAACCGCTATTGTGCGCCGGAGTCTGAGGGGACATTTAATTCCATGCAATCCAAATCAATCAGCTTCTCTTATGCACTGGGTGCACCGATGGAATTGAGAAAAGAGATTCGGTATCGGCTGGATGCTCCAGCCCTATTTTATTGGGAGAGCGCGCTGCACAAACGCCTCCGGGGTGAAGGAGTCACTCGCGACATTAGCGTATTCGGCGCTTTCATTCTGAGTCCTACGTGTCCTCCTATTGATGTTCCGATTCAGGTGGAAGTCGTTCTCCCTTCTCTCACTGGACTAAAACCGGTCATCCGAGTCAGTGGAGCGGCGCGTGTTTTGCGAGTGGACCACCGGTCGAAAGGCGAAGGGGCGAGCGGATTCGCGGTTGTGAGCGAGGACTTCTCTCGTTGGAGCGTGTCAACGGATCCAACCGAATCCGCGTTCACCTTCGCTGCAAACGGCGGGGCGTTGCGCTGGAATGGCAATGACTGATTTCGCGTGCGCCTCGACGGCCTCGACAGGGTTCCTCCAGGATTGGCATGTTCGAAGCATTCGCACCGAATCGTGCGGAATGGAAGTGGAATAACCGACCGGTGAAATGGCGTGGCGGTTGCTCCGGCATGGACGGATAGCCGCGGATCGTTGTGGAGTCCAACGGCCTGTCGGTGTTCGAATCGGTGGGATGAATTGGCGAAGTCTTGCTCGAGCAGAGTTCTGGTGGGTTCCACGCCCCGGCCAGGCCGGGGCGTGCAGCGTAAAAGTAAAGCCCCCACCCGTCTGCAAATTTGCTCGGGGCGAGGCGATTTGCAAGGACCTTCCATGTAAGTCACAGGGCGGAGCTACATGCGTTTGGCGGTGAACGAACGGGAAGCCCAAGATTTTGGCGACAAACTTCAATGGCATGCTCTGTACACACGCCATCAACACGAGAAGCCGATTGCCCGGATCCTTTCGAGCAAAGGCCATGAGGTGTTTCTCCCACTCTACGCCTCCGTCCGCCGGTGGCAAGACAGAACCAAGCAGCTCCTTTTGCCGCTGTTTCCCTGTTATGTCTTCATCCGTGGCGGCTTGGACCGCCCGCTCCAAATCCTGAGTACCCCTGGAGTATGTACCGTCGTGGGATGGGCGGGCCATCCGGCGACAATTCCCGACGCACAGATCGAAGGTGTACGTCGAATGGTCGAGAGTCCCGTTCGCGTCGAGCCCTATCCTTACCTCAAATGTGGTGACCGGGTGAGGATTCGGTCGGGGACTCTGCAGGGCCTTGAAGGGCTCCTCGTTCGAAGGAAGAATTTATCCCGGTTGATCATCTCCCTGGAAATGCTTGGGAGATCAGCGGCCGTTGAAGTTGACATTTCTTGCCTGGAGAGGCTAGGGCCTTCTCCCATTCCCGTGGTTTCCTTTCGGCCCTCGGCCGGAATCTAAGCAAGGATCTAAGAGTCTGTCCCGTAGAAAATTTCAACCACTGTTAACGCACGGCGTCCTGCTTGTGTGTTGCGCGAAGTCCCGGAGGGACGTCACAACGTAGCCCACCGTGGAAACGGTGGGGCACGGGGTGCGATTCTTGACAGCCCCGAAGGGGCGGCACATTTGGTCCGCCCTGTGCCGCCCCTTCGGGGCTGGGCCCTCTGCCCTCACCCATACCCACCGCTCGCGCGGTGGGCTACGTTCTTTCGTCCCTGACGGGACTGGCCAAGATGATAAGAGCGATTCTTCGTTCTGCGGGACAGACTCCTAACTGAACCCTTTGATTTTCCTCCGCGGATGAGTCCACGCCTGTTTCAACACAACTTCACTTTCCATGCGGGAACAAGAATGCACGGACGACTCTGGAACATGGGCTGCCAGAGGGCTCGCAGCCAAGCAGGCAGCCCGGAATTGTTAGAAGCTTCCTCGTAAATGGCTTCGCAACAGTTTTTCCGCTCGAGAACTCAGCCACGAGGACGCGCCAACGGCGCGGAGCATGTCAGCCCGGGGCAACGCCCCGGGGACGCGTCCGATTCCATGTCCCGCCCTGCAAGGGCGGAGGATTCCTCCGCCCTTGCAGGGCGGACCGATCGATTGCGAAACCCAGGGCGTTGCCCTGGGCTGATGTGCACCGGCGCTTTCAGCGCCGGAATCAACGTTGTGCAAATCCGAATGCACAAGTCTTGCTGGTTGGCCATCTAGGAGATGGCTCCTAGTGAAAGACGGGCTTGCAGTGGCAATAAATCATGCAAATGTAATGTCCTACGAGAAGCAAATGCTCTTGAGCATGGTATTCCTCTTTGTCGCGGGGGCCGTGCGAGCGCAAGATTTCACAACAGGGAAGCACCCCTCATCGTTTCGGAGGGGAACCACACAGGAATTCAATCAACGCCTGGAGGAGTCGCGCAAGGTCCCTTCATTCCCATTGCCGGAGGCCACGGAAGAGGAATCCCGCATCGGCGCTGACGACCTGCTCCAAATCACCGTGTTTGAAGCTCCCGACCTGAACCGGACGTTGCGTGTCGATGCCAATGGAGAAATTTCTCTTCAACTCTTGGGGTCTGTAAGAGCGGGAGGGTTAACGCCCCGGCAACTCGAATTGGTTTTGGAGGAATTGCTTCGCCGGACCTACATGAAAGATCCCCATGTGGGCGTTTCTGTTCAGGAATTGCAGAGCCATCCCGTCTCCGTCGTTGGCGCGGTGAAGAGACCTGGGGTCTTTCAAATTCGGGGCACGAAGACCGTGCTCGAACTTCTCTCGATGGCGGAGGGGCTTGCCGATGATGCGGGCGACGCGGTCCTGGTGGTGCGCGGCGCGAGTACCTCAGGATCGAGCGGCCGTGACAACGCGGAACAAGAATCGCAAAAAGACGCAACTGTTTCCACGATGCCAGGTGATGCAGTGCTCGCCAGCGGACGCGGCGGCCTCCCCTCAAAAGAACGCCGACCTGAAATCGTGGAGGTCAACCTCAAGAGCTTGCTCGAATCCGATAATCCGGCCTTCAATATTCCCGTTCATCCCGGCGACATCGTGAAGGTCACTCGCGCGGGAATCGTTTACGTCGTCGGCGAAGTCAAGAAACCGGGCGGATTTGTTTTGCGGAGCAACGAGAACATCACGGTCCTGCAGGCGCTTGCGCTCGCGGAAGGCCTCACCCGAACCTCCTTGAAAAGCCAGGCGCGAATCATCCGCACGGATCCAAGCACGAACAAACGCACGGAAATACCCATCGATCTCGGGAAAATCCTCACCAGCAAAGCTCCCGACCCTCTCCTGCAGCCAAAAGACATCATTTTTGTTCCCGACAGTTCGGCCAAGAGCGCATTGTACCGCGGCGCCGAAGCCGTTGTTTCCACCGCGACGGATGTGGCCATTTACAGGTGGTGAACTATGCCTCCAGACGACACCGACAATAACAACAAGATGGAAGTCTTCAGGTCCGGCGAACCCCTGCCGGATCGGCGCCGCGCGCCCCATGCATCGGCGCGGATCGTCGAAATTGAAAAGGCTCCCGATCTCCTGGCTTACTGGAAAGTGATCCGAAAGCGACGATGGACCGTGTTGACGGCTTTCACCGTCTTATTCGGAGTTGTCCTGGTCGAGACGGTCAAACAGAAACCGGTTTATCGCGCGAAAGCGCTGCTGGAAATTGACAGGGAAAACCCCAGCCTCGTAACTCCGCAGGAACTCTTTCAGCTCGACGAGGTCACAGACACGTACTTGGAAACGGAGTACAAGGTTCTCAGCAGCGATGATTTGGCGGAGCGCGTAATCAATCAGCTCAGCCTCGATCGAGTCGCTGAATTTCGTCCTCAGAAACGATTATGGCCTTGGACTGTCAACAAAGGGCCGGCCGCGCAAAGCGTTTCCGCCGAAACGAGTTTGAGTGGGGGCGACCCTGCCATCCGTGAAAGCGTGCTGGCGGGCTTCGAAGATCGTTTGGACGTGAAGCCATTCCGGCGGAGCCGCGCGGTGGAGATCAGTTTTACCTCACAGGACCCCAACCGCGCGGCACGAGTAATAAACACTCTGATATCTAACTATATAGATAAAAATCTCGAAGCGCGGTGGGACGCCACCCAAAAGGCCTCCGAGTGGCTCTCGCAGCAGATGCTGGACCTGAAAGCCAAGCTTGAAAAATCGCAAGACGAACTCCAGAAATACGCGGCGGACAATGACCTGCTTTTTCTGGAAACGGACAAGGGAAATTCCGAAAACGTAGTCAATCAAAGTCTTAGGGAACTCCAGGAAGAGCTGACTAAAACACAAGCGGCGCGGTACGAAAAGGAATCTCTCTACCGCCTCGTCCTATCGAGCGACTACAGCTCGTTGCCCGGCGTGTTCGATAACAAACTGTTGCAAGACCTCAGCGTGCGGTTGGCGGAACTCCAGCGCGAGCGCGCCCAATTGGCCGCCACGTTCACCGCGGATTATCCCAAGGTCCAACAAGTGCAGAGCCAGATCGTGGAAATTCAGTCCGCCCTCGAGCGGGAACGCCAGCGCGCCGCGCAAAGAATCAGCAATGAGTACTTCGCCGCGGTCCGGCGGGAATCCCTCGTCCAGCGGGCCTTTGCCGACAAGCAAAAACAGGCGAACCTGATCGCTGAAAAATCGGTGCAATACGGAATTCTGAGCCGCGAAGTGGAAACCAACAAGAGCATCTACGACGGTCTGTTGCAACGGCTGAAGGAGGCCGGTGTCTCGGCCGGCCTGAAGGCGAGCAATATCAGGATCGTGGATGCGGCGATGCCGCCCTACAAACCGGTTTCACCGAAGTTTTCCTTGAATCTGGGACTGGCAGCGATCCTCGGGCTGGGGCTCGGCGTTAGCGCAGCTTTCATTCAAGAGCACTTGGACCAAACGATTGAGAACGCGGATGACGTGGAGCGCTACTTGCGACTGCCTGGTCTGGCGTTCATTCCTTCACTGCAGTCATTGAATGGCCATCCCGTCCCAAGCCATACCTGCGCGGATGGAGGTTTAACGCTGGGCCTGACCAGCGCACCAAACCTGCCGAATGAAACCTGGGCGCATAGCCTCCCTCGAACCGATCTGGCGTCTCGAGCAAATGGCGATTTGTCGGAGGCTTTCCGCGGGCTCCGAACGTCCGTACTGTTTTCGAGCGGCGGCCGTCCGGCCAGCTCCATCCTGGTGACCAGCGCGAAGACTGGAGAGGGAAAAACCACAATCTCCGTGAACCTGGCCATATCTCTGGCGCAGCTAGGCCGGCGCGTGCTGCTGGTCGATGCCGATATGCGGTGCCCAACGTTGCAAAAATACTTTCCCCAAGAAGGGTCGCAATTGGGGAGCTATTTAGCGGGTGCGGGAGCTTGGCAAGACATGACGTTTCCGACGGCGGTTCCCGGTCTCTTTGCGCTGCTTTGCGGGCCTCTTCCGGTGAATCCCGCGGAGCTGCTTTCCTCGGACCGCATGCGCGCACTGCTGCAAGAAGCGGCCACGGAATATAATTTTGTCATACTGGATTCTCCGCCTCTGCTGAAAGTAGCCGACGCCCGGATTTTGGCAAGCGCCGTAGACACTACGATCCTTGTCGTCAAAGGCGGCGACACACCCAGGCAGGTGGTCCAGTACGCCGAATCGCAAGCGCGCGCCGCGGGCGCAAATCTCATGGGCGTGGTTCTGAACAACCTGAATTTCCATTCCAATGGCGATTCGTACTATGCCTATGGCTACTACAGCGCCAACGGTCAACGGGAATCGTAGGGACGATTTCGCCTGCAGCAAAGGGTTTGCCTCGTGTCATTCGCATGATTTTTTCCAGGGCAAATATCGCCACTTTCTCGACGAGTTTAGCCATTCAATTCTGTGGGTTGATCACCGGAATTTTGACGGCTCGCCTCTTGGGTCCAACCGCCAGAGGGGAACTCGCGACGGTGATGTTGTGGCCCATGATTCTGAGCAATCTGGGATTGCTGGGATGCAATTGGGCCCTGGCCCGCGAGGTCGCCGCTGACCCAGGGAAGGAGTCCGATTGGATTCGCGCGGGAGTTGCCGTGGGGATCGCGGCGGCATGCGTGTGCCTGCTGTGTGGATACTGGTTGATACCTTACTTGTTACCCTCGGATCGGCGCTACTTGGGTTCCCTGGTTCGTGTTTGCCTGTTGTCGATTCCTCTCGGTATTTTTAACCAGACGCTCCTGGCCATCGAGCACGGCCGCATGCGCTGGCGGCGGTACAATTTTGTGCGGGCTTCCTTTTTTGTTTTCTATGTGATTCTCATCTGCCTGATCGCCGTGAACAGAAAGCCTCAAGTGCAGTGGTTCGTCTGGGCCTATCTCGCCAGCCATGCGCTTACGGTGATTCTACGCCTGGTCATGCAGCAGGAGTCACTGGCTTCCGGTAAATTGCGCGTCACAGAATGTTTCCGTTTGCTGCGGAGCGGGCTGCCGTACTTCTGGGCCACGGCCAGCAATTTGCTGACTCTTCAACTGGACAAGATCATCGTGGTGAGTCTGATGAGCGCCCAGGCGGCGGGAATTTACGCGGTCGCCGTGACATTCAGCACGGCGCAGTCGTCCCTGGGTGAGGCGCTGGGCATCACTTCTTTTGCATTCCTCTCCAACGCAAAAAGCATCGATCGGCAAGGCGAAATTCTTACGGAGACATTTCGCCAGGCAACTCTTACTTCCGTGGGTCTTGGTCTTCTTCTTTCCTGCTTTGTCCCGCTTCTCATTGGGCCTTTGTTCGGCCAAGCGTTCGCTCAAGCGGTGCGGCCCGCCGTCATTTTGACGACCTCGGCTGCGCTTACGACGCCGAGCGGCATTTTGATACAAGGGCTACGGGGCGCGGGGCGCCCCTATCCCGGTCTCACCAGCCAATTATTGGGAACGGGCGTTTTAGCCATAAGCGCGGCGCTTCTGTTGCCGAAATTCGGCCTGATGGGGATGGCTTGGGCCGTCGTGTTGAGCGCATGCGTTCAGATTGTCTTGTTGATCGCCGCGGCGTCGGCGTTGTTGCGCATATCTCCGCGCTGCTTCTGGCCATTCGGCGCCAGGGGCGTGCGCGAATTGTGGCAAAGCGTGCTGGCCGTGCGGCTACGATATTCCCGCTCCCCGGCCTGAGCATTTCTCGATTCGAGACGATTCATGAATTCCGTTCTGGGATACGTCACACCGGTTCGCGCTTATGTGAACGCCGGGGAAATCTATATGCAGGCGGCATCTGGGCGGGTGGCCGACTCGCTCGCCACGCACTACGAGAAACTTTTGATTTGCACACGCGTGGTTTACGGCCCTCCTCCGGCGCCGACCGACCTGCCGCTGGAGGCGCCGAATCTCGAATTGATTCCCCAGCCTTTCTGGGGTAGTACGCTTGGCTCGCTGCCGCATTTCTTCGGCATTTTTCGCGCCTACCTGCGCACCTGCCGCGAATCGGACTTGGTCTTTGTACGGGGAATGTGTCCCTACATTGCGGTGCTGTATTTGTGCGCATTTGCTTTTCAGCGGCCGGTATGTCACTGGATTGTCGGTAATCCGGTTGCCCTGCTGCGGACCGGCACGCGTCGAGGAAAACTGTTCGACATGTTTGCACTCCTGTACGCGTTGCAGGACAGGATTTTCAGCCGCGCCGGGCGCTGGCTCACCAATGGCGTTTTCATTTGCAACGGCCGTGAACTCGCTGAGGCCTACAGGTCTCCACACACTGTGGCGACAGTTTCGAGCGCCATCCGGGAGGACGAATTCGCCCACCGCACTGACACCTGCCAGGGCCCGACGATCCGAATTCTTTTTGTCGGCTACATCCGCCCGGAGAAGGGAATCGAATATCTTCTCGATGCTGTCAGCCGGCTCGTGACTCGGCAGCCCTGGGAACTGTACATCGTGGGGCCGAGCGATTTTCCCCAATACCGTCGCCAACTCGATGCCATTGTCGCCTCTCGCGGGATCCAAGAACGCGTGTTTTGGACGGGCTATAGTTCGTATGGCCAGCCGCTATTTGAACACCTGCGCGCGGCCGATCTTTTGGTGCTGCCCAGCCTGTCTGAAGGCACGCCGCACGTGCTGGTCGAGGCGCGAGCCAACGGCCTGCCGTGCATCTCGAGCGCCGTTGGAGGGGTGCCCACCTCGGTCACGGACGGGTATGACGCTTTGCTCGTCCCTCCGAAAGACTCGGACGCCTTGGCCCGAGCCATCGACCGGGTAATTCGCGATGGCGAACTGCGGCGGGCATTGATCCGGAACGGACTCGTCTCCTCCCGCGCGCACACCCTCGAACGTTTCGTCGGCGTAGTGCGTGAACAACTCGTGCGGAATCTCGCGGAGGCCGCGGCGCGAGTTCCACAGGAATAGGGCGCGGGTTCTACTCTTACGCTGAATGCAATAAGTGAAGCGTGGCGCCCGAGGGAACCATCTCGAAACAGATGCGACTGCTCAAGTATTTCTGGTTCCACCTGGTCACGCTCGCAACGAGTTGGTTGCCGGACCTTAGGCCGTTGTTGCGCATTCGAGGATTTCTCCTCCGCCCTTGCTTCAAGTCCTGTGGAGGAAATTTCCAGGTCGCGCGGCGAGTCACCATCAACTTCTCGAATCGCCTGGAAATCGGCCGTGACGTATACATCGCCACGGGTTGCTGGATTCACGCCTGGGGCGGAGTCGTCATTGAAGATGAGGTGCAACTCGGGCCGTATTCGGTGCTAGTCAGCGGAGACCATACCCTGAAGGACGGCTCCTACCGTTACGGTCCCAGCTCGCTTGCTCCGATTCATCTCTGTCGAGGATCGTGGCTTGCCGCTCACGCCGTCGTAACGAAAGGCGTGACGCTCGGACGGGGCGCGCTCATTGCGGCCAATTCGGTTGCGACAAGAAACATACCGGACTTCGCAGTCGCTGCGGGCGTGCCCGCAAGGATCATCAAGGAAAAATCACGCTTCGATGTAGCCATATGAATCGAGACGCCAGCATCCAGTCATTGCGCGTCATAAAACTGAACCACAGATAGCGCTTCAGACGGCCTCAATAGACTTGATTCTGGAGCGATGCAGTCTCTGTGCTCTCTGTGACCTCTGTGTTGAAAGCTTTTCTGTCTGACGCGCCAACACACCTAGATCAACCACACGTTGAAAATGGACCTCTCCATCACACTCGCCGTTGAAATTGGAATCGCTGTCCTGCTGGCGCTGGCCGTCTTCTGGGCGAATCCGGAGTACGGCCTATTTTTCTACGGCCTGGCCTTGGGTTTCCCGGACATCACCCTCCCACTGGGCACCGCGATCAATCTCCGGTTGGATGACGGCCTGATCGTTTTCTTTCTTCTTCGGTCTCTTCTGTGGTCGCCGGCTCCCCTTACACGGGGGCAGAGAAGCATCTTCCAGTGGCAGGCAAGTCTGGCGGCCGCCAGCATTCTTTCGGGTCTCGTGGGCTTCGCGCGGCACACTCCCCCGGCGGGGTACGAAACCATCAAAATGATCGGCTGCGTCGCGATTCTCCTCGCATTGCCAAGGCTGCTGCTATCAGAAAGACGTATCCGTTTCTTGGCCGCGGGCCTGATGTGCGCGGGTGTTGCGTTGATGGTTCAAATCGGTCAGAAGCTGGGAAGCAATCCGATGAATTTTCTCGGAGGTTTCCAGCAACTCAAGAGCGCCGCGTCATTCACCACTTGGAATCCCAACACAATCGGGCAAGCCTCGACGCTGCTCGTTTTTGCAGCCGGGCTTGGGTGGATCACATTCCGGCGATCGCGAATCCATAGCGTCCTCTGGTTCTGTTTCGCGACTACATTTAGTTTGATTCCCGCGGTGGTCTTCTCGAGAGGCGCGAGTCTTTCGATTGCTGCGGGATACGTCTTCTTTCTTTGTTTGGCGCGCCGCTGGAAATTGGCGCTGATTTTCCTCGTGGTTGGCGGTTCCATCTTGGGGTACGTGCGCGCAAGAGACAGCGAATTGGTCGATAGCGCTACGCAGGTGGATATCACCACCGGCGAAGGCTTCAGCCATCGATTCGACCGGTGGGACATGGCGCTCGAGGCGATCAAGAGCGCTCCTTACCTCGGCCATGGATTTGGCCAGGAATGGACCTACCTGAGCGAGATCGGCAGCGCAGGACGCGCTCACAACGCCTACATGACGGTCTGGATCGAAATGGGATTCGGCGGCCTCGCCCTGCTGCTCGCGGCGATCTATCAATTTGCTTCCCGCGCAGCGTCTTTGTACAGGGATTCGGAATTTCAATTGTACGGCGCGCTGCTTCTCGCATGGAGTGTCACGGTATGTTTGGACAGCCTCGGTTCGGTGACGCTGTATTGGGAAAAGCTGCCCACGATCGCGCTATCGATCGGGATCGCGCTCATAGGCATTTGCGAGAGGAATCGTGTGTGGGCGGCGGCACAAAGTACGTTTGCAGCGCAGTACGAAGCTCTCCCTGAGCATTCGTCAATCTGATTTCAATCATGCAGCCCAGTGAAACCATCCGCGTATCCGTAATCGTTGCCTGCCGCAATGAGCGTAAGCACATTCGCAATTTTCTCGACTCTCTTTGCCGGCAGGACTTAGGAGAGGTAAAAATCGAAGTGCTGATTGCGGACGGAATGAGCGAGGACGGCACTCGCCAGGTCTTGGATTTGTACAGACGAATTGTTCTCCCCCTTCGTGTGATCGACAATCTGGACAAGATCGCCTCCGCCGGGCTGAATGCCGCCATTCGCGCGGCCCGGGGCGAGATCATCATTCGGATGGACGCCCACAGTGAGTATGCGCCGGACTACATTCGCCGTTGCTTGGAGGTGTTGAACGAAACTAATGCGGATAATGTCGGCGGACCGGCGTTGACACGCGCGGACGGATATCTAGGGCGGGCAATCGCGTTCGCCTACCACAGTGAGTTCTCCTGTGGCGGGGCCAAGTTCCATGATGCCGAATATGAAGGCTATGTGGACACCGTGCCCTACGGCTGCTGGCGCAAATCGACCCTGGAACGCATCGGCTTGTTCGATGAAAGCCTGAGTCGCAATCAGGACGACGAACTGAACTTGCGGCTCATCTCTTCCGGCGGGCGGATTTGGCAGTCACCGAAGATCGCTTCCTGGTATCGCCCCAGAGCCAGTCTGACCGCCCTGTTTCGCCAATATTTTCAGTATGGGTTCTGGAAAGTCTCCGTGATTCGGAAGCACGCCAAACCCGGTTCCTGGCGGCATCTCATTCCAGGAGCGTGCCTGCTCATCGGCGTTGCTCTTTTGCTCGGAGCCGTGGGAGCGAGCCTGAGTGGTTCCGCATCGTGGAAGTCCGCATTCCTCACCGCCTGTGCCGGATTCGCCGCGCTGTACTTTGCAGTTTCCATGGGCGCGGCGTTTCTGATAGCCAGGCGCCGGGGATGGCGCTTCCTTCCCGTGTTACCGATCGTATTCGCAACGTATCACCTTTCCTATGGACTCGGTTTCGTTCTGGGGCTCGCGTACAAACCCACGACCGGGAATCGCGATTCTCGTGTCCAGCACGCCATCACAGCAATTACTCGGTAATTGCAATCCTTCTCGAGCCAGGCGCTCGTCCAAAACAAATTCCAGAAAGTAGCGGGCTAGTGGGAAGAGACAGATGCCCTCTCCGTCCTGGAAAGCACAGGAGGGAGAGGCCGTTACAAAACCCTCTGTTTGGATGGGAGTTGGTTTTGTAGAGGCTGCCCGATTTTAGGGCGGGCGGCCGTTCGTTTCATCAGGAATTTAAGGATTCCCAAAATGCGAAAAGAATATCTATCGTTCTCTCCGCCCTGTATCAGCGAAGCAGAAATTGCGGAGGTAGTGGACACACTGCGATCGGATTGGATTACCACGGGCCCCAAAGTGAAGCGCTTCGAGGAGAAGTTCGCCGCTGCCGTGAACGCGCCGGCAGCTCTGGCGTTGAGCTCCTGCACGGCAGCCCTGCATCTTGCGCTGGTCAGCCTGGGGATCGGTCCCGGCGACGCGGTCCTGACCACTCCCATGACATTTTGTTCGGGCGTCAACGTGATTGAACAAGTGGGCGCGTGCCCGATCCTGGTCGACGTGGAGCCGGACACTCTCAATATCAATCCGGCCAAAGTAAGAGAAGCAATTCATAAGTCGAGCGCACAGCTGAATTGCAGCTATCGCCCAAAAGCCATCCTCCCCGTCCATCTCTATGGCCATCCGTGCGACATGGATTCCTTGCTAGAGATCGCGCGGGAGCACCAACTCGCCGTCATTGAAGACGCCGCGCACGCGCTCCCCGCGAATTATAAAGGGCGGACCATCGGCTCGCATGTGGCGCCTTCTCCCATTCCCGTTATGACGTGTTTTTCTTTCTACGCCACAAAAAATTTGACGACGGCAGAAGGCGGAATGCTGACCGGGTCCCCTGAGGCGGTCGAGGAAGCCCGCGCTTGGAGCCTACACGGCATGAATCGGGATGCTTGGAATAGATACGGCGCCGGGAATTCCTGGTTCTACGAAGTGACCCGCCCGGGGTTCAAATACAACATGACGGACCTCCAGGCGGCTATCGGGCTGCACCAATTGGTCAAGCTGCACGGATTCCGTGCCCGGCGCGCGGAAATTGCCCGGCGATACAGCGCGGCCTTCTCCCGGTTTGATCAATTCCAGATACCGGTGATACGCGACGAAGTCGAACATGCCTGGCACTTGTACGTGCTCCGCCTGAACTTGGACCGTTTGAATATTTCCCGGAATCAGTTCATCGAAGAACTTGGCGCACGCAAGATCTCTAGCTCCGTGCACTTTATCCCCATTCACATGCATCCCTATTACCGCGACAAATACGGATACGTGCCTCTGGATTTTCCCGTCTCGCATCGCGAATATCAGAGGATCGTCTCCTTGCCCTTGCATCCGAGGATGAGCGATCAGGATGTAGACGACGTCATAGAAACAGTGATTGACATCGCCGACAAACATAATTTCCGTATCACCCGCCTGCGTGTTGTTCCAGGCATGCGAATTGACCCGCCCGAGGCAGGATTCCCCGGTGCGAATATGGAAACACGCATAGACCTCCCGGCATTTTCGGCAACCACTCGGATCATCCAATCCTTCTTTCATCGGGCGTTTGACGTGACTTGCGCCGCGCTGGGTCTAGCGTTTCTCTTCCCGCTTTTTGTGGCCGTCGCCACGGCCATCAAATTCGATGACGGAGGTCCTGTCTTCTTTTCCCAACCGCGCGTAGGGAAGGATCTTCGAAAATTCCGCCTGCTCAAGTTCCGCAGCATGGTTCCAAACTCCAGCGGCATTAGCCCACTGACAGTGCCGGAAGATTCACGGATTACGCGAGTCGGCCGCTTCCTGCGCAGATACAAGCTGGACGAGCTGCCGCAGCTCGTGAACGTCGTGAAAGGGGAAATGCAACTGGTGGGCGTACGGCCCGAGGTGGAGCGTTATGTGGAGATTTTTCCAAGAGAATACGAAGTGTTACTTCAGGATCGTCCCGGCATTACGGATCTTGCGACACTAACCTTCCGTCATGAAGAACAATTTTTTCAAGCCGGCCCGCTGGAAAAACAGTACGTCTCACAGATCTTGCCGCGGAAATTGAAGCTTTCCTTGAAATATTCTCAGGCCCGGACTTTCTTTTCAGATCTCGGAATCCTCATTCGAACAGTTTTGGGCCTCAAGTCTCCGGCGGCGAACTGACTAGCATGGAATCCAGCGCGACCTTGTAGATTGCCAAACCCTCGGAGAGTTTTTTTCTTGCGATCTGGCTCGGGGCTGTCGCGCGGTTCGGTCTCCTGCGTGGCTGGTGGCGAACCACAGAACCGTTGAGAGGAAGAACAATCTGATGATGAAGACTCTGAACACAATTAAATGGAAGGAATCGCTCCCCGGCAGAGAGAGGACCGAGCAAAAGGCTAAGTCAAGTGTCCCCGGGCAAGGCCAGGTGCTCGTAATCGGCGGAGCAGGTTACATCGGTTGCTTCTTGGTGAGGCGTTTACTCGGGGATGGTAGTCGCGTTCGGGTGTTGGACAACGCGTTGTACGGGTTGGAACCTATTCAGGACCTTCTGTGCCACCCCAACCTGGAATATGTCGATGGCGACTCTCGCAATATTCAGGATGTTGTGAAAGCAATGCATCAAGTGTCGAGCGTGGTTCATCTGGCAGCCATCGTGGGCGATTCAGCCTGCGAACTCGACCATAGGGCGGCGATCGAGATCAACTACGCTGCGACCCGAATGCTCATCGAGATTGCCAAGGGCTGTGGTGTCGAACGGTTCTTGTTTGCCTCAAGTTGCAGCGTATACGGGGCAACAAACGAATTCATGGACGAGAACTCGAAGGTGGAGCCAGTCTCTTTATATGGTGGTACGAAGGTATCTTCCGAACGCGTGTTGTTCCAAGCCGCCGGTCCAAATTTTCACCCGGTTATAATGCGTTTTGCCACCGTTTTCGGACTTTCCAACCGCCCGCGTTTCGACTTGGTTGTGAACCTTCTCGCTGCCAAGGCCAGACAAGATGGCGTAATCACAATCTTTAACGGCCGGCAATGGAGGCCGTTCATTCACGTCAAGGATCTAGCCGAGGCAATCATCCTGCTTCTCAGTGCGCCGTTGAGTGCAGTGAGCACGGAAATCTTCAACGTAGGTGATAACCGCCTGAACTTTACACTCGACGAAGTCGCAGAGGTCGTTCAGCGCGTGTTTCCAGGTACTCGGATAGAGAACATGGAGAATCAAGATCATCGGAACTACCGCGTTAATTTCGACAAGATCGAGAAGCGGGTCGGATTCCGCTGCCGCTATACTCTGGAGATGGGTGTGCGGGAAATCAAGGCAGCCTTTGATTCAAACCAGATCAAAAATTATAAAGACATACGATTCAGCAACTTGGTTTTTCTCCGCGTGTCCGGTGCACCAGAGGTCAAGAGCGGCTTTGATGCCGAAGTAATGGCGGCCCTTGGCGGAGACCGCATTCGCCATCCTGTGCAGGAACAGGTTGGCTCGCGTTATCTCAAAGCGAAGGCAGCCACCACCCGCTGAGTGCAGAATCACCAGTGGCCAGCGGAGTGAGGTTTTAGACGCATGAGCCCCTCTCTTTGCGCGGTGGCCGCGCCAACGTTCAGCCGGATTCTGTCCCGGACTCCTCTGCTCATCGCATAATAGCAAGAGCCGCTCGTGTTCTGCCTCACCGAAGTGCGGAACCGTGCGCGGGTACGCAGCGCGGTTTGCGAGCATGAGCCACGCATTGTCTTTCATACTGCCGTTCCTTCTGGAGCGAGGCGGGAAGCTGATAGATTCCATCGAAACGATGAATTGGACAGAATTCTCTCCCTCACTTAACCTTTCCTTCGTTAGCACTCCTGACCACCCCGGGCCGAATGAACACCCACATTCGGCCCTCCTCCCTCCCAAGATTCAATCCTCTTTTTAGTTTGCTCAGTTTCAAAATCAAAAGCGCAACACAGAGTCCACAAAGGCTCACAGAGGGCCACGGAGAAATCGGCCTTATTCCTTCCATCGTCAATGGTGGTCCTTTTTAAACGAAGTCTCTGTGCTCTCCGTGGCTTTTCTCTGCGCCCTCTGTGTTAAATCCGAAAAGCGCAACACAGAGGTCACAGAGAATTACAGAGAACCACAGAGGAATCGATTTTTATTTCAGGGGGAACCCTCGTTGACAACCAGCGCGGGAGTTTGGTACAGACCTTCTCGACATTGCAGTGCAGGAAGCACACGCATTCCGTGTGCGCAACACTCCTTCGAAGGCGGTGTGTGCGATGGCGTTGCCCAACGAGCGTGCGAAATACTCCGCGATCATAGATCGGCCCAAGCTCCGCTTACCCAACGGCGAGCGCCTCATCGTCTGGACGATCGTGAACGTCGAGGTGTGGGACATTTCGCGCGCGATGCCGCGTCAAGTGCTGGCGCCGCCCACCGGGATCACCCAACTACCCGACGTGCCCAACTGGAGCTGGCACGAATACGGGATGCGCGTCGGTTTCTGGCGTTTCCATGCGCTCTACGAGCGGCTCGGGATTCGGCCGAGTCTTTCGATCAACGCGCGCGTGTGCATTGATTATCCGCGCGTGGCGCAAGCCTGCAAGGACGCTGGGTGGGAGTTCATGGGCCACAGTTTCGAGCAAGGCCCCATTCACAACGAAAAGGACCAGCCCGCGATGATCGAGCGCACCGTGGCGACGATCAAGGAGTTTACGGGCAAGCCTCCCTCCGGATGGATGGGGCCTGGCCTCACGGAGACGTACGATACCCCCGACTATCTCAAGGCCGCGGGGATCAAGTACATTTGCGACTGGGTCTATGACGATGAGCCAACGGAAATTTCCACCAAACACGGACCGCTTTTCACTTTGCCTTACACGCTCGAATGCAATGACATCGCCATGATGGCCGTGCAACACCACGAAGCGAAATACTGGACCCAAAAGTGTGCCGATTCGTTCGACCGATTGCATGAGGAAGGCGCGGAGCGGCCCAAGATTCTAGCCATCGCCATTCACCCCTACATCAGCGGGCAGCCTTCCCGAATCAAGTATCTCGAAGCCGTCTACGATCACATCGCAAAATTCAGTGGCGTGCTGCACTGGAACGGCGAGCAAATTCTGGATTGGTATCAGAAAGCCCGGATGAAGTGAAGATCGAGCCGCAATCTGAGGGAAACCTGGCAGACGGCTACTATTGCGGCTCAAAGCAATTACTGTTATTCTGTCAATCTGATGGCGAAGAAAAAGACCAAGCTCGATAAGGCCACCGAGAGGACTGCTGAGATCATTCAGGCTCATCTCGGGACATTACCTGTTGCCCAGGCAACGGCAATGCGCAAAGAACTGCACCGATTGGCCCTTAAGTCTTCCCGCTCCGCAAGTCGCGGAACAACTTCAATATTTCCGCGAAGCGCGAATCCTCGTCCTTTATCCCGTGCTTCCGCAAGACCTGCATAAATTCGCGCTCGTCCCCATGCTTCAAAATTTTTCGAAGATCATGCAGTAGGGCATTTTGCTCTGCGTATGTGTGCTTAAATTTGGGTGTCATCGATTTTCGCCTGCCGTTCCCAGCCAGTGGCATCGCGATGCCCCACTTCGCATCCGCAGCATATCAAAACGACCTGCAATTGTACGGTCTCCCCGAAAAAGGTAATCTATTTGGGAACGAAGGTACAGGGCCGCACCTGGCCCCACGGCTCGATAATTTAGTGGTCACAGTCACGGAATATTCATGAAAACCAAAGCCAAAGACCTGCGATACTTGAATCCTAGCCTTGGGCTCGCGGACGTCCACGAAGTAACACCCGCCCCTAGGAAGGATAAGATGGTCAGGCGTAAAGTCTCGGGTCCCGCTTCCTCCAAATGCCCCAGCTGCGGCACGGTCCAATCCAGGGCCGTGTGGAGGAGCATCTCTACGTTTGCCCGGAATGCAAACACCATCTTTCGATGCCCTCACAGGCTCGGATCGCCACGCTCGCGGACGAGGGGACGTTTCTTGAACTTGACCGCGATCTCGTTTCCGTCGACCCGCTGGAGTTCGCGGATTTAAGGTCCTATCGAGCCCGGTTACAAGAAGCGCGCCGCGAAACGGGAGTCCGCGAGGCAGTCACATCCGGCCTTTGCAAAATCGGCGGTCAACGCGCTGTTCTGGTCGTCTTCGATTTTGCGTTCCTGGGCGGCACGATGGGCTCCGTTGTGGGAGAGAAAATCGCTCACGCTTTCGAGGAAGCCACCGAACGGCGTATCCCTTTAGTGAGTGTGACCGCCAGCGGCGGCGCCCGCGTCCAAGAGGGAATGTTCTCGCTGATGCAAATGGCGAAGGTGGCGGCAGCGGCGTCCAGGCACGACCGGCAAGGCCTCGCTTTCGTTTCCGTCCTGACCGACCCGACATTTGGAGGCGTTACCGCCAGCTTTGCCTCGCTGGGCGACATTCTGATCGCCGAGCCGGGGGCTCAAATTGGATTTGTCGGGCCGCGTGTGATTGAACAGACGACCGGAGTTGCGCCGCCGAAGGACTCTCACCGCGCGGAAACATTACTCAAAGCGGGACTTATAGATATAGTTATCAAACGCGCCGACTTGCAATCCGTGATCGCCTATCTGATCGGCCATTTGAGGAAACAGAGATCCGCGGACGCGGGAGCAGAGGGTTTGCCGGCGGCTGTGAAACGCCAGCGGCTGCCTGCTTGGCAAAAAGTGGGCTTGGCGAGGCATACGGGGCGTCCTTCGGCGCGGTACTACATCGCCCGAATGGCTTCGCGCTTCTTGGAACTTCACGGGGACCGGTGGAGCGGGGACGATCCGGCCATCGTCGGGGGCATTGCGGAATTGAACGGCCAGACCATGATTGTCATTGGGCACGACCGGGGCGGCACTGCCGAAGAAAAAGCAGCCTCGCATGATGGCAAGGCTTACTCGGAGGGTTACCGAAAATCGATGCGCCTCATGAGGCTTGCCTCCAAGTTTAGAATTCCCGTGGTAACGCTGGTGGATTGCCCGAACGCGCAGGCCAGCTATGAGTCCGAACACCGCGGAATCGCTCACGCGCTGGCGCGCAATCTCGCTATGATGGCAAACCTCCCTACTCCCATCGTTTCCGTGATCATCGGCGAAGGGGGAAGCGGGGGCGCCCTGGCGCTGGGCGTTGCGGACCGTGTGTTGATGCTCGAAAACGCGATTTACTCGGTGATCTCGCCGGAAGGCGCCGCGGCCATTCTCTACAGGGACGCCGGCAGAGCGGAGACAGTATCAGAAGTCCTGAAACTCACTGCCCAGGATCTCCATTCGCTCGGCATCATTGATACCGTAGTTCCCGAACCGGAGGGTGGAGCGCATCTCGACCCCGCCGCCACGGCCGATACGCTGAAAAGCCATGTGATTTCCGCTCTTCGTGCATTCGCCGATGTTCCGACAAACCAACTTCTCGATGACCGGTACAAGAAGTACCGGCATATAGGACAGGGCGGCAAGTTCTGGCGGGAGAAGGTGCGAAGCGGACTGAGCGACGTCTTCGGCCTGCTGGCTTATGCGGTCTCACGCATGGAGAAGTCCAATCGGAAGAAGACGCAGGTTCTGGAAAGTGCTCCGCGAACGCGGCCCGAAAAGAGCCGGGTGCCGGCCGCAGTCCCCAGACGCGCTGAACGTGACTGAAACATTTGGTTTCGATAGTCCCTACCTGGCCTGTTAGGGATGCAAGGTCAGTTTTTGCACTCTCCAATTCGTGAGCTCGCCCACGTAGATTTCATTTTGGTTCCGGCAATCAATTTCGTGCACGGAACCGAACTCCTTCAATTGTTTGCCCGCGGTTCCAAACTTGCCGAGAATCTTTCCGTCCAATTCCATTTTGTAAATCTCACCGTTTTCCATGTCCGCGGTGCCGTTTGAGTTGGAACTGTAAAGGTACTGGTGCGCGCCGGGAGTGATACAGACGGCCCAGGGAGCGCCGACATTGATGTACATGGATTTGAAGTTCCCGTCATTATCGAAAACTTGAATGCGCCGGTTTTCGCGGTCGCCGACGTACACGTTGCCCTTGGCGTCCGTCGCGATCGAGTGCACGGTGTGGAATTGGCTTGGCTGCGTTCCTCTGGATCCCCAGGACTTGATGTACTTTCCGTCCTTGTCGAACTTCGCCACTCTCGAATTGTTATATCCGTCCGCGACGAAAATATCTCCGGCTGCGTCCCAAGCCACATCCGTCGGGCGGTCGAAATTGTCGCCTGGAGCGCCAGCGCCCGTGGGCGCTTCCCGGGGAGGACCTCCGCCTTCCCGCGCAGGACCCGGCCCAGCCCCTTCTCGCGCGGGGCCGCCACCAGGACCGCCCGGTGGATTTCCGCCGGGAGCAGGAAAAGGAGCGGCCATGGGCGGCGGCGCTGCCGGAACTCGAATTGCTTCCGGCTTCCTGCCCATCGTCATGATGACGTGGCCGTCGGGATCGAACTTGATCACCATGTCCGAGCCTTCATCAATCACCCAAATGTTGTCCTGCGGATCAACGCGAACCGCATGGGCAAAAATAAATCCATACAAGCCCTTGGCCCATCTCGCGGACATACTTTCCTGTCTGATCGAACTCAAACAGGCGCGAGGAGGAACGCACAAACGCGCGATTGGTGCCCGTGGTCACATTCGAAGAACCCGTTCGCGTGAAGACAAAAATATGTCCCTTGGAGTTCGTCGCCACGCCGACGGCCTCGCCCATATAAAGATTGTCCGGCAACTTGAGAAGGTTGGGCGCGGAGTCGTAAGGAATTTCGGGAACGGACAACTGCGCGAAGAGCGGGCATGCGAAAAACATCGCCGCCGCTGCTAACAAAATCTGAAAAGAGCGCCTCATATGTGCCTCCGAAGACAGTCTTAAACTCGAATCGTATTTCGCCTCGCCTCAATCCTATTTCGAGGACGCCTGTGGATGCAGCGTGATCTTCTGCACGCGCCAACCCGTGATCTCGGCGGTCATGATTTCGTTGGGATTCCGGCAATCCATGGCGTGAACGGTCGTGAATTCCTTCGCCAGCTTGCCCGCTTTGCCAAATTTGCCGACGACGGTCCCATCCAACTCCATCTTGTAAATTTCACCGGTGACGGCGGCGACGTTCGAGTTGTTGTTATCGGGATTGGAATTGGAACTGTACAGATATTGATGCGGGCCGGGAGTGATGCAGACGGCCCACGGAGAGCCCACATGGTCGTAGATTGCACGCAGCGTCAAGTCATTGCTCAAGTACTTGGATTCGCCGGTTGCCCCGGTCCGCGACATAGACGTTGCCATTGGCGTCGGTCTGAATCGAATGCGGCGTGTTGAATTGGCTGGGTTCCGTGCCCCGCGTGCCCACGGACTTGATGAACTTTCCCCATTTGTCGTACTTCACGACTCTTGAATTCGTGTATCCGTCCGAGATGAAAATATCTCCCGCGGCGTCCCAGGCGATATCCGTGGGCCGGCCGAATTTATAGGGCGCCGCTGGAGGAGGCACGGCATTGTTGGCGGGCGTCGCCAGCAGACCTTCGCCAAATTCCGGCCTGCGGCCCAGAAGCATGACCACGCGCCCCTCAGGATTGAACTTGATGACCATGTCTGTCCCTTCATCGACGGCCCAGATGTTGTCCTGCGAATCGACGCGCACTCCATGCGCCATCGCGAAGCCATACAGTCCCTGGCCCAACTCGCGCTGGTAATTTCCCTCGGAATCAAATTGGAAGAGCCGCGTCGCCTCACCGCTTCGTGTGAAGACGAGGATTTGTCCCTTGGAATTGCGCGCCACGCCCATGGCCTCGCCGAGATACAAGCCCGCGGGAAACTTCAAATAGTTTGCGCCCGCGGAGTCATAAGGGATTGCGGGCGCTGTCGCGAAAGCCGTCGCCGGCGGCGGCACATTATTCCTCTCCTGAGCGAAAAGGGGCGCCGCGAAAAGCGTTGCTACCGAAAGCGCGATCAAAACTGGCCATCGTTTCATGGGAGCCTCCAAAAAGCCAAACGATTGAGAAGGAATCAATTCTACGAATTAGAAGAGAATGTTTTTCTTGCTGCCGTGCCTCGTTTCAAGCCGCCTTCGGATTCCAGACATCAACACCCAGTTGATTCCCGCATCATACGCCGACCGAACTGCATTTCAACTATATTTCGGAGCAGAAACGGGGCGGGGCCAAATGAACTGTGTCCGTGCAGGCGAGGGGACGGCCCCCCTTCTCCGTCTCTCCCACTTTTGATGCGAATTCGCTCGCACCTGCTCAAAAAATGAGAAGATGAGGAACGTCGTGTTTGAAATCATTGCCGCGACGGTTCCGATTCGATCGATCGTTGCGCCAAAGGAAACGGAAATGAAAGCCCTGGTGAAAAGCCGCGCCGCTCGCGGTCTGTGGTTGCAGGACGTGCCCGAGCCAGAGCCGGGCATCAACGATGTGAAAATTCGCGTATTGTGCACCGGAATTTGCGGGACCGATTTGCACATCTACGACTGGAACGACTGGGCGCGATCCACAATTCACGTGCCGCTGGTGATCGGGCACGAGTTTTCCGGCGAGGTCGTCGGAGTGGGATCGAACGTGGCGGATCTTTGTCCCGGCGATCTGGTGAGCGGGGAAGGGCATGTGGTTTGCGGGCGCTGCCGGAATTGCCTCGCGGGGCGGCGGCACCTGTGCGCGCACACGCAGGGAGTGGGAGTGAACCGCCCGGGCGCGTTCGCGGAGTATGTGGTCCTGCCGATGATGAACGTTTGGAAGCACACTCATCCGATTCCGCCCGAGGTCGCGGCGATCTTCGATCCATTCGGGAACGCGGTCCACACCGCGCTCTCGTTCCCCGTGCTTGGGGAAGACGTTCTCGTAACCGGGGCGGGTCCGATCGGGATCATGGCGGCGGTCGTGGCGCGATTTGCCGGCGCGCGGCACGTGGTCATCACGGATGTGAACCCGCACCGTCTGGAGCTTGCGAGGAAAGCGGGCAATCTCGGTGGCGGTGGATACGCAAGTTACGCCGCTCAAGGACGTACAGAAGCAATTGAATATGCGCGAAGGTTTCGACGTGGGTCTGGAAATGTCAGGGTCGCCCGCGGCGTTTCGAGAGATGCTGGAAAATATGTGCCATGGCGGCAAGATCGCCATACTGGGAATTCCGCCGGCGGAGATGGCGATTGATTGGCATCAGCGTCATCTTCAATATGCTGACGATCAAAGGAATCTACGGCCGGGAGATGTTTGAGACCTGGTACAAGATGACGGTGATGCTGGAGTCGGGCTTGGACATTGCTCCCGTCATCACGCACCGCTTTTCCTGGCGCGATTACGAGAAGGGATTTGAAGTCATGCGATCGGGCGAGGCGGGGAAGGTGATTTTGGATTGGCGCGACCTAGCTTGAGGCCACCTCCCGGAGAGTTCTAGGTGGGAGGATATTTGGAGTGACTCTTGGCGCATCCGCTAAAGACATCTCCACAGTAAGAACCCACTTGTTTCGATTCTCTTGTATAATGCTGGGCGAAACCCCCGAGGGGCCAAGGGATGGGTCTGCCCGGGTGCGTTACTAGTTCGGATGGGCCTCTAGTCTATTGGGTACGAGGGCCTTATCCTTTAGATTTGGGTGGAAAATTCGATGATAAAGACAGGCTCGCAAATTCTCTGGGAGTGTTTGGAGCAGCAAGGGGTTACCACCGTTTTCGGTTATCCCGGCGGCGCCATTCTTCCGGCCTATGACGCGCTGAAGTACAGCAATATCCATCACGTCCTGGTGCGGCACGAACAGGGCGCAACGCATATGGCGGATGGCTATGCGCGGGCTTCGGGGCGGGTAGGAGTCGCTATCGCCACGTCTGGGCCGGGGGCCACGAACATGGTCACCGGGATCGCCACCGCGATGCTGGATTCGTCGCCGATTGTCTGCATCACCGGACAAGTCGGCAGCAAACTGATCGGATCGGACGCGTTTCAAGAGACCGACATCACCGGCGTCACGCTGCCGATCACCAAGCACAACTATCTGGTCACTCATGCGGATCAGGTCGCCCGCACGATCAGCGAAGCCTTCTACGTGGCAAGTTCCGGCAGGCCGGGCCCTGTGCTGGTGGACATCACGAAGGATGCGCAACAATCCACCTGCGAGTTCGACGGCAAGCCGGTTACGCCGCAACTGCCCGGATATCGGCCCGATCTTGTCTCCCACGCCCGAGGAATACAAGCAGGCACTCGAATTGATTCACAGCGCGAAGCGGCCCGTGATCCTGGCCGGGCACGGCATCATTCTTTCAGGAGCAATGCAGGAAGTCCGCACGTTCGCCGAGCGCAACAACATCCCGGTGGGCCTGACGCTTCTCGGTCTGGGCGGGTTCCCGGCGTCTCATCCGCTGAGTCTGGGGATGATGGGCATGCACGGCGAGGCTTGGTTGAACACGACCATTCAGGAAGCCGACTTGCTGATCGCTCTGGGGATGCGTTTCGACGACCGCGTTACGGGCAATTTGAAAACTTACGCGCCCAACGCGAAAAAAATCCATATTGAAATCGATCGCGCCGAGGTCAACAAGAACGTGAAAGTGGACGTGGCGCTGGTGGGCGATTTGCGCGCGGTTCTGCGCGAGTTGCTGCCGAAAGTTGAAATCGCAGGATCGCCACGAGTGGCTCACTTATATCGACCGGATGAAGGGCGATGTCGCGGTGCGTGACATTCAGAATCTCCCTGATAACGGCCACCTGTACGCCGCGCACGTGATCAATGATATTTGGCGCGAAACGCTCGGCAGCGACACGATCATCGTCACCGACGTGGGACAGCACCAAATGTGGGAGGCGCAGTATTTCAAGCACGAGGAGCCGCGCACGTTGATCACCTCCGGCGGCCTCGGCACCATGGGATTTGCGCTGCCCGCGGCGATCGGCGTGAAGGCCGCGCGTCCCGAGGCCGAGGTGTGGGCCATAGTCGGGGATGGCGGATTCCAAATGACCATGGCGGAATTGGCCACCATGGTGCAAGAAAAACTGAAGGTCAACATCGCCATCATCAATAACGGATACCTGGGCATGGTGCGCCAGTGGCAGGAGTTTTTCTACGACCGCAACTACGAAGCCACGCCGCTGCTCAGCCCCAACTTCGTGAAACTGGCGGACGCCTACGGAATTCGCAGCCGTGGCCGTGACGCAGCGCTCCGAGGTGGTGCCGACGGTCCAGGCGACGCGCAAGCACAGCGGTCCGGTCTTGATTGATTTCCAGGTGGAGCAGGAAGATTCGGTCTATCCCATGGTCGCGGCAGGCGCGTCCTTGCACGAAATGATTCGCCGGCCCAATCCATTAGAGGAAACCGCGGCGGACGCGTGAGAAACCCATGCTGAATACATTCGTGGTTTACGTGGAAAACAAGCCGGGCGTGCTGACCCGCGTCGCTTCGTTGTTCCGGCGGCGCGCGTTCAACATAGATTCGCTCACCGTGGGACGCACGGAGAAGCCCGAGGTCTCGCGAATGACGATCGTGGTGGACGCGGACCGCGATCAAGCCATGCGCGTCGAAGCGAACCTCTATAAACTCGTCAACGTTTTGTTCGTCGAAAACATCACGGCGAAGGCCGCGATTTCCCGCGACCTGGCCATGATCAAAGTGTCCGCCACGCACGATGCGCGATCGCACGTTCTCGAACTCGCCAACGTTTTTCGCGCGCGCGTCGTTGATCTCGCTCCGGAATCGCTGACCATCGAAATTACCGGCGGCGAAGACAAAATCGACGGGTTGCTGGAAGTGCTGCGGCCTTACGGCGTGCTGGAAATGGTGCGAACCGGCATTGTCGCCATGCGCCGCGGCGGCAAATCCGAAGCTGCGATTGCTTCCATGGCCTCGGGGAATGGCGCGGAACTGCCGCTGGGCCTGCCGCGCCCGACGACAACGTTTCCTATTCGGTCTAAAGGACTAGAAGCTATTGCACAACCCTCCGCAAGACGATCATGAAGCAGGCGATGTGAAAGAAGGCGCCATAGATCGTGAGCGAGCGGTCGTAGCGCACGACCAAGCGCCGGAAGTTACCGAGCCAGGCGTTGGTGCGTTCGATAATCCAGCGCCTCCGATAGCGCCGCAGCGCTCGGCCGTCTTGCGTCACCGGTTTCTTTCGGTTGCAGCGATGGGGCACGATCAATTCGATACCCCGTTGCCGCAAGCGTTTCCGCAGCGGATCGCTGTCATAGGCTTTGTCGGCGATCACCCGTAGCGGTTTCTGCCGAGGTCGGCCCGCACGATGACGCCGCCCTACCCGGATCGTCGCGAGCGTCGTTTCCGCGAGTGTGACTTCCCCCGGGGATGCAGAGTGAAGGGAGTTTCCCAGAGGAACACCGCGGCCGTCGACCACCACCATCCACTTCGTCCCCTTGCCCCGCTTGGTTTTTCCGACTCCGCAGCCCCTTTTTTCGCTGGAGCAAAACTCCCGTCCAAAAACGATTCGCTCCACTTCAATTGCTGGCGCTGGTTCAACTCGCTTAGAAACGTCCGCCAGATGTTCAACCAAACGCCCCGCTCCTCCCAGTCTCGCAGCCGCCGCCAGCAGGTCGAGGGATGCGGGAATTTCTCCGGCATGTCTTGCCAGCGAGCCCCGCTCCGCAGTATCCACAGAATCCCTTCCAGCACACGACGGTTTTGAATCCAGGGACGACCGCCTTTGCGTTGTTTGGGCGGCTTGGGGAGCAAGGGCGCGATCTTCTGCCACTGCGATTCGGTCAGCAATGCACCCGATCGGGCCATCGGCCCTCCTTGGGCGCTGCTGATTCTCCTTATCTCTCATCTCAGAAAATTCAACTACCTTCTTTTCAAGACCCTGTATTAGGTTATGCAACAGCTTCTAGGCAGGACCGCCGCGCAATCCTCATTTCTTCCAATCCATGCTTGCCCGGAAGGATCAAGATTTTGAAATCGAAGAGCAGAGTTTGGAGGGGCCCGAAACAATGGACCCCTCCATACCCTGCGAATTTCACAGCAACCTACGCGACTTCTTCGATGGATTCGACATGGATCGTGTTGCTCGCCACATCCACGGTCCCTGTCACCTTTACTTTTTTCCCTTCGTACTGGCTGGCCTTCTGCGCATCATCCAGCATGTACGAGATCTTGTTGGCAGCATCGTTCAAGATGAAATTGTCACCATTCTTCGCGATTGTGCCGCTGAACGTTTTCGATTGTTGTTCCGTTTGCTGTTGCATCGAACTGGGAGGGGCGGTTGCCCGCCCCATCATGGGAGTCAAAGTAAGGACCAGTAGTGCACTGGCCGCCGAGAGCACGGTTTTCTTCCTATTATAGGGCACCTCTCATTTGATTTGTGGCTGGATACGGATTAGTAATGCAAGGAACGTGCCAGACCGGAATCGATTTTAAGTTATTGCTTTGAGGATAGTTAGGTGCGACGCTCGGTGCCAGGCCCGTAAATTTTTCACCGTGGAGTGGAAGATAACGCCCCATCGAGCTTATACCAACTCAATCGTGACTCGGCGTCCCACCATCGCTGCCGCTCGCTGCAGGCTGGAAAGCGTAATGTCACATCTGGGATCAAGCAGCCGGTCCACTTGCGTGCGGCTCGTTTTGAGAAGTGCGGCCATCCGCGCCTTGGATATTTTCTTTTTCTTCATCGCCTTTGCGAGTTGCCAGGCCACGACCTCCTTGACCGCTTGCGCCTGTGCTTCTTCAAAGATTCCTTCCTCTTTGAGGAAATCATCAATACTTGAACCCATATGCTTCTTGCTCATCACTCCAGCTCCTTTTGGCGCTGCCGAGCCAATGCCATTTCTTCGCCCGGCGTGTTGCGCGCCTTCTTGACAAACCCATGCAACGCGACGAGGTGTCCGCGGCAAAAGCAGATCAGCACACGAGCATTTCTTTTCGTTGGCAAGGCCGTCCGGATTTCCCACAGACCATTTCCCATGGGGCGGCATAGCGGCATAGCCACTGGCCATCGCCACTGCGCCCGCAACAGGTCTTTCCCTATCTCCCGTCGCTCTACTTCGTCTAACCCCCTCAGCCATTCCCGCACAGGCTCGCTTCCCGTATCGGTGCGAAAAAAGAGCAGGGGGATTTTCCGTGGAGTTGGGTCCGCCGCCATCCTGCACCTTATGAAGTACAGTGTACCATAAAAAGTGCATCGAACCGGACCGAAAATGGCGCAGGTCCCGCTCGCCCGGCGATCAGTTGATTTCATGGTTTAGTTAAGGAATCGCCGTACGTGCACTTGTCTCCACTCACCACAAATGGTAGTAGCCGTCGCTTCGCGTGATTTCCACGCGAATTCCGAAGAGTTGCGAGATTTGTTGCGGCTTGAGCAGGTCTTCCTTGCGTCCATCCGCCTGAATCCGTCCGCCGCGCATCAACACGACGCGATCGATTTCCGGGATGACGTCGGAGAGATGGTGAGTCACGAGGACGATTCCAATTCCCGATTGGGCCAGCGCGCGCATGGTTTCGCGAAGACCGTGCTGCGCGAAGACGTCGAGGCTGTTGCTCGGCTCATCGAACACCAGCGTCTGCGGATCGTGCACCAGCGCGCGCGCGATCAAGATGCGCTTCGCCTCGCCGGACGACATTTCCGCGACGGGGCGGTCGGCGAGATGCGGCACCCCCAGCCGCTCGAGCACGGCGTCGGCGCGCATCCGGTGCCCGGGCTCGACCGTCTGGTGATCGAAAATGCGGGTGCTGCTGAAGAAGCCGGAGAGAACGACTTCGCGGCCGCTCGTCTCGCTCGTGCAGTCGAGCATCAAATCGTTCGAGACGATGCCGAGAACAGAGCGCAGCTCGAAGATGTTCCATCGGTCGCGCCCCAGAATCGTCATCGAGGATTCTTCCCGGGCGACCGGATAGCACTCGCGCGTGATGGTTTTGATGAGCGTGGACTTGCCGCAGCCGTTCGGGCCCAGAATCGCGACGTGTTCGCCTGCTTCGACGCGCAGGCTGAAGTCATCGAGCGCGACGTTGTCGCCTCGAATGACGCGCACGTTTTTCAGGTCTACCAGAGCAGGTCCCATGAGGTTCGTTTTTCTCCCCCGTCCATCATAATATTTCTTCCTGCGTTTCCGCTCTTGGAATCGTTCGGCGGATTCACCAGCAGGACGACGAGCATCTCCTATGTGTTACTGGAAGCAATCTCATAAATCGATTCGTAGCTGTTTTCTCCGCCCAAGAATTCAGCCACGATGACGCGCCATCGGCGCGGAGCATGCCAGCCCGGGGCAACGCCCCGGGGGACGTATACGAGCCCATGTCCCGCCCTGCAACGGCGGAGGAATTCTCCGCCCTTGCAGGAAGGACCGATCGATTCCGAAACCCAGGACGTTGCCCTGGGCTTGATTGCGGCGGCGCTTTTAGCGCCGGAATCAAAGTTGTACCAATCCGAATTCACGAGTCTTGCTGGTCGGCCATTGAGGAGATGGCTTCAAGAATCCATTCGATCGAGCAAAGATTAAGTAGAGGATGAGTTACTTATGCCAGGCGGCGGAGCCGCAAAGACACTGACCTACAGTGGCTCAAGCCGATATTTTAAAAAAACTCCGGCTCGGCCGGGCTGAAGAGTCTGCGTGACAACCGGAGTATTCATGTAGGTCGTAGCATTAGCGATCAGAGGCATCTACCGCACCTCCGGCGCTGGGCCTCTTCCTATTCCGTGTACCCAGTGCTCCCGCACTGGGCTACAGTCTTCCGCGCCTCCGGCGCTGCATTGCCAATTCCAAGCCGCGAGTGACCAAGGGAAGATTCCAGATCGACCCCAACAAAACCGGAGCGCCGGAGGCGCGACACAACGTAGCCCAGCCCGCAAGGGCTGGGAACAGTGGCTCTAGAAATTCCGAGCACCGTAGGTGCGACACAGAACGCCCACCAGTTGTAGTTCTCACACAGACTCTGAAGTCCGGCCCTCCAAAGCAAGTCCCAATCCCACCGTCACCCTCGCGTTCTTATTGGACATTGCTTTTTCAAATGTGACGCATTTGCAATGTCGAGCACACATTTCTGATTGCTGGAAGAGAAAGTATGAATTGGACGCCGAGATAAACAAAACATAAAGTTCACGCGCTGGGTCGGGTCCGCATGCATTTGGAGAAGAGCGACCTACCGGCGGAAAGCGAGAAGAAAGCATAATGAAAACTATAGGGGTGTCCGTAGGCATGTTGGCATTGGCACTTGGGATCGTGGGAGCACCTGAGGCGCGGGCACAAGCCCGGATGGCGGCAGGTGGAGCAGGAGGCGGCAGCGAAACGGCTACCACGAGCGCTGCGAGTACGTCGAGTTCTCCCGCTGCGTCAAGCCCTGCGGATTTGCGCCAGCGCATCGAAGCGCTTAAGGCGGAGTTGGCTGATTTGAATACTGAATTGGCAGCAGAAAAGGATGGAGATTCGGCAATTTCAGCGGCGGCGCCACAAGACCAAGGCACCCCGGCGCCAGCGACTCCACCACCGGCGCCGGCGCAAGCGCCAGCAGCGGCCGCCCCGGCGCCATCTGTCTAGTCCGTCGATGACAGCGCCGCTCTCCACGTCGATTCCTCATGAGATTTCGGCGGGTCCGTTTGGAAAACTGGAGGTTACAGGCATTCTGAGCGGCATGGGTTGGACCGAAGGAAATTATGTTCCTGGCGATTCTCCTACGCACTGGGACCTCAGCAATGCGCAGGTGTTCGTGCAAAAGACCACCGGCTGGTGGCAATTCTACCTGCAAGGTGGCGCCTACAACATACCGGCTTTAGGAGCGCCGTTCATCAAAACTGTCGACACGGTTAACGGCCTGTACGGGCCGTTCCCGACGGGCTATCTTAAGCTGGTTAAGGGCAATTTCAACGTGGAGGTCGGCGAGTTGCCTACACTCATTGGAGCCGAATATACCTTCGACTTTGAAAATATGAACATCGAGCGTGGCCTTCTTTGGGGTCAGGAACCCGCCATCAGTCGTGGCATCCAGCTCAGTGACACCTATAAGAAGCTCAGCGTCTCGTTCAGCTATAACGATGGCTTTTTCTCGAATCGCTACACATCGCTGTCGGGCTCTCTAGCCTGGGCCTTCAATGCCTCGAACACATTGTCGTTTGTGGCAGCCGGGAATGCCGGGGCGTACGCGAGGAAGTTCAGCTCCTTTGCAAGCTCGCTTGCAACCCCTACCCTCCAAAACAACTCACAGGTCTACAACCTCATCTACACATACAGCCACGGGAATTTGATGATCACCCCGTACTTTCAGTACACCGACGTAAAGACGAATGTGAGCTATAGGAATCTGACGGGGCGCACACGAGTGGAGGCGCGCTCCTGGTCAATTACAATTTCAAACACGGAATATCGCTGGCCGCCCGGCCTGAATACATAAAGTCAAGTGGAGCATAGCACTTCCACCAACTTCTGCTCTACGGTCCTGGTACTGGCGCGTTCTCGTTCACAGTGACTCCGACCTATGTCAAGGATGCCTTCTTCCTTCGAGGAGACTTCTCGATTGTTCATGTCACCAACTTCAACACCACCACGGGATTTGCTTTTGGCGTCGACTGGGACGAAGCTTAACCAACCACGCGGCGTTATTGAGGCCGGCTTTCATGTTCTGAGGTCCCACCGGAAAAGACGGAAGTGATTCTGGAGGACATCGGAGATTTCAACTTGGCGGCTGCGAATGGTCACGGAGCCGTCAGGCGCTTCTCACAGGTTGCCGCGCGGTGAGGCGTGCACTCGGCGCTCAGCCGCGCGGCAATTTAGTTGCACTCCACGAATAGGGTTTGTTCACGTGAACGGTTTCCCCTGGAGAAAGGAAAACCTGGTTTCCCGCGTGGCCCTTCGGTGCGACAAACGGTGAGGCCCGTTCTGCCGTGGCCGTGGACATCCGTGCTTCAGAGAGTGGAATTACCGGGTAGATTGGCCCTATAGTGTAGGCGCTGCCACGATGCAGCAAGGAATCGAATCTGGGTTCGACTCTGAGGACAAGATGATGATGACGAAGCTTGAAGCGATCGTTCAGCCGTCCAGGTTTGAAGCGGTGAAAGAGGTGCTTACGGAACTGGGCATCGGCGGCATGACCATCTCCGATGTGCGAGGGCACGGCCGGCAAAAGGGACACACGGAAGTCTACCGCGGTCGTGAATACACCGTGGACCTCTTGCCGAAGATCAAGATCGAGTTGGTCATCCCGGACAATCTGGTGGATGCTGCGGTCGATGCGATTCTGCAGAGCGCGTCAACGGGGAAAATCGGCGATGGGAAAATTTTTTTGAGCAGGGTGGACCAGGCTATCCGGATTCGGAACCAGGAACGCGGCGTTTCGGCTCTCTAGTCCGCGGAACGCGGAACAGATCTCAAAATCGTTCTGGCGGGCTCCAAGTAGAGCCCGCACCCGGAGTTCACAGAGAGCACAGAGAAGAAAGAGCTCGGCACACGGCAAACGGGGAATTGGGTCGATCTGAAATGAGGCTCGAAAGCCGCACTTCCACACTGCAAGAATTGTATGCGGAGGAATCCGCCAAGATTCGCGAACATTTCGAAGCTTCGGGGGATGGAAAGGCGGCCATCAGGAACCGCGCTTCCTTGATCGATGCGGTCGTCATTGAACTCTGGCACGAAGTCACCGGCAATTGGAGATCCCCTCGAGGGGTTTTGCATTGCGGCGATGGGAGGATACGGGCGGCGTGCTTTGTTTCCGTATTCCGATATTGACCTGCTTTTTCTCTACGAGAAGGAAGGCCAAGCGGAATATCTCGGCAAGGAAGGTCATCGCTCCCCTGAGCCAGTCTCTCTGGGATTTGCACCTTCGCGTCAGCCCCACAACCCGCACCCTTGCCGAATGCGGCAAACTTCATCGAGGCAACATCGAATTCAATATTTCGCTCCTCGACAATCGTTATATTTGCGGGGACGAAAGATTATTTGAGAAGCTGCGGAGCCGGGTTCTGCCGGGCATGGTCACGCGGGAATCGCGGAACCTGGTGCAGGAGCTCACCAGCCTGGCCCGCACGCGGCACGAGAAATACGGCCAAACGATTTTTCATCTGGAGCCGAATATCAAGGACGGTCCCGGCGGCTTGCGGGACTATCAAGTGGCGTGCTGGATGGCGCAGATTGAGGAAATGGGGCGTTCCCGCGAATGGAAGGATCCCGAAGCGCTGCTGCCCGCCCCGCTTCGATCGGACGCCGTGAAACGCGATCGACTTCCTCGACGCGGTCCGGTGCTTCCTCCACTACCGCCAGGGCCGCGACTTGAATGGATTGACTTACGAATTGCAATCCGAGGCTGCCTCCGCCGGAATCGGGCTCCAGGGCGGCCTCGCGGCTTCCCCCAGTGACTGGATGCGCGTCTATTTCCGTCATGCGCGGGCAATCGACAGGCTGGCGGTTCTGCTCGACGAAGTTCCGCTGGCGAAATCGTTGTGGACGCGCGCGTTTGGCAAACGCAAATCGCGGTTGTCGAACGCGGAATTTAAAGTTGTGGACGGACGCGTCTCGTTGCGCAAAGCGGCGTCGGTCGAAGATCCCGCAGTCCTGTTCAGGCTGTTTGAACTCGTGGCCCGGCACAATGTTAAGTTAACCGCCGAAACGGAAAATGCGGTGCAAGGCGCGCTTCCCCAAATCCAAAAATGGGTGGCGACGACTTCCAATCTTTGGGATTACCTTGCGCCAGATTCTGGTGCTGCCTCATGCCGCATCCGCGTTGCGCGCGATGCACCGTCTCGGACTTCTGGTGCTGCTGTTTAAGGAATTTCAGGCGATCGATTCCCTGGTCATTCGCGATTATTACCATCGGTATACCGTGGACGAGCATTCGCTGGTGACGATCGAGAATCTGCACAAGCTTTCCGCGGGGAGCGGCGAATCGGGCCGCAAATTCAGGGACATTCTCCGAAGCGTCGAACACCCGGAACTCCTCTACCTTTCGCTGCTGTTCCACGATGTGGGCAAGGGCATGGCGGCCGAGAGCCATGTGGAAGGCAGCCTGGAGGCCGTCGAAGGGCGTCTTTGAACGGTTGCGCCTCGATTCGGCTGCAGCGCGACACCGTGAATTTTCTGATCGGAAGCCATTTGCGGATGTCCGCGACGGTGCTGCGGCGCGACATTTTCGATCCCGAGGCAGTGCACGATTTTGCGCAGGCCGTGGGCACGATTGAACGCCTGAAGATGCTTACATTATTCACTTATGCGGATATCAAGGCTGTGAATCCGGAGGCTCTGACGCCCTGGAAGGCGGAGATGCTATGGCAACTGTATGCCGCCACGGAAAATTACCTGAACCGGTCGGTCGATGACCAGCGCCTGTACGTTGCGGGAGAGGACGCACAGCAACTCGAGCGTCTCGTGCCGCCCGGAGAAGAGGCGGCCGAAACGGAGCGATTTCGGAATTTTCTGGACGGTTTTCCGAAGCGATATCTGCTCACGCATTCTCCGGGGGAAATCTCGGCTCACTACCGGATGTACAAACGTTTGGGACACTCTTCGGCGGAAATCAGCGTCACCAAGCGCGACGATTACTACGAGCTTGTCCTGGTGACGACGGACCGCCCGTTCCTTTTTGCGAAAATGGCCGGCACGATCTCCTCCTGGGGAATGAATATTCTGAAGGCGGATGCCTGCGCGAACAAGGCTGGAACCGTGCTGGATATCCTGCGCTTCTCGGACCGTTTCCACACTCTCGATCACAATCCCTCCGAGACCGTTCGCTTGAAACAGAATCTCGTCGCCGCCATTTCGGGAGAACTCGACGTCGCCGAGCTTGATGAAAAGAAAATTCCAGCCCGAAAAGCGCCGCGCCGAAAGTCCAGGTGGAAACGCGAATCCATCTCGATAATGAATGTTCCTCGCACAGCACGGTCGTGGAAATTGTCGCCCTGGACCGCCCGGGGCTTCTCTACGACATCAGTTCCACGTTCGCCGAACTCGGGATGCAACATTGAGGTGGGCCTGATTGACACGGAGGGCGGAACCGCCACCGACGTGTTCTACATCACCAAGCAGGACGCCAAACTTGCTTCCGACCGGCAACGCGAATTGCAGATCGCTCCAGGCGCGTTTGTAGCCCTCCCGCGCGCGGGACGGGCACTGTAGATTCAAGTACATGCTCACCTAAAGTTGAGCGCTGCAGGAGCCGGGCCTACGTTCTGACATTCATTCTTTAGGTCTTCCGGACCCAAAAGGGATTGCTCGAATCTGAGCTACGGCTGAAGCGACCTAGCACTTCAGGGTGTCCAAAATGGCTGTCGAATTCGCTAGGCGTAGAGCTAATTCATGATACCCTGCAGTTGCGTTTGTTGCTCTTGTAACACCTTTAGATTCGATTAAAGGGGCTGCAAGTAACACTTGCTGCCCTTTTTTTGTTGTACGGCTGGAGGCGGTCGAGAGGCACCAAATAGCTCAAAATAGAGAAAAGGAAATACCGTGAAAGAACAAGGAACAGTAAAGTGGTTCAATGCCAGCAAGGGATTCGGGTTCATCCAGCGCCAGTCCGGCGAGGATATCTTCGTCCATTTCTCCGCCATCCAGGCGGAGGGATATAAGTCGCTGAACGAAGGCCAGGCGGTTGAGTTCGAAGTAACCTCCGGCCCCAAGGGTCTGCAGGCAGCGAACGTCACCAGCCTGTAAGGAATCGGGGCGAGACGGCGACCGCCGTGTCGCCCCATTTTTTTGTCGCCACCAGAAGGAGGCAGTATTTTGAAAGCCCTCGCGGAAGGTCTCTATATCAAGCACTTTCAATACGGGCTGGGAGTCGTCACCGACTCGGATTCCGAGCGCACCTCGATTGATTTTGACCTGCACGGTCCTAAGAAATTTGTCACCAGCATCATGGTTGTCGAACCTGCCGAAGGAACACCCCCCAAGCGTTCGCGCTCCAAGCGCAAAAAGAAGGTCACGGTCGCCATCGTCGTCCCCGCCGTTGCCGCCGCAGTTCCTAAGATTGCAGCCGCTCGATGAGCGATAGTCTCATCGTTCAGTTTGTGGGCTATGAAGTCAGCCCCCTTGTGCGCGAGTACAGATTTTCCGTGCGCGAGTCCAAGGACGACGCACGCGAGTTTACGCTGACGATTGCCAATGCGGCGTTCGATTGCCGGCGCGCGCGGTTCCAGGACGCGCCCGACATCTGTTCCCTCCGGCTTCGCCGCGAACTCGCTGCGGACGGAAATCATCCGGCGAATACACACTTCCAGATCACCGACCAAGAACTGGACGATTACCGCGGCCGTCACTCCCCCAAAACCTCCCAAAGTCCGTACAAGAAAAAAGTCACAGAAGAATATTGAATCCAGGTATCCGGGTATCGCAAACATTGCATACGGAGACCCACAGGTGTACATTTCCGGTCGGTCGGGAAGTCAAAACGGAAATTCCGTCTCTATGGCTTTCCCTCAAATTGCTTACTACGGGTAATATGGCTCGATCAAAGCTGTTTCCACTAAGGGTGTGTGCCTTGAACCTCTCGCGCAGGTGCTACCGGCCCCTGTTGGTGAGCCGCTCGCTAAGTAGGGCCTGCAGTGTGCTGCTTGCGCTGGTTGGTGTGGCCACAGCCGCGGCCCAGACTGTGAAGTCGAGCGGGACATTGGAAGGCACGATCAGTGACGCCACCGGGGGACGAATTCCCGGCGTCAAAGTTGGTTTGCGACAGATCGAAACAAACCAAACTCGCGCGGTTTATACCGATGACCAAGGGTTCTTCCGCTCGACCGACCTTCCCGTGGGCAGCTATGAGGTTCGCATCGAGAATCCTGGGTTTGCACCCTACTTGCATACCGGAGTAGGCCTCGACGTGGGCATGACCGCTCATTTGGATGTCGTCCTGCCAGCGGCCAGCGTCACAACCCAAGTGACGGTCTCCGCGCAACCGTCGCCCATTGACCCCAGCCAGATTTCTGTCACTTCCAGCGTCGACCGGCAAAGAATCGAAGATCTGCCCGTGGACAGCCGCAACTCGTTGGACTTTGTCCTTGCGATGCCTGGCGTGACCAGTTCTTCTTCACGGCATGGTGGAACAGGCTCACACCGCGCGCTCGCGGATAGCGGTTTCACCTTCGGCGGCCTGCGCCCGCGAAGCAATAATATCTCCGTCGATGGGCTCGACAACAATGATGAATATACCGGTTCGAGCCGCACCGAGCTTTCTCCCGAAGAAGTGCAAGAATACCAAGTGGTAAACAATGGACTGTCGGCGGAATACGGTGGCGCTTCAGGCGGCTCGATCAACGTGGTCACGCGCACGGGCGCAAACGTCATCCGAGGCGACGCCTTTGTTTATGCCCAAAATGCCTTGTTCAACGCGCAAGATCCCCTCGAAACCACGCCCGGCAAGCCAGACTTCCGCCGCTATCGCATCGGGTCTTCCATTGGCGGACCCATCGTTAAAGATCGCGCATTCTTTCATGCGGCTTTCGAGCAAGAAAGTAACCGTGGCCAAATCGGCTCCGACATAGATCCCTCTCTGGCCTTAGCCATTAACAAGATTCTTGCGGCAGGCGCTTTTCTCCGGTTGAATATCCGCCAGATCACTACCGGTTTTGTCCCGATCGCGCGAGCGGAAACAGAAGCATCAGGAAAGGTCAACTACCAGATGAGTTCGCGGAATTCCTTGATGCTGCGCTACGCTTTCACCAACAACCGCGTAGCCGGCAATGCCTTCAACACCACGGCGCTCGATGACGCGAGCGCCCGGGGCAGCAGCTTCACCGCGGACAACGTGGTGGCCGGGTCGCTGGTCACTGTCTTCGGTTCCGGGGGTGTTGGCGACCTGCGTTTCGAGGCAGCGACTCGCCATGCAGTCTTACGCACAAACGATGCGGCAGACCCCGAAATCAGTATCAACGGCCTGGTGGATTTTGGGCAGCCGTATGGTGGCAACAGCAATCGCAGAGAAAACCACTACCAAACGAGCTACACCTACCTTAAGACGAAAGGCCAACACCTGTGGAAGGTAGGCGCCACGGTGAACCATGTCAGGTTACGCGCGGCCGTGCGGGACGGCTTTGGGGGGCTCTATCTTTTCGGCTCTCTCGCCGATTTTAGGGCAGCGAATCCAGACCAGTTTCGGCAGGCGTTCGGGAACCCCAGCGTGAATTTTTCAGTAACGAGTTTCGGTGGATTTGTGCAGGATCATTGGTCCATCACACGGCAACTCACGCTGGACCTGGGCGTACGATACGACTTCGAGCGCCTGCCGTCGCTGTTCAATCAGGATACAAATAATTTCAGCCCGCGAGTTGGTCTGGCCTGGAGTCCCTCGTCCAAGTGGGTCGTGCGCGCGGGATATGGAATCTTCTTTGACCGCTATGTTCTCGCCAACCTGACGCGAGCCATCGAAATGAATGGTTCGCAAGGATTTGAGCAGGTCGTTAATGGAGGCGCGGCGGCGAGTGTATTCGCAGGAGCGGGAGGCGGCTCACAGGCTGCCCCCCTATCCGGAATCGCACCATCCATCTATCAACCCGATCCGCGCATGGCTACACCTTACAGCCAACAGGCCAACGCCGGCGGGGAATATCTTCTCGCAAAAGACGTGACGTTTCGGGCCGACTATCTGTTTGTTCGTGGCGTCAAATTGGCGCGAACACTCAACGTGAACCTGTTACCTCCGCCGCAGCAAATCGGAAACCTGGTCTTTCCGCCCGGCATGGCAGAACTGCGGCGCGGTTCAACGATATCTATCAAATCCAGGATTCCGCGAGTTCCACGTATAACGGTGTTTCGTTCACACTCAACCGGCGGCTGTCCAACGATGTGGAGTTCAGTGGGAGCTACACTCTTTCGAAGACCTTGGACGACGCCTCGGATTTCGACGAGCAGCCGCAAAACCCATTCGATCTCGCGGCCGAACGCGCACTCTCGCGCCAAAATCAGCAACAGCGATTGGTTTTTAACGCGCTTTGGAACTTGCCCATTCCCGGGCAAATTGAACTAGCACCACTGATCACCCTAGGAACCCGTCGTCCGATCGATCCACTGGTAGGCCTCGACTCGAACCGCAGCGACGCTTTCCCACTCGCTGCGCGGCCGCTAGGTTTGGGGCGCAATTCCTTGCAGACTCCAGGAATGGCGATCGTGGACTTGGGCGTGGTGAAGACGATTAACCTTGGCGAACACCGTCACCTGGATCTCATCACACAATTCTTTAACCTCTTTAACCATACCAGCGCGGCCGCAACCAATCCTTTTTTCGGCACGGGCACCGTTCCACTTCCCGGATATGGACAGCCTATACAGGATTTCAGCCCCCGCATTATCCAGTTCGCCGTGAATTTTGAATACTAGGAAGTGTGTAGCAATCAGTACGCCAAAAGCATCGGATCTCGGCTTGCTTGGTCTCCATTGCCTGTCCCTGAGCGTTCAAATGAGATCTTGGAGATCGGCAACGAAGTGACCTCCGTCTATGGCGCCCGGCTTGTTTGTAGAGAGGTCCCTACAGAATACCTGGCTTATGCAGCGAGGTGGGCCGCAGATGTACAAACTTCCTTTGGGCTGTTCAACCACTTCGCCACCAGCATTACGTCGTGGTTGACGGGTGAAATGTGGATATAAAAGGTGTGCCCGTCAGATGCAAGCTCATAAAAATTCTCGCGGCTCGGATCGCGTTGCGCACACCCTCCTGCGGCGAGCAAATTACGAAGGTCGTTCACAACCTCAGGTCCGTACTCACGAGGGTCCTCGATCCTCGTCCATTTATTCGTATGAAGCAACATATGATTCCTCACTTTCAATCACCCTATATGATGTGGCCGTTTATAAATAAGATTCGTCCGTCCGAACTTTCTGTTTCGATTCCTCTTCCTTCGCTGTTCTTACTTTCAAGGGAAGCTATACCTCCACACCCATTAGATACTGGCGTAGGGAGAAGTTGGCATCCATTATGTGGATGGTTTCCATCTGCAAAATGTTGGGTCCCGATTTGGGACCTGTCCTGGAACTGGCCTCCCGATGATTGGGCGTCGCCGGGCAGCTACTCAAACTGGTTCTGGGGGGGCGAACAGATGCCCGCCCCAAGAGCGGGCGGTTCACCGTGGGCGTTCGCCGTGAACGGCCTCTCCAGCCCGTGCTATTCGGGACGGAGAGGGCGCGTTTTATTCCAGACGGAGTCACGATTCCTCAATCAATCCGAGGTGCTCCGAACGGTTGCGAATGTTCGTCTGGAATGGCTGGTGGGACGAGGCGGCCGATTTCTTACCGCTTTCCCGTTGTTCGGACATTATTGCTCGAATCGGTACTTGTGCGTACCCGGTTCTATTGAGATAGTATGCGGGCGGGGAAAAACCTTGAAAAAAAGAAAACGCACCAAGCTGGGGAAGGACAGGCGCCGCAAGCATAAGCACTGGCAGGTCACGGTGTTTTATAAAGACGGGGAGAAATTCGCCCGTGTTTATACCGACCACGCCAAAGCTTCCAAGTTTGCCGAACGGCAGAGGAAGTCGCCTGTCGTCAAGACAGCACGCGTGCTTCAGGTCAGCTAAAACACACAGAACAGTGTTTGGTGAGGTGTAGAGTTGTGGCACGCTACGGGTGTGATTCTGCCTGTGGATCGCGTGCGAATCACTCGATGCCGATAGGATCTTGCCGCCGCAAGAGCGTCGTGATAAAGTTTTCTTGTTACGGGGCGGTCGTAGTATAGGGGTAGTACGGGACCTTGCCAAGGTCCAGGCGTGGGTTCGAGTCCCATCGACCGCTCCATTCCTTCAGGGTACGGCCCTTACTGATCCTCATGTTGGCATACCTGTGCGGTCCGATTGAGTTCGCGGCGGACGGCGGCAAAATGTGGCGCCGCAAACTCACGCCGTTTCTTCACAATGAACTCGGCCACCGTGTCTACGATCCCGCCGAAGACGAAAAAAAAAGCCTGACCGACGAAGAGGCTGCGCATTTTCGCGAATGGAAGCATACCGATATCGAGCGTTTCCGCCGCGTCGTCCGCAAGATCATCCAGTACGACCTCGACATCATCGAAAACAAAGCCGACTACGTCATTTGCTATTTGACGGGAGACGGCGCCGCGGCGGCCGGGGGAGGAACTTCCTCCGAGTTAACTTTTGCCTACCGCCAGGGCATTCCCGTGTACCTGATGACGGACGCTGGCATTGAGCAAGTCAGCGGATGGATGCTGGCATGCGCCGACCGTGTCTTTTCCAATGTGGATGAACTGAAGAAATTCCTCCTCGACCGCTATGGCAAGGAAAAACAGGCGCCCCTCTGGCGGGTGTGACGACGTTTGAAACCACAGATGAACACAGATAAGCACAGATAACAGAAAAAAACCTATCCGAAGAAGCAGAGACTTTGGTATCCCGCAATTCCCGTTCTTATCTTTCACTCTTATCTGTGTTCATCTGTGCTTTATCTGTGGTTGCTTCGTTCTCGGAGGATGACCGCCGAAGTTGCCGCGCAGTGTGCTATTCTTCGCGCGGGGGCGAGGCACCTTGGACATCGTCAAAGGGAACATGGGCTGGATCGAAGTGATCGTGGGTCCCATGTTTTCAGGCAAGAGTGAAGAGCTCATTCGGCGGCTGAAGCGCGCGGAAATCGCGCGCCAGCGCGTGCAAATTTTCAAGCCGGTCATCGACCAGCGCTACGCGCACACCGACATCGTCTCGCACTCCGGTCTCGAGCTGCCCTCCGAGATTGTCCGGAACGCGAACGAGGTCTTTGAGAAAGTGCAGGCGCGCACCGAAGTGGTGGGGATCGACGAAGGACAGTTTCTGGGCGACGGACTGGTTGACGTTTGCATGCGCATGGCCGACGCAGGCAAGCGCGTAATCGTCACCGGGCTCGACACCGACTACCTGGGCCGCCCGTTCGATCCCATGCCGCGCCTCCTGGCGGTCGCGGAAGAAATCACGAAGCTGCTCGCCATCTGCGTGCAATGCGGGAATCCGGCCGTGCACACGCAGCGCCTGGTGGCCTCCGACGACCTGATCGTCGTGGGAGCGGCGGGAATGTACGAGCCGCGCTGCCGCCGCTGCTTCGAACCTCAGCTAGCGCATGAAAAAGTCGAAGCCGAGAAAAAATCGGCGCCCGCGCCTCTGGCCCGCAAAGCTGCGAACTAATCTCTATTCATTTGAATAACGTTTTTCTCTGTGACCTCTGTGCCCTCAGGGTCCTCTGTGTTAGATTTTTCCGAAGAGTTTTAACACAGAGAGCACAGAGTACACAGAGAAATCAGCGTAGCCGCGCACGAATTGCAGCTGCAAGAGCGCGAAACTCATCGCACGCCAAAATGTCGAGGCCCGGCTCTGGCGCCGGCAATTCCGCAAGAGCGCAGGTACGTCGATTCGTTCAACCGATGCGTTCCACTCCGCTTCATCGAAACGCCTGGCCTCGTGGGCCTGCCTGACTGCGGCAATGGCTGGCGCTACGCTTGGCCAGTCATGACACAACATTGCGATATCCGTGCCTGCGCGAAGCGTTTCAATAGACGGCCTCGCCAGGCCCGTACCTCCGCGCAATCGCGCCCATGCCGAGATCGTCCGCGAGAATCACGCCCCTGAATCCCATGCGGCGGCGCAATACGCCGTCGAGCATTTTTCGCGACAGCGAAGCGGGCTGCTCCGGATCAATCCGCGGCAGCAGAATGTGCGCGGTCATAACCAGCGGCACACCCGCCGCAACGGCTGCGGCAAAGGGAACGAGTTCGGCGGACTCCAGACGCTCCATCGTTCCGGCAAATACCGGCAAATCGTGGTGCGGGTCAACCAGCGTATCGCCGTGGCCGGGAAAATGCTTCGCGCAAGAGAGCACACGGCCCGCGCGCAGTCCTCGATCGAACGCCACGCCCATCTTCGCGACGAGCTGCGGATCGGCGCCAAAACTGCGGTCCTTCGTGACGGGGCTTTCCGGATTTACGTGGAGGTCCAGCATCGGCGCGAAATTGAGATTGCATCCCGCGGCGCGGAGCTCGACCGCCATCGCCCGCGCCACTTGTTCCACCAAGGCGATGTCACCCACGCGGCCAAGTTCCGCCGCCGAGGGCCACGAGGTGAACGGTTCCCCTAGCGCGAAGCGTGTGCCGCCTTCCTGGTCGATGCCAATCAGCACGGGGCGGCCGGCTGCGCGGCGGATTTCCGCGGTGAGCTCGCGAAGGCGCTGCGCGCTGCGGAAATTGCGCTTGTAGAGGACTACGCCTGCCAGGCCGCGTTCGAGATAGCCAGCGAGTTCCGCGGAGAGAGTGTCGCCATCAAAGCCCAGCATGAATCGTGCAAGTACGGAATCACGGCCGTGCGTTTCGCGTCTGGTGGTGTGGGTCATCTGCTATCATTCGCGCGGTGTGCGGAATCCGCGGGAACTAAAAGGCTAGCGGGAGAAAGGGAGCAAGTCAAAGTGAGAATCGAGTCGAAAGCGCCTACGCGGATCGATCTGGCCGGAGGAACGCTGGACATTTGGCCGCTGTACTTGTTCCACGAGGGCGCTGTAACCGTAAATTGCGCGATCACGCGCTATGCATCCTGCGTCATCGAGACGGATTTCTCGCGGGCGATCCTTCCTTCATCAGGGCAAGCAAGTAGAGCACGCACCCGGCCCGAAAAATCAGAGCGCATCGTTTTGGTCTCTCGCGATACGAAGCGTGAAGAATCGTTTCCGTCGCTCGAAGCGTTGTGCCGCGCGCGGCGCTACAAACTGCCGTTGCTGGCGCATCTCGTGCGCGTGTTTCGCCCATCGATGGGGCTTCACGCTGACCACCGATTCCGAGGCTCCCGCTGGAGCGGGGATCGGTGGCTCGTCCGCCATGGCCGTGGCGATTTGCGCGGCGCTCGATCGTCTGACCGGAGCGGGCCTGCGCCGCGAAGACTGGATTCACATCAGCCGCGACGTCGAGGCCATCGTCATCCGCGTGCCCACCGGCACGCAGGATCATTACCCTCCGGCATTCGGCGGCGCCGCCGCCATCGTTCTCGCGCCGGGCGGCGAACGGCGCGAGGCGCTCGGCTGCGACCTCGACGAACTGGAACGCCGATTGGTGCTTTGCTATACCGGCAAGCCGCGGCAATCCGGCATCAACAACTGGGAAGTTTTAAGCGACACATCGATGGCGACCGGCGCGTCGCGCAAAACCTCGAAAAAATCGCGGTGGTCGCGCGGCAAGTGCGCGCCGCACTCGAACGGAACCAGTGGAACGAAGTAGGGCGCCTGGTGCGCGAGGAGTGGGAGTTCCGCCGCCGGAATCTTCGGACGATCTCCACGCCGGTGATTGACCGCATTATTTCCTCCGCGCGGCGTCAAGGTGCGCTCGGCGGCAAAGTCTGCGGCGCGGGCGGCGGCGGGTGCCTAACGCTGGTGATCGAGCCCGAAGCGCGCGCCCGCGTGGAGGCTGCCGTTACGGCAGCGGGCGGAACGTTGCTGCCGTTGCGGATCGATCGGGATGGTGTTCAGGTTCGGTCAGACGGGCAGGACTAGCCTCTTCAGCTATTTCGCTCCCCGCGAAATAGAAATGCGTAAACACTCTTACCAAATCTGAACGCGGTCTGGCGGCGCGAGGTAGAGCTTCTGGCCCGGGTGGACATCGAATGCTTCGTACCATGCGTCGATGTTCCGGACGGTAGCTGCGCGGAACTGCGCCGGGGAGTGCGGGTCGGTCATCACTTGCTGGCGGAGCGCGGCTTCGCGCATCTTCGAGGCATAGTTTTGTCCGAAAGCAATGAAGAACTGCTGGTCGCCGGAGAATCCGTCCTGCGTGGGGGCCGTCTTGCCAGCGAGTGAGGCGCGGTAGCCGTCGTAGGCGGCGGAGATGCCTGCGACGTCGGCGATATTTTCTCCGATCGTCTGCTTGCCGTTCACGGAGATGTCGGGGAAGGGTTTGTAGGTGTCATACTGCGCGGCGAGTTTCGCGGTGGCAGCTTCGAAATGCGCAAGGTCAGCCGCTGTCCACCAATTGCGTACGCGCCCTTTGGAGTCAAACGCGCTGCCTTCCGTGTCAAACGTGTGGCTGATTTCGTGTCCGATGACGGAGCCGATGGCGCCGTAGTTGGCCGCGGCAGGGGCCTGCGGATCAAAGAACGGCGGTTGAAGGATGGCAGCCGGGAAGTTGAGCGCATTTTGCAGCGGGAGATTGACGGCGTTCACCGTCTGCGGCGTCATGGACCATTCCTTGCGATCGACCGGGAGGCCGAGACGCGCGACATCGTGGTGATATTCGAAGAGGCTGCCGCGCCAGATGTTGCCGAAAATGTCGTCCGCCTTGACTTCGTAAGCGGAGTAGTCGTGCCAGGTTTCGGGGTAACCGATCCCCACATAAAGGGTGGTGAGCTTGGCCTGGGCTTCGGCTTTGGTTTTAGGATCCATCCAAGCGAGCGCGTCAATCCGCTTTCGGAACGAGGAAATAATGTTCGCGACCATAGACTGTACGCGTCAGCTTTTGCTTCCGGCGGGAAGTAACGCTGCGCGTAGATTTGGCCGACAGCGTCGCCGAGCAGGCTGTTGACCAGATCGACGCCGCGCTGCCAGCGCGGGCGCTGTTCCGGTGTGCCGGAGAGTATCTTGCCGAAGAAGTCGAATCGCTCCTCATTGAACGCCTTGGGCAGCACTCCCGCATAGGTATCGATCAAGTGGAACGCGAGCCAGTCTTTCCAGGTGTCCAACGAGGTGGAGGCGACGAGAGCGGATTCCCCAGTGAAGGCCGTTGGCTGCCAGACGATAAAGCTGGTCTGCTTGCCGAGGCCCGCGCCGCGGAAATACTCCGCCCAATCGAGGCCAGGGGCATTCGCGGCAAATTCGGCCTGCTTCCAGGTGTTATTGGCTTTATGGATGTCTTCGTTATCCGCCAGAGTAATGTGTTTTTCGGCGATGGCATGCTCCAACTCAAATATGTGTCCGGCGCGGGCGTCGGTGTCAGTAAATCCCGCGAGCTTGAGCATGTTTGAAATATGGGCCCGATATTTGGCGCGGATGTCGCGCATACGGTCGTTGTCGCCCAGGTAGTACTCGCGGTCGGGAAGTTGCAGGCCGCCCTGCAATAGGTAGGCCGCATAGTGCTCGGAGTCGTTGAAGCCGGGCGCGACCCACAGCCCGAAGAGATTAGAGGTATGAAAATTGGTGTTATTTAGCGGGTCGACGTCAGATCGGAGGCTCTCGCCCAACGCTCGGGCCAACTCGCGCTTGTCGTGGATTGCGGCAATGGCATCGAGAAGCGGGCGAAGCGGGGCGACGCCTTTCGCTTCGATGGCGGCTTCATCCATGTAAGAGTTGTAAAGTCCGGCAATTTTGTTGACATTGGAACCGGCGGGCGCATTGGCCTTGGCTGCATCTTCGATCAGGCCGACGGTACGCTTGTTACTCAAGTCGGCGAGACTGTTGAAGACGCCGACTCTGCCGCGGTCGGGCGGAATTTCGGTGCGCTGCATCCAAGACCCGTTGGCGTATTGATTAAAATCGTCACCCGGCTTGACTGAGGAGTCCATGTTGACCACGACGATCCCGTGGGTATCTTGTTTAGGCGCATCTATGTTCGCGTTCTGCGACTGAGCCGCAAGCAAAGGGAAAGTGAGAAGCGCGCAAATTACGGCGCGCGCGACGGAAATTTTCGGAGACTTACGCGTGAATCTCATGGATGGCACCCCAAATGGCCGCTGCGGCTTTGGAGCGCAGCGAGCTAGAATTAGACGGCAGCCAGCCGAAGAGGGTAGCACGGTTGCAACGCTTGTTGGCAGACGCCAAGCAAGATTCCATACACACATCGGTAAGCGGCAACCGGCATTTCTCCCTACCCGGTGGGGGGAGAGGATCAGTGTCCCAGACCGGAGAGACAGTGGTGGAAGGCCATCGCGGATTGGTGCTAAAATAGTATCAGAAGGTACCGAATGCTCCGGTTTGGATCCATGCTGGCTACGGCAGCGCTTTTGTTGAGCGCAGATGTGTCCGGAGTGATTCGCCTGCGCCCGCCCGAAAACGAACGCGTTGAATTTCCCCCCAACGAGAATCTGCCGGTATTGCCGACGATGGCGCCGGACGTGTCAGTGGCGAACGATCAGGATCAAGCCCCACAGCAAAATACCTCTGGCATCAAATCTGGAAAGAGCAAGGATGAGTCTCTCCAGCCAGAGTCTCGTTTGGCGATGGTGCGGTTCATATCCGGAGAATTCGTGCGCGTGGTGCCAGCCGATTCCCGCAGGGAAGAAGGGTTTCCATATAAAGGCGGGCGCGCCGCTCGATGAGAAAGTGTTGCGGCAGGCGCTTGGGAGCTCGGGCTCGGCTATAAATCCGGGCGATCGGGCGCAGATTACCGGCCTGGAATTCAAGGATCGCTCGATCCTCGTGAATATCAATGGCGGCGGACGCGGGAAGACGCGCTTGCGCGACCGCATTCACCTGGAGGTGGGCGGGATGCCCACGATGACGACGTCCGGACAGGAAACGCCCGTGAATACGAACGCCGGTGCGACGGTGTATCTGGACTTCGGCAAGCCGGTGCCGGACATGACTCCCGATGAATTGAAGCACTATCTTTCCGGGATACTCGATTTTTCAAAGCAACATTCCGCGGCCGTGCAGTGGGTGGAGACTTTGCCGCCCGACATCCAGAACGCCATCAAGGACAAGCGGCCCGCGGTTGGCATGGACCGCGAAATGGTTATCGCGGCGCTCGGACGTCCCGATCGCAAGGTTCGCGAGAAAACACCCGATGGAGACGAAACCGAAGACTGGATTTATGGCAAGCCGCCCGCGAAGACCGTCTTTGTGAAGTTCGACGGTGACAAAGTCATCCAGGTGCAGCAGTTTCCGCAGTAGTTCCACTGACCGAATGATTCCCTGAATATCGTTATTCGTTTCTTTGCTCGCGTTCCGCGCGTGTTCTAGATACATTCTTGTTGGGCTGAGAACCGGCGCTCTATTTCCCGGTCAGCGGAGAGCCAATGAATCGATTTCTAGGCCGAATTCGATCGCGCGCGCAATCCTTTGCGCTCGTCCTGATTCTCTCAGCGGTTGCCTGCGCCGCGCAATCCCTTGCGCCAGTCATCGAGGTTCCGAACCCGCCGAACGCGGCGGCGCAGCAGATCGAAGCCATACGTGGTGCTCGTGTCGCTCGATGGATTCCGGTACGACTACGTGGAGCGATATGGCGCAAAGAATCTGCTGGACATGGCACTGCGCGGCGCGAGTGCGCCGAAGGGCATGATTCCGTCGTATCCCTCGGTTACCTTCCCCAATCACTACACGATTGTGACTGGGCTTTATCCCGAGCATCACGGCATCGTCGCCAATAATTTCTACGATCCCGCGCGCAAGGAGAAATATTCCTACATGGACCCAAAAACAAATGGGGACGGTAGCTGGTACGGCGGCACGCCGCTCTGGGTGCTCGCCGAGCAGCAAGGAATGCGCTCCGCCTGTTTTTTCTGGCCGGGCTCAGAGGCGGAAATTCAAGGAAAGCGCCCCAGCTATTACCTGCATTTTGATGACAAGTTTCCAGACGAGAAGCGTGTGGAACAAGTTCTAGCCTGGCTGCGGCTTCCGGTGAAGGACAGGCCGCATTTCATCACTCTTTACTATGCCAACGTGGACCACGCGGGGCACGAGTTTGGACCCGGCGCTCCTGAAACTGGTGAAGCCGTCCGGCACGTAGACGAGATGATCGGAAAATTGTACGAGGGGATCGCGAGGCTTGGTCTGCCCGTCGATCTGATCGTAGTCGCCGATCACGGCATGGAAACTGCGCAGGGCGATTGGATTGCGCTTGACAAATGGGCTGACCTGTCACAATTCGAGACGTCAGGCCCCCTGCTCTACGCGAAATCCGAAGCCGATGCGGAAAAGGCCTACCACTCCTTGCTTGGCGCGAGCGACATGTTCGAAGTGTATCGCCGGGCGAAGTTGCCGGAGAACCTGCATTTCGATTCGAATCCACGCGCGGGCGACCCGGTCGTCGTGCCGACCGGCCCGTTCAACATCGTTGCGCATGTGCCCGGCAATTTCATGATGCCCGCCCGAGGTGCGCACGGGTACGATCCGGACACGATGCCGTCGATGAAGGCGATTTTTTACGCCGCCGGTCCGGACATCCGCGCCGGCGTGACCGTTGCCCCGTTCGAAAACATCCATCTGTATCCGTTGATTGCAAAGATTCTTGGTTTGCAGATCGGGCCGGTGGACGGCCAACTGCGTGTCCTGCAAGGAGTGTTGAAAAAACCTTCCCCTACCGAAGACGCCCTGCACAGCGAGAAAAGAGACGACTAGGCGGCGAATCGGTTTGACTTTTGCACCTCTCCAACCTAGCATTTTGAGTTCTCATGCCTGGCTATTCATTCTTCCGGAGGAATCATGCCCATCAAAGTGGGGATCAACGGCTTCGGCCGCATCGGGCGGAACATCGTGCGCGCATCGCTGGGAAATCCGGCGATTGAATTCGTGGCGGTGAATGACGTCACCGACTCGAAGACTCTGGCGCACTTGCTGAAATACGACTCCGTACTGGGAAACTTGCACCAAAAGGTGACCCACACCGACGATTCGATCGCGGTGGATGGAAAAAGTTTCCGCGTGTTCAAAACGAGAGATCCGGGAGAGATTGATTGGGCATCGGTCGGGGCGGAAATCGTCATCGAATCGACGGGACTGTTCACCAAAGCTTCTGACGCGGCAAAACACAAGCGCGGTCCGGTGAAGAAGGTGATCATCTCGGCGCCCGCTACCGGGGAGGACCTGACGGTTGTGCTGGGAGTGAACGACAAGGCGTACGACCCCGCGAAACATCACATCATTTCAAATGCCTCTTGCACGACCAACTGCCTGGCTCCCGTCGCCAAAGTGATCCACGACACGTTCGGGATCTCCTGCGGCACGATGACGACGATCCACTCCTACACAAACGACCAGAGGCTGCTCGATCTGCCGCACAAAGACTTGCGTCGCGCGCGCGCGGCGGCGCTTTCGATGATTCCGACATCGACCGGCGCGGCGAAAGCGCTGCACCTGGTGATTCCGGAGCTGAAAGGGAAGCTCGACGGCTACTCCATCCGCGTGCCCACGCCGAACGTGAGCGTGGTGGACCTCACCGTCATGACGGAAAAACCTGTCACGGTTGAAACCGTGAATGCGGCGTTGCGCCGCGCTGCCGAAGGCCCGATGAAGAACATCCTCGAATACACCGAAGAGGAGTTGGTCTCTGCCGATTTTAAGGGCAACCCGCACTCGTCCATCGTCGATTCCGGCTACACGCGCGTGGTGGGCACGAACTGCGCGAAAATATTGGCGTGGTACGACAACGAGTGGGGGTATTCGAGCCGCTGCCGGGATTTGATCGAGCTATTGGCGTCGAAGCTGTAGGGTCGTGATTCGTGAATCGTGATTCGTGGCCCCTGAGGCAGGTGGATGCGCGTGGTGCAGCTGAAGCTGGCCATTTATGCGCGGCGGCTTCGCAGATTGCGGAAAAAGTAATTTCGACTTTCATTGCGAATCCCACCGAAGCGGGATGAGGAATTCCTCTTACCTTTCGGACGCAGACCATGAATAAACTTTCGATCCGCGATCTGGAATTGGCGGCAAACGAGTATTCATTCGCGTGGATTTTAATGTTCCACTGGACGGCGGGCGTGTCACCGACGATACGCGCATCCGGGAGACGCTGCCAACGCTGGCATTTGCGCGCGAACGCGGCGCCCGCCTGGTGCTGGCATCGCATCTTGGGCCGGCCCAAGGGCAAGCCCGATCCGAAATACAGTTTGCGGCCGGTGGCGGCAAAGCTTGCGGAGTTGCTTGGGTGCGCCGGTGGAGTTCGCGGCGGACTGCGTTGGCGCGGATGCGCGAGGCAAAGAGCCGCGCGCTCGCAAATGGCGGCGTGCTGTTGCTCGAAAACGTCCGCTACCACGCGGAAGAAGAGGCCAACGACGAAGGATTCTCCCGTCAACTGGCGGCGCTCTGCGACGGCCTGTTTGTGTGCGACGCGTTCGGTTCGGCGCATCGCGCGCACGCATCGGTCGTGGGAATTACGCGCTTCGTGAAGCAGGCCGCGGCCGGACTGCTGATGGAGCGCGAGCTGGCGTATTTGGGCAAGGCGTTGTCAAATCCCGAGCGGCCATTCGTGGCGGTGCTGGGCGGCGCAAAAGTCTCGGACAAGATCGAAGTGGTCGAGAACCTGATGCGCGTCGCCGACGCGATGCTCGATCGGCGGCGGAATGGCGTACACGTTCTTGAAATCGCAGGGGCTGCCAATCGGGAATTCACTGGTGGAAACCGACAAACTGGATCTTGCGCGAAAACTGATCGAGGAGGCCAAGCAGCGCAACTTCCGCCTGCTGCTGCCCAGCGACCATGTACTGGGCGCGGAATTCAAGGCGGATACGAAGACGCAAACGACCAGCGTGAACGCGACGCCCGACGGATGGATGGGGCTCGACATCGGTCCGGAAACAATCGCGAAATTCAGCGCGGAGCTGGCTCGCGCGAAAACAATTGTGTGGAATGGTCCGATGGGCGTGTTCGAGATGCCGGCATTCGCAAGCGGGACGCTGGAAATTGCGCGCGCGGTCGCTGCCGCGACAGCGAACGGCGCGATTTCGATCGTCGGCGGAGGAGATTCCGTGGCGGCGATCCACGCGGCAGGGCTTGCCGACAAAGTTTCGCACATTTCGACCGGTGGGGGCGCATCGCTTGAATTTCTCGGCGGGCGAAAGTTGCCGGGAGTCGAGGCGCTGACGAATAAAATTTGAGCGCCTCAAAGAATTAAAGATTTAACACAGAGGACACGGAGAAAGGACACAGAGAGCACAGAGAAGAAGTTGAAAGAGAAGAATCAGGGTGATTTCTCCCTGGTCCTCTGTGCTCCTTTGTGCCCTCTGTGTTGAGCTTTTCGGAATTCGACGCAGAGGAAACAGAAAACTTCGGGAGCGCTGAATACTGGTAGTGAAAGCTGTTGAGGCGACGAAAGAGGCATGATGCGGCGACCGGTGATTGCCGGGAATTGGAAGATGTACAAAACGCAGGCGGAGGCGCGCGCGTATTTTGCCGCGCTGGCGCCGCTGGTGGCGGGCTCGACGCACTGCGACATCATCGTCGCGCCGCCGTTTACGGCGCTGCCGGCGGCGGTGGAAGCCGCGCGCGGGACAGCGATTTCGATCGCGGCGCAGGACCTGTGCTGGGAAGCGGAAGGTGCGTTCACCGGACAAGTTTCCGCCGCGATGTTGGTGGATGCGGGATGCCGCGCCGTCCTCATTGCGCATTCGGAAATGCGTCAATTCTGTGCCGAGACCGACGAGCGCGCCTGCAAGAAGGTTAAGATGGCGCTTGCAGCGGGTCTGACGCCGATCTTGTGCGTGGGGGAGCTGCTCGCCGAGCGCGAGGGCGGAAAGACGGAAGAGGTGCTCGAGCGGCAATTTCGCGGTGGCGTGGCTGCGTTGACCGGTGCGGAGTTCTCGCGTATCATTCTTGCTTACGAACCTGTCTGGGCGATAGGCACGGGCCGCACGGCGACTCCGGAATTGGCTGCGGAGGCGCACCGGTTCCTGCGGCAGCAGGCAGCGGCGGTGTTTACGCCGGAACGGGCCAGCGGGTTGCGGATTCTCTACGGTGGCAGCGTCAAACCCGACAATATCAAGGGGTTGATGGCGCAGGTGGAAATTGACGGAGCGCTGGTGGGTGGCGCGAGTCTGAACGCCGAGGCGTTCGCCTCCATTGTAAATTTTTGAGAACGTGAATTTCTGAAGGGCAGGAATTAGTATGCCAAAAGAAGTCAAGTGGGCAATTTCGATTGCTGATCGGCCTGGGTCTGCTGGCCATGGGCTGGAAGGTTTATTTTGTGCTCGTCACGCTGCATATTTTGGTGTGCGGTCTGTTGATCATCGTGGTGTTGCTGCAAAGCGGTGAAGCCGCGGACTTGGCGGGAGCGTTCGGCGGCGCGGGGAGCCAGACGGCGTTTGGCCCGCGCGGCGCGGCGACATTCCTCTCGAAGGCCACGACGTGGTGCGCGATCATGTTCATGCTGACGTCCATGGCCATGACCATGCGCCAGAATTCGACGGCTGCAGCTTCGGGAAGTTCCGTGTTGCAGCAATTCTCAAAGACGGGCAAGCCTGCGGTTCCGGCGCCGGCTCCGGCGCTCCCTGTACACACGGGTTCAGTGCCAATACCAGAGGCGCCGCTCCCGGCAGCACCGAACGCGGCGACGCCTGCTCCATCAACGCCTGCTCCACCGGCGCCTGCTCCAACGACGCCGTCGAAATAGCACGAATAGCGCGAGCCGCATACCGCTGGCTGCGTTGTAGAACGTGCTCGGATTTATTCTCACCTTTCCTCGTGCGGAAGTGGCGGAACTGGCAGACGCACCATCTTGAGGGGGTGGCGCCGTAAGGCGTGGGGGTTCGAATCCCCCCTTCCGCACCAAAAATTCTCGAGACACCTGACCTGTCAGAGGGAAAAAATCGAAAGGCCCACGCTCGAAACGCTTGACTGTTGGGCACCCGCCACTTCAAGACCGCTCAAAGCCTGGCGCACCCGGCGCGAGATTTATGAGTACCAGCGGGATTTAGAACTTCACCATCGTACTGCGCGTCAGCGTCACTTGGCTGGTGACCATGGCCGGTCCGCCCTTGAAGAGATGCCAGGCCGCATACTGCTCCATGTACGGATCTTCTGACGACAGGCAATCGATCGGTACGATCACTTTGTAGCCGCGCTGCGCCAAACCCGAGCCGGTGCCAATGCCAACACCTTGAAATGAAGTGCCGCACACGATGACCGTCTTGATGCCGCGCGCTTTCAGCTTCTCCTCCAGGTTCGAGCCCAGAAATTTGTCCGGTCCGTTCTGGCGCATCCATTCGCCGTCGCGCGGCATGAATTTCGGATCGATCACGTCCGCGGGAGTGGCCTTGCCGTCGCTGCCGACGAGGCTGTACCACACCATGGCTCCCGCGGTGCGCGCTGCATCGTGCAGCCGCTTGACGTTGGGAATCGTGGCCACGCATCGCGGGCGGGCGCCGCAGTTAGTCTTCATCATGTCCAGAATGAGCAACGCTGTCGTCGAACCCTCTAGCGTGACCGCTTTGAGCTCGGGCGGCGGCGGCAGTTTGACTGTGGACCAATCGTCGAGAATATCGGCGCCCGAAGACGATGCAGCGAATGCAATCATGAGCACTCCGGCTGCCACGGCCGCGCCGCGCAACAGACTTCGCGGGTCTGACATCGTGCCCTCCTTTGATTTCATCCAACCCGGGCCGTCTCACCGATCGAGTCTTGTGCTTCACAATGACTAGGCCGCGCGCGTTTCGATCCGCGTGTATTCAGTCATCCGTCGCACTCTCGGTCGCAACTGCATGTTCAGACAGAACGCGATTCTCTCCGTAATCGAAGAGACTATCGCGCAACGGGATCGCGCCGCGTTCCGCGCTGTTCGTTCAGCCCCGGGGGCTGCCGCCTGTGGCGGCCGGATAGACCGGCAGCGTAACGTGCTCGCCGAATGTCGCCTTCAGACCCTCGATGGCGCAATTCTCATCACCGCCGCCCGCGCCGCCGCCGACGCCGACGGCGCCGATCATCTGCCCGTCGACAACGATGGGAATGCCGCCCGAGTTGGTGAAGAGATTAAAATATGTGGTTTGCCGCGCCATGCCGTTCGGATTGTTCTTGAGCTGCGCGGCCGCAATGGATGTGGGCTGGCGCGTCTTCAGCGAGGTCTGCGCCTTTAACAGCGCGGTACGGATGTTGTTGTAGACTTGGCCGTCCATGCGCTCCATGTGCACGAATTCGCCGGCATTATCGAGGATGTACAGCGACATTGTGCCGTCCTTCGACGCCGCCCAGTCGCGACACACGCGGGCGATCTTCTTCGCTGCCGTGAGCGAAATCTGATTTCCGTCAAAGACGTTCCCCGCGCCTTTGCCGCCGACCACGAATTCCGTCGGCAGGCTCGACTTGGGCGGCGTGGCGGCTGCAAAACGCGGAACCGGCGCGGCGCCCGGATTCGCGTTCTGGCGTGGTGGAAGGTCTTGCACCAGCGGCGCGACCGATGGTCCGATCACTTCCATTAGCGCTTTTTGACCGCAAATCTCATCGCTCCAAACGGGCGGGTGAGGTGCGGAACCGCCGACGCCGACCACGCCGATCAACTGTTTGTTGACGACAATGGGAAGCCCGCCGGAGTTCGCAAACAAGCCGAGTTGCATCTGCTGAAGCTCCACGGTCGGGTCCTCGATCACCCGGTTCATACGTAGCTTGCTCGGCGCGCGATCCATGAGCGCGGTGCGCGCCTTCATGTCGGCCGTGACGATATTCAGATAGCCCTGACCGTCCATGCGATCCATGTAGACATGGTTGCCGTCGTTATCGAGCACCATGATGCTGATCTGCACGCCTTCCGTGGCGGCGGCCTTCTCGCAAACATCGGCAATGCGCTCCGCGGTGGCCAGATTTATGGTGGTGAAATCCTGAATCTTTTCGGCGGCTTTGCCGCTGACGACGAATTGCGCCGGTACGTTTTGAGCGAGCGCCGCGCCGCCAAGCGCGGTTGCGCCAACTGCTGCTAACCACAATCCCACGAAACGAAGCTTCATTTTGTCCTCCCCTGACTTTTGTGCCACAAGTTTGCCCCTGTCCAGGCGGGTATGTCAATTCGGTCTGGCACCACTTCCGCGAAGACACGCGCGGCATAAGACGCAGTCAGAGCAAATCTCTCCTAGACTAACCCGTGGTAAGCTCTCAATCGAAACGGTGGTTCAGTAAGTGGATCCGACACTATATGGGGACCTTTGAACTAAAAGGAGGACAAACATGAACCGAGCAAGGATACTGGGTTCTGGATTGGCAATGCTTGGGAGCTTTTGCGCATTCGGCCTTTCGGTCAGCGCACAACAGCAACCTCCGCCGCTCTCCGTCAAGAAACTAGCCGAGGATGTTTACTGGACCCAGGGGGGCGCTGGCGGAAACACCGGGATCATCATTGGCAAGGACGGCGTTGTTGTTGTGGACGCCAAGACTACGGCGGATTCGGCCAAGCAGGTACTCGCCGAAATTGCCAAACTCACGCCCAAGCCGGTGACCACTGTGATTCTCACCCACAGTGACGGCGATCACGTCAATGGCCTGGCTGCTTTCCCCACCGGCCTCACCATCATCTCCACCGAAGGCTGCAAGAAGGAAATGGAGGCTTCCACAAGCTCTCGCAATCCCGCGCCGCAGGATCACCTCCCCACCAAAACCATCGACAAGAGAGAAAATATCACCATCAATGGGGAACGCCTCGTCCTGATTCACACCGTTCCGGCGCACACCAGCGGCGATTTGCAGGTCTTCCTCCCCGATCAGAAAATCGTTTTCACCGGAGACATCATTGCCGCGAACCAGGAGTTCACTCTCATTCACGCGGAAAAGAATGGATCCTCCGAAGGCTGGATTGAAACCGTGAAAGTCCTCACCGCCCTGAAAGCCGATAACTATGTCCCCGGCCACGGCGACCTGCAGACCAAGGCCGATGTGCAAACCAGGCTGGCCACTGTGGAAGCCAGGCACGAACAGATCAAGCTGCTGGTCAGTGAGGGCAAGTCGCTGCCGGAGATCAAGCAGCAACTGGGTGAACCCGATCCGCCGGCGGCGCGCCGCCTCCGGTCCCCAACTTCCCGACGTACACCACTGTCGTGTACAACGAGCTGTCGAAGAAGACCGTACAATAACAATTCAATCTGATCGCGGCCGTGAACCTGAGCATGTGCTCTCCAATGGGTGAGCCACCCGGGGCCTTGATCATCGCCCCTGTTGCGTCGTGGATTCCGGCACATGCGGCTGGCGGCACGGATGGCCTTTCGCCTCCAGAGGGCTCGATCGGTCGGTACGCCGGACGTCTTCTTGCGCCGCTGCATCCTGCGTATGGCCTCGGAAGGCGGCGCCAATCCAGGCTGCTGTATCGTTTCGCTGACGAATTCTTCTTCCGTTGACCATCCCATGGGCAACTTCTTGCGGTTTTGTTCTTCAGTGAGATGCAGGGTCGACCTGCACCTTTTGTTCTACTTCCGATTGATCCGTTCGCAATTCTCGTGTACCTTTGCCGTACTCCCCGCCCCCAGGAGTAGATGAGTTTCGCTGTGCAAGGACATAACCGCGCTCTGTCGCTTTCGTGTTTGCCAAGACTGTCTCGAAGCGTGACTGATCGGGGTCATGATGTTAGTACTGGATTGACGGGAGTCAGACGAATGATCTATCCTTCGCTCCCACATCGGGTGTGGGCTCTACTTGGAGCCCGCATTAATAGGGAGCGCCGGCAGAAAACAGAGACACATTTCCGATTTCTATTTCGAGGAGAACCGATGACCCTGCGGTTCTCCGGGCCCAGGTCAGCTAAATGGAGGTCGCGCCGGGAAGGCAGAGTGCCCCCCTTGCCCGGTGTCGCCAACAACTCACATTTCATTTTCCTCAATGTTGGATGGAGGATTCGGCCATGAAATCTCGCTTTTGCCTACCCGCATTTCTTCTCTCGATTTTACTGTGCGCTTTTTTTTACGCCCCTCGCAACGCCTGGACCGCTTTACCCGCCACTCCTGCGGAGCAAACCAACGGTACGCAATCTCTCGAGCCTGCCTCTGCGGCCTCCTCGGAGGAGGTTGCGATTCCGGGTCCTTTACGCTCTTTTTTACGCATGGCCGCCATCAGTCAGAAAATCTCCCCAGAGGAAGTCTTGCCCCTGCTGGCTCGCAATGTGGTGGTGAATGGCTTTCAAGGGGGTGGGGGCAAGCCAACCGAGTTTTTGATCCTGTTGAATTGGTATATGGATCAGGCCAGGGAATTGATGACGTTCGCGGGCGCGGAAGGCGTGATTCACGTATCGAATTGCGCGGAAGCGAAGCCGCTTTTGCCGATCCTCGGCTACAGAATGAAGGAATCGTGCGGGCCAAATGCCGCGCTGGAAACCACGAATGCGGACAGGGCGTTCCTCACGATTGATTCCGGATTTCCCCTGTCTGACCTTGAAGATACGTTGCGAGGAGGCAAACCTTTCGTTTATCCCTTCACCTCCACTCGAGTGCCTGTGCTGTTCGCCGCGAACGATTGGATGGCCGCTGAAAAGAACGGCAACAACACCAGAAAAGAGGTCGTGGATTCTATCTTGCGCGATCCCGGAATGGCGCGTCTCTATTGGGCCATGTCCCGCATGGATGTGGAAACGCGGAATGCGCTGTGGCGATCTCAAGGATTGAGGAAGCTGGTACCCGTTGCCGCCGTTCTCGACTTTTACGGCAGTCATATCTCCATCCGGGCAGGCAAGGTCATCGTGCCCGGGGGAACACCCGCGGAGTCCGCGTGGAAAGATTTGGTGGGAGCCAGTCCCGGATCACCGGCGGAATTCATAACCCGCCTGCTCGCCAAAGACGACGGCTGGCTCGCCACTTATTTTGATGCGCTGTCGCGAGTCAGCCAAAAGCAACAGCCCTACTTCACCGAATCTCGCCGCTTGCAGCATTTCTATGAGGCGCTCCGGGGAAAGGACCTTTCCCCCAGCCCGACACGGCACTCGTTCCGTCCGGATCAGGGGCTCTTCCTTCTCGTGAACCGGCTCCAGTTTGAGCCTGACGGCCAGCCGCACATTCCGGGTGGCTTGGAAGTTTGGAAGGAGGCCATGCGGGCGAAGAGCGACTCCAAGATCGTTAAGGAGTGGGGCAAGCGCGCCGGTGGTTGGAGCAATCCCGAGCAACTTGTGGAGGGAATGGTCGCCGTTTCCCGCGTGAGTTCGAGAGAAGGGCCGCTGAACGCTTTTCTGGCGTTGACTGAAATCGACCGCGGCCGGTCCCCGGACCAACGATTGAATGTCGCAACGGCGCGTTTGCTGGCGGAAAAGTTCGAACGATTCGGCGACCAGTATCTGGTCTTCTCGGAGTTCCCCAGTTTGAGCAATGCCGCCATCACCCGCTTTTTCACTGTGGCCGACGGGCTCAATCGTATTCCCGACCGCCTCGTGCGAGCGGATGCATTGGGCATCGTGCAGGCCAACATCGGACTCTGGCAAATCCTCGCCCGGCAAGGGCAGATCCCGGTAGGAAGTATGAACGATTCGTGGCTGAAGGCTCTCAATCCATTCGCCACGATCCAGTCCTCCAGCCAACTCTTCGAAGCCGGCAGGAACTCGCTCGGAGAATTGATGCGTGCCTCGACCGGCAGACCGGCGCTTTCCCAAGACGAAATCATAGCCTTGTTGGCAGGGCCCGACCAGACGAGCCCCGAAGGCCAACAGGTGCGGCAGGAATTAGCGAACAGGATGCGCTTGGTGCTGGATGATCAACGTCTCGTTTCTCTCGATACGTTGCTCGCGCTCGGGGATGGCCTGAATCAATTGGCGAAAGGCAAAGCCGCGTCCGACTCCCTGGCGCCTCTTGCTGGAGAGTTGCGGGAGTTTGAGATGCCGAAGCCACTATTCACGACTCGCGAGAGGACAGAATACGCCGCCGGGCTCTACAGCAATCGCCACACAATATTGCAGATGAGGACGGATTTGGCGAAGGTGTTCAAATCGCAGGCTACTCCCGGCGAGATTGCCGAAGCTCGCGGCCAGCTCACTCCCTTTCTGCGGGACACCCTGGTGGGGCTGAATTACGCATACTATGAGCCGTCGGGCGCCCAGATGCTTCACAATAACCCCCTCTTCGTCCGTTCCCATGACTTCTCGGGAGGGGACTACTCCGGCGAAGCGGCCACCGCCGGAGAACAAACCTGGCGAACACCGCGTTTGTTTGGGCGAGGCTGGACGGCGAGCGGAGGGGCTCATCTGATTGGCTCGATGGCCGATCTGCCCTACGTGCTTGCGAAGGTGGAGCAGGACTTCATCGTGCCACAAAACGTCCAGTCGCTGATCTGGGAGGACCTGGTGCCGGGACTCATGACCAGCGCCATTCTGCCGCGATGGTGGGGAGTGACTCGAAACGAACTTCATGCCGTCACCCTGTATCAGCGCAACGGAGAAGAACTGATGGCGGCCGCCGCGGAGAACGAAAAAGTTCGCCAAACGGTAATGAGCATCCTTTCCGATCGCATGCTTCCCCAGCGATCCGAGGAAGTGGAGCGAGCCCTCCGAGCGGGACACGAGGACGAGGCGATTTCTCAGACGGCGCCGGCCGAGACGTTCTACTTGACGGCTCGAGTTCCGGCGGAGATCCCCGGAAGACACGAGCCATTGGGGAGCCGCAGGCAAGGAATTAGAAGGCCTGATGGCAAAATATCCTAAAGAGGTGAGTTGGGAGCGGCTGTCGGCAGATTTCGGTGTGCCGCACCCTGCTTTGGCGCAGAGCTACGCCCGGGAACTATTGAATGTGAAGCCCTTTCCTTCATTCCTGGGCTACTCCAGCCGGTTGCTGGCTGAGTCCTGGGATTCGAATAACTTGTATTGGGCCCGGCTCGCGGATGAAATGAACTATTCCCCAGTGATGTTGAATCGTCTGGTTCCAGAGCTGACGCGCCGTATGGTGGAGCAGACATTTGCCACCCACCTCGAAGATTGGACGGCCGTGCTCCGCGCGATGCGGGAAACAGGAGATGAGTTTCGCCAGGGAAAGATCGCTGCGCTGCCGAAGAGCACCATTGCTTCGAGATTCTAGCCGACTTTCCTTGCACGGAAGAAATTCGTAACATGCCGGATCGCCGGAATTGGACGCGGCGGACAGTCAAAAGAGGGACCTATGGCAAAACGATATGTTCTGTTGTTTGTGATACTCCTAGTGCTGCTCTCCGGCTTCACCGTTTGGATTTCGGCCCAGGATCGCGAACAGAACAGCAACGTCATCCGCGTTACCGTGGCCATGGTGCAGCTGAACGTGGCCGTGACAGATAGCAAGGGCGACTACGTCACGGGGCTTCACCCGTCCGACTTCGTGATTTCCGAGGATGGCATTCCTCAAACCGTAGCCACCTTTGAGGAGGGCAATGAAGGCCCGCAAAATGTGGCCGACGTCCCCCAGGGGAAAGACGCGTCCAAGCCGGGAGGTCCGAACGCGAATACATTCGTCGAGGGGCCGCCGAACATCTCTCCGCGCAACGGGGTCCAACAGGGCTCCCTGCAAGGGCTTGACTCCGCGGTAAGCGGCGCCAATGTTTTCATCCTGTTCGACACTAGCAACTACATGTATAAGGGCCGGGGGTTTGTTTATGCGCAGGATGCCATCGCGGACTTTATACGGACTCTTGACACTCCCTATCGCGTGGCGTTCTATTCCTATAGCAGGGATTTTTTCCGGGCCACCTCGCTCACGACCGACCGGTCCCAGGTGCTGCGCGGCGTGCGTGGCACGGTGAATGGAGATGATTCCGCCCTTTATAACGCCTTGTTGATGACTCTTAAGGACGCCGCTCAGAATTCCGGGAGAAAAGTGGTGGTGGTCTTCTCGAACGGCCCCGACAACTCCAGCATGGTTGCGCCAGAGGACGTCGACGAATTGGCACAGTCGCAAGGGATCCCCATCTACATGATCAGCACCCGGGAGGCCAAGTTGGATCCGGCAACCTCCGCGGTGTTCGAACGCATGAGCGCCACCACGGGGGGCGAGGCCTACTATGCCAAGAATTGGAGAGATGAGCGCCAAGCCTTCTCTTCGATCCGGGAAGACCTGGCCCACCTCTATTTTCTGAGCTACTACCCACAGACGAACCCGAATCGTGGCTGGCGGGCTATCACGGTCAAACTCAAAGACCCGAAATTGAAGAAATACCGCATTCGGACACGAAGCGGGTATCGCCCGATTCCTGCGCACGTTACAGTGGATCCGGCTGCTCCTGCGCAATAACGCCGGCTGGGGGCCTGTTTTTACTGACACGCGCGTCCTTTTGTCCGGATACGCCCGCACTTATTATCGTTCCCCGTATACTGTCCTTTAGTACAGTAGGAATTCCGCAAATTTTGCCCTAAGCTTCCCTTTGACCTGTCCATCAACTTTGGTGGCCTACAAAACCAAGGGACATGTGGGAAGGAACCCAGCAACCATGGCAAGGCGCGGAACCAGCCCCGACGGCACAAAAGTGGAGCGCAGAAATGCACAGCGGTTTCCGGTTACAGTCCCGATTGAAGTGAGCTGGCGCGGCCCCGATGGCATCGCGGTCAAGGAGCAAGCCATCGCTAGGCAAGTGAACGCCAACGGCGGCCAGTTGGAGATGTCGAGCTACCCGGACGTAGGCGGCAGGATCACACTCACAAACTTTCTTTCCGCGGAGACGGCCGAGGCTCGTGTGCTGGCGACTCCCTACTCAAGGGAAGGCGTGTCTCACGGCATCGTCGTCGAGTTGATTATTCCCAGCGAGAGTTTCTGGGGCGTGAACTTGCAGGTCAAGAAAGCCAGCGTGGAGCTGCAAAAGCTGGAAGATTCTCTCCGGTCGGAGGGGATCGATCTGCGCGTATTGAATGAGTTCCGCGACGCGGTGGATTACATACGGACCGCCGCCGTGGTCGTGCAGCAACTGCGGGAGCAACAAATGCACGGGAGAGAGGATGGAGAGATTGCCTTGCGGCTAACGTCCGAGCGAATTCGCCGCGCCACGAATCTAAGCCTCGAAGTCGTCGCCGACTTGGACGCGGGAAGAGTTACGGCCGATAGCAAGGGCGTGGACGAGCTTTACCGCTCTCTCGAGCAAGCCTGCGATCGCCTGAAACATCTCCTGAAGAGCCGCGAACCCGATCGATACCTTACCTCTCGAAGATAGCTTCCTGCTCTTGCGTCGATCCGCGATCGCAAGTCAGGGAATCTTTCCGTTCATTTATCCGCCCAGGAACAAAACCAGAAAACGAATCCGGTGGAAAAGCGCGAATGGGAATTTATTGCGACGTTCATTGCCCTATTTAGGATGCTGAAGATAGTAGCGGAAAAATCGCCACGTTTCAGCGCGCATATGAAAAGGGCATAATTTGTTTTTGCGTCCGAATGGCCGCTATACGAGCGGTCCGGGATTTTTCTTGTAGCGATTCACGATCGCATCGGCGCTCATGTAGGTGACGCGCCTGGATCGTGAGCGTCGGATTGAAGCCGCTCATCGAAGGGAAGGTCGAGCTGCCGATGACGAAGAGGTTCGGAATGTCCCAGCTCTGGCCGTAGCGGTTCACCACCGAAGTCTTCGGATCATTTCCCATGCGCGTGCCGCCCTCGTGGTGCGCGCCCGGGGCGCCCGGGCCCAGGGGCGCACGCCACACCTGCGTGGCGCCCATGGCGTGGCCCAGCTCTTCCAACTTCTCGGAGCAGGAACTCGACGCGCGCAAGCTCGTTCGGCCGCCGCCAGTCGTAGGTCAGGCGCGGCGCCGGCAAGCCCCACTGATCGCGCACGTCCGGATCGAGGTCGATCGTCTGATCGGCGTAGGGCAGGTTCTCGGTCTGCGCGACGATGCGCGGCGTACCGCGCGAAATACTTCGCGAGGAAGTCGCGATATGCCGCGCCCCACCGCGGGGTGCCAGGCGGCGGATTCATGCTCATGGCGGTGCCGATCGGGCCCGCCTCCAGGTCGGCGGGAGAGACCGAAATCTGCGCGCCGCGGATGAAGCCCATGCCGCCGTGGTCGAAATTGTCGGCGTTGAAATCGTCGAGACTATGCTTCTGCGCGCTCGGCCCCATGTAGATGTTGACGTACCGGTCATCAAACGCGGCGAACACCCTCGCTCCGATGTGGGCCATGAGATGCTTGCCCACTTGGCCGCTCGAGTTGGCCAGGCCGTTCGGGAACTTTTCCGTCTTGGAAAGCAGCAGCAGGCGCGTATTGTCGTAGATGAAGGGAGTGAGAATGACGATCTCCGCTTCGATCGTGTTATCCGAGCCGTCGGGGCCGTAGTACGACACGCCGGTCACACGCCCGCTGTTGTCGCTGTTCACGCGATAGCACATCGTGCCGGTGACCAATTTGAAGTTGCCGGTGGCATCGGCCTCGGGAGTTTCGTGACCAGGATGCTCGACTTCGCGCCGACGTGGCAGCCGAACGACTGGCAAAAACCGCAGTAGGTGCAGCCCGGCCGTCCTTGATACGGCTCCGAGAGGATCGCGCGCGGCGACGAAAACGGGTGATAGCCCAGCTTGCGCGCCCCGGCTTCGAAAAGGACGCCCGATTGATCCGCGAGCAATGGCGGCAGCGGATACTCGCGGCGGCGCGGCGCTTCGAACACGTTGCCGCCGTCGATTTTGCGTCCCTGCAAATTGCCCGCCTTGCCCGACACGCCGAGCTCGTATTCGGCGCGATCGTAGAAGGGCTCCAGATCGGCGTAAGTCATTGGCCAGTCGGCGAGCGACGAATCTGCGGGGATCGCCGATGCTCCGTAGCGCTCCATCGTCTGCGACCGCGCGCGGAAATCGTCCTCGTGAAAGCGCCACGAGACCGCGCCGTAGTGGACGGTGCCGCCGCCCGCCTGGTTGCCGTAATTCAGAATCGGGAGCGGGTTCGCGCGCACATTGGCGTTCGGCCGCCAGGTGACGGGCATGGCGCTTCGCGTTCGGGCGCAGTTCTTGCCGCTGGAAGTAGCGCAATTCGTCGTGCGGGCTGAAGTCCGCGGTCTTCAGACGCGGGCCGCGCTCCAGGCCAATGACTTTCATGCCCGCTTTGCCGAGTTCGGCCGCGAGTATCCCGCCTGCCGCGCCCACTCCGACGATGACGACATCCGTTTTTTCGGTTGCCATGGCTTATCCCTTCCGCATTGGGCCTGGAGGCCACTGCTTGAAGGCCGACCATCGGCGCACGTGTGAACGCTTGTTTGCTCTGCAGATCGATCGGCGTGAAAATCGCTTGCGCGCCGGGGAAACCCACCAGGCGCCAGCCGGCGAAGTCTTTGTTGCCGCCGTAGAGCGGGTCGGCGAACATGCCTTCCATGGTGTGCGTGCGGACGGTGTTGAAGAACTCCTGCGCAGTGGGCCACGTGAAGCCGGTTGCCTTGCCTTCTTCGAGCGCCGCGATCACTTCGTCCTGTTGCGCGGCGCTGAGCCTCTGAAATGGCCCACTATAGGTCTTGCGGCAATACGCATCGAGCTGGGCAAGCCCGCGCCGGTAGAAATCCTGAAGATCGGCGTAGGCGCCGGAGAGCGCCAGATCAATGTAGTTGAGCACTCCCGCGTCGCTCGCACCCGGCTTGTCCGGGGCGCCAGGCATCAGCCGCTCGGTGAACGCTGCAATCGTGGCGGCATCGTCGTGGTTGAAGAACGCTCCGTGCTCAGCGCCGCTGGGATGTTGTTGAGAGCGCGCCGGTGCATCCGTTTTCATGTGCTGCTCGGGAGTCTGCGCATCCACGTCGGGTACGAAACCTGCGCCCGCGACGGCGCCCGCACCAACCGCCGCGCGAACCAAGAACGCGCGGCGAGCTGCATCATGCTTGGTCATGTTGAACTCCTCCCTCTGCGAAATGGACCGCCACAACCGGACTACGCCCGAACTGGCGTGAACAATAGCAATTTTTCGACGCAATGTCATCGGCCAAGATGGCTTTCACGGACGATCGAGCATATCGCCAGCGCCGCTTTCTGTAAGTGGGAGCTCGGTGAGTCCAATCTTGTAGTTTAGACTGCCGCTAAAACGACGCGGCAGGCAGAAAAAACCGGTGAATCGTGGGCTAGGTTGTGGATACACTTACGGCAAAGGCTTGGTGTACTTAAGTGAAGACGCGCTGCGGTCCTGCTCTGGGCAACTATGCGAGGCTAAAGTCTTGAGAGAGGATCTGGACTTGTGCGCAATAGCTCGCGAGCCTTACCAATCATTTCCGATGCGATTTCCTGAGCCTTGGCGCCATTCGGAGTTACGCTCCATTCATCCACAAGCTCCGCCAGTTCGCGGCCTAGACTTCGCGTTTGATCTGGACGCTCAATTTCCGGTGGGACTGCGACCACAGTGACGTTCATGTTCACCCCCGCTGAGACCTATGGTAGGACGGTTCGGTCCGTCCGCACCTTTCAATCACCTTGGAATTGCTGAAAGCGCTAACCTTACGGCCCGCTTGCTCTTATCACCAGCTTGGTGCGGACCTAGCGCTCGGACAAGATCCTCCTCCTGCAACCCCTCTAACGCGCAGTGCGTACCACAATTCCGGCAACGTAGGTGCCCAGTGCGAAAACAGTGTAAACCACGCCGGGGCTGGCCGTCTGTTCGAAAAGGAACAAGCCCATTTGTGAGCGCAATAGAACAGACGGAGAGCCGAGGATTACGTAAGTTCAAACGGAGCTTTCCCGTATCCTTATTCGGGCGCGCAATCGCGATTCAAAATTAGCAGCCACGGATAAGGTGGCTCGCAAGGGGGATTTGTGAATAACCAATCTAACGATCGAGAAAAGGCAGGCCCAGAGAGCTCTCGGGGCTCCACCATGGCGTACCTGGTAGCAGGACTCGGGATCGGGGCCGCATTGAGTATATTTCTAGCTCCAAAATCCGGTGCAGAAACTCGACAATGGTTTGCGAATAAATGCTTGAACGGCATAGATACAGCAAATGAAAAGGTTCGGCGGACTCGCGTTCAAGTGAAGGAATTGATGGATCAGGGGCAGGAAAAAATCAGCGATGCAGTAGTCGCCGGTCGAGAGGCAGTGGGCAAGTCCAAGGTGGCTGCAAGTTAAGGCAGTCGCCGAGTTGGAGCCGGGAACCATCTGAGTAGGTGGCAGCGTGGATCGTCTTGAAGTCTTGGATTGTCCGGAAAATCGCGCGAGCGCCGAGGAGGGAATGGAATTCATGGAGCTGCACATTGACCGGAACGGACTCGTTGTTGAATGCCGTCGAACACTCCGGAAACGTGGAGCGCACCCGGTCGAGGACGATTGCGATCCAGCTCGCGATGGCCGTTTTCTGGAGCCCTCCTTGCGTGTAACAAAAATTGCCTCGGTTATTCTATTTTTTCTTCTCTCCCCAGCGCTGGTCTGGTCCCAGGCAGCAGTTCCGGACCAGCCGACAGTGTCAGGGCAAGAACACGAGGCCCAGCAATCGGGAAGCACCACTTCTTCCGAACCGCAATCGAACGCCGAGACCGAGTCGCAGCCACAAACGGCTGCGCCGACCCCAGGTCCGGACCATACGCCTGCCGATCAGAAGAAGGAAGATAATTCCGATGGCAAACAGACCACACGAATGTTTTGGATCGTTCCAAATTTTGCGGCCGTGAGCGCCGACACGCAGCTTCCCCCGCTCACCGTCCGGGGGAAATTCGCGCTTGGGACGTGGGATAGCGTGGATTATTCTTCCTTCGTTTGGGCGGGCCTGGTTGCCGCCCAAAGCATGGCTTTGAAATCGTATCCGGAGTTGCGCAACGGACTCGCCGGATATGGCCGTTACTATTGGCGGGCATTCGCGGACCAAGCGTCTGGAGCTTTTTTCACGGAGGCGATTGTCCCGGTGTTGACGCACGAAGACCCACGCTACTATACCCTCGGCCATGGAGGTTTTTTCCACCGGACAACGTACGCCTTGTCCCGCGTCGTTCTTACCAAGACCGATTCCGGAGGTACCAGCTTCAACTACTCCGAGATTGTGGGGAATGGGATGGAAGCGGGTCTATCCAATCTTTATTACCCGCCACAGGAGCGTGGCTTGCGAAATACGGCAGTGAACTGGGGAACACAATTGGAAGCTGCCGCGCTCAATAACTTCTTCAAAGAGTTCTGGCCGGATATTCGCCATCGCCTTCTTCGACAGAAATAGCCAGTCCTCATAATCACGGTTAACCCAAGGCGAAGCAGCGGCATTTTCTTCTTCCGATTGACTTTCCCGCCCACAGCACTATGATAGAGATACCGAAATGAATCAGAGGAGCGAATTCGGCGCCTGTACCTGTTGTTGCTGGCCAACCGCGCCGGTGTGTGGGGAGAACGCGTAGCAGGGAAGAGATCGAACGAAGCGAACCCAACCCACCCTCGGTGACGAATCCGATGGTGGGTTTGTTATTTTTTTGGCAGAGTACGGTGGAGGCGAATCGGAAAATGAAGGTCTCGAACTCACTCTGGGCCGAGCAGCTCTCCGGGAAATTGCCGGAGCATTTGGCCCGCGAAATTGACATCTTCGAAACGGAAGTCACGCTGAGAAAGCAAGGCAAGCTGGACGAGCGTCTCTTCGCCGAGACGCGGCTGCGAAGAGGAATCTACGGCCAGCGGTATGACAACGGCCAGAGACACGACGGGCGAAAGGTTCAGGAAATTGCGTATCCGTCGGGTGACCTAACCAAGGGCCCGAATACGATGTGGGACGCCCCGGGCATGCAGCGCATCAAGATTCCCGGGGGAGGACTGAACGCCAAACAACTCGAGACGCTGGCGGATTTGGCCGAGGAGTACTCCGACGGCATCGCGCACGTTACCACCCGGCAGGATTTTCAGCTCCACTACGTGCACATCGAAGATACTCCCAGTGTGATGCGCCGCCTGGCGGCCGCGGGGATCACGACCCGCGAGGCTTGCGGGAATTCGGTGCGCAACGTTACCGCTTGCCCCTACGCGGGCGTGTGCCCGGATGAAGTATTCGATGTCACTCCTTATTCGCGGGCCCTATCCAAATTTTTGCTGGGCCATCCCGACTGCCAGAACTTCGGCAGGAAATTCAAGCATGCCTTTAGCGGCTGCTCGCAGCATGCTTGCGGCCTCGCGAGCTTGCACGATATGGGCATGATCGCGGTCACGCGGATCGAGGACGGAAAAGAAAAGCGCGGTTTTGAAACGTACGTCGGTGGCGGGCTCGGCGCCGTGCCTTACCAGGCGAAATTATTCGACACGTTTGTTCCCCCGGAAGAATTGCTGCCCCTGGCGCAGGCGATCTCGCGCGTTTTCGCGGCTCGCGGTGAAAAGAAAAATCGCAGCCGGGCCCGGATCAAGTTCCTGATTCAGGATTTAGGGATTGAGAAATTTAAGGAATTGGTTCTGGAAGAGCGCAAGAATCTCCCCCATGACCCAAGATGGACGGAATTCGTGAAGGACGCCGAGCAGTTCCACGAGACGCCTCTTCGGCCTGGCGGGAAAGCGCCATTGCTGGGTTCAGCATCCTTCCAGCGCTGGGTGAAGTCCAACACGCGGCCACAGAAGCAAGAGGGCTACGTCGTCGTTACCGATTGCGCTTCCCTTGGGCGACATCACCGCCAACCAGCTTCGAGCCTTGGCGGACATCGCGCGCCGCTTCACGAAGGAAACGATCCGGTCGACGGTCGAACAAAATATCGTCCTTCGCTGGGTCAGCCAAGAGCGACTTATCCGATCTGCACAAGGCGCTCGAAGGTGCGGGACTCGGCGCGCCCGGTGCGGAACCATCGTTGACGTCGCCGCATGCCCGGGGACGGACACGTGCAAACTGGGGATTTCTTCCTCGCGTGGACTGGCGGCGGAGCTGCGCAATCGATTGGCCGAGAAAAGTTTTCAGTTGGATGAGTCCGTTCAAAACCTGCACATCAAGATCAGCGGCTGCTTCAATAGTTGCGGCCAGCATCATGTGGCGGACCTGGGTTTTTATGGCGTCAGCCGCAAAATGTCGGGATACGCGGTGCCTCACTTCCAGGTCGTTCTGGGAGGCGAGTGGGATCATAACGGAGGTTCCTATGGCCTGCCGGTGATCGCGATCCCGTCGAAGAACATTCCCGAAGTAGTGACTCGTTTGACGGATCGCTACGCAGCCAATAGGCAGAACGGCGAAAAATTCAAGGATTTCATTAAGCGCATGGGCAAGGTGGAGCTGAAAAAGATCCTGGAAGATCTTGCGCGCCCGCCCGCCGATCCTTCGGATCGTTCTTTCTTCAGCGATTGGGGCGATCCCCGGGAATACAGTTTGTCGGACATGGGAATCGGCGAATGCGCCGGAGAAGTCGTGTCGGCAGTCGAGTTTGATCTTGCCGCTGCCGAAAGGGAATTATTTGAGGCCCAAGTGGCGTGGGAGAGCGGTCAAATCGAGCAGGCGGGAGCGACGGCCTATAAATCCATGCTGCGTGCCGCCAAAGCGCTCGTGAAAGTGGAAACGCAAAACGTCACGGACGATCCGGGGCAGATCGTTCGCGAATTTCGAGCGCGGTATTACGACACGCAGAAATTCTTCGATCCCTTTGCCGGCGGAAAATTCGCCAATTACCTGTTTGCCGCGCATGAGAAATCGAACGAGCCGTACACGTTTGACTCCACCCGCTACCTCATCGATGAAGCTCAGCTTTTTATTGACGCCGCGCACAGTTGCTACAATCGGGTCGGCACGCCGGCGAGCGCCTGAGCAATGGAAAATCCCCACGTGCAACATTTTCCGCAAATGCAGCACGTCAATGTGAAACTCCTCGTGCGGAATCCCGAGCAAGTCGACCTCGAGCCGCTGATTCCGGTGTTTCACGGCTGGATTCAGGAACAGGTGGGCGAGGGTTTGCTGCTGGACGTCGCCGATTACCGGCATGTGGATGCAGGCCCGGGAGTGGTCCTGATCGGGCACGAGGGCAACTACAGCGTGGACAACGCCGATCATCGTCTGGGTGTTCGCTACAATCGCAAGTCGGCGCTCGATGGCAGCAATCACGACCGCTTGAAACAGGCAGCGCGCGCGGCGCTTACCGCGTGCCAACGTTTGGAGGCGGACTCCCGTTTGGGGGGAAGGCTTCGCTTTAACGGCCAAGAGATCGAAATTTTCATCAATGATCGGCTGTTGGCCCCGAATTGCGACGCGACCCGGGAAGCGTTCCACTCGGACTTCCAGATTTTCTCCGAAGAGCTATTTCGCGGAGAGGAATTTTCCATGTCGTACGGGAGCGATCCTCGCAAGCTGTTCACGGTGTCCGTAAAGGCTGCCCGGCCTTTTTCCGTAGCGGATTTATTGGAAAATCTGGGCTGACTCCGATCGCTATTGGAATTTCTTTGTGCGCTGCGCAGTCTGCGGACTCGTTCCAGCAATTTCCGAAAAATAGAGTTATCATCTCTCGTGTAGATGTTGAAGATTGTTTTCCGGCGATCCTATTTTTTCAAGCGGAGGAGCCACCATGGGCAAATTACTGCACACATCGAAAGTCAAAATCCAAAAGGAACCCGGCAAGAGCAAGATCAAGAGGGCGCAAGTCGAGGGATTCCCGGATGTTCTGCGCATGGGAATCCACGGCGGAATCGCGCAGTATTTCAAGCTTTCGCCGGACGAGCCCATGCCCGCGACGCTGGATTACATCGTGGCGGCTGTCGGCGGCTGCATGACGGGAACGGTCGCGGGCGCGCTCGAGGCGCGCGGCGTACGGGCCGACCCTGAAAAACTCCAGGTGGAAGCCGAAGGGAAAATCGAGGAAGTGGACGGCAAGATGATTCTGACGGGCATCAAATTGCGCTATCACTTGAAAGTACCCAAGGATAAACGCGCCACCGTCGAGAGAGCTCTCGAACACCACGAAGGGCTTTGCGCCGCCTCGGAAAGCGTCCGGCGCGGAATCACCGTCGAATGGCAGAGCGAAATCGAGGAGGAATCCGAGAGCGATTCCGGACGGACGGCCGCGGCAACAACCGCCGCCTCTCAAGGGAAGGATTGATCTTCAAAGAATAATTATCCACGGATGAAAAAATGCCATACAGTTTTTCCAGGCTGTTTGAAGAGCTGACCGGCCGGCCATTTCAGAATCGGCCAATTTTTCAGCCGCCGACACTCACGCCGCTTCGCAAGGCCATCTCCGAATCCACGGTGGGGATATTTACCAGTTGCGGCGCGCAATTGCCGGAAGATCCGAAACTCGGCGAAACCGAGGATATTTCGTTTCGCCTCATTCATCGCGACACGCCTGTCTCGAAGCTCGTAATCTCTCATCAGACCAAGGTGCGCAAATGGGCCGTCGAAGATCCCAATGTTGCTTTCCCCCTCGACCGGATGAAAGAACTGGAAGCCGACGGGACAATTGGCCGCCTGGCGCATACCGCAATTTCCATGGTGGGGTCCATACAGCGCTTTACGGATCTGGTCGAACAGACGGTTCCGGCGATCAAACAGATTTACGATTCGCAGGGCGTTGATCTTGTGTTCGTTTTCCCGTTTTGTCCCGCGTGCCATCGGGCCTCTGGAGTGATCGCCCGCGCGCTGGAAGCTCGCGGGTTGCCCACTCTTAGCATGAACGTATTGTGGGAGGCGGGCGAGGAGATCAAGCCGCCGCGAACATGCTTCCTCGATTTCCCCCTCGGTTGTCCCGCGGGGAAGCCGCACGAAGCAAGACAGCAACGTGAAATTCTGCGAGCCGCTCTCCAGCTTGCGCCGGACTTCGACCCCGAGCATTGGGAAATGAAGCCGCTGCCGTTCCAGTGGTCCGCCGACGGCAGCCGCGCGTGGGAGAAGGAAGTGGATGCGCTCTACCGCGAAGGCGGGATCAACATCGCGGTGCAGCATGGAAAGGCGCATGAGACGAAAGGGGAATCGTTGGTGGGACGCGAGCGCGAGTTCGCCGTCAAATGCAATTGCTGATGGCTCGCTATTTTTTCTCGGAAAGTTCGACGGATGCCCGGGTTGATTCCCAATCCAGCCTCATCGCGCAACTCGCTCCGGTCTGGTCAAACGAAATCGTGAAATTCTTGAGCGGCGACGGGAGTTTCGAGAGCTTCATTTCGACGCGGGCAAAATCGAATTGTTCTCCCGGATAAGGGATTCCGAACTCGCCCGTTTGCTTGCTGACGATCAATGTCCATTTGGTCTGTGTGGGAAGAGAAAAGAGCGTGTAGCTGCCCGCGGGAATATTCTTTCCGCTGGCAACTAAATCCGCTTTCGTTACAAACGAGGTCGCATTGTCCGCTCCGGTGCGCCACACTTCGCCAAACGGGACTAAATCGCCGAAAATCTTGCGCCCGCGCATGCGTGGGCTGGAATACGCGACGCTAATCGTTTTGCCGTCAGCGAATTTGCACGCGGCCCTGGCCGGAGGGCTGAGAACTTCCTGGCTATTGCTGGGTATGGCTAGCACGGTCAGGCCGATAAGAATCACGAAGCAGAAAGCAGAAATTTTTCTCACGTCTTCCCCTCAGTGTTAGAGATTCCGTCGCGTCGATTCGTTTCACGTCATTGTATACGGCTCGCAGGCCTCGATCTACTTTTTCAATCATTCAGTTATCATCCGGTATCAGAATAAACCTGGCCTCTCCGTCCCGAAGAACACGGTTCACCGTGAACGCTCACGGGGAACCGCCCGTTCTTGGGGCGGGCATCTGCGCTCTCTCCAAAACTAAACTGAGCCACTAACAAATTATTTAACAAAGAGTATTGAAATATTTCCACGGATGTATATGATGTGCCGTTCGGGTGTGCGGTGGGGGGTTGTCCCGTGGTTAAGTTCCAAACCGGAACTTTGGAGCGAAGCGGGATTACGGCAAGATTCCTGGAGCGGAAACGATGCTGAGAAAACAAAGGGAGCGGGGATCCACTGCGGTTGCTCTCGCCATGGCGATTTTCCTCGTGCTGATGACGGTCATCACGGTCTACATTTTCGTGGCGAAAATATGGTGGTTCCCGCCGGCGATTACGGATTTGGGGCACGAGATTGATGACCAATTTATCGCGCACGCTGCTGATCACAGGTATCGTATTCGTGGCCGCGCAATTCGGCCTGGCCATCGCCGTGTACCGGTTCCGCGATCGCGGACAGAAGGCGACGTACTTCGAAGGCAACAACACGATGGAAATCGTGTGGACGCTGGCGACCGTCGTCTTGTTTGTCGGCCTGGGCTTGTACGCGCGGAACGCCTGGGCGCAAGTGCACTTTATCGGCGCCCCGCCGGGTGCGATCCCGATCGAAGTCACCGCGCAGCAGTTTGCCTGGAACTTCCGCTACGCCGGCCCGGACGGAAAATTTGGCCGGACCAAGCCTGAGTTGGTGAGCGCGTCCACCGGCAACCCAGTGGGCTTGGACTCGACCGATCCCACGGCGAAGGACGACATCGTATCGCCGGTCGCCGCTGTGCCTGTGGGCCACGAGGTCGAACTCATCCTCCGCTCGCAAGACGTCACGCATAGCTTCTTTGTGCGCGAACTGCGATTGAAGCAGGATGCCGTGCCGGGAATGGAAATCCACATCCACTTCACGGCGACCGTTCCGGGCGATTATGAACTGGTGTGCGCGGAACTTTGCGGGCTGGGACACTACCGCATGCACAGCATGCTCACCGTGATGTCCGAAGCCGATTATGAAAAGTGGCTCAGGGACCAGGAAGCGGCGAACCAGTAAAGAAGTGGAAGATTTTGCCGGGCGATGAGGGCCGGCGAGACGAACGACTCCGAGGAGAGGCCCGATGGTGACACACGAAGACGGCGGCGGTCATGGGCACCATCAACCCCCGTCCGGTTTCATCTGGAAATATGTCTTCAGCATCGATCACAAGGTAATCGGCATTCAGTACTTGTGCCTGGCCTTGTTCTCCGTGTTCGTCGGGATGGGATTGTCTCTCCTGATGCGGTTGCATCTGGCGTGGCCGACCACGAAATGGTTTTTCTTCAAGGGCGGCTTGATGACGCCGGAGCAGTATCTGGCGCTGATGACGATGCATGGCACGATCATGGTGTTCATGGTGCTGACCACGGCGCCGCAGTCCGGATTCGGCAATTACTTCCTGCCCATTCAAATCGGCGCCGCCGACATGGCGTTCCCGGTGTTGAACATGCTGTCGTTCTGGACGACGTTTGTGTCGTTGCTCGTTATGATTGCGGCATTTTTTGTTGCCGGGGGCGCCCCGATTGGCGGGTGGACCTCTTATCCGCCGTTGAGCGCGCTGGGCGAAATGGCGGGTCCGGGGCAGGGAGCGGGCGAGACGCTCTGGATCGTTGGCTTGGCAATCTTCTGCGGCGCATCACTGATGGGCGCGCTAAATTTCATTACGACGCTGATCGACCTACGCGCGAAAGGCATGACGCTTGGGCGGCTGCCGCTGACGTGCTGGACATGGTTTGTGACCGCGATTCTCGGCCTGCTGGCGTTCGGCGTGCTTCTGGCCGCGTGCATCCTTCTCTTGCTCGACCGCATTGCCGGCACGAGCTTTTTTGTTCCCGGCGGCCTTGTAATCACCGATCAAGTCGTCACCTGGCATAAAGGCGGTTCACCGCTGCTTTGGCAGCACCTGTTCTGGTTCTTCGGACACCCGGAAGTGTACATCGCGATTCTGCCGGGGATGGGCGTGACGTCGCACCTGCTCTCCACATTTTCGCGCAAGCCGGTGTTCGGATACCGGGCGATGGTTGGCGCGGTTTGCGGCATCGGCTTCCTCGGCTTTTGCGTCTGGGGCCACCATATGTTTATCAGCGGGATGAGCCCATACTCGGCGTTCGCATTTTCCATCCTGACGATGACGATCGGCGTGCCTTCGGCGATCAAGACCTTCAATTGGCTGGGAACGCTCTGGGGCGGCAAAATTCAATTCAACTGCGCGATGCTGTTTGCCCTCGGGTTTGTGTCGCTGTTCGTGAGCGGCGGTCTTTCCGGATTATTTTTGGCGCAACCGTCGCTGGACCTGTATCTGCACGACGCGATACTTCGTGGTCGCGCACTTCCACCTGATCATGGGCGTCGCGGCGATTTTCGGAATGTTCGCGGGCATGTATTTCTGGTTCCCGAAAATGTTTGGCCGGTTCCTGAATGAAGGCATCGGCAAGGTCCACTTCTGGATTACGTTCATTGGCGTGTACTCCATATTCATGCCCATGCATTTCCTGGGACTGGCGGGACATCCGCGGCGCTATTTTGATACTACCGCGGTGGCCTACCTCGCGAAGCTTCAGCCGGTCCATGTTTTCATCAGCATTGCGGCGTTCATTACGATCGGAGCGCAGTTCCTCTTCCTGTTTAACTTGTTCTGGAGCTTGAAGGCAGGGAAGGAAGCGAAGGAAGAAAACCCATGGCACGCGACCACGCTGGAATGGTCCGTCCCGTCGCCGCCTCCCCATGACAATTTCGGAGGCATCGAACCCGTGGTGTATCACGGACCCTACGAATTCAGCGTGCCGGGCGCGGCGGACGACTACATTCCGCAGCATCTCGCGCCGAATCTGGTGCGCAAGGCGTAGCTCGCACAAGGCTAAATCATGCCCGGAACAGTCACTGAAGACATCGAGATCATAGACGCCGGCCACGGCGGCGGCACCGGCACGCCTGCCGGCGGAGATGATGATAGCGGCTCCCCCGGCGCGAGGCGTCCCGTTCCGCGGCGCGTTTATTTCACGGCGCTTCAACTGGGACTCGCGGCCATCGTGATGTTCTTCATGGCGCTGGCCAGCTCCTACATTGTGCGAAAAGGCCTCGGGACCGACTGGCAGCGCACGCCGATGCCTCGCGTGGTGTGGTTCAATACCGCCATCTTGTTGTTCAGCAGCGTCACGATCGTTGTCGCGCGGCGAAAACTGGAAAGCGGCGCGCGCGAGGCCTTCCGGACGTGGTGGTCGCTGACAACCGGGCTCGGCTTGCTGTTCCTGGCTGGGCAAATCATCGCCTGGCGCGGGCTGGCGGCGGCCGGGATGCTCCTCTCGACAAACCCGAGCAGCAGCTTCTTTTATCTTTTGACCGCGGCGCACGGCGCGCACCTCGCGGGCGGAATTTTCGCGTTGTTTTACGTTACGTTCCGGCAATGGAAGCGCTCGCGCATTTCGCAGGCGACTGCCGCGGAGCTGACTTCGATTTATTGGCATTTCATGGACGGGCTGTGGGTTTTCTTGCTCGTACTCCTAACTCTGGGACGGTGAACCGTGCACGAGGTAAAGACTGATTCGACGCTTAGTTCGCCATGGTCGGGCGGAGGATCCCCGTTTGCGATGGGTTCGAAGAAATTGGGGATGTGGCTCTTCATCGTTTCCGATACGCTGACGTTCTCGGTTTTGCTGATCACATACAGCTATTCGCGGCTCACCAATCCCGATTGGCCGCGGCCGTTTCCCATCAATCCCGCCATCATTTTCTCGACGACGATGACCGTCGTGCTGCTGGCGAGTTCGTTGACGATGGTGATGGCCGTGATGGCGGCGCAGCGCAACGACCGGAAAAAAACCGTCATGTGGATGGTGGCCACCATGGTCGGCGGATTGCTCTTTACCGGATTACACTTAACCGAATGGTTTAACATGATCACGAAGGAACATTTCACGATCACCGGGAATCCCGAGGGCACGCCGCTGTTCGGGGCCGTATTCTTCGGAATCACCGGGCTGCACATGACGCACGTCATGATCGGCGTCATCTACCTGGGGATCGTGGCGGTCGGCTATGGCCGCGGCAAATTTTCGGCTGAGGATGTCGAAGTCAACGGACTCTATTGGCACTTCGTTGACTTGGTCTGGATGTTTGTGTTCCCGTTGATTTATTTAATGTCGGTCAAATACTAGTCCTGTTTAAATCGGGGGAAGATAGAACATGGACACGCACGCGCACGCCGAGGAAGCCCACGCGGGAGCCAGCGTAGGAATGAACGTAGCGATCTGGATTGGACTGGTCGCGATCACGGGGGTTGAGGTTTTTCTCGCCTACGAGCAACTCCAGCCCACGCTGATGCTCACCATTCTGGTCGTCTTGTCGCTGGTCAAGGCGGCGATGATCATGTCCTTTTTCATGCACCTGAAGTATGAAAAATTTTCGCTGGTGCTGTTGCTGGTTCCGGCGATGATTTTTTGCATCTGCATGATGTTCATTTTTTTCTTCCCGGAGGCGTTCCGGCTGTTGCAGATGAGGCCGCATTGAGGGCAGTAGTGATAGGATAGAAGTTGGGCGGTAGTTAGGTTCCAGGAGGAAGACGAAATGCGTTCAAAATTTGCACTCCTGGCCGTTTTTACGGTTCTAGGCTCAGCGCGTGGCGCGTATGCGCAAGGTTGCGCTCTCTGCTATACCACCGCTAGCGCCGCCGGTGCGGCCGCGCAGCGCTCGCTGGACTGGGGAATTCTTGCTCTAGTGGTTCCCGCCTTGACTTTGTTTCTTGCCGTGATCTTCATGTTGTACCGGCGCGCCGTTTCAGCCGCAGCGTAAGCCCACGTCATATTGTCAATGCAAGAGAACCCCCGTCCGGGTCAGACCGGGACGGGCTACAGCAGTTGCCACGCTCCCCGGCTAGGGCTGCAAGTTCATGCGGCGGAGAAGATTGGCGAATCGGGGGTCGGAACGCAGATTATCAACCTTCGGATCCACTGCTAAATCGGTGACGTACCAAGAACGCTCGTCAAACGCTTTCTGCAGGGAGGCCATTGCTTGATCCTTATCCCCAAGCGCAGCATAGATCACTGCGAAGTTGTAAGGAGGGACGTAATTGTTCTTCGTGAGTTCCCTAAGCTCGGCAAGGACCTTGCGTGCCTCGGCAACTTGGCCTTCCAATGCGTAGGCTCGTCCAAGTGAGGCCAGGGGCTCGGCAATTGTTCCTGCGATCTGCCGGGCCTTTTGAAACTCACCGATTGCTTCCGGCAGTCTCCCGTTCGCCTCGTAGGCGAAGCCCAGCAAATCGTGGGCCGGCCAGAAGTCCGACGCCAAATCGATGGTATTGCGCAGTTGCTCGATGGCCTGGTCGTAACGGCGTGCGAAATAGAGACTCTGTCCCAAGAGAAAGTTAGCTTCACCTGAGAATGGGTCCAGACTGCGTGCCCGCTCATGTTCCGCGATACTCTCATCAAACCTCTTCGTTGCCACGAGTAGCCACCCGAACATCGAGTGCGCATAGGCATCGTTTGGGCTCAGCTCGATGGCGCGTCGGAACTCTTTTTCTGCTGCCGGATAGTTGTAGTCGTAGAAAAATTGGACGTAGGCCACATTGGCATGGGCGTCACCAAACGAATCATCGAGCTGCACCGCCTTTTCTGCAGCAGCCCTTGCTTTGGGCATCACGTCGCGAGGTGGAGAGACCCAGTCCTCCGCGACGGCGTAGTTGTAAGCCAAGCCGTCGTAAGGAAAGGTATAGTTCGGATCCAGTGCGATGGCCTGTTCAAAATAGTCCTGCCCTTTCTGCAATCCCTCCTTGGTAAATTTCCGCGTGTTGTAGAGGCCCTTGAGATAAAGTTGGTAAGCCTCCGGATTCGCCGTGTAGCTCTTCGTCATGCGTCTATCGTCCTCGCCCGACAGACGCATCCGCAGCATGCCGGTGATTTCCTTCGCCAACTCTCCCTGCAAGGCAAAAATGTCCGAGGATTTTCGGCTGTATTGCTGGCCCCAGATGTGGCTGTTATCGCGGGCGTCAACCAGCTCAGCGCTGATTTCCAGGGTGTCGCCCCGCTGCATGATTCTGCCCTTGAAGACAGCGCGGACTCCCAGCTCGCGCCCTACCGCTTGAGCATCCGCCTCCTTTCCCTTGTAGCGAAATGCGGAGTCCCGGGACATCACTTTCAAATGCGGCAATTGCGACAAGCTGTTGATGAGGCTTTCGGTGATCCCGTCGCTAAAGTATTCCGTGTTGGGATCGGCGCTGGCGTTCACGAAAGGCAGCACCGCCACGGAATCGATCATTTCACCGCCGTTCGCGCGAAACTTATAGAACCAGCCTCCGGCCACCAACACAGCGATCAGCGCTGTCGCACCAATCCATACTGCCGCCCGCTTGCGCCACCAAGGGCTCGTTGCCCCTGCGATGACTCCGCTCTGTGCCGTGATGCGAGCCGACTCGGTGTCGCGTTTCAGGCGATGCAAATCCGCACGAATGTCGGCGGCGCTCTGATAACGCAACTTGCGATCTTTTTCCAGAGCCTTACTGATGATGCGTTCCAGTTCCGGAGGCAATTCAGGATTCAATCGTCCGGGCGGGAGCGGAGTCTTGTGAAGAATCGCGTCAAAAATTGCCGCCGAGGTATTCCCCTGAAACGGAAGTCTGCCGGTCGCCATCTCGTACAAGACCACGCCGAAGGAAAACAGGTCGGTTCGCGCATCCACCGTCTCTCCCAGCGCCTGTTCCGGCGACATGTAGGCCACCGTGCCCAGCGCCGAGCCGGGACTGGTGAGGTCATCTTCCGAGGCGCCCACCGTCGGCAGTTGCGAACCGCCGGCCCGATCAGCCACCTTTTGCCGCGCGTCTACTTTTGCCAATCCGAAGTCGAGAACCTTGGCCTGCTCGCGATCGGTGACGAAAATGTTTGCAGGCTTGATGTCGCGATGAGTGATGCCCTTGGCGTGCGCGGCGTCCAACGCGTCTGCGATCTGGGTTCCCAGATCCAATACCTGTGCTGTGGGAAGCGGCTGGCCGCCAATCAGGTGCTTCAACGTGCGGCCCTCGAGAAATTGCATGGCGATGAAGGGCTGCCCGCCGTCCTCACTAATTTCGTAGATGGTGCAGATGTTTGAGTGGTCCAGCGCGGAAGCGGCGCGGGCTTCGCGCTGAAAACGCTCCAGGGTCTGACGGTCTTGCGCAATTCCGTGGGGCAGGAACTTCAAGGCCACGAAGCGGCCCAGCTTGGTGTCTTCGGCTTTATAAACCACACCCATCCCGCCACCGCCGAGCTTTTCCAGGATTCGATAGTGCGAAATGGTTTGACCGATCATGCGCTCACTTTCCGGGCGGGACTTTGCGGCGGATCTCGTCGAAGAAATTGAATACGAAGCTCACCTTGTTCACCCCAGCGGTCTGCCCTGTGCCCGGGGCCTTCAACACAGCAAAGCGTTTGCCGTCGGGGTGCAGGTCAAAGTTGGAGCTGCCTGCCCCAACATTGGTGAACTGGCCGGGCGACCAGAGCTGGGGCTTGTCGGCGCGGAAGGAATCGCCGGAAGCGGTGTAAGTGACTGCCATTATCTTGTTATCTATCGTACGATAAAAAAGTTCTTTCCCGTTGTGCGACCACTTCGGGTGACCGCCGCCCTCGGTAGAAACCTGCCATTTGCCGCCTGGTCCCGGGAGAGGCCGAACGTACACTTCGAAGTTCCCGGATTCATTGGACACGTAGGCGAGCCAGCGGCCATCAGGTGAGAAGGCGGGCTGCAATTCAATGAAAGCACTCTGTACTAAGGGCTTTGGCTCTCCGGGCTTCCAGCCGGACTTCTCGTCGCCTAGGATGGGAAGAGTCATGATGTTGTCGTAACCCGTTTCAGGGTTGCGTTGCTGGAACGCCAGAACCTTGCCATCGGGTCGCCAGGGACCCACGTTCTGAGCATATTTGCTTTCAGTGAGTCGCTGGGCATCCCCCGAACCATCCGAGCGTATCCACCAAATGTTATACGTCCCGCCTTTTTCTAGGGAGGAATAGGCAATCCTCTGGCCGTCGGGAGTCCACACTGGGATGATGTTGTTTTCCCCAGCAAAAGTCAGCCGTGTGAGAGCGTCACGCTCCCATTCGTAGACCCAGACGTCCCTCTTTCTGCCGTCAGAAATGTCCAGAGCCAAACGCTTCCCGTCAGGGGAGAACGCGGGATTGCGGTAGTTGCCGGGAGTCTCGCGGAGGGGCGTGAATTTGCCCTCTTGATCCATCCAGTAGACGGAAACGGTCTCACCCGTTCTGCCACCAGCGAGATACGCGACGTTTCCAGTCTCCGAAAAAGAGAACTGCGCCCCGCCATAGGGATTGGTGACCACGCCTTCGAGGATGGGTGCAGGCTGGCCGGTCACATCCAGCCGCTTCAGATCGAAGGGCACGGCGAACAGCGTGCCCTCGTGCATGTAGACCATGTGCCCGCTGGGCAGATAACGGCCATAGAACCCGCCGCGTTGCACTATCTTTTGTTTTCGAGAAGACATCGAGTAGACGACGATGTCAGCGTCGTCGTAGTTTGGATTTTTGCTGGTCGTGAATAGCACGGCTGTGCTCCCCGGCAGCACCTGAGCCCAGCGTTGAGTGCCTTCGCCTGCCTGCTTCTTGAGAGTCGTCAGTGGTTGGGGCGTTCCACCCGCCGACGAGACTTTGAATAAGCCCGCCTGGGTATCCGGTGTGAATATGATATTGCCGTCCTCGCCCCAGCTTCCGCCGCGGTCATTGGGAGCATCGCAGAGCGTGACTGCCGCACCGCCCTGCATGGAAATCTTCTTCAGCTTGCCGTCAGCGAAAAAGCCGAGCCACTGGCTATCGGGCGAGAAGAAGGGATCGATGGCGTTCTCCGTGCCGGAAAGCGCGGTGGCCTGCGACTGGTCAAGCGAGCGGACGTAAATGCGCCGCCTCTGGTCGGCACCGGCGGCAACGAAAGCCAGTCGCGTGCCGTCGGCGGAAAGAATCACGGAAGTCCCGTAAGCGGTGAACAGGCTTGCGTCTGCGCCGATTTCCGCGCTCAGGCGCATCTGCGGCGGCGGCTTCGGCGTACGTAGCACGAAGCCGATGGCAAACGTGATGGTCGTCAAGATGAAGACTGCCGCTATCGCCCAGGCCACGCGCTCGCGGCTCTTACCCTGAAGTGCCACCGGCTCCGCAGTTGCAGTTCCCGAGAGAGCGTCGTCAATTTCGATTCGAATGGCGGCTGCATCCGGCACTCGCTGCCGCCGGTCCTTCCGCAGACATCGCTGAATCAAAGTGCGGATGGCTGGCGGGGTCGCGCTCGGGAGGCGGCTCCACTCAGGCTCCTTGGTGAGAACAAAGGCCAGGGTTTCCGACACATCTTCCCCGGCAAAGATGCGATGTCCGGTCATCAGTTCGAACAGCACACAGCCAAACGCCCAAATATCGGTCCGCTTGTCCACCACCTTGCCCCGCGCCTGTTCCGGCGACATGTACGCCGCGGTGCCCAGAATTACTCCCTGCATGGTCGCTGCATGGCTTAAGGTCGGTGAATTACCGATGTCTTCGTTCGCCGCGTCGCCCGCGAAGGCTTTCGCCAAGCCGAAGTCCAGCACTTTCACTTTGCCTTCCGGAGTTGCTTTCACATTGGCAGGCTTCAGATCGCGGTGGATGATTCCTTTTTCGTGAGCCCCTTCGAGAGCTTCGGCGATCTGCTTCGCAATGGCCAGCGCTTCTTCGATGGGAACGGCGCCGTCTCGCTTCACGCGATCTTGCAGCGTCTCGCCGGATACCAACTCCATGACGAGGTAGCTCGTGCCGCCGGATTGTTCGAGTCCATAGATCGTCGCAATGTTGGGATGATTCAGCGCCGCCAGCATCTTTGCTTCACGTTGAAAACGGGAGAGCCTCTCAGGATCATGCGCGAAGGCTTCTGGTAGAACTTTGATCGCCACGTCGCGCCCGAGCCTGGTGTCGTGCGCCTGATACACTTCACCCATTCCACCCGCGCCGATCTGGGCAAGGACTTCGTAGGAACCGAGACGTGTGCCGGAGGCCAGCGCCATCATCTTTTCCCCGTGGGATTTTTTTGTTTCAACTCTTCAAACCAGTTCAGCGCCACATGACACCGGCGCTTGAGGTCTTCGGCTCCGTACACGACATCCATCCCGCGGCCGAACTGCGAGAGGATGCGATAGCGCGAAATGGTTTTGCCGATCATCGCTAGTTCAATTCCTGCGACACTATCATCATTTTTCAGGTGGTTCCAGCGCGCATTGGATTGTTTTGCTCCCGGAGCCGCATGGATGCTGGCAGGATCAAAACAGCGGCCTCGGCAGGCTTAAAAAAGAAAATTTGAGTAACTGGTCTAATCGCGAAGCGCTTCCCGGACTGCCTGGGCGACGCGGTCGACCTGCGAGGAAGTGAGCTCCGGGTAAAGAGGAATTGAAAGAACTTCCCGGGCCGCTCGCTCACTGATTCGTAAATCGCCCGGTTTTCCCCCAAGGGAAGCGTAAAGCGGCTGGAGGTGGAGCGGAACCGGGTAGTAGACGACACTCGCGATGCCTCGATCCGCCAGCCGCTGCTGAACGATGTCGCTGCGGGTTGCCCCGCTAGGATCATTCCCAGGATTGTGACCCACTACGCGACCCGATACGCAAAGCGTGTAGAGGTAGTAGACGTGCTCCCGGCCGTCAGGTACGCGTGGAAGCGTGATGCCCGGCAAGTCCCGCAACTGCGAATCGTACCTGCGTGCGTGCGATTGTCGCAAGGTGGTCCAGTCCGCCAAATGGCGCAACTTTACGCGCAGGATTGCTGCTTGTAACTCATCCAGACGGCTGTTCCAGCCTCGCTCCGTGCTGACGTAGCGGCCAGTCTGCCCATGGTTGCGGAGAGCGCGCAGCCGCGTGGCTAACTTTTCGTCATCGGTGACGATCATACCCGCGTCGCCGTAGGCCCCCAGATTCTTGCTGGGATAGAAACTCAGGCAGCCGGCGCGTCCCATCGAGCCTGTCTTCCGTCCGTGATAGCGCGCTCCGAAGGATTGCGCATTGTCCTCGATGACAGGAATGCCGTGCTTCGCGGCCAGCGCAAGAATCGGATCCATGTCCGCGGCGAGACCGAACAGATGCACGACGACGATGGCGCGCGTTCGCGGCGTAATGCGCATTTCCAGCTGCGACGGGTCGAGGTTGAACGTGGCGGGTTCGATGTCCGCGAATACTGGCCGCGCCCCCAGGGACGTGACGGCGCTGCCTGTGGCAATGAAAGTGAATGCGGGCACGATGACTTCGTCGCCCGCGCTCACGCCGCAAGCGTGGAGCGCCAGTTCGAGCGCTTCGGTTCCCGACGCGACGCCTACGCCGTAACGTGTGCCGCAGGCTTGCGCGACCTCTTCTTCGAACGCCTCGCACCGCGGCCCCAACACGAATTGCTGCGCGGCGAGCACTTCGTCGATCGCTGCCCGAATATCGGGCGCAATCGATTTGTATTGCGCGCGCAGGTCCAGCATGGGAATCGTTTCCGGAGAAGGGCGCGCCGGCGACGTCATCGGGAATTTGAGAATGCTTCGAAAGTCTTTGCAGGATTCACGGCGCGAATATCGTATCACGCGATTCGAACGATCGCCTCACTGTGGACGGGGGGCGGGAGGGGCACACGTATCGGTATCGCAGCGCGCGGGTGCGCCGGGAAGACTGTACCGGTGACGCGCGATAAAACCGTACACGGGTGGGCCGAGCCACCGCAGGGGCGGCAAGCTTGCAATCCAACCGAGCCAGGCCAGCTTCGGCAACACGCGCAGCAGGGCCAGCCACGCTTCAAATCCACGTAGCCACGCCCCTTCCGGAGTGCGTAAGTACATTTCCTGCGCGAGTTCGGCGCGCGGAAAGGGCGCTTGCGCTGCCACTGCGGGGTCGTTAAAGTCCAGGAATTGCACCCATCCACCGGAATCGTATGGCTCAATCCTCGTCCGCGACCACCGGCAAAACGAGCAGGAGCCGTCCAGGAAAATATCGTACTTTGGCGTTTGTGGCATCGGAATGCGTTTTGAATACGCGTCCATTATGACACTGTGAACTGCAATCGGGCGTTCTTTCGAATTGCAAATGTCCCCGCGAGCCGTCCGGCCGAAAATGCAAAGTGCGGGTCTACCGTGGCCGGCCTGGAGGATCGGCCGAGGGAGGAATCTGAGGCGTCGATGAAGGCGCGCCTGAGTTTGCGGAGACTTTCGACGGCGCAGGCTGAGGCAGCCCGATGCCGACATTCATTTCCAGATGCTCTTTAGCGCAGCGAGGGCACAAGGCTTTGCCGGTGTCTTCGTCGCGCAGGCTGGCCAGTTCGTAGCAGCCGTGAATGCATTCGCAATATCCCGTGATTGATGCAGTTTTAATCGCTACTAGGGCCATTCGGTTTGTCCTTTTCGGTAGGATAGTACAAGCGCCTCGCGATTTTCGCAAGAGCATGGCACAGAATTTCACTTTGGCGGGTCATCGCCTAAACAGTTCTCAGTTGAGACAGGCGGTACGGCCTGCCAATGTTTTCCCGCAATTCGTTCCAGAGCGTGCCCGGCATCGCCAGGAACACCTCCACGACCGCTGGGTCAAATTGCGTACCCGCGCAACGCTGGATTTCTTCCCGGGCATGGGAGATCGGCAACGCCTTCCGGTAAGGTCGGTCGGAGATCATGGCGTCGAGCGCGTCGGCAACCGCGAAAATGCGCGCCCCCAAGAGGAATCTGTTCCCCCTTCAGACCGCGTGGATAGCCCGTGCCATCGAAATATTCCTGATGGGAAAGCACTATCTCCGCTGCTTCCCGGAGGAATGGAATTCGGGTGACCATGTTATAGCCAATTTCGCAATGCGTGCGCATGACTTCGCGCTCTTCGGGCGTGAGTGGTCCTGGTTTGCGCAGGATCATGTCCGGTATCGCCATCTTCCCGATGTCGTGGAGAAACGCGGCGCGGGCGATTTGAGGGAGCAACGCCGTATCCACCTTGATGGCCTTGGCGATCGCAATCGTGAAGGCGGTCACGCGTTTGCAATGGCCTTCCGTTTCGGCGTCTTTCAGATCGAGAGCGCCGCCCAGCGCCTCGAGCGTGTCGTCGTAGGATTGCTCGAGTTGCTCGAGCGCGCCTTTCAGTTGCGCCGTGCGCTGTTCGACGAGCTCTTCGAGGTTACGCTGATAATTCCGATTTTCCAGCACCAAGCGGCGAAGTTCGAGCGCTCTCCGCACGCCCAGGTAGAGTTGATCCTTCTCGAAGGGTTTCAGGATGTAATCGTAGGCGCCACGGCGTATGGCTTCCAGCGCCGTCGAGAGGTCGTGCATCGCCGTGACCATGATGACTGGGACGTCAGGGTCGTGTTTGCGTTCCCACTCGAGCAGGCTGAGGCCGTCCATTTCCGGCATTACCATGTCGCTCAAGACCAGGTCCACGGAATTTTTTTTCAGGTATTCGCAAGCGAGAAGGCCGTTGCTCACTGTGGAGCAATCGAAGCCCTGGGATTCGAGCAGGGTTGAAACCACTTCCCGGATCGCTTCCTCGTCGTCGACAACCAGGATCTTGGCTTTAATCAAGCGGCGCCTCGAGATACGCCATTATTGCACAGGACAAAGATTCGCCAAGCGTTTCTTACCGGAGTAAGAAAACGCGTGCTGAGTTTGCAAACGGTATCCAATTCTCGGACTGATTACCTCGTAACCGTGCGGCGCCTTGCCGCTGGCGGCGCTGTTCGGGGAGGGTACAGTAGCTACAAAGAATTGAATTTACGGAAGGCAGAGCGCGGTTGCGTGTTTCTTCAAAAGCTGTTCTGTGTGGAAAAATTTCTCGCCATCAAGCAAGACGCCTCGGAGTTCGAATCACAACCCCGCACCTAGGCTTTCAGGCTGGAGTTGAGTCCCGGGGCCGACAGCGCGCTAACTGCGGCCATGGCCTGGTCCATGCGCGTCGCGAGTCTTCCCACCAAACCTGTCAGTTGCTCGAGCTGCTGCAGGGGCTCACGTCCGGTGGAAAGACGCAGCCACACCCAGGCATAAAGCAGGCGGAATTTCAGACCAAGAATCAGACGTTCCGTCTCCTGCTCGCTGCTGATGACGGGCGACAACGCCGCGACCATTCGGGCCAGGCGCTCAAGATTTAAGAAATCTTCGCGCAGCCCGCCGAGGAATTGCCGTGCTACCGCACGCCTTTCCCGATGGGCCGTTTGCGCCACATCGCGGGGAGCCACCCTGTCCAAATATTCCCCATCGGAAGTGGAGAAAGCCTGGCGGACTTGCGGAAAATAACGATAGTGCCGCGGAAGGAAGGTCTCCCTCTTTAGGTCCATCGGAGATTGACCAGCCGTTGGGGCGCGGCGCCGGGATCGCAGGAGCCACAAACAGACACCGAAGGACGTACTCGCCAGCGATATGGTAATGATCGTCAGCCCACTCATGGCTTCAGCAACTCCAGCAGCCGGTCATTGAACGTGCGCAGGCGCAGATTCACTGCGGGCGACAACTCCCGATAGACTTCCGCGGGGAGAAGAACGGGCTCCTCTGCCGGGGCAGGCAAAGGTTTGCGCAGTGCGTAACACCAGATGCCCATCGAAATGATATCGCCGGATGTGCGAATCGAGCCCCACAATGCATTTGCGCTCTCGACTTGGGACCTCAAGCCCGGCCAGGATGACGCGTATCTACCGAAGAGCCAAAAAACTAAATGCCCTGTGAGCGTATCGCGAAGAATAATATTATTCATTAATCCGACAACCGAGACAAGACACATGCCGAGTGCAATCGACTTGTACAGAGGATCGAGGGTGAGGCCATAGTAGTTGCGGATGAGCAATAACGCCACTAGAATCACGATCGACGAGATTGCGATATCGCGCTCGATTGTTAATCCGTAGATCGGAATCCCGCCGGCCTGGCCCCACGCGTCGACGGCGGCATGTCCTAGGAAGAAAATCGCCAATAGAGCTAAGACGCGCCATGTAAGCGCCCATATGCCCTGGTACGCGCGAAGCTCATACCAGCACAATTCGGCAATGGCAAAAGAGCGCGCAATGACAATCAAGCCTGCCGTGAACCAGTAGGCGTTGTAGGAGGCCACGGACCGAAAACCGAAGTGAAAATAGAAGAGCGCGAGACCAACCGTGCTCACTAACCAGAAAGTTGAATAAGTTGTGAAAAGTGGGAGGCGCCGCTGCAAGTTCCTGAAATAAACAAGCACGCAAAGCAGGATTTCGAACCCCACCGTCGACCAGTAAAGGAGTAGCTCACGATGAGTCATGGTTCCGGGCCGAGCGAATTATAACACGAGGGCTACTTCTTACATGCGGTAATATCCGCAATAAGCTCGCGCAGCCCGGACCAGATGTTTTAGTGGCCGCCGGTGCCGGGAGGTATTGGGGGAGGAGGTCCCTGAGCCCAAGCTGGATGAGTAACCGATGCGGCGTTGACGGCGCGAGCAACGGGGAGTAGCATTGTCACTGCGAGAACGGTAAGGCATGACACAGCGATGATCTTTTTCATGGTGGATGACCCCTCCAGGATCGCCACCTTAATAACTCAAGGCGTTTCGGATGTGTTGAATGCACAGTAAAAGGTTCAGAAATCAGAACAGGTGATCTTGTGGGGTCTTTCGAGCGCTTCCAGCAGAGCCGGCGTGTGATTGAGGACTTCACGTCACGTACGCTTGCCGCCATCCCCAGCGTTTTTGGCAGGTTATACTACGTCAGCTGTTTGAAGGACTCTGCGACAGGCCGGTACCAGCATGAAGGCCTTGTGGACGTGTATTCGGAGAATTCGGTCCAGGAAGCACTGGAACAATGCCACGAAGAACTCTTCTCCAGGATTCTTGAGTCTCCTCTCGACGACCAAGCACGCGATTTGCGTAAATGTCTTGATTCCGCCGGCGATAGGTTTTGGACCATCGTGGAATCCTGGCGGGAAGACAGGTCCTTCCAAACGATGTGTCCGGAGGGCTCGCCGAGCTACCTAAATGACCTGTTTTGTTCGAACCTCGGAGCTTTGCTGGCCATATTTTCTTCGCAGCGGGTCACCTTGGGCCCAGCCTCATAGCAACCCCGACCACTTGGCCGACGATTTCAGCTTCGTCCGGGTAGCGATAGACCTCCGGTGCACAGGACGACAGTGGATGGGGAACGAGCATAAGTGTTCCATCCTGGCAGCGGCACCAGCAGCAGCGGAATCCCTCCCGGACCTCGATGAAGTAAATTGGGCGCTCATATTCGTTGTTCCACCCAGAGTTTTGAACCTTCTGCTGGTTCGGGTCGACCAGGACTAGGCTTCCGGGTCGGAGCAGTGGTTCCATCCTGCGATCCTCCAGGCCCACGTAACCATATAGGTGACGCGTAGGTCGAGTGAATAGCGTTCCTTCGAGATCACCCCATCTTTCCACCATGCGCGTCAGGAATTCCGTGCGACTGGGGTCAAAGGCCGGATCGAACCGGATCGGGACGCGCAGGCTGGCGGGTCCCGCCGCCAAATGAGTATTGGGCGCGGGAAGCTGCAGGCCATCGGAAAAATGGCCTTCGAAGGGCACGTCATACCATTGGCAAACCTCTTTAGGGTCCAGGTGAAAAATGACGGCCAATGCATAAAGCTTGTAGAGGCTGGGAGTTACATCCCGGTTTTCGATGTCGGCAAGGCGGCTCAAGTGAACGATAAAATCGGGACGCCCGCGCCGGCATGCCAATTCATAACTCGCCCGTTCGACGTCCCGGTAGGTCAAACCGAGACGTTCGCGCGCATTTCGAAGACGCGTGCCGGGCTGGATCTCGGATCCGCGGAATTGACGAGGGGGGCTGATGTTTCTAATAGCCATAGTGTGTGAATTACCTTTCTGTTACGAATCCAGAACGCGAACGAAAGACCCGGTCCTACCACGTACAGGCACTCCCATGTAGAATAGCAAGGTCCGTTCGGGAGACCTACTCATCCAACGTGCCCAGGCAACTTGCGACTATGGGAGAGAGTGTATTAGAGTCGTGCCACAAATGAACTTTATTTTTTTTCGCGTTGGTATTTCCCATTTACGACACCAACGATGCGCGATTCTGTGTATCACAACTGTTAACGTTATCCTACTGATAGTGATGCCATTGATGATCGGCCTCCGGGCGCAAATCAAAGGTGATTCAGTTACAGAGTTCAAGAGGCTGGCTGCACAACTCTCCGCTGCCAGGCTGAACGGAACGGCGGAGAGTGAAGACTCACAGGAAATGGCGCTCGACATCCTGGATGAATGGGCGGTCTCGGCCCTGACCGGTTCGGCGTCGCCGGATCTTGACGCAGCCAACCGGCGCATGGCGGACTTTGTATCGCACGTTCCGCCCGTGGGTGAGAATTATCGCCTCGTGCGGCTGGGCGACAACCCGGTTGCCTACGCCATGGTTGTCAATTTCGGGCTGGGTGGGCCGGCAGCAGTCCGAATCTATTCCCATGCCAGTGGCCGCTTCGTCTTGGCCGCGAAGATCGACCATTTCGTGGAGAAGGATTTTTTCGACAGCGACATCGAACTGGTTCCCGTGTCCGCGGCTGAGCCAATATTTGTTATTGTGTCCGGCCGGACCGATGATTTGGCGACGGGTATGTTTAGTGCCTGGCGTTTCGATGGACGTCGCGCGGTGCCGCTCTGGAGTTCTGATTTGTTGCAGCAGTCCAGCTATGAAGCCGACGGTGACGGGTTCCATCTCACTTATTGCTCGGAACCGGACGAAGACCATCCGGCGCAGTGCCATAAGATGACACGCGACCTTTATCGCCTCCAGGCCGGTGAATGGAAACGCATCGAAACCAAAGACCTTGGCCCTGCCAAGTCCACGCCAAAATAACCGCTCCCAATCTTAAATTTGCGGATGGGGTGGCGAAATCAACGATCTCGATGACATCCCTTCGCCCGAAGACCTCATCAAAATGTTAATCTGAAGCCTAGCTCTGGTTTGGGAAAGGGACGCAGCCAGGTGAAACGTACCGTCGCCAGTCTAATCGTTTTGCTCTTCACGGCGCTAAGCGGCGCCGCGCAGCAGTCCGCTCCCCCGGCTTCTCTGCCTCCCCCCGCAACCGAACAGAGCGCCGAGTTTCTCCAAGCGGCCGATGAAGTGCTCCTCGAAATGAGCAAGCTGCTCTCCCTCCCGATTCTTTCTCCGCTGAAGAAGAGTCTCCGCTCCCGAGAGGAAATTCGGGCCTACTTGTTGCAGAAAATGAAAGAGGACAAGGACGCCGACAAGCGCTACGCCGATCAGAAAAGCATGGAGAAGTTTGGTCTCCTCCCGAAAGATTATCCTCTGGAACAGACGCTAGTGAAGGTGCTCACGGAGCAGATTGCGGGACTCTACGATCCGGACGGCAAGGAATTTTTCATTGCCAATTGGAACACGGAAGCCGACGAACGCATGGTGATGTCGCACGAACTCACGCACGCGCTGCAGGACCAGCATTTTCATATCGACAAGTGGACGAACGCAGCGAAGCCGAATGACGATGCGGAACTTGCTCGTGACGCGGTGGTCGAAGGCTCGGCTCTCGCCGCGATGCTCGACTATATCCTGCGCGGGAAGGGAAGCGTTCGCGACCTCGGCGAACTGGACCCTTCCATGTTGATGGGCGACCCCGACAGCAGCCCGGAGCTAGCCAAGGCGCCAAAAGTCCTGCAGGACGAACTGCTGTTCCCTTATCTGGCGGGCACTACATTTACCCAACAGGTGCTCAAGTCGTCGAACGGGTGGCCCGATTTCCACAAGGTCTATGAAAATCCTCCGGCTTCCACACAGCAAATCATGCACCCGGATTTGTATTTCCAAGGAGTCGTGCCTCCCAAAATTACGTTGCCCGAGACCGCCGGGCTCATTTCGGCGGACTGGAAAAAGCTCGACGAAAATAATATGGGGGAATTCGGCGTCCTGGAAATCTTCAAGCAGTTTTTGGACAAGGATCGTTCCACGAGTCTGGCCGCGGCGTGGTCAGCCGACCGTTACGCCTTATTTGAAAATCAGAAGAACAAGCGCACGCTGCTGATTTTTCGCGTGCGTTTGGCGAGCGATGCCGATGCGGCGCTCTTTTTCGGAGCGTACAGCGAGGTGCTCGAATCGAAGTACGACATGCGGACCAACTTGATGAGGCGCCCGAATTTCTTTTCCTTTGACACGCCGGAGGACGGCGTTTTTCTTCGTTGCGCGGGGACCGATTGTTTTGTTCTCGAGGGCGGGAGCCGCGTGGTGTTCGATCACCTGACCATGGAGATGGGATGGCCCGGAGGGCCGGCCGTCCCCGTGAAGCCCGGCGATTCGCGCGTCAAGGTTACGATGTTTCCTCCGCTATCTCCATATCCCGCAAGCCACAATGCGCTGATGCAATAGTTTTGGTGTCGACAATGAGTAGCACAGACTTCAGTCTGTGCGGTTTTGACTTGGGCCTTGCGGGAGCGGAAAAAACGCACAGACTGAAGTGGAGTGAACCCCTATTTTGAGACAAACAGAACTGGCACACTTAGCAGGGAAAGGGGCTGCGAGTGGCCAAGAAACGGTTGCGTCGGCATACGAAGGAATTCCGTCGAATGGCGGTGGAACGAGTCCAGAGCTGCGATAACATCGTGGCGTTGTCGCAGGAACTGGGCGTGCATCGACGGCTGCTGTATCAGTGGCGAGATCAAGCGGAGGTTTTGGAGAGCGAGGAATCGCCACCGGGGAACGCGCGGGAATCCACCCTGCGTAAGGAAATCAGCCAGTTGCAACGCGTGCTGGCGGAGAAGACGCTGGAGGTGGATTTTTTCAAAGGTGCCTTGCAAAAAGTCGAGGCTCGACGCCGGAACAGCGGTATGACTGGCGAGAAGGCGTCTACGACGAAATCCAAGAAGTGATGCCCTTGCAAGGCAGTTTAAGCATCGAGCGCATGTGTCAGTTGGCCGGAGTGAGTCGTGCGGGTTTTTATCGTTCTCTGCGCGAGCGGGTGCCGGTCGAGGAAGAGATGGAAGTGCGGAGCGTGATCCAGCAGATCGCGGTCGAGCATCGGCGGCGCTACGGGTATCGGCGGATCACGGCCGAGTTGCGGCGGCGCGGGATGGCAGTGAATCACAAGCGCGTATTGCGGATACTGCGCGCCGATAACCTGCTGGGCGTGCAACCGCGAAGATTTGTGGTGACCACGGATTCCGATCACCGGTTCGAGGTCTATCTGAATCTGGCCAGCCGTATGAAAGTGACGGGGATCAATCAGTTGTGGGTGGCGGACATCACCTACATTCGGTTGAAGAACGAGTTTGTTTATCTGGCGGTGGTGCTGGACGCGTATTCGCGCAAGGTGGTGGGATGGGCGCTGGACCGCACACTGGCGGCGCGCTTGCCGATCGCGGCGCTGCAGCAGGCGATCGCCGAGCGACAACCGCCGCCGGGCCTGGTGCATCATTCGGATCGCGGCGTGCAGTACGCGTGCGGAGATTACGGAAAGGTTCTGCAACAGCACCAGATGATCCCGAGCATGAGCCGTCCGGCGAACCCGTACGATAATGCCAGTTGCGAAAGTTTTCTGAAGACACTGAAACGGGAAGAGATTTACGCGAACCAGTACCGCGATCTGGAACATTTGCTCGGGAACGTCGAAGCGTTCATCGAACAGTACTACAATCGGAGCCGATTGCATTCGGCGCTGGGCTACCGGTCACCAGAGGAGTTCGAGCGGGAGGCCAGTCCAGCGATCCATTCTGCGGGAGCGACCATGAGTTTTTTCAGGCATGGGGAGATCTATCCGTCCGATGAGCGAGAAGACAAAAACGGGGAGCGACCCAACAGCCGCCCCCCGGCTCATCGTCCCGATGAGTCTCCAGCTGGCTATTCCTCGGCGAGTTGCTCTCCAGCAGAGCTCGCCTCCGCTTCACCAGCCGGGCGTCATCCTGAAGAAGAAGGAACAATTTGAAAAGCAAAATCCATCGAACGGCGAGTGTGCTAGTTCCAAATTGTCTCAACTGAGGGGTTCACCCCAGAAGCCTGTGCTACTCGACTGCGTTGGGCCTGTGGCTTGGTTGCATGCAACAGAACGGGGGAACGGAATTGACGAGATTCTCTCGAGAAATTCGCGATAGGGGAGATCAGCGATGATGCACACCGGAGGATTGATCGTCACGACGCCTACCGACCGCGAGATCGTGATGACCCGCGTCTTCCACGCGCCGCGCCAGCTGGTTTTCGATGCCTGGACCAAGCCCGAACTGGTCAGGCGTTGGCTCCTCGGACCGCCCGGCTGGACCATGCCGGTTTGCGAAATCGATCTGAGGGTGGGCGGCGCCTATCGCTTCGTGTGGCTCGGTCAAGACGGAACCACCATGGGCATGGGCGGCGTCTATCGCGAAATCGTGATTCCGGAGCGGATCGTCAACACGCAGCTGTTCGACCAGGATTGGACCGGCGGCGAGACGCTGGGAACGCTGCGTCTCGCCGAGCAGGACGGAAAAACCACGCTCACGAACTCGGTGCTCTACTCCTCGCGCGAAGCTCGCGATGGTGCCCTGCGCACGCGCATGGCGGAGGGCGTCGAGGCGGGCTACGCGCGGCTTGACGAGCTGTTGCCTTCGCTCGCGTGACGCCCCAAGCGAAGGAGAAGACCGATAAAGGAGATCAACAATGAAGAACACCGGCACATTGAAAGTAACTCTGCCCACCGAGCGGGAGATCGCGATGACGCGCGTATTCGATGCTCCGCGCAGACTGGTCTTTGACGCTTTGACCAAGCCCGACCTGCTCCGGCGTTGGTTCGGGCCGCGAGGTTGGACGCTGGTGGTCTGTAAGGCCGATCTCAAGGTGGGCGGCGCGTGGCGCTGGGTGTTGCGTGGCCCCGACGGCAAAGAAATGGGGATGCGCGGCGTCTATCAAGAAATTACGCCGCCCGAGCGGCTCGTCTCCACTGAATCGTTTGACGACTACCCGGGCGAATCGCTCAACACGCTGATCCTCTCCGAGGAGGATGGCAAGACGACATTCACCATCACGGTGCAGTACGCGTCGCAGGAGATTCGCGACGCCGTGATCAAATCCGGCATGGAGCACGGCGCGGCCGAGTGCTACGACAAGCTCGCGGAGATGTTGTCGCCAGAAAAACAACTAGAAGCCATTTCCTAAATGGCCAGGCATCAAGACTTGTGAATTCGGATTTGCGCAACTTTGATTCCGGCGCTGAAAGCGCCGGTGCACTCCAGCCCAGGGCAACGCCCTGGGTTTCGGAGTCGATCGCTCCGCCCTGTAAGGGCGGAGGAATCCTCCGCCCCTGCAGGGTGGGACATGGACTCGGACACGTCCCTGGGGCGTTGCCCCAGGCTGGCATGCTCCGCGCCGTTGGCGCGTCATCGTGGCTGAGTTCTCGAGCGGAGAAACCAGCTACGAAACGATTTACGAGACAACTTCTAGGAGACCTATATGCAAAAAATCACCCCATTCTTGTGGTTCGACGGCAACGCCGATGAGGCGATGAAGTTTTATGTTTCTATTTTCAAAAATTCAAAAATTCTGGGCCCGAATCGATTTCAACTCGATGGACAAGAATTTTTAGTGCTAAACGGCGGCCCGCAATTCACCTTCACGCCCGCCATATCGTTCTTCGTGAACTGCGAGACGCAGGAAGAAGTAGACGAGATGTGGGAAAAGCTTTCCGATGGCGGAGAAAAAGGAAGATGCGGCTGGCTAAAAGACAAATTCGGCCTGTCGTGGCAAGTCATTCCCTCGGTTTTGGGCAAACTGCGACACGATAAAGATCCCGACAAAGCAAAAAGGGTCATGAAGGCAATGCTTCAAATGAATAAAATTGACATGAAAGGTTTAAAGCAGGCATACGACCAAGGATAACCCGGCTCAAACTACAAATTATGTTGACCACAAGGAAGCCAAATTCATTCGAGGCGTTCAGCGGTTGGCCAAGGTGGCGATGGTTCCCAGGCCCAACAGGCGATGGTCGGCAGTCACGAGAGTTAGGCCAAGCACCCCCGCCGTAGCGGCCAAGAATCGATCGGCCGGGTCCTGATGCGGGAGTGGCAATTCGTGCGCCACGGCAACGATTTCGTGCGTCAACGGAGCTTCGCGCATATGCGTGGTTGCTTTCGTGACCCAGTCTCGCGCATGGCCGTGCAGCTGGATTCGCCCCTTGGCGTGCAACAGCAGAACTTCCCATGTGCTCACCGGGGACAGCCATAGTTCGTTGTTCTGATCATTCAATTCGCGCTGCACGCGCCGCGAGAGTTGCTTCGGCTCCGCCAAGCTCCAAATCCAAATATGCGTGTCGAGGAGAAGTTTCAATTCTTTAGCGCCTCGATCGCCCGCATGTCGATGACGGGTGAAACGATGTCGCCCACGATCTCGATACTACCCGACATGGAACCGATCCAACTTCGTTCCTCCGCCTCGGAAGAGGCAGGAATGACATCCGCAAGCGCCTTGCCGCGCCGGGTGACTCGCAGCGGAGTTTTTGTCTTGCTCACCTCTTCCAGCAACGACAGACACCTGGCCTTAAACTTGGAAATGGCGATCTCTTGGATCGGCTTTCGGTTCTTGTTCTGCATCGGCACTCTCCATGGACCAGTTCAATATACCATGGTCATTCAATATAGTCACATGCGGAGCCGTCGCGTCCCAAAAATTCATGCTGCAACACGGCGGCCCGCAATTCACCTTCACGCCGGGCAAGTGAGACGAGAGGTTACGCGGCTGTTTGCTGGATGGGATCGCGGCTATGAATTAGCCGGGCGGCGGGTGCGCAGCCTAGGATCTTTGGTCCGCCCACGGGTTGATAAGCAACACACAAGTCGGCGCGAAGTGTTCGGTATTCCTGGTCATGACGTGAAGGCCGTGCCGCCGTGCTGTAGCTGCAATCAAGCCGTCACTGGCGGGAACGATCTTACCGGCTTTCTGCGCGGAAGCTGTGAGTTCTCCCCAGTTATGGCTGGTCTCAAGATCGACGGGTAGGATTCGGTCGGCGTAATACCGTTCGAGGGCCTGCAGCCACGCCTGGAGGTCGCGTTTGTTTTTGCTCTCCTTGAGAAGCGCAATCCCTTTGGCCATTTCTCCAATGGATACGACACTGACAAACAGGTCGTCACTTTCGAGAGCGTCCACCGCGCGGCGGACCCCGGGATGCCCTTTGGGACGGCGCAGTTCAGAAAGCACGCAGGTATCGAGCAAGACTCTCAAAACTTCACTTCTCGCATGGGGGAGTCATCGCGGGTAAGATCCAGCTTTTCGAGGCTCGGCCCTTCGCCCAGGAGAAATTCCTTGAAGCCGGGACGCTTGCCCGTGAGCTTTTCGTAGTCGCGCTCCGCGACCACCACGACAGCTTCATCGTGACGGCGGACCCGTTGCGGTCCTTCGGCGAGAGCACGGGTCACTAGTTCACTGAAGCGGTTTTTTGCATCGGCCAGTCGCCAGTCCATGGGTTCCTCCTTAGCTAGATTATCTAGCTATAGTAAGCTTTTTCGGAGTACCCGTCAACGGGGCGGGTGGCCCGGACGCCGAGTGAGGGAATGCATTGGGTGCCCCACGCGTCGGGTCTTACGCGTGGGGCTTTTGAACTTGTCGTTCCCAGCTTTTATTCGCTGACGGGCCGATCGTGACGGCATGACACAAACCCCCACGCGTAAAACCGACGCGTGGGGCACCCTCGTTTCTTAACGTTCCGGTGCATTACGACAGTGGTATCCTTTCATCGATGGGTGCCGTCAAGAGAAAGAAAAGGGCAAGTTCGAACCTAGGCCACCCGCCGGAGGCCATAGGCGATGGCTGGCAATCGTAGTGAGTGGCAGGTCGTTGGTGACCGGCTCGGCGAGGGCGGACAAAGCACAGTGTACCTTGTCCGTGGTCCGGCAAGGCTCAACTCAAGAAACAAGGACATCGAACGGATTCTCTCGTTCAACCCGTGGGGAACTTCGATGGCGGATACACGCGCAAGATTTACGGGGGATTTTGTAGACGCCGTTGTGGATTACGGGCGCGTTGAATCTCCCGCAGAGCTTGGCGCGCTGAAAGACTTCAGGCTTCGTAACGATGAGCAACAGGCAATCAGTCGTCTGAGACAGGAAGTAGAAATCCTTGGTGAAGGTCGCCCCGGACTGCCCAGACTTCTCGACTTCAATCTCAATGAGCGATGGATGGTAACGGAATATTTTCCAAACAGCACGCTCGAAAACAACTACTCGAAGTACGAAGGCGATGTCAGTCGCGCTCTAAAGGCTTTTCTGTCGCTGGCAAAGACCGTGGCAGCATTGCACGCGCAGGGAATCGTCCATCGCGACATAAAACCTGCGAATGTGTTTGTTCGGCAAGACAACGAACTTATCTTGGGCGATTTCGGCATCGTATTCCTGCCCGACCAGCCCGCTCGCCTGACTCGGACGAACGAAACCGTTGGCCCGCATGACTACATGCCTCCGTGGGCCGAAGCAGGCGGTCGATTAATCGATGTGACTTCGAAGGTTGACGTTTACATGCTCGGAAAACTCTTGTGGTGCATGGTGTCAGGGCGACTTCGTTTGCAAAGAGAGTGGTTTGACCGACCGGATTACAATTTGACTACGATTTTCCCAGACGATCCTGCAATGCACATGGTCAACGAAATCTTGAAACGGTGCCTCGTGGAGGGTGCTGAGCAGTGCCAAACATCAGTGAGTGACTTGGTCCTAATCGTTTCGACGTACGTACGCATGCTCGAACGCGGCGGTCAACTTCTTCACGCCGGGATACCTCGCCCTTGCCGAGTCTGCGGCCATGGTCACTACCAAAGCGAAGGATATGCTTCAACTCAGCCACGAATCCCGAAAGAAGGACCGGTCGGGCTGAGATTGTGGATTGGCGGGAGTGATACCGCGACCTTGTCAGTTTTTCCGTACGTTTGCGACTCTTGTGGTCATGTGGAATTTTTCACGCGCGGCGCGACGCGGCCGGGTGCTAGAGGGTCAATGGACTACTAGAATTTGAGTACGCAAAAAGTACGGAAGTCGTCTAGAAACCGCTCGCAATTGAGGCAACGCTTGCGAAAGGGAAGTGCCACCGTTTCAACGGTGTAGGATTTCTTAGAAGTAGCTCGGGAAGCTTCTATATTGCCATTGTACGACGCCAGCTCTGAACCTTACGTTAACGAACGTGACCGGCTCTTGAAAGAATTCTTCAACAGTATTGAAAGCCGCGCGTTGCGTTTGCCAACCGGATTAATGACCGCCTCGACTTGCTTTTCTTGGCCTTCCTCCTAGTTTCCCATTGGCTCTCGAAGCGGCTTTCTTAGCGGCGCTTCTCGATTTGCCGCCCACTTGACCGAGCCTGGACGCCATCCACTTCCGAGACCCGAGAAAGCCTTGCAAAATCGCCGGCAGATAAAGGTCCGCGTCCAGCTTTGGAAAATGGATACCGAAACCGGAAGGGCTGATCTCAATTTCTTGAAGCTGCGAGGGTGTGGCCTCTCCCAGACCTTGCGCATCGCGAGGGGAGAAGCTCACATGTAGATTTGAGCTAAGCTGAATCTCGACGCGTCTATTCTTCCGGTCGTAGCGAGCGGAGACGGCCCGCGGAACGGACGCTTGGAGCTCCTTAGCTCGCCGGTTTGCGAATGCGAAAGTGTCACGCAATCCCATGAATTTCCTCCCACGCCTGGCACAGATCTCCCAAGCATTCCGTCAACGCAGCTTCCATCTTTGAAATCTGACGACTGCGAAACCAGTAATTCTCACGCAGCTCGACGGGCCCGTTAGGACAGCCGAGACTGAATACCGCCTCACCGTCTGCCCCGATTACGTGAACGTGGGCAGGCCGGTGATCGTTTGGGTAGATCACCACGCGCAGTCCATCAAATCTGAGAACTGTCGGCACCAAATTCATTCTACCACAAATCCCAAGCGATTAGGTTTTCTGGAGGATAACTAGAGCCAAGGGCTAAATTCATTCCAAGCTGTAGAGAATGTAAGTTCGATGCAGGCTACAAAACGCGGGTTCCACTCAATAGGTGACCGACCAGCCCACCACGATCATCGTCAAGACCAGCAACAGGAGTCCCACGCTGACGACGCTTAGCGCCTTCCCATAACCCAGCAGGTAATCGCGCGATTCCGCGTTGATGCACAGGAGCACTGTGACGACCAGCACCACGCCCCACGCCAGAAGTGAGGGCACGCCCGGATATTTTCCAATCATGGATAGGAATTCTCCTGGCGGCTGGCCTGCGGGAATCCACCAGGGCAGCATTGGCGCCAGCCCGGCGGCGAGAGAAAAGGTGAGCAGCTTCCGCGTGACCCAGCCTTTGACCCTTGGCTTGGCCGACTTCCAGACCAAATAGTCCCACGCGAGCAGCCCGAAAGCGATCGGCACCCAGCCGTACAACGCAGCTTTGTAGTCGAACCACAGCCACGCGCGGAACACGAAGCGCGAGTGCCTTGCTTCGGCCAGGCGCGGCAGCAACATCAGCGCCACCAGCGAATTGCAGAGCACTGCGACCAGCAGCGTCACCAGGCTCATCAACTGAAACCAGTGCCTCGTCGCCGCCACATTGCAGCGGCTGCACACAGATTGTTTGGGTAGAAAATTCAAGCCGCAGCGTTCGCAGAACACGTTTTCTCTCCCACGGTGCTGGTATGGGCCTAGTGTGCTCCAGCTTCAGACTACCCCGAACGCCTGCTCAAAAACTACTGGTCTGAGGTCCAGCGAAATGGGAGGCCAATCCCGCCTGTCCCTCCGGCCAGTTCCTGTTTCCCGCAAACGGCGAAGGATTCCCGCCGTTCTCCCCACGATTTATTGCTCCCAAATTGGCTTTGAACGGGTATGCTCGTGGTTTCTGTTGGTGCTGTTTGCCTTGCACATCCTCGAAGGGAGGCCTCGAATTGACTCGCGCGGGCTGGCTCCTCCGGCTTGAGTTGCCCAGCAATCCCGAAATCCTGTGCGTGGTGCGCAGCGCGGTGATGCGCCTGGCCGAGGAGTTGGGCTTTCCCGCTGCCGAGTGCCGAGCCTTGACGCGCGCCGTTGACGAAGCCCTGGCGAATATTATTCGCCACGCGTATGGCGGCCGTCCGGGGCAGCCCATCGAACTGTTGTGCCGCCGCACACAAGATCGAATCGGCCGTAGGCCGCGAGCGGGTCTCGAGATCGTGCTGGTAGATCAGGGCGCCACTGTGGACCGCAAAAAACTGTGCGGACGTTCCCTGGATGATGTTCGGCCCGGGGGTTTGGGCCTGCATTTCATACAGGAGGGAGTGGACGTCATGCAATACACGAGCCGAGCGCACAGGAACCGGCTTCGACTCGTGAAGTATCTACCCGCTGCTGAATCGAACCGTAAGATCGCGAAAGGAGAGTGAACGGTGAAAATTTCAGCCCGTCGTTTGGATAAGACGACGATACTAGACATTTCCGGCGACATCGATCTTGCGCACTCGACCGAGGTTCGCAAGATGGTGCTGCTGGAGTTCCGGGAAAAACGGACGCCGAGGGTGATCCTGAATCTGCGCGACGTGAATTACATTGATAGTTCCGGAGTAGCGTCCCTGGTGGAAGCGCTGAAAGCCTCGCGGGACGTGGGCTCGCGCCTGATCCTGTTTGGTCTGAGTCCCATCGCCCACGAAGTGTTGCAGCTATCGAGGCTGCTGAAGATTTTTGAGATTTACGACACCGAAGATTTGGCATTGGAGGCCTAGCGCTGCTGGACGATCGCATTACAGAGCTGCGCCCAGCAAGATGGAGTTCGTCACACAAGTCGGTGAGACAGTTACGGATTGCCTGGCGTACGTGGGCGCGCTGGCGTCTTTGGTGATTCACGCCGCGTATTACGCGTTTGTCGGCCCTTTTCTGGGAAAACATCTGCGCTGGCGGGAAGCCGTTTCTCAAGCGACGGAGGTGGGCGTTCGGGCACTGCCCATTCTTTCTCTGATCACATTTTTCATCGGACTGATCTTGGCGCTGCAAAGCGCCTACGAACTTCGCAAATTGGGGGCCCTGAGCTACGTGGCGAATGCGGTAGCCATCTCCGTGACGCGCGAACTCGGCCCGCTGATCACCGCCATTCTCGTGATCGGGCGGTCCGGCTCCGCGTTTGCCGCGGAGATTGGGACCATGCGAGTCACCGAAGAGATCGACGCGCTGGAAACGATGGCGATCGAACCGATGGATTTCCTGGTGGTCCCGAAGTTCCTGGCGATGATCGTGATGATGCCATGCTTGACCCTGTGGGCGAATGGGATGGGAATTCTTGGAGGCTCGCTGTTCGGCGTCGCGCAGGCCGATTTCACTTGGGTCCGGTACATGCGCAGTTCGCTCGACGCGCTGTATTTGCGCGACATCGTAACAGGCCTGATCAAGAGCGTGATGTTTGGCATTACGATTACGGCGGTGGGTTGCCACGAAGGCCTTTCCACGGGAGGAGGGGCGGAGGAAATTGGACGATCGACCACGCAGGCGGTGGTCATCTCTATTTTTATGGTGATTGCCGTGGACCTGGTTTTTACGGCGCTTTTTTTCTTCGCCGGGAACGGGTAAGCGGCCCATGGAGCGGGGACATGGCTGAGAGCAGAAAAGAATCCGCGCAAGCTGATGCCGTAATCTCCGTGCGCGATCTTCGCGTGCAATATGGCGAGCGGGAAATCCTGCACGGCATCACCTTCGACGTCGAGCGCGCGCAAACGCTGGTGATTTTGGGCGGCTCCGGCTCCGGGAAGAGCACGTTGCTGCGCACGTTGGTGGGCCTGGAGAAACCCAGCGCGGGAGAGATCTGGATGAAAGGGCAAAACATTGCGTCCATTTCGACCGCGGAAATGGACGAAATTCGTAAAAAGATCGGCATGTCGTTTCAGGGAGGCGCGCTGTTTGGATCGATGACCGTGGGAGAAAACGTTTCGCTCCCCTTGCGCGAGCACACGAATCTCGAAGGTTCGACGATCGAGATCATCGTCCGGTTGAAGCTCGATCAGGTGGGCCTGGCGGGATTTGAGGACTACATGCCGTCGGAACTGAGCGGCGGCATGAAAAAGCGCGCCGCGGTGGCGCGGGCGCTGGCGATGGATCCGGAGATTTTGTTCTTCGATGAGCCGTCGGCGGGATTGGACCCGATCATCGCCGCGGGCATCGATCACTTGATTCTTCAGCTCAAGAAAGCGTTTCACATGACGGTGATCGTCGTGACGCATGAGCTTGCCAGTGCATTCCTGATTGCCGACCGGATGATGCTGATCGACAAGGGGCAGATTGTGGCGTCCGGTACGCCAGAGGAGATGCGCTCCAGCGCGCAGCCGCGGGTGCGCCAATTTCTGGATCGCATTGCCGAGCCGGAAGTGTCGCAGGAGCTGGATTATCTCCAGATGCTGACCGAAGGCACGCCGGGCGGGGGTCGCATGGCGGGATGGAGGCGAGGCGCATGACGCAAGCGAAACGCGAGCAAGCGATGGTGGGGCTATTTGTGCTCGTTGCGGGAGCGTTGCTGGTGGGCACGGTTTTTGCCCTGGGCGGGATGTCGGGCCGGAAGGTGAAGATTTACCACGCCTTCTTTCTTTTTGCCGGAGGGGTCGAGCCGGGGACCACCGTGCGCTATTCCGGTGGGCCGAAAGTCGGCCGCGTCGAAAAATTGGGAATCGATCCGCAAAATTCGTCACGGATTGACGTGACCTTCAGCGTTGACGCGGATTTGCCGGTTAAAATGGACAGCCGGGTCAGAATCATGAGCATGACGCCGCTCGGCGACAACCACGTGGAGATTCTGCCGGGCGCAGCCGAGTCCCCTTTTGCCCCCACAGGATCGTTGTTGCCTTCCGATGCGTACGTCGACCTCAACTCCGTGCTGCTCCAGGTCCAAGATATCACGCCGCAAGCGCAGCAACTGATCAAGTCGCTCAACGATCGAGTGATCGATCTGAAGGTTACCTTGGGCCGAGTCAATGACCTGATGAGCCCCCAGAATCGCGCGAACCTTTCCGCGATTCTTGCCGATTCACACGGGATGATTCAAGAGAACCGTCCCCAACTGAAGTCCACCCTCGAACATTTGAATGAAGTGAGCGGGCGGTTGCAGCCGGTGCTGGACGATCTCCGGAAGACGTCGGCGCAGGCCAATCAGACGCTCGATCACGTCGATGCGATGATCGGCGAGAACCGGCCGGATCTTCGTCAGGCCGTTCTGGAGTTGCGCCAGTCACTCGCCACTGTGACGAGTCTGACGGGGCGCCTCGACCAGACGGTGGATGTGAATTCCGAAAATATCGATGAAGTGCTGGACAATCTCCGGGATGTCACCGAGAACCTCAAGGAACTTACGGACACAATCAAGGCGAGGCCGTACCTGTTGATACGCTCGAGCTCTCAGCCGGAGCACAAGCCGGGCGGCGCGCGATAAGTCTGAAGTGGAGGTCGAAAGTGTACGAGGGAGGTTTCACGATGGGGACGAGAGCCGCAGTGATGGGGCTTGCATTGATGGGAGGCATCTGCGGCTGCGGCGCAGTTCCGCAGAGCAAGTACTACCAACTCACGGCTCCGCGCGAAGCGAGTCCCCCTGCCACGGCCGATCCCCTGCCGTTCACTTTGCTGGTGGGTCCGCTGAAGTCTTCGCATCTGTACCGGGAAGACCGCCTGGTGTACGCGACCGGCAGCGTGGAGATGGGAACCTACCAAGGCCGCCGCTGGGTCGAACCTCCGACTGAAATGATGCAGGAACTGTTGTGGCGATCTCTGCGGGCTTCGCGCAGGTTCAGCGGGGTCTCCCGGTTGAGCAGCAACTCTCACGGGGACTTCCTTATACAAGGGAACCTATACGACTTCAAGGAAGTCTCCGGGAGCCCGCTAGCGGCTCGCGTGAGTCTGGACCTGGAACTGCGCGAGGTGAAAACAGGCGCTATCGTGTGGACGCACAATTATGCCCATGATGAGCCCGTGAACGGCAAAGACGTCTCCGCCGTGGTCTCGGCGCTCGACCAAAATGCCCAGCGTGGCGTGATCGAAGCCGTGGCTAGCTTGAACGAGTACTTTGTTGCGCGCCCCAAGAAATAGGGGGAGCGGGCATTGGATCCAGGCAGGAAGCGCGGGCGAACTTTCCGAACTATACGGGGCGCGCGTCAAAGAGGATTTCAGTGAGCGAACTGCAACCTGAGTGGCTCGTCCAGGTCCGGGACATTCTGGAGTCGCTGAATCAAGGCGTCATCATTAACGACGAATGTCCGCGCATTGTCTATGCCAATGCTGTGTTCCAGGAGATGGTCGGCCGGAGCGCCGACGAACTCGTGGGCCAATATGTTAAAGATTTCTTTCCGCCCGAAGATGTTCCCTGGCTGCTCGCCCGGATCGGACTGGGAAAAATTCAAGGGCAGGATCGCTTTGAATTCTACTTGCCGCAACACAACGGGGGCCGCTTGCCGGTGGTCATCACCGCGCGGCTACTGGAAGACCCCGATGGGCGCGTCTTTGCGATCGTTACGTTCACCGATATTGCCGAACAGAAGACTGCGGAGATGGATCTTCGGCGGGCAAATTTATTGCTCGAAGCACGCGACCACGCCATGGAAGAAGACCTTCTGCTGGCAGCACGCATCCAGCAGAGTCTTGCTCCCAAGAGTCTTACGTGGGCCGCCGCTTCCGTGGAGACGTACTACCAGGCCGCACGGACGATCGGAGGAGACTACGGCTTGGTCACCCCGGGGGACGACTATCTCACGCTGTTGGTTTGCGATGTTTCGGGGCACGGGATTGGCTCGGCGCTTATTGCGAACAGAATCTACACTGAGACCATTTCACTGATCGAGAGCGGCGCGGCACTCACGCCGATGTTGCAACATCTCAACCGATTCGTGTTACAGAACCTGGGAGGTTCTGTCATGTATTTCACTCTGGCCGCGGCACGCTTGAGTCGCGACGGCCGCTCGCTGGAATTTTCCGCCGCCGGCCATCCTCCGGCCATGATCCTTCGCCAAGGGCGAGCGCCGCGATTGCTAGAGTCCGCGAGCACTATCCTTGGATGTTTTGACGATGCCGTCAGCCAGGATTCGGCCGTCCGGATTGCTCTGGAAGCCGGTGATCGAGTCATGCTGTACACGGACGGCTTCACGGAAAATTTCGATTCTCGAGGTGAGATGCTCGGCGTCAAGGGCCTCGCGGAGATTGCTTGTGAAACTTCGAGCTTGCCGCTTCCCATGATGAAGGAGCAAATCCTCGACCGCGTGGCGGCTTGGCGCAAGGGTCCCGCCGCCGATGACATGTCCCTCATCCTTCTCGAAGTTTCCTAATTCGCAGTCCGGCTAAGTCCGAGACTCGAGGTCGATTCAACGGAGACCGCTTTACATTGGATACAAACGAGTATCAGAATTTCACCATCGTACTGCGCGTCAGCGTCAGTTGGCTGGTGACGACGGCCGGATCTGAAAAAGGTTCTGCAGCATGGTACGTGAATCCAGCCCTCAAAAAGAGAGAACCTCGATTTATCTGAGAGAGGACACATGATTTCGAGACGCGAGCTCATTGCTGGCTCAGTTGCTCTTGCGGTCGCTTCGAGTGCCTCAAAGCTAGCTGTGGAACCTGACTCGATCCTCGTCAACGAAATTCATTGCTGAGCCCGGCGCCCACAAAGATCTGAGTGTGGGCACGAGAACTGACGAGATTCGGGTGCGCCAATTCAATTACTTGCGAACCAGGTTGAGACGGGGGAAGAAAGTTGAATGGATATACAAGAAGTCGTTACAATCAAGCGTTTGCCTTCATAGCCCGCTGCCGGTGGTCGGCGCACACGCCGTTTGATGGGGGCAGCAAGAGCGACGTGCAAAGCGGGCCTTAGAATGGGATGGCCTAATCTAGTTTCTCTCGCGAGACTCGTTGCCTTAGTGGGTTCGTGAGGACTCGCTTCGTTGACAGGGTCCTGGAAATCGAGGATTGCCATGCGTGGCGGTCTCAATGCCGCAGAGTTCAAGTCGATACTCCAGAAAATGCTTCCTTGCAGCTTTGACGAACCTTTTCCTTACGTGCAGTTTAAATATCGCACATCGGGGCTTGCGTCCATCAGGCGGTTCCAAAAAGGCTGCCATTGATGCTGCGCCTCTGTGAATGGCTCGAGCAAATCCCGTGGATCGTCACGATCACCAATTCCGCGGTCCTGATTTCCCTGGTCTGGCTGGTCCATTACCTCGGCTTTTTCCTGTTGGTCGGAACCACAGCTTTCGTTGACTTGCGCGTTCTCGGCGCCGCCGCGCGGAACCACAAGCTTGCGCCCCTCGCCGGGCTGCTCTTTCCCTTGGCGTGGACCGGGCTGGGCCTGGTGATTGCGTCGGGATTCATCATGTTCGCCGGGCAGGCCACGACGTTTTATCCCACGGCGGTTTTCCGCATCAAGATGGGAATGGTGTTGCTGGCGATCGCATTTGGCGTGATCGTGCAGCGGAAATTGCCGGTCTGGGACCGCGCTCCGTCTGTGCCCGCTGCCGCGAAATGGCTGGCGTTCGCTTCGCTAGCCCTGTGGATAGGAGCGATCCTCGCGGGACTTGAGGTCCCCGCGTTTACACCGGGCATATAGTGGTTCCTGCACATGCACACTTGGCTCGTTGCCATTTGCGACCGGCTGCAAAACATCCGGCTGGTGGTGTGGCTGGTCACGGCGCAGTATGCGTATCCCTTCATCCAGTGGACCCACTTTACGGGCCTCTCCCTTTGGCTCGGGACGACGCTGGCGCTCGATTTCCGGCTGCTCGGCGCGGGGAAGAGATTTCAGACGGCCGCGCAATTGTCGGACGCTCTGTTCTCGTGGAACTGGCTCGGCCTGGGTATCGCGGTCCTGGGCGGATTTACGCTTTTTGCAACTGCGGCTGTGGGATACATCGACAATCCGGCGTTTCGCCTCAAGCTGGGTGTGCTGTTGCCGCTGGCTTTGGCCTGGCACATTTTCGTGCAACGAAGGTCACGCACTTGGGGCCGGACGCCGGAAACGCCCGCGGTGGCCAAGCTCGCGGGTCTGACGGAAATCGTGCTGTGGGTGTCGGTGGCCGCGGCGGCGGTCTGGATTCCGAACTACTAAAGCGTCGCGGAGTCAAGCACGACGAAGACGGCTGGCAGTAGCACTCTTCACCAGCAACTGACCATCCTGCGGGACGGAAAACAAGGAAGTCGAGAACCACTGGATAGCTACCGCGCAACCAGTTTTTACTAAAATAGAAGACTGGTTGGATTATCTGCGAAAACATGGAGAAGTGTTTAGATCCGGCTACTTAATTGAAGACGACAGTAGCTTTATGTCTTTAATTCTTTTGTTACGATCTCATCAAAATCGTAGGTTGCGACAGTGCGGCATATCGGGCACTCAAACTCTTGATTCTTAAAATCTGCTTTTCGAGAATCCAATTTATTTGGTTCAACTACGACTACCCCGAGACCGAACGTAGTTTTGCATTTCTTGCATTTGACAGCCATGTGGACTGTGAGCAGTTGGCCTGCTGAGTGGTTCAACTTTGTTTCAGGCTTGGTTTTCTTGTTCAGTTCAGGAACAGGAGTTGCCAATGCTTTTAGACCCGATGAGTAATCCCTCTTCGCTTTAGCTTTGTTTGTCATAGTTGCTTCGACTCACTTCATTCTAAACGAAGGGAGGCGTCCGGCGAGGAACGCCCCTTCGGACCACGCTATTTAGTTAACCATGTTTGACGCTCGGCTCACGCTGGCGCATTGTGTTTGCGACGTGCAGAGGAAAATGCGTGAGTGTAAAAATCATTCCGAAGAGTCGAATAGCCAGGCTGTCTGTTACTGTCCGCAAGAACGGACGGTAAGAAGCTGGCGACTCCTCCCGGATTTATTTTCAACTGGGCTCCGCGTAATAATCGTTCCGAAAGGAAATAGCCTGGCTCATTCTAAAACCAATGGACCTGAATCGGCTGGACTGCTGGTGTTGATTCCGGCTTCAAACCTTGCTTGGAGGGTGGACCAGAAGTGAAGCCATAGCTGCAAGTCTCTGTCGCCGTCGATTAGCGCGTGGGCGGAAACATATCTGGTTTCCCGCCTTGCGACTCGACGGCGAATTTGAGAGCCGTGATAAACCTCTGGGCTCTTTCCTTGTTACGAAAGATGATTATTACTAGGGCGACGGTGTCAGTGCGAATCGGTTTTAACGCACATGAGCCCGCGTTTGCAGTGTTTTCATTGTCGGGGCAAGTCTGCTGAGACTGAAAGGCTCCTTCTTCGACTAGAGGTTTCAAATCAGTCGTATGAAAGCGCACCCATGTCAATTTAGGACCTGTTTTCAGATACTGGTCCATGCAGGACATGCCGTTCGGACCCTTTCCGCACTCCGGATGGTTATCCCAAAATTTGGATAGAGCCCCCCCATCGAGCCCCGCTTCGGTTGCCTCGACCGAGGAAGGATCAATATCGTTGAGGCAGAATGTTGCGTACCTCGGGTAATCATGGTCATTGTACTCACCGAGTAGGCTGTACGTGTATTCTGGGAAGCCATTTTTCTCTGAGTCACCTGTCACAAAGACACCCGTTATTTTCTCGTAGGAAATTACGCTGATAGCTCTCCCCACGCATTTCGACAATAGCGCCCCAGTCAATTCGCCGGGCAGGATGTCGTGATGCTCGGGCTCCGCCATGCGCTTCATAAACTCAACGGTGGTTTCCCAGCTCGGCATACTTGAGTCTGGAGGGGCGTAAGGGGTCACAGCAGGTGCCGCCGATGGCGCGGCTGGTTCTATTTCATTTGGAAGATTTTGGAGCTTCGACGATTGATTCGAGAGCAAGTGCTTTGCGTCATTGACTGGAATCGCAAAATTCAGATTTTCGCCGCCCTTGAATTTCAAGGTTGTGATGCCTACAACCTCACCCATCATATTGAACAACGGGCCGCCGCTGCTACCGGGAGAGATCGGCGTCGTGACCTGCAAGAATTTGCCGCCCTCCTCCTCGATTGTTCGGATTGCGCTGACTATGCCGTTTGACACGGTCGAGTCGAGAGAAAGTGGGTTTCCAATGGCAACGACTTCTTCGCCGACTTGGACTCGATCCGAATTACCGAGAGTGACTACTCGAAGGTTTTGGACGGCTGCCTTGATGACAGCGACATCCCGGGCCTTGTCGAATGCGAGCACTCCATCAACGTCATACAATGTGCCGTCTGGGAGCTTCACAACGGCAGAGCTACCCTCGGCAATAACATGATAGTTTGTGACGACCACTCCATCCGTGCCAACGACAAACCCGCTTCCTTGGCCGATTGGATCGCCCTTTTTGTCAAACATAACGATGGACACAATGGCCCCATTCGCAGCTTTGGCTATCGCTGGTATGTCTTTCCGAGGCGGTGCCGATTGCGCGGCTATAACGCCAACATTGTTCGTTGCCTCCAATATGTCGAAGTTCACATACTCGAACATTTTGATGCCGCCATTCGGCGCGATGGAGTAGTGCAGCGTATCGCCGTCGCGGGACATACAGGGTGCTGATACCGATTGAATCGCAATCACTGGGTGTCCGTCGCTGTCTGGATACTTCGTGTCCATCTGGCAGGCACGAATCGCCACACCGATGTGTGGCACTTGGCTCACGTCGGGCTCTTGCGGCCAGCTACCGTACCGCGTGTGTCTATGAAGATTCTTTCCCGGTGCTACTTGTTCAAGTTTCGATGCCCCTGGCTTCACAGTGCTGATTTGCGACTCAGCATATTGAACCCTCAGAACTTCTGACCCGTAGACGATGACGTAGTTGTCGAATTGGCTGTTCTTGCTATCGTCGTGAACGATGGTGTGAGCCGTTATCATGTACGTTGGCCGATCCGATTTGGCGGATGGTTTTGTCTTCAGCGGTGTCTGCGCCTTCGCAGGCGTTGGCTTAAAAGGCTCCGCGATCAGACCGGGAGGAACACCCTGGACCGATCCCTCAGGCGGCGCTGTTTGCGCAGCTTGACTCAGAGGTTCACATTTCGCACCTTTCGGAATCGGAACACGGTTTCCGTGCAGGTCTGTCATCATGCCGTCACAACCCTGCGCAGATTTGTCTTGAGCCCCGCCTGTCGGGGAAATCGGAGTCTGCGCGGCAGCGACACCAGCAACGACAACAATCAGAGAAAGGAGCTTCCTCGTGAATCCACTCGCCAAGTCTGGTCTCCTTTACAAGTAAAGGCCAACCTCACCGCCGGGAGAATCGCCGTGTCCGGAGGATTTTCTTGTCGTTGTTGGCAGCAACCAGCATTGATTGGCATTATATCCTTGTCTTGGCGTTACAACGGTGTGTATCCACTGTGCTATTTACCAGTACGCTGAATTAGCGCGCGGTGGGCGCGTGACTGTAGAGCAGGTAGGAGTAGGTGTACGCCAGCAAGCGCCCCGCGGTGATGGCCGCGATCCACAAGACGAGGGACCATTTCGCCAGCGCTCTGCCTCTTGCCTCCATCAACGCATCGCTCAACCCGGCATCGCCAAAAACGCGCGTGTAGATTTTCTGCATCACGATCACGGCGAGAGCTATGCACGTCAGCTTTAGATAAAAGACCGGGTTCGTGAGGGCTTTTGTGGGGTAGGCGATCACCAGCAATATGCCGGTGATCACGTTCAGCGTGAAACCCATCCACATGATGGAGAAGAAGCGTTTCATCGGCGCCAGCGGCAGGTTGGCGGCGACGCCGAGGATGCGCAAATCCACCATGGCATTCGCGCCGACGAGCAAGGCGAGGCCGAAGGTGTGAAAGAGGAGAACGAAATAGAACGCAAATACGGAATTGGATTCGCGAAGCCAAGTGCTGAAGCTGGTTTCTTCCAGAGAACGCAAGAACAATGGTAGGGCCAAAAGGGTGTCCTGACCTTTCCTAACCGCTCCTAACCGCAGGGCCATTCAAGCCGCCCGGCCCCGCAAGATTTTCTCGGACACCCCGCAGGGAAATATCGAGAGCCGCAGTGCGGTGAATCGCCGGGTTACTTGCCCGGATCTTTGTACGGAGCGTCGGCCACGGGCGAACCGGCAAAGAGCTTTTTCCCGTCCGGCAGCGTGACGTCGCGGCCATTCGCACGCAAGGCGCTGTCCTTCGCCTGATAACCGTCCACGGTAATTTCAGTACCGGGCTTCAACGAATCACGCGTGAAGCCACGCCGCAGAAGGGTGTTCGGCGTGCCGAACTCGATCATCCACTCTTCCAAGTTGCCGTCGGGCTTCTTCACGTCGATGTGGATCCACGCATGGGGATTGATCCACTCCATCTTCGTGACGGTGCCTTTCAGAATCACGTGCTTCTTGGCGTCATATTCCGCCGCGAAGGCGTGGTGCGCGGACGCCGGCACGATCATGCCTATCCAGGGCAGCATCAGGGCAGCCGCGACGACGACGCCAACACTCATCTTCCTTCCAGTCAGTTTCATTCCGTTCCTCCTGTGCTAGCGGATATGGTTCGCGGACTTTGTCCTCGTTACTGAACGGATGGCAGATGTGGAATTGGCTGAGCCACCTCGCCTCGCCTTTCGCGGTCGCGGGCGCCGCCCAGGAAATGGCTTACATCGTAATTATCTTCGTAACACGCGTACTCATACATCTGCTCGGCGGGATCAATGCGGGTCCAGGGAATTCGCACGGTCCATGGCCGGGTCCAGGTGTGGGGGTCCTCGACGGTGTACTCGTAATTGATCGTCCGAGCGTCCACGCGGGTAAAGCGCTCGGTGAGGCGGAAGGTCGCCGCATCGGCATCCTGGAAAATGTTGGTATCAGGCCGGAAATTGGTGGTCTCAATGACCAGCGTATTGCCATCCCAATGGCCGCGCGAATCACCCAGCCACTCGTGAAGGTTTTTGCCGATGTGCGGGCGCGTGTCGAGCGGGATGATGCGGGCGCTGTGGATCATCTCCGGAGCGATGACCACGTAGCCGGGACTCTGCACGATCTGAAAGTCGTTGTTGTAAATGATGGGCATGTAGGGCGGCATGTCGGTCCGAACCACGCAGCGAATCGGCAAGTCAAAATCCAGGTACGTGTTCGGCATGCCGGCGTTGAAGCGAGCCAGGGCGGCGGCACGCTCGTCACGTTCCTTCTGCCGCTCGGCCGATATGGGCACGAGCGGAGGAATCTTCCCGTCGGGCGGGTCCACGATGAGCGAGGTGCGATGGTCCGCGGTGGTCTTGAGGCGGCGGGAATCCATCCAGTGTTCGTTATAGGCGCGGTTGACGTCGACTTCAGAGCCTCCGTCGCGGCGATCGCGGCTCAATCTGTTGGCAATCTGGTCCTGGAACTCCTCGGCTTCCTCGCCGTTTAGGACGTCCTTACTTGCGACTCCAGTCGGACGCTGGAGCGGCGTGCTGGTCGCATCGTTCCATACTCCCTGGAGATCGGGATCGCCCCACGGAGTGCGGAAACCGCTGGGTTTCGCGGCGGGCGCGGCGGGCGTAGCCGCCGGTGGCGCCGCGGCCTTCGTCTGGGGCTCCGCCGCGGCCTTGCGGGCCGTCTGCGGGGCCTGGCTCATGAGCAGCGACAGGGACCCGAAGGCAATCACCATCGCGGGGATGCCGAGGGTCTCTAATAATCTATGAGTCATATTACATCTCCATTATAGAGGTTCACGGAGCGGGCCGCTTGACGAAGCGCCCGTAGAGCATCTCTTCCGTAAACGGCTGACACTTGAATTCCAAGAGCTGAAAATCCTGTTCCATGCGGCGGTAGAGAGGAAAGCGAATCTTCCAAGGCCGCGTGAAGACCTTGGGGTCCTCGATCGTCGCTTCGTACATCAAGTGGAAGGGGCTCACAGGAGTGTAGCGTTCCACCACGTGAAGCTGATCGCTGTGATAGTCTCCCGCACGATCGAACCACGTCTCCTCCCGGAACCCAGTCACGTCGACGACCAGGGTATCGCCCTCCCACCGGCCGCGCGACCAGCCCATCCACGCCGGGATGGGAGCCTCGTCCTTCGAGTTCATGCGGATAATGCGCGTGGCGCTGGCAAACTCGTAGGAGATGAGCATGTAGGGACTCGACGCGCCGGCGCTCTGCACGATGCGGAACGGATACGGCAGGTAATTCGCGCGCGGCACGCCCGGCATGTAGCATTTCAACTCCGGGTCGCCAAGGTCGTGCCAGGTCTTATCACTGCTGACGTCCACCATCGCGCGCGTTGCAAAGTTCTTTTTCTTTTTCGCCAGCGCTTCGGGACGGTAGGGAATTTCGCCGCCCTCGACGATGCTTTGTCCCGCGGGCCCGGCGCCATACACACCGTTAATTTCCGGCTTGGGTCCGGGTTGCGCTTCGTGGTCTTGCAAATCCCAATCGGCGCTGACCAGCGACTGCCAGGTGCCATTTAAGTCCGGATGACCGTCGGGCAGGCGCGCCGGTTTGTAAGCGGGGAACTGTCCGATGTCCAAGGCATGTTGGCTGGCACTCTGGCCAGGCTGGCCCGCCGTGGCGGGCTGGCCCGCGGTGGCGGGCTGACCCGCCGCTGGTTGTTGAGGCGTCGCGGCCTGCCCGCCGCGGCGGGCCTGCTGGCCTGCCGCAGGCATCAGCACCAGCATGGCAACGCCCATGGTGGCGCAGGCGCCGAGAACCGCTAGAAGGCGATTAGGCATAGGTATACTCAAGCACCACGAAGTATCTCTGCGTGTTATACCCCTCACCCTGGTTTGTCAAGATGAAAACCGCGCTGCGGATTCCATGCCCCTGCACAAATCCTGCGGATGGTTTGCACTCCCGGCCATAGAAAGCAAGAGGGGGGTGATTTTACACCCCCCTCGAACTTAGTAGATTAGTTAGAACGTGAGCTTCAAGCCGAGTTGCATCACGCGGCTGCTTCCTGAACCGACGAGCGGATTGCCGGCCGCGACGTCGGGCGTGGAGCCCCCGGAGCCGAAAGCGCCGGAATTGTTCAGTTTAGCGCCTAAAAAGCTGGTGTTCGATGAACCGTACGGATTGGCGATATTGGGGTGATTGAAAATGTTAAAGAGCTCCCAACGGAACTGGGCGCCGAACCGCTCCCTGAACTTGAAGTCCTTGAACACGGAGAAATCCACGTTCTTGTAGCCCGAGTCCCGGAAGATGTTCCGGCCCATATTTCCGAAGGTTCCCAATGCGTTAGGAGTCAGGACCGAGTTGCCATTTCTGGATACGAAGCAGCCTGCCGTCGTTAGAGTACTAGTGGCGGGGGTGGAATATGCAGCGTCGGCGGCCACGCATTTGGACCACCCGTCTGGAGTTGGGGTCGAGGTGCCGTAAGGGACGCTGGTCTGGCTGCAGTTGGAGGCTTTCGTAATCGGGTCCGGAGGGCCCGAGCAGAACGGAATGGAATTCACACCGGACCTGAAGTCGGCGGGGTTGCCGGTGATATTCCAGCGATCGGTCAAGTCACCGACCCCGCTTTCGCCCGAGCTGAAATCGTGTGTCGGTGACATGTCAAGCGCTAGCCACGGCTGGGCGGTCTGAAAGGTCACGATGGTGTTGAGCTTCCAGCCTTTCAGCAGCTGGCCGTAGCCTTTTTTCCCGGGAATGGCGTAACCAGCCGTGACCGTCAAGCGGTGCCGAATGTCGAAGTCGCCGCTGGCGTACTCCCTCTCTGGATGCGTGCTGTCCTGTGGAGTTTGTCCCTGAAAATTCAGGGAACCGTTGTCGAGGCCATGACCGTAGGTGTAACCAGCGGTGAAATCCAGCCCGTGAGAAGTTCGCTGGGTCAGGGTCGCTTGCAGGCTGTTGTAGTTCGAGTGGGCCGCATTCGTTTGTTCGTTAATGATCTGCAGATAGGGGAATTTGTTGAAGAAGGGACGCCCACCGAGTTGGTTGTTTTTGCACAGGTTGGGAGTCTTGGGGGAATCCACAATTGTACTTAGAAGACACTGATTGACGTCGGTCTGAGTCAACAGGTTATAGCCGCGATTGCCGACGTAGCTGACATCCAACGACAGGTTGCTGCCGAAGGAGTGCTGCACGCCGAAGTTGTAATTCACCATGTAGGGGGTCTTGAGATGTGGATCCAGCGCATAGATGGTGCACGTCGCGTTGGCCGTGCAAGAGAGCTGGCCCTGCGGAAAGGCGGGGACGGTACTGCTCCAGTTGAGACCGCCGGCGGGCGTGAACGTGGGTTGGCCGAGATCGATCGTGCCGCCAAAGGTCTTACCGCCAACCGAGGCACACGTTTGTCCGGCTGGCACGGCCGGCACGAACGTATTGCAGGCGCCGGACGGGTCAACGGCGATGTTGCCCGCCGAGCCGTTCTGGGGCCCGTTGTCCATGAACGCCCTCGCAAAGAGCGTTGTGTACGTGACACTGGACCCGCCGCGGAGCACAGTGGTCCCCTTGCCCGTGACATCCCAGGCAAAGCCCACGCGGGGCGAGAAGTCTTTGTGATCGGGCTTCCAGAGAGTCGAGCCTACGCCTGGCTGTCCCTGCTGAACAATTCCAGTCGAGGAATTCGGATCGAAGTTACCCAAGAGGTTGTTGACCTCTCGCAGCGGTTGATTGTATTCGTAGCGCAGTCCTAGATTGAGCATCAATCTTGGCTTGATGCGCCAGTCATCCTGGACGAACCCGGCGTAGTGCCACCAGACCATCTTGCGGTTCCCGTTGCCGACAGTGACAGATCCCAAATTGGGGTTTCCGGCGAAGTAGTCTTCCAATGCGGTGGAGCAAGAAGCATTCGTTGGGTTGGGAGCAGGGCAGGAAAAGACGTTAGCGGCGTTGTTTGTCAGGGCACCATTAAAATTGATATCAATGCCCCTGAAGTCTGTTGTGTTTTGATCGGCCTCGATGTGCGTCAACTCCCCGCCGAATTTGAGGGCGTGCGCGCCCCGCAAATACGAGACGCTGTCCTGAAAATCGAGATACGGGCTGGGGCCAGTGCCCATGGGACGGCCTCCATTGTTGTTGCCCAGGCCGCCGCCGAAATTCCCAATCGAGATATACGGCAACCCACCCCCTTTCGTTACGCCCGTATTGAGGGGATAGCCCTTGCCGCCGCAACCGGTAGCGGTGCACAGACCGCCCGAGCCATCGGGGATGATGCCCTCGTCGCCGATGGCAGCGTTATTGGTAAGGCGGTCGTAGCCAAACCGAAATTCGTTCACCACAGTGGAACTGGGCGTCCAAATCCAGTTCTCGACGGTCGACAACGAGTGGATAATAAATTCGCTCTTGAACAATGGATTCACAGTGGGGTGATCCTGGCCAGTCCCTAAATAATAGCCGGTCCAGAACATGCCGCTGATCCTGTGCTTGCTGTTGATGACGTAATCTATTTTTCCAATCCCATTGTCGCTGCTATTGACGTTGGGGAATGTAGACGTGTAGTTGAGACTAGTTGCATTGGAGTTGAAGATGAGGCCGCCAGTGCACGCTGTGTTGGCTGGGGCTGCTCCCGTGGTGCATCCCAGCAAATTCAGACTGACTTGACTCAGCGGCACATTGGCTGCTTTCAGCGCATTGATCGCGTCCACCATGCTGCAGTCGGCGGGCGTTGGGCAAGCAGGGGGGAGTGGCTGACCGATCAGCGAACCGGTTACGGGCATTGCAAAGGGAAATATGTTGCCAATCAAGTCGCGCAGACCCTCATAGCCGGCTAAGAAGAAGAGTTTGTCTTTCTTGATCGGTCCGCCCACTACGGCGCCGAACTGCTTCAACTGGGTTGGCAGCTTATCGCATACAGCCGGGACCCCCGTGTTCTGGACGCAGGTTCCATTGACCGGCGCTGGCGTGAAAACATTGCGGGCGTCCCATTTTTGGCTGCGGTAATACCCGTAAACTGAGCCGTGAAGAGTGTTGGTTCCCGATCGGATTCCCACATTCACCACGGCGCCGGGCTTCCAGCCGTACTCCGCTTTTGGGTTTTCCTGCATGTCGAATTCCTGGATGGCGTCAATGGGCACGATGGTCGCCGCATCGGTGAGCGCACTCGACGAATTGCCTACGGGACGGTCGTCATAGAAACTGACATTGATCACGCCATCCATCATCCAGCCGGTTTCATCGGGGCGAATGTTGTTGGTGCTCTGGCTCCAGGGTGAGCCTCCCGCCTGCATCATGACGCCCGGGCGCAGAGACAGCAGATTCTGGAAGTTGCGGCCATTCAGGGGCATATCGTTGATGTCCGTGTTGTTGAGCGTGCCGCCCAGTGTGGCGTTGGTGGTTTCCACCAGCGGAGCGGCTTCTGTGACCGTGATCGTCTGCGCTTGGTCGCCAGGTTGGACGGTCAAGTCAACTCGAACCTCCTTGCCAACCTCCAGCACCACGTTCTGACGGTCCACCCTCTTGAACCCTTTGGCCTCGACGCGGACGGTATAGTCTCCGGGAATCAGGGTAGGAGCGCTATACTCGCCGGCCTGATCTGTGGTCAGCGTGCGCGCCACGCCTCTCTGCGTGTCCAAGACGGTTACCGTGGCGCCGGATACGACGCCGCCGCTTTCGTCTGTAACCGTTCCGAGAATGCGTCCGAAATTGCCCTGCGAAAATAGAGACAGAGAGAACAGCAACACACCCACAGTCGCACCGAGCACGCGCATAGCTTTTCCGGCTCGGGCCATCTTCAATACAGAATTCATGGAGTCACCCCTTTTTAAAATCGAAACATTCACCACTCGTAGGAAAGGGCCTGGAATCTGCGAGTCTCAATAACACTTGTATGCGGGCAGAGTCAACAAAAATATGGGGGATGAAAACTCCGCCCGGAGCAGCCGAAGATTTACGGTTTCGCGTTGACTTGCGCGGAGGCAGGGGGTACGGTGCACGCGAAGAGACTGCGGAGCTCGCCAATCCCGGGCGCTCGTGCGAAACCGTCATGAACTTCATTCATATACACCTTCTGTTAAATCACCTTCCGGTAATTGGAAGCATCATCGGCTGCGGCCTCTTTCTCATTTCCCTCATTGGGAAAAACGACGACCTGCGGCGAGGCAGCCTGATTATTTTCGCGGCCATGGCTCTGATTGCGATCCCGGCTTTTGCGAGTGGCAAGGGCGCACAACTGATGCTTCAGGGGAAGCCCGGCATCTCGGATGCTTTCGTGCAACGGCACGAGGGCGCGGCGATGCTGGCTCTATGGTTCTTAGAGGCCACAGGGGCTTTCGCGCTGGCCGGATTGTGGCAGCTCCATCGCCGCGCGCGCTTGGCGCGCTGGAATTTGCCGGCCGTGCTGATTTTTTCGTTGTTGACCGTGGGACTCATGGTGAGAACCGGGAACACCGGCGGGGAAATCAGCCATGCGGAGATTCGCGCCAGCCAGGAAGCGACGCCGACCGAAGGAACCGTGGGGTTGATCGTGCACCTGTTTGAGCCGACGCCCTGGAAGTTCACCGAGGCCATGACCTACAACAAGTGGTGGTGGGCCTTCCTGATGGATCTGCACTTCCTGGGGCTCGTGCTGCTGATCGGGACCGTGGGCGCTCTCGATCTCCGTATCATGGGATTTGCGAGGCAACTGCCGCTCGAGCCGCTGCACCGGCTTGTGCCCTGGGCGCTCGCGGGATTCGGAACCAACGTCGTGACGGGTCTGCTGGCGTTCATCGGCATGCCGGAGTTCTACACGCTGGACTACGCGTTCTGGGTCAAGCTGCTCGCCATCCTGCTGCTGGGAGTGAATGCGGCGGCGTTCTATCTGACCGGCGTTTTCGGCGGAGTCAAGGACTTGGGACCCGGCGAAGATGCGCCGCTCTCCGCCAAGCTTGTCGCGGCGAGTTCCTTGATCCTGTGGTTCGCCGTCATCATTCTGGGCCGCTACATCCAGTATTATCAAGACAGTATACCGTTCGGCCAATGACGAATCGATCGCGGAACGCCGGACTCGTGAAAACCAATTGCGACAACCGGGAAATCTTCTGAGACGTCATCGAAGATTTGATTGCGCCCCTTCCGAGAAGATGTCAGTCGCTTTGGGAGCGGTCTCCACTCGCCTTTGTGGGCGTCAATTAATTATTTCCGGATCCCAAACGGACAGTTCTCGGACTGAATTCGGATGAGGTTGCCGTGTAAAGTCATGGAGACGCCGCAAGTTCTGGAGCGGGCGATGGGAATCGAACCCAACGCCGATTGCCTGGAAGCTACTGAATATACTTCGTTTCTTCTCTCGCCTTTGGAACGCTTTGGAACACAACCGAGGCTACTTTCTCGACGGCTTCGCGGTGAGCATCCCCGAGAACGTGGGCATAGACCCCAAGAGTGACGCGGGGATCTGCGTGCCGTAACTGTTCCTGAACGACCTTCGGAGTTGCGCCCGTGTCGAGAAGCATACTCGTGTGAGTGTGTCGGAATGCATGGAGCCCACAGCGAGGGATGGCCAAGAGATCGAGCACTGGCCAAAGCCCATACTCCACGACTTTGTTTGACGAAGGGGGCCTCCTGTTTCGTGTGACGAACAGAAAGCCATCTGGATTCGACTTCCACTGTTCCCGAAATGTGCGGAGTGTTGCCGCAAGGATACTGGGTAGTGGAATGATCGCCTCGCTGTTTTTGTTCTTTGTGGTTTGAACACGTCCGTACCACGCGGAGCGCCGGATGTTCAGCAAGCCCTTGTCGAAGTCAATATCTTGCCATTGGAGGCCGAGCATTTCGCCGGCGCGCATTCCGGTCATGGCCAAGAGCCAGAACATCGTTCTGTAGGGCTCCCGCGCAGCCGCAATGATTTTGCCGACTTCCTCCACTGTAAAGAATCGAGCTTCGGTCTGGACCTCTTCGGTAGGAATGGTGAGGCACTTGTAGTCCACCATCTGGCATACATAGCCCCAGCCTTTCGCGGTCTGCAAAATCGAGGCCAACGTGCTTAACACGTTGAGGATCATTTTCCGTGACAGATTCGCCTGAGCGAGCTTTGTCACAAAAAATTGCTGCGCTTGCACCCCAATCTCATCGAGCCCGCGCTTGCCAAAATGCGGAAGGATGTGCACGTTCAGGTGGGACTTCGCCGACCGAATCGAGGAAGGCTTATGCCCCGCAAGGATGTGCTCCTGCCAGATTGTTGCGAACTCTTCCATCTTGGCAAACCGTCCTGGCCGATAGTCGGTAGAGTTGATCCGGGCCAAAATCAGTTCCATGCGCCGATTCGCAAGCGGCTTAGTCGGAATGTCTTTCTTACTTCCGAGAGCCACTGTGATTTGCTTGCGGCGCGTGATACCGTCTGACGCGATCACATCTTCCCGATATTTGCCGAACCACGTACCTCCAATTAGAAATACATGCCCGCGTTGATAGCGTTTCCTCGCCAGGGAGTCACCTCTTTCGGATGACTCGATTGCCTCCGTCGAGACAGTACACTTGGGCGGAAGAGTGTGCAACGCGAGTTTTGCCAAGCCTGTCATTTCAAACTCAAACGGTCTCCCGATTGCTGATGCGCACGCGAAGCCAACTCATGCACTACATCTCTGATTCCAAAAACGTGTTCTGCTCGCGAACGTGTGGGCTGGAGCGACTCCACGCAACAGTTGGGCGCGCGGCGTGCACAAGAGGTGGGGTCGCTCCAGCCCACATAGTTTCAGTTCCGCGGCCAAACACTGCGGCCTCTCGCGCGCATTGCCTGTTTTCTCTTTCACTTGCTCCGGAGACAAGGTGAACGGGAAGCTAGCGAAATGGTGAACTGTGTCTTTCATGCACCGTTCACCCTTCCGCACCGGCGAAGCATTTGAAATCTTTTCGCGGTCAGCAACGTCGCTATCAGTAAGCAGCCGTAAAAATTTCCGAGGGTGGGAAAGAATTTCACGGATCGTGCGGTTTCTCATGGGCGCATCCCCCAATCAATTCCGGCAGGGGCGAAACCGTGAAACCTACTCTCTATCTCTCTCTTCTTCTTATAGTTGTTAGGTTTCAGTGAGGGTGAAACTGAATTGAAACTGAAACCTCGGTGTTCAGGTTTCACGTTCCAATCAGGTTTCAGAAACGAATGAAACCCAGTTCGAGATGATGATGAAGAAGTTAGCGACATTTGCGACTCAGGTTTCACCGATCCCCCCTCTTCAGCCAAAAGCCGTTGTTCGACTCAACGATGCCGAGGGATTTTGCCCTGTCAAGCAATCGCTTGAGGCTGGCGCGGGGAACGATCTGGTCTGCAATCTGCTCGAAGCGGAATTTCGCAGGCAGCTTGCCCCAATGCTCTAACTGTTTCGGCGTGAACGCGGCGCTTAGTCCAGAATGATCGGGCGGGCACAATTCAAATCCTGCAAGCTGGTCATTGTGAGCCACTGAGCGAATCAACAGCGGACACATATCTTCGGCGCGTCGGACACCATTGAGGACTCGTACATCTTCATCGTGGAAATCCAAACCCAGCCGCACGTCAGAGCGGTTCAAGATGTCGAGAGTGCCGCATACCTCCTCCAGCCATTCGCGCGGGTTTGTGAGTAACCTTGGTCGCTTCCCATCCCGCCCCCACTTTCTCAAATTGAAGGTGACGAGCATGGCCGCGCGAGGATACTTGGAGAGGAGCTGGCGAAGGTCTGTGTAGAGAGCGAGGACTTCCCGCTTCTTTCCAGTGTCAATCCTGAACAAGAGTTCCAGTGGGTCGATGAGGACTAGGGCGTTCTGTTTGTCGTTCAACGCCTCATCAATCAGAGTTCTCCGCGCATCGAAGTCCAATTGCAGCACGGCGAGCAACTTCTTGGTGCCTAGCTCGTCTGGGCTGTCGTGCTCTAGGTACACGTCAAGGTCTTCCGGCACACGCGGCATTGGCAAACCCAGACGGGCGGAGATAGCTTGCAGATTTGCCTTGTAATTCGGGGCGGGCGTCTCAAGGTCGAAGTGAATTACTGGCCTTTTCTCAACTGCGCGTCCACACCAAGGAACACCATTGAGCGCGTGCATTGCGATGTCAGCCAGAGTGGGAGATTTGCCAGCGCCGTAAGGCCCTGCGAAGGCGCCAAGCTGTTGCTCTCGAATGATGCCTTCGATGATTTCTTTGCGGGGTTTTGTATTGCGCTCAAAAAAGGACGTGCTCGACAGTGGAAAAGCAATGGCTTGTTCAGTCGATACGGCTGCAATCTCTTCCTGTGACGGGACTACAATTCTGCCCTGATAACGAGTAACGCTGTCCCGTATCTTGCAGACCTCGATGTGCGACAGGGGAGGCGCACATCGCTTCTGATTGACGTGCAACAGTTCATCTAGAATCGCCTCATTGCTCTCACCGCGCCCTTGCATTGCTGCCGCAATCTTGAACAGGGTGTCGTTGCGCTGGCCGTTGGGAACCTGGTCAGACGTTAGGAGCCAGTGCGGTACGATCTCAAGCGGCGCACCGGGATTCACCCATGAATAGTGGCCGCGGGTTGCATGGATGGACGGCGGGGCCACGACGTAACCGCCCTCGCCTCGCACGTCGAGCTTGGGGCCGATTTTCCCGACGCTGTTCCTTGCTGGAGTCCCGTTCATTTGAAAATATAAATGGAACCCCCTCGGCGTTTTAGCAGTTAGGGTCTTAGACGACCAGCCGCCGAGAGCATCGCTGGCATCTACGTCAAGTACTACGAGGCGCGAACTGCCGCCGGTGGCGATTCCCACGTTCGCCGTTGGGAACCGTTCCCACCAGTCGATTATGCGGTCTGTATTTGTTGTGGCTTCTTGTGGCCACTTCCGAACTAACGGATGCTTGGCTACGCTGTCACAGCTTTTCTTCCTACAAGCACACCGGCCACCCGCTCCGGGGCCGTAGACGGGGAACACATGCCAGCCGCGCTCGGCATATTCGAGAGCCGCGCCGACAATCTCCAGGGCTTCATCGTTCATCGCATGGCCTCGTTGAGCGCGTCGGCGATCATTTCATTCTGCAACCACGGAGTGAGCGCAATCTCCGAACCGTAGGCCCATGCCCATGTGCGCTCGGTTTCCGCCTCGGTTGGCTCAGCAATGCGCTCATGAAGAAACGCTTTCATCTCTCCGAGGGGAACGTATCGGTCGCTCTTGGGGCCACCCCAAATGGCGAAACTGCAAAAGTGTTTTTGGGGATCAACGATGTCTCGGAGCGCTTGAACGAAGTCCGCTACGGTTGCACGCCCCCAGCCTTTGCCGGAAATTTGGCAAATCCAGTCGAGCACGCTGGAAGAATCGCGGCAGGTTTCGAGGTCGATCTCGTAGATCACGCGGCTGTGGCCCTGAATTGTCTTTTCGTAGAGCAAACAGAACCTCACCGCGTCCAATCGCCAATTGCCCCACCTCTGGCCGTGGCGCCGGGTGTCGGAATTTTCCTTGCGATGCGAGGTCTTTCTGTGGATACTCGCCACTGTCATCTCCAAGTCCGCCGCCGTCCAAGCAAGCGGACAATTTTGCCGAGGCCCGCAGAAAGCCACTGCGGGCTTTGGCGTCTCTACGCTTCTGCCCGTACAGCTTCCGTCGCAGCCGCTCGTGCTACGCGCGATCTCTTGCCGTGACGCCGTGCGAGCCGCTTCGCGTTCCATGCCTCCAGGCTCTTACGGCTAATTCGCCAGCGGTTGTACTCGTTTTTGCGCGCTTCGAGACGGCCAAGCGCGATGAGATTCAGAAGCGTCACCGGGTGGACGTGAAACTCTTTGGCGGCTTCGAAAGTTCCAAGCTCTGTCATTCACTTTCCTTCCTAGCGCTTTGGCGCTTGTCCTAATCTAGACGGCTATGATATAACAGTCTGGTCATTACAGCTAGACGGAGTGCTTGCTACGTCTAGTCACATGGCGGGACGGGTACGCGAAAGGAAGGCTTCGCACGGACATGGGCAACGAAAGCATAGATATCGCTGAAGAGACAGGCGCTAGCGCCCCAAACGCCGACACACCAATAGGATTTCGCAAGCTGCGCGCCGTCGAGATTGTTGGCGGGGAGATTCGCGGCGAATGGGCGGAGAACGAGAACACGGGGAGCGGCTACTGGAGACCTTTCGAGGACTACTACAGAAACGGCACGCGGCATTATATGACGCTTTACAAGTGTGGCACCGATGAGGCGAGCGTGAAGAGATTCATGGAGAACCATGGGCCGATTACACGGGACCTGAGCGCTGACCGTCGCAAAGGTTCCTTCAGTCTGGCGAACTTTCTTTTCGAGCGCTGGTGCTTCCGATTCGCTATCGCCCTGCATGGATCAATGAAAAACCCGAACCGGCTTAGAGCTGTCTTCATCACGGCGGTAAAAGACGTGCAGGACAACACAAGCAAAATTCAGTACCATCCCGGTGTCCTTCACCGTTTCCATAGAAAGTCCGGCATGTGGAATCAGGCATTCGCTCGCATCTGTGATGTCATTGGGGTGACGCCAAACCTTTCCACGAACGAGCGTGGCTCAGTCGAATCAGCGGGACGCGCAAAAATGTATGAGGATGTGTGTCAAAAGATTCGCAAGACGCGTGATGAAAGGATCGTCGCGGCGACGCAGAGGTACTTGACGCTGGAGGTAAATGAACGCCTGAAGCAAGCCCCGCCTCTGTTTCGGTTCACTGACGGCAACTCCTCGTGCCTATCGGCAAATTGTCGAGACCTACTCACCGCGTTCTATTACATGCTGGCGAGCGACTGGAGCCAACACCGTGCGCCTGTATTCTGTGCAGTTTGTGACAAGCCTTTCGCGCCTGAGAGTGTGGACGCCATCTACTGCTCAAACCAAAGATGCAAGGAAACAGGGCGCAAGAGACTAAATTGGGCGCGTCACGGGGCGAAGTACGTCCGCACCCGGAGAAAGAAACGTCAGAAGGAGCGCAGGCAGAAGTTATAAGCAAGCGGGACGCGCCGCTGTTCAAAGCAGTGACGCGCCCCTGACCGAACGTCGCACACAGGAGGTGCAACGATGGCTTCAAATAGTCTACAGCGAGTCGCAATTTACGCACGAGTTTCCACCACAAACCACGGCCAGGATGTGAACGTGCAGACCCGCGAGCTTGAGCAATTCGCCCAGGCGCGCGGCTGGCATCTGGTCGATTCCTATCTCGATCTTGGAATCAGTGGCAGCAAAGACAAGCGCCCGCAGCTCGACCGCCTCATGACCGATGCTCATAAGCGCCGCTTCGACGTGGTAATCGTGTGGAAGTTTGATCGCTTCGCTAGGTCTGTGTCGCATCTTCTCCGGGCGCTCGAAAACTTCAATGCGCTCGGTATCGCGTTTGTGAGTCTATCCGAACAAATGGACACCACAACGCCAGCAGGGAAGATGGTCTTCACCGTCTTGGGTGCCGTGGCCGAACTGGAACGCAGCTTGATCGTGGAACGCGTCCGGGCCGGGCTGCGGAATGCACGCGCCAAGGGAAAGAGGCTTGGCCGGCCGCGTGTGGTCGTGGACGTTGGCAGACTCGCATCTCTCCGCGCACAGGGGCTTTCCCTGCGTTCAATTGCTTCCGAGCTAGGGGTTGGGCTTGCCACGCTCCATCGGGCGTCTGTACCCCGTTCCAAAACTCGGTAAAGGGAATTTGGAACGCGATAGACGGCTCGTCAAGGGCTGATTGGGCCACATTCCGATAAGACCTGCCAGCTCAACCGGTCGATGCAACACCATCTGCTATAAATCTTTTCACTAAAGGTGGTGTTCATGACGCAACAGAGACGAGTGAAGCTTTCCGCGAAGCAGAGGAGTGACATGTGGAGCCGTTGGAAGGCGGGACAGTCGTTGCATCAGATTGGGCGGTCCTTCGGCAAGAGCCATGTATCCATTCACTTTATGTTGTCGCAGCACGGAGGGATTGTCCCGGCGGCCCGGCGGCGTTCGCTGTTAACGCTCACACTGGTGGAGCGAGAGGACATCTCGCGAGGGATTGCCTCCGGTTCGTCGATTCGTGATATAGCCAAAGCTCTGGAGCGCGCTGTGTCGACGGTGAGCCGAGAGGTCGCCCGCCATGGCGGGCGACCTCTGTATCGAGCCACTGAAGCCGATCACCAGGCTTGGGAGTCGGCCTTGCGGCCCAAGGCGTGCCTTCTGGCAATCCGCGTGAAGTTGCAGGCGATCGTGGCGAGTAAACTGATCCTGGATTGGTCGCCGGAGCAGATTTCCGGATGGTTGAAGATCCAATTTCCCGAGGACGAGAGCATGCGCGTGTCTCACGAGACCATTTACCGCAGCCTGTTCATTCAAGCGCGCGGAGTGCTGAAAAAGGAGCTGATTCAGCACCTTCGGACCAAGCGGCGTATACGCCGCTCGCGACAATCCCGCGTTGGCGGACACCGCAGTGGGCAGATCGTTGATGCCATCTCCATCCGGGAAAGACCCGCGGAAATCGAGGACCGTGCCATTCCCGGTCATTGGGAAGGTGATCTCATCGGTGGCAGCAAGAACAGTCACATCGCAACCCTGGTGGAACGTCATTCGCGTTTTACGGCGCTGGTAAAAGTGCCCAGCAAAGACACGGCAGCGGTCGTCGCCGCCCTGAGCCGGCAGGTTCGGAAACTCCCGGCGGCATTGCGTCGCTCGTTGACCTGGGACCGCGGGCTAGAGATGGCCAAACACAAAACCTTCACGGTGGCCACGAATGTGAAAGTGTACTTCTGTGATCCTCAGAGCCCTTGGCAGCGCGGCACCAACGAAAACACGAACGGGCTGCTGCGACAGTACTTCCCTAAAAGAACGGACTTGTCTGGATATTCTCAAGCACAGCTCGACAGGGTAGCGCTGCGTTTAAATCAGCGTCCGCGAAAGACTTTGGGGTTTGAGACTCCGGCGAGTAGACTGCGAGCTAGTGTTGCAACGACCCATTGAGACCACCCCGTTTCTCAGGCGCTATCCTAAAATACGCGATTATCTGGCGACCTGTTGGAGTGCCGACTGGCCCGAGCGAAGGTGCTTTCTTACCGCCGGGAGGAACAACAACACCGCGGCAATCGCCGATAGCGGATCGAGCGAAAACTTATGTAAGTTCAAGAGCTGCAACACGACGCCTAGCCCGTTCAAAAACAACGCTAGCCACCACGCCCACAATCTGCCGGACCATAGGCCGATCGCACTAAGCAGCCATGCAACGGCAATAGCAGTTAGGTAGCAAGCTGTATAGTAGATATATGGAATCATCGATTGAGCAGTTGCCGGGTCCCGGAAAAGGTCGCCAGGCTGCGCATGAAAGAAAAGAATGGCTGCCGCAGCGGCTTGCGATGCTCTGATTAGTTGCAGGATTAGCAAAACAGTCATAAATGGTCGCTCTACTACTACGATCTCATACAGGACACGCCACGGGTTCGAAGTTGCCACGCCAACAGTTCTTTGAGCGTAGATGCGCGGACGAACGGCGAGGAACAAAAAATTCATTAATGCAATGACGAGGCAGGCGATGTACACCTTGGGAACGAGTGCCAGCTTAACACCCGAAGAGAGTGTCCCGATGTACGCGCCGCCTACTGCGATGACATTCCAAAAGATGGCGCGCTTCCAAAATGGCAACTGATCCAAAGGTTTCACGTCGATCCTACCTAGCTGGACGGAGCATCATAGCTGTTTCTCATTGAGCCGGGAACATCATTGTGCCTGAGAAGTCTTAGTGCTTTATCGGAAGCGCGCTTCCTCGGAAGGGGATAACGGGAGGATGGCGCTCTGGCGCGCTTTCGATAAAGCGACTTGGAGGAAGCCGCCCGCGCGGCGAACGCGGGTCCTATGGAAATTGAATGGAGGGAAGAGTTGGCGTGGAGATGCGCCGGAACTGTGCGGCGGAGCACAGCGGATCACAGGGCGCGTCCGGAAGGTGGCTGGTGCGAGAAAATGTCGCGAAGCGAGCCAGCGAGAAAGCCGGAAGAAGAGGTTTGTTCAGCGATAAGGCGAACAACGACGGAGCGTGGCGAAGCACGTGAAGTTTTCTGGATGTGCAGAGTTGTTTCATGCGGCAGCGATGACCAGAGGTGGAGCACGAAGTTGTATCTCGGCAGCCGTGAGTCTCTGGACGACCACCATCGGTCCTGCACACTGGGGGCAGAGCCAAAGATCGTTGCAGCCCTTAGTGCCTGAGGTATCTTGGTCGGTCTGCGGTGCCGAGCCGAGCAACTGAAAGCAAAGAGGCAAGCAAGTGGCCCGCCGCCGGTTGGCCAGAAAACCGAAATGGCGAATGCGTACGAAGCTGTCCGGAAGCAGGTGCAGCAGGAAGCGACGGAGGAATTCATCGAGGGCGAGCGTCATCGGCCGCTGTTCGTTCTGGTGAGCGGAGTCCCGCCAGCGAAAGGTGACTTTCTGGTCGGTGAAGGAGAGCAGGCGGTGGTTGGAGATGGCTACACGATGAGTGTAGCGGCCCAGATAACGAAGCACATACTCGGGGCCTCCGAAGGGTGGTTTGGCGTAAACCACCCAGTCCTTTCTAAACAATGGCCGGAGCCAGGCAGCAAAGGTTTTCGGCTGAGCGAGCAGTCGCAAGTCTCCGTGGAAGCTGAGTTGGCCGTCCGCGAAGGCGCACTGGAGTGCCGCGACGAACTTGCCGCGGAAGATGCGGCTGAGCACCTTGACGGGAAGAAAGAAGGCGTAGCGTGGTTTGATCCAGCGCGTGCGATCGGCGGACAGCCCACCGGCCGGCACCACGCAATGTACATGCGGATGAAGTTCGAGTTTTTGACTCCAGGTGTGCAGCACGCTGAAGAAGCCGATCTCGGCACCGAGATGTTGGGGATCGCGAGCAACTTCGAGAAGCGTTTCCGCACTGGTGCGAAACAGAAGATCGTAGACGACCTTCTTGTTCTGCAACGCCAACGGGGCCAAATGACGAGGTAGCGTGAAGACCACATGCACGTAAGGGGTCGGAAGAAGTTCCCGGCGACGCTTTTCCAGCCAGCGGTCGCGAGCCCCTGCCTGACACTTTGGACAGTGCCGATTGCGGCACGAGTTGTAGGAGATAGCGCGATGTCCGCAGCGCGAGCACGCATCGAGATGACCGCCGAGAGCGGCAGTACGACACCGCACGATAGCCAGTAGCACTTTGATGTGCTTCCGGCTGATCCATGAGCGGCTTCGCTCAATGAATGAGTGTCCCGCAGCGCGAACCAGATCGGCCACCTCGAGCGGCGGCCGATCCATCTACTCCTCCTGCGGTGACTCGCTTTTTAGTGACAACGAGTCCAGGGGACTGGCTGTCGCGTGCAGGTGACGTTCGGAAATATGGAGGTAGATGGTGGTTTGTTCCAGGTCGTTGTGACCTAACAGCATCTGGATGCTGCGCAGATCGGCACCCCGTTCGAGCAGATGCGTTGCGAAACAATGTCGAAGGGTGTGCGGGTGCACTTGCTTTTTCAGGCCCGCTCGTTTGGCGGCATTACGGCACGCCTGCCAAACCACTTTCGTAGTAATCGGCTGATCGCCGCGATGGTTGCGGTTGCCTGGGAACAGCCACTGGCTTGGTTTTGGCTCTAACCGACGCCAATGCTGGCGTAACTCTTCGAGCAGTTTTGGGCTCAGCAGGACATCGCGATCTTTGCGACCCTTGCCACCCTGAACGTGAACGATCATGCGCTGGCTGTCGACGTCGGTGACTTTTAGACGCGCCAGTTCGGCACGCCGCAGTCCCGTGGCATAGAGGGTCATCAGTAGAGTGCGATGCAAGCGAGGGCGAGCCGCGTCGATGAGCTGAGTCACTTCTTCCTGGCTCAGGATCGTCGGCAGCGCAAATACCCTTTTCGGATAGGGAGTCTCGGTTGTGCTCCAGGCCCTGTTTAGCGTCTTGGTGTAGAAGAACCGCAGCGCTGCAAGATATACCGTGACAGTGCTCGCCGCGAACTTTCGCTTGGTGAACAGTTCTGATTGGTATTCGCGAATGTGCGTAGGGCCCAGACGGTTAGGAGCACGCTGGAAGCGTCGCGAAAAATCTTCCACTATCCGGATGTAACTGCGTATGGTAGTTTGAGCGTAATTACGACGCTGGAGTTCTTCCAGCATCATTTTTCTAAGATGGGTCACAGGGACCTCCTTGTGACCCAAATTTATCTTAGCCTACAGGCAACCAACGCTCTGGGCGCCTCACGCGAAGCGTTCGCCGCGCGGGCGGCTTCGTCCAAGTCCGCTTCTCGGAATGTGGCTTTTCGCCCAAATTCCCAGTTGGCGATAAGACCGTTTACCATGACTTATGCCTGAACTCATGAGACTTTTCCGCTGACGCCAAAGGTCACAATCGCCCGGGTAGCACTGCGGAAGCGGTTGGGTGTATCTTCGCTGAAGCCTCATGGAAATACTGGATCGGAGCTATCTTGCTAGGATTGGAGCTCACTAATTTGCGAGCTGAGAGGTGAACCATTGAAGATTCTGTTGAGGATTGGTGGGTCGATCCTAATTTGCTTGATCTTACTCCTGTCGGCGTCGCGCATCTTCGGTTTCGAACCTGAGGACTGTTCGCCGTTCAATAGATCTTTGTCATGCAGGCTGCCAGGGCTTTGGCTTAGAGGGAAACTCGTCACTACCCCAGTCACCGACTGGTCGTTCACGGAGAAGATTCAACAGATCAAGATTCAGACCCAGACCCCGTTTCTGCTGCCTCACTCAGTGACGATTTGGTGCGCTGTTTATAACGGCAATCTCTATATCTCCTCGAATCCCGGCAAACTGTGGAATGACGATATACTGCGTGATCCTCACGTGCGACTCAAAATAGGAAACCAACTGTTTGATCGCACCTTGTCCGTTATCAACGATCCAGCTGAAAAAGCAGCTGTGCTCCAGATTAAAGAAAAAAAATATTCTCCATGGAAGGCGCCGCCGGTGTCGAAAGCTACTGTCTTTCGGGTGATGCCCGAGTAGGCCGCCTGAACTGGATGAGGGACAAGGCCGTCTCTAAATCGCGACGCTCGTGCGGAGCGCCATGATAAAAGCAGACTACTTCTGTCTTTGTGTATTGCCAAGTCCTAGCCAATCCGCTTCTCGGTCACTGGCCTATTCCTACCGATAATCCCTTTTCACAGATGGGATGAGAAGGCCGGTCTCCAGCGGGATGCGATACGCTCCCAATGGTCGACGCGCTCGAAGCGCAAACGAAAGGAGACCGGCTATGAAAAAGACTATCACTGTGCAGGCATTCAAGAGCGAAATTTTCAAGGAGCGAAAGCTGACGATCGGTTTGGACCTGGGAGATTGCTGGTCGTTCTACTGTGTTTTGGATGAAGCAGGCCAAATCATTTTGGAACAGAAGCTGCCGACGACACCGGAAGCGATGAAGCAAACCTTTGGAAAGATACCGCGAAGCCTCATCGCCCTGGAGACCGGAACCCATTCCCCGTGGGTAAGCCGGCTGCTCACCGAGTTGGGACATGAAGTGATCGTGGCGCACGCACAAAAAGTGGAGTCGATCACCAAGAGCAATCGAAAAGATGATCGGCACGATGCTCGAACACTGGCACGACTGGCGAGATTCGATCCCGAGTTGTTGGGACCGGTGCGGCATCGCAGTGTGCAAGCGCAACTCCACCTGACGGTGATCCGGGCGCGGGCGGAACTGGTGAGTGCTCGAACAGCCTTGGTGAACGCCGCACGAGGGCTCGTGAAGTCTTATGGCCAACGACTGCCCAAGTGTGGCACCTATCAGGTGAACGAGAAACTCGCCGAAGGATTGAGCGCGGAGTTGCGTGAGGTTCTGCTGCCGCTGTTTAAAGAAATCGAATCGCTGAACGAGCACATCAAGGAATACGACGAACGGATGGAGAAAATCGCCAAGGAAGTGTACCCGGAAGTGTCCCTGCTCAAGCAGGTGAAGGGCGTGGGAACACAGATCGCTCTGACGTATGTCCTGACAATAGAGGACCCGTATCGGTTTCCGAAGAGTCGCCAGGTAGGCTGTTTTCTCGGGTTACGACCTGGCCGCAGGAACTCTGGGAAGAGCGAACCCCAGAAGGGGATCAGCAAAGAAGGAGACCGGTATCTGCGCACGATGATGGTGCAGGGAGCGCACTACATTCTGGGACCTTTTGGGGAAGACAGTGATCTGCGGAGATGGGGACGCAAGCTTGCGGAACGAGGAGGGAAAAATGCCAAGAAGCGAGCCGTCGTGGCCGTGGCTCGAAAGCTGGCGGTACTGCTGCATCGGTTGTGGGTAGGGGGAGAGGTGTACGAACCACTGCGCAACAGCCAGAAAGCGATGCGGGAAGTGGCCTAGAGAGTTGCGATCCGAGGAGCCGAGCTCAACCGCCGAGTCCAGGTGACTGCGACTAAGTCCTGGGGCCCGAGTCTCACCGAATCGGTGGGAGGAGAGGTCGATTCACAGCTAGCAGCACCTACTGAAACGAGAACACCCACCTAGCACCGAGCGAATATCGCTCACCAAAGAGTGCGGATGGAAGGATGGCGACAGAGGCGGCCCGGTTCTGAGGAAGACCACTCGACAACCAAAGGCAACTGCAAAACCGACTTGACACTAACCGGCCTTCTCATGGAAGGTCCTATCCTGTCCGGGTGGGGGGATTACTTGCGGTTTGCCCGTATTCCGTTACCCAATCGGTCTTTGATCGAGTAAACTCAGCCGACTTCGTTCTATGCCACTACCCGCAGGCACAAAGCTCGGCTCGTACAGCGTCCTCGCGCAAATCGGCGCGGGCGGCATGGGCGAAGTGTATCAAGCGCACGACACCAAGCTCGGACGAGATGTGGCGATCAAAGTTCTGCCGGAAGCATTCGCACACGATCCTGAAAAACTTTCTCGTTTCCAACGCGAAGCGAAACTACTCGCATCGCTGAATCACCCAAACATCGCAACGATCCACGGCCTCGAAGATTCAAACGGGACAAGCTACCTCGTGATGGAGTTGGTGCCGGGCGAGAATCTAGCGGAGAGAGTCAGACGGGACGGCGCGGTTCCGGTTGAAGAAGCCCTCACCATCGCAAAACAGATCGCCGAGGCCCTTGAAGCCGCGCACGAAAAAGGCATCATTCACCGCGACCTGAAGCCCGCCAACGTGAAACTGACGCCCGAAGGAAAAGTAAAAGTATTGGACTTCGGCTTGGCGAAAGCGTTCGCGGGCGACACATCAACGGAAGACATGGGCAACTCGCCGACATTGAGCATGGCCGCGACGATGCAGGGAGTGATTCTGGGGACTGCGGCTTACATGAGTCCTGAGCAGGCGCGTGGCAAGCAAGTGACGAAGGCGACGGACCTATTCGCCTTCGGTGCCGTGCTGTATGAATTGATGACGGGAAAGCCAGCGTTTCACGGAGAAGATGTGGCTGGCATTCTGGCTGCTGTGTTGCGAGTGGAACCCGATTGGAGTCGGTTGCCGGAGAACACCCCTCCGGCGATTCACAGATTGCTGCATCGCTGTTTGCAAAAAGATAAGCGACAGCGATTACAGGATGCCACGGATGCCCGCATTGAAATCGAGGATGCGATTGCGGCACCGAAAGACTCCGGCGCAACGCAGGCTGTGCCAGCTTCCACGAGTAAGCTGCTGTTAGCAGTCGGTGCAGTAGCCGCACTGCTGGTGGTGCTTTTGGGCGTCACGTCGTGGCGGTCGACGCGGCCTGTTGAGCAGCCCCTGCGGCCTCTCGTGCAGCTGGACGTTGACCTCGGACCCGACGTGTTGCTTGGCTCACGATACGGAACAGACGCGATAATTTCGCCGGATGGCTCGCGGATAGTTTATGTGTCACAAGGGCGGCTCTTTACCCGACGGTTCGATCAGCCCACCGCCACTGAACTTGCAGGCACGCAGGTAGCATTTGCCCCTTTCTTCTCCCCGGACGGGCAGTGGCTCGCTTTTTTCACTGCTGCAGACCTGAAAAAAATTTCGGTGGAGGGCGGCTCGGCAATCACCCTGTGCGACACAATCAATGGTACGGGCGGCAGTTGGGGCGAGGACGGCAACATCATCGCTGCGCTCAACAGCACTAGCGGCTTGTCGCGGATTCCTTCCGCCGGGGGGCCGCCAACGCCAGTGACCGACTTACAGAGCGGAGAGTTCACCCACCGCTGGCCGCAAATCCTGCCGGGAGGCAAGGCCGTGTTGTTCACGGCGGGCGCAAGTACGGCGGGGTTCGACACAGCCAACATCGAAGTGATGTCTTTGGCGGATCACCACACGAAAACCCTCGTGCGTGGCGGCACGTTCGGGCGCTATTTGCCCAGCGGCCACCTCGTTTACGTGAACCGAGGCACACTGTTTGCTGTTCCGTTCGATCTGGATCGGCTGGAGGTTCACGGGACGGCTGCTCCGGTGCTCGACCAAATCAGCTACAACGCCGGAGTCGGTTCGGCGCAACTCGATTTCTCTCAAACTGGGACGCTGATTTACCGCAGTGGCGGAGTTGGAGGCACACTCCTCACAGTTGCGTGGCTTGACGGCGCGGGGAAAGTGCAGCCGCTGTTAGCCAAGCCGGGTGTCTATGCACTTCCTAGCATGTCGCCTGACGGGCAGCGGCTGGCCCTCGGGGTGAGGGATGGATCGGGCACTGACATCTGGCTTTACGACTGGCAACGCGACTCCATGACGCGCTTGACCTTCACCGGAATAGGAGGTAATCCCTTATGGAGTCCGGAGGGTCGGTACATCGTGTACCGAACGACGGGAGGCATGTCTGTGACCCGTTCCGACGGAGCGGGCAAGCCGCAACCATTGACTCAGAGCAAGAATCTTCAGGTTCCGTGGTCCTTCACGCCCGACGGAAAGCGGCTGGCGTTCTTTGAGCAGGATTCAAAGACATCAACGGATTTGTGGACCGTGCCGCTGGAGAGCGATAGCGCGGGGCTGCGTGCCGGAAACCCGGAGGTTTTCCTGCAAACCCCGGCGACTGAGGTGTTCCCTTCCTTTTCTCCTGACGGGCGGTGGATGGCCTACGTTTCCGATGAGTCGGGGACATTCCAAGTTTACGTTCGAGCCTTTCCGGACAAGGGTGGCAAATGGCAAATCTCGAACGGCGGCGGCGGTTACCCGATGTGGTCGCGCAACGGACACGACCTGCTTTTCGAGACTTTGGATAACCACATCATGGTGGCAGCGTATGCGGTAAAGGGCGATTCCTTCGTGGTCGACAAACCGCGAGTGTGGTCGGAGAAGCAACTCGGGGGCGGGGGCATGCTCAATGCCGCGAAGAACTTCGACCTCGCGCCCGACGGCAAGCGCATCGTCGCCTTAATGCCAGTCGAGACAGCGGAAGCGCAAAAGGCGCAGAACCAAGTGATCTTCCTTGAAAACTTCATTGATGAAGTGCGACGCAAGGTTCCAATCGGCAAGTAACTGTAACCGCGTCTAACCCTGCAAATCTTCAATAGAAACCAGCATTTTGAGGTGGTTTGGCCGGATAGAGTATGGTTGGTCGGCAAACCGTAAGTAATCCTCGGCCCCCACACCACGTCACAACTCGCGCCAAGTCCCGTGATGTCCGCTTATCGGAATGTGGCTTTTACCGGTGTTCCGAAAACCCCTCCGCCGGGGCTCCCGCAAGCACTTGAATCTACACGAAGGGAAATGGGCAGTTCAGGTGTTCCGAAATCAAGTGATTTTAGAACTACCACGAGGCAAGAGAGTGCGTTGAAGCGAATGGATCAAATCACCACTAGAGCGTCAGATTCCGATCTCCCGACAGGAATATTTAGCTGACACGCAAGGCCATATCGTACGCTGGGGATTTTTTCTGCGATGACCTCAATTCGATCTCGGTACGGGTAGTGGGGCGAGTTGTACGGAATATAGAGCCATGCTCGAAAAACAGGCCCTTCGGGCGCAAATTGAATGGAGACCCGGTGAAAGCCAAACTCTTCAGGATTCGGATCACCCCAATCTATTGGCCCTGAGCGGTAGTCTGGATGATCGACACGAAGACAGCGGTTCAACCAAACATTGATCGACCCTCTGTGGCAATCCCCGATCTCAGGAAATTCTCTAGCGATGAGCGGAATTTGCTTCGCTAGATTGGAAGTGGCGGCTCCGCATCCTTGGACGATGGCGCCCCAAATTGAGATTTCCGGCGCCGTCACGTTCGTTCCTGGGAGTGCTCTACCGAATGCCGCCGTCGCCACTCTGCACGCGCTTCCTCCAGTTGGATTACGAACGGTTCACGAGGTAGCTTATTCGAGTTTGCCTTTGGTGAGCACATGTACCTGGCGGCTTTTCCGAACTCGATCAGTTTTTGGTTGCTCATTTCCTGGAGGCGGGTGCGCAATTCGTCCAGATCGACCACATCACTTGATGCGAATCGGTACATGTGTTGAGTTTAGCTCAAAATAGCGGCAAGTCATTCAGGACTTGAATCATGCGCCGAGCCCAGTCTGTCATCGTATCCCCGGAATCGGCTGTAATCCGTTAGAATGTGAGCCGAGCAAACCACGTCTGACCTCGTGCATGAGCGATATTGAAAAGTACGCCTCGCAAGCTAGTGTCGATCGGCTATTGCGACTTACCGCCGGCATCGTGAATGAAATACGCGTGTTTGGAACTGATCCGGTGACCGGCAAGCGGGCCGACGAAGAACAACCCGGGACCGGTTGCTTTGTCCGCTGGGGTGGCCACGACCTCATCCTTACCGCTGGCCATGTTGTCGCAGGTGCCCATCCGAAGGACTTGCGTGTATTTTCCTATCCGGCTGATGGATTCAAGGTCCAACCGATAGGTGATATTCGCAACTCGGACATCGTGGACGCAGTGCATCTGAGCGACAAAAATGCCCACGTTCACATCTGCACATGGGAAGATCTCGCGGTCATAACGGCAGGCCAGGGCGATTTTGCCAGTGCGGACTTTGTTGACCTCGCAAAAGATTGGATTGATCCACCTGAGGGTGAATTGGTGAGCTGTTGCGGGTTCCCATCCGATTATCACGTCACAACTGGCAAGACCGTGACTCGGGATCGAGAGCTAGTAGATATTGGATTGCTTCCATTGGTATTTTCGGGAAAAGTCTTGCCGGTACCAAATGAAGACGAACTCCAATTCAAAATCACTGCGTATGATCCGAGCAGGCACTACCTGGTACCCTATCCAATCAGTGTAACCAGCAAGCATCCACGCGGAATTAGCGGTGCCGCAATGTGGTGGGAGAGTGACGAGAAAATGGCTATTTGGAGACCGAACTTCAAGTTCGCGGGAATATGCGTGTGTTCCTACAAAGATGGAACTGTCGTTCAGGCCGTAAGGGCTTCAGTGGTAGTTCGTTTTTTGGAAGAAACTCTCGGTTCCCCAAATCGGTCCTGATTGTGCGCATTCCTATCTTTGAGTCTAACAAGGCGTTTGAAGCCACACCTTACTTGACGGCTCCTCAAGGCCGATCTACCGCGCCGCGATTCGATACCCATAATGCGGTTGCGACACGTGTTCATCAGTCAATGGATTGTTTCGATCAGCCTAGTGGGTCTGACCTTAAGACCGCGGGCCAGCTTGAGGATGTTCAGCAGTGAAAGATTGCGGCGTCCGCCCTCGATCTGTGAAACGTAGTTTCGATGAAGGTCCGCCAGTTCCGCCAAATCTTCCTGGCTTAACCCGCGTTCAACCCTCAGTTGGCGCACGCGCTGCCCGAATTGGACAAGAGCATCAGTCTTCACGCGCCTATCGTGGCGGCGTGCTCACTATGAGTCCATACACGATGGTGTGGCATACGATGGTGTGATAGAGTTTCGTGGGTACGCTGAAAAAGGACCTATAGAGGGTTGCCATGAAAGTAAGTGTGCTACTGGCATTTATCTTCATCGCCTCGTTTTCGGGATACGGGCAAGACAAACCCCGCGTGTTCGTCACTGACAGCGAATCATGGTACGTCGCGGGTGGCTTTGCCGTCTCTGACGGCACCGGTGGCGGCGTAATCGGCGGAGGTTCAAGTCCACAGACAGTAGAACCAATCGAGAATTTTGGAAAGCGATGCCCCGGAGTCATCGTAACCAGCGACAAGAACAATGCCGCGTATGTCATCCTTTTTGACCGAAACACTGCGAAAAGAGCGACGGGCGGGACAATCGGCTTGCTATCCAAGGTTGATAAGATCGCAGTGTTCAGACGCAATGGGGACGTGATCTACAGTGGCTCGACACGTAGCGTCGCCAACGCAGTCAAAGATGCGTGCGCCGCCATCAATGGCACGAGCAAAAAGAGTTAGCCGCGAGAGAGATTCCGCTGCGGAGATCATTCGATGGACACTTCTGCCTCAAACCTAGGGTCCCTTGCGGCCCGCATTGAAAACCTCGAAAGACAAAACCGACTCTACAAACGTGGCGGGCTGGCCCTGCTTTTCTTGCCTCTGCCTCTCATCGTAATGAGGCAAGCGCGGCCGGCCCGGACTCTCGAAGCTCAGAGCTTCGTGTTGAGGGATGCAAAAGGAAACAGGAGGGCGGAGCTTGCTACGTTCGACACGGGGTCAATGTTGCGCCTTTATGATTCCACTGGAAAGTTTGGGGCTACTATTGCAGCAGTCGCAAATGGAGTTGGTAATCTGGACCTATCCGGTGGTGCCAGCCTCATAGTTACTCGATCTGGGCCAGCATTCATTCTAGGAAATGGGAACGGACAGGGAGCGAACGTCAGCGTCACCGAGCACGACCTTTCGCTGAATGACTCTAACGGAAGGCAGCGCGTTAAGGTGAACGCGCAACCCCCCTTCGGTCCGAGCATTGAGCTAGACGACGAAGATGGATTTAGCCGCGCGAGCCTGAATCTAATCGCTGGTCAGCCGCTTATCATTGTGAATGACAGTCAGGGGTATTCTGCCCAATTGGGCGACGTCAATCTCGGAACCACGCGCACCGGCCCGCATAGCAAGACTTCGGCTGCTTCAATCGTCTTGTATTCCAAAGACGGCAAAGTGCTCTGGTCCGCGCCCTAATAGTGGCGACGCTGCGAGAAATGCGGTTCCTCACGTACAGGGGCGATTTCCACGTATGTCCGTCTGGGCGGTAGAATGGACGCCATCCGCCTCCGCCGTCGTGGGCGCTCGCATGGCGTTCAGCTCTCCGAATCGCTTTTGGTTGAGACTGCCTTGGCCGCGCGGCGGGGGTTCTGCCAGCGTGGAACGAGCCATGCCCAAAGAGTGCGCATTTTGCCCGTCTACCGCCAAGCTCTCCGGGGAACACATCTGGAGTGACTGGATGAACGAGTTGTTCCCCGGTGAGAAATCCTTCCAGATAATGAACGAACAAATGGCCGTGACGGAAAGATGGTCCTTGCCTCAACTCGACTGGAAAGCCAAGGTTGTGTGTAAGCCCTGCAACGAAACATGGATGAGCGAAATAGAATCACAGCACGCCAAACCAGCGCTGGCCGAATTGATCGGAGGCAAGGTAGACATCCCGGTCACTCAAGCACGCGCCAACTCTATCGCGCTCTTCGCCTTTAAGACGACCGCCGTCCTTGAACACATGAACCGCAAACGGCACATTCGATTCTTCACGCGGCAAGTACGTCATCGCTTCAGAGATAGGCGCGAGATCCCCCCTAACGTCTCAATGTGGATGGCTGGCTTTCTTCCGCCGGGAAAAGGGCGCGGCGTTGCCAGCTATCACGAAGCGCCCAACCCCTACAGTTTTGAGCTTTACGTTTGCAACTACGTCGCTGGACGGCTGGTCTTTCAGGTAGTCGCCGAGAGAAAACCAACGTTCTTGACCTTGTTCCCAGTCGCCGGATTTGAAAGCTTGGCTGTACCTTTTTGGCCTCGCGTCCCCGAGGGATTTTCGTGGCCGCCCGAAACGGTCCTGAAAACCGTCGAAGAATTTGAGGCCTTCGCTGCGCGATGGTGCAAAGTTAGTGTTGTTAGGTTCACTGGCGATTGATAGCAAGTTTTTGCGTTTGGCCATGGGGGGGGCTCCAGCAATGTGATGCTCATCGTGTCATCCCGGGATACCACCGCCTTCGTCGTGGCCTGGCGTGAGGCGTCCTGTGTTCACAATCCATATGCCGATGGTGGCCACCTGTACCGGCGCGGTCGCGGTCGCACCAGCGGGCGGCGGCGAGGCCCGACAAACTGCGCCCAGCGCTCGGAAGATTGTTCCTCGCTCGACTCAAGCTCTGTCTGTTGCGGTGCGACAATAGCGGCGATTTGTTCTTGCTGTGGGACGGGAGGCGCACCTTCGGCTTCTGGCCGCGCGGCGTCAGTGGATGGCTGGCTTGCCTTCGATATAGTTCCATCATCGCATCGTTGACGCGTCGAAAAGTCTGACAAGGAGTCGCTCTCAAGACACCCATCGTTCAAGCATGGCACGTTGTTGATACGGATGATCATGTCCTGCCTGCGTGCGTCCGGCACCGCACCATGGCCGTTGACAATGAATACGCGCATGCCTTCCTCCTGTTTGCGCTTCATCATCGCCCGCGCGGCCGCCCGCGACTGTATAGAACAGAGCGGAAAATCTCCCGGCCTCGGCCCTGAATTTGCTACGGGTAAGGGCGTCTCTTTCTTTGTATCATTCACTGTTTTGGCCCTCCTGACTGTGCGCCGGTGTAGCGCCCACTGTTTGCGTAAACCACGCCGGTAGAGTGCCATCCTTCGCGTAGGTGTCCAGCTCCTCGCGGGTCATTTCCTCGAATAGCTCATTCATGTTGACGTGCTCGCTGCGGTCAATCCACTGGCCCTGTGCGTTGATCTTCGCATAGGCTTGAATGGCGGCGACGACTGCCGAAGCATTCACGTCCACTTCGCCCGCCTTTTCGATGATCTTTTCAAGAGCGGCTCGTACATTGCGCTGGCGCTTGGGGAACAGGCTGAGAGCGTGAGCGTGGCGATAGACGTTCGTGCGGTCGGTAAGGCCGTATTCAGTCGCAATCAGTGCAGGACTCTTCCATCCCACAAAGTCGGCCTCAATCTCGGCACACTTCTCATGCGCACAAACCGTGCAATTTCGCCGATGACGGCCAAGGTTGACTGTCTTCTGAATGCCCATTGTTTCCCCCTCTGTTCACCAAACGCTGACTGGAAGATCACTCGCTTTCGCGTACTTCGGTTACGCATCCAACTGCGCCCAAAATCGAGCGGGTAAGTCTTAGAACAATTGGGAGGGCTTTGGAACATTCTTGGAACAAAACCCTCCGTTTATGGGGCGATTTTCAGCGACTTCCAGGCGTAGAGGCAATCGAATCAACAGGATTTATGGAGCGGGCGATGGGAATCGAACCCACGTCCGAAGCTTGGGAAGCTTCTATACTGCCATTGTACGACGCCCGCTCAGCACCTTACGCTAACAAACCTGCGCGGCTGTTGCAAGAATTCTTCACCCGCCATTTCATGTGCCTCCGTTTGGCTTTGCATCCTGTTCGCACTCATGCTAGAATTACGTTTGTAATATTATGTAATAATGATTGTCTTTGATGCATCGACGCTGATCCTGATTACGAAGATCGAGCTTCTCGACGTATTTCTCGGCAGCATCAAGCTGAAGGCTGCGATTCCCGAGGAGGTCGCGAGGGAGTGTTGCCGTGCAAAGAAGACACTAGACGCACTCATGATTCAAAAAGCCCTGGATGAGTCAAGAATGAGAGTCGCCGTGGTGAAGAACAAGAAGCTACTTGCCAAATTGTCCTCGGATTTCAGTTTGGGTAGGGGAGAAGCGGAAGCGATTGCCCTGGCCCTTAAAGAGAAGGCCCAGCTCATAGGAATCGATGACAAAAATGGCATCAATGCTTGCAAGATGCTGGGTATTGGGTTCACCACTGCGGTGGGCATTTTGGTTCGGAGCCACGAGAAGGGACCGTTGGATCGCGGCGGTGCGCTGGCCAAACTCGCATCACTGACAACATACGGACGATATAACGATTCGATTGTCGTGGATGCGCGGCTGAAATTGGAGGCAAGACGATGACCAAGACGATGAGTATCCGCATGGACCGCGAAAACTATGAATTTCTCAGCCGGATCAGCAAGGAAGAGCGAAGTGACCTGTCGAAGGCGGTCAGAGACCTGGTTGCGCGTGGCAGAGTCTTGCTCGCTGTCGAGCGATACAGAAAAGGAGAGGTTTCTCTGGGCAAAGCTGCCGAGCTTGCTGGGCTCCCGGTTGGACGGATGATGACGATCCTATCGGAGTTCGGCGTGGAAAGCAGGATTGCGAAAGAGGACTATCTTCAAGGGCTCGAAAATCTCTCAAAGGTTTGGTAGTCACCTTCCTTTGCTACCCCGCTCCGCACTGAACGCAAGTAGCACTGTCTGACTCTTGCAAGAATTCTTCGGCCGCAAATTCATGTTAGAGTGTCGCGTTGCGGGGGTTGGTTTGGCCTATAGAGATTTGCGCGAATTCATCGCGAAGCTGGAAAAAGAGGGAGAGCTGCGGCGCATTGCCGCCGAAGTAGATCCCGTCCTGGAAATCACGGAGATTACGGACCGGGTGACGCGCGCCGGTGGACCGGCGCTGCTGTTCGAGCGGCCCAAGGGTTCGCGCGTTCCGTTGTTGATCAACATGCTCGGCAGCGAGCGGCGGATAAATCTGGCGCTCGAAGTTTCCCAGGTGGACGAAGTGGCGGCGCGAATTCGCGGATTTCTCGAGATGCAGTCGCCGCAGGGCCTGCTCGATAAAATCAAGATGTTGCCGAAGTTGGCCGAGATTGGTTCGTTCTTCCCGAAGACGGTCAAAACGGGTCCGTGCAAGGAAGTCATCCGGCGCGAAAATTTCTCTCTCCTCGAATTTCCAGTCCTGCAGTGCTGGCCGAAAGATGCGGGACGATTTATTACCTGGCCGTTGGTCATTACGCGCAATCCGGAAACGGGGAAGCGCAACGTCGGCGTCTACCGCATGCAAATTTATGATGAGCGCACGACGGGCATGCACTGGCAAACGCAGAAGCACGGCGCCGAACATTTCCGCCGGGCGCGCGCGGCAAGTCCCGACGGCCGTATTGATGTCGCCGTGGCCATTGGGTCCGACCCGATGACCTGCTTGTCGGGAATTCTGCCGATCCCGCCGGATCTGGACGAAATGATGTTTGCGGGATTCTTGCGGCGGGAGCCCGTGGAGATGGTTCCGTGCGAAACCTGCGACTTGGAGGTTCCGGCCAACGCCGAAATCGTGCTCGAGGGGTACGTCGACTTGGCGGAAATGCGCACCGAGGGGCCGTTCGGCGACCACACGGGGTTTTATTCGCTCGAAGGCGAGTTCCCCGTGTTCCACGTGACCTGCGTTACGCACCGGCGCGATCCGATTTATCTGACGACCATCGTGGGCCCTCCGCCGCAGGAAGATTTCTTCATGGGACACGCCGTCGAGCGCGTGTTCCTTCCGGTGATGAAAATGCAATACCCGGAGATCGTGGATGTGGCCATGCCGGCCGAAGGTGTCTTCCATAACCTGATGATTGTTTCCATTCGTAAGTCGTATCCTGGACACGCGCGAAAAATCATGCACGCGATTTGGTCGCTGGGACAAGCGATGTTCACCAAGGTCGTCGTGGTCGTGGATCACGATGTAAACGTGCAGAACTTCCGCGAAGTCGCCTGGAAATCACTGTGTGCAATTGATCCGCAACGGGATGTGGAATTTGTGATGGGTCCGGCGGATACACTGGACCATGCCTCGCGCGTTCAGGATTACGGCTCAAAGATGGGAATTGACGCGACGCGCAAGTGGGAGAGCGAAGGATTCCGCCGCCCTTGGCCGGACGAAATCGTAATGGATGCGGGAACAAAATCGCGCGTTGATTCCATATGGAACACTCTGGGGCTGAAACGATGAGCGGAAAAACCCCAGAAAGTGCTCGCATGGGTCCTACTATTCCTAGTAGTCCTAGTATTCATGAGACGCAATATATAGTGGTTTCTGGCCTTTTCCTGTCCGCAAGCCCAGCCCGCTAACCCGTATTCTTCACAACAACATGCGAATCCGATTGCTTGACACACTTCCTTTCGGATGCGAAATTCACATACAGGCGGTATCCCCCCTTGGGGCAACGCGAGGGGATTCCGCGCGAAGTGGGTTGTGGGCGCGATGGGTCCCGGTTGGTGTGACCAGATTGAATGACAAAAAAAGGCAGATTGCATGAAGCTGCAGTTTGGCTGCAGTCCCCGAGTCGAGCGCCATGCAATGGAAGGCGATGAGATGGCGAACGCGGGTGCCAGCCGTTCAGTGATCTCATTGCGGGGAACTGGCATAGCTTCTATTGCTTAGATTGAGCTGGCTTGGGTTGGCGCAAGTAGCAGGGATTCCTAGAGGGGTCTCGACATGTTTGGCGGCGGACAAAAAAGAGCTCTGGTTGGGCTGGACATCGGCTCGAGTTCCATCAAGGCGGTCGAGCTGAAGAGCACCAAACAGGGCTACGAACTCATGAGTTTTGGCCTGGAAGCGCTGGCGCAGGACACCGTTGTGGACGGGGCCATCATGGACGCGCCGCTGGTGGCGGGCGGGATCAGCAACATTTTCGAAACGCAAAAGATCAAAACCAAGAATGTGGCGACCGCGGTTTCGGGCCACTCCGTCATCGTCAAAAGGGTAACTCTTCCGTCGATGACGGAGGAAGAACTGTACGATCGTATTCAGTCCGAAGCGAGCCAGCACATCCCCTTTGATATCGCGGACGTGAATCTTGACCACCAGCTGCTCGAGTCCATCGACTCGCAGATGGACGTTCTGCTCGTGGCCGTGAAGAAAGACAAGATCCTGAATCATACGAACGTTCTGGCGCAGTCTGGAAAGAATTCGACGGTCGTGGACATCGATGCTTTCGCGCTGCAGAACTGCTATGAAGTGAACTACGACCCTGACCCGGGGCAGACGGTTGCGTTGCTGAACATTGGGGCCAGCGTAATGAACATCAACATCGTGCGCGGCGGAATCCCCTTGTTCACGCGGGACGTCTCCGTGGGAGGCAACCAGTACACCGACGCATTGCAGAAAGAGCTCGACCTGAGTTACGAAGACGCGGAGCGATTGAAAAAAGGCGAGACCATTGCCGGCGTCGCCGAGGAGCACCGCGGGACCATCCTGCGGTCGGTGACCGACATTCTCGTGCTCGAAATCCAGAAGACATTTGACTTCTTCCGCGCGACCGCCACCGGCGAGAGCATCCAGAAAATCGTGGTGGCGGGCGGGAGCTCCCGCGTGCCCGGTTTGATGGACGTGTTGCGGGAAGAGTTCGCGGTCCCCGTCGAGGAAATGTATCCGTTTCGCAAGATCGTGATCAATCCGGCGCGGCATAATGAAGAGCAAATCCGGGAACTCGCCCCGCGCCTGGCCATCGCCGTAGGTCTGGCGCTCAGGAGCTTCGACCCACAATGATTCGAATTAACCTGCTGGGGAGAACACGACCGAAAGCGGTGCGCCAAGCCGTGCCGCTGGAAGCAACTCTGCAAGTGGTGTTCCTCGCCGTTGCCCTCCTGTTTAGTTTCGGACTTCTCTACATCCACTATTGGCAAATGGACAAAGAGGACAAACAGGTCTTGGCGCACATTCAGCAGCAGAAGGGCGAGAAAGCCCGCCTCGAACGGCTCAAGGCGGAAGTGGAAAACTTTGAGAGGCAAAAGGTCGTTCTCCAACAAAAAATTGCGGTGATCGAGGAACTGCAGCGGAACCGCACCGGCGGCCAGCAACTCCTGGACGCCATCGCGAATACGGTGGGCCGCACCGATACGCTCTGGCTGACCTCGGTGGATCGCAAGGGCGATTCCTTGTCGATCACCGGGTCCGCCGGCTCGATCGACGCGGTAGCGAATTACATCACGCAACTAAAACGGTCTGGATATTTTCAACAAGTGGAAATTAAAGAGTCGCACCAGGACTCCAGCAACAAGGCCGTGCAGATCTTCCTCTTCAGCTTGACGGCGCAATTCGCTCCGCCAGGCGTTACGGCGGCTTCCACTACGACCAACACCAATACCAACTCAACCACTACCGGCGCGCCCGCTGCTCCCGCGAAGCGCCCGGCGGGGAATCTCTAGGGGTAGCGATGGCGATCTCGTTTCGCGAATATCCATGGTATCTCCAGGCGCTGGTCTTCTTTGCGCTCGCGCTGCTGATCATCGGAGCCGGAGAATACGTGCCCATGTTCCCTGTGGCGGCCATGCGGAACTCGCTGCAGGAACATCACACGCAGGAAACCGATTTAAACCAGCAAGTAGCCCAGTTGCAGGTCTATGAACGGCGCTACGCGGAATTCAAACTCGAGATGGCGGCGCTCGAAAAGCAGTTGGAAACTTTGAAGACGATCGTCCCTGAAGAAAAAGAGCTGGACGAGTTCATGCGGCTGATTCAAGGCGCGGCGTCGGCTTCCGGCGTCCAGATCCGCAGTCTGATCGCCGACGCGGTCGTAGCGAAGGAATATCACTACGAACTGCCATTTGAGATTACGGTGGATGGGCCCTATTTCAACATTGAAGATTTCTTCTCGCGGCTGAGCCGGCTGTCGCGAATTATCAATGTGGGCGACCTGACGTTTAACGGACTTACGGATACCAAGGGTTCGGCATTTCCCTTGCGACCAGGCACCACCGTCACCGGCAAGTGCCTGGTCACAACCTTCTTCAGCAAGCCGGGAGAAGGGCCACCCGCCCCTGGCGCAAAGAATCAACCCGCCCGTCGTTAGGCGGAATCGAGCCGACTGACTATGCGACTCGCAATACTTTCGCGAACTCTCTTGCTGCTAGTGCTGCCAGCGGTCCTGGTGACGTGCGCGGCATCGCAGGATCACCCGAACGTGCAGCCGTCGAACGTCCGCGACCAATTGAACAAACCTCCCGCGGCATCGCAGCCCGCTCCCGCTGCGAGTCCGGCGAAAGCTCCCCCGCCGGCTCAGCAAAGCAAGGCCCCAGCGAAAGCTCCCGCGCCGGCTCAGCAGGCCAAGGCCCCGGCGAAAGGGCCGGCCAAACCCTCGGCCAAAGCGCCGGCCAAAGCGAATCCACCGGCGAAGGCTGCGGCAGCTCCGGCTCCCGCGAAGGCGCCAGCAGCGGCCAAAGCTCCCGCAAAGGAAGCGGAGAAGAAGCCTGTCAAGCCGCCTGTCGAAAAACCGGCTGAGGAAAAAGTTTCTGCCGTGCGGCGTGATCCTTTCGATCCACTTATGAACAAGCCCAGTCAAAGTACGGAAGCGCCGCAAAACCTTCCGCCCGGGAAAGCGGGGCTGGTGGTCGGAACGTTGCGGATTGATGGGATCGTGGGTGGCGCCCATGGAATGATCGCAATCGTTTCAAACCCGCAACAGCGAGTTTATTTCCTGCGGGAAGGCGACAAGCTCTATGACGGCTCCGTCGAACACATCACAATCGAGGCCGTGTCGTTCCAAGAGGTTGGCAAGGATGCTTTTGGCAAGCCCCTGGAACGCCAGGTGACCAAACGAATTTATCCAAGTCCAGGAGAACAGCAATGATGACCAAATGGCCAGCCATCCAGTTCGGCTGCGTGTTACTGGCGGGTGCCGCACTGACGGCATTCCCCGCGAGCGCGCAGGTGGCTCAGGAGGTAGGGACGAGCACGGCAGGGCCATCGTCGTCGATCTCGGGCGTTCAAGTTGCCCATACGGCGCAGCGGACCACGGTGCGCATAAATGGAACCGGGGAATTCCGTTACCAGACATCCCGCCTGGAGGATCCGGCGCGGTTGGTCCTGGACTTTGCGGATACGACCTTGGCCGTCCCCAAGTACAGAGTGCGGAGCGATTACGCGCCAGTGCGTGACGTGCGATTGTGGCAGACGAAACCTGGCTTATCGCGTGTGGTGATCGATCTTGCCACGTCCGTTCCTTACAGCGTGCAGGCGGATGGTTCGGATTTGACGATTTCCTTCGTGCCGCCCGTTGCGGCCGTGATTCCGGCGGCGCTCCCGGCGGCTAGGAAACCCGTGAAACAAAATCTGGCGTCCGCCAAAGTTCCGCAGATGCCCCTGCCTACATGGCTCACTGGAAAAGAGTTGGCATTTGCGCGGCCTACAAATGAGCCGGCTGTCCCCGAACCACAAAATCCACCAGCAGATGCGCCACAGGCCGCGGCGAGTGCGCCTGCTCCGGCCAAGAAGTATACGGGAGACCCGATCTCGGTGAACCTGAAAGATGTGGACTTGAAGGACTTCTTCCGCCTCATTCACGAAATCAGTGGACTTAACATCGTGCTGGACCCTGCGGTGAAGGGGACGGTAACGCTGGTCTTGGATGAAGTCCCTTGGGATCAGGGCTTGGACATCGTGCTGCGCAACAACGGCCTTAACCAGGAAATCGACGGCAACGTTTTGCGAATCGCGACACAGGATACGCTGAAGCGTGAAGCCGATCAGCGGCGCGACCTTCTTAAGGCTCAATCGGATGCGATTGAAACGGTAACTGCTACTCGGGTTCTCAGCTATGCCAAGGCGGATGCCATGGTGATCACGCTGAAAAGGTTTCTAACGGCGCGCGGCGATGTCTACGCCGATGTGCGCTCGAACACCCTGATCGTGAGGGATATCCCTTCTTCGATACCAAAGATCGACAATTTGCTGCGTCAACTCGATCGGAAATCGCAGCAGGTTGAAATTGACGCCCGGGTCGTCCAAGCTTCCCGTTCCTTTGCTCGGGAAATCGGCACCTTATTCGCGTATTCGACGTCGACTGGCGGCAACGTGTTTGGTGGAAATTCGACGGTGGGAACCAGCCCGCTCTCTCGAACCGTAATCCCGCCGTTTTCTTCGCCGGCGCTCGTGACCGGCACTACCGCGCCGGCGCCCGGAACTCCTGTGTCTGTTCAAATGCCGTTGGCGACAAACCTGGTCACCGCGGGAGCTCCGACCAGTGGACTCAGTTACCTGTTCACCAGTCCTAACTTTGCCCTGGACTTTCAGCTGTCGGCGTTGGAAAGCCGGGGGATCGGCAAGGTGCTGTCAGAACCCAGAGGCGTGACACAGAACAACGAAAAGCTGACCGTGAAACAAGGTCAAAAGATTCCGATTCAGACGACGGTCAACAACACAGTTTCCACCCAGCTGATCGACGCTGTCCTGATGCTGCAAGTTACACCCCAAATCACCGCCGACGGCACCGTATTCATGGACATCACCGTCGAAAATACACAGATCGACAACGGCATCGCGCGCATTAACGGAACTCCAGCCCTCGATACTCAGTCCACCGAAACCAAGGTATTGATCAATGACGGCGGCACGGTAGTCATCGGGGGCGTGGTGGTCAGCAACCAAACGACAAACGTCGATCAGGTACCTCTTTTGGGCAGCGTGCCCCTGATCGGCAACCTATTCAAACATACTTCGGTTACCGTATCGTCCCAGGAACTGCTCTTCTTTGTGACGCCCCGGATTCTGCCGGGCTAGGTCCTGCCACAGGGGGCGGGCTCTACTTTTACGCTGAACGCTTCAAGTGAAGCGTGGAGCCCGCCGGAATACGAGGTACAAGATAAGGTGACTCGGGAGGAGGCTTCGGTCTCCTCCCATCTTTATATGGAATCCCTTCTATGGAAGCAGTAATTGTCGACCGTTTGAAGCGCGTCCGTCTCGCCCTCGAGGACGCAGGCGCGAACACGCTGCTGGAAACGCACCCGGCGAATATCTATTACCTCAGCGGTTTTACTGGTGACGCTGGAATATTGCTTGTGGAACCGTCCTCCGCGACGTTGTTTACTGACGGCAGGTTTACGATTCAGGTTAAAGAGGAAGCATCTAGTGTCAGGACGCACTTACACCGAGGAGGTCCGCTTGTGGCCTCCGTTGGGGCATATTTGCGCCGCAAGAGTCGTATCCGGGGCGCCATTTCGCCCTCACGGCTGAGTCTTGCGGGTTGGACCGTCCTCAAGAAGGCTGGGGGGAAGGGCGTTCGCTGGGTGGCCGTCGACGGACTTGTGGACAAGCTCCGCGCGGTCAAGGATCGATTGGAAATTGCTCGAATTCGGGACGCAGCCAGAGTCGGATCCGAAGTCATGGAGGAAACAATACGCCTCGTGCGGCCCGGTGTAAGTGAACTTGACCTTGCTGCAGAGATTGGTTACAGAATGCGACGCAAGGGAGCATCCGGGGAGTCATTCGAAGCGATCGTGGCTGCAGGACCTCGATCGGCACTCCCCCATGCTCGCCCTACATCGCGCCAAATCGGGAGAAATGAGTTGGTCGTGCTGGACCTGGGTGCTATACTGCGCCGCTATTGCAGCGATCTTACCCGTACCGTTTATGTTGGACGGGTGCCATTGCGTGTCCGCAGATGGTACCAGGCCGTACTGGAAGCGCAGAGCTGCCGCGCGGGACGTTGTGAGGGCTGGCGTGGCCACCGGCGCGGTGGATGCCGCCGCTAGGGGTGTCCTGCAACGTAAGGGGTTGGGGCGTTACTTTGTCCATAGCACGGGTCACGGGATCGGCTTGGAGATTCATGAGGATCCCAGGCTGGCTCGAGGTCAAAAAGGGCTCTTGGAGACTGGAAACGTGATCACCCTGGAACCTGGCGTGTACATCGAAGGCGTCGGGGGAATCCGGATCGAAGATGATGTCGTCGTGACCCCGCGGGGGGCCGAAATTCTGACGACCGCTCCGCGGGAATTCCTCGAAATCTGAACAATTATGAAGGGATCAAAAAAACAATCCCAAGGCTCTGACTTTTCTGTTCCGGGGATCGACCTCGGGCAATTGGAGCGATTGCTCTCCTTCATGAGCCGAGCATGGTCTGGAGGAATTCGAATATGCGCACGGGGACCTGCGCATCCGGCTGAAAAAGGCGGTCACGCCCCCCAGCGCGGCTCCGAGCAGGGCGCTACCTGCAGCCACAGAATTCGCTCTGCCGGGAACACCGGCCCGCGCGGAGGCCGCCGTCTTGGAATCGGCGCCCACGGCGGTGTCTGAGTCTGCCACGCCGGCGCCAATAGCATCTCCGGCGGACGACCTGCACGTGATCAAATCGCCGATCGTGGGTACTTTCTACGCCGCCCCTACTCCGGAGGCTGGACCGTTTGTAAAGGTGGGAGATACGGTCAAGGCGGGCCAAACCGTGTGTATTATCGAAGCCATGAAATTGATGAACGAAATTGAAGCGGATATCAGCGGGGAAGTGGCGCGCATCCTGGTCGAAAACGGCCAGCCCGTGGAATATGGGGAACCGCTGTTCGCGCTGCGGCCCACGGGCCAGAAAAATTAGCCGGATCGGCCGCGGGAAATCGCCGGCCTCAAATGTTTCGAAAAATCCTCATCGCCAACCGTGGTGAAATCGCCTTGCGCGTGATCGACGCGTGCAAAGAGCTGGGCATCGCCACCGTCGCCGTCTACTCGGAAGCGGACAGAAATTCGCTGCACGTGCGCTTTGCCGACGAAGCCGTGTGCATCGGCCCGCCCCGTTCGAGCGAGAGTTACTTGAACATCCCGCAAGTCATCAGCGCGGCCGAAATCACCAACGTGGACGCGATCCATCCGGGCTACGGCTTTCTCTCCGAGAACGCCAACTTCGCCGAGGTGTGCGAGGCGTCCCATATCACGTTCATCGGCCCCTCCCCGGACCTGCTCCGGATGATGGGGGAAAAGGACCAGGCGCGGCGTGAAATGGCGGGCGCGGGCGTGGCTGTCGTGCCGGGCTCGCCCGGAATCGTTCCGGATGAAGCGGCGGCTCTGGTGGAAGCGGCGCGAATCCAATATCCCGTGATCGTAAAAGCTTCCGCCGGGGGCGGTGGGCGCGGGATGCGCGTGGTACGAAATGAGGAAGAGATGCCGGCGGCGTTTGGGACCGCGCGGAACGAGGCACAGCAGGCCTTCGGCGCGCCCGATGTGTATCTGGAGAAATTCATCGAGCGGCCGCGTCATATTGAATTTCAGGTATTGGGGGACAAGCATGGCCGCGTGATGCATCTTGGCGAGCGCGAGTGCAGCATCCAGCGCAGGCACCAGAAGTTGATCGAGGAGTCGCCCTCTCCGGCGCTGGAGGAAAAGAAGCGCGCCGAACTGGGCGCGCGGGTCACCACGGCGCTCGAACACATGGGCTACAGCAGCGCCGGCACGGTGGAATTCCTGATGGACGAAGATGGTTCGATGTATTTTATCGAGATGAATGCGCGCATCCAGGTGGAGCACCCAGTCACCGAAATGGTTACTGGTATGGATTTAGTAAAATCGCAGATCCGCCTCGCCTTCGGCGAAAAACTCGAAGAGGTGGTCGGAAATCCCGTTTCGCGCGGACATGCCATCGAATGCCGCGTCAACGCCGAGGATCCGGAAACCTTTGTGCCTTGTCCGGGGCGCATCACGGTGTTTCGCGTTCCGGGCGGTCCGGGAATTCGGGTGGACACCGCGGCCTACGCCGACGCGATTATTCCGCCCTACTACGATTCTCTGATCGCGAAATTGATTGCCTATGGCGACACGCGCGCGGAAGCGATCGCGCGCATGCGCCGCGCGCTGGAAATGTTTGTCGTCGAGGGCATCAAGACCTCCATCCCCTTGCATCGCAAAATACTGGTGGATGCGGATTTCGCCGCGGGCCGGCTCGATACGCACTTCCTTGACCGATTCGCCACAGTCTTGGCCGGATAACTCCAAATGAACCTTGTCTTCCCTCGCCTCTATGCCATACTCGACCCTAGTTTGCTCACCACATCGGAGCTGGTTTTGGCCGAAACGCTGGCAGAATCCGGGGTCGAGCTGATTCAATACCGCAATAAGCAGGCTCCCTCTCGCGAGCTATTGGAAACCTCCCTGCGGTTCTCCAGCACATTGGCGCAACGCGGCGTGCGTTTCATTGTAAATGACCGGCCGGACATCGCGCTTCTGGCGGGCGCCGGCGGCGTGCATGTTGGACAGGAAGACTTGGGCGTCGAGGAAGCCCGCGCCATTTGCGGCCACCAGCGCTGGGTCGGAGTTTCGACCCACACGCTCGAACAGGTGGCTGCGGCGGATCGTACCTCCGCGGACTACATCGCCTTCGGACCGATTTTTCCCACGACCACCAAGCAGAATCCCGATGCCGTGGTCGGGACGGAACTCCTGCGCCGCGCGCGCCAAATGACGCGCAAGCCGCTCGTCGCGATCGGCGGGATCACGCTCGAACGCGCGGCGGAAGTTTATGCCGCGGGGGCCGACTCACTGGCCGTGGTGCGCGATTTGATCTGCGCCGCAAATCCCGGCGAGCGCGCTCGGGAATACTTTGAAGTGGCGGCCTCCGCGAAGTCCCGAACGGCGGAATCGGGTGCAGACCCCAGTTGGAGCCGGGGCCAGTAGCACAGGCTTCAGCCTGTGTGGTTTTGATTTGCGTTGAATGCATGGAAAGGCACACAGACTGAAGTCTGTGCTACCGCCCCCGAATAAGAGTGCGGGCTCTATTTTTACGCGGAACGCTTCAAGTGAAGCGTGGAGCCCACCAGTACAAGGAGCGGCCCAATGTCCGATCTGAGGTCCCCGGCGGTCACTGGAAAAGCGGCTGATACAGAATCGTCGGGATTTGTCCGCGGGCTGGGCCTATTCGATTCGACGATGATTGTGGTCGGGTCGATGATCGGCTCGGGCATATTCATCGTCTCCGCCGATATCGCGCGCCATACGGGCTCGACGGGTGGGCTTCTTGCAGCCTGGGTCATCAGCGGCGTGCTGACGGTTGCTGCCGCTTTGTCCTACGGCGAACTGGCGGCGATGATGCCCAAGGCCGGTGGGCAGTATATCTACTTGCGCGAGGCGTATTCTCCCCTCTGGGGTTTCCTGTACGGCTGGACGCTTTTCCTGGTGATCCAAACGGGAACGATCGCGGCGGTGGCGGTGGGTTTCGCGCGCTATCTCGGCGTCGTGTGGCCGGCGGTCTCCCCGAATACCTGGATCGTCCCTCCAATTACACTATCGGGTAAATATGCGATCAGTCTATCTGTGCAACAACTGGTCGCGCTGCTTCTGATTCTGTTTTTGACACTGCTCAATACGCGCGGATTGAAACTGGGAAAGCTGATCCAGAATGTGTTCACGTCGGCAAAAACGCTCGCGCTCGCCGCGCTGATCCTTGCCGGCGTGTTCGTGGGGCGAAATGCCGCGGCGATCCATGCCAACTTCACCAGCCTTTGGGCGATTCACGATCCGGTGACGATCGAGCCGGGAGCCGACTGGCTGAAATCCTTCATCCCTTCGTTGACGGCGGCCTCGGGAGCGTTCGGCCTGCTGATCGCGTTCGGCGTATCGCAAGTGGGATCGCTATTTTCCGCCGATGCGTGGAACAACATCACGTTCACCGCCGGGGAAGTGAAGAATCCGCGGCGCGACATTCCGATTTCGCTCGCGGCGGGCACCGCGATCGTCATCACGCTGTATTTTCTCGCCAACGTGGCGTATTTGTCAGCGCTTTCGCTGCATCAAATTCAGACGGCGCCCGATGACCGCGTGGCCACCGCCACGCTGGCCGTCATTTTCGGCCCCAGCGGAGCGACGCTGATGGCGCTGGCGATCATGGTTTCCACGTTCGGATGCGCCAACGGGCTGATCCTGGCCGGCGCCCGCGTTTACTACGCCATGGCGCGGGATGGATTATTTTTCCGCAGCATCGGGCGTCTCAACGCGAATCACGTGCCCGCGATGGGTCTGGTGCTGCAAGGGATTTGGGCTGCATTTCTGGTGCTGCTCCGAACGCGGCTGGTGGATTCGTCCACCGGCGCGGTGACTTACGGAAATCTCTACGGCGTTTTGCTCGACTACGTGATTTTCGCGGCGTTGATGTTTTATGTGCTGACGATCGGCGGCGTTCTCGTCTTGCGGCGGAAGCGTCCCGACGCCGAGCGGCCCTATCGTGCGTGGGGCTATCCTATCGTTCCGGTGCTCTACATGATTACGGCTACGCTGATCATGCTGATCCTAATCCTGTACCAGACGCAAGACACCTGGCCGGGACTCGTCATCGTGATTCTTGGGGTCCCCGTGTATCTGTTGTGGTCCCGGCGGTCCGCCGCAAGCGCGTGATTGCTGGCCTGGGAATCGGGAATGTTGGAAGTCTTCTAAATGGTGTAGTAGTCGGGTAATCTGAGTCGCTCGAAATAAAAAGGTGGCTATGGCAAACCAATTCTTCCTGACAAAGTCGCACGCCGTGTTGCTCGAAGAGCTTCGCGGCGAAAATCGCTTGCGCCGCGTGCTCGGTCCGGTGCAACTCTCGAGCCTCGGGGTGGGAGCGATCATTGGCACAGGCATTTTCGTGCTGACGGGAGTCGCGGCGCACGATCTTACCGGGCCCGCGCTGATGCTCTCGTTCGTCGTGTCGGGAATTACGTGTGTTTTCGCGGCCCTGTGCTACGCGGAGTTCGCCTCCATGGTGCCGGTGGCGGGATCGGCGTACACCTACGCCTACGCGACCCTGGGCGAACTTATTCGCATGGATTATCGGATGGGATCTGATTCTCGAATACGCGGTGGCCTCGGCCACCGTCGCGCACGGCTGGTCGCATTACTTCCAGGATTTTCTTTCCTTCTTCCACATTGCATTGCCGCACCCCTTCACGAACGCGCCTTTCGATTACGATCTGTCTTCAGGACGGCTCACGCTGACCGGAACCTGGTTCGACTTGCCGGCGATCGTGATTGCCGCGCTCGTCACCATTGTTCTTGGTGAAAGGAATCCGTGAAAGTGCGAGCCTGAATACCGCGATCGTGATCTCTGAAGCTTGCGATCGTCTTCTTCGTGATCTGGTCGTCGGCGCAAGGTACGTGAATCCGGCCAATTGGAGGCCCTTCGCGCCGTTTGGACTGACGGGATTGAGCTTTTTTGGCCACACCGTGATGGGACGAACGGGGCCCGGGCGGCGCACCGGTGGGCATGCTCGCGGGCGCCGCGATCGTTTTCTTCGCCTATATCGGTTTTGATTCGATTTCCACGCACGCCGAGGAAGCCCGCAATCCTTCCCGCGATGTGCCGATTGGAATCATGACTTCTCTCGTACTCTGCACGATTCTATATATCGCCGTCGCCGCTGTGCTCACCGGAATGGTGCCGTACAACCAGATCAATATCGACGCTCCCGTCTCCGACGCTTTCCGGCAGGTGGGGCTCCCTGGGCGCAGTTGTTGATTTCGGTCGGAGCCATCGCGGGCATCACTTCGGTGCTGCTGGTGATGATGTTGAGCCAGCCGAGAATCTTTCTGGCCATGGCGCGCGACGGTTTGCTGCCCACCGGATTCTTCGGCGCGATACACGAGCGCTTCCGCACGCCGTGGAAGTCCACGATTCTGACCGGTGTTTTCGTCGCCACCATGGGCGCATTTTTGCCGCTGCGAATTCTGGCCGAACTCGTGAATATAGGCACCCTGCTGGCGTTCGTGATCGTCTGCGCGGCAGTCCTGATCATGCGGCGCACTCATCCCGAAGTGCATCGCCCGTTTCGCGCTCCGCTGGGTTCGATCGTGCCGGTACTCGGAATTCTTGAGCTGTTTGATGCTGATGTTTTCTCTGCCGGCGGAAAACTGGCTGCGACTCTTTGTCTGGCTGGCGATCGGCTTGGTGATTTACTTTGCGTATGGCCGTCATCACAGCCGCATAGGCAATCCCGGAGCGAAGTCTTAGCGGCGATAGGCCCACCCCCAAAAGCAAGTTTTTATCTGCCCGAAATCACAAGGCCGGCTCGGCGTGGTGATAAGATGCGAATGCCGCCGGACCACGCGGTGACATGACCGGGCGATGTAACCCGCACGATTCTTCGCCTGCTCTTTTCAAGCAGGGGTTGATGGATCTTCAGAAGCATGGACCCCACTTCTCAAAATCGCATTCAAGCCCTCTGGCGGCGGATGAGCTTCGTGGACATCGCGGCGCTGATAATTCTCATTGCCTACGCAGCTTTGGTGGCCTTGCGACCGTTCTTCCTCTGGACACCGCAAAGCGGCTTCTTTCTATTCCTGGCTGTGCTCGCTTTCGGATACTTTGCAGTTCGCGCGTTCCAGTGGGCGCGGGAGCATCTCCTCTGGAGCCTGCGCAACCGGTTGGTGATCGCGTACCTCTTCATCGCCGTTGTTCCCGTGCTTTTGTTGCTCACGATGGCGGGACTCGGCGCGTACTTGCTGTATTGGCAGCTCGGGTCCTATGTGCTCTACACGGATATGCAGGAGCGATTCGAGCGGGTTTCGGAGGTGGCGGCGACGATGGCCACTTCTTATGCCATCGAAGCGGCCTCGGGGCACCAAGCCGCTGCCCTGGCTCTGCCGGAAGACCGCCGACGTATCTGAAGGCGGCCATGACGGAGCTGCCAGGATTGACGATTGAAACCGGCAAAGGACAGATTCTTCTGCGAGGAGCCGACGGAACCACGCTGAAAAGTTTCTCGGGGCTGGTCTTGAGACGCGATGTTCTCAATTTGCGGGCCGTGGTCGTCCGGTCAACTCCCTCCGGACCTTTAATGGTTTCCGCGTCCGTGCCGGTTACACCCGAGTTCATCGAAACCCTTGTGCCGGTACTCGGCCCGATCCAGTTCGACGTATTGCGCCCCAAGAAGGGAGGTACGACTCAAGAAGTTTCGGTCGTCATCAACCGGCAGGCATATACCCGCGTGCAGCAGATCGTGACGCGGCAGCGGTCCGTTCCGCCGGCGGCCAACCCTTTTGATAAGCTCATTAGCGGCATCGTGATCTTGGACATGTTGGATCCGGACAGCAAGCCGGACAATGCGGAGCCCTCACGTTTGTTTGCGACCTTCAGCACCCGGCCCTCGCTGCTGAACCGCAGGCTGTTCAGCCCGCTGGGGGAGCTTGGCGGCGCCGCGGCGACCGCGCTGCTCGTGGTAGGCGCTGTTTTCCTGGTCATCGAGTTCGCGTCGCTGCTGACGGGTATCGTCCTAACGCGCACGATTACGACGGCCGTCGACGACCTTTACCGCGCGACACAGCACGTGCAGGCAGGCGATCTCTCCTTTCGCGTTCGCGTGCCCCACCGGGACCAGTTGGCCGCGCTCGGCGATTCGTTCAACTCGATGATGCAATCGGTATCCACGCTGATCGAAGAGCAGCGCCAGCGCCAGCGCCTGGAAAACGAACTCTCCATCGCGCACGAAGTGCAGCAGCAACTCTTCCCCCATGCCCTGCCGAAATTGCCGGGCATCGAGCTGGAAGCGGTCTGCAAGCCGGCAAGAGTAGTCAGCGGCGATTACTATGATTTTATTCGAATCACGCCGACGCACTTGGCGATCGCTCTGGCCGATATCAGCGGCAAGGGTATTTCGGCGGCGTTGCTGATGGCGAGCCTGCAAGCGGCGTTGCGCAGCGACGTGCTGCGCTACCGGGAACGGCCAGCCGGGCTACAATCCTTCCCAGCTCAATACCGCCGAAATTGTTTCGCACTTGAACCGGCACTTGTTCCGCAATACTTCCGACGAGCGCTATGCGACTGTTTTCTTCGGCGTGTACGATACCCAGACGCGCCGCCTCAACTACACGAACGCGGGCCACCTGGCTCCGATCTATATTTCGGGCAGCCGCGTGGAGCGCCTCGAAACCGGCGGCATGGTCGTGGGGCTTTTTGATGACGTGCCATTCGCGCAGGGGACGATCGAAATCGATCCGGGGAGCTTGTTGATCGCCTATAGTGACGGCTTGATCGAGCCTGAAAATGTGTACGGCGAAGAGTTTGGAACCGAACGGCTGATTGACGTGGCCAAGCAAGATAAAGGCGCGTCACCTCAAGCTGATCGCCGATGCCATCATGCGCGCCGCGGAAGAATGGTCCGGTTCCCCGGAGCAGGCCGACGATATGACCGTGGTTGTCGCGCGCTTTCCTGTCCCGCAGGAGCCGAACGCATGAAAGTATTGACCGCAGCACAGATGCGGGAGGCCGACCGGCTGACGACCGAGCGCTTCGGCATTTCCAGCCTGCAATTGATGGAAAATGCGGGCGCGGCGATTGCCGAATTCCTGCGCGAAAAATTTGCCGCCCTCGCGCAGCGAAAAGATCATCGTCCTGTGCGGGAAGGGAAACAATGGCGGCGATGGCCTGGTGGTTGCGCGGCTGCTGAAAGAGTCCGGATGCTTCCCGGAGGTGATCCTATTCTCCAATCCGAGCGCTGTGGAAGGCGACGCGGGCGTCAATTTGAAGCGATGGCAGCAAGGCTTGGGCGATCTGCGCGTCGTGACCAGCGACGCCGAATGGGAACCAGTCCGAGGAGAGCTCGCTACCGCGGATTTGATCGTGGACGCGTTGCTCGGCACTGGCCTGCGCGGCCCCGTGGAGGGCCTGCTTGGCTCCGTGATAGCGGACTTGAATGCCGCACGGACAAAGATCAGGCGCCGGGCAAAGGCGCCAGAACGTCCGTGGTCTCCGTGGACATGCCGTCTGGGCTGGCCTCCGATGCCGAGGATTTTGCAGGCCCCGTGGTCAGCGCGGACTTCACGGTGACCCTGACAGCCCCGAAACTGGGCCAGATGGTTTCTCCGCGAGCGTCCAGTTGCGGCGTTCTCGTGGTCCGGGACATCGGAACGCCGCCGGAACTGCTCGAATCCGACCCTCACTTGAAAATGCGTTGGCTGGAACCAGGGGAATTTCGCGGCTTGCCGCTCGTGCGCGATCCTGCCTCCCACAAGGGCTCCTACGGGCACGCGCTGATCGTGGCCGGGTCGCTCGGGAAATCGGGAGCGGCGGTCTTGGCAGGGCGGGGCGCATTGCGATCGGGCGCGGGCCTGGTGACTGTCGCTACGCCGCTCGACGTGCTTCCCACGGTGTCTGCAGGCGCTCCGGAAATGATGACTGTGCCTCTTGCCGCAACGGAAGCGGGCACGGCCAGCCTTCGCAATCTGGATTACGCCCGCTTTGCGGACATTGCGCGCGATAAATCAGTCGTTGCCATCGGTCCGGGAGTCTCGACGCACAATGAAACGCAGCAGTTCATTCGAACGATCGTCGCGGAAACGGAACTCCCGATCATCTTGGATGCGGATGGGCTCAACGCTTACGCCGGGATGGCCGATCACCTCAACCAGCGCCATGCGCCGGTGTTGGCCCTCACTCCTCATCCTGGCGAGATGGCTCGCCTGCTCGGCGTCACCACCAAGGATGTGCAGGCGCGGCGATTGGACGTTGCGTTCGAAGCGGCCGGGCGATGGCGCGCGCACGTGATCCTGAAGGGTTTTCATACCATCCTGGCTACGCCTTCGGGCAATGCCTACTTCAATACTACAGGGAATCCGGGGATGGCGACCGGGGGAACCGGCGACGTGCTTACCGGAATTCTAGCGGGTCTCACCGCGCAATTCGGGACGGCGGACTGGCCTCGCGTTCTCGGACTAGGGGTCTATTTGCACGGCCTGGCGGGAGATATTGCGGCGTCGCGCGTCGGAGAGGCTCCTCTGATCGCTACGGATCTGATTGAAGCGATTCCAGAAGCGTATTCCAGGATTCTTGCGGAGTGGGAACGTGGCCGATAGGGAGGCGGGTGCGGGCTCACGCGCCATCCCGCCGCGGCGGGCGAATCAGGCGCGTCGAACTTGGAGCCCACAAGAATTTATCTCTCACTCCAGCGAAGAAACCATTGCCAAAGGCCGCGAAATCGCGGCGCAACTCCGTCCGCCAGTAATCGTGATGCTGAGCGGGGAACTCGGCAGCGGGAAAACGACGCTTACGAAGGGAATTATCAGCGGATTGGGCGCCGCCCGCGAAGAGGACGTCACCAGCCCCACATTCACCCTCGTCCACGTGTTCCACAACCACTGCAAGGTCTATCACGTGGATCTCTATCGCGTCGAAAATTTCCAGGACCTCGAGTCGCTCGGACTCGAAGACGCACTCGGAGAGCAAGCCATCGTCATCATCGAATGGCCGGAACGATTTACATTCCGCACGGATTGGCCCCGCGTCGAAATTCTCCTCGAACACGCCGGCGGCGATTCCCGCCGCATCGCAGTCTGGGGTCTGAGCCAGCAGAACCGATTGTGATCGGAAAACGCGCTCCCGGAAACCAGAGAGTGCGGCCAGAAGTTCCCTCCTTTGACTATTGATAAATATTAAGTGCTAGTTTAGAATACTCAAATGCGATTTGTGCCCAGGCAGCTCGCGGGCGCTCTCTTGGAGGCCCAGAAACATTTCCCGGCCGTGGTCGTTACCGGGCCGCGCCGCGCCGGGAAGACGACACTCTTGCGCCAGCTCTTTCCGCGCGCTCAGTACGTGCTCCTGGAGGATCCCGACGTTCGGGGCCGCGTGCGAAGCGACCCTCGTGCATTTCTCGAAGAGCTTCGTCCGCCCGTCATTCTTGACGAAATCCAGAATGCCCCTGAGTTGTTGAGCTACGTCCGCACGCTGATTGACGCCCGGCCCCGCCGCATGGGGCAGTGGCTATTCACTGGTTCGCAGGAATCTCCCTTGATGCGCGGAATGACCGAGTCCATGGCGGGGCGCGCCGCAATCCTTCAATTGTGGCCGCTCAGTCTCGAGGAAACCGGGAAGGTGAGTCTCCTGCATGGTGGATTTCCAGAAGTGCTGGCGCGCCCAAGGTCCCGCGAGCTCTGGTTCGCGTCTTACCTCCAGACCTACCTCGAACGCGACGTCCGGGCCATTACAAATGTGCGCGATCTGGTGACTTTCCGGCGTTTTCTTGCACTCTTGGCGAGCCGTCATGGCCAGATCCTCAATAAAACCGATTTGGCCGCACCGCTGGGGGTTTCGGTTCCCACGATTGGCGAGTGGTTACGCATTCTGGAGTCAACAGGCGAAATCCTCGTCGTGCCGCCGTATTTCGAAAACTTTGGAAAGCGGCTTATCAAATCGCCGAAGGTTTATTGGGGAGATTCCGGATTGGCCTGCTACCTCCTCGGAATCAGATCGGTTGATGAACTGGAGCGTTCTCCCTTCCTGGGCCCTTTGTTTGAGGGCTTTATCGCGGCGGAAATTCTCAAGAGTCAGATCAATCAAGGGCTGAGGAGAGAGTTGTACTACTTCCGCGATCAGCAAGGGCTGGAAGTCGATTTTCTCCTGCCGAGGGCAAATGCAGGAGTGTGGCTGATTGAAGCGAAGGCGGGGAAGACAGTCCAGCCCCGGATGGCCGCTCCGTTGCTTACTTTGCAGCGCGTCCTTGGAAAAAAATCACGCCGATTGCTTGTAGTCCATCGCACATCTCGCCTGTCTGTGGCCACATCGGCCATTGCCAGGGGTGTTGAGGCCCTTGATGTGGAGCGATTCAGCCAACAACTGGTTCGTGTCCGCAAGCAGATCTAACCCGAGAATGATAAGAAACACCTCAGCGTTGAAAACTTTCAGGGCCGCGAGTCGCTCAGACTTGTTGACCCCCTCGGAGAGCAAGCCATCGTCATCATCGAATGGCCGGACCGATTCACCTTTCGCACGGATTGGCCCCGCATCGATATGCGCCTCGAACACGCCGGCGGAGATTCGCGCCGCATCACAATCTCGGGTTTGAGTCTGGAGAAGCGGTTATGATAAAAGCAAGCGCCCCTTAGAATTAAGAATCAAAGGATGCGGCGCGCCAAAGTTCAAAAACTTTCAAAGCCCGCAGCATCCGGCTTCCTGGTTGTCAGTGGCACACCCGGCCCGAAGGTGAAGAAACCGCTGTGCTGGTTTGCCGTGCCGTGCACGGTGTCAAGGCACACTTGGAGCACGCGCTCCTACCAGAGGGTTTCAACATTCGTGTCCGGCTCGTCGTCTGTCAGCCGTATGCGACGCCGGGCGGGTCACGCTTGTGGTTCGCGTCCGCCCGGCTCGCGGGGGAAATTCCAGCGAGAACTCCCCTCACTATAGAGAGGCAAAAAAATCGACAAATGTCAGGGATGTAATTGAAAAAAGTTTCGCTTCCAGAACCAGAATATCGAGGCAAGATTACCGGGTTCTAGTTCTCGGTAGCGGCTCATTTTGGGTTTCTGGCGTACTCTTTAGTTACCGAGAACGCCGTCTCTGGACCGCAGCTCATTTGTATGACAAGCCGACTGAGCGGCCAAGCGGCGTCGGATTTGTAAACGCTACCGATCAGAGGATCGCGCCGTCTCTAGCCACTCTGTGAGATCATCCCCTCGTCACGACGCGCAATTCACTTGCCGATGGGGCCTTCTCGATTGAGCCACCGTTTCGGCAGGTGTAATGCCTGATCGATCTTTCTCCTCAACGAGGTACAAAACGCAGAAACTCGCCAGCGACTAGTGGGCGCTAGAAGGCCGGTCTCGAAGCCATACACCGCAAGAGTGGCAGCCCGAGTGCGAATCGAGCGTGGCATACCGGCACCGCTTGACAACACTTCTAACCATAGCCTGGTTCGCGAATAGTCGAGCCGCTCTCGCGAAGTCAGAAGCAAATAGCAAACAGCAGCGAGCGCATAGTCCGCAACGTAGTAACTGCTCGAACCACCATCGAGATTGGGAACAACCAGTGGCGAGAGATCAGTCAAGAAGCTGCCGACCTTGTTCAAGCCAGCTTGCGTGCGTGCGTTCCCAAGCGCCCTGATGCAGGAAGCTGTAAACACCGGATCTGCGGAAACCGTTGCGCCAAGTGTAAGCTGACCAAGCTCCTCTTCTGAACCGCTTACACCAGTCAAATTCAAGCAATCGTACGAGAGTTGAGTAGGTTTAGGTGAAGTGCCGTAAAGCCACGCCACAGGTGAAGCTCCCCTTAAGCCCCGAACAACTTCCTCGTTTGGTGACACGTCAAGTGGAACAGCGCCTACAAGTACCTCCTTCCTGGCCGCTGCCTTTGACAGTAGCAGCTTAAAACACCAATCTAGATCGGAGCGCGAGACCTGGAAACCGCTCCACGCCCTACAGATGTCGCTTATGAAATCGTAGAACGAGCCCTTATAGAACTGGCACTCACCTAATACACTTGTGAAGCGTTCTTGGCTGGACACCGTCAAAAACGGTTCGACAACCACCTTGGTTAACTTACGGTGAGCTCCTGATACTCTGCGCAACAATTGTCGCAGTCGATGATCAGATGCCGGGAACGAATAGCCTACGATAATCAACACATCTGCTGCCAATAGCGCTGTCTCTGCCTGTTCCCAGATCGTTTCCAAAAACGGTGTCCGAAGGTAGGCTCCATCGCAGGCTGGCGGCACTAGGAGTCTTTCAAAAATTGTCGTGGTTTTACAATTCGGACAAGGGTATTCGCTGGCTGCGACGGCTACAATGTATCCAGCGTTACTTACAGGTGATGACTGATGGACGACGAGATGACATTTGTTGCAGTAGTGCCACTCCATCGAGCCATGCGGCTTCAGAACCAGTACCGTCCCTTCTCGCTGCTCCCTGGTCAAAAGGTATCCGGACCCGCAATCAATTAGCGCGTCGCGTCGGAAAAGATTCTGGTATGAACCTTCAGCAAGGCCGTGATGGTACGGAGCCTTCGAACGAGCGAGCAAAGCACGATCCGGTCGAGTTGCAGTCGTGAACAAATACCCTAACTGCTCCTCAACGAGCGTGTCGTAGTTGAATGAAATAACGCTAGAGTCTGACGCCCCGACATAGTGAGCGAAAGCATTGAGATGTGGGTGCCAGAACTGATCATGGTGAAACTGTCGGACCATGTCAATGGCGCCAACGACGAAGTTGTGTATGCGTCGAAGTTTCGCGGTATCGCCACGTGCAACACAATCCTCCGTGATAGCGTTGAGATCGCCTGTCTGGGACGATAGGTACCTGGCTTCTGATCGAAAGGTGTTGTCAATGACGTCCCGCGTCCCGACGAGCGAGTACAGCTGCGCCAACCGCCGAGCATATTGGCGTGTCGGAAAGTCCCTGACCAGAGGGTACCCGGATTCTGCCGACGCTCCAGCGCCTAGAAGCCAGACGATTCTCACTGTAGTTTTCTGCCCATGACGATACGCCGACCTAAGGTGTCCGTCATCAGCCGGCGAATCCATCTCTGTGACGCGGACAAGAACTCAAAAGAACGGTAAACGTCCCAATGGTGAATTTAGTTGCCATCAATTGGTTCTGAGAAGAGCTATCCAAGCTGCTGGGTTGAGTTGGATGTATTACAGCCTATTCAGACAAGTACAGTCTCTCCTCGCTATCCAGAAGTCCCGTTGGAGGAAATCCGGTGCTACGGAGTAGTGTTCGCATTACGACCTCCGCGGACGCCGTTTGGGCACCGAGAGGATTGCTGGCAACCGAGTTTCCCGGCTCACGGGAACATCTTGTGTGCCTGCTCGAGCGCCTCCTTGTCTCCCAGTATTCCATCACTGATCTTATGCTCTTTGTTCGGGTCCCGGTCACCGTCGATCAGGTCCGCAGAGTAGCCATCGAGTACGTTGGCTGGGGCACGCTTCTTGGGCACGAGCAACGTGAAAGCCGCAACGCCCTGCTGCTGATCCTTGCTCCCGAATACTTCGCACGTATAGGTGTAAACAAGCCGCATATTGTCTATATCGATTGAAACGGCATCTGAGTGCCAACTTGCACGCGTTGTCCCGTTCTCATCAAACTCTCTTCCTAGAATCTTGGTCGTCCCTTTTTCCTGGTCGAAGAATTCGATAGTGAATCGGCGCATGCCTTTGTGTACGTAGTGGCCTACCCACGTGCCTTCCAGAAATGATTGTCCGAGCACAAACTTCCGCAGCCGCAGACTGCGTCGGAAAAGAGTAAAGAGGCTGTTCGCGATCAATTTGTATAAGCCAAGGGAGACGATGGCCCCCGCAGCCCACGCAACCAAAGCTTGGGGAATCGGCAGCTTTTTCAACCAGGGCGCAACAAACCCGATGCCAATAAACATCAAAGTAACGGTAAGGGAAGTTGTAAGTCCAGCAAGCCGGTCAAATTGCATCTTCCAGAGTATAGAACACAATCTCTGCTCTTAATTGAGATTTCCGAAGGAGGCCGCGGGCATGAAGTCCCACTGCAGGGGTTGCAACGTCGTCTGGGGTCTTCCAGCCAGAGGTTGTCGTTCACCGCATGGCTGAGTTTCTGCTCGCAGCCGGACTAGCGTTCAGTCATGTGAACCGATAGGTGTCGAAGCACAAATTAAGTCTGGTCAAATTCTCCACCCACCATCTGGCATAACCACAATCGTGCACCTAGTTTATCGAATTAGCCCACAAGATTGGCAGCTTCCTGAGCCGCCCAGAGTGCGGATGATTCGTCGAAACCCGTATCTCGGTACGCGAAACGATCTGGCGGAACCGCATCGAGAAAGTGCGTTGAGGGAGTGCCTTTGCCAATCACCACAAATCGCAGCGAATCGTTAGTTGCTAAACTTCTCACAATAAATTGTTTGACGACATCATCGCGGCAACTGTAGCCGATCATTACGCAGACGCGTGCGTGATGCAGGCATTCTGCAAGATAGTCATAGGGAACGCCGAAATAGGGAGCATAGAGGTACCGATCCTTGCAGGTCGCCGGCGCAATACCGCCCAAAAGCAAAGGCAGCTCCGATTGCCAAGCTAACTGGTGCATGTTTTGGACTAATCTGGGATTGCTATCAACACAGAAGCAATCCGCTGTCCTCGGATCCACGAAATAGTTTGCCGCGCCGTGGAGATGAAATAGCGCGTAGGTGCTGCACCCAAGCCACACTTCGGGCCGAAACATGATACGAGGTAAAGGAACGCCTGTGCCATCCCGTTCGTAGTAAACGCTAGTCACGGGCCGTGAGTAATCGAAGCCATCAACCAGCACATCACCTAGTACATATTCCAAGCTAAGGTCGTAGTTGGTAGTGAAAATAGCGAGCGGGCCTCCTGTAATAGACCGAAGATGGGACAAAAAAGGCCCGAGGGTGTGCTTGGCAAGTTCCAGGCCTTGCGTCGTTGGGACCGAACAACGAGTGAAGAGCTCTCGACATAGCCACTCGAGCAATCCGCGAACCATGCGAAAATAGGTCGAGGAGCCAATCATCGAGTGAGCCTCCTTCGACCAAAGCATTGTGGTCAATGGTGGTACTGCGTAGTCCGAATCACTTAGGAAGTTACCAAAGATAAACCAACTCGCGAGGGCACGGCCAAGATCACCACGGATGGATTCAAATCCAGTATCACCGCCCTCCTGAACGATGAGATCCTGTAGACGCAACAATACTTCCATGAGAACCTCGACATCGCGCGCAGCTCTGTCTGCCAAGCTCAGTCGCTCGCTGCCATTAACCGCCTGGTCGAGAAATGCTGTGAGCGTGCCATGCCCGGGCATATCCTCCAATAAAAGCGTGTGAAGATCTACTTGTCCCCAGTCTGGTAGCTGAAACTGTGTTGCCGACGGAAACCCGAAAGGAACCGACGCCCCAGCGCCGGTGAAAACGCACACCGGAGCGTGTGTCAGAGCACTATCGAGGGCCACATCGCTGAATCGGCCACTTGCAATCTGCGAGGCACGCCGGAAATCTTGCGCCTCCCTGACCGGAACTCTGTTCTCGTCTACCACCAAGCACGGACGCGGATCATAGGGTTCGCCGGTGTACCTGTCGTGCTGCGTGGACCAGCGACCGGTGGGCTCCGTGTGCCAATGGAACCCACAGGAGTCGCAACTCAACGATCGATATTCTTGGTACGGGTAGATCTTCCCTTGCCTCTGGGGGTGGGATTTTTCTGGGGAGAGGGCAAATGTGTGACGCTCATCTACAAGAGCGACCTGAACAGATATGTTGGCAGAACCACAAGCAGGGCAGCGCCGCTTGTAGCTCGGTTTGAGTTTTCTCTCATCTCGATGAAGATAAGCTCCGGCTTCGAATCCGTTCATGAAGTGATAGCGCGGCATTTGTCTAGCTGGGGACCAATGTACGCCGGTCCATTGAGACGATCAACAGTTCTCAAATCACTGGCAAGCTGTTTCCGCGCGCGGTCGCGTGACCAGAAATCCCAGAAGTGGCCTGCCACGTCAACGATTGTGCCCGGATTACGGCGTACTCGGAAAGAACGCGCTGATTACGGCCCAGTGAATGCGCTGCTTGGTTGTTGTACTGTGGCGCGGTCCTGAGGTCCCGTTATAAGAAACCTCGCCTGAATCGGTTCGAACTGATCTCCCTCTACCTGCTTCCCCTTGTCTTTGCTTTTGCACGAGCAAGCAAACGGCGGCACTCCTTGTAACAGGGGGAGCAATGAAAAACGTGGAAGGCAACGGAAGGATCGACTTGCTGGGGCTGTTTGGCCAGCCGTTCTAGTGTCAACTTTGGCGGACACCCCTCTCGTCGGGGGTTAGGATATTCTTTCGAGAGATGCTCTTTCATGAACTTGACAAGAGTCTTTTCGGAAAAAGCTCCTTGCCCTGCTCTGTTCGCCTTTTTTCCCACGGTCCCCACCACAGAAAACCCTCCTCATGGGACTCGTCCTCTACGCTGGAATATACTTCGGAGACGGTGGACCGTCGCGCTGAATCTTTGCCGCGCCGCATGGCCGGGAATACCGCATAGTAGCTCAATTTCCTTCCACGAAAATCCTTCCAACCGGCGAAGGACGATATTTTGAGTGACTGTATCACAGGTTGCAAGCGCTTCAGCCACTATGAGATTTCGTTCCACAGCTTGCATGTCCGTATATTGCGCCGGGCGCGCCGAGTCAAGGGTTTTCGGATCATTTGGTTTTCCTAAGTCCAGCGAAATGAAACAACGGGAGGCCGGTTGGCCGCATCGCCAGACGGGAAAGTGCTCGTCTTACTGTTAACGGGTTAGGTTCGCCGTCTTGTTCGCCCTCGGCTGGCTTGTTACTCTGGGTTGGAGTCTCTCTCGACCCCGATATGCCCGAACGCGCATCCATGCTCTCTGCGGGTAGTCCCGCGCGGATTAATCTGAAGACCTATGTGGCCGAGCTATCTTTGGGCACGCTGGCCGTGGGAGTGGACAATATCCACCACGACGTTTTCCTTAGCCCCAAGTTCGTCGAGCTGACGGGCGCGTACCTTCTCGAATTCATCCGCCAAAACGCCAATCTCGTTTTCCTTGCACAATCCGACCGCAAGCAGCCAGATCGCAAGGCGGCGCGCCCGCCGGAGGTTGGCGCCTGGAAGCGCCATCTTTCGGACCTGCTGCACGCGGGACTGCAGCGCGCCAAGTATGGGCAAAACATTGAAATCGATCTGCTGATGCGTGTCGCGGTGTTGAAATTCCTTACCCAAGAGATCAGCGCGCAATTCGCAAATCTCCTGCTGGAGGCGAAGGAATGGATTCGCAATCGCGGCGCGCATTTTGACCACACCGAGCAGGCGCACGTAATGAAAGCGCGGCTGGCTGAACTCCAGGCGGACCGGCGAAACGTTTTCCGCCAGACGGGCCAGCACGTATTTCAAGTAATTGTTGAGATTGAAGAAAACGGCCTGGCGAGGTCGCGGAAGGCCCTGTTCGGCGAAGAAATGGCCGCGGCCTATGAAATTTTGACCAACCGGCTGGCCTTCGTCGAAGGCGGCAAGGATGACGTCCTCTTCCTCGAGCAATACGTTTTGCTGGGAACTTATTTGCGCGACCAGGACCGGTTCGAAACATTCGATGCGCTCCTGCTCGATTTCTTGAGGGAATCGGTCCTGGCCGGAGACCAGGGCGGCGAGCTGAGCGAGGCATGGCGGGCTCACCAGGAATTGGTGGACTATGCGATGGCCAGCCGCGCGGAAATCGCGCGTCTCGATGAGGAGCACGTCACGCTGGCGCGCCGGCTGGAGCGCACGGACGGCCTGATGGCGCGCGTGGGGCTTGGCTCCGATCCCGCAAACCTTCGCGCGGCGATTTCGGATGTGGAGAAAAGGCTGCGCCATTTAAGGCACAAACTCGAGTCCACCGACCCGCGCATCGAAAAAGCGCGGGGCCAGGCGGATTATCTTTCCGAGCAGTATCAGAATCGTCTGGGCGACTACGTCAATGAACCCGAAAACGCCCGGCGCCTGTTCGACGCCAACGCTCCGGGAGAGGAACGAGGCGTTGCGGCAGAGACGCGCGCGCGATTGCTGGAGGAATGGATCGCGCGGCTCGAACAGCGCGATTTGCTCATTCACGTTCTGGCCAGCTACCAGTTGCGGAACATCTGTCATGACTTCTGCCCGCCGATCCACTTGCAGCAGTTGAAAAAAGCGATCGTTTCGCGCGAGGAATTCAAGCGCGTCGAGGACATCCTGAAACAATTTCCCGCGCGGCAGTTTTCGACGCAGCGCATCGACGAGTTAGCGAAGAAAATCCGCCGCACGCCTCGCGAGGAAGTGCGCACCGTCGCGCTCCGTTTCGCGGAGGACTTCATGCGCCTGCGCCGCGACCTGCGCAATTACGAACGGCTAACGGCCGCGATGGAACGCGTGAACCTGGTGCGCAACGAGCGCACGCGAGAACTGTCCGGCCTGAACAACAGCTTGTATGAATTTATTTTGCCGGAAGAAGCGCGGCCCGCGGAAGACAGGGTCCTCTCCCACACGATCATCAAGGCCGATGTGCGCGGCTCGACGAAAATTACTCACGATTTGCTGGAGCGCGGACTCAATCCCGCGTCGCTGTTCAGCCTGAATTTTTATGAACCGGTGAAGCGCATCCTCGAGCGTTACGGCGCGGCCAAAGTTTTCATCGAGGGCGACGCGCTGGTGCTGGCGATTTTTGAAACCGAGTCGAACCGCGCGCAGCAACGCGCCGTCTCCAAGGCCTGCGCGCTCGCCCGGCAGATTCTAGCCGTTTCGCTCGCCTACAATGAACGGGCCGAGTCCAGCGAGCTGCCGCGCCTCGAACTGGGAATCGGCATCGCCTATCAGGGCTCCGCGCCGACCTACTGGATGGATACCGACTCGCGCATCATGATCTCCCGGGCGTTGAACTTGTCCGACCGGCTCTCCAGTTGTTCAAAGGCCGCGAAACGCCTGCTCGCGCAGAACCCCTCGCTGTTCCGCCTCTTCCTGTTCCAAACGATGATGGAGGGCGCGGCGGAAGATGAAGCGGACGAATTCCTGATCCGCTTCAATCTGAATGGCGTGGAACTGAACGAGGAGGGTTTTCTGAAGCTGGAAGAAGAAATCGCGCTGACGACGGTGGAAGCCGATTGCGTGATGCCCTGGGGCAAGGAGCGTGTAACATTTTACGTTGGGGAAACGCCGGTCGGCGAAGGCCTCGAGCCCATCCTAATCCGCCGGGGTTACGTGCGTCAATTGTTGCCCGACGGCAAAATCGGCTCCGCAGCCGCCCGCGCCTACTACGAAGTCTGCACCAGCCCCAAAGTGTTTGATCTCGTCGAGTATTTGAATGCCGCTTCCGGCGCCGCCGTCCACCGCGCTTAGACCTCTCATACTTTTCCATTTTTCAGCAATCCAGCTTTGTCGGCACGCTGTATCGTTCTGCGGAAATAAAAAGGGCCTGCCCAACTTCGGGCTGGCCCTTTGCAATCTGACATTGATGGCGGCGCTGTCTCCGTCCCAGATACTGTGAGGGTGGCCGTCCTTGTCCGACCCGTACCACCCTCGTGAAGCCAGCGGGCGCCTGGTCTATGGTACGTAATTTACTGACGTCTGCGCCTGGTTACCGTTGCTGTCCTGGACCTGAATCTGCCAACTGTACTGAGTTCCGGTGGTTAAGCTGCTCACCGAGGGCGTGCTGCCTCCGCCGGTAGGATCGGTGCCCCAGGTAAGAGAGGTAATTGAGCTAGAGAAGCCGTTGGAGTTGGAGTTATTGCTCGGGATCTGCCAGATGTTGCAGTTGCCCGAACATCCGTTACTTTGGTAGATACTGAAGTTATAGGAAAAGTTGCTACCTGTGGCGTTGGACGAATCGGTCCAGGTAAATGTTGGCTGGGTGCGAGTGCCGGCGGTCGGACCAGATGTAGTATTGGGCAAAAGGTTGGTGGGAGCATCGCTTGGGCCCACCACCGCGCCCGTACTGCCGAAAGCCGTAACCTTGCCGTTGATCGTTCCGGCGCTTCCTTGGTCCACTGAGCCGTCGCTGTAGGTCACGGTGAAATTATAGGTATCGCCCACGTTGGGCACGCCACCGGGTAGGCTGACGGAGTATTGGAATTGGACACTGCCGCAACTTGAGCATTGACCCATGTCCACTGGATTGAGGAGGTTCGGGCCCGAATAGAGGGTCACCGCGACCGGCAGTTTGTTGCCTTCACGAACCTGCAGGTTGAGGTTGTAACTGCTGCAATTGGTGCCACAGGTCGAATACTGCGTTTGCACAGTTGCAGTGCTATTGGTCGCAGGCAGTGAACTATCGTTGACTATCATGGTGCTGCCGGACACTGTGATGCCGCTGGAGTTGTTGCCCTTGTTGGTGTCAGATACGTCGCCGGCATCGATCTGCCCGTCATTGTTCTGATCGAGAATCCCAAAGATGTAGTAATTGGAGCCGCTGGGGATCGCAATCGAGTAACTATTGGCACCGCTAATCGGGCTGCTGATTTCGGTGGCATAGAGGGCCGCGGGACCATTGGAACTGCCGCTCTGCTGGTAGAAACCAACATATAACGGCGCGCCCGAGGCGGGAGTGATGCCGCTGGGAATTGTCACCATTCCGGAGACCGTTGTGCAGTTGCTGGAGCACAAGGCCGAGCCGATCTTCACCGCTAGCGGGCTGCCGCTGCTATCGGCGTAGTTTCCCCAGGTGGAAAGATGGGTGGTAGTAGCCAGAGTGTTGAATGCCTGGGCTTGGAAGCAATAGGACTGGCCGCTGGTAAAGGTGCCAGAGCCGGCCATGGTGTTGTTCAGGATCCAAACATTCCCGCCGTGCGCGCCCTGGGCATAGAACGTATGGGATCCGGCGACGGTCAAGAATTGTGCGCCACCGGTGCCACCGCCGAGAGCGCACGTGGGGTTGCCCAGGCCGTCGGTTCCAGTGGTGACAGCCCACTCGACAACATATTCGTTGGCATCCTCCTCTTTGTTCCCGTTTGCATTGCTGACAGTCGGCGGCTGGTAGAAGATCGCCACACCTCCGGCACTCGGGAACACCTGAATTGTCGGATTGCTGCTCGGCGTCGCATACGTGGGGCTGCTCATGGTGACACCCACGCCAGTCACGCTCGCGGTGGTCACCGACACGCTCGAGTTGCTGCCGGTCGGGTCGTTCGCATTCGGCTGGCCTTGTTCGCCAGGATATTTGGTGCCCGACGTGACTCCCGTGGAATCCATCCACGCGTTGAGCGTGTAATTTCCCGGTTGCACGCCGTGAATGGTATAGGCGCCACCCGAGGTAAGCGTGGCCTGCGTGATGCTGGTGCCCGGCCCGCCATTTCCGCCGCAGTTGTTGTTTTGGAGATAGACGTAGGTTTGCCCGGTCTGCGAGCCGGTATAGCTCACGTTTCCGCTTATGTTGTAACCCACCACCGCGTTAAAGTTTTCGCCAGGAACCGAGCCGCTATTAACGACAACACCAGTATAGCTGGCGGGATAGAAGACGGAACTCGCCGCTCCCGAAATCGACGGCGTAATGGTGTACGTCCCGTTGGGAATGCTCGTGAACGAGTAGTTCCCGCTGGTGTCGGTCTGCGCCTGCTGCGCCGGGGTGGTGTTGATGGTGACGGTGAACGTAGGCAGAGTGACGCTACCGCCGCACGTGTTGCTGAGGGAAATCTGACCGCTGATCTGACCGCTGTTGTTGGTGACATTGAGCGTGAAGGACTGCGTCGCGTTCGGTGATACGCCATTGTTCGCCGTAATGGTAACCGGGTTGACCGATGCTGCCGTCGGGGTGCCGCTGATAGTGGCGGTGCCGTTCCCGTTGTCGACAAAGGTTACAGGGCTGGGCAGTGATCCGCTGGTGATGCTCAGACTCGGAATCGGGCTACCACTAGTCGTAACAGTAAAGGTACCGTTCACGCCCACCGCAAAGGTTGTGCTGTTGCCGCTCGTGATCTGCGGTGGCGCGTTTACCGTGATCGTTACAGTGGAGGTGAGTTTGCTTCCGGCGGAATTGGTAACCGTCAATGTATAGGTTGTCGTGGTCGTTGGGGAAACCGAATAACCAGTTCCGCTGCTCACTGCTCCAACTGTGGGATTAATAGTTCCAGTGCCGTTGCTGAACGTGGGCGTTAGGGTTGTGGAAGTTCCCGAAACGATCGTCAGTGAGGTGGCGGTAAAGCTTGTGATGATTGGAGCAGGATCCACGGTCACTGTCGCCATTAACGTGGCAGTAGCGGGTGTTGTCGCCGTATTGGTGACGGTCAGGGTATACGTCGTTGTCGCTGCTGGCGAAACGGTCACACCAACTGTGGTGGTAACCGCCCCCACGCCGTTATCCACGCTACCGGTACCGCCGCTGAAGGCCGCCGTCAGAGTCGTCGAACTTCCGACCGTGATCGTCGTCGGTGCCGCCGTGAAGCTGGTAATCGTCGGAGCGGCCACAACATTCAGCGTAAAGGTTTGCTGCGCGTTGGGTGCTACTCCATTGTTCGCCGTGATCGTGATCGGGGAGCTGCCTGGCGCTGCGGGTATCCCGGAGACCGTGGCTGTGCCGTTCCCGTTGTCATGGAAGGTCACGGTACCCGGCAGCGCGCCGACGGCGGTCAACGCTGCTGTTGGGCTCCCGGTCGTCGTCACGGTGAAAGTGCCTGTCAATCCCGCTGTGAAAGTTACATTATTGGCGCTGGTGATTGCCGGCGCCTGAACCAAAGCTACATTCAGTGTGAATGTTTGAGTAGCGTTAGGGGCGACTCCATTGTTTGCCGTAATCGTGATGGGGTAGCTGGCCGGCGAGCCAGTGGGCGTTCCGCTGATCGTGGCCGTGCCATCGCCATTGTCATGGAAGGTCACGGTGCCGGGCAGCGCGCCGACGCCAGTCAACGCCGCCACAGGGTTCCCTGTCGTTCTTACAGTGAAGCTGCCGTTCGAGCCCACCGTAAAGGTTGTGTTATTGGCGGTGGTGAATGCCGGAGGCACATCGACTATCACTGTCGTTGTTGCCGTGACAGTTGCGGGCGTAGTCGCCGCGTTGCTCACCGTCAGCGTGTAGGTTGTCGTCGCGGTGGGCGTGATGTTCACGGGAGTTCCGCTGATCACGGCACCCACGCCGTTGTTGACCGTTCCTGTGCCGTTGGTAAAGACCGCGGTCAGGGAGGTCGTATTTCCGGAAACAATCGTCGCTAACGCGGACGCGAAGCTGGTAATCCCGGGTGCAGCAACCACAGTCACGGTAGCCTGCTTGGTTACTGTGGCACCGGCCGTATTCGTTACCGTGAGGGTGTAGGTCGTCGTCGACGCTGGAGACACGGTCGCAGCCGTGCCGCTGGTCACAGCTCCCACGCTGTTGTCGACGCTGCCTGTCCCGTTGCTGAACACTCCCGTTAACGTCGTCGAAGTCCCGGCTGTGATTGTCGCTGCTGCGGCCGCAAAGCTGGTGATCGCAGGGGCAGCGACGACGGTGACGGTGGCCTGTTTGGTGACAGCGGTCCCGGCCGCATTCGTCACGGTCAACGTGTACGTTGTTGTCGCTGTTGGAGAAACGGTTGCGAGTGTTCCGCTCGTGACGGCGCCCACACCATTGCTGATGCTGCCCGTTCCGTTGCTGAATACTCCCATCAACGTGGTCGAGGCACCGGAGGTGATCGTCGCGGCAGCTGCGGTAAAGCTAGTGATCGTCGGAGCTGGCACGACTGTCAGCGCCGCCGTCTGCGACGAACTATTGAAACTTGCCTGGATATTTCCTGTTGCCGTGGTCCCCACCGTGACTGTAGTGACGCTGAATTGTGCGGTGGCCGCCCCAGCCAGCACAGTCACTGTTGCCTGAGGTGTGGCCGCAGTGTTGGTGCTGGAAAGTGTCACGACGTCGCCGCCGGTCGCGGCGGATCCTGTCAGCGTAACTGTCCCGGTCGTGCCTGTACCCCCGGTCACGGTCGATTGAGCCAAGACGACAGATAGCACCGTCGGTGGATTCACTGTCAACGCGGCAGTTTTGACCACTCCATAGGTAGCCGTGATGGTCGCCGGGGTCGAGGCAGTAACCCCGCTCGTCGTTACCTGGAAAGTTCCCGTAGTTGAGCCTGCTGCAACTGTCGCGGTCGCTGGAACTGTGGCTGCCCCGCTGCTGCTCGACAGCGTCACAGTGGCGGCAGCCGCAGCCGCTCCATTCAGCGTGACGGTCCCGGTCGATGAGGTCCCGCCGGTCACCGTGGTCGGATTCAAGGTCACCGATGCGAGAGCCGGATTGATCAAGACGCTGAGACTCGCGGTAGCCGTGTGAGGAGGGGTCGCCGAATCCGTCACTGTGACAGTGAAATTAAATGTCCCGAATGCCGTGGGCGTGCCAGAAAGCACCCCGGCGGAACTGAGGCTCAAACCTGTCGGAAGCGCGCCCGAAGTGATGGCCCAGGTGTAGGGTGCCGTTCCGTTCGCCGCAGTCAATGTCGCGCCCGGATAAACGGCGTTTACAACGACAGTCGCCAGTTGGCCCGAGGTGGTGGTAACGCCAAATTGGGTGCCGCTGCCATTCGTGGTGCAACCTGCTATGAAAAGGACGGCGACCACAATGGCGGTCCCAAGCACTCGTCCAAACACACAACCACGGAAGAATCGAAAGGCGCGTAGCATCGCGGCTATCCTTTTCGGGCTGGTAGGGCTTCAGGGTAAGAGGAAAAATCGAAGCTGAAACCGGGCCCATCGACTAGAGATATTTGACCCCAACGGTCAACGCGATTGTTACTCGCTCGTCAAAAACGGACAAGTGTGCGTTTAGACATCTTTTGAATGGGTGTGTCCTATAGAGCAAACAAACATTTTGAAGAGGAAGCTAGAAAAGCCGGCCATCGCCGCGAAGAAGTCGGTGGTACACTTTGCAAGATTTGCAGATGCAGTTCCCTAACCATCATGGCCAAGAGCAAACGCAAACCTTCAAAATTTACCGCAGGGCGAGAGGCTCGCCGCCGCGCGCGCGAGGCGGCCGGGCCGCCGCCCGCGGAGCGCGTGATTCCCGATAAACGCCGCAAGCCTTCCAAGCACAAAAAGAATTTACTCGAAGACAGCGACCGATGAGGAACGTAGCCCAGGCTTTGGCTTGTCAATGCGCGATTGACGGTTAGGGAGTAACCCGCACAGGCTGATGGGGTGAACCCCTCAGTTGAGACAATTTGGAACTAGCACACTCGCCGTTCGATGGATTTTGCTTCTCAAATTGTTCCTTCTTCTTCAGGATGACGCCCGGCTGGTGAAGCGGAGGCGAGCTCTGCTGGAGAGCAACTCGCCGAGGAATAGCCAGCTGGAGACTCATCGGGACGATGAGCCGGGGGGCGGCTGTTGGGTCGCTCCCCGTTTTTGTCTTCTCGCTCATCGGACGGATAGATCTCCCCATGCCTGAAAAAACTCATGGTCGCTCCCGCAGAATGGATCGCTGGACTGGCCTCCCGCTCGAACTCCTCTGGTGACCGGTAGCCCAGCGCCGAATGCAATCGGCTCCGATTGTAGTACTGTTCGATGAACGCTTCGACGTTCCCGAGCAAATGTTCCAGATCGCGGTACTGGTTCGCGTAAATCTCTTCCCGTTTCAGTGTCTTCAGAAAACTTTCGCAACTGGCATTATCGTACGGGTTCGCCGGACGGCTCATGCTCGGGATCATCTGGTGCCGTTGCAGAACCTTTCCGTAATCTCCGCACGCGTACTGCACGCCGCGATCCGAATGATGCACCAGGCCCGGCGGCGGTTGTCGCTCGGCGATCGCCTGCTGCAGCGCCGCGATCGGCAAGCGCGCCGCCAGTGTGCGGTCCAGCGCCCATCCCACCACCTTGCGCGAATACGCGTCCAGCACCACCGCCAGATAAACAAACTCGTTCTTCAACCGAATGTAGGTGATGTCCGCCACCCACAACTGATTGATCCCCGTCACTTTCATACGGCTGGCCAGATTCAGATACACCTCGAACCGGTGATCGGAATCCGTGGTCACCACAAATCTTCGCGGTTGCACGCCGAGCAGGTTATCGGCGCGCAGTATCCGCAATACGCGCTTGTGATTCACTGCCATCCCGCGCCGCCGCAACTCGGCCGTGATCCGCCGATACCCGTAGCGCCGCCGATGCTCGACCGCGATCTGCTGGATCACGCTCCGCACTTCCATCTCTTCCTCGACCGGCACCCGCTCGCGCAGAGAACGATAAAAACCCGCACGACTCACTCCGGCCAACTGACACATGCGCTCGATGCTTAAACTGCCTTGCAAGGGCATCACTTCTTGGATTTCGTCGTAGACGCCTTCTCGCCAGTCATACCGCTGTTCCGGCGTCGAGCCTCGACTTTTTGCAAGGCACCTTTGAAAAAATCCACCTCCAGCGTCTTCTCCGCCAGCACGCGTTGCAACTGGCTGATTTCCTTACGCAGGGTGGATTCCCGCGCGTTCCCCGGTGGCGATTCCTCGCTCTCCAAAACCTCCGCTTGATCTCGCCACTGATACAGCAGCCGTCGATGCACGCCCAGTTCCTGCGACAACGCCACGATGTTATCGCAGCTCTGGACTCGTTCCACCGCCATTCGACGGAATTCCTTCGTATGCCGACGCAACCGTTTCTTGGCCACTCGCAGCCCCTTTCCCTGCTAAGTGTGCCAGTTCTGTTTGTCTCAAAATAGGGGTTCACTCCACTGAAGCCTGTGCTACTGGACCAATCCAGCCCCTCAATGAATGTGGCGCGTCTTTTTCTGCATGTAATCCATCAGCAGGTATTGGCCGAGGGTGTAGGGCGTGGTGAAATAGGCTTTTCCGCGGCAGAGTTCCGTCACTTTCTGCACGAAGTGAATGAGGCTGTGGTCGCTGGCGAGCATGAAGGTATTGATCAGGATTCCCGAGCGGCGGCAGCGGCCGACTTCTTCGAGCGTCTGCGTCACCACAAGGGGATCGAGGCCGAAGGCGTTCTTGTAGATTCGTCCGTCCTCGAGCGTCAGCGCGGAGGGTTTTCCATCCGTGATCATGACGATCTGTCTCATATCTTTTTTCTGGCGGGAGAGGATGCGCCGCGCGAGCCGCAGGCCCTCGCGCGTATTCGTATAGTAGGGTCCCACTTGCACGCGAGCCAAGTCGCCTAGAGGCACCTCTTCCGCCGAATCGTGGAACAGCACCAAGTGAAGCGAATCGCCGGGGAACTGCGTGCGGATTAGGTGCGATAGCGCGAGCGCTACTTTTTTTGCCGGGGTGAAGCGGTCTTCGCCATACAGAATCATGCTGTGGCTGCAGTCAAGCATCAGTACCGTGGCGCAGGAACTCTGGTATTCAGTCTGATGCACCATGAGGTCGGGATAGTCGAGTTCGATAGGAACGCGCGCACCGTCGCGGCGCACGGCATTGAACAGAGTCGCGCTGATGTCCAGATTGAGCGTATCGCCGAATTCGTAGGCGCGCGACACGCCGCCGGATTCGACGCCGGTGGAAAGGTCGCGCGTGTCGTGGCGGCCAAAGCTGCTTTTGCCGAGCGACGCCATCAGGTCCTTCAGCGTCTTGAATCCTAGAAAATCAATGGTCTTGTCGGTAATTTCAAACCGCGTCTCACCATCGCGGTCGCGGCCCTGGCCCACCTGCCCGCGCGGCGTTTTTTCCGGCGGAGCGGTCACTTGCGGCTGGCCGGTGACGTAGCCTTCCTCCATCAGGCGGTCCATCAACTGGTCGATCATCTCCTTCATCTTGGCTGCTTGTTCTTCCGGAGTTCCGTCGAGCAGGTCCTGCAGCTGCTGGTCGGGCAGCAAGTCGCCCTCTTCTAGCGCGCGCTGGATGGCCTGACGCAGCGCCTCCATCGATTTTTCCGGGTCCATCTCCGAGATGCCGTAGAACTGCGATTCATAGCCGCTCTGCAGGAAAAAATCGGAGAGACGCTTGACGAGTTCCTGCAAGTCCACGCCGCCGCCCGGCTCGCCCGTGTATTTTGTGTAGCGGATGTATTTCAAGCCATCTCCTTACTCAGCCGCCTGTACCCAAACCTGCAAAAACTGTTTCCTTCCGTCTCTGTGTTCTCTGTGGCCTCTGTGGTGAAATCCGAAAAGCGCAACACAGAGTTCGCAGAGGTTCACAGAGGGCCACAGAGAAACCTGTCCCGCACGGCGGGATCCGAATTGCCGAGCCGGGAGAGCTTCTCAATTGAACTGCCGCCTTGGCGGACGCGGACTCTGCTCGCGGGGTTCGGGCGCCTTGGGACGCTCCGCGTGGAACCCACGCTCTTCATTGCGGCTGATGCGTTTGTGCGCCCAGAGTCCTTCCAGGACGAACTCCGCAGCAGCAGCCATCCCGGAAGGCCCGCTGCGGCCATCGGCGCCCAGGCGTTCGATTTGCTCCATCAGTCCCTGAATCCGCTTGAGCTGCGTCAACGCTTCCGCGGCGGGAGCGCTTTCCGGCACTTTCAGTTCGCCGCCCAGCTCAAACCACTGCACGACGGGCTGCAGATTCGCGCCCTCCAGATACTGCGTAAAAACTTTTCCGACGGCGCCGCGGATTAACTCGCGGGCGATGTTTTCGGCGCCGCGCAGTTCGCCTTCATACTCAAGCTCCATCTTTCCCGTGATGGCCGGGAGGGCCGCGTAGACGTCGGCGATGCGGGCCGTGGATCGAGACTCGTGATTGCGAACGGCGCGCTGTTCCGCGCTGCTCACCACGCTTTCAAGACACGCAATCGGCAATCGCTGGCTGACTCCCGACCGGCGGTCGATGCGCTTGTCTTCGCGCGCCAGAAATGCCGTTTGCTCGACTACTTCCCGGATATAGCGAGGGACATCGACTGCGGTCCGGCCGCCGTCACGCGCCACCCAGGCTTCCTGCGCGGTGATGGCGACGCCCTCCTCGACGGTCGCGGGATAGTGTGTGCGAATTTCCGAGCCGATGCGGTCCTTGAGTGGCGTAATGATCTTCCCGCGCGCCGTGTAATCCTCGGGGTTAGCAGTGAAAACCAAGAGAACGTCGAGCGGCATGCGCACGGGATAGCCCTTAATTTGAATGTCGCCTTCCTGCATGATGTTGAACAAGCCGACCTGAATTTTTCCGGCGAGATCCGGGAGCTCGTTTACAGCGAAGATGCCGCGGTTCGCTCGCGGCAACAAGCCGTAGTGAATGGTAAGTTCATCGCCCAGATCGCGCCCCGAGCGGGCTGCTTTGATGGGGTCCACGTCGCCGAGGATGTCTGCAATCGTGACGTCCGGCGTGGCGAGTTTCTCGACGAAGCGCGCGTCGCGCGGCAGCCAGGCGATCGGCGTGGCGTCACCGCTTTCGGCAATCAGGTCCCGGCAAGAACGGCAGAGCGGCGCGAGTGGGTTGTCGTGGATCTGGCACCCGGCGATGTAGGGAATTTCCAGGTCTAGGAAATCAACCAGGCCGCGCAGGATGCGGCTCTTGGCCTGGCCGCGCAAACCCAGGAGGATGAAATTGTGACGCGCCAGAATCGCGTTGGCGATCTGCGGCAGAACGGTGTCTTCAAAGCCATGAATGCCGGGGAAAAGCGGCTCTCCGGCTTCCAGTTTCTTCAAAAGATTGGCGCGGAGTTCTTCCTTGACGGTGCGGCGCGCGGCTCCTGGCGCGTAGGCAGCGAGCTTCCGCAGTTCGCCGAGCGTTGCGGGTTTCGTGGTCATCGGGATCCCCTGAATTCGATTCGCGCCCCTATTATATGCCACACGGGAAATTGCTGCAGGATTCAGAAGGATCGAGAGCGGGCTCTTACTTTCGCCGAGCAGATCCCTGGGTAATCATTTTCCAGCGTTTCCGGGATGCTGGGCGTTTGGGTTACGGAATGATGGATGGTTCCTTGCAAGCCAATCGGGCCTTTTCGAGCTGATTGTTGGTGTATTTCTCCGGAATTTTTACGAACTTGATTTTATCTTTCACGGAAATCCGCACTAACTGGTCCATGCTTTCCTGGTCTTCCATCCATTTCTTCGGGGAGAGGTCATAATTCTGAGTTTCGATGACTTCCAGACCGCTGTACGTTTTCGTCGTGATTGCAACACCCCAGAACTTGGCGTTGGTCTTGCGGAATTCCTTGAAGATCACGCAACCCACATTCTGGTTCACCATGCCCCACACGGTCGGGTCTTCCTCGACCTTCGCTTTCTTGTCCTTGGCAAAACTCGGAGAAAGCATCGCAATAACAAGCAGGCAAAGACTGAGTGTCTTCATTGGCGTTCCCTTCTGGTGAGATGCTGTAAGACGGCCCACCAAGCATAGCAAATCCATTGGTTATTTACCTCTTCAATATAGGACGCGAAAGAAAACAGTGGAACTCCTCCTGGTAGAGGAACAGAACGGCTATCCCGAATATCTTGCGAGCGCGTGATGGACCCGGTCTGGCCTGTGTGCTTGCTATGTCGAATCGGGGTACGGTGTTGGGGCGCCTCTAGCCTGTGTGGTTTTCCGCCCGCGCGAAGATCCAAACCACACAGGCTGAAGCCTGTGCTACTGGAACGTGCCGGACCTGCGTGCGACAAAACGGGTCGAGTACTTCCACAGAGGTCTTGTGAGAAATGCGGACTAAGAGTCTGTCCCACAGAACGAAGAATCGCTCTTATCATTTTGGCGAGTCCCGTCAGGGACGAAAGAACGTAGCCCAGCGCGTGAGCGGTGGGTATGGGTGAGGGCAGAGGGCCCAGCCCCGAAGGGGCGGCACAGGGCGAACCCAATGTGCCGCCCCTTCGGGGCTGTCAAAGATCGCGCCGCGTAGCCCACCGTTTCCACGGTGGGCTACGTTGGGACGTCCCTCCGGGACTTCGAGCAACACAAAAGCAGGGCGCCGCACATTACCAGTGGTCGAAATTTTCTGCGGGACAGACTCCTAACGCGGCGAGCCCTGCCACCAAAAAGAAGTAACTTGCTTCCCAACCGCTCTTACAATTCGCCGTGGCCGTTGCCTGCCGCTTTCCCTCGAACGCGATCGCGTTTTTGAAGCTGCGGGTACCACTCCGTGAGACGCTCGGCCAGGCGGCGCTGGCGTTCGGCTTCCGAGCGAATTTCCAGGAGCGTCTGACGGAACGCTACGTCGAGAGGCAACTCGGACGCGATGTGGTACGCAAGAGAGACTCCTGCCCTCTGCCTCAAAGCGCGGCGGCGCCTCGTCGTAAAGGACGCCGTGACATTGCTCATAGAGTTTTTCGAGCTGCTCGGAGACGCCGGCATCGATCCCTGCAAAATCCTCTTCGAGGTATTCGATGTCGGCTTCGAAATAGGCTTGGTCGTTGTGGGTGCGGATCAAATGAAAAACCTTCTGCCCAACCGTAAGGATGTCGGAACGGCCATCGTCGTATTCCTTGAGGGTCTTGACGATCAGGGCGGAACACCCGGTTTGCGCGACGTTTCCGGCATGGACAAAAACTATGCCGAAAGGGGATCGAGTTTCGATGCACTGCCGTGTCATTACGCGGTAGCGCGGCTCGAAGATGTGCAGAGGGACCGCCTGTCCGGGGAAGAGAACGAGACTCAGCGGGAAAAGTGGAATACGCGTGGGACTCATTGCCGTGTGCGCGCCCGCATGACAGAAGGCTGAAAACGAATCTGCCTCTGCATGGGCAGCGCGACGTTACTCTTTCTTCAGGAAGAACATGTCGTACAACCACCCAGCCGCCACGCCGCCCGCCAGCGGGCCAATCCAGTAAACCCCGTGGTTGGTCCAGTGATTCGCGGCGAGCGCTGGACCGAATGCGCGCGCGGGATTGAGCGCCGCCCCGGTGAACGGTCCACCGAACAGCGCCCCCATCGTGATCGTCAAACCGATGGCAAAGCCCGCAATCTTGTTGAAGGCGCCGCGCGGATCAACAGCAGTAGCAAAGACCACGAAGACGAGAAAGAATGTCATGATGCCTTCGAAGATCATGCCGATCGTGGGTGAGACGCCGCTGGCCAGATCCGGCGTACCCAGTCGCACAGCCGTCCAAACATCGACCGGGAGGAGGCGCAGGAGATACGCCGCAACTACGGCGCCTGCGAGCTGAGCCACCCAATAGGCGAGAGTGTCGGCCGTAGAAAGTTTGCGAGTGACCCAGAAGCCGATGGTAATCGCCGGATTGAAGTGGCCCCCGGAGATGTGGCCGAGCGAAGTCACCATGATCCCGATCGCCAGGCCGTGCGCGAGCGCGATGCCCAGCAATCCGAGTCCTCCCTGACCCGCTGTGCGCAGGAATTGATCGGCGCAAATCGAGCCGGCGCCAAAGAAGATCAGCGCGAAAGTGCCCACAAATTCAGCGACAAGCTTTTGCGGCCTGTTGTACATGGAAGCGCCTCCTGAGCAAAAGGGGAACTATAACCCAAGATGCTTGTTTACGATCGGGAAAGTGCGATTCTATGAGAAGCGATATGCTGGCGTCAAACTTTGGAATTGGCCACGGGGGCGTTCCTCAGCGAGTGCCCGCGCCCAATGGAACGCCTACCGGCGTGAGCCAGTTGTGGCGGTCCGGCCGCGAACCGTTGAGAATGGCGAAGAATTCTTCCTGCAGCGCCTTGGTGATGGGGCCGCGCGAACCCTTGCCGACCTTGATGCGATCGACCGAGCGCAACGGCGTGATTTCAGCCGCTGTGCCGGTGAAGAAAACCTCGTCCGCGATGTATAGCATTTCGCGGGGGATCATCTGTTCGCGCACGGGGATTTTCAGGTCTTCGCACAGCGTCATGACGGACCTCCGCGTGATGCCCGGCAGGACGCTCGATCCGATCGGCGGCGTGATCAAACCGCCGTCCATCGCGACGAAAATGTTTTCGCCCGATCCTTCACTCACAAAACCATTTGTATCCAGCGCGATTCCTTCGGTATACCCGTTGGTCGCCGCTTCCATGTGAATCAACTGGGAATTCATGTAGTTGGCGGCTGCCTTGGCCATGCTCGGAAGAGTGTTGGGCGCCATGCGATTCCAGGAGCTGACGCAGACGTCCACGCCGTTTTCAATCGCTTCCGGACCCAGGTAGCGTCCCCATTCCCAGCACGCCATGTACACCTCGGTCGGGCCTGACAAGCCGTGGACGCCGATATCCCCATAGCCGCGCAGGGCGATCGGCCGGATGTAACACGAAGTCATCTTGTTGACGCGCACGAGTTCGGCGGCGGCGTTCGAGAGGTCTTCCACCGAATAGGGCCACTCCATGCGATAGATCTTTCCGGAATTGGCCATGCGCTCGAAATGTTCGCGCACGCGGAAGATGGCCGGGCCGTTCTTGGTCTCATAGCAGCGGACGCCCTCAAATACGGCGGAGGCATAGCTGACGACGTGGGAAAGGACGTGAATCGTGGCGTCTTCCCACTTGATTAGTTTACCGTTATGCCATATTTTTTCAGTCGGCTTCATGCCCATCGGCGTTCTCCGCACGGCGAATTCCTATAAACGCGATTGCGCCGTGACAACGAAAAGGAATTATAGCACATGGTTTTGCAACGGCTTGGGGAGTGGCGTATTTCCAGCCCATGCGCCGCCAATATGGACGGGAAGGCTTAAAGCCGCTCCCGCCTCAGCGTGCTGGCATTTCCGGGGAAGACGAACGCTCCATGGACCGAAAATCCGTCATGGCGTGGGTGAGCACATGGTCATGCTTGTTTTCCCAGGCGCCCAGCAGGAGGAATGGGATCACCGCGGCAGCCGCCCAAAGCTTGGCGCGGCGCGGCGCCTTGGCTTCCGGTTCCCAGCGAAACAGTTGCGAGGAAACCAGGAAAGCAATCACCGTACAGCCGATCATCGAGGCCAAGTCCAAACCAAGATCCGAAATGCCGGCATGATCGACCATGGATTGTTGCAAGCCGCTAACCAGGTAGGTGGCGGGCAGAAAGTACGAAACTTTTTGAACGAGCTTTGGCAAAATCGGAAGAGGAACCGTCACGCCGGAAAGGAACAGGAACGCGAACCAGATAATCTGGTTGATGATCTGGGTCTCCTGCATCGTGTTGGTGACGCTGGCGATGACCAGGCCGAGCGTCGCAAACGTGGCAATTCCAAGGGTGACGAGCACAAACACTCCCAAGAGATTGCCCATACTGGACATGTGGAAGACCTGGCGCGAAAGATAAAATTCGATGACCACGGTGGGAATTGTAAGGACGTAATTCGAAATGATGCTGGACGCCAGCATCGCGCTGGCGCTAATGGGAGCGATACGGAAGCGGCGCAGGATGCCCTGTTCGCGGAATGTCACCAGTTGAACGCTCAGTCCCCAGAAACTTCCCATCACCGTGAGCGCCAAAACCTCCGCCAGCAGGTAGGGCATGGCCTGGCGGTTGCCACGTCCGAAAATCCCCGCGTAAATGAAGAGGAACGACGATGGGCATGATCAGGCTGAAAAATAAAAATGCCCGGTTGCGCATCGCCAGGCGCATGCGGCTCACCGTGAGTGCCCAGGTATTCTTCAATCCCGCAACCTTCTCCCGGTCAGCTCGAGGAAGATGTCCTCGAGCGACGGGGCGGCAATTTCCAGACTGACCAGCTCATTATTCTGCTCTTCGAGGTGCTTCACCAGGGCGACGATGGTGCGCGGGACGCGCGTGGAGTAAAGCAGGGTATCGTCCGCTTCGATGCGGCATTCGGTTACGCCCTCCAGTGTGCCCAGCGCGCCGTTGGTTTCCGGCCGGGCCATTCGCACGGTGATTCGCGTGACGGCGCCGGAGCGCTCCTTCAGCTCGCGTGGCGTCCCCAGGGCGATGACCTTGCCATGGTCCACGATGGCCACGTGGTCGCACAGCCGCTCGGCTTCTTCGATGTAATGCGTCGTCAGCAGGATCGTCTTCTTTTCCTTCTTGAGTTCCTCGATGATGTCGTAAATTTCGCGCCGCACTTGCGGATCGAGTCCGGCGGTGGGCTCGTCGAGAAACACGACGCGGGGGTCGTTGACCAGCGCCATCGCCAGGGCTAGGCGTTGCTTTTGTCCCCCCGAGAGCTGCGAATAAAACGCGTTGCGCTTTTCTTCCAGCCCGAAGCGCTTGAGCAACTCGGTGGTGCCTCGGTGGCGCGGATAAAAATTTCCGAACAAATCCAGGGCTTCATGCGCGCGCATCTTGTCGGGCAGAGCGGTGGACTGCAAGGCCGCGCCGATGACGTGTTTGAACTCCGCGCCGCATCGCTGCGGGTCAAGCCCGCAAACACTCACGCGGCCGCTATCCGGCATGCGCAGCCCTTCGAGAATTTCAACCGTGCTGGTCTTTCCCGCGCCGTTCGGTCCCAGCAGGCCGAAGACTTCGCCTTCGCTGACTGAAAAACTGACCCCGCGCAGGGCTTCCACGTCGCCGTAGCGCTTGGTCAGGTTCTCAACTTCAATGACGGCTGGATTCATGAGCCTTTATCTATAGCATATTCGGTTCGTGCTGGGCGAATCGCGCTGGCGTTCGATTGTGCGTCAATTTGCTTCTGGAGATAACGAAAAAGTGCCCGCCCCAAGAACGGGCGGTTCACCGTGAGCGTTCACCGTGAACGGCCTCTGCAAGTTCAACCACCAGGAACGATTACGGTTTTGTAGAGGCCTCTCCGTCCCGGGTTCTTCGGGATGGAGAGGGCACGTTTCTTTTCCTCTTGCCGGGCGACCATTGCCGGTCCGTAAAATCCTTGATGCGGTTTTCGCTGACCAGACAACCTTCGCTTTCGAGCAGCTTCCGCTGCAGGGAAACGTGCGGCTCACGCAGCAGCAACCGGCCCCCGGCGCCCACGACGCGGTGCCACGGGATTCCGCGTCCACTTGGGGTGGCGGCCATGGCGCGTCCGGCGGTGCGCGCGCCACCGCGCAATTGCAGTGCTCGCGCAATCGCGCCGTAAGTGGTGACGCGTCCGCGCGGGATTTTTTTCACCAGCTGGTATACAGAATTCCAATTCATCGAATTCGCCTGTTCGATACAGCATTGTATCGGTACTAGTCCTCCGGGACTAGAGGCTTCAACCTTTCGGTCTATAGGTTCAGCCACTCCGCCAGAGCACGATGGAAATCATAACGGGCGGATTCTGCATCTAATGAAGTAGGAAGGATGACCAGCTTTGAAATGGTCTCCACAATCTCGAAGAGGAGAGATGGATCGGTTACAGCAGTTCGCCCCAGGACCCAGCCACGACGCCTCGGAACTAGGGGAGTTACTGATACGAGGCAACCATGGGAGTTAGACGACATCTAAATTGACAGACGTAGTGGATGAGACGTACACTACACGGAGATGTCGGTGCCAGGAGCGAACAATGGCTTTTCTTCGGCGCAAAGGCAACGCTTTCTACCTGGTTCATAACGTCCGCAAGGGCGGCAGGGTCAAGCAACTGCACCTGGCCAAGCTCGGCGAACGGCCCAGGATCACCGATGACGTTGTCCGGCAGGTAACCCGCTCACACCCGTTCGTGGATGTGAACTGGAACCAGCTCCGCGAAGATGTCAATAACCGGGTTGAGCTGTACGACCCGAATTCCACGCAAGTCCAAAAGCTCGTTTCCACTCTCCGCACTTTGAATCTCGATCTAGCCGACCTATTCCCTCCGTTGCTTGATGTTTCGCGGGCTCCGGAGGCAGGCCAGGAGATCATCACCCAGCTACGTCTTCTGCACTCCACTGTTGGAGTGAAACTCGATCAATTCGATCGCGCCCCGCATCGGGGCGTCCTTGCCGTCCGGAAGTTCCGGTAGGAGGTAGGCCATGAGCAGCAATCGCGGATCGCAACAAACGCTAGACCCTACTCTCAGGAGCGTGGAGTCGCAAGAATTTCAGGCCGCGCTTAGGAGCAAGGTTGTCGGCCAGGAAGAAGGAGTCCGCGCGCTGGTGGACCTGTACCAGGTGTACTGCGCGGGGATGAGCTCGATGGGGCGTCCTGTCGGGAACCTGCTGTTTCTGGGGCCGACCGGGTCGGGGAAGACGCGCATCGTGGAAGCGGCGGCGGAGATTTTGTTCGGCGACCCGCGGGCAGTGATCAAGGTGGACTGCGCGGAGTTCCAGCACTCGCACGAGATCGCCAAGCTGATCGGATCGCCTCCGGGATATCTGGGACACCGGGAAACGCATCCGTTGATCACGCAGGAAGAGTTGGCGAAGTATCACACGGAGAAACTGAAGCTGAGTTTTCTGCTGTTCGATGAGATCGAGAAGGCGTCGGACGCGCTGTGGCAGTTGCTGCTGGGGATCTTGGATAAGGCGACGCTGACGCTGGGCGACAACCGGCGGGTGGACCTGTCGCAGACGATGATCTTTCTGACGTCGAATTTGGGCGGAGGAGAGATCACGGAGTTGATGACGGGGGGGATGGGATTCGTGCAGCCGTCGGACAAGACGGAAGACAAGTTGGATATGAAGGTGGAGAAGACGGCGCAGGGAGCGGCGAAGAAGAAGTTTTCGCCGGAGTTCATGAATCGGCTGGATAAGGTGGTGGTGTTTCATCCGCTGCGGCAGGAGCAGTTGGAGGAGATTCTGGAGATCGAGTTAGGGATGGTGCAGCAGAGGGTGTTGGATACGGGACGGGGGCAGTTTTTGTTCCGGGCGACGCCGGCGGCGAGGAGATTCCTACTGCAGGAGGGAACGGACTTCAAGTACGGAGCGCGGCACCTGAAGCGAGCGATCGAGAAGAATGTGGTGTATCCGCTGGCGAACCTGCTGGCGACCGAGCAGGTACGTTTCGGCGACATGCTCGTCGTCGATTGGGACGGCAAGGCATTGAATCTCTCATTTCACAAGGAAGGCGAAGGCGCCGTCGTTCCAGTGCCGTCCAAATTGGCGCGCGGGGCGGGTGCGCAGTCAGCCAGGGCGATAGGCGGAAAGGCCACCGAAGCTCCAGCTTCCGTTGTCGTGCGCGAAGCGAAGGCTCCCGCAGCGCTGCCGTCAGGCGCTCCTCCGCCGGTGGCCTCCGGCCGGAGGAAGATCGACCCGCAATAGTCGGGTTTGCAGCACAGACTTCAGTCTGTGTGGCTTTGACTTTCGCTGAATTTAACCAAAAGCGCACAGACTGAAGTCTGTGCTACTCGACCTCAGTCAAGCGGTTCAATCTTGGCGATCTTGCCCTGATGGACTTCCGCGACCCAGACCGCAATTGGGTTTGAGGAGTTGTCCACGTCGATGTGCCGGATGTTTGCATTTACAGTTGGCAACATGTATTCGACGAATTGGCCCGTCTGCGGATCAAGTCGCAGGATCAAGTCCGTGGACATTCCAGCGGTCCATACGTCGCCGTGCTTGTCCTTTTTGGCAGGGTAGGGGCCGACCCAGGGTGTCGGCGCTTTCCACTCCTTGAATTGTTCTGTCTTCGGGTCAAACATCCCCACACGATTCGCGTAATACTCTCCAAACCACACGCGGTCCTCGGAATCAACTGAGATTCGCCGCGGGCCAGAATTTAAAGTCGGCGTTTTGAACAAAGTCACCTGACCCGTTTTGGCGTCAACTCTCCCGATACTGCCGCCCACAATGTCGCAAAAATAGGCGTTCGATTTGGAATCCGCAGCCACTCCATACGTGAAGTGACCTTCGGGTTTCTTGTTATAGCTGAACTGAATGATGATCCCCGATCCTGCTTGTTCGGGGTGGTAATCGGGGTACATCGGATAGACAGAAATGTGACCCGTCTTGGGATCGAGCCGGTAAATTTTCAGGTTGTCGCCGCTGGGATACCACACCGTGCCATCCGGCGCGGGAGCGACTTGCGCGTCGATGGCGTGATCGGAGTTGAGCTCGGGGAGGTCCGGCCAAGTTTGAAATTTCTCTGACCGAGGATCGAACCGTGTGATCCCTGCCTGGCGAAAACGCGGAACCCAGAGGAAGCCACCCACGCCAGGTTCGATGGATAATGTTCCCGGCGGGAAATCCGGTTTTAACGGAGGGAAGCTCCACTCTTTTGTTTCACCGGTCCGCGGGTCCAGCCTTCCGATGAGCGGTTCGCGGAAATCGTTGTACCAGACCATTCCCTTGGCGTCGAGGCCGGCGTCATGCGGAAGGCGCCCCGGGTCGGGCAAATCGTATTCCGTGATGATGACCCGCGTCGCTCTGCCAGTGGGACGAGGCAGCATCTTGAGCGCATAGTCCCATTTTGTTTTTGAACTCAAATTGATCGTGGTCAGGTATTCCGCAAAATCCGGATCGGGGCTCACGGTCACCTTGTAAGGTAATTCGACAGGGTAGGTGATGATGGACTGCTCTGAATAGCCGCGCATTCGCGCGAAAGTAGTGAGCCATCCTTTCGTGTCATACGTGCTTTGAACGATTGGGGCAAGGGAGTGGCAGGCCGCGCATCGAAATAATTGGCTCTTCTGTTCCTCCGTGCCTGGGATGCTGAGCAGCCACTCGGCGCTCGTTAGTTGCGCAGCGAGGTTTTGCGTCTTCGCGAGTTTGAGGTCGGCGCGAGCCGTTTTGCGAGGCGAAACCTCGATGGAGACTGGGTCCGCAAGTTCGTAGCCAACCGCTCGAATGTCAAGATTGTACATTCGCGGGGTGAGCCGAGTTGCCGGGAAGGAGTATTCTCCCCTGCGATCGGTCACCACTGTGACGCTCACAGTCCTGCCGATGCCTTTTGCCCGGACCAGGACCCCTTCCATCGGTTCCTCCGCGTCCGAACTCACTCGGCCTGTGAGCGCTGTCGCTGCACGTTGATCCCCTTGAGCGGCCAACGGGCCGACGACGCCTACACCGAATGCCAACACCCATAAAATTTTTCGAAGCATCATTTACTTTCTTGAATCAGAAGATTAGCTGGCCGGTAACTTAGACCCCAAAGCCTAAGAATACAACGGTTGGATGCCAGAGGCAGCCAGATGCCCTTTGTCTCTGTCTGAACCGTCGTGCACCCCTCCGGCACACCCAGGAAGCTCGCTGCATGGATTTGTCGACTCGACCAAGCCTATCCACTCCGTAACTTGCTCGCTTTGCGGTCTTTCTCATGAGCACAGAACTCCAACGATTTGGCATGTGAGTTGCCCCCTATATCGCTGAAGTGTGGAGCCACTGAAACTGGAGTAAGGGCGGCCCAGGGGAAGCCATGAGAACAGAAAAAACCAAGCTTGATCCAAATCGCCACAGCCAAGAGTCGCTGGCATTTGAGTCCGCCATGCGGCGACGGATCGTAGGGCAGCCTGAAGGTATTCGTGCGGTTGCTGATCTGTACCAAGTGTACTGCGCGGGGATGAGTTCGTCGGATCGTCCAGTCGGGAACCTACTGTTTCTGGGGCCGACCGGGTCAGGAAAGACGCGCATCGTGGAAGCGGCGGCGGAGATTTTGTTCGGCGACCCGCGGGCAGTGATCAAGGTGGACTGCGCGGAGTTCCAGCACTCGCACGAGATCGCCAAGCTGATCGGATCGCCTCCGGGATATCTGGGACACCGGGAAACGCATCCGTTGATCACGCAGGAAGAGTTGGCGAAGTATCACACGGAGAAACTGAAGCTGAGTTTTCTGCTGTTCGATGAGATCGAGAAGGCGTCGGACGCGCTGTGGCAGTTGCTGCTGGGGATTTTGGATAAGGCGACGCTGACGCTGGGCGACAACCGGCGGGTGGACCTGTCGCAGACGATGATCTTTCTGACGTCGAATTTGGGGGGAGGAGAGATCACGGAGTTGATGACGGGGGGGATGGGATTCGTGCAGCCGTCGGACAAGACGGAAGACAAGTTGGATATGAAGGTGGAGAAGACGGCGCAGGGAGCGGCGAAGAAGAAGTTTTCGCCGGAGTTCATGAATCGGCTGGATAAGGTGGTGGTGTTTCATCCGCTGCGGCAGGAGCAGTTGGAGGAGATCTTGGAGATCGAGTTAGGGATGGTGCAGCAGAGGGTGTTGGATACGGGACGGGGGCAGTTTTTGTTCCGGGCGACGCCGGCGGCGAGGAGATTCCTACTGCAGGAGGGAACGGACTTCAAGTACGGAGCGCGGCACCTGAAGCGAGCGATCGAGAAGAATGTGGTGTATCCGCTGGCGAACCTGCTGGCGACCGAGCAGGTACGTTTCGGCGACATGCTCGTCCTCGATTGGGACGAGGGAAATGCGTACCTATCATTCCAGCGGGAAGGACAGGGCGCCGTAATCCCCGTGCCGCCACGGCGTGTCCAACGCGCGGCAGCTGTGCGCGTAGCAATCAGGGCTGTGGGTGAAGGCAACGAAAATGTCACTGCACGCGAACTCGAGCCCGTCTTGACGCGATGAAGATTGCGATCGGCTTGCCCGGGTCGGAAACGAAATAAACGGAGTAGTTACGATCGAGGGTCTGGGGAGATTGCTTTTCCATACCCGCGTCGCGCCGAAAAACAATTTCGATTCTTATGACGCGGCGTTTCAGGATGTCGTCATTTTATGTACGATTTCGCCGGGGGTTTCTCGCATGAAGCAATTATTGATTAAGATTCGCTGGAAGCTGGCTTGGGTTTCCACCGCAATACGGGCTTGCGCGCGGCTGTGACTTCGTCAAGACGGCTGACGCGCGTCGAATGCGGCGCGGTCTTTACCAATTCTGGATCCGTCGCCGCTTCTTCGGCAATCGCGCGCATCGCGTCCACGAACAAGTCGCATTCCTGCTTCGATTCCGATTCGGTCGGCTCGATCATTAGCGCGCCGGACACGATCAGCGGAAACGCCGTCGTGTACGGATGGAAGCCGTAGTCGATCAGCCGCTTCGCGATATCCATCGTGTTTACGCCGTTTTTCTTCTGCCGCGCATCGCTGAAAACGACCTCATGCATCGAGGGAGATTTGTACGGGAGGTCGTACACGTCCTCGAGTTTTTTCCGGATGTAGTTGGCGTTGAGGACCGCGTCTTCGGTGGCCTGGCGAATCCCCGGGCCATAGGCCAGCGTGTAGGCGAGCGCGCGCACCAGCACTCCGAAATTTCCACCGAACGCGCGCACCCGGCCAATCGATTTCGGCCGGTGATTTTCCAGCGCCGGCCGTCCGTTCTTTTCGCCCAGCACGGGAATCGGCAGGTAAGGCTCGAGGATTTTCTTGACCATGACCGGTCCCGCGCCCGGACCTCCGCCGCCGTGGGGCGTCGAAAACGTTTTGTGCAGGTTCAGGTGCATCACGTCCACGCCGAAGTCGCCAGGGCGCGCCACGCCCGCCAAAGCGTTCATGTTCGCGCCGTCCATGTACAAGCAGCGCGCCGTGCGAGTGCAGAACTTCCGCCGCCTGGGCAATGTTTTGCTCGAACACGCCCAGCGTCGAAGGGTTCGTGACCATCATCGCGGCCACGTCGCCGTTTACGATTTCCTTCAGCCGCGCGATATCGATCTGGCCGCGCTCGTCCGAGCGCACGTTTTCGACTTCGTATCCCGCGATTACCGCCGTCGCCGGATTCGTTCCATGCGCGGAGTCTGGGATCAGGACTTTCTTGCGCGGGCCGCCCTGCGTGTCCGCAAGATAGGCGCGAATCAGCAACAGTCCAGTCAGCTCGCCTTGCGCGCCCGCCGCCGGTTCGAGCGTGCCAGTATCCATGCCCGTGATTTCGATGAGGCAGTCCAGCAGCAGTTGCAAAATTTTCAAGCAGCCCTGCGAGACTTCTTGTGGTTGATAGGGATGCTCGGTGGCGATTCCGTCGAGCCGCGCGACAAATTCGTTGACGCGCGGGTTGTATTTCATCGTGCAGGACCCGAGCGGATACATCCCCAAGTCGATCGCGTAGTTCCACGTGGATAAGCGCGTGAAATGGCGGATGACTTCGATTTCACTGACTTCGGGGAATCCATCGATGCCTTCGCGAACATAGGCCGCGCCCAACGCATTCCGGGCGTCCACCGGGGGCACATCGAGCGGGGGCAGCTCGATCCCGCGCTTACCGGGCGCTGATTGCTCGAAGATCAGCCCTTCGTTCTGGCTGACGTGACGCCCCGCTTTTTTGATTCGATCGGCCAATGCTAGTCTCCCCAGAAAATTTCTCACCATCGCGGTTCACTAGAACTCGTTTCACAATCGTGCTTTGTGGGTCGAGGTTTCAACCGCGACATCAAAATGCTGCTAGTCATGGGCTAAAGCCCTGTCTTTCCACTTGGCTAATGTCGGAGCTAAAGCTCCGACCCACAAACCTGAAAACCTGAAAAATCCCTCTAGTCGCGCCGCTTATGACTCGGATCCCTAGACCGGCTTCGACAGAATTTTCCGAAGGGCGGCGGCCATGCGTTCGATTTCGGCGCGTGGCGTCGTCTCGGTGACGCAGAACAATCCCCGTTTGGTCAGGTCCGTATAGAAGCTGCCGAGGGGCAGCGGCCCGATGATTTTTTCGCGCAGGAGTTCCGCATTCACCAACTTCACCGAACGCGGCAGTTCGACGACGAATTCGTTGAAAAATGGGCCGGAAAACGCGCGCCGCACGCCGGGAATTTTTTCGAGTTCTTCGAGGGCAAAGTGCGCCTTGGCAAGATTTTGCGCCGCGAGTTCCTTCAAGCCTTCCTTGCCAAGCAGGCACAGGTGGATGGCCACGGCCAGCGCGCAAAGCGCCTGGTTGGTGCAGATATTCGAGGTCGCCTTCTCCCGGCGGATGTGCTGTTCGCGGGTGGCCAGCGTGAGGACGTAGCCGCGCCGCCCTTCGGTGTCCACCGTTTCGCCCGCGAGGCGTCCCGGCATCTGCCGCACAAATTTGTCGCGCGTGGCGATCACGCCGGCGTAAGGTCCGCCGTAACTTGGCGCCAGACCGAAACTCTGCGCTTCCATGGCCACGATATCGGCTCCGGCCGGCGGCCGCACCGCGCCGAGCGACACACCCTCGGTCATGGCTGTCACGAGCAACGCTCCCTTTGCGTGCGCAAGTTCCGCCAATTGCGCCACGTTTTCGAGCACACCAAAAAAGTTTGGCGACTGCACGACGACGGCGGCGGTCTCGTTGTCGATTGCGGCTTCGAGTCGCGCGGCATCCATTTGCCCCGTGGCTGTGAATCCGACTTCTTGAATGTGCAAGTCCCAGGTTGCGTGTGTAGGTGTCCAGAACCTGGCGATATTCAGGATGCAGCGAACGAGCCACAACCACGCGGTGCCGCCCGGTAAGCCGCTCGGCCATCAGCACGGCTTCGGTGGTTGCGGTCGAGCCGTCCCACATCGAGGCGTTGGCGACCTCCATGCCGGTCAGCTCGCACATTAGCGTCTGAAATTCAAAAATGGCTTGCAGCGTGCCCTGGCTGATTTCAGCTTGATACGGCGTATAGGAAGTCAGGAATTCTCCGCGCTGGATCAGCGCGTCTGTCACCACGGAGCGCAGATGGTTGTAGACGCCCGCGCCTAGGAAGCTCGTATAGCCGCAGGAATTTTCCGCCGCGCGCGCTGCGAAAATACTCGATGATTTCGTGTTCGGAAAGCGGGCCAGGAAGGCGCAGCGGGGCCTTCAGCCTGAATTGCTCGGGAATGGAGGCGAACAAATCGTCAATGGATCGTAGCGCCGATGGACGCGAGCATTTCGCGGCGCTCGGCTGGACTCTTCGGAAGATAGCGCATCAGGCCGAGGCTTCCTTTTCGGAGATGAACGCCTGGTACGCGGCGGCGTCCATCAGGCCGGAGACATCGGCGGGATTGGCGAGCTTGATTTTGATGAGCCACGCGGCGCCATGCGGGTCGGAGTTGACGGTTTCCGGGGCATTCGAGAGCGCTGGCGTTTGCCTCGATGACTTCGCCGGACACCGGGGCATAAATTTCACTGACGGCCTTGACGGATTCGATCGTGCCAAACAATTTTCCCGGCCGCAATTTTCGCGCCGACCGCGGGAAGTTCGACAAACACGACGTCGCCCAGCTCATGTTGCGCGTAGTCGGTAATTCCGATCGTGCCCGTGTCGCCGGACACTTTGATCCACTCATGTTCCTTCGTATAACGATAGTCGTTTGGATACATCACGGCTCCTTGGAAATACGTCCCGACGAATTCCTATGCATTCGCCCGTTTAGTTCCACCAGCTTATGTGACAGTGACTCAATTTCCCGGAAGCTCCAATACTTCGATGCGATGGTTTTGGTGGCGCCGAGGTCCCGTCGGCTCTTTGATTCCTCTTGGAGCCCAACAACCGACGGCCCTTCCCACGTCAGGGCAAGCAAGAATGCCGGCACTACGCAAAGGGCTGGTAGCTTCAAGTTGTGCCGGGATCTCTTATTTCGGCCGTTTGTAAAACGGCATCGAAACGATCCGCGCCGGCGCCCGATTCCCGCGGATTTCCACCGTAATTTCGGTTCCGGGCGCTTTGGATGCCGGCGGAACGTAGGCCATGCCGATATTTTTCTTCAGAAACGGCGCGGGCGAACCGCTGGTGACGCGTCCGGCCCTTTGGCCGCCGATTGAAATCAGGCACCCGTCGCGGGCGATCAGTCGATCCTGCATTTCAAACCCGACTAGCGTGCGTTCCACACCCTCTGCTTTTCGCCGGATTAGAATATCGCGCCCGAGGAATTCTCCCTTTTCCGGCTTGCAGATCCAGCCCAGGCCAGCCTCCCACGGAGTCGTAGTGTCGTCGATTTCGTGCCCATACAGGCACATCGACGCTTCCAGGCGCAGCGTATTTCGCGCTCCCAGGCCGCAAGGCAGCAAGCCGTGGCTCGCACCTGCCTCCAAAAGATTGGACCACAACTTCTCGGAATGTTCTGGAGCGAAGTAAATCTCGAAGCCGTCTTCTCCCGTGTATCCGGTGCGCGCGATGAGGCAATCAACGCCATCCACAGCGCCGAACGTAAAGTGATAATACTGGATGGACTCGAGCGGCGCACTCGTGAATCGCTGCAGAATTCCCAATGCCTTCGGACCCTGGATCGCGAGCTGCGAGTAACGCTCCCCGGCATTTTCGATCTGCGCGCCTGCGCGATTGTGCGCGCGAATGTGCTCGAAATCCTGATCCTGATTGCCCGCATTCACGCACAGGAAATAATGCGTGCCGGAAATCTTGTGCACCAGCAGATCGTCCACGAAAGTGCCTTGCTCGGTCATCAACCCGGAATAATGCGCTTGCCCATCGGCGAGTCGCGCCGCATCATTGCAAGTGACGTGTTGCACCAGATCGAGCGCGCGTTCCCCACGCACCTCGATTTCGCCCATGTGGCTGACGTCAAACAGGCCTGCGGCCGTGCGCGTGGCCAGGTGTTCGGCGAGAATGCCGGAATACTCCACGGGCATGTCCCACCCGCCGAAGTTGACCATCTTGGCGCCCAAACGCCGATGTACGGCGTTCAATGCGGTCTTGCGAAGTTGTGCCGTGGTTGGAGACGTCACGCAGGGTTCTCAGCAATCGCAACGCAAAAATAAAACTAACATGCGGCTTTGAAGCGTGTCAAGAAAACGGGCATGGTAGTAGCGGGCCACTCTCCGATCATGGCGCTTGGCAGGCGCTATCCGATGGCGGCCGCTCCGCGGAAATCCCAAATCAATTCCCGTAGCGGAGCACGAGCCGCTCAGTTCCAATCCGGATCAGTTCCAGTCTTCCTTGAGCGTAACATTAAACTATTCTAATAATTGGCAATATGTATAGTATCGCGCAGTCAATCGCGCGCTCTACATGATCTAATGCGAGCTTGAGGCTCTACCATGCACGATATAACTTCACATGTAACAGTCCCCAAAATACTTCTGATTGAGAGCCATCGGGCCGATGCCGATAAGATTCGTGCGGCACTTGCAGCACCAGGGACCGGTTCGTTCGACGTGAACTGGGTTCGCGAACTGTCCGAGGGTCTTGAGTGTCTAAGCAAAAGAGGAATTGCCGCTGTCTTGCTGGAGTTGTCGCTGCCGGATAGTCAGGGCATCGAAACATTCGACAGGGTATTCGCCGCGGCGCCCGACGTCCCGATTCTGATCCTCGGCAACGGTAACGAGGCTCTCGCTAAACAAGCTGTGGGGAACGGAGCGCAGGATTATCTGCTGCCGGGTCACCTCGATGGCTATTCGCTGCCGCGGGCACTGCGCAACGCGATCGAACGCAAGGCCGTCGAGGATGCGTTATATGTAGAGAAAGAGCGCGCCCTCGTCACCCTCAACTCGATCGGGGACGCCGTGCTCTGTACCAACATTTCCGGCGCTATCACCTACCTCAATCTCGTTGCAGAGACCATGACCGGGTGGGGTCGCGAAGAAGCCACTGGCCGGCCCCTCGCCGAAGTCTTCCAAATTATTGACGGCGCCACGCGCAAGGCCGCCCGAGACCCCATGAAGATGGCCGTGGAACAAAATAGGACGGTAGGGCTGACTGTGAATTGCGTCCTCATCCGCCGCGACGGATTTGAATCCGCCATTGAAGATTCCGCCGCGCCGATCCACGACCGGGCAGGCCGCGTCATCGGCGCGGTGATTGTCTTCCATGACGTGAGCGCGGCGCGGGCCATGTCGTTCCAAATGACATACTCGGCGCAGCACGATGTGGTCACGAATCTGCCCAATCGCCTGTTGCTCAAGGACCGGATCTCGCAGTCGATCGCCTTGGCTCGCCGCCAGAGCAGATCGATAGCTGTCATCTTTCTGGATTTGGATCGTTTCAAATACATCAACGATTCGCTGGGGCATGCCACCGGCGACAAGGTTCTTCAGTCCGTTTCAAAACGATTGCTGGCTTGCGTGCGCGGCTCCGACACGGTCAGCCGGCAGGGCGGAGATGAATTCGTAATCCTGCTTTCGGAGATCGCCTATCCGCAGGCCGCGGCCACGAGCGCAAAAAAAATACTTCTTTCGCTCAACGTACCCCACCCGATCGAGGGACAAGATCTGCATATTGACGCCAGCATCGGTATCAGCGTCTACCCGGAAGACGGAGAAGATGCCGAAACGTTAATTAAGAATGCGGACACAGCGATGTACCATGCAAAGGAAAAGGGGCGCAACAATTTCCAATTCTTCGAGGCGGAAATGAACCTGAAGGCCGTAGAGCGGCAATCTATTGAAGGCAGCCTGCGCCGCGCTCTCGAGCGAAACGAATTCTTGTTGCACTATCAACCGAAGGTCAATCTCGACACGGGTGAGATCACAGGAGTGGAGGCGTTGATACGCTGGCAGCATCCCGATCGAGGACTCCTCCTTCCCGCCCAGTTCGTGCCCATTGCCGAAGATTGCGGGCTAATTCTCCAGATCGGACATTGGGTGCGGCGGGAAGCATGCGGGCAGGCGCGCGCCTGGCAGGATGCGGGGCTGCCGCCCCTACGCGTTGCCGTCAATGTTTCCCCCAGCGAGTTCCGCGATAGTGGGTTTGTCGAGGATGTCCGGACGATACTCTCGGAAACTGGCTTGGAGGCGCGATATCTCGAACTCGAACTTACCGAGGGCGTCCTAATGGAAGATGCCGAATCCACGGACTCCGTGCTCCAAGAGCTCAAGACCATGGGGATACACCTCGCGGTGGATGACTTCGGCACCGGTTATTCCAGCCTCAGCTATCTTCGGCAGTTTCCCATTGATGTCTTGAAAATTGACCAGTCCTTTGTCCACCAAATCACTTCCAAATCCGATGACTCAACAATCGTGAGCGCCATAATTAACATGGGAAAGAGCCTCAGGCACATCGTGGTTGCGGAGGGCATCGAAACGCTGGAACAGAGGGCATACCTTCGAACCCAATGCTGTGCGGAAGGACAAGGCTACTTCTTCAGCCGGCCCCTGGCCGCGATACAATTTGCCCGTTTACTTCAGATAGGCATACCAGAACTTGTCGCTCCCTGAAGGATCCGAACTCATTGCACCGCTGTCGGACGTCTTCCATGGGGGCGGCCACAATCCAGCGCATGGATTGGCTAAAAGGAATACTAAACGCAGTGGCGCAACCCGGTAAAAAGAACTTATGGGTTACTCCTTTACGGCCTGATAATCCGGAATATCGGAAACTGGTCCACTGCCAACAGCCTGGCGGATGGCGATCGTGGGCCCGGGGAAGCCGGGCCCACGTAGCCTCTTGGGGAAACGTCGAAGTCAGCCGATGCGCAAGTTGTTCGTCACCGAAAACACGTTAGGGACGGAGTTCGCAACAATTCCGGCTATGTTTCGATCCATCTCATTCATTACCGTTCCTACGAGAGTCACATGCCCGCCGTTCACAATGATATGAATCTGCGGGATGGCTCCCATCGAATACCGGCCCAGGGTTGACTGCGAGAAAATGGCGCGGTATTCGGCCCTGCGAATTTGATTGTCAAACGGGAGGGGCGGGAGAACCTCGATGTTGTCCACAACTTTTGATACGCCGCTAATTCGCTTTACGGCGCTCTCCGCATCGTACTTGGTCTGGCCGTGCTCGCTGACAAGCTGTCCGCTCAAAATCACTTCACTGCCATTGACCTGGTATTCCAGGTTGTCAAACACTCCGTACCACGGCACCGTCGCCAGGTCATGGCGGACTTGATCGCCAATCGGGGAATTATTAACCGGCGCCACGTTTCCAGCCCGTGCGGCCAGGCGCCCCAATCGCAAACCCAGCCATAGCCAATAAAGCCAGGGTAAATAGCCCCTTTGCAATAAGTGAATAAGTCTTCATAACAAGCTCCTTTCTGTAATCACTTTGGTCTGCCCCTTCTTCTCACACCCCATTAGATGCGGCATGTTGGCAAAAAGAATCCTGGGCCTCCGAAGGTCCGTAGACCTGAGGACCATTTCTGCTAGGATGGCGAAACGACAAGCAGTTCGACTTGGTCGGGAAACGAAGCCTAGGAGGGACCAGCTATCCGTGTGGGTAGTGGCACATCGAGGCGCTTCAGGGCATGCCCCGGAAAACACGATGGCGGCGTTCCGGCGCGCCGTGGAAATGGGGGCACGTTTCGTTGAGACCGATCTGCACTTGACGCGCGATGCGCGCGTCGTGGCCATGCACGACGCCACGCTGGACCGGACCACGAACGGCCATGGCCTCGTCGATTCGATGCCGCTCGAAGAAGTGCGCGCACTCGATGCCGGCGCGTGGTTTGGATCCCGTTCGGCCGAATCCTTTGTCGGAGAGTGCGTTCCCGCTCTCGACGAAATCCTTCGGTTTGCGAGGGAGCGCGACATCATTTTTTACCTGGAGATCAAATCCGACGCGACCTGGGGAGTTGAGCACGCCGTCGTCGCCGCATTGCGAGACACGGGCGAAGCCGCTCGCGTTATTATTCTCTCGTTTGATCCGGCGACCCTTTTATCAGTCAACCGGCTGGACCAGACCATGATGACGGGGTATTTGTGCGAGCACCCCTCGAACGATCTCGTCGAGCGTTCGGTGAGGGCGGGGGCCCGGCAGATTGCTCCGCGTGGAGATTTGGTCACGCCGGATCTGGTTAAGAGAGCCCACGAAGCGGGCTTGCAGGTGGTGGCCTGGACGATTAACGAACCCGACCAGATGCGCCGGCTAATCGCGGCAGGCGTGGATGGGATCATGAGCGACTATCCGGACCGGCTCGTCAAAGTCTTGCGCGAAAAATAAAGGTGAAATTATTCCGTGGTTCATTGATTTTCTCTGTGACCTCTGTGTCCTTTCTCCGTGTCCTCTGTGTTAAATCTTTGCTGTCACGCCGGAGAAAATCACAACGCAGAGAACACCGAGAGCACAGAGTCCACAGAGAATGCCCCCGCGCAAAAAAGTTGTTCTGCCGATCAGCGGGTCAAACAAAACAACTCCGCTAATTTAGCGATGGAGAGTTCCTCGGCGCGTGCGTCAGCGGATAGTCCTGCTTCGCGCAGCAGCTCCCCGGCGCGGGTTCCGAGCCGCGGGCGAAGATTGTTCCGCAGATTTTTCCTTTTTTGCGCGAAGCATTCCTTCACAAAATCGAGGAACGCTTTTTCATCGCCCACTTCGAGCGCTTCGCGGGCGCCGGGCATGCGCAGACTCACGAGCGCCGAATCAACCTTCGGGGGCGGCCGAAACGCGCCCGGAGGGATGCGCAGCACGAGTTCGGGTTTGGTGAACCACTGCGACACAACAGAAAGATACCCATACTTGCGGCGCCCCGGCGGAGCGACGATTCTCACCGCCACTTCCAACTGAATCACGATGTGAATCGCGGCGACACGGTCCGCGTGCTCGAACAGCCGATGCAAAATGGGCGAAGTAATGTAATACGGCAGATTTCCGTAGACGGAAAAGCTCGCGCCTTTCGTCAGGGCTCCAAAATCGACCGCCAGGACATCGTTTTCGACGACTTCGACATTTCCCAATGGGGCAGTGACTTCGCGCAGGCGAGCGGCAAGCCGCCGGTCCAACTCGATGGCGATCACTCTGTCGGCATTTCGCGCCAGACGCGAAGTCATCTCGCCGTGACCAGCGCCGATTTCAATCCAGAGGCCATCTCCGACGTGAATCGCGCGCGCGATTCGCTCCTGCCAGCTTGCGTCGGTGAGGAAATGTTGTCCCAGCTTTTCAGGCGACACGGCAGGGAAGTGTAGCAAGAGATGTGTCTATCCGCGCGGCGTTCGGCATTTGGTTGTGACGGAGTCAGGCTCTGGAGAGAACGAACAGTTGCCCGCCCCAAGTGCGGGCGGCCTCTACAAGACCAAATACCACCAACACGGGCGGTTTTGTAGATTCTCTCTTAAGGTTCAAGCCATTTTTGCAGCTTGAGGAGCTACGCTGGGGAGCGGCAACGGGTAGACGCGGTTGCCATCGTAGGGCCGATCCCAGCGGAACATTCCGAAGATGGCGTGCAATATTTTTCGGGCCACGGCAGTCAGCGCTTGTTTTTTCTTTTTGCCTTTCGCTACCAGGTGTTCATAAAACCCTCTCAGATGAGGTTCACAGTGACTGGCCACCAACGCCGGCATATACAGCGCGCAGCGCAGGTGTCGGTTTCCCACTTTGCTGATCCGCGCGTGCTTGTTCACCGAACTTCCCGAGCTGTGTTCCCGAGGATCCAACCCCGCATAGGCCACCCACTGCCGCACATCGCGGTCGGCCGGCAGCAGCGCCAACTCGGCCAGGATCTGCAGCGCGCTGCTCTCCCCGATTCCCGGCATGGTGCGCAGCAGTTGGTAGCGCCGCTGCAACCGGGCATCGCCCGCAATACACTGCCGCGCTGCTTCGCGCAGTTTCTTTATCTCGCGCTGCAGCAACCGTAACGTCCGCGCCACGCTGTCTCGCACACACGCGGGAATCGCTTGCGAAATTCCAGCGGCGTGCTGGCGATTTTTCTCCGCCGTGCACTGCTTGGTCAGCGCCTCCAGCCGCCGCGCGATGGCCCACAAGGCCAGCGTGCTTTTGTCCGGCCGCGCCCAGGCGGTGAACTCCATGCGCATGGCGAACTCTCGCAACATCACCGCGTCCAACTGATCGTTCTTGCTCCGTTGCATCCGGGCTTTGGCGAAAGGCCGCACCGCCCGCGGATTGGCCACCATCAGCTGGATTCCTGCGTGCGCGCTTAACAACAGGGCCACATCGAGCCCATACAGTCCGGTCGCTTCCCTGCACGCTCTCACCCGCTTCCCCCCGCGGGTGAGAGCGTGCAGCAACTGCCGATGCCCGACAGGTGTGTTCGCGAATCGACGCAGCACCGCTTCTCCCTTCTTCCCGCTCATGGCCACCACCAATTCTTTCGCACTGACCTCGATTCCACATGCTTGGATCTTGTCCATCGAGCCTCCTTTGCAGTAGGCTGTAGCTCCGGCTCCCCGACCCTGCGCTATTTCCAACTGAGCTTGTCAATACAGGCTCTGGTGGCCTGTGATTCTCTTCAGTTTTAGGAAATTAGGGCGGGGGGCCGATCTACAAAACAGGCTCAAAGAGTTTTCACTCCTGGCCTCTAGGCCGCTCGGCCTCTCCCGCCGGAGCCACTCGCCTCTCCGGCAAGTTACCCCAAAACAAAGATACAAGAGGCCGTTCACGGTGAACGCTCACGGTGAACCGCCCGGTGTTGGGGCGGGCAGGTTTGACGGACGCAACGGGCGCCACATGCCTTCTCTGCATGCTAAACTGGCGGGCCTAAAAAGAATATGACGACAAAAGCCCAACGCGAAGCAGGGACCGGCTGCCTGTACCTGGTGGCCACACCGATTGGAAACCTCGAGGATATTACGATGCGCGCGATTCGCATCCTCAAGGAAGCGGACATGATCGCCTGCGAAGACACGCGGCAGACGCAAAAATTGCTCCAGCATTACGGAATCCGGAAGGAGATGGTCAGCTATCACGAACACAACGAATTGACACGATCGCCCGAATTGGTGATCGAACTGGAGCAGGGCGCCAAGATTGCGCTGGTGAGCGATGCGGGCACGCCCGGAATATCCGACCCCGGGCATCGCCTCGTGACTCTGTGCTTGCGGCACCATATTCCCGTGGTGCCGATTCCCGGCCCGTCGGCATTGGTGGCGGCGCTGGCGGCCTCGGGGCTGCCGACGGAAGAGTTTTTATTTTTGGGATTCTTGCCGCCGCGGGCGGGGGCGCGGCGGAAAGCGCTCGATGCGTTGAAGGCGGAGTCGCGGACGCTGGTCATCTACGAGGCGCCGCACCGGGTGGTGGAAACGCTCGCGGATGCGTCGGAAATTCTTGGGCCGCGGCCGGGAGTGATCGCGCGGGAAATCACGAAGATTCATGAGGAATTTCTGCGAGGTCCTCTTGCCGAGTTGCTGGACTCCGCGCGCAAACGCGCTCCCCGCGGGGAAATTACGCTGCTGATCGGGCCGGGCGATCCGCAAGCGCAAAAAGTGGAGAGCAGCGTGTCCCTCAAGCAGCGCGTCGAGCAACTCGAAGCCGAGGGAGGCGTCGATCGAAAAGCGGCGCTCAAACAAGCGGCGCGGGAACGAGGACTGGGCAAGCGCGAGGCGTACAAACAACTGTTGCTGGAACGATAGAGTTTTTCACCGAACCTATCGGGCGAGAAAAGCGCGGCGGATTTTGAAATCCGAGAATTGAGATTTTTAGGGCTGGCCCGCTTGATGGTTCGGCTTCGCTCACCACAGGAGGCGGGCGCCACAGAGGCGTAGCAAACCACGGAACAAACTACGAAGTGGATTCCGAAACGAACATGCGGTGAAAGCGCGGGCCCGTGAACTCGACGCCCACAATCCATTCGCGTTCGTCCCTGCCCGGTTTCAGGTGGACAATGCGGCCGTGGGTGGAAAACTCCGCATCGGGTTCAGCCGTTGAGGGCTTGACTGGGATGCTGATCTCAATTTTCATGCCGAGATCCACGGCGTAACGCGTGGAGAAAGCTGCCCCACCGCGGCAGAGATTTTCGCTGGAGGTATGTTCCTCGAACCATTCGCCGGCGCGGTCGGTGCCACGAACCAACATCGGAAGTTTGACCGGTACACGGCGTTCCCTACGGCGCTCGAGACTGGGGGTGGTCGCGCTAGCAGGCGTCATGCAAGACCTCCTTCTCTTTTTGATGGCCGGCTCCAAGCACGACACTCACCCGCCTGCGGCGACGGAATCGGCAAAAAAAGAATCGACCCGATCCAGAATTTCAGCGGAGGTGCGGGCCGTGTGAACGTTCCTGCGCAGCTCGCTGCCGTTACGAACACCGTGGGTGAACCAGCAGGCAAACTGTTTCATCTTGCCGATCGCGTCGGGCCACTCGGTCTCCACCAGATTGCGGAAGTACGCGGAGAGCAAGGCATAGCGATCCAGTTCGGTGGGTTCCACGCAGGATCCTGTATTCAGGTATTGGGAAATCTGGCGGAAAATCCAGGGATTCGTGGACGCGGCGCGGCCAATCATGACGGCGTCGCAGCCGGTTTCACGGACCATTCTGACGGCATCTTCGGGGCTATTGATATCACCATTGCCAATTACCGGAATGGATACTGCCTGCTTCACGGCGCGGATGACGCTCCAATCGGCGCTCCCTGTGTAACCCTGCAAGCGCGTGCGGGGATGGACGGCGATTCCCTCGATGCCGATCTGCTCGGCCAGGCGCGCCACCTCCACGGCGACGATGGTGGTTTCATCCCATCCGGCGCGGATTTTGATGGTGAGCGGAATGCTGACCGCCGCGCGCACCGCGCGCAGGACTTGCTCGAGCGCTTTCAGATCGCGCAACAGGCCCGAACCGCCGCACTTGACCACTTTCTTCGCCGGACATCCCAGATTGATGTCGACGAAATCGAAACCGAGCTGCTCGACCATGGCCGCCGCGCTCGCCATTACATTGGGGTCCGCGCCGAACAACTGTCCGGTGATGGGGTGCTCGTCCGGCTCGAAGAAAAGATAGCGCGAGGTGCGCGCGGCGTTGCGCGTGATGCACTCGGCGCTGGTGAATTCGGTCATGATCAGGCCGCAGCCGCCGAGGCCGCGGATCATGCGGCGAAAAACGGTATCGGTTACGCCGGCCATGGGGGCAAGGACTGTCGCCGGGGCGATGTGCTGGTCGCGGATTGTGAATTGCGCGGGTAACATTTTAGTTGCGGGCTGATTTCATGTTGCTGAGTTGCAAGTGTCACCCCTGTCGGGGTTCTCTGGCCATCCTCGAACCATTTTCCCGCCGCTCCCGCAGTGGGCTACGCTGTGACGTCCCTCCGGGACTCTAAGCAATTCGTCCACTACCCATGTCCCGGCTACAATAAAGTCTCGTCCAGCCGTTGAGTTACCGATTCTTTTCCGGGCGTATCCGGTCTGTCAACGGGGACTCGCGAGGGCGGCGGTCCAGGCAGTGCTTCACGCTGGCGCGGATCGAGGCGCGCTGGTGCAGGAACGCTGGGACTCGGCGTTCCGCCCACGGCAGCCAAGTGAGTGGCTAGCGCTTCGGCGGAGCCGTCAAAAAATCCCGTGACGATTTTTTCAATCGCGCTGACGCGCGCTTCCTCGGCGCTCAAATTTGGCTGGTAGCGATAGGCGCGTCCCACTCTGCGGCGCGTCACGATGCCTTTGTGCGCCAGCCGGTCCATGATGGTCATGATCGTCGTGTAGGCGCGAGGGCGCGAAACGGCTAGTCGCCGATGAATTTCGCGGACGGTGCCTTCGCCGAGCGGCCAGAGCACGCTCATGCATTCCAGTTCGAGCGGGGCCAGATCGAGAATGGAGTGGCGAGGCCCGGGACCGCGTTGGGGCGATGCGCTGTGTTCCATATTATTGGCGGGCTCCCCTTCCAGAGTCAGGGTAAACAAGTAGAGTCCGCACCTGATCGTTTAGAGCTATCTCAACAGTTGCTTCGCAGCAGGTTTCCCCGCTCGAGGACTCCGCCACGATGACGCGCCAACGGCGCGGAGCATGCCAGCCCGGGGCAACGCCCCGGGGACGTGTCCGAATCCATGTCCCGCCCTGCAAGGGCGGAGGATTCCTCCGCCCTTGCAGGGCGGGCCGATCGATTCCGAAACCCAGGGCGTTGCCCTGGGCTGGAGTGCGCCGGCGCTTTCAGCGCCGGAATCAAAGTAGTGCAAATCCGAATTCACGAGTCTTGCTGGTTGGCCACTCATTAAAATGGCTTCTAGTCCTTCGCACCCAGGCTTTTCAACGGAGGCGGCTGCGAAGGAGCGTTCTTCGCCGCCGATTCTTCCGCGCGGCGGAAAAGGTCGACACGCAGGAAACGGCGCTCGAGGGCGCCGCTAAACGCCGTCCAGTTGCCGTCGCCTTTGTCGGAGGCGAGCGCGGAACGGACCGCGGCCATCTTGGAATCCAGATCGTCGAGGTAGTGCAGCATCAGCGCTTCGCGGAACATGGGAAGTTTTGGCGAACCAAACGCGTACTGCCCGTGATGGCTGACGAGCATGTGCAGCACCAGCGTCTTCAGATCGGAGGGAAAGTCATCGATGGCGTCCATTTTTTTGGCGACGCGTTCATATTCAATCAAAATGTGTCCTAGCAACTGGCCTTCGTCGGTGTAACCGAGTGAGCGATCGTAGCTCAATTCCTCGAGTTTCCCCATGTCATGGAGCACGGCGCCAGTCAGCAATAGGTCGGGATCCGCTTCCGGATATTGCGTCAGGACCGCGCGGCAGAGGCCGCACAAGCTGACCACATGTTCGAGCAGGCCGCCCAGATAGGCGTGATGCATCACCTTGGCCGCCGGGGCGCGTTTCAGGCGCGGGACGATTTCCGGGTCCGCTACGACGGCATCCAGGAGGCGCTTCAGCCAAGGATTTTTCACGGAGGCGACGAAGGCAAGGAGTTTTGCGTAAAGCTGGTCCACATCTTCAGGCGTGTGAGCAAAGAAATCGGCCGCGTCCACTTCGTTTTCTTCCGCGCGGCGGATCTTGTCGATCATAACCTGGAGTTTGTTGCGGTAACTTTCGACGCGGGCCTGGACCTTCACGAAATCGTCGCGGTCGAAGGAGGCGGCGTCGCGCTCGAAGCCGTCCCACATGCGCGCTTCGATGGTGCCGGTGCGGTCACCCAACTCCAGGCGGAGGTAGGATTTTCCTTCGCGCGTGGCCCGAATTTCCTTTTCGCAAACGAGAAAATAGGAGGTGATGGTTTGTTCGGCCTGCAGGGCGGAGACGAAGGCCTGTTTCATGTTCCGGATTTCTTCTTGGGAAAGATCAGGAATTTTTTGTCTGATTTCTTCTTGTCATCCTTATCGGGCGTTACAGCAACTTCCTCGATGGGCTGGGTGGTTACCGCCGCCGAATCCGTGTAGCCGGGCTTGACCTGGAGGTAGCTGTCTTCCCGCAAAGTCTTAAGGTAGTCCCGCATCCCCGGGTCCATTTTCGTTTCATACAACTTGTTGGTGATTTCGGGGTCCACCTTATCGAGTGGCTGCTCACCCTCCTGATAGCGCTCGCGGACCTGGAGAATTTCAAATCCGGTCTTGGTTTCGATCACCTCGGTCATTTGCCCGCGGTTCAGCGCAAACACCTTTTCGGAAATATTGGGATCGAGTTTGGAGCGCTCGAAGGCGCCGAGTTCGCCCGATTGCTGCGCGGTAGAACTGTCGGAAAAACGCTTGGCCAACTCCCCGAAATCGTCGCCGTTCTTCAGCACGCGGTCGCGCAAGTTTTCGGCCTTCTTGCGGAGGGTGGGGATGTCCGCCTCGGGCTTGCCTTCCGTGGAGACGAAAATCTCGCGGAGGACAACCGTCTCCGGCCTCACAAACTCCTGCTTGTGCGCCTGGTAATATTTGACCACATCTTCGTGACTGATGATGATGCGCGAGCCCACTTCCTTGCGGATCACTTCCTGCGTCAACAACTGATTCTTGATCTGGCTCTTGAAGTCCTCGAAGTCCTGTCCGGATTTGGTGACCTCTTTCTCGAGAGTTTCCATGTCGGGGAGCTTGGCATTGATGCGGATCGCATCCAGCCTCTTGATCACCTCGGCGTCGACGTTAATGTCGTCGTCTTTGGCGCGTTGCACGAGCAGGGACTGGTCGATCAGGTCGCGCAGGAGATTTTTTTCCTTTGCGGCAGTCTGATCGCGTACCTGGTCCGGAGTGCAGTTCTGACATTCATCCTGGACTTCGGAATTAAGGCTTTGCCGGGCGTGCTCCAAGTCCTCGCGCGTGATGACGTCATTATTCACGCGCGCGACGATTTCCTCGACGATTACGGATTTCGTTTGCGCGCTCAGGGTTCCGGCGGCAAGAAAAAGGGGAATCAGCAGCAACTTACTTTGTTTCATAGGAGACATTTTTCCGGCGAGCCCCATGGAGAGCCCGCACCCAACAATGGGCCAATTTCATATTGCTGAGTTCCATGTGTCACCCCTGTCGGGGTTTTCTGGTCAACCTCGACCCACTTCCCCACCGCTTCCGCGGTGGGCTACGATGTGCCGTCCCTCCGGGACTCCCAGCAACGAGGAATTGGCCCGCTATCCCGCACCCGACTCCGGCGGGTTCCAAGTCGCCGACGCGCCACTCGCCCGCTAAAGCGGCGCGGCGAGCGCGAAACCAGCGCTATAGCGACCAAGCGCAAGGCCCGCACCCGACTCCGGCGGGTTCCAAGTCGCCGACGCGCCACTCGCCCGCTAAAGCAGCGCGGCGAGCGGGAAACCAGCCCGCCTAGGCGGGACGACGCGCAAAGCCCGCACCCGCTAGGTTGAAGTTTATCGCTTCGTTTCCAGGGGAAGCAACACGTTTCTGACACTTTCGGCGATCCGGCCGCGCCGCTCGATGCGCATCCAGAGCGTTCCGCCAGGGTCCAAACGCATTCCTTCCCCCTTGGAACGGATCAGCCCGACTAGCTTCTCGGGAGGCAACGTCGTCTCCGGATGAAATTTGATGGCCACTTCGTTGGCTCGCCGCTCTATCGAGGAAACCAGAATCCTCTCGGCCAGGCCCTTGAGCAGGGCATAGTCCAGCAAATTTCCCACGGCCGGGGGCGCGGGCCCAAAGCGGTCGGCGAGTTCGCGGTCCACTTCTTCGCGTTCGTCGTCGCTCGTGATTCCGGCGATGCGTTTATACGTCCTCAGGCGCAAGTTCTCGTTCGGGATGTACTCCTGTGGGATGCGGATATCGAGTCCGAGGTTGATCGTGGAGCGCATCTCGGGCTTGGTTTCTTCGCCCTTCAAGGCGGAAACGGCCCGCTCCATCATCTGGCAGTAGAGATCGAATCCAATCGCGTTGATGTGGCCGTGCTGCTGGCCACCGAGGAGGTTTCCGGCGCCTCGCAACTCCAAATCGAGTGCCGCGACGCGGAACCCCGCGCCGAGGGCGCTGAATTCCTTGAGTGCGGCGAGGCGGCGCGTGGCCAGCGGGGTGAGTGAGACACCCTCGGGAACCAGCAGGTAGGCGTAGGCGCGCTGGTTGGAACGCCCGACGCGACCGCGAAGCTGATACAGCTCGGAAAGTCCGAAGCGGTCGGCGCGATTGATGAGAATCGTGTTAGCGCGCGGAATGTCGAGCCCATTTTCGACGATGGTCGTGGAAATGAGGACATCGGCCTCATCGCTCACGAATTTGAGCATCACGGATTCCAGCTCTTTTTCGTTCATCTGGCCGTGCCCCACGACGACACGCGCTTTCGGAACGAGTTGATTCACCATAGCGGCAATTGAATAAATGGTTTCTACTCGATTGTGGACGAGAAACACCTGGCCGTCGCGCGCCAGTTCCTCCTCAATCGCGCGGCGAACCAGCGATTCGGTAAAGGGGGCGACGACGGTTTGAATGGCGAGGCGGTCCTTCGGAGGCGTCTCGATCACACTCATGTCGCGCAGGCCGACCAGGGACATGTTGAGGGTACGCGGAATGGGAGTGGCCGAAAGCGTAAGAACATCGACGCTGTTCTTTAACTCCTTCACGCGTTCCTTGTGCGCGACACCGAAGCGCTGCTCTTCGTCCACCACCAGGAGGCCGAGGTCGTGGAATTTGACATCGCGGGAGAGCAGGCGGTGCGTGCCGATGACGATGTCCACCTTGCCGGTTTCGACGTCACCCAAAGTGTCCCTTAATTCGCGCGGCGAGCGAAAGCGGCTTACCATGTCGATCCTTACGGGAAACGCGGCGAAGCGCCGGCGAAATGTTTCATAATGCTGGAAAGCCAGCACCGTGGTGGGCGCGAGGACGACAACCTGTTTGGAGTCGAGGACGGCTTTGAAGGCGGCGCGCATGGCCACTTCCGTCTTGCCGTATCCCACGTCGCCGCACAGGAGGCGGTCCATCGGCTGCGAACGTTCCATATCGCGTTTTACGTCGGCGATGGCGATGGCCTGATCCGGCGTTTCGTCAAACTCGAAGGCATCCTCAAATTCGCCTTGAAACGCGCCGTCCGGCGAAAAGGCGAAACCCTCTCCGGCTTTCCGCTCGGCATACAATTTCAAAAGTTTGTCGGCCATGTCTTCGACCGACTTGCGCACGCGAGCCTTGCGGGCCGTCCAGGTGGTGCCGCCGAGCTTGTCGAGAACGGGCTTCGCGCCTTCCACCGCGCGATAGCTTTGCACCAGGTCAAGGCGCTCGAGCGGCACGTAGAGCTTGGCGTCGTCCGCGTAGCGCAGGCGCATGAATTCGCCACGCGCACCGCCGTTTTCGATTTGATGCAAGCCTTCAAACTGGCCGATGCCGTGGTCCACGTGGACGACGAAATCGCCGGGCTTCAGCTCGGAGAAGTCGCTGAAAAAACTCGCTGTCTTCGGCCGGCGGCGCGACGCCGCGCCCGTGGGAAGCGTTTCAAAGAGATCGCCCGTCCCGTAGATCGCCAAATGGGAGTCGGGAAAAACGACGCCGTCCACAAAGGGCGCGCGCGCCAGAACAATTGCCGGAATACTGCCCGCGGAGGAGTCCTCGGAAAGACGCGCGCTGGTAACATTTTCCTCGATTTCTCCGAGCCGGTAGGGCACTTCGTATTCGTGGCACAGATCGACAAAGCGCTCGAGTTCGCCGAGATTTCCCGCCGCGAGGAGGACTCGCTCGCCCGCGTTGATGCGCTCGCGCGCTTCGGCCATGAACGCGGGAACGTTTCCGTGATAGCGAGTCGTGGATTGCGTTTGCATCGTGCGCGTCTCGATTCCTTCCCGTGTGACCGGGAGGAGATTGAGCTCCAGGCGCGCGTGGCGGGAGAGTTGCCGGTCCCAATCGGCGGTGAAATAATGCGCTGCGATCGCGTTCTCCGCGGAATCACCGGCGTCTTGAAGAGTTGCTTCCGCGTTGGCGAAGAACTCCGTTGCTGTTTCCTCGATCGCTTCCGGTTCGTCGAGGATGACGATGGTTTCCTCGAGTAAATCGAGCAGGGAATGCGCGCGCGGGGAAATGCCATCGCCGCCGGATGACCCATCGAACGATCGCGCGCCATTCGCGGGTTGCTCCAACAATGGGGGAAGAGTCATGCGCTCGATCGGGCGCACCGAACGCTGCGTGTTGGGGTCAAATTCGCGCAAGGATTCGACCGAGTCTCCAAATAATTCGAGGCGCACGGGGCGTTCCGCCTCCGCCGGGAACACATCCACGATTCCTCCGCGAACCGTGAATTGGCCGGGCATTTCCACCATGTCGTGGGATTCGTAGCCAACACTGCGGAGATGGGCGACGAATTCGTCGAGCGAAATTTCCTGGTCTCGCGCCAGCGTGCGCGCTTGTCCGGCGTAGGATGCGGCGTCGGCAAGACGCATGCGAGCCGCGGCAATGGGCGCGACCACCACGCGAGCGAGCCCGCTGGTGTAGCGCCATAAGGTTACCGCGCGTGTTTCGAGAATTTCGGCGTGCGAAATAACTTCCTGCCAGGGCAACGCATCGAGGGCGGGAAAGACGGCCACTTCCGTGGCCTCCTGACCCGCGAGCGCCTTGTAGAAGAATTGCATTGATGCGGCCAAAGTTTCCGCGCGCGCGCCCGAGGTGACGATGACCACCACGGGCCGGCGAAGCTCCGCGGCGACTTGAGCGGCGACCAAGGCCTTGGCGGTATCGGTGAGCCCCGCCACATGTTCGTACGCAATGCCGCGCCGCAGAGCTGAAATCGCGGCTTCGAGGGCAGGATGGCGGCTTACCGACGCCAGAGTTTCCGAGACCGAAGGTAGAAGCATGATCAGATGTGGCGGTCAGCCGTTCCGCCATCCGCAGAGGAAGCGGCCTTGCGAATCTTCTGTAGAAGAGTGGTGGTGGAATAGCCGGGAGCGAGGGGAATGGATACGACCCGGCCTCCCGCGGCTTCGACTTCTTCGCGTCCGACGACATCGTGCGGTCCCCAGTCCGCGCCCTTGACGAGGACGCTGGGGAGGAGGCGCGCGATTAAGTCACGAGGCGTCGGCTCATCGAAAATCGTGACGTAATCGACGGAGGCGAGAGCGGCGAGAACCTCCGCGCGGTCGTTCTGCGGCACGAGCGGTCGTTCGGGGCCCTTGTTGCCGCGAACGCTCCGGTCGCTGTTGACCGCGACCACGAGCAGGTCGCCCAAGGCGCGCGCTTGCGACAAACACCGCACGTGGCCCGGATGCAGGAGATCGAAGCAGCCGTTGGTGAACACGACGCGGCGGCCATCGCGCTTTTCGCGCGCGGTGAGCAGAATGAGCTCGTCTTGCGAAACGATTTTTCCCATCGACGGTGTTGCGGTACAAACCGCGCGCGCTGCCGCCTGCTTGGCGGCGTGCCTTCATATTATCACGCTGCCGGATACGCATGACTCCTCGCCGCCAGTTCCAAGCAAAACATTTTGACCGGATCGATCCTAGTGGACGCGCGTTTCGGAATTTAACACAGCGGACATTGAGAAGAGTCACAGAGAGCACTGCGGGCTTACAGTAAGGCAGAGGAACTGACAGCGCGATATTTTCTGCTATACTTGCGGCATGGTTCATGGCGGCGGGCATTTCCGCTGTCACGATGGAACCATGTGACCAGCGCCGGGGACCGTGCCAGGCTCTGCCCTTTTCATCGAGGCTGTTGGATGCGTGAGATTGCGATTGTGGGTGGCGGCCCGGCCGGCGCGATGTGCGGGGAACATCTGGCGCGCTCGGGATGCAGTGTCACGATTTATGACGAACATCTGGCCTGGGAGAAACCTTGCGGCGGCGGCCTGACGCACAAGGCCATCCAAGCGTATCCCTTCCTCCTGAACGGCCCGTATCCCAAAAAACTCATCCGCACGGTTGAACTGATTTCCAGCAAGGGTCATCGGGCGCAGCTCTCGCTCGATCACCCCATCGTCATCTATTCGAGAACGGTGCTGAACGGACTGCTTTTGGAACGAGCCGAGGCGGCGGGCTGCCGCGTGGTACGTTCGCGCGTGAATCAAATCGACGCCGATGGCGAGCGCGCCCGATTGACGATCGGTGAAAATCGAATCGATGCGGACTTCGTCGTCATTGCCGCAGGGGCGCGCAACTCTCTGCTGCCGAATACGCGTCCCCTTTTGAAAAGCGACCTCGAAATGACCCTGGGCTACTTTGTGCCGGCCCAGGCAGAGGGAATTTCCGTGAAATTCCTGCGCCGCTTCGAGGGTTACCTGTGGTCGTTCCCGCGCTGCGACCATCTTTCGGTGGGGATTTGCGGCAGCATGGCGCGGCACACGAGCCAGGAGCTGCGGCGCCACCTGCATGCGTTCATGGCCGAGGAACGGATTTCGCGAGAAGGCGCGCAGTTCTACAGTCACGTCCTTCCCTCTCCGCAGCCGCAAACGCTTTCCGCCCGGCGGGTCGTGGGGCGCAACTGGGCGCTGGTAGGTGACGCGGCGGCGTGGGTGGACCCGATCACGGGCGAAGGCCTCTATTATGCGTTGCGCTCGGGCGACCTGCTGGCGCAAGCGCTGATTGCCGGCAACCCCCGCGAATATCCAGCGCGGGTTCGCAAAGCTTTTTCCGCCGATCTGGAATTTGCGACGCGCATTGCGAGGCGGTTCTACCGCGGACGGTTTCTGGGCGGCGCGGTCGCGACACGAATGATTCAATTCATCGAGCGGAGCCCAACCTTCCGCGCGTTGATGGGGGATGTGTTCGGTGGAGCGCAGGATTATTGCAGCTTGAAGCGGCGACTCTGGGCGCAGTGCGGCACAACGCTTACGGAAGTCGTCGGCAGCTTGACGAAAAGGCAGCCTGCACTGGCGAAGAGCGCGACCGCGGCTAGTACGGAAAACCTGCAGTGAGAATTAAGACCGCCGAGTGCCAACCGCGCGTTTGAAAACTTTGAAAAGTGTTCATGGACCGCACATGAACCAGCGATCCCGTGGCGGACAGGCGTTGCTCCACATTACCGCAATTCTGCCGAGTCATTCGTAGACATCACTTTTTCCCGGAGGAACTTTCTGCTTCAACTCTTCAAACCAGTTCAGCACGACGTTGATTTGCGTCGGTGCCGCTTGCGCTTGCTCTGCGGGCTTGAGCATCAGGAAGCGCTGGCCGTCGGGGGACACGTCGTAGTTAGGAGACGTTACCGGGGTCGGTAGGTATCGTCCCTCGAAGAGCATCTGGGGCTTGCCCACGGAAAAATTTGGCTGCGTCGTAATTTCCACCGCCATCATCTTGTCGCTGGTGCGATAGAACAGCTCCCGTCCGTTCCGGTTCCACACTGGCTCCTTGCCGCCTTCCGTCGAGATTTGCCACTTCCCGCCCGGGCCCGGATAGGGTTGCACGTAAATCTCAGACTGGCCCGATTCGTTTGAGACATACGCCAGCCAGCGCCCGTCGGGGGAAAACCGGGGCACCGCTTCGTCGAAACGTGTTCGGAGGAAAGGCTGCGCCTTGCGGACTTGCCCTGAGCCAGCCGAAGGGACTTGCCCTGAACTCGGTAAAGGGTCGCCCATCGGCAGTATCCAGATGTCGTATCCCGTGGAGGGGGTGACTTCAGCGAAGGCCAGTAGTTGCCCATCCGGGGACCAGGAATGCGGAACCTGGGGGTACTCGCTGGTGGTCAACCGCTCGAGGCCTCCACTGCCGTCTGCCAATTGCCAGAAAATATTCAGCGGCCCTTGCTTGCTTGATTCAAACGCTATCCGCTTGCCATCCGGTGTCCAAGAGGGGTTATTGTTCGTATTCCCCCCAAACGTCAGTCGGGTCAGCGTCTCCCGGACGAGATCGTACAGCCAGACTTGGGACTCCTGTTCCTGGATGGTCACGGCTACTCTCCGGCCGTCGGGGGAAAGCCTTGGTCCCCGGTAGACGCGCGCGGGGGCGGCCAAGGGCTGCTCTGCCCCGTTGCGACTGACCCACACCAGCTTGCTTTGGTTCGACTGAACGCCCCCCAGAACATAGACCAGTGATCCCGTGGCGGAGAAGCTGTACTGGGCCGCTCCGTTGACCGGGGATTGCAGGACACCCTCTACCACGGGGACCGCAGTGCCTGTGACCGCGAGCCTCTGGGGGTTGAACGGCACGGCCATCAAACTCCCCCCTTGCGCATAAACCAAGTGTCCCGAAGGCGCATAGCGGGGTTGCGCCCCCTCTTGGATCAGATTCCGCCGTTCACCCGTCCCGACAGACTGGACGGCAACCCCCCCGTTAGTGAAAATAGCTCCACCCGTTCCGGCAGCAAAGAGCACTGCTTTGCCGCCGGGCAAAAACTCCGGCCAGCGGTGGCTGAGCTCCCCTTTGTCGAGGTCCGTCAGCGGCTGTGGGGTGCCTCCCCCGTCCGACACTTGCTGGAGGCCGGAGCCATTTGAGGGTACGAAAGCGATCATCCCCCGGCTGCCCCAATTGGCCCCGTAGGGGTTTGTGGCATCGCCGAGGGTGAGCGCCGCTCCCCCGCTCACCGAGATCTTCTTCAGCTTTCCGACCGCGAAAAAGCCCAGCCATTGGCCGTCGGGTGAGAAGAAGGGGTTGACGGCTCCATCCGTGCCGGGGATGGGTTTGGATTCCAGGCTATCCATCGCCCGCAGATAAAGCTGCTGGTTGCCACTCTGGCGTGCGACATACGCAAGATGAGTCCCGTCGGGAGACAGGGCCACGACAGGGCCACTGTCAAAACCTGCCAATTGTTGGCCCGGCGGGAGCGCTATTGTTAGGCGTGAGACAGTCCGCTGCGGCGAAGGCGTGGGCTTGAGATTCCAGACGGCAAGGCCGGTGACGACCGCAACTAACAGCAACGTTCCTACGCTGAGGATTAGCTCTCGCCGCCCAAGTGAACGGACGCCTTTCGCTGTGGCAATCGGCGGCGACACACTAGCTTGCGAGCGACCTTCGGCGATCCACTTCAACTCTCGCGTCAAGTCGTTCGCCGCTTGCCACCTCCCGTCCGGATCTTTCGCAAGGCATATCTTGATGGCACGGTCGAGCGCCACAGGAGCCATTGGCTGCAAAGAAGACATGGACGGAGGGTCGATTTGCAAGATCGCCGCGATTAAATTGGCCCGGCTCTTGCCTTCGAAACATTTCTTGCCAGTTGCCATTTCGTAGACCACTGCGCCAAACGCAAAGATATCTGTGCGCGCATCGACTTCCTTGCCTTCCAACTGCTCCGGGGCCATGTATTGCAACGTGCCCACGATTGTCCCCTGCGCCGTCAGCGGGTCGCTCGCCGTGGGAAGATCCGAAAGCTGCACGTTGGCCGGAGCGACCTCCTGCTTCAGCTTCGCCAAACCAAAGTCCAACAACTTCGAACCCGACTTGGTGAGCATGATGTTGCCGGGCTTCAGATCGCGATGCGTCACACCCTTGCGATGAGCTTTATCCAGCGCACCGGCAATCTCGGTGGCGTACTGCAACACCTGCTCCAGCGGCAACGAACCTTTCCGCAGCCGCTGCGCGAGCGTCTCGCCTTCGAGATACTCCATCACCAGGAAATCAATTTCGTCTTGGTGACCAATGTCGTGGAGCGTGCAGATATGCGGATGATTTAGACTTGCGATGGCCCGAGCCTCGCGCTCAAACCGCTCACGCGATTCAGCTCGGCCGGCGAGATGCGCAGGAAGAACCTTAATGGCGACGATTCGATGAAGGCGGGAATCACGGGCTTTAAATACCTCGCCCATTCCACCCGCACCGATAGCGGCGAGGATTTCATAATGCCCTAGACGTCTGCCGGGGAGGATCGGCAATCGCGCGTTTGAAAGCTTCGAAAATGGTTCGTAGACCATGCAGGAACCAGCGATCCCGTGGCGGAAAGGCGTTGCTCGACATCTCTACTAGGTCGAAATGGTAACACGCCTTCCACCATTGGGGCTGCCGCGCTTGTGATTTCAGCTGCCCGGGCGAGTACTCGGTGCTAGTTGCCGCCGGGCAATTCAATCGTTCCCCGGGCTGAAACTGTACGCGCCGTCCCAGCTAAAATTGATTCCGGAAGTGTCAGTCGGCGCCACAGCGACACGGGCATGGAACCCGGTCAACTCCCCAGTCCCGTTCGAGAACGTGCACACTCCGTAATTGCCCGTCCCATCGAGTGTGCAACGGCCGACCGCCCAGTCGCCGCTCGCTACGTAGAGGACGACGTTACTGTCCAACGCAATGTAGCTTGCCTCGAAGGCTGCGGTGCCCACGGCTGCCTGTGTATAGATAACGAGCGTGCCACCCGTGATCCCCGAGAAGTTCGAGGACGTGATCGTGCAGTAGGAACCAGCTGTGCCGTCGTATTTTGAGCACTCCTTCGTAACGTGGAGGTGTCCGTTTCTCTCGGCTCCCCCACCGGCTAGGGCTGGTTTGGGTCTCAGAACAACGGACGCCGCTGTGAGTGCAAGCAGCAGACCCAAGAACATTACGGTAAGGTTTCGCTTTGAGACTGGGTTTCGCAACATTCTCACTCTCCTTTAGATTCGACAGAACTTGAACGAAGCGGCAGCCGGTAGTAGGATTGGTCGATTGCCCGGCCTTCCGCCTGTTTGGTTGCGCACACTTAGCCTGTGTATCATCCGGAAGTCCTCTGGGCGCACTCACAGAATTCTCAAAGAGTTCTCACAAGGATTGCGAGTGAACCCGTGAGCGAGGAAACAGGCCGGCGAGCTGCCACTGAAGGTCTCCGCGATTCGCACTTCGCTGCGAAAGAGACGCCAAGCCGGGAGTCGCCGCGGCTGTACGAATTCGGCCCCTTCCGCCTGGATCCCGCCGAACGCAAGTTGCTGCGCGGTAACGAATTAGTGGCACTCACGCCGAAAGCGTTCGACACCTTGCACCTGCTGGTCCGAAATAGTGGACACTTGCTGGAGAAGGACGAGCTCATCGGCGCGCTTTGGCCCGATTCATTCGTCGAAGAGGGCAGCCTATCCAACAACATCTTTCTCCTGCGAAAGGCATTGGGTGAGGACCCAGCCTTCATTGAAACGGTTCCTCGGCGAGGTTACCGCTTCATTGGCGCCGTGCGACAGTTCCCCGGTCCTGTGCCGACGCGCCTGGAAATGCCACCCGAGGCGGGCGCCCCTGGTGTCGCTTCCCTTGCTGCAAAAGCGCGGTGGCCATGGCTCAGTCGGGCTGGGCTTGGGATCGCTGCGGTTGTCCTGCTGGCCTCACTGGCGGCTGCGGGCTGGTTCTACAGGCAGTCTGGGCGGGGCGGAGAAACGATAGATTCGGTGGCGGTCTTGCCCTTCGTGAATGCCAGTGCGGATCCGAACACGGAATACTTAAGCGACGGCATCACCGAGAGCCTCATCAATAGCCTGTCTCAATTGCCCCATTTGAAAGTGATGTCGCGCGACGCTTCCTTTCGCTACAAGGGCAAAGAAACCGATGCTCAAACCGTGGGGCGCGATCTGGGAGTTCGAGCCATTTTTAAGGGCCGAGTTACTCAGAGCGGCGACAATCTTACCATTAGTACAGAACTGATCGATGCCCGCGACAACAGCCATATCTGGGGCCAGCAATACAGCCGCAAGCCATCGGAGATTTTCGGACTCCAGGACGAGATCGCCAGGGAGATGACAACTGCGCTACGGCTGCGCCTGACAGACGAAGAACAGAAGCGTCTGGTAAAAAGCTATACCTCGAACCCCGAAGCCTATCAGGACTATCTGCGGGGTCGCTTCTTCTGGCAAAAGACAACAGGCCTTGGATTGAATAAAGGCGCCGAATACTTTCAGCAGGCAATTTCCAAAGATCCCAGATACGCGCTGGCTTACGATGGCTTAGCTGATAGCTACATTTCGCTTGCAGTTTATGGATTTTCTCCCCCGCAGGAGGCTTATCCGAAGGCCAGGGAGGCCGCTCTGAGGTCACTGGAAATAGACGGCACGCTTGCCGAAGCTCATACCTCGCTGGCGCGCATCAAAGCCGAGTATGACTGGGATTGGTCTGGAGCCGAGAGGGAATTCCAGCGAGCCATCGGGCTCAATCCTAACTATCCGACCGCCTACCAAATGTACGGCCTTATTTTGTCGACCATGGGACGGCCCGAAGAAGCTATCGCGAATTATAAACGGGGCTTGGAAATTGATCCGCTCTCGCCTCTCCTTAATGGGGCTTTGGGGGAGGCATTCTATTACACACGGCAGTATGACCAAGCGATCGAGCAACTGCAGAAGACACTCGAGTTGGATCCCAACCTCCATCCTGCGCGCGCATTCCTCGCCGATGCCTATCTTCATAAGTCTATGAGTAAAGAAGCAACCGAGGAGCTCGAAAAGCACTTGGTTATCGCCGAAGGGCGCGTATGGGCACTGGCGGAACTGGGATACGTTTACGCGGTGATGGGTAGAAGAGCTGATGCGCAGAAGTTGCTCGTTAAGTTGAACGAGATCTCAAGGGAAAAGTTTGTGCCGGCTGATGCTATGGCCCAAGTCTATGCGGGGCTCGGAGAGAAGGCCAAGGCCTTCGAGTGGTTGGAAGAGGGCTTTGAGAGACACTCGCTAGGTCTTGCAGGCGTTGGCCTCAAAGTGGACCCAGTTTGGGATCCGCTGCGCTCGGACCCGCGCTTCGCCGATCTTCTCCGCCGCATGAATCTACAGTCCTGAAAAACATGACTTGCCCCTACCCTCTGGAAGCTGTGTTGTGCTGCTGGAGCTTGAGGTTTTGTCGGAGGCTCTTAGAAAGCAGTGCGGCGAGCTAGAGGCTTGCGCGTCGGCGGCGGGATTATCGTGGCCATTTTTCGAATCATGGCCAGAACCAAGCGTTTGTCGCCTTCGGAAAGAGTGGTGCTGTATTTCTTGATTTCGGAGAGGAAACGAATTTCGTCTTCGGAAAGTTCTCCGAGCATTTTCTGAGTGTCGCGGTCGCGCGGCGTCTCCGCGCCGGGAAAGAAATCGGCGAGCGCGATCTCCATGGCCTCCGCGATTTTCGCGAGCGTCTCCAGCGACGGCACGGTGTGGCCGTTCTCGACGCGGGAAAGATAGCAGCGCAATAGGCCCGTGCGCCGCTCGATATCCCCCTGCGAGAGGCCTCGCTGGCCGCGATAACTCCGGATTACTTCGCCAATATTGACCTTGGGCTTCTCTTTGGGCACAGCTGCCACACCCTTCTAATTTCGCGGCTATATTACGCAGTGGGGCGGAGGCATGCAAGAGGTTTCTTGCTTACGCTTTCTTGCAGCGCGCCCCGCCGCCTGAAGTCCGAATATGATTACTAGGTCTTAATTAGCTAACCCTTATAGGGGCGGGCTCCACGCTTCACCTGGAGCGTTCAGCGTAAAGTAGAGCCCACACCTTTATCTTGGCGGGCTCCAAGTAGAGCCCGCACCCTGGACCGTGAATGGCTGCGCGATGCGGAAATCGAGCAGGGTTTCGCTCGGGACATGAACCTGCTCACCCTTGGTCATCACCTGTACGGCGGCGCCCGCACCGGCGCCCACGCCCGCGCCAATCGCGGCGCCCTTGCCACCCCCAGCGATCGCACCGATCACCGTGCCGGCAACCGCGCCAATCCCGACTTTCTTCGCCGTGTTGGAGCCGCGCGAAGAGCCGGAAACCTCATAGTCTCCGGACATGATTGGCTGCAGACGGCTGTTAACAAGGAGGTCGGTCAGTTCCAACTTGAGCTGTGATTTACCCTCCAAGTGTCCCGCCTCCTTCGCCTCGGCGAGCCGGCCGTATACGTCGGCGCCTTTCGGCGCCACAACGACACCGTCGACGGCGAGATCCTGCTCCAAGCTGGCGCGGAAACGGTCGCCCACATGATTCTTGTCCGAATCCACGCTGTCAATCATGCGCACTAAGAGGCTCGTTCCCGCCGGAACCGTCACGCCGGAGCCGGGCATGGGGGCGCTCTCCCGTGGAGACTCCGCGACCGGGGCGCGTGGCTCGGTCCGCATCGCCGACGAAGCTGACGGGGCGCCCGTGAAGGTGATGGAGATGACCTGATCCACATCGTAAAGGTCGATTTTCCCGTTGGCTTCAAATTGCACGCTAGCCTGCGTTCCACCGAGGAACCTGCCCTGAATCACGCGGCCATCTTTCATCTGCAGCGTATCGGCCGAAACGGAAACGGGCATCAGTCCGAGTCCGAACCATGCGAGCCCTGTGAAAACCTTTTGCGAAATTTTCATGTTCGGCTCCTTGAACGCATTGCGAGTCTTCCCGCGAGTATTTTGTCAGGCGCTGTAAAGTGCTTTTCTTCGGCTGGACTTTTAGGATACACCACGTGTTCGCGGATGGAAAGCCGTGCCACCTATTGTTAATGGGTTGATTCCATGTTGCCCAGTTCCATGTGTCACCCCTGTCGGGGCTTTCTGGTCATCCTCAAGGCGTATTCCCACCGTCTTCTCGGTCGGCTACGGTGTAACGTCCCTCCGGGACTCCCGGCAACATGGAATTGGTCAACTGCCTACCCTTCGTTGGAGTGCGGAATGATCGGAGACGGATTCCCGTTTCCTGAATCTGCGGGAGGTTCACGATGGGAATATTAACATATGATTATAGTATAGTTGATTAAACAAACTTGAAGAAGCAAGCAAAATCCAAACCGCGACTTTGCACTTAATTTGATTCGGCGGGCAATTGCACTCGCATTTGGGTTCCCTGACCGGGGAGATTGACGGCTTCGATCGTGCCGCTGTAGGCGTCCACGAGGGCTTTGCAAATTGCCAGACCCAAGCCGAAGCCGCCGGTGGAGCGCGCGCGCGAAGGATCGCCGCGATGAAATCGCTCGAAGATGTGGGGCAGTTCCGCGGGAGGGATACCGGGTCCGGAATCCACCACGGATACCTCGACCATCGCGCCGCCGTTCTGCCGCACGCGCAACGTAACCGTCGACCCTTCCGGGCTGTATTGCACCGCATTTTCCAACAGGTTCAGCCAAATCAATTCGAGATCTTCCGGGTCGGCGCGCAGGTACACTGCTGGGGGGCTCTCGAACTCCAGAACAATATTTCGCTCCTCCGCCACCATGCGGATGCGCGAGATGGCTGCTTCACACGTAGAGGTGAGTTCGGTCGTGGCTCGTTTGGGTGGCACGCCGTCCTCGGCCAATTGTTCGAGGCGCGCCAGACGAAGCATTCGGCCCAGCAGATCTTCGAGCCGGGCGCAGTCCTCAAGCAACTCCCCAAGTTCCGTTTCGTACTGCTGCTGCGTCCGCGGCCGGTGGAGTAAGGATTGCAGTGTGGACTTGACGATGGCCACGGATGTTTTCAACTCGTGGGCGGCATCGTTGGTGAAATCGCGCTGCTGGCGAAACGATTCCTTGAGCCGGGCGAGAACCGCTTCGATCGCATGCACGAACGGAGAAAGCTCCGTGGCCAGGGAATCCCCAGGGGGCGCGCTAAAGTTCCAGTTGCGCACGGAGATCGTGTTCGCCTGCGCGGCCAGTGCGTGCAGAGGCGCGAGTCCGCGCCGGACACTCCAGACCGCGAAAGCACTGGTGACCAGCAACAGCAAAATGCTCGTGGCGCCTACGAGGGCGGCGAGTTTCGTCAACCGGAGGTGGTTCCCCACGAGAGAAGATGCGTAAATTAAAGTCACCTTTGCTGGAGATTTTCCGGTGTCTTCAATGGCTTCCTTGTCGAGTACGGAAACATTCCGCAAAGACACGGCTCGATAAGGTGCTCCCGCCAAAGTGAAGTCCGCGTAACGTTGATTCCCTTGTGCCAAGGCCGGGGGAACGCTTTCCCATCCGCTCGATCGGGCAATTAAATCGCCGTCCGAGGACCATATCGCGTACTGGTCCTGATGTGCGGGATCCGAGGGTGGAGGTAGCAACGTGGCGTCAAAGATCAAGATGTGGGGTTTAGGCTCGGTGTATTGCAAAAGCGCCAGAGCGCTCATGGCCTTGCCTTCGAGAGTGGCGTCGAAGGCCCCCTTAAGCTCCGAGCGACCGTAGATCACGGCCACCAGAATCAGGCCGACAGCCAGCAAGAGCTGACAGGTAACCACGATGGCGATGATGCGTCTGGTGAGCGAGAAACTTTTCATTTTAAATTTAGCCCTGAATTCACCCGGCACGCTCGCCGCCGCGGGTAGTGGTCAATTTTATGTGGCTGAGTACCATGTGTCACCCCTGACGGGGTTTTCTTGTCGTCTTCGACCGATTTTCCCACCGCTTCCGCGGTGGGCTACGTTGTGCCGTCCCTCCGGGACTCCGAACAACACAGAAATAGTCCACTAATCCGGGGCAAAGCGCGCTCACTAATTCTGGCGGGCTCCCCTTCCAGAATCAGGGTAAACAGGTAGAGCCCGCACGTTACTCCGGCGGGCTTCAAGTCGCCGACGCGCCAAAGCCAGCGCTATGGCGACGGCGCGTAGAGCCCGCACCCGGCACTAACGGCTGGGCCGCAGCACGTATCCGTGCCCGCGAACCGTGTGGATCAGCTTCTCGCCGTGGCAATCGTCAATCTTGCGCCGCAATCCGGAAATATAGACTTCGATGACGTTGCTGAATTTTTCCCAATTGTAATCGTAGAGATGTTCGAGAAGCTCGGTCTTCGAGACCACCGCGCGCGGGCGATGTCCCAAATATTCGAGGACGCGGTACTCCATGGGAGCCAAGGCGACTTCTCTGTTTCCCCTTCGCACGGACCGCGCCACGGTGTCGAGTTGAAGATCGCCGATGGAGATGACGGGAGAGTGTTTTCCCGCGCCTCGCCGGACCAAAGCTTTGGCACGCGCGAGGAATTCACCCAGATCAAAAGGTTTCGCCACGTAGTCATCCGCGCCGGCATTGAGCAACTTCACGACGGATTCCTTGCCGTCCCGGGCGCTCAGTACCAGCACCGGTGTCTCATAGCCTCGTTTGCGATAGCGGACCAGAAGGGTTTGCCCGTCCAGCTTCGGCAGCATCAGGTCCAGGACAATTAGATCGTACGCGCTCGATTCAGCTAGGTAGAGACCCTGCGCGCCGTCGCCAGCAACGTCGACGGCGTAGCCTGCGCTTTCACGCAACGCCCGCGCGATGTTATCTGACAGGCGTCGCTCATCCTCAACGACAAGCACTCGCACCCGATTGACTCCTCATGTCGGAATTCCAGCCCGTACCCCCGACCCCAACATGACCTCACACCCTTCGTGCCGCCATTGTACTGCAAGGCGGGCTGCACTGCGCACCGTTTGTCACTCGCTGTGGCTGGGCGTTCTTAATCGGGGTCTTGCTTTGCTTGAATTCTCCTCCCGCCGCCAAAAAAACACAAGTGGGATGCGTTACAATCCGGTAGGAGTTTCAAGAATAATGGCTTCTCCTGAAACACCGCGAATCGAAATCATCGAGCCCGTCATGCGCAGTATTCCAGAAGGTTGGTTTTGGATGGGCTGCGAGGATGGGCGCGACGACGAAAAACCCAGGCATCGAATCTGGGTGGATGCCTTCGGACTCGCCACGTATCAAACGACGAATGAAGAGTATTCCAGATTTCTGGAAACGACGCGCCACTCGAAGCCTGTGTCATGGGATGATCCGGAGTTTAACCATCCGAAACAGCCAGTGGTGGCAGTGTCCTGGCTGGATGCGGTGGCGTATTGTGAGTGGCTCAACCACGCCTGCGCGAAGAAGTATCGGTTGCCCACAGAAGCCGAGTGGGAGCGCGCTGCCCGCGGCGGCGTAGAAAATTCTTCCTACCCTTGGGGAGACTGCCCGCCTGAAAAACTTCCGGAATACGCGACTCGCTGGAAAACAGGCCCCGAACCGGTCGGACTGTATTCGCCGAACGCATATGGGCTCTTCAATCTTGGCGACAACGTGCACGAATGGTGTTCCGACTGGTACGACGCCGGGTACTACGCTTGCTCACCAGAACGAAATCCGCCGGGGCCTGCATCGAGTAGCCGCCGGGCATCGCGCGGCGGTTCGTGGCGGCACCACATCAAGGTTACGCGCACTGCGGCGCGCTCCAGCATCCCGCCGGAATTCAAGTATGCGGATTATGGGTTTCGCGTCGCACGCGGCGCGGAGACTCCGAATCGAGCAGGGGTATCGATTCGATGAGGTGGCAGGTGCGGGTTATCAAGTTTTGGAAAAGCTCGCAAGTTTTGTGGGTCGTGCCTTTAGCTACGACAAAAAGCCAGCATTTTCTTCAGGGGTTTCAACCCCTGAGGACCTGTCGGCGAATTATTTACTCGCTTGGATGTCCGTGACGTGAATTGTTTTGGTAGCTTTGTCGTAGGTGCCGGTGATCTTGACCTTCTGTTCGGCAAACGGCGCAGGCTTTTTTTGGTCGTCTAGCTCATACATGGTCTTCGTGGCTGGGTCGACGAGAACGTACGCCCCGCCTGCCTTCACACAGTCAGGAATACATTGCTTCGTAGTTGTGGAGTTATGCCTCTTCATCATCATTTCGTGGGAATTTGCCTTCACGCAATACCTGTCCGAGATCTCGCCGGCGAAAGTGCTTTCCTTTTGAGCGGCGACGCTCACACCCACGATTGTCAGTAACACAACCAGTCCCATCGCTAGCTTCTTCATGTGTGAATTCCTCATCAAACTCGCAGCAGAGAATTGGTGCCGGAGAAAGGAGTCGAACCTTCACGGCCTTGCGACCAACGGATTTTGAGTCCGCCGCGTCTGCCATTCCGCCACTCCGGCTTGCTAAGATTCTACACGACACGCGGCGCTTGCCAAAGGCTTGCTCGTGGGCGGTTCAGTGATTACACTGCGGAACGTGCGGGTTGGTCCGCGCCCTCAAGGGTTAAAACCCCTGGAGACCATGCGGACCTTACGTCGTGCCTGTCCTTCCTTCGTCAGGATGAAAAGGCACGACCCACAAAACTTAAGAGTTTTTCCGCAACCTACAAGACACGAAAAGATGACTGACAATCCAACGACCTCGCCGGTCGAAACTTCGGAAGCGCTCCCTGCCATTGTTTCGGCGCGGCCATCTCACGGGCCACCCGCCAATTGGCGATTGGGGTTTTGGAGTCTGATCGTCACGCAATTCCAGGGGGCGTTCAACGACAATGCGTTGAAGTTCTTGGTCATTTATCTGGTTGTGGAGCGCGATTTCCCTGTTGCTTCGCGCGACCGGCTCGTCCTGCTTGTGGGCGCGCTGTTTGCTCTTCCTTATATTCTGTTTTCACTGGGCGGCGGGTATCTCGCGGACCGCTTCAGCAAACGCTCGGTCACAATCGGGACAAAGATTTTTGAGATCGGCGTAATGATTTTTGCGCTCGTCTCGCTCGCCGTGGGAAACCTTCCGATGGAGACCGCGGCCGTTTTTCTGATCAGCACACAGGGGGCGCTGTTTGGGCCGTCGAAATACGGTCTGCTCCCGGAGCTGCTGCCGGAAAAAGAACTCTCCTGGGGAAACGGGGTGATCGAACTCGGCACGTTCATTGCGGCGATCACGGCCACGATGGCCGCGGGATTTCTCGCGGTTGCGTTTCGCGGGCGGCAGGCTTGGTCGGGCGTCATTTTGCTGGCGTTCACTCTGTGCGGACTCTTCCTGAGCTTTGGCATTTCGCGCGTGCCCGCCGCCGATCCCGCGCGGAAATTCCGGACGAATCCTTTCTCCGATTTCGGCGGGCAGCTTCGCATCATCGCGCGGGATCGCGTGCTGGGGTGGGCGGTGGTGGGCAACACGTACCTGTGGTTTCTGGCCGCGCTGCTTCAATTCGTAATCGTCATTTACGGGCACGATGTTTTGCGCGTGGATGAAACCCAAATCAGCTATCTCCAGGCTGCCGTGGGCATCGGGATCGGAGTCGGCAGCCTCGCCGCGGGCTATCTCTCGCGCGGCAAAATTGAATATCGGCTGATTCCGGTTGGCGCGTTGGGAATGACGATCTTTGGTTTTCTTGTGTCGCTACACGGACTGGGCATTTGGCCCGTGCGAACCGATCTGGCGCTGCTCGGATTTTTTGGCGGCTTCTACGCGGTGCCACTCAATGCGCTTATCCAGCATCGCCCAGCGCCCGAACACAACGGCGGTGTCATTGCCGCGGCGAATCTGCTGTCTTTCGTGGGCATATTTCTCGCGGCAGGCATTTATTTTATATTTGCCACGGTGGCGCATCTGCAACCCGGCCAGATTTTCCTCGCTGGAGCGATCATGTCGCTTGCCGCGACATTTTACGCCGTCTTCTCATTGCCGGATTCGAAGACTAGGCAGGCATAGTTCGCCTCACTGCAAATCGTCCACGGACAAACAGAAAAACATTTAACACAGCGCGGCGGAGCCGCAACCAAACTCAACTTCAGCGGCTGAAGCCGACTGAAAGAAACTTCGCTTCGGCCGGGCTGAAGCCCGGCCCTCCGAGGAGAACCAAAATTCCACGCGTGACGCGTTGAATTTGAGGGCTAACTGATGCGCTAGGTCGCGTTTCGATGCGAAGCGGGTTTTGGCACCACAACTTCAGTCTGTGTGCCGTTCTGCGCCCATGAAAATCAAAACCACACAGGCTGAAGCCAGTGCTACTGGACCGCGCTGGACTAACGATTTGTCTGCATGCAATGGAACGGGCCAACGGTCACAACTAAATTCCGGTGAGAAGATGGGATTAGGGGTATAGAAAGTTTCATTTCAAGGTGACTCGCTCTGTGCCAAAGCTGGTGATTTTCGTTTGCTATGGGAGGGCCACACTACTGTCCTCCCTAGTTTCGCCGATGGTCAGTCTAAATTCGGGACCTTTATTCCGGATTTGCGGGCGAAGTCGATGGCTTCGGGATAGCCGGCATCGGCGTGCCTAGCGACGCCTATGCCGGGATCGTTCGTGAGGACGCGCTCGATGCGGGCGGCCATCGCTGGTGTGCCGTCGGCGACGATCACTTGGCCGGCGTGTTGTGAGTAGCCGATGCCGACGCCGCCGCCGTTGTGGATCGAAACCCAGGAGGCGCCGCTGGCGGTGTTGAGCATGGCGTTCAGGAAAGGCCAGTCGGCTATTGCGTCCGAGCCGTCGCGCATCGCTTCGGTTTCGCGATAGGGCGAAGCGACCGAACCGCAGTCGAGGTGGTCGCGGCCAATCACGATGGGGGCTTTTAGTTCGCCGCGCGCGACGAGGTCGTTGAGCGCCAGTCCGAATTTCGCGCGCTCGCCGTAGCCGAGCCAGCAGATTCGCGCGGGCAGGCCCTGGAAGCGCACTCGTTTCTGAGCCAGGCGAATCCAGCGCGTGAGCATTTCATTTTGCGGAAACATTTCGAGCACTAGCTGATCGGTGCGGTAGATGTCGGAAGGCTCGCCCGAAAGCGCTACCCAGCGGAACGGGCCGCGCCCCTCGCAGAAAAGTGGACGGATGTACGCGGGCACAAAGCCGGGGAAGTCGTAGGCGTCCTTCACTCCTTGCTCGAAGGCGAACGTGCGGATGTTGTTGCCGTAATCGAAAGTCACCGCGCCGAGCTTCCGCAGGTCGAGCATGCCCCGCACGTGTGCGGCAATCGAATCGAGCGCGCGGCGGCGGTATTCGCCGGCATTGCGCTGGCGCAGTTCGGTTGCGGCGGCTACGTCGAGACCCCGCGGGATGTAGCCGTTCAACGGATCGTGCGCCGAGGTCTGGTCGGTGAGCAAATCGGGGACGACGCCGCGCTTGGCGAGCGCGGGGATCAGGTCCGCGCAGTTGCCGACCAGTCCGACCGAGGCCGGCTCGCGTTTTCGCACCGCGTTTTTCAGGATGCGCAGCGATTCGTCCAGATCGTTGACCATCACGTCGCAGTAGCCGGCTTTGACGCGGCGCTTGATGCGTTCCGGATCGACGTCGATTCCGAGAAACGCGCCGCCGTTGAGCGTGGCGGCGAGAGGTTGCGCGCCGCCCATTCCGCCCATCCCGCCCGAGACTACGAGTTTTCCCGCCAAGTCGCCGCCGAAATGTTTTCGCGCCGCCGCCGCGAATGTTTCGTAGGTGCCTTGCAGGATTCCCTGCGTCCCGATGTAGATCCAGCTTCCGGCCGTCATCTGGCCGTACATCGTCAGGCCGGCGCGGTCGAGCTCGCCGAATTTCTCCCAGTTGTTCCAGTGGCCGACCAGATTTGCGTTGGCGATCAGCACGCGCGGGGCATGTTCGTGCGTGCGGAAAATTCCGACGGGTTTTCCCGACTGCACCAGAAGCGTTTCATCATTTTCCAGCGCGCGCAGCGACGCGACGATCGCGTCATAGCAGGCCCAGTTTCGCGCCGCCTTGCCGCTGCCGCCGTACACGACCAAGTCGGCGGGGCGCTCGGCCACTTCCGGGTCGAGATTGTTCATGAGCATGCGCAGGGCTGCTTCCTGCTGCCAGCCTTTACAGGAGAGCGTCGTGCCGCGCGGGGCGCGGATTGTGCCGCGGGTTGCGGGTGTCTCGATAGTGGAGTCGGGCATCGCGGTCATCTTATTATTACACAGTGCCCATGTAGGACAGGCGCTCTCGCCTGTTCTGTCCATCGCAAAAGACGAACAGGCATGAGTGCCTGTTCTACTGTGCCTGCGTGAAGTTTAATTGCACGCGCGGAGATTCGTGCGGTACTGTTCTTGGTTTACACCATGGCCTACGCGACACTTACGGAGAAATTGCTTGGCGCGATCGACCGCTTGGGGAGCGACCGGGCGGTGATGCTTCGAGTCAACGGGCGGTGGGAACCGATGTCGTCGGGGGAATTTCTGCGGCGGATTGCCGGGGTTTCTAACGCGCTCGAGCAACTTGGCGTCAAGGCCGGAGATCGGGTTGGCATATTCGGGCCGAACCGGCCGGAATGGCACGTCGCCGATTTCGCCGTGTTGGGATTGGGGGCGATTGATGTGCCGATTTATTTCAACGAATCGCCCGACCGGATCGTTTACATATTGAATCATTCCGGCGCGGAGATTGTATTCGTTGCGGGAGAGATGCAATCGCGCCGGTTGCTTGAATGCCGCGCCAGGCTCACATCGGTAAAGCACATCCTCTGCGCCGCCGCGCCTGCGGATTTGGGTGACGACCTCCTGCGCTATGAGACGCTCGTTGAGGCGGCGGGCGATGAGGCCGTCGCCGAATACCGGCTTCGCGCGGCTCGCGTGACTTCCGATCAGGTCGCGACGATTATTTATACGTCGGGGACAACCGGTGAGCCCAAAGGCGTCGTGCTCACGCACAATAATTTAAGTTCCAACGAAGAGGTTTCCGCCGAGTCGTTCGCCATGTCGACCGCCGACACGGCCGTGAGCTTTCTGCCGCTCTCGCATGTCTACGAACGCGTCATCGCTTACGCTTATTTGTTTCGCGGCGTGCACGTCGCTTATGTCGAGCGCATGGAGGACCTCCCGCAGGCCCTGGTGGAGGTTCACCCGACGCTGGCCGCGGCGGTCCCGCGCGTGTTTGAAAAGCTCTACGCGAACATCATGCAGAAAGGGCATGAGAACACGGGCGTAAAGAGGCGGCTGTTCGATTGGGCCGTGGGCGTCGCGCGCCGTGCCGTTCAGTGGCGCGCTCACGGGGAGCACGCGGGGCTCGGACTGCGCATCCGCTGGGACATTGCCGACCGCGTGGTGTATTCCAAGATCCGCGAAGGCGTGGGCGGCAACATGCGCGCATTTATCTCCGGAGGCGGACCGCTCTCGCGCGAGCTCGCGGAATTCTTCTGGGCCGTGGGCGTGCCGGTCTATCAGGGATATGGTTTGACCGAGACTTCTCCGGTGGTGAGCGCGAATTGCCCGAACGCAAACAAAGTAGGGAGCGTCGGGAAACCGATTCGCCACGTGGACGTGCGCATCGCGGAGGACGGCGAAATTTTCGTGCACGGTCCGTGCGTGATGCAGGGCTACTACGAAAAGCCGGAAGAAACGCGCGCCATCATTTCGCGGGACGGATGGCTCGCGACCGGAGATATCGGGCGGGTGGACACCGACGGCTACTTGTACGTCACGGACCGCAAGAAAGATTTGTTCAAGACGGCGGCGGGGAAATTTGTCGCGCCGCAGCCGATTGAAAATCTGCTGAAGACGAGCCCGTTGATCCTGAATGCGGTTCTGGTCGGCGACCGGCGAAAATTTATCGCGGCTCTTATCGTGCCGAATTTCGCGAACGTCGAGTCCGCCGCGCGCCAGCGGGGACGCGCGTTTGTCTCGCACGAACAGCTTGCCGCCGATCCCTGGGTCCATGAGCTCATTGGCAAGGAGGTCGTGCGGATCAATTCTGGTTTGGCGCAGTACGAGACGATCAAGCGGTTTGCGCTGCTCGATCATGATTTCACGTTTGATGGCGGGCAGCTGACTTATACTCTCAAACTCAAGAGGCGCGTGATTGAGGAGCGGTACGCGAAGGTGATCGACGGAATTTATGCGGGGACTTAGTGTTTAACCAGTAGAGCGATACAATGGACGAGGGAGAAATGAAATGAGCGACGAATTGGTGATTGCGGGACGCGGATTTCGTTCGCGGCTGATTGTCGGTACTGGGAAATACCGCAGCTTGCAAGAGATGGCGCGCGCGCACACGGCTTCTGGCGCGGACATGGTCACCGTTGCGGTGCGCCGCGTCAATCTGACTGACCGCACGAAGGAATCGCTGCTCGACTACATTGACCGCGAAAAAATATTTATTCTGCCGAACACGGCTGGATGTTACAACGCCGACGAAGCTGTTCGCGCGGCGCGCTTGGGACGCGAGGTCGGATTGTCGAATTGGGTGAAGCTCGAAGTGATTGGCGATCAGCAAACTCTGTTTCCCGATACGGAGGAACTCATTCGCGCGACGCAGATTCTTGTGAAAGAAGGTTTTGTTGTTTTGCCCTATACGAATGACGACCTCGTCGTGGCGCGCAAATTGATTGACGCGGGCGCGGCGGCCGTGATGCCACTGGGAGCGCCGATCGGTTCCGGCATGGGGATTCAAAATCATGCGAACTTGCGCATCCTGCGCGAACGCATCACCGAAGTGCCGATGATTGTCGACGCCGGCGTGGGGACCGCTTCCGATGCCGCCGTGGCGATGGAACTGGGCGCGGACGGCGTGCTGATGAATACGGCGATTGCCGAGGCGCAAGACGCGGTGCTGATGGCGGAAGCGATGCGCGATGCTGTCGTTGCCGGCCGCAAGGCGTTTCTGGCCGGGCGCATGCCGAAGAAACTTTACGCATCCGCTTCGAGTCCTCTTTCAGGAGTTGTGCGCTAGATATCGCTACATGGGAAACTGCGCCGTCCTTGGTGTCCCCACCCCTTCACACGGTCTTCCCATCAGAATGTGAATGACCATCACCCCCCCGCCCCGGTATAAATGGGGTGCGATACAGCAAATGCGGCGCTATGTACACCTGGACGGAGATGCAGTACACCGGATTCTGCTGTAGGCTGGGTCTTCAGAGTCTGTGTGAGAACTACAACTCGTGGGCGTTACGTGTCGCACCTACGGTGCTCGGAATTCCTAGGCCACCGGTCCCAGCCCTTCCGGGCTGGGCTACGTTGTGTCGCGCCTCCGGCGCTCCGGCTGTCTCGCGGTCGTTTTGGAATCTTCCCGTGCTCACTGGCGACTTGGAATTGGCAACGCAGCGCCGGAGGCGCGGAAGACCGTAGCCCAGTGCGGGAGCACTGGGTACACGACATAGGAAGATGGCCAGCGCCGGAGGTGCGGTAGATGCCGCTGATGGCTAATGCTACGACCTACATGGATTCTCTGGTTGTCACATAGATCCTTCAGGCCCGGGGTTGGAAGGTCTACAGCGTCCGGAACAACAGGTGCCACGTTGTGTCCACCAGGGCATGAACGATGGCGGCGGGGAAGATGCTGCCCGTTTTTCGCCACGTCCGGCCGTAAAAAATTCCAGCAATCGTTGCTAGCAGAGCGTAGCGCCAGTTGGGAAACACTCCGTTGTTTGTGATGTGCGCGAGGCCGAAAATTACCGAGGCCGCGATCCAGCCGCCGGGTTCGCTCGAGAGAGTGCGTGAAAGCGAGTTTTGCAGCAGGCCGCGGAACAACAACTCCTCGGGCCACGCCGTCAGCAGAAAAATCCCTAGGGCATCGGCGGGCAATGATTTCCAGTGCGCCGCCGCGGGATCGAATTGGATGAAGTGCAGCGCGGTTCCGAGCGGGATGACGATCGCCGCGAGCAGCGTGAAATGGATGACGACAGATAGCGCTGGATCGCGGCCCCAGACGATATTGTAGCCAATGCCGTCCCGTTGCCGCACAAACAGAAATACGGCCAGCGTCACATTGATCGCGAGCAGCGTCGTGGCCACGTAGCCGATTCGCGTGCCTGGATACGGCCACAGCCCATTGAGCCACCGCAGCTTCAGCGGGAGGAAAATCGCCAGCATCGCGAGGTAATCCTGCCATGTGCCCGCTTTTGCTCCACCACTCGAAATCACGAGAAGAACGGGGCCGAGCGTGTACGCCGCCGCGATCGCGGCACGCCACCACGCAAAACTATTTGTTCCCAGCTGGTAAATCAGGTATGCAAGAAACGGAACCCCGGCGACGAGAACCCCGGCGTGAGAACCCACGCGGCGCGCCCATCGCTCGCCGAGATTTCCGGCGGCGAATAACATTTGAACCGCGAGAAAAAACGCGAGCACGCCGAGCAGGGTCACGAAGGCGTGCCCGGCATAGCCTTGCCATGCGCCGTAGATGGCGGCCGCGGTGACCACCGCAGCCCACAAACCGAGTGCGGCCCAAACGGATAGCTGGCGTATACCCGACATGGCGCGATAGTGTAGCGCATCTTGCCAAGGGGAAAGATGGCGGAGAAAACGACAAGGCGGATCGCGTATATCGATTGGGTGAGAGGGTTCGCCTGTGTGGTGATGTTTCAAACGCACTGCTACGACTCGTGGCTGGGCGGGGCCGCGCGCGCGAGTGGATTTTTCAAGTTGTCACAACTTGGCGGCACGCTTCCGGCGCCGCTATTTCTTTTTCTTGCGGGGTTTTCCTGCGCACTGGTGACCGACCGGCTCCGGCAAAAGGGAATGGGGGCGGATGAAATCGCGCGCACGACGATTTTGCGCGGCGGCGAAGTGTTTCTGCTGGCTCTGCTTTTCCGGCTGCAGGAATTTCTGCTCGGGATGGGCCATGCTCCGTGGACTGACCTGCTCCGCGTGGATATTCTTAACGCCATTGGGGTGTCACTGATGATGACTGGGCTGGCATGCCGGATCGCGGCTGTGGGCGGCGCGGACGATGTGCAGCGTCTGCGAAGGAGGAGCATCGGGATAGCGGTCGCTATCGCCGCGGCCATCGCGGTTGTTACGCCGCTGCTGTGGACCACTTGGCAGCCGCACTGGCGCGTGTGGTGGCTGGAGTCTTATATCAACGGAGTGCACACGTTCGGCACGCCGCAACCGTGGCTGTTCCCGGTGTTTCCGTGGTCCGCATTCGCGTTTGCGGGATTGGCTGCCGGGTTTCTCTTGCACACGGACTGGGCGCACCAGCAGGAAACCGGTGCCATGGTTTTGGCGGGCGTTGGCGGAGTGGCGCTCGTGGCTTTGGGAATCTGGCTCGACGCCCGTCCGGTGCAGCTCTATGCCGTGCATGATTTCTGGCACACGAGTCCAAACTTTTTTCTTGCGCGAACCGGCGTCGTGATGATTATTTTATTTGCAGGCTACGTGTGGTGCCGTTGGGGAGCGGGGCAGTGGGGTTTCAGTCCTCTAATTGAACTGGGGAAATCTTCGCTCGTCGTTTATTGGGTTCACATCGAGTTCGTCTACGGCGGGTTTTCCATTCTGCCCAAACGCGGTGTGGGGATCGGCGCGGCCACCGCCGGCCTGGTGGCAATATTCACCGCTATGACGACGCTTGCGATTTTCCGCAACAGGTTCCAGGGCCGGGCGGGTGAAATCCTGGCATTTTTTCGACGCGCGGCCCGCGCGTGAATGGGATAGCGACAATGGTGCAAGCTGGATTTCGTGTTTTTAGCGGGGAAAACTATTTTTGCGAATCGCCTGGCTTTGCCGAATCGGGAAGTTTGTAGATGATTTCTCCCGGGCGCGCCAGGCCCATCTCTTCGCGCGCGATGCGTTCGATCGCCTTCGGATCGGTCTTGAGCGAGTTGACCTGGCCCGAGAGGGATTGATTTTCGTTGTTGAGCTTTCCGATCTGCTCGCGAATCTGCTCGATTTCCTTCTGCGTTTTGCGCATGGCGATGAAGCCATGCGCTCCGAAGATGTCATGCACGAGCAGGGCAAACAGGGCCAGGCCCAGGATTTGTCTCGCGTTTCGTCGCAGGTATGCGGCGGCATCGGTCGGAGAAATTTTCGGAAGCGGCCTCAAGCTGGGGCTCCTTGCGCGGTATCCATATGGACCCAGGCGCTCGTTTCAACCGCCAATTGAGAGGCGGCTTGGGGCGTCGCCGCTTCGGTATATACACGCAGGAGCGGCTCGGTGCCGGAAAGACGCAGCAACACCCAGGAACCGTCGTCGAACGCGATCTTCAGTCCATCGGTGCGGTCGAGATTCGCGACGCGCCGACCAAGAAAAGTCGTAAATTCGGTTTTCAGCCGCGCGATGGTCTTCACTTTTACATCTTCTGGCAAGTGAAGATTGGTCCGTAACGGCCAGCACTCGCGGCCCACGCGCTTGAACAGCGCCCGCAACTGATCGGCGAGCGAGGCGCCCCGAACCGCCACCATTTCCGCGACGAGCAGGCACGCAAGAATGCCGTCTTTTTCCGGGATGTGCCCGCGAATCGTCAGGCCGGCGCTTTCCTCGCCGCCGAGAGCGATCTTGTCCTGCTGGATCAACTCGCCGATGTATTTGAAGCCTACGGGAGTTTGAAAAACCGTGGTGCCGTAATGCTCGGCCACCGCGTCGATCAAGTGCGTAGTCGCAACGCTGCGCGCGGCAGGCATTTTCCACCCGCGCGTTTCCACAATATACTCGTACAGCAGCGCGAGGATGTGATTGGGCTGCATCCATGTGCCATCGGAATCGAGGATGCCGAAGCGGTCGGCATCTCCATCGGTGGCCAGGCCAACGGCGGCTTTTTTCGCGAGGACCGCCTCGCGCAACGGGCGGAGATTTTCCTCGGAAACGTCCGGACCGGAGCCGTCAAATAAGACATCGCGGTTTGTCCGCATCGCCTGTACCGTGATGCCGTGGTTTGTTAGCGCGCGGTCCAGATATCCCGCGCCGCAACCGTGGAGCGCATCGGTGACGACGCTGAGTTTCGCGTCGCGCATGGCATCGAAATTTACCAACTGGCCGAGGCGCTCGAGGTAGGAGTCGCGCGGATCGATCGTTTCAAAAGCGCTGTCGTTTGGCTTTGCGGGGGCGCGCTCTCCCATTTTGGCGGCTCGCGCTTCGATGTCGTGCGTTACTTCGGGAAGGGCCGGGCCGCCGTCGGGGCCCGAAAATTTCAGGCCTTGATATTCCGCTGGATTGTGGCTCGCGGTGAAGTTGATCGCGCCATCGATTTTCCGGCGTATGATTTCGTGCGCGATGACCGGGGTTGGAGTGGCGCCTTCGCAGAGCAGCACGTGGATGCCATGCTCGCGCAGAATTTGCGCGGCCGTTTGTGAAAACTCCTCGGCGAAAAATCGTGTGTCATGCCCGACGATCACCGTGGGCTTCGCGCCGCGGCTGCGCACGTGGTCCGCGATGGCCGCCACAGCTAGGCGCACGTTCGCGAATGTGAAATCCTCCGCGATGATCGCGCGCCAGCCCGAGGTCCCAAATTTAATCGCTGCCGTCATTTTCCGATTGGAATGACCGTGTCTCCAGCGGAGTATTGTAGCGTGGCATGCAAGGTGGGACCAAACGGGATACACAAGAAGCGAGAAAGAGTAACGAGGCGTTCGAGATTTGGACTAATGTTTGTGAGGCGCGGCTTTCGAGATTGCGGAATATTGCAGTTCAGCGCCGTCAGGGGTTAAACCCCCTGAAGGCAGTGGAGCCTTTTTGTCGTGCCTAAAGGCACGACCCACAAAACTTGAGAGTTTTTACGCAGGCTGTTTGGCCGCCGAGGGATGGGAATTTGACCGACAAATTTGTGGTTCTGGTGACTTGTTCCAGTCCTGCCGAAGCGCGACGCATTGCGCACGCCGTGGTGGGCGCACGGCTCGCCGCTTGCGTGAATACACTTCCTGGCGCTGTGGAATCCATCTATCGATGGAAAGGAAAAGTGGAATCCGCGCGGGAACGATTGCTACTTATCAAGACTTCGCGCAGATGTTTGACGAAGCTGCGGGAGGCTGTGGAACGCCTCCACTCTTACGACGTGCCCGAGTTCATCGCTCTCCCCATCGCGGCGGGATCGGATGCGTATCTTGCCTGGATCGAGGAATGTCTTGGAAAAAAAACGCGTCGGAAAAATTAGGGCGGATCATCTTCTGGTCGGTGACCGGCGAAAGAAAACTCCCGTCCCGGTCAGACCGGGACGGGCTACAACAACCTTTGGCCCGCTCTGTCCCTATTTACATTTTCTTGAGCGCCTGATCGAGATCGGCGATTAGATCTTCGACGTCCTCGATCCCCACGGAAATGCGGATGAGGCCGTCGGTGATGCCGATGCGCTCGCGGACTTCGGCGGGGACGGAGGCGTGGGTCATCGTTGCCGGGTGCGAGATCAGGGTCTCGACTCCGCCGAGGCTTTCCGCGAGGGAACAGAGTTTTACATGGTTGAGCATTTTTCTGGCGTTTTCGAGGGTGACCACGTCGAACGAGATCATCGCGCCGAAGCCGCGCTGCTGGCGGACCGCGACAGCGTGTTGCGGATGCGAAGGCAATCCAGGATAGTGAACGCGCTGCACGCGAGGATGATCTTCGAGGAAGCGCGCGATCGCGCCTCCGTTCGCATCGTGCTGTTTCATGCGCACGGCCAGGGTTTTAATTCCGCGCGATACGAGGAAGCAATCCATCGGCGCGAGGCCCGCGCCCGTGGAGCGTTGCAGAAAATAGATTTTCTCCGCATCGGACGCGCGCGTCAGGATGACGGCCCCACCGAGCGAATCGCTATGCCCGTTCAGGTATTTGGTCATCGAGTGGACGACGATCCGCGCTCCGAGCGCGATGGGAGATTGCAGGTACGGGCTCAGGAATGTGTTGTCCGCGACCAGAGTGGCGCCTTGCGCCGCGGAAATCTTCGCCACGGCCGCAATGTCAGTGACGCACATGGTCGGGTTGGTCGGCGTCTCGATGTAAATCATTTTCGTGTTCGGCTTGACGGCCTGCTCCACGCGCGTAATCGAAGAGGTGTCCACGAAGCTGAACTCCAGCCCCCATTGCACGAGGAACTGGGTCGTCAGGCGGATCACTCCCCCATAGACCGCCTCGGAGATGATCGCGTGGTCGCCCGGGCGCAGCAGACGGAATACCGAATCGATGGCAGCCATCCCCGATGTGAAGACGAACGCCGCGCTGCCGCCTTCGAGCTTCGCGACGGTGCGTTCGAGCGCGCGGCGGTTCGGGTGCGCCGTCCTGGCGTAGTCGTAGCCTTTGTTTTTTCCGAGCTCCTCCTGAACGTAGGTCGAGGTTTGGTAGATCGGCGCGACGATCGCTCCTGTCGCGGCATCAGGTTCTTGTCCTACGTGGATGGCATCGGTTGCGAATCCCATGGGGAAACTCCTTGGCTACGATTCTTTGCCGAGCTGCAAGCGCAGGCCGGACCCGTTCTTGACGGGCTACAAGTATAGCCCGCACCCGTGTTTTCTTTCGATCTGCCCTTGCACGGTGCGGCAAAAAGTACAAAAATGGGGACCAGGGAATTCACAGCGTGGCGGGGCTCCAACCAGAGCTAGCTTCAGTGGCTAAAGCCGCTCCCAGGAAGTCCCTGTTCGGTGGGGCTGATGCTTCGGGAGACTCACCACAAGAGCCCGGCCCTCCTAAGAACGCCGAGATTCCATGCGCGGCGCGAGGAACTTGCTGACTAGTCGTGCGGGCTATATCGCCAGGGAGGGCGTTATTTGATGAACGCCTCGAATCGCATGAAAAATATTCCTATTGCTCTAACTTCGCTGGCGTTGCTTTTTGCTTTCACCGTGCGGGCGCAGGACAAGACTCCCAATTCCAAAGGAAAGTCTGACCCTGCTTCGACCTCGGTCCACTTGACAATCGTCGTGACCAACGGAGAAGACAAGAAACCCGTGGACAGCGCCAGTGTGTACGTGAAATTCGTCCAGGCCAAGGTGTTAGGCAAGGACAAAAAGATTGAGATGAATCTGAAGACGAACCTTTCCGGAGTCTGCCACGTTCCTGATATTCCTCGCGGGAAGTTCCTGGTTCAAGTGATCGCACCCGGGTGGAAGACATTCGGCGAGTATTACGAAGTGGATCAGGCGGAACAGACCATCAACATTGAGTTGGCGCGCCCTCCGAAGTGGTATTAGCTGCACCGAGCATTCCGTGGACAACTCTCAGAACAATCCCGGGAACGCCAATCTCCCGATTGGCGAGCAGAAAGACGCCATTCAGGAGAATGGTGTTCCCGGGCCGCTTCCGGAGAATGGCGGTCCCGGAGTTGCCGGGGCGGTGTGGCACAACCGCGAATATCTGCCGCACTTTGAACGGATGAAAAGCAGCCAGCAGTCGCTGCCGCTTTGCAAAAATCAATTTTGGCGCGCTCCCCTTCAGGATTTGGGGTAAACAAATAGAGCCCGCAGCCGTATTTCGTCGGGCCCCGCGTTTCACTTAAAACGATCAGCGGGAAAGTGTAGCCTACACACGCGCCAGGGTGTTTCGCCGTCCGATTGCTTCATCTTTGTGCAAACAGGATCAAGCGCTTTGTTTCGCGTGTGGTAAGGAATCTCCAATGGTTCTTTTCCACAAACTTTTCAACACAACTGTTGAAATCGCGGGGCGCGCCTTGGACCGCGTGTGTGCAGGGTGTAAGATTGGTGCTCCGGATTTTGATTCGTGAAAATTTACCATGGACGTTAAACCATACAAAGGATTTGTGGTCTGGCATCTTCTGTGGAGCAACCTGGGCGTCCGCCCACTGCGGTCCGCGTTGAGTGTCCTCGCGCTTTCCCTGCAAGTGTTCCTCGTTCTCTTGATCGTCGGCTTGACGTCGGGAGCATTGTCCGACTGGCGAACGCGCGCGGAAGGAATTGGGGCAGACATCATCGTGCAGCCGCCCAACTCGTCCATTTTCTTCGCGTTCTCCAGCGCCGTGATGCCGGAAACGCTTGTGGAAAAAATCGCGAGCCTTCCTGGCGTCGATGAAGTCGCCCCGGTGTTGATCGTCGTGGACCAGCACAACCTGGGCGTCGTATACGGTATTGATTACGCCAGGTTTGCCGGTCTTAGCAGCGGATTTTCGTTTCTTTCCGGCGGTCCGTTCCAGCAGCCTACCGAGGCCATGGCGGATGACCTTGCGGCGCATTTGCGAAAACTTCAAGTCGGCGCGACAACGACTCTTATCGGCCATGAGTTCACGATTTCGGGCATCGTCGTGCACGGCAAGGGCGCGCGGTTCTTTATTCCTTTGAAGACCGCGCAGGACTTCGCCGGCGCAGACAAACGCGTCTCCATGTTCTTCGTCCGCAGCAAGGGCGATACGGAGGCCGTCCGCAATGAACTGGTCAAGTTGCTTCCGACGTATAAGATTCGTTCGATGGCGGAATTCAGCACGTTGATGACCTCTTCGAACCTTCCGGAGTTGAAGCCGTTTATTCGCGCCTTCCTCATCCTCGGAGTGACGATTAGTTTCCTGGTGGTGCTGCTGACGATGCACACCATGGTCTTGGAACGTACGCGCGACATCGGCATCCTGAAGGCGTTGGGATCTTCGCGCCTTGAAATCTGCGGGATGATCGTCGGCGAGACATTGGTCATGGTTGCGCTGGGCGTGGCCTTCGGATTGCTGTGTACCTACGCCATCGTTGCGGTTCTGCATCAAACTTCTCCAACACTTCAGGTGGAAATCGAAGGGGCCTGGATTGTCCGCGCAATATTGCTGACGATTGGTGGCGCAATTGCGGGGCAATTTATCCCGCTCTGCGTGCGGCACGGAGCGATCCAGTCGACGCCCTCGCATACGAGTGAATGCAGCGCCATTTCCTTGCAACGGCTACCCCGCTTGTCAGTTTCGATCCGAGAGTAGGGAATCCGATTGCGTCAGCGGAATCAAATCTGATACAAGGAGGGGACCGGGGTGGTCGTCAGCGGAACATTTCAAGATGCCCAATCATTTCTATACGGAACCCGGCTGCGCTGCATGCATGGATGCGAAGAAATTTCTGATTTCGCGCGGTATCCCCTTCGAAGAACGAGATATCCGGACAAATCCCGATTATTTACGGATATTGACGGAGGAGCTCGACAGCCGGACGACGCCGACGCTCGTGCTGGCCGATAAGATCATTGTAGGTTTTGACCGTGCGGAATATGAGCTCTTGGCAGGCAGTGCTGGAACGAAACGGAAGAGACAGGCTGTCCGAGGCAGGGCCTGACCTATAGAATACTAAGCGGGCCAATAGCGTAGCCCGCACCCGCACGAAGAACCTGGAAGGGGCCAATGGATATGAAAACCAAACGAGTTGTTGCCATTCTCACGATGCTGGCGCTGGCTTCGCCACTCGGGGCGCAAATGGGCATGGGGCCGCGGACTCCGGACATGAGCGGCATTTGGAATCCAGTCGTCGGCTCCGGCGGGGCATACGAAATGACGGACCGGGAGGGGAAGAAGTCGCAATTGGAAATCACGATTGTGGGGAAGGAAGACGTCAACGGGAAGGCTGGCTACTGGATGGAAATGGCCATGTCCAATGCCCGCGCCGGCGGCGATATGTACATGAAATATTTGATCGCGCCGAGCGACACCGGCGTGGCGTCCACGCGGATGATTATGCAAATGCCGGGCCAGGACCCCATGGAGATGGATATGAATATGGGGGGACGCCGCATGGCGCAGTCCACGCCGACCGACATCCGCGAAAAGGCCGAGCGCGTTGGCACCGAATCGATTACGGTTCCGGCCGGCACCTTCAGCTGTGAACACTACCGGATGAAAGACGGTTCCTCCGACGCATGGGTCTCGGACAAGGTCGCCCCCTGGGGCCTCGTGAAAACACAGGGCAAGGATGCATCGATGGTCCTGACCAAAGTCATCACGGACGCGAAGGATCACATTACGGGCACGCCCAAGAAATTCGACCCGGCGGAGATGATGCGCGGGATGGGTAAGCAGGGACAGTAGCTCTGGTCGTTTATTTGCAGGCGCCCCTTCTGAAGTCAGGATCAACAAGCAGAGCCCGCACCCGTGGTGCTTGTTTCGACCCCACTCTATTTCTCTTCATGACCTGTGCTCAATTTCCCATTATACTTGGGGTGAGGAATGCCTATGACCCCTTCCGGTGACAAATACTATTCTGCCCGTATCCTTGAGCGGCGGGATATTTCGGACGATTTGTGGGTGATTCGGGTCGATCCTGGCGGGGAATATAGTTTTGTGCCAGGTCAATATTCCACGCTGGGCGTTGTCGCTCCCGAAAAACACTACGAACGCGCGTATTCCATCGCTTCAGCTCCGCATGAGAAATTTCTGGAATTCTTCGTCGAGCTGGTTCCACAGGGCGACGTGACGCCACGGCTTTACCCGTACCAGGTCGGCGACGAATTCACCTTACGCAAGGTTGCCAAAGGGCGGTTCACCCTGGATACCACCTCCGGCCGCACCAACCATCTTCTGCTTGCCACCGTGACCGGTGTCGCTCCCTTCGTCAGCTTTGTGCGCTCCCTCCACCGCCAATGGAAGGACGCGAAATTTAAAGGGGAGCACAAACTCTTCTTGCTTGACGGCGCCAGCCGCTCCTGGGAGTTGGCGTATCGCGAGGAACTCAAACTCTTTGCCGCCGAGGTTCCCTGGCTGACCTACGTACCGACGGTTAGCCGTCCTTGGGAAGACAAGACTTGGACAGGCGAAACTGGCCGGATCGACGACCTGGTCCGCAAATACACGGATTCCTGGGGGCTTGCTCCGGGAAACACTAGCGCCTACCTTTGTGGCCACCCATCCATGATCGAAAACACAAAAGGTATTTTGACGCGCCGCGGGTGGGACAAGGCGGCCGTAAAAGAAGAGGCGTTCTTCATCCCTGGCAAAGAAGTGGCTGTATCGCACTAGGGTATGCGCATTAACTAGACCGGGAATCGATCTCGACCATTGGTCAAAAAAACCGCACCCCTGCAAACAGCGCAAGGATGCGGCACCCGATTTTCAAGATCACTTAAGGGCTGACCCCTGCTCGGCGTTACCGCCATTCGCGCTTGAAAAAGACGGCTCCCAGGGGTGGCAGGCGCAGGTTCAGTGAATACGGGTGGTTGTTCCAGGGAACGGGCTCAGCTTGCACGCCGCCGAGATTTCCCACATTGGTCCCGCCGTAGCGTTCCGCGTCGGTGTTCATCTTCTCCCAATAGAATCCCGGTTCGGGTACCCCCACACGGTAGTCTTCCCGCATCACGGGCGTGCAGTTGGCGACCACGACCATGAAATTTTCTGGTTGCTTCGCGCGCCGCAGGAACGAAAGAACACTGGCATCCGCATCATTGCAGTCCAGCCACTCGAATCCGTGCCAGTCGAAGTCCACTTCGTGGAGGGCCGCTTCACGGGCATAGAACGCGTTCAAATCCGCCACAAGAGTTTGCAGGCCTCGATGAGGAGCGTATTCGAGCAGGTGCCACTCGAGACTCGTGTCGTGATCCCATTCGCCGCGCTGGCCGATTTCATTCCCCATGAACATCAGCTTCTTGCCGGGGTGGGCGAACATGTATCCGTAGAGCAGGCGAAGATTCGCGAACGTCTGCCACAGGTCGCCGGGCATTTTGTTCAACAGGGAAGATTTGCCGTGGACCACCTCGTCATGCGAAAACGGCAGCATGAAGTTTTCCGTGAAGGCGTAGAGCATGGAGAACGTCATGCGCTTGTGGTTGTACTTCCTGTGGATCGGGTCGAGCGAAAAGTAGCTGAGCGTGTCGTTCATCCAGCCCATGTTCCACTTCAGGCTGAAGCCCAGCCCGCCCAGATAGGTCGGCCGGGTGACCATGGGCCAGGAGGTTGATTCCTCGGCGATGGTCAGCACGCCGGGATAGCGCGAATAGACGACTTCGTTCAAACGCTTTAGGAAGGCGATCGCCGCGAGATTTTCCCGGCCACCGAATTGATTCGGAATCCATTGCCCTTCGCGTCTGGAGTAATCGAGATAGAGCATGGAAGCCACGGCGTCCACACGCAAGCCGTCAATGTGGTACTTGTCGATCCAGAAGACGGCGTTCGAGATCAGAAAATTCTGGACTTCGTTGCGGCCGTAGTTGAAGACCAGAGTCCCCCAGTCCGGTTGTTGGCCCTGGCGAGGGTCTGCATGTTCGTAGAGATGGGTGCCATCGAACAGAGCCAGGCCGTGGCCGTCACTCGGGAAATGCGCCGGCGTCCAGTCCAGAAAGACACCGATGCCAGCCTGGTGGAACCTATCCACGAAGTACATGAAGTCTTGCGGCGTGCCGTAACGGCTGGTCGCCGCAAAATATCCGAGAGTCTGATATCCCCAGGAGCCATCGAACGGGTACTCCATCACGGGCATGAGCTCGATGTGCGTGAAGCCCATCTGTTTTACGTAGGGAATCAACCGGTCGGCAAGTTCAGGATAAGAAAGCCAGCGCGCGCCTTCCTCGACGACGCGGCGCCAGGAACCCAGATGGACTTCGTACACCGAAATTGGAGCGGAGAGCCAGTCGCGATTCGCGCGATTGTGCATCCATTCCGCGTCTTCCCATCTGTGGTGGTCCAGTCGCGCGACGATTGAGCCTGTCTTGGGCCGCAGCTCGGAATAAAACCCGTAGGGATCGGTCTTGAGCACCGGCAGGTCGGCGGACATTGGCCGAATCTCGTATTTGTAGATGGCCCCTTCGGGGAGTTCCGGCACAAAAAGTTCCCACACGCCCGACGGCCCGCGATTGCGCATCGGGTGCGCTCGGCCGTCCCACTGATTGAAATCTCCAACCACGCTTACGCGCATGGCGTTCGGCGCCCACACGGCGAATTGCACCCCCGCGATTCCCAGAACCGTGGCGGGATGCGCCCCCATTTTTTCGTATTTCAGGTAGTGCGTCCCCTCGCCCATTAAATGCAGGTCGTAATCTGACAGCAACGCGGGAAACGCATAAGAGTCATAGAATTCATGTACCGCTTTGCCCCTATCGCTTACGCGCCAACGGTAGCTCGACGGAGAAATCGGGAGCGCTGGGGGGAGCGGGAGAAGGGCTTCGAAGAGCCCTGCCGGAGAAATTTTCGCAGCCGGAATCGGATTCGCGTGGCCTTCGAGAAGCACGGACGCCTCGCTCGCGTTCGGAAGAAACGCGCGCACGACAAGCCGCTTCGCGTCTCCCTCTCCAGCGATGTGCGGGCCAAGCAGGTGGAACGGGTCAGGATGTTCCGCCCGCGACAGAAGCTCCACTTCGCTCACTGGCTTCTTGGGAGTAACAGGCGGCTCGTTCGGTGATGTTTTTGCGGTGCTCAAATGAGTCCTCAATCGTAGCGCTGAACCGGGTAGCACCAATTCTAGCAGGATATACGATGCGGATAGCGGGAATCGGTGGTAAGCCAGTTTCCGGCAAACTGACTAAACACCCGTGGGGCTGTTCATGGCACCAGAGCGGCCGGTTGCAATCGGGGAGGCGTTGGGGAGGTGAAGGCGGCGCAACCACTCGCGGCCGGATTTGTGATTGCATCATTTCCTAATTTCCTCGATCATCTTTCTCTCAGCCGCGCCCGGACAACATGGATATCACTGTTTTCTTTGCTCTTCTCGGAGGCCTTCTCGTTCTTGCTTTCGTCGCGAACCGTTTGGTGCGTTTCACTCGTGTGCCCGATGTCATCATTCTGATGGCCACGGGCGTCCTCATCGGCCCCGTGCTGCATTGGGTCAACCCAGACATTTTCCGTGGCGCCACGCACGGGTTTGGCTCCCTCGCGCTGATCCTCATCCTTTTTGAGGGCGGCCTCGATCTGAAGCTTCGCGAAATCATCAAACATTTCGGGTCGGGTTTCTTCCTCTCGATCTTCAGCTTTATTCTCTCGATGGCAGCCATCGCGGAAGTTTGCCGTTTGGCGCTGCATTTTTCCTGGCTCAACGCGTTGTTGATCGGCGCCGTCCTTGGCTGCATCAGCAGTTCCACACTTCTTCCGGTCCTGCAGCAGGTGAGTCTGCGGCGAAGAGTCAAAGTAACGTTGCTCGTCGAAGCTTCCTTCGGCGATGCCCTTGCTGTCCTGGGCGTCACCACGTTGCTGGATGTTGCCTCCGGTGGAAACGCAGCTCCCGAAGCCGTGGCGTGGACCTTGGCCTCAAGTCTCATTCTGGCTGTGGCCGCGGGAGTTCTCGCCGGCATGCTCTGGTCGTACCTATTGCCCTTTCTCTCGGAGGAACGCTTTTGGCACGTACTGACCTTCGCGGCCGTGCTTCTGGTTTATTCCGGGGTCCATTTTCTCAAGGGCAATGATCTCGTTTCGGTTTTAGTCTTCGGTCTCACGCTGGCGAATTTCCCAGCGGTTCGCAAGCGGCTTCGTTTTGACGAAACCGCCGGAGCCGACTGGTTTGATGATATGCCCGTCCAAGAGCGCCAGGGCCGTTCTCCGGACTACCACCACGATCAGATGCTCACCTTTCACGGAGAACTGGCTTTTCTACTACGCACGTTTTTCTTCGTGCTTCTCGGCACGCTCGTCGATTACGCTGGGCTGCGGAAAAACATCCTGCTCGCCTCCCTGTGTTTCGCCGCTATTTTGGCGGCTCGCGGAATTGCCATACTAACAGGCCGCCTCGCCTGGAGCACTTTTTCCGCGCTGGAGCGTGAGTTGATGCTGTGGTTCGTTCCCCGCGGTTTAATTACCGCCGTCTTAGGCATCGGAGTGCTGGAAGCTCGAGGCAAGGACTTCGCATTTCTGCCGTCTCTCGCCTTCGCCGTAATCCTGCTCAGCAACCTCGTACTTCTGGTGGGCACCATTCGCGCACAAAAGTTACCTCCCGTGGCCGCCCGGACAATATAAGCAAGCCGGAACGCGGGACTTACGATTGTGGTCCAGCTACCCGATCACTTCGCGGGCTTCTCAGTAATGTGACTATCCTCCGTGTGCGGATAGCGCGAATCAGTGGCAGGTCAGTTTCCGAGCAGGCGACAATACATAAACTATCCGCTCAAACCACCTCAAAATGCTCATTTTTATTGGAGATTTCAAGGGTTAAACGCGATTGCAATTATTTGCCGATTGGAACCTTGCGTCGCACTTCATCAAAGAAGTTTTCAAGGAAGATCACTTGGTTCTGCGCCTTTTGCGCTTCCGCTGTCTCGACTGGCATTAACGCGATGATCCGCTTGCCGTCGGGCGCGAGATCATAGTTAGCGGTCTGACCCACAATCCCGATTCTCTTCTCGGACCACACACGCGGCTTATCCGCCACAAACGAGTCGCCCTTCACCGTGTAGCTGGAAACCATAATTTGATTATCCTCGTTGCGGAAGAACAACTCGCGCTCGTTGCGCGACCACACTGGGTACGCGCCGCCGCTGTTTGAGATTTGCCACTTGCCTCCCTTATCCGGGAATGCTCGCACGTAAACCTGAAAGCTACCCGACTCGGTAGAAGAATAAGCCAGCCACCGCCCATCAGGGGAGAAGGAAGGATGCCGCTCGTCGGATGGGGTTTGCAAGAAAACCTCCGGCTTCCCGGCCCGAAGACCCGCGCCATCGCTCTCCAAAGCCACGGTCCAGAGGTCATAAGAAGTATCAGGATTCAACTCATTAAATGCCAGCCGTTTGCCGTCGGGTGTGAAGGACCATGCAAGCTGAATGTTCTTATTCTGGGTCAAAGGCTGGGGCTTGCCCGCCCCGTCTGACCGGGTCCAAAACATGCCTCCCGGCGCTCCGTACACGATGTATCGCCCGTCGGGGCTCCAGATTGGGTAGATGGAGGCTGTGGGGCCGAACGTCAAGCGCGTCATCGTGTCCCGCTGCCATTCATATACCCAGATGTCTGACGTGTTTATCGCCAGCTTGCTCCCGACTGGGGACAGGCTGGGATGCTGATACGCGTCCGGTTTGGTCAGCAACGGTTGCATCTTGCCTGCGGCATCAAGCCATTGCACGGTAAACAGTCCGCCTCCCGCTACGCCGCTACGGTAAATCACCGTTCCGGTTTGGGAGAAATCGAACTGCGCCGAACCGTTTGCGTCGGACGCGACATGGTCGAGCACCGGGACTGGCGTCCCGTGAATCTCCAGCCGATCCAGATCAAAAGGTACGGCAAACAGCGTGCCACGGTTCACGTAGATCAGATGTCCGCTGGGCAAATAGCGCCCGAACATGCCACCTCGTACGAGGGTTTTCCTGCGGTGATCTCCCAAAGACATCACTTCGATGTTGGCTCCGTCGAATCCAACCGACGCAGTGTTAGCCGTGAACAACACGGCTTTGCCTCGCGGCAGGATTTGCGGCCAGCGGTGGGTGACCTCTCCGCTCTGCAAATCGGTCACGGGTGTTGGAGGGCCCCCAGCGGAAGGAATCCGCGATAGTCCACTCATGCTGCTGAGCGCCGTGATGATGTTGCCGTCTTCGCCCCAACTGCCGCCCACACCGCCGGACGCTGCAGCATTGCACAAGGTGATTGCCGAGCCACCCTCCACCGAAATCTTTTGCAGCTTTCCTGTAGTGAAGAAAGCGACCCATTGCCCGTCCGGGGAGAAGAAAGGAGCAAGTGCTCCCTGCGTTCCTGCAAGGTCAGTCGCGTTGGGCTGATCGAGCCGTCGGGTAAAGAGCCGCCCATGCGACACATAAACTATTCGCGTGCCATCGGGCGAAATGATTGCTGAGCCAAGCGATACGTCGGGTCCGAGATCAACGTCCAGCCGAACCAGTGCTCGCTCGACAGGCTGCGTCGACCGCCACCAGCCCCACAGAGCGACGGCTGCAATGATTGTCGTCGCTGCGGCCACAGCCCACGGCAACTTGCTCGTGGAAGCTGGAGCAGCCTGCGCAGCACCGGAATCTTTCGGTGCCGCAATCGCATCTTCAATCTCGATGCGAACGTCAGTTGCGTCTGAGATGCGCTGCCGCTTGTCTTTCCGTAGGCAACGACGCAAAAGTGTGCGGATCGCGGCTGGAGTAGCTTCCGGCAAACAGCTCCAGTCAGGCTCCACTCGCAACACCGCAGCCAGAATGCCAGCCACATCTTCTCCGTGAAATGCCTGTTTGCCAGTCAGCAATTCATACAGCACCGCACCGAAGGCAAAGATGTCCGTCGCCTTGTTTACATGCTTGCCGCGAGCCTGCTCGGGACTCATGTACGCTGCCGTACCGAGAATCACTCCCTGCATCGTCGCGGCCATGCTCAACGTTGGTGAATTGCCCATGTCCTCCGTTGATGTGTCGCCCGCGAACGCTTTCGCCAAGCCGAAATCCAACACTTTGACTTTTCCCTCGGGAGTCAGTTTCACATTGGCAGGTTTCAAGTCGCGGTGAATGATGCTTTTCTCGTGCGCGGCTTCGAGCGCTTCGGCAATTTGCTTCGCTATCGTGAGAGATTCTTCAATTGGGACCGCGCCATCTCGCTTGATGCGTTGGGCTAATGTCTCGCCGGGAACCAACTCCATCACGAGGTAGCTTGTGCCGTTTGACTCTTCGAGGCCGTAGATCGTCGCGATGTTGGAGTGATTGAGAGCCGCGAGTAGTTGTGCTTCCCGTCGAAAACGGGAGAGTCGATCAGCATCATGCGCGAACGCTTCCGGCAAAACCTTGATGGCAACGTCGCGCCTGAGATTGCTGTCGCGAGCCTGATACACCTCGCCCATGCCGCCTGCGCCTATTGGCGCGACAACTTCGTACGTGCCGAGCTTTGTGCCTGCGGGTAGTGGCATAGCAGAGAGTCGCTCAGTTTACTCGATCAAAGACTTGATGAGTACTGAATAACGGCGCGCTCGGAACTAATCCAAAATCAGTCCTTGGAGAGCTAACCGGAGACTTCCGCCTCCCGGGGGAAGTCATTCACTTCGCGGGCTTCGCGGCAGCGGGTTCCCTGATTCGCTTGGTGAAAGCGTTTTCTTCCGACCAGACGCAGGGGAGCTCTTCAATCTCCTGGTGCGGGCGGAGCTTCAAGGTGACGTGACGCCCCTCGATGGGTTTGGTATAGGCCTTTGGGTCAACGACCGTGAGAGTGTAGAGGATGGTGTCATGGTCGACGCGCTGGTAGCGTTCGATGATGCGCATATCCTCGGTGTGCGGATAGCCCGCCGGGGTCAGCCAGGATTTATCATTGAAGTTAGTTGATTCAACGACTAATATATAGTCTCCCTCCCAATGGCCGATGGCGTGTCCGTACCAGGCCGGATCCACATCTGTGGGCAGAGATCGCCCGTCGGTCCAGATGGGACGCCATTCGTGCTCGCGCTCGAAAAACTGCAACACGCGACCGGGAGCATTGACGAACTCAATGGGCGTGGGCATGAACATGACGCGCGGGAAACCGATGGGATCGCACTGCAAAATCGGGTCATTGCCGCCGGCGCGGGCTCTGGAGCCGTATCCAGGTATCTCTTCGTCGAACTTCGCCTTCGCCCAAGGCGTCATCGAGGGAAAATCCTTTTCCGCCGCAAAACTTTCGGCGCCACCAGCGCCTTGGTATTGCCAGACTCCGGAGAAGTCGCGTTTGGGGGCGGGCGCGGCAGGGGCCTTCGTCGCGGTCTTCTGCTGAGTGCCCTGAGCGTACGCGCCGGACGTGAAGGTCATGACCGCCGCTAGCGCGACCATCTCACACATCAAGCGATTTCGCATTGTGATTCTCCAGAGTGTATGTGGCTGCCCAGTCTTGCTCTCAGTAGCGCCCGCCTTCAGGCGGGCATGCGCTTGCACTCACAGTGCCTCGACCCTGTCGGGGAGCACCAAAGCAGTTGTTATCTCTCGTTCATCTTCAACACACGGCCGTCGGCGAAGACGACCTTACCCGTATTCCCCCCGGAAAATCCGACCGGTGCTCCGTTTTTTGAGGGGGCGAGCGTAATCGTAATTTGGTCCCCCGGCTTGATGGAAGTTTTGTTCCAGCCATTCCTGTGCAGAATGCCGGGACTTTGCGATTCGACGCCCCAACTTACGACTTTGCCCTTGTCGTCCTTGACGTCAAGAAAAATCTGGACATGAGGGTTGGCCCACACCACTTCCGTCACGGTCCCCGCAATGGTGATCGGGTGAATTTCGTCATAGGCCACATTTCCGTGGTGCGCCAGCATCGGGCCGCAAAATAGCAAAAGGCTCACGATCAAGACAAAGGACGTTACTAACTTCGGGTTCATGCGCTACCCCCGCGGATTGAATTCGCAGTTACCACCTATGACGGGATTCACGCCCCGGCCAGGCTGGGCGCTCAGTGCAAAAGTAGTGCCCGCACCCGGAACGACTCGTGTCCATGCACGGGATGGTACCCTTTGATTTGCTGACCTTCAAGTGGCAGCGCCAATAAAAATGGAAAAGCGCCCACTCCGTCCCTGAAAACACAGGACGGAGAGTCCTCTACAAAACCTTTCTCGTAGGTTGCCGTGGGTCCTGTAGAAGCCGCCCGCTTTTTGGGCGGGCAGGTGTTCGCCCTCTCCAGAACCAAATGGAGTCACGACCCGCCAACATCAACAGGCCGCGCGAATCGCTAGGCAGCAAGACCATTGGGCGATATGATTTTGTGATTCTACGCGATCGTCTGGGAGAAACTCGAAGTATCGCAACGGATCATGATGGCAGCGAAACTTTTCCCAACTACTCTCGTCGGTTCCTATCCGCAGCCGGACTGGCTAATCGATCGCCAGAAACTCGCCAAGGAAATGCCGGCGCGCATCCGCGCTCAGCAGCTGTGGCGCGTTGCTCCGGAATGGCTGGAGCAGGCGCAGGACGACGCCACGATTCTGGCCATTCGTGAGCAGGAGCGCGCGGGTCTCGACATCCTCACCGACGGCGAGATGCGGCGGGAGAGTTATTCAAATCGTTTCGCAACCGCGCTCGAAGGAATCGATTTGGAAAATCCTGGGACCGTGTTGAGCAGGACCGGGCGCAAAAATTTGGTTCCTCGCGTGGTGGGGCCGGTTCAGCGAAAACATCCCGTGCAGGTTCGCGACGTGCAATTCCTGCGGGCGAACACGGACCGCTCGATCAAGATGACAGTGCCCGGTCCGTTCACGATGTCCCAGCAAGCGCAAAATGATTTCTATGAAACGGAAGAGGCGCTCGCGATGGCTTACGCCGTGGCCGTCAACGAAGAGATTAAGGACCTGTTTGCGGCCGGGGCCGATATCGTTCAAATCGATGAACCTTACATGCAGGCGCATCCTGAGAAGGCTCGCCAGTTCGGCGTAAAGGCAGTGAACCGCGCACTCGACGGAGTTTTAGGCGCGACGGCGATTCACCTATGCTTTGGATACGCGGCGCTGGTTCACGAGCGTCCCTCAGGATATTCGTTTTTGCCGGAACTGGCAGAGTGCCATGTGCAACAAATATCGATCGAGACCGCGCAATCATCGCTGGATTGTTCGGTTCTAGCGAAGCTGCCGGAGAAGACGATACTCCTGGGCGTGTTGGACCTTTCCACTCAACAGATCGAAACACCGGAAATCGTGGCCGAACGGATCCGGCGGGCCCTGCCGTTCGTCAGCCCGGAACGCGTGATCGTGGCGCCGGATTGCGGCCTGAAGTATTTACCCCGAAGGGTCGCGTTCGAAAAGATGAGGGCAATGGTCGAAGGCGCGAAGCTGGTCCGGTCCAAGATATAAGATATAGGGCCAGCGGCGGTTGCCCAGGCTTTGTTTGGAGTACGGGCTCTTAGCGGAAGCGAAGGAAAATCATTTCCTTTCCTATGCAAACTCCGAACTGACTGTGTCTACCGGGCGCACACAATTTCACCACTCCATTCCATAAACCCTTCTTAATCAAGGCGCTTCTAGGTTCCTAGACTGGCACTGAGCTTGCACCCAGGTGAGTGCGTGGGCCATACGGACCGCTCGCCGAGGGCCCCCAGAGACGAAAATGCGGCCAAACCCCAGGACCCTTCAGATCGCTTTTCGAATGCTCTTTGCATGCATTGCCGGGCTGCTTTTCGCCGCCCTCCCGGTTCACGCCGAGACCGACCTTTCCGGGACCTACAGGTGCAAGACAGTGGAAGTCGGGGGGAAAACCGTGCCTTGCAAGGCGCCATCGCTGGTCCTGAAATCGGACGGCAGTTACAGAATGCTCAGCGAGAGCGGCACATATGAAATCGTAGCGGGGCATTGGTTGGTCCTGTCGGCATCCAAGAGGCACGGCAGAGCCCGGCTGGATGGCAGCAAGGAAATTATTTTCAATTTCATCTCCGGGGGAAAGAAGAGCCGGATCGTCTACCGGCGCAAATACCAACGTCCTGAGGGATGGGTTGCAAGCTGAAGAACGAGCGTCGCGTGGCCCGTTGAAAATCCGACCCCCTACCGCAAGATCCTAAATTGCTGAATTCCCCAGCGTACCTCGCAAAAGATACTCCTGGTTGTCGTTATTCCGGCGGGCTCCCATTCCGTCTGCGTGACCGCCTCCAAGGAATTGCAGGAGAAAGCGTCCCTTCGCTCGCACCCTGTGTGGCGTCCCGGTACAACAAGTCTCGGTTTGTGCGTGGTTGAACCAGCCCCGCCACGGAGCAAATTGGAACATCCACACTGGCTGCATAACCTCCTTCTTTGTATTGGTTTCCGGCAGAGAATTTTTCGTCAATTCCCTTCGAATGGCCTATAGGTTGCCACATTAGGATGTGTGGCCAAGGATGTTGAAAGTGGCCTGTCTGAGGAGGGAAGATGTTGGAAACTTCAATTCATAGCAGCGAAGATCAAGAAATAGCGGAACAGAAACTTTGGCGCGCCGTGATCGCCAGCACTGTCGAGGAATGGATCCATGGCCCGCTGCGCCGGCAGCGCGAAGCGGAACAATTTTTGTTTCATGACGACACCGATTATCGGACCGTGTGCTTCTCAGCAGGGATTGATCCGGGGGACCTTCGTAACCGGCTCCAAAAGATTCGCACGCGCACGCATGCGGAAGCAGTTGCGCGCGCCTCGCGGAATTAATTTTCTCGTCGAGCGGTGGTGCGTGTAGAGAGCGCAAGAGATCTGCAACCTGATGACTCGTTTTGCCGCGGTCTAAGTCGCCGATCGGAGCTTGGTTGGTTTGACGAACCACAGCGCTTCCGCTATCATGCCTTCGCGGGGTGGAGCAGCCTGGTAGCTCGTCGGGCTCATAACCCGAAGGTCGTTGGTTCAAATCCAACCCCCGCAACCAATCTTACTGATTTACGAGGGCTTCTTGGACTCCACCAGGAAGCCCTTCCTTCATTTGGGAATGACTGGGGAGAGAAATCACTTTTCCCTCGTCTTTTTCCGGCCATCCGATGCCGAATAGTTCACCCAGCTTCGCTGCTGTTTCCCGCTCATCCTTCGCGAACGTCTGCGTGTAATTCTCCGTCACACCATTCCCGCTGTGACCAAGGCGCAGTTTGCGATGCCGGGCGGCTCACGTTTTTGGTTCGCGTACGCCTGGCTCGCGGGAAGATATTAATGCGGACCGCCCCTCACCCATAAAGAGGCAAACAATCAGAAGCAGAACCGCAACGTGTCTTCGGACAACAGGTCAGGAGAACCAGGGGCAAGTGCTACTAATATATCTCCGCCGTCGGAAGATCTCGGCTCGTGTTAACTCCGCCCCTCAGCCTGCATACCGCAGCTTCACCTATTCAACCGCTTTAAAATAAGAACGGATTTCTTGGTAGGGACAGGTATCACTAAAACGTGAATCGGATCTGCGCCTCCAGCCGGCGGTTGTCAGCGGTTTCAAAGAACCCTTCGCCATTGGGCCCCCCGGCGATCCGGTTCGCGAATCCAAACAGAGGCGAGGTGATATCGCCGGTGATTGGTCCCGGATTGTTGTGATTCAGCAGGTTTTGGATGGACATCGAGAAGATCATGTTATAGCGGCGGGCGGTCTTCGGATTGCCAATAATCCCACCCAATCCCCTGCCCGAGGCCTGCGCTGCGGTGGCGCCCCCTGGGCTCGCAGTTGGGCGCTGTTCGGCAGAGCGTCCAGTCTCTCCCCCGAATCCGACGGCCTTGGAGACCCGAAGGTTCACCCGCATCTGTCCCGGTCCGCGCCCGTAATTTCGCCCCAAAATAGATTCACCCGGCGAGGGGTTCGGGTCAAACAGCCCGTAAGGCGTCTGGATCACTCCCGGTTTGCTGGGGTCGGTGGCAATGCCGGGACGTCCATTGAACAGCGTGGTGCCATAGAGGTCGCTGCCAGCGGTGATGTCAAAGGGCGCGCCGGATTGAACAATTACAAACGGGCTGATACGTAGATTCCACTTCGTATTGACGGAGCCGCCAAATGTTACACGATGACGCACGTCCGTTGCCGCCGGGCCGTATTCGCCAGCGAGGCTGTACGGGTTTGCCGGCACGGTGTCGATGCCATCCGTACTGCTCATCGCGCGATTGAGCACGTAGAAAGCGAACAGCGAAACTCCCTGTTTCAGCCGCGTGTTGATGTTGGCAACGACCTGGTTCTGGTTATAAATCCCCGAAGACTCCATCAGGAACACGGGGCCTGGATGCCCGAGCGGAAACGTACCGCTGTTCGGCACGTTAGGATTGTAAGTCCCTGGCAGCGGCGCGTTGACGTCCTCCGAACGGAACAGGTGCATCCCGTGGGAATTCGTGTAGGTGATCGCGAAAGCCGTGCTCGCTGACAATTGGTGCTCCAAGGTCAATGCCGATTGCATGAAATAGGGGGCGCGCAGGCGAGAACTCACTGCTTCGGTGGATTGGTACCCTTGCGTTGCAAGAGAGGACGCGGAGGGAATCGTCGGATAGAAATCCGGATTGGCGACCACGAACTGCTGCTGAAGAATTCCGTTGTAGCGTTCCGCAGTGACGATGTCGGACAGAGGGAAGCGATCGTAGAAAATGCCGAAGCCAGCACGCAACACGGTCTTGGCTCGCGAGCTGCTGGCGCCTCCTCCTGGAGCCCAGGAAATCGCCACGCGGGGCGCGAAATCCCGCCAGTCGTGGATATAACTTTGGGTTTCATACCTGAATCCGAGATCCACAGTAAAGTTTGGATGCACCTGCCACTCGTCGCCGGCAAACACCCCGACGTCTACCTGGCGAGCCGAGAGATTTGGGGTGCCCGTATCATGCTGAACTGCGTAGCCCCGCCGCCCAACGCTCGAATCTGTGCTGGCGTATCAGCCCTCCGCTGAAACAAAAGAGTACGGCGATATCTCTCGATGGAATTGATGGACGTGAATACTTGATTTCCTTTCGCGTCGAGCACGGGCTGATTGTTGGAGTCGAGTTCCGGGGCGAGGCCGCCGCCAAAAGTGAACGTGCCGTTGAAATTTTGCCGCGCGATGCTGTCATCCACCTGCCCGCGCAGACGAATACCGAATCGCCAGGTATGTCTGCTTCGGACCATCGATGTGTAGTTCTGCAGCTCGAAGCTATTCTGCGTATCGAGGGAATGGCCGTTCTGCGAGCCGCCGTCATTGAACGACCCCAGCACCTGGGTCTCGGGGCTGAGACTATTGGGCGTCGTCTGGCTAGCCGTGCGGTAATACTGGAAGCGCGTTTCATTGATATTTCTGCCCAACACGGCCGTTTCGGTCATTTGCACTGTCTGATCGGTGTATGTCACGTGATACCCGCGAGGGATCAGGTTGAATCCGCCAATGCCAGCATCCCGGATATCCGAGTGCGTAAAGTCGTACGCGACCGTCAGGGTGTTATTTTGATTGAGCTGATAGTCCACGCGCGGGTTGATCCGAGTGAATCGTTGGGGTGTTACCAGCACGGAGTTGAATGGTGCCTCGATCAGCGTCTGCGGGTCCACAAAGAAACCATTCGTGATCGAACCGTTGTCGACCATATTCCGCTGCCATTCGACGGCGAACGACGCGCGCTTGCCCAGCGGACCGCCGGCGTTGCCTTCAATTTCGTTGAGCATGAACGGCGCCTTCTGGACGGAATATGGGTTTCGCGAATTCCAGAAGTCCTTCCCAAAGCTATAGTCCGCAGTGCCGTGGTATTTCTCCGTGCCGGGTTTTGTGAAAATTTCGATGCGGCCATAGCCAAGGGTGTCATACTCGGGCGAAAACGGATTCTGGTTGATACGAATCTCGCGAATCGACTCTTTCGCAGGCAGATTTCCCCCGCTGAATCCGTTTACAAACATCGCCCCGCCGCTGGGGCCCGCTGAAGGGCCTGCGAGCGCCTGCAAGTCCGCCTCAAGGTCGGTAGGATCATCGGACAGCGCTTCCAAGTCAGCGCCCTGCAGCGTCACTGCACTCGCGTTGTTCGCGGAACTGACGCTAACGCTGGGGGCCTCATCCTCCTTTACCGTTACCTCTTGCCGCTCCATCACGACGGCGAGCTGGACGTCTACGACTTGGGGCTGGCCTCGGACGACAACTACGCCTGGCTTTTCGATGTTAGCAAAGCCTTTTACGCTGATGCGCAGCGTATACGTGCCTGCAGGCAGATCACGGAAGACGTAACGTCCGTCGGACTCTTCGGTCTTAGCCTCCCGCACAGCTCCGCCGGGCCCGATGAGCGTGACAGGGATGTGCGGGACGACCGCGCCAGATTGGTCTGTGACTTGGCCGCGCAGACTAACTTCACCGGACTGGGCCAGCAGCACGGAAGAAAAAAAACATGAAACAAGCACGAAATGAACAACGCGTCTCAAGCTCTCACGCAAGCTGATCATCCCTGGTCTCCATTAGGAAGGTTGCCGCCGTTTCTGTTCAATCGCACAGCGCTGAACTTTGTTGGTACCTGGCCGTAATTCTCGCGGGGATTGTCTGTGCTAAGGTCCGCCTTCTCCCCCATTCATTCCCAGGCTCCATGACCCCAGCACTGACTGATTGCTGCCTTTGGGGCGTGCGGCCAAAATTGGCTCCACTCCGGCGAGGATATCGATAGCCATCACTTCTGATGGTTTTGCCCCTTCCGTGCTCACCACGATCAAAGGATCGCCGGGTTTCAGTTCGCCGAGATCAAAAGCAGGAGCGCCCTCCAACATTTGTTGCACGTCGAGGGGCTGATCGCCTGGCTCACTTCCGCTCTTGCCCCCGGAGTTGAGCGTCGCCAGCGTGCGGGCCACCGTGGGTGGAAGTCGATGTAACTTTGAATCCGCATTCGTTCGCACGAGGATCGCCAGTCCCGACGCCAAATCCTTTCCGGATATGGCTCTGCTCTGCGCATCAATCGAAACCACGGTAACCCCCAGATTCCTGAAGGCGCCGGACACCAGTTTTTCAGCCGTGAAGCGACCACCGTCTTCACTCTTCGTGCCTAGCGCACGCATCTGGTCCCCCACCTTGATTTGCTCGAAGGTGCTCGGCTTTGCGTCGCTGAATTTCACCGAATCCGGGTCGTAACGTAACAAAACAGCATTGGCGCCCAGAGCAACGGCCACCGGATGCGTGGGATTTCCAGGTGTGGGCGTCGCCGCGGGGGCCATAACAATGATCTCTTTAGTCTCTGGGTTTACCGCTTGCACCGTCCCGCCAATACCGCGTCGTTGCCAATCTGAACGCTCGGCGTCGCGAGCGCCGGCCAAATCCGACTTGGTCATCACAATCACGGACGTCGCAGCGACGGATTTTTGGTCCTCGGAAACGAGGCCCCGCACGAGTACGCGATCACCGGTGCTAATCTCGCTCATGCTAATCTTTGTGGCAGTATTCAAATTTGTCGCCCCAGGTGGAACCCGCAAAAACGATACTCCGTCCGCGAGTTCGATGAGCAGGTCAGGACCTGAGTCGGTGTGCAATGTGAAACCGCCTGCTTGAAGTTTTGTGACCACGCCTATGGGCCGAATGGACTGAGATGGTGTCGTGCCCAAACTTTGCGCCAAAGCTGATCCTGCGCAGGCCACCAGCAGAGGCAGAATCATGAAACCCTTCCTCATTGGCGTCACCTCTCTTCCGGTTTGGACGACTATGGATTCCAGGTTCTGTCGTCAAATCCGACCCCAACGTTTACACTTTCGGGCCCGAATCTCCACCACCCACAGGCGGTACCCATGCCGTGTCTCCCCCAGCATCCGCGGTCAACGGCACGCGGATATACGCTGCCAAAAGCCCCACGTATATATACTCCTCGGATGGTCTAAAAGTTTCCTGAAAGCGGTTTGCACTCTGGCGAGGATATCGATCTAGTTCGTCTCAAATCTTGACCGGAATTTGCGCATTGAATTACGAGCCGAGGGATAATGCAAGGCCGAACCCAGCAATGAGCGATATTCCAATCTGTCCCACTTAAACGTGGAATGGAGATCCATTTTGTCTCCCAATTCGCTTGGCTGGAGTGGAAGCCTATCAGGTGGCGCCATGAAAGCTCTATCGCGATGGCGGTGCAACACTTGGGAGAGATCCTGGCGGGTGAGTCAGCATGTTTTGCGCGGAACTTCAGTCGACCCGTTCGGATCGCCTCCGGGCAATCAGTCCTGTCAGGGCTGCCAAATGTAGCAGGCGCTACAGGAGTTCAGTGCGACCACTGGACTCCTGCGCCTTCTCTCCAGATCGGTCTTCGCGCTGGTTCCTCATGAGAAAGAAATTGGGTTCGGATTGAAGAAAAAGTGAATTGTCTCCAGCCCATCCGAGCTGTGGAACTCAGCGCCCGTAAACCAGCACCCGAAAATTTCCCGGCTTCGCCCTCGCGAGCGGATGGGGCTGTTTTTCCGTGGGAGCCGCTGGTGGATCAAAATCCGAAGTGCTCAGGAAAAGATTGTGGGTCTTTGGATCGAGTTGCATGGTCTTGGCCCCGTACTCGGTCTTGACAGTATCGACCTCTGTGAGCTTGTCAGGCGAGTCTTCGTGGAAAATGTGGATCATGCCTTCGCGGGTCGAGACAAACAGAAGACCCGTTGCAGGCTCAAAGACGTTAGCGTCCACGCCGGCGGAGATGGGGAACGATTGAATGACTTTTCCATTGTCTGCATCCATCATCACCAGGAATTGGGGATTGCGACCCGAGGAGAATAGCCGCCTGTTCTTTGCATCTATCGCCATTGCGACGGCCTGTCCTTCCGGCGCAACCGGCCATCGCGACTTGATCGTGAGAGTGCGAGTGTCAATGGCTACCACGTCGTTCTTTTCTTCGTTATTGTCGTAAATCATCCCCTTGCCATCGACGGCGGGGAACTCCACGCCGCCGACCAAGTCGATCGTTTTCACCACCGCTTCCTTCACCGGATCGATAATCGTTGTGTTGTGGCTGTTGCCGTTGAAGGTGAAGATGTACTTCGACGCCGGATCGTAAATTAGAGAGTCGGTGTCAGGCTGGTTCGTTTTCACCTCGCCTGTAACTTTTAGGGTCTTGAGATCGAAAATGACCACCTTCTCTGCCTCACCGTCCGTGATATATCCCTTGCCAAGCCCCCTGATTACGACAACTCCGTGGCAGCGTTGCAAACCACCAATCGTGCCCACCAAAGAGTAGTCATCGGCATTGAGCACATCCACTTCCGTCCCATGCGATACGTACACGCGGCGCGCATCGGCATCCACGGTAATGTAGTCGAAATACTCGATGCCGCCCGGGGCTGCGGGCAAGGGAACTTTCTTAAGCAGGTGGTAACTGACTGCCGGCGGACTCGCCAGGGTGTAAGCGCCGAACAGTAAAAAAGACACGCTAACTGCAAGACGTGCAAGGCTAGAAAATTTCATGAAACTTCCTCCTTTAGTTGTATTCCTGCGTGTTGCGAAACCAAAGCGTCGTAACGAAACTTGTCGCCAGCTCCCGCGCTGACGGCATCGCGACTAGGCCGCAGCGCATTTCTCCCGCCACATGGACAAGGGCAGTGACCAAGTGCAAGCGGCGGAGCACAAAAGCGACAAATGCTAGAAGACATACCACGGTCTTGTGGAACGAATTTTGGGAGCACTGCACCTCCAAAATAGGTCCCGGGCAACAGGTTGGGAGCTGTGTAAAGTCCCGCGCCGCCAGGCGAAACGGTACGGGTAACGTGAGGCGTCCCGTCACTTCAAATCATTTCGGGCCACCTGACCGCCCTTCATCACAAATTTGACTCGCTGGAGCTCAGAAATATCCTTCAGCGGGTCTCCGGAAACAGCGATCAGATCGGCGAATTTACCTTTCTCCAGCGAACCGATCCGATCTTGCCAGCCCAACATTTCCGCATCCACTACTGTCGCTGACTGAATGGCCGCCGCAGGGGTCATTCCATGATTCACCAGCCAAACGAAGTCCAGGCCCTGGGTCCCATGATTGTAAGGCCCGCTGGAACGAGGATCGCCGGCGGTTCCGTCCACGCCACTGCCATAAACTATTTTTACGCCTTTCGACAGCGCATTCTTGAAGTTTTTCTCGAAGATGGGAATGATGCTGTACTTGCCGCCCGTGTTCTTGCGGTCATTCTCCGCGATCTCAGGCATAGTATATCGGTAACCCGTTACGTCATAGTATATTCCTTTTTGAACCATCATGGCGATTTCTGAATCGTCCAGGCCCTGACCATGCTCGATGCAGTCCACCCCGGCTATCACCGAGTTCCGCAGGCCCTCCCCACCGTACGAGTGGGCTGCTACTTTACGTTGATGGCGATGGGCCTCATCCACAATCGCTTGCAATTCGGGTAGCGTAAATGTCGGGTCGACAAATAGTTCGCCGTCGGAGCTGAAAGAATAACCCCCGGTTGGGAAGACTTTGATCCAATCAGCGCCGTAATGAATCTGTTCGCGAACAACTTCGCGCGCTTGTTCAACCCCGTGAATTTCCTGATTTCCCGCCGTGATGGTTATATCCGGAGTTCCGATATAGTCCGAGCCCGAGGCGCCGATTCCCCTGGTGGAAACCTGCATTCTAGGACCCTCGAAGAGACCACGGTTGATCGCGTTACGCACGTCCACATCGCCATAGCCTTCGCCGTGAGTTCCGACGTCGCGCACCGTCGTGAAGCCCGCCCGAAGGGTTGTTTGCGCGTTCCCGATGGCCATAAGTGTCCAAGCTTCTTTTGTCGTGGTCACGCGGGCGCCGGAACTCAGACTGCTGTACACATGCGTATGCGCGTCGATCAAGCCGGGCAGTACCGTGGCTTGGCTGAGGTCAATCACTTGTGCTCCCGTTGGAATTTGAACGCGGTCCGCGGGGCCAACGTCAGTGATTTTTTCGCCACTAATCAATACCACTTGATCGGTCAACATGGTTCCGGACTTACTGTTAAACAAATGACCCGCACGGACTGCGACCACGCGAGGAGTCTGCGCCCATAACGGCGTCACAGTTCCCAATATGGCGAGCAATGATCCTACAACTAGTTTACGGTTCATCTGTCACCTCTGGTTAGAGTTAAAAATCCCATTGGAAACCTGGCTCATTGGGGCAATGCGACGCTCCAATTTGAATCAGAGATCCGCGAAGCGCCGAATCCGGGAAAGTTTGTTTCCGACCTGCCTTTCACGGCTGCACTTCATAGATCTGCAGAGCCAGTTTCGCATCGTCCTTGCCTTTGCCTGAGACAGCAACGTACAGCCGATTGAGTTGAGGCACAAGCAGCGAAGTCTTGGCGCGATATCCCGTCGGGACTTCAGCGAGGTGCTCGTAATGGTCCGCGTCACGTTGTTCAAAGACGGTCGTTGTATCGGTTCCAGTTACATAAATTCGCTTGCGTGGGACATCGAGCCACATGTCATCGTTCATTCCCGTGCACAGAAGGGTTGTCACGACTTTTCCTGTATCGATATTGAAAACGAAAAACTTTGGCGGCTTGCGGGTTGCGATAAACAGCCGGTGATTCGGCTCATCGAGGACCATCGAATTGGGAGTTTCGGCATCCGGAATGGTCCAATTCGCAATCAGCTTGCGCGTATCCAAATCAACGACTCCAATTTCTTTCGGACCTGTTAGATTCACATAAAGCTTTTTGCCGTCGCGACTGATAGCCATGGCCTCGGAATGGTTTCCTGGAAGCGTCATGTCCCCAGCCAGTTTGAATGTTTTGGTATCGATGATATTGATCAGGTGTGTGCTTCCCCCGGGTTCATTGCCACCACTTTCCACGTAGTAGTATTTGTTTACAGGATTAAAAATGGCGCCGTCCACGCCGGGAGGAAGTTTGATTTTGTCGAGGATGCTGTAGTCCTTTCCACTCACCAATTCAACCATCCCGAAGCCGTCCCCGTCGGTCACAATAAAATTATTTGTTTCGGGTAGAAAAACAATCGCGTGGGGCTGTCCGAAACCCGTCGATGCTTTTAATGCGTTCACCGGTCATGAGATCGAAAACTTCGACGGTCTTGTGGTCCTCGGCGGTGAGGAATAAGCGCTTGCCCTTGAGGTCGATCCCGAAGTGGTCGAAATCCCCTGCGAAGCCCGGCAAAGGCGTGGTTACCAATAACTTGAGCAGTTGCTTGTCCTGTGCCTTTGCTGCCATTCCGAATATAACGAAAACACTAAATAAATTACACCTAACTTCTTCACATTTTCCTCCTGAACCCGTGCCGATCAGATCTTTCGTAATGGTCCTGGAATTTTCCAGGTTTATCTTTTTGCTTGCCTGCGTGTTAGCCTATCCGCCGCTGCCCCCTTGAAAGCCCATGCGATGCAGGCCCGTTTGGGGCACCTTTCACCGAGTTGTTCGCGATCCCTTTTTTTTACCAGATCACCTTGAGCGCAAATTGGATTTCCCTCGCATCCGTCGTTGTCTTCGTTAAGAGGCCCCCGGTATCCAACGGTGCGCCCGTGGATTATCGAAGATATCCGTATTGTCCGGAGAGACGGGCAGCCCAAAGTTGGCGTGATTGAGAATATTGAATATCTCGGCACGGAACTGAACGTTGAAGGTTTCCGAAATTCTCCTGATGGAATTGTTCTTGAAAAGCGGAGAAATCGAGATTCGTGAGCCCGGACCGGGAATGATCGTTACGACCGGCAGTTCCCCGAAGATTGAAACACTGAGGAAACGGAACTGCCTGCGGTGCGCCTTTCGGGCCAATAGGCGGCATGGGATCGCACCCGATGCCCATCGAAGCACTCCCGTTGTAGAAGGGGCAAGTCGAGGCAGTGGTGCCGGACGGACAAGGCGCTGTGGGGATCGCAAAGCACTCAGTCCTAATATAGTGGTTGGGATTTCGAGAATTAATAAGCGACCCGCACCCCGCGGCTCCACTATAACTCGGGAAGGCCCATGTGTCGGTGCTGCCTATTCCCAATGGATCGCCGTCTGTCCCGAATGTGGCGCTAAATGGGGGGCCGTCATTGGCCTTGAAAATCGCCTCCAGCTCCCAACCATTCGCCGCCCAATTCAACGCGGAAGGGCCGGACTTCATCGTCGGGAGTTCCCAGGTTGCGTTAATCACCAGAGTTCGGCCGACATTGTAATCGGACAGTGCACGAGTCAACCTCAGGTCGAACCACGGAAGGCTTCCAATCCCATTGCCGAAGGTATCGCCGGCGACCACGCCGGAGTTGTTGTCGATGCTTTTTCCCCAAGTGTAGGATCCCTGGACTTGCAACCCATGGCTCATCTTTTTCAAAACGCCGATTTGCATGGCGTTATAGGCGGAGTTGCCCGGCCAACTCAGGTACCGTACCGCTCCAATATTTGAATTTGAATTTACGAGAGTACCACTACCAATGGGGTTGGGATAAAGATAGCCTGCGGAAGTAAGTGTTGGAATGACGGTATTGCCGTCGTCGGCGCGGAACGCCTGGTGACGTCCGCGCGACCCGACATAGCCAAGCGTCGCGGTGAACCCGGCGAATTCGCGCTGAACATTGAGATTCCATTGCATTACGTAATTGCGCTTGGGATTGTGCTCCACGTAGCCGTATTCCAAGGCGGTCGAGGCAAGATTAGAAGTGATTATAGGTAGCGCCCCATCGGGGAAACTCCCTTGGGGCAGTTTGGTTGAACTCCCGAGTTCGAAGAACGGCGCGCCCCGGCCGTTCAAAGTGACCGTCGTATAAAGCAGGGGAAGGACGTCGAACATTCCAAAACCGCCGCGCACGGCGGTCTTCCCGCTTCCGAAGGGGTCCCAGGCAAACCCGACTCGCGGCTCAAAATTGTGCAGCGTTGGGTTCGAAAAGTAGGGAGCGACCGCGGCGCAGGTGCTGAAAAGTACCCCACAGTCGGGACGCGAAGCGTCTAGAGTGGGAAGGTTGGTGGTCTTCCCGTACTTCTCCTTAATAACCGTTGACATTTCATAACGCAGACCCAGGTTCAAGGTCAGCCGCGGGCGAATGCGCCAGTCGTCCTGAAGGTAACCGCCGTAAATGGCAGTCCGCATATATCGCGGGCTGACCAATCCTGGAATAGAACCGACAACACCCTTAGGTTGATTCTGTATCAAGGCTGCTATCGACCCAAACTGAAAAGTTCCCAGATAATCGGCCGTGGCTGTTGTTTCGTTGAGTTCGTCCTTTTCAATGCTGAAGCCGAATTTCACCGAGTGGAGGCCCTTGGTCAGAAACGCGTCGTCATAAAGCTGATAGGCATTCCAAGCATAAGAAAAGGTTGGAGGAGCGAAACCAGGGACGGTGTTAAGGCCGCTCAAGATGACTTGGGGCGGATCGAATCCTGGCGCCCACCCTTGCGTAGTATCAGCCGCCACTGGATTGAGACCTTGACCGGGTTGGAGGCATATGCGCGGTCGCGGTTGAAGCCCAGCCGGAAACTATTGCCTATAGCCGGGCTGAAGACGTGGGTTTCTTCGAAGGCGGCAATTTGCCGCTTGGCGATGGCTTGCTGCAGGAGGTTGTTCAGTATGTCGGGCGACGTCTGCGGAGAGTAGTCGTATGCATACGTGCCGAACAGGCTGTCCTTCTCGGAAAACTTTTCGTCGACTCGTATTGTGAAATAATTTTCGCTGATGATCTCCTGGCTGTTAAACACGTACTGACCAATGTCCCCATTGACCGCTCCAGTGGGCAAATGGAAAAAGGGCAAATACTTAGCCACATTCTTATCGACGCAGACGATTCGCATTGGGAGAGAGCAGTGTTCGAATTGGCAGGGCATGTGCTCGGCGGGGTACAACCCGCACTCGTATTGTCCGGGCACGCAGCGAGAATTCCCAATCGCGCATTCGCGGAGGGAACGCCGGAAGATGTACGTCGTTCCCAGCGACTGGCGGATTCCTTCATAGTCGCCGAAGACAAACGTGCGATCTTTTCGAATCGGGCCGCCGGCGGAAACGCCGAATTGATTGCGCCTGAAAGGCGGCTTTGGAACGCCATTGGAATTGTCAAAGAAATTGTCGGCATCCAGCGCGCTGTTGCGCAGGAACTCGTACACGGAGCCATGGAACTGGTTCGTACCCGAGCGCGAAATGGCATTCACCACTCCGCCGGAGGTTTTCCCGTACTCCGCCGAATAGTTGCTGGTCAGGACGCTAAACTCCTGGATGGCCTCCACCCCAGGTTTTGACCCAGCACGCTTCCTGGACCGCCGTTGGAGTAATCGTTGATGCTGACGCCGTCGAGCCGGTAGTTATTCTGCTGGGGACGCGCGCCGGAGATGCTCAATTGTGCGCCGAAGCCGCGGTTTACATCGACCTTTGGATGGCTTGTCGCTCCGACAACACCAGGCTGGAGAGCGGCGAGGTCAGTCCAGGAGCGGCCATTGAGAGGCAACTCGCGCACCGTCGTCGAATTTACCGTGGCGCCAAGCTCTGACGACGTCAGCTCGACCGTAGGCGCTTCCGTGGTGACCTCAACCGTTTGGCTCATCTGCCCAACCCGCATCGTGAAGTCAAGGATCTGCTGGGCTCCGACCGTAAGCGTGACGCCCTTCTGCACTTCCGTGCTGAATCCCGTGGCCGTTACGCGAATCTCATAGGTACCGGGTAACAAGTTTGGTGCCGCGTAGAGTCCTGCGCTACCAGGCGAGACGGTACGGGTAACGCCGGTGGCCACGTCCGTAATGACGACTTGAGCGTTTGGAATGACGGCGCCGGAAGAATCCTTCACTGTGCCGGTGAGCGTTGCTCCGGCAACCTGCGCATACGCCTGGCCGGTCCCCAAAATACTGATGGCCACGATCAACATTATCCAGGCCGCCGAACTGCAGTTTTTCCCAAGCAATCGAACTGGCATCGAAATCCTCCTGAGCCACGGATGGACCGATACGTTCCAAAACCTGACTGACCTATGCGTAAGAATCAGAGAACTATTTTAGGAAACCAATCAAGACACACCCGATATGACCGGGGATGTAACACTCGATGACGAAACATGTCAAGTGAAATCGCCGCGCGCAAACGCATTTACGTTGCGGGAAACGGCTCCATCGCCGTTTATGACCAGGAGGACGTCGACAACAACACGCCCATGGTGAAGGTCGCCAGCGAAACGGACTCCCAGCGATCAATTTGGGTGCCGCAATTCAATCGGTTGTCTATTTCCGTTCCGCAGGCAGGGAGCCGTGACGCGGAAATACGAGAATTTGTTTCATAAATTCACGAAAACGTTTCGTGGCGCACGCGTCAGGGGCTACAGCCCGGTTTTTATTGGCGCTTTGATGTCGCGGCTGATCAGGTTGCGGAAAAACTCTTAAGTTTTGTGGGTCGTACCTTTAGGCACGACATAAAGTCCGCGTTTTCTTCAGGGGTTTTAACCCCTGAAGCCCTGAAAGCGCGTTTTTCCGCAACCTGTGAAGCCGCGACCCACAAGGCCTATTTAGGAGATGGCTTGTAGTTTACGAGCCGTTGAGCTGATTCAATCCCGCGTCAGAGGGAAGAGCGAATGAAGTAACTTGCTGCCGTTTGTCAGATCCGTCTTGGCGCCGAGGCTCAGCCGCTGCGCCTATTCTCGGGCTAGAACCAACTCCCCTTATATTTCACCGAACAACCGTAGGGGCGCGTTGCCGCCGTTTCGACAGGCTTACCTGCCAAGGCCTGGCCAAGCGCCATACTCACGTAATTCGTCGCGCCAGGAATATCTTTCACATCATCGGTCGGCCGATTATCGATCGCGCCATCATAGATGATGACACCCTGCGGGTTGATGACGATCATCTGCGGAGTTGTCTTGGCATCATAAGAATGGCCGATCGCACCAGTAGGGTCGAGTAGGGCGGCAGTGGGCGCAGCTCCCATCTTCGCCATATATTTGTTCTCACCGTCCGCATCTATATACCCTTGCTTGCCCTGCGCCGAAGAGATAACCGTGAACCAAACAACCCCTTGGGCCGTCCATTGCTTTTGCAGTTTCTGCATGTTGCCGCTCGCATAGTGCTTCTGCGTGTATGGGCAACCATTGTTGTGCCACTCCAGGACCACAAACTTTCCGTGATAGTCCGCGAGGTGATAGGTTCGGTTGTTGCTCGCCGTCCCCGTGAAGTCCGGCGCGGGCTGGCCGACCTTCGCGGCCAAAATCAGAAGCGGAGCTGCGAGCACGACCAGGGTGAAAAGAACTGAAAAAATGACGAACCGTTTCATTTTCTGTAAGTCCTCCTGATCACCCTAAATAATCAAGACGTCCTAACTATCTAACCTCGAGCGCATTTCCGACAGCCACGTCAATCACGTACGCCTGATTCGCGGAGAGTTCCAGGACGCCTTTCAACCTCTTAATCGGCTTCAGAAGCTGATCCGACTTCCGCAGCGTGAGCTGAAAACCGGTGGCCAGCGGCACAACCTTCTGGGGCGCCGAGTTATCAACCTGAGATTCCTCGCGAGGGAAAAACGCCGCTCGCGTCGTCTGTCGGCCGAGCTTGGCGGTGAGGACGAATGAATCCTTGCGGTCGCTCACACTGAATTCCCAACGACCTGGCGCCTGCCGCGGCAGAGACTTGCGCGCGGCTTTAAACAAGTCGGTCGTGCGAGCGTCCGCCTCTGGCGGCATCGATTTGATTGGAAGGGTCAGCAAAATTTGCGCCTTGCCTGGGATACATATTTCCCTGCAAACGAGCACCTTTAGGTCCGCGCCAAGCTGCACTGCCGGGTTCGTCGGCAGGGTGGACGAGGCGCGCACCGGCACGAGCAACAACACGGCGTCATCATAACCGAAATCCACGATGGTGGATTTTCCGAGACGCCGGGGCGCCGGCCACTCCAACTCTCCGGCGCTGAGCCCTGCCGGCAAATGCCATTCGACGCGTGGCGGCTGGCCCGAATCGCCCGGATTAACCCAATAGATGTGCCAGCCCTTCTCCAGCTGAAAATTCAGGCCGAAATAAGTCTGATGTGCCGGTGTGATCCATTGATTCTCGGCGACGAGACCAACCGTGCCGTGAGGGATGGACGCCGCTGAAGCCCGCACGCCCGGCAGTAGAAACAAGAGCAGCGTGAACATCGGGGGGAAAAGTAGACCTACCTTCAGATTTCTCATTTGCTCAGAGACTCACTCTATTCATCCTATTGTATCGTAATCCCGATTCGAGCCTGCGACGAAACTTACCAAGCCCCCGGTGCTAACTTATGACTGGACCGAAAACGGGGGGCAGGTCAGTGCCCCATCTTTTGACCGGGACTTTCCAATCGAGACATTCACACTGAAATAGCTCACCCACTGAAAGTGTCCACTTCAAGACAGTTTTCAATCGAGTTTCTGGCGACAATAACTCTGCTTTTTCCGAAAAGGAACCGCAATTCAAGATCACCGGTACTGCAATTTACGTTACAGATCCAACATGCTGGCTTGGGGACAACACACATGAAGCGAGCTAGGTTGGCCTGCACGCCGATCAGCGGTCTAGTTCTTCTGGTTCTTATACTGGGTTCAAGTACCGATGCACAAGCCGTTCCCAGCTTCTCCCGGCAAACCGGACTTAAGTGCAACGTATGTCACAGCAATCCACCTGAACTCACTGCATTCGGTCGCAAATTCAAGCTCGAGGGCTTCACCCTTACGGACAAAAAAGAGGACACCAGCATCGAGGATAAAGATTTGAAGATCAGCCGATATTTTCCGATATCGGTCATGCTTCTTCTCAGCGATACTGCCACCAAAACAGCTGTCCCCGGCGCACAAAGCGGGAATGCCGGCTTCCCCCAGGCTCTTAGTCTCTTTTTGGCAGGTGAAATTTCGCCCAATCTCGGTGGGATGGTCCAAGGAACCTATTCCCATCAGTCCGATCATTTCACGCTGGACAATACGGACATCCGCTATGCCAAGCATACAACTTTGGGTTCGAAAGACTTGCTGTATGGGCTCACCCTGAACAATAGCCCGACGGTAGAGGATGTTTGGAACGGTACCCCCTCCTGGGGGTATCCGTGGTTGTCCCCCAATAGTGCTCCCTCGCCAAGCGCTCGGCCGCTACTAGTTGGGGCGCTCGCTCAGGATGTAGCTGGTATCGGTGCCTACACCATGTGGGATAACCATTTGTATACGGATATCACTTTGTATCGTTCGGAACATGCTGGGGGGCCGCAGCCTCTGACCGGTACGGATTTTCCAATCAACATTCATGGAGTTGCCCCTTATTGGCGGTTCGCATGGCAGCAAACGTGGGGACTGAATTATCTGGAAGTTGGAACCTATGGAATTTACGTGAGCTCGGTTCCGAGTGGGGTCTCGGGTGTGCGCGATACGTATGCGGACCCCTCCGTGGATGTTCAATACGAGCGGCCATTTGGCGTCAATCTGTTAACCGTCCATACGACTTATATTCATGAAATATCGAACCTCGACGCCAAGTTTGCGGCCCTTGGGGCGGCCGCGCCCTCGCATCACCTCAACACATTTCGCGCGGATGCTACCTATCACCTTCGAGGCCGTTATACGTTCACGCTTGCCGGGTTTTCCACCACTGGGAGTTCCGATCCAATCCTGTTTGCGCCCGCTCCCGTAACCGGCAGTTTGCTGGGCAGCCCCAATAGCGCCGGCTTTATCGGTCAAGCCGGGTTTTGGCCAAAGCAGAACATCGAATTAACAGTCGCATACACTGGATATACGAAATTTAACGGTGCGAGCCACAATTATGACGGATCTGGCCGGAGTGCCTCGGCAAACAACTCCGTTTACGTCGCGTTGTGGCTGAACTTTTAACCGTCAGAGGCCCCTTAATGGAACCACTCCATAACGAGCGCCAGCCAGTTCCGTCGGATGGCTCCCGTCGATCTTTTCTTGGTGTATTGCTTGGGTTGGCGTCGGCATTTGTGGGTGCTTTATTAGCGGTTCCGGTCCTGCGCTATGTATTCTATCCATTGACTGCAAAATCCGAAGATTCCGACTGGGCCGAAGCCGGCGCAATCGCGAATTTTTCCACCGTCCAAGCGCCCCTGCTCCGCACGCTCAAACTCAAGCAGCGCGATGGTTGGCAGGAGACAGCCAGTCAACCCGTGGTCTACATCATCAAGACAGGTGGCAACGTAAAGGCATTGTCCGCTATTTGTCCTCACCTCGGTTGTACCGTGCCCTGGGATGCAGGCCGAAATAAATTTGTATGTCCTTGCCATGGCGGCGTTTTCACTCCAGAGGGCGCCTGTGTTTCAGGACCGCCGCCTCGCTCGCTCGATTTATTGGAAACCAAAGTGTCCGGCGGCAAGCTCATGGTGAAGTACCAATACTTCCGCCCCAACGTGTCCAACAAAGAGGTGACCAGTTGAACGGCGAAGAAACACCGCCTATGCACGATGCGAAATCAGGAGTGGGCCGCGGCACGCTAAGTCTCCGCGGGCGTCTGTGGAAATGGATAGACCAACGCACTGGAGCTGACAAGATTCTTCACCGCTCCCTGGATGAACCTATTCCGGGCGGTGCGCGTTTCGCCTATGTTTTCGGATCGGCGCTTCTCTTCATTTTCGTTTCGCAGATTGTCACCGGCATATGCCTGGCGCTCTATTACGTCCCTGCTCCCATGGTTGCTCATACGAGCGTGGCCTACATCGTTAAGGAAGTGGCCGCGGGAGCATTCCTGCGAAGTCTGCATTCTTATGGTTCCAGTGCCATGGTGGTAGTCCTGCTCCTGCATTTTTTGCAGACGTTTCTCTGGGGTTCCTACAAAGGAAAACGCGAGCTCCTCTGGATTTCCGGCTGCACACTTTCGCTTCTTGTCTTGGGTATGGCCTTCACCGGGTACCTTTTGCCGTGGGATCAGAAAGCGTATTTTGCCAGCTCCGTAGGTACGAATATCGCCGGGCAGGTACCCATCATCGGCGAAAGCCTCAGACTGCTCTTGCGGGGCGGTGCAACGATGGGAGCTCTGACGATCTCCCGATTTTACGTTCTACACGTGTTTATCATTCCAGTACTTATATTTGTATTCATAGCCGCCCACATTTTCTTGTTTCGCAAAGCGGGAGCCGCAGGCCCGGCGAACGAAGATCCAGTCAAGCCGCGGTTGCCCGCAGAGATGTTTTATCCCAGGCAAGTTCTGATCGATATGGGATTTGTGCTGGTTGTAATGGGTGTTTTGGGTATGCTGGCGCACTTTCTTCCCGTCACGCTGGGGCCCGAGGCGAACCCTACGGACAGCCGCTATCTACCTCGTCCAGAGTGGTACTACCTGCCGATGTTCCAATGGCTGAAGTATTGGGAAGGATGGCGCACGGTCATCGGGATTGTCATTATTCCCGTAATTCTGATCGGACTATTTTTCTCGCTACCTTTCATGGACCGTGGTCCCGAACGCCGCCCGTGGCGGAGACCCATTCCAGTAGGCGGCGTCCTCATCGTTCTGATCGGCTTATTGTGGCTCGGTATGACGAGTCACCTTGAAGATTCACACGACCCCGCCGTTGCCGCTCAACTCGCCGAACAGAACCAACAAGAAAATGTGTATTTCCATGCCGCTTTTCAGGCGTATTCCACATCGTCGCCTTCTGAGGGCGTTGCGGCAGCTCCACTCGATGCAGCCGCCGCTCAGGGGAAGGGCATTTTCGGTTCCCACGGCTGCAGTGGATGCCACGGAGAGAGCGGAGGTGGCGGCGCTGGTCCAGCGCTGACGCATATTTCCAGTCAATATCCGCCAGCTCAACTGACAGCACTCCTGCAAGCGCCCACTGCCAAGATGAAAGCTGCCGGGATGGTGCCACTCACTATGAGTAGTGGTGACATGAAAGCTCTGGTTTCCTACGTGACCAACCTCGGGGGAGCATCGGCCGGGTCTGCAGCCACACCCCCGTCTTCCGGGCCGTCACCACCTGCGACAGGTAAAGCGGAACCGGCTGCAACAGCCGCGCCGGCGAAGGCCGCCTCTGCAGCAGCGGCTTCCGGGTCGTCGCCACCTGCGACAGCTAAAGCGGAACCGGCTGCCGCAGCCGGACCGTCGGAAGCACGAACTGGAAGTACGGCAGTTGATGCAACCGCTGCCCAGGGGAAGGGCATTTTCGACACTCACGGCTGCAGTGGATGCCACGGAGAGAGCGGACGTGGCGGCGCTGGTCCAGCGCTGACTCAAATTTCCAGTCAATATCCGCCGGCTCAATTGACAACACTTCTGAAAGCGCCCACAGCCAAGATGAAAGCTGCTGGCATGGTGCCACTGACTATGAGTAGCGCTGACATGAAAGGTCTGGTTTCCTACGTGACCAACCTCGGGGGAATATCGGCCGGTTCTGCAGCCACACGCCCGCCTTCCGGGCAGTCACCACCTGCGCCAGCTAAAGTCGAGCCAGGTACAACAGCCGCGCCGGCGAAGGCCGCCTCTGCAGCAGCGTCTTCCGGGTCGTCGCCACCCGCGCCAGCTCAGGCAGAACCGGCTGCCGCAGCCGGACTGTCGGAAGCACGAGCTGGAAGTACGGCAGTCAATGCAAGCGCTGTCCAAGGGAAGGGCATTTTCGATACTCACGGCTGCGGTGGATGCCACGGAGAGAACGGAGGCGGCGCCGTCGGGCCAGCGCTGACTCATATTTCCAGTCAATATCCGCCAGCTCAACTGACAGCACTCCTGCAAGCACCCACTGCCAAAATGAAAACTGCCGGCATGGTGCCACTGACTATGAATGGTGCCGACATGGAAGCTCTGGTTTCCTACGTGACTGGCCTCGACGGAACATCGGCCGGTTCTGAGGCGACACCTTCCGCTCCCGGGTCGTCCTCACCTGCGACAGCTAAAGTGGAACCAGGCGCGACGGCAGGACCGTCGAAAGCAGAGTCCCAAGGGAAAGTGATCTTCAACGCACACGGATGCGCGGAATGTCACGGGACCGATGGTGTCGCCGGCACAGCGGCAGCCCCTGCACTTGCGGGTACTGGCAAGAACTTCGCACCTGCTCTCCTAACCACAATCCTGAAGCATCCAACCGCCCGCATGCAACAAGGTGGGATGCCACCGGTGTCCCTGGGTGGCGACGAATTGAAGGCACTCGTAGCGTACGTGAGTTATATTTCTGCTTCGAAAAGCAATCCGCAATAAATCGCATCGCAATGGAATCTTCCACCCAATCAATGACCGCGCTTTTGGTGTCCTCGTACGAAGCGCGTCAGAGAAGAACGAGGCCGCGGCGAATGCCGAGAGAGACAGCTTCGGTGCGGCTCCCCGCGCCGAGCTTGCCGAGAATCGACGCCACGTGAAATTTTACGGTGTGTTCGGAGATCCCGAGCCTTGCGGCGATTTCCTTATTGGCTAGGCCGCTCGCGAGCATTTGAAGCACTTCGCTTTCGCGCGGCGTAAGCGGCTCCGCGAGTTCCGCGAGTGGACGCGACGCGGGCTGTGCCGCTGGAAACAGGGCGTCGACTTCCACAGGATGCATGACAATGAGTCCCGCGGAAACGGCTTCGAGCGCGGCGACGAGTTGGTCTGGTGAACTATCGCTTGGCAGTACAGCGCGGACGCCCGCTCGCAGCGCTTCGGCCAATCCTCTGGACTCCGGCTGATCTGAGAGAATCACGATGGCGACATCTGAAGCAAGTTGGGACGCAGCGAGAGAATCGAGCACCCCTTCCAATGGTTCGCCGGCGGCATCCACGAGAACGATGTCAGCTTCACCGTCCGGCCATTGACCGGAGAGCGACTCAAAGTTTGGGGCGCTGCCGATGACTTCCACATCCCGTGCCCTGAATAGACGTTGCACGCCCGCCCGGGCGAGGGATGAAGCAGCGACGATGAACACGCGAATCACGCTGCCGCAACGCTCCGTGAAGCGTTGTGACCACCCACCTGAACGGTCACTCGACGGACTTGCGAGTAGTCCCCGCGCAAAAATTCGAGCCGCAGGAGGCGCGGACCGGCGCCTTGCAGGGCTTGCGAAAGATCCCCGACCGACGTGAAGGCGTTTTGTTCGGTGCCCAGCAAGATGTCGCCCGTCATGAGAGATGCAGAGAAAGCCGGACTGCCGGGCTCCACATCGAGGAGCGCCAAGCCAAAGGTGTCTTTAGTTCCGCCTGGGGCTTTGGACCGGGGAATTCGCACGGGATGAACGGTCACACCAAGCCACGCGTCAGACGGGCCCGCGGAAAGAAAATTTTGAACCACGTTGCTCGGAATGGCCAGCGCGAGGCGGCCCGCGACCATGGTGTTGATCCCAATCACGCGGCCACGGGCATCGGCAAGTGGCCCGCCGGAATTGCCCGGCGCCAGGCGAACATCCGCCTGAACCCAAAATTGCGAGCCGAGCCCGCGGATCGGACCAACCGCATGAATCATACCCGTCGTGAGGGCGCCGACGAAGCCCAGAGGATTGCCGATGGCAATGCCAAGTTCGCCCGGGCGCACCTTCGAGGAGTCGGCGACGGAAGCGGAAGGGAGATCCGTCGCGTCGATGTGAAGGGCGGCCGAGGTCCCGATGCGGATCGCGTGACGCAACCGCGGCTTGAAACTTGCGTCCGTCCCATAGCTGAAGACTAATCTGCGTGCCCCGCGCAACGTGAGCATTCGTGATGACGGTGCCGTCGCTCGACCAAATCACGCCCGAGCCGCTGCCGCGGCCCCCTGCGGGAACCAGAACGGTTGAGCGGCGCAGTTTTTCCGCAATTTCGCCAAATCCGGTTACGGCCATCTCACTCGCCTCCGTGCGGTCGTTCCGCCACAACAATGCTTCCTTCCTGAATCGCGCCGCCACGAACAAATTTCAGCGGGAGCGTCTTCCCGATCGCTTCACCGGCAAGCTGGGTCTGAACTTCCTCCAGGCCAGTGACCGGCTGGCCAGCCATTGAGATTAGAATGTCGCCGATGACGATGCCAGCCTTGTCCGCGGAGCCGCCAGGGTGCACATCCATAACAATCGCGGCGGTCTTTTCCTTCCACTGCAGCTTGTCACGAAGCGCATCCGGCAAGCGCACCGGCTGCAAGCCGACGCCAAGATATCCGCGTGGAATGCGCCCCTTTTGCAAAAGGGTTTCCGTGATTTTGTGGATGGACGAAGCCGGCACGGCAATCGCTCCAAAGCGCGCGAAGCGCGGCGTCGCCAGGCCGACGGTGCTACCGCGCGCATCAACGACAGCGCCACCTACGGCGGTGGGTTGCAGCCCAACGTCGAGCCGGATGTAAGGAACGATGGACGCACCGGTCCAAGTGCGGCGGTCCGGCGCAACCAAGCTAACGACTCCGAGGGCGGCGACAGGCCCGCTCGCGCGCGTGCGGCCGACAACGAGTGTAAGATTGCCCGGTTTCAAAGTCGCCACATCGCCGAATTCCGGCGCCGCGTTATTGGCCTCGGAACATTTCAGGACGGCGATATCACTCGACGGATCGCGTCCTGCCAGGGAGGCTGAAACTACGCGGCCATTTGGCAACGTCACCTGAATTTCTTCATCGCGCCGCAATGCGTGTTCCGACGTCACGATCACTCCGGGACGCCACACGATTCCGCTGGAAGAGCCGCGTCTCTCCGTGTGCACGGCCACCACACTCGAGGCCGCGCGATCCGTGGCTTGTGCCAACGCGTTGGAAAGCTCGATCAGTTCTTTTGACATGTTCTACCCTCCAGGGACAAGATGCCACGAACATCCAGTCGTCCACATCCGCCGATTGGCTAGGTTTGCACCCGGAAGATCGGGCAGGTCCACGATCGTTCTCTAGAATACTCTGGCGGAGTGAAAACGCCCGATAAGGTGATGAGGGCTTTACGGCAAGTCAAATTCAGGGCTAGCGTTTCTCGGGCGGTATCCGGTTTAGGGGGTGCTAGTCCCCGTTATCCACACCAGAGCTGCTCCACTTCGGCTCAGCAGTTCTTACGGTTCCGGCGAAGCTCAATCACCAAATAAGCGACCACAACGAGATTAAGCAGCAGCACGATCAGTTTCGCCCAACTGACTCGTTTAGTCAGTTCATAAACTTCAAGCGGAAGAAAAGAAGAAGTTGCGATAATCGTGAAGAACTCAGCCCAACGCTTGCCTAGTAACAGACCAGTGCCCTCGGTGAGCAGGAGTGCCGAGTAAAAGAAGGTGCCCACGCTGAGTTCTTTCAACTGCCGATCGTCAAGGATCGACAATTTCTCCAGCAGGCGGTGGATGTAGAAATTGTGGGGATCGACACGGAAGAGATCTGCCCAGCGTTCGAACTCGAATGCCATGCCCTTGTGCAGTAGCTTGGCTGCGCCCATGCCGACAGCGAACAGCACCAGCCCCTTGAAAAGCTTAAAGGCTGCGATGAATCGGAGGCCGCCCGGAGTGGCTGCACCGCCGGTTGTTCTGCCCGTTTTGGGATTTTCCTGCATGTGCCGCAGGTAAGTCACAAGGTCATTTCGGATTATAACGCCCTAGAGGCCTTCGCCACCCTCGCTCAAGCGCATCCAAGTGATGGGTTCCATGGACGACTCTCTTCTCATACACACTCAGTTAATTCCCATTGCAGTAAAATATAATCGCTCTCCAAGCAGTCATTTTGACAAGTTGATTTCAACCGCGGCAATTGTCCTCAATGGTTTCGCGAGTTCGTTGTTCATTGGCTGAGGCTTTCTGAATCACGCGGTTGCGGGAGAATTCGTCAATTCACAGGGCAGGCGGGGACAAAAAAAGAGAGGCGCGTGGCAGAAACACAAGCGCCTCTCTTACAGCTCAATCAATTTTTCCCGTACCTCAAGGATCACCTCCTTCTCGACAAGAATGTCGATACCTTCATTATAAAACCATTTATCCGCACAGCCAATGGGCAATTTCGGCTGCCGCACACTGCATTCCCGCCTCAAGAAATCCCCATGCCCGATGTGCCCTATTATCGGAACCTAACCCACTGCTAAAGGATCCCATTGCACAAGAGCTGTAACGGCAGGGAGGCGGGAGAGGAGGCCGTCAGTCTCTTTGGACGGTCGGGGAGGAGCACAAATGAGGCTGAGAGGTGACAAAAAGTGCAGTGCTAAGGAACTACGCCAAATACTTTCGAACCATGTAGAAGGCTAGAAAGCCTAGAGCGAACGACCTGGATACTGCTCCGACTGCGAATTTGGAGCCTGCAACGAATATGCGGAAGGACCTTTCGGTAAGGATGGAGACGATCAAGAGCTGCGAGGAGAATTCTGACAGACGACCGCGACGATTTTGACGTCCTTGCCCGAACGTGCCTTGGGTTCAGCTCGACGCTGGTTTGTGAGCGACTTCACTCAACTGTTCTTCCGCTTCCTTGGACAGCGAGTTGAGCAAGCTCCTAGAGTGCTCGTTTACGGAGGAAATCGCAGTGACCATCGAGGAGTGCAGAATGGCTTCCAGCCTCTGACGAAATTGCTCACCCTGTTGCTCACTCAAGCGCGCGACTTCGTCCTGGTAAGCGCGCTGGCGGGCCTCACAGTTCGCGCGAAACTCATCGGCAAATGAGGTCAACGAAGAATTGAAGTTCTGTTGGACTTTGGTAGCCGCCTGGTCAATTTCCATACTGGCTCTCTGATGAAAGTCACCCAGCATTGTGCTGGACGCGGTTTCGAGCTGCGAACGTGCTTCGGCGGACCGGGTTTCCAGGAGTGTCGATCCCTCCTCGATCGTGACCTGCGCCTGTTTGGCGAGCAGTGCAAGCTGCCGGTCCGTGAACCGGACCGTCTCGGCGCTGAGTTCAGCCCCCGCCCGATCCGTAGTCTCGCGCAACCACGTAGAAAACTGGTCTTGCAACTCACGCGCGGTCACTTTCAAGAAGTCCACCGACTCGGCCAGAACGAGGTGAATCTCTGAAGCTGCGCTCTTCGCTACACCCTGGGTTGTCTCTTGAACCTGGGTCAATGAAACCTCGAGCTGATTTTGCAGGCGCTCCTCGGCGTGCGTTAGATCTGCTTGGAGCCGACGGAGAAGCTCATCGCGCGCAGAAGTAATCAACTTCTCTTGGCGGCGCTCGCAGTACTCTTCGACCTGATGTAGGCTCGTCTGGCTGAACTTGTCAATGACCGTGACAGCTTGATTGACCGCTGAGTTTAGTTGGGCAGTCACGGCCGACGCCACAGCTTTTTCGGCTGCTTGCTGTAGGTTTTTCTCCAAAGCAAGCAACATTTGGTCGGGCGAGAATGCCACCCGGTCGGGCCTACCCGGATCAGGCGGGGTAGTAGATGCCTGCGGCGTAGGCTCGGCGGTCCCAGTCGACATGGGGGTCGAATCAAGTATTTGGAGCCCGGCCCGAGGTGTGGTCGCCCGGACGGTACCCGCCGTACCATTGACCAAAACCTGAAACCGAAGCCAGTCTTTTGGGGTTGACTCGATCCGCCAAACGTTGGCCGGGGTCTCCAGCTCCACGCCCACCTGGTAGGGCTCCTTGGAACTTTGGGGTGCACGAACAAACTTGACCTGGGCACGCACGGGGTACGTTTTAGGGCCGCCCTGCTGTTTCGGGAACTCCAGAGTCACCCACGACCCTGTTTGGTGTTCATATCGGGAAGGGTAGACGCAGCCGTGGCAGTTCACGGCCAACGTCAAGGTCAATTCTGAAAACGAGCTCCCCACCTTGCTCTGGCCGGAAACGCTCAGGCGCACCGATTCTGAGATTCGCGTGCTACGCCGCGCGTGGTGAACTGTCATCAGGTTGGGCACTGTACCGAGGTCAGCCACTGCACCACCCCAAGGAAGATATCTTGAGACTAGCATTACCTTGGGCTTGAGTGAACCTATCAGGGCAGGTTTGCCGCTAATAAGTTACTTTCCGTTTCGCTACATCTCGCGTGTCAGACCTTCGGCGAACCGTGCTGTGCCGGCCAGCTCTAGGAATTCATGTCTGTCACCCAATTGACTTGGAGTGTTCTCGGCCAGATTGGGTGTGATCGCAACCACGTTGTCATTGTTCGTGGCATCCCAACATTGGCCTGGGGCTCCGCCGCCGCTGTTGACCGTGATGCGGCAGGGCTGGAACCGGCTGTTGCCATTGAACGTTTAGTCTGGCCTTTCAATCCTCTGCGGGGGTGCGACGGAGATTGGTTTAAGCAGTTGACAGATGTTCGCCTCAGGGGGTATACCAAGACAAATCCAAATTGATAAGGGGACTTCCGATGGCAGAAAACGAACTAGCGGACCCCAGCACCTCGACTTCCAACAAGCTCTCGAGGCGGGACGTCATCAAGAGCGTCATCGCGGCAGGCGCGGTGTCGTCGACCAGCTATTTGTTTCGCGTGTCCAAGGTGTGGGCCCAGGCATCGGCTCCCGGCGCGGTCGACCGGCTGATCACACTCAATGTCAACGGCCAGCAGCGGCGCGTCGACGTCATGAAGCAAGAGACGCTGGTGATGACACTCCGGTACAAGCTGGGTCTCACGGGCACCAAGATCGGGTGTGACCAGGCGGAATGCGGGGCCTGCACTGTGCTGATTGACGATGTCCCGTACTACTCGTGCTCGGTGTTCACGCACACCGTGCGGGACAAGAAAATCGTGACGGTGGAAGGGCTCGCCAAGCCCGACGGCACGCTGCATCCGGTGCAGCAGGGCGTCATCGATGAGCAGGGATTCCAGTGCGCGTTCTGCATGCCCGGATTCTTGATGTCCACGGTTGGATTTCTGAAAATCAATCCCAATCCCACGCGCGCGGAACTCGCGCACGGCATCTCCGGCAACCTCTGCCGGTGCCAGGACTACGACAAGATTCTGACCGCGATGATGCGCGGCGCGGAGAATCTAAGGAAGGCGAACCATGCCTAATATTACGCCCCCCAACAAGTACAAGCTGATCGGCAAGGATTACCCTACTGGTGACCTTTACGCTAAAGTAACTGGCAAGGCGAAGTACGCCGAGGACTATCGCGCCGACGGCATGCTGTTCTGCAAGCTGCTCTTGAGCCCCATGCCTCATGCCAGGGTCCGGAGTCTCGACACGCGCGCGGCGCTCGCCATGCCCGGCGTCAAGGCAATTCTCACCGCGGACGAGCTGCCTCCTCCCGCCAACAGTATCAACGATAACGGGAATGTGATTCTGGCCAACCCCAGGGGATATCAGGCGCTGACGATGGAGCCCTTGTTCCAAGGCCAGCCGATTCTTGCGGTAGCCGCGGTCGACGAGCTGACCGCCGCCGATGCCATCGAAAAAATTAAAATCGATTTTGAGCGCCTGCCATTCGTCGTCGATCCACTCGAAAGCCTGCGGCCAGGCGGCCCGAACGCTCGAGATTGATGGGAACGCCTGGGTGCGTCTGCCACCGCCTCCGCCGCAGCCCGGCCAGCGGCCGCCTGTGACGCCGCCCGAACTCCAGACACTCAAGTGGACCCGCGAGGACTTCGAGGATGCCAAGAGTGGCCGTCTGCCGATGGGCAAGCCGAGCGAACAATGGACGGTCGGCGACGTGGAAGCGGGCTTGAAAAACGCGGCGCTGGTCCTGGACGAAACCTTCGTGACGCCAAACTCGAGCCACCAGTGTCTGGAGACTCGCTCCGCGATGGCGTACTGGCAGAACGGTAAGGTCTATGTTCACACCGGAACGCAGAGCACCGCGCAAACCGTTCCCGCGATTGGACGATGGTTGGGCATCGATCCCAGCAACGTCATCTTCATCAGCGAATACACAGGTGGCGGCTTCGGCAGCAAGATAACAGGGGACATCACGCTGGTAATCCCCGCGCTCCTGGCGAAAAAGACGGGCGCACCAGTCATGATGCGCGATCAGCCGCGAAGAGGAACATTACATCGGTCGCGGGCGTCCCAGCCTGCTGGGCCGGATGAAGGTTGGATTCTCCAAGGAAGGCCGGATCACGGCCATCGATATGTACGTGATCTGTGACAACGGCCCATACGACATGGTGGGCGATGCTTTCTCCTCGGGACGAATCGTCTCGGTTCTGTACCAGCCGCAAGCGATGCGCTGGCGTTCGGTGACCGTCCTGACGAACACGCCCCCTCGAAGCGCACAGAGCTCGCCCGGTGGAATGCAGGGAATCGCGATCATGGAACCGGTCCTCGCAAAGGCCGCGCGCAAGCTTGGGGTTGACCAGGTAGCCCTGCGGCGCCTCAATGCTCCCGAAGGTAAGGCCCCGTTCGGACCTCTGGTAGCCGGCAAGCAAGCACTATGCCACAAGCGCATTCATCAAGGAAGCGCTCGACCGTGGCGCCGAGCAGTTCAAATGGAATGAAAGGAAATTGCTCACCGGCAAGCGGAACGGCTCCAAAGTGCGAGGCATCGGGGTTTCGATGAGCACTTACTCCGGAGGCACGACTGGTTTTGATGGACTATTCGTCATCAAACCCGATGGCAAAGTCTATATTCAGTCAGGAGTCGGCAATCTGGGAACAGAGTCTTGGACGGACGTGCATCGCGTGGTCGCCGAACTCCTCGGCGTGCCCTGGGAAAAGTGCGAAATCGCGTGGGGCAACACAGGGAAGAACCTGCCCTGGACCTGCCCTTCCGGTGGCAGCCAGACGACGCACGCCATGACGCGCGCCGCTCATGCCGTGGCCATGGACGCAAGAACGAAACTGCAGGAGATTGCGGCCAAGGACCTTGGCGGCAAGCCCGAGGATTACGATGTCGCGGGCGAACGCGTGTTTCGAAAGGGCGGCGGCGCCGGTATGTCGCTGGCACGGGCCGCTCAGCGAGCCGTTCAGCTGGGGGGCGCCTACGACGGCCACGAACTGCCCAAGGATATAAACAAATTTACGGTGGTGTCAGCCACGGCGCTGTCTGGCCAAGGATTGATGGCAGTTGCCCGTGATAATTACCCGCACGACGGCAACACATTTTCCTTCGTGGCCACGTTTGCCGAAGTGGAAGTCGATGTCGAAACGGGCCAGTATCACATTTTGGATTTCCTTGCGTACGCCGATGTCGGCACCGTGCTCCATCCAAAGGCCCTGGGCGGTCAAATTCTAGGGCGATCGATTTTAGGGATTGGTCATGCACTCGGGCAGAAGTGGGTCTACGACCAGCAGTATGGCTTGCCCGTGGCCAAGCGATTCCACCATACCAAGCCGCCGACGATTTTGGACATCCCTGACAAGATGGCGTGGGCAGCGGTCGAACTTCCGGACCCGGAAACGCCCATCGGCGCGCGCGGGATTGGCGAGCCGCCAGTGGGAGGCGGGTGTGCTGCTATCTTGAACGCACTTTCAGACGCTCTGGGTGACGAGATCTTCCGGCGAGCGCCGGTGACTTCCGACGTCATCTTGGCTTCTCTGGAGGCGGGGAGACCGGCCCAGGATCCCGCTGAGGTCCAACATTTAATCCCCTCCGCTAGGGAAACTACGTGGAGGCCGTGTCCGGAATGGCGCGACCGTGGGAGATGAGGAGAACGGAATATGGCTGTCATTCATGACGTAATACCAGCGTTCGAACTGTTTCAGCCGACGACCGTGGATGATGCGCTCGCTTTGCAGTCCCGGCACGGCGCCAAGGCTTGGGTGTTAGCAGGCGGGCTGGACAGCTTCGATTGGTTTAAGGACCGGATCAAGCGGCCCGAAGTAGTGATCGACCTGAGCCAAGTCAAAGAGTTGCGCGGCATACGCGCGGTTGGCGATGGGATCGAAATTGGCGCGATGACCACTCTCACCGAGGTGGTGCGCCATCCGATGGTGCGAGAGAAATACGGCATCCTGCCCAACGCTGCCGAGGCGGCCGCCTCACCGCAGATCCGCAATCAGGGTACAATCGGCGGCAATGTTTCCCAGGACGCGCGGTGTTGGTATTACCGCGGAGGCTGGCCCTGCTATCGCGCCGGCGGCAATATTTGTTATGCGGATACTCCGACGGGCCTGAATCGCGAGCACGCCATCCTCGATGCCGATCGTTGTGTAGCCGTCAATCCGTCCGACACGGCCCCTGCCTTGATCGCGCTGGATGCGAAAATGGTCCTCCGCACTCCGAAAGGGGAGCGCGTCGTCAATGCCGAGGACTACTTCATTGGCCCCGCGATTGATATTACTAAAATGACAATTTTACAAACAGGTGATCTCCTCACTGCCATTCGTATTCCGTCCACTTGGGCCGGCGCGCAATTCTATTTTGAAAAGGTTCGAGACCGCAGCGTGTGGGATTTCGCGCTCGTCAACGTGGCGGCTGCGGTGGTGACTTCGGGAAGCGCGATCGAGCGAATCCGCCTGGTGGTGAACGGCGTCGCCGCTCATCCGGTCCGGCTGACGGCCGTGGAGGCCGCGGTGCAAGGAAAGCCGAGGAATGCGGAAACGGCGGAGTTGGCGGGACAACTTGCTGTCCGGGGAGCCCAACCTTTGCAATACAACGGGTACAAGGTGCCACTCATGAGAAATCTTGTGAAGCGCGCGATCCGTGGAGTGGCCGGAGGGGAGGCAGCGTGAACCTCATCGAGTGGGCGCAAAATCCGTGGGGTCAGCAGATCCCGATCCACATTGGCTGGAGTCTTTTGTGGGTGTCCGCGATCGGGGGTTTGCTGTTCCTGATCGGCCACGCCATTTATGTAAGGTACTGGGCGAAAGCCGTCACTGTGCATGCGGACGCGCCTGCGGCTCCCGCCGGGCGCACCCTCCAAGTTCCCGAGCGTGTCGCCAGACATTCGCTGGGCGCTCGACTTTTCCATTTGATTATGGCGATCGCCATGCTGGCGTTGCTCTTGACCGCCTTTCTTCCTAAAGTGGGCGTCAAGTTTGCTTGGGTCGAGTACCACTGGATCGCGGGGATCGTCCTGACGATCTCTGTCATTTACCACATCTTCCACGCATCTTTCTGGCTGGATTTCTGGTCCATTTGGCCAGACAACCAGGACGTAGAGGATGCTTCGCGAAGAGTGAAGCGTGCTCTCGGGGAATCCGCTCCCGCGCCAAGGAAATTCGGCAAGTACCCCTTGGAGAACAAGCTCTATCATCTGGTCGTCATGTTGGCAGGTCTCGCCGCCATCGGGACAGGCCTGTTCATGATGAAGCGCGTGCAAACGCCCTTCTTCACTCGCAATCCCTACCTATTCGGCGACATGACCTGGGGCTGGATGTACGTAATGCACGGGCTGGCCGGCATTGCGTTTGTCGCACTCGTCACAGTCCACATCTACTTTGCGATCCGGCCCGAAAAACTTTTCCTCACCAAGGCGATGATCTTTGGCTGGATCACCCGCGAGCAATACCTGGAACACCACGATCCCGCACGCTGGCCCATCAAGGAACCTGCTTCCGAAGCAGGCCCATCCAAGTCAAAGACTGTCCCGGCCTAGATGACGCCCGACGAAATCAGCGCTCGGTGCGCCGCCATCGAGGAGTGCTATGAATTCATGCTCGCGTACGCCGGCCAGGGACTCAATGGTGATGAGGGTAGCGGGTCTAGTGTGGAGGTGCGCGACTACTTGAATCGCGCTGTTAGGGCGCTTTCTGGACTGGCCGAGACTTATGCAACGGCGGTGAAACAACGAAACCTGCAACCGGTCGAACCTTACAACGCCTTTCTCGCCGTGCTCGATAGGGACGCTTCGGACTCTCTCGCCGCCATCCAGCTTGTGCTTGCCCAGGTTACTCTCAGCTCTCAGTTGATCGACAACCTGAATGCCTCGATCCACGTCCGCGCACTGCTCACGGATTTGTTTCTCGTCGATGAGATCTTGAAGCCCCAACGAATGCAAGCTAAACCGGCGCCCGCGAGCTAGGTTTGAACAGCAAAGACCGCTCTGGCTCTTGAACCGACGAGTAACTGAGTCGCATTTGGAGCGGATGGAAGACAACGCCGAGGTGAAACTACTATAAGCCGGTGAAAAAGAAAACGAGGTGCACCTACTCGATGCGGTAACGGGAGACTGCATCCTTGTTCCACGTCACCCCCGTCCCGGGGCGATTGGGAGGCGTCACGGCGCCGTCAACTACGACGAGCGGTTCCGCGAGAATTGGAGACGCCCAGTCCACATATTCCAGCCAATGGGACGTTGGACTTACTGCCAGGAGATGAACACTGCATTCGGGGAAAAGATGAGATGAGAGTTTGATGCCTGTGGTCGCGGCGAGTGATGCCGCTTGCTGCCAGCCCGTGACCCCGCCAATCCGGGCCAGATCGGGCATCATGAAGTCGGCGGCATCCACGGCGACAGCTTCCATCATGGCCCGTGGACCCGAGAAGTTTTCCCCGATCTGGATCGGTGTCGAGAGCTCTCGGGCAATCTTGGCGCAGCCCGTGTAGTCGTCGTGCCGAATCGGCTCCTCGATCCAGGCAAGCCCCTCGTTGTCGAGCGCGCGGCCCCGTCGCACCGCCTCGTCCAGTGCGAGCGACTGGTTATAATCGGTCATCAGCTCGACGTCGTCGGGCAAGCGCTTCCGCACCGCGCGTACTGCAGCAAGATCGTCCGCGAGCGTCGGATATCCGAGCCGGAGTTTTACGCCACGAAAGCCGCCTTCGAGCAACTCTTCGGACTCATCCGCGCAGGCCTTCGCGGATATCAGCCCGAGCCCGTTGCTGTTATAGGCTGGGACGGTCTCCAGGTTTCCCCCCAAAAAATTAGCGAGCGGCAGGCCAGCGGCCACGGCAAGTGCATCCCAGCAGGCGATGTCGAGACCCGCGAGCGCCATCGAAATGATTCCGGTCGCTCCAAGCAACCGAAAACGTTGCCCAGCTTTGGCTCCAATCTCAATTGGCGCGACACGATCTCCCTTAATCAAACCAAGCAAATCGTCGAGCACGCGCGCGATCATCGCCGCTGCCATCGGGATGTAACAGAAGAGGTAAGCCCGGCCAGTGACACCCTGTTCGGTCTCGAGGTCTATGAGCAACAGTGGCGCCGAACGGACAGTCTGCACACTGGTGACGAGCGGCCGCGCCATCGGAACAGAGACGGCCGTGCTGCGTAGCGAACGGATCGTTAGATTTGGTGTTTGCATTTCAGGACGCCTGCTTCCCCCGGGCGTAGAGAGCCAAGATGTCGCACACGGCCCGGTTCATCGGGGTTTGCACGTCAACCACTTTTCCCAATTCGACCACGGCGCCGCTGAGCCATTCGACCTCCAGGCGATTGCCGCGTTCCAAATCCGCATGCATGGAGGAGTCCATATCTGGCGGCAATCCGTCGCAAAAGGCGAGACGCTGTTCGGCGTAGTCCTCCGCGAGGCGAACGCCGTGGGCGCGGCCAACCGCCACGACCTCGCGCATCACGTCTAGAAGAAAGGCGCGTGTCCGGGGATCGGACCGAATCGGGCCGAGGGTGGTACGCATAGTTGTTGTCGTGGCCGAGAGTCCGACGAGGAAGACGAATTTCTCCCAAATCGTGCGGCGGACATCGGCACTAATTTCTGCGTCAATCCCGCCGCGAACACAGGCATCGAGTAGAGCGATTGCGCGCGGCGAGCGGCTGCCATCGTATTCGCCGAACGCCAACTTTTGCATTGTTCCCGTGTGACGGATTACGCCTGGGCGGACAACCATCGAGCCAATGTAGCCGGCGCCGCCCATCACGAACCTTTCGCCAAAGGTGCGCCGCAGCAAATCGTCCTTCTGCACGCCGTTCTGAAACGAGATGACCGCGGTCTCGGGGCCCACGATCGGGACCACCTCGCGCAACGCCGCCTCGGTGTCCCACAACTTAACGCATAGAAAAACAAAATCGGGCGTGCCAAAACTTTTGGAATTTTCACTCACCCTCACTTTGGGTAAATAGATGTCGCCGAGCTGGCTCTCCACTCGCATTCCATGTTCGCGCAGGGCGGCGAGTTGCGCGCCGCGCGCGACGAAGCCGACATCGCATCCTCCTTGTGCGAGCCGGGCACCGAAATAGCCGCCGACGCCGCCGGCACCCATGACTGTTATTTGCATCCATTTTCTCCCGGGCGCGCTCCTCTAGCGAAGGAGGCTTGGATCAACTCCTTGGTTTTTTCTCGGCAAGTGTTTGGGCGCAGTGAACGGTCACTGGATGGTTGAGCCTCTGGAAAAAGTTCCGCGCCATCGGACGGGAAGGTTGTGCACCACAACGTCCTCAATCCTGTAGGTCGAAGCGATGGCGAATCTTCCCCTTCTATTCCGCCGCCAAAGAAATAACCGATTCTTCGTAATTACCCGACCCCATTTTGCCTTCCGGGAAAATGGCGTGCTCCGCGATCCATTGGAACGATTCCAAGAACACCTCTTTCGTATAGGGCTCGAAAACGAGCCGTTCACCCGGCCCCCAGCGGCGCGTGTCCATCACGTCGAGGAATCGCGAGGGGAACTCCTTCCGAAAGTAATGGGTATAGAGGTCGGGCCGCAGATCGATATCGCGCTGCGCCGTTCTTAGCGCGCGAAAGTATTTTCGGATGTCCTCGAGGTCCGGATCACCGCTGATCAGCGAGGCCATCATGAACGTTGTGTCGATGATCTTTCGGAAGCCGAGCTGCTCGACGAAATAGTACGGGGCGCTGAAGAGCGAAGCAGCCGGAACCTTGTGGTCGATCAGCAGCTCCATGCGGCTGAAGAGCATTCCATCCGCGAATGACAAATTGATTTCAGAAGGCTGGAGGTATTGCTCGAGCGCTTGGATGGTCGAGAAGTGGCTCCCGGATTGGTATCCCACGGAAATGGGCACGCCGGCCAGCTGAGCAGGAGTCCGAATGTCGGATTCCGCGGGCACGAAAATGCCAGCGGGCGAAACGGAGTAGGCATCGGCATACAGCTTGCCGTTCCCCACGGAGGAGGTGACGTTTACCGTCCAATGGCACGCGCAACTTACGTTGGAAGAGTGGCCCCGTTCGTACATCTGAAATGCGCCTACCTTGTCTCCCTGGTGATGGTCTTGACCGGCGCTGGATTTCATCTGCTCGCGAAATTCGTAATCCAATCCTTGCGCGGCGAAATATCCCTTTTCCTCGGCGACCCACTCGTGAAGCCGAAAGTGTGGCCGTATGATGAATTTAGGCATGGCTTTTTCTCCGGAATTTCAGATTTGAACCTCCGTCCACGCATCGTACGCGCCTCCCGCGCTCGATACAACGAATTTGCCACCAGAGTAGACCCCCTCGAAATCGTGGGGTCCTGGCGACTCACGCGGCGCACAGCCGAGTTTGGCATCCGTTTGGAAGCCGGGGTCCGTAATTCGTGATTCTACGCCTAGGAACACGAGTAAGATATTGCAAGTCCAAGGCTGCACGGATTGAGGGTGGGATGGGCTATCAACCGATTGAAAATTACGGGGTCATCGGCAATATGCGGACGGTGGCCCTCGTGGGCTTGAATGGTTCGGTGGATTGGTATTGTTCCCCCCACTTCGATTCGCCGAGCATCTTCGGGGCGATTTTAGACGATAAAAAAGGCGGCCGATTTCAGATCGCTGCCGTGGCCGATCGAGTCAGGCACAAGCAGTTTTATTGGCCCGCGACGAACGTCCTCGTAACGCGGTTCTTGCACACAGACGGGATCGCTGAGCTGGAAGATTTCATGCCCGTCGGCTTTCCTTCGAAATTGCCGTTGTATCATCAGCTCTATCGCCGGATCCGATGTGTGAGAGGCTCGGTTCGCATCTCGGTGGTTTGCCAGCCTGCGTTCGACTATGGACGAAAGCCCCACGAAACCCGGCTCAATGCCCAGGGCGCAAGCTTTCATTCGGATAATGCCAGTTTCAGTTTGTGGTCGAGCGAATCACTCCAACGCGACACGAACGGCGGGGTGGCCGCTGAGTTTGTGTTGGAGGAAGGCCAATCGGCGATCTTCGTTTTCAGGAATGAAGGCGTTGAGGACCGCGCTCCGAATGCGCCATCTGCAAATGAAGCAGAGGAACTCTTCCACTGCACCGTGAAATTCTGGCAAAGCTGGCTGTCCGCTTGCACCTACCGCGGCCGGTGGCGCGAACGGGTCGAGCGATCCGCTCTGGTGCTAAAACTGCTAACCTTCGAGCCGACCGGAGCGATCGTCGCAGCGCCCACAACCAGTCTCCCGGAAGTCATCGGCGGCACCCGCAATTGGGATTACCGCTACACCTGGCTGCGCGATGCCGCCTTTACCGTTTACGCCTTCGTCCGCATTGGCTTCACCAAGGAGGCAGCCGGATTTGTGAGCTGGATGCAAAATTACGCTTCCAAACATGTCGATGCGGGAGAGAAACTCTCCACCGTTTTCACCATTCACGGCGACGCTCGGCTTCCCGAGGGGACACTCGATCAGTGGGAGGGATATCGCCAATCAGCTCCGGTGCGCATTGGCAACCAAGCTGTAGAGCAATACCAAAACGACATCTACGGCGAGCTTATGGATTCGCTTTATCTCCACAACAAGCATGTCGGCCCAATCTCATACGATTTCTGGGTGAGCATCCGCCGTCGTCTGGACTGGTTGTGCGACAACTGGGAAAAGCCCGACGAAGGCATCTGGGAGATGCGCAATCGCCAAGAGCAATTCGTCTATTCGAAACTAATGAATTGGGTGGCATTGGATCGGGGCATTCGCCTGGCCGACAAGCGGTCCTTTCCAGGAAACCACGAAAGGTGGCGCAAGGAGCGCGATCGAATCTACGAAGAGGTGATGGTGCGCGGCTGGAACGAGAAGCGCCAGGCATTCACGCAATACTACGGGAGTGAGGACCTCGATGCGTCGCTTCTAATCATGCCACTGGTTTTCTTTATGACGCCTAGCGATCCGCGAATGATCAGTACGATTAAAGCCATCCTTCAAAATCCCAGTCAAGGCGGACTCGTTTGCGACGGTCTGGTGTACCGCTATCCGCCCGAGCCCCGCATTGACGGACTTCCCGGCAAGGAAGGCACGTTCAACATGTGCTCGTTTTGGCTAGTCCAGGCGCTGACTCGCGCCAGCCAGACAAATCCCGAATGGCTCGCGGAGGCGAGGCTCCTGTTCGAGCGTATGCTGGGCTACGGAAATCATTTGGGACTTTATGCGGAACAAACCGGCGCGCAAGGCGAAGCGCTGGGTAATTTTCCGCAAGCGTTTACACACCTGGCTTTAATCAGCGCCGCATTCAACTTGGATCGAACGCTCGGTGGTTAACGGTGAAACGGGAACGCGCTAACTCCCGGGCCGCGCTGAGGCGGCGGTTGGAGCGGCTAGATTCTCAAAATTGCGCTCTTTGATGTGCTGGTCGAGGCCCCAGCGCTTTACTTGCTCGAAAACTTCGGCAAACTCCCGGTGCGAAATTGGCTCGTAAACGAAGCGTTCGCCGCGCCCGAAACGGCTGAAGTCCCATGGACCGGCCTCGAACTCGGGCGGCACTGCGTACTTCCACAGAGGAAGATATTTCGGCAGATCGGCCTCGAGTGCTCGCTCCGCGCTGTCGAGAGCGCGAAGATAGCCGCGCACAACCTCCGGCGGAGAGGTCTCAGGAACCCACCAGAGCGTATGGAAGGTGTCCTCCATAACTTTCCGCAGGCCGAGCTGCTCCGCCATGGCGATTTGCGGCGGCAGCAAACTGGCAGCTTCCACCTCACCCTCGAGAAGAGCTTTGAGCCTTGCGCCGAAGCCACCCACATTGTTTGTCTTGATGTGCTCGAGCGGAAGATACTTCTCAAGTCGATAAGGTACGTTGAAGTGACTGCCGGCGCGCATTCCGACAGCGATGGGCACATCCTTGAGGTCCTCCGGACGGTGGATGGAGGAATCGGGCCGCACGAAGATCGCCCACGGCGATACGCCGTAAGATTCCGCCACGAACCGGCCCATGCCGGCGCTGGCATTGCAGATGCTGCCCCAGACACAAGCGCCTTGGATCACCTCTTCTCCCTCGGCATAGATCTTGTCCATCGGACGCTCGAAATAGGACAAATCCTTCCAGCTCGACTGAGTACCGCGGAAAGTTTTCCAGTCAAATTCCACATGCAGGCCTTCCGCAGCGAAGTAGCCTTCGTGCGAGGCAACGAAATCATTGAGGCCCATGCCCTTCGGGGCGATCTTCACATTCCTGAGACTTGTTGTCATTACCAGCCTCCTCCTGCCGTACTGCCACGGCGCCGGGCCGACTGCCTTGCTCGCTCGGAAACACATCATATTGCATAATCAACTGGAACCTCAAGTATTCGAGAAGTCGGGTGACGTCAAGCTAGAGCAAAGGCAATGTTCTTGAGGCCGTCCAGATCATGGAGAACGATGGCAATCGTGCGTGCGGCGCGGATGGGACGCTGAATTTCGTTGTTGGCAACTTCATCGAGGAAGCGATCATTCACAAGGCCGGTCATAGAATCCTTGATCGCCAAAGAGAGCGCTTCTTCCTTGAGGGCACAGTCTTGCGCACCTCTGGATGCACTGATAGACTCCGCTCATCCGTGGAGAAATGCTTGGGATTCATGGTTTGGGTGGGCCGAAAATCTAGGAGACGTGATGCGTATAAGACTGCCATTTCTGATCGTCGCTGCGGTGGCTTTATGCTGTGCGATTGCCTGGGCGCAACAGGGCAAGGGACTGGACGTTTATTTCATTGATGTGGAGGGCGGACAATCGACTCTATTCATCACGCCCTCCGGGCAGTCGCTGTTGGTCGATACCGGCTGGGCCGGCGGGCGCGATGCGGACCGCATCGCCGGCGTCGCCAAGCAGGCGGGTATCTCCCAGATTAACTATTTAGTAACAACACATTATCACGGTGACCACGTGGGCGGCGTGGTGGATCTCGCGGCCAGGATTCCGATCCTGGCGTTCGTCGATCACGGGCCGAGCGCGGAAGAAAGTTTGAGCGTTCCCCAAAATTATGCGGCCTATCTTACCGTGCGCGAAAAAGGCCAGCACATTTTGGCCAAGCTCGGCGACCATCTTCCGATTCAAGGCGCCGACTTCCAAGTGGTGTCCGCTGCCGCCGAAACCATTTCCAAACCTTTGCCTGGCGCCGGGGCCGCTAATCTGTTGTGCGCGGATTTCAAGCCGCGGGATGAGACGAAGGAGCCGCTGGTCGGCGGTGAAAATAAGCAATCCGTCGGGATGGTGATCACCTTGGGAAAATTCCGCATGGTCGATTTCGGCGATCTGACGTGGAACAAGGAGCACGATCTGGCCTGCCCGAACAACTTGGTGGGCACGATCGATTTGTACGTGGTGTCCCATCACGGGCAGGACATTTCTAGCCTGCCGATGATGGTCCAGGCGATGCATCCGCGAGTGGCCGTGATGGACAACGGCGCGAAAAAAGGCGGAGCCGTCGCTACGTTCGAGACGCTTAAGAAATCGCCGGGATTGGAAGATCTGTGGCAGTTGCACTACGCCGTTGACGCCGGAGACCACAACTCTCCCGAGCAGTTCATTGCTAATCTGGGGGTGGGTGGCACGTCCGCGACGGGCGTTCCGAATGAAGGAACGGTGTATACCATTAAGGTGGCGGCCCGGGCCGACGGCAGTTTTACCGTCACCAACACGCGCAACGGAAACCACAAAGAATACGGGCCGCGTAAATAGCAACGCGCAGAGCCGGACTTGTGTCTCTGGCGGACCTGAACGGAGAACAATGACAACGCATCTGCTAAGAAAATTTGCCACTTCAATCATTGTAGTTTTCTGCGTTGCCTCGCTCGCTTACGGGGCGGAGGTGACCGGCACGGTCAGGGGCCCGGACGGAGCGCCATTCGAGGGAGCGTTTGTCCAGGCTCGAAATGCAAAAACAAAGATCACGGTGAGCGTGTTGTCCCGCAATGGAGGACAGTACCGGATCCCGAACTTGCCAGCCGGTGAGTATGAGTTGCGAATCAGGGCTGTTGGCTACCAATCTCAGCCGCGCAACGGCGTGGAGTTGACCGCCGATCAGTCCGTCTCGTTTGAATTTGCCCTGCAAAAGGGGAAAGTGCATTGGACCGACATCTCCCTCTATCAAGCGGATCAATTATTGCCGGCGGGAAAAGGCAAAGGAGCCTTGTTCACGCCGCAGCCGGGACAACCTACCGCGACCTGCGCCGCTTGCCATGGAATTCAGACTCGGATCGCCTCCACGGTTCGCGACGAAGCGGGCTGGCGAGATCGGGTCGAGTACATGCGGACGACGATGCGTGTGAGGATCAACGACCAGGAAGCGGGCGATATTGCCTCCTATCTGAATAGCGTGTTTGGGGAAGACTCGACGCTCCCGAAATCACCGGCGGACGTGCCGGGATACCAGAAGGTAGTGCAGTCGTTCAGCGACGACGCCATGAGGATTGTGTACGTCGAATACGAAGTGGGCGGAAAGTTTCCTTGGAGCGCGGTTCCGGACAAGAAGGGAAACGTGTGGATCCCTTACAACGGACCCGTGAATAAAATAGCGAGGCTCGACCCGAAGACTGGCGTGCTAGAAGATTTTCCGGTTTCCAGTCCCGATGTTCTCCGCATTCATTCGGCGGTCCCCGCGGCGGATGGCATGGTGTGGTTTTCCGAGCAATTTAAAAACAAGATTGGCAGATTAGATCCAAAGACGAAACAGGTCACTGAGTACGAGTCTCCCTCGGCCGGGACCACACACACGATTCGCGTCGATTCAAAAGGAATGGTCTGGAGCACGGGCAATCCCCTCAATCGTTTCGATCCCGAGACACATAAATTCACCGCGTTCCACGCTGATGACGGCGCCTTTTATGGGATTACGATTGATAAGGACGATAACGTCTGGGCCGGTGGCCTCCGGGATGATGGAAAACTTTATCGAGTGAATAGTAAGGGAGAGCAAAAGAGTTGGGCTCCGCCGACCAAGGGTGAGCCGCGACGGATTCAAGTCGGGCCCGATGGAAGCGTTTGGTTTGGGGAATATTTTTCAGGCAAGGTCGCCCACTTCGATCCCAAGACCGAAACGTTTAAGGAATATCAACTGCCCGGCGCGCGGCCGAGCCCGTACGCTCTTGGCGTCGACAGGAACGACAAGATTTGGTACGCATCGTATTACATGGATGAGTTGGGGTGCCTCGACCCAAAAACGGGCAAGGTGATCGAATATCCCTACCCGCATTCGGAAAATACTCTCCGGGAGTTTTTTCCGGATGACCAGGGTCGCCTGTGGTACGGCAGCCCGTCGAACGATCGGGTCGGGTACTTCTACCTAGCGGATCAATGACAGCGGGCAATTTGGATGGGCAGTTTATGGCCGGTCACAGAAATGGAATCGACCTCGTCAAGGAGGAATAGCCGAATGAAATACGCGTGGGTGCTGGTTTTGTGTGTCCTGGCCTGTATGCCGCTGCCCGTTCTAGCTCAGGAGAAGGGCCCACCGAGCACCGGCACGGCTGCGTTGGAAAAGGAGCTCTTTGCGATCGAGCTGAAATGGATGAAGGCCGAATTTGATAAGAAAATGGATGGCCCGGACAGCATGGGAGAGCTGTGGACGAATGACTTCTTCGATGTGCTGCCCGGAGGGCGTGTGGTAAATAAGCAGGAAATGCTGGACTTGATGGGCAAAACCGATCGCCAGCCAGGTACCGGCGCGTTTCCGGATCATTTCAAGTTGAGGGCGGTTTACGGAAACGTTGCGCTGGCGACCGATCACACTGTTATCAAGGGCGTGGATGCCAACGGCAAAATCGTCGTTATCAGGGAAATGGGAGCGCTCCGCATGTTTGTAAAGGAGAAAGGGAAGTGGAGAGTGGCCGGGGCGGGATTGGTTCCTATCGTTGTCCCATAGAATTAAGTTCCGGGGAGTTGTCTGCGGCCGCAACGACAAATTCGACCAATAAATAACGGAAGCCTAACATTATAATAGATATATCTTACTTGCTGCCCTCTGTCTTTTTTTGCAAGTCGGAGAAGGTGATGTTGTCCTCGCACACCATTTCCCCAAGGTTCCAGTCCGGCTTCAACTCGAAGACCATGTGACCGCCCCAGGGCTTCATGTACGCCTTCGGATCGTCGATCATGACGTCGATGGTCAAGGAGTCATGGTTTACGCGGCGTAGGCGTTCCACAACGTGCAGGTCCTCGCTGTGCGGGTGGCCGTCGTTATCGAGCCACGTTTTATCGTTAAAACCGACCGAGTCAATGACGAATGTATCTCCCTCCCACTTGCCGATCGAGTCGCCCATCCAGTGAGGAATTCAAATCCTTGGGATGCTGACGCCCGTCAGTGTAAATCTCCCGCACAAAGTGATCGTACTCATAGAGCATGACCACCTTGCCGCGGGTTTGCATGATCTCCACCGGCTCGCCTCGTATCAGATAGATTCGTGGCACACCGGGGGGAAAACAATTGACGAGCGGGTCATTCGTTTCCGTCAAGGTGACTGCGTTGGGTCCGACGTTGGGCTTGGCGGCCTTGAATTTCGCTTCCGCCCAAGGCGTCATCGGCGGCTTCTCGTTGGTGATGGAAAATGCGAGCTCGTAAATGGTGTATTTGCGCGCCTTGTCGGGGGCGCGCCGCGATCGCCTCCATACTCCTGTCAGGTCCTTTGTCGTGGTTGCCGTCTGGTCCTTTGCGGCACCCGGCTTCGGAGATGTCTGAGCGAGCGCAATGGACGAGGAGGCGAGCGCCACCACCGCAAGGATCGAACCCATCAAGCGATTGCGCATTTTGAAACTCCCCTGGCGGTTCCGATTCCCGACTTTGACTTCGCTTCGGATCCTGCGTACTAGTGAGTTGTCCAAACTAGCTTCCCCTGGGCAACTCTCTATTGATCCGCGTAATCCTCGCCGCGCTGGACGCCGAATTCTTTGCCGTTGGCCAACACGACCTTGCTGAGACGCATGGTAGGCGAACCGTTTTTCGCGCGATTGCCCACAACCGTGATCGGGTCTCCGGGTTTAAATAAAGTTCTTGGTCCAGCCAAGCCGGGACATGGTGACCATGCTGGCGGCCTCGGCAGTCCATTTTTCGACTTTGCCGTCGGCGGCTCTTTCACTTCGAAAAAAATTTCTGAATGCGGATTCATGAATTGGAAATCCGTTACCGTGCCCTTCAAGGTGGTCAATTTCTTTGTGTCGTACGCTGATGCGCCGTGGTGCGCGAAGATCGGGGTTGAAATCGCTAGAAGTCCAGCAGTCAAAGCAAAGAACGCAAGGACCCTAGTTTTCATCGGACACCTCTTGAATTGGCGAGAATATCCCATTGCCATGCGTGGCGTGTCAATCCCAAAATCCCGCAATCAGGTCTGGAGAAAAATTACTTTTGCGCAATCGACTTTTGTGATGCCGCTCGCGGGCGGACATAACCCACCTTTAATATGGTTGAGCGCGGTACCAGATTCTTCCCTGAGAATCCTCAAACATGTCTCTCGTACCGCGCTCGCCATAAGGGCGAAGGGATACTCGGTGACCTTGCCCGTCTTCGGGTCGAGTTTTCCAATCACATCGGTGTACATGGAGGCATACCAAATATCGTCATTATGGTCGATTCCCATTCCATAAGGCGTCGGCATCGGTCCGGGCAATTTGAATTCCTTGAAAGTTTCGTTTTGGGATCAAACCTCGTCAGATTTCCGCCAAAATAATCACCGAACCACACCATCCCTTGCGAATCGATTTTCAGCCGCCGGGGCCTGGAATCGGTGTTGGGCGGAGTCCATTTCGTGACCTTATTCGTTTTGACATCCACTTTGCCAATACTGTGATGATCCTTGGAATTGAATTCCGCGAACCAGACATTTCCCTCATGATCGACGGTAATCCCGTAGGTATCCGGAACTTCGGGAAAGAAAGTAAATTTCTTCGTCTCGATATCGAACTTGCTCAGCGGGCGGCCCGAACTCCAGATATTTCCCTTGAAAATCGGCGACGGCCGTGTGCCTGCGAGGAGCGCCGGTTTGCCCTCCGGTGGTGTAACGCAAGCTGGGCCACGGCGCGTTGGGTTCCATTTCCGCCACCGGGGGACCGTCATATTTCTCGCCATAGACTTCAAATTTTTCAGTGCGCGTATCGAATCTGCGCGAGTTTGTTTTGCGATTCGATGGTCAGCCAAACGGAGCCGTCGGCGGTGGGCAAAACTTCATGAATGAAGGGGCGAGTCGGATCCGGCAATCGCCAGGTATGAACTTCACCGGTTGCGGGATCGAGCTTCGATAGTCCGCCACCCATTTCCACCCAAATATTTCCATCCTTGTCGGGCTTCCCCGTGCCGGGACGGTCTTTGGGTTCCCCGGTCAATTGATAATCGACATAAACGATATTCAGAGCGTCATCGCTGAAGTAATCGCGCTCCTGCTTGACTTTCTGATATTGCGGCAATTGCGCCGGCGATCTCGGCACTGTCGGAATCCGGGCCAAAAACTTTTTCCAGATAATCCGCGACCTGATCCGCCACGGCAGGCTTTATGTTTGCAACTCCTACTTGCCGCATGTGGTCGATCGCTTCCAGCCACGCGTCGCGATCGCGTCCCTCGACCCCAATCTTGCTCATCGCATGGCAATTGAAACACTCTTGGAGCACTACTTCTTTCCCTTTTCCCTCCGGCAACAGCACTCCGCCTTGATACTTTGTCAACTGACTCCACAGCACCGAGGTTTTCTGCATGGTGAGGTCAACCGTTGCCGTCTGATCTTCTTGCAGCTTGACGCTGGCGCGCTTTGCGGGGTCGCTCCTGAATCCTGTGGCCGTCGCCCAGACCTCATACGTTCCGGCGGGGAGTTTGTCCGTCGAATATTTTCCCTCGTTGTCGGACAAAACCATCATCGTCATCTTGGTCTTCACATTTTGAGCCCGAATAAATGCCGCCCGGAAGGGAGCGCCATCCGGCCCTGCGATCGCTCCGGAAATGATGCTTCCCGGAGCGGCGTAACCCAACGACGCAACCAGCAGGGCCACAAGACCGGCATACAGGATTCGTTTCATAGTGATCTCCAAGAAGATGAACTCGTGGTCGGGGCTCGCTGCCATCGGATGAGCCGCATAATTTGACAACCTATCTCGGCGGAAAGAGTTTGCGCCGGGGAGCGCCTGAGCGAAAGTATAGCGCAAAGTGCTAAACCAGCATCGAAATTTAGGATGATCCCCCGCACATGAAACACTTTCAGCACCTTACTCGCTTCCAGGGTCTAGTAGGACAGGCACTCCTGCCTGTCCACTTTTGTGGTGGCGACGTCGTACTGGACAGACAAGAGTGTTTGTCCCACCCAACCGAAGGCCCCAAAGAGCACAGGTTTATTTCTTGACACATCGCCGTTCAGGCGGTACAGAAGAACGGACAGGCAAGACCCATTGACAGACCCAACTGATGGGGGCGAATCGGCTTTATTGATTCGTGGATTTGGAAATGCCTATGCAGAGAATCAGGACTTTGGTTGCCGCGCTTACTTGTGTGCTAGGCCTCGCGACGATTTGCTCTCGAGGACCTGGGCTTCTGCTGGCGCAGAACGCGCCTGCCACGGCTCCCTCCGCCCCCGCGAAGTTAACGGAGCAGGAAACGCGAGGGGAAAATTTGTTTCGGCAGCGTTGTTCGCTCTGTCATCTGCCGAGGAAACTCAAATTTGGGTCGCCGCCGGTCATCGGACCCGATCTGACGGGATTGTTCAAGGAAGCCGGCCCGGACAAGATGAAATTGTTGAAAGGTTCCATCCTGAAAGGCAGCCCGAACATGCCGGGCTTCCAATATGGCTTGGAACCCAAGGAAGTGGATGATCTCATCGCGTATTTGAAGACTCTGTAGATCGTTTGTAGTCCATACGAGGCGCACATGCTGAGAATAAGGACTCTTTCTTTTCTTGTTTTCGCCATTCTCATGATCGGAATTTGCTTTCTGGAGCAAGATATCTTTGCGCAGTCCGCTCCCGCGACGGCTATTTTGTCAGGGACTGTGAAGTCCTCCGATGGAAAACCACTGGAGGGCGTTGGCGTGTCCGCTCGGAACGCCGGTGAGACGTTCACCACCACGGTGTACACGGATCAAAGCGGGCGATATTTCTTTCCGCCGGTGAGCAGCGGCCAGTACAAGGTTTGGGCGCAAGCCGTCGGGTTTGAAACTGCCACCAGTGGAAATCGGATTCGCGGGCGGCGGCAAGAAGCAAGTGGATTTGACGCTTCCGACGCTCGCCGATTTCCACAAACAACTGTCCGGGACCGAATGGGTTTCCAGCCTGCCGGAGGACACTCCGAACGACAGGCGAATGAAATCGGTATTCATCAATAATTGCACTGGGTGCCACCAAGTTAGCTTTCTGCTGCAAAACCGGTTTGACGCGGCTGGTTGGGGCGCCGTCATGAATTTGATGCAAACCATGTTGTCCATCGGGTATGCACCGGAAGGAAAAACTCCTGATCCCGTCATACATGCTTACAAGGACGAGTTGGCGGAATATTTGGGGCGTGTCCGCGGCCCCGGAGATTCTCCTCTCAATTTTAAGCTGCTGCCGCGGCCCACGGGCGAAGCGGCCCAAATCGTGGTGACCGAATATGATTTGCCGCGAGCCGACATGCCGGGTGGTTGGACCATGAAGCATAACGGCACGGACTGGTCCGAGGGAACCCCGTCCCGATACGATGGGCGAGCTGCTCACGATGTAGCTGTCGACAAGGGTGGCTATGTTTGGTTCGCTGACGACGCAACGCCCGAGCGGACTCTGGGAAAGCTGGACCCCCGCACGGGAGGAGTTACCGATTATAAATTAGCTGACTCTGCCAATGCGGCGGAAAGTTCGCACGCGCTAGTCTTCGATCGGCAGGGGAACATTTGGTTCGCGAATGGAACGGAAGGGAGCCCGACGAAGTTTGATCCGGAAACCGGCAAGTTCGTCAGATTTCCCCGGCCGGAAGGCATCCCCTACTCGGGTGATTTCATCACGCTGGACCCGAAGGGGAACGTGTGGTCACCGCACCGCGAGGGAGCTTTCAAGTTGGATCCACTCACCGGAAAATATACGAATTATTCCGCTGGTCCCGGCAAGGCGAATTATGACCTCGCGGCCGATAAAGAGGGCAACGTCTGGGTTTCGCAGCCGGGCGCGAAACCGCATGACGCACGTCGACGCCACTGCCGGCAAGATCGACAACGTGGTCCTGGATCCGGTAGTCTCGCAGGGTTTTGATGTCACGGACAAAGATCGCGAAATATCAGCAAATCTCAGCCTCACGCCCAATACCGCTACGCCACTAGAAAAAGGACCGCGCCGATCGGCGGCAGATCGCGAGACGGATACGGTTTGGGTTTGCGAGTTTTTCGCGGACCGGCTTTTGAAAATCGACGCGCGCACGAAGAAAGTCACCGAATATCCGTTGCCTCATCGTTATAGCCAGCCGTACGGAGCGACCGTCGACAAATATCACAGGGTGTGGATTACGATGCTGAATTCAGACAGGATCGCTCGATTTGATCCCGCCACCGAGAAATTCACGGAATTCGTGCTGCCGACACGCGGTACCGAGATTCGTCACATCCAAGTCGATAGCAGTACGAATCCGCCGACCGTTTGGCTGCCTTACGACCGGACCAATAAAATTGCGCGCATCCAATTCAGAGCGAGCTCGGTAACTCCATAGCGACCGAGGGCGCCGTTTCAATCCAGCGGCTGAACCCGGACCAGGTATCCATTGTAGTCAACATACCATACGGTAACTGGTTTCGTGGAACTGTCGATGAATGTCCTGCGATCGTAGGAAAAAGGCTCCGGCATCTCATAGACGATCCAGCGACCCGGTCTTGGGATCCAGTCTCACCATTTGCCGTCCGTGCAGCACGCCCGCCCACACTTCGCCATTTTTGTCCGGCATCGCTTCGTAGAAATCCGTAAGCGGGCTGGGCGCCGTCGGAGGCCAATACTCATCGATGTGGCCCGTCTTGGCATTTAGCTCGACTAGAGCGCCATCGCCCCCGCCAAACCAGGGATTTCCGTAGGGATCAAATCCTCCTCTTTTGGCGGTCGCCATGTGAGCGCCGGTGTTTTGTTTTATCCATTCTCCCGTCCGAAGATCCAGACGCTCGGCTGTATTTCCCCAGGCAGGAAGTCCACCGCCTCCCCAGTAATTTCCATCATTGGAAATCAGGCTGTCGTAGCTGAAGCTAACCTGGAGGGGGAACCGCTGCAAAACCTTGCCTGTTTCGGGATCAATCTTCCGCACGTGATCGTCGCGGCTATCCCACACATAGCCATCTGGAGTCATCGCGAAATTACCGAAGCCGGGAGCATTCACGGGAACCGCGTCCTCGATGTGCGCTTGCGTAATCTTTCCCGTTTGCGGATCAAGCTTGTTCAGATTGTGTCCCCAATTTTCGGAAAACCAGACGGTGTCGTTCTTGTCCACCTTGACGGCGTGTGTCCCGGGCATCGCGCCGGGTGTCAGCGGAATCGTGTACTCCTTCACGATTCCCGTGCGGGGATCCAGTTGGCCAACGGTTTGGGTCTTGTGACTGCTGAACCACATGTTGCCCTTCGAATCGCCTTGCACATCGTGAAGAGCCAGCAACTCTTGCGGCAGTTGGTATTCGGTGATGACGACGCGCGTGGCCTCTCCACGAGGACGGGGGAAGACCCGCAGCGGGCCATCCTTCGCCTCCGGGCCGCGAATTCTCGCCAGCCACTTGGTGAGAATGGCTGGCTTCGTCATCGGAAGTTCCGTCCTGGCGGGAAACAGAATTGTTTCCGCCTCCCGTGGAGCTGGTCCCTTTAATGCGAATCACGAGCGAAGTGCCGGAGTAGTGCGTCATTCGGTCAACGATCAGATTCCAACTTCGTTCGTCATACCGGTTTCTAAAGACCTGCTGCCAGGAATGGCAGGCGGAGCAATTCTTTTGAAATAGCGCTTTCTCTTCTCCCGTGCCCGGCACATTCCACAATAACTCCGCGCCGCTCAACTGCGTTTCAATCTCGGGCGTGGCAGGCAGACCGTCGCTTGCGGAAACTCTTTCGAGCACAATGTCATCGAGCGGCTTAGCTCCATCAATCTGGACCGAGTCCACGCGGTAAGGCTTGAATTCCCGCGGCGTGGGAATTCGCAAGGTGTAAGCTCCCGCCTGCATCTTGGGAAACTCATAGTGGCCATCTTCATTCGTATACACGGTCGTTCGGACGCCGTTCGGCGCGACCAACTGCACTCCGATCCCTTCCGGCGAGTCTCCACTGGCGACTCGCACCACTCCTTTGGCGCCGCCCGAGAGGCCGCTCTGGACGGGCCACTTCTGGGTCTCGGCGCGGTACAGGGGATTCGCCGGCGGATTTTCGCCTTCGACGCAGCATTTTCCTTCCCGGATATAGGTCGCCAAATCAGCGATATCGGAATCGGACAAGGTCGTTTGGAACGCGGGCATCCCAGGGCCGCCCTCCTTGATTTTAGCGATTACGTTCTGATCGGTGACCGGGTCGCCCGACATCATGCTCTCATGTTGATACAGGTTCTTCAGATAAGGGCCGGTCTTGGCATATTTGTTATGGCACATCCAACATTTGAAGAAATATATGTTTTCGCCGCGGGACGCGCCGCTGTCGGCGATCAACTTGTAGTGATCGAGGCGTGGCCGAGCGCTGTAAATCGTCCGTGTGCATGACTTTAGCTGCGGCGGCCTGAGGCTGCTGGGGCGCCGCCTGTGCCGTCCCCAAATAGCCGGCAGTTCCCACGAGAATCAGAGCCGTGGCGATGGCGAGGGTCATCAGAATTGCGGCTGGTCGAAATTTGCGGTGTTGTGGTTTCATAGAGTCACCTGTTCACTCATGCGAAGAATTGAAGATACGGTCCTCGGACCCTGACGTCATCCGCGGCGTGAACAATTGGGTTGGCTGCCGCCGGCCGTCCTTTGGGTATGGTACGCTGCACCGTATATTGAACAATACAACGAACTAGCTCGCGAGCACAATCAATTGGTGAGCGCAAAAAACGGGCCACCTACCTACTGCAAACACTTCCATAAAAAACCGAAGTGGAGTAATGTGCAATATTAGATAGCTTGGAGGGCATCATCGATGCGAAGGTACAGGGCAGGCGAACCGGCAGGAAATCCTGGCTCGCATTGCTCACTTGCCCGGCAGGCTCTGAGTCGCCGACGCGCCTCTCGCCCGCCAAAGCAGCGCGGCGAGCGGGAAGCCCGCCTAGGCGGGACGGCGCGTGGAACCCGCGCTCGAACAACGCGACTGGGATTTTTCAGCAACCCGGCGGTGTCCGCCCATTACTTTGAAGGAGTGCAGCCGTGACTCTTACTCCCGCGGAACAATCCGAATTGACCCGAACTCGGCGGTACTCGTACGAAGTGTCCGACGCGAACGTACAATTAGCGCGAGCGACGGATGCGCTTGCGGAACTCTATCAGCTCCTCGAGGACTATGCTCCGACTTGGTACTCAGAGCAGCACCATAAGAAGGCGGAATCCGCCTTGCGTGCATTGAGGAAAGTGTAAGGAACAAACGCATCAATACGGTTCTACATAAAAGCAGTAATTAAATGTCCCTGGTTCAGACGATCGGTGAAATTCCTCTGACTCCGTGAGTTCCCCAGCCTGAAAAAGCGTAAACGTCCGGAGCGTGGAAGCGCGGTTTACTATATCCCCGGACAAGAATATGTCTTGACAATAATATACGTGTTGAGGCATATTCGGAGGCGCCATGATGGCAACCCTGCGAGCGCTGGCCGAGCCCAACCGCTTTCAAATCGTCGAACTGCTGCGCGACGGACCGCGGCCGGTCGGAGACATGGTTCATCGGCTGAGGCTCCGCCAGCCGCAAGTTTCCAAACATCTGCGGGTGCTCAGTGATGCGGGACTGGTGGACGTTCGCGTGGACGCGCAGCGCCGGATTTACGCGTTGCGACCCGCCGCGCTCCAAGAGCTTCAGGTGTGGCTGGAGAGATACCGGGGTCTGTGGGAGGACAACTTCCAGCGCCTGGATGCCGTTCTTGAGGAACTGAAGACCGGCGAGCGGATGAGCAAGAAGAAAAAACATGGACGCACGAAGCGATAGTTTGCATTTCTCACAAACGCGTGTTGAGGATCGGGTCTCAATTGGCAGCTCGACGCGTCGTATAGCGCTTCGATGTAAAGCGGGTTTTGGTGGCACAGACTTCAGTCCGTGTGCTTTTGCGTTCGTGCGAAGATCAAAACCACACAGGCTGAAGTCTGTGCCACTAAAATCATGAGCCCATTCGCGGTCAACTCGAAATTTACGAACTCTCCGCGCTTGATCGCCGATGCCGGTCGGCCCAAGCTGCCCACGGAACCGTGAGCCACATGGCGAGGGCGCTCCAGGCGAGCGCTGGCACGCTCGGGGGCGGAGGTCCAAACAAAGAAGCCGGGTAGAGTACTGCGAGCAACCCAAGCAGCGACCACAAAGCCAGATTCCCCGTACGATCCTTCGCACGAGTAACGCTGAGATAGACCGCCGTTCCCGCCGAAAATAGCGCGTATTCCACAACAATCGTTAGCGGCAGCGAATTCCACATGCCCAGGCCATACTTTGCGCCGCCGGGATAGATCGGCATGTCGGGGCGATGCGCAATGAAATCGAGCAGCCAATGAGTGGGCACCAGAAATCCTAGCAAGAGCGCGCTGCTTACGTTACGCCTCACCAGGAAATAAATGATTCCCAACGATGTTCCCCAACCAAGTTGCGCAATAAGGCTGTGCGAGACCGGATAGGATGTGAAATCGAATGGAGAGACCGGAAGGAGTCCCGGCACGATTCGCACCTGCTCGATCCTGAGCAACAGCAGGACCGGCCAGAGCATGTCCGCAAACTGCGCGGCAAATACCAGCGTGCCAAGCGAAATGTTCGGCGCTGCCTTCTTGGCGGCCAGTGCGACGGCGAAATGTCCGAGGAACATGTGCCTCTCCGCGGAGAATGTTGAAATTCAATCGGCGTTCAAATGACTCTGTTGCAGTTGAAGGATTATGTCAAGAGAGCGAGAAGTTCGGTGGCTGGCACCGTTTCTTGGGAGTTGGGTAGTGATCAGTTTGAATTACGGCTGTCGCTTGAGGGCATTCTTGCCAATCCATACTTCTATATCGGTGGAGTTTGGAATCACTTTCACTTCAACACTAAAACCAATCGCTTGTAGCCCATTTTTCAAGCTTCCAGCAATTGGCTCGGTTTCAATGGATGTAGTGACTGTTACACCCTCAGGCACTGGGGGCACAACTGCGGTTACGACCTTCCAGCCAGGAACCCTCGGCAAGCACCTCGCTAGCTGAATTGCTATATTGGCTCCGTCTGGGTCCGAAATAAATGCAGCGATTGAGACGTTAATTGAATTGCCATTCGCTCTGATAGAACCTAGCAGCTCTCTGCAACTCTCTTCGGTAATGACCCAGCTTCCTTCGGGAGGCTCTGGGTTGATAGTGGCCTGATTATTATTCCCAATCTGAGCGATGTTGTTTTGCCCAGTCTGGGAAACACTTGGAGCGAAATGCCTTGGTGTTGATTGGTGGCGAGGAGCGGGCTTGAGGGGGCTTTGCGGGGACGATGCCGCCAGTGGCGGCGAAGTATGGGATCCGGGAGGCGTAAGCTTGCTAGGTAGGTCGCCGGACACAGCAGGGGGATTTGGCTTGGTCTCTGTGCGCACTCGAACCATGGGCCGGGAAACAAGAGCGACAACAATGGCAATCACCCCGCCACTGCCCACAAGTGGCATGACTATGTAGCGCAGCCACCATCTCCAGCCGCTCTCGTGCTCTGCCATATTGGCTCTTTATTGTGTAGTTCTTGGTGACCCTAATCGCCCAAGAACCTCCCCATTCTGCCACATAGTGCATTGCCAAATGCCCCATATTCCTCCGACCTAGCTGCAAACTCCCGTTGGTCGTCTTCTCGGACACTGGCCTTCTACACGACATTACCAGCCCGAAGCAGTTCAGGCGTCGCCCCCGTCGCACAGTGGCGTTCCAGCCTCAAGAGTCGGCGGGCGAGCCGGGCTTCGATCTTGTGAGCGCGTGCTGCTGCGATTCCACCATCACGTTGCGCGCTTCGCAATTCGGCGACGGCGTGGGAGGTCAATTCGGCGGCGCGCCGCGGCTGCTTTGCGCGGTGCTCATAGTAGATCGCAAGCTGTTCTGCGGCCTCGATGGCGGCTTCGAGCGCTTTCTGCGCGTCTTCCAGAGTAGCGGCGTGTTTCTTGCGCTTGGCTGTTGTCGATGCTTGCCGCAATTCCTCCCAGAGCGATGTCGCACGCGTGTAATCCTGTTCGCGCTTTGCAAGCTGAGCCAGTTCGCGCTGCGCGAGGCGCTCGACTTGTCGCGGGAGCCCTGAGCGCAGGGCAGTCTCATACAGTTCGCGCGCGCGGGCTGGCTCTCCGCGGCGTTGCATCAGGCGGGACAATCCGAAGAGGTCGAGCGGGTCGTGCGTGCTATGGTGCGCGGCGTCAGGAAAACCATGGCCGCTGTCAAACAGAGTCAGGATTTTTCCGGCGAGTGCGGCGAGTCCGCGCAAATCCATCTGGTTGTGGCGGAAAACTCCGGCGAGCGGTTCGGCGGGGCCGCCGCGAAGATAGTCAAAATACATTTGCGGGATCAGCGAGGAGTCGATGTCATCGTGGCGCGACCATTCGAGCGCGCGGTTTCCATCGCCCAAAACATGACGCTCAAGGTCCTTGAGTCGCACGGATCCCAGCCGCGGCCGCCAAAGCTGGCGCGCGGGGTGCAGCAAATCTAGATGCAGCTTTGGCGTGCAGGGCGGAATGGCGCGCGTCATGCGGTAGCGTGTTTCGAGCAGCGGCCAGTCGAAACTTTTTCCATTGAAGGTCACGAGCACGGGGCGCTTCGACATTCGCTCGGAGAGTTCGAGCAGAAGCGAATGCTCCTCATCGAGATCGCGCATAAAGAATTGCTCGACCTGCAAACCGCCCGCGTCCCACCAAGCAAGGCCCACCAGGAATGCGTACGTGCCCGTTCCTCCCGCCAGACCCGTTGTTTCCGTGTCGAGAAAAAGCCACTGCTCGGGATCGGCGGCGGATTTTGCGACGGCGCGCGCGTCGAGAGTTCCCTGGGGCAAGAGCAGAGAGAGCGAGCGTGCGTCGGGCGAGCACATCTCCGGCGTCGCATACCATTGCCGCAACGACAAATGCTCGCCATAACGATTCCGGCTGGCTTGGGCGCCGAGAAGTTGCGCGAGACGATCGCATTCCGTGGGAAGGCCCACGGCGCGCGCAGGTTCAACGTCGCGCTTGCGAGCGGGCCGAAAAGCAGCAACATGCGCGAATTTGTCGGCGACGTTCAAGAGAAACTATCCACAGATGAACACACATAAACACTGATGAAGAAAAATGAAAGGACAAGAGATAGGCAAGAACTGCGAGGCGAAGATAAATTGCGATCCTTCATTTACCTCTTTGCCTGTCTCTTATCAGTGTTTATCTGTGTTCATCTGTGGGTCCAACGCCTTTTTCTGTGTCCAGGCGCGAGAGGATTGCTAGGGCTGCCTCTTTTGCGCGCTCGCCGCGTTCTCCTACTGGGCCGACGCACGATGGGCAGCCGTTTTCGCACGGGCATGCGGCAATTAATTCGCGCGTCTTGGAGAGCAGCAAGCTGTACGTGCGATAGAGCGGTTCGGAGAAGCCGATGCCGCCCGGATACGCGTCGTAGAGATACAAGTTCGGCTCGAAGAATTCTTTTTCGGCAAGCGCTTTTACCGCTTTTAGATCCGGCGCTTCTTCCCATTCGATTTCGGAGCCGGGTGACGGCGGACGCTCTCCAATGGCCGTGCCCAGATCGCGCGCGTCGCACATCAACAATAACGTGGCGATCGATTCGAGAGCGTGAAGCAACCCGAACATGCCGCTCTGGCGGTCGCTCACGGAAAACGGCAAGGACTCGACCAGTGGACGTTCCAGCGTCAGCCAGAACGCCGTCGTATGCATTTCGTTTTCCGGGAGCTCGAGTTTTCCATCGCCGACGTTTTCGTTCGTGAAGAACTTGATTTTCTTGAACCCGATGACTTGCGAGCGCACCAGCACGTCGCCATGGGAACGCGCGGCGCGCGCATCGGCGCCGGACGCCAGGATTCGATCCCCTTCCGCGCGCTCGAGCACACGCACCTGCGTATAGCGGATGGCGTCGGTGTAATAGTCCACATCGACGCGCTTCACGTAGGCCTTGCGTTCCTTGAAATCGAGCGCGTCGACGTGATACTGCTGCCCTTGATGGAGATAAATTGCCTTTGGATGAACGAACGTCAACGCACTGGAGAAATCCACTTCGCCGATCACTTCGGTCTCGTGGGTCGTATCCACAATCACGAAATTGTCCGAAGTCACCGAGCGCAGGCTTACGGTGTCGGCCGGGTAGGCCTCCTGCGTCCAGTGCCAGTGCTCGCCCGTGCGATGGAGAAAGCCCGCTTCGGCGAGGCGGTCGCAGAGTTCGGGGATGTCCGCCCCCCCGAAAGTTTCGTCAGACGCGAGGGGCAGTTCGAACGCGGCACACTTCAAGTGATTCACGAGGATTTCCAAATTGTCCGGCTGGACGAAGGCGTGCTCGGGCGACCGTTCGAAGAAATAATTCGGGTGTTGCACGATAAACTGGTCCAGAGGCGCCGAGGAGGCCACCAGGACGGCGCAAGAACTGCCGCTGCGGCGCCCGGCGCGGCCCGCCCGCTGCCACGTGGATGCAATCGTGCCAGGATAGCCCGCCATGACGGTGGCATCGAGCGAGCCGACGTCAATGCCAAGCTCCAGCGCGTTGGTTGACACGACGCCGCGAATACGGCCTCCGCGCAGGCCGCGCTCGATTTCGCGCCGTTCGCTCGGCAGGTAGCCTCCACGGTAGCCGCGAATCGCGGGTGGTTGGCCGGGCGGCATGGGATTCGCCTGTTGCAGATACGTGAGCAGCACTTCAGTGTTCAGCCGCGAGTTGGCGAAGACGAGGGTCTGCAAATTGTGCTTCAGGAATTCTTGCGCGACGCGCGATGTTTCATTGATGTAACTGCGCCGGATGCCGAGAAAACGATTCACGACGGGCGGATTATAAAAAATAAAGAATTTCTCACCCGCGGGCGCGCCGTTTTCCTCGATCACCTCAAATTCAGTTTCCGCCAGCCGCGAAGCCAGTTCACCCGGATTCGCAATCGTCGCCGACGAACAGATGAATTGCGGGTCCGAACCGTAGAACCGCGCGATGCGCCGCAGCCGCCGCAGCACATTGGCAAGGTGACTGCCGAAGACGCCTCGGTAGGTGTGCAGCTCGTCGAGCACCACGAAGCGCAGATTCTCAAACAGCCGCTGCCAGCGCGTGTGATGCGGCAGAATGCCCGTGTGGAGCATGTCCGGGTTGGAGAGCACGATGTGGCCTCGCTCGCGGATCGCCTTGCGGGCGTCGGCTGGCGTATCGCCGTCGTAGGTAAACACGCCGAAGCGATGATCGAGGCGCGCGGAAAGATCGTGCAACTCGGAGAGCTGGTCCTGCGCGAGCGCCTTGGTGGGGAAAAGATACAGCGCGCGAGTGTCCGGATTTTCAAGCACGGCATTCAGAACTGGCAGGTTGTAGCAGAGAGTCTTGCCTGAGGCCGTGGGCGTCACGACCACCGTATTGCGCCCCGCGTGTACGGCCGCCGCGGCGGCAGCCTGATGGCTGTACAGCTTGCCAACGCCTTTCTCAGCGTACACAGCCGCAAGGTCTGCACGAACCCACTCCGGCATCGGCGCAAACTTCGCCTCGCGCGCAGGGATGTGATGCACGGCGGTCAGAATCTCGCCCGTGCGGTCGCGGGCCGTGAGCTGTTCGACGATCTCGCGGACACGGGCCAGCGTAACCGAATCCCGCGCAGGCCGCGTCGCCAGAGATTGAGACATCCTGTGCCCTCCGTTCCAATTCGCCTTTTGTTCGCTTACGCTAACACGCCGGCGCGGACTGCGCAACGGTCTTTCTCAAAAATGGAACCACAGATGCACACAGATACACACTGATAAAAAAGAGATGAGAAATGAGCGCTTCGGGGGCGGTCTTCTCCTAGTATTTCAATTCTTTCATCAGTGTTTATCTGTGTTCATCTGTGGCTGATTTTTTTCCGGTTCAATAGTGGAACTTGTATTTCAATTGCACGGAAAGCTGGCGGGGATAGTTGAAGTGTGTTCCGCCGAAGGTGTTGCTGTTGTCTTCGAGATAGCGGGAGTTGCTTAAGTTGAGCGCCGTCGCAGAGAGAGCCCACTTCTCACCGAACGATTTACCGATCGAAATATTTGCTTCTGTATGCGGATCAAGATGCGACGGGCCATTTCCATCCAGGAATCCTGAGCCGAAAGAAACATTCGGAGAAACCCAAGTGTGCCAGGGCAGGGAAACATCGATGCCGGTGTTCAGCGTGTGCCGCTGGTCGTGGTCCAGGAAAAAGAAATTATCTCCGGGTGAGTTGAAATCCGTAAGCCCGCCCGTGACTCCGCCACGGCCCTCCGCGAACTGATAGGAATAGACGAGGTGGAATTGCGCCCGCCCTTGTATCTTCGGCGAGCGGACGGTTCCTTCCCAACCGCGGATCCGTGCGCTGGCAATGGTAAGGGGAAGGAAAATATTGGAATTCGCGAGCACGTCGTGATCCAAGAAATTGCGCGCATTGGTTCTGAAATTCGTGATGTCGAACACCCATCCGCCAACGGGAATCGTGAGGCCGAACTCACGCTGTTCGTCGCGTTCCCCATGTAGCGGCAGAAAGCCAAAACCCTGGTTGACGGCCAGATCCAGCAGAGGTCCCGTGATCGTTGAAAGCGGAGGCGCCTGGTAGTAGCGGCCGTAGAAGCCTCGCAGGACCCACCGAAGACGAGGCATCCGTATGGAAGCCCCCGCGCGCGGACTCGCAGCATTTTCACTCGCCGGCCCGCCAAAATGCGTTAGCCGCAAGCCTCCCGAGAGCGTGAGCCACTGCCAAGGCTGATATTGGTCCTCGGCGAAGATCGCCTCGAGGTTGCCATCGAGCGTTTGCTGTTGGCGTACCGGCAGGACTGGCGGGACCGGCTGAGGATTCTGCGCGACGCCGAAAAGTGCGTCATCATGCTGCGCGAATCCGTAAATGCCGAAATGCGCGTTGTGCTTTCCGCGAACGATTTCAAATGTTGACTGCACCCCCGCATACTGAGAATCCCGGTTGTCCGTTGCAATTGTAGGAGTGTCGTTCGGACCGCCGTCGAACGCCGCCCGATTGAAGTGATAGAACGGCGAAATCGTCAGCAGCACGCCAGTTCCCACGGTATGCACCCAGGAAAAATTCACAAAGGCGTCGCGTTCGTGCTGAAGATCGGCGGAGGAGGGATCATCCGGTCCGACAGGAACCTGGAAATAATCATTTCGAATCGAGGTCACGAGGCGAAGTTGATCCGAAGGCGTCGCATTGTAAATGAACGACCCAAAGCCGCCGTATCCGTTTGAAGCGTCATGAACCACATCGGCGATGGGCGTGGACAGACCGAGATTGGTCCGGTAACCATTCGCACTGACGTAATAAGCAAACCGATTGTTATGGTCGCCGAAGCTTAATTGATCATCGGTGCGGTAGAAGCTCCCGGCGTTGATGGTCAGATCGGCCTCGCGATCCCGTTCAAATCCACTGCGGGTCACTACATTCAACACGCCGTACGTGCGGTCGCCGGAGTCGGCGGACAATCCCCCACGCTGGACTTCGAGGGTTTCGATGTCGCCGGGATGAAACTGCGTGCCCACGTTGCTCGCGATGTTCGTATTGGGGACGGGCACGCCGTCCACGAGCCATGACACCTGGTGTCCCCCGCGGATGTGGAGCTGGTCATGTACCATGTAGGCACCTGGTACAAAATCGGTAATCATCGAGAGGCTATCGGCATTGCCCACGCCGGGCGTCCTGGCGATTTCTTCACGGGTCACGTCTGTAGGCAGGCTCGCAGCATCGGGAGCCGTCTCTTCCGGCGCGGCGGAAACGCTGACGCTTGACTGCACGGCGGCCAAATCCATCGGGAAATGGAGGACCGGGGCGTTCCCAATGTTGACAACAATAAGCGTCCGAACGGTCTTGAAATTCTCACGCGTAATTTCGATGGTGTATTCGCCCGCCGGTACCGCATCGATCAGGAATTCGCCGTTTTCGTCCGTCTTCGCGGTGCGCTTCCAGTCCAAATTTCGGGCCGAGAAGAGGATTTCCGCGCCCTCGATGGGCCGGTGTTGAGGGTCGTGCACAATACCCCGCACTGTGCCGAATACATCGGCGCGAATGGGGTACGGACTAATTAGCAGCGAGCAAGCTGTGAAAGCGAGTACTGCTACTACAGATAGGGAACGCCCTTTGGAGCTCATTCGCTTCCTCACATGGCTGAAATTCCGAGCCTCGCCGCATGGAAAAAATTTCGACACGGCGGAAACTATTTTCCGAATGCTGCTGTCTTAGTTAGCTCGGAAACGTGCGAGGGGGCGGAGTGGAAGGCAGACTGACCACGAAAGGAACGAAACTGGACAGCGAGAGCGGTGCGGCCTGCACCGTCGTTTCGTAGGAAATCGTAAGGGGCGGTGCCAGCGTGAAGAGGGCTGTGCCCAGGGCCTGATTGGGAGTGGCGTCACAGGCTCGCATCGAGCAATCGGTGCGTGCGGGATGGCCGGCCGTATCGCAATTGGTCTTGTCCTTCTGCATGTCGCGGCTTTGGCGATGGTGCACGGGGCAATAGGCAGTATTGCAGCAGGCTGGCGAATTGGAAGCCGAAAGCGACTCGGCGAGGACCGGCGTAGTCGCCGCCAGCAGCGCAAGAAGCGCCGCGACTGCCAGGAGCTTTCGCGGAATGTCCTTTAGGCTCATGAAGTTTCTTTATCAAGAATACTTCCTTATACGCACAGATACAACTGCCAGTGAGAAAAATAGTGGGGCATGCGACTTGACACACAGGGCCATGCCCGCCCATATTTATTGCATGGCATATTCTTTTTTAGTTTTCGATTTTGGCGGGAACGAGGACGCGGCCCAGCAGGCGCGTCACCGTATTGAAGGTTGGCGGCAGGGGTTCCGTCTCGACAAGAAATTGCAGCTTAAGTTTGAGCGCAAGGAGTTGGAAGCAAAGCAGGACACTGCGGTCGGCCCTCCTGCCAAAGCTTCCAAAGGAAGTTCAAAGGGAAAAGCTGCGCCGAAGGCAAAAGCGAAACCTGCCGACGGGGCCGATCCCAAGACCGGCTCGAACCCTACTGCGGCGCCCGAGATTCGCATGATTGTGCGTCTGGATTTCTCTGACCACGAGAAGCTCTCGCACCAACGCTGGCTGGAAAGAATTCCTTCCGAAGAACCATTCAAGACAGCGAACCCAAAGGTCATTCGTCCCGGTGGTCCGGAGTTCGCGACGACCGAGGAACTGTTCGAATCATTGGATTGAGAGCTTCTGGAGGGGTCTACCGGTAGCAGATTTGGCTGGATGCGGGTCCTGGTTGCCCAAGGCGGAGGTTTCCTTTAACGCGCCATTTGCTTACTAGCCAAGGTCGAAAAAAGTGCATCCAAGAACTCTTCTTTGCGGACGCGGTCAGCTGCTCGAATCATGGCTCCCAGACCGAAGCCTGCGACCAACGCAGCCACTGTCCAAAACGTCAGAACCTTCATCACTAGAAGAATCATTTCTCATTCCCCTGGACGTTTCCCTGGAATTCACCAAGCCTATGTGCAATACCATAACCAAACTAGGTAGGTGACCTGATTTCTTGTAAACCGCAGAACTTGAATGATTTATCGTTGGACACGCTGAGTCGGATTCCCTCCGCGTCCCGAAATGGAACCCAAAACCTATACGGTTCAAGTCCTCTTTACCTCGTCGGACAGGCGATTACTGACAGGATCCTCACAGATTTGTTAGGCCATTGGAAAGTCATACCTTCAGGATGGTCCAGGCGTACAGCTAAACCAACCGTCCTGATACTGTCCCTCCGACCAGCATTTTCTTTGGCTCGATCTCGCTAGGATTGACCTTGACCTGTGGTTGCGGTGTCGGCCATTGGGTGTGTATTCAGGGCCGGAGGGCTCTCTTGATGCGAACCCCGCCGTATCGCTATTTCTGGACCCTTGGCATGGTCCTGCTGTTCGCGATTTCTGCCGCTGCGCAGACCTGGCGGCAAGTTGGCCCCCCGGGTGGAGACGTACAGTCGCTTGCGGCAGTTCCCGGCGGCATTCGGACCTTGTTCATCGGCACCCTGGACGGCCATGTGTTCGGCTCACGAGACGCGGGGGAACACTGGGAATTGCTCGGCCGGATTGGCGCGAATCATGACGACGTGATCATGTCCATCGTTGTGGATGCGCGCTCGGCGGACACGCTCTACGCCACCAGTTGGACGCTCAATTCGAACGGTGGTGGGGTCTATCGCAGCGCGGACGCAGGGCACACCTGGGAACTCATTGGCCTTGAAGGACATACGGTGCGGGCGCTCGCCGCCGCCCCTTCGAATCCGGACATCCTTATCGCAGGTGCCATGGATGGGGTGTACCGCTCAATCGACACTGGGAAGAACTGGGAGCGCATTTCTCCGGGGAATCACGCGGACCTGCGCAACTTCGATTCCATCGCGATTGACCCGTATGACCCCAACACAATTTACGCCGGCACGTATCACTTGCCTTGGAAAACCGTGGACGGCGGAAAAACCTGGGCCCCGATCCATAAAGGCATGGTGGACGATTCGGACGTCATGAGCATCACGGTCGATCTGAATGATGCGTCGCACGTTTTCGCCAGCGCATGTTCCGGCATTTACCATAGCTCCGATGGCGGAACGTCCTGGACGAAGTTCAAGGGAATTCCAAAGGGCTCACGGCGAACCGTGCACATTTTGCAGGACCCGAAGCGTCCGCATACCGTTTACGCCGCCACGACAGAGGGCCTCTGGAGAACGTCCGATGATGGCGCCGCTTGGCGCCTGGTCACGCCCGCATCTTGGAGCATTCTCTCGATGGTCATCGATCCAGAAAAATCGGATCGATTGATCCTGGGTACGGAACGGCTAGGCATTCAAATCAGTGATAATGGCGGCCAAACGTATCGCGCCTCCAACCAGGGTTTTTCACACCGCCGCATCATGGATGCCGCAACTGACCCACAGCATCCGGAACGCGCGCTGGTTGTGCTGACAAGCAGCTTCGAACCGCTGCTCGAGACAAAGGACGCTGGCCGCACATGGACTCCACTTGCCTCAGGGCTCACGTCCGGGCCTCCGCGCCACGTTTTCGCTTCACCTGACGGGTGGTTCGCGGCTCCGGGCCCGGGGGGACTCCTGCGTTATGACAAACCTAAGGCGTCCTGGGTGGCTGTAGATCAAGTCATAGAAAAGGCCGCGCCATCGCAGCCCCGCCAGACAGCCCGTGCGAAGAAGGCGTCCGCAGGAGGCGCGAAAGCGCCGGCAAAATCCGCAAACTCCGCGGCAGTGAAATTGACCGTGCCGTACCGCGCCAGAGTAAATGAAATGGCCTTCAGCCCCGACGCCTGGTATGCCGCTGCCGAGGAGGGATTGTTCGTTTCGCGTGATCGTGGAAAAAGTTGGAGCGCCGTTCCGTTTGCTCCGGCGCAGGCTGGCGCGAGAGCCGCCGTGGCCAGCGCGTCGCCGGTGCGCGCGATCCGTACCAGCGACGGCAATTCCTATGTTTGGGCCTTGACTCAACGGGAGCTCGAAATCTCCGGTGACGGCGGCGAGACCTGGATTGCGCGCACGCTGCCGGTTGAGCCCCGCAGCGGGCTTCGTTTCTACATCGCCGACCAGAGCACCGTCGTGCTGGCGAGCGATCGCGGCGTTTTTATCTCGCGCGATGCAGGCGACTCCTGGCGACAGGCCAATTTATCCGAACTCTCTGCGGATGATATGACCTCGGTGAAAAGCGCCATTGTGGTTTCCACAGCCAAGGGCGCCCTGTTTGTGTCACGCGACGCGGGCAAGACTTGGGGACAATTGGAAGGGCCTAACGGCGACAACTCACTTTCCGCCTTGCGCTCTGGTGAGAGTAGAAATCAACTGGTAGCCGCATCGGCGACCGAAGGGCTGTTCGTGCTGGATATGGGGTCCGCGTCGTCGGCTTCGGCCGATTCCGTGGAGACTCCGCTCGCGCCGAAGCAGTAGCGAAACAGGAAGGTGAGAGAAAACGTTGTGTAGGCAATTGGCAAGATCCGAAGCGGATTCGTAGAGATTGCGGGCGCGCCTTCGCTGCCGCGAAGCCTGCTGCGCCAGCAATATGTCGGCGCTCTCCCCCCGGTTGCGCCGTCATGAGCGCGGCAGAGCGTTTCCGTCCCAGCCACCACACTCTGGGACGTGGAACGCTCGCCGCCATTTTTTTGCACACCTTTCACAAAACGACGCCGATGCAGGCAGACGGACATCCTTCCCTGGACAGGATCAATAGCCATTCAGAAATTGTCGCAGAATTGTTTGGCGATTTTTTTGTTTGCTGCACCGCTTCCGATATAATATACCGTCCGCACAGGCCGGGAAGTCACCCCATCGGATGAGGTGAAATTTTATGCCGGTTCAAGCAAGCCCCAAGGGTGCAAAATTCGATGCCGGCCGGTACCAGGGCCTCGTTCGGGAGGACCTTCTTCGCATCTACCGCACGATGTATCTTTCGCGGCGTCTCGACGACCGCGAAATCCAGCTGAAACGCCAAAACAAGACATTTTTCCAGATCAGCGGCGCCGGTCACGAAGGCGTGCTGGCCGCGGCGGGTCTCCTTCTCCGGCCCGGCTATGACTGGATCTATCCTTACTACCGGGACCGAGCCCTGTGCCTGGACATGGGGATCACGCCGCTCGAAATGCTGCTCCATGCCATGGGAGCCAAGGACGATCCGAACTCCGGGGGCCGACAGATGCCTTCGCACTGGGGGAGCCCTCGCCTGAATATTTTTGCGCGGTCTTCGGCGACCGGAATGCAGTATGCGCAGGCCGCCGGCATGGCCCAAGCGTCGCTTTATTTCCAGAAATTCCCGCGCGCAGCCGAGCAAGCGCGGCTGTCGACACAAGGACAGAACGCGCTCCACCCGTCCGACGAGATCGTCTACGTTTCCGGAGGAGAAGGTTCCACCAGTGAAGGTGAATTCTTCGAGGCGCTGAATACGGCCTGTTTGAAGTCTCTGCCCTTGCTGATTCTGATCGAAGACAACGGCTACGCCATTTCCGTTCCCGTGGAATTCGAGACGGCGGGCGGCAGCATCTCAAAATTGGTGGCCAATTATCCAGGGCTGCACGTTGCGGAATGTGACGGCACGGATCCGCTGGCAAGTTATGCGGTCCTCAAAAGCGCCGCGGAATATTGCCGGGCGCGAAAGGGCCCGGCGCTGGTGCACGCGCACGTCACGCGTCCCTACTCGCATTCTCTTTCCGACGACGAAAAACTTTACAAAACGGCGCAGCAAATTGAAAAGGATGCGCACCGCGATCCCATCCCGAAATTCGGGCTATTCCTGGTCCGCGAAGGGATCGTCGAAGAGAAAGAGCTGGAAAAACTCGAAGCCGACGTGGACCACGAAATCCGGGAGGCGACGGACAAAGCCCTTCGTGCCGAGCCACCCCTGAAGGAATGCGTACTCGTAAACGTGTATTCGCCGGACGTCGATCCGGCATCGCCGCGATTTGAAGCGGTCCCGCAATTTTCAGGCGAGCCCCGTACCATGGTGGAATGCGTGTCCGCGACACTGTTGGATGAAATGGCGCGCGATGAACGGATTGTATTGTTCGGGCAGGACGTTGCGGATAACAGCCGCCAAGACGATTTGAAGCATGTGAAAGGGAAGGGCGGAGTTTTCAAAGCCACCGGGGACTTGCAGCGGCGCTTCGGATATGACCGCGTCTTCAACGCACCTATTGCCGAGGCATGTATTGTCGGGACCGCCATCGGAATGGCCGCGCGCGGATTGAAGCCCGTCGCCGAGATTCAGTTTTTCGATTACATCTGGCCGGCGATGATGCAACTTCGGAACGAACTGTCCGTCATTCGCTGGCGATCGAACGGCGCGTTCAAAGCGCCAGCGGTGATTCGAGTCCCCATTGGAGGCTACCTCACGGGGGGAGGGCTTTACCACAGCCAGTGCGGGGAAGTGGTTTTCACGCACATCCCCGGACTCCGCGTCGTGATGCCATCAACGGCGCTTGATCTTTGCGGGCTCCTGCGCACCGCGATTCGGTGCGACGATCCGGTGCTGTTTCTCGAACACAAGCATCTGTACCGGCAGCCCTACAACCGTTCTCCCTATCCTGGCCCGGACTTCACGATCCCGTTTGGACGCGCGCGCGTTGTCCGCGAAGGTGCGGACGTCAGCATCATCACCTATGGCGCCGTGGTGCATCGCGCCGAAGTGGCGGCGGCGGAACTCGAACGCCAGGGAGTCTCGGTGGAAATCATCGATCTCCGTTCACTATCGCCTTTTGATTGGGACGCGATCGCCGCCACCGTGCGTAAGACCAACCGCGTGATCGTCGCGTATGAGGACATGCTCTCCTGGGGGTACGGGGCCGAAATCGCCGCGCGCATCGGCGACCAGCTTTTCGATCACTTGGACGCCCCCGTGAGGCGCGTTGCGGCGATGGACACCTTCTGCGCGTATCACCCCAATCTTGAAGATGAAATTCTTCCGCAGACTGCCGATTTGGTCGCCGCTGTCCAAGAGTTGCTGGCCTATTGAAGCGTCTCAGGATTTTCCCGAAGCGCGATCCCCGGATATCCTTGCCAAGCCACGAGTCGCCTGATAGCTTTCCATGGAGGCACCCAGGAGGCCGACGATCCTGATCTGTGAGAATTGCGGAACGGAAATTCCGGAGGGAACCAGTTTTTGCGCCCGCTGCGGATCTCCTGTAAACGTTGCTCAAATTGGCCCCGTGTATGTTCCTTCGGCTCCTCCGCCGGCTGAAGAAATTCGCGGGCCGCAGATCTCAGCCCTGCCGCAAGTGCGCCCGAAGTACGCGGGATTTTGGCTGCGGGCCGTCGCGTACTTGATCGATTCCGTCATCGTCTCACTTGCCGTGGCGCTGGCTGGTTCGTTCAATCCATCGGCGTTCATCATCTTCCCCGACCCGAATGCAGCCACGCGCTTCGCGCTCCCTCAACTGACCCCACTTGCCATCGCACTGGTGATTCCGATCGTGTGGCTCTACTACGCCATCTTCGAGGCTTCGCCTTGGCAGGCTACACCTGGCAAGAGAGCCCTCAAGCTGTATGTCACCGACATCAACGGGCGTCCTCTCACTTTCGCGCGAGCTACCATCCGCCATTTCGCAAAGATAATATCGAGCCTGACCTTCCTGGTGGGGTATGTCATTGCGGGATTTACCGAGAGGAAGCAGGCGTTGCACGACATCATCGCCCGTTGCCTTGTGCTCAGGCGGTCTTAGCGGCACTTTGCCGGGCGCTCTTTGGCGGCTGAAACTTTCCTTTCCATTCTTTCGTACTTAAGATTAAATGAGAGGCCGGGGATTGCGTTTGAACCTTTGAAAGTTTTTCGTAAGGAGGATCGCGATGATTTGTCCGAACTGCAGGAAAGAGATCGCCGAGTATTCCAGTTTCTGCTCGTTTTGCGGAGCGCGTCAGGCGGAGGCGGCCACTGCGCGCCGGGTTGGTCCCAAGCGTCTGATGCGTTCCTCGACCGATTCAAAAATAGGAGGCGTGTGCGGTGGCTTGGCGGAGTATTTTGAAGCCGACCCGGGCATGGTGCGAATCCTTATGACTTTGATCACGATCGCCAGCGGGTTCGTGTTCGGCATCCTGACTTACGTGGTCGCGTGGGTCATTCTGCCGCTGGCGCCGGCGCCGTTTTCCACAGTGGCAAGTCACGCTGCGGCCGGGGCGGGGCCTGCGTCACCATCCCACTAGAGCCGGCAACGCCGCGCGGCTCAATCCTTCGCCCTTGATTTCTTCGGCGAATTTCGATGGGATTCGAAGGTAAAGGCGTCGAGCGAAATCAAGCCAGCGCCCGTTGTGGCGAGCGCTAGCGTGGCCGCGCCCAAAACTAACTGGAACTCATATTGTCCGAAAGCGTAGATTCCAACCGCCGGGAGCTTCGTTCGGCCAATCACAAGCCCCATCTCGATCGCCAACAGCAATGCGGCGCCGCGCGTGAACAGTCCGACGATCAGCAGACCCCCCCCAAACACGTCGAGGATTCCAGAAATGTAGGCGAAATAGCTGGGAAAACCGAGACTCGGGAAGACCTTGAGCCAGTGAGCAGGGTTGCTTAATTTTGGATATCCGTTATAGAGGAAGCTCGCCCCAACCGCCAAGCGCAACACGAGCAGCCCCAACGGCTTCAATCTTTCGAGAAATTGCATGATCTATGTGCTCCCTTGTCGCGCGCCATTCTATCAGATCACGCAATCCGATCATGTCTTTCGCTTCTTGAGTTGCACAAGCTACTACGTACTTGCCGCCTCCCAAAGCGGGATGGATTGTCCCACGCCTCGTGTGACCGCTAGTTCGTACACGCGTACGGCCACGGCCAGGTCCCAGGTCGCGATTCCGTTGGATTTGAAGAGCGTGATTTGATTTGCGTTGGCTCTCCCCGGTATCTTGCCCGCGACGATCGCGCCAAGCTCGCGCACCGCATCCCAGCGGGACGCGTCATTGGCGAACGACAGAATCAAATCGCCTGCTTCCATCTTTGCCTGCTCGATGGAATCCACCACGATTACATCCGCGCGGGTGACTGACGCGTCGTCCAATTCGCGCTTCTGGGCCCAATTTGCGCCGATCGCGTTGACATGGACTCCCGGTGAAAGCCAGGGCCCTTCGAGCACAATTTTCATTGCCGATGTTGCCGTCACCACAATGTCCGCGCCACGAACGGCTTTCTCTCCCGACTCGACCGGTTCCACTTGGATGCCAATTCGCGCGCTCATCTCGCGGCAGAATTGAGCGCGCCGCTCCGGATCGCGCCCAAACGCGCGCGCTCGCTCGAGCCGGCGCACGGCCGCGACAGCTTCGAGCTGCGTCCGCGCTTGATAGCCCGTGCCGATCATCGCCGCGATGCGCGCATCCGCATTCGCGAGAACTTTCGTCGCGACCCCCGTGGCCGCGCCGGTCCGGATCTGGCCGAGTGCGTCGGCTTCGATCAGCGCCGCCATTTCGCCGGTCGCCGATCGAAATAGCGGCACCACGAAGCGCACCGTGCCGTGTACGCTTGTATACAGTTTCATTCCGATAAATCCGTGGATGGGATCGCCCGCCGCCATGTAGTGCAGCAGCGCATTGTCCGGCAGCTTCAACCGCCGCCGCGGATGCAGCGACAACTCGCCGTTTCCTTGCTGGCGCAGGGATTCTTCCACCGCCTCGAGCGCCATGGGCATGGTCAGCAAGGCGCGAACATCGGCTTCCTTCAGTAACAACGTCATCTTCGCTCCTTGAGTTACAGATGTATCCGAAACCGGAATACACGCGGGGAAACAGGGTCCAGCACAAGAAGTTCCGCGCCCGGCGTCACGGCAAGTTGCGGCGCGGCTACGCCGTCCAGGTATCCGCCAAGATTGTCATCGATCTTGTGTTGGCCATCGAGTGTCCAGACGCGAAATCGCGGCTGCGTGGAGCTGCATGTGAACACGTACCGTCCCGCAACAGCAAATCCAGTGATCGCACCAGGACCTGCGGGTCCAATTTCCGCTGCGATCCACGAAGTGATCCAAGCGCCATCCAACGAATATTTCTCGATGCGGCCCGTCTCCAGATACGCTACGAACACCGAGCCATCCTCCGCGACCGCGACCGCCAACGGCTTCTCGTCCGTCGAGGCCGCATTCTTCGGGACCTTCCAGGACTTCGCCAGCCTTCCGCGGCCGTCGAATTTCACGATACGCGAGCCCGCGGGTTCAGGAACATATAAATTACCATCGTCGTCAACGCCGATGCCGAGCGGGCCCGAAAAATGGCGCTGCGGCGCGATTCGCATCGAGCGAAGGAATGATCCATCGGGGAAAAAGATCAGGATATTTCCGCGCTCCACGTCGGCGATGTAAATGGCGCCGCCGCTATCGACAGCGATTCCTGAAGCGTGATGGATGCGGGAATCCTCGAAGGAAAGCAGCGGGGTGCCGCTCGATTCGAATTTATGCACGAAACCGGAGCCGGGGTCCGCGAAGAAGACCTTCCCCAGCGAATCAGCTGCAAACGCAACTGGCGCATCAAGTTTTCCGGGGCCGTCGCCCTGGTCTCCCCACGCGTTCAGGAATTCGAACGGGGGCGGCTGTTGCCGCATGGGTGCGGGATCCGTCCGCTTCGCGCACGACCAGACAGACAACGCGGTGAACAAAGTAATCCACAAGCATCCCCGCATCCACAGGGACGAATCCAAATGGGCCGGGCGCAAAAGTTTAAGTCCGGGAATCGTCCGATCCCTCCGGCCGAATCATACCACGTGCATCAGAAGAGCTTTTCGGCAAGGCAAGGAACGAAATGGGGCACGCACGGTGCAACGGTTCGTCAAGGAAGAGTTGAAAAGTAGCCTTGTCTCGATGTGGCTAGATTGAGGCGGATAAATTCCGGCCAAGGCAAGACTTTGTTCAGTTCGAAATTGGTCCAAATGCCGGCGAGGACGGCAACAAATTGGCAACCCAGCCTGGAGAAAATGAGATGCGCGCCGCTTCCAGTCTGCAAGAGAGGCGTGAGCGCCAGGGCCCGGGCGAATCCGGCGTAGAGGCCTGTCGTAACGGCCAAGCCGGCGGCAGACACAAGTAAATAGGAAAAATAGCCGTCCAGCTTCCGAAATCCCTTGTGCGAGTGATCCGCATACGTCCAGGAATTATATAAGATGTAATTTTGCAAATTCGCCATCAAGCTCGCAATGGCCGAGACGCGCCAGCCGTGCAAGCTAGTTTGCGTGAGCAACAAGGCCATCACGGCCAGGTTGACCAGCACTCCAGTCCCGCCGACGACAGCAAATTTGAAAAATCGCACCGGAAGGTGGCGGCTGGCGCTACACAGACGCCACAATTGCTGGGCGTACAAAAAGACGATCCTGCCCGTCAGTTTCGATTCCCCATTCGTCCGAGGCCGGAATGTATAGGGGATTTCCTTGATACTCGAGGTATGAAGTCTCGTCAGAATTTCCAGGAGGATCTTGAACCCTCTTCCGTTCAATTGGTTTTTTACTTCGGAGAAGTCTTTCCTCCAAACCAAAAAATATCCGGACATCGGATCTTTTAATTTGATCCCCAGAAGAAATTGCGCCGTTCTTGTCGCGAACCAGGATTCCAGCCGCCGCAATCGATTCCATTTTCCCGCGCTGCCGCCCTCAATGTAGCGGCTGCCCACCACGACATCCGTGCCGCTGAGTAGTTCTTCCAACATTCGGGGAAGGATCGAGGGGTCGTGTTGCAAGTCCGCGTCAATACACGCCAGCGCATCTCCTGCGGCAGTGGAGAAACCATCGATCACGGCCATTCCCAAGCCCCGGTTCCGCGTTCTGCGAAGGACGCGCACTCTGGGATGGGTCAAGGAAATTTTCTGCGCGATCGACCACGTCTGGTCGGGGGAATCGTCGTCTACAATGAGGATCTCGTAATCGATATCGCGCAAGGCTCGCTCAAGTTGTTCCACAAGGTGGGGAACATTTTCGGCCTCGTTCAACGTCGGCGAGATCACGGTCAGTTTCATCGTTGCCAAGTCCCGAGAGGTGGACTCTCGTTGAATTCGCCAGGGCGGAGTAGCGATTCTCCTTTGTGAGTACTGGGCAGCATGGTACCACAAGTCCCTCCCCGTCTTAATTTTTCTCATTCGCAGCGCGCAACTTCATCTTGGCAAGTTCCAATCCCGCGTGCGGGAGCGCGCCTGTGGCTTGCTGCCGGAGGGCTATCCGCGAATCGGATGCACTTCCGGAGTTCGCTGCGTGCATGTGGCAATGGAAACTACGGCGTAGGCCATGAAAATCACGAGCACGGGATCAATCGGATGGCGAAAACCCATATCCGAATGCGTCAGGTAATAGACAGCGGGTAAGAAAGCCGGGAGAAACGCCAAGGGAATGGCCTCCTCGCGGCCATGGCGGATCGCCAAGACCAGGCCGGCGAAGGCCAGAACCGAAATGAAGGTGTACATCAGAATGTTCGGCACTCCCGACTCATCCATATTCCAAGGCGGGGGAAATTCCCACAAGCCGGTCCAGGTGTTCAGGATTCTTCGCAGCGTCAATCCTGTGTAGCGAACCCTGTGATGCGCGATGAATTCGTTGGCCTCGCGCTGTTTCTCAGCCATGTAGGCGGGCTCGCCAACTCGCTGCAGCTCCTCCAATTCGGAGTTGTTGAACCCTGGAAGAACGTTCCAATTGGCCGGGCGGCTCGTATCGCTGCTGTTTCCCACCAGGACTTCCAAGCCAAAATTGCTCCGGAAGGCCACCAGCCGTCCGTAGGTCCGGCTACATCGCCAGATCCAGGGAGTTACGACAAATAGAAACGCCAGCGAGGCGGCGATGGCCACGCCAGTGCAGTTACTCCCCCGCCTCCATTGGCGGAACCAAATCCATGCCCCCAGAAAAGGCAATGTCGTAAGAACCGCTGGGCTGGTGAGAGCGGTTGCCCCCCACAACAAACCGTAGGCGACCCAGGCGCTGAGGCTCTTCGAATGTTCGAGCTTCAGCGTAAATAAAACCAGCAGGGTCAGCAATAGCGTGGTCAGGCTGGTTTCCCAAACGACCACGTTTGATAGAGCTATCGAGTACGGAAAAAATGTCCAAACCCATCCGGCCCACACGGCGGCGGGGAATCCAAAAACCCTGCGAGCGATCAGAAACACCGGCACGCACGTCAAGGAGGAGAACAGATTGTTCAAAGTCAAGATCGCCAGGGCCGAAGAGACTGAATAGACCCCAAACAGCTTGAAAACGCCGGCGACCAGGTATGTGTAGACGGGAGGTATGAGGGCCGTCGGCCCGGTCGGCTCGGGGTAAGGGGAACTGAATCCCTGGCCCCTTGCTATCGATCGCGCGACTCTCCCGGTTTCCCAGCCGAAGACCCAGTGGTCCCGCGCCGGGTCTAATTGAATCGGGTAAGCAAATCCCATCACGACCAGACGAAGGGCCAGCGCGACACTGAACATCGCCCAAGGACAGGAGAAGAACGGCTTGACCTTAGCACGCAGGCCGGTTGCGGCATTCGTCATCATTCATTCCTCTGAGGATTTTCCGGACGAATCCAGTTTGCCGCTGCCGTGGTCAGCGGCGGCTGAGTGACGAACCGGAAGATTTGTTGGTGACGCGGCGAACGACTGTCTGGCGCATGACGTAAGTCCTGTCCGCGGCATTCTTACCGGCCTCGGCAAAGCTGAACTCGGGGCCCGCCGAGGCGCTGGATACTCGGACCGGGAGATGCCCGCAGAGACCGCTTTCGATGTAGGCAGTCTCGTAGCGTTTGCGAGCGGCGCTCCAGGTATACACGCGGAGCATCGTAAAATCACAGACCTGGCCCTCGCCGCCGTGAGATCCCGCGACGAGGTACTGCGATGCTTGCCCTCCGGAGCCGTCCGGAACGCGATTTAGCTCGAACCAAGCCACGACATGCAAATCAGAAGAGCTGGCATAGTCGCGCACGGGGCCCGGAAGGTCAGGGTCAATGAAGCGCGCCAAGACCCAACCAGCGATTGGCGGCGCCAACGGATTTGCGGCCGTCGAATCGGATGGTGTGGCGCTCGGGCCGCCGCTGACAGGACCCGTGGATGCGCGGCTTGCCGTCTCGGTGGAACTAGCATCCGGCGCAGGCGCGCCAATTGCCAGGGGCAAGCCCCCGGCGCGCAGGACGAAAAGCCAGTCTTCTTGTTTAGGTTTTTGTTCCTCACCGCCTGTGCCTTTTTCACCGGAGGGGCTGTCTTCATTGGATTGCGGCGCATCCGCGATCGTCCGGTCCAACACGAGGACCTGCGTGCCACGCGCGAATTGAAAAATGCGCCTGCCGTTGCGGCCCGGCTCGGCGCGCACGTTGCTGACAGTTTTCGTCTGTCCCCGAGCCTGCACCGGCATGGCGCGAGCGCGAGCCAGCAAGGCGTTGCTCTGTTCCCAGAGCGGCGGATCCATCAACTGGCGCGTATCCAGAAGCCAGCCAAGGGCGCCCAAAGACGTGCGAACTTGTGCCGCTGTCCCCTCCTGACGCACAATTTCCACGCGTTCGCCATAGTGCAAATTCCCAACGCGCTGGCGCACCTGTGCGAGCGTATTCCACAAGGGGACGTCGCGATCAGCCGCGTATCCAATCGCAATGATTTTCGGGGGAGCCGGATGCAGCCGCCAGTAGCCAAAGGCCGCCAAGATCAGGATGACAGGAATGATTCCCCGCACGCGAAGGATGCGTCCGAACATTTATGTTTGATCTCCGAAATTCAGGCCCACAGCTCTTGCGGTGCGGACCATGCTGCCTTTGGGATCAACCAGCCGAGTTTCGCCGACGGCCTCATCGAGTGAAACGGATTCAATTTCGCCGGCACGAAGGCAGACCATGCGGCCGAACTCGCCGCGCGCGATCAGTTCCACCGCTTCGACCCCGAAACGCGTGGCCAGGATGCGATCGAACGGACTGGGCGAGCCGCCGCGCTGAATGTGACCGAGCACCGTCACGCGCACATCCTGTTTGAGGAGCGTGTGAATCGCATCGCCAATCAGAAAGCCGACCTGGCCGGGACGCGGCGCGGGGAACGGTTTGCCAAACGCGTCCATCGCCGGCAGCTTTACCCCTTCGGCGACGACGACCATGGAGAATTTTTTCCCGGTGGCCGCCCTCTTGCGGAGGTATTCGCATACGGCCTCGATGGTGAAGGGTATCTCCGGAAGGAGAATAACGTCGGCGCCACCGGCGATTCCGGAGTGCAGCGCAATCCACCCCGCGTCACGCCCCATGACCTCGATCACCATCACGCGGCCGTGCGATTCGGCCGTGGTGTGCAGGCGGTCGATCGCGTCGGTGGCGACGTGCAGCGCGGTGTCAAAGCCGAAAGTAACTTCCGTGGCGGAGAGGTCATTGTCAATGGTTTTGGGCACGCCCACAATCGGGATTCCCAGCTTTCCGAGGTCGCGCGCGATGGTCAGGGTACCGTCGCCGCCAATGGCGATCAGCGCGTCCAGCCCCAACTTACGCACATTATCACAACAGGTAAGTGAATAGTCGTGACTAACTGTTTTTCCGTTTTCCTCGATCTCGTAGTGAAACGGATTTCCGCGGTTCGTGGTGCCCAGGATCGTGCCGCCGCGCGGCAGAATTCCCGCGATCGACTCGACAGTCAGCGGAACGGTGCGTTCCGTCCAGATCAGGCCGTCGAACCCGTCGTTGATGCCGACGACTCGCCAGCCGTGCCCCAGGATGGAGGCGCGAACCGCGCCGCGAATGACCGCATTGAGCCCTGGGCAATCTCCGCCCCCGTTGGCGATGCCGATGGTCTGAATCGTTGGTGTCATGAATCCCCTAGAGTGCGGCAGGCTACGGGGCCTGAAGCGCAAGACGATATTCTACACTATCCACGGAATGGGTTTGCGGAGCAGGGTGGCGCGCCAAGAGGGTAATCCGAATCACTCACGCCCTCTCCGGTTCGTTGCCGATTGGACGCCCGCGGTTGTTCGACAAGACACACTCCACATTTGGCCGTTTGCGAAACTGCGATTCCATTTAAAATGGGTGCACCCCTTCAAGAGCTCCGTGTATGGCCTCCTATTTTCCCCTTCCCAGGCCCCGAGAGCCGATTTGTTTCGGTGTGCTCAATGACATTCAAGACCAAGGTGGCTGCGGGCTTTGGAATAGGACTGGCTATCCTGATTCTCGTTGGCGTCGTCTCTTTCAAGGCTATGGTTCAGAACAGCGAGGACAGGGTATGGGTGACACACACATATCTGGTTCTGGAAAAGCTCGACGCTGCACTGGCCAATATCGTGGACGCCGAGACCGGTGAGCGTGGCTACATCCTCACGGGCGAAGAATCTTACCTAGAGCCCTACAACGATGGCCTCAAACACGTGCAGGAGAATCTGAAAGACCTCCGCGAATTGACCGCCGACAACTCCATCCAACAACGTTCACTCGATCACTTCGAATCTCTGATCGCACGGAAGGTGTCAGAACTCCAAGCCCTGATTGAAATCCGAAACCGAAACGGATTGGAGGACGCGATTCAGGGCGTGCGCGAGAGTGCGGGCAAGCAGCATATGGACCAAGTAAGAGGGCAGATCGCCGAAATGAAACTGGAAGAGGATCGCTTGCTGAAACTGCGTTCGGCGGAGGCGGACACAAGTTCAAGAAAAGCTAGGATCGTGATCGTTTCGGGAGAAGTTCTGGCATTCGCCTTCCTGTGTTTAGCCGGGTTTGTGGTGGGGCAAGAAATGATGCGTCGGAGGTGGGCTGAGGAAGAGGTGCGTCAGCTCAATCGGGACCTGGAACGGCGCGTGGCCGAACGAACCGCTGAATTGGACGAGCGGGCGAAAGAGTTGGCACGCTCCAACGCGGAACTACAGCAGTTTGCCTATGTGGCCTCGCATGACCTCCAGGAGCCATTGCGGATGGTAGCCAGCTTCACGCAACTCCTCGCCAAACGCTACAAAGACAAGCTCGACGACGACGCACGGGAGTTCATCAACTATGCCGTCGACGGCGCAACGCGGATGCAAACGCTGATCTCCGATCTCCTCACTTATGCGCGGGCTGGGACGCAAGGAAAGCCTCTTGAGCCGACGGACAGCGAAGCGCTGTTCCACAGAGTCCTGGATAGCCTCAAATTTGTTATTGAGGAGACCGGGGCGGTGATTTCGCACGACCCTTTGCCGATGGTCATGGCCGATCCGCAGCAGCTTGGCCAGCTATTTCAAAACCTTGTCACAAATGCCATCAAGTTTCGAGGTGAGCAGCCACCCCACGTCAAGATATCGGTCCAGAGAAGTGGAAGTGATTGGAAAATCTCAGTTCGTGACAATGGCATCGGCATCTCGCAAGAGCACGCCGACCGCATCTTCGTGATCTTTCAGCGGCTTCATACCAAGACCGAGTATCCCGGCACTGGGATCGGCTTAGCGATCTGCAAGAAAATCGTCGAGCGGCACGGCGGACGCATTTGGGTGGAGCCGTCCCCAGAAGGAGGGTCGACATTTTGCTTCACGATTCCTGCTACATCCATCCAGAACGAAGAGGGGAGACAACAAAATGAACTACGAAGCGCAGTCGCTGCCTGTTGACATCTTGCTCGTCGAAGACAACGCGGGCGATGTCCGGCTAACCAGGGAGGTGCTGAAAGACAGCAAGGTCCGCAATAATCTGATCGTGGCCACCAATGGAGAGGAAGCATTGTCTTGCCTGCGCAAACAGGGCAAGTTTGCAGGCACGGTGCTCCCGGACTTGATCCTGCTCGACCTCAATCTGCCCGTGAAGGATGGGCGGCAGGTTCTCGCGGAGATCAAGGATGACCCCGACCTCAAGCGCATTCCGGTTGTAATCCTTACGACCTCAAAAGCCGAGGAAGACATCCTAAAAACCTACAACCTGCACGCCAATTGCTACGTGACAAAGCCCGTCGACCTGGAACAATTCGTCAAGGTCGTAAAGTCCTTGGAGGATTTTTGGCTGGCGATCGTCAAATTCCCGAACCATAAGCAATGAGCGACCAAACATTAAACATTCTGCTGATCGAAGATAATCCCGGGGACGCGCGGTTGATACAAGAATCGCTCGCCGGTGTGCGCGGCGATGCGTTTGACGTGGAGACCGCCGACAGGCTCGAGACTGCTCTTCGCCGCTTACGAAGCGGAGGCATAGACGCGGTGCTTTTGGACCTCACGCTTCCGGATAGCATCGGGTGGGACACGTTCGATAAGGTAAATGCCGAAGCCCCGGCAATTCCAATTATTCTGCTGACGGGCCTGTGCGATGAATCGTTGGCCTTGAAAATGGTGCAGAGCGGCGCGCAAGACTACGTCGCTAAAATTGAATTGAACGGGAATGTTCTCCCGCGCACGATTCGCTATGCGATCGAGCGAGAACGAGCAGAGCAGAAGATTCGCGGATTCAATGAGGAACTCGAAGAGCGAGTCCGGGCGCGCACGGTTGAACTCGAGGCCGCCAACCAGGAACTGGAAGCCTTCAGTTCCTCGGTATCGCACGACCTGCGCGGGCCGCTCCACTCGATTGAAGGTTATTCTACTCTGTTGGAGGATTCTCATGGGCCGGTGTTGAACCCCGATGGGAAGAAATACCTGCAACGCATTCATCAGGGTGTGCAGGAGATGGCCGGCATAATAGAAAGCTTGCTGAATCTGTCGCGGCTTGGGCGGCAGGAATTGAAAATGCAACCAACATCTCTCGATGAAGTCGTTACGTTGGTTCTGGCGGACCTCAAGGCCGAAATTCACGACCGGCGAATTGACTGGAAAGTCGGGACCTTGCCTTTGGTCGAATGCGATCAGAATTTAATCAAGCAAGTCCTTATCAATCTGATTGGCAATTCTATTAAGTACACTCGCCAGCGAGACGCGGCGGTGATCGAGATCGGCCAAACGGCAGTCGACGGGGAGCAAGTCATCTTCGTGCGGGACAATGGCGCCGGGTTTGACATGAAGTATGCCAACAAACTATTCGTCGCGTTTCAGCGTCTTCACCGTCAGGAAGATTTCGAAGGCACAGGCGTGGGGCTGGCCACCGTCCGCCGGATCATCCAAAGACATGGGGGCCGCATTTGGGCGGAAGCGGAGGTAGACAAAGGGGCCACGTTTTATTTTACGTTGGGGCTGGGAAAAGTAAGTTTGACGCCAGTGGGCGTCAGGTAGTTTTCGAGTTTCGGCGGAAGCGTTCGAGCAATGCCGTGTGCAGGCGCTTGCGGACATCCTCGGGGAGGGGGACGGGCTCGGAGTTGCAGAAAATCTGAATCGTTTTGCGGGTGGTGTCCACGACGACCCGGCAGTCGGTGCACCGGGCGAGATGCTGTTCGAGGTCGATTCGGACGCTGGCGTCGAGGGCGCCATCGAGATAGCTCGTGAGTTCGAGAATGACTTTCTTGCAGTTCACTGCGATTGGCTCCGTCGAAAATACTTGTTCAGCCTCTGGCGGAGTTTCAGTCGCGCCCGCAATAGCCGCGATTTCACCGCCGCCTCTGAGATTCCCAGGATATGCGCGGTTTCTTCCGTTGAAATTCCCTCCACGTCGCGCAAGGTAAAGACAACGCGGAAAATCGGGTCGAGGTCCCCGATCACCTGCGTGAGTATCTCGTTGAGCTCGGTCTGAGCGAACCGCTGTTCCGGAGAGGGACCCCAGTCCTCAATTTCACGGAAGACAGGATCGTCCGCCTCCGTCAGCGGCTCGTCTAGCGAAACCTGGTTGTGCCGGCGCTTGCGCAGCTTCATCAGCGCTTCATTGACGGCGATGCGCACCAGCCAGGTATAGAACCGCGAGTCGCCCTGGAACCGATCCAGATTCTGATAGGATTTCAGGAAGGCATCTTGCATCACGTCTTCCGCGTCTTCGCGGTTTTGCGTGATATTCATTCCCAGGCGGAAGATCTTTCGTTCGTAGCGGTTGACCAGCTCTTCAAACGCGGAAATGTCACCGGCCTTGGCCGCGGACACCAGTTGCGCTTCGTCATCGCGGACGACGGTGGAGGTCAGCGGTTTCGGATCGGTGGCGCTCACGATTCTTCTTGCTCCGAACGGCAGCTGCGAGCAACCAGCTAGGCTCATCTGGCAGGGTACCATAATCTTCCTTGGCCATGTCCCTTGGCGATCGTGCTCCTAGTTGGGATGCTCTAGAGTGCCACCCGGATGCAGGAGATTTTCCGCTGGGCGCACCCACTTGCAGGAAAAGGCGGAATCTGGAATGATCGCATTTCTGAGAGGTCTTCCAGTGCCTCCCGAAGTGGGGAGGCAAACAGGGGGGATGTACATATAGCGGTATCGAGTTTGATCTGGAGGATGAACCGAATTTACAAATGGTACAATCTGGGCCATGAGTTTTGCTCGAGTGGGCATTGGAACGTAGGTTCTAAGATTTGCGTGCGTGGCATGAAATCGAAGTTGTGAGCGCGCGCCATTGCAAGGTCTTCCCCAAGAAGTCCACACGGAAACTTTGAGGCGGAACAGCTCCGAGTGATCTCGATCTTCGAGAGACGGAAGAAACTTGAACCTGGAAATGGACACGCACGCGCGCAACGACAGATGGAAAATTGGAGGCGCCCGGATGAACCGGGCATAAAATGCGGACTTTGCCGGATCATTTACGCAGCGGTATGAAACTCGTGATCGTTGGGTGTAATCCCGGGGACCGCTCGGCTCGTGTCGGGCATTATTACGCCGGACGTGGAAATGAATTCTGGCCGCTGCTTCACGATTCAGGGGTCGTGCCTGAGCTTCTCGATCATCGGGATGACAGGCGTATGATCGAGTTCGGAATCGGACTGACCGATCTAGTCAAGCGGCCGACGCGTGGGGTCGACGAATTGCGTCGCGAGGAGTTCGCCGAGGGCCGCATTCTGCTGGGACAGAAGCTGGAGCAGTATGCTCCCCAGGTGATCGCCTTCAACGGCAAAACCGCTTATGAGAACTTTTCGCAACGGCCGTGCAAACTGGGGCTCCAGAAGGAGCGCCTGTACGGCGCAATTGTATTCGTTCTGCCATCGACGAGCGGAAAGAACGCCATTGGCCGGGGCGCGAAACTGCGTGTCTTCCGCCAGCTTGCCAAATTGCTCGCAAAATTGGAGAAAGAGCGCACCAAGGGTGTGGCGGCCGAGCGGAACAATTGAAAAGTAGGCTCCGGCCCGGACGGAGTTTCCGGCGTAAATCATGACGACAAGAAGTCAATCCAGTACCGCCGCGAGCAGTTTCACACGAGGCGAATTGATGGTTGCGGCGGCGGCGCGCGAGATCCACGACGGGGAACTTGTTTTCGTCGGAATGCGTCTGCCGATGATCGCTTTCGGTGTCGCCAAGCGAACCCATGCTCCCGGCGCCACAGGACTGTTTGAAAATGGAGTGATTCGGGACACGCCCGCGCCGGAACTGCTCTATACCATGGGCGATTCGCCGAATCTGTTGCATGCCAGCTATTGCGGTGACATGCTTTCCGTGATGTCGCTGCTCCAGCAGGGGCGCGTGAACGTTGGTTTTCTGGGGGCTGCCGAGGTGGACCGGTTCGGCAATCTCAATACCACCTGGGGCAGCCGCAACGGGCAACAAGTGCGGCTGCCAGGGTCGGGTGGCGCTTGCGATATAGCCAGCCTGTCGCAGCGCACGGTCGTGCTACTCGAGCACACCCGCCAACGCCTTGTTTCACTGGTCGGACATATCACTTCGCCGGGGAATGGAACGGGCGATGGCTGGCGCCGCGCGCAAGGTCTTCCTTTGCGCTCCGGCCCTTCGGCGATCATTACGACGATGGGCGTGCTGCGCTTCGGTGAAGACGGCGAGGCCTACCTGGCCTCTGTGCACCCGGGAGTGAGCGTAGAGGACGTGTTAAGCAATACGGGATGGACGCTCCGCGTGGCCGACGACCTAGCCACAACGCCGGGACCGGATGCCACGGAACTCGCCGTGATTCGCGATATTGACCCCAACCATTTCTGGACGAAGTCATGAAGGGGATGGGCGCATCCAAACTCGTTTCCATGCAGCAGGCCATCGCTGAGCACGTGCCGTCCGGTTCGATGGTGCTGCTAGGAGCGCAGCTTGAGCAGATGATCCCCTTCGCGGCGGGGCATGAAATCATCCGCCAAGGGCGGCGCGACCTCACCCTAGTTGGGCCCATTTCCGACATCCTCTTCGACCAGATGATCGGGGCAGGCTGTGTCTCGCGCGTGATGGCGGCCTGGGTTGGCAACGCCTCCGCGGGCATGGGGTACTGTTTTCGCCGCGCCGTCGAGAAGAGCATCCCGCGCGCGATTGAAACAGTGGACCACACGAACCTCACCCTTGCGCTCGCGCTGCACGCCGCTGCCATGGGCGTGCCGTTCATGCCCACGTATACGACGCTCGGCAGCGATCTGCTCAAGCGCAACGGAAATTTACGGGAGTTTTCTTCGCCCGTGAACGAAGAGCGGCTGGTTGCCGTGCGCGCGTTGCGGCCGGATGTAGCCATTCTGCATGTGCAGCGCGCGGACGCCGCGGGGAACGCCCACCTGTGGGGCAATCTGGGCGTGGCGATTGATGGGGCGCGCGCGTCGCGCAAAGTGATGGTGGTCGCCGAGGAAATTGTTGCCCCCGAGGTGATTGCCTCCGACCCGAACCGCACGCTGATTCCTGGTTTTATGGTGACGGCCGTCGTACACGAGCCCTGGGGGGCGCATCCTTCGCCCGTGCAGGGTTATTATGGCCGCGACCATGCTTATTTCCATGAATATCACGACCAGACGCGGGAACTGGATGGTTTCGAGCGATGGATCAAGCACTGGGTCGCGGAGGTTTCCTCGCGCGACTCTTATTTGAAACGGTTGGGCGAATCGCGCGCGGACAACTTGCGAGTTCGGGAACACGCTCTTTCCGTCCCGGCGGATTTTGGTTTCTAAGGAGTGAAATCAAGACATGGCGAAATCGAAAATAAAGTTCCTGCACAAGCCGAACTGCACCACGTGCCGTAAAGCGAAGGCGTTCTTGGAGAAGAAGAAAGCGGAACTGGAAGTGCGCGACTTGGGAAAAGACCGTTTGTCCGTCGCGGAGCTGGACCAGCTGATTGGCAGCAGCGACCACCGCAAGTTTTTGAATACGCGCAACGAGCTCTATCGCAGCCGCAAAATGGGAAAAAACCCACCGTCACGCGACGAAGCCCTAAAACTAATGGCCGCCGAACCGAACTTGATTCGCCGCCCGGTCGTGCTCCGCGGATTTGAGATGGTCCTGGGCTACGATGAGGAAGCACTCGCAAGAATTGCAAAATAACGATCGGCGCACCAAAGCGGGGAAGTCCATGAGTATCGGTGAAAAAATAGTTCTAATGCAAGGCGACCTGACCGAGATGGACGTGGACGCCATCGTCAACGCCGCGAACAATGACTTGCAGCTTGGCGGCGGTGTCGCGGGCGCGATCCGGCGCAAGGGCGGGGAAACAATCCAGCGGGAATGCGACGCCATCGGCAGCATACCGATTGGCGGCGCGGCGATCACCTCGGGAGGAAAACTTCGCGCGCGTTTCGTGATTCATGCGGCGAGCATGCAGCTTGGAGGAGAAACGACGGAGCGCGCGCTGCGGACTTCGACCGCGCATTGCCTGCGAATCGCCTCCGAAAGGGAACTCCGCTCCATCGCATTTCCCGCCGTGGGTACCGGCATTGCCGGCTTCCCGCTTTCCGAATGCGCCCGGATCATGCTCCGGGAAGTGGCCGATCATCTGAAGGGCCCCACGTCGCTCGAAAAAGTTCATTTTGTCCTGTTTGATGCGCGCTCTCTCGCGGCATTTGAAAAAGTCTGGGCGGAGATGGCCGCGCACGGCGAATTGAACTCCGCGTCCGCCGCCGGAAAGCCATGAATGCCCTCGCGGAAAAAGTGCGCGCCGAACTCGCACACTACGAGCACCCGCTGTTTGTCTTTGGCGCGCGCCCAGCCGCGGAGGGCGTCGAAGTCGAAATCCGGTATTCGCCCCCGGAACCGCGGGTTCATACGTATGTTTTTTTGCTTCGGCCGCGAGAGATTGAAAATCGCCAGTTTCCCTGGACCTTTCAGAAACAGCTCTACGATTGCTTGCATGATTTCATCATCGAGATGTTTACGTGCAATCCCCAGCGGCAAGACGAGTGACGCCTGAAACTTCCCTCACGGAAAGTACTCGGGGTGAACGGCTCTCAGCAGTTCTGGCCGCCCGCATCCGCGCAGGCGGCCCCATCCCATTTGCCGAATTCATGCAGGAATGCCTCTACCATCCCGAACACGGCTACTATTCGCGCCTCGCAGCTCGCCGCCGCGGAGATTACTACACCAGTGTTGACGTGCATGCAATTTTCGGGCGGCTGATCGCTCGACAGCTCGCGGAAATGTGGGAGTTGCTCGGCGGGCCGCGGCCGTTTCTGGCGGTGGAATCCGGCGCCGGCGTCGGGCGGCTCGCAGCGAATATATTGGACTTCGCCGCGCGGGAACTTCCCGCGTTCTATGCCGCGACCGAATACGTCGCGGTGGAACGTTCCGCCGAGCGTCGCGCGGAACACACGACTGCGCTCGCCTCGCACATAGCGGAGGGACGGGTTTCAAGCTCCGCTGAAATTCCCGCAGACATCCCCAACGGATGCATCTTTTCAAACGAATTGCTGGATGCTCAGCCCACGCACCGCGTTGCGATGGAGGGCGGCGAATTGCGCGAAGTATACGTGGGAATTGAAGGCGGCCGATTCATCGAGGTGCTTCGCGAGCCCTCCACGCCTGCGATCGAGCAATATTTCCGCGAGCAGGGAATTGCGCTTCCAGAGGATCAGCAAGCGGAGGCGTGCCTGGACGCATGCCGCTGGATCGAAAATGCGGGACGCGCAATTGGCCGAGGCTTCGTCATGACCATCGATTTCGGCCATGAAGCGCGCGCTCTCTACGATGAAGGGCACAACCGAGGGACGTTGCTTGCTTATCGCGACCACAGAGTCACGGAAAACGTTCTCGACGCGCCGGGGGAACAAGACCTGACCTCACACGTGAATTTCACGGCCCTGCAAGTGTGGGGAGCACGCGCAGGCCTGGAACGAACGGGTTTGGTCACGCAGTCGCAATTTCTGGTCGCGTTGGGCAGGGCGAATGAATTTGCGGACCTTTACGAGCCGGGGCAATCGGAAGTCGAGAAATTGCGCGCGCGCCTGTTGCTGAAAAACCTGATCCATCCGGAGGGGTTGGGCGAAAAATTCCGGGTCCACATCCAGCACAAGGGAATCGAAAATCCGCGGCTGACCGGGCTGTCCGGCTATTGAAACGCGTCACGATGCGGTTTCGGAGTAGGCTTTCTTCAAGGACTTTTCCGCCTCGGCCTGCGCGCCGCCGGTATCGTCCCCGGTTTGCTTGGCCTTGCTGTATTCGTTGACCGCGCGCGTGCGGTCGTTCGTAATATCGTAGATCCGGCCAAGGTAGATGTGCGACCACACTTCCGTCCACCGGGTGGTGGAGTCCGTGCTGCCTTCGAGCGCGTCACGGAACGATTGCGCCGACGCGGCATAATTCCTTTGATAGAAGAACGCCTCGCCCATGCGAAATTCCGCCAAAGCGTTGTTTCGTTCGAGGTCCAGCGCGCGCTGGTATTGCTGCACGGCATCGTAGTAGCGGCCCAGTTCGGCGAGGGATTCTCCGCGCGCGATGATCCCGCGGACACGCAGCCGCTGGCTCGATTTCAAAATGAAGTTGTGCGGATCGAGGATGATGCCGTTTGGTTTCGGCCGCCCGAACGTCTCCACGGTAAATGAGGATTCCTTGCCGGCGATCTGGATGGTCTTGAATTCCGGGTTGCCTTCCGTCTGCACTTCGATCTCGATGTCCATGTTGAAAAGCTCGAGGTTTTGTTTGGCCTTGCCGACGATTCGGAATCCCTTCTTGGTCCGGTAGGTGACGTACTCCAAGGTGAATTCCGGGACGCCGGTCGAACGCAGCCACTGTGTAAAAAAGGGCCGCAAATTCACCGCTCCCGCGGGGGCAGTGGGGGCGGAATTTCCCATCTTGAATTCTGGAGCAGCGGGTTGCGCCGCGTGGGCCTCCGCCAATTTTTCAAAATCCTCGATGTGCGCGGCTTTGCCCGAATAACGCGCATAGAAATCCTTGAGCAGCGCGAAGAAGTTTGCGTCGCCAAGCTGCGCGCGGAGCATATGGAACACCATCGCTCCCTTGTTCACAGCCACGGAGCGATATTCCTCCGATTCGGGCTCCAGCCTTCCGGCCTGGGCGATCGGAGCGGAGTCATCGAACATCAGGGCGCCCACGGCAAAATCCTCGAGTGCTTTGTTCAGCGCATCCTTGCCGGAAGTTTCCTCGACGTACAGTCCCTCGGAGTAGCGCGCCAATCCCACCGTGATCCATATGTCAGAGGGGGACGCGGCCGCCACCTGATTGCCCCACCACTGTTGCGCCGCGAGGTTAGCGAGCAGACGCGCGTTCGGCTGCGCCGTCCATTGGTGCGCACCCACCAATAACAATCCCGGCGCCGCATACGCGGCCACGGTCCCGTCCGGGAGCTGCGCGATTGTCATGCCGGGCTCCGGCAGCGGACCAAACTGGCCATTGAAATCATCAAGGATGTGCGCGAGCGTGTCCGCGTAACTTTGCGCCGTGTTCGCCAGCGCCGCAGGCGTGTAGATGGAATAGGTCACGCCCTCCGCGCGCACCGGGCTCAGTTGCAGCGGCGCGATCACAAATGTTCCGGCAGCTTCGGGTTTGTCCACGCGGAACGTATACAGCAATCGTTCGTTTTCCATCGAAGGAGGCGCCGGCGCGGCCGACGGCGACGTGGGAGCTGCGGATCTCGAGTTCCCAATGGGTGGGGCAGGGGCAAATTTGGGTGTGACGGACGTCGGCGCTCCGGCCGATGTGCCCGTACCAACGACGGCCATTGTGCCGGGAACTTCAATCTGGAAAACGCCCGTATAGCGGTTCGTGGGGAAATCCGTGAGCGGGAACCAGCGCGACGGCAGCAGCAGGTATCCACCGCCTTTGTCAATGTGCGCCAGTTGCACGCCCTCTTCCGAACTGGTTCCTCTGGTTGAGAGCGGCCCCGTGTACTCGAATTGGAGCGTGACTCTTCCCCCCATCGGCACCGAATCAGGCAGCGTAACGCGCAATTTCAGTGGCGAGTTTTCATCCCTGTCGTAGACCAACGGTCTCCCGGCGGCGTCAAGGACGCCGTTCACTCGGAGAGTCTGGCTCAACTCGACATCCACGATGCGCGAGGGCTCGTCCGCCGCAAAATCAACTTTTGCCTGCGCGGTCATCACCCGCCCGACGGCGTCCAGGGACGCCCGAATCTCATAGTTTGTTGCGTGAAAGAAGGTTGAAGGACCGGACCGCACCGGAGCAACCCCCCGGCCAGGACCTTGTCCCTGCCCGGGAGCTTGAGAGAATCCCAAACTAACAACGGACACCGCCAACCCTGCTAAAAAGAGGAATCGAAACTTCAACATTGACCTGGCGCGCCTCTCATAAGGACCGAGCACTTGAACTAATAGGATACCAACTTGTCGCATCGAGTTGCCAGTACCAGTGGGGCGAAATCATACTGGCCCAGTTCATCGCGGCCAGGGCAAGCTAGCCCTTGGCGACAGGATTCGCCAGCATGCCGGCGATAATGTCCGCTGCTCGCTCGATAGCGCCAGGAGGACCCAGTTTTTCTCTGACGCTTGCGAGACCTCCGCGCATTTCTGACCGGGCTTGTGGCGAATCGAGCAGCCGAATGACCTCCTTTGCCACTCTTGCCGGCGTGAAATCTTTCTGAACGAGTTCCGGAACGACGCGCTTCCCGGCGATCAAGTTGACCATCGCAAACATCGGCGTGCGCACCAGCCAGCGGGCGATCGCGGCCGTGACGGGCGCAAGCCGGTAGATCACAATCATGGGCGTGTCCAGCAGCGCCGCTTCGACGGTTGCCGTTCCACTCGACACAATAGCCACGTCCGCCGCGCCCAGTGCGTCGTAGGTCGCGTCTTCCACCACGCGCATCGGGACCTCCGGCTTCAGATAACAAGTTATCTGCGACTTGCTCATGCCAGGGGCGAGCGCCAGGACAAATTGCACCGGATGGCCCTCTGTTATTAGATGGCAGGAGTGCACGAGAGGTGGCATGTGGTGCGCGATTTCTCCCGCCCGGCTTCCCGGCAAGACGGCCACGATTGCTTTGGCGGCATCCAATCCGAAAAATGACGCGAACTCCTCACGCGATCTTTTTGCGGCGACATTTCCCACCAGGGGATGCCCAATAAAATCCGCCGGGACACCGCGTGCGCGATACCATTCCTGCTCGAAGGGGAAAATGCACAGCCCGCGCACGAATCGACGGCGCACCAGGTTCGCGCGCCACGGCCGCCACGCCCAGAATTGCGGGCAAACGAAATAGATATTTTGCACGCCTTGCCGCTTCAATGCCCGAGCGAGGCGCAAATGAAAGCCGGGGAAATCCGTGAGGATCGCAAATCGAGGCTTCCTTCGTTCGGACTCTCGGAGCAGGCGTTTCCACACGCGATTCAGGGCCGGGAGCTTCTTCGCAATTTCGACGATTCCGACCAGCGACACTTCCGCGCAATCGGCTACCAGTTCGACTCCCGCTTCCCGCATGCGCGGCCCGCCCATTCCGTAGAGGTGAACGTCCGCTCGCGCGCGCAGCGCCTCCGCCAAACGCGCCGCATACATGTCACCGGATGCTTCGCCGGCGGAGATGAGAATTTGAGTGGGTGGCATCGCTTCGCGCGTGGAGGAATGGCCGCCTAATCGTCCGCAGGCAACGAAGTGCCCGCTCCGCTGCCCGCCGGCTCAAACGACGAGCGCAGCTCCTGATCCTTATACTGAAGCTGGTACAGGCGGTAATAAATCCCGCGCAGGGCGAGCAATTCCTGGTGCGAACCTTGCTCGCGAAGCTTGCCTTTGTGGAAGACGAGTATGCGGTCGGCATGCTGGATGGTGCTGAGCCGGTGCGCGATGACCATGGCGGTGCGGCCTTCGAGCAGGCGATCCAACGCCTCACGGATCAGAATCTCGGTTTTCGTGTCCACGCTGGAGGTCGCTTCATCCAGGATCAGGAACCTTGGATTATGCGCAAGAGCGCGCGCAAAACTGATTAACTGCCGCTGGCCGACGGAAAAGGTCGCGCCCCGCTCGCTGACGTTCGTTTGGACGCCTTCGGCTAGCGTGTCCAGCAGAGAGCCGAGCCCCACTTCGCGCAGGGCTGCCTCCACGCGCGCCTGGCCGATTTCTTCGTCGCCCAGCCGGACATTGGAATCGAGGGTGCCGGTAAACAGGAACGGGTCCTGGAGGACGATGCCGAATTGGCGCCGCAGGTCGTGCACGGCGTGCCGGCGAATGTCCACGCCATCGAGAAGGATTTCGCCTTGCTGAATTTCGTAAAAGCGCAGCAGGAGCTGGATGAGCGTGGTTTTTCCGGCGCCGGTGTGGCCGACGATGGCCAGCGTTTGGCCTGGCGCGATGCGAAACGATACATCGCGCAGCACCCAGTCTTCCTCGCGCGGATTCGCGCCGCCGGTGTAGGCAAACCACACCTTGCGGAATTCGATTTCGCCGCGCGGAGCGGTGAGCGGAAGGGAAGCTTCGGCGGGTGGCGCCGGCAGCGGCTCATCGAGCAGCTTGAAAATTCGTTCGCACGCCGCCATGGCCGACTGCAGGATATTGAATTTTTCGCTCAGGTCCTGAATCGGCCGGAAGAAGCGCTGCGCGTACTGCATGAACGTGATGAGCACGCCGACGTCCGTGAGTCCGGCGAGCGACCTCAGGCCGCCGTACCAGAACACCACCGCAATCGCCGTGGTGCTGAACAATTCGACCGCGGGGAAAAATACGGCGAAGGCCAGAATGGCGTCCTTGTACGCCTCCATGTGAATGCGATTCAGCTCCGCGAACTGTTCGCTCGATTTTCGTTCCCGGTTGAACAGTTGCACGATGCTCATGCCGCTGATGTGTTCTTGCAGGAAGGCATTGATCCGGGCAATGGCCGTGCGGATGCGCCGGTTCGCGTCCCGCACGCGGTCGCGGAAAATCCACGTGGAGATCAGGATCAGCGGCAGGACCGCGAAAGTCGCCAGCGCCAGCCGCCAGTTCATCCACATCATCACCGCGCCGATGCAAAGCAGCACGATGGCGTCGTTGGCCATGGCCGCTATGCCCGCGGCAAAGAGGTCGTTGAGCGCGTCAATGTCGGTCGTCACGCGCGTCACCAGCCGCCCCACGGGCGTGCGATCGAAGAAACTCATCGGAAGACGCTGCAGGCGCTCGAATACTTCCTTCCGCAGGTCGTAGAGTGTTTGCTGGCCCACGTTCTGCATGATGCGGACTTGCAGGTATTGCACCGCGAAACTCAAGAGCAGAGCGGCGAGGAATCCGAGCGATACCAGGCTGACGCCGCGCAAGGCGTCCGCCGCCGGGAGCGAGCCATTCGTGCCGGGAACGATATATCGGTCAACGCCGAACCCGAACAGGTATGGCCCAACGACTTCAAGCGGCCCGACCAGCAACGTCAAAAACACCGCGAAGACAACGCTACTCTTGTACGGCCGCAGATAACCCATCAGCCGCCGCATCAGTTGCGAGTCGTAGGCCTTTCCTAGAGCCTCTTCTTCCCGGAAGTCGCTCATTCGCGTTCCAACTCTTCTTCGAGCAATTGCTTCTGATAGAGATCGGCGTAGTAGCCGCCGCGCGCCAGCAGTTCGGCATGCGTGCCGCGCTCGACGATCCGGCCGTCGCGCAGCACGACGATCTGGTCAGCGTGTTGCACCGTCGAGACGCGGTGGGAAATCAGCACCGTCGTCCTTTGCCGCAGGATGGATTCCAAGCGCCGCAGGATGCGCTCCTCGGTCCCGGTATCCACGCTGGAAAGAGAGTCGTCCAAAATCAGAATTTTGGGATCGCGAATCACCGCGCGCGCGATGGCCGAGCGCTGTTTCTGGCCACCCGACAGCGTGATGCCGCGCTCCCCCACCATCGTGTCGAATTTCGCGGGGAATTCGCCGATTTCAGCGGCGATGCTGGCGACCTCGGCGGCGTCGTGAATCTGCTGATCGGTGGCGCTCTCGACCCCGAACGCGATGTTCTCTCGCAGCGTTTCGCTAAACAGGAACGTGTCCTGGGGGACGTAACCTACCGCCCGCCGCAGCGTTTCGAGCGGCCACTCCCGGATCGGCTGCCGATCGATCAGCAGCATTCCGGGCGGCACGTCCCAGAGCCGCGCGATCAGCGCAGCCAGCGTGGATTTCCCGCTTCCCGTGGGGCCGACAATCGCCAGGATCGATCCGGCCGGGACATGCAGGGAAATATCGCGCAGCACAGGCTTGTTCACTGAGGCGGATCCGTTTCCGTTCGTTCCATCGGTGTCGTTTCGCGCGGTCGGATACGTAAACGTCAGATTTCGGAATTCAATTTCGCCGCGGAGTTGCTTGGTTTTGTCTTGCGCGACAACCGAATCATTGATCTTCGGCTCCGAATCGAGAATGTAATTCAGCCTGCCCATGGAAGCGCCGCCACGCTGAAAAATGTTGGTCACAAATCCCAGCGCAACCATGGGAAAGATCAGGCGCGTCATGAAAGTATAAAACGCGATAAGTTCACCAAGAGTAATCCGGCTCAGAATCACTTGGCCGCCGCCCTGCCAGAGCACGAGGACGAACGTCAGCCCGACCAACATCTGGAGCAGCGGCATGAACAGGCTCCAAAAATAGATGAGCCGCAGGTTGCGATCAATGTATTCGCGGTTCGGCTGGTCGAAGCCGCGAATTTCGGCTTCCTCCTGCACGTAGGCGCGTACGACCCGCATGCCCGCGAGGTTCTCCTGTGCCTTTGCGGAAAGGACGGCGAGCGACGCCTGGATTTTTCCGTAGAGCGCATGAATCTGCCGGCCAAAGACCCACACCGTGACGGCCACCACCGGGACGGGAAGTAAAACGTAAATGCTAAGCCGGGGAGAAATCCAGAACATCAGGACCACGGCGAGCACCATGGTGGCGAACGTGTTGGCGCTGTACATGATTCCCGGGCCGAGCACCATGCGCACCGAGTTCAAGTCGTTCGTGCATCGCGACATCAACTCGCCCGTGCGATTGCGCACGTAAAACTCAGGTTCCATCAACACCAGTTTGTTGAGCAGGTCGTTTCGCAGGTCGTATTCGATGTCTCGCGACAGGCCGATCAGAATTTGCCGCGTCGCGTACGAAAAAATTCCCTGGATCGCGCAGACGATGATGAGCGCCGAACTGAATATCGCGAGCGTGTGGGCGTCCTTGGGATGGTAATAGGGCAGCAGGAAGCCCAACGAAATCTGCGTCAGCCGGCCGAGCTGCGCCAGGGGAGCCTCGGCGCCTTTGATGCAATCCACGATGGCGCCGATCATCAGAGGCAGCAGTGTTCCCGTAATTCCCATGCCGGTTTGCGTCAGCATTCCGAGAATCACTTCGCCGGTATGCCGGCGGACGTAGGGGGACAGACGGCTAAGCTGCGCCCATCCGGAGACACGCTTGTGCGTGGCCTTCGCTGCGGAACCTGCCAAAGTGTTAGCTGCTGCGCTCATCTTAGAATGGACTGCGGGATCTCCAGAGCGGGTACCTCACCCAGGTACCCCGTATGAGACTGGTCAAGCGATTGATACCGTTTCGTTTTTGTATTCCACCGTACAGCGATTGTCCGGCCGGTTTCCACTGCGTCTGACGAACGTTCTTCGCCGGCCGCGGCAGGCGTGAATCGCAACTCGAGACCCTGACCGGTATCCGGCTGGAGCTCGAGCCGCCAGCCCGTGACAGGATTCGCAGGGGAACCTCCGAGGTACCCTCTCGGGTTTTTCAGGTGCTCATCGCAGCGCAGCTCCTCCGCCCATTTGCCGTCGTCTTTCTGGACGATCACCGCGCGCGTAACGAATATCGGGGACGGATCATCCGGCCCAACGGCCCCGCTCGCGCCCTTCTCAAACCGGTTTACCACCAGCAATTGCTCCGACCCATTTCGCGCCAAGTCTCCTTGCGCAATGATTTCTGCCTGTTTACCTAGTACGACTTCCGCCACTTGCTGGTTCTCCGGAACCACCGCCGGGGCGGCGGGCGGGGCCGCTGCCTCCGCGGGTGTTGTTTGCCGCGCCGATTTGCATCCAACCAACAATAACGCCACCACTCCCACCACCAATGCCGCGACCGTGCGCGATTTTCGGGTCTTCATTTTATTCCAGACGTCTACAAGCTCGGAAACGCGAGCGTAATTTCAACCACGCGTCCCGTATCCCGCGCGCACAGCACTTCCATCACCTGAGGGACGTCGGACCCGGCCCAATCAAATTGATAGGACATCATTTCCAGTTCTTGACCGTTCTTTGCGGCCGGGCCGCTCGAATTCGGCTCGCCATAATAATCGTTGACGCGGTCCTGCGGGTCGCCGATGCGCAGGCCGGATCCGGTCACCCAATTCTTAGCATCCAGAAATTCCACGCGCTTGTCACCGCATTTGCCTTCTTGAAAACCGAGCGTGGTGATCGTGATGCTTTGGATCGTGGATTTGGCGTCCAGTTCGAGGCGGATGGAGCGCCCTGAGCAATCATCCCGCCATTCCTTGATTCCTGAATCCTGGCGTTCGGCAAGGTTCTTCAATTTGAACCGCTTTTCCGCCACAGCGAACGTATCGCGCCCAGGCCGCAGCCCCGCCAACAACGTTTCATTCACCCCCTTGCGCACGGTGGTCTGCGGGGCGGTCGTTGAGGCCTTTTGCGGCGCCACTTGCGTCGAACGGCCTGGCGCAGTCAAGAGCAGACTAACGCACAGCCAGGATTTCATCCAAACGCGCTTCAAAGTTTTCCTCTCCCTCGGACCACAGGCGAATTCGCCCAATCGGCAGAGTTTCCTCCGCCAAACGCATCCACCCCATCAGCTTCTGGATATTCTCCCGCGTTTTCTCCTGATATTCGCGCAAATTCTGCGGCTGTGACATCCACATCAGAAACCGGGCCTCGTCCGGGTGTTCGGGCTGCGCGACATGCCCGGTTTCCGGCGTGAGCAACCCCGCGTGCCCCGTAAACGTGTGCTCGAACCCCAGATCGGCCATAAAATGGCCCGACTCGGCGAATATTCCTTGATCGTATTCCTGCCCAAAGCAGGAAATATGGAGCCGCTCCGGTTTCTTCTTCCAACTCGCGGATTCCATGTCGCGAATCCAGAGGTCCCATAGCGCCGCGACCTCGATGCACACGTCGCTGGCGAGGTGTTCCCGCGCGAGTCCCACGATTTCCGCGGGCGTCAGCACTTGGCCACGCAGATCATATTCCTCGAGCGGCGACTCCGTCGAATCGACGGCCCGGATCACCAGTTCAGTGAACCCAATCGGACCAGCGGCCAGCGGGACAGTGGCGAGGAAATGCTCAATATGCGAAAGCATGTTCGTCTCGGTGAAATTCCGGACCCAGAGACTGACGTAGGCGCGATTGGGCATCGCACTATTATACAGACTTCCCCCGCTGGACCGAAAACCTACATGGACCAAACGCGCGGAGCTATTTCTTTTCTTCTGGCTTGATCTCGGAGGTCTTGAGCGGAGAGCGGGCAGGTACAGGGTTTGCCTGCTCCGTAGAAGGAGCGGACACTCCCGTCAGCCGCTGGCGCAGAGTTGCGCCCATTTCAGCTATAACGGCGCTGCAGACGGCTTTCAGCTTCTTCTCGGTGGCTTCGGAAAGCTCGGCGATGAGGCTGCCGGACTCCTGGTTGAGCTTGGTTACCGTGGTCAGGAGCCAGGCGTTCGACGCATTTTCCAGGCGTTTCTTATGCTCGTCGATGGCAGCGATCCCCAGGGGCTCAAGCGACGCACCGAACTGGCGTTGGAGCGCTTGCGTTTCACTTAGGAGGTTTTCCCTGGCCTGGTCGATCTGGGAGGCCAGTTCCTGAATGCCCTGCGCCAGGGTTTGTTGCACGTGCTGGGATAGGGCGCGCTGAAACTCCACGGCGAAGCCGCGCGCGTCACCTTCGAGCTTCGAACGGATCTGCGTAGTGTGCGCTTCCATGGGTGCGGCATTCTGTTCGAACGCCGTCCTCGTCTTGGAAGCATAGAGATCGAATTGTTCGCGTCCAAGCTCCGCGGCGCGTTCGGTGAATTCGGCGGCGGCCGCGTTGCCCACATCCGTGATTTGCTGGCTGCCGCGTTCGGCGGCGTCCGTGGCGCTTTCTTGGATCTGTCCTTGCGCGTGTTCGACATAGCTCCGGCTGCAGTTATCGAGTTCCTGGGCGAACATGCCGGACAATTCCGCGGCCTTTTCCCGCAAGTGCGCCGCGGCCTGATCCACTCCCTTCTGCAGGGTCGCTTGCATCTGGTTCTGAACTTTTTTCTCGTACCAATCGGCTGATTTGTAGAGCGCCTCAAACGTGTTCGCCGTGGTTTCGGTGGCCTTGGCCTCCATCTCGCTGATCCATCTGTCGATCGCTTCACGCGCCGATTTGCCAAACTCCGTTTCGATCTGCGCGAGTAGTTCCTTGCCCCGAGTTACCGTGTCCTGCAGGTTACGGTCGGAAGCCTGCCAGACTCGTTCCTGATGCTCGGCAAAAGTTTTCTCCGCCTGCTCGCTACCGAACATAAGCTTGGTCATCGCTTCTTCGATGATAGCCATTTGCGGCGATAGCCGCTGATGGAGTTCGCCCACAAGCTCCTCCACGGTTTTGCGGCCTGTGGCTTCCAGCGCGGATTGGAACCGTTCGGCCATCCCGGCCACGACCGATTCCGCCTGGCGGGTTAACTCGCCGCTTTGCGCTTCGAGGATGGCTTGGCCGCGTTGCGCCAAATTTTCGGAGGCAGCCTCAAGGTGAGCCGAAAATTCACGGCGTTTCACCTCCAGTTGCGTAGCCGATTGTTGCAACTGCGAAAACACGGCTTCGCCCCTGGCGATTTCCTCATGGATCGCGGCGCGCAACGTTCCCAGCGCGCTTTCCGCCTCCGCCGTGACTTGCGAATGCGCGTCGCCGATGACGGCGATCCGCTGCTCGAGCTGCGTCTCGATCAGCCGCCCAGTAGCCTCGGCGCTTTTCCCAAACTTTTCGGCGGCAAACCGGGACGCTTCCTCGATCAGCGTTTCCGTCCTTTCGCGCCACCTCTCGGTGGCCGATTCCAGATCGGCATCGAGAGCTCCGCGCCAACCCGCTTCTCCAATCGCCGCTGCGGCGGCGATCTGTTCTCTCAAGCTCTTGGCTGCACGATCCATCTCCGCAAGGCCTGCCTGGGCATCGGCGGAACGCTGGTCCATCTGTTCCTGCCAGAGGCGCAGTTCGTTGGTCGCGGCCTGCTCCGAGCTTAGCCGCATTTGTTCCATAGCCACTCGAGCCTCGTTTTCACTTGCTCCCAGGGCTCAAGTCATGCTTTCCAATTTCTGAATGGCTGCCTGAAGTTGATTCTGAATTCGCAGGTCGAAATCCGCCTGCCGTACTCGCTCTACTTCGGCAAGCTGAGCGTCAATCTGCTGCCGGGCTTCGCTGGCCTGCTGGCTCCGCTCGCGCGACATTTCCTCGCGCAGGGCTGATAGGGCGGCCTCCCGCTCACTCTGCCGGTGTCGTTGGGTTTCGTGTTGCGTCTCCTCGATTTGCGCCGCGATGGCGGCAGCCGCCGACTCTTTCGCCGCTTCCGTCACTTGCGCGTGCAGATCGGCCAGCAGCATGCGGGTCTCCGCGGCAACCGCCTCATTCGCACTCTCACGCGCTGTGCTCTGAATCTGTTGCTTAGCCTCGGTGACCAACCGCGCAACCTGCTGCGACAGTTGCAGGGACGCGTCCTTGCTCCCGGATATGGGAAGGACTCGGACACTGTCTTCAACCAATTCAAGCGCCCGAGGGGAAGGCGCCTCCACCGCGGGCATTTCTCCCGGTGTGGGCCAATCTTCTGCCTTGGCAACATCCTGCGGAGTCTCGGACGGGACGGGAATTTTCAGCCGGGGCGCGGAACCGGATTCCGGGAAGGGAAACCAATCGCCAGGCGGAAACGCGATCCCCCAAACATTTCCGGAAACCTCTAACTCCACCCCAATTTGAAATAATTCGCGTACCGTTCTTGGGCGCTGAATCCAGTTGACGCGCGCGCGAACCGTGCGCGGCTCGCGACCTGGTTCGTTATGGGGTACCTCAAAAGTAACCCACATATTTTTCAGAATGTAGTGTTTCGATTGGTAGCGGCAACCGTGGCAATTAATGATCAGCGTGGAAGTGCGCTCCTGAAACGGCCTGCCGAGCGCATCCACACCCGTCACGGTCAGCGGCACGGCTTGTACAATGCGCGTCGTGCGCCGCTTCTGGGATTCCAAATCGGGATGAACGTTAGAATCAGCCACAATTGCCCTCACGCTCAATTTTTACCTTAGCATTGCCGCAATCTGGCGTCGAGCACAGAAAGCCAAATATTCCTAACGGTTAAGCCCCAATGCACTTCCACCGGTTCGGACCAATCTGTGGCGGGCTCCCCTTCTGGATTCAGGGTGAACAAGTAGAGCCCGCGCCGGTTTGCGCAAAACTCCCACGGGGAACATCTTGCCCCAGGGGGACGCGTCTCGAAGACGGACACGCTCTGGGGATGGAGAGGCTGGGCGCCTTCTGCGACGGAATGTACTACGAAAGTGGCGGAATTGACAGGAAGAACGAAATAGTGGAATTGATACCTATTTTTTGCGAGGGCTCCCCTTCTGGATTCAGGGTGCACCAGAAGAGCCCGCGCCCGCCGCCGTAAGAGTTAGCTCAGGTCTATGGACGCCAAACGAGGCTGGGGGGCTTTTTCAGGAAGCTCAAACTTACCGGGTTTGCAACACGCGGAATCGAGCCTCGCAAAGTCACGCCGCATATCCGGCCTTTCCCGCAAATGCTTCAAGGTTTCCTTCAAGATCGACGAAGCCACGGCATCCTGCGGGACGACCAGGCGGTAGTGAATCCAGCGTCCCTGGCGCCGGGCCGCCGCGATGCCGGCGCGCCGGAGGTAGGAAAGATGACGCGAAATCTTCGGCTGGCTGATCCCGAGGATCTCCACGAAAAAACAGACGCAGATTTCCGTGTCGGCGATGAGGTTGAGCAGACGCAGGCGAGTGGGATCGGCCAGGGCGCGAAAGAGGAGATCGATGGCAAACGGCTTGTTCTTTTTCGGCATTCCGGAAACCATTATATATGGCTTGACAGATATGAGCAAGGGGCGTAGGCTTTATATATATGTACGGGCGCATATATAAGGCGCTCGCCGGAAAGAGGACGACATGGCAACGGAAACTGTAAACGCATGGAAAGCCCACATCGCGATTCACGTTCGGAACGTCACGAAAAGCATCGAGTTCTACCGGAAACTCTTTGGGATCGAACCCTGCAAAGTGCGAACCGGCTACGCAAAATTTGATGTCGCCAATCCTCCGCTCAACTTCACCTTGAACGAAGGCGCCATGGAAGCGCGCGGCGGTTTATCGCACCTGGGAATTCAAGTTGCATCCACCGACGGCGTGCTGGCCGTGCGCCAACAGTGGCAGGAGAGGGGATTGCTCACCCGCGACGAAATGAAAACCGAATGCTGCTACGCGCTGCAGGATAAGGCGTGGGTCCGCGATCCCGACGGGAATGAGTGGGAAGTGTTCGCCGTTCTCGAAGACAACCTCCCGGAGAAGGCCACCGCCGAAAAATCTTGCTGTGCCCCGGATTGTTGCGCTCCTGCGGCGCCGTGAGCGCCGGGCCTTTTCTGAAATCTGGCAAAGGATTCTCCATGGAGAAAAAATATAACGTTCTCTTCTTGTGCACGGGGAATTCGGCTCGCTCCATCATCGCGGAAGCCATACTCAATCGTAAGGGCCCGCCCAACTTCACGGCCTATAGCGCGGGCAGCCATCCGTCGGGGCTGGTACGCCCCGAGGCGCTGAAACAGATCGAACTATCTCGCGCGCCGACGAATGGCCTCCGCAGCAAGAGTTGGAACGATTTTGCAAAGCCGGACGCACCGCGGATGGATTTCGTTTTCACCGTTTGCGACAACGCCGCCAACGAAATGTGCCCGGTGTGGCCGGGGCAGCCCATGACCGCCCATTGGGGCGTCCCCGACCCCGCTTCCGTGACAGGATCGTCTGAGAAGATCGAGCGGGCGTTTCGCGATGCTTTCATGATTCTCGACCGAAGAATCGCGCTGTTTCTGAGCCTGCCTCTCTCCACTCTCGGCCAGCTTGCCATCCAGAAGGAAATTGACCGCATCGGGCAGCGATGAAAATTTCACTCTCTCGCCGCTTCGCGTCGGAATTTCTTGGTACCGCATTTCTCGTGGCGGCCGTTGTTGGTTCAGGCATCATGGGAGAGCGGCTTGCCGGAGGCAATGTGGCTCTGGCTCTCCTCGCCAACACGATGGCAACCGCAGCTGCACTCGTCGCATTGATTCTCACTTTCCGGCCGATTTCCGGCGCTCATTTGAATCCGGTGGTGTCGCTCGCTGAGGCATTTCTGGGCCGGCTGACATGGGGAGAGGCGTGTCTCAACGTGCTTGCGCAAATCAGCGGAGGCATTTTCGGTGCGGCATGCGCCGACATCATGTTTGCGCTGCCGCTGTTTTCCCTCTCCCATCGTGCGCGAACGGGGGCGCCAGTCTGGTTCAGCGAGTTTGTCGCTACATTCGGATTGATTCTGATCATCCGGGGATGCTCGCGCTTTGAGCCGCAATGGCTTCCCGTTGCGGTCGCGTGTTATATCGCCGCGGCGTATTGGTTTACGGCGTCGACCTCGTTTGCGAACCCCGCCGTCACGATCGCGCGCTCGCTGAGCGACACGTTCGCGGGCATTCGCCCGGCGGATGTCCTTCCCTTTGTCGCCGCTCAGGTGTGCGGAGGATTTTCTGCGGTTCTAGTTTGCGAGTGGCTTAGCCCTCTATCGAGCGATGCTCGATTCGAGTCTTGAATGTCTGGTCCCGTGACGCGATACTGGCCTCATGCCGGAAATCACATCCCACTCAGCCCTCCGCGTCCGCCATTTGCGAAAGGCGTATAAGGACGTGGTTGCGGTCGACGGCCTCGACCTCGAAGTGCAAGCCGGCGAGTGCTTCGGTCTTCTCGGACCGAATGGCGCCGGAAAAACGACCACTGTCGAAATCTGCGAGGGTTTGACCGCGCCGGATTCTGGGGATGTCGAAGTACTGGGCCAGCGGTGGAATTCAGACGCCGCGCAGCTCCGCCAACGCCTCGGGATTCAATTGCAGGATACGCAACTCTCCGAGAAGCTTACCGTGTTTGAAACGGTACGTTTGTTTCGCAGTTTTTTCCGGCAAGGAGCGGAAGCCTCGGAGGTAATCGCGCGGGTGCAGTTGGAAGAAAAACGAAAATCGCGCGTGGGCGATCTCTCCGGCGGCCAGAAACAACGCCTGGCTCTCGCCTGCGCGCTGGTCGGCGATCCCGACTTTCTTTTTCTCGACGAGCCCACCACCGGTTTGGATCCTCAAGCCCGCCGCCAGCTTTGGGAATTGATCGAGGAATTCAAGCGGTCGGGCCGCACCATTCTGCTCACCACGCACTACATGGACGAAGCCGAACGCCTCTGCGACCGCGTGGCCATCATCGATCATGGCCGGGAAATCGCCCTGGGCACGCCGCGCGAATTGATCGCCTCCACCTGTGCAGAGCAAATGGTGGAGTTCACCGCGGGGAGCGCTTCGAAAACGCTCGATATGCCAGCTCTGCGGCGGATCGAGGGCGTCCGTGACGTTCGTACGGAGAATGGCGCTGTGCTCCTGCAGGTGACCGAACTTCACACCTCCGTTCCCGCCCTGCTCGCTGAATTGACACGCCAGAATGTTTCGCTCACGGAGCTGAGAACCCACTCCGCGACATTGGAAGACGTCTTTGTAACTTTGACGGGACGCCATCTACGCGATGAGTGATCACACCATACCCGAGGTTCGCGCCAGGGAGGCCGCCCAGAAGGCTCCTCGCGAGACTGCGCTCGCCGACCACCCGCTCGTGCAATTGACTCTGGTGCGGTTTCGCGAGTTCATGCGCGAACCGGAGGCCCTGTTCTGGGTGTTCGTGTTCCCCATTCTTCTTGCGGCGGGGTTGGGCATCGCCTTTCGCAACCGTCCGGCGGAGGTGCTCAAAATCGCAGCGGTCACTCCGGAACTCGCGCAATCCCTGCGGCAAGAAAAACTCCTCGAAGTACAGCTGCTGGATTCGGACGCCGCGGAAGAATCGTTACGTAGCGGGAAAGTGGCGCTGCTCGCGGCACCTGGATCTCGCGGTACGGTGGTATATCGGTATGATGATACGAATCCTGAAGGGCGCGCCGCCCAGATGCTTGCGGATCGAGCTGTCCAGCGAGCGGCTGGACGGGCCGATCCCGTTTCCACGAGCGACCAGCTAATGCGCGAGCCGGGGTCACGCTACATTGATTTTCTGATTCCCGGATTGCTCGGAATGAATCTGATGGGCAGCGCGATCTGGTCGATGGGATTCGCGATCGTGGATGCGCGGCGCAAAAAACTTTTGAAGCGCCTGGTTGCCAGCCCCATGCCCCGGCACTACTATTTACTCTCGTTTCTACTATCGCGGATTTTGTTGCTGGTGGTGGAAGTCGGAGTGCTGGTTGGATTTGGCGCCTTGCTTTTTCACGTTCCCATTCGCGGTTCACTGTTGGATCTCGCGGTATTGTGCGTCCTAGGCTCGTTTTCTTTTTCTGCTTTGGGACTCTTGCTTGCCTCGCGTGCAAGGACAATCGAAGCGGCTTCCGGTCTCATGAATGTGGTGATGATGCCGATGTGGATCGCGTCCGGCGTATTCTTTTCCTCGCGAAAATTTCCTGACTTGATGCAACCGTTCATCAAGGCGCTTCCGTTGACCGCCGTGATTGACGCGTTGCGCGCCAACATGCTGCAAGGCTCGAATCTGGCGCAGATGGCTCCACAAATCGGCATCATGGCCTTCTGGCTGGTCGCTTGCTTCGCACTGGCGCTAAAACTTTTCCGCTGGCGCTAACCGCATTTCTCCCAAGTATTGCGTGACAGCCGTTGGCGCGGTCCAGTAGCACAGGCTTCAGCCTGTGTGGTTTTGATTTTCATGGACGCAGAACCGCACACAGGCTGAAGCCTGTGCTACCCAAACCCGCTTCGCGTTGCGAAACAACGCACGGAGTCCTACGAATGTCTTTGAATAGATAACTATATATTTAAATAGTTTAATGTTAAATCGAGCGATGTTTGAAGGTGCGCTGGCCCTTGCTGTAGCTGGCGACGGTTTGGCCTTCGCCGAAGAGCTTATATTTGTAGGTGGTGAGTCCTTCGAGGCCCACGGGGCCGCGCGCATGCAGTTTTCCCGTACTGACGCCGAGCTCCGCGCCTAACCCATAGCGGAAGCCGTCGGAAAATCTGGTGGATGCATTTTGAAAAACGCCGGCCGCGTCAACGAACTCCATGAAGCGCGCCGCCACGTCGTGGCTTTCCGTTACAATCGATTCCGTATGGCGCGAGCCGTACCGGTTGATGTGCTCGATCGCTTCGTTGACGCCGTCCACGATCTTGATCGAGATAATCAGGTCGGAATATTCCTTCTTCCAATCCTCTTCACTCGCGGGGAGAACTTCCTGTCCTCCGGCAAATTCCAACGTTCGCGAGTCGCCGCGAACCTCGACTCCGGCGGCCCGAAATTGCGCGATCATTTGCGGCAAAAACGCGGCGGCGATATCCCGGTGGACCAGCAAAGTTTCCGCGGAGTTACAAGCGGCGGGGTATTGCACCTTCGAGTCGAGCGAGACATCGAACGCTTTCTGCAAGTCCGCGTCCTGATGGACGTACACGTGGCAAATCCCCTCCCCGTGGCCCAGCACCGGGATGCGGCTGTTTTGGGTGATGTAGCGCACGAACTGTTCGGAGCCGCGCGGAACGATCATGTCGATCTCGCCATGCATCGTCAGGATCAGGGCCACATCTTCGCGCGACCGCAGCAGAACGACGGAGTCGGGCGGAATGTCGGCGAACGGCTCGAGCGCTTCGCGCCAGATCGAAACCAGCGCCGCGTTGCTCTCCGCTGCCTCCGCGCCGCCCTTGAGGCACACCGCATTGCCGGACTTGAGAGCGAGCGAGGCGACTTGCGGCACGACTTCGGGCCGGGCCTCGAAGATTACGCCGACCACACCCAGCGGGCAGCTTTCCTTGTAGAGCACGAGATGATCGTCGAGCTCCGTGGCGGCCAGGCGGCGATGCAAAGGGTCGGGCAGCCGAACGACGTCGCGCACGCGCTCGGCCATTTCCACGATTCCGCGCTCCGTCGTCCGCAAGCGGGCGAACATGGTGCGCGACATCTCGCCGCGCTCGACGGCGGGAAGCGCCGCCGCGCAATCTTTCTCATTCGCGGCCAGAATCTCGGCTGAGCGCGCTTCGATCGCCTTGGCCGCGGCAAGCAAAGCCTGATCGCGCCGCTCACCAGAGAGCGCTGCGAGCACGTGCGCCGCCCGCCGCGCGCGCCGAACCGAGAGCTGGATGTCCGATGCTTCGAGTTGTTTTTGCACCACGCTCATTTGCGATCCATCAGAACAATATTATCGCGCTTTACGAGCACACTTGCACGCCCGTGCACCCGGCCATTCGCCGGCCCCTTCGAGCCGTTGCCGATCATTCCTTCCGCATCGCCGCGAGAATAATCCGAAATCCCGCGCGCGAATTCCAGGCCTTCGCTGTCCACGATGCTGACCACTTCGGCGGCCTCAAATTCGCCTTCGACGCGAATCACACCCGAGGCCAGCAGGCTCGCCTTGCCGCCCGTCAGCGCGTCGCGGGCGCCCGCGTTCACGACCACGCGCCCGCGAACTCCCGCGGCGTAGGCGATCCAGCGGCGCTTTCCCGCCATGCGCGTCTTCGACAAAAACACCGTGCCGGCCGGCTCGCCGTCAAAAATCCGGGCCAGCGTGTCCGGCTTTTTTCCGTTGGCGATGACGGCCACGCCGCCCGCTTGCATGGCGATTTCCGCGGCGTCGAGTTTCGTCAGCATGCCGCCGCGCCCGCCCTCGGAAGGTCCGAGCGCCAGCGATTTCAATTCCGGCGAAATTTCCTCGACCAGGGGAATCACGGCAGCCGCGTCCTTGGCGCCTGAAGGCCCCAGTTGCATCAATCCGTCCACGTCGGTCAGCAGCACGAGCACGTCCGCTTCGATGTGGCTCATCACCAGCGCCGCCAGGCGATCATTGTCGCTGAAGATGCGTTCGCCCGCGCGAATATTTAAATAGTCAAGTTCCGCTGTCGATACGGTATCGTTTTCGTTGACGATAGGCAGCACGCCCAGTTTCAAAAGCGCCTCCATCGTCTGCCGGAGATTCGAGTACCGGTTGCGATCGACGAAATCTCCCTCCGTCAGCAGCACCTGAGCGAGCTGTATACCGTGCGCTTGGAATAGCTTCTCGTATTCGTGCATCAGCAGGCTTTGTCCGACGGCCGCGCAGGCCTGCCGCATCACGAGGTCATTCAGCCGGTCGCGATGAAGTCCCAGACGTCCACGCCCCAATCCGACAGCCCCGGAAGACACGAGCACAACCTGACGGCCGTCTTTCTTCAACGCGGCAATGGTTCGGGCCACCGGCGCAAGATGCTCGACGTTGAACTGACCGTCGCTCGCCGTCACGATGCCGGTGCCCAGCTTGATCACCGCGCGCCGCGCCGCGCGCAGCCGCTTCTGTTGCTCGTTCTCTGGGTCCTGGTTTTTCACGGGTTCTTACTTTATCACCGACCGGCGATGGCATGAAAGTTATGCGCTGCTGAGTGGTGGTTCCCTTTTCGTTAAGCGAGATTACTGATCATAGGAAGGCCTTCATCTCTTTCACCACTTCGTCCAAGTGGTCGATAAAAACATAGTGGTTGGCGCCAGGAATTTGCACAATCCGAATATGAGGCCCACTCTCCTTGAGGCGCTCGATATCTCTGCGTAGCGACTCAGAAAATTGTTCGCGCTTTTTTGCATCCGTCACGGTCATCGGATCGGAGTAGAAACTCAGGGTTGGCGGCTTGACGTGTGTGTAATCCAACTCAGCCAGGACTGACCCTTTCATAATTGCGCGATACACAGTAACAGGGGTAAGACGCTCGACCGAGCCATCATCGCGAATCCTGATGGCGTCTCTGAGATTTGCTTCAAATGCTTCACACCAGACATCCGAAAACTCTTTGTGGAAGAATCCAAGATAGGCGTTGAGAGATGCGAATGCTTCTTCTGGGATCGACGGTGCCCCGGTGGGCTGCTCTTTGCCCGACCTTACCGCATCAGCATACGGTCCTTCGGAGCGAATAATCGCCGCATCGAGATAGATGAGTCTGGCAACACGGTCTGGATAACGCGCGGCGAAAGCTGTGAGTTCGTCACCAGCTATCGAATGCCCAACCAAGTTTACTCGCTTTATCTTCAGTGCATCCAGAAAGGCACGGATGTCCTCGACCCGTGTGTCAATGTCGTATCCCGTCTCGGGTTTGTCAGACAGACCGAATCCTCGGCGAGTCATTGCCAGCACTCTGGCTTGGGATATGAATCGAGGCGCAAGGCTGTCGAACACGTGCCCGTTATTTCCAAGTCCAGCTAGAAACAGGAGCGGCTCTCCACGGCCACCCCAATCTAGGTAGTGCAGCCGGACCCCATTCACTTGAAGGAAATGAATGGTGTGGGGTGATCTATCGACCCAGATGTGATCAGACTTCTGCACTTGCAGAGAGGCGGACACGGCCGGTGCTAATGGGAAGGCATTCTGGCTATAGTTCAGCGACGGTTCAGCGGCCCCCTTGGGGAACAGAACACAAGATCCAATAAGGGAAATCCCAAGAAGGGGAAACAGAAGGCCTAGTTTCATATTGCCTCCCGATGCACGACAATTCTACACCGAAATCAGCGCGCGATTTGACAAGTCTCGACTTAACCTTAGTCTTGATGAAGGCTTCGAAGATGACAGTTATGCGGGAGCCGGACATTGGCTCACTTTCCGGCAGGCATCGTTTATCAGTTAGCATCTGGCGAGCTTGCGGGAATCGATCTCGATGTCAACCGTCTCGTTAGGTCGGAATACATGTCCAGGCAAAATGCATAAACGCGGACTCTGACCAGTTCCGACTCCCGCGGCAAGCTCAGGTTTGCGCGTCAAGAAGTTCGAGCGTCAATAGAATGGTCCGGCCCACAATCTCAAGACTGTGTTGTGACACTTTGTCCATGGTGTCGGCATTACTGTGATGGAATTCGCCCATGGCGTCGAATCTGATGCCCATCCGGCCATACTCGGCATCGACCACGTCTACTGCCGCGATTCCCACTTGAATAAACGAATTGTGGTCGTCGATGATATTGGTTTCGTACTGGAAAAAGTACCGGCTGTAACCGGGTTGATCGGCGGCTCGTGCAATGAAATTTTGCAGCCAACCACTGGAGCCGGTCTCCCACGCCACGTTTAAGTCCTTATCCCCGATCATGTCGAGGAGAAACAAGCCGCGAATGCGGGAGATCATTCCATTCGCCGCAAGCTTCTCGGCCAAGTGGCGACTTCCATAGAGCCCGTCGGCGCCTCCGAAAGAACGGATCGCCTCTTCCAAGTCGGTCCACACCAGCCAGATTTGCATCCTTGTCTTTTGCTGAGCAAGCGCATCGGCAAACGCCAGAAGAATCGCCGTGCTCGATGCGCCGTCGTTTGCTCCGATAAATCCCGGCTTAAAGAGAGTGTCGTAGTGTCCAGCGAGAACAAAAATATCCTGTTTCGGGTTGGCGCTGACGTTAAACTTGCCGATAATGTTGTGCACCGTAATTGGGCCACGCGGCGTGGTCGCTATGAAATCGTCGGTTTCGATTTGCGCTCCGTCCATTTGCAGAACCCGATGGATCAGGTCCTCTGTCTTCTGATGGCCGGGCGATCCGGGCCAGCGTTCCCCGAGCCCCGCAACTTCAGCGGTATACGCGTAGGCCTGTTGCGAGTTGAATGCGTCGTGCAAGGAGATAGGTGCGGCGGGCGAAACAGCGGCTACCACCGAGGCGCCCATCATACCGAGTTGAACGAACATACGAACATAGTACGCCCCAGGTCGGATCCTCGGAAAGTGGCCAACTATGAGGGCCGCGGCGCGACGACAAAAGCTCTTGTCAATCGGCTGAAACTGAAAATAGAAATGGAACGAGGATTAGGAACGTCACTACAAATCGCGGCAGCTTTTCATGGCTTTCATCAGGGTGACTGCATCGGCGGATTCGAGATCGGAGCCGGCGGGGATGCCAACGCCGATTCATGTCGTGGGATCGACGATCGACTTACGACGTTTTGACAGTGGGGCCCACGCCGCTATGCGCCATCACTGGCTCACGGGGCGGCTCGGAAGGAGACGGTGTCGAACACAGCTTTACGGCCTCAGAGATTTGTTCGGCTTCGCGCTGCTTCATCGTCTGCCACCTGGCAAACGCGGCTTTCTCCTCTGCCACCTCTTCCACGTTGCGATTGATGCGTTCGAGGTGCTGCGCCGTTACCCGATCCATTTCCGCTTGAATTTGTGCGTTTCCCTCGATTTTCCGCGTCCAGTATTCCTCAAACTGTTTTCGCTGGCCTGCTTCATAGGCGCTGAGGGCATCCTTGCGCAGCGCGGCGTCCCGTAGAACTTCTTCAATCGAAATGCCGGCGGCATCGAGCGCCATCAACACCGCGGCCCGCTTCGCGTCGTTGGACAACCCGCGGATGTGATCACTGTTGAGCATTTCGACTACCTTGCTGACGCTGTATCCCATCCGCGGATTCATGATCCCGGCCGCGCGGTAAATATCTTCCATTGATTGCAGATCGCCATAAGGCTTGGCGACACCCTTCCCGCCAGCATTTGCTTGCATCCTATCCGCTGGACCGGCCTCCGCGCGACCCTTACCCGCCGGGGCGGACTCCGCCTGCGCGCGATCACCCGGCACTGTCACGCCGGTGCCATTTCCGTTGGGAGCATCCTGCTTTTGGCGCCCGAGCGCCGTGTCGAGCCATTTGCTTGACATGGGTGTCCTTTCTTTGCCTGACGAAAGCTGCTGCGTTTGAAGCTCACTGCCTTTAGGAGACCCAATCTCTTGGGGCTGCGAAACACGAGGATTGTCCTTGGCGTCTGTTCCGTGATCAAGCACCGCCTTAGGTACCAACGCCGGAGCAGGTGCGCTGCGCACAATTGGGACGGTTTCCGGCTTAGGGCTGGCAGGGACTCCATTTGAGTTACCTTCTTGCTGTTTCGGTCCACTTTGGATCTTTTCCGCCAAAATCCGGTGAACGTTACTTGCTACGCCTTCCCGGATTGGATCGTTTCGGACGGGGCTGGTCTGGACTTGGTCCTTACCATTTCGCTGGATGCCTAACACATACTCCACTCCATCTGGGCGGCAGTACTTGGCAACGCCTGAAAACACTTCCCAACGCCACCTAATCTTCACCTTTGAACCGACTCCGATGGGTGTCTTCACCCGAAGACACGCACCAGAGGGAGACTTGTCTTCAAATTTCGCGGTCTCATCATGTGAAGTTCCATTTTGGTCTTCCCACGACACTTCCGCCATGGCAAAGAGGGCTGTTCGCAGCTCCACCCTATTCACGCTCATACTATGTTTGATCGGCAAGAAGTCAAAGGACTTGACCTCCTATTCGCCTGTTGTGGTTCACCTTACGACACCCAGTTCAATCGGCATGTCGGAATGGTCGCTGAGAAAGGAGTCCTAGGGTGTAAACTTTTCCGGGCCGGATGGCTACCTGAAAATTACAGTTTGTCGAGAACCCCGACGATGAGATCCACCCTTCTGCTTGCCGCGATCCTGTTGTTCACACCGTGCCACGGCGGATCGTCAACCGATTCAACGAGTGGCAAGTTGTACGTCTTTCACTACGAAAATGTGCTTGGCACGTCACTGGAATTAAAGGTCATGGCATCGTCACCCGCGCAATCGGAGCAGGCTGAAAAAGCCGCGCTGGCGGAGATCGATCGCGAGTCGCATATCCTTAGTTCTTGGGACCCGGATAGCGAGTTCAGCCGCTGGTTTCGCACCAGGGATCAACCCGTCCTCATTTCTCCGGAACTTTTCGAGGTTTTGGGTTTATTCGATAAATGGCGCGACCGAACCCACGGAGCCCTCGACGCCTCCGCCGAGACGATCTCCCAAGTTTGGAAGAAGGCAGCCGCAGAGAAACGCCTCCCCTCCCAGGCGGAACTACGTGCCGCTTTCGCCAGCGTGCGGAGAGTCCATTGGAAGCTCGACCCCATTCACCGAACGGCAACTCATACCAGTGATGCCCCTCTCGCGCTGAACTCATTTGTGAAGAGCTATATCGTGGGGCGCGCTGCCGACGCAGCGCTCGCCGCTTCAGGCGCGCGAGCCGCCGTCGTGAATATCGGCGGTGATCTCGTGGTCCGAGGCGAATGGAGCGAACCCGTGGATGTTTCCGATCCGCAATCGGATGCGGAAAACGGGGTACCTATTGCGAGGCTCATTGTTCGCAACCGGGCTGTGGCAACCAGTGGGGATTACCGGCGCGGAGTGGAAATTCTGGGGCGGCATTATTCCCATATCGTTGATCCGCGCACCGGAATGCCCGCGGACGAGATCATCAGCTCGACCGTGATTGCGCCAACGCCTGCCGATGCGGGCGCCCTCGCCACCGCGCTGTCTGTACTCACGCCGGAGGAAAGCGCTTCCCTAGTGGCCTTGATACCAGATGCGGAATATATGTTGGTGAAAAAGAATGGCGAAAAAATAATGAGTGGCGGGTGGAATTCTCTTGCAGCGCCGCCATCCTCGCCATCGGCCTCGATGCGGCCCGCGGCATCCTTCCAAACGGTGGCTGCGCAGTCGGGTGTTGCCGAATGGAACGACAAATATGAGCTGACCATCAGCGTGGAATTGAGCGTCATCGAGGGATTCCGGGCGAAACGCCCCTACCTCGCGGTGTGGATCGAGGACGAAAAGCGTGCGCCTGTTCGGACGATTTCTCTGTGGTTCGCTAAGTTTAAGTTCCTTCGCGAACTGTACGCCTGGAGCCTTGCTGAGAATACGCTGTCTACGAGCGAAGACACGCACGTCTTGAATTCGGTTTCGAGCGCCACTCGGCCTCCCGGCAAATACACGTTCCGGTGGGATGGCAAGGACAACTTCGGCAAACTTGTAAAAGCCGGTAAATACAACGTGATGATTGAAACCTCACGAGAGCACGGCACGTATCAATTATTGCACCAAGAAATGGACTTCAACGGCTCGCCTAAACAGTTCCAGCTTTCGGGCGGCGTGGAGATCGCGTCGGCTTCCCTTGACTACCATAAAATCGTGCCATAATCCCGCCCGGAACTCGACCGATTCTCCGCGCACTCCGCCACAAGACCTGCGGTATTTGCACTGGAAACGGCGCTTCGCTCATCTCGCGCGATGGTTGCACACCTATTTGTCGATGCTGAGTTTTGCGATTGTTCTGTTTTTCGCGGCAACGGGCCTTACGTTGAATCACGCCGAGTGGTTCGAGGGTCAAAGAAATACGGCCCGGTACCAGGGCACGCTGGACACGGCGTGGTTGAAGACTCCCGATCCGAAAGCCGTGGCGCAAGACAAGGTCGTCGCGTACTTGCGCCGCGTCCATGGCGTCAAGGGCGCGGTTTCCGATGTCCATGTCGACGACGCGCAATGGGAAGTGCTATTTAAAGGACCCGGATACGAAGCCGATGCGTCCATCGATCGTGTCACCGGCAAGTACGACCTGAGGGTGAGCCGCTTCGGCCTCGTTGCTGTGCTGAACGATCTGCACAAGGGGCGCGACACCGGAAGCAAATGGTCCGCGGTCATAGATTTTTCGGCGGTCCTGATGACGCTCGTATCCCTGACCGGGCTGACGCTGATTTTCTTTTTGAACAAGCGCCGAGGGTTTGGACTTCTGATCGCCGTAATGGGCGCGCTGCTCTGTTACCTCGCCTACGCCATGTGGGTGTCCTGAACCAATGCACAATGTGATTGGCTGAGCGTCTATTTTATGCCATGGCCTGCTTTTCTTTTCGCCATGTACGAAATGCCAGGCGCGGATAAAGATCCGGACCTGCTGATCTCTCAGTCCGCAGCGGTTTCCGCGGCTGTTTTTGCCTGTGTCTCCGTCGTCGTGCCGATAGACTTGGCCGTGAGTTCGAGTCCATTCTTGTTCATATCGAATCTCTGTTTCCGGTCCAGGCCTTTGACAAACTCACGCGCCGCCTTAGCGACGGCTCCCGGAAGACTCGACGCATCCAACTTGACCGTCGATTCCACCGCTGCTTCGTTTCGATCCCGATAACGAAAATGCACCTCAAACGTTTTCATGATCCTAACCTCCATTTTCCAATTTTGAAAACTGAATCCAGTTCGCGGACTCCACACCACGTGCGGATCTTAAAACTACGTAGACTTTGAACTCCGGCGACGCTTTCGACGCGTGGCTTTCGTTCCGGAGCGCTTTGTTTTCCGGGCCTTACTCTCTGCCTTGAGTGTTTCGTTCTCTTTCGCCAACGTATCGCGGGCAGTTGTCAATGTTTCGACATTGTTTCCCAATTGCCCGTTCTCTTTCTGAAGTTCCACCACCTGGGCCTTCAATTGCTCGTTCTCTTGCAGAGTTTTTGTGTCCTTGCAGGCAGTCAGAGGCAAACTCAGCACGGCTGCCAACGCAACTCCTCCCCAAGTGTTTTTGCCCACCACGCGTCAACCTTCCTTCACGGGAATCTTAACTACAATTGGAGCAACTGATAGCGGGTGAGGTGGGAAGACGCCGCAGGCAACACAGATAGCGTAACGAAGTTTCTTAGTGGATGCAAGCTGGATCAATGAGATTCTCGGAGAGTGGAAATTCACCCCAGGAAATCCCAGGCCATCTTCCGAGAAGCTGGCTTACCAATACGATTTGATTTTCGGCAATCAGCATCGAAGCAGACAGGGCCGTGGGGGGTCCTTCCCGAACTGTATATTTACGTGTGCAATCATTACCAATACTGACATAAGCGCAGCGATAAGAATGCGCTTGCTGTCCAACAAACAAAAGCACCAGAAAATTCAAATCCAGCTCGAAGACGCAGCCACACGCCGAAGGGAAGCACCTTCCGCATTGGATTCCAAGTGATTAAAATTCTCCCATCCGGGAATTGTGCATGGTTGGAGTTTCGGATGGGAAATTAGCAAATCTGGTGATCGACGTTCGACGTAGCAATATGTTGATTCTGTGCGACTTATACGGCTTCAACCCTTGGCTATCGCAGTGTTAGAGGAAGCGCAAGAGGCTGTCATGCGCTTTCGCAGCCATTTCCGACACTACCGCCAGTATCCACGAAGCCATTCCCGCTGTTGCGTGGATGGGGTCTGTCGCGGTTCGTTCGATCGCTTCGAGACGACGGCATCCGATTCGTTGGGGGTTGGGAAGATAGAAGAGATTGGGTAGGGGCAAGATGCTGTACGACAGGAAGGTCCGCATCCCGGCCCCCCTTCCGAGACTATAATAAATATAGTAAGTATTACGCTAGTATAATTAAGAGGTCAGATATATAGTATATAAGTTGTAATTATGTGCGACCAAATGGCATGATCCCCCCAGGAACTAGGAGGCAAGTTAGTGTGTGTCCAAAAGCGCGAGTCGGGTTTGCCCATCGAAGCGTTGCGGCCCAGGGCTAGCTGCGGCTAACGCCAGAGCCCTGTCAGGGTCGATTTCACTGATAGTTAGTATATATACAGTATACTCAATCTTGATGCGACAACAGGGATTCGTCGCTGGCGCAGGTTCTGGACTTCCCAATGGAGCACCGATGCCGCGCCTGAAAGGGAATTAGCGCGGCTGAAGTCGGCTACTACGCCTATTGCTACAGACAAGTTTGGCCGGAGGCTACCAAAATGACCGGCTAACATGGAGGGGAAATGAAAGCAGCAGTTACAAAGATTGCAGTAGCAGTCCTCGCGGCGGTTGTTCTGGCAGCAATTCCAGTCCGGGCGCAGTCGGGGGGCAGTACGCTGAACTACGAATGGACCGGTTACCAAGGTGACGCCTACTACGCCACACTGAAGGGCGTCTTTAACGATAAGGGCACTGGCACGGATGTGACTTTTTCATTGCCGATCGTCTACCAACCCTTCTTGCCCCAGAACACCTACGTATACCCCGAGAGCAACCAAAACTGGACCTTTGGAGGCTGGTGTGGGTCTGGAGCTACACTGAGTTTTACCAAACTCGAGCAGGACGGTATCACGACCGATAACGCGGCTAGCTCGATTAGCTGCACCAATACATTTGACTCGGGGACGGGCGTGCTAACAACACGGGGCACGTTCAGCGGCACTAACGCTCTCGGCGTCCCATTCACCGGCACCCTCACGGTCGAGAATGGCCGTGCTTGCCACCGCGGGTGCCTATGGAATGCGTTTGACGTGAAGTGGAGTGTGAACACTACTAAAGAATAGTCAGGTAAGCTACCTACCTCGACTGGCTAGTTGGCGTCTTCGTTCTTGCGTCGCCAGATTTAACAGAGGCCGCTCGCCAGTCTAGGTGGTTAGCCACAAAAGTCTCCAGGGGAGGTGAGGTATGGCCCAATTTTGCGAGTACGGCCCTGACGGCCTCGAACAACTCTCTGTGACCCTTGTTTTTGCACCGACGCGATAACCACGGCGCGCGATCCCCAGGCGGATGACGAATCAAGCCGCAATAACTACCGTTGTTCCGGTAATTGAGTTCAGGCACTGGCTCTATCGGTACTTTCGGGTTGGCGAATCCGGTCGGGCAGCCAAGGCGACAACGATTTAACCAGTGCTCTCTAGCTGTCCACCGTGTCCAACTCCCGATAAACGCTCTTGTTTCCCGGAAATTCGACTACAAATCGCGGCGGCCTTCCATGGCCTTCATCATGGTGACTTCGTCGGCGTATTCGAGGTCGGCGCCGACCGGGATGCCAACGCCGATGCGCGTGACACGCACGCCGAGAGGCTTGATGAGCTTCGAGAGATACATGGCCGTGGCTTCGCCTTCCGCGTTGGGGTTGGTCGCGATGATGATCTCTTCGACCGTGCCACCCTTGAGGCGTTCGATCAGGTTTTTCAGATGCAATTGATCGGGGCCGATGCCTCGCAAAGGCGCGAGCGCTCCGCCAAGAACGTGGTAGAGGCCGCCGTACTGACGCGTTTTTTCGATGGCCATGATGTTGTGCGGTTCTTCGACGACGCAAATCGTCTTGCGATTGCGCGTGGGCCCCGTGCAATACAGGCACGGATCGGCATCGGTGATGTTGTTGCAGACCGAGCAAAATCGCATGTTTAATTTGGCGTCGCGGATGGCGTCAGCGAGCGCAAGGGCATCCTCCGGCGCAATGCGGAGAATATGAAACGCGAGGCGCTGCGCGGTCTTGGCCCCGATGCCGGGCAGATGTTTGAGCTGGTCGATCAAGCGCTCGACAGGTTCGGCGAAATCAGCCATGAGGAGTTTTCCGTGATGGAGTGTGGCGGGCCGGAGAAATCAGTTTCACTCGGAGTGTCCGTTGTACCACATTTGAAAAATCGAATCGAAAGCCAATCTTAAAATAGGCCGGGAATTTTCAGTCCGGCCATGCCGGGAATCCCACCCGTCATGCTTTTCATCTGGCTCGTGAGCTCTTCATCCACACGGCGGGCGGCCTCGTTCACGGCGGCGCGAACCAGGTCTTGCAGCAATTCCTGATCTTTTCCGGCAAAAATCTCCGGGTCGATGCGAATCTCCGTGAGCTGCTTTTGGCCGTTCATTCTGACGGTGACCATGCCGCCGCCAGCCGAAGCTTCGACGTGAACGTTTTCGACCTGCTTCTGCAGGTTCTCCTGCATCTGGCGAAACTGCGTGAGGATTTGCTGCAGCGCTTTTACTTCCATGGTCTATTCCTCGCTCCGAAGTTTGACGTCGGAAATCTGGCCGCCGAACCGTTCGAGCATCGCGCGCACGATCGGATCTTGCTCGAACTTGGCGCGCAATTCGCGCGTGCCGGAGGAAGATCGCGTTGCGCCTCCCACTCCTGGCACGGCTTCCAGTTTAACACAGACGCGCACGGTCTGGCCGAGGATGCGGCTCGTAATGTTCCGCAATCGTTCCATGGGATCGCGCGCCTGCAACATCTCGGCAAGCGCGCGGCTTTCCGTGGGGAAGAACAATCGCACTTCGCCGCCGCTCATCTCCCACCGCGACGCGTGTTCGACCAATTCACCCAGAAATTTTTCCTGGCCGAGGATCGCGGTTTTGATGGAATCCACTTGCGCGGCTTCCAGACCGGCGCCCGCGTCGGCGGTTCGCCCAATCGCGCTGGACGAGGCGCTGGGAGCCGCGCTGCCGCTCGCCCGCTCCGAAACTAGATTCGCTTCATCCTTCACCACGGGCCGCATTGTGTGAGGCGCCGTGGGAGGCGCAACAATTTCGGGCCGCGGGGCAGCGGTGGTCTGCGTTCTTGCAGTCGTGGAAGCCTGTGAAACTCCCTGCGTCAACCCGGGCGACGCAGTGGCGGCAAACGCAGCCGGCGCATTGCTTCGCGCGGGCGGCCGCGTTTGCGATGCGGAGCTTGCCGGACGCTCGGACGCGCCGCCTTCGAGTTCCGCGAGAATTTCTTCGAGCGGAGCCAGCCGCGCGGCGTTCACCAGCGCAGCAGGCCCATTTCCAAATGCAGACGCGCATCGGGCTTGCGGCGCAAATCGTCGTCCGTGTGCAGGAGAATCTGGAAAAATCGCGTGAGGTCTTCCTCGCTGAACGATTCCGCCGTCTGCTTCAAACGCGGACGCCGATCGGCGGGCGCGGCGATGAGAGCGGAATCGCCGCCGCAGACCCGCGCCACGAGAAGATTCCGGAAATGGCCGATGGCTTCCCGGCAGAAATGCTGAAGGTTTTGTCCCTCCGCGAGCAGCCGGTGCACGATCGCGAGGACTCGCTCCGCCGATCGCGCTTCGATGGCGCCGGTCAGCTCCTCGAGAATTTCCTCAGGGACGACGCCGAGCAGCTCGCGGACTTGCGTGTCGGCGATGTTCGCGCCGCAATAGGCGCGAGCCTGCTCGAGCAAGGAGAGCGCGTCGCGCAAGCTGCCTTCGGCGGCGCGCGCCATCACGCCGAGCGCGCCGGGCTCCGCCGTCAGATTTTCTTTCACGCAGATTTGTTCCAGCGCGTCAACGATTTCGGCGAACGAGAGCGCGCGAAAATGAAAATGTTGCGACCGCGAGCGAATCGTTTCCGCGAGATTTTCCGGCTCCGTCGTCGCCATGACGAAGATCACTTTGTCGGGAGGCTCTTCCAGCGTTTTGAGCAGCGCGTTCGAGGCTTCGGCGTGAGCATGTGCGCTTCGTCGAGGATGACGACTTTGTAGCGTCCGCCGGCGGGCGCGTAGCGAACCATTTCGCGCAGTTCGCGGATCTGGTCGATGCCGCGATTCGACGCCGCGTCGATTTCGATCACGTCGAGCGAATTTCCCAGACCGATCTCGCGGCACGAGTCGCACTCGTTGCAAGGTTCCGCGGCGGGACCCTTCACGCAATTGAGCGCTTTGGCAAGGATGCGCGCCGTCGTCGTCTTGCCCACGCCGCGCGCGCCGGAAAAAATGTAGGCGTGCGCCACGCGGCCGGATTGGATGGCGTTGGAGAGCGTGCGCGTGACGTGCTGCTGCCCGACAACGTCGGCAAACGTTTGCGGCCGCCATTTTCGCGCGATGACCTGGTAGCTCATGCTCTCGGATCCTGGTTTCTCCCTCGGTATTTCTTCTCTGTGTTCTCTGTGCCCTCTGTGTTGAAATCCGAAGAGACTAACACAGAGTCCGCAGAGTTTCACGGAGAATCAGGGAGAAAGCCTGCATGCTGCAGATGAGAGGAACTTCGGGTACTCCGCGGCGCACGAAGCGATCCCGGTACCGTTGCTCCCTTCCGGGCCTGGCGGGGTTCGCGGGACTTCGTCGCACAGAGCCCGAAGTTCCACGCATCAGCAGCCGCGCTTTCCAAGTGCGCCTGCAAAGGAAGTCTAGCACAGCGCCGCATTCGAAAAAAGAAAACCGGATTGTCGGCCAGGGAGAAATGTGTTGATGAAGTCCGCGCGCAGTCGCGAGCGGCCCATCTTCCGAGTGGCTCTACCTAGCCTCGGCGCGGGCGGTCATGGCTTCTTGGACGATACGGCCGTCGACAAGGTGGATGGTACGATCGGCAATTCCGGCGTAGCGTGGATCGTGCGTGACCATGCAGATCGTTGCGCCTTCCTTGTGTAATTCCTTCAGCAGATCCATCACCGCTTCGCTGTTCTTGGAATCGAGATTTCCCGTGGGTTCATCCGCGAGCAGGATCGACGGCTGCCCTCCCAGGGCGCGCGCCACGGCGACGCGCTGCTGTTGGCCGCCGGAAAGTTGCGCGGGATAGTGTTTCATCCGGTGTGCCATGCCCACCCGATCCAACACTTGCTCGACGCGCCTTTTGCGTTCGCTCAATGCCATATTGCGGTACGTGAGCGGTAGCTCGACATTTTCAAACACGGTGAGGTCGCCGATCAAATTGAACGCCTGAAACACGAAGCCGATTTCCCGATTACGGATGCGGCTGCGTTCGGAAATAGAAAGTTTAGCAACCAGCTTGCCGTTGATTGTATATCCGCCCTCGGTCGGCGAATCCAGCAGGCCGACGATGGAGAGCAGCGTTGACTTGCCGCAACCGGAAGGTCCGGCAATCGAGACAAATTCACCGTGGCGGATTTCCAGGTGAACGCCGGAAAGCGCGTGTGTTTCTACCTCGTCGGAAAAAAAGATTTTTGATACGCCTTCCAGACGCGCGAGCACTTCGGAATGTGCCATCATCTTTTCCGTCCCTCCACGGAATCGGGTTATCGCAAGCGAACTCGATCAAAATTGTCCCAGGCCGACATATCCGAAAGGATGACCTGATCGCCCGCCGCCAGGCCCTGCAGGATTTCCACTCTGTTCACGGAAGTACGGCCCAGTTTCACTTGTACGCGCACTGCTTCGCTGCCGTCGTCCATCACCTTAAACATCCCCACTGTGCTATCGGTTTCTCCATGCACAGGCCGCCCCGTGGAAAGAACATCGGCCAGCCGTTCGATTTCGATCGTGCCTTCAACGCTCAAATCCGGCCGCGAACCGGGAGGTAGCATCCCATCAAGGGCCGCATCCACGGTCACCGTTCCGTTCTGCACCGAAGGATCAATCCGCATCACATGACCACGGATCGTGCCATTGTGCGTGTCGATCAAGACCTTCTGGCCGATGGCAATATCCTTAGCCTGTGTCTCGGCGATTTTGAGCTGTGCCTTCAGATGTGCCGGCTGCGCGACGCGCGCAAGAATCGTTCCCGGTGCTACCTGCTGTCCGACTTCTACCGCGAGTTCCTGCAATACGCCTTCAATTCCGGAGCGCACATGCAGTTGATCGAGTTCGTGCTGCTTGAGCTCAGACAGCGCGCGCTGTCCATCCACCTTGGCCTGCTGGACGGCGAGTTGCGCTTCGATCGACAGCGCAAACGTCTCCACTTGCTTTTCCGCGATCTCGTTTTGCTTCGCCAATTCTTCCGCTTTCACTTGAGATGTTTTCCAGATTAGCTCGGCAATAATACCCTGTTTATAAAGCTGGTCGTTTGCATCGTGCTGCAATTGGGCTTGGTGAAACTCGGAGCGCGCGCTGGCGGCCTTCGATCGCTGCTCCATGAGCTGATTGTCGAGCTGCGCTTTCAGGTTGTTGTATTCCGCTTCGGCGCCCTTGAGCTGGAATCCGGCATCCAGGACGGATTGTTGGAGTTCGGAATTGCTGAGTTCCAGAATCACCGTTCTCGCGTTCACTGGAGTGCCCGGCAGCAGCAGGCGCTGCTCGACCCGCCCGTCCGTGGCGGCCGGAATGACGCGGATGGTTTCCGGCACGAGCGTCCCCAGGCCGCGAACTTCGCGCAGCATTGGGCCGCGCGTCACCGTATCCGTCCAGACCGTTGTCTTGTCGACGGTGGGCGCAGCAGCCTTGAGCCTAGAAAGCCCCACGGTTACGAGCGCAACGATGACCAGACCTGCCGCGATATAGAGTATGCGGAGCAGCCGCCGCTTGTGTTTGAACTCCGGTCTGGTGATATCCACGGGCTATTTCTCCTGTGCGATGCACGGCCTGATTTTAAGCGCCTCATTCATGACGCAGCGCCACCATTGGATCGACGCGCGACGCCCTCCGCGCGGGAATCCAGCACGCGATAAATGCCACGCCCGCCAATAGAACTGCAACGCTGGCGAATGTCAGCGGGTCGGTCGGGCTGACTCCGAAGATCAGGCTTTTCATCAGGCGGATGGTCGCGAACGCGCCCGATAGGCCGACAGCAATTCCCACGAGGCACAGCCATAGGCCATGGCGAAGCACCATACGAAGCACGTCCCCGCACTGCGCCCCCAGCGCCATGCGGATGCCGATCTCCTGAGTGCGCTGTTGCACGGTGTACGCCATCACGCCGTAGATGCCAATGGAGGCCAGGAGCAGGGCAATACCGGCAAAGATCGAAAGCAATGTCATATTAAACTGGTTGCGTGCTGTGGATTCCACGACTACCTGGTCCATGGACCGAACATGCCCCACCGGCAATCCGCCGCTTGCGGCGCGGAGTTCCCGCTGGATAGCCGCATTCAGAGAGTAGGGTGTGACTTTGGTGCGGACCGCCCACGTCATGGACAACCTGCGACTCAGGATTGCAGTAACGCCGTCGCTTAATTGAGCAATCGGCACATACATCGTCGGTTCGGGGGAGCTGTTGAGGCCAATATCCCTGACGTCGCCAACCACGCCAATGATCTGCCGTGGAGGTTCTGCAAATTCAGGGCCCATGAGTATGCCCATCGTGATGAGCTCTCCCACAGGATCGCTTTGTGGCCAAAACTGTTTTGCCATCGTTTCGTTGATCAATACGACGGGAGCCCCGCCGCCGTCGTCCCGATCCGTGAAGAGTCGTCCGCGAAGCAACGGAATTCGGAAGGTATCAAAATAGCCCGGCGAGACAATGCGATACTGCGCGTCGCCACTGTAAAGTTGATCTGTCGGGGGGTGTGCGTTAATCACAAAGAGCAAGTCATCATCCGACATTAAAGGTACAGAGTCGGTGAGCGCTGCTGCTTCGGCTCCCGCCACACTACGGATCCGCTGTTCACCTTCGCGCGCCAGCTGAGCGATACCAGATGCATTTTCAAAACGAGGCCCGGTAAGCCGCATCTGCATGGTTAGAATGCTGTGCAATTCGAAACCGGGGTTGACGCTGCGCAACGCCCCAAACGTGCGGATCAGCAATGCGGCCCCAACCAGCAGAACCACAGCCAGCGCAATTTCCGTGATGACGAAGATGGACCGGCTCTTGTGCTGGCGGAGGCCGCTGCCTGAACGCGCACCGCTTTCGTTGAGCGCGGAAGTCAAATCGGCGCGCGTGGCATGGAATGCAGGCAGGACTCCAAACAGAATTCCCGTCAGCACGGAGACGAACAGAGTGAATAGGAGAACGCGCCAATCGAGAGCAACCGCCGAGCCATACTCCCCGATTCGCGGGATATTTCCGGGATTTATGGCGAGCAACCCACGCACTCCGAAATAGCCAAGGACGAAGCCCAGCGCGCCTCCCCCAATCGACAAAAGAATGCTCTCGGTGAGTAACTGCATGACGATGCGCCGCCGTCCCGCGCCGAGCGCCGCTCGGACAGCGACCTCTCGTCCGCGAAGGGTTGCGCGCGCCAGGAGCAAGTTCGCCATGTTGGCGCAGGCAATCAGTAGGACAAAACCAACGGCGCCGAGCAAGACAAGCAGCGCCGGCCGGACATTCCCAACCACGACATCGCGCAGGGGAATGGCTGTGGAGCTTTCTTGCGGACCCATGAGTCCAGTAACCGGAAACTTTCTGTGAAACTCCTCGGCGGCAAGTTTCATCGCGGCCTGCGCCTTGGCGAGAGTGATACCGGGGTTCAGGCGGGCCAGCACACGCAGGTTGTGAGCCTGGCTAGTGCTGTTTGGATCCGCCTGCAATGGAAGCCAGAGATCGGCTGGCGGGTCCACGGCGAAGCTTGAGCCAAGCACGCCGATCACCTCATAGGGACCTCCTCCGAGAGTAATCGCCTTGCCGACTAGATTTGTATCTCCGCCGAACCGGTTGCGCCACAGTCCGTTGCTAATCACCACCACGTGCGGGCCACCGGGGCGGTCTTCGTCAGCCGTGAACGTCCGGCCCATCGCTACTGGCGCGCCGAACACCGCGAAGTAACCCGCTGAGACATGGACAACCGCGACCGTTTCGGGACGGTCGCCCTCCATGAGGTTGTCGGCTGCGTCGTGGTCAAACGCCGCCATATCCTGGAATTCCTGCGTTCGGTTCCGCCAGACCATGAATTGGGAAATCGAAATGCCGGTGAAATTCCCCACGGGGAAGCTCCGCATGAGTTGAACAATTCGGTCCGGTTGTGAATAGGGAAGAGGTTGCAGAAGAACTGTGTTGACGACCGAGAAAATCGCGGTATTCGCTCCGATGCCGAGGGCGAGGGTGAGAAGGGCAACGATCGTGAAGCCAGGACTCTTGCGCAACATGCGCAGCCCGAAACGAATATCCTGCAGAACAGTTTCAAGGGCAGGGATGCCGCGACGGTCGCGATATTTCTCTTTCGTCTGCTCGATGCCGCCGAGCTTGATGAGCGCTTGCCTCCGTGCCTCCGCTTGGTTCATGCCGGAACGAAGATTGTCCTCGATGTGCATCTGGAGATGGCTCTCTAGCTCTTCCGCCAACTCGCGGTTCCGTTGTTCCTTGTGGAACAGTCCGGCGAAGCGCAAACACCAGGCGCGCAGTCCTCTCATGAGGGTTTCGTCCCCGTGATTTCAAGAACGTCATTCATGGCGCAACGCCACCGCGGGATCGACGCGCATCGCGCGTCGCGCCGGGATGTAGCAGGCCAGCAACGCCGAGAATGCCAGCCCAATCGCTACGCCCGCAAACGTCAACGGATCGGTCGCACTCAGGCCATAAAGCTGGCTGGCCATCAAACGCGTCAGCCCAAAAGATGCCGCCAGGCCAATGCAAATTCCGATCAGCGCAAGCTTCAGGCCCTGTCCGAGGACAAGGCGAAAAACGTCGCTTCGCTGTGCGCCTAGAGCGATGCGTATGCCGATTTCGCGCACGCGCTGCTGCACGAGATACGCCATCAGGCCATAGATGCCGATCGCGGCAAGCAAGAGAGCCGCGCACGCAAAAATCGTCATCAATGTTGCATTGAAATCGTTGCTGGCCATGGATTCCACAATCACTTGCTCCATCGATCGAACGTGCCCCACCGGCAATCCTCCGCTTGCCGTACGCAGTTCCCGCTGTACGCTCGCGCTGAGCGAATAGGGCGCGGCCTTCGTGCGGACCACCCACATGGTCGGAAGGTTCTGGTTATCCGAAGCTGTCAGGCCATCGGAGACCTGCGATACTGGAATGTACATGGTCGGCCAAAGCGCGCGGTTGAGTTCGTCATCCCGGACATCGGCGACAACGCCGACGATTTCGCGCGGCGCCTCGGTGAAAGGAGCGCCCGCTCCTTTGTCGATCGTGATGCGCTCGCCCAGGGGGTCGCCCTTTGGCCAGAACCGTGTGGCCATGGTTTCATTGATTACCATCACTGGCGCGCCTCCCGCGCTGTCGCGATCGTTGAACGATCTTCCTCGAAGCAGCGGAATCCGGAACACCTTGAAATAGTTTGGCGAGATGCTGCGCCAGGCCGACGCGCCGTGATACCCATTCTTCGGCAGGGGGCGACCTTCAATGGTGAAAGTTTCGTGATAGGTTGGCGCGAGAGGAAGCGAGCTGGCGGTTGCCGCCGCTTCGACGCCCGGCAAGCTCTCGATCCGTTCGACGCCATCACGCACGAGTTGAGCGACTCCAGCCGCCTTTTGAAATCGGGGAGCGTCGAGCCACATGTCCATGGTGAGAATGTTGTTTGGATCGAACCCTGGCGCAACGCTCCGCAGTGCAATGTAGGTCCGAATCAGCAAGGCGGAACCCACCAGCAGAACGAGCGCCAGAGCAACCTCCGTCGCCACAAGAATCGCGTGGGCTTTGTTCCGCCGCAGTCCCCCTCCAGGGCGCGAGCCACCCTCCTTCAGCGTAAAGTTAAGATCGGCGCGCGCCGCCTGGATTGCCGGGATCAACCCGAAGAGAATTCCCGTTAGAAGCGACACGCCGAGTGTGAAGGCAAGCACGCGCCAATCCATCGCCACGTCCTCCCCCTTCTCCCCGATCCGCGGGATATTGCCAGGGCTCATGGCAAGCAGCGCGTGCACGCCAACGTAGGCAAGAGCGAGACCCAGTGCTCCTCCGCCCATAGACAAGAGGACACTTTCCGTCAACAGCTGGCGGAGGATTCGCGCGCGTCCCGCCCCCAGCGCGGCCCGGATTGCGATTTCGCGCCTCCGGATTGCGGCTCGCGCCAGGTGCAGGTTGGCCACGTTAGCGCACGCGATGAGCAGCACAAACCCAACTGTGATGGCCAGCAATAGCAAGGCCGGACGAACGCTCACCACCTGGTCATCTTCCAGACGCTCAGCCGTGAAGCTCTCTCCCGCATCTTGGGCGTCCGGAAACTTTTTCCGAAATGTCTCGTAGGCGACCTTCATCGCCGCCTTGGCTTGTTCGAGTGAAACGCCTGGCCTCAAGCGAGCGGCCGCGAGCAGATCGTTGCTTTGGTTCGCACTATTCGGGTCGGCCTCCAGTGGAAGCCAAACATCGACAGGAGTGTCCCACCGGAAATTAGAATCGAGAATACCGATCACCTCATATGGCTCACCTCCAATTTCAATCTTCTTACCCACCATCCCCGGATCCCCGCCGTACAGATCGCGCCACAACCCGCTGCTGATCACGGCCACATGCGGGCCATTAGGGACATCCTCATCGGCAGTGAACATTCGTCCGAGGGCTACGCGCGCGCCAAACAGCCGAAAATAACCCGACGAAACATGCATGCTCGTGAGTTGCTCCGGGCGATCGCCCCCTGCCAGATTCATAGGGTAAGGGCTGAGACCATACAGGGCGGTATCCTCGAAAACTTGTGTCTGTTCGCGCCAAATCATGTACTTTGGGATGGACGCAATGAAAAAGTTTTCGTTGCCGGGTTTGCTTATCTCGAGTTGCACGATGCGGTCAGGCTGTGGGTAGGGCAGGGAATGGAGCAAGACCGTATTGACCACGGAAAAGATCGCGGTGTTGGCTCCGATGCCAAAGGCGAGGGAGAGAAGGGCAACAATAGTGAAGCCAGGACTCTTGCGCAACATGCGCAAGGCGAAACGGAGGTCCTGCGGTACAGTTTCCAGTGAGGGGATACCACGACGGTCGCGATAATTCTCCTTGGCCTGCTCCATACCTCCAAGCTTGATGAGCGCCTGCCTTCGCGCCTCTACCGGGTTCATGCCGGAGCGAAGATTGTCCTCGATGTGCATCTGGAGATGGCTCTCCAGCTCTTCCGCCAGCTCGCGGTCCCGCCGGTCCGAGTGGAACAGCCCGGCGAAGCGCAAACACCATGCGCGCAGCCGTCTCATGAAGGCTTTTCCCCTGGTGACAAGAAGCGCGCGAGGATCGTGGTTGCCTGTTCCCATTCCCGGGCTTCTCTCTGGAGTTGTTTCCGTCCGGCTCGCGTGAGTTTGTAGTATTTAGCTTTGCGATTGTTATCCGAGACGCCCCATTCGGAGGCGATGTATCCCTCTTGCTCCAGCTTGAGAAGAGCTGGATAGATGGTTCCGTAATTGACAGACAGCAAATCACCGCTGGTCTGCTCGATGCGGCGGGCAATCCCATATCCGTGGAGCGGCCCCATTGTCTCGAGGGTCTTCAACACCATGACGGAAAGCGTTCCTTGCCAGACATCCGGTTTCTCGCTCATCTCTCTCCTATTGGATAACCATAGAGAGAGTGCCACAAGCCCTATTGGAATGCAATACAAGAATTACCGCGGCCCCATAGGGCCTCCACCCACAGCCGAACACGGAAGATGCGCGTGCGAGATGGGATTCCAGCCGATGGTGGCGGATTCGATACACTGCCGCTCACTTCGTTTCGACGAGGCAGTGGCCCGGCGTATGATTTGCCCGGATGCAACCTCCGCATCCGGTCCGGCGTGCTCCCGCAGAGCGCCGCTGGGCGTGCAGTGCCAGCGCAACGCCTCACGTCACGAGGCCTAACCCGTGCGCGGCCGAATCGTCGGCTGGCGCGGCAGGATGGAGGATCCCATGAAACGAATGGTCGTAACTTTTGGCGCCGTAGTTTTGTTGTTTGTTGCTGCCGCGATCCCAGCGCGCGCGCAGTCCCATGAACTTCTGCAGGGCACCCAGGTGCACCTGCGCTTGCTCACCAGTTTAACCACCGCCGTTGCGAAGATCGGTGATCCATTTATCGCGGAAGTTGCCCAGCCCGTATACGTCGGCAGCCAGATGATTTTGCCGGCAGGAGCACGCGTAAAGGGCACAATCGGCGCAGTCATCGGCCCCCGGCACTTCTCGATGTTCCATGGCCAGGCGGCCTTAGCCCTTTCGTTCCGCGACCTCGAAGTCGACAGCCGAGTATTCCCGGCGAAAATGAGCATTTTGAGCTTGCAAAGCCCCTCAACGGGAGACAAGTCGGGGAAAACCCGGAAGGACGTCAAGGTCGATGAGGGTCAAGTGATCGAAGCCAAGCACGACATAAAAGGTGACGTCCTCGCCGAAACCATTGGAACTGGCGGAGGGACATTGATCGGTACGATATTCAGTCACGTGGCACGCGGCTTCGGCATTGGTCTGATTGGGAGCACCGTGTACATTCTGTCCCGAAGAGGGAGTGAAGTGGATCTCCCGGCGCAGACAATGATTACGGTCCGGATGGACAATACCGTAACTCTGCCGAGGATCACCGCCGACAATGGCGCTCTTTCACAAGGCAGGGCGGACGCGCAGTAGAGCGAGATTGGTTAACCGGGCTGAGGGAAGGAGCATCGCGCTGATCCCAAGCGCGGGACTAGCGCGATGCTTTACGATTCGTGACTGACTATTTCGCGGGGCGCCTAGGAAGGCAATTGGGCGGCGGAAATTCCGCGGTTGCAAGCGTTTCACCCTGAAGCTTTCGGGTGCCCACCGTGCAGCCTGTCCTGTGGTACGCGGCCCATACAACCTCAAACACCTGGGGCTGCTCGAGAGTCAAGATTTTTATTCCTGCTTCAATAGGTTTGACCGTAATAATGTCGCCGCATTGAAGCCGGGTCCGCGTGTCGAAACGGCATCCATGTTCGGTCACATCTTTCACGAATGTTTGCTCGTTGAGGAGATGTCCTGCTCGATCGGTCCCGGTGATTTCAACTGGGATATGTACTGGTAGACGTTCTTCCCTTCGTTTCTCGCCTGTCACCGTGCCGGACACTGCGCTGGGGTTCTCGCGCAATAAATTCGTTTGGCTCACGGACATTTGAATGCAAGCGGCATGCCATAAACGTGCGAGGCAGGCCGCAGAAAGTAAATGGCTTAGCCTGGCGGTATTTTCGAGGCTGTGCCAATCCGACGAGTTTGTTCGCTTGTGAAACGGAGAGCATCCGAACACCGCGAACTTGGTGCACGGCGATGCCCGAGGACTACTCCGTAGAAGCGCTGGCGGGTTTCTTCTCCGACCGTTTCAGGAACCGATAGAGACTGGTGCGCCCAATGCCGAGCATGTGCGCGGCGCGGACGCGGTTGCCTTCACACGCTTCCAGAACGCGCCGGATATGCTGTCGTCGAATTTCTTCCAGCGGAAGCGGCCGCCAGGTGTCCTCCGGATGACCGGCCCGACTGGCCGGCTTTTGAAGGTTTTCGGGGAGGTCATCCACGTCAATGAATTCATTTACGGAGGTGAGGCACGCGCAGGAAATTACGTTTTCCAACTCGCGGACATTGCCGGGCCAGGCATGCTGCAGCAGGACGGCCTGCGCACGGCGCGTAAGCCCCTGCATCTGCTTGCTGTAAGCCTCGTTGTACTTTTTGAGAAAATACTGGATGAGCAGGGGAATATCATCCAACCGCTCGTTCAGGCTGGGAACTCGAATCTGAATCGTGCTGAGGCGGTAGAAGAGATCCTCACGAAAGCGGCCGGCAAGAACTTCCGCGCGCAGGTCGCGGTTCGTTGCTGCGATCAATCGCACGTCCACGCGGCGGACTTCCGGTGACCCTACGCGCTGAATTTCCCGATTCTGAATCACACGGAGCAGTTTGGCCTGCATCGCTAGCGATGTCTCTCCGACTTCGTCGAGGAAGACGGCTCCGCCGTTGGCGTATTCGAACAGCCCCGGGCGCGTATCGGTCGCGCCCGTGAAGGCCCCGCGCATATGGCCGAAGAGCTGGCTCTCCAGGAGCGTGTCCACCATGGCGGAACAGTTGCACACCGCGAACCGCTGCTGCGCCACCGGGCTGATCTTGTGAATGGACTTGGCGATCAATTCCTTGCCGGTGCCGGTCGCGCCGATCAGGAGAATGTTGGTATAGTGGCGTGCCACCTTGCGGACCATCTCGAAAACTTCGATCATCGCAGGGCTTCTTCCAACGATGCCGTGGAATTCCAGATCGTTCAGAAGCTGATGTTCTAGATTGCGAATGCGCTTGCGGCGATGGAACGATTCGGATAGCGCGTCCAGGGATTTTTTGAGCCGGGAGCGGTCGACGGGCTTGGGAATGTAGTCGTAGGCGCCGCGTTTTATGGCTGCAATGGCGTTGTCGAGCGAGTAAAACCCGGTCATGAGGATGACGTATACGCCGGGGTCATGGTGCAGCGCATGTTCCAGGAATTGGAGGCCATCCATCCCAGGCATTTTGATATCCGACATCACAACGCGCACGCGGCCTTGGTCAATTAGGTCGAGCGCGTTTTGCGGATCGCAGGTGCCAATGGAACTGAGACCGAGGCACCGAAGCGACTCTTGCAACATCTCGACCATGCCCTGCTCATCGTCCAGGACGCATACCGTCAGTGCATCTTCCGAACTCCCAAGGACCAAATGTCCCTCCTTGGTGGGCGCTGTCACGGTGTTCATGCATGGATCATGGGCAAGGCCATTGCCAGAATTGAAGTCTGATGGAGCACGATTCGTCAAAGCCAATCTGAATCTTCTGGGCTGGGGTAAATATTGTGTAACCCTATGGCAGGTAATTAGTTAAGATGGGCGCACGGAAATTTTTGGCAGACCTTGCGCTCGGTCCATGCTCCGCGGCAAGATAAGATCCAGAAACCGCGCCTTGCTTGCGTTCCGGATTGGGGCGATTCCCCCCCTTATCGTGCCAAAAGTGAATTTCATCGGGAGAGTCGCCTTCTCAATTTACGGCAGAGCTTTGCATCTCGCTAAGATACGCGAAGAACTCGAATTCCTCCGCAGTGTAGCGGATGATGCCGCCCGATTCCGAATCAATTTCGCAGTGCGTTCCCTGCGTATAGCAAAGTTCCAGGACGCGATCCGGCGTATAAGACGTCGCGCGCCGAATCTCCTCCCAGGTGGCCAAGCGGTCGTGAGCAGTCAGGATCACTTGTTCAGGCTTCATGGAGGACCTCCTCGAGTTCCAATTGGGTCGAACACTCCATCGGTTCATTAGACTTAGATGAACATTCCGCCGATAGAGATGCAAAGCTGCTCCGCTTGTGTGCTTTCGATCGCGGGTGCACTTGCACGAGCCGCATCTCACACAAGCCAATGGAGTTCATCGGTTGAACGTGTTCCACTCGATAGGCGACCGGAACCGAACCATAGGAAGTTTCGGGTGCCATCAATCGAACGAAAATTACGGCGCCGTCGGACAAGGCATGGCGGAGCAGCAGCCTTTTCTCCCCGCCGTCGGACCAGAGTAACGCGGTCTTCTCGACAAAAAAGACATCGTGCAAGCCCCAGCCCGAAACTTCGACCCGGTAATTCCCTTGTGATGTGGCTGCGTCGCCCATTGCTTTTGTGCTCCCATATGATCTTATGCAGCCCATGGGCCAGACTCATCCGAAATCACTTGACTCAAATGAAGGGACTTAGCTGCATTCCGGTGAGTATGTCATGTCACCGGCTGTGCACAATCTGGGAAAGGTGTGAAGTTTTGAAACAGTAACGCATGGGGCTTGGACGGCCGTGAGAGGCTCTGCCGCTTGACCTAACCGTAGTGAATGCCGGGATAAAGAAGCCTGAGCGCGACCGTGAAGATCACTCCGAAGATCCTATCGAAGGCGTACCACGCGACGATCAGCCCCAGCATGGCGTAACCGGATTGCTGCACCCAATCCAGATAGTGGTGTGCCATGCCCTCGCCCATAAACAACATGATCCCTGCGTGACCGTCGAGCGGAGGCACGGGAAGAAGATTAAATGTGCCGAGGAGCAGATTCAGAACAAATAGAATGCTCAACGCCGTGGCGGCAAAAGTCGGGTCGGCGGAGTGTGCCGATGCCGTCACGCTGGTGTAATTGATGAATTGCGGCGGCTCAAGATAGCCCATCGCTATTCCCGCGCGTATGGCAATCCCCGCCACCAGCATCAGCGTAAAATTGGCCGCGGGACCTGCCAGCGCCATCCATGCCGAGCGGCGCGGGTAACGCCGCTGCCAACTGGGATCGAACGGCGCGCTTGCCCAGCCAATCATCCAGCCACCCAGGAGATACGAAACGATCGGCACCACAACCATCCCCAGCATCGACCGGCGGATGTGAGGAATCGGGTTGAGCGTCACTTGGCCGCCCTCGAACGCCGTGAGGTCGCCGCCCATTTTCGCCGCGAGCGCATGGGACGCTTCGTGGCACGTCGTCGAGAACAGAAAGACGATGTACCAGATGAGGCCAAGCGCGAGGTCGGGAGTTTTCATCGTCGCAACGACAGGGAAACGGGTGCGGGCTCTACGCGCCGTCGCCATAGCGCTGGCTTCCCGCTCGCCGCGCTGCTTTGGCGGGCGAGTGGCGCGTCGGCGACTTGGAGCCCGCCAGAAAAAATTGGCTCCGGGGCCTGGACTCGAACCAGGATAACCAGCTCCAAAGGCTGGCGTGCTACCAATTGCACTACCCCGGAGTAGCCGCGAAAAGTGTAGCAGAGGATGCAAATTCGGCACAGCGATTCCAACGTTGGGCAGTGGCCTAATTCTATGTTGCTGGGAGTCCCGGAGGGACGCAACAACGTAGCCCACCGCGGAAGCGGTGGGAACTTGGGTCGAATTATGATCAGAAAATCCCGGCAGGGGTGACACATGTAACTCAGCCAGATGAAATTAGCCCACCGCCCAACGATGCGCGGTCAGACCGACGCGGCCGAGGGCATTGCTGAAATTGAAGCAACGTGAGGTGTGCCAATTGACAGGAAGTCGTGCTAGGCATACCCTATTGATGTACGTTTCGTAGATCAAAACGTACAGTTGGAGAGAGTTCATGGTGGCAACCAAGGCTGTGACGGTGAAGAAAGTCTCCGCGACGACCCTTCGAAGCGGCCTCAAGGGTTACATGAAGCAAGCTAGGGGCGGCCAGGTTGTCCTCATCGAGAACCGCAGGCAAGAATCGAAATACCTGGTGGACAAGGAGTGGCTGGACACCGTGATGCGCGAGCGCGAATCCATCCTCGCCACGCTCGAAATTCTTGCGGACCGCGAACTCACCAATCGCCTATTGAAGCTCGCCGAAACCGTGGATAAGGATGTCCGCGCCGGGCGTTTGCACTCCATGGAAGAGGTCTTTGGCGAACCTTGAGCGGAGTCCAGCCCAAGTACTCCATCGTGTACACCGACGACGCTTTCGCGGACGCAAATGCTCTGGTCGGGAGCATAAAGAGCAAGCTCAAGAAAGTTTTCACGAAGAAACTCGCGATGGATCCCCAAGGCTACGGTCTTCCTCTGCGATCCCCGCTGGATCTCTACTGGAAGCACGAATTCGCCGCGCACCGCGTGATCTACCGGATCTACGAAGAGAAACGGCTTGTCGTCATCTGCGCGGTCGGGCCTCGTAAACAAGGGGACGCAGCAGACGTATACGAACAATTTCAAGCGCTCGCCCAAACGGGCAAAGTGGCCCAGCAGATCGCGGAAGTCCTCGGCAGTCTCGCCCCGGCCAAGAAAAAAATCGAACCTCCCAAGCGCTAACTCATTTAAAGCCCGGTGGTCACTACCACGCGAAACCGTGCCTTGCCGCTCATCATCCGTTCGTAGGCCTCCGCGGCGCGCTCGAGCGGAAACACTTCGGTCATGGGGCGCACGCCAGTCAGCGCGCTGAAAGCGAGGGTATCCTGCGAATCGATCGGGCTGCCGGAGGGCCAGCCTGCGATCGAGCGGCGCGCGGCGATCAACAAGCGTCCGGGCACTTCGAGCGGCTGATCCGGGTTGCCGACAAGGATGAGTTTGCCGTTGATGCCCAAGCCACTCAGGACGGCGTTCACCGCTTTTCCGCTGGTGACCGTCGATAGAATGACCTTCGCTCCGCCCAATTTTTCCAGCTCGGCAGCGGCGTCTTGCGATTGGCTGTCAATATAGTGTTTTGCGCCGAGTTTTTTCGCGAGCTGCTCTTTGTCTTTTCCTCTGGCGATAGCGACCGTCTCGAAACCCATTTTCGTGGAAAACTGAACGCCCATGTGGCCGAGACCTCCGACTCCGAGTATGGCGACCAAGTCTCCAGGCCGCGCGCCGCTGTTCCGCAGCGCATTGAATGTCGTGACGCCCGCGCATAGCAGCGGCCCTGCCTCTACCGCGGAAAGTTCGTTTGGAATCGGCGCAAGCGCAAAAGCGGAGGCGATCATGTACTCCGCGTAACCTCCATCGCGGGTCAGGCCCGTGATCTGCCTCGCCTTGCTGCACGTTACGAAATCACCGCGGCGGCAGGAATTGCAATACCCGCAATGTCCGCCGTGCCAGCCGACTCCGACTCGTTGCCCCACTTCCCACCCGGCAACGCCCGCGCCCACGGCGTCGATGATTCCCGCGATCTCATGACCGGGGATGCGCGGGTACTGGATCCCCGGCCGCGAACCTTCTTTGGCATATTCATCGCTGTGACAGACGCCGCACGCTTGCACCTTAATCCGCACCGATCCGGCTCCCGGCTCCGGAATGTCGAGCTCCACGAGTTGAAAGGGTCCCTTCGCGCTCGGTATCTGTATTGCCCGCATCTTCGGCATGATTCCTCCAAAACAAAATCACCACGTCACGAAAAGTTGCGCGCATACGATAGCACGCGCCACTTGCCAGGAGCGAACGCGGAGGTTCGCCCCGCCGTGGAGCGATCTTCTTCTCACCGCGGGTTTCTGTTAGTCTAAATGGATTCGCAACGGCACGGAGAGGTGTCCGAGCGGTTTAAGGAGCACGCTTGGAAAGCGTGTGTTGGGGAAACTCAACCGTGGGTTCAAATCCCACCCTCTCCGCCAGAATTTCCCGATGCTTGCAATGGTTTCCCATCCAGAAATTTGGAGCGAATACTCCGAGCGAAGTCGTGAGAGGCCCCACTTGAATTTTGCTTTAGAGTTTCCTAGCGAGTGTGGAAAAATTATTGGTGCTCTTTAACGATAAACGGCTCGTGTGGTTTGCTGTTTATGTATGTGGCCACGTCGTAGGCCTCTTGCGGCGTCAGGCTGTCAGGATCGGTTTGCGGCATGTTGTGCTGCACGAACGCCGCCATTTTCGCAATTTCATTCATGCCCGCCCCATCGTCATAGGCATTCGGCCCCCACACGGCGGGAATCGCGGGTGGATTTCCGGCGCCTTCCGGACCGTGGCAAAGCGCGCACTGTAGGGAGTAGATCTCGCCGCCGCGGTCGCGATCTCCGCTGAGTTCAGGAAGCTTCACGAGTCCGCGTCCCGGAAATGGATGGCCCGTTACCTGGTCCTTGGACAACCACTGCGCGTAGGCGACCAGCCCAACCATGATCGGGTCGTCGTTCGGAACGCGGTGTCCATGCTCGCTGCGCTGAAAGCACTGCTCGATCCGCTCCTCGAACGTGACCACCGTTTTCTCGCGGTCCCTGTATAGCGGAAACATTCCCGGCACGCCAACCAGCGGAATTCCTCCCGCGACCGTGCCGCTTCCAATATGACAATGTCCGCAATTCATCTTATTGCCAACATACTGCGTCGCGTATTTTGGCGTGTTATTGAATACGCTCAGGCCCAGACGGATGCTGTCGCCCAAGGGCCCTTCCGGAATCGTCGCCCGGTCGGGCGCCGTCCAGGTTTTTGCCGAGTCAGCAACGTCCCGTGCATTTTGCGATGCAAAACCGCTGGTGCGTCCGGATAACAGAATGCCAAATGCCAAAACAATAGCAACGGCCAAACCGCAGCGTGCAACGATCGCTCGAATCACTGCATTGCTCCTTCGATCAGGCAGTAGAGACCGCCTTCAGGCGGGCAGGTGTTTGAATCTTGAAGCGCCCCGATCCTATCGGGGCGCCACAAAATCGCTTCACGCCGCCATATACCCGTAGTTCCCGTCGCTCTGTAAGAGCGCAAGCGCTGCCGACAGCGCCGGCACGACGATCACGCCAGGCAGTGCGTGGGCGTGGATGTCCTTCACGATTTCTTCGGGCTGTGCGGTCAGGCCATTTTGCTTGATCAAGGCCCGCGCAGCCTCTTCCGTGGAGGAGTGGCAGCTCAAGAATTTCACGCCGCGCGCCTGCAGGCCCTGAACACTGAAATCCTGGTACGCGGAGTCCTCGCTGCTGGGGTCCTCGGAGGTGTAATGCAGCGGTGTCCCAGCCTTGCTCGGATAAAAAATATTGCGCACGGCGGGCTGTCCGGTCTTCGGATCGTCAACTTTTATCCACTCCCCGATTCGGTACTTCTGCCAGACGTAGTCGCTGTAATTCAGCATGTTGGCGGGCCCGTTCAGCGCGCACACGATCTGGATCTGATCCGCGGGGATGCCGCTTCCGAATTGGAGTCCCGTGAGAGAGTTTTTAGCGTTCTTCAGAAATCTCGCGTCGTTGATCGCAAATCCGTGCACGGCTAACTTTATGCGCCGCGCCGAATGCGTGAGCGCGTCAAACTCCGCGGCCTGCCAATTTGATTTTTGCCACACATACTGAGCATGTACCGGTTCGCTCCACATCGTCGAGGCAGCCGCCGCGACCGCTCCGCCCAGAAGGGACCTGCGTGAGAATTCGTTCATGGATTTCTCTCCTTTGGCCGTTCTGAATCCAACTTTCGGCGCCATTCTTTGACTTACGCGTATCATACGCCGGCCATCCGGGGCCGTCTACCGGGCTGTCGAGAAGCTAGTGACTCGTTTGCGGAGCAACCCCGCGCGGACGATAGAATCTGTGATATCGTCAGACCAACGAAAAATTTGGATTGAGTATTATTCTTGCCGTTCCGGGAGGGCAACATGAAAGTTAGCCGCTTACTCAGCACCATCGCCTTCTTCACACTTGTTCTTGTTACCCAGCTATTTGCTCAGCCGGCGGGCAAAGAGACCAAGGTTATGGTGCGAGTCATCGCCCGTGACGCCAAAATCATCGGCAAAGCTGTGGGCGGAGCGCGCATCACGATTCGCGAAGTCAGCTCCGGAAAAGTGCTGGCCGAGGGCATGCTGCAAGATGGAACGGGTGACACGGCGGTGATCATCGAGAAGCCTCACGTCCGTGGAGAAAAAATCTACGATACCCCCGGCGCGTCCGGTTTTCTGGCCGTCTTGAATCTGGAACGGCCGACCGTCGTCGAGGTGACAGCGGAGGGCCCGCTGGGCAGCCCGGAGGCCACGCAACGCTCTTCCAAGACCCTCCTCCTTGTTCCGGGGGAAGACATACTGGGTGACGGCATTGTGCTCGAAATCCACGGTTTCATTGTGAAGACTCTCGCGCCGCAGGTGGGCGCTAAGGTCAAGGTGGGATCACCGTTCGAAGTGAAAGCCACAGTCACCATGGCCTGCGGATGCCCGACCGAGCCCGGCGGCCATTGGGATTCCAACAAATTCCGGGTGGTCGCGCGCCTGGTTCGCGAAGGCAACGTGGAAGCGGAAGTCCCGATGCAATATGCGGGAGTGCAGAACACGTATTCGGGCAACGTTCCCGTCACCGCGGCGGGACAGGTCGAATTGCAGGTGCTTGCGATGGACCCCGTGAACGCGAACTTCGGTTTAACTCGAGAAGATTTACGATTATTCCGTAGCCGGCGTTACTTGACCGAAACAGTCCTCGCGCGGGTTGACGCCGTTCAGGCTTAGAGCGGAAACGTCACAGTGACAGTCGTTTCCACATCAACGGGACGTCCATTTTGAATGTAGGGGCGGTATCGCCAGCCCAGCACGGCCGCCCTTGCGGCATTACCGAGCACGAGGTCGCCGCTCAGAATCGAAGCGGACCTGACCTGTCCTAGAACGTCAATAATGACATCGAGGATAACGGTATTTGAAATTCCGGCTTTTCTCACCAGCGGCGGTGTGACAGGCGGAGCGCTTTGCAGAAACAGCATCTGCGATTCCGGGCCCGAGATGTAGGGAAGTCTCGTCGAAATCTTCGCGGCGCTTATGGCACTGAATACGCCTTCATCGATCCACCGGAAGCCTCCGCCCACATAGAAGAAATAGCCGAGCATGTAGCTGGCCGCGCCAGCAGGGCCAATCGCTTCGGCCCTATAAGCAGAGACCGGCGACTTCATCGACAACAGAATCAGCTTCGCCCAGGAATCAGGGCGGTTCACGGCAGCTTGCGCCAACGGCATGACCACGAACTTGACGGTGTCGAGGCTAGCGACGAACGCATACGTTTTCCCTGGGCCGGAAGTGGAGTTCGCGAGCTGCCTGGCATACGTCGTTTCTAACGCGGCGCCTTCCTTATCGCCGAAGACGCGTGCAAACCACGCAGCATGCTCCGGCAGCAAGGTGCTCTGCCAAAGCGAATCGGTCTTCGGTTTGTCGTTTGGCCTAATTGCCGCGAAAAGATCTTCGAGGAAGTCCTGCAGTCCCTTCGGAGAATCGGGATACGCTGCGGGCGGCGCCGCAGCCTCTTGCGAAGCGCGCCCCAGCGCGGGCTGCGCACTCGGTCTCGTCAAAAAGACCGCGAAAAAACAGAGCGCCATCCGCAAGGTTTGCGCCATGGAAGAAACGTCCCCTTCGAGTCCTTGAACACGTCGAGATTAGCAAAGTCCGGCAGACGCCGTCCACGGGAACGCCGGCCTTGACGATCGCTCGCGGGTGTTTTCTTCGACCGTCCGGTCCATCTAGGCGCCACTCGCCATTGTTTGTGCTGCTCCAGTTTGCGTCCGCTTCTTGTACAATCCTTCCGGAGGCGCCAATGAACCACTGGCAGGGGAAGTGGGCGTTAATAACGGGAGCGAGCGCGGGAATTGGCACGGCGCTGGCGCGTGAACTGGCTGCGGGAGGAACGAACCTCGTTCTCACGGCGCGAAGGCGCGACCGTCTCGCAGGCCTTGCCGGCGAGCTCAGCGCAAAACATGGCATCCGCACACTCGTGTGCGTCGCGGATTTGGCCCAATCGTCGGGCCCCGAAGAGATATTCACATTCACCGAGGGCAAAAATATTTCCGTGGATCTGCTCGTAAACAATGCGGGATTCGGCGCGTATGGCGAATTCCGCAAGGTGCAGGCCGACCGCCTCCTCGAAATGGTGCAAGTCAACGTGAGCGCCGTTGTACATCTGACGCATCTTTATTTACCGGGAATGATCGCCCGCGGCAGTGGAGACATTCTGATCCTTGCTTCGACGGCGGCGTTTCAGGCGGTGCCCTACATTACGACGTACGCCGCGACAAAATCATTCGATCTGCAATTTGCCGAAGGTCTCGCTGAAGAAGTTCGACAGCACGGAATTCGCGTCTGCGCGCTTTGCCCTGGATCGACGGAAAGCGAATTTCTCGAGGTCGCCGGCCAGCGCCAGCACACACGGCGTCCTCAGGAGACGGCCGAGAAAGTCGCGCGCGTGGGACTCCGCGCGCTGGCAGGGGGGAAGAGTTCGGTGATCTCCGGATTCACCAATTGGCTGGGCGCCGAAACCGTGCGGTTCGCTCCGCGCCAAATGGTCGCGCGCATCGCGGGAGGAATGTTCCGTCCAAAGGAAAAATGAACGCCAATTTGCAATCACTCGAACGCCAGCTCCACGCCGAAGGATTCCTCCACACCTACGTCTGGCAGGACGGACCGAACGCGCAGTATCCCGGCCACACGCACGCATCCGAGACCGCGCACATCATCCTCGAGGGAGAAATGACACTGACGCATGCGGGCTCGACGCAGACCTATGGCGCGGGCGAGCGCTGCGACGTCCCCGCTGGCGCCGTGCATTCCGCCCGCATGGGTCCGCGCGGCTGCCGCTACCTCATCGGTGAAAAATAGCTTTCAGAAATCACCGGGGAATTGACGCTAGAACCCAACTCATATAATGACCAGCCATCAAGACTCCCGAATTCGGGTTTATTCAACTTTGGTTCCGGCGCTGAAGGCGCCGCCGCATGGTAGCCCAGGGCAACGCCCTGGGTTTCGGCATCGATCGGTGCGCCCTGCAAGGGCGCAGGAATCCTCCGCCCTTGCAGGGCGGACGTGGGACCTCGGACACGTTCCCGGGGCGTTGCCCCGGGCTGGCATGCTCCGCGCCGTTGGCGCGTCAATGTGGCTGAGTTCTCCAGCGGAGGAAACCGCTACTGCTACGGACGAATTCATGAGCTTGGCTCTAGATATTCTTCAATAGCGCGCGGTCCAGAAGCTCGATGACGTGCACGACTTCCTGCCCCGTGGAATGGATTTTCGCTCCCGCGCGCATTTGCAACAGGCAGCCGGGATTTGCCGTGACGATGACCGGAGCGTTAGTGGCGCGCGCGTGTTTCATTTTCTCCGCCAGAATGTCGAGCGAGGTCTGCGTCTCGGTGACGTTATAGGAACCCGCGGAGCCGCAACAGTAATCGGCCATGGCCATTTCGATCAGCTCCACGCCGGGGATGGCGCGCAGCAGCTTGCGCGGAGCCTCGCGGATTTTCTGCCCGTGCAGCAGATGGCAGGAATCCTGATACGTGACGCGGAGCGGCAGGCTTGCGAGAGGCGCGCTCAGTCCCAGGTCGGCGAGAAACTCGGTGGCATCGCGCATTTTGTTTCTGAATGCATGTGCCTTGGCATGATCTTCTGTACCCGCGCTGAAAAGCTGCTCGTATTCCTTGAGCGTCGAGCCGCAGCCGGCGGCGTTCGTGATCACGGCATCGAAATCGTCGCGCAGGAATACGTCGAGATTTTTATGCGCGAGAGACCGGGCCGCATCGCGAACGCCCGCATGAGCCGCAAGCGCGCCGCAACAGGTTTGTCCCGCGGGCACGACGACTTCGCAGCCGTTCGCGGTCAGCACGCGGATCGTCGCGTCATGCAGCGCGGAAAAGCTGACCTGCGCGATGCATCCGGCGAACAGCGCCACCCGCGCGCGGCGCGGACCCACCGCCGGAAACGTGCGGCCAAGCTGCGAGAAGAAAAATTTGCGATCGATCGGCGGCAGGAGCCGCTCGCGGTCCGCGAGTCCGAAAAGGTGAAGAATTCCAGTGGCCCGCGCCAGCGTTTGCAGTCCCGAGCGCTGGTAGATTCGCAAAACGCGCGCGACGGCGGCGATGCGGTTCGGGTAGGGCAGCAGGCGGCGGAACACCAAGTCCCGCGCGAGCCGCGAGAAAAACGGCCGCCGGTAATTCTGCTCGATCTGGGCGCGTGCGGCTTCCACCAGCTTGCCGTACTCGACGCCGGAGGGACACGCGGTTTCGCACGCACGGCAATCCAGGCATTGATCGATATGTTTGACGAAAGTTTCGCCGAGGGGGAGCCGCCCCTGGTCGACCAGAATCATCTGACGGATTCGCCCACGAGGCGAATCGGCTTCCAGCCCCCAGAGTTTGTATGTCGGACAATTATTCAAACACAGCCCGCAATGTACGCACCGCGCATAATCGTCGTAGGACGGTTTATCGGCGCCGGAAAATCCGCTCACGGGCCCTGTCGTCTGTTCCGCATTGGCTAGTGGCTCAGTCATCGGATCAGATCCCACTCGTGAAACGGCCTGCGCTCAGAACATTTTGCGGATCGAAAACAGTTTTCACGCGCTGCATCAGCACAAAGTCGTCTCGCCAAGGACCCCATAAGTCGGTTCCCATGCGTTTCATTTCTGGCGGACACCACTCCAGCATGGCCTGAGCGTTGTTTTCGGGCAGAGTGCAAATGTGAAACGCTTCTTTGACCGCGCCTGCGGTGGCAGAGGATGACGTTTCACCTCCTTCTTCGGTGAAAAATGCCGCATACACAATCCCAGACGCACGAGTGAGTGCCGCGACGCCGACATGGTAATGCTTGGCGATCTCACTCAAGTCTACGAGCAGGGAAGGCATCGCGGTCGGGAGGACGCCTATGCGAAAAATTGCTGCGTTTGGCGCGGCTTCCAGAACCAGCCGAGGAAATTCGCGAATGCGAGCCAAAACGGAAGATTGTTCTGTATCGCCGAGCGGCATGAACTCAGCGGCCTTCGCGGCGCTTGCCATGTGGCCGAGTTCACGCGCGTAGCGATCCACGACAGAGGGCTGACCGGCCGCGGTGATGACCACAGACCATTGCTGCGGCGTGATCCGCGCGGGAGCTGCCGACGAAAAGAGGAAATGAGCGGCTCCAGGATCGGCGACTTCCAATATCTGCGGCGTAAGAACGGATTGCGCAATCGCACGGCAGAAGCCAAATGCGGATTCGCCGTCAGTGAAGGATGCGACAAACGTGCCCTGCGCGGGCGGCAACGGAAACGTCCGGAAATTCACGCGCGTAATGACCGCGAGCGTTCCCAGCGATCCAATCAGCAGCTTATGCAGGTCGTAGCCCGTCACGTTTTTCACGACGCGCCCGCCGCCTTTCGAGATCACGCCCTCGCCGGTCACAAATTCCATGCCGAGACAAAAGTCCCGCACTCCGCCGTAGAAGTGGCGCAGCGGCGAGCTGGAGTTTGCGGCGACGATGCCGCCGACGGTGGCGCGATCGGCGAAAGGAACCGTGAGCGGAAGAAATTGATTCTGTTCCGCCAGGACTCGCAACAAATCCTCGATCCGCGCGCCCGGTTCGACTCCGAGCGTGAGATCGCGCGGATCGTAAGCGAGGACTCGATTCATCCGCGAGAGATCGAGCGCAATGTCGTAGCGCGCAGGCGGCGAGCCAATGCCGAGCTTCGTGCAGCCGCCGCAAGGAATCACCGCAAGCTTTTCCGCGGCGGCGAAGCGGATGATTTCGGCGACTTGAGCTACTTCCGCGGGCTGAACGACAGCCGAGGGGCGCAATCCATCGACCTGGCGTGGGTCGAGTTCAGCGAGGATCGGTGAGAACGTTCGCGCCGCCCACAATTTCTTCCAGACGCGTGACAGAGGCTTGCGCGGGATGGCTCATGCGGGAACTGTCGAGGAAACCGGCATCGGTTGCACGCGAATTTCTCCGCACGCCTTTGCCGAGCGGAAGCACTTTGCCGGGATTCAGCCGCCCGGCGGGATTGAACGCTGCGCGGACGCGCCGCATCAAGTCGAGATCCTCCGGCGTGAACATCAGCGGCATGAGCTCGTTTTTTTCCATGCCCACGCCATGCTCGCCAGTCAGCGCGCCGCCGACCGCGACGCAGTGTTTCATGATTTCCATCCCCGCCGCGATGACGCGCTTGAATTGCTCACGGATCGCGCTCGTCAAACAGGATGAGCGGATGAAGATTGCCGTCGCCGGCGTGAAAAATGTTGCCGATTTGCAGGTCGTATTTGCGGCTGACTTCCTCGATGCAGCGCAGCGTTTCCGGCAGGCGCGTGCGCGGGATGACGCCGTCCTGCACGTAATACATGGGCGAGAGCCGGCCGAGAGCGCCGAATGCGTTCTTTCGGCCCTTCCACAGGAGATCGCGCTCGCGGTCGTCGCGCGCGACGCGCACTTCCCGCGCATCGATGCTGGCGGCAAACCTCGGTGATCGCGGCGGCCTGCGCTTCGACGGCTTCGGTGAGGCCTTCGACTTCGATCAGCAGCACCGCGGCGCAATCCTTGGGGAAGCCGGCATGTACGTAATCCTCGACTGCGCGCAAGCGTAAATCCGTCCAGCATTTCGCACGCGGCCGGCGTAATCGCGCGCACCGTGATATCGACGACCGTTTCGGTCGTGTCGTCCAGCGTGTCGTAAACCGCCAGCAGCGTCTTCACCGCTTCGGGTTTTCGCGTGAGCCGCACCGTGATTTCCGTGACGAGCGCGAGCGTTCCTTCCGAGCCGACCAGCAGGCCGTCAAGGTCGTAGCCCGGAGTTTCGATCGTCTTCCCGCCGATGCGCACGATTTCGCCTTCGGGCAGGACCAGTTCCATGCCGGTCACATGATTCGACGTCACTCCATAGGCCAGCGTGTGCGGCCCGCCGGAATTTTCGGAAACATTTCCGCCGATCGTGCACGATCTCTGGCTCGAAGGATCGGGCGCGAAATACAGGCCCAGATGCTCGACGGCGCGCGAGAGGTCCAGATTCACGACGCCGGGCTGGACGACGGCGCGCAGATTTGCGGCATCGACTTCGAGAATGCGGTTCATGCGCGAGAAAGCGATCACGATGCCGCCGTTGCGCGCGATCGCTCCGCCCGAAAGCCCCGTGCCCGCGCCGCGCCCCACCAGCGGAGTCTCATAGCGATTCGCGAGCCGCACAATTTCGGCCACTTCGCGCGTGCGAGCTCGGGAAAGACAATGCACTCGGGAGATCCGAGCTCGACCGAGCCGTCGTACTCGTAGAGCATCAAATCTTCCGCCTGAGACAGGACCGCCTTCGGTCCCAGCAGCGCGACAAGTTCGCGGATGAGTTGTGGTTGCATCGGAGTATTTCGATGACTCTGCATTCACTATAGTCCGCGGCTTTAGCTGGAGTCAACGAGAGGCCATTTGTTTTGCTCCCGTGCAACTCGCTGTGAACTCCTCGTATTTCCCGGCTGAGATTTTGGTTCCGCGACCTCCCCGCGGAGCAAGCGATTTCACAAATTCTTCCGCGAGGCGCGCCAAACGCCGGGAATTGGGCTATCCTGCTCCCGCTTGCCATTGGAAGGCGTGGAAGCCGGAGCGAATGTCGCCATTCTTTCATCGGTTCTATCGCGCAGTGCTTCGCGTCATTCCGAACTGCATCACGCAGACGCAGGCGGTGGCGTTCAACATTTTTCTCGCCTTCTTCCCGATGCTGCTCCTGGTGTTGGGCACCGTCGCCAGCTCCTCCGCTTTCGAGCAAGCCTTGCAAGCGATGGTCGTGCGTTTGCGTCCGGTGCTTCCGCCAGGCACCGTCAGTATTCTCAGCGCCTTTCTCTCACGGCACAGTACGCACCCCTGGCAGTGGGTCTTGCTGGGCTTGGGCGGCACGCTGTTCGCGGGCACTCAAATGATGAAGCTGTTGATGGAAGGGTTTCGCATGGTGCACGGTGACAGGCAGCGGCAGGGTGTTGTGAGCAGGCACTTCCGCGCGCTTCTGTTATTGATTGCGACGATTCTGCCGTCCATCGTCATCGTAAACTTGGTTGTGTTCGGGAAACAGTTGCGCAATTGGATGCTGCACATTTCTTCCATGCCTGTGCTCATTCGATTGGTCTGGGGCGCATTGTACGTGGTCGCTTCGCTATTGATCGCGATGTTCGTGCTCGCCATCATTTATCGAGTGGGGCGTCCGGGCCCGCAGCGCTGGAGCTTTGTCGTGCCGGGCGCGGCCGTGGCCACGGTGCTGTGGTGGGTGGTCAGCATCGCATTGGGTTTCTATCTGCGCCACGTTCCCTACAGCCTCGTGTACGGAGGCCTCGCCGTCACGATTGGCCTCCTGATTTGGATGCAAATCACGGCGACGATCCTCCTGATCGGCGCGGCCTACAACGCCGAATTGCAGAATTCCTGCGAACTGACTTCATCCCTCGATTGGAGTACACTCATCTCATAAGTTCGTTCGGTCGCGGGAGGCAGCGATGAGCGAAATGCGCGTCGAGTGCTATGCCGGTTATCGAGCCGACCAGCGCCCCACAAGATTCATCCTGCGCGGGCGCACCTTTGAAATCATGGAAGTCGAGGATCAGTGGTATTCGCCCGAGCGCGATCTATTTTCGCGTCCGGACGCAGGACGGCGACTATTTTGTCTTGCGCCACGACGAAGCGCAGGATGTTTGGAGCCTCGACGCATTTCGTTCCGCTCGCGAGCGGCAACCCTTGCCCGAGGCCCCGCAAGTGGGACTGAGCTGAAGCGAGAAGCCCAAGCGCTCCAGGGCTTAGCACGCAGCCCCTGCGTACTTTCAAGGCAACTAGCCAGATCACCTCGCAACTTTTCCCTCCGCCAAGGGTTAGCATATAGTGTATGAGATCCTGAGCCCGCGCCCACCTCCGCGCTTGTCGTGCGAATGCCCGAAAAGGGAGCTGGAAACATGAAGAGGAAGCCGTCCCGCAAATTGGAATCTCGTCGCCTCCAGAAGAAAACGATCGCCGGATTGGCAGCGATGTTCCTCCTCGCCGCGCTCACGTTTGCCGCGCCTTATTTGTCCGCTGCGAAAGGACAAGAAGGACCAAGTCGGCGGAATCTTCAAAGGCAACCAAAGGTCTCCCGATGCAGGACCTGACCGAGGACGAGGCCATCCTGCAGGCGCTGAACCGTCTGGGTTTCGGCCCACGACCCGGAGACTCGAACGCGTCAAGGAAATGGGCCTGCAGAAATGGATCGATCAGCAACTTCATCCCGATTCCATCAACGACTCCGCGCTCGAAGCGCGCCTGGACCGTTTCCCCACGCTCAAGATGTCCTCCTCGAAGCTCGCTCGACGAATTTCCCCAGCCGCAGGTCGCCGCGCGGCGCGAGGGCGTTTCCCTCGAGGAATACCGCAAAGAGCAGCAAGCGCGCATGCAGGGAGCCATGCAGGCGAATCGCACCGACGGACGGCGATCGCAGGTCTGATGAACGGCCAGATTCAGGCAAAATTTGAAAATATGGATTCGGACGCGAATCCAGCGAAAGGCAAAGGTGCAAGGAAAGAGCGAGGGCGGCTTCGGCAACCCGATGTTCAACTACACGGAGATTCATACGCCGCAGCGAATCGTCGCCGAGCTTTCCATGGCGAAGATGACGCGCGCGGTCTACAGCGAGCGCCAGCTCGAACGAGGAGATGGTGGATTTCTGGTACAACCACTTCAACGTCTTCGCGGCGAAGGGCGCCGACCGCTGGCTGATCACTTCGTACGAGCGCGACGCCATTCGCCCGCACGCCATGGGAAAATTCCGCGATCTGCTCGAAGCCACGGCGAAGAGTCCCGCGATGCTGTTTTTCCTCGACAACTGGCTCTCGGCCGATCCAGCCGCGTGGGCCAAACTGCAGCAGGAACAGCAGCAGCGCCGAGGCAATGCGCCAGCAGCGAATGGGTGGACCCTTCGGCGGCGGCCCGTTCGGCAGGCCGCGCTTCCCGCAGGGACGACCCGCGCCAGCAAACGGAAATCCAAATGATCCGAACGCGAAAGGGAAGCAGAAACAGGAGCGCGGCCTGAATGAAAATTACGGCCGTGAGCTGATGGAGCTTGCACACGCTCGGCGTGGATGGCGGATACACGCAGGAAGACGTCATCAACGTCGCCAAGGCCTTTACCGGATGGACGATCGAGCAGCCGCAGCGCGATCCCAAGTTTTTCTTTGATGATCGCCTTCCACGATCACAGCACGAAAACCGTCCTCGGCCATCAGATTCACGGTGGCGGAATGAAGGACGGCGAAGAAGTGCTGGATATTCTGGCGCGCGATCCGCACACGGCGCATCACATTTCGTTTGAGATCGCGCAGCGATTCGTCTCCGACGATCCACCGGCCGCGCTGGTGGACCGCATGGCGGAAACGTTTCTGAAAACCGATGGCGACATTCGCGAAGTCCTGCGCACGATGATCTATTCGCCGGAATTCTGGTCGAAGGACGTCTATCGTGCAAAAATCAAGACGCCGTTTGAGCTGGTAGTTTCCGCCACGCGCGCGGTTGGCGCCGAAGTGGACGTGCCGTTCATGCTGGTGCAATGGACGAACCGCATCGGCCAGCCGCTCTATCAGTGCGAGCCTCCCACGGGCTACTCGAATAAGGCCGACGCCTGGGTGAACACGGGCGCGTTGCTCAACCGCATGAATTTTTCGCTCGCGCTCACGGCGAATCGTCTCCGCGGGGCGCAGGTCAACATGGAAACTCTACTCGGCGATCGCGCGGCCGCGGACCCGCACGCGACCCTTGACCGCGCCGTTCAGGCGCTGCTCGGCGGGCAGCTATCGCAGCAAACTCGTGAAACGCTCGAAAAGCAATTGGCCGATCCGCAAATTTTGCAGGCCAGCCTGGACGATCCTGTGAAGCAGGTGAACGCCGCCATGATCGCGGGTCTAGTGCTCGGCTCGCCGGAGTTTCAACGGCGATGAACATAAGCGCGGGTATCGGGGTTATTGTAGCCCGCGTCTTTAGACGCGGGGATTTTTCGCGCCACGCGCAGAAGCCCTCGCCTCGGCCGGGCCGTGACGAGCTACAGCAACGCGGTACGCCATTCTAAAAATCGGGGCGTTAGCAAGACCAAACAAGTTTTCGGAAGTCATCAAGGGAGAAACACCATGAAAGTTTCTCGACGCGTTTTTGTGAAGAGTGGCGGCGTGGCCATGATCGGCATGAGCACGATTCCCGCATTCCTCCAGCGCGCGGTGGCGGCCACACCGATGCCGAACAAGAAAAAACTTATCGTGCTCTTCCAGCGCGGAGCCGCGGACGGACTGAATATCGTCGTGCCGTTCGGCGAAGAGAATTACTACCGAATTCGCCCGACCATCGCGATTCCGCAGCCGCGGCAAGGCGGCGAAGGCGCCGCCGTCGACCTCGACGGTTTTTTCGGCCTGCATCCGAGTCTCGCGCCGCTCGGCCCGCTGTTTCATAACGGCCAGCTCGCCATCGTGCACGCGGCGGGCTCGCCCGACACGACGCGTTCGCATTTCGACGCGCAGGATTTCATGGAATCCGGCACGCCCGGCGTGAAGTCCACCGACGACGGCTGGCTCAATCGCACCGTGCAAAGCGCGCACGAGGAAAACGCCTTCGCCATTCCGCGCCGTGGCCATGGGTCCGAATCTCCCGCTCACTCTGCGCGGCCCCGCGCCTGCAATTGCGCTGGCTGACGTGAAGCAATTTCGCGTGCTCAGCGAGTCCAAAGCCGTCCAGGGCGGATTCGAAGCGCTCTACGCGCAAACGGTGGATCAAGTTCTGCGCGGCACCGGCACGGAAACGTTTGAAGCCATCGAAATGCTCCGCAAGGCCGATCCCTCGCGCTTCCAGCCGGAAAATGGCGCGGAATATCCGAAGGGCCGCGTCGGGCAAACGCTGCAACAGGTGAGCCAACTCATCAAATCCGACATCGGCATGGAAGTCAGCTTCGTCGATACAGGAGGCTGGGACAACCACGTGAACGAAGGCGGCGCGCAAGGGCAGCTCGCGAATCTGCTGCGCGAACTCGGACAAGGGCTAGCCGCGCTGCACCAGGACCTGGGCGACCGCATGGAAGACATCGTCGTGGTCACCATGTCCGAATTCGGCCGCACCGCGCACGAAAACGGCAATCACGGCACCGACCACGGCCACGCCAACTGCATGTTCGTGATGGGCGGACCAGTAAAAGGCGGAAAAGTTTACGGCAAGTGGCCGGGCCTCGGTCCGGAACAGTTAAACGAGGGCCGCGACCTCAAACTCACCACCGACTTCCGCTCCGTCCTCGGCGAAGTCATCAGCGGCCACTTGGGCAGCAAGAATCTCCAAACCGTTTTCCCAGGCTTCGACAATAGCCCGGCGAAATTCCCGCATCTCTTAAAGGCATGATCGAGTCTGACCAATGTCCGGTGGGACGCGCTCATTGCGAATGCACGAATGTTTGTGGGTCACGGCTTCAGCCGTGACATTAGGTGTGCGACATCAAACCGGCTTTAGCCGCTGGCTGCGTTTCTTCAAGGGCAAACACCCTGCTTGCACCCGCGCTTCTTTTCATCCGGAATATCCGCGAATCGCGGAGGAACGAATCCATTGCGATTCGGCATTTGAACTTTCGGCAACGTCTTCGCGTCCAGCACGTCGTCTTCCTTGATGATGTTGCTCTTGGCGAGGATGAACGCGGTCAGCGCGTAAACTTCGTTCGCGGTAAGTGTTCCGCTCTCGATCTCGAGGCATCGCGCGGTTGAATGAAGTCCCAGACGGTAGTTGCATACGGCCAATAACCCCCGACGGTCCTGACGGGGTGAAGCGTGGTGAGTGTTTCGGTGTCGGCTATGCCTCCGACCACACGAGGGCCAATCTTGGCGCCTTGTCCGTTCAGGGCCGTGGCAGACGGCGCATTTCGCGGCAAAAATCGGCGCGCCGTCCTTTGCGGTTCCTTGGCCCGCGGGGAGCCCTTTCCCGTCGGGCCCGACAGAGATATCCCACGCTTGAATTTCCTGTTTCGTTGGAGTTCTACCGACATTTGAGTAGGACGGCGTTTGCGCCAGCGCCGCGTTGCCGTACAAGCAGGAAAATCCCGGCGACGAGAATTTTAGAAAAGCGCATTTTGGACGCTCCCGTCCCGGTTTACCTTCCAGGGCTGAATGGCGTTGAAGTCTCCCACGACCTGCTGCGTTTTTAGGAAAAAGTCCACATCGGCGCCCCAGAGCTTGGCCACTTCGACCATCGTCGGTTGGACCGTGCCCTGATCATCCGTGCAGCGAGATTGCAGGATGGCCTCCTCCCCGTCCCAATTCCACGGGCTGGAGAATCGAGTGTGCGCCTTTCGCGCGATGGGATCGTGGAGTTGCGCGTCCTTCCAGGTGCGGCCGCCATCGGTGGAGACTTCAACACGGCGTGACGGCGCCCCGCGCCGGACCACGCCAGGCCGGTGATCTCATGGAAGCCGCGGCCCGGCAGGTGATATCCGCCGGCGGGCCGGGTAATTACGGATTTTGGTCCCAATTCGAATTCGAACCAGCGCGATTTTCCATCCAGTTTCATGCTGGGGTATCGGCTCGTTTCCATCATGGCCATGTAAGGCTCGTCCACCAGATCAATGCGTCTCAGCCATTTGACGTTGTTGATCCCTTGCCAGCCCGGAACCACCAGGCGCAGCGGAAACCCCTGTTCCGGACGCACAGGCTCGCCGTTTTGCCCGTAGGCCACCAGCGCGTCGTCCAGGGCCTTCCCCAGCGGAATGCTCTTGGAGTGTTTGGGCTCATCGGCGCCTTCCGCGATGATCCAGGTCGCGCCTTTTTGCACGCCGGCTTCTTTGAGCAACAGGGAGAGCGGAACTCCGGTCCATTGGCTGCAACTGGTGAATCCGTGCGTTTCCTGTGGGGTCGCATTCACCGAAGTCCGGGCATCCCCGCCTGGGCCTCTCGTGGAGCTGTTGCCGTGGCACTCGATGAAATGAAATCGGGTTACGAAGGGCAGGCGTTTCAGTTCGTCCACGGAAAAAATCAGGGGACGATCGACCATGCCGTGGATCAGTAAATGATGTTCCTCGGGATTGATGTCGGGCGGCTCGAAACCGTGGGAAATGGTGAAGTGGAGCGCGGAGGGCGTGATCATTCCCACCGAATCCTGAAGGGGCGTCCTAAGGCCGAACGCCACCGCTTCATCCTTTAGCCGACGCTCCGGATTGTTGATGCTGCCATTCCGCACGGAGTTCACGAAATGGGAGCGCTCACCGTAGTCATGCAATTCGTCAACTTTCTCCAGAGCGGGTTCGGCCGCAAGTGGAAGCGCGCTCGCGGATGCCCCCACGGCCAATCCTGCCAGCGCCGCGCCATTCTTCAGAAACCGTCTGCGATCAGAATTCTTTGGATTCATAGATACCTCCAGTGGTTCCTTCAGCGACTCTTAACAGAGGCAGGATATTGATGTCAATTACATTGCTCAAACGCCTGTACGTTCATTGTCACGCCACCAACAGGGCTTTCGGGTCCTTTTTGGCGATCATGAGTAGCTTCAGCGCGGCTTGACGCGGACGCCGCGTGCCTTGCTCCCAACTGCGGACCGCATTCGTGCTCACGTTCAGGTACGCGGCGAAAAGCGGCTGGCTGGCCTTGAGCGCCTGGCGGATGCGGCGAATCTCCCGAGGAGAGATTTGCTTTGGCCGCGATGGAATGCGTGTGACGCGGAGATTCACCGCCTCGCCGCGTTCGTAGGCGGCCGCGTCCCGAAGCGCCTCCTTCATGTCATCGAAAATATTTACTTTGATCTTCTTCGCCATGCTCACTCTCCCGTGTCTTATTTAATCTGCGCGACCCAGCCCCGCATTTGTCTGCGCTGCTCCTCGCTGGCGTCTTCCTGTTCGTTCTTGTCGAGCAAAATCAGCAGGTGAATGTGCTGCCTTCTCTCGAAGTACAGATACAGTTAGCGGTAGCCGCCGCAGGTACTGTCCCATTTGAATGTCTTCGACTCTAGGAGGGCCGAGCTTCAGCTCGGCCATTCAGTTCGAACTTGACTCGGGGCTTCAGCCCCTGAAGCTTCAGGGGTTAAAACCGCTGACCAGACGAAGTTTTTCGTCGGGACTAAAGTCCCGACCTCCTTTCGAATCGCGCGATGCCAACTATTTTCAAATTAGGACCGCGCCCCGCCGCGCTCTCCCTTGCCCAATCCGGCTTCTCCAAAAGCTCTCGCTGGATCGCGCTCAGCAATTCGTCGGCAGAATCGCCGGCGAGCTGGTGAAGCCGCCTCGTGAATGCAAGGGACTCGATGAACTCCACAATGTGACAGTATCGCAATGTGGTATGAAGTGGCAAGTCGTAGTGGGTCGTTACATTGCTCGGAAATGGTGCAATTCAATCCAAATGTGGAGAATTCACGGACAACGTTTGGGCGGTTCAAGGTATTGTGACGTGGTATCCTACCGGAACAGAATGGGAATCTCCGCAAACCACAAGACGAACGACCGGGAATATCTCGCGGTGCATTCGTCACACCCGGCCTCAACGGGACGTTGCCGGCTCCCTTTCCCTACATGCAACTACTTGGTCGTTGGTGCGCTTCTCTACGCTCTTTTTTTTCAAATAGGGTGCTCCCGGATCACAAGCTCATTTGCAAAGAGTCAAACACTTTCGCCCGCGGAACTATTTCAGAAGGTCTCGCCCTCAGTCTTCGTCGTCGAAGCCCTGGACGAGAATGGTAAAACCCTCGTGTTGGGCAGTGCTGTAGCCATCGCTCGTGATTTTCTCATCACAAATTGTCACGTTGTCGAGAATGGCTCTTCCCTGACGGTGCGCCGAGGCAAGGAAACATGGAACGCGAGGCTCATCCAAGCCGTTTCGACTCATGACCTTTGTGGACTCAGACCAAAGGCGGACAGTCAGATTACGCGAGCTTTCGATGAGCAAGGTCGAGTGATTTTCAAGAACGAGGATTCTCCCACAGGTAGACCCAGCGGATTGTTCTTATCGCCCGTTAATGTTCGCCCTTCTTCTGACCTCGCTACAGGCGAACACGTTTATGCCATTGGTGCCCCGGAAGGTTTGGAGTTGACCTTCTCTGAAGGGGTCATCTCAGCACTTAGAGAGAGCGAGGGAGTTCACCTGATTCAGACAAGCGCGCCGACATCGCCTGGCTCAAGCGGTGGAGGACTGTTCGATGTGCGGGGAAACCTAATCGGCATCACGACGTTTCAGCTCAAAGAAGGTCAGAGCCTGAATTTCGCGCTGCCAGGTGAATGGATCAGAACATCGCTTAACAGCTTAACTGAAGCCTCTCGGAAGTCCTCCCCCCACCGGGCGACGTGGAACTCGAATCCAGAGCATGGTTAGGGATTGGTCTGGAGGCGATGGAGAAAGAAGACTACGACCTAGCAGGACATTCCCTGCGTAAGTGTGCCGACCTCAAGCAGTCCGACGCGTCTAGAGCGTTGCTTGACTTGGGACATATCGCCGAAATGGCAGCCGGCCTCAATTCGCCGTCAGATACCTTTAAATCATGGCTGCGGCAATATCGGCTGTCTCAAGAAGAGGCCCAATCACGAGCAATAGCTGATTTTGAAAGAGCGATTGAACTAAAGCCGGACTATGCGGAAGCGTGGCTCGAATTGGCGAGAGTCCACGGCCTCCTCAGGAAGGAATATGACCAGGCGATCTTAGCCGCTAAAGAAGCGACTCGCCTCTCCCCTGGCGACTGGAATACTTGGTTCGTGCTCGGGAATTCGTATTACGATAGGGCTTCCTATTCCGAGGCAATAGGGGCTTGGCAGCATGCGGAGACAGTTGCTCCAGATAAGATGAAATCTACCGTTCTGCTCTTCGAGGGTAGGGCATACGATAGAATGAAAGACCGCAAGCAAGTATTGGAAATCTACACGAAGCTGAAAGCCGTTGATCCAAAGGGCGCGGAGTATTTTTTCCGAGAATACGTTCTGCCTCAGGCGAGCGAACACCCGTCGAAGCAACAGTCGAAGACCGATGGCGATGTGTTAAGAATTCTTCGAAGCGCTTCGACCACGGATGATCTACGGACGGCTGCTTGGGACGCGTTTCATGCCGCAGCAGATGTAGACGACTTCAAACACCGCTTCGACGTGATCGCTCTTCCCGACCACGTAAAGGAGGAATTGTATGATTTGAAATTCGGTTCACGGACGCCAACAGGGAACCCATTGCGGGGCGGGAAGCCCCAGTGAATCATATGCACGTATTTGGTGTTTGCTCGAACACTGAAGGATGCGATTTCGCCTTCATCAGGGACGAACTAACTCAATTGATTGGCATTCTTAGAGCAATCAATCTTCGTCGCGATGAGGGATGTGGCTTTGATGCGCTACTCCCGCAACTCGACCGATTTCGGCCCTTCTTCCAGGAAGGCCACCTCTGCTTGCATTGTGAAAGCCATCTTATCAAGATGGCGCAACCAACTGTAGGACTTGCTGCGGACAGCGAAGACTATAAGCGCGCGGTGAGGGCGAACTTTGTCATGGATGCTGTGTCTCATTTGCAGGCGCTTGGGAAGCTACCTTTCTAGCCGAGCGCCGCGCCGTTGGTCTGTAAGGAAACGGGTTTAGAGTCAAATTGATCCTTCACATTGGCCAAGGCGGCAATCTGAAAGTCGCCCATCAAAAAAGATAACGAGGCGGACGACGAGCCCACCCCGTTCGTTACTACAATTCTCGTCGGCCGCTACTAACGTGAAGCCATCTGCTGCGACCCTTCAGGGTCGAGCATCCCAAGCTTGCTGTTCCACCATTCTCCAAACCACACGCGTCCCTTGCTATCGAGGCCAATGAATCGCGGGTAGGCGCCATGAGTCGGAATCGGATATTCCACGAACTCCTTGGTCTTGGGATCGAATCGAGTGATGTTGTTTCCACTAAAATCGCGCGGGTGGCCCGGCCTTTGGCACGTGGCTTGGCGGGTGCCCCAGTCTTCGGCTTTTTGAAGGCTGGGGGTCTTGATCTGATCTTCGTTTTTCGTGGAACGCGCACCCGTCAAGGGCAATGCCCCAGACGGCATCCCCGCTTCTTCGGATCGTGGATTTCCTCTAGCTTCTGAGGAATAAATCCATTGCGATTCGGCATTTGAATTTTCGGCAGCGATTTGGCGTCGATGACGTCAACTTCCTTGATGATTTCGTTGCGATACAGCACGAAGGCGGTCAGCGAATAGACCTCGTCCACGCTAAGCGAACCCTCTTGATATCTCGGCATGGCGCGCCGGATATAGTCAAATACCGTTGTCGAAAACGGCCAGTAGCTTCCGACGGTCAACTTAGGGTGGAGCGACGTCAACGTACCTTGGCCTCCCACCAAGGCAGGCGCCGTGGGGCTGCCTTCCAGGTTGGGCCCGTGGCATACCTCACATTTTGCTTTAAATATTCTTGCGCCGTCTTTGGCAATACCACTCCCCGGCGGAAGTTCCTTTCCATCCGTGCCAATGGCGATGTCCATGGCCTGAACTTCCTGCTCGGTGGGAGTCCTGCCCACGTTCTTATAATCAGGGGTTTGCGCCAGGGCTGCGCCGCAGGCGGCCAACGCCACCAGTGGCGCGAAAAAATTAAAGCACCAGCGCATTTTGAACGCTCCCATCCCGATTGATCCTCCAGGGCTGAATGGCATTGAAGTGGCCGGGGATCGTTCCCGTCGTTCGAAAGAATTCCGGCTCGACGCGCCAGAATTTTGCCAATTCGACGGGCGTGGGCTGCGTCTCGCCGCGTTCATCCGTGCACCGGGATTGGAGCACGGTTTCTTCTCCGTCCCAATTCCAGGCGAACCCAAAACGTGTGTGCGCCTTCGAATTGACCGGACCCTGGATTTCGGCTTCCTTCCAAGTCTTTCCATCGTCAATGGAAACTTCAACCTTGCGGATTACACCCCCGCCGGACCAGGCCAAGCCGCTGATCTCATAGAACCCCGGGCCGGACAATTTTTGCCCGCCGGAGGGGCGCGTAATCACCGATCGCGGCCCCATTTCGAATTGGAACCACCGCGACAGGCCATCCATTCGAAGGCTGGGATACTTGGTGCTTTCCCACATGCCCATATAAGGCTCATTCACCACCTTGATTCGGCGCAGCCACTTCACATTGTTGATGCCTTCCCAGCCGGGGACCAACAAACGAATCGGATAGCCCTGCTGAGGGCGCAGCGCCTCGCCATTCTGGCCGTAAGCCACTAGAACGTCGTCCATGGCTTTCTCGATCGGAATGCTCTTCGTGTGCTTGCCTTTTTCCGATCCCTCCCCGACGATCCAGGTCGCCCCTGATTGCACCCCTGCTTTATTGAGCAGGATGGACAGCGGTACCCCCGTCCAAACGCTGCAACTCGTAAACCCGTGAGTGTCTTGGGCCGTCGCGTTGGGCGCAATTCGAAACGCCCCGGTCGGACCGGCCGGAGCGCTGTCCGCATTGCACTCGAGGAAATGAATTCGAGTGACCGATGGCAGGCGCTTCAACTCTTCCAAAGTGAAAATCAGAGGATGGTCGACCATGCCGTGGATCAGGAGACGATGTTCGTTGGGGTCGATGTCGGGAGGCTCGTAACCGTGCGCGATGACGAAATGCAGCGATGCTGGAGTGATGATCCCGACCGAATCCTGGGTGGGGGTCCTGAAACCGAAGTCGCGATGGTCCCCCGGACGCGCCGGATCGTATAAGCCCATGGCGCCTGTGCGAACCGAATTCTCGAACCGAGAGCGCTCGCCATAGGTGTGTACATCTCTAGGGGGCGTTTCCGTTTTTTCCGGCGCGGCGGACTGTCCGCTCGCGGGCTGTATCGCTCCAACAGCCAAGCCGGCTAGCGCTGCGCCGTTTTTCAGGAAGCGCCGGCGGCCGGATTGCTTCGCATTCATGGGTTCCTCCCCAATGCAGGATGGTATGCGAGATTGTTAGCAAAGGCGTCGTTTGATGTCAAACGATATGGTAAACAGATTCGACTTTCAGTCATCTTAAGCGAATGTTTAAAAAGAAAACGGGGCGTCCCGGCCTCGCCGGGGCGCCCCGTCCGCCATTTGTGCGGAGGCGAACTCTAGTTTTGGGTCTGCCGAATGCGCATTCCGTAGAAAGATCGATACACGAACACGAACGATACGGCGAAGAAGGCCGCGGACAGCAGATGCGTCAGCATGCCACCGGTCTGCGCGGTCAGTTTCACCGCAAGCTCGACGGCCAGCAGACCGAATAGCGTCGTGAATTTGATGACAGGGTTCAAGGCGACCGAAGAAGTGTCCTTGAACGGATCGCCCACCGTGTCGCCGATGACGGTGGCGTCATGGAGCGGCGTCCCCTTTTGCTTCATTTCCACTTCCACGATTTTCTTGGCGTTGTCCCACGCGCCGCCGGCATTGGCCATGAAGATCGCCTGATACAGCCCGAAAATCGCGATGGAGATCAGGTACCCGATGAAGAAGAAAGGCTCGAGGAAGGAGAACGCCAGTGTGGCAAAGAACACCGCGATGAAGATGTTCAGCATGCCCTTCTGGGCATATTTCGTGCAGATTTCGACAACCTTCTTGCTGTCCTCGACGGACGCTTTCTCCACACCTTCGAGCTTGATATTCGCCTTGATGAACTCGACGGCGCGGTAGGCGCCGGTGGTAACAGCCTGCGTCGAAGCGCCAGTGAACCAATAGATCATCGCCCCGCCGGTAATGAGGCCGAGCATGAAAGGAGCGTGAAGCAGCGAAAGTTTCTCCACGTTTTCCGTGAGTCCATGAGTGAGCGCCATGATGATCGAGAAGATCATCGTCGTAGCGCCCACCACGGCCGTCCCGATGAGCACCGGCTTGGCTGTCGCCTTGAACGTATTGCCCGCGCCATCGTTTTCTTCGAGCAGGTCCTTGGCGCGTTCGAAATTTGGGTCGAAGTTAAAGTCTTTCTTTAACTCTTCCTTGATGTTCGGAATTTGCTCGATTAACGATAGTTCGTAGACTGACTGCGCGTTGTCCGTAACCGGGCCGTAGGAATCGACGGCGATCGTCACGGGACCCATGCCCAGGAAGCCAAAAGCCACGAGGCCGAAAGCGAAGACGGGCGCCGCGATCATCAATCCGCTAAGGCCTTGGCGGGCAAAGAGATAGCTGACCGACATCAAGAAGACCATGGCGAGTCCAAGGTAGTAGGCCGAGAAATTGCCGGCGACGAAGCCGGAAAGGATGCCGAGAGACGCGCCGCCTTCTTCCGCCGAAGTCACAACCTCCCTGACGTGCCTCGATTCTGTCGAAGTGAAAGCTTTCACGAATTCCGGGATTACAGCGCCGGCGAGAGTTCCACAGGAGATGATCGAAGCCAGTTTCCACCACTGCGTGCCGTCTCCCAGGGTGGGAATAATCACGTACGAGATGGCGAAGGTCATGGCAATGGAAATGAAGGAAGTGAGCCAGACCAGGGAAGTGAGCGGCGACTCGAAGTTCATTTTGTCAACGCCGGCGTAGCGCGCCTTGGCGACCGCGGCGTTGATGAAATAGGCAGCGGCGCTGGCCACCAGCATCGCGATACGCATTACGAAAATCCAGACGAGTAGCTGGACCTGCACGGTGGGGCTCTGGACGCCCAGCAGGATGAAAGTAATCAGCGCGACGCCGGTGACGCCGTAGGTCTCGAAACCGTCGGCGCTTGGTCCAACCGAGTCGCCGGCGTTGTCTCCCGGTGCAATCGGCGATGACGCCGGGGTTGCGCGCGTCGTCTTCCTTAATTTTGAAAACGATCTTCATCAGGTCGGAACCGATGTCGGCAATCTTGGTGAAGATGCCGCCGGCGATTCGCAGCGCGGCCGCGCCGAGCGATTCACCAATGGCGAAGCCGATGAAACACGGCCCCGCATAGTCTCCGGGGATAAACAGCAGGATGAAAAGCATCATAAGCAACTCGACGCTGATCAGCATCATGCCGATGCTCATGCCGGCTTCGAGAGGAATTTGATAGATCGGATACGGCTTGCCGCGCAGGCCGGCGAACGCCGTCCGTGAATTCGCGAAGGTGTTTACGCGGATGCCAAACCAGGCGACCCCGTAACTTCCCCCTATTCCAATCAAGCTGAACAGCAGAATGATGGGAAGCGTGGTGCTGATCGGCTTATCCGGCACGGGGGACAGGACGCCGAAATACAGCACGATAATGACGGCGATGAACAGCCAGAGAAAAAGCAGGAACTTGCCCTGCGTAATGAGGTACGTTTTGCAGGTTTCATAGATGAGTTCGGAAACCTCGCGCATCGAGCGGTGTACCGGCAGATTCTTCAGCCGGTTGAAAATGACCATTCCGAAGATGAGTCCAAAAACGCAAAACAAAATACCAATCGTCAGCAGCTTGTGGCCATCCATGCCGAGGAAGGAGACCTGCGAGAGGTCGGGAAGTTTCAGTCCGGCCTCGCCGCCCGCGGTGTCCGGTGCGGACTGGGCCCGGGCTGCCGTGCCGTTCAGCAACAGTAGGGCAGCGCCCGCGGCGCCTGCCATCGTGAATCGGCTTCGAAGCGAGCATACGCCCGCGAGCCAAGTGGACATCAGCGATCCTCCCTCAAGAATTCTCAATCAGTGTAACTACCCATTCTTGCACCGACTTCCAACACACCATTTCGCCCTGAAGATTATCCTTCAGGGCGAGGAATGCAATACTGACCGGGTTTGCTACAGGCTGCCTCTTCAAGACGGGATAGGGGCATTCCCCTTAGCCGCAGCGAACAAACTTCGCTTCCGCATTACCGCAGGTTAGAGACCCCCAAGAGCGGCATAAGGGTTGGCACAAGGCACGTTTTTATAACATGGCGCGAGTAAGGGGGTCAAACCGTTCCACGCGGCTCCACGCGGTCGTGCGCACTTGGGGGAAGAGGTCCAAACCTCTGGCGACAGGTGAACTTTGCGGTCCTGAGTTCTGTACGGGCGCCAGAAAAGCAGCCACATTTGTCCGGATTTCCGCTTCGGCCGTCGTGGTTCATCGAGCAAAATTGACGTTGGGGTAACTCTTCAGGAGCGTTACCGTCCCCCACAGCTTGACCCTGCGAGTGGGCGGCGCACAATCGAAACATTGTACCAGGGCCCCCGCTGGAGCTGGAAAGAGACGCGCGTACTTGCCGCATCAGGTGTCAGACCTTTGACGCCTAGGATCGTGGTGCTCCCTTTGCGCCGCGCTGACAGGAGGCACGGGAAGTGAAGAATGACTCCACCGGAGTGAAGCTGGGCATCGCATTCGGATTCCTCATTGCGCTGCTGATGGGGGTCGGCTGGTACGGACTGAGCCGGATGGGCCAGGTGAATGCCGATGTGAGCCGGCTCTTCAATCAACGTTGGGAGAAACTGCAGTTGGCCCGGCAGGCGGTGTTCTATTCAAATTCGAACTACCGAATAACGATGAAAATTGTTTTGATGAAGGAAACAGCCAAGACGGAAGCGGATCTGTTTCCTGCCGAACGAGAGGAGAACCGGCAGAAAGTTGCCGCGGCCGAAAAAAAGATCCATACCATGATCGATTCGGACGTGGAGAAGGAATTGCTCCTTAAGATCGAAGAGTCAAGAGGACCCACGGGTAAGAGCATCCAAAAACTCTTTGATCTGATCGTGCATCAAGGAAAAGCAAACGAAATAAGCGAAGTGATGGTCAATGAAGCCTTTCCCGCCCTGGACAACTACCGGGACGCTTGGTCTGCTTTCGTGCAATACGAAGAGAATCAGATGAACTCGGCCAGGGAGCAGACCAAGGCAAGTTACGCGACGGCCCGGCAACTCTCTACCTTTCTGATTTTTATGGCTATCGTCGTGGCCATCGGGATCGCTGTGTTTGTAACGCGCAAATTGACGGCGGAAATACAAGAGACGGAACGAGCCAAAATATCGATTCGTAAGCTGAACGAGGACCTCGAGAAGAAAGTGGCCGAGCGTACGGAGGAACTGGCTCGAACCGTCGAAGCGTTAAAAGAGGTAGTGAACGAGCGGAGAGCCCGGGAAGAGGACCTTCGCAGGCTGGCGGCGATTGTTGAGTATTCGGGCGACGCGATCATCGCCATTGGACTGGATGGAATCATCACGGATTGGAACGCAGGCGCTGAACGAATGATGGGCTATTTACGAAGCGAGATAATCGGAATGCCGATTACGACGATCGTCCCTCCGGATCTTTACGAAGAGCCTCTCGAGAACCAGGAGAAACTGAAGAGGGGTGAAAGTGTGGTGCGTCGTGAGTCCATACGTTTAAGAAAAGATGGAACGACAATTCACGTGGCCCTCACTGCATCGCCAATCAGGGATCAAACCGGCCGCATCATGGGGAGTTCCGGCATCGTGCGGGACATTACCGAGCGCAAGGTCATGGAGGACGCCCTGCGGCATTCGGAAGCGAGTTACAGGTCCTTTGTCGAGAATGCTCCCTTCGGGATTCTGCGAACGACCCCGGACGGCCTAATTGTGCAAGCCAATCCCGCGCTCGTGCGAATGCTCGGCTACGCTTCCGAACAGGAGGTTCTCGGTCTAGGCATGGCGAAGGACGTGTATCACCGCGGCGAGGAACGTGAAGTGGCCACCGCATGGTGCCGGCGGCAAGACTCCGTGCAAGGCATAGAAGTCGATTGGAAACACAGGGACGGAAAGCCATTCACGATTCGGTGTGATGCGCACGTGGTTCGAGATCGCGAGGGCAACCTGGAATTCTTGGAGGGCTTTATCGAGGATATTTCAGAGCGGCGAGCCTTGGAGATGCAAGTGCGGCAAGGGCAGAAAATGGAGGCCATCGGCCGTCTGGCAGGTGGAATCGCCCACGATTTCAACAACTTGCTCGGCGTGATTATCGGCTACTGCGACTTTGTGTCGGAACAGATCGGCAAGGACAGCCCGCTCTGCAACCCGGTCGAACAAATCAAGAAGGCAGGCGACCGCGCCTCCGCGCTGACCCGCCAGCTTCTGGCCTTCAGCCGCCAGCAAGTGCTGGAAACAAAAGTATTGAACCTGAGCACGATCGTCGCCGATATGATCAAGATGCTGCCGCCGTTGCTGGGTGAAGATATCCAGCTGCGAACTTCGCTCGACCCCGCGCTCGGACCGGTGAAAGCCGATCAGGGACAGATCGAACAAGTCATCATGAATCTGGCCGTAAACGCCAGGGACGCGATGCCCGGAGGCGGGAGGTTGACGATCGAAACCAGGAATTCACGTCTCGATGAAGAATTCGTCATGCGGCACCGGCCCACGATTCCCGGCGAATATGTGATGCTGATCGTGAGCGACACCGGTTCCGGCATGGACGCCCAGACACAGGCGCACATCTTCGAACCGTTTTTCACGACGAAGGAACAAGGCCGAGGGACAGGACTCGGGCTCGCGACGGTCTACGGTTTCGTGAAACAGAGCGGCGGATACGTCTGGGTCCAGAGCGAACCTGGGGTAGGGTCTACCTTCACAATTTATTTACCACAGGTCCAGGAAGCACTCCCGCGCGTTCACGCAACTGATGGCGGAGCGGCCCTAACTAGAGGAGCGGAGACGATCCTGTTGGTGGAAGACGAGGAATCTCTTCGCACCCTCACACGCAGCCAACTCGAGGATAACGGATACACCGTATTGGAGGCCAATTGCGGAAGCGAGGCGATCCGCATCGCTCGGCAGCACCGTGGGCCCATCCACCTTCTTTTGACGGACGTGGTGATGCCCGGCATGAATGGCCGCGCCGTGGCCGAGATTCTGACTGCGTCACGCCCGGAAACAAAAGTCGTGTACATCTCGGGCTACACGGGGTTCAGCGATTACGGGCTGATGAAACTGGATGCCGTGATCATACAAAAGCCCTTCACGAAGCGCGTCTTGCTTCAGAGGCTGCGGGAAGTCATTGCGCTCGAGGAAAAATCGGAGCGAATCTAGCAGCCGGCACGTGCCCGGAGCGCTCGCCCGGCTATTTCTTGGGCTGCGCCGTGGGCGGTAACAAGCCGTTCAATCGCATGTAAACAGCAAGTGCCGCATAGTGGTCGACCAAGTCGTTTGTAACTTCCAAGGCCGCGGAAATGCGCGGGATCTGCCTTCCACCGAACCACGGAACTGGATCTCCCAAGGTTGCGTCGGTCAATTTCGCGAAAGCTTGCGCGCAGAAATCCACCGAAGCCTGGAGCGCTTCGACCAGCTTGTCCTTGTCGGTTTCATTGAGCTTTGGAGTTTGCGGCGCAGGCATGTCCGAAACCTTCGAGCAGGCGAAATTGTTCACCTCGGCGATGTGCGCGATCGATTTTCCGAAGGTCATATTTTCCGGCGTCGGATGGTAGGCGTATTTTTCAGCGGGCATTTCCTGAGCAGCGGCCACAAGATTCTTGGAGTAACTGCCGAGGGTCCGGCGCACGGCAGCCGACGCCGGATTCGACGCCGAACCCTGCGAGCGTGCCGCGACCGGCGCGAGCAAACAAAGTACCGCGATCCAGATCGTACCTTTCATTTTTTCCTCCCAGGCGCCGCATTGTGAAAGTGCGCATCGAGTTGCAGTGTGACACAAATTCAACGGATTGGAACTTCCTTATGCATACTTCACCAAGGCCTTGAATCCGAAATCCATGTGTAATTGCATGTGGCAATGGAACAGCGACAGTCCGGGATGATTCGCGACGAAATCAACCTCGGCATTGCTGAACCGAGTGACGTTCACGATATCTTTCAGCACGCCCGCGGATGTTTTGCCGCCGATATTGACAATCTCAAAATCGTGCCGGTGGAGGTGGAGAGGGTGGCTGTCACCGGTCTCATTGTGAAAGATCATGCGATAGCGTTTGCCGGCTTGGACCACCAAAGGATCGGTGTCCGGCCACGATTTCCCATTGATGGTCCAGCGATTGAACGTTACACGCTCTCCCGGAATTTTCTTGAAGGTTAGTTCGAAGCGTCCATCCGGTTCGGGCAGTTTTGCGTCGGTGCCAAAAATAGTGTAGTCCCACGTAGACTTGGCCGGGGCCACCCAACTGGGCTCACCCGTTTGGCCGGCATATTCGATGACGATTCCCATCCCCTTTTTTCGCTCTTCCTCATTCACCGCGCCGAGAACCCAAACGCCCGGCTGATTCATTTCCACGATGGCGTCCACGCGTTCCGCGATGGCTACTGTCAGCACATCCACAGAGGCTTGCGTGGGGACTGGATTTCCATCCATCGCAATTACTTTGAACTTGTGGCCGGGCAAAGCGAGCTGGATATCGTCCGTGGCGCTGGAATTGAGGAAGCGGAAAAGTACGCGCTGTCCCTGCTTGACGCGAATGGGATCGCCGTGTCCGAGCGCTTTGTCGTTGAATGAGCAGCTATTGTAGGCGATCTCCCAGCCGTTGTTCTGCGGCCCCATGTGGGCGAGGGAAGGTTCCCAATGATGCGCGGCGAGAAATATTTCCTGATCGTATTTTCCAGGCTCGTTCTTTGGCTCCACGTAAAAAAATCCGAATTGACCCGTGAATCCGCCTCGGTCGAGGTGTTCAGCGGCCATCACGTGCGTGTGATACCAGCGCGTGCCGGAGGGTTGCGGAGTAAACGCATATTGGCGGCGTCCATGGGCGGGAACGAACGGGGTTCCTTCTTCTTCGGCGCCGTCGACTTCCGCGGAAACGAACTGGCCATGCCAGTGCACGAGTTCGGGCACGTCCGTGTCGTTATAGATGTCAAACGTGGCGCGCTTGCCTTCGCGCATGCGTAGCACCGGGCCCGGCGCCTTGCCGTTGTAACCGACAGTCTTGATCACGGTGCCGGGCGCGATCTCCAAGCTGACCGGGGCGATGCGAAGTGTGAAGTCAGGCTTCGCAAGAGGGAGTGCGGCCACGGGAGAGAAACGCGGCAACGTAGCCAACGCCGTGCCGATTGCGCTGGCACCTGTAACTGCCAGGAAATCCCGCCGGTTCAGCATATTTCCCCCCTAGGTTCTACGATGGATTCAGATGGAAATGGCTTGCACGCCGCCATAATCCAATCGAGATCGAAAGGTGTCAAGCAAGAATCCTGTAAACTGCGGAACTGATGCCTGCGCTGAGTTCCATAATGTGTCAGCGCGCGCCCTTTCGGGGATGACCGCAGCATCCGTTGAAGCGGAATATCTCTGATACAATATTTTGGCGGGCTCCCCTTACGGAGTCAGGGTAAACAAGCAGAGCCCGCGCCCTTCAAATTCTTCGACCGCCCCTTATGCAATCACCGACGCCGCAAATTCATATACCCCTCTGGCTGCAGGGTATCGTCGCCTCCACCGGAGGACTGGGCCTGTTTCTGATCGCGTTCCTGGATTCTTCGGTGCTCACTTTTCCGGTCATCAATGACCTGCTCCTGATCGACCTCTCGATTCACTATCCCGCGCGCATGCCGTATTACGCGGGGATGGCGACGCTCGGTTCGGTGGGAGGCTGTTTGCTCCTGTACTACATCGCGCGGAAGGGGGGCGAAGCGATGTTCCGCAAGAATGCAGGCCCCCGCGCGGAACGAATTCAAGCGTGGACCAAGCGGAATGGGTTGGTAAGCATCCTGGTGACGGCGCTGTTGCCTCCGCCGACCCCCTTCAAAGTGTTCGTCCTGGCGGCGGGAGCATTGGAAATGCCTGTAGGAACCTTCGTGCTGGGGCTGACCCTGGCCCGCGGCTTTCGCTTTTTTGGTGAGGGGCTCCTGGCTGTCAAATATAGGAACCAGGGAACGCAATTTCTGCTGACACATAAGTTCGAGGTTGCGGGAATCGCTCTCGCGGTCGTTATGGGGCTCTACTTGGCGTCGCGTCTCGTATTTCGACAGCCCGCAGCTACTGGATGATCTTCTCCGCGCCGGGCGAGATGTTCGGCGGCTGGCCAGCACGAGAGATTAATCTTGTATGAGTGAAATATATAAAAGATTAACACAGAGGTCACAGAGGATCACAGAGTGGCACAGAGAATTCGGCGATTTACTTTTGGTCATCCATTCTTGTTCTTTTCCAGTAGGCCCTCTGTGCTCTCTGTGGCTTTTCTTGGTGTTCTCTGTGTTGAATTCCGGGAAGCGGAACTAAATAGGTTTGCGCCCTGCAAACAATTCGAGCGGTGGCGATACAGGACCCGGCCCTGTTTGGCGAGACAAGTTTGTCTATGAGTTGGAAAATTTTATTCTAAGGCTCAATTCAATGGAGGTGCATCGAATTCAAGATGCCCGTCGATGACGAGGCTTTGCGCATTCAAGTGGATCACTGCAACGATGCCGCGCCGGCCGGGCAATTCGGATGCGAAACGCATGTCACGAAGGCGGACCTGGAAGCCGTCGCCATCAGGCCCCACGTTGGCGAGCGGAAATCGCGCGTACCTCAGGAACTCGATGGCCGTTGCGCTTTTTACGGCGTTCTTGAGCGCGAGCGAATCTTCCGGCTTGAAATGGACGTCCGCCAGATCCGGATCGAAGGAAGAGCCGGGACCGAGCGGCACGTTCACGTTGACGAGCGCGTTGTCCGTCTCCACAACGCCTGACCAGAGCAGCGGGTTGGAAGGCCGGGGGAAGGCTGCGACTTCGAGGGGCGTCTGGCCGCGGTATTCGCGCGAATCGAGCAGCGCCAACGCCCGCCCGTGCGCCACGGCGCGTCCCGCGGCAAATAAAGTCACAAGGCTGAGGCCCACGATCGCGCCGCGCTGCCGCCCGCGTTTTTTGGGCTTCGATCCGATTTCTTCGAGAACGAGCCGGAACAGCTCCGGCACCAGCAATCCAGCCAACAGAAAGAATATGATCCATGCGTCCACGGAGTCCGCAATATCCCACGCGTACCACTTTGCACTGAACGGCCACAGGAGTTCCACGCCGTAGCCGTTCAGTAGATCGAGCAGGAGATGAGCTCCCGCGCCGATTGTGCAAATTATCAGCGCGGGGAAAATTCGGACGGCGAGTTTTGGATATTTGTGTCCGGCAAGCCAGAAACCCGTGGTGACTGCCGCGATGAGGGCAACCGTTCCAAGCAGTGAGTGCGTTGCCGTGCGGTGGCCGTGCAGAAATGCGCTTGGGCCACCGAAACGGGTGACCCAGTCCGCGTCGGCCACTAAGCCCGAGACCAGCAGAATCGGGGTGGCCATGCGCGTTACTTTGTTCAGCCCGGCGCGTCCGAGAGCGATCGACATGAGCGCATGGGTTACTGGTTCCATGAAAAGGGTGTGAACCTCGCCGGTGTTGATCTCGGGCGTGGAGCCCGCAAGGATTGGAGCCGCACGCCGCGTGAAATACTACAACGGATCAGGCATGGCGAGTGTAAGCGCGTCGGGCACGATGCGGAATTCGGCTGGGAGACGCCCGGCAGGCTCCCCGTCGACTTGAATCAGCACAGGGGAGGAATCGATGGTGACACATTGCAGGGAAGTGGCTTTGCAGAATTGCACGTGGCGCGCGCCGCGCAATTGGCCCGTCCAGATCAGGGGCATATAGGCGAGGTAGCGCCAGGCGCTTCGCGTGGTCACGAAGGCGAGTTCGAATTCCGGCCGTTGCAGACCGGCCTCGGTGGTGATTTTGAACGGCCCGCCATAGTGTTTCGTGCGTCCCACGATCACAAGCGTGGCGTCAATCGAACGATCGCCCACGGTCGTTCGGAAACGCGGGAAAGTGTAGCGCGTCAATTGCTGAAAGCCTTCCTGCCAGTAGGCAATGATTCCCGCGCGATGCTTGAATTCCGGGACGGACAGCCGCCACAAGAGCGCCGTCCGCGCCGGCTCCTGCCAGGCTGAGGAAGTAGCGAGGTTCGCCGCTGGATTTTTCGGGAATGGCGAGACCCAAAGCGATCCGGCGATACTGCGCCCGCACGATGCGTTCGGCGGCGCGGGGCAAATTCCAGGGAAGCGAAAGCTCTTTCGCGAGGACGTTGGCCGTTCCGGCCGGCAACACGGCCAGCGGAACCTGGCTGCAGGCAAGTCCGTTCACCGCTTCGTTCACCGTGCCGTCGCCGCCGCATACGATGGCGAGCTGGCGCGACTGTTCCACGATGCGGCGCGCCATAACGGTGGCCTCGCCGGGAGCTGTCGTCAACTGCAGTTCCGTTTCAATTCCTGCCTGGCGAAAAATGCGCCGCGCCTCGTCGATCTGCGGCATGCGGCGGCCGCCACCCGCGCTGGGATTGAGGATCAAAACCGCATCTCGAATTTCCGAAGATAGCGTGGTTCGTTCCGTTTTGCTGCAGGACCGTATCTGCGCTATGCATGGACATCCAGTTTCGAGGCTGGGAGACGCATTGTATACTAAACGTCCGTTCCGTTCGATTCGATGAGGCCGAATGGTAAAGAGCGCCCAGATCGCCAAACAGATCGAAAAGCTGCGCGACGAACATCCGCAGGCACGAATATCTCTATTACGTGCTCGACGAGCCGGAAATCTCCGACGTCAAGTTTGACCGGATGATGGAGGAACTCCAGCAGATTGAATCCGCGCATCCGGAACTTGTCTCGCCGGATTCTCCGACGCAGCGTGTCGGCGGCGCGCCGCGAAAAGGCGTCGAAACGCGACAACATTCGCCGGCGATGATGAGTCTGGACAACACGTATTCGCTCGAGGAGCTCGAGGATTTCGACCGCCGCGTCCGGGAACTTTCCGGCCGCGACCGCATTGATTACGTCACCGAGCACAAGTTTGATGGATTGAGTATTTCGCTCGTGTACGAAGCAGGAGCGCTCACGCGCGGCGTCACGCGCGGCGACGGCACGACCGGCGAAGACGTTACCGCGAACGTGCGGTCGATCCGCTCGATCCCGCTTCGCGTCGATGCGGCCGAACTGAAAAAATTGCGCATGCCCACGGACTTCGAAGTTCGCGGAGAAATCATCATGCCGCGGCGCGCCTTCGAGGAGCTGAACCAGGCGCAGGAAGAGCAGGGCGGAAAGCGATTCTCGAATCCGCGCAGCGCGGCGGCCGGCGCGGTGCGCGTTCTCGATCCGGAGATCACGCGGGCGCGGCGGCTCGACTTCTATGCGTACCTGCTTCTGGCCGGCGGGCGCGTACCCACGCGCCTGCACTCGGAAGCCCTCGAATCCATGCGCAGGCTTCACTTTCGGCTTTCGCCCGACTGGCGGCTTTGTCACTCGCTCGACGAGGTGAAAAAATTCATCGATGCGTGGGAAGGCAAGCGCGAGAAGCTGCCCTACGAAATCGATGGCATCGTGATCAAGGTCAATGAAATCGCGATGCAGCAGGAATTGGGTTTCACGTCGAAGGCGCCGCGGTGGGCCGTCGCGTACAAGTATCCGGCGCGGCAGGAAACCACGGTCGTGAACGACGTCATTTTTCAAGTGGGACGCACGGGCACGCTCACGCCGGTTGCGGTGCTCGAACCCGTCGAAGTCGGCGGCGTCACGGTCAGCCGTTCGACGCTGCACAACATGGACGAAATCGAGCGGCTGGGATTGCGAGTTGGCGATACGGTGATCGTGGAGCGCGCCGGGGAAGTCATCCCGCACGTCATCAAAGTCGTCAAGGAAGGGAAGCCGCGCCGCGAGATTGTAGTTCCCGAGCGGTGTCCGGAATGCGGCAGCAAAATTCACAAGGATCCTGAAGAGGTCGCCTACCGCTGCGTCAACGCGAGCTGTCCGGCTAAGCGCAAAGAGTCGCTGTTGCATTTTGCCGGACGCCACGCGATGAATATCGATGGCCTGGGAGAAAAAATTGTCGATCAGCTTGTGGCCAAGGGCCTGGTAAAAGATTTTGCGGATTTGTACGAATTGAAGATCGAAGGTGTGGCTGCGCTGGAGCGCATGGCCGAAAAATCGGCTCGGAACCTGCTCGATGAAATCAAGGCGAGCAAGAACAACAGCCTGGCGCGGCTGATCTACGCGCTCGGCATGCGCTTTGTCGGAGAGCGCACGGGACAACTTCTCGCCGATCATTTTGCCTCGCTCCCCAAGCTGGCGGAGTCTACCGTGGAAGAACTCGTGGAAGTTCCCGAAGTCGGCCCGAAAGTCGCGCAAAGCATCGCCGATTTTTTCTCCGAGCAGGCCAATCAAAAACTGATCAAGCGCCTCAAGGACGAAGGCTTGAAAATGACGGAAAAGCGCCAGGCGCCGGAGGATACGCGTTTTGCGGGGAAAACTTTCGTTTTCACCGGCGCGTTGGCGCGGCGCTCGCGCGACGAGGCCGGCGCGGAAGTCGTGCGCCACGGCGGCAAAGTGTCGGGGTCGGTGAGCAAGCTGACCGACTACGTCGTGGTTGGCGCTGACCCGGGCTCCAAGCATGACAAGGCGCGCGCTCTCGGCGTTCCCATCTTGAATGAAGATGATTTTGATAAATTGCTTTCAGGGAAGTTGGAAATCTCCCAGGAACAGAGCGAATCGGCGACGGATTCGACGAAATCGAAGAAGAGCGGACGCACGCAGAAGAATTCGGACGAGAGCAAGGGGCGGGGACCGAAATCCCAGTCCAAGAAGACACCGCAACGATCCATGTTCTGAAGATCCTTTAGGCACTTGAACTTCCCGAGGCGATTTAAGTTTTGTTCCTTCCAAATGTGTGTTTAGACGAGACACATGTGTAAAGGATACGTGGGCTAGTACTGGCAAAATTTGAGGAGCCTCCGATCGCTTGTTTGTAGTTTATTGTTAACAAATCGTTTGCAGTTGATGCCCGCTCTGTACGAATATGGTCCATGACGTGCGTCAGGTTTCTCGGGGTCCGATAGGCCGAGAGGCTGGCTCATGTCGAAAAGTTTCCGGCAGACCCGGAAAAGCGAAATGGGGGAGAAAGCAAAATGAGCAAGGTAAGCGCAGCAACGACGATTGCCCTGGCGATAGGTTCACTTTTTATCGCGGGTTGCGCGACGAAGGAATATGTTCGGCAGACCATCACGCCCATCGATAAGAAGGTGGATCAAGTCGATCAAAATTCGCAGAAGCGCGATACGTCTCAGGTCTCGGACATTAACAAGACGAACCAGGTCGTGGATGAGGATGAGAAGAAACTCGACGCGACCAGCGAGATTGCGAAGACGGCCGATAACCAGTCCAAAGGGGCGATGTCCAAGGCCAACCAAAATGCAAAGGACCTGACCGACCTTCGCAATGTGGTTGCGAATATCGATGACTACAAGCCCGGCAATCAGGCGGTCGTGCATTTCGCCGTCAACAAAAACACTCTCACCAGTGATGAAAAGGCGAAACTGGATGATGTGGCCAAACAGATCGGCTCGCTGCAGCGTTATTTCATCACCGTGGAGGGATACACGGATCAAACCGGGCCGGAGGACTATAACGATCGACTCAGCCGGGAGCGCGCAAATTCCGTGATTTCTTACCTCGTCGGCTCGCATAACATTCCTGTCTACCGGATCCACATGGTTGGTTTGGGACAGCAGAAGCTGATTGACGAGGGCAAGGGCAAAAAGGGACGCGAGGCAAGCCGGCGCGTTGAAATTACCGTCTTTACTGCCAAGCCATTGACCGCTTCGGCGACCGGCGGGAATTAGCTGGCCTCGTAGGATGAACTGCGCGGTTTTGTCGGAGGCCTTTCAGATTTGAGGCCGACTTTCTGGCGCAAATCCGGCAGCGCAGGCTATACTGTGATTGGCGGGCAGGCCGGGTGATCGCTGGGCAGGCCTTCGCAAGAAGGCAGGCCGGGAGGAAAGTCCGGACACCGTAGTCTTCAACGCCAAGCGCCTGGGACGAAAGTCTTCGGCGCGGGGCGCCTTAGACTAAAGTCCTCGGCGGAAACGCCTCGGACTAAAGGGCAACGCGCCTGGTAACGCCAGGGGGCTGAATCTTCGTGCAGCAATTGCAAGGCGTGGATTCGGTCACGGACAGTGCCACAGAAAATAAACCGCCAGTGCAATTCGCCTCGGTGACCGGCTGGAGGAAAACCTTCAGCGGGTCTGACGACGGCTCACGCGAGTGAGCTGTGGCAGGTGAGAGTGCACGGTAAGGGTGAAACGGTGGGGTAAGAGCCCACCGCGTCCCGAGCAATCGGGACGGCACGGCAAACCCCGCGTGGTGCAAGGCCAAATAGGAGGGGAGAGCCGGCCCGGCTCGTTAGGACCCTCGGGTAGGCTGCTGGAGTCCAGGTGCGAACCTGGACCTAGAGGAATGATCGCTACGGCACGCAAGCTTCACGGCTCGCGGGCCGAACAGAATCCGGCTTACAGGCTTGCCCGCCATTTTAACTGGAACTGTTCGTTCCTCGCACCTTGCCGCCACTCGTTGCGGGGGGCGTGCGCAGAGTCACGAATCGCGTTGCTCCCGTTACTTTCCTGCCCCTGGTTGGTCCTTTGCTCCATGAATGGATCGGCTTCCCGATTGCGGATTGATCTGAAGTAGTTTCGCGGCATTTCCCCCAAGTATGGCTTTCTTATCTGCATCGCTCAAGCTTGCGGTTCTTAGAACGTGATCGACACCCTTGGAATTCCAGTCCGTCGGGAAGTCCGTCCCTAGGAGAATCTGACTGACGCCGGCTGTTGCGACCAAGTGTCTAAGGCCTTCTCCCGTCACGACGATCGAGTCAAAATAAAGCTGCTTCAGATATTCGCTGGGTTCTTTTTTAACTGGTTTACAAGTTGCCGGAAAGGCTATCAAGCAGGCATCCATCCGGCCGCTGTATGACGGCAGGAATCCCCCGCCGTGGGCTGCACAAATTTTGAGCCTTGGAAAACGGTCCAGAGTCCCCTCGAAAATCAGGTGGGAAAGCGCGACTGTCGTTTCGAGGGGCTGGCCGATCACGTTCGACAAAAAACCATTTCCTTGCAATCGGCTCTCCGCCTCCGGGAACCGCTGAGGATGAATGAAGACGAAGGCTTGCAATTGCTCGGCCCTCTCCCAGAATGGATAAAACTTTGGAGCGGAGAGTTCTTCGCCGTTGACGCTTCCGCCGATCAGGCAGCCGCGCATGTCCTGCTTCTTCATCCCTTGTTCCAATTGGTCCGCCGCGAGCTCGGGGAATTGCAACGCCACGGAAGCCAAACCTACAAATCGGTCAGGATGACTCGCGCACAATTTTGCGATGGCTTCATTTTGGACCTGGACGATTTGGCTCGCCAGGTCTCGCTCCGCCCAGTACCAGAATGGATTGATGCCCACGACTTGCACGTCGATTCCTTCTTTGTCCATGCGCTCTAGACGAGCATCAACGAGATGCACGTCGTAGCCGGGACCTCGAGCCGAGGCGAACTGGTCCCGTATGCTCTCGGTTTCTTTATAAACTTTCACCAAGTCCAGGGCTTCGGGAACCAGAACATGAGTGTGCACATCCACAGTCAGCACGCGCTGGCCGCCAAGTGTGACCTGCCTGCGTTTGCCCATTGCGCCAGATTGCGCAGCGGCCAGCGCGGAATCAACGAGGCCACAGCCCACGAAAAAAATTCCCGCGGATGCGCCTGACACGCTACTCAGGAATTCCCTGCGACTGTACACCGCTCCTCCTATTCCATCGAGTTTTACAGCTTGCGGAAAAAGTCCTTTGATTCTCATTGTGAGCGAAGCGAAGAACCTCTCCTGCTTCAAAACAAAAGTCTAAGAGGGATTCTTCGCGCAAAATCGGCGCTCAGAATGACGGCATTCTGTTATTTTCGCAAGCTGCTAAGCCTTCGCTACCGGCGGCCAAATTCTGATCGCCAAGTTGGGCCCATTGGGCGCGTGAATGAGCATGGGAACCACGGAATGTCCCTTCAGCCCGATGGGCGCATGCGCGTTTGCGACCGCGTAATCCCGTTGGAAGCCTTCCAGCGACGCGAACTCATAAAGAATCGCGTGTTTCGCCCACCCAGCAGCGGAGTTCATCTTTCGGGTCCTGACGCAAGAACCGGCGGCGCACATTGCCGGGAGACGCACCTGAACGTAGCCCGCGAGCATCTCCTCCTCGTATTCCACGGGACAGTTGAAGCTCCCAATTTGAATGCAGGGAGCGCCTAGCGGTCCTTCCTTGTACGAATTCCTCGCGTGGCCTTCGCATCTGCTCGTTTCGGTCATGAGGTTTACGCGCTCGCCGATCCGCATGGCGAGCATTTTTCGGTCCTGCTCCGGCAGCGCCGCGTGGATTTCGACCGGGGCGGGATTGCCAAACACGCCTGCGTCCTTCGCGCCAATCAGGAGGACGTAGCGAAATCCCGTCGGGACCTTAGGATCCTCCACATGATGGAGATCGGATCTCGTCTCTGTGTTTTGCGTGGCGTAGTGCGCCGCCCACAAATAGCCACTACGCTTCGACAGCGCGGGGAGATAGGTCTCGTGCAGCCAGGACAGATAGGCGTCCCGGCCGTTATCCGGCAAATCGTACCAGGTAGCCCAGAGGCCTCTGTCAGCCGGCTCGTCTCGCCGACGTCCGCCCTGCGTGGGGGCTTTGGCGTGCTCACTCTGCCCCTGCGCGTCCTTCGTGACGACGATGGCCAATGCCGCACCGCCAGCCGTCTTCAGAAAATTGCGACGCCGCCGACGCGCCCCTTCATCATGCTTTGTCATACTGTCTCCTTTATCACGATCCCGCAGCTTACGTGCATTGATGCAATGAGGCGTACTGGGTTCCCTAAATCAAAAAGGCCGATTCCCAAGGGAATAAATATGAGTGGACTCTCAGGGAAGGTCCCAGATTTGTCAAGATGATTAAGTCAAGGCTCCGAGTCTGCCTGGAGACCATAGCCTGGATAGATTGCGAGTCGTGCAGGAAACCTGTCAATCGAGGGCGGAAGGAGACTTCCTGAGCACTCTGTCGTCGCAAGCCGATTGTGGTTTGTAGCAGAGGGCAATTCATCGCGTGGCTCCGTTTCCATATACAATCCTAGTACCATATGCGCGAGAACCTTCTTGCCGGCGCCTGCGATTGCCACGTCCACGTCGTCGGATCCATCAAGCGGTTTCCACAAGTCGCGAACCGATCCTACACGGCAGGGCCGGCGACGTTGGAGTCGTTGCGCGCGTCGTCGGAGCCGTTTGGCGTTGCTCGTTTTGTTGTCGTGCAGCCAAGTTTCTATGGGACCGACAATTCGTGTTTGTTCGAGGCGCTCGATCAACTGGGCGAGTCTGGCCGGGGAGTAGCCGTGGTCGATGCGGCATCATCTAGTTCCGGTTTGCTGGAGAGCTACGGCCGGCGGGGAATTTGCGGCCTGAGGCTGAACTTTTACAGTCGTAACGTCGCCGATGCGCAGCGGCAACTGGAACGATCTTTGCTGGAGACGCTGGATATTTTGCCGCGGCAAGGCTGGCATGTCGAAATTATCGCGCGTGCAAAAACGCTCGCAGCCGCCGCAGCTACGATTGCCAAGGCCGACGTTCCCATTGTCATCGATCACTATGGGCTGCCCGAAAATGAGGCTCCTGCAGGCAAGGCCGGGCGCGCGCTGCTCGATCTGGCCGCACTGCCGCGTGTGTGGATTAAGCTTTCGGCCCCATACCGGTGTAGCCCGGAGGATCTTGCCACTTCGCCGCCTTCTGAATGGTTGATGGCCCTGGTGCAGGCAGCGCCCGATCGCTGTGTGTGGGGCAGCGATTGGCCGCACACTCCGGCCCGCAAACGGGTAGAGAGCGAAAATAGTATGCTGCCATACCGTAAAATCGCCTATGACCGATTGCTCAGTGATTTTTTCGAGGCTCTGGGGTCGCCGGAAATGGCGCGCCGTATTCTGATCGAAAATCCGATCCGGCTTTATGGTTTCCTGCACGCGCAAAGTGTCCTGCCTAGGCTGTGAAAGGAAGCGCACGCCAACCATGGAGGGCGGAGATGAGTCAAAGACGAGCGTGGCGGGTCGCGAACGATGGCGTTTCGACTAACGCAATAGGAAAGGACAATCCGTGCTGAACCCGGCCGATCCCTATCAAGATCTGCGGTCCGCTTTGCGGGAATTATGCGCGCAATTTCCCGCAGAATACTTTCGGCGAATTGACGAACGGCGCGCCTACCCGGAGGAATTTGTGGATGCGCTCACAAAGGCGGGGTGGCTGGCCGCGTTGATCCCGGAAGAATATGGAGGCTCGGGGCTAGGTCTGACCGAGGCATCAGTCATCATGGAAGAGGTCAACCGCGCCGGCAGCAACGCGGGGGCGTGTCACGGGCAGATGTACAACATGGGCACGCTTTTACGCCATGGATCGGAAACGCAAAAGCGAAAATACCTCCCTAAAATTGCGCGGGGCGAATTGCGCCTGCAAGCCATGGCGGTAACGGAGCCGGTCGCGGGGACCGACACGACAAAGATCATGACGAAGGCGGTCAGGAAAGGCGACCATTACGTAGTGAATGGACAGAAAGTATGGACTTCGCGCGTACAACATTCCGACCTCATGATTTTGCTAGCGAGAACGAAGTCTTTAGCAGAGGTACAGAAAAAATCCGAGGGAATGTCGATTTTCCTGGTTGATCTGCGCGAATCGATCGGCGAGACGCTCCGCGTGCGGCCCATTCCCAACATGGTGAATCACGAGACGAACGAACTATTCTTCGACGATCTGAAAATCCCGGCGGAAAATTTAATCGGCGAAGAAGGGAAGGGTTTCCGGTACATTCTCGACGGGCTCAATGCCGAGCGGACGCTCATCGCGGCCGAGTGCGTCGGCGACGGTTACTGGTTCATTGACAAGGTGGCAAAATACGTCAAGGAGCGCCATGTATTCGGGCGGCCGATCGGCCAGAATCAGGGAGTCCAATTCCCAATCGCCAAGGCGTACATCAAAGTCGAAGCGGCTAACTTGATGCGCTTCAAGGCGTGTACATTATTTGACGCCCAGCAACCCTGCGGCGCCGAAGCCAATATGGCGCTGCTGCTGGCCGCGGAGGCCTCTTGGGAAGCCGCCAATGCCTGCCTCCAATTCCACGGCGGGTTCGGGTTTGCGTGTGAGTACGACGTCGAGCGTAAGTTCCGCGAAACACGCCTGTACCAGGTTGCCCCGATTTCGACCAATTTGATTCTCTCGTATGTTGCGGAGCACGTGCTCGGATTGCCGCGCTCATTTTGAGCGATGGATGATCTTTTCCACGCTCAGTATGCGATATAGTCCAAATCATGGAACACCAAACACCATGAGCGATCACCCGAGCAAAATTCTGGCCAACTTCGCGGCGACGCTGCGGTTCGAGGACATTCCCGCGCCAGTGCTGCGGCGCGCGGAGGAATTATTTCTCGATTGGTTTGGGTCCGCTCTTGCCGGCAAAGGCGCGCGGCCAGTGGAAGCGATCGAGCGCTTCGCAGTCGCCATGGGGCCGGCAACTCGCGAGTCCGAGGTGCTGATCTCGCGCCGGCGCACCTCTCCACTGTTTGCGGCGATGGTCAATGCAGCCTCCTCTCACTTCGCCGAACAGGATGACGTTCACAATGGCGCGGTGTTTCATCCGGGTGCCGTCGTCTTTCCTCCGGTTTTGGCGGTCGCGCAAGCCATTGGGAGTTCTGGGCCTGAACTGCTGACGGCGGCGGTGGCGGGCTACGAAGTGGGCATCCGCGTCGGCGAATTTCTGGGCCGCTCGCACTACCAGGTTTTTCACACCACGGGAACCGCTGGAACCCTTGCGGCGGCTGCGGCAACTGGCCGCTTGCTGAATCTGTCCGCGGAGCAGATGCTCGATGCTTTTGGTTCGGCGGGCACGCAGTCGGCAGGCTTGTGGGAATTTTTGCGCGATGCAGCCGACTCTAAGCAACTGCACACCGCCAAAGCCGCCGCAGATGGTTTGCTTTCGGCCTATCTCGCGAGGGAAGGTTTTACGGGTGCCACGCATATTCTGGAGGGCCCGCAGGGAATGGCGGCCGGCATGTCAAGGGATGCTGATCCCGCAAAATTGACCGATCGGCTGGGAGAACGCTGGGCGCTAGTTGAAACTTCGTTCAAATACCATGCCTCTTGCCGGCACACGCATCCCGCCGCGGACGCTTTGCAAATCGTAATGGCTCAGAATGACCTAAAGCCAGAGGCGATTACGCACGTCACCGCGCATGTGCATCAGGCAGCGTTGGATGTGCTTGGGCCCGTGCTAAATCCCACGACCGTCCATCAAGCGAAGTTTTCCATGGGCACAGTGCTGGGCATGATCGCATTGTTTGGGCGCGCTGGCATGAAAGAGTTTGTGGAGCACTACAACGATCCGCGCGTCGCGGCGTTCCGTGAAAAATGTGTGATGGCCCTGGACCCAGAAGTGGATCAAGCCTATCCGAAACGTTGGATTGGCAAGGTCACCGTGGAAACCGCCGATGGCCGCAAACTGCACGGAAGAGTGGACGAGCCCAAAGGCGATCCGGGCAACACGCTGACGCGCGGCGAATTAGAGCAGAAGGCCTTGCGCTTAGCGGAGTTCAGTGGAGCAGCCACGGCGGAAGAAATGAACCGCAGTTTCGCGCAAATCTGGAATCTGACCCACATCAACAAGATAGAAAGTTTTCTGACTTTGGAGACTTCCGATGCTGTCGCTCAGCCCCCGTTCCTATCTGTTCGTTCCAGGCAACCGGCCTGACCGTTTTGCGAAGGCCTGCGCGGCCGGAGCCGATGCCGTGGTTATCGATCTGGAAGATTCTGTCGCCGCCGGGGACAAACTGGCGGCTCGCGCGGCGGTGGCGGCGTGGCTGACGCCCGCCCAACCCGTACTGGTGCGCGTCAACGTGGCAGATAGCGAATGGTTTCGTGACGACCTGAAATTGGGCGGGACGCGGGGCATTGCCGGCGTCTTATTACCTAAAGCAGAAGCTATCGAGCATATATACATTGTTGCCGGGCATTTCGGCGCGGAGGCGCCCATCCTGCCGCAAATAGAAACCGCGCGAGGATTCTGGAACGCACTGGCGATGGCTCGCGCCGGCGGCGTCCAGCGTCTGCTATTCGGCTCCATTGATTTCCAACTCGATCTCGGCATGGCGGCCGAGGAAGAAGAACTCTTATATTTTCGTTCGCAGATCGTGCTGGTTTCGCGTCTTGCAGGAATTCAATCTCCGGTGGATGGTGTCACCACGGACATAAATTCAGCGGAGCGTGTGCGTGTGGATACCCTGCGCGCCAAGCGGCTGGGTTTTGGGGGGAAGATGTGCATTCATCCGAAGCAAGTGCCCGTGGTCAACGAATGCTTCGCTCCCACGGCGGAAGAAGAAGCCTGGGCGAGGCGCGTGGTGGAAGCGTCCGCGGCGGCACGTGGTGGGGCGACTTCCGTGGATGGGAAGATGGTGGATCGTCCAGTGCTTGCTCTTGCGGAGAAGATCCTGGCGAGCGTCGAGCAATTGAGGAAACGATGATCGTTCCGCACCGCGAGGTTTAACGATGGCGTTCGTCTCACCTAGAGAAAGCTCTACGCCGGCTGTGCCCTCCAGCCTTCCGGTTGTTCTCCCAACAATTAGCCGCTGGTGGCGTCTAGTTGGCGCGCTCCTGATGACTCTCGCCCTCGGCACTCTTTACGCCTGGAGTGTGTTTGTGGCGCCACTGGAAAATGAATTCGGTTGGAAGCGGGCGCAGACATCTATTGTATTTACAATCGCCGTGGTGACGTTTGCAACTTCGTTACTGATAGCCGGTCGGCTTCAAGATCGGTTCGGGCCTTTCTGGTTCTCGATCACGGGTGGTGCGCTGGTCAGTTTAGGATTTTTCCTGTGTGCCTATACAACGAGCCTGCGCTATCTCTTCCTCTGCTACGGAGTGCTGGGTGGAATCGGCAACGGCTTTGGATTCGCCACTGTGGCTCCGGTGATGGCCAAATGGTTTCCCGACAAGCGAGGCTTGGCAATCGGGCTCGCGTTCGCGGGATATGGCGGCGGCTCGGCCATTTTTGGCCCGGTCGCCAATTTAGTGCTGTTCCCGCACTTTGGCTGGCGAACGGCTTGCATGATCCTGGGCGGCATTTTCCTAATGATGACAATGGTGGGGTCGTTTCTTATGAGGAATCCGCCGGAGGGATATCGGCCAACCGATTCGATGCCGGCGCCTGCTTCCCGCGCCGCGTCCTCCCATTATGAGTTCACTCCGAGCGAGGTTTTGCGTACTCCCGCGTTCTATCTGATGTGGCTCGGTTTCGGACTCGGATCCTCGGCGGGACTTTTGATCATCAGCCAGCTCGTTCCTTTTGCCCGAAGCCAAGGAATTCCCGGCGTCGCACTGGCGACAATGACTCTCGCCGTCGGAGCCATCGGAAACGTTTCTGGCCGGATCTTGTCCGGCTGGTTGTCCGACGCTCTCGGCCGTCTAAACACTCTGCGGGTGGTGCTCGCGATTTCGACCGTGGCGATCCCCACAATGTATTGGGCTGGCGCCCACATATTAGCTGTATATGTAATGGTATTTATAGTTTACTTCTGCTACGGCGCGCAAGCCGCGGTAAATCCCGCCGCGGTTGCTGACTTCTGGGGCGCCAGGAATGCAGGCGCGAACTACGGTTTGCTATTTACCGCCTGGGGAGCGGCGGGGATTATCGGGCCAACCATTGGAGGAGTCCTCTTCGACAGGTACAAGAATTATGAGGCTGCCTTTTACGCCGCCGCCGTTCTGGTGGCCATCGCCTTCGTTTGCGAAATCGCGGCGCGGCGCCCCCATGTTCCCGGCGCGGCCCCGTAGCACAGGCTTCAGCCTGTGTGGTTTTGATTTTTGCACGAACGTAAATGCACACAGGCTGAAGCCTGTGCTACTAAAACCGGCTTCGCATCGAAACGCGATGCCACGCATCAACCCAACAACAGAGAATAGATATTCACTTCGCTTTTGTGAGAAACGCGGGCAAACGCATACACGGTCGTGCCTATCCATCGTGTCAGGGCATCAGATAATGCATGACGCGACCCTTCAAGCCATCCACAAAAAATAATAAGATGTTCCAGCATCCACCAGCGGGCGGAAAGGGAAGGGCGTGATAAAACTTTCCGTCCTCGACCAATCGCCCGTCCCCGCGGGCTTCACGCCGGCCGACGCTCTCCATAACACGATCCAGTTGGCGCGCGCCGCCGATCGTCTCGGCTACGAGCGTTATTGGATCGCCGAGCACCACGCCATAGAAACGCTTGCCAGTCCAGCGCCTGAGATTCTCATCGCGCGAGTGGCCGCGGAAACTTCCGGGATTCGCGTTGGCTCGGGCGGCGTATTGCTCCCGCATTACAGTCCGCTGAAAGTCGCTGAAGTATTCCGGATGCTGCACGCGTTGTATCCGGACCGCATCGATCTTGGCTTGGGCCGCGCGCCTGGAAGCGGCGGCCTGGAAGCATTCGCACTGCAGCGTGAGCGAAGCAAGCGCCATGAGGCATCGGACTTCCCCGAACAATTGACGGAACTGCTGGCATTCCTTCACCACCATTTTCCCTCAGAGCATCCGTTCAGCCGGATCAAAGTTTCGCCGGAAATGCCGGGAGCCCCGGACGTCTGGCTGCTGGGATCGAGCGGTTGGAGCGCGGAGGTCGCCGCGCAATTCGGGCTGCCGTATGCCTTCGCGCATTTCATCGGTCCTGAACAAAGCGTGGCGGCGCTCGCGCACTATCGTTCGCACTTCAAGCCATCAAAATACTTGCGGGAACCGCGAGCCATCCTGACGTTAGGTGTAGTTTGCGCGGACACCGATGCTGAAGCGGTGAGACTGTCTGCCAGCACGAAAGTGCTGCTTCGCCGGATCCGCCTCGGAGGCGAACGGCGCCCCGTGCCAACGCCAGAGGAAGCGATCAAGGAACTCGAAAACCTAGGCGCCGGAGCGGACCCGCTCACGTGGGATGCCAGCGAATGGCCCCGATACGTTGTGGGCCCCCCCGCGCAGGTAAAGGGCAAACTGGAAGGCATGGCACACGACCTACAGGTAGACGAGGTAATGATTCTGACGGTTATACACAGCCATGAGGCTCGACTGCGCTCCTATGAACTCCTCGCCGAATCCTTCGGTCTTACCAAGCGCTTGGAGAGCAAAGTGGTCGGCGTCGCTAAATGAGTGCAGCAAGTTACGCCAGTGGATGCTCAAGGACGTACGTGATTCGACATACATCTGGGAATTCCTATTGCTCTGCCTCTCCCGCCAGCCGATGATGATTTGTCCAGGAGGGATTCTCGATGCCGCGATTTGTGATTGATGGGCCGGGCGAAAATTCGCGTGTTTTCGAGCTGTGCGGCACTCGGCCCGTTTCGATCGGAAGAGCCAAATCGAGCAATATCGTCCTTGAGCATGAGAGCATTTCGCGGCTTCATGCCATCGTTCGAGTCGCGGAGGAAGGCCGATGGCAAATCGTCGACCGCGACAGCGTGAACGGCATCAAGTTGAATGGAACTCTGGTCAAGGAAGCAACACTCCGCCCGAACGACGAACTGGTAATCGGTGAATACCGCATGCGCTTCGAGGAGCCGCAGGTCCACGGAATCCTCACCCATGATACCGTCCGCCTACCCCAGCGCTTTGTTCGAGAGCTCACTGGGTCCCCGTATTCAGGCTCTTTGCTTCCTGTAACGGCGGTCGGAAGCGACGTGGAGCCAGGGGTCGAACGTCGAGCAAGTCCGCCTCAGCGCGTCCGCGCTCTCGAGCGCGAAAACGCGCTGCTTGCTCTGCTTCTTCGAGTGAGCCGGGCTCTTGCCGATCTCAACACGGTAGGGGACATCGTTCAACGCGTTCTTGAATTGGTTTTAGATATCGAAGGAGCGGACCGTGTTTATGCCATGCTTCTTGAAGAATCGTTCATGGGCGAGGGCGATTTTAGCGGAGGGGATTACGCCTTCCAACCGGCCATCCTTCGGTTTGCGCGCGAACCAAAGGATCCCGCACGGAAAAATGCACCCAATCTGATCATCTCGCAAACGATCGTACAAAGGGTAATGAAAAGCGGGACTCCGCTGCTCCTGGCCGACGCACAGGTCGATCCCTCGTTCTCGGCGAGTAAGAGCGTGGTGCGCTCCGGAATTCAGTCGGCCATGTGCGCCCCTTTCGGAAATCGCGACCGCCGCTTCGGACTTCTCTACGTGGACAATCTTTCGCGTGGCTCCATGTTTTCTCAGGAAGATCTGAATGTATTTGCGGTCATCGCGATGCAGGCGGGACTCGCGATCGATCGAATCCGCGGCCGGGACCAAATCATTCAACAGGGCGTCAAGCTCAGTGCGCTGGAACGATTTCTTTCGCCGGAAGTGGCGGGCAAAGTTGCGGCGGACGCCGCGGATCTGCGCCTGGGCGGAGAAAAACAAACAGTCACTCTTCTGTTTGCAGACATTCGCGGATTCACCGCCATGGCCGAAACCATTCCGGCGGAAGAGATCGTCGGAATTTTGAATGGATTCTTTCAGAAGATGACGGATGTCGTTTTCGCGCACGAAGGCACGATCGACAAATACCTGGGCGACGGCTTAATGTGCCTGTTTGGCGCTCCCTACTCCCATTGGAACGACGCCCTGGCCGCGGTTCGCGCCGCGGCGGATATGCAAGCGGCTCTTGCCGACCTCAACCGTTCGGCGATTTACCCGCATCTTCAGATGGGAATCGGAATCCATACGGGAGAAGTGGTCATCGGCTATATGGGCACGGCGCGGCGGATGGATTATACGGCGGTGGGAGACACGGTTAACGTCGCGGCGCGTCTCACGTCGGAGGCCGAGCAGGATCAGATTCTCATCTCGACGGCGACTTGGAAATCCCTTCGCGAGAAAGTTCCCGCTCGTGCCCTTCCGGCCAAGAAATTAAAGGGCCGGGACGAACCCGTCGAGATTCTCGAAGTCCTCTGGAAGGAACTCATATCCTCTCGCGCCGAGCAGCCGCCCCAACCGGTACTCACCAAGAGCGAACGCTGAGAAGCGGCTCCAAATCTCAGTGAGCGCCTGCTTCCTTAAGCGCCGCCGGAATCAAAATATTGACGTAACGCGTGGCTTCCGGCGTCCTTGGGCCGCCCGATTGAACGATCTGTTGAAACTCAGGAAGCACATGCGAACGCAGCATGGCCGTATTTTGCGTGGCGACGGCCCGATCGTAATGTTTCATGGCCGCATCGTACACGGCGTTGGCCGCTGCGGCGGATTCCGCATTCGCGAGACGATCTTCAATTTGCTTCTGCGCTTTCGGAATCAAATTGTTCTGATAATCTTGAGCGTCTATGGCCAGAGGGCCGCGGCCCTCTGCAATCGTCTTGAACTGCGGCTTCAACTTTTGTAACTGCTCGAGCGCCTGCGCGTCCCCGCGCTGCACGCACTCCACGAATTGATCTTCGAGCTGGGAAAACTTGGACTCCTCCGCGTTCGACGCGGCCGGGAGTGGTTCGTGATTCCTCCGGGCATTGTTCCGCGCGAACTGCTTCATCACGGAGTCTCGCATTTGCCTGGCGTCCTGTTCGTGAACGCCTCCTCCGGCCAAGAGCTGATCGAGAGTTTTTGCGGCATTCATCAAATGTCCGGGCTCGTTCGAGTTGGACTCCGCCTGGGCTTGCGACCAGAGTTCGTTCTGATGGCGTTGCTGCGGAATCACCTGGTCCACATATCGCTCGGCGTCCGCCAAACGGCGCCCTCCCTCCGGCAAAGTGAGGAGCCCTCGAAGCAGTTTGTCGGCGCTGTCGAGACGATCGCCCTGGATTTCCTTCATGGCCTTGTCCCAGAGAGATTGCTCCTTTCGAGCTGATTCTTGCAATTGCGTCCCATGGGCCTCCCCGCTGAATCGCCGCCGCAGATCGCCAATGAGCGGGTTCAAAGGACCGTTCAGCTTAGCGGCTTCGTCGAGTCTGGCTTGAGCCGTCTTGTAGTCGCGTGAGTCGGCCGCTTCATGCGCAAGGTCGATCCAGTGACGCTGCTGGTCCTCGAGCGATGCCGCGGGCGATACCGGTGCAGACGGAGCCGCTTCAGGAGCTGGATTTGTGCTCGCGGGTGGCGGAGTTGATGGTTCCAGGGGTGTCGTCCCCGGAGCGAGTGGACTCACGCTCGGAATGTCAGCAGATTTGTGCAGGTCAGAGATCCGCCAAAATCCAATCCCTCCGAGGGTGAGGATTAGAAAGACGCCACCGATCACGTACGCCGTTGTTCGATTCCTCGAAGTTCGGTCAATCGGCATCCCGACGCCGCGAGATCCGACCGGCGCCCGGGGTTGCGCCACCGCTGGCCGCGAAACAGCAGGTCGCGGGGTCGCCGAGGGTTTCCCGGCTATAACGGATGCCGGTCGATCGCTTCGCAAATCCAGTGTTGGCGAAGAGGCGGAACTCCCCGCCTGCTGAACCCTGGTTTGCCCGCTCGATAGCTTGGTCACAGATGGGCCAGAACTATCGCGTTTATCAACCAATGGCCCGTGATAAATTGTCATTTGCGGATCACGAATCAACTTCGTCCGCTCAGCACCCTCCTGACCGTGATTCGTCGCATTCCCTTCGGGATATGAAAGTGCCTCAGGCTCTCGACTTTTATGTTGGCCAACCTGTGCAATCTCTTGCAGAGAGATATGGTTTGTTCCGAGCAACGCATTCACTTGGTCGAACAACGCCTTCGCCGTAAGATTCGACGTATCGATCGCCAGCGACTGCCGCAGTACCTCGCCGGCTTCGGCGAGTTTACCGACCTCCATCAACTGGCGTCCTTGCGTCACCAATTTCTGAACGGTTTCTCGCTGCAGCGAAGACCAGATCGGTTCGAGGTCCACCAAAAGTGCTTCCATCGTTTGATAGCGAAGGCCGTCGTCCTTGTCCAGCGCCCGCTGTACCACACTTTCGAGTTCGGGAGGGCATTCTGGAATAAACTCTCCAACCGGTCGCGGCTCATTTTGCAGGATGCTCATCATCACCGCCGCATGATTTTCACCGTCGAAGGCGCGGCGGTACGTGAGCAGCTCATACAGAACGGCTCCCAGCGACCAGACATCGGAACGCTGATCGGCGCGCTGGCCGCGGAGTTGCTCCGGCGACATGTAGCAAAGCGTTCCCAGTAAAGAACCTGTTCGCGTCTTCGCCGCGTCTGTGATCCGGGCAATCCCGAAGTCCACGACCTTCGCCACACCCTCCAGCGTTACCATGATATTCGCGGGCTTGATGTCGCGATGAATCACGCCGCGGCGATGCGCGTAATCGAGGGCGCGGCAGGCCTGTACCATGTGCCCCAACTTTTGGGCAAGAGGCATCCGCGAATGGTTGCTGATCACTTTCTCGAGGCTTTCTCCCTCCAGATACTCCATGGCGATGAATGGAAGCCCGTCCGAATCCGACATTTCGTAGATGGTGACAATGTTGGGGTGCTGCAGGCCACCGGCCGCCATGGCTTCGCGGCGAAACCGCTCCAAGAGTTCCGGGTCCTCGGCGATTCCCGAAGTGATCGTTTTCACGGCGACTGGGCGCCCAATCAATGGGTCCCGTGCCCTGAAGACAACCCCCATCGCTCCCCGGCCGACTTCCTCGAGGACCTCGTACCTGCCGATGTGTTGCGGGATGGTAGTCCCTTTGGCCATAGGACTATCTTAACCGGGAGGTCTGTGCCGTTCCGGCCAGGGACAGGGGTACGTGCCCGAAATGTCATCCTGGAGAGCGCCCAGCCGCAAGAAAAACTACGTACTCTGCCCCAAAAAGACACCACGGCCATTCGAGTGCCACTGTTTTCTGTCCCCACACCGGACAGGCTCGGCGGCGGTTCTGAAATCCACAACCACCGTGCCGCGCCGGGTAATGTCCTAATTTTGGAAATTTTCGGTATTACAACGGTGCTAAGGAGGCCGGGACTTCAGAGTCTGGGTGGCAACTGGAAATCCAGGGCGTCAGCAGCTAACGCCGATTTGGGTATTCTGGCTTTATCTCACGGCTGAAGTCAAAGATCCCGGCCCTACCGGGGCCTTGACCCACAAACAATCTTGTGTTCCCACGCAGCCTTTGAAGTCGGACAGATCAGGATTACTGGTGTGTTTATCGGACATATTTTTAGCCAATACGTAACAGGAAGCAATGTCATGCTACGCGCCGTGCGGTTTGGATAAGCGGTTCCTCGATGCGCCTCTTTTCGACGTAGGCGCTGCTCCCATATGTTCCTGAATCAACGCGACTAGCTGCGAGCAGATCTCCTCGCATAACGCGAGGCCGATGGCAGCGGTGGAAGGCGCACTGCTTCCCAGAACGCCGCGATCCGAGATCTTGGACGAATCGGCAGGGAATGGGTGGATCTCTGGCTTCGGAGGTGTGGTGTTGTCGACTTGGGTCGGGGCAACAAGGTCGTTTCTAAAGTGAAGCATTAAGGATGTTTCGCATACGCTCGCATGTTGCGCATGCCATCCTGGGAAACGGTCACCAAACAGCTTTTCCAGCACGGCATCCGAAACAACACTCCACCAACCCATGGCTATAATCTTTACGCCCTCCAGCTTTCCTTCCTCGCGGCAAATCTCGAGAGCCTCAAAGATGAAGCTTTCATTTTCATAGTGGCCGTTCAGAATGACGATCGAGCGGAAACCCGTGGCAATATAGCCGGCAATAATGTCCTTCAAGTAATCCGTTAGAACGCTGCCGCGGATATTGATGGTGCCGGGAAAACCGGGACCGCCCCCACCCTGTGGCAGCGAACGAGCACCGTAGGTGACCGCCGGCGCCACAATCACCTTGAGCCTCTTGACCAGCATGGAAGCGATGCGGACCGGAATCTCCGTATCCACCGTCAAGGGCAGATGCGGGCCATGTTGCTCCACCGCGCCGACGGGTATCACCAGGATGGCGTCTTTGGCCTCCGCGCGAACGTTCTCGCTGTGGAGTATCTCGAAGCTATTCATAAAGCCTCACGCCGGACGCTGAAGTCCCAACGTCCATCCTAGGTCCGCGGAAGCTACTAGTCAACCGGTCGGGACTGCAAAAGGCCGCGAAACATCTCGACAGTCGCAGGCCCATGTCCGGCGTAGTGGTTATTCGCGTAGGCGAATATTTGGATTTTCCTTTTGCGGACTTTCCCCAGAATGTCCGCCCACTCGGAGAGATCAGCGCGCCGGTCGACAATCACCTTGTCCCAGACCTTCGTCTGCTCCTCGATGCCTTTGCGGTCTCCAAGCCAACGAACGTAGGTGAAGGCCGCCGTTATGGGATCGAGCTTCTCAAACCACTGCGCGGGCCGGGGCATCCACGATTGGTCAATCAACGCGAGCGCCACGCCACGCTCGCGCAGCGCGTCGGCGAATTGCGGCACGAGCCAATTCTTGTTCCTGATTTCCACGGCGAATTTGTGGTCCGCCGGCAATTTCTTCAGAAACGGGCGAAGGCGCGCGAGGAAATCATTCACGCCGGAGAACGCATTCTTGTTGAAGTATCCAAATTGAAAGAGGAGCGGGCCTAGTTTATTGCCAAGTATATCCATCGTTTCGACGAATTGCGTGAACTCCACATCGCAGTCCACGAGCACTTTTTCGTGCGTGATCACCTGCGGAATTTTCGCGGCGAACACGAAGTCTTCTGGCGTCTTCCTCGCCCATCCTTCTACAACGGTTTTCGAGGGTGCGCGATAAAATGTGTTGTCCAGTTCGACCGAGTTGAAGTGTTTCGCGTAGTAGGAAAGATAGTCGGCGGGCTTCATGCCTTGGGGATAGAACGATCCTTCCCACCCCGCGGCCGTGAAGGCGGAAGTGCCCAAGCGGATCATCGGTTGGTCCATACCACCGCGATTCTATCGCAGTTCGATGGAAAGAGGCGTCAGGTTAGAGCTGTGCGCGTAAGCCTGTGTTCAAACAAGTTGTTCGGGTGTTACTTGCGATTTGCAACGTAGAGCATCAGTCCGAAGACGACGACGGGGATCAAGGCCAGCATGATGTAAAAAAGAACACGTCGCATTACGGGCGAGCGTTTCTGTCTCCAATTCCGCAATTCGTCGCGGTCGGCGACACCCACCTTTTCCGGGTGTTCCAGGTCCAGGGCGAACTCGCGCGCGGTCGCATAACGCTTTTTCGGATCGCGTTCGAGAGCACGATAGATAATTTCCTGCAGCTCGGGAGTAATTTCCGGATTCACTTCGCGCGGCGGAATCGGGTGATTTATCAGCCGCTCGTTCATGATGACAAACGGATTCGGGCCGGTGAACGGCACCTTGCCGGTCAGCATTTCGTAGAACATGATTCCGAGAGTGTAAATGTCGCTCCGCGCGTCGCCGCGCTTCCCCTTCACTTGCTCCGGGGAAATGTAGTCCGGCGTTCCCATGGCCTCGGTGAGCTTGGCAAACGTCAGGCGGCGCGATCCGGCGTTGGCGGCGATGCCGAAGTCAATGAGCTTGATGCGATCTTCCGCATCCACCATGATGTTTTCAGGCTTCAGGTCGCGGTGCACCACGCCCTGGCTGTGAATGTAGTCAAGGGCATCGCAGAGGCCGAGCGTAATCTTGATCGCGCGCTCCGGCGGAAGTTTTGTCACTCCGTTCAGAATCTGGCGCAACAGTTTTCCGTCTACCCATTCGAGGACCATGTAGCGCTGGCTGCGCTCTTCATCATTCAGCACCTTTACCACACCAGGGTGGTCCAGCTTCTTGCCAATTTCTCCTTCGCGCTGAAACCGGTCGAACAGAATCGGGTCGGCTTCCATTTCCGGGTGCGGAAGTTTGATGGCCACCGCGCGGCCGGTGCGCGTGTCGACGCCCCGAAAAATCGAGGCCATCCCGCTTCGGGCGACCAGGCTGTCGATGCGGTAGTGATCGAGTTGATCGCCGGGATGGAGTGAACTCATTGGGAGAGAAGGGCGGCAGTCAGGGAACGCCGGCAACCCGCGTCAGTATAGTTTGTACGGCCGTCCGCGGTACATTCCCATGCGTTCGACGTCGCGCACGCGAATCAATTGAACGCTGATATTATCGCTTCCGTCTCTCTCATTGGCAAGCGCTACCAGTTTCTCCGAGGCCGCGACCAGGTCCAATCCGTGGCTGCACAACGCGGCTATTTCCGAGCCTTCCACCGAGCCGTGCAAACCATCCGAGCACTGCAGTAGAACGTCGCCGGGAAGCAACTGGTGATCGTTGGTCTCTACATTTACAATCATCTCGGTGCCCAGCGAGCGGCTGAGGATGTGCCGCGTCGAACCCTCGCCCGCCTCCTGTGCGGAGATCAACCCCAGGCGAATCTGCTCATTGGCAACGGTATGATCGCGCGTAAGTTGAGTCGCCTTCCCGCCGCGGATCAAATAGCAACGCGAATCGCCCACGTGCGCAACCGTTACGCGGTCGAATCGCAACGCGCAGGCCACAATTGTCGTGGCCATGCCGGCGGAATTCCTGCCTCCGGCGACGGCGGTCTCAAAAACATGCGTGTTGGCTTTCTGCACCAACCGGGGCAGCAATGCGGCGTGCGATTCTCCGCCCGGAGATCCTTGGAACCCTGCGACCATGCTTTCAATCGCCGCCTTTGACGCGACTTCGCCCATCTTGTGTCCACCCACGCCATCCGCCAGGGCGAACAGCCACCCGCGGGAACGCGCCTGCGCGGGAGTCGCAGGCGGCGCGTAACCAAGATAGTCCTCGTTATGGTCGCGGACTCGTCCGTCATCCGTCCGTGCTACGAACTCTAGGTCCAGCATAAGGCGAGGGGTGGAAAGTTGCCCCGAGTCGGGCCTCGAAGAGTCCCGCCGGAGAGAGCTCCTCTCGGATTCTTGACTACTTACAGCTACGTCTGAAACAGAAATTCGGACAGGCATGATCGCCTGTCCGAATTTCCGAGCCAATCGAGCTATTCCCATGGTACACCCTAAGTTCGGCTGGTGACCAGTGTTGACCGTCCTGCAACCTTGCTGGAACGAAGGAAGTAAATCCCTCCGTAGATCGCCCAGACGGCTGCAATCCCTAAGGCCAAGAACGGTTCCATCTTCGTGCCATACCCCATGAATGGCAGCACGAGGTAAGCTCCCATGCAAATCAGGTTCGCGACGATGCCGAAAACCGGGATGAGCATGTGTTTGAGGAAGCTGAAGTTCGGGTGCCCCTGGTAGCAAAAGATGCAGGTGACGCAGCTTAGCCCATAGAGCAGGAACGTCCCGAAGTTGGAAGCCAGCGTAATCGTGAGCAGGCTGTTGGGCCACTTCGCCATGGTGTCATGAGCGACGTACCCGAAACTCGACCAGAACCCCTGAGGCAGGGCCTTGATCGTGGCGTCCGGAAGGGCGCCGGAATCGCCGAACAGCATCAGCAGTGCGAGCACGCCGAAAACCGCTGAAATCGCTGCCAACGCCCAGATCGCGCGGTGAGGGCTCAGGTTCTTCTCATGCAGCATGCCGAAGTGTTCCGGCACTTCGTTGTCTTTGCCCATGGCATAGGTGACACGCGCTCCGGTGTTGATGCAGGAGAGCGTCGTGCCAATGAGCGCCAGGAAGACGGTTACGGCTTCGATCAGCATGAAGGCTCGTCCATGGCCGGCGAATAGGGCATCGCCGACCATGATCATCATGTCGCCGATCGGCGCCGACGAGGTGGTTGCACTTGTCATCGGGTAGCCGCTATTCAAAAAGTAGTTCGCGGCAAAATACTCAAACAGGTAGCAGAAGGCCCCCTGAACCAGCAGTGAAGTGATGACCGCGATCGGGACGTCCCGCTTGGCGTTTTTCGCCTCGCCGCCCAGTGCCGTCACCGACTCGAAACCGACCAGGATCAGGATGGCGACCGTAGCTTGAACGAACATCCAGTTGAAATTGTGTATGGCGATTACGGAAGTGGCATTCGGATGGGCCTGAAACACCGGCGGGCTGCTTGTGTCATAAGCATCATAACTGACATGAAAAGGCACCGGTTTTCCGGCCGCGTCGAGCTTGGGTTGTGGCACCATGGCGGCATCACGCGTGATTACATCTGTCGCCTTTCCATCCACCGTTTGGCTTGTGGTTGCAAATTCGTACTTATACCCTTCGCCGGAAACCGAATCAAACTGCCACGCTTCGCTTCCCGGCGGATGACTGACCCGGTAGCTGATGGCCATTACCGCGAAAACGATCAGCGCAGAGATTTGAATCACATTGATGGCGACGCTGACTGCCGTGGACCCCGTGACCCCTCGGTGCGCGATATAAGCAACGGCGAAAGAAAACAAGATCGCGATCAGCATCATGAACATCGGACCGGGGTTCGTCGCGCTCATGAAGTTCGGCCACAGGGTGCCCGTGATGTACCCGCAGAAAACTCCCGTGACAGCCACCATGACGCCGGGGTAAATCCAATAGTACAGATGCGATCCCCAGCCGACGATGAACTTCATCAGGCGAGCGTATTTCCAAGCCTTGTCGTGATTCAGGAAGGACTGCTCCGCGAAATAGTAAGAGCTGCCCGTGCCCGGATACAGCTTCGCCATTTCCGCGTAACACACCGCCGTCGCTAGACACAGCAAAAGCGCGAAGAGGATGCCAATCCACATCGAGGGCGCCGTGGCACCCTCTGTCGCCTGGGGTGCAAAGGTGAGCCAAAGGAAAGCGCCGGGAGCGATGAGCGCCATGGCGTTCATCGTCAACCCGGTCAATCCTAAGGTTGGTGTCATTTTGACTTCGCCGGTATTCTCCGCCATGTAATCTCCTTTTAATTTTTCCTTTATTCTTTCCTTACAAATTGACTGGGCAAATCTAATTCCTGCCGAGGACCGCCATACTAGTGGCACCCTCGCGGTTAGTAAAATGCAACGTTTCGATGCCCGGAATCACCTATTCGTATAGGTAGGAATTAGTTTCTTCAATCTTGGCTATCCGTTTTTTGAATTTCGCCCTGGTTCCTGGATTAGCCTTGAACTGCATAAACAAAACATAAAGGTGTCGTAATTGCCTGGTGAAGCTCGCATCGTTTCGGATTGCTTTACTTTCGTATTTCCCGTCGAAATGAAGCACCGCAATTGAAACTTTCCGGGACACAACGGGAATTCACACGGAGGCGCGGACGCTGCAGAGTCTCTGTGAGAACGTCGAATCTTTGTGGGGCGCGGCTGCAGCCGCGCCGTATGGGGTCTGAATTGAGGGTGGTTTTGGCCGCTGATCGTTCGACGGAGGAGTCCTACACAGACTGTACAGACCGTATTTTGCCGCTCAGCGGGAGACGCGAAAAACGGAGAAACCGCAGGGTCGTGCCCGCAGCGTCCCTACGCTATCCGCATTACCCCTTGTTTGTTTCCGCGGAGGCGTTCCTGCCGGCGATGCGGCCCTGCACGGCGCAGCGCGCCAAACCGTGCAGGCTGAATCCCCCCGCGGACTCGCCTCCGCAGTAGAGTCCCGGTATGACGTTGCCATTGAGGTCCACGACCTGGCACTTCGCGTTGATCCTCAGACCGGAGCGCGTGTCGTGGATGACGGGCGTGGCCCAAGCGGCATGGAACGGCGGCGTCTGAATCTTGAATTTTGGCGCGGGCTTTCCGAAGTCGGCGTCCGTGCCTGCGTCCACAAAAGAGTTGTACCGCGCAACGGTGTTTTCCAGCGCGTCGGGAGGCATCGGCTTTCGCTGATACTTGTTCACGATTTTCCCGGCCAAGTCCGCGATCGTGGCCGCAGAGAAGAAATACCCTTGCAAAGGATCCACGTAGGGGGGCTTAACCGTCCAGCCCTCGCGCTTCACAGCGTCTGAATCAAAGACGGCCCAGATCGGCCCGCCTCCAGGAGTCGTATCACCGGTTCCCGCGAGGGCGGCATTAATGAAATTAGAAGGTTCATACTTGATATTGGCGGCATTGACGTAGCTTCTGGGGATGTAGGACTTGATGGAATTGTAATTGTTTGCCGGAAACTGGCCTTGCGTCTCATCATAAAATCGCAGGCCCGCCACGTTCACGAGGATCGCGTTTTGGTAATCCTTTACGGAAAGCCCCGTGGCGCGCGCCTGAGAAAAAATGGGACTATCGGGCTGCCAGGAAAGATTCACATAACCGTATTGGCACCCGATCCAACCCGCCTTCGTAACATTCTGCCCGAATTCTCCGGACTGATTGTATGCGCCCCAAAGCGATGCACCGATGCCCATCGCCGCGATTTCTCCGCTGGCGTCTTGGAACGAATATGGCTCGCCGGCAACTTGATACTCTTCGGTCAGCCGCGGGTCGAAGATCCTGCGAAAGTTCACATTGCTGCTGTGACCGCCCGTGCCGATGATGACGCCCTTCCTGGCGCGGATGTTTACAGTCTTTCCATTGTTAATAGTAGTAATTCCAAGAACTCTTCCCGAGTTTTGATTCTCCCGGAGGATGCTCGCCATCTTGTGCTGCAGGAGGATCTGAACGCCCAGTTTTCTCGCCGTGGCTTCGAGCGGCCGGATCAGGCCGACACCCGATGACGTGGTCGCCGCGCGTTCGGCGCTGACGGGCGCGCCAGTCTGAACCAGCGGCCACGCCAACGGCGCGGCGTGGTTCTCCCTAGGAGCGGAGTTCCCGGTTGCGTGCCCGCCCAGCGTGTCCGGGGCTTTGTCGACAAACGTGACGCCATGCGCTATCAGCCATTCATAGGTCTTGGCACTCTCATCGGCAAAAGCGCGGATGACTTCCTTGTCGTTGTACCTGTAATCGGGAAACCCGTTCGGTTCCACGACCGACCAATCCGTCAAGTCCGAGTACAAAAGGTCCGGCGAATCGACGACTCCATATTTCTGCTGCCGGCTCGTGCCGCCGCCCAGAGCGACGTTTCCGCCGCTCAAGATCGCGTGCCCGCCGACATCCGTATTCGCGTCGATCAGAATCACGGACGCCCCGCTTTCGATCGCCTGAATGGCCGCCGGTAGACCGGTAGCTCCCGCCCCGATCACAACGACGTCGGCCTCCTTGTCCCAATGCGTGGGTCGTCCTTGCGCCTGCGCTTCCTCCGCAGGAAGCCCAGTCAAAGCGGCCGCGCCGGCGCCTGCGGCTGTCACCTTGATGAAATCCCTGCGTGAGAAACCGTTCTGCTCTCGTCGATTTCGTTTCATGCGGTTCACCCAAGTTTGCGATTTTGATTTGATCCTTGGGCAAGACCTTATGCCCGGCGCTGTCTCGTGTCAACCTAGGATCGGCGTTCGCCAGTTCTTCAATTTTCGACAGGTGTGTTTTGAAGACAAGTGCGCTACTTCTGAATGCATCTTGCTCCGGGAGGTAGGAGCGATCAGGTGGGGGAAAATGGTAGATTGTTGGTAGGACATTTTGATGGAAGCCGACACGCATCGCTCCACATGGAAAACCATTTTGGCTTTCGCGATTATTTATTTTGTGTGGGGATCTACGTATCTGGCAATTCGTGTCGGCGTCCGCGAAGTTCCGCCGTTTCTTCTGGCGGGAATGCGTTTCTTGATTGCAGGACTGGTTCTTTACGGCTGGATGATTGCTCGGGGCGAGCGCTCACCGACCGGACGCCAATGGACGTCAGCATCTTTACTCGCGGTCCTGATCTTCGTCCTCGATTATGGACTGGTGTTTTGGGCCGAGCAGCGTGTGCCTTCGGGCATAACCGCGGTCATGATGGCCACGATCCCGGCGTTTATGGCGCTTTCGGAAATCATTTTGCTGCGAACGCAGAGGCTCACCCTCCGCTTGACCTTGGCGCTCTTGATCGGGATCGGCGGAGTGGCCGTGCTGATGAGCCGCTCAGTAAACCTCGGTGGGGCGCCGATCGACATGCTGGGCGCCGCCGCGCTGACCGTTGGATCGATGAGTTGGTCGGTCGCGTCGGTGCTTACACGCAAGCTGCCGCTTCCGCCTTCCAAAGTCATGAGCTCGGGAGCGCAGATGCTAGCCGGCGGAGTGTTTTTGGCGCTCACGGCGGCCGCGCTGGGCGAATTTCGTAATTTTCATCCGTGGGCCGTCTCCCGCGGAGCGTGGCTCTCGTTGCTGTACCTGATTGTCGCGGGCTCCATCATCGCGTATACCGCCTACGTGTGGCTGATTCATCATGAATCGCCGACAAAAGTCGGGACTTACGCGTACGTGAATCCGGTAGTGGCCGTGCTGGTTGGATACTTCCTAGGCGGCGAATCGCTTGGCCTGCGAACGATTCTAGGCACTCTGTTTGTTTTGATCAGCGTGGTGTTAATCACGACGAAGCGAACCAAAAAGCTGGTAACGACACTCCCGAAGGAGGACGTGGCAGCAGCGGCGGAATTGTAGTGAATGAAAGGCGGAAAAACGTTAGCATTGGCGCATACGATAGGCGTGGAACACAATTTCAACGAATGAACGCGCAGGATGCAATTTGCCGTCATTGTTCGCGGACCACGGAATCAAAGGAGAGAACCATGCGGTCACAAACCAAGGTTTGGGCCCTGTTGAGCTTGCTTGTTTTCCTCAGCTCAGCCAGTTACGGCGCGACAATCACGGGCACGGTGAAGGGCGCGGATGGCGCGCCGTTTCAGGGCGCATTTGTGGAGGCGCAGAACGCGAAGACCAGGATCAACGTCATCGTGCTGTCTGACGACCAGGGCCACTATCGGATACCCGATCTAGCCGCCGGGGATTATCGCGTGCAGATCAAGGCCGTTGGATTTCGCGCCGACCCTCGCAACACCGTAACTCTCACCGCCGACCAGGACGCCTCCTTCGACTTTGCATTGCAAAAGGGCATGGTCCGCTGGAATGAGATTTCCCAAAACCAGGCGAGACAACTCTGGCCGCCGGCAAAAGGGAAAGACTTGATTTTTGCCCAATGCAACATTTGCCATCAATTTCAAAGCCGCATGGCTTCGGTGACGCGGGATGAAGATGGCTGGAAAGACCGGGTTGAGTTCATGCGAACGGCCATGCACTTTGGCCTGGCCAACCTCACCGACCAGGATGCTAACGATATCGTATCTTACCTTACTAGTTTATTCGGTCCGGATTCCGTGCTACCGAAATCTCCCGAGGAGATGCCCAAATACAAGGAAACGTTGCGGCCCTTCAGCAGCGAGGCCATGAACATTGTGTACGTCGAATATGACATGCCGGGGCCAAGCCGGATGCCCTTCAGCGCCGCTCCCGACAAGAACGGCTATCTGTGGATTCCGGACTTTGGCGTCGCGGACAAGATTACGCGGCTCGACCCAAAAACGGGAGAGATGACCGACTTCCCCATTCCCGAAACCGGTACCGGTGCAGTTCATTCGACCGTGCCTGCGCCGGACGGTTCTGTTTGGCTGACCGAGCAAGGTCCGAACAAGCTCGGAAGATGGGACCCCGTAACGCAGAAGATCACCGAATATCAAGATTCATTTTTGCCGGGGAAAGAGGGAATCGAAGACGGCGGATCGAAGCACACGGTCCGGCTTGATCCGAGCGGAAGGGCATGGGCCAGCGGCGATCCGTTGACCCGATTCGATCCCGAGACCGGGAAATTCACCCACTTCGACGAAGCTAAGACGACTTACGACGTCAAACCAGACAAGAATGGCGATGTCTGGTTCACCTACCCACGCGCGAACAAGATTGGCAAAGTGGATGGGAAAACAATGAAGCTTTCGCTCTGGACTCCACCGACGACGGACGCTTACCCTCGACGGATGGAAATCGGGTCCGATGGCATGATCTATTCGGGCGAATATCGCGGCGGGAAGATGTTGCAGTTCAACCCCAAGACGCAAACCTTCAAGGAATTTCCATTGCCCGGCCCGGATCCCAGTCCGTACGCTCTGGGTTTTGATGCGGACGGTTATCTGTGGTACGACTCCCACAACATGGATGTCATTGGGCGCTTCGACACAAAAACGGGGAAGGTGATCGAATATCCGTTCCCGCATGCGGAACTCGCCATGCGGGAATTCTTCCGCGATTCGCAAGGCCGGATGTGGTATGGCACGCCGCCGAATAACAAGGTCGGCTACTTTTACTTGGCCGGCAAGAGCGGCGCGGCCACCTCTGCCAGCAAGTAAGAACGGAAGAGGCGGTCAACCACGGTCCAGAGCGCCGGTGGTCAAAGAGAAACGCATTTGTGCGCCCGTCTATTGGCCCATGATTTCTTCCGAAACCTTCGGAAATCAGAAGTCGCCGGGATAGGCGACCTGCTTACTCGGCAGTTTGCTCTTTTGGATCATGGTTTGCTGCGACACCCCGCTGAATTCCTAGAATATACGTTTTTTTGTCGGGATTAGGATAGGTAGGTGTGCCAGAGAATTCTTCTCTTTTTGATTTGATTGTCAGCTTTGTTCCAACGCCGATCGGAATACTGATCCGAATACTCGCCCCGCCGGGAGACCAGCCCTGCATGCTCGCGGCAGCAACCTGTGGAGTCCCGGTTTCGTCCTTCCACAATGCTTCGACCTTTGCCAAGAGAGCGATCCTTGGCTCTTTCCTCCGTTCGTCCATGCACTCAATATCGGCAGGAACTCGAAGCAGTTCGCCTTAGATGGCTTAACTCACAGTCTTCGTTCCCGGTTAGGGCTGTAACTCGGTGAGACCAAACTGAATTCCCAGAATATATTCGGTCCTATCGCGCCTGCAGTGAGTCACGATGCCTAAAAATTGTTCGCTCTGCCATTTGATTATCAGCGCTGTTCCTACCCTGATCGGAGTTTGGATGCGAATACTCAACCCGCCGCGAGATCGGTCCTCGACTGTGGCAGGAGCAACGCGCGGATTCCCGGTATCGTCTTGCCACAATGCTTCGACCCTTGCCATGACAACGAGTCTTGGACTTTTCCTCCTTACGCCCATGCACTGACTATCGGCAAGAAATCGAAGGGGTTCACTTGCTGTCGGTTGGTAGTTTCACGCCGGCGAAAAAAAGTCCGCCGCAATTTCCGGCACTTCTCGCCGCGTCTAAAAGTTATTTTGTTTGGATTCTAATTTGGGGTCGTGGGGGTCCGGGCCAGATTCAACTGCTTCCGTTGCTCGTACATGTTCTGCAAAGTTTGGATCATTTGGTCCGTCGGATTGGCCGGCGGTGCAGCGGCTGGCGTGGCAGTGGCCGGAGGTTTGTTCGGGTCCGATGCCTGAGTGTCGGGCGTGGTCGTCCCTGCATCCGTTGCTGCTGGACCGGGCTGGGTACCCGCTGGCGCCGCGTCGGTGGGCGTGGGCTGCACGCCTGCCGGAGGCGCATCCGCCACTGCGGCCGGTTCCGGCGATTCTGTTTCCTCAGGAGCGGGGCGGCGATTCGGCAATACTCTACGCTCCGAGTCGGATAACCGTGGCGGCAGCGGCCGCGCCGCTGGCGCCCCCACCCTGGCAGTGGTGACGGCGGGGCCTTCGGTGCGTGGAGTCAGCCAGACATTCCGGATCCCGTCCGGATCGGTATCCGACGCCTGAATGATGTAGTCCAGTTTGGTTTGGCTCAATAGTGTGGCGAGTACCTGGCGGGCGGGACCCGGCCCAATTCGAGCCCACAGACGCTCTCCGGACGCACCGGCGGGAGCATCAATATCCGCTCCCATGCAAGCACGCAATGACGCCAGAATATCCGACAATTTTGAATTGTCAGCAATGATCGTGAGTTGTCCAGCTTCGTAGGTTACCAGCGGCGGCTTGGGCTGAGCCTGCTCCGGAGTACTGGGAGGAGATGCTTGCTGCGGCATCTGCTCTTGCTGGGCCGGCTGTAGATGCTGTGGCAGTCAGGACGGATTGTGGGGCGCCGTGCGTGTTTTGGCTGGTCGAACTTGGTGTTGGGAGCTTCTGCGCGGACACAACGGAAGACAGAAGCATAACTCCCAGCGCAATCAATCCAACGAACAACTCGCGGGTATGAACCCGGAGACTGCGTTGAAGCGCTCTGTCGAACGCCGCGTGCATGTTGTTCACCAATTTGCTCATCGACTCGCCCAGCACCGCTCGGTAGAAATCCCGATTACACCGACGAACCGCTCCGGCCTGACGAACGGCGAAGTCATCGAGTCGCGGTTCCTACATATCTTGTTTATCACGATTCTCTATCTCTAGTCAATCGCCAATACGTTTCACCGGAATCCTGAGTTTCACTATGCTACGGGTCGCACTCGCCAATGACTCCGATTCAGAGAAACACTGCTTTTTCATCGTGATGGGGGCAATCCTGGAACCCCCGGAGGAACAAACGGCATCCGTCGGCGAAGTGGTGCACGCGGTTGCGAATCCGGCGGTGAGGCCTTCAAGGCTAACGTCTCGGATGGCGCTTGCGGCGGAAATAGCTCTGGCGCCGCGGCCGTGCCCAGATACGCAAGGTTAAATTCCGCCGTGACGTTTTTTGCGGCGCTCTGGAGTGCTTCCGCCTTGCGCTGCTGCTGGAGGAAGGGCATAAACTCGGGTTGCGCAACCTCGATTGGCACAAACTCCTTCGATTCTAGCTTTAAAATAACGAACCCGTCCTGCGAACTAAGCACCTGCGTTACCTCACCTACCTTCAGATCAAATACCGTCGCGTCATTTGGGCGAAGACTCGCCCGGCGCACCAGGATCGGTTTAGTAGGCGGCGGCGTGGCTGTAACGCCGAACATGATGTAGGCTTCCTGCTGAACCTGATCGAAGTCCTCGCCTTTAGCGGCCCTCGACACTAACTCGTCCATTTTAGCCTTCACATCCTGGCCATCCATTGGTTGTACAGGATTCGTTAGAGTTGATCTTGGGATGGTTAAACGCCGCACCTCGCCCTGTTCATAATTGGCCTTGTGTTCCGTGTAGAACTTCTGAATCTCGGAATCCGGCACGTGGGTCGCCTGTTCCTCCATTTGATGATAGAAGGCTTTCGTCAACACACGAAGGCGAGCCAGTTTCAGCTGCGCTTGCAACTCAGCGGCTACCGCAGGATCTTTTTCAAGATGTTGTCGCTGTGAGGCATCGGCCGCGGCGAGGAATCGCGCATAGCTGATCGCAAATGCGGAACGCGCGGCTGGCGATGCTCCCGGCGATACCATGTCTATCAAACTGTCCATCTGTGCGCGTGTGATGACGGTTTTACAGCCTTTCGATCCGGACGACCGGGGCTCATCGCAGATGCCTTCCAGGGTCACTACGGGCGTGTCCGGCGTGACTTCCGCCGCAGTGGGCGAGGGTTTCCCCGCAGGCAATGCTTGTTGACTACCTCTCTCTTGTTTCGAGGTCATGGCGGCTGGATTGTTGGTGGGTGCTTCCGCCAGCGAACCTTGCGCGAATAGGGGAGCCGCGCAAAGCAGCGTGCAGGTAGATATCAAGACGAAACGCATTCGGCCTCCGGCAATTTGTCTCAATCTGACGACGGATGAGAAATAGTGTATCAAACACGCTGACGCAAGTTGCATGGAAGGGAGCCAATCCATCACGCCAATTGTCGTAAGAGAAAAGAGGGGTCTCCAGTTGGCTATCCGCAAGTTCACTGGCACGGAGCTGCAAGCGAACAAAATGACAACTCCGTTGCGCAATGACCTAGTCGGTGGAGATGAACCGGAAGGTCATTTGAGTTCCGAAATAGTTGAAAGAGAGAGAGGATTTAGAATGACCACACCCAGCCGTCGGAGACTCACGATGCCCTGCTGTTCCCAGAGCGAGAGCTGCCGGCTCACGGTAAACAGTGTAGTCGCCGTCATTTGCGCTAACTCTTCCCGCGAGAGGTTGATTTCGACAACGTCACCGACCTGCCGGCCTACTTGCGGAAGCAACCGAGCCAGCTCAAGAGCCAGACGTTGCGCAACCCTTTTGGTGGAATCTCACAAAATCTGGATTCCAGATCGTGCAAGGACCTCGCCAGGATTCGCAGCGTGTTACGCTGAAGGGTGGGGAAACGTTCCGACAAGGCTTCGAAGGTCGCTATATCCCACACGAGAGCCTTACAGTTTACGCGAGCCTCGGCCCCCGCCGATTGCGTACCCTGACACGCCACACCGAGGTCTCCAACTACTCCACCGGGTCCTACCAGTCGAAGAATCACTGTGCTGCCAAATTCATCGTTCTGCGTGATCTTGACGGAACCCTCGGTGATCAGGAGTACTCGCTGAATCTTCTCCCCGGCGTAAAAGAGCGTCTGTTTGCGGGTGAAGGTCATGGTGCGAGCGGCGGCTAGGATCTCCGCGAGGTCGTGCGGCGGAATAGCTGCAAATAGCTGGGACAGCTCTACGGACTGCCTCCAACGGGATGGGGCGGGCCTTACTTCCAACCTGTTCTGCCGCAAAGGCAAACTTGATGTTTGTGAGACAGCGCGCGTGGAGGGCATAGTTTTCAGCCACGCTCCATTTTCAATTGACTTTTATGATCCCAATTGCGTTGGTCGGGCCGAATATTGTACAAAGTGGGGTAAGGAGCATGCAGACCGTTGAAGCCTATACTTGGCATCTAGTGTCATGCACGTGCGAAACAATGGGCGCATGAGGACTCCTGTAGCAAATCGAATGTCGGTACAACGAGAGCAAACCTTGTGCCAAAGTCTATGCTCCGTAAGTCCTTTATTATGAGGAAATGGTTGGATGTCACACTAGCGCGTGTGAAATTACATGCTATTTTTAAGAACTGAAAGGGATGATGTTATCTCAGATTGCCTGACCCTGCTGGGAGGGCCGCGGCTTTCCCAGGTGAATACATAAGCTCTTGAGGCCCAGCAGATTTATGCTGGCGGTGGAGCCGGCGTGGAAGGTCGCACAGGAAGGGTGACCGGGCTCTTCGGTGGTGTCTCACCCTGAGATGCGGGCTTGGCGGGTTGAGACGGAGTCGCTGGTTTTTTCGTCACTTCCGGCCGGCGAAGATCGATCGGTGTGCCCGTGCCGATATCAATCACCCGTATACTTTCGTCCGTAACCACTTCTGATCGCACGATATGTGGAATCACGGCAAAGACGATTTCTGTTTTCAGACGGTCTTTAGTTTCCTGGCCAAACAAATATTTTAAGATAGGGAATATTTGCCAGCCAAGGATAACCGCCCAGCGATTTGTTTCTGAATCCTCCAGAATGCCGCCCACCAGGCTCATCTCACCATCCCCTAAGCGCGTTTCGTGCTCGATGTGGCGCTGTCCAATTTGGGGTTGACTAATTCCGCCGATATTTGCTTGAACCTGTGACCGATGAAACTTCCAAGACCAATTTCAGGCTCGACTTCGCCACCCGCGAGAACATGTGGAGTGATGTCAATATTCACGCCGACGTCGAGATATTGGAACTGCGTATTGACCAGCGGATTTATCCCGCCACCACTACTTGTGGCTGACGCGAATGAACCGGTGGCGATCGGCACCCGGTCGCCGATTTTCAAGGTAGCTTTTCCGTTGTCGAGGACACGAATTCTGCGGGTTCTGAAGAACTTTGGTGTGGCTGTCGGACATGAGAAAGGAGAATGAACCGCCCGGGACCGCAATCGAGAAAGTGCCTCCATTCAGTCTGCCAATGTTGACCGAACCCACGCCAGCTCGTGCAGCCTGAAACGCGATGGATGTGGACGTCGGGACGGTCGTGCCTATGGCGTGCAAGCGATCACGGCTGACTTCCAACACTGCAATATCGATCATCACTTCGGCCTTCGGCTTGTCGATGTCGGTAATCAATTTCTGTGCCAGTACCAACTGATCTGGCGTGCCTCTGATGGTGATCGTGCCATGCGACGGATTCACCTGAATTCGGGTGATGTCCAGCATTCCCTTTAGCGTGCCGACCACCTCTTGTAACTCGGCGGGCGTCGAGCATTACGCACATAAAAAGTCGTCATCACATTGTCTTCATACTCTTTGCGTTGCTTTCGGCCGCCACAAAAATGGCTTTGCCGAGATGGGCCGCCAGAAGGTCTTCGATTGCAAGCGCGACCATCCGCAGCGCTTCGCGCAAAGGGACTTCATCCAATTCGATATTGATGCGTTGCGGCCTGTAATCCAAATCAAATAGGACGTTGATTCCCGCCAGCTTGCCGATCGTCTTGTAAACATTGTCGGAAGTAGTCGTCATGCGCAGCGTGAGCGGAGTGTCCGAAAAGGGTTCCAGTTCCACAGGGCCTTGCACGTTCCTCGGCCATTTTGGTCAATTGCGACACCGGCTTGGGCGGGGCCTCAGCGTCCTTCTGCTTGCTTTTTGATCATCTCGACGGTATGTTGCGCCTCTTGTTGCGCCGCAATGTTGGTGGGGTCAATCTCAGCCGCGCGCTGAAATTCTAAAAGCGCTTCCTGCAATTTGAGGTTGTCACGAAGCAACTGGCCCTTGCGTACGTGCTCTTCTGCCGCTATGCCGCGCACCCGTAGGAAGGGCACCATGTATTTCGTTTCTTTGGGTTTCAGCCGGTACGCCTCGGCGTATCCTTCAAAAGCGGCGTCGTAATCCGGTTTTGCCTCGGCACGAACACCGCGGTCGTACGCGGCACTTGCTTGATCTGAATAGACGGGCGCGCCAAGCGCCACAATCAGGACCCAAGCCAACACAATTCGCAGCAGTGTCACGCGGTTGGCGCCACGCGACGAAATGGGTGCCGATCCTTCAAACGGATTTTCTATGGTCAATCTAGCCTCAAAAGACTTCTTATAAGGCCACACCCAAGGGGGCAAGGAATTTGGCATAGGCACACTCTATCTACCTGCTTCGGACGAAGCTTCCAGCCTCATACTATAGCCCCTTGTCTAGCCTGTGTGTTTGTCCTGGCACAAATATATGAAATCCGTTCCTATTAAGTGTTATCTTTTTAACTATTATTTAAGCAATTCCCGTCGGCTTGCGAGGGAACCTCCCCCAGCCCTTCCGGGGAAACTCATCTTAATTCATCCGAATCGTACGCGTGCAGGCGCTTCTGGGAGCCCCCCGGAACTTGATTCCATTGGGACAAACTCCCGCTAGCCCCCAGGTGCGGAAGCCGCAACGAGAACGGCCGTAAATGGACATGGTCCAGCGGTAAGTGCTCATAATTCAATAGTTTATAGCAACCGCTCATCCGCGGATTCGCATGGAAGTTTGCTCTAGCGCAAAGACAATTCCCATTTTTAGTTCATACTTGTTGTGTCTTGCTGCTTCCCTCTTATCCGGTACGACCTGGATGAGGAATTTGAGCCTTGCTGTCTTGAGGATTGCCATGCGTAGCCACCATGGGTCTTAGCCGCGACATCCCAGCGGCTCCCATCCTGTTGGAAAGTTGGTGTCTGGCACCCGACTTTCTCCGGCTGTCCTTTGCACTGATTGCGAAAGACTTCTTGAAATGAAGCATGCCTGCCAATTCGCGATCGCCACGGCGCTCCTTGCATCGGCCAGCCTCCCGGCATCCGCTGCGGAAATGGCAACCCTTCAAAACGGCTTTGCCATTCGGCTGGAACGTCACGAGGTTCGAGGCAGCGTGACCCGCTTCTATCTATCGAGGGCTTCCGACAATTACCTTGATATACCGACCGCCGAAATTTTGAGTTTCGAGCAAGAAGAAGTCGTTTCACCCATGCCGCCCGCCCCCGCCCCCGTCTCAGCCCCAACAAACACGCTTGACGAGGTCGTAAATGCCGCCAGCAGCCATAACAACATAGATCCGGACCTGATCCTCAGCGTGATCCGTGCCGAGAGTGGATTCAATGCGAGTGCGGTCTCGCGCAAAGGCGCGCGGGGCTTAATGCAGCTCATGCCGGAAACTGCCGCCCAGCTAGGCGTTCAGAATGCTCTGGATCCCGCCACCAACGTAGAGGGCGGAACGCGATATTTGGGGCAATTGCTGCTGCGCTACCACAATGACCTTTCCTTGGCCCTGGCGGCGTACAACGCCGGACCAGACCGTGTGGAACAGTACCGAGGCGTGCCTCCCTACCGGGAGACCCGGGTTTACGTCGCTAAAATCATCCGGGATTTTAACCGCAAGAAGATCGCCCAGCGCGGATCGCAAACCGATCTCTCCGGCAACCGCCCCTTTGGCCAGAATTCCAAGGCTGCCACGCCCAGCTCAACCGGGCATGCTAAAATCGCAAGCTCTGTGCGCAACACATCCGGCGACGAGACGGGTTCGTAAGTCGCTATTTCAATCAGCAGTGAACAGCGACACCGGTAACAATCCTGATCCAAATTCTTCAGAATTTGAATCGAGTGGAAGCCCTCAATACAACCTATTGATTTTGCGTCTGTTCCGACGTTTTCAACGCGGGTGACTTTGTTGTGACCGGATCTCCACCCAGGGCAGCGTTTGTCTTCGCCCCCAATGGCTTCGCGGCAATTGCGGGCTTGGGTGTCCAGAATTCCGGATCCCCTGCGGCAAGCTCTTTGGACACGTGAGACATCTCGGCGTTGACTGCATAGAGGGTACTTTTGGTGCTGACGTAGCCTTCGCGGGCAAGCTGCTCCAGACGCTTCATGTTGTCTTCGCCTTCCGCTTTCCGCAAGTCTTCCTCCCAGGAGAGCAGATCGTCGTTTTGTTTGAGAGCGGGCATGGGCATAAACATATAGAAAACAGGTGACTCTGTACCGGATTCCACCTGGTACACAACCCAGGGCGTCTCCTCTCCGATCTGGTCATACGCCTCGCCAAGGATCTTGGACGCTTCGACGAAGTCGGCCTCATGTCCCGGTAGCAGACGGACTTCGACCACGCGCATGAAGCGTGTCAATGAGAGATCGATGTGGTCCACGAGATAGCCCAGATCATCGCGGCGCACCGCGATGGTCGTATCCTCGGCTTTCAACAGGGCGTCGATCTCTTCCTGCATCCGGGCGAGGTCGGGATGCGCAACGTAAACCCGGGCCCAGTCAGTGGAAGACTTCTCGATCTGCTCGAAGGAGTCGAATGGGTCGAAGAAGAGGACTTGACGGGGTCCCGTAAGGGATTGCAGGTCAATCCACGAATTTGGGGCATCAATACGATTGCAGATCCGTGCCGTAGCCACCACTAACTTCTGGCGGGCGGTCGCCTTCCCATACAGGATTTCCTGGTGCACGAGGACCAAGAGATACGGCGGAGCGTGGGACGAATCCAACGCCGGATTCGCCGCACTATTGTCCTGTCCCGATAAATTGGAAACGCAAACCAGTGACAGGAATATAGTCGCTGCCACCGCTCGGATAGCATTCATGCGACATACCTCCAAGAGATTGAAAACGGCAACGGCGTGCCTGCGAAAAAAACACGGCCAACAAAAAATCCAAGCAGCCGGCAGATTGGGTTCTGACTGGGAGCGCCTTCGGGAAAGAAGCCGACAGGATTGTTCTCAGCATTTGAAATCTTGTCCATCGCGAACTCTCATGAGCAGCCGGCCCCATTTTTAAAAAACCCCGGCTCTTCGACGTGTGGAACCGCTTCTATTTATATGTGCAGTATCGCCGATTCCGAAATCAGTTGTCTACAGTGGTGGAAGTCGTGGGGACCGAATTCGCAACCCCACAACCGCACCTTCGGAAGATAAGCGGAGCATCGCCAGCCGCGTCACTCGCAGGCTGGAGCGGGCCTTTCGGTACAATTTTCAATTTTTCAAAAAGGATACACGATTTCATGCATCCAACGTATTATGCTTTCGACAGTGGAAGCACCATGTCGTCGTAGATTGGGTAGGCCAGGACGCGCGAAGCGGGAAAGACATTTGCCGGAGGAAATGGTCTTAAATGTTGAATAGACTCGGAACAAACGAGAGACATGGTACCCGCTGGTCTGTTGGGCCAGGCCCACTGATTGCGGTATGTGTGTGGATCCTGCTTGCCGCGATCGGAGCGCAGGCCCAGATTTCCCCCGGTCCACTCTCCAAGGCGCATCAATCGCTGAGCGGTGGAACGCAGTGCACGGCCTGCCACCAATTCGGGACGAGCACGCCTACATTCAAATGCCTGGACTGCCACAAAGAAATCGCCCAGAGACTGACAGCCAATCGGGGATTCCACGCGCAAATTGGGATGAAGAACCCCAATGGCAACGATTGCGTGCGGTGCCACATGGAGCACAATGGCGCGGATTTCACGCTGGTCCATTGGGAGCCGTCCCTCAAGCAATTCGATCACAAGCTGACGGGTTATCTGCTGGTGGATAAACACGCCGCCCTCGCTTGCGAGAAATGCCATACGCCAGCGAACATACGAGCGACGGAACGAGCGCTGATTCAACGCAAGGACCTCTCTTCCACGTTTCTGGGTCTTTCGAAGGACTGCGAGAGCTGCCACACCGATCCGCACAAAGGCCAACTCGGAGCGGATTGCCAGCGCTGCCACAATTTCATTGACTGGAAACAGGCACAGCAGTTCGACCATTCCAAAACGAAATATCCCCTCACGGGCATGCACGCACAAGTCGCCTGCGGCAAGTGCCACTTCCCGTCAGGGCCGGACCTCACCGTAAAGTATACGGGGATCAAGTTCGATACCTGCACCCCCTGCCATACAGACCCTCATAAGGGGGCCTTCAAAGCTTCCTGCGAATCCTGCCACACCACAAGTAACTGGAAAAAAGTCAACATGTCGGTCCCGTTCGATCATTCGAAAACTAAATATCCGCTGCTGGGGATGCACCTCCAGGTCGGCTGCGCCGACTGCCACGCGGGAGGCGATTTCAAGCGTCCCCTGGCGTTCGCACAATGCGCGAATTGTCACTCTCCCGATCCCCACAAGGGCCAGTTCCAGGCCCGCGTAAGCAAGGGTGAATGCTCGGAGTGCCACACGGTGAGCGGCTGGAAACCTTCTCAATTTGGCGTGAAAGAACATGCGACATCTCACTATCCGCTGGAAGGAAAGCATGCAAGCGTTGCTTGTGAAAAATGCCACATTCCGGCGGGCAAAGATACCCTTTACAAGGTGAAGTTCTCGCAATGCTTGGATTGCCACCAAGACGCCCACGACAAGCAGTTCGCCGCGGCGCCTTACCAGAATCGTTGCGAGGACTGCCATACGGTAAAGGATTTTCATCGTTCGACATTCACGGTCGCGAAACACCGAAATACGCGCTTCGTGCTTGCCGGGGCGCACGCCGCGGTCTCCTGCGCGGATTGTCACAAGTTGGGCCTTGGTGGAAGAACAGACAAGATCCTGCCGTTCCACTTTGATGACCGCACGTGTACGGCATGCCACATGGATCCCCACAAAGGTGAGTTCAATGAACGCATGGCCCTGCGGCGTCCCGACGGGACCTCGCTGGGCTGCGAGGCGTGCCACAATACGCGCTCCTGGATCGATGTCCGAAGCTTTGACCACACGAAAACGAAATTTCCGCTGGAAGGGGCGCACCGCGGCGTCGCCTGTGGCGATTGCCATAAGCCAACCCCTGGTTCGCAGGTGACACAATTCAAGGGAACTCCCAAAAATTGCGAAGGGTGCCACGCCGACCCTCATGGAAAGCAGTTTGCCCCGAAAGACAAAGTGACGCTGTGCGCGGATTGCCACACGGTCCAGCACTGGGCTCCCTCCACCTTTGATCACGATAAGCGCACCCAATTCCCCCTGGCGGGCGCGCACACAAACGTTGGCTGCCCCAAGTGCCACTCCCTGGAACGGGAAGTCCAGGGCAAACTCGTCTTGTTTTACAAGCCCACACCTAAAAATTGCGCGGCTTGCCACGGCCCTGATATTCGGCCTGAACAAGAGGGCGAAGGAAAAACAAATGAAAAAAACTAGACCGAGTTTGACGAAACACAAAGCGGTGGCAGAGAAGATGGTTCAAAGTGAAACACCCGATAACTGGGCTGCCACCTCAGGTTTTTTTGGTGCGTGAGGCGCCTTATGGTAACGGGCGATCGATCGTTCCGCGTCTTCCGCGTGCGATATCGATGAAATGGCATGATATCGCGGCCGGTCGAAGCATGTTGGAGCTTCGGGGGAACTCGATTTGCCCTACAAGCCGCTGCCTAGAAATTAAGCGGCTTGGCCTCACTGTGAATGCGTTGGAAAAAAAAGCTTGACCACAGTTGAAGAACAGGGTAGAAATTATCGGCGCACAACCATTTGAACGCAGGAAGCAACTAAGTGTGTAAGCCGCAATCGGTGTTTTGTAATCTCGGTCTAAGTCCCCGCTATACCCAGATAGCTGAGGAGAGGTAAGGCCAATAAGAGGCCGTAGGCTCCGTGGTGTAGTGCTTTTCGGAAACGTTTCCCTTGTGGATCGGATTACATCACGCAAGGGTGAGAGCCTAGTTGAGGCTTTTGGGGGGGCAATGATTTTCCGAGTGTTCCAAGTCGGCTCTCGGTTCGTACTCCTAGTGCTTGCGCTTGCTTTCATCCGCACGGCGGATGCACAAAAGCAAGCCAGCCGGAGTCCTCATGGACCCCTTGCGATTCCGTGCGAGAACTGTCACACGAACACAAGTTGGGCCCCGATTCGCGCCGTCCCGGAATTCAGTCACGACTCCACGCGATATCCGCTTCGCGGAATGCACGAAAAAGTTTATTGCACAGAGTGCCACTTCAGGCCCGTCTTCACCGATGTCGGCAAGAACTGCGCGGACTGCCACGCGGATATTCATCGCCGTCAGTTTGGCGCCAACTGTGTCCAGTGCCACACGGTGAACGGGTGGAATGTTTCGGTGCAGGCCGTTCAGAATCACTTCAACAGATTTCCGCTGATCGGAGCGCATGCGGTCGTGCAATGCGAGGAGTGTCACAAGGGTGCTGCCGTCGGGCAGTTCGTGGGACTCTCGACTGCGTGCTTGTCCTGTCACTCGGCGGATTTGCAGAAAACCGCGACGATTGGCGCATCGGTGCCGAATCACCTGACGGCAAACTTCCCGGCCACCTGCGAAACCTGCCATTCGGTTGACACCTGGCTGAACGCCAAGTTCGACCACAACGCAGTCGGTTTTCCGCTGACGGCTGGGCATGCGAACGTGCCTTGCGCTTCCTGCCACATCAATAACAACTACAACTTGACGACTGCGGCGACCGATTGCGGGAACTCGGGATGCCATTTGACGACCTGGCAGCAGACGAACAATCCTGCGCATGCAACGGCTCCAGCAGTTTTTCCGCTTGCGACATGCTTCAAGTGCCATACGACGGCCAGTTGGACGACGGCGACATTCGACCACAACAGCACCGCGTTCCCACTTACGGGGGCACACGTCAGCGTTGCCTGCAATCTGTGCCACGTGGGCGGCAACTTCACCAGTACGCCGACCACTTGCGGGAGCTCGGGATGTCATTTGACGACCTGGCAGCAGACGACTACTCCGGTGCACTCGACGGCAGGCTCGCAGTTCGCGGCAGCGAACTGCGCGGTCTGCCATACCACAGCGAGTTGGGCGACGGCAGGATTCGACCACAGTGGAACGGGGTTTGCCTTGACGGGGATGCACGTTTCCCCGTCGCCCACGCCCTGCATTTCCTGCCATGTGAACAACAACTACACGCTGAATTCAGCCGCCTGCTACGGTTGCCACGTCGCTGCCTGGCAAAGCACCGCGACGCTCGGAGGGGCGGTGCCGAATCATATTACGGGAGCTTTCCCGCAGACCTGCGAGACCTGCCACACGACCGCGTCTTGGACGGGAGCTGTATTTGATCACGCGACAACGGGGTTTGCTTTGACGGGGATGCACGTTTCCCCGTCGCCCACGCCCTGCATTTCCTGCCACGTGAGCAACAACTACACGCTGAATTCAGCCGCCTGCTACGGTTGCCACGTCGCTGCCTGGCAAAGCACCGCGACGCTCGGAGGGGCGGTGCCGAATCATATTACGGGAGCGTTCCCGCAGACCTGCGAGAGTTGCCATACGACCTCGTCCTGGACGGGAGCGGTATTCGATCACACGACAACGGGGTTTGCTTTGACGGGAATGCACGTTTCCCCGGTGCCGACGCCCTGCATTTCCTGCCATGTGGGCAACAACTACACGCTGAATTCAGCCGCCTGCTACGGTTGCCACGTCGCTGCCTGGCAAAGCACCGCAACATTCGGAGGCGCCGTCCCGAACCACATCACCGCAGGCTTCCCGCAGGACTGCTCTATCTGCCACTCCACGGCCAACTGGACCAGTGCGACATTCAATCACAACACCACAGCTTTCCCATTGACCGGCGCACACACGACCGTGGCCTGCGCGTTGTGCCACGTGGGCGGCAACTACACCACGGTGGCGACCGATTGTTACAGTTGCCACCTCACTCAATGGCTGAGCACAGTCACGCTGGCGGTGACCTCCGGGTCGGTACCGAATCACATCGCTTCCAATTATCCAACCACATGCGCTTCGTGCCATACAACGACTTCGTGGCTGGGCGCGGTTTTTAACCACAGCACAACGGGGTTTCCGCTCACCGGCTTTCACACCACGGTGGCCTGCGCCCTTTGCCACATCTCTACCGCCGTGCCGCCGATCGATTGTTATGGTTGCCATGCGGCAGATTACAACGGCACAACGAATCCGGTTCACGCAACGGCCGGGTTCCCAACAACCTGTGCGACCTGCCACACGACAACGGCCTGGACCGGCGCGGTGTTCAACCATACCTGGTTCCCCGAGACTCATGGCGGGGCGAATAGCGTGTGTGCGACCTGCCACACGAATCCCGCGAACTATACGGTCTTCCAATGCACCCAGTGCCATGGGGGCGGGGTCGCGGCTAATTTCCATCACCCGAACGTCGGCAACTATGTGTACAACAGCATAAATTGTTATCAATGCCATCCAAGGGGTAATGGTGGATAGGAGGATAGCAATTTGCGCCGACTCATACTCATTTCCGTTTTGTTGTTAGGAGTAGCTTACTCAGCCGCGCCTGCGACGCAGTCTGCCCAGACTCAGGCTGCACCGGTCGTACCGGCAGCGCCTGCCGCGCCTGCAAAAAGCATTTTCCACGTCCGATACATCGCCGATGGAACTGTTTATCTGGACGCCGGACGCAACGCCGGATTGGAAGAGGGGATGCACCTCCATCTGGTCCACGCCGACGCGAACGGCGGAACGACGGAGGCCGTGAGGTTTCAGGGGCAGGAGCCCATCGCGGACGTGCGCATCGTTTCGGTGGCCGACTCCTCCTGTGCGGCTGAAATCATCAAATCGCGGGAAGATTTGGTAGCGGGCGACATTGCCTATTTGGATGTCGACAGCATCCACCTTCGGGAAGAGAAGAGCAACGCCGCCGAATCCGAGAATTATCCCGTCGTGGTCACTTTTTCGTACGGAGACCCATTGGACGAGGAGGTCCGGGCCACCACAGTCTCCCCCCAAACGGCCCCGATTGAGAACCAGATGCGCGGCCGATTCGGATGGGATATGGGGACTCTTTCAGAACCGGGCGGCTTCAGTTCCCGGCAAATGGGACTGCATGGTGCAAGCCGATATGACCCGCCTCGGGGGCACGCACTGGAATTTTAGCGGCTACTGGCGGGGAAACCTCAATTCCCAGAGCACGGGCACTGCGGGAGCAGTCACGCCGGTGACCATCAACGACTTGATGAACCGGACCTATCACTTGGGGCTTTATTATCAAAATCCGGACTCCGCGATCACGATGGGGATTGGCCGGCTGTATCTTCCATGGGCGTCTAGCTTGAGCACGATTGACGGCGCTTACATTGGACGCCGGCTCACGCAAACGATCACCGTTGGCACATTCGGTGGCTCCACACCCGATCCCACCTCCTGGAGCTATAGCCCGAATCAGAACATCGCAGGGACTTTCATCAACTATGCGCGTGGAGATTACGACCACGAGCGGATCAACAGTACTTTGGGTTGGCCATGACCAGCATTCGATGGCATATCGCGCGCGAGTTCGCTTTCTTCGAGAATACGTTTTCGCTGGGCCGCGGTTTTTCCGTTTACAATTCCCTTCAGGCCGATGACGGCCGCACCGCACTCAATACAGCAGGCGTTACCTACAAAACCGGATTGACGCAGAGTTTCACGAGCGTGCGATATCAGGCCTCCAAATTTTTGACCTTCAATCTCAATCACAATTATCTGCGCAATTTGCCTACGTTTAACCCGCTCCTGATCAGCACGGGCCTGCTTGACCAATATCTTTTCCAGGGTCTCAGCGGCGGCGTGCGCCTGGAATTCCCGTATCACATGGCCTTGTCCACCGATATCGGCCGCAGCAAGAACAGCACCGATACAAAATCGTCCTGGAATCAGATGTACGGGATTAATTTTGGGCAAATCGGGAAAAGCGGTTTTCAGTTGGACCTACGCTACACGAAATTCAACAGCTCTTTCGGGCAGGGGACTTACGAGTATGTTGCCGTGTCCAGAAGTCTTGCGGACAGGTTCCACATCCAGTTGCAAGGCGGGACGCAGCATCTGAATTCCCTTCTTACCTCGAACTCAAGTTCCAGATTCGTAACCGGAATCGTGGACTGGTCGATTGGGCCGCGCTACTTTCTTCAAGCGCAATATACTTGGAACATGGGCACATCCATGAGTTACCGCCAGATGAATCTGACTTTCGGGTACAGATTCGGAGGATTTGGGCGAAAATGATAGCGAACCTCCTACCGATTGGGAATCTGGCAACGGGGCCCTCGCTCAAGACCTGGCGGCGGGTTCTCTGCCTCGCCGCGTTCGCGGCTTTGTCGATCCCTGTCTACGCCCAAGATTCTCCGTCGGCCGCTCCTGTCGTGGCGGGCCCGCTGGTGGCGCTCCAGCGAGCGCGGGAGCGCATGCAAACCTTCTTTGACCAGTTTTCCAACGTCGCGTGTACCGAGTCGGTCACGCAAATTGTGGTGGGCAAAAAGGGGAAGCTCGCTTATCGGGAAAATTCCGCCTACGATTACCAATTTCTAGCGACTTCAGAAGGCGACACAGTGAAGGTCAGCGAATCGCGCAACACCCGCAAGCCATCGTTCCGGGATCCGGGCCGCACCCTGCTTATCACCAGTGGATTTGCCAGTATACTTCTGGTCGTTCATCCGATGTATGAGGGCAGCTATACGTTCGAGCCGGCGGGAGAGGAAAGTATCCAGGGTGTGACGCTTGAGAAAATTCGTTTCTCGCCTGTCGCTGGGAGCACATCGCCGGCGGCTCTGCGGCTGAGAGGGAAAAATTATCCCTTGCCGCTATCCGGCACGCTGTGGATCGACCCGCAGAATGGGGTGATTGTAAAATTGGAAGCGCAAGTCGATTCGAGCTTAAGCGACATGGGTCTTTCGGGAATGCGAAGCGAGGTTCGCTACGCGGCCCACACATTTCACAATCCCGACGAGACCATGTGGATTCCGGAGTCGGCCGTGATCGATGTCGAGACGCCTCACCAGCACTGGCGCAACCTCCATCGCTTCACCGACTACAAGAGGTTTAACGTCGGCATTCATGAGGAGATTGGTCAAAACCGATGAGTTCAAAACCCATGAGTCAATCTGTGATCGCGCAACCCGCCGTTTTCAGCGCGGAGGAGACTTCGGAGCGAAAGCATCGCCGGCTCCTGACTGTCGGTTGGGTTGCGGCTATGACATTCGTCGCCGCATTCGCCATTTATGGATTCAATTACTACACGCTTGGCGCGAACGAACGGCCTTTTTCACCCAAGCACGCTCTGTTGCGGCCGAGCGGCACGATTGGCGTCAACCTGGGCGTGTTCGGGGTTCTCCTGTTTTTCTTGATTTATCTCTACCCGCTGCGCAAGAAATGGGGCTGGCTCGGCAGGCAGGGCAATTCCCGGCACTGGCTCGATTTTCACGTCATCATGGGCACGGCCGCGCCGCTGGTAATCGCCTTGCACTCCTCTTTCAAATTCGGGGGGATCGCCGGGATGGCCTTCTGGATCATGACTGCGGTCACGCTTAGCGGGTTTATCGGCCGGTATTTGTACGCGCAAATCCCGCGAAGCTTGAATGCCGCCGAGCTTTCCGCCCGGGAGATTAAGGACATGGAGGGCCAACTCTGTGGGGACGCGGAAGGAAGACATGACAATATCGGCGGGCACCTGGCCAAATTGTTGGACTTGCCTTCGTCAGAGCAGGTCGCTCATATATCGATCGTGACCGCTCTCTGTTGGATGATCTGGCTCGATCTCAAGCGACCGTTCCAAGTTTCTCGTCTGCGCCTGCGGGCCGCAGGCTTCGGAACGTGGATCTTCTCACTCTTTGGAATTCTGCCCACGCGCAGTTCCCAACTCGAGCTCGCCATTCAAATGGCCCGGACGCAGGCGTCACTGTCCAAGCGCGTGCTGTTCCTCACTCGAACGAAGCAGGTTTTTTCTCTCTGGCACGTTGTCCACCGTCCGTTTAGTTATTCCTTTGCCTTATTGGCCATCGTGCACATCGCGGTGGTGCTGGGGATGGGGTATAGGTAAGCTGAAGTAATTCTTCTCTAGGAAGAGAGCCGCTCTTTAGATGATTGCTTTGCTTCGTTGCTTCCTTCTTTGGTCACATCGCGCGTTCCGAACTCGATGCCAATCTTCTTGAGAAATGCAGTTGGAGGAACACCGCCCGCAAAGATCCAGACGAAATCGTTGGGAATCTCCTCCACCTTGCCCTGGACATCGAGGAGAACAGAATCCTGCTTGAACTCGACGGGGTTCGAGTTAAAGACCACCCTCATCTTCTCGGTGCGCCTGAACTCTTCCACGCGCTGTGTGTTTCTTTCCTTGATCCGGCTAAAGGAGTCCTTGCGATACGAGAGCGTAACCTTGTTGCCAACCTGCGACGCAAGTCCCATGGCCGCCTCGACGGCACTGTCGCCGCCGCCCACAATGAGGATTTGTTTGTTTATGTAGTGGTCCGCCTCGAGCAGCCTGTACATGACCTTCGGTAATTCCTCTCCTTTCACTCCGAGTTTCAGGGGAGTGCCAGCCTTGCCAAGCCCAAGGATTACCGCGTGGGAGCGGTATTGGCCTTTTGTAGTCACGACGGTGAAGATGTCGTCCGGCTCTTTCTTAATTTCCTCCACTTTCTCGCCTGTACGCACTTTGAAATCTGTCCGCTCCCGAACCTTGTGCCAGAAAGCTAGAAGTTCTTCCTTCGAGAGTTGCAACTTATTGAACTTTCCGTACATGGGAAAATTTACGGGGCTTGTCATAACGAGTTTCTGGCGAGGATACTTTGCGACCGTGCCACCAATCTCATCATCCTGCTCCAAGGTCATGTAACTGAGCGTGTTCTCGATGGCTCGTAGCGAAGCGCTGACTCCCCCAGGACCGGCGCCCACGACCAGCACATCGACAACGTTCGGGACGGATCGGGCTGCCCCCATCGCTTTGAGTCTATTTGTGATGTTATCGACGCAATCGCGTCCCTGGTTGATGGCATGCTTGATCAAGGCCATGCCACCGAGTTCCCCAACAATAAACATGTTCTGAATGCTGGTTTCATACTCGGGCGTCAGATATGGCAAGTCGGCGGTCATGCTCGGGGGGGCCATCACCATCGTGATTGCACCGACGGGGCAGGCCTCGGCGCACAGGCTGTGGCCGATACACTTGTATCCGTTGACGAGGACCGCCTTGCCCCCCAACATGGCAAGTACGTCACCCTCCGGACATACCATGGTACACGTCGCGCAGCCGATGCAATTTGTGGTGTCGATATGCGGATGTTGCGATTGCGGGCCGTCCGACCGCAGGCTCCCTTTTTGCGCGGCCTCGCGGGCGAGAACCTCCTCAGCCGCTTGTTTCTTGAGATATCGCCGGACGAACAAGAACGTCACGGCCAGAGCGATCAGCACGCCGATGAGGTTATTCATACTATGATTTTCTCATAAAACCGCGGGCCAAGACCTGGGAACATAATCTCTGACTGGTCGGAGCGTGGATATCACTTCTCGCCGGTAATCTCAGCGCTTCTAGTTAGACGATCAGAGGCCAGGGTTTGGTTGCCAATGGCGAGGAGAATCCCCGCGTCTGAAGACACGAGTACAGCAAACACCACCAGCCTCGCAAAGTAAGGATATCATCAAAGCCAGGCTTTTCCTGCCTTTTTCAACCGTAGGAGCCGGCTGGCATCCGTTCCGGTAAACTATCGACGTCAATCCACTCTCTGCGACTGCGAGGAGGGCGAGGGAGCGAGGGCGCGGAGTCCTACATGTTCTGTCTTTCCAAGGTTCTGTCTTTCCCAAGACATTCTGGCCCATTGCCTGCGGAAAGTGATCGCTCCGAAGACGGCGAAAATGACAATCACGGGATCAATCGGATGGCGGAATCGCTCATCCAAATGAGTGATGTAATAAACCAACGGAAAACAAATGAGTAGAATAGCCAGTGGGACCGCGCCATCCCGGTCATTGCGGATCGCGCCGGCGAGCCCGGCGAAGGCCAGGAACGAGACCAAGCTATAGGTGAGTATGTGCGGCAAGCCGGTTCCGCCGAGCGTCCAGAGCGGACGAAGGCTCCAGAATCCAGTCCAGTTGTACAGAATTCGCCGCAAAGTCAGCTCCGCGAAACGAATCCGGTGCTGTCCGAACCACTCCTTGGCTTCCAGCTGCTTTCCAGCCAAGTACGCCGGCTCCCCCATCCGCTGTACTTTTTTCATTTCCGAGGGATTCTCGTCGGGGAGGTCATTCACCCACGCGGGGCTGCTTCCGTCCCCGGTGTTTCCGCTCAGGAATTCGAGCCCGAAATTATTCCGGAAAGCGACGAACCGCCCGTAGTTTCGACTGGAGTGCCAGATCCAGGGAATCACGACGATAAAGAACATGAGAGAGGCGAGGATTGCTCCACCCGTGCAGTTGCGCCCGCGCCGCCAATGCCGCAGCCAGATCCATGCTCCCAAAAAAGGCAAAGTGGAAAGAGTCGCGGGGTTGGAGAGCGCCGTGAAGCCCCACAACAGGCCATAGCCAGTCCAAGCGAGGACGCTTGGGGAACGCTCCAGGTACAGCGTCATTACCACCAGCAGGCTGAGTAACAACATGGTTAATATCGTTTCCCAAATCCAGCGGTTCGACAGAAACACCGCGTAGGGAAAGAAAGCCCAGGTCCATCCAGCCCAGGCAGCCACGCGCAGCCCGAATACCCTGCGGGCGATCCAGAAGATGGGCAGACACGTCAACGAGGAGAACAGGTTGTTCAGAGTCAAGATCGCCAAAGCCGAGGCCGTCGTGTAGATACCGAAGAGTCTGAATACCCCCGCCAGCAAGTACGCATATACGGGAGGCATCAGAGCCGTCGGCCCGGAGGGCTCCGGGTAGGGAGAGCTGAATCCGCGGCCGTTGACAATCGAACGCGCGACCCTGCCATTTTCCCAGCCGAAGGTCCAGTGGTCTTGCGCCGGATCCAATTGAATCTTGTAGGCAAATCCCATCACGAGCAGGCGAAGCGCCAGCGCCGCAACGACCATCGCGCTTGGCGACCAGAACAAATGCCGGATCTTTCGCCTGCAGGCCGGATGCGGGCTTAGTCATGTGGCATCTAGAATTCCCACTCGGACATCAATCGTGACAGGGAGTGTACACCCATTTGCTTACTTTCAACCATTTGTTGTTTGTATTTTTGAGATCCGGGGTCAGGGCACGATGGCGACCGCTTCGATTTCAAACAGCATGCTGCTTCGCGCGAGACAGGGAACCGGCATGAGGGTAATCGCTGGCCGATGTGTCCCGAACAGCGCCTTTAACTCTTCCCGGAGCGGCGGCATTTTGTCGTCGCTGTGGTTGACGACGAGGATCGTGAGCTTCGCCACGCTCTGAGGGAGGGCGCCTGCCGCTTCGATGGCGATCCGCAAATTGCGAAAGGACTGGCGCAACTGCCCGGCGTAGTCGTCGGACACGATACGGCCCGTGACGTCCGCGCCGAACTGACCCGAGATATAAACTGTCTTGGCGCCGGGAGGAACGATTGCCAAATGCGAAAAGCCTTTATCCGTCGGATCGGCCAGACCAGCAGGATTGATCAGAGTGGGTTCGGGACGGTTCATTTGTTCTTCCTCCAATTTAATGGGTCTATGGAGCGCCCGCCTTCAGGCGGGCATGTCCTCGAATTTACCGTGTCGGCCTGAAGGCCGACGTTACAAAGGCGTCCCCCACATTGTGACAGCATCGTTTCAACTCAGGAGCACCCGCTCGTGTAGAGTTGATCCGTCGCATCGATCAGTTGCCTGTCAAAGCCTTGTACTGCGCTTTGGTCAGAGGTACGACGGAAAGCCTTCCTTGGCGGACCAGGGGCGAATCCGCGAACAGCTTGTCGTCCTTGATCTGCGCCAAAGAGATTGGATTCGCAAGCGTTTTTCCCGCCTTGATTGTGACCACAGGATTTTTGGAATCGGAGGCGTCGACGGAAACAACGCTGGCGGTCCCGACCGCGCATCTGTGGTCTCCGGTCTCATAAATTACAAGTCTCGCGCCGGGGCTCATTTCCCGAAGGTGTTTCACCGCTGCCGGATTCGACACGCCGTCCCACGCGGCGATTACGTCGCGCTGCAGATCGGAAAAAGAGTACTCGGAAGGTTCGGTCTTGAGCAAATAGTCGAGCGGCATGGGTAGTGGGTTAGTCCGCTTTCTGCCCGGATTTTAGTAGGACAGGCACTCTTGCCTGTCCTCTTATGATGATGTGGCGAAATTCAACAGGACAGGCAAGAGTGCCTGTCCTACCGGCGATGGCCCCTACTTCGGTGGCGGGGTCACAACCGCGGCCAATTTCCGGATCATGCCGTCGGACTTGCTTAAGACATAGAGTTCCTCATCGCCACCCATGGCGATACGAATATCCGCGCGCCCTCCGCCGTAGCGGACACCCTCGGGATCCGCCTTGGGCTGTTGATGCTCCGGATCCCGCCAGCCGGTTGTCGCTCCGGCAGCTCCGGGCAGCACGCGATCCTCGGCCGGTATTCCCCCCTTGTGCGAATAGGTCTCGGCCACGATGTCAAACATCCGGCGTTTCACGGCACTTTGATTCGCAGGTTCATATGGGCTCTTATATTGAATCTGCAGCTCGTGAATTTGCGCCTGCTTATTCCGCTGCCCGCGTGTCGCGATCATCTCGGCCAAATCGACGTAAAAAATCCGTCCCGTGGTCATGTCATTGAAAATATATTTTCCGCGGAGCGCCGGCATCTGCTTGCCGCGGTACACAAACCCGCTGCCGATCGAATCGCCCTCCCAATGGCTGTAGACGGCGGCGGGGTACACGGGAGCGACCGGCTCATCGATGCCGTCCACGCGCAGGAGATCCCGGTCGGGGAAAGCGACTGGCGGACTCATCAGGCTGCCGGTTTTCCCCGTGCTGTCCACGAAGAGCTGCTCGTCGCCTTCACGCTCCGAATAACCGTAATTGGCGCCTTTGGTGACGATATCGATCTCTTCCCAATAGTGCAGGCCAATATCATTGACGAGTAACGTTCTCGAAGAGATATCCCAATTCATCCGGTGCGGATTCCGCAGGCCGTAGGCGTAAATTTCGCCGCGAGCGTCGGCGATCGTTACGAAGGGATTCGGATCCGAGCCACTGGAAGGAATGCGGTAACGTCCGTTCGGGCCAAGCTTGTCTTTCGGATGCAAATTGATATCGGGAGTGATTCGCAAAATTTTGCCCATGAAGTTATTGAGCTGTTGCGGGAGGGTATGTCCGGGCCCCGGCGTCTCTCCTTGAGCGCCGTCGCCCACCGAAACGTAAAGGTTTCCGTAGTCGTCTTGCCCAGGCTTAACCAGTGGGTTAAAGATCAAATCGGCCATGGGGTGATTACGATCGAATCCCACACGCAGAAGCTCGCGTGCGGTCCCCTCAAACGTGTCATTGCGAATGTTGGTGTCGGTCCATTCAATCAGGACGGATTCCAGGTTGACCGGCCCCGCGGGCGGATTCACCGCGGGAGTGGTGGTGTATCCATTTAAGCCCAGTGTTGATAGGTGCGCGTTCGTGGGAGTGGCGGACCCCTCCATGTCCGGCTTTTCCACATGGACGGTATAGAATTTCCCGTTTTTCGCATACTCGGGGTCGAAGCCAATGGAAACAATTCCGGCGGTGTTTCCAGTGTCGGAGACAAACTTCGGGAAGACATCCGCAAATTTAAGATAGGGCGTGAACTTCTTGGTCGCTTTATCCAGGATATATAGAGTGCCGCTCTGGTCGTCGACGAAAAAGCGGGAAGCGGATAGTGGAGCGTTTGCCGGCTCCGAGCGGAGAGAATTCATACGCCCCAATTGACCCTTGAAATTGATTTCGCCCGCGGCCATCCCGCCGTGAGTCATGCTGGAAAGCGGCGGGTTGGCGTAATCTTCCAACAAGACTGTCGTTCCGTTTTTGCTGACCTGAGATTTCGTTGGGTATTGCAAGGAATATTGCGCGGATGCAATAGCCGCACTCGTGAGAATGACGGCCAGCAATGAGAATCCGAACCGAAGTCTCGCGTACCACCCGGCAATCCTCTGTGTCTTTGCCATTGTTAACGCCTCCCTTTTTACCAGCAGCAATAACAGACGCGTTGCGCGTCAAGAAATTTCCGCTCGCCGGCAGACCGGACGTTTCACCGAGAACGCCAGGACGTGCGCCAGCGTCTTGCACGCTGCGGTGAAGTATACACAAAGAGAGCCATGAAAATCAGGGGGTGCGTTGAGTCTCCGATTCCGGCGAAAGCCTTCCACAGGCGAGGTCCGGGCCCTTCGGGGTTGCACGTCGTACACTTGAAGGGACAATTTCGTGTCCGGTTTGCCCTTTCCTGACGCAGCAATGTAGAGCCGGTTGAGTTCGGGCACAAGAACTGAGTTCTTAGCGCGAGATCCCGTCGGAAAGTTCGCGATTTGCACGTAGTGGTCCTTTTTCTCCTCGGAAGAATTCTCTGCCAGCGTGTTACCAATATTTCGTATCGTTTCCGCCGCGAGCAATCAGAAAATCGCATTCCCTGCCAGCGATGGCCGGGAACGCGACAAACCCAATATCGTGCGCAGCTAGAAAACGACCTTGATCGCGAATTGAATTTGGCGCTCGGGTGTTGTCGTCCTGATTAATTGGCCTGCTATGTTATTAGGGCTACCTCCGCCGTCAAAGATGTCGGCGTTGAAATCTCCCGGGGTCGGAGGCCCAAAGTTGGCGTGGTTCATGAGGTTGAAAATCTCGGCGCGGAATTGCACGTTGAAGGTTTCCGAGAGCCGCTTGATGTAGTTGTTCTTGAACACTGAGAAATCGAGGTCTGTGAGCCCCGGGCCAATCAAGATATTGCGACCCGCATTACCCCTCAGGTTGGCGCATCGCAGATAGTTAGGTTGAGTTGAATCCGTGTTTTGGCCAAAGGCCGTATCGCAGCCACCCGCCCCACCTAATGACGTAAACGTTGCTGCGTCGGGCACTGTTGGTATCCCAAAACACGCGGTTTTGATGTAGTTATCTGGATTCCCGGGATTGACCCCAGTCCCGCAGCCTGGGCCGGGCACCCGGCTTACATATGCAAAACCGTCGCTACTCCCTGTACTTGCGGTGTCGTTACCTTCTCCCCATGTCGGGGTGAAGGGCACGCCGTCGCTAACCGTAAAAATCAGCCCCAACTCCCATCCATCCAGGGGCCACCGGGCAAATCCTGAGAGCGATTTGGGTGACGGAGCGTCCCATGTCCCACTCAAGACAAATGTGCGTCCCACGTTGAAATCGGAAGGGCCGCGGGTCAATCTCACATCGAACCAGTCCAGGCTGGAAATCGAGTTTTGGAACGCGTCGCCGGCCACTGTGGCCGAACTTGTATCCATACTCTTGGCCCACGTGAAGACGCCCTGCAGCTGGAAGCCGCGGCTCATGCGCTTTGATACCTGCGCCTCGAAAGCGTTGTAGTAGGACCGGCCCTGATAAAACATCCCGTGCATTGAGCCGTAATACTGGTTTATGCGCGCTAACTGAGACGCTCCTCCGCCAGGCCACATGTATCCCAACGAAGTCGGGGTGGGTAGGACGTAGTCCGCTTCGTCTACCCGGTAGGGGAGGTGTACGCCACGCGATCCTACGTAGGCGACCATCGCCGCCAAATTAGGAGTCAACTGGTACTGTACATTTAGATTCCCCTGCATGACGTAGTCGCGCTTGGGATTGGAATCGATGAAGCTGCCGCGTAGGGAAGACCCTGGTAGGGGCGAGGGAAGAAAATTTGGAAAAGGATGGGCCGGATTGGTCGATTTACTAAAGTCCGTGACCGTCGTATATGAAAAAAATGGGGCCGCCTGAGTTTCCATCAGGGTGAACTGGTAAGGAAGTGGCAGTACATCAAACAAGCCTGCTCCTCCGCGCACCGCCATTTTCCCGTTGCTAAACGGGTCCCAAGCAAAACCGACCCGCGGCTCGAAGTTGCGCAGCGTGGGGTTTGAGAATAGAGGGCCAGTACCGGAGCAGCCCGCCAGGGACACGCCACAGACTGGGAATTGATCGCCGATGTTTCTCGAATTAACGAACTTGCCGCTGGTCTCCGTTGGGACCGTCGTCATTTCGTAGCGCAGGCCCAAATTGAGCGTGAGGCTCGGGCGGACGCGCCAGTCGTCCTGCACATACGCGCCAAACAAGGTCTGGCGCATATTGCGCGGTGTGACCTGACTGTGGATGCCGCCTTGGAACTTGCTGGGATTGTTCTGCAGAAAAGCCAGCGCATTCGGAAAGCTCCAAACACCATTTGGATCAGTGTCCGCTATGACTTGCGACTGCATGCGCTCCACTGCCACGCCAAATTTGATCGAGTGGGTTCCGTGGGTGTAGAACGCGTCGTCATAACCCTGGAAGGAATTCCAGCGGTAGAAGTAAGTTGGGAGCCCGCCAACGCCGCCCGGCATGGAGTCACTGAAGCCAGAGTTCACAAAGGCGGCGTTGCGACCGCTAAACGCACCAAGTAACGGGTCGGTCGCTGCGGCTTTCAGACCGGCGAGGCTTTGGTTGTCGTTAACGAAGCTTCGGTTAAATCCAAAGCGGGCGGCATTCACGAAGGACGTCCCGAAATTGTGCGTTTCTTCCGCGGCCACAAATTGCCTCGACGTGAGGTGGCCCAGCTCAACATTGCCAAATCCGTCGGGCGCGGAATAGGGCGTCCGGTCATAAAAATACGTCCCGAAAAGGCTGTCCTTGTCGGAGATCTTGTGATCCACCCGGCCCGTTACGAAGTTCTCGTTAATAACCTGCTGTCCAGAGAAAGTGAATGTCGCGACGTCTCCGTTCCCGAACGCCGGTCCGTTCGCTCGGGGGTAGAGGCCCGTAAGGTAGGCCAAAACCTGTTTGTCTATACCCGTGGTCGGGTCCGCGTTGGCAGGGGCACTGGACCCGGTAGGAAGCATCGACGTTGCGCAACCATTTGGGGGGTTGGTGTTTAGCGGAGTCGAGCACAAAGTCGCGGGGCCCATCGTCCCACCCAGCCCGGTGCCGATTCCACGGGCGGCATCCGAAGGCACACGATCAATAGTAGGAATTCCTTTCGACAGCCGGATGCCTTCGTAATCTACAAAGAAAAAGGTACGGTCCTTGAAAATGGGACCACCGATATCGCCGCCAAACTGATTCCGCTTGAACGGTGACCGCTGACCTCTCTCGAAGAAGTTTGCCGCGTCCAACTTGCTGTTGCGCAAAAATTCGTAAGCGCTTCCGTGAAATGCGTTGGTGCCCGAGCGCGTAATCGCGTTGACAACTCCGCCGGAAGTTTTGCCGTATTCCGCCGAGTAGTTGCTCGTCAGAACCGAGAATTCCTGAATAGCGTCCACGCCAAGGTTACCGCCAAGAACGCTGCCAGGCGCGCCGTTGGCATAGTCGTTGAGGCTGACGCCATCCAAACGGTAGTTGTTTTGCTGCGGACGGGCGCCAGATATGGTCAACTGTTGTCCAAAGCCCCGATTGCCCCTGTCCGACCCGGCCGAGAAGTCCGTCTGAGTGTGGATCGTATCCACGCCAGGCGACAAAGCTGCCAGGTCTGTCCAACTGCGGCCGTTCAGAGGGAGCTCGCGGACGGTGGTCGCATTGACCGTGGCACTGATATCCGAACTCGTAAGCTGGACCGTAGGGGCCTCGGTGGTCACCTCGATTCGATTTGCTACCGCGCCGATTTGCAAGGTCAGGTTAAATACCGGCTGCGACCCCACGTTGATCGTAATTCCTCTTTTGATTTCAGTGTTGAATCCCGTTGCAGAAACCGCGATCTCATATTCCCCGGGTAGCAGGTTCGCCGCCGTATAGAAGCCAGCCGTGTTCGTTGCGATACTCCTTGTAATACCCGTCGCTGAGTTCTTGATGACAACCTCGGCGTTAGGAACAGCCGCGCCCGAGGGGTCTGTGATTGTGCCGGAGAGCGTTCCGCCGGCGACCTGCGCGCGCAACGGAAACGAAATCACCAAACACAGCCCGAGAAACCACGTGCACAGCGCAAACTTGATCACCTTCGGATTCATTGGAGGACGCCCCCTTAATCGTATCGTCTACTTAGCTGAAATTTTCCGACATCACCCTCACTTTTGCGCACCAACATATGTCAGCCGCCTTATGGTGTCAATCTTAGAACGCTTCTTGACACCGCATCCGGGCGGCTCTAGCATCTGCCCCAGTTACACTCACCGGCATCACTGCACGCGCCGGGACTGAGAAGGAGCCTATGTTGCGAAGGCTATGTGTTCTCGTTGCATTCCTGTCTCTGAGTGTGGGGACCGCATCCGCGCAGGACGCACGGAGCGTCTTGCAAACCGCTGCAAAAGCCATGGGCGCCACGAATCTGAAAACAATTCAGTATTCGGGGGCCGGCTGGGACTCCTCGGTGGGCCAGAGTTACAACCTGACCAGCGATTGGCCGCGGTTTGAAGTTCCCAGTTTTACGCGGGTCATCGATTACGACGCCAAATCGCTGCGCGAAGAACGCACGCGCAGGCAAGGCAACTATCCGACGTACGGGAGATTACCGCTGCAGGAGGAACGAATCACCGCGCTGATGAGCGGCAACTTTGCCTGGAACCTGCGAGGCGAGACCACGGTCCCGCAGACAGGCCGGTTTCTCGAGGGCCCGCCCGTCGCCGAACTTCGGCAGCTCGAAATCGCGTTGACGCCGCACGGATTCCTCAAGGCGGCACTGGCGGGCAATCCCACGGCAATGTCGGAGCCCATCGTGGGACCCTCCGACGGCGGCCTGTCCTCAAATGGAAGAAAAGTGACGATCGTCTCCTTCACAGCGCTGGGGAAGTACAAAGTGAACGGGACCATCAATGACCAGAATCTCGTCGAGCTGGTAACGACATGGATTCCCAATCCTGTTTATGGCGACATGCTGTACGAGTTTCGGTACACCCAATACAAGGATTTCGGCGGCATCAAATTTCCAGCGCTAGTTCACGTGCATTTGGGAAACCCGGTGCTGAATCCGGCCCACAATATTTATGAGATTAAAGTGAACAGCGTAAACGCAAACGTGAGCGTCCCGGAGATTCCTGTCCCGGACGTGGTGCGGCAGGCGGTTGAGCCGCTGATTCGGGTGCAGACGGATAAACTCGCGGACGGCGTGTGGTTGCTGGCCGGTGGGAGTCATAACAGCGTGGCCGTCGAGTTCCGCGATTTCGTCGCCGTGATCGAGGCTCCGCTGAACGAAGCACGCTCCCTCGCCGTGATTGAGGAAGTGAACAAACTCATTCCCGGCAAACCGATTCGCTACCTCGTCAATACGCATCACCACTTCGATCACGCGGGCGGACTCCGCACCTACCTCGCCCAGGGAACCACCATCGTGACGCACGAATCGAATCGCGACTATTACCTTCAGATTTTATTTCATCCGGGCGGATGGACGTTGCAACCGGACAGGCTGGCGACCTACTACCCCATGTTCATGATCAGCAGGCGGCCCGCTCCCATGGAGACGGTGCAGGATAAGGATGTGTTGAGCGACGACGTTCGCACCATGGACATCTACCATGTGCAGGATATGTCCTATGCGCTGGAAGATCCTTCCTACCGGCAAGGCAATCACAGTGAAGACATGCTGATGGCCTATCTTCCGAAAGAAAAAATTCTGGTGAACGCGGACCTCTACACCCCGCCCGCGCCCGGCGCGCCTCCTCCGGCCGCGCTAAACCCGGGCACCCTGACCCTCTATCAAAACATCAAACGACTGAAGCTGGACGTCGCGCAGCACGTCCCTATTCACGGACGACCGGGAACCAACGACGAATTTGTGATGATCGTTGGCAAGACGAATTAGACCATTTCTCTATTCGGGACAAGTTTTGCGCGCGCGCCAGTCTTGATTAGCTCAAGAAAGTCTTGAGCTCTGCCAGGAGTACGTCCGGAATTTCCTCGGCGATGAAATGCCCGCTCGGAACCGGCCTGCCGCTGACGTTCGAGGCCCGCTCCTTCCACGTATCGAGCACATTGTAGAGGCGGTGCATGTCGCCATGTTCCCCCCACAAAGCTAGAACGGGACAGGACACTTTGCGATCCCTGTCGGCGTCGTCATGTTCCAGGTCTATGGAGGCCCCTGCGCGGTAATCCTCGCAGGTCGCATGAATCATGGCGGGGTCCCGGAAACACCGCAGATACTCCGCAAAGGTTTCGTTGTTTAGTGCGGAGGGAGGAAGTCTGTCAAATCGCGATCTGAGCCAAAACTCGGCGCTGTTGCCAATCACCGTTTCCGGAAACGGCGCCTTTTGAATCAAAAAGAACCAGTGAAAACTGGAGGTGGCCCATTCCTTGGTCACGTTGTGAAAAAGTTTATAGGTGGGGACGATGTCGAGAACCGTGACTTTTGTCACGCGATCGGGGTGATCCACAGCCATGCGGTGGGCCACTCGCCCGCCGCGATCGTGACCCACCACCGCGAATTTCTCAATCCCCAGACTGGCCATCACATCCACCTGGTCTTGCGCCATCGCTCGTTTCGAGTAGCCCAAATGGTTTTCCCCATCCGCGGGTTTGCTGCTATCTCCATACCCGCGAAGATCGGCCGCAACGACCGTATAATTTTTGGCGAGCTCAGGCGCAATCTTGCGCCATTCGATGTGCGTTTCCGGATAGCCGTGGAGTAACAGCAGCCCGGGTCCGTTCCCGGCGGTAACAAAATTGATCGTGGCGCCTGACGTCTTCTTCGTGAGTTTCTTGAACCCTGGAAAAAATTCAGTATCGTCAGGCTTTTGGTCCGCTTGCTCCAACGCGCCGCCCGCGCGAGCAAAGACACTGCTGGCGGAAGCGATCGAGCCGATGCCGAGTGCCGCTGCCTTCTTAAGCAGATCGCGGCGCGGGTTGTTAGTCATGATTTCAGCCCTCCCAAATGTGGATGAACTCGGTCAAGGCACGCAACATCGAATGGCATTGTCTGGTCGCAATAGAGTCTTTGTGGGGACCCGGGGCCTGTAGCGCTCACTTTTCAGTGAGCATGTGCTCGAATTTACAGAGCCCGCCTGAAGGCGGGCTCTACAAAAGCGTCCGAAATCTAGGTGGCCGCATAGACTCAACAGAGACGGCCTATAATCCGGACCATCCGCGCAGAAAAATCAATAGCTGGCCGCCAGCGTTTTGATTTTCGACTTGTCGGGATACAACACGCCCAACGCCTGGTCCTTTGGATCCGCGGATCGCGTGGTGTACCAGATCGAATTCTGCCCCGAGACTTCGATCTTCGGCATATCGGTTCTCTGCACGTAAGGGTAGTAGGTGAAATTTTTCGATCGCGGCTCAAACTTGACTCAGCGCCCCCCCTTGCCCCGAGTCAGCGATCCACAAGTTATAGTCGTGATCTTCCTGGATGTCGTACGGAAATCCCCACTTCACGGGCTCGTCGTACTCGACCATTTTTCCCGTGTTCGGATCGAGCATGCCGATCTTCCCGGCGCTTTCCAACGCATACCACACCATGCCGTTATGATCGACAAACACGCGCCGCATCGTGCACGGCCGCGTCAACGGAGGGTATTCGATGAACTGCGTCGTCGCGGTATCCAATTTCGTCACCTTGCAGCGCCACCAATCCGCGACCCAAACGTTGTCGTTCTTGTCCATGACCATGCCGTAGGCGAAGGCGTTGTCGGTGGGCAGCTTGTACCGGGAGATTTCCTCGGTCGTGCGGTCCCACTTGGCAATTTCATTCGCCCAAGAAAGCGACGTCCAAACATTCTGCTTCGAGTCGATAAAGGGCGTGTTCCCGTGCGGCGGCCGCTTGGCTTCAGGATTGTACGGGTAATACTTGATGGCGCCGGTTTTACTGTCGACGCGCACGAACCCCGTGTGCCCGGAAGCCCAGATGTCGCCGCTGGCGTCCTGCGTCAGCCCGTGCCCTCGAAATTGAGGTCCCGCAAGAGGGAAGTCCGTCCAGCTGGCCGTGCGCGGGTCCATTTTGCCGATCTGCAAGCCCCGCGCGTCCACGTACCATACGTCTCCATTTTGGCTGAGGTGCGCGTCATGGAAACCGCGCTGGCCATTCGCGAGCGGGGGAATGTGGTACTCGACAAACATCGCTTTGCCCAGCGCTCTTTCATCGATGGGCTGGTCAGGGACCGCCAGCCCGCGCTTCTTGCTTTCCGGCCCAAAATTCTTAACCAGGTAAGCAACCAGTTCCTCTCGCTCGCCGGGAGCAAACGTGCCCGGCACCAGGCGCGAACCCGCGTTATCAAAAGGGTTCTGCATCAGATCAATCGCCGCGTTCCACTGCGATTCATCCCATTGCTTGTTCGGGAGGAAGTCCGGACCGTGGCAGAGGATGCAGGTCCGTTCGATCGTCTCGCGGGCATGTCCCGGCGGATAGAGTTCGTCGTAGGAAAGAAGCGGTTCATCCTTGGGCAGGCCGCTGCGCATCTGCTGATTCGGCCTATAGGTTCCTTCTTTCAGAGAGAAGTCCGCTGTCGCGTTACCCCCCTCGGTCACCGTGACCTTTTGTACGTCTCCCCCGGAGAATCCGTTCTTCGTGACGCTCACCTCATAATTGCCGGGAAAAAGGTCCACCGCCTGGTATTTCCCGCCTTCGGTGAACACCATGTAGACGACGTTCTTATCCAAATTCTTGGCATAGACTTTTGCAGCCTTGAATTCCTTGGGCGCTTTCACGGTTCCGGACAATGTGCCGGTCCCGGCAATCGCGCCAGTGGCACCGATACCAGCGCTTTTCATGGCCTTGCTTTGGCCGCTGGAGGTAGTCTTGACGGCGGAAAAAATCAATGCGAAACCCATTGCCCCAATTACGCCCGAAAGCCAAAGTTTGCGCTTCATTCGTGTCACTCCTGCTGGATAGTTCAGTCTGAAAGTAGAACTGCTGGCAATATAGACCTACCCGGCCAAGGAATCAATGCTTTGCCCCTGGTGGGAATGGATCATTGTGTGTCTGGATAAAACAAACCGCTGTCCGCACAAGAACCGGGCGGCGCTACGAGGGCAAGACGCTCTACCGCAACGTATTTCATTAATCGCTTCGTAGCAGTTTTCGCCGCTGGAGAATTCACCGATGATGACGCGCCAACGGCGCGGAGCATGCCAGCCCGGGGCAACGCCCCGGGGACGTGTCCGAGTCCAGGTTCCGCCCTGCAAGGGCGGAGGATTCCTCCGCCCTTGCAGGGCGGACCGATCGATTCCGAAACCCAGGGCGTTGCCCTGGGCTGGAGTACGCCGGCGCTTTCAGCGCCGGTTTCAAAATCTTGCAAATCCGAAATCACAAGTCTTGATGGTTGGCCATGTAGGAGAGGGCACCTGGATCATTACCCCCATGTTGCGGGCGCATGTCTGGAGAGAGACGATGTATACTGCCCGTCATCCAAGATTTGAGGAGATCGTTCCATGCACAAACACGCCGCACCCGTCCTCTCTGTGGCCGTCGCAATTGTTTCGCTGCTGACATTGTCTGTGCTTCTCCAGGCTGCGACTTCAAACAGGCAAGCCGACGTGGTCCAGACCTCTCAAGGGGAACTTCGCATCACGCCCCTCTACCACGGCAGCGTGATGCTGGAATGGGCAGGGAAAATTATTCACGTCGATCCTTGGAGCCAAGGGGACTACACAGGGATCCCGCAGGCAGACTTGTTCGTGATCACCCACACCCACCGCGACCATTTGGATCCCGCGATGATCGACAAGCTGAAGAAGCCCGGAACGATCATTGTCGGCCCGCCTGCCGTCATCGATACACTCAACTGTGCCCCAGCCTGCGGCCAGGCAGAAACCGTTATGGATGCAGAGAAGAAGACGGTGATGGGCATCATCTTCGAAGGCGTCCCCATGTATAACATCGTGCAGGGATCGGTGCCGGGAATGCCATTTCACCACAAGGGGATCGGAAGCGGCTACATTTTGAATTTTGGCGATACCCGCGTTTATTTTTCCGGAGACACGGAATGCACGGCGGAGATGAAGGCCTTGAAAAACATTAGGGTCGCGTTTCTGGCGATGAACCCTCCCAGAACGGAGTCAACGCTCGAAGCGGCGGAGTGCGCGAAAGCGTTCAAACCGAAAATTGTTTATCCCTATCATTATCGCGGCTCGAACACGCAAGAATTCGCCGACGCCCTCAAGAATACGCCCGGCGTCGAAGTTCGTCTTCGGAAGTTGGAAGGCGAGCCCTAGATACCGCGCACGATTCCTTCCGAAATCAACTTTAATTTCGGAAGCAGAATTTTGTCGCGGCATCGGCGCGATAATTCAAGAGTTTCCAGCAACGCGCGCCTCACGCGCCTAAGGATGGGCCGAGGCTGAATCGGCCGCGGGCGTTTTCCTCCCAACCATTCTCCGCATCGACTGGCCTAGTTCGACCGGATGGTCTAAAGGGAAGAGTAGACCTCCCACGAAATACAGGCCTTCTGCATTATTCGCCGCCGGGCCGTCTCCGAAGTTTTTTCCGATCCGCGCCACCCAACGGGGACCATTCTTTACGATCGCACGATCGATGGTCACGCCAACCGGCCAGACACGGTGCCTTTCATTGTCTCCGTCTCGATAAATCGTGCCGTCGCCGAGAGGGATATCGAATCGATTGTGCTCGTTCTCGCGGGTTCTCTGAACGAACGGAGAAATGCGGAATCCTTTCCTCTCCGGGAGGTGCGCGGTTACACATCCTCCCACCGACAAATCCGAAACTCGTGCTTGGCCATCCTCTATCTCATGGGTGGTTTGCGAGTGTGAAACGATGGCGCAAAATCCCAGCCACGGCAACGGATTGATCTCCAGGTAGCCGCCCGGACCCTCCGCGATTCCAGGCCTGCCGAAGTAGAGTCCGGTTCTCACAAAAGGGATTCCGTTTCTGAATTGAGGTGCACTTTCTTGCGCCATGCTCGGGGCGCCGGACAATACCAAGTACACAAATAGAATTGCGGATGCGATAACGGAGCGTCTCACAGGGGTGCCTCGTTGGCTGGGAAGCTAACTCGTCAAGGAAACGTTCACGACGCTGAGGGGGTCGTTCCGAAGATTTGGAACGAGAGGTTTTTATTGACTCGTTGATCCTCTGGTGCGCGCCAGCAACGGATGCCGTGGTAGTTGAGCCCGGGTCTGCGACACCACGAGGGGTGTTGCAGTTGGTACGAAATCGAAACAAGACGCGCGTATGCCACACGAACGCAGTGTAACGAGCAATCGTCCATCGGCAGACTCGCACGTGTGTTCTCTTAGCACCTGGGGAGCCAATGAACGAAACGCTACAAGTGCCGCAACTCCTACGCTTTCGATTTATTCAGAGCAAACTAGAAATATTCGCAGGGTCATTCATGAGTAAAAAAATTCCAAGTGTATGTTTGTTTCTTGCGTTCTTTTTTGCAAATGCGCAGCGCAAGCAGGCTGTTTCATTCCGGAACACTCCGGAATTCCGCACTGCGGTGTGTGTCACTCCGCGGAAAATGTGAGGCTGTTCACTGTTTTTGAAATGATATTTTCCTGGACTTGGATGAGGTCGGAGTCCGCCCAGGTCATGCCCAGAAGGGTGAAGGCATCGCCTCCCCGCACAATCGTCAGCAGCACGACGGACCAATCACGGCCATCGGCAGTCCCGCGCGCGCGCTGCTCGACCGCGGGCAATCCGGCGATCGTCAAGTGGTTTGTCGAAATCAGCCGATAATTCTCGTAGACCCCGCTGAGAGCCTTTCCCGTCGCGGCGGCATACACATCAAGCGAGTCTTTGGCATGAGCCCGGCCAATCACCAGCATCGTCGTCTGGTCGAATGTTCCCAGCGCGGCCACCGCGTCGGGTAGAGCCTTGCGGGCCGCGGGAATCATGTCCCAACTCGGCGGTTTATATATCTGGAAGTTATAGGAGTGGTTAACATACAGATTGCCGCGAATTTCGTCGCGAATCGCGGGCGGTTCGGGCGGAGTCGGAGGCGGTGGCGGCGGGGCAGGCGCGGCGACCGTTTTCACGGACAGGGGTTCATTTTTCGCGGCTGCAGGCCGTTCGGTCGCTAACGCATCCACCACGGCGGGAGTCTCCGTTGCGGAAGGAGGTTCCTTCGCGGCGGGCACTGCGACGGGTTTGGCCGCTGGAGGAGGTGTTGTGGAAGCGCTCGCTTTCGGCTTCGGCTCGGGCTCCTTCTTCGCCGCGGAAATACTGATGTCCGCTACCTTCTCCTTGAGTATGAGCGCAAAGCCGTAGGAGGTCTCCACCCTGAAGGACTCGTTCTCGAATCCCACGATCGTGCCGCTGATTTTTGTGCCATCTTTCAGACGAATTTCATCCGCGCGCGCGGCTGCCGTATTCAGTAGCGCCGCCAGGAGAGCCAGGAAGGGGATCACACGGCCACTCATGATTCTAAGTATGGCAAAGGCTTCCATCGCTCAGCAAGCCTCCGGAGCGGGGCAGTTTCCGCCATGCCACCAACACTTTGACTACGTCAAAAAAAAATGGCCTAGGTTTTCACCGGGAGTACCCAGTCCAAACCCCTGCGGCGAATTTTTTGATCGTATGGAATCCCAGCCGTTCGTACAGACGCACCGCCCGTTCATTCCCCGATGTCACCGTGAGCGACACCGAGGTGTAGCGCCGGAACCGCAGCGCCTGCAGGGAAGCTTCCATCAACCTGCGGCCGAGCCCATGTCCCTGATATCCAGGCACGGCGCAGATTTGCGTGGTGTGGCCGACGCCCGCGCAGACGCAGGAATTCAGGACCACTCCCGCCAGGTGGCCCGCATGGGGCTGCCGAAGCACGAAGGATGCCTCGGCCTGGAACTGTCCACATCCGGGCAGAATGATGATGTTCTTCAGAAATCGCAGAGCGCCGGATTCGCTGCGGTACTGGTCGTTGATTTCACCGTCGACGTGATTGGCATAGGCGAGCTGGATCAGCCGCGCACAGGATTCGAAGTAGCGGTGGTCCCATCGTTCGAGGAGCAGACCCGCGCCCGGGCCCTCTCGAATCAACCCGGGAATGACGTCGAGGACCGGGCCGTTTGTCTGCGGGAGCGGCGCGAGCATGAACTGGCGCGTGAATAGCCGAAATCCGTACTCGGAAAGCACGGGATCGAGGGTATAGCCGAACGGAATGAGTTGCGCCTCGACTCGGTCCAGCTTGGGTATGCCGCCCAGTGTTGTGAGTGTGTCCACCAGCAACTGCTGGCTCAATTCCTGTTGCGCGTAACGCGGGGAGACGAAAAGTCCTCCGACCAGCCCCTTGCGTTCTTCCAGCACGTAGAACGCATAGCCGACCGGCTCGCCGCGCTCTATGACGGCCGAGCCCGTAAGAGACCGGGCATCCACGAATTTCTTGATCAGGTCAATCGAGGCGGTGTAGTCCCAATGAAGTTCCTGCCGCCACTGCAGTGCCTCTTCGGCCAGCAACGGGTCGAGCTGCCGGGAAGTCAATTGTCGCAGGTCCACGAGTTGCATGGGGTATTTTCCCGCCTCGAGGTCTGGGTCGTCCACCCACCTTTTTACCATATTGCGTGGGAGGCCTGGTGCGTTTCGGAAACATTCGATTCATCGAGGTGCCTTGCTGCGCGGCTATCTGTGCTAACATGCGCGAGCCGAGCGTCGCATCCCTCCCCAGCGTTTCGACCGGCAGGGTGCTGCCTCGCTCCACGGCTACGAATCCGAGAGCATGGGCTTCATTTCCGAATTTCGCGATCCCACCAAGTGGTACTCCAAGCTCTTGATCGCTGCTCTGGCGCTATTTTTTTTCACGATTCTGGCGACCGCCGCGATCTCCGGGTACCTGGTGTACCGCATGATTTCACCGGCACAAAGCCATTCCGATTTCGACCTGAGAAATTTTCCCGGTCATCCGGAGTCTCTTGCCTACACTGTAGCCGGCGAAGGCTCGCGCGACGGCTGGTTCTTCCCAGGCTTGAAATCAGCTCCCACCGTGGTTCTCTGTCCAGCGTATCAGTCGAGCCGCGGAGAATTGCTGACGCTCGCTTCGACCTTGCAGGACCATCAATACAACGTATTCCTGTTTGATTTTTCGGCGCAGGGGGCTAACGGCGGACGGACCACGCTTGGCTTTCGGGAAGTTGCGGAACTGCGTGCCGCCATGGATGCGGTCGCGAACCGCGGCGATGTGGACCCCAATCGGTTTGGCGTATGGGGGGTAAACCTCGGCGCCTACGCCGCGCTTTCCGAGGCGATCGGGGACCGGCGTGTCCGCGCTCTCGCGGTGGAATCACCTTACGACCGTCCGGAAGAAATGGTCGGACTGCTTGTGAATCGCTCGGGTCTCGGGTCGCTGCCACTCATCGCACCCATGGCCAGGTGGGGATTTCGGTGGATCAACTATAAATATCGGAACGTGCCGCCGTTGCGCGTAAACCTCGGCAAGCTTACCGGCGTCGCCCAACTTTATCTCGAATCGCCTGATGATCCAGTTCTCGCAGGGTACGCGAGCAACTTATTCCGCTCTTCGCCGCCGCCGCACGAACTCGTCGTTCTGCCTCACGGGAATTACGGTGGGATGCTGGACGAAGAAAAACACAACTACGAGAACCGCATCGTGAGTTTCTTCCTGGTGAATCTGCCGCCAGCGGGTGAGCCTGTTCCCCTAACGCAGTGAACGTTTTTCTTCCGGCCGCAGGACATGAAGCAACATGATCGTAGGCGCACTGATTGCATTTATTTCCCGAACCCGAATCCCGCCGTCCTGGAGCTCTAACGCAGCTCGAGGGGTCGTAACGATCCAATCTGGTTGCGGCGACCCGGGAGTCCATTCTCTCAATTCTCGTCCGAAGTAGTAATTCAATCCGTAATTCCATGACCGGGGAAGTTTGTATTCCGCCACATCTGACGCAGCCGAGTCTTTCCTGACGATCAATTCCGCCAATTCCCGAGGGGAAAACAGGTGATCCACTTGTGGCAGAATTCCCACGTTCGAAACCTCGACTAGAGCTGTGATCAAGAGGACGACCCCAATCAAAGCAGCTTTCGCCCGCTTCAGCAAACTGAGCGCGAGTATGCATAGCCCCCCGGCAATACTAAGACTCAGGGCCGCGACGATGCCCCGAAGATCAGGTAGCTGATACACGTGCGCTGCATCCAAGGCAGGTTTCATCAGAGGCGCCGTGAAGGCCAGAAATACGAGCCCCGCGGCTCCCATCTGCCAGGTAGTGCTTTTCCCTCCTTGTTCGAACGAACGGGCGACTTCGCGTCCCAGGAGTACAAAAAGCAGCGGAATTGCCGGAAGAATGTAGTCGGGAAGTTTCGACTGGGAGAAACTGAAGAACAAGACCGTGAAGGCAGCCCAGCAGCCAATCAGGGCGCTATGGGAATTCATATGATCCCTGTCGAATTTGACGCCGCAACAAAGCGCGCAAAACACCCAAATCCAGGGAATCAGCGCGAGTAGCAAGACGTAGCCGAAGAACCAGAACGGTTGGGGGTGTTCGAAAACTGGGGTAAGGTAGCGCTCGAAGTTGTGGTGCCAAAGGAAGTCATGGAGGAAGTCGGGATTGCGCAACGCGCAGAGGACATACCACGGTAGGGCGGTCACGCAAAACGCCGCGATCACCAAGGGATGCAGAAATCGAAATGGAGAGAGCCACTGGCGAGACAGTGCCGCCCACAGCAACGTCGCGCCGCCGGCAAGAATCATGGCTGCGGGACCCTTCGCCAGCACCGCGGCGCCAAGGAAAAAGCCAAAAGCGATCCGCAAGGCCGGCCCGGGCGCGATTTCTGCAGCATTTCACCGGCGACGGCGATCGCTGCCGTCAGCAGTCCGGCGAACAACATGTCCGGCGTTGCGGCACGCGCGAATCCGATCATCGCGACCGACGTGGGCAGCATCAACAGGGCATACCACGCGGCGCCAATGCCGTAGGACCGCAGCGCGGTCCAGGCGACAGCTAGAACGGCAAGCAGGGCCCCCAGCGCTGACGGCAGCCGCGCGGCAAATTCGCTCACGCCAAAAATGCGCATGGCTATCCCGGCTGCCCAATAATAGAGCACCGGCTTCTCAAACCAGGGCGTGCCCCAAAGGCGTGGCGTGACCCAATCGTGTGTTTCGGCCATCGCCCGGGCGATCGCCGCGTAGCGCGGCTCGTCCGGGCCCACCAATCCCAGCGCACCCAACCCGCTGAACAGGCAGACGTAGAGAACACCAAGAACGAGCGGCACGCTCCAAAGCGGAATCTGAATGTTGGCTTCTTCCTCGGCGTGCGAGCGGATTGGGGCAGCAGAATCCAAGTGGCTGAGTCTAGCATTGCAGCAGAGAGTTTTCAGCACCGAGGCGCGCAGCCCCGGCTTCCCTTATAATCCCCGAGTGCGAGAACGACTGGAATACGCAGCTGCGTGGATGCTGCTGAAGACGATCGGCGCGATGCCTCGGCCGCTCGCGCGATATGCCGGCGCGCGCATGGCGGCGTTTCTGCTATGGGTGCGGCCTGGATTGCGCCGCGCCGCAATGCAGAATTTGCGTCTGGCTTTTCCCGAATGGAGTAAGAAGCAGCGCCGTACGGCGTTGCGCGGCGTGGTGCGTCAACTTGGCTGGATGGGGGCGGAGTTCGCCCACTTTCCGCGCCTTACGAAAGAGAATATCGAGCGCCTCGTACTGCTCGATGGATTCGAGAATTTCGCGGCGGCGGAAGCGCGCGGCAAAGGAGTCCTCTTCCTGACCGGGCACATGAGCGCATGGGAACTCGCGCCCTTCGCCCAGGCGCTGTTTGGCTACCCGCTCCATTTTCTGGCGCGCGCCCTCGACAACCCTCGTGTCGATGCCCTGGTCACCCGTTACCGCTGCCTCAATGGCAACTCTCCCATCGAGAAGAACCAGTCGGCTCGAGCGGTGCTGAAGGTGCTGGCCGCCGGAGGCACCGTCGGCGTCCTGGCCGATCACAACACGTTGCTCGCGGAAGGTGTATTCGTCGATTTTTTCGGCATTCCTGCCTGCACCACGGCTGGCTTGGCTCGCTTTGCGCTTCATACCGGCGCTGCCGTGGTCCCCGGGTTTCTTCACTGGGACGCCGCGCTGCGCAAATACAGGCTGTGCTTCGAGCCAGCAATTGAACTGGTTCGCACGGGTGATGACGCAACGGACATTCGCGAAAATACGCAGCGTTTCACCCGCGTAATTGAAAATTACGTCCGGCGCTATCCGGACCAGTGGCTCTGGCTGCACCGGCGCTGGAAAACGCGCCCGCCCGGGGAGCCGCCGATGTATCGCGATTGAACATCACGGCAATGAAGAAGACGAGGAGACACGAATCATGACACGCACCGCACGTGAACTCGCAGAATTCCTGGCCTGCACGTTTGAGGGCGACGGCACCGTCCAACTGTCGGGCGTCGCCGCGCCGGACTCCGCCAGCGCCGCCGACCTGATCTACGTGGAGACGGGACGCCATTTGGCCCGTGCCGCCGCCTCTCAGGCGCGCTGCGTGGTAATTGCGCCGGGGCTCGCTGTGGATGGAAAGACACTGCTGCGCGCGGCGAATCCAAAGCTGGCATTTGCTAGGGCGGCGGCCTGGTTAGTGCCACCCGATCCCATTGCGACGGGTATTCACCCCACCGCTGTCATTTCACCTACCGCGCAACTTTCGCGCGGCGTTTCCGTGGGTCCCTACGTGGTGATCGAAGAAAACGTGAAGATCGGTGAAGGCACGGAAATCGGCGCATTCTGTTTTCTAGGACGCGATGCGCGGTTGGGAGCGCAATGCAGGCTCTATCCCCGCGTGACGCTCTATGCCGGAGCACAGCTCGGCGACGGCGTGATCTTGCATGCAGGGGCAGTTATCGGTTCGGATGGCTTCGGTTACGTGGCGGAAGAGGGGAAGCGTTGGAAATTTCCCCAGGTAGGTCAAGTGAGGATCGGGAACGACGTCGAGATCGGCGCGAACACCACGATCGACCGTGGCTCGCTCGATTGCACGGAAATCTCAGCCGGGGTGAAGATCGACAATCTGGTGCATATCGCGCACAACGTGCATATTGGCGAAAACACCGTGATTGCCGCGCAAACGGGCATCTCCGGATCGGCGGTGATTGGCAGGGATGTGGCCTTTGGGGGCCAGGCGGGACTGGGCGACCATTGCCGGATTGAAGATGGCGCGGTGATTGGCGGGCAGGCCGGCATCCTGCCAGGAAAAACAATTCGCAGCGGACAGATCGTTTGGGGGACTCCCGCGCGTCCTCTCCAAAAATTCAAAGATCAATTCGCGTGGTCTGCCCGCTTGCCTGAACTCGCGGAGCGCGTCGAAAGGCTCGGAAAAGGCAGGCCAGGGCGAGCCTAGCCTGCGCCTAAATACGGGTGCGGGCTCTACTTGGAGCCCGCCTGAAATTTGAAACACCAGAGGCTATCTTCTCGTCTAACACACAGTGCAATCCCTGTTGACCCGCGCTTAAATACTACACATAATACGAGTTTGGAGTTGGTAGGGTCCCGCGCTTGGGGGCGGACGTGAATGTGCGTCCGGGTAAGTGCAGGGGGTTCCCAAGCGAAATCATCATAAGTGCCAAGAGTTGGCGGTTACGTGTATTCGTTGAGCTATCGGTACACTGAGGGTATGCATCAAACGCTATTCGAGGTTTGGACATAAAGATGGCTCTGGGGACACGCCTACAATTTGACCATCCATCGGACGACCGCTCCGCCGGACTGTTTCCAGCGGTGGCCGAGAGTCTGCACGACGCGATCGACCGCGGCGTGAATTATCTTCTTTCGCTCCAGGCGTCGGAAGGCTACTGGCTCGGCGAACTCGAAGCGGACACCACCCTCGAATCGGACTACATCTTTTACCTGAACGTCATTGGCAAGGCGCGTCCCGATCGCATCGCGAAGCTGGCGAACTACGTCCGGCGCCGCCAGCTCGAAGACGGTGGTTGGAATATCTACTTCGGTGGGCCGTCCGAGCTGAACGCGACGGTAAAGGCGTATGTCGCCTTGCGGCTGGCGGGTGATTCTCCCGAGTCCGAGCATCTGCAGCGCGCTTGCCGGCGTGTTCATGAACTCGGCGGTCTTGAGGCGTCGAATTCCTATAGCCGGTTATATCTTGCGCTGGTGGGCGCGGTTGGCTGGGACATGGTTCCCGCCGTTCCGCCGGAGTTGATGCTTCTGCCGAACTGGTTCGCGATCAACATTTATGAGATGTCATCCTGGACGCGCGGGATCGTGATCCCGCTGACCATCCTCTACGCGCGCAAGCCCCGCTTTGCCGTGCCGGGCGGCGTTTCCGTGGACGCGTTGTATAAGGACCCTTCCCGCAAGGCTCTCGCGTTTGATTGGGATAAACAACTATTCAGCTGGCGAAATTTCTTTTTGGCGCTCGACCGTGGTTTCAAGCTGTATGAGCGCATCCCGTGGAAGCCGTTGCGGGAACGCGCGCTCCGGCAAGCGCAGGAATGGCTCTACGATCATCTCGAGCGCACCGAAGGATTGGCCGCCATCTATCCCGCCATGATGAACGCGATTTTCGCGCTCTTGGCGCTGGGGCATTCGCCCGATGATCCGCTGACCACGCGGGAGATTCGCGAGTTTTCGCGCTTCGAGATTGAAGAGGGCGACACCATCCGCGTGCAGCCGTGCGTTTCGCCCGTGTGGGACACCGCGATTGCCATGGTCGCCCTCGAAGAAGCAGGTTTGCCGCCCGATCATCACGCATTGATCGAAGCAGCGGACTGGCTGCTCGCCAAGCAGATCTGCCGGCCCGGGCGACTGGATGGTGAAGACTCGTGGGGTCACTCCCGGGGGATGGGCGTTTGAATTTCACAATGATTTCTTTCCCGACGTCGACGATACCGCATTCGTGTTGATGGCGTTGCAGCGTGTGGATTATCCGGACAAGGCGCGCATGGAAGCCGCCACGCGCCGCGGTCTCGCCTGGCTGCTGGCGATGCAGAATGACGATGGCGGCTGGGGCGCCTTCGACCACAATAACGACCGCCAATTCCTCTGCCAGATCCCGTTTGCGGACCACAACGCCATGATTGATCCCTCGACCGCGGACGTTACCGCGCGCGTCGTCGAATGTCTGGGCTGGTACGGCTGGCGCGCCAGCAATCCCGTAATCGAACGGGCGGTCAAGTTCCTCTTGAAAGATCAAACCGAAGAAGGGCCATGGTTCGGGCGCTGGGGCGTGAACTACGTGTATGGAACCAGCGGCGTGCTTCGCGCGCTCGAAACAGTGGGTCTCACGGTTCGCGGATACTGCCAGCGGGCGGCCGAATGGCTGCGGAAGGTCCAGAATTCGGATGGCGGATTCGGGGAATCGATCGCGTCTTACTATGACCCGTCGCTCAAAGGCAAAGGCGTCAGCACGGCTTCCCAGACTGCGTGGGGGCTGATCGGATTGCTCGCGGCAGGCGACGCGGACGAACCCGCCGTTTCGTGCGCTGTAGTTCATTTGCTCGAAGGGCAGCAGCCCGACGGCTCTTGGGCGGAGAACGAATTTACCGGCACGGGATTTCCGTGCGTGTTTTACCTGAAATATCACTTGTACCGGAATTATTTCCCGCTGTACGCATTGGCGAGATACCGCAATAAGACTCAGACGACGCCCCAGTTTTGTGCGTTGCGTGCGCGGCCCCAGGAATTCGATCGGCACTTGGCAGCCCAGGAGAATGGATGAGATACCCGTTAAAGATGACCGCAAATCTTGCGAAATACGTCGCGACCCAGCGCCTGCGCGGCGCGGAAAAATTTCCGATGGTGATGATGCTGGAGCCTCTGCACGCCTGCAACCTGACGTGCACGGGCTGCGGCCGGATCCGTGAGTACAAATCAACTATCAACGAAATAATGACCGTGGAGCAGTGCGTGGCGGCCTCGGACGAATGCGGCGCGCCGGTCGTTTCCATCTGCGGCGGCGAGCCGATGATTTACCCGGAGATCGGCCGGCTGGCGCGCGAGATTCTGGCGCGCGGACGGCACATCATCCTGTGCACCAATGGGATGTTTATCCGCAAACGCCTGCATGAGTTCAAACCCACTTCCAGCTTCTTTTTTAACGTGCACCTGGACGGGCTTGGAACGAACGCACGACCTGTGCGTCGAGAAGGACGGCGTGTTCCGCGAGGCCATCGAGGGAATCAAGGCCGCCAAGGCTGCCGGATTCATGGTCTGCTCGAACACGACGATCTACAAGGAGACCGACCTCAACGAGATCGCCGATCTCTACGCCTATTTGGATACGCTGGGCGTCGACGGATTCATGCTCTCGCCGGCGTACGGCTACTCGGCGGTGCAGACGCAGGATATTTTCATGTCGCGCGCGGATATTCGCGAAAAATTCCGCGAAGCGGTCACGCTGCTCGATAAGCACAATCTGATGGTTTCCCCGATCTATCTGGAATTTTTGAGAGGAGAACGCGAACTGGAGTGCACGGCCTGGGGAACTCCGACGTTCAATCCGCGCGGGTGGAAGGGTCCGTGCTACGTCATCACGGACAATCACTACAAATCCTATCGAGAGATGGTCAATACGACGCCTTGGGAAAAATACGGCCCGGGCAATGATCCTCGCTGCGCCGATTGCATGATGCACGTTGGTTTTGAGACTACGCCGGTACTCGGCGCCAAGCGCCAGTTGGGCGACACCTGGAAAATGTTGAAGTGGCAATTTTCCGGACGCATGGGCGGCCATCCCGGCAGCGATGCAGGCAGCGGACCCACCAATGGGCACACGGGAGGCGGCACGCTGATGCCTCCGCCGCCGCAGAATGCGGATTTGGTTTCTTCCGACGGGAGACTGCGAGTGCTATGAAAACGCTGGTCACCGGGGCGACCGGCTTCCTGGGAAGCCACGTAGCGCGGCAACTTGCCCGGCGCGGCGGAGAAGTGCGCGTCCTGGTGCGTCCCTCGAGCGATACGCGAGCCATCGACGGATTGGACGCGGAACGTTTCCTCGGCGACTTGCGGGACGCGGCTTCACTCGACCGCGCCTTGGCGGGCGTCACGTGCGTATTTCATGTGGCCGCGGATTACCGGTTGTGGGCGCGTAACCCGCAAGAGATCTACGAATCCAATGTGACAGGGACGCGCAATTTGCTCGAAGCCGCGCGGCGCGCGGGCGTGGAAAAGTTCGTGTACACCAGCACGGTTGCGACGATTGCGGTTCCGCGCCTGGGCGGATTGCCAGATGAATCGACGCAGTCCATCTGTCGAGGAAATGATCGGCCACTACAAGCGCTCGAAGTTTCAGGCGGAGCAATGCGCGATGCGCGCCGCCGAGGCGGGACTGCCCGTCGTGATCGTCAACCCCACGACGCCGGTGGGGCCGGGCGACTGGAAGCCGACGCCTACGGGAAAAATCATTGTCGATTTTCTGAACGGGCGCATGCCGGGCTACGTGGATACGGGCTTGAATTTCGTTCCGGTCGAGGATTGCGCCGCGGGGCACTTGCTCGCCGCCGAGCGCGGCCGCATCGGGGAGCGATATATTTTAGGCGGGCTGCAATCTAACGCTCAAGGAAATGCTCGACATACTCGCTGCAATTAGCGGGCTGCGCGCGCCACGTTGGAAATTTCCGCATGCTCTGGCCTATGCCGCGGCGTGCGTGGACACGGTTGTTTGCGGGGCGCTCGGGCCGTGAGCCGCAGATTCCGCTCGAAGGCGTGCGCATGGCGCGGCACAAAATGTTTGTCGATGCATCGAAAGCCACGCGCGAGCTGGGCTTCTCCCATGGACCGATGGAGGGAGCGCTGGAACGCGCGGTTCGCTGGTACGAAGCGAACGGGTACGTGGCCGCGCGGGGCGCGCACGCGGTGGCGCGCGCTCATGCGGCGTAGGAGAACATCGGGAGCGATGAATATTTTGGTCACATTCGCGGTCGAAGCCGAATTCGCGCCGTGGCGCGAACCGCCGGAAATTCCGGCGACTTGCCGGGCGATTGGCCGCGCTTTGAAGCGCAATTCGGCGGGGCGCGCGTCCGCGCGGTCCTGACGGGCATGGGGCAGGCGCATGCCCTGGAGGCCGCGCGCCGAGTGCTGCCCGACCGGCCCGACATCTGTATTTCGACGGGGCTGGCAGGCGCACTTCGAAGCGGGTACCGTCCCGGTGACGTCCTGGCTGCCCGCCTCGTCAGCGAAGTTGGCGAACCTGTCGCGGTGGCGAGCCATCCGGAGCTGCTGGCAACGGCCGTGGATTGCGGCGCGCGGCAAGTGGAGCGGTTCGCGACGTCGCGGACGCTGGTCTCGCGCGCGGAAGAAAAGTTGCGACTCGGCAAGCAGGCGGAAGCCGTCGAAATGGAAAGCTATACGATCCTCGCGGAAGCGGCCCGGTACGGAGTGCCGGCGGTGGCCGTTCGGGCCATCAGCGACACCGTGGATTTCGATATGCCCTATGATTTTGAGCGCGTGCGCGACGCGCGCGGACAGATCGCGCATCGGCGGCATCGTCGTGCAGGTGCTGCGCCACCCATCCGGATTGCCTGCGCTGCTCGCACTCGCGCGCGATTGCCGCCTCGCTGCCCGCCATCTCGCGGATTTTCTGGATGCTTATGCGGGAACGCTTGGCGATAGGCTGATTCCGGTTGAGCCGGGTCTGGTGGCCGCGCAATGAGCCGCACCGGGGCCATGCTCGAAACGTCCTTCGCGGCGCATCCGATTCCCGCCACGATGCGCGCGGCTGTGTACCGCGGCAAAGGGCGCGTGGTGGTGGAAGACGTTCCGGTGCCCCGGATCGCCGCGGGCGAAGTGCTGATCCGAGTTGCCGCGTGCGGAATTTGCGGCACGGACCTCAAAAAAATCGAGCACGGTTTTGTCGCGGCGCCGCAAATTTTTGGGCATGAGGTTTCCGGCACCGTCGTGGCCGTGGGCGCGGGAGTCACGCAGTGGAAGCTCGGGCGACCGGGTCATGAGTTTTCATCACGTTCCCTGCGGGGCGTGCTTTTATTGCGATCGGCGACTGTATTCACAGTGTCACGTATACAAGAAGGTAGGTTTGACGGCGGGTTTCGATCCCAACGGCGGAGGATTTGCCCAATACGTGCAGGCGATGCCGTGGGTGGCCCAGCGCGGCATGCTGGCGATTCCGAACGAGATCAGTTTTGAAGAAGCCACGTTCATCGAGCCGGTCAATACGTGCATCAAGGCGGTCGAGAAGGCCCGCGTCTCCGCCGGCGAAACCGTTTTGGTCATGGGACAGGGGCCGATCGGACTGCTTCTGATGATGCTTTCGAAACTGGCCGGCGCGTTCGTCATCGGCAGCGATCCGATGCCGGAACGCCGCGCGAAGAGTGTGTCGCTGGGCGCTGATTTGGCGCTCGATCCCCGCGACGGGCGGATCGCGGAGGAAATTCGGTCCCGCACGGAGGGCCGTGGCGCCGATGCGGTCTTGGTGGCCGTGCCGCTGCCGGCGGCGCTGACCGATGCCCTGGGCATCGCCAGGCCCGGCGGACGCATCCTACTATTTGCGCAGAACGATCCGGAGATGCGGATCGAATTTCCGGCGGCCGCGGTCGGCGTCGCGGAAAAGGAAATTTTGGGAAGTTACAGCGCCGCGGTGGACCGTCAGGAAGAGGCGGCGCGGCTGATTTTTTCGCGCCAATTGCCGGTGCGCGAACTGATTTCTCATCGCTTTTCCTTGGAGGAGATGAATCGGGCTCTCGAATTAGCGGCACATCCTAGTAGGCGATTCTTTGAAAGTGGTGATACAGCCTTGATAAGAAGCGAGAACAATAAGCAACGCAACGGTCACATGACCGCCGCGGTTTTATACGGAAGCGAGAACCTGAAAATCGAGAACGTGGACATTCCCACGCTCGCTCCGGACGAGGCGCTGCATTCGCGTAAAAGTGGCGTTGACCTGCGGCACGGACCTGAAAGTCTGGAAGCGGGGATACCACGCGCGAATGATTACTCCGCCGGCCGTTTTCGGCCACGAGCTTGCCGGCATTGTCGAAACGCTGGGCGCCGATGTGAACGGAGGCTTGAAAGTCGGGGCGCGCGTCGTTCCGTCGAACTCCGCGCCATGCAACGTCTGCTTGTTTTGCCGCAAGGGACAAACCAATCTCTGCGAAGACTTGCTCTTCAACAATGGAGCGTACGCGGAGTACATCCGCATTCCCGGGCGCATCGTCCGCCAGAACATGCTGGTGATTCCCGAGCACGTTTCGTTTCAGGATGCGGCGATGGTCGAACCACTCGCTTGCGTGTTGCGCGGCATTCATGAGACTGGCGTCCAGCCGGGCGACACGACGGTGGTGATCGGCTGCGGCCCGATCGGTTTGAAATTTATTCGCATCCTCGCGGGGCGGGGCGTGAATGTGATCGCGCTCGGCAAGCGTCCGAATCAGATTCGCGCCGCGGAGCAATCCGGCGCGCGCGCCGCGTTCATCGCCACGGACCTGGCGGATCCCGCGAAGGCTGTGCGCGAGCTAACCGAAGGCGGGCGCGGAGCCGATTCGGTGATCGAGGCGGTCGGCACGCCGATGACATGGGAATGGGCGCTTCAGATGGTGCGTCGCGGCGGCACCGTGAATCTGTTTGGCGGCTGCTCTCGCGGCACGCTGGTCCAGGTGGACCCGAACGCGCTCCACTATTCCGAGATCACCATCAAATCCACGTTCCACCATACGCCGCGTTTCATCCGGGAGGCTCTCGAATCGATTGCGCGCGGTGAAATCCGCTCCAGCGATTTTGTGAATGCGGAGATTCCGCTCACCGAACTCCCGAAGATGTTTGAGCACATGAAAAATCGCAACGGCGAAATGAAAGTCGCGGTGATTCCATAGACGTTTTCCTCCGCACGGAGATCTCCAGGCCGCGCCAGGATTTTCGGCGGCCGGCCGGACGCCATGCAGATTCCTGCTGAACTCGAAATCGCGCGTGGATTGCCTCCGCTGGGCTGTTCGATTGCGGATGCCGAACGCTACACGCGTTGGCTCGCCACGCACCACTACGAAAATTTCAACGTGGCCTCGTGGCTGCTTCCCAAGCGGCTCCATCAACATTTTTACAATCTGTACGCGTACTGCCGCTGGGCCGACGACCTCGGAGATGAGATCGCCGATCCCGCGTGCGCGCTGGAGCTGCTGGACGGTTGGGACCGGGAACTGCGCGAATGTTACGCGGGCCGGCCGTCGCATCCCGTTTTTGTCGCGCTGCGCCAAACGATTCTCGCGTGCGACATCCCGATCGAGCCGTTTTCCGATTTGCTCGTGGCGTTTCGCCAGGACCAGACCGTGCATCGTTACGCCACCTGGGATGCCATGCTCGGCTACTGCCGCTATTCCGCGAATCCCGTCGGCCGTCTGGTGCTTTACCTTTGCGGGTATTGCGATGCCGAGCGGCAGCAACTTTCCGACGCGACCTGCACGGCTCTGCAGCTCGCGAATTTCTGGCAGGACGTCGGGCGTGACTTGGATAAGGGCCGCATCTACATTCCGCTCGAAGCGCTGGCGGCGCATGGCCTCACCGAGGGCGACATCGTGGCGCGCCGTTTCGATGCGCGCTATGTTGCGCTGATGAAGGAACTGATCGCGCGGACTCGGGAATTGTTTGCTCAAGGAATGCCGCTGGCTGCTCGCGTAGATTCCACGTTGCGCGTGGACATCGAAATGTTCAGCCGCGGCGGGCTCGCCGTTCTGGACTCGATCGAGGCCGTCGGCTACAACACGCTCCAGCACCGGCCGTCGATCCCGAAGTCGAAGCAAGTGCAATTGCTGATGCGCGCCCTCTTTCAACGTCTATTAGCGCAAGACTCCGCAGAGGGCACCGTGGCCGCTCCCGCGCCGGGGCCCATGGCAATCGTGGCGGGCGGCTGTCTGCCGTCAAACATCAAAAAGGCGCCACGCGATTTGACCAGCGGAGTCACACGGTCTTACGCCGAATGCAGACTCGTGGCGAAAAATGCGGCAAGCAATTTTTATTACGCGTTTTTTATGCTTCCGCAGGCCAAGCGCGATGCGCTTTGCGCGCTGTACGCTTTTATGCGGCTTGTCGATGACGTCTCGGACAATGTGGGAAGCGAAGCATACAAACGGCGTGGCTTGGTGCGTTGGCGAGCTGCGCTCGATGCGGCTGTGGCGGGTGACGTTTCGGGGCACCCGATTCTCCCCGCGTTTGCGGACACCATCGAGCGCTTTCACATTCCGCCGCGCTATTTCCATGACTTGATTTCAGGGGCGGAAATGGATTTGACGGTTGGCAATTACGCCACGTTCGAACGTCTGCGCGAGTATTGCTACCGCGTGGCCGGAACGGTGGGCCTGACGTGCCTGCACGTATTCGGATATGACGATCCGCATGCGCCGGAATTGGCCGAAAAGCTCGGCATCGCGTTCCAGTTAACAAATATCCTGCGCGATGTGCCGAAAGATTTCGAAATGGGGCGCATCTACATACCTCAAGAAGATCTTGAGAAATTTGGCGTTCGCCCCGAGGGACTCGCTCACGGACTGATGACGCCCGCGCTGCGCGATCTGTTCGCGTTCGAAACCGCGCGCGCCCGCGAATTCTACCGCGAAGGCGTGAAACTGATTCCGAAAGTACACTCCGACGCGCGCGCCGCGCTCTGGGCGCTGGCGCGGATTTATAGCGGACTGCTGCGGCGCATCGAAGCGCGCGGCTACGATGTTTTCTCCGAGCGCGTGCGGCTGAGCACTCCTGAAAAGACAGGGATCCTCCTGCGCGCGCGGCTGGGCTGGTACTCTCAACACAATGTCCTCGAAGAGCGTGATCGTGATCGGCGGCGGCCTGGCGGGACTCTCCTCGGCCGTCGCGCTGGCTGACGCCGGCCACCGCGTACGTTTGCTCGAAAAGCGGCCCCATCTGGGTGGCCGTGCTGCGTCCTACGTGCTGCCCGGAGGCGAGCACGTGGACAATTGCCAGCACGTGACGTTGGGCTGTTGCACCAACCTCGAGGATTTCTATCGCCGCGTAGGCGCGGATGGAAAAATTCGTTTCTTCGACCGGTTGCTGTTTGCCGCGCCGGATGGACGCCGCGGCGCCATGGAATCTCTTCCGTTGCCCGCGCCTCTCCATATGGCGCCTTCGTTCGCGCGGTTTCCTCTTCTGGGTTGGGGCGATAAACTCGCGATCGCGCGGGCGCTACTGAAAATCGCGCGCAGCGGCGGACGCCCGGCAGACCTGGCGAACGATGCGGGCGGCGTTACGATGCTGGCCTGGCTTCAGAAGCACCGCCAGACCGCGCGCGCCATTCGCCGCTTCTGGGAAGTGATCCTGGTCAGCGCGCTTGATGAAGACTTGGACAGGATCGACGCGCGGTACGGAATCGATGTGTTCTGGAAAGCGTTTCTCTCGGCGCGCGGAGGCTATCGCATCGGCATTCCGCGCGTGCCGCTCGGAGAGCTTTACGATGGGTGCAAGGAAGCCATCGGGCGGCGGGGAGGGGAAGTCCTGCTGCGCGCGGGCGTGCGCGGATTTCAAGTGACGGGAAATCAGGTGACAGGCGTCGAAAGAGAAGACGGCTCGGTGGAAATGGCGGACTATTATGTTGCCGCGGTGCCGCAGGACATTCTGCCCGCGTTGCTGCCTGCGGACGTGGTGCAGCGCGAGCCCGCGTTTTTGAATCTGCGTCATTTGCGGACCTCGCCGATTACAGGCGTCCATCTCTGGTTCGATAAAAAAGTGATGAGCGAGCCTTTCCTGACCTTGGTGGACAGCACCACGCAGTGGGTCTTCAACAAAACGCAGCTCTACGGCGGCGCGGAGACGGAGGGGCAATACCTCCAGCTCGTCATCAGCGCATCGTACAGTTTGGTGCCGCGCTCGCGCCAGGAAATCATTGACCTTTGCTTGAACGAACTGCGTGACGTGCTTCCGGCGATTCGCGGCGCCCAGCTCGTGAAGGGAACCGTCGTCAAGGAAACTTCCGCGACATTTTCACCCGCGCCTGGCTCGGATCGGTGGCGCCCCGCCCAGAAAAGTCCGGTGGCGGGGCTATTTCTCGCGGGGGACTGGACTTTTACGGGCTGGCCGTCGACAATGGAGGGAGCGGTACGCAGCGGTTATCTTGCCGCCGAAGCGATCTTCTCCGACATGGGTGCGCCGCAGGAAGTTTTTGCAGCCCGATCTCCCCGCGGAAGGTCTGGCTCGGTTTTGGGCCCGCGAGTCCTGATAAGACACACTCTACTAGGCTTACTAATTCACTGGTTTAACGGTTTTTTGTGTTGCACCACCCGATTGAGCGTATGATGTAGTTCTCCCCGGAGGTTCCCTTGGAGCGGAAGTATAAACAGCACGGCTACATGAGTGCGGATAAGCCTCAGAAAAAAGAGAAACGGCCGCCCGAAGGCCATCCCCGGCAAGAACAGATCGGACCGCGGACACCGCGCATGGTCGGCACGATCACGCGCGCCCGATGTTCAAATTGCGGCACCGTTCTGCAGCCGGGATTCGATCCTAAAGGCAAGTGTCCGAAGTGCGCTTTCGAGCTGCACTCCTGCAAGCAATGCGCTTATTTTGATACGGCCGCGCGGTTTGAATGCATGCAGCCGATTCCGGAACGCATCCCCCGCAAGGACCAGCGGAACGATTGCAAGCTCTACGAATTTCGCACCACGATTGAAAAGGACACCGCTCCGTCGGCTCCCGCTGCGGGACCATCCCCTTCCGCCGAGCACGTTTCGCGGCCCCGCGATGCCCGCCAGGCGTTCGAGGATCTCTTTAAAAAGTAAATCGAATTTCGATCCATCCATCCCAAAACAGTTTACGCAACTCTGCCGTTATCTGTGTTTGCAACCTCCGGAGAGAATTGTTATTCTGAAATTGCCAATGCGTCTGCGGATCAATCCGCGAGTCGCACCCTCCTTCCGCTGTTTCCCCGGAAAGGTACTCTCATGAAACTCTTAATCAGCCACAAGCTCGACGAATGGCGTGAACCCATCGAAGAAGAAACGCAGCGGCGTGTCGCGAAGCTGGAAAAACTGCTGAAACGATACGTCCCTGACCTGGTGCAACTGCATGGCAGCATCGAGAAGCGCCCGCGAAAAGAAGAGTACCTATTTTCTCTGAATCTTTCTCTTCCCACAGGCACGCTGCACGCCATCGGCGAGGCCGCCGACGTGCGCGCCTGCGTCAAGGCAGCCTTCGCGGAAATCGAGGCGCAGATCAAGAAGCACATGGCGCTGCTTCGCAAGGACTACGAATGGAAACGCAAGCGGCCGCGCGCGAAGGCCTTGGCGTAGCAGGCTCCTACATTGAATTTGAATGCGGTTGTCAAAGTTACGCCCCCCATGGCGTCAGGAATTCAAATACCACGGTACGGTAATCACGGCGATTCTGTCCGTTCCATTTCGCAGGAGCGCGGCCTTCAGCCAGGACGCGCGTTGATTGTGGAGAAAGTACTGGTACCAATGTTTTTCCACCAGTTCGGGAATGATGACGGCGATCTGCCGATCAGGATTCTGTTTCTCAAGATCCAGAACGTAGGCGACGATCGGTGAGATTACAAATCGATACGGTGAATCCAGAAATGAAAGCCGTGGAACGGGCAGCCCGGATCGTTTCAGCGGCTCTACCACGACCTCATTCCATTGTCTAAGAAGCTCCTCTTTGTTGACGGCGCACTCCACATGCACCACATTCACCTCGGACGATAGATTTAAGGCGAATTGCAGGCCTCCACGGATCACTTTGTTAAAGGTAAGCATGGGCACCACCACGATGGGCGGATGCACACCATCGAGAGTCAGCGGGGCCGGGTTCACCAGTTCCTGCGCCACGGTTTCGTAGTGGCGCCGAATCGAATACATCGAAAACATGATGGTGGGAATCAAGAGTGCCGTGATCCACGCTCCATCGGTGAATTTAGTGATGGTCACGATGGCTACGGTGCCCGCGGTCACCACGGCGCCGAGACCGTTCACGCACATTCCCAGTCGAGCCCCCGGGCCTCCCTTGCGCCTCCAATGCGCGACCATGCCAGCCTGCGACAATGTAAACGCAAGGAATGCCCCGATGGCGAATAACGGTATAAGGCGGTCCGTGATCCCTCCAAACAGGGTCAAAAGCACCGCGCAAAGCACGGCGAGGGTGATAATTCCCGCCGTATAGACAAGGCGTCGCCCGCGGACGGCTAGCGGGGCCGGAAGGTATCCGTCATCGGCGACCAGCCGGCAAAGGCGGGGGAAATCCGCAAAAGCTGTGTTGGCGGAAAGGGAGAGAACGAGCAAGATCGAAGCAATCGTAACGAAATAGAAAGTGTTTCTCCCGACGACCGCCGCCGTAAGCTGCGAAAGTACGCTCTGGTATCCGGGACCCGGATTCGTGGCGCCAACCTGGTAGGCGCGGCAAAGGAAGGCGATGCCGGCAAGCAGCACGATCAGAATGGCAATGATCGCCGTCAAAGTCCGCTGCGCGGTTTTCACGACCGGATCGCGGAAGGCCGTCACCCCATTGCTAACTGCTTCTACACCTGTCATTGCGGTACATCCGCTGGCAAATGATTTGAGCAGCAGCCACGCACCAACCCCAGCGGTTGCCATGGGAAATGCGGGAGGAGGGACCACCGGCGTGGGGTGTCCTCCAGACGAAACTACTTTTATGATTCCCATCACGAGCGTAATCAGAAGCGTGCCCACGAAGAGGTACGTCGGAATCATGAAAAGAGCGCCCGTCTCGCGCACGCCACGCAAATTCACGAGCGTAATGAGCAGCAAGATCACCAGGCAGAGCGTCAGCGTGCGGGGCTCGAGCGATGGGACTGCGGAGACCAGCGCGCCGACGCCCGCGGAAATTCCCACCGCGGCCGTCAGAACGTAATCGATCATGAGGGCGGACGCCGCGAGCAATCCCGCGAAAGGCCCCAGGTTCTGCCCGGCTACGGTGTAGGAGCCACCCCCATTGGGGTAGGACTCGATCGTTTGCCGGTAGGAAAAATAAACGATGACGAGCAAAAGAATGATGCTGATGGTGATCGGAACGACGTAGGCAATGCCAGCCGCGCCGAGCACAATTAACAAGGCTAGGCCGGCTTCGGGGCCATACGCCGCGGAGCTAAGAGCGTCCAACCCGAAGACCGGGATCCCGGCCACGGGTCCCAGCCTCTCACCTCTCTCTTCCGAAGAACTCAGCGGGCGGCCAAACAGCAGGTCCATCACGGACATCCAGCACCCTCCAGGTCGGCAAGAACCGTAACACAGCGCGGCGCAGTCGCAACCAAAAATGTCCGCGCCGTGCAAATATTTCGACGACTGGTAGTACAGTAGGGTCTGCCTGACTTTACGAATCGGCAAAGCGCACTGCAGGCGTATATCAGGAAAACGGCACTTGACCAGGTCGACGCCGTGGCGCATTTTATTCTTCGAGGACCATTCTACGGAGCCCGTGGGACATCCCATGAGGGGAACGCCTTTGTCGCGTCGGCCTTTAGGCCGGCACTGTAAATTCAAGCACGTGCTCGCTGGAAGGCGGGTGCTACATTCACCGATACCACGTCCTGACTGAGACTCTACGGAGAATAATGAATTGAATAACGCGGAAGCGCGCCGGTCCAAAGTTACAAGCATCGTACGGGAAGACTCAAAGCGTATGGGTCCGACGGTCAAGGCACGAATGGCCGCGGGAAAAGCGGTGCGCGAACGCGTGCCGCGAACTTCCCACGCCAAATGGATTCGCCCGGCGGACCGTCCCGACCCGATTGAATTATTGAAACATGCGGACCGGGGAAGACTGCCGGAACTCCTTCCGATTCGTTACCGCCGGATGCATCAGTCGCCGTTCGCCTTCTTTCGTGGCGCGGGGGCGTTGATGGCGGCGGATCTGGCGGGGACGCCGAAGACGGGCATCCTCGTTCAGGCGTGCGGGGATTGTCACGTCAATAATTTTGGAGGTTTCGCTTCGCCGGAGCGCCGGCTTGTCTTCGACATCAACGACTTTGACGAAACCCTGCACGCACCCTGGGAGTGGGATGTGAAACGGCTGGCCACCAGCATCGTGCTCGCAGGCCGGCAGATTCGCATGAGAGAACGGCATTGCGCGGACGCGGCCCGCGTGGCGGTCCGGAGCTATCGCGAACACCTGCGCGAATACGCTAGAATGCGAGCGCTCGAAGTCTGGTATTCGGAACTCGATGCCGGAATCCTTATCGCCAACGCGAAAACCGCAATGGGGAAAAAGTATTGGAAAACAGTCGAGCGCAAAGCAAAATTGCAGACGGCGGAACACCTATTCCCCAGGATCGCCGATGTCGTGAAGGGCAGGCCGCGCATCATCGACAAGCCCCCGCTTGTCTACCACCCTCGCCAGATGGCCAAGCTCGGAGAGCGAGTGACAGAAATGTTCCGCCGCTACCGCCTGACGCTGCCGGAAGAACGGCGCGTGCTTCTCGACCGCTATCACATCGTGGATATTGCCCGAAAGGTTGTGGGAGTTGGCAGCGTTGGCACCCGCTGCGCGGTCGTTTTGCTGATGGCTGGCCGGCGCGACCCGCTGTTCCTGCAATTCAAGGAAGCGCTCCCTTCCGTGCTCGAATCGTACGCAGGTAAGAGCCCGTATGCCAATCACGGCGAACGAGTCGTCACGGGGCAGCGCATGCTGCAGTCGGCCAGCGACATTTTTCTCGGGTGGACGCGTGACGACGAAGGACACGATTATTATTTCCGGCAACTGCGTGACATGAAGATGACCATCAACGTGGAGGACATGTCCGAGCAGGACTGGGTCGAGTATGTCGAATTGTGTGGTTGGGGGCTGGCGCGGGCGCACGCTCGGACGGGAGACGCGGCGCGGATCGCGGGTTATCTGGGGAAAAACGAAACATTCGATCAGGCGATCGCGAAATTCGCCGTCGAGTACGCCGATCAGACCGAGCGGGATCATGCTGTGCTCGTTCGGGCCATCCGCGCGCGGCGCCTTCCTGTCAGCGCAAGCTTGGGAGTTTGATTCCGAAATCGGAGGGCAGCGGGTTTTGGTAGCACAGTCCCGCCCCGGCGGGACTGTGCTCCTCGACCGCACCGGAGTTACGCTCTGGCTGTATGCAACAGAACGGCCCAACCATAGCAAGAAACGTTTCGTTAGGAAAGTATACTTATTATATATATAAATAGATATGTAATATTATGCCCTTGCCCGGCGAGAGACCGCAAATGCTGCCGGGCCGGAATAGGACCTCTTTAGGTACCGGCCCAGTACGGTTGAGTACTCGATGGGTACCGCGGATGGTACCGGACTGCCACCTTCCCTGAGGTACTTTTTCCACCCTTCTTTGAACCTGCCCCTTCTCCCTCACCTCGGATAGTGTTGCTTTCCACGGAGTACAACAGGATGACCCAGCCTATTCGCGTCGTCGTCGCCAATCAACCCCGTTTGATGCGCGAGTTGGTGTTAGAGACGATCGTCGAGCAGCCTGACATCGAAATCGTCGCGGAAATTAAGAACGAAGAGGAAATTGTCCACGCCGTCGACGGGACGCATCCTGATGTTCTGATCATCGCGCTCGATGAATCTGGCCGTCGGCCTTCTCTCTGCGACACATTGTTGCTCCGTTATCCGAAGATGAAGATTCTGGCGCTGGCTCCGGAGAGGAATGTCAGCGTCTTTTTCTGGGCCTCCTTCGATATTCACTCCAGCCAGGTGGAAGCATCCCAAGCGGGAATACTCAGCACCTTGCGCCGCAAGAGCCAGTACGTGGGAGGTTAGACGCGCGGCTAGCCACCGCTGCGAGCGCCTCCCGAGTTCTCGGACAGCAGCATTTTCCGTCGGATGTTGTCGTGGGCGGCGCGATTGGATCGCTGATTGGCCGGCAAGTCTATCGCGCGCACCACAATTCCGAACTCGGAGGAGGAGGCTCGGACAGCCTCTCTGGGAACGAAATCGGTGAGGAGCACAGGGATCGCAGCAACATGGGGTCCACGTTCGTGCCGCTGGATAGCTGGGTGTACGGGGCGTTCGAAAAGCTCGCCGCGCTGAAGTATGCCAACACCGGGATGATGGGACTCAAGCCTTGGACTCGCATCGAATGCGCGCGCCTCGCGGAAGAAGCGGGCGAGGCGTTGCCCGAGGGTGAGACGTTAAGCGAAGAGGCTGCAAAACTCCAAAGCCGCCTTGCGCAGGAATTCGCTTACGAAATCAATCTGCTCGGCTGAGGCGCACTTCCCGTGGACCTCCCACAACGGGTTCGGTGTCTGCGCCGCGACCAGACTGGTATGGAGCCGACTGCGCCGGCGGCAGCTTGACTGGGTGCAACAGTACCTCAATATTGCTGTAACTGATAGAAACAGCATGGCTTAGAGCGAAAGCACCGATGCGGTAGAGGCGGCTAAGCTGTATGTTGGCGTGGGCAGATCCGAGTAGATTGAAGGAATAAACCTGAATGCCGAGGTTGATTTGCGAGCGTGGGGTTGAAATCCGGGTACGCCAATTTCCAGATTGGCGGTTTGTAGGGCGCCATTCAGGAGAGTGGCGTTCCCGGGATCGCCGCCAAACAGCGCTAGATAGCGATAGATAACGATGGCCTTAATCTGTGCGGTCAATCCTGGAGAGGGATATATGCAGCGGCCCGTTGCGTACTCGGAACCACAGTGGTATGCCGCCTACACATGGGCAAACCATGAAAAGCGAGTTGCCGATCAATTCGTCGAGCGAAGGGTCGAGCACTTCCTTCCCACCTTCGAAAGCATCCGGCGCTGGAAGGATCGCCGGATGCGGATTCAGCAACCTCTATTCTCCGGGTATATCTTCGTTCGATTTGCGCTGCAAGACCGGCTGAGGGTTCTCCAGGTTCCAAGCGTCGTCAGACTGGTCTGTTTTAACGGCCAACCCGCGGCTCTTTCTGACCAAGAGATCGACACTCTACGAAAGAGTCTGATTCCTGAACTTCGAGCATTACCCCATCCTTACTTGAGAGTGGGCCGAAGAGTCAGGATCGTGAAAGGGCCCCTTTGTGGAGCTGAAGGAGTAGTGGTTCGCAAGAAGAATAGCTTCCGCTTTGTGTTGTTGATGGATCTCATCATGCGGGCCGCTTCGGTAGAAGTTGATGCAGCCGATATCCAAGCAATTCCGTAGTCCAGAAAAGGTGGCCAGGCAGCTGTGCCAGTCTGGGCCGTGGTCTTGGCGGTGCGAGGCCCACCCTGGAACGGAAATTTGATGCTTCACGGACGGCGAAATGATTCTCCAGCTACACGACCGGGTAACGAACAGTGGCACCCTCAGACGCAACAATCTTTCGTACTTTTCCACTGTTTTTTCCTCGCCGATTTCCGCTCTGAACTCCGCCGGTATTCGATACGCCACGCTTCCGTGCGGCTCCCTGACGAGCAGCGCGCCGCCCTGCGCATACCTCCGCCGTTTCACCGCTTGCATCATGACCTCCCGTCCGTTGCCCGCCTGATTCGCTCCCGCCACTCCGTCGTCCCCCGCGGAACCCCGCGAACATTGTAGCGGTGTACTCAATGCGTTCCACGGCGCTTCTCGCGTGAACCATTCCGTGAACTGAATTGCCGCACCCGGCGCATAGCGATACCATGCAGGCTCGGTTCCCCAACCTCATGAAATGAATTTTTCAGTATGCGGCTAAAATATTTAGGGCCTTCATTCGTCTACAAGAGTAGAGGATGGACGCGCTGAGCACAAACTGGATGACCGGCGAGCAAGACCAACGGATCTCGGAAACATTTGGGCTCGAACGCGCTCGTCTGCGGAACTTCATCCGCAGGCGCGTGGCCGACGAGAACGACGTGGAAGACATTTTGCAGGACACTTTCTACGAACTCGTGGAGGCGTACCGGATGATGAAGCCGGTGCGGCAGGTCAGCGCCTGGCTATTCCAGGTTGCTCGGAATCGCATCACGGACCTGTTCCGCAAGAAAAAGCCGGAGGCGCTCACAAATGGCCCCGTGGCCCTTGAAGAGGATGGAGAGTCGTTGCTCCTGGAAGACTTGCTTCCTTCTCCCGATGCGGGACCGGAGGAAGCCTACGCCCGGAACGTGCTGTTGGAAGAGCTCGATGCGGCCTTGGATGAGCTTCCGGAAGAGCAACGCGAAGTATTCATCGCCCACGAACTGGAGGGTTTCAGCTTCAAACAACTCGCTGCGGCGACCGGCCTGAGCGTAAACACGCTGCTCTCGCGGAAACACTATGCAGTGTTGCACCTGCGCCAGCGCCTCCAGGCCATCTACGACGAATTTACGAAAGCAGGAGGATGAAAAGATGAAAAGAAAATGGATGTTGAGGGGATTCAAGTTCGTGTTGTTCGCGGCGCTGGCCGCCGTTGTGTTTAGTTTTGTGGTGATGAGTCTTTGGAACTGGCTGATGCCCGCGCTCTTCGGCTGGCATGCAATCAGCTTCTGGCAAGCCCTCGGCCTGTTGGTTCTGAGCAAGATCCTGTTCGGAGGGTTTCGTGCCCGGCCGGGCCCGCACATGTTCTGGCGGCGCCGCATGATGGAGCGCTGGGCGCAAATGACTCCCGAGGAACGGGAAAAATTCCGCCAAGGCATGAGGGGCCGCTGCGGCCCAGTTGGATCGCCGGGGGCGGAGCCGAAGGCCTAACCCCCAGGTAACAACATCTAACGGGAACTGCGAATGGGGGATCTCCGAAATCATGCCGCGAGAATGGTGATCCTGCCGCGGGATCTACCGGCCGCCTCTCACGCCGGAGAAGGGCAGGGAACGCTCTCGAAGGCAGTTCACTCCCTTGAAGATTGTGCTTGACATTATCAAACATGTGTTTCAAACTGCTGTTTGAATATGAACCGCCATCTCTCACCCCCCAAGCTGAACGTAGTGAGGCGCAAGCGGGCGCCCGCGGCCTCCGGCCCGACGCGCGAGAAGCTGCTGGACGTTGCGGGGCGGGTGTTTGCCGACCGGGGGTATCAGGCCGGCACGATTCGCGAGATTTGCGTGCAAGCGGGAGCCAATGTTGCCGCAATCAATTATCACTTCGGCGATAAGATGGGACTGTACACCGAGGTACTGCAGCAATCCGTGCGAGCCGCCCAAATCGAAGCCATTCAGAACGCTCTCGATAAGACCGCGCGCCCGGAAGACATCTTGCGCGCCGTCATTCGAGCGCGACTTCGGGGCGTGTGCAGAGGAGATCTACCGGATTGGCACTTTCAAATCCTGGCCCACGAACTGGCCCAGCCCACACCCGCATTTCGACAGCTGATCAAGAAGGTAGCGGAGCCGATCTTTAAGCGGTTGTTGGAACTCATCGGAGGAATGGTCGGTTTACCTCCCCATGATGACAAAACCCGGCTCTGTGCCATCAGCGTGGTGGGACAAATTCTTGCTTATGTGACTGCAAGTCCCCTATTGGCGGGAGTCTGGCCGGGCCTGAAGATGACACCTGAACGGGTGGAGCGCATCGCGGATCACATCGCTGACTTTTCACTTTCGTATCTCCAAGAGTTTCGTTCGAAGCACGGAGCGATCACACACAGAAGGGAACCGAGGGTGAGCAAATGACGGCAAGCACATTTCCCAGCGCGTCAGAACAGGCCGGGCAGCGAACGCAGCCGGACGTAACCGTTGGGTCGCAGCCTGTCGCCGCACGGCGGCGCCGAATCGTAATGCTCGTTTCGGGTGTGGTCCTCATTGCGGCGGCGATTTTCATTTGGAAAGTTTTTTTTGCCGCGCCTGGCGTTCCGGACAGCATCGTCGCGGTGAGTGGCCGGATCGAAGGCGACGATTCCGGAGTGGCTCCCAAGACAACCGGACGCATTCTGGAAGTTCGCGTGCGTGAAGGTGACACCGTCAATGCCGGAGACACGATAGCCGTCCTCGACGACGCGCAGATTCGGGCGCGGGAAGACCAGGCTCGCGCGACTCTTTTGGAGGCGCAAGCAAAGGGCAAAGCCGCACAAGAGCAAATCGCCGTCCTTCAGGAGCAGTTGGAGCAAAGCCGATTGGAAGTGGGCCAGTCGAAGCTTGACACCGAAGGGCACGTGCGGCAGGCGGAAGCCGATCTGGCCACCGCGCAATCCGAATTGGCCCAGCAGGAGGCTGCCTACCAGATAGCCGCGTTCGATAAGGACGCCTACACGCGTCTCGCGAAATCCGGAGCAGTGTCGGAACGTCAGGGCCTGCAGGCCTCGACGACGGCCGATCAGCAGGCCGCGGTAGTTACGGCCTCGAAGCGCCGTGTGGAGGCGGCACAAGCCGCACTGACGACAGCACAAGCAAGCCTATCCAACCCGAGTGTTCGCGAATCGCAGGTCGCTTTGGTTCGCAGGCAGATTGCGCAGCAGGGAGCCGAGGTTGCGAGTGCGACGGCACAGACGGCGCAAGCGCAAGCGCAACTCGCGGAAGCCGAGGCGAACCGTCAAGACTTGATCGTGAGGGCGCCGTTCGCCGGAACCGTGGTGACGCGCGCGGCCGAGCCGGGCGAAGTGGTGACCGCGGGGACCGCAGTTATTACATTATTAGATTTAAATAAGGTATATCTGCGCGGCTTTGTTCCCGAGGGCCTGATCGGCAAGGTGAAAGTGGGACAGCCGGCGCGCATCTATCTTGATTCGGACCCGCGAAAACCCGTCGACGCTTACGTTTCCAGGATTGATCCACAGGCGACCTTCACTCCGGAAAACACGTATTTCCGTGATGACCGCGTCAAGCAAGTGGTCGGCCTAAAGCTGCAGTTGAAGAGCGGCTTCGGATTTGCCAAGCCGGGTATGCCCGCCGACGGTGAAGTCCTGGTGAGCGGAGATGCTTGGCCGAAAGTCAGGCGGGGATGATCGCCGCCAATCCAGGGCAGGTGGTGGAAGCCCACCGGGCCGTCGCCGAACAGCCGTCCATCGATGTCCGCGGCCTAACGAAACACTACGGCACGGTAGAAGCCATCCGCGGAATCACGATTGAAGTTGCACGCGGCGAAATTTTTGGCCTGATTGGTCCGGATGGAGCAGGGAAGACTTCCACGTTTCAGATTCTTGCGGGTGTAATGGAAGCAAGCTCCGGCAGTGCGAGCGTTTTTAGCCGCCCGGCGCGCGAGATGCGCTCCCAAACCGGGTATCTCACGCAGACATTCAGTTTATATCCTGACCTAACCGTTGCCGAAAACATTCGCTATAGCGGCGATCTGCGACGCATTCCGCCGGACGAGATCGCCGAGCGCGGCCGCCAATATCTTCAAATGTTTGACATGGACCGTTTCGCGGACCGGCTCGCCGGGAAATTGAGCGGCGGGATGAAACAAAAACTGGCCCTCGTTTCCGCGCTCGTGCCGCAACCCCGCGTGTTGCTGCTCGATGAGCCGACGACGGGTGTCGATCCTGTGTCCCGCCGTGAATTTTGGGACGTGCTCGCTCACCTGACGGCGCAGGGTCTGACGATCCTTGTGGCTACTCCTTACCTGGACGAAGCCGAGCGGTGCCATCGGATCGCGCTCATGTATCAGGGCGAGATCCATCAGGTCGGCACGCCCACGCAGTTGCGCGCAAGCCTGGGCGCGAAGCGGCTCGAACTTCGCACGGCAGACCTCCGAAAGGCGGAAAGGGAACTCTCCGGGGAAGCTGGGCCGGATAAGGAAATCATCGACGTCCAGCGGTTTGGCGACCGGCTCGACTTGCTGGTCCGCGATCCGGAAAAAGACCGGCCATGGGTGGCCGAAAAACTGGAACGCGCGGGGCTGCCCGCCGTCGAAATTCGTGTCGATGAACCGACCCTCGAAAACACCTTCGTGGCCAAGTTGCGCGCTCTGGGGCAAAAGGCCGGCACAATCGAGTATCCCGGGCGGCACGACCACGGCAACTTGCGCGGGCAAATTGCCATCGGCGCGAAAACCCTGGTCAAGGAATTTGGCGAATTTACCGCCGTAAGAAATCTCAGCCTCCAGATTCGGAACGGAGAAGTATACGGGCTCCTCGGAGCGAACGGCGCGGGCAAGACCACAACCATCAAGATGCTTTGCGGCCTGTTGGACGCAACCCGAGGAACGATAGAACTGGCGGGCACAGGGGGAAACCTGAGATCGGAAGGGGTACGCCAGCGCATCGGTTACATGTCGCAGAAATTTTCTTTGTATGACGACATGACGATTCGCGAGAACCTCAATTTTTTTGCGGGCGTCTACGGCGTCCCTGACGACGAGCGCGAAGAAAAGATTCGCTGGGTGCTTTCTTTTTCGGGGCTTGCGGGAAAGCAGGACCAACTCACGGGCAGCTTGCCGGGAGGCTGGAAACAGCGCGTGGCCTTTGGCGCTGCGATCATGCATGAGCCGGAAATTCTGTTTCTGGATGAGCCGACCTCGGGCGTGGACCCACTGGCACGGCGCGCGTTCTGGACAATGATCAACCGGCTGGCCGATGGCGGCGCGGCGATCCTGGTGACGACTCACTATCTCGAGGAAGCGGAACAGTGCAACCGCCTCGGCATGATGGTCGCGGGTGAGCTGGTCGCCGAGGGCACGCCCAGCGGCATCAAAAGCCAGCAATCCGGGCACGTAATTGAATTCGTCGTCGACCAGCCGCAACGCGCCGCGGACCTGCTGAAAACCGGCACGGAGCGCTGGCGAGTCTCTTTGTTTGGGGCGCGCCTGCATGTGATTACGGAAGAAGACCCTAACACAGCAATAAATCAAACCACCAAGCGGCTCGAAGAAAATGGGCTCCATGTGGTTAGCGCCAGAGAAGACCGATTCTCTCTCGAAGATGTGTTTATCGCCATCGTCGAGCAGGCGCGCCTGCAGGGCAAGGTGGTCACCGAGGATTGAAGAGGGGCACGAATGAGGCGTATTTTTGCGCAGACGCGCAAGGAACTAACCCAGATTGTTCGAGATTGGCGCACGCTGGCTCTCGCGCTGGTCCTTCCCGTGGTTCTGCTCCTGCTCATGAGCACGGCGATCTCGCTCACGGTGAACGATCTTCCGATCGTCGTGCAGGATTTTGACGATTCCTCCGCCTCTCACGAGTTTATCGACGCCGTCCGCGCTTCGATCACGCTGCATGTCGTCTCGTGGCCGGTGGACAAAACCGCGGAACAGGCGCTGGCCTCCAATGTGGCTCGAGCCGTGATGATCATCCCCATTCACTTTGGGCGCGATATGGCGCGCGGCTCTAACTCGCCAGTCCAGCTGTTGGTGGACGCCTCGGATGCAAACACGGCCAAGCTGGTTTCCGGATACGCCACTCAGATTGCCAACGCGTATAACCAGCAGACGGCCGGTGGAATGGGAGCCGGACCCGTGCAAGCCGCCATTCGGCTGTGGTACAACCCGGGACTTTCCTCGAAAAAGTTTTACGGCCCGGGAGTATTCGTGCTCGGCCTTTCCATGTTCCCGCCGCTGCTCGCCGCGCTCGCCATGGCCAAGGAAGGCGAGCAGAAGACGATTCTGCAGGTTTACGTCTCTAGCATTTCCGCGCACGAGTTTCTGTTGGGGAAAATCCTTGCGTTCATGGCTGTGGCATTGGCGGAGTGCCTCGTGATGTCTTCGCTTCTGTTCACTTATTTTGGCCTGATGTTTGCCGGTGACCCGACGCCTTTCGTGATCGCCACGATTCTCTACGCCTTTTGCGTGGCGTCGTTTGGAACGATGATCGGTGTGAACATCCCCAACCAAGCCGCGGCATTGCAAGCGGTGGCGCTCGGCGGATTTCTGCTCGTTTTTTTGCTTTCCGGTCTGATGTTCCCGATTGAAAACATACCGGCCGGGCTCCGTTGGATTTCCAATTTTATCTGGGGGCGGTACTACATTGAGATTGTCCGCGACGCTCTTTTGCAGGGCGGCGGCTGGCCGGCTGTGTGGTTCAAAGTCCTCATCGTCGGCGCGATTGGAACCATCTTCTACGGGATGGCGTGGCGCGGCATGAGAAGGATGCAGGTGAAGGCCTAAATCATGAGAAAGCTTTTGAAGTATCTATTCAATCATCGAATTCGTGCGTTGATCCGGAAAGAGTTCAACCAGATTCGCCGCGACCGCCGCCTGGCGATTTCTCTGATTTTGCCCCCGGTCGTGCAGCTCACTCTATTCGGGTTTGCGCTGAGCGCGGCGGTTACAAACGTTCGTCTCGGCGTGGTCGATGATAGCCGGTCGCCGGAGAGCCGGGAGCTCATTGCAACATTGACGGAGAGCAAGAGCTTTCGCCTCGCGGGCTACTACTTTTCGGTTGACCAGCTTGGGGATGCGGTCAGTCGAGGCAACGTCGACGCCGGGATCGTCGTTCCTTACGATTATGCCAAGGACCTGGCGCGGGAGCGCCCGGCGACGGTGCAATTTTTGTTGAACGCCATGAATGCAAATACGGCCACGATCAGCAGGGCCTATGCGGAAGGCGTGATCCAAACCTACAACATCGGGCTGCGGAACTCGGGAATTCATCCCCGCATCGTGCCAGTGGCCGGATCGGACCTCGCCCGCCGCGGACAAGTGCAACTCCAGCCCGCATTTCTCTACAACCCGGGCCTGGTTGATTCGTGGTTTATCGTGACCGGCGTATTCGGCCTGCTGCTGATCCTGAACAGCTCGCTCGTCTCCTCCGCGGCCATGGTTCGCGAGCGGGAAGCCGGCACGATCGAACAGTTGCTCATGTCTCCGGCAACCACGACCGAGATCATCATCGCCAAGATCACACCTTTATTCTTGTTGCTGTGCATGATGATGCTGGTGGCCATCGGCGTCCTCAAACTCGCATTCGGAGTTCCGTTCCACGGCAGCGTGCTATTTCTTCTCTTTGGTGGCGCACTGTGCATTTTGTCCGGCATCAGCATTGGCACGGTCATCGCCACATTCAGCAAGTCGGCCCAGCAGGCGCAACTGACGAGCTTCTTCATTAACCCGCCGCTTTCTTCCCTGTCGGGAGCGCTCAATCCGATCGAGGCGATGCCGAAATGGTTGCAGCCCCTGACGGTGCTGAACCCCATTCATCACTTCGCCACAATCGTCCGCGGGAGCACGCTCAAGGGAAGCGGATTCATGGACCTTTGGCCGAATTTTCTCGGCTTGCTCCTGTTCACGATCGTGCTGGTATCGCTGAGCATCTGGAGATTCAGAAAGCAGTTAAGTTAGTGATAAGGACACATGATATGAATAAGAAGACCATGAGTACGCGAATATTCCGGATCGGTGGGACCGCCGCAATCTTTTGCCTGGGGACATTCGCAAGTGCAACCCCAGGCTTCGCCCAGGGCGCATCCCGGGCGAACCCATCGCAAGGTACGCAAGCCAATCCAATTCCGCTCTCCGGGCGCGCCGGACAGAGTGGATCGGTAATCGCCGTGGAGTCGCCGATCGCGGGAACGACGACCAGCGTGAATACGATCAACCCTACCGTTCAGGTCCAAGGTGCGTTCTCGGGAGGCGCGCGCAGCACGGCGAAGCTGCCATTTTCAGGAAAACTCTCTCTCCGCGAAGCCATCGAGAGAGGACTCGACTTTAATCTTGGCGCCCTCGGACTAAGCTATGCCGCACTTCAGGCGCAAGGGCAAAGTCAGGTGGCACGAAGCGCGTTGCTTCCCAATCTAAGCGGCAATGTGACCGAGACTGTGCAACAGACAAATCTCCGGGCGTCGGGAATACGCTTCAGTTCGCCGATTCCAGGCTTTAACTTCCCGTCGATCGTGGGACCCTTTAACATCATCGACATGCGCGCCAGCCTTACGCAATCGATCCTGGATCTGACCGCGCGGAATAATTATCGCTCGGCAAATGAGATTTACCACGCCAATCAGTTTTCCGTGCGCGATGCGCGAGATTTGGTCGTCCTCGCGGTGGGCGGAGCGTATCTCCAGGTCATTGCCACAAAGGAAAGAGTGAAGTCCGCCCACGCGCAATTCGATACTGCCGATGCCCTCTTTCAGCAGAACGCGCAAAAGCGGAGCGTCGGGTTGGTAGCTCAAGTAGACGTTGACCGGAGCGAAGTCGAAGCGCTTGCTCAGCAACAACGCGTCACTTCACTCGAGAACGATCTGGCAAAAGAGAAAATCAGTTTGGCCCGCATGACGGGACTGCCGCCAAACGACGACTATGAAATTACCGACGACGTGCCCTTTTTGGCGGCGCCTTCGCTGAGCATGGACGACGCCCTCAAGCAGGCGTTCGAGCGCCGCGCGGATCTGAAAGCGGCGGAGGCGCAACTTCGCGCCGCCGAGCGAACACTGGCCGCCGCTCGCGATGAGCGCCTGCCCTCGCTTTCCGTCAGCGGCGACTACGGAGACATCGGAACCAATCCTTCGCAGTCCCATGGCACGTTCACTGCCGCCGCCACTCTCCATTTCCCGATTTGGCAGGGAGGCCGCACGGAAGGGGACATCAAACAGGCGGAAGCGACATTGGCCCAGCGCCGCGCTGAACTCGGGGACCTCAAAAGCCAAATTGAAAGTGACGTCCGGAACGCCTACCTCGATCTCCGCGCGGCAACGAGTCAAGTCGAAGTAGCCCGTAGAAACCTTCAGGTCACCAGAGAAACGCTGGACCTGACTCGGCAGCGCTTCGACGCCGGCGTGACCGACAATGTGGAAGTCGTCCAGGCCCAGGAGTTTCTAACGTCCGCGGAGCTTGATGTGATCAACAGCGTATTTGCCCACAACGTGGCGAAACTTAGCCTGGCGCGATCGATCGCCAGCGCGGCCGATAGCCTGCAGCAATTCTTGAATTTCCAATGAAGTTTCCGCCGCCATTCCCTAAATCTCCGCCAAGGCGCGGTGGACAAGATGGACGGCGATCGCGCCTTCTCCCACAGCCGAGGCCACCCGCTTCACATTCCCCGAGCGCACATCGCCTACCGCAAACACGCCAGGAAGGCTCGTTTCCAGCATTTGTGGCGAACGGACCAGTATCCACGCCGGCGCTCCGGTCGCGGCATCCAAATCCCGTCCGGTGAGGATGAACCCTTTGTCATCGAGGGCGACGCATCCCCGCAGCCACTCGGTTCGCGGGGAGGCTCCGGCCATGACGAACACGTGACGAATGTCGTGGACCGAAGTCACGCCGGAAGTCTTGTCCTGCCAAGTAACATGCTCCAAATGATCGCCGCCCTCGAGACCGGTGATTTCCGTTTTGTAGTGCAATTCGATGCCAGGGTTCTCTTCGATACGCCGGATCAAGTAGCGCGACATCGTGTCGGACAACTGTCTCGAACGCACCAAGATGTGCACCTTGCGCGCGGTCTGTGAGAGAAACACCGCCGCTTGTCCGGCCGAATTTCCTCCGCCCACGACGATAATGTCTTCTTCCTCGCATAATTGTGATTCCATGTACGTCGCACCATAGTAAATGCCCTGGCCCTCGAACTGCTCCAGGTGGGCGATGCGCGGCTTGTTGTATTGCGCGCCTGTGGCGATCACGACGGCGCGCGCCGGCAGCCGATTGCCGTTGTCCAGGACCACCTTGTACGGACGCCTGGCGCAATCCAGCCGCTCCACGCTGTGCGCCACCATCATCTTGGCCCCAAATTTTTCCGTCTGCGCGATCGCGCGCGCCGCCAGTTCCTGTCCCGAGAGCCCCATGGGAAAGCCCAAGTAATTTTCGATCTTCGAGCTGGATCCGGCCTGCCCTCCGGGTGAGGCCGTCTCAATCACCAGAACATTCAGGCCTTCCGAAGCCGCGTAAACGGCCGAGGCGAGGCCGGCAGGTCCGGCACCGACGATGATCAGATCGCGAACCTGCGACTCATCCACAGGGCTGTTCAGGCCCAGTCCATCGGCCAATTGCTGAATCGACGGATTCCGCATCACGCCGTGCGCGAGGCAAATGATCACCGGGATTTCGTCCGCCTTCACCGCGAAACGGTCGAGGAGTGCCTGCGAAGTTTTGTCCGTGTCGAGATCCACGTAGGTGTAAGGATGTTCATTCCGCGCCAGAAACTCGCGCAGACGCAGCGTGTTGGCCGAGTGCCGCGAACCCATGAGAATAACGTTGCCCTGACCGCGGTTTACAAGCTCCAACCGGCGAAGGATGAAGGCCCGCATAAAAATCTCGCTCAGTTCAGCGTCCCTGGCGACGAGCGACCGCAAACCCTCCCCACCCAATTCCAGAAACTCACCGGGCTCGGTGACGCGGCCTCGCACGAGTGCGCCCCGTCCGGAAATCATGGTCATCTCGCCAGTGAACTCGCCCGGCCCGTGTGTCGCGACTGTGCGCTCGCCCGCAAGGTCCGGCTGTACAATTTCCATGCTTCCGGAGAGCAGAACGAAAAACGGCACAATCGTGTCGCCAGGCTCGAACAGAATTTCACCCTTCTTGACGTTTCGGAGCTTGCTTCCGGGGCGAACGCGATTGATTTGAGCCGCGGTCAGGATTGGAAACGCTTGCGTGCGCGCGTCGAGCGCGCTGGATATGGGCCGTGCAGACATTTTTCCCCCTGAGGCTCCCTGGGAGCCATAAACATTAAACCACGAATTCAGCGTGTTTCTAGCCCTCAGGTTTGTCATGCCCTTCGACGTTCCGCACAGGCGTCTCCGGGGTAAGTCCGCCGCGCCGCCGCGCCACGCTATTCGCGCCATTTTTCTCCCAATCTCCCGCGACAGCATTCCGCGCAAACTGATTCCACGTCTCATTCCAATCGCCCAGCGAATAGCCGTGCCAAGGCTGGCGAATCGAAAGCGCCGGAAGGCCCAGCTCCTTCCAAATCGCTTGCGCGCGTTCCATGTATTCGCGTGTTGGCAGCGCCAGCGGCGACATCGGGTGCTTGAGCGTTGCATCAATGAGCATCGTCGAGTCCAGCGCCGCCGGCCCGGATTTCGGTGAGTGACCTCGGGAGCGATACGGTTCGATATGCACGTCTTCGGCAGGGTTCGAGCGGTAGGCGAGCGACCACAGCACGGCATCGGTATTTGTTGGATCGATGTCTTCGCTCACGGCGATGACGATCTTGCCGCAGTCAGCCTGCTTTGCGGACGCGCCCTGCATTCCGCGCCACACCTCGGTGCGGGGCGTGCCATTTGCGAATTGCAGGAAAATAACGGGACGAACATTGCTCAATGGTTCGTGCATAACGACCTTGCGAATGCCCTTGATCGACAGCTGATCGCGCAGATGCGCCAGGAACGCCGGTTCGTACGCAACTTTCTTGATTACGCTCGACTCGCTCGGCGTGACCTGGCTCAAAATGGAGGCGAAGACCGGCTTCTGCCTGTGCGTAATCGCCGTCACTTGCATAATCATGTTGTAATCCTCGAGCGCGACGTAGCCGTTGCTTTCTCCGAACGGCCCCTCGGGCTCGAGCAAGTCGGAATCAATCAGCCCTTCGATGACAATCTCGGCATCGGCCGGCACTTCTAGATTGATCGTGACGCACTTCGCCATTCGTATGGGCGCGCCCGCTGCTCCGCCCGCCACCGTCATTTCATCCACGTTGGTGGCGAATTTCTGCGGCCCGGTGTAGATCACCACCGGAGCGCAGCCAATCACGATCGCGCAAGGCATCGGCTGGCCCAACGCGCGGTACTTCTTCCAGTGAAGATATCCGCCCGCGCCTCCGATGCGTGAGGACATGCGCACGCCGAGCCGGTCGGTTTTTTTCAACGCTGCGCGGTAAGTTCCCATGTTGCGCACGCCGGTCTCGGGATCACGCGTGATGCAAAGAGTGGCAGTCAGATACGGAGCGGAGTCGAAGCCGGGAGTGGAAATCGGCACGGGCAAGCTGGCCAGCCCGCCACCCGGCCGTCGCAAATCTTCACCCTGGATGACCACTTCCTGGCACAGCGGAGAATTCACCAGGATCGGGGCGATAGGGTTAACAATTGCGCGCGTCCACGCGGCGCCGATCTCTTCGGCCGCACACCCCATCCCAACCGCATAAATATTTGGCGAAGCCGCGAGCGCCCCCACGACCACCGGAATATCGTAGCGCCGTCCGTGCGAGTCGACGACATGCGTGAAAAGAAAGGCGCGGCGTTCGTCCTCCGGAATGCCGCCCAAAAACTGGCAGCGCACGAGTGGATGCAGCTCGGTGTCCTTATTGATCGGCCGGTCGATACGAACCAGCAGCCCGTTCGCTTCGAGCCGAGCAAGGTGCGTCTGGAAATCGAGACTGGGTCGTGTACCCGGCTGTTGGGCGTTACTCGTCATCGCAATGCTCCGGTCGAATGCTTACGGGTCCGAATTTGTAGCTCGTCCCGGTCAAACCGAGGCGAGGGCTTTTCCACGTGCCAGCGATAAACCCCCGCGTCTAAAGCGCGGGTCGTGCATCCCGGCACAGCCGGGAACGCGGGCTACAACTAACCACCATGACATCAAGTTTTCCGTCCTGGAAATAAATCGCATAAAGTTCTGAGTGCCACGGTGACGCAGGCCCAGCAAATTTCAAATCTTGGATTTCAGATTCCGTGGCCCAGTTGTGCCGTATATTTGTGGGACGCAACACGAACCCTCCCAAAACTATTTCCAGGCGTACACAAGAATAACCGAAAGAATAGCCGTGACGACCAGTTGCAGAATCTGCCAGGGCAGGCAGATGCGAAAAATTTCCCCGTCCCGCCCCTTCACGTTTGCCAGCGATGCCGTGTACGCGATTTGCGTGGGCTTCAACGCGTTCGGCGGTCCCATCGTCATGACCGTAATAATTCCGACGAGCACCATCAGCGGTATCCCGAGCACAGGCGCGATGCCGACCTGCATCCGTGAAAAGAGAAAATCTCCCGGCAAACCCTGCCCAAACGCCATGCCTCCCAAAAATGCCACGCTGGGATAGAAAGATGCGTAAACCAGTTTTCCGCCATGAGCGAGAAGCTTTCCGAGCAGCGCGATTTGGCCGGAGTCCACCATCAGATAAACCGTCGCGCTCCCCACGCAAAGCGTTGCCAGGCTCGTGCGGCTTCTCTTGCTGGCAATCACAAAATCCTTCGCGGCGTTCGCGGGCTTGCAACGAAATAGATAACACACGAGAGCGGTGACAAAAATGTAGAAACCGGCCGTCGTAAAAATGTTGATTGAGATTCGGCCATACCCCCAGGCGGCGGCGTTGAATTGAAAGTGTTCGAGCCATCCTCCAATGGTGGGAATCCTGGTAACAATGACGAGAATCACGCCCAGAATCAAGGGAGCGTACGCTTTGAAGAGTCCCAATTCTGAATATGCAGGTTGGATTGGCGTCACGACTGGAGAACTCTTGGCAGCCTGTCGCTTGGCGAGCCGCCCGTACACATAAAACCCGGCGAGCGAAAGCACCGCTCCTCCCATCATCATCAGAATGTAATAGGCGGGCCAAATCTGCGTAAACAAAATGATGGAAATAACGTTGCCCGTTCCCGCAACCCAGAACAATACTTGGGATTTCCACTCGAAAAAGCGAAAGCCGAGAATTTTCATGAACCCAAACAAGGAGAGATAGACCAGTGGAATCGTCAGCAGCCCCGCGACACGAACGATATCCACGACCGGCACGTTGCTCGCGGCGTTCGAGATGTTCGGCGCGATAAAAAGGCTGTTGAACGGCAGCGTCCAGGAAAAATAGACGAGGTAACTGGTCGTCGCCTGTACGCCGTCGAAACCAATCTCGACCAGGCCGGGAATTGTCACCGGATACGTAGCAAACCCGTTGAACGCGCCGATGAAACCGCTCACGAGTGTTACAAGCGCGATTGATCTGCCCTCTTGGTCTTGCCTCGGCAGGATCGAGCGGATCGATTCGAGCAGAATCTCCAGCAATCCGGTGCTTCGATAGGACTGTCCGAAAATCTGCCCCGTATACAGCACGAGAAAGCCTGTCCACATCGTCAGGTTTCCCCAAACCGACGCCTCCAATATCCTCAGAAACGGCATGCGGTAAAACGCGAGCACCAGCACGAACTCCACGGCCCACGCAAACAGGCTGGCCCTGAGCGCATCCATTTTGAAAATCAGGAAACCCGAAAACAGCACCGCGAAGGGCAGCAGCGCGCCGAGAACTCCGATGCTGTCGCTCAAAAGTATCCTCCGCGGCGAAACCAAAATCAGTCAGAGTTGCAGAAAGGAAAGCGCGCACAGTTAGCCACGCGGTCAGTCTGTTTGTCAATGCGCCGTGGGGAACTCTTCTCTGTGACCTCTGTGCTCTTCACTCCGTGTACTCTGTGTTGAGCTTTTCTTGAATCTCAACCAAAAGCTTCACCACAGAGTGCACAGAGTCCACAGAGAACCACAAGAGGCGCGCGAGCAGGAAACGACACGGTGTATACTCCCGCCTGCCCGAAAGCCAGTCTTCCAAATTTCAGCTACGGGAAGGGAAGCCGTGAGGATCGACGTTCATTCGCACTATTTCCCGGTCGAATATCTGGATCGCCTGGATCACTACGCAGGCACCAAGGCCACGCAATTTTTCCGCAAAGCGGAGCTCGCCTCCGAAGGTTTCAGCGGCATCGAAGCGCACTTCCGCAACATGGACCTGCAAGTCCTCTCTGTCTCCGGCCAGCTTCCCTATTTTGCGAACGAAACCGATGCGGTGGACGCCGCAAAGCTCGCCAACGATATTTACGCGCGAATCGTAAGCGAATATCCGAAGCGGTTCGCAGCCTTCGCGTGCACGCCCCTTCCACATGTCAAGGCATCGATCGATGAGATGACCCGCGCACTCGACGAACTCGGCATGGTAGGCGTCACAGCCGGCACCGCGGTCCTCGGAAAAAGCATCGCCGATCCGGCCTTCGACGGATTCTTTGGGGAACTCAATCGCCGCAAAGCGGTCCTCTTCATTCATCCGATAGGCGGCAGCGCCGGATCGCCGCTGATCGAGTCCACCTGACCTGCCCCCCGAAAACTAGTCCAACCATAAGTTAGCTTCTCCGGGTATAAGACCACGAGAGGAGAAGCGTCCATGAAGAAGAGCCGTTTTTCAGAAGAGCAGATTGTGGGGGTGTTGAAAGAGGCGGAGGCGGGAGTTTCGGTGAAGGAACTCTGCCGGCGGATCGGGATCAGCGATGCCACGTTTTACCACTGGAAAGCGAAATACGGGGGGTTGGAGGTGAACGAGGCGCGTCGTTTGCGCCAACTGGAAGACGAGAACGGACGGCTGAAGAAGATTGTGGCGCAGCAGGCGCTGGACATCGATGCGTTGAAGGTGGTGCTATCAAAAAAGTGGTAAGCCCACCGGCGAAGCGAGAGGCGGTACGAGTCGCGCGCGCGGAAGCCAGACTGAGCGAGCGGCGCGCTTGTGGGCTGCTGCGAATGCACCGAGGGAGTTGCCGTTATCAGCGGAGGGAACGGAACGATGCGGCGCTGCGAGCGCGGCTGCGGGAAATCGCGGGCGAGCGGCCGCGCTTCGGCTACCGGCGGGTGCATGAACTGCTGCGGCGAGAGCAAGAGAACGGCACTGCGAAGTGGGTGGTGAATCACAAGCGCGTCTACCGGATCTACCGGGAGGAAGGGCTGGCGATGCGGCGCAAGAAACGCAAGCGATTTCGGGCCGAAGCGCGCGTGCCGCTGGTGCTGCTCACACGGGAGAATCAGCTGTGGACGATGGACTTCACCCGGGACAGTCTGGCGAGCGGGCGGCCCTTTCGCACGCTGAACTTGATGGACGGGTTCACGCGGGAAGCGCCGCGGATCGAAGTGGACACTTCGCTGCCAGGATCGCGCGTGGTACAGATGCTGGAAGAAGTGGCGCAAGAGCGGGGCTATCCGGAAGCGATTCAGGTGGACAACGGGCCGGAGTTCGTCAGCCAGGCGGTGGACCAGTGGGCGTATGCGCATGGCGTGGCGTTGCACTTCATCGAGCCGGGGAAACCGGTGCAGAATGCGTTCATCGAAAGTTTTAACGGGAAGTTCCGGGACGAATGCCTGAACCAGAACTGGTTCGTGAGCCTGGAGGAAGCGCGGAGGATCATCGAAACGTGGCGGGTGGATTACAATACGGTACGGCCGCACAGCAGCCTGGGGTATCGAACCCCGACGGAATTCGCGGCGGAAATCGGCGGAGAAAAAGGCTGTGGAAAAGACGCTGCGAGGAAAAGTACAAACCACTTTTCCTCTCCGCTTGGAAATCCCGCAAAAAGCGCGGGATTCCCACTTTCCCACAGCCTCGACGGCGACGGGCTCATCCCCCGCCCCTCCGAGCAGATTCAGAACCAAGCCCCGAGTGCTAACTTATGATTGGACCAAAACGGGGGGCAGGTCACACCAAACTAACCTGGCCGATCGGCGCGCCGCTTGAAGACACCATCTGCATGTTGCAATTCATGCAGGCAAATATTCCCAGCCGTTTTCCGGACATCAAAATTATTCTCCCGCACCTAGGCGGATTCGCCCCGTTCCTGACCGCCCGCCTCGACCAGCTGAGGGAGCATTTTCTGCCTGCGTCAGCCGCGCCACCCAGCGTCCAAGCAAAATATTTCTGGTATGACACGGTGAACGCCAATCCGTCCGCGCTCCGGTGCACGCGAGATGCCGTCGGTACAGATCGCCTCCTATTCGGGACGGATTACCCGTTCTGGCGCGATGATGCCTTCAAACTTTGCGCGGATTACGTTGCAGAGGCTGGATTTTCCAAACGAGACGTGGATCGCATCCTCGACAGGAATGCTGCGGATTTACTTGGGTTGTGAGTATGTTCGATCGCATGCTGCTCGTCGCCTATTTGCGATTTAAGTAAGATTGGATGGTCCTTGTTCATTGCCAATTGTTTAGCTCAGATAACGGGCTATGGCTTGCCAATTGGACTGTCTTGCCAGCGCGGCAGGCCGCAATAGCAGCATTTTCTAGGCATGAAGGGCCTGCCCCAAAATCCGTGAAAGGAATTTCCGCAACGTGGACATGGCCAGCGTACCAATTTGAGCTGGGTGAAACTAATGCCCAGCCAGCAAACAATGAAGGCGAACCCCCAAATGGGAAATATCATTTGTAGTCTTTGACCCGAAACACTATTCACTACGCCCACCACTACCATTCCCACGAATACAATACTTAAGGCAACTACCCACTTCCGGACTTTGGTGCGCGAACGGCGATACTCTTCCCAAGAAGATCGATAGGCGATTGCAGTTTGCGGCGGTACCGGGCTAACGATAGCCTCAACCTGGTCTCGCAGCGCAAAGAAGACAACAACTCCGGATGGCAAAACTGCAATGTACCAAGGCAATCCCAAATCACCGAGGAGGCTGAAAAGTCCACCGGCCCCGACAACGAGGGCGATTATTTTTGTGATCCAGATCGTCCGTTTGAGGAAAGGAATCGTGCTACTAGTGAGAACCCGCAAAGCACTTGTCGTTCTGACTGCTACCCATATCCAAAGTGGGTAGATAACGGTGCCTGCAAAAATCGCGCCTAACTTTGCAAAGCGGTCGTCATATGCGGTGAAATGCGCCACGTACATCGTTTTGTGACCTATAAGATTTGCATGTCGACCCAGGACTAATCCAACTGTGCTACAGACTCTCCCAAGGCCTTTCGAAATACTCGCCGCAAGTAAACGTGAATCAGATGCCGCTTGTACTCGGCGCTGCCTTCGTGGTCGTCGACTAAATCAGCGGCATCCGCAATCGCGTCCGCAGCCTCGGGGAGCCGCTTCTCAACTTCTCCGCGAGAACCTGTCAGAAACTTTTCAGCATCGAGGCCGCGTGTCGGAAAAGGACAGACACAGCCCACGGCAACTCGTGCGGAAGTAAATGTGCGCCCATCGTCCGGTGTCTCCAGCCACAATCCCAGGCCGAGCGTGGGACGCTCATGAATTTGAAATTTCATGTACCCGGCCCGGTGATTTGGTTTCGCACACGGGACTGTAATTTTTGTAAGAATCTCGCCGGGCAGAAGGTTGCTGGCATACGCGCCCGCTATGAGTTCGCCGATAGGTATTTCCCGCGCGCCCGCCGCGCTCTCCACTTTCACCGCGCCTCCCAAGACCAGGAGCAACGTAGCAGGATCCGAATGCGGCTCGGCGAAACAAAGATTGCCCCCCAATGTTCCGGTAGCCCGCACGCGCACATTCGCCACTTGCGATTCCATTTCCGCCAAGGCGGGCTGATTTTGCCGCACGAGCGCGGAGCGCTCAATGCTGCGGTGCGTCGATGTGGCGCCGATTTCAAGTGAGCCGTCGCGCACCTCAATCGAATCGAGGCCGGGAACAACTTTGAGGTCAATTAAGTGTCGGTAGTTCAACGCTTGATGTTTCATGGCCAGCAGGAGTTCCGTCCCGCCCGCGTAGATGCCGCCCTCCTCGCCATAGCGCGTCAACATCTGCGACGCCTCAAGCGCGCTGCCCGGTTGATGAATCTCGAAACGGCTGAGTGTCGTCATTGCCTTCGTCCGAATTTATCGCACGAGTTCATTGGAAACTCTGGCCCATTCCACCGCAAGCAACCACCGACAGGGCCGCGCAGTCCAGTAGCACAGGCTTCAGCCTGTGTGGTTTGGATTTTCGCGAGCGCCGAACGGCACACAGGCTGAAGCCTGTGCTACATAAGATTTCCATTCGGGCTGCAAGCACTATCTGACTGTCTTCGCTCTCTTTTGCTGCAACGCTTTCCAAACGCGCTCGGGCGTCAAGGGCAGCCTTCTAATCCGCACGCCCGTGGCTTGGTTCAATGCGTTCGCGATGCATGGTGAAATCGGATTGACGGCGCCCTCGCCGCCGCCTTTGGCGCCATAGGGGCCCACGCCATCGCGATTTTGCACCAACTTCAATCCGATATTGCCGGCGAGATCAGAAAAACGCGGCACGCGGTATTCGAGCATCGTGCCGTTCATCAACTGCTGCCCGTCATAGATCAACTCTTCGAACAAACCCGCTCCGAGGCCCATGGTGGCCGCTCCCAGGTCCTGGCCCTCCGTCATCGCCGGGTGAATGGCCAAGCCTACGTCGCCGATCGTGACCAGCGAATCTAAAGTAATACTTCCAGTTTCTTCGTCCACTGCAATCTCCACACCCACGACGCCAATTTCCCAGAACACGGGAACCAACGCCAGGTCTCCCGCCTTGCGGAGATATGCGCGTCCAATGATGCTGCAGCCCTCCATTTGAAAGTATTTCTCAAGGATTTCGGGCCATGTCATTCGCGTTTCGCCGCAACGTATGCCGCCGCGCTCTTCCACCAACGCGTCCGGCGAGACTTTCAACACGTCAGCAGCCATCGCTTTGCACTGGGCGATGGCTTCGCGGCACGCTTCGAGCACGGCGCGACCCATTAGAGTGGTGGTGCGGCTGGCGCCGGTGGAGCGTTCGAATAACGTAACCGCCGTGTCGGAGCCGACCAGCCTCACTTTTTCGAGCGGCACACCCATTTCTTCCGCGGCGATTTGCGTCAGGATGGTGTGGCTTCCCTGACCGATCTCGGTGCTTCCGCTCAGCACGGATACGGAACCATCGGCATAGACTTGCACCATCGCCAGCGTCACGGGATGCGCTCCGGCATCGCTCGCGGAGCAACAGACGGCGCGCCCATGCCTCGATGCCAGCGGGCGATCCATTCGCAACATGCGGGCCGCCTCGCGAACATCGCCGGGAATATCCGCGTCGATGGGGCGCATGCCCGGATGAATCGACTCGCCGCTCTCGGCCAGATTTTTCATCCGAAATTCGACCGAGCCGCAGCCGGACATTTCCGCGAGCTCATCGATCTGGGATTCTCCGGGAAACGTGACCTGCGCGCCGCCCAATCCGCGGTAGGAACTTGCGGGCACTGTGTTCGTGTACACGGCGAGGCAGTCAATCTTCACGTTGGGAATGCGATATGGCCCGACGATGCGATTGGCCGCCTTTCTGCAGACCATGGGGCTGTTTTCCGCGTACGCGCCGGTGTTCAAGTGAATCGTCGCTTGCCGCGCGACGAGTTGGCCCTGCGCGTCAACCGCCGTGCGAATACGGACGCGCGCGTCATCTCCGCGCGTGGTGAGGAAGGCTTCTTCCACGCTCAATTGCAGTTTTACGGGGCGCCCTGACTTCCACGAACACGCGGCGACGAGCGGTTCAATCTTTGTGTAGGACTTGCTGCCATAGCCGCCGCCGATGTACGGCACGATTACGCGGACACTGTTGAGCGGCAGGCCGAACACTTGAGCCACGTCGTGGCGCACCATGAAGGGATGTTGCGCTGATGAGTAAACAGTTAGATAACCTTTCGATTCATAATTGGCGATGGCGACGTACGGCTCCATCGCGTAGGCATACACCATGGGGAAGTAGAATTCGCCTTCGGCGATGTGCGCGGCCGCCGCGAAGGCTGCGTCAACATCTCCCCACTCGACGTGCACGGCCTGGCAAATGTTTCCCGAGGCGCCCGGGAAATCGTCGAACCCGCGAAAGGCGCCATCGGCGAAATCCGTTTCGTGAATGCGAGGGGTGCCTTGCGCGAGCGCCGTATCGACATCGAGGATCGGCTTGAGCTCCTCGTATTCCACGGCGATTGTTCCCACCGCTTCCTGCGCTGTCAATTCATCTTCCGCGATTACAGCCGCGACCGGCTCGCCCACAAATCGAACCTGGCCAATCGCAATCAGGGGATGATCTTTTACGCCATGTCCGTAATAGGGATGGAGCCCTTTCAGCATGTCCCCGGTAAGCACGTCGATCACGCCCGGATGGCTCTTGGCCGCTGCGATGTCAATGGAAAGAATTCTGGCGCGGGCAAATGGGCTGCGAAGAAGCTTCACCCAGGCCATGTGTTCGACAACCATGTCGCTGGTATAGACGGCGCTCCCCGTCACTTTCGCGAGGCCATCTCCGCGAGGGACGGAATGATTGACAATTCTAAATTCGCTCAGCTCCTTCACTTTTGCCCTCGCAGCTCCGTGGCCGCCTGGCGAATCGCTTTCAAAATCGGCAAATAGCCCGTGCAACGGCACAGGTTGCCATTCATGTGCGCGACGATCTCCACGTCAGTAACATTGGAATTTTCATCGAGGAGCGCTTTCGCGGCCAAAATCATTCCCGGAGTGCAGAATCCGCATTGAAACGCGAACTGATCGAGAAACGCTTGTTGCAACGGATGCAAGCGTCCCGATTCGTCGGCCAAACCTTCAATCGTGGTGACTCGTTTGCCACGGACCTCGTAGGCGAGAAACGTGCACGCGCTCACGGGAAGATTTTCCACCAAGACCGTGCAACTCCCGCACACCTGCGCCTCGCAGGATATCTTCACTCCCGTCAAACGGCAGCGTCCTCGCAAAACCTCCGCGAGGGTCTCCCTTGGCTCAATTGCGAGTGTTACCGATTTTCCGTTCAACACGAAGCCAATGTTCACAAACTCTCCTTCTTAAATTGACCTTGAATGTTTTGGGCGAACTCCGCAAAAGCTTGCGTTGTCCTGCGCCGGATCGGGACCGCCCCGAGTGTCGCCAGTTTGCCCAAGATTTCAATGGACGCTTCAAAATGCATCTGCGTTCCGGATGACGCAGAGCTTAGCGCGACCTGTATCGAACCTGTAATGCGGTTTAAGCCCATCGAATCGGCGCCCTTTATGGCGGTTTTCAGTAGTGATGGTTCAATCGTTTCTGTAACGCGCACCTCGATATTCATCGTGATTTTGAACGGGCCGATCGTTTCGCTCACCCTGGCAGCGTGTGCTTCCACTCCCTCTTCATTTAAGGGCGTGACATTTTCGACGCCCGGCAAAAGGCAAGTCAGGCGTGGTGTATCGCGCAGCAGCTTCCAAACTTCATCGATCGGCGCATTAATCGGCAACTCCTCCGTGAGCTTCAACAACATTGCGTGCCTTGACTCAGATTACTGCGGAAGATGGTCATTGCATCCAGGCATCCATTTTGTCCACCGCGATTTTCATTTCATAATCCGAGATGTCTCGACCGCCAATCGATCTGTACCACGAGCGTGTTTTGGTCATGTAGTTTTGCGACTGCTCCCGGTTCTTAGTCGCATCTTCCAGCAAAGCCAGCCGCGTGTAGGCGTAAGCCAGGTCTAGCTTCCGGGCGTTCTCAGAGCTCGTCTTCTCCATTTGCTCTAACACGCTGGCAAAGGTCAGTAGCGCCTCTTTGGCATGTTCAGGGTCCGCGTACTTGTATTGCAAATACGAGAATTCACGGAGCACCTGCGGCGCTGCCAGTCGCCTGACGTCGTAGAAGGCCTGGAGATTGTGCGTGGCGGTCCGAAACGAAAAATAGGATCCGATGGACAAGCCAAGGAGCAGCGCCCCGATATACGTGATTATCGCGGCCCGTGTCATTGCCCGTGCCCCTTTGTTCGCGACTGAGCTTTCCATTGGTCGAGTTCCCGCCTGGCCACGGTTTTTAGCGTCTCTTCGGTGTATTTGCTCCAGGTTAGAGATTGGAAAAGGGTCTGCGCCGATTTCATGTACCGTGTGGCTTGCTCGTTGTCGTCGGCTTGTTCTTCAGCCAACGCCGCGTACACATAGGCCCGCCCGAGGTTGAAGTCGATCGCGGGTTTGATTTCCTCCAGGTCTGATTTCCGTTCGAGATCCTTGAGTCCTCCAATGTTGTTGAGGAGAACTCTCTTTCCGAGTTCCTGGTCGGTGGCGTTGAAGGCGGAGAAAACCTGTAAAGTCTGGACGGTGTCCAACTCGGCCAACACGGATTCGAGGTGTGCGCGTTCCGATCCGCCTAATGTGATTTGCACTTGCTGCTTATGGCGGTACCAATAGGGGGCAACGGTGGAACCTAGATAGGAACCCACCCAAAGGCTCAGCAAAAAAATCGCCAGCGCCACGCTAAACCACACTCCGATAGGACCCTTTTTCATGGCCACCATTTCGCATCGGCGCGCCTGAAATCCCGCGGACGATTTCGCGGCGCGGTGCGTTTACCTAAGCGAGGCATCGGTGCGACTGCAAATTTATTTGGACGGCCAGTTCGCGATGGCCAATTCAGGAATTGCCGCGCCATCTTTGCGCGGGTCTGAGGCGCCGTAGTTCACGCCGGTAGCGTAGTCTCGCATCACGGCCTGGCCGCCGCCAAATGTGTCCGAGTAGCCGTTGTGCATGGTGAGCTTGTGGCCCTTGGCTTCGAGTTCCGGGCGCACGTTGCCGGGAATGCGATTCTCGAGATCCACATCGCATCCGGCGAAGGAGAGTTTCGTGAAGCGCGCGGTTTCCAGCGCCAACTGAATATTCTGGTTGAAGTCGACGACGTGCGAAACGAATTGCGCGTGCGCCTGCGCCTGGTTCCATCCGCCCATGATGCCGAAGGCGATGCGCACCTGATCTTTCTGCATGAATGCGGGGATGATGGTGTGCAACGGGCGCTTGTGTCCCGCGAGCGCGTTCGGAGAGGCTGGATCGAGGCTGAACAGCGCGCCGCGGTCATGCAGCACGAATCCGGTGCCGTCGGCGACCAATCCTGAGCCAAAGGACGCGTAGTTCGATTCGATCAGCGAAACCATGTTGCCATCGCGATCGACGACGCTCAGATAGATTGTATCGCCGGCATCGGGGACGAGCGTGCCCGGCGCGACTTCGCATTTCGCGTGATCCATGTCAATCAGCTTGGCGCGTTCGGCGGCATATGTTTTGGAAAGCATGCCGCTGACGGGCATTTTAGATTTCTTCGGATCGCCGATATAGCGGATGACGTCGGCGTAGGCCAGCTTTTTGGCTTCGATCTGCACGTGGAGCGCCCGCGTCGAGTTCAAGCCAAATTTTCCCAGGTCGAACTGCTCCATGAGATTGAGCATTTCGAGCGCGCCGATGCCTTGCAAGTTTGGCGGTAATTCGTAGACGGTCCACCCGCGGTAGGTCGTGGAGATTGGCTCGACCCATTCGCTGGAATAATCGGAAAAATCCTTGGCGGCGAACGAGCCGCCATGGCGCGCGGAAAGCGCCAGGAGACGTTGCGTGATTTCTCCGCGATAAAATGCGTCGCGGCCTCCCTGCGCGATCTGGCGCAAGGACCAGGCAAGATCGGGGTTGCGGAAGACCTCTCCCATTTTCGGCGCACGATCGGAAATCAAAAAAGTCTTGGCGGCGGCTTCATTGTTGCGCAGCAGATCGACTTCCTTCGCGAAGTGCAGCGCGATCCATTCGGTCACCGGGAAACCGTCCTGGGCAATTTGAATCGCGGGGGCCAGAAGTTCGTCGAGTTTCTTTTTCCCGAATCGATCGAGCAGCTTCTGCCATCCATCGACGGAGCCGGGAACGGTGGCGGATTCGATGCCGTAGCCTGGCATCTCGCGCAAACCTTTTTCATGAAGCCGCTCGATCGATTGTCCAGCAGGAGCCCAGCCGCTGGCATTCAAGCCGTAGTATTTTCCACTCTTGGCGTCGTAGACGATCGCGAACAGATCGCCGCCGATGCCGTTCCACATCGGCGCGACGACGGTCATCACGGCGTGCGCGGCGATGGCGGCGTCCACCGCGTTTCCGCCGCGCTGCAGGACGGCGGCGCCTGCCTGCGATGCGAGGGGAGATTCCGTGGCGACGATCCCGGATTGCGAGATCACCATCGAGCGGCCCTGGCCACGATCCTGAGCGAATGCTTCTTCGTTCGTCATGGCCGACACCAGGAATACCGCGGCCAAGAGCAGCGCGTTACAGTAGGAATGTTTGCACATGGATCCATCGAACTCCGACTCATGAGAGATTGCGGGCGCGTGGTTCTACCTGAGCCGCCAGCGAGCACACTTTACCGTTGTGAGCGCCGTGAAGCAATCAATTACGGATCATAAAAGAAATCGCGTCACGAGTTGGCGGATTCGCGACCAGGCAGAACTTCAGCAGCTAAAGCCGACTTCAAAAACTTCGTTACGGCCGAGCTGAAGCCCGGCCCTCCGAGGAGAATCGAAATTCCGGGCGCGACGCGGCGCGGCGAAATTGAGGATTATTAGGACTTAGGACGCAGAAAATCCCAGTGCCCCACAGAGAAATCGGCGATTTACTTTCCGTCGTCTAGGGAACTGTTCCATAGGCCCTCCATGCTCTGTGTGGCTTTTCTTCCTGACCTCTGTGTTAAATTCCGAAAAGCGCAAACAAAAGTATGCGTGCCGCGCAAATATTTCGACGGCGAGTAGTACAGCGTGCCAGTCCCCTCGTGCTAGAATCCCCGATTTACGACGGATCACAGCGGCAGGAGGAGTTCACGAATGACGCTCTGTAAGTGCAAGATCGCCCATCGCGTATTTTCGATCCTCGCACCGGTTTGGTTTTTGGTCGGACTTGTTGCGTTGTCTACGATGCCGCTCGCGGCGCAGGGCCCCGTGCAATCCGATCCCGCCGAGCCGATCCAAAACAAGCCGAACCCGAAGATATTGCCGCACCCGGCCCGGGCGATTCCACGTGAAGCCGTGGACGAAAAATCGATGCGCGAGTTGATCGAGCGGCTGGTGGCCTACGGCACGCGCAACTCGCTTTCCTCGTGGGAAGATCCTAAGCGCGGCGTTGGTTGCGGCCGCGACCAAATTGTTGCGCGGCTCAGCGAAATTGCCAACGCGTCGGGAGGGAAGTTGCGTGTGGTGGTCGACAAGTTTGAGACCCTATCCGCGCGCACAAGCAACAAAGCTGCCCACATGGAAAACGTCTACGCGGTTCTCCCTGGTTCCGATCCCGCGCTGTCGAAGACGGTGTTCCTCATCTCCGGACATTTTGACAGCCGCGCCACCGACGTGATGGACCCTGGCCTGGACGCGCCGGGCGCGGATGATGATGCCTCCGGCGTAGCGGTGAGCATGGAATGCGCGCGGTTACTGAGCCGCACGGGAGCAGGAGGGAACGAACCTTTTCGCGCGACCCTTCTGTTTGCGGCGATCTCAGGCGAGGAACAGGGCCTGCTCGGCAGTGCCAGGATGCTCGAATGGGTGAAGGATCAGGGATACACCGTGGGCGGCATGCTCGACAACGACATTGTGGGCAGCGACGCTGCGACGAGCGCGCCGCATCGCGTGCGGCTTTTTTCCGGTAGCGGCGATCAAGATGATAACGACTCGTCTTCCCGCGAACTGGCCCGAGCGATTGAAGAAATTGACGGTCGGCAAGCAATTCGCCTGATTTTCAGTATCGACCGTCTCGGCCGTGGCGGCGATCATTACGTTTTCTACAGCGCGAGGGCTACCCGCCGTTCGCTTCACGGAGCCCCTCGAGGACTATCGCCACCAGCATCAGACGCCGCGGACAGAAAACGAAATCGAATATGGCGATCAGATGAAGTACTTGAATATGAAATTCATGGGCAATGTAGCTCGCGACAATGCGGAGGCGCTGCGGCAGTTGGCGCTCGCACCCGCTCCGCCGACGGAAGTGAAACTTTCGGGTGGAGTTTCGCCTGACGCCAAGCTTGCTTGGTCATCGATGGACGACTCGGGCCGAGCGGGTTTTGAGATACTGTGGCGAGAGACTACCGAGTCCCGCTGGGCGATTTATGATTTCGTCGCGGCGGGGCAGGAAGGTGTGTTGAAAGGGGTCTCCACGGACAATCATTTTTTTGCCGTGCGCGCCGTGGGAAAGAATGGCGCGCGGTCGATTGCTGTGCCGACAAATGCCGGGCGAAGATTGCCGCCCGGGATGTAATAAGAGTTGCCCGGACACGCTACGAGGAAATCCTTCGCCGACACCTAACGGATCGGCGTGTTGTGAGTGTTGACCGTACCCGTCGCATTCGCGCGGACCAGGCTCGGGGGAACACTCTGGCGTTGGTCCGCATACATATTCTTCACGGCTGCGTATTCAACGCCAGCATTATTCAAGGTGCGTTCTTCGGATGCCCTCACTGAATGGAGAATGTTTTGGATCGCGATCAAGCCAACCAGCAGGATGATTGCCAGCACCACGAACCGTTCAAATAGAGAAAACTGCTTTTGATCGGTCTGCATAATTCCTCCTCAAAACAAATTGCCTTGAGGCGGGCCTACCCTGTAAGAGGCAAGCGAGGTGCCATCCAGGCGTGGCAGTTGTCGTTCACGTACAAGGTGTCCACTCGCCAGGATTATAAGGAGTTAGGGGCGCGAATCTGGTAATTAGCGTGAGGGAAATCAATTTCTTACCCCCGGTGGGCCGCCAAAATGTGTCAATTGTCGGCCCACAGAGTGTCAAGGAATAGAAGTGTTTGCCGATGCGCAAGACGCGACACGTACAGGGCCGCGCCAGCACAAGAAATGATGTGGCCATGCGCATTGAAAAGTACAGGTGGAACGCCTTACGAAGATGTCAGCTTGTATTCACTTTGCAGTTGAATGGATTGCCTTCTCGGCCCAGCGTTGCCGCACTGCAGAGAGAACTTGCTGCTTGTCTTTTCGCATTTGACGGACGAGTGTCTGATTGCCGGTCTTTTCGTGCGCGGCAGCCCAGAGGACCATTTCCGTGAGGACCGGCGCCAGATCGATTCCTTTCGCGGTGAGCGAGTAAATCAGCTTTCGGCCGTCGGAAGGGTCTCGCGCTGTGGAAATAATTCCATGAGTTTCCAGCCGGCGCAGACGGTCCGCCAAAATGTTCGTCGCGATTCTTTCGTAGGACCCCAGGAATTCCTTGTAGGTGCGGAATCCCCGCAGCATCATGTCGCGGATAATCAGCAACGACCAGCGATCGCCCAGGATCTCCACGGAAGCATTCAGCGGACACCCCGAGCGGCGCTTCGGGGCGGCCTTTTTCTTCGGCATATTTCCACGGTAGCATATTTCACTTGCATTTCACAAGTAAGTTGTTGCACACTGCCTTTGGTCAACCCCGTGAAAAGGGAAAAACATATTTCACGCGAGACAAGAAGGGCCAGAATATGAGAAAAGTACATTCACAAAAAGGGAGGAAGCGATGAGCGGAGTGCGGGTTCTGGTGGGTACACGGAAGGGCGCGTTTGTGTTGACGTCGGACGGGAAGAGGGAGCGGTGGGATGTCAGTGGCCCGTTCCTTGGAGGCTGGGAGATTTACCATCTGAAGGGTTCGCCCGTGGATCCGAACCGGCTGTATGCGTCGCAGTCCAGCGGCTGGTTCGGGCAGCAGATCCAGCGCTCGAACGACGGTGGCAAGACGTGGGAACCTGTTGGCAATAAATTTGTGTACGATGGCGTCCCCGGCACTCATCAGTGGTATGACGGCACGCCCCACCCCTGGGAGTTCAAGCGAGTCTGGCATCTCGAACCATCGCTGAACGATCCGGACACCGTCTACGCCGGGGTGGAGGACGCCGCGTTGTTTCGCACAACCGACGGCGGACAGACCTGGGAGGAACTCTCCGGACTCCGCAAGCACGGCTCGGGGCCGCACTGGACTCCTGGCGCGGGTGGGATGTGCCTGCACACAATCCTGATTGATCCGAGCAAGCCGGACCGGATGTACATAGCGATCTCTGCTGCGGGCGCCTTCCGGACCGACGATGCCGGCAAGACGTGGCGGCCAATCAACCAGGGACTGAGGTCCGAACACATCCCTGACCCGACTGCCGAAGTCGGCCACTGCGTTCACCGCATCGCCATGCACCGGTCGCGCCCTGGCGTGCTGTTCATGCAGAAGCATTGGGACGTCATGCGCAGCAATGATGGCGGAGATTCCTGGAAAGAGGTCAGCGGGAACTTGCCGTCCGACTTCGGATTCCCGATTGACGTCCACGCCCACGAGCCGGAAACGATTTACGTTGTCCCCATCAAGAGCGATTCGGAGCACTATCCTCCCGAGGGAAAGCTGCGCGTGTACCGCAGCCGGACGGGCGGAAACGAGTGGGAGGCCCTCACGAAAGGTTTGCCGCAACGCGACTGCTACGTCAATGTATTGCGCGACGCGATGGCCGTGGACTCGCTCGATAAATGCGGCGTGTATTTCGGCACCACCGGCGGACAGGTGTACGCGTCGGCCGATGCCGGAGACAACTGGGCTCCCATTGTCCGGGACCTTCCGGCCGTGGTTTCCGTCGAGGTCCAGACTTTGCCATGATCCGCGTTGAGTTGCCGGCACATTTGCGGACGTTGGCGCGCGTCGACCGCGAGGTGCAGCTCGAAGTCGAGGGTCGGGTCACGCAGCGTTCGGTCCTTGACGCGCTCGAGTCGCGGTATCCCATGCTGCGCGGGACGATCCGGGACCACGTCACGCAACAGCGCCGGCCGTTCCTGCGGTTCTTCGCCTGCCAGGAGGATCTGTCCCATGAACCGCCGGATGCCCCGCTGCCCGACGCGGTCGCAACGGGGGCGGAGCCCTTATTAATCATCGGGGCCATTGCGGGGGGGTGAGAAATGCACGCAAAGAGTCCGTCCCACAGAAACTTTCGACCACGTTTAAAGTCCGGCGTCCTGCTTTTGTGTCGCTCGAAGTCCCGGAGGGACGTCACAATGTAGCCCACCGCGGAAGCGGTGGGGTACAGGATGCGATCATGCGCAGCCCCGAAGGGGCGGCACATTTGGGTCGCCCTGTGCCGCCCCTTCGGGGCTTGGCCCTCTGCCTTCACGCAAACCCACCGCTCGCGCGGTGGGCTACGTTCTTTCGCCCCTGACGGGGCTGGCCGAGATTATAAGAGCGATTCTTCATTCTGCAGGACAGACTCCCAACCACGAGAGGCAGGTTCCAGGCGCTGACTGCAGCATGGAGGCCCGACGTCCCCCTTCCAGTTCTGCTGTGATAAAGTTCCGGCCACATTACTCCGTGCCCGAGAGCTTCATCGCCATCGCCAGAATGGGCTTGGCCCATTCTGGGGCCGTAGTTAGATCGCACGAATCCATAATCTTCCCGTGGTCCATGTGAAGCAGGAGTCTTGGCTGCGGCGCAATCCCGCTTCGCGGATCACCTTCCTCACTATTGTCATAAACGCGAAGCTCCGTAAGTTTCGGCATGAGGTCCACGAGATGGAGGCGGCTACTGTCGTACCGCTCGCGGATCTTGATCTCGGGAATGCCGTGCCCGCCAGAGGCAACTCTGGACCGCACGCGCGCGATATGGAGTTCAGGCGTAGTAAGACCTGCGTACCAGACGCGCACTTCTATTTTTTCGGAGAGGGCTCGATCGAGCGAGGCGGCCATCGTGTGTCCTCCGAGCGTCGTTTCGAAGGCGAAGTCTAATCGCTCAGAGATGGCGCGTTCCAGCAACCGTTTTCCCTGGCGCCAGGCGGCACTGGTAGCTTCCTCCTGGGTCATGCCGGGATTCGTGGAAAGGAACCGTAGAGCTGCTTCGTCCGGGTTGAAGTATTCGGCCCCGCATTCGAACAACATCGCGCCGCCCACGCTGGTCTTCCCCGCGCCATTCGTCCCTGCCAAGACGTAGATGCAGGGAATGCGCCGCCGGTCAGCCACGTTTGCGCGCGGCTGCGAGGGCAGCTTTGCCGAGCCGCTTTGGCGAGGCGTTGAACGCCGCCTTCATTCCGGCGCGCGCTTTGGCAGTCTGCATCCGCGCCAGCAGCGCGTCAAATTCGCCATTCAAAGTGTCGAGCCTGGTTTGCGCCGCACGCGAGAGTGCGCTGTATTCCTCCATCGAAAGCAGGACCGCCTTGGGAGTCTCGTGCTTGGTGATGAGCACCATGCCACCCTGCATGACGCTGTCGAGGACTTCCCCGAGCCGGTTCTTGGCCTCGGTTGCGCTGATTCTGATTGGCGCCTCGCCCCGGCGATTGCGAATCGCAGGGATTGGGCTTCGCTTTAAACGACTGCGCTCAATAGCCAAGGCTGCCCTCCGCTGGAGCAAGGTGTGCCGATCGGAAGTCAGGCACATAACGTCCATTTTAGCTATTTTGTCCAAAATAGTCAAATAACGACCACAAGCCGCTGTCGCAGACTGTGCGGGACGATCCGCGACCGCGTCACGCAGCAGCGCCGCCCATTCCTGCGTTTCTTCGCTTGCCAGGAGGAGCTGTCCCATGAGTTGCTGGGCGCCCCGCTCCCCGGCGTCGTCGCGTCCCGGGCCGAGCCCTCCCAATCATATGGGCCGTTGCCGGCGGTTAAGGTTATGGAGCAGGCGATGGGAATCGAATCTGTATACCCAATCACTAAAGTCTTGCAAGGAAAAGGCGTAGCGCCTTCGCCCAGCTTCAATTGGAGTCAAATGGAGTCAGGTCTGAGATTGGTGAGATCAAGCACTCTCCAACAAGTCTCTGAACCCTGAATATCCGCGGGACTCTAGCCGATTGATAAGCGCGACAGTGGTTGCCTTTGCCTTCGGGTTCCCACTCGTCATGGCGTCAGCCAGTACCGTGCGACCATGCGTCTCCCAACCATAGACGCCCAAAACGTCATCCAGCCCTTCGGCGAGAAGGCTTAGACACACTGCGCATTCCTCGGGGCTTTGCTTTGTGAGTTGTGCGAGTCGTTCAACTACGAGATGCTCTACTTCTACGCGCCCAACAATTCTCAAAACGTCCAATAGGGTCGGAATGCTCCAATTCAGATCGAATTCGTCTGAAGCGAACCACCAACCGAACGCAGCAAGCTCCGGTCGATATTTTTCTTTATCCATCGAACTCTTCGCAACCATCAGGCGCCCATCAAACAAAATGCACAAGCGATTGATCGTATCTGGTGCTGGACCTTCTTTGTCGCTGTATGCGCTGTAGCCTAGAAAATGTAGAGCGTGTCCCCGAATCACGTCAGAAGCTCTCGCGAAAAATTCGCAGATGAGTTCGTCATCGAGACTCAATTTTCCCCACCAATACAGCCACATCAAATGGCCCGCCAACTGTTCGTCGGGACTTTGACCAAAGCGTGCCTTGAATTGAGGCTCGCCGAGTCGCCGGATCGCGACTTTGTATTGACCGCGTAGTAGTTTGAAAAGGCGATCGCCTGGGCGCCAGGAGAACAGATAAGCATTCCATGCGGCGTCACAAAGCCCGCGATCTTCATTTGGGAAGATATCGCTCAATCGCTGGGCGACCCACTTCTCATCCAAGACGCTCAATCGACCCAACTCTTCGCCGAAAACTGAATGCACGATATCTGAGCCGCCGCTTTTGCGCTCTAGCGTTCCGTCCAGCACCTTACGGACTTCGGGCATCTCGCCAAACCAGTCGCGGTCTGCCCGTGCATCTGTAGACTTTGCTTCGATGTTTCGCTTCACCCAATATGCGTAGCGTATCGCAGCCAGCATGGGCTCAGGTGAGACAGTTTGAGTGGAGTCCGATTTGGTCGCCAACTCCAAAACCGGGTCCGTTTCGCCGACAGTCTCGATTGAGGGCGGTGCCAGTATTAGAGGCTCCAAGATTTTCCAGACTTCAGTGCGATACACGAAGGGAACTCCCGTGGTTTTGGAGTCGAATGCCGATGAGAGTAGTCGGGCGGTCGAAATGTGTGTCCAATACCAGGTATCCCCAGCGTCGTTCTGTCTAACCGGGAAGCTTCTCGTTTCTGAGGATTGTCCTGCCGCCCATTTAAGTAGACCAATTAGTGGCAGCCACTCGAAAGAGGAATCCTTCCTTAGAGCCTCTTCAAAGCCTTGGACGAGGGCGTTAATGTGAATGGGTCCGAGCCCCTCGAATTTTGCCGCAGCAAGGGAGAACCGTTGAGGATCGTCAGCCACAACGCGAGTAAAAGTCCCCGCTAGACCCTCGGCAGAAGGAGCCATCCATTCGCCGGGCGATTTCCATGTCTTAAAGAATTCGACAATCTCATCAATGCTAAGTGCTGCGAGATTTTTGGCCTCCATTGGGCTGCGATCAGGTGCCCATGCTCCTCCTGTGATATGAGGCGCGGTCTCCAAGCGTTCATCAGCCGTGAGCGGTGTGATAAATTCTGCGAATGTAGTCTTCCATTCCTCCGGCAAATCATTTGAGATCAGTCCTACTAGTTGCTTCTTCCACGCTTTGACGTACTGTTCAACTTGTTCCGCGGGTGGGGCGTTACCGTAGAATTTCACGAACATTTTGTTAAAGCGTTTCACACTTGGACCCTTGTCTATCCATCCAAGAATTGGTCGTTGGTTTTCCGGAGTAAGGCGCTTGAAACAGTCGCGCAACAAGAGTGTGTATTCGTGCCAGTTTCGGGCTTTGTCCAGCATTCCACGGCTCATGAGTGTCTGCTCGACCGCGGGTAGGTCTGATTCCGGGTGGAGATTCAGCAAATGATGTGCAAGCCTTCGAAAAATGACCCACCGTCTTTTTCTGAAAGACTTGACCAGCTTCGGAACCACGGTCGGGTCACCAAGAGTCAATTGTTCTGCCGAATAGCGAATCGCGGCAACCAAAAGGGGTTTGCCGTCCACTGTGCGTTCAATATATCCCTCGATAGATGCGCACCACGATCGGGAAAGGTCTTCAGAATGCTGCTTGCGGTCGAGGGGTCTAGAGAGGACGATCGCCTCATCCAGCAGATCGCAGAGCAGACCAATCGTCGGTTCGCCAATTTGGTCTACTACCACTGGCACGTTCTTCGTGATTATTTGCTCGTAGCGCCAGAGATCAAATCGCGGCTGAGAGGCGCGCCGCGAGTGAGTTTTTCCCTGGTCACTCGGGTCCCCTTGAAACGCCAGTAGCAAGCGGCACAAAGCGAGTGCTGAATCGTTCTCACCGCTTTCAGCTAGAACCTGCATGAGCTTCCCCAGCTTCAGTGGCAGGAGTCCCAAATTGTCGCTTGTTTCGATCCACTGCTTCATCTCGGGTATGAGTTTCGCCGCCAAGTTTGGAGGCATTTTAAGTGTGGCGTCGGCGAGGTCGGGATGCACCAGAAAGTTTGTCGTGTCAGGGATTTCCAAAATGATGTCAAACACCTCGTTTGGGGCGAATTGCGCCATCCGTGCCAGGTATTTTGATTGCGGCCACATCGAGTAACCTACCGTGCCTTTTTCCAAGTCGTGTATTGGCGCGGGTGGATTCTTAAAGAAGTCTTCTTTGGAAAGAGGTTGGAGCCAGGCAGGGCTATTCAGATTGTTGAAAAAATGACCCAAGGTGACGCGATTATTGGGTAGTTGAGTTTTCAGAAATTTTGCGTCCTCTGGACCTGGGGTCGCCTTTTGGGCTAACTGCTCAACCTTAGAAATCCATACAACGTAGTGCTCTTCAAATTTCTCCAACACGCCGTCGAGTATGAGTTCCATCTCATTCCATAGCTCAGTAAATTGTTCGTTTACTGGACGAGGCATTGACACCGCGTCGCGGTGCGCGCGTCTCGCTAACCCATAGTCATCCTGTGTGGCGAAGCGCAACCAAGCTTCGGCAACCGGGTGCGATGGAGAAATTTCGAGCACCTTCAGGATTGCCTCAATGCTCTTCCTATGCGCACCGTCACCTCCTTTACGGACTGGTTGCTCAGACGCGGTCACTAGAACATCGCGCAGTCCGCTATCAATTTCTCTCAAGAGGTGAGCGATTAAGTGGGTCGCAGATTCGCGAGGAGGTTGCTCGGTCATTAGGCCGTAGGCGTCCTTGTAGAAGGCCGCTGGACCAGGTCCGACTTTGGAAAGACGATTGTAGATCCTCTCCTGTCGTGACGTACTGAACCGAAAGGGAACGATTCTGGCCTGTTCACCGTCCGTCATTAAGCCTCACAGTCTTAAATGTTCGCACATAGCATCTGCCGTGAAGAGACACTATGCAGAGCCAGCATATTATCCTATGTGATACCGTTCGCCTCCAATGAAAACACCAACGAAAAGCGCGAGCCCTGCCACTCGATGGTTCTTCCAGTCTCTGCTGCCAGTTGCCTCCGTGCCAAACCAAGGCGGGTGGGCCAGCCTTTGAATGGTTTTGAAGTTTCGGGTGCCCCAGCCCTTGCGGTTTTTCAAGGGTGGGGCCTTTGATTCTTGCGAACGTCAAAGCATTGCCGACACTTACAAATAGGTCCAAAAAAAATACGAAACCTGTCGATTTCGCGTACCCTCGTTCGTCGTACAGTTAGAGCGAGGATTCAGCCGGTTGAAACCGTCCGGGAGCCCGGCTCCGAACCTGAAACCACAAGGAGAAACCACGATGCGATTCATGGTGATAATCAAAGCGGACAAGAACTCGGAAGCAGGGATTTTACTGACTAAGGAAAACAAGGAAATGTTTGCTGCCATGGGGAAGTTCAACGAGGAGTTGGTAAAGGCCGGGGTGATGCTTGCGGGCGAGGGGCTGCAACCTAGCTCGAAGGGCAGGCGGGTGAGATTTTCGGGGCAGCAGCGGACTGTAATCGACGGGCCCTTCGCCGAGGCCAAGGAACTCATCGGTGGCTTCTGGCTGTGGCAGGTGAAGTCCATGGAAGAGGCGGTAGATTGGCTCAAGCGCGCCCCGTTCGATGGGGGTACTGAAGTCGAGATCCGGCAAGTGTACGAGGTGTCTGACTTTCCTGCCGAGGTCTTTCCTCCCGAAGACGCCGCGCGCGAGCAGGCTCTGCGCGACGAGTTGCAAAGGAAAGCCGCAAAGCCGTAGTCGCGGCGCGTCCGTGGCCTCACGGCAGCCACCATTGAAAAATAACGCATCGGCCCGCGTCGATTTTACGGGGCTTCGTTCGACGTATAAATGGAGGCTGGAAGCCATCTCAGAAATGGCAAGCCATCGAAATTCGGTAGGCGTCAGGGGCTAAAGCCCTTGTTTTTCAGGCCCCTGAACGTCGCGGCTGAAGCCGCGACCCACAAAGACGATTTATAAGATGCAGGCTGGGTTCCGCCGGTCGAAGCTGTCCGGAGGCCCAACTCCGAACCTGAAACCATAAGGAGAAACGACGATGCGATTTATGATGCTGATGATTCCGAAAGGGTACGAGAAGGCCGCGCCGGGAACCATGCCGGACGCCAAGGCTGTTGCCGCCATGATGAAGTATAACGAAACCTTGCAGAAGGCCGGCGTGCTGCTCGCGCTCGATGGACTCCAGCCGCCCTCGATGGGCGCGCGCGTCACGTTCTCGGGAGGGAAGCCCAAGGTGACCGATGGGCCTTTCGCCGAAGCGAAGGAGGTTCTCGGCGGCTACTGGATGATCGACGTGAAATCAAAGGAAGAGGCCATCGAATGGGCCAAGCGCTGCCCTGGTTCGGACAACGAAATGATCGAGGTTCGCCAAGTGCACGAAATGGCGGATTTTCCTGCCGATGTGCAAGAGGCCGCGTCCAAGTTTCCCGAGCTGCTGAATAAATCCGGGCAACGCAAGGGAGCGTGAGGGAGTCGTCGCGACGCGCCTCGCGTTGCGTCGGCGCGAAAAGGCAACTGGAGCTGTCGAGAATTTCGCTTCTGATTCGACGTGTTAGTTAGGCCAGCCAACGCACACGGCCCGAAATTAGCGGGGACGGTAACACCAGAGCCGAGCCAGGAGACACACCCATGAGTTCCTCGTCGATAAACACACCAAGTCGGAAGACAACCATATTGCTATGGATCATTCAGGGGCTGCTCGCGCTCGTCTATCTGTTCGCGGGTGCGATGAAGTTTGTCATCCCGATGGAGCAGATGACGAAGCAGGTACCGCTGCCGGGCCTGTTCCTGCGGTTTATTGGCGTGGCCGAGGTGCTCGGCGCGATTGGCTTGATCCTGCCCGGGCTACTGCGGATTCGGCCCGGACTGACGCCTCTAGCCGCCGCCGGGCTGGCGATCATCACGGTCGGTGCGACCGTGGTCACACTGAGGACCGGTGGCGGCGCAATGGCCTTGTTTCCTCTAGTGGTGGCGCTGCTCTCGGCGTTCGTGGCCTATAGCCGATGGGAGCGTTCGTCGTAATCGCGGCCGAGCCAGTCAAAGGATTCCGTCAATTAACCGGCCCTTGCGAAAAAAAATACGGAGTCTGTCGATTTCACCGCTTTTCGTTCGACGTTAGAATAGAGGCTAGGTTCCACGGGTCGAAGCCGTCCGGCGCCTAGCTCCAAATTAGAAACCAAAAGGAGAGAAGACGATGCGATTCATGATGATAGTCAAGTCCGCCGAGAACTCGGGCCCTCCGCCCAAGGCGCTGATGGACGCCATGGCGAAGAGCGCCGAAGAGGCGACGAAAGCTGGGGAGATGATCGATAGCGGCGGCCTCGCATCCACCGCGAGGGGCGCGCGCGTCCAGCTGTCTGGGGGAAAGGTTACCGTGACCGATGGGCCCTTCACCGAGGCTAAGGAGGTTTTCGGCGGGTACGCGGTGTTTGAATTGAAGTCGAAGAAAGAGGCGATTGAAAGAACGGTGGCCTTCATGGAACTTCATAACCAATACTGGCCGGGGTGGGAGGGCGTAACCGAGATTCGCGAGCAGACCTTCCACAATGGAAGAGCACTCGGCGCGGACTAGTTTTCCATGGCGCAGGACTTCGACCCCAAACCACAGGAGCACCGGTGCGAACAAATGGCCACGAAGGGTAGTCGCATTGCGTCCCGGCTTGCACTCGCGGAGTAAAGATGGTGTGATCGGTAGCCGTGACGGCTACCGAAACACATCGCGCGATTGACGCGGTCTGGAGGATCGAATCCGCCAGGATCATCGCGGGTCTCGCGAGGATCGTGCGCGATGTCGGTCATGCCGAGGAGCTCGCGCAAGACGCTCTCGTCGCCGCGCTCGAGCAGTGGCCGAAATCGGGCATCCCGGACAACCCGGGCGCCTGGCTGATGGCTACCGCGAAGCATCGCGCGATTGATCTCCTGCGCCGAAACAAGCGGCTCGAGCGCAAGCATGAGGAACTCGGCCGCGAGATCGAGGCCCAGCAGGAGATGGCCGTGCCGGATCTCGAAGCCGCGATTGACGATAATGTTGGCGATGACCTCTTGCGTCTCGTGTTCATATCCTGCCATCCGGTGCTTCCTTCTGAGGCGCGCGTGGCGCTCACGCTCCGCTTGCTGGGAGGCCTGACGACCGACGAGATCGCGCGCGCATTTCTTGTCCCAGAGCCGACCGTGGCCCAGCGCATCGTCCGCGCCAAGCGAACCCTGGCCGACGCGCGTGTGCCCTTCGAGGTTCCGCGCGGCGATGAACTCGCCGCCCGACTCTCCTCGGTGCTCAAGGTCCTCTACCTGATTTTCAACGAAGGCTACACGGCGACCGCCGGTGATGATTGGATGCGTCCTGCGCTTTGCGAAGAGGCGCTGCGTCTCGGCCGTATCCTGGCGGGGCTCACGCCAAACGAGCCGGAGGTCCACGGCCTCGTTGCGCTGATGGAGATTCAAGCGTCGCGCGCAGGCGCGCGGACCGGCCCGTCGGGGGAGCCCATCCTGCTGCTTGATCAAAACCGCGCGCGCTGGGATCAACTCCTCATTCATCGAGGTCTAGCAGGGCTTGAGCGTGCCGAGCAGTTGGGCGACGCGCTTGGGCCATACACTTTGCAGGCTGCCATCGCCGCGTGTCATGCACGAGCGCGCACCTCGGCGGAGACGGATTGGGCTCGCATCGTGGTGCTCTACGAGGCGCTCGCCCAGCTTGCGCCATCTCCGATTGTGGAATTGAATCGCGCGGTGGCGGTGGCGATGGCCTTCGGTCCGGCGGCAGGCCTTGAGATCATCGATACGTTAACTTTGGAAGCGTCGCTCAAGGCCTACCACCTCTTGCCGAGCGTGCGCGGCGACCTCCTCAGGAAGCTCGGCCGCTTTGGGGAGGCGCGTGCGGAATTCGAGCGCGCGGCAGCGCTCACGCGAAATGGACGCGAACGCGAGTTGATGCTTGAGCGCGCTCGAGCGTGCGAAGGCGGCTCAGCGCTACCGCAACCGCGGTGACTCAAATCTATGGAACAAAGAAGAGGCTCCGATTTTGGGGGGCCCGGTTTACCCGGGGTTCGTTGCACGATTCTCAAGGATTTCTGAGACCCGACACGAGTTTAGTGCCGCAGCCCATCGATCGAGTAGCGATTTTGGTCCAGATGCACGAGGAGATAGTAATAGAGAAACGCGTAGATCAACTGGAGTCCGGACACGAGCCAATCCTGCGCGAGATTGGTGCCGATGACCAGACACAATATCACCAGGCCGCCAGCAATCAGCGAAAGGCGCGTGGCGAGTCCGATCATCAGTAGCAACCCCAGAATTAGCTCTACCCAGGGCTGCACGGTGGCGAAGCTGGATAGCATGCTGACGGGAACGTAGGAAGTCTTTTCAAAGTAGTGGGTCAAATACGCGAGGAACGCGGCGTGGCCCATGACAATCCGGCTCACGCCGTGGAGCATGATGTTCGCGCCAAACGAAACGCGCAAGATCGTGTAGGCAATCACCGCGTCGGAAGATCGTGAAGTTGCCGGCACACTGACGGAATTGCTCATGAAGCACTCCTATCGATTTTAGATTTGACCGGCCAAGCTGCACTGCGTCCAGCCACCCAATATTCGGTCGAAGTCTACTCTTTAGTTGAGGCGCATACAACCAGACTCGCTCGTTGGTAGAGACTCAGTTTGGTTGTGGAGAAAACGAACGGCTGCCCGCCCCAAGAGCGGGCGGGCTCTACAAGATCAACTGCCACAAACAGAGGCGGTGCGGGCAATAGCTGTCCGCGAGGCTTCATGTAGCTCAAATTGACCACATTTGTGGTATATTCTTACTACATGCTTGAATTTCGATCCAAGGTGCGCCGGCGGTTGCTGGCGTACTACTTCACGAACCCCGCTGCCCGGCTTCATTTGCGAGACTTGGCTGGACGGTTGGACATCGATCCGTCCAATTTGTCGAAAGAGTTGCAGCGACTGGAGCGCGAAGGATTGTTTCGGGCGGAAGTGAGCGGACGCCAGAAGTATTTTCAGCTTGATCGGAAGTACCCTCTTTTTGCCGAGGTGCGCGGCATTGTTGCGAAGACGATTGGCGCGGCTCCGTTGATTGCACAATCCCTCAAAAAAGTGGGGGGAATTAAGGCAGCCTATCTGTACGGCTCCTTCGCGCGAAACCAGCAGGATGCCGTCAGCGACATTGATATTCTGGTGATCGGGAACCCCGAAGGAACTGGACTGGCGGAAGCGATCCGAAAGCTCGAGCGGCAATTCGGGCGCGACATCAATTACACCGTCCTGACTCGGAAGGAATTCGCGTCACGCCGGGCCCGGAAGGATGCCTTCCTCGAAAACGTCTGGCACAATAAGCGCGTTACGCTTGTCGGCGCGGCATGAAAAAACTGAAATCGCAAAAGGTAGATCGGGCGCAGATTGAGCGCTTTCTCCAGAGCGCCGAGAAAAAGGTGGCGTCCGCCCACAAGATCCTCGCCTTTGACGAGGAAGCCTGCCTCCAACAGGCGTATGAAGCAATGCTGAAAGCCTCGCTTGGCTTCATGTTTAGTCGCGGCTTTCGTGCCCGAAGTCAGCCGGGCCATCACATCGCGATCATTGAATTCGTCCGGGGACACATCGACAAGAAACATGCGGGTCTAATTACGGTCTTTGACCGCCTCAGACGAAAGAGGAACTTGGCTCTCTATGACGATACCGGCTTTGTGTCCCGCCAGGACGCTGAAAATTCGTTAGAAGCCGCCCGCGATTATTTGGGCGTTATCCGCGCCGACATCACTGCGAGGCGATGTTGACCCAAGTTGCGTTCCGGTCACGGATTTTCCTTACTTCGTGCCCATCGCCATCTTGTCGCTGTTTTTCACTGTCACAAGAGCGACGACATTTTCGCCGCTTTCGGTCAGGACCAGTTTGCCGTCGGTGGTGTGCATCATGTTGCGGACGACGCCACCGCCGGCGGGGATCACCCAGGTTTGGAATTTTTCTGTCTTGGGATCGAAGCGCACGAGCGTATTTGGCCGAACGCCCGATTCGCTGTACCAGACGATGCCGTCCACAATGGTCATTCCGTAGGGTCTGGATTTAGGTCCGCCGGGAGAGGGCCACTCGGCGGTCATCTTGCCGGTTTTGGTGTCGAAGCGGCCCAGGTAGCCGCGGCCGTAGTCGCTGTAGTAGAGAACGTCGTCGGTGGTGATCGCCACGCGGCGGGGGCGCGCGTTTTCGTCGGGCAAGAGATATTCGTGGATCGCCATTGTTTCCGGATCAATGCTGGCGATTTTGTTTGCGCCGAACTCGACAAAATACGGAACGCCTTTCGTGGTTATCACCATGCCGTAGGGATTCGCTTTCGGCGTAGGCACCGTTTCGGTTTTCACATCGCCCGTTTCGGGGATTAGGCGGCCCACCATGTCGGCGCCTTGCACGGTGAACCAAAGCGTTCCTTTCTGATCAAAGATAGGCGTGTGTGGATCGCGGGCTTCGGGGTCCAGCGGATATTCGGTAAATTTCCCCGTCTTCGGGTCGAACTTGCCGATATAGGCCTTGAAATTCGCGGTGAACCAGATGTTGCCTTGCTTGTCCATCGTCAGGCCGTGTGGGCCCGATCCCGGCGTGGTCGGATGATATTCCTTGATTTCGCCCGTCTTCGGATCGATGTGCCCCAGCAGGTTGGCCATGTGCCCCGTATACCAGATGGTGCCGTCGGGCGCTGCGAGAGGATCGTGCGGGCGCGATCCCGGCGTGGGCACTTTCCACTCCTTGAAGGAAACCTCGACGTTTCCGGGGATGGATACCGCTGGGGGCGCGGGTTTTTCCGGGAAATTCTTAACCAGATAATTAAGCACCGTGTCAACTTTATCTTGAGGCACGTTTGCGCCGACGTTCAGCATCATGGCTACGGTGGTTTTCCATTCCTCGGGGGAATGTCCGGAGTTGGTAACGTTGCCAAGACTGTGGCAGGCCGCGCAGGCGGTCTGAACGATTTCCTTGCCCTCGCCGTCGGGCAATTGGACGGCGCCCCGGCCCTGCATCGGCTCCTGGCTCCGGGCGGGAAACGCTAGAAATAGAATTGCTGCCCCCATGCATGTCAAAATTGATTTTGCGGGCATAGTTCCTCCGTCGGAAAAGGACCGTCACAATTTAGAAGTCGAAAAGTTCCGCTAGGTTTCATCGATATCCCGGCGGGCTCCCCTTCCTTGGTCAGGGCGAGCAAGTAGAGCCCGCGCCCATTAGCCGCGTTCTTCGGCCTGCTAATCCAGTTTACCATCCAAATAGGCCAAATAGACGGCGATCAAATGATAGGAATCGTAATAATCGTCCACCCGGATGGCGGAGAGATTGTCGCTCTCCGAATGGAGAATGGAAACCGTCTGCTGCGTGACCGAATGCAGCATGACGGTGGGGACATGACGTTTCCTGAACGATGTGGAATCCTCGTCGCCAATCTGTTCGGCATTCACGACTCCCAAAGGCAGCTTGAGGGAGGCTGCGACCGCGTTTAGAACTTTCGCAAGTTTTTCGTCGGAGTGACTCAGCCAGATTTTTGTGGGGCCAAGACCCAGACTATCGAGATCGATCATGATTTGAATCTTCGCGACTTGTTCCGGCGCGAGCTGCTTCGCGTAGAAATCGGACCCGATGAGCCCTTGCTCCTCCGCGGCAAAGCCGATAAAGACAATCGTATGTTTTCGCGGCTCGCCGTTGAGACTTTGAAAAAGACTCGGCAGCAGGCCGGCGCCGCTCCAATTGTCCACGACGCCTTCGCCTCTCTCCACGTGATCGAAATGCGCGCCAATAACGATTACCGAGTCGCTGCTTCCCGGCAACGTGCAAATCACATTCGGCAATTTTTGGCGCTTGATGGGCTGTTCGCGCAAGCGCTCGCCGTCGCAGCCTGCCTCCGTGAAGATCTGTTTCAGACTCGTTTCTCGGTCGGCGTTTTCTTCGAGCGGCCCGGCGCAGCCTGCTTTCGATGAGTTCGCGCTGGACTTGAATGAAGCGAATGGGGTGGTCTTGGGCGAACCCGACCCGCGGGAGAACTCCCTCAATCAGACCGGCGAATAGACAGAGGGCAACGGCCAGGGCTGGCAATCTAAGACGATGTCCGTGGTGGGCGATCAAACTGAATCTCCGGCGTAGCGGTAACGAGGAACTTTACGCCCGCCGCTGCCGCGGTAGCAAGCAAGACGTCGTTGCCAGGGTGCGCAATTGGCGGAGATTCTGAATTCAGATAATCTTGGATGGAGTTCACCCGCAGACATCCGCAGCGAATGGGTCCGGGCGGCGATGGAACGAGGCCGGCAAGGCTACTAGAACTTGAAGAAATAGACGGGGGCGGTTGGGTTAGTCCACCTGGGATTTTTTGGCGCCCGCCCCTGCCGGTTAACTTAGATATCATAACATAGATAATATTTATAAACCGAGTTATTAAATCTATTATAAACAATCATGCCCGCCGCCGCGAGTGCTTGCCCAGCGTCCGCAAACTGTCCCCGTTTGCGGACGCTAGGAGAAATCCGCGCGCGTTAGTTGATCGCGAAGCAGTAGAACAAGCCGGCGCCGCCGGTGCTCACCAGATTGTCCTGGCTGCAGCCCCGGCTCGGGTGCGCGGAGTTCCAGGACTGGTTATTGGCGCCGCTGCGGTCAAAATGGCCGAGCTGCGCGGTGCCTGTGGTTTCGCTCGTCCAGTTGCCGCAGGTGTGATCGGCGGCATCTTTATAAGCCGTGCCGTCGGTCTGTGAGCCGGTCAGCATGTCGTGTGTATTGGGTGTATCCCCTCGGCCGTTGATCGCGCCACCCTTCTCCGTTAGCCCGGAAAGTTTTCCGAGGTTGTTGCCGAGTCGCGCGAGGTCCAGCGTGTCACCATGCAAGTCTGCAAGGTTATTGGCGATTTTTTCGCCCTTGGCGTTGTACCAGGGACCATTGCCGATGCGGTCGCGCGCATTGACGGCATTCGGACCGCTGGTGCTGAGGTATGCGTGGAAGGTCTTCGTGCTTCCTGCCGCGGTGGCGAGCGTCTGGCAGATCTTGTCGGCGCCCGCCAGGCCACCGAGGTTGGCTCCTTTTCCGGAACCCGCGCTGGTGATGAAAAAGCTCATGGGCTGCGGTGGCGCTTGTGCAGGCTGCTGCGCGAGAGCCAGGAATGCCCCTGCGATCGATAGCGTGATGGTGGCAACAATATGCTGAATCTTCTTCATTCGCGTCTCCTCCGAATTTGTCTTTGCCTGGAATGACCACCGATGCTCGTTCAAACGGTGGCGGTACGTAAGGTAACACAACAAGGACGCGTGTCTCGGAACAACGGTTTCCATAATTTTAAGCGCAACGAACGCAAGGGATGGGGCGAAAAGCCATCAGTTTCGAGAGAGTGCACCTATCATGCAATATTCTAGGTTAAGTAGTGAGAAACATTTCTGTTCCAAGGGGTATAATCCTGCCCCCAATGGCACTGACCTCTGGCACACGCCTCGGGCCTCACGAAATCCTCTCCGCCATTGGTGCAGGTGGGATGGGTGAGGTGTATCGCGCGCGCGATACGCGGCTCAACCGCATCGTCGCCATCAAAGTTTTGCCGACGCATCTTGCGGATCGTTCCGAATTGCGCGAGCGATTCGAGCGCGAAGCTCGCACGATTGCCAGCCTGAATCATCCGCACATCTGCACTCTCTTCGACATCGGCCAGCAGGACGGGGTCGATTATTTAGTGATGGAATATCTGGAAGGCGAGACGCTTGCGCAGCGACTGGCGAAAGCTTCGCTGCCGCTGGAGCAAGTGTTGCAATTCGCCATTGAGGTTGCCGATGCGCTCGACAAGGCGCACCGAAAAGGTGTGACGCATCGCGATCTGAAGCCCGGCAACATTATGCTCACGAAGACAGGGACGAAGCTGCTGGACTTCGGCTTGGCGAAGCTGAAGCAGGAAGTGGCTCCGGCGAATGTGCAGCTTTCGGAACTTCCCACGGCGGATGACCCGTTGACGGCGAAGGGGACCATCGTGGGCACGCTGCAATACATGGCTCCGGAGCAGTTGGAAGGCAAGGAAGTGGATGCGCGTACGGACATCTTTGCGTTTGGAACAGTGGTCTACGAGATGGCGACGCGCAAGAGGGCGTTTGATGGCAAGACCCAGGCGAGTGTGATCGGGGCGATTCTGAAAGACGACCCGCCGCCCATTTCTTCCCTCCAGCCGATGACGCCTCCGGCGCTGGACCGCATCGTGAAGAGATGCCTTGCAAAAGAGCCGGATGAGCGTTGGCAGAGCGCGAATGATCTGACGAATGAATTGAAATGGATTGCCGAAGGTGGCTCAGGTGTTTCCATGCCGACTTCTGCAGCGAGAGGCATTCGCGAAATCAGTCGGCGCGGGCTACTCCTCGGTTTGGGCGTCTTGCTGCTGGTTGCAGTGATTGCGAGCTTCGCTGCTTGGAATCTGAAGCCAGCGCCTGCACCAACGCCGCAGCCTATCACCCGAACCGTAATCAATCTGCCACCCGGCCAGCAATTGGCAGGCCTGGAAAATGGCCCTGCAGTGACTCTCTCTCCCGATGGCACTCATCTCGCGTACGTCGCCCGCCAGGGCGGCACTCAGCAGCTCTATCTGCGGGCAATGGATAGCCTCGAGGCGAGACCCATCCCCGGCACGGATGGAGCAGCCGAGCCTTTCTTCTCCCCTGACAGTCAATGGCTGGGATTTTTTTCGGGTGGAAAGCTGAAGAAGATCTCGGTAAGCGGGGGAACAGCGCTAACGCTGAGTGATGCTGTGGAACCTCTCGGAGCCAGTTGGGGCAGCCAGGGGATGATCGCATTTGCGCCTCGAGTAGTCGAAGCCCTCCAGCAAGTGCCGGACGCTGGAGGCGCCTCGCAGCCGCTAACTCGTCCCCAGAAAGGGGAGAACAGCCAGCGCTGGCCGGAGTTCTTGCCCGATGGCAAGGCGCTGCTCTTTGCTGCCGGACCCAACGCAAATAACTTTACCGTCGCGCGGGTTGTTGTCCAGTCGGTCGGGACGGGCACACGGCGGGACCTGGTCCAAGGCGGGACGCAACCCCGCTACGCGCCGTCCGGCCACTTGGTTTACGCGCAAGGGGGAGCCTGATGGCCGTGCCGTTCGATCCCCAGCTGCTCGCAGTCACAGGCGCGGCGGTCCCTGTGCTTGAGGGCGTCATGCAATCAACATCCACCGGAGCCGCCCATTACAGTCTTTCCGCCACGGGATCGCTGGTCTATCTTCAGGGGGGTGTTCAGTCGGTCCAGAGCAGGCTGGTGTGGGTCAGCCGCAATGGGGCAGAGCAACCCTTGCCTCCCCCCGCGCGCGCTTACTTGGGCCCGCGGCTTTCTCCTGATGGTCGGCGGGTAGCTGTGGACATCCAGGAACCGGAGAGTCAAATCTGGCTGTACGATCTCTCCCGGGAGACGCTGACCCGGCTGACGTTTGAGGGGAATAACAACCTGGCACCGCTTTGGAGTCCGGATGGCAAGCGGATCGCATTTATTTCAAGCAAAGATGGGCCGCAGAACATTTTCTGGCAACTGGCAGACGGCAGCGGCGGTCTGGAGCGTTTGACCACCAGCGACTACACCCATGTTCCGATGTCCTGGTCCCCGGATGGGCAACTACTGTCCTACACGGAAGTGAATCCCACCACTGGATACGACCTCTGGGTGGTACGGGTGGGACAGCGGGCTCTGGACAGGTCCCTTCGACGAGCTCAGGGCAAGTCCGCAAGGCGCAGCCGTTCCTCCGAACGCCATTCAACGAAAGCGTCTCACGGTTTTCCCCCGACGGGCGCTGGCTGGCCTATATTTCGGACGAATCAGGCCGCTATGAGATTTACGTGCAGCCCTATCCGGGGCCCGGCGGGAAGTGGCAAATCTCGACGGAGGGCGGCAGGGAGCCGGTGTGGAACCGAAACGGGCGTGAGCTGTTCTACCGTAGCGGTGACAAGATGATGGCCGTGGACATTGCCACGCAGCCGAACTTTTCCGCGGGCAAGCCCCGTGTGCTCTTTGAGGGACCGTACGTGCCGGCCCCGTTAACGAACCCCAATTACGACGTGTCTCCCGATGGCCAACGTTTCCTGATGCTCAAGCCCGTCGAGCAAGCGCAGACTGCACCGACGCAAATCAACGTTGTGCTGAATTGGTTTGAAGAGTTGAAGCAGAAAGTTCCGACAGGAAAGAAGTGATGGCGCTCGCCTCTGGCACACGTCTCGGGCCTCACGAAATCCTTTCCGCGATTGGTGCGGGCGGGATGGGTGAGGTGTACAAGGGCCGTGATACCCGCCTCAATCGAATTGTCGCCATCAAGGTTCTTCCCACTCATCTTGCCGATCGTTCCGAGTCGCGAGAGCGATTCGAACGCGAAGCTCGCACGATTGCCAGCCTGAATCATCCGCACATCTGCACTCTCTTCGACATCGGGCAGCAGGACGGGATCGATTATTTAGTGATGGAGTATCTGGAAGGCGAAACGCTTGCGCAGCGGCTGCTCAAAGGCCCACTGCCACTGGAGCAAGTGTTGCAGTACGCGATCGAGATTGCCGATGCGCTGGACAAGGCGCACCGAAAAGGTGTGACGCACCGCGATTTGAAGCCGGGCAACATCATGCTGACCAAGACCGGGACGAAGCTGCTGGACTTCGGGCTCGCGAAGCTGACGCAGGAGGTGGCTCCGGCGAATGTGCGGCTTTCGGAACTGCCCACGGAGGACGACCCATTGACGGCGAAGGGGACCATTCTAGGGACGTTGCAATACATGGCTCCGGAGCAGTTGGAAAGCAAGGAAGTAGATGCGCGCACGGATATTTTTGCCTTTGGCACGGTCGTATACGAGATGGCGACGCGCAAGAGGGCCTTCGAGGGTAAGAGCCAGGCCAGCGTGATCTCGTCCATCATGTCGTCCGATCCTGTCCCAATGGCGTCTCTTCAGCCGATGATGCCCCCGGCGCTCGACCGCGTCGTGAAGAAATGTTTGGCGAAGGAGTCTGAGAAAAGATGGCAGGCGGCCAGCGACGTTTGCGACGAGTTGAAGTGGATCGCCGAGGGCGGCTCGCAAGTCACGCCGACGTCGGCTTCCACGCTGAAAGGCGTTCGCGCGCGCCGGCGAGGAGCCCTGCTTTGGAGCGTCGCATTCTTACTTCTGGCGGCTGTCATCAGCGTCGCTATCTGGAATCGGAAATCCTCTCCCCCAATAAATTCGGGACCGGTTTCACGCATCGCAATTACCCTGCCGCCGAGCCAACCGTTGGCGGGCCTGGAGATTGGTCCTGCCGTGGCCCTCGCTCCCGATGGCACTCGTCTCGTTTATTCCGCCCGCCAAGGGGGCGTACAGCAACTTTACCTGCGCCCTCTCGGGGGCCTGGAAGCTAATCCCATTCCGGGTACCGCAGGAGCTACCGAGCCTTTCTTCTCACCCGATGGGCAATGGGTAGGATTTTTCGCGGACGGAAAGCTGAAAAAGGTCTCAGTGAGTGGGGGAGAAGCGCTAAGTCTTGGGGATGCTGTGGACCCTCGCGGGGCCAGTTGGGGCAGCCAGGGGATGATCATCTTCGCACCCACGCGGGACTCACTTCTCAAGAAAGTCTCCGATGCGGGAGGCGCACCGCAACCGCTGACTCGTTTCGTGAAAGATGAAGACAGCCACCGTTGGCCGGAGTTCTTGCCCGGCGGCGATGCAGTGCTCTTTGCTGCTTTACGGGGTGGCGGCAACTGGAACAATGCGCAGATTGCTGTCCAGCGAGTGGGGACGGGCGAACGACGAAACTTGGTCCTGGGCGGTACGCACCCCCGCTACGCGCCCTCCGGGCACCTTGTGTACGCGCAAGGCGGGACACTGATGGCTTTGCCGTTCGATACAGACAATCTAGCGGTTACGGGCGCGGCAGTGCCCGTCCAAGAGGGCGTCCTGCAATCCACATTCAGCGGAGCCGCACAGTACAGTTTCTCCGCCACAGGATCGCTGGTCTATGTCCCTGGGAGCGTTCTGGCGACCCAACGCAGACTGGTTTGGGTCAATCGTAGTGGAGCCGAGCAACCCTTGGCCGCCCCTGCGCGGGCCTACCGGGGACCGCGACTTTCCCCCGACGGACGGGAGGTGGCCGTGGCCGTCGAGGGACAGGAGACTCAAATCTGGCTGTACAATCTTTCCCGTGAGACGTTGACCCGGTTGACGTTTCAGGGGAGTACGAACTACAACCCAGCCTGGACCCGGGATGGCAAACGGATAGTTTTTACTTCAGTCGGTGTACAGGGCCTTTTCTGGCAACTTGCAGACGGCAGTGGCGGGCTGGAGCGGCTAGACGAGCTCGGTGGGTATCCGAATTCCTGGTCCCCGGATGGGCAACTCCTGGCCTTCGATAATGCGAGTTCCTCCACTGGATGGGACATCTGGGTGCTGCGGATGGGCGATCCTTCGCTTCGCTCAGGACAAGCCCCTTCGGCAGGCTCAGGGCAGGTCCGTAGGGACGAGCCTTTTCTCCAAACACCGTTCAGAGAAGGGGCGGCACAGTTTTCCCCCGACGGGCGCTGGCTGGCCTATGCGTCGGACGAATCCGGCCGCTTTGAGATTTACGTGCAGCCCTATCCGGGCCCGGGCGGCAAGTGGCAGATCTCGACGGAAGGTGGCGCGGAGCCACTGTGGAATCCCAACGGCCGGGAGCTGTTCTACCGCAGCGGCAACAAGATGATGGCCGTGGAGATCACCACGCAGCCCAGCTTTTCCGCGGGCAAGCCGAAGGTGCTTTTCGCGGGACAGTACCAGTCAAGTCCGAGTCCGGTCCCGAACGCCAACTACGATGTCTCACCCGATGGCCAGCGCTTCTTGATGCTCAAGCCCGGCGGGCAAGACCAGACCGCTACGCAAATCAACGTGGTATTGAACTGGTTTGAAGAGTTGAAGCAGAAAGTTTCCAACAGGGAAGAAGTGATGGCGCTCGCCTCTGATTCGCGTCTCGGCTCGTACATAGAGGTCGCGGACATCGGTATGGGCGGGATCGAAATGGCAAGTTAATGTTATTTCTGCGCACCGCTAACGCACAGCAATCCACTCAATTGATGGACCGGCCGGCGGCAGGGTCCCTAATCCTCTTCGTAAAGGCTTCCTCTTCTTCCGGTATGCAGAAGAGTTCTTCCATGACCGCTTTCTCGTTCCGGAGCAACGTGTAAATTCTTGGTATCGCTCTCCCAGACTGTTGTGTAGGCTTTGGGGTCTTCGACAGTGAACTGCAGGGTTAGCCTATTCGGCTCCGGGCGCCGGTAGCGCTCCACCAGGTGCAACTCCTCGCTGTGGGGATGGCCATACGCGTCGAGCCAGCTCTTGTCATTTAAACCGATCGTGTCAACGACAAAAGTATCTCCCTCCCACTTGCCAATGGAATCGCCCATCCACGTGGGTTCCACGTCTTTGGGATGACTTCGCCCATCGGTCCAGATCTGGCGCCAGACGCGCTCGTGCTCAAAGAACATGAACACGCGGTCGGGAGTCTGCACGACCTCAAATGGTTGGGGCCAGAAAAGAATTCGCGGGATGCCGGAAGGATTGCAGCGCAAGATCGGGTCAGTCGTATCCACGCTGGCTTTCGGGCCGTATCCCGGCTTCGCGGCGTCGTACTTCGCCTGGGCCCAGGGGGTCATCGGCACTGGATCTGCGCTCGGAGTATTGTAGATGCCTTGACCCGGGAATTCCCCTGCCGAAGAATTCATACATGCCGGACAAGTCGTGCGCGGAGGGTTGGACGGCATTCTTGGCCTTCGCCGGGGGTGACTTCGGAGCAGCCGTTTGGGCGAAACTGGCGATCGGAAATGTTAGAGCCGCCGCAAGCATCACGGTGGAGAGAACGAATCGATAGCAAATTTTTAGGCATGTCTTCATTGTGCCTGCTCCACGGACCCTAATTCTTTTCCGTTCGCCAATACAACTTTGCGAATATACCCGACGGCCGCGTGACTTTTGGCGGGGTAGACCGTGATCGTAATCTGATCGCCGGCCTTCAGCGAGTCCCTGGTCCAGCCGGATCGGAAGAGCTTGCTTGGACTGACGGTTTCGCAAGCCCAATGCACGATCTCGCCTTGGTCATTTTTGACATCGAGAACGACTTGAACGTGCGGATTCACCCACAGAAATCGGTTACGGTTCCTTTCATGGTGACCGGGGCCTTGTCGTCATACGCGGCATTTCCATGATGCGCAAACAGCGGGGCACTCGCGCATCAAGAATCCCGCCACCAAGAATAGAAAGATTAGGACCCTGAACTTCATGTCGCACCTCAATGCGTCGATTGAAATCGAACTCGGTTGACCGCTCGATTCCATTCACGGTCATATTTTTATTTGAAGCTATCACAGCCTGCGAACCACCACAAGCATGGCGAATCTTGGTGCACAGGGAGAATGGCATCGAATCGAGTAGCGGATTTTCCCCGTGAAATATCTTGCGAGACGCTACGGGTAACTTACTCGATGGCCGCTTACTTCCGCGCCCGATTCCGGATCGAGCGTGAAACAATCAATCACGGCCAGCAAAGTCAGGATGGAAACCAAAACGAAAGCGATGTGGAAGTCCGCGATGGTCGGAGTGCCGCCCGAGTCTCGATTGAGCAGCGCGGCGAAACGCAAGCGCGATGGCGCCGGCCGCGACGCCCGTCCCCATGCTCAACTGCGTCACCATGCTGGAGAAGCTCGTGGCGGAGCTCATCTGCGGCTTCGGAATATCGGCAAAAGCGATCGTGCTGAGGCTCGTAAACTGCATCGAGCGGCACAAGCCATTCACGAACAAGACCGCAGAGAATCACAATTCGCGGCGTGTGGGGTGTCAGCACGGCGCAACCCAGCATCAAGAGCGCCGTCAGAATCCCATTTACGATCAGCACCTTGCGGAATCCAAAGCGCCTTAAAACGGGAGTCGTGACCGTCTTCATTCCCAGATTGCCGGCAAAAAGCCCCAGCATCAGCAGGCCGGATTGAAAAGCGTTCAATCCGAAAGCCGACCTGAAACATGAGAGGAAGCAGAAACGGAGATACGCTGATCGCGATCCGGAACAGGGACCCTCCCCCGATCGTGATCGCAAACGTTTTCATCTTGAGTGAAATTAGATTGATGACGGGAGCCGGAGCACGCCGAAAATGAAGAATCGCCAACACGCCCAGGAGGGTTCCGCAAGCCAGGAAAAGGGAAGTGGTCCTCCACGGGGTGTTCTGACGCCCAATCAATTCCAGGCCATACATGAACGTCACACACGCCGTGCCGCACAGAGCAAAACCGAGCCAATCGAAAGGCTTCACCTGGTCCTCTCGTGAATTTGGAATCCATAGGGCGGCCAATGTTGCGGCCAGAACGCCGAGTGGCACATTCAGGAAAAAAATCCAGTGCCAGGAGACGTAGGTCGTAATGAAGCCGCCGACCGGAGGCCCCACGACGGGCGCCACGAGTCCCGGCCAGGTAATGTAGGTGATGGAATGGATTAGATTGTGTTTCTCCGTGGTGCGCAGGACCACCAGGCGTCCGACGGGGACCATCATCGCGCCTCCGATGCCTTGGATGACGCGAGCAGCGGTGAATTGCCATAGCCCACTGCTGAGTCCGCAAAGGATCGAGGACATGCGTAAAGACCAGCGATCGCGGAAACAAATACGGTGCGCGCGCCGAATCGGTCCGCGAACCAGCCGCTGATCGGAATGAAGACCGCGAGCATCAGCAGGTAAGCCGTCATGCCGATGTTGAGATCGACAGGATTTACGTGGAACGAGCGCCCCATCTGCGGCAATGCCGTCGCGATGATCGTGCCGTCCAGATTTTCCATGAAGAACGCGCCTGCCACCAGGATGGCGATGGATGTCGACTTGGTGGAAGGAAGTGGCCGTTCACTCATGATTTCAGGAAGCGTTCCAAGTCCAAATGAAATTTTTGCCTCGCGGCGGAAATCCCGCCGAAACAATCTGCGGAGAATGAATCTAACATTTAATTCTTCCTGCTGCGATGGGGTGTTTTTCTCCGGCCTGCTACGAACGTCTGCCTGGAGTGGTATGCTCGACGCGGCGGCAGCCTCGGGCGGAAAGCGATACGCATACCCAAATGTGAGAAGGAGAACATCATGGCGGAGAAAAAGATAATTGCGGTATTGGGAGCGACGGGAGCGCAAGGCGGCGGCATGGTCAGGGCCATCCTGAGTGATCCGAGCGGTGGATTTGCTGCGCGAGCGCTCACCAGGGACGTCAACGGAGCCAAGGCGAAAGAATTGGCGAAGCTGGGCGCCGAAGTCGTGGCCGCTGACGTCGACGATGTCGAAAGTCTGAAGAAGGCATTCGACGGCGCGTACGGGGCGTATTGCGTCACGTTTTTTTGGGCGCACTTCTCGCCCGAAAAAGAAATCGCCGAAGTGCAATCGATGGCGGAGGCGGCCAAGGCTGCGAAGCTGCAACACGTCGTTTGGTCCACGCTGGAAGATACGCGGAAGTGGGTGCCTCTCAGCGATAACCGCATGCCCACGCTGCACGGCAAATATAAAGTTCCGCACTTTGACGGCAAGGGCGAGAGCGATCATTTTTTCAGCGATCTCGGGGTGCCAACCACGATTCTGCTCACGTCATTCTATTGGGACAACTTCATCTACTTCGGCAGCGGCCCGCAAAGAGGCCAGGATGGAAAGCTGGCAATCACTTTTCCCATGGGCGGCAAGAAGCTGCCGGGTATCGCAGTTGATGACATCGGTAGGTGCGCGTACGGTATATTCAAGAAAGGTGGGGAATTCATCGGCAAGACCGTTGGGATTGCCGGCGAGCACCTGACCGGCGCGCAGATGGCCGCCGCATTCACCGAAGCGCTGGGCCAGGAAGTCCGCTACAACAGCGTGTCCCCGGAGGTTTACCGCGGGTTAGGTTTTCCGGGCGCAGACGATTTGGGAAACATGTTTCAGTTTAAGCGCGATTTCGAGGAATACTTTTGCGGCGCGCGCGACCCCGCCTTCGCGAGGTCGCTGAACCCGTCGCTGCAAAATTTCAAAACATGGCTGGCGAGGAACAAGAGCGCTATTCCGATCCCGCCGAACGCCGCCAGCGCGTAGCCGCAGGAACACAAGATCGCGCAGGTAATGAACGCGGCCTCCGGATTGTATGGTAGGAGGTCGGACCTTCAGGTCCGACATAGATCACGGTTGGAGAAGGGCTTTCAAGCCCTGAAGCTTCAGTGGCTGAAGCCACCCATTGCATGAACTCGAACGTCGGAGTTGAAGCTCCGACCTCCTGAGGACCAGAGTCATGCCGAGAACTCGCAAATTAACGCACTATGCGTGTCTCGCAGCCGTAATCCTCTGCGCGATGCCGGCGCGCGGGCAAAGCCTCGACGCGCTCTACAAGAAGGCGAAGGCCGAGGGCAGCGTCGTCCTCTACGCGGGCGGGCCGACGGCGCCCTGGGACGCCGCGGCGAAGGATTTTTCGGCGCGCTATCCTGGCATGAACATTTCGATCACCGGCGGATTCAGCAACGTACTCGATGCGAAGATCGACGCGCAACTCCAGGCCGGCAAACTCGAGGTCGATCTCGCCGTGTTCCAGACGCTGCAGGATTTTGCGCGCTGGAAGCGGGATGGAGAACTCCTCGACTACAAGCCGCAAGGCTTCGACAAAATCGACCGCAGCTTTAAGGATGCGAGCGGAGCCTACGTCGGCGTCCAGATCAACGCGCATGTCTACGGGTACAATCCCAATCTGGTGAAGCCTGAGGATGTGCCGCGCTCGGCTCTCGATTTCTTGCAGCCGCGGTTCAAGGGCAAAGTGGTCTCCTGCTATCCCGCGGATGACGATGCGACGCTTTACGCTTTCTACAGCATCGTCCAGAAATATGGATGGAAATACATGGACCGCTACATGGCGAACCAGCCGCGCTTCATTCAAGGACATCTCGGTGTCGTGCGCAGCATCGCGTCGGGAGAAAGCCTCGTGACGTTCGATACCATCGCCAGCATCAGCATGGACCAGAAGAAGGTGGGCCTGACCCAGGCCATCGCTTTTTCGCAAGACGATCCGCTCCCGATCTGGCCGTACACGGGGGCGATCTTTAAATCCGCGCCGCATCCGAACGCCGCAAAACTTTTCCTCGCTTGGTACCTCTCGCCCGAGCAGCAGGCCAAAACAGGGAACTGGTCGCCGCGGTCCGACGTCCCCGCGCCCTACGATTGGAAGCCTATCCTCTCTTACAAGGTCGTCAACAACTACCGAGAATTCCTCACCAACACGGTCCAGCTCGACGAATTGCGGAAACGCTTCGAGGTCTATACCGGCCCGGTGAAGAATACGGGTGGCGTGCGGTAGGATGACGCAGCTTTTGGAGGAATCGTAATATTTCTGTTAGTTTATCCCTTAGATTTACATTGGAATGGCCGATTCGAAGATGTAAAATAGAGTTAGGTCAATGGCCGTAAAGATCACATCTCGATTTGCCACAGCGATGGACACCGCTGACGCTTTGGGCGTATCGCGCGCGCGCGCGGCGAAGCTTATTAAGCTGTTGAATTCAGTGAGAGAGTCTAGAAAGAAGAACGGCTACATGCGATCGAAAACAACGGACTCCCTGAAACGAAAAACATCAAAGAGGCAAACGCGTGCCAGGATCTCCAAGGCCGCCCGATAAAGTATTCCTGAATATTCCCTACGACGATAAATTTCAGAACCTTTGTGTAGCCTACATCTGCGGGATTAGTGCGCTCGGGTTTGTGCCGAGGGCGACCCTGGAGATTCCCGGTGGAAGCAGGCGCCTGGACCGAATTTTTAGGTTGATCCGGAACTGTCCGTTTTCTGTTCACGACCTTTCGAGAGTCGAACTCGATAGGAAACGCCCGCCGACTCCGCGTTTTAACATGCCATTCGAGTTGGGACTCTGCGTGGCTTGGGAACGTATTGGAAATAGGAAGCACACCTGGTTCGTGTACGAGGGTAGGGATCGCAGACTCGCAAAATCTTTGAGTGATCTGAATGGCACCGACCCGTATGTCCATGGTTCGACGGTGACTGGCGTATTTCGGGAGCTTTGTAGTGCTTTTGTCAGACCAGGCAGGCAGCCGTCCATTCAGCAAATGAAAAGAGTTTACCGGGATGTAGTGGAAAGCTTGCCAGAGGTTTTGAGGCGTGCTGGCACAAGATCCATCTATAATGCCCGAGTGTTCAAAGACATTTGCGTAGTTGCCAGTGAGTCGGCGGATAAAAATGTGGTGTGACGGGAAGTGACAATGTCAGGCGGGACAAGAACTACCGCAAGTTTCTCACCAACACGATCCAGCTCGCCGAACTGTGCAAGCGCTTCGGGGTCAATACCGGCCCGGGCAAGAATGCGGCGGCGTGAGGTAGGGCGTGCGGTAGCCAAACTAGGATTAACCTTCTCCGCCGACCTCGATTTCTCCCGAGCCGCCGCAGGTCTGGCATTCGCCGCTACCTCCGCACATCGAGCAAGAGGATTCATCTCCGAAGGCGGCGCGGAGTTCGTCTCCCGCGGGTTTTCCTCTGCCGTGGCAACCTGCGCAATACCCGTCGCCAGGGGAATCGCAATTGTGGCACGTCTGGGTGGTCATACCGCACCTCCCTCTAATTTCCGCGATTCTGCTCCAGGATTTCGTCTTTGTCAAACTGACTTGGTCCAGACTTCCCTTAGCGTGAATTTCTCGCAAGCATGTTCTTATGGCCGTCGGCCTATTTCATTTGGTGTAGCCAGAGCACATGCCCGGTACGGTCGAGTAGCACAGGCCTGTGTGATTTTGGTTTTCGCACGGGCGGACATGCACACAGACTGAAGTCCGTGCTACGAAAACCCGCTTCGCATCAAAACCCGAGATGACGCATCAAGCAAGCAACTGAGAAAAGATATCCATGGCGCATTTGTGAGAAGCGCGGGTTAGTCTCAAGAAAAATCCGACGACTCTCTCATCCAATCCTGCGCGGGGCCCGTACTACAAGCTGCAGTACAAATCAAAAATTGAAGAGAGGGAATCGAACATGAAGAAGATTGCGCAGTTGTGTGTCCTCACGCTGGTGGCGGCATCCGCGATATTGGCGGCGACGAATCCGATGGTGGGCGGGCATGAGATGTTTCCGACGAAGAATATCGTGCAGAACGCGGTCAATTCCGAAGATCACACCACGCTGGTGGCTGCGGTAAAGGCGGCGGGGCTGGTGGACACGTTGGAAGGCCCCGGGCCATTCACCGTGTTTGCTCCTACCAATGAGGCGTTCGCAAAGCTTCCAGCCGGCACTGTGGATACCCTTTTGATGACGGAAAATAAGGGCACACTGACGAAGATTCTCACCTATCACGTCGTCGCGGGCAGGCTCGGCGCGAAAGAACTTTCCAAAGCCATCAAGGATGGTCACGGCAAGGCGGAGTTAAATACCGTGAGCGGCGGAAAGCTGTGGGCCAGCATGCAGGGCAAGAACATTATCGTGACGGATGAAAAGGGCGACACGGCCAACGTCACGATCTCGAACGTATTTCAGTCAAACGGCGTGATCCACGTGATCGATACGGTTCTTCTTCCCAACTAGACACGCCGGAATTTAACACAGAGAGCACAAAGTGAGAACACAGAGGGCGCAGAGAAATTCTGGGAAAGGGTTCTTCCTTCTCAGTGCTCTCTGTGGCCTTTGTCTTTCATCTTGGTTTGTGGAAGCAGCATTCTTAAAAAAGGCTTGGAACCACAGATGAACACGGATACACACTGATGAAAGAGAGAAGAAGCTTGCTGCGGGTGGGTTAATCCGCATCTATCGGTGTTTCATACTAGCGTTAAAAACTTCTAATCCGCGCGGAGTATTGTGAACCCCCGAATTCGAGAGGAGCTGATCGGGTGGGCGGATTGGCAGTATGTCATCAAACGTGACAACCAAATCGGGAAGGAGCGGTTCCAACTGCGCACACTCTGGCAACGCGCTGTGCGGCTGTCCACATTCAGGAGGGCTTCTAGCGGCGCCTGCACTCCTGCTTTCTCATTTCATAACTGACAAATTGTGATAGCAATTCCGCGACGCAACGCCACTTTATGGCGCTGACGACTATGCGCATGGCGTCTCCCACAGGGCAGAAGAGTCATCGAACCCCGATTGTCTTGCTAAGTCGATGATTCAATGGAGCGCCTGCAATCTGGAATCCCTCGGCCGGTTCTCTGCCAATTGGCGCTAGCCGTGCTCCTCTAACGTGCAAGGTTTCGTGTTCTTAGCGAATTGCCAGGGAGACTCTTTCTTGTCCTTTGCTAATTTTCAGGGAAACCAAAATTTCCGGAGGACAAATGAAAAAGCAACAGAAGGGTTTCTCGTTGATTGAATTGTTGATCGTGGTTGCAATCATCTTGATCATTGCGGCAATCGCGATTCCGAACCTGATGCGTTCCAAGATGATGGCCAATGAAGCGTCCGCCGTTGCTGCACTGCGCACGATGAACACGCTCCGCAGTCGCCTACTCGACGACCTACGGACAATTTCCCGGAGTCTTGGAAGTTTGGGTCCCATGACGGGGACTAGTCCCACCTCCGCCACCGCGGACCTGATTGATTCCGTGTTGGCGGGCGGTACCAAGAGCCGGATACAACGATCACGTTACGCCGGTACTGTGTCTAGTGGAGTCGTCAGGAACGTACAGTATCATTGCCGAAAGCCGGTGACTCAGGGCGTTAGCGGGCAACGCAGTTTCTACACGGAGCGAGCGGTGTGATCCGCGCCGATCCTGCTGCCGGCGCCACAGCGTCCAGCAGCCCGCTCAGCTAAGCTACCCGCCGCTGGCGGAGAGATCGAGGGAGGAGGCATCTACAGCTTCCTCCCTTTTTTTTGTGAGTATTCCGCTTCAGGGGAGGAAGATCTCACGACCCCACCACTTTTCTTTGTCAAGCCTGACTCGGGCAACAGCAGGGAGGATTGCGCAGGGAAGCCGTTATTCCTCTTCCAGCGGCCTCCAAGTCGCCGACGCGCCACTCGCCCGCCAATGCGGCACGGCCCGTAAAGCCCGCACCCGGTCGAAGTCCGCTAGGTGGGCATTTTCAGAAAAAAGTAGAGACCGAGGAAACCGAAGATCGTGTCCGGGGCCCATCCGGCGAGCAGCGGCGGCAACTGTCCGACGGAACCCATCGCTTCGGTAAGCGCAGAAGCCGCCCAATACACAACCGCAATCCCCACTCCGGTGGCTAGGCCGCCGACGGCGCCGCGGGTTCCCACGAGAATCGAAAAGGGAATCGCGAGAAGGATGATGATGGGCGCAATCAGAGGGAAAGAGAGCTTCTTCTGCAACTGCACGGAGAGCCGCGCCACGTCGAAACCTGCCTGGCGAAGGTCGCCGATATATTGCTTCAGCTCCCACCAAGTCATCTGATAGGACTGGCGCACTTCGCGGTTGAAATACGAAGGTGGCTCGTCGAGCTCCTTCAGGGCATAGCCGAGGAAGGGCTGGTAGTGAGAAACCTGGCCATGGTCAAAATCACGGAGCCAGCCGGACTCGAGGATCCAAACGGACTGTTGGTTGTCCCAGTGAGCGCGGGCCGCGTAGATGCGCCGCTTGATTTCGAAGGTTGCGGGATCGAGTTCGAAGACGTTTAAATTGCCGAAGAGCTGCTGATCCGGGTCGAAGAATTCGTAATTGTAAACTTTCGAGCGTTCCCCAAAAATCCAACGCCGGCGAGGCTGGTAGTAGGTTTGCGCGGGGCGGCCCTTGATCTGATTGCGGAGAGCGTCCTGGCGCTGATTGGCGTAAGGGAGATAGGTGTCGTCCAGCACCACGAGCGCGCCCCCCAGCAGCAGTCCAGCCAGCAAGAGAGGGACAGAAATTCGGTACAAGCTGATGCCGCCGGCCTTGAAGGCGACGAGTTCATTGTTCTTGGTCATAATGCCGAGCGTGACCAGCACAGCGACCAATGCGGCCAGCGGGGCTAACTGATAAAATAAGTAACTGGCAAGATAGATGAAATAGCTGAGCACTTCGAGCAGCCGGGTGCGATGTTGCGCGATGTCGTCCAGGAGCTCGAAAAACGTGAATACCTCGAAGAGCAAGATGAAGCCAACGGTCAAGAGGAAAAAATAATAGAGGAAGCTTCGCAGCAAGTAAATGTCGAGGAGTTGCGGGATGCCTCCCCGGCCCCTGCGTTTTGAGAACGGGCCGAAGCGCGGCGCCCGGCCACTTTCCGGCGGGCTCCACGCCCCGGCCACGCCGGGGCGTTCCGTAAAACTAGAGCCCGCAGCCGTGCCTGCTGTGTGGGAGTTCAGATCTTCACGGAGGAAGATTTTCCAGATGCGCCAGCCGGCGATCGACGCGATGGCGGCGTTCCACCGGCTGCTGCCCGGCATGCGTTCGAGGCGCGGCAGGAGAAACATCCCGAGCGCGGCCATCAATGCATTGGCCGACCAGATGCCGGCCCAGACCGGGAGCGCTCCTTGGCGTGCCAACCCCGCGCCGACCGTGAACAGGAGGTAATAGCCGGTGATGAGAAGCAGCGTGATCAGAAAACCGGCGGCACGGCCGCCGCGCCGTGGACGCGCTCCGAGGGGTACGGCGACCAGGGCAAAGGAAATGCAAGCGAAGGGGAAGGACAGGCGACGCTGAATTTCGACGCTGGCATCGCGCGCACCTGCGCCACGTTCGCGGAGGAGGGTGCGCATGGTGCGGCCCGGTATGGAGGGCTCCGAGGCGGGTCCAGCTTCGAGCCCACGAGCTTCGACGGGCAAATCGCGTTCGGCGAAATGCGGAGAGGGAATAGTTGCCCGGCTCGTTGAGAGAGAATTCGTGGACGCTTCCGTTGCGCAGGTGCAACTCCAGCTTGCCCTCACTGCGGTCGGCAATTACAATCGCTTCCTCCGCCAGAGTGAGGCGCGAGACGTCCTTTGCGTCCGTCCCCGCGAGAAAGACGCCTTTCCAGCGCGTGGCGGTCGAGTCGATATCGTTCACGTAGAGGACGAGGCGTGGGAAGCGCTCGTCGAACACCCGCGGCGCAACCTGGAAGGAAGCTTGCCCGGTGCGCAAGCGGTCTTCCAGCACGCGGAAGGTGCGCACGGACAGGGGCCCGAGCCAGAGCGTCATGCAAAAAGTGATCAGGGTTGCGCCCACGGCGAGAATGCCGATGGGGACCAATAACCGGCGACGTCCCAAGCCGAGCGCGCTCATGGCGATGAGTTCGCTATCCGCGGACATGCGCCCGAGAGCAATCAGCACGCCGACGAGGACGCCCATCGGCAAGGTGAAACTGAGAATCCCGGGAAGTGTGCACAGGAACAGGATGCCCAGCGTTGCCCAGGACGCGGAATGGCGAACGACCAAATCCATCAGGCGCACCAATTGCGGCACGAAAAAGACAAACGAAAAAATTCCCAATCCCAACAACGCGTGGGAGAAGACTTGGCGGCAGATGTACCGGTCGATGAGGCGCATCGAGAGCAGCCGCCATTCTAGCACGCCCGCGAATCGGGAGAGGGAGCCGGCCAGTTAATGAACCGCGTTCATCTGATGGTGCTATGGCATATGCACCAGCCGCAGTACCGCGATCCGGTCCACGGGCCGGTACGTTCTGCCCTGGACCCGGCTGCACGCCCTCAAGGACTACTGGGGGATGGTTCGAGTGCTGGAGGAGTTTCCCCGCGTCCACGCGACATTTAATGTGGTGCCGTCGCTCGGCGCGCAACTCGAGGAATACGCCAGCGGAAAATTCGACGAGCCGTGGTTTACAACGGCTTTCCGGCCCGCGAAGGAGCTGACGGCGGAAGATAAATCGGAGATTTTAACGCGCGCGTTCCAACTCAATTACGATCATTTGCTGGCGCGGTGGCCGCGATTCATCGAACTCCATCAATGGGTGCATGCGCAGGGTAACGAGCGCGCCGTCGCAAAGCCTCGGCGAGCGCGACTGGCGCGACCTCCAATTGCTTTCGCAATTGGCGTGGATGGACGAGGAATATCTGGCGAGCGATCCGGTCGTTTCGCGCCTGGCGCGGAAAGGGAGCGACTACACCGAGCAGGACAAGCAGGACCTTCGCGCGAAGCAGATCGAACTCCTGGGACGCGTGCTGCCCGAGTACCGCCGCGCCGCTTCCGCTGGACAGATTGAAATTTCAGCGACGCCTTTCTACCACCCGATCCTTCCATTGCTGTGCGATAGCGACATCGCGCGCGTGTCGAATCCTGGGACGCCTTTGCCGGTGCCTGCTTTCCGGCATCCGGAAGACGCACGCGAACAGCTTGTGCGCGCACGCCGGTATCACGAGCGCGTATTCGGGCGGGCGCCGGATGGACTGTGGCCCTCGGAAGGTTCTGTTTCCGAGCAGGCGCTGATCGATCGCGGCCGAACTCGGGTTTAAATGGTTTGCCACCGATGAAGGAGTGCTCGGGCATACGCTTCGACGCGGGATTTGGCCGCGACGCCGCCGGCGTGCCGTCGAATGCGGACAAGCTTTACTCGCCGCTGCGCGTGCGCGTGGGTGGCCGCGAGATGGTTGGATTTTTCCGCGATCACTATCTGTCGGACCTCGTTGGATTCGTCTACAGCCGGATGGATGCGGGCGCCGCGGCGGAAGATCTGCACAACCGAATCCGCGCCATCGGCGAACGCGTGCAGATCGGGCGTCCGCTGACCGTTTCCCTGATTCTCGATGGCGAAAATGCGTGGGAGTATTACCCCGGGAACGGCCGCGAATTTCTGCGGCAGTTTTACCGCCGGATCGACAACGATCCGGACATTCGCGCGCTGACCGCGAGCGAGGCGGTTGCCGCGGCGGAAGAGATTCCCACGAACGATGGGATTTTTCCGGCGTCGTGGATCAACGCCAATTTCGATGTGTGGATCGGTTCGGGCGAAGACGTAATGGCGTGGGAACATTTGCGGCGCGCACGCGATTTCTACGCGCAGCAAGCCGAGTATGCGGCCAAGGGTTTTCCGAGAGCTCCGACGCCCGAACAGCTCGCGACCTCTTATGAGGCGCTGCTGGGGGCCGAGGGAAGCGATTGGTGCTGGTGGTACGGCCCGGAACACAGTTCGGCCAACGATGCGGAGTTTGATGCGTTTTACCGGAAGCTATTAACCGAAGTCTATCTCGCTCTGGGCGCCGAGGCCCCCGACGTTCTGGCGGAGCCGATCAAACGGCAACCGGAACGCGCGCTCGTCCTGCCGCCTTCGGCCTACTTAAACGTGAAAGTGGACGGCCGCGAATCGACCTACTTCGAATGGATGGGCGCGGGGCTTTATTCCGCGGACCGCAGGAGCAGTTCGATGCATGGGCGTTTGCTGCTACTGCACGAGTTGCGCTATGGATTCGATGACAAGCGATTCCATCTGCGTGTGGATGTGTTTGCGGAAGCGCTTGGCCGAACTGCGAGACGCCGAATTCCGGATCACAGTTCGCGCCGAACAGGAACTGCGCGTCGTCGTGCGCCTCGAGGAAGGGCGCGTGAGCGGCTATCTGGTCGAATCGCGCGATCTTTGCCTGCTCGGGCCGGATGAAGTGGTGAACGTCGCTTGCGACAGGATACTGGAAGTGTCTGTCGCAAAAGAGATGTTCATCCTCGGCGCCCGGAAATCCATTTCGCTCGGGCGTTGCCATCTGGGAAGGCGGGCTGCCCGTGGATTTGCTTCCGGCGGAGGGCTTGCTGGAGATTCAACTGGGCGAGGAGCATTTCGGGTGGGCTGTGGAATAAAATCGCCCTATCGGGAATCCGATTCCTGTTTCGATCCCATGCCGCCGCTCGCCAGGAGGTCTCGCAGTGCTTCCTCCCCGCGGCTCCACGCTGTGTTCCGGCGATGTTTCCATCCCGGTCGATCACGACGTAGATTGGGTAAACGATAGCTTCATACATCGCGGCCAGATTCGTGTCATCCGTGAGGACGATGCGGGAGGTTCGCGGATGCTGGTCGAGATACTTCTTCACTGTCTTCTTGGACTCGGCCACATCGACCGCCAGAACGATCAGCCCTTTGTCGCGGTACTCGCGGTTGATCTGATCGACAAGGCCCGCTTCCTCGAAGCAATACACACACCAGGTGGTCCAAAACTCAAGTAGAACCACTTTTCCCTTGACGGAGTCGTTGGTGAATTTTTCACCCTCGAGTTGTCTTGGCGTTAAATCGCGGCGCAGGCTCCTTAGCCTGAGACCCGGCAAACACGCCAAGAGCCGCGACCAGAAACACGCAGAGAACCGTTCCCCGCGAAATAGGATGGATCGCGCAAACATTTGCGAGGGATATTACAGAGTGTGCCATTCCCTTGTCAAATAGTTTATTCTTGCCTTACTGAAAGCCCCGATCCTTCGAGACAAGCTGATGGATCGTCGGCGGCTCCTGCAACCGGAAATATTACGAGTCATTCCAGACGGACGTGTGACGCGCCAGTGACGAGGCGCCTGGTCTGCTTGACACGAAAGTGCGAGAGGCGTATAGAAATTGAGAGGCATAGAGTTGTTAAAACGGCGCCACGGAGGCGGTTCCGGAGGCGCGCTTCAGACCGCTAGACTCAAATTCCACCAAGATTCCAAATCGAAAAAGAGGAGACCCCGTCATGGCCCGCAAAAAAGAAGAAAATAGCACGCAATACAGCCAACTCGAAGAGGGCGCGAACCGCGCAAAACCTGTCCTGCATCAACATGCCAGGGAAATTCAACCGTTCAATAAGATCGCCAGGATGCCCAACGCTCTGGACGAGGTGGTCTGCGCCAAGAGCATCGAAAACCTGAATCAGCTTCTTGCCGATACGATGACCCTTCGCGATATGTACAAGAAACATCATTGGCAAGTGGCGGGCCCCACGTTCTATCAACTCCATCTGTTGTTTGACAAGCATCATGGCGAACAAGACGAAGCTGGTCGACACCATAGCCGAACGGATTCAATTGCTGGGGGGCATCAGCCTAGCGATGGCGGCGGATGTGGCGGAAACTACATTAATTCCGCGCCCGCCACGAGGGCGTGAAGAGGTGCCCGTGCAAATTTCCCGCCTCCTCGACGCGCATGAACTCATACTGAAGGAAGCGCGAGCCATGGCGCGACAAGCTTCCGGCGGCGGCGACGATGGGACGAACGACTTGATCGTGAGCGACTTGATCCGCTTGCATGAATTGCAGGTCTGGTTCCTCGCCGAACATTTGGTGGCCGTCCCCTTGCTCCATCCGGAACAGGCGAAAGCAGCGGCGCAACGCTAGCGACTCGCGCATCCTGCGGCACGCAAACAGAACGGATAGGATTTCAACACAGAGGGCACAGAGGCCACAGAGAGAAACGGAAGATTTTCTCCTCTTTCTTTTCTTCTGGGTGTTCCCTGCGCCCTCGGTGTTAAATCTTTGTCTTGTTGAGGAGCGTGAGTTTATTGCACAGCGAAGACCAGAACCTCGGCGGCAGCGGCTCCATGCGGCGGCACCGCCACGAAATATTTCTTCAGTTCGGGCACCAGCAATCCGGTCTTGCCCAGCGGGCCGGTAGAAATCTTCCCGATCGACTGGTAGTGGTCCGCGTCCACCTGGTGATAAACGTTGACGAACCCCTCGCCGCAGGCCACGTAAATCCGCTGACTCGGCGGATCGTAGACCAGGTCGTCAACGCCGGTTGAGATCGGTAGAGTTTGCAGTACCTTGCCGCTGTCGGAATCCATAACCACCAGATTGCCGTCGCGGCAGGCGACAAAAAGCCGGTGATGCGCTTCGTCGATGGCCACGCCCGCGTTCACGTGACATCCCGTAGCCGTCCACATCGCCACGACCGCCTGCTTTTTACGGTCGACCACCGCGATGGCGTTTTTCTCGGTCGCATTCAGGAAGAGCCGCGGTCCCGATTTCTCGACCACCATGGCCTCGAGGCGATTGGAATCGATTTTGATGTCGCCCACGCGCTCGCCTGTGTTCGTGTCCACGATGCTCAACAGGCCGTAATTGAGTTTGGCATCCAGGCCGCCGTTGGCGATGTAGAGATAATGAGTGACTGGGGTCATATCCGGTCGCATCCGCGTCCGTCAAAAGTTTCACCGTCTTTAGGAGCGCGTAGGTCGTTCCGTTATAGATATGCAGCGCGCCTTCGGAGCCATCGGTCACGAAAATTCTGTCGATGTCGGCGCGGTACAACCACCGAATGTCCGACGCCGATTCCCTTGATGCTGTGAACAAATTTGCCGGACCGAATATCGTAGACTTCGACGGATTTGTTATCCTCGGGGACGACGAATATCCGGCTGTTTTTCAGATCGGGCGTCAAGTGGTCGAAATGATTCTGAACGCCCGGCATTCGCGTCGTCGTCAAATTCTTCGCCAGCTGATCCGCGGAAACTTCCGGTTCTCCGGTGCGAATATCCGACAGTTCGATCTTCTGAACCAATTTTAACGGCGGTGCATCCTCGGCAAACACCCCGGCGTGCGGTGCGCTTCCCGCAACGATAACGATCGCAACTAACCCGAAGTGTTGCCAGCGCATCAGTTCCTCCTCGATTTTAAGATTGCGGAGAACATGACCAACCAGACGGCGAAATGATAGCACGCGTTTGAGCTCGCAAAACCCATGAATTCAACACAGAGGACACGGAGAAAAGCCACAGACAGCGCGGAGGGCTTGCTGAAGAAGATGAGAAATAGATGGCTGAAAACGGCAGCTCGATTTCTCTGTGGTTCTCCGTGATTCTCTGTGCCCTCTGTGTCAAATCTTTGGTTCCTGGGAAGGCAACCCTCACGCGCGGTTCGCCGCCGTGGACTTTCCTCGAATCATCTCGACGAGTTCCCGTGTGACCGGCACATCGAGTCCGTGCTCCTGCGCGAGGCGTAGGATGGGCCCGGCGATGCCATCCAGTTCGGGAGGGTTCCCCGCGGCGACGTCTTTCTGCATCGAACTCCGCGCCCCTGGCGGAAACATGTCGAAGAATCGAATGAAGGTGGCAGGGTCGAGTGGAGTGCCGCTCGCCGCAGCCACGGCGCAGGCTTCGTACACACCAGCTTCCATTCGTTTCCGCCAAACCAGATTGCTGGTGACTTCGCCCATCGTCAGGCCCGAGGCGGTCGTGGTGAGCGCGACCGGCGCCAGAATTGCGAGCTTGTTCCATAACATTTTCATTTCATCCGCGCTGAACTGGCAATTGAAACCAAATTGCCGCAATTTCTCCATCGTTGGCGCCAGGCGAGTCTCCCCGATCGAGGACAAAGTGAGGCGCGCGGACGGAGACCGGTGAATGATCTTTCCCGGAGCAGCGCGCTCGGATTCAACGCCAATCGTTCCTGGAACGACACGGTCCTGACCGAAGCGGGAGCGCAGGAGCGCCACGTGGTCGAGTCCATTCAACAAGGGAACGATGGCGCCGAGTTGTTCGCCATTCGCCACGCCGCGCAGTGCGGCATCCAGATGTGTCGCCTTCACGGTGATCCACAGGACATCGAAGGGTTGCGTTACCGCGGCGGCGCGTTCCACCGGAACACGGAATGACCCGAACGGACTCTCGAGTGACAACTCGGCAGGATAATCTTTCAGGGCTTCCGGCCGTACCACCACGGTCACCGCTTCACCAGACTTGACCAGCGCCGCGCCAATCAGACCGCCAACTCCACCCGCTCCCAGGATTGCATGCCGCATATTCGCCTCCATCTAAAATGCCGCCTTCCCGACCGGGTCGGGACAAGTTCCGGGCAGTGCTGTAAGGCCCTTTGACGTCTCGGCCTCAGCGCAAAATCTGCGCGCCAGTCGCCATTGTACGCCGAATTGCCGGGACGCAAGGAGCCCCTGTGAGAACTACAATTCGTCACCGCTAGGTACCGCACCTACGGTGCTCAGAATTCCTCTGGCTACCGTTCCTAGCCCTGACGGGCTGGGCTACGTTGTGTCGCGCCTCCGGCGCTATGGCTACATCGCGGCCGATTTGGAATCTTCTGCCGGCAATTCGCGACTTGTACTCGGCAACTCGGGGTTAGGAGTTTTTGATTCGTGAATTGAATTGCAGCGCCGGGGGCGGGGAAGACTGTAGCCCAGTGCGGCAGCACTGGGTAAAGGAAATAGGGCGATGGCAAGCGCCGTAGGTGCGGCAGATGCCTCCGATGGGTAAAGCTACTTGCTGCAAGATTCTAAGGCTTGTCGCGCAGACTCGCAAAGTCCCTCTCCCCCCTGCCAGACGCCGCGAACAACGAGCGCGCGCGACCGTGCCGTGCTCTTTTAAGCCGTTCCTTAAACTCGATGTACACTAAGAAACTCCCGGTCATTTGAGGTGCAGAAGAAATGGATTCTTCGATGCTATTATTTCGGCATGGCCACCGAGAGAAGAGTGTCAGATAAGATCGCGTACTTTTCGATGGAGATCGCGCTGGACCCTGCCATCCCTTCCTACGGCGGCGGCCTGGGGATACTGGCGGGAGACATGCTTCGATCCGCGGCGGATCTGGAATTACCGATCATCGCGATTACGCTGGTGCACCGAAAGGGATATTTTCGCCAGCGCCTGGATGCGGACGGGAATCAAACCGAGGAGCCCGATCCCTGGATACCCGAAGCGGTCCTCCAACCTGTGGAAGGAACCTTCACGGTTAGCATCGAGAATCGCGACGTGCAGGTGCGGGCGTGGCGCTACAACGTTCATGGCATGTCCGGGTTCGTCGTTCCCGTGTACTTGCTGGATGCGGATTTACCGGAGAACTCGGAATGGGACCGCACTCTCACCGACACGCTCTACGGCGGCGACTCGCACTACCGCCTCTGCCAGGAAGTTTTACTGGGAATCGGCGGCGTCAGCCTGCTCCGCAACGTGGGGGTGAAAAACGCCAACAGTTACCACATGAATGAGGGGCACGCGGCCTTTCTGACGCTGGCGTTACTCGAGGAGCAGATGAAGTTCCGGAAGTATACGGTTCCGGTGGAAGCGGACGTTGAGGTCGTGAGGCGCCGATGCTTGTTTACAACGCACACCCCCGTCGAAGCGGGTCACGATCGGTTTCCCTGGGATTTGGTCAACCAAGTTCTGGGTGAAGCCCGGATGGCGCTCCTGCAACAGGCGGGCTTCGGGGCCGATGGGGTTTTGAACATGACCAACCTGGCCTTGCACTTCTCGCGCTACGTCAACGGGGTCGCCATGCGCCACGGGGAAGTCTCCCAGGACATGTTTCCACAATTTCCGATTCATGCAATTACCAATGGAGTACATGCAGCCACGTGGGCGTCGCCCCCGTTTCACGATTTGTTCGACCGCGAAATTCCCGAATGGCGCCGCGACAACGCGTACATGCGTTACGCCGTGGGAATTCCCCTCGAGGAAATCAAGAAAGCGCACTGCCTCGCGAAATCCGCCCTCATCAAGGAAGTCCAGCGGCGCACCGGGATGCTGCTCGACGAATCCGCGTTGACCATCGGTTTTGCGCGGCGCGCCGCCACGTACAAGCGCGCGGACCTGCTTTTCAAGGACATCGAATCGCCTGAAGTACATTGCCGAATCCAGTCGGCCCCATCCAGATCCTATACGGCGGAAAAGCCCACCCCCATGACGGCGGACGGCAAGGCCCTGATCCAGCGCGTGATCCAAGCCGCCGCTGGACTGAAAAATGAAATCAAAATTCTCTACCTGGAAAATTACAACATGGCTCTTGCGAAGTTCATCACCTCGGGCGTGGACCTCTGGTTAAACACGCCGCAGCGGCCTCAGGAAGCCTCGGGCACAAGCGGCATGAAAGCCGCCCTCAACGGAGTGCCGAGCTTGAGCGTCCTGGACGGCTGGTGGGTCGAAGGCTGCGTCGAAGACGTAACCGGGTGGGCCATCGGCTACGACAGCAAGATCAGCGGCGATGATTCCGCGGCGGAAAGCGCTTCCCTGTACGACAAGCTCGAACGCAAAATCATTCCCATGTTTTACCGCGCCCCGGAAGCCTACGCCGAAGTGATGAGGTTCTCGATCGCCTTGAATGCCAGCTTCTTCAACACCCATCGCATGTTGAGCCAGTACAAAGCGAATGCGTACTACCCGAAAACCCTGATCAAGAAGGCGCAAGAAGTCTGATAGCCGCGCGGCGGATCGCGGCCGCTGCCCGGCCGAGCGCGGCTTCGCTTCGTATTGGTAACCTGGCGGGCGCCGCCCCCTGGGTCTCTGCGGGTGCGGGTTTAGAGTCAAATTAGTGCTGGATGCCGGCCGAGACCGGTTGCGCATAGTTCGTGTCCACGTGAGAAGTGTGGAAGTCCGTCGCTCAAAGCGACTCCCCACCGAGCCACTTTTTGCCTTTCGCGTACAGCGCGTCGGCTTCCGGACCTTTTAGTCCCGGCATGTCGGTCTTCACCTTGAATCCGAGACTGGATTGGAGGTAGGCGAGATGCTTGTAGCCTTCGGGGAATTGCGCCAGAATTTTCGGGTCCAATTTCACCGTAGCTGACGGATCGACAGGGTCCATGCGGTCTTTTTCGTAGAACAATCGGCGTAAAACGATGGCCCAGCGGCCCGCGCGCTTTTCGAAGAAATCGTAGAAGCGTCCGGTGCACAGCACGTCCACTTGGACGTCATGTACCAGTGCGCGCTGAGAGATCGTCATTTTGGTTTGCGCGATGGCGCGATTGCCGGCGATTTCGACGGACGTCCCGCCGAGCAGATGCAGGATGCTGACGCCGCGCTTCCAGCCTTCCTGATTGACGCGAATGAACTCCTCGAATGTTCCCTGAAACCACGTCGCCATCATGACGCCATCTTCATGCCACACGGTGCGGAAGCGCTCCCAATCGCCGGAGTCGCGCCACACGGCCCAGTTTTCCACGACTTCCTTGATTGCCAGGGTGTCGAGGGTTCTTTCGTCCATGGAGTTTCGCTCCGATTGTTCTCGTGACTCGTGACTGGTGATTAGTGATTCGTGAAAGGCGCGGCACCCAATCAAATTCCTCGGATCATCATTCACGCATGCTATAACAACGAACTACGAATCACAAATTACGAGTCACGGATCACCAGTCACCGAGTCACTAGTCACCAGTCACGCTTCAACTCTTCACATACGTCGCGAGGAACCGCAGCGACAAGATCCCACGCCTGCTTCGCCGCCGTTTCCTTGTAGCTGGCGCGAGCGTCGCAGAAGAATCCGTGGTCGGCGTCAGAGAATTCGACGGTCACGTACGTTTTCTTTGCTTCCTTCATCGCGTCGATGACGGAACGAATTTGCTCCGGCGGGATGTGGCTGTCCAGCGCGCCCCAGAAGAAGAGCATCGGCGCGTGAATCTGAGCCGCGCGCGGCAAGAGAGCCGGAGCGCATGCCGCCGCCGTAGAACGAAATCGCCGCCTTCAAGGGAACCGCGGAGTTTGCCAGGAACGAGACGCGCCCGCCCATGCAGAATCCGACGCTGGCCGTGCAATTCGGCAACACGCGCGGGCTCTTCTGCAGCCAGTCAAACGCCGCCTTGGCATCGTTGATCAATCCTTCGGGAGTCAGCGCCTGCATGTGCGGCATGCAGGCCGGGAAATTGTTGTATGTTCCCTCGAAGCCAGGGCCCGAGCGGTGGAACAGTTCAGGGGCGATGGCCACGTAGCCCTGCTTTGCAAAACGCTGCGTAACATCTCGAATGTGCGGATTCACGCCAAACGCTTCCTGAAAAACAAGCAAACCCGGCAGCTTTCCCCCATCGGCAGGAGTGGCAACGAACGCGTTCATCGTTGGTGCCATCCGCTACTTGCAGCGATACGTTTTCCGTGCGCACGGTATCCATCGAATCACCTCGTGTGTCGTCAAGTTATGAAAGCCGAGACATCATAGCCATAGCGGGGCAAAAATTCGATAGCGGAAGTTCAGAATTCATTCGGCGGCGCGGTCCCGGGAATTTCGCGTCGCCAATGCGAGAGTCGGCCACTGGAGTTTCAGGCATCCATGGCACCTGGGACGGGAGGCCATCGGCCTGTCCTTCTCGGACCCCTCCAGAGTCACTGACCCTACGTACCATTGACCCCCTTTCACGCCTGCCCTAGCATTGTTCTTGGGTATGGGGGCAGGCCGTCAAACTGATCGTCATCAGGGCCGCTCCGCGCGTCGTCTGAGGGGCGAGAATGAAGAAATTCCAACAAAACCATTGCAGGTGCCTCCGAGTGTAGTCGGTCGGCCCAAAATCAAGAACAATTTAATTCGGGACAGGAGAAACGCCGCGGGGTGCGGCTCAATTCACGTGTTCCCATTGCGGTGGAATGGGATGCCGGAGGCCAGATGCATCGCGGGGAAACGAGAACCCGCGTCATCGGGCCTTACGGCTGCCTGGCGGTGCTGCCCGCAGGACCTGCAAGTCGATCAGCGCATTTCGGTCATCAATCTTGTCAGCAGCAAGGCCAGTCCAGCCGTAATTGTCTGGCGCGGGCATGAGGGGGCGGAAGGTTGGGAATTAGGAATTGAATTAATCAATCCGGACATGGGTTTTTGGGGAGTCGATCTATGACCAAGAGCAGTCGAGCAATTGGACCGCGGGAATGTCTCTGCTGCCCGGCGAAGAGCGGCGCCGAAGCCAGCGCGTCATTATTCGTGGTGCCGGTAACCTTGGAATTGTCCAAGAATGGGCGAGTCGTTCATAGTGTCCGCCCACACCATCGCCGTCAATATCCATGGAGCGATGGTGATTTGCCCGGAATCGTTGGATTCCGAGACCAAAGTCGAAATCATCAACGACCGAACACGGGAGCGCGCCAGCGCGCGCGTCACACGCGCGCCCCGGCAAGCGCCGAGGGGTTTCTGATTCCCGCTGGAATTCGAAAAGCCATTTCCCATGTTCTGGCAGATTTCCTTCCCGCCTTCGAACTGGAAGCCAAAGGAAGATTAGTCAACCGCTCCTTCGCTCCTCGTTCATTTTCTGGCGCGCTGCAAGTACGCCCGCACCCGTGGCTTCGCATTGTCCCCCGGCTCTCCCAAAGTTCAGGGGTTGGCACACAGGTAACTTCCTTGCACCCTCTGGTAAGACGCCTTGCCTGGACATACCCTGTTCAGGGGTAATCCAATGGCGAACCGATTCCATTTCCGGGGAAAACCTGTGACGAAATTCCGCATCCAAAGGAACTGAACGTGGGGCAGCTGCATAATTTTTTTCGGACGATGTCCGGGAAAGACTAGAGCCATCCTAGCTTAGATCCGAGGAACTGTGAACCAGACAACACAACCTATGGGTATGTTCAAAGCTACGGAACGCGATGGCGACGGCCGATTGGACTCTTGGGGTCTGCTCAGGAGTGTCGCGCGGCGCAAATACCGGGGAATGGGTGTTCTTCTGGCTGCCGCCCTTCTGCTTCTGCTGCCAGGCTTTGCAGCCGCGCAAGGCAATCCCGTGCGCCCTCGCATCACGGACCGAATTGACGAATCCAGATTGAGTGTGCTCCAGGGGAACACGCATGCCCTCGCTCGGCCCCAGTTCGATCAGGGCGCGGCTCCGCCAAATCTGCCGATGGATCGCATGCTGCTCGTTCTTCAACGCAGCCCGGAACAAGAGGCTGCGCTGCAGGATTTGCTCGAACAGCAGCAGGCCAATTTGTCCCCCAATTATCACAAGTGGCTCACTCCCGATCAATTTGGCCAGCAGTTCGGTCCTGCCGATCAGGACATCCAAGTGTTGACCTCATGGCTCGCCTCCCACGGATTTCAGTCCATCCAAGTTTCCAAGGGGCGCACCGTCATCGAGTTTTCGGGGACTGCCGCGCAAGTCGAGACTGCGCTTCACACCGCAATTCATAAATACACAATCAACGCGGAGGATCACTGGGCAAATGTGAA
>CAWESM010000004.1:0-574255 GCA_963811715.1 Terriglobia bacterium
GGCCGGCGTGACCATTTTGTGTTGCGTGCCGTGGACGATTCGCAACTTTGCAGCGTTTCATCGATTTGTTCCTGTGCGGTCGAACTTTCCGTTTGAATTGTGGCTTGGGAACAACGACATTTCTGACGAGATGCGCGGGGCGGGCGGAAGTCGATCACTCAAACAGAAGAGGCGAGGAGATATGCGCAGCTTGGCGAGACGGCTTACATGGCGGAGAAATGGGAGCTTGCTACTTCGTTTATGTGGGCGCATCCGGGATTGGAATTGCAGCTGGCGGGGAGGAAGTTTGTAACTTTTGGATGGGGACGGAATCGCCTGTGAAGAATTTCAGGGAGACAGATTCGAGCTTGATTCGGGGGATTCTTTTGTCCAGCTTTTTGACGGCGGTTGGCGCGTTGTTTGGCGTTGTTGCGTTGTGGGAGGACGGAAAAAGATAACGCAGAGACGCAGAGTTCTCGAAGGCGGCGCAGGGGAGGAGAAGAACGGAACTGAGGGGAAGACAGGAGTGGCCGGGAAGTTTGTGTGGCCGCTGGCCGCGTTTCCGGTGGTTTTTCCGTGTTTGTATTATGTGACGCACGCGGACCTTCGTTACCGCCATCCGATTGATCCCATCGTCTTGTTGTTGACCGCGCTGGCCGTGGCAGAAGCGTGGCGTTTTGCGCGTGTGCGGTTGGGGCCCGCAAAGCGCTAGCGGTTTGTCCCGCAGGGGGAGGGAAGAGTGAAACCAAGGGCGATGGCTGCGACTGGGCTGTGCGAAGTCTCGCATCACATCGGTTCCCTGCCGGACACATTCCTACGCTCGCCCCGACGCCCGCCGCTCGAAACGCGCGTATATTCGACGCCACAAGGCTACCCTCTTCGCGGAGCCTCCTGCTTCTCGTCTTTCCCGACCAGGGCCATCACCCTGGCAATCTCGATTTCGATCGCTTTGGCGGTAACGGGCTTGGAGAGGTAGCCATCCATGCCGGCCTGTTCGCATCTTTGCCGGTCTTCTTCGAATGCATTCGCGGTCATGGCCACGATCGGCAAGTGTTTTCCGGATCGTTTCTCTCCGGCGCGAATCTTCTCGGTGGCCTCCAGTCCATCCACCATGGGCATTTGCATGTCCATCACCACCAAGTCGAACTCCTGTTCGGATAAGAGCCGCAGCGCCAACTGGCCGTTGAAGGCGATGGTGACCGCGTGCCCCATTTTCTCGAGCAGCCGGGAAGTCAATCGCTGATTCACGAGATTGTCTTCGGCCAGCAAGATCCGCAAACTCGCGCGGGCTTTCGCCACAGGCTTCGCTGCCTCCGAAACCTCCGCTGCGTTGGCCTCTCCGTGGCATTCCCGCAACGCCTCATGGAGCGAGAAGCGCCGGAAAGGTTTGACGATGAAGCGTGTTACCGTCAACTGCTCGCAGCGTTCTCTTTCTGCCGCATTCAGTGGGCGCGAATGAGTCAGAATCACGGGCACATCAGGGGCCGCGGATGCGCGTGCGGCTGCCAGCAGGGCAAATCCTCCCGGACTTGGCATGTCCATATCTATCAAAATCGCGGAAAACATCGCGCCGGTGCGTCGCGCTTCCGCTAACAACGCCAGCGCATCCTTGGCAGTGGCCGCCGGGACGACGCTGATACTCCACGAAGGAGCAAACGCTCAATGAGTTCTCTATTCACGGAATTGTTATCGACGGCAAGAACGCGCCGCAACAACTGCGGCATCTTCGGCCGCAACGTCTGGTCCTTCGCAACCGCGAGCTTTTCTTGCGCCGACTCCCAGAACACCCTCATGGTGAAATGGAACTCGCTGCCGCGGCCTACCTCACTTTCCACCCCGATGCGCCCGCCCATCAACCGTACTAGCCGCTCGCAAATCGAAAGTCCCGAGTCCCGTGCCGCCGTAATGCCGCGCAGTGGACATATCCGCCTGCGCGAAGGCTTCAAAGATTATTTTTCGTTTCTCCTCCGGGATCCCGATGCCCGTGTCGAACACCGTGAATTCCAGCATCAGGCCGTCCTTGGTGGCCCCAGCATGCCTCCCAAAAATGGCCACCTGCCCTTCGTTGGTGAATTTCAGAGCGTTTCCAGCAAGATTGATGAAAACCTGCCGCAAGCGCGTGGAATCGCCGCGCACCACGTCCGGAATATCTTTACCGACATTCCACACCAATGCGACGCCCTTTTGCTGGGCGGAGAGCGCGAGCGGCTCCAGCGCATCCTCGATGCAATCTTCCACGGACATGTCGGCGATCTCGAGGTCCAGCTTGCCTGCCTCGATTTTCGACAAATCGAGAATGTCGTTGAGGAGCGTGAGGAGCGATTCGCCAGAACTCTTCACCATGGTCAAACAGTCGCGCTGCTCCGCATCCAGGTTGGATTCCAGTGCCAGCGAGGTCATCCCCAGAATGCCGTTCATGGGCGTGCGAAGCTCGTGGCTCATATTTGCCAGAAATTCGCTCTTCGCGAGGTTCGCGGCTTCCGCATCCTCCTTCGCCTGCCTCAGAGCTTGCTGCGCATTTTTCCGCTCGGTGATGTCCACGAAGGTTACGACGCCGCCCAAGATCCTCCCTTGTTGCAGCAACGGGTGACACCATAGTTCGGCGTCGAAACTGGTCCCGTCGGCCCGCAAGAGGAGCTCGTCCGTTCCGTGGAATTTTCTGCCGGCTAGCAGCTCTTTCTGCACCGCGCATTCATCGCGCCAAAAGGGGCATTCCGTCTCGCCGCGTGTGGTGGATCACGTCGTGTAAGTTTTGCCCCAGCAGGGACACCTGCGCAGGGTAGCGATGAACGATCCCCAAATTCCCGCGGCGCTCGCCCCCGTCGTTTCCGGAGTGCTGTCGTTACACAATTTCCGGAAGAAGCCCTTGTTCGTGCGATCGAGCCAGAGAGCTAGCGCAACTCTCACGCCGGGCGGAAGGCCACAGATCACTTTCAAGGACGGATCGCACGGGTTGGCGCCTGCGGATTTCGACAAGATTTACAACATTGATCCAACAACGATGACCGGTGCCGGGGCCACGATTGCCATAGTAGCTAGCACGCGCATCAACGTGGCAGACGTTACCACGTTTCGCAGCATTTTCGGTTTGCCAACCAATGATCCGCAAATCGTCGTGACCGGGGCTGACCCTGGCCCTGTCCAGGTAGGCGGTCCCGCTGAACAGGAAGCGGTGTTGGACGCAACCTGGTCGGGCGCGGTCGCGCCGAACGCCACAGTGAAACTTGTCGTATCGGCGGACACGAACTCCGAGGATGGCATTGACCTTTCTGAGGTCTATATTATCGATAACAACTTGGCTGACATCTTGACCGAAAGTGTTGGCGTTTGCGAGTCTCCACAGAACGTGTCTGCTAAGGGAGCGTTCTACGGGGGAATGGCCGAGCAGGCGGCAGCTCAGGGTATTACGTATCTGGTGGCATCGGGCGACGGCGGTCCCGACGGCTGTGACGACCCGAGTACAGTACCATCCCCTCTCGCCGCTGCTGCTGTGAACCTCATTGCATCCACACCATTCAATGTTGCAGTCGGTGGCACCCAATTCAACGACACAGCGAACCCTAGCACGTATTGGAACTCCTCCAACGGAACGAATAGCGAATCTGCAATTTCATATATTCCCGAGAACGCCTGGAACGAAAGCTGTACGGGGACTAATTGCGGGGGGCTAGGCACCGGTCTTTGGTCCAGCGGAGGCGGCCAGAGTACACTTTTCCTAAAGCCACCTTGGCAAACGGGTGTAACCGGGATTCCGACCGCTAATTGGAGATTCTTGCCGGACGTTTCTCTAACTGCGGCCGGCCACGACGGATATGTGCTTTGCCTCGATGGTTCCTGTCAGGGAACTGGATGTCCAACAGGAATCAGTTCATGCTTCCAGATATTCGGCGGCACATCGGTGTCGACCCAGGCCTTCGGCGGCATTATGGCTTTGGTCGTGCAGCAGATGAATGGGGTGCGACAAGGGCAGGCGAACTACGTGTTTTATAATCTTGCGGCCAAAGAGTTTGTTGCACCTACGCTTGCATCTTGTAACGGGTCAAATACCACTACTCCTCCTAATATCAGCACTTGCATCTTTAACGATACGACGGCCGGCAACACAAACCTTACGGGTGAGACGGGTTTCACGGCCGGTGCAGGATATGACGAAGCGACTGGGCTCGGCTCCGTAAATGTCTCTAACCTCTTAAGCAAATGGAGCTCAGCCATCGTCACTGGTAGCACGACGACACTCTCCCTGAACAATGGGGCGGCCGTGAACATTACGCACGGACAATCGGTACCTGTGAGCATCACGGTCGCAGCGACGCCAGCGACGCCGCCCGTCACGGCGATTCCCAGTGGCGACGTTTCTCTAATCGCGCAAATTCCCAGCACTGGTCCGGGGCAGGGAGCGGACGACTTCACTTTGGTGAATGGCTCAGTGCCGTCAGGTTCTAACGCGACGATCCTTCTGCCCGGTTCGCCCACCCCTGGAGTCAGCTACAACGTTATCGCCCACTACGAGGGTGACGGGACTTTCCTGGCAAGTAATTCTGCCCCGGTGAGCGTGATCGTGAATCCGGAGGCCAGCCAGACCAGCGCCAATATCTTTGTCGTCCCCTCGGGCCTCATTACCACTTCGATGGCTTACGGATCCCCTTACGTTCTGGCTGTAAACGTCGGCGAGGCTGCCACCAACACCTCGTGCAATCCTAACGGCGTTGGAGGGCCCGCTTGCCCTACGGGAACAGTTACCGTGAACGATGCTGGAACCACGCTTGGGACTGGCGCATACACTTTAAACAGCGAGGGATACGTCGAAGTCAAGCCGATTCAACTTTCTGCTGGGACCCACGCCCTCTCAGCCGCATACACGGGTGACAACAGTTTTTTCGGGAGCACATCCAGTACGGATACGGTTACGGTCGTGCCTGCGATTACCACGACAAGCGTCTCGGCCAATCCCATGTCCGGTCCATCCGGAGGTAGCGTCACGCTGACGGCAACAGTAGCAACCCAAAGCAATGCGACGGCCAGCGCGGCTCAGGAGCCGAATGGCTCGGTGCAGTTTTACCTAACCAATGTGCCTTTCGGGAATCCAGTCCCTGTTACTGGCGGGGTAGATCCGATCACATTGTTTGCCCAAGCAACTGCGAGCATGACCACCACCATTTTGCCAACTGGACCGGATCAAATTACCGCGAAATACCTCGGTGACAGCGGTGACACCAATTACGCAGCGAGCGCTGCTTCACTATCCGTGACAGTAAACGTAGGCACAGCCGGAATCAATCTGTCGTCGTGCAATACCGCGACAATTTCTATCGGTATGCCGGGTCAGTCAGGAACGTGCCTCATCACCGTGACGGGAGCAAACTCGTTCGCTGGTTCGGTCACGCTGGCTTGTACCGTGACCAATTCGCCGGCAGGCGCCACTGACTTGCCAACTTGCAGCTTTGGCCCCCCGGACGTGAGCTTTACCGCTCCGAACATGATTACTTTGAGCGCCACGGCTCCGAATGGCAACGCGACAATGACTGTTGCTTCGATGGCCTATCATGCCGCTGTGTACCGCCCGTCGAACCATCCATTTGGCCGCGAATGGCCTCTGGCGGCAGCGGGAGTCTCTCTGATCTACTTTTTCTTCCTTCTTGGCGTTCCCAGGCGCCTGCGATGGAGATTCGCACCGCTGGCGGTCCTGCTCGTTGTGGTCGTTGCTGCGGTAGCCGGTTGCGGCGGTGGCTACGGTATCAGTATCAACAACGGGAGTAATCCTGGCACAACCGTCGGCGCCTACACGGTTACGGTCACCGCTACGCCGGCAGGTGGCACGGCGCAGACAACGCCGATCACGGTCAACGTGCTATAGTTTTCAGTGCATGAAGCAGTTCCAGTCGGACAACTGCTCGTGCAGGATTTACTCTCGATTTCCAAATGTAGTTTTCATTGCGGCTCTCTCTGGGAGAACCGCGAGGCGGGGCCGGAATCAAGTGTCTGCGCCGTGCAAGCGTTTCGACGGCTAGTAGTACCGAGATCTCAGTGCTCTCTGCGGCTTTTCTCTGTGAGCTCTGTGTTAAATTCCGAATAGCCCAGCCAAAATGGAAGCACTACCGCCCCTCATGCGCTCAAAAACGCTTTGAGCTCTTGAGTCAATTCCTGCGGAAGCTGCTCCGGAAGGAAATGGCCTGTCGGGAGGGGCTTTCCTTTCGCTTCTTTGGCGCGGTCTTGCCAGGTTTGCAAAACGTTGTACATGCGATGGAACGGCCCTTTCTCGGACCATAAGACGAGAAGCGGGCACTCGATTTTCCGGCCCAGGTCCGCTGCATCGTGAGCTAGATCGATGGATGCGGCCGCGCGGTAATCTTCGCATATCGCGTGGATCGAATCGGGATTGCTGAAGCAGCGCAGATACTCCCGAAACACATCCGCGCCAAGCCATTCGGGAATCGGATCGGTAATCGCATGTCCCCCCAGCCAGAGCAATGTGGACTTCAGGAAATATTCGGCGCTGTTAGCGACCAGCGTTTCGGGAAACGGCGGCGGCTGAACCAGCAGAAACCAGTGATAAAAAACCGTGGCGAACTCCTGGGTGATGTGCTGATACAGCGTGTAGGTGGGCACGATGTCGAGAATGACGAGCTTGGTGAGCACCTCCGGGTGGTCGAGGGCCATCCGGTGAGCAGCGCGTCCGCCGCGGTCGTGCCCCACCATTGCAAATTTTTGAAAACCCAGGTGCTTCATCACGTCCACCTGGTCCTGCGCCATGGCCCGTTTTGAGTAGCCGAAGTGATCCGCGCCGCCGGGGGGCTTGCTGCTGTCGCCATAGCCGCGAAGATCTGGAATCACTAAAAAATAATCATGTGCCAGCAGCGGCGCGACCTTGCGCCAGAGCACGTGCGTTTCCGGGATGCCGTGAAGCAGCAGAAGGGGCGAACCTTTGCCGCCGTAAACTGTGTTAATCGTTGCGCCCGAGGTCTTGATTTGCTCGCGCTTGAAACCGTCAAAAAAATCTGTGGGCGTTTGTTGCGCGGGCACAGCCTCGCCCGCCACCTCGGCGGAACGCAAGGCACTCCCGGCAACGATGGGCCCCAGGCCCAAGGCCAAGGATTTACTCAAGAATTCGCGGCGGTCTTGATTCGACATGGTCACCCCCACTTTAGGCGAGACCTCGCCCAGAATACAATATCTCAGAAATCTCCTATCGTCGGCCATTCTTTCTGGGAAGGCTCAACCGGTTCACCTTCAGCGTTGCTCGTCCGTGCCGAAGTACGAACGGCCAAGTCCACTTCTCCGGTTTCGGCCCAAGGCTTTGGTATAAACTTAGGTTCGCCGGGCCCGCTGTCAGGAACCGGCCATGCTACCTAGGAGAATCGTGATAATGAAGAAAGTTTTTATCGTTGTGCTACTTGGAATTGTGCTGGTGATTCCCGCCGCGGCACAGAACGCCCAGCAAACCATCCCCAAAGACCCCATGGCCACTTGGCTCCACAACGCCTTCAACACCAATCGGAAAAATATCGAGAAATCCGCCGAGAAAGTTCCGGAAGAGCTTTATGGCTTGCGCCCCGGCGCCGCAGGAGGAAGTGCGGACGTTCGGGCAAATTCTCGGGCACCTCGCCAACTTCAATTACATGTGGTGCTCGCAGGCCAAGGGGGAAAAGAATCCCGGCCAGGGCAACGATTACGAGAAGCTGGCCTCCAAGGCTCTATTGCTTCATACTTTACGTGACGCTTTTACTTACTGCGACAGCGGCCTATGCCGCGCTCACCGATGCTTCCGGGTTGGAGGTCATCACCGTCACCCAGGAAAATGGCCGGAAGGCGCAGGTTCCGCGCATGAGCCTTTTGGTCTTGAATTACGGGCACAACAACGACCACTACGGCAACCTGGTCACGTACATGCGGATCAAGAGCATTGTGCCGGCGTCTTCGGAGCCTCGCCCGCAACAGCCGCGGCCACAACGCTGAAGCTGTGCGCGTGTGACCGCCTTTCGACAGTCGCCGGAGCGCTCGTGAATCCGGTTTCTTCTCAGAAGTTCCCGTTCGGCGGCGTTGTATGGCTTGTTCAGGTACGTATGTGATTGCGCCTCGCTCTTCAGGGGAACCACTTTGTCAGGGTCGATCCGCACCATCACATACGTGATGTGATCGTCGATTTTGGTAAACCAGTGTCCGGTCCCCGCCGGAATGATGATCATGTCGCCGGCCTTGAGTTCATGGGTCACCGGATTCTTGATCGACGCGGCGCCGAATCCCGGACCATTTTGTTCCTTGACGGTTTTCAGCGTACCCGGCCTCTGCTTCGCACCCACCAAATCCGGGCCGGTCAGCAGCGTCGCGGAGCCCTCGATGATGTAATAGACCTCGCTGATCTGGTCGTGCTCGGCAACCGCATCCCCGCTGGTCGAGCCGAGATCCAGCTTTCCGCGAGTGACCATGCCGATGCCTACCTGTGCCTTCCCCAAATCCACGGAGCGAACTTGCTGGTCGACGAGTTTGTTCTCGATCGCCCGCTTCGTATAGGCATCCAGCTCGCTCTTGGGGATATACGTCGCCGAGCAGTGATTGCAAGTGGGTTTCGGTTCCTGCGCCAGGAGCGGGAATACAACGGTGACAACACTCAGAACTATAACGTTCAGGATGAACCTTTGCGTTTGCATGGATGTGCACTCCTTTTTGATCTCCGGCTCGGGCACATCGTACGCTCGTCCTCTCCTCGACACAACGAATTTGCGACGCGCTCCTCGGGTGTAGGTGTGGGATTGATCGGGTCTTTCTGAGAACAACAACTCGTGACCGCTATGTGTCGCACCTAGGGTGCTAGGAATTCCTAGGGCCACCGTTCCCAGCCCTTCCGGGCTGGGCTACGTTGTGTCGCGCCTACAGCGCTCCGGCTGTCTCGCGGTCGTTTTGGAATCTTCCCGTGGTGACTCGCGACTTGTCATGGGCAACTCGGGGTTTTAGTTTCTGATTTGTAAGCGGCAACGTAGCGCCGGAGGCGCGGAAGACTGTAGCCCAGTGCGGGAGCACTGGGTACACAACAGAGGGCGATGCCCAGCGCCGTGGGTGCGGTAGATGCCTCCGACGGCTAATATCACGGCGTGCAAGAATTCTCTGCTCGTCACACAGAATCTTATCGATGTTCTCGTCGGCGGCTGGCCTTAATGTATTTCCTGAGGTTTGCTCCCGGGATTACCGTTTACATCGTCGGCGAGGCGAAATTTAAAGGGTTGGTTTAGATTTCCGATTTCAAATTATTGCAGGGCCAGGATTTGGTCGGAAGACTTAAAGGTTTTCTTGAATTTATCTGTTACGCGGCGAACGTAGTCGCGGGTCTCGCGGTAGGGCGGGAGCGTTCGAAACTGGCCGATGCGGTCCGGGCCGGCATTGTAGGCCGCGAGGGTCATTGCCAGGTCGCCGTTGTAGCGCAGTAGAAGTTCCTTCAGGTAGCGCGTGCCTGCGTCAATGTTCTGGCGCGGGTCGAACACGTTCGTGACGCCGAAGCGGGTGGCCGTTTTGGGCATCAACTGCATCAGCCCGCGCGCGGATTTCACTGAAACAGCATTCGGATTGAAGTTGGACTCCACGGCGATCACGCTGGCCACGAGTTCGGCCGGGATGCCGTGTGATTGCGCGGAATCCGCGATGAAATTCGCGAAGGGAACATCCAGCAACTTCGCTTTGACCGGCGGAAACGTGTCTTCAGGGTCGATTCTCAGCAGGGAGTCGGCGGGGATTTCGAGCGTCCCGCCCTGCATCGTCAGACGAATCGTTTCTCCGAGGGATTCATAGCTGGTGATGTGGACGCGCTGTCCCGATTGCAGCACGGCGTAGTCCGCGCGCGCGACGGGCGCCAGCACGGTAAACAACACGATCGCGCGAGCCCATCGCGCGCTTCGCCGCTACCATGGGAATCGAATCAAGTTGTCCCTCTCAACGCGCATAGGCCTCGATCGCGGCCGCAACGCCGCCTTCGTCGTTGGTGAGAGTCTCACGCCAGCCGAGCGATTTCAACTCCGGGACGCTGTTGGCCATCACGATGGGAAGCCCCGCATATTCGAGCATCTCGCGGTCGTTCAGGTTGTCTCCTATAGCCATCACATCCTGGCGCGACCACCCTCGGTGGCTTACCCATTCCGCGAGCGTAGCCCCTTTGAGCATCCCGGCGTAATCACGTCGACCAAGCCAAAGTCGCGGTCCTCGTATAACGTGACCGCCAGCGAGTACTCCTGGGCGAACGGCAGCCGGGCGAGGACGGCTTCCAGCTCCCGCGCGGGTCTGACCGGGCCGGTAAACATCACCTGGATGGGATCCTCCGTGAGGCAGTCCAGGATAGGGGACATCTCGGCGATGAACTCCCTGTTGCGTTCGAAATACCCGCCCCTCAGAGGATCGTCCCAGTCAATCCGTTCGAAGATAAGCTGATTCTCGCGCGGCCGGTCGAAACAAACCGAGGCCATGCCCCGAAATTGCGGCGTCGCCTCAATCACGCGCCTGCGCAACGTCGCGCGGCAGACGGTGAACCAGTCGCGTCACCCCGTCGCTCGATTTGACCATGGCGCCATTATTCACAATCATTGTCAGAGGGCAGGGAATCTGCCGCGCAATCGGCATCGCAAAATCGTACCGGCGTCCGGTGACGAGAGCGATTTCAATGCCGCGGGCCGCGGCATTCACAATCGCCTGCCGGTTGATGTCCGGAAGCTGGGACCGCCCGTCGAGTAGCGTGCCGTCGATATCCAGAGCAATAAGCCGTATCGCCATTCGCATATTTTACCGTGCTAACGCGCCAAGGACCACTGGCGGGAAGTAGAGTTGTGCTCCCGCAGAATACAACTCCAAATAAATGAGTTACATCGCACCACGGTTATATACTTTATAAAAGTACCGCAGAATGCTTCCTTGACAAAGAGCATGGTGGAGAGCAGTCTGCCACTGGTGAAAGGGGTACGATATGAGTTTGATTCCGTTGAGCTTTCCTTAAAGATACAAAACCGCTATAACCTGTCAAAGCCGAGGCGGGGATAACTTAGGCCGCCTCCAAATCGGCCTTTTCGTTCAAAACCATCGGTCTCATACCTAAGGAAATATTCCGCCGGCCCCTTTTTCGGCGCGGCCCTCAACATTTCCAATAGTAGTGCGGAGCATGGATGGATTGGGTGTGATTTTGCTTAAGAGTACAATGCTCCCAACATTCGTGAATGGGCAGGAAAGGTGGCGTCCATGAACGAAGCAATTCTCAGCATTGTCGGCGGCGGGTTGGTCGCCACAGTACTGACGCTCGGTTTCAATGCGTGGTGGGACTGCAGGAAACAGAGGATTGCGGAGGATTGGGAGTTCAAGAAGTACCACGCGAACATGCTCCATAACAGCACTGCCGGGATCATGGAGGCGTATTTCTCCGCGAAGAACGAAATGTACTACCTCACAAGCACGCTGGAATCGCTCCTGGCGTCGCTCAATCAGTTGGCCGTTCAAGCCGACCAGATTGTGCGTCAGCAAGGTGGTCCAGCACTCACCGTCGCGGAGTTGGAGCAGCGGAAACAGCAATTGTTACAGCCGTTTCAGACCTATAACCAACAACAGGTCCAGTTTCGGTGGAATAACTATGAACAAAAAGCCAAAGAAAACCATACGAAGGCCGAACTTCATTTGATGACGCTGAAACCGCTTATCCCGGAAGCCTTGTACGGCGAATTGATGGCACTCTTCTTGAGGTTGAGCGCCCCATTCTATTGGGATCTCCCGAACGGCAAGCAGAAATTGAAAATCTTGGAGGATGCGATGCCAGAGGTCCTTGCCGCGCGAGATAAATTGGTGGAAGTGCTGGAAGCGAAGCTAGGACGATCTTGATGTTCATTTTTTCTGGCGGGTGGGCCAAGCTTAGGTGTGGGTTCAATTGTCGGGTGCCGCAGCCCTTCACTTTTTTGAAGCTGTGAAAAAACCTTCCGAAATAATTTCAAGTAGCTCTTGAAAACAGAGCGAAGTTGGGTATGCTCGGCGCATGAGTCAAGAAAATGCGACGAGTAAGGAGCCGTTAATCCGTCCAGTGAACCGGCAGCAGATGAGCTGGCGAGCTGTGGATGTCGAGAGGCTCATCGAGGAAGACCATCTGGCGAGAGCCATTTGGGCACTGGTGGGGCGGTTGAACCTCCGTGCCTTTTATCAAGCCATCGAGAGCAGTGCGGAAGAGGGCGGGCGACCGGCGTTCGATCCGCAACTGCTGATCAGCTTGTGGGTGTACGCGTACACTCAGGGGATTGGATCAGCGCGGGAACTGGCGCGACGGTGCGAGTTTGATCCGGCCTTTCAGTGGTTGACGGGACTTGACGAGGTGAACTACCACACGCTGGCGGATTTCCGCGTGGAGAAGCAAGAAGAGTTGGACGAACTGTTCACGCAGGTATTGGCCGCGCTCAGCAAAGAGGGGCTCATCACACTGGAGCAGGTGATGCAGGATGGCACCAAGATTCGCGCAGCGGCGAGCCCACGAAGTTTTCAGTGGGAGAGCACCATCCGGGAACATTGGGAACGTGCCAGGCGGCGAGTGGCGGAGATGGGCGACCCGCGAAACGACGAAGGCAGCCCGAGAGTGAAGCAAGCGCGTGCCAGGGCGCACCGGGAACGGCAAGAGCGTTTGGGAAAGGCCCTTGGGGAGCTGGAAAAGTTGCGGGAAAAGAAGCCGGGAAAGGGGCACATCAGTGTTATCGAGCCGGAAGCGCGAAGGATGAAACTGCCCGATGGCGGACTGGCTCTTGGCTACAACGCGCAGATTTCCGCGGATGCGGCACACGGATTAATTGTGGGTGTAGAGGTAACGCAGGAAGCCAACGACACGGGCCAGTTGCTTCCCGCGCTGGAACGCATTGAAGAACGGTTGCAGCGAAAGCCGGGGCAGATGGTGGCCGACGCGGGATACACCACGCGAGCGGCCATCGAAGAGATGGCGGAACGAAAGATGGATTTTCTCGGGAGCATGCCGCGAGAAGACGCGTCCACGGGGAGAACCGCTCCCCACCGACTGCCCCCGAGCGCTTTCGTATTTCAGCCCGAGACGAATCGGTATGTTTGCCCGGAGGGCCATCTGCTGCGGGCCCAAGGGCGTTTTAACAATAAGAAAAAGCGGGGTCTCGTCGCCTATCGTTACGAGGCCAAAATCAGCGACTGCCAACCTTGCCTCCGCAAACCAGAATGCTGTCCGGAAAATCAGAGCCACGGTCGGGGATCTTGCGTTTGCAAGAGAGCGCCGCAGTTCAAGCCTTCCGACAGAAGATGGAAACCGAACAAGCGCGGGCGAGCTATCGTCGGCGGGGAAGAGTCGTGGAATTTTGCCACGCATGGATCAAAAGCAAGCTGGGCCTGCGCCAGTTTCACGTGCGTGGCCTTCGGAAAGTGCAAATGGAAATGCTGTGGGCCTGCCTCACCTACAACCTGCAGCACTGGATCCGCCTCAACAAGCTCCTACCAGCACCAGCGGCCACCTGAAAGCAGAAACCAGAATAGGAGAACGGCCAAAAGATGTCCCGGGAGCAATCCAGCAACTCAAAAAATGCACACTCAACTCCACTTACCTTTTGTCGCCCAGGTTTCTTCACAGCTTCTTTTTTGTGAAGGGTGCGGATTTTCTTCTACTGCCCTTCCGCATGGATGTTTACTGTCGCAAATGTTCGGATTTTGTTGGATTGGGGCAAGGCGCTCGCGGCGAATTCCTGACAGGCGGCTGTGAAGGGAGTGACTCAGTTTGGTTCTGGAGTGAGCGAACAGATGCCCGCCCCAAGAGCGGGCGGCCTCTACAACTGCCGGTAACAAGGAGGGTTTTGTAGAGGCCGGTCCGGCTTCATCGGACCGGGCACGGGTTCTCTATCGTCGTGGAATATCGAACCTTCAACGAGTACAATTCACGAACTGCCGGTCCGACTGCGTCGGACCGCCTCTACAAAGGCTGGCAGCCATGTCATTTCGCCGTAAAAATATTCGACTCAACGCAATCAATTATCGAGGACGCGCCTGGTTTTTCATCACGCTTTGCAGCGAGCTAAGGCGTCCTGTTTTCGCATGCGACGGATGGGCGCTACGGGTGATTGATTGCCTCAAAAGCACAGCGGACCGATGCCATTTTAGCGTCCACGCCTTCTGCGTTATGCCTGACCATTTTCATGCGCTTGTCGAGGGCGTCGCACCGGACAGCGACCTCCAATTATTCGTCAGAAAGTTCAAACAGGCGACGAGCCGAGAATATTCACGAGAGAGCGGCGCACCCCTCTGGCAAAAGAAATTCCACGACCACATTCTGCGGCCGAAAGATTCACCCGATGGAGTGGCCTGGTATATCTGGATGAATCCAGTCCGGAAGGGACTATGCAGCCAGCCTGATCGATACCCACACTCCGGGTCGTTCACTGGAGAATGGAAGCACATGTCGCAACCGCAAAACCAGTGGATGCCAGATTGGAAAAAGATAGTTTGAAAAGAGAGGTGCCCTCTCCGTCCCGAAGAACACGGGACGGAGAGGCCTCTACAAAACCCTCCCTTGAAAACGATTGACAGGGAAATTCGTTTCGTGGTACCTACCGCAACAGCATAGACCTCCAGCAACACGACATCTTTGGGGGGTGACCCAGGTAACGACCACATCGGGCCCCGGCGCTGCTAGAACGGTCTCGCAAGATGAAGACCTGCTCTCCGTGTGCAAGTCTAGCCACGCGATCTCTTTCACATTCCGAGCATAGCCCGAATAGCAAGGAGGACCTTCATGGCTCAGGTCGACGTCCCGTTGGTGCGCTCGCAGTTTGGACAAACCTCGCGAGCGGATAATTGGTGGGTGCAGCCGGTGGCGGTTTTTCTCGGCCTCTCCGCCTTCGTCGTCTACTCCACGTGGGCAGCACTGCAAGGCCAGCATTACAGGTTCGGTCCGTATCTTTCACCCTTTTACTCGCCGGAATTGATTGGCGATCCCTTGCTCGCGTGGTTCGGAGCAAAGCCGGATTGGATGCCTGCATGGGTCACGGCGGCCGTGCTCGTCCTTTGGGCGCCCGGCGGATTCCGGGTGACGTGCTACTACTATCGAGGCGCGTATTACAAAGCGTTCTGGGCAGACCCGCCATCCTGCACGGTGGGGGAGCCGCGTAAAAAATATCTCGGGGAGCGCTCCTTTCCGTTGATCCTGCAAAACGTCCATCGCTATTTTCTGTATCTGGCGTTGGTGTTTTTAATTTTTCTGGCTCACGATGTGTGGAAGGCGTTTTGGTTTGACGGGCGCTTCGGCATCGGTGTCGGTACACTTGTGTTATTAACGAACGTAATACTTCTGGGTTGCTATGCCTTCGGATGCCACTCGCTGCGCCACCTGGCGGGCGGATTTCGCAACCGGCTTTCGGGCGCGCCAGTCCAGAAGCAGGCGTACGATTGCGTGAGTTGCCTCAATCGCCGCCACATGGTTTTTGCGTGGTGCAGCCTGTTCTCCGTCGCGTTTTCCGATGTGTACGTGCGAATGTGCTCGATGGGCGTGTGGACCGATTGGAGAATCCTCTAGTGACCGAATACCTCACGCACGAGCACGACGTTTTGATTATTGGAGCCGGAGGCGCGGGCCTGCGGGCGGCGGTGGGAGCTTCGGCGGCAGGGGCCAAGGTTGCTGTGATCTCAAAATCTCTGCTTGGCAAAGCGCATACCGTCATGGCGGAAGGCGGAATCGCCGCCGCGCTTGCGGACGTCGACGACAGAGATAACTGGCGCGTCCACTTCGCGGACACGATGCGTGGAGGACAGTACTTGAACAGTTGGCGGATGGCCGAGTTGCACGCGAAAGAGGCGCCCGCGTGTGTCCGTGAGCTGGAAGCGTGGGGCGCGGTCTTCGATCGAACGACTGACGGCAAAATCCTTCAGCGAAACTTCGGTGGCCATCGCTATCCGCGGCTGGCGCATGTGGGTGACAGGACCGGCCTGGAGATGATCCGCACCTTGCAGGACCATGGGATCCACCTCGGCTTGGACGTCTTCATGGAACATACGGTCGTGACTTTGCTGAAAGACGGCGACCGGATAGCAGGCGCGTTTGGGTATGACCGGGATCGCGGGAGATTCCATTTATTCCGCGCCAAAGCGGTGGTGTTGGCGACAGGCGGCATCGGCAGGGCTTATAAGATCACGAGCAACAGTTGGGAGTATACCGGCGACGGCCACTCCCTCGCCTATCATGCTGGAGCGGCGCTGATGGATATGGAATTTGTGCAATTCCATCCCACCGGAATGATCTGGCCGCCCAGCGTTCGCGGAATTCTGGTCACCGAAGGAGTTCGAGGCGACGGAGGAGTGCTCCGCAACAAGGACGGAAAGCGATTCATGTTCGATGAAATTCCGGCGGCGTACGTGAGCCAAACCGCCGACAACGAAGAAGAGGGATGGCGATACACGCAAGGTGACAAGAACGCGCGCCGCCCGCCGGAATTGCTGACGCGCGATCATGTGGCCCGCTGCATCCGGCGAGAGGTACGCGAGGGACGCGGCAGCCCCCATGGGGGAGTGTTCCTCGACATCGCCTGGATTAAGGAGAGGATTCCCCACGCCGCCGAGCACATCAAGAGGAAACTTCCCAGCATGTACCACCAGTTCAAGCAACTGGCGGACATCGACATCACGCAAGTGCCGATGGAGGTTGGTCCGACGACACACTACATGATGGGCGGCATCCGCGTAGACGCCGATTCGCAAATGTCGTCGGAAGTACCCGGACTTTTTGCAGCGGGAGAATGCGGGGCGGGACTGCATGGCGCCAACCGCTTGGGAGGAAATTCTCTATCGGACTTGTTGGTGTTCGGCAAGCGGGCAGGCGAATACGCGGCCCGATTCGCCAAGGACAATTCGCTGGGGAAGGTGAATCCGGACGAACTCCAGGCGGCGGAGAAACGGGCGCTCGAACCGTTCGAGCACGACGGTGCGGAAGGGCCCTTCGCGGTTCAATACGCTTTGCAGGAAATGATGCAGGACTTGGTGGGCATCGTCCGTCAGGAACAGGAAATGTTGCAGGCGCTGGATCGCATTCAAGAATTGAAAACGCGCAGCGAGCGCGTGAGCGTTGGAGGAAACCGCGAATACAACGGCGGCTGGCATACGGCGATTGATTTACACAATTTGTTAACGGTGTCGGAAAGCATCACTCGGGCGGCGCTGGAGCGAAAGGAAAGCAGGGGAGCGCATTTTCGCGACGACTATCCCGCCAAGGACGATCAGTTCGGGCAGTTCAACATCCTGGTCCGGAAGCGCGCCGATGGGGGCATGCAATTGACCCGAGAGCCTCTCCCGGCGATGCCGGCGGAACTGAAGCAAATCATTCAGGAGATGAAGTGATGGCGACAGCAACGTTTCGCATCTGGCGCGGTGAAAAAGGCGGGGGACAGTTTCGAGACTACTCGACGGAAATCAGCGAGGGCATGGTGGTGCTGGACGCCGTCCACCAAATCCAGGCGGACCAAGCCACGGACCTGGCCGTGCGGTGGAATTGTAAAGCCGGAAAGTGCGGCTCTTGCTCGGCGGAAATCAACGGCATGCCCAAACTCATGTGCATGACGCGTCTGAACGCGCTTCCGCTGGAGCAACCGGTGACGATCGAGCCGATGAAGGCTTTTCCGCACATGAAGGACCTCGTCACGGACGTGTCCTGGAACTACCGGGTGAAGGAGCGCATCGCGAAATTCAAGCCGCGCCGTCCCGATGCGCCGGACGGGACGTGGCGCATGGCGCAAGAAGACGCCGATCGCGTGCAGGAGTTTCGGAAATGTATCGAGTGTTTTCTGTGCCAAGACGTCTGCCACGTGCTGCGGGACCATCATATGCACGAACAATTCATCGGCCCACGCTTTCTCGTGTATGCGGCCGCGTTGGAAATGCACCCCCTGGACGAGGGCGATCGCATCCGGGATCTCAGAACGGAGTTCGGGATCGGGCTATGCAATATCACAAAATGTTGCACCAAGGTGTGTCCGGAAGGGATTACGATTACCGACAACGCCATCATTCCCCTGAAGGAACGGGTAGTGGACCGTTTTTACGATCCTTTAACTAAACTGTTCAGTATATTTAGTCCGGGTAGTGGATAGGAGGTTCACATGCATTTCGACTTGAAGCCTATCTCAGCCGAGAGCGTGCCGGAAGCGCTGGCCAAAGTGGAGCGCTACCGGCTTCTGGGCGAACCGAGCCTTGCCGAAAGCATTTGCCTCGACATTCTGGCGATTGTGCCCGGCCACCAGCAAGCCCTGATTTCGCTGCTACTCGCCCGAACGGAACAGTTTGGGGGCGAAGTGCACGCGGCAACGGCTTGGGAGGTCCTGACCCAGATCGAGGGTGACTACGAGCACGCCTATTACGGAGGCATCATTTGGGAACGCCTTGGGCACGCCCATCTCCGCCAAGGCGGGCCAGGCAGCGCCGCAGCCACGTATCATGCTCTGCGGGAAGCGATGGAGCATTTCGAGCGGGCCGAGGCTCTTCGCCCTGCCGGTAATGACGACACGCTTCTCCGATGGAACACGTGTGCGCGAGTCATTCTGCGGAACCCGGAGATTCGCCCGCTGCCGCACGAGGAGTTCCAGGCGATCACGGGAGAGTAGCTAACGCGACGTGACGCTTGTCCGCAATGGTCACGATGTCTCAAGTCAATGGAATGGAAATCATTCTCATAGACGCGGAATGTGGGCTCTTTGTAGCGTCCCGCCGGCGGGTTTACAACACACCGCAAAGAGCCGGCGAGACGCCGGCGCTACAAAATCGAGTATGAGACTCGTATTCATTTGGGGCCTTGCTGGAGGGGATGGCCGATTTGAGGCCCGATCGCTCGAAAGATTGCGGTTCCGTGAGCGTCAGATTTTCAGGATTTTAGCGGCCGTACCGCCCAAGATCATCTTGCGTTGTTCTGAATTCAAGCGAAGTTCCTCGACCACTTGCACGGGCTGGTCGTAACCCACTTCAAAGCAGTAGTCGCTGCCAAGCATGATTCGATCGACGCCTACCTGGGAGATGATGTACTCCATGAGCGGCTTTGAATGAGTGATCGTGTCGTACGTGAAACGGCGCAAATAGGCGCTGGGCGTTTGCGCGGAGCGTTTGGCTGCTGCAATTACTTTCCAGCCGTGGTCGAGACGGCCAATGAGATTCGGCAGGACACCGCCGGCATGCGGAAGCGTGACCTGGAGGTTTGGATGGCGATCCATTACGCCGCCGAAGATTAAATGGCAGGCAGCAATCGTTGTATCAATCGGAAAGGCAACCAGATTCGGAAAGGAATAGGGCTGCAAGCGCTTGCCGCCTACACCTGGCGACAATGGATGCAAGAAGACCGGCAGGTCGAGCGCCTCGATGCGCGTGAATATCGGTTCGAAGAGGGGATCGTCGAGATCGCGGCTGTCAAGATTGGTCCCCATATAGATGCCACGCACGCCGGGAAGCTTGCTCACGCGGTTGAGCTCGTCGATGGCGCGGTCGGGGTCGAGCATCGGAAGAGTCGCCAGGACCACGAATCGGTCAGGGTGGGCTTGATGCGCCGCGACGGCTGCGTCGTTCCACGTTTTGGCGAGCTCGAGGGAGAGTTTTCCATCCTCCCAGTAGACCATCGGCCCGGTGAGAGAGAGCGCATGGACCGTCACGCCTTGCGCATCCATGTCGGCGAGGCGCTGCTTGAGATCGATGAATTTGGCGGGCAATGGGCCGTTCGAGTAGCTGGGAGTCTTGAAGAAGAAGCCCTCTTCGGTCATGCGGAACTCTGAATGGAAGCGCCGATCCTGCGTGTTGAAGAGGTCGAAGTAGGCCTGCGGGTAATAGTGGGCGTGGATGTCGATTGCGCGTACTCCTGTCTTCGCAGCGGGCTCGGCAAGAGCATCTCCCACTCCGCCCACTGCGGCGACCGCCGCTGCTAAGCCTCCTTGGAGGACCTCCCGGCGGGATAATCCGTGATGGCAATCGCATTCGATTCCCGGTTTCATGGCGTAGCCTCCAGAAGTCGACTCTTACGGAATTTCTCCTGTGCGCTTTGTCTTAGGCAAGACCATACGGCGGGGGCCGAACGGCGTCAAGCTCCGCACGAAGGGGGTGTGGCTGCGCGGCGTTCAAGGAGTAGGAACCGTAGCTGTCACATCCGGGGTGGCCGGACTCTCCCTCTTTTTTCCATCGACGGCGGTTACATGATAGGTATACGTGTGGCCGGCTTCGACACTCGTGTCGGTATAGTGTGTCGTCATGATCGGTTCAGAGTTCAGCTTGGAGGATGGCCCGTTTGGAGTTGTTGCCCGGTACACATTGTAACCCACCACGGGAGTTGTACTCGCGGCCCAGGTTAAGGTCACGGAATGATGTCCAGGCCGTCCCTCCTGATCCGCGGCGCGGTTTCTTCCACACGCCGCCAGAAACAGCGCCACCGCGGCGAAGAAAAGAAATGCAACGAATGGACGGGAGGACGATAGGCGGAAGTCAAGTCTCATGCAACGAACCGAAGTATACCTCAAGTCTTTATCGGCCGGCGGCGAGGAAGATGACCAGAACACGGAGTCGCCAGGCCCGTTGCCTCACAAGATTATTTTCGAGGCCCGGATGCGAGTGGAAATTTCTTGGATACGGGCCGCGGCACCTTTCAACCTCGAATCCGCTTGTATCGCCAATTTTTGAAGGAAAGCAATTTCCGGTAATCAATATCGACAATCTCCTTGAACCCCACGGATCTTGTCAGCCTTAACGAAGCCGCGTTGGAACAAAGCGTTCCGCCATACAGCCTGCGAATGCCTTGCCTCTTCAGCTCTTCAAATATTCTGTAGCGAAGCTGAGACGCCAGCCCGGTCCTCCGAAATTCTTTTTTAACCGCCACATGCTCGGACCAAGCGAAGCCTCGCCGGAGCTTTTTGTGTAGATTTACAAGGACCAAGTTGGCTTTTTCAAAATCGATCAGATTGAATCCCGCGACCTGCTCCCCATCCAACGCCACCAGACACAGTTGCCCTGCCGCGATTTTTCCCTGCAATCGGCGACGCAGCCACTCCGCGATACTTTCAACCTGTTCGATCAAGCTCGCGTCTTGCGCCGTCAGAATCTTGAAGGTGAAATTGCGCTTGCCGGAATCCTCGAGTGGCTTGGTTGCGCCAAGATTGATTCTGTAAATCCGGTAGACCTGCCGAAAATAAACCGATCGAACGAGGTAGGCCAGGGTCTTCTGAATCGTGATACGCCAACCATAATCTTCCAGGTTGCGCCGAATCTTGTGGGCTATGCCGCCCGGGCCTGGTGAGATGATCCCGAAGCTATACGTGCTCGTCGGCCCTTCCCTCAAAATGGCAGGCTCAGACTTGGGGCTTTTCGGGATGTCATTTTGATGGCCCATACGCACGGGTATTTTAGTCGTTTTCCTGTAGAGGAAACATTAAGTTGTGATCTAAATGGCAGGGGAGTTGTCTTACTTGTGATTCGTATCGCATTACGATAGAACAAGGGCGAGATCTCCATTTCCGTGGAATGCACCGAAGTTAGCCAGGAATGGTGGAAATCGAGACGGCTTCGGAGAACGAAGAAAGGAAGCATTGGTGGACGGCGGGGGAATCGACTCCCGGCCTCATTGTTGCGAACGATGGGGAAAAATTCATAAGGCGCGGTGCTGCAACCACTTAGCCTTTCGAAATGCCGCCTACAATGGGCAACTTGGGCAACCAGAGCGATTGAATATATTTGCTGCAAATCGTACAGCAAGCAAGTGCGACGCATGAATTGTCCGGACTGCCAAGGAACTCTGATCGTCGGCCATCTGATCCACAGCCCGGGCCTGATCATGCGTCGACGGAAATGTCAGAGGTGCGGACATTGCTTTAACCCTGTTGAAACCTTCGTTCGCGTTGGGAAAGCACTAGAATGGATTCTCAACGCACCGACCTGCAAATCGCCAATGTTTATGCTGGTCTGAAGGGGGTCAAGTCTTAAAATAAGACCTAAAAGGGTCGTCGACGACGAGATGATAGTAGTAATGCAAGCTTGGGCTTTCCCAAGAGGACTTTGCGGAACGGGCCAAGGTGCACCGCACTTATGTTAGCTCGGTCGAGTTGGGCAAGGTGAATGCGGGGATTGAGGTCGCCAATTCATTGGCCGCGGCCCTCGATCTTAAACTTAGCGAACTCGTGCGTCGAGCCGAGTAACAATTTCGGGAAATCTTCTGAAATGCAACATTGCACTGGCGTAGTAAGGATAGCGTGCCCATGTGAACCGCCTGTGTTCTTACTGCTCCGGTCAAAAAAATCCAACAGAACCAGAGATCTGTGGCGCTTTCCGGGCTTGAAATTGGCTGCAATGCCCCCTCGGCCACATTCCGATAAGCCTTCTCAGGCCCTATCCGACTGGCGATACGGAAGACCGGCCCGAGAAAAGCTTCCGAGTCGTCGACGACTCACCATGAATCTTGCGCCTCAGTCCCTGCCCCGCCAAAGCATGCAGATACTCCCCGAATCCGAGTATATTGATGAAGAGCGAAAAGGCAGAGATCAGCTTAATGGGTGGAAACCAGGCAGGGTTGCGAGTACAAGGAACGCTCAGGCGAAAACGCGAGGGCAATGCAAATGGTAATAATTTTGAAAACTGACCGGTTGTTGGCGAGAGCAATGTGTCTCACGTTTCCATTGGCTATCTTGTTCGCGACAGGCGCTGCCGCGCGGCCGCAGTCGGCTGCGATAACGATCACCTTGGCGGGACAGTCGATGATCCGGTCGGATATCCGCGTGACCACACCGGCAGCGGTGCCGGTGATCCAGGGGCTACTGAAGGGCGATGTCGTGTTCACCAACCTGGAATCCGCGGTTGCCGCAAAAGGTGAGACGATTCATGAGGGTAGGGGGTTTCTCACTCCTCCCGAAGCGCTCGATGCGCTGAAGACTTTCGGTGTTAACTTGTTGTCCCTGTCCGGCAACCATGCGTTCGATCTGAAAGTGACGGGCATTCAGAACACGATCCGGGAGGCGGACAGCCGGAAGATCGTTCACGCCGGAACCGGAAACAACGTTACCGAAGCTGTAGCGCCGGGTTATCTGCACACGCCGAAGGGCACGATTGCTCTGATAGCGAGCGCGTCAGGTCTGATTACGCCGGGAGGAAGCGCTACGGCAAACCGGCCGGGCGTGAATGAACTTCGCGTCGAGGCTGGCGACAAGGAAAATGAGGCGACGGACGATCTGCCCGGCGCGCCCGGGAACGCGCCGAATCGGGAGGATTCGCAACGCATCCTTCAAAGCATTCGTGACGCCCGCCAGCACGCAGACCTCCTGATCGTGTACCAACATAACCACGTCTTCGGGAATCACTCGTTCGCGACAATATTCACGGAAGGGATGCCTGAGCGGCTCGCCCCGAATGATTGGCTCAAGAAGTGGACGCATGCGGAGGTGGATGCGGGTGCGGACATCATAGTGATGCATGGTGCGCCTCTGCTGCACGGGGTGGAGATTTATCACGGCCGGCCCATCTTCTACGATCTGGGCAACTTCATTTACAACTTGACGCCGACGCTGACGTACATCGACGAACCGATGAATTGGGAGAGCGTGGTCGCGTACGTCCAATTTCAGGGGAAGAACCTGCAATCGATTTCGTTCCGGCCAATCGCTTTGAACAATGTGGGCGAGGGCCAGCCCGATATTCACAACGAGTACACCAACAACGAGTTCCTGGACACTCGCGGCTTGCCCTCGCCGGTGACAGGTGCGAGAGCGGGTTATATTCTCCAGCGCCTGGCCGACGCGTCAAAGCCTTTTGGCACGACGGTTGAAGTAAAGGGTGACACGGCGGAAATCAAGCTGAAAGCCGGAAATTAGCGCTAAATTCTTGCGTCGCTTCACTCCGTCTGACCCGGCAGGCCGGGCCACAATCCGAGAAGACTTCACGGGATGTGGCTCTCAGTGCTGTGGTCGTCTCGGCGGCCTGCGAGGAAACACCCTTCGCTTCTTGCCGGATACTTCGCTAACGATCTTGTTCAGGATGCTCTCGGCCAGTCGAAAGTCCTTCTTTGAGAAGAACCCTGCGTCGGCTTGCGTCAGTTCATCTGGTTTCATTTCGTCCATGGTTCTAGCGACGGGATATCTACCCGCAAATCGACTGAACTTCGAGAGCCGCCGCAAAGCGGCCGTCTCGGTCGTCGTGGGGATGAAACCCGCAGCTTGCGCCAACTGCACGAGATCGTGGGCTTTCGCCCCTGTTACGCCCTTGTATCCGCCGCTGCGGAGGAGCTTATTTCCTTTCCTGAACCAGAGGGCCTTCAGGCCACATTCAACGGCATACCCAACTCCCAGGCGGGTAAATATCGGCCGAGGTCGCCGTGACGTAAGCCCGTGCATCTCACAGTGACGCGTGGCCTTCGAAAACTAGTCCAGGCTGAAATCAACAATCTCCATCCATGGGTGACCGCTTTGGCATTCGAGATTGTTGCCGCCTCGCTTAGGGGCCACCGTTCGGTCCAGACCTCGCGACTCTCCAAGCCGGATCATCTCAGAGTGGCTATAAGAAAATCCGGCGCTGCATCTGTTCCCCTGTTACCTCGCCAGCTGGAACCTCTGCACTCGCTCGCCGTTGAACACCTCACCGGTATAAAGATTGCCCTTCGAGTCGGTCGCCTCCATGTGAACCCCGAAAAACTGGCCGGGGTTCTGGCCCATGCTGCCCATCGTGCCCAGCACCTTGCCAGTCTCGCGGTCGAGGAACCATATGTGGTTGTTGGTGAGATCGGAGATATACAGCAGCCTCTGCCCTTTGTCGTTCGAGAACATTACGCCGCCTGCCGCGCCGCCTATGCCCGTCCATTCGGCCATCCTGATTTCCTGCTTGAAATTGCCCTGCTTGTCGGTGACGTGAATCCGGTTGCCTGCGCGGTCGGCCGCGTAAACCAATCCGTCATTTGAGAAATTAAAAGTCAGGTGGCCGACGAACTCCTTGGCCATCGGACCGTTGGGGGTGTAGGCGTGGTCGGCAGGCTTGGTGCTTATTTCCGAGAGTTTGTGTCCGTAGGCGCCCCAACCCCTCTTGAACTGGAACGTGTCTAGCGAGAACACCATCACGCGACCGCCGAAGGCGTTGTCCGCTATGTAAATCTCGTTGGCGGCATCGTCCGTGCGGATCTCTTCGATTCCTCCGACGATCATGGGCGTGGTCGGAGGATACTTTTCGATGAAGGCAGTCCGTTGCAATGCCGCCGCTGTGTTAGCCGCTTCCCCGCGAGCTCGCTCAGGAGCACCGGGCACGGTAAGAAATCCGGCCACTGGCCCGGGGCTGCCCTCACCCGGTTTGCGGTCCGGGAGAGCAGGTTCCTCAAACGGTTTGCCGTTGGGCTGTTCGGGCACGTGAGGCACAGCCATCAGCATCTTGCCGGTCTTCGGATCGTACTTGCGGACCGTGTTCTGCCCGAGGTAGAGAAACCCTTTGGCGTCCACTGCCATGCCGTGCCCTTGCGGCGCCTCGATAGAGCCGATGACGTCCCCATCCTTGTAGCCGGCGCCATCATGCCCTGCGATGTGAATCATCGACGGAGGGTGGACGCAACAATCGGCAATCGGAGGATTCAGCTCCGCTTCGAGTTCGATCGATGTCAAATCATTCGGACGGTCGTACACCCAAACGTTATCGTCCTTGTCCACGGCCAACCCCGTGACGCCTCCCATCTTCCACTTGTTCGGCAGGGGCTTGGGCCAGTTCGTATCGACCTTGAATTTTGGCACTGTTTGTACCTGCGCGGCCGGTCCAGGCGCCAGCAAAAACGCGAAAACTAGCCCGAGTGCACCTGCACAAATCCATTTGTACGTTGCCATCGCAATCTCCTCCTCTGACAAACGAACTCCTCGTCCCAAAAGACTGTTGCGCGCAGTCTATTCCGCCGAAACCGGAACGTCAACATGCGGCGTGAAGCGCCGAACGTTGCTGTCCGCGTTGAGATAGGATTTGCTGTTGAGCAGGCTCTCGACGCTCGCCTGAAACCGCACCCTCTCGGTTAGCTTCAGGAAGACCGCGGCATCAGTTCGGATGTAGCTCGGCAGCGTCGCAGTATTGTTCGCCGCGGCAAACATGTCCGAGGGATGGATGATGCCCAGCCCCGTGACCAGGCCGAGTTTTTGTACCAGGCCGAGTAAGAGAGTCTACATCACTGCCGTAGATTGCAAGAGTGGTCACCGCGAGGGGTCACGCTTTCGTGTTTTGATTGGTTGCTGCCAATCGGAGGCCGGGTAACTCCGATTGCTCCCGATGTGTTGGTTCACAAGAAATTGGGTCGGCCTCGCCGCTTTGAGGATTGTTCCTGAGTGATGGGGCGGTCTCAATGGGTCGTTGCAACACTTGCTCAAAGTCCTCTTATTGGAGTCTACGGGTCTGATTTGGTTCGCGGGCGTGAGTTCAAGCAAAACAAAAGCCCTGTTTAGGTTCTAACTGAGCACACCCAGACAGATCGGTTCTCTGCCGATCCTTCACTTCCTGCCGTTGCAATCCTTCCGAAACCAACCAGTTGAAGGGTCATTTGGCAAGATGTGTTCCTTTTCGCACAGCCTCTCCACCATCGATGCCCTACTGTATTCGGGATAGTTGGCTTTCCGTTTGGCCTACTTTTCGTTCGTCATCCGCGTCCAACAGGAGTATCTGAAAGTCAGCATGGTCATCCGCCGCAGAACCGGTCTGATCCTTGCTGGAATCGCCGCGCTACTCTTGCTCGCGTTTATTTTCGTTAGCCCATACCTTTTGAACGTGGATCGCTACCGCCCTCAAGTGATCTCCTATCTCCACGAAAAAACAGGCAAGCAAGTCGAAATCGGGCAGCTTCGACTGACGTTTTCTCCTCTGTCGATTCATGCCGATAATTTCGGGGTGAAAAATCCTCCCATCTTTCCTGCTGGTTATGTCGTTCAGGTCGCGCGGATCGATGCGGAACTCAGCATTCGCGCGCTCTTGCACCGGCAGGTAGTCATCAAGTCCCTCGTACTCGAAAGCCCGGTAATGAATCTCACTTCCGATCCCGATGGCCCGTGGAATTTCGAAAACCCTCAATCCAAGGTTTCTCAGGACACCTTCGCTCTCGGGACGATTTCAAAGGTGCAGATTAAGCATGGACAGGTGATAGCTTCAAATCTCCTTCCCTCCGACGCGGCGGGTGCCACTTTTTTCGAAGCGAAGGATATCACAACTGAATTGGAGCAGGTGAACCTGGACGGGATTGTCAATCCCTCGTCTTCCTCCATGGACGGCCAGGGAAGCCTGAAAACAGGTGTTCTACGCTTCGGCGCGATCGAGGTAAGCGATCTGGATTCCAAGATGCGCCTGGAAGCAAGGCACGTCATTTTCACCGGAGTGGAAGCATTGATTTATGGCGGCAGTGCCGCGGGCGACCTCACGTTTGACTTGTCGGGGAAAAACGTGAAATTCACCACGAATGCGCGATTGAGTGGAATTAACGTCGCCCGTCTGCTAGCGGCCTTTCCTGGCGGGGGCGGACAAATGACCGGCAAGATGGAAGGGGACGTAAAGCTAGCGGGAGAGATTGAGCACACGGTCCGCCCGTTGGCGGGGATGCATGGATCCGGGCATGTGACCCTGCGCAACGGCCAGGTCCCAAGTCTCAAGCTCAACGCGAATTTGATGAAGCTGGCGCACTTCAACGATCTTGGGCCCGCCAAAAACGATCCTTCGTCGTTTAATTTGATAACCACGGATTTGGAGTTGGCCGATCAACGGATTTCGAGCCGCCTCGTCGACATCGATGGCTACGGAGTCGACGTGGACGGGTCAGGCAGTGTGAGCGTGTCGGGTTCCGATGAGCTGAACTATCGCGGCCTGGCGGAGATTACCACCAAGGAAAGCTTCTTCACCAATACCGTAGCCCGCCTTTCCGGCGCCGCATTGGTGAAGGGCAAGTTGCAAATCCCGTTTCGCATTACGGGCACCATCGATAGTCCGGTTTTTGCCAAAGGGAAAGGCGATAAGGACGTTGACGCCGGGCAGAAACCTCATGGGAATCGTTCCGTCCAAAAGTAGTGCCACCCGCAGCGCGGTTTGCTAATTGGTGGGAATGTCGGTGCCGGGCGGATAGACAATCACCTCAACTTGTCCCCAGCCGGCGGCGTGGCTCGGATCACTCTTCTTGCCGCTTCCAAACGTTTTGAGTTGCGAATCGTCGAACCCAAAATTAGCAACGAGGTAGTCCCTAACCACCAGAGCGCGAGCCTGCGTCAGCACCAGGTCCTTCTGCGAATCACCAGACATGCTTGTGGAAACAGCCACGACCGCGACTCCGAATTCGTTGTCGGCGAGAAACTGCCCCGCGGCACGCAACGATTTCTGGTTTTTCGGTTTGGCTGTATCCACTTTGTCAAAGAGCTGCTGTGGTTCGTAAGTGAATGTTTTCAGAGCCGCCGCTTTCGGAAGAGACGGAATTTCGTTTTTCGCCAGGTCGGACTCATTTTCATAGCCACGATTTTTGAAATACCCACGCAGCAGGAAATTCTGCTTCAACGCCTCCATATTTTCCTGAAAGGCGGAAACGCCTGCTTGCGCTTTCGTTACCGTGTCGCGCAGTCCAATCGTGGTCTGGTCCAGCTGGGTGTAGATTTTCTTGTCGTTTACCAGCGCTCCCACCGTGCCCGTGCCGTCGTTAATCTTGGCGCTGATGGAACTCAGGCTGGCCGTTGCGTGGGTCACATTGGTGAGAGCTTCCTGACTGCTATCCAGAATACCGTTCGCCTTCTTAAAAAGGGCTGACATTTCCAGCGGCGGCTCGCTGGAAATGGTGCCGCCATCCAGGACCTCCCCGCCTTTGGCTGATCCAAACGAGATTGCGATGTACTGATCGCCAAGGATTCCCTCAGTCTCGATCGTGGCGATCGAATCCTGCTTGATGATGGTGTGAGTTGACTTGTCCAGGTCCATCCGCACAGTGATTTTATCCGTCGGTTTGCTTGGCAAGTCCACGCTGCGCACGGACCCGCTGTGCACTCCGCCCACACGAACATCGGCTCCTGAAGCAAGGCCCACGACGCTGCCAAACCGCGCGTTCACCCGGTACGTGGATTGAAACAAATACTGTTTTCCGCCGATGACAAAGATTCCCGACACCAGAATTGCCAGTGCCAGGATAATAAAAGCTCCCAGACGCGCTGCTCTTGACATAGTTTGCTCCCTACGAATCCCGCTTGAAAAATTCCTGTACAAAACCGTCTTTGCTTTCTATAAGCTCGTCGTAACTTCCTTCCGTCAATACTTTTCCCTGATCCAGCAACGCCAGCCGGTCGGCGATCGTCTTTGCACTGTGAAGATCGTGCGTGACGACGATGGCCGTCAGGTCGTGTACTTTTTGCAGCTTCAGAACCAATTCGTCGATTTCCCTCGAGGTGATCGGATCCAGCCCCGCCGTGGGTTCGTCGAGAAGCAGGATGTCCGGCTTCAGCGCCAGCGCGCGCGCCAGGCCCACTCGCTTTTGCATTCCTCCCGAAATATTGCTCGGCATCTTGTCCAGATCGCTTTCCATCCCGACGCTGCTCAGCAATTCCTTAACGCGAGCGCTCCGTTCGGCTGGGGTCATTTTCGAGTGCCGCACCAGGGGGAATGCCACATTCTGCTCTACCGTCAGCGAATCGTAGAGCGCCGCATGTTGAAATAAGAAACCCATCTTGATCCTCAATTGATTCATTTCATTGAGTCCGATGCCCGCAACCTCTTGCCCAAGAATGCAAATCGAACCGGCATCGGCATTCTCCAGCCCAATGATCAATTTCAGCAGGACGCTCTTCCCGGTGCCGCTTCGCCCCAGCACGGCGAGCGTCTCCCCGCGGACCACCGTCAAATGGATGCCGTCCAAAACATGCTGTAAGCCAAAGGATTTGCGGACATCTCGAAGGACCAGCACCGGCTCGCCGCGAGCTGTGACCTTGAGGTTGCTTTCGACTGTGGCTTCCGCGACAGAGTTCTTCATGGGAAAAATAGGAGAATTGACTTCACCAGAATCACGTCCGCCAAAATCACAAACAGGGAAGACAGCACAACCGAGGTCGTCGCCGAGCGACCGACGCCCTCAGTACCGCCAGTCGTGCGCATTCCCTGAAAACACGATACCAATCCGATGATCAGACCGAACACCGACGTCCTAAACGTCGGTGCTAGAAAATCGCTGAAGCGCACGCCCGACAATCCCTTGTCCATAAAGCGATAAAAGGAGATCGGATCGGCCAACGTTTCCGCGATCCACCCCGCAATCAAGCCAAAGAAATCTGTCACGAGTGTTAGCAGCGGCAGGACCACGATGCACGCGAGGATGCGTGTAAAAGCCAGCAGCTTATAGGGATTTACGGCAGAAGCCTCGATGGCTTCGATTTGCTCGGTTACTTTCATCGAGCCCAACTCAGCGCCGATGCCCGCGCCCACTCGTCCGCTCACCACCAGCCCGGTAACAATTGGCCCCATCTCGTGCAGGATCGAGTAAATAATGGCGGCTGGAAGCATGGACTTCGCCCCAAAATGCGCCAGACTGCTCCGGCTCTCAATCGCGAGCACTGCGCCAATCGCGGCGCCCGAGAGAGCCACCAGGGGAAGCGATTTTGACCCTATTTCATCGAATTGCCGAACGACTTCGCGGAGTTCAAACGGCTTTGAGAAGGCCGCGCGGATCACCTTCCAGGAAAAGCTTCCCAGATCGCCAAACCACTCGAGCGAGCGGTCGATGATTGTCCCGTTTGAAGTAGAAGTCGCCTCCATAATGGAAGAACATGACGCCGCTGTCTCATATTCTTGCGGGACTCAGCTAACCAGCATTTTAATGAGGAGGGTTTGGGCTGTCTGTATAGTTTGGAACACACCCGGGCCTCTGGTGGTTGGCAGTTCCTCGGAGAGTGGCACAAGGCGACTGCGTACCGGGAGCCCATTGACTGGGTCTTTGCGTCCTCGAAAACGCAGGGGAGGACGACTCGTGTGGGAAATATCCTAGTGGCCGATCATCTGCGCCCGGCAGCGATCAAGGCCGGGGTTGTCCTTAAGCCGGGACAGCGGTTCGGACTTCACGACTCGCGGCACTCGCTCAGCAATCTTCTCATCACCGGGCAGAAGTCGGACGTTCGCACGACGCAGGACATTTTCCGCCATAGCAGTTCCGCAACAACCATTGACCTTTATACACAATCGCCGATGGCGGAAAGAATCGCGGCGCAGAAGTCGGTGCTCAACGCGATTTTGAAGCAGCCGACCACCAGATCGAAAGGTTAAGCGGTACGGAGAGCGGTACGGAATGTATAAAAAAAGCGGTAAAAACGCGGCTAAGTCCATCGCAATGATATGGTATGCCCCTGCGGACTCGAACCGCAGACCTCTACCGCGTCAATTTTGAGGTACAGAAGCTAAAACCCTTTGCCTGCCTTGCCTTTCCTTCTCTCGATAGCCTGAAAAAGCTGCCTAAAACGGGGTAGTTTTGGTGACGAATTGGTGACGAGTTTTTCGAGAAAGAGACACGCATGTGAATCGAAAGGGAATGGTTCCGGCCCAAATTCCGATAAGACTTCTCGGGAGGTGGCCGACCTGCGATGCAGCGGTATGGTCCTAGAACAAGTTCCGAGTGTCGGACCCGCTCGAATCGGGATTACGAGCAAACGCTACCGCCCCAATCACTCGTCTGCTCAACCGCTGCACAGGACTGCGCGTCAGTTTCGCGGTGTGAGGATCTGATCCAGACGCGCAGGCGCACTGCCCTCGCGTTCCAGGTGCGGGTAGCGAAGCCCGTCGTGGTAGTCGATCTTGACGGTGCGGAAGCGATCGCCATTCTTAACGAGAAGTTCGATGGCGGCGCCGGTTTGCTTCGCGTCTTTGATCGCGTTCTTGAGCCGGTCGGCATCAAATGCGATCCCGTTCACGGCAATGATCTGAGTGCCGACGGTCAGCCCGATCTTGTACGCAGGCCCTTCCCAAAGCACGTCGCTGAGCCGGCCTTCCGCGGCTATGATCATGCCAAGGGAATAGGTCAGGTCGGTTACCTTCCGGCGCGCCTCGGACTCCTTGAAATAGTCGGACGGCGTCTCGGTGTAAACCAGCTTGTAACCGCCACGCGTGATGCCATCCAGGGGCGCTCCAGGGCCATGACCATCCAGCCGAGCGCGCAAGAACGTCGCCCAGTCGTAGGGCTGCACGGTGTTCAGCGCTTTCACCACGTCCTCGAACACATAGGTGGACGGAACGAAGCTGCCGTCGTCGACGCCGAAAAAGACCTTGGCGAAATCGTCCAGAGACCGTCGGCCGCCGGACTTCTCGCGGATCAACGTATCCGCGTCGAGCCACATCAACTGGCCTTCGGAGTAGTAGTCCTCGCTGCGCTCCCAGCTTCGCCAGGGAAGCGGCCGGCGCATGGCGGCAATGGGGTCATTGGTGGTGTCCTGAAGCGCTCGCCATTCGCGGCCGACGCGGTGATCATAGAGCGCCGCCGTGGCTGCTATGGCATCGAGGGTTTGTTGCTTCGTCAGAAGTCCCGCACGGGCCGCCAGAACGAAACCCCAGTACTGAGTTTGGCCTTCGTAGACCCACAGCAGGCTGTCGCGCATGGGCACGTTGAAGTTCGGCGTCCACAGGTCCGCCGGGCGCCGGAACTTGCCGTTCCAGGAATGCGTGTATTCGTGCGGCAGCAGATCACGGGTATCGGCGTTCTTGTCCCATTCGGTGAAGTAGGTCGGAACCGTGCCGTTCTCGCTGGACTGGTGATGCTCCAGGCCGATGCCGCCCATGTGGTCGGTGAGGGCGAGCAGGAAGTCATAATGATCGTAGTGGTGCGAGCCGTAAAGTTTGTAGGCCTGCTGCACCAGGGCGCGGTGCGCTTCCAACTGCTCCGGTTTCACCTCTAGCAGATCCGCGCGGTCCGCCACAATGTTCAAATGAACGGGCGCGGGGCCGCCTGGGTCCAGGTCCAGGCGCTTGAAATAGCGGCCGGCGAAGATCGGCGAATCCACAAGCGTGTCGAGGGATACTGGCTTGAACGTGGTGACGCCGCCATTACTTGCAGCGGTCTCCAAGGCAGTTGCGAACTCCCAGCCTTCGGGCAGACGAACACTGGGCTCCACCATGATTTGCCGCGCAAAATAGCCGGCAGGATAGAGGGCTACCGCGTTCCATTGCAAATTCAGCATGTCCGGCGTCATCACCACGCGGCCTTCGTTGGTATCGACCGGCGAGGTGAACTGGAAGTTGACGTCGAGCGTCGTTGCGCCCGCAGGCACGTCAACGTGAAACGCGAACACGTCCACCGGATCGCGCACCCATTCCACGCGCGCGCCGTTGGCGTAAATCATGAGACCTGCAAGCTCGTCGACCCGTCCCGAAGGGGAGTGATTGCCGGGCAGCCACTGGGGATACAGAAGCACGATGGACTCGCCGGCGCGCACCGGAATGGTTTCGCGAACGTTGAAGATGTGCCGCTCGATATCGGTGGCGTCCACACTCAAACGGATCGCGCCGAGGTACGGAGTGTCCTTCGGCAGGGCGATCTGTGCGGGCATCGGCAACGGCTGAGGTCCAGCCGACTGCGCGAAAGCACCGCCTGCGCTCAGCACCAGAGCGCACCAGACGAAAAGGAACCTGCTGAGTAATTTGCTTTTCGACATACCGTAACCCGCGTCAATAGCGGCCGTAACCGCATTTCGGATGCAGGAGCAGCCGCGATGTTACACCTGCTCGCGGTAGCGGAGTACAAGAGTTTTGTTTTTTGACCACGCGGTCAACCCCGGCCCGTCCCGTTTCTAACGTCTACCAACTTGCCTGCGATTATCGGAATGTGGCCGAGGCTATCTCTGTCCAAAAAGCCAGTTGCCGATAGGACCTCATGCGCCCTTGGCGCAGCGCCAGGCATGAAGATGGGGATCTACATGGTTTCGCACCGTAAATCGTCTATTTTCAGTCGAAGTTGAGACCATTTCCTGGCAGGGGACTTATTAGGAGCTGGCGTGGCGGGTCAAGAGTAGGTCGCCGACAGTTTGGAGCATCGGTTGGTCAAGTCGGACGGGCGGCTGGTCAAGCATGGCCGCTTTTATTGGCTGTTGGCAGAATGTCATCTCATGCGGCGGCTGTTTGGGAGCATGCTGCGAAGCATCGCCGTGTTCCAATCACCAGCACGATACGCGGGCCGTAGACCGAACCAGATTTCGCTGCTGGCAAGACTCGAGAAGGAAAAGTGTTTGAGGGATGGGTGCAAGAATCATCAGTTTTCGGCTTTGAGATTTTTCCGCAGCCGTCGGAAAGGCTATGCACTTAAGAACCTGGCCAGAGCTTTGCATCCTGATGGGGGCGGGTGTATGGTATCGGTCGGCTGGGAAATCAAAATGGCAATCCCGGTTTATATTGTTTCCAAACGGTGAGATGGGTAAAGGTCCGCTGACTCACCCGCTATCCTGGAGCCAAACTTGAAAATATTATTGAAGGTTCTTGGAGCAATTGCGGTTTGCCTTATCGTAGCGCTGCTCGTGCTGCGCGTCACCGGCCTTGCACCTCATGACAGAATACCCGGTTTGTGGCTCAAAGGGGATCTGGTCACCGCTCCTGTGACCGATTGGTCGTTCACCGATAACATTGAAACTGTGAAGGTCCAGACCAACACTTGGTACCTGCTTCCTCACTCGGTAACAACGTATTGCGTCGCCTATAAGGGCCAGCTTTATCTGACCTCTGTTTATCCCGCGGGAATTGTGTATCCCAATGGCAGGAATTGGAATGCCAACGTGGCCCGTGATCCCCATGTCCGCATAAAGATTGGAAATAATGTGTATGACCGAGTCTTATCTTATGTGACCGATCCGGTCGAACATGCAAGCGTCCTCGAGATGAAAAGGAAAAAATACCCTAAGCAAGTAATTGCGCCGAATGCGACGGTGAATGAGTTTCACGTGTTGGATAACTAAATGCTTTTCAGGGCAAGCTGCGTTGCGGCAGCGTGATAATGGTGGTTTTACGGTTCTTCCTTCGCAGAAAAATCTACCTTACTTAGCTTTGCGCACCTTGCGCCAGCGCTCAACAGGCAGGAATTGAAGGCATGAAAGTTGTCATCACCGGCGCCAACAGCGCCGTCGGCCAAGCCATTCTGCGATGCGGATCGGAGCCTGGGGAAGCGCCAAACACGCTTCTCGCTGCGGTTCGTTCTGACCAGGCCGCAGCTAAGATTCGGCCGCTGCTGAGTAAGGGGTGCGCCGCAGTCCAAATTTCCTATGAGGCGCCTGACTCCCTCGATGCGGCATTCGAGGGGGCTTCCGCGGTGATTCATCTGGCGGGAATTCTCTTCGAGCGGCCGGGTTCGACGTATGAACAAGCGAACGTAGCGACGGCTCGCAGCATCGTGGCTGCCGCGAAGCGATGTGGGGCGGAGAAGTTCGTTTTGGTCAGTGCTACAGGAGCTGATGAGAAATCTTCCAACCGCTACTACCGCACCAAGGGGCAGGCAGAGGCTCTGGTGCGCGCCTCCGGCCTGTGCTATACGATCCTGCGCGCCCCGCTTTTGCTTGGGCCAGAAACCGAAGGCGCGGCGGGGCTCGAGCGGAACGCGAGTCGGCGTAAGGCTAAGCTGATCGGCGGCGGGCGCAATCTTCAACAACCTCTCTATGTGGACGACCTGGCGAGGGCCGCGATCGTTGCCACCCAACCATCGGTTGCGGGCAACCGCACTTTGGACATGGTTGGTCCCGTCTCGCTGCCGGACAGGGAACTCGTCGAGCGAGCTGCTCGGCTCCTGGGCCACCAAGTGCGGATCGGCTCGATCCCGAAGGGATTGCTTTCGTTTGTGCTCGCTATCCGTCAGCTCCTTACCGGCCCGGGATTTTCACCGGACGTTCTCGAAGTGATCACGGCCGACACGCATCTGGACCCGCAACTGGCCGCGCGTGAACTGGGGATCCAACTGACCGGGATCGACGAGATGATCAAGAACAGTTTAGGCCAAGGACGAAAACGATGAACGAGACCACCGCTCCCCCGGCTACAGTCGGGGGAAAGAATAAACATTGGCAGCGGTTGTTGCCGCTGCTGATCACCGCAGCATGTTTCGCTTATCTATATAACCGCCTCAACCATGCCGCTGCGGCCGAAGGCAGCCCGCTGCTTCCTTACCTGGCAAGAAGTTTTGAGAATGTAAACTGGTATTACTGGCTCGCGCTGATGATTCCGTACTGTTTTTTTTACCTCATATTCGACAGCCTGGTTGTTTGGAGCGTAATCAACTGGTTCAACGTAAAAATACGCTATGCCGATATCTTGCCCATTCGTGCCAGCGCCTACATTCTCTCCCTTGTAAACGAACAGGTCAGCAAAGGAGCCATTGCGCTCTATTTGAACCGCCGAGACGGCGTGCCCGGCTGGGAAGTCGGATCCAGCATGCTCTTCATTATGTTTTGCGAATTCTATAGCCTGATCCTGTGGGCGACTGCCGGCATACTGTTACGCTGGGATAGTTTCCCGAATGCCTTCCATATCATTCCTTGGATCGCGCTGGGCTCTGCTTTTTTCTTCTCGATTTTTCATTTATTTTTCAGTGGAAAAATTGGCTCCGGGATAGCGCTGCGCGACCGTCCGATCTTCCGGGCGTTTCGGCTGGCCAAAGTCTGGCACTACGGAGCTGTGATCGCGTTGCGAGCGCCGCTGGTGATCGCCGGTGTTGTCGTCTATACGCTAGCGTTGAGGCTTTTCGGAGGCTCGGTAAGCATGGGACAGATGCTGGGCTATCTGCCTGTGATATTTTTTGGGGCGGCGATGCCCGGACCGATGCACTCGGTCGCGATTCTCTTTTGGGTCTTGCTTTTCCCGGACAAGCCGGGCCAGATGACGGCCTTCGGGTTCGTCATGCACAATTTCTTCATCTTTTTTAATGCCGGAGTCGGCCTGCTATTTCTCCGGCGGGCGACTCGCGGAGCTGTTCGGGTAGGCTCCTGAACAGCAGGCGCTGGCCCATCGATACCAGTGTGCTCAGCACCAGCAACCAGACCAGGATAGTGAGCAACGGTTCTAGAAAGCGCAGTCCCAACCGGATGAGGATGTCCATACACGTCGGAACGAAGTAAAGCATGCCATTGTAACGGCCGAGTTTGCTTCCGCGGAGCTTGGCCTGCCGGTGAATCCAGTAGGAATCGATGAAATACTGGGTAAAAGCCGCCGTGATCAGCGCTGGCAGGATCCACGGGAACGCGCCGCGCAGCGCTCCGGCAAACAGTCCGCAGGTGACGAATAGAAAATCGCTTGTATGATCGAATGTCCCGCTTAGCGCGGTCACCGTTCCTCTTCGGCGCGCGATCGGACCATCCAGAAAATCGGTGATCAACGCCGCCGCCCACACGAGTAGTGCGAAAATCGCAGAACGCTGGTCTCCTTTTGCCATGAAAAAAGCAAACGGGAACACGAGAAGCAGGCGAACCGCTGTCAGTGCATTAGCCATCGGAAGTCCGCGTGGAGGCGGGGCCAGTTGCGGAATTGAATCGAACCATGGGATTCTGTCCGGCCCGTATTGTAAGCGCCTCACGGCGCCTCGCGCACCATCAATATCCCAGGGTTCTGGGCCGAAAATCCACGGCTGCCCGCGAAAGAGGAACGGCTATAGTCTCGGTTCGCGTTGACGCTACCGGACGCCAAGCATATACTTTTGTTATCAATGAGTTTAGAAATAGGATATTCCTGCGGAAGGCGTCCCAATGCCAGAAATGGCGATTTCCTACCGCGTAGATGCCGCTCTTGAACGTGGACTCGAGGGCTGTGGTCTATCGCGTGAAGACGCACTTTCACTGATGGAGGAATGCCCGCTGGCGGCCCTGATCGAGGCGGCCGCGGCTGTTCGGGACCGCTTCAAAGGCCGTTCGGTCAGCTATTCCAAGAAAGTCTTCATTCCGCTCACTCACCTTTGCCGCGACTATTGCGGTTATTGCACCTTCCGGGCTGACCCGCAAGCGGGTGTGCCACCCTACATGACGCCGGATGAGGTTCTCGCGGTGGCCGAAGCAGGACGTCGGTCGGGGTGCAAAGAAGCTTTGTTCAGCCTGGGCGACCAGCCCGAGCGAGTATTCCCGGAAGCGAAAGAATTTCTCAAAAAATTAGGTTTTGATCGCACGCTCGAATATTTGGCGGCCATGAGTGAACTGGTACTTGAGAAGACCGGACTCTTGCCGCATTCCAATCCGGGTCTGATGGGTGCGGAGGACCTTCGCCGCCTGCGAGAGACCAATGTCAGCGTGGGACTGATGCTTGAGAGCGCCAGCCCGCGGCTGGGCCGGCCGGGAGGGGCGCACTGGAAAGCACCGGACAAAGTTCCGTCCCTTCGCCTTCGAACCATCGAGGATGCAGGGCGGTTGTCGATGGCCTTCACTACGGGCATTCTGATCGGAATCGGCGAGACGACGGAAGAACGCGCGGACGCACTACTGGCCATCCACTCCGCCAACAAAAGGTATGGCCACATCCAGGAAGTAATCGTCCAACCGTTCCGCGTGAAGCCGGATATTCGCATGGCTCATGCGCCTGAGCCATCCACCGAAGATTTGGAGCGCACCATCGCGATCGCCCGATTGATTCTAGGGGGAAAGATGAATATTCAGTCTCCGCCCAATTTGCTTTCCGAAAAGTATCCCGATTTGCTGAAGGCCGGCATCAATGATTGGGGCGGAATTTCTCCGATTACAAGAGATTTCATCAATCCGGAGGCAGCTTGGCCGCAAATCTCTTCACTGGCCGCGAGATCCGCTGACGCCGGGTTCGTCTTGCGCGAGCGGCTGGCGATTTATCCTGAATTTTCCTCCAGGCCGGAATTTGTAGATGCTCGCCTCCAACCGCGCGTATGGAAACTCCAGGCCGAAGACGGCTATGCCCGAGAGGAAGTGTGAAAAATGCTGAACCCGGCAAACCCTGAATGGCGAGAGATTTCCTGGGAACGAGCCCTTGCAGCGGCAAGTCCCAGGGTTGCGGGCCTTCTGGAGAAGGTCCTTGCCGGAAGTGATCTGGGGATGGAAGAGGGCCTGACCCTGGCTAAGGTCGAGGGGAACGACCTTTTGGCGCTAGTGAAGATTGCGGACGAGGTTCGCCGGCGTGTCGTCGGCGACAAGATTACCTACGTTGTGAACAGAAATTTGAACTTCACGAATGTCTGCATTGTCGGCTGCGCTTTTTGCGGATTCAGTCGAGGACCGGATTCACCAGACGCTTATTTCCACTCTATGGATACGCTGGTTGCCAAATCCGTCGAGGCAGTCGCGAGCGGCGCCACCGAAGTTTGCATCCAAGGCGGCCTGCCCAAAGATCTCGACGGTTATTACTATGTCCAGCTTCTTCGCGCCATCAAGGCGCGCTTGCCCGAACTTCATGTCCATGCCTATTCACCCATGGAGATCACCTACGGCGTTGAAAAAACGCGCCTGCCCCTTCGCGAGTATCTGCTCATGTTGAAAGAGGCGGGTTTAAATAGTATTCCGGGAACAGCGGCGGAAATTCTCGATGATTCTGTTCGTAAGTCTTTGAGTCCCAATAAATTGAAAGTGCGGCAGTGGATCGAGGTAATTCGCACGGCTCATAGCCTCGGCATTCCCTCGACATCCACCATGATGTATGGCCATACAGAGCTTCCGGAACATTGGGTAAGACATCTACTTCTGCTCCGCGATATTCAAAAGGAAACCCGCGGATTTACCGAGTTTGTTCCGCTGGGATTCATCCATTCCCAAACCAGGCTATTCCAAAGCGGAGGCTCCCGCGCGGGCCGTTCGGTCCACGAGGATTTGATCGTTCACGCGCTCGCCCGCATTCTGTTGAATGGCTACATCCCCAACATTCAAGTTTCTTGGGTCAAGCTTGGGTTTAAGGAATCCCTTGCTTGTCTGGAAGCCGGAGCAAACGATTTCGGGGGGACTTTGATGGAGGAGAGCATCTCTAAGTCGGCGGGAGCGACTTTCGGTGAGTATGTTTCCCCCGGCGAATTCCGCGCCATGATCCGAACCATCGGACGGATCCCAGCCGAGCGCTCCACAACGTATGGAATTCGCAAAGTTTTTGAATGTCCGGATGCAGAGGAGCGCCTGCCGGTCGAATCGATGCCTGTATTCACATCCGCCACAAACCATGCACCGATGCCCGCGACGGGCTACTGATCGCAACCACGGAGTTTGCGGGCATCGTCCGCGCCCAGCACCGTTACCCGGCTGCATTGTATTTTTAGGCCCTCACCAATCTGCATATCGCTTTGAATTTGTGAGATGCACTCCTCTTGCGGTTGGCACCAAAATCCCCCGTCAGGTCAGCTCTTGGTCAGGCCGTGTTGGAACGTCGGCACGTCCTTTTGTCGGGAACGAGAAAACGGGCCAGTGGTATCCGATTTTCGGCACACGATTGAGAAAGCCCACGACTCCCTAAAAGCCGGAATGGAAGGCTCCGCCTCATTCTTGAGGCTTATTCTCAGGACTAAGCCCCGCCGAACTCGGGGATGGCTGATTACCGCCGTACTCCGGGATGTTCCTTTGGAAAACGCGATAAACATGGTCATACCCAACGACTTGTTCTTGCCCGTCGGGACCCTTCTGCAGAGTTTCAGGGTTTCTGCCTAATATGGTGATAGCTTGGGCGCGATCCGCGATCAATACCATGATCGCTTCGTACAATTTATCGCCGATCTTTATACGCACGCGGGGATCGCGGGCCACGTTGGAGGTCCAGGACTTGTCATTTGGGAACTGCAAGTCCATTCGATCCTGGTGCGAACGTATGTAGAGCTGGCCGATGCGCACGAAGGGTATTGTCCGGACCGAGTGTGGAATGAAATAGGGCGTTCGCGTCTCCACAAGGACGGTGTTGAGGCTGCGTCCGGCGTGTTCCACTTTGTCGACGAACGACCAATCCGTGACGGGCGTGGTAACGACTTCGCCTTTCAGCCACAAGCCGGGCCGGGCAATCATGTGGTGGGCGCGGAGCTCGTTCAAGTCGAGGTATTGCGGTTCGAGACCAGTTACGCGGAGCGTCAAGAGCGCCAAGGTCAAGATAACTACGATGAGCACTATGCCGACTTTTAATATTTTCAAGTTTCTGCTCCCGGCTATGCCAAGATCGGCAGGAGTGATGCTACACCATCGACCAGCGGCCTGCGAAAATTTCGTTTTAACGTGCGGGTGCGCTAGATGGGCAGCCACCATGACAATTGGGCGCAATCGGAGTACACTCCCGCCACTCAGCTGATCGCTGCGGGCTCGATCACAGTGGCAGCAAGGCTTGTCCGGAGAGAGCGATCGCAAATTGTGAATTCCTCAAGGAGGGACCGTGCCGAACCGCAGAGATTTTATTAAGACCGTAGCCCGTGCCACAGCTGGAGCGTTGATGATCAACAGCGCGCTTGCCGATGCCAGCGCGCAAGCGCGGGGAGGAGCAGCACAGGGACGCGGAGCAGCGGCAGGGGCGCCCACCGGCCCGGTGCCCCGGCGGATCGTGCAGGTAGGGGGCCGGCGTGTCCGCGTGGTGGATATCCATGCTCACGCCACCGTCGCCGAAGTTGGACCGGTCGTTGCCGGCACCGATTTCGCGCGCAACGCCGGCGGCCGAGCCATGGGAGACGAGCGCCTATGGGAAATGGATAAGCGCGGGATTGACATTCAGGCGCTAAGCATCAACGGTTACTGGTGGTATGCGGTGAAGGATCGCGACCTGGCGGACAAGATTGTCCGGACAGCCGATCAGGGTCTGGCTGAGTGGTGCAAGGCCCACTCGGATCGCTTCGTGGCGTTCAGTTCACCCTCGTTGCAATTTCCCGATCTTGCCGCCGCCCAACTTGACTACGCCGTCAAGCAACTCGGCCATCGCGGCGCCTCTCTCGGCGGGCATGTCAACGGGGAGTCTCTGTCAGACGCCAAATACGACCCGTTCTGGGCCAAGGTTCAGGAATTGAACGTGCCGGTGTTCATGCATCCGGGAGGCGCGAGCAACGTCCTGAGGGAGAACGCTTGGCAAGGAACCAATGGCGATCTGGGCAATATCATTGGAAATCCGCTGGAGACGACGATTTTCTTCACCCGCCTGATTTTCGACGGCACGCTCGACAAGTTTCCCAACCTGAGAATCATCGGCGCACATGGCGGCGGTTTTCTGCCCTCTTACCTGGGCCGCACCGACGTAGCTTGCCTTGTACGCGGCAACGCCAATTGCGCCAATAAGAAGCAGCCGGCCGAATATTTCAAGGACCAGCTTATGGTTGATGCGATGGTCTTTTCACCCGAGGACGTGCGCCATCTGGTGGCGAGGTCTGGCCCCACCCAGGTGGTCTATGGGACGGACATTCCGATCTACGCTTGGCCCGACGCGGTGGACAATATTTTGAAAGCGGACATTCCGGACACCCAGAGAGAAATGGTCCTGGGCGGGACGCTTACCAAGCTGCTGAAACTCCCGCCGGCGAATTTCCCGGCCTGACAAATTAGGTTGCTTACCAGTTCCGTTGCCAGCGCCAGCCCTTTGTCAAATCTCAGGAGGCCGCATGCGTAGTGCGAGGTTGTTGGTAGTCTTGTTCTTCTTTACAGCTTCGACGGTCTTCGCGGCAACCAAGGCTATCAAGTTCGGCAAATTGGTGGATGGGACAGGGCGGGTCATCACCAACGCCGTCGTGATTGTTGAAGACGACCGCGTGCGAAGTGTCACAAGCGGCAATGCGTCGCTACCGAGCGGCGCTGAGGTCATCGATCTTTCCCGATACACTGGCGTTCCGGGCTTGATCGACGCACATACGCACATCATGTGGTACTGGGACGGGATTACCGCGCCGCGCTCTGAGCCTCCTCGCCATCCGGCAGTCGCAGTATTTCTTGCACAGGAGAACGCGCAGAAGGCGCTCGAGGCGGGCGTGACGACGATTCGAAACTTGAACGCTCCGGATGGGACGGATCTGGCGATGCGGGATCTGATAAACATGGGCAAGATGATTGGCCCTCGTATGTTCGTCTCAGGCCTCGGGATCCGGATCACTCGAAGTACCGCGCCGCCCGCGCCGATCGGCATCATGGCCGATGGCGTGGATGCTGTCATCCATGCAGTGCGGCAAGTCCTTGGGTCCGGGGCCGATTGGGTGAAGATGTACGGATCGACCGGCGGCTTCGACGATGTAACTGGGTTTCAGACTTTCACTTTCGAGGAAGTGAAGGCGGCGGTCGACGCTACGCACGCGCTCGGAAAAAAAATCGCGATTCATTGTTACGGGCAGGCGTGCGCGCGCGATGCCGTTCGCGCGGGCGTCGATTCGCTCGAACATGCGACGGACATGGACGATCAAACTATTGCAGAGATCGTCAAAAAGAAGATTTACTACGTCCCGACGATCGATCACAACCAGTACTACGTGGAGAACGCTGACAATGTCTACCACTTTCCGCCTGGAGCGAAAGAGCGCCTGCTCGATTACATACAGCGCAATTTTGAAACTGCGAAGAAAGCGTTCCAGGCCGGCGCGCGCATGGTTGTCGGCTCGGATGCCGTTTACAACGGCTGGGGTCTGAACATGCGTGAGCTCGACTGGTTCGTGAAGATGGGAATGACGCCCGCGCAGGCGCTGAAGGCGGCTACGACCGAACCTGCTGCCATGCTTGGAATGGAGAATAGCCTAGGCGCCGTCGCGCCGGGGTTTTACGCCGACATCGTCGCTGTTGAAGGCGATCCTCTAGCCGACATTACCGCAGTTTCTAGGAGGGAAAACGTCTGTTGGGTGATGAAAGCGGGCCGTGTCGTGGTCGACAAAACGAAAAGCGCGGGAAAAACGAATTGAGCGAGCCGTCTTAGAACGCCGGCGACTGCCGTATTACCGCGCTCGTAGGAGACATTTTGCCGTCTCGGCGCGGAGACAGATAAATCGGCGCAAGATCCTCACTGTCGCCACGGGTTTAACATCGGATCTCTGCTCCATACTTAGTCGGTGATGACTGCCACACCTTGCATTTCGATCAGGATCCCGGGCTCCCAACAGGGGCGTGCTCTGGTGGCAAGCGCGTTGTGTTTAGGGCAGGGGAAGAGTACGATGCGCGAAACAGAGGACAAAATCATGCGCACAGTCGTAGCTGTTGCCGTACTGACCCTCTTCACAGTTCGGCCTCCCGTAATGTTTGGACACCATGGCGTCTCCGACTACAACATGGCAAACGTGGTTACCTGGCATGTGACAGTGACTGAGTTCCTGTTTGTGAATCCCCATGCACTACTTGGCTTCACGCGGAAAAACGATCAGGGCAAGATCGAGGAATGGCAAGGTGAACTCCAGAGTCCTAACATGCTGTCGAGAAGGGGTAATTGGACGAAGGACACAGTAAAGACAGGAGACCAAATCACAATTCTCGGTTGCCAGGCGAAGAATGGCTCGAAGGCCATACTGCTGAGAAAAGTCGTATTATCGAACGGCGAGGAGTTTCCCGGGGGCTGATCTTCGGGGCAAGATCGGGATGAGAGAGCTGGCGGGAATCCAAGAGAGAAGCTTAATGAAAAAGAGGAAGATTGGTTGGACTGCGTTGCTGGCATCGATCGCGTGCTCATCCTTCCTGTTTGCTCATTCTGCAACTTGGTCAGGACAAGGTAAGGGGGAAACTGGGACTCACGACTCGGAGCTGTCCGGAGTTTGGGTACAAGCGGTCCCTCAAGCTACCCGGCCTAACTGGGTCGATTCTCAGGGCAACCGCCTGGAAAAACTTCCTCTAACCGCGTGGGGAGAGGAACGATTCAAAGCCAGTAGGGCCACCCACGGGTCCAACCCAGTTGCGTCGCTGACATCGACCGAACCGATTGTAAAGTGTCTGCCGCCCGGAGTGCCCGCCATCTTTATGGTTTCCATTTACCCGATGGAGATTCTTCAGGTTCCCGGCCGAGTGATTCTGTTTTTCGAATATGGCAACTATGTGCGGCAAATTTTTACGGATGGGCGAAAGCATCAGAATCTGACTCCGACGTGGATGGGAGAATCGATTGGCAGGTGGGAGGGAGATACGCTCATCGTCGACACAAGTGGTTTTAACGACAAAACCTGGATCGATAGTGAAGGCCATCCGCACTCGGACGCCTTGCACGTTGTAGAGCGCATCCGGCGCATGGATCACGACCACCTGGTTGATGAGATCACGGTGGACGATCCCAAAGCGTACACAAACATCATAACGACCAAGAGAATTTTCGACTTTGAGCCGGACTGGAATATCGCTGAATTCGTCTGTGAGGATAGTGACGTCTTTCGGAACTATCAGAAGAAAGCCGGAGCGGAAAAGAAGTGACTGCGCGAGTTTCCGTCGAACTTCCCCAGATCGTAACGCACGAGAAGACCCGGTTGGCTGCGATGCTGAGTTTGAGCAGTTCGTAACCACAATGGCCCTTCTTAAAACAAAAACGGCTTATCGGTATCTGGCAATCGCAGCTGTCGAGACAGGCTTGTATCAGCGCTAGGTGACGCATAACAATTTGGTTCAATCGCAGGGGCCTCGGGTGTATAAGGGTGCACATCCGGAAGGTCAAAACGGGAATCCCGGCAAATGGAGGTTGGTATGCGATCGCTTGGAATCAGTGTTGCCCTAGCACTCGTCGCGACGGTGGGAATGATGGCTTGGCAATCGGCCGCGTCCCCGGCAGTCACACCAGCGGCGTCACGAGGGTTGCCTCAGGCGGCCGGACAGACGGCTACTCAAGAGATGAAAACCTTTGCGTCCGCCGCAGATGTGCAAGCACTTCTCGCGAAAGCCAAGGCCGAGCGGAAGGAAGGTCAGGTACTTGTCGCCGAACATATTCTTTCACTCCCGCCGTACACTGCGAATCCTGAATACCGGCCTGTCACCGGCGCGGTGGCTGTTCACGAGAAGGAAGCGGAACTGGTTTACGTGATGGACGGAGGTGGGACGCTAACCACCGGCGGGAAAGTCGTGGGCGAAAAGCGCACTAACGCCACAAACCTCTCGGGCACGGCCATTGACGGGGGAACGGCGCAGACCATCGCCAAGGGTGATTTCGCAATCATTCCAGAAGGCACGCCGCACCAGTTCAACCCCGTCAATGGAGTTCTCGTGTTGATGACGTTGCATGTGCCACGGCCGGTTGGCGACGCGCAATGAGTACTCTGCTAGCACCAATGTTCATTCTGCCTCAAGCCGTGAAATATTCGGCTTTGGCCGCTCGCTCCCGCCTCACCTTTGCCCACCGCAATTTCTGAGCCTTCGCGATTTTGTTCCGTGCGGCAACTGAAAGGCTCCGCTTATGTCCACGCCCATTCGATGTCACCGTATTTGTTCCGGACAACTCCTTCAAAACTAGTGATCGCCTTATCCAACTTCACAAGCTCGCTGTGCACCTTAGCTCGCTCCCCCTTCAACGCCTTCAGTGTCCCACCTAATTCGATGCTAGCCATTTGGTCTCCCCTGGGTTATGAGTGATGGTGCCCAGAGGTTACCACGGGCCGATGGCGTGATGCCAAGCCGCTGGCGACGCTGTAGGGACCCACCTTCCGACAATCCCGTTTGAACGAAGCCGCTGGCGCGGCGGACGCTTCGCGTGCTATACTCCGCACGTCATGCCCCAGCGCAAGGCCTCGAATTGCGGTTCTCGCACATGCTCATTTTCCAAGTACCGCAAAACCAATAGCTTACAGATGGGCGAACAGATTGAATTCCCATAGCCATTAGCCCGCATCCGCCGCAAACGCCAGCGGCTTCCTTCAAACGGCTCTATCGAACGCGCGCCAGAGCATCTTGCTCCCGTCTCACTCTTCGGCGGAAGCGCGCATCCGATAGAGCACTAACGTTTATCAGTACTTGCCCTCATTGCCGGGTAACCAAATCGGTCGCAAAGGTTATTCGTTTCGACCCACATGCGCTCCCATCTCCGGCTAATCGGTCAGCGGAACAGTTGCTCCGATTCTGGCCGTGCGGCCAGTAGTGCCAATCGATTAAACCCCGTACCCTTTCAAGATCAGTCTTGCCGCAGTTTGAAACGCCCGACGCAATTGACGGCGCGGGTGTGTGCGGCCAGTAGGCTGGGAAATGACGGGAGAGGAGCCGTGAAGCGTTCCGCACTGTTGATGCTAGCTGCACTGGTGGTGTTGCTGGGCGGGTGTGCCCAGGCAATCCTACCGGGCGGGCCGGGAGCAGCGGGTGGACCGGGGCTGACAGCGCTGACCGTGACGCCGTCGGGCGCGTCCATTCCCGGTGTAGCGCAGCAACAGTTCACCGTGAAAACAGGTGACGGGTCGAAGCCGGCGGTGAACTGGTCGATCAACGGAATTGCGGGCGGAAATGCGACTTTCGGGACCATTGCCGCCAACGGAATGTACACCGCGCCGGAATTTCCGCCGACACCCAATTCCATCGCCATCAGCGCGGTCGAAACGTCGGACACTCGAAAACTCGGGAATGCCAGCGCCACGCTGAATAATCCAGTGCCGCAATTGACAAGCGTGACGCCAATGAGCATTGCCCAAGCCCCGTTCACGATAACGCTGAGCGGTTTGCATTTCGCACAGGGTGCGGCCGCATATATGGGAACTACCGCGCTCACGACGACGTATGTTTCGTCGACACAACTGATGGCAGCGGGCATGGCGACGAGCGCGCAAGCGGGAACACAGACGATCACGGTGCATAACCCAGATCCCGGGGCGAGTATTTCCGCGGGTGTGAACATCGTGGTACAGGGTGGAGTCGCTGTGGTGGTGACGCCGGCAACAGCCACGGTGCGCACCAGCAATCAACAAGCATTCACGGCCACGGTGACCGGAGCCTTGAACTTGAGTGTCACTTGGACGGTAAACGGCGTGGCTGGCGGCAACTCTACGATTGGCACCATCGCGGCCAATGGCACTTACACCGCGCCTATCACTTTGCCGACCCCGAACACGGTCACGGTGACCGCAACCAGCGTGGAGGATCCCACGCGGTCGGGTAGCGCGACGGTAACGCTAGATAATGCGATACCAGTGATTAGTAGCGTAACACCCGCGATACTCACGGCGAACACGCAATTTGCAATGACTGTAAGCGGAACCGGCTTCACTCCTGGGTCCATCGTGAACTTCGGCACCATGGCGCTCAGCACGACTTTCATTGCACCGACGCAATTAGTCGCCGTGGGCACACCCACATTGGCGCAAGTAGGCACGGTGCCGGTCACAGTTGTCAATCCTGATCCGGGCGGCTCGACTTCCGCGCCGGTCAACGTTCAGGTTGTCGGTCCGAATTCCAATATCACCGTGACGATTTCTCCGAAAACCGCCACGCTTGGGGCAGGGAATGTGCAGCAATTCCAAGCGACGGTGACGGGATCAATCGATTTGAGTGTGACGTGGTCGGTGAATGGGGTAAGTTTCGGGAACAGCACACTCGGTACGGTCGACTATCAGGGGAACTACACCGCACCGAACAACATTGTGGGCCTGGGTAGCGTGACCGTAACGGCGACCAGCAATGCGAACTCCGCGAAATCAGACAGCGCCGTCGTGACCCTGATCAATCCGGTGCCAACCCTCACGTCAGTCACTCCTTCGACTCTCGGACTCGGGTCCTTCCAGATGACGCTGAATGGGACGGGATTTGTAAGTACCTCCACGGCGACGTTTGGCGGACAGACAATGCAGGTCACCTACGTGACTCCGACGATGATCACCGCGATCGGCAACGCGCCGCAAGTTGGCACGGTCGCCGTGAAGGTGACGAACCCCGCGCCGGGCGGCGGAACGTCCAACGCGCTGAATGTGACGGTGACGACCGCGGGCTCGCCCGAGAGTTCGGCGGCGGCGGTCCGTTTCCTGGAGCAGTCTTCGTTCGGACCGGACATGGAAAACATGAACCAAGTGATGGAGACCGGCTTCGATTCGTACCTTCAGAACCAGTTTGCTTCGGCGGTCACGCCCTATCCGGACCCACGGCCGAATGACAGCGTCAACAATGTGCAGCAGACGTTTTTCCTCAATGCGATTGCAGGCGGGGATCAGTTGCGCGGCCGTACGGCGTTCGCACTGAACGAATTTTGGGTGGTGAGCGCGCAAACAGTGAACGACCCGCTGGGGTACACGAATTACGTGCGCACGCTCGACAAAGACGCGCTGGGAAATTACCTGAATGTGATGACCGATGTGACGTTGACCCCGGCGATGGGAAATTTCCTGAACATGGTGAACAACGACGCGCCGCCGCCCGGAGAACACGCCAACGAAAATTACGCGCGCGAAATCATGCAGCTGTTCACCCTGGGATTGAACCAGTTGAATCCGGACGGCACGCCGATGCTCGACAGCAGCGGAAATCCGATCCCGACGTATACACAAAGCGACGTCATGGACCTGGGCCGCGCGTTCACCGGATGGACGTATCCGCCGACGCCGGGCAAGCCGCAGCAAAACCACAATCCGCAATTCTACGGCGGTCCAATGGTGGCGGTGGAATCGTTGCACGATTCCGGACAAAAAACGATTCTGGGACAAACGATTCCGGCGGGCCAAAGCGCCGAGCAGGATTTGGCGTCGGCCCTGGGAATCATTTTCAATCATCCGAACGTGGGGCCGTTCGTGGTCAAGCAGATGATCGAGCACTTGGTCACCAGCAATCCCAGCCCTGCGTACGTGCAGCGTGTGGCCACGGCATTCAACACCGGGACGTTTAACAGCTATGGGTCGGGGAAACGCGGCGACATGCAGGCGATGATAGCGGCGATTTTGCTGGATCCGGAAGCGCGCCGTGGCGACAACCCGGCGACGGTTGTTGTGACAGACGGGAAGCTGCGTGAGCCCGTGGTGCTGATTGCAAGCATTGCTCGCGCGTTCCACGCCAAAACCGACGCGGGTGGGCTGTCGAATTGGACCGCCAACATGTCGCAAGACCTTTTTAACGCACCGACAGTGTTCAATTTCTTCCCGCCCGTCAATCCGATTGCGGGCACCACGCTGAATGGGCCCGAGTTCGCGATCTTCGACACGAACACGAGCCTGGCGCGCATGAACTTCATTAACGCGACGGTGTACCAGGGCCTCGGACAGAACACGACGCTGGATTTCAGTCCCGTGATCACCGCCGGCACATCGGACCAGATGGTCGCGTGGCTCGACACTCTGCTCCTGCACGGGAGCACGCCGACTCAAATGAAACAAACGATTCTCACCGCAGTGGCCGCCGCCGATCCCACGAACACGACAGCCCAGGCGCAGGCAGCGATTTATCTTTACCTTTCGTCGTCGATGTATGAAGTGCAGCACTAAGGCAGAGGAGCGAAACATGACAGGGCATACACGAAGAGACATGTTGCGATTGGCGTGCTGCTCGGCGGCCGGCGCGAGCCTGGTGAGCGGACTGAGCAAACTTGGCCTGGTGAGCGCGCTCGCGCAAGGGACGACGGGTTACAAAGCGCTGGTGTGCATTTTCATGTTTGGCGGAAATGACAGCAATAACATGCTGGTGCCGACAGACTCGCGGTACACGCAGTATTTGCAAGCCCGCAGCGTGCTGGCGCTGCCGCAAAGCCAGTTGCTGCCGCTGCAAATGAACGGACAATCGATCTACGGGCTGCACCCGGACATGCCGGAGATGCAGGGATTCTTCAATAATCAAAAATCACTGGCGATGGTTGCGAACGTGGGAACGCTGGTGCAGCCCACCACGCAGGCGTCCTACCGCGCGTTTCAAAATCTGCCGCAAAATCTTTTCTCGCACTCCGACCAGCAAGACCAGTGGCAGAGCGCGCAACTCGCCGGAATTCCGGTGTCCGGCTGGGCCGGCAAGGTCGCTGACAATGTCCAAACGCTCAACGCCTCCGCGCAGTTTCCGCCAATTCTCTCGATTTCCGGCAGCCCCGTCTTCTGCACCGGCATCAGCACGAGGCCATTCTCGATGGACCCCGGCCAGCCGCCCGGTCTGAATGGATTCGATTCGTCGGCGGCATCTCAAGCCCGGTACGCCGCGACGCAGCAATTGCTCACCTTTGACAGCGGCTTGTCGATGGTGCAGGCGGCGAACTCGGTGACGGGACATGCGGTGAAGTTCGCGCAGGTACTCTCGGATGCGCTGAAGAGTATTCCGCCGTTGCAGACACTATTCCCGGGCAGTTATCTGGGACAACAATTGAAGCAGGTGGCCCAAGTGATTTCCGCGCGAAGCGCCTTGGGAGTACAACGCCAGATCTTCTTCTGCGCTGTCGGCGGATTCGATACGCACGCGGACCAATTGCCGCAGCAGGTGCAGCTGCTCTCGGATGTCAGCAAGAGCATGTCGTCGTTCTATCAGGCTACACAGGAACTGGGGGTAACCAATCAAGTAACACAATTTACTCTTTCGGAGTTCAGCCGCACTCTGGAACCGGGCTCCAACGGCGGCTCGGACCACGCCTGGGGCGCCCACCAGTTGATTCTGGGAGGCGCGGTGAAAGGCAATGCGCTCTATGGAACGTTCCCAACCCTGGCGCTGGGCGGGCCGAACGACGCCGACCAGAATGGCCGGTGGATCCCCACGACGGCCCTGGATCAATATGCGGCGACGCTGGCGACGTGGTTTGGAGTCAGTGCGGCGAACCTGCCGTCCATTTTCTCAAACCTGGTGAATTTTCCGACCAGCAATCTGGGGTTCATGGGCTAGCCGAATAATTTATTTCCAACCCTCAGGTGACTTGGCCCTGGATTGCGATGGTAAGGGTAGTTACGACTGCGTGGTGCTGACAAGTGAAGCGAGGAGTCGACGACGGCATATGAGAACGATGCTCAAACTGTGGCTCCTGCTGATCACGCTGGGACTGGCGTCACAAGCGCGCGCACAGGGGCCCGTGATTGCGGGGGTCGCGCCGGCTGTTGAGGGGGGTATCGCATACTCGCATATGAAGTCTGACGTGCCCTCTCAGGGCGCCATGGCAATGAGCGGGGTCCTTGTGTCGGGAAGTGGGGATCTGAATACGCACTTTGGAGCGAAACTGGAAGTGGGGTATTCGCGTTCCTTCGATGCGTTTCAGACGGGCCGCAGAGCGGACATCTTGACGTACATGGGCGGGCCGGTTTTCTATCCAGTTCGGCGGAGCAAATTCGATATTCACGCGCAGGTGCTGCTGGGCGGGGCGAGAGAGACCGGGGTGAACTTCGAGAGCAACGGAACGCTGGTGCGGGGATACGTGAACCACCTTGCGTGGGCGGGCGGCGCAGGATTTCAATGCCGGATCTCGCCAGAATTGTCACTGCGGCCGGAAGTAGAGTACCTACGCACTTCATTTTTCGATTCAATCGTGGCGATCCGGGGGCAGCCCAACTTGCGAACATCGCTCAGCTTGATATACACGTTCGGGCTGCGCGAATAGAAGCTGGCGCCGCGCTCCGCACACCTGAATCGAAAGCTCCTCTGCCGGCCTCTCATCGGAATATGGCTTTTGCCCGTGGTCCGAAAAACCTCTCTGCGCAGGCTCCCGCAAGCGATTGAGTCTACACGAGGAGGATGGGTGGTCAGGGCGATCCTAAAACATGTGATTCTGGAACGCACAACCCGTAGCTGAAAAATGGCAACCGCTACCCAAATCGAACTCGGAGGACTGCCCGCCCAAACGGGGAGGATAGCGGAATCTGTCTCGGATAACCAAAACCGCCTTGCTTCAGTTCATTCACGTGTGACACAGTCTGAACCGGTTGCAGCGTCGCGCCGGAGAGGCCCCTCTTTGGCAAGGCGAACCTATCACGCAGGAACTGTGTTCCAGAAGGGAAGAACTAAGTCGGACAGGTGGGACGAGACGTTGCCGTCGTACGGTCGCTACTGGAAGGAGGTTCCGGGCTCGATTCCTCGCCGGATTGTCGTTTTCCTCGGTGTGCGTATGACCCGCTCCCTTGCAGACCGAGAATGCGCCGACCACATCCGAAAACTCGGCATCAGCTCCGAACGCCGCTTCATCGAAGCAACTTCAACCGTTACATTCAAGCGGCAGGGCGAGACCTGGCTGCGCACTCTCGCTAACCGCAAACGCAATCCCATCGAGCAATCGACCATCGGTGGTATGCGCTCGACAAGTGGATTCACCCATTTCTCGGCGATGCCTATCTCGCTGATGTGAACAACCTCACAGTTAAAGAACTTGTGGAGCACATGGCGGCAACGCTCTCGCCATCCACGGTCCGCGATTACGGAAACATCACAAAAACCGTCGTCGCGTCCGCAATCGACGAAAATGAGGAGGAGAAGTTTTCCCGATTTCCGCCTATCGTGGGCGGAGAAGATCGGTCTTGGATTTAGGTTGCCTGGAGTCTCAAAGGGGCAACTCGTACAATTCAGAAAAGCGGTCTAAGTTGTTGAAAGATTTGGTGGACGGCGGGGGGATCGAACCCCCGGCCTCATCGTTGCGAACGATGCGCTCTCCCAGCTGAGCTAGCCGCCCACGGTACCTCGGTTATGGTAGCAGGGCCTGGCGAAGTTTCCAATCGGGCCGGGCAGGACTATTTGGGAAGAAAGAGCGAAACGGAATCACTGCTGCTGTGGCGTGCCCATCCCCGCGGTACGCTGCGCGATGATCTTCCGCGCGTTTTCGTAAAGCGCCCGCGCCTGAGGCAGGGAATCGACCGCTTTCTGAAGTTGCGCGTCCTCTTCGAGATCGACCTTGTAACCCTCCGTCAGGCCGAAAACAGAGATGAAAGCCTCTTTCCTGATCTCGCGTTTGATCCAGGAAAGATTCTGAGCGATGTCCGCGTCGGTATACTTGATCTTTTCCTTGTTCAAGTACGCCAAAAATATTTTCACCGTGTCGTCGTCCGGCGAGAAATCCTTTGTAATTTCGGGTTTCGTCCCCAGGAAGTAGGTGGTGAAATTGCCCACGCCGCCCGGATACCCAAAAAACACGTCGCGTCGAAAAATCATTTCCTGGAAGGGATCGACCTTCGGCTGCACAGCGGAAACGTCCGGGGTGATGCCCCCACCGCCGGTCACCTGCCTGCCGCTGTCGGTCAGCTTGACTTCTGTCGGAGGCGGGTTCTTGTGATTATATAGATAGTCATACAGTGAAGTATCTTTGTAGTCACGTTGAATGAGCCGCCCACTCGGCGTGTAATACCGCGCGGTGGTGAGCGCCAGGCCGGTGTTTTCACTGAGGCCGGACACAGTCTGCACGAGGCCCTTGCCAAAGCTCTGTTCGCCAACAATTAAGCCGCGGTCATGATCCTGAATGGCGCCGCTGACGATTTCAGAGGCCGATGCCGATCCGCCGTTCACGAGCACAACCAGCGGCACGGTGACTCCGCGATTCCCGCGCACCGCGTAATAACGGCGTTCCTGCGAGGTGCGCCCGTGATGCGACACAATCAACTGGTTCTTATCCAGAAACATATCGGAAACGGCGACCGCTTCATTCAGGAGGCCGCCTGGATTTCCGCGCAGGTCGAGCACCACGCCGTCGAGCGTGGACGAATCCACCTGCTTCAGCGCCGCAGCCAGCTCCGATTCCGTCGTCTCATTGAAACCGGAAAGCTTAATGTAGCCGATCCCCGGCTTGAATCGGAACGCGATGTCGACCGAATGTTTCGGGATTTCATCCCGCGTCACGGTGAAATCGAGCTGCTGATCGTAGCCCACACGCTTCATGGAGATGTGGACGATGGTGCCTTTTGGCCCCTTCAGCATATCCGCCACTTCCGAACTGCTCAGCCCTTGGGTGGTCTTGCCATCAACCGACATGATCACGTCGCCGGGGCGGATGCCGGCGCGGTACGCCGGTGAGCCGGGCATGGGAGCCAACACGTAAGTAAAGTTTTCGCGGGGAACGATGGTCATCCCAACGCCGTAATACCGGCCGCGCTGGTCTTCGCGGAGATTGGCGTACGCGCGCGGGTCAAAAAAGCTGGAATGTGGATCGAGGACACGCAACATTCCCGGAATTGCCCCCGAATAAAGGACCTTATCTGTTTCAATCGGGGTGGCATAGTTCTTCTCAACGACGGACAGCACGCGAGTAAAGGATTTCACCGAATCCTGCAGGTTGGTTACATCCGAGGAAGTCGCGCGGACAGCAGGACCGTAAATGCCCCCTAGCACAGCTGATAAGACCAATACACCTAAGACGAGCAATGCTCCGCGCCTGTCACCCTGCATTTCGCCCTCGCTTTCCTGCTTCCTGGCCACCTAAAGTATAGCATAGCACGGGAGTTGAATTGACACCCCCTGGAGTGTCCACTATGATTCCACCTGTGCATGAGAGCGGACCCGGATCGGGTGCGGGCTTGGCCTGAAACCCGCCTGAAAATCCTGCAATCAACGCGAGAAAGTTACAGACCACCGGCCATGTTGAGCATGCCACATTTGATCGTACTGTTCGTCGTGGCCTTGGTTATCTTCGGCCCGCAGAAGCTGCCGGAACTCGCCCGGATGCTCGGCAAGGCGACCGCGGAATTCCGCAAGATGACCGGCGATTTTCGCTACGCCCTGGAAGAAGAAGTGCGCGAGCTGGAGCGCCAGACCCGCATTCGTGAGTCGGACGCGGCTGCGGCTGCCGCCCAGCCTCACCCTAGCCCGGTCGAGACGGCCTCTGTCGCGCCGGTTCCTGTGGATCCAGAAGGAACCGTGCCGCGCGCCCTGGCGCCCGCGGGCACGACCGCGGCAGAAGTAGCCGAGCTGCCGCCCCACGCGAATCCTGCCCAGGCCGCGCCAGTGCCTGACTCTGCGACCCCACCCCACGAGAAACCCTCTGATGACAACGCCGCAGTCTGACGCGCCCGCACTCCCGCCGGAGCAGGAAGCGGGCGGGAAGATGTCGTTTTTCGAGCACCTGGTGGATCTGCGGAAGCGGATCATCAACTCCGCGATCGCGATTGCTGTGGGCGCGATGGTTGGTGTGGCCGTCTCCCAGAAAGTCATAGGATTCATCGTTAAGCCCATGCAGGCCGCCCTGCGCAAGATGAATCTGGAAGACAAACTGATTTACACAAACCCGACCGGCTACCTCAACATGATCATCACGTTGGGGATTTATTTAGGCGTCGTTCTCGCCGCCCCGGTCGTGCTTTACCAAGTGTGGCTTTTTATTGCGCCGGGGCTTTACAAACACGAGCGGCGAGCCGTTTCGTCGTTTGTGTTCTTCTCGCTGTTCCTGTTTTTGGCCGGGATCGCCTTTGGCTATTACGTGATGCTGCCGTATATTTTGAATTTCTTGATTGGATTGCAGGGTCCGTTCAAGCCACTGATCAGCATCAACGAATACTTTGACTTCATCCTGATTGTGTTGCTGGGCCTGGGGCTCGTCTTTGAGCTGCCTGTGCTTATATTCTTCCTGGCGCTCTTCAATATCGTGACGCCGAAATTTCTCTGGAAGAATCTCCGATATGCCATTCTCGTCATCGCTGTTATTGCTGCGATCATCACCCCCACACCTGATGCGATGACGATGCTGGTGTTTATGGCGCCGATGGTGGCGCTCTACTTCATTGGCATAGGCGTGGCGGCGCTTGTCGTGCGGCGAAAGGCGAAAGCGGCTGCGATCGCGGGCGGAGGGGCGGGATAAATGGGAGCACGATTCCGGAGAACGGGTTTCGGTGCGATGATTGCCGCGCGCTCTTTTCGTGGCGGCTTGTGGCCACCAGGCTTCGCCCGCGGTGGACGGCCCGAAGGCCGCGTCTCCGGTGCTGGCCAGCGCTCCTACCGCGCCGTCCGCTGAAACGACGGGCGGATTCGACGGCGCCCGCGCCTACAAACACGTCGAGCAGCTCGTGGCTATCGGGCCGCACCCGGCCGGCAGCGAGGGGATTCGCCGCGCGCAGGCTTACATCCTCGGCCAGCTCAAGAGTTTCGGTTGCCCCGTCGAAGAGCAGGATTTTCATGCCTCCACGCCGATTGGCGACGTGGCCATGAAAAACATTCTGGCGAAGATTCCCTCGGCGAATTCCAACCTTATTTTATATGCATCGCATTACGATACAAAACGGATCGACAACTTTGTAGGAGCCGACGACGCCGGATCCAGCACGGGAGTTTTGCTGGAGCTGGCACGGATTCTTTGCGCGCGTAAAAACGCGCAGACGATCTGGCTGGCGTTTTTGGACGGCGAGGAAGCCTTCAATTTCCAGTGGGCCGATCCGGACAATACCTATGGAAGCCGCGAACTCGCTGCCAGCCTCGCGCTTTCCGGCGATTTGCGGCGCGTGAAGGCCATGATTCTGGTCGACATGGTCGGCCCGGCCAATCCTGTATTCAAACGCGAATCGAATTCCACTCCCTGGCTCACCGAGGTTCTGTGGACCACAGCGGCGCGGCTCGGATACGGGAACGTGTTTATCAACGAGAGCTCGGCCGTGGAAGATGACCACCTGGCATTTCTGAATCGGGAGGTGCCGGCGGCAGACATTATTGATTTGAATGTGCCCTACTGGCATACCACCAGCGATACGCTCGACAAAATCGATCCGCGCACGCTCGCGATTACAGGGCACGTGTTGATCGCGTCTCTTCCCGAACTCGAAAAGAAAATCCGGTAGCGAATTTCAGAGCCCGCGACGGATCGCTGCAATCGTCGGTGTTGGTTGAGGAAAATACAAGTTTGCGCTCACAATCCTCGGACGGAATTCAACCCAGAGGACCGAAGGGTAGTGTCCTAATTTCGGCGAATGTTTTGAAAGCAGTCTGATTTTGCATTTCAGGAGGTCGGGGCTTCAGAGTCTGCGTGACAACCAGAGAATCTTGTAAGTCGTACCTTTCGCCATCAGAGGCATCTGCCGCACCTACGGCGCTGGGCATCGTCCTATGTCGTGTCCCCAGTGCTCCCGCACTGGGCTACAGTCTTCCGCGCCTCCGGCGCTGCGTTGCCACTCACGAATCAGAAACTACCAACCACGAGTTGCCAATTGCAAGCCGCGAGTGACCACGGGATGCTTCCAAATCGACGGCAACAAATCCGGAGCGCCGGAGGCGCGACACAACGTAGCCCAGCCCGGAAGGGCTGGGAACGCTGGCCAAAGGAATTCTGAGCACCGTAGGTGCGACACATAGCGCGCACGAATTGTAGTTCTCACAGAGACTCTGCAGCCCCGACTTCCTGAACTCCACAATCGTCCCGACAATTTTGAAATCAGGACACTACCGACCGAAGTAAAGAGTTTTGCGCCTCGCGCGGCCTTTCGTAACAAGAATGCAATCCTAATTCCGAGCCTCTTCGGGTTATACTCTGCCGACTCTAAGTTGGTGAGAGCCCATGCCGATCCTTCCCGGCCGACGTTTAGGGCCTTACGAAATCCTCTCCGCTATTGGTGCGGGCGGAATGGGCGAGGTTTACAAAGCCCGCTACACGCGGCTCGATCGAATTGTCGCAATCAAAGTTTTGCCGACGCATCTTGCAGATCGTTCCGAGTTGCGCGAGCGGTTTGAGCGCGAAGCTCGCACCATCGCCAGCCTGAATCACCCTCACATCTGCGTTCTCCACGACATCGGCCAGCAGGACGGGATCGATTATCTGGTGATGGAGTATCTCGAAGGCGAGACGCTCGCGCAGCGGCTGCTGAAAGGTTCGCTGCCGCTGGAACAAGTGTTGCAGTTCGCGATCGAAATTTCCGATGCGTTGGACAAGGCTCACCGCAAAGGCGTGACGCACCGCGATCTGAAACCCGGCAACATCATGTTGACCAAGACAGGAACAAAGCTACTGGACTTCGGTTTGGCGAAGTTGAAGCAGGAAGTGGCTCCGGCCAATGCGCAGCTTTCGGAAATTCCCACGGCGGACGATCCGTTGACTGCGAAGGGGACGATAGTAGGCACGCTGCAGTACATGGCCCCAGAGCAGTTGGAAGGTAAAGAGGTCGATGCGCGCACAGACATTTTTGCGTTCGGCGCAGTGGTTTATGAGATGGCGACGCGCAAGAGGGCGTTTGAGGGCAAGACCCAGGCGAGCGTGATTGGGGCGATTCTGAAAGACGACCCGCCGCCTATCTCTTCCCTCCAGCCGATGACGCCTCCGGCGCTGGACCGCGTCGTTAAAAGATGCCTTGCGAAGGAACCAGACGAACGATGCCAGAGCGCGAAGGATCTCACAGATGAGTTGAAGTGGATTGCTGAAGGCGGCTCGCAAGCCACGTTAGCGCCGATTGCGGCAGCGAAAGGCATCCGTTCGCTGGGGCGACGGGCGCTAATCCTTAACGTGGGTACGCTGCTGTTAGGTGCGGCGATTGCCGGCTTTGCCGTCTGGAATCTGAAACCTTTGCTGCCACAGCCTGTCACCCGCACGGTAATAAATCTGCCGCCGGGACAACAATTAGCAGGTTTGGACAGTGGTCCGTCTGTGGCCCTCTCCCCCGACGGCACTCATCTCGCCTATGTCGCCCGCCAGGGCGGCACCCAGCAGATTTATTTGCGGGCACTGGATAGCCTGGAGGCCAAGCCCATCCCCGGCACCGAAAGTAGCATCAACCCCTTCTTCTCCCCTGACGGCCAATGGCTGGCATTTTTCACAGGCAATAAGCTGATGAAGGTCTCGGTGAGTGGGGGAGCGGCGGTGACCCTTGGCGATGCTTCGTTCCCTCACGGGGCCAATTGGGGCAGCCAGGGGATGATCGCCTTCGCACCCGCAACAGTCGGAGCTCTCCAGCAAGTCTTGGATGCGGGGGGCACGCCCCAACCGCTGACTCGTCTCGAGAAAGGGGACATCAGCCACCGCTGGCCGGAGTTCTTGCCTGGCGGCAAGGCAGTCCTTTTTGCTGCCGGACCGACTGCAGTGAATTTCAACAACGCGCGGGTCGCCGTCCAGTCGACCGGAACCGGCGAACGACGGAACCTGCTCCAAGGAGGGATGAGCCCTCGCTATACGCCCTCGGGACAGTTGGTCTATGCGCAAGGGGGAACCCTGCTGGCCGTGCCCTTTGATCCCCAGCGGCTAACAATCACAGGAACAGCAGTCCCCGTGGTGGAGGACGTGCTGCAATCCTCAGTCAGCGGGGCCGCCCAGTACAGCTTTTCCGCCACAGGATCGCTGGTTTACGTTTTGGGGGGCGATCAGTCGGCCCAAAGCAAGTTGGTTTGGGTCAGTCGCAGTGGGGCAGAGCAGCCCTTGGCAGCCCCTGCGCACGCCTACGTGTTCCCGAGGCTTTCCCCCGACGGCCGACGGGTAGCCGTGGGCATTGCGGAACAAGAGTCTCAAACCTGGCTGTACGATCTCTCGCGGGAGACGCTGACCCGTTTTACGTTTGAGGGGAACTACAACCCTGTCTCGGTTTGGACACCTGATGGCAAGCGGATAGCGTTTGAATCGAACAGGGAAGGGCCGCCGAATGTTTTTTGGCAACTGGCAGACGGCAGTGGAGGTCTTGAGCGGCTGACGACCAGCGACTATGTCCATGCTCCGATGTCGTGGTCCCCGGATGGGCAACTGCTGGCATACATTGAAGTCAATCCTACCACGGGATATGACATCTGGATGCTGCGTGTGGGTGACCCCTCGACAGGCTCAGGGCATGCCCCTTCGGCGGCCTCAGGGCAAGTCCGCAAGGCGCAGCCTTTCCTCCGAACGCGGTTCAACGAAACCGAGCCATGTTTTTCCCCCGATGGTCGCTGGCTGGCGTACATCTCGGATGAATCGGGCCGCTATGAGGTTTACGTACAGCCCTATCCGGGCCCAGGTGGGAAGTGGCAAATCTCGACGGAAGGGGGAATCGACCCAGTGTGGAATCCCAACGGGAGGGAACTGTTCTACCGCAGCGGCGACAAGATGATGGCCGTGGACATCGCCACTCAGCCTAGTTTCGCTGCGGGCAAACCCCGGATGCTATTCGAGGGACGGTACGAACCGCCTCCAGTCCCAGTCGCCAACTACGATGTCTCACGCGACGGCCAGCGCTTCCTGATGCTCAAGCCTAGCGAATCGGCGCAGGCGGCGCCGACGCAAATCAACGTCGTGCTGAACTGGTTTGAAGAGCTGAAGCGCCGCGTGCCAACAGGAACGAAATGATGTCGGATGCTTCGCCGAAGCTAGAATCCGTTTGGAGGTAGACCGCCTTGTCCAAGAATCCGCCATCGCCAGCCGTGATGTTCACTCTCCTCATGGGACGCTGGGTGGCGCACCTGATCTACGTCGCCGCGAAACTCGAACTTGCGGACCGTCTCAAGCACGGCCCGCGCACGGTCGAAGAGTTGGCGACGGCCGCAGAGGTTCAGGCGCCGGCGCTCTACCGTGTGCTTCGCGCATTGGCGAGCGTCGGCGTCTTCGCGGAGACCAAGGGCGGGCGATTTAAGTTGACCCCACTCGCCGCCACTCTTCAGAAGGCGATCCCCGGCTCCATGCACGCCGCCGCGCTCATGTTCGGAGAGAAATATCAGGAGGATGCCAGGGCGCAACTGCTCCACGGCCTCAAAACAGGCGAGATCCCATTTTTCAAGGCCCACGGAGTTCCCCCCTTCGAGTATCTCGAGAAGCACCCCGAAGACCTCAAGATCTTCGGTGAGGCGATGACGAGCGTCTCCTCGGTGGAGAATCCAGCAATCGCGGCCGCCTATAAGTTCTCCGGAATCCGGACGCTCGTGGACGTGGGAGGAGGACACGGCAGCCTCCTGAGCACCATCCTCCAGGCGAATCCGAAACTGAAGGGCGTGCTCTTCGATCAACCCTCGGTCATCACGCGCGCCAAGCAGGATCGGCACCTGACGGCGAAGGGCATTGCCGAGCGCTGCACGCTCGAATCCGGAAACTTCCTCGAAGCGGTGCCCAAGGGCGGTGATGCCTACCTCATGAAACGCACCCTCCACGACTGGGACGATGAACGCTGCGCGAAGATTCTCGCGAACTGTTGCGCCGCCATGAGTGAGAAGGGAAGGGTGCTTGTCGTCGACGCCGTCATCCCTCCCGGTAACGGCCCCGACCGGGGCAAGCTCCTGGATATGCAAATGCTTATCATTGGAGGGCGCGAGCGTACCAAGCAGGAGTTCGCGAAAGTGTTCCAGGAGGTAGGGTTGAAGCTGAGCCGCGTCGTGCCGACCAAGTGCCCGCTGAGCATTGTCGAGGGAGTCCGGGCGTGACCTTCGGGTGAAAAGCCTGCTGGAGCTGTATGAACAGACGAACGGCGTGCGGTCCAGAACTCGAAAAGAAAATCCGCAAGGGAATTACTTCCAGAATCTGCGCTTCACCGATACGAGGCCCTGAAGTACGCTGCAGTAAAAGATCCAATTCACCAGGAACATCAGGGAGTACCCAAGATTATTATTGAACCTGTGAAAAAGAAAAGACTGCGCCCAGTTGGCAATCACAACGCCCGGCAAGCCGAACATCCCGAGCCATATCCCGGGAGTGGAATGCAAGCCGGGCGAGTGCGCAACGGCTGTCAATGCGGCCGTCCAGGCGACCGCGAGGACCAGAGCCCATAGGGCAATTCTCAAGTGAGCCCTCTACGCGGATTCTGATGACGTCTTGCTTGCGGGCCTTTCGCTGTCGAGATGGTGCATCTGTTCTTCCGAGTAGCGCGTTCCCGCGACGGCGTCGGCGGGTATCGCGGACTCTATGCGGGCCAGGTCTTCGGCTGTCAGTTTCAGATCGAGCGCGCGAAGGGATTCCGCCAATTGTTTGCGCCGCCGCGCTCCGATCAAGGGAATTAATATCCGCGCCGCGCGACATTACCCACGCAATAGCAATTTGAGGGGCCGTCGCATTTTTGCTCGCCGCAATCGCATTCAAAGCATCCACGAGTTTGCGGTTCTTGTCGAGGTTTTCGCCGAGAAAGCGCGGAAAGCGGTTGCGCATATCCTTCGGCGAGGTGATGGGAGAGCCGGAAAGAAGTCCGCGCGACAACACGCCGTAAGCGGTCACGCTGATGCCAAGCTCGCGCACGGCCGGCAGGATGTCCGCTTCGATGCCGCGGCTCACAATCGAATACTCAATCTGCAGAGCAGAAATCGGATGCACTGAGTTCGCCCTCCGAATCGTGGATGAGGATGCTTCCGAAAGCCCGATGTGCCGGACGTATCCGGCTTTCACAAGATCGGCAATTGCGCCGACGACTTCCTCGATCGGGGTGTGAGGATCAACGCGGCAGGGCTGATAAAGATCGATGTAGTCGGTCCCAAGCCGGCGCAAGCTGTAGGTGAGGAAGTTTCGTATTGCCGGCGGGCGCATGTCGTGTCCGATGAAAGCGCCGTCCGGTCCGCGAAGCGCGCCAAACTTGACGGCGAGGAAGACGTCTTTGCGACGGCCTTCAATCGCCCGGCGAATCAGCATCTCGTTGTGGCCCATACCGTAGAAGTCGCCCGTATCCAGCAGATTGACCCCGGAATCGATCGCCGCCTGAATTGTCGCGATGCTTTCCGATTCGTCTGACGGCCCATACATGTCGGACATCGCCATGCAACCGAGTCCAACCACAGAGACGATAGGCCCATTTTTTCCCAGCTGCGTTGTCTTCACGATTCGTTGTTTCCTCCGGTTCAATATGATCGATGAATGCCGACACCTACCGTACAACGTAACGATGGATCGAAACAAGGCGTGGCTTCCGCCAGTGCGGGACGGGGCTACGCAACCCGAGCACGCCGCAACGCGGGAGCCATTCCAAGAGGCATTGCGGGGCAAGTGTGGAATTTGTCTTGGCGCACACCGGGGGAGTCTTGCCGTGAACAAAGAGCAACAAAAAGGTTGCGGTTTCAAACGGGCCGCGTTATTCTGCAACCTGGAGGTTGCGTAAAAATGGAGCATCGAATTGAGAAGCGTATGGAACTCCAGGTGCCAGTTTCGCGGGTCTGGCGTGCGCTGACGGATCATCGTGAGTTCGGCGAGTGGTTTGGCGTGAAACTGGATGGCCCGTTCGTAGCGGGCCAGATCTCGCGTGGCCGGATTACCCACCCTGGCTACGAGCACGTCAAATGGGAGGCCGTCGTGCAGAAAATGGAGCCCGAACGGCTCTTTTCCTTCACCTGGCACCCTTATTCGGTCGATCCCAAAATGGATTACTCGAAGGAGACGCCCACGCTCGTCGAATTCAGGCTGGAGAAGACAACGAGCGGTACACTGCTTCTGCTCACGGAGTCCGGCTTCGATAAAATTCCCAGCGACCGCCGCCTCGAGGCATTCCGAATGAATGACGGCGGCTGGACCGTGCAAATGAAGAATATTGAGAGCTATGTCGCGCAAAGGTCGTAGCAGCATGGGCGCCAGACGGCTGGCTCAGGCACCCGTCTTTGCCGCGCTGGGCGATGAGACGCGACTATCGCTGATTGCGAAGCTCTGCGGCGGGCAACTGCGGTCGATCTCTCAGCTAGCCGAGGGCTCCAAGCTTACCCGGCAGGCGATCACCAAGCATCTTCGAGTGCTGGAGAGGGTAGAAATCGTGCGCAGCGTCCGTACGGGTCGCGAGAGCCTTTTTGAATTCGATCCGGCTCCGATTGTAGAAATCCAGAAATACCTCGAACTCGTCTCCGAGCAATGGGATCAGGCGCTGTCCAGGTTAAAGTCGTTCGTCGAAGGTTGAGTGCCTGAGGTGAGATAAGCTCCGGTCGTGAATACTGACCGCTTGGACCGAGCCAGCCGTCTAATCTAGTAAACTTACGGACAGCCCATCCCCCGCAGTACTTTCGCTCCATCGACTGGCCCGCTTCCCGGCGGTATGCTTTTCTACAGATACGGAGGGACGATATGACCGAACTTGTACGAGGGAAAGAGCGTCGCCGTGAACCTCGCGCTCAAGTCGCCCGCCTCGTCTATGTGGAACCCGCCGATCAACGCGGCGAGCGCTTCGAAGAAGTACGTATGATGCGCGATCTAAGCCGCAACGGCTTCTATTTCGTGACGGAGAAGAGTTCGTACTGGCCGGGCATGCAGGTTCATGCCATCCCCGCGTTTGGCTGTTTCAATCTTGAATATCTGGGGGAAGTCGTCCGGGTCGAGCCATTGCCCGCGGGCGAGTTTGGCGTCGCCGTCCGGCTACTGCGTGTTCGTGATCCCATCGCTAACCCGCGCACGGTCGCGCGCTCCATATTCCATTCGTTTGCCCGGGTGGACGCGCCTCCGCGGGCCACACACAATCAGGGTCGCTGAATCCGGAATATAGGCAGGATGAAAGACCGGTGATTCGTTGCTTCCCGGCGAGACCTAACGGAATCGGATCCACTTTGCGCCGTACTTTGTCAACCCTTTGCCTGCCAATTCTTGGACCCTGTTGATCCGTGCGGCGACAAAGATGTTTGCTTTCCCCTCAGAATACGGGACCGCAACCTCTATTCTTGAGCCTTCAATGTATCTCTTGGGGCTGGCGAAGCAAAGTCCCCCGCGCGAAAGGTCTTTGACCTCAACAATCTCCTCCTCAAACCCTGGGTGGCGTATGCATGCCTTCATTCTTACCTGCACCCGAACGTGTGCGCGCTTATTTTTTGCGGGATCCGCTAGGGCGACAAATGGCTCCGTCTCTGTTTTGGACTGGACCCCGGAATGCCCGGACGGTATCTCGTCGGGTGTTTGCCACCAGAGGGTCCACGTACCACATTGGCTGCAAGACCGTGGGAGAGTGTGGTTCCCCTCAAAAACATCAGTCTCGAGCTCATTCAGGTGAACCACTTCACGAGCCTTACAGGCACTGCACTCTAACAAGAGTCTGACCAACCCCTCCTCAGATTCGGACAATGGTGGGAACTGGATCCCCCATAAGTTTACATTCGTCTCCAGCAGCGCTATTCCGTAGACGTGGACATCTGACTGGCCGCCCATTTGTCCCATGACCAGCGCGCTTACCTCTCTCTTGCTCGCGATGGGACAGATTGTTAGGTGCAAGCCCGGAATCAGTTTTCGGCTCAGCGCTATAGTTGCTCCATGCCGGTTGATCGTGAGGGTGTGTCCCTGTTCGCTAAACTTCACACCGGTAACGTCCACGGCTGAGACTCGAACCGGCATTCTGATAATGACTCGGTCGGTCTGACCTGCCCCCCGAAAACTAGTCCAACCATAAGTTAGCTTCTCCGGGTATAAGACCACGAGAGGAGAAGCGTCCATGAAGAAGAGCCGTTTTTCAGAAGAGCAGATTGTGGGGGTGTTGAAAGAGGCGGAGGCGGGAGTTCCGGTGAAGGAACTCTGCCGGCGGATCGGGATCAGCGATGCCACGTTTTACCACTGGAAAGCGAAATACGGGGGGTTGGAGGTGAACGAGGCGCGTCGTTTGCGCCAACTGGAAGACGAGAACGGACGGCTGAAGAAGATTGTGGCGCAGCAGGCGCTGGACATCGATGCGTTGAAGGTGGTGCTATCAAAAAAGTGGTAAGCCCACCGGCGAAGCGAGAGGCGGTACGAGTCGCGCGCGCGGAAGCCAGACTGAGCGAGCGGCGCGCTTGTGGGCTGCTGCGAATGCACCGAGGGAGTTGCCGTTATCAGCGGAGGGAACGGAACGATGCGGCGCTGCGAGCGCGGCTGCGGGAAATCGCGGGCGAGCGGCCGCGCTTCGGCTACCGGCGGGTGCATGAACTGCTGCGGCGAGAGCAAGAGAACGGCACTGCGAAGTGGGTGGTGAATCACAAGCGCGTCTACCGGATCTACCGGGAGGAAGGGCTGGCGATGCGGCGCAAGAAACGCAAGCGATTCCGGGCCGAAGCGCGCGTGCCGCTGGTGCTGCCCACACGGGAGAATCAGCTGTGGACGATGGACTTCACCCGGGACAGTCTGGCGAGCGGGCGGCCCTTTCGCACGCTGAACTTGATGGACGGGTTCACGCGGGAAGCGCCGCGGATCGAAGTGGACACTTCGCTGCCAGGATCGCGCGTGGTACAGATGCTGGAAGAAGTGGCGCAAGAGCGGGGCTATCCGGAAGCGATTCAGGTGGACAACGGGCCGGAGTTCGTCAGCCAGGCGGTGGACCAGTGGGCGTATGCGCATGGCGTGGCGTTGCACTTCATCGAGCCGGGGAAACCGGTGCAGAATGCGTTCATCGAAAGTTTTAACGGGAAGTTCCGGGACGAATGCCTGAACCAGAACTGGTTCGTGAGCCTGGAGGAAGCGCGGAGAATCATCGAAACGTGGCGGGTGGATTACAATACGGTACGGCCGCACAGCAGCCTGGGGTATCGAACCCCGACGGAATTCGCGGCGGAAATCGGCGGAGAAAAAGGCTGTGGAAAAGACGCTGCGAGGAAAAGTACAAACCACTTTTCCTCTCCGCTTGGAAATCCCGCAAAAAGCGCGGGATTCCCACTTTCCCACAGCCTCGACGGCGACGGGCTCATCCCCCGCCCCTCCGAGCAGATTCAGAACCAAGCCCCGAGTGCTAACTTATGATTGGACCAAAACAGGGGGCAGGTCAGGTCCGACGTTGGTTCTCAGTTTTCATTTGCCGTACTCCGCGATCTAGTAAGCCGAAGCATTCCTAGGGATACCCGAGGAGGCCGATGCCTGCTGGCATTGCGGATGCCACTCTCACTGTTTTCTTGGGTCCGCCAGTTGAACAGATAAATTATGAGAACTATAACAAGGACAAGGTTTAATTCGGCGATTATAAGTCTGTTGGTTCTTTAACGCTGCATGTAATTTCGAATGTGCGTACGTTACCATAAATCGCGGACCCCTTGAAGGGCTGAGTGGTCTAACTTATCTTCAGGCCCTAGGAACTGAAGTGGTGGGTGCCAACTCCCGAAAAGGCGCTTGCTCGGAAACGATCCACGAATGTGGTTCGAAGAAATTGGGAGGCAGACGGTCAGGTCACCTGGACGATTATCGCGCCAATCGGAAACTGCCCCAATACCTAGAATCACTTTCGCGTCGGTGGCGGTTCGCCGATTGTGTTACATTTTTCAATCGCCCCTGTGCGAAACCGATGAAGAAGATCAAAGTACGGTCCGCGAGTGGGACGTACGAAATCTTGTGTGGGCGCGGTGTGGCTACTCGGTCAGCGCGGGCGGTTGCGCGCCTTGCGGAACACAGTGCGGTCTTCCTGATTTCGTCGCCACGCGTATGGAAACACTTGGGCGCTCGGATTGAAAGGATTTTCAAGGGGGTTCATCGCGCGACAATCCTGTTTGATGACCGGGAGGCCGCGAAGAATCTTTCCACCGTGGAAAAAGCTTGCCGGCAACTGGTGCGCGCCGGGGCCGATCGCAGGTCGTTGCTCGTCGCCGTCGGCGGCGGAGTGGTCGGGGACGTTGCCGGATTCGTGGCGGCCAGTTACGCCCGTGGAATCGGGCTCGTACACATTCCGACGACGCTCGTGGCGCAGGTGGACAGCGCCGTTGGGGGCAAGACCGGCGTAAATCTTCCGGAAGGGAAGAACCTGGTCGGAGCGTTTTATCCCGCGAAACTCGTGATTGCCGATCCCGAGCTGTTGCGCACGCTTCCGCTGCGTGAGTTTTGTTCAGGCATCTACGAAATCATCAAGTATGGTGTGATCGGTGACGCAAAATTGGTCCAGTTTTTGGAGCAGAGGTTGGACAAGCTCCTACGGCGCGATCCGGCCGCGCTTAATTTCGTTATCGGACGTTCGGTTTCTCAGAAGGCGCGCGTCGTTTCTCTTGATGAGCGCGAATCCGGCCTGCGCGAAATCCTGAACTTCGGGCACACGTTCGCGCACGCGCTCGAAAGCGTGACGCGATATCGCAAGTATCTTCATGGGGAAGCGGTGGGATGGGGAATGCTTGCGGCCACAAAGCTCGCCGTCGCGAGCGGGCTGTTGTCGGCACAGGATTCTAGACGGATCATGCATCTGATCGCGCGCGTTGGCCCTCTTCCGCCTTGGCCTGGCGCTTCTCCCTCGCGTTTGACAGCCGCCATGCAAGCCGACAAGAAAACTCGTGCCGGACGTTTGCGTTTTGTCTTACCCGAGCGGATCGGCAAAGTTCGTTGCGGCGTGGAAGCGGATCCGCAAGTGCTCGCACAAGTCCTGCGCCAGTGCGCCTCTTCGGGTGCGCTGAAATGACCGTTGCACCGCAGCGCGGCCTTCCCGGCACGCGACCCGAAGGCGTGCTCGACGAAACAGAAGCCGCCGCTCGCGTCCGGGAAATGTTTGGGCGCATCGCCCCGCGATACGACCTTCTGAATCATCTGCTCTCCCTGGATATCGATAAATTGTGGCGGCGGCGCGTGGCGCGGAGATTTACCGCGATCCTCCACGACCCGAATGCGCGAGTGCTGGACCTTTGCTGCGGGACGGGAGACCTGGCATTCGCGTTTAGAAAAGAAGCGCCACGCGGCGCGGAAATCATCGGCTCGGATTTCGTTCCCGAGATGCTCGTCCGGGCGCGCGCGAAGGCTGCCGCGGCTCGTGCCACCGTCGAATTTATCGAGGCGGACGCATTGCATCTCCCATTCACCGATGCCGGCTTCGACCTTGTTTCATGCGCCTTCGGTTTCCGCAATCTTGCGAATTACGAACGCGGATTGCGGGAAATCCTGCGAGTGTTGAAGCCCGGCGGATCTGCGGGCATCCTGGAATTTGCGGAGCCTTCCGGAACAGCGTTCGGCGCGATGTATCGCTTTTACTTCCGGCGCATTCTCCCTCTTCTGGGTGGCATGATTTCGGGGAACGCCTCCGCGTATACGTACCTTCCCATGTCCGTGAGCAGGTTTCCGTCCCCTGAAGAGCTGAAGCTGCAATTCGATCGCGCGGGCTTTGTCGATGTACAATTCGAGCGCTGGACGGGGGGCATCGTCACGCTGCACATGGGCACAAAGGCTCAATCACGTTGAGGAAATTCATTGTTCCACGTCACATTTGGTGATAAATAACTCCTACTGTCGGAGGTCAATTTCGTGGCCACAAAATGGAATGCGAAAGGTGTTCTTATCGGGGCATGCAGCTGCGATTGGGGATGCCCGTGCAGTTTCGATGCTCCGCCCACGCAGGGAAAATGTGAAGGCGGCTATGTGTGGAAGTTCACGGAAGGGCGCTTCGGTGAAGTTCCCCTGGCGGGTCTCTCGATGTCCTGGCTGGCGCATTCTCCGGCGGCGCTGCACAAGGGCAATGTGACCGGCCTAACGCTCATCGATGAGAAGGCCAATGCAGCGCAACGCGCGGCCCTCACAACGTTGTCGGAAGGGAAGTCGGGCGGGCCGTGGGTTATTTTCTCCGCTGTTACAGCGCACCGTTTGGGGCCGAAATTTGCGCCGTTTCACGTGGAGACCAAAACGCTGGATAGCCGCGTGCGCATTGGTGATTTGTACGAAGTCGAGTTGGGGCCCATCCTCAATCCCGTTTCAGGCGAAGCGGAAGAAATCTATCTCGATAAGCCGACCGGTTTCACTTCCAAACGGCTCACGCTGGGCCGCTCGAAGGTGATGCGCCTCAAAACCGAATTCAATCTGCTCAATTACGATCATTCCGGATTGTACGGCGAATTCTCCCACTTTGATTATTCGGGAGAAGCTGCCGGCTAATTTTCTTCATGGATGTCTCCACAAATTCCGCTCCCGCACGGGAGATCGCGGAGCAAGCGGTTGCTGCGTCTCCCGATCGAACGGAACAATGGGCGCGCGCGATTGCCACCGGCGTATTTCTCCTTGCTGCTGCGTACACGTTCTACGCCGCGCGCGGCATGTCGGGCGGCATGAGGATGCCGGGCGGCTGGACCATGCCGATGATGTGGATGGTTATGCCCGGGCAGTCGCTCGCGGGCGCGGCTTTCGTCTTTCTGCTGATGTGGCAGGCGATGATGATCGCCATGATGCTTCCGTCGTCGTGGCCGACGTTGGAACTCTATAGCCGCGTCGCGCGGCATACAGGGCAGCGTTGGCCCATGTTCAACACGGTTCTGGCCGCGGCGGGCTATTTCACGGTTTGGGGCGCGTTCGGCGCAATTGCTTTCGCGGCCGGATTTGAAATTTCACGCGCGGCGATGTTTTCCCCACAGCTTAGCAAGTGGATTCCCGCCGCGGCGGGTGTGTTACTAGTGATTGCCGGCGTCTGGCAACTCACTCCGTTGAAGCAATCTTGTTTGAAGCATTGCCGCGATCCCTTGATGTTCCTTGGGCACGCATACAGACCGGGCGTGTGGGGCGGATTTCGCGTGGGCCTGCATCATGGAGCGTTCTGCGCGGCATGCTGTTGGGCGCTGATGCTCATGCAAATGGTTCTTGGCGTGATGAACCTCGCCGTGATGGCTGGCGTCGCCGCCATCATTGCCACGGAAAAACTATGGAAGCGCGGCCCGCTCCTCGCGCGCCTGGTTGGCGCCGTTTCGATTGCTGCAGGGGCATTTCTGGTCGCTCGCTCCATCTAGCGCGCTCTCTCACCTGGGCGGACATGAAAAAATCTTACCCCCGTCCTGGTCTGACCCCGATGGTTTACAGCAATCCTCGCTCCCGCGAGAATAGTGGCTTGGGCGAGTGAATTCACTCTGGTCCGGGTCTCTAGAGTCTGTGCGACGACCAGAGAACTTTTGTTGGTCGGAGCCTTAACCGTCACAGGCATCTGCCGCACCTACGGCGCTTGGTATGGTCCTATCTCGTGTACCCAGTGCTCCCGCACTGGGCTACAGTCATCCGCGCCTCCGGCGCTGCGTTGCGACTCAACAATCAGAAACTACTAGAGCATTTTCTCTTCATTCCTATACGGAGCACTGTGATTCTTTCAAGTCTGTGGTGGGAAAATGCGCCATGAAGTGTAAACACTTTAATCGAAAATGCTCTAGCCACGAGTTGCCAATTCCAAGCCGCAAGTGACCACGGGAAGATCCCAACTCGACCGCAACAAAGCCGGAGCGCTGAAGGCGCGACACAACGTAGCCCAGCCCGGAAGGGCTGGGAACGGTGGCCATAGGAATTCTGAGCACCGTAGGTGCGACACTTTACGGTCACAAATTGTAGTTCTCACACAGACTTTTTAGACCTGGGGAAGTGATTCGTATCGTGGAGGAAACCTTCAGTTAGTTTTCGAGGCCGAGCAGACGAATTTTGTTCAGCAGCGTTTTGTACGAAACGCCGAGCAGCTCGGCGGCACGCGTTTTGTTCCACTTCGCCGACTTCAACGCCTCTTCAATCTTGAATCGCTCGACATGGTTGACTGCACGGGCGCCAACCTCCTGCAGCGTCCCGCCCCAATTGAAATTCTGGCCGAGCATTCCCTCCGGCATTTGTCCATCGGGTGGACGTGGAGCAGGGAGCTGGAGATTCTCGGCGTCAATGGTTTCGGAGTCGGAGAGGATGGCCGCGCGCTCGATCGTATTTTGCAATTCGCGGACATTTCCCGGCCAGGCATAGCCGCGCAACGCCGCGGAAGCGCTGTCGGAGAGCTTCAGGTTTGGCTTGCGAAATTCGCGCCGGAAACGTTCCAGGAAATGTTCGGCCAGCATCAGAACGTCGTCGCCGCGTTCGCTCAAGGGAGGGATCGTGATGGGCACCGCGGCGACGCGGAAAAAGAGATCCTCGCGGAACGTTTTCGAGGCCACGGCGTCGCGCAGATCCTTGTTGGTGGCGGCCAGAATGCGCACATCGATCTCGACCAATTGCGTTCCGCCGACGCGCTCGAAACTTCGCTCTTCGAGTACGCGCAGCAGCTTAGCTTGCGTGGCCATGGGAAGTTCGGCGATTTCGTCGAGAAAAATCGTGCCGCGGTTCGCCAGCTCCATCTTCCCGACTTTGCGGGAACCAGCGCCCGTATAGGCGCCGCGCTCGTGTCCGAAGAGTTCATTTTCGACCAGTCCCTCGGGGATCGCGGCGCAGTTCAGCGCGACGAAAGGTTGCGCGTGCCGGGGAGAAAGATGGTGAATCGCGCGAGCGAATAGCTCCTTGCCCGTTCCGCTTTGGCCGAGGAGCAGCACCGTCGAATCCGTCGCGGCCACGCGCTGCACCTGTTGTGTGGCGTCTTGCATGGACTTGTGTTCGCCCACGATGCGCGGGAACCCGTATCGTTCCGTGTATTCCTCGCGCAGGAGCAAATTTTCGCGCAAGAGTTCTTGTTGTTGCGAGGCGCGCTCGACCAGCAGATTCAGGTGTTCGAGGTCCACGGGCTTTTGAATGAAGTCGTAGGCGCCTTCCTTCATCGCGGTGACGGCCTCTTCGACCGAACCGTACGCCGTGATCAGGATGACGGGAATGGTGGGATCGGCTTGTTTGGTTTCGCGCAGAACGTCCAGGCCGGAGCAGCCTGGCAGTTTGAGGTCCGTCAGAACGAGCAGATATCGCCGGGCGCGCACCTTCGCGACGGCTGCCGAGCCGTCCGGCGCCTCGTCCACTTTGTGCCCGGCGCGTTCCAGCGCCTTGCGCAACATCGCGCGGAGTTCTGTTTTGTCCTCGACCAGGAGAAGGGGTTCCATCGAAGCTTGTTCTACCATGTTTTCACGGCGCGGAGCACGCGGCTACGCGGCGATGTGCGTTGTCCGCTATCCGGTGCTGGAGGTGGAACAGCCCTGAAGATTAGGCTGGAAAAAAGTAAAGACCATGTTTTTAACAACGATGTGGTGGGTGGACCTCAACCCGTGAACGCTCTCATTGAGCAAATGTCTTAGTAGCGCCGGCGTCTCGCCGGCGGTGTTGCGTTGTGTTCCTTGCTTAAGAACTGCCGGCGAGACGCAGGCGCCACAAAATCGCGCGACGAACTCTTTTTCAGGGGCAATACTGTGAAATGAAGATCGCTGTTCGAGAAAGTAGGGTTATCCCTACGGCGCGGCGGACCACCCGGGTTCGCCGCCCGCTTGACGCAACGCGTCTTCGAGATCGGAGATCGCCTGCTTGTCCACCGCCACGGCCGCGGTTTTTTCGTCAATTTTTGTTTTGGTGTCGGTCAGGTCCTGCCGGTTGTATTGTTCCTTCATCGCGGTGTTCGGGTCGCTGTAGTACTGCTGTTGCTTCAAATTGTATTCCCGCTGCAAGATGTCGAGTTCGTGAGCGTCGTCCGCGAGTTTCTTTCGTGCGTCGGCAAAGGTTTTTCGCCAATACGCTTCGTCCTTGGTCGAGGTTGTCTTGTCGTCCGCGGGCGCAGCCTTGGTCTTATCGTCTGTCGGCGGTGTCTTGGCTTTGTCCTGCGCCGTCGTGGTCTTGTCCGCGGGCGGCTCCGGCGTCTCGCCAACCACGGAGATCGTTCCCTTGACGGTATCAATGTTGTCGTTCGTAAAGACCGTGGCGGCCTTGGCTGACGATTTTTTTCCGGCCTGCGCCTTGCGCGCGGCGTCAGCGACGCTTTCCTGGGCATGGAGGGCCGTCAATAAGTTGGGAGAAAACAACAACACGCTTACAAGCGCCGCAAATAGAATGCGTTTCGGATTCATGGTCATTCGCCGCCTTTCTAGAGGGAGCGGGCGGAACTTTACTTCTGGCGGGCGCTAATCCCGCATACGGGACCGCACCTGATTCCCTCCTAGTTTAGATGCGCGCGGCGGCTGAATCAATCACCCTTACCGGCTCTCGTACAAACGGTAACCATACGATGAATTCGGCGCCGCCCTGTGACTGGTTGCGCGCTTCGATGGTTCCGCCATGCTGAACGACGATTTTCTGTACGACGGCCAGGCCCAGCCCGGTCCCATTCGTCTTGGTCGTATAGAAGGGCATGAAGATCTTCGTCAGAGCGTCGGCGGGAATCCCCGGTCCATTGTCGGAGATGAAGATGCGCTGGCCCTGCATCGCGCCGGATTGATCGATCTCACCGCGGATGATCACGCGCCCGCCGCCGGGATTGTCGGCGGCGGCCTCGGCCGCATTCCGGGCGAGATTCAAGATGGCCTGGCGAAGAAGGGCATCGTCACCGGACACGTCGCCGAACTCTCCTTCGCAGGTTACGGGAACTCCCGGCACCGTCTCGGAGACTTCGGCCAGAACGCGTTGGATCAAGGGGCGAAGTGTCACCTGCTCGTCAACGAGATCGAGCGGGCGCGCAAACTTCAGGAACTCGGTCACCACGTGGGTCAGAGCGCGCGTCTGATCCAAAATTTTCTCGCCGTGTTCGCGCAATTCCGTTCCGGGTTTCGCCTCGCTGCGGATCATCTGCGCGTAGCCTGAAATCGTGGCCAGTGCGTTCTTGAACTCATGAGCGATGCCCGCGGAAAGCTCTCCGAGTGCGGCAAGATTTTCCTTCATGTGGATCTGTTTTTGCAGCGCGGCAAGCTCGGTCAAATCGCTCAGGAGGCAAATGGCGCCGGTCACTTCCTCCGTGCCGCGTAGGATCGGCGAAATCGTCACACCCAATTGGCGGAGATCGTGCGAAGGCGCCAGATATTCCACTTCCTCGCGGCGGAACGTCCTGCCGTGCTCGAGGCATCCGGCAATGAGTTGCGTCAGGCGCGAATCCGCGCCCAGGACTTCGTTATAACGGCGATAGGCTAGAGCTTTCACTCCCAGGGCAAGTTCGGCGGCCGGATTGGCGCTGGTAACCAAGCCCGCCGAATTGACCAGCAAGAGGCCGGCGGGCATATTGTGAGTCACAGCTTCGCTCAGGCGCTCGGTCTGTTGCGCGCGTTCGCGCTCGGCACGGTGCAGGACTTCGAGTTCTTTTTCCTGATCGCGAAGCTTTTGAATGACGGCTTGCATCGAAGCCGTCAGGAACGCGGCAGGGTTGTCGCTGCGCGGCTTCGGCATGCCAAAATCATCCGTGGATCGCGCGCCGCGATGCAGCAGACGGCGCACTGCGACCGCCGCAAGAACCGCGCCAGCCAATCCCAGGATGAACAAGACCCCTGTGAGAAACCAGAGCGACCCCACCGTCGGAGTTGCCATCGCTGCTAGGATGCCGAGTTGCACGTCGCTATTTCACCGCCAGAAGAGATTGGTACCACTGCAATGCCGGGGTGCCGAAAAACAGAACCAGCAAAGCCCCCGCTCCGAGAAATGTACCAAAAGGAAGTTCATAATTGCGGTCCTTCTTTGAAAGGGAGATCAGAACGATACCGATCACGCTTCCCAGAAGAGACCCGGCAAGCACGGTCATGAGCGTCCGCTTCAGCCCAAGAAAGACGCCCACCGCGGCCATCATTTTCACATCCCCAAGTCCCATGCCTTCGCGGCCTCGCAGCCGGAAATATCCTTCGGCCACCACCCAGAGCAATCCGCTGCCAACCACGGCGCCTAGGACGGCGTCGACGAAGGAAAGCACCGGCTGCGGAGGAGGGAAGTCGAACCAGCGATTTGCAATCCACAGCGCGGTTCCATCCGTGGGCTTGGTGAAAAAGCTGAACAGGAGGCCGACGCCCACGCCGAAAAAATTCACCGAGTCCGGCAGAATGCGCTCGCGAAGGTCCGTGATCGTCAGCACCACAAGCATGGCCGAGAAGGTCGCCCACTTGAGCGCATCCACAGTGAAGCCGAACACGAAATAGCATGCTAAAAACAGCAGTCCGGTCAACAATTCCACGGCCGGGTACATGATCGAAATCTTCGTCTTACAATTGCGGCATTTTCCGCCGAGGATCATCCAGCTCAGGACAGGAATATTGTCATACGGCGCGATTGCTTTTCCACATTTCGGGCAGCTCGACGCCGGCAAAACAATTGATTTGTCCGCGGGAATGCGCAGAATGCACACGTTCAGAAAACTTCCGACCACCAGACCAAACAAAAACGCGCCAAGAGGGATCACGCTCTGACTCTGCCACACCCGCCGCGCACCTACAACGCCCGCGGCGTCAAGAGTGAAGCAAACAAGCAATAGGAGGCACTTTCCCGGGTGTATACTCCCTTTCACAAATGGCCCTGACGAATGGCACGAAACTCGGTCCCTACGAGATCGTCGCGCCGCTGGGCGCGGGCGGCATGGGTGTGGTGTATCGCGCGCGCGACACGCGCCTGGAGCGCACCGTCGCTATAAAAATTCTGCCGACACATCTTTCCAGCGATCCCGCTCTGCGGCAGCGTTTCGAGCACGAAGCGAAAACGATTTCCAGCCTGAATCATCCGCACATCTGCGTGCTCTACGATGTCGGCAAGCAAGACGGCGTCGACTTCCTGGTCATGGAGTACGTGGAAGGCGAGACGCTGGCCGCGCGCCTGGAAAAAGGGCCGCTCCCGCTGGAGCAGGTCTTGAAATTCGGCGTGCAGATCGCCGACGCGCTCGACAAGGCGCACCGCAGCGGCGTCGTGCACCGCGACGTGAAGCCCGGCAACATCATGCTGACGAAGTCAGGCACGAAGTTGCTGGATTTTGGGCTGGCGAAAGCGGCAGTGCCCCTTTCCACGGGGAATACTTTAACGGTCGCAGCGACGCGTGCTGCGCCGGTGACGCAGGCGGGCACGATTGTCGGAACGTTCCAATACATGTCGCCCGAGCAAGTGGAAGGCAAAGAAGTAGATGGGCGGAGCGACATTTTCTCATTTGGCGCAGTGCTGTACGAAATGGTGATGGGGCGCCGCGCCTTCCAGGGGAAGAGCAATCTCAGCGTGGCGTCGGCAGTGCTGGAGAAAGACCCCGAGCCGATCAGCACTCTGCAGCCGATGACACCGCCGGCGCTGGAGCGCGCCATCCAGCGATGTCTGGCGAAGGACGCCGAAGATCGCTGGCAGGCGGCGCGCGATTTGGAATTGGAGTTGAAGTGGATCGCCGAGGCAGGTTCGCAGGCGGGCGTGCCGGCACCGCTGGTTTCGCACCGCAAGGTGCGCGAGCGATTGACTCAGGTTGCCGTAGCGGTCTTCATTTTGACGACAATCGCATTCGCCATCGGCTTCGTCCTGCGCGCGCCGAAGCCGCCGCAGGCGATGCGCCTGAGCGCAGAGATTGGCGCGGACGCAAACCTGTACACCGAATACGGGGCTTCCGCGATCCTCTCCCCCGACGGCACGCGGTTGGCTCTTGTCGCCAGCGGCGCCGACCAGAAGCGGCGCATTTACGTCCGCTCGCTTGACCAATCGCAGGCCACGGTGCTTTCCGGCACGGAGAATGCCGGCGATCCCTTCTTTTCCCCCGATAGCCGGTGGATAGGGTTCTTCGCCGACGGCAAGCTGAAGAAGATTTCCGTGCAGGGCGGCGGTGCGGTCACGCTTTGCGATGCTCCCAATGACCGCGGCGGAAGCTGGGGTGAAGATGGCGCAATTGTATTCGAGCCGGATATCCGGGCGGCCTTATCCAAAGTCTCCTCGGCGGGGGGAACGCCCCAACCGCTCACCACGCTTGATAAGCAGGCAGGCGAAATCACACAACGCTGGCCCCAGGTGCTGCCGGGAGCCAAGGCCGTGTTGTTTACATCCAACACCCACGCGAACAACTTCGAGGACTCGGATATCGTCGTGTTCTCGATCGCTTCCGGTCAGCGAATAACGGTGCAGCGTGGGGGCTTCTATGCCCGCTATTTGCCAAGCGGGCACCTGATCTATATGCATGAAGGCACGCTGGTTGCTGCGCCCTTCGATCTGCAGCGGCTGGACGTGACCGGCCCGCCCGCGCCGATCCTCGAAGGCGTGCTTGCCGCTCCCGGACTTGCCGGGGCGCAGTTCTCCTTTTCCGACACCGGAAACCTCGTGTATGTCGCGGGCGTTGGGATTTCGAACGCCGCCATCTACTGGATGGACCGCGAGGCCAAATTCACGCCCCTCCGCGAGGCCCCCGCCAACTACACCAATCCTGTATTCTCCCCTGACGGGAAACGCTTGGCTCTGCAAATCTTTGACGGCAAAAGGCCGGATATCTGGGTGTACGAGTGGGAACGCGACACCCTTACACGCCTGACCTTTGCAGGCGAGAGCAACGACTATCCCGTCTGGACTCCCGACGGCCAGAGGATCACTTATTCATCCCGGGAGAAAGGCGGGTCGTCTAACCTGTGGTGGATACGCGCGAATGGTGCCGGGGATGCCCAGCGGCTCACGGAAAGTAAGAACTCTCAGTATGCGGGCTCCTGGCGGCCCGATGGCAAGGCCCTCGCGTTCACCCAAATCAATCGTGGCACGGGCAATGACATCCTGATTCTGCCGATGGAAGGCGACGAGAAGTCCGGTTGGAAGCCGGGCGAGCCGAAGCCCTTCGTAGACAGTGCTTTCGACGAAAGGACACCCGCCTTCTCGCCGGATGGCCGCTGGCTCGCTTACACGTCCAACGAATCGGGTGTTGTTGAAGTCTACGTTCGGCCTTTTCCAGGCCCGGGCGGCAAGTGGCAGGTTTCTACCGGAGGCGGCTTCATTCCCAAGTGGTCGCGCAACGGCAAGGAGCTTTTTTATCGTACAGACGACAGCAAGATCATGGTGGTGACTTACATTGCTTCCAGCGATTCCTTCCATGCCGACAAGCCGCAGCTCTGGTCGCCCGGCCAGTTCACCGACCGCGGGGCGGGCGGCTCTAACTTTGACTTGCACCCCGATGGCAAGCGATTTGCCGTAATGAAGGCCCCGGGCACGGAACAGACCGCAGCAGTGAACAAGGTCAGCTTCATCTTCAATTTCTTCGACGAACTCCGCAGCAAATTTCCGACCGGTTCACACTAAGCCTCAAAGGGTTCACGCTGATAGCTTGTTGAATAACCCATGCGCTGTCATTCTGAGCCCGCTGCGGCGGGAGAAGAATCTCTCTTTTTACTCGATACCCGAGAAAGAGGGATTCGTCGCTTCGCTCAGAATGACAGTCCGCATCTTTCTTTCAACAAACTGCTAAGCCTCGAAGGGTTCACCCTGAGTCACGAAGGGTTCACCCTGAGTCACGAAGGGTTCACCCTGAGTCACGAAGGGTTCACCCTGAGTCACGAAGGGTTCACCCTGAGTCACGAAGGGTTCACCCTGAGTCACGAAGGGTTCACCCTGAGTCACGAAGGGTTCACCCTGAGTCACGAAGGGTTCACCCTGAGTCACGAAGGGTTCACCCTGAGTCACGAAGGGTTCACCCTGAGTCACGAAGGGTTCACCCTGAGTCACGAAGGGTTCACCCTGAGTCACGAAGGGTTCACCCTGAGTCACGAAGGGTTCACCCTGAGTCACGAAGGGTTCACCCTGAGTCGGGAAGGGTTCACGCTGAGTCACGAAGCGCAAGAACTGACGCCCTTTTCTGTTTGTATCTCGAAGTTGCTCAGAAAAAACACAACCGCGCAACAGCCGGGGCGGTATACTGTGCCAATTTCAAATTGGGGGAGACCCATGGCGAATCGATCCCAGCAGGCGCCCGGGGCCATCACGGTCGTCCTCGATTTGACCGCACGGTTGGAGAAATGATGCTCGCCGCCGGCACACATCTCGGCTCGTACGAAGTCGTCGCGCAGATCGGCGCGGGCGGGATGGGCGAAGTGTATCAAGCGCACGACACAAAGCTCGGGCGCGACGTGGCTATCAAAGTTTTGCCCGAAGCGTTCGCGCACGATCCTGCGAGGTTGTCCCGGTTCCAGCGTGAAGCGAAAATGCTGGCCGCGCTGAATCATCCGAACATCGCCACGATCCACGGACTGGAACAATATCGTGATACGAGCTATCTCGTTATGGAACTGGTCTCCGGCGACACGCTGGCGGAGCGGGTCAAAAGAGAAGGGCCGGTTCCCATCGAGGAAGCTCTGACTATCGCCAAGCAAATTGCGGAAGCACTGGAAGCCGCCCACGAAAAAGGAATCATTCATCGCGATCTGAAGCCCGCCAACGTGAAGGCGACGCCAGAAGGCAAAGTAAAGGTGCTGGACTTCGGATTGGCGAAAGCCTTTGCGGGCGAAGATCCCGGGAGCGATCCCTCGAACTCGCCGACCCTGAGCCAAGCGGCCACGATGCAGGGAGTGATTCTGGGCACGGCCGCGTACATGAGCCCCGAGCAGGCGCGCGGCAGGGCGGTGGACAAGCGGACAGACCTGTGGGCGTTCGGCTGCGTGCTGTATGAATTGCTGACGGGCAAGCCAACGTTCCATGGCGAAGACATAACCGAAATTCTCGCGGCGGTGGTGAAGACGGAACCTGACTGGCAAGTATTGCCTGCTGCGACTCCCGCAAAAATTCGGGATCTGCTGCGGCGGTGCTTGGACAAGGATCCGCGCCAGCGGCTGCGCGATAGCGGCGAGGCGCGCATCACGATCCAGAGCGCTCTTTCAAGCACTGAGCCCACTGAAACTGTCGCGGCGCGGCATGAGCGTCCTAGGAAGTGGATGGCGATCGCCGCCGTTCTCTTGCTGACCACGATTGGCCTGAGTGGTGTCGTCATATACCTGTATCGCTCGCCCGGCGGGGTCGCTGCCGTGCGCTTCTTCGTTTACCCACCGGAAAAAGCAACTTTCGAATCAGGTTTCGTGAACTCTCCTCCTATCATTTCACCAGATGGACGCCGACTTGCATTTGGCGCGATAGATACCTCAGGCAAGACCATGATCGGGGTGCGGCCGCTTGATGACCCCACTCCGCAAGTGCTGCAAGGAACCGACAATGGCTCATTCCCGTTCTGGTCGCCTGATAGCCAGACGCTTGGTTTCTTCGCCGAGGGAAAACTCAAGAGAATTGACGCTAACGGGGGGCCAGTGCAGACGCTGGCTGACGCCCCGAGCGGTCGCGGGGGAGCATGGAATCGCGATGGTGTGATTTTGTTTGCGCCAGATTCTACCACCCCGTTCTACCGCGTAGCTTCGGGGGGAGGTGAAGCGGCTCTCACTACGAAGCTGGAGCCACAGCAGCTGAGCCATCGGTTCCCCTCCTTTTTACCTGATGGCCGCCATTTCCTTTACCTCGTGCTGGGAGCGGCGAACGAACCTTCCGGAATCTTTCTTGGAACTCTGGATTCCAACGAATCGAAGCGTTTGCTGGCAGCCGACACAAACGCGTTGTATTCGACTTCAGGTGACCTGCTGTTTGTACGGCAAGGCACGCTCCTCCGGCAGCCCTTTGATGCAAAGAAATTGGCACTGAGCGGCGACCCGAGTGCGGTTGCCGAACATATTGCAGTCCCGATAACAGATGTGGGTGCTTTCTCCGTCTCCGAAAATGGCGTGCTGGCGTACCGCACTGGGCCGACGGTGAGCACGAATTTTCAGCTGTCCTGGATTGATCGCATGGGAAAGCTCGTCGAGACATTTGGCGCGCCAGGCGGCTATCGGGGTGTGGATGTGTCGCCCGATGGAACGCGAATCGCAGTTCATCGGCATGACAGCAATGGCGGAGACATCTGGCTGTTCGAGTCGGCTCGCCGAGAGACGATGTCGCGCTTTACATTTGATGCCACCCAAGACAATTCTTCGCCCATCTGGTCTCCCGACGGAAGCCGCATCGCGTTCGGTTCGCTGCGCAACGGCAAATGGGGAATTTATCAAAAATCCGCAAACGGGACAGGCGGGGAGGAACTACTGGTGGAGTCGGACCTGCCTAAGGCCCCGATGTGTTGGTCTCCCGATGGAAAGTTCATTGTCTACACGCTTCGCGACCCAAAGACAGGATTCGATGTGTGGGTACTTCCATTGGGAGACAAAAAGTCCGTTCCATTCTTGCAGTCGTCATTCAATGAGCAAGGCCCGCAAATTTCGCCGAACGGAAAGTGGATCGTTTACACTTCCGACGAGACTGGCAGGAACGAAATTTACGTTCGGCCGTTTCCGATCGGTGAAGGGAAATGGCAGATTTCCAGCAAGGGCGGGTGGTACCCCAGGTGGCGTAGTGACGGCAAAGAACTGTTCTATCTGGAAACCAGCGCGTCACCGCGAAACCTGATATCCGTGAAGGTTAACCCCGCCGGACCGACATTCGAATATGGGGACCCAGCAGTCCTCTTTGAATCCCGCTATGCCAACGCTGGACACGGTTCGCCTTATGAGGCCTTCGCTGTTTCGCCGGACGGGCAACGCTTTCTGATTCCTCGTCCTGAAGGCAGTGAAGGTCAAGGAACCGAATCTGCGCCCATCACCGTCGTCCTCAACTGGACAGCGGGGTTGAAGAAATGACCATCGCCGCTGGCACACGTCTCGGCTCCTACGAAGTCCTCGCCCAGATTGGCGCGGGCGGGATGGGCGAGGTGTATCAAGCGCACGACACCAAGCTCGGGCGCGACGTGGCCATCAAAGTTCTGCCCGAAGCGTTTGCGCACGATCCTGGAAAACTTTCCCGATTCCAACGCGAAGCGAAAATGCTGGCCGCGCTGAATCATCCGAACATCGCCACGATCCACGGACTGGAACAATATCGTGATACGAGCTATCTCGTTATGGAACTGGTCTCCGGCGACACGCTGGCGGAACGCGTCAACCGGGAAGGGCCGGTTCCCATCGAGGAAGCTCTGACCATCGCCAAGCAAATTGCGGAAGCACTCGAAGCCGCACACGAGAAAGGAATCATTCACCGCGACCTGAAACCGGCGAACGTGAAGGTGACGACGGAAGGCAAAGTAAAGGTGCTGGACTTCGGATTGGCGAAAGCCTTTGCGGGCGAAGATCCCGGGAGCGATCCCTCGAACTCGCCCACGCTCAGCCAAGCGGCCACGATGCAGGGAGTGATACTGGGCACGGCCGCGTACATGAGCCCCGAACAGGCGCGCGGCAGAGCGGTGGACAAGCGGACAGACCTCTGGGCGTTCGGCTGCGTGCTGTATGAATTGCTGACGGGCAAGCCCGCGTTCCATGGCGAAGACATCACCGAAATTCTTGCGGCGGTGGTGAAGTCCGAACCGGATTGGAGCTGCTTGCCGGAAACCACGCCCGCAGCGATCCGGCTGCTCTTGCGCCGCTGCCTGCAAAAAGACAAAACGCTGCGGCTTCGAGACGCTGGCGATGCCCGCATCGAAATTCACGACGCTGTGACGATTGCACCGGCTGTGGTCGCTGCGACCTCTGCCCCAGTGAAAAGTATCTGGCGCGAGCAGTTGGCCTGGGCTGCAGCGGCTGCGCTCGCGCTCACGACCATCGCTTCGACCATTGGCTTCGTGCTGCGCGCGCCGAGGCCGTCGCAGCCGACGCAAGCAGTCCGCCTGAACGCGGAGATCGGCGCGGACGCAAGCCTGTACACGGGTTTCGGAGCATCCGCGATCCTCGCACCCGACGGCACGCGGCTGGTTTTTGTCGCCACTGGTTCGGACCAGAAGCAGCGCTTCTACATCCGCTTGCTCGATCAGTTGCAGGCCACCGCGCTTTCCGGCACGGAGAATGCCCGCGATGCCTTTTTTTCGCCCGATGGCCAGTGGCTCGGCTTCTTCGCTGACGGCAAGCTGAAGAAAATCTCCGTACAAGGCGGCGCGGCGGTCACTCTCTGCGACGTTCCCAACGACCGCGGCGGAAGCTGGGGCGAAGATGGCACAATCGTGTTCGCCAAGGATGGCGCGTCAGCCTTATCCAAAGTCTCCTCAGCTGGAGGAATGCCCCAACCGCTGACCACCCTCGATAAGCAAGCGGGCGAAATCACGCAACGATGGCCGCAGGTCTTGCCTGGAGGCAAGGCCGCGATGTTTATGTCCAGCACGCACCAGTACAACTACGAGGACGCAGACATCGTCGTGTACTCGATGGCTTCCGGACAGCGAAAGACGGTGCAGCGCGGCGGATTTTATGCCCGTTACCTTCCCAGCGGGCACGTGGTCTATATGCACGAAGGCACGCTGTTTGCTGTGCCCTTCGATCTGCAGCGGCTGGAGGTCACAGGCCAACCCGCGCCGATTCTCGAAGGCGTGGTCACAATTTCACCAGTGGCTCGGCGCAGTTCTCCTTTTCGGAGACCGGAAACCTCGTGTATGTCGCGGGTCGTAGCGGGGGCCAGAATGTCTCCATCTATTGGATGGACCGCGAGGGCAAATTCCAGCCCCTGCGCGAGACTGCCGGCGCCTACTACAACCCCGTGTTCTCCCCCGACGGGAAGCGTTTAGCCCTGGACATCTCTGACGGCAAAAGGAGTGACATCTGGGTGTATGAGTGGGAACGCGATACCCTCACACGCCTGACGTTTGCCGGCGAGCAAAACGTCGAAGCCGTCTGGACTCCCGACGGCCAGAGGATTGTCTATACCTCCCTAGACAAAAGTGGAGCGAATAACCTCTGGTGGATACGCTCCGATGGTGCCGGTGAGGCCCAGCGCCTCACGGAAAGCAAGAGCCCGCAATACGCGCGCTCCTGGCGTCCTGATGGCAAGGTCCTGGCGTTCCACCAACTTAATACCGGCACGGACTGGGACATCATGACTCTTCCCATCGAAGGCAATGAGAAGTCCGGCTGGAAGGCCGGGGAGCCGAAGGCCTTCTTGAACAGTCCCTTTCTCGAAAGGGAGCCCGCCTTCTCTCCCGATGGCCGCTGGCTTGCCTACCACTCCAATGAAACCGGCACTCTCGAAGTGTACGTTCGGCCGTTCCCAGGCCCGGGCGGCAAGTGGCAGATTTCTACCGGCTACGGCGTAGCGCCCAAGTGGTCGCGCAACGGCAAGGAACTTTTTTATCGCACGTTGGACAGCAAGATCATGGTGGTTACCTACACCGCTTCCGGCGATTCCTTCCACGCCGGCAAGCCCCAACTCTGGTCGCCCGGCCAGTTTACTGACCGTGGGGCCACCTATAATTTTGACTTACACCCCGACGGCAAGCGCTTCGCCGTGTTGAAGGCCCCAGGCTCAGAACAGACCGCAGCAGTGAACAAGGTCAATTTCATCTTCAATTTCTTCGACGGACTCCGTGGTAAATTTCCGCCCGGTTCACACTGAGCCTCGAATGACAAGAATTGTGGCCGCGTCCACTACTAGGGCGAAGAGTGGATAGTCGAAGCCGTCCCATTAGCGGCCAACCGTCAAGAATCCTGAATTCGGTTTTGCGCAACTTTGATTCCGGCGCTGAAAGCGCCGGCGTACTCCAGCCCAGGGCAACCCCCTGGGTTTCGGAATCGGTCGGTCCGCCCTTGCAGGGCGGAATATGTACGGGGACACGTCCCCGGGGCGTGGTCCTGGCATGCTCCGCGCCGTTGGCGCGTCATCGTGGCTGAATTCCTGAGCGGAAAAAACTGCTACAAAGCGATTTATCTCTGCCGTGCGGCGATCCCGGGAACGCCATTCTCCTGAATGGCGTCTTGCCAACCGCCAATCGGGAGGTTGGCGCACCCGGATTGCAACCCCAAGTTCCCACAACAACTTCGGAATTCAGGTTTATGAGATAGCTCCATTACCAGCGAGTTTGACAGGCCCCATGCACGCCCCTATATTCGATACCTCATAGACCATGTCCTGGCTCGAACAAAAAATTCGCCGCTACGAGCACGCCCGGTGGACGACGGACGACAATCGCCGCGTATTTCCCTTTGAATGGGGTCTGGAGCATATCGGCGGGCGCCACGAGGAGCCCGATCCGCGCGGGTTTCTGGAATCCTGGGTGGAGGAGACGCTGGCCCATAGCGACGACTGGTTTGCTGTGACGCCTGCGGACGACTACGTGCTGCATCCTCCCGAAAACGGCGCATCCGGCGGGCGCGTGCTTACGTTCACGAGCCAGATTGCGTCGCCTTGGGCGAAAAATAATCTCGTGCATGCGCGCTTTTTCCGCGCGCGAGCCTCCGGCCCCGCCGTGGTGCTTCTTCCCAACTGGAATGCCAAATGGAACGGCCAGCTGAACCTTTGCCGCTGGCTCACGTCGCTGGGAATTTCGGTTCTGCGGCTTTCTCTCCCCTATCATGACATGCGAGTCGCTCCCGGCCACGAGCGCGCCGATCAATTGGTCGGGTCGAACGTCGGCCTCACGCTGCAGGCCACGCGCCAGGCGATTACGGACACGCGGCGCTGCCTCCGGTGGCTCGAACAGCAAGGCTACACGCGGCTGGGCCTTGTCGGCACGAGCATCGGCTCCGCCGTGGGTTCGATTACGATGGCGCACGACCCTGCGGTGCGGGCCGGGGCGTTTCTGCACGTTTCCACTTATTTTGCCGATGCGGTCCGCACAGGTATGACGACGATGCACGTCTGGGAAGGTCTGCGATCGAGGGTGACGGAAGACGAGCTTCGCCGGTACTGGACACCCGTCAGCCCCGTGCCCTACATGCACCGCCTTGGCGTGACCGGCCAGCGCCTCCTGATGGTGAGCGGGCGCTACGATCCCACGTTCTGGTACGAATTCACCGATGAAATGTTCCGTAAGCTGCGAGACCAGGGAGTTCGCCTCGAAACATTGGTCCTGCCCTGCGGCCACTACTCTCTGGAACTTGCCCCTTTTGCATTTCCCGCCGGACTCCGCCTGGGATTGTTTCTTTTCGAAGCGCTAGCATAGAAAGAATGTAGGGTTGAATGTTCAGGGGCTAAAGAGTGTGAGTAACAACGGGAGAATCTTCAGGTTATAGCTTTGGCCACCAGGGACATGTGCCGCGCCTACGGCGCTAGCCCTATCGGCAAGCCGTATACCCAGCGCTTCCGCGCTGGGCTACGGTCTTTCGCGCCTCCGGCGCTGTGTGACGAATCACTCATTGCAAACGACAAACTGTGGTATTCGAGTCGCGAATCACCAGTTGCGACCTGCCAAAGGCAGATTCCAAATCGACCGCGCCAAAGCTAGAGCGCTGGAGGCGCGACAGAACGTAGCCCAGCCCGGAAGGGCTGGGAACACTGTAATAGAAATTCCGAGCACCGTAGGTGCGACACTGAACTAAATGCCGCGCCCCACAAAGATCAGACATCAGGCGGCTTCTAACGCAGAAGTGCAGAGAAAACGTTTTCGGTAATCTGAACGGCGACGGCTTCGATGTCCGCGGCGAGAGATCGATCGGCTTCGACGTGCGCCGAAATGCTTCGCACCAACGCGTGCGCTTTCAGGGCTTCGCCCCCTGTACTCAGCGGCGCGTGGAAATCGATCCCTTGGCACGCCGCAAGAATTTCGATCGCGAGAATTCGCCGCAGATTGTCGAGCATCGGGCGCAACCGCCGCGCGGCGGACATTCCCATGGATACGTAATCTTCTTGCCCGCCTGAAGTTGGAATCGAATCCACGGAGTGCGGAGTGGCCAGCGCTTTGTTTTCGCTGGCGAGCGCCGCTGCCGTGACTTGCGCGATCATGAAGCCGGAGTTCAATCCCGGCGCATTCGTGAGGAATGCGGGAAGCAGGCTGGTATGCGGATTCGTCATGTGCTCGGTGCGCCGCTCGGAAATTCCACCAAGCGTGGCCAGCGCAACGGCGAGTTGATCCGCCGCCATCGCCAATGGCTGTCCGTGGAAATTTCCGCCGCTGATTACGTCCCCTGTCCCCGCGGGGCCATCCGGCGCGACAAAGACAAGCGGATTGTCGGTGGCGCTGTTGAGTTCAATTTCCGCGATGGCGCGTATAATATTTAAAGCGTCACGTACCGCTCCGTGTACTTGCGGCGTGCATCGCAGGCTGTAGGCGTCCTGCACGCGCGGATCGCGATCCGTGGGGCGATGCGATTCGCGAATCTGGCTTCCGCGATTCATGCGCAGCAGATTGCGCGACGTCGTGGCGTGTCCGGGATAGGGCCGCGCCCCGGCGATTCGCGGGTCGAATGCGGCGGGGCTTCCGCGCAGCGCGTCCAGCGCGAGAGCCGCCGCCACGTCGGCGGTGTCGATGAGAATCTGTGCCTCGCGCAAAGCGAGCGCCAGGAGCGCCAGCATTCCCTGCGTTCCGTTGAGCAGCGAGATTCCTTCCTTGGCTTCGAGCACGAGCGGCGCAATGCCCGCCTTGCGCAGTGCCTCGCCTCCCGCCATGCGCTGTCCGTTAGACACAGCTTCGCCCTCGCCGATCAGTACTTGCGCCAAATGCGCCAGCGGCGCGAGATCGCCGGAAGCGCCTACGGAGCCTTGCGAGGGAATCACAGGATGGACGCGATGTCTCAGCATCGCACAGAGGATCTCGACAACCGCGGGGCGTACGCCGCTCAGCCCTTTCGCCAGGGCATTCGCCCGCAATATCACCATCGCGCGGGTTTCCGTTTCGGAGAGTGGTGCGCCGACTCCGCAGGCATGGCTGCGAACTAGATTAATCTGGAGCGTTCGAATCTGGTCCGTCGAGATTCGAACCTCGGCCAAATCGCCGAAACCTGTGTTCACACCGTAGGCCGTCGTCTCGGCGGCCACGATTCGATCGATCACGGCGCGAGAGGCGAGCATCCTGGCGCGAGCTTCGGAGGCGAGCGACGCTTCGGCGCCGTGCAGGGACACTTCATAGAGCTGTTCGAAGGTGAGGTCGTTGCCGGTGAGGTGGACGGTCATTGCGCGGGCGGCGTCGAAATTTCCTCCGCCGTTTGGACGTCCTTGTGGACGTCCGTTCTGTCATCAAAGAAGCGGCGATACTTTTCGGGAAGCGTCTTGGGTTTTCCGTGGCTGTCGCAGACGACGTGGACGGTTTCACCCGTCGCCAGCAAATCGCCGGTTTCGTCGTGCAGGACCTCATAGCTGAAACGGATCGTGCGCCGCTTGAATTCTGCCACGCGAGTCCGGATGCGCAGAGGGTCGTCATAGCGCGCTGGGCGCCGGTAACGGCATTTCGATTCGGCGACGACGATGAAAGTGTCATCCTGGATTTCCATTTGCTTGTAGTCCACACCCTGATGGCGCATGTACTCGACGCGTCCGACCTCGAAATAGATGTAGTAATTGCCGTAGTAGACGAAACCCATTTGGTCGGTCTCGGCGTAGCGCACGCGCACGATGGTGTCGAAGAATTCGGTCATCGGGAAGAGAAGTGTATCAGACTGGCGGCCTCATCCGCAGTTGCGCAGTGTTTACCTGCCACCCCATTTTGGTGTGCGCTTCTCCAGGAACGACGCGAGCCCCTCACGGAAATCGGCCGTCGAGCGGATCTGCGCGCTTTCCGCGATGGCGAGTTCGAGTTCCCGGTCCACTTCCGGCGCCGCAAATTCACAGAGCAGCTTTTTTGTTTTCAGCAGGCTCGTTGGGCTGGACGCCAGCAGCGTCGCGGCAAGTGTCTGCACCGCGGCTATCAATTCCGCGGCCGGCACGATTTGCGTGATCAAGCCGATGCGGTGGGCTTCCGCCGCTTCGATGATCCTTCCGGTCAGCAACAGATCGCGCGCATGCTTTTCGGCGATTTGGCGCATCAGGAAAACCGAAACATTTGCCGGAAGGAATCCGATGCGCACCTCCGGATATCCGAACGTTGCTTCGGGGACCGCCAGAGTGAAATCACAAAGTGTCGCGATCCCGCATCCGCCCGCGATGGCCGCGCCGTTTACCGCCGCAATCGTCGGCTTTGGGAAGTTCCATATTCGGCGCAGAAGCCGCGCGAAGTGGCGCGCGTCCTGTAGATTTTCCAGGTGCGACTGGGTGGCGATCGCTTGCAACGCGGCAAGATCAATTCCCGAGCAGAACGCTTTGCCCTCGCCGGTCAGGATCGCGACGCGCGCGGAACTAGTTTCGACTTCGGCGAGTGCGCCGAGGAGGTTGTCGATCATTTCGGTCGAGATCGCGTTGCGCTTTTCGGGCCGGGTGAGCGTGATCGTCGCGATTTCGCCGGATGTTTCGAGCCTTAGCGTGGTGTATGCCATTTGTGTGCGGCCTCCCGATTCCGGCCATCCTGCAAGGTCGATGAATCAAAAAAAACGACAGGTGTGATGAGTATGTGTGAGAACTCCTCCGTCGAACAGCCAGCAGCTAAAGCCGGCCTGAAAACAGAACGTTTTCCGCGCGGCTGAAGCCGCGCCCCACAAAGATTCGAAGTACACACACAGGGTCTGATCTTTCGCATTCGCTCCGGACAAGAGACTTGGGTACGAGAAGGCGGTGCGCCTAGTTTTTGTAGCCCGCCCCGGTCCGACAGGGGCGGGGAATTTCTCACTGCGCGCGCCCCTCACGCCCGTACTTGGCCCGGATTTCCTGCGTCATCGCCATGACCGGGTCCAATGCATCGGCGCGAATTCCAGTCTCTGCGCCTCTCGCGGCCAGCGCCGACAGGACCATTTCTGTCGGAATGTTTCCAACCAGAGCGTCGCCCGCGAACGGACAACCGCCGAGCCCCGTTAGCGCGCCATCAAATCTCCGGCAGCCCGCGTCATAAGCAGCCAGACACTTTTGCAGCGGCGTCCTCGGGACGGCCATGAAGATGGACGCCCAACTCGACGCCCGCGACGCAGTCTTTCACGGCATGGTATAGCGCGCCGACGTACGCCGCGGGCGCCGTCCCCACTGTATCCGCCAGGGAAACGGTACGAACACCTATATCCTTGAGCCAGACCAGCGCCTCTTCAACAATTTCCTGGCCCCAAGGTTCTTCATACGGATTTCCAAAGGCCATCGAAATATAAACGGCCAAACCGTGACCGGAAGATTTTGTCGCCTGCCTTAATTTTTCGACAACGGCTCGCGATTCCGCGCGGGACATGTTGGCGTTGGCCCGGCGGAAATACGCAGAGATGGAATATGGATATCCGAGTGTTGTCACTCCCGGCGTTTTCAACGCGCGTTCCATCCCTTGTTCATTTACGACGATTCCGATGATTTCGGGCCGCTCCACGCCCACTGGAAGTCCCACGAGAAATCCTTTCATGACGTCTTCGCTATCGGCCATCTGGCGCACGTGTTTTGGTGAAACGAAGCTGACCGCGTCAACGTGCTTGATTCCTGCAGCCACCAGACTGAGCAGATATTCGATTTTCGTTTCCGTCGGGATGATTTCCGTTAGCCCTTGCCATGCGTCGCGCGGGCATTCGATGATTTGTACGGTTTCAGACAAATGGAGTCCTTCGCAGTTGAAAGTTAATAGTTGAAAGTCGAAAGTAAAGAGGCCAAACCTTGCTAGTCGCCGGCCGCGGCTCGAGTGCCATTTTCATGAGGCCTTGCCAACCTTGGTGCGCAAACCATGAAGCATCCTCGCGATTTCCGCAGTCTCTGTGAGGGCAGGCTTTGCTAACGCCACCGCCAAATATCCCAAATCACGGCTCACCATCAATAAATATTCTGTTTCGGCTAAAGAACCTTCGGCAATGTTTAGGAAGCGTGCGTATTCGGGATTGGTCTGGCGCTTGGAGCCTTCTGCGATGTTCGTTGGCACGGACAGAACGGCGCGCCGAAGCTGAGAGGTCAGGCCAAACTTTTCATCGGAAGGGAAACTTTTTGTCAAGCGATAAACCTGTAGCACGAGCGCATGGCTCCTTTGCCAGACGATCAAATCCGTAAATCTTTGCATGGCTGCTCAAATACGCTCGGCGGTTGCGGTGTTTGGCTTTTACCTTTCAACTTTTAACTGTCGACTGTTAACTTCTCTTTAGGTCTGCAAAACACCAGTCCTGAATTCCTTGACCTCCGGATTCAGTGCCGCCGCTTCGAGCGCCCAGATCAACGCCTCGCGCGTTTGCGCTGGATCGATGATGGCATCCACCCACAGGCGTGCTGCCGCGTAGCGCGGATCTGTCTGATGTTCATACGTTGCACGAATAGATTCGTGCAACGCTTTCCTCTCGGCGTCCGAAAGTGTTTTGCCCGCGCGCTCAAGCTGCTTGATTTTGATTTCGACGAGCGTTGCGGCCGCCGCATCGCCGCTCATCACGGCGTACCGCGCGGTGGGCCAGGCAAAAATGAATCGCGGGTCGTAGGCTTTTCCGCACATGGCGTAGTGTCCCGCGCCAAAGCTTCCCCCGCAGATCACGGCGATCTTTGGCACAACGCTGTTGGCTACGGCGTTCACCATTTTGGCGCCCGCGCGGATAATGCCGGTCCACTCCGCTTCTTTTCCGACCATGAAGCCGTTGACGTCGTGGAGAAAAATCAGAGGGACGAGGTTCTGGTTGCAATCCATGATGAATCGAGCGGCCTTTTCGGCCGACTCGGTGTAGATCACGCCGCCGAATTCGATCCTCTTCTCGCCCGTCGCGGCGTCGATTGTCGGCACGTGCTTTTTGTTGTTGGCGACGATTCCCACGGCCCAGCCGCCGATTCGCGCGTAGCCGCACACCAGCGTCTTGCCATATTCGGCGCGGTATTCCTCGAATTTGCTCGCGTCAACAACGCGGGCGATCACTTCGCGCATGTCGTATTGACGGGCTGGGTCCGAGGAAAAAATGCCGTAGATTTCCTCTGGCGGATACGCGGGATTTTCCGTTTCCTTATAGTCAAATCGCGCGGCGAGCGGATGTCCCATCTTATCGACGAGCGCGCGAATGCGTTGCAGGCACGATTCGTCGTCAGGCTCGCGAAAGTCGACCGTGCCGCTGATTTCCGCGTGCATTTTCGCGCCGCCAAGTTCTTCGGCCGATATTTTTTGCCCGATGGCTGCTTGCACGAGCGCCGGTCCCGCGAGAAAAAGGCCCGAACCATCCGTCATCAGGATGTGGTCGCACATCACGGGCAGATACGCGCCTCCCGCGACGCACATCCCCATGATGGCGGTAATCTGGGGTATGCCCATGGCGCTCATGACGGCGTTGTTGCGGAAGACGCGCCCGAAATCATCGGTGTCGGGAAAGACATCTTCCTGCAGCGGCAGAAACACGCCCGCGGAATCGACCAGATAAATCGTGGGAATATGGTTGTCGATGGAAATATTTTGCGCGCGGATAACTTTTTTCGCCGTGAGCGGAAAAAACGCGCCGGCCTTTACCGTGGCATCATTCGCGATGATCATGACGAGGCGGCCGCACACGCGCCCAAGCCCCGTAACGGTTCCCGCGGCAGGAGCGCCGCCCCACTCCTCATACATTTCGTAGGCCGCATAAATTCCCAGCTCGAAGAAGGGAGTGCGCGGATCGATCAGCTTGGCGATGCGTTCCCGCGCCGTCAGGCGGGCTTTTTTGTGCTGCGATTCAATGGCCTTCGCGCCGCCGCCTTGCTGAATCGCGATCTCTTGATTCTTCATTTCCGTGACGAAGTCCACCAAGCGGCGGGTATTCTTTTCGTAGTCCGGCGAGGTTCGATTGACCTTCGTTTCGACAACGGAACTCGTCAAGGGTGGCTCCTCGTGAAATTGCGCGGCTCTCGTGCGCCTCCGCAGCGAAGCGACAGTATAAGCTGATTCCACGGGGTTGTGCATTGCGGCAGTAGGGAAGTGTAACCAACCGGGTTCAAAGTGATTGAACCTCCGGGTGGTCGGGCAGTTTCCGAGAATGCGTTTCTCGGGACTTGGGAATCTCCCTGTAACAATGGTAGCGTAGGGGAAGTCCTTCTTGAATTGTGGACTCCGCTTTATGGGCCCTTCAACAAGAACGAAAACAGTGTCTCTCCTTCGAGGAATCGCTTGGGTCTTCTTTGCTGGGGCTGGGTGCGCATTTTGGTTTGCAGGCGGAGTCATTCACGCCGTCGTCCCCGGGACGGACCGCATACTCGCCGAAATCGAGGGAATGGGTCTCGTAGTGCTGTGTCTGGTGCTCGGCGCTTTGGCGAAGGGTGCCGAAGGTCGTCTTGAAGAGGGCGAAGTGGACCCGGATGGTCCCAAGTCGTTAGGCGAGGCTCTGCGAAAATAACTACAAACCCACGTCGAGGATTTTGGTAGTTGCAAGATTCCCAGTTTCCGAGAATCCCGTTTCTCAGGACCTATGCGAAGATTCAACCCTATGGGTGACTTGGAAAAGATTCTTCCCGACGAGATCAGGGGTAGCACTTTATGGCTGGGAAATGAACTCGTTCTTCCTCATGCCGAGGCGTCGAGTGCGGTCGGCATTGCTACCGAGCACCAGATCGCCATCTTGGGCTTTGAAGCATTTGAAGTGCGAAAGGACGGTTTGCTGACCGTGGACCCAAATGATCCCTCCGCTCATATATCTTTCGCGGGCGATTGGCTGGCTTATGTCGTTGCAATGAACACCGAGGCCGACCACTGGATTAACGAACATCGGTACGGCGCTAACCACGGCTATATCCTGACATCTGCGTCAAAAAGCGAGTTCGACCAGATTCAAAAGTTGCGAAAGACTCTGTAAGGGGATGGCTTCAAACAATCGGCAAGCCTTCGCGGAGCCAGTTGACGATAAGACCGTTTCGCAGGACTTGGCACTCAAAATCCAGCTCACTACTCAGACACGTGTCGGTCTCCGATGGAAGGTCCTGGGCCCCCTAGCGTTCTGTGTGGCATTTTGACGTTGATGCGCTGGGATGGTCAAATGTGGACCGCCGCGAATTGGATCGAGGTTGCAGTTGCAGTCGTGATCTTTGGTGGGTTGAGATTCATGCGGGCTATGCGTCGAAGAAAGACCGACACCACAAGCTTTCCTACGCTGACGTCCTGTTCTATGGCTTCCTGGGTCTGGAGTTTGGCCTCTTGCTAACATTCCACTGGCAGGCGTTTCACATACCTTTGGTTTTCTTAGTCGTTCTGGTTTTCGTGGGCTTAGTTGTAACTGGGGGACGTCCCCTCAAGTCATTGCAACGGAATCCTCGTCAAGCCCAGTGAAGTCGTCTCCTAAGAAAGTGGCCGCTAAGTTATTCATTCTTCGTGCGGCCGCCCCAGCCGCTTTCTTTGGTGCCCGTCTGGGCTGAGGCCAGTCAATTGCTGCTAGGAAAATGGCTCAACTCCGACTGAAAATAAAAGATTTACGGCGCGACACGATGCTGACCCCATTTTGATGCTTGGTGGTGTGCCAACGGCGCATGACGTCTTACTGGAGGGTGGCCCTTGGAAACCAAACCCAACCCAGGCGAAAAGCCTGGTTCCGGGGAGCACCGAATCATGCCCCCATCCTGGGGCCGCGTCAGAAGGATGGGGGCATGCCTTTACTTGCTGATCATAAGAATCGTAAACGAACCCGGAATCGCCGCACCGCGGGGCGGGCGGCCTCCGCCAGGGGGTGGCGGTGGCGCCGGTCCACGCTCATCGCTCATTGTGAAGATGTGATTCGTCTTACTGTCGAACGCGATCGTCCGCGCGCCGTTCATGGTCTGCAGATTTTGCTCTACCTCAAAACTCGTCGAGCTGTTCTCCTTCACTATGGTCAACGTCCCGTTGCCCTGCGTGCTGTAGGCCTCCATCGTCGACGCGTTGAACATCGCTCCGTCGGAGCCGCCGGCGAGCGGCAGGGTGGTGAGGATCTTTCCATCGTCGGCACTCAAGATTACCATCATCGGTTGCGGTGGGTCGGACGGTGGATTTCCCGATCGGCCGCATTCGGCGAAGAGCACGCGATTTTTCACATCGAGAGCGAGGCCATTACACCCGCCCTTGTCCCCGAACGGATAGTGCGCGGTCGCCTTCATCGCTTTTACATCGACGGCCGTGACGCTGCCCTGCGCATCCTGCATGACCACGTACAGCATGCCCTTACCGTCAGGTACGCCCTCCTCGGGGACACCGCCCAGATCGATCGTTCCCAGCACGGTGCCTTCGGTGGTATCGATCACCGTCGCGTTCTTCGTTGGGTGACTGAAAATGTAAACTCTCTGGTTGAAGCCATCGAAAACAATGCCGTCCGGCGCTGCGTCGCCGACGTCGATGGTCTTGATCAACTTCATCGTCTTGGTGTCGAACATCGACACTGGCTTGCTGCTGGTAAAGCCGTGGCCCGATTTCGGGTCAACTGCGGCGCCATTCCCGCCGACGCCATCAATTTGTCCGACGGATTCGAGCGTGTCGAGGTCGAAGATCGTCAGGCGAGTCGGAATCGGAGTGGCCGCCCCGTCAGCCGTGGCGGGCGCCGCTCCACCGCGGCGCGGAATGTACAACCGGCGTCCCGCGACGTCAGCGTAGATGTAGTCCCAGCCGCCTTCCCCTCCGACTTTCGCCGTCTTGAGCACCTTATAAGGTCCCATGGTCATATTCTGTTGAGCCGAGCCGCTGACCACGGCGAAAACAACCGCTATCGTTACGATTGCAGCAATTCGATGCATTTCGAGTCTCCTTAAAGGCGGCGTCCAGGCCGTCGATCGTAAGGCAGGACTTCCGTCTTCATCTCCCGGACAGGCACATATATACACCTATGCCCCCTGCGAGGGAACAAAATCTTCATCGTCGGATAGCCTCCGACAAACGCTGTCGCAGGGAGCTAAGACGAGGTTTTGGGCGAAACGTCAGGCACTCTGAAGCTTATTCTCGGACTGGCCTCCGCATCGCAAGTCGGATAGGGCCTGAGAAGTCTTAGTGCTTTATCGGAAGCGCGCTTCCTCGGAAGGGGATAACGGGAGGATGGCGCTCTGGCGCGCTTTCGATAAAGCGACTTGGAGGAAGCCGCCCGCGCGGCGAACGCGGGTCCTATGGAAATTGAATGGAGGGAAGAGTTGGCGTGGAGATGCGCCGGAACTGTGCGGCGGAGCACAGCGGATCACAGGGCGCGTCCGGAAGGTGGCTGGTGCGAGAAAATGTCGCGAAGCGAGCCAGCGAGAAAGCCGGAAGAAGAGGTTTGTTCAGCGATAAGGCGAACAACGACGGAGCGTGGCGAAGCACGTGAAGTTTTCTGGATGTGCAGAGTTGTTTCATGCGGCAGCGATGACCAGAGGTGGAGCACGAAGTTGTATCTCGGCAGCCGTGAGTCTCTGGACGACCACCATCGGTCCTGCACACTGGGGGCAGAGCCAAAGATCGTTGCAGCCCTTAGTGCCTGAGGTATCTTGGTCGGTCTGCGGTGCCGAGCCGAGCAACTGAAAGCAAAGAGGCAAGCAAGTGGCCCGCCGCCGGTTGGCCAGAAAACCGAAATGGCGAATGCGTACGAAGCTGTCCGGAAGCAGGTGCAGCAGGAAGCGACGGAGGAATTCATCGAGGGCGAGCGTCATCGGCCGCTGTTCGTTCTGGTGAGCGGAGTCCCGCCAGCGAAAGGTGACTTTCTGGTCGGTGAAGGAGAGCAGGCGGTGGTTGGAGATGGCTACACGATGAGTGTAGCGGCCCAGATAACGAAGCACATACTCGGGGCCTCCGAAGGGTGGTTTGGCGTAAACCACCCAGTCCTTTCTAAACAATGGCCGGAGCCAGGCAGCAAAGGTTTTCGGCTGAGCGAGCAGTCGCAAGTCTCCGTGGAAGCTGAGTTGGCCGTCCGCGAAGGCGCACTGGAGTGCCGCGACGAACTTGCCGCGGAAGATGCGGCTGAGCACCTTGACGGGAAGAAAGAAGGCGTAGCGTGGTTTGATCCAGCGCGTGCGATCGGCGGACAGCCCACCGGCCGGCACCACGCAATGTACATGCGGATGAAGTTCGAGTTTTTGACTCCAGGTGTGCAGCACGCTGAAGAAGCCGATCTCGGCACCGAGATGTTGGGGATCGCGAGCAACTTCGAGAAGCGTTTCCGCACTGGTGCGAAACAGAAGATCGTAGACGACCTTCTTGTTCTGCAACGCCAACGGGGCCAAATGACGAGGTAGCGTGAAGACCACATGCACGTAAGGGGTCGGAAGAAGTTCCCGGCGACGCTTTTCCAGCCAGCGGTCGCGAGCCCCTGCCTGACACTTTGGACAGTGCCGATTGCGGCACGAGTTGTAGGAGATAGCGCGATGTCCGCAGCGCGAGCACGCATCGAGATGACCGCCGAGAGCGGCAGTACGACACCGCACGATAGCCAGTAGCACTTTGATGTGCTTCCGGCTGATCCATGAGCGGCTTCGCTCAATGAATGAGTGTCCCGCAGCGCGAACCAGATCGGCCACCTCGAGCGGCGGCCGATCCATCTACTCCTCCTGCGGTGACTCGCTTTTTAGTGACAACGAGTCCAGGGGACTGGCTGTCGCGTGCAGGTGACGTTCGGAAATATGGAGGTAGATGGTGGTTTGTTCCAGGTCGTTGTGACCTAACAGCATCTGGATGCTGCGCAGATCGGCACCCCGTTCGAGCAGATGCGTTGCGAAACAATGTCGAAGGGTGTGCGGGTGCACTTGCTTTTTCAGGCCCGCTCGTTTGGCGGCATTACGGCACGCCTGCCAAACCACTTTCGTAGTAATCGGCTGATCGCCGCGATGGTTGCGGTTGCCTGGGAACAGCCACTGGCTTGGTTTTGGCTCTAACCGACGCCAATGCTGGCGTAACTCTTCGAGCAGTTTTGGGCTCAGCAGGACATCGCGATCTTTGCGACCCTTGCCACCCTGAACGTGAACGATCATGCGCTGGCTGTCGACGTCGGTGACTTTTAGACGCGCCAGTTCGGCACGCCGCAGTCCCGTGGCATAGAGGGTCATCAGTAGAGTGCGATGCAAGCGAGGGCGAGCCGCGTCGATGAGCTGAGTCACTTCTTCCTGGCTCAGGATCGTCGGCAGCGCAAATACCCTTTTCGGATAGGGAGTCTCGGTTGTGCTCCAGGCCCTGTTTAGCGTCTTGGTGTAGAAGAACCGCAGCGCTGCAAGATATACCGTGACAGTGCTCGCCGCGAACTTTCGCTTGGTGAACAGTTCTGATTGGTATTCGCGAATGTGCGTAGGGCCCAGACGGTTAGGAGCACGCTGGAAGCGTCGCGAAAAATCTTCCACTATCCGGATGTAACTGCGTATGGTAGTTTGAGCGTAATTACGACGCTGGAGTTCTTCCAGCATCATTTTTCTAAGATGGGTCACAGGGACCTCCTTGTGACCCAAATTTATCTTAGCCTACAGGCAACCAACGCTCTGGGCGCCTCACGCGAAGCGTTCGCCGCGCGGGCGGCTTCGTCCAAGTCCGATTATCGGAAGCTGGCCCAACACCAACCACTCTAGGATTTCTCCCCAGACCGCGTTGCAAAGTTGTCGTATAGTCTTTGGAACGGGTAGGAAGCCTTATTCGGCCCTGCCGCGTCTCAATAAATAGTAGTACAGCCAAGGAGAATTGGAATGATGTCAGCTTTGTGCAGCCGCTTGTTGATCGTCGCTTTCGCTGTTGCCGTCATGGTCGTGAACACATCCGGCCAGAGCTCGTCCAAGAAAGCTCCGCCAAAAAAAGACCCGGCGAAACCGGACGCCCCGGCAGCGGCTACAGCGGCCCAGGACACAGCCCCAACGATTAAGTTCGAGAAATATACGCTGCCCAATGGGCTGGTGGTGATTCTTTCCGAGGACCATCGCCTTCCGCTGGTTTCCACGAATATCTGGTATCACGTCGGCCCGGCGAATGAACTTCCCGGGCGCACCGGGTTTGCCCATCTGTTCGAACACATGATGTTCGAAGGCTCGAAGCACGTTCCGGGAAACGGGCACATCCGGTTTCTCGAAGCCGCCGGGGCTTCCGATCTGAACGGCACGACCGATTTTGACCGCACGAATTATTTCGAGACCTTGCCTTCGAATCAGTTGGAGCTGGCCCTGTGGCTGGAGTCGGATCGCATGGGATATCTCCCCGACCAGCTCGATCAGGCCAGCCTGACCAACCAGCAAGACGTCGTTCGAAACGAACGCCGCCAGAGCATCGAGAATTCGCCGTACGGCATCGTGGAGGAGGCTGTATTCCACCAACTGTTTCCCAAGGCGCATCCGTACTATGCCGACGTCATGGGCTCCCACGCGGACATTCAGGCCGCGAAGGTGGAGGACGTCCGCAATTTTTTCAAGCTTTACTATGCCCCCAACAATGCGAGCCTGGCCATCGTAGGCGACTTCGATCCCGCGAAGGCGAAGCTGTTGGTCGAGAAATATTTCGGTCCATTGAAGCGCGGCGCGCCGGTGCCGAAGATTGCGGCCGTCACGCCGCCCATCACCGCAGAGCGGCGCGCCGTCATTCACGATCAAGTGGAATTGCCGCGCGTCTATGAAGCCTGGCTCACATCGCCGATCTTCAAGCCTGGTGACGCTCTCGCCGATCTCTCTTCCGACATTCTCGGCGGCGGCAAGTCCAGCCGGCTTTACAAAAAGCTTGTCTACGAGAAGCAGATCGCGCTCGACGTCAGCGTATCGCAGAATTCGTTGATTCTCGGATCGGTCTTTGAGGTCGCCGTGACCGCGCGGCCCGGACACACGGCCGAGGAAATTGAGAAGGCCATTGATGAAGAGCTGGCCGCGTTTCGCAAGGACGGCCCTACTCCCGCCGAACTCGAGCGCGCGCAGAATGGCGTCGAGACCCGCACCATTCAAGGTCTTCAGCGGCTCGGAGGATTTGGCGGCATTGCCGACCGGTTGAATGAATACAATCACTATCTGGGCACGCCGGACTATCTTGCGAAGGATCTTGCGCGGTACCAGAACGCGACCGTTGCGTCGATCCGGGCGTTTGCCGAGGAGCAATTGAAGCCTAGCGCCCGCGTCGTCGTGTACGGCATCCCCGGCAAACCGGACCTGGGGCCGGACGTTCCCACTCCGAAGACGCTGGAAAAGGGCAAGAACACAGGTGGAGAAGCCGTCAACATGGAAGCTGCATGGCGTGCGACTGCGCCGCAGGCGGCAGCCGCTCCACAACTGAATCTGCCCGTGCCGGAAATTTTCAAGCTCGAGAATGGCTTGACGGTGGTTTACAACTACAGGCCCGGATTGCCTGTCGTCGCGGCTAGTCTGGTCTTCAACACGGGAAGCGGAGCCAATCCGGTCGAGAAGCCCGGCCTGGCCAATTTCACCGCAAACATGCTGCAGCAGGGAACTGCAAAGCGCAGCGCCATGCAGATCGCCGATGAAGCCGCGCTGCTCGGCACGACGGTCTCTTCCGGCGCAAACATGGATGGATCGAGCGTCGGGACCAGCGCGCTCAGCAAGAATTTTTCCGGAGCGCTGGATTTAGTCGCCGACATCGTTCTTCACCCCACATTTCCTCCGGAGGAAGTCGAACGCCGTCGCGCGGCTCGTTTGGCGGCGCTCGCGAACGATCGTGGCGAACCCAATGTGATCGTGTCGCGCACGGGAGCCGCCGCTTTGTTCGGTCTTCATCATCCTTTCGGCTACGACAATACCGGCACGGAGGAATCGAACAAGGCGATGTCGCGCGAAGACATGATGAATTTCTGGAGGACCAACTACGTTCCGAACAATGCGGCTCTAGTTGTTGCGGGAAATATCTCCCGCGACGAGTTGAAGACCATGGCCACGGAAAAATTCGGCGCCTGGAGCGCCGGGGAAGCCGCGCGTCCGCAGATCGGCGGGCCCGAAACGACGAAAGCGCGAATCGTGATCGTGGATCGCCCGGGCGCGCAGCAAACGATGATGCGTTTGCTGCAGCTCGGCGTGGGCCGCGCGACGCCTGACTACGCGGCACTCGAAGTCATGAACTCCGAGCTGGGCGGCTTGTTCTCGAGCCGCATCAATCTGAATCTTCGCGAAGAGCACGGTTACACGTATGGTGCCAGCTCTTCCTTCGTCTATCGCCGCTCGCAGGGATACTTCGCGGCTGGCGGTGGAATTCGCACGGACGCCACGGCGCCCGCGGTCACCGAAATATTCAAGGAAATCCACCGGATGATCGACACGCCGATGACCGCGGAAGAACTGGCTCTCGCCAAGGATTCTCAGTCGCGGTCGCTGCCGGGAATGTTTGAGGCCGGCAGTGAGGCCGCCGGAGCTCTCGCGGAAATATTTCTGTACGATCTTTCGCCGGATTATTACGCGAAATTGCCGGAGCGGCTCTCGGCAGTTACTGCCGCGGATGCGGAGGACGTCGCCAAAAAATATCTGCACCCCGAGCAGATGATCCTGATTTGCGTTGGCGATCGCGCGAAGATTGAGCCGGAATTGAAGAAGCTCGAGCTGGGCGCCATCGAGCTGCGCGACGCCGACGGTAAGATCATTCCGTAGGACTCTGGCGTGTTTTTTTCGCGGCGCGATTGCGGACGAAAGTTACGATGTCTTGCGTTGATGTGCCGGGGAGAAATATTTCCGCGATGCCCGCCTTTTTGAGGGCGGGGATATCCGCTTCCGGAATCGTTCCGCCCAGCAGCACGGTCACGTCGCCCATGCCTTTCTGCTTCAGCAATTCCATCAATTGCGGCGCCAGAGTATTGTGCGCGCCGGACAGAATCGAGAGGCCGATCACGTCCACGTCTTCCTGCGCGGCTGCCGAAGCGATCATTTCCGGTGTCTGCCGCAGCCCCGTGTAAATCACTTCCATCCCCGCATCGCGCAACGCACGGGCAATTATTTTCGCGCCCCGGTCGTGGCCATCGAGGCCTGGTTTCGCAATCAGCACCCGAATTTTCTTCTCAGGCATTTCTCTGTGGCCTCTGTAAACTCTGCGGTGGAGCATTTTCTAGCTATAGGATAAACTGCCGAATGCCGTCCCTTAAAGTAGGTACGTTAAAATTGATCAGCAGGCCGATCTTATGACCTGAGTGACGAAGGTATGTTAGAACGATAGCCTCATGAATGGGAGCGAATCCCTCAACGGATATCAACTCGACCACTATTTTGCTTTCGACAAGTAAATCGATCCGGTAGCCGCATTCGAGTTTGGTCTGCTTGTACACAACTGGAATAGGTTTTTGACGCTCAAACCGGAGATTGCGGAGTAAGAGCTCATGAGAAAGACATTCTTCGTAGGTAGATTCAAGGAGTCCCGGACCGAGATTCTTGTGGACCTCGATGGCAGCGCCGATGATCGCGTGAGTGAGTTCGTTGTCGGTCATGGGATTTCAAAGAAGGAGAGAATTTACCACAGAGAACACAGAGGGCACAGAGGAAGAGAATCAGGAGGCTACGTGATGGCGACTTCCTCATAGGCGCCGAAGACGTCGCGGAGGGCGGCGCAGATTTCGCCTAGCGTGGCGTAGGACTTCACGGCTTCGTAGATGTGCGGCATTAGGTTTTCAGTGCCTTGCGCAGCTTTGCGGAGCGCCGCAAGCCGCCGCTGGACTTCAGCCCCGGAACGATCGGCGCGAAGTTTGCGTAGTCGTTCGATCTGACTGGCGCGCACCCCTTCGCCAATCTGCAATACTTCGATTGGTTTTTCTTCTCCCGTGAATTCGTTCACGCCGACGATGATTTTTTCCTTGCGGTCGACGGCCATCTGGTAGCGGTACGAGGCATCCGCGATTTCGCGCTGCGGGTAAGAGCGCTCGATGGCGGCTATCATGCCGCCCAGCGCGTCGATCTTGCGAATGTAATCCCAGGCGCCGCGTTCGACTTCGTTGGTCAGCGCTTCGACGAAATAGGAGCCGCCGAGCGGGTCCGCGGTGTTGGTCACGCCGGTTTCGTGGGCGATGATTTGCTGCGTGCGCAGGGCGAGGGTCGCGGTAAATTCGGTGGGGAGCGCCCAAGCCTCATCGAGCGAATTCGTATGCAAGGATTGCGTGCCGCCCATCACGGCCGCGAGCGCCTGCAACGCCGTGCGGACCACGTTGTTGTAGGGTTGCTGCGCCGTGAGCGAGCAGCCCGCGGTCTGCGCGTGAAATCGCAGCGCCCAGGAACGCGGCGACTTCGCTCCGAACCGCTCGGTCATCGTTTTGTGCCAGATGCGGCGCGCCGCGCGATACTTGGCGATTTCCTCGAAAAAATCATTGTGCGCGTTGAAGAAGAAGGAAAGCCGGGGCGCGAAATCGTCCACATCGAGGCCGCGCCGCAGACCCCATTCGACATATTCGATTCCGTCACGTAATGTGAATGCCAGCTCCTGAATCGCCGTCGAACCCGCTTCGCGAATGTGGTACCCGCTGATGGAGATCGTGTTGAATTTCGGCGTGTGCCGCGTGCCGAACTCGAACGTGTCAATCACGAGGCGCATCGAGGGCTTAGGCGGGTAGATGTATTCCTTTTGTGCAATGTACTCTTTCAGAATATCGTTTTGCAGCGTGCCGCTCAGCCTGTTCCACTCGACGCCCTGCTTTTCCGCGACGGCCAGGTACATGGCCCAAAGAATCGCGGCGGGAGAATTGATCGTCATCGATGTGGAGACGCCGCCGAGGGGAATTTGGTCGAAGAGCGCTTCCATGTCCGCGAGCGAGCTGATGGCCACGCCGCATTTTCCGACTTCGCCTTCGGCAAGCGAATGGTCGGAGTCGTAGCCTATCAGAGTGGGGAGATCGAACGCAACGGAAATTCCGTTTTGCCCCTGCGCGAGCAGGTACCGGAAACGCCGATTGGTGTCCTCGGCCGAGCCGAAGCCCGCGAATTGACGCATGGTCCACAAGCGGCCGCGATACATCGAGGGATGAATGCCGCGCGTGTAGGGAGGCTCGCCGGGAACGCCCAGTTCGCGCGCAGGGTCCCACCCGGCGAGATCACCTGGCGTGTAAAGACGCTCGATTGGGTGTCCAGAAATCGTTGTGAACTCGGATGACCGCTCGGGAGATTTTTCCAGCGCCGGGCGAAGCAGAGTTTTCTCCCAGGTGCGTTCGCGGTCCGAAGGCGTGCGTGAAACATCGCTGGCGGCATGCGCTCCGGGTTTGCGTGAGTCGGTCATCAGGACGGCTTAGCGCGCGACCGCCGTGAGTCTTCTACTGTCCGTTGCCGGCTCCCGAGGAACCGGTTGAGGGAGGGCGCGAAGACGCGGGCTGCTTGACGCGGTCAACGAACAATTGGCCGGAAGCCGAGGTGCCGGGGATCAGCGTGTCTTTCGGCGTCTGGCCCGATTTGGCATCGGCGATGGTGATGTTGTAGACCTCGAGCGTGCGGCCCATAGCGCGGTCAAAGTTCACTTTGGCTTCGGCGAGGTTCATTCGCGCCCGAACCTCGGCGCTGGCGGCAGAGGCGAGTGTGTTTTGATCGGAAACTATGTTGAACAGCGTCGAAGCTCCGAGCTGATATTTTTTCTGTTCGGCGTCCAGGGTTTGCTGATCTAGGTCGCGCGTCTTCGAGGCGGCCTGTAGCGTGACCCGGGACTGCTCTAGAACAATCTGTGAGTTGTGGACATCGATGGCAACGTTATTCACGGTCTGCCGGTAGCGAGTTTCGTCCTGTCGCGCCGTCAGCAGCGCCGTGACATTGTCGCTTTGGGCCTGGCGATTGCGGATCGGAATCGTCAGGCTGAGTTGCGCGTTGTACTCAGGATAGACGCCCGTAAACATATCGCCCAGGGAACCGGGCAACCCCGAAATGATTTGAGGCGGGGGGGTCGCGCAGGCTGTACACGGGTGACTGACGCCCCCCAAACCTTGCGTGGCAACTTCTCCGGAAAGGTTGAGCACGGGAAGCAGCGCATTCTTAGTAGCGCGGACGTTGATATCGTCCGCTTTGAGCGTGGTGCCTGATTGCAGGACGTCGGGACGTTTGGTGACCGCTTCTTTAATGGCATCTTCGAGTGAAATCTTTTCGACTTCGGGTGGCGCCACTTCAGCCGTATCGGTGGGAATAATCTCGACGGTGCGCAGTGCGGGTGAAGTCGGGTCCTTGGAGATCAAGTTCAAGAGAGTGAGCTGGTCCTGGAGCAGAGTGGTCTGGTCGAGGATCAAGGCTTGGTTAGCTGTGGCGACCTGCGCTTCCGCCTGGACGATTTCCAGTGGGGCCAGCGTTCCAATATCAACCTGCTTCTTGTTGTCGCTATAGAGCTTGTTCGCCAGTTCGATCTGATGCAGCGCGACATCGACGTTGCCTCGCGCGAACGCCAGTTCCCAATAGGCGTTGCCGACCGCGGTGATTGACGTAATCACCTGCTGCTGGAAGGTTTGGTCCGCCATGTATTTGTTCAGTTTCGCGATCCGGATATTGCGTTCATTCGGGAGGCGGCCGAAACCGTTCAGTAACTGTTGGTTGGCGATGAAAATGAAGTTGGATGTTACGGAAGGGTCGAAAAAATTCTGAGTGCTGGTCGTGGAAGTTCGCGTGTTGTTGAAGGCGGCCGAAAAGGCTGTGCCCGTGTGAAATCCCTGGGCGTATTGCAAATTGCCGATAGCAGTGTGCGTGCCCAACACGGAAAAATTGGTGGCCGTGCCCGGGCCCGCTGTGCCCGTGCCCGCGGTGAGCGGGTTATTCACAGGAATCTTCCTTTCATCCAGGGAAAAAGTCGAGGTCACCAGCGGATCGAAATTCAGCGACGGGATGTTACCCAGCGCGCTCAGGGTTCCGCGAGACGCACCGCCGCCCATGGTGCGAAGAATGTTTGCTTCCGCAAGCCAGGGCGAATACCGCTGGATCGCGATGTCCAGATTGTTCTGCAAAGCCAGGTCAATCGCGTCCTGCAAGCTGATGCGCAGCTTGCCGTCCTGGATCATTTGCTCGATGCGGGGCGCGTTGGTGAGAACCGGCTCCGGAACTATCGTCGGCGTGTACGGCGCGATGACATTGGGGAACCACCACTTGCCGTTCGCGTAGTTCTCATTCGAAATCTGGATGGTCCTAACCGGCGCCTGCGGCTGGGATTCCGCGGGCGGCGCGGCCTGTCCCTGCCCCTGTTGGGCAAATGCCGGCGTGACTGGCGCCAAAGCCGTCAGCACGGCCAGGCTTAGGGCAAGCGGAGTACGGTAGAGCCTTGCGATCATTTTTTATTGTCCTCTCGCGACAGTATCTTGCACTTTTATTTTCATTCTTTGGCGAATTATAGCTTGTGAGCGCTAAGTTGGTTAAACGTCCGGAAAGCCCGAATTGTTTCAACTATTTTCCGCGTAGGTTCCGGCATCCTTTGGATACTATCAATTGGAGCCTGACGGGTAAACTCCACAATCTTCAAGCCTTGGCCGCCACAATCCTTGCGGAACGGTCAAGACTGAAATTCCAGCGGGCTCCACGCTTCGCTTGTAGCCCTTCGCCTGAATGCCTCAGCGTAAAAGTAGAGTCCGCACCCGAGTATTGGACGTGAGAAACGCCCTAAGGTCAAGGGCGGATACGGCATCGACATTGGTCTCCTGTTTCCTGGCGGGTAACGGTCCAGTTTGAAAAGAAGAATGTCCGCTCCGTCCCGAAAAACGCGGAACGGAGCGGTCGCCCGGTTCTTTGGCGAGCAGCGGTTTTGTCGAGGACCAAAGTGATCCGCCACCCCCTCGCCTCATTCCTTGACATTCACATGGGGGGCCGATAGTCTTGGCGCGCGATGAGGCCGGAAGCCATTCTTCGAATGCTGGAAGACGCGGGCGCGATCCGTCAGGGACATTTTGAGCTGACGTCGGGCCTGCATAGCGCGACGTACGTCCAATGCGCGCAGGTGCTCCAATATCCCAAGTATGCGGAGCAACTGGGGAGGGCGCTGGCTGCGGAATTTATGGACTTGCGCGTGGATTGCGTGGCGTCCCCGCGCTGGGTGGAGTGATCATCGGGCACGAAGTGGCGCGCGCGCTGCCGCCTCGCGCGGACGGCGCTCCTGTGCGAGCGATTTTCGTCGAACGCGATGCGACCGGCACAATGACTCTGCGCCGGGGGTTTCGAGTCGAGCCGGACGAACACGTACTCGTGATTGAAGACGTGTGGACGACCGGAGGCTCGACCTACTCGACGATCCGCGTGCTTGAGGAAGCGGGCGCTCGCGTCGTGGCCGCGGGAGCGCTGATCGATCGAAGCGGCGGGCAAATCGAATTACCGGTGCGCACCGAGGCGCTGATGGAGCTGAAGGTCGAGAGTTACGATGCCTCGGAATGTCCTTTGTGCCGTAGCGGCACCGTCGCAGTGAAGCCGGGCAGCCGGTTTGCCCGCGCCAACCCGTAGGAACCATCCCAGCGATTCTAAAATTCAAATTGGAAATGAGACTACGTCTTCGGCGGGGAACGTCCGTGGGCGTGCGATAATTGCGTGCGGCGCTCATGCAGAACATCAAACTTACTCTGGCGTACGACGGAACCGATTTCAGCGGGTGGCAGATGCAGCCCGGACAGCCACGATTCAGGGCGCTCTGAGCGATGTCCTGGAGAACCTCACGCAGCAACGGCTGCCAATTCAAGGCGCTGGACGAACGGACGCGGGCGTTCATGCGGCCGGGCAGGTCGCGAATTTTAAGACGCAAGCCGAACTGACCCCAGGCGAGTTTCAGAGGGCGTTTAATGCGTTGTTGCCGCCCTCCATCCGGGTGGTCGCAGCGGAGGAAGTAGGGCCGGAGTTTCATGCCCGCTGGAGCGCGGCAGCGAAAACTTACCGGTACAGGATCTTTCGCGGACGCGTCGTTCCGCCGTTCCTCTGGCGCTACGTGCACCAGGATCCTTTTTCGCTGGATTTTGAGGCGATGGCGGAAGCCGCGCGACAATTCCAGGGCGAACACGATTTCACTTCGTTTGCGGCGTCCACCGGTTCGGAAGAGGACGACCGCGAGCGCACGATGACTCGTTTGATTTATCGCGCGGAAATGGCGCGCGTTACCGGCGGAGAAATGCGGAACTCCGAGGAAGAATGGGTTTTTACGGTTCGAGGGAAATCTTTTCTGCGCTATATGGTGCGAAAAATGGTAGGGACATTGGTCGACGTCGGGCGTGGGAAATTCCGTCCGGAAGATATTCCCAAGCTTTTCGAGCTGCGCGATCGCTCGAAGTCGGGACCAACGATGCCGCCGCAGGGCTTGTGTCTTGCGGAGGTGGAATACCCTGAGTTGCCGAACTCAGCGGAGGTCAAATGAAGGAAAGTGGGTCACGTTGCGCAGTAGGACAGGCATTCTTGCCTGTCCGGCGCGACTTCGCTACGACACGAGCGGACAGGCAAGAGTGCCTGTCCTACTAGAATCCCAGCAGTAAACGTGGATCACTGTTAATGACCGGCATGGCTCGGCAGGAATGATTCGAGTAGAATAGTGAGTTGATACAGAGGTTTCGCCCACGCGGTACCAAGGGCTTGAGTGATTGCGAAGAATGAATCGTATTTTATATTGGCGGGCTCCAAGTAAAGCCCGCACTTTTAACGGGAGAGGGGAATTGAAGAATGGCTGAGGAAACTGCACCGCAAGGCACGACACCCGCTGCTCCGCCCCAGGCGCCGCCTGCGGCCGCGGTTGCGCCTCCAGCGGAGGACACCGCGCCGAAAGAAGTAAAAATTAAAGTGCGGAAACCCAAGCAGCGCTCTTGCGATGAAAAAGATGCCAAGGGAAAACTCTGCGCCGGGCATTTGAAGCGCTGGTACGACTATCCGAAAGAACTGGAAAGCAAGATTGGGAAGGACGCCGAAATCTACCGGTGCGAATTCTGCAAAACATTGTACAAGCCCGACCCGAAGCAGATGCCGCACAGTTATACCTTGCGCTATTAACAGGCGCACTGCATTGAAGCCGGCAACCGATGGAAGAAGATGACCTGATCCACGATTGGAATACGTCGGGCGATTTCATCTTTCCCGCCGCGGGAAAAGTTACGCTGGATGACGAGACGCTGCGCGACGGCCTGCAAAATCCCTCGGTTTACAATCCTTCCATCGAAGAAAAAATCGAAATCCTCCATCTGATGGAATCGCTGGGAATCGAGATGGTGAATATCGGATTGCCCGCGGCGGGCCCGCGCGCCTATGCGGACGCGGAAGCTCTGGCGAAAGAAATTGCCGGCGCCAGAATGAAAATCCGCCCGAATTGCGCGGGCAGGACGCACGAAAGCGATATTCGTCCGATCGCGGAAATATCGCAGCGCGCGGGAATCGCCGTGGAAGCGGGGCTGTTTATCGGATCGAGCCCCATTCGCCGGCAAGTGGAAGAGTGGTCCGTCGACTACCTTTTGCAGACGACCGAGAACGCCGTGAAATTCGGCGTCGCGCAAGGATTACCTGTAATGTATGTAACCGAAGATACAATTCGCACCGACGCGAGCACGGTCCGGGCGCTGTATTCGACGGCGATCCGTTGCGGGGCGCGCTCCATTGTGCTTTGCGACACGGTCGGGCACGCCACGCCGATGGGCGCGTACAACCTGGTGAAATTTGTCCGCGAGAACGTGGTCCTCCCGTCGGGGGAAACGATTCGGGTCGATTGGCACGGACATTGCGACCGTGGATTGGCGGTGGCGAATTCCTTCGCCGCGATCGCGGCGGGCGCGAATCAGATCCAGACGGTGGCGAATTCGCTCGGCGAGCGCGTGGGAAACACGCCGACGGAGTTGATGCTCGTCAACATGCGCTTGCTGGGGATGATTGACCGGGACCTCTCGAGGCTCAAGGAATATTGCGAGAAAGTGGCGCGAGCGACGCGCACGACGATCCCGCCGAACTATCCCGTGGTGGGGCGTGACGCCTTTCGTACAGCAACCGGCGTCCACGCCGCGGCGCTAATTAAAGCCTACCGGAAGGGTGATTCCGGGCTGGCCGACGCGGTGTACAGCGGGGTTCCCGCGTCTCTTTTCGGATTGGCGCAGGTGATTGAAGTGGGGCCCATGAGCGGAAAGTCCAACGTGCTGTACTGGCTGGAGAAGCACGGCATCCCCGCGAACGAGGAACTCGTCGGCAAAATATTCGATGCGGCGAAAAAATCGTCCTGCGTTTTGACGGACGCGGAGATCCTTGGGCTATGCGGATCAGCTTCTCCCCGATAGATGCCGGATATCCGGAAGCCTTTTGTGTTTGACCGTTGCGATGGAATGATGGACACTGGCAATCCCCGCCGCGGAACAGGAAATTTGCCGCCGCGGCGCCCTGAACCGTGAAACGTTATTTCTTAATGTGCGCGATGGGACTAGCAGTGATGGCCTTCATCCAGAATTTTACGCGAAAGACGGTCGCCGCGGCGCTCCAGGAGGATGCGCGCGTCGCTCGCGTCCTCGAATTCCTCCGGACCGACGCTGCCGCGACGACCGACGAGCAAGTCCGCATCACGGAAATTCCGGCGCCCCCTTTCCACGAAGGCGCTCGCGCGGCCTACATGAAAAAATTGCTTTTCGCGGCCGGCCTGCGGGTAGAGATCGACGCGACCGGCAACGTGATCGGAGAATATGCGGGCACGTCGCAAGATATCGTCATGCTGGCGGCCCATATGGACACCGTGTTTCCCGCGGGAACAAACGTCACTGTGAAGCGCGAAGGGGGGCGGTTGCTCGCCCCGGGAATCTCGGACAACGGCACAGGCCTGGCCGCTCTGGTGGTGATCGCGCGGGCTTTGCGCGAAGTAAAGATCAAAACGAATAGCACGATTCTGTTTGTCGCGGATGTAGGCGAAGAAGGAGAAGGGAATCTTCGCGGCATGCGCGCGCTGGTGGACACTTACAAAAAACGCCTGAAATATGTCATTGCGCTGGACGGATCCGCGACGGAGTACGTGACCACGGCGGCGCTGGCCTCCCGGAGGGTGGAAATTTCCATCACGGGTCCCGGGGGCCATAGCTGGTCGGACTTCGGAGTGCCAAACCCGATCCATGCGCTCGGGCGCGGGATCGCGCGCTTTGTAGCGGCGCCCGTGCCGGAGTCTCCCAGAACAAGTTTCAATATCGGCGAGATTGAGGGCGGCACGTCGGTGAACTCGATTCCGGCGCGCGCGCAGATGAAAGTGGATTTGCGGTCCGAATCGGAAGTGGAACTCGGCAAGATAGAAAGTTTTCTGCGGGAGTCCGTGCAATCCGGCATCGACGAGGAAATGTCCGCGGCGCGCGATCGCGGAATGGCCGGCGGTACGAGCATGCTGGATTTGAAGATCAGCGTACTCGGAGTGCGTCCCGCCGGAGAATTGCCGGAGAACTCGCCGCTCCTGGCCGCTTTGCTGGCCGCCGACACCCGGCTGGGGAATCGTTCGCGGCGCGAGCGTTCCTCGACCGATGCGAATATCCCGTTGTCGGTGGGCATCCCGGCGATATCCATCGGGGCGGGAGGCCGCAGCGGCGGCGCCCATACGACCGAGGAATGGTTCGAGCCGGCCGGGCGCGAGCTGGGCCTGCAGCGCGTCGCATTGACCTTGCTCGCCGTTGCAGGCTTGGAACAATAGTCGTTCCTTCAAAACGCGCACACGGTCGCCGCCTGCAAAGCGTCCTTATGAAAGGTTCTTACCCGCGTTCCTCACCAGTATCCGAGTAAGCGGATCGGTGGTCCCACACTTTGCCGCTGCGCGCGGGGCTTGGTGGCGCCAGCGTCCCGCTGGCGAATTTTGCGTTTCCGTCGCGACTCAAAACCGCCAGGCGGACGCCGGCGCCACCAACCCGAGATCTCTGCGCAAGACAAGATGAAAGCAGATCTCACGCCGCATCCGCCATGAGAAATCCAGGCCCAGTTGTGTGCGAAGGAACGGTTTCAAGGATTGTCCCGGAATTCAATCGACACCAACTCGCCGTCCCATTCTTTTTCTGAAACCAGTTGATAACTCACGTGCGCGCTTCGCCCGCGAAGCGCCGCGCAGGCGGGCTTTTTCGCGGCTGAATTGGGGCCAGCGGATTTGATCGCCACCTGGGAGAAGTCGCTGGAGTGGAGATGCATAACGATGGTCTGGGCCTTCAAAGTGATTTGGATTTGCGGCGCCGCGGCGCAGTTTACATCCGTGATCGTTCCAACCATCGAATAGGCGCGCGGCGCGGCAGGCGCGGACGATTCGACAACTGGGGCTGTTTCGTCCTCCGCGCGCGTTGCGTTCGCGTTATCCTGCGTCCTTCGCCGCAATGCAGGGGCGGAAATTTCGCCGCTGATTTTGGTTTCCTTATTTATCGCCGGTGTGGCAGCCGATGTTGCCTCGTTGCTCTTTTTGTAAGCGGCGTACTGCTGCGCTTGATCGACTTGCTCCAGAAATTTCCCGGCAAGAGAAACGATGTTCGGGTCTCCGGAGCTTTGGAGTTTCCGGGCGATGGTCCGCGCCTCGTCGAAGCGCTCCATGCGCGCCAGAACCACGGCGAGGTTGTACTGGAAGTGAGGCTCGCCGGGCATCGTGTCCACCGCGCGCTTCGCGGCGTTCAGCGCTTTCTCGAGCGAGTCAGGATCATTCGCATACAAGAGGCCGAGACTGGACCACGCCGAACCTAGCCCGGGATTGAGGGAGACGGCTTTTTCGAGCGCCGTCTTGGCTTCCGGCAATTCTTCAGCAGCCGCCCCTTGGGACATCAGGAGCATCGCGTGGTAGAAGTAGGCCAGGGCGCTCTTGGAATCCAGCTCCACGGCGCGTGAAAAATACTTTTCAGCTCCGTAACGTTCGTCCTGACGGAACAGCAGCAGACCCATGCTTTCCTGGGCGTCTGGAAGGTTCGGATCGAGGCGGATCGCCTCTTCGAGCTTTTTTTGCGCCAATTCCAATTGGCCACGATAGAGGTCGAAGTCTCCCAATCTCGCTAGCGCTTCGGCAGGAGAAACCGTGCGAACGGAATAATCTTTTGCATCCGTCCTGCTCGGGAGTGGAACGACGTACTCCAGGTACGACGTTCGGTTGATGTAGGATTGCAGCGCCTTCTGCAGTTGCGCGAGATCGCCGAAGGCCCGGTTGGCCGCTTCGACAGGGTCCGCTCCATTCTCAACGAATGAAATATACTTGCTTAACGACTGCTCTTTTTGTTTTGCCGGATCCAACATCAAGTAGTGAACCAGCGCCCAGGACTCCGCGTAAAAAATGTTCGTCTTGTTCGCTTCGTTGTAATAAGGGGACCGTTGATCTACTTTGAACAAGAGATTCCAGTGGCAATAGTTTGTTTTGTTGCAGGACGTAAAGTTCGGAAGAACTGGGCTGGCCAAGCTTCCCGCCCTTGGCGGTGACAGTCGTACAGCCGAAAAAATCGGCGAATCCTTCATTCAACCACACGGGAAAATGCTGATAGTTCAAGTTGACGATCAGGTGCAGATATTCGTGGTAGATGGGCAGGTAGGGATATTCACCCTCCACATCAATTCTCAGGGCGATGTAATTTTTTTCCTGTCCGGGAACGAAGAGTCCCGCCGGGTGAGTATGGCCGTTTTGGACCCAGTATTCAGGGATTAGTTGGGAAAGCGATTTCTCATTCTTCACCGCGAAAATCAGGATCGGAATTCCCGGGTCCAGCCGTAGGCCACGATTGAGCGCCTTGGAGTAGAGGAAGCGAATCTGCTCGAATTGGTCGGCGAAGCGGCGCGCTGTATTCTCGCCGTCGTTGCTGGCGACGATGAAATGCGGCGTCTGGACCTCGATCCAAGTTTCGGGTTTGTCGGCCGGGGCAGCGTTACTCCACCCAGCGATTCCCGCGAACAGAGCAATCGCGGAGGCCGACAGAGCGCGGAGGTACCGGCTGGGTGACATTACGGAATGTGTATCGCAATCCCTTGGCGTGTGTCAAGTGCGTAGCGCGCCGGAGCCGCAACCAAATTCAACTTCAGCGGCTAAAGCCGACGGAAAGAAACTCCGCTTCGGCCGGGCTGAAGCCCGGCCCTCCGAGGAAATCGGAAAATTCCGCGAGCGCGCGACGAATTTGAGGAAGAGTAGTACAGCGTGGCGGGCATGTTCGTCTCAATTGTGGGGTTTCAAAGTAGACGGATTGATTTTGATCAGGGCAAGTCCCGGAGCTCCACGGTTTGGATTTCTCCGTCCCATTTCTTCTCCGACACGAGTTGATACGTGACGCGCGCGCTTCGTCCGCGCAGGCCTGGGCAAACTGCATTTTTCGCGAGCGACCCTGTTCCAGAAGGCTTAATCGTCAAATGCGCGGCATCGGCGGCGTGCAGTCGCATAACGATGGTCTGCGCCTTCAGAGTGATCTGGACCTGCGGAGCATCCGCGCAGCTCACATCCGTGATCGTCCCAACCATGGAGTAGATGCGCGGTTCAGCAGGCGCCGCGGGTAGTGCAGCGGGCGCCGGGGGAGGAGGGGCTGTCTCACGTGTGCTGCTGGAGGCTGTCTCCGCCGGTCTGTCGCCGGGGTCTGTCTTCCGCTCCATGTGAACTTGCTGATCTGCGGGAGCAGAGGGAGGCGCGACCGTCGCGGGGGCCGGTGGCGCGGAGGGAGGAGGCGCGGAGGGCCGCGGCTGAGACATCTGCGCGATCAGATCGCCGGCTTTGTCAGCCGCCTTTAAATCGCTCGAAGAGTTGCGAATTCGTTCGGCGGCCTTTCGGGCCTCCTCCGTTCGTCCCAGATTCTGGAGAATGACGGCAACCTGGTATTCGTAGCCGGCGTCACCCGGCACCAGTGACGCGGCATGTTGCGCGGCGTCCAAAGCCTTCTCCAGAGTTTCCTTGCGCAGCGAGTAAATCGAGGCGAGGTTATACCACGCGGGCGCGAAATCCGGGCTGAGCTCAACTGTCTTGTCAAACGCCACGATAGCGCCGACAGGAACACCCACGGAACCTCCGCGCGACATGGCCACCATTCCTTGGCCGTAAAAGGCCAGGGGCTTTTTCGGATCAAGTTCCGCCGCGCGCAGGAAGTGTTTTTCCGCTTCTTCGAGCTGGTCCGTTTGCAGCAGCAAAAACCCTAGGCTCTCTTCGGCGCTTGCGAGGGAGGGATCGAGCATGAGGGCGTCTTCGAGTTTGGTACGGGCATCGTCCCGCCTCCCGTGGCTCAGGTCCAATTCCCCAATGCGCGCCTCCGTTTCGGCTGGGGTCAGCGTGCGCGGGGAAGAAACAGACTCACTCCCGCCGCCGGCCAGAATTTCGGTGGGCGGCGAAGTGGTCTCTTTGATGTAAGCTTCGAGCCTGCCTTGCAGTTGGTTCAAGTCGCCAAACACCTGGCGGGCCGCTTGCAGCGCGTCCGCTCCGCCCTCGACCTGCGCTATATATTGTTCCAGAGACTTAATCCCCGGTGCCTGAGCTTCCGTGAGGAGGTAATGTACAAAGGCGCGCGATTCAGCAGAGTACACGGTCGTCTCGCCCCCGGAATGGTAATAGGCCGACGCGCGATCCACATGAATCACCAGGTCAAGAGGCAGGAGCGGGCTCCTCCATAGGGCGGCCAGGTCCTCGTGGTCGGGCCTGCCGATTCTGGCTCCCTTGTCGGTAAGCGTCATGCTCCCGTAAACATTTGCGTAACCTTCCTCGAGCCAGGGAGGCAAGCTGTGGTAGCTCAGTTTGAGAACCAGGCGAGCGTATTCGTGATAGATGTCCTCGTATGGCACCGGCCCGTTCACGTTCGTGCGCAGTGCGATGTAATTTTTTTCAGTCCCGGATAGGAATGCCCCAAAAGGCTGCTCGTGCCGTTTGTCGAAGGGATATTCGGGGAACAGCGTGGCGAACGATTTCCCATCCTTCGCGGCCAGAATTTCGATAGGAATTCCGGTGTCGAGATGCGCGCCGGGCATGGTGGCCTGGAAGACCCGGCGGACCAGCTCGAATTGATCCGCTACGCGGCGCGCCGTTTTTTCGCCTCCGTCGCTCATCACCGTGAAATGCGGCGTACGAACCTCCACCCAGGGCTCGACCTTTTCATTCTTCTTGGTATCTTTATCTTTTTTGTCGGCGGCGGTTGCGGCGGGGCAGGGGATTCCCCCCAGGACAAGGACGACAAACCACAGGACCCAAAAGGGGTTAACGCGAGGATGGCGGCGAATTTGCACCGCTGTTACATGTAGCAAGTGGCCAACCCCCTGTCAACGAGGCAAATTGTCGCGAGGCTCTTCCGAAAACTCGGCACAAGACTCATTGAAATTGCGATTCGAGCTGCGCCCGGCAGGTTGCCTTTGTCTCCCGGTGCCACTAGACTCGAACACTCCATGAGACGCACGCCGGCGCAAACCCGTTTTCGCAAACTTTCCATTTCTCCGCGGCCGGCGATGCGCACGTTGTGACGCTGCGATTCAAAGCCCACCTGGCCTTGCTCCTGTGCGCGCTGTTCTGGGGCATCACCTTTGTCGTCGTGAAGGATGCGCTCACCGATTCATCCGTCTTTGCCTATCTGGCCGCACGCTTTACGTTAGCGATTCCGCCATTGGCGTGGTTCTATCGCGCGGACCTTCGCAAACTTTCGACCTCGGATTTTTGGGCAGGCGTGCGAATCGGGATTCTCATGTTTGGCGGCTACGCATTTCAAACCGCCGGGATTGCCGAAACGACTGCGTCGAAAGCGGCGTTTATCACCGGATTCAGCGTGGTTCTCGTTCCCGTATTCATCGCCCTCATTTGGAGGCGCCGCATTAGTGGCTGGGCATGGGCTGGCGCTTTCGCCTCTCTGGCGGGACTCTACTACCTCACCGTTCCGCGCGAGGGAATCGCCGATCTCAACCGGGGTGACCTGCTGGTGACGGGGTGCGCGGTGTGCTACGCGCTCCAGATTATTTTCATCGAGCGCTATAGCACGCGGCATTCGTTGGCGGGACTCAGTTTTCTGCAGGTCGCCGTGACGGCTGCGTTTTCCCTGGCCGCGATCCCTCCGCTGGCCATGACACATTTGGAGCCGTTTCGCTTTCATCTCACGCCGGAACTGATTTTTGCGGTCCTCGTCACAGCCGTGTTCACGACGGCGATTGCCTATCCGCTCCTGGTTTGGGCGCAGAGCCATACGAGCGCGACCAACACGGCGCTGATTCTCGCCGGCGAACCCGTTTTCGCGGCCATCACTTCATACATCGTTCTGCACGAACGCCTCGGCGCTCGGGCGGTAGTTGGCGCGGCGCTGATTCTTGCGGGGATTCTCGTTGCTGAATTGAAGGGCTCCGCTGCGGCGGAATTCGGAATTTAACACGGAGGACACTGAAAAAAGCCGCAGAGAACACAGAGGGTTTGGTGGGGTAGAAGAGGAGTAAACGACGAAAAGAGGAATGTGGATTTCTCTGTGATTCTTTGGGGCCTCTGTGTTGCGCATTTCGGAATTTCAGACAGAGAACACGGGGAATATCTTTTCTGCCGCTACTCCCACTCAATCGTACTCGGCGGCTTGGAACTGATGTCATATACTACTCGGTTAATACCGCTCACCTCATTCACAATTCGCGTGGAAATTCGTTCCAGCACGTCCATCGGAAGGCGCGCCCAATCCGCCGTCATCGCGTCTTCGGACTCCACGACACGCACGGCCACGGTAAATCCGTAGCTCCGTTCATCGCCCATCACGCCGACGCTCCGCACGGGAAGCAGCACGGCGAATGCCTGCCACACTTTTTCATAAAGGCCGGCCCGGCGAATTTCCTGGACGACGATGGCGTCCGCATCGCGAAGCAGCGACAATCGCTCTTCGCTCACTTCTCCCAGCAATCGCACCGCAAGGCCGGGCCCTGGGAACGGATGCTTGGTCAGCATCTCCTGCGGCAGGCCCAGTTCGCGTCCAATTCTTCTCACTTCATCTTTGAATAGTTCCCGCAGCGGCTCGATCAGCGCGAACGGCAGATCCTTCGGAAGTCCTCCGACATTGTGGTGCGTCTTGATGGTTTGCGAGGGACCTCGAACCGCCACCGACTCGATCACATCCGGATAGAGTGTTCCTTGCACGAGGAACGCCGCGCGATTGGGACCGCTGGCCATCTGGCGGGCCTGCTCATCGAATACGGCGATAAATTCTCCACCGATCCGCTTCCGCTTGTCCTCCGGGTCCGTGACGCACTTCAGGCGTTCGAGAAAGCGCTTCGCAGCGTCCACCCCTTCCACCTTGAGCCCCATCCGCTCGCGCAGCAGTTCCAACGTCTCTCGAAATTCGTTTTTCCGAAGCAGCCCGTTATCGACGAAAATATTCGTCAGGCGATCCCCGATGGCGCGGTGCACCAGCACGGCCGCCACGGCCGAGTCCACTCCTCCGCTCAACGCGCAAATCGCTCTCGCTTCGCCAACCTGCTTGCGAATCGATTCCACCGTCTCCGCGATGAAGGCCGCCCCGCTCCACAGCGGCCGCGCGTGGCAAATCTCGAAAACAAAATTGCGCAGGATTTCGGAACCGCAGTCCGTGTGCCGCACCTCGGGGTGAAATTGCACGGCGTACAGTTTTCTCGCGGGGTCTTCGGCGGCGGACACGGCGTTTCCCGTCTCTCCGGTCACGTGAAATCCCGCGGGGAGAGCCCGCACGTGATCGCCGTGGCTGTTCCAAATGCGCAGCCGGTGCGGCAAGCCCGCGAACAAAGCCGAACCGTTCTTTACGTCGAGTTCCGCCCGCCCGTACTCTCTGCGGTCGGCCCGCTCGACGCGTCCGCCCAGGATGTGCGTCATCCATTGCAAGCCGTAACAAATCCCGAGCACCGGGACGCCGAGCGACAACACGTTCGGATCGCACGGCGGCGCCCCCGCGTCATACACCGAGTTCGGTCCGCCCGAGAGCACCACGCCAGCCGGCTCGTATTTGCGGATTTGCTCGACGCTCGCCGTGCACGGCAAAATCGCGCTGAAGACTTGCTGCTCGCGGATTCGCCGCGCGATCAGCTGCGTATATTGCCCGCCGAAATCAAGCACCACGATGCCGCCGCGCTCACTCATTGTTTCCTCATAGCGTCGGATAGTCCCTCTCTCTGTTCTCCGCTAGCAAGTCCCGCCAGGGACGAAACAAGGTAGCCCACCGCGGCAGCGGTGGGACTGTGTTCGCCTGGACCAGCAAGCCCCGTAGGGGCGGTACATGACCCACCAAATGTGAAATCTCCCGTGCTTGCTCTTCGCATTATGTGTCCATAGCGGTCATTGCGAATACTGAAGCATAAATTCTCAGAACAGCGTTTGACCAACTTCAGGACTAGACAATTTCAAATCTCAAATTTCAAATCTGAAAGCAAGCTAGAACACCTTGTGCACGGGCTGGCCCGCGCGAAACGCTTCCAGATTCGCCAGCGTGACTTCCAGAATTCGAACCAGCGCCTCACGGCTGTTGAACGCGTTGTGCGGCGTGAATACCACGTCTTCCCGCGAGAGCAGCACTCGATTCCGCACCGCCGTGCGCAGCCGCTCCACGTCCAGCGGCTGCTGCAGCAACTGCTTTTCTTCCTTGATGAGTTCCTCGCCTTCCAGCACATCCAGTCCCGCGCCGCTCAGTCTGCCGCTCTCGAGCGCCCCCACCAGCGCGTCCGTATCCAGCAGACCCCCACGCGAAGTATTGATCAGCAGCGCCCCGCGCTTCATCCGCGAAATCTGCGCGCGCCCGAGCAAATGATGCGTCTTCTCCGTCAGCGGGCAATGCAGGGTGACGATGTCGCTTTCGGCCAGCAGTTGATCCATGGTCGTGTACGTGAAGCCCAGCAGATCGGCCAGGAAAGGCTCGCTGCGCACATCGTACGCCAGCACGCGCATTCCAAATCCGCGCGCGATGCGAATCACATGCAGACCGATGTGCCCTGCCCCGATCACGCCAATCGTTTTCCCCTGGAGGTCGAACCCCGTCAGTTCCGCCAGGTCCACGCGCCCGCTGCGCACTTGCAGCACGGATTGGTGCACCTTCCGCGACATCATGAGCAACAGCGCGATCGTGTGCTCGGCAACGGTGTTTTCTCCATACGACGGCACGTTCGAGACCACGAGGCCGCGTTTCAGGCACGCGTCGAGATCGATGTGATCAAACCCGGTCGACCGCGTGGCGATAAATTTCAGGTTTGGCAGCGCTTCGAGAATTTCCGAGGTGACTTGCGAGTGGATGAATACGGAGAGTGCCTCCGCGCCGCGCAGCCCGGTTCCAGAGATGGACAGCGTGCCACCTTCAAAATGCGTGGTGTCGTGCGGCAATCGTTCCTTCAAATACGCCTGCTCCCAGTCTTTGACCTCGAAAAAAGTGACACGCATTTTCTAACCCACGACCACGTTGACCAGCTTGTCCGGCACAACGACTACTTTTACGATGCGCAGCCCGTCCAGAAGTTTCGCGATCTTCGGTTCGGAAAGCACCAACTTCTTGAGATCTTCCTCGCCCATTCCGGTTTCGACTTGCACTTTGCTGCGCACGCGTCCGTTGATTTGAACGACGACTTCGACCTGATCCTCGGCCGCCAGCTCCGGCACAAATTTTGGCCAAGGCGCATGCGCCAGCGTTTCCCCTGCGTGGTCGAGCATCTCCCAAAGTTCCTCGGCCAAATGCGGCACCATCGGCGCGAGCATTAGCGTCAGCAGTTCAAACACTTCCTTGGCTACCGCGGGACGGACGCCTTCTTCCAGCGGCTCCTGCGCGTGCATTTCATTGACCAGCTCCATCAGCAACGCGGTGGCGCTATTGAAATGCCAGCGCGTTTCAAAATCGTTTGTCACGCGGCGCAGCGCTTGATGCGCTTTCCGCAGCAGCGCCTTCTCTTTCGGCGTCGCGGAATCAAGCGATGCGCCACACAGCCCCATTCCCGCGGGCACATCGCGCAAACGCTCCGCATGGCGCGACACCACCCGGTGCACGCGATGCAGAAACCGCGAGCAGCCTTCGATCGCTTGCTCGCTCCATTCCAGATCTTTTTCCGGCGGAGCGGCGAACAGCGTATACAAACGCCCCGTGTCGCATCCGTACTTCCGCGCCATCTCTTCGGCCCCGACGACGTTTCCCTTCGATTTCGACATCGCCGTGCCGCCCTTCAGCACCAGTCCCTGCGTGAACAGTCTCTTCACCGGCTCGTCGTGATTCACAAGTCCCAGGTCGCGCATCACCTTGCAGAAAAAACGCGTGTACAGCAAATGCAGAATCGCGTGAACGATCCCGCCGATATATTGATCCACCGGCAGCCAATACCGCACCAGTGCCGGGTCGAACATAGCCTTGTCATTGTGGGCGTCGGCGTACCGGTAGAAGTACCAAGAAGAATCGAAGAAGGTGTCCATCGTGTCGGTCTCGCGGCGCGCCGCCCCTCGACACTTGGGACACTTCACGTTCACGAATTCCGGCACGCTCGCCAGCGGTGACTCGCCCAGCCCCGAAAATTTAGCCATCGGTGGCAGCAGCACCGGCAAATCCTTGTCCGGCACGGGAAGCATTCCGCACTTCTCGCAATACAGCACGGGAATCGGCGTGCCCCAGTAGCGTTGCCGAGAAATGCCCCAATCCTTCAGCCGGAAAATAATCTCGCCCTTGCCAAAGCCATGCGCTTCGGCGTCCGACGTCATGATCTCGATGGCTTTTTCAGATGTGAACCCGGTGTAAGGCCCCGAATTCACCGACCTGCCGTACTCCGTGAACGCCGCGCTCAGCGTGCGTGCTCCGCTAGGTGCCCGCCAATCGACCGTCGCAGTCGTCAGCTCTTTCCCTTCGCTCGGCTGCACGACGATGGGTGTCGCCAATTCATATTTTGCCGCAAATTCAAAATCGCGCTCGTCGTGCGCCGGAACGCACATCACCGCGCCCGTTCCGTATTCCATCAAGACGAAATTTCCCACCCAGATCGGAATCTTTTCGCCGTTGAATGGATTGAACGCATATCGTCCGACGAAGAATCCTTCCTTCTCCGCCGTGGCGATGTCGGCGGCGCGCGTCAACCGCCGCCGCAACCGCTGTACATTTTCTTCAATTTCCGCCTGACCCGGGACGCCCGCAACCAACGTGCTCAACAACGGATGCTCCGGCGCCAGGATCAGCGCCGACGCCCCATAGATCGTATCCACGCGCGTCGTAAACACTTCGATCGACGCGCCCACGAGTCCGTCCACGGCAAATCGTACGCGCGTGCCTCGCGACTTCCCGATCCAGTTCCGCTGCATCGTCAGCACGCGCTCGGGCCATCCGCCTTCGAGCTGGTGCAAGGTTTCCAACAACTCGTCGGCATATTTCGTGATTCGCAAAAACCACTGCTCGATGTCCTTCGGTTCGACCGGCGTATCCTCATGCCGCCAGCAGCACCCGTTCACCACCTGCTCGTTGGCCAGCACGGTCTGGCAATTTGGGCACCAGTTCACGCGGCTGCGTTTCCGGTAGGCGATCCCGCGTTCGAGCATCCGCAGAAAAAACCATTGGTTCCACCGGTAATACTCCGGCTCGCACGTGGAAATTTCCCTGCGCCAATCGTAGCTGAACCCGAACCGCAGGCACACACGCTTGAACGACTCGATATTCGTGTTCGTCCACTCGCGCGGATGAATTCCCCGCTCGATCGCCGCATTCTCCGCCGGCAACCCGAACGCGTCCCACCCCATCGGATGCATCACGTGAAAGCCGCACATGCGTTTATACCGAGCAATTACGTCACCTATCGTATAATTCCGCATGTGACCCATGTGCATCGTGCCCGAAGGATAGGGCAACATCTCCAGCACATAATATTTCGGCTTCGCGGGATCGGCATCCGCCTCGAACGTGCGGTCGGCGTTCCACCGCGCCTGCCATTTCCGCTCAATCGCCTGTGGATCGTATTCCGTCACGGCCTAAGTCCGCTCCTTCTCAATCTCAAATTTCCAATCTCCTAACTCTATTTGCTCCCGCCCTTCCTCTTCTGCAGTACAACCTTCTTGCCATTCACTTTCTTGCCTTTCACTTTCTTCCTCTGTGTTCTCCGCGCCCTCTGTGTTGAACTCTTCATCTTCCGCACCATTGAAAACCCATCCACGGCCTCGGGCGCCTGCTTCGGATCCACTCCCACCAAATCCCAAAGCGCCCGCACATTGCGCCGATCATCGCCGGGCAGGTCGATCGGCGTTTCCAGGATAAACGCGCGCCCCGGCAGGCCCTGCAAGCCAGGCCCCAATCGCGGATGATTCAGAATTCTCCGAAACGCCTCCAGCCCGATTTTGCCGCGGCCAATGTGTTCGTGCCGGTCGACACGCGAACCAAGCGGCGTCTTCGAATCGTTCACATGCAGCACATACACGCGGTCCAGACCGACGGTCCGTTCCACCAAGTCTAGCGTCCTGCCGAGCCCTTCCTCCGTCGTAATGTCGTATCCGGCTTCAAACGTGTGCGCCGTATCGAGGCACACACCCATCGGCAAGTCACGAGTCTCATCCAAAATGGTCTTGATCTCTTCGAACCGCGCCCCCACGGCCGATCCCATCCCCGAAGTATTCTCAACCAAAATCCGCACGTCGCCGAGTTTCATTCCCCGGACTGCTTGCCGCATCCCCTGCGCAATTTCCGATAGGGCCTGCGATTTCTCGCTCCCCAGGGCGGCCCCGGGATGCGCCACCAGAAAATCGGCGCCGAGAGACACCGCGCGCACCAATTCATCGTGAAATGCCTGGATGGAACGCGTGCGCATCACCCGGTCCGGCGACGCCAAATTGATCAAGTAATTGTCATGGATGACCAACGGTCCCAAGCCTAATTCTGCGCGCCGGGCGCGAAAACGAGCAGCGTCCGCATCCGCAATGCGCGTGCCTCCGCGCGGCCACATCCGCGGGCTGGCGGAAAAAATCTGCAGCGCGTTCGCGCCTAGTTTAGACGCGATATCGAGCGCCGCGGCGATATCTCCGGCGATCGAAGTATGGATGCCGATGCGAAAGCTGCCGTCCTGCCACGCAGGCGGCTCGGGAATGGGCTCAGGCTCGGGGCGATACTCGTCGCTATCGTCGTAGGCGAGTTCTGTCTTGTCCAACGAGTCGGCCATTCCCTCAGCAATGCTTTCCGGTGAGCGTTAAGCACATCATTCTAACGGATGCCCGCTCCAGCGGCAATCAAAACAGCCACAGAGGCACGGAGGCACAGAGGAAAGAAGAATGGAACCACGGATGCACACGGATAAATACAAGTAAGAAAAGCTGAGTACAATATAGACAAGAAGCAATTTCCAAATGTCGGGCGCGCCTAATCTGTCTTTGCCCGTCCTGGTCTTTCTTGATCCGTGTTCATCAGTGTGCATCCGTGGTTCCAAAGACTTTTCTTTCCTCCGTGCCTCCGTGTCTCTGTGGCAGAATCACAAGCTCGCATGTCGCGTCACCTCAACTACCGGTTAGTGATCGCACTTTTGCTGATCGTAGGTTCGGCCACGGTCGAAATCCTACGGGAGCGCCGCCCAACCTTTCTTCGTCCGGACCTGCATCTCTACGCCTACGTTGGCAATTCACGCGACGCCACGGTTTCGGTTGTGGACCTCATCCGTCTGGGAACAATTGCCACCATCCTGGTAGGGCCGGCGCCCTCGGGCCTTCGCGCGCATCCCACACTCGATCAAGTCTGGGGAGTCTCCACCGAGGGGGGGTATGCCTTCGTCATAGACGCGCCCACGGGCCGGGTTGCAGCCCGCATTCCGGTCGGCGCATCTCCCTTCGCCGTGGATTTCTCGCCTGACGGCCGCCTCGCCTACGTTGCGGCCTCGGGCTCGGCCAGCCTGGTGGCCATCGACTGCCGCACCGGGCAGGTTGTCGGGCATGCGCGCACGGGCCGGCGGCCTTGGCTCGCTCGCGTAACGCCCGACGGCAAACAGGTTCTTGTTCCCAACCGCGATGATTCCACGCTCGAAATCTTTGACGCCTCGACCCTCGCCCATGAAGCGACCATCGGGGTGGGAAACCATCCGGAGCAGGTTGTCGTCCTGCCTGACAATTCCGCGGCATTTGTTTCCGCCACGGGCTCGAAGGAAATTTCAGCGGTCGATCTTCACAAAAGAACCTTGATTTCGAACCTGCGCTTGAGCGGCGTGCCGACATCGCTGCTCCTCAAGCACGACGGTGGCGAACTCTACGTCAGTATTCCGGATTCGCACGGCCTTGAAATCGTCGACACGTGGAGAACGGAAATTTCCGACTCGATGGTGCTAGGCTCGGCTCCCACGGACGGCGCCATGACGGCCGATGGCTCCCTAGTATACGTTTCCGATGCGCTCGCCAATAGCGTCACGCCCATTGCGATGACCGTGCGCCGCTTGCTTTCCCCGATCTCAACGGGCCGCCATCCCGGCCCGTGCGAGCTCGATCCGAGCGGAGACCTTCTCCTCGTCGCCAACGAAGACTCCAACGACCTCGCCGTCATCCGCGTGCGAACGCAAAGCCTCATCACCATGATCCCCGTAGGCTCGCGTCCGCGTTCTCTAGCTATCAAATTATTTTAGAAGGAGGGCAGGGCTTCAGAGGATGTATGAGAACTGCAGCTCGTGCCCGTTATGTGTCGCACCAACGGTGCTCGGAATTCCTAGGGCCACCGTTCCCAGCCCTTGCGGGCTGGGCTTCGTTCTTTCGCGCCTCCGGCGCTCCGGTTTTCTCGCGGTCGTTTTGGAAGCTTCCCGTGGTAACTGGCGACTTGTAATTGGCAACGCAGCGCCGGAGGCGCGGAAGACTGTAGCCCAGTGCGGGAGCACTGGGTACACGAGATAGAAAGATGGCCAGCGCCGTAGGTGCGGCACATGCCTCTGATGGCTAACGCCACGACCTACAAGGATTCTCTGGTTGCCACATAGACTCTTCAGTCCAGCCAGGGAGAGAATCTTCTAAGCTGGGTCCAGCCGCTGAAGTTGCGTCCGGTCGTGGGTCCGCTGTGCTGTAAGAAGTTGACGAGGGCCCCGACATTCACCGATAGGGCGAGGAGCCTCCCGAATTTCTGCAAGCACTTGTCGTCGAGACTAGCTCCGCGTGAAGCGCACAAACGGGACCCGGCGGGGCCACGACTATAGGCGACCCCGCCGCACACGACGTCATCGCTGCCACAACTACTGCGGCGGCCGTTGTCCTTGTCTCGCCCCTCCGCCACCCTCCGGGGGCTGCGGCAGCGGAGGCTGCGGTCCAAGCACCTTCACGAGTGCTTGGTACGCGCACTGCTCGTCCGCATTTCCGCCACCCACGCCGACCGCGCCGATGAGTTGATCGTCCACCACGATCGGCAGGCCCCCTCCGACGAAGTAGTAGGACAATCCTTCCGCCTTGCCAAGGTCCAGCCGAATCACCCGCCCTTCGACATCTTTGAACCGTTGCGCGACGACGGCCGATGACGATCGCGCATAGAGCGCGGTCTTGGCCTTCATCAATCCCGTCTCCGCACCAATCGGCAGCACTCCGTCCATCTGGTGGGAGTCGACGACCTGGCCCGTCGGCGAGAGCACAAAAATAGCGATCGACCCGTTCCCTGGCTGCGCCTTCTGCCACTCCACGCAGGCGTCCACGATCGCCCTGGCGGTTTCGGCGTTGATCACTGCCTTCATCAACGTCCGCTTCGCCACTTCCGGCGATACAGTCACCTTGTTGAACGGAGCGGGCGTCGCGCCCTGCGCCCAGCCATCGACGTTGCCGAATGCCAACGCCGCCACTACAGGAATCACAGCCAAACGAATAAACCAAGTCTGTTTCAGCATATTGTTTTTCCTCTCATGTCGACGAGATTTCTTTGCCTCATGGGCATCCTGCGAGCGTTCCGGAAATGTGTGCTGATTCCCTGTAAAATTTCCATTGGGGATCTCCCGGCAGCCGGGACTCTACACCCCCAAGCGCGGCTTCGCAAGTTTCTTCATTCTTCGGGAATGCGTGAGTCTGCTCGAGGCGAAATTCCTGTGTGCCAATTCTCACACTCGTCGCGCCGCGCGCGAAGATCTCGGATTTGCAATGAGGGAGACCCTGTGAAAACTCATGGAAACACTGTTCGGCGGCAATCCTTTGGCTGCCGCAGTCTGCAAAGCCGCTGACTCGAAGGAAACATTGTCAACAGAAGAACTCTAGGAAGGGTCGGACCGAGAAAGCCAAAAGATGTTCATTTGCCTTGCTCCGCGGGTTCAGGCACTGGCACCGTTCGAGGTCGTCGCGCGAGGTACTTCTCCAATATCTCATCGAGCTCCTGCGGGCGGATGGGCTTAGAGAGATAATCATCCATCCCCGCGAGCAGGCATCGCTCCCGATCGCCTTTCATGGCGTGTGCGGTTAACGCGATGATCGGTATGTGGGTGCCGTTGTGCTTCTCTCTTTCGCGTATCGCCGCTGTGGCCTCAAACCCGTCCATTTCGGGCATCTGGACGTCCATCAGGACTATGTCGAAGGTTTGATTCGCGAGGGTTTCCACTGCCTGTCGGCCATTGGCCGTGACGGTGACTCGATACCCCCGCTTCTCAAGCAATCGCATGGTCAGGCGTTGATTCACTGGATTGTCTTCCGCAACCAGCACGCGCCACGGCGACATGGGCTCAAGCGCATCCCCGACGGAGTAGCGGGTGATGAGGAGATTGGCGCCCTTCTTTTCTCGCGCGCCGAGCACTCGGGCGATCGCCTCACGCAGTTCGGATTGGCGGACGGGCTTCAATAAATATGCCGCGATACCCAGCTCCTGGCACCGCGCCGCTTCCCCTCGATGGCCCGATGAGGTGAGCATCAGGATGATGGAGGCCGACAACTCGGGCCTTTGACGGATTCGTTCGATCAGTGCGAAGCCGTCCATCTTCGGCATATGCAAGTCCGTCAGGATCAGCCCGTAAGGCTCTCCAGTTTCCAAGGCCGAGGACAGTGCCGTTAGCGCCTGTTCTCCTCCTTCCACCGAAGTGGAGTTCATTTCCCAGCGCTTCAGCATCCCTTCCAGAATCCGGCGGTTCGTCCGGTTGTCATCGGCCACCAGGACCTTGACGCCGCGCAGGATCTCAGCAGGGGCGATCGTGCCCACTTCGACGGTCTTCTCCGAATTTCCCAGCCGCGCCGTGAAGTGGAACTCGGATCCTCGCCCCACCACGCTTTCGACCCACATCCTTCCGCCCATCATTTCCACCAGGCGCGTCGAGATAGTCAGTCCCAGGCCGGTTCCCCCGAACTTCCTCGTTGTGGAAGTATCCGCCTGGGAAAACGGGTCGAAGATCAACTTTAGCTTCTCCGGGGGAATCCCGACCCCTGTGTCCGACACCATGAAATGCACGATCCGATCGGCGCCCTCCTGCGCGTCGACTCGAACTTTCAAAGCGATTTCCCCTTCCTCTGTGAACTTGATCGCATTGCCGACAAGGTTCACGACGATTTGGCGCAGGCGGTTGGAATCCCCCAGGGCCATTTCGGGCACCTCGGGGGACACCTCGCACAATAGCTCCAGTCCCTTTTCGTGGCTCCGAAAAGCGAGCGTCTTCAGCGTCATTTCCAATTGGTCGCGGACGTTGAAATCCACCATCTCCAGATCAATCTTCCCGGCTTCGATTTTGGAGAAATCGAGAATGTCGTTTATTACCGTCAGGAGGGAATCCGCCGACATCTTCACGGTATCGAGGTATTCTCGCTGCTCCGGGGTGAGATCAGTCGCTAAGGCCAGGTCGGTCATTCCCAGCACGCCGTTCAGCGGTGTGCGGATTTCGTGGCTCATGTTGGCCAGGAATTCACTTTTTGCCCGGTTGGCCGATTCGGCCGATTCCTTGGCGGCTTGCAGGGCCTCTTCGGCCTGTTTCCGGTCCGTGATATCGATCCCGACCGTTCCGACCAGGAGCTCCCCGTCCGGTCCCTCGAGAGGGAATCTAAAATTCAGCCAATGATGAAGGATTCCGTCGGGAGTAGGGATCACGTCCTCTGACGAGAGCACGCGTCTTGTAGCGAGGACTTCTTGGTCGTGAAGGCGAATCTTCTTGGCGATGTCTTCAGGAATCCAGTCGGCTACAAACTTTCCTCGAACATCTTCCAACTTGATGTTATAGGTTCGAGACATGGGCTCGTTCATGTAGAGTAGGCGGCCCTGGCTATCTTTGATCAAAGCAATCGCCGGGATGTTGTTCATGAAGGCACGGTAGCGTTCTTCCAATAGTAGTTGTTGTTTTTGAGAAAGCTGCAACGATCCCAGCATGCGGTTGATCGACTCGCCCAGGTTGGCAATCTCGTCGCGGCCTTCAGAATGGACTCGGGCGGATACATCGCCGCTGTTCGCGATGCTTCTCACACTATGATTCAGCGAACTCAGCCTCGAAATGACGGACTTCTCCAGCAGAAGTAGGACGACGAAGCCGAAAACAATCCCCGCGATGAGCAACGCTCCCAGGAAGTACAATTGGCTTAGGCGGCCCTGCTGATAGATCACCCGTGGCATTTCCACCCTCAGGATCAAGGCAGGTTGGTCGTAAATGTCATTGAGCAGAGTGTAGCCGCCAATCAGGGAATCATTCATCGGCCGCACTTGAATCGCTCCCGCAGCAGACAGGTGAGGGAGCGCTTCCCGAAAATCGGGTGGCAATTGTTCGCCGTCGAGCCGGTGAATGGCCAGGGAGAAGTGAGTTGTTTTTTCCAACGCCTCCAGGTCGCCGCCCGATTCGAGGTAGCGTGCGGTGAGCATGTAGCCGCGTTCAGGGCCTTCTGTGTTCGTCTTCAGGATGGGATACGAGGTGATAATTAGGGGCCCCTCGGGCAGCAGCAGTAATCCTGTAACCCCCCCGCTCATGGACGAGCGCGCAATCAGAGGATCGTTAGGCGAGACGTGTTCCTCCAGACTTTTTGGAATATCGTGGACGGTGTCTGTCAGAATGTCCCGGCCCCTGGCCACCACCGTCTGTGCGGAGGTGTTCGTGAGAATGACGAAGTTGAACCGCTGCGTTGTCGGCGTCCCCATAGCGTCTTTGCCCATCAGCGATTGGATAAAATCACCGGGCCGGTCAATCGAATCATAAAGCCCATCACTAGCCGCGTTATCTGAAGCATAATGAGCCATTGCATTCAAGTTCTGGGCGAAAGCGTTCAGCACCCGCTGCACGTTCTCGCGGGCGCTGGCTTGTTCCAGCTTTGTGAAGCCGCCCAGAAGGAACGAACGGGAGGCCGCATAGAGCACGATCACCAGCCCCACACAGGTCAGGGCTACAATGATCAGAGTCTTTCGGTGAACCGTCATCGGGGGAGCCTCCAGCCGCCATTCCTTCGAAGTTTTTATTTCTGACGCGGGTTTGGTACCCCAAATTCAATGCAAATCTGTACCCAACCGGCGTGAAAAAGCTGGCCTTTAAGTCGTCGGCCCTCATGGATTTCCAGTCAGTTGCGGAGGTCTCGCACCGAGTTTCGCCGGAACGGGTTCCAAAAAGGGAGAGGTGGCCCCGAAAGGGACGATGGGGACGGGGCCGGTTACGACGTTGGGTGAGTCGAGTTGCCCGAAAGCAATCGCACAATCGCTACTTACAGATGTTTGGGGGAATATTTCGCGTCCACCGCATCGTACATTGTGGCACTGGGACGCCGGACCTGTTCGAACGCGGTGATGGCCGCCTCCTGCTTGAGCGTAAGACCGATATCGTCCAGACCTTCCGACAGAACATGCTTCCGAAAGTTGTCGATTTCGAACGTAAGATTTAGCCCATGCGCGTCCTGGATCGTTTGGCTGGGTAGGTCCGCGGTCAGAGCGTAGCCTTCCTCTTTTTCGGCCCGCTGGAAAAGCTCGTTTATCATTTCCTCGGGAAGCGTGACCGGCAAAATCCCGTTCTTGAAGCAATTGTTGTAAAAAATGTCGGCGTAGCTTGGAGCAATCAAGACGCGGAAACCGTAGTCAGCGACGGCCCAGGGCGCGTGCTCGCGGCTTGAACCGCAACCGAAATTTGCGCGAGCCAGCAGGACCGAGGCCCCCTTATATCGCGGCTGATTCAGAATGAAATCGGGATTTGGTTTTTCACCAGGAAGATAACGCCAATCGTAGAATAGCACTCGCCCGAAGCCCTGCTTGGTCTGGAGCTTCAGAAACTGCTTCGGCACCATCTGGTCCGTATCCACATTGATGCGGTCGAGAGGCAGGACCAATCCCGTATGTTTTGAAAAGGGCTCCATTACTTACTCCGTTGCGTCCACGTTCCACTCGCGGACGTCCACGAAGTGGCCGGCGATAGCCGCGGCTGCCGCCATGATTGGACTCACCAAATGCGTCCGGCTGTCCTTACCTTGTCGGCCTTCAAAATTTCGATTGGAAGTGCTGGCGGCTCGTTCGCCGGGAGGGAGGACGTCGGGATTCATCGCGATGCACATGCTGCATCCGGCGTCGCGCCATTCAAATCCGGCGTCACGGAAAATCTTGTCGAGGCCTTCGGCTTCCGCTTTCGCTTTGATGGTCATCGAACCGGGCACCACGAGCGCTCCCTTGAGATTCTTGGAGATGTGTTTACCGGCGACGACGCGCGCGGCGGCGCGTAGATCATTTAATCGCGAATTCGTGCACGACCCGATGAAGACGCGATCTACTGGAATGTCCACAAGCGCTGTCCCCGCTTTAAGCCCCATATATTCGAGCGCGCGCGCGGCAGCCTTCTGATCGTCGGGCTCACGGAACGATCCCGGTTCGGGGACCCGCTCGGTTACTCCGGCAACCATGCCCGGGTTCGTCCCCCAAGTGACTTGCGGCGCGATCTTCGATGCTTCGAGTGTGACCTTAGCGTCGAATTCCGCGCCGGGATCCGTGGTCAACGATTTCCATTTCTCGACGGCTTCCTGAAAGGCTTTCCCGCGCGGGACGTAGGGGCGTCCCTCCAGGTAGGCGAATGTGGTTTCATCCGGCGCGATCATCCCCGCGCGAGCGCCGCCTTCGATCGACATATTGCAGACTGTCATGCGGCCGTCCATCGAGAGCGCGCGAATGGCCTCGCCCGAGTATTCGACGACGCGGCTTGTTCCGCCCGCGATGCCAATTTTTCCTATGATCGCAAGGATGATGTCTTTCGCCGAGACTCCCTTTGCGCGCATTCCGTTGACGACAATCTGCATCGTCTTCGACGCGTATTGGGAGAGACATTGCGTTGCGAGAACGTGCTCGACTTCACTTGTGCCTATACCAAATGCCAGAGTGCCGAACGCGCCGTGCGTGGAAGTGTGGCTATCGCCGCAGACGATCGTCTGTCCAGGCTGCGTAATGCCCAGCTCCGGACCAATGACGTGCACGATGCCCTGGTTGTGGCTGAACATATCGAACAGCGTGATGCCGAACTCACGGCAATTGCGTTCCAGCGCCGAAAATTGTCCCGCCGCGTCCGCATCCAGGATCGGCAGATTGCGGTTCTTCGTGGGGACAGAGTGATCCATGACGGCGAACGCCAGGTCGGGACGCCGCACTTTGCGGCCCGCTTCCTTCAGGCCGGCAAACGCCTGCGGAGAGGTGCCTTCATGGACCAGGTGGCGGTCGATATAAATGAGCGACGGTTCTCCGGCCGCCTCATGGACGACGTGAGCATCCCAGATTTTGCGATACATTGTGCGCGGAGTCATTTTTCTGCATCTTAGTCTAGCAGGGCCGGGGAATTTCGCAACCTGCCGGTTTGCGCAAGGGTTGCTCTCAAGAATCATCGCCGCGCATCGATAAGATGTGCCAGCGCTATACGGTGGTATAATCTGGAACGAGTTTTGTTGACACGATCTGGTACGAAGGAGTGAACAACATGGGCATGCAGCTAATTGAATTCGCTGCCTGGGCGCGAAATCGCAAAATTCTCGCGACCCTTTTGGTAACAGTCACACTGGCCATTGGCATCGTGATCGGTACCGTGGCATCCGGACGCGTGGGCGCATCGCATCCCGCGGCCGGCTCCGACGCCACGCCGCTGGCGATTCCGGATCCTGTGCAATTGTCGAGCGCCTTTGCTTCCATTGTGACCAAAGTGCAGCCCGCGGTCGTGAATATTTCGACGACCCAGGTGATTGAGCGCCGAGGGCCGGGGCAAGGAAAACCCCTCCCGCGTGGCCACGGCGAAATGGGTCCGCAGGACGATCAGGACCAACAGCCATTCCAAGACTTTTTTAATCGCTTCTTTGATTTTCCCGATCAAGGTCCTACTGCCGAGCGCAGCTTGGGCTCGGGCGTAATTGTCGACAAAAAAGGATACATCCTCACGAACAACCACGTCGTGGATCAGGCTACAAAGGTCCAGGTGACGCTCAACGGCGAACAAATGCCCTATACCGCCAAGGTGGTCGGCATTGATGAAGAGACCGATCTCGCCGTCATCAAGATTGATGTAGGTCACGATTTGCCCGCGGCCAAGCTAGGGAATTCCGATGCCGTTCAGGTCGGCGACTGGGCTCTCGCGATTGGGAATCCGTTCGGGTTCCTGCAGGGGAGTGTCACGGCCGGAATTATCAGCGCCAAGGATCGCGGCAACGTGGGCCAGCAATTCCAGAGATTCCTCCAGACAGATGCGGCCATCAATCCTGGGAATTCCGGCGGCCCGCTGGTGAATATGTCCGGGCAAGTAGTCGGCATCAATACGGCCATCATTACGGGTGGCCACGGGAACGAGGGCGTTGGCTTTGCGCTGCCCTCGAATACGGCGATTGGCGTGTATAACCAGCTCATCGCCAACGGCAAAGTCACGCGCGGTTCCATCGGCGTCAGTTTCACGGAGACTCAGGGTAGCAATCCGATCGTTTTGAAGGAACTGGGTGCGCCCTACGGGATTGTGCTGCAACGCGTGGAGTCAGGCAGTCCGGCGGAGAAGGCTGGCTTGCAGTCTGGCGATGTCATCACCAGCGTAAACGGCAAGCCTGTTCACAATGGAAGCGACCTTGTGAATCCGATCGCCGCCACCACGGTTGGCAATAGCATCCGAGTCACCTACATCCGCGACAAGAAAGAGCACGAAGCCAGCTTGACGGTCGCGGATCGCACCAAGATTTTCCCGGATCACGCAGCGAACGGCGGCAATAACGACAGTGGACCGACCCCGGTCGAGTTCGGGTTGCGTGTCGAGGATCTGGGAACAGATCGCGCGCGCCGCGCCGGATTCGAAGATATGAAAGGTGTGCTGGTCACGGTGGTCGATCCGGCTAGCTTCGCGGAAGACATTGGTTTTGTCCGCGGCGATCTCATCACCGAGATCAACCACACGGCCGTTTCGTCTGTTGCGGACTACCGCAAGGTCGTCTCTGGCATGAAACCGGGGGAAAACGTCCTGTTCAAAATCCGGCGGCGCACGGGTGGCGACCAGTTTGACACGGTCTACCTAGCCGGTGCGGTCCCGGCTCCGGAGAAGTAACGGCACGGGTGCGGGCTCTACCGTGCGGGCTTTACTTGAAGCCCGCCGGAATTTGGAGCGCGCGATGAACATTAATGATTAAAAGAATCTGGCTCTGTGCCTTTGGGGCCGTGCTCCTAGTGAGCGCGGACCCTGTTGTCTCCGCCGCCGGAAGTGCGGCTGCCGCGCAGTCGTCCGTGAACAAGAAAACGAACACCTCCAAGAAAAGGAAAAAGTCCAAAGCCGCCGCGCGTGGCCAAAAAGCTCCCACACCCGACCGCATCCGGGAAATTCAGGATGCTCTGAACCGAGAGGGCGGTTTTGAAGGACAGCCAACAGGGAAGTGGGATGACGCCACCGTCAATGCCATGAAGAAGTTTCAAGAGAATCAAGGCCTCAATCCGACGGGAAAAATAGATGCTGTAACATTGGAGAAGCTTGGCTTGGGTTCTGATACTGCAGGTAAAGGCGCCCCCATTCCCACGGCGTCTTCCGGCGCTCCGCCTGCTACTTCAGCCCATTAGATTGCTTGCCAAATAACGAACTGGTAATAGGAAACATATAATGAGAGGACTTCTCGGGACTTATCCGCGCTGCGCTGCGATGCGGCAGTTAACTTGTGACCGGAATTTTCCCAACGATCGTTCAATTTACCGAGCGGACCAATCGAATCTGAGGACAACCTCCGGGTAGGCGACGATACGCCCGGAATCATGCCATGCGCGAACGTCGCTTCTACGGGTACAGCGTTGATCAGGTAATGAGACTCCTCGTGGGACTTAGAAAGGTTTGTTTGAGCAGCAACCGTCTCGGCGCAACTCGGCGAACTACCAGCCACACTCGTGCGTTGACTGAAACCCTGGCCCAAAGGTCAGTAGCCAGGGGGAGGGGTCAGACGTATTCTTTAGGATAGCCTGGAAGCTCCTCAAAGCAAGAGGAGGTGTTCATATGAAGCGCATGCTGTTGTTCCTACTTTTGTCTGCCACGGTGATGATGTTCACTGCCGCAACAGCCGGATTCGGGCAGGCACCTCCCCAAACGAAGCGCCCCCGAGGATACTACACGGTCGTGCCCCTTCGGGGTGTCACCTCTAACGCGGCTCGAATCGCGGCCGCGGCTGCCACCACGATCCCGATGTGGGACTACAGCATCACATCGCCTGTCGATGGCGGTCAGTATTCCGGCATGATGGTGGGCCGGAGTCCGTTTTTCCACGGGGCCAGAACGACTGACGTCCCCACGATTGTTGTTCCGATTAAGATCGTCATGCCCGATGGGGGCGTGTTTGATCCCACGGCAGCCGACCCTACCTGCTCGCCCTCAGGTACTGCACTTGCCCTGGTGCAAGCATCGCCGGTATTGCAACCGGCCATGTTCACTATGGGCGGCACCAGTGTGGGCACAACCCAGTATACCGATGCCTTTCAGCGGAGCAATTTTTGGACGAATGTGTCAGTTACTGGAGATCGTTACCATACCATGCTCAGTCCAGTGACTCCTCTTGGAGCGGTAACTGTCATGGTACCGAATGGCAGCGGCGCAACCTATGGGCCCAAAGCCTCCGGCGGGTGCGGGAACGTCGGGGTCATGGACATTAACTGGTGGCAACCCTATGTGGAAGGCACGATCATCCCCTCGCTGGCTGGGGTCAGCCCCACTACCTTGCCGCTCTTTCTCTTTTACAACGTGGTGATGGCTCAGGGTTCCACAAGTCTCACCAACAGCAGTTGTTGCATCCTCGGCTACCACAGCGCGTTCGGCTCGCTTGTTCAAACCTATGCCGTGTTCGATTTTGACACCACCACGCTTTTCGGCTCGACCAGTTCGGCCATTTCCTCCATGAGCCATGAGGTCGGCGAATGGATGGACGACCCGCTCGGCACCAACCTAACCCCGGCATATGGAAACATCGGCCAGGTGATGGGCTGTCAGAATTCGCTTGAAGTAGGCGACCCGTTGAGCGCAACGCTTTTCCCATCTGTGACGATGTCCAACGGCGTCACGTACGCGCCGCAAGAGTTGGCGTTTTTCTCGTGGTTCTATCGCCAGTCACCTTCGATTGGGGTCAACGGATGGTACTCCGACAATGGCGCCTTCACTACAGGTGCAGGGCCGGTCTGTATGTAGGCTCTCGGTGACAGGGGATTTAAGACTGCCAAGATCCCCGCAGCTGCGGATTTCAGAGGCGCAGCAAAGGAACAAGGGAAGCAACATGTCGTACTTCGATGCAAGCGCGAGGCTTTCACGGTTAGGCCGAGGCTTCTATGTTTAGCCGTGCTGGCCTCCGAGCGCTGCGCGGTTTGATCGTTTTCGCTGTGTTCTCGACGACTGTTGCCTGGGCGGATTCCCTTGTCCTTGTTACCAGCCAGGCGGGGCAGGGGGCAAATGATTCCGTGAACTGGTCGCAGCTCGGCGCCGACGGGACACCACTCGGATCCAGCGCAGCTGCGACGTCAGGAGGAGGGAGCACCGTCACGCTCACCCTGACTGGCCCGAACAGCTTGGTTTCGGTTGCGTGTTCAGCGTCTCCGTGCAGTTGGAACGGGCCGGGATTCACCGCCGGAGACAACCTGATTTGGACTTCGGACTTGGGAAACGGTGGAAACGGACCTCTTACGCTGAGCTTCAGCAAGAGTGTGTCGGGAGTGGGTGCCTTGATTCAGGCGGACGGACCGGGGCAATTCACGGCGCAAATTCAGGTCTTCAACGGGCCGACTTTACTGGGTTCCTTTACCGTGACCAGTGACACGAATGGTGACGCCGCGTATATAGGAGTCCTGGACCAATCTGGCACCAACATTACCTCGGTGGTCTTTAATCTCACGACCTGCGTAGGAATCTGCGCTGACTTCGCGATTGACACTGTAAATTTGGATACAGCACCAGCGACTTTAGTATCACTGATCTCCTCGTTGAACCCGTCTAACTTGGGCCAGGGTGTGACGTTCACGGCCACGGTGACGCCAGCTTCCGGTACGGGCACTCCTACCGGCAGCGTAACATTCAACGACGGCGCCACCGTGCTGGGCACGGGCACGCTGAGCGGCGGGACAGCGACAATCACCACTTCGGGGCTAGCGGGAGGAGCGCATTCGATCACCGCGGTCTACGGCGGTGATGCGAACTTCACCAGCGGCACTTCGCCGGTCCTGACGCAGACGGTAAATCAGGCGGCTAGCTCTACTTCCGTCCCTGCTTCATCGAAGAATCCATCAACATTTGGAACCGCTGTGACTTTCACCGCCACGGTGACGTCGTCAGCCGCGATCACGCCCACGGGCCTGGTGACGTTTCAGGACGGCGCCTCAACGCTGGGCACGGGCACCTTGAGCGGCGGGACAGCGACGTTCACCACTTCGGCGCTAGGGACTGGAGCGCATTCGATCACGGCAATCTACAGCGGTGATGCGAGCTTCATGGGCAGCACTTCACTGGTCCTGACGCAGACGGTAAATCAGGCGACTAGCTCTACTTCCGTTGCCTCATCGAACAATCCATCCCTTCTTGGAACGGCTGTGACTCTTACGGCCTCGGTGACGTCGTCAGCCGCGATCACGCCCACCGGGACGGTCACGTTTCAGGACGGCGCCGCTACGCTGGGCACGGGCACGTTGAGCGGCGGGATGGCGACAATCACCCCTTCGGCGCTGGCGGCGGGAGCGCATTCGATCACCGCAATCTACGGCGGCGATGCGAACTTCACGGGCAGCACTTCGCCGGTCCTGACGCAGACGGTAAATCAGGCGACTAGCTCTACTTCTGTCGCCTCATCGAACAATCCATCCCTTCTTGGAGCGGCTGTGACTCTTACGGCCTCGGTCACGTCGTCGGCCACGGGCACGCCCACCGGGACGGTCACGTTTCAGGACGGCGTCGCTACGCTGGGCACGGGCACGCTGAGCGGTGGAACAGCGACGTTTACCACTTCCGGGCTAGCGGGAGGAGCGCATTCGATCACCGCAGTCTATGGCGGCGATGCGACCTTCGCCGGCAGCACTTCGCCGGTCCTGACACAGACGGTGGCGGACTTCTCCCTTTCAGTGTCGCCCACCAGCATAACTGCCGCAGCCGGATCGACGACGACGTACGCGATCACAATCACTCCTGTGGGCGGGTTCAACCAGACGATTTCGTTTCAATGCGGCGGCGCTCCGACGTTGGCTACTTGCATGGCCCCCGCGTCGGTCAGCGCTATAGGTGGTTCCTATGCGCCGTTCAATGTGACGGTGAAGACGACCGCTGCATCGCTGGCGCCGCCGGGCGCGCCGGCGCCCAATCCGGGGGGCAGCTCCCGAGTCATGCTGGAGTGGCTCCTGGCGCTTACGGCTTGCGGAATCTTAATCTGCGTTGCCGCGCCCCGGCGAAGTCGTGCGTGGCGGGTTTCTAGCGTCGCCATGTTGGTATTGCTAGTTTGTGCTGGCTGCGCCACTACTAAATTCGGCAGCACTTCCGGGACAAATCCAGGGACTGCGCCGGGGACCTATCCTCTCACTTTGACGGGGACCTCCGGCTCGTCGAGCCACAGCACTACACTGACGCTAACAGTGAACTAGCCAGAGAGGAACAGCATTAGGCGAAATTGTAGGCGTTTACCTACAGCCCGCATATTTTCTCCATCGTCAAGGAAAACACGTTCCCCGGACTACATAACAGTTGAGGCCAACTTCTGGTGAGTCGGCTATGCGAGGATCTGGTCCACTTGTCACCTTAACGTTGTCCCTGAGTAATTATGTACTTAATAGAAAGTAACTTAGGGTCTGTGCAAGGCATGTCTCCAAATAATCATCCACAGAAATACCGTACACCGACTACGCTTGCTTTCGCCCGGGAAACGGAATTACCGGAATGCGGCCGAAACGGCTGGCAGAACATCACAAACCGCCTGAAGCCCCTGGACCCAGGAACCATGCCGTTTCCCGCCTCGGCACGCGTTTCAAACTTGTGGAGTGAAGTTCCGCACCCTATTGTGAGACACTAACAAGGGCGATGTCCGAACCCTGGGTGCGGTTTTGATGCCAAAAAGAAAACTCCGAATGATCCGAATTGCCGTTTTCACGCTGCTGGTCGCCTTGAGTGTTTCATGGTCGATTCCGGCGAAAGCTCAAGGTGACGGTGTTGCAGAATATGCTCGCCATTCCCGGAAGGCGAACAAGCAGGCAGCAAAGCAACAGCGGAAAGCATGGAAGAAATACGCGAAGGCGCAGCGGAAGGCGGGCAAAAAGGCGAATCGTCACACTGGATATCGGACTCCTGCACGCGCTCGTTTCACCCACTGAAATCCTTCCATAGGTCCACCCATTGGAATTGGCTTCCCAACTTCCGAGAAACGCATTTTCGGAAACTGACCCGCTACCGACGCGCTACGCTGTTTGACGCGTTCCGGTGCCTCTGTTACATTCAAATTTCGCGCGGAAATTCCGTCCGCAATCCTCCGGCTGGTGCAGCGGATCTCCCGTCAGCAGACCTTTAGGAGGCAGCATGGCGACAGTGGCCGTTCCCAAGATTCACAAGAATTTCATCAACGGGGAGTGGGTCGAGGCGCGCGCGGGGCGCTCGTTTGAGAATCGCAATCCCGCCGATCATGAGGAACTCATCGGCATTTTCCCGTCCTCCACGCAGGAAGATGTGAATGACGCGGTGGGCGCCGCCAAGGCGGCATTCGCGAAATGGCGGCTCGTGCCTGCTCCCCGTCGCGCCGAAATTCTCTACCGCGCGGCGGAGACTCTGGTGAAGCGCAAGGAAGATCTCGCGCGGGACATGACGCGGGAAATGGGAAAGCCGCTATCGGAAACGCGCGGCGACGTGCAGGAAGCTATCGACATGACTTACTACATGGCTGGCGAGGGGCGCAGATTATTCGGCCAGACCGTCCCCTCGGAGCTGCCCAACAAATTTGCCATGTCGGTGCGCGATCCGCTGGGAGTGGTTGGCATGATCACGCCGTGGAATTTTCCGATGGCGATTCCGTCCTGGAAAATCATGCCCGCGCTGATTTGCGGCAATACCGTGGTGATCAAGCCGGCCGAAGACACGCCGCTCTCGACGTACAACTTGGTGCAAATTCTGACCGAGGCGGGCCTGCCCGTTGGCGTCGTCAATGTGGTCTATGGGATGGGACCCGACGCGGGAGCGCCCCTTGTCAGCCACGCCGATGTGGCGGCGGTGAGCTTCACTGGCTCGACCGAGACGGGCCGTCTGGTCAACCAGGCTTGCGCCTCTTCGTTCAAGCCGTGCCATCTCGAAATGGGCGGGAAGAACATCATCCTCGTCATGGACGATGCGAACCTGGAACTTGCCGTCGAAGGCGCGGTGTGGGGCGGGTTCGGCACAAGCGGACAGCGCTGCACGGCTGCCAGCCGGGTGGGCGTTCACAAGAAAGTATATAGGGAGTTCCTGGACCGGTTTGCCCAGCGTGTGAGGGCTCTTAAAATTGGCGACGGCCTTGATCCAGAAACTGAAATTGGACCGTTGGTCAACGAAACCCAATTGCAGACTGTAATGAAGTACGTCGAGATCGGGAAGAATGAGGGCACACGGCTCGTTGTCGGAGGGCATCGCGCGGTATCCGGCGGGCTCGCCAACGGTTGGTTCCACGAGCCCACGATTTTTGCCGATGTGGATCCGAAGATGCGCATCGCCCAGGAAGAAATTTTCGGCCCGGTCGTTGCCTTGCTTCCGTTCGACTCCTTTGACGAAGCGCTGGAGATAGCGAACCATGTGAACTACGGTCTCTCGGCTTCGATCTACACGCGGAATGTGAACCTGGCGTATCGGGCCATGCGGGATCTCGAAACCGGCATCGTCTACGTGAATGCGCCCACAATCGGCGCTGAAATCCAGCTTCCCTTTGGAGGCACCAAGAGCACCGGCAACGGCCACCGCGAAGCTGGAACCGCTGCCATCGATTTCTACTCCGAATGGAAGACGCTGTATATTGATTTCTCCGACCGCCTGCAGCGCGCCCAGATGGATACTGCTGACCACAGTTGAGCAGAAACGGAGTCTGCCTCTCATCATGCTGCCGCCGTTTTGGTTCTCTCGGAATCGGTCAACGGGGCAGTTCCAAGCCTTGTTTTCCGCATAGGGGAACAACTTATCCCCATCTCGTTTGACGGGAACGATTCCTGCGCATAAAATCAATGAAGGAAGAGAGTTGGGTTGGTCAAGCGATGTCACATTCAGCCCCACACAGCGAGCGCAACCGGCAGATTCTTTCCGCCATCGTCCGGGCGTACATTGAGACGGGGGAGCCTGTCTCTTCGCGTTCGATTTCACGGCGGCACGCGGAATCCCTTAGCCCGGCCACGATTCGGAACGTGATGGCGGACCTCGAAGAGGAAGGCTATCTCTACCAGCCGCACACTTCGGCGGGCAGAGTTCCCACGGCGTCAGGGTATCGCTTTTTTGCGCAGCAGGTGGCGGCGCAAGCCACGTTGAGCCCGGAGGACCAGCGCTGGATTCGCGGCGAACTCGCGTCGGCGACGACCACGGATGAAGTGACCGAGCGCGCGGGGCACGTCCTGGCGGAGATTTCGCGCGGCCTGGGAATTATTGTGTCGCCCCCGATCGCCAAGACCGTCCTCGAGCATATTCGTTTCGTTCTGTTGCCCGACGGACGTGTGGTGATTGTTTTGGTTTCGACGGGCGGAGCGACACGAGACAAGATCATTCGGCCGGAGAGGACCTTCCTGCAGCCGGATCTGGACCGCACGGCTGACTATTTGAACCGCCATTACGTCGGACGCACGCTCGAAGCCATTCGGACCGATCTCCTTGCCCGCTTGGCGAAGGAGCAGGAACGCTACGACCTCCTGGCGCGCGACGCCCTGGCGCTGTGCGACCCGGGAATGTTGGGGCAAGGATCGACACAGCGGATTTACGTGGAAGGGGCCGCGCAAATGGCGGCGACGACGGAATTTACCGATCAGGCGCAATTAAGAGAAGTACTGGCGGCAATCGAGGAAAAGCACAAGCTCATCGCCCTGCTGGCCGGTTGCATTGACACGCCTGATCCGGTGCACGTGCAGATCGGCGTGAAAGGGATCGATCCAGCGGGCGAGCATTTGGCGCTGATCAGCGCCCCGTATTCGTTCCAGGACCAGTCGCCGGGCACGGTCGGCGTGCTGGGCCCGATGCGAATGCACTATGAGCGCGCCATTACCGCGGTGGCCTTTGTCGCCCGCGCATTCAGCGAAACATTGGATCGGAGCTAGCAAAAGTGGCGGAGCCCAAGCGCGAGGAAGAAAAAATCTTTTCGTACGACACCGATGAGCCGCCGCCCAGTGAGCCGTCGTTCCTGGGGGACGATCCTCCGCCGGGTGGTTCGGCGGCGGGGGAGGAGTCCGCGGTCGCCGTGGAGGTCGCCAAGCTCCGCGCGGAAAAAGAAGAACTCCTGCAAACATTGGTCCGCCGCCAGGCCGACTTCGAAAACTATCGGAAGAGGGTCGAGCGCGACCGCCAGGAGGAGGCGCGCCGTGGCGTCGAGCGCCTGATCGCGGATCTGATCCCCGTCCTCGATGGATTCGACCGGGCGCTGCAAGGGCACGACGATCCCGCTTACGAAGAATACCGGAAGGGTATGATACTAATTCGTAAACAACTCTGGGACGCCCTGGCGCGCCACGGCGTGGAACGCATCGATGCCGCCGGGAAGATTTTCGATCCGCACGTTCACCAGGCCATCGAGCGCGCCGAATCAAAAGACCATCCCGACGGATTCATTCTCCACGTCTTCCAGGACGGGTACATCTTTCACGGGCGCGTCCTGCGCCCCGCGATTGTCCGCGTCGTGGTTCATTCCGGCGAGGACGCGAATTCAGGAACATTTGAAAATTAGGGAGCCCAGTTAAATTCGCCGATGAGTCAAAAACGGGACTGCTATGAAGTGCTCGGAGTCGAACGCGCCGCTTCGGGCGAAGAAATTAAATCCGCCTACCGCAAGGCGGCCTTGAAGTGGCATCCAGACCGCAACCCTCAAAAAAAACAGGAAGCGGAGGAAAAATTCCGGGAAGCCACGGAAGCGTACTCGATTCTTTCCGAGCCGCAAAAGCGCGCCACGTATGACCGCTTCGGATTCGCGGGACTTTCCCGCGGCGGTTTTGACGGTGGCGTCAACCAGACGATTTTCGACGAATTTCAGGATATCTTCGGCGATTTTTTTGGCTTCGAGGATATTTTCGGGGGACGCCGCACGCGCAACCGTTCGCAGCGCGGCGCGGACCTCCGGTACGACATGAAGTTGAGCTTTGAAGAAGCGGCCGCCGGCGTCAACACAAAAATCCGGCTTCCGCGCCTGGAATTCTGCGAAGTCTGCAATGGAACAGGGGCGAAAAAAGGCGTAGGTGTTGTCGCCTGCGTGACCTGCGGCGGCCGCGGCCAGATTCATTACCAGCAGGGCTTTTTCACGATTTCCCGCACCTGCCCGGATTGCCGCGGCGCGGGGCAAATCGTGCGAGAGGCCTGTCCGGACTGCCGTGGCCAAGGCCGCATGGAACGCACCCGCACGATCGATTTACGAATTCCCCCGGGTGTGGATTCGAATACGCGGCTCCGCGTGCCGGGAGAAGGCGAGCCCGGCGATAATGGCGGTCCTCCCGGCGATCTGTATGTGGTCCTCGAAGTCAAAACTCATCCCTATTTCGAGCGGCGAAATGCGGACCTCTATTGCACCGTTCCTGTGACAGTTGCGCAGGCCGCATTAGGCGCGGAAATCAAAGTGCCAGGACTAAACGGAGAAGAGACGGTCAAAATTCCCGAAGGCACACAAACGGGTGAAATCGTTCGTCTGAAAGGGAAGGGATTGCCCGATCCGCATGGTGGAGGAAAGGGCGATCTGTACGTGAATATTCACGTGGTGACACCGACGAAGCTGACTCGCGAGCAACGCCGCCTGCTCGAGCAACTCGGCGCGACACTTCCGGTCGAGAACCGTCCCGCGCAGCGCGATTCCACATTGTTCGATAAAGTGAAAGACATCTTCGGCTGAGGCGCGAACATTGGCTTTTCGTGGCGCCGGCGTCTCGCCGGCGGTCTCTCTGGCCTCCACCAAAGTGCAAGAACGCCGGCGAGACGCCAGCGCCACAACACGCGGCAGGAAGCTCTCCTTTGTGTTGCTGCCAGATTGTGGATTATACGGCAGGCCCGAAACTCGCCCTTACCGTCCAGGCGCTTTCTTACCGAACTCCCAGCGCGGTCATGAAAATGTCGCGGAATCTCAGCACGTCTGCGTCGATCGCAACCTGCGCATTGGCCCGCCGCTTCTTCGTCTCCAGCGTGTGTCCCAGATCCTGGGGCTTGTCACTAATTTCGATAGGCAACGGCTTAAACGTCGCGACCGCGGGATTCGTCAGCGCCACCGCGGCGAGGGGGTCCCACGCAAAATAAAATCCCTGGCGGATCGAGTCGCGATTGATCTCGAGAACCTGCGCCACAAACCGCGCAAGCGGCGTTTCAGCCTTCGATCGCAACTGTTCGAGGAGCGCCATGTCGATGGGAACTCTTTGCGTCGCGTCGAGCGGCACGAGCCGGATCGGTGCGCCCGAGGCGAACACCGCCTTCGCCGCCGCGGGATCGATATACATATTCCATTCTGCCAAGGTGTTGTCCGTCTTGAACGCGCCGCCATCAGCGAGGTTGCCGGGCACTCGAATAGCGCCGCCCATAATCACCAGTTGCCGGATCGCTCGTGCGGCACGCGGCGAATGCGACAGCGCTTCCGCGAGATTCGTCAGCGGGCCGAGCGTCAGCACCTGGACGGGATGAGTTGCGTCCGCAAGACGTCTCGCCAGAAATTCCGCGGCAGGCTGGGACTCGATCGCGCGCTTTGGCTCCGGAAGCGTCACACCGGGAAGATCGTCCGAATTGCGGCGCCATTCGGCGGGAAATTCCGCGTTCCCGGATAGAGGAGTCTCCCGGCCAAGATACACGCGTATTTCGTTGCGGCCCGCCAGCGCAAGCAAGCGCAAAACATTTCGGCCTCCCGCCGGGACGTGGGCCATTCCGTTCACGATGGTGATGGCTTCGACGCGAATGTCCGGCCGCGAAAGTAGAAACGAGATGGCCATCAGGTCGTCGCTGCCCGCGTCGGTGTCAATAATCACAATGCGCTGCGAAGAGACGGGGCGAGATTGAGCTTGAGGCGCACGGTATGGCAGGAGAAGGAGCAACGATAAAGTCACAACAGGAACTACAAAGGTCCTCGAACAGTGCGCATTGCTCGTCTCGCCGCTCCACCGCATACGTCCTCGCATAAGATTGATATAACATAGCGTGCGATGCGCAGGCGATTCTTTGTCGAGCGGTTTGAAGACGCCACCGCCGTTTTGCAAGGCGAAGCAGCGCACCACCTCGCGCGTGTTCTCCGCGCCGAGCCGGGCCAACTTTATGAATTGAGCGACGGAGGGTCCGTGTGGCTGGCGCGCACGCAGGGCATCGGCCGCGACGCGGTCGAGTTCGCCCTCCTCGAACGTCTCCCGGTCCTGTTGCCGCCACTGCATATCACGTTGCTCCTCGCTATCGTCAAATTCGATCGTTTTGAATGGGCGATCGAGAAAGCCACGGAACTCGGAGCGGATGAAATCGTTCCGCTGGCCGCGGAGCGCAGCGAGAAGGGACTGGTTGCTGCGTCGACAAAGCGCGCGGTGCGTTGGAAAAAGATTCTGCTCGAGTCAGCGCAACAATCGCGGCGCCTGCGCGTGCCGGTGCTGCGCGATGCGGCAAAGCCGCGGGACGCGTTCCGCACGGAAAAGTCGCAGGTGCGCCTCTTGCTTTCCGAACGCCCTGGAGCGAAGCCGATGCGCGAATGGCTCGAGCCCTCGCCCCCGGGCGTACAGGAAACTGATACTGCGAATCTGGCGATTGCGATTGGCCCCGAAGGCGGATGGACCGACGCGGAATTCATCGTCGCATCCGAGTACGGTTTCGCCGAGGCCGCGCTAGGGATGAACATTCTCCGCACGGAAACGGCGGTGTGCGCGGCGCTCGCGGGCGCGCAATATGCATCCGGCGCATTCCGCCGGACGGATGAACTGGAGAGTGCTCGGAGTAAAGGGGCAGAAGGGAAGTTGTGAGCCACGGAATGAATGAATCATTAACAAAACGCCCGCCAGAATGGAACGCAAATTTATACGACTCGAAGCACGCCTTCGTGTGGAAGTACGGCGCCGATCTGGTGCCGCTGCTGGCCCCCCAAACTGGCGAACGCATTTTGGATATCGGATGCGGGACCGGCCACCTGACGGCGCAAATTGCCGGTTGCGGCGCGCGCGTGGTGGGTGTGGATCGCTCGCCCGAGATGGTAGCCGCGGCGCGGAAGGCCTATCCCCATCTGCAATTCGAAGTGGCGGACGCGAGAGACCTGCCCTATCGCGCCGAATTCGAAGCTGTGTTTTCGAACGCCACGTTGCACTGGATTCACGAACCCGAGCTCGTCATTCGAAGCGTCCGGAATGCCCTCCGCCCGGGTGGCCGGTTTGTCGCGGAGTTTGGCGGCAAGGGGAATATTCGAAAGATGCAGGGCGCGTTCGACCAGGCGTATTCGGAGTTGCAGGCCGCCGCGCCCGGCGAAATCAATCCGTGGTATTACCCGAGCGTGAGCGAATACGCGACGCTGCTGGAAACGAACGGGTTCGAAGTCCGCTTCATCACGCTGTTTGACCGTCCGACCCCGCTCTCGGAGGGCGAAGCCGGCATGAGGAATTGGATCACGATGTTTGGTTCGGATTATTCCGGGAAGCTGGCTCGAGAAACGCGCGAGATTTTTCTTCGAAGGGTCGAGGAGTTGCTCCGCCCGGAATTATTCCGAGATGGCCAGTGGATGGCGGACTATCGAAGATTGCGTCTAATCGCGGCGAGATAGGGAAAACGCGCATCCATACTGCGATGGAATATTCCCGACGTTTTGTGGGACATGAGCGATGGCTGGTTTCAGATCATGCCGGCACCTTGGTTTCCTGAATGAAAGCGAGAACGTTGGTTACGCATTCACCGGCGTTCGCGACGGCCACGTGATAGGCGTCGCTGGTCAAAACCAATAACCTTGAATTTGGAATTTTTGGCTGGTAACGAAGAACTGTCTCCACGGCTTGCAATGCGCTCCGATCACTCGTGATGATCAGCGTGCGTGCGGTAATCCGCGGCAGGAGGCTCTCCAGATTAATCGAGGAAATTACGGTCCTGATTCCTCGCCTTGTTTCCGGGCGGGTGTCGTCCTTCAACTTGTCAAAATATTCCATCTCCTCCTTGGAGGCCGCCGAGCCGAGTCTGACTTGCTGCGGGGAATTCTCAAATTTAGGATCCACGGGACTAAACGGACCGCTGGCGACCACGAGCGTGCGCGTGCGCTGCGGATAAGTTGCCGCAAACTGCATCGCGATCGCGCCTCCCGTCTTGGCGCCGATAATGTGAGCCGACTCGATCCCCATCGCGTCGAGAAAATTCGCCACGGCCTTCGCGTAATTCGCGAGAGACCATTCAAAATCGGGCGGCACCGTGGATCCTCCGAATCCCGGAAGGTCCGGAAGAAAGAGGCGGAAACGCTGCGCCATTCGTGGCACCCATCCGAACCAGATTTCACTCGTCTCGGAGTTGCCGTGCAGAAAGAGTGCGGGTTCCGGCTTCAGCCACGGCGCACCCAACCACTCGTCCCGGTAGAAGATTTGAACCCCGGGGGGCACCGGGACGGTTTGACCGACCCGTGCGCCACTTTCATTGCGTTTCACTTGTCCGCCGGCCACCGGCACAAGCGCCTGCGAAACGAAAGGCAATCCCGCCGACGCGAGTCCCCACGTCATCAAATCTCTCCTGCTCGGTTTCAACAATGAACTCATTGTTTTGTACTCCTCGTGCGCGGATTCTAGATTGTCCAGAAACTTCAGGCAATCAATTACATCGGCAAGCTACGGGTGATTCGGGTATTCGTCAAGCAAAACGGCCGGTGGAGAGCAGCGGTTGCGGGGAGCGCTCGGATGTTTCCGGAACAGGACTCGCAAACCTACGGATACTTCTTGCCTCACCCGGCGGGGGCGACCCAATTCCCTGGAAGCCACAATATTTATATGACGATGTGATGGTTTTGTGGTTGATCCGTTTCCGAGTAGCTGACAACTCGCCAGGAGCCATTCGGTTTCGCTGGGCACCGGGGAACTCCGGAATCCTGGTTGCGATCTCCGGATCGACGAGAACACTTGTGGCTTAATCGCGGTCCCTATTCCGACGTCACGGCCTTCAGATAGCGGTAAAAGAAATCCACCCCTTTGTAGTAGGACTCGACGCCGAGCCTCTCATCGCGGCCGTGGGCTCGGATGTCGTCGCGGTCAATGGCGATGCCTGCGATTCCGTACGTGGGAATGCCCACGCCCATGGTGTAAATACCATCGGAGGCGCCGGTGGCCATGTCGGGAATCACTGGCGTGCCGGGCCACATCTCCGAGGTGATTTTTTCCAGCGGCGCGAAGACGTCGCGGCGCGGTGGCGGCGGCGGGAAGCTTTTCCGGTCGGGTGCGCGATCCGAAATGTCGCCCTGGTCGCTGACGTAGCGCACGGTAATCTCCGGGTTGGCAAGCACTTTGATCAGCTCCTGGCGGATTTCTTCTGCGGAATGGCCGGGTTCAATCCGGCAATTCACGATGGCCTCGGCGCGCTGAGGCAGGGCGTTGTTCGCGTGCCCGGCGTTGAGGCGCGTCGCGACGCAAGTGGTATGGATGGTCGAGTTATCGATTGGATCGCGCGAAAGCCGGGCCACGGCATCCGCGTCGGGGGGATTTTTGAGCATGGCTTTCATCTCGGCCGCCCGCTCCGGCGTTTCCACCTGCGCCATGCGCTCGTAGTAGGCACGCGTTACTTCGTTGAGCTCGAACGGAAATTGATAGCGCTCCAGGCGCGCGAGGCCGCCCACGAGAGAGTAAATGGCATTGTCGGGCCGCGGGAGCGAGCCGTGGCCGCCGGGATTGGTCACGGAGAGCTGAAAATCCGCATATAGTTTTTCCGTGGCGTCCACGGTCATCATCACGGGCTTGCCGTGGTCGCGCAGGATGCCGCCGCCGTCGTGGTTAAAAACAATCTCGGCGTCCACGAGGTCGCGGTGGTTTTTCAGCAGCCAGTCGACACCGTTCGACTTGCCGCCTTCTTCATCGGCGGTAAGCGCCAGGATGATGTCACGGTCGGGCGTGTACCCTTCCTTTTTGAAGCGGATCAGCGTAGTGACCATGATGGCGTCGCCGCTCTTCATGTCCTGGGTGCCGCGACCGTAGTAGAAGCCATCCTTCTCCACAAATTGGAAAGGGTCCGTGGTCCAGTCTTCGCGGCGGGCCTCGACCACATCGAGATGGCCGATGAGCAGGAGGGGCTTGTGCTTTCCCGTCCCTTGCAGGCGCACGACCAGATTCTTCTTGCGCTCATTGGGTCCGAGGATGTGAAGGTCGGCCTCGCCGAATCCCGCATCGCGAAAGCGCTTCGCCATGGCTTCGGCAGCCGCCGTCACACTGCCCACGGAGTCGGTGGAATTGATCTCGATCAGTTCCTTGAAGATATCGTGAGAGAGTATCCGGGTGGTGTCTTCAATTTGTGCCTGCGACTCCGGCACAAAAAACAAGAAGCCGAAGAAAAAGGAAGAAACCACACCAAGGCATTTGCCGGTGTTCAATCGGGTCTCCTCGGACAACTGGATCAGAAATTCGCCAGGTTCTCGAAAACCGCACAGATCATACTCTACCGGTTTCCACTTGGCGAGTGACGGGCTGTCCGGAAACTGGCCCACCAGCGATGTTTTACGTAGTGGCGCGACGTTCGGGAGCGTGGTATAAAATAAGAGTTCCCGAAGTAACGACATGGAGCCGAACGCCGAAATTAACAGCCCCGTTGCGCCGGAAGCGACGCAGCCACTGCGCCGCGAGCTTAGGAGTTGGGGGCGCGACCTCGTCATTGCGCTGAGCCTCGCCATCGTCATCATTATTTTCTTCTACCAGCCGGTGAAGGTCGAAGGCACCAGCATGACTCCCCTGATCTCCGATCAGGAACGAATTTTTATCAACAAGTTTGTCTACCGGTTTGAGCCGATTGAGCGCGGCGATGTGGTGGTCTTCTGGTATCCTTTGGATCGCTCGAAATCATTTATCAAGCGCGTGGTGGGATTGCCGGAAGACACGGTCGAGATTCGCGATGGAAGCGTGTTCGTCAACGGCAAGCGTTTGTCCGAGCCTTATGTTCCGCCGGAGTCGGCGGATTTGGGCAACCTGGCTCCGCTTCGCATCCCCGAAGGCGAGTATTTCGTGATGGGCGATCATCGGACCAGCTCGAACGATTCCCGAATCTTCGGGCCCGTGCCTCGAAAATTTATTTATGGCAAGGCCGTGTTCGCCTATTGGCCGGTGGACCATTTCGGTTCGATTCCGATTTTCGCCGAATCAGAAAAATGAACCTGCGGGAGGGTCCGCTGACAGACGCTGTTGGACGGCAAGGGATTCTTGCACTCGAAGACGGACGAATTTTTAAGGGGCGCGCCGCGGGGGCCAACACACGGCGCGGCGGCGAAGTTGTTTTCAACACCAGTCTCACCGGATACCAGGAAGTTTTCACCGACCCGAGCTATGCGGGGCAGATTGTCTGCCTGACGTATCCTCACATCGGAAATGTGGGAACGAATCTGGATGACGAAGAGTCCACGATCCCGCATATCGAATCACTCGTGGTCCGCGAATTTTCCTCCGTCGCTTCCAACTGGCGTTCCGGAGAAACCGCTCAAGCCTACCTGACCCGGCACGACATTCCGGTGCTCTGGGATGTGGACACGCGCGCGCTGGTTCGGCATATCCGGCAGATGGGCGCGCTCCGCGGTGTGGTGTCAACGGACGGGACTCCCGAGGCGCTGCTTGTGGAGGAAGCCCGCGCGCTGCCGTCGATGGCGGGGCAGGAGCTGGCGAGCAGCGTTTCGTGCGAGAAGCGATATCCCTGGGACCGTGGTTCGATCGAGTTGACCGCTCCCCCGTGGCATGAGGCGATGGGTGAAGCGCAATCCACCGGCGAGACGCAACGATATCGCGTTGTCGCCTACGATTTCGGTATCAAGCAGAATATTCTCCGTCTTCTGGTGGATCAAAATTGCGAAGTCGTGGTCGTGCCGGCAAAAACATCCGCCGAAGACGCGCTCGCCTTGAAACCGGACGGCGTGTTTCTGTCAAACGGGCCGGGCGATCCGGAACCGGCCACCTACGCGATCGAAACGATTCGCGCGATGTTGGGACGCGTGCCGGTCTTCGGGATCTGCCTGGGCCACCAATTGTGCGGGCTCGCGCTCGGCGGGAAAACGTTCAAGCTTCGATTCGGCCATCACGGCTCGAATCATCCGGTGAAAAATTTGCTGACCGGGCAGGTGGAAATCACGGCGCAGAATCATGGCTTCTGCGTGGACCCGGATTCGCTGCCGTCCAGCGACGTCGAAGTCACGCATTTGAATTTGAACGACCAGACCAATGAAGGCTTGCGGCACCGTAGCCTGCCGCTGTTTTCCGTCCAGTATCACCCGGAGGCGTCCCCCGGACCGCACGATTCGCACTACTTGTTCCGGCAGTTCACTGAAACGATGAAGCACTGGAAATTGTCCGGCGCTCTGCGCCGCGGACAGGCCAAGGCCTAGCAGCCACCATGCCGAAGCGCACAGACATTCAAAAAATAATGATTATCGGCTCCGGTCCGATCGTGATCGGGCAGGCCTGCGAGTTCGATTATTCCGGCACGCAAGCCTGCAAGGCCTTGCAGGGCGAAGGCTACGAAGTCATCCTGGTGAACTCGAATCCCGCGACCATCATGACCGATCCCGAAGTGGCCGACCGCACCTACGTCGAGCCTCTGACCAAGGAATACCTCGAAAAGATTATCGCGCTGGAAAGGCCGCAGGCGTTGCTGCCCACCGTGGGCGGGCAGACCGGTCTCAATCTGGCCGTGGAGCTCGCCGAGAGCGGAGTTCTCGAACGGTACGGCGTGGAGCTGATCGGCGCATCGCTCCGCGCGATCAAGGTTGCCGAGGACCGGTTGTGGTTCAAGGATGCCTGCCGCAAGGTGGGGCTGGACGTTCCCGCGTCAGCGCTGGTGAATAATGCGCAGGACGGCCTCAAGCTTGCCGATCAACTTGGATATCCCGTGGTGATCCGTCCTTCCTTCACCCTCGGCGGAACCGGCGGATCGATCGCCTACAATCGCGAGGAATTTGCCGAAGCTATTTCGCATGCGCTCGACGCCAGCCCGGTTCACGAAGCCCTGGTTGAGGAATCCGTGCTCGGTTGGAAGGAATATGAACTCGAAGTGATGCGCGATTGCCGCGACAACTTCGTGGTCATTTGCTCGATCGAAAATTTCGATCCCATGGGCGTACATACCGGCGACTCGATCACGGTCGCCCCCGCGCAGACGCTGACCGACAAGGAATACCAGCGCATGCGGGATGCCGCCGCGGCCATCATCCGGGAAGTGGGCGTCGAAACCGGCGGCTCCAACATACAGTTCGCGATCGAGCCCGCCACCGGCCGGATGATCGTGATCGAAATGAACCCGCGGGTCTCGCGCAGCTCGGCGCTGGCCTCGAAAGCGACGGGCTTCCCGATCGCGAAAATCGCCGCGCGCCTGGCGGTCGGCATGGCGCTCGATGAAATTCCCAACGACATCACGCGAAAGACGCCATCGTGTTTCGAGCCGTCGATTGATTACGTGGTGGTGAAGATTCCGAAATGGCAATTCGAGAAATTTCCCGGCGCGGACTCGGCGCTGGGAACGCAGATGAAGTCCGTCGGCGAAGTGATGGCCATCGGACGGACGTTCAAGGAAGCCTTGCAGAAGGGCATTCGATCGCTGGAGCCCAGCTCGCCCTGGCGCGCGCCCGCGGACACACCGGTATCCCTGTTGCGCGAAAAAATCGCCACCGCGCGTCCGGACAGGATTCACTGGCTGCTCGTCGCGCTCGAGCGTGGGATTTCGTCGAAGGAAATGGCGGAGCTGACCAAAATCGATCCCTGGTTCATCCAGCAGATGCAGGAAATTGTAGCGGTCAACAAACGGCTCGCGTCCGTAACCATCGAGACGGTTCCCGTGGACTTGCTGCGGGAAGCCAAGCGCATGGGCGCGAGCGACGAACAACTGGCGCAGCTTTGGAAAACCACGCCCGCGGCGGTTCGTCACTGCCGGACGAAGGCCCACATCGCTCCTGTTTTCAAGCGTGTCGATACCTGCGCCGCGGAATTTGCATCCTTCACCCCCTACATGTACTCCACGTACGAGGAGGAGGACGAATCGGAACCCACCGACAAACCAAAGATCGTGATCCTCGGAAGCGGGCCGAACCGGATCGGGCAGGGAATCGAATTCGACTATTGCTGCTGTCACGCGTCCTTCGCTCTTCGCGAAGACGGCTACGAAACCGTGATGATCAATTGCAATCCGGAAACGGTTTCCACGGATTACGATACTTCGGACCGCTTGTACTTCGAGCCGCTCACACTCGAGGACGTTCTCTCCGTTGTCGAGCGCGAAAAACCCCAAGGTGTGATCGTGCAGTTCGGCGGACAGACGCCGCTCAACCTGGCCCTGGAGCTGAAACGAAACGGTGTACCGATTATCGGCACGGCGCCCGAATCGATCGACCTCGCGGAAGACCGCCGCCGGTTCGGCAGGCTGCTCGATGAATTGAAAATTCCTCAGCCAAAGAACGGCACGGCGCTTGTGCCGGAGGAAGCCGCCCGCGTGGCATGCGGAAATCGGTTTTCCTGTACTGGTTCGGCCGAGTTATGTGTTGGGCGGACGCGCGATGGTGATCGCCTACGACTTGAACACGGTGCAGGAGTACGTGGCTCAGGCCGCGCTGATGGGGCCGGCGAGGCCAGTGCTCATTGATCAATTTCTCGAAGAGGCGACCGAAGTGGACGTGGACGCGCTGGCCGACGGCGAGGATGTCGTGATCGGCGGCGTCATGGAGCATATCGAAGAGGCCGGCGTGCACTCGGGAGATTCCTCCTGCGTGCTCCCGACGGTGAGTCTCTCGCCTTCGGTGCTGGCGCGCATCCGTGACTACACGAAACGCCTGGCCAAAGCGTTACAGGTCGTCGGCTTGATGAACGTGCAGTATGCGATTCAGCGCGACACCGTCTACGTTTTGGAAGTGAACCCGCGCGCTTCGCGCACCGTTCCCTACGTCAGCAAGGCGATTGGAGTGCCGCTGGCGAAGGTGGCGGCAAGATTGATGGCCGGGCGGAAACTGCGGGACATGAATCTTCCCGTGGTGATAACCGATGGCGTGGCGGAGATTGCCGTTCGTGATTACTACTCAGTAAAATCTCCCGTGTTCCCCTTCAACAAATTCCGCGGCGTGGATACGATCCTGGGACCCGAGATGCGCTCGACCGGCGAAGTCATGGGCGTCGCGAAAGGTTTCGGCCAGGCGTTTGCCAAGGCGCAGTTGGCCGCGGGCCAGCGCCTGCCGCGCAAGGGCGCCATCTTCCTGAGCGTAAGCGACCACGACAAGCGCCACATCGCCCCGCTGGCAAAAGAACTGCACGCGTTGGGTTTCCGTTTGGTCGCGACACGCGGCACGGCCGCGGCGCTCGAGGCGGCCGGGGTCGCCGCGGAGCGTGTTTACAAGGTGAACGAAGGCCGCCCCAATATCGTCGATCTGGTAAAGACAGGCAAGGTCGACATGGTCATCAACACTCCCCTGGGCCGGGAATCGTTTTATGACGAGAAATCCATCCGGCGGGCCGCGATTCGATACAATATTCCCTGCATTACGACGCTCTCGGCCGCGAACGCCGCAGCCCTGGGAATTCGAGCGCTGATTGAGGATTCGTTCGATGTGCAGCCTTTGCAATCGTTGCACGCAAAAAAAGCCGCGGCCCAGAAATCGCCCTCCTCGGCGGACTGAGTTTGCGACGAGGAATTCGCTGCGAAGTGCGCGGAGAAATTAGCAGCACGGACTTCAGTCTGTGCGCCTTGGGCTTGACCCAGCGCACGTCAAAACCACGTATGCTGAAGCCTGTGCTACGAAAACCAAAGGATTTTTTTAGATTCACGGGGCACTCGGAAAAAAGGAATCGTTCGACACCATGACGACACCACTGAGTGGAATTATACCGGCATTATCCACGCCGTTTGATGACCGAGGCGCATTGGCTGTAGACCGCATACGAGAAAATATTGGGCGATACAACCGATTGGGCCTTTCCGGTTACTTGGCGAACGGCTCGACGGGCGAATCGGTCCTGCTCGACCGGGCGGAATTCGAGAGATCGCTCGGGGCCGTCCGTGAAACGGCGGCACAGGGGCGCATTCTGATCGCCGGGACGGGAGTGGATTCGACGGCGGAAACAATCTCGCGCACGGAAGTTGCCGCCAAGTTGGGTTACGACTATGCTTTGGTCGCGCCGCCGTATTTCTTTAAGCCGATGATGAAATCGGATCTGCTCGTCGAGCATTACCGCCGCGTGGCGGACGCGTCGCGAATTCCAGTGCTGCTGTACTCGGTGCCGCAGTTCACGGGAGTCGCGATTGAGGCCGACGTCGCCGCGCGGCTTTCCGAGCATCCCAATATCGCCGGGATGAAGGACAGCTCCGGAAACGTCGATCGCGTCGGCGCAATCCTGGCGCTCGTGCCCGCCAGTTTTCAATTGATGACCGGCTCCTCCTCGACGATCTATCCCACGATGGTGATGGGCGGAAGGGGCGCGATCCTGGCGCTGGCGACATTTCTCCCCGAGATTTGTATCGAGGTCTACAAAGCAGCCAATGCGGGAGATAGCGCGAAGGCGCTCGACCTTCAGCGGCGCGTCATCCAGCCGACACAGAAAATTGTTGGTGGCCGTGGAATTTCCGGCGTGAAGTACGCGATGGACTGCAGGGGATACTACGGCGGACCCGCGCGCCGCCCTCTGCTCCCTCTCCAGGAATCAGATAAAAAAGAGATCGAATCTCTGCTGGCGGCATTCGCACCTGCCGTGGCCGCCACCTAAGTGTGGGAGTCTATAGAGACTGTGTGGCAAATTGGTTTTGGCTTATGTAGCGCCTGACATTACAGACTGCGGAAAAAGGCGGAAATCCGTCATTCTGAGCGTCGATTTTGCGCGAAGAATCCCTCGGAGTCTTTTGTTTTAAATCGGGGGGATCCTTCGCTTCGCTCAGAATGACAACCAAACCACTTTATCTGCAGCCTGTTTAAGCGGGTCCGCTCGACTCTCTTTTGTCTGAATCGTACCTGTCTCAGTTTCATCCAATTGGTTTTGGTACGCGTGCATTGCCGAGCTTGTGTCTGGACTGTACTATGGAGCGCCCCATGGAGTGTCACTGTATTCCGCCGGCCGAACTGCCCCACGCCGCGCTCCTTTACACGACATATCTCGGCGATTTTTCCCGTCTTTCCGAGTTTTACGTCCATCCCCCTGACCGGAACGGGATTTCGAGAGCTGCCCAGGAAATTCGCTTTGAGAATTCCCTTAGCCGCGGCGTGGTCGATGTCCTGGGGAAGCAAAACGCCGCATTCGGCGGCGATTCGGAAACGAACCGAAATCTCGACAGGCTCCAAAACGGCGCCGCGGCAGTCGTTACCGGACAGCAAGTGGGATTGCTTGGCGGACCGGCGTTCAGCGTCTACAAAGCGTTGACGGCGATTCGCCTAGCGAGCGAACTGACGGCAAGTGGAACGAACGCTGTTCCGATTTTCTGGCTCGCGACGGAGGATCACGACCTCGCCGAAGTAAATCACTGCTTTTTCGGCTCCCGCGCGGGCCTCAAGCGGTTTGACCTGGGCACGCCCGGCGCCGAAGGACGGCGCGTCGGCGAAATTTCTCTGGGCGAAGCCGATGCGCGAGATTTCCTCCCGCGCCAGTGGAATGGTGGAGGGAGCCGCGGCAGAAGACGTCGCCAGATGGATTTCAGAAAGTTATCGTCCCGAGGAAACTTTCGGCTCCGCGTTTGCAAAACTCATGACGCAGAATCTTCGCGGGCCGCGGACTGATATTTCTCGACCCGTTGTCGCCGGAATTGCACCGGCTGTCCGCCCAGACGATGCTGCGCGCCTTAAAGGAGCACGAGGCTCTCGCAAAAGAACTTGTGGCGCGAGCGGCAGCGCTGGAACGCGCTGGCTTCCACGCCCAGGTCAAGGTCGCCGAAAACAGCACTCTGGTATTTCGCATCGTCGATGGCCAGCGGGTCGCCGTCCGCCCGAAGAATGGCGGCTTCGCTGCCGGACACATCCAGGAATCCTTCGAGGAAACGCTGAAGGCTGCGGAACATCATCCCGAAGAATTCAGCGCCAACGCGCTGCTGCGTCCCGTGATTCAGGACACGCTCCTGCCGACGATCGCCTATATTGGCGGCCCCGCGGAAATCGCCTATCATGCGCAGACCTCGATCGTTTACAAGCGGCTTCTCGGACGCGCCCCGGCGATTCTGCCGCGAGCCGGATTTACACTGGTGACCGCCACACGCCGCAAACTTGCTGAAGAAATATAAACTGGATGTGCGCGACGTCTTTCTCCGGGCGGCAGAAGCTTCGTCCCAAGATGGAAGCCGAAGTATTGCCGCGCGAGCTTGACCGAGCGATTTGCAGAGGGAGAAAAGAAGTTGCAGGCCCTGCTCGAAGGACTGCGCGAGACCTCTTGCCAAGCTGGACCAGACCCTTGCGGGCGCGCTTGATACCGCCGCGGAGAAGATGCTCTATCAATTCAATAGCGTGCGCGCCAAAGCCGGCCGCGCCGAGGGATTCCGAACCGGAGTGCTGGACTCGCATGAACGCGAAATCACCAGCCGCTGCTGCCCGAACAATGCGTTGCAGGAGCGCTCCCTGTCTATTCTCCCTTTTCTCGCCGCAAATGGTGTCGAACTCCTCGGACCAGCTTGACCGGAACATCAAGATAGGCACTGGCGAGCATTGCATTCTGTATTTGTAACTTTCAAAACGCAGAACCTGCTGGAACTTGAATTCCGGCGGCACTTGTTGCCATATTGGACCTGCGAATTTAGGAGTGGAGGAACATCGGATGAAGCTCACCCCAGGAAAACGCAAAGGCCTCGAAGCGGTTTCGGATTCACGTGGCGTGATCGGCGCGGCTGCAATGGACCAGCGCGGCTCGCTGATGAGTGCGATCGCCAAGGATAAGGGCATCGACAAAAAAGCCGTCACCAAGCAGATGATGGCGGAATTCAAGGAAGCCGTCGTGCGCGTTCTCACCCCGCATGCCAGCGCGATCCTGCTCGATCCCGAATACGGCCTCTCCGCCGCCAAGCAGCGCGCCAAGAACGCCGGCCTCTTGCTCGCCTACGAGAATAGCGGCTATGACAACACTCGCCCCGGCCGCTTGCCCGATTTGCTGGACCACTATTCGGTCCCGCGCCTGATCGCCGACGGCGCGGATTGCATCAAGATTCTGATCTACTACACGCCGTTCGATCCCCCGGAAATCAATGACGTGAAGCATGCCTGGGTCGAGCGCATCGGCGGCGAGTGCACGGCTGCCGACGTCCCGTTCTTCCTGGAATTTGTGGGATACGAAGAGGGCGCGGACGAGAAGGGCATCGAATTCGCAAAAAAGAAGCCCGCGGTCGTGACCCGCAGCATGGAAGAGTTCAGCAAGCCGCAGTACGCAGTCGACGTCTTGAAAGTGGAAGTCCCGATCACGATGGCCTACGTCAAGGGCACGCGCGCCTGCAAGGGCGATTCGGCCTACACGCGCGACGAAGCTAAGGAACATTTCCGTAAGGCCGCGGCAGCCGCCAAGAAGCCGTTCATCTATTTGTCCGCCGGCGTCAGCAACGACACATTCACCGAAACGCTCGACCTGGCCTCGGAAACAGGCGTGAATTTTTCAGGGGTCCTCTGCGGCCGCGCCACCTGGAAAGACGCCATCCCTGTCTATGGCAAGCAAGGCGTGAGGGCGCTTGAAGACTGGCTAAACGACCAAGGCGTGAAAAACATCAAGAACGTGAATGGCCGTCTGACCGCGGCAAAGCCCTGGTTCTCGTTTTACGGCGTCAACTCGGCCTCGGCGCTAGCCTAAGGGCCAATCGACAGCGAATGGCGAATCTTTTAGGTATCTCGGAATAGGACGGCGGAGTTCTGTCTTCCGCCGTGTCCTCTGTGAACTCTGTGTTGAAAGTTTTTTCCGCTCGCGCAGATAGAGCAGACGATGTGCGGAGGTTACCTGCGTAGTGCATCCTACTTGCCCGGACCCGCAGCCCCCCCGGCTAGATAAAAATAGCCGACTCTATTGTTCGAAGGACTGCCATACCACATGCGCCCCTGCGAGTCGCGGAACAATTCCCGAATCGTATTCTCCGAGTGCGGGAACGGGTATTCCGTAATCTTGCCGGTTTTCGGATCCAATCGTCCGAGCACATCCATGTAGTACGACGAATACCAAACATTGTTATCCGTATCGATACCTATTCCATAAGGAAATACGTCCTTGCCGCCGGGCAAATCGTATTCCTTGAAGGTCTCCGTCTTCGGGTCAAACCGGCCGAGCTTGCCATTTTGATATTCGCCAAACCACACGATGCCGCTCGAATCGAGTTCGATTCGCCGCTCGTACCCGTCCTTTGTCGGCACGTCCCACTGCTTGATCTTCAGCGTCTTCCAATCCGCTTTTCCGATCTGGCCCGTGCCGGGATTCGTAAACCAGATGTTTCCGTCCTTGTCCGGTTCGAGCCCGTACGTGTGGTCCGCGACGCCCCAGAATTCCGTAAATTTGCCGGTCTCCGGGTCCAATCGGCTCAAGGGGTATCCAGTCGCCCAGACATTCCCGTTAGGATCGAAACGAACCGTGTGTTTCGATCCAGCGGACTCGATCCCTTCCTTGCCCGGCAGATACGCATCCTGATACTCGGTAATCTTCTGCGTTTTGGGGTCCCATTTTCCCAGTTTGTTGGGGCCTTGCTCTGTGAGCCAAACCGAACCGTCCGGCGCTTCCACGGCGGAATGGACGGCGGCCGTACCCACGTTGGGAACAGGAAAATCTTCCATGGCGCCTGTTTTGGGATCGAGCCGCGTGATCTTGTTCGCGATTCCAAAATTGGGGATCCACAGATAGCCGTCCTTGTTCGGCGCCGCGCTGAACGGCATGCGGCTGGGGCCGGGCATTTCATATTCCACGTACACGATTTTCATCGCGTCGCTCGTGAACTTGCGCGTCGTATTCTTGTATTCGGGGAGATCGGCGGGAGATCGCGGTAGCGTAGCGTCGGTCCCGAACGAGCTGTTCAAAAACGACGCTACGTCCGCGGCCTTCTTGTCATCGAAGCGCCAGGACAAGCTGAAATGCATGGATTCGCGCATAAACTGGACGCGGTCTTGCCATCCGTCCGCGTCGCGCCGCACGGATGCCATGCGCGTTTGAAATCCATGGCAAACGAAACATTGTGCGAACAGCGTATCCTTGCCAGTCGAGGCGGGAAGCAATTGTTTAGCCTGGTAAATCGAAAGTTCGTTCCAGCGAATAGCGGCCTTTTGCAGCGCCAAGTCGAATGATGCGTCCTGGTCCGCCGTGAGAGTCACTCCGGGACGCGGATCACTGCGAAAGCCAGTGGCCCGTGAGGTCAACTGGTACTCTCCAGCCGGCACTTTTTCCACGCGATAGCGCCCTTGGCTGTCCGTTAACACGATGAACGCCATTCGCGTCTTCGTGTTCTGCGCCTGGACAAACGCGCCCTCAAACGGCGCGCCCTCCGGGCCCTTCACCGTTCCCGTGATCGTTGCGGCGTAGCAGGCCGATCCGCAGGAAACCACCAAGCTGACGAGCGCCAAAAATGTTCTTTGTAGTCGCATGAAAACCCCATCGCCGTCCATCATTACGGATGAGAAGACCGGCTCCGATTTGTATCGTGATCTCTAATTTAGGAAAACCACTGGGGGATTACAAGCAATAATAATTTGCATACCGCAACGTGCTTGGCGGTGTGTTCGGCTGCCAAACTGACAAGCAACGCGCCTCGCCGTTGTGTTAAAGTTTTTCCTTAACCATGCTCCTCGGACTATATGTGCAGGTCCCGTTCTGCCAGACCAAGTGCACCTACTGCAACTTTCACACCGGTGTGTTTTCAAACGATTTGTATACCCCGTATATCGAGGCGGTCTGCCACGAAATCGCTGCCTATCCCCGCCTGCTGCGGGAATCCCGCATCGCTGCAGTCCCGGAAGCCGTCGTCGATACGGCCTATTTCGGCGGGGGAACGCCCAGCCTGCTTGATCCGGCGGGTCTGGCGCGAATCCTCGACGCCATGCGCGCCGGATTCGATTGCAGGTTCGAAGAGGTCACCCTCGAAGCCGATCCGGAAACGATCACTCCTGAGAAGGCTGCCGCCTGGCGCGAGGCTGGCTTCAATCGCGTCAGCATGGGTGTGCAATCTTTCCACGACAACGAACTGAAAGCCGCGGGACGGATGCACCGCCGCGACGACGTTTCTCGCGCGACCCAAGTTCTTCGTGGCGCTGGTTTCCAAAATATCAGCTTCGACCTGATCGCCGGCCTCCCGCACCAGACGCACGACAGTTGGGACGAGTCGGTCGCGCAATTGCTGTCCTTGCGGCCGGAGCATGTATCCATCTACTTGATGGAAATTGACGAAGGCAGCCGCCTGGGATTGGAAGTTCTGACCGGAGGCACGCGCTATTCGGCTTCGGCGCTGCCGGATGACGACTCGATGGCGGCCTTTTACGACCGCGCGTGCACGCGATTGGCCGCTGCGGGCTACGTTCACTACGAAATCTCAAACTGGGCTTTGCCGGGACTCGAATCGCGCCACAATCTGAAATATTGGCAGCGCCAGCCGTACTGCGGGTTCGGCGCAGGCGCCCATTCGTTCAACGGCGGACAGCGCTGGGCCAATGCGCACGATCCCTCCGCGTATGTTACAACCATCAGCCAGGGCCGCTTTCCCATCGAGCAGCTTGCGGACGTTTCGCGTGACGAGGCGCTCGAAGAAGAGTTGTTCCTGGGCTTGCGGCAGCTTGCCGGGATCGACCTCGCGCGCATCGAGTCCGAGTACAGCACGAATTTGCAGCCGCGCGTCGCAGAGTTGCGCGCGCAGGGTCTGGTCGAATGGAATGGAACCCGGCTTCGTCTTTCGCCCGACCGGCTGACCGTGTCGAACGAAGTGTTTGTCAATCTTTTGAATTAAGCAAAGGCAGGGAATTCATCATGTCCTCGATCGCATCCTTCCCACATTTTTCACTTCGTCGCCAAACGGGCCGGCTCGTTCTGTCGGTCGTTTTGTTGGCTTCCGCAGCCCGCTCGCAAACGCCGCCGAAAAAGGATCCGCCTTCCATGGCAAAAACGACAAGCGCGCAGCCGATCCCCGCCGACGCAAAACGATTCATCGAGCAAGCCGAAACGCGCCTACTGGACCTGTGGATCAAGAGCGGACGCGCCTCTTGGGTGGCGGAGAATTTCATCACCGATGACACGGAATCCATCTCCGCGGACGCCGACCAGGCCGTAAAGGCGGCCACCGCCGACCTTGCCAACCAGGCAAGGAAATTTGACAAACTGCAGCTTCCGCCGGATGTCGCCCGGAAATTCAAGCTGCTGAAATTGTCTGTGGACATTCCCTCGCCGCACGATCCGGCAGCCCAGGCCGAGCTCGCGAAGATTGCCGCCTCTCTCGACGGGGACTACGGCAAAGGCACCTGGTGCCCGGACGACAAGAAAGAGAACTGCAAACAACTCCCGGACATCGAGAAAATTTTAGCGAACAGCCGCGACCCGAAGGAACTGCTCGCCGCTTGGCAGGGGTGGCACGCAATCGCTCCCCCGATGCGCCAGCGATATATCCGCCTCGTGGAACTCGGAAATCAAGGCGCGATGGAAATGGGCTTTGCCGATGTCGGAGCCATGTGGCGCTCCAATTACGACATGCCTCCGGATGAATTCAGCAAGGAACTCGACCGACTGTGGCAGCAGGTCCGCCCGCTATACGTCTCGCTGCACGCGTACGTTCGCTGGAAACTTGCGGAGAAATATGGGAAAGACGCCGTTCCTGAAGGCGCTCCCATTCCCGCGCATCTTCTTGGAAATATGTGGGCGCAGGAATGGAACAATATTTATCCGCTGCTGGCCCCGGCCAACGCAACGACGGGTCCCGATGTTGGCGCGGCTCTCCAGGCGAAGAATATCGACGCGAAAGGAATGGTTCACTACGGCGAGGCCTTCTTCACGTCGCTCGGTTTCGAGCCGCTGCCTGCGACGTTTTGGGAACGCTCGCTCTTCACGAAGCCCCGCGATCGCGATGTCGTCTGCCACTCCAGCGCGTGGAGCATTGACTACAAGGATGACCTGCGGATCAAAATGTGCATCGATCCCACCGCGGAGGATTTCGCCACGGTCCATCACGAACTGGGCCACAATTTCTATCAGCGCGCCTATAACGACCTGCCGCCGCTGTTTCAGAACAGCGCCAACGACGGTTTCCACGAAGCGATCGGCGACACCATCGCTCTTTCGGTGACGCCCGAATACTTGCAAAAAATTGGCCTGATCGACAGCGTCCCTCCTGCGTCCGGAGATATCGCCCTGCTCCTCCAACGCTCGCTCGACAAAGTGGCTTTTCTGCCGTTCGGCCTTCTGGTGGACCAGTGGCGATGGAAAGTGTTCTCAGGCGAAATTAAGCCCGCCGATTACAACAAATCCTGGTGGGAGCTTCGCCGCAAATATCAGGGCGTAGCGCCGCCGATTTCGCGAAGCGAAGCCGATTTTGATCCCGGAGCGAAGTATCACGTCGACTCCAATGTTCCTTACACGCGGTATTTTCTAGCCACGATTCTGCAATTCCAATTCCACCGCGCGCTCTGCAAGGAGGCCGGCTATACGGGCCCGCTTCATCGATGCTCGATTTACGCCAACAAGGCAGCCGGGGCGAAGCTCGCGAAAATGTTGGCCATGGGACAGAGCCGCCCCTGGCCCGACGCCCTCGAGGCGATGACCGGCCAGCGCCAAATGGATGCCACCGCGATTCTCGATTACTTCGCGCCGCTCAAAAAGTGGCTAGACGAACAAAACGCGGGCCACAAGGTGGGCTGGAACTAGCTTCGACGCGTTGCAAATTCGGAACCCAACCGGCAATGAGGACCGGCGGGCAGCGATTCTTAGACAAACTAGGAGATGTCGATGACAAACTGGATTCTTGCATTAGCCTTTTTCGTCATGGCGTTCCGGTCTAGCGGGATAGCGCAGTCAAAGGAATCTCTAGTCGGCACCTGGAAATTAGTTTCTGCCACAGATACGACCGACAAAGGCGAAGTTAGGGACGCATATGGACAGAATCCTACAGGATTCATCACTTACACGTCTGACGGCAGGATGATGGCCATCATTACGAATGGCGGTCGCAAACCCCTTTCCATCCGCGATTGGACCGCGGCCCCGGTGGGGGAAAGGGCTGAGGCGTTTGCCACGGTTGTCGCCTATGCAGGAAGCTACACCGTCACCGGTGACAAGGTGATCCACCACGTTCAAGCTTCCTCGATGCAAAACGTTGTGAATACGGACTTGGCACGCACCATCGTGAAGCTCCAAGACAACCGCATCACTCTGCGTACGGGAGCGTTCTTGAAGGGCGGCGCTCAAATAGCCAAACAAGAGCTCGTTTGGGAACGGATGAAGCCGGAGACGGCCAGCCAGTAGATTCAAGCTGATGACCCATTAACACCCATCCATGACGGTTGTCACGGCCTGTCCGCCGGCCTATGGTATAAACAAAAGGAGGTCGTTCGCCTGTCAGCAATGCGCATTTCCTGAGGCCCTGTGGACTTCTCCTTCACCGACGAACAACAGCACCTCCGGCGCAGCGTCCGCGAATTTGCCGAATCCGAAATCGCTCCTCATGTGATGGAGTGGGACGAAGCCTCGCGTTTTCCGTCCGAATTGATTCCGAAGCTCGGAGAGATGGGTTTGCTCGGGGTCATTTTCCCGGAAGAATACGGCGGCGCGGGCCTCGGCTACATCGAGTACGTGACGGTGATCGAAGAGCTGGCTCGCGTGGACGGGTCCGTCGGCCTGATCGTCGCGGCCCACCACTCGCTATGCACCAATCACATCTTTAAATTTGGAAATGAAGACCAGCGCAAGAAGTACGTCGTTCCGCTCGCGCAAGGCAAAAAACTCGGCTGCTGGTCACTGACCGAGCCCGAAGCCGGGTCCGACGCGGGAGGAACGCGAACCGTCGCCGCGCGGAAAGATGGCGGGTGGATCCTCAACGGCGCGAAGACGTTCACGACGAATGGCCACTACGCCGACGTGTGCGTCGCCATGGCCGTCACCGACAAGGCCAAAGGCTCGAAAGGAATTTCCGCCTTTATCCTCGAAAAGGGAAATGAAGGATTCCGCCCCGGCAAAAAAGAAAACAAACTCGGCATGCGCGCGAGCGACACCTCCGAAGTCGTCTTCAGCGATTGTCTTGTCCCCTCGTCAAATCTTCTGGGCGCGGAAGGTAAGGGCTTCGTCAACACCTTGCAGGTGCTCGACGGCGGCCGCATCTCGATCGCGGCGCTGGCCCTCGGCATGGCGCAAGGCGCCTACGAGGCAGCCGTGAAGTATGCGAAACAGCGCAAGCAATTTGGCAAGACCATCAGCGAATTTCAGGCCATTCAATTCAAGCTCGCCGACATGGCCACCGAGATCGAAGCTGCCCGCCTGCTGGTGTATCACGCCGCATGGCTCGCAGATCGGAAGAGTCCCCGCTTCACAAAGGAATCGAGCATGGCGAAGCTGTACGCCAGCGAGGTCGGCGTGCGAGTCGCGAATGAAGCGGTGCAGATTTTCGGAGGCTACGGTTTCATCAAGGATTATCCCGTCGAGAAATTTTATCGCGACTCGAAACTCTGCACCATCGGAGAAGGCACGAGCGAAATTCAGCGCATGGTGATTGCGCGTCAGATTCTGGAGTAACCCTAGTTTCCTCCATGCTAGGGAGCACCCTGGGACAATTCCCGAATTGTTGTACGGAAGTCAGCTTAACTTCCGAGTGCGCCGTCATCCGCCCTCGATCAACAGCAGGCTCCAATCGGAGATTTCAATTTCCCACAACCGGGCCTTCGGGGAGTCAACGGGCGCTTGTTCGGTAAACGCGTTTATCAGATTTGGACGAAGGGAATGGAAGCTCCAGCGCCCGCGTCGGTCGCCATGTTGCAGCTAGGCCAATTGCGACTCTGAGGAGCGTGCACCAAGCACCGCATTCGCGTAAAATTTGTATTGCTCGCCTGATTTCCAATCATTCAGCCGCAAAGCTCTCCACTCGTGGTCCATTGGATACACGCCTGCAAACCCAACTTGACCTTACATGTGGCTGGTCTAAAATTAAGCTCCCTTCCAAAAAACCGGCGCGCGGCTACGGATTGCCCTCTTTCAGCCGTCAAGGTCATGTCCCGGAATAGAGCTTCCCATCCCAAGCTGGTGTGAGATGAAGACGAAGTTTCTGTTGATTCGCAAGCTGCAACTCGCGTTCGGGTCCGCCATTTGCACTTTACTCGTCTTGACCTTACTCGTCATGGGCGCTATCTCCTATCGTGGCAGTGTCGTGTCTGGTGAAAGCGACCGATTGGCGCGGCACACCACGGGTTGCGGAGTCGAACAGATTATCGGTCGCAACTTTTCCTGCTTCTTTCCTCCGAAAGATAGCAAGCGGGACACACCGGTGGGAGTATTCCAGTGATCAGGCGCGATTTCAGCGAGAGCAAGAAATTGGGAGCGACGTACCGGGGGCTGCTGGAGGCGGCGCCGGATGCCATGGTGGTGGTGAATCAGGGCGGGGAGATCGTGCTGCTGAACGTACAGGCGGAGAAACAGTTCGGATACCGCCGGGATGAGCTGCTGGGGCAGAAGGTGAAGAACATCATTCCGGAGGGGTTCGCGGAGCGGCTGGTCGCGGACGGTCTTCGATCCGCGGCTGACGCACTAGCGCAGCAGATCGGTACGGGGATCGAACTCATCGGGCGGCGCAAGGACGCGAGCGAGTTTCCGATCGAGATCATGCTAAGCCCGCTGGAAAGCGCCGAGGGAATTCTGGTGACGGCAGCGATCCGCGATATCAGCGTGCGCAAGGCTGCGGAAACGCATCTGGCGCAGATGGAGGGCAGGTACCGGGGGCTGCTGGAGGCGGCGCCGGATGCTATGGTAGTGGTGAATCAGGGCGGGGAGATCGTGCTGCTGAACGTTCAGGCGGAGAAACAGTTCGGATACCGCCGGGATGAGCTGCTGGGGCAGAAGGTGAAGAACATCATTCCGGAGGGGTTCGCGGAGCGGCTGGTCGCGGACGGTCTTCGATCCGCGGCTGACGCACTGGCGCAGCAGATCGGTACGGGGATCGAACTCATCGGGCGGCGCAAGGACGCGAGCGAGTTTCCGATCGAGATCATGCTAAGCCCGCTGGAAAGCGCCGAGGGAATTCTGGTGACGGCAGCGATCCGCGATATCAGCGTGCGCAAGGCTGCGGAAACGCATCTGGCGCAGATGGAGGGCAGGTACCGGGGGCTGCTGGAGGCGGCGCCGGATGCTATGGTAGTGGTGAATCAGGGCGGGGAGATCGTGCTGCTGAACGTTCAGGCGGAGAAACAGTTCGGATACCGCCGGGATGAGCTGCTGGGGCAGAAGGTGAAGAACATCATTCCGGAGGGGTTCGCGGAGCGGCTGGTCGCGGACGGTCTTCGATCCGCGGCTGACGCACTGGCGCAGCAGATCGGTACGGGGATCGAACTCATCGGGCGGCGCAAGGACGCGAGCGAGTTTCCGATCGAGATCATGCTAAGCCCGCTGGAAAGCGCCGAGGGAATTCTGGTGACGGCAGCGATCCGCGATATCAGCGTGCGCAAGGCTGCGGAAACGCATCTGGCGCAGATGGAGGGCAGGTACCGGGGGCTGCTGGAGGCGGCGCCGGATGCCATGGTAGTGGTGAATCAGGGCGGGGAGATCGTGCTGCTAAACGTTCAGGCGGAGAAACAGTTCGGATACCGCCGGGATGAGCTGCTGGGGCAGAAGGTGAAGAACATCATTCCGGAGGGGTTCGCGGAGCGGCTGGTCGCGGACGGTCTTCGATCCGCGGCTGACGCACTGGCGCAGCAGATCGGTACGGGGATCGAACTCATCGGGCGGCGCAAGGACGCGAGCGAGTTTCCGATCGAGATCATGCTAAGCCCGCTGGAAAGCGCCGAGGGAATTCTGGTGACGGCAGCGATCCGCGATATCAGCGTGCGCAAGGCTGCGGAAACGCATCTGGCGCAGATGGAGGGCAGGTACCGGGGGCTGCTGGAGGCGGCGCCGGATGCTATGGTAGTGGTGAATCAGGGCGGGGAGATCGTGCTGCTGAACGTTCAGGCGGAGAAACAGTTCGGATACCGCCGGGATGAGCTGCTGGGGCAGAAGGTGAAGAACATCATTCCGGAGGGGTTCGCGGAGCGGCTGGTCGCGGACGACCTTCGATCCGCGGCTGACGCACTGGCGCAGCAGATCGGTACGGGGATCGAACTCATCGGGCGGCGCAAGGACGCGAGCGAGTTTCCGATCGAGATCATGCTAAGCCCGCTGGAAAGCGCCGAGGGAATTCTGGTGACGGCAGCGATCCGCGATATCAGCGTGCGCAAGGCTGCGGAAACGCATCTGGCGCAGATGGAGGGCAGGTACCGGGGGCTGCTGGAGGCGGCGCCGGATGCCATGGTAGTGGTGAATCAGGGCGGGGAGATCGTGCTGCTAAACGTTCAGGCGGAGAAACAGTTCGGATACCGCCGGGATGAGCTGCTGGGGCAGAAGGTGAAGAACATCATTCCGGAGGGGTTCGCGGAGCGGCTGGTCGCGGACGGTCTTCGATCCGCGGCTGACGCACTGGCGCAGCAGATCGGTACGGGGATCGAACTCATCGGGCGGCGCAAGGACGCGAGCGAGTTTCCGATCGAGATCATGCTAAGCCCGCTGGAAAGCGCCGAGGGAATTCTGGTGACGGCAGCGATCCGCGATATCAGCGTGCGCAAGGCTGCGGAAACGCATCTGGCGCAGATGGAGGGCAGGTACCGGGGGCTGCTGGAGGCGGCGCCGGATGCCATGGTAGTGGTGAATCAGGGCGGGGAGATCGTGCTGCTAAACGTTCAGGCGGAGAAACAGTTCGGATACCGCCGGGATGAGCTGCTGGGGCAGAAGGTGAAGAACATCATTCCGGAGGGGTTCGCGGAGCGGCTGGTCGCGGACGGTCTTCGATCCGCGGCTGACGCACTGGCGCAGCAGATCGGTACGGGGATCGAACTCATCGGGCGGCGCAAGGACGCGAGCGAGTTTCCGATCGAGATCATGCTAAGCCCGCTGGAAAGCGCCGAGGGAATTCTGGTGACGGCAGCGATCCGCGATATCAGCGTGCGCAAGGCTGCGGAAACGCATCTGGTGCGAATGGATGACAGGTACCGCGAACTGCGGGAAGCGGAAGAGGCGTTGTTCGTGGAAAAGGAACGCGCGCAAGTCACGCTCAACTCCATCGGCGATGCCGTGATTTGCACAAACATCTTGGGGAATATCACCTTCCTGAATCTCGTCGCGGAAAAAATGACGGGCTGTTCGTGGCAGGAAGCGGCAGGCCGACCCATGGCCGAAGTGTTGCGAATCCTGGACGCCACGAGTCGCGAAACCGTCCCGAATCCGATGCAGATGGCAGTCGGGCGAAATCAAACCGTGCACCTGCCGGTGAACAGTATTCTCCTCCGGCGTGACGGATTTGAAATTCCGATCGAAGACTCCATCTCCCCCATCCACGACCGTGAAGGGCGGGCCACCGGAGCGGTCATTGTTTTCCGCGACGTCAGCGCGGCCCGCGCCATGGCGCTGCAAATTGCCCATTCGGCCGAGCACGACTTTCTAACCGGTTTACCCAATCGAATGCTCCTGAACGACCGGGTTACCCAAGCGATCGCCTTAGCGTCGCGTCACATGAAAAAAGTCGCGGTGCTGTTCTTCGATTTGGATGGGTTCAAACACATCAACGATTCCCTGGGGCATCCGATCGGCGACAGACTTCTTCAATCCATCGCAAAACGCCTGGTGGGTTGCGGACGCGCCTCGGACACGGTAAGCAGGCAGGGAGGTGATGAATTCGTCGTGCTGCTTTCCGAAGTGCAACGAGCCACTGATGCTGCCGCTACGGCCAGAAGAATGCTGCGGGCAGTGGCCAAGCCTCATTCCATCGACCAGCACGAACTTCACGTCACCACAAGCATTGGCGTGAGCCTCTATCCCGACGATGGCCTGGATGCGGAGACGCTCATCAAGAACGCGGACACCGCGATGTACCAGGCCAAGGAAAACGGGCACCAGTGCTATCAGTTTTTCAAGCCATCCATGAACGTCCGAGCTGTGGAGCGGCAATCCATCGAAGAGAGTCTGCGGCTCGCCCTGGAACACCAGGAATTCGCGCTGCACTACCAGCCGAAGATCAATCTCACGACTGGAGGGATTACCGGCGCGGAAGCCTTGCTACGTTGGACGCATCCCCTTCGAGGGCCAGTGCCTCCGGCGCAATTTATTCCCGTCGCCGAGGATTGCGGCCTGATTCTGCCGATCGGCAACTGGGTCATTCGTGAAGCGTGTAAGCAAGCCCGGGCCTGGCTGGATGCAGGTCTGCCCTTGGCGACCATGGCGGTAAACGTCTCCGCGATCGAGTTTCGGGACGAAAACTTTCTGGAAGGTCTATTCGCGATCCTCACGGAAACAGGCCTGGATCCGGGATGTTTGGAGCTGGAGCTGACCGAGGGTGTTCTTATGAAGCGTGCCGAGTCCACTGAATCCATCCTCAAGGCATTAAGAGCGAGAGGGGTGCGCTTGGCGGTAGATGACTTCGGCACGGGTTACTCCAGCTTGAGCTATCTCAGTAAATTTCCAATCGATGCCCTCAAGATCGACCAGTCGTTCGTCCGTCAGATCACCACTATTCCCGACGAGACGGCCATCGTGACCGCAGTGATCAGCATGGGCCGAAGCCTCAAGCTGCGGGTCATTGCGGAGGGCGTGGAAACGAGAGAAGAGCTGACATTTCTTCAAGCTCACCAATGTGACGAGGCGCAAGGATACTATTTCACAAGGCCGGTGCCTCCCCAGCAGTTCGCCAAGTTGCTGGAAACCGGCATATCAGAAACAGTCCTCCACTGATGGCTGCTTCAGTTTATTCGAGTGCGGTTTTCGCGTTATGCGTGACGCCCAATCGCCGCCAGTGCCTGGTAAGTCGGATAACCGGACAAGTGCCTCGCTGGCCAGAAATGCGGTTGCGAGGGAAATACGAAGCTCTGGGCGCATGGTCGCCGAATCGGAAACTTTCCTATCGCCTTGCGGCTGATCCTCGAGCGTCGGCGGTCGCCTGAACGTCTTGTCGGCGTATCGAAAGATGGCTCACTACCCGTCGTTTTGCCTTCTCGTTTCGATCCTAAAACCATGCTACTTTGTGTCGTTCATTTCTTTTCAGTTTCAACTATGCCTGTAGCCGTCGACACGTGGGCCGGTCAAATCTGCTCGGGAGACGTCCGCGCCATCGCGCGCGCTATCACCGCCATCGAAGACCACGATCCTCAAGCGGAAGAGTTGTTGAAGCAGATTTTTCCTTCCACGGGCCGCGCCCATGTCATTGGCGTTACAGGCGCCCCCGGGACGGGAAAGAGCACACTCGTAGATCGCCTTGCCGCGCACTATCGCCGCGCGGGGGAGCAGGTGGGAATCATCGCCGTCGATCCCACGAGCCCCTACACGGGCGGCGCGATTCTGGGCGACCGCATTCGTATGCAGGGGCACGCCAGCGACGCTGGAATTTTTATTCGCTCGATGGCGACGCGGGGCTCTCTAGGCGGACTGGCACGCGCCACGGGCGATGTGGCCCTCATTTTAGACGCGGCAGGAAAGCAACACGTGCTTGTCGAAACGGTGGGTGTCGGCCAGGACGAAGTGGATATCGTGCGCCTTGCGGACTGCACCCTGGTACTCCTTGTGCCCGGCATGGGCGACGACGTCCAGAACATGAAGGCCGGTCTGATGGAGATCGCGGACATCTTCGTGCTGAATAAATCCGATCGCGAAGGCGTGGACCGCTTGGAAACGCAACTCGAAGCGATGTTGGAGCTGGCGCGGGAACCCAACGGTTGGAAACCGAAGATCGTGCGTACCGTGGCCACGGAAAACAAAGGCGTTGACGAACTGGCCGCGGCGATTGCGGAATACCGCGAACACTTCAAACGGAGCGCGGACCGCCAGTCCAAACAAGTAGAGCGCTGGAAACGCCGCCTCGTCACTCTCGCCGGGGAATTATTTCTGGAGCGCGCCGTTGCAGGCCCGCAGGGAGTTGCGGCGCTCGACGCACTGGCTCGTGAAGTAGCCGACCGGAAAAAGGACCCGTACGCGGCCGTGCACGAATTGCTGGAGCGCGCCGGCCTTTAGGGTCTTTGTATCAACACGCGAATGTTTGTGGGTCGCGGCTTCACAGGTTGCGGAAAAACTCTTCATTTTTTCTTTTGCAGCCCCATAGGGATCGGTTTTCGGTTGTGCGAGCCGCTCGAATTTTGATTTCTGGTCTCTGCCTTTCGTTCTTTCGATCCCTTCTCGACGTTGTCGCTTTACGTTTGAGCCTGCATCAGACTCGGCGGGGATCAATTTCGCCAGGCGAATCAGGTTCGCGACTGCGGCGGCAAAGGTGAACGTCCAATCGACCCGCCGCCGCCCCCGCAATTTTGTTTTCCTCAGCCCAGCCACACATTTGATCCAGCCAAATAGTGTTTCCATCAATTTCCGCTTGGCCTGACTGATCGCAAATCCCGGATGGTCGCGCTCGCTCGCCGTCAGCCAGTTCGGCCACTGCGCGTTCGTTTCGTACTCCGCGATGTGCGGGATCATCTGCAACTCCCGCAGGCCTTGCACAAATTTCTCGTCCTGGTATCCCTTGTCGCCTCCCACGGTCATCGGCCCGAATTTCTCTCCCGGTTTCCGCTTCGCCTGGCGCTCGCTCACCAGGCGCGTCAACATCGCCAAGGCCGCTTCCCGCTCTTCGCGCGTTCCTGACAACGTCACACACGACTTCATCACCAGCCCATGCCGGTTCTCCATCACCAAGTGCCCCAGATAACTCGGCTTGGCTTCCCCCGCCGTGCTTTTCTTGTACAGCCGCGCCTCCGGATCGGTCCCGCTCTCCTGCGTGTCCCGCAATAATTTCTTTCCTTTCGATCCGCTGCCCCGCTCCGGCGGCTCCTTCTTCTCGTGAAAACTGCGCCGATTCGCCCAGGCCTCTAGCAACGTCCCGTCCACCGTGAAGTGTTCATCGGAAAGCAGCCCGTGCCCGTCCGCCTGCGCCAGCACTGGCTTGAAAAAGGCCTCCGTGATGTTTCCCTCCAGCAGCCGCTCGCGGTTCTTCGTGAACACCGTCACCTCCCACACGTCGTCGTCCACGTTCAGCCCCACGAACCACCGGAACAACAGGTTGTAATTCAATTCCTCCATCAGCAGCCGCTCGCTGCGCACGCTATAGAGCGCCTGCAGCAGCAACGCTCGCAACAATTTCTCCGGAGCGATCGAGGGCCGTCCATACTGCGAATATAATTCGCCGAACTTCGGCGACATCCCCCGCAACGCCGCCTCGGTCATCGCCCGCACCCGCCGCAAGGGATGATCCAACGGCACCCGCTTCTCCGCTGAAATGTAACTGAACATGCCTTCTTGCCGTTCATCGTGTCCGCGCATGCCGACTTAGATGCTCTTCGCGGAATCGCGTTGCCAAATTCCGACTTTTTCCGCAAACTGTGAAGCCGCAACCCACAAAGCCTATTTATGAGATGGCTTGTAGCTCCACTACCGGGGCATCTTCTTCTTATCGGGAAATGGCACAAACTTATAGCCGAGGCCGCGGACAGTTACCAGATGGCGCGGTTCAGAAGGCTCTTCCTCGATATAGCGGCGCAAACGAACGATGAAATTGTCGATGGCGCGCGTGTCGGTATCCTCGTGGAGGCCCCAGACGTCCTCGAGGATCGCTTTTCGGGAAACGGGATGGCCCGCATTTTGAATCAGGTAGCGAAGAAGCTCCGCCTCCATCAAAGTGAGCGGGAGGCTCTTATCTTCCGCTTGCAGCTGAAGATTCTGGAAGTCAAACACTTTGGCCCCAAAACGAAACGTATCTCCCGAATCGTCCGCGCTCGCGGCGGATTTGGCTGCGGACGGTTCTGACGCACGCAGCCAGGTCTTCCGTCGCAGCAAGCTTCCCACTCGTGCGATCAAAATGGACAGGTTGAACGGCTTCGGCAAGTAATCGTCCGCCCCCGATTCAAATCCTTGCAAAACGTCCTCCGGGCGCGAACGAGCCGTCAGCATGAGCAAGGGAATATAATTGCTCGCCGCGCGCAACGTGCGGGCCACGGTGAACCCATCTTTTCCCGGCAACATTACATCCAGAACGAGCGCATCGAAATCCTCTTTGTCTTTCAGGAGCAGCTTCAACGCCTCTTCACCGTTGCCGCTGACTTGCACGGAATACCCTTCCGCCTCCAGGTTGAAGCGAAGCCCCTCGGCCAGATGCGCCTCATCTTCCACTACCAAGTATCCGCGTCATACGTGGTAAACCCTCGGGAGACGCAACGTGAACGTGCTGCCGCGGCCCGCGCCTTCGCTCTGGGCAGAGGCCTCACCGCCGTGGCGCCGTGCGATGGACCGCACGATGAATAACCCCAGGCCCGTCCCTTTGACCCGGCCCGTCGCGGAGTTCGAGACCCTATAAAAGCGCTTAAAAATGCGCTTCAGTTCGGAAGGAGGAATTCCGACGCCTTGATCCCGCACCTGCAACAGGACCGTGTCGATGTCTGGAGTCAGTACGTCCACCACGATGTCTTTCTTTTCGCCCGAATATTTGACGGCATTTTCGACGAGATTGAAAACGGCGGTGCGAAGTTCTTGAGGGTTTCCCTTCAGTAGAAGCTTCTCTTGCGGTTGGATTCCAAATCGAAGCGCTTCCGGCGGCAGGTGGTGGCGCAAACGCGTAAGGTCAACCGTTTCGAGAACGATGCCGGAAAAGTCAACCTCTTGCCAATTCTTTTTATTGTTTGCTTGCCGCGCTTCCCCGGCTTTCAGGACCTGCTCGACGGTGCCGATGAGGCGGTCCGTGTCTTCCAGCATGATTCGATAGAAATCGTGGCGTTGCGGTTCGCTCAGCTGCCGGCTTTCCAGCGTTTCCAGGTACAGGCGAATCGAAGCAATGGGAGTCTTGAGTTCGTGCGTGACCGCGTTTAAGAAGCTGTCCTGCTGTTCATTCTTGTGGATTTCGCGGACCAAGAAGATCGTATACACAATGAGGCCCGCGATGATCAATCCAAAAAAAATGATGCCCAGGACGAGGGGAACAACCTCTCGCCAGTTGATGACAATCCACGTGACGTTCAGCGCCACCGCCAATCCAATCAGGAAGGCGCCCAGCGTCACGAAAAACGCGATCTTTTTGGCACGGCCAGTAATGCGCATCATAAAGCTGTTCAAACTATACTAGATGCGGGCCGCACAAAAAAGAAACCGCGGGAAGTAGTGCCCCGCGGTTCAACTCTTTTCACGAAAACCTCGCCTGGACTTGATCTCGACTTAGTCTCCCAAAGCCTCTTGACCCACGGTCTTTTCCGCAACGGAGTGGAAGGGAACCGCGGCGTTGGTTACTTTCGCTTGTCCGAATTTCGGCAGCTTCGGCAAGGAAACCTCCCAGGCGAGTCCCAGCTTTTGCAAGGTCCAGATTCCGTACCAGTTTGGATCGACCTCATACCAGGCAATGCCATGTCGTGCGGCTTGGGGGATGGCATGATGATTGTTGTGCCAGCCTTCGCCAAAAGTAAGAATGGCGACCCAGAAGCTATTGGTCGAATCATCGCCCGTCATGAAACGTTGCGAACCCCACATGTGCGTCGCCGAGTTTACAAGCCACGTGGAGTGAAGGCCAAAAACAGTTCTAAAGAAAGTGCCCCAAAGCAAGTAGGGTAATCCGCCTACCACAAGCAGGAAAATGCCGAGCCCCGTCAAGGGAATCCAGTGCCACTTGCTAATCCAGACGTGAAACTTGTCTTTGCGGAGATCGGGGACATAGGGCAATAGCGAGTCCAGCTTATTGTGCATGGCCCTGCCGGTGATGATCCACCCCATATGCGACCAAAAGCCGCCCTCACGCGGGGAGTGCGGATCGCCTTCTTTGTCGGTATTCTGATGATGCATGCGATGCGTGGCCACCCAGAAAATCGGGCCGCCCTCGAGTGCGAGCGTGCCGCAGGTTGTCAGGAAATACTCCACCCATTTCGGCGTCTTGTAGCCTCGGTGCGTGAGCAGCCGATGATAGCCCATGCCGATGCCGAGACTTCCCGCAACCCACCACAGCAGGAACGCTACCAGGAACGGCTTCCACCCGAACATGAAGAGAGCCGCGACGGCGCCAATATGAAATGCGAGCATGAACGAAGTGGTGATCCAGTTCACGGGCCGCGTAAACGTTTTGTCGCCCTTCAAAGTATCTGTCATGGTCGGGTCCTTAGTCATGATTCGTGTCTCATCTCTCTTTACACATCAAACGTAGCATGACGGAGCGAAAGCCTCTGTAATAGTTGTGTAATTCTTGGTTCACAGGGCCACATAATGCGGGCGTAAGTATCAGCTTGCACCATTTTCGTTTCGTTGGGCCGGGTGTGCGCCCTTTCGGGCTGGCATGCTTTTCGTAGGCTCAGGATAAATCGGTGTTATAGGCGGGAGGCCGGGAAATATTGTTCTGGCTTTCGCCCCAATAAGGGCCCCTGTGTGCGGCTGGCGTCGGTTCGCGAGTCTACGGCCAGAGCTGGTTCAGCAACAGCGCGAGTCTGGCTCCGGCTTGCGCGAGACGTTCACGGACGACGGGAACCGCCTGACTCTGATACGGTTCTCCCAACCGTTCATCGAGCTTCAGCATTCTCGCCGAAACGTGGTTGTCATCGGCGCATGACTTCATAGTTTGCGGAGATTCGATGGGGATGCGGACCGGCAGTTTTCCGTAGACTATTTTCCGCGCGAGCAGATAACTCTCCCAGGCCCACCCGTTCACATCCGCGCTACTCTTTTTCCAACGTGCAATCTTCGACCGGAATGATTCTTCCAATTCCGAGGCGACTTGCTCGACTGTTTTGCCCTCCGTCGCTTTGGCGAGGATATTCGTGTCCCAGACGCCATGCAGATTTGGCGCGTAGCTCTCCGTATCCGGGTTTCTCAATTGTGGAAGGGCGTCGAAAAAAGCGACGGGCATGCAATTTCCGCCCTGGTCATTATTCGTCGTGGCATGCAGCGGCTGGTGCAAGTCGCCTACAAAGTGGATGAGGAAGCGCAGGGCGTCCGCCTTTTTCTGGGGATCGATTCCCGGCGAACGCAGGAGAGCGAATTCCTTGGCGATGGCCTGGGTGACGCAACTTTCCGGCAGCGGGCAGAACTTCGCAATTTCGCGCTGCGACGTGCCCAGCGGAATGTCGATGTAGTGCCACGGCGCGGCTTCCGGGCGCAGGGGGCGTATGTCGTCGGCCCAGGTGGAAGCGTCCGCCATCGGATCGGCGCCGCCTTCCTTGCAGTACCGGCTGAGGCTCGGATCGATCGGGCCGTCATGCAGAATCTGTTTGGCCATCGCAAGCGCGTGCGGCGTGAGGTTCCGTTCGGCGATCAAAGCCACAACCTGGTGGCCCTCGCACCCCCAAGCCCACGCGGGAGCAGGCGCGCAGCAGAAAATCGCCGCGGCTAGAAAAACGAAAAATGGGATGAATCTTACGCGGCGGAGTGCGCCGCGGAATCCATGCGGCTCAGCAGACACGCACGCCCCTATTTCGCGATTCACTTTTCGTCTTTCTCCACGAAATTCAGCGACGCGGAGTTGATGCAATAGCGAAGGCCGGTCGGCCGTGGCCCGTCGGGGAAAACGTGGCCGAGATGCGCGTCGCATCGGCTACAGAGCACTTCCTCGCGCGTCATCCCATGGGTTGTGTCACGATCCACTTCCACCTTCGCTTCGTCGATCGGCGCCCAGAAGCTCGGCCATCCGGAACCGGAATGATATTTCGATTCAGAACTAAACAAAGGCTGCCCGCAGCAAACGCACACGTACGTTCCTGGCGCGTCCGTGTCTTCATATTCACCAGTTCCTGGTGGCTCCGTGCCTTTGCGCCTGGCCACTTGATATTGCTCGGGCGTCAGAATCTGCCGCCACTCGGATTCTGTCTTGCGAACTTTTTCGCTCATTGCCGGCCTCCTGGCGAATATCTTAGCATTGAGAGGAAATGAGATGAAATGACCCGCTAACTCCTCCAAATACCAGCCATCGCGGCCCTAAAAATCGAAGAAGAAATCACTTGCCTTCGACCTTGAACAAAAGTCAGAATCGCGGCGTGTTTCTGCGGCGCGAAATGCTGATCTAGCGAGAAGGGACGGCGATGGCCCAATTTTCAAGGAGGTTTGTCCAACTCAATACGTTCTTGGGTCTGGGGATCGTGGTTGCACTCGTCGCCCGCATTCTCTTCGCGGGTCAGGCGCAACCCGTAACGAAGAAGAAGCCCCCAATGACGGAGGCGGTCCCGGCGCTGACCCCTTTCGTGGATGTTCATACTCACTTTGACGAGCATGACGCCGATGGCACCATCCGGTCCGTACTTGCGGCTCTAGGCCGTGAGAACGCCGCGAGGATTTTCCTGCAAATGCCTCCAGACACCTTCGATCATCCGGGCCACTATGACGCGGAAGTAATCTTGTCCGCCGCCAAGAAGCATCCCGACAAAATTGGTGTCCTCGGAGGTGGCGGGACTTTGAACGCCATGATTCACGAAGCCGTGGCTTCGGGAAACTCGGGCCCGGCAGTTCAGAAGCAGTTCAGGGACCGCGCGGAAGAACTCGATCAGCGAGGGCGTCATAGGCTTCGGAGAAATGGCCGCCGAGCATTTCGATGGCGCCACGCCCTATCAATTCGCCCCGCCGAACCATCCGCTGTTCATTACACTCGCGGAGGTCGCCGAGAAATATGATGTCCCCATCGATCTGCACATGGAAGCTGTGCCAAGATCCATGCTGCTCCCACCCGATCTCAAGTCACCGCCCAATGCGGCGCAGCTCCATGGAAATATTCTAGGCTTGGAGCGATTGCTGCTTCGTAATTCACATGCCAAAATCATCTGGGCCCACGCGGGTTCCGACCAGACAGGGAATCGCACGCCTGATCTTTGCCGCCATCTGCTCCAGACGCATGCTAATTTATATATGGAAATTAAGACGGACCCTCAAAATGTTGGCAAGAATTACCCGCTTGCGGACGACGGCAAGATCAAGCCCGATTGGCTACAGCTATTCGAGGACTTCCCGGACCGTTTCATTATTGGCAGCGACCAACGCTACCCGGAACCGAAGGGCGCCGAGCAGCGCTGGCAGACGGTCGTGCTTCTGTTCAATCAGCTTCCGGCCGATGTGCGGCGCAAGATTGGAACGGAAAATGTCCTTCATATCTTTGCGGGAAAGCCCGCCACGCCCTCTGCCAATGCGATTCATAAGTAATGACGTACATACTTAATTATCCTGGAGGCAACCTCGTATGAACCGCCGCGACTTGTTCAAGAATTCCCTGGCGATGTCCGCGCTGGCTTGGAGCCGAGGACGCATGTACGCATCGCCGCACCCCCCAGCGGAATTTCCGAAAGCGCCGGGTCTCACCAAGTACGTCGCCGAATTCATCGTCAACACGAAGTACGAGGACATTCCGGCGGATGTACTCGATTTGGGGAAGAAGTCCATCTTGGACGGCTTCGGTCTGGCGCTCGCCGGCTCGGGATCCAGCATGGGGCCGCTGGTGCGTCAATACGTGCAATCGCTCGGATTGGGCGACGTGAAGGCCAGCATTATCGGCACCGGAATGAAGGCCCATACGCGTTTTGCCGCGTTTGCCAACGGCGTTTCCATTCACGCCGATGATTTCGACGACACGCAGCTTGCCGCGGCGAAAGACCGCATCTACGGCCTCCTCACGCATCCCTCGGTCGGAGTGCTTCCACCAACGTTCGCGATTTGTGAATTGGGGCGGCGAACCGGGAAAAGATCTCATGCTGGCTTATCACGTCGGCGTGGAAGTGGAATGCAAGATTGCCGAGGCCATTTCGCCGCGCCACTACGACGAAGGTTTTCATACCACCGGCACGTGTGGATCGTTCGGCAGCGCGGCGGCTTGCGCGAAGTTGCGGGGCCTGAATGTGCTGCAAACACAGTACGCGCTCGGTGTTGTCGCCACCGAGGGCGGAGGCTTCCGAAATAATTTCGGTTCCATGACGAAACCTTTCCAGGCGGGACACGCTGCTGAAAATGGGACTGTGGCTGTAGACCTCGCGGCGCTCGGATGGACCGCCTCCGACAACATTCTGGAGGCGCCGCTCGGTTTCTTTCAAGCCGAAGGGGGCGGTTTCGATCCCGACGCGATCGTTGGCCGCCTCAGCAAACCCTGGGCGCTCGCATCGCCGGGCGTTTCCATTAAGCCGCATCCGTCCGGATCGTTGTCGCATCCCGCCATGGGCGAAATGCTGCGACTGATCCATGAGAATGACATCAAGCCAGGGGATGTGGAGAAAGTCGATTTGGGCGCGAACCACGCCATGCTGACGTCGCTCCTGCATCACCGTCCGACCACGGGGCTCCAGGGCAAATTCAGCATGGAATATTGTCTGAGCATCCTGCTTTTGGACCGCAAGGCGGGCCTTATTGAATTTCAGGACGCCTCCGTGCAACGCGCGGACGTGCAAGAGATGATCAAGCGGGTGAACTTCTACATCGACCCCGAGGCCGAAAACGCCGGACTCGACAAGATGACCAGCATTCTCAGAATCCACTTAAAGAATGGCAAGGTTCTTTCGGGCCGCGCTGAATTCGCGAAGGGCAGTCCGTCAAATCCCATGAGCTACGACGAGGTGGCCGACAAATTCAAGGGCTGCGCTGCATTTGTGAAGTGGCCTGCCGCGAAAGTTCAGTCCATCATTGAATCCGTGAAATCGCTCGAAACTGTATCTGACGTCAGCAAACTCGCGGCAGCGCTCACGGTTTAAAGTCGATTCAAATAGAGTCCTGTCCTCATCCGCACTCGGATCGTCCTTAAGCACATGGGACGGCGTATAATCTGCGCCACAATGGGGTCGTATCAGTCGTCCGTGCCTGCTGAACTGATTTATTGCCGGGAGGACAGAAGGTGCCGGGTCCAGAGCGCAACTCGGGGCATGAAAGCGAGGGCGATTCCGCGATTGGATTCGCGCGCCTCGGCATGGCTCTGGCCGATTGGTCACAGCGATGGTTTCCGGATGCTTTCGTCTTCGCGCTTGCCGGTCTTATCGTCGTTTTCGTGGCCGGATTATTTTTGGGCATCGCGATGCGGGACCTCGTCAAGTATTTCGGCGACGGTTTTTGGAGCCTCATTCCGTTCACGATGCAGATGGCGATCATCATCATCGGCGGCTATGTGGTGGCCACCTCTCCGCCGGTTCACAAATTAATTCGCTGGCTCGCGAGCATCCCGCGAACCCCTCGCACGGCAATCGCCTTCGTCGCTTTTTTCTCGATGGCGACGGCCATGATCAGCTGGGGCCTCAGCCTGATTTTCAGTGGAGTCCTGGTGCGGGAAGTTGTGAAGAACGTCCGGGGAATCGACTACCGTGCGATTGGCGCGGGCGCTTACGTAGGCACGGGAAGCGTGTGGGCTCTGGGGCTGTCGTCTTCGGCTGCCCTGGTCATGGCGACACCTTCAGCGATACCTACGGCGCTGCTTAAAATCAGCGGCGTGATTCCACTCAAGGAAACCATCTATAGCTGGCAGAGTGTGTCAACCGCGGCCATACTCATGCTTTCTGGCGTCGTCGTGGCCTATCTGTCCGCGCCGGTGAGCTCGACCAAGACTGCTGAATCGTTCGGAGTCACCGAAGGGCTCGAACTGCAAAGTCTGGAAGCACGCCGCGCTCCCGCCGAGTGGCTCGAATACGCGCCCGTACTCTCCCTCGTGGTCGGCGCGCTCGGGATGGCCTATCTGGCGCAAGTCCTGGCAGCAAGGGGCCCTCTCGCCGCGCTGGATCTAAACACATACAATCTCCTGTTCCTGATGTTGGGATTGCTGCTGCATTGGAGGCCTCGGTCGTTCATCCGCGCGGTCAATAATGCGGTTCCTTCCACCGCGGGAGTTCTGATCCAGTTCCCATTCTACGGAGGAATTTTCGGCATCATCACGTTGTCGTCCATGTCCAGGGATCTGGCCCACTTTTTTGTGAGCTTTTCGTCCACGAACACGTACCCGATCCTGGTTTCCATCTATTCCGCCATTTTGGGGATGTTCGTGCCTTCGGGCGGTGGCAAATGGATTATCGAAGCTCCCTACGTCTTGCAGGCCGCCAAGGATCTTCACGTGAACCTCGGCTGGGTCGTGCAGATCTATAACACCTCCGAAGCACTGCCGAATCTGATCAATCCGTTTTGGATGCTTCCTCTTCTAGGACTCCTCAAAGTCCGGGCGCGGGACTTGATCGGCTACGGGCTGCTCTACTTCCTCGTCAACTCGGTGTTAGTCTTGTTTTTCATGTGGTTTTTTGCGCGCACGTTTCCCTACGTTGCCCCCGCGATCCCTTAGTGGTTGGGCACGCAGGCGCTCCACCGCCCCTCTCATTCCCTAAACACCCCCGCCCATTTTAAGGTCTCAGTAGCAATTCAATCCCGTGTTGTCACATCTTAATTTGAGGCCGGCGTTGTGAATATCGGCGCGCGTGTGTCCGTAAAGAGAAAAAGTCTGCGGCAGCGCCCAAACGGTTCGCCAATACCATTTTCGGATGGGGCCGTGATTGCGAAGATAGTGGGCGGTGATCGCTTCGACGCCGATCTCGACAATTCCCGCGATGGCATATTTGTGCACGTCGGGACGGCGGCCCACAACCAACCTCGAAATCCCGGTTTCCATGCATGTCGGGCAGGCGCGAAAATTATGGAGACTCGTTTCCGCGTCGGCTGTCGCGGCCGCAATTTGCGCGATCGTCAGGAATGTCCACTTCGGATCGCGAAAGGTCGCCAACTCTTCAGCGGTCGCTCCCGTTTCGGCCACCAATCCGACAGAGATCGCCGCAACCATTTTGGGATCTCTCCCTGCGGGCTGGCTTTCAACATAATCCTGAGCACGCACATTAGGCGCGATGAGGATTGCTATTGCCAGAAGCGCGCTTCTCCTCACATTCCCCCATAGCGCGTCCAGGCGGGAACCTAACCGCCGGGAGCGCCGTCGTACCCCACGTGGGGGATATCGTCACTTTTTGTGGAAATAATTAGTCTGTTTGCGAGTGATTGTGACTTGAGCGTAAAGCGAGTTAACAGAACTGCCAGGACGCGGCGGTACTCCCTAGAGTGTCATTCGATTCGGAAATACGAAATAGAAGAGCACCGCGATCAGGATCAAGTACGCGAGCATAATAAGGGTCCACCCCATATTGTGCCGAATGACTTGCCCTTCGCTGCGCACGAGCTTGCTGGTGGAAACGCCGACGCTTGCGGTCTGTGGCGCGATTGGTTTTCCCACTTCGGCGCCGACCGAATTGAACGACGGCAGCATCAGGACTGGCAGATTCAGTAGCCTCCCGGTCATCGCCTGAACCGGGCCAAACATTGCGTTCGTGGCTGTATTGCTGCCGGAGAGAGCGACGCCGATCCACCCAAGAATCGGTGCCAGAACCACAAAAAATACTCCAATTTTCGACAAGCCATACGCCAGAGAGTTTGCCATTCCCGTGTAAACGAAGACGTATGCCAGCGCGAAAATAAAGAATGCCACCAGCAGCGCGCCCCACATCTGGTGTAGCGTTCGGGCGAAAACGCTCTTCAGTGTCGCCCAGCTTGGCCGCAGGATCGCGAGAATCACCAGCCAGGCGACCAGTGTGGAAGTGCCGCCGCCAAACGGGGCAAAGTTAAAGGTTGAGGAGATGGGACTGTGCGTTACCGAAGATATGGCTGAAACAGACAGTTTGAGCCAACTGATCACCGGCAGACGGGACCACGGACCGGTCCACGCAACTACCACAAAGATGAGCACGAGGTAAGGCATCCACGATGAAATCGCCTCGCTCGTGCGAATTCAATTCCTCGTGATTTGAGGCTCTGACCGGGGCTGATTGCGAGCGCGCGCGCCGCCAAATCCGCGGATCGTTTTTGGACGCCACATCTTCACGAATAAGAAGAGCACCCAGAAAGAAACCAGCGCCCCGCTGAGGTCGGGCAGATACGGCCCCAGGAAATGCGCGACCGGCCACTGCCCCAAAACGTAGGAAAGCGAGCCGACAATGGCCAGAGGCCAAGCCTCCAATACGCCCTCCCACCCGCTCACCAGGTAGATCAGCACCCACGGAGGCAGTAACGCAAGGATAGCTACAACGTCACCGATGGAGGCGGACAGCGCCATCATGGGAAGCCCTGTCACTGCTGCCAGACCCAGAATAGGTGCTCCCAGCGCCCCGTACGAAACCGGCGCGTTGTTCGCCAGCGCTGCTACCCGTATGGCATCCAGGTCGGCAATCCCCAGACTTACCAGTATCGGGCACAACGATGGCCCACGGAACACCAAAGCCGACGAGGCCTTCGAGTAAAGCTCCAAAGGCCCATGCCATCATGATCGTTTGAATTCGGATATCCGCGGTGGCGTGGTGGATCATCCACTTCTTGAAGCGGTCGAAATTCCCGGTGAGCACCAGCGTATTAAAAATCGTTATGCCCCAAAACGTGATCCAATTAATCACCCAGAACCCGGTCAGTCCGCCGTAGAGATAAGACTTCAGTGAATTGGCGAGCGGCGCGTGCCATACCAGGACCCCCAAAGGGATGGTGACCACTCCCACAAGGATGGTGGCAAGCCAGGCCGTCATTCGAAGGACCGCGAGCATGAAGAGCAACGCAATCAGCGGAACCAAAGCGATCAGGACGGTGAGCCAAAGGTTTCCCGCCGGGTCGAGAACCTGTTCAAACATCGCAAGTGTCCTTTCGCAGGAGCCGCGGATTTCACGACATGACCTTGTTGCGTTGAGGAAAAGTCAGGGCAAACCAATATCACATCTATGCGCAACGTCAACCACGAAATGCACTACCGGAGCGGTTGCATTAATTTGGTTAGAATGGAAACGTGGGTGCCTGGCGAGAGCGGTTTTGGTCGGACCGATGCCTCAGGTCAAGAAATGTGAGATTTCACGGCGTTGGATGCAGCTTTTTCCACTCATCGACCATTCGCTGTGCTTCAGAAATTTGTGCCGGAGTCATCTTGGTCTGGACGTACGTGCAGTCTTCTTTGTTGTTCGACAGTGTGAGCCATATATAAGCTTGGACATAATCCTTCGGTACTCCAAGGCCATCCATGTAGAGCAGTCCTAACTCGTTTCGACCTTGCCCTGCTCCTCCCAAATCTGGAACATGCTCGGCTGCTTTGCGATACCATTCCGCGGCCTTCGCGTAGTTCTGTTCCACGCCACGCCCATCTTTGTACATCTCGCCGAGGCTCGCCTGTGCGTCCGGATGGCCTTGAGCTGCTGCCTTCTCGAACCATCGCGCCGCGAGTTGAGCGTCCGTTGTTCCGTACCAGTTATCATCGTAAGCGGCGCCCAGCCAAAACTGCGCCTCCGGGTCTCCTTGCTCAGCGGCTCGGAGTAACCATCTCTCTGATGCGGGACGGTCTTTGTCCTTGAGAACCAATCCGAGTGTTCCTTCGCTGCGGACAAATCCCTGTTCGGCTGATTTTACGAGCCAGCTTTCAAACTGAGACATGTCCTTAGGCACGAGCCTACCTTCTTCATAGACCATAGCTAGCCAGTACTGCGCTTCTGGATTGCCTGAGCGTGCCTCCGATGAGAGCGGCTCCAGGTCAATGTCCGTCAGACCCTCAACGTGGGAGGTGATTGCCAAGCGAGCTTGCGTCGGGTCAACCTTCTCCTGCGCGGCTATTGCCCATGTCGTGAGAAGGGAAAATAAAAGAACGGGGAGCAATTCTCGGACTTTCATACAGCCTCCCGAAGTGCCCCAATGATACACCCAAACTCTTCCCGCACATTGTCCAGCCGACGACGGATGGTCCTTTACCTAGCTAAGCTCGCTCTATGCACTGACGGCGCGATCGCCCGACAACCGGACGGTCATCGTGATTTCGGCATTCAGCAGACGGGAAATGGGGCAGCCCGCTTTCGCATTTGCGGCCGCCTTATCAAACGCCGCCCGGTCCACGCCAGGAATTTTCGCCGTGACATCCAAATGGATTTTCGTGATCGTAAAACCCGCCTCGAGTTTTTCGAGCGTCACGGCGGCAGTGGTCTCGAGGCTTTCCGGTGTAATGCCTGCGTTCCCGAGCTGCGCCGAAAGCGCCATTGTGAAGCATCCGGCGTGTGCGGCGGCGATCAACTCCTCGGGATTCGTGCCTGCGCCATTTTCAAACCGCGTCGAAAACGAATATTGCGTTTTCGAGAGAACGCCGCTATCGGTCGAAATCGTTCCCTTACCTTCTTTCAATGATCCGTTCCAGACTGCCGAAGCCTTGCGTACCATATTGTATTTCCTCCCGAGCGATTGGATGTCCCGGCCCAGCAAGCGGCTACATCGCCGCGGCAGAGCCTCGCGCACGAAACATGCGCGGCAAAATCAGAAACGAACAACAGATTCTCCAGGCGGAGTGTAGTTTTCAACTCGCCCAATTGTCAATTCGCGGCAGACACAGGCGATTTGCGGGCGTGGGTTGCTTGCTCGAATCCGAAAGCCAGCCTTAGCAATTCCGGTTCTTCCCAGGGGCGTGCGATGAATTCGATGCCAACCGGCACGCCGATGGGTGCGTTGGCCGTCTGCGCGGAAAATCCGGCGGGAACCACAATGGCCGGGAAGCCCGTAAGCGCGGCCAAGATGCCGTTGCGGTCCGGTTGAAACGTCTCGCCAATCGGGACCACTAAACGCTTCTGATAGGGATATGCCAGCGCATCCAGATGGTTCTGCGCCATCAAGTTGGCCACTTCGATCTTCAGGGCGTCTATCTTAACCCGGCGATTTTTGTATTCTGGATCAGTCTCATCGCGGCTCTGGGCTAGAGCCAGACGTTTTTCCAGCGTCGGCCTATCGAATTTGCCCGAGGCGATAATTTCGTCGAGCGAATGCACGGCAACACGTGAACCTTGATTTCCGAGATAACGTTTGATCTGTGTTTTAAATTCAAAATCTTCGACGTTTACTTTATCGAGCAATTCATTTGAATCCAAGGCGGCATCTTCAACCGGTACGATTACAACTCCCTGTCCTCTTAGAGCTTCGATTGCCTTTGCCATGACCTGATTCACTTCCTCGTAGTCCGGTCCATCGCCAAACAGCGTTTTGAGGACCCCAATGCGGGCGCCCTTCAATCCGTTCTCCAGATATGTTGTGTAGGTCTTGGGAATGTGGCCGGCACTTAAGGCGGTAATCGGATCGCTTGGATCGTATCCGGCCATCGCGTCAAGCATGCGGGCGCCATCAGCTACCGTGCGGGTTAGCGGGCCAATCGTGTCCTGAGTAATCGAGATGGGCACGATTCCATCGCGACTGATCAAGCCGGCCGTTGGCCTGATGCCCACCAGACTGTTCGCGGAAGAAGGGGAGCGAATCGACCCTCCTGTGTCAGAACCAGTTCCTACTGCCGCAAAGTTCGCGGCAACAGCCGCGGCTGTACCCCCGGAAGAACCTCCGGGGGTCCTTGTCAGGTCATAGGGATTCTTCGTCTGCCCACCCAAGGAACTGACCGTGATCCCACCCAGCGCAAATTCCTGCAGGTTAGCCTTGCCTAGGATTAATACGCCGTTCTCTCTTAGCCGGGTGACGGCGAAAGCATCCTTCTCCGGAATTGCGCCTTTAAGTAAAATCGATCCGGCAGTCGTTGGCATATCCATGGTGTCGTAGTTGTCTTTTAAAACGATGGGAATGCACCCGAGCGGCTTCAATTTTCCTGTGCGCTTGAACTCCACGTCCATGGCATCCGCTTGCTGCAAAGCCTGGGGATTCACGTACAACATCGCGTTGAGCTTTGGGCCTTGTTGGTCATAGGTCTGAATCCGATTGAGATACTGCTGCACCAACCCATGGCACGTCAGGGTTCCCGCGCGCATCGCCGCGTGAATGTCACTGATGGAGGTCTCCGTCACCTGAAAAGATTGCGCGCACGCGCGCGCAGCCAGAATCATCAGCCCAGCCCCGACAAAGACGGCGATCGTCGTTTGACGCATCTAGCGCCTCCTCCACATTGGACCGCCCCGTCTTTCTAACACTTCAAGTCGAGTGAAAGTTTGATTTGACGCGCAACGATTTCGGCAAGGCTCGGGACGCGCCCGGGCCAGGATTTGGTCTGGATCGAACGCGTGTAACGGATAGCAGCTAACTATCCCACCCCGTGCGTTTTCACAGATGGTTCAGGCCTTCGTTCAACTCAATGTACGTTCCCCAGGGATCGGTCAGGAACGCCAGCGAAATACCCAACTCGGGCCGCTTGGTGAACGGCATGTCGAACTTCACTCCGTTGGCTTCCGCCTTCTTGCAAAACGCCTCGAGATCCTTGATCTCGAAGCCAATATGGTCCAGCCCCCGTCCTTTGGTCGGCACGGTCGCAGTGTCCGATTTTGCAAAGAGCAGTGCCACTCCGGGTATGTTGGCTGCTGCGAACTGACCTCGCTTGGTAGCAGTGGCGCCAAACATCTTGGCATACCAGGATTGCATTTCCACAATGGAGGATTCCGTCACCCAGAAATGGATGTGGTCAAACGCAATCGGAACCGTGAGCGCAGTGTTTTCGAGGATCTCGATCCGGACCAGATCGTCCGGGGTCGTCACGTAAACCTGTCCCGGTCTTTGACCAGGCTCTGTTTTCAATCCGGCAGCCTTCCATTTCGCCACGGATTCCTGGACATTCGGCACATAGAACCCGATGTGATTCACGACCGACCCAACAGAACCGCCGGATGGCTCGCCTTTCCTGAGAAGGATCAAGACACCAGGAAATTTCATGACTTCGTTCGCGCCCAGCTTCGCCGGCGTCGCCCCCATCGCCAACCAGAACTTTTTGCCGGCCTCCAAGTCTTGAACAACCAGGTGTACGTGGCCCATCGTCACACCCGTTTCATTCGGCGCAGCCAGTTGCGCTCGCGATACCCCGACCGGAATCAAGCTAGCTGCCGCCAGACTCAGAATCGAAAGAAGTTTTTTCATGAGCTCTCCTCGCCCTTCAAAGTGGTGAATCAAGATGGATTCTTGAGTCGTATTTCCGTTCAACCGCTCGTGGGAAACCGTAACTATACACCGAACGGCCTTGTTCTTGGATTGGTCTTTCGATGCCACCCGATAACTGGAGCCTATCTCATAAATCGGTCCGTAGGAGTTTTCTCCGAGTGTGAACCCATCCACGTTGTCGCGCCAAGGGCGCGGAGCATGCCAGCCCGGGGCAACACCCCGGGAACGTGTCCGAGGTACCTCTTCCGCCCTGTAAGGGCGGAGGAATCCTGCGCCCTTGCAGGGCGCACCGATCGATTCCGAAACCCAGGGCGTTGCCCTGGGCTGACATCCCGCGGCGCCTTCAGCGCCGGAACCAAAGTTGGATAAACCCGAATTCAGGAGTTTTGATGGTTGGTAATTTATGAGATGGCTTCTAGTCTCCCGAGCATTCTGCTGAGTTCCGGAAGACGTTTGCGAGGCTGCTGTGGTACGCTCGCTCAATCCTACACTTCAGTACAAGTAAGTTTGACCCGGGCACCGGTCTGCACTAGTATCCCGGCAATAGGGAGGTGCGAGATGAAAGCCATAAACCGTTCGCAAACGTGGGTGATCTTCGCTGGTCTTCTGGCCATACTTGTTGCGTGTCCTCGTGCTGGCGCTCAATCCAAGGCGCCACAAATCGTCCTCAAAGGCGCTCGCCTGATTGATGGAACAGGCCGGCCGGCCATCGAGAACTCCGTGCTCCTCATCGAAGGCGATCATATCGTCGCCGCCGGAAAGGCGGGAGCCATTTCGATTCCCAAGGACGCCGACGTGCGTGACCTTACCGGCAAGACGATTATGCCCACGCTCACCAACCTGCATGGCCACCTCGGATTGTCCTCGAATGGCGCCGATTCCATGGCCGGACACTACACGCAGGAGAACGTAGTCAAGCAGCTCAACAAATATCTCTCGTACGGCGTGGCAACCGTCGCATCTTTCGGGCAGGATGAGGATGCGATATACAGTATACGAGACGCCCAGCACGCCGGAAGTGTAACTGGCGCGCGACTTTTTACCGCCGGCCATGGTTTCCTCGAATATACCGGCAAAGCGAACGCCACCGACCATCGCTACCGCCCGCAAAATCCAGAGGAAGCCCGCGCGGATGTCCGCGAACTCGCCGCGCATCACCCCGACTACATGAAAATGTGGGTGGACGACGGTTTGGGTCGGGGCACAAAAATGCAGCCCGCCGTCTACCAAGCCATCATCGACGAAGCTCATAAACAGCATATCCGCGTCTTCGCCCATGAATTTTATTTGAGCGACGCGAAGGCATTGCTTGCCGCGGGGATCGACGGATTCGCCCACAGCATTCGTGACCAGCCCGTGGATGAGGAAGTCATGAAGACGATGAAAGCACGCGCCGTTTTCTTGATCCCCACTCTCGTCCGCGACGAATTGCTGTTCGCTTACGCCGACAACGTAAAGTGGCTGAACGATCCGTTTTTCCTGGCGGGGCTCGAGCCGGGAGCTCTGGCGATCATCCGCAGCCCGGAAAACGTGGAAAAAGGCCGCAAAGATCCGGACATCGCCAAATACAGAGCGGGACTCGAAATGGCCAAGAAAAATTTGAAGACCCTCTCCGATGCCGGCGTCAAAATCGCCTTTGGCACCGATTCCGGAATCCCCACGCGTTTCCCGGGCTACTCCGAACATCGCGAATTGCAGTTGATGGTCGAAGCGGGCCTCACACCCATGCAAGCCATCGTCGCCGCGACAGCGACGAATGCGGAGATCTTGGGAGGCGCAAAACAGTTTGGAACTTTACAAGCCGGCAGGCGGGCAGAATTCCTTGTGCTCGACGCGAATCCGCTCGACGATATTCACAATACCGAAAGGCTGTCTGCCGTCTGGCAGGCCGGCAAGATCGTGCCGTCGGTATCTGCAAAATCGATGTCCGGGAACTAGGGCTATATGTTCGGTGTGGAGGGCGTCTCTATGAGAAATGGATTTGCGAAAAATTTCGCGGGCCTTGTTGGCCTTTTGCTCCTTTCCGTTCCACTGTTTGCGCACCATGGCGCCGCGGCATTCGACGCGACGAAAAGAATTACCATGAAGGGAACGGTGGTCGAATGGTTCTGGGCCAACCCCCATTGCGTCCTGCGGTTCGACGTCACGAATGACAAAGGCGAGCTCGAACATTGGCTGGCCGAGACCAGCAATCCGGCGGACATGATCAACTATGGTTGGACGAAACAGTCCGTGAAGCCTGGGGATCAAATCAGCGTGACACTAATGCCAGTCAAGAATGGCCGGCCGATCGGTCGTATCATAGAGGTCGTGCTCCCCACCGGCCAAAAGTTAGGCAGTGGATTTGGTTCCATAGCCCCCCCGCCGGGTACGCAAGGGGGAACACCAAATAGCCCAACTGGCGAAACCAAATCCGAAAGTTATCCCAAGCCGTGAAGAGCCGCTCGGGCCGGTGAGCCTAGTGACTTGCGCTTTTTCTTAGACCGATTTCAATTCAATGCAACTGCAGTGTCTCTGAGTTGAATCGAAATCCGGAATCTGCGAAAGGGGCTTCGAAAATGCTAAATCGCTTGATCGTTTTGAAGCTCGTCCTGGCAGTGCTGATTTTCTCCTCCCTGGCGTTCGGCCAGACCGCCCGGTCTCAGCAATCAGGAGCGGTGACCGACCCGAAGACAGCCCCAGCCCACGCTCCACGCCATGACATTTCCGGGACCTGGGAACCGGCCAACGGGCCCGGGGACGGCATCCAGGCGAATGGCGTAAAGGCTGTTCCCAATGATGGCAAGCCGGAACATCAGTTACCATACACACCTTTGGGTCTGGCAACGTTCAAGTCCCATCATGCGTTAATCGGAGCCGATCAAGTTCTCCCGGCGTTTTATGACGATCCCAGGGACAAGTGTGAGCCGATCGGTTTCCCGCGCGCCGATTTTTATAACCTGCGGCAGACGCAGATCCTTCAGAACGAGTACAAGGTAGCGGTCATGTATGAATATGCGCAGACCTGGCGCGTCATTTGGACGGACGGGCGAGCGCTCCCCAAAATGGTGGATGGAGGCGTACAAGTGGGCAAGGAAATTCGAGAGCCGCGGTTTTATGGCTACTCCGTGGGCAAGTGGGTGGACGATACCACGCTCGTCGTCCAGACGGTCGGGATGATGCCGGAAGACAGAGTCTGGCTCGATGTCACAGGTCGTCCGATCAGTGACGCTCTGCGCGTCGAGGAACGATTCCACCGCGTTGACCGTGACCACTTGGAGCTCACGGTGACGATTGACGACCCCAAGATGTATACCAGACCCTGGGTCGCCATGGACAAGTTCCCCATGAAGTTGCAAGACCCCCATACCGATGTCATGGAGATGTACTGCTCACCCTCCGAGATGGAGAAATATGACAAGCTAATCGGCAACCCCGCAAGCGGCGTGGACGAAAAGTAGCTCTACAGGAATCGGATCATCGGACCTAACTATCCACCAACATCCTGTGCCTAGGAGTTTGTCCCGCAGAAAATTTCGATCCCTGCTAATTTGCGGCGTCCTGCGTTTGTGTTGCTCGAAGTCCCGGAGGGACGTCACAACGTAGCCCACCGTGGAAACGGTGGGGCACGCGGTGCGTTCATTTACAGCCCCGAAGGGGCGGCACATTTGGTTCGCCCTGTGCCGCCCCTTCGGGGCTTGGCCCTCTACCCTCACACCTACCCACCGCTCCCCCTTCACTTCGTTCGAGGCAAGCGCGGCGGGCTACGTTCTTTCGTCCCTAACGGGACTGGCCAAGATCATAAGAGCGATTCTTCGTTCTGTGGGGCAGACTCCTAGCGGGAATTTCTCATAAGAATTCTATTCATGCCGTTGGCCCATCCATCGAATGCCGCCTCTGTGCAGGTCCAGCGCGGCTGAGTAGCACAGGCTTCTGGGGTGAACCCCTCAGTTGAGACAATTTGGAACTAGCACACTCGCCGTTCGATGGATTTTGCTTCTCAAATTGTTCCTTCTTCTTCAGGATGACGCCCGGCTGGTGAAGCGGAGGCGAGCTCTGCTGGAGAGCAACTCGCCGAGGAATAGCCAGCTGGAGACTCATCGGGACGATGAGCCGGGGGGCGGCTGTTGGGTCGCTCCCCGTTTTTGTCTTCTCGCTCATCGGACGGATAGATCTCCCCATGCCTGAAAAAACTCATGGTCGCTCCCGCAGAATGGATCGCTGGACTGGCCTCCCGCTCGAACTCCTCTGGTGACCGGTAGCCCAGCGCCGAATGCAATCGGCTCCGATTGTAGTACTGTTCGATGAACGCTTCGACGTTCCCGAGCAAATGTTCCAGATCGCGGTACTGGTTCGCGTAAATCTCTTCCCGTTTCAGTGTCTTCAGAAAACTTTCGCAACTGGCATTATCGTACGGGTTCGCCGGACGGCTCATGCTCGGGATCATCTGGTGCTGTTGCAGAACCTTTCCGTAATCTCCGCACGCGTACTGCACGCCGCGATCCGAATGATGCACCAGGCCCGGCGGCGGTTGTCGCTCGGCGATCGCCTGCTGCAGCGCCGCGATCGGCAAGCGCGCCGCCAGTGTGCGGTCCAGCGCCCAGCCCACCACCTTGCGCGAATACGCGTCCAGCACCACCGCCAGATAAACAAACTCGTTCTTCAACCGAATGTAGGTGATGTCCGCCACCCACAACTGATTGATCCCCGTCACTTTCATACGGCTGGCCAGATTCAGATACACCTCGAACCGGTGATCGGAATCCGTGGTCACCACAAATCTTCGCGGTTGCACGCCCAGCAGGTTATCGGCGCGCAGTATCCGCAATACGCGCTTGTGATTCACTGCCATCCCGCGCCGCCGCAACTCGGCCGTGATCCGCCGATACCCGTAGCGCCGCCGATGCTCGACCGCGATCTGCTGGATCACGCTCCGCACTTCCATCTCTTCCTCGACCGGCACCCGCTCGCGCAGAGAACGATAAAAACCCGCACGACTCACTCCGGCCAACTGACACATGCGCTCGATGCTTAAACTGCCTTGCAAGGGCATCACTTCTTGGATTTCGTCGTAGACGCCTTCTCGCCAGTCATACCGCTGTTCCGGCGTCGAGCCTCGACTTTTTGCAAGGCACCTTTGAAAAAATCCACCTCCAGCGTCTTCTCCGCCAGCACGCGTTGCAACTGGCTGATTTCCTTACGCAGGGTGGATTCCCGCGCGTTCCCCGGTGGCGATTCCTCGCTCTCCAAAACCTCCGCTTGATCTCGCCACTGATACAGCAGCCGTCGATGCACGCCCAGTTCCTGCGACAACGCCACGATGTTATCGCAGCTCTGGACTCGTTCCACCGCCATTCGACGGAATTCCTTCGTATGCCGACGCAACCGTTTCTTGGCCACTCGCAGCCCCTTTCCCTGCTAAGTGTGCCAGTTCTGTTTGTCTCAAAATAGGGGTTCACTCCACATTAGCCTGTGTGGTTTTGGTTTTTGGGCGCGCCGAGATGCACACAGACTGAAGTCTGGGCTACCAAAACCCTCTTACATCGAAATGCGATGCGACGCATCAAACAACCAAGTAAGAATAGAAGTCCAATGTACCTTCGTGAGAAATGCGGCTAGAAAATCGCCAACGGATTAATCGGCGATCCCGTCCCGCCCTCCACGGGAAGCGGCGCGAAGGAGATCATGAATTCATAGCGCTTCATGCGCCTCGCCGTCTCGACGGCTTTTTCCAAATCCAGATTTTCGATAATACTCACGCCCATCCAGTTCAGCACCGCCTGGTGGACCGGATTGACCGGGATACCCTCCGCGGCGCCCCAGCCGGGACGCGGATTCCAATCAATATTGAAGTCATGTCCGATGAATGCGACATTACGCTCCTTGAGAAAGGGAACTACGTCCGGATGATACCCGGCCACCATGCCGGGGGAGGGCCCTTTTTCCGCCCGTCTCTTCCAGCGGCCCACGTAAAGCAAAATCACGTCGCCGGCTCCGGCTTTCACCCCGGCTTTCTTTTCCCAAGCTTCGAGATCAGCGCGGGTAATCGGCGTACCTGGTTCAATCGAAGCGACTCCCTTCAGTTGCGGGATATCGTACAGGACGGCTCGCGTGACGACGCCGTCCTTCCAGGCCATGATCGAGCCTTTCTTGCATCCGGTTTCCGGCGAAATGTTTTCAGCCACTGAGTATCCGTTGAACATCTTGCCCTCGAAAAAGAAATGGCAGAAGGCATCCATGTGCGACACGGCTTGCCCGTGATAACTCACCGAGTAAGTATCCGTTGTGTTAGTAGAGGTGATGCCGTTCGTCGTGCGGTGGAAAACCGCGGCAGTGGGGACTTCCGCATCCACTTGCTGCGGCACGGCGTGCGCCAAGGAAACCACAATACCGGACTTGACCAGCTTCGCCGCGCTCAAACTTTTCGCCGGAGTGATCAGATTCGATGCGCCGCGTTCATCGTCCGCGCCCCATCGGCCCCAGTTTTTCAGTTCATTTCGCCATTTCAAATAATCCGCCGGTGTCGCCGAGGAAGGGCTTTGGGTCTGCCCTCGCGCCCGCTCAAGTGAAATCGCCGACACACCGGATAAGAGCAGCCCAACCGCAATCAGTAGTCTGACGCCACGACTCATGGTGCCCTCCATTCACAAATCGAAATTGGTTAACGCTCCAACACAAGCCATCCATATACACCCGTATCAACGCAGTTCAAACCGGAAATCCGGCGGAGAACGACGCGATCCGATGGGTTCAGTAGCGCCGGCGTCCCGCCGGCTCCTTGCTCTTTCCGGCCACTCCAAAACCGCCGGCAAGATGCCGGCGCTACCTTAAAACGCCGCCCCATCAGTCCGGTACAATTTCCAGCCCATGGGCCAGCAGCGCGAGAGGGCTCCTAGCTTCAAACTGCGTCACTACCCATTCGCACGATCTGATTTCTACAGTCGATCAATCCTGCTATGATCCTGTCATTGTTCGTTTTTTCTAACGCTTTCATGAGTCGCATTTGGAGGTGCTCGGTGAAGAGCAAGCGGTCCATGGCATTCAGTGTTGCTGCCGGCCTTCTGATGGTTTCAAGCCCGATCTACGCGCACCATGGCACCTCAGGCTACGACATGGAGAAGGTCATCACTCTGAACGGCACCGTTACGAGTTTCAACTGGAGCAATCCTCATTGCCTGGTGCACATCGACGTAAAGGACACTAAAGGCGACGTCAAAGATTGGATTATTGAACTTGCCGCTCCGACGCTCATGACGCGCAACGGTTGGACGAAGGATGCACTCAAGCCAGGCGACGAGGTCATCGCCGAGACTCACCCCGCCAAGAACGGCGCAACCACGGGCCTGAGCGGAGCTTCGACATCTCTGCTGAAGTTCGTCGTCAACGGTCGCCCGCTCCCATCCCGTTGAGGCCCACGGGCGCGATCTGTGAAGAATGTTGAGTGAACTCAGGGCCAGAGCCGCGTCGAAGACAGGAACACGAACGAAAGGAGTAGGGAAGATGCTGAACTGGAAGACAGGCCTAGCCATGATTCTGCTGGTAATTTCCTCCAGCTCAACCGTTCTCTACGCTCAAACCGCCGCGCCTACTCCATCGGCAAATAAACAGGAGGCCCGGAACGCTGCCCACGTGCCGGATTTTTCAGGAGCCTGGGCGGTCACGGGTGGCGCACCGAGTTGGGACCCCTCCGACCCGCGCGGCCTCAAACCAGACGAACTTCCGATGACGCCCTGGGCTTTGGAAAGATTTAAGGCGGCGAGGCCCCCGTTCGGCGCCAACGCAACCTTCGAGGCCGTCAACGATCCAGTCCAGAAGTACTGCGATCCCCCCGGCATAACACGCCTATACAAATACCCGTGGCAATTTGCCCTCCTTCAAACTCCCGGCGTTGTCTACATCCTGTACGAATTCACTGGCCTGTGGCGGCCCATTGCGATGGATCGAGAGCATCCGAAGAATCCGGACTCCACTTGGATGGGCGACTCGATCGGCAGATATGAAGGCGATACATTCGTAATTGACACCGTGGGTTTGAACGACAAAACGTGGATCGATCAAGTGGGCCATCCCCACAGCGACGCCCTGCATCTGATCGAGCGATTGCGCCGCGTGGACCACGACACCCTTGAGCTCACGGTGACGTTTGACGATCCGAAGGCCTACACGAAGATATTTACTGGACAGGTACAATATAAATTAAGTAATTCACCCATGGAAGTAACGGTCTGCTCGCTCACGGAAATGCAAAGCTTCGACGACGAGGTCATGAAAACCACAACGGTGCCCCCCAAGAAGTAACGCGAAGGCTGGGTCAGGTTCACGAGGATTCCGGTGAGAGAAGCAAAATCAAAAGCCCAACCTGTCGCGCGGTGCGACAGATGGGCCACCCTGCCTCTACAAATAGAGTGTCGGGAACGATTCCGGTTGATTGGTCACGCGCAAAAAAAGTCGCCTCGACGAAATGGCCAGCGAATTCGAGTGGAGGGATCGCATGAATACAATTTCCAAATTAGTCTGTACCGTGCTTTTCGCTTCTGTTTGTTCTGCCATGGCGGATTCGCCTCCGGCCATCCTAAAGGGAGTGGTGACTGACCCAGAGGGTAGTGCGATGCGTGGAGCCCGAATTCTTTTGCACTGGGATCCGAGCGGTTCTCGTGTCGGACTAACAACCAATGTAGGGCTTCCCGAGGACCTTTCACTCGAAGCAGACCGCATGGGAAACTTCTCATCTGAATTACCGCCTGGATTCTACGATGTGTTTATTTCGGCAATTGGGGAATCTCCAGACTGCCACAAGATTCGAATCAAGCCGGGGGAAACAGCGATCTATAATGCGCGGCTGAAGGCAGATCCACTAGTTACGAAAGAACTCGGTTTCTTCATACCGGGAACGAAATAGGGGCGGTCGGCGTGAGTGCTGTACCCCTGTAGTTTTGTTAGGGCACCATTTCTAAACAGAAATGAGATTGAGCCTATGCTCTCGGCTCTCTTGCTGATCGGCGGAACTAAGGCAGCGCGAGCGTGTTCATTCGCTTCGGCACTTCTCCGACCTTAATTCGCGCCACTTCTTTCAGCGTCTTCGCGTCAATGGCGGACACCATCCTGAGCGCCGTGTCGGCAACGTAAACCGTCTTGCTGTCGGGAGCGAACGTGAGCCAGTCCGGCGTCGATCCGACGGCATGCCGTCCCGGCACGTCGAGTGTAGGAAGTTCCGCATGTCCTATCAATTTGAGATCGGGCAGGGAATACTCAAATACGGAGTTCGCCAATACGCTATTGACCCACAGTGTCTTGTTGTCGGGAGCGACGCCGATGCCATGGGAAGGCGTGCCCAGGCGTCCCTCTTCTTTGCCAAATCCGGTCGGGACGTCAGGATGCTTGATCCTGGCGATTTCCTTGTGCGTCGCAAAATCCACCACTGCGAAGCCATGAACGTTAGAGAGTTGCACGAACATAGAGCGAGTTGACCCGTCCGGGTTGGCATCGAACGCCATCGGGCGCACTCCTTGGTCGAATGCGACCTCCCAAGCGACTTGTTCCGTCTCGATATCGACGACGACCGCAAATTTCCCCGGCACCGAACCCGCAACGGCAAACCTGCCGTCCGGCGTCACGTACACGTTGTGCATGGGCGCTTTCATCGGAATGGTTTTCGCCTTTTGCATCGAGGCCGTGTCCACAATATCCAGACCGCCCGGCTTTTCAGCAATGCAAATGAAAATCCGGCGCCCATCTTTCGTCACCGCGATATTATTCGGATGGCCGGAAAGAGGGATTGCCTTGATGATCGCTCCCGTTTCCCGATCCACCACATCGAGCACTTTCTCCGTCTCGTTGCTGATGTAAACCCGTTTCCCGTCAGGCGAAAAATTAACTCCGTGTGGCACCTCGATCCCTTTGATGACCTGCACGACTTTATTCGTCGCCGAGTCGACCACATCAATGGTGTTCCCCGCGCTATTCGTGACGTAAATCCGGGCCGTACTCGCGGACAAAGGAAGCGCGACCAACAATACCAAAAGTACCGACAGCGGCCTCAAATTGCTGTAGTACTCTCTCGCAGTGGCCAACCTCATAAGGCACCTCCTGGTGCGCGATCGCAGCCGAAGCTAAACTTGAATGAAGCTTCAAATCCAACAAACCATACTCGGCTGTCGTGCAGATTACCCCAATTCAACATCACATTGCATCTCAATTTTTGGCGCCGGGTCACATGGTTAGCTGCCGGGGTCGAGTAGGACAGACACTCCTGCCTGTCCCCTTTTGTTGTAGCGCATTTGAGCCGCACCCAAAATGGATTTGAAAATGGGTTCCGGCAGCACAGGCACTCTTGTGCTACTCCCAGACACCCCATCATAATTCCGGGAACGCCAATCTCCAGATTGGCGTTTTGAATGCCGCCATCCAGGAGAATGGCGTCCCCGCCCACCGCACTCTTCGTGTAGACGCTCGCCCGGCCAAGCTGTATTATGCGCAGCACGGATGCGGGCTCAACTTTTATGCCGAACGCTTCGAGTGAAGTGTGGAGCCCGCATAGAAAATAGTTGGGGACCTGACCGATCCCTCGGGTGAGTGAGTGTTTCTGGGAACGGAGTCAGCCTAAATCTTGAATGGCCGCTGTCTTGGCAGCAGGCGAAAGGAAGGACCTTTAATGACACAACGTCACTTGGGAATCGTGGTAGCGGCGGCCGCGCTCGGTGTCGGTGCCCTGTGTACCGTGGCCAAGCCAGTCAGACTACCCATCATGCAGGAAGCTTCCGCGGAAAAGTCGCCCCTGGATTTTCAAATCTATAAGACCCGGGTCGAACCTATCTTTCTGAAGCAGAGGGGCGAGCACGCCCGATGTTACGCCTGTCATTCTCAAAATACATCGTTCTTCCATCTTCAAACATTATTGCCCGGGCACACCACGTGGACCGAAGAACAATCCAAACTCAATTTCGAGAGTGTCTCGAAGCTCGTCACTCCCGGTGATACGAGCGACAGCAAGTTCCTGCTGCATCCGCTCGCGCCCGAAGGAGGCGGCGACTCCTTTCACTCTGGCGGCCGCCAATTTGAATCACAGAACGACCCGGACTGGCGGACCATTGCGGATTGGGTCCGCGTGGCAAAACCTGGAGCTTAGTCGCACGCCACCGATTTACGTCGCGCCATGCAATGCTTCCGCGCAAGGAGTGCCTGATGAGAGCAAGACACCTCGTCTCAATCACCACGATTTGTATTGCCATCTGTTGGATCACATTTGCAAACGCGCAAATGCCGCAGCAAAAGACACCGACGCGGCCATACAACTCCGCCAAGCAGAAACTAAAAGACGGCAAGCAAATTTTTGGCGCCACCGTCCTCTCTCCAGACCCCAACATGTATTGCGCCATGGCGAACGCCGGGTACGATTTCCTGTGGATCGAGATGCAGCACAGTCCCCTCACATTCGAGGACGTAGCCAGAATGATCTGGGCCTGCCGCGGAGCCGCAGCCATGCCTTTCATTCGCGTGCCCGACGCGACGGAAAGCGACATCCAGAAGGCGACGGACCTCGGCGCCCTGGGAATTATCGTTCCCACGGTCGACACGGTCGAGAAAGCTCAGGCAGCCGTGAAGTGGGCCAAATATCCGCCCGAAGGCCGGCGCAGCCAAGGCAACGGCCAATACGGCGCGCTGTACGGATCCGACTACCGCCAGACCGCCAATGACAACATGGTGGTGGTGATCATGATCGAGACGCCCATCGGCGTCGAGAATGCCGAAAAGATCGCCTCCGTTCCCGGGATTGACGTTATCTTCGCCGCAAGCACCGACCTGGGCAACTTTTCCGGCCACCGGCAGGGCGACAAAGAGTACGAATCCTTGGTCACCCGAATCCATGATGTGACGCTCGAGCACGGGATCAGACTGGGCGGACCGCAAGCCTGGAAGGATCGCCCAGGGTTCACTTTCTTTCAGGCCCCCGGCGAAACGACGCTCATCCAGCTTGGAGCGCAGGTGAACCTTTCGCGCGCCCCGACCCCGGCTGCCACCGCAAAGCCAGGAGTGGCCCCGACGGAAGGCGCCGAGCCGCGCTGATAGCCGAAGCACAATCGGGTGCGGCCTCTACTTGTTTACCCTGACTCAGGAGGGGGAGCCCGCCATGAAATGAAAGAGGATGCGATGCGTCACAAGTCGTCCCGATGGTTGACTCTAGCATCAGCGGCATTTTGGCTCCTGGCAATCACAGGTTGCAACCACGCTCCGAGAGAAGTCGACGACGCCGCGCTCCGGGCAGGGGACTCGGATGCCGCGAATTGGATCACCTATGGCCGCACGTACTCCGAACAGCGATTTAGCCCCCTGAAACAAATCGACGAGCAGACAGTAAGCAAGCTGGGCCTCGCATGGTCCTTCGACCTAGCCACAAGGCGCGGTCTCGAGGCAACTTCACTAGTCAAAGACGGCGTGCTCTACACGACGAGCGCCTGGAGCCTCGTCTACGCATTTGATGCGCGAACCGGTCAGCTTCTCTGGATGTTCGATCCGCACGTCGCCAAAGATCATGCCAAGTTCGTGTGCTGCGATGTGGTCAATCGCGGCGTCGCGCTCTACCGTGGTCGCGTCTACGTCGGCGCGCTCGATGGCCGCCTGATAGCCCTCGATGCCAAGACTGGGGCAGTGGCCTGGGAAGTTCAAACCACGCCTAAGGACGGGCCGTATGCGATTACGGCCGCTCCTAGGATCGCGAAGGGACGCGTATTGATCGGAAACGCCGGGTCAGAGTACGCCGTGCGTGGCTACGTCTCGGCGTACGACGCGGAAACCGGCAACCTGATTTGGCGGACTTTTACCGTGCCCGGCGACCCTTCAAAACCGTTCGAGTCCGAAGCCATGCGCCGCGCGGCAGCCACCTGGTCAGGGGAGTGGTGGAAGGCCGGCGGTGGTGGAAGCGCGTGGGACACGATGGTTTACGACCCGGAACTCGACTTCGTATACTTCGGCACGGGAAACGCCTCGCCTTGGTACGACCGGCTGCGGGGCAAGGGCGACGATCTCTACGTCGCTTCCATCGTAGCGCTCCGCGCCGGCAACGGTGAACAGGTCTGGCACTACCAGACAACCCCGGGGGACAATTGGGACTACGACGCGACGCAGCCGTTGATGCTCGCCACCCTCACGATTGACGGCAGCCAACGCCGTGTAGTGATGCAGGCGAACAAAAACGGATTTTTCTATGTCCTCGACCGGGAGAAAGGCACGCTCATTTCGGCGCACCCAATCACCCCGATCAATTGGGCCACCGGCATCGATTCCTCCGGGCGGCCCATCGAGAACGATGAAATCCGGCAGCTCAAGGACGCGAAAATTGTAATGCCTTCGCCAGAAGGCGCCCACAACTGGCACCCCATGTCGTTCAATCCCACCACGGGCCTTGTCTATCTAGGGGTCCTCAACGACACGGCGGTCCACGCGGTGACCTCCGACTTCAAACTCAACCTCCACGACCAGACCACCGGCGCCGACAGATCCTACATTGGGCCGGTGCGTGACCAATGGCTAAAGATGGTCTCCACCGGCCGCCTCGTGGCCTGGGATCCGGTAGCCCAAAAAGAAGTGTGGCACGCCGATCTTCCCGACCCGAAGAGCGGGGGAACGCTCACCACCGCCGGCAACCTAGTTTTTCAAGGACGAGCGGACGGACACCTCGTCGCGTATCGCGCGACCGATGGCAAGCAACTATGGGAGTTCAATACCGGGATCGGCATCGCGGCGCCGCCTATGACGTACGAGGTAAACGGCACGCAGTACATCGCGGTCGAAGCCGGATGGGGCGGACCGATGGTCCTGAACAATCGCCCCGTCGGCAAAGGCAAAGTCGGCCCCGGACTGCTTTTGTCGTTCGCACTGGGAAGCTCTGCGCCGCTCACTCCTTTCGAGCGAAAAATTCTCCCAGTTCCCATGCCGACTTTCCGCGTTGCCGCGACCGCGCCAGAAATAGAGAAGGGCCGCGTAGTCTTCGCCATGTATTGCGGCCGCTGCCACGGCGGAAACGTGGTCAGCGGCGGATCGGTGCCGGACTTGCGCTATGCCGAAGAGCCCACCCACCAAATGTTCGAGGAAATCGTCCGAGGCGGCGCGCGCCGCGAGTTCGGCATGCCGTCCTTCGCGGAGGACCTAACGTCAGACCAAGTTCGATTCATCCACGCCTACATTCTCGACCGCGCACGTGAATCAGCCAAAGCAGACGCCGCGCGCAAGTAGGCCTTGCGACGCCCTTGTTCGACATGCTGCGATTCCTCTCGCCAGTTCAGTCAAGGTTGCCGGTCCTGCAAGGGAGGAGCGTGCGCGACACAGCGCAATCCAGTCCCGTCAGTGACGAAACAACGTAGCCCACCGCGCTTGCCCTGAACGAAGTGAAGGGGGAGCGGGGGGACGGTGTTCAGACGAAGCACCAATCCCCGTAGGGGCGGCACATGGCCTACCGAGATTGTACAAAATTCGAGGCTAGCTCTTCGCGTCCCGCCAAGTATGTTAAATTGGAAGCAACATTTGGGCTTTAATCCAGCTAGTATGCCAAGACGATGCGCGATGACGAGGCGACCCATGCGATCAGCAAGTAAGCTTGCAGCATTCTTGATTTTAATTGCCGTTTTTCCCTCGCTCGTCCGAGCAGCGACGGTCACAGGCAGCGTGAAAGGCCCTGACGCCACGCCGTTTGAAGGCGCTTTCGTCCAAGCCATTAATGCGAAGACGCACATCTCTGTCAGCGTGTTGACGGACAAGCAAGGCCGCTACCGGGTGGAGAATCTTCCCGCCGGCGAGTATCAGGTGCGCGTCAGAGCCGTCGGTTTTACAACCGATCCCCACAGCGCCGTGAATCTAACCGCCGATCAAAATATCTCCTTTGAATTTGCGCTTCAAAAAGGCACCGTGCGTTGGAGCGACCTCAACTCGTACCAAGGCAAACAGCTCCTGCCGGCGGGAAAAGGGAAGGACACGCTCTTCGCGAATTGTTTTGTCTGCCACGGATTTCAAACCCGGATGGCCAGCGTCCGCCGCGATGAAGCGGGCTGGCGCGATCGCGTGGACTACATGCGCCAAGCGATGGCCTTCCAATTGTCCGCTAGGTTTACTGATGATAAAGAGAATGAAGTAGTATCCTATCTCACCAGCGTTTTTGGCCAGGATTCCACCACGCCCCGTTCTCCCGCGGACGTTCCGGGATATAAAGACACCGTCCGCCCGTTCAGCGATGAAGCCATGAACATCGTCTACGTCGAATACGACGTCTCGGGATCGAAAGGGCTGCCCTGGAGCGCCTCTCCCGATAAGGACGGAAATTTTTGGATGCCCTATTACGGGCGCGGGAACGAAGTCGCCAGGCTCAATCCGAATACCGGCGAGGTCAAGCACTTTTTGTTGCCGTTCGAGGAGACGGCCGGGGTTCACTCGGTGGTGCGCGCACCCGACGGTACGGTCTATTTCACGGAGTTTGCGTTGAACAAGCTGGCGAAACTAGACCCCAGCACGGGAAAGATTACGGAATTCCCGGATTCCTTTACGATGCCTGACCGCCGCGCCGACAAACATACGGTTCGTGTCGACGCCAAGGGAAATTTGTGGTCTTCCGGCAGCCCGCTCAGTAAGTACGATCAGGAAACCGGCAAGTACACCCACTTCCTGGAAGTCCCGTCGTCCTACGGCATCACTTTCGATAAAGAGGGAAACGTTTGGTTCTGCGTGTTGCAGAAGGACGGCAAGATCGGGAAGATCGACGCGAAAACGGAAAAAGTAACGCAGTGGTCTCCGCCAACTCAAGGCACGCCGCAACGTCTGGCCATCGATTCCGACGGCATCGTCTGGTTCGGCGAGCGCACCGGACACAAGATTGGCCGGTTCGATCCGAAAACGGAAACCTTCAAGGAATTTCCGTTGCCCGGACCGTCCGCCTCTCCCTACGCCATCACAGTCGACAAGCGAGGCGTTTGGTACGCCTCCACCGACCAGGACTTGATCGGCCGCCTGGACCCGAATACGGGCAAAGTAATCGAATATCCGTTCCCTCATTCCGAAGCCATGATGCGGGAATTCTTCATCGATGCCCAAGGCCGCATCTGGTTCGCCACACCCACAAATAACAGGGTTGGCTATTTTTATCTTGCCGACGCGAGCATGCGCGCCAGCAATTAGGAATTAAGTAGGAAAAGTAGGAATAAGTGCCGTGGATTAATTCCCTGTTTCTGGGAGTCCCGGAGGGACGCCACAACGTAGCCCACCGCGGAAGCGGTGGGAATTGTTTCGAGGATGAGCAGAAAACCCCGCCAGGGGTGACACAAGGACCTTCGCCGAAACAAAATACCCTCTGCCGGAATAACTAGAAATTTAATCCGTGACCTACACCTTCAACCTAGGAAATAGCCGTTCAGCGTTCCCTCGATTAACGGCCCTCCAATCGCTCTCTGAAAATCCGGGATACACATCCAGGCCCGGGTCCGTCAAATCGTAGTTCCGGAGCGGCACGTCGCTCCCGTACAGGATCTGTGACACAGGGACGATATCCTTCAGAGCGTCGAGAGCGGGCGCCTTGCTTGCGTGAGCGGTATCGAAATGGAGTTTCTTGATTTCGTATTCCACTCCGTTCGGCACTTTGTCCGCGCGGTTCTTCGGAAAATCGTCCATGATGCGGGCCGCCAGCACCGTAAATGCTCCGCCGGAGTGGCTGAAAATGTGGCGGACATTCGGAAACTTCGACAGAGTGCCGTTCCATAGCAAGCTGTCAATCGCCCGCGCGGTATCAATGTCGTACTCCATAATTCCCGATTGACCGGGAAGTTTGCGGCAGCAAGAGGCTCTCGCGGGATGATAAAACACCACGGCGTTCCGCCGATTCAACTCCTCGTAAGCGGGCCAAAACGCCGGATCGCCAACCCACTTGTCCAAGTAGCTCGTCCACAGCGCAATGCCGTCCGCCTTCAGAGTGTCCATCGCATAGGCGATTTCTTTCAGGCTCGCATCCGAATCCGGCAGCGGCAATGCCGCAAAGTGTCCGAATCGTCCCGGATGATCCCGCACCAACTGAGCGCCGTATTCGTTGCTCTGTCTCGCCAGGCTGCGGGATTTCTCACTTCGCTCACTCATCGAATCCATCACCAGCCGCTGCACAGGCGACAACATCGCGGTGGCCACTCCCGCTTTATCCATCATGTCGAGCGAGGTGGCCGGACTCCAGGGCCTCGGCGTAAATCCGTCCGCCTTCATCTCGTCCTCCATGGCCTTCACGTAAAACGGCGGAAACATGTGATGGTGGACATCAATCCGCCCAGGAACCACTCGGCTCCCTCCCGAAGCAGTTTGCCCAAGCAATCCGCTCGACGGCAGGATCGCGCTCGCTCCGGCCACAGCCAGCGCTTTTAGAAACGCTCTACGCGACGCGCCTGAATCAAGCCGCGCAACTTTTGTGGCGCCGAAATCTTTGGATTTCTCACGACTGCTGCAAAAGCGATTTCGCATGGCCGCTCCTCTGTTCCAATACTTATGTTGAATATGCGGCGCACAATATCACAGCGCGGCGGACCCGCAACCATAAATGTGTGCGCTATCCGAATGTTTCGACGGCTACAGCAAGCGACCTCTTAAATCGCTTCGTGTCAGTTTTTTCCGCTCGAAGAATTCAGCCGCAATGACGCGCCAACGGCGCGGAGCATGCTAGCCCGGGGCAACGCCCCGGGGACGTGTCCGAGTCCACGATCCGCCCTGCAAGGGCGGAGGATTTCCCTCCGCCCTTGCAGGGCGCACTGATCGATTCCGAAACCCAGAGCGTTGCCCTGGGCTGGAGTGCACCGGCGCTTTCAGCGCCGGAATCAAAGTTCTGCAAATCCGAATTCACGAGGCTTGATGGTTGGCCGATTATGAGATGGGTCTCGTACAGTGATGTTGACCATTCTCTTTCCGTGGTCAATTTTCTCTCCTACTCCAATAATCTCTCTGTGCCCTCCGTGGCTTGTCTCCGCGTCCTCTGTGTTAAATTCCGAAAGGCCTAACACAGAGCCGAAAGTCCCGTCAGTCCTTGCAATGCGAATCTCCATAGACATCCAGCACATCCGTTTGATAGCCTCTGCGGCATTGGAGATAGCCGACCGTATTTTTGATTTACGTCCCTGCGCGAAATCGCCCATGGCACTGTCACCGAGGAGGTGGTATGCAGTCCTGTAAGCTGAAAAATATCCTGGGTTTGATGAGTGCGGTCGTACTCTTCGCCTCATTTGCCTATGGGGCGACCATCACGGGTACCGTGACAGGCCCCGACGGCGCCCCATTCCGCGCCTCCTTTGTGCAGGCCCGAAATGCGAAAACGAAAATCACCGTCATGGTGCTGTCTGACAACAATGGGCGATACCGCATCGAGAATCTTCCCGCGGGAGATTATCAGGTCCAAGCCAGGACGATCGGCTACAGAAGTGATCCGAGAAGCGGGATCGTTCTGAGTGCAAATCAAAACGCCTCCTTCGATTGGACGCTTCAGAAACAGATAGTGCATTGGGACGAAATCCCGATTATGCAGGGCATTAACCTTTTTCCCGAAGGCCCCGGGAAGGATAAGTTTGCTCGTTGTGGCTCAAGCTGCCACGGGTTTCAGCAGTTCGTCGACGTACGGCGGGACGAGAACGCCTGGCGGGAAGCCCTCAAAGACCAAATGACGAGAATCGGCGGCGGCGTCGTGTTCGGCACGGTCAAGAACGATCAGGATGTGAATGAGGTCGCTGCTTATGCCAGCAAGATTTTCGGCCCGGGCCCGGGCGGACTACCGATCTCCCCTGCCGATCTTCCAAAGTACGTGGATTGGATGAAGCAGTTCAGCGATGACGCGCTCAAGATTGTGTACGTCATGTACGAAATGCCTCCGGGGCGCATGACGTGGGATGCCAATCCGGACAAAGATGGCAACATCTGGTGCCCGTATTTTGGCACGGTGAACGGGGTCGGCAGATTGAATCCCGATACCGGAGAAGTGCAAGAATATTTGTGGGAGAGCCAGCAACCACGCGTCGGCACGCGATCCGCGCAGCTGACTCGCGACGGCGCCTCGGCGTGGGTCGTGGAAGAGGGTGGAACTCTTGTGAAGGTCGATGTCAAGAGCGGCAAACAGACCAAGTACAAGGGGCCGGGTAGATCGATGAACACCGTTCGCGAAGACCCAAAAGGAATCTTGTGGGTTTCCGGTGGTCCCTACTCGTACCGCTTTGACCCGAAAACAGGTGTCTACACGGAATTAAAGGATGTTCCGAACACGTACGGCGCAAATCTCGACAAGGCCGGAAACATCTGGTTCGATGAGGCAGGGGGACAGGGCAGAATTTTCAAGGTAGATTACAAGACGGAAAAAGTAACGACCTGGACCCCGCCGCCCCAGCCCGGTTCGCGACGGCGACTTCAGGTCGATTCGACCGGAAACGCATGGCTCGCTCAGTATGACAAAGGGCAGATCGTCCGCCTGGACACGGAAACGGGTGCCTTTAAGGAATACCAACTCCCGGGCGAACAAGCCACGCCTTATCCGATAGGAATCGACACCAACAATCAGATCTGGTACGCGTCCGGCATTATGGATACCGTCGGACGTATCGATCCGGCCACCGGCAAAATCACCGAATATCCTCCCCCAGCCGTTGGAAACGGCATGAGGGAACTCAACAACGATCCCAAGGGACGCATGTGGTTCGCCTCTCCGGGAAACAACACGGTGGGCTACCTATACCTGGCGAAGTAGGCGCGCCGGAGGACGTAACGCGTTCCTATCAGCCCATGCCTTTGGCCACACATCACCAATCGCTTTGTACGCGTTAGAGTTTGTTCGCAAAAACACACAGGAGGAATGAACATATGAAATCGAACCGTAAACTGGCGTTGGCAGTCCTGGTCGGCATGGCGATCGGCATTGCGGGCGCCACGGCAATTCACGCTCGGCAAATGAAGATGGCCCCCGGCTACGTCATCGCGGAAGTCGATGTAACCGACCCCGCGACCTTTCAGAAGTATGGGGCGAAGGTCCCGGAAACACTGGCGCCTTTCAATGGCCAATATATCATTCGCGGCGGCAAGACCACGTCTATCGAGGGCGATGCGCCAAAACGCTTCGTGGTCATTGCTTTCGACAGCATGGAGAAAGCGCAGGCTTGGGAGGATTCCCCAGCCTACGATGCCATCAAGCCGATTCGGCATAGCTCCGCAAAGAGCCGCGTATTTATCGCCGAAGGCGTCGCCCCGAAGTGATGGCGGACGTTCGCTCTTTAATCTAAGTTGTCGCAGCTCGATGCGGAAGAACCACGCTTGTGACGATCGTCATTTTGCGGGAAGCGCGAACACGGTAATGGTGGGGTTCCCGCCGCTAATTTCGGGGATCGCCTTTTTATTGATGACCCCGCCGTCCCCCGAAATGACGGCAACATGCTGCACGCTATGCGCCGAATACGTAATCACGCCTCCTTGCATGGAGTCGGCAAGATTATAACGAAAGAGTACCTTACCTGATGCTGCATCAAACGCATCGAAATACCCGCCCACTTCGCCGGTAAAAATAAGGTTGGAAGCGGTGAGCGCGACCCCGGCCACCATCGGTGTGGGCGATTCATAACGCCAGCGCTCCTTCCCGGTGGCCGCATCAAATCCCGTCAGACGTCCGCGCGCCTCGGAAAAGGGATCACGGTCCTTGGGGCCGTTGAAAGGCCCGCCAAAGTAGCGGACGTCTCCGGCGTTCGCCTTCTCGACGCTCGGCGGGTCCTTGTCCTTCTTGATCATCGAGCACCAATGATCGACCGCGGGCACCACCAGCAGATCGAGTTTAGGATTGTAGCCCCCGCTGTTCCACTCGTCTCCGCCCAGAATTCCAGGGCACACATGTATCGCGGTGCTGCTGAGCGGCGTTTCCGCGTTCAGCCGCGTCGTGAACGGAACGCTGTAGAGTATTTTGTGCGTGTCGCGATCGAGTACACGAAGGACGCCGTCTTTTCCAGTCGAGGCAATGGCCGGCCTCGAATTTACCTTGAAGATTGGATTTACGTGTATGACGTCGTAATCGTCCACGTCGTGGGGAATGAATTGGTTGTACCACACCATGCGACCCGTTTTCCCGTTCAGTGCGATGAGGGAGTTCGTATACAGGTTTGAACCTGGCCGTGCGTCATCGTAAAAATCAGGCGCCGGGTTGCCGCCAGGAACGTACAGCAAATCTTTTTCCGTATCATAGGACAAGGCAGTCCACAGCGCGCCGCCCGCATGTTTGCGCGCGGCAGGATTCGTTCCCCAGGTGTCCGCGCCCGGCTCGCCATCCTTGGGAATGATATTAAATTCCCACACTTGCTCTCCATCACTCAATCGAAAGGCGCCAATCCACCCGCTGCTGGCCCATTCCGATCCAGCCGGTCCGATGTAGATCAAGTCTCCCTGCACGAGCGGCGGCATACTGATAAAGTAGCCGTCTTTCGGATTCGCGATCTGTTTTGCCCACAGCAGTTTTCCAGTTTCGGCATCCAAGGAAATCAGGTAATCATCCCCCGTGCCGCGGATAATCTTTCCGTTGACGAGCGCGGCGCCGCGGTGCGGATGCACCAGATCGCGATCGCGCGGCTTCCATTCATAGCTCCACAAAACATGGCAGTCAGCTCCGTCAATCGCGACGGTGTAATGGTCGCTAGTGGCGTAAAGGATGCCTCCGGAAGCAAGCGGCGCCGTTTCGGAAGGCACTTGCTCAGGAAATGTGTAGGAGCAAACCTTCGCGAGTTGATTCACGTTTTGCGGAGTGATTTGGCTGAGCGTGCTGTAACGCGTCCCGCTGATGTCGTGATCCGCGTAGGCCCAGTCGCCGTCGTCCGCCGCGGCCACATTCACGACGAAAGAGGAGCCGCCCAACCCACGCATGTAGGCGAACGATAGCGCCACCAAAATGCCCGCGAAACTGAGTACGGTGAGCCAGCGGACCGCTGCCGCTCGGACACGGATCACATCTTGCGTCATATGGTTCGCCCCCTAATTGGATCGGAGATATCAAACTATTTCGTCGGGTGCGGGCTGTACGCGCCGTCCTCATAGCGCTGGAGCGTCGGCGACTTGCAGCCCGCCATAAGCGCTAACATTCTGCCGAGTAGGGTCCGTATGTCAAGCAATTCCGGAAACAGGGAAGCTTCGTAATATTCACGCAACCGCAGCGCACTCATACTGTAATGCTGTGAGTCCCGGAGGGACGGCACAACGTATCCCACTGGGAACGAGTCATGCGAGCGCGCTAAGGTAGCCGCGGACGCGCCGCACGGCGGCTTTTGTTTCAAATATCAAATTTCAGATTTGAAATTGATTTCCTCATAAGGCTGTTTCCACTGCGGAAGCGGTGGGGAAGTGGTTCAAGGATGACAGAAAACCCCGACAGGGGCGACACATGGAATTCACCGATATGAAGCTGGCCTATTGCCCCAAGCGAACACGCCAACGGATGGCCCCTGTCAAGGTGTATAATTGCTGACTGAAAGCTTGGGTGTGAGTTCGGCTTGAAGCCCGCGGAAACGAAGCCGAAAAAAATTCCCCGCCTCGAATCGCCATGCAGGAATTGAAACTTTTTCAGAAGACGGAAGCGCTCCACGAAGGCCGCTGGTGGGAGCCCATGTCCGAAGGCCGCGTGCACTGCTATCTCTGCCCCCGGCATTGCCACATCGGGGAAGGCCAATCCGGTTTCTGTTTCATTCGCGTCAATCAGGGAGGAAAACTCTACAGTCTTGGCTATGCGTCGCCCGCGGCCCTGCAAATCGATCCCATCGAGAAAAAACCGCTCAACCATTTCCTTCCCGGCACGCGCGTGTTTTCCCTGGGCACGGCGGGCTGCAACATGGGCTGCTTTTTTTGCCAGAATTGGGACATCTCGAAATCGAAATCCGATCAGGTTCGTTCGACGCACCTCCCGCCCGAAGACATCGTCGCTCTGGCGATCCGCTACGCCTGCCCCTCCATCGCCTTCACCTACAACGAGCCGACGATCTGGGCGGAGTACGTCATCGACATCTGCCACGCCGCCCGGGAAGCAGGAATCAGCACGGTGATGGTCACCAACGGCTACGTTACGCGCGAAGCCTTCCACGATATTTATGACCACGTGGACGCCGCCAACGTGGACCTCAAAGCCTTCACGGAGGGCTTTTATGGCCGCACCACCCTCACGCATCTCCAGCCCGTGCTCGACACGCTCACCTGGCTCAAGCAAGAAACCAAAGTCTGGTTCGAAATCACCAATCTGATCATCCCCACTCTCAACGATGACCCGCGCGAAATCCGCCAACTCGCCGATTGGGTTATGGAGCATCTCGGCCCCGACGTCCCGCTCCATTTCACGGCCTTCCACCCCGATTTCAAGCTGCGCGATAAGCCCAACACCCCGCCGGAGACGCTACACGCCGCGCGCCGCATCGCGCTCGAAACCGGCCTTCACTACGTCTACGAGGGCAACATACACTCCGAAGCGGCCCACACATCCTGCCCCGGCTGCGGCCAACTCCTAATCCGTCGCTCCTGGCACGACGTCCTGCAAAATTCCCTCCGCGAAGGCAAATGCCCCTCATGCAATCTTTCGATCCCCGGCCGTTGGAACATTCCCATAGCCCCTTCCTCGCCATTCTCCCGAGGCGGCGACAAGTCCGCCGCAAAGTACGACACTCTCAATTTGTAATCAATCAGAATGCCAGAAGGTTTTTGCAGCCCGCCTCTCCAAAGTGTCTGTGGCAAACAGGTTTTGTTCCCTGTAGCGCCCGCCTTGAGGCGGGCACCTGCTCGAATCAAAAGTGTCGTGTTCAAGGGCAGCGCCAATGACCATCGAAATCTACGGAGTTAATTTCCTGTCGTCGGCGGCGGCGGCGAATTTACTCTGTGCCGCTGCGAGTCCCGGAGGGACGAAATAACGTAGCCCACCGCGCTTGCCCTGAACGATGTGAAGGGGAGCGGTGGGAAAATTGGTCGAGAACCAGAAAACCCCGACAGGGGTGACACACGGAACTCAGCCGGATGAAATTAGACCACATCCCGCCGTCTCCTACTTAGCCATCGGCATCCCCATCCCCATCGGCATCGCCATCGCCATCGAATGGCCTGCGGGAGGCGTCCCCGCGTTCCGTTGGCGCCTCAACTATCATGTTTCACTTTTCCTTGACTATCGCGGCGCACACCTGCGCCGGGCCCGTCCGCCAAGGAACACAATCGGCGAGCCAGTTTCAGCGCCTCCTCAATGTTGGAAAACGCCGCCGCACAATATTTTTCCAAGTCCACGTCAGGAAATCCTCGATTGTTCAGGTGCACTGCCAGACGCGCCTTGGAAAGCCGGTCGCGAAGCAGCAGGGCGCGAATCGATTCAAAGACTATCTGGTGTTCCGGTTCAAGAAAGGCGTAACGCTCCAGAACATGCACCAACTCGGCATGCACGTCGTGCTGGTCCTCCCGGTTGCAGAGCGTGCCAAGTACCTGCATTTCAGCCGTCAGTTGAGCCAAGCGATCCATTCAAAGAGTATCGTACCGCTTCAATCGAAATGCGGGGAAATGATTAGCGGGGAAGAGGCTGCGGCGCCGCGCTGCCACGTAAGCGCTGGGCGGCTGCCTGGGCCATTCGATCGGTGGGATCTGTTTCCAGCCCGCTTTCAAATTCGTGAAGCGCATCGTCGGGTTTGCCCGTCGCTTCCAGCAGTTGTCCCAATCCAAAGTGCGCGTGGCTGTTGAAGGGATCCAGAACGATGGCCCGCCGAAACGCCTGCTCCGCCCGCAGGCGGTCTTGCGACAGTTGATAAATGTCGCCTAGCCGGTTGTAGGCGTCGGTGGTGGGATCCACGGCCACCGACCGCGCGAATTCGATTCGAGCGTCATCCAGGCGTTCCGAGTCAAACAGGAATTCTCCATACGCGTTGTGCGCGCGCGTCGAGAGAGGAGACAGCGTGGTCGAAATCCGGAATTGCCATTCCGCTTCTCCGGTTCTCCCCATCTCCGCCAGCGTTTCCGCAAGATTCAGGTGCGCCATCATAAAAGTTCGCCGTGCGCGCACCGCGCGCTGCGAATATTCGACGGACTCGATGTATCGCTTTTGGCGGTGGCGCAACAGCGCGAGGTTATCGAGCGCGAACGCGTTCTCGGGTCCGGCGCCCAGAGCTTCGAGCCACTCTTGCTCCGCGCCGTCTAAATTATTTTCATTGAAATACAGGGCGCCGAGATTGTTGCGGATCAAGCTGGCGTCGCCTTGTTCGAGGGTCTTCTTGAACAAGGTTTCTTCGGTTCGCCAATCTCGATTGCGCGCCACCGTTTTCACCGCGTACGGAAAAGCAATGGCGGCAAGCAGGATTGGGGTCACTCGAGAAAGCGGACGAAGAAAGCTCGGCCCCTCGGCGCGCCACAGTCTCACAGCGGCCCATGCGACGAGCCAGCAGAAGCCGATCGACGGCATGTAGAGATAGCGCTCTGCAAAAACGCTTGCCGACATCCATCGCGCATTCAACACCGGCCCGAGCGGCAGGAATAGAAAGACGAACGCAAATGAAACCATGTGGGCGCGCTGCCACAGCAGAACGAACACGACGCCGCACAGGCAGAGTCCCAGGAGCCCAAGGAGAACGTTCCGGTCCAACAGATGGCTGCTCTTATGGAAAACATAAAACGCGGAAAGCTGCGCGGGCCACAGCAGTTTCCAAAGGTAAGCCCCGATGAGCGAAATGGCGGAAAGCCCGATTTCATACCACGAAAGTCCTGGCCGGGCGGCAATGCTGGCCACGCCGCCCAACAAAATTCCGCGCACGGTAAGATACAGCGCCACGGTCGCCCACAGCGGCGCGTATCGGGAAATCTTTTGGCGGGCGGATGTCTTTTCCCGGTCCTCCCGGTAAAAGTATTCAAACAGCGTGGCAAGTACGGGGAGTGTGATCGCCTGCTCCTTGGAAAGCAGCGCGATCGCAAAGCATCCGCACATCGCCGCGCGTATTCCGATTCCGCTCGCCGGTTCCTCCAGCCGCAGGTAGAACAAGAACGCCAGCAGATAGAACAACGCGAGTTCGAGATCGGTGACGCCGGCGATCCACGCGACGGATTCAGTATGAATCGGGTGCAGCGCGAACAACCCCGCCGCGATCAGCGCGATTCGCTCCCCGCTCAGCCGGCGAAGCACGCAAAAGACCAGCAACACGACCAGCGCATGCAGCACCACGCTCGCCAAGTGAAAACTGAACGGCACCGGCCCTGCAATCTGGTAGAACAATAAATATCCAAACGACATCATAGGCCGGAAATAATTGGTCGTGCCCTGAGCGCCCTGAAACGACCACACCGTCGTCCCGAAGATTTTTGGCAGATAACGAAAGGAATGAACGTAGGGATTTTCAACGACTTGGTAATGATCGTCGTACACGAAACTCCCCAACAGCGTATTCGCGTAAGGCAAGCAAGCGAGAAGGAAAAGCACCAAAAACGTGACCGCTTCCCGTTCGTCCTTGGCGGATGTCTTCCCCTTCTGTTTTGCCCAAAACGCCATATTTTCATGCTACTGGACTTGTCGCAAGGAATCTATCGTTCCCGTGAATCGGCGTGACACAAGAGTCAGCCATTTGCAGTGGACCATTTCTGATGACATAACAAACCCGGCCCGACGATCGTCCGGGGAATTTGTGCGGTGTGCTGCTGGGAGTCCCGGAGGGACGTCACAACGTAGCCCACCGCGCTTGCCCTGAACGAAGTGAAGGGGGAGCGGTGGGGAAATGACTCGGCGAACAGAAAACCCCGACAGGGGTGACACATGGAACTCAGCCACACGAAATTAACCCGCTTCGCAGGCACATGCGAAGTTGACTCCATCCATCATTCCTGGAGTAGACTAGCCCACATCGGTAAACCTAAGACGCACCTTGTGGGTGAAGCCTCTTGACGAAAGTTTTCCGCACACTGCTTCTCACGCTCGTTCTCGCCGGCACCGCGTTCGCGCAAGCCGCGCCTGACTGGACCAACCCGTTTCAGCCCTATCGCATCATCGGAAATGTCTACTACGTTGGGAGCCAGGGCCTCGCCTCCTACCTGATCACGACGCCGCAGGGCCACATCCTCATCAACAGCAGCCTCGAAAGCTCCGTCCCGCTGATTCGCGAGAGCATCGAAAAGCTGGGTTTTAAGTTCGGCGACGTTAAAATTCTCCTGATCAGCCATGCGCATTGGGACCACTGCGCGGGCAGCGCATCCATCAAGGAACTCACCGGTGCAAAGTACATGGTCATGGACGCGGACGTGCCCGAGATCGAAGCCGGCGGCAAGGGAAATTTCCAGTACGGTGATTCGCCGACCTCCCGCTACCAGCCCACGAAAGTCGACCGCGTACTGCACGATGGCGACGAGGTCAAGCTCGGAGGCACAGTCCTAACCGCGCGCCTCACGCCCGGGCACACCAAGGGCACGACCACCTGGACCATGAAAGCGAAGGAAGGGGACAGGACGTACAACGTGGTCATCATCGGCAGCCCCAATGTGAACGCAGGCTACAAGCTCGTGAACAACGCGCTCTATCCCCAGATCGCGTCCGACTACGAACGCATGTTTCGAGTATTAAAATCGTTGCCCTGCGATGTCTTCCTAGGCGCCCACGGAAATTACTACGGGATGGAAGCAAAGTACGCCCGAATGAAAGAGCACGCCGCGAACCCGTTCATCGATCCTGAGGGTTATAAGAGTTACGTGGCCGAACGCGAGCAAACATTCCGCACGGAGCTTGCAAAACAGACGGCAGCCGCGAAATAATCGCAAGCGATTCAATCTGTCTTCTAACAGGTTGCGGATTGACTCTCAGGGATTGTGGGTCGTACCTTTTTATCCCGACGAAGGAAGGATAGGCACGGCGTAAATGGCGGATTTTCTTCAGGGGTTTTAGCCCCTGAAGATTGTGCCAACCTAGCCACCTAACGCCGCACGCTCCGGGCTTTTTTCTTACCTTCCACATGTTCATCGATCCACTTCAAAATCAAATCGGCGACCTGTAAATTATTTTTGTCCTGCATAAGCATGTGGCTGTTCCCAAATTGCCCGTATTTCGGCAGATGCATCATGACCGCGTCGCCTCCCGCCGCGTTCACCTGGTCCACAACTTGCTGGCACGTTTTAAATCTGGCCGGCCACAGATCAGCGTGCCCCGGAACATCCCCCAGGTGATCACCGAAGACCATGAGGACCGGAATCCCGGCGAGAGTGGAAATCTGCGCGGGAGTCAGCGTCGTCGGGCATTCGGTTTCGATCGTGATTAAGCCCTCCAGGTTCGCCGGATTAACGAGCGCCGTTCGCTCCGGAAAGAAACCTGATTCGGAGTGGCCCATCAACACAATGCCCCGCAACTTGATCGCCAGCCCCGACAAATTCGCCCACGTCGGATTGTCCGCGGCCAGCCCGGCATTCAAATCCGGAATCACCTGTTTTCCGAATTCCTCGAAAGCCTCCACGGGAAATTGCTCATTCGCAAACGGTGTACCCATCTCGGGTCCGAACCGGAATAAAGTCCACGCAATTTCATGGCTAGCGGTGCGAATCGCCGGCATATCCGCAGCCGGCCGTTTGCCTAACCGGATCTCGTTGTACACCGTAGCATCGAACCCGGAGCGCGCCCGCGAAACCTGATCGGGCAGGTAGACAGCGCGCCCCTTGCGCAGAAAATATTCGTTCCACCCCATCCGCCCATCCGGCGTGGTCTCATAGCTCTTCGCGCTGAGGCAACACCCGTGCACCATGACAACCGGCAGGTGCTTCTCGCCGCCCTCCGGAACCTGGTATTGAACGTACATCTGGTCGACGGTAATACTCCCCGTGTTAATCTCCGTATTGAGGAACCCGCTGGAAGTCCCCGTAAGCGCATCCGTGGAAATCGTCCGGCCACCGACAAAGAAACTTCCCTGGGACTTCAAAACCAGCGAATCCGCAATCGCTACCCCCGCAACAGAAAAAACAACAAAAGCAAACACAGCAGCAACAAAATACTGCCGCGCTATCGTGCCAATTCGACGGTTGCTAATCACAGGTCACTCCTTCCAGCCAATCGGCCTAACAACGATTCGTTTCGCTCTGTTATAGGCTTCTGGTTGATTGCAATCTACCTCGATGTACTACTACAAGCCATCTCCTGAGTGCGCTTTGCGTAATTACGGTTTGTGGGTCGCGGCTCTTGTGGTGACCGCAGGCGAACCATCAGCCGCGACATCAATACGCCCATAAAAACTGGGCTCTAGCCCCAGAAGCGTCAATCACGCCTCGCCAGCGGAGATTTACGAGATGACTCCTGATGCAGCGTCCCGCAGATATGTCGCATCATCTCGCGGGCTCCGCAGTTGTATCTTTCTGAAATTTCAAATCTCAAATTTCCAATTTCAAATTCTGCCTTGGATCTTCCCCAAGTATTCACAGGGCCCGACTCTAAATCTCCGCCCGCGTGATCGCCCCCAAAGAAGCCGAACTCACCAGCGCCGCATATTTTGCAAAAACTCCCGTCTTATACCGTGGCGCCGGCGCCTTCCATTTCGCCAGCCGCGCTTTAATTTCCGCGTCGCTCAACTCAATCTGCAATTTCCGCGCATCGAGATCGAATACGATGGAGTCTCCCTCAGCGATGATCGCAATCGGTCCCCCGCGCGCCGCTTCGGGCGCCACGTGTCCCGCCATCAACCCGCGCGTCGCTCCGCTGAATCGCCCATCGGTCAGGAGCGCCACGTCCTCGCCAAGTCCCAGTCCCACAAGCGCCGCCGTCAGGCCAAGCATTTCGCGCATCCCGGGTCCTCCCCGCGGGCCTTCATACCGCACGACGACCACATCGCCCTTCTTGATCTCTCCTTTCACCGCGGCGTCCATGGCCTCTTCTTCGCGGTCAAACACCCGCGCCGGTCCGCGATGATAGGGCTTCTCGTGCCCAGAAGTCTTGAGCACGCATCCTTCAGGCGCCAGGTTTCCTTTCAGGATCATCAGCCCGCCCGTCTTCTTGATTGGATTGGAAAGCGGCCGGACAACCTCCTGCCCCGGCTGCTCTTTCGCGGTGGACGCTTCTTCCTCAAGCGTCTTCAAACCAGCGGTAGTCTGGTTCTGATGAAGCAGCCCAGCATCGAGCAGCCGCTTGGCAAGCAGCGCCATCCCGCCCGCGTTGTACAAATCCACGGCCGTAAATCGCCCCCAAGGTTTCATGTCGGCCAGCAGCGGCGTCCTCTGACTGATGACGTCGAAATCCTCAATGCGCAATTCGATTTCCGCCTCTTTCGCCATCGCCAGCAAATGGAGAACGGCGTTGGTCGAACCTCCCGTCGCGGCAACGGCGGCAATCGCATTCTCGAACGCCTTGCGCGTCAGAATTTGCCGCGGTGTAACGCCCTTGCGCAGCAGTTCCATCACCAGCGTGCCCGAACGGTAGGCCGCATCGTCCTTGCGCGGGTCCGTGGCCGGCACATTTCCCAATCCCATAGGTGTCAATCCGATAAATTCCAGCGCCATCGCCATTGTGTTCGCCGTGAACTGCCCCCCGCACGCCCCCGCCCCAGGACACGCGACACTTTCGATCTCTTTCAGATCCGCGTCCGTAATTTTTCCCGCCGAGTGCGCGCCCACCGCCTCAAACACATCCTGAATCGTCACATCCCGCCCGCGAAAACGCCCCGGCTGAATCGATCCGCCATACAGCACCAGGCTCGGCACATTCAATCGGATCAACCCCATCGCCGTCCCGGGGATGGTCTTGTCGCATCCAGCCAAGGCGACCATCGCATCAAACATGTATCCGCGCCCAACCAACTCGATCGAATCGGCGATCACCTCGCGGCTCACCAGCGAAGCTTTCATTCCTTCCGTGCCCATGGACTCGCCATCGCTGATGGCCACCGTATTAAATTCCATCGGCGTGCCGCCCGCCGCGCGAACTCCGTCCTTCACTTTTTCCGCCAGATGCCGCAAGTGCGAATTGCAAGGCATCGCTTCGATCCAAGTATTCGCAATCCCCACCATGGGTTTCGCCAAATCGTCGTCCGACAACCCCACCGCCCGGAAATAAGAACGCGCCGGCGCCCTCGAAGGCCCGTCCACAATAATCCGGCTATGCTCCCTGAAACGCGAATCCATGATTCCTCCGAAAATGATCTAACAGTGCGGAATGTAAGTAGGGAAGTACAAAATCCTCGATGGCCATCATCAAACCAGTGTCCTAGGATCTTCTCTGTGCCCTCTGTGCTCTCAGTGTTAAAAGCTGTTGAACTCTTCCTCGAGCACTCAAAAGTAACCCATCGATACTCGAACAACACCCAAAGATGACCGTGACCCTAAGCCCCCTCCGCAATCACCCGGTTCTTCTTCATCCAAGGCATCATCCCGCGCAACTGCGCCCCAACCACTTCGATGGGATGTTTCTTCCCCGCCTCCGCAAGCGCCTTGAATCGAGGCAGCCCGTTCGCAGCCTCCTTCATCCATTCCTTAGCGAACGCGCCGGACTGGATATCCTTCAATATCACCTTCATCCGTTCCTTGGTGGCCGCATCGACAATCACCGGCCCGCGCGTCAAATCACCATACTCGGCAGTATTGGAAATCGAGTAGCGCATCTCCGAAATCCCGCCCTCGTAAACCAGATCCACGATCAATTTCATTTCGTGGCAACACTCGAAGTACGCCATCTCCGGCGCATACCCCGCTTCCACCAGCGTCTCGTATCCCGCCTGAATCAACGCCGTAAGTCCGCCGCACAGAACCGATTGCTCGCCAAACAGATCCGTCTCAGTCTCTTCACGAAAGTTCGTCTCGATAACCCCGGCGCGCGCCCCGCCAATTCCGCTAGCGTAGGCCAGACCGATTTTCTTCGTGTCGCCGCTAGGGTCTTGATGAATCGCCAACAGGCAAGGCACGCCCGCGCCCTGTGAGAACTGATGCCGCACCAAATGTCCGGGCCCCTTCGGCGCAACCATGAAAACATTGACGTCCTTCGGCGGCTTGATAAACCCGAAATGAATCCCGAATCCGTGCGAAAAAGCCAGATACTTCCCAGCCTTCATGGCGGGCGCGACTTCGCTTTCATAGACGCCCGGCGCAAGCTCGTCGGGAACCAAAATCATCACAATCTCGCCCTCTTCCGCGGCTTGCCGCACAGGCAGTACGCGCAGCCCGGCCTTTTGCGCCTTAGCGACCGAAGCGCTCGTGCTCTTCAGACCCACGACAACGTCGCAGCCCGAATCCGCCAGATTCATGGCGTGCGCGTGCCCCTGCGACCCAAATCCGATCACCGCAATTTTCCTGTTCTGGATGTACTTCAAATCCGCGTCTTTATCGTAATAGACCTGCACGGTTCCTCCTGAGAATCCGAAGTCCTTCGAGTATAAGGTGCGGGCTCTACGTGGAGCCCGCCCTAATTTCGTCCAGAAGCATCCGCAGTCATACCCGCCGGACGCTCACACTGCAAAACACCCGACACATTATGCCCGGTTACGTCCCCTGCATCCAGTGCCCGCAATCATTTTCGACTTTGTCTTCACCGCTTGCGGAATGATAGGTCTAACAGACCGACGAAAACCAAAAACGTCTTCATTTTGCGGTGAACTATTTTTCTCAGTCGCTGGGAGTCCCGGAGGGACGCCACAACGTAGCCCACCGCGGGAGCGGTGGGAAAATGCGTCGTGAATTACCTGAGAACCCCGTAGGGGTGACACATGTGTGGATTTATGCGACAAGTTTTAAACCTTCGCTTGCGGATAGCACCCCAGAATTTTTACCGAGTCCGTAAATTGCCCAAGTTCCTCAAGCGCCGCAACAGTGTTCGGATCCTTCAGCGACGCTTGCAGATCAAGATAAAAACAATAACTCCACGGCGTTCCCGCAATCGGGCGGCTCTCGATTTTGAGCAAATTCAGCTCGCGCTGCGCAAACGCATTCAGAGCCAGGCACAGCGATCCCGGCTTGTGCGCCAGGTGCAGCACGAGAGAAAGCTTGTCGGCCTTCTCCGGCACTTCCGCCGAAGGCGCAAGCAGCAGAAAGCGTGTGTAATTTTCCGGATGATCTTCGAGATGTTCCTTCAGAATCGTGCCGCCATAAACCGACGCCGCCCGCCGGCTGGCAATCGCCGCCCTCGCAGGATCTCCGCCTTGCATCACATCCCGCACGCTTCCCGCCGTATCGTCCGCCGCAACGCGTTTTATCGAAGGGTGGCTCGCGAAGAATCGCTCGCACTGCGCCAGCGCAACCGGGTGCGAAGAAACTTGCGTGATGCCCTCAAACTTCGCCCCGGGCACTCCAATCAGATTGTGCACGATCGGAATCACCACCTCGGCCTGGATGTGCAGCCCGCTGGCTATCAGCAAGTCATACGAACGGTGAACGGACCCGGCCAGACTATTCTCGATCGGCGCAAGAATAATATCCGCAAGCCCATCTTGAAGACTCGAGTACAGCGCCTCGAACGTAGGCCGCGGAACGAGTTCAATCTCCTCGCCCAATAACTTTACGGCCGCTTCCTCGCTGAAAGCCCCTCGCTCGCCCTGAAACGCGACTCGCGGAAGCACACGCGCTGCGATCATCTCAATCGTCCAACCGGACTGTTAGTCGCGAATGTTTTTGCCACATAGCCTCACAACCTATCAGGGCCTGAACCCGCCCGTCAAACAAGACGTTCTTTGGCGGCAGAGCAACTATGTGTCGCCAGGAGTCCCGGAGGGACGGAACAAACGTAGCCCACCGTGGAAACGGTGGGGAATTGGGTCGAGGACGGCCAGAAAACCCCGTCAGGGGTGACACATGGAACTCAACCACATGAAATTAACTCTCTATCGTTTTTCGCGTAGTGTCCTAATTTGAGGGACCGTCTATCATAAGACTGATGCCAGGCTTGGGCAGACGCTTCAGTCGGAGCCGCACTCTGGGACGCATACTTTCCAGCAGTACAAGGAGGGCGGTCACCACCAAAAATACGACCGCAAGGACCTCGAAGACGCGGCCCTGCCGCGCCAACACAATTGCGGGTCCCATGAGGATGGCTAATGCGCCTGATCGCGGCGGTTTCATTTCCAGCCGCGCCTTGCATTGAGGGCAAGCAAGCTGCGACCACGCCTCCAAGTTATAAAAAAATGGAGTGGCAACGTCGTGATCGCAAACAGGGCACTTTGCCATGGGACTGACACCCTCACGTATTTGGATCCACTGTGGAGTGGGAATTAAACCCTGTCAATGGAACCAAAGGACAGGACAGCCCTCTTGCACCGATGTGAAGTGAGATACAATTCAGGACACCATCGTTTCCCGTGCCCTATTTTTTAAACCATATCCGCCCCGAAATCATGGGAGAATGCCAGCAGACCTAAATCGTGAGGAGATTCGAATGATCCGACGGATTTCAACCTGCACCATGATTCTCCTGTTCGCCTTCGCCACCGGCTGCAAGAAACAGGCGAACGATCAAGACGCCATACGCGCGGGGATTGACAAGCACCTAAGCGGTGTCTCCGGCCTCAATATGTCGATCATGGACCGGGAAGTGAAACAAATATCCATCAACGGAGACCACGCGACGGCGCAGGTGGAGTTCCACGTCAAACAAGGCACCGCCACTATGCAGGTCGATTACACTCTCGACCGGCAAGGCGCCGAGTGGAACGTGGTGAGCAGCCAGCCCAAACTCGGGCAAAATCCGAACTCGGGAATGGGCATGCCGCCTCCGGGATCTCCAGGCGCCGGGAGCAATTCCATGCCGCAAGGCCATCCTCCCGTCAATTGATGGCGGATCGGTGGGCCAATGAAGAATGGGCTCCAGGTTTGGCGTTCTGCAGGGTGCGGGCTCTACTTTTACGCTGAACGTTTACCCTGAGCACGCCAAAACAATCACTGTCCTCGATTTCTTGAAACCAAGATGTGGCTTCCATCCCTCTAAGAGAGTGTGAAGTGTTGCCCTACGAGTCTGTGAGAAACCTTAGTCCTGGTCCGTGTAGCGCCCGCCTTCCGGCGGGCATCTGCTCGAATCTAAGATGTCGGCCTGAAGGCCGACGCTACAATTGGGATTTGCGCATGGGTCGTCTCACAGAATTTGACTGGAATCTGGCTTAGCCTAGGCTAGCGAACATGCACATTTCAGCGCCTTTCATCCGACGACCTGTAGCCACCGCGCTCCTGAGCCTGGCCATCCTAATGGCAGGCGGAGTCGCGTTTTACTTCCTGCCGGTCGCGGCACTTCCAAGGGTGGATTTTCCCACAATCTATGTCCGTGGTGGCTTGCCGGGGGCCAGTCCGGAAACCATGGCGTCGTCTGTCGCAACCCCGCTGGAGCGCCAATTCGGCCGCATTGCCGGCATCACGGAAATGACGTCCACCAGCCAGCTTGGCACCACCGGTATCACACTTCAGTTTGACCTAGATCGAGACATCAACGCAGCTTCTCGAGACGTCCAAGCGGCCATCAATGCGGCAGCGGGGCAGTTGCCCGCCGGACTGCCCAGCCTCCCGATCTATCGCAGGATCAATCCCGCCGATTCGCCCATCATGGACATGGCCCTGTTCTCGGACACAATTCCAAGAAGTCACCTTTACGACTTGTGTGATTCCATACTCGGCCAAAAATTGGCGCAAATAGACGGAGTGGGTCAGGTCAGCATCAGCGGGGGCGCAAAGCCGGCGGTTCGCGTGGACTTGAATCCCAACGCCCTTGCGCACTACGGCATCGGCTTGGAGGACGTGCGAACCGTGCTTCGGACCGCCAACGCGAACACTCCCAAGGGAAATGTGGAAGACCGGGGCAACCGCTGGGCACTATTCGCGACCGACCAATTGCTCAAGCCTGAACAATATGTGCCGCTGATCGTTGCCTACCGGAACGGCGCCCCCGTGCGCTTAAGTGACATCGCGAAAGTCACCGAGGGAATCGAGGACATCCGCAATTCGGGCTACGCCAATGGCAAGCCCTCCGTCAACATATCGATCAGCCGGCAGCCCGGCGCCAACATCATCAAGACGGTCGACAACATTAAGGCGGTTCTTCCCGAGTTGCGCTTGACCATCCCTCCCGCCGCCACCCTCGATATCACTTCCGATCGCACCATCACGATCCGCGCTTCGGTCCACGATATTGAGTTCACGCTCATGCTGACGGTCGCCCTGGTGGTGATGGTCATTTTTCTTTTCTTGCGCAACGCTTGGGCCACGGCGATTCCGAGCATTTCTGTTCCGTTGTCCATCGTCGGCACGTTCGGAGTAATGTACTTGTTACATTATAGTATCGACAACCTTTCCCTCATGGCTCTGGCGATCTGCACGGGTTTCGTCGTCGACGACGCCATCGTGGTCATCGAAAACATCACCCGCTACCTCGAAGCAGGGGATACCCCGATGGAAGCGGCGATGAAAGGCTCACGCGAAATCGGCTTTACCGTCCTCTCGATGAGCGTTTCGCTGATCGCGGTCTTTATTCCCATTCTCATGATGGGAGGCGTTGTCGGCAGATTATTCCGGGAATTCGCCGTCACCTTGAGTGTGGCCATTGCCGTTTCCCTCTGTGTCTCCCTCACCACCACTCCGATGATGTGCGCCAAATTCCTCAAGTCGGAGCATGAGAGGGCGCACGGGAAGCTCTACAGAGCCAGCGAACGCGTGTTTCAGCGGAGCTTGGACACCTACGCGAGCGGCCTGCGCTGGGTGTTGCGCCACCAGGCCCTCATGCTCGTCGTGACTCTCGCAACGATTTGCTTTAGCGCGTACCTCTATATTGTCATTCCCAAGGGCTTCTTTCCCCAGCAGGACACCGGCCGCATGAGCGGGTCCATCCTGGGCGCGCAGGATCTTTCGTTCCCCTCCATGCAGCAAAAGTTGAAGCAATACACGGACATTGTCATGAGCGACTCCGCCGTCGCGAGCATGTCCGCGAATACAGGTGGAGGCGCGGAAAACACGGGCCGCATGAATGTGGACCTGAAGCCCATCGGCGAACGAAAGATTACTGTGGATCAAGTGATCGCGCGTCTTCGGCGCAAACTCGCCGTGGTGCCCGGCGCGACGCTATTCTTTAGGGCCAATCAAGACATTACCGTGGGCGGCCGATTTTCCAATTCGCAGTATCAATACACCCTCGAGAGCGAAAACCTGCCCGATCTCCAGCTGTGGTCGCCGCGCGTGGAAGCCAGGCTTCGCCAGTTGCCCCGCTTGCGAGATGTCAACTCCGACCAGCAAACGCGCGGCCTCCAGGCAACGCTTGTCATCGACCGGGATACCGCCTCCCGGCTGGGAATTGCGCCCCAGGCGATCGATAACACTTTGTATGACGCCTTTGGCCAGCGCCAGGTATCCACCATTTATACCCAGTTAAACCAGTATCACGTCGTCATGGAAGTGGATGCCGCCTTCCGCGATAGCACCGATGCGATCCAGCAACTCTTTGTCCGTTCGTCGAACGGAACGCAGGTCCCGCTGAGCGCCTTCACACATTTTGAAATGATGACTACGTCCCTCGCGGTGAACCACCAGGGACAATTTCCGGCGGTCACCATATCGTTCAACCTTGGGGAAGGCGTAGCCCTGGGTGACGCCGTGAAGGATGTTGAGGCTGCGGTCCTGCAGCTGGGTGTCCCCTCCGATATTCGTCCCACCTTTCAAGGAACCGCCCAGGCGTTCCAATCCTCCCTGGCGAGCCAGCCTTGGCTGATCCTGGCGGCGCTGATCACGGTATATATCGTATTGGGTATGTTATATGAGAGTTATATTCACCCCGTGACGATTCTCTCGACCCTGCCTTCGGCCGGAGTAGGAGCGCTCCTGGCTTTGCTGGCTTTCCATATCGAGCTGACGGTTATCGCGCTCATTGGAATTATTCTCTTAATCGGCATCGTCAAGAAGAATGCGATCATGATGATCGATTTCGCCGTCGAGGCCGAGCGCTCCGGGAAAACTCCCGAGGAATCGATCTTTCAAGCTTGCTTGCTTCGTTTCCGCCCGATCATGATGACCACGATGGCGGCCCTGTTCGGAGGCTTGCCGCTCGCTCTGGCAGCCGGAACAGGAGCCGAATTGCGCCGCCCCCTTGGAATCAGCATCGTCGGCGGCTTGATGGTCAGCCAGGTCCTCACGCTGTACACGACTCCCGTCATCTACCTCTACATGGACCGCCTTCAACTCATGGTTGCCAGGCGCAAACCCGCGCGCCCCGTCATACGTGAAGTACCCCCGCCAACTGCTTCCGTAAAAGACGCGCCCCTAATCTGAATCGCTAATTTCCAATTTCCAATGGAGAGCAAGCGGTGTGCTAAGGGCCAAGGATGCTCAAAAATATCCCCGGCCCAGAAGTCAGTCCGGCCCGGGGCACTCCCCTAGGCCGTCTTTCTCACAAAGGCTTCCCCATCCATTAGGGTCCGCAATCAACGCGAGTCTCAGACGCGATTTTGTAGCGCCGGCATCTTGCCGGCTCTTGGTCACGCGTTGTAAAACCGCCGGCAGGGTGCCGACGCTACAAAGAGCCCATCTTCCGCGACAATCGAGATGATTTCAGTTCCACCGACCTGGGACCTCGTGAGAAATCCGGACTAGCGACGAGCGAAAAATCAAGGTCACCCCCAATCTCAAATTTCCAATTTCCAATTTGAGATTTAGTCGTGTGCGGGTGGCGAATAAATGCTGGAAGCATCCCCGGACCAGACGTCAGTCTGGGCAGGTTGGCACAGGTGCAGGCTCATCTTGGACCCTACCTAAAAAAGGGTGCGGGCTCCACAAACCGCTTCGTGGGTCGCGGTTTCAGCCGCAAAATCAAAACACCGAAAAAATTGGGCTTTAGTCCCTGAAGCGCATTTCACACGGGGAGAGATTCATGAGACAAGCTGCAGTTACTTTGCCACCGCCACCTCTTTAGCCCGCCCGGTAAGCCGCAAGATATGCAATCCGGTCCCCGCCCGGTCGGCGCTATAAATCAATCCGCGATCGTCAACCTCGACGTTATTAGTCTCAATCGCCCGCTCGCAGGCGGAAGTAATCTTGGGATCGCCCTCGGGATGGCTTACTCCGTCCGGGCAGAACATCATCGTGTTCTTATTCGGCGCGGGAACGAAATAGGCGACCTCCTGCACGGCAAAGGGATCGCGAATATCAAACACGCGAGTCCCCGCATTGAACCAGGAAAAGATGGCCAGCTTCCCGTAGTAGGGCGGATAAAACGATTCAGCCACGGAATGCGTGCCGAAACGCCCGCCCCTCCCGCAATAATCTCCCGGATTTTCCGGCACGCGAAACGTCGCAATGGGCCACGGCGCAGTCTCCACGCTGATGTCCAGCAGAAAGGCCAGATGCGGTGCCGGACGTGACCCGTCGGAATTGGGCGTGCAGTGGTCGCCGCGCGACGCCTCCGAAGGCACGATCAAGAGGTCCCGCTTCTTCAGCGCCGTATGCCCCTGAAATTCGGGTATCGGCACGCCAAACACCGGAAAAGTCGTGTGCGCGCCTTGATCGGGTGACATCGTGATGGTCCCTACCTGCGGCGCCAGCATTTCTTCCGTTGTCGGCTTCATCGGGTTCTCAAAAGCGGTAAGCAGTTTCTTTCGGTCCAGAATTTGAATGACGCCATTCGCCCCCGTGCCGTACGCCGCATACACGCGGTTCTTTTCAACTCCAGCCGACATAGGCCCATGAATTCCAATCGCCGGAATCAGGCCTTCATGGGAAGTCGCCCCGGGCTGCTGTCCAAGCAATCCAAAATCTCGAATGTACACGGGTTTCGCAGGGTCGCTCAGATCATAGATCTTCATATGATTGCCGCCCTTCCACCCTTCCGACGACTTGTTTCCCACCAAGTAGGCAATCCCCGTATCGCATTCCCACCAATTCTTATGCGTGCCCGTCAGCCCCTCCACGATTACCGTAAGCCGCGACGGGTGGGCCGGATCGGTGACGTCATAAATTTCCTGCGCCTCCGTACCCAAGGGCCGCAGCAAATACCATTTGCCGCGAACGCCGTGAGGCAACACGTTCCCACTGCAAACGCGCACCATCTGCGCCCCGCCGGCTTCTTCGCCGGCTTGCGTTGAGCCAGGAATGTGAGCCAGGTACTTGGGGTTCGCGGGATCGCTGACATCGACAATCGAAGTTCCGTTCGGCTCCACCGCGCCCGTCAACGCATTCATGGCCGTCCCCGTGTGGTGCCCGACATAAGCAATCTCACGCCCATTTTCATTGATGATGATGGGCTGATACGCCGAGCGCCCCTGCAAATCGCTATGGCCAACCAATTCCATGTTCCACTGCGACTGCTGATCCGGAGGGTTGGGAGCAGGCTCCTGCATCGGCGCGCTTCCATTCAAAGTCACCGCAGGGATTCCCGGTCCATTCGGAGGGTAGGCCTGCGCCATAAGAAATAGGGGCGAGGCAACGAGCAAGAAGACCAAAAATATCTGGCCAGCGCGAAAATATTTTCGAGACTGCATAAAATCCCCCTCCAGCTGACTCTTAGGCATGCGTAACGTCTATATCACGCAAGTAAATCGCAGTCTAGTAGGGCCTCCCAGAAATAAATAGCAAAAATTCCAAGGCGCCTCGGGTTCGTAGCCCTCTGAAATCTAAAATTTCAAATTCACCACCCATTCTCTGTGCCCTCAGTGTCCTCTCTCCGTGCCCTCTGTGTTGCGCTTTTCGGAATTCAGCGCAGAGAACGCTGAAACTACGAGCTGTCAAATCGTTTGCAAGGTGCACACAAAGTAGGCTGCTCCCCAGCCGCAATGCGTTACCCCCCTTTTCTGCCTTGTGAATTGTCAAGACGTGCCGTAGAGTTTTTCTTTCGCCTAGGAGCCGACCGAGCCCGTGCCTCAACGTCATCCTAAGAAAAATAAGCCCAAGCCCCACGAAGGCAAGCGCCCAAAGTCCGCGCGCCGCCAAACCGGCAAGCTCTTCGAGGGTTTAGTCGCCCTCCAAGCCCGCCTCCGCGCCCCGGGAGGATGTCCTTGGGACCGGGAACAAACCCACCACACACTCAAAACCTACTTGATCGAAGAAACCTACGAAGTTCTGGATGCCCTCGAACAGGGCGACCCGAAAGATTTAACCGAAGAACTCGGCGACCTGCTCCTCCAGATCCTTTTCCACGCCGACATCGGCAGGGAAGCCGGCCGCTTCGACATCGCGGACGTAATTTCCGGCATCCACGAAAAAATGGTCCGCCGCCACCCGCACGTCTTCGGCAAAGTGAAAGCCGATACCTCCGCGCAAGTTCTCAAGAACTGGGCACAATTAAAGTCCCTAGAAAAAAAAGACGCCGCCCCGGCACAGCAACATCTCCCCTCCGCCCTCGAGGGCATCCCGCGTAGCCTCCCCGCTCTCATCGAAGCCCACCAACTGACCCGCCGAGCCGCCCAAGTAGGCTTCGACTGGGGAACGGTAGAAGGCATCTTTACCAAGCTGGAGGAAGAAACATCCGAGCTCCGGGAAACCCTCTCCCAACCGGATCGATCCCGTCGCGAAGAAGAAGTCGGCGATCTCCTATTCGTCGCCGTCAACCTGGCGCGTTTCCTAGGATTCGATCCTGAAGTAGCACTTAAACTTTCCAATCAAAAGTTCAAGTTACGCTTTAAAAATATGGAAGCAGACGCAGCCCGCTCCGGCCAGCGCCTCGCCCAACTATCTAAAGATGAACTTGAAGTTCTTTGGGAAGCCGCCAAGAAAAGGCAACGGTCTGCGGCCCGCCAGGAAACTGAATCATGAAGTCCCGCCCCCCGCGAAGATCCCGCCGTTCCGCACCCACTGGCACTGTGACGCGAAACGGCATCTCGTTCAGGCATTGCCACGGCATCGAAGAATTTGAAGCCTGTGTCCGCCTGGAGCGCGAAGTCTGGAAATCCGCCGACGTTGACGTTGTCCCCATCCCGCTGTTCGTGGTTGCCGCCGAAACGGGAGGGCAGGTTCTCGGCGCGTTTCACGGAAATCATCTCGTGGGTTTCTGCATGGCCATCGCAGGATGGCGCCATCGCCGCCCGTTCCTCCACTCCCACATGACGGCCGTCAACGACGCGCATCGCGACCGCGGCATAGGCCGCCAATTGAAACTCTTCCAGCGCGCCGATGCCCTAGCGCGCGGGATTTCCCTGATCGAGTGGACATTCGATCCCCTAGTTACAAAAAACGCCTACTTCAATTTCATGCGCCTGGGCGCCATAGCCCGGCGATACATTCCAAATGCCTACGGAATCACAACGAGTCCGTTACACGGAGCCCTCCCAACCGATCGACTAGTCGCGGAATGGCATCTACGCTCCCCACGCGTCCTCCGCGTCCTGGCAGGGAAGCGCCCGACGCCCGCATTCGCGAAAAAGGCCGTTCGGATCCCCATCCCGGCGGAAACGGAAGGGCTGAAAACGACTGACCCAGCTAAAGCCGCGCAAATGCAGTCCGAAATCCAAGCCCAATTCACGCACTGGTTCGCCAAGAAATATGCCGCAACAGCCATTGCCCCCACTCCATCAGGAGTGGACTACCTCCTGGAACTGTGGGAAAAAGCATGAAGCTTCAAAGAATCACGTTGCGAGAAATCCGAATGCCGCTGGTCACGCCCTTTGAAACCAGCTTCGGCCGCGTAACCGATCGCCGCATGTTGCTCGTCGAAGCCGATGTAGATGGCGCAACCGGCTGGGGTGAGTCGGTGGCAGGCGAAGGACCCTTCTACGCTCCAGAAACAGTCGAGACCGCCTGGCACATCCTGCGCGATTTCATCTGGCCGATCCTGAAAGATAAAAAATTCAACTCCGCCTCCGAAGTCTGGAATCTGCTCGCCCCGATTCGCGGTCACAACATGGCGAAGGGTGCCATTGAGTCAGCGGTCTGGGACGCCGAAGCAAAACAGAAAGCCCTGCCGCTCTGGAATCTGCTCGGCGGAGTCCGCGAGGAGATCCCCTGTGGCGTCTCGATAGGAATTAAAGAATCACTTGAAGAACTGACAGCCACCGTCGAGCACGAGTTAGCAGCAGGGTATCAGCGCATCAAGATAAAAATTAAGCCGGGCAAAGACATCGAGCCAGTCGAACACCTGCGCCAGCGCTTCCCGAACATACGTCTAATGGTCGACGCGAATTCCGCGTATCAACTCAATGATTGGCCTCACCTCAAGCGCCTGGAAGCCTACTACCTAATGATGATCGAGCAGCCGCTAGGCTGGGACGACCTCTATAGCCACGCGGAACTCCAACGCAAACTCGATACCCCCATCTGCCTCGATGAATGCATCCACACCGACGAGCACGCCCGCGCCGCCATCGAACTCGGCGCTTGCCGGATCATCAACATCAAGCTCGGCCGCGTTGGCGGATACACTCCCGCGCGGCATATCCACGATCGTTGCCAGTCGAAGCAAATTCCGGTCTGGTGCGGCGGAATGCTCGAATCCGGAATCGGCCGCGCCCACAACATCGCGCTTTCCACGCTATCCAATTTCTCTCTCCCAGGAGATATCACCGCCAGCCGCCGTTATTGGACCGAAGACGTGATCGACCCCGAAGTCGAAGTCACCCCGCAAGGCACAATCCGAGTACCGCCCGCCCCCGGGATCGGCTACACCCCGCGCCGAGATCGCATCGAAAAGCTAGCCGCACGAAAAGAAATCCTCACTTGAACCGCCGGTGGCAAGAGAGCGTGTTCGATGTCGGCCCGGTTTTGCACTGTATTGCGTCCTGGAAATAAGCGGCAAAATTTTCAGAGCCCTCCGGTGTTCTAAGTCTCTGAAATGTCAAATTATAGTTTCGAAATTCTGTCGTCCACTTTTGCCGGGTATTTTCGGGCCACGACACTCGCCTTCGAAGAATTTTCATGGCGCATTCATTTTTGGCTGCGTTTCCCGGAATTTAAAACAGAGAACCCGGAGGGCCTACTGGAGACGGAGAATAACCGACGACGGGAAAAGAAAGGCGAATTTCTCTGTGGTTCTCTGCGATCCTCTGTGCCCTCTGTGTTGAGCTTTTCGGAATTTAACACTTAGCACGCCACATTGACCACACTCCAAGCCCATGTTAGCGTGGCGGCGAAATCCCCAGGAGCACGATGAATGCCCTCGAACCGCAGCGAAAAAATCTCCACCCCCAAGCGCATCGCAGTCATTCCAGGCGACGGCATCGGCCCCGAAGTCACCCGCGAAGCAGTAAAAATCCTGAAAGCCGCAACGTCGAGCCGCTCAACTCCCCTTGAATTCACGGAATTCGATTGGGGCGCGGAGCGTTACCTCCGCGATGGCACAACGCTCCCAGCGGAAGCCGTCCCCATGCTCCGACGCGATTTTGACGCCATCCTGTTCGGCGCCGTCGGCGACCCCCGCGTGCCTTCCAACAATCACGCTGCGGACATCTTACTGGGCCTGCGCGCCAAGCTCGACCTCTACGTGAACCTTCGCCCCGTCCAACTCCTCGACGCGGCGTTGACCCCGCTGCGCGATCGTGGCACAACCGATGTGAACTTCGTGGTCCTTCGCGAGAACACCGAAGGCCTCTACGTCGGAATCGGTGGCCAGTTCCAGCGAGGCACCCCGCACGAACTCGCCGTGCAGGAAGACGTCAACACGCGCAAGGGCGTCGAACGAATCATCCGCTACGCCTTCGAGTACGCTCGCCATCACAATCTCGCACGCGTTTGCATGAGCGACAAATCGAATGTTCTCACCTTCGGGCACGACCTCTGGCAGCGCGTATTTTCTCAAGTAAAGCATGAGTATTCCGATATCGAGTCGCGCCACCTCTACATCGACACCCTCGCCATGGAAGTCGTACGCGACCCCGGACAATTCCGCGTGATCGTGACCTGCAATCTGTTCGGCGACATCCTAAGCGACCTCGGCGCGCAACTCGCCGGGGGCTTAGGCTTGGCGCCTTCGGGAAATATTCATCCCGGAAAAATCTCCTTGTTCGAGCCGGTCCACGGCTCCGCCCCCACCATCGCCGGAAAAAATCTCGCCAACCCCGCAGGCGCCGTCCTGTCATCCGCCCTGATGCTGGACCATCTAGGCCTGGCAAGTCAGGCGGATGCGATCCGCAAAGCCGTGCGAACCGCAGTCCGCGAAAAACATACCACGATAGATCTCGGAGGAACGCTAGGCACGCGCGAAGCCGGCGACTGGCTCGCCGAGTACGTCACGAAAAACCCAACCTGACCCGCGCGATCCTGCCGAATGCCAGTCCCGTAGGGACGAAACAACGTAGCCCACCGCGCTTGCCCTGAACGAAGTGAAGGGGAAGCGGTGGGGGGCAAGTTCGGGCGGGGCACCAAGCCCGTAGGGGCGGCACACGGCTTACTCTACCGTTTCCTCGCACCAACCACGAGCAGCGCCCCTAACAGGAACCCCCCAACATGCGCCCACCAGGCCACGCCCCCCTGCTGCCCGCCCACTCCGAGCGTCGCCAATCCACTAAAAATCTGCAGGAAAAACCAGTACCCCAACATCAAAAACGCCGGGATGCGTATGGTGAAAAATAAAAACAACGCCGGAATGAGCGTAGCCACACGCGCACGCGGAAACAAAACGATAAACGCCCCCATCACCCCCGAAATGGCCCCGCTGGCGCCAACCGTGGGCACATTCGACCCCCAATTGAAGATCGTATGCGCCACCGCAGCCCCAATGCCGCATATAAAGTAAAAGATGAGATATTGGAAATGCCCCAGCGCGTCCTCCACGTTCCCGCCAAAGACCCAAAGAAAAAGCATGTTCCCCAACAAGTGCATCCATCCCGCGTGAAGAAACATGCTCGTCACCATGGGGAGAAACGCCGCACTGAGGGTGGTGCCGTGCGGGGAGAAAAGAAGTCCCGTATGGGATGGAATCAGCCCGAAGGCATAGATAAGAGACTGGCCCGCCCGCGGAGAAAGGGAAAGTTCGTAGAAAAAGACCAGGACATTCAGGATGATAAGAAACACATTGCAGATCGCCGCGCGCGTTCGCAGAATATCAACCTTTAGAGGAATCATCGCGCTGTCCCGCTGCCTGCAAGTTGCTCTTGAGAATAGACGGCCTGTCGGCGATGGCCCGTGCGAATCAGGTCCTCTATGCAATCCACAGCGGCGATCCCGCCCCGCGCGCCCGGCGCCGTGCACGCCAGCCCGGCCGCGGCGCAGCTGAATTCAAAAGCCCGTGCCAGGCCCCAACCCTGAACCAGCGCGTACGCGAAGCCCGCGTGAAAAATATCCCCCGCGCCTGTCGTGTCTACAGCAGTAATTTCAAACGCGGGGCAATAGTAAAACTGCGTTCCATCCCAAGCCAGAACGCCATCCTCTCCCAAGGTAGCCGCCGCCACTCGGCTGCCAAAGCGTCTGGAAAGAGTCTTCAAGGAAACCATTAGATTTTGATCGCCGGTCAGGCGCGCGGGAAATTCGCACGAAGAAATCAGGTAGTCCACATTCTCAAGTAAGGCTTCCACTCCTGGATACAAATTGTCGAGGTCGGCGAGGACTGGGATGGAGTCCTCTCGAGCCCATCGAGCCGCGGCTGCCGCTCCGGCGCAATCATGCCCGTCCACGTGCAGGAATCTCGACCGCACGACCCACTCCCGCTGTATTTCCTCGGGGCGAAGCTCAAGCCGTGGATCGCGTTTCCACAGGACCGTTCGCTCTCCATTCCTCTCGTCGACCAGGATGAACGACGATTGACTCTGGCAATTCGGCGCAATGATCCAGTGGGATTCCACGCCCGCGCGCTCCATTTCCTCTTGCTGCACGCGTCCGAAAGCATCGTCCCCAATCTTGCCCGCGTACCGCGCCTTCAGACCCCACATCGAGCAGGCCACCATGGCGCTGGCGACTTGGCCGCCGGGCAGGACTTCCGAGCTGCGAAATTCCACCTTGGAGTTGAAGGCAGGGAAATGCGGCAGGCGAATAATCGTATCCGTGGCGTTGAGTCCAACGCCGGCAATGTCGACCATGGGCAGCGGGCCGGTCATCGAAACACTCTACGAGAAAACGGCGCGGGAGCAAGCGAAAAGGATCGGGTGCGAGCGCCACTTGCCGCTCCTGTCGAAGGAAGGGGAGCCCGCCGTCCCTAAAGATCGGCGTCTGATAATTCTTTAGGATTGGGCGCCGATGTAAACATATTCCAGACAGACGTGTAATCCCCCTATTGTGCAGAGGTTGCATGCACACCCACGACGTTCCGCGAGAGAACCAGAAGAATACCCCTGGTGGCAAACAGGTTTGACGAAAGGAAATATGCCCACTCCGTCCCGAAGAACGCCGGACGGAGTGGCCTCTGCAAAACCGTCCGAGTCAGTGGCAGTAGATTTTGTAGCAGCCGCTCGCATTTAGGGCGGGCAGGGATTGTTTTGCGCGCGGAAAAGAAATGCAAATTTTCTTTTTCCGTGTGGTTCTCAATTGCGTCGCGCCTCTTGGTATGGTAAGTAACCAAGTTCCAAATTTCGTCGCGCGATTTCGCTGGGGGTGTAAGTCACGACCGGTCGGCGCGCCGACAGTGGGTGCGGGCTCCGCAGGGAGCCAGTCAGAATAGGAATGCCGATCAAGGAGTCTGAAGCCATTGTCCTGCGCACGTTTCCACTGGGCGAAGGCGATCGTCTGGTCAGTTTTCTCGATCGCCAATCCGGAAGGCTGCGCGGCGTGGCGCGCGGGGCCAGGATGCCCAAGAGCCGGTTCGGGTCGACTCTCGAGCTCCTCTCCTACATTCGCATCTGGTATTTCGAGCGGGAGAGCAGGGAACTCGTCCGCATCAACCAGTGCGAACTGATCGAGACTTTCCTGGACCTGCAGAAGGATTATCAGGCCGGCGTTTATTTGGCCTTGCTGAGCGAGATCACGGAGGCTGTTCTCGGCGAACGGGAGGTTGCCGATCCGCAGTTCCGGTTGCTGCTTGCTGGCGGCAAGAGCGATCCGGAAAAGCGGGCCGAGCCCGGCCATCCTGGCCTATTTCAGTTTGTGGACGGTGCGGCTCGGAGGCTGGCTTGGATCACTCCAACTGTGCGCCCAGTGCGGCAGGGCCTTCGGGGAGGAAGCTGCGTACGCTTCGCCAGGATCCGCGGGGGTTTCCTGTGCCGAATGCCGGGAAGCATGGGCCAGACCAATATCTCAAGTAGCACTTTCAGTTGGGCGAGCAGCTCTTTCCGGAACTCTTCGAGCGATTGTTGAAGGGTAATCCGTCGCTCGAGGGCTCGGATGAAATCTCAAGTTATGCATTAGATATTCTGGAGCACCACATGGAGCGCAAATTGGTGGCTCGACAGATGCTCGTAACGGGGAAAAGTGAAAAAATCAAAACCTAAAGAAAAACATAAAGTATTGAAAGGGCCTACCTTTCAAAACCTCATCCTTCAGTTGCAACAGTACTGGGGCGATTACGGCTGCGTCATTCAGCAGCCGTATGACGTCGAAGTGGGCGCAGGAACCATGCACCCGGAAACCTTCCTTCGCGTTCTGGGTTCCGGGCCGTATCGGGTCGCGTATGTACAGCCGTCTCGTCGGCCCGCCGACGGACGCTATGGCGAAAATCCGAATCGTCTTTTTAAGCACCATCAATTGCAGGTCATCTTGAAACCCTCTCCTGCGAACGTCCAGGATCTCTACTTGAAGAGCCTCTCCGCGATCGGGCTGCGCCTTGCCGAGCACGACGTGCGCTTCGAAGAGGATAATTGGGAGTCTCCGACTCTGGGCGCCTGGGGAATGGGCTGGCAGGTGTTGCTCGACGGTCTGGAAATTACGCAGTTCACCTACTTCCAGCAGAGCGGGGGATTGGACCTGGATCCTGTCTCCGTCGAACTGACCTACGGCTTGGACCGGATCTGCGCGTACCTGCAAGGAGTGGACAGCGTGTATGACGTCCGCTGGTCGGCGGATCGGACCTATGGCCAGGTCCGTCTGCTCGAGGAGCAGGAATTTTCCGCCTACAATTTCGAATACGCCGACCCCGTCATCACCCGAACGCTGTTCGAACTACACGAGAAAGAAGCCAAACAGCTCCTCGCCAAGTATCGCGAAGCGGACGAGAAGGCCAAGGGCAGGTTCCCGCTGCTGGCGGCCTACGATCATTGCCTAAAATGCTCGCACCTGTTCAACCTGCTCGATTCGCGCGGCGTGATTTCCACGACCGAGCGCGCCCAATTGATCGGTCGAGTCCGCCAAATCGCCTGCCGCGTCGCCGCCGAGTATCTGGCACAGCAAACCGGAACCTCGATCTCTGAGGCAAAACGATGAAAGGGCCGACCACGGACTTTGTCTTCGAAATAGGGTGCGAGGAAATTCCAGCAGGGATGCTTCCGGGCGCCGCCAAAGAACTTAAAGCGATACTTGAGAAATATTTGAGCACCTACAATCTTATGGAAACTGCGAGTGTCGAGACATTCGCGGCGCCGCGGCGCCTGGCCGCTACGTGCACGGGAATTCGCATTAAGCAGGCGGACGAAACCAAGGAAGTGATGGGGCCTCCGAAGTCGGTCTCATTCGACGCCGGCCGGCAAGCCGACCCGGGCGGCCGAGAGCTTTGCTCAAAAAATCGGGATCCCCGTCGAGAAACTTTCCCTTGTGGCGACGCCCAAGGGCGAGTACCTGGCGGCCCAGCAAGTAATTCGCGGGAAATTCGCAAAAGAGATCCTGGAGGAAATCCTCCCGCTGCGCCGTTAAAGAGATTCCCTGGCCACGAAGTATGTATTGGACCGGCGCCGCGGGGCTTCATTTTATTCGGCCGATTCGTTGGGTAGTGGCACAGCTTGGTGGGAAGCCGCTGCGCGTTACGTTGGGAGACGCCGTCGCCGGGGAATTCTCGGCAGGGCACCGCTTTCTGGGAAAGTCTAAGATTCCCATCCATGGGGCGAAGGACTATGTGCAGAAACTGCGGGCCAACTTCGTGCTGGTGCGGGCAGAGGAGCGAAGGAAAAAGATCGAGACGGAACTGCGCCATCTTGCAGCCGGCAAGGGGTTGCGGGTTCATGAAGACGCGCACTTGCTGGATTTGGTGACGTATCTCAATGAATTTCCGGCGGCGATTCTGGGCGGGTTTGACGCGAATTTCCTGGACTTGCCGGACGAGATTCTGATTACCGTGATGCGGGATCATCAGAAATACTTTGCGCTGGAGCGGAAGGGCGGGACATTGGCGCCGCACTTCCTCGCGATTATTAATTTGGATAAAGATCGAGCGGGAGCTGATACGCGCGGGGCATGAGCGCGTGTTGCGGGCGCGGTTTGCGGATGCCCGTTTTTTTTGGGAGACGGACCAGAAATGTCGGCTGGCCGACTATCTGCCGAAATTGGGCGCGGTCACCTTCCAGGCGAAGCTCGGCAGCTATGGCGATAAGGTCGAGCGCGTGCGCACCCTGGCGCGCTGGATTGCCGAGCAGTGGTTTGCCAGCAGCATCCCGCAGGCCAGCGTCGCTTCGGCGGACCGTGGCGCTGAGCTGGCCAAGTGCGATTTGGTCACCGATATGGTCCGCGAGTTCACCGAGCTGCAGGGGATCGTCGGGGGACTGTACGCAAAATCTCAAGGAGAACCTGAAGATGTGGCCTGGGCGGTCTACGACCACTACAAGCCCGCGTCGCTCGATGATTCCATTCCCAGAAACTTTACGGGTCAAGCCGTCGCGCTCGCGGACAAGCTGGACTCTTTGGTGGGCTGTTTCGCGGTGGGGCTGATCCCGTCCGGATCGAGCGACCCGTTCGCGCTGCGCCGCGCCGCCATGGGGATCGTAAAAATTCTGATCGAAACTAAACTGCCGCTCTCGCTTTCCTTGGCGGTCGCGCGCGCTGTTCGGACGCTGGGCAGTTCGCCGCCAAAGATCAATGTTCAAGTAATGGTTGAGAAACAGGTACTGGACTTTATTCTGGAACGGGCGCGGTTCGTATTGAAGGAGCGGAGCAGTTTGGCCCATGATGAAATAAATGCGGCGCTGGCTGCGGGGGCGGATGATTTGGTGGACGCCGTCCGGCGGGCCGAGGCCGTGAAGGCCATCCGCAAGACGAAGAATTTTGAGCCGCTGGCCATTTCCTTCAAGCGGATTCGCAAAATTCTGGAAAAGGCGGGGCCCGAAGCTGGCTGGAAGCTTCCGGCCATACGCACGGAACTTTTCGCGGAGGACGCCGAACGCGACTTGCATTCGCAAGCGGCGTCCACGTCGCGTTTGGCCGAGCGGCACAAAAGGGACGGCCGGTATCGCGAAGCTCTGCAAGACATTGCCGGGCTGCGTCCGGCGTGGACAAGTTTTTTGACGAGGTCATGGTGATGGCGGAGGAGGAGCAGGTTCGGAAGAATCGGCTGACGCTGCTGTCGGAACTTCTGGCGCAGTTTTCGACGATCGCGGATTTCTCTGAAATTGTCGCGGGAGAGAAGGGGTAGGAAATATCAAGTAAGACTTTAGATTTTATTTGTCGGCGCGCCGACAGAACTTACACGCAAGAAAAATTTGAAGGGGGCGAGCATCCGTGAAATACGTTTATTTTTTTGGCGCAGGCAAGGCCGAAGGTGACGGCACGATGAAGGAGCTGCTGGGCGGCAAGGGAGCCGGCCTTGCGGAGATGACGCGCATCGGCCTTCCCGTTCCGGCGGGCTTTACGATCACGACAGAGTGCTGCGACTACTACTTGAAGCACGACCGGAAATACCCGGGGTCGCTCGGCGCGGAGGTGAAGAAGAATCTGGCTCACCTCGAGCGCGTCACGAAGAAAAAGCTCGGCGACGCGAAGGACCCGCTCCTGGTGAGCGTGCGGTCCGGCTCGGCGCGATCCATGCCCGGGATGATGGAGACGATTCTAAACCTTGGATTGAACAGCAAGTCTGTGGAGGCACTGGCGCGGAACACGAAGAACGAACGCTTTGCCTGGGATGCTTACCGGCGGTTCGTGCAGATGTACTCCAGCGTGGTGATTGGATTACCTAAAGAAGAACTTGAAGAAAAATTGCGCGCCATGAAGACGCGGCGCGGGGTGAAGGACGACACGCAAGTGCCGGCCGAGGGTTGGCGGGAATTGGTCGGCGAGTACAAAGCGCATTTCAAGAAGCGGACTTCAAAGGATTTTCCGGAGGATCCTGAAGAGCAGCTCTGGGGAGCGATCGGCGCCGTTTTTGGATCGTGGAATGCCGAGAAGGCAGTGACGTACCGGCGGGTGGAACGCATCACAGGCTTGCTAGGAACGGCCGTGAACGTCGTGCAGATGGTGTTTGGCAATATCGGCGACAATTCGGGCACGGGCGTGTGTTTCACGCGCGACCCATCGACCGGGGAGAAAGTTTTTTACGGAGATTTTCTGATCAACGCGCAGGGAGAGGACGTCGTCGCCGGAATCCGCACGCCGATGCACTTGACCGAAATGGCCAGGCTGATGCCCAAGGTGTACAGGCAGCTCGAAAAGGTGCGCGTGCTGCTGGAAAAACATTACCGCGACATGCAGGACATGGAGTTTACCGTGGAGGAAGGCACGCTCTACATGCTGCAAACGCGCGTGGGGAAGCGCACACCGACCGCGACGTTCAAGATGGCCGTGGATATGGCGAAGGAAGGGCTCATTACCAAGGAAGAGGCGCTCGAACGCATCAAGTCCGAAGATATCGAGAGGCTCTTCTATCCCGTGATTGATCCGACGGTGCCGAAAGCGGAACTCGCCAAACGCAAGATGGCCACGGGAATAAACGCGGTGCCCGGCGCCGCGGTTGGCAAGGCCGTATTCAGCGCCGAGGAAGCCGAGTTGATGGCGGCGAAGGGCGAAAAAGTAATTCTCGTGCGGCGCGAAACGAGTCCCGAGGATGTAGGCGGAATGTTCGTGGCGCAGGGAATCGTGACGGCCACCGGCGGAAAGACGAGCCACGCGGCAGTCGTGGCTCGAGGCTGGGGCAAATGTTGCATCGTGGGTTGCGAACAACTCGACATCGACTACGCGACAAAAACCGCGACGGCAAAAGGGAGGAAGATCCGCCAGGGCGATTGGATGACGCTCGATGGAAATGAAGGGGCCGTCTACGAAGGTGAAGTAAAACTTTCAACTCCGAAATTGCCGGATGCGTTTTCGATTTTGATGAGATGGGCGGACGGCGTTCGCAGGCTGGGCGTGAGAACCAACGCCGACACTCCGCATGACGCGAGAAAAGCGCGCGAGATGGGCGCGGAGGGAATCGGTCTGGTCCGGACGGAGCATATGTTCTTCAAGGATTTCGAGCAGCCCGAAAAGAGCGTGGACCGGCAGTTGGCCATCCAGGAGATGATCGTCGCGGACTCGCCCGAGGCGAGGCGCAGGGCGCTGACGAAGCTTCTGCCGTACCAGCGACGGGATTTCATCGGCATCTTTAAGGAGATGGACGGCTATCCGGTCACGATTCGGCTTGTGGATCCGCCGCTGCATGAATTTGTGCCGCATGACCGGGAGAAGCAACAAGAGCTGGCGGACAAGATTGGCGTGGATGTCGAGGTGGTCGCGCGGCGCGTCGAGCAATTGCACGAATCGAATCCCATGCTGGGGCACCGGGGCTGCCGGCTTTGCATCACCTATCCGGAAATACTGGAGATGCAAGTGCAAGCGATCATTGAAGCCGCCGTGGAGTGCCAGAAATCAGGAATTAAAGTGTTTCCTGAGATAATGCATCCGCTGGTGATGGATCGTAAGGAGCTTCAGATTTTGGCGGATGCAACGCACCGGGTCGCCGGGGAGATCCTTCAGAAAGCTAAAGTAAAGCTTGAATATTCCGTGGGGACGATGATTGAGGTGCCGCGAGCGGCGATTCTGGGAGGCGAGATTGCCGAGGTTGCGGAATTTTTTTCATTTGGCACAAACGATTTGACGCAGATGGGCATGGGGCTTTCCCGCGACGATGCCGGGCGGTTTCTGCCCGACTACGTGGATGAAAAGAAGGCCGGGATATTTCCGAATGATCCGTTTCAGTCGCTGGACGTTCACGGAGTGGGGCAGTTGATGCTGTGGTGTATCGAACGCGGGCGGGCGACGAGGCCGAAGCTGAAGATCGGGATTTGCGGAGAGCACGGTGGCGATTCCGCGAGCGTGAAATTCTGCCATCAAGCGGGGCTGGATTATGTGAGCGCGTCGCCATTTCTGGTGCCGATAGCGCGGTTGGCGGCGGCGCAGGCGGTGATTGAGGAACGCGCGGCGAAGAAGCAGGGCAAGAAAAAAGGTGGAAAGAAGCGATAGCGGATAGTTTTCCGATTCATCGTGGAGGTTTGGCGCGGTGGAGAACCGAAAATAGTCGGCCCGCCGACCGGAAAGATTGCGGGAAATATTCGGTAAACCTAACGTCCAGAATTTGAAATGCATGATTTGAGATTTGAAAGGGGCGAAACAGAACGCCTTGAGGATGATCCAATCTATCGCACGGCTGGCTGCTAAAGCTGTGTCTAGTACAGATCGCATAAATGGCCGGCCTCCAAATTCGATTGGCCGTCAGGGGCTAAAGAGTCTGTGTGAGAACTAGCCTTGACGCGTCCCTTATACTGCACGAGAGAGGGGACGCGATGGCAAAATTTTTGGATTACAACCCGGATCAGGCGTATTTGCTGCCGCCGAGTGTGCGCGATGTATTGAGCCCGGGCCATTTGTGCTTTTTTGTGCGGGGCGTGGTGGCGAAACTGAACTTGGGCGCCTTCCGAGACGAGTACGGGACCGAAGGCGGGCCCGCTTACGCGCCGGAGATGTTGGTTTCGGTTTGGTTGTACGCCTACGCGCTGGGGGTGACCAGTTCGCGGCGGCTGGAGCAGCGCATTCGCGAGGATTTGGCGTTTCGCTACTTGGCGGGCGGGGCGGGGCCGGATCATTGGACGCTGAACGATTTCCGGCGGCGGCACGCGAGAGGGCTGAACGATTTGTTCACGCGTGTGGTGGAGTTGGCGCGGGCCAACGGACTGGGCCGCTTGGGCCACGTGGCCATCGACTCGACGCGCATCGCGGCGAACGCTTCGCGGAATCGCCTGGACACCGAGCCCGCGCTGCGCCAGGCGCGGGCGCGCATTCGGCGCGACATTCGCCGTTGGCAGAAGCAGTGCGACGCGGAGGATCCGAACGAAGGTGCGGGCAACGAAGTGGGCCGCGAAGTAATCGCGCGGCTGGAGCAGCAACGGGAAGAAATTCCCGCACGCTTGGACCGGCTGCAGAAAGCGGGCCTGAAGAAACTCTCGCGCACCGATCCGGACAGCCGTTTTCTGCGCGAGCGGGGCGGGTTCACGCTGGGCTACACGGCCACGCTGGCGGTCAGTGAGGATCACTTGATTGTGGGGCAGTGCGTGACGCAGGAAACCAACGACAATGACTTGCTGCTGCCGATGGTGGATTTGGTGGAGCAGCAGTGTGGAGAGAAACTGCACTGTGCGAGTGCGGACAGCGGATTTTTTTTCGGTGGATAATTTGCGGGCTTTGGAGGAACGACAAATCGACGGCTACGTTCCAGACTCGAATTTGGCGCGCTGCTTGAATCGCGGAGGACCGCTGCGGACCCGAGCCAGCGATCCGGTCCATCGCCGGATGCGGCGGAAATTGCGAGACCCGGCAGGCCGCGCGATGTACGCCAAACGCAAAACGATCGTGGAGCCAGTGAACGGAGTGTTGAAAGAGCAACGCGGGATGCGGAGGTTCCGGCGAAGAGGAATGGCCAAGGTGAGGGTAGAGTGGGCGCTGACCAGCACTGCGTATAACTTGACGCGCATGTGGCGCGCCAACTAGCCGCCCCGCAACCACAAATTCACCAAAACATTCGGCGGTAAGCGTCATATGCTCAAACTCAAGGAACAAAATCGAAACGGCATCGAGTCTTCACACAGACTCTAAAGCCCTTGCTGTTCAGGCCCTTGGATGTCGCGGCTGATGGTTCGGCTGCACTCACCACAAGAGCCGCGACCCACAAAGATCATTTGTGAGACAGCTTCGGGTGAATATCAGGCAAGACTATGAGTTTGTCCCGTAGAACGAAAAATGATGCCGGAGCTACATAATCTTGGCTGCATCGGGCATCGCCTCCACAATCCGTGGTGGTCGAAATTTTCCGTGGGACAGACTCCTATGCTTCGGAATTTGAAAATGCGAGATTTGAGATTTGAAAGGGGCGTAGTGGAGCAGATCGAGGATTTTGATGCCCGATTGCGCCACACGGGCTTGGAACAAATGCAACTCCAGGCAAAGTATTGATTGTCTTATTTTCGGATTGTTCGGCAGCGAGGAGAATTTTCACGTCCGGCGGACCGTATACTTTACTACTAACGGGCTCCCCTTCCTTCGTCAGGACAAGCAAGTGGCGCCCGCCCTCCCTTTTGTGGAAGTTGGAGTATTCTTGGCAGGGACCGCGGTTACGGAGATGAATACGCGCCAGCTCAACTGGACCATTTTCGTTGGCGCTTTTTTGGCATTCGTGGTCCTGTTTCCCTTGCGATTTGAGGCACAACCACAAAGCACCCAGACCGACTTGCGTGGCCAGGTCATAGATGAGAACGCGCAGCCGGTTCCTCGCGTGGAAGTTGTTCTGCGCTACGGCGCCGGAATTTCTCAGACGGTTTATACGGATACGGTCGGGCGATTCGAACTGCACGCGGCAAGTATATCTCAAGTACAACTTTCACTTTCTAAGCCGGGCTTTTTTCGTATCGAGGACCGCGTTTTGGATCTGGCGCCCGGCGCCACGGAAATTAGTTTGACGCTGAATCACGAAACGGAAGTTAAAGAACAACTTGAGGTGCAATCCGAGCCCGTTCAAATTGATCCTGACACTACGAGCCACCAGGAATCTCTAGTACAACATGAGATTTTGAATGTGCCGGTTCCTTCCAGCCATGACCTCCAGCAAAACTTGAGGACGATCCCGCAAGTCATAGCCGACGTGAATGGGAGGCTGCACGTCGCGGGAGGGAGAGAAGGACAAACGGAAGTATTACTGGATGGGTTTGAGATCAACGATCCGGCGAGCGGGAAACTTTACATCCCGGGTCGATGTCGATGCGGTGAGAGCGGTGACGATTGAAACGGGGGGATACGGGCCTCAATATGCGCACGCCAGCGCGGGCATCCTGGCGCTGGATACGCAATCCGGCGACGACCGGTGGCGGTTCGGAGCGACAAATTTTATTCCGGATGTGAGTTTCCAGCAGGGTCTGCATTTCGGGAACTGGTATCCGCGCGTGTCGATTTCCGGACCGTTGATGAAGGGCAAGGCCTGGTTTTCGGACGCCTTGAGCATCCAACGCAATTTTGTATTCGTGAATGAACTTCCGAGGGGGCAGAACATCGACTCGCAATGGTCGGGCGACAATCTGCTACGCGGGCAAGTGAATTTGACGGCGCGGAACATCCTGCAGGGAAGCTTCCTTTTTAATGGTTCACTCGATCCGCGGCAAGGCCTGGGGGCGTTTTCGCCGCTGTCAACGACGAGCAACGCGAAATCACGACGCTACTTTGTATCCGTGAAGGACCAAATCTGGATGGGCCGGACATTGTTTGACGTAGGAGCGGCTGTAGATACTGGGGGAACAGACAGCAATCCGCAGGGCACCCTTACGTACGTGGTTACGCCTTCGAGCGCTTCGGGGAACTATTTCCAGACGTATACTCAACATTCGCGGCGATTGCAACTGGTGGGGAACTTGACCACCGGGGCGCTGGCATTGTACGGGACGCATACACTTTCCGCGGGATGGAATGCGGACGGGGTGGATTTTTCGCGGACGGCTTCGCGGACCGAAATTGATTTCGAGCGGTCGGACACAAGTTTGTCCGATGTCGCCAAGTTCAGCAATCGTGATGGCTCGAGCGGCCCCGCGGCCTTCCGGCTGGCGAATATGCAGCTCGGAGGGTATGCGCAGGATCTCTGGAGACCGTGGAAGCCGATCGTTTTTTCGGTGGGAGTGCGCACGGACTGGGATCACTTGATCCAGGAGAATGTGTTTCAGCCGCGGATTGCGATGAACTGGGTTCCGTCTGACGACGGACGAATGAAATTCACGCTGGCGTGGGGCAAGCACTACCAGCCGTTGAACCTTTCTGTTTTCGGGCAGGGGTCCGACCAGCGGAGGGTCGATCAATTTTACAATCCACCGCCCACGCCTTGCATGCCGCCGGCTCCTTGCCCGACGCCTGCCCCTGCCGGAGCACCTATTGTGAGTTCGTTTGCCGCCCCGCTCAACAACCTGCAACAACCGAGGTCTTACAACACGACGGCCGAGTGGCAGGAGCGGTTTTTCGAGAGCACGTTTGTGGGAGTTTCCTTTTTGCGGCGCGAGTCGCGCGACGGCTTTGCGTGGGAAACACAAGCCGCGGGGACGGCGCCGTGCTTGCCTGCGATGGTGTGTAATTCACTTCTATTACAGAACAACCGGCAGGACCGCTATGTTTCGGGGGAAGCGTGGGTGCGGCACGCCTTCGGCGACAAAGCGCAGATCGAAGTGGATTACACGCGTTCGCGGGCCAGCTCGAACGAAGTGCTGGATCCAAATTTGGCGGCACTGCTCCTGGCGCCACAGCAGCCGGGGCCATTGCTCTGGGATGCGCCGCACCGCGTCGTCTCCTCGGGCTGGACGCCGATTCCACTCTGGGGACTATTGCTCAGTGAATTTTTGGAGTACCGCACGGGATTCCCGTTCAGCGTACAGAACGACCAGCAGCAACTGGTTGGAGCGCCAAACCGGCTGCGCTTTCCGAATTATTTCAGCCTGAATCTCGGGCTGGAAAAGCGATTGCTGTTTCGAGGGCACGAATGGGCGGTGCGCGTGACGGGAGTGAACCTCAGCGGGCACGCGAATCCGGACTCGGTGGTGAACATTCTGGGTGCACCGAATTATTTGACGTTCGCAGGGGGGCCGCGGCGGGCGTTTACGCTGCGGGTGCGGCTGGTGACGGGGCACTGAGGCGTGACTGGTGACTAGTGACTAGTGACTGGTGGAAATGCGCCTCGATGGTGGGTGGGGTGCGCGCTGGATTGATCGGCGAACCTACGAAGCGAGGGTTTTTCACCAGTCACTAGTCACCAGTCACTAGTCACCGCCTCAATAGGGGCTGGAGGTTGCGGACGTTGTCCAGGGTCTCTACGGCATTTACTCGCTGAATTATGGCTTCCGTTCTTTCCGCGCCTAGTACTGGGGTCATTAAATCTCGCACTTTTGCGTTCAGGCCTTCTGTGTCCAAGGGGTTTTCTTTTGTGCCGGGCGGATGGCGTGTTAGGTGGGTTACCGTTTTGCCGTTGCGGAGGGTGACTTCTACTTGGCCGCCGCGTGGCGCGTCCGGGTCCATTAGTTTTCGGTCGGCTACTAACTCGACGCGGTCCTTGACGGCGCGTATTTTGGGGTCCGCCATGCGCTCGTAGGAGTGGGCGTTCGCGAACGACATGGCGCCGTCCACCAAAGCTACCGCAATTACGTATTGGCAGTTCACATCCGGCATGGAGCTGTTATCGACGATGCCCGCGCCGTCGGCCGGGAGCCTGACGACGATGTGTTCCACGTTTTCCGGCAGCAGGTTATTTTCCCGGCGCAACGTGAGGAATGCGTCCAGAGCGGCCTGGATGGGATAGCCGACGGGATAGGCTTTGATGGCCGATTCCGTGACATAAAACCGGGTGCCCAGGTCGGCTACCATCTCCGCGGGCTGCGGTTGGGTGGATAGGGCTTCGAGGACGTTGTGCTCGCAGTCGAATACGTCCCGGACGCCGGTTAACCCGGCCTGAACCATGGTGACTGCCATGACTCCGTTGCGTGCGCCCATGCCTGCAAAGTCGAAGGCTTTTTCTACGTGCTCGGTATCTGAAGTCCAACTCCAAAGGCCGGACACCTGCTGGGCCGCATAGGAAAGTGCGTAGCGCATCCCGGTTTCATCCAGGCGGGCTAAGGAAGCGGCGGCCGCTACGCTGCTGAACGTGGAGCCGACACCTTCGGCACTGCGGTGAGTGCCGCGCACCAAATCCGGTTCCAGCGCCATTAGAAATCGGCAGCAGACGTCGTAGCCTAGTGTTACTGCTCGGAGTAGATCCATTCCCGGAGCTGCCTTCGCGCTCAGCCATCGCCAGCGCGGCAGCTACTGACGAGCTGCCAGGATGCGTCTTGGTGACCAGCTCGACGTCATCGGTTTCGTCGGCATGGGCTAGCATCGCGTTAGCCATGGCGGCGTTGACAGCGGAAGTCTTGATGTCCGTGGTGAGGACCGAAGATTCCGGGACGCCGCCTTGTGCGCGTATATATTTGATGGCCATTTCTCCGGGCTTCAGATGGGCTCCCGAAACCATTGCGCCGAGCGTGTCCAGGATACGATGCTTGGCTTCCTGGGCTGCCTTCGGCGGGAGGTTGCGGGTCCGCGCTTCTACCATGTAGCGCGCCAATCGGCCGGTGATGTCGGCATCCGATTTTGAAGGCGTTTTCGGGGAGGCTTGGGCGAAGGGACGGCGCTGCCGCTCCTGTTGCTGGAAATGTGGCGGCTGCGATGATTCCACCGGCGGTTTGCAAGATGCGGCGCCTCGTAAGAATTGAGCAGTCCTTTTCCATAGAGATGTCGTCGCGATTGTCTGTCACGTCGTCCTCCTCAGCTAATACGGATTTCTCGTCTTAGCCCCCAACAGCAAGACACTGTACAATCATCAATGGATTCCATCACAGTATTTTCTTGCTGATTTTATTTGGTGTCCGCGTTCCGGCGGGAGTGGCGGGCAAATTTTGTGTGGTTGAAATCCATGTGTCACCCCTGGCGGGGTTTCCTTGTGGTCCATGAATTTTTCCCACAGCTTCCGCTGTGGGCTACGTTGTTTCGTCCCTCCGGGACTCCCCGCAAGACAGAAGAAGACACGCTATGAGAGGATTTGTCCGATGGCAAATCGCGGCGCGTGTGGAGCGTCTTTAAGAATGTAATCTTCGGGCGTAGCTAAAATCTTCGCGGGCGATTAGAATGGCGTCCGGCATGGAAACTCCTCGATTCGTTCATCTGCATTTGCACACGGACTATAGCCTTCTGGACGGAGCTTGCGATCTTGAAGAAGTGGTGGACGAGGCGGCGCGGCGGGAGATGCCCGCCGTGGCCGTCACGGATCACGGCAACCTGTTTGCCGCCGAATCTTTTTATCAAAAGGCTAAGACGCGCGGAGTCAAGCCGATCATCGGCTGCGAAGTGTACGTCGCGAAGGGAAGCCGGCACGACCGCGGCGAATCGTCGCAACGCGAGGCGGCGAATGGGCGGCTCGGATTCCCCCGCCGAGCCTGGAAATCGCGGCGACCAACCACCTCGTGCTGTTGTGCGAGAACGCCGAAGGATACCGCAATCTCATTAAGCTTGTGTCCGCGGGATATCTCGAAGGTTTTTATTACAAGCCTCGCATTGACTACGATCTTCTCGCCAAGCACAGCAGCGGATTAATCGCGTTGTCTGCCTGCTTGCGCGGCGCGGTCACCGAAAATCTGGTGGAAGAACGTCCCGATCAGGCGCGCGAAGCCGCGTATCGCTTGCGCGATATTTTCGGCAAGGGGAATTTTTTTCTGGAGATCCAGGATCAGGGTCTGGAAATCGAAAAGCGCGTCAATCCTAAAATCGTGAGCCTCTCGCGCGAAACCGGAATTCCGCTGGTCGCGACGAACGATTGCCACTATCTGTCCCACGCCGACGCGCGCGCCCAGGAAGTGCTGCTTTGCATTCAGACGGGCAAGACGATGAGCGATACGCATCGCATGAAATTCGCCACCGACCAGTTTTTCTTCAAGACGGCGGCAGGAAATGGCGCAGGTGTTCGGCGAAATTCCGGAGGCGCTGGAGCGCACGGTGGCGATTGCCGGCCGGTGCAACGTAAAGATCGATGCGATGCAGAATTCGTTTCCTGAATTTCAGGTTCCCGAGGGCCGCACGGTCGACACGCCATTTTGAAGTTGTCGTGCGCGAAGGGTTCGCGTCGCGCGTGCCGGTCCTCGAAGCTCGCGCCAAGCAGGGCCTGCTGCGAAAAACTCTGGCCGAATATGAAACGCGCCTGACGAATGAAATTCGCATGATCCAGCAGATGCGCTACGCCGGATACTTCCTGATCGTGTGGGACTTCATTCGCTACGCGAGGTCGCAGGGAGTTCCCGTGGGCCCCGGCCGCGGGTCCGCCGCCGGCAGCCTGGTGAGCTACGCGCTCCAGATCACCGACGTCGATCCTCTGCAGTACGATCTGCTGTTCGAACGGTTTCTGAATCCCGAGCGCGTCTCGATGCCCGATATCGACATCGATTTCTGCCAGCGGCGGCGCGGCGACGTGATCGAATACGTCACCGCGAAGTACGGCCGTTCGAACGTCGCGCAGATCATCACGTTTGGAACGATGGCGGCCAAGGCGGCGATCAAGGATGTGGGACGCGCCATGGACCTGCCGTACGGGGAAGTGGATCGCATCGCCAAGCTCGTTCCCAATCAGCTGAACATCACGCTCGATGAGGCGCTCAAGCAATCTCCCCAGCTGCAGGCGCAGATTGATAGCGACCCTCGCTACAAGGACATGATGGAAGTCGCCAAGCGGCTCGAAGGGCTCGCGCGGCACGCCTCGACGCACGCCGCCGGCGTTGTGATTTCTCCCGAGCCGCTGACGAACATCGTTCCTTTGTACAAGTCGAACCGGGATGAAATCACGACGCAGTACGACATGAAGGGCCTCGAGCACATCGGCCTGCTAAAAATGGATTTCCTGGGCCTGACCACGCTGACGGTTCTGGATGACGCGGTCCAGATGGTCGAACAGAATCGCGGCAGTTCACGTCGAACTCGGCACGCTGCCGCTCGATGACGAACCGACGTATAAATTGTTTGCGCGGCGGCGAGACGACGGCGATCTTCCAGTTTGAATCGCACGGCATGCGCGACATCCTGCGCCGCTACCAGCCCACGCGGCTCGAGGACTTGACCGCGCTCAACGCGCTGTATCGCCCCGGGCCGATCCAGGGCGGCATGATCGACGACTTCATCAACCGCAAGCATGGCAAGAAAAAAGTCACCTACGATCTGCCCGAGCTGAAGGAAATTCTGGAAGAAACCTACGGCGTGATTCTGTATCAGGAACAGGTCATGCAGATCGCCAATCGCCTGGCGGGATTTTCGCTGGGCGAAGCGGACATTCTGCGCCGCGCGATGGGAAAAAAGAATCGCGAAGAAATGGCCGCGCAGCGCGAAAAGTTTCTGGCGGGTTGCGCGATGAGAAAAGTTCCCGCGAAGAAAGCCGAAAAGATTTTCGATCTGATGGCCGAATTCGCCGGGTACGGCTTCAATAAATCTCACTCCTGCGCGTACGCGCTGCTGGCGTATCAAACGGCTTACTTGAAAACGCATTATCCGGTGGAATTCATGGCCGCGCTGCTGACGTCGGAAACCGGCAACACCGAGAAAGTGGTGAAATACATCAACGAGGCGCGCGGTATGGGGATCACGGTGCTCCCGCCGGATGTCAATTCGAGCGCTCTCGATTTCACTCCCGTCGGCGAATCGATCCGCTTCGGCCTGCAGGCGATCAAGAATGTCGGCGAGAATACGGTGAAGGGAATTCTGGAAGCGCGCGCGGAACTCGGCCGCTTCACGTCGCTGTACCAGTTTTGCGATCACGTGGACACGCGGCTGCTCAACCGGCGCGTGGTGGAGAGCCTGATCAAGTCCGGCGCGATGGATACCCTCGGCGCGCGCAGGTCGCAGATCTTCGCCGTGATCGACCGCGCCATGGAACGCGCGCAGCGCCAGCAGCGCGAACGACGAGCGGCCAGCATGGACTTTTCGGCGGGGCTTCTTCAGCGGCCGCGCCTCCCGCCGACGAGCCATTGCCGGATTTGGAAGAATGGCCCGAGCATGAAATGCTGGCGTCGGAATTTTCGACGCGTGGGTTTTTACATTTCCGGGCATCCTCTTTCCAAATACGCCGCGAAACTGGCCGAGCTGGGCGCGATCGATCTTGCCGCCGTGGAAGCCCGAAAGAACGGCGAAGAAATCACTGTCGGTGGAATTGTGGTCGCCACGCGCAGCATGCGTTCGCGCAAGGGAGACCGCTGGGGCATTCTTACTCTGCAGGACATGACCGGAGTGCTCGAGGTGCTCGCTTTCCCGGAATCGTTCGCGCGCCTCGAGGCAGTCTTCAAGAGCAACGCGCCACTGGTATTGAAAGGGCCGCGTGAATGTCGAGGAGGCTGGAACGCGGCTCGCCGTGATGGAGGCGCGCCGGCTGGAAGATATCGGGCCAGCGTCCGCCGAATTTGATGCGCGTGCGCGTGGAGATGGCGGCGATGGATGCCAATATCCTTGACGAGTTAAGAAACTGTTTGCGGGCAAGCCAGGATCGTGCTCGCTCGCTTTCGATCTGATTTCTTCGGAGGGCGCGGTGGCGACGCTTGCAAGCCGACCAGCGCGTGCGAGCGGATCAGGATCTGGTGCAGGCGGTTCGCAAACTGTGTGGGGAGGATGCGGTGCAATTGGAGGCGCGCGGGTAGGGCCTTTCCGGATTTAACACAGAGGACACGAAGGATGCGTGGGAGAATTTGAAATTTGAGATTTCAGATTTGAGAAGAAGAGGTCGCGCCTGGGGCGAATTTGAAATTTGAGATCAGATTTGAGAAGAACAGGTTGCGGCTGGGATGAAGTGGTAGAAACTTTTCTGGTGGATGCTGGTTGTTGCTTATGAAGCGAGACGTTCGGAAGGATGACCTCGAGAAACTGGGGCGCGAAGTGGAAAGGCTGCGCCTGCTGGCTAGGCCGGAAATTCCCGCGCAAGATCTCGAACGTCTGCGCACGGATGTCTCGCAGCTCCGTCATGAGTTCTTCGAGCACATGGGCGCGTGGCAGCGAACTCTGCTGGCGCGTCATCCGCTGCGGCCTTACATGATGGATTACGTGCGCCTGCTGTTCGAGGACTTTCACGAATTGCATGGCGATCGCGCCTACGGCGACGATCCGGCGATGATCGCGGGCTTCGCGAAATATCACGGACGTCCGGTGGCGCTGATCGGGCAACAGAAGGGAAGAGACACCAAGCAGCGCGTGGCGCTGAATTTCGGGCAGGCCAAGCCCGAGGGGTATCGCAAGGCGCTGCGCGTCATGCATCTGGCCGCCAAATTTGGCCGGCCGGTTTTTACGTTTGTGGATACGCCGGGCGCATATCCGGGACTCGACGCCGAGGAGCGCGGACAAGCCGAAGCCATCGCGCGCAATCTCCGCGAAATGGCCCGGCTGCCGGTTCCCATCGTTGTGACGATCACGGGCGAAGGCGGCTCGGGCGGGGCACTGGCGATTGCGGTGGGGGATCGCGTGAACATGCTGGAGAATTCGGTGTATTCGGTCATTTCCCCGGAGGGATGCGCGTCGATTTTGTGGCGCGATTCGTCGAAGGCGGAAAAAGCAGCGGAAGCGCTTAAGATTACGGCGCGCGATTTGAGCCAGCTCGGGATCATCGATGAAATTGTTCCCGAACCGGAAGGAGGTGCGCACTTGGACCACGAGGGTTCCGCTGCGCTTCTCGATCCTGTTCTCGATCGCTCGCTTCGGGATCTGCTGGCGCTCACGCCCCGCGCATTGCTCGATCAACGCTACGAGAAATTTCGCCGCATGGGGCAGTTCTTTGAAGCGGTTCGAAGCTGAGTGGTTTTCATAGCCTGGGTGAGAACGCTTCCGTCGAAGGGTCAAGGGCTAAAGAGTGTGTGTGAGAACTAGAATTCGTGCGCGCTAGGTGTCGCACCTACGGTGCTTAGAATTCATTTGGCTGCCGTTCCCAGCCCTTCCGGGCTGGGCTACGTTGTGTCGCGCCTCCGGCGCTCCCGAATTGTCGCGGTCGAGTTGGAATCATCCTTTGGTAGCTCGGGGATATTGATCGGCGACGCGAGTGACGCGTTTCGCGCGCGGGTTGTCACACCATTGCGCCACTGCGTTTCCCGTGAAATGTAAAAAATCAAGCGTTGCCATATTGGTATCACGGCGGAGTATCTCCGTTGTCGGCTTGGGACATCTCGACTACGCTGAGTGGGCGGAGAAACCCCTCTCATGTCAAAGTCAGGCGAGCCTCAGATCACGGAAACAGTCGGCACGAGCGGGACCAATCAGGTTTTTCGACCCTACGAGCGGCTGGTCCTGATCAAGGTGCTGGGCAAGACGTTCGAGGTCCCCGAGAAGAATACGATTCTCCGCTGTTTTCAGTACATCAGCCCGGAAACCATTCCCTACGGACGTTTCTGCTGGAATCAGGATTGCCAGTATTGCCGCGTGACCGGCAAATTGACGGATGAGGACGAGGCCCACGAACTGCTGAGCTGCAAGTTTCTGGTGAGCGCGGGAATGGAAATTACCGAAATCAGCCCCGAACTCAAATATTGCCTCCAAAAAAAACTGGATAAAAAGGCGGAGAAGTAATTTTCTTGCATTTCCGCTGTTAACAATTTTGCAGCGCTGGCGTCGCGCCGGTTTTTTTGTTTTGTGTTGGACGGCCGGGCTGAGAAATCTCTATTTGATGATGGGCTAATCTTGTGTGGGTGATTTTCATGTGCCACCCCTATCGGGGTTTTCTGGTAATCCTCGATGCGTCTTCCCACAGCTTCCCATTCACTTCGTTCAGGGCAAGCGCTGTGGGCTACGTTGTGACGCCCCTCCGGGACTCCCAGCAACTTCGAATTAGTCCGCGGCCTGGCGACGGAACCTTTTTTTTGTGGCGGGCTCCACGCTGCAGTTAAAGCCCTTCGCTTGAAGGGGGCAGGGTAAAGGTTCAGCGTAAAAGTAGAGCCAGCATCCGTTTCCTGAAACCACGTTGCAACGAATGCTGTACTATGTACATCGAACATGGAGATGAAGGTATTTTCGATCGTGTGTGACGGATGCGGACTTCCTGCCTCGCCTGAGCATGTTACCGCGAGGATGGAGCGGCTTGAGCTGGTCACTCGATTTCGGCCGATTCATGTCCATGTGCTTTTCGTCGCTTTGGCGCCTCCGGCTCGCATGGAAGATGAGTTTTACCGGCCAGCTGGGTCACGTGATTTTTCCGAATCTTTGCTTTCGGCGCTGAATATTTGGGCCGACTCGGAGGGGCGCGGGCCTCGCTTGGAGACAGCCGAAATAAGGCCTCGGACGGACTCGAGCGGGCCTGATGACGGTCCGGCCATGCTGCTCGAATTTCAGAGAAGAGGGTATTACCTCACCTATTTATCCGAATGTCCGGAGACGCAGCTACCATCTGCGAGCCAAGGCAACGAGGACAGGGCCGCCCGGGAAGGGATTTCGCGGCTTGGTGCTACACTTATCAAACGGGTTCGATTTAACTATAGACCCAAACACGTGGTTCTTCTGGGAAGTCACCTGAGCCCGCTGATCGGAGTTTTCGAGGATTCCGGGTTGGGGCCGCTTCTGCTCCTTGACCGGGGCGCGCCGCTGACGATTCCAGGTACAGGTGATGGGACATCCGTGGACCTGTTCCGAAGGGCAGTGAACATCGAGACATCTTGCACAACCACCTGATGAGGGGGTGTGGTAGAATTTAATGGAGGGAAGTTCGGAGAAACTTCCGGACAAGGGGGTATTCCGTGAAAAGCAAAGTGAAGTTTGGGATTGGGGCGGGCATCATCATTGCCACCCTCTCCTGCCTGGCGTACGTTGGCGCCCAGCAAAGCAAGACGTATTACCACACGATCTCGGAAATCCCGACGTTGACCGGTGCGTCCCTGCACCAGCGGTTACGCGTGGCTGGGGATGTCAAGGCCGGCTCGATACAGCATCTGTCCGGCAGTGTCGATTTCATGCTGATGGAGCAAGGGAAGGGTCTCCACGTCAGCTACGTGGGAACGGACCCTCTTCCCGACACATTTAAGGATGGCGCGCAGTGCCTGGTCGAGGGCAAAGTGACCCCGGATGGCCGATTTGTGGCTGAGACCCTTCAGGCCAAGTGTGCGTCTAAGTATGAGGCGGCCCCCGGACAAACCAAGCCCGGTTCTCCGGCTGCATACTCTTCGGACCCAAAAAGCAAGAGCTAGCGCGGATGCGGGCTCCGGTTGGAGCCCGGGAACACGAAGTCAATATTCTGGCGGGCTCCAGCACCCGATGCCGTGGAACAGGCAAGAATCGAGGAACTACCATGGACCTGTTCGGATCGTATGCTTTATTGTTGGCTTTCGCCCTCGCGATTTACGCGATTGTGGGTGGGATCGCGGCCATTATCACCCGACGCCCGCTCCTCATCAAGTCCGCGCGTAACGCCGGGTTCGCGGTTTGCGGCCTCATTTGGCTGGGATTTGGCAGCCTGGTCTATCTTTTTTTCACCGACAACTTTGCGATGGCGTATGTGGCCGAGCACAGCAATCGCAATCTGGGGAATTTATATAAATTCTCGGCGCTGTGGTCCGGGCAGCAAGGGTCGCTGCTGTTCTGGAGTTTTTTGCTCTCGATTTACGTTTTTTCCGCGCTGTTCGCGTACCGCGGAAAGCATCCGGAACTGATGCCGTACGTCGGCGTGGTTCTGGCCTCCGTGCAGTTGTTCTTTCTCACACTGAATAATTTTGTCGCGAGCCCGTTCGCGGTGCTGGCATTGCCGGGCGCGGGCGGAGTGCTGCATCTGGCTTCGCAGGCGGACGGGCATGGGCTGAATCCTTTGCTGCAGTATCCGGAGATGGTGATTCATCCGCCGGTGCTGTATTCGGGATACACGGGTTTCACGATTCCGTTTGCATTTGCGATGGCCGCTTTAATCGGGCGTTACCCGGGTGAGAAGTGGATTCACCTGACGCGCAAGTGGACCATGATTGCGTGGTGCTTCCAATCGGCGGGGATTCTGCTGGGCGCGCACTGGGCTTACGCCGTGCTCGGCTGGGGCGGCTACTGGGCTTGGGATCCGGTTGAAAACGCTTCCCTGATGCCGTGGCTGACCGGGACCGCGTTTCTGCACTCGGTGATGATGCAGGAAAAGCGGGGGATGATGCGGGTGTGGAACGTGTGGCTGGTGTTCACGACGTTTCTGCTGGTCATCTTTGGTACGTTTCTAACGCGCAGCGGAGTAGTTAGCTCCGTGCACGCGTTCGCGCAGTCCTCGATCGGAACGTGGTTCGTCGGATTCCTGATTATCATCATCTCCGCTTGTCTGATCGCATTTTTCAAGAATCGCGATTATCTGCGCAGCGACAACCAATTGGACTCGATGATTTCCCGGGAGTCGAGCTTCCTGTTTAACAACCTGATTTTGCTGGTGGCTTGCGTCGCGGTGCTCTCCGGGACGCTGTTTCCGGTGCTGTCGGAAGCGATACGCGGAACGAAGATCAGCGTCGGTCCGCCGTTTTTCAATCGCGTGAATCTGCCGATCGCGATGTTTTTGCTGTTCCTGACGGGAGTGGGGCCGCTGCTGGCGTGGCGCAAGACTTCGATGGAAAGCCTGCGCAGGAATTTTGGCTGGCCGTTGCTGGCGGGCGTTGTGGCGGCGGTCGTGGCCGTGGCGCTCGGTCTGCGCGAATTTTACGTCACGCTGTGCCTGATGCTCTCCGCGTTCGTGACGTTCACGGTACTTTCGGAGTTCTACCGCGGGGCGCGTGTCATTTCCGCCCGCGCCGGTTCCAATCTTTTTTCTTCCGCCGCGCAGCTGGCCATGCGTAATACGCGCCGGTATGGCGGGTATGTGATCCACTTCGGAATGGTGCTGGTCTTTATCGGCATTTCCGGTACAGGCGTTCAATAAGGATAAGCAGATGGATATGTCGCCGGGCTCGGTGATGGCGATTGGGCCTTACACTCTTCACCTGCAGAATTTCGATTCCGATCAGCAGGCCAACTATTCCTCCGAGCGGGCCACGATTGACGTGGACAAGGGCGGCAAGTCCGTGATGATGCTGTATCCGCAGCGGCGCTTTTATCCGTCGAATGAGGAGTCAGGCACGATGGTGGCGATCTCCTCGACGCTGAAGGAAGACTTGTACGTGGTGTACGCCGGGCGTAGTCCGGACACCAATCTGCCCGTTATACATGCGTATCTTAATCCATTGGTAAAATGGATTTGGCTCGGCGGGCTGGTCGTGGTGCTGGGAACGATTTTGGCTCTGCTGCCGAACCGCCAGGCCGTGATGGTGATGTCGCCGTCCACGGAACGTTCCCCGGTACTGGGCGGAGACGGAAGGCAGCCGGCGCGGGCGTCGATTTCCGCCCGATCGCAGCTCCCCAAAGACAATGTCTAAGCGACGCCGACTCGCGCTGATTTTTTCCGCCTTCGTGGGAATGGCTTCCGCGATGCTGCCCTTGCACGTGGACGCGCAAAAAACAGAACGCGGCAAGGTCATCGGCGAGAAGCTGATGTGCATGTGCGGCTGCGGGCAGATTCTCACGGCGTGCAACCATATCAACTGCCCATCCTCCGGCCCCATGATTAAAGAGGTCGACCAACATGTCACTTCGGGCGAGGCCGACGATCTGATCGTTCAGGATTTCATCCAGGAGTACGGAGAGAAGGTATTAAGCGCGCCGCCCTCGACCGGATTCAACAGCATTGCGTGGTACATTCCGGGCGTGGCGTTCGCGCTGGGACTGGGGATCGTGCTGGTGATCATCCGGATGTGGCGGCAGCGCGACGTCCACAGGCTGGCCTCGGCTTCCGCCGCGCCAATTCCTGCGGCAACCCTGGACTCCGAGGTGAAGAACGTGCAACTCGAGCGCGCGCGCCAGCAGGCGGACAAGGAGACCGAGGAATAGATGCCGTTCACACTCGCCTACGCCGCCGTGGTGCTGCCGGACGCGGTCATGCTTTCGGCGTGCGTCGTGCTGACGCTCGCGGCCTTGACGTTTGTTTTCTGGATCGAGCCGGATGAAGGGGATTCCGCGCCGCACCGTTCGCAGCTCGATCAATTGCTGGAGCGGCGCGATTCGATCTACGACAATTTGCGGGATTTAAAATTCGAGAACCGCGCGGGGAAGTACGCGGAACAGGATTACGAACAAATGAGGGACTCGCTGGAGTCGGAGGCGGCTCAGGTGCTGCTGGAAATTGAAAACGTCACCGGGAATGAGGCTTCGATAGCGCGGCGGGATCCCGTGGTCACGTCGCCTCCTCGTTCGTAAATTTTTGTGTCCAAGCGATAGCCGGCAAGAATGAGGGCCGGAATTTGAAATCCGAGATTTGAAAATTGAGATTTCGGAGACCTGCCTGAGCGAGGCACACTGAAACATTTGCGATTTATTTCCGGGACGGGACAGTAGCAGCGGGACAGCGAATTTTTTGCGAGTTAGAAATTGGGCGGCGCACCGGCCCGATGTAGAAATTGAAATTTTGGGAATTGATTTTGAGGGAATCAACTCTTTCATGAAGACACGACTGATTCGGAAAGTCTTGCTGGGGTGGGGGCTCCGCTTGGAGTCCGCTGGAATATTGTTGCGCGTGGGGTGCGTTTTTTTGCTCGCGGCCGCCGCGGCGCAGGCCGGGACCGTTTCCGGCGTTGTGCACAACGGCACCAACGGGAACAAGCCCGCTGCCGGCGTGGACGTCCTGCTGATTCAGTTGCAGGGAGGCATGAATGTCGTGGCCAGCACGAAGTCCGACGCTCAGGGCCTCTATCATATTGACAACCCGGCGATCGGCGCGGGACCGATGCTGATCCGCGCCGTGTATCGAGGGCGTGTTTTTTCACCAGCCGCTCACTCCGGGAACGTCGACCGTGGACGTCACGATTTACGAGCCCACTACGAATCCAAAAGCACTGCAGGTTCCGTTGCGCCTGCTTGTCTTCCAGCCGAACGGAGACAAGCTGATGGTCGGCGAGGAATACTCCATCACGAACAACTCGAATCCGCCGGCTGCGTATTTCAAGCAGGACGGCGATTTCGAGTTCACGATTCCGGCGGGCGCGGAGATCGACCAGGTATCCACGTTCGGACCTTCGGGCATGCCCGTGAAGCAGGGGACGATCGACAAGGGCAAGGGGCGCTACGCGATCGCTTACGCGTTTCAACCCGGGCAGAATGGCGTGCGTCTGTCCTACGTGGTTCCCTACGCGGGCAATCATGCCACGATGCGAGCGCCGTCCAGCTACGATGCGCAGCGCGTGTTGCTCGTCATTCCTCCGACGATGCAGATTTCGAGCCCTGGGTTTAATGCCGCTGGGACCGAGCAGGGCTTTAATGTGTTTGCGAAGGATTCCATCAAGGCGGGGACTGGTTTCGACATCACTGTGAACGGGACGGCGCCGCCACCGGCGGAACAGTCCGCATCAGCGCCGGCCGATCAGGTGAACGGACGAGACTCCGGCGGCGGTTCCGATGCTGGCTCAGGCCCTACTGTCCAGGCCGCTCCGGCGCGGCTCGACAGTGACAAATGGATTTTGCTCGGCGGGCTCGCGGCGATTTTTGCCGTGGGAGTGGCATTGCTGATTCGGCAACCCGTTCTGGCGGTCGCAACGGCGTCGGCGACGCCGGCAGGCCCTGGACCGAGAAGCAGCAAGGCAAAGCGCCCGGCGCAGGCAAAGCCAAGCCCTCCTGCCGAACCTCCACCGGCGCCTCCGCCGGCACCTGTACGGGCAGCCGCACCAGCGGTTGCGGTTCCACTCGTCCAAAAGATCCAGGAGGAAGTGGACACGAACCTCGACTCGCTCAAGGACACGCTCCTGCGCATCGAATTGCGCCGCCAGGCGGGCACAATTACGGACGAGGAGTATGCCCGGGAGCGCGGCCGCGCCGAACAGGTGCTGCGCGATCTGGTTCAGGGCTGAGCCGTCCGGCGTGGCCTCTCCGCTCGCATCTTCTCCGCATGTTGGCTCGAATGACGGCGGGCAATGCGGACTGCGCATCAGCTTTTCCGGTATCGAGAAACGCTACGGAATGCGCATGGCGCTGCGAGGCGTTTCGCTCGAAATCGGGGCGGGGGAATGCGTCGCGCTGGTGGGTCACAACGGCTCAGGCAAGACGACGCTGCTGAAGATCACGGCGCTGCTCGCGCGGCCATCCAAGGGCGAGATTTCGTTTTCCTCCGGTGGGGCTCCACTCTCTATTAGCGAAGTAAAGCACCGCATCGGGATGGTCGCCCACCACACTCTTGTTTACGACGAGCTCACCGCGGAAGAGAATCTGGTCTTCTTCGCAAAACTTTTTGATTTGCCGGACCCGGTGGCGCGCGCGCGGGAGTCTCTGGAGCCGGTGGGGCTAGCGCGCCGCGCGGATGATATGGTGAGGACATTTTCGCGGGGAATGCGGCAGCGGCTGGCGATTGCGCGCGCCCTGCTTGCCTCGCCGCAGTTGCTTCTGTTCGATGAGCCTGCTGCCGGACTGGACCCCGAAGGGCAGCAGTGGCTGGGCGCGACGCTTGCGAATTTGCACGCCGCGGGATGCACGATCATGATGAGCACGCACGGGAGAAACGAAACGCAAGGCTCCGTCACGCGCGCGATACGTCTGGAAGGCGGCGAAGTCACGCACGACTCTGGCGCGAGCGGAGATCCCTATGGCGTGCTGGCGATGGCGGCGGTGCGGGAGACGGCGGAAGGGGACGCGCGATGAGCTTGGCCCACTCCACTGCCACGATCCTGGCCAAGGAACTCCGGACTGAGTTCCGGTCGCGCGAATTGCTCGGGACAACAATCGTCTTCGTACTGATCGTACTCGTGCTGTTCAGCTTTACGTTCGATCCTACGTCCACGGAATCGCGCCGCTTCGGCCCGGGACTTCTGTGGCTGGCTTTTCTTTTTGCCGGGTCGCTGATGTTGCAGCCGTCGTTCCTGCGTGAACAGACAAACGATACGCTGGCGGCTCTGCGTCTTGCCCCGATTGATCCGTTCAGCATCCTGGCAGGGAAGATGGCGGCGAATTTTCTCTTTCTGCTCATGGTCGAGATGATTCTGCTGCCCGTGTTCGCGGTGTCTATATAACACCGCGATTCTCCCGGTCCTTGGGCAGTTGGTTCTTGTTCTAGCGCTGGGAACAATTGGTCTGGCAACGACGGGCACTGTCTTTTCCGCCGTGTCGGCGCAGGCGCGACTGCGGGAACTGCTCTTACCGCTCCTGTTGCTTCCTGTGTTGGCGCCGGTCTTGATCGCAAGCACGGAAGCGACGGCGGGAATCCTGCGGGATCCCTCGGAATTGTCTCGCGTATGGCTAACTTTTTTGGTGGCGTTTGACGTAATATTTTTGACGGCGGCGTGGCTCGTCGGCGAATATCTTCTGGAGGAATGATATGGGCACGCGAAACGAAAATCGGGACTCCGTCTCGGGCTATCGTCTCGTTGCCTTCGCTGTTGGGCGTCTTTCTCCTGCTTGCCGCAAGCAGCTACGCCGCGTTGGTTTATGCACCGACCGAGGTGACGATGGGTTTGATTCAGCGAATCTTCTATTTTCACATCGCCAGCGGTTGGACCTTCTTTGTCGCATTTTTCATCGTATTCGTCGGGAGCGTTGCTTTCCTTCGAACGCGGGCCGCGAAATGGGACTGGTTGAGCGTCGCCTCTGCCGAGGTCGGCGTTGCGTTTGTTACCATTGTTCTCGTGACGGGTCCGATATGGGCCAAGCCCGTCTGGGGCATTTGGTGGACCTGGGACGCGCGTCTCACGTCAACTTTCATGCTGTGGGTGCTTTTCGTCAGCTACCTGGTACTGCGTACACTGGTCGATGATCCCGAACGGCGCGGCGTGGTCTCGGCGGTGTTTGCGATCTTTGCGTGCCTGGATGTGCCGATGGTCTATTTTTCGATTTGGTGGTTCCGCACGCAACATCCGCAACCAGTGATCGGTGGAGGCGGCTCGCTTGATCCGAGGATGTGGCAGGCGGCGATCGTGTCTTGGGTGGCGATGCTTGGCGTGATGGCGCTGCTGATCCGGGTGCGTTACCGCCTGGAAGCCATGCGTTCGGAAGTCGATGCCATACGCCTCGAGGCTTCGCGCCATGCCCGCTAAAGACAGGGCGGGAAACGTTCGTCCATCTGATTCGAGTATACGGAGAGTAATGGATGAAGAATTTGAATAGTTTGGTGGCGGCCTACGTTGCGATTTGGGCTATTTTTTGCGGGTACCTGTTTTCGGTCGCCCGCCGCATGGCAAATCTGCAGGACGATATCCGCCGATTGAAAGAAGGCGGAAAGTAGGAGGCCTGCGCTGCATGTTGCGCGCGCCCCGACCGTCAGGAAGGGAATCCTGAATGCTTTCCGAGATTGAGCTATGACTAAAAAGAAAAAAATCAGCGTCGTGCTATTCCAATTGGGCGGGCCGGATTCCGCTTCCGCCGTCGAGCCGTTTCTCTACAATCTTTTTTGCGATCCCGACATTATCGATTTCTTCGGCGCGTGGTTTGCGCGGCGTCCCCTGGCGCGATATATCGCCCGCAAGCGCGCGGGGGTGGTGCGCGATCACTACGATGCGATCGGTGGCCACTCGCCCATCCGCATGCTCACCGAGCGGCAGGCCAGCGCCCTCGAAGCGGCGCTCGCTCCGCACTGCGACGCGCGATGCTTCATCGCCATGCGCTACTGGAATCCGCTCACGGCGGAAGCCGTCGCCGCAAGTGAACGCCTCCGGCGCCGCCGGAACTGGTTCTTCTTCCTCTGTATCCGCAGTATTCCTTTGCCACTTCGTCCAGCAGCTTGAAGGAATGGAAGCGGCTATATAGCCCGAACGGGAACGCCCCGCGCACGCACGTGATCGAAAAGTTTTTCGACCATCCGCTGTACATCCAATCCATCGTCGAAAAAATTGCTCTGACTCTCACGCACTTTGACGATCCCGATCGCGCGCACATCGTTTTCAGCGCGCACGGATTGCCGCTCAGCCTGATCGAGCGTGGGGATCCGTACGCCAAGCACGTGGAAGAGACCGCGCGTCTGGTGATGCAGCGTGGCGGGTGGAAAAACGCGCACACGCTTTGCTACCAGAGCAAGGTGGGACGGCGCGAAGTGGCTGTCGCCCTCGCTGACGGAAACCATCGAGAAGCTGGCGCGCGCGGGAGAAAAGAAATTGCTGATCGTTCCCATCGCGTTCGTCACCGAACACATCGAAACGCTTCACGAAATTAATATCGAAGCCCGCGAAGAAGCGCACAAACTCGGCGTCGAACAATTTGAAATGATGCCGGCGGTGGGCGACTCTCCAACATTCATCTCCGCCCTTGCCGATGTGGTGCTTAAAGCGATTGCGTAGGTCCTGTGGGCTGCTCGGCGTCGAAATGTTTGTTTGGCGCTACAGTTTGGTTGGGCTTTTCGGAATTTAACACAGAGGACGCTGAGAAAAGCCACAGAGGGCACAGAGAGGTTATTGGAGACGGAGAGGTATAGGCGGAAGGAGAAAGGCCGAATTCTCTGTGGTTCTTTGTGAACCTTTGTGTCCACTGTGTGGCGCTTTTTCTCGTATTGGTTTTTCCCGAATTGGTCCTTTAAGAGTACCACCTGGATTTGGATTTCGTCTTGACACAGAGGCGTGCGCAGAATATATAAGAGTGCTGATCTTGATATATTGATTTCATCGATTTATACTTTTTAGCGAGAGGTTGAATCGCGCCATTATGGCCGACCCTGTAGACGGAAGCACGGCGGCACCCCCAACACCGAAAGCCGGCAGCACCCCCAGCAACGCCAGCGCCCGCGGCAGCCAAGCCGGCGGCAAAAAGTAAAGCCGAGAGCGCGGAACCGCCGGACAAAATGCGGCGGCGGGTGATTTGGGGAATGATTTACGGCTACCTCGGCATCAATCTTCTGATGTTCCTGCGGTTTTTCTTTCCGCGCGCCCTGTACGAACCCAATACGATCTTCAACATCGGGTATCCGGCTGATTTTTCGCTGGGAATTGACCAGCGCTATTTGATGACCAACCGCGTTTGGATTATTCGCGAGCCGGACCGGATTTTCGTGATTTTTGCGCGCTGCACGCACCTGGGATGCACGCCGGAATGGAAGGCCTCGGAAAATAAATTCAAGTGTCCCTGCCATGGAAGCGGGTACGACAGCGAAGGCGTAAATTTCGAAGGGCCGGCGCCGCGGCCGATGGATCGCGCGCACGTGGATATGGATGCCACGGGGAAATTGATCGTCGATACCAGCAGGCTGTATATGGATGATCCGCGCGCCGGAGTGAATCAGTTCAATGATACGGGCGCGTATTTGCCTGTGTAGGCGGGTTACAGTGAGCTTCTGGGAATTTCCCCAGGACTTGGGACGAACTGAGGGGGACAGGAATGGCCGAAGAGAACGGCGAAAAGAAGGGTACGGGGCTGCTCGACCGTGTCCGGCAGGACGTCACAGAGCTCAAGGAAGTCATCAAGGAAAAGGGCAAGGAAGAGCTGGAGGGCTTGAAAGCGCCCGAAAAGACGCAGCTTTTCCGGTCGATCTTCCGCGTCAAGCACGATGAAACGCCGCGCAATCGCGCGCTGTCGGTCCTGTCCAACGTTTTCTTCCACCTGCATCCCGCCAAGGTCAATCGCGACGCCGTAAAATATAAATATACGTGGGGAATGGGCGGGATCACGTTCTACTTGTTTATCGTCCTCACTTTTACCGGCGTCCTCTTGATGTTTTACTACCACCCCTCCAAGGTGCAGGCGTTTCGCGACATCCTCTATCTTGAGAACGACGTGCCGTTCGGCAAGCTGCTGCGCAACATGCATCGCTGGGCCGCGCACTTGATGATCATCGCCGTGTGGCTGCACATGTTCCGCGTCTTTCTGACGGGCTCCTACAAGCGCCCGCGCGAATTCAACTGGTGCATCGGCGTTCTCCTGATGGTGCTGACGCTGCTGCTGTCGTTCACCGGGTATCTTCTGCCGGACGACCAGTTGGGATTCTGGGCCGTTACCGTGGGGACGAACATGGCTCGCGCGACGCCGTTGTTAGGAACGGAAGGTCCGTTCGGGGCGCTGCTGGGGATGACTCCGTACAACGATGTGCGTTTCGCGTTGTTAGGCGGATCGATTGTGGATGCCAACGCGCTTCTACGCGCCTACATTTGGCATTGCATTGCGATTCCTTTGATCGCCAGCATCTTCATGGCGTTGCATTTTTGGCGCGTGCGTAAGGACGGCGGAATTTCCGGCCCGGCGCCTGTGATGCTGGAGTCCGAAATCAAGGAAGAGAAGGGGCATCGGCCGGTCATTTTGCAGCCGAGCGGGATGCAGTAGGCATTCAGGTGGGGTCGTGCTTGTAGGGGCACGGCATTAGGGCCAGTGATGCGAGCGGATCGGAATTTGAAAACTAGGGACGGGGTTTGAGGCCGATATGAATTTCCACCAGATTTGGGAAATCGCGTCCGCGCCGGACAATGTGCCGATCGTTGCGCTGTTGTTCCTGATCCCTTTCTACGTGTGGTACGCATTCCGGCAGGCGTTTGCGAATGACCGTTTGATCGACAAGCTGTCCGCCGACCCGCAACTCGCCAAGACCGAATACCGCAAGACGGAGCCGTGGAATCCGAAGTGGGAAAAGGAAGTCCACACGTGGCCGTACCTGCTGCGTATCGAGTTGGTGGCGGCGGTACTGGTCACGGTGCTGCTGATGGTGTGGTCGATTACGCTGAACGCGCCGCTCGAAGAGCCATCCAATCCCAACGTCACGATGAATCCTGCGAAGGCGCCCTGGTACTTTCTCGGTCTGCAGGAAATGCTGGTCTATTTCGATCCTTGGATTGCCGGGGTGATCATGCCGACATTCATTATCGTCGGTCTGATGGTCGTCCCGTATATTGATGCCAATCCTCTCGGGAACGGCTATTACACCTACAAACAGCGGCGATTTGCCATTTGGACTTTTCTGTTTGGCTTCATCGGCCTGTGGGTGTTGATGATATGTCATCGGGACATTCATCCGCGGCCCCGGATGGATGTGGTTCTGGCCGGGGCAGACGTGGGACGCGCAGCGGGTGGAGTTCGCCGTCAATCGAAACATGGACCAGGTCTTCGGCATCAATGGGTCGTGGCTGGTCCATTTGATGCCGGCGGCGAATGCGAGTTACGCGCCCATTTTGGCGCGCATCATTTTTGGAATTTTTCCACTGGTGCTCTATTTTCTGGTGGCTGGATATTTTTCGCACCGGCTGCTGTTGCTCACGGAATTCAGCAGGAAGATTTTCAAGCGCATGACGCTGCTGCAGATGTTTACAACCGAGTTGTTTATAGTGTTGATGCTGAGCCTGCCGATCAAGATCCTGCTGCGGCTCGTGTTTCGCATCAAGTACGTCTGGGTGACGCCGTGGTTCAGTATTTAGCCGTGGACTCGACGGTTGACGAGCCAGAATCAAAACGCGCGGGTGCGGGCTCTACGCTCCGTCGCCAGAGCGCTGGCTTTGGCGCGTCGGCGACTTGGAGCCCGCTAAACTATAAGGAGGCACTGGGTGCCTGAGCTTCCTCCCGATGATCCGGTTACAAGCCGGCCGATGGCCGGGCTGGTGCTGATTTCCGTATTCTTGTTGATGTTGACCGTATCCTGGTCGCTCTACGACGAGTTCTACGGACTGCGGCCGTGGCGCAGCTATCAAAGCGAATTCTCGAAAGTGTATTCGTCGTACCTCGAGAAGCAGTACCAGAAGCGCAAGGCCGACGAGCAGAAATTTTACGCCACGCCGGAATATCAAAAACTTCTTGCCGATGTGAAAGCGGCGCATGACTCTGCCCGAGCGCAGGACCAGCAGATCGGGCAGCAGATCGATTTGCTGGACCGCCAGCGCGCCGCCATGACGGACATGTTCCAATTGGCGCGCGGGCTGGTCGGATCGCTCACCTATCAATGGGAACAGATCGACGAAAAAAACAAGAGCGGGAAAGAGTCCAAGCTGAAGGAGTTGAACGACGCCAAGACGGTGACGTACGAGGTCGCCAGGCCGGTCGAGGGCGGGAAGATAGTACCTACAAAGTACAATTACCAACAGTTAAATGACTTGTTCACTTCGATCATGTCCGGGAAGGCCCGGCTGGTCGCCGAGCGCGGCAAGGTGGATCAGCCGGAAAAAGACGCGCAGGACAAACTCAGCGAATATGTAAAAGAACAGCTCCCAGGCCTCGCGGCGCGCGATTTGCAGACCCTCGCCGGGAGCATGGAAAAACTTGATATCAAGCTCCGGCAAGTAAACGTGAACCCGACGGGCGCGTCGCTCAATAACCTCGGCGGCACCGGATTGGTCGACCGCTGCCAATCCTGCCATCTCGGGACGGATCCGCTGATCGTGCCGGTGACGATGACGGTAACGAAGGCCGACCTGGGTCTCGATAAGAGCAAGGATGCGCCGTATGCCAGCCATCCCGATCCGGACATGATGAAATATCATCCCCTGGAAAAATTTGGCTGCTCGCCGTGCCATGGCGGAAACGGGCGCGCGCTGGATACCGTGGAAAAGGCGCACGGGCGTTACGAACACTGGCTCTGGCCGCTGAATTATCCGGAGAATTTCGAGGCCGGGTGCCAGCAGTGCCACGCCTCGGACATGGTCACCGAGCACGCTCCGGTTCTGAACCGCGCGAAGAAGCTGTACCGGGAAAAAGGCTGCATCGGGTGCCACCGCTTCCAGGGCTTCGACAATCAGGACGAACAACTGGTGAGCGCGCGGCAAGCCATAACGCAGCTTGAAAATCAGAAGCAGGACGATCGGCTGCAGATCGTGGAACTCAACAAGAAAGGCGACGCGGCCACCGACAACGACGCCGCGAACGCCTACTACGCGCAAGCCACGAATCTGACGGTTACCATCTCCAGCATGGACGCGCAGGTCGAGCAACTCGACCAGCGCTCGCACAACCTGCTGCAGGAAATCAAGAAAGTCGGTCCGGACCTGAAAGAAGTCCGGATGAAGATTCACAAGGAATGGATTCCGTATTGGCTGAAGCATACGCACGAATTCCGTCCCACCACCAAAATGCCGCAGTTCCGCCTGCAGGACGACGAGATTCAGGCGATCGCGGCGTACGTATGGCAATCCGCCATCACGGGACCTGAGTTGCCTAAGCAAACTCCCGGAAACGCCGCGCACGGCAAGGAGCTGTTTGAAGCGCGCGGCTGCGAGGCCTGCCATTCGATTGGCGAAGGCCCGAATCTGGTGGGCGGGGATTTCGCCGCGAACCTTTCGAGAGTGGGGGAGAAGGACAACTACGATTATCTGGTGCGCTGGATCCTGAACCCGCGGGTCCGAACGCGCCCCTATAGCCCCTATGAGAAGAAGGATTTGGGGCCCGAGGATTACGCCAAGCACGATCTTCCTTTTGTGTTTGACCTGGATCATTCTCGAAGCCCGAACGATGGCCACGAGCTTGTCGTGCAGCAAATGACAGTGATGCCCAGCCTGCGGTTGACGGTGGAGGACGCACGCGACATCGCCAGCTTCTTACTGACGCAGAAGCACGCCGACGCCACGTACGAGGCCGCCGATTTCATGGACGACCCGAAGCTGAAAGCGCAGGGCAAGGCGCTGATCCAGCACTACGGGTGCGCCGGCTGCCACGAAATTTCCGGGCATGGAGGACGAAGGGCGTATCGGAACGGAACTCACAAATGAAGGAAGCAAGCCGATCGAGCGCTTGGATTTTGCTCTCTACACGGAAGACGCCAAGCTGGGCATCCTTCCCGACGGTAAAAAATCGCCGCGCGGCGCGTGGTACGACTTGAAAGGCTTCTTCGAGAATAAGCTCACCGACCCGGCCGCCTTCGACCACGGGAAATTTAAGCCGGACCCGATGGACCGTCTGCGCATGCCCAAGCCGAATGTCACGAAGGAAGACATCGACGCTCTGACGACATTCCTGCTTGGGTCCACCGATCCATCGCTGCCGCCGGAGTACATGTACAAGCCGGCGGACCAGCGCGCGGCCATCCAGAAGGGCTGGTGGATTGTCACAAAGTATAATTGCATAGGTTGCCATCAGATTGGGATCGGGCAGAAGTCCGTCCTGATGGGGCTGCCGCAGTTCCAGGGAGAGAACAAACAGAATCTGCCTCCGGTGTTGACGAGCGAAGGGGCGCGCGTGAATCCGGAATGGCTGAAGGGTTTTCTGGCCAATCCTTCGCTGAGCACGACCGACGTGAACCGCAATGGCGTGCGGTCGTATCTGCAAGTCCGCATGCCGACATTCTTTTTGTCGGACGATGAAATTCGCACGCTGGTGCTATTCTTTGAGGCGATGTCCAGCCAGCCGCAGCCGTTTATCCCGCAGAAGATGGCGCCGATTACGACGGCGGAAAAGGATATGGCGCGGCAGCTCTTCACCAGCACGGCCGCGCCTTGCTTGAAGTGCCACGCCACGGGCGACCCCGCGCACGACAAGACCGCCATCGCTCCGAATTTCTTGTTCGCGAAGGATCGTCTGCAGCCGGCCTGGACCGCGAGGTGGATCACCAACCCGGCCTTGATCGCGCCGGGAACGGCCATGCCATCGGGATTGTTCAAACGCGATGGCGACCATTGGGTGTTCGCCGGCCCGCTGCCCGCGAGCTTCCACGGGTACACGGGAGACCACGCGGACTTGCTGGTGCGCTATATGTTCCAACTGACTCCGGAGGAGCAACGATCGCTGGTGGGGCGGACGTCGTCCGGCGGGTCTGGGAATTAAGCTTGGACCACTGGTTTTTTAGGGGGGCGCGGCCACGGCAGGGCCGGATCTTCGACTTCAGCCGCGCCGTTAGGCACTGCAAGTTCAGGGGTTTTATCCACAGAAGTTTTTGACATACGTACTTTTATTGACAGGAGGAACTTTTCCGTGAAGAAAAGCAAATGGGGGATTTATTCACTGGCAATCGGGGCTTTCGCTCTGGCAATAACCGGTTGCGGTGGGAGAAGAGTGAAACAACGGAAGCGCCGGCGCCAGCCGCTGGCGCTGCCGCCGGCAAAACTGTGGATCCCGCTACCGCCGGGGAGGTCACCGGATCGGTGAAACTCGACGGCGCGGCGCCCAAGATGAAAATGATCAGCATGGCGGCCGAGCCCGCCTGTGCCAAGGGGCACACCGGTCCCGTCACCAGCGAGGAAGTCGTGACAGGGGACGGCGGCGCTCTCGCCAACGTCGTGGTGTACGTCAAATCTGGCCTCGATGGATATTCGTTTCCGGCCCCGTCGACGCCCGTAAAATTTGAACAACAGGGATGCCAGTACCATCCTCACGTGGCGGGTGTTCAAGTTGGACAGAACATCGAAGTCGTGAACAGCGACCAGACCACGCACAATATTCACCCCATCCCGAAGGAAAACCGCGAGTGGAACGAGTCGCAGCCGCCGGGGGCAGCCCCGATCGACAAGTCGTTTGCCCGCGAGGAGATCTCCATCCCGGTGAAGTGCAACGTCCATCCCTGGATGAAGGCGTACATGGCCGTCCTCGCCAATCCCTACTTCCAAGTGACGGAGAAGGATGGCAAGTTCGACTTGAAAAACCTTCCTCCCGGGACTTACACACTGGTGGCGTGGCACGAGCTGTATGGCCCCAGCGAGCAGACCGTTACGGTGGGCCCGAAAGAGACCAAGGCCGTGACGTTTACGTTCAAGGCTACAGCGGCGGCAGGGGACTAGAGCAAGATCTTCAGGATATCTGGGCCACCGGAGGGGTGACCGCAGCCCTCCGGTGGTTCGATGGACATGGACACTGCACCCAATCTGAATTCTGGCCTGCACAAATACGCTGTCTTCACAGCGTGCTGCACTTTTTTGCTGCTGATTGCTGGCGCGCTGGTTACTTCGAACGACGCCGGGCTTTCGGTTCCTACTTGGCCGCTGGCCTGGGGGTCGGTGACCCCTCCCATGGTGGGCGGGATCGTGTATGAGTGGTCGCACCGCGTGATTGCGGCCTCCGTGGGCTTCCTGACGATCATTCTGGCCGGGTGGTTATGGAGAGGCGAGAAACGCGGATGGATGCGCTGGCTCGGCCTGGCGGCCCTTGCCGGGGTCATTGCGCAAGGAATCCTGGGTGGTTTGACCGTTCGGATGTACCAACCTCCCGCGGTCTCCGCGGCACATGCCACATTGGCGCAACTGTTCTTTTCGACCGTTGTCGCGATCGCCTTTTTTACGAGCAGCTGGTGGCTCAACAACATTCCCGAAATGGAAGACGCGGGAACCCCGCGCGTCCGCTCCCTGACGATTTGGACTGTCGCGGCCGTCTTCCTCCAGTTAATCCTGGGCGCGGCCTTCCGCCATAAGGGGTTTGGAATTATTCCGCACCTGATTGGGGCCGTGATTGTTACAATACTGGTTTTTATGACGGCGGGAGCGCTGAAGCGGCGCTTTTCGAACGTGCCACCTATGCGCAAGTGCGGGCGAGTCCTGCACATTTTGATTGGCGTGCAACTTTTGCTGGGCGCCGGGGCGTGGTGGTCGCGGGTCTATGCGGCGCGCTTCCCGCAACCAATAACGATTATGGTCACGCTTACAGTCGTGCATACAGTTACAGGAGCGCTTTTGCTGGCTGCCACGCTACTGACGGCGCTGGTGAGCTACCGGATGCTGCGGCCCGGACCTGCTCTCGCGAATTCCACCGCGACTACGGAGCAGGTGGCGCAATGAGAGTCTCCGTTGGAATACCGGCATCGATCCCGGCGGAAGCGAGCCGCCCGGCGTTGTTTATGGCGCTGACCAAGCCGGATGTTTCGTTCCTGGTGGTCATGACGACCGCGGCGGGATATGCGCTCGGGACGCAAGGCCCACTGGACTGGGTGCGGATGGCCCACACGGTTTTTGGAACTACTTTGATCGCCGCGGGAACGTCGGCTCTCAACCACTACATCGAACGCGACACCGATGCGTTGATGCGCCGTACGGCCTCGCGGCCTCTGCCGTCCGGGCAATTGCAGCCGCGTGAGGCGCTGTGGTTTGGCGCGAGCTTGCTCGTGGCCGGGGCGCTCTATCTTGCGGTGGCGTCCAACGCGCTGGCGACTTTGCTGGGAATCCTGACGTCGGCCGCGTACCTTTGCGTCTACACGCCACTCAAACGCAGGACGACTTTGGCGACTCTCGTCGGAGCGTTTCCGGGCGCCGTGCCTCCGCTGATCGGATGGGCGGCGGCACGCGGAACGATTACCGTGGATGCATGGATCCTGTTCGCGGTGCTGTTTCTGTGGCAATTCCCGCACTTCGACGCCATTTCCTGGGTGTATCGGGAAGACTACCGCCGCGCGGGAATCCAGATGTTGCCCGTGGTGGACCACGAAGGGAAGCGGACATTCCGTGAAATCCTTTTGACGGCTGCGTTGCTGGTGCCCGTCAGCCTGCTTCCGGCAGTGACGGGCCTGGCCGGGGCGCGCTACTTTTTTGGGGCGCTCGTTTTGGGGATCATGCTCGTGGAAGTGTGCTTGTGGGCCGCGGCGGCGAAGAGCAACGTTCGCGCGAAATGGCTCATGCACGCGACCGTGCTTCACCTGCCGTTGCTGTTGGGATTGCTACTCTACGACAAATTTTCCCGGTAATTGAAATTCCCGGGCGTCAGCGAGAGATCATGAACGGACAAGAAAATCCGGTCGAGTTGCTGGTTATCTGCGCGGTGATGCTGGTGCTTTCTATTCTCGGCATTTTGGGCGGGCTTTCGTCGCGGCTGATGGGGAGCCTTGACGGCCTGCTGATGATCGCCATCTGCGGGATGACGGCCTTAATCTTTGCGATCTTGTTAGTTGTGCTGGCTAGGGAGCGAGGGTGGCTTGGCAAGGGCGGATCCGACGGTGGCGCGACTACGCCGACGAGCGTCAAGTAGCGCCTGCCTCGCCTTCGAGAATCTTGGTGGTTCTGTGCGTCCTCTGTGTTGTGCTTTCCGGAATTTAACACAGGGAGCACTGAGAAACGCCACAGAGGGCACGGAGGGTTTGGTGAAGAGAAACTCTGGAAAGTGGCCCGATTGATCTCGCAACCTGCCTGGAACGCTATTCTCAATGGTTCAAGTGCCATTTTGGTTACTATAGGCTATGTGATGATCCGGAGCAAGCGCGTTCAGGCGCACAAAACGTGCATGCTGGCAGCGGTCGGAACCTCGACCGCGTTCCTGATTTCCTACGTGGATTACCACTTGAAAGTGGGCTCGGTGCGGTTTCCGGGGCAGGGGATGGCGCGCACGGGTTATCTCACGATGCTCGGCACGCACACGGTCCTCGCCGCGGCCATCGTGCCGCTGGTGATCATTACGCTAGTCCGAGCGCTCAAGGGAAGATTCGCGGATCACAAGCGCATTGCGCGGTGGACCCTACCTCTGTGGGCCTATGTGTCCGTCACGGGAGTGCTGATCTACCTCTTGCTCTATCAGGTCTACGCGGCTCCTCACCCCTGAATTGCCGTGATTCGTGAATCGTGATTCGTGACTCGTGATGGTGAAGCGGCGCGCAGGCCGCTCACGAAGACATACTCGGTGGTCTGTGCTTCTACAGAAATACAAACTCGAAGTGATCTGGAATGACTAACGCTCAAAACCTCGGTGACACCTCTGCGGCGCCCGCTAAGTCCGCGATCGCGAAGAAGTGGTTGATCGGGATTCTGGTCCTGACGTTCGCGTTTGTGTTGATGCCGTTTCTGCTTTGGTACATGACCACTTTCAGCCGGCCGCTGAATGACGCGGAGCTGGGAACCTACTTCACGGACGCCTTGCATCCCCGCCGGGCGCAGCACGCGCTGTCGCAGGTCGCTGATCGCATCATGAGCCCCAATGCGGCTATACGGGAGTCGGCTAGGATCTGGTACCCGGAAGTCATCCAGTCGGCGGCGGAGGGCAGCGACGAATTGCGGGTCACCGCCGCCTGGGTCATGGGCCAGGACAATCAATCACCGGAATTTCACAGGGCGCTTCTCAAGCAATTGACGGACGCTAATCCCATGGTGCGGCGAAACGCCGCCCTTTCGCTGGTGCGGTTTGCAGATCCCTCAGGCCATGACGTCATTGCTGGGATGCTGGCGCCGTATGCGCTGGCCGCGCCGCGCTCAGGGACGCTCGCGACAAGGCTCAAGCCTGGCGACGTCATCAATCCGGGAACTCTCGTCGCGCATGTCGCCGTCTCCGGAGAAAATGTGGAAATGCGTTCCGACGTGCCTGGAACGATTACCCAGTGGATCGTGACGGACGGCGCGCAAGTGCAAGGCGGACAACCCATACTGGTGGTCGATCCAAGTCCGGAAATGGTGTGGGAATCGCTGCGTGCGTTGTACTTGATTGGAGAGAAGGCCGACACGCCGGCCGTAGATCGGTACGCGAGAGGCCTCGAGGGCATGCCGCCGCAGATTCAGCAGCAGGCGGCTCTCACGGCAAAGGAAATCGCGGGGAAAAAGTGACCGGTGATCGGTGACTGGTAAAAGGCTAAAGGACCACGTAAGCGAGGAAAGCAATCCTGACGGTGAAATTATCCAAACCTTCTAGTCAGAGACACAAAATAACGGCATAATGCTTTCCGCAACTCGGACGGGGGCCCACCTTTTACGCGGAACGGTTTGAGTGAAGCGTGGAGCCCGCCGGATAATGGGTGGGAGATCCACGCGCCGTCGCCATAGCGCTGGCTTTGGCGCGTCGGCGACTAGGAGCCCGCTAAAATTTGGAGGGGTAAAGACACGATGCGTCACAACAGTAAGATCTTGGTCCTCGCAACTCTGGCTGTCGCCCTTGCAGTAGCCGCGCAAACGCCGGCCCCGAGCAATCCTCCGGCCGGGACGGCGGCGCCCGGAAAATTGCCTCCAGGAGCGAAGCTCGCTCGGTATGACCCCTCGTTGTTGCAGCCCGGGCCGCTACGCGTGAAGGCTCCGGAAGTCTACGAGGTGAAAGTGGTCACAACCGCGGGCGACTTCGGCCTCAAGATCACGCGTGCATGGGCGCCTAATGGCGCCGACCGGTTCTACAACCTGATCCTCCATCATTTCTACGATGGCGCCGCTTTTTTTCGCGTCCTGCCGGGATTCATGGCGCAGTTCGGCCTGAGCGCATATCCCGAGGTTTCTCGCGCGTGGGACAAAGCCAACATTAAGGACGATCCTGTGGTGCAGAGCAACCACCGCGGATTTATCACCTACGCGATGGCCGGACCGAATACGCGGACCACGCAGGTGTTCATCAACTACGGCAATAACGAACGCCTGGACAAGGACGGCTTCGCGCCCTTCGGCGAGGTCACCGGCGGCATGGAAGTCGTCGACAAGCTGTACAGCGGCTACGGCGAGGGCGCTCCGTCTGGCCGCGGTCCGGATCAAGGGTTAATCGGGAATCAAGGCCGGGACTATCTCGAAAAAATGTTCCCGAAATTGGACACGATCAAGAGTGCATCGTTAGCCCCAACGCAGCCTGCAGGCAGGTAAAGCGGGCAGGAGCTGGACCAGGTGTGGGAGCTACGGGCCGTCCCGCCTAGGCGGGCTGGCTTCCCGCTCGCCGCGCTGTTTGGGCGGGCGAGTGGCGCGTGGGCGACTTGGGACCCGCTCAAGGATTGTTCGCAGGGGTCATCGTCTATGTTTCCCGTAATCTAGATGGGCCACACTCCGGCGAAGAGAGGGATGCGGGCTTCGCTTGGAGCCGACTAAGATACGGACTCGAAGAATGGCTTCCCCCTTCATAGAAAAACAGGGAACCCTCGTCGGAGAACAGCCGGGCGCACTGGAGTCGGCCCGGACTGGCGGATTCGTCTGGAGCCTGTGGCTCGAGAAGGATCAGGCCGTAGCTGTTTGTTTCGCCGTCACCGCGTGCGTTGTCCACTTCCTGTTCAACGGCGGCTACGGATACTTTCGCGATGAACTCTACTACGCGGCTTGCGGGCAGCACCTAGCCTGGGGATATGTGGACCAGGCTCCGTTGGTCGCCGTGGTGGCGCGGTTGTCGCGAATGTTATTCGGCGATTCACTGCGCTCCTTGCGCTTTTTCCCGGCTCTTTCTTCGGGCGCGAAGATCCTTCTAACTGGCTGGATCGTCCGCGAACTCGGCGGACGCCGCTACGCGCAAGTGCTCGCGGGCACGGCCATGCTCCTGTGCCCCATCTACCTGACCATGGACAATTTCTTGTCCATGAACGCGTTTGAACCCGTGCTGTGGATGCTTTGTGTGGCCATCGCTCTCCGAATCATCCGCACGGGACGGCAACATCTCTGGTTGCTGTTCGGTTTGGTCGCGGGCATCGGGATATTGAATAAGCACTCGACGCTCCTCTTTGGATTTGGATTTTTCCTTGCATTGGTCGTCACCAAGCAGCGGCGCCTTTTGCAAAATGCCTGGATTTGGGATGGCGCACTGATTGCCTTCGCCCTTTTTCTGCCGAACCTGCTCTGGGAGATTCACAATCACTGGCCCACGCCGGAAATCCTCCGGAATGTGGACCAGTACAAGAACGCCCACGTCTCCTGGCTCGGGTTTATCGGCCAGCAGGCGCTGCTGATACATCCACTGGCCACGCCCATCTGCTTGGCAGGGCTCTGGTATTTTCTTGGGAGCCGCCAGGGCAGGGAATTCCGTTTCCTCGGGTGGACCTACTTGTTCCTTCTCCTGCAACTTTTAATTTTCCGAGGACGCATTTACTACCTGGCTCCCGCGTATCCCATGCTTTTCGCAGCCGGCGCGGTGGCAATCGAGTCCTGGATTGAACCACGGGTGAGGGCTCTAAGTGGAGTTGGCGCTAATGGGCTGCATCCCCAAAGGACAAACTGGAATTGGATGAAGACGGCTATTCTGGCCCCTCTCGTCGTGGGTGGCCTCGTCGCGGCGCCGCTCGCCATCCCCATTCTGCCCCTCGAGACAGCCGCCGCCTACGCGAATTTCTGGGATGTAAACCGCGTGCGAGTAGAAATTCAACCAAGCGGAAAATTGCCTCAGTTTTTTGCGGACATGATGGGGTGGCGGCAGCAGGTCGACGTCGTCGCAGGCGTTTTTCAGTCCCTTCCCGCAGGCGATCAGCCCAAGGCGGCCATCTTGACCAGAAACTATGGCCAGGCCGGCGCCATCGAATATTTCGGTCCGTCCTATGGCCTGCCTCGTCCCATCAGCGGCCACAACAACTACTACCTCTGGGGGCCGCAACAATACACTGGGGAAGTCGTGATCACCGTGGGAATTCCAATGGAGAAGTTGCAGCGGCTTTTCAACCACATCGAACTGGCCGCCACCATCCGCAATGACTACGCCATCCCCGAAGAAAACAATGTCCCCATCTACATCTGCCGCGAACCAAAAATAACGCTCCAAAAAGCGTGGCCGCAACTAAAATTCTACGGATAAGTATTCAGCCGCGGCACGCGAGTGTCGCCTGCCTGTCGCGCCCAATAAATAGGCACACCACTTTCGGGGCGCTCAAAATCTCTCGCACTATGAATTGTCAAATTTTATATTTCTGACTTCGGTACGTAATACAACGGGAAACACATTTCTGAAATTTCAAATCTCAAATTTGAATTTCAATCGTGCGTTGCAAGAGAAATTTCCCGGCCCCGCGGATTTTGCCCTACGCGACCCCGAGGATGGTCACCAATTCCCGCACCGAAGCAACGGACTTCTCGAGCGCAGCTCTTTCCTCCGCGCTCAACTTGATCTCGATAATCTGCTCGACGCCGCGGGCCCCAAGTTTTACGGGCACGCCGACGTAGAGTCCCTTCACGCCATATTCCCCCTCGAGGTACGCCGCGCAGGGAAGTATCTTCTTCTTGTCCTTCAGGATCGCCTCCACCATTTCGACCACCGCCGCGGATGGCGCGTAATACGCCGACCCGGTCTTCATCAAATTGACGATTTCCGCGCCGCCCTTTCGCGTGCGGTCCACGATCGCGGCGATGCGATCCGCGGGCAACAGGTCCGGCAAGGGAATGCCCGCAACCGTCGAGTAGCGCGGCAGCGGCACCATGTCGTCGCCGTGCCCTCCGAGAACAAACGAGTGCACGTTCTCGACCGACACGCCCAACTCCGCCGCCACGAACGAACTCATTCGCGCGGAGTCCAGCACGCCCGCCATTCCCATCACGCGGTTTTTTGAGAAGCCGCTAACCTTGTACGCCACCTGCACCATGGCATCCAGCGGATTCGTGACCATGATGAGAATCGCATTCGGTGAATACTTCGCGACCTGCTCGACGACGGTCTTGATCACGTCGTAGTTCGCTTTCAGCAAATCGTCGCGGCTCATGCCGGGCTTGCGCGGAAATCCGGCGGTGATCACGACGACGTCGCTATTGGCCGTTTCCTTGTAATCCTCCGAAGCGGTCGAAATACCGGTAACGCGCGCATCAGACCCCGTAATCGGCGTTGATTCGAGCATGTCGAGCCCTTTACCCGCCGGAGGACCGTCGAGAATATCGGTCAGCACCACGTCGGCCAGTTCCATATCCACAATCCGCTGCGCCGTTGTCGAACCCACAAACCCACCGCCGACGACCGTCACCTTCTTCCGCATCAGTTCGTTCTCCTATTCCGCTCAAGTTGGATGTATGCCTAGTTGAATGTTTCCTTCGACTCGTGGTTCCGAGCAGCGAAGCAATGAGGAATTCCTCTTCTTTCCCCTCCGTGTCCTCTGTGCCCTCTGTGTTGAAAGATTTTCGGCCAAATCGGCAAACACGAGCACGACATAAACTCGTCGAAGGCCGTTACTTCGCCACCACCCGCGCCTGCATATTCTCAATGATGGCCGACGCAAACGCGGACGTACTCAGCTTTTTCGCCCCCTCCATCATCCGCTCCAGATCGTACGTCACGCGTTTCTGCGCGATGGTGCGTTCGATCCCGCCTTCGATCAACTGCCCCACCTCTTTCCATCCCATGAAATCAAACATCATCACGCCCGAGAGCATCACGGAACTCGGATTGATCACATCCTTGTCCGCGTATTTGGGCGCCGTCCCATGCGTCGCCTCGAAGCAGCCATAGCCGTCGCCGATGTTCGCGCCGGGAGCCATGCCGAGTCCTCCAACCTGCGCCGCGCAGGCATCGGAAATGTAGTCGCCGTTTAGGTTGGGACAAGCCAGCACATCGTATTCATCAGCCCGCGTCACCACTTGTTGGAAAATCGAGTCCGCGATGCGATCGTTGATCAGGAGTTTCTGCTTCCACTTGCCCTGCCCGTGCGTCGCATAAATCGTGTCCAGCACGGACTTCACTTCGTCGCAAACGGATTTGCGGAAAGCCTCCGTCCCCTGTTCCACCCCCGGCTCGATCATCGCGGCGTTCTGCTCGACGCTCAGCTGCGGGTTGCGGTCCCGGTTATCCACGATCCAGCTCTCCCGTTCGGTCACAATTTCCTTGCGGAATTCATCCCGAGCCAGATCGTAGCCCCAGTCTCGGAACGCCCCTTCGGTAAACTTCATGATGTTGCCCTTGTGCACCAGCGTCACGACGCGCTTCTTGTTGGCCAGTGCGTATTCGATCGCTCGGCGCACCAGCCGCTTCGTTCCCGTCGGTGAAATCGGCTTGATGGCCACGCCCGAATCGAGGCGAACTTGCTTCGGCCCTCCGCCCAGCATTTCCTTGTTCAGAAACTCGATCAGCTTCTTTACTTCGGGTGTCCCGGATCTCCACTCGATCCCGATGTACACATCCTCGGTATTTTCGCGGTAGATGATCACATTCATGCGTTCGGGATGTTTCACCGGGGAAGGAACGCCCGCGAAATAACGCACCGGCCGCACGCACGCGTAAAGATCGAGGAGTTGCCGCAAAGCGACGTTCAGCGACCGAATCCCACCGCCCACGGGCGTAGTCAGCGGCCCTTTGATCGAAATCCGAAAATCGCGAACGGCCTCCACTGTCTCGTCCGGCAGCCACTGTTTAAATTCATTGAACGCCTTTTCCCCCGCGAACACCTCATACCAGGCAATCTTCCGCTTTCCGCCGTACGCCTGTTCGACCGCCGCATCGAAAACACGCCGCGACGCCTTCCAAATGTCGCGCCCGGTCCCGTCCCCCTCGATAAACGGAATGATCGGCCGGTCGGGTATAACGAACTTACCCCCCACGAATTCAATCGCTTTTCCATCCTGCGGAATGGCCCTGCCGTTATATTTTTGCTTCATGTCAATGCCCCTCAGTGGCTTCCATTGCTGCGCGCGCAAGTTGAAAAGAATAACACAGTCCAAGGTCACACGGCACTCGTCCGCGTTCAAAAGGCTTTTGGTGTAGGAGTCCAGATAAGTTGGCCTCCGGGCGTTCTTTCCGAGTCCCGTAAGGGACGAAAGAACGTAGCCCACCGCGGAAGCGGTGGGGACCAGAGTGCGATAGTATAAAGCCCCGAAGGGGCGACACTGTGGCACATTCCTTCACCAGGAACCACGTTCATTTGGTCTTCAGCACCAAGGACCGCCGTGACACAATCGCGAGAGAATGGCAACCGCGAATGTGGGCTTACATTGCTGGGATTTGTAAGAACCACGAAATGATCTGTCTAGCGGTTGGCGGGACACAGAACCACGTACACATTTTGTTGCACCTTCCGCCGAAGCTCGCGTTGGCCAAGGCCGTTCTTCTGCTGAAAGCGAATTCGTCGAAATGGATGGGCGAGGAGGGAATCGATTTTTCCTGGCAAGAAGGGTATGGAGCTTTCAGTGTCAGCGCCTCGAACCTCGATCTGGTCACTCGATACATCCAGAACCAAGAGGTGCATCACCGGAAAACCAGTTTCGAAGATGAATTTCGCGCACTACTTCGGAAGCATGGGGTGGAATACGACCCGAAATACACGTTTGGGTAACCATGTGCCGCCCCTGCGGGGCTTGGTGGTCCACACGAGAACGGTCCCACCGCTCCCGCGCTGGGCTACGTTCTTTCGTCCCTGGCGGGACTCCCAAGGGACTAGCTCCGATCACGCGAAGAAAAACTCGTGAATTAGCTGCTCGCCAATCAGGAGATTGGCGTTCCCAGGATTGAACGGCGGCTTGTTTGGGGCGCGTTAGTGCTTAGGTTTGCACAACAGGATCATTTTTGCCAGGTCGTCGCGTGGTGGACTTATTTTGAGCGCACGGCCATTGGCTTCAACTTCTTGGCCAGCGCGACTCGAGTAATTTGCAACGCTTCGCGCAATTCCCGCAGCTCAATCCCCCTCAAGTCCCTCATGGCCAGTGTATGGGCGCGAGCCTGTTGCCCCTTTGCCATCCTCCGATTCTAAATATCACGCCACCTTGCTCGCATCGTCCCCTCCTAAATCCATCCCTCTCTGCTCGAGAAGATCGATCTTGCGGGCAATGGAAATTCGTCCGGCGTCAGTCAACCCATGGAATCATTCCTGGAATTCGTCGCTGCCCTCGACCTCCCATACCATGCATGTAATATTATTCGGAGGACATTTTCATGCCAAGCGCCGCGGGGCAGGCGAGTCCCGTCAGGGACGGAAGAACGTAGCCCACGGCGGAAGCGGTGGGACCATGTCCGAATGGACCAGCGAGCCCCGAAGGGGCGACACTTCTTGTGCAGCCAACAACAAGAACGCCCCCGACTGACAACGTCGGGGGCGTTCTTGCTAATTGAGGAAAGCTGGGCCGGCCGAAACCTCCCGCGCAAGGAAATCTAAATATCGTAATAGAGATGGAACTCGTACGGATGCGGCCGCATCCGCACAGGGTCCGACTCATTCTTCTTCTTGTAATTGATCCAGAGTTCGACGAACTCCTCGGTGAAGACGTCGCCCTCCAGCAAAAACTTGTGGTCTTTGCTGAGTTCTCCGAGCGCCTCATCGAGCGAACCCGGCATCGAAGGAATGCTCGCCGCCTCTTCCGCATCCAACTCGAAGATGTCCTTGTCGAGCGGTTTCCCGGGATCGATCTTGTGCTTGATGCCGTCGAGGCCCGCCATCAGCATGGCCGCGAAGGCGAGGTACGGATTGCACGAAGGATCGGGCGGCCGGAACTCCAACCGCTTGGCTTTGGGGCTTTCCGAATACACGGGGATGCGAACCGCGGCGGAGCGATTGCGCTTGGAATACGCCAGGTTCACAGGAGCTTCGTAGCCGGGCACCAGCCGCTTGTACGAATTCGTCCCCGGAGCGATGATAGCTGAAAGTGCACGTGCATGTTTTAGCAATCCACCCGCGTACCACAGCGCCATCTGCGAAAGCCCCGCGTAACCGTCTCCTGCAAACAGCGGCTTGCCTTTCTTCCATAGCGATTGGTGCGTGTGCATGCCCGAGCCATTGTCCGAAAAAATCGGCTTCGGCATGAACGTGACCGTCTTCCCCGCCTTGGCGGCTGTGTTCTTGATGATGTACTTGTACTTCATCATGTTGTCGGCTGATTTCAAAAGCGTACTGAAACGCAAGTCGATTTCAGCCTGCCCGGCCGTGGCTACCTCGTGGTGATGGCATTCGACGTCCATGCCGATCGCCTGCATCTTCAAAACCATTTCCGTGCGCAGATCCTGGAAGTGGTCGCTTGGTGGAACGGGGAAATAGCCTTCCTTATAGCGAGTGCGGTAACCGAGGTTTGGTCCGTCGCAGCCGTCTCCCTCGCGGCCCGAATTCCACTTGCCTTCATTGGAGTCGATAAAGTAGAAACCATGTTGAGGAGCCTGGTCAAATCGGACGCTGTCGAAGATGAAGAACTCCGCCTCCGCGCCGAAAAAAGCTTTGTCGGCGAGTCCCGTGGACGTCAGATATTCCTCCGCGCGTTTCGCGACATGCCGGGGATCCCGGTGGTAAGGTTTGCGTGAAGGCGGATCGGTGGCGTCTCCGATCATCACCAATGTCGGTTCCGTGCGGAACGGATCCATGAACGCCGAATCGGGGTCCGGGATCAGCAGCATGTCCGATTCGTGAATCGACGCCCATCCTCGAATCGAGCTGGCGTCGAACCCAAACCCATCCTTGAACGAACTTTCCTCCAGTTCGCCGATCGGGTAGCTGACGTGTTGCCAGATGCCCGGCACATCAATGAAACGAAGATCGAGAATCTTCGCGCTGTTTTTCTTTGCAAATTCGAGTACGCCTTTTGGGTCCATTCGCTCTCCTTGAGCAATCCGTAGGAATGTTGGCCGTCTCACCAGGGAAACGGGAATGTACTCAAACCGAGCCGGACCGTCAAGCACGTCGTCTCTGATTTTTTTAGATCGGCCAGATCAATATTCTTTATGACTTCTTTATATTATCTTTAGCACCCCGTTTGACTGGCCCCGCGCCCAAACGGCTGCGAGGCCCGCCGTGACGCAGTCAACGGATTCCATTTCGGTAAAAGGATGATTCTGATTGCCCGTCAGGATTCCCGCGAGAAACGGCTTTACTGGATACTGGGAATCCCAGTTCCGAAGTCATGAAGCAACGCACTGGTTTTGGGTCCAGGGATTTCAAACGTATCTTTGACCTCCCACGCCGAAGTTCCCGGATTGGCAAGCCGAACCATCGTCGCCTTCAGGCTCGCCCCAGCCAGCACGAATTTCAAATAGTGATAGTTGGGGAAAGAAGAGTCCTGGTAAGCGTCCGCCGGGGTGCGCTCGACTGGATACGGCACCGCTCCTCCCCCGCCGGAGACCAGGTAGACAACGCCGTTCCGCTCGAAGCGCTCGTAGTTGTGAATATGGCCTGCGATCACTACAAACTTTACTCCGCTCTTGCGATGCGCTTCCAGCAAACTTGCCAGGGCGATCTCATTCGGACGCGGATTGTGATCGACGAACAATTTTGTCTGCACGTCCGCGACAGGCGGATGATGCATGGTGATCAGCACGAATCGGACGCCTTGGGGCAGGGAGGCGATTTCCGCTTCCAGCCAAAGAGATTGTTCGCTATCGGCCAGCAACGGAGCATTACTGTCCAGTGCGATCGCATGGATTTGCGTCCCCAGTTGGACCGAGTACCAGCGGCGGCCGTTAAGTTCCGGAAATGCCCGCCACCAATTCGTGAGGCACCCCTGAGGTTCACACTCGGCGAACTCGTGATTTCCCAACGCTGGATAAACGCGTAAGTGGGCGTCGCGCCATGCCTTGGTTTCCGCTCGATAGACCGAATAGTCAGCTTCGCTGCCGCCATGCCAAGGCACATCTCCGTTCAACAGAACGGCATCGGGATTCTCTTCGGCGACGCGCGCTACCAAGGCCTGTCGAACGCTCGGGTTCGTGGCCGTAACGTTGCTCGGGTCCGTAAATCGCATGTCCCCGTAGGCAATGATTGTCACCGGGCGATGCAAATCTCGATCGGCAACCTGGAACGTCGCCCCAGCGGGTGCTGCCGTGTCCGCGTGCGTTAGCCCTGCCCCTAACCGTGTTGATTGCCCGCAGCCAAGGATGACAACCGTAATACTCAAGCCGAACAGGCCCAATACCCTCGGATCACCCCATCCAACTCGGCGCCCGAAAAGGCGGGACCGAAGCACGGGCAAACTTTCACGAACAATCCTGGTCAGCATCATGCCCATTACAATAGAACACGAGGGTCGCCACGGAAAATGAATATTTGATGAACGATGGAATTTCACCGAGAGGATGGCCCAGAACTTATGAATAGAGTTAGGGCTCGGAATCCGTCTGATCGATGGATCGCTATCTGAATCTTGGCCGATGGAAAGCGCGGGTTGTATGAGGCATGACAACATCAAGGTAAACAACATCGGGAGGGCACATATACTCAGAATCGCCGTCCCCGAGCCCGGCCCACAGTCCGTCCGTAGAAAGCGACTGTAGTGCCTAATTTAGCGGGAATACGTTTACGCCTGAAAGTGTCAAGGCAAAATACAACCGCAAGCAATGTAATATATAAGATATATACATACTTGTACAATACAGGGCGCCTGTTCCGCGAGGGGCCGCCAGGGCTGCCGGGCCGGAATAGGACCTCTTTAGGTACCGGCCCAGTACGGTTGAGTACTCGATGGGTACCGCGGATGGTACCGGACTGCTATCTTCCCTGAGGTACTTTTTCCACCCTTCTTTGAACCTGCCCCTTTTGCCCCACTTCGGATAGTGTTGCTTTCCACGGAGTACAACAGGATGACCCAGCCTATTCGCGTCGTCGTCGCCAATCAACCCCGTTTGATGCGCGAGTTGGTGTTAGAGACGATCGTCGAGCAGCCTGACATCGAAATCGTCGCGGAAATTAAGAACGAAGAGGAAATTGTCCACGCCGTCGACGGGACGCATCCTGATGTTCTGATCATCGCGCTCGATGAATCTGGCCGTCGGCCTTCTCTCTGCGACACATTGTTGCTCCGTTATCCGAAGATGAAGATTCTGGCGCTGGCTCCGGAGAGGAATGTCAGCGTCTTTTTCTGGGCCTCCTTCGATATTCACTCCAGCCAGGTGGAAGCATCCCAAGCGGGAATACTCAGCACCTTGCGCCGCAAGAGCCAGTACGTGGGAGGTTAGACATGCGTCTGGAATACATTCGACAGTCGAGTCCCGGGAAGGCGAGGAGAACGCGGATTGTGTTTGCCGTGGCCGGATTCATGCTCCTGAGCGTTCAAGTTGCGCCTGCGGCACTGGCGCAACAGGGGACGGACATTTCGGCAAAGATTTCGGATTTGTCGTTCCAGAACATGGGCCGGGTGGGGGCCTCGGCGGCCGAAATCAAATCGGTACTGCTCAAGGACAGTGGGCTGATGGTCGAATTGAAACGTTGGGTCGCCCAGGACGCGACCGACCACGGCCAGATTGTTGTCGATGCGGACCTGACGAACGACGCCATTTTCGACCGGTTGGAGACGGAGGTTCAGTTTCGCTCTCTTGCAACCGCTCTGGTTCAACGCTATGGGTATCTCCTCCCGAAGTTTAGCCCGGATTCAGATCCCGCTAAAGATCACGAGTTGCTGATCCAGGACCGGGCCAAGCGGCTGACGCGGCGCCGAGATCAAGAAGAGGAAGTGGCCCAGGCGCGTCAGCGGGAAAGGCAGAATGGACTGGACACGCGTTCTTGCGATTCACACTTGGACGCTGACTGTAACGTTTCGCAAACTTACGTGCCGGCGATGGGAGGTTCAACACTAGAACCTCAGCAGGGCGCGCCACCCCCCCTCGGCTCCCCCGGAGTGCCGAACCCCTCGAATTCTCCGGCCATCAGCGATGACACCTGGCTGCGTGCTCAGCTCAACCAATCTGGGCAAGACAGTACCGGCGTTTCTTCTCAAATCACGACGCCTGCTTCTTTCAGCGGAGTCAGCGTGGACGGTTCGGATCCCCTCGCCCTCCAAAATCGTGGAGCAGGAGGGAATGGAAGTTCACCTTCCGTTTTCAGCAATCGAAATTATGCCATCGAGAATCCCGGAGAAGGATTACTCGCGGCATATGGAAACGGAGCAGGAATGGATCAGACGCCCCCGGTGGCGCCTGCAGAGAAATCCGACCAGCGTGTTCCTCCGAGAACGCTCCGCCAACCTCCGGAGATGGCTCGGAAACTGAATCCCTATGAAAGCATTCCATCGCTTTACGATATGTACGTGCAGGCGGTCACGCGCCCTGCTACACCGAGGCGATTTGGCGCGGAGGTGTTTGAGAATGGGACGCGAGACTCGCAGTTGATTCCGATGGATCTTCCGGTTGGCCCTGATTACGTTGTTGGGCCTGGCGACGGATTGTCGGTGGATCTCTGGGGCGGTGTATCGCAACGCCTGTACCGCACGGTGGATCGCGAAGGCCGCGTTAGCCTCCCGGAGGTGGGGCCAATCCTGGTCAGCGGAAAGAGCCTGGCCGCCGTGCAACAGAACTTACAGCAGATATTGAGGACTCAATTTCGCAATGTTTCGGCGGATGTGTCCCTGGCTCGCCTGCGGACCATTCGCGTCTATGAAGTGGGCGATGTTGCGAACCCGGGGGCTTACGACATAAGTTCGCTTTCTACTCCACTCAACGCTCTGTTCGCCGCGGGCGGTCCCACGACCCGCGGGTCGATGCGGATATTAAAACATTACCGCGGCACGCAGCTGGTAGAGACCGTGGATGTGTACGACCTTCTCCTTCACGGAGTGAAGACGGACCTGCAGCGGCTGGAGAATGGCGACACCGTGCAAGTCCCGCCGATCGGGCCGCAGGTAACCGTCGAAGGGATGGTGCGCCGCCCGGCGATCTACGAATTGCGCGAGGAGAAGACCCTGGCAAGCGTGCTCGAACTTGCCGGTGGCCTGCTTCCCGCCGCCACGCTGCGGCACATCGAGGTACAGCGTCTGGTAGCCCACGAAAAACAGACGATGCTGAGCGTGGATATTCCCGAAGCAGAGAACGCCTCGGAAGCAACGAAAAAACTGGAGGCGTTTGAAATTCAGGACGGCGATCGGATCCGGATCTTCCCGATCGTGCCTTACAACCAGGACACGATTTACGTGGAAGGGCATATCGTACGGCCGGGCCGGTACTCCTTCCGTGCGGACATGCGTGTCAGCGACGTGATCTCCTCTTATAAGGACCTGCTCCCGGAGCCCGCGACTCAATATGCCGAAATCATTCGCCTCAACGCGCCGGACTTTCATCCGAGTGTCGAAAGCTTCGATTTGGCCGCTGCCCTGGCCAATCCTGCGCAGGCGCCTGTCCTCCAGGCCATGGACACGGTTCGAATCTTCAGCCGGTTTGACTTCGAAAATCCGCCGACGGTCTCCGTGTTGGGCGATGTGCGCCTCCCGGGAACCTATCAAACCTCCGGGCAGATCCATTTGGCGGATGCAGTCCACTTGGCTGGAGGGCTCACCCCGGACGCGCAGATCGCCGATGCGCAGATATTCCGCTACTTGCCGGACGGCAAGTTCAAAATCTTCAGCGTCAGCCTGACCGAGGCGCTCGGGGGAGATCCGCTCGAGAACATCCTCTTGCAGCCGCGCGATCGCCTGTTGATCCACAAGAATCCGGACGCCATCGAACCGGCCACGGTGTACGTCCAAGGCGAGGTCGGAAAACCAGGCCGCTATCCGTTGACCACGAACATGCGTGTCGCGGATTTGATTCGCGTGGGCGGGGGACTGAAGCCGAGCGCGGACGCGCAGTCCGCCGACTTGATCCAGTATCAGTGGGGGAGCCCTTCGAAATTGACAGGGCAACACGAAGTGGTCGCGCTGGCGGCCGCGCTCGCCGGCGACGCAAATTCGAACGCAACCCTGCGCAACGGGGACGTCCTGACGGTTCGGCAACTCCCCGGCTGGAACGACCTCGGGGCGTCGATCGCACTGAAAGGGGAGCTGAAAAACCCCGGAACGTATGGCATCCGTCCCGGGGAGCGCCTTAGCTCCGTTTTGCAGCGTGCCGGCGGTTTCCAACCCAATGCATTTCCGTATGGCGCCGTGCTGCAAAGGCAGCAAGTGCGTGAGTTGGAATCGAAAGCGCAGGCCGAGATCATTACACGTGTGCGAGACGCGCAAACGAGTCTCGAACTCCTGCCCGAAAACGATGCCAAGGAAAAGGAAGCCAAGGCCATCGCCCTGCAACAGGCGCAGTCCAGCCTAGAGCAATTGAGCGCCAGCCCTGTACTGGGCCGCGTGACCATTCGAATTTCTTCCCAAATCGATCGCTGGAAAGACACCCCTGCGGACATCGAAGTCCGGGCCGGAGACCTCTTGATCGTACCCAAGAGGCCGAGTTACGTCATGGTGACAGGGCAAGTCTTCAATCCCACTGCTGTTTCCTTCCGGCCGGGAAAAAGTGCCAAGTGGTATCTCGGGCAGGCTGGAGGCCCCTCCGGTTTTGCGAATAAGAAGGCCATCTTCGTAGTCCGGGCGGATGGCTCCGTGGTTGGCGCGAAGAGCAGCCTGTGGAGCGGGGAATGGCTAGGCGCAACGCTACAGCCGGGGGACACGGTCGTCGTGCCCGAGAAAGCCATCGGCGGCGGCCTGCAGTGGCAAAGCGTTTTGCTGACCGCGCAGGCGGCGTCCGCCATTGCCAGCGTTGCGTTTATCGCACTGCGGTACTGACGGGCGCGCGGTCCACGCGCCGTCCCGCCTAGGCGGGCCGGCTTCCCACTGGCCGCGCTGCTTTGGCGGGCGAGTGGCGCGTCGGCGACTTGGGGCTCGCCAAGAAATTCGGCTAAGAACGAACATGAATCGAAGAAGACCGAAATACGCGATTGCTTGTTGCCTGCTGGTGGCTGTCGAGACTGTCTGCGCAAATGGCTACGCCAAGCCGCAAGAGCAGCAATCCAGCCAGCCGCCTCCGATGCTAACCATCGAGTCGAAGGACAGAGAGCTGGTGAACAGCGCGCCCAGGAAGCGAGAGGACGACACCTATGAGCCGGCCATCGAAAATTCGAATTCTCTGGGAGTCCCGTTCTTGAAGAATCTGGCATTCGACCAAAAGGCCATCTGGACGAGCCCAAGCCGCCTGCATTGGGCGGACGGAACCTGGCTGTTTCCGCTGGCGGCCGTAACGGGAGGCTTCTTCGCTACCGACCGGGCAGTTCCCCCCGCGCTGTCGACAGATCCAAAAAAGCTCAACCGTTACTCGAACTTTTCCAATTATGGGGTTTATTCCCTGGTTGGCGCCGGCGGCGGACTCTATGTTTGGAGCAAGCTGTCCCATGATGACCACCAAAGAGAGACGGGCATTCTCGCGGGCGAGGCGGCGATCAACAGTTTTGGCGTCGATACGGCATTCAAGTACGCGTTTGGAAGACAGCGCCCCAACCAAGACCAGGGACTGGGCAATTTTTTTCAGCAGGGCGTCTCGTTTCCTTCGGACCATTCGGCCGTAGCGTGGTCCATCGCCAGCGTCATCGCCCACGAGTACCCCGGGCCAATCACGCAGATTGCGGCCTACGGCCTGGCTACCGCGGTGAGCGCGACCCGAGTCGTCGGGAAGCAGCATTTCCCTTCGGATGTTGTCGTGGGCGGCGCGATTGGATGGCTGATTGGCCGGCAAGTCTATCGCGCGCACCACGATTCCGAACTCGGAGGAGGAGGCTCGGACAGCCTCTCTGGGAACGAAATCGGTGAGGAGCACAGGGATCGCAGCAACATGGGGTCCACGTTCGTGCCGCTGGATAGCTGGGTGTACGGGGCGTTCGAAAGGCTCGCCGCGCTGAGGTATGCCAACACCGGGATCATGGGACTCAAGCCTTGGACTCGCATCGAATGCGCGCGCCTCGCGGAAGAAGCGGGCGAGGCGTTGCCCGAGGGTGAGACGTTAAGCGAAGAGCCTGCAAAACTCCAAAGCCGTCTGGCGCAGGAATTCGCTTACGAAATCAATCTGCTGGGCGGAGGCCGCAATTTCACGGCGAATCTTGAATCCGTCTATGCCAGAGCCGTCTCGATCAGCGGCCCGCCTCTGACCGACAGTTATCACTTCGGACAAACCGTTGCATACGATTTCGGCCGGCCGTTTGCGCGCGGAACCAACGGCCAGACAGGCGGATCATTCAGCGCTGCAGCCGGGCCGCTTGCGCTTTACGTGCGCGCAGAGTACCAGCACGCACCTTCCGCTCCCGCGCCCTCCGATGCCGTCGTCAACTTCATTTCCCAGTCCGACGCGGGTGTAACAGCTGGGGGTTCACCCATATCGTCTAAGGCGCCTGCCGGCCCTGTTGAGACGATCAACCGGCCTCGGCTCCTGGATGCCTACGTCGCTGTGAACTTGAGCAACTGGCAACTCGTGCTGGGCAAGCAAAGTCTATCTTGGGCGCCGGGGCCCGATTCGATGATGTGGAGTGACAATGCTGAGCCAGTTGACATGGTCCGGTTGGTGAACCCCGAACCGTTCCGTTTGCCAGGCTTCCTCCAGCATTTCGGCCCCCTTCGTTTTGATCAATTCTTTGGGCGGCTTGAAGGGCATCCTTACGTCCCGCGACCGTTCGTGTACGGGCAAAAATTCAATATTAAGCCTTTCCCGTTCCTGGAACTCGGATTCGGACGGAGAACCATGATCGGGGGGGCTGGAGGCGAGACGCTGAATGCGAGCAATCTCCTTCACAGTCTGTTTGGCCTCACCAGCACGCGGATTGCGGATAAGGGTGTGCCAGGCGACAACGACTCCGAGATGGACTGGACCTTTTACGTTCCTAAAGTTCGAAATTACATTGTCCTCTATGGAGATGCCTACGCGGAAGACGACATCTTGCCGATCGAGAACCCGGTGAGGAATCCTTGGCATCCGGGCATCTACATCACGCGAATTCCGGGAATACCTAAACTTGATTTTCATATGGAAGGCGCGTCGACAGAGTCTCCTTGCGCTCTGATCGGCGCGGGGAACCACGGATGCGGGGGAAACCATGGAAATTATACTTATTGGAATTTGGCTTATCCCGATGGGAACACCAACAACGGCAATTTGATCGGAAACACGGTCGGCCGAGAGGGCCGGACCATCCAATCCTGGCTTCGATACTGGATTTCGCCGCGAAATACCTTGCAACTCATTTACAAGCACAACTCGGTCAGTCCCGACTTCATTCCGCACGGCGGAGCCTGGCAGGACTACGGATGGAACAATGAGATGCATCTTGAGAACGGTTTTTATGTGAAGACCGAGTTGCAATACGAAAATATTTCCCGCTATCCCATCCTATTCCGCGGACCACAAAAGAATTTTACGGCAGTGTTGGAAGTGGGTTTCTCTCCGAAGAGAAATTAATGACTGATAACCGCGGGAAATGTGGCGCTCGAAAGGAAGAGATCTCTTGATGGCGGACAAAGTAGCCAACGCGGAGGAAAAATCAGTTGATCCCCTCGATAGCGGCCCGCGGTACGACGAACCAGCTGAAACGAGTGCCGGCCAAGAGAGATTGGAAGAACTGAACCGCGGATTCCTTGATTTCCACGATCGCTATCTCAACGGATACACCGAGAACGGAGATTTGATTGGGAGCTGGATTGGACCGCAGGCCGGGACAAACTATTGGTTCGGCGCACTTAACCGCTTGCAATTCAAAATTCGGCACCAGAAGGTCAATCCGCAGCATGTTCCAGGCGAGGGCACGGTGATGGATGCCGTCGCACGAGGTGATTGCTAGGTGCGGTCCAATCCCTGTCTTTCCGCATCGGTGCAACGTGGGCGGTGGGTATCCCCCGTGATTCAGCCAAACCCTCAAAGAAATGTGACGGCCACGGTGGAAATTCTGTTCCATCCGGAAAACTTATTCCAGCGCTCGAGTACGAATGCGACGGGAAGCCCATCCGGGTTCGGAGGCCGGCCGTGAATTTCTCGGGCAGTGCCCCCTTCCGCCAGCCTGTGATCGAACCGCCGGTGAAGGACCTCCCTGGTACGCCCGCCCCGCCGGAGGCGCCGGAAGCAAACGAGAAAAGTGTCGCGCACCTCCGACTTGTGTGGGGATATCGCGGACTACTATGCCAAGTTGCGTTGTACGCGATGCTCGCCAGCACGTTGCTCGCATTTCTGATCCCCTCGCGCTACGAATCCACGGCGCGTTTGATGCCGCCCGATAGCCCGTCTACTTCCGGTCTCGCCATGGCGGCCGCGGCGATGTCAGGCAGCGCCAGCGGACTTGGGGGTATCGCCAGTGATGTTCTGGGCCTGAAGAGCACGAGCGACGTCTTCGTGGGCATCCTGACCAGCCGCACGGCGCAAGACAAACTGATCCAGCAGTTTGACCTGAAAAGACTCTATTGGGACGGCCGTATGGAAGACGCCAGGAAGGATTTGGCGGAACATACCGCCATCTCCGTGGATCGCAAAAGCCAGATCATTGCGGTCACTGTGACGGACGGGAGCCCACAAAGGGCGGCGGCAATGTCTCAAGCCTACGTGGAAGAACTGAACAATTTGGTGGCGGAATTGAGCACTTCCTCGGCACGTCGTGAACGGATCTTCCTGGAAGAGCGCCTGCAAGCGGTGAATAAAGATCTGGAATCGGCGGAGAAGGAGTTCAGCCAATTCGCCAGCAAGAACACGGCGATTGACATTAGGGAACAGGGCAAGGCTATGGTTGACGCCGCAGCAATTCTGCAGGGGCAACTGATCGCCGCCGAATCGGAATCCGAGGGACTCAAGCAGATTTACGGCGACAATAACGTCCGCGTGAGGACCGTCAAAGCGCGCACCGACGAACTGCAAAAGCAACTCGAAAAGCTGGGCGGGAAGGGCGAAAGTACAACGACTGTCTCTGCCCAGCCAAGCGAGTCCATGTATCCTTCCATCCGGAAATTGCCGCTTCTCGGCGTCGCGTACGCAGACCTGTACCGGCGAACGATGATTCAGGAAGCGGTACTCGAGGCGCTCACAAAAGAATACGAGATGGCGAAGGTCCAGGAAGCGAAAGAAATTCCAACGGTGAAGGTGCTGGACGCCGCGATCGTTCCGGACAAGAAATCCTTTCCGCCGCGGCTGTTAGTCATCTTTCTCGGAACGGCGCTGGCAATCGCGGGCGCCGTGACCTGGATTTTCGGGAAGACGCTGTGGCACCAAACAGACGCGAACGATCCGCGGAAGGTGTTCGCACAGGAAGTTTTTTCGACCGTCTCCGCCCGCATGCCAGCGTTCTCGAAAAACGGCTCCGGGAAACATTCGGTCAATGGCGGGAGTTGGAGTTGGATGGGCCGTCGCAAGGGGACTGACAAAGGCGAGCCCAAGCAGGCCTAGGTTTTGGTGTAACTAGTTAAAGATAAATGGGTTAGGTCACAAATACCCCTGTAACTGACGGGGCGAAGCTGTCTGCGGCATCGAAGCAGCGCGAAGTGGAGCTTTCGTCGATTCTTGGTCTGAACGCGGGGGAAGGCGTGGTCTTGCTGTCCAACTCCCTCGAGCCAAGATGGTACGCGATTTGCACATGCGCGAATCACGAGAGGGAAGTGCGCGACCAACTTGGACAGAGCTCCGTCGAATCGTTTCTACCGGTTCATGAAACGGTGCGGCGCTGGAAAGATCGGCGCATGCGTTTAGAGCTGCCGCTCTTCCCGGGCTACGTTTTTGTGCATCTGGGGCCGCGCGACCGCTTACGGGTATTACAGACGCCCAGCGTGGCGCGGCTCGTGGGATTTAGCGGCCAGCCCGCCGCCCTGCCTGACCAGGAAATCGAGGCGCTCCGCCAGGGAGTCACGCGCGAAATACGCATCGAGCCGCACCCGTACTTGAGGGTCGGGCACCGTGTGCGCGTTAGGACAGTCCCACGGCAGGGCTTGCAAGGCATCTTGGTTAGGAAGAAAAACGGGTCGCGATTCGTCATTTCTTTCGACCTCATCCTGCGATCGGTGGCAGTGGAGATCGATGAGGCCGATTGGGAGGCCGCGCGATAGCTAGGATAACGCGAGAAGAGCGCATACCTTTTGTCACATCCCTTTTGCGACAAGTCCCCTTCCCCCGAGTTTCGTAAAAGCGGAAACTATAGGACTTACGAGAGCCGGAGCAAGTAATAGGGGCAAACAATGGACTTGGAAGAAGGTGGTAGTGGAGATAGTGGCGCGTGCCGCGTGACGAGAATAGGGCAGAAGAGGTTTTGAAGGCAAATTTAAAATCGGCGGCATTCGACTTGTGTTGGGCAGACTGATCCTCAAATGCGAATCGCTTTGGACCTGAGAAAGATAGAGAGTTCCGGCATCGGACGCTACATGCGCTGTATCGTTGAGGCGCTCGTCCACGAAGCGCCGGAACATGAGTACGTGCTGATCATTCCTCACGGCTTGGAGCACTTACTCAAGTTGAATGGTGCCCAAATCAAGGTTTTGCCGGTCGACGTGCCTTATTACTCGATCCGAGAGCAGTTCGCAATCCCCGCCATCTTGGCGAAGCATCGGGTCGATTTGTTTCATTCGACGCATTTCGTCGTGCCTGTCGTCCGGACGTGTCCGGTGGTGGTCAATATTCATGACGTAATCTATATGGCCAGGAGGGAGGAGTTAAAGTCACGCATCGGCCGCATTTATTATCGCTGCATGATGCCGCTGGCCGCGCATTGGTCGGATGCAGTGATCACCAGCTGTGAGTACACGAAGAAGGAGATCATTTACCACCTGGGGGCGAGTCCAGATAAGGTCTTTGTGGTGCCGTACGGCATTGATTCACGATTTCAGCGAGTAACCGACGCGCAATCGCTCGAATGCGTCCGCAGGAAATACGGTATTTCGGATCAGTATGTTCTGTATGTAGGGATATATCGCGAAAGGAAAAACCACGCGGGCCTGCTGCGGGCATTTCAACACCTCGTCCAGAGTGGAATCCCTTCTCAACTAGTGATCGCAGGACCGATTAATGAAGCTAAACAGGAGCTAAGGACGCTCGCTGCCGAGCTGGGAATTGAGGAGCGAGTGCTGCTGACCGGCTTCGTCGCAGATGAGGATCTGCCGGCGCTCTACCCGGGCGCTCGTGTATACGCCTGCCCATCCTTGGCGGAAGGGTTCGGACTAACGGTAATCGAAGCCATGGCCTGCGGTACCCCGGTCGTTTGTGCCCAGAATTCATCGTTGCCTGAGGCAGGAGGAACCGCGGCACTTTTCGCGGATATCACCAATCCACAGCTGTTTGCTCAGGCGCTTTACCGCGCGTTTATCGACGACGCCCTCCGGCAAGACTTGATCGATCGTGGACTTAAGCACGCCACTCGGTTTTCTTGGAAACTCGCGGCGCAGGAGACTCTCAAAGTCTACCGAGTCGCCTCAAGACGCTGATGGTGACCGCAAGCATTGATCCGAAAGTTGTCGGAAATCAACCGGCTGAGGCACATCCGATTCCCGGCTCGAAGCTTCTTGCGGGTGGGACCGTGCTCCAAAAACGACCCGCTGTCGGAATAGGGCATTGAGCACCTGCGCCAGTGAAGCGAGCCAGCTATCCGCCTCGCCGGGCGAGGCTAGGATTTCGCATGCCGCTCTTCTGACGGCTGCGCAACTATTGCGAGGGCTACTTCGGCTAGGTTTTGTGATTGTCGTGGCGCGGGTGCTCGGTCCCGCGCGGTTCGGTGTTTATGCACTCTTGTTGGCGATGGTGGAAATGCTGGCGGTGGCTTCCGGAACTGGATACATCGACTATCTGACTCGAGAAGCGGCAAAGGACGAGCGGCTGGGCTGGGGACTGGGAGCGCAACTAATATGGCTGCGCCTCGCGTGCATGGTCCCGATCACAGGGGTCGGGCTTGGCATTCTATGGCTGCTTGGCTATCCGCGATTGGTGCTTGTCGCCACTGCCTGCATGTCGCTCACGCTGCTTCCCCGATCACTGAGTGAGGCGGTTCAGGGGGTGCTGCGCGGGATCGGCCGCTACGTGGAGTTCCTCGTTGTCGAGTTGGTCTTGGGTCTGACGCTCGCAACGGGCGCGGTTCTTTTGTTGGTTCGGGGCGGCGGGCTTAGCATGGTTATTGTTGTGGAGTGCGCAGCGTCTGTAACAGGGGCAGTTGCTGGGTTGGTATTTGCCCTGAAATTCCGGACAAAGCAGCGGCTTCGGCTGAAAGCACGGCAATTGATCAAGACGAGCGTCATCTTTAACATTTATGGCTTCGTTGCGAATCTTTACGACCGGCTCGACGTCGTGCTGCTTTCCAAGCTGGCCGGGGACTATGCTACGGGCATTTACGGAGCAGCCTACCGCGTGATCGGCATGGTCCAACTTCTGCCCTATGGGGTCCTTTATAGCTTGCTGCCTGGACTCTCTCAAGAAGCGTCCACTCAGGCTGGACAGGCTGAAAAACTTGAGAAAGCGATGGGCCTCTTACTCAGCGCGGCGTTCGTTATTGTGCTAGCGACAATGGTTTTCGCTGACACTCTTGTTCCCAAGCTGCTCGGCGCTCGATTCGCCGAATCTGCCGCAGCCTTGAAAATACTCATATGGGGCGTCATTCTGCGGTACGTCAACTACGCACTGAACATGAAGCTCCTGGCGAATGGGCACGAGAAGGTGTTTGTCGTGACTTCGGCGGTCTGTCTGGCAGTGAACGTCATCGGAAACCTGATGTTCATCCCGATGTTTTCCTGGAGAGCCGCAGCGGTTCTCACGATCGTGACAGAGTTGACGCTACTATCGCAGAACGTCTACTGGCTGCGCCGGACTGGTGAAGCAGTCCCAAGACCGCTGGGCTGGGCTCGAATGTCGCTTGCCTTTGTGGCAGGCCTGTTCGTAATTCTGGCTGGAGGGCGGTTGGTCTCGCCGCTTCTTGTGGGAACGGCATGCCTCGCCGCTTTTCTTATCTATCTGTGCCGCACCGGTATGGTGACTAAGTTCGCGTCTATCTGGCGGATGGAGCCCGGTTCATCCTCGTAGCCGTTCAGGATGAGTTCAAATTCGCGGCCAGGCTCGACTCTCGGGCCGCCGCAAGCTCTGTTGTGCGGTCGCTGAATGAGCGCTATCCCTAAACTGATTAACGCCGAATCAAAACAATGATGAGTGTTGGTTCACAATCCGTCGCGAGTGTAGCACAGCCTAAAATCGCCGAGTGGCACAACTCACTCACCATACCTCTGCTCATCGCCGGACTGGCGCTTGCGTCACTGGTGGCTATCTTTAGTCTAAGCGCTGGCGCCACCCTATTCGCTACCGTAGTATGCTTAACCCTGTACGGCGCCGATCTCGCTGTAGCTGTCCCGTTCATGGTGGCATTGCTTCCTTTTGACTTTCACCGACAGGTACTAGATCAATGGGTTTACTTGGATTTCGCGCTACTCGGTCTAGTGTTGCCGTTGGCACGACTTCCCCTGCGCGTCCCGAGGATGATTTGGGTGTTCGTGCCCTATTTTGCATTTTTCACGGTCTCTGGGGCTGGGAGGTCCCTAAACCCAACCTGGTTTTGGGGTTATGTCATCAGATGGCTGATCGGGCTGATTCTTGCCTACGCCATCTATTCCTTGAAGGATCCTGAATCCGTGATTCTCGCGCTTGGCGCCACACTCGTACCTCTCTGCCTGTATGCCGCCTACCAGCTTTTGATAGGTAACTTTGGTTCCCTTTGGGAATGGATGTTTCCGCACCGGCTTGAATTGGAGTGGATCCCCCGCGCGCGTTCATTTTTATCCTGGCCAAACGAATATGGCTATTTCTGTTCCGTGGTTACGAGCATGTTGCTGGCCTTAGCGATGCGGGGATACCGTAGAAAGCCATGCTTGCTACTCTCGGCTGCTGGAATCATCGGGTTGATTTTGAGTGGGAGCCGAGGAGCCATGCTCGGCTTGGCGGTTGCCCTAGTCATTCTTGCTCTTGAATCCAAGAAGTTTCTGCGGACTCTTTTGTTCGTGTTGCCCATGGCACTGTTCTTGTTGCTGTTTTCTCTCTTTCCGACGCAACTGCTGGACAGGTCGGAGGACCCTGTAACCACGGTTGAGGGCCGCATGATGGTGTGGTCCGGAGCGCTGATCGCGTTCACGCAGCATCCCCTGATCGGAATAGGCAGCAGGAACCTTGAAACGATGATGAACGATTTCGTTGATGCAGGACACCTAGCCGCCCACAATGCGTATCTGCAAATTCTCGCTGAGAATGGCGTGGTGGGATTCGGCCTATTTTTTAGTCCGTTCGGATATTTGGTTTGGCGTGCATGGAAAAATAGAGTGGACCGCGTTGTTTTGGCGGCACTGTTGGCGCTTTTCGTATTTTGCATACACGGGCTATTCGACAGCCTCATGATCGTGGGAGAGCCTGCCTGCGTACTGCTGTTTTTCTGCGCTCTTGGTTTTGCAGGCCGAGTTGTCCCATCTCAAGGCCGTTGTTCCACGGTTGCGTCGAATCCATAGACTTGGGGGAGAGTTGTCCACATGAGAATTGGAATTGATGCTCGGCCATTGAGCAAGCAGCGCACAGGAATCGGGAACTACGTGCAGGGATTGGTCGACTTACTTCCCCGAGTTGCTCCGCAACACGATTACCTCCTGTATTCGAATAGGGGCATCGATTTGCCGTTCCCTGCGGGAGCATTTCAACAGCGAATTGATGGGGCGTTTGGCAGGTGCCCTGGTTCCTTCTGGCTTCTGGGCCGCGGCGCCCGCTTGGCGCGACAAGACGCGGTCGATGTCTACTGGGCTACGAACGCAATTCTTCCGTTTCGAATGCCGTCTAGAGTGCTGAAGGTCGTCACGGTATATGACATGGTATGGCTCCGCTGTCCCGAGACAACCACTCGTTATAACCTCTTTGTTCAGACCATGTGTGCCCGAAAAGCGATCGCCAACGCGCATTACATTATCGTAATTTCCCGCTCCACGCAGGACGAGTTGATTCAATCCTTGGGAGTTCCGAGGGAGAAGACAAAGCTCGTGTACCCCGGGATTGCTGAGCGCTACAAACCACAAGACCATGCAAAGGCGGCGGAGTACATATCGCGCAAGTACGGCGTGCCACAACGCTACTTGGCCACCGTTGGAATTGTCCATCCCCGGAAGAATCAGCAATTCCTAGTCAGAGTCCTGGGCATCCTCAAGAAGAACGCCCAGCTTGACTGCCCCTTGTTGGTTGTAGGGCCACTTGGTTGGAAGAACTCACCTCTGTTCCGAGAGATTCAAGCGGCGGGGATGACGGAAAACGACATCCGCTTCTTAGGATATGTTCCGGATGAGGACATGCCGCTCTTTTATGCTGGCGCCCAAGCATTTCTGTTCCCAACTTTGTATGAAGGCTTTGGCTTGCCCCCGGTGGAAGCCATGGCCTGTGGGACGCCGGTGATCGCTTCCGATTCTCCTAGTATGCCGGAAGTGCTGGGAGACGCGGCGATTCTCGAACCACTTACAAGCGCCGAGCGCTTCGCAACAGCGATCCGCCGAGTGTTAACGGATGACCAGCTGCGCGGGGCTCTACGGGCGAAAGGAATCCAGCGGGCGCAAAGTTTCCGATATGAGTCCTCAGTCAAGCAGCTCCTGGAAATTTTTGAGAAGGCTCCCCGACCCACTTTGGCGGAAGTCAGAAAAAAGGGAACCGTTACCGGATTTGATACGACGTGTTAGGGGTTGCGTCCGTTTGACATTGTTTTTTGTTTATATGCAGGGGCACGACTCTTTATCGGCACTCCTGGCTCGGAGAGTTCCATGAGCCTGGAAGTTCTGGCAAAGTCTGTTGACAACACGCGCGCACGCGCTGAAATACGTCGCCGTGGCCTGGATTTTGTCACGCCATGGTTTGCGAAACTTCTGCACAAAACGCGTTTAATTAGAGGAGTGAATGTCGGACACCTGAAAAAGAGTTGGGATGTTCTGAGAACCCTTCAATTTATGGAGCAGCACGTCAGCAAAACGACCCCTATTCTCGATCTGGGCGCCTATGCTTCAGAAGTACTCTGCAGCCTGCACAAAATGGGCTTTTCTGACCTAACAGGGATTGACTTGAATCCAGCACTCACGCGGATGCCTTACAAGCAAAACATCAAGTATGTGACGGGTGATTTTGCACACACGGCGTTTCCGAGCGAAACATTCGGAGCAGTTACCGCGATCTCCGTACTGGAACATGGGTTCTGCGGACCCAAAGTATTTCGAGAGGCATCACGCATCCTGAAGTCCGGCGGTTACCTTATCGGGTCTACCGACTACTGGCCTGAAAAGGTAGATACCAGTGGTGTCGTCGTGTACGACCTGGATTGGACGATCTTTTCAAAGGGTGAGCTCCTGAACCTCATTGAAGAAGCAGGCAACCATGGCTTGGTTCCGGTGGGCCAACTCAATTTCGAAGCGTCCGAGCCGACCGTCCGCTGGTTTAAATGGGACTACACATTTGCTTGGTTTGCTTTTCAAAAAGTCGATGTCCGCACTGAGCCATCTAATACGGATAGGGTGTTGTGAAGGTGGCACTGATTAGCAGCGCCTGTCAACACGGCTTGTGCGGTGTCGGCGACTACACGATGTGCCTTGCCAGCGCTCTGCATGCTTGCAGGGGCCCGCGCAACCAACGTCCGGAGCAAATCGTGGAGATCTTCAGGGATGCGGGATATACCCTCTGCATCAAGAGCGCATGATAAAAAGATTACTCTGCTTTCTTCTGTTCGTTGTGCCTGCTTCCGCACAGACGCATACATTAGCAACGACAGATACGAACGACCTATTTATGCGCAACAACACATTCTCTAATATCGGCAATACCCTCCTCGTGGATGGCACGAAATACGCGACCATTCCCGCAGCGGTAGCTGATTGCCTAACGATTCCAAATTGCTCCTTCATTGATGCCACGCCGCGCCCCGATCTGTTGAATGCAAGTGGGACTCCTTCTTTCACGCTCGGCGCGGTAAATCACCCGATGACCCTGAAACTTCCTCCCGGCCAGCTCACAGTGAACGGGACGATCCTGGTGCAGACCGGCAGCGGAATCGTGTGCTCCAGCCCGCTTGCTGGCGAGCACGGGACGTCCTTCCCGTACGGCTGCATGATCAAGGAAAACAACAACCAGAATCTTTCCTCCATCGTTCAAATCATAGGAGCCTACGCCACGCTGCGCGACATCGTTGTCGATGGAAACTTCGCCAACAATCCTACCAGCGGGGTTTGCGTCTGGATTAACCAAGCGCCAACAAACGACATTCAAAACGTAAACGCACAGAATTGCGGGACGCACGGGTGGATGATTACATCGACTTTGAGTGGAAACGAGTCAGGCTCTCAGTCTCTTCGTACAATTGGGGGAAATCAAAGCAACGCCGACGGCATCTACATCCAGAACACCTGCGATGTTCTCGTAGGAGAAGGGTCGCAACTGGAGAGCAATGGATTTGTCGGGACGGTCAACACCAACGGGACTGCCGTGAGTTGGGTATCAGGAAATAAGTGGTCCACCGATCGCTCTCTGATCGGGACGCGCATTCGGATCAACCGAGTGCTTTACACCATAGCGGCAGTTCCAAGCACGACGAGGTTGACCCTCGCAGCCACGGCAGGAGTGCAGAATGGCGTAGCGTTGAACTGGGGGAACGGTGCGGAGCTTAGCAACGCTTGCGCCACGCGCTTCGCGCATGTGGACTTTGGCGGTAACTGGATGGATGGTTTGTTGATCTATGGAACCGTCACAGGACGGCAGGCCAGCTTCAACATGGTCGGCGGGTCCTCTGAGTTCGGCAACAATTTTCAGAGCGACGTAGAAATCTATGGTTTTGATCCGGTTGGCGCAGCGAACGTTGGATTCAGTAACATAATCACGGGCAACGTATTCTCTGTATCTGCCAATCGAACCCCCGACAACACCTGGCCAGCAATCTTCATTCAAGACGGTGCATGGGATGTTATCAGGCCAAATACGTACTACGGCTCATCTGCTCCGAACCGCGTGAAGTATTGGGTCCAGTTAAACGAGACCGCCGCGGGCCGGGCGCTTCCGCATTTCATTGCCGGCTCATTCCCAGACAACACCAGGTATGGCACGGCAGCCTATCTTGATGGCAACCAAAACAAATCGCAACTTTACGCCAGCAATCCCAACGGCCTCGATGCTGTCATCACGAAGCTAGCCTTGACCGCGATCACAGTCGCATCCTTGCCGGCTGCCGTTGCCGGAAATGCTGGTCAAATGAGAACGATTAGCGATTCCACCGTCGTAGCTGCTGAAGGACAAACCTGCGTCGGTGGTAGCACGAACACGGCGCTGGCATTCTCGAACGGAACGGCGTGGAAATGCTTTTAATATGGAGTGCGTACAATCAGGATGACGTCCATTACCGCTTTCCATTCCGGGCACTCGATGCCATCCCGCACTATAGGTTTCAACTTGCCGCTACCCCGAGTTAATCGTGCTTCTCAATGCTCATTTCCCATACCCAGCAAGAAAGACGTTTTGACACGACCCGTAAGGACATGGTGTCGTGAAGGTGGCACTGGTTACCGGTCCCTGTCCACCCGGCGGGTGTGGGGTCGGCGACTACACGATGTGCCTTGCCAATGCTCTGAATGCCAGCGGTGTAGAAACTCATGTGATCACGTCAGGTGATTGGAACTTGCTTGATGTCTTCAAAGTGAGCAGGCGATTGCGAGAACAGAAATTCGAAGTTGTGCACATCGAGTATCCCACCGTCGGATTTGGAAGGAAATTGGGTCCGCAAGGACTATCGCTGCTACAGAGGTGCGTGGTAACAATTCATGAAGTGAGCCAAAGACACATCCTGCGAAAACTGGCCTTATTTCCATTCGCTGTCCGGCCGGAACACATCATTTTCACGAGCCGTTTTGAGCGCCGGTTTGCCACGACGTGGGCTCCTTGGATTTCGCGAGCCAGTTCGGTGATCCCCGTCGGAAGCAACATTGCGGTAGCCGAACAAGAGAGTCCACGCACTCTTACTGAAATCGTGCATTTCGGCTTGATTATGCCTGGGAAAGGACTGGAGCAGGTGCTTGAGTTGGGTAATCTCATTAGGTCAGCAGGGCTCCCGCTGGTTGTCCGGATCATTGGTCGAGTTCCCCTCAAACATGCCGCTTACGGTGATGAGTTGCGGTTGAAGGCCGCAGGACTTCGGATCATTTGGGATCATGATCTCACGGAAGAGCAGATTGCAAAGAGGCTCGCAGGGGCATCCATCGCCTATCTTCCCTATCCGGATGGCGCGTCGGAAAGAAGAACAACTTTGCAAGCAACCCTCCAAAGCGGCCTGGCCGTGATCACGACGCGCGGTCCGCACACCCCGCGTGATCTAGAAGGGGTGGTGAGATTCTGCCGGACCTCCGAGGAAGCTTTGGCCGCGGTCAACTCTCTCATCCAGAGCCCCGAGGAAACATCGAGAATGGCCGCGAAGGCGGTGCAATATGGGCAGCGGTCCAGCTGGGAGCGCATCGCGAAGCTGCACCTGGAAGTCTATGATTCCGTGCTGAGCAAGAGGTCAAGCCGCAGCACAATTCGAGCTGAAAATACAAAATTGCTAGAGCGAGCGCCTGCAACAAAAGGCGAGCGCCTTGAATAGGGCTGCTGATTTTATGTGGGAGCAAGCAGGTAGGCAAACTGTTTCTGTTTTTCCGCAAGCCGCGAAACCAAAGTGACCGTCAGCCAAATGAAACATCCGTTGTGAATAAATCCCAAGGAGAATAATCATGCGAGCACTAATCACAGGAGTAACTGGCCAGGATGGTTCCTACCTGGCGGAGTTCTTGCTGGAAAAGGGATACGAAGTGTTCGGCTTGGTGCGCCGAAGCAGCCTGGAGAAGTTCGACCGCATTCAGCTGTGCCTAGACAGGATCACCTTGGTTCAGGGCGATCTCACAGACCAATCTTCTCTTGACCACATCATTCAGGAGGCGCAGCCCGACGAGGTTTATAACCTCGCGGCGCAGAGCTTCGTTCCTGCTTCATGGAGCCAGCCTGTGCTTACAGGAGACGTAACAGGGCTTGGCATTGTGCGGGTCCTGGAAGCGATCCGAAAGCATCAGCCGCAGGCGAAGTTTTTGCAAGCCTCCAGTTCGGAGATGTTTGGCAAAGTCAAGGAATCGCCGCAAAATGAGCACACACAGTTCTATCCGCGCAGCCCGTACGGCGCGTCCAAGGTGTATGGTCATCACGTCACCGTAAATTACCGCGAGAGCTACGGCCTTTTCGCTTGCTCGGCCATCAGTTTCAACCACGAGTCCCCGCGTCGCGGCTTGGAATTCGTTACCCGCAAAGTCACGCATCAGGTTGCGCGGATTAAGTGTGGACTAGCAACGAAGCTTTCCATGGGCACCCTAGATGCCAAGCGCGATTGGGGTTTCGCGGGAGAGTACGTCCGAGGCATGTGGTTGATGCTGCAGCAACCCGTTGCGGAAGATTACGTTCTGGCGACAGGAGAAACGCACAGTGTGCGCGAGCTTCTAGAGGTGGCGTTTTCCGCCGCGGATTTGAATTGGCAAAAATATGTGGAGATAGATCCGAAGCTTATTCGCCCGGCTGAAGTAGATCACCTCTGCGGCGATTCCTCCAAAGCCCGGCAGAAGTTGGGCTGGGAGCCAGCCGTTAGCTTCCAGCAGCTGATCGGGATGATGGTAGCGGCGGATTTGAAGCTTATTCAGAGCTCGATGCCTGCGGCGGTGACTGCCGCAGCCTAAGGGACCAACAGTCGAGTTGAGCAAACCCGGTGACAGAGACGCTACAGGGGAGGCATGCGATGCAAATATTTATTGATTCAGCGGATGTGAAGCAGATTGAAACTTGGTTGGGGCAGGGCATCGTGGACGGGGTGACGACGAATCCGTCGATTATGTTTAAGGACGGAGTTGCAGATATGGAGGCGGGTGCGTTGCGAATCTGCAAGGCATTGGGCGACCGGCCGCTGAGCGTCGAGGTGACTTCGAATCACCATGAAATAATGCTGGAGCAGGGGCGGGTGTTCGCGACGTGGGCGCGCAATATCGTGGTTAAGATACCGATCGTGAATGAGTTCGGTGAATCGTGCCTGGGCGTAATACATCGGCTGACGCAGGAAGGAATCGCGGTGAACGCGACGGCGATACTTTCGTTCAACCAGGCGATTTTGGCGGCCAAAGCCGGGGCGACCTACGTGAGTATCTTCGCTGGCCGGGTGGCTGACGAGGGCAACGATCCCACGGTGGTGATTCGTAATGTTCGCCACTGGCTGGACGAATGGAAATCTCCCGCGCGGATCATCGTGGGGAGCATTCGCACGGTCATGGACATCCAAAGCGCGGCGTTGGCTGGGGCGCATATCATCACGATACCGCCGCAATTCCTGCCCAAGATGGTAGATCATCGGTACACGCGTGAAACAGTACGCCAGTTCGTGCAGGACGCCGAGAAATCCATCGAGGAGATGAGCAAAGCGAAAGCGCGCCACGCGACTCTCGGGGGATGATTAAACTTTCCTAGCTCAGTTCAAGCGGAGCCATAGATGTCCGTGCATGAATCCATCGCGCCTTGCGAAACCGAATTGTTGAGGCCCGCGCCAACGGCGGTACAAGCAGCGCCTCGGTACGCGCGCTTTTTGATCTGGCCTCTTTTGCACAAATTCGCGTCTCTGAGCGGCGATCTCTTGGCGATTACTGTGGCGCACATGCTCGCGGTCCGCACCGTGCAACATTTTCTCCGCATTCCGATGAACGCACTCAACCCCTTCGAGTACCACCGCTTCTACATCCCGTTCTTCGTCGTGGTCTTGTATCTATTCGACGGCTACAAAAGCCCGGAGCTGCGCCGGCCCGAACAGGAATTGGAAAGGAGTTGCAAGGCGGTGGCAGTGAGCTTCCTCGGCCTCGTTCTATTCAACTTTGTTGTCTTCCGGTCAGAAGTGTTCTCGCGCTACCTACTGGCCTCCTGGGTCGTGCTGGCTTGTCTTCTGCTGGTGGCCATGCGCTTTACGTTGAGAGCCTTCCACGAAAAGCTTTGGAGGATTGGTCTGTGTCGGCGGCGAGCAGTGCTGACCGGTTCTCCGGCCGGGCTATCCGAGTATCAGCAGTTACTCTCGATCCAACGCCACCACGGCTACGAGGTGGTGGGCGTGCTAGTAGATGCCACGAATCCGGAATCTCTTTCCGCCATGGCGCCGCATCTCCCCGTGCTGGGTTCCTTGGATCAATGGGAGAAGTCCCTCGCGACTGTGCGAGCGAATGTGCTGATCGTGGCGAGTCCCGCCGTTCATTATGGAGAGGAATGGTTGGGAGAAGTCTTGCGCCGGTGCAAGGAATTACGGGTTGACGTCGAACTCTACTCGCATATTCTGGCCACCGCCAACAGGTATTACGAACTCGATGAGGTCTCCGGATGCTTCCGTTTTGACGCGGGGCCACAGTGGTCCCTCGCCGTGCAACGCGCGGTGAAGCGCGGCATCGATGTAGCCGTTGGACTTGTTGGCAGTACAGTAACGCTGGTGTTGACTCCCATCGTATTCTTACTAGTGAATCTCGAGGAACGCGGGCCGCTATTCTATCGAAGCTCATATCTCGGGCAGGACGGAAACATCCGTTATTACCTGAAATTCAGGACCATGCACGTGGATGCGGACCGAATTCTAGAGACGGATGCCGCGCTTCGCTCTCGTTTCCGCGTACGGCAAAAGCTTCTCGATGATCCCCGCATCACCAGAGTTGGGCGGTTCTTGCGGAGATCCAGTCTGGATGAGTTTCCGCAATTCTTTGGCGTCCTCGCGGGCGATCTCACTTTTGTAGGTCCCCGGACAATTCGTCAGGAGGAAGCCGTGCGTTACGGGTCCCACCTGAGTAGGTTGCTTTCCGTCAAACCCGGTGTGACTGGATTCTGGCAAGTCATGGGGCGTCAAACCACGACCTACCCAGAGCGGGTCCAAATGGACATGTTCTATCTCGACCGCTGGTCTATCTGGCTTGATCTTGTCATTATTATCAAAACCTTTTGGAAGGTTCTGAAAGCCGAAGGGGCCTATTAAGAGAGGAGGGACTAGATCGTGAAAATCCTTGTGACCGGGGCTGCTGGATTCATTGCATCACACGTGGCGGACGCTTACGTAAATGCAGGACACGAGGTCGTCATCCTGGACGATCTTTCCCGTGGCTCGAGGAGGAATTTGAACCCCAAGTGTCGATTCTATCAGTGCGATATCCGAGATCGAGAAGCCATCCAGCAAGTTTTCCTTTTGGAAAAGCCGACGATCGTCAACCACCATGCGGCACAAATGGACGTGCGGCGAGGTGTGCGTGAACCGCTCTTCGACGCCGAGGTCAACATTCTTGGCTCCCTCAACTTGATCGAGGCCGCGCTTGCGAATGGGGCAGAGCGTTTCATCTACATCGCCAGCGCCGGGGCGGGTTACGGAGAACCGAAACAAATGCCCGTTCCCGAGGACTCCCCCATCAATCCGATAACCCCGTACGGTATCAGCAAACACACGATCGAGCACTACCTCTTCACATTTCATTTCTTGTACGGGCTGGAGTACGTCGTTTTGCGATACGGAAACGTCTATGGACCGCGGCAGAGCTCACAAGGCGAAGCCGGAGTCTTCGCAATCTTCTCCGAACAGATGCTGGCAGGCGTTCAGCCCGTCATCTACGGAGATGGCGCGAAAATTCGAGATTACGTCTATATCTCGGACGTTGTGGCCGCCAATGTTGCCGCTCTCGAACGTGGCACCGGTGAGATTTTGAACATCTCCAGCGGAGTGCAAACCACCGACCAGGAGGTATTCAACCTTGTTCGCGATCTCTTGGGGAAGTCGATTCACACCCAATACGTACCGCGTCGTCCGGGTGAGATCGACCGAATCTGCCTGGACATTTCGAAAGCGGAACGACTTCTCGACTGGAAACCCGAAGTTTCCCTTACCGAGGGAGCGCGTCGGACAGTCACCTATTTCAAGGAACAAGCAGGGAAAGAAAGTCGCTCCGCAGCGCACACCGCGGTTTAGCCGCGCCGACAAGTTCTCAGCACTTTCCGCAATCCGTACCTGAAATCACTCCATTTTGAAAGAGGGCTTGATGATCATTACGCGGACTCCATTCCGAATTACGCTCGGCGGGGGAGGAACGGATCTCCCGTCTTTTTACAGGGAGCACGGCGGTTTCGTTGTGGCAGTTGCTCTTGACAAGTATATGTTCTTGAGCGTTAACACACCCCTTCTGGATGACAAGATTCGTGTCCGTTACTCCAGCTCCGAGCTAGTTGACCATGTGTCTGATGTTCAACACACCTTGGCACGCGAGGCGATGCAATACTTCAACATTTCCCGCGGGCTGGAGATCGTTTCGATCGCGGACATTCCCGCCGGAACGGGACTCGGCTCCTCCAGCTCTTATCTGGTGGGGCTTCTCAATGCCCTCCACGCGCTCCTGCAGGACCAAGCCACTCAGCAGAAGCTGGCCGAAGAAGCCTGCCAGATCGAACTCGATATCTTGAAAAAGCCCATTGGCAAGCAGGACCAATACATAGCGGCGTTCGGCGGCCTGACCATCCTGGACATCGCCCAAGACGGAAAGGTGAAAGTTTCGCGCCTCAATTTGAGCATGGATCTCGTGGAGGCGCTGGAACAAAACATTATCCTTTTCTACACGCACGACATCCGCGATGCCACGACCATTCTGCGGAGCCAGGATGAGGCAACGCGCCGCAACGATCAGACCGTTGTCGGCAGCCTGAGCGAAATTAAGGACATCGGGATCGAGATCTGCTCCGCCATCACCAAAGGCAATCTCCATCGATTCGGCGAGCTCATGGACATCCACTGGGAGTCGAAAAAGCGGCTGTCCAAGGGCATTACGAACCCTCAGATTGACGCTTGGTACGAGCTCGCTAAGAGCAATGGAGCGGTTGGTGGAAAGATCTCCGGAGCCGGGGGCGGTGGTTTCCTAATGTTCTATTGTGAAAAGAAGAAGCCACAGGTGCGTGAGGCGATGCGCAAGGCTGGCCTGCGCGAGTTGAACTTCCGTTTCGATTTCGAGGGCAGTAAGGTCGTCTTCGACGCGGTTTCACGCGATGGTCGCTTGGCTCACATCCAGCGTCAAAATGGTCGCGAATGCGGAATCGCTTTCGCGGCAAGGGTTTCCGGCTAGCTCTCTATTTCTTTACGCACCCCCGTGTGTTTATTCCGGCGGGTCTGACGTCCGCTCACCCTGTTTGAGCGGAAGTCCATTGCAAGAATCGAACGGCGTCACCCACCAATCGTATTTATGGGATTTAAAGCATGAAAGCCGTTTTGCTGGACCGCGACGGCGTCATCAATGCACTCGTCTATCACGAAGACGCAGGGGTGATTGATGCGCCTTTCAAACGCTCCCAATTCAAACTGCTTCCACGTGTCCCAGAAGCGATCCGGCTGCTGAACGACATGGGGTTGAAGACCGCCATCGTGTCGAACCAGCCCGGCATCGCCAAGGGGCACCTGAAGCCGGCAATGCTCAAGGCGTTTGAGCGAAGGATGCACTCGGAGATTCGCGCTGAAGGCGGGCACATTGACCGCGTCTTCTATTGCCTGCACCACCCGAAAGCGAAGCAGCGGGAATTCCGCCAAACCTGTCACTGCCGCAAACCGGAGATTGGCTTACTCGAGCAGGCGGCTGCGGATTTCCGCGTGTCTCTCCAGGAATGCTACATGATTGGAGACGGCATACCCGACCTGTTGGCTGGAGCGCGGGCCGGTTGCCGTACTATCTTCATCGGCCGCTGGAAATGTGAAATCTGCCAGTTCACCGAAGGGGCTCTCATTCGTCCCAATCTGGTAGCGAAAGATCTCTGGGAAGCCAGTCAAGTGATACGGGCGGAAATGGAAGCAGATTCCCCGGACGTCTCCGCGGAGCCCATGTGCGCTACGGGAATTGACTAGCGTTCACGGATCTCAAGGCCTTAGCGCGCTGGCATGGGAAAACAGGGAGACAATGGAAATATGGCTGCTCCGAACGTAGTTCCCGCAAGGGTGAATCGCGCCTGCGTGGAGTGTCATGTTTGCTCGAGCGTGGATCATGATTCTTATCTGGAAGCGCGGGGTTACCGGATCGTCCGATGCACGAACTGCGGGCTATGGTTTGTCAATCCCCAGCCTACGGAGGAAGAGCTGCGGCAGTTTTATGCTACCTACGATGATGGAGAACAGTGGCGGAAGCTGGAAGACAATTTCAATCGAAGCATCCGTGGCGCAATCCTCCAAAGAAAACGCGCGGGAGCCGTCCTCGATGTGGGGTGCGGCTCGGGCAATTTCCTGAGCTGCATGAAAGAGAAGGGGTTTTCCGTTTTCGGCATCGAGCCTTCTGGAAGTGGGTCTGAATACGCGCTGACAGCACACGGAGTGGATATCTTTCGCGGCATGATCGATGATTACCTGGCAACAAGTTCCGGAGCGCGTTTTGATGTAATTACGCTATTAAACGTGCTCGAACACCTCCCCAATCCCGTCCGGACTCTCCTGCAGCTCCGGCAGATGTTGACGGAAGATGGGATTCTGACAATTGTTGTTCCGGATGCGCGCTTCCATGATCTCGTGGGTAGGATGCGCCGTCGCATGGGGCTTTCAGATCCGTACTGGATTGAGCAGCCCGATAGCATCCTCTCCGGATTCAAACTTCCGGACCACCTCTGCTCGTTCCAGCCTGCCAGCCTTGCGTCGCTGTTGCGTCGGTGTGGTTTTAGTGTTGTCGCTTTGCAGAATGCTCCTATTGTGCTGAATGCAGATCGCAAACGAAACCTGGGAAAATTTCTGGTTCGCTGGACTGCGCAGATCGTCCACAACCTCACTCTCCGTCGCATCTTGATTGGCTACTCGACGCTTGCGGTGGCCCAAAGAGCTTCGGACTAGTTTGTTCCTTGGGGCAGAAACAATGGATTACATCCAGCAGTATCTCGAAGAGGCTGTAGCGATCATCCGGGGCATGGACCGGCAGGCTGTCCAAAACATCGTGGACCAACTCTGCAAGCTTCGCGAGCGAGGTGGTCGGCTTTTCCTCCTCGGCGTCGGAGGCGGAGCGGGTCATGCTTCACACGCCGTCTGCGATTTCCGCAAAATCGCCCAGATCGAAGCCTACGCACCATCGGACAACGTCTCCGAGCTCACCGCACGGGTGAACGATGAGGGCTGGGATACATGCTACGCCAACTGGCTGCGCGGCTCTCGGTTGAATGAAGCCGACATGGTGTTCGTCCTCTCCGTCGGAGGCGGCGACGCAAGGAAAAACATTAGCGCCAACCTGGTACGGGTTCTCGAATACGCTCAGGAAGTACGCGCCACGATCTGTGGGGTCGTCGGCCGCGACGGAGGCTACACCGCGCAGGTCGCCGACGCTTACGTGCTCATTCCCGTCGTCAATCCCTCCAACATAACTCCGCACACGGAATCCTTTCAGGCCATGATCTGGCATCTCTTGGTGTCACACCCGAAATTGAGAGTCGCCGAGATGAAATGGGAATCCGTTCAATCTCCGGCAAAAATATAGAGACCCACGATCCGATCTGGCGGCGCGATTCTCTCTCCCTAGAGTTTTTCTCCCATTTTTGAAAGATATTCTTACTGCATCCAGGGCGTCGACCAAAAAACCTGCGTGCCCATCAATGCCAACGATTTTCGAGGGTGGTCCATCTGCACGCGAGTGCGCGACCTGGGGGGACGTGCCCCACGGGAACACAGGCGACCAGCGGATCGCAACATGATATGTCCGCTTTTAGGGCGGATCCTGCGGAGACCTCTGTGCCGAAGGGGCTCGTGATCGCCGGAGAGTTGAGCGAATTTGGTCTCTTGGTTCACGAAGGTTGGGAAATCAAGAAGCGGCTTTGCACGAAAATCTCCATCGTCCGTATCAATGAGATGTACGGATCTGCACGTCAAAACGGCGCGTTGGGAGGAAAGATCACCGGTGCGGGAGGAGGTGGATTCCTTCTTCTGTTTTGCCAGCAGCATCACCAACAAAACGCGCGGAACGCGCTTAGCGCCTTGCTCCACGAGTAACGCCTCCAATTTTCTCCTCATTATCCCTCGCCACCGAGCACCTCCGTCAGACTCATCCTGATCTTGACCAGAGTTACTTTCTATTTTACCCTTGCGCGCAATATGAGCGAAATCGCCTTGATAGTTAACGTATCAAAATTCCTTGGATTTGGACCCGGCGAGGCCGCGGCTCGATGCGTTGAGCCACGACCTTGAACTTCGCGGACCGAAGTTTGGTTGCGGGCTTGGGCAGTGCGGATTTTGCATGAACGGCGTCATTCTGACCGCGAAGGTTTTCCTGGACAGAAACCCGAAAGCCAGAGTAGAAGGAATTCAGCAGGCCTTGTCAGGTGTTCTATGCCGTTACTTCACGAACGTGCGGATGCCGCGGGCCATGAAACGATATGCTCAGGGGATGGGCCCAAGCGCGTGAAGGCCGGACTGCGCCACACTTAGCAAATGAAAGAGGAGACCATCATGCGCAAATATGTTATCGCCTGTCTTCTGTTGTGCTTGTCCGCTGCACATTCGGTTGGTGCACAGCTACCGCAGCAACAGCCGCCGGACTTGAGCAAAGTCCAGGTCAAGGTGCGAAAGCTCGCGAACAATATCTACGTCCTTCAGAGCTCGGGAGCTCAGGCGGGGATGGGCAATATCGCTGCTTTCGTGGGTGACGATGGCATCCTCCTCGTGGATTCTCAGTTGGTGGAGCTCGGCCCCAAGATTGAGGCGGCGCTCAAAACGATCTCTGACAAACCCGTCAAATACGTGCTGAACACCCACTGGCATGGCGATCATACCAGCGGCAACGCGTATTTCGGAAAGACGGCCGTCATCATTGCCCAGGATAATGTGCGCAGGACGATGGAAACAGTAACCGATCGACGCATCACGAATCTAGCGGTCTCTCTCCCCGTGATCACATTCAAGGACGAATTGACACTGCACCTGAATGGTGGAGAAGTTCACGCGATTCATTTTGCTCGTGGCCACACAGATGGCGACTGCGCGGTCTTTTTCTCGCAAACCAACGTGGTTCATTTGGGCGATCTGTTTACAAACTTTGATCCTCCCCACTACCCAGCCTTGAACTCGGACAATGATGCGAGCGGCGGGCCGCAGGGAGAGATTGCTTCCATTGAATACGTCTTGGCTCACTCGCCAGAGGACATGCAAGTTATTCCAGGGCACGGCAACGTGGGAGGAAGGGCGGATTTGGCCAAGTATCTGGAGGTGCTCAAAGGTACTTCGGCGGCACTCAAGGCGGGTATCGATCAGGGGAAAAGCCTCGACCAGTTGAAACAGGAAAAGGTTTTGGCAAAGTGGGAGTACTTGGAATCTCCTCCCATAAAAACCGATGTGTATATCGAACGTCTTTACAAAGGCTTGATTTCCGAGAAAAGCGGCAGCGCAGGTAGCGGCGGCGCACGCTGAAACTTTGACTCTGGATCGCCCGCGTTGTGCCTAGTTCGTCGGCTCGCGCGGAGCGCACTGTCCCACGGATCCGCCGGCAAGCGAGCTAGTTGCTCGCGGGTTTCTTGCAATAGTTGCAAAGGTACTGGTCTTTTTCGCTGGGTTTAATGATGTGTTCTTTGTCCCGTGATTGGCAGAAGGTCTCGAATAATTCGTCGTCCAGCCGGCCCAGATTTAGATGCCGTGGAGTCACCACCCACGGTTTCGTAAAGGCTACCGGGTCCTCTACCGTCGCTTCGTAAAACAGCATGTTCCCGTGGCGGGTATAGCGTTCCACCACATGCTCCTGATCGCTATGGATCAGCGCGAACTTCTCGATAATCTGGTGATTCGGCTCGCCGACGCGCACACCCGGCTCTGTATGTCCCTGAGCACCACCCATCCAGGTTTCGTCATTTAGACCTGCCACGTCGACCACCAGCGTATCCCTCTCCCAGTGACCAATGGAATGCCCCAGATAGGAGGTGTCGAGATCTTTCGGGTGCGTGCGTCCATCCGTGTAGACGATGCGAAAGGTTTGGCCGATAAAATTCGACTCGTAGAGCAGCACGATCATTTTCGGAGTCTGCACGATCTGTAGTGGCCCCGTCGAGACACGCGGAACTCCGCTGGGCAGGCAGTCAAAGTTCGGATCGTCCGCCGTGGTTTCTCCATACTGGTTGTCGAGGATGGCCTTTAGCTTGGCCGCATATTCGGGTTTGTAATCAGGCTCGCTGGGTTCGGGATACTTCCCGACGGGCTTGCCGCGCCGCAATCCGCCCAAGTCAAAACGCACGGTGCCATCCGCATCTCTCTGGCTGGCATTGCCCAGATCGTTGTACCAGAATCCACTCAGGTCCGGGTGGCCGTCCGCTGCCTTCGGAGTGGGCAGATTGACCACAGGCAACTCAAGGTAAAGCTTCTGGAGTTCCTCGTCGCTGGAGATAACGGTGGGTGGGGTTGCCGCGGCTGACTTCGCGGCTGCTGCTCCATTCTGGGCGACGAGGGACACCGGGAGCAAGGAAACGGCCGCCAAAGTAACACCCGCAAGCAGGAGCGCTGCTGACCAAGCGCGGATGGCGAACCGAGGCTTCACGTTTGCGTCCTCCTCTTCATTTCCAAATCCGGAACAGGCGAGCATGGTGAAAGATTCATGGCCCCACGGCGTTGCGCGGGGCCGGCTGCCCGCAAATGGAAAATGCTACTCCCCTCCTACCTTCAACACGATGGAATGCCCATCTGAGTACTTAATCATCTTGCCAAATCCCAGGTGCTTGGTGCCGTCTTTGGCGGAGACGGCCGTCACCGTAACAACTTCTCCGATCTTCCAATCGTCCTTGTGCAGCCCGGCCCGGTGATACATGCCCGGGGGGTTGCCTTCAAAGGAATAAGTTACGATGTTGCCGGATTCATCTTTCACGTCCACCCACCAATACACGTGCGGGTTTGTCCAGGCCACGTGTGTTAGCACCCCTGTGACCGAAAATTCCTTGCTGGGATCAAATTCCGAGGTGACCGAGTGGTGCGCAAAGACAGAGGGCGCCAGCCAAAGCAAGAGTAATCCGAGAACTGTTCGCGAGACGACGTGACTCTTCATCGCCGCAGCCCTCCCCGATTGACTAAGCGCATCTCGCCCGTTCTGACCCTGATAGTGGAGGCCGGCACAATTGTCAAGGAAAAACCAAAAGGCGGAACTATCTTTTGATTTCAACCTCCGGCGGATTTCAACGTTGCCCTGGGCGACAGAGGAGAAACCTTCGCCTATGATGCGCGACATTGAAAGTCGTGTTGCAGATTCTCGCGAGTGTCTTCAGTATTTACGGGGAGACATTCCTGATCAGCCGCTCGACGTCGCTGGAATACCCTTTCCAAAATCTCCCGCTAAGGCGCCCGTCGCAAGTGATTGAATCTCTGGGCCCGCGAATTGCGTTTTCCCGCTTTCGAAAATCATCTGATTATTGAACACGTCGGACCATCAACCCTGATGAAAAACATCGGTTTGAAGAGGGCCAAAGAGTTATACTCTGCCGATTCCGAGTTGGCGGGAGCCCATGGCCATCCTCCCCGGCAGACATCTAGGGCCTTACGAAATTCTCTCCGCGATTGGTGCGGGCGGGATGGGAGAGGTGTATCGCGCGCGTGATACGCGGCTCGATCGCATCGTTGCCATCAAGGTCTTGCCGACGCATCTTGCAGATCGTTCCGAGTTGCGTGAGCGCTTCGAGCGCGAAGCTCGCACCATCGCCAATCTGAATCATCCCCACATCTGCGTCCTCCACGATATCGGCGAGCAGGACGGGATCGATTATTTGGTGATGGAGTATCTCGAAGGCGAAACGCTCGCGCAGCGGCTGCTGAAAGGCCCGCTGCCGCTGGAGCAAGTGTTGCGATACGCCATTGAGATTGCCGATGCGCTCGACAAGGCGCACCGAAAAGGCGTCACGCATCGCGATCTGAAGCCCGGCAACATCATGCTCACCAAGACGGGGACGAAGCTGCTGGACTTTGGATTGGCGAAGCTGAAGCAGGAGGTCGCTCCCGCCAACGTGCAGCTTTCGGAACTCCCCACGGCGGACGACCCGTTAACAGCGAAGGGGACCATCGTAGGGACATTGCAATACATGGCCCCGGAGCAGTTGGAAGGCAAGGAGGTGGATGCGCGCACAGACATCTTTGCCTTTGGTGCAGTGGTGTACGAGATGGCAACGGGCAAAAGGGCATTTGAGGGCAAGAGCCAGGCGAGTGTGATCGGCGCAATATTGAAAGATGACCCGCCGCCCATCTCTTCTCTCCAGCCGATGACTCCTCCGGCGCTGGACCGCGTCGTTAAAAGATGCCTTGCGAAAGACCCGGACGAACGATGCCAGAGCGCCAAGGATCTGACAGATGAGTTGAAGTGGATAGTCGAAGGCGGCTCACAGGTTGCGCTAGCACCAACTGCCGCAGCGAAAGGCATCCGTTCGCTGGGGCGGCGACCACTAATTCTGAGCATGGGCATCTTCCTTTTGGGTGCGGCGATTGCGGGCATGGCCGTCTGGAATCTGAAACCCGTGCCTTCGCCCACGCCCCAGCCCGTGTCACGGCTCACGATTGCGCTGCCTCCGGGCCAACAATTGGCAGGCCTGGAAAATGGCCCTGCTTTGGCCCTCTCTCCCGATGGCACTCACCTCGCCTATGTCGCGCGCCAAGGCGGCACCCAACAGCTTTACTTGCGGGCACTGGATAGCCTGGAGTCCGCGCCCATCCCCGGCACCGAAGGAGCCTTCAACCCCTTCTTCTCTCCCAATGGCCAATGGGTGGGTTTTTTCACCGGCGGAGCGCTAAAGAAGGTCTCAGTGAGCGGGGGAGCGGCACTCACACTCGGGGTGGCTTCGAGCCCTCGCGGGGCCAATTGGGGCAGTCAGGGGATGATCGCTTTCGCACCTCAAAATGTTTCAGGTCTCCAGCAAGTGCCAGACGCAGGAGGCACCCCACAGCCGCTGACTCGTTTCGCGAAAGGGGACACCACGCACCGCTGGCCGGAGTACTTGCCCGGCGGCGAGGCAGTGCTTTTTGCTGCCGCATCGAATGCAATTAATTTCACCAACGGGCAGGTTGCCGTCCAGTCAGTTGGGACGGGCGAACGGCGGAATTTGGTGCAAGGAGGGATGAACCCCCGCTTCGCGCCCTCAGGGCACTTGGTTTATGCGCAGGCAGGGAGCCTAATGGCCGTGCCTTTCGATCCCCAACGGCGAACAACTGTTGGCGCGGCCGTGCCTGTTGTGGAGGGCGTGCTGCAATCCTCAGTTAGCGGAGCGGCTCAGTACAGTCTTTCCGCCACAGGGTCGCTGGCCTATGTTTCAGGGGGCACTCAGACGGCCCGGAGCACCCTGGTCTGGGTCGGTCGCAATGGGGTAGAGCAGCCCTTGACCGCCCCGGCACACGGATACCTGGTCCCGCGACTTTCTCCTGATGGTCGGAGGGTAGCCGTGGGCATCCAGGAACTGGAGTCGCAGGTATGGCTGTACGATCTCTCCCGAGAAACGTTGACCCGGTTCACGTTTGAGGGAAATAACAACAGTACCCCAACTTGGACACCGGATGGGAAGCGGATCGCGTTTAACTCCAACAAGGAAGGGCCACTGAACATTTTCTGGAAACTGGCAGACGGCAGCGGAGGTCTGGAGCAGTTGACGACTAGCCAGTACCTCCATACTCCGGTGTCCTGGTCCCCCGATGGACAACAGCTGGCCTTTTTCGAAGTCAATCCCGCCACGCAGCGAGACATCTGGGTGCTGCAGATGAACGGCCCTTCACAGGGTTCAGGGCAAGCCTCTTCGGCGAGCTCAGGGCGGGTTCGCAAAGCGCAGCCGTTCCTCCAAACACAGTTCGATGAAGCAGTCCCTCAGTTTTCGCCCGACGGGCGGTGGCTGGCCTATATCTCGAACGAAACGGGCCGCCATGAGGTTTACGTGCAGTCCTATCCGGGCCCAGGCGGGAAGTGGCAAATTTCGACCGAGGGTGGCACCGAGCCCGCGTGGAACCGGAACGGCAGGGAGCTTTTCTACCGCAGCGGCGACAGGATGATGGCCGTGGACGTGACGACGCAGCCGAGCTTTTCGGTCGGCAAACCCAGGGTGCTCTTTGAAGGAAAGTATGCGCCGGCTCCGTATCCAGTCACCGACTACGATGTCTCACCCGATGGCCAGCGCTTTCTGATGGTCAAGCCCAGCGAGCAGGAGGCGGCGACCACGCAAATCAACGTCGTGCTGAACTGGTTCGAAGAGTTGAAACGCCGCGTGCCTACGGGAACGAAATGAATTCGAAGTGATCGGCCAGTGGATAATTCGCTGGTGCGTGCCAGGGTGTCCAGGCAACAATAGGCTGAAATCTCGGCCCAATCGTGTAGCAGGAGCCAAGGTGTGAGTGCCCCGAAGGAAAGTCTTGGAAATCTCGAGCAGCCGGCAGCGGCGTGGAAGGATGCCGTGCTGGACCGTTTTTTCACGCTGTCGATCGACATGCTGTGCATCGCGGGCTATGACGGCTACTTCAAACGGCTGAACCCCGCGTGGGAGCGTGTGCTGGGATACAGCGTTGAGGAACTGACCTCCTCCCCATACCTTGAATTTGTACATCCCGACGACCGGGCCGCGACGACTGCTGAAGTGCAAGGGCTGGCCACAGGCCACAGTACGATTTCCTTCGAAAACAGGTATCGCGTAAAGAACGGCACCTACCGATGGATGTTGTGGAATGCGACGCCGTTCCCCGAACAACAATTGATCTATGCCGCCGCGCGCGACATCACCGAACGAAAACATGCCGAGGAGACTCTGAACCATTTCTTTACGCTGTCTCCCGATATGTTGAGCATTTCGGGCTACGACGGGTATCGCAAGATCGTGAATCCCGCCTGGGAGCGCATCCTGGGCTTTAGCGCGGCGGAGTTGAAAGCCGTTCCCCTGTTCGAATTTGTGCATCCGGAGGATCGCGAGTCGGCCATGGCCGAATTCCAGAAAATGCTCGCGGACGAATGCAGGATCTCATTTGAAGGCCGCTATCGCGCCAAGGATGGCACGTACCGATGGATGCAATGGAACGCGACGCCCTTCCCGGAACAGCGATTAATCTATGCTTCCGGGCGAGACATTACCGAACGCAAACAGGCGGTACAGAATATTCAGAGACTCAAGGAAGAGGCCGATGCAGCCAATCGAGCCAAGAGCGAGTTCCTGGCGAGAATGAGCCATGAGATCCGGACACCCTTGAACGCTGTCATCGGGACAGGCGATTTGCTGGAGCGAACCGCACTGAACGCCGAACAGCGGCAATATGTCCGCGTTTTCCAGAAAGCCGCAAACAACCTGCTGGCCTTGATCAACGATATACTTGATCTTTCGAGAGTCGAGTCCGGGCGTCTCACCCTCGAAGAGAGCGATTTCGAGCTGGCCGAATTGCTGGACTCGGTCGCTGAAGTCATGTCGGTGCGCGCCAAGCAAAAGGGAATCACCCTCCTCTACGACATCGCGCCTCAAACCCCGCCAAGGCTCAGAGGCGATCCCGAGCGGTTGGGCCAGGTGCTGCTGAATCTGATCGGCAACGCCATCAAGTTCACCGAGAACGGCCAGGTTCTGATGCATGTCGAGCCCGATCCGAAAAGCGCCGCGGCAAGCACTCTTCAATTCTCCGTCGCCGACACCGGTATCGGTATTCCCGTGGAGAAGCTCGACGCCATCTTTGAGGCCTTCACGCAGGCCGACGCTTCCATCACACGGGCCTACGGTGGCACAGGCTTAGGGCTGGCCATTTCCAAGCGATTGGTCGAACTGATGAACGGGCGCATTTGGGCGGAAAGCAGGCCGGGTGAGGGCGCTACATTCTATTTTACGGCAACGTTTGGCGTAGCGGCCGCTGTGATGCCACCGAAAAATCAAGTCACCGCGCTCGACACCGCAACAGATTCCCTAAACGCTCTGCGGATTTTGGTTGTGGATGATTCCGAGGAAAACCGGTTCCTGATCAGCGAATACCTCAAGGATTTTGGATGCCGATTGGAATTCGCGGAGAACGGGCAAATAGCTGTCGAGAAGATTTGCCTGAATGCATACGATTTGGTGCTGATGGACCTTCGAATGCCGGTGATGAACGGATATGAGGCCGCGCGACGCATCCGCGGATCGGAGGAAGAACAGGGGCGCGCGCTCACGCCCATCATCGCAATGACCGCCAGCGTGCTCGAAACCGAGCTTCAGATGGCTATCGATGCCGGTTGCACAGCGTCCCTGCGAAAGCCGATCCGCATGCGGACTTTGCTCGAGGCTGTCCGAAAACATGCCGTCCGGGCTCGCACCGGAGCCGCGGCAGCGCCCGAAAAAATTCTGATCCATGCCGATCCCAGCTTGCGCGCCGTAATTCCAGCCTACTTGGATAAGCGGCGCGAAGATGTGCGCGCCATCCTGGCCGCCCTGGAAAAATTGGATTATGAAATGATTGGTGAGCTGGGGCACAAGATGTGTGGAACCGGTGGTGGCTACGGTTTTCTCCGGATCTCAGAAATTGGCGCTGCGATGCACCAAGCTGCCCAAGAAAGGAATTCCAGCGCGATTCGATCGCAGGTTGCCGACCTTTCCGGATATCTCCAGCAGGTGGAAGTGATCTAATGCGCGGGGCTAACGCAAGTATTTGATCAGCAGAACCTCATTTCCTATTTCATTGTAGATCATCTCGTCCACAAGTTGACGCGTCATCAGAAGTCCGAAGCCCCCGGGTCTCAAACCGAGCCGCTCGCGCACCTTGGTGTGCTCAAACGTTGTGTTCGTCGCATTAGAAACCGCGGCGTGGGGGAGTTCTTGAAAGGAAAAGCCTTTCCCGGGATCGCGGACGTAATAGAGCAGGGCGCGCTCCGCACGAACATAGGTAATCGCGACTCTCTTGGTGGGATCATTCCCCGCGCCGTGTTCAATCGCATTCAGCAGGATTTCGCGAAAGGCGGTGGCGATGTTTTCCTGCTCGGCCGCTGGAAGAGTCATGCCCATCTCCCGGAGAAACTGCAGAATGCGATCGGCAGTTTCCATCTTGCAGCGCAGCCGTAACTCGAGCCAATCGGGGCGCGCCGAGAGAACTTCGATATCGTCCTCGGATGGTTTGCCGCGCAAAGCGCGCTCAACCATTTCGGCAACCGCACTGGTGGTGAACGGCTTGCTGAAGTAGCTGAAGGCGCGTTCTTGGATGGCCCGAATGACGTTCTCGGGCGTGCTGGCTACCGTCATTACCACTACCGGCGTTCCTGGCCGGACTTCGCGGACGCGCTCCGTTAAGGCCATCCCGTCCAGCCCGGGCATGTTCACATCGGTCATGACCAGATCATAGGCTACCGCCTCGATGCTTCGAAGACCCTCAAGACCATCGTAGGCGCTTTCGATCCTCCGGTCGCCCGCTTGGAGAGCGACCCTGAGCAATTGATGTACGTCAGGATCGTCGTCCACGATCAAAATACGTTTGAGATCGCTCATGCAGGGAGTACGATAACAGATCGAAGACCTTTGAGTAAGCCGATGCTCGTCGAGGTCAGACTGAAAGACGAAATTTGCCTGGTGCGCTGCGAAGGACATTTCGTCACAGCGGATCATGAATACTTGCGCGCCAAAAAGGATGAAATCAAGGGAGCCAACTGCAAGAAAATCCTAGCCGACTTCAGCGAAGTGTCCGACATCGGCTCCGCAGGAATCGGATTTATCGTGGGCGTTTACACATCCACCAAAAACTCGGGTGGATGTTTCGTACTTGTGGGGGTACGGCCTCGTGTGCGCGAAGTGCTTGATCTCACGCGCGTCAGCACGATAATCCCCTTGGCTGCGGATGTCGCGTCCGGGCTGGTCACACTGCGCGAGGAGGGCTTGGCAGCGGGCGCGCAGAACTAGGGATGAGCCAGAATAGTTGATACTTGATTGTCAATGCTGGCTACAAATTGCGCGGCGCAGCAGGTCAGCAGTCGCCTGCCACCGATATTCTAGAATGTCCAACACTGACTGGAGCAGGCCCTCGTCAACGACACTTCGCCCATCCGGGAAGGCTAGTTGGCCCATCAAACGCATTCCAAGATTATCCAGGCGAGCAGTTTCCTCGATCTCGGGCAAATCGCAGTACCATTGTTTCCATTGCTGGGCCTGTGTCACCGAAAATGCTCGCCCATTATTCGCACGTAAGGCTTGAGGCCAAGCGGAGAGCTCTAGATGCTCTTTCGGGAGTGGCTCCTGATGGAAGGGAAACCTCCTTTAAGTAACCTGCGCCTGTCAACCTTCAGGTGTCACTTGTAAAAAAGAAGGACCGGTCGGGACTACTAAGAAGGACCCTACTCTGACGGAAATAAGAAATCAACACTCTGGCCGGCCCAATGGTTAAGGGGCTATGGGTTAGTAAGTCGCCGGAAGCCGGCCGAACGCAGCGAGACTGAGTTTGGTTGAGAGCGGACCAGCGTTCCTGACTTCATCTATTTGTTAGCTCATTGCCGAGGGGACCTTAACATCTGACCCACGATTGACTTCTGGAGCCACCCCTTCAATCACCGAAAAGAGTTCTTCCATCTTAATAGGCTTTGACACGTAGCCGTCCATCCCGGCAGCCAAGCAGCGCGCCTCGTCCCCCTTCATCGCGAGGGCAGTCAGAGCGATGATCGGTACGTGACCGCCATTTGCTTTCTCTATTCCGCGTATCCGTTTGGTCGCCTCAAATCCGTCCATCACTGGCATCTGCGCGTCCATCAACACAATATCGAACGACCATTTCTCTAATGCTTCGAGTGCCTCTCGCCCATTCTGTACCAACACCACGCTGTGTCCTCTCTTCTCGAGGAGCCGGAGGATCAGCTTCTGGTTCACAGCGTTGTCTTCCGCCACAAGGAAAGAGAGGGGTTGCCGTTGTTCCCGGATGGTGTGCCGAGTCACCAAAGCTCTGGTTTCCAATTCATCTGGCCCAGTCAGGACCTGCAGCAAGACCTGACGCAAGTCCAATCTGTCAAATGGCTTACTTAGATATGCATCGATTCCGAGGCTCTGACACCGAGCGGCGTCTCCGGGCTTGCCTCCAGAGGTGAGAAGCACAATCCTAAGGTTGGAAAATGATGGATTCTGTCGAATAGTTTCGACAAGACTGAAACCATCGACCTCCGGCATATATGCATCGGTCAAAAGAAGAGGAAGCGGGGCTCCCGACTCATGCGCTTGATGAAGGGCTTGAATTGCCGCTGCAGCGTTCTCGACGGTGATCGGCACCATTTTCCAGCGAATGAGTGAATCCTTGAGAACGCGGCGGTTTGTCGCATTGTCGTCCACGACCAAGACCGAGATTCCGACAAGTTGAGGGACATCGAGCGATTCAGCCGGAAATGCAGCGGGTCCTAGGCCGACTTGAGCCGTGAAGGAAAAAGTTGAACCTTGTCCAGCTACGCTCTCGACCCAAAGCTTGCCCCCCATCAGCCCCACGAGTTGAGTTGAGATCGTCAAACCTAGCCCGGTGCCACCATATTTACGAGTGGTCGAAGAATCTGCCTGAGAGAACGCCTCGAAAATCTTGTGTTTTTTGTCCTCGAGGATTCCGATCCCGGTATCGCGGACGCTGAACCGTAAGACTATTCCTTTGATGCGCTGTGCTTCGATCCGCACATTAACTTCTATCTCCCCTTTCTCAGTGAACTTAATCGAGTTGCCGATCAAGTTCACAAGGACTTGACGAATCCGGGCGGGATCACCGATAACGGTGGTCGGCACCTCAGGAGCCACGTCAAAAATTAACTCCAAACCCTTTTGCTGAGTTCTTACAGCCAGTGTCTTAACAACTTCACCCAAACTTTTCCGCAAATCGAAGCTGAGATGGTCCAGCTCTAACTTGCCCGCTTCCATCTTGGAAAAATCCAAAATGTCGTTGAGAAGGGATAGCAGCGCATCCGCTGATCCCTTTACCATGTGTAGGTATTCAGCCTGCTCGGAGTTCAACTCAGTGTCCAGCACGAGATCGGTCATCCCAATAATGCCGTTCATAGGCGTTCGGATTTCGTGACTCATGTTTGCCAAGAATTCGCTCTTCGCACGATTGGCCACTTCCGCGGCTTCCTTGGATTTGATCATTTCCGCTTCGGCGCGTTTCCTTTCCTCTGCCTCCTCAGCCAGGGTCGTGTTCGCCCGCGTAAGTTCTTCGGTGCGCTCTTTCACTCTAATTTCCAAGATTTCTCGTTGCTCGCGAATTTCTAAAGCCATGCTGTTGAAGGCTCTCGTCAACACGCCAAGCTCATCATCGGAAACGACCGGTAGCTCCTGGAAATCCGCATGTCCCTGCCGGCCTAACTTTTCGACCGCTCGTGTCAACGCTTTGACCGGTGCGACAGTGCGGACGATGACCCCAGCGAAACACGCCGCGCCCAGAACAACCACGACGCCGATCCTCAGCAGGATGACCAACTCCATCGACCGAATGGAGGAGGCTAGGTTGACACGGCTCATACCGAGGTAAACCGTACCCACAATTCCCGTCATGACGGGGCTCTTAAATGCGACAGCCGACTGGGTCACGCGCGGCATCGCTACGAAGGAACGGTCATTTAAGCCTTCAGCCCATTGTCGCAGAGCATCCGGAAATTTCGGTACAAAGGTATGGGCAAGGACGCGCCCGTCCGGCGACATTGCAAATGCCCACTCCACATCCGGAATATTTAGGGTTGCGTCAAGCGCAGATTGCACCGAAGTGCTGTCCCGGTTGATAAGAGCAGGCTCAACCGATTTCGCCAGAGCTGAAACAACCACGGCGCCGTGCGCCATGAAATTCTCTTCCATACGCTGCGTTAGCTGCCGGTCAATTAATATGTACAATGCTGCCATTCCGAGGACGGCGCTGACCTGCCCCCCGAAAACTAGTCCAACCATAAGTTAGCTTCTCCGGGTATAAGACCACGAGAGGAGAAGCGTCCATGAAGAAGAGCCGTTTTTCAGAAGAGCAGATTGTGGGGGTGTTGAAAGAGGCGGAGGCGGGAGTTCCGGTGAAGGAACTCTGCCGGCGGATCGGGATCAGCGATGCCACGTTTTACCACTGGAAAGCGAAATACGGGGGGTTGGAGGTGAACGAGGCGCGTCGTTTGCGCCAACTGGAAGACGAGAACGGACGGCTGAAGAAGATTGTGGCGCAGCAGGCGCTGGACATCGATGCGTTGAAGGTGGTGCTATCAAAAAAGTGGTAAGCCCACCGGCGAAGCGAGAGGCGGTACGAGTCGCGCGCGCGGAAGCCAGACTGAGCGAGCGGCGCGCTTGTGGGCTGCTGCGAATGCACCGAGGGAGTTGCCGTTATCAGCGGAGGGAACGGAACGATGCGGCGCTGCGAGCGCGGCTGCGGGAAATCGCGGGCGAGCGGCCGCGCTTCGGCTACCGGCGGGTGCATGAACTGCTGCGGCGAGAGCAAGAGAACGGCACTGCGAAGTGGGTGGTGAATCACAAGCGCGTCTACCGGATCTACCGGGAGGAAGGGCTGGCGATGCGGCGCAAGAAACGCAAGCGATTCCGGGCCGAAGCGCGCGTGCCGCTGGTGCTGCCCACACGGGAGAATCAGCTGTGGACGATGGACTTCACCCGGGACAGTCTGGCGAGCGGGCGGCCCTTTCGCACGCTGAACTTGATGGACGGGTTCACGCGGGAAGCGCCGCGGATCGAAGTGGACACTTCGCTGCCAGGATCGCGCGTGGTACAGATGCTGGAAGAAGTGGCGCAAGAGCGGGGCTATCCGGAAGCGATTCAGGTGGACAACGGGCCGGAGTTCGTCAGCCAGGCGGTGGACCAGTGGGCGTATGCGCATGGCGTGGCGTTGCACTTCATCGAGCCGGGGAAACCGGTGCAGAATGCGTTCATCGAAAGTTTTAACGGGAAGTTCCGGGACGAATGCCTGAACCAGAACTGGTTCGTGAGCCTGGAGGAAGCGCGGAGGATCATCGAAACGTGGCGGGTGGATTACAATACGGTACGGCCGCACAGCAGCCTGGGGTATCGAACCCCGACGGAATTCGCGGCGGAAATCGGAGGGGAAAAAGGCTGTGGAAAAGACGCTCCGAGGAAAAGTACAAACCACTTTTCCTCTCCGCTTGGAAATCCCGCAAACCCGGCGGGATTCCCACTTTCCCACAGCCTCGACGGCGACGGGCTCATCCCCCGCCCCTCCGAGCAGATTCAGAACCAAGCCCCGAGTGCTAACTTATGATTGGACCAAAACGGGGGGCAGGTCAGCGCCTATCAATATCAATGCGATTAGCTTTTTCGCGATGCTCTTCATTTCGTTTGTTCCTGCACGTCGACGCTAACCCAACGTCCATTCTCCGTGCGAGTAAGCCAGACCCGATGTAACCCCTGATGATTGGTGGAGGAAAACTCGAGGTTCACTCCCAAGCCGGGATCCCAGCCGTGCAAGGACTCCATGGCGTGAATAAAGCTATCCCGCGATGGAGAGGGCCCTGCCCGATGGAGGGCTTCAACTACTACGACCGCATTCAGCCACCCTTCGAGGCTCACGAAACCGTAGTCATCCGACGTGAGTTTAGACCGAGCCCTATAATCGGCGACGAGGGGATAGCGCGCATCGTCGTACATAGGCACCACTTGACTGTTTATGAGGTTGGCCGTCAAATCCCTCCCGATCGTCCCCGAAGCCTCTTTCAAAGTATCGAGCAATACCTTCGACTCAACGAAGCTGACGTCGGCCACGGGAATATTCCACCCGGCTAGGCGCGCATCGCGGATAAAGGCTGCACAGGGCCCATAAACGCCCACGGCAATCACCGCGTCAACACCGGCCCGACGCAAGATTTCTACCTGTGAAGTCATGTCTGTTTCAAACGACTGATTTCGTCTATACGTGACGGATTCAGTCAAACTGAGGTTCAACTCGGCCAGCGCGTCTTTCACGCCGATTTCTCCACTTTTCCCGTAGGAATCTGCTTGTCCAAGAAATCCAATTCGCCGATAGCCCTTGGCGTATAAGTAGCGAACCAAAGCGCGCGTTTCTTCGCGATACGACGACCGAATATTGAACACAAACCTGTCGTAAGGGGGTTTACGCTGAGGGTCCGCCCCGGTGAAAGGTGCGACGTTGACGATATTTTCGTTCTCGTAGTATTTAAGAAGAGGTAGTACACGGGTAAGCGTAGGTGTGCCTACGTAATCGAATAGGAAAAAGGCTTTGTCGCTTTCAATCAGTTCATTTGTATTTTGAACGGCAGGGTCTGGTTCATACCTATCGTCTTTCAGCAGGATCGTAATTTTTCGGCCGTAAATTCCGCCTCCTTTATTGACCAAATCGAAATAAGCCTCGGAACCGAGCAGCAGGTTCTGTCCGAGGAATCGAGAAGGCCCAGATTGGACGTTAGAAACTCCAATGATAATGTCGGGGGAAGCCGCGCCGTGGTCACTAAAAGACGCAGGACTGGATTGCGACAACGACATTGTTGCGGATAGGATGCCTATCGAACAAAGTAATAATTGTGGTGCTCGCGCCATTTTCTAACCTTTTCGTCCCAAGTGAGAATGTTTCAGTCCAGTTTCTTATAAAGAGAAGAAACTCAGTTCCAATCAAGTGCCTTCGTTCGTTGCGCAGAAGTCTCGCACATCGGTATCGCGAGTTACTGTACGAACGAACCTCTCAATAACGGAAAACAGTTCCTCTACCTTGACAGGTTTCGACACGTATCCGTCCATGCCGGCAGCTAAACAACGTTCCTTGTCGCCTTGCATGGCATGCGCGGTCAACGCGATGATTGGCAAATGAAGGCCACTCTCTTGTTCCTTCTCGCGTATCCTCTTCGTCGCTTCAAAACCGTCCATATCGGGCATCTGCCCATCCATCAGCACAATGTCGAACGACCGTTTCTCCAATGCTTCGAGCGCCTCTCGCCCATTCTGCGCCAGCACCACGGTGTGACCTCTCTTCTCTAGAAGCCGGGCAATAAGCTTTTGGTTGACGGTATTATCTTCCGCCACGAGAAAAGAGAGAGAGTGCCGTTGTTCCCGGAGGGTGTGTCGAGTCACCAGAGGCTTGTTCTCCGGCGCGGCTGGCCCTGCTGACAAAACGTGGAGCAAAACATCGCGCAATTCCAATCTGTCGAACGGTTTGCTCAGGTAAGCGGCGACTCCGAGCTTCTGGCACCGGGCGGCGTCCCCGCGTTGCCCGCCTGAGGTGAGAATTACAATCCTAACGTTAGCTAACGATGGATACAGTCGGATTCTCTCGACGAGGCCAAATCCATCGATTTCTGGCATGCGGGCATCGGTCAGAAGCAGCGCAAGCTGGGCGTTCGAGAGATGCCGCTGCTGGAGCACCTTGAGAGCTGCGGTCGCATTTTCAACAACGGTTGGCACCATTTTCCAACGGAGAACGGAATCTTCGAGGATACGCCGATTAGTCGCATTATCGTCCACAACCAAGATCGGTACGCCGGAGAGCTTCGAAGCGTCCAGAGATTCAGGGGGCAATGCTGCGGCCCCTGGGCTGGCCGGAATAGTAAAATGAAAGCTGGAGCCCTTTCCGACTTCGCTTTCGACCCAGATCGTCCCACCCATGAGAGCCACGAGTTGAGCGGAGATTGTCAGTCCAAGGCCGGTCCCTCCATATTTACGCGTTGTTGAGGAATCTGCCTGAGAGAACGCATCAAAAATCAAATTCTGCTTGTTCGCGGGGATCCCAATGCCTGTATCCCGAACGCTGAACCGCAAAATTGCTTTCTCATCGCTGTGCGACTCGTTGCGCACCGTGATCTCTATCTCACCTCTTTCCGTGAATTTGATCGCATTACCGATCAGATTCACAAGGACTTGGCGGAGCCGGGCAGGATCGCCGACGATGTTTGTCGGAACTTCGGGAGACGCGTCGAATATGAATTCTAAGCCCCTTTCCTGTGCCTTTACCGCGAGTGTCTTGACGACTTCGACGAGACACTTTCGCAAGTCAAAACTCAGGTAGTCCAAGTCCAGCTTGCCCGCTTCCATTTTTGAAAAATCCAAGATGCCGTTGAGCAGAGTCAAGAGTGCATCAGCAGATCCTTTGACCAGGTGAAGGTATTCTGCCTGCTCGGCGGTCAACTCTGTATCAAGCACCAGATCGGTCATCCCAATGATGCCGTTCATCGGCGTCCGGAGTTCGTGGCTCATGTTGGCCAGAAATTCGCTCTTGGCGCGATTCGCGGCTTCCGCATCCGCCTTGGCCTGATGAAGCGCTGCTTCTCGTTCCATTTGTTCGGTAACATCTTGGGCGATCCCGACGATACGAGAACATTTTCCTTCCGGGTTCAAGACAGGAAAACTGCGCGCGTGGATATTCCGGACGGAGCCGTCGGAGTGCTCCAGGCGGTATTCGAACACCGTAGGAACCCCTTGCAGACACTCTCCAAACAGGACCATCGTGCGATCGCGGTCGTCGGGGTGGACCTCGTCGAGCCACGCCTCCGGGTTGTCGTAAAGCGCCTGGCTCGAGCAATGCCAGATTTTCTCGTAAGCGGGACTGACGTAGGTGATTCGTGGGGGCTCGAGAGATATCACAAAGAACACTTCGGGAACGTTCTCGGCCAAGTACCGTAACTGCTCTTCGGTGTTTCGGAGTTCCCCGGCGTATCGCTTCATTTTTTCGAGACGCTGCTGATTTTCGAGCGTCACCGCGGCTTGCGCCGCAAGACTGGCCATAACTTTTTCATCCTGCTCGCTGAAACAATCCGCACCCAGCTTTTCGATCACGTACACGACTCCGTAGAGTTCTGCGCCAGAGCATAACGGCGCGGCCAGAAACGGTTGTGTGGAGCCGTAGGTCGGCGGGAATCCCGATGTCATCGGATCGCTCCCGCAATCACCAATTCGGAGTGGCCGGAGACCATGACAAACGCGTTCAAGGAGTCCCACAGAAATCGCCGGGGGTTTCAGATGCTCCACGGCTTGTGCATCGAGACCGGCGACGAAAAAAGAATGCAACAATGCCTGGCCAGGCTTTATGAGGCCAACAGCAGCAAACCGGGCGCCCGTGAGCTTGCGAGCCGCGGTGCACAAGTTCTGCAGCAGATGTTCCAAATTCTGATCGGAGGCCAACTCTCGTGCAATGTCGAGGATTTCCGAATTCTGAAGCGTGACTTGCTCGAGTTGCGAGACTTTCTTGAAGAGCTTATTGGTGAGCAACTTCAAGTGTTCTCGGTCGAATTCTTCCGGCACGGCCCGCGGACCGATGGGCGCTTCCGTGAGCGCGGCCTTCACAGCTTGCAGAACGGTTTCCGGCTCGGCAGGCTTGCAAAGGGTTTGAAGAACTCCGCAGGCGGCGGCGAGGGCGCGCGCCTGCTCCACATGGTAAACCGCCGTGCAGAAGATTACCTTCGTGCGTGAAACGACGGAGTCATTCCGCAGCTGACGAACAAATTCATAGCCGTCCATCGTCGGCATGAGCACGTCAGAAAGGATCAGATCGGGTTTCTCGGCTCGGGCAACGGCAAGCGCCTCCATGCCGTCCGAGGCCTCGAGGACACGATATTTTTCGTACCCGAGCAAGGTGGTTAGGAACTGGCGGCTGGGCGCGTGGTCGTCCACGACCAGAATTGTGGCTGTGATCGCCGCCGTCTTTGTCCAAGGCGACGGCTCGTCCAATTCCTCTTCTTTCTGTCGTTCTCCATGGCTGACTCGCTTATCTTTGGACGTGCGCGTGAAGGTCCGTTGCTGTTTCGTTGGGCACTTTGGTCGCGTCTCCGTCCAGCACCTCGCGAATCTTTCTACCGAGTGCTTTAGGGCGATAGGGTTTTTGAATGAAGGCGACGAGTGGATCGAGAATCCCTTGCCGGGCGATGGCGTCGTCCGTGTACCCGGAGGTAAAGATGATTTTTATTCCGGGACAGAGTGACGCCAGTTCGGCAGCCAATTCGGGGCCACACATTTCCGGCATTACAATATCGGTGAGCAAAAGGTGCATCCTTCCGCCGAATTCTTTCGCCCGTTGAAGTGCGTCTTTGCCTGAGGCGGACTCAATCACGGTGTAACCGAGGCTGTGCAGGTACTCTTTCGCCATCTCGCGAAGGGAATCAGAGTCTTCCGCAAGCAAGATGGTTTCGCTGCCCCGGAAATTGGGCGCGTCCGGCTCTTTTTGGAGGGTGGGCTGAGCGGATTCGTTGATGAGCGGGAGATAAACCTTGAAAACCGTCCCTCTGTCTAGCTCGCTGTAGACCCAGATGTATCCGCCGCTCTGTTTCACGATGCCATAAACGGTGGCAAGCCCCATGCCGGTGCCTTTGCCGAGCTCTTTGGTGGTGAAGAAGGGATCAAAGATTCGCGCCTGAGTTTCACGATTCATCCCGCAACCGGTGTCCTCCACGGCGAACATGACGTAGGGACCGGGAACGACGACCAGACGCTCTTCCCGAAATGAGTCATCGAGCTCCACGTTGCGCGCTTCAATCCTCAGCCGTCCCCCTTTCGGCATGGCATCGCGGGCGTTGACGCAGAGATTCAGAAGTACTTGTTCGATTTGGCCGGGATCGGCCTTCACGCAACCGAGGGACGGCTCGAGCTGATACGCTAATTTCGATGTTCTCGCCGATCAGGCGGCGCAGCAGGGCCTGAATTTTGTCGATCACTTCCTTTAGGTTGAGCACGCGTGGCTGGAGCATCTGTTGCCGGCTGAACGCGAGCAATTGGCGGGTCAAGTCAGCAGCGGAAGACGCCGCCTGCCGGACCATCTCGACATTCTTCGTGGTGGCGTGATCGGGAGGGAGTGCGTCAGCGACTATATCCGCACAGCCCAGAATCACGGCAAGCAGGTTGTTGAAGTCGTGCGCGACGCCGCCCGCCAGCTCGCCAATCGCCTCCATGCGCTGCGAAAGACGGAGCTGTTTTTCCATCTTTTTTCGGGCGGTAATGTCCACAATGATGCTGGAAATCAATAACTCATCCCCGGATTTAAGCGGCCCCAGGCTGATTTCCACTGGAAACTCCGTTCCGTCTTTCCGGCGCCCGAACAACTCCATTCCCACTCCCATGGGCCGTGCGTGCGGGTCCTTGGTGTAACCGGCGCGGTGCCCTTCGTGGGACGCCCGCAGCCGTTCGGGGAGAAGGATTTCCACGGATTGTCCAACCATCTCTTCGCGCCCGTAGCCAAACAATTGAAGCGCCTGCGCGTTCACTTCCGATATCCGCCCTCGTCTGTCGGAGATGACAATTCCCATGGGCGCCGTCTCAATCAGCATGCGGAACCTGTTCTCGGCCTTCTTGCGCTGTTCCACCTCAACCTCAAGCTTTGCGGCGTGTTCCTGAATCGCAAGCAGATTCAGCGAATTCTCGTACGCCAATCCGATCTTCGCCGCCAGCGCGAGCATGATGCGCTCATCCTCTTCGTCGAATTCCAGGGCGGAAAGTTTTTGGGCCACATAAATCCAACCATACAAATGATCTCCGACCCGCAGCGGGACCCCCAGAAAGCTGTGAACCGGCGGATGGCCGAAAGGCAGGCCCAGTCCGGCCGGCTCGCCGTCCGGACTGAAAGCCCTTTGAGGTTTTCCCTCCTCCATCAGAAAATGGAAAATTCGTCCGTCGAACGTGGGTTTCCCGATCTTTTCAATGGTCGCTGAATCCATCCCTACGAGCGTCAAGGAATCCAATTGGGCCACATCTTTTTTCAAGATGCCAACCGCCGCATAGTTGGCGCCGACGATCTCCCGCGCCGCATTTCCCGCCTTCCGGAGCAGTGTCTGCCGCTCGCACGGTCTAGCAAGTTGAAGTCCCAGTATCCAAAAGCGCCGCGAGGCGCAAACTGACCGCATTAAGTTCTTTGCCTTTCTTGAAGAAGGCATCGATGAGGAGGGGGATGACTTCTTTCTTCTCGATACTTTGCGCCGGAGTCATCGGGATTCCGGCTTCAATACCCAGCGCCTGATTAACGATGGTCAGGGCCCGTTCGGGCTCGCAGGGCTTCAAAATGAACAAAGAGACACCGCAAGACGCGCCCAATGTGCGGGTTTCCCGATCCAGAAAACTGGCGCTGTGGAAAATGACCGGGATTCTTTCCAGCGCGGGAATATTGCGGAGGGAGGTGACGAACTCGTAGCCGTTCATCGTGGGCATCAAAATGTCGGAGATGATGAGGTCCGGTTTTCTAGCCCGAGCTTGCTCCAGGCCCTCTTTTCCGTCGCTCGCTTCAATCACCTGATGCCCGAAGGGCGTCAGCAAGGACACGTAGAGCTGGCGGCTATAGAGGTCATCATCAACGATTAGGATCAATGCCATCGAACCTTGCCTCCCGTCCCGAAAGCAGATGTCGGATTGCCCGCATGACGCAGCGTCGGCGTCTCTACACGGGGTGCGCCGATTTAGACAATGCCTTCTCAATTGCAGCCAGTAGATTTGCATCCTGAACGGGCTTTTGAAGGAGAGTTTCGGCACCGGCTTCGACCGCGCGTTCTTCGTTTAAAAACGGGTCGCGCGCGCTCACGACGATGATCGGAATCATCATTAGCTCGTAATTCGATCGGATGCGTTGCATCACGACGAATCCGTCGCCGCCCGGCAGTCCGAGATCCAGGGCGATTAGGTCCGGCTTTTCCTTGCGCGCGGCGCTGATTGCCGAGATCGCATCCGCCGCCACAACCAAATTGTATCCCTTTGATTTCAACCGCACGTCCAACGCTCGAACCGTGTCCTTGTCATCTTCCACGATCATTATTTTCTTTCCCGGCATCGTGTTCGGCTCCTTTTTTAGTTTTCGTTTTTTTAGCTTCTCTTCGATATCCGCAGCTACTCGTGCAGCGGATTTCTCCAATGGCAATTCCGCCCCAATAATCCCCAGGCGCGTGCGAGCGCCTGGGCCTCGCCCTCGAGGTAAGTCGCGCTATAGAAAATGAATTTACTCTGTTGAGAACCCTCTACCTCACGCAACTTCCGTACCAGTTGATAGCCATCCATTTCGGGCATCAAGATATCGGTGATAATCAAATCGGGATGTTCCACTGACGATTGTTCAATGGCCTCGAACCCATTAGCAGCCTCGAGCATGTGGTGTCCGCTATATCCAAGTAGCGTCGTCAGCAGGCTACGATTCAAGGGCTTATCATCGACCACGAGGATCGTTGCCATGTTCAGGCCCCCTTTGACTTTTGCAAACAGTCTTCAAGTTCTAAGAGCAGCAAGCGGGGTTCGATCGGCCGGGATATGAATTTTTTTGCCCCTTGCACCAAGGCGCGTTCCTGTTCCCGCGTCGACCAAACCGAGGAGGACAGGAAGACAAAAGGAATCTGGGACAGAGTGGGGTCCGCTTGCACCATACGCATGAATTCGTAACCGTCCTGGTGCGGCATGTGAACGTCGGAAACGATCAGATCCGGTTTTGTCCGTTGCGCCAAATCCAGCCCTTCTTTCGGGGAGAGGGCCGCGAAGACTTCGTAGCCCGACGGTTCTAGCGTGCTTCGCACGAGGTCGATATTCGTCTGCATATTGTCGACGAAGAGGACCACGGCTAATTTCTTGCGTGGGGGAGATGTTTCCAGGGAGGCTGGCTGTTGTATTTGTGCGGCGCGGCGGATGACAGGAGGATGCCCGGTTCCCAGGTATCCCTGCACCTGCGTGGAAAATGCCTCCGGATCGAGGGGCTTGGCGATATAGCCGCTGAAACCGGACGCCAAAATCTTCTCGCGGTCACCGACCATCGCGAGCGCCGTCACCGCGACAATCGGAATGTGGCGGCATTCCGGTTCGGCGCTCAAGAGTCGGGCGACTTCGTAACCATCCATGCGGGGCATGTGGATATCCAGAAGGATGAGGTCGGGCTTCTCGCTGCGGGCCTTCTCGATTCCCTCCGCGCCTTCATGCGCTTCGAGCGCCTCATGGCCGAACGCGGCCAGCAGGTAGGTCATGAGTTGCAGGTTCGTCGGATTATCTTCGATTACGAGTATGCGGGCCGTAGGGCCTCCTCCGCGACGGGAAGGGAAATGGTGAAACGGCTCCCCTTGCCGTATTCGCTTTCGAACGAAACCCGTCCCCCGATCATGCTCGCCAGTTTCTGGCTGACATGAAGGCCCAGGCCGGTGCCCTCGTAGGGGCGCGTGGACGAGCTATCGACTTGCATGAATGCCTGGAATAGTCTGGACTGGTCCTCGGGGCGGATTCCGATTCCGCTGTCCACCACGGTAATTTCCGCGAGGGCATTGCCGTGGTCGCGCCGCATGCGCAGCTCGATCCGCACGGAGCCCTTGTCGGTAAATTTGATCGCATTATTCGTCAGATTGATGAGGATTTGGGTAAGGGAGCGGCGGTCCGTCCGAATCATCAGTTCGTCATCGGGGACGGAAATTTCAAAATTGAGCTTTTTCCCCTCGGCAAGAGTGCGCAACGTTGCGGAGACATCCTCAATGATGGATTGGCAAGTCACGGTTTCCAGATTCAGTTCGACCTTGCCGGACTCAATCTTGGCCAGATCCAAAAGATCGTTGATCAGAGACAATAGGTGGCGGCTGGTGGTCTGAATCGTGCGCAGCTGCTTTTCCTGGTCGTTAGTGAGCGGTCCTGGCAACTGCATCAGCAGCGTCCCGGTGAAACCAATAATGGCATTGAGGGGTGTGCGCAATTCGTGGCTCATACTGGCGAGGAAACGGTCCTTGGCCAGGCTCGCGCTTTCGAGTTCGATGTTCTTCTCCTGCAAAGTTTGCTCAAAGCGCTTGCGCTCGGTCACATCGCGCGCCGCGGCGAACACGCCCTGAAGTTTTCCGCCCTGATCATTGAAGGTCGTGGCGTTGTAACTGACCACGGTTTCCCGGCCGGACTTGGAACGCGCCGTCAGCTCGTAATTGGTTACGCGGCTTTCGCGCAGCACTAAACGGATGCCTTCTTCGGCGGCCCTGGGATCGGTGAAGTAATTTTTGAACGGCGTGCCGATCAATTCGTCCCGGGAGCCGCCGGTGAGGGCTTCCATCTGCTGATTGACGTCGGTAATGATGCCCAGCGGGTCGGTGGTCATCAGCGCGTCAATGTTGGACTCGATGAGGGACCGCGTGTAGAACTGCGAATCGCGCAGCTGCTTTTCCATCACTTTTTGCGCGGTGATGTCACGGGCGCCAGCCAAAATCCCGAGAGCCATACCGGCAGCATCCGTAAATACGCCGGCATTGAAGCTCACGGGGATCCTTCGGCCATAGCGCGTGATGAGGATCAATTCGTAGCTGATGACTCTCTTTTCGGCCAGGGTCTGCTGCACTCCCGCGCGAGCCAGTTCCGGCTCGGTGAAATATTCAGAGAACCGGGAGTTGGCCAGATGCTTGCGTGAATAGCCGGTAAGCCGGGTGGCCTCTTCGTTTACGTCGGTAATCGTTCCGTCGGGGGCGATGGCGAATAGAGCGTCCGCCGAAGCCTCGATCAGCGACCGGTTGTAGGCCTGCTGTTCGGCGAGTTGCAAGCCGAGCCGCGCCTGTTCGGAGATGTCGCGCGCGGAAGCAAAAATGCCTTGCACTTGACCATCGGGCGTGCGGAAAATCGAGGCATTGAAGGAAACCGTGGCTTTGCGCCCGGTCTTCGACTTCAGAACGAGTTCGTAGTTTGTGACGGTTGCTTCGGTAAGCGTTCGCTTGACCCCCAAGTCGGCGCGGTCGGGCTCGGTGAAATACTGTTTGAAAATCGATCCAATCAGTTCCTCGCGCGGATAACCCGACATGCGGCACATCTGTTCGTTCACATCGGTAATGAACCCAGTCGGATCTACCGTGATCAGTCCGTCCACGGAGCTCTCAATCAGGCCGCGCAGGTAGATTTGTTGTTCCCGAAGTTTCTCCTCCAATCGGACGCGATCCGTGATGTCGCGCGCGGATGCAAATATCCCGCGAATGTTGCCCAAGGGATCGCGGAACACGGAGGCATTGAACGATACTTGCAGGTGCCGCCGCGTGCGTGAAATGAGCGTCAACGCATACTCGGTGACCACACCGGTTTCAAAGGTCTGCTTGACGCCCTCGGTGGCCCGCTCGGGATCGGTGAAGTATCCGGCAAACGGGCTGCCAATGAGTTCGGCGCGCGCGTAGCCGGTCATCCGGCACATTTGTTCGTTCACGTCCGAGACAACGCCTGTCGGATCTACCGTCACTAACCCATCAACAGAGCTCTCAATCAAGCCACGGTTGTATGCTTGTTGATCCCGAAGTTGTTGCTCGAGCTTCTTTTGTTCCGTGATGTCGCGAGCCGCTGCGAACACACCCTGAAGTTTTCCTGACTGGTCGTAAAACGTCGTAGCGTTATAGCTGACAACCGTTTCTTTGCCCTTCTTGGATCGCGCGGTGAGCTCGTAATTGGTGACCTTGCTCTTCTCCAGCACGAGCCGAATGCCGTCTTCTGCGCGGCCGGGATCGGTGAAGTGGGTCTTGAACGGCGTGCCAATCAGTTCCTGGCGGGAGCATCCGGTCAGCGCCTCCATCTGTTCGTTCACGTCGGTGATGATGCCGAGAGAATCGGTGGTCATCAGCGCGTCGATATTCGATTCGATCAGCGAGCGCGAATAAAACTGGGAGGCTTGCAGTTGGCCTTCGAGCTGCTTTTGAGCGGTGATGTCGCGCGCGGAAGCAAAGATGCCACGAACATTTCCGTTCGGATCGCGGAAGACGGCAGCGTTAAACGACACCGGGATTTGTTTCCCGGCGTTGGCCTGGAGCGTCAGAACGTAGTTGGTGACGGACCCTTTGTTGAATGTCAGGCGGACGCCTTCGGCAGCAAGATCTCGCTCGTGAAAATAGTCCGGAAACGAAGAGCCGATCAGTTGGCCGCGCGATTTTTCGGCCATCTGGCTCATGGTCTCGTTGACGTCGGTGATGACCATCTCTTCGTTGACGGTCACGAGGCCGTCCACTGAGGCTTCAATCAGGCCTCGGTTATAGGCGCGTTCTTCGGCCAATTGTGTCTGCAGCCGGGCTTGATCCGTGATATCACGGGCCGAGGCGAAAATTCCCCGTACCTTTCCCGATTCGTCCTTGAAGATTGCGGCGTTGAAGGAGACAAGCAACTCCTGGCTATCTTTCTTTCGCAGGGTCAGCTCGTAGTTTGTGACGGCCCCTTTGTCGAGGGTTTGGCGCACCCCATCGGCGGCGCGCTTCGCGTCCGTAAAGTATTGCTGAAAAGCGGTGCCCAGCAGCTCTGTGCGGGAGTAGCCGGACATGCGGCACATGGTCTCGTTTACGTCCGTGATGCTGAGAACCGGGTCAACGGTGATGAGGCCGTCGAGCGAAGCCTCAATCAAGCCCCGGTTATAGCCTCGCTCTTCGGCAAGCTGGGATTGCAAGCGGGCCTGTTCGGTGATATCGCGCGCGGAAGCGAAAATCCCTTTGACGTCTCCCGAGGGATCGCGAAAGACGGACGCGTTGAAGGACACGCGCAGCGGCGATTCCGACCTCCGGGCAAGCGTCAGTACGTATTCCGTGACGATGCCCTTTTCAAATGTTTCCTTCACGCCCGCCGTGGCTCGCTCGGGATCCTGGAAATAATCGGCGAATGGCGTGCCGATCAGCTCCTCGCGGGAAAACCCGGACATGCGGCACATCTGCTCGTTGACATCGGAAATCGTGCCGGAGGGATCGACCGTGATCAGCCCATCCACCGAGGCCTCGATCAGGCCGCGGTTGTAGGCCTCCGACTCGCGCAGTTGTTGTTCCAGTTTCTTTTGCTCGGTGATGTCTCGTGCGGCCGCGAATACTCCTTGCAATTTTCCGCCCGCATCCCGGAACGTGGAGGCATTGTAGGAAACCACCGTGACTCGCCCGTCCTTGGCTTTGGCCGTCAACTCGTAGTTGGTTACGCGTCCTTCCCGCAGCACCAGCCGGATGCCGTCTTCCGCCCGACTCGGGTCCGTAAAGAAATTCTTGAAGGGCGTGCCGATCAGTTCTTCGCGCGAGTAGCCTGTTAACGCCACCATCTGCTGGTTTACGTCGCTGATGATTCCCAGCGGATCGGTGGTCATCAGCGCGTCGATGTTGGATTCGATCAGCGACCGGGTATAAAACTGCGTGGCCTTTACTTCTTCGGTCAGGCGGATTTCATCCGAAATATCCTTGGAAATGAGCAGGAAGCCGATGGCTTTTCGCGAAGAGTCGAGACGGGGGGTAATGACCACGCGGGCGGTGAATTCCCCTCCGTTTTTCCGCCGCCGGCGAATGGTGCCTTCCCATTTTCCGTCTCGCAGGGCGGCATCGAGCAATTCACGCGGCTTGCCGATGGCTACGTCTTCTGGAGAGTGTAGGATTGCGGAGTTCGCTTTTCCCACCACTTCCTCTGGCTCGTATCCGTACAGCCTCCGCGCGCCTTCGTTCCAGAGAAGGATCTTGCCTTCCAGGTCCTTGCCAATGATCGAGTACTCCGTCGAGGATTCCAAAATATTGGCAATGAAATCAACTGCTTCCTTCGCATTGCCCACGATCGCGTTGTCAAACAGCTTTGTTTTCCGAATCTCCTGGGCGAAGCGGATCTCGTGAGAGACATCCTTCGAGATCAGGAGGAAGCCGACAGGCTTGCCTGTACTGTCGTGCCTGGGTGTTATCACCACTCGCGCGCTGATTCGCCGGCCATCCTTGCGAACTCGCCCAATCACTCCCTCCCACTTGCCGTCGCGGAGCGCCGCCTCCATGATCTCGCGCGGTTTTCCTGTGGCCACATCTTCTGGGGTATGCAGCACCTCCGAATTCAGCTTGCCAACAACCTCCTCGGCTTCGTACCCATACATACGCCGAGCCCCTTCGTTCCAAAGCAGGATCTTTCCTTCCAGGTCCTTGCCAATAACGGAGTATTCCGTGGAGGATTCGAGAATATTGCTGACGAATTCAACCGCCTGCTGTGCGGTCGCTAAGATGGAACTGTCGAAAAGGCTAGTTCTCACGGCTATCTCCCCTGTTTGATTCTGGGCAGGTCTATGTTTCCAATATTGCCGCGTACGGATGCAGTGCCATCTCAGGAGATGACATTCGACCGTTGCTCAGCCATAGAAGTCACGCAGTTGTTTGACCCGGAAGGGAATTCAGATCAAAGGAAGGGGGTGATTCTCTACTGCAGAAGCAGTTCCCAAGTACAGCTTTAGCAAAATAGCAGGAGCGCTACAACCTCCATATACTACTCCGGAATTCACCCATTGACGAGCAATCTTTGGGTTGTTGTCCGATGCATCCACAGCCCAGGTGTGCGACGAGAAACCCAGTGGGAAACCGTTCACCACTTCAAGTGTGGTCTGAGCAAGATTCTCGGAGCAGCCGAGGAATGGGGCTATATTGCCGAGAACGTACCTCAGAAAACGAAACTCCCACGACGGCAGCACGGAACAGAGCGGGTTGTCCTCACTCCGGTCCAGGTGCGAGACATAGCTGCGGCACTGAATGAACCCGCACGCTCGGTCACGTTGTTACTCGTGCTGACGGGATTGCGTGGAGGGGAGTTGCTTGCGCTTCGCTGGGGAAGTATTGATTTGAGGGCTCGTTTGCTCCACGTAGTCGAGACGGTGTATGACGGGCACATCGACAAACCCAAAACGAAGCGCAGTGCTCGAACCATCCCGATTGGGACGGAGACGGCAGAAATTCTCGCCGGCATCTGTCCCGCTGCTGTTAACCCAAAAGCGCTGGTATTCGACACACGTGAGGGATTGCCGGTAGACCGCTGGAATCTCTTGCGTAAGCACCTGAAGCCTGCCGCAAAGAAACTAGGGCTTCCTGGTGCCACGTGGCATCTTCTGAGGCATAGCCACGCAACGATGCTCGATTCCGTGGGCACGCCAAAAGGAACGATGCAATCGCTTCTAGGGCATTCCACGCCGGAGATCACGCGCGAGATTTATTTGCACGCGATCCCGGAAGAGCAGCGTCGCGCCGTGGAAAGTACCGAGAAGCTTGTATTTGGACCCAAATGGACCCAAGTTCAGGAGAGCGAGGATGGAAACGCTCCGCTAATCCACTGATTTTATTAGGTGAAAATGGCGGGGCCGACGAGACTCGAACTCGCGACCTCCTGCGTGACAGGCAGGCGTTCTAACCGACTGAACTACGGCCCCGTGTGATGATTCCTGATTGGTGGGCAGTGCGTGATTTGAACACGCGACCTTCCGGGTGTAAACCGGACGCTCTAACCGCTGAGCTAACCGCCCATCGATTCTTATTGCTTTGCGTAGAATAGATTACGCGACTTCGTATCTTGCGTCAAATTCGCTTTCGCAAGCTCGCAAATCGCAGCGGCCCAACGGAGTGATATTTGTTTCGAGAAGGAGATCATCGGGTGCGGGCTTTACTTTTACGCTGAACGCCCCGATAGGATCGGTGCGTGGACCCGGCAGGAATCGGGCACGGGGTCTGCTTCGAGCCCGCCGAAATCTCGACTATCGGAATACGCCCCGGTACCGCGTCAGGTCGATCACTTGAAGCCTATCGCTGGCCCCCACGCGGCGCAACATTCGGTGGATATGGTTCTTTATGGTTTGCTCGGAGAGGTTCAAGTGCGAAGCGATCTCTTTATTTGTCAGACCCTGCGCAATCAAGGGGACCAGTTGCTGCTGCCTGCGTGTCAGGCCCAATTCGAGCTTAATTCGCGAGCTTGGAACAGACGTCCATTGCCGCGCTACAGTCTGGAACAGCGGCATGGAAAGCTGAGAAGGGCATATGGCCTGCCCTTGCGCCACGGAGCGGATCGCCGAGATGACATCCGCGGACGACGCGTCTTTTAGCAGATACCCCACGGCGCCCGCTCGAACGCATTCCAGAAAAACCTCTGGATCGTCGTTCATATCGATGAGGACGACCTTCACGGTCGGGGCTTGCCTCGCAATTTCGGGGATCAGCGCGTAGTCCGACAGTTGAACGGTAATCGAATCCAAAACCAAGACATCCGTACCCAGCGTGGCGATGGAGGACGTTACTTCAGGCACGCACGGTGACACTCCACATACATCGAAATCGCCCCTCTTGCTCAGAAGTCTCGCGAGCGCCTCCCGAAGGAGACGATTACCCGCCACCAGGAAAACAGCGATTTTAGTACTCATCGTCATGCCTCAGGGGGATCCTCCAGTCCATGACCCACCCTCCTTAGTCATACGGGAATGCCCGTGCTTCACCGTATTCCACGGAGAGGTCTATGACCCTATATATCTATTATAAATATGTCAACTTTACGCTCTTAAGCCAACGGAAGTACGCGGCGTTCATTCGGAGGGGGAGAATGGAATCGCTGAATTTCCGAGCGACCATGAAAAGTGTACCATGAACCTTCGTTGGTCACAGGATGTTTTCAGAGGCATCCAAGGAAGTGTGCTCAATCCAGAACGGGTACCCAGGCGCACCCTCCATGGATGGATTCGGCTTTTCAAACGCAAGAGTGGATACCTGCGAAGTACACGCTTGGTCTTGGTTCAGCTCCGAGTGAGTTCAGCGGTCAGTACCCGGCAGACGCTCTCCCGGACTCTTGGATTGCACTTTGGTTGAACTTGCCTCTTTTCGACTTCACTTCGCCGCCCGTGGTGTTCCGATCTCCGAGCGTGCTCGCCGTCTCCGCCTCGATCCCAGCCAGCATCGCGATTTGGCTTGCGGCTGGTCCCCTGACTCCACAAAAATCACGCATTCACCGCAAACGCGTTCGGTGAACCTTCCTTGACACCTCTTCGCGCGGGACAGTACACTTCTTTTCTCAATTTGCCGGGGATCGGACACGATGCTGCTATCGCGGGATTACGTTGGGTACATGGCGGGTGAGCTTGTGAAGCGGCTAGTGGCGTCGAAAATGATCGAGACGTCTTCCGCCGGCGAATTGGCGAAAAAGCTGCGGGCCGCGATGCAGGAGGAGATCAGCGTCGAGGACCGCTTGAATGAAGAAGTTCGCCAGATTCTGACCCAATATGCCGACGATATGCGTCGCGCGGGCGCTTCCTATCAGGAAATGTACAAGAAGGTGAAGGGCGAACTGGCCCGTCAGCGGAAACTGATTCTCCGATGACGCCAGATCCTCGCAGGCCACCTCTGTTTCGCGGGGCGGAACGAAAGGGAAGACCCAAGAGCAACCCATGCGACTGACCCGCGAAAAAACAATGCGTCTTTCTCATATCGTCACCGACGTTCTCGTGGCGAGCGAGGAAGTGGAATTCGTCGAAGACCGCGACACCATCCGGCAAAAGACCGTGCAAATCCTTCAGGACCTGTTGAAAGAAGAAGAAGCTGTGGATGCGGAAATCCGCAAGAAAATCAGCTCTCAGAAAAAGGAAGTTCTCGAAGGAAGCGAAGAGTGGGACTTGCTCTATCGCAAGTACTACGCGGAAGAGATGCGCCGCATGGGTATCGTGCACCAGCCGAGTTCGTAGCCACGCACCGGAAGAATTTCACAAAAGAAGGAATCCGTCGCTTCCGTCTCTGTGGTCCTCTGTGTTGCGCTTTTTGGTTGGCTTACTGCCCGTCGTCCGTGCGCTTCTTGAGCACGGGCCGGTCCGGATCGGAATCGTCGCCGGTTGGCGCATCCTGCTTGTCGGCCTTATCCTGTTTTTGCTGTTCGGTCCGCGTGCGCAACGTTGGCTTGTCTCCAGCCGTCTTCTTCTCGTCCAGCTTGAGCCGATTTTCAATCCTGTTTAACCGGGCCTTCACGATATCGAACTCCGACGTGGTGACAATGTACTCATCCCGCGCGGGCAGGATCGTCGCAATTTCTTCCTGCGCTTTCTGAACGCGATCCGGCGTCGGAGGATGCGTGGAGAATAGCTTGGGAATGCTTCCCGGATGCCGCCGCTCTTCCGCTTCGATTTTTTCGAAGAAGCTTACGAACGCATTCGGGTCATATCCCGCCTTATACATATATTGAAGACCCAGAAAGTCGGCTTCGCGTTCGGCGTCGCGAGAAAATTTGAGGAAGCCAATGGGGATCGCGAAATTGAGCCCCTCGTAGAGGCCATACCCTGCCCAGCCTCCCGGGCCGAGCAAAATCAGCGGGATCGAGGCCCACTGCATGATCTCGCCCTTGGTCGCGTTCCTGGTGCCGTGCCGGGCGGCAACGTGCGCGATTTCATGCGCCATCACGCCCGCTAGCTCCGCCTCTTCATCGGCGTGCAGAATCAATCCGCTGTTCACGTAGAAAAAGCCCCCCGGCAGGGCAAACGCGTTTATTTCATCCGAATCGATCACTTTGATGGTGAAGGGCACTTTGGCGTCGGAATTCCGCACCAGATTCTGGCCCACGCGATTCACGTATTCCGTGACCACCGGGTCGGTGACCATCTTGGCGGACCGCTCCACTTCTTGCGCGGCGCCTTTCCCGAGCGCGATTTCGCGTTCCAGGGAATAGAGATTTACGCCCTTCCCCACACCCCGGTTCCCGACGGAGTTGACGTCCTTTTCCGAACCGGGTTTGACGCCCTTGGGCGTCTGATCTTGGTCAGACGTAGACGACGGCTGTTGGTCCTGCGCTTGTGGTTGTTGGGACGCATCCGTAGTGGCAGGCTGGGCCTGCGGGGATTGCGGCTGCTGAGACGTATCCGTCGGGGCGACTTGGGGCTGTGGTGGTTGCGGCGGTCGAGATGGATCCGTCGGGGCGGTTTGGGGCTGTTGCGATTGCGTCTGTGTTTGCCGGGGCCCGGCAAATGCCGCCGGAACCGCTACGAAAAGCGCCAGAACCGCTACGGGCACTGCGTCGAAGAGGCGTTTCATCGCTCCTCCATCCAAGCTACTTTAGAGACATTATACACCCACCCGGACATGGCATCCCCACAATCTCTTCAGATGAGGCATGATGGAAAATGGTTTCTTTGAGCGGCGTGGAAAGCCCCGCCCGGCGGGCGATTGACACTTGCCAGGGTTCTCACTACCCTCGATAGTGTAGATACCGGGTGCGGGCTCTACTTGCTTACCCTGAATCCAGGTGGGGAGCCCGCCAGAATAACGCTAATTAACGCTAATTATGATGACAGCCCAGCGCATCCAAGTCGGCCAAGTATGGAGGAAACTCGAAACCGGAGAGACCTTCCTCGTCACGAAGCTCTACAACGAGGCCTTAACGACGATCGCAGTGCTGCGCCCCACGGATGCCGCAACTGAGTCGATGATCCGCGTCCGCGTTGACCGGCAGGGCGGTAATCAGGCTTTGCCCGGATTTTCCATGGCTCAGGAGAACGAGGGCAGTTAGATTGCGTCCTCTACTTTTACGGTGAACTGGTCAAGTGAAGCGTGTAGCCCGCTGGGGAAAGGCCACAGCTACACAGAACGCACCTGTAGCGCCACAACGTCTTCTACCTGCATCACTTCCTTCGACAGAAACGGCTCGGCATATTCCACTCCCGCCATTTGTCCATAGTAGCGCGCGATCAAATTCACCTCATGGTGCAATCGGTCGAGTGGGATATCCACCTTCGATTTCTTGTCTTTGCCCTTGGGGCGGAACTGCGAGTGATACGCGAGAATAGCCTTGTACCGCCGGTCAAAGTGCCGCGAAATGTCGACCACGAAAGTAGGGCGGACTTCACGATAGTAAACGGTCGAATAGAGAATCTTAAAGGGGCGAAATGCCTCGCCTTCGATCGGCAGTTGCTTCAAGCCCGCCAGGAAGCAGCCTTCATAACCCAGGCGAGCGGCGATGTAATGGTCCGGGTGCCTCCCCTCCCAATAGGGAAGAATCACGGTGCGGGGTTTGAGCGCCCGGATTCGCCTCGCAATGGCCAGCTTGTATTCCTCGTTGACCTCCAGGCGGGCGTCTGGCAGCCGGAGGTTCTCCCGATGCGTCACGCGCAAGATCCGGGCAGCCCGGTCGGCTTCCTTCAGCCGCGTCTCGGGAGTCCCGCGTGTTCCCATCTCTCCAGCGGTCAGATCCAGGATGCCCGTTTTGTAGCCCTGCTCGGCGGCCTTGAGCAGCGTCCCACCGCACGTCAATTCGACGTCATCCGGATGCGCCGCAATCGCCAGCAGATCCAGTTTCATCGCTCCTCCTGAAGCCTATCCGGAACACCGAAGGGTAGCACAGTCTTTACCCCGAGCCTGTTTGAGGGGCTGGCTGTGCGCCGCGTGGTGGGCCAGGCAAAAACCGCACTGGCAAGAGTGCCTGCGCTACCAAGCCTCAATTTCAAACAATCGTCTGCGCCAACTGCTCCGCATTCAATAGCACCACGCCGATGCCCATCATCTCTTCCTGGCCGCGGTCATAAAGCCCCGAAATCGCATCGGTAACCAGCGCGATTCGAAAATCGCGTTCGCTCGCTTCGTAGATCGATGTGCGCGGGCAATTCGGGAAGTTGCAGCCGGCGAAGGCAATCGAGGTCACGCCCAATGCCCGCAGGTGCTGCTCGAGAGAGGTCTGGAAGAACGCGCCCCATCGAGGCTTATACATGGCCCACTCCTTCGGACCAAGCTGCTGAGGCGCTCCGGAAAGCAGCAGGTCCGCGTCGAGGCTAACGCCCGGCGCGGGAAGCAGGGGAGGAGCCAATTCGGCTCCCGCCGTGCCCGGACGCACGATCGAGGCGCCCTGTTCCACGGCACTGCGCCGGCACAGATCCACGTTGCTGCCGTCACTTTTGTAAAGCCGCAGCATGTGAACGATGGGCAATTGCGCGCGCCGGAAGGCTGCAGCCAACCTCTGGATTCTCGGGAGCACTTCGGACGTCCCTGGGATTTCAGATGGCTGGCCTGCAAGGAAGTCTTGTTGCAAGTCGATCGTAATGAGTGCGATCGACCTGAAGTCGGGCTGCGTATAGTTGGTATTCGCACCTACTTGCATCCGTGTGTACTTACAGCGGACCCACCACGATGTCAATGAAGATCGGTCAAGGCCGGCTGCCTCCTTTGTCCCCAAAATGCGAGGAGGAGAGATGAAATATCCGACGCGAAGAGAAACGCGGATTTCTCTGTGGTTCTCGGTGATTCTCTGTGTCCTCTGTGTTGAGCTTTTCAGAATTTAACACAGAGGACGAAGAGGAAAGCCACGGAGACCATTGAGAGTTTAATGGAGAAGGAGAAAAAGAGACGATGGAAAGTGTAGGATGTCTGCCAGCTCGCGAAGGGGAGGGGAACTCGTGTCCGAAGCGCCGCTCGTTGGAAAAATAGCGTTGGTTACAGGAGCGGCCAGACGCATTGGCCGAAGCGTCGCTCTGCGGCTGGCCTCCGAGGGTGCGGACGTCATCGTCAATTATCGCAGCTCGAAAAGTGAAGCTGACGAAGCCGTCACCCAGATTTTGGCTGCGGGCGGCGCGCGATGGCCATCCACGCGGATGTCGCGCAGCGGACCGATGTGCTCGCGATGTTCGCCGCAGTCGAAAGGGAATTCGGACGTCTCGATATCCTGGTCAACAATGCCGGAATGTTTTTCCCGGCAAAATTTGAAGACCTGACCGAACAACAGTGGGACACGATCCTCGACGCAAATCTCAAGTCCCAGTTTCTTTGTTCGCAGACTGCCGCGCCGATGCTTCGCCGCAACGGGCAGGGCCGAATCATCAATTTTGCGTCGCTTGGCGGCCTGCTCGCCTGGCCCGCCTACACGCATTATTGCGTCTCGAAAGCCGGTGTAATCATGCTGACACGCTGCCTGGCGCGCGCTCTCGCGCCGGAAATTACCGTGAACGCCATCGCGCCCGGCACAATCTCATTTCCCGGCGACGCTCCCGAAATCGCCGAGGACTTCATCCGCCGCGCGCCGCTGCACCGAACCGGCGGCCCGGAAGATATCGACGACGCTGTCCTCTTTCTCGCACAATCACCTTTTATCACCGGCCAAGTCATCGTAGTCGATGGTGGCCGCACTCTCACCTAGGGCAAGATTCTCAGGCGAATTTCTCACCATTAAGTTTGCTGCAGCCGTTGGTCCTTCCATTGCATGCAGGACGGAGCGCAGATCCGGCGCGCTCAAGTAGCACAGGCTTCAGCCTGTTTGGTTTTGATTTTCATGGGCGCAGAACAGCACACAGACTGAAGTCTGTGCTACCAAAACCCGCATCACATCGAAACGCGATGCCCTATATCCAACAAACATCCAACGCGAATTTGCAATAAATGCGGGCCATTTAAACCACGCGGATAGATCCAGAAACTAGCAAATCAATCAGTTCCTTGTCGGCGGGAAGAAAATCGTAACGCAGCAGCACGGCAGGGCCCGCCCATTCAAATCGCTCAAATTCAAGATTCTGGAGCGGCGCGGAATCTTCAATTGTCGCCCAAAAGAAGATCAATGCAAATTCTTCGGAGAGTTCCGTGTACCGGTGCCGCGTGCGGTAGACCTCGGCGCCGATGGTGGCCGTGACGCCCAGCTCTTCGCGCAGTTCGCGCACTAATGCTTCCTCCGCGGACTCGCCCTCTTCCACTTTGCCGCCCGGGAACTCCCACTTCAACGCGTTCGAGTCGCCCCGCTTTCGCTGGCAGACTAGCAGCTTCGAATCCCGAATGATCAATGCTGCGGCAACAGTTCGCACGAGGAGTGTCCGCACAAGACGCACGATCCGTCACGTCAGCAGCGGGTTCGCCTTTTCGGTGTCGATTCCCATATCCTTAATGGCCTGTTCCATGACGGTGGCCTCAATCTTTCCGTCTTGGAGCAACTCATGGAGCGTGGCCAGCGTGATGAAGCGCGAATCCACTTCAAAGAAGTTGCGCAGCGCCTCGCGGCCTTCGCTCCGCCCGAAGCCATCGGTTCCGAGCGCCGCCAGCCGTCGCGGCACCCATTTGCTGACAAGATTGGGCAGAGCTTTCAAGTAATCCGTAGCCGCGACAAGAACGCCCGGAGCCTCGCTGAGGCATTGAGAAACATAAGGGACGCGGGGCTTTTCCGTGGGATGCAGCAAATTCCACCGCTCGGTGTTGATGCCGTCGTTGTAAAGCGCCTTGTAACTGGTCACGCTCCAGACGTCGGCCGCGACGCCGTATTTGTCCTCGAGAAGTTCCTGCGCCTTCAGCGCTTCACGGAGAATTGCGCCGCTGCCGAAAATCTGCGCGCGAAGTTTGGATTTCCTGTTTTCGGAGGCGCGATATTTGTACATGCCCTTCAGAATTCCCTCGCGGATTTCCGGTCCCGGCGGCAGGGGAGGCATCGCATATGCCTCATTCATTACGGTAATGTAGTAGAAAATATTCTCGCCGTCCTTGTACATTCGCCGGATGCCGTCCTGGATGATCACGGCGATTTCATAAGCAAACGCCGGATCGTAGGCCCACAACGTCGGAATCGGCAGCGCCAGAATGTGGCTGTTGCCGTCCTGGTGTTGGAGGCCTTCGCCCGCCAGAGTCGTGCGGCCCGCCGTCCCGCCGAGCAGGAACCCGCGGCAGCGCATGTCCGCCGCGGCCCAGATGAAGTCGCTGATTCGCTGCAATCCGAACATCGAGTAGTAAATAAAAAACGGAATCGTATTGATTCCGTGGGTGGCGTAGGCGGAGCCGGCGGCGATGAACGACGCCATCGATCCCGCTTCCGTGATTCCTTCTTCAAGGATCTGCCCGTCTTTCGCTTCCTTGTAATAGAGCAGCGTATGCACGTCTACGGGTTCGTAGAGCTGTCCCCGGCTGCTGTAGATGCCTACTTGCCGGAACAGCGATTCCATTCCGAATGTGCGAGCCTCATCGGGCACGATCGGAACGACGAGTTTCCCGATTTCCGGGTCGCGCAACATCTGCCGCAACATGCCCACGAACGCCATCGTGGTGGAGACTTCGCGGCCGTCGCTCCCGGTCAAGAATTCCCGGAACAACGCATCATGGTCCGCCACGAGGGGCTTCGATCGCACTTTCCGGCTCGGCACATAGCCACCCAGTTCCTGCCGGCGCGCCCGAAGATACTGGATCTCGCGGCTATCCTCGGAGGGACGGTAAAATGGTGTGTCCGCCAGCTGTTCGTCGTTGATGGGAATGCCAAAACGCGATCGGAATTCGCGCAGCTCGTCCTCATTGAGCTTCTTCTGCTGGTGAGTGATGTTCCTACCCTCACCGCTTTCCCCCAGGCCATAGCCCTTGATCGTGCGCGCCAGGACGACCGTGGGCGAACCCGTATGATCCACGGCCGCTTTATAGGCGGCGTAGACTTTTCGCGGATCGTGGCCTCCCACGCGCAGAGTGCGCAAAGCCTCATCCGGAATATCCTCGACCATTTTCAGCAGGCGTGGGTCGGTGCCAAAGACATGCTCACGGACGTAGGCGCCGGATTCGACGACCAGTTTCTGCGACTCACCGTCCACCATTTCTCCCAACCCCTTGACCAACAGGCCGTCGACATCGCGTTCAAACAGGGGGTCCCAATCGCTTCCCCACAGCACCTTGATGACGTTCCATCCCGCGCCTCGAAACGCCGCCTCCAGTTCCTGCACGATCTTCCCATTCCCGCGGACCGGGCCGTCCAGCCGCTGCAGGTTGCAATTGATGACAAAAATTAGGTTATCTAGACTTTCACGTGACGCTAGGGTAATCGCGCCCAGGGTCTCCGGTTCATCCGTTTCCCCGTCGCCCAGAAACGCCCAGACCTTGGCATTCGTCTTGGGTTTGACGCCCCGGTCCTCGAGGTAGCGATTGAAGCGCGCTTGATAGATGGCCATGAGCGGGCTGAGTCCCATCGATACCGTGGGAAATTCCCAGAAGTCAGGCATGAGCCAGGGATGCGGGTAGGACGAGAGTCCCCCGTCCGGTCTCAATTCCCGGCGGAAGTTTTCCAATTGCTTCGCGGAAAGTCGCCCCTCGAGAAAGGCGCGCGAGTAGACACCCGGAGAGGCATGGCCCTGAAAATATACCGTGTCGCCCTCGAATTCCTCCGTGCGTCCCCGGAAGAAATGGTTGAAGCCGACTTCGAAGAGCGTGGCGGCCGAAGCATAGGTGGAGATATGGCCGCCAATGCTGTGGTCGACGCGATTGGCGCGAACCACCATGGCCAGGGCGTTCCAACGGATCAGGCTTTTGATCCGGCGCTCGATCTCCTGGTCGCCGGGAAATACCGCCTGTTTCTCGACGGGAATGGTGTTTACATACGGGGTGTTCGCCGTGAACGTAGGCCCGGCGCCTAACTTCTGCGCGCGCGCACGGAGCCGGTCGAGCAAAACGGTCGCGGCTTCCTGCCCCTCTTCTTTTAAGACCGCATCGAAGGATTCAATCCATTCCTGAATTTCCTGGGGGTCGATGCCCATCACTCTGACTCCACCACTGTTATCCGTCATTTCTTGCCCCTACCTCCAGCAATCTACTGAAATATAAAATTTCCACGCGCGACGAATGACGCAGACATCGCGCCCCGCCCGCACGGGCGGCTTCACTTCGGTTGACAAGTCGACGTGGCTTGTTACCGGGCGACGCGATTCGTCCGCGCCGGACTGGAAGCGCCTGATGGAGTGAATTCAGGTACCTCGCCGGAGCACAAGCCGCGGCATTCGAGGCCGCCATCTGCCAAATCGCTTGTGCGTCTGAACAGTACAATAGTAGCAGTTCCGCAAAGTCCTGCAATTGCTTTTCAGCGATCTCGCGGTTGCGTGCTTCAATTGTGCGCGGAACTGAGCGTCGGCGCGGGGTAGTCCGGCAGCTTCTCCTTCGCATTGTCCGCACGTTTCACCTCCAGTTCATCGAACAGAACCGAAGGGCTGACGATGGAGGAGAAGGGAATGCCGGTGCGGTTGCTGACCAGCGGATCGCTCCCTGCGGCGGCAAGATCGCTGCGCAGCGCGCGCGTATCGAGTTCATTGAAAATGGCGCCGCGGACCATTTCTTCATGTCCATCGTTGGTCCAGACTCGGTAAAGCACGCGCGGCGTAAGGCGCGGACCGAGCGTGTCAACAAAATAGCCATAGGGCAGTCCGCGATCGCGGCATTTGTCGAGCATCTGCTTCTTGAGTTCCTCGCAGCGTGCTCGTTTTGGTTGCGCGGATGAACAGATTTCCCGGGGCAGGCGCCGTGCTTCCGCTGCCCGCGGCGCGCCCGTGCCCATTCGAAGCCGGGAAATCACGAATCGGCTGCCGCCCGATCAGAAAATTCACCAGCTCGCCGTTGTTCACCACGGTTACCGGAGCGACCTGCACGCCTTCATCGTCCACTTTATAGCTGCCGCTCAGGCTTTGGCCTCCGAACCTCTCCACGGTGGGATCGTCCACAACCGACAGGAAGTCGGGCAGCACTCGGCTCTTGAAGCTGCTGGCAAAGGCACCCGGTGGTGCGCGCGGGGCGCCCCGGGGCAGGCCTTCGCCCGAGCACGTTGGGCGCAATCAAATCGAAAAACATGTCGGCGGCAGCGTCATTGGAAAAAAGGACCGGGCCCGCGATAGTCTTCCTCCACGACGGGAGCTTCTCGCAATTTCTTCATTTGGTCCACGAGCTTGACGGCGTCGGATTGGAATGCTTCGGGCGTGGGCATTTCTTCGATGCGGCTTGAGGCGTATTGCGGCGACCGGTCGAGGCGCATTCCGTCCGGAGCCTGCTCGCTTGCGCCCAGAGTCATCAGGTAATGCGTTGAGCCTTGGCGCGTGACCGTTCCTTCGGTGTTCACAAAATATTCGTTCAGCGTAATAAAACTCAATGTGGCGCCAAAGGATTCAATCTGCGGATCGTTCTTTGTAAACCGCAGTCGCCGATTCCAGCATCTTGATCCATTTCGCGGGCTCGACATCCAATATTCGCAATCGGGGCCGATGGATTGGACCGCCTCCGCCTTTGCGAAATCGTCCACGGGCTGTTCGACGTTCAGCTGTTTCAGCAGGGATTGTTTTCCAGAGAGCGCTTCCCCGGCCCCTTTGTAGGCCTGGTCGGTCGCCAGCCAAATCTGGTGCCGGAGCGCCAGTTCGTCGCCATCCAGGGGAAGAATGTCACTGACTCCCTGACCGGACGTGGTAGTAACTGTCGACCTTGTAATCGCCGATGCGCACTACTGCGCGAAGCAAGCGCAGCCGCGTGCGGTTCTGTTCCCGCAGCGCGCCAAACGCGGCATTGGCCTCAAATTGTTCCACATCGAATACGCGATACTCGATGTAAAACGGCGCGCCCACATTGTCCATCTTGAGTTGCGCCTTCGACCGTGCCAATCTCCGCCTGGAGCGCGCGCAGGACCGGGTCCGATGCAGCTTCCGTTCCAGCGAGTTTTTCTTGCGCCTGCAAAGTGAACGAGGAGCTGAAAACAAAATCGACGAGGCTGCGGCCATCACCGCAATTGCGAAGCCTGACCGTATGTGTTCGTGTCAGCATCACTTCACCCCGCCGCTGGAGTTCGGTGCGGCGCACTGGCCGGAAAATCTTCAAATCCCGGAGGTGGCAGGATGGGAGGCCGCTCGCGCGAGGCCGCGCGTTTTTGCACTTCCATTTCGCTGAACAGCATGGCCGGCGCTGAGGCCGAAACCGGTACGCTGCCGGATTCCGCTCCGCAGATGCCGTTGAAAACCTGCGTCGTGTTTCCCGTGAGCAGGATCCGGTTCAGGGATGCGAGCGGAGTGCCTACGATATCCACGCCTCGCACGAGCTCGTCCGGGCGCCCGTCGGCGTACACGCGCCACACGATTACCGGAAGCACCTGGAAAGCTTGCGGGAGTTCCCGGGTGGTCAGCGTGAATCCGCCCTGCACATCTTCGAAATACAGACCGTACGGTTTCCCGGCTTTCTTGACCTCTTCGATCAATTTCCCGCGCAGTTCGGAATCCTTTACCGTCTTGGACGATTCCACGATCAAGTTGCCTTGGCGGCCCGTGGGCATCAGACCCGCCTGGCGCCTTCCATGGCCATTCGATTCGGCAAAATTCGAGATCGGCATGCGCGACATCAGGAAATTTTTCAGGATTCCGTTCTGGATCAGCGACACGCGTTGCGCGGGGACGCCTTCATCATCGTGCGAATACGAACCCGCCGAGCGACACGCCATTTAGTGTATGCAGCGTAGGGTCATCGTAGACGCTCAGAAAATCGGGAAGCACGCTCTGATTCACTTTCTTGGTGAATGTTTGTCCTTCGGTTTCTCCGCGTTGGCGGTGTCCTTCCAGGCGATGCCCCAGGACTTCGTGGAAAAAAACGGCTGCCGCGCGCCCGGACAGAAGCGCGGGCCCGTCGAATGGCTCCGCGAGTGGCGCGGCGCGCAGCGCCTTCAGGTCCGCCGCCATCTTTTCTTCCTTGGCGGCAAGTTCCTGATCGGACGGGAGGCCCTCGGGCTTCGCGGACGTCAAAAGTTTCGACGCGCACCAGGTCCATTCCATCGTCGGCGCGCGTGCTGGCTTCCACGACCAGCCGCGCCATGACTCCCGGCGTTTCCACTTTGCTTCCTTCACTCGAAACGAAATACGAGGTGGACTGCTGGATTTGCAGCGTCACCGACGAAGTGTAGACGTCGGGATATTTCCGGAACGCGGACGAATATTTCCGGATCTTGTCTTCCCACTCTTTTTGATTGAACGCGATCGGAGCGCCGGGATGATCGAGCTGTGTCTGCGGCGACTCGTGTGAAAAATCCGGCGACTTGTCTTCCTCCTCCGCCTGCACCGCCGTATTGCTGATGACCTTCGCAGTACGCCGGCGACGCGCGGCGATACTCCCGATTGGTCATCTCCCACAACGTGCGCGCGATGGCATCGCGGTCGTCGGCCAGGGGAAGGGGACCGGAGGTGATTCCAGAGGAGCGATTCTCGTTGTGCGTGTTGTCGAGCACCGGGCTGCCCACACGCATGGTCACGTCGGCCCAGCGGCGGTTCGACGCGTTGGAGGTGACAATCGTTCCGTAAGTCCCCGCGATCTGAAAAGTGTGCTGATCGTATACTTCATAACTGATGAAATAGGGAGCAGGGTCGGACTTGGAAAGGGAGTCCTTGGCTCGTTCCAGTTCCGCCTGCATGGTTGCGAGAAGCGCCCCTGATTCCGCTTCCGGGTGCGGCGCACCCCAACTGAGCGCTCCAGCGGCCGCAAGCGCCGCAAGAAAAAAGGATCGCAAGGAAATAGAGAGAAGAGATTTCCTCATTCGATGATTTGACGTACTGCCTCCTGCTTCGATAGACGCCACTTCTGCGAATTCCGTTCCCCCGGTGTCTCGGACTTGTATCCGACGTTAGCCGTTCACGATCGGTGTGCCGTATTGCTGGTGGGTCCCATGTAGAGCCCACACCCCGCCAAATATCGATCATGCCCCGAATCGCAGCGCCGGGCAATTCCTTTTCCTCGGCCATGACGCTTGATTCGTCAATTGGGTTCACTGCTGCCCAAACTCGCGCCAAAGATTCACTGCCGGACCGTTAACCTCGGGCAGGTCAGGGAATAAGATGCGCCGAAACCAAATGAAGAAGCTTTGCCCTTGGTAGCGCCCGCCTTCACGGGTTACGGAAAAACTCGTAAGTTTTGTGGGTCGTGCGTTTAGGCACGACGTAAAGTCTGCGTTTTCTTCAGGAGTTTTAACCCCTGAAGCCCCGAATACACATTTTCCCGCAACCTGTTTAGCCGCTGAGATGACAGGATAGTTGGTGCCAAACTGGTTCGTGGACTGCGGGCGCATGGTCACTGTTTCAGTTCATCTGTGCCAGGCGTTGAACTTTGATCTCCCCCGCGCGATACTCCACCCATGTACAGCGAAGCCGTCCTCGACCATTTCCAGAATCCGCGCAACGTGGGAACACTCGACACCGCGACAGCCACAATTTCCGTCGAGAATCCAGTCTGCGGCGACATCCTTGAACTCTCTGCCCGCATGGAGTCCGGGCGCATCACCGAAGCGCGTTTCCGGACGCGCGGATGCGTCACGGCGATGGCGTGTTCGTCCTTGCTGACGGAATTGCTGCGCGGTAAAACCCCGGCAGAAGTGCGGGCCATCACTCCCGAACAATTGTCGGAAGCTTTGGGCGGCCTGCCTCCAGCCACGTTCCACGCCGCGCAACTCGCGCGCGACGCCGCCCAAGCATTGGCCGCAAAACTCAAATAAAAAACACCCGCCACCTCGCCCACAGAGAACACGGAGAAAGAAAAAACAACTCCGCTTTTCTCGGTGCCTCTGTGGCTCCGTGGCTAATTCTTATCCTTGTCGGACGAGTGGCGCAGCATATCCGGGTCGTTAAGGTTGAGCACGACGCCTTCTTCGTCCGTCGGGACCTCCAGGACGTCGGCCGAGTGCGCCCAGACCACCGCACGCGCGCCCTTGTCGGCGGGAGCAGCGAGCATTTCTCCGTACAGCGCACTCGAGAAAATCACCGGATGTCCGCGCCGCGCGTTGTAAGTGGGCAAGACGATAGACTTGTGGTTCAAATAAAATTGCCCGATCAAATCGCCGACCAACCGGGCACTCACAAGCGGATGATCGACCGGGCAGAGAACGATTCCATCCGTTTCGAGGCTCTCCAGGCTTCGTATCCCCTCGCAGATGGAGGACAGTTGGCCCTTCTCCCAATGGGGGTTCACAACGACCATGGAAAAATCGAGCTTGGCGATCTTGCGAATCTCCTCGGCGCCCGCGCCGAGCACGACGCGAGTCACGCCAATGCGCGGGTGTCGCGTGACTTGAATCAGATGTTCGAGAAAAGTGCCTTCGCGATAGGGAAGCAGCGCTTTCGGTCGCCCCATCCGGCTGGAAGCGCCGGCGGAGAGAATGACGGCAGCGAGCAAACAGGCCCCCTCACGCCACCGAAGCGGGTGTGGCATTTACCTGATTCACGGCCTTGTGGGAGAGATTTGTGGCGCCGCGGCGGATGGCGATGAGCTCCGCCGTAATGCTGATGGCAATTTCCTCGGGCGTGAGCGCGCCGATGTCGAGCCCCACCGGCGCGTGCACGTTCGCGAACTTCTCCGGCGCAATTCCATCTTTCTCGAGGGCGCGATAAACGGACAGAACCTTACGCTTGCTGCCAATCATTCCGATGTAGCGCGGCGAAGTTCCCACAGCCCAGCGAAGCACGTGCATGTCGTCCTTGTGCCCGCGCGTAACGATCACCATATAGGTCGCGGCGCTGGGCTCGATCTTCACAAACGACTCCTCAAAGCTGGTGTAGATTTCCCGCGCCATCGGAAAACGTTCGCGGTTGGCGAACGATTCGCGGTCGTCGATGACTCCGATGGCGAATCCGGCTGTGTGCGCCGCGTTCGCCAGCGCGATCGAAACGTGACCGCCGCCGAAAATGTACAGCACGGGCTGCGGCAGGATCGGCTCGACAAAAATCTCCAGCGTGCCGCCGCAAATCAGGCCATTGTCGTAGTTGGCTTCGTTGTTCAAACTGAAAGTCATCTTGCGCGGCGCTTCGGCCTGCATCACTTCCTTCGCGGCGGCCCAGACTTCCGCTTCGACGCATCCTCCGCCAATCGTCCCCGCGATCGACCCGTCCTCGCGAACGAGCATCCGCGAGCTTTCATAGCTCGGAATCGAGCCATTGGTGTGAACGATGGTCGCCAGCGCCCCGCGTTTTCCTTCATGCCGGAGCTTTACCACTTCTTCAAATAGGTCCATAGGGAAACGCCTGAGATCGGGCGTGGGCTCTACTTGTTTACACTGAATCCAGAAGGGGAGCCCACATAAATTAAGATTACGGCGCGCGCTCCCTCGTGTCAACCAGGCCGGGGCTGGAGGGGGCCGCTTTCACATAATCCCGCAAGCGCGGAGTTGGTTCGGCGGCGCGATGAGAGTACCTTTCGCGGCATTCGCCGCCCACATACTCATGGTTCCGGCGCTGTCTTATTCGGAGAATGGAAAGCGGAGGCCGTGTTGCCCTCGCGCCGCTTAATTCTTCTTTGTGTGTTGCTGGGAGTGCTTATCCTGGGCGGGCTCGGGTGGGGGGACCTCTCGTCGCGACGCCAGCCTAGGGGAGCTCCCGTCCCGGCAATCCTCAAGCAGCCGGTCGCTTTCGCGAGCCGCACGTATGATCCGACCGCACCGCCGGCCGATATGCCGCCCCTGGCCACAGGAGAAAACGCGGAGTGCGATTCCGAATTCCTGTCCAACGCCAGTGTCGGCGGGGAGTCTCGACAAACGGATGCCACACACTCGACCGTCGCCATCACGCAGATCAAGGTGACGCTGCAACTCAACATCACCATCTGGGTGCCAACCGGCGTAACCCAACATGTGATCGAACATGAGGAAGGCCACCGCCAAGTCTCGGAATTTTACTACCAGACCGCCGACAAACTCGCCGAGCACATCGCCGCGACCTACATGGGCAAACAAGTCGAGATTACCGGCACGGATCTGGACGCCGAGTCCTACAAGATGCTCCAACAAATGGCCACCGATATCACCGATCAATACAACAAGGAATTAAACCCAGGCCCGACGCAACTGCTCTACGACGCCATCACCGACCACGGCCGGAATGAAGTTGTGGTGAAGGATGCTGTCGCCGCGGCCCTCAAGAACGTGGCGATCGAGCCAACTCAGCCAGCGACAAATCCAGGAAATTGAACATCCCACACCGAATCCTGGGCCGGACCATCGTCGAAGTTTCACCTCGCGAAGAGCACCTCGCCTAACTCCGCTCCTTCTCGAAAACGCGCGTCCGATAAACCACTAACGTTTATCAGGGCCTATCCTCCGTCTTGGTGACATTGTGGCAGCACGCTGCCATCCTGCTGAAGGCAATATCTCCGGGCTTGCCAGATCTGGGAACCGGGCCTAAGATTGCGCCCGTAACAAACGCTTGGGGGAGGCTCTCATGAAAAAACGCTTCTTGATGTCAGCGGTTTGTGCAGCGGCGATTTCGCTTTGCGCCGTTGCGCCGATGAACGCGCAGGAGGGCGGCGAGAACGCACCGCCGATGCCGCAACTGCAATTCCATCTGGTAGAGAACTTTTTCCACTATCCCGCCAACTCTGTCGTGGGCCGCGTGAGCGGCATCGCGGTCGGCCCCAAGGGCAATATCGTCGCGCTCAATCGCGGCTATCACCCCGTATTGGAGTTCGACTCCGAGGGCGCCTTCGTGCGCTCCTGGGGCGAGGGCTCTGGGATGTTCGTAGGCGCCCATGCCGTGCGCTTCGATCCGCAAGGCAATCTTTGGTATGTGGATGCCGCCGATAACATCATTTACCGGTTCGATTCCGAAGGCCGCACCGTGGGCACGTTAGGAACAAATCCGGAGCCGTGGACCTGGCTGACGCACGTGATTGAGCATGCCGTGCCCGGCAGGGCCGCCTTCTATCAGGAAACGGATATCGGCTGGACCAAGGACGGCAGCATGTTTGTTTCCGATGGATATGGCAATTCGCGAGTTGCCAAGTTCGACAAGGACGGCATCTTCGTTAAGGCCTGGGGCGAGCGTGGCGGACAGCCAGGCAACTTCAACACCCCTCACAGTCTTGTAGTGGACCATAACGACGTCGTCTACGTCGCCGACCGCGGGAACAGCCGCATCCAGGTTTTCGATACGGAGGGCAATCGGAAAGCAGTTTGGAACCTGCCCACCGCGCCCTGGTCGCTCTGCCTCACCAATGGACCCACTCAGGTGATGTTCGTGGGCAGCGTGGGCCGGGTCTACAAGATGGATCTTACCGGCAAGGTTCTGGGCGTCTTCGGCCGCCCTGGCCGCATGGCCGGCACCATTGACTCGGTTCACGGGATAGCATGCCCGGATGAGAAGGCCGTCTATCTTGCCAACTTGTATGCGTCGCGCATCGACAAATGGGTCGCGCAGTAACCAAGGTTCTGAATGGACACAAAGGGCAGTCGATGGGCCTGATCCGACTTAGTGAACGGTTTCGTTAAGCTGATCGTTCTTCGTCGCGCTGATCGGCCGGGCTTTCTCTTGAAATCGTGGTCGCTTCAGGGCGCCTGAACGCCAGGAACGGTTCGGTTTATAGATCCGGCGAAATCATCGAGTACGACGTTCCTCGGCCGCGGTTCACGAGCAAAAGCACCCTAAATTTTCCTGGGCAGCCTTCTCGCTAAAAAAATAGGGGCCGATCCCGTAACCCAGGGCCGGTCCTTTTTCTATTGGGATCAATTTGCGCATAGATTTAATTTGTCGACGAGACCAGGATGTCGGAAAATACCCCCTGCGGAACCAAGGAAGCAGCGTGAACCCGAATAGCCAGGGATGTGGCGGCTTAGCAAATAAGATTAGCTGTCCAGGTCCTGTGAACTCGTCTGATCGGAATGCGGCTTTCTGCCTCAAGACGGTGTTCTGGGCCACATTCCGATAATGCGTTTATCAGATGGAAGGAGTTGGCGTCCAGGCTAGCGGCAGCCGCTCCCTAAGCCTATAATTTCGGCGCACAGCATGTTGTTCAGAGGAGTGGAGGTTTTGAAACCAGTCAGAAGATCACAGGAGCGGCCTTCTGCCGGGATGCGAATCAAGAGTGGCAGCGAACTGACCGTTTAGGAATCATTATCCAGGATGACTGTGGCCATGACAGCGGAACTCGGGCGCACTGCCAAAGCGTTGATGTACGGGCTGCTGGGAGGGTTGGTGTTTTGGACTCCCAACATTGTGGTCCACTGGATCATCACTTACCAATTTTCGGGGTTCGTCGTGCTAGTGCTTACGGTTCTCTTGCCCGCGACGACGATCTTATTTTTTCGCACATTTTTGTGGCCATCGGTAAAAGAGGAGAGCCGGCTATCGCTGGCGCTATTTGCTGTTCTGGGAATATGGGTTACCGGCCCCTCCATGCTGACATTCAGTTCGAGTTTTTGTGGCGGCGGGCTTTCTCAGCCGGATGCTTGGCGGTTTTTTGTTTTCGGCACACTCTTGTTTCCGCTGTTTACGTTGGTGATGTCCGCCTACGACGGTACATTCTTCGCTCTGCTCCTTACGACATTGCTGCTTCCCATCCTCGCGAACTTCCGATTCAAAGAAGCCGTACGCCGGTACCAATAGCTGATCCTCTCCGAAGCCCCAAATTCGCAGTCTTGTCTCGGACGGTCGCTTTCCTGGATTGTGGGAGCCACCTTCCGATAATCCCGGTTATCAGGCGGCCCGGCTCTGAGGAAGACCACTCGATGAGCAAAGGCAACTACAAAACCGACTTGACACTAACCGGCCTTCTCATGGAAGGACCTACCTTAGGGGGTTGCCAGGGCGAAGAATCGGACTCCATGGTCAGGGTGCCGAAATTGACTCTCTTGCGCCACAAGCAAAAGCCGCATCCCGCCAAGCATCGGCTTGACGGTTTGCCAGATCACGATCTTGAAACAATATAGATACAAAAGTGGACGCGGCTGTCTCGGTTTTGAACCCATCGGAAGCGGTGAAGGTAGTGGTATTTGTAGCTGTACTCAGAAGAGGCAGTTGAACGAGGAAGTATGGCGTAACTTGTGTATCTCCGTAACCTCTCTCAGGCCTGGAACGAATCATGTCCGCCTGGATATAGCTTAGATTAAATGAGACCGTCGTTTGAATATTGCTCTTTTGAGTCTTAAGGTCTTCAACGATTTTGACATTGCATCCGTCAAATTCCATTTTGGCGGACGCAAACTCTCGGTATGTGGCGCGGGGCGTTATGACCGTGTAGGACACAGTTTGTAGATGATCGGAAATCCACGTCAAAGAGTCCGCCGCTCGAATGCCCGCACGAGCCATCAAACTACCGCAAATAAATACCACTGAAAGCAACGCAACTTTTCTCATTGTGTTCATGAAACCCACCGCGAGGATGATCGCAGCTTTGGTGGGCCGAGTTCTATGGCCCGGAGGATTCAAATTTGCAGGTACCAAGGACCCAGTACCGTCTTACGCGCAAAGGGGTCGGCAGGGAAGAAAATTGAAGCGGAAATGGAAGCGATGTGGGTTCGATGCTGGCTCTGAATGAGCAACGGAGCGCTCGATTCACCATTAATAGCGAGTCTCTCCCTCTGACAAGTCGGAACGTGCCTGCTTCAGCTTCTTGTTTGCCTGTGACAATTCCAAGTTTTTCCTGTGCAGTTCAAGTTCTCGCATGACTTGATTGCGGAGGACCTCCAAAGCCTTAGTCTGCGCGGGGCTCAACTCCTTTGGGGTGTGGCCAATTACGCAAAGCGTTCCTAAGACGAAGCCGTCCTCAGTGACCAAGGGTGCCCCTGCATAGAAGCGGATCTTCGGTTCACCTGTGACTAACGGATTATCCGAAAATCTAGCATCCAAGGAAGCATCCGGCACAATTAGCGTCTCATTGGGCAGGGTAATGGCATGAGCGCAAAATGAAATATCCCTTTTCGTCTCCGGCACCGCGAAACCCACTTTTGATTTGAACCATTGTCGATCTTTGTCGATGAAACTAACGGCTGCGATGGGCGTCTCGCAAATATACAATGCGAGCCGAACAAGATCGTCAAATGCCTTTTCGGCAGGCGTATCTAGAATATCGAACCCACGCAGAGCTTCCAACCGCCCCTCCTCATTGGGAGGTGTTGGCGCAACGATCATGGCGTCTCCCTTTGATCAGGAATTTCCGTTTGGCACTATCCTACGGCCGAAAGCCTAGCTCTCCTGACCCGTCATGTCAACCGCAAGTGGCGCTGTCCTTTTGCAATGAAGCCAGTGCGGTGAGTGGGGGCAAGTCCCTTGAAGCGATCTTCTCATAATCTATGATTTTCAGCCGAGACGACTTGGGCCACCTTCCGATAATCCCCGGTTCTCGGGACTTGACTGTCGGCAACCTCGCGATCACCGTTGGAGCCTGCTCTGGTGGTAGGCTCGTTGTGCCGAGGGCAGGAGAAGGGTACGATGTGCGAGCGAGAGGTCCAAACCGCACCGTCCGGCTAATATCCAAGAAGGAGCCACGACCAACATGAAGATTACTGGCAACACAATTCTGATCACGGGCGGGGGGTCCGGCATCGGTCGAGGGCTTGCAGAAGCTTTTCACGCCCTCGGAAACCAAGTCATCATCGCTGGGCGTCGCAAGCAAGCGCTCGACGAGACCACGGCCGCCAATCCGGGCATGAAGTCGGTCACGCTGGACGTCGAAAGCGGTGGCAGCATCCGTGCGTTTGCAGCCCAGATGGCGAAGGACTATCCGACCCTGAACGTGCTGATTAACAACGCGGGAATCATGCGGCCGGAAATATTGAAGAACCAGAAGGAGGACCTGGCCGACGCCGACGCCATCGTTACCACCAATTTGCTGGGTCCAATTCGGCTGACGGCCGCCCTGCTGCCGCACCTGCAGAAACAGCCGTATTCCGTGGTCATGAACGTCTCGTCTGGGCTGGCGTTTGTTCCGTTGGCGCTGACGCCAACATATTGCGCCACCAAGGCGGCCATCCATTCGTATTCGCAATCGATTCGCTATCAACTTAAGGGGACGACGACGGAGGTTCTGGAGCTGGTGCCGCCTTACGTGGCAACGGATCTTATGGGCGGGGCTTCCGATCCTCGGGCCATGCCGCTGGGCAAATACATTGCCGAGGTAATGGAGATTCTGACCAGCCAGCCGGCGGCGACAGAGATCTGCGTCGAAAACGTGAAGCGTTTTCGATTCGCTGCGGAGAGCGGCCAGTATGAGACGGTCTTCAATGGTCTAAACGACGCTATGTCCAAGGCCGCGATTTAAGAATCCGGGACCCACAAGAAAGCCACATTCCGATAATATTTATCAGGCGCTATTCGGTCCAGGGGCAGTGGATCGCTGTGGCTCGGGCGGAACCGTGAGAGGCATAGCCAGCGCTGGGCGCCGCCAGCTGATTCTACGCGGTGGCCGATTTGCCTGCCGCGCCAACACGCATTCATGCTCGCCAACTTCCCACTTCGAGACTTCCGCGGAGATGCGGGTAGCGCTTCTCCGAGTAGCCTGCCTTTCTGCCCGATTCAGAGGGACCTTCCATCGTGAGCGATCCCGGTGCAGGTATCGTCGATGGGTCGCTAAACCAGGGAGGCGATGAGCTCATCCTAGAAGAACTTTTTGCTTTAAATCCTGCTCGGCTTGCATCAAATTGTCCAGCCTGCCAACATCCCGCCAATAATATTCATCGCCTCGAAAAGCGAGGATTTTGTTTCCGCGGGAAGCGAGCTGCAGATAGGAGTCGATGATGGAGAATGCGCCTTCTTCCACCATCATCGCAAAAAGACGAGGAGAAATGACGTGGATGCCGCAAAAAGCCAGTGCCTGCGCCTGTTGTGAAGTTCGCGCAAATTCAGTTTTCTGATCAAGTCCGGATCGGCGGCCGCAAAGCTGAAGCTGCTCGTCGAAGAGCAGATATCGAGAGGTCTCCCGGTCTTGCACCGCCAGCGTGGCGAGAGCGTGACTTTCCGTATGAACCTGCACCATGCGTCGGAGGTCAATCGTGCTGATGACATCGACATTGTGCAAAATAAACGGCTCTTCAAAACAGTTGGTTCCTCAAGGAAAAAATAGGCGGCCTTTTTAACGCCACCACCCGTGTCGAGCAGGACCTCCTCGCGAGAGACTTCGATACGCATGCCGAAATTGTCGTTCGTTTTGAGATACTCAAGAATCATGTCAGCGAAGTGATGCACGTTGATGATCACCTCGCGAATCCCAAAGGCGCGCAGGCGAGAGAGCGTGATCTCGAGCAGCGTTCGGCCGGCGATTTCCACCAGCGCTTTGGGGCGACGGTCGGTGAGTGGCAGCAGGCGCGTACCGAGGCCGGCGGCCAAAATCATTGCTTTCATTTGCCCAAGTTCTCCAGCTCAAGATGCCGCACCACCACGTCCACTCCGTTCCTGCCACGCAAATATTTCGCCAATTGGTCGGCCAGATATACCGACCGATGCTGGCCGCCGGTGCAGCCGAACGACACCATCAAGCTCTTGAAGCCACGACGCTGATAATTGCTCACGCTGGCATCCACCAGCGACATCACACTGGCGAGAAACTGATGCACGCTCTTCTGCTGATTGAGATACTCGATCACCGCCGCATCTTTGCCGGTTAAAGCTTTGAAGCGCTCTTCGCGTCCAGGATTCGGGATGCCGCGGCTATCGAAAACGAAGCCGCCGCCATGCCCGGTCTCATCGAGTGGCGGAACCCGGTGAAATGAAAAACTGAAAATCCGCACGACCAGGTTTTCCACTTCTGAAGTCAGGTTCGCCAATTTCTCCGAGGCCACCATGCTCTTGAACGCGCGCATCAGAGTCGGCAGCGCGATCGGTAGTTCGACGTTGTGAAGCAGCCACCGCAAGTTTTTCAGCGCGTACGGCACGCTTTGCAGAAAATGGGTTTTGCGCTCATAAAAGCCGCGAAAGCCATACGCGCCCAGCGCCTGCATGATGCGCACGTAAACATAGGCATAGTAGTGTTCCATGAACACTTGGCGCTTCAAGCTCGATGAAATCAGCGAGCCTATCGATATAGTGATCGAGCAATTCCTGGCGGAGCTCCGGTGGCAGATCCGCCTTAGCATCGTACAAAAGAGAAGCGATATCATATTGCAGCGCGCCTTTGCGACCGCCTTGATAGTCCAAGAAAAATGGATTGCCATCGCGCAACATGACATTGCGTGATTGGAAATCCCGATAGAGAAAGTAATCGCGCTCGGCTTTCAGCAGGAACTTCATCAAGCGGCTGAAATCGTCTTCCAGCGCTTGCTCGTTGAAAGGAATGCCCGCGAGCCTGAGGAAGTAATACTTGAAATAATTCAAATCCCAGGCGATGGACTGGCGATCGAAGCTGGCGCGCGGATAGCAAACTTTGTAATTCAGACTGCGGCCGGCTTCGATCTGAAAGCGCGGCAACACGGCCCACAACTTTGCGATATGCTTCTACCGCCTGCGGAGCAATGTTCTCGCCCGCGCGATTTGTCGAGAGAAACTCAAAAAGAGTCGTGTCTCCCAGGTCTTCTTCGAGATAAGCCCCGTGGCTCAAATCTTCGGCATAAATTTCCGGTACCGGCAAGCCATGTCGGCGAAAATGCTTGGAAAATTCAAGGAAAGCGACATTCTCCTCGCGCACGTCATACAGAATGCCGATCGCGCTGGCTTTTTCGTTGGCAAGCCGCATGATCTTGCGCCCCGAACCGCTGAGCTGGTCCTTCAGCGGCTGCACCCGCCCGACCGGGGAGTGGAAATGCTGCTCGAAAAGGTTTTTGAGAACGTCCATGAATATGATTTACAACAAATCAATTTTGACGGATCGCCGAAACCCACTCTTTTCAAACATCACTGACTCTCGCTGAAGAGAATTGGTTGACGGTGAGCTTCACTGAGATCATCGTGCCGTCAAAGAACAATTCGGCTTCTAGGTTGAGCCAGCTCGGCGAGATATTTGAACCGGCGTTTATGGATTTTGAAAAGTTCATGTACGATGCCGGCCTTGTTGTCGCCAGCCACGACAAAGATAACATCGAACGCGCGATCCAAGAACGGCAAGGTCATCGCATGTGTCGGCCGTACTATCTCGATACTCGGCATACCGGGCTCAAGTCGCTTGCGGTTCGGAAACAGCGTTCCGGGAAGTAGACGTGGCACTCCCCGGCCCGCAGTTTCCTTGGGCAGGCGAGACCAGGCGTCAGCCGCAGGCATGACTGTGCGGGTTTCGTCGCCCACCTGGAAATTACCCTCAGGGCGGACCGCCGCATGGATGCTCGGATAGGCCCTGTGAAGGCTTCTCGGAAAGTGGGTCGGAACCATTCCCTTTCGATCGAATCTGTTCGAAATTACGGGCAAGCGGAGCAGCACTGATTCCCGGTCCGAGATCTTGCCCCGAGAATTTCCGAATTGAGTGAGCCAATCTGCCTCCCATTTTCGCTTTATAAAGTGAAGGCACGATATGGACTCCAAGCCGATGCTCATCGAGGTCAGACAGAAAGACGAAATTTGCCTGGTGCGTTGCGAAGGGCGTTTCGTCACAGCGGACCATGCATACCTGCACGCCAAAAAAGATGAAATCAAAGGAGCGAACTGCAAGAAAGTCCTAGCCGATTTCAGTGAAGTGCCCGATATCGGCTCTGCAGGAATCGGTTTCATCGTCGGCGTTTACATGTCCACCAAGAACTCTGGTGGGCGTTTCGTACTCGTGGGGCCACGGCCCCGTGTGCGCGAAGTGCTTGATCTCACGCGCGTCAGCACGGTAATCCCCTTGGCTGCGGATATCGCGTCCGGGCTGGTCACACTTTGCGATGAAGGCTTGGCCGCGGGCGCTCAGAACCAGGCTTGATCCAGAATAGTCGGTACTTGACTGTCGATGCTGAGCCAAGTCTCGATCAGTCTTATCGGAATGTGGCCGACGCCGCATGGCAATCCGTTTCAGACCCGGAAGACATCACACCTATGAGGAAATCCGTCACCGCCTTGAATGGAGTCATTCGACAACCTCCTCTTGACCCGTTCCTTGATTCAGAGTAAGTGAGGGCAGTAAACACAGTCCCCCTGAGACCTATCAAGGAGAGCGATCATGAACGCGAGCAAATGGTTGGCGGTTGCCGTGCTGTCTCTTTTGGTCTTCCGGCCAAGCGGCGTCCAAGGTCAGGCGGCACAGGGTCAGACAACCTCAACAACCGCTCACAGCGGATCGGACACCACGCCGGAAGCCTCGACCAATGATCACCAAGCTGCGGCTCCAGCCCTCTCCCATGATCTGTCCGGAGTTTGGATGCAGTATCCTGCCAACGCTGGACCGGGAGTCCCCGGCATGAATGGCGTCGATGAAAAATTTCGCCCTCCCTTGACGGCTTGGGGGCAGGCGAAGTTCGATGCCGCGCGGCCCGTAACGGGACCCAGGGCCGTTCCGGGCGAGGAAGGCAACCCCTCCTTGCTGTGTGAGCCGGATAGTCCTCCAAGACTTCTCATTCTTCCCAACCCATTTGAGATTGTTCAGATTCCCGGCAGAGTGTTTATGTTCTTCGAAGAGTATCACGCTTGGCGCACCATCTGGACGGACGGGCGAGCACTTCCCAAAGACCCCGACCCCACCTGGTTGGGATACTCTGTTGGTAAGTGGCAAGACGATATATTCGTAGTCGACACCATTGGATTTAACGACAAGGTCTGGGTCGATGGCTTTGGGAATCCGCGAAGCGAACAGATGCACCTGACGGAGCGCTACCGGCGATTGAATCATGACACCTTGGAAATGCAAATCATCATGGACGACCCCAAAGCGTACATGAAGCCCTGGGTTAGTCCCCCCAAACTCCACAAACTGGAGCCGGGCTGGGAACTCGCCGAGTGGTTCTGCGTCCCAGACGAACACAACGCCTATGATAATGCAGTTCGAAAACCCGCTGGCGCCTCGCCGACTCCCAAGTAGCCTGCCGCCACGCTTCGATGGCAGCAACTGGACTGAAACCGAAAGCGTTCATCCGAAGAAAGCCAACCAACTCAGCGCGATCAAAGCCAACAACCAATCAATTTATGTAATCTTTGAACCATCCCATTGCGAATCTCCACATTAGGTCCAGACGAATGGTCCGGCATCTTCTTGAGATGGGTGTACAAATTAGCCGGGATTTTTTGCAATCGAGAGTCTGGCTCATCTCTTTTGTCTGCCTACGAAAGAACCCGTGGACACCTGTACGAAGGTACAGGTGCCCAGGTCCGCACAGCCAGTGAATGACGGGGACCTCTCGAAGGGAAATCTTCTGCAAAATCATAGCAGTCGCGGGCGAACGTCTCCGGCGTTGGCCCCTAGGCTATGAGAATAAGACTCCGAACGAGTTGGCTACTGGTCGCATGCCTGTGTTTGCCGCTCCTCTCGAGCGCGCAATCCACGGAATCAAACTATGTGGTTTCCGTCAGGGAACTGAGCATTCCACCCAAGGCCCTTCACACCTTCCAAAAGGGCGTCGAACTTCTAGCAAAAAAAGACGCCGCGCGGAGCTTGCCGCAATTTCAACGCGCGATCGCGGAATTTGCCGGCTTTTACGAGGCCTACTACAAGATGGGAGTCGCCGACCTGAATTTGTGGCGCATCGCGGACGCAGAGCAAGCCTTTCGGAAATCCATTGACCTGAGCGGCGGACAGTATGCGCACCCGTTGCTTGCTCTGGGTGCAGTCCTCAATTACCAGAAAGAATTTACCGCGGCCGAGGCGGTCCTCCGCAAGGGTTTGGATCTGGACCCCACCGCCTGGACAGGTCATTATTCCCTGGGCTGGACGTTATTCGGCTTGAACCGCTTGGAAGAAGCCGAGAAAAGCGTCCGCGAAGCGCTTCGCCAGACGACCGATTCCGCGCAAGCTCAACTTCTGCTCGCCGACATTTTGAGTCGCGAGAAGGATTACCCCGCACTCGTGAAGGATTTGGATGAGTATCTCAAGCTCGCCCCGGACAGCCCGACCGCCGTCAGGGCCAGAGCCCTTCGAGACATTGCCCAGCGAGCGCTCGCCGAATCCAATAGCACCGCTGCCCTCGCACAGCCACAGCCCTGATTTCTTGCCTAAAAAAAACTTTTTCCGATTCGCCGCAAAGTGCCCGACCGCCTGCGATTGGCGAAAAATCTAGAGGCAACTCAGAGGTCGCGGTTCTGAAAGTGAAAAGCCGCGATGGCCAGCTTCTGAGCTACTAACTTCTCTTGGTGCGCTTGACAAAATGCGTTTTCGTCGCGTAGCCTCCACTCCATTCGGTTCTGAGCTCGGCCAAGACCCGGGCGGTTCAGGACGATGAAGTCGGGCTTATAGAATGTGAGCGGCGCTCTTGTTCTAAGAAGGAGAGGCAGAGCGGCGATTTGAAACGGTTTCAGGAATCGAGCAGGGTCCCACGACGACGCACGTTCACTCCGCGGCTTGACTTTTTTCGCCAATCGAGCGAGAGGGATCGGGCGTTCAGAACGAATTTATGCAGGATTTCACATTTCGGCATCAACGCGACTCTCACACGGTCGACACGTCACACAGAATCACGCAGCGAAAATCTTCGGCAGCTAAGGAGCGAAACCTATGACAAATCTTGGATACCGAGGCAGAGTTGCGGTAATCACCGGCGGAGTGGTGCTTTTAACCTTCGCCCCCATTAGGAAGGCCCAAGCGCAAAACACAAACGAGGTGAGCGTCAGCATCAACGCTGCCGACAAGGCAGCGGCAGAGCAAGCCGCGAATGTGTTCCGTCAGGCACAACCTACAAACACATTGCGTGGGAAGGCTACGCGAGGAGAGGGGCTATTAACACAGCGGTCTTCATCCAATGCGGCACCATCACCTGCTTCCTCAGGGAACAATAGTGTCCGCTATCCTGGGGATCTCAGCTACCAGGGTGGACCCGTGGTAGATTCTGCTCAGTCGCATGCCATCTACATGCTCCCAAACGGCAGGTGCCCGATTCCTCAATGCTGGGGTAATCCCGAGGGGTTCCTGAAGGATCTTTCGAATAGCCAGTTCATGCACTTAGCTGACCAATACATCGGCCTGGGCGCAAGCGAGCGCTATACGCTGGGCAAAAGCGCAAAGGTCAATTACAGGCCGCCGTCAACTCCGTTCACGGACGCGGATATGCTCGCAGTGGTGCATGCTGTAGCGTCAGCCAGCGGACAGAACGGATATGGTCACATATTTCATGTGTTTCTCGCGCCGGGACAGGATGAGTGTTTCGATTCCACTTTCACGGTTTGCTACTCGCCCGACAACCCGAATAGTTTCGCCTTCTGCGCGTATCACGGCAGCGTCGACTTCCTGGACATTGGTCATATACTGTACTCCGTTGAGCCTTACCAGAACGTGCCGGGGTGCCAGTTGGCCCCTGGAACGCCAAACGGCCAACTGGTGGACTCAACCAACAGCGTTCTTTCCCACGAGCTATTTGAAACGATCACCGACCCAGACGGGACTGCCTGGTGGAACTCCACTTTGAATGCCCTTTTTGGGGCTGAAATTGGAGACGAGTGCTCATTCCTCATTTTTACCCCCCAGAATGTTTACTTTGACCCCTTTGTGTTCGAGATGAATGACAAACTGTACGCCACGCAGCCCGAATACACAAACTCGCTGCATGGTTGCGCAGTTCACTGATCATTAGGATCGGTTTTGATGGTGGGGGCCCGCATCTGACGGGAAAGCAAAAGTGCGGCCCCCAAAAACTTAGCCAGAATCTCTCACGACCACGTCTATCCCTACGGCAAGGGCCATAGGCCAGTCGAAAGTAATGGTCAACGGTGTCCGGGAGAGGGCTCTAACATAGATGTTGAGAAACAGTTGGTCGATGACTGTGCCGGCGTCGGCGCCCAATGTTGTCACAGTGCAGCCAAACCTGTGTGAAGTAATCGTGGACCAGAAATGATAATTTCCGAATGAACCTGAGGCCACTCAGAGGTCGCGGTTCTGAAAGTGATAAATCGCGATGGCCAGCGCGCCCAGCAAGTAAACGCCCGCGTAGCCAATCATCAGCGAGACTCGGCACGGAAATATCGGCGAATGGCGAAAATTGTAGGGAGCCTGCGAGAGGCGATTCCATTTCGAATGCCGCCCGCCGCCACACCGCCTCACTCGGCATCACCAGGCTCGACACGATCCCAACGTCCACCAGGCGCGAGCCTTCGGCGAATCCACTCATCTGTTCGAGCCATCCGCCCAGGAACGCCAGCCCATGAAGCCCCAGAACGATGACGCCATTCGTGAGCGTCGAAAACCATGTGCCGAACATAAATGTAACCGTCAGCGCCAGGACGCATTCCAGAAACACCAGCAGCGCGCCGGCAACCGGATTCTGCGGGACCACTCCTCCGATCCAGTGCGCCTCCGCGATCGTCCCGCCGAACATCAACGCCACATAAATCGCCAGCATGCCGACAAACCCAATCCACTTGCCCCCCAGCACTTGCCAGCGCGCGATCGGCTTGGTGGCGATGGCATGAATCGTGCCCGAATCAATTTCGCCAGAAATTGTGTCCACCGAAGTAAGAATGGTCATGACGACGGCGAGCAAATCCACGGTATAGAGCCCAATCATAAGCATGCCGCTCAGAATCTGATACCGCAGGAACGGCGGCATGGAACCCCTGCCGAAGTCCGCCATCTGGTAATGCAGGCCGATGCCAAACACGCCGAGAAAGCCGAGCCCCGCAAGGAGCGCGGTCCAGAGAATTTTCTTGCGCGCAGCCTCGCGAAACGTCATCCCGGCTATGATCCAGAGAGCCATCACAATCCTCTATCTTCTCCCATGATTTTCAGAAACAGATCTTCCAGCGAGAGCCGCTGGGGCGTGAACTGATAGACATCGGCGCCCGCCGCGACCAGGTGGCGCAAAATATCGGGCAGGACATCCTGCGAGAGCGTCGTGAGCGTAATTGCTCCCCATCGACTACCGTAGACACGCTCCACTGCGCCAGGCCCGCAATCGCTTCCGGACTCAACTTCCGCGCGCGCGCCACCACGCGGACCTCTTCTTCATTTTGTGTTCGCAGGTCGCGGCTGGTAACCACTTCGCCGTCCCGAATGAAAACCACTTCATCGCAAGTGATTTCAATTTCGCTCAAAATGTGAGAGTTGAGGAAAACGGTCGCCCCGCGGTCGCGCTGGGCTCGAATAATATCCCGCACCAGCCGTCGCCCCATGGGATCGAGTCCCGAGGTCGGCTCATCGAGGAAGATGAGTTCCGGCTCATGGATCAGCGCCTGTGCCAATCCGATTCGCTGCAGCATGCCCTTGGAAAAATCCTGCAGACGCTTGTCCCGATGCGGCGTAAGCCCTACGAGATCGACAAGGGCCGGAACGCGCTCGCGCAACGTATCGGCCGGCACGCCCGAGAGGCGTCCATGAAGCGCGAGAAGTTCGGCTGCCGTAAGCCACGGATAGAACCGGAAGTCTTCGGGAAGAAAACCGATCTTCCGCCGCACTTCCACGCCCCCGGCAGACGCTCCCAGAACAAATGCCTCGCCTCCGCTCGGTTTCACCAGCCCGAGAAGCATCTTGATCGACGTGCTTTTCCCCGCGCCATTCGGACCGAGGAATCCAAAAATTTCCCCTCGGCGCACCGATAGCGAAAGGTTGCCCACCGCGACCTTGTTCTTGAAGACCTTGCGCAGGTTTTGCGTTTGAATCGCGAAGTTATTCGAGTGATCCAGGGCTTGTTCCTCGTTTTGTCTTGGGCATCACTTGAGCGAACTCGCCAGATCTACGGCCTGGCTGGAATCACCGAAGCCTACCAGCGAATAGATCTATTCCGTTCTTCGCCCAGATCAACGTGTACCCCGGCCCTCGTCTGCCGGCCAGCGTCAGGAGCGTCCCCGGCGCTCCATTGACCTTGACACCTTGGTACGACCGCAGGAAACGTGGCACGGTCATACTCAGCGTCGATTTCCAATCGACCGTTTGAAGAAAATCATGCGACTGCGTCGAATTCATCCCCGCAACCTCGAGTCCGATCTCGGCCAGATGCTCGACGTCCAGTCCGGGAGGAACGTTCACGGTGGGGGTCGGACCTTCCCTCAGCCTCAGGCAGTCGCTGAATTGGGTCGACGCCGCCGGCGAGCCGGTGACATTGCTCGCAATGGCATTGGTGGCGGTAGTCGGCGTGGGGCAGGTCCCATATTGTATTTCCACAGCTCTCGGAATCTTCACGGCCACGGCCGCTCCGTCGAGCGATTGCGGCACAACCAGGTCCGGATGCCCCGCTTCGTTGAAAATGGCCTGTAACCGGGCGCGGTCGACCGTCAGATTGATTGCATGCGCGCCAGCAACGACCAGCTTCGGCGGGTCCTTGCGGCTGCCCAGGAGTTGTACAGGGAATCCTGCCAGTTGCGTTGCAGCGGAAACATCGGACGCAGGCTGGTCTTGTTCGTTCACGCTAACGACGACCTTGTCGGAGATCATTTGCGCGACCATCTGATGCAAGGCAGGGTTGGCATTGGGATCGGTGAAGGAGGAAAGGTCCACATTCACCGCCTGCACCTTCTGCATGCGCAGCGATTTGAAAATACGCCCCACGAGTGTTTGTCCCGCTGGCAGGCTCAAACCCACCACAGCGATAGCAATCACTGCCGCTCCCGCCAGATATGGCCGCCATCGCTTCGAGGAAGATTCAACCATCATTCGGATTGCCTCCATATCGCAGACGTAGTGCGTTCTTCCATTACTACGCACCTGGTCTGAATTTGTTTCAGTCCGGAAACTATTTTATCCGTTTTGCGGGTCCTCAGGGTACACCGCCCTGGGCCATGGAAGTGCCACGAAGTAGCGGGCAGGCGGTCCCGGTTGATTTACGTGGTCCCTAATTCTGCCCCGCGGCCTTGGCGAAGGACGCTTCCTGCCGCCGCTTCATCTCTTCCGGGGCCACATCTTCCTTATGCGTGGCGATACCCCATTGTTGGCCGAAAGGATCGGTCAGCTTGCCGTAACGGTCTCCCCAGAACATGTCTTGCACGGCCATATCGACGCGCGCTCCGCCTTCGACCGCGCGGTTGAAGATGGAATCGACATCCGCGACGTACAGATGAAGGTACATGGGATTGCTGGCTCCAGGTCCCGGACCGTCGGGCATTGCCTTACTCATCGTATCGTTCACGAAGAAATGCGAATCGCCAATCTGCAAATCCGCATGCATGATTTTTCCGCCGGGTCCCGGCATGCGCACGAGTTCGGTCGCGCCAAAAACCGTCTTGTAAAATTCGATGGCCTGGGCGGCGTTGCGGCAAACCAGATTCGGCGTAAGCGAATGAAAATTGTCGGGAATCGGCTTTACTGGGTTCGGCATGATGACCTCCTATGTCGATCGTTGGGTGGATCCGCTGTTCGGGGCTTGGGCCAGGAATCGAACGCGGTGATCGAAATTGTGCGACTCCGCCTCGGCCGTGTCAATACACATTCACATGTACCCGCGGCCCGTGAGGAAGAGTCTGCCGATTCTAGAAAAATTCAATGTAACAAGATTTTCACAAATTCCTCCTTGACACAAATGTCTCCCTAGTGTAATGGTAAACCCCATGGTTAAGTATCACAGCCGGCTGGACGCTACTTTCCAGGCCCTCGCCGACCCCACGCGCCGCGCCATCCTGGCCGCGCTCACTCGCGGCCAAACCCCGGTCTCCGTGCTGGCCGCGCCGCACCGGATGTCGCTCCCCGCCGTGATGAAGCACCTGCACGTCCTCGAGCGCGCCGGTCTCGTCCGGCAACGGAAGAAGGGCCGCGTGCGTCACTGCCGTCTGTCTGCCCAGCCGTTGAAGCAGGCGGAGGCCTGGCTCTTCAAGTACCGCATGTTCTGGAAAAATCAATTGGATTCTCTCGATCGCTACCTGACGCAGCAACAATCCTCAGAGGCCCGCGCATGGACAAAACGCAATCGCCAGCGAACCTAACTCTCCAGGTAAAACGAACTTTCCGGGCACCGCGTGAAAAAGTCTTCCGCGCCTGGACCGATCGCGCCGAACTGGCTCAGTGGTTCTCTCCGTCCGAGGAATATTTCACAGTCGTCCCGGAACTGGAACTCCGCGTCGGAGGTCGCTATCGCGTGGAGATGCACCACAAAGGCGGGAACGTGCACAGCGTCTCCGGCACGTATCAGGAAATCACGCCTCCCGAAAAAGTTGTTTTCACCTGGCGATGGGACGGCGATGCCAGCTCGGAAGACTCGGTGGTGACCATCGAATTTCACGATTTGGGAAATTCCACCGAAGTAACCCTCACGCACGAGCGATTGCCCAACCCGGAAGAACGAGACAAGCACGCCCATGGGTGGAACGGTTGCATGGACCACCTGGTCAAGTTTCTGTAGGGAGGAGCATTTGAACCTGAGCAGGTTGCTGAAAACGGTGGAACAGTGTCATTCTGAGCCCGCCACGGCGGGCGAAGAATCTCTCCTAGGTTTTTGCTTTGAATCGGGAGGGTTTCTTCGCTGCGCTCAGAATGACAACCAAAGGACATTTTTCACAAACTGTTAGAGTCCTAGAAATCTGAACACTAAATCTCACACGCAGAAAAAAAGGAGCACCAATGCCAATCGTAGATTCCATCTTGATGGAGATTGATCAGGAAGAACAAACGACGAAGCGAGTCTTGGACCGAATTCCGGAAAATAAACTCTCGTGGAAACCCCACCCCAAGGCCTTTTCCCTCGGCCAGTTGGCCCTGCACATCGCCGCCGCTCCCGGCAACCTTGCGGCGGCAATTGCGCAGGACTCCTTTGAAGTCCCGAACTTCACCCAGGCGGAGGCGAGGAGCCGCCAGGAAGTCTTGGACACATTTTCCAAGAGCCAGGCAGCCGCGAAGGGGACTCTGAAGAAAATGGATGACGCCAAGCTCATGGCCACGTGGAGCTTGACGAAAAACGGAAAAGTCCTGATGTCGGTCCCGCGGATCGGATTCATTCGTTCGATCCTCATGAATCACATGTACCACCACCGCGGTCAGCTCTCCGTCTATCTGCGAATTCTGGATGTTACGGTGCCGTCGATTTATGGCCCCAGTGCGGACGAAAATCCGTTTGTCTAGTTCGACTCATCCCCAAAACTATTCCGAAATAAGGCCAGCGGAGGAACCATGAAATTCAAAGGCGAAAGCGACGAGTATCGAAAGCTGCGGGATCAACTCTTGGAAGCCGAGATCGCACTGAAGGACCAGCGGGAACGCGTAGCGGTTCTTCGCAGGCAATTGCCCCTGGGCGCGCTTGTTGAAACTGAATACTTGTTCCGCGAAGGGCCATCCGATATTCGCGACGAATCGCCCGCGAACTTCCGCGACGTCCGCCTTTCCCAGCTCTTCTCGCCCGGGAAGGACCGCTTAATCATCGATCACATGATGTGGGCCGCGAACGACAAGCTCCCCTGTCCGATGTGCAACATGTGGGCCGACGGGTACGCCGCCATCGCCCCGCACGTCGCCAATAAAGTGAATTTCGCGCTGGTTGCCAAAGTCGATCTCGCCTCCCTCCGGGAGTGGGGCCGGCGTCGTGGCTGGGACAAGATCCGGCTTCTCTCCAGCCACGACAACACTTTCAATAGGGATTTCCTGATGGAAGAAGAGGCCGGCAAGCAAAGACCTGGCGTAAGCGTTTTCAGCCGCACCGCGAACGGCAAGATCCACCATTTCTATACAACCGAAGCCTCCTTCGCACCGGGACATCATCGGTCAATCGACCTATTTTCTCCGGTCTGGAATCTTTTCGATCTGCTCCCGGAAGGCCGAGAGAACTGGATGCCGAAGCACTCCTACTGATTTCGCCGCATATCGTTGGAGGGCCGGGCTCCAGCCCGGCCGTAGCAAGCCTCTCTGGTGGCTGCTTTACAGCTTGCAGAAAAAAACGGAATACTGTCATTCTGAGCGCCGATTTTGCGCGAAGAATCTCTCTTCGTCTTTTGTTTTGAATCGGCAGGGATTGTTCACTTCGCTCAGAATGATAACCAAGGGAACTTTTCCCTAAACTGTTTGGCCGCTGAATCCACGTCTGGTTGCGGCTCCGCCGCGCTGTGTGTACCATACAAGAGCAACAGATCTCCTCTGCACGATTGACGAATACGAACGGGCCCCTGGGTACGATTCCAGGTTGGGAGATACCGCATGAAAATTAGATTACTTACGTTTTTCGTCTTGGCGATCGGCCTTCTGGGTTTTTCCGGCCCTGTCGTGGCACACCACGGCTCTCAGGGGTACGACTTTTCGAGACGGATCACCTTGAAGGGAACTGTTGCGCGATTCGTCTGGGCCAATCCCCATTGCCAAATCTATCTTGACGCGAAGGACGACAAGGGCAACGTTGTAAATTGGGCCGTCGAACTGAATAATCCCGGAAATTTGGTCCGCTTGGGTTGGACTCATGTGGCGCTGAAGGCGGGCGACGAAGTTTCTCTTGTTTTCAATCCCGGCAGGGAAGGCAAGCCCGTCGGGATTTGCGTGGACGTATTATTCTCCGACGGCCGAAAGTTGCATTCGACGCAAGGATGTGGTGCACCAGAAGAACCGGAAGGTTGAGCCAACTTGACGACCGGAGCAGGGAGCTTCCACGTGCAGAACCACTCCATTCGTTCGGTTGTCGGTGTGATGGCGCTTCTGACGTTGTCGTCTATCACGTTCGCTCAGACCTCTCAGCCATCGGGACCGCCCAAGGCTCAGGCCTTCGACCCACATGACCTGAATGGAATTTGGGTTCGCGGCAAAGCCCCGCGCGGGAACGCCCCTCTCAGTGGCGATCGCCCTCCTATGACGCCTTGGGGACAAGCGAAGTTCAGTACCGTGAAGGGCTCCTTCACGTACAGCAGGGCGCCGGGCATCGCGCCACCCATCGCCCCGGAAAAAGAATGGAATGACCCCATGTTGCAATGCGAGCCGGCGGGTTACCCGCGCGTCATGCTTCAAATTTTTGCGCCGTTGATGAGGTTCCTTCAGACTTCCAACGAAGTCGTGGAATTTTTCGAGTGGGGTCATACCTGGCGCGACATTTGGACAGACGGCCGCAAGCCCATCGATAATCCCGAGCTGACGTATTACGGATATTCGGTAGGCCGTTGGGACGGCGACACATTTGTAGTGGACTCGAATGGTTTTACTGATAGAACTTGGACAGATCCATTGGGTTCTCCGCATAGCGACCAAATGACTCTGCATGAGGTCTTCCGCCGCGTGGATCATGACCACTTGGAGTTGATTATTACACTCACCGACCCCAAGACGTACACGAAGCCTTGGGTGAGCGACAAGATGTTCTTCGACTGGGCGCCGAAATCACCCCGATCCGAGAACGAGGAGCTTCGCGAAGACTTCTGCATCTATTCGGATCAGACGAACTTTTTCAAGAATGTCGATCCGGTCGGCGCGAGCGATGCCCCCGTGAAAAATAAAAATCAATAGGAGGGTCCTCTCATCGCGGGTGCTCGACAGAAATTCCCAAGCCACAATCATTCTTGCCGCGGTGGGAGGAATGCCTCACAACACCGGATAGACAAGCAAATTACGCTTCCCCGGCTCCACCACACCCAGGAATTTCCCATCCGGCGAAAGTTCAAACTGGCGAAACTCCAGATCATGCAAAATGGATCGCGGCGCAATCTCCAATGTAGCAGGCGCAGCCCCCGCCGCCACAACTGCCAGAGGAGGCAGCGCGATCCAAACCAACCCGCCCGACCGCAGCGCCGGCCCGCGCTTCACCAGAACGCGAGTTTCGTCCGCGGACCACGCCAACGTCCCGACCGCAACGCGCACGCGCGCCATCCGGTTCGGTCCCTCGACATCGCGCACTTCGAGCTGCTCATTGTCAATCCAGTACGCCACCCTCTTTCCCGAAGGCGAAATGCTCAGCCCTCCCGCGTAGCCTTCCAGCGTTCCCAACACACGCGAACTCTCCCGCGCAAGATCGAGCGCCACCAGGCGCGCAACTCCGTTCGCCCCCGCATCGCGTTCCATGGCCACACACGCGTCTTGCTTTGCATTCCACGCCACCACGGAAAACAAGTGCCCCGGAAACAGCGCACTCGCTCCTTCTGCAAAAGGTTTTACGCGATTCATCGTAAAAAGTTTGTTCGCCGTCGGGCTCGCCGGAGGTTTTGAAGGAGATTGATCCGCGCCTGCCGCCGGCGCTGCGGGCGGCCGCGCGTTCGCCTGTGTCTTCTCAGTCAAATAAACCACGCTTACCCCATCCGCCATCCACGCGGCATTTGTCGCGCCCGGAATCACGCTATCGGCTCCGGGAATCGTGATTTCGCGCCCCTCATCGTCCAGCAGCAGAGTCATCACTCCTTCGCGTGTGTCGCCATCCTCGGTGATCATTTCAATCGTGCCTAGCTCAGCCGCGAGTTTGCTCCCGTCCGGCGACCAACGCAGCCCGCGCACGGTATAGCTGAACGGCCCCGTCCCACGCACAAACTTCTCTCCTAGCAGAATGCGGCGCTTCTTCCCATCCGTCTCGGCAATCCAGATGTCATCCCGCTGCAAGCGAATCTTCTTCACCGAAAAAACATGCCGCGTGGCGAACGCGATCCGCCCGCCCCCCGAATAAGCAAACCGCGAAATGTCCTCATCAATCTTAAAAGTCGGATTCTCTTGCGCGGATACAATTCGCCGAAAATAAAAGGAAGGTCGCCAGCAGGAAGGGAATTGCAATAAAACAAAAGCGGTAGACCGGAACGTCACGCCCCAGCAGCATCAAGAAGCACGATAGTCCTCTTCGTTGTTCTCCGTGTCCTCTGTGCCCTCTGTGTTGAAATCTTTTCTCCCAATTCATCATGATCGCCGTTTCTCTTTGATCCGCCGAATCTCATCCATCCGTTGCCGCAATCGCGCTTCAAATCCCTGATCAGTAGGGTGGTAATAGCTTTTCCCCGCGAGCGATTCCGGCAAGCAAGCCATGTCCGTCACCTTATCTTCCCGATCGTGCGCGTACTGATATCCTTTTCCATAGCCGATATTTTTCATCAGCCCGGTCGGCGCATTGCGCAAATGCAACGGCACCGGCTCGGTCCGCGTGCTCTCCAGGTCCGCAACCACGGCCCCATATCCCGTATACACTGCATTCGATTTCGGAGCGAGCGACAAGTATACAGCCGCCTGCGCCAGCGCCAGATTTCCCTCCGGCGGCCCGACAAAATCCGCCGCCTGCATCGCAGCAATCGCGACGGCCAGCGCCCCCGGCTCGGCCAGCCCGATATCTTCGCTGGCCATCCGCACCAGCCTGCGCGCGATGTACAGCGGGTCTTCCCCGGACTCCAGCATTCGCACCAGCCAATACAGCGAAGCGTCCGGGTCGGAATTTCGCACGGACTTATGCAGCGCCGAAATCAGGTTGTAGTGTTCTTCGCCCGATTTGTCGTAGAGCAGAAATTTGCGCTGCATCAATTTGGCAAGCAGTTCCCGGGTAATCAACCGCCTGCCTTCCGAGTCCGGCTGCACCGCCCCCACGGCGGCTTCGAGCGTGTTGTACGCCGCCCGCGCATCGCCGCCGGAGAATACAGCGATGTGTTGGATTGCCTCCTCGCTCATCTGAATTGCTTCGCTGCCGAGCCCGCGCTCCTTGTCCGCGAGTGCCCGGCGCAATAACCCTTCGATTTGTTCCGTCGAAAGCGCCTGCAGCACGTACACGCGCGTCCGCGAAAGCAGCGGCGCAATCACTTCAAACGAAGGATTTTCCGTCGTCGCGCCTATCAAAATAATGTTCCCGGCTTCGACGTGCGGCAGGAACGCGTCCTGTTGCGCCTTGTTGAACCGATGGACCTCGTCCACGAACACGATCGTTCGCCGCCCGGCCCGCCGCGTATGTTCCGCCGCGGCCATCACGTCCTTGATTTCCTTGATCCCCGTCAGCACCGCGCTGAACGCAATAAATTCCGAGTGCGTCATTCGCGCAATCAGTCGCGCCAGCGTCGTCTTCCCGCATCCCGGCGGTCCCCACAAAATCATCGACCCGATATCGTCCCGCTCGATCTGCGTCCGCAAGGCCTTTCCAGGTCCAAGCAGCGCCTCCTGTCCGGTAAACTCATCCAGCTTGCGCGGACGCATCCGCTCCGCCAGCGGCTGCGACGCCGCGCCGCGTCCCTCTTCCGGCTCGAGTTTTGCGAAAAGACTCATCCAGGCAGCAACTCCATGAGCAGCAAAGACGCGTCCCCAATCACAAATTTCAAATCCCAAACGCTCAACTTCAAATCTGAAATTTCAAATTTCCGATTTCCCGAATTGCGATTCCAAGATTTGCCTTTGTGGGTCGCGGCCCCGGCATGGCCGGGATCTTCGACTTCAGCCGCGACATTAGCCTACCCACGAACAGGGGTTTTAACCCCTGAACACCCGGTCGTCACCGAACAGCCCCTCGATGCCGCATCGCCTCATACAGCAACACGCTCCCCGCCATCGCCGCGTTCAACGATTCCACGCCACTCGTCTTCCCCGATTCCAGTTGAGGAATACTCACCCGCGCATCGCAGGCCCGCACGATTTCTTCGCCCAGTCCCGCTCCTTCGTTTCCAATCAACACCGCCACCGGTGATTTCCAGTCTGCCTCCCAAGGCCGAACCAATGGTGGCCCACCGCCACTCTGCCGGCCCATGTGCGCATCGCTATCCCGCACGGCCGCATACAACTTCACTCCTGAGACGCGCAACTGTGCCAAAAGGATGGCGCATGACATCCCCCGCAGAATTGGCAGCCGCAGCGCCGATCCCGCCGAAGCGCGCATCGCCTTTGGCGCCAGAGGATTCGCCGTGCCCACGCCCGCATCGGAGCAGGTCGCCACACCTGTCGCGCCAAACGCTTCCGCCGCGCGCAAAATCGTCCCCACGTTTCCCGGGTCCTGGACACCTGCCAGCACGGCAAGGAGAGCGACGCCTTTCAACACATCTTCCACTGTCGAAACCTTCGGTCGAACCAGCGCCGCCACTCCCTGCGGCGTTTGCGTATCCGCAATGCCGGCAAACAGGCGGTCGGTCGTGCGAAGAATTTGCAACTCGGCCGCGATCGATCCGGAAAGCCGCGCCAAGTGACGCTCTCCCGACTCGCTCACCAGCAGCGCCTCAACGCCCAACCCGGATCCCAGCGCCGCCTCCACTAGCCGCACTCCTTCGACGCCGACCATTCCGTCGCCGCCTTCCTCGCCGCCCAGGCAAGCCCGGAATCGCTTCAACCATCGATTGTCGCGGCTAGTAATCCGCGAAGGTTCTTCTCCTTTTTCTTTTTTCCGTGCTTTCGCTTTGGCAAAGGAGGCCATATCCATGAGCCTAGCAAACCGCTCCTCCCCGGTAAAGCAATGCTGCGCCAACGCTTCGCACCTTGAACGCCACTAACGTCTATGGTAGTTTCACACCAAGATTTTCTTGTCACGGGGTGCGGTGCGTTGTTGGAAGAATCGGGTGCGGGCTCTACGCGCCGTCGCCAGCCTCCTCCGCCAGAGCGCTTCGGCGGTGGCGGATAGCGCCGGTCTTAGCGCGTCGGCGACTGGTAGCCCGCCGAAAAGAGGTCCACCAATTTGTCTGCTGAGATGTTGAAGGTTTCTCCGGAAACGCCGGACCCAGCCACCATGCGTTACGCAGCCGCATTCATCCGGCGCGGCGAATTGGTCGCTGTCCCCACCGACACTTTTTACGGAATCGCAGCTGACCCTTTCAACCTCGCCGCCGTCGGCCATATCTACCAAGTCAAGGGACGTCCGGAAACGCGCGCCCTGCCCATCTTAGTGAATTCCATAGCGCAAGCGGTTTCGCTCGCGCGCGATGTTCCTTACACCTTTCACAAGCTCGCGGCAAAATTCTGGCCCGGCCCGCTCACCCTTCTGGTGGACGCCTCCAACCATATTCCCCTCAAAGTCACCGCCCACACAGGCCAGGTCGCGCTGCGCTGGCCCAAATCTCCCATCGTCTGCGCCCTCATCAATCTGGTAAATGGCCCGATCACGGGCACCAGCGGAAATATTTCCGGACAGCCTGCCTGTTCCACCGCGGTGGAACTCCTCGAACAACTGGGCGATCGCCTCCCCCTCATCCTCGATGCGGGAGAAACCAACGGCACTCTCGCCTCCACCATCGTAAAACTGGAAGACGACGAGTGGACCGTCATGCGTGAAGGCGTAATTTCAAAAGAACAAATCCGCGCAGCCCTCGAAGAAGAAGTTGAGGAAAAATAGCTCGAGAACATCACCACGCGATCACAATCGAATCTTTAAATCTGCCACCTATCACCTAATCCCAGTTGCCCGACCTACCGCGCCTCGATCTCCCGCAAAAAATCGTAATCTCCAGATGGAGTAAGCCGCACGTTGCTGATTCTCGCCCGGTGCACGCAAATGTTGTCCTGTAACCACAGGCTCAAATAAGGCATATCTTCCGCGACGTCCTTCTGAATTTCGCTGAAAAGTTTACGCCGCTTTTCCCGATCGCCCTCGATCCGAGCCTGGTCCATCAAGGCATCGAGCGGCGCATTTCGGTAGCGGCCGCGATTTGCGCCCGCGGGCGGGATCCTCTTCGAACTAAAAACAAATTCGAAGAATTCGGGATCGCTATTCACGCCGATCCACTGCAGTGTGGATAGCTGAAAGGTTCCGCGTGTCAAATCCGACGCCAGAGTTGCGAACTCAATGGGCTTCAGCTCCAGGTCTACGCCTACCCTATGCCATTGTTCCTTCAGAGCGGCGCCGAGCAGTCGTGTCGCTTCCTCAGTTGAAATTTTCAACGTGACTGTGAACCTCATGCCGTCCGGGTGGGCGGCCCGCGGAAGGCCTGCCCGGTCAAGCATGAGTTCGGCCTGCTGGGGGTCATAGCCAAAATGCACGACCTCAGGCTCGTACGCCCAACTGTTGGGCGGCAGCGGCCCGTCCGTTTCGCGCGCCTGCCCTCGCAGCAAGTACCGAATGATTTCTTCGCGGTTGGTTGCGCGCGCCAGCGCCTGGCGCACCGCGCGTTTTGCCAAAACAGGATCTTCCATGTTGAAAATAATGTAGGCGAAATTGCTGCCGGGCTGCTCGGTGACCTCAATGCCGGGTTGTGATCGCAAGACCGGGATCATGTCCGGCGCGAGCGAAGTCAGCTCCAAATCGGCCGTACCTTTCCGCAGTTCGAGCGCGCGCACGATCGCTTCCGGAACGACGCGGAACCGAACTTGTTTGATTTTTGCCGGCGTGCGGAAATAATCCTCGTTTCGTTCAAGCACCACATTGTCATCCTGCTCGGCGCTGACGAACCGAAACGCGCCCGTTCCAATGGGATGTTCCGCAAAATTAGTTCCGGAGCCTGCCGGCACGACGCCGATGGCCGGCCGGCAAATATCCGACAAAAATCCGCTGTTTGGCTCGCTCAAATGAAAAATAACCGTGGCCGCGTCGGGCGCTTCCACCGATTTCACCAGTCGGAACGTCCCTCGCTTGGGCGACGTCACGCCTTCGTTCATGATCGAATCGAACGTGTACTTCACGTCCGCCGAAGTGAGCCTCCGGCCGTCGTGAAATTTCACTCCGGATCGCAGATGAAACACATACGTGACCGGATCGGGTATCTCCCATTTCTCGGCTAGATCGCCATGCGGAATCCTCTGCGCGTCCAGTTCCACCAAGCTGTCAAAAATAAGTCCGTCAATTTTTTCCGACGCCCCATCGGTCCCGATCCGCGGATCCAAATTGGTCGGCATTGTTCCGATCAGAAAATTGACAACGCCAGGTTCAGTAGGAACGGAGCGCGTGCAGGAAGAAAGTGCAAGGACAAAGAGCAGGGAAGTAAAGGAAATTGAGGAAGCAAAGGAAGTAAAGGAAAAAGCGCCCCGCAGCACGACGCGCGAAGTGGGAAGTTCCGATCCTCTACTTCCTTTATTTCCTTCACTTCCTGTAATTCGTTTACCTCCTCCACCTCCTACACTTCCTCTCTCACTCCGCATAACACACCTTGCCCAGCACGACCGCCTTCCTCGCTCCCGTCGCCCCAGGCACATTGGCGGCCCGTCGGTGCAGCGTCTCCCAGCCGAGCACGGCAAACGCAAACGCTTCCTTCGCGTCCCCAGGCACGCCAAACTCATCCGAGCTTCGCAGACGAATCCCCGGCAACGCAGCTTCGATTTGCGCCATCAGCAACGGATTGTGCGCCCCGCCCCCCGAAACAATCAGTTCCGAAACGCCAGCCCGCTGCGGGACAAATCCATGCATCGCATTCACAATCGAAAGCGCCGTCAGAATTGTAGCCGTGCGAATCAAGTCCTCAGCCCGTGCCCGTCTTGCTTCCGGATGCGCCAGCACGGCTCGCACGTATTTCTCCCCATACTGTTCGCGCCCCGCCGTCTTCGGAGGCGCCTTCAGAAAATATTTGTCGCGCAGCAACGCTTCCAGCAGCCCCGGCAATACTTTCCCGCGCCCCGCCATCTCCGCGTTCCGATCGAACGCCTTCCGCCCGCGCGTGAAATGCCGCACCAGCGCATCCATCACCATGTTTCCCGGCCCGATATCAAACGCGAATACGTCCTCGATTTTCGCCGCCCGCGGAATCACGGTCACATTCGCAATCCCGCCGATATTGAGCGCGGCGCGCCCCACCCGCGCATCGCGATAAAGCAAATAATCAACAAACGGCACAAGCGGCGCACCCTGCCCGCCCGCGGCCATATCCCCAGGCCGAAAATCCCCCACGGTCGTAATCCCGGTTCGCCTCGCGATCACCGAAGGCTCGCCAATCTGCAGTGTAGAAGCGACGCGGCGCCCGCAAAATTTCGATGGCACACCCTGATGAAACACTGTTTGTCCGTGCGAGCCAACCACAGCGATCTGCGACGGCCGCATCCGAAATTTCCGGCAAGCCGCCAGCGCCGCCTCCGCAAAAATCTCACCCAACAGAAAATTGAGCTGGCTGATCTCGCGAGTAGTCGTCGCCCGCCCTTCTCCCAGCCGCAAAATAGCCTCGCGAACTCGAGCAGGGAAGGGAAACGCCGCAAAATTCTCGAGCCTCGCTTTTCCTCCAGAGAAGCGAACCAACGCCACATCAATTCCGTCCGCGGACGTCCCCGACATTATTCCCAACGCCAATGAGCCCTTCGCGCTGCGTCTAATTTTGAAGTTCACCTCCGCGCGCAAAGAAGTTCGGCTCATCGCTTCTCCAGCCAGTCCCGCCAGGGACGAAACACCGTAGCCCACCGCGCTTGCCCTGAACGAAGTGAATGGGGAAGCGGTGGGACCGTGTTCACGGGAACCACCAATCCCCGTGGGGGCGGCACAGAGCTGACCAATTTTGGATTGTTCCAATCTTGTCTGATTTGATTCTTCCCGTTGTTCTGCCGCCCGCCGCCCAAGCGTTTCATAAAATCTGCTTTTTCAATTCCGCCAGCAAATTAAGCGCCTCAAGCGGTTTCAAATTATCAAGGTCAGCCTCGCGCAGCGCATCCAGCACCCCGCGGTCCAGCGGCGTGAACAGCGCTTGCTGCTCCGGCGCAGGCTCGCCACCACTTGACGCTCCCGGAGTGAGCTTCTCACTCAACTGATGCTCCGCCTGCTCGTGCCGCGCCAGCACTTCGCGAGCTCGCGCAACTACCGCCGGCGGCAATCCAGCCATCCGCGCCACTTCAATGCCATAACTCTTGTCCGCGCTCCCGGTTTCCACGCGTTTCAGAAAAACAATTCCGGTCGCAGTCTCCCGCGCCGAAACATGCACGTTCTTCACGCCCGGCAGCAGGTCCGCCAGTTCCGTCAATTCGTGATAGTGCGTCGCAAACAGCGTCCGCGATTTCGTATCACTCGACAGATGTTCCACCACGGCCCACGCAATCGAGAGCCCGTCGAACGTCGCCGTCCCCCGGCCCACTTCATCCAGCAGCACCAAGCTTGACGGAGTCGCCGTGTTCAAAATCGCCGCCACCTCCGTCATTTCCACCAGAAATGTCGATCGCCCTCGCGCCAAATTATCCGCCGCGCCAATGCGCGTAAAAATCCGGTCGGTCAGCGGCAGCCGCGCCTGGCTGGCCGGCACGAACGATCCCATCTGCGCCATCAACACAATCAGCGCCGCCTGCCGCAGATACGTGGACTTCCCGCCCATGTTCGGCCCGGTGATCAGCAGGATTTGCTGCGTCGTCTCGTCCAGATAGAGATCGTTGGGGACAAACCGCTCGCCCTTTTGCTGCAGCAGTTGTTCGATCACCGGATGCCGCCCCGCGACGATCGTAATTTGCCCATCGTCTGCAAACTCCGGCCGCGTATAATTCCGTGACGCAGCCAGGCGAGCAAAATCTCCCAAGACGTCCAATTGTGCCACCGCGGAAGCAGTACGCCGAAGCCGCGCCGCCTGCTCCGCGATCCACAGCCGCATTTCCGCGAACAGCCGCCGTTCGATCTCCGCGATTCGTTCGTCGGCATCCAACACGTTTCGTTCGTACTCTTTCAATTCCGTGGTCGTAAAGCGTTCCGCGTTCACCAGCGTCTGCTTGCGCTCCAAATCGTTGGGCGCGAGATGCAAATTCGCCTTGGAAATTTCGATGTAGTACCCGAAGATTTGATTGTAGCGAATCTTCAGCGAAGCAATCCCTGTGCGTTTCCGCTCGCGTTCCTCCATCGCGGCGATGATCTGCTTGCTGTGTTGCGATAGGTCGCGCAGTTGGTCCAATTCCGCGTTGTACCCTCGCCGGATCACCCCTGGGTCCGACGCGAGCGCCGGAGGGTCGTCCGCCAGCGCCGATTCGATTCGCTCGCGCACGTCGGAGAGCTCGTCGATTAGCCCGTGCAGCGACGCCAGCCTCTCGCACGCGCAATTGCCCAGGTATTTTCGCAGCAACGGAATGCGCGTGAGCGATTGCCGCAGGCCCAGCAGATCGCGCGGCGACGCCACGCCCAGCGTCACCCGGCCCGACAGCCGTTCCAAATCATGCACGCCCGCAAGGCCGTGCCGGATTTCTTCGCGCAACACGGTGTGCGCCTTCAATTCCGCCACCGCATCGAGTCGCGCCGCAATTTCCTCGCGATTCACTTGCGGCCGCAAAATCCACTGCCGCAACAACCGCGCTCCCATTCCCGTCGCGGTTTCATCGAGCGCCGCCAGCAGCGTCGGCGCTCCGCCCTTGCCCGCATCCTCGGCAAAAATCGGCGCCACCAATTCCAGGTTCCGCACCGTCACGGTATCGAGCACCAGCGCATCCGCTTGCTCGTAATACCGCACGCGGTCCAGGTGTTCGAGCGCGGACTCCCGATGATCGCCGTTCTCGGGGCTCATGGCCGAAGTTTCGCGCAAGTAATGCACCATCGCGCCCGCTGCAGCCATCGCCTGCGCGTGCCCCGCGAGACCGAATCCGTCCAGGCTCGCGACGCCAAACTGTTCGCACAGCATTCGCTCGGCGTAGTCGGCGCGAAATGCCCATTCCTCTATGCGCGTTTCGACCGCGTCGCGAAATTCTCCTCGCGCTCCGTGACTCTGCCCGGCGGCATCCCCATCGCCCACGGCCCCAGCGAACAATCCTGCTTGGCGAGGAAGAAGAATTTCGCGCGGCTTGAGGCGATGCAATTCATCCCGCAGTTTCTCATCGGCATCGGCGCCGGAAAATTCCGTGACCGAAAATTCTCCCGTCGTGATGTCCGCGTACGCGAGCCCCACGGGGCTTCCCGACGGCGCACGCGCCAGCGCCGCAAGAAAATTATTCTCCTTCGGCTCGAGCACGTTTAGGCTCGTCGCCGTCCCCGGAGTGATCACGCGCACCACTTCGCGCCGCACCAGTTTTTTCCCCGGCCCCGGCTGCTCCATCTGATCGCAAACTGCGATCTTGTAGCCGGCGCGCAGCAGCCGCGCGATATATCCCTCGGCAGCGTGGTAGGGCACCCCGCACATGGGCACGGGCTCGCCCCGCTCGCGATTTCGAGACGTCAGTGTGATCTGCAATTCGCGCGATGCGGCGATCGCATCTTCGTAGAACAGTTCGTAGAAATCCCCCAGCCGAAACAGCACCAGCACGTGCGGGTACCGCGTCTTGATCGAGTGATACTGCCGCATAAGCGGTGTGGCTGGTTCAGTCATGTAATCATGGAGCGCCGGAAACAAGGACCCCGCCCGGCTCCAGAAAGTTTATACCTTGCCGCCTTCACCCCTGTCGAGGGTAGGACAGACGCTCTTTACCCCGAGCCCTTTTGAGAGCCTGTCTTTCATGTCGGATTCAGAGGGCCGGGTTTCAGCCCGGCCGAAGCGCAGTTGTTTGAAGTCGGCTTCAGCCGCTGAAGCTGAGTCGGGCAGGAGTTCTACTTGGAAACAGTGGGTGCCGCATCCTTCACAGTTTTTGTGAAGGGTGCGGGTTTTTCTTCCCTACAACCTTCAATGTCCCTCCGCCATCCGCCGCATCAACTCCCACAACCCCGCAACGTGTTCGCGTTCGGTCGTCGCCGCCCCAATCGACACGCGCACTATCCACCGCCCGTCAAGCACCGCCGGCGTCAAGTACGCCTCGCCAGACCGGTTCACGCGCTCCACCCAGCCAAGCGTATGCCGGTCAAGAGCCTCCCCCGCAACCCCCGGCGGCTCGTGCCGCACACAAACGGTTTGCAAAGGCGCCGGCGCCAAGACTCGCCAGCGGGGAGCCGCCCCCACTTGTTCCGCAAACCACCTCGCATTTTCGAGGTCTCTGCGCAGCCGCGCCTGCAACCCAGTAACCCCTTGTTCACGTATCAACAGCCATAATTTTAACGCCCGAAATCGCCGCCCGAGCGGCAGTCCCCAATCCCGCAGGTTCTTCACGCGCCCATCCGCGGCCGATTGCAAGTAGCTCGGGCTGGTCGACATCACCCGCACCAGGTGTTCCGCATCGCGGACGTAATACAGCGAGCAATCAAACGCCGCCCCCAGCCACTTATGGGCATTGACGACAAGCGAGTCGGCCCCAGCAACTCCATCCCACATCCACCGGCATTCCGGCAGGATCATTGCCGACCCCGCCATCGCGGCATCCACGTGAACCCAGATTCCGTGCGCCCGGGCAATTTCGACAATCGCCCCAACCGGATCGAGCGCAGTAGTCGTTGTTGTTCCCGTAGTCGCCACGATCGCCGCCGGAATCGCCCCCCACCCAATATCACGCTCCACCGAGTCGCGAAGCGCGTCAGCCCTCATCGCATAGTTCCGGTCATGCCCCACCACACGCAAATTGCTCCGCCCGAATCCCGCCAGCAGTGCCGCCTTCTCAACCGAGCTATGGCTGTGCGCCGTGTCGTACACGACGAGCGGATGTTCCTCCGCCTGCAATCCCCCGCGATCCAAGCCATAATTGGAAACCTTCTCCCGCGCGCACAGCAGCGCCACCAGCGTGCTCGTCGAAGCAGTATCCTGGATCACGCCGCTCCACTCGGCAGACAGCCCCATCATCCGCCGCATCCAGTCCGTCACAACCTCTTCCAACTCGGTCAGCGCAGGACTCGACTGCCACGACAGTCCCAGCACACCCAGCCCCGTGCTCAAATAATCCCCCAGCACGCTCGCGAGCAGCGCATTAGCAGGGAAGTAGCCGAAGAATCGTGGATCCTGCCAGTGCGACAACCCCGGCAGGATGATTTCGTCAAGATCCCGGAAGATTTTGTCGAACGGCTCCGGACTCTCCGGCGGATCGCTCGGCAATCGAGCCTTCACCTCACCCGGTTCCGTGCGCGCCATAACCGGCAATTCAGAAACCTTGCCCCGATAGTCGGCGATCCAATCGACCACCCGGTATCCAAATTTGCGAAATTCTTCAGGAGTCATGAATTTCCAGGCACTTCACCGTACCGAAAGCGGGCTCCACTTGCTTGTCCCGACGAAGGAAGGATCGCCCGCCAGAACTAGGGTCCGAACCCCATTTGGTTACCCCGAGTTCCGAAGGAGACCCCGTCAGAAAGGTAACGGATTCCAAGCATATTCTCTGGCTTAATTGAACGTCAGGTTTATACCGTGCCGCCCACACATTTGTCGAGCCGCTTCCCAGTCCCTCCAGTGAGGAGACACCGCCGCGCATCGCAATCCAGTCCCGTAAGGGACGAAACAACGTAGCCCGCCGCGCTTGCCCTGAACGAAGTGAAGGGGGAGCGGTGGGACCGTGTTCGCGCGGAGCACCAAGCCCCGTAGGGCGACACACGCCTTCATCGCGCCAAGACCGCATAAATAGGAGACGACTCCCAGCATTGCGCCCCGAAAATACGGCGCATCATTTTCAGAGTGACATGTCCCGCAGCCCTCTGTAATCTCAAATTTCAGATTTCAAATGCCGTTTCCAGGTCTTACCGGATATTTTCGGCGCACAAGACACGGCATCATGGTGAAAAGCAAAGCCAATCTAGAGATCGAAATCAAGCTGCGCGTGACAGACGTGCCCGCGCTGCGCATTCGTCTGAAACAACTCGGGGCGCGAGTAGTCACTCCGCGCACCTATGAGTCCAACACTCTCTATGACACTCCCAAAAAGGATCTAGCCCGCCGCGGCCAGCTCATTCGTATCCGCGCCAACCAGCTAAGTTCACCCACCGCCCGAAAGACCCGCGCGCTGCCCACCAAAGCCTTATTCACCTACAAGGGACCGCCGCCCAAATCTGGGATGACCATACGGCAAGCAAATGACGAACCGCGAGGCAAGAGCCGTTACAAAGTCAGAGAGGAAATCGAAATCGCCGTATCCGACGGCGAACAAATGCGCCGCATCCTGGGTGCGTTGGGGCTGTGTCCATTGTTCCGGTATGAAAAATTCAGGACCACCTACGCCATTTCTCCGGGTGCGGGCGCTACTTTTACGCTGAACTCTTCCAGTGAAGCGTGGAGCCCGCCGGAAAAGAGTGTCCGGCGCCTGAAAATTGAGGTCGATGAGACCCCGATCGGCACATTTCTCGAGCTTGAAGGCAGCCCGTCGTCCATTGACCGCGTCGCCAGGCTTCTCGGATACAGCCAGTCGGACTACATATCGCAAACCTACGGCGCCCTCTATATCGCGCACAGCCGCCTCCACGGATACAAACCCACCGATATGCTCTTCCCGCCAACAAAAAAATTGCATGAATGTGCACTCTTTCCTTGACAAAGATTTCAACTCCGTTTACCTACTGTGTGTGAGTTTTTTTGCGGTGTGCGGGCTCCACTTTTATGCTGAGGGCGTCAAGTGAAGCGTGGAACACGCCAGAAGTAAGAACCCATACCACTGGCAATCGTTCAACTAAATCGGCGAATCGGCCATCCAAGGTCCTAGGTGACAATGGGAGGTCACGCGGGGCCGGATTGAAAATGGCTAGCGTGGATGCGAGTTCCGCTTGGAGCCCGCGAGAATACTAAGGCCGCCCTGGGAAAGGAGGACAAATGCTGCACTCCACGGAACTATTAGGCGGAGAGGCCTACGACAAGGATGGCCATTTCGTCGGCCACGTCACCGAACTCTTCATCGAACCCGCCGACCAGCCAAACCGCGTCGCTCGCATATTACTGGGACGCGGGAAGTTTCTCCCGCTCGTCGCGCGCTATGACCATCTTGCATTTCGTCGCCCCTGGCGTCCTAAAACTGAACGTCGAAGAAAAGGAATTGGAGCACTACCAGCCCGAATGAGGGCTGGCTTGCTGTTCGCAAAGACCTGCTCGACCAGCAAATCATCGACACCAGCGGTCGAAAAGTCGTTCGTGTAAACGACATTGACATTTCCGAGCAGCGAACCAACGGCACCGTCGAATTGCGCGTCACTCATGTGGACGTGGGTCTCACGGGCGCGGCCCGCCGCCTGCTCCAGGGAGTCGCCTCTCCGGGCCTCATTCGGGGCATCGCCACCAAGCTTCCCACCCGCCTGATCCCTTGGGAATTCGTCAACTTGATTGAATCCGACCCGCTTCGCCGCGTGAAGCTCCGCATCACGCACCAGAAACTCGAAACGATGCATCCGGCCGATTTGGCCGACATCATGGAAGATTTGTCGCCGGACGAGCGGCAATCGATCATCGCTTCTCTCGATGAGGAAACCGCCGCGGAAGCCCTCGCCGAACTCGACAAGCGCCTGACCTCCCAGATCGTCGAGACACTCGATCCGGAGAAGGCCGCGGACATCCTGGAAGAAATGGATCCCGACCAGGCCGCCGACGTACTCGCAGGGTTGACGTCCGGAGACCTCGCGCGACGTCCTCCGCGAAATGCCCGGCGAAGAAGCCCGCGAGGTTCGCGAACTCCTCGAAATTTGAGGAAAATTCCGCCGGCGGAATGATGAATACCGATTTCATTTACGTGGGCGAGAAGGCGACATGCCAGGAGGTAATCGCCTGGATCCAGGAAAAGGACGTCGACCTCGAGCAGCTCGATACCAGTGTTCTTGATCGATACAAATGCGAAGCTGACTGGCGCCGTCGCCGTGGGACGCCTCCTGCTCGCTCCGAAAGAGGAACAGATGGAAGCGTTGAAATCGGAGCCTTGGCTCGCCGTGCTGCCGGACGCCCAGGACAAGGACGTATTTGAGCTGTTCGACAAATACAATTTGCACAGCCTGGCCGTGGTAGACAACAACGGCCATCCAATCGGCGCCATCGCGGTCGATGACATCGTGACGCGCCTTCGCAACGCGTAAGCAGATCAGAATCCGCGGCGCGCTCTATCAGTCGCCATAGCGCCGCCTCTCAAGTGTGTGCGGCAATCCGGTTTTGCATTTTGTAGCGCCCTTATAGGCTGCGGAAAATAGCGGAAAACTGTCATTCTGAGCGCCGATTTTGCGCGAAGAATCCCTCTTAGTCTTTTGTTTTGAATCAGGAGGGATTCTTCGCTTCGTTCAGAATGACAGCCAAGGCACTTTTTCCGCAACCTGTTTAGGCGCGACATTAAGTCTCAGTCAGATCGGGGCGTTAGAGTCTGAGACCGTCGAATCTTTGTGGGGCGCGGCTTCAGCCGCGCCGTAAGTGATCTGAATTCAGGACGGCTTTCGCCGCTGACTGTTCGGTGCAAGAGCTGCCACACAGATTGTTTAGCCCCTGAAGTCCATGGCGAGCAGAGTCTTGTGGCTCGACCCAGTTCGCCTCTGACGAGGGTTTTTTGTACGGCGTCGCGGAACAAGAAGCACAAATTTCAGAAAGGCGAGATTCAGCGGTTCTCTCAAATTTCAGATTTCAAATTCCGCGACTCAGTCTTGCCGGCGTGCAACACTGGTCGGCTCTAGAGGAAGACTCAAAACGTGGCAGTACTCGGCAAACCCGAAGAACCAAAACACGAAACGGAGAACTCCGCCCCCGTTACCCGGTGGAAGATCATCCCCGGCTGGGTCGAGCCCTGGCGTGAGCGCCTGGCCGGGTGGGGAAAGGCGACACGTTTCTGGCGCCGCCGCGCGCTGTTGTTCCTCGCGGTGGTCGGGCCGGGCGTAATCACCTCGAACGTGGACAACGATGCCGGCGGAATTTCCGTCTACTCGCAGGCCGGCGCGATGTACGGCTACGCTCTGCTCTGGTCGCTGATCCCCATGACCATCGCTCTCTACGTCACCGAGGAAATGTGCGCGCGGATGGGCGTGGTGACGGGCAAAGGTCTCTCCGATCTGATTCGCGAGGAATTCGGTTTTCGCCCCACGTTTTTCTTGATCCTCGCGGGTCTCGTCGTGGATATGGGCAACGTCGCGGCGGAGTTTGCCGGCGTGGCCGCTTCCATGCAGATTTTCGGCATCTCGAAATACATCTCCGTCCCCATTGCCGCTATTTTCGTGTGGATTCTCGTCCTGCGAGGGACGGCGCGTTCTGTCGAAAAGATTTTTCTGGCCGCCTGCGTCCTCTATTTATCTTACGTCGCGTCAGCGTTTCTCGCGAAACCCGAATGGCTGCTTGCGGCAAAGAACACCGTGATCCCCACGATGCATCTCGATGGCGGATACTTGCTCATGCTTACCGCGCTGGTTGGCACGACCATCGCCCCGTGGCAATTCTTCTATTTGCAGGCAGCCTTCGTTGAGAAACGCGTGGCTCGCCGCCAATACTCCCAGGCCCGCGCCGATGTGGCGGTCGGCAGCGTCAGTTGCATGGCGATCGTCTTCTTCATTATCGTTTGTACTGCCGCAACCTTACATGCCTCGGGGCATACAAATATCGTGGATGCCGGTGAAGCCGCACAGGCATTGGTACCGCTAGCTGGCAAGTGGGCCGGCATGCTGTTCGCCTTCGGCCTCCTGAACGCCTCCTTGTTCGCCGCCTCCATCTTGCCGCTGTCCACCGCCCACGTCATTTGCGAAGGAATGGGTTTCGAAGCCGGCATCGATCACAAGTTCAACGATGCTCCGATTTTCTACAGCCTCTATACCGGGATGATCGTCGTGGGCGCTGCCGTTATCTTGATACCCCGCGCTCCGCTCGAAAAAATTCTCGTCCTTTCGCAGGTTGGCAACGGTATCTGGCTTCCTGTCGTCTTGATTTTCATGCTCCTATTGGTGAATCGCCGTGACCTGATGGGTGACCTGGTGAACACACGCACATTTAACGCCGTCGCCTGGGTCACCACCATAGCCATGATCGTCCTCACCCTCGTCCTCGTCTACGTCACCATCTTCCATTCCAGCGGCGTTCCCGGACTCCCCGGCTCCTAGCATTTCGTCCCGGAAATAATTAGCATAAAATGCGGAGCGCACCGCTCCTGCAGGTCTCTAAAATCTCAAATTTCAGATTTCATGTTCTGCGGTTGAGCGTCGCCTGATATTCCCGCGACACAAAGAAATCGCTTTTCCCGTAGTTCCTTTTGGCGGCTCGGCGCATCAAAATAGGTGTGATGAACAATTCGCCGAACGCACGATATGCGACGCTTGCAGGCTATGGTACAATTTAGAGGTGAGATCAATCGCCGTGCAAACGGCAGATTGCCGGCTCAACTTGCTTGTCCTGACGAAGCAAGGGGAGCCCGCCCATACAAGGAGTGAAACCACTCAAATGATTACAGTTACCCCGGTAGCCACGACCAAAGTGAAGGAAATTATGAAGCAGCAGAATCCCGCACCCGTGGCCTTGCGCGTTGCTGTTGTGGGCGGCGGCTGTTCGGGCTTCAGCTATCACATGGCTTTCGAGAATCAGGAAAACCCGACGGACAACGTCTATGAGTTCGACGGGCTCAAGGTTTTCGTGGACCAGATGAGCGAAATGTACCTCGAGGGCGTCTCCGTTGACTACGTTGAGACTCTCGAGGGAGCAGGCTTCAAGTTCAACAACCCGAACGTCAAGAGCACCTGCGGTTGCGGCAGCTCCTTCAGCGTCTAAAAGCAGGTCCGGGTGCGGGCTTCACTTGCCTGTCCTGCTCGCCCTGACGAAGGAAGGGACGCAAGAAGGGCAGCCCGCCGGAAAACGATTCATTCCATTTGAGAACTTCGACCCGGTTTCCAAAGGGCCTTCGTGAATACCGCGGAGGCCCTTTTTCTTTGCCTTTCAAAAACCCGTGCGGCCACCGCCTCCTCATTGCAAACCGCGGCCTTGCCCCGTATCCTATGAGCCGCCCATGAAAATTGCGCTCGCACAATTCAATCCCACCGTCGGCGACTTCACCGGAAATTCCGCCAAAATTCTGGAATTGACCCAACTCGCCCAACAGCGCGGCGCCGATTTGGCTGTCTTTTCCGAGTTGTGTTTGTGTGGCTACCTGCCTCTCGACCTGATCGAGCGCCCGCAATTTATAGCCAGAAATGAGAAGGAGTTGGCCTGCCTCGCGAAGAAGCTGCCGATTCCGGCCATCGTCGGATACGCGGCACACGCAAACGAGTCCACCGGAAAAGCGGCCGCAAACGCCGCCGCGCTAGTCGAGAACGGACGAATCGCTTTCGTCCAACACAAAATGTTGCTCCCGACCTACGACGTTTTCGACGAGTCCCGCTATTTTCAACCCGCGCGCTCGCAAAATGTATTTTTATTTCAAGCGCAACCCCTCGGCATCACCATTTGCGAAGACATCTGGAACGACAAGAATTTCTGGTCTAAGCAACTCTACGATCGCGATCCCGTCGCCGAATTGGTAGGGAAGGGAGCCGCCTTCCTCATCAACATTTCCGGGTCTCCCTACACGATCGACAAGAGCGCCTTGCGCGTTGACATGTTGCGTTCCCTGGCCAAGACGCATGGCCGCCCCGTTATCTACGTCAATCAAGTGGGTGGGAACGACAGCCTTGTGTTCGACGGTGGCAGCCTGGTCGTCATGCCGGACGGCCGCATAGCCGCGCAGGCCCGCTCTTTCGAGGAAGACCTCGTCCTATTTGACACCACGACCGGCGCAGGCGATGTGCACCCGCAACCGGAAAGCGAACTTGATGTGGCGCTCCAGGCCCTGATCTGTGGCACACGCGACTATGTTTGCAAATCTGGCTTTCGGAAAGTAGTCGTTGGCCTCAGCGGCGGCATTGATTCCTCCGTGGTGGCCGCCATAGCGGTGGCCGCCCTTGGTCCAGAAAATGTCCTCGGCGTTTCCATGCCGGGCCCATATTCCTCCGAAGGCAGCCGCACGGACGCCAAAGTGTTAGCTGAAAATCTGGGAATCGAATTCCTCACGTTGCCTATTTCCGAAGTGTTTGATTCGTATCGCTCGGCCCTATCCGACCCGTTCCGCGGCCGCCCGGAAAATGTAGCGGAAGAAAATCTGCAAGCAAGAATCCGCGGAAATTTCTTAATGGCCCTCTCCAATAAATTCGGCTCGATGGTTCTCAGCACCGGCAACAAATCCGAAATGGCGGTAGGGTATTGCACTCTCTACGGCGACATGGCCGGAGGTCTCGCTCTACTTTCCGACGTTCCCAAAACAATGGTTTATGCGCTGGCCGAGTCGATCAATCGCGAAAGGGAATTGATCCCCCGCCCGTCGATCGACAAGCCGCCCTCCGCCGAGCTTCGCCCAAATCAAAAAGACCAGGATTCCCTTCCTCCCTACGACGTCCTGGACCGTATTCTAAAGGCCTACATTGAAGATGTGAAAAGTCCCGACGAAATTGCCGCCCACTTTGGATACAACATCGATCTAGTCCGTTCCATCGCCATTCGCGTGGACCGCAACGAGTACAAACGCCGGCAAGCACCTCCAGGCCTGAAAATCACGTCACGAGCCTTCGGCCTGGGCCGACCATTCCCAATCGTTCAGAAATTTGTCCCCTGAGAGGAGCCTCCGAGTGAACCGAATACCGCAGTTCCTAATGTTGCCTAATGACTTAATTCTCAGGAAGGTAAAATCCGTCGGCGCAGGGGCTTTAGAAGCGCCGGCGCTTGTCCACAGTGCTGCCGAAGGGATCCTGCCGGCTCCTACCTCTTTTCTGGAACTCCAACACCGTTGGCAAGACGCCAGTGCGCCCTCAGCGCGCCGCCGCTCCGAACTGCTTCAATTCCCAACCCGTTCGCCAACAACACGCAAGGCCCCGTAGCCTCAAACTACTATTGGCTTTGGTTTGCTTCGCCCTCAGCCCCTTGGCGCAATTACGTGCGCAAACCCCAGAGGCGACTCAACCGGCGAGCCCCACACCCTCAAACAAGTCCCCAGCCTCGCCAGCACCAAAGCCGGGCTCCCTAGAAGACAAAATCGAAAAGTACCTCAGAAACATGTACGCCTGGGGGCCACAATATGAAATCAAGCTGGGGCCGGCAAAACCTTCCCCGATCCCCGATCTATTGGAAATCCCGGTAACAGTCGCCTTGCAAGGACAATCAGATACGGCAGTCGTCTATGTGACTAAAGATGCCAAGTTCATCTTCCGAGGCGAGTTAACGGATATGACGGTCGACCCCCTGGCCGAAACGCGTTCAAAGCTCCATCCGGGCAACTCCCCGTCACTGGGCCCAGCAGACGCCAAGATCACTCTAATCGAGTTCGCCGACTTCGAGTGTCCCTCCTGCCGTCAGCTAGACCGCATCCTCCGCGACCTCCTCCCGCAACACCCGGAGATCCGACTAGTCTATAAGGACTTCCCCCTAACAACAATCCACCCTTGGGCAATGACCGCATCCCTAGCCGGCCAATGCGCCATCCAGCAGAACCCCTCGTCATTCTGGAAGATTCACGACATCATCTTCGACGCGCAAGACTTAATCACACCCTCAAATGTTTGGGATAAAATGTCAGACTTCGCAAATCAAATAGGTCTAAATGCAGAAACCTTCCGAGCCTGCATGGCAAATCCCGACACCGCCCAAGAAGTCGAAAAGACAACAGCAGAAGGCCACGAATTGAACATCACCGGTACCCCCACAATCTTCGTAAACGGTCGAAGAATCGTAGGTCCCGACGAATCCATCCTAAAACAATTCATAGATTTTGAAGCACTCCTCCGAACTAAACATAGTATAGCTTATACGTCGTTTTTTGTCAAGAGGCATGGTGACGTGGCGACTCTCCAAAGGCCAAGGGCCGTGTCGAACGCGTCCCCGGCGTTCCTCAGCATCAGCTTGGTCGGGGAACCCCGCTTGGCCCGCACCCGCGATCTTTACTCCGCCCACCGCGACTTGCAGCGCCCTTTCACTGACTGCAACCGCCGCTTCACTCGTGTGCCCTGTCAAACGGAAACTTTCAACGACTCGCACGCCGGGATCTGGACCGCGTCTGCCGCTTCCAGGACGCGCGGATCGTCCGCAGCGACAGTCTCGTGCAGTGGCAGGGACGCCGTTTCCACCTCCCCTTCACCGGCACCGGCTCAGTTTTGGCGGGGCCAAGGTTCAGCTGCATCAAACTCGGGTATGGAATGTCGCGATCTACTTTGAAGATACAAAACTAAAGCACACGGCATGGTGACTTTTCTACGTTGCCGTTGGCATGACATTCTCGTGTTGTTGAAACAGATGTCAATGTTCGCCGCCGATCCCTCCTGCTCATCCCAAATGCGTGAGCTCAGCGGTGGGACGCTGCGGTAGCCGCAGCTCCAGCAGCGACGCCAATCACAAACCACTTTGTTGCATTCTTCAGTCGCGACCAAAAGCTGCCTCCGTGCGCTGCGGCAGTGGCTGCGTCGCGTTCGCGCGTGAGTGCGGCAACTTTGGTCTGCTCGTCGGCCAGGTCCTGCTTTCTCGCATCGCGTTCGAGCGCACAGGCGCGGCAGTCCTGAAGACTGTCATACAGCGGTTTTAGGTCGGATTGCGGGATGGAGATCGAGGCGGGAGATTCGTCGCCCGGTTTAGTCGATTGAGTGATGTCGGGGAGCAAAACCTTTACTGGTAGTGGAAGAGGCGGCAGCACGGATGGAATCGCCTCCACCACTTGTTGCGGCGTTTGTACGCGCTTTTTCTCTGTTGCGATCGAGGCGAGCGCCGCGGAGAGCTGCGCGTTGCGCTGCTGTTCCTGTGCGGCGGCTTGCTGGATCAATATATTTTGGGTGGCAAGTGTTGCCGTGAGCTGGGCTGAATTCCGGTGCGCGGTACGCCAGGCATCGGCGATGAACAAGACGGCGATCAGCGCGGCGAAAGTAACAATGATGTGAAGTGTGCGAGACATGGTCAGTGAACCAAGCAAGACTACAATTGGAATCGCTAATAAAGTTTCACCGGCCGGGCGCGTGTGGCAACGACGATCCCTGTATTTCAGCTGCTAAAGCCGCTTCATTTTGCGGGTCAGATTGGCATGGCTGCACAAGTTGCGGAAAAATGCGCGTCCGGATCTTCAGGGGTTAAAACCCCTGAAGAAAACGCAGACTTTATGTCGTGCCTAGAGGCACGACCCACAAAACTTAAGAGTTTTTCCGCAACCTGTAAAGCCGCTTAATCGTGCGGGTCAGACTGGCGCAGCGGAAGCCGCGCCCTACAACACTTACCGCGGCCATATCGGTTCCGCTCCCGGGCTGACAATACACATGGAGACCCCAAGTCGGCGACGCACCGCTCCTCCGCCAACCAAAGCAGCGCGGCGAGCGGGAAGCCACCCCCTGGGCGGGACGGCGCGTAGAGCCCGCACGCGCAGTCGGGATCAGTAAAAATGATCACCTGCAGCCGGTCCTTGGGAGAGGGAATTGACCGGCATCGTACTTCCCTACCGGTCTGCTTTCGAGGAGTAGTTTTGCGTGCGAGCGAGAACCTCAGCGGGATAGTTGGGATCGGCGCCGCCATTCCACGCGAGGAGCGCGGCGGGGACGTCTCCGCGGGCTCTCGCCATTCGTTTGGCGAGGACGCGGCAGCCGAGTTCCACGCCCGTCGCGGGATCGCAAAGCTCGGGGAGCGAATCGCCCGCGAAGCCAAACTCGCGCGCGACCTGTCCCATCACCTGCATCAGGCCCCACGACATCGAGCGCGTGTAAGCTTCCGTGGCGCTCAACTTCCCTGCCGTATACAGCGGCGCGACGTAGCGCGAAAGAAATCCCGGCTCGTAACGCACGGCCCAAGGATTCCATGCGGATTCCTGTTCGATGACGGCGCAGACAAGCGCCGGCTCGAGGCCATGCGCAGCGGCGATGCGGCGTGCGAGTTCGATGATCTCGGGATGGACGGTGTCGGGCATGGGGTCGTGATTCGTGACTCGTGATCCGTGAAACAAGAGGAGATGATCGTTAAGAGTTAAGAGTTGAAAGCAAGAGCGCGACTGGTGGCGCACGAATTATCGTTTGCGGTCCTGACCGTTCAGTTCCATGAACTGCACGGGGGGCGGCTCTTGAAGTTCTATGCCCAAGTTACCGGCGATCTGCCGCAGGGCGTGGTAAAGATGGGGAAGGTGATTGATGGCCATGTCTCGTATGAATGCGCGGCGAATTTCGTCGTCGCGCGTGCGGCGGTGCAGCCACCGGAGAAACATGACAAATTGGGCGACCGAGGTGAGACCGGCGATGATCCAGTAGGGATTCATGGGAGTGTGGGTGCGGCCGTTTCATCCATTGAGGCCGAACGACAAGCCGCCAGGCCCGAATCCGAGGCGGAATCCGCTTGCCTGTGCATTGCGTGAGCTGGCGTCGAGCAGTTGTGCCGGGACGCCGAGCGCCCGGCCAAGCAAGGACGAGTTGGTGCCGTAGAGGCCAGAAAGGCCGCCCAGGGCCGAGAGCGTGTCGGAGCGCGCGGCGTTGCCGAACGCGATCTGATTTTGCTGCGCGAGGTTGGCCTGGTCCTGGCCTTGCGTGCGCGCGAGCGAATCGATCAGCTCGCCATAGCCGGCGGAGTTTCGCGTGCGCGCGGCGCGGGTAGCGGCATTCTGCGCCAGCGCGTTGAATGCGGAAGAAAGTGCCGACTGCGACGCGTTTGTGATCGCCGATTTTTCGGCGGTCGTGTAACCAGGATTCGCGAGCATATTCTGGTACCCTGACGTGGCCGCCGAGCCGAGCGATTGGCTCGAAGAATACATCTGCTGGTTCAATGCGTTTTGTTGCGCGAGTTGCTGGTCAATCATCGCTTGCGTTTGGGCTTGTGCACCGCGTCCCATGGGGACACCTCCATTGGAATCGTTTGCTACAGAGACACAGAGTCACAGAGAAGAGAAAAGAAAAGGCTTTGGAACCACAGATGCACACAGATGAACACGGATGAAAGAAGGAAGGAACAATTAGATCGAGACAACGCGAACGGTGAGGATCGTTCGCGTTTTTCTTCCTCTGCCTTTATTTGTGTTTATCAGTGTTTATCTGTGTGCATCTGTGGTTCCGCTCGCTCTTTGTTTTCTCTGTGGCTCTGCGTCTCTGTGGCTAAATCTTTTTACGGAATTCGCCGAGAAAAACATGGCCACGGATCGCGCGTCCAACCCAGCCGGGCCAGGCGACGGCCAAAGGAGCGCGCGATTGGCGGAGGGAGAAATGCCTGGACGTCGTCCAGGCCACGCGCGGCGGCGGCGCTGCGTGCGGCGTCGTGAAGAGCCAGGAAGCTTTGCCAACGGCGCCGCGGCGTGCCGGCGGAAGGATCGTGCAGCAAATAGGTTTCCGCCGTGAGCCGCTGAAGAATCGCCATGGTCACTCGAGAAGCACTCTCGCGCGGGGAATTTCGATCCGCTTGTTCCCTTCCCGGCTCGAGATCCCTCATCTTCGTCGTCTTCGAGGACCAGCTTCGACAGAAAGAGCGCGCTTTCGAGGTCGGGCAACGGGTAGCCGAAGCCCTGTGCAGCGTGCATTCGACGCACCGCTTCGAGATCGGACGGGTTGTATTCGCGTATGCGCACGAGGGGTGGATCGTGACTGGTGATTGGTGACTGGTGACCAGTGAATCGTAAGTCGCGATTCCTGGCTTTCCTCTACCTGAAGAAGTTGTCTTTCGGCATAGGCGAGCGATTCGTTTGCAATTTACCGAAGAATGCAAGTCCTAGCGCAAGATGGCGGGACCGGAGACGCTCTGGGTTAGCTGGCCGAAGCCCGATCCGCCGGCGGTGCCCGGAGCAGTGCCGCTCCCTCGCGAAGGCTGTAACTGAGGGCCAGTGGCCGTGCCGCCGCCGGTAACTGGCGTCGCCGGGGTGCCAAACGTGATTGGTTCCGATGGATCCGAGCCGAGATACTGCGAATACGCGCGCCAGTAGAGTGTCTGATTGCCGAGCGCGACGCGCAGATTGCGGGAGCTGCCCAGAAAATGCACGTAGGGCTGGCTGAACGCGGGAGTCGTGTCAGACTCAGCGAAATAAAAAACGCCGCGATACAACGAGGAGTTGTCCGTGATGGCGAGGTCGAAGATGCCGTCGGCGGCGGTCACGCTCAAACTGCCGATCGGCGCCGGCGGATCGATCGTGCCGGAGGGATCGACGCCAGCGGCGCGGCCCACGGAGTTCACCGCGTTCACGATTTGCGTCAGCGCTTCGTACACGTAGGGCGAATCGCTCTTAATTTGCGCGAGTTGGCCGATTTTCAGCATTGCGTTTTTGCCACCGAGTCGCAGAGGCACGGAGGGCGGAAAAACCGTTGGAACCACGGATGGACACAGATAAACACTGATAAAACCTGATGAAAAGACAGATTCGAGTCAGGAAACAGGAATGCAACCTAGGATTCTCTCGCTTCCCGAATTCCTTTCTTGTTTTTAATCAGTGTTTATCTGTGTTCATCTGTGGATTAATTCCCTCCCCGCACCGGGGCCCAGGGATCGGGCAGTAGCGACGGGATGAATCGCTCTAGACGGAACCACGCGCCCTGGGTGTTCGTGCCAACCTGGAAAGCGACGCGCTCGCCCAGCAAATTGATCGGCAGCTCGAGGTCCTTTGGCGCGGGCGACGAGAGCGGCAGAGGCGTGAGCGCTGTCGGGTAAGCTTCGTTGTCCACAAAGGCGGAGAGGTTCAAGTTCCCTGCCCCTTCCGCGTATGCGCTCAAGTAGGCAAACAATTTGCGGTGCGAGCGCACCTGGTAGGACTGCTCGAGATCGTGGCTCAAGAAAAAGTATGTCGTGTAGTAGGAATTGATCGCCGCGCCGTCGTCGGAAAACTGCGTGTCGGAGAGCTGATAGATTTTGCCGTTGCCCGCGCCGCTTACGAGTCCGTTCCCAAGAAATACTTGCGAGGTGCCGTCGGAGCGCTCGGCGAGCGTGCAGGAGTTTGCCGTAATATTCCACGGACACCATTTGCGCGACCGGCCCACCGCATACAGTTTGCCGGACAAGGTAGAGAACAGCACGGAGCCCAGCGACTCGATTTCACTTGCGTTGGAAAGGCTGCGATAGTCGAGCACCAGGATACGATTGGGCGAAGTGGCGGAACCGATCGGCACGCCGCACAGAATGCGCTTATTTCGAGTGTCGACGCGCACCCAGAGGGTTTTCCCCGCCGCCCAATTAATTTGGTCCCACAGCGGCTGAATCTCCTGCGAGATTTTCACCGGCTCGCCGCCATCGAAGATATACATCCCCGCGCGCCCGGCGATCACGGCCCAGTCTTCGCCCGTGTCCACGCCCGCGACCGAGGGTGTGCCCACCGTGCGCGACACTTCATTGATCGTCCACGATGCCGGCTCGTTCACGCCATCATCTTCGGTGACGTGAAACGAGCGCTCCTTCACAAAGTAGAGCCGCTCGCGCAGCAGGAACGCCGCGCGCACTGCCTGCCCATCGTTTTCGGAGACGCTCAGGAATCCGCTTACGCCGTCGTAGCTTTCGGGATCCTCGGCAAAGGAAGCGCGCACCAGCGAAGCGTTGTACGGCTCGGCCGTGGGAAATATCTCGATATTCTCGATGATGAAGCCCGCGCCGCTAGTTGGCGTGCCGTCGGCATAAACGCGCAGAAGCAAGTCCGTCGGAATGGTAAGGAAGCCGCCCACGGGCGTGATGGGCGCGACAAATTCGGTATACGCCGAGGAGGAGACCTGCGCAGCCGGGACGGAGATGCCGGTGGTCGAAATTCCCTGTATCACGCTGTACAAATGGACGTGCAAAGTGCCTTGCGTGAGCGTTCCCGTCATGCGCACCCGCGCCCGTGCCGAGTAGGAAGTGTTCGCTTGCAGCCGAGGCACGCCCAGGTAATCGCTCACGGCGGACTGCGTGATCAGCCCGCGCGTGGCCGTCGCACCATCGCCCAGGATCGCGTACGCCCCGCCCCAAATCGCTTTCCCCGTTGTGTCCTGCCCACCGCCGGCAAAATAGGTTGGATCGTTGGTCCATCCCAGGGGAACGGCACTTAGGGACCCGCCAAATCCGCCGTCAAACGTGAGGTTGACCCAGTTGTTCTGCTTGTTTCGCTCTCCCCACCAGAACACCCGGTCCGCGTAGCCGATGACTCCGGCGCATTCGTTGAGCTCCACCAGTTGGAACAAGGAATCGGCGGATATCCCCGCCAGCAGAGCGGTATCGGAGAAATCCACCACGAAGGCCGACGCCGAATTGTCGAAAACCTGCATCTGTGGCGCGCCATCGAATCCAGTCGTGTAGAAAAACGAGGCGCCGCCCGCGCCAGTGAACGCCAGAATACGCGCCACAATATTTGACAAGCTGGCCGGCGATGGAATCCCGGTCACGTTGGCCCGCCGCCCGCCGTTCGCCGTCCAGGACAGTGGAGGCGAGGGCCGCGTCAGATAACCCTGGCGCGTGACGAAAATCACGGCGCACTGATGCACGCCAGCGGCAATCGAGCCGACGGGCGCCGCCGTCCCTCCGCTAGACGTCGAATTGGAAAGCGCCTGTGCGTACGTGAAGTGCGTCGAATCGGGCAGCGTCGCGACGGGAAATATTCCGTTGTAGCTCGTGTCCGTGACGCCGGCAATCGTGACCTGATCGCCCGCTACCAGCCCATGCGGAGTCGCCGTCGTTACAGTGACCGCGCCGGACGTCCGAGAAATCGCTGAAATATTCGCGATGACGTCGGTGATTGCCGCTACTCCCGCTCCCGGTCCGATTTGGCTCACGCGGTCGAAATTCGTGCCGTCGTATTGGCGCGGAACGTCGATTCCAAACTGGCCATCGTGCAAGGTGAGATATTCGCGGCCGAAGAGCGATGTCGAACTTGCCGCCGAATTTCGCGCCATCCCCATGGCGATTTGCGACAACACACCGGGCGTGTTTTCGCCCCACAGCGTGCCGGTCGAATCCAGCGCCAACAGCGTCCGAGCGAGATTCGGCTGCGTGTAGGTCTTCAGGTAGTTGACCGTGGGATTGCCGGCAATCGGGGAAAATACCGGACAGGATCCCCGGCCGCGTCTTCACCGCGCCCTGCAAGAACGAAACGTCCTGGCAATCGGGTGACACGCCCTGCGGCAGGTCCGCCGCGGCCATGTCAGTCACCAGCCCGCCGAACAATTCCAGCGGCGCGTCAATTGTGCCTGCGATGCTCATGGGGGAAGTTGAGAGTTGAAAGTTGAGAGTTGAGAAGTGACTGGTGACTGGCGAACCCTAATTCGTGACTAGTGACTGGTGATCGGTGAATGGTGAAAGACCAGATCGGAACACAGGTCGAAGGGCGTTCCGTGTATTCTCAGCAGTCACTTCTTCCTAGAAGCTATTGCACAACCCTCCGCAAGACGATCATGAAGCAGGCGATGTGAAAGAAGGCGCCATAGATCGTGAGCGAGCGGTCGTAGCGCACGACCAAGCGCCGGAAGTTACCGAGCCAGGCGTTGGTGCGTTCGATAATCCAGCGCCTCCGATAGCGCCGCAGCGCTCGGCCGTCTTGCGTCACCGGTTTCTTTCGGTTCGAGCGATGTGGCACGATTAATTCAATTCCCCGCTGCCGCAATCGTTTGCGCAACGGATCGCTGTCATAGGCTTTGTCCGCGATCACCCGTAGCGGTTTCTGCCGAGGTCGGCCCGCGTGATGACGCCGCCCTACCCGGATCGTCGCCAGCGTCGTTTCCGCGAGTGTGACTTCCCCCGGGGATGCAGAGTGAAGGGAGTTTCCCAGAGGAACACCGCGGCCGTCGACCACCACCATCCACTTCGTCCCCTTGCCCCGCTTGGTTTTTCCGACTCCGCAGCCCCTTTTTTCGCTGGAGCAAAACTCCCGTCCAAAAACGATTCGCTCCACTTCAATTGCTGGCGCTCGTTTAACTCGCTCAGAAACGTCCGCCAGATGTTCAACCAAACGCCCCGCTCCTCCCAGTCTCGCAGCCGCCGCCAGCAGGTCGAGGGATGCGGGAATTTCTCCGGCATGTCTTGCCAGCGAGCCCCGCTCCGCAGAATCCACAGAATCCCTTCCAGCACACGACGGTTCGGAATCCAGGGACGACCGCCTTTGCGTTGTTTGGGCGGCTTGGGGAGCAAGGGCGCGATCTTCTGCCACTGCGATTCGGTCAGCAATGCACCCGATCGGGCCATCGGCCCTCCTTGGGCGCTGCTGATTCTCCTTATCTCTCATCTCAGAAAATTCAACTACCTTCTTTTCAAGACCCTGTATTAGGTTATGCAACAGCTTCTAGTGAGAGATCAGACCGGAACAGAGATCGGAGCATGGGTTAAGTATTTACACCAGTCACTAGTCACCGGTCACCAGTCACTACACGAGCGGTGCAAATCCTGCGCGCGAAGAAAACGGCCGGCGTCGGCGGCCGGTTTGTTGCTCGCGTTGCGTGGCGCGTACAACCAAATCTTCGATGGCGTCGGTCGCGGCGATGTCCCAGCGTTCGGCCTGAGGCGCGCCGCGCGCCGCTCCCGCCATCGCCGCGGCAGTGTAGGCAAGGGCCTCCTGGGCCTGGCGGATCAGAACAGGACTTGTCGCGTCTGTCAGATCAGGATACGTCTTCTGATAACGCAGGCGAATTTGCGTGTCCTGCGTCGCGCCCAGGAAATATAATCCGTCGGCGCGCCACTCCCAGAATCGCAGCGTCTGGCCCTGCGGCTCCGAAGGCAGTCCGTCGTGATCGGTCAGATCGGTCATCTCCGCGAAATCGTCGGAACTGAGGTTGGCGCGCTCCCACAATTTCACGGGCACGAGCAAATCGGGCGGCAACTGGTTGGGTGGAGCCGTGGCGTCCGTAATGGAGACTTGCATCGAAGCGTCCACTTGCGTGACCGCGGGCACCACCAGCAGGACGTTGTCTGACAAGAAGCTGCCCGACTGGATATTCGCGAGCGCGCGCTGCACCTTGCGATACCCGGAGTTCACGTACGGCAGCAGCACCGCGTCGGTGAAAAGATTTCCCGCGGCGTCGTTCAGCAGCGAGCGTACCAGCGATGTGATTTGCCCCGCGGTATTGTACGCAGTAGTTCCGACGACAGGCATGGCGGCTCCTTAAAGAAGGTGACTAGTGACTAGAAGCTGTTGCATAACCTAATACAGGGTCTTGAAAAGAAGGTAGTTGAATTTTCTGAGATGAGAGATAAGGAGAATCAGCAGCGCCCAAGGAGGGCCGATGGCCCGATCGGGTGCATTGCTGACCGAATCGCAGTGGCAGAAGATCGCGCCTTTGCTCCCCAAGCCGCCCAAACAACGCAAAGGCGGTCGTCCCTGGATTCCGAACCGTCGTGTGCTGGAAGGGATTCTGTGGATTCTGCGGAGCGGGGCTCGCTGGCAAGACATGCCGGAGAAATTCCCGCATCCCTCGACCTGCTGGCGGCGGCTGCGAGACTGGGAGGAGCGGGGCGTTTGGTTGAACATCTGGCGGACGTTTCTAAGCGAGTTGAACCAGCGCCAGCAATTGAAGTGGAGCGAATCGTTTTTGGACGGGAGTTTTGCTCCAGCGAAAAAAGGGGCTGCGGAGTCGGAAAAACCAAGCGGGGCAAGGGGACGAAGTGGATGGTGGTGGTCGACGGCCGCGGTGTTCCTCTGGGAAACTCCCTTCACTCTGCATCCCCGGGGGAAGTCACACTCGCGGAAACGACGCTCGCGACGATCCGGGTAGGGCGGCGTCATCGTGCGGGCCGACCTCGGCAGAAACCACTACGGGTGATCGCGGACAAAGCCTATGACAGCGATCCGTTGCGCAAACGATTGCGGCAGCGGGGAATTGAATTAATCGTGCCACATCGCTCGAACCGAAAGAAACCGGCGACACAAGACGGCCGAGCGCTGCGGCGCTATCGGAGGCGCTGGATTATCGAACGCACCAACGCCTGGCTCGGTAACTTCCGGCGCTTGGTCGTGCGCTACGACCGCTCGCTCACGATCTATGGCGCCTTCTTTCACATCGCCTGCTTCATGATCGTCTTGCGGAGGGTTGTGCAATAGCTTCTAGTGATTGGTGACTGGTGAAAAACTAGATTGGCGCATGGACCGATGGACTGTTCCGGTTTTCACACCAGTCACAAGTCACTGGTCACCAGTCACTGCTCTTTCGGCAGCGGCGACTGTTTCAAATACGCGGCAATTCCGATGATGCTGGACATGAGGGCGCTCACGCCCGCGATCGCCAGCGTCGAGTGCAGTCCGGCTTGCAGATTAAAATGGCTCGGGTCGATGCCGACCGCCGCAAATCCAGTGATAACGCCGTTGGCTCCGCCGGCGATTCCCGCGGCGGCAATTCCCTTCAGCCAAATTTCCAAGTTATACATGGAGGCTCCGTGGGGAGAAAAACGTGGCTAGTGACTGGTGACCGGTGACTGGTGAAGTCCTGAATGTGCATGTCGATCTACAAAGTGGCCGCACGGGCGGTTCCACCAGTCACCAGACACTAGTCACCGGATTTTGCGGCACAGGATCTGATACTGCGTGCCGAGGGGCACACGGTAAACAAAGTCTTCGATCCTTCGGAGCGCGCGAAGTGCTCGCGGAAAGATAAAACGAAAATCCGTGCGCAGGATTTCAAAACCGCCGGCACGCAACAACGAGCGGGCCTCGGGCGGAGTGAGCATGATCGCGTCGCGATCGAATGCGCATCGCGACATCACGTATCGAGTCGCGAGGCTCCAGGGACTGTTTTCCCAGAAAGAAAACAAGCCGCCCACGCGGAGAGCGCCACTTACCAGTGCCAGGGCTTCCATCCGCTGCGCCTGCGGGATGTGGTGAAACACGCCATTGCAATACGCGAGATCTGTTTGCCCGGAGGCATGAAACTCACCGATGCGCTCATACTTGATCCGCGTTGCCGCGTGCTGTTTCCGCGCGACCTCGAGAGACTTGGCGGAAACGTCGATTCCGATTGCCGATTCCGCCTCGAGCGCCGCGAGCAGCAGAGGCGTTGTCGCTCCATCGCCGCACCCGAAATCCAGCAGCGTGCGGGGCGTTTCCTTCGCTTCCCGCAGGCAGCGCGCCAGCCATGCCACGCGCCCTTCGGCGAAATGTTCCCGGCCTTCGCCAGATGGCGCGAGGGCAGTCGATAAGGCCTCCTCATAGGACGCGGCGTACCGGTCGAATAGGTCGCCGGCATCACTCTTCGGCCCGCCAGTCCCAGAATGTTCAGAGGGAACGCCGGTGGCTCTTTCAGTCCCCTTCCCAGGTGAGACGCGATGTTCAACGGGTGTCCCGGCCGAGCGGAAGGAAATTTTCTCCAGCAGCGCAATAAAGTGCAGGCGCCGTCCGAACAGGGCGCTCATCGGAAACCGGTAGATCGCGATCCGGTCCTGCCAGTCGCGGACACTCAGGCCCGCGTTGGATAGGCTCTGTTTCCACTGAGCCCGGGTCTGATAGTTATACGGCAAGACGACGCCGTGGGGGCGATTGCCCACCCAGTCCATGATCTGCAGAGTTTTGAAGTCCAACGCGTTCTCTTGGAGATGGTCTTTGATCAGCACCAAGCGCCGGCTGACGCGGCAGGCTTCCGATAGCAGCGCCGCAATACTGTGCGAGTGGTGCAAGACATCCACGAACAGGCACACATCGAATGACTCCGGCGGATACGGAATCGTGACCCCGTCGAAGGGAACGCACTCGATCTGGCAGCTAGGTCGCGGGGCGATTTCGATGCCCTGGATCGTGACACTGGGAAGGTGGCGCTGGATCAGGCTGGCGACGGCGCCGTCGCCGCATCCAATGTCCAATACGGACGCGCCCGGAGGAATTTGCGCGGCCAGGGACTCCGCGAGCACGCGGACACGTCTTTCAAAAATTACACGCCTATGAATAGACTCTAACAGTAATAGGGCGAACGAACCTTGCGGGCGGCTCGTCATCTGGGGTTCAACGCCTGGACATGCCCAGGACACTCAGAAAGAAGCTCGAAAGGATAATTTGAAATCCCAACGTAAAGGACACGACTCCGGGAATCACGATCCGCAACGTCTTTTCCGGATCGAGAGGACCAAAGTGATGGCTTCGCCAGTACTCGAGACCCAGGCCCCAAGCTCCGGTTCCTGCCAGTACGAGCAGCACACCGGCCACCAGGCCGGCCTTCAAGAGTCAGGTAACGAAACATTTTCGAGAGGCGCGGATCTTCGGGCAGCAATCCCTCTGAAATTGCAAAAATCTTTGTGAACGCGGCAAAAACAACCGACTGAAAACCGATCAGGATCGCCATGGCCGCGAACAGCAGCGTGTTGATATCGAACTGAACGTTTCCGATCATGCGCGGCCCGGGTATCAACAGGGCGCTGACCGCGGTTCCTAAAACAAATAACGCTATCCCTGGATAGAGAAAAAGCCAGCGCGGACTGTAAAGCAGGAGGAAGCGCAGATGGCGCCAACCATCCCTCCAAGTGCGCAGGTGCGGCGCGCGTGCGCGCCCATCGGGAGAAAGAGTCGTGGGAATTTCCGTGACGCGCAAACCGAAGGCCGCCGCCTTGACCACCATTTCGCTGGCGAATTCCATTCCGTGCGTGCGCAAATCGAGTCGTTCAATCGCCTCTCTCCGAAACGCACGAAGGCCGCAGTGGAAATCCCCCACCGGGCTCTTGAAGAACAATCGTCCTATCCCGGTGAGGACAGGATTGCCCAAATAACGGTGCAGCGGCGGCATGGCGCCTGGCAGAATTCCGCCCTGGAACCGGTTCCCCATCACCAGGTCGTATCCTTCCCGCAGCTTGTGGACGAACAAGTGGACCTGCGTGAAATCGTAGCTGTCGTCAGCATCGCCCATCAGGATGAAGCGCCCTCGAGCGGCGGCGATGCCTCCGCGCAACGCGCTCCCGTAGCCGCGCGTCTCGATTGGGACGACGCGAGCTCCCTGCTCCCTGGCAATTTGCTGTGATCCGTCCGTGCTGCCGTTATCCGCGACAATCACCTCTCCGCGGATCCCGTGCCGCCCCATCGCGCCGAGCGCTTTCTGAACGCACGCGCCCACCGTCGCGCGCTCGTTCAAGCACGGCATCACTACGGAGAGTTCGAGGTCCTCCCCGGCTTCGATCTTCGATGTTGCACTCTGCGCTTCCGCGGCAGTTGTCATCGATTCGAGGCTACCCTCCCGATGCTCTTCCTGGCTCCCGCGTGCGGATTGTCAGACCGCCAGTCAACTCAATTCCGCCCCTCTTGCGTCAGCGAAGAAATGAAGTATTCCGTATTTCCCAGCCGGTCCCAACGGAATCCTGTTCCGTCCGGAGGAGCGGGCGCCGTGACAATCGCTTTCGCCCCGGGTCCTTGCAGGACGCGGACCAACCGCGCGTGTGATTCCACATCCGATGAAATTAATTTCTGCATCTCCTCCAGCGGAATTTCCTCGATAATCTTCACTCGCGCGAGGCGCGCCCAGTAGTCGCCCTCCCGGTGGTCAATGATCGTCGCGACCCCGTCTCCCGGACGGATGCCTCGTTGCGTGAGCACTTGCGCGATCTCCCACTGCTTGTGCCGGGGCTTGAACGTCGAGGAGTACAGATTTTGCTTCGCAATCACCGCCGCGCCAAACAAGGACACGGCCGCAGTGCCCAGCGCCAAGCCAATCAGGATGCGCCTGGTTCTCATCGAAGGAAGCAGACGGATTCCCCCCAGACAGCTCATCCCAATAATTACCAAGAAACTGGCGACGTAGCGTGTTTCGACCAGCACCAGCGAAAACATTGCCATCCCGGCCAGCGCGGCGAACCATCCAGGCCAAGTCGCTGCAACGCCACGCCAGAAACTGTAGCTCTTCTCGTCCAGACTGAAAAGGACCACGCACGCGATTATAAACGCAACTTGCTCGACAGCGCAGCTCGCATAGGCGCCCGCGCTCTTCACCAGGGCCCGAACCTGGCCTCTCACGTCCACGTGCGCCCGAATACCATCGAGCCAGTACGACGTGTCATACCATGGAGGATAGGTCCCGCCGACAGGCTTCGCAAACTCATATACGCTTGGTTCGGAGGCGATTTTTCGGACCGGATGTTTCGGTGTGCCCGAGCCGTCACGCCCCTGCCATGTTTCCGCACCCGGCTCGCCGTCCACATACCCCGTGTAGGCAAGCTTCCCGGCGTCACCGAAGGTGAATCGCCCCTTTGCGCGCGAAAGCGATATCACGAGAGGCGACGCGAGTGCCGCAAACACGAACGCGGCAAGAATTGCACCGGCGAGACGCTCACCAAACCGTTGCCGCGAAGCCAGGAAAGGCGTCGCGGCGAGCGAAACCAGCCCGAGCGGAAACAGAGCTGCCTTGGTCAGGTATCCAACGCCCAGCAAAATCCCTAAGATCAGGTACGCGGTCCACCCGGCGCTCCCCGTTTGCATCCGAAGCAGAAGTCCCGCGACCAAGTACATCACCGCCGCAACGCATTGATCGGGTGTGACGATCCCTAGCGAGAATCCAAACCACCCCAGCATACAGGAAGAGCGAATAGCCGAAGGTCTGCATCGCCCAAACGGGCACAGGGTGCAGCGATTCACTCTGAGGATCAGTCGCACGGACGCGGCGGCACAAGGCGCGCAAAAAGAAATCAAATGCGCCCATCGTAAAAAGGAAGAGCAGAAAGTTCACAGCGTGAACGATGCTGGATTCCCAGTACATCGAGACGTGAAACAAGTGAATCGCCGCTCCCAGCAGCCACGGATACAGGGGGCTCCAGTAGCCGTTGACGATCGCGTTCCAATCATGTCTCCAATACGCATCTGCAAAATCGAGGTAGGAAATTCCATCTACATTCATCGAAAAACGAGAGGCGATTGTGGCCATCAGTCCGAGGGTCAAACCGAAAAACCAAAACAAACGGCGAGCCCAAGAAGAAAGTGTTTCCGCTTCCCAGATGGATTCTACAGAATCGAGCTCGCCGAAAGTTCGTGGAACGGGATTTAAAACGGCCAATTCGTCCTCACTGCCGGACGCAGGGATGGCACAATTCCGTCCAGCCCGCGTCTGGAGGTTCTGATCGGCCAGAGTATATCAGTTCCTGGAGTTAGAAATGGCGTCCCAGACCGCACACCATGTATTTGTCGCGCCTCTACACTCAAAGTACGGAGCATCCCTGCCAACTCCAAAGGCATTGTTGATAGCGATTCCTGCCGTTCCGCTACTAGTGCCGTGCGCAGATGTATACCCGTAACAGTGAAAGGATTCAGCCGGACTCGCGCAGCCAACTCTCAAAATGGAAATCCCGTCCAGTAAATCACATCGCCCGAAGTTACCGTGGTCCCGCCACGGCTCCATTTAATTGAGTGTACACAGCACATCAAAGTTCGCTCCCGATGTGGATGCGTGAGTCACCGTAATCTGATTGGTCGCCTTGGCGGAAATATAAGTCCCCGTCAAAAGTGTGTCCGCCGATGCGTTTGTGGGCTGCAGCATGCAATGCCCACTCGAGGTCATCCCCGTCACCGTCACGTTATCGCTGGTACTGGCTGTCGTCGTGAACGAGGTTAGGATAGGAATGTTTTTGCCGATATTGGATGCGCCTACGCCGGCAACAATGTCACCGACACTGCTCAGCGAGCATCCGCTCGGAGGTGCGGCGCTGAAAATGGCGGCTCCCGTATTTTGGTTTGAGTTCCCTGTGGAGAGAATGGACTGGCAAGCGTCATCCTTCACCACGTAACTCGGGTTCGGCCAGGTCCCAAACATGATCGCGCCGTCTACCTTTATCTGGGCTGTCGAATTGTTGGCGTGAATAGCGGCCGTTGCTCCCGTCGCTTGCACGCCACTAAAATAGGGATTGTAGAAGACAAAGTTGTTGATGGCCGAGCCACCCGCCGTGGCCTCGACACAATAGGAACCGGACGTGCCGCCGCATTCGGAGTAGAGTTTGCTAAAACTCCCGCCTCGCACGTAGTTGAGAAGGATGCCAATATTTCCCGAGGACGCCTCCGAAGAACAACTGTCGCAACTGAAGTTCATGACGGGACTTGTTCCGCCGAGGACCCATTCATTCGCCGTACTCTGAACCGAGCGGCAATTGGTTCCCGTGAACTTCGCCTGGACGTTTAGAACGTCATACCCAATCGGCGCGGCGGCACGCGTAAAGGTCGTGTTGCAAATCGGGTCCACGACATTGCCGGTATTGCCCCACCTGAAGGCGGCAACGGTAGCGGCTACGGTGGGCGTGTCAATCACTACGTGATCGAGTTCCACGTCGGACGCGGCATTGTCGACGTCAACAAAAACCGGGGGAGCGGCGCCTGTCGCATTCAAGCAAACGGAGGAAAGACGCGATCCCTGCGCGGAGCTTCCCGAAAATGAAAATGGAGCGGACGCTCCGCCCGTCCAAGTTAGAGTCGTTGTGCAATGCGATCCTGCATTATTGTAGCTCGCCCCGGCCCCTTGAAGGATCGCCGGAAAAGTTGGAGCCACTTGCGTTGAGAAGCTGTACGCCCCAGGAGGGATCATTAGGTAGCATCCAGGCGAGGCGTTGCACGCTGTGAAAGCGGCGTTGAGCGTCGCGTACTTCACTCCGTCCACGTAGAAGATGCTGTTGATATTCCCAGATGTAATGCCGCCCCCGGCGTTGATCGTTCCACCTTTCACCGAGAGTTTCGCCGCCGCTGGGGGACTAGCGTCACCAATCCCCAGCTGACTCTCAAGGGTACTGATCCCATTGCAAAATAGGCAGGAAGGAATATTTTCCCAAAACAGCCACGAATAGTACGCGTTGGGAACGACATTTAAGGCTTGCGTGGTTCCTCCCGCTGTCGAGGTGAATGTGTAGGTAACAGGGCTGGATGCAGAAGCGCTCAGGTCGAGATAGGTGCCAGGGACACAGCTACTCCCGCCAGTCACACAGAAAAGGAAGCGGAAACCACCATAGTATCCAGTTAGGCTACTATTCCCCTGCTTCCATGAAAGAGAGATCGAGGAGGATGCGCCTACGGTCTGACAAAGGACATTGCTCGGGAGAGTCAGACCAGGAGTCGCTCGCGCGTCCCTGCCCTCGACTGCCATGCAATAGGTATCCGCCGCGAGCGAACCTGCTCCGGTTCCCGTGATCGTAAAGGTATTCGGCGGAGGGAGGACTTGCGCCCACGCGGGCTGAAATGTCCCGAGGGATGGATAGCCTATCTGAGAGAGAATTGGCATCTCCACATCGAGAGCGTTGTTCCCACCAAGTTGAATCGAACCGCCTAAACTTCCTCCGGTCGGCCCGCCGTTTACGTTAGCGACGATGGATGGCCTATCGTTACACGCGGTCGTGTTTGGCCCGCAGTTTAGCAGCAAGCCGAATGCGCCCACGTTATATACGTCCGCGGTGATTTGCGCCGCGCTGCCCGTCTCCGTGAGCAGTGCGTATGCAGCGGGACCATTCGCGGGATCGGAACTATTCAGGTTATGTACGCTGATTCCATTCAGGGGGATACCGCTACTAATCGCTCCTGGCGCATTCGGTCCCTCGTCATGGACCACCAAGCCAAGCTCGCTGGAGGTTAGGCTTTCACTGATCCAGTTCTTGAAAAATAAACTGTTATGCCCTCCACCGCTCCCATTTCCACCCGGGGCATCAACCTTCACGCCCCTGGACGCCGTGGTGAGATTGTCAAAGTACATGCAGCAGTTTGGATTATTATCCCAGCCCGTCATAGTGAAGTAGATCGATGGCAAGCCGATGGCGCTGTTGCTGGGAGTCAGAGAGGTATGATTTGACCATACTCCAATCACGTTGGCATCGAATACGAGAGGCGCGCCTGCCGCGCCGGTCGCCAGAGTGATGATGTCATTGTCAAATCGGTAGGAGTTGGGAGCATTTAAGTAAGGAACCTGCCCCACCCAGATGCCGTGGCCTTGTAAATTGAACATATCGAAGCCACTGAACTCAACGTGGCTGCCGCCCCGAATGACCACGGCGGAAGCGAGTTCCGGCGCGACGTATAAAATGGTCGTCCTCGCCTGTGAGAATTGCGCGTTACCACCGGAATCTCCCAAACCCAATGCGTATACTTCACTTTGGCTAATGTACCAGGGGAAGATATTCAGGTAGACCGACCCGGCGACGTAGATTGTCGTGCCGTTGACGGACGTGTTATTATCGGTCCCCAGCGGCCCGTTCAGGAAATAGTTCCCCGCCGGCAGGTAGCAGCCATACGCACCAATAGCAAACCCCCCATTTTTGTCGGCTATATCATCGTTGATGCAGGAGTTTAGAAAGCTGGACTCGTCGTGGTAAGTCTTTTGTGTTGTGGCGTTAGTTGAGGCTGCGACACTTAGAGTGAGCGTTGTCGTCCCGCCCCCGGCGCTGATAATTGCATTCAACACCTGGGGAGTGGCAGATGCGGGTGGTGTCGCGGGGGCGAATGCAGGGCAAGGCATGGCCATGCCAAAGTCGGAGTAAGCATTCGTGAAGGCCGTCCCAACGCAAGAGTATCCTCCCCCTAAGCCTTTGTCGCTGTAAATCACCCATTCATGGGGGACGCTCGCAGCGATGTTGCTCGCTACACCGATATTGATCCAATTGTAGTTGGATGTGTTCAGGGTTGCGTTGCCCGTCGTGATCGTGATCGCGGAGGATGCGGCACTCATACCGCCAAGGCCATCGACCGCCGAGACCTTGTAATTGTAGGTGGTAGACCCTGTTACGCCATGAGCATACCCAAACTGCATGGTGGCCGTGCCCCCCGAAGAGGACGAGTTCGCGGCTGTTTGGCTGTAGGTGAAATGAGTCGTGTCACCCACGCCGGTGACATCGAAAGTCCCGTTGTAGCTGGAATCAGTCACGCCGGTAATTTGAATTCCCTGCGCGTGGTCGGAACCGTAAACGGGGATGCCGTGAGCCGCCGCGCACGTCACGGTAACGACATTGGACGCGCGGGCGATGCTGCTGATGGAGCAGCCCTGATTGGGCGTTGGGATAACTGAGGTAGGCCCAGCATTCAAGACAGCGATCCCGCACCCATTTTTGAAATCCCGTGCGCTGGCAAGCGCGAGCGACTGACTACCCGAAGCAATCGTTCCTGTCGTCGTTGGATCCGTTGGAGTGGTATTGGAGCTGCACCCTCCCGCAGGCATATAGCCGCTAATGTCGCGCCACGGGATCGGCCCCTTAAACCTCTGCCCTGCCGTCCACTGATTGTCCTGGTTAGTCGTGGGTACCGGCAGGCCGCCCACCGTGAGCGAACCGGCCACCGCTGTCGAGCCGTTCACCGTCAGGTTCCCTGTGAGTGACAACGAAAACGCGGAGATTCCGCTGGTCGTGGTCACGCTCGTGAACGTGGGTGTGCTTGGATCGCTCGGCAGGATGACGTTGGGAATCTGCTTGGGGAGTATTCCGGGCCCACTAAACTCGATCATGTACCGCCCGGGCGCGGCGTAAAAACTGTAGTTCCCCATTCCGTCCGCGGAGAGCGGATTGGCGAGCGCCTGCGTCAGCGCGGGGTCGGAGTACACCTGCGCCAGCGGCGTGCAAGGTTGTCCCGTGGCCGCGGAAGTGCAAACGCGCACGGTCGCCCCGGCCATCGGACGTCCCTGCGCGTTGAATACAATGTCATCCTTGCGTGATCCCTGCGCGTGGGCGGTTCCCGCGCCGGCCGCGATCAACAGTATCACGTACAATAATATAGCTATAAAGTATTTAATCTCTCGCGTCATTTCGATGAATCCCTTCACGGTGAACCGGTTCAGGGGGAACCCGTTGGAGAACAATTCGTCCAACCAGGTGCCCTGGTGGCGGGACGTTAGTTTAGGGCGGGATTGAAAGAGGTCTGTCTATGGATTTGGCACGCGACCGGTGTAAGCAAAACGCATCACAGACTTCAGCCCAAGGCAGCCGAGTGCCGGTCTTTTCACTCCGCGCGAGATATGTTACAAGAAAGCGCGCGCAGCGGAGCGAATCACGATCACCTTCCACCAGGTCGTCGACTTCCTCAACACCCGGCTCGGCTATCGAGAAATCATTTCAGACCTGATACTGCTGGTTTCCCTGGCCGTTGCGTGGTGCGTGCCTCTGCTGGGAAACCGTTTTCTGGAAACTGTCGAACGATTCGGCATTTACTTGGCGGAACGTAAACGCCTGGCGATTATTTCGATCGCCGCTGCGGAGATTCTGCTCCGGCTCTCCCTGCTCGGACTGCTCCCCATTCCTGTTCCGCGGATTCAAGACGAATTCGTTCATTTGCTCGCTGCCGACACTTTCGCGCACGGCCATCTCACGAACCCCTCACATCCCATGTGGGTATTCCTCGACACCATTCACGTCAATCAGCTCCCGACGTATATGTCCAAGTATCCGCCCGCGCAGGGCGCTGCCTTGGCGCTCGGACAACTGCTCGGCGCCCCATGGTTCGGAGTGCTTCTCAGCATCGCGGTCATGTGCGCGGCGGTACTGTGGATGCTGCAAGGCTGGTTGCCGCCGCGGTGGGCCCTGCTCGGCGGGGTGCTCGTCATGCTTCGGTTGGGAGTCTCCAGTTATTGGATCAACAGCTACTGGGGTGGCGCGGTTCCCGCGATCGGCGGAGCGCTGGTTGTCGGAGCCTTACCTCGCCTGGTGCGTTTTCACGGGTGCGGGCTGTACTTGCAGCCCGCAGGGGAAAAGTCCGGGCTGTACTTGCAGCCCGCCAAAAGTCGTCCTCGCGACGCTGTCTTTTTGGGACTGGGAGCTGCTATTTTAGCGAACAGCCGCCCCGTCGAGGGTCTTGTAATCTGCCTGCCGGCGATGGCTTTCTTATTAGTGTGGCTTTGCGGCAAGAAGAGCCCGTCCTGGCGGGAGACACTCCCGCGGCTCATTCTGCCTTTTTGCGCGGTGATGCTCCTGTGTGGAATGTTTATCGGCTATTACAACTGGCGTCTCACCGGGAATCCTCTTCTTTTTCCGGAAATGTTAAATGAGCGGACCTACTTCAGGTCGCCAGACTTCATTTGGCAGCATTTGGAACCGCCCCTTCATTATCGAAACGAGCAATTTACATCCTTCTACAATGGTTGGCTCCGCGATTACTGGGCGGAGAACCGGGTCGATAGCATGGGACGCGCTGCGAAACATGCCGCGATGATCGTGCTGAAATTTGTATACTTCTTCTTATGGCCGGAGTTGTGCGTGCCGCTGCTGGGCTTGCCGTGGATCCTGCGCAATCGCAAAGTTCGGTACCTGGCAGTCCAATTCGGCTTATGTTTCGTTGGTTGGTACTCACTCATCTGGTTCCTGCCCCACTACGCTGCGCCCGCCACGGCAGTCACTTTCGCTCTGTTGGTTCAGGCCATCCGCCACTTTCGGCGATGGGAATTTGGAGGACGGCCGGTGGGAATCGGTCTCACGCGCGTCGTCGTTTTGTTTGCCCTTATCCTGGCGCCCTTTCATCAGCGCGGCGGAATTTGCCGGCTGTCACTTCCAAGCCGCCTACAATCGGGTATCGTGCGAAGTTCGCCTCCGAGCTGAATGCGATTCCCGGCGAACACCTCATTCTGGTGCGCTATGGTCCGGTATCGATCGACAGCGGTGAGTGGGTCTACAACTCGGCGGATATTGACCATGCAAAAATCGTCTGGGCGCGCGACATTCCCGGAATCGAGATTCGTCCGCTGCTCAATTATTTCCGAGGACGCCGCGTCTGGCTCGTCGAGCCCGATGCGATTCCTCCGCGCTTGACTCCCTACACGGAGAACGCGCCACAGTAATTTCCGTGCCTCACCGGACGGGTGCGAGCTCTACTTGTATGCAGAACGCCCTGGTCGGATCGGGGTGTGGAGCCCGCTGGAATCAAAACTTACGACTTGCGCGCGGCATGCCTGACCTGAGCGAGGTCGAGTGGCATCTCGGCAGGCGGCTCCGCCGGTGGCTGCAGCAATCCCAACGCCAGAGCTTTCTCGCGGTCCAGGATGGCCCCACACGATTTGCATACGGCCACGGTGGGCTTCACGCGCTCACCGCAGCCCGGACACTCCGCCGTCTCTCGTACCTGGTAATACCATTCCTTGTTGAGGCCCAGGTGCCCCGCCGCGCGCCGCTGCAGGTCGTGGATGAACAGAAACGAGTGCGAACGCTCCCACTCGCGGTCCGCCGCGGCGACTAGAGCGCGGTAGAACTCCTCGAGCCGTGCGCGTGCGCCACGAAGTTCCTCCTCCGTGGGAGTGTTCCCCGCGCACACGAAGACGCCCAGGAAGCTGTTCTCTCCCGCGTCGGAATTAATTTCGCGGCAAAGATCTTCCGCGATTTCGCGCGCCGAAATCGCGAGAGGGATAGTTCGTTTGTCGCCGTAGTCCATGACAGCCGTGCGTGGCGTCACGCGCGTCGTTGCATACTCTTCCTCGGCGGCACAACCGGAGATCTGAAACGTGCCATACGTTCGTTGCGCCATGTAACTCTGCTGCGTAATATTCGCGATCACGGCTTGCAGTGAACGCTCCGCGTGAACTGCGGTTTCGCTGTTCATCTCGATTTTCTCCTGATCTAAATATGACTGGTGCTTGGTGACTGGTGACTCGCGACGAGTGAGTCGTGACTGGTGGAACTTCCCTGCTCGGAGCATCTTGAAATCTAAAACAAAACGTGATTTGTGAGCTATCACTTATGAGATCTGATTTACGACCCGTAGATATAGCGTCCGCGAAAGGGTTTTCACCAGTCACCAGTCACCAGTCACCAGTCACCAGTCACCAGTCACCGCAGCACGCTGTCCGCGTATGCGTCATACTCCCGCTCCTCGCGACGCGTTCGATCCTCGAGCGCTTCCCTTCGCTTGGCGCGAGGAATGCTGCGGCTGGCTTCGATGGCCCGAGCGACCTGGCGCGCAACGGCAGGAGTCAATTGCACAAATTCACCGCGCGGCCCTTCGAGCGTGAAGCAGTGCTCATACTCTCCGCGCGAGGGATACGGCCCCAGCGCGGGAATGTTTCTTCCATTTTGAATTTCAATTGTTTCCGCGTGCCACTGTTCCGGCGATCCGTAGCTCTCCGGAGGAACCCACCGCTCGATGTGCCAACGATCGTGCGGCACATACTTTGGTTCAAGACGCACTTCGACCACTTCGCGCAACAACTTGCCGTCGGCGTCGCGGTCTTCCCATTTCCCGCCAATCCAGTCCAGCCGCGACCATCCCCACACCGCGCGGTAATTCGGCTCTCCGAACCGGTTGCAGCCGGCCGCCAGCGAAAGTTCGCGCGCGACGCTCGGAGACGTCTCATGCGTTTCTCGAACAACTCGGATCATGGGGGGAGTAGCACAGGCTTCAGCCTGTGTGCATTTGACTTGCGCTGGATCCAGGCAAAACCACACAGGCTGAAGCCTGTGCTACTAGGGATCAATCAGCTGATTCTCACGATGCTTTCTGATCCATAACCTCATTTTCATTTTGGCTTGGAATAAACTTTCTAACGAGGGGATGCCTGAGAGATCGCTCTTGAAACTTGCAATTGGCACAACGAAATTCGTTCTCGCGTTAATGACGGCTGCCATTGCGTCCTCATGAGAGAGATGACGCTCACGGTAGGACGCTGTTTGGGTCGCGAGATCGTACATCGTCGAATTTGGAATCCCCAGCACGAGACCGTTGGCCAGAAGAAAATGATCGAACGCCGTGACGGCAGTTCGTTTGTTTCCGTCAACAAACGCATGATTTGCTATCAAAGAGTGGAACAGTGCGGCTGCCTTATCACCAATCGTCGGGAAGATATCGTTTCCAAATGCTGAGTGGAATGGGCGCGCAGCTGCTGACTCCAAGAGCGCCCTGTCTCGCACACCTGCCCCTGCCACTTTCTCCGAGGATGGCCAAAAAACATCAAGAAGATCGTCATGGATGTACTCGATGTACCGAGCACCCAACACACAGAGATGACCTCTATTAGTTTTCTTCTTTGGCAAGTCTGTCGAGACACTCGTAATACTTTGCCGCAGTGTAAACCAATGCCGGGTTAGGTTTCTTGACACCAGCCTGGCGGAGCTTTTTCAGCACCTTGGGGGTGTTTGCCTTGACGTTGCGCTCAAGGACAATCATTGCGCGGCGTGCTTCGGGGCTCATAAGCAAAGTATAACACGCGGATAGACATTGAGAGTAGCGTGATAGGGGCAAGACATCACCCCTTTCGCCAACAACACATCAGCGAATGATACTCCTTCTGGCGGCTAGGTGAGCCTGCGGAATTGCGCCGAAAACGTGATGACATCGCTCGTGGCCGAGCTCGGGTAAGCCGCGCCGCCGGTGAATTCCGCGCCGGCTGACCCGGTCGAGTAGCCACGCATTTTCCAGCTATTGGCTGCGGCGCCTTGCTGCATTTGGTACTGGTTGGGCGTTCCGCCCTGAACCGTGAAGCTCGCTTGGATCGGTCCGTACGCGGGATCGGTCATGCTGGAATCGACGGTCTGCCCGCGCGCCGTAATCTGCTTGGCGAGCTGCGTCCAGTCGATGGTGTCCCCACCGGTCGGGTAGTTGCCCGAGAGCGTGACCGATCCGAACGCGTAAAGCTGGGTGGTGCCGGGATCGACGTCTGTAAGCGTAAGTGTGACAGCCATGGTTTTCTCCTAACGAGGTTTGGGTGCCCTGGAACAGTTTGTTATTCTTTTGGTGAATTGCGGCTGGGAGGATGTGACTGGTGACCAGTGACTGGTGACCGGTGAAACTCGCTGCCGGCAGGGGTTCACCAGTCACCGATCACCAGTCACCAGTCACTATCACTTCGCCCTAGTATCCGTTCGGGCGAGCCAATGCATCGATATAGGAACCGGACCGCGGACTGTCATTCCAAATTTGCATTCCTACGTCGAAATAAAAAATGAACGACGCGGCAATGCCTCCGCTGGCTCCGTAGATCGGGAACACGGTCTGTCCGCCGACCTCGAAATAATCGATGTCCTTCATGACGGCGCGTCCCCAATGCGAGAGATCGAGAAAATCCACGCGCGTTTGATCGGCGTTGACCGACGACTTGATCGGTATGCCGCTCATGGTTTTCTTTCCGCTGAACAGCAGGTCCAGATCGTTGGAACGATTGCTTCCGCCTTCCTTGATGACCTGGCTGATCGTGATGCCCAGGTTTTCCCAGGCGTGTTCCTGCTCGACGCTGGTGTAGGCGATGAGTTTGCCGAGCTGGTTGATGCCCAGCGCTTTCCTCACCTTGTTGATCGCCAGGCGCACGTGGCCGGGAACCAGCGCGGCGTTGGCCGCATTCACGCGCGGCGTTTGCAATTGTTGTGGATACGTGGCCCGGTTGAGATTGAGCCAGGTTCCGGTGGTCGCGTTGTTTTGATGATATTTGATCCCGAAGAGCGAAACCGGCTGCGAACCGGTGAGCCCGTCATGCACGATCAGGTCGTTAACGGCGGTGCTGGCGGGCACATTGTCCACGGTGATCGTCTGCGTCGCGGAAATCGGATCGGCCGCGGTGACGTTGGACACCACGCTCGCCGCGACGTTGCGGTTTGTCGTTAGCGTCGGATCGTAGATCTGGATCGTCTGCCCCACATACACGAGCGCCGCGCCGGTCGGGATAGCCACCGTGAACGTCGAGCCATTGATCGCGCTGATCGTCCCGAGAACCCCGTTGCCCGCGGTCTGAATCACCTTGTCGAGGAACGAGCGGAACTGCTTCATGCCGCTGGCGATTTCCCGTTTGACGGCATTTTCGATGGCCTTTTCGCGCGCGTTCGAGGCGTACTCGACGAGCTTGGTGATTTCCACCGCGAACCGGAAAAAGATCGGCGAGACTTGCGCGACGTCGTACGTGGTGCCCGACCCGCGCCCCAGGTCGCCGCCATCGGCGCTGTAGCTGCCGGCCTTGCCGCCGGGGATCAGTTGCAACGGCAAACGCATATTTCGCGAGCTGACTTTTTCGATGTCGCCGCGTTGTTGAATCATGCTGAGCAGAACATCGTCGCGCTCGTAGAGCAGGGGCACTTTGTCGCGCACCTTCTCCAGTTGCAACGCGATGGTCTGCGCGTTATTTTGTGCAGCCATTATAATTTCTCCTTGTTTTTATGAAGTAGTGAATGTATGAGTGCGGAAGAAAATTGTAAGTTGTGATTAGTGACAGGTGACTAGTGACTGGTGGAACTGCCCTGCCGACAGCGTGTTGAGACCTATGGAGAAACGCGCACTGTGAGTCGTGACTTGTAACTCGTGACCCGTGATTCGCAAATGCGATGTCCGGCAAATGGTTTTCACCAGTCACCGGTCACTAGTCACCCGTCACATCCTCACCAGTCACATTCCTAAAATCTCATCATCGCTCATCGACGCGTAATTCACTTCACGAGGCGACATCGCCCGCAGCGGCATCGAATCGAGCGATCCGCCGGGCGCGGCAATGTCCACGCGAGACGCGGCGGAAGCCTGGCGCGCTGCTTTCGACCGTGACGCGCCGAGCACCGAGCTGGTCCATTCGCCGATCACACGCCGCGCCACGCCGGGGACAAGCTGCTTCGCGCGCCCCGCGAGCAACGCGGCAACGCGCTGCTGCTCCGCAGTTCCGAAGCGCCAGCCGCTCGCCGTGAACTCTCGCGAGGAACCGCGCAAGATTTCGCCCACTTGCTCCGAGAGCGTCCGGTCGGCAGCCAACGTGCGATGAATTTCGTTGAAGATATCTTCGCCAATGCGGCGCGATGCTCCCTCGGCGATGCCTTCCGGCAATACTCGAGCCAGCGTGTCGCCGACGGCCACGCGAACGTCCCGCGCCACCGTGTCGTTCGTCGAACGCTCAAACGCCGCGTACGCCGCAGGATCGAACTGCGGTGACTGGCTGGTGGTGACTGGTGACTGGTGACCGGTGACTGGTGGCTCGTGATTCGTGGCTCGTGACTCGTAATTTGTGACCGGCGAGTGGCGACCTGCCATCAATGGATCTTGACTGGTGGTGGTTTGTTGGGTGCCCCATCCTTCGCGGTTTTCGCGAAGGGTGGGGGTTTGATTTACCGCCTGAGCGGCTTGCGGAACGTTCGAGGACGCTCCCCCCATTCCCGACAGCACCTTCGCCGCTTCCGCGAAAAGAGACCGAAACGCCGCGGGATTCGCGCGCGCCAACTCCGCGACCACTTCCGATTGCGCCCGCGCATCGCCGGAATAAATCGCCGCGTCGAGCTGGTCCACGGCCTGCGCCGCCTGCCGCAGCGTCTGCGCTTCCTGCGCGCCGCCAGGAAAAAGTTCCTTCATCGCCCGCGCCTCGTCCGGAGACGCGAAGGACGCGCGAAACGCCTGATGCTCCTGCCAAAGCCGCTGCGCTTCCGCCCCATGCTTCGGATCGCCAGCCGCCGCCATCATCCACTCCGGCATGGCCTGCGCTGCCACTCCCGGTGTGTCGCCCTCCGGACCGGGTTGTAGGGACACGGCATGCCGCGCCCCTACAGTTGCTTCCTTGCCACCGGCGTTTTCCGTGCTGGCGTTCCCTACGTGGTCAGGGGCCTGCCCGCCGTAGCCGCCTTTCGGCGAAGGCGGGTCGATCCCCAGTATCTCTTCATCCGTGAGATACGCTCCCGGTACGGCTTCGGCGCCATTCCCGCCGCGTGCCGGCGGCTTAACTGCCGCTCCTGGCACGGCATCCGCTCCGGCCCAGTCCAATTCAATCTGCGCTCCACTGCTCATCGGTTACTCCTCTTCATTTCTGCGCTCTCCGGGTCCTCTGCGTTGAGGATCCGAAAAAACTCACCACAGAGCACACTGAGAATCACAGAGGGCCACGGAGAAATCGCGTTGTATCCCTCAACTGCTGCCTGTCGGCGAGCGCTCGCTGGATGAGTATATCTGAGGCGGCTCGGCCAGAGCCCTGACGCCGGGCCTATAAATGGCCGCCGAAGATCACGAGTCTGCTTCGGGGCGTTCGCCGGGCAGGGCCTGCGTCGCTTGCGGTCGCGCCGAGGCCCGCGAGCTGCTAGTCGTGTTGTTCTCGGTCCCTTTGCCGTGCGCGGGCCGCTTCCACCAATTGGTTACTCGGATGAAGGTTCACAACGAACTGCCGCTTGATCCACTCGTGCTTGAGTTTGCAAAGCTCGTCGTCGTCCATATAAACGGTCGGATAGGAGGGCTGCGTGACGCGGAATTCGCCAGGCTTCAGGTGCAAATAGATGTGTCCACTGCGGCCGATTTCATACATGCGAAGTATTTCGCCGCCAGGCATCAGCTTGTAGATGACCCATGAACGGGAATCGTCGAGAACCTCCCGCTGGAAATACACGTTCAAAGTGGCTATATCCCGGTTGTCTTTCGGGCTCCGAACATCGAGGAATTCCATCTGCAAATTAAGATCGTAAATCTCGTCCTCAATGGCTTGAATCACCGCAGTGATTTCCGAATCCCGGACCGGTCGTTTTTGCCGCTGCGGTGCCGCCCGTAGGGCGCTTCCGCAACCCAGGATCAGCAACAAGCCGAGCACGTGGTGAAAGCGCATACCACGCCCTCCTAAGGAGCAGGATTGACTCCACTCTGCGCCCCTCAATCGTAAACCCGTATCCAAACGTTAGCGCCTTTCGGGGCATCGCCACGGCCAGCGGCGTTCCGCTAGTTCGGATTTGTCGAGAAGGGAACAGCCGGGCCCCACTTCAGTCCCCACATGTACCCCGACTCACGGTTGAAGACGAAGTAGCGAAGATTGTTGAGTTGCGCTTTTCCCGCTACCCCCTCGAAGTTCCATATGTCGGTAATCGAGACACTCGGGTCGACCAGCACCACCACGGGGGCATTCGAGCCACGTTCACTTTTCACCTGGCTGAGGGCGTGGAGGATGTCGGTTGTGGCGGTGTGCCCGACAGGCTTGGAATCCACTTTATAGGCGACCCCTCGCGGAATTTTGTCCATTCGCACAACCGTCTGCGCTGCACTTTGGTTCAAGTCCTGATTCTTTCCCTGGCGAAAAGAAAAGGAGAGCGTCATCGCACCAATCAAAATTACCCCCGCATTCTTCAGATTCAGTATTAGCATTACTGACCTCCTACATACCTCCGGAAAACTACATCAGGCAGCTTATCGTGCTGCCTTCCGGACTGGAAATTATCGTCAGGCCCAACGACATCTGCGTGCGCAGCCATGCCATGAACGGTCCCATTTCGGTCGACGGAAGTGACGATGCCTGAATGGCCTGAGAAGGAAGTTCCGCCACCGGGAAGCTTGTAGGCCGCTACGTCTCCAGCCTGCGGCGTCTCGTCCTTTCCTAGCACCCGCCAGTAGGCGATTTTGGTATTCTTGTCAGCCCATTCAGCGGCTAAAGGGTACCGCGATTTCCCGTCACGGCCAGTGACGGACGCTGGAGCGCCAGCTTCTTTTGTGACATCGCCGACGAATGCGTTGCACTTGTTCGTGTTGCGAGCAAATGCTCCTTTTTGTGCAGTGAAAGCCCAGTCGGTACTGCCATTGTATTTTCCGGCCGTTGCCGCAATGTTTTGCGGCGTCTGCTGGCTCGTATTCTGCGTCTGCTTCTGTTGGGTTTCTTCGTTGTTCCGATTCTGTGCCTCAAGCTCGTCCGGATCCCCGCTCTCAGATATCTCACGAAATATATCACTAGAATTGCTATCGCGTTGGTTAAGTTGTTCCTGCTCGTCGGCCGAGGGAAACAACCCTAGAAAATGATCCAGCCATGACGGCTGCGGCGCCCCGTTGAGGCGGACTGATTCATCATCGGCGGCGCGCGCCCTTACCAGGGCCGCACCGTACTGCGGGTTCATGTAGTAGCGGCCATTGATCATCGGCACGGAAATGAACCTCCGGTGATTCACTTCGAGAGGGGCACAGACTTAGTCCGTAGGGGGTTGCTTCTGATTCGGCTGAACCTGCTGGGCCGCGTACGCCAATCCAATCGCGCGCAAATGCGCTTCCGCATGTGCGCGGACATTGGCGAAGCCCGCGGGATTCTCGATGCGCGCAATCTGCCCGGCATCCGAGTTCGCCCAGCGGCGGCACTCCTCGAGCTCCACGGCATGATTGTCGAACAACAGATCGACGGGCACCGAAGGTAGTAGGTGATAGGTATCAGGTGGTAGGTTGTGGGTTTCAGGTGTTGAGGATTGTTGGGTGCCCCATCCTTCGCGGCATTGGCGAAGGGTGGGGGTTTTGTCCTCCCCTGACACCTGTTCCCTACCGCCTGTTACCTGGACTTGAATCGGCGCCGAGTGCATCAGAATCTCAATCTCGCGTAGCTGTTTGTTGCGCGAATCCTCTCCCGGCACCACGAGGTCGGACAATCCAAGAACACTTTTCACGAAGCCGATGTTCGCGGGATCGGCGAGCGCTTGCTGGATGAGCGGATCGGACGACGCCATCAATTGCTGAACCACGCCGCGCTGCTGGGATTTCAATCTTGGAAACGTTTCATCACTCTCGGGATACGCCTGAATGTTGCCCTTCAGATCGGCCAGGCGAATCCAGTGCGACTCAAACTCGCCGCCGGGACCGAGAATGGGAATCTCCGCATCCTCGGGCCGATTTTTGCGGAAGCAATCGACCGAGAGCAGCATCACGTCGGAATAAAATTGCTTCAACCGGCGCCACACCAGTCCCAGCCTGCCAAGCGCCTGGTCTCGCGCCATCGCGTAGCCGGACGCTGTCTTTTGCGATTCCATTTCGCCGCCGAACACGGCGGGAAACAGGCCGGTCAGAAATTGCGCGACCGGTCCCATCAATTCCTGCTGATGCCGCACCAGGTCCGGAGGAACTTGCGCCGCAGCCGGTTGGAAAAATCCGGCGGCGAGCGGCTGCCCGGGACGCGCGCGCGCCGGATAGTGCGCGGCGGGCTCGGCCGTCTGATTTGAGAGCGCGTCGAAATCGAGCACCTGCGGGTCCGCATAAATCGGCGGGATGCCGTACTCGTACGTCTCGGCTTGAATATTCGACAACGTGTTGTAGCGCTCCTGGATCTGCACGAGCGAATCGCCGACCGAAGGCCTGTTCTGGCCGTCGCCGGGCAGCGCGTGCATCACGCGCCAGCAATCATCCATGGTTTCGTTGCGCGATTCGCAGTACGTATCTCCCGCGAACGCAACGTAGCAACCGTCGGGAAACAGCGCGAGCAGTGTGTCGCGAATCGCTTTATCTTCGATGGCGTAAAATGCCCACGGACGAATCCAGGTCCGCGAAAACGTGATCAAGTTAAAGAGCGCGTCGCCGGGATGCGTCGTTGGCAGCCCCTGCGCGATCGCCACGCGGGACGCCCGCGCGTACACTTCATCGGCCGATTGCGGACCGCCCATTTGAATTTTGTCCGCCGCGAGCGGGTAGCTCGCCTTCAATTTCGCGCGATGAACCTCCATCGACCATTGGAGGTACGGATATTCGTGCATCTCGTTGGCCCAGACCGGCGTGTTCAATTCCAAACCGCCAATAACCGAGATGACCTCCTGCCCATTCGCGACGCGGCGAATATCGGTAATCAACGGAACGGCCACGCGCTCGGCCGGCTTGAAATGCTCGGGCCCGAGCGACGCCCCACATTTCCGGCAGGCCACCGAAGGTAATAGGTTGTAGGTTTCAGCGGAAGGTGGTGGGTTGTAGGTTTCAGGTTGTAGGTTTTTTCCTGCCACCTGTGACCTGCTGCCTGTCGCCTGGTCCGCGGTCCCTACCACCTGCGACCTGATACCTGTTACCTGTCCTTGCTCCCCGTCGCCTGTTACCTGCTCTTCCCCGCACTCGGGGCACACATAGGTGTCCTCACCAAGCGGCACGTAGTGCTCTTCGATCACTGGCTCGTCGTGCGATCCGAATCGCTGCGCGTCGGCGACGTAGCGCACGTAGCCGCCGATTTTCCCGTCGGTCCAAAGATAGAACGCGACCCCGGTGAGCAGATGTTGCACGCGGTTATTTTGTTCGATCAGGTTCGACACCTGCGACGCGGCTTTCGCCGTGGTGATGTCGGTGATCGACTGCGCGGATTGCGGATAGAACCGCGTGGCCGGCACATCCTGGCTGATGACGGAAACGAACGAGAGACCGAACGCCTGATAAATATTCGTGACGAACTGGTAGCGCGGCATTTCCGCCATCGCCGAGTCGTCGTAGATTTTTGACTCGTACGGCAGATGCCACGTCATGTCCTGCGGATTCCACCACGCGTATTGCAAGCCCTGCCAAAACAGCCGTGCCTGCCGGATTCGCCGAATCTCTCCCCGCCGCGCGACGATTCCCTCCTGGCGGTACTGCACCTCCAGCTCGCGCAGCGCGTTCACCAGGTCCGGGCGCATCTCTTCGAGCCGCTCGTTATTCGGCCCGAACGGGCGCGAGGGATCGAGTCCCTGCACGAGCGCTTGTAGGGGCGCGGCATGCCGTGCCCCACCAGGCTGCGCGTTGCCGTCCTGCGGCGCGATCTTCCCGTCGTTGGGAGCGGGCGCGCCGTTCAATACGTCCTGATCGGACAGATATGTCTGCTCATTTGTCATGGGTGTTAGGAGCACAGGTTTCAGCCTGTGCGGGTTTCGCTGTAGTTTGTGGAGCGGCCAGCGGAATTCAAAACCACACAGGCTGAAGTGGAGTGAACCCCTATTTTGAGACAAACAGAACTGGCACACTTAGCAGGGAAAGGGGCTGCGAGTGGCCAAGAAACGGTTGCGTCGGCATACGAAGGAATTCCGTCGAATGGCGGTGGAACGAGTCCAGAGCTGCGATAACATCGTGGCGTTGTCGCAGGAACTGGGCGTGCATCGACGGCTGCTGTATCAGTGGCGAGATCAAGCGGAGGTTTTGGAGAGCGAGGAATCGCCACCGGGGAACGCGCGGGAATCCACCCTGCGTAAGGAAATCAGCCAGTTGCAACGCGTGCTGGCGGAGAAGACGCTGGAGGTGGATTTTTTCAAAGGTGCCTTGCAAAAAGTCGAGGCTCGACGCCGGAACAGCGGTATGACTGGCGAGAAGGCGTCTACGACGAAATCCAAGAAGTGATGCCCTTGCAAGGCAGTTTAAGCATCGAGCGCATGTGTCAGTTGGCCGGAGTGAGTCGTGCGGGTTTTTATCGTTCTCTGCGCGAGCGGGTGCCGGTCGAGGAAGAGATGGAAGTGCGGAGCGTGATCCAGCAGATCGCGGTCGAGCATCGGCGGCGCTACGGGTATCGGCGGATCACGGCCGAGTTGCGGCGGCGCGGGATGGCAGTGAATCACAAGCGCGTATTGCGGATACTGCGCGCCGATAACCTGCTGGGCGTGCAACCGCGAAGATTTGTGGTGACCACGGATTCCGATCACCGGTTCGAGGTGTATCTGAATCTGGCCAGCCGTATGAAAGTGACGGGGATCAATCAGTTGTGGGTGGCGGACATCACCTACATTCGGTTGAAGAACGAGTTTGTTTATCTGGCGGTGGTGCTGGACGCGTATTCGCGCAAGGTGGTGGGCTGGGCGCTGGACCGCACACTGGCGGCGCGCTTGCCGATCGCGGCGCTGCAGCAGGCGATCGCCGAGCGACAACCGCCGCCGGGCCTGGTGCATCATTCGGATCGCGGCGTGCAGTACGCGTGCGGAGATTACGGAAAGGTTCTGCAACAGCACCAGATGATCCCGAGCATGAGCCGTCCGGCGAACCCGTACGATAATGCCAGTTGCGAAAGTTTTCTGAAGACACTGAAACGGGAAGAGATTTACGCGAACCAGTACCGCGATCTGGAACATTTGCTCGGGAACGTCGAAGCGTTCATCGAACAGTACTACAATCGGAGCCGATTGCATTCGGCGCTGGGCTACCGGTCACCAGAGGAGTTCGAGCGGGAGGCCAGTCCAGCGATCCATTCTGCGGGAGCGACCATGAGTTTTTTCAGGCATGGGGAGATCTATCCGTCCGATGAGCGAGAAGACAAAAACGGGGAGCGACCCAACAGCCGCCCCCCGGCTCATCGTCCCGATGAGTCTCCAGCTGGCTATTCCTCGGCGAGTTGCTCTCCAGCAGAGCTCGCCTCCGCTTCACCAGCCGGGCGTCATCCTGAAGAAGAAGGAACAATTTGAGAAGCAAAATCCATCGAACGGCGAGTGTGCTAGTTCCAAATTGTCTCAACTGAGGGGTTCACCCCAGAAGCCTGTGCTACTGATTCTGCGTTCATATCCGGGCGATTGACGTTCGGCAAAGATTGTTCTAGAAGAGTCGCAGCCCAGCGATCTCAAGCGGGCGGGAGGAAACAAGCATGGGCGGCTTAATTTGGTGGATCGTGGTCGGACTCATCGCCGGCTGGCTGGCCGGCAAAGTGATGAGGGGCGGCGGATTCGGCGTCCTCATGGACATCGTCATCGGCATGGTCGGCGCAATCATCGGCGGGTGGGTGTTCGGCCTGCTCGGTATTTATTCCAACGGCGGCTTAATCGGATCGGTCCTGGTGGCCTTCGTCGGAGCAGTGATTCTCCTCTGGCTCGTCCGAATAATTAAGAGGGCGTAGCAGATCACGAGTCATCAGTCACGGGTGAAGCTCCACGACTCACGCTTCACGACCCACGAATCACCAGTCACGAATCACGAGTCACAGTTTTCCCAGCAGCCACTTCCCTGTCGCGCGCGATCTGCGTCCAGGTGCGCCGCCGCACCGGGGACATGGCCACCGGACCGCGCCGGATATCGTCATCGAGCGCGATCGGCGGAAATCCAGCCGTCCCAAGCAGCGAATTCACCAGCGCGCGATTCTCCGCCCGCAGCCGCGCGACTTCCTCTTCGAGCATGCGCACGTAGCGCCCCCGCAGGGCCAGTGATGCGCGATGAAATAATTCGGTCAGCATAAGGGAAGGTGACTGGTGACTAGTGATTGGTGACTGGTGGAAGAGCGTGTACCTGGCGCAATCGCGCCCCGCCGACTGGTCCAGCGAGCTGTGGTTTTCACCAGTCACTAGAAGCTGTTGCATAACCTAATACAGGGTCTTGAAAAGAAGGTAGTTGAATTTTCTGAGATGAGAGATAAGGAGAATCAGCAGCGCCCAAGGAGGGCCGATGGCCCGATCGGGTGCATTGCTGACCGAATCGCAGTGGCAGAAGATCGCGCCTTTGCTCCCCAAGCCGCCCAAACAACGCAAAGGCGGTCGTCCCTGGATTCCGAACCGTCGTGTGCTGGAAGGGATTCTGTGGATTCTGCGGAGCGGGGCTCGCTGGCAAGACATGCCGGAGAAATTCCCGCATCCCTCGACCTGCTGGCGGCGGCTGCGAGACTGGGAGGAGCGGGGCGTTTGGTTGAACATCTGGCGGACGTTTCTAAGCGAGTTGAACCAGCGCCAGCAATTGAAGTGGAGCGAATCGTTTTTGGACGGGAGTTTTGCTCCAGCGAAAAAAGGGGCTGCGGAGTCGGAAAAACCAAGCGGGGCAAGGGGACGAAGTGGATGGTGGTGGTCGACGGCCGCGGTGTTCCTCTGGGAAACTCCCTTCACTCTGCATCCCCGGGGGAAGTCACACTCGCGGAAACGACGCTCGCGACGATCCGGGTAGGGCGGCGTCATCGTGCGGGCCGACCTCGGCAGAAACCACTACGGGTGATCGCGGACAAAGCCTATGACAGCGATCCGTTGCGCAAACGATTGCGGCAGCGGGGAATTGAATTAATCGTGCCACATCGCTCGAACCGAAAGAAACCGGCGACACAAGACGGCCGAGCGCTGCGGCGCTATCGGAGGCGCTGGATTATCGAACGCACCAACGCCTGGCTCGGTAACTTCCGGCGCTTGGTCGTGCGCTACGACCGCTCGCTCACGATCTATGGCGCCTTCTTTCACATCGCCTGCTTCATGATCGTCTTGCGGAGGGTTGTGCAATAGCTTCTAGTCACCAGTCACCGGTCTCAAGTCACCACGAACGCGGCCGCCACCGGCGCGGCGCCGCAGGAGCCACGCGGCGCGATTCCTCGGCGGAAAATTTCTTCAGCCAAATCGCGCGTGATGTCGGATCGACGGCCGTGACGCGCTCGGCGGCGATCACGTCGGCGGGGGCGCGGCCCGGTTCGAGCGCTGATTTCAAGCCATACCGCGCTGCGTCGGAGGGATCGTCGCCATCGCACTTCAGCACGTCTTCGACGTTCGCGGGATCGCGCGTCAGCGTCGGCAAATTCTCGATCAGGCGCGTGCAATTTTCGGCGATCAGCCAGTGATCGCTTTCGAGCATCTGGTACATCAGCATCCAGCCGCCCACGCGATCGTTGTCGGCGGGCGTGGGTCGCGGCAGGCCCGCGGCGGCAAGCCCGTCGCCCAGTTGATCGGCGATGGAAGCGTCGGAGGTGCGCTGCGCGAAAGCGTCGGGCGAGAGAAAGACGTTGCGAATACGCTCGGCGCGGCCCAGGCGGTCCACGCTGCGTTCCGCGATGGCCGCGGCCAACATGCGCTGCGACAGGCGGTTCTGCACGAACTCGCGGTACGTCACCATGACGCCGTCAGGGCGAGTCGCATGCCACTAGCACCGCGCTCGGGTGCTCGAATCCCCAGTCAATCGAAATCCACCGCGGCGTCCACGGCTCGAGCTGCACCTGCTCGGAAGCGAACGTGTGCCGCCCGGCCGCGAAAATATCGAAGTATTGTCCCGCGTAGACGTCCCATTCGCCGTCGAGAAACGCGCGCCGCAGCGCCTCGGGCAGTTGCCCAAGGGTTTTTTGGTACTCCCGCGTCGTTCGTGAAGTGTGGATTATCGGCAATCGTCGCGCGAATGAATGCGTAATCGTCCGTATCATATTGATCGGGACGATCCATCCCCGGCGCGGGGGCGCGATCGATCCACAGCGCTTTCACCCACGCGTGGCCGATGTTCCCGGGGTTGGTGGCGCCGGCCATGCACGGTTGCGCGTCGCGGATGCGGCAGCGATTCCGGCTGGTGAGGAACTGCCACTGCTTCAGCGTGAAGTGCGTCAGCTCATCCACTCCGATGAATAAATATTCCGCGCCCTGATAGCGGTAGACATCGTTTTCGCTGTCGCAGTAAGCAAACCGCGTGGTGGAACCGTTCAGCCAGGTAACTTTATGCTTCGCCTCGCTGTATTGTTCATAGAGTTCGCGAGGCACATCTCGCCGGAAGTAGGTGATCAGCGACGCCTCGAGTTCCGGAAACGTCCGCCGCAGCAGCAGCGTATCCACGCCAGGATGCTTGTGCGCCTGCAAGATCGCTTCGTACAGCAGCGCCTTGGTCTTGCCTGGCCCGGCCGCTCCGCCAAACAGGCGATACTTCGCCGTCGGAATCGTGAAATTCTTGCTGCCGAGGAAACGGCTCGTAAAAATCCTCGATCTTGTAGGCGCGCTTCCGCCCGGTGGGTTTGGATTTGGATGCCATTGGCGGTTGAAAACTTGGCTTCACATATCGGCGAGGGCAGACGTTGCCCAGATCGGCTACGGGACGTGAAGTGTGGTAAGGTGCGTCAAACGGTTATGAAACAAGGCTATCTGCGCTCAATCCAGGTATTCGGCGGGCTCATTCTGGCACTCGCCTTCACTGCCATAGGCACCGCATTTTGGAATATGCCGACTGATTCTGCCGGCTCTTTGCTGCCTACCTTGATGGAGTATAGCGCCATTTTCCTGCTGGGTCCTGGGATGTTCGTTGCCGTCATGGCTGGAGGCGTTCACGACGCGAACTTTAGACTCGCCCAAATAGCAAACATAGTGATCTATACGGGCCTGGGATACGTTCTCTTCCGTTTCCTTGAGTGGCGAAAAGGCAAACGCAGGCCAAGATAGTCCAGTAGTTACTGCGCCCGCATCTTTTTCCCGACGTAGAAAGCCGCGGCGCCGGCGACAAAGCAAATCCCGATCGCGTAGTGGTGCAAGCTGAGGATCGCTCCGGTAATGAACGCGCCCGCCCCCCCGAGTTGCACCCACTGCCCGAGCGATTGGGATGGTGATGTGGTCATAATTCCTCCAGTAGCACAGGCTTCAGCCTGTGAGGTTTTGATTTGTTCTGGATCCAGCGGAAGGCGCATCAGTTTCAGCCGTGTGGATTTGATCTGCGTGAGATGCAGCGAAAAACTACACAGGCTGAAGCCTGTGCTACAAGAACCTAGTCGCAGCAGCCCATCAAAAGCAGCGTCGACCGATTCGGCGGAAACACAAACGCTCCGATTTCCCATCCGGCGCCGAAATTATTCTGGTTCAGCACAACAACTCCGCTTGGCCAGGAAGACGAGGGACTGAGCGCCAACTGATACGTGGATCCCAGATTGACTCCCACATCAATCGCGGGAGACTCTGGCAGCAACGTGAAATTGCGGCTCCCGCCATTGGTCAACTTCGGGTCGGAGTTCAGCGAATGCGTATCCTGCGAACTATTCGTTTTCCAGTTGGCGAAACTGTACGCGGTGCCGCCCCAGCTGAACGGCGTCCCGGACGCCGAAAAATAATCGTTGTAGTCGTACGCCGTGCTGGTCTCCGACGTTGCGTCCACGGTCGCATAGCCCCCGGTCCAGAAAATATTATTCTTCACCAGCGCGCCCGTGGATGTGGAGACCTGGCTGATCGCGGCGTTCGTGTTCCCCGGCCCGTAAATCGTATTGTTGTAGACGATGTTTCCGGTGCTGCCTGTGAACAGCATCCCGATGTTGTTCGCCTGCGAGATATCCAGCAGATTGCTGAAAAACGTGAGCGTGCTGCCCGATGCCAGGCCGCGCCGCCGCCGCTTCCGCCGTTCACGCCGTACGAAAAAGTGCCGTAGATGAGGTAGTGCGATGCGGTCAGCGTGGTACTCGCATCCCCAATCAGAAGGCCGTAACCACCCGCACTCGGAGCTGTGCTGTAGATCAGGCAGCTATCCACCGTATTGCCGGTCGATCCACCGTGCGCGACGATCACGCCCCAAACGCCGGTAGCAACGTACGCGGACGAGAGCGAAGTATCGTTGTAAAACGTGGATTGCTGGACGGTGTTGCCGGTAGTTCCCGAACCAAAGATGGCGAGCGGCGAGGTCCCATAGGAATTGTAGGCCGTCACATTGGTGATCGTATTGTTGGCCGCGCCCGAGTAAATCGTCAGGGGATGCCGGTACGTATCATGGGCCGATAAATTCCGGACGATGCTGTTGCTGCCGGTCAGGTAAAGGCCGCCCAGCGTGGCGCTCGAAGTGTTGTACGTTTCCGCTTGATCGAGCGAATCGAAGATCAGCCAGGTCTTGCCACTGTCCCAACTGGTGTAGGACGGGCTTGACGAGGTCACGTAGGTGTAGGTCTTGCCGTTGCTCGATACGTTGGATCCGTCCGAGGCATGGAGGTACAGATAGGTGCCGTCGTAATACCACGATCCCGCGTTTGACTCGACCGCGCTCGCGGACGTTTTCGACTTCAGCAACGCCCCGTTTTCCCACGCCGCCACGGGCGCCGATCCCAGCGTATTCCGGTACGTAAACTGCGTCACCTGTATGCTGGAAATATTTCCGATCACGCTGTTTCCACCCGATGAATAACCGCTCACCGTCGCGCTCTGCGATTGATCCGGAGCGGAAAAGTTTGACCACAGGGTTTCGTTGTTGTTCGTGTAGTATTCGACGTTTCTTGCCGTGGTATAAATCGTCACAATCTGATCGACGGTGTGATCGAGGCTGTACGAGATCTGGTCTGAGGTCGCTGTCGTGCCTGCGGCCACGGTCGTGCCGTTGTTTCCCCCGCCCCAGGTAATCCGCGTGATCGAGCTCGCATTCGGGGCCGTGGCCGCGGGTCCGATGCCCGCGCCGGTAATGTTCAGTGCCGCGGTCGCCGAGGCCTTCACCGTGATCGTAATCGTCGAGGCGCTGGCGGTGATATCCAGATGGGAAACTTGTTCGCGCCAGTTTCGCGTGGCGCTGTCCGTGCTGGAGGTTCCCGAATCGCTCAAGGAAAAAATCGACGAGCTGGTATTCGGCGCAAGCGTGTATCCGCTCGTGACCAGGAGCGTCGAGCCCTTGACGATGGGATTCGCTCCGCTGCCATACGCGCCAAACGTAATGGGTGAACCGCTGCTGCCACTCGATGGCACCGTGAGCGAACTTCCGTACCAAACATTTCCCCGATTGAATAGAACGGAATCGCCCGCGGAGAACGCCGATCCGTTCACCTTGGAAAGGGTCTGCCAGGGCGTGCCGGTGCTTGTTCCATTGTTGGAATCGCTTCCCGCAGCCGCCACGTAATAAGTCGTAGCGTGCGCAGGAATTTCCGCGAGAAGGAAACAAACTAAAATCAGAATCGCTCCACCTGCGAGAATGCTGCACCGCATGACCGAAGCGCCGGCCTTTAGTAGCACAGACTTCAGTCCGTGCGCCTTTCGCTGAACCCAGCGCAAATCAAAATCACACAGGCTGATGGTTCGCCAGCGCTCACCACAAGAGCCTGTGCTACTGGAATCGCAGATGCGTTTATTGAACGACATAGCTGATGCCGCCGGACACCTGTCCGGAGCCGGAATTGAACAGGCAGAGATTGTCCGCGTTCGTCCCTTCCGCGCCCACCGCCGCATCCCCATTGCCAAGCGCGATGCCTCCATTAGCCGCGAAATTCCAGCCCGTCGCCGCTGTCGCACCGCCAAATCCGCTGACTCCCGCGGTGCCCGTGGCGCAGACCGAACCCGTCCCCTCGACGAGCGCGGCATTCGTGGCAACGGCCACAACCACGTGGATCGAGCAGATGTAAATCTTTTTGGACGCCGTCCCGGCGACGAGTTGCGTATTCGCCGTCTGATTGATGCTGACGTACAGTTTCGTCTGCCCTTTGCACGGATCCACGACCAAGGTGTTCGTGCCGTCGGTGATTTTCACCGGCGCCTGCCCCGTGACAAATTGCCCCTGAGCCGCAAGGGCGGCCGCCGGGAGGAAGGATGCGCGGTCCACGTTGCGCGCCTTCACCGAGAGTGCCGCTTCGATCGGCATCACCTTCGCCGAAGCGTAGACGCGGCAACACGCCATCAGGAACGCTGTGGCCGCTTTGGTGGGCGAGAGTGCCGCACGGCCATCGTCGTAGTTGCCGCCGCTGTTGTCGTCGCTCGCCGTGCCCGTCGCGAATGCGACGTCGTGGGTAAACCCAGCGGAAGCGGTACACCCAACAACACAATAGAGGTGAAAAGAAGTATTGCCGCCAGCAACGACGTGAGCACCAGAAAGAGCGGCGCGCCCAAGTTTGCCAACGTGGACGTAGAGCATACGCTCAGGAGTAGTGCGAAGAGCACCAGCGTTGCCGCTAGTAAATGCTGCGATCGAGTCATTAAACACCACCGAAAAATTGTTGATTGCCGTCGATCCTGAAAGGAACGCGGCATTATCGCTGAACCCCGAAGTCGCGCTGCATCCCACGGCGAATGCCAGCCCCACATAGGCAGCCAGCAAAAAGAACGCCCACCATTTTTTCGCGCCTGCACTTCGCAAACCGCCCGCAGCACCGGCGGGCAAGCCCGCCGAAGCTCCCCGCATTTTGGGGAGCGAAGGCGGGGAGGCCAGGTCGAGCAATCCTCGTAGCACGCCGAATTCGACGGCTACCGCGGCGGCTTCGTCGGCCTTCGCGTCTCCGCTATTCGGGACGACAATCCGCAGTTCGCGCTCCGAGTGCACCTCTCCGCCGGGACGATCCACAACCACCGGGGCCGCGGCAAGCTGCGTCACGTGCCGCAGAATCGCCGCCTCGAGCTCGCTATCCACCGAATCAAAATGAATGGACGGGCCGCGTGTGGCGCCGGCGTCCCGCCGGCGACTTTCCGTGTGCCCCGCGTGCAACCCCGCCGGCAAGGTGCCGGCGCTACCGTGCAAGGTGGGCGAGGAAGCGCCCCCCGAAACTTCCATGAAGGTGGACGCTTCCTCGATGACTGTGGCGGTTGGGCCGTGCGTGGGGTGGTCCGGCTTGTTGGTGGGATCAGGGGGTTGAGGGGCCGGGGCGAGATCGATGGTGATGACGTAGCCGGAATGCGGCGCCTGCGTCACCACGTTGGCAGGAAGAAATTCGGTCACCGCGAAGCCCGCCTTACGCAGCAAGTGCCGCGTAGCGCGGGCGCAGTTATTGTCGCCAATAATTTTAATGCGCATAGGTTCCTGCAAGAAAATTCGAGAATAAAATCAGAGTGAGAATCCACAGATGCACACAGGCACACAGAAAAAAGAGCGGAACCACGGATGCACACAGATGAACACGGATGAAAGAAGGAAAGAAAAATCGGACCGAGTCAACAAGAACGGAGTGTCTGGTTTGCTTTTTTCTTCCTCAGCTTTTATCCGTGTTCATCTGTGTGCATCTGTGGCTCCAAATCTTTTCTCCGTGCCTCTGTGTCTCCGTGGCAAATCAGTTCGGTCACCGGACGAAGGTCAGCAGCGCGGGGCCGGTGCCGCTGGCGGCCTGGAGATATCCGATCGTGTCGCCCGCATAGAAGCGCATCCCGGAACCACCGTCCTGCACGCCAGCAGGATGTCTCGGCGAGGAGATGGTCTCCACGCTGCCCGCGAAGATCGTGTCCTGCGTGGTGGCATCGGCGGAATCCGTGCGGATCAAAAGGTTCACCAGCGCCGAGTTCTTGATCGAGACGCCCATGCAGTCGACCGGCGCGACGATCGCGGTCCACGACACGGTGTCCACCGTGATCTGTTTTTTGACGTAATTTGGATTGGAGGCCATAAGAGTGACTCAATTTTCCAGAGGTTCCAGTTCGTCGGTGCGGATTGGTGACCGGTGTCTGGTGACTAGTGACTGGTGATTGGTGACTGGTGAAAAACCTTCGGTTCGCCGCGCCAGCCTGAGAAGCAAGGTTGTGCCAGCCACCTACTCTTCCGTCAGTCAAATCAAATCACGGGAGAATCTTCGTACTGGACGCCGTGTCGCGAGCTGCCCGCAGACCGCAGGGTTTTCCACCAGTCACCAGTCACTGGTCACGAGTCACTGCTCCTACGGCAGAAGCTTCGCCGTCAGAGACGTCCCGCTCGTCGACGTCACTTTCTTGATCCGCAAAAATCGCGCCCGCACGCCGGTCACGGTGCGAGCTTCGCCTGTGGTCGCCGTGGACGTGTCGACATCCGCGTATTCAGCGTCCACATCAGCCATGGCTCCCTGCAGCCGGATGTTGATCGCCGTAGGCGCGCTCCCGAAGATCGTCTGCCACCGTACGGCGTGCGTCTGATCGGCCAGTCCCGCGGGTTCGGGGACCGCAAACTGCGCCCCGGCGGTGCCATCGGCGGGAAACGATTCGGCATTGAAACTGAATCCTACGTCGCCGGGAAAAAGCGAAAGCGGCGGCGTGGCGTTACTATAGGCGGGCATGAGGTCTCCTGGGGTGCGGGCTCTACGTAGAGCCCGCCCAATTGAGGAATCTGGAAAGAAGAGGGGCGGCCTAAACTTTTAAGCGCTCGAGTAGCACAGGCTCTTGTGGTGAGCTCTGGCGAACCATCAGCCTGTGTGATTTTGATTTGCGCTGGAATCAAAGAAAGGCGCACGGACTGAAGTCGGTGCTACCAACGCACGCGGCGCATCGAAGCGCCACAAGGCGCCTCAAACGGATAACAGAGATCTATCGCAAGTTAGTAAAAAATGCGCGCTAAAACAAAAATGCCCACCGTGGCATCAGCGACGGCGGGCCATAATTCTGCAAGTGGAAGATTACCATAAACTAGATTTATTTGTCAACACATTTGTATAAATATTTTAAATGTGTCAATTCTAGAGAAAGTTGGCTAGTTCATCTCGCCGCAGGCCACCAACCGCATCGGCGTCATGCCCAAAACGAAGCTCGTCCAGCAAGCCGAAGAAGTCCTCGTCGACACGCGCGGCAACATCTACCTCACCAACAAACAGTGGGGCCTCTTCGTCCTCCGCTAAACCGGCAAAGTCGAGCCCGGACCGACGGCCAAGTAGCAATTGCCCTTGAGGTGTCATTCCGATCCCGCTTTGCGGGACAGGAATCTCTCTTCGATGCGGCCATATTAAGCAAATCCAGAGAGAGCCGTGAGCTGCGCTATGCAGCGTTTTGTGGCGCCCCAATCGAAGAGGTGTGGAAATACTTCGACGGCGGAAACACACCCGCTTGGGCCAGCTCATGTCCCACGCGTGTGCGGATCTCTTCCGCCCAGTCCGCCCAGGTGAGCTCACTGATCCCGAGGTGGCGTCTCGCCGCCTGGTATTCCGCGCCGCCCAGGTAAAACACGCGAAACATCACCATGCGGCTTGCCCTGAGTTGCCCCTGAGAAGGGCTTGCCCGGACGCGTTCGAGTAGGACAGGCACTCTTGCCTGTCCAGTCCGACCCGAAGCGCGGCCCTGCGCCGAAAGACATCGAACCGATGCATTGCTTTGCCCCCGGGACGCGTCACTACGGACAGACGAGAGTGTCTGTCCTACTTCTCCGAGCGCCCGCTCGCCGGCACGCGCGAAGTCAGCCACGTACTCGGCCAGGCGCGGCATCCGGTCCGGGTGCCACATATATTTCCCCGACGATTCCATATTCAGCGTGGGAATCTTCATGTCGATCACGTCGCGCGCGGCTCGGTACACATCATGACAAACATCGAATGCAAACGTTGCTAGCATGGTCCCTCCTCCACACTGTCTAACGTGCACTTGCGATTTGTCTGCGTTGAGTGGCACAGACTTCAGTCTGTGCGGTATTGACTTGCACTAAATTCAACCCAAAGCGCACAGACTGAAGTCTGTCCCACCAACTACGGTGACCGGGAGCCTTCACGGGTTCGGATACGCTCGAGCACTTCCGGCTTCACCCGCACGGGCCCGCATTGCGGTCCTTGCCCGACGACCAATTCGCGCGCGACAACAAACGACTTGTCTCGGGAATAATTACTAGAAGCTATTGCACAACCCTCCGCAAGACGATCATGAAGCAGGCGATGTGAAAGAAGGCGCCATAGATCGTGAGCGAGCGGTCGTAGCGCACGACCAAGCGCCGGAAGTTACCGAGCCAGGCGTTGGTGCGTTCGATAATCCAGCGCCTCCGATAGCGCCGCAGCGCTCGGCCGTCTTGTGTCGCCGGTTTCTTTCGGTTCGAGCGATGTGGCACGATTAATTCAATTCCCCGCTGCCGCAATCGTTTGCGCAACGGATCGCTGTCATAGGCTTTGTCCGCGATCACCCGTAGTGGTTTCTGCCGAGGTCGGCCCGCACGATGACGCCGCCCTACCCGGATCGTCGCGAGCGTCGTTTCCGCGAGTGTGACTTCCCCCGGGGATGCAGAGTGAAGGGAGTTTCCCAGAGGAACACCGCGGCCGTCGACCACCACCATCCACTTCGTCCCCTTGCCCCGCTTGGTTTTTCCGACTCCGCAGCCCCTTTTTTCGCTGGAGCAAAACTCCCGTCCAAAAACGATTCGCTCCACTTCAATTGCTGGCGCTGGTTCAACTCGCTTAGAAACGTCCGCCAGATGTTCAACCAAACGCCCCGCTCCTCCCAGTCTCGCAGCCGCCGCCAGCAGGTCGAGGGATGCGGGAATTTCTCCGGCATGTCTTGCCAGCGAGCCCCGCTCCGCAGAATCCACAGAATCCCTTCCAGCACACGACGGTTCGGAATCCAGGGACGACCGCCTTTGCGTTGTTTGGGCGGCTTGGGGAGCAAAGGCGCGATCTTCTGCCACTGCGATTCGGTCAGCAATGCACCCGATCGGGCCATCGGCCCTCCTTGGGCGCTGCTGATTCTCCTTATCTCTCATCTCAGAAAATTCAACTACCTTCTTTTCAAGACCCTGTATTAGGTTATGCAACAGCTTCTAGTAGCAGTGGGGTTGGCAGAGCCAGCGGCAGCAGCGCGTGCCGATTGGTTCACTGACGAGCGTGAAGCAGGCGCACACGCTGGCTCTGGCTGTGGAATTTCCGATTTTGAATTTAGATTTGGGAAATGGAATTGCTGTTGAGTTGTTTCCCCCACATTCGCCCGATCCTGCGCGGCGCACTGCTTCCCTCTAGGGTCAGCCCCCGCAGCGAGCCCTTCAGGGTGGGCCTTCAGGGTGACCCCTTCCTTCTCCTGCTTCTGATTCCAATTCCAATCCTGTGCTTGAGGCGACTCAAGGCTCTCGTTGAGGTTCCCCTCAACGGGTGTGGGCTCTACTTTTACGCTGAACGTTTCGGGTGAAGCGTGGAGCCCGCCACAAATTGGACGCTTGGGTGTTCCTCGATCCGCCCACTCCAAAGAATCGCCAAGGAATCCCCCGCCCGGCGACGCCGCTCGTCCGCGCGAGAACCGCGACATAAATTCCCCCAGCTGCTGCTTTGGCACTGGCGGCGCCAACCGTTCCAAGCGTACTCGCCACGAAGGCGCTGGCAGACGCCCCGGCACGTCACTGCCGGTCCAATGCCCGTATCGCTTCCCGTTCTCTTCCCAGGCAAACAGCAAGCCCTTGTCCTGAAACTCAAGGAAGATCTGTTCGAGTCGCTCTAGGGAGAGGTTGCGCCGAATCGCTGCGACGCGTCCCCAGATCACGCGCAAGTTCGTCAGCTCAAAGCAGCCAGAGGCATCCGCCAGACCGTAAAGCCACGCGTACTCGGCCTGCGCCCACTCCGCGCACGAGGCCAGCTTGTCCGATCCCCACATCGCATCGAAATCAATCACGCGCTTCGGCATGTTTCACCTCGGCAGCCGCATAGACTTCACTCGTCCCGAAGAGATGTCTCACGAGCCCGGGTGCGGGCTATATTTGCTTGTCGTGCTCGCCCTGACGAAAGAAGGGACGCAGGAAGCGTAGCCCGCCAAAATCTTTGTTGTAGGCTACACTTGTGAACTATCTGGCGCCGTCAAAGATCCTGCGTCCTGTCCAAGGCGTTGAAAGTGCAGGATCCGATATTCCCATACGCAATCGCCTCGACCATCCGCCGATACACTCGCAGCCACCGCGTCTTCGCGCCGCTGCTTGGAGACGTCGTATCCCCCGTTTTCCAGTTTTCGCAAGTGTCGGAGCTGCGCCGAAATAGACGCCTCGCCATAGTGGGTCAAGGCCCGCAGCTCCCCCAGCGTTAGCCAGGTGTCGCAATCTGTCGCGGCCAACATCACGTCGCGGATCACCTCTCGCTGCGACCGCAAACGCCGTGCATCGTACTCGCCGGGCTTCCCCACGACTGTCGCCCGCACACGCTCTGGCAGGCCCCGGTCACACTCTTGGCTCGCAAATCGTGCGCCAAGTTCCTTCCGTCTTAGGCTTGCCGAATTACCTGAAAGATTCATTCCAGATCTCATCTGTTCCTCCTCTGCAAAGCCAATTTTGGATGGGCCCCTTAGTTTCTCCTGCAAGGCCTGCGCCTTTCAGTTCGCCGCAGACTTTCCTCGCGCGCGCCGAGAATTCCTCCGGGCACGCCGTCTGGCCGGCCGTGCGCTCTGGCGAACAACCAGCGCGCGCGGGAAAAACCTGCGCTGAACGGCTACTGCACCGCTATATGCGATGTCTGATAACGGATGAATTAATATGTCGAATGTTCTTTGACCCAGCCGCGATCCTCCGTTCACTTTCATTCTGTTTACTAAGTATGTATAAAACGCTTCCCTGTGGCCGCCTGTCCAATCGAATGTGGCCCGTATCCTCAATTTCAAGCCATTTTGAAAACGGCTCGTCTTCTGAAACGCCGATGAACTACCTTGTCCCATAATGTTTCGCCATTCCAAGATGCCATGACGCCCATGATCCTGGGGAATGCGGCCAAACTTATCGGCCCCCCCCTCGCGCTTGCACGATCACGCTGCGGCCCACGCGATGTCCGGCGGACTAAAATCGGTGGCTTTTGCCCAAAGCCGCCATCCCGTTTTTGTCGAAGAATGCGAAGGTCGCGCATGCCTCCGTCCATTTCCGCCCCGCTCCGCTCAATGTCCCCGCAATATCCGTAGTCGCCGCTTTGGCTCACGCGCGAATCCGGAGTGACCCTCTCATGGCTCATAATTCCCGATCTCCTCACCCCTCTTTCACCATGAAAGCTCTACTTTATGTAGGCTAATAAAGTGATAAATCAACTTATATTAACACTGCAGGTATCACCCCTCTTTTTCCACAGTTCCGAAAGTAATGCTAGACACGGTTAATGCCAACTCAGTAAAATCTGTCTTTGATTGCTTGATCGCTGGTTCGGTTGGTTTCTTCCAGTCCGCATAGGAGTTTGCCCATGTCTATAACGCGCATCACGCCACCGATCGACTATCTGCGTTCTGCCTCGCGGCCGTCCCTGCAGAGCTTCGAGCTCGGCCGCTTGAACCACGCCGCGAATTTGAGGCGTGAAATCGGTGCATTGATCGATCAGTGGCTCGAGGAGACGGCGGAAGCGATGTTGGCTCGCTGGATGCTCGAACATCACGGCTCGCTTCGCGAACCTGCCTTGTCTGTCGCGGATCTTCTCCGCTCCTTTGAGGAGCCGGGCATTGACCCGTTGACAGAAGTTTCGGAGCCACCCGTCGAAATACATGCCGCAGCGCCTCATTTCAGTGAATCCAGGCCTCGCGCCACCGGAACTCTTGGCGCCAAACCACACAAATAATCCCGCGTTTTTTCTTGCGATCCGTCGAAACAAGACCCCCGAGTGGAGCAGATATTTCGCGAACTATGCTGGGCACTTCGCGAATCGAAGCGCACCCCACACGTTGTTTTGTTACCGGCGGCTTCGTCAATGATTTGGCCCCACGAACTGTTTGTTTGCCTTCACCTTTTCACCCAACCCTGCCACACGGTCGGCAACGTCAGGAGTTACTTCGTGTCTTTGAGAACCATTCCACGCTGCCACCTGCAACAACTCGCATTGATCGTGGTCGTCTCTTGGTTCTCCGTGCCCAGTGACTGCGAGTACATGCCACCCCGGAGCCCTGCCACGTTGGTCGCCGCTAGCGAGCATGTCGCCCCCAGTGGTCGACGCAGAGCTCTGGACTTTCCACCATCTGTCCGATCCCTCGATATGAAAACTCCGTCTCGGATTTCAGTTCATGCGCGTTTCTTATTGGCTCCTGCCCGTGTGTGCTTCTCAATGGCGCGAATGACGCGTGTTGAAGCATTTTCATTAGTTGTATGTCGTCTCCTCGGAATTGCCATGCGACACTGTATTCCCAACCCGCCAACTATCCCCATGACTGTCTCTCCAGGAGCGCGTCACCAGTCGGCTCCCCTCAAAATTCCAACCAGACCGTCCACTCTGCCCGCAGCCCGCGCTATTTGTTCCATGTGCATTCCCAACTTCATTAAGCACTTTTCGCTATGTAACATCATTTCTTATATAGCTTATCAGCGCTATCCCAAGAAAGGCTGCGCACTTCGGTGTAACAGCTTGATTGAACAAAGGTAAGGGGTTCCGGTGAGTTTTAACGATTTCAATCGTTTGCTTGTTTCTCGGTGCCATTCTACTGCTTTCCAGCTTGTTCCGGAGGCAGTCGATGAATCTTGGCCGAACCATCTTCTCTCAGCTCGTAGACTTCCTTCCGACCTAGCAGTGTCAAATTTGCGTCGATCGTTACCAGGGCAATCGCTACGTTAAAGAGTTCTCCTGCTGGGATCAGTTCCATTCTTTGGCCTTTGCCCAACTCACCTACCGCGAAAGTCTCCGCGATATCGAAGCCTGTGTGTGCGCCCAGCAACCCAAGCTTCATCACAGGGGCTTCCGGGGCCCAGTCTCTCGCTATACCTCGGCACACGCCAACGAGCATCGCGCCTGGCGGGTCTACGCCGATTTCGAGCAAATCCTGATTGCTACCGCCCGCGACCTGTACCGCGACGAACCTTTCGGAGTGGAGTTGTCCGAGACGGTGTATGCCCTGGAATCCACCACCATCGATTTATGCCTGTCGCTTTTTCCGTGGGGAAAATTCCGCCGCCACAAGAGCCCGGCGAAACTGCACACACTGCTGGATCTGCGAGGTCGCATTCCAGCCAATGTTTATGTGACCGGGGGCCATGTTCACGACGTCAGCATTCTGGACCAATTGCTTCCCGAAGCCGGGGCGTTTTACTTGTTCGATGGGGGGTATGTGGACTTTGCTCGTCTGTATCTATTTACGCAAGCGTGCGCCTTCTTCATCATTCGCGCCAGGAAGGAACTGCAGTTCTACTATCGCGATTCGCGCCCCATCGAACGATCCACAGGGCCGCGCTGCGACAAAACCATTCTGCTGATCGGCGTTCGCACCGCCCAGCGCTATCCCGACGCCTTGCGGCGCATCCATTAGTTCGATGCCGAGAAGGACTTGCGACTGACCTTCCTGACCAACACTTCTCTTCTTCCCGCTTTGACAATCGCCCAGCGGGACGCAAGTCACTTCTGAGCGCCAAAAAATGGCGAAGCTTCACGCAAGAACTGGAACGCGGTACAGAAGGGCTCGGACACGAGACCAGATTGTGGTCCGCTTCGCGCGTACCGGGTTTGATCGAGTGTGATTGTGACATTGGGCATCTCCCCGGGGGTGTTGGGAAATCCCGCAGCAGATGGGATGGAGCAGCCAGCGGCGGATGAGGCGCCGGTGAGAACGGACCGAGTCGGCGGTCCGGCGCAGCAAGATGCAGCGCTGGCCGGAGCTAAGGCAAAGCCCAAACAGAGGGGCGAGCCATCGTCTTCGTCAATGAAAGCGAATTGAGCGAGTGCCAGCTTCTGGGCCGCATCTGGGCCCGGCGAGGCCACACGCCGGTGCTACCTTACCACTTTGGTGGGACGACCTTGCGAGTCGCACCGGGAATCGCTTGATGAAATCTATTTTCGTTGATTGTCTGGCCCTGTCAAAGAACGGCAGACCGTTGTTTCTCTCGAACATCTTTAATTGTTGCGCTCCGATTGGAATCTGCTTCCCCTCTCGCAGGCTGGAATAATTATCCGCGGAATCTGTCGCTTCCTTTTTGTCGAGCCTTGTTGCACTGTCAGTGTCCAGGGCTTCCATGTCAGACGGCGCATCTGCAGGCGGCAGGAAACGCGAAAGTAGAAGATTCCATGTATATTCAACTATTCGCTAAAAGAAAAATCAATTCCACTTATCCAGGAGCGACAACATTGAAAATGCGAAGGGAAATAGATTCACTGGGCACCCGCGAAGTGCCAACCAGCGCGTACTACGGCATCCAGACGCAGCGGGCGATCGATAACTTTCCCATCAGCGGCTATCGCGCACACGCTCAACTGATTCGGGCGATAGGAATGATCAAGAAGGCCGCCGCAATGGCGAACCGCGAACTAAATCTGTTGGACGCGAAACGCGCTGGCGCAATCGCGAAAGCTGCGGACGAGGTAATCGCCGGCAAGTGGAATGGACAATTTGTAGTGGATGTCTACCAGGCAGGCGCCGGCGTATCGTTTCACATGAATGCCAATGAAGTCATCGCCAATCGTGCCATCGAAATACTGGGGGGGGAACGCGGAGACTACGAAATTTGCCATCCAAATGATCACGTCAACTTTGGGCAGTCCTCCAACGATGTTTTTCCCACAGCGATGCGGCTTGCCGCGTTGTTCCTATCGGATGATGTACTCGATTCGCTTGCAACGCTGGAACAATCCTTCGCGAGAAAAGGGAAAGCCTTTGACCATATCTTGAAGTCCGGCCGCACGCACTTGATGGACGCGGTGCCCATTCGGCTGGGACAGGAATTCTCGGCCTACGCCACTGCGATGCAGCGCTGCGGAGTGGTGTTGAGGCAGGCCCAAACATTGCTCAGCGAAGTCGGGCTGGGTGGTTCAGCAGTAGGAACCGGAGTCAATACACATCCAAAGTATCAGAAGCTCGTGGTAAAGCACTTGAGCAAAATTTGTGGCCGCGCGCTGAAGCCGGCTGGCGACTTGCGTTATGCAATGCAATCCAATCTGGCCATGAGTGCCGCTTCCGCCGCGCTTCGCAACCTCGCGCTCGAACTGATCCGAATCACCAATGACCTGCGTCTCCTCTCCAGCGGTCCGAACACGGGGCTTGCGGAGATCGCTCTGCCCGCGCTGCAGCCTGGCTCATCGATTATGCCGGGAAAAGTCAACCCCGTTATGGCTGAGCTAACAGCTATGGTGGGATTCCAGGCGGTTGCGGCGGACATGGCGACAGCCATGGCAGTGCAGGCGGGCCAACTCGAATTGAATGTCATGATGCCTGCGATGGCTTGGAATGTGCTGCACTGCGCTGAGATTCTGAAAAACACGATGCGCGTGCTCGCTACCAAATGCGTGGATGGGATCGTGGCCAACGAGGAGCGCTGCCGCTATTACGCGAATGCGACGATTTCGATTGCGGCAGCCTTGAACCCGTATATTGGGTATGCCGCCGCAGCTGAGATCGCGAAGGAGAGCATTAAAACAGGCCGAACAGTGACCGAAATTGCGCTAGAACGCAAACTGATCGACGAAAAAACGATGCGGGAAATACTCGACCCCTTGCGCATGACGGAACCCGCGCCGCCGCTGGAAAAGGCGCGCAAGAAAGCCTCAAAAAAGCGAGTTAGCTAGCGGCAGGACCTTTTTCCAGAAGCTTCTCTTTGCGGTAAATCAAGGCATTGATGTTTGAAGTGGCCAGCTCGAATCCATGCCCATGCGTGATGGCATCGGTCGGGCATGCCTCGACACAATAGCCGCAGAAGATGCAACGCGAATAATCGATGTTGTACACGCTGGCGTAGCGCTCACCGGCGGAGATACGCTGTGCGTCGGTGTTTTCCGCGGCCTCGATGTAGATGCAGCGCGCCGGGCAAGCCGCCGAGCACAAAAAGCAGCCCACGCACTTTTCCAGCCCGTTTTCGTCCCGATGCAGCACGTGAATCCCGCGGTACCTGGCCTGGAAATGGACAGGCTCTTCGGGATAATTTTCAGTGACGGTTTTCCGCAGCATATTGCGGAATGTCACGCTGAAACCCTTCACCAAGGTGGCAAATGTTTCGCCAGCTTCTTTTATCATTGAAGACATTGTTTGTCAGTCTAGCAAAGAGCCGGATGCCCGGCAAATCGGGGTGACTTGATGGATATCGCAAACGCTCCTGCGCGGGGCACTACTGCTGCGAGGGAACCTGGCCGCCGGTCAGCGCAGCGGCAATCTGCTTGCCGTGGAAGCGTCCATTTTCGATGAAGATTTCGCTCGTATGGTTTCCGCCAATCACCACTCCGGCCAGAAAAATCCCCGGCACATTGCTTTCGTGCGTTTGCGGATCCATCGTTGGCTTGTTCGTCGCGGGATCGAGCGAGATGCCCAGCGAGCGCAAAAATTCGAAGTCCGGGTGGTACCCCGTCAGCGCAAACACCTGAACGGCCGGCACGGAATACTCTCCCGCGTGATTCGAGACCCAGACTTGTCCGGGTTCAATGCGCCTCACCTCGGTTTCAAAAAGCGCGCGAATTTGGCCGGCCTTGATGCGATTTTCGATGTCGGGCCGCACCCAATACTTGATTGTGGAGCCAAGTTCGGCCCGGCGATGCACGAGGGTCACTCGCGCGCCTGACCGGTAGAGATCGAGTGCGGCTTCGGCAGCGGAATTCTTCCCTCCGATAATCACGACCTCCTGCTGCCAGAAGGGGTGCGGCTCGGTGTAGTAATGGGAGACATGCGGCAAATCCTCGCCGGGCACTCCAACCCGGTTCGGAAGGTCGTAGTACCCGGTCGCGACCACAATCTTCTTGGCCTCAAATTGGGCCTCAATTCCCTGCTGGTCGCGAGTATGCACGCGAAACCGGCCATCGCTGCCTTCCACTCTCTCGACGCGCTGGCCCAATCGCAGTTCCAGCTCGTAATGCTCCGCGCACTTGCGGTAATACTTGAGCGCCTCGGCGCGGGTAGGTTTTTCCGACGGACTGGTAAGCGGCAGATCGCCGATCTCCAGCAATTCCGGCGTCGTGAAGAAGACCATATTCACCGGGTAGTGGTAGAGCGAGTTGCATAGGCAGCCTTTGTCGATCACCAGAGGGCGCAGGCCCGCGCGTTTGGCCTCGATGGCGCAAGCTAGGCCCGTCGGGCCGGCTCCGATGCAAATCAGATCATACGCGTTCACGAAAGTAGTTTGCCTTGCGAAACGCGCATTTGCAACCGCATGGAGCGGCGCCCATTCATCCAGCGCTCACGTTCTTGTAACCAAATTTTTATATTCTGAGCGTATAATCTTGGGTTGATAAGGGGTCAGTTTGGCAAACGAATCCGTGGCGGACATCGAATCCATATCCATCGAACCGGTTGAACTGTCTTCCGAGGCGCCGCAGCTTCTCGTGCCCGCGCGCGCCTACCCGGGCGCGCTCATCGTGGTCGAAGGCATAGACGGCTCTGGAAAAAGCACGCAACTCTACTTGCTCAAACGGTGGCTCGAAATCGGCGGCTATCGCCTGCATTTCACGGAATGGAATTCCTCCCCCCTCGTGAAATCGGCGACGAGGCGCGGAAAGCAGCGCCGTCTGCTGACGCCCACCACATTTTCTCTTCTCCACGCAGCTGATTTCGCGGACCGCTGCGAACGGCAGATTCTTCCCCTGCTTCACAGCGGATATTTGGTCCTCGCCGACCGGTACATCTACACCGCGTTCGCGCGCGATGTGGCGCGCAACTGCTCGCAACGCTGGCTGCGAAATCTGTACCGCTTTGCGCCCGTTCCGGACATCACCTTTTATTTTCGCGCCCCACTCGACGTCGCCGTCAACCGCATCATGAGCGGCCGGCCGAAATTGAAACATTACGAAGCCGGCATGGACCTGAACCTTTCTCTCGACCGCGCCGAAAGTTTTCGCATTTTTCAGGGACGTATCCTGGCGCAGTACGACGAAATGATAGAATCGGACAAGTTTGTAGTGATGGACGGAACGCTGCCGGTGAACAAGCTTCAAATGCAAATGCGTCACTTTGTGAAATCGCGCATCGATCTGTCACGTTTTGCACCCAAGAAAGCCGCGCGGAGGCATCGATGAAAAAATCGCGGCCGGATCGCAAGAATGGTCATCCCAGGGAGTCCTCCTCGCCTTCCGGAGCGTCTCCTCGCAATTACGGACTTTCCCTTCCCGGCGTGAACGACGAAGAATTCGGCGGTTCGCTGATCGTGATTGAGGGCATGGACGGTTCCGGCCGCTCCACCCAGATCTCGCTGCTGACCGAATGGCTCGAGTCCGAAGGTTTCGCGGTCCAGACGATGGGCTTGCGCCGTTCGGGCCTGGTGGCGAAAGATATTGACGCTCTGCTCGCCGAGAATACGATCACCCGCATGACGCTCACGCTGATGTATGCGACCGATTTCTACGATCAACTCGAGCATCGCATCGTCCCGGCTTTGCGTTCCGACTTCATTGTTCTCGCCGATCGTTATTTCTACACGCTCATCGCCCGCGCGGCCGCGCGTGGAATCCAGCGCGACTATTTACACGGCCTGTATGAGATGGCCCTGCGCCCCGACCTCACGTTCTGGCTCAATGTCCGGCCGGAAGCCGCCTTTGAACGGGAGTTTCGCAAGTCCCATACCATCAGCTACTGGGAATCGGGCCGCGACATGTCCCTCTCCAACGATTTGTTTCAATCGTTCATCATGTATCAGGCCAAGATGAAAAAAGAATTCGAAGCTCTTGCTGAAAAAGAAGGCTTCATCGCGATGGATGGCGAGGCCAGCGTGGCCACTGTGAACGCGGAGTTGCGCAAGCGCATTGCCGCCCATCTCGGCATCCAGCGGACTCAGTATAGGCCCTCCGCTGCGCTGGCTTCCCTGTGGCGTTGAAACTTGCCAAACCCTCGCACCTGGCCGCGATTGATGCCGGCTCGAACGCGTTCCGGCTGATTATCGCCCGCGTACGCTCTTCCGACGATTGGCAGATTATCGAGTCCTTTCGCGCGCCCGTGCGCCTGGGCCACTCCGCCTTCACCACCGGAAAATTCGATCGCAAGACGCTGCGGGATGCCACCAACGCTTTCCGCCAGTTTCGCAGGGTAATGGACCGGCACGGCGTGGCGGCGTATCGCGCCGTCGCCACCAGCGCCGCTCGCGAGGCCCGCAATAGCCACGTTCTTGTCGAGCGTTTACGCCACCAGGCAAAAATTAATCTCGAAATCATCTCGGGTGAGGAGGAGGCGCGCCTGGTCCGCGTGGCCACACTTCGTGCGCTGCGGAATCAGGACCCTCCCCGATTCATCCTCGATCTCGGCGGCGGCAGCCTGGAACTCAGTGAGTTGCGCCGCGGCGTCCTGCAAAAAAGCATCGGCCTGCCGCTCGGGACCGTCCGCCTGATGGAGGCATTCCGCGCCCAGGGCGCCATTCACGAATATACGGCGGACGATATCAAACTTCATGTTCTCTCGGTCCTCCAGAGCGCGCTTCCGAACCGTCCCCGGCCCACAACAGCCCTGGCCGTCGCCTGTGGCGGCAATGCGGAGACTCTCGCCGCGCTGGCGCCCGGTCCCAGGGTCGGCGGCCTGGGAACACTCAACGCGAGGCTGTTGCAGGATCGTCTCCTGCAAATTCTGCGCCTCGATGTAGAGGGCAGGATGAAGTCCTTCGCGGTGCGCCGCGATCGCGCGGAGGTCATGGGCGTCGCCGCCATCGTTCTAGTCACCGTCGCCAGGTGGTTGCGGTTTCGCTCCATGATTGCGCCGCGCGTAGGAGTCCGCGAAGGCTTGCTCCACGAACTTGCCGCCGCGCAAATGGCGCCTCCGCAGCCCACCACCGAACAGCGGAAAGAAGCCCAAATCACCGTCGCCGGCGCCGAGTCCTTCGCCTGCCGCGTGCATTGCGACCTGAAACATGGAGAACAGGTTCGCAGCCTCGCCCTGCAGATTTTTGACCAGTTTTGGCCCTACCATCACATGGATTTCGAGTTGAGGACGGTCCTCGAAGCGGGAGCGACGCTTCACGACTCCGGGCATCTCATCCACCGCAAGGCTCACCACCGTCATGGCGAGTACCTCGTGCGCAATGCAAAAATCTCAGGTTTGCGGGGATGGGCCAAAAACATGACCGGATGTCTCGTCCGCTATCACAACGGGAAGTCGGAGCCGAGCGCGACGCACAAACTCTATGCCTCGCTCGACCGCGGCCGCCGCAAGCAGGCCCGCATCCTGGCCGGCATGCTTAGGCTTGCCGAGCGCCTCGAGAGCGACCATCACCAGGCCATTGCGGGTCTGGCCGTCGAGGGCGGCCCGCACGACGTCAGGATCCACGTGGAATTGCGGGATGGATCGCGCCTGAATCTTGCGGGGATCGAGCGCAAAGCGCGCCTGCTCGAACGCGAACTGAATTTGCGCTTGTCCTTTCAGCGCGTCTTGGTCGTACAGAAAGCGAGGGTTGCCTGATGATGCGCCTTTACCTTGTGCGCCACGGCGTCGCGATGGACCGTGAAGATCCCGATTGCCCTCCGGACACCGAACGCCCCCTCACGCCCAGGGGCATGAAGAAGACGCATGCCGCCGCTCTTGGCCTCTTTGCGCTTGGCGTAAAACCCGATGCCATCCTCACCAGCCCTTGGCTGCGCTCCGTGCAAACCGCCGAAATCTTCAGCGAAGTGATCGGCGTCTCCTCGAGCAAAATCGTCCGCTCGGACTCTCTCAAAGGAACCAGCACCCCGGCGGAATTGCTTCACGACCTGGCAAAATTAAAGGCCAAGGAGGTCATGTGCTTCGGCCACGAACCCCATCTCCACCTGGTCATCGGCCAAATCCTCCACACTGGCGCGAGAATCACGGAGCTAAAAAAAGCAGGCGTAGCCTGCCTGGATCTAGAACGAATTTCGCCCCCGCAAGGCCAACTAGTCGCCCTGTATCCACCCAAAACTCTCCGCCTCCTTGCCAAGTAACCGCCGACAGGTTTCGTAGCGCCTGCGTCTCGCCGGCATTTTTCCCGCTCACCGAAAAACTACGCCCGCGGTTCCAAAACCATCTTCAATTCAGAAACAAAACGTTCGAGTTCGCGAACCCGCTCCGCGGTAGCCTCCACCCTCAATTTCTTCCAAACAAACCACGACTTCCCTTTATCCGCAACGCGCACCGTCAGATTCCCATCCAGCAACAAACAAGGTTCGCCAAACAAACGAAACCCTGTTCCTGGAAGTGGTTCCAATAAAGCGGCGCAACTCCCCTTCCGAATCCCCACCGCATTCGCATACAGCGGAAACGCAACCACAGAAAATCCCGCCCCCACCACCCGCTCCAATATCGCAATCTGTTGCGCCGTGAGTTCGTTCACAATTCCCCAATTTCATCCCAAATTTCAAATCCCGAAACCTCAAAAATGAAGACAGTGGACCAACTTTGTTGCTGGGAGTCCCGGAGGGACGGCACAACGTAGCCCACTGCGGAAGCGGTGGGAAGACGGTTCGAGGATGACCAGGAAACCCCGACAGGGGTGACACATGGAACTCAGCAACATGAAATTAGACCATTACCAAAAAGTTGGTTCCCGCCGCTCCCGACCGCTCTTTTTTTTCAAATCTCAAATTTCCAATTTCAAATCGCCAAAAAATGTAGGGGCACGGCATGCCGTGCCCCCAGCGCCAAGTTTAAATTTTTACAGGATTCTCAGCCCCGCGCGCAACCGCTATCGCAAAGTGCCGCTTCAGGCCACCGCGGGATTCGCCTGATCCGCCTCCGCGGATGCTCTCTGCTCCTGCTCGAGCGCCATCAAGAGGTTGCGCAACGTGTCAATCAATTCGCCCCGCGAAACATTGCTCTTCCGGAACTGAATGCGCAACCGGAACGCTTCGTTCTCCGGACGAAAGTTGAAGATGAACGGCTGCGGCCGGGGCCCGGCATTTTTCTCTTCCACTCGCTCGCGCCTCGCTTCATCGCGAGTCAGGCCGCCCTGCGCGATGCGATGGACGGATTCGAGCATCTTTCTCTCATTCGGCTGCCGCGCCACTTGCAGCAGCAGCGACTTGGACACAATCCCCAGTTCCAGGCAGCGCTTGCGCACCACCTCGGGAATCACCCGCAGCGACATCGTTTCCGTCACCGACGACCGCGCCTTGGCGATTTTCTTGGCGATATCGTCATGCGTGTACTCAAACGTTTCCGCCAGCCGCTGCAAGCCGTCGGCTTCCTCAAACGGCGTCAAGTCTTTCCGCTGCAGGTTCTCGATGAGCGCCAGTTCCAGCGTCTCGGCATCGTCCGCGATTTTCTCGATGCACGGCACTTCCCGCAGCCCCGCGGCGCGCGAGGCATGATACCGCCTCTCGCCGGAGATGATGTGGTAGCAGTCGTCGCGCGGCATGAACCGCACCAGCAGCGGTTCCAGCACGCCTTTCTCCTTGATCGAGTCCGTAAGTTCGCGCAGCTCTCCCAGCGCCTTGCGCGGTTGATCGGGGTTGGGTCTGATCTTATCGACCGGTATCATGCGCCCGACAGCGGCGCCGCTAAAGCTGGTGAGTTGTTCTACGTAGTGCGCGTCATGCCGCATCTTCAGCGTGACGGGCAATCCCATCCTCTTCGACACGTTGGATAACCTCCAGGGCAAGCTTCCCGTACTCCTTCGCGCCCGGTGACTTGGGCGCGTACGTCATAATTGTTTCTTTGTAGGCCGGGCTCTCTTCCAAACGCACGTTCTTGCCGATTCGCGTCTTGAACAGCACCGAACCAAACACCGATCGGATCTGCTCGTGCGTGTCGCGCGAAATATTGGTGCGCTTGTCAAACAGGGTGATCAGCACGCCCAGAACTTTCAGCTCCGGGTTGGGCCGCGCCCGTATGCGCTCGTAGGTTTCCAGCAGGTCGTCGGTCCCCTCGATGGCGAAGTACGCGGCCTGAATCGGCACCAAAAGGTGCGTCGACGCCACCAGCGCATTGACCGTCAGGATCCCCAGCGCCGGCGGCGTATCGATCACGATGTAATCGTAGTTCTTCACGATCGGCGCCAGCGCATCCTTCAATTTGAACGGCGCGTCGAACTGCCCTGCCAGTTGCTGCTCCATCTTGGCCAGCGCCAGTTTCGCGGGCGCGACGGACAGCATCGGGTCCTTCGACGTTTTGATGATGCTCGCCAATTCCGCGTGGTGGTCCCCCAGCACGTCGAACATCGACATCTGAATATCAGCGGAATCAAAAAAGGCGATGGTGGAATTGGCCTGCGGGTCGAGGTCGATTAAAAGGGTTTTCTTTTTTCGCAGCGAAATGGCGGCAGCAAGGTTAATGGCAGTGGTGGTTTTCCCCACGCCGCCCTTCTGATTGGCAATCGTCAGGATGGCGGTCATATACGGCCCAGGCATTTCTGCGTGGGCACAAGCCCTCCCGGGTGGCAATCCATACAAAACATTCTGGCGGGCTTCAATTAAAACCCGCACCCGAATCCGGTGGAATTGCCGCCCAGCCCCCAGCGAAACCAATCTACTCGCCCGCACCCCCGAGTGCAAGCAAAAAAGCGCTTCTGCGTTGTAGCTCTTTAAAAATGTCCCCTCTCTTGCCTCGTTTCTCTCGGATGGCAGACGACAGCAGCGCGCCGCAGACCGGAACAGGTTTGGTTGCTGAGCGAGACACGAGAAGGAAACGTGTTTGAGGAATGGGTGGAAGAAGCGCCGGTTCTTGGCTTTGAGATTTTGCCGCAGCCGTCGGACAGGCTCTGCACTCAAGAACCTGGCGGGAGCATTACATAGGGACGGGGTTGCGTGTAGGTTATCGGTCGGCCGGGAAGTCAAAATCGGAATCCCGGCTAAGGGATCGCACCCTTGCACACCCAGCATAGATGCGGAACCCCGAACTTCAAATTCACTCAAAACCTGGCCCGCCGGGCACGCTTGCGCGCCAGTCTGGTAGTAACAGAACCATAGCTTGAAAATAAATCTGCCCTTCAATTTGATAATTTAAAGAGAAATCACTCATAAGTGCGCGGAATTGAACAGACGCCAAAATCGACTTCACTTATAAACATAGCCTGATGGCGGCACATGCCGTGAGTACGGTGTCTTACCGTCGCCTTGGGGCCGTCAAATCTGAACGAAGAGAGAAAGGTTTATCATGAAAAAGCAGAGTGAAGCAAAATGTGGGTCTGTGAAACTTACGAAGAGGGTCAAAGCGTTCCTCGTGGGTGCGGTGTTGGTTCTTTTTCTAACGACTGCAAACTACGCGGCGGCACAATCCGGTCCAGCGACTGTATTCCTCGGATCGGCCGGCACTTTCGCGGTTCTGGCCGCCGCCGGGGTCACCAACGCCGGCCCTACGGTTGTTACCGGGGATCTTGGGACTTATCCAACCCTTTCATGTACTGGACTGCCGACTCCCTGCACTGGCAACGGCCCCGGACAAGTGAACGGAACGATAGACTCCGGCGATGTTATCGCACAACACGCGCAAGCCTCCTTGCTTATCGCCTATAACGACGCCAAGGGACGAACAACAACTCATACCGAAGTGGACGCCGCAGATTTGGGCGGACGGACCCTCACACCGGGCCTGTATAGATCCGCCACGACGCTGGCGATAACGGGGACTCTCACTCTAGATGGCGCCGGAGTCTACATCTTCCAGATTGGGACCGGACTGACGGTAAACACTGGCGCCACGGTTGTCCTGAGTGGTGGCGCGACTGCTGACAACGTCTTTTGGCAAGTTGGCAGTGCAGCCACGCTCGGAACGACGGCTGATTTCAAGGGAACCATAATGGCGGGGACTGCCGTGACAATAGCCACGGGTGCAAGGCTGAATGGCAGGGCGATGGCTCTGACTGCCTCGGTTACGATGGAGTCCAATAATATTACAATCCCGATCGGCAGCCAAACGGTGTTGGTAGTACTGCCCATCCTACCAGCACGACATCACAACAACTAACACGGTTTTGCGGCACCTTCACCCGTAGTTCCACCTACAGCGTCGGCCAGAACCGCGAAATTCGCGGTTCTGGCCGACGCTACGGTTCCCAACACCGGTCCTGGCATCATGAACGTACGAGAGAGAATGCCAGAAGAAGGGTGCGTGGAAGCCGGTTTTTCAAGCCTAGGAGTCTGTCCCGCGGAAAATTTCGACCACTGTTAATGTGCGGCGTCCTGCTTGTGTCTTGCGCGAAGTCCCGGAGGGACGTCCCAACGTAGCCCACCGTGGAAACGGTGGGGTACGCGGCGCGATCTTTGACAGCCCCGAAGGGGCGGCACATTTGGTCCGCCCTGTGCCGCCCCTTCGGGGCTTGGCCCTTGCCCTCACACATACCCACCGCTCACGCGCTGGGCTACGTTATTTCGTCCCTGACGGGACTCGCCAAGATGACAAGAGCGATTCTTCGTTCTGTGGGACAGACTCCTAGAGGCTCCAGCGTCCTGATCCACGTCATCGCGGAGCTCAACTCGATAGCGGATTTGCCAGATTACATCTTGTAGCGCCCAAGGTCCTCATCAGAGAGTCCCTCGAGCCACTTGCGGAGTTCTTCACTCGTGGATTTTTCGGAGATCGCGCTGGAAATCTTGGAGCTCTTCAACACTTCGTCCTCGACAAAGATTGGGCAATCAACCCGCAACGCCAGCGCCAGCGCATCGCTCGGCCGCGAATCGATCGACATGATCTCGCCGTTGCGCTCCACCCAAATCAACGCATAAAAAGTATCGTCCTTCAAGTCATTGACGACGACTTTTTGCACGCGCACATCCAGTCCCAGAAAAACATTCCGCAGCAGGTCGTGCGTCATCGGACGCGGCGTCTGCACCTTTTCGATTTCCAGCGCGATGGCATTGGCTTCGTAAATCCCCACCCAGATCGGCAGCACTGCGGTTCCCTGCGCATCCTTCAGCACAACGATGGGCATGTTTGTGACCGGGTCCATCATGAGTCCGCGGTATCTTCATTTCCACTTCCATGGCTGCCTCCCGGATACTCATCAGACGATCTGCTCACCGACCAGGCTGTTGGGACTCGCGCGTGTCACGCGCACTTGTACGTATTGTCCCAAAAGGTCCGCGTGAGGCGAAGACAAATTTAGGATGCGGTTGCTGGAAGTGCGACCTGCCCACTGCCCGGGACGCCGGGATGCCCCGTCCACCAGCACCTCAAATGTTTGGCCCACGAGTTCATTGTTGCGCGCGACTTGAATTTCCCGCTGCCGGTCCTGCACCAGCGCCAGCCGCCGCCCCTTTTCTTCCTCCGAAATCGTATCGCTCATCCGTAGAGACGAAGTGTTCGGCCGCGGCGAATACTGGAACGCAAACACGCCATCGTATTGCGCGGCCTCCAGCAACGAAAGCGTCTCCGCGACGTCTTCCTCGGTCTCCCCTGGAAATCCCACGATGATGTCGGACGTCACGCTGATCGGGCGGCGCGCCGCGCGGATCAGCGCAACCTTTTCGAGATACTCTTCCCGCGTGTACGTCCGCTGCATCGCCCGCAGCACTCGCGTCGATCCCGATTGCACCGGCAGGTGCACGTGGTCGCACAACGCCGGCACGGAATCAATCGCCTCGACAATGTCCCGCCCGAAATCCCGCGGATGCGACGTCGTGAACCGCACGCGCCGTATCCCCGGCACCGCCGCCACCGCTACCAGTAGCTCCGCAAACGTCATTCCACGCGCCGCCGGGTCTCGATAAGAATTAACCGTTTGCCCCAAAAGCTGAATTTCGGAGTACCCCGAGTCGGCCAGCCTCCGAACCTCTGCTAAAACCGACGCGCTCGACCGGCTGCGTTCCGGCCCTCGCGTATACGGCACCACGCAGTAGGAGCAGGATTTGTCGCACCCTTCGATAATCGTCAGGTAGGCCCGGAAAGGATTGTCGCGCCGCGTCATTTCCGTCTCAAACGTCTCGTCCGTATCGGTATCGAGTCCGGTCACTCGCCGATTCCCCGCTTCGAGCTCCGCGAGAAGCGCCGGCAATTTGCTGTAGCTCGCCGAGCCGCACACCAGGCTCACCCACGGCGCGCGTTCAAAAATCTCTTCGCCTTCCTGCTGCGCGACGCACCCCAGCACTCCAATGACTTTTCCGTGGTCCGGATGTTTCCGGAATTCCCCCAGCCGCGAAAAAACTTTCTGCGCCGCCTTCTCCCGGATGCTGCACGTGTTGTAAAACACCACCTTCGCCGCGTCCACGTCCGCGACCTGCCGGTACCCTCGCCCGAGCAAAACCCCCGCCACTTTCTCGGAGTCGTGCGCATTCATCTGGCACCCAAACGTCTCGATATAGAAGGTGGTTCCACTTCCCGGCGATAAACTCTGATTTTTCGCACCTCCCCGAGACTCTGCCTGGCTGCCAGTCAGATCGTCGAGGCGGACATCAAAGGATGGGGGCATTCTCACTGTTTGAAATCTTACCACACTCAATTCCTCCAGCACCGGAAACGCCGTTAAATCGTTTCAAATTTCCAATTTCAAATTTCAAATCGAGCGCATTGTCCTGCAAGTGCGTTGAAGCATGCCGGCACTCTTCCTCCCCTCTGTGCTCTCTGTGGCCTCTGTGTTGAAATCTTTTCCGCTCTCCCGGCAAAGCCGCTGCCAAGTCCCAAATCCGCAACCCACTTCCACCCTATACATCGTAATACGATATTTTAGCATTGACAGTACCTTCCCGCACCCGTTAGTCTGTAAGTGTTTGACCCGATTTAGGCCGTATGCTAGCTTGCGATGGGAGCACCGATCGGTTTTCTGAGGGGGAGACAATTCGACCACTTGGGATTTTTCTGTTCGCAGGCCAGCTCGGCACCCTGCTCGAGCAAACGGGATGGGTAGCCCGCGTCGTTCTTTTGATGTTGCTGGCCTTTTCCCTCTTTTCTTGGGCCTTGATTTTTCAAAAATCCCGCATGTTCGCGCGCATGAACCAGCAAACCGCGTTGTTCCTGCGTATTTTCCGCTCCAACAAGTTTCTTCCCGAACCCAAGCAAATGGGCGCCGGCGGTTCCCCTCTCGAACCTGTCTATAGCGCCGGATATCGCGAAGTAGATAGCCAGCTGCGCGCCGGCAATCCCCATGGGAAAGTCACCAGCCTCAACGCCGTGACCGTCAGCATGCAGATCGCCGCCGCGGAGGAAGTCCGCAAAGCCGAAAAATATATGCCCTGGTTGGCGACCACCGGATCGGTCACGCCGTTCATTGGCCTGTTCGGCACCGTCTGGGGAGTGATGGATGCATTCACCGGACTGGGAGCAGTCGGGGCCGCGAGTTTACGCGCGGTCGCCCCCGGCATTGCGGAAGCGCTGATCACGACGGCCGCGGGACTCTTCACCGCCGTTCCCGCCGTGATCGCTTACAATCACTTTTTGCATAATATCAAGGATCTGGGTGGCCGAATGGATGGCTTTACGCTCGAAGTCGCCGCGGCGATCGAAAAACTTTACCCCGGTCAGCGATTGTGACAGAGCCGGGTGCGGGCTCTATTTGTTTACCCTGAGTTCCGATGGACAGCCCGCCGGGATTTGTGAGGGTCGAATGCTTTCTCTGTGGACTCTGTGCCCTCTGTGTTAAATCGCCTTTCGTTTGAGATCGACGGCTCAGCGAGATCGTCCAATACGTTTCAGGGTTAATCGAATATGCCTCAACTCTCGCGCCAAACAAGCACCTCTCTTTCGGACATCAACATCGTCCCTTTCGTGGACGTCATGCTGGTCCTCCTCGTGATCTTCATGATCACCGCCCCGATTCTGCAGTCCGGAATCGAAGTCGACGTCCCCAAAACAAAAACAGTGAAGGAAATTTCCGAATCGCGCGTCGTGGTCTCGATCGATCGCGCCCAGCGAATCTACATCGGCGACGATGCCGTCAACATCCATGAATTGGGATCCAAGGTCCACGCGCAAATGCGCAATCCGCAGTCCGATGCGGTCTATCTGCGCTGCGATAAGACCGTCCCCTTCGGATCCTTCGCGCTCGTAATAGACACCATGCGCCAATCCGGCATCCAAAATATCAGCGTGGTTACCGAGCCACTCGAGGATACTCCGCACTGAAACCGCCATGCCCTATAGCCCAACCCATCCCGGCGCGGACAACCTGAAGAAGCCCCTGGTGTGGTCGCTCGGCTTCCACATGTTCCTTTTCGGTTCGCTCGGCGTATCGACTCTACTCTCGCACCGTGGCGAAACCTGGGGCGGCTCCGGCGGCGACAACGCCGTCACCGTCGGCCTCGTCGCCAAGCTTCCCGGGATCATGTTGCCGCGTCCGGACGCCGTAACGACCAGCCGCGTTGTGGATGAAACCAAGGGCCTTTACAAATCCGAGCCGCAACCGAAACCCAAGGAAATCGCGCCGGACACTAAAACGATCCCCCAATTTAAGAAGGAAAAAACGCCGCATTACATCACGCACCCATCCAAGGTACTCAAGGACCCAACGCCTCCGCCGCCCAACGCGGTTCCGTATGGCCAGGGCGGCTCGCCCGCGCTCCCCTACTCGAACTTCACCGTGGGCGGCGCCACGCAGGGCGGCATGGGATTTTCCGGTCCGGGGGGCGGCGGTGATTTTGCCGGGCGATTCCCCGCGTACGTGGACGCCGTCCGCAATCGCATCAGCGGCAACTGGCAGCAATTCACGGTGGATCCGTCGGTCCGCTGGGCGCCGCGTTCGATGTATTCATTTCAAATCCTGCGCGACGGAACCGTCACAAACGTACAGATGACGACGTCGAGCGGCAACCGTTCCGTGGACGATTCGGCGCGGCGCGCGATCTTAAATTCAAGCCCGGCATCGCCGCTTCCGTCGAACTATTCCGGCAGCAGCGTAACGGTCGAATTCTGGTTCGAGTTTCGAAGGTAAGCGCGCGTGCGCGACAGAACAGTGACAATGATCAATAGTGATCAACAATGTGAGCCCGGCGCGGCTAAAGTGTCTCTATGGCGACGGCCAGCTTTGGAGGGCGCGGGAAAGGCGTCGCGGTAGCGACAGTCCGCTTTGTAGCGGCGCGGATGAAACGTCGCGGTGCCAACAGCCAGCTTCGGAGGGCGCGGCTTCAGCCGCTGAAGTGTTAGCCCGGATTCGACTCAAGCAGAGGTGGAAGACCCATGGCAACAATTCGGACGTCTGAGAGAAGCCCCATGAAAAACGTCCGCGGTTTTTATCTGTGTCTATCAGTGTTCATCTGTGGTTCCATTTTCCTTCTCGCCCCTCGGCGAGCCTCCGCCCAAGACTGGTTTCGCACCGGCACGGGCCTCGGCGTATCAAAGGCGCGTGTCGCGGTGGCCGATTTTGTGGGCAAGTCCCCGACCGAGCTGCCGCTAGGTGTGGAATTCAGCGACATCGTCCGCTCGGATCTCGATTTCAGCGGAATTTTGGAACTGGTGAGCAAGAGTTATTATCCCCTGCAATCTCCCGGCACACCGGCCGAAGTGGACTTCAAGGCGTGGACCGAAGCGCCCGCGTCCTCCCAACTTCTCGCCTTCGGCAATCTCTCCGCAAGCGAGAATAGCCTGGAAATTCAAGCCTGGCTGAATGACGCCCGCAACGCGTCCCTGCCCCCGGTCATCGGAAAAGTCTATCGCGGCGAAGTCACCGACGCGCAAGTTCGAACCTTCGCCCACCAATTCGCCGATGAAATCATCAGCAAACTGTCGGGCGGCTTGCCGGGAATCGCCAGCACGCAGATCGCGTTCGTAAGCAATCGAAGCGGCAACAAGGAAATCTGGGCCATGGATTACGACGGCGAGAACCAGCACCAGTTGACTCAACTCCATACCATATCGCTCACGCCGCGTTGGTCTCCCGACGCGAGCCGCATTGCCTTCACCTGCTACGCGCAGCCCGGCAGCGGCAGCAGCGTTCTGTCCGCGCAAATATGCGTCCAATCGATGCTCACGAATCATCTCATCTCCTGGCCGCGCTTTCGGGGCACGAACTCTTCCCCCGCCTGGTCGCCAGATGGATCGCAGCTCATGTTCATGTCCAGCATGAACGGCACCCCGGAATTGTTCGTGACCGACGCTTCGGGCCAACGTCCCAAGCGCATCACCTTCTCTTCCGGCGCGAGCACATCCCCGACTTGGAATCCAAAAACCGGCCAGCAGGTCGCCTTCGTGAGCGACCGTGGAGGAATTCCGCAGCTCTACACCATGAACGCAGACGGTTCGAGTCAGACAAAAATTGACCTTGCCGATAAGGGATATGTCATCGATCCGGCATGGTCCCCGAACGGCCAGTTGCTGGCATTCAGTTGGCGCCGCCCCAACGGGAATTACGATCTCTACGTGATGGAAATCGCCTCGCGCCAATTGGTTGAACTGACGCGCGATGTGGGGCGCAACGAGCGCCCCAGCTGGGCCCCGGATGGACGCCATCTCGTTTTCGAGTCTACCCGCACCGGCACGCGACAAATCTGGTCTATGCTTGCGGACGGAACCGACGCTCGGCAATTAACCAAGCAGGGCCAAAACGAATCGCCCAACTGGTCGCCAAAGTAAGGTGGTGACTAGTGACCAGTGACTAGTGACTGGTGATCGACGAATTGTGATAAGTGATTAGGTTGATCTGAGCGTAAACGAAGGGGGACTTGTGAATTGCGCGATGGAAACATTTATCGAAGACCGGCTCGGGTACTTCCACCAGTCACCGGTCACTAGTCACCAGTCACCACACCCCGGTCGCCCGGCACGTTCCTTAATCTCGAATTGCCGCGACAACGAATTTGCACTCACTACCCGTGCTTCGGTAGATTGCTAAAGGAGGAAGAAGAAAGATGCGGACTCGAACTCACACCAGGGCCCTGTTCGGCATGTTGCTCGCCGTGGTTCTTTTTGGCGCAGCTTGCAAGAAGCCTGTGGTACAAGCGCCACCACCCCCACCACCCCCACCCGTGGCACCGCCTGCGCGCCCGACGGTGACCCTGCAGGCGTCTTCGAATCAAATCCAGAACGGTGAGTCGGCAACGCTGACTTGGTCTTCGACAAACGCTACCTCGTTGAGTCTTTCGCCCGGAGTTGGCAATGTGACGGCGGAAGGCTCCACTCGCGTCACTCCCACAAATTCCACCACCTACACGATTACCGCGACAGGACCGGGCGGTTCCGCCGATGCCACTGCGCGCGTTGCTGTCGCACCTCCTCCACCGCCTCCCCCAGTCGTTCACCAACCGACGATACAAGAATTGTTCGACAAGGAGGTCAAAGACGCATTTTTCGACTATGACAAAGCGGACATTCGCACCGACGCCCGCGATGCCCTCTCAACGACGGCCAAGTTCCTGAGCTCCAATTCGCAGGTGAAAGTCGTCCTCGAAGGACACTGCGACGAGCGCGGCTCAACGGAATACAATCTGGCTTTGGGCGACCGCCGTGCCGCGGCAGCCAAGCAATTCCTGGTTTCCCTTGGTATCACGGCCGACCGTATCGAAACGGTCAGCTATGGCAAGGAGAAACCGTTCTGCAGTGCCTCCACCGAAGAGTGCTGGCAGCAGAATCGCCGTGGACATTTTATAATGTCAACCAAGTAATCCGGGCGGGTGCGGACTCTACTTTTACGCTGAACGCTTTACATGAAGCGTGGAGACCGCCCAAATAAGGTGCGGGCATTACCCTTACACTGCACGCCCCGATCGGGGCGTGCAGGCCGCCGAAATTTGGCACATTGAAATTTACTTAGTATTGCGTCTCGGAAATAAGTAGCATAAATTTCAAAGTGTCCCGGCGAGGTAGGCCTCTGAAATCTCAAATTTTAGATTTCAAATTCTGCCGCCCGCCTCTGCCGGATATTTTCGGGGCATTACATTCGCTGGTTGCTGAATAAGTAGGAAACTTTGTGAGTCGCGCCTTCACAGGTTGCGGAAGAACTCTTAGCTTTTGTGGGTCGCGCCTTTTCATCCTGACGAAGGAAGGATAAGCACGACATTAAGCCCGCGTTTTATTCAGGGGTTTTAACCCCTGAAGTTTGGAATGCGTATTTTTCCGCTACCTGTCCAGGCGCGGCATCGGGCGCGGGCTCTGCTGTTGCGCTGAGCGCTTTATGGGAAATGTCGAGCGCGCCTCCCTTGGGAGCCCCGACGCTCGACGAAGGAGGAACATCTTGCGTACTCGTTGGATTCTATTTTTCGGCGCCGCCATGCTCGCGGGAGCACTGGGCGGCGCGCTGCTGGGACCCGCACCGGCCGGCGCCGTCGCGCGCGAAATCATCGAATTGCAAACGGGCGTAAGCCAGCTCATTCAAGGCCAGCAGGCCATGCAGACGGCCATCACGCAAAATGCCGCCGTGCAGCGAACCCTGATCGAGCAGTCGCTCGACTCCGTCAACAAACTCAGCACCAGCATGGCCGCCGTCCAGAAGAACACGCAGGATTTTTCCGCCGCTTCCGGCGCCCGCCTGGACACCATGGGCACGCAAGTCCAGGGTCTCTCCGACAACGTCGCGGACCTGCAGGCGCGCCTCGGCAAACTCGATCAAAAGCTCACCGACATTCAGAACACTCTCCAGAACGTCGATTCCAAGATGGCCGCGCCGCCTCCTCCCGCGGCACCTCCCGCCGCGACAGGCCCATCGCCTTCAGGAGGGCCAGGAGCATCTCCCCTGGCCTCCGCCACTCCGCCCGCGTCCGCCGACGTGCTCTATTCCAACGGTCTCCGCGATATCAATGGAAAGCACTATGATCTGGCCGCGCAGGAATTTCAGGACTATCTAAAATATTATAACGACACCGATCTCGCGTCCAACGCGCAATTCTATCTAGGCGAAATCGCCTTTATGCAGGGCGACTATCAGCAGGCTCTCGACGCCTACAACAAAGTGGTTGAGAACTATCCGAAAAGTTTCAAAACCGCTTCCTCCAGAATGCGCAAAGGATTCTGCTTCGCGGAACTCGGCCAAAAAGCAGCCGCGATCCGCGAGCTGCGCACCGTAGTCCGCCAATACCCCGGCACCGACGAAGCCAAACGCTCCGCCGCCAAATTAAAAGAACTAGGCGCCACCGCCGGATAATACAGAGCTGCTCCAATAATGTTTCAAATCTCAAATTTCAAATTCAGCCAAGCATTCTCCGCGCCCTCAGCGTCCTCCCTCCGTGCCCTCTGTGTTAACTCTTCTCCCCCGTCCAACAAAACTCCGCGCCCGTGATAACGGATGCGTATCAAATCACCATCGCTCCCAGATTGACAACGACTTCGGCGTCGGCAAGAATAGAGAATAGCGGCCCATTCCTGGAGGATCTTAATGGCGTACGGCGCTCCGAGCATTGAAGAGTTTAAGGAAGGGTCTGTCGTCAAGTACGACCCGAAGTCCGCGGGGACGACCACGCAGCGCAAACGCAAGCCGCACATTCTTGCCGTCATCAATGAGTGCTGCACCGGTTGTGCCGGGTCGCCGGCGTGCGTCGAATACTGCCCCGTTGCGGACTGCATGTATTGGGCGCCCGACGAAGACCACGCCCCGTTCGGCCGCATTGTCGTTGACCCCTTGCTCTGCATCGGATGCAAACTCTGCACCAGCAAAGGCCCTGATGGCGCGTTCCTCGAGGGCTGCCCGTGGGATGCAATCGACATGGTCCCCCTAGCGGAATTTGAGGGCGAAAATGGCGCGCTGCCGTTTTGAAACCATGTGATTGGTGACCGGTGACTAGTGACTGGTGGAAAATTCCTAATCATCCTTCGATCGAGTCCTGATCCAGTCTTTCACCAGTCACCGATCACTAGTCACCAGTCACTCGTGGCTAGAGCTTCCGTTCGAGGAAGAAGATGAATTCGTGGTCCCGCGCGAAAGACACCGTCCCGGTATGTCGGGGCCGGGCTACAGAAATCCGCAAGAATGAGCAATCCAACGTTAGAGTTTCCCCGCTTGCAATTCCTGGCCGATTCGTTCTGTTTCGGTCATTACGCGGAGCGTATTCTCACCCAGGATTTTCCGGATGTCGGACTCCGGATAGCCTCGCCGGAGTAAGGATTCGGTGATCATTGGGAATTTTGAAGCGTCTTCCATTCCCGCGGGCATGAAGGCGCCGTCAAAGTCCGACCCCAGGCCGACGTGTGCGGCGCCGACGAGGCGGGCGGCGCGATCGATGTGTTCGACGATTTTTTCCCAGCTCACCTGCGGCAACTTTCCCCCGCGGATTAAATCGTCGCTCAAGCGCTGGCCCGCAGCGAGTTTGCGAGCCTCGTTTTCTCCGTATTTCCGGTCGATGGCTTCGAGGCTGGGGAGCCATTCCGAGTTGAGGGAGCGGGTTGCGTCAGCGTACGGCTGGCTCAAGAAGGCATTGTGGAAAGTAATGTGGATCACGCCGCCTTGCGCCGCGAGGGCCTGGATCATCTCGTCGGTCATATTGCGCGGGGCGTCGCAAATTGTGCGGCAACAGGAGTGCGAGGCGATTACCGGCGCGCGAGAGACTTCCAGGACGTTGTAGAAGGTTTCGTCGGATACGTGGGAAATATCGACGAGCATGCCGAGCCGGTTCATTTCACGGATCACTTCCCTGCCGAATTCGGTCAGGCCGTTGTGCCGGGGAGAGTGGTTCGAGGAATCGGCCCAGTCGGTGGGGGCATTGTGCGTGAGCGTCATGTAACGCACGCCGCGCGCGAAAAAGTGGCGCAGAACATCGAGGTTGTTATCGATGGGGTGGCCACCTTCGACGCCCATCAGGACGGCGATTTTCCCTTGCGCGCTGGCGGCGCGGACTTCGCCGGAGCAGGTGGCAAGGATCAGGTCATCTGGGTGGCGGCGAATCTGTTCGTTTACGGACTCCAGCAGATCGAGCGCGCGGCAAGTGGCCTTTGGTCCCGTGATGTGAACCGGAACCCAGAGGGCGAAGAAGATTGCGCCGATGCCGCCTTCGCGCATCCTGGGAATATCGACGCCGCCTTCGGCGTCTCGAGAGCCTAGATCGAAATGATCGAAGAGGAATCGCTGGGGTGTATCGGCGTGGGTGTCAAAGACGAGGGATGTAGAGTGGATTTGGCGTGCGCGAGAGTCGAAGTCAACAGGGTGCATGAAATTTGTGGCCCCGCCCTTTGGGCGACACTCTCCTTTCAAGTAGATGCCCGCCTGAGGACGGGAGCTGGAGGGACCGCCCCCCCAAACGCAGGACGGGAGCAGTTTACGTCTAGTCGCCGCGGTGATGGAGCGTTGCGCGAATCAGGTCGCGGTTCATCTTTCCGATGAACTCGATGGGAATCTTCTTGGGGCAAACCGCTTCGCACTCGCCATGATTGGTGCAACTGCCGAAAAGTTCGTCGGTCATGGCCGCGACCATGCTCAGCGTGCGGCGATCGCGCTGCGGTTGTCCCTGCGGAAGTGAATTGAGGTGGGTGACTTTCGCCGCGGTGAACAGCATCGCGGCGGCATTGGGGCATGCGGCGACGCACGCGCCGCATCCGATGCAGGCGGCCGCGTCAAACGCGGTTTCCGCCGATTCCTTGGGAACGAGGATCGCATTGGCATCCGGTGCGCCACCGGTGGGAGCCGTGATGAAGCCGCCAGCCTGAATAATTCGATCGAAGGGAGAACGATCGACGGCCAAATCGCGGAGGACGGGAAATGCGCGAGCGCGCCAGGGTTCGAGCGTCACGGAATCGCCGTCCTTAAAGAAACGCATGGAGAGCTGGCAGACGGTGGTGCCGCGCCGGCCTCCGTGCGCCACTCCATTGATCAGAAAACCGCAAGCGCCGCAGATTCCCTCGCGGCAATCGTGCTCGAAGGCTACGGGAGGCTCACCCTTGCCCTGGAGATTTTCATTGAGGAGATCGAGCATCTCGAGGAAGGACATGTCCGGCGTCACGCCTTGCACTTGGTAAGTGGCAAAGGCGCCGGGCACCTTGGCGCTTTGCTGCCGCCAGATTTTGAGTGTGAGGTTCATGGCTACTTGTAGCTCCTGTAGGCAAGGTGAACGTGCTCGAAGGCGAGGCGCTCTTTGTGAAGTTCCCACTGCCCGCCTCCTCCCTTCCACTCCCACGCGGAGGCATAGGAGAAGTGCTCGTCATCGCGGAGGGCCTCACCCTCGGGCGTCTGACTCTCCACGCGGAAGTGGCCGCCGCAGGATTCGGCGCGTTGCAGCGCGTCAATGCACATGAGCTCGCCCAATTCCAAGAAGTCGGCGACACGACCCGCCTTTTCGAGCGACTGGTTTAGTTCCTCACCCGTCCCGATGATGTTGACGTTCTTCCAGAACTCCTCGCGCAACTCGGGAATTCTGGCGAGATTGCTCTTGAGGCCGGCTGCGGACCGGGCCATGCCACAGTTTTCCCACATGATTTTGCCGAGTTCTTTGTGGAAGGAATCGACGGTCCGCTTGCCGCGGACATTCACCATCGTCGCGACGCGCTGGATGACTTCCTCCTTGGCGGCCGCAAACGCAGGGTGCGACGTGTTGATCTTTTCGAGCGTGCTGGAGGCGATGTAGCTGGGCAGCGTATACGGAAGAATAAAATAACCGTCTGCTAAACCTTGCATCAGGGCGCTGGCGCCGAGGCGGTTAGCGCCGTGGTCGGAAAAGTTGGCTTCGCCGGCGACGAAAAGTCCCGGGATGGTGGACATCAATTGGTAATCGACCCACAGGCCGCCCATCGTGTAATGGACCGCGGGAAAAATTCGCATCGGGACTTTGTAGGCGTTCTCTCCGGTGATTTCTTCATACATGTCGAAGAGGTTGCCGTATTTTTCGCGGATTTGCGACTCTCCCAGGCGGCGAATGGCGTCGGCGAAGTCGAGATAGACACCCTGGCCACCCGGCCCGACGCCCCGCCCCTCGTCACATACCTCTTTCGCGGCACGAGAGGCGACGTCGCGGGGGACGAGATTCCCGAAACTTGGGTAACGACGCTCGAGGTAATAGTCGCGCTCTTCCTCCGGAATGGCGCCTGGGGCGCGAGCGTCTCCCTTCTTCTTGGGGACCCACACGCGGCCATCATTTCGCAGCGATTCGGACATCAAGGTTAGCTTCGACTGATGCTCGCTGCTGACAGGGATGCAAGTCGGATGAATCTGCGTGAAGCAGGGATTGCCAAACAGGGCGCCGCGCCGATGAGCGCGCCAAATGGCCGTGGTGTTCGCGCCTTTGGCGTTGGTGGAAAGATAGAAGACGTTGCCATAGCCTCCGGTCGCGAGGACAACGACGTCGGCGGCGTAGGGCTCGATCGCGCCGGTTACGAGGTCGCGGGTGATAATGCCGCGCGCCCTGCCGTTGACGAGGACGAGGTCAAGCATCTCGCGGCGGCTGTGCATCTTCACGGTGCCCGCGGCGACTTGCTCCTCGAGCGCCTGATAGGCGCCTAGCAATAATTGCTGCCCGGTCTGGCCGCGCGCATAGAAGGTGCGCGAGACTTGCACGCCGCCGAACGAGCGCGTGTCGAGCAGCCCGCCATACTCCCGCGCAAACGGGACGCCCTGTGCCACGCACTGGTCGATGATGTTGACGCTGATCTGCGCCAGGCGATAGACGTTGGCCTCGCGCGCACGAAAGTCTCCGCCCTTCACCGTGTCATAGAAGAGGCGGAAGATGCTGTCACCGTCGTTGCGGTAGTTCTTGGCGGCGTTGATGCCACCCTGCGCGGCGATGGAATGGGCGCGGCGCGGGCTATCCTGGAAGCAAAAGCAATCGACAGGATAACCTTGCTGGCCAAGCGAAGCAGCGGCGGCTGCACCTGCCAGTCCCGAGCCCACGATGATGACAGAGTGCTTGCGGCGATTTGCGGGATTGACGAGCTTCATTTCAAAGCGGGATTTTTCCCACTTCTGCTCAATCGGACCGGACGGAATTTTGGATTCGAGCATCTTTTAACTTGGCGGGCTCCACGCTTCAGATAATGCGGTCAGCGTAAAAGTGGAGGCCGCACCCGCTCCTCTTAGCGCACCCAGCCCGCGAGCACCGAAATGGGCACGGAGACAAAGCCGGCGAAAATTATGATGGCAACGATTCGGGAAAACGTCCTGAGGCTTTTCGTGTTTTGAACCGTGGCCCAGCCGAGCGTCTGGAACATGCTCCAGATGCCGTGATCGAGGTGCAGGCAGAGCGCTCCCATAGCCACGAGATAAAATAGGGATATCGGCCAAACGGAAAATCCGGCCACCACATTCTGGTACACCATCATGTGCTCGAACTCGCCCGGCTGAAAGCCGACCAGTCCGCCGGTGAAATGAAAGAGGTGGAAGACGATGAAGACGGCCAATAACAAGCCGCCCCAGCGCATGGTCACGGCGCCCCACGTGGTCTCGACATCTTTTCGAGTTTCGTATGCGATGGGGCGCGCCTGCCAGTTCATGCGAGTGAGTTGAACGGCTGCCGTAATGTGAAGGGACACGCAGACCAGGAGAACGATTCGGACGATCCAAAGGAGTTGTCCGTAGCCGAGTTCGGGCCAGCCTACTTCCCGCAAAAATCGCGAGTAGGCGTTGATTTCTTCCTGGCCGGAAAAGATTTTGAGATTGCCCACCATGTGAGCGATTACGAAAAGGATCAGGACCGCGCCCGTAACCGCCATGACGACTTTTTTGCCGATCACGCTGGCCCAAAGGGCCAGGAAGCGATTGCCGGCGACTGTGTGCGGTTGCGATTCCGCTGATTCCGTCATCTTGCGACTCCTGAATTCATTTTCCAGGCGAGAGTGTGAAAACCTGCCGAAGGTGTTTCGACAAGCCGCCGCCCACTGACTCAGAACAAAGGCACAATCTCCCTTCATTCAGGCGGCCTCTGCTTAGAGCTCGCTCCCGAAGGAACAGTAACTTGCTAAGTGGAAAGGGGAGGTAATTTCTCAAGTCGACTTCAGTCGCGGACATCCCGGCTCCGACTCAGGTTGATGAGAAACTTCAGTATAGGTAATTCGCGCCAACATATCAAGACGGCACACGCCTAAATTTCGCGGAATTTGGGAGATTCGTTTTGGATATAATGGCAGCGAAGCTATCGGCGCCAGGGAGAATTGATGAGCGAAAAGCACGCCGTTGATCTGGAATCGCTGTTGGACACCATGGTTCAAGCGGGGCATCCGCCGGCCACGGAGAAACTCGCGCAGATGGCAGAGGCGTTGGGAAAAATATTCGACGTGGACCCGGACGAGGTGGCGATTCTTGCGGTTAGCCAGAAAAGCAAAAGCCTTAAGTTCCTGATCCCGGAAAAACTGTCCGTGGTTGGCAGCATCCCCCTGAGCAGCACGAACGCCCTCGCGGCGCGGACCGCGCGGGAACGCAAGGCGGAACTTACAAACACTTTCCATACGTCGCGGCATGCGAGCGTGTTCGAGGGAGTGCCGCTCGGCCGCCGTCCGGGCGAGTCGATCCACAAGATGATGAGCGCGCCCATCGTGGATGGAACGAAGGTCCTAGGAGTCATTCAAATATCGCGCAAAGGCCACTCCGCATCGAACGCAGGACCCGACTTCACACAAAAGGAGTTGCGAGCCCTGACTTCGCTGTCCCCCACCCTAGAGCTGTTCCTCAAGCTTTTCCAGGTTGAGTAATCGCGAGAAACCTCCGGGCAGCACTCCCTGGTTGAGGAAACCAGCACACGGAATCGGCGCGAGGCCGGGAAATTGATTGACAGCGTGCGGTGTTCTTGTTACTTTTCCGCACGCGTAAAAGTTTTCACGCGAGTCTCGGGCACACCTTAGGAGGCACCGCACTCCGGCATCCCTCATGGCGTTCGTTGCGAAAAAGATATTCCTCACCAAAGGTGTCGGAAAGCATCGGGAGCGGCTCTCGAGTTTTGAGCTCGCTTTGCGAAGCGCGGGAATCGCGGCCTGCAACATCGTTCGCGTGTCCTCCATTTTTCCTCCTAACTGCAAACTGATTTCGCGCAGCGAGGGGCTGAAACATATTGAGCCGGGACAAGTCGCGTTCACCGTCATCAGCGAAAACTCGACGCGCGAGGCGCACCGGTTGATCGCCGCGGGGATTGGGCTGGCGCTTCCGGCCGACAAATCCATGTACGGATACCTTTCCGAGCATCACTCGTTCGGCGAGACCGAAGAGGTCGCCGGAGAATACACCGAAGAGCTGGCGGCCGAGATGCTGGCCACCACGCTGAACGTGGAGTTCGACCCCGATCTTTCGTGGGACGAAAAAAAAGAGGTCTACCGGATTTCCAACAAGATTGTGCGCACGATGAACATCACGCAATCGGCCGTCGGAGATAAGCGCGGATTGTGGACGACCGTGCTGGCGGCCGCCATCATGATTGGCGAAGACGACTGAGTTGCTGCCTTCCCTTCCGGGAGATATGCCGTAGCGCTTCGCGACTCCATTTGAAATCTGAGATTTGAAATTTCAGAGGCCCTCCCCTGATCGCCTTCTCAAGAAATCGCCGCTTGGGAGAATGTCTGCGATTCAAAATCAAAAAGATGATGCTATGATTCGTGGATGGCGGAAAAATTCACAGTAGGTTTGATCCAGATGAGTTGCTCCCTTGATCCGAGGGAGAACTTTGCCAAGGCGGAGGCGCGCATTCAAGAGGCTGCGAAGCGGGGCGCGCAGATTATTTGCCTGCAGGAATTATTTCGTTCGCAATATTTTTGCCGGGAAGAAAATGCGGACCTGTTTGAACTGGCGGAAGCGATTCCGGGGCCTTCGACGGATGCGCTCGCGAAACTCGCGCGCAGTTTGAACGTCGTCATCATCGGATCGCTGTTCGAGCGGCGGGCGGCCGGAATTTATCACAATACGGCTGTTGCGATGGACGCCGGCGGCGCGCTCCTCGGCAAATATCGCAAGATGCATATTCCGGACGACCCGCTTTACTACGAAAAATTCTATTTCACGCCGGGAGACCTGGGATTTCCGAATTTCGATACGCGATTCGCGCGGATCGGCGTGCTGGTGTGCTGGGATCAGTGGTATCCGGAGGGCGCGCGCCTCTCCAGCCTGGGAGGGGCGAACATGCTTTTTTATCCCACGGCGATTGGCTGGCATCCGTCGGAGAAACAGGAATTCGGCGCGGCGCAACTGGATGCATGGCGGACCATTCAACGTTCACACGCCATCGCGAATGGCGTTTTTGTTGCGGCGGTGAATCGCGTCGGCTTGGAAGGAACTCCTGAAAGCGGGCTTGAATTCTGGGGGCATTCGTTTGTTTGTGATCCGTTCGGGCAAGTTCTGTCCGAGGCTTCCGCGGATCAGGAAGAGATCCTGCTGGCGGAGTGCGATCCGAAGCGCGTCGAAGAGGTGCGCCGCAATTGGCCGTTCCTGCGGGATCGGCGCATTGACGCCTACGCTCCCATTTTGAATCGATGGCACGAGTGAAGCCCACACCCGTTGGGCTTGGATACCGGATGCCCGCGGAGTGGGAACGGCACGCGGCCACCTGGCTCGCCTGGCCCCATGAAAAAACGGACTGGCCTGGGAAATTCGCGCCCATTCCGTGGGTCTATGCGGATATTGTGCGGCACCTGTCTCAGGGGGAACGCGTACGGATTCTGGTTGCGAACGCGCGGGCAGAGCCGTCCGTTCGCCGCATCCTGAAAAAGGCTGGCGCGAATCTTTCGGCCGTGGATTTCTTTCATGTGCCTACCAATCGCGGATGGATTCGTGATTTCGGGCCGATATTTGTGCGCAACGAAAAAGGCGAGCGTGCGGTGACGAATTGGCATTTCAATGCTTGGGCGAAGTATGACGATTGGAAGAGAGATGACGCCGCGAACGACCGGCTCGCCGCGAAACTCAAGTGGAGGCAGTGGCGTCCCGAGTTCCACCGGCGCCGCGTGGTGCTCGAGGGAGGCAGCATCGACGTAAATGGCTGCGGCACGCTGCTCACAACGGAGGAGTGCTTGCTCAGTCCGGTGCAAGCGCGGAATCCAGGAGTTTCACGCAAAGAGGTAGAAGAAATCTTTCAAGAATATCTGGGGATTACGCATGTTTTGTGGCTCAAGAACGGCATCGCAGGGGACGATACGCACGGCCACGTGGACGATCTGGCGCGCTTTGTGAATCCGACGACGGTGGTTACCGTTGTTGAAAAAGATCCGTCCGAGGCGAATTACGGGCCGCTGCAGGAGAATCTTGCGCTGCTTCGCGAGATGAAAGATCAGGACGGCCATATGCTGCGCGTGGAAACGCTGCCCATTCCTGCGCCCGTGTATTTCGATGGGCAACGGCTTCCCGCGAGCTACGCAAATTTTTACATTGCGAATCAGATGGTGCTGGCGCCGACGTTCAACGATCCGAATGACGCCGTGGCCCTCACCAAACTTGCCGAATTGTTTCCGGGCCGCAAAATTATCGGAATTGCGTGTCTCGATCTGGTCCTCGGCCTGGGTACGATACACTGCATGACGCAGCAAGAACCCGCTTAGGAAGGAGCACTCCATGCACTTCTTCTATTTCACTGTGCCACGTTCCTTGATTGGATGGCTCTTCGTCGGTCTCATTGCCGGTTGGCTTGCGGGGAAGGTTTCGCGCGGCCGGGGATTTGGATGCATTGCGAATGTCATACTCGGATTGATCGGGGCGGTTCTGGGCGGATGGATTTTCACGAAGCTCGGGATATTCGGCGGCGGTGTTCTCTACAGCATTGCGGCGGCGACGCTGGGCGCGGTTGTGCTGGTGGCGATCGGGCGGTTGTTTGCCGGAGGCGGGGAGTGATCTCGTTCGACATGGGACACTTACGCGCGTCTCGGTAATAAGTCAGTTTCCGATGAGGCAACAGGATACTAGCAGAAGAAATCGGTTGATTCCTCGGAGTATGGTCCTTCCATATCCTAGCGGACACTCGATCTCGGGACTAAATCGAACGATGGCTGGAATCTACTCCCGGGCGGCCAGACGCATAATTTTCCTGGCGCGCCGTGAAGCTATGCGGGCATTGAGCAGGCCGAGGCAGCTAAAAGGCCCCAAATTGGCATCTAACTTTTTTCATGGAGAGAAACCGGCAATGCTACACAGGGCTGCGAAAATCGCCTTCTTAGTTCTCATCCCACTTTCTGCATTCGCAACGCCTAAGGGGCGAGAGACCATAACGGTTCAAGTCGTCTCATCAAAAACAAAAATCCACGGCTCATCTTCGCGCAACGTTTTCAGTTACACCGACCTCATGTTTACCTTGGTCGACGGAAAGAACGTGGTGTATGCCTGCGATCAGCGAGGGAATGCCTGCCCTTTGATGGAGGCTGGGAAAACGTATACCGCCGACCGGGAAGGAAAATTTATCTACATTTCGATGAGTTCCCCAGAGGACAAAAAACCTTTTTCCGTCAAATATAAGCAGGTCGGGAGTTGGTGATATCACGAAGAATGGAAGCCAGAGAGCGATGAGGTTCTGGCCAGCATCCTGTCGAGCATACTCCCCCATTCCGATGATCGGGATGTAGGGCTGGATGTTGAAAGGGTTTTTGTTACAGCATCCGAGTCCGCTGTGTCTAATCCGTTGAAGGCCCCGATGCCGCTAGCCGGCAGATTAACCCTCGCACATTCCACTAAATGAAACAGGTCATGGCTGCGGTCTCGGCCCCCTTGAGCTTGCGAATGCGAAAGAGGCGGAAGCCACCTACTCTGACGATTCCCCAGTCCTGTAGGACTGCGAATTTCTACGACGGGGCTTGCGGTTGCGTCGCGACGGACTTCCAACTTTTCGGTGGAAACACGGCCGGCCAGAACGTAAGAGTGGGTTGCGTGAAGTTTATACCCACCCGAGCCTGATTGCCGTAAAGAGGGCCGAAACGAGTGACTCGGCCTTCCATTTCCTTCTGGGTCCCTGGATTCTTCAGGAAAAGCGTTTGTCCTAGCGCCACTTTTGTGGACATGACCACCAGTGCGCCGTGAGCACTTACAGAAATTGCGAATGTCGTTTCCAGGAAGACTTTCCTTTTCACGGATTCTCCTCTGACGATAAGGCTCACGTCCAAGAACAAACGTTCGCTGCGCCGGCGGTCCGCACCCGTCGCCAACTCAATGACGTTTTGCCCAGCCCATTCGACCGTGCACGGCATGAAATTCAGTTGAAAGAGCGGATGCGGACTGAAGGACGCGGGAAGCTCTTGGTCGTGCCTCAGCACATCGGAGGGTTTATAGAGATACTCCTTATGGCATTCATCGCACCTGACCGTGAAGTTGCCGTTGAGAGCGGGCGGTGGCGCGTAGACATCCGTCTCGCCAAGGGGAATTTTATGCTTGGAGAAAAGATTCACTCGATTGTGAAACCAATTGTTCTTGCACATTACCACCCAGCAGTAACCGTTATCTTCCCACATACAAGTCTCCTCTACGCCATCTCTTTGCTTGGCCGGCATGAGCCGGGTTTTTGTCCAGGAGAAGCAGAGTGCGTTCATCAATCCTGTTCTCGCTCTCCCAAACGGAACTGTAGGGCGACAAGGAAGTTGTGACTGTGCAAATGTGCACATGTGTCGAAGTGGTTCCGATACGTTCATCGGCCCAGGGCGGGACTGGTTGTAACAGCTTCACGCCAACTCCCGAGAAGTCGGCTCATTGGAAACTGGCCCGCTCGTCGCTACTCTGCTTCCTCAATTTCCCGAGCGAGCTTGTGATAGGATTGTGAGTGTCGCACGAGGACACGAGCTGCATTGACGAAACCTTCTCTTTTAGCAATTCCCCTGGGCGGACTGGGCGAGTTTGGAATGAACATGCTCGTGCTGCGCACGGGCGATGACATGATTCTGATCGACGCGGGGATGATGTTTCCCGAGGTGGAGCTTCTCGGCGTCGATATCGTGATTCCGGACATCACCTATTTGAAGCAGAACCGGCAGCACCTGCGAGCCATCCTGTTGACGCACGGGCATGAAGACCACATTGGGGCGCTGCCCTACATTTTGCGCGATTTGAACGCGCCCATCTATGGGACGCGCTTCACGCTGGCGCTGGTGCACAAGCGTCTGGAAGAACACGGTCTGCTCGAAAAGGCTGATCTGCGCGAGGTGATTCCAGGGCGGAAGCTGGAAGTGGGACCGTTCGAAGTCGAGTTCATCAGCGTGACGCACAGCACGATCGACTGCGTGGCTTTGGCGATTCGCACGCCTGTGGGAATCGTCATTCATACCGGCGACTTTAAGATTGATCTCTCGCCGATCGATAGGCAGCCGTTTGACCTGCACACCTTCGCGCATTATGGAGCGGAGGGCGTACTGGCCCTGTTCAGCGACAGCACGAATGTCGAACGTCCCGGCTATACGCCTTCGGAGCGGATGGTGCGGCCCCGCATTGAAGAACTGACGCGCGCGGCGACGCGCAAGGTCATTGTGTCCTGCTTTGCCTCGTCGATACCGCGCATCCAACAGATCGTGAATATTGCGGCGGCCGCGGGACGCAAGGTGGGCTTCGTTGGGCGCAGCATGGTGGACAACGTCGAGATCGCGCACGGCATGAACCGGCTGACCATTCCGGACGGGCTGGTCGTGCGGACGCAGGATATTGGGTCGTATCCGCCGGAAAAATTGGTGGTCCTGGTGAGCGGCAGCCAGGCGGAGCCGATGTCGTCCCTTTCGCGCCTCGCGGTGGATACGCACCGGCTGCTCACGCTCGATGAGCGGGACACAGTTATTCTATCAGCACGTATCATTCCAGGAAATGAAAAAGCCATCTTCCGCATGCTGGACCACATGTTCCGCAAGCGCGCGCTGGTTTACTACGACAATGACAGCGGAACGGTCCACGTCTCGGGGCACGCGAGCCAGGAAGAACAGAAACTTCTGCTGAATCTCGTGCGTCCGCGCTACTTCATTCCCATCCACGGGGAATACCGCCAGCTGTTCCGTCATGCCGCGCTGGCGCACACGGTCGGCGCGGTCTCCGGGGAAATTTTTCTTCTCGAAGACGGCCAGCCGATTGAATTCACCGACGACGCCGCGTACCGGCACGATCCGGTGACGGCGGGGCGCGTGTGCGTCGATTCCGGGTCGCTCGAGGAGATCGAAGAACTCGTGATCCGCGACCGGCAGCATCTTTCCGAGGACGGCGTGGTCGTGCCGATCATCGCCATCAACAAGCACACGGGAAAGCTCGAATCGCAGCCGGAAATCGTGACCCGCGGATTCATGCCCTCGGACAACGGCCAGGAATTGATCGCCGGCGCGCGCGAGGTGATTCTCAAAACCGTGGAGCAGTCGAATCCCGAGGAAAAGACCGACTGGGGCGTCATCAAGGAAAAAATTCGCGTGGATCTGAGACGCTATCTCAAGAAACAGACCTCGAAACGGCCATTGATCCTGCCCGTAATTCTCGAATTGTGAGCCGGCGGCGTGGTGTCTTCCCCAGCTCAATTGCGCTCTTACCTTCCTTCTGATTTTGAAACTCTCTATCGAATCGACCAAGTGTGCTTTCCCGAGGGGATCGCGTATGGACGGTTCGAGATGAAAGTGTATCTTCGCGCGCAGGGCTCCTATTGCCTGCTGGCGGAATCCGGCGGCAATGTCGCGGGGTTCATCCTGGCCGAGCTGGCCCCCGACGAGGGACACATCATCACGCTGGACGTTCTCGAAAACTACCGGCGCCAAGGGATCGGCTCGCTGCTGCTCGCGGCAGGCGAGAAGGAAGCGGCTTCGCGAGGCGGGATACGCATGGTTCTTGAAACCGCAACAACCAACAAAGCTGCGATTGCGCTCTGGAGAAAGCATGGCTATCGTGAGATTGCGACCCTACAGAACTATTACGGTCGTGGACGCAATGCCCTTAAAATGGCCAAGCAAATCGGTGCGACGCTCCACGACAACGGGCCCTAGCGCGCCCTTCGAGATTGGGCCTCGCGGCGCCCAAGGAGATGGAACGGCTCATGACGCTCTTTCACGCGGTTGTCCTCGCGGTTGTACAAGGCCTCACCGAATTTCTTCCTGTGAGCAGCACCGCGCATTTGGTGCTCTTCCCTTGGCTCCTGGGCTGGCCGGACGGAGGAATCCCATTTGATGTCGCCCTGCATGTGGGCACTCTGATTGCGATTTTTCTATATTTCCTGCGCACGTGGATTGAACTCACGCTCAACGGCTTGGGCGTGCATTACCCCGCGACCGCAACCGCTGAGACGGTTGCCACGAACCGGCGGCTATTCTGGTTTCTCGTCGCGGGCACTGTGCCTGGGGCCCTGGTTGGCTACAAGTTTGAACACGTGATTGAAGATAGTCTCCGCAAGCCCGTTCCCATCGGCCTGGCCATGATTGTGATCGGCGTGTTGATGTGGGTCGCCGACCGTTCCAAAAATCTCAACCGCACGATCGGCCAGCTTACGTTGCTCGATTCGCTTATCGTGGGCACCGGACAGGCCCTAGCCCTGATTCCCGGCGTCTCGCGTTCCGGGATCACCATATCCATGGGACTGTTTAGAAAATTCACGCGTGAGGCGGCGGCGCGATTTTCCTTCCTGCTGGCTACGCCGCTCATCGCCGGCGCCGCGGTGAAGGCGCTGCCGGAACTCATCTACATGCGGCGCGCCGGAGAACTTGACATTTCGATGTCCACCCTTCTGGTCAGCATCGTAATTTCGGGCCTCGTGGGATATGCCGTCATCGCCGTCTTCTTGCGCTATTTGCAAACACGCACTCTGAATATCTTTGTTGCCTACCGTATCGTCTTTGGTATAGTCATTCTGTTGCTCGCGTACTTCCAGATTGGTTCCGCGCGATAGCGCCCGCGCACCCAGCCCTGCGACGAGCACCTTCCCCCCTAGCGAGGAGATTTGTGTGCGCGTTCTGACTCCGACTGAAAATAACCGTTTGAACGAATTGATTGGATTTCTTGGCGTGACGATCGCGGTCTTGATCGCTCTGGCGCTGCTTTCCTACAGCCCTCACGATCCCTCGTTCAACGTCTCCGCCGATTCGCCCGATTTGCACGCGGCGCGGAATTGGATTGGGCCCGTCGGCGCCTATGGGGCGGACTTGTTCTTTCAAGTCTTTGGCTACGCCGCCTTTCTCTTGCCGGTGGGAATTTTTCTGCTCGGATATCGGTGGTTTCGGAGCGAACCGATGGACTCGCCAGCCGTCAAATTGGCGGGTTATTCGATGCTGGTGCTGATGGTTCCCACGCTGCTGACGCTCTGGCACGTGCCGGATGTGCGCGGCGCGATTCCGCCGGGCGGGCTGCTCGGCCATCTGGTCTCCGCGGGGCTGCGGGTGGCATTCAATACGGTGGGAGCAAATCTCGTCGCCGTGGCGATCTTTTTTGTGGCGCTCTTCCTGACGACGAGGTTTTCGTTTATTGAAACTCATGAATCGCTGCGCGGGCCGCTGAGCAAATTAAACGTGATTGGTCCGCTGAAGGAGCACTATTGGGCGTGGCGCGAGGAGCGCGAACAGGAACGCATGCGCAAGCGGCTCGAGCAAATCAAAATGGAGGGGCGTCCGCCGATTCCGTCGCACGCGGCGGGCCAGGACGGCACGAACGCGGCCGTCGAGGAGGACGAGCACGAATCGCGGACAGAGGAGTCCGAACGTTCGCGCGCGATCGTGTTTGGCGGTCCAGATCAGAAGAAGGCCCCCGCGAAGTCCACGACTTCACCGCGCATCGCCAAGGGAGCGACCAGCTTCCGGCTGCCCTCTCCCGACCTGCTTCGCATGGCCGAGCGCAGCGAAAGAATCGATGAGGACGATCTCAAGGATTGCGCGCGCGCCATCGAACAAAAATGCCAGGAGTTCGATATCGGCGGGCGCATCACGCAGATTAATCCCGGCCCTGTGGTCACCACCTATGAATTCAAGCCCGAGGCCGGCATCAAGTACAGCCGGATCACGGGGCTCGCGGAGGACCTCTGCCTGGCGTTGAAGGCGGAGTCCATCCTGATCGAACGCATTCCCGGCAAATCCACCGTGGGCATCGAGGTGCCGAACGCGCATCGCCAAACGATTGTGCTGCGCGAACAGATCGAGTCGGCGGAGTTCATCAACTCGCCTTCCAAAATGACGCTCGCGCTGGGCAAGGACCTAATCGGACGCAACCGCGTCTCCGACCTTGCGCAGATGCCGCATTTGTTGATCGCGGGATCGACGGGAACGGGCAAGAGCGTTTTTCTCAACTCTTTAATATTGTCGATGCTCTACAAGTCCACGCCCGATGAGCTGAAATTGTTGCTGGTGGACCCGAAGCGGCTGGAACTCGGCCTCTACGAGGAGATCCCGCACCTGCTGGCGCCGGTGGTCACCGATCCGAAGATTGCGTCGAACGTTCTGCGCAACGCCACGCGGGAAATGGAATCGCGGCTGAAGCTGCTGGCCGCGCGCGGCGTGCGGAACATCGACCAGTACAATCGCACGTTCCAGAAGGGCCAATCGCTTTCGCTGTTTGACGACGCCGAAAATGCCGAGCACAAGCCGCTGCCCTACATCGTGATCGTGATCGACGAGCTGGCCGACTTGATGATGGTAGACACGAGTAACGTTGAAGAATCGATAACACGGCTGGCGCAGATGGCCCGCGCGGTCGGCATCCACCTGATTCTTGCGACGCAGCGACCTTCGGTGGATGTGATCACCGGCTTGATCAAGGCCAACTTCCCTGCCCGCATTTCGTTTCGCGTCGCCAGCAAAGTGGACTCGCGCACGATTCTCGATGCCAATGGATCGGAATCGCTTCTTGGCCGCGGGGACATGTTGTACTTGCCGGCGGGATCGGCGCGCCTCAATCGCATGCATGGTCCGTACGTCACGGAAGAGGAAATCACCGCCGTGTGCGATCACTGGCGGTCGCAGGCGAAGGCTGTCTACAACGAGCGGCTGCTGGAGGCTCCGAAGGACGAGAACGCTGCGGGCCCCGATGGAGAGCCCGGCGCCGACGATGTGGACGACACCCTCTACCAGGAGGCTGTGCGCGTCGTCTGCGAGGCCGGGCGCGCGTCCACTTCGACCCTGCAGCGGCGTCTGCGCGTAGGGTATGGCAGAGCCGCGCGGCTGATTGATATTATGGAGAAGGATGGCATCGTCGGCCCCGCGGATGGAACCAAGCCGCGCGAAGTCTTGAAGGGCAAAGAGTGGATGCGCGAGTTCGACGCGTCGATGCGCTAGAGGCTAGGTGCTGGACGCTAGAGGCTAGAAGGTCCCCTTCGAGCTCAAGAATTCTTGTTTCTAACTTCCAAACTCCGATGTCCAGCCTCAAGCCTCTGGTCTCTAGCCTCTAGAACATTGACACCCCTGCGGCGCGCCCGTAAAATCTTTTCTGCCCCGGTGCCGGGGTAGCTCACCGGTAGAGCGCGGCCCTGAAAAGGCCGGCGTAGGGAGTTCAACTCTCCCCCCCGGCACCACTTGAATGCCGTTTCTGAGTCTCTGTGACCTCTGTGGCCTTTCTCGGTGTTCTCTGTGTTAAATTCCGAAAAGCGCAACACAGAGTACACAAAGGATCACAGAGAACCACAGAGAAATCGAGCCTCCATCCGCGAGGAGCAGATCGCAAAACCGTTAATTGACAATGCCAAATTGCGGGCTTACGATTGCGTACGCCTGACAATCCTGAACTTGACGCGGGTCGAATTCCGTCGATTTGGACGTTGGGCAGCCAGTTCGTCGCTGAATTTGAAGGAGATCAGAGCTTATGACAAAGAAAATCTTCTATGTGGCGGTTGTAGCGATCGCCATTGCTGCATTGCTGGGAGTTTCGCGTCCCGGGCATAGTGCCCCCAAACCCGCCGCAGCGATCCCTATGAATAGCAATGATATCGCCGGCGTGGTCACGAGCTCGAAAGGTCCGGAGGCGGGAGTGTGGGTGATCGCGGAAACGAAGGACCTCGGCACCGGCTACCGTAAAATTGTGGTGACCGATGATCAGGGACGTTACCTGGTTCCCGATCTCCCGAAAGCAAACTATACCATTTGGGTGCGCGGCTACGGGCTGGTGGATTCAGCCAAGGTTCAGGCCGCCCCAGGGAAGCCCTTGGATTTGAAAGCGGTCATCGCCCCGAGCGAGAAGGAAGCGGCGCAGTATTATCCAGCCGCTTATTGGTATTCCCTGCTCCACATTCCGCCGAAGAGCGATTTCCCCGGCACTGGCCCGAGCGGCAATGGCATCTCAGATGGCATCAAGGACCAGGGCCAGTGGATCGAAATGGTGAAGACCGATGGCTGCGAATCCTGCCATCAAATCGGAGACAAGGCGACGCGCGAAATTCCCTCAAGTCTCGGCGCGTTTGACACATCGGCAGCAGCCTGGGACCGGCGCATCCAGTCGGCCCAAGTCGGCACCAACATGGTCACCACGGCGAACCGTATGGGCCGCAAGCGCGCCATGCAGGAGTTCGGCGACTGGACCGACCGCGTGAAGGCCGGTGAACTGCCGCCCGCCCCGCCGCGTCCGCAGGGCCTCGAGCGCAACGTCGTCATTACGCAGTGGGACTGGGCTGGACCGAAAGAATATTTCCACGATGAGATTTCCACCGATCGCCGGAATCCCACGATGAACGCCAACGGCTTCGTCTATGGCGTCCACGAGGACAGTTCCGATTTCATGACCGTTCTAGATCCTGTGAAGAACACGATGAGCCAGATCGCGATTCCGTTTAAGCCGGGCACGCCCATGGCCGAGCCGCCCGAGGTTCTGATGCCCTCGCCCTACTGGGGGACCGAAACCGTCGCTATATCCCACGCTACGGCGCACAGCTTGATGATGGATTCGCAAGGCAGAATATGGACCGCAGCCGCAACCCGCGACCGGGACAACCCAGCTTTCTGCAAGCAGGGCTCGGATCACCCGTCGGCTGTCGCTTTTCCCATCGACAAGAGTTCTCGCCAGACCAACGTGTACGATCCGAAAACGAAGCAGTGGACGCTGATCGACATGTGCGCCAGCTCGCAGCACCTAATGTTCGCCGAGGATGCCAACAGCACCCTTTGGTTTAGCGATCCCGGAGGCGATAAGGTCGGCTGGTTCAACACGAAGATGTGGGACCAGACTCATGATGTGGAAAAATCACAAGGCTGGACTCCGTTCGTCCTGGACACCAACGGCAACGGCAAGCGTGATGCCTACGTGGAGCCGGACCAGCCAATCGATCCCACGAAAGACAAGCGGATCAAGGTTGGTTTCTATGCCGTGGGCCCCAGCCCCGCCGACGGCTCCATCTGGGGCACGACTCTCGGATTCCCCGGCGCGCTCGTGCGGCTGAATCCCGGATCGGACCCGTCGAAAACCGCCTTGGCGGAAATCTACGAGGTGCCGTGGAACAACCCGAAGGCGCCCGTGCAAGGTTTCTCGCCGCGCGGGATGGATATCGATCGCAACGGCGTAATCTGGACCGTGCTTGCGAGTGGACACTACGCCAGCTTCGATCGCCGCAAGTGCAAGGGACCGCTCAACGGCCCCACAGCCACCGGGCAGCAGTGCCCCGAAGGCTGGACGCTCTACCGCACACCGGGCCCCTCTTTCAAGGGGGTGGACGAGAGAATTGGGAGCGCTGATTCCAACTATTACAACTGGGTTGATCAATTCGATACGTTCGGGATGGGTAAGAACATACCGATCGTCACCGGAAATGGGGACGACGCGCTGGAGGCCCTGGATCCGGCCACCGGAAAGTGGGTTGTCCTCCGCGTTCCCTACCCGATGGGCTTCTTCGCCAAGAGCATGGATGGGCGCATCGACGATCCGAAAGGCGGCTGGAAAGGCAAAGGGCTCTGGTCCACGTACGCGACCCGCACGCCCTGGCACCTGGAAGGCGGCAAGGGCACGACGAGCAAGGCCGTGAAGTTCCAGCTACGGCCTGATCCACTCGCGGATTAGTCTGACTGATTCTCGCGTGGAGGCTGCGATTGTGGCCTCCACGCGATTTTTTTTTGGGATTCAACACAGAGGACACTGAGAAAAGCCGCAGAGAACTCAAAGGACTCAAGTAAGAAAGCGGCGTAGTCGCCTGAAAACGAAAGACCGGTCTCTGTGATTCTCTGTCATCCTTTGTGTCCTCTGTGTTGCGCTTTTCAGTGAAATCGTCTGGCAATTCTTATCCAACTGGGAATCATCGTTGGGCGTCAAAAACCTTACCCTTCAAATTGCGTAAGGATTGCGGCCCCCGAACTTCCTTTCCACGCCAAAGACTGTCCTTCCGGCCAGTTAGCTCCCCCTGATGCCGATCAAGCACCACTTGTGATATCTGAAATTGACGCCTCGAGGCGGCCAAGATAAAGTTTTTGTAGCGACGTTTTCCTTGCAGTCTGCCTCTCAAACGCGCTCGGTTAAGTCATGCATAGGAGAAAAACATGAGGGTCAATAGAGCACTTTGGGTGGCAACTGTGACGTTGTTCCTGACTGTCGGTTGGAGCGGAAAATGTTTCGCCGGATCGGGCCTTGCTGGCGAGCCGAAGGATGAGAGAGTGGCGGCGAGTGCGACGCCAAATGAACCGGCGGGGGCGGGCGTCGTGGTCCAGTCCACGGATCAGGTGGACGTGCAGGTGGATACTGCCGCAGGGGACGCCGGAGGAAGTGCCCGGTCAGAAGCGGCGGAACCGACGCCCAAAGACCCCGGCCAGCACAGTTCTTCAAAGGTCGGCATCGGTCTGAAGATTTCGGATCTGGGCGTGGGAGTTGAGGCAGCGGTGCCACTGTTGCCAAAGGCAAACCTGCGCGGCGGGGTCAACTACTTCCAGTACAATCGCGCCATGACGAATGACGGGATCCATTACACCGGGCAATTGAAATTCCGGTCCGCGGAAGCGCATTTCGATTGGTTCCCCATCGGAGGGTTGCATGTCAGCCCGGGCGTGTTGTTCTACAACGGTAACCAACTGACAGCGACCGCGGCCGTGCCCGGCGGACAGATATTTACACTGAGCGGCACATCCTACATGAGCGACCCGGCCGTGCCGGTGTCGGGCACGGGGAAACTCGATTTCGTGAAAGTGTCACCAAGTATTATGGTGGGGGTCGGCAACCTGATTCCACGAAGCGGACGGCACTTCAGTTTTCTGTTTGAAGTCGGCGGGGCTTACCAAGGCTCGGCGCGGGTAGCACTCAACTTCACGGGGAACGTTTGCGATACAACTGGAACTATCTGTCGCCCCATCGCCGGCGATTCGACGGTGCAAGCCAATATTCTAGCCCAACAACAAAAGCTCAGTAAAGACGTCAACCCCTATCGATTCTTCCCGGTGATTTCGACGGGTATAGGATTTAATTTTTAAGTCGCATACTGGGACAGCGCGGGGACACGACGAGTGCTGCTTGCACTTCGCCAGCTTCCACCGGACCCGACTGCAACCTAGCTGTGGATTTCGCGGGCCGATGCCGCTACACCAAAAGCCCTGCCCTTCAGCAAGCGAAGGACAGGGCGCCCGCACCCCGAACTTCGTCCTCACGACGAAAGCTGTCCCACCCGCCGAGAACCAATGCGAGAAGGGCTGCTAACTTAGTTTTCATCGGACCCCTCTCGTGACGATGGGGCCCTCCGCCATCCGGCGCCCGCCTATTGGGCATATAAAATTGAATATCCATAGTGGTATACAATACGAAAGTGGAGCAGCGCGAGCCAATGTGCCGGAATGTTAGGACATCGGCCTGGAGGGTTCGGATTGGAGCTCTGGGCCTCAGCCTCAGTTTCTTGGCGTCACAAAATGCCGCCGCGTTCAACTATCCGCTCCAAGAGGAGCAAGTTCGCGAGGCTTATTTTCTTGGCCGTACGACAGATGGCGAGAAACTCACGGATTTTTATAAGCAATATGTGCACTATTTCCCTTATCCCGCTCGCGGCCCATATTATTCCTACGTGGAATCGGTCGAGTTCCGGACCCCGTATGAACAGATCGTGCTGCGATCGCGGGAGAAATTGAATCAGTACAGCGCACTTGAAGCCGACGAAGATTTCCGGGCGCATCCAAATCTGATCGCCGTGCGGGTTATGATTTCCTACAAATTGGGCTATGCCGGTCCCGAACCACCCACCAACAGATTCAAGTATCCACGTTTCACAAGCGGACCCGATCGAGCCTAAAAAATTTACCACTGAATTGATCTGCAATCTGTGGGGCGACTGCGGAGTCACCCGATTTGCGATCCTCGTCTGGTTTGACGCCGAGCAGTTCGCGTCTGGAACCGCAAAAGTCAAAGTCACGACGCCCGACGGACAAATCCTCAAGACGGAATTTGATCTCGACAAACTTACGTAATCCAGGGCTGAAAATCGCAAGTACGCAGCAAGATCGGGACAGCATTTGAAATCCGAGATTTGAGAGCGCAAAGGCCGCAGCGGCCGGCGGGCTTTTGCACCGTTGCAGGCAACGGCACGACGAAGTTCGGAGCGCTGCCGCCTTACTTCTTTTCCACGTACAGCTCCGGAAATTGCTTGTGAAGATGCTCCACCTTGGGCAGATCGTTGATCACGATGTACAAGTTTTCGGGATGATTGTCGGCGTAATCCTGGTGGTACTCCTCCGCGGGATAAAATGCGTTGAGGGTGACGATCTGAGTGGCGATGGCCCTCGGAAATACCTTGGCCTGATTTAATTGATCGACGTACGCTTGCGCGATTCGTTTCTGTTCGTCGGTAGCGTAGAAAATCGCGGAACGATATTGCGTGCCAACGTCGGGCCCTTGTTGGTTGAGCTGCGTCGGGTCGTGCGCCACCGAGAAGAACACTTTCAAAAGCTGGCCATACGTGATTTGGGACGGATCGTAGGTGACCTGGACTGCTTCCGCGTGTCCGGTGCGGCCTGAGCTCACCCTTTCGTACTGGGCAGTGTCCGCCGAACCGCCAGAATATCCCGAGGTCGCGCGGATCACACCCTTGAGGTGTTCGAACACGGCTTGAATGCCCCAGAAACAACCGCCAGCCAAGACGGCGGTCTGCTGGCCCTTCGCGGGCGCGAGGTGAGCGTCCACGGACGGATTCGGGATCGCCACGGCCCCGCCGGCGGCATTGCAAGAAGCTCCGCGTCCAAGTGGGAGGACGGCCGCAAGGATTGCGAAGGTTCGAACAAGGAATCGAAGCATGACGACTCTCCTTTCGAAGTGATAGGAAGCTCTTGTCTGTCCCATGCGATTTCGCCATTACAAAAGCGGACAGGCAAGAGTGCCTGTCCTACTAAAACCCCGGCAGCAATGTGACCCACTACACTGGAGGTGGCTTGGGGGTCTGTGGAGCGGGCGCACTCGCCGGCTTGCTGCCGTGAACGACTTCTTTCACGACTTGCTCGGCTATTTTGCCGCTGACCGGGCATTCCGTATCATTCACCCGGCATTGGGAGAGAGTCAAGTTACATCCGCAGGTGCAGCTCTCGGCGTTCAGGCGGTGCAGGGCGGCCTTCTTCTGCACAGGCGTCAATCCAGTGAGGTTTACTCCAGGCAATTCGGTGGCGTTCACCGCATTCTTCAGGAATACCTGGCCGGTGTCCGCGAAGGTCTCTACGCGAGCGTCGACCGGAAGTCCGAGAAGAGCGCGAATTTCGAGGGCGTAGGTGTCGATCGAATGCAAACCAGCATGCTTCTCCACGACGCGCCCCTGCGTATCGATCACAAAGGTGGTGGGCAAGGCCGGAACGCCGCCGTACGCCGCGATTACCTCCGGCGTGGCCATGACGATGGGATAGTTGATTCTCCAATTCCGTGCGAATCTTAGGACATTCGCCGCAGTGTCGTCGTCTTCGGATATACCGACAATCTGCAGTTGATCCTTGAATTGCCTTTGGAGTGAAATCATTTCTGGAATTTCCTCGCGGCAAGGAGGACACCACGTGGCCCAGAAATTCACCAGGACGACTTTGCCGGTCCAATTGGCTTTGGATACCACCGCGCCGGAAATATCGCGCTCTGGCAAGGGAGGGGCCATCTCCGGGTCTTTTACGAAGCGGATGACAGGCGGGCTGTCGCCGCCGGTGACGCGGATTGCCCCGTGGAGCGGGCTGGCGCGCCAGTCATGGTGTAGGCGGCGGCTAGGAACGCAACCGCCAGGATTGTTCCCAAAAGGAGTCTTCGCATGTGCACCCTAGTCAACCTTCATTATGAGGCGGCGCGACACGCAAAACAAGCTTCCTCCACTTGGCGGCGGGCTGGAGTGTTAACCCTAAAGTGAGGGGAGATCGGACGGGCCTTTCGTGCCAGGGCCGAAAAGCTCTAACAGAGAGTTCACCGAGAGCACAGAGGGCACAGAGAGAGCCGCGGTACCGCGCAAGGAAATGGGGATATTTGCGGGAACCGCCGCCAGTCCGCCTCGCCTCGCACGCGTGAGTGGGCCAGTTTAACGATTGTTCCGATTTGTCATGTTTGCACCGCACTCCGCCGCGTGTTATCTTCCTCCCGCGAATGGAGAAACAACATGTCCGTCAATAAAGTGATTCTGGTTGGACGTTTGGGCAAGGATCCGGAAACGAGATACACAGGCGCGGGCCAGGCCGTGTGCAACTTTTCGCTCGCCACGGACGAAAGCTTCAAGGACCGCAACGGCGAGCGCCAGAAGCGCACCGAATGGCACAGGATTGTCATCTGGGCGAAACAGGCGGAGATTGCCCAGCAATATCTGAAGAAGGGTGCACAAATCTACCTCGAGGGGCGCATTCAATCGCGCGAGTGGACCGATAAGGAAGGTCAAAAGCGCACCAGCTACGAAATTGTGGCCACCAATTTCCGAATGCTCGGCTCGCGCTCGGACTCCATGGGCGCTGGAGCTGGAGCCCGCAGCGCCGCGCCCGCCGGCGATTTCGATCACGAAGCTCCCGCTCCCCCGAGCGAAGAGCATGCCGGCCCCGAAGTCACCGACGAAGATATTCCGTTCTAACAATGGCTTCGGGCGTTGGGTATTGGTTCAACTTGGAAATCCAGGTTTAGGACTGCTTGGCGGCGATCCCGGGAACGCCATTCTCCTGAATGGCGTCCTGCGAACCGCCAATCTGGAGACTGGCATACCCGGATTTCAACCCCAAGTTCTCAAATCAACTTCGGAATTCAGGCTACATGGGCCGAGCGCCTGGTGATAGACAGTGACTATTCATACCGCAGGGCTTCAATAGGGTCGAGCCGTGCCGCCTTCCGAGCGGGATAAAATCCGAAGAAGATACCAACGGCAGCCGAAAAAATAGCGGCGGTGACTATGGCCTTCATCGAGACCAATGTCGGCCAGGACAGAAAATTACTGATCAGCGCCGAACCAACGAGCCCAAACAGGATTCCGATCGCACCGCCCATCATGCTGAGGGTTACCGCTTCCACTAGGAACTGGCGCTGCACGTCACTCTCCGTCGCGCCTACCGCCATGCGCACGCCGATCTCGCGCGTCCGCTCGGTTACCGAAACCAGCATGATATTCATGATCCCGATGCCGCCTACCAGCAAAGAGACCGATGCGATCCCTCCTAGCAGCATCGTCATCACCGACTGCGTCTGATTCATCAGGTCAGCCACTTCCGATTGCGTGCGCACAAAGAAGTCGTCGTCATCGCCGGGCCGGATGCGATGCCGCTCGCGCAACAGGCTTGTTATCGGATTGACCGCCGCAACCGAAGCCACCTGCGAAGTCGCTGAAGCATTGATGAACTGTACCCAAGTGATGCCGGAGATTTTGCGCTGTACGGTCGTATACGGCGCGTAGATGGCGTCGTCCTGGTCCTGACCGATCACGTTCTGGCCTTTCGATTCGAGCACGCCGTCCACCCGGAACGGGAGAGTCCCGATGCGCAACGTTTTCCCCACGGGGTTTTCGTCCAGGAACAGATTTTGAGCCACCGTGGTCCCAATCACGCACACGTTGGCCGCAAGGTCGACTTCCTCGTCGCTGAAGACTGATCCCGCCTGGATGGACCAATTCCGGATTTCGAAAAAGTTCGGCGACGTGCCGGTCACGCTGGTGCTCCAGTTCTGGTTCCCGTAGACCACCTGCTTGCGGCTATTGACAGACGGCGCCGCCTCCTTGATCAGCGGGATTTCCCGCAAGATCGCGTTCATGTCATCGATGGTGAGGGTCTTCACGCCGCCATAGCCCACCCGAACGCCGCCCGGCCGCCCGCTGCCCGCGGCAATAAAGACCACATTCGTTCCCATGGCCTGAATTCCCTGCTGAACCATGTATTGCGCGCCCTGCCCAATGCTCACGACCGCGATCACCGCCGCCACGCCGATGATGATGCCGAGCATGGTCAGCGCCGAGCGCATCTTGTTTCGAGCCAGCGCGCGCAGAGCCAGCCGGAATGTGTTCATGAAATCCATGGGTTTCTTCTGGTCAGGACAAACTACACCGGGGCGTCGCCTCCGGCCAGCTTTTCCTGACGGGCATTATCTTCCGCGTCCTCGGCAGCCTGCTCCTCGGCGGTGGGAAGCGTTTTCAGTACCTCGCGTGCGACGAATCGGTCCCCGACAATACTGTCACGCCGCAACTTTCCGTCGCGGAACTCCAGCGTCCTCTTGGCGTATCGGGCGATGTCCGATTCGTGCGTCACCAGCACGATCGTCAATCCTTGCTCCTCATTGAGCGTCTGAAGGATCTGCATGATTTCGACCGAAGTCCGGCTGTCGAGGTTCCCGGTCGGCTCGTCCGCCAGCAGAATCGCGGGCCGGTTCACCAAGCCCTCGCGCAATCGCCACGCGCTGTTGCTGCCCCCCTGACAACTGCGAAGGGTGATGTCCGGCGCGGTCGGTGAGTCCCACGCGCGCCAGTGACTCCATAGCCCGCTTGGTCCGTTCTTCGGGATCGATACCCGCGTACACGGTCGGCAACTCGACGTTTTCTAGCGCCGACGTGCGCGACAGCAGGTTGAATTGCTGGAACACGAACCCCAACTTCCGGTTCCGGATTCGCGCCAGCGCGGTCTTCGACATTCCCGAAACATCCACGCCATCCAGGTAGTAGTGACCTCTGGTGGGGCGATCCAGGCATCCCAGAATATTCATCATGGTGGATTTGCCTGAGCCCGATGGCCCCATCACGGCGACAAATTCTCCCTGGCGTACCTCCAGCGAAATGCCGCGCAATGCCTGGACCTGAATCTCACCCAAGTCATATGTTTTATAGACATTTTCAAGGCGAATGACCGGTTTGCCAGTGGCCGCGGTTTGGTTCGGTTCCGTCGCCGGCGTAATTTGGGTTTCCATAGAGTGTCCGCGCGAGGATTCGCGACTGAACTTAGAACCGCCTGGGTACTCCAGGAGGCCCACCACCGGCGCCCCCCGGACCACCTACTGGGCTACGAGCCTGAGCGGTCGCCGTCTTGTTCGTGGACTGGCCGATGACGAGGTCGTCCCCGGGATTCAGCTTTCCGGACATCATCGCCGTAAAAGTAAAATCGGTCACGCCGAGTCCTACCTGGATCGGCTCCATGGTTTTGTCTGGGTTCAGCTTCCAAACAATGCCAGTATCCTGGCGTTGACTGTTTCCGCCCGCCGCGCGCCCGCCGTTCTGGCCGCCACCGCCACCTGCGCCCGCGTCGCCCCCGCCTTGCGCCCGCCGCGCCCCTCCGCCTCCTCCCGCGCCACCCTGACCATCTGCGGGCGCCCTGGCCCCCGCCGTTTGCGGTGGCGCTGTCTGTGGATGCAGTCGCGGAACCGATCCGCCCTGCCGTCGTGGCCCGCGCATTGTCTTTGATGCCGTACTTCGCGTACAGCGTCTTGGCGTTCGCTATCCGTCAAATCCGGCTTGAAGCGCAACGCCCCGTTGGGAACCTTGACGACGTTGTTGGACCATCGCCACGGGGATGGAAACGTACGCGGTCATGCCTGGAAACAACCTCAAGTCGAGATTATCGAACGCGATGGTCGTGTTATACGTTACGACGTTCTGAATCGTTGTGGCGTTCATGCGAACCTGGGCGACTTTTCCGTAAAACGTCTCCCTCGGAAACGTATCCACCCGGAATGTGGCTTGCGCTCCAACCTGGATGCGCCCCACGTCCGCCTCATCGGTGTTCGTATAGACCAGCATGTGGGTCAAGTCCTGCCCGATGCTGAAGAGGTTGGGCGCTTGCAGGCTGGCCGCTACCGGCTGGCCGACGTTCACTGTGCGATTAATAACCGTACCGTCAACAGGCGCGCGGATCGTGCAATAACTCAGCTGCAGGTTGCGCGGAATCCCCGGCGGCCTTCTTCATGAGCACCTGCGCCTTGGCTTGATCCCGCTGCGCGACCGTGGCTGCCAGCTGCGCCTCGGCCTGCTTCTCCTGCGCTTCGGTGGCATGCTCACTAGCGACGGCCGTGTCGTAGTTCGCCTGTGCGTCGTCCTTCTGCTGGGCAGACAGAACCCCTTCCTCCGCCAGTGCCTTCGTGCGACGAAGCTGGGTCTCCATATCAACGGTGCTGGCATGCGCCTTGGCAATGTTGGCCTTCATTGTCGACACGTTGGCGGTGGCCGTCTGGATCTGCGCTTCCAAATTCGCTACGTTGGCAACGGAATTTTGGTAGTCCGCTTGGGACTGCGCCAGTTGGGTCTGGAACGGGACGGGGTCAATCTCCGCGAGGATATCGCCCTTCTTCACCTTGGAGTTGAAGTCGGCATTAATGCTCACCACATTGCCTGACACCACCGAACCTACCGGGACGGTGTTGACGGGATTGATTGTCCCCGTGGCTTGAACGACTTGGGAAATGTCGCCCTTCTCCACTTTAGCGGTGAAAAATTGCGCGCTCGACCGCGTGGCCACGGAAACATAGCCGACCCAAAGAAGGAGCGCGATCTCCGGGGCCACCAACATGGCACGGTGCCACATCGACCGCCCCCACAGTTGCTTCATCATATTCACGAAACGTCCCATGCGCCGCCCCTTCACTGGAAACCACGACTCTAACTCGGATTAGGTCCCGCGGATTCGTCTAAATTATGATACGTGAGTGATGGCTTTAGAGTTTCAGCGGAAACCCAGTTTTGCGTTCCGTAGCACCCGCCATTGGGCATGTGCCTGCATCTACGGTGTCGGCCTGAGGGCCGACGCTACAAGAGCATTTCACATATCCGTTGCCAGACAGGCTCTTCAGCCTCTGAATCTCCCTCACAGTTTTTGCGGGAAAATATGGGCGCCACGCTAATCGTTCGCTTGGTTTTGCCGGCTCCGGCGCTCCTCGTCGATTCTCCGGAGCAAATCCTCGAACTTCGGTTTCTGCTCCGGCGTCAGCACCTGCCGGATTTTCTCCCGGCCCGCCTGCCGCGCTTGTTCATACTCGGGGTCGGCCTGGTTGTGAATCTCCGCGTAGCGCGCGCGTGTGTCGGTGAGGATCGCCTGAATCTGTTTTTGCTGGTCCGGATTCAGATTCAAGTCTCTGGTAAACATCGCCATGTGGCTGACCGAATTGCGGGCGGGCTGTTGGGGGCGAGCGGCGAGAACGCGTGTGGTCACCACATAGGTCCCGACTGAGCCTAGACCAATCCCCAGCGCGAAGACGAGGAGAACGAGCAGGGCCGCTTTGCGACTGCCTTGACTAGTGTCCATAATTCCTCTCCATCAACGACTGCAATACCTCTTCGTTGCTGTCAGGGTCTCCCGGAGGTTGTGGGAGATCGGCTGCACTCAACTCGGTTCTTGCGGAAACAGGTGAAGTAGGTGCACGGCGCGGCGCAAATCCCACCATATACACCGACAACGCGAACAGCACCGTCGCCGCCGTCAAAGAAACACGCGATGCCAGAAATTCGAGTGGATTCCAGAATGCCGCCGGAGATTCGGCCCGCATCTTCTCCTCTTGAATCCTCGCCATCACTCCCGCCAGAAACGCGCTTTGCGGTTCACGGGCCGGCTCCCAGGCGTCGCGCAGCAATTGCGCGCCTACCCGCGAGTTTTCCAGCGCCGAGCGGCAATGCGCGCACTGGCTGAGATGTTCGTCCAGTCCGAAGTCATCCGTCCCCTGAAGGTAATCCTCCAGGCGCGCTTCATACTTTCGACACGGCACAGGTGCGGCCTTTGCCTTTACGCTGAACGCCCCGGTCCGGACCGGGGCGCGGAGCCCGCCAGAAATCAGAGTCCTAATTTTTCTAAACACGTTTGTCGCTCCTTACTTGCCTAAGTCCCGGCCGGCGAACTGGCCGCTTTTCCAGCCGTTTCCTGTAAATTTCCACCAGCCGGCCTCGCGCGCGAAATAACCGCACCTTCACCGTGTTGACGTTCAGGCCCAAAACTTCACCGATCTCTTCCACCGAAAAACCCTCGACTTCTTTCATCACCAGCATGAGCTGGTCCTTTTCATCCAACTCTCCGAGCAGCCGTTCGACCAGTTGACGCTGTTCGATTCTGCTGACCGCGTCTCCGCGCGGGCGAGGGTCACCAAAGCTGTGCTCCGGCACCGAATCCAATTTCCGCACCTGCTCTTCGCTCATGTCCGCTTCGTACACCAGCCGCCGCACTTTCTTCTTTCGCAGGTAATCCCAGCATTCATTCACCGCGATTTTATACAGCCAAGTACCGAACGCCGACCGGAGATCGAATCGCCGTATCGAAAAATACGCCTTCGCGAGCGCCTGCTGAGCCACATCCTCCACATCCTCGCTGCCGCGCAAGATCCCTCCCACGACGGCCAGCACGCGGTGTTGATGCGTGCGCACGAGCTCTTCGTAGGCACTGACATCCCCATCTTGAGCCCGGCGCACCACCAGCTTTTCTTTCTCCGCTGGCGTCAATGGTTCGGCCGTACCTGCCGCCGGGCCGCCCTGGCTTATGCCTGAATTTGTGACGTTTGCCATTGACCTCAGGTTACACCGCTTTTACGGAATGTCCAATTTTCCGCTTGCAGCCTCTAATACTCTATGGAACAATGCCGACATGATCATCGGCGACCGTCTTCGCGCATTGCGCGAAGAAAAGAAGTTTTCCCAAGGGGATATCGAAAAGCGCACTGGACTCCTGCGTTGCTACATTTCACGCGTGGAAAACGGCCATACCGTTCCAGCCATAGAGACGCTGGAAAAGATGGCCCGCGCTTTGGAAGTCCCACTCTACCAACTCTTCTATGACGGAGAGGAGCCGCCCGAACTCCCCAATCTTCCGAAGCGCAAAAGCGCTGACGATATTGTTTGGGGCAGTTCGGGGAAAGAGGCGCGTCTGCTGAGCAAGTTCCGCAGGCTGATGGGTCGGATCCAAGAACCCGACCGTCGGCTCCTGCTTTACATGGCTCAGAAGATGGCCAACCGCTAAGTCCAGCGGTTTCCCGAGGTGTTCGGGAAGGCTTTCTCCGGCATACTGGCTTATTGGCCCGGGCGTCCCCATTGATGTTGGCAAGGGGATCCCACCCGGGCCGCAGCCAAACTGCATTCGCAACCCACTGTTTCATTGTGGAACAGTCCCTGCCTTCCTGTCCCGCTATCACCCTGAAATGCTCTCTCAGCCCTGTCTTTACGAGACTTACTAGGAGCAGCTTTACAGTTTGCGGAATAATTTGCGGTTTCGCAACGCGAATCAGCGAAGGGCATCTCAGTTGGCCTGCGCGGACACGACGGGCATCACGGAGGCATGTTCAAGCGCGTTGAAGCGGGTGGCGACCGACGGGAAAACGGCAACGTCTTCAGACAGGGTGTTCTCCAGCTTTCCTCTTCGCGGCCCTGTGAAAAAATCATCCAACTGACAGCGGCTGGCCATGAAAGTCAACGCCACCGTGTTGCGTGGTGTGTTCCTCTATGTTAGCTTTTGAAGCCAGGTGCGGGCTCCGCTTGGAGCGCGCCAAAATATGGAAATCGCGGGATTGATCGCGTGAAAGTACCGGACTCGCTCAAACCATCCGGCGTTGAGGAAGAACGTCTGTTCGCGGAACTAGACGCCAACAAGCTTCCCCAGCACATCGCCGTAATCATGGATGGCAATGGGCGCTGGGCGCAGCGGCGTCACTTGCCCCGAATCGCGGGGCATCGCGCGGGCGTCCAATCCGCTCGAACTGTCATTGAGACCTGTGCGAGGCTCGGCATCCCCGCGCTTACGTTGTATGCGTTCTCGATGGAAAACTGGCGCCGCCCGAAAGCGGAGATCGATTTCCTGATGCGCCTCCTGCGAGAATACCTTCGCAAAGAGCTGCCCGTCATTCATCGGAATAATATCCGCCTCCTGGTCATCGGCCGCCCCGATCAGTTGCCCGAAGCGGTGCGCACGGATGTGGAGCGCGCGATGGACCAAACCGCGAAGAACTCCGGCATGCAACTTGCTGTGGCGCTCAATTACGGCGGCCGCGCCGAACTGGTGGATGCGTTCAACCGCATCCTCGACCGCGTGAGAAACAATGGACTCGCGAACGCCCGCGTCGACGAAGAAATGATTTCCCAGCACCTGTACACGGCTGGGCTGCCGGACCCGGACTTGCTCATCCGTACGAGCGGAGAAATGCGCGTGAGCAATTTTCTGCTGTGGCAGATTGCGTATGCCGAAATCTACGTGACCGAAACGCTTTGGCCCGATTTCACGCGCGCCCAGCTCTTGGAGGCCTTGCTCGATTTTCAGAAACGCGAACGCCGCTACGGCGGCCTGGCGGAAACGCGTCAGCGCGTCATCGCCTGACGGCGCAGCCCACCTTTCCGCCGCAAAAATGTCGTTGACCCGGCACATGCGCCAATATTCCAGAACAAATTGGAATCTTCCTGCGAGAAAGTTGGCTTGCCGATAGACATTTGATCTCTGCCCCCGGCAAGGAGGAGGATGCGGACGCGCTGGTCCGCGAGACGAGCATGGGCTTAACTTTAGGTGTTGAATTGGCGCGAGCGAGTTTTTTCCCAACGGAGTCACGCAGGTTCGTGCGTGACAGGTCTTTCCAAGATTTACAATCGGAGCGAGGGAAATCTGAATGAATTCCGGCACACTGCTTCGCGTAGCGACGGCGGCGATACTCGTCCCCGCGGTAACTGCAGCGATTTGGTGGGGCCCGACTTGGTTATTGGCGGGATTGGCGGCCATCGTAGCGGTCTTCGCGCTTTGTGAATTCTTCGCAATGGGCGAGCGGATTGGTTTTCGTGCTTACCGCACTTGGACCTGCCTTGCCGCAGTCGGGATATTTGCGCAGCAATGGCACGCGGCTCAGGCAGCAAGTTTTTCGAGACTCGGTGACCTCCTCTATCGCGAGGACGCTCCTCGAATTTCCTTGGAATTCGTGCTGGTCCTGTTCGTGTTGGGGGCGGCGATCATCGCTCTGGGAAGCCGCCGCGCGCCAACCGAGGTATTTTCTTCGGTTTCCGTCAGCGCGGCAGGTCTGGTCGTCATCGTAATTCCGTTCAGCGCAGTCGTACGTTTGAATGGCGTAGCCCTAATTGGACGGCAACTCCTCCTTTTCACGCTTGTCGTGGTCTGGATCGGAGACTCGGCAGCGTACTTCGTGGGCCATGCGTTTGGGCGCCTCAAGATGTCGCCGCAGTTAAGTCCGAACAAGACGTGGGAGGGCGCCGGCGCAAATCTCTTCGGAGCGTTGCTCGTGGCTGCTGGGTTCGCGTATTGGATGAAGTTCCCGCCGGCGCATATGCTCGCGATGGCCGCACTCGGCAGCGTTGCGGGCCAGGTGGGAGACGTTTTCGAATCGGCATTCAAGCGCAGTGCCGGGGTCAAGGATTCCGGAACGCTCCTCCCCGGCCATGGTGGGATGCTAGACCGCATCGACGCGCTGATATTTGCCGCCCCCGCAGTCTGGTACTATTTCCAGTGGTTCGTGATGAGAAGGGTTTGAACCAAGGCGAATCGTTGCAAGGTGCGGTCAAATCGTGAAACAAATCTCCATCCTCGGGTCGACAGGTTCCATCGGCCGGCAAACGCTGGCCGTCGTGGATGCCATGCCGGAACGCTTTGGCGTGTCCGCACTCGCCGCCGGAAGCAATCTGGAGGAACTCTCGCGCCAGATTTCGCGCCACCATCCGGAACTCGTCTCGGTCGCGACACCGGATCTGGCGACGAATCTTGCCGAGCGGTTACGCGGCAAGGGAATGACGAAGCTCACGGAAATCCAGCACGGCCGCGCTGGTCTCATAGCCGTCGCCACACATCCCGACGCCATGACAGTGGTTTCCGCGGCCGTCGGCGTGGTTGGCCTGGAAGCCACCTATGCCGCGGTGAAAGCGGGTAAGCAGGTCGCGCTCTCGAACAAGGAAGTCCTGGTCGCCGCAGGCGAAATCGTCATGGCGGCAGCCCGCCAGGAAAACGTCGAGTTGCTTCCCGTGGACAGCGAGCACAACGCCATCCACCAATGCTTGCGCGCCGGAAAACAAAAAGAAGTCAAGCGTTTGGTCCTCACGGCCTCGGGCGGGCCTTTCCGGAAAACGCCGCTCGCGGCAATGGCCGCTGCAACGCCAGAGCAGGCCTTGGCGCATCCGAACTGGCGCATGGGGCGCCGTATCACCATCGACTCCGCAACGCTGGTCAACAAAGGGTTTGAAGTCATCGAAGCGCACTGGCTGTTCGACATGCGCCCGGACCAGATCGACGTCGTGGTTCATCCGCAGTCCACGATTCATTCCATGGTCGAATTTGTGGATGGGTCCATCTTGGCGCAACTCGGCCCGACAGACATGCGCATGCCCATCCAATATGCGCTAACCTACCCAGAGCGGGCTGCATCCAATGAAGTGGCCCTCGACTGGAGCAAGCTGCGGCGCCTTGATTTTGAAAAGGTCTCCACGCGGCGGTTTCCTTGTTTGCGCCTGGCCCGCGAAGCATTGCGCAAGAAAGGCGCCTATCCTTGCGCCTTCAACGCCGCGGACGAAGTCGCCGTCGAAGCATTCCTCGATCGTCGGCTGTCTTTCGCTGGGATCGCGGAAGTGATCGAGCGCGTGCTGGCCCGGACGCCAAAAATAAAGTTGGCCGCGATCGCCGACGTCCTCGCGGCGGACTCCGAAGCGCGCCGCATGGCCCACGAAGAAGTGGAACGAACCGCCGCGCGAGCGGCAACCGTATGATGCGAAAATCGTCAGTACAAGAGTGCGGGCTCTAGATGGACCCTGCCAGAATTAGGGAAAAGAAAGTGGCGCGGATTCCGCGTCGCATTCCCAGGAGAAGAACTTGTCCGATTTTATCGTAACGATTCTTTCCGTGTCCGTCGTGCTGGGAATCATGGTCCTCGTGCACGAATGGGGTCACTTTATCGTCGCCAAAGCCTTCGGCGTCCGCGTTGAAATTTTTTCCATTGGTTTCGGCCCCCGACTCTGGGGGCGCAAAAGCGGGGATACCGACTATCGTATCAGCGGATTGCCTCTGGGCGGCTACGTCAAAATGGCGGGCGACAATCCGCTCGAGGAACGCAAGGGCGACCCGGACGAATTCTTGTCGAAGCCACGGTGGCAGCGTGCCCTCATTGCCGTAGCGGGTCCGGCGATGAATATCATCCTGTCGATTGTGCTGATCGCCGGCATTTACATGCATGGCAGCAAAGAACCGGCCTATTTGGATCAGCCGATGGTCCTGGCCGGAGTCTTGCCGGATTCGACCGCGCAGAAAGCAGGCCTGGCTGCCGGCGATCACGTCATCAAAATCAACGGTGCCAGCAATCCAACGTGGGACCGCGCGCTACTTGAGTTGATGTCGACCTTGCCGGGGCATTCACTCACGCTTGTTGTGGACCGTGGCGGACAGGAAGTTTCGGTAACGGTTCCCGCCAGCCAGTCGATGGAAGACATCTTTGGATATCCCGCCAATCGCCTCCTCATTGGGTCGGTCACGCCAGGAATGCCGGCCGAGCGAAGTGGTATTCAAACCGGAGATGAAGTCCTGAAGGTCAACGGAAATCCGCTGGCCAGCGGCACTGAATTCCCTTCCCTTGTGGAAAAATCGCAGGGAGGCCCGCTCGAACTGGATATTCGCCGCGGCGAGCGAACGATCCATCTGGAAGTTCACCCCCAGCAAATGGGCGTCAAGAATGGTGTCACGCAATGGCAGATTGGCGTGGGCCTTCAAGTCGGAGAGATGGTTGACCGGCGGCTGCCATTCGGCGCGGCCATTGCCGAATCCATCGGGATGAACACCTTGATGGCTCGGCAAGTCGCCTTTGTGGTGGTCGAGCTGTTTCGCGGTAACATTTCGCTCAAGCAGCTCGAAGGACCTCTCGGCATCGCACGGGAATCCGGCCGTGCAGCCCGTCAGGGAGCGTCCGAGTTGCTGAAACTGATGGCCATGATCGGCGTAAACCTCGCCATCCTGAACCTGCTTCCGATTCCTCCTCTTGATGGAGGTCACATCTTACTTCTCTTCATCGAAGGATCGATTCGCCGCGATTTGAGTATTCGCGTGAAAGAGCGCTTCGTCACGGTCAGCATGGTCTTCCTATTGCTGGTTTTTGCAATCGTTATGTACAATGACGTTTTGCGGCTGGCGCACCGCTAACGCGCGCACCAGGCACGATCGGGACGCGGGCTCCGCTCAGAGCCCTCTGGAATATTGAGCATGGCGCCTCCAGCGATTCGCGCGCACCCGCACTAACAACTATGCCCCCCACAGCCGCACATCGCGTCTCCGCCGGCGAACGGATTAACGCACACGAGCGGCCCGGCCGCCTCCAGGCCGCTCTCGAAAAGCGTGGTGTGCGCCTCACGCGCCAGCGAAAAGTCCTGCTCGAGGTCATGGACAACGCCGAACGCCACTTGGACGCCGGCGCCATTCTCGAACGGGCCCAGAAAATCGATCCCCGCGTCCATCGCGTCACCGTCTACCGCACCCTCGATTTGCTGAAGCGCAACGGCCTCATCGATGAGCTCGACTTGCTGCACCTCCGCGGCGACCAGCACTTTTACGAAAGCCACGGCCTGCGCGACCACATCCACGTCGCCTGCTTGAAATGCGGCAAGGTGCGCGAATTCGAGTCCCGCCTCTACGAAAAACTGAAGAAGCAGATCGAGCAGGATTGCGATATCAAAATCACGATGACCCGCACCGAGGTAGGCGGCTACTGCGAAAATTGCCGCAAGTAATTTCCGCAAACGCTCACATCGCTCCCTAGAAAAAACTCTCTCTTTTCAGCTTTCCGACGAGCGCGAGAGACGTGCGTTTTGGGAAGTGTGGCGCGTATTTTCGGGGCGGGATATTAGGTGTGGAGCTTGTTGAGTTCTTTGGCGATGCAGAGGTCCATGACGACAAAGAGTCCGGCGCCGCGGGCGCGGCCGGCGGAGGGTTCGTTCGCGACACCTTCTTGCATCCAGATGGCGCGGGCGCCGATGCGAATCGCCGCGTCGACGACTTCCGGTACTAGCTCCGAACGGCGGAAAATATCAACGATGTCGATTTTTTCGGGGATGTCCTCGAGGCGGGCGTAGCATTTTTCACCGAGGATCAATGATTCGTTTGGATTGACAGGGATAATTCGGTAGCCGGCGGATTGAAGATATTGCGAAACGCCGAAGCTGGGGCGGAATGGCTTCGACGAGAGGCCCACGACGGCGATAGTTTTTGACGATTCGAGAAGTTCGGCAATCGCCGACTCATCGTTTGCCGAACCTGGACTATTATCCCGCGGCATCAAAGAAAGCCTTCCTGTGGAAGATGCTCATTTTGGACGGCGGCGGCGCGCGCGGCGATTTTTTGGCGCAGGAGGCAATGGAGATTTGTTTTCGAGTGCATGATCGATGGCGCGGGATAGCTTCGCCACTTCACTGGGATCGAGACGGCGGTAGTGGCCCTCGGGAACTGTATCGGCCTCGATGGACGCGAGTTTCACGCGCTTCATTTTTTCGACTCGATGGCCTATGTTGAGCAGGTTGCGCCGAAGGAGATCGCGGCGGACTCCGGAGAATTGCACTTCGTACCAGGGATTCGGCGGATTCTTCCCCGCGGCACGGGCCGCGCGCAGGGGAAATATTTCGCCGTGCAGGGAGCTCGCCAAGCTCTTCAGTTGGATTTCGCTGAGGCGCCCTTTCACTTTGACCCAATACGTTTGCGGCAGGTTGGGCGACGCTTTCAACATGCGGCTGGCAAGATCGCCGTCATTGGTGAGGAAGACGACGCCACTGGCGGCGTAGTCGAGGCGGCCCACGGGAAATACGCGTTCGGAGACGCCGACGAGCAGATTGCGAACCGTGCGGCGGCCTTCGGGGTCGGCGAGCGTCGAAACAATTTGCGGTGGCTTGTGGAGGAGTACGTAGGCGCGCGCTTCGGAAATGTTGGCCACCTTGCCGGCGGCTTCGATTCTGTCATGCTCGGGGTCGGCCTTGACGCCGAGTTCGGTGATGACTACGCCGTTAACGCGGACTTGACCGCTTAGGATCATGTCCTCGGCGTGACGCCGGGAGGCGATTCCGGCGCGCGAAATAATTTTTTGCAGGCGTTCGAGCATTACGATTTCGACGACGCGCTTTCCGCCCTTGCATTCTCCGTTCTCTGCTCCACTTCCACGCCAGCGGAATTCGACGAATCGTGGTGCGTCGGGTTGCGCCGATCCGTCTACTTCTGTCAGTGGAATCGGTTGCGCCTGAGTGGCATCCAAGGATTCCAGCACAATTTCCGGCTCGGGCTCGCTGGGTGCGATGCCTTCGTCGGCGCCGAGGGCCGCGCGCGCGAGTTGCTCGAACTCCTTGAGGCTCGGCAGCTCGTCGAGATCGGAAAGGCCGAAGCGCATCAGAAATTCTTTCGATGTGCGGTAGAGGATGGGGCGGCCCAGGACGGCTTTTCGGCCGGCCGTCGTGATCAGGCGTTTTTCGAGCAGCGTCTTGATGACTCCGGAAACGTTTACGCCGCGAATTTCCTGAATCTCGGGGCCGGTGACGGGCTGGCGGTAGGAAATCACGGCGAGCGTTTCGAGCGCGGGCATCGTCAGACGCAGCGGAGGGCGAAGGCTCTTGATGAATCGGCGCACGACGTCGTGATGCTGCGGCTTGGTGTAGAACTTGTAGCCGCCAGCAACGGCGCGGATTTCGATGCCGCGATCTTCAGGGGCGTAGGTCGCGATCATTTCGTCGAGCGCGTGCCGGACGATGTGCCTCTCTTCGCCGACGGCGTTCACGATCTGGTCGAGCGTGGCGGGCTCGTCGGCCGCATAGATGATGGCCTCGAGCGCGCCTTTCAGTTCCGTGGAATTCATGGTCATTCTCTCCGCGGGCTCCCAGTAGAGCCCGCACCCGGATATTGGTCGTCGATTCCTCGAAGTGTCTCCTGCAGCGTTTCGTTCAGCGATTCGCCGCCCGCGAAGACTACGTCGAACATTTTGTGCTTTCGCAATCGAATATCTCCAAATTGTTCTTGTTGCGTGAGGACAATGGCCTGCAGGCGCACCAGTTCGAGAACGGCGAGCAGAGCGACGATCATCGCGTGCCGCGACGCGCAGGACTCGAAAAATGCGATGAGCTGGATGCCTTCGTCCGCCGTGATCAGTTGCTGGCGCAGCAGCTCCATCATTTGCGCGACGGTGAATTGGTCGTGGCGCAGATCGATCTTTACCACTTCCTTGCGTCGTTCGAGAACTTGCTGGAAGACTTTGACCAGATCGACTAGAGAGACGATCAACTCTCCTTCGGATTCTTCGCCTTCGTAGAGGGAGCGGTCCGGCTTCGACCAGACGTTTTCCTCGATTTGCTGGCGCTGGTGGAGCAATTGCGCGGCGCTCTTGAATTTTTCGTGCTCGACCAGGCGATGGACCAGATCGGCGCGCGGGTCTTCGGATTCTTCGGGGCCGGCGAACGGATCGGGCGGCAGAAGCATTTTCGATTTGATGTAGATCAGCGTGGCGGCCATGTAAATGAAATCGGCTGAGACGTCCATGTCCAACTGCTCGAGCTTGTGGAGGTAGTCGAGATATTGGCCCGTGATTTTTGAGATCGGGATGTTGTGGATATCGATTTCTTGTTTTTTGATGAGGTCGAGCAGGAGATCGAGCGGGCCGTCGTAGATTTCGAGATGGATTTTGTAGGGTGACGCCATTTTAATCCCCCACTTTAGCATTCTGAGCGGAAGATTTCTGTTGCGCGACTTCCTCGCGCTTCTCTTTCCAATTGAAGACTGCTTCACGGACGCGGGACATCGTTTTCTGGGCTGCGTCGCGCGCTTTTGTCGAGCGATTGTCGATTATGCGCAAAACTTTGTCAGGATGCGCGGCGAATTCTTCGCGACGGGCGCGGATCGGCTCAATCCATTTGATCAGGTTGTCGGCCATCGCTGCTTTGCATTCGATGCAGCCGATTCCAGCTGTGCGGCAGCCTTCGCCGGACCATTTTAACGTTTCTGGCGGAGAGAAGAGCTTGTGCCAGTCGTAGACCGGGCAGATGTCGGGGTTGCCGGGGTCTGTGCGGCGCTTGCGGGCTGGATCGGTCATCATCACTTTCGTCTTGGCCCGAATGTCCGCATCGGTTTCGCTCAACGTGATGGCGTTGCCATAACTCTTCGACATCTTCCTTCCATCCAGCCCCGGTATCCTCGGCGTCTTCGTCAGCATCACCTCTGGCTCGCACAACACATGTTCGAAAACGAAAAACCTCTCATATTCACCCAGCTTCCCACGGAAGTTGTCGATACCCATCTCCCGTGCAAGCTTGACGATCGTTGCATCGGGAAGCACAAGGAATCGGGGCTCTCCGTCCCGGGTAGGCGGAGACGATTGAGGATTGGTCAGCAGTTCCGTTACGTAATCACGAGCCATTGTCGTAGCAGGATCACGATCCAACAGGTGGGGCTTTACGGAAAAACCAAAATAAGAATTGAAGCGGCGAACAATTTCGCGCGAAATCTCAACGTGGGATGCTTGATCTTCTCCGACGGGGACAACCAACCCTGAGTTGGGCTCACCGTACATAACGATATCGGCAGTCTGTAGGACCGGATAGCCGAGGAAACCGTACGTGTGGATATCCTTGTCTTTGATGTTGTCCAGAGCTTCTTTGTATGTGGGGACGCGTTCTAGCCAGCCTAATGGCGTGACCATCGAGAGCAGCAAGGACAATTCGGCGTGTTCGGGCACGGAGGACTGGATGAACATGGTGCATTTTTCGGGATCGAGGCCCGAGGCTAGCCAGTCGGTGGCGATTTCGATTGTGTTTTGGGCCACTTGGGATGTGTCGGCGTAGTCGGAGGTGAGCGCATGCCAATCGGCTATGAAGAAGAAGCATTCGTATTGCGGATCATTTTGGAGTTTGACCCAGTTTTGTAGCGCGCCGAAGTAGTGGCCAATGTGGAGGCGGCCGGTGGGGCGCATGCCGCTTAGGACTCGTTTCTTCGCGTCCACTCTAGAGGCCTCTCCTGGATTTTTGGACCGACAAGTGTCCGCCATTGCAACGCGCCAAAAGACTCGAATCGTCGTCATTCCGAGGCACTCCGCGTGCCGAGGAATCTCTCTTTACTTGGGTCACAAAGAAAGAGGGATTCCTCACTTCGTTCGGAATGACAATGTTTGGAGGTGTCACGCGCGCTTCCTTTGCACTGAAAAGTCTTCGCCCTGGGTTACGACGCCGCCCGGTCGCAGAAGGTCGCGGGCGATGATTAGGCGCTGGATTTCGCTGGTGCCTTCGTAGATGGTGATGACGCGGGCGTCGCGGTACATGCGTTCTACGTCGGATTCGCGCGAGTAGCCCTGGCTGCCGTGGATTTGGACGGCTTTGTAGACTACGCGGTTCACCATTTCTCCGGCATAAAGTTTGGCGCGCGACGCGGTGGGGCCGATGCGCGGCGCTCGCCTGCGATTATCCCGAATCCACGCGGCATTGTGCATCAAGGCGCGGGCGGCTTCAATTTCGGTTTGCATGTCTGCTAGCATCCATTGTATCGCCTGAAAATCGCCGATCGCTTTTCCGAACGCGCGGCGCTGCTTCGCGTATGCGGCCGAGGCTTCTAGAGCGCCTTGCGCGATGCCTACCGCTTGGGCTGCAATGCCAACGCGACCGCCATCAAGCGATTCCAGCGCGATCTTCAGGCCCTGGCCTTCTTCGCCGAGGCGATTCCCTTCCGGGACTTCGCAATCGGTGAATACGATTTCGGCCGAGCGCGAAGTGCGCAGTCCCATCTTATCCTCGTATCGCGCTACCCGGAAGCCGGGAAATGAGGGTTCGACTAGAAATGCGGTTACGCCGCGGGCGCCCGCCGATGCATCGGTCTTTGCGAAGACGATGTAGAGGGCGGCTTCGCCGCCGTTGGTGACCCAGGATTTCGTGCCGTTCAGGCGATATGTGGTGCCGTGGCGTGTGGCCGACGTGGCGATGGCCGCGGAATCGGAACCGGCTTGCGGTTCAGTGAGGCAGAAGGCGCCGAGGATTTCTCCGCGCGCCAAGCGCGGCAGATATTTATGGCGCTGGGATTTCGGTTCCATATTTTGCGAGCGGGACCGCGGCTACGAGAATTCGTGACGCTCAGGGCGACGGCCATGGCGGCGTCCACGCGGGCGACTTCTTCCAGCATCAGGACGTAGGAAATTGTGTCCGCGCCGGCGCCGCCTTGCGATTCGGGAATCAACATGCCGCAGCAGCCTAGATCTCCGAGCTTGCGGAGTTCGGCGGAGGCGAATTTTTCTTCGCGGTCGCGGGCGCGGATCGTGGGGCGCACTTCGGCGTCCATGAATTGGCGGACGGTGTCTCGAATCAGGCGTTGATCGTCGGTGAAGGAAAAGTCCATCGTGTCGCGTGTAGGAATGATGCTAGCACACGGAGATGGCAGAGATGCGGAGACCAAAGGCAGTTTGCCATGGAGAGCACAGAGGGCACAGAATCGGAAATGAATTGGCTTCAGCGGCTGAAGCCGAATGCAACGAGACTTCGATTTGGCCGGGCTGAAAGCCCGGCCGTCTTGAAAACTTCGAGAACGAAGGGAGTATCACATCTTTAGGAGTTCGCGGAGGCGTTTGGTTTGGGCGCGGCTTACGGGAATTTCGGAGGCGCGCTTGTCGGCCATTTTCAGCATGTAGCTGGATTTGAACCAGGGGACGACTTCCTTGATGTGGTTGATGTTGACCAGGTAGGAGCGGTGCGCGCGCCAGAAAATTTCCGAGTCGAGCGACGTTTGCAGCTCCTCGATCGTGCGGTAATTTGAGGTGCCCTCGACCTCGCGGGAAACTACGGTGATGGTGCCGTCTTCGATCGAGGCGAAGAGGACGTCGTCGGCATCCACCAGGAAGAGGCGCTGCTGCGTTTTTACCAGGAGCTTCACCGGGCGGGGTTTTCGCCGCGCCCATCTGGGTGACTAGCGTTTCGAGGCGCTCGGTCGGAGAGGCGTCGGCTTCGAGCGCTTTTTTCGCGCGCTGGACGGCGCGGGCGAGACGCGCTTTGTCGAAAGGTTTCAATACGTAATCGACCGCGTTCACTTCAAATGCCTGGACTGCGTAGTTGTCGAACGCTGTCGCGAAGACGATGTGGGGGAGTTTTCCTTTGCGGTCCATCAGCTTTTTGATGACGCCGAAGCCGTTGAGGCCGGGCATTTGGACGTCGAGGAAAACGAGATCGGGCGAATGTTCTTTGATGAGAGCGAGAGCTTCGACGCCGTTCTTGCCCTGGCCGACGAGATGCACCTCGGGAAAACTCTTGAGGAGGAAGGCGAGTTCGTCGCGGGCGGGTTTTTCGTCGTCCACAATGAGTGTGTTGATCGGCATGACGCGCAGTGGACTTGGGCTTGGCCAGTATATGCGAACGGGCGGCTTGCGTTCAACTTGGAGGCTAAGGCTGAAGAGCTTTTAACACGGAGGTCACAGAGAGCACAGAGAAGAGACGAGCGAAGAGAGATCAGTTGAAATTATTTCGACGTATTTGACGAAAGCGACGCTAGAATTTCAATCCGGCTGGGTGGAGACTTGCCGCGCCCCTCATGGGACCGCGATTGACATTAGAAACTTTCCCGACCTGAAGGTGGGCGCTACAGGTGAAAAACATTCGACTGGAGGCGGACTTGGCGAAGGGACGGGCGAAAATTCTGAAGAGCAAGGTTCTCTATACGGGCAAGGTGTTTCGCTTGCAGCGCGACACGGTGATCGAACCGGGAGGAGTGCGGGCGGACCGCGACATTATCGTGCATCCAGGATCGGTGGTCGTGCTGCCGATTTTTGAGGATGGGCGCGTGCTGCTGATCCGCCAGTACCGGCACACCGTGGGAGATTTTTTATGGGAGCTGGTGGCCGGACGCAAGGAGCCGGACGAAACTCCGAGCGCCGCGGCGCGGCGGGAATTGCTGGAGGAAACCGGATACACGGCGCGGCGTTTGCGGAAATTGCTGCACATCATTCCGACGCCGGGTTTCGTGAAGGAGTGGATGTGGATTTTCGCGGCGGAGGGGCTGGTCGAGGGACCGGCGCAGCCGGAAGAGGATGAGAGGATCACTCCGCGAATATTTACATTGAAGCAGGTGGACGCGATGATTCGGAGCGGACGGTTGCGCCACGCGAAGTCGATTGTGGGGTTGCTGTACTACATGCGTTACGTGGTGCGCACGGCCCGCGGTAGAGCGGAAAAGATTTCAACACGGAGGTCACAGAGCGCACGGAGAAAACAGAGGAGAAAAAAATTCACCCGGTCCAACCGGGATGAAGTACAACAACGATGGCGTCTGCGAATTATCTTTTTGTGTTCTGACGGACAACAAAAAATAAATTATTTTGCGTTCTGCGCTTGTATCGCGGGCGCGTGTAGCATAGGATTTCGGCCAAGGAATTGCTCCGCGGAATAAAATTCTGGCGGGCTCCGAGTGGAGCCCGCGCCCGATGCGGAGAGAAAGGCGGACATGACCGTAAAAGATTTCATCCGGCACAATTACCGGCACTTCAACGCGGCGGTCGTCGTGGATGCTTCGGAGGCTTACATCAAGCATCTGGCGAGCGGCGGGAAGATGTTCATGACGATGGCTGGAGCGATGAGCACGGCGGAGCTGGGACTGTCCCTCGCGGAAATGATCCGGCAGGACAAGGTGCATGCGATTTGCACGACCGGCGCGAATCTGGAGGAAGATATTTTCAACCTCGTCGCGCACAATCACTACGAGCGCGTGCCGCACTATCGTAATTTGAGCGACGCCGAAGAAGTGGCGTTGCGCGAACGCGGCATGAACCGGGTGACCGACACGTGCATTCCGGAAGAAGAGGCCATGCGCCGGATCGAGCGGCAAGTGCTGAAGCTCTGGCAGAAGGCCGACTCGGAAAAGCAGCGGTTCTTCCCCTACGAATTCATGTACCAGCTGATTCGCGGCTGCCACATTAAGGAATTTTTCGAGATCGATCCGAAGGACTCCTGGGTGATCGCCGCGTGCGAAAAGAACCTGCCGATTTTCACGCCGGGCTGGGAAGATTCAACGCTTGGAAATATTTTCGTGGCCAATGTGATTCGCGGCGACGTGTCCAATTTTCAAGTGGTGAAGTCGGGCTTGGAACAGATGGCGGCGCTGATCGAATGGTACCGGAAGAATTCAGCCAAGGAATCGATCGGCTTCTTCCAGATCGCGGGGGGCATCGCGGGGGACTTCCCGATTTGCGTGGTGCCGTTGATTACGCAGGATCTGCGGGAGAAATGCCGGTTGTGGGGCTATTTCTGCCAGATTTCCGACAGCACGACGTCGTATGGCTCCTACAGCGGGGCCGTGCCGAACGAAAAGATCACCTGGGGGAAGCTGGAAGCGGCTACGCCGCGGTTCGTGATTGAATCCGATGCGTCGATCGTTGCGCCGCTGATGTTTGCTTATATTCTGGGGAAGTAGAGGCCGCGCGACAACGACCCTTCCCCGGTGCGGGACGGGCGCTACAAAGACTTCGAGCATACTTATGGAGAATCGCGAAGTCGCGCGTGTATTGCGCGAAACGGCGCAACTGCTGGAAATTGATGGAGCGATGATTGGCCGCTTTCGCAGCTACGAGCGAGCCGCCGAACTGCTCGACAGCCTGCCTGAATCGGTTGAAGAACTCGCCGCCGACCGCAAGAAATTGTTGGCCCTGCCGGGCATTGGCGACGGCATGGCCGACCATATCCAGGAAATCCTCAAGACGGGCGACTATTCGCTGCGCACCAAACTTCTCAAGAAATACCCGGCGACTCTGCTGGACATTTTGACTCTGCAATCGCTCGGGCCGAAGAAAGTGGCTTTTCTCTGGAAAACTTTCAAGGCCGGTACCGTTGAGCAAGTGGAGCAACTGGCGCGCGAGGGAAAACTGCGCGATCTGACAGGCTTCGGCGAAAAGAGCGAGCAGAATATTCTGAAAGCCGTCGAGGTCTTCAAGAAGTCCGCGGGGCGATTCCATATCGACGTGGCGGAAGAAGAGGCCGAAAAGCTTGTCTCGTACATCCGCGGGATCGGCAAGGCGATCGAATCCGTGACGCCGGCGGGATCGTTGCGGCGCGGCAAGGAAACGGTGGGGGATCTCGACTTGCTGGTCACCCTTGCTCCGGGAAAGCACACGGCCAAGACGGTTGAAGCGGCGTCGGAATACATTTTTAAGTATCCGGAAATCGATCAGACGTTGGCGCACGGCGAGAATAAAGTGAGCTTTGTTTTGAAAACCGGGCTGCAGGTGGACGTGCGGCTGCTGGAGAAGGAAAGCTTTGGCGCGGCGCTGCTCTATTTCACGGGATCGAAAGAGCATAACGTCGCGCTGCGCGGGCGCGCGAACAAGATGGGTTACACGCTGAATGAATACGCCCTGGCCACGCTCAAAGGTGAACGCCCCGTGGCCAGCGAGACCGAAGAGGAGATCTACGCCAAGCTGGGGCTTGACTATATTCCACCGGAGCTGCGCGAGAACACGGGGGAAATCGACGCGGCCGCGGAACACCGCTTGCCCGACCTGATCGAGCGGAAGGATATTCGCGGCGACTTACAGATGCACACGACGGCTAGCGACGGAAAGAATTCGATCGAAGAAATGGCGCTGGCGGCGAAGAAGCTGGGGTACGAATATATCGCGCTGACGGATCATAGCAAGGCGGTGACCGTCGCGAACGGACTCGATGAAAAACGGACGCTCGAGCAAATCAAGAAAATACGCGCGGCCAATGCGGCGGGGCTGGGGATCCGCGTGCTCGCGAGCAGCGAAGTGGATGTGCTGAAGGACGGGAGACTGGACTTGGACGAGGAGGTTCTGGCACAGCTCGACGTGGTGCTGGTTTCGGTTCACTCGTACATGAATCTGGAACGAGCGGAAATGACGGAGCGGATTCTCGCTGCGATTGAAAATCCGTACACACAAATTGTCGGGCATCCCACCGGGCGATTGGTGCTGCGCCGGGACGCGTACGCTTACGACATGGAGCGAATTCTGGACGCGGCCCGCAAACACGGTGTGGTCATGGAATGCAACGCTTCGCCGGAACGCCTGGATTTGAAGGATACGCAACTGCGAATGGCGAAGGAACACGGCGTGAAAATTGTGATCTCGACGGACGCGCATACGACGCGAGGGCTCGCGGCAATGCGGTATGGAGTTCAAATGGCGCGGCGCGGGTGGATTGAAAAGAAGGAAGTCATCAACACGCTGCCCCTTGAGAAACTTCTGGGGGCGCTGCGGGCGAAACGGGGAGCGGCGTCCAGTGAAAAACATCACGCTGCCGCCGCATCTGGTGCGCGCGAAAAAACGAGAATCTCGAAAATCCAATTGAAATTCTGCTCTCCCAACATGAGCGTGGAGTTTCGCTTGAATTGTTTCTGAGTGACTTGCCCCATGGCGTCAGCAGGCGACAATCATTCCTGACAGAGCAAAACGAATTTGCCGGAGACGTTTCCTCCCTCTAGCAGTGCGTTGGCTTGAGCAGCGTCTCGAAGAGGAAATTTTGCCGCAATCACAGGCTGAATCTGCCGGCGCGACAGCAAATCGAAGAGTCTCGTGAGGTCCTCCCGAAACCAATCGAAATGCGTGTCATGGAGGGTTTTGGCGTTGAAGAAAACGGCGTGTTTGCCATCTGGAAGAAGTTTGGAAGCCCCGAGAAAGACAAATCCCAGACCAGCCGCTAATTGTCCTTTCGAGACGGCAACTTGTGCGCCATAGCAGACGAGATGTCCACCGCGTTTTAAGAGGCCGTAGGAGCGGGACCAATTCGATCCCCCGATGGGATCGAGAACTACGTCGATGCCTTCCTGAGCCAGTGTGTGAATGCGCTCGACAAAATCCTCGGAGCGATAGTCGATAGGAGTTGCGCCGAACGAGTAGATGAGATCGTGCTTGGGTTTGGAGGCAGTGCCGAACATGCGCAAACCGGCGATCTTGCCGAGTTGCAGAGCCGCGGTGCCAACGCCTCCCGCGGCGCTGTGAACGAGCATGCACTGGCCGGGCCGAATCCTCCCGATGCGATACAACATCTGGTAAGCGGTGACGTAGTTGAGAACGAGGCTGACGGCCTCGGCAGGATCGAGTTCGATAGGAACTGAAACGAGTTGCGCCGCGGGAACGAGGAGGAAGCGGCTGTACCCGCCAATCATGGTGAGTGCGGCGACGCGCTCGCCGGGTCGAAATCCTGTGACTCCGTCGCCGAGCGAATCAATTTCGCCGACGATGTCGTAGCCCGGTGTAAATGGCAACTTTCGTGTTCCTGGGTAAAGTCCGCGGCGCATGAGGATATCGGCGTAGGCGACGCCGGCGGTGAGAATCTTGACGCGCACCTGGCCAGGTCCGGGGACTGGCGCTTCTTCTTCCACGCATTTCAGCACTTCGGGCCCACCGAACGCGGTGATGACGACGCGTGCATTTTTCGGAGCAGTCATGGACACCTCATTGCCAAAGCGGAGACGAACTCCCTGGCTTCAAAAAGGGCGAGATCCTTTGAGGTTTGATGATAACCGGAAAACGGATGTTAGCCTGGATTTACATTTTGGTTTCAGATTTCCAAGGGCGGCCTGAACGACGAGGGACCCGCTACGTTCGTGTTTCTCGTTTGCAAATCCGCACGCGTTCGCGCATGATACGTTGTTTGCGCACAGGGGATCGAAGTTGTTGTGCGGCGTAAACGCAACGCTGATGCAGTTCCATTGTTCCAGACTCATTCACGAACGCAGGAGAGATACGAATGCGCCGGCTTTCCGCTATTGCTCCGCCAAAAGGAAAACTTGGAGTGCTCACAGTGGGTATGGGAGCCGTGGCAACCACGTTCATGGCCGGCGTCGATCTAGTGCGGCGCAAGAAGGCGCAGCCTGTGGGATCGCTCACGCAGTTGGGGACGATTCGACTTGGGAAGCGAACCGACGGACGGACTCCGTCGATTCAAGAGTTCGTGCCGCTCGAGAAACTCGAAAACATCGTGTTCGGAGGATGGGACATTTTCCCGGACAATGCGTATGAGGCGGCCAAGAATGCGGCCGTACTCGGGCCGGAGCATCTGGCCGAAGTGAGGAAATTCCTGAGCAAGATTCGCCCGATGAAGGCGGCGTTCGATCAGAATTATGTAAAGAAGCTCACCGGCACGCACGTAAAAAAGGCGCGGACGAAGTACGACCTGGCGCTGCAGATCAAGGACGATATTAAAAACTTTCAGAAGAAGACCCGCGTTTCGCGCACGGTTGTGATCTGGTGCGGCTCGACCGAAATTTTCCTGAAGCCGCACGCCGTATACGCAACGCCTGAGACGTTCGTGGCGGCGATGAAGGCAAACCATGCGGCGATCGCTCCTTCGATGCTGTACGCGTGGGCAACGATCACCAGCGGCGTGCCGTTCGCGAATGGAGCTCCCAATTTGACCGTGGATATTCCTGCGCTCACGGAGCTCGCGCGGCAACACGGCGTTCCGATTTGCGGCAAGGATTTCAAGACGGGCCAGACGTTGATGAAGACGATTCTTGCGCCGGGGTTCAAGGCCCGCCTGCTGGGGATGAATGGCTGGTTTTCGACCAACATTTTGGGAAATCGCGATGGTGAAGTTTTGGACGACCCTGAATCGTTCAAGACGAAGGAGGAGTCGAAGCTCGGCGTCCTCGAATATATTCTCCAGCCGAAACTCTACCCCGATCTTTACGGCAAGATTCATCATAAGGTGCGGATCAATTATTATCCGCCGCGCGGAGACAACAAGGAAGGCTGGGACAATATCGACATCTTCGGGTGGCTGGGCTATCCGATGCAGATCAAGGTGGATTTCCTGTGCCGCGATTCGATCCTGGCGGCGCCGATCGTGCTGGATTTGGTTTTGTTTTTGGACCTGGCCAAGCGCGCCGGGATGCGCGGGATTCAGGAATGGCTGAGCTTCTATTTCAAGTCGCCGATGTGCGCGCCGGAGCTTTACCCGGAGCACGACCTGTTCATCCAGTCGATGAAATTGAAGAATACGTTGCGATGGATGATGGGCGAGGATTTGATTACGCATCTCGGGCAGGAATATTACGACTGAGGCAATCTAGGAAACTTCATTTGGTGGCACGTCTGTGCAGTGTCCCGGGATCGTCGGCGTGCTCCCTGGCAGAGCAAAATACCATTCTTCGGAATTAAATATACCCTACTACCCGCCTTGCGCACGATGGCGTTCCGCCACCCAGGCGAGAAAATACGCGAATCGCGCGCGTTCGCGCCATAGAAGGCCGAAGAATTGAGAAGCGCCGAGCGCGTGCATGTCTCCTCCAAAGAATGTTTCGAGGCGCCAGCGAAGGTATGGGCTGGCCCACGGGCGCAGCCGGTAGCCCTTGGCCGTGATCCAGTAATAGCGGAGAGCGGTGAACATCAACAGTGCTACTTCCAGCCTTCGCGGCCGCGAAGTGAAGTGATGTGCGCGACATGGTGGCGGCCATGCCAGGCGTAGTAGCCCACCATGTCGTCGAGTGACATCGTTCCCTGTTCTGGATGCCGCAAGAGGCGGGTAAAGTCCCCGGGGCGCATCGAGCGCAACAATACGTCCCACCGATGGTGAAGCGCTTCGAGCAGCGCGAGAGAAACTTCGACGGGCGTGTCCCGCGAGTCCTGCAGGTTGGCCCAGAGAGCTTCGTCGTATGGCCTGATGGTCGGTACGTTTTCGGTGAGCGCAAGTTTGAACCGGACGTAGGAGTTCATGTGGCTGTCCGGAACGTGGTGCACGACTTGCCGGACGGTCCATCCGGCGGGGCGATAGGGCGTGTCGAATTGCTGGTGCGAGAGGCCGGCGACGGCGTCGCGCAAGCGCTTGGGTGTGGCCGCGATTTGGGCGATAGCGTTCTCGCGCTCAGCGGAGGAGAGCGAGGCTTTGTGCTCGTACTTCCCGATCGGGTAGCTCAAGTCCATCACGCCCACCTTGGGTTGCAGTCAATTTCAAATCTAAAATTGGAAATTTGAAACAAAAGCCGAGGCGTGGACCGTCTGCAGCTCGCATTTTGAGGCTGCCGTACCCAAATCCATTCACATCCACCTTAGGTCAAACCGTATCTCATATTTCAAATTTGAGTACATGCCGGTCGCTGGAGAAATCTTATTCCTTTTTCAACTCCTCGGAAGCGGCGGCGAAAAACTGATCCACGATCTTCCGTGCGGCGCCTTCGATCATGCGCTGGCCTACTCCCGCGATCATCCCGCCAACCTGAGCTTCCCCAGTGTAGCGCAATTCGGTCTGACCGCCCTTTTCGGCTAGCTCGAGGTGGCCTACGCCGTCGACAAATCCGGGGATGCCCTTGCCGGAAAGTTTCATGCGCATGGAATTCGGCGGCTTCTTCTCGGCAAATTCGACGGTGCCCGCGTATTTTCCGGAAATGGCGGCGATGCCGAACTTTACGGCGGCCTTGAAGCGGTCCGGGCCATCCGGATCGAGGCGTTCGCAGCCGGGGAGCAATTTCGCGAGGCGATTTGGGTCCGTCAGGAGCGCCCAAACCTTCGCAGGCGAGGCTGGGAGAATATATTGTCCCGCTAGTTTCATGCTTTGCCTTGGGCGCGTGCAAACGCTCGCTGGAGAGCCCGCCGCGCGTAGACGGCGGCCATCTCGCGGCGATAGTCGGCGGAGGCATGGAGGTCGGAAAGCGGCTCGATGCCTTGGGCGGCGTGGCGCGCGGCCTCGGCGAAGAGTTTTTCCGATGCTTTCTTGCCACGCAGGGCATTTTCCACGGCGGCAGCTCGGAACGCTTTCGGGCCCAGGCCGGTTACACCAACGGCGGCATCGTGGATCGTTCCGCCATTTCCTAGCGTAAGCCTTGCGGCAACACCCACGATGGCGAACCCAGAAGCGGGCTGGTGCAACTTTTCATAGGCTGTGCCTGTGTCGGGAGAGAGGGGAGCGACGCGCACCTGGCTGAGGATTTCACCCGGGCGCAGCGCCGTGGTGAGCATGTCCAGAAAAAACTCGCTGACCGGGATCGTGCGGGTCCCGGCGGTAGACGCGGCGATGATTTCCGCGTCCAGCGCGAGGACCGCGGCCGGGTAGTCTGCGGCTGGGTCCGCGTGGGCCAGGCTGCCGCCGAAAGTGCCGCGATTGCGAACCTGAACGTCGCCGATGACGGCGGCCGTTTCGGCTAATAGAGGGCATTTGGCGCGGAGCAGGGTGGAACTCTCGATCTCGGAATGAGTGGTCAGCGCGCCGATGGCGATGCGGCCGTTTTCCTCGCGAATATAATTCATGTTGCGAAGGCGGCCGATGTCAATGATGTAGCGGGGTTGGGCCAGGCGCAGCTTCATCAGGGGCAGCAGACTATGTCCGCCGGCCAGAACTTTTGCCTCGTCACCGTGGCGCTCGACGAGACGCAATGCGTCTTCCAAGGTTTTCGGTGCGACGTATTCGAACTGTGCCGGAATCATAATGCCCTCCTGCCATTCTTTTGGATAAGTTTCCAGATGCGTTCGCGCTTGAACGGCATATCCACGTGGCGGACGCCGTAGGGAGCGAGCGCATCGGCGACCGCGTTGGCGAGAGCGGGCGTGGCGCCAATCGTGCCCGCTTCGCCGACTCCCTTCACGCCCATGGGATTCACCGGTGAAGGCGTAACGGTGCGGTCGGTTTCCATCCATGGCAAATCGGCGGCGCGCGGAATCGCGTAGTCCATCAGTTCTCCGGTGATGAGTTGGCCTTGCTCGTCGTACACGGCCTCTTCGAGCATGGCTTGCCCGAAGGACTGCACGATTCCTCCGTGGACCTGGCCATCCACGAGCAACGGGTTCAGGACGTTTCCACAGTCGTCCACGGCGACATATTTCACGAGTTTTACGTCGCCGGTTTCCGTGTCAATTTCCACCACGCAGACGTGGGCGCCGAAGGGAAACGTGAAATTGGTCGGCTCGAAAAACGTCGTGGCATCCAGGCCGGGTTCCATGTTCGGCGGCAATCTCTTCGCTGTATAAGCGGCGGCGACAACTTCACCAAAGGGAAGCGATTTTTTCGGATGCGTCTTCGAGAAGATTTTCATTCCGTCGAATAGGAGCTTCCCCGGATCCGTGTCCATCAGGAATCCGGCGAGGAGGGCCAGCTTCTCGCGCAGTTTCATCAATGACTTGTAGACGGCGGTGCCGCCGACCGCCGTACCCCGGCTTCCGAACGTGCCAATTCCGTATGGCACGATGGCGGTATCGCCGTGAATCACATTGATGTCGTCGGGCTCCAGGCCGAGGATTTCCGCGCCCAACTGCGCGAAGCTGGTCTCCTGCCCCTGTCCATGCGGCGATGCGCCCGTCATGACGTTGACCATGCCGCTCGGCTCGATGCGAACCGTAGCCGATTCCCAGCCTCCGGCAGGCATGGCGCTCGAGGGTCCCATCGCGCAAATCTCCACGTAGGTGGATAGGCCGATCCCCACGCAGCGGCCCTGCTTGCGGGCTTTCGCTTGCTCCTGGCGTAGTTTCTTGTATCCGGAAAGCTTTAACGCCAGATCCAGGCTGCGTGGGTAATTCGCGCTGTCGTAAATCACTCCGGTGGGAGTGGCGTAGGGAAAATCCGCCAGCTTTGGAAAATTTTTCAGGCGCACCTCGGCGGGATCTTTCTTGAGTTCCGCGGCCACCAGATCCATCGTTCGCTCGACCAGGTACGTCGCTTCGGGACGTCCCGCTCCGCGGTAGGCATCCGTGGACATTTTATTCGTGAGCACGCCGACGATCTCTACACGAATCGCGGGGATTTTGTAACAGCCGGAAGCCATCAGCCCGGTGAGAGTCGGAATCAGCGGCGTCAACAACTGGTAATAAGCGCCCAAATCGGCAATGACATGAACGCGCAGGCCGAGAATCGTGCCGTCGCGCTTGAATGCCACTTCGACGTCGTCAATCTGGTCGCGGCCGTGAATCGCGGTCTGGAAATTTTCGCGGCGCGTTTCGATCCACTTGACCGGTTTGCCCAGGCGCATCGCCAGGTAGCCCGCCAGCGCTTCCTCGGCATACACATTCAGCTTGCTTCCGAATCCTCCGCCGACCTCCGGCGTGATCACACGGACGGAATGCTCGGGCACGTCGAGCATGGCTGCGAGTTGCGTGCGTAGCAGGTGCGGGATCTGCGTCGAGGACCAAACGGTGAGCTGCCGCTCGCCCGGCTTGTACTCCGCGACGACGCCGCGCGTCTCCATCGCGGTGGGAATCAGCCGCTGGTTTACCATGCGCTGCTTGATGACCTTGTCGGCCTTCTTGAACGCGGCTTTCACGTCGCCGCCCTCGAGCTCCCAGCGATACGCGACGTTGTCCTTGTGGCCGTCGTAAAGGACCGGCGAGCCTTTTTCGATTGCCTTCTCGGGATCGACGACCGGAGTGAGCGGTTCGTACTCAACCTCGATCAAGTCGATCGCATCACGCGCGACATAACGATCCGTTGCAACCACGAGGGCCACGCCTTCTCCGACAAACCGCACGCGTTCGTGCGCCAGGACGGGGCGCGGCGCGGCCTTCATGTCCGGAATCTGCGCGGCGCAAGGCACGGCGCCGATCGAACCGCGGACGTCGGCGCCAGTCAGGACCTGCACCACTCCCGGGGCGGCTTGCGCCTTGGAGACGTCCACGGAACGAATCTTCGCGTGGGCGTACGGGCTCCGCAGAATCGCTACGTGGAGCAAGCCGGGCAACACGATGTCGTCCACATAGTGAGCCAGACCCTGGATGAGCCGCGGGTCTTCCTTCCGCTTCAGGGGCTTTCCGAGATGCCGTGTGGCTACGGGCATGGTTCCTCCCTTATTTGAGCGGGCGGCACTTCCTGCGTCCGGACAAGTAAGCGCAGCCCGCACCCTTAACGCTTTAACGCTTGCGCGATTTCATTTTCTTGGCTGCGTACTCGACAGCCTGAACGATGTGCTGATACCCCGTGCAACGGCACAGATTGCCGGACAACGACTGGCGAATTTCGGTTTGCGACGGGTTGGGATTTGTGCGCAGCAACTCTACCGATGCAAGAATCATTCCCGGCGTGCAAAAGCCGCATTGGAGCCCATGTTTTTCCCAGAATCCTTCCTGCACCGGATGCAGGCCATTGCCGTTTGTGGGGCCCAGAGAGGAAACGCCTTCGATCGTTGTGACTTCGGAGCCCGATGCTTGCACAGCCAGCACCGTGCATGACTTGACGGCCTTGCCATCGAGCAGCACGGTGCACGCGCCGCAGATCGACGTCTCGCATCCGACATGCGTGCCGGTGAGCCCGAGGACATCGCGGAGATAGTGGACCAACAACAGCCGCGGCTCGACCTGGGTCTCGTACGACTTTCCATTAACTCGAACTTGGATTTCGGCGGTCATGTGGCCTCCGGGACCGATAAAGAGTACCAGTTGTTCAGGGTAGAGTGAGGAAGGAAACTTACTCCCGTCGGACGAGAAATTCAAGGGAAGGTCGTCCCTGGTGGCTGGCCATGCTCCGATAACTGCTTTTAGCGCGCGAAATTCTGTCTGCGACGAGAGAAAACGGATACGCCGCATCGGTTTTGGAGAGGGTGACGCCGCGCACATCCTTGGGTGGCCGAAGGCATAAGCTATTTATGGTTTGGACAAACGATCTCCGGATGGATTGACATTGGCACGAATGATGACTATAGTTCTAAAAAAGTAACTGGGCCTTTGTCGTGTTTCAGCTGTTTGGGCGATCTTGGGAATTGCTCCTTCAGTCTCGATTTGCTCCCCCTTCCTTTGATGTGAAACCCCTTCTGGGTCGACGCATTATCTAATTCGTGCCGACACTAGCTGTCGAAGCCCATCACCTGAATTGGCAATAAGACCGCATGCATCAACATCGGGAAGCTTTGACCTACGGAAAGCCTTAATCGCGATAAGCAAAAGGAGGAAGAGGAATGGACCCCCAAAGTAATCTCCCAAATGACGGACGCCAAGTCGACAAAAGTCGAATCCTTATTGTAGATGATGACGACGACTTCCGCAGCGTGATCCAGTTAGGCTTGGAACACCACGGGTTTGACGTGGTGGCCGCCTCCACCGTAAACGAAGCGCTGAAACTTATTCCAACCGGCGAATTTGACGTGCTACTCTCCGACTTGCACATGCCGGACGCGGGTGATGGATTCACCATCGTCAGCGCCATGCGCCATATGCACCCGAAAGCTGTGACGCTGGTGCTTAGCGGCTACCCCGAAATTCAAGAATCCATGGCTGCTATCATCCTGCAAGCGGATGAAATCCTTGTGAAACCTGTTGGCTTGAAGACGATCACCGAAATCATCCACAAAAAGCTCTTGAACCCATTGCCTCGAACGTCGGTGAAGAAAGAGCGCGTCGCCGCTATTCTGGAGCGCGATTCGAATGCGACCATCCAGAATTGGATGTCCAGGGTGGAACGCAACGTCGAACTGACAGCCATCCCGTTGAGCTGGCAGGAGCGTATGGGCCATCTTCCATTGCTGCTGGGCGACCTCGTCCGGCGCCTGCGTCTTGCTCCCGGTGCTGACGCTCCCATTTCCGCCGCGGCACGCGAGCACGGAATTCTTAGACGCACGCAAGGCTACACTGTCGCCACGATGGTGGAAGAATCGCGAATCCTGCAGGTCAGTATCTTTAATATCCTGCAGAACAATCTGCAACGCGTGGAGATCAGCACCTTGCTGCTCGATGTGATGACGATCGCCGACGAAGTGGATTCGCAATTGAAGCAGACCATGCTCGGTTTCATGGAACCCCTGTCTCCGAAGTTGGAACGTGTGGGCGCCTAAGGTTTGAGTCCGGGGCGAAAAAAGAATTCACGAAAGGCTCGGTCCGCATCCAATCAGACGAGACTGAACGAGTAGTCGCGGATTCGGAAATCTTCCTTGGACCGGATATTTCCGGGCAGGAAGTTTAGATCGCTATCGAAGATTCAAAGACGATCAGCCAACTGCCTCGAAGGTCGGATAGCTCCCGTGAGGTCGTCCTCTTGGACTCTGGGCCACTTTGTTCTATGGCGCGGAAGCCAAGCCAATCCACCGGTGCGCTTATTGTGACAGCGCGCGGACCCAGATGCGGGACGTCGCGGGCTTGCCGAGGTGAACTACTTTGTTGCCTACGGTGAGAGTCATCGTTTCGTCGTATTCGCGGCGGCGAATGCGGGCGCGGGCGCCCGGGTGCAGCGCGAGTCCTGAGAGAAACTTCAGAAATTCGGGGTCCTTTTCGTAGACGCAGAGGACTTCCACGCTCTGGCCGGCGGCCATTTCGGAGAGTGCCGTGGCGCCCTGTTTGCGGCGAAGTTTGGCCAGACCGCCTCGTAGGGGTACGCCGTGGGGACAGAAGCCATCGGCGCCGAATCGAGCGAGAAGGAGTTTTTCGACTTCCGGAGAAATGCCGTGCTCGAGGCGCTCAGCCTCATCATGAGCCCGCGTCCAGTCGAGGCCGATGACTTCGGTGAGCAGCTTTTCGGCCAGCTGGTGGCGCATGGCGAGATGGTCCGCCATGGCGCTGCCCTTTCGCGTGAGGGCAATGCGGCCGCTACGCTCGACACGAAGCAGGCCGTCGCGCGTGAGGCGCTTTAACGCCGCGGTTACGGCCGGCGGGGTGACTCCCAGCTCCTCCGCCAAGCGCGCGCTGATGGGTTCCTGCTCTTCCTGGACCATCTCCCAGATGGCCTTCAGGTAGTCTTCGCGCGACACACTGGTTTTTTCGCGCGGCATGAGTCTCCTTATCCAGACGCGTTACACCGATTGGTGGACGTTCACTTTATCACGGAGGCGTTCCGCAAGGTCGCTCACGCGTGCTTCGATATCGTCGCGGATTCTACGATAAACGGCAAGCTCGAGCCCGTACGGGTCTCCCACATCCCAATCCTCGAACGCAGGCGTCGGCGCACTGAAGATCGCCGTGCCGCTCCGGCCTGTCATATTGATCACGAGATCCACCGCGGAGAGATCCTCAGGACGCAGCGGCTTTGAACTTTGTCCATCGGCGGAGAATCCGCGCTCGGCGAGAACGGTGAGCGTCGTGACTGGAATTTCACCGAACGGGACCAGGCCGGCGCTCGATGCTTCCATCACGTCCGCCGCCAAGTGTCGCGCAATCGCTTCGGCCATCTGACTCCGGCAGGCATTTCCAATACAGAGAAACAAAACCTTTGCACGAGTTGGCATACTGCCCTTTCGGGAGGGGACCGCGAGGAACAGAATGACACGGATTTCAGCGGGGCTCAACTGGAACAGAGCGTGGGTAGTATCCTAATTTTGGTCTTTAGATTTTTACGTCCATGGGCGCGGTAAATATCTCATCGCTCACATTGCCCGTATTCCGTACACCTTTTGGTTCGAAGCAAAGAACCTCGGCTTCTTCATCGGCACAGGTTCGGTGCTCGACCCCATGTGGCACCACGACACAATCTCCGGGCCCCATTGTGACCAGGTGGTCTCTGAACTCAACGCGAAAATTCCCCTTCCAAACCAGGAACAGTTCATCTTCGTGTTCGTGATGATGCCAAGGAAACTGTCCCATCACTTTGATAATTTTGACCTCTTGACCGTTCAAAGCTGCAACAACCTTAGGTCGCCAGTGTTCGGCAATTAAGCCAAATTTCTCGTTCAGATTGACCTTGATCGCCATGCCCTTGCCTTCTGTTCCGCCACGACAACCGCCCCTAGCCCGTCGAATTCAAATTAGGACACTATCAGAGCGTGAGACGGTATGAGCTTTTGCGGCCTCGGCTCTCGCCAGGTTTGTTTCAGTTGCCATGCGCAGAAAATACTGGTGCACGGTTGTGTCGCTCGTGAGTTCGGGATGGAAAGTCGCGATTAGGATTTGGCCTTGGCGCATAAGGACTGGCTTGCCGCCGGATGTCGCCAGGATTTCCACGGCTGGCCTGGTGCGTTCGATGACCGGTGCGCGAATGAAAACCATCTCGATGGGAGCGGGCGAGAGGCTGGTGAGTTCGTGGCGCACTTCGCTCGCGAGTTGGCGTCCGTAGCCGTTGCGGATCACGGTGATGTCGGCTAGTCCCAACGACGGCTGCGCGGGATTCTGAACTTCGCGAGCCAACAAGATTGCGCCGGCGCACGTGCCAAAGATCGCGCCGCCGCGGGTTGCATGGGCAAGCAGAGTTTTGTCTAAGCCTTCTTCGACAAGAAATTTCCATTGCGTGGTGCTTTCGCCGCCGGGCAGGATCACCGCATCCAGACCTTGCATGTCGCTCGGCGTGCGGACAAACACGTGCTCGACGCCGATGCGAGCGAGCGTCGCCCCATGCGCTTCGAAATCTCCTTGAACAGCTAGGATGCCGACCTTCATAGGTTCTTTGCATGCACTCCTTGTTCAGTAAGCTCTCCGTGCCCTCTGTGGATTTTCTCTGTGGCCTCTGTGTTAAATTCCGAAAAGCACAACACAGAGGACACAGAGAGTCACAGAGAACCGCAGAGAAATTGGTCCGCCGCGTCTTGTTACCAACCGCGCGTCTGGAGCAGGTCTTTCTCCTCGATTTGGCGGATGTCGAGGCCCTTCATTGCTTCGCCGAGTTCTTCCGAAGCTTCGAGAACGGCTTTCGCGTCCTGGTAGTGGGTCGAGGCTTTCACGATGGCCTTCGCGCGCTTTTCTGGATCGCTCGACTTGAAGATTCCCGATCCGACGAAGACGGATTCGGCGCCCAGGTGACGCACGAGCGCGGCGTCGGCAGGCGTCGCGATTCCACCGGCGGAAAAATTCGGGACGGGGAGCTTCCCTGTTCGGGCAATCTCGCGGACCAGATCCAGGGGAGCACCCAGTTCCTTTGCCACATGCATTAGTTCATCGCCGCGGAGCGTGGTGAGACGGCGTATCTCGCTGGTAATGGCCCGCATGTGCCGAACGGCTTCGACGACATTGCCCGATCCGGCTTCGCCCTTGGTGCGGATCATTGCGGCGCCTTCGGCGATGCGACGCAGCGCTTCGCCCAGGTTGCGCGCGCCGCAAACAAAGGGGACCTTGAAATCGTGCTTCCAGACGTGGTTTTCCTCGTCCGCGGGAGTAAGCACTTCGCTTTCGTCGATGAAGTCCACTTCGAGCGCTTCGAGCACGGCTGCCTCGGCGAAATGGCCGATGCGCACCTTGGCCATTACCGGGATGCTTACCGTATTCATAATTTCGCGGATAATTTTCGGCGAGGCCATGCGCGCCACTCCGCCTTCCTTGCGGATGTCCGAAGGGACGCGCTCGAGAGCCATGACGGCGCACGCCCCGGCGTCTTCGGCGATGCGCGCTTGCTCGGCATTCGTCACGTCCATAATGACGCCGCCCTTGAGCATCTCAGCCAGACCCACCTTCACGCGCCACTGTTCGTTTGAATAGTTTCCGTTGTTTCCTTGCGTTGCTGTCATACGCCTCTCCTCACTTCCCTTTCCGCTCTCTTACCGCCTGGCGAATTTTCTCCGCCGTGCTAACGCGTCCCGAACTTTTCCCGGTCAATTACGACGAAGCGCCCCTGCCCACGCGCGAGCAGGTCCCCGGTCCCGTTGCGAATTTCACCTTCATGATACAACTGACGGCCTTCGCGGCGGGCCACAAATCCTTCGACGACAATCTCCTGGTCGGCGCGGATAGGTTTGAGATACTCGACGCGCAGATCCGCCGTTACGGCATGTTCGGCATGAAACCGGCACGCCTTGCTCATGACTTCGTCCAGCAGCACGGCGATGATTCCGCCGTGAAGAAATCCCGAGCCGCCCTGATATTCATTGCCAAGCTGAAAACGTCCGACGATGCGCTGACGCGCGTCGTCCTGCTCGAAGGCCAGCTTCATGCCGCGCGGGTTTGCGCCGCCGCAGCCGAAGCATCCGTTTTCCGGTTTGGGATCGAGTCTCATCTCGCGTCACTTTCTACAACGACGAACGTTCACACGAGCTCGCCGCGCATCACGGTCACAGCCTGCCCGGAAATGTGCACGCGATCCTGCACGCAACGAGTCCGGACAAATCCGCCGCGCGCGGAAGCTTGGTATCCAACAAGGTCATCCCGGCCCAGACGGTCCTTCCAGAACGGCCCCAGGCAGCAGTGGGCCGAGCCGGTAACAGGGTCTTCGTCTATCCCCGCCGCCGGGGCGAAAAATCGCGAAACGAAGTCGTAATCAGAGCCGAAGGCCTGGCTTGTGACAATCACCCCGCGCGCATTCAATCGGCCGATTCCTGCGAAGTCGGGGGTGAGGGCGCGGACGGCATCCTCACTTTCGACTTCCACCAAGTAGTCGAAACAGCTCCGCCCCACGTACCGTGGCCGCATTCCTAATGCCGACTCTAAAGCCGGAAATGGAGATTCGGGACCGCCGGCGTGGCCGGGAAATCCATCTCGATCCATGTTCCCTTTTTCTGAGCCGTCAGCACACCAGACCTCGTGTGAAAGCGCACTCCCTGATCGGGCTTTAGGTGTCCCTGCTCCCAGAGCACGTGGGCGCTCGCGAGGGTTGCATGACCGCACAGGTCAACTTCCAACATTGGCGTGAACCACCGAAGGTCAAAGCCAACGTCGCGACGCAACAGATACGCGGTCTCCGACAAGTTCATTTCGCGCGCGACAAGTTGCATCCACGACTCGTCGGTTGGCTGCTCTAACAGGCACACAGCCGCCGGATTGCCGGAAAATGGTCTCTCCGCAAAGGCATCCACCTGTGTGATCGCTAGGCCCATTCCTTCTCTTTTCTATTATATAACTATTTAAACAAGTGCCACACGAGGCATTTCCGCCCGGCGGGCTCCGCGCTGGCGCTTGCGCATTTCGATGCGCAGGACGTCGGCCAGCGTCGCAATCCCGCGGGCGATCTCGCGTTCATTGAGGTCGGGAAATCCGAGCCGCAACGTGTTGGGCATCGGGTTCTGCAAATAGAAATAACGGCCGGGCGAAAACAGAACGCCGCGTTCGCGCACATGAATCAAGAGTTCACTCGCGTCAAACCCCGGAGGAAGCTCGACCCACACGCACATCCCGCCCTCCGGGCGCGTCCATTTCGTGCCATGGGGCATGTGCCGGCTGAGCGCCTGCTCAAGAGCGGCAAGCCGGGTGCTGTAGGCCTTCCGAGTTCGTTCCAAATGGCGGCTCAGGAGCCCCCGGCGCATGTACTCGGCCAGAATGGCCTGGCCGAGGTGCCCCGTGTGCAGGTCCGTGGCTTGCTTCACCAGGCGCAGCCGTTCGATGACATTGGCCGGGGCAACAATCCAACCGACGCGCAGCCCCGGAAACGCGATTTTCGAAAAACTATCGATCTGGATTACCAGATTCGAATGGTCCATCTGTTTGAGGGATGGAACCCGCTCGCCGCGGGCGCGCAAGCGCGCATAAATGTGATCTTCGACGATCGGAACCTGAAAGCGGCCCGCAAGTTCGAGCAAGCGGCGGCGTTCGGCGACCGGGAGGGTTGTCCCTGTCGGATTGTGGAGGTCGGGTGTAAGCACGATCATCTTCACCCGGTTCTGCATCAGAACGGCTTCCATGGCGGACACGTCCGCGCCGGGAGTCGTCCCCGGGCCGGATTCGGTTCTTACGGGCACACCCAGAACCCGCACGCGGGCTCCAGCAAGAATGGCCAGCGTGCCGGGGTAAGTCGGGTTCTCAATCAAAACGGTGTCGCCGGGCCGCAGGAACGCCTTACAGAGCAGATCCAGCGCCTGCTGGCACCCGTCCGTGATGAGCAGGTTTTCGTCGGCGGCTTCGTAACCTTCACCCCGCAGCATGGAGAGCAGGGCTTGCTTGAGGCCGGGATAGCCGTCGGAAGAGCCAAATTGCAAAATCTCAGGACCCTCGCTTCGCCAGACGGCGTTCGAACAATTTCTTAGGTCCTCGATGGGGAAAAACTCCGTTGCCGGCCTCGCCATCACGAAGGAGATTGCGCCGCGCGGCGCCGTCTGCGTCAAACGGCTCAGGCCTTCCTCGCCCCGCTCGTCGGCGAAGAGAGATTCCCAGCGAAGCGCTCCATTCGAAGTGGAAGGGTGGAGCGCTGGCGGAATCTTTTGGGCTTCCGATTCACCGCAAATGAAAGTTCCGCGGCCGACATGGCCGCTGATCAAACCTTCCGATTCGAGTTCCGCGTACGCGTTGGCGACCGTGGTCCGGTGGACGCCGAGCTGCACGGCGAGTTCGCGGCTCGCCGGAATGCGGTCTCCGGGACGCAGATCGCCTGTGTTTACCAGGGCGCGAAGCTGGTCGCGCAACTGGATGTAGAGAGGAACGTGGCTTTCGGGTTGCAGGTGCACCGGAATCATTGGCACTCCTAACCAGACCAATATAACCCCATATTATGCCAGGTAAAGAGCCAATTTGTCTTTCGATGGGGAGAGAGTGCAACCGGGCGCATGAATTGCCGCGGTTGTGATTTAAACTTCTTGTTCCAGCAACGCTCCTGTTGGTGCGCCGATTTTAGTAGGACAGGCACTCTTGCCTGTCCACGTCTGCTGAGGCGAACTCGAACCGGACAGACAAGAGTGCCTGACCTACCTAAAGGAGACAGTTCTGATGATCAATGGCCAGCTGGGGAAGGCTTCCGGGGCGCGAACAGGTGGAACGTTTGCGGGTAAGACGATCATCGTGACTGGCGGAAGCCGCGGGATTGGCCGGGCCATCGCGCTGCGCCTGGCGCGCGACGGTGGAAACCTCATACTCGCCGCGCGCGACATGGCTGCGCTCTCCCAGGTGGTCACGGAAATCGAGGCGGGCGGGGGTACGGCGACGCCGGCGGCCATGGATCTCTGCGCCCCCGAAGCACCCGCTGCTCTCGTGGAAGCCGCGCTCCACGCGTACGGCGGGATCGACATCCTTGTGAACAACGCGGGGGCAACGCGCCGGGGCGATTTCCTTCAATTGACGGAGACGGATTGGATGGACGGGTTCGCGCTGAAATTCCACGGTGCGGTGAGGCTGACGCGCGCGGCGTGGCATCACCTCAAACAGCGTCACGGCGCCGTGCTCAACATCATCGGCGTCGGTGGGCGCACCCCTGGCCCGGAATTCACAATCGGAGGATCGGTCAATGGCGCGTGCATGTCGTTCACCAAGGCGCTCGCGGATACTCGGTATCCGGGACGGAATTCAAGTGAACGCGATCAATCCCGGATCGGTGCGTACGGACCGGCTTCGACTCTTGCTGGAATCCCAAGCGGCGCAGCACGGCGGTGATATCGATGCCGCCATCGAAGAACTTGTCCGCAAGGCAAACGTCGTGCGTTTGGGGGAACCTGAGGATGTTGCGAATCTCGCCGCGTTTATTCTGTCGCCGCAATCGCGGCTGCTGCAAGGGGCTCTGATTGACCTTGACGGGGGGCAGACGAAGACCGTTTGAAACCAGGGTTCCTTCGCGGGCGTAGCGGACGGATATGACGTGGAACAGCAAACTGGTCGTATGTTCCAGATGAGTACAGTCCCATATTCGCAAGAGTAGGTAATGCGGGGGGCGTCGTTGGCCATTTTTCTTTAAGCAAAGTAGGGGCCATGCAAGACATACGGTGTGTAACACGATTGTAAATTCTATATGAGGGAGTGCAAAAATTCAGGGCGTTCCTTTTCTTTCCGGTTCGCAACTCAGGACGCCGTTCGGGGCAAAAAAAGGCAGAGGTGACCAAAAAGGCATGACGTGGGCCGGCTCCAAGCCTTTTGCTGCTAACAAAACGAATTTGATCCTTGTTCGGTGTGTGAATTTCTTTAATTTTTGTGGTTGGCCTCGAATATGTGGTCCTTTGCCTGCATGTGTAAGCAAGGTCAGGAAATACAACACCATCCAGGGGGGAACCATGTTTGAGAAACGCGTTTTTCAGAACCGGACTCATGGAACCGCCGAGCAGCGGCTGTGGCGGGCCGTCATCGCTAGGACTCTTGAAGAGTGGATGAACGGCTCTTTGCGCTATAGCCGTATTGCGGAAGAATTCCTATTTTACGACAACAAGGATTTTCTGTCTGTATGTTCCTCCGCGGGGATGGACCCGCTCAACCTCAGAGAAAAGCTCCGCTCCATGCGGGCGCGCGTCCTCAAACAGGCGAGCGATCCCACACAGGCAGCGGGGTCCGCGCCCAGCCGCCAAAGAATTCCACAATCGCTGGTCCAATATTTATCCTGAAAAGTCGAACGCCGGAAACAGAAATTTGGATTTCTCCGTGATTCTCCGTGAAACTTTGTGGACTCTAGTGTTGCGCTTTTCGGAATCTAGCACAGAGGGCGCGGCGAAATACCACAGAGAGCCCGAAGAAGAGGCTTTCGTTCCGTTTCTTGCGCTAGTTTTCACGGCTAGAATTGCTTTCTCAGCGCACGGGCCGTGGTAAGCTTGCGTTACAAGCGGGCGAACCATGATCAAATTAGGGGTGATCGCGTTGTTGGCAGGACTGCTTCTCCAGCCGGGTGGATGGGCGCTGGCCCAATCCTCAACGCAAGCGTCGGCGAAACAGAAAGTGATTGCCGATCTGAAAGAAATGGCTGCCGCCGGAGATGTGAAATCACAAGTACAATTGGGCTTGGCTTTCCTGACCGGCGACGGCGTTCATAAAGACGACACGGAGGCAGTGAAATGGCTCCGCAAAGCCGCCGATCAGGACAACCCGGTCGCCGAGCGTTACCTGGCCGAAATGTATTTCAAGGGCCGAGGCGTTCCGGCGGATAACGCGGAGGCCGCCAAATGGCTGCGTCTCGCCGCGGAGCAGGGCGACGCGCAAAGCGAGCACAATCTCGCCGTCCTGTACACGCAAGGCCTCGGCGTCCCCAGAAATGTAAAGGAAGCGTTGAATTGGATGCGCAAATCCGCGGAACAGGGCCTGGCAGCCGGACAAGTGGGCATGGGAGTCCTGTATGAGAATGGCGACGGCGTGCCCGAGGATCCCGTCGAAGCCGTGAAGTGGTATCGACTGGCTGTCGAGCAGAACGACGCGGGTGCCATGAATAACCTCGCCCTGCTGCTCGCGACTTCCAAAAACGAGCGTGTCCGAAATCCTCAGGAAGCCATCTCATTGGCGACTAAGGCAGTTACCTCTGCAAATAATTCGGACTACCTCGACACCTTGGCCGCAGCGTATTTCGCTGCCGGACAGACGGACAAGGCCATTGCAACCGAGCAAAAGGCGCTGTCCATGAATCCGGAGAATGATTCTTATAAGGAATCGCTGCAGAAATATCTGGCCGCGAACGGCGGACGCTGAGTTGTTTCGATGTTGAATCTCTAGTTAATTAAACTAAGAGGAATATATTCCTCGCGACCACGCTGGAATCACTTCGTCCCGGCTGGCACGCGGCGCTTCAACTCTTCAAACCAGTTCAGCACGACGTTGATTTGCGTCGGCGCCGCCTCCGTGGACCCAATAGACTTGAGCATCAGGAAGCGCTGGCCGTCAGGTGAGACATCATAATTTTGAATTGGGACTGGAGGCGGTACGTACAGCCCCTCGAAGAGCATGCGGGGCTTGCCCGCCACGAAACTGGCCTGAGTGGCAATGTCTACGGCCATCATCTTGTTGCCGCTGCGATAGAACAGCTCCTTCCCGTTCGGATTCCACACGGGCTCCGTGCCGCCTTCTGTTGAGATTTGCCACTTCCCGCCCGGACCCGGATAGGGCTGCACGTAAATCTCGAAGCGACCCGATTCATCCGAGATATAGGCCAGCCAGCGACCATCGGGGGAAAAACGGGGCGTCGTTTCGTTGAACCGCGTTCGGAGGAACGGCCGCGCCTTGCGGCCTTGCCCTGAGCTTGCCGAAGGGTCGCCCATCTCCAGGACCCAGATATCAAATCCTGTGGTGGGACTGACTTCAATATAGGCCAGTACATGACCATCCGGGGACCAGGACATTGGGGCGTTGACGTACTCGCTTGTTGTCAACCGCTCCAGCCCGCCACTGCCATCGGCCAGTTGCCAGAAAAGATTCGGCGGCCCTTCCTTGGCTGATTCAAACACGATCCGCTTGCCATCGGGTGTCCACACCGAGACAGGGTTGTAATTCCCTTCAAACGTAAATCGGGTCAGCGTTTCCCGGGAAACATCGTAGAGCCAGGTTTGAGACTCTTGTTCCGTGATTCCCACAGCTATCCTCCGGCCGTCGGGAGAAAGGTGCGGTCCCAGGTATGTGTGCGCAGGGGCGGCCAAGGGCTGCTCCACCCCATTGCGACTAACCCACACCAACTTGCTTTGGGCCGATTGCGCTCCACCCGAAACATAGACCAGTGATCCCGTAGCGGAAAAGCTGTACTGGGCGGCGCCGCTAACTAATGATTGCTGGACACCCTCTACAACCGGGACTGCCGCGCCCGTGAACGCAAGCCGCTGGGAATCAAATGGCACGGCCATCAGGCTTCCCCCTTGCGCATAAATCAAGTGCCCGGACGGCGCGTACCGAGGACTCAATCCCCCTTGAACCAGGTTCCGCCGTTGGCCAGTCACCACCGACTCGACGGCAACTTGCGAGTTGGCGAAAGTAATCGCGGTCGGTCCACCAGCAAAGAGCACTGCCTTGCCACCGGGCAAGAAATCCGGCCAGCGATGAGTCGCCTCCCCGTTCTGCGGACGAGTTATCGGCTGCGGACTCCCTCCAGCCTCCGACACTTGCTGGAGAACTGCGATGTTTGTGGGTGAGAAGGCGATCATCCCCTGGCTACCCCAACTGCCCCCGCGAGGTAGCAAAGCATCGGCCAGTGTCACAGCCGCCCCTCCACTCACCGAGACCTTCTTTAGCTTTCCACCGGCGAAAAACCCCAGCCATTGGCCGTCGGGCGAGAAGAATGGACTGACGCCTCCTTCGGTGCCGAGGATGGGCTTGGCGTCCAGACTGTCCAGCGCGCGCAAATATATCTGCTGGATGCCGCCCTGGCGGGCCACATACGCGAGTTGGGTGCCGTCGGGAGAAAGGGCCACAGCAGGGCCACCGTCCAGACCGGCAAGTTGTTGGTCCGGCGGCAGATTGATTACCGTGCGGGTCACAGGCTGCGGAGGCGAGGGCTTGAGATTCCAAGTGGCTAGGCTCGCGACCGCCGCAGCTAACAACAAGGCTGCGAGACCGAGGATCAGCACCCGCCGCCCGAGAGTGCGGATACCTTTCACTGCGGCAGTCGGGGCTAACGTGCCCTGCGAGCCGCCTTCGGCAATCCATTTCAACTCATTCGTCAGGTCATTTGCGCTCTGCCAACGCTCATCCGTTTCTTTCGCAAGGCATCTTTTAACGACGCGGTCGAGAGCCGGTGGTGTCATCGGCTGAAGAGACGTCATGGGGATAGGGTCGGAGGACATGATGGCCGAAATCACGCTGGCTTGGCTCTTACCCTCGAAGGCCCTCTTGCGCGTCGCCATCTCGTAGATCACTGCTCCAAACGCAAAGATGTCTGTGCGCGCATCGACCTCCCTGCCTTCCAATTGCTCCGGGGCCATGTATTGCAATGTCCCTATGATGGTCCCCTTCGCAGTCAACGGTTCATCCGCCGTGGGAAGTTGCGAAAGCTGCACATTGGCCGGAGCCACTTCCTGCTTCAGTTTCGCCAAACCGAAATCCAGCAGCTTTGTCCCCGACTTGGTCAGCATGATGTTGCCAGGCTTCAGATCGCGATGTGTCACGCCTTTTCGGTGTGCCTTGTCCAGCGCGTCGGCAATTTCGATGGCGTATTGGAGTACTTGGTCCAGCGGTAGCGAACCTTTCACCAGCCGCTGCGCAAGTGTCTCGCCTTCCAGATACTCCATCACCAAATAATCGATCCCATCCTGCTGGCCGATGTCGTGGAGGACGCAGATGTGAGGATGGTTCAGGCTGGCGATGGTGCGAGCTTCGCGCTCAAACCGCTCGCGCAACTCGGAACGATCCGCAAGATGCGTCGGCAAAACTTTGATGGCAACGATTCGATCGAGCCGGGTATCACGGGCTTTATAAACTTCGCCCATTCCACCCGCACCGATAGCGGAGAGGATTTCGTAAGGCCCTAGACGTCTGCCGGGGAGGATGGCCATGGGCTCCCGCCAAGTTAGAATCGGCAGAGTATAACCCTGGCAAGCGCCTACCTACAAATTCTTGTCAGCTGGGATCCGCGGACGGTGAGGTCAATTTCCTGCTTGCTGGAGGCGCCCTGCGCGAGCTTGCGCAAGCGCTCTTGCAGCTTGCGGCGCACGACGGCTGGAGTGTTGGGATTGAAGGCCAGGGGGTGCCACAGCGGCTGGCTGCGATCGCGAGAGAGCCATGCCAGAGTGGTGGCGTAGGCGTTGGGATGCCGAGCGACGTTTTCACGGATCGCGGCGCAGCAGTGCCTCGTCTGGCGCCGAAGCGACGCCTTGTCCACATGAACTTTACCTTCGACGGCGAAGTGATACGTGGCCTACGAGCTTCCGTGCACAATCCCCCATCCGATCAATTATCCGCCCGGGCTTTGATTTGGCTTAAGCAGTCTTGTCCGCAGCCACTGCGCATTGGCCAGCGCGAGCATTCGCTGATTCGAAGACACGGGTCACCAAAAAAAGCTTCCAAGGCCACGGCTCCGGAACCCAATCTAACGAATGCGGGTCTCTTGATTTCCGGACAGGTCACCAGACTCGCTCCACGAAGCTGCAGGTAAAGACGAAATCCACGAACCGCCCTAAAGGCCAAGTAAAGCACCGCCAGAACGAGCAGCACGACTAACGTTTTCACTAGCATGTGCGCCTCCTTCAGCATCGTGACGCATTACAACTGATCCCTTAAGCGCTTGAATGATCCCAAATTTCCACACTTGATTCGGTGACCCACGTCACGCCTGGTGGTGATCTCTAACAGCTCGAAGCTACGACCATTACTTGGGTGTCTTTTCGCCCGGAACCAGAGCCTTTCGATTCCTGGCCGGGAAGCCGGGTTCAAGAAGATGGCCCCCCTGGCCACGCTGTCACGGCTTTTGTTGCCTCGTTGGAATGCCCTCCCGTTCGAAAATTGTGACGTCCATCACACGAGGGTGTGACACCCGTCATCGTCATGCCCAGAAAATTCAAGTATCTTTCGAATGGATACGAGGGAACAAAAGCAGGAGAACGCGGAGGTAACGTTATGGCGACCCATCACATGCTGTTCTTGGAGGAAGTACACCCTATTCCACCATCAAACCCGCGAATTGTGTTGCTCCCTCCGAAGGTCGAGGCGTTGCACGATGTATTTGCCGAAGCGATGCTCCAGGAGGATTCGATGCATCGGCGCCGCAATCCATTGGACTGGGTTGCCTCAATCGTCGCCCACTTCGCTGTGCTTGCATCGCTCTTGATTCTCCCGCTCTATTTCACGAGCGGGCTGAATATACAGAGGTTTAACCTGACGTTCCTGGTTGCGCCTCTTCCGCCGGCAGCGCCTCCTCCACCGATGGCGCCTTCCGCTGCGCCGCGTGCGGTTCGCCCCGCCCCAACTCGGGTGTACATCGCCGGCAAACTGATGGCGCCATCTTTCATTCCTAAGGCGATCCTAACAACTCCGGGCGAAATTGCGCCGCCGGAAGAAGTGGCCATGGGAGTTCCCGGCGGAATGCCGGGCGGGCAAGTTGGCGGGGTAATCGGTGGAATTCTCGGGGGCGCGATGCCCGTGCCAGCAGTACCCGCCGCGGAACGGCCGAAGGAGCCGCTGCGTGTTGGAGGCAATGTGAAGCCTCCCCGTTTGATTTTCGGTCCTGCCCCCGACTATCCGGTTCTTGCAAGGCAGGCGCTCATTTCCGGACTTGTAGTGATCGAGGCAATCATCGATGAAAACGGCAATGTCACGGAAATGCGCGCGGTCAGCGGACATCCGTTGCTAATGGCCGCAGCCCTGAAAGCCGTGGCGCAACGAAAGTACGAGCCCACGTATTTGGATGGTGAGCCGACGCCGATTCGTTTGAGAGTAGAGGTATCCTTCAAGGTTTAGTAGCGGCTGTTCTCGCCAGTATCCAGCGCGCGGCCAAGGCCCCGTGGCCGCGCGCGCGTTTCTCCTCGACCATCCTGCTTGCTACGGGGTGGGCGGCGTGCCAAGAGCGACGCCATCCGGAGAGTTGAGCGATACACCCTAAAGGCGCCCGGTTGCCGATAACCGCGTCCGATTATAGGAAAGGAAAACCCAACGATAATATCTCTTCTGTTATTTGCTGGAAGTGTTTTGGCCCAGCTTGCGCAAGCGCTCTTGCAGTTTGCGGCGCAGGACCGCGGGAGTGTTGGGATTGAATGCGACGAGGTACCACAGCGGCTGGCTGCGGTCTCGAGAGAGCCATGCCAGCGTGGTAGCGTCGGCGTTGGGATGGCGGGCCACGTTTTCACGGATCGCGGCGTAGGGATGTTTCGCCAAACGGGCCAGCGTCTTCGACGGGACCTTGGGGTGCTCCGTGATCAGGCGCAGCAGATAGTAGTCGGATTCGGGCGCTTCGCGCGCCAGTTTGTCGAGCATGTCGGCCTTCGAGTCGGCGTTCAGGACTAGTCCGACCTTCTCATCCCAAGACGAATTGATGTGGTTGAGTTCCTTGGTGCGTTCGTGGATGAGTTCCTCGATCACGCGGCGCTCCTGGTTCAGGCGCACTTGCGGGACTTGCGTGGTCTCCAGCGAATCCAGCACACGGAGCAGGTGCTGGCGTTCGCCAAAGACGATTTGCGTGGTGCGCGGCGTCGCACCCTGGGTCTCCGTCTGCACCAAATCGGAGCGTCTCATCGCTACCTCACTCAGTAAAATCGAGTTCGTTTGCCAGATTTGCCAGCTCATCGTCTTGGATGTAAAGGCTCCCTGAATTAAGTGGCATCGCGGCTTCCATATGCCGTTTCAGCCATCGTCCGGCCAAGTCAATCTTCTGCTCACGCGACAACCGGCGCCGCCCCTGTTCGAACCGCGCCAAGCTTGCGCCTGAGATTCCCACCACTGCTTCTTCTCCATTGATTCGAAAGAAGAACAGTTCAGGCCTATCCCCCTGAGCCAAAAACCCTGACCGGACAAACTCTACCTCAAGACGGGTGCCGTCAGACCCCAAAACCTCGAACCGTTCGTAGAGCGGCTCGTAAGTCATCCTGAATTATCGGACTGGGCCCTCGGGGAGTAAAGTTTCTGAAGACGCCAAGGTTCCAGACGCGCAACACGATTCCATGGAGCGGGCAGCGCCCACAGCCCGTCCATACTCTTCCGAGATTGCGAACATCGAGATATGCGCGTAGTTTGGATGCATGGAGAAACTCTATTTCAACGGGCAGGAGACGCTCAATGTCTGCGTTTGACGACCACAAGGATGAGATCGAGCATTACGAGCAGATGCTGGGAGCGCACCGCGGGCGCCTTGCCGTGACGCTCGACCGCGTAACGAACGCGATGGTGCTGGTGGGCCAGCACGGGGTCTATTGCCACAGCCATCGCGACCCGACCAAACCCACCATGGATATTCAGATCATCACGGAAGAGCTGCGGAAAGCCAAGGAGCTCATTCAGAGCGTGATGGAAGATTTGCGGGCGGAACGCGAAAACCGTTTGCGGACTAATTAGTGCGGCGCCGGGGAAATATCCGCAAGTAAATTCAACCCGGATTTCCGATTTAAAAATCCACAATAAGAGTGTGGAACATGTGCGTTGCCTGTGCTCCTGTGTGAACCGAACACACGGAAGCCTTCCGGATGTGGACACCCATTGAGCGAGAGCCAAAATGAGCCCTTTCACTTCGGAGAGGTGGGTTGGCCTCGTATCATCAATCAGGAATGAACAACCGGGGTGGTATCCTTCTGTTCGGGCGCGGGTGACGCGGAAAAAATAACGACGGAGAGGAAATGCCACCGCCTGTAAGCGATATTCTAATTGACGGAGGATACTGATGAAGCAACTTAGGCGGGTCTTTTACCCGGTGCCAACGGTCGTGATTGCTGCGCTGGTGACGATTGCGCCGCTACGCGCGCAAACGGGGAAAGCCGATTGGAACAACCTCAAGCAATTGAAACCTGGCCAGGCAGTGGAAGTGGTGTTGAATGACGCCAAATCCCACAGGGGCGGGCTCCAAAGCGTGAGTGATGACGGCATCGTGGTTCGCCTGGCATCGGGTGAACAGACGTTCGCGCGGCAAAATATTCTGCGCGTTTCCTCCAAGCGTCAAGGGCATCGATTACGGAACGCGCTGATAGGCGGAGCAATCGGAGCAGGCGTGGGTCTGGGCATCGGTATCGCAGCTGACCGGTGTCCACCACACTCTATCGTCTGCCTCGGAAACACGGGCAAAGCGATAGCGACCCCGGCTGTTGGACTCGTTGGCTTCGGCATCGGCGCCGCGATTCCCACGGGCGGCTGGCAAGAAATCTACCGAGCGCGTTAATCACCACGAGGCTGCTATCAGCACTTCACGTAGCAAGGCACCATCAGCGCCCAACATATGCCACCACATGGGCAGTAGAGTGGACGCGTCGCCGTCGCTTGGCGCAGTCGCGAAGAAAATCACCATCACCGAACAACGCCCGATCGTGGATACGACCACCGCCATCCTGGGCGGCACATTCAACAACGCGGACGTCAACGATTTGCCCGCAACCTTTTTCGGGCGGCAGAAGAGCTAACCATGGAGTTCACAGCGGCACATTGAGTGACAAACCGGCTCCATTTCATTCCAAGGTGTTTGCTGGAATTGGCGGTAGAAATCTAAAATCGCGCTCTAATACCCCTCAATTTCCTACCAGGAATGGATTTGAATCACGTTCCTCACCAATCGTTGTGGATGGCCCGTGGCCGGGATAGACGATTGTGTCATCGGGGAGTTCGAGGACTTTGCCTTTCAGCGAACGCATGATCGATTCGAATGATCCACCCCAAAGGTCCGTGCGGCCGATGCTTCCCGCGAAGAGAGTGTCCCCGGCGAAGAGCCTGCCAGGCTCGCGTTCAGTGGATTTCGAGGCGACGGCGGCGGCTCGCGCGTCCGGCATATCGGAGGGCATATAGAGACAGACGCTGCCCTTTGAATGACCCGGCGTGTTGAGGACCTGCGCTTCGAAGCGTCCCCAGCGGATGGCGTCACCTTCGCGCAGGAACTCGCTGACTTCGACCTTTTCCGGCGGCTTCCAGCCGATCCATGCGGCTTGGGCGTCCAACATGCGATACAGCTCCAGATCGTCGGCGTGCATTCGAACGGGCGCTCCGGTCGCCTCCTGGATGCGACGCAGTCCTCCTACGTGATCAATGTGCGTGTGCGTGATAATGATCGCGGAAACATGTAACTTGTGGCGGTGGATGACCTCGAGGATCCGCTCGGCGTCATCGCCAGGATCAATCACCAGAGCGTCGCGAGTTTTTGGATCGCCGACAATGTGGCAATTGCACTGCAGCATTCCAACTGGCAGGATTTCGTGAAGCAGCTTCGCGGTTTCGGGCATGAAGCCCAATATAGCATCGGATGTCTTGCAAGAAGCGAACGCCTCACAGATAGCGATTCCATGAGCGGCTATTCGTAGCGGAGCGCTTCGATGGGGTCGAGGCTGGCAGCTTTCCAGGCCGGGTAGTACCCGAAAAAGACTCCGACACACGCGGAAAAAACGAACGCGATCAGAATCGCGGAGAGGGGCACGGCCGTGGGCCATTGCAAGATTCGCGCAATCAGGAAGGAGCCGAGCATTCCGAGAACCAGGCCGATGGCGCCGCCCATCAGACTCATGACGATCGCCTCGCTGAGAAACTGCATTTGGACGTCTTTCTCGGAGGCGCCGACAGCCATGCGCACGCCGATTTCCCGGGTGCGCTCGGTCACGGACACGAGCATGATGTTCATGATTCCGATGCCGCCCACGAACAGGGCGATGGAAGCGATGCTGGCGAGAAGGATTTCCATCATGCGCGCGGAATCGGCCATGGCGTTGGCGATCTCGACCGGATGGCGAATATTAAAATCGTCAATCTGCCCAGCTCGGATGTGGTGGCGCTCACGAAGCAGATCGGCGATTTCCCGTTCGGCCTCCGGGACAGCGTCGGCAGTGTTCGCCGAGGCCCAAATGTCGTCCAGCCAATTGATGCCCTTGATTTTCTTCTGCACCGTCGAATACGGCATCAGGATCATGTCGTCCTGATCCTGACCCGTTGCAGACTGCCCCTTCGGTTCCAGAATGCCAATGACTTTGCAGGGTTGGTTGTTCACACGCACGGTCTGGCCAATGGGGTTATCGCTCAAGAAAAGGATGTTGGCAACGGTGGGGCCAAGAACGCACACGATATCCGCGCGATCGATTTCATCGTCGCCAAAAAAAGTCCCGCGTTCGACTGCCAATTTACGCACGAAAAGATAGTCCTGGGAAACCCCACGCATCGTGGTGTTCCAGTTCTGATTTCCAAAAACGACCTGGGCACGGCCGTCCACGTTTGGCGTGGCATGCGAAACGAGTCGAATCTGATCCTGTATGGCCTTGAGGTCCTCCATGGTGAGCGTTTTCGTGGCCCCATTTCCGGTGCGAACGCCGTTCAGGTTTACGCCTCCGGCCTCGATCCAGACCATATTGGCGCCCATGTTTTCAATGGCATTCTGGATTCTTTGCGTCGCGCCCTCACCGATTGACACAGTGCAGATAACGGCAGCGACGCCGATGATGACGCCGAGCATGGTCAGCGCGGTCCGCATCTTGTTGCGCCCGAGGGCGCGGAATGCCATACGTAGTGTACCTGTCAATTCCATTCAAACCTTTCTACGGCGGGCTCCACGCCCCGATCGGATCGGGGAGTTCAGCGTGAAGTAGAGTCCGCACCCGTGACCAACTACCGTGCCTTGCGGTGGTTCCTGATCTAGCCAGCAGCGACGAGATTTCCTCGCCCAAAATCCAACCTCTAAGTCTACCTACGTAGCGGTTCGCGGAAGATTACAGTTTCGGGCCTTCAGTGGATAAAACTCCAGAAGAAAATTGAGCATGTTGTCGCGCCCGCCCTTCTCTCGTCAGGACAAAAAGTCACGACCCACAAAACTTGGGAGGGTTTCCGCACTGTGTTAGACGCCTTTGTGGCCACACCGGTTTCGTTATCGCCCGCCGGGTAAAAGCGCATTCTGCTATGATTGGATTGCGCCTATGGAGAAGCCTGTACTGTCCACGCCGCTCGAAACTCCCTTGCTGGGCCTGCATCTTTCCGCGAACGCGGAGATGGGTGAATATTTTGGGACGGTCCTGCCGGCGCGTTTTAGCGAGTTTGGCTCCGAATACCGTGCCCTTCGCCGCGCGGTGGCCCTGGTGGATACGAATTTCCGCGCGCTTTTCTCTCTTTCCGGGCCGGACCGGCAACGCTACCTGAACGCAGTACTGACCTCGAATGTGCGCGACCTCAAAACGGGACAAGGTACGATCGGTCTGCTGCTAACGCCGCAGGGGCACATTCTCGCCGAAGTCGAGACTTTCGCGCTGGCCGACCGGATTCTGGCCTTCTCTCACGCGATGGTGCGCGATCGCACATTTTCCACGCTCGACAAATTCATCATCATGGATGACGTGAACCTCGAGGACTTGACGCCTTCGAGGGGAACGCTCGATCTTCTCGGGCCCCGGGCTGCCGCGCTGATTGCAGAGTTGGCGAAGGTGGACATTGCGGCCATGCCCGACGCGGCCCACGTCGAAGCGAAGCTCGGCTCAATTCCCTGCCGCATCATCCGCCACACCTGGGTGGGCCATCCGGCGGCGACGCTGGTGGTCGCGCGGGAACAACTCACCCCGCTGTGGCAAGAGTTGGCACGCCGCGTCCGCGCGAACGGAGGCTTGCCCGCCGGAATGGAGGCCCTCAATTCGATTCGTCTGGAGTCCGGCATCGCTTGGTTTGGACAGGATTACGATGACAAGGCTATCCCTCACGAGGCGGGCCTGGAACTCTCCCACATCAGCTACGAAAAAGGCTGCTATACGGGTCAGGAAATCGTGGTGCGAGTGCAATCGCGCGGGCATGCAAACCGGCGGCTCACCGGGCTGCAGTTTCTCGATGGGAAAGCCCCCGCGTTGGGGACGAAGCTGCTCGTTCCCGGTGATCCTGCAGGAAAAGAAGCCGGCCACGTTACCAGCGCGGGTTTTTCTCCCTTGGTGGGCCGGCGAATTGGATTGGGGTACGTGCGGCGCGAGCATTCCGCTCTGGGAACGCGACTCGATGCTGGCGGTGCCACGGCCGAAGTGATTTCACTTCCTTTGCTCGAAAAATAATCCCCCGCCTAAAATCAAATCGCCCATTTGTCAAATCGGTGGTGTTCTTGTATCGTTCGATCTACAACCCTGTCGTTGTGACTTTGAGCTCCCGGTGCGGAGATCCGAAATCATGAAGCCGCTTCTCCTATGGTTTCTCTCAATAGGACTATTCACAGCTGCCCACGCTTGCGGGGTCCACGCGCAAACGGGTCCGGAAAAAGGCGGGCACGAGCTGGAGTTATGGACCGGCGGCGGACACGGCACAAAGGGAGTCGCGCAAGACACTGGCGTGTGGACGGTGGGCGGGCGCTATGGCTTGGTGCTGACAGATTCGCGCGGGCCGGGCTTTCTGCGTGGAAAATTCGAATACGCCGTGGACGTGGTGCCTGTCTTCTGGGTGTTTCAACCTGGAGGTGCGGCGTACGGTGTGGCCGTCGATCCTTTCGCATTCAAATGGAATTTCAATCCGCGCGGCCGTGTCGTGCCTTACGCCGATTTGGACGGGGGCGCACTGTATACCAACAGGGACGCTCCACCGGGTACTTCGCGACATAATTTCACGCCCAGTGGCGCGGTGGGGATGCACATTCTCGGGAAGAGATTTACGTGGAGCGCCGAAGTCCGCTACATGCACATCTCCAATGCGGGGATTGGTGCGCTCAATCCGGGGATTAACACGCTGCAGTTTCGCGTCGGCGTGGGAATGTTTACGCGCCCGCGCGAGTGAGCTGCAGAGAACGTTCGAGGTGAAACCGCGCTACGCGATATTCAGGGCGCGTTTGAAGCTGCCGCGTTCGTTGGTGATTTTTTCCTGGAGTTGCAGGATGGCGTATAGCAGGGCTTCGGGCCGGGGCGGGCATCCGGGCACGTAAATGTCCACGGGAATCACCTGATTAACGCCCTGAACAATTGCATAGTTATTAAATACTCCGCCGGAGGTCGCGCACGCGCCCATCGAGATGACCCACTTCGGCTCGGGCATCTGCGCGTGGAGCTGCTTGATTACGGGCGCCATTTTTTGCGACACGCGGCCGGCGATGATCATCAGATCCGCCTGGCGCGGCGAAGGGCGAAATACTTCCGAGCCGAAACGCGCGACGTCGAAGCGGGCCGCGGCCATCGACATCATTTCAATCGCGCAGCAGGCCAAACCAAACCCCAGCGGCCAGATCGAACTTTTGCGCGCCCAGTTCACGGCCTTGTCGAGCTGCGTGAAGATGATTCCTTCGTCCTGCAGCAGCTTGCCGAAATCATCCGGCTTTTCTAGCGTAACGTTATTCGCGATGGATGTACTCATGCCCTGCCAATCTCCAGAGCTATTTTCTCATAGTCTGGCACGGCGTGCACATTTTTGGTTGCGGGTGCGCCCCGCTGTGGTCCCCCTGAACTCTGCGTTCAATCTTTTTCCGCCTTGCCAAGGGCCGCAAAATACTCCCGCGCTGACACAATATCCCGCGCGATCTGCCCCCGCAATTCATCCGCGCTGGAAAACTTCCGTTCCTCGCGAATCCTCACATGCAAACGAACCTCCATCGCCCCGCCAGAAATCTGTTCGCCGAATCCGAACAAGTGGCTCTCTACAGTAACGCCCTGTCCATCGAACGTGGGCCGCGTACCCACATTCGTCACCGATCGAAAGGCGTTCCCCGCGACTACCGATTCGGTCGCATATACCCCGAGCTTCGGCAGCAATTCCTGCTCGGGAACCAAATTGAGCGTCGGAAACAAGATCGTTCGTCCGCGACCCGCCCCAAGACGAATCTCCCCCGTAAGCGAAAATGGATGGCCCAGCAGTGGAATTGCCTCGTCCACGCGCCCCTCGGAAATCGCGTTCCGAATCGAGGTGCTTGACACCACAATTCCCCCAACTTCCACGGGCGAAACGGTCTCGACGTCGAACCCGTGCTCTTTTCCGAATTGCCCCAGCAGCCGCACGTCACCAGCCCCGCGATGCCCAAAACGGAAATTCGCGCCCACCAGCATCGCCGCCACGTGCAAGCGCTCGATCAGAATCCGCTGGAGAAAATCCTCGGGCGATAAAAGCGAGAGGGCTCGATCGAATCGCAAGACGAGCGCGGCATCCAGCCCCAACTGTTCGAGGCCCGCCAGACGCTGCGAAAGAGTCTCAATCATCGGCGGAGCATTGTCCGGCTGCAATAGCTTCATTGGATGAGGATCGAACGTAATGGCCGCCGCAGTGCGCCCCGTGGCGCGCGCACGCGCCAATACCATCCGTAAAATCTTCTGGTGCCCCAGGTGCAGGCCGTCGAAATTGCCAACGGAAAGTACGGTGCGGGTTCCGGAGCCAAACCGCGCCGCCCATTCCTCCGGCGAACGAAGAACCGTGAGCGCCATCAGACGTGAACCTCAAAATGCAGCCCATCGTAAGCGAGAGCAACATTCGGGAATCCCGCGGCGATGAGCCGCTCATTGGTTTCCGAATGCGGCAATTCGTGCGCGATATGCGTGAACCAGGCCCGCCGCGGCTGAAGCTCGCGCACCAGTTCGAGCGCCTGCTCGACCGTCTGGTGCATGGGGTGTGGCACGTCGCGCAGCGCGTCCAGCACCAGGTCATCGAGTCCCCGGAGCAAAGGTTTTGAAGTTTCGGGAAGGACGCTGAAATCGGTGAGGTAGGCGGCGGAGCCAAACCGGAACCCCAGCACGCCCATGTCGCCGTGGCGCGCCGGAATGGGGACGATGCGCGTTCCGATCACATCGAATGGACCGTCCACCGGATGCAGCGTCACTTGCGGAATCGTGCTGACGGCCAGCGCGCCGTCAAAAACGTACGCAAATGTCTGCTTCAACTTCGCGATCGTTTCGAGCGACGCGTACACCGGCATCGCGGACCGCTGGCGCAGGTTGAATGGGCGAATGTCGTCAAATCCCAGGATGTGATCCGCGTGAGCGTGCGTGAACAGAATCGCGTCCAGCCGTTCGAGCCCCACGCGCAGCGCCTGCGAGCGGAAGTCCGGCGTCGTATCGATCACGGCCGTGAGTCCGTCGTGAACTAGTAGCACGGAAGGACGCATGCGGTTGTCGCGCGGATCCTTGGAACTGCACACGCGGCAATGGCACGTCAGGGTCGGCACTCCCATGGACGTACCGGAGCCCAGTACCGTGAGTTCAAGCACCGAATTTGCTGGAGACGCAGGCAGTGCGGACCCTCAATCTGGGCGCGGGCTCCACGCGCCGTCGCCATAGCGCAGGCTTTGGCGCGTCGGCGACTTGGAGCCTGCTGGATTAGTGAAGCGTGATGCCCGTCAGATTACGGTCGGGATTTCGCTTTTTCCTGCAAAGCGGCTGCTGTCGCGGCCTTGGTCATTTCCATGAAGGCAAGCTTCAGATTGCCGAGGATGTCGATGACCAGCGTGTCTTCCTCGGGCGCCAGATTTCCTATTGTCTTTTCGCGCAGGGCATCCAGCATGTCGATCATTTCCCGCGCGCCCTCCAGGTCCAGCATTGCCTGTCCCGTGCGCGGGTCAGCATAGCCGCCGAGCAGCATGGCCGCGTTCTGCCCGAGCGAGCGGATCAGATTCTCAAACGCTGGCGAACGCTTCGCCGTTGCCGCGGGTGGTGGCGCAACAGGAGCGGCGTCGAGTGCCACAGGCTTCGCAGAGCTGCTTGCTACCACTCCCGCGTCCTTGGCGGGAGATGCATCGCGCGCCGCCTGGGCCGCAGTGGCCGAAGAAGCTGTTTCGTGCTCGCGGTCCTGCTGTTCCGCCACGTCCTTGCGAAACTCGCCTTCCGGCGTAAACAGCCGGCGGTCTACAACCTTGAAACTCTCATCGTGCTTCGGTTCGGACAACGGGTTCTCCCTCAGGCATTTCTCAAACGATATGCGTGGAGGACGCATTTTAGCACCGCCCCGCTGGCGCTCACAAGTGCCGCCCTCCACGGAGTGGCATACTCCCTCCGAAAATTGGTGGAACAGTTCTTCCGCGGAGTGTAAAACCGCTGGCGCGAGGCGTCATTGGGGGCGCAGTTGGAGCCGGGCCCTACAATGCCTCATTTTCATATAGACTCTGGAGGCAAAGGAGTTGGTCGGCGTAACGAAGGCATGCGACAAATCAGGCGTGAAACGATTCTGTTGTTTCGGGCTCGATGCCGACACTGCAGATTCACGTACGTGCCCGCCTGAAGAGCGCTCGTGAGAATTACAATTCGTGACCGCTATATGCCGCACCTACGGTGCTCAGAATTCCTGTCGCCACCGTTCCCAGCCCTTCCGGGCTGGGCTACGCTCTGTCGCGCCTCCGGCGCTCCGGATTTGTTGTGGTCGATTTGGAATCTCCTCGCTGCAGCTAGCGACTTGCAATTGGCAACACGTGGTTAGTAGTTTCTGATTCGTGAGTTCCAACGCAGCGCCGGAGGCGCGGAAGACAGTAGCCCAGTGCGGAAGCACTGGGTGCAGGACATAGAACGATGCCAAGCGCCGTAGGTGCGGCAGATGCCGCTGATGGCTAATGCTACGACCAATAAAGGTTCTCTGGATGTCACACAGACTCTGAAGGCGGGCGCTACAAAAGATAAAAATGTCACAGGCTCTCGAGTCAAGGGAGGAATAGCATGTCCAGCGTAGTTACTTCTTTGGTGATCGCATGCCTGCTCGTGTTGCCGGCTTCTACGCTGGCGGGGCAGCGTTCCGGGTCTGCCGCCCCGGGCTCGGCTCAGACGGCACAGCCCGCAGCGCCGTACTTCCCCGATCGATTCGACTGGCAGCACAAGAAGCCGGAAGAGGTGGGGATGGATGCGGCGCGCTTGGACGAGGCGGTGAAGCAGGCCGTCGCGAGCGAAAATCCAGCGACGAAAGAAATGACGCTCTTCCTGGCAACGACATTTGGAGCTTCCGAACCATTTGACACCCCGATTGGTCCCGTGAAGGATCGCGGCGGCGCGAGTGGGATCATCACGCGTCATGGATACATCGTCGCCGAGTGGGGCGACCCGAAGCGTGTGGACATGACCTTCAGCGTCACGAAGACGTTTCTCACGACGGTCGTAGGGCTGGCCTGGCAGCGCGGCCTGATTCGCGACGTGAACGATTACGCGCGTGATTACATGCCGCCGGGCGTGGATCTGTTTGAGGCGCCGCACAATCAAACCATCAAGTGGGACCACTTGCTCCGCCAGACCAGCGACTGGCAGGGAACGATCTGGGGCAAACCGGACTGGGCGGACCGCCCCGAGGGAGAGAAACCTTCCGACTGGCCGAACCGGAAACTGTGGGAGCCGGGCACGCACTACAAGTACAACGATGCGCGGGTGAACGTGCTGGCGCTCGCGGCACTGAATGTGTGGCGGCGTCCGCTGCAGGAGGTGTTGCGCGAGGAAGTCATGGACCCCATCGGCGCGTCCTCGACCTGGCGATGGTACGGCTATGACAATTCCTGGGTGGAGATCGATGGACAAAGGATCCAGTCGGTCACGGGCGGCGGACATTGGGGCGGCGGAATGTTCATCAACGCGTATGACATGGCGCGGTTCGGGACTCTGTTCCTGCGCAAGGGCAAATGGAAGGACCGCGCCATCGTCTCGGAAAAGTGGATGCAAATGGCGAGAACGCCGGGGCCTGCGAACGCAAATTACGGCTTTGCTAATTGGTTCTTGAATACTGGCAGGAAGCCGCTGCCGGCGGCACCCGAATCGGCCGTCTACTTCGAGGGTAACGGAGCCAACATCATTTACATCGATTGGGACAACGACATCGTCGCGGTGGTGCGGTGGATCAGAGGCGGCGACGCGTTGAACGAATTCCTGGCCAAGATGCTCGCGTCGATCAAGTAATTTGCGGCGTAGCGCCGGCATCTTGCTCGTCCTGACGCAGGAAGGGGCCGGCGGTTTTTTAGTTTCGGAAAGAGGAAGGAGCCGGCGGGACGCCGGCGCTACTTAGCCCGTCGCCTATTTTTTCTTTTCACGAGGTTTCGCTTTTACGTTTCCCGCATGCGCGGACTTTTGCGGCGGCGGAGCAGATTTCGAACCGGACGGTTGTCCCTTTGTTGGGGGCGCCGACGCGCCCTGCTTCGGTGGAGCGGATGACTTGGCGGGGCTTGCCGCCGTATTCCCTGCCTGCGCGCCCTTCTTCGGCTTTTCCGGCTTCTTTTTCTCCTCTATTTTCTTCGGCGGCTCCTTGATGCCGGCGAGCTTGCGCAAGACCTTGGCATGGTCTTCCGGCTTACGCGCCTTGCCAAGGAGTTGCGCCTGGAAGAAATCCTCGAGGACCTTGTCGAACTTCGGTCCGCGTTCCTGCCCGACGGCTTCGAGTTCCGCGGCGACACCGGGTAACGCGTTCCGCAGGGGCTTCCACTTGAACATATAGTTTCGAATCTTCCCGACGGCTTTCGAATTGGAAGATTCGGCGAGAATATACGCCAGAAGGTCTTGCCGCGCTTTTTCGAGGAAAGCGTAGGCCTCCCGGGGCAAAGCGGTCTTGGGTCCCGCGAGGAGCTTCACCACTTTCGCCGCTTCCGATTCGAGTTCCGCGATGGCGTTTAATTCCGCCGGCCGCAGAGCCATATGGCTGAGCACCGAGGTGCGTTCCCGGTCCTTGAGCCGGCCGAGTATGGCGTGCGCCACAGTGGCGAACAGGCGCGGCCGGAAGCCCGCTCCCGCCATTTCGTCGCGGACACGCGTGATTCGATTGATCGCGTCATAGTCGGGATGGCGCTTGGCTAGATGCGGGTGCAGTACGCCCAACAGATTCCGCGCCTCCCAAGCCTTGAGGACGGCCAAGGGCTTCTCCTCACGCGCAGCCTGGCGGAACTCACTGCCCGCGTCCTCGGGAGAGATCGTTTCCTGTAGACCACGCTCCATGGCCAGATTGAGCCAGTCGGAGGTTCGGGTATCCAACTTAAAGCCCATGCGGGCCGCATAGCGCAGGGCGCGCAACAATCGGACAGGTTGATTGGTAAAGCTATGGATGGAGAGCGCGCGAATCTCCCGTCGTTCGAGATCGGCGAGGCCGTTGGTGGGATCGAGCAAGAGGCCGCGGGAATTGGCATTGAGAGAGATGGCGATCGCATTCACGGAGAAATCGCGGCGCCGGAGGTCTTCCATGATGGTGGAGAACCGAATCTCGGGCTTGTTTCCGGGTTGCGCGTAGATGTCTTCGCGCGAGGCGGAAAGGCTCGCGTCCACATCGCCCGCGAGGACGAGTTCGATGTGCCGCAGGTGTTCGTTCTCGCTTAAAAGCTGAGCGCCGCCCTTCTCGAGCTCTCGGGCGATGCGCGCTGGATTCCCTTCGACAGTGAAATCAAGGTCACGGATCGGCATTCCGGAGGTCAAGTCCCGTACGGCGCCCCCCACGAGGTAGAGGTTGCATTCGGCAGCGGCGGCCAATTCCTGGATGCGAACCACGGCAGCGCGTTGTTCGGCAGAGAGGCGGCTTTCCAGCAGGTACATGTAATCAGGCATGCGTGTCCCGTTCTCGGTGGAGGGCGCGCGTTAAAAGTTTCGCGCCCTCGTGCCCGGTCAAATTTTCGATCCGACGAATTTGTGCCCGTGGATCGACGGATGGCCTTCACGCCCGCGGGTGATGCGCCTTGTAGATTTCCTTCAGGCGCTCCTCGACCACATGCGTGTAAATCTGCGTTGTCGAAATATCAGCGTGCCCCAACATGAGCTGGACGGAGCGCAAATCCGCTCCCCCCTCCAGGAGATGCGTGGCAAAGCTGTGACGGAGTTTATGCGGAGTCAGCCGTCCGCGCAAACCCAGCTTGACGCCGTAATCGTGCAAGATCTTCCAGATGGTGATGCGGCTGAGCCTGCGGCCGCCTCGCGTCAGGAACAGGATTTGATGGTGCGGCGCCGGAGTCCCCGCCGCTGAATGAATTTGGGCCGCGCGCCGGCAAGGTAAGCCTCCACCGCGGCGATGGCCTTGCGTCCGATGGGAACCAGGCGTTCCTTGTCGCCTTTGCCAATGCACCGAACACAGCCCATTCGCATATCCACGTCCGAAATACGCAGGTTGAGCAATTCGGAAACGCGAAGGCCGGTGGAATACAGGACTTCGAGCATCGCTCGGTCTCGCAGACCCACGGGGGTCGCCGTATTCGGAGCCGCCATGAGGCGGTCCATCTCGTCCTTGCGCAGGTATGTGGGGAGGCTCTGGCGGATTTTCGGCGACTCGAGATTTTCCGTCGGGTCCACGCGGACCAGTTCCTCCATCAACCCGTATTTGAAAAAACTGCGAAGCGAAACCAGGTATCGTGAGACGGACCTGCTATCGAGTTTCTAGTTTGTAAAGATAGGACAGGAAGTCGACAATATCCTCGCGGTTTACCGCGTTGACATTGGTTTTGTGACGCTCGGCCAGAAAGGCGGCGAATCTGCTTCAAATCGCGGCCATACGCGAGAATGGTGTTCTGGGACAAGCCCTTCTCGACTCGCAGATAGCTCAAGAAGACGTGAATGGTAGTATCCATCATGGCTACCCCGACAATCCCATTTTTCCCGGTCTCCGCACGATCTCGGTGAAAGGCGATGCCGTACACCTCGCGGATCTCATCGCAACGCAACACCCAGGCAAGACCCAGATAGGCAAGCGTCGCTCCGCCAATCATGGCGATGAAAACGATCAGGCGAGTCAAGAAATGTTCGATCGAGATCGAAATGAGAATACCGGAGCGTCGTCCAGCATACTGCGCCCATCGCCGCGGAACAGATGGCAATTTTTGCCATGGACCCAAAATCTCCCATGTCCCGAGCCGTCCGAACCGCAAACGGAAAACCATAAATAGCACCAACACGTTGAAATAGCTGGCCAGCGCACTGGCCAGGGCCGGGCCGCCGTTCCGGAGCTTCGGGAAAAAATAGAATAGAAATATCACGTTCAGCAGAACGTTCACAAGGAGTGTGAAGACGGCCACGCGTACCGGGGTGCGCGTATCCTGCGTCGAATAGAACGCCGGGACGATCAGCTTCACCGCCGCAAACGCGGGCAGTCCCATGGAATAATAGAGCAAAGCGCGCGCGGTCAAACGCGTGGATTCGGCGACGAACTGGCCATGTTGAAACAAGACCTGCATGATCGGCTCGCGCAAAATCACCAGGCCAACCGCCGCCGGAATCGTAATAAAGCAAACGATGCGCAGGGCAAAACCGAATGTCTTTTTCATGCCCTCATGGTCGCCCGCGGAAGCCTGGTGCGCCATCATCGGCAAAATGGCGGTGGCTACGGCAATGGCGTAGCCTCCCAGGACAAGTTCGGTGACGCGATCGGCAACGTAAAGTGAAACCAGGCTCCCTTCCGGCATGATCTTGGCGTTTGCAAAAATCGTGTCCACCAGAAGATTGATTTGCGCGATTCCCATTCCCAGAAATCCGGGCAACATGAGGCCCGCGACGCGGCGCACACCGGGATCCGTAAAGGATATTCCGAATTCAAAATTCATTCCCCGGCGAATCAGTTGAGGCACCTGCAGAAAGAACTGAAAAATACCTCCGACCAAAACTCCCACCGCAAGAGCCGCGGCGGGGCTCGAAAAATGCCTCCATACCAGGGCGACAGAAAAGACGATAAACGAGATGTTCAGGAGAATCGGAGTGGCCGCGGGCAAGCCGAAAATGTGGAAGCAATTCAGAATGGCCATGGCCAGCGCTGCCATGCCGATGAACAGAATGTAAGGAAACATCAGGCGGTTCAGATAGATCGCTTCCCCCTGAACCTGGCTCTTCCCGAACATGGAAAATAAGCGGACCGCGAGGGGTGAAAAAACCACGCACAATACGGTGAGGCCGGCCAGGACGAACGAGAACGTCCAGAATAGACGGTTGGCAAACTTCCAAGTCTCCTCGCGGGAACGATTCCTCATGTAATCGGTGAAGACTGGAATGAAGGAAGCCGTCATCGACCCTTCTCCGACCAAACGGCGGAGGAGGTTCGGGATGCGGTACGCCAGAACGAACGAATCGGCGATGCCCGTCGTTCCCAGGAGCAAAGTCAACCGCTGATCGCGGACATACCCGAGAATACGACTGACAACCGTAATGATGCTAATAATCGAAGCAGATTTGAGGATCTGCCTCTTGTGGGTCAGGATGTAGGTCAAAAGATCGAGGCCCCCAGTCTAAGCCCCAGTCTAAACCCTAGCCTAAACCTTTGATAAATAACAACTTGACAGTTTCAGAACGCATAACATAACATACAATCCGGCAGCCCGCAAGGCCTGCGCTCCGGGCCCTCTTCCGTGAAAACACGCGCCTCAGCCTCCACACACAAGAAAGTCGTAGTATTGTTGCTCGACCGAAGCGTAATGCGCGGGTACCTGAATCCAGCAAGACTGGGTGAGGCCGAAGCAATCGACCTGCTCACTCCCGAGGGCGAGCATCGCGCGTTTCCAATCAAGGATGTGCGCAGCATTTATTTCGTGCGCGAGTTCACCGATGATTTTGAACCCGAACGCAAAGCGTTCCTGTCGCGGCCAAAGCTGGAGGGCCTCTGGGTACGACTGAAATTTCGCGACAACGACTGTATCGAAGGCGTGGTCCCCAACGATCTGCTTTCGCTGCTTGACCGTGGCGTCCAAATTACGCCGCCGGACCTTCATGGGACAACGCTGCGGATTTTTATTCCCCGCACGTCGCTCTCGGAGATGACGGTTCTCGGCGTCGTTGGCATCGCCCGGCGAAAGCCGGCCGCGGCCGTTCAGCCGAGCCTTTTCAGCGAGTAACCTCACACCACCCAGTCCAAATTTCTGAGCCACGCAGGAATGTTGTAGAGTGATGCGTCCTATTTGCGGGGACTTCTGAAACCTCGCTGTGTGCGTATTTGAGGAGATGGAAAAATGAAACTTGGAGAACTGGCCGCTAGGCTTGGCTGCAGGCTCGAAGGCGACGCCGAGATTGAGATTCATGGGGCGGAAGGGTTAGAAGCTGCCACACAGGGAGAAGTCAGTTTCCTGTCGAACCCGCGGTATGGGCGTGCGCTGTCCACGACTCGCGCGTCGGCTGTGCTTGTCGAGGACAAGGTCGTACTTAAACGCGACGCGAAGCTGCCCGCGCTCGCTGCCTTGAGGTCGAAGAATCCTTACCTAGATTTCGCGCGAACCATCGAATTCTTTCACGCGCCGCAGAGGTATCTCCCAGGAATCCATCCCACAGCGGTGGTGGCCAAATCGGCGCGGATCGGCGAAGGCTCTCACATCGGGCCCCACTGCTTCCTCGATGAAGGAGTGGAAATTGGGCGAAACGCCGTGCTTCATAGCCTGGTGAGCCTCTATAAGAACGTGAAAATAGGCGACGATTTCCTGGCGCATTCGCAAACCGTGGTCCGAGAAAACTGCAGGATCGGGAATCGAGTCATCTTGCAGAATGGCGTGGTCATTGGAGGCGATGGATTCGGATTTGCAAAGCGCGCGGATGGCAGTTGGCAAAAAATCCTGCAACATGCTCCTGTTGTGATCGAGGATGACGTGGAGATCCAATCGAATTCGTGCATTGACCGCGCCACTGTCGGCGAGACGCGCATACGGCGCGGTACAAAAATAGACGATTTGGTGCTTGTGGGCCACGCTTGCGAAGTCGGCGAGAACACGATTCTCTGCGGACAAGTGGGCCTGGCAGGCTCCACGCGAATCGGAAATCGCTGCATCCTGGCGGGGCAAGTGGGATCGGCGGGACACCTGGAAATCGGCGATGGCGCGATTATTACTTCCCAGAGTGGAATGCACCTGGATGTTCCGCCTGGGGCTGTGCGGTCGGGATCCCCGGTGATGGAAAACAAGCTGTGGTTGAAGGTCATCGTCGCGCTCAAGCGTCTGCCGGAGATGCAAAAGAAAGTGCGGGAATTGGCGGGGGAGATAAAGCGGATTAAGGGCGCGGAGAAATGAACGGGAGTGTGCTGACTAACTGACGGTCGGACGTTGTGCCGGAGAGGCACGGCATGCCGTGCCACTTCAAGACTTCATCGCTCTCCGCAGCGCTCTTTCTGAAAGCGTTCTTCAGCTTGCAGGTTTCTGGTCGTCGGGCAATTGCGCGGCAATGGCGTCGTGAACTTGTTGAGCGAGAGCGTTGCGCTGATCCACGGTGTAGCCGGAAACGTCGACGGGCTTTCCGAATCGCACCGTGACTTTTCCCGGACGGATTACGAGGGCGTTTTTCTTCATGATGCGATGGGCCCCGGAGCAGGCGACCGGCACGATTTGGACGCCTGCTTCAATCGCCATGACGAAGGTCCCCTTTTTGAAACGCTGCAGGCGGCCGTCGGGACTGCGCGTCCCCTCGGGATAGACCAGAAAGGACGAACCGGTCTTGATATATTCGACGGCTAGCTTGACGCTAGCGAGAGCGGCGTCGCGATTGCCTCGATCGACGGGAACAAATTTCGCGAGACGAAACGCCAGGCCGACGATGGGAATATCAAATAGCGATTTCCTGCCAAAAATAGCAAGGCGCCGCGGAATAGAGCCCACGATTGCGGGCGCGTCGGCGTTGCTGGTGTGATTGGCGGCGAACAGGCACACGCCGGAAGGGATGTTTTCGCGTCCCTCGACCTCCACGCGCATTCCCGCTACGCGCGTGATAAAGACCAGCCCCTTGACTCCCACCCAATACAGCAGGTCCGCGGATCGGGTCACGAGCGTATACAGAATGAGCGGCGGGCCCAGCACAAGAGTGTACAGACTCAAAAAGACAGCAACGATGACGGTGCGAATCATCGGGATGCGCTGACCGTGCCGTGCAAAATACCATCGCGAATGCGGCGCTGCTTTTCGGCCGCGATCCGGCGCTTCCAGCACCTGATACGCGGCGTCGAATTGCCTGTCGAGTACGAAGGAGAAGTCTTTCTCTTCACCGTTCCGCCGCACTTTTACGGTAACGCGTTCGCCAGCCTGATGGTCGCGGAGCCAGCGGTCCGGAGAACGCTGCAGCGGCTCACCGTTCAAGGCCAACAAAATATCGCCGTCCTGCACGCCCGCTTGCTGAGCCGCGCTTCCAGGTTCCAGGACGCCGACCGAAGGCGGGGCGTTCCCTCCCCTCTGGATCGCAAAACCGAACGCGGCGTGGCGCTGCCCCGTGTCCTTGAGCAGCCAGCCCGCGCGCCCCAGTAGGTCGTCAAATGGAATTTCATCGGTCCCGGAAACATAGCGCGCAAAAAAATCTTTTAGGTCTGGATTGGAGGCGGGCGCCTTCGAGCGAATCACTTCCTCGGCGGCCGCGCGCAGATCTTCAGTTTCGTTATAAAAGCGGCCTCGGCGCGCGAATTCATCGTTCAGAAGACGCAGCATGTCGTCGAGGCTGGCGCGATTGTCCGTCCTGTCCCGAATGAGGAGATCGAGTGCAACGCCAACCAACTCCCCTTTGCCGTAGTAGGAAATGCTTTCTTCCGGACGATTATACATCGGGTATTTTTCGTACCAAGCGTCCAGGCTGGATTGCTCGACACTTTGCCAGCGGCGCGCGGGCCGGGATTCGAGTTCGCTGATCTGCGCGGCCAGGTTACCGTAAAATTGTTGTGTAGACCAAAGCCCTGTTCGCACCATGGTGTAGGCGCCATACGTGCTTGTCACGCCTTCGGCAAACCAGAGGGACTTCGTCCACATCTCCTTGGTGAAATCCACGGGTTCGAGCGACCGCGGCCGGATGCGCTTTACGTTCCAGGCGTGAAAGAATTCATGCGCCGCATAGGACGTCAATTGGCCGGGCACATCGGCGGAAATCGTCGTGCAATTGGCGTGCTCCATTCCTCCGCCACCGTAAACGGTCCCCACATGAAACAGGAATAAATACTCACGAAAAGGCGCGCCGCCCATCAGCGAGACTTCATAGTCGACAATGCGTTTCAACGCGTCGGTAAGCCTGGATCGGTCACCGGGATCGCCATGAACGGCGATGCGTATCGGTCTTCCTCCAGCCTCAATGCGGAATTCATCGAAGCTGCCTAGCTCGACCGGCGCGTCTACGAGCGCGTCATAACTCGGCGCTGTGTACGCCCCGGAGCGGCGTCCGGCCGGCATGCTCGCTGAGTCCAACTCGACAGCCACGCGCCAGCCCTCGGGCATGTCATCAAACACCACGCGCGTATCCTCCGCGCGGCGATCCGGAACATACAGCAGCACCATGGCGAGATTCAGGAAAGCGTGATCGGGATTCAACTGGGAAGCGAATGGGCTGGCCTCGTCCCAAAAGATTTGATAACTGATACTCAATATACCTGATCCGGTAACCTGCCAGGTTTGTTTGTCCAGCTTCACGATCGGGAGGGTAGCCCCTGCTTCATCTTTGGCTGCGACTTGCATCATGTGGGAGGAAAAGTCGCGAATCTGGTAGAGCGCATACCAGGCAGGCATCTGGAGGAGAACGCGATCATGCACGTTTGGAACGCGCATCGTTACTCCGAAAAGATGTTTGTCGGGATGGGAAACCGAGACCGAGTAATCGATGGTCGCGCGCGCGGGACGAGCGGCGAAGAGCAACGCCGCGAGCGCGGCGGCCCGTTTCCAGTTGCGCGCGCAGCGAATCATCCGCGGCTCTTCCCTGCCGGGGCGCCGCGTTCCTGCAACCTGCCGAGCAACTTTCCACAGAGGCCGTCAAAACTGCCGTTGGACATGACCAGGACGAGGTCGCCGGGAAGTGTTTCTTGCGCGAGATATTCGGCGATCTCTTCCGCGGAATCAAATCCCTCCGCCTTTCGGCCCGTCGAGCGGATTGTGTCGAGAACGCGCGAGGGAGACAATCGTTCCGCATCGTCGAGAAGATTGGCTCGATTCACTGCGCCCAGGACAGCCCCGTCCGCCGTGGAAAGGGACGACGCGAGGTCCCGTTCGAAAACTTTTCGCCGCATGGTGTTCGAACGCGGTTCGAATATCGCCCAAATACGCCGGCCGGGCCAGCGATTGCGCACGGCTTCGATCGTTACGCGGATCGCCGTGGGGTGATGCGCGAAATCGTCCACGACGAGAACGCCGGAAGACTCGCCCTTTACTTCGAGACGGCGCAGGACTCCCCGGAAAGTGGCCAAGGCCTGCTCAATCGCGGCTCCGCCGACGCCGCGCCCGCTGGCGATCGCAATCGCGGCAAGCGCATTGAGGACATTGTGGCGCCCGGCAAGAGCCATGCGCACGCGTGCGACCTCGGATCCGTGGTGCGACACGCGGAAGTGCGTTGCGTTTTCTGAATACTCCACGTCGCCCGCGAGCCAATCCACGCCGGGAGTGAACCCGTACGTTTCGACCGGGCAAAACGCTTTTTGCACGACTCCGCGGACGGTTTCGCTTTCTCCCCATGCGACGATTCGGCCTCGACGAGGAATCAGGTTCACCATGCGGCGAAATTGAAGTTCAATCGCGGCAAGATCCGCGAAGATGTCCGCGTGGTCGAACTCGAGCGATGTGAGGATTGCTTCATCCGGGTGGTAGTGCAGAAATTTCGGGGCTTTGTCGAAGAACGCAGAGTCGTATTCGTCGCCCTCAAGGACAAATTCGGCGCCGCCGCCCAGGCCGAAGCTTCGTCCGAAGTTTTCGGCAACACCGCCGATCAGGAAATTCGGGCGCCGCCCTGCGTCCGCCAGAATCCACGCCAGCATGGAGGTTGTTGTGGTCTTTCCGTGCGTTCCCGTCACGACGAGCGAATCGTGCCCGGGGAGAAAATAATCTTCTAGTATTTGCGGAAGCGAACGATAGGGAATTTTGCGGTCCAGCACGCATTCGACTTCCGGATTCCCGCGTGACAACGCGTTGCCGAGAACGGCGATGTCTGGTGCGGGATCGAGATTGGCTTCGGAGAAGCCGTTGGTCCAGCGAATCCCAAGTCCTTCGAGCAGCGTCGAAGCCGGGGGGTAGACGCCTGTATCCGACCCAGTGACGCGATGGCCGCGCTCGGCCAGCATTCCCGCGAGCGGCGCCATCGCCGCGCCGCCGATTCCGGAAAGATGAAAATGCATGGGACGAGTCATGGGCGCACCGCGGGTTCCAGGATTTCCAAGTGGCCTTCGCCCGACGCATGAAGCCGCGCGCGAACCCCGAGTGGCAACGTTAACATCGGACGGGGCGTGTGCCCAACCGGCGCGCCATAAACGATCGGAATCTGCAAGGGACCCAAGATGCGCTGGCAGACATCTCCGACAGTCACCCTGCTTCCCTCGGGCGGTTCGGACTCGGGAAATTCGCCCAGCACGATGCCGCGCACACCCCTGAATTTTCCGGCCTGCTGGAGATGTAGCAACATGCGGTCGAGTTGATAGGGTCTTAAGCCGCGGTCCTCGAGCAGGAGAATCGCGCCGCGCGTGTCCAGCTCCCACGGCGTCCCGAGAGACGTTTCGACGAGCGTGATACAGCCGCCGAGAAGGACACCCCTGGCCGTGCCGCGCACCAGGGTTTCACCGCGTAGCTGTGTGGACCAGGCACTGTGCGTCGCCGTCATCGCGCACATGAACGAATCGGGATCGTAGCCCCCGGTCGCGTTCGCGCCTGCGTCAAAGCCGCCGGCTATGAGTGGCCCGTAGAAGGTGACCCAGTGGAGTTTCTGCCAGAGAAAAATTTGGAGTGAGGTTAGATCGCTGAACGCGCAAAAAATCTTCGGTTTCTTAATGCGCGCCGTTTTGATCTGCTCCAACAACTCCGCGCTGCCATAGCCGCCGCGAGAACAAAAAACCGCCCGATAGGCCGGATTGGTCAAAGCATCCTGGAGCTCATTCAGCCGGGACTCGAAGGAACCTGAGAAGTAGCCGTCCGGTTTTCGATTCGCGGCGAGATCTTGCACACGATAGTCGAGCTGTTCCAGGTTGTCGCAGCCGCGACGCACGCGGTCCTGTTTCGCGGAACTTGCCGGCGAGACCACGGCAATCGTGCTTCCGGGAGCCAACGCGGGCGGCTTGAGAGGCTTGCGCATGAGAGGTCGGGCAAGCAGGAGTATACAACGCACCAGGCAAACGCGAGAGTAGCCAGCGCGTACCATGTTGCTCCGGCTGCAACGCGATTCGCTTGACGTCCCGGCGCATTTCTAAAGCGTGAACTGGGTCATTTTGGAGAAGTGGCGCGCCCGAGCATGGATTTCCGCGCGCTTCAGCGTACGGAGGCGGTCCAGGCCGAATTTCTCCACGGTAAAGCTTCCCATCACCGATCCGTAAACCATGGCGCGCCGTAATTCAGCGTCGCTCGCGCGGTTGACACTTGCAAGATAGCCCATGAAGCCGCCCGCAAAAGTGTCGCCGGCGCCCGTCGGGTCGTGCACTTGTTCGAGTGGGAACGCGGGGACGCTGAAGGCGCGATTCTGATGAACCAGCATCGCGCCGTATTCCCCGCGCTTGATCACCAGCGCTTTCGGACCCAGCTTGAAAATGTGGCGCGCGGCGCGCACCAGGTTGTGTTCATTGGAGAGCTGGCGCGTTTCGGAGTCATTGATCATCAAGATGTCCGTGTGGCGCAGCGTTTCACGCAATTCCTTGGGCGTGCGTTCGATCCAATAATTCATCGTATCGAGAGCGACAATTTTCGGGCGGCGCTTGACCTGGTGTAACACGGAGCTTTGCAGCGTGGGATCGATATTCGCCAGAAAGATGTGCGCGGACGATTTGTAGGCCTCGGGCAGGCGCGGCTTGAATTCCGCGAAGACGTTCAATTCCGTGGCCAGAGTGGTGCGTTCGTTCATGTTTTCGTTGTATCGCCCGGCCCAGAAAAATGTTTTTCCGGGGGCGCGCTCGAGTCCCGATGTGTCCACGCGGCGGCCGCGAAAAATGGACGCGTCCTTGTCGGTAAAGTCGTCACCGACAATTCCGACGAGATTGACGTGGGTGAAAAAGCTCGCGGCGACGGCAAAATACGTTGCCGCGCCGCCCAGCATGCGGTCCACTTTTCCGAACGGCGTTTCGACGGCATCGAACGCAACCGAACCCACGACGAGTAACGCCATGATCAGTGAGCTCCCCTGGTGAGATATTTTCCGGCAATCACGTTCAGCCGCTTGCGCGCGGCGGCGGAAATGACCGCCGGATCCGTGACGATGGCGTGAGCCAGAGCGGAGCCGCATTTGCAGGCGCGCTCGGCCGGCATCGCGCGGACGGCTTCGCGCACGACCGCCTGCGCGTTTTCGGCATTCTTGTTCAGATTAGAAATAATTTCCTCGAGAGTGACGGAAGAGTGCTCGGGGTGCCAGCAATCATAATCCGTGATCATGGCAACCGTCGCGTAGCAGATTTCGGCTTCGCGCGCGAGTTTCGCTTCGGTGACGTTGGTCATTCCGATCACTTCAAAGCGCAATTGGCGGTGGACGTGGGCTTCGGCGAGCGTGGAAAATTGCGGGCCCTCCATGCAGATATAGGTGCCGCCGCGATGGACGCGCACTTTGGCGCGGTCGCAGGCTTCGCCCAGCACAGTCGTCAGCTGCGAGCAAACGGGTTTCGCGAACCCCACGTGCGCGGCCACGCCATTGCCGAAGAAAGTCGAAACGCGATGTCGGGTACGATCGTAGAACTGGTCAGGGATGAGGAAATCGAGCGGCTTCAGATCTTCCTGAAGCGAACCGACGGCGCTGACCGAGACGATTCGCTCGACGCCGAGTTGTTTCATGGCGTGAATGTTGGCGCGATAATTTATTTCCGTCGGCAGAAAACGGTGCCCGCGCGCGTGGCGCGCGAGAAACGCGACGCGCTTGCCTTCCAATTGGCCGACGACGAGCGCGTCGGAAGGATCGCCGAACGGAGTTTTAACCCGCAACTCGCGCGCGTTTTCAAGGCCCGGCATGGTGTATAAACCGCTACCGCCAATGACGCCGATGCGGACCAGTTCGGACACCGTGCCTCGCGATTTTTTCTTGAGCTTCGTTTTCGCCATGGAGGAGTCCTCGTGGTTAGTTGATTTAGGAATCGAGTATGATGGGTTCCAGGACGTACTTTCCAGCCTGTTCGCGCAAATAACCCGCGGGCGTTGCTGGTTCATGGCCGAAAATCACGAGCCATCCTTCGCGCGCCGCCAGAGGAATCCATTTCTTTTTGTTTTCCAGCGTCGTAAGCGGATACAAATCGTAACCCATGATCCAGGGATACGGCAGATGGGCCGCCGTGGGAATCAGGTCGGCCGTGAAGAACACGGTCTTGCCGCCACCGCTCAGGCGCACGCACATCATGTCGCGGTTGTGGCCCGGCGCGCGGATGAGTTCGACGCCGGGAATCACCTCGGTGTCTCCCTCGAGCAACGACCACTGGCTTGATTTTTCCATTGGGACGAAATTTTCGGGAAAATAACTCGCACGGTCGCGATCGTTGGGGTCCTTGGCATGATCGATTTCTCCACGCTGAACGAAGTATTGCGCATTGGGGAAGACGGGCACGGCCTCGCCGTTCACCATGCGAGTGTTCCAGCCGCAGTGATCAAAATGAAGATGCGTGTTGATGACGAGATCGATTTTTTCCGGGGGAACGCCGCGCGCGGCGAGTTTTTCCGGAAGTCTCGGAGGGGCGTCGAAAGAATAAATCTCCGTGCGCTTCGCGTCCCACTTGTCGCCTGCGCCGGTCTCGATCAGAATCCACTTCCCTGCCGCGCGAATCAGCAACGAATTCATGGCCATCAGAATGCGATTGCGCGCGTCGGGCGGAGAAACGCGCTCCCACATGGGCTTCGGGATCACGCCATACATCGCGCCGCCGTCGAGACGGAATGTCCCATCCGTGATCAGCCAGAATTCAAGATCGCCGAGCTTCATCCGTTGTCCCTAACGTTGGGCCGCCAAAGAGTCTGTGTGGCGACTGGTATTCCACCACACCAGCGGCTAAAGCCGAATTGATTAAGCAGACTCCATGTCACGGCTTCACAGTTTGCGGAAAAAGTCGGAATTTGGCAACGCGATTCCGCGAAGAGCATCTAAGTCGGCATGCGCGGACACGATGAACGGCAAGAAGGCATGTTCAGTTACATTTCAGCGGAGAAGCGGGTGCCGTTGGATCATCCCTTGCGGCGGGTGCGGGCGATGACCGAGGCGGCGTTGCGGGGGATGTCGCCGAAGTTCGGCGAATTATATTCGCAGTATGGACGGCCCTCGATCGCTCCGGAGAAATTGTTGCGAGCGTTGCTGCTGCAGGCGCTCTATAGCGTGCGCAGCGAGCGGCTGCTGATGGAGGAATTGAATTACAACCTGTTGTTCCGGTGGTTCGTGGGGCTGAACGTGGACGACGACGTGTGGGAGGTGACGGTGTTCACGAAGAACCGCGAGCGGCTGCTGGAGGGAAACATCGCGGAGGCCTTTTTCAAGCCAGTGCTGGCGCAGGCGGACGGGCACGGGCTGCTTTCCGATGAACACTTCACGGTGGACGGGACGTTGCTAGAGGCCTGGGCGAATCGGCGCAGTTTTCACGAGAAGAAGGAGCCGCCGGAGCGGGGCAGCGGATCGAAAGGAAAGAAATTATTGCGGGACACGCAGGAGAGCGGGACCGATCCGGAGGCGCGGCTGTACAAGAAAAGCACGGCGGGGGAAGCCAAGCCGAGTTATCTGGGGCACTTGGTGATGGAGAACCGGCATGGGCTGGTGATGAAGTCGTGTGTGACGTTGTCAGGAACGCGCGAAGAGCGGGAAGCGGCCTTGGCGATGTTGACGCGCCTGGTGAGCGAGCGCCAGGCGAAGCGGAAACCGGGAGAGAAATTCGGGCCGATGACCGTGGGAGGCGACAAGGGATACCAGGACGAGAAATTTGTGCAAGGCCTGCGGGAGTTGCAGATGATCCCGCACATCGCGGAGTACGAAACGAACGCGCAGTGGCCGAACTGGCTGACGGCGAGCGAGCGCGACCATCCGGGATTTGCGATCAGTCAGGCCAAGCGGAAATTGATGGAAACACTATTTGGCTGGATCAAATGTGTGGCTGGGCTGAGGAAAACAAAATTGCGGGGGCGGCGGCGGGTCGATTGGACGTTCACCTTTGCCGCCGCAGTCGCGAACCTGATTCGCCTGGCGAAATTGATCCCCGCCGAGATCTGATGCAGGCTCAAACGTAAAGCGACAACGTCGAGAAGGGATCGAAAGAACGAAAGGCAGAGACCAGAAATCAAAATTCGAGCGGCTCGCACAACCGAAAACCGATCCCTATGGGGCTGCAAAAGAAAAAATGAAGAGTTTTTCCGCAACCTGTCAAGCCGCGACGTCAAAGCGCCAATAAAAACCGGGCTTTAGCCCCTGACGCGTGCACCAAGAAACGTTTTCGTAGATTTATGAGACAAGTTCTACAGGCTGTCACATAAATTGCTGAGTGGCGGCTTTTTCCGCTTGAAAGCGCGGCCGCGTTGTCGCGCCAACGGCGCGGAGGATGCCAGCCCGGGGCAACGCCCCGGGTATCGTTCCCAGATATTATCGTCCGCCCTGAAAGGGCGGAGATTCCTGCGCCCTTTCAGGGCGCGAAACAATCGATTGATTCCGATACCCAGGGCGTTGCCCTGGGCTAGCATGCGGCGGCGCCTTCAGCGCCGGAAGACGTGGGTTTGGTTGAGCCTTGGATGGTTCAACCAGCTAATACGTTCGTTTCCGCTCTGTCCGTGCATTTGTGAGGCGGCTTCCAGATATTTTTCGACCGTGTGTATGGCCGCAGACTCCCCAATTTGGTATATGCTCCACGTCGGGCCGCCTGAAAGATTCTCGATAATCCATGTCCAGGAGAAAATCGATGAAAACATCCGAGGGGTGCAGTTGCGTGGCGAGTGTTTCGCGCCGGAAGGTGCTAAAGGCGGGGTTATCGGCAGCCGCCGCAGTCGCCATGGGGAAATCGGCCGAGTCATTGGCCGAGAGCCAAGCGCAAGGACAATCCAAGGCAAGGCAGGCGCTGCGCACCGAAGGCGTGCGTGCGATCGACATCCACGCCCACTATTATCCGCAGACGTATTTGGAAACCATCGCCGAAGACGGAAAGCGTTTCAATTGCGAATATCGCATGACGGACCAAGGTTTTTACACGAAGACTCCGGCTGGAAATCAAGGTCCGTTGCCGACCAAATTCATCGACTTGAAGCAGCGCATCGCGGAAATGGACGCGACCGGCGTTGCAATCCAAGCGATATCACTCACCACACCGATGAACTATTGGGGCGATGCGGAGATTTCCCTCAATCTCGCCAAGGCGTGGAACGACGGCGCGAGTGGCGCGCATCTCGCTTATCCAACGCGCCTCGTTGCCTTCCTGACCCTGCCGATGCTTTTCCCCGATCACGCCATTGATGAACTCAATCGCGCGAGCAAATTGCCGGGCATGCGCGGCGTCTACCTGGGCACCAACATCGAAGGGCGCGACCTCGACGATCCCCTGTTTGAACCAGTCTTCGCGCGCATCGAGGCGCTCGACCTGCCGGTCTTCCTGCATCCACTCACGACGCTGGGCGGCAACCGCACCAAGCCCTATTACCTCTCGAACCTGCTCGGCAATCCGTTTGAGACCGCGGTCGCCGCTTCCCACCTGATCTTCGGCGGCGTGCTCGACCGCCATCCGAAACTCCAGGTCAACCTGCCCCATGGTGGCGGCGTGTTCCCGATCTTAGTTGGCCGCCTAGATCACGGCTGGCAGGTCCGTTCGGAATTCGACCACGCGAAGATGCCACATCCGCCGAGCGCCTACCTGCAACGCTTTACGTACGATACGATCGTCCACTCAAAATCGATCATGGAATTTGTAATCCAGGAAGTGGGCGCGGAGCGCGTCATGATCGGCAGCGACTATTGCTTCGACATGGGGGTGGACCGCCCGCTAGAGTTGCTTGAACAAGTCAATGTGACTAGCGCACAACGCAAAATGATTCTCGGCGAAAATGCGGCGCGGCTGTTGAAACTCTGAGGGCAAGCCTCGGTTGCGGGGCGCTTTTCTGACGCCCGGAAAAGCAGGGCTCGCTTCTAAGCGCGCGCGGCGTGCTCGGACTTCACAATTCCGCCGTCAACCACCGACACTTCGGGGTTAATCAAGAATATCCAGATCAGCGCGCCCAGGAGCATCACTCCAGCGCTCACGAGAAATGGCGCGACCCACAAACCGCGGTTGAACAGACTTCCATACACGACCGCGGTGGACGCTCCGCCCAGGGCGCCGACCATATTCATCACGCCCGTAACTGTTCCGCTAAACTGGCCGCCCACATCCATGGGAACCGCCCACGCCGGACCGATCACCCATTCGAGAAAGAAGAAAGACGCGGCCAAGCAAAGAATCGAGCGGAATGTGTCCGCGGTCAGCGCAGCGGGAATTACGAACGCGGCGGCCAGAATAAAGCCCGGAGCGGCAACGACGCGGCGCGCCAACTTCGCCTTGCCCGTGCGCGTGAAGATCAAATCGGAGAGCGAGCCGCCGACTAGGTCTCCGGCCATCCCCGCAAACAGTGGAACGGAGCCCCAAATGCCCAGCGAGCGAATGGACAAGTGGAGATGCTCTCGCAAATACGTGGGATACCAGGTGAGATAGAAGTTCGTGCCAAAGAAAAAGCAGAAATAGCCCATCGAGATGAACCACATGTTGGGCGAGAGCAGGATTTGTTTCCAGGGGGTCGCGAGCTTGGCGACGGCAGGCGCCTTGATGCTTCCGTCTGGGTTGACACCCCGGATTTGCGCCAGTTCCGCGCGATTGACGGCTTTGTGTTCCTCAGGAAGATTGCGGTAGAAAAAGTTGAAGGCAATCGCCCACACCGCTCCCAGCGAGCCGAAGATGTAGAAAATCGCGCGCCAACCGAAGGCCAGTAGAATACTGCCGGAAATAAATGGAGTGATGGCCACGGCGAAGCGGCTGAAGAAATGGGTCGTGCCCTGGATGCGGCCGCGTTCGACGCGCGGAAACCAGAGTTGCATGCCGCGGCTGGCGACCGGAAATGCCCCGGCTTCAGCCAGTCCTATAAGGAAGCGCGCACTGAATAGAGAACGGAAGCCGAGGGCCGCGCCGGTCATCACCGCGGTGACGGACCGCAGCGTCATGATGACCACGAGCACGCGCTTGGGACCAAAGCGGTCACCAAACCACCCGGCCGGAACCTGTCCCAGCGCATAGGCCCACGTAAAGGCGGCGAGGACAAGGCCCATAGCGCTCTTGCTGAGGCCAAACTGTTTGGCGATTTCCGGCTGCGCGACCGAAATATTGCTGCGGTCCATGTAACAGATCAAGTACATCAGGCTGATCAAAAACAGGACCATCCAGCGTGTCTTCGTCGGACGGGCGGCGGTTGTATTCTCTATAACGGCGCTAGAGGAGAGGACAGGCGGGAGGTTGGTATCCAACATTGTCTCCGTGTGCGCCGTGCAAACATTTCGATAACTAGTAGTTCGGTGGGCTCAGTGCTACCTTTGACTTTTCTCCGCGTTAAATCCCAAAAGCTCAACACAGAGGACACAGAGAATCACCGACATCCAAAGAGAAATCGCCGTGCCTATCTCAGCGCATCTTCTCCACTAAACTCTCTGTGCTCTCTGTGGCTTTTCTCCGTGATCTCTGTGTTAAATTCCGAAAAGCCTATGAAATCGCTGGGGCGCGTCCGGCATTGGCGCGATCGATCGCGCTACCTCGCCAGTCCGGCTGGACACCGTCGGGCAGGATGTCGACTGGCCGCACTTCTTCCGCCGACAGATCCGCCGCCTGGTACACCTGCATGACCATCCGCGCGTGCTCGGCGGTTACCAGCGGTTGACGGCCCTTCGCCACGCACTCGAGAAAATGAATTGTTTCTGCTTCCATGGGGCCGGCGTACACATGCGCGACTTTTTCGCCGGGCATGGTCGAGATGGGAAATTCGATGCCCCGCTTCATCGTGTTCAGGCTGACGTCGCGATGCGTATCATCCACCATGATGGCCCCTTCGGTGCCCACCATCTCAATCCACGTGGAGGAGAAATTCGGATACGCGGGCGGAAGACCCAGCCGGCGCCGATCGTGAATACGCAGCCGTCGTCCAATGTAACAATGATCCAAACACAATCCGGGACGTTATGCGTCGGCTTCATGATTTTGTTCACTTGCTGCGCGTAGACGCGAATGGGCTTTCTCGGCGCGAAACACCAGAGAATAAAATCGATGTCATGCGTCGCCTCCATGGCGGCGGGCGAAAGCTTGATGCGGCCTCCG
>CAWESM010000005.1:0-278052 GCA_963811715.1 Terriglobia bacterium
AGGGGAAAAATCTGCAATCGATTACGTTCCAGCCGATCGCGATGAATAAGATTGGCCGAGGACAGCCCGACACTCAGGACGAGCACACGAATAATCTCTTCCTCCAAACTCGCGGCTTGCCAAAGCTGGCGACAGGCGATCAAGCGTCTTATATCCTTCAGCGGCTGGCGGACGCCTCAAGGCCCTTCGGAACGACAGTGGTGGTGAAAGGCGATACAGCGGAGATCACGCTGAAAGGCGGAAATTAGGAACTATCCAACGCGCTCAAGGACACGCCTGTGTTCGCCCCTACTCGGTGGTCATGCTAAGTGGAGTGGCGATGACAACGGGCGGTCAGGAGGAAGGTGACAATCAGATTGACGGCGAACAGCGTGACCGCCGTCAGCTCGATTAGCGCAGAAACAGGGAGAACGTTCCATGCCCAGGCTGCGTAGTTTTGGTAGGCGAGGATTTCAGATGTGACGCGGAGGGTGCAACCTGTCATCAACAGCGCCAGCATCACTAGCATTAGCCTTGGGCTCCACAACACGTGCATCCCACAGAATGATGGCAGAATTCTCTGCCCAACCGAAAATACCATCGCCGCGATGAATCCAACGGTCAGTGCGTGTCGCGATGCTCCCCAGATTCCGGGCGCTTCCCCAGCACGCGACGCCCAGATGCTGAGTGCCGCAGCAATCGTAGCCACCCATAAGGCGAGACCGGGATCAATCAGGGAGAAACTCCGGTGAACATTGATCGTCTTTGCAGGTTTCGCTGGGCGCTCGAAGAATCGGATTGCTACTATTGCCATCACTGCTCCTGCAAGCAGGACCACTCCGGCCACCGTAAAGTGTTCGAAGAAGCCTGCCACTACACCTGCTGTGTTTAATCCAGCGGCTGCCAGGAGCAAGGACCCTCGCAGGGGTCGCAATCCCATGAACACTGTGAGCCAGCGAGAACTAAAGCCCCACACCATGGGAACCAGAAAGCCCCAAGTGGAAACTATCAAATAGCGCTGGTCGAATTCGCGCGGGAATGCTGGTGAGCTCCCATGGAGCGCCAGTTGAATGGAGAATCCGAGATTGAGCACAAGCGAAGCTAACAAACCCAACGTTGCCGCAATCACCACGAAGACCCAAGATTCCAGCGGCTTTGGCGCACCGGGCGACGGCCGGTGACTCGCCACGGCTTGAAAGAAAATCAAGAACGCAACTACTTCAAGTACTGCTGACATAGGCATCAGGATGCGCCACTGCCAGAGATAAATATTAGAAAGCCACCGGGTGGTCACACCGACGACCCAAAGTGCCCAACATAACCACCCTTCCCAGAGTGCAAACGACTTCAGTTTCCGGAGCTTCGGAATTGAATAGAAGCCAATCCCGAGAATAAAAGTTCCCACCCAGCCGAACAATTGCGCATGGCCGTGCGCCTGAATCCAAGCAGGAGCGATGGATTCGGCCGCCTCCCGATTACTGATTTTGATGAGATTCCACACACCGAGAAATGTTCCCGGGAGCAGCATGAAGACCAACCCCGTGACGATATATGTCATTAGCATGCGCGAAAGCGATTGTTCACGGGCGATAGCACGGTCCATGATTGATTTTGTCTTGTCGTCCAACCGAACAGGTCTTTCGCTGGCAAGCGGAGACGCATCGGACATCGCACCCTCCATTTTCAAAATGTTCCGGCAGGAAACTCCCGGACAGAAGCCGGAACACCCGGCAGCTTTGAATGCGGCGCTCTTCGATGCAATTGAGGCAAGCATCTCGTTCCAGTCTTTCACAAATGACTCGGCGGCTTCGCGTTGGAGATCGGTGGCGAGCTTGTCGTAGTCGATGCCCGCTTTAGCAAACTTAGCAATCATCTCCTCGGCATCGCCTCCGTCAGCGGCCATGAGCTCACCCACTGAGCCATGGTCCGCGAATGCGAGCAATGTCTCGTCAGGAATCGTGTTGACGGTGAATGGCGCGGCGAGCGCCTTGATGTAAAGAACGTCGGAAGCGGCCGGGTCCTTTGTACCCGTGCTAGCCCAGAGCAGTCGCTGTGGCCGAGCGCCAACATTCGCCAGCCGCAGCCATCGGTCTGAAGCTAGCACTCGGCGATAGGCTTTGTAGGTTCGCTTGGCGACGGCGATTCCAGCTTGTCTCGCAACTCCCCAGGAACTTTCTCCATCGTCGCCTTGTCCCAACGGCTGATGAAAACAGAAGCCAAGGAGCGAACATCAGGATTTAATCCCGCTTCGGTGCGTCGCTCGATGCCGCGCAAATAGGCTTCCGCCGCTGCCAGATATTGCTCGCGCGAAAAGAGCAGGGTCACATTCACTGGCACACCAGCAAAGATAGACTCCTCGATCGCCGGAATGCCTTCGGGAGTGCCGGGAATTTTGACAAAGAGGTTGGGCCGCTCCGCCCGAGCGTGAAGCTGCTTGACTTCGGCGATTGTGCCTGGTGTGTCGTAAGCGAGGGTCGGCGAAACTTCAATCGAAACCCAACCGTCGATGCCATTCGTCCGGTCATGGATCGGGCGGAACAGATCGGCAGCCTGCCTGAGGTCCTCGATTGCAAGCTCAAAGAAGAGAGCCTCGCCTGACTTGCCCTGCTTCATCTTCTGGCGGATGGCGGCATCGTAGAAGTCCGATTTCTTAATCGCATGGTCGAAGATCGACGGGTTTAAGGTGAGCCCGGTAATTGAGAGTTCATTGATATAGCGACGGAGCGTGCCGTCCGTCAGGAGCCCACGGGTGATGTTGTCGAGCCAGAGGCTCTGGCCGAGATCATGGAGCTGTTGCGTCGGCTTCATACTTGTCTCCTTTTTACAGGGATGAAATTTATTTCGAATCTCTTTCGCGCTATCACGGGCACAGTGGCGAACTGATGCCGCATCAAGGGCGTCCGGGCGATCAAATCGGAGGATCGGCTTAGTAGCCTCCAAATTCTTCCGCGCGGATGTCGTTGTCTTTCATTCCTGCTTTGCTCAACATTTCGTGCAAACCTTTCACCATGGCGGGCGGGCCGGCAATGTAGTAGACGGGCGACGCCGCGTCCTTCAAATGCCTTCCGAGCATCTCTGGATTGATCAAACCGGTTTCACCATTCCAAGTTTGATGCGATTTCTTCATTTCAGACATGATGGCAATTAATTTGTACTTCGGATTGTCTCCTTGCAAGCTCTGAAGCTCCGCGAGGAACGGCGCATCTTCGGGCCGTCTGTTTGAATAGAAAAGGAAAATGCGCTGCGGCAACTTTTCCTTCGCTGCCCAATGGACAATACTTCGAAACGGCGTGATGCCAATCCGCCGGCGAGGAATACGGCCGTTCGCGTAAAATCATTCTGAAGAATCAAATCCCCGGATGGCCCTTCGATCTTCACGGCGGTCCCAAACGGCATCGTCCTCAACACGCGTTTGAACGCCGTATCGCGCATCCGCGTGGCCACCATCAAGGTTTCTTCGTGAGGGGCGCTCGCGAGCGAAAAAGTGCGCACATTTCCTTCGGAATCCGTCTCCGGAGGATCAAGCAAAGTCATATCGAGATACTGGCCAGCATTGCATGTCCATCCTGATGGCTTTTCGAACTGGAAGGCCATGGTGCCTTCCGCAACTTCCTTGCGATCTTTCAGTTTGCACAGGAAGCCTGGTGACGCCGCAGCAGTGCTCATAATTGGTCTCCTCCCAATGCGTGCCTGGATCAACTCCTGACTTCGTTTCCTTCGGGGTATTGCCAAACTTCGTGAATCAGATCCCCGCCTCCTGGCTGAAATACTGGTAATCTTCGCGCCAGCCGCCTTGGCCCTGGCCAATGCTTTTGTAATCCTCGATGAACTCGATTGCTCGTATGTACTTAACCATCGTGAATCCAAGCTGTGTTTCAACGCGAAGCCGGAGCGGTCCTCCGTGCAAAACCGGCAGCGGCTGGCCGTTCATTTCGTAGGCAAGAATCGTCTGCGGATCTCCCGCCAACTCCAAGCGAATCGTGCCGTAGAAATATCCCGGTCCTTGGGCGTGTGGCTCCGATGTGGATTTATTGTCGAACGCATAAAAAACGATGTAACGGACAGCGGGAAGCGGATGGCAAAGCCCGAGGATATGATGGAGAGGTACACCACCCCACTGGGCAACGCCTGACCACCCCTGGATGCAACAGTGCTTGGTAATTTGAGTTTGTTTCGGCATGGCGCGGAGGTCAGCCAGCGTCAGGCGCAGCGGCTTTTCGACCAATCCGCCGATCTCCACGCTATAGGTTGCAAACTTGTCATGTGCCATCGCCAGAAAACTTTCCTCTTTCGGCGGTCGGCCGTTCACCCAGAAGTATGGCGAGATGTCCGCCTGTGAGTAATGCTGTGCCGAGATTTCATGGCCGAAAAGTAATGTGCGCAACGGATCGGTGATCGATTGCGTGGCTTTCTGGACGAAGCGGGGGCGGCGGCGCGAGCACACGGTTGTGACGATATGGATGACCACGATGCCGGTCAACCCGGACAGCCAGACTGCCAGAGCCAGCGTCAGCTGCGGATCGTGCGTCTGTCCCAGAACAATAAGCGCCAGCTCTCTCCGAAAACCATGCAGAGCCACGATCGTGACGTGTCCGATGAAAAATGCGATGAATGAGCAAAGTGCGAGAAAATGCAGACTTCGCGCGCCCTGCCGTCCGTGAAAGATTTTGATATACCACGGGAAACGACCGGCGACGGCTGGGGACATTGCCACTCCCGTCGCAATGCTGAACGGCGCGAGCAAGAATATGATTGCCGCATAGCTCAACTGCTGTAGTGCGTTATATCCTCCCGGGGTTTCCACGACGTGGAAGCTCAGATAGAGGAGCAGTGCGCGCCATGCATCCGGGACAACCTGCCAGGAAGTCGGAATCAACCGCCGCCACTCCGGCGTGACAAACAACATCACACTGTATGTCAAACCTGTCAGCAGCCACGCGAAATCCGCGAGAAAGTGCCAGTGTCGTCCCATACCTAGATTCTCGTGGCCTGGCAGTGCAATCGCGGACGGGAATGAAGTCTCCTCGTCACTGGCAGTCCAGAGTCGGTCCTTAGGCCCCTGTTTTTTGGTGAACTTAAGCCATTCGCTACCCGGCGTGCAGTGATCGTTCCAGTAAAATCTCGGATGTGCGCTCAAGATCTCGAGACCACTTCGGACGAGAAGCGACAGGAGAAGAAAGTTGAAGAAGTGCGTCGCCCGTAGCCACAATGGATAATCAAGAGGTATCATTGATCACGTTCTCAAGCCTTGGTTTGTCGGGTTTCCCGCATTCTCCCTCGAAAACTAACTCGGAGGGTTCCAAGGCTTCATTCCACGATCCAGATTGTGAAGCCTTTGCCTTGGCGGACAAGTTCCTCTGCGGGGTCTCCCTTAATGAGCCCACCTAGCCACGAGAGCGACTCTCTTCCGATGACCACGGTGTCGCACTTACGCAACCGCGCGAATCTTAGGATTTCCTCGGTCGCACGGCTTGCGTCCACCAGATTGCAATAATGGGCTTCGATGGCCTTCTCCGCGATACCACCTCGGCGAAGGATTGCATTGGCGCGCTCCAGGGCGCGCTGTTCTGTCATTTCGACCACGGAAACCCAGCGGCGCTTATATGCACGAAGGCGGGCCTTCTCTGGGCCCCTGAATTCGACCAGTTCAGGAGGAGGTGACGGGAGGGCGTGCGCCAGGCAGATTCGGAGGTCTTGGCGTCGGGAAGCCGCTTGAGCTACATACTCTAGCGCCCGTTTTGTTGCGGGCGATTCATCCACAACTACTAGCAGTTTCGTATTCTTCATTCAGAATTTGTCTCCTCGTCGATATTTATGTGGTCTCGTTCAAACTCCGACCTTCCAGGAGAAGTCTCGAACGGCCAGACTCTGTCAAGACTATTTACCTAATGCTACTTACACATTGTCACTTGACTCATCCGCCGCCGCGATTCTCGACGGGGTACGTGATGCGATGACCTTGGACACGTGCAAAAGAAATGAGCGAATGAACCTGGGAACGTTTCATGCTCATAATGTCGTCAACCTGAATTCCGCGTACAGTCAGCGCGTCGGCAATGAGCGAACGGTGGCAACGCCATGGAACCGCTTCCGCGCACATAATCGCGCATCGCTTCTGCCCGGCCAATTTCATCAATCGGTGTAACCCTGCCTCAAATTCGGAGGTTTGCATATAATCTGCAAAGCCACGAAATGAGGCATTGCGCCAGCCCATGTTCGGCGAATCACGTCGCGCACGACGCAAGCCTCCGAGCTTTCGCAGATGTACGTAGCCAATCCTTGCGGCCCGCAGCTTTGTCGACAGCATCTCCCGGTTAAATTGAGGGTTGTGTCTCGATCGGGGGATGCTGCGGATGTCAATGACGCGCTTGACGCGGTGCGCCCGCAGAATCTCGAGGAAATCTCGCCATGTGCGGGTCGAATGCCCAATCGTCAAGATAGCGGGCATTTGGGTCTTGACCTTTCCCACGACAACTCCTCCGGTCCGTGTCCGTCATGAGCGGATCATCGTCAGCAACATCTTGAATCTACTGAGAGCTTTCAGAGAATGAGGTTGATGTGCTGGCAGGAGAACCACTTCGCCTGCCGTCGTCCGTAATGGCTTGCCAGAAACCACAATTTCCGCTTCACCCTCCAGCAGATGTGCCAATGCGTCGAACGGTGCCGTATGCTCACTTAAACTTTGGCCCTCATCGAAAGCGAACAGCGTGACCGTTGCCATCGCGCGGTTGACCAGCGTCCGGCTGACGACAGCTCCTTCCTGATAGTTCACAAAGTCAATCAAGCGATTGACTTCCGCGATGGGCATTTCACGCTTGCCCTGCGCCTGCTGCGAATTCATTTCTGTCCACCTCTGTCGTCACGATCTCGTCTTACCGACTCGCTTGTATCAACACAGGCTGCATTGCCCTCTACTCAAGCCTGAGCGATTGCCCCTTACCTCGCTCTGTCAGCGCATAGAAGTCTCCACCGGAAGCGTCCAACATACCCGCTCGGATCAATTCATCGATGGCGTCGAGCACGTTCCGACGTTCAACTGCTTCATTTCCTGCCGCTTCAAATAGCACATGGAGGTCCAGTCGATCCTTCCCCATTTCTCCGAATAATCGCAGAACACGTAAAGAGAGTGGCTTCATCCTGCACCTCGTTGGGTTACGTTGACTAAGAGCGCGTCCTTAAGCTTTGCACTGGGTACCGCAGTACTTTCCCGGCGTCGTCTGGCACGAGCAAATGGGGTGTGCTCACTTCTCGGCTTCCGCAGTCGCCATTTCTCTTAGCTTCGCATCAGCTGCGGGTGATCCCGGGCGCTATCTTAAGACACTGAGAAAAAGCGCTTCCGTTCAAAAGAGAACATTTTTCAATTTGGATCATGGAGTGGCAACCGCAGATAGGAATGATGGTTGTACATTGCCTTTCGTATTATGTCGTGTCGCTTCTCTCAGAACGGTCGTCACAGATCTCAAGAAGCTCAAAAGAGTCTTGAAATCCTGGTTTCTGGTGGTATCTCCGTATGAAATAGTCGCCTCCTACCTCGCCCTAACTGCCAGCCAAGCCAGCACCTCGCTTGCATTCTGATCCGGTGGAAAAACCGGATAGAAAACGTGCTCTATCTTCCCATCGTTGATCACTAGCGTCATACGTTTCAGCAGCGTCATCCCGCTTGTCTCGAAGGTCGGCAGGCGCAGGGCTCCAGTCAATCTAAGATGTTCGTCCGAGAGGATCGGAAAGGGCAGGTGCAGACGGTCCGCAACCTCGCGCTGATAGGCAGTATCCTGCGTTGAGAGGCCGAACAGACGATTGACGCCCTGAGCTTTGAACTCCGCAAAATGATTCCGGAAAGAGCACGTCTGCGGCGTACATCCCCGTGCACCGGGAATGAGGTCCCATCCGGCAGGGTTTTCAACCCCAGGAGTCCCCGTTCGGGGATATGCATAAACCACAACCCGCCCGGACAGCGAGGACAGGTCAACTGTTGTCCCATCTGTGGCAGGAAGAGGGAAGGAAGGTATCCGCATGCCTATCAGGTGCCGTGCCGCGCCATCATCGGTCGGCTCCGGAATCGCTGACCAGTCGGGGGCTTCGACGTTGTTGCTCATCATCGTCCTTCCTCCGTGAGGTTGATAAATTCAAACTTGGACACCCTTTGGTGCACCGTGCACCCTGTCACCGTGTGCTCGCCTCGGAGTCTTCCGGTTTCGAGATCTGCCTCTGAATTCTTTCAACCACATTCTTGACAACACGGTCACACCTTACGGCATGAAAGTTGAATGCTTCCTTCCTTTCTATTCCAGCGCGGTCGTAAAGACCCTTGCGTAACAACGCCCGCGCGCGATGGAGGCGGACCTTGGCATTCTCTTCGGTGATTTCGAGGATATCGGCAGTATCGGCCGTGCTGAGTTCTTCTACGTCGCGCAGCATGAAAATGGTCCGGTAAGCATCCGGCAGCTTTTCGACCGCTTCTTCCAGCAACCTGCGGACCTCCGAGTTTGACGCTTGCTGTTCTGGGTTTGGCTCCAACGTGGCAAATCCATCCATGGGGTCCCCGTTACGTTCTGACATTGGTTCCAACTCCTGAAATTGGTTTCCGCGATGCTGTCGCGCTAAAGCTTTATGCACCGCGATGCGTGTCAGCCATGTGGAAAACTTTGCCCTCCCAGCAAACTGGTCGAGATGCTCGTACGCGCGCCCGTAGGCGACCTGCATTACGTCTTCAGCTTCGCCGTCATTGCGCAGGCTGGCCCCTACCAAATTCTCATCCATCCCACCCTTGCTCCGCCAAGGATTGACCACCCGCCGGCGCCTGCCCCTTTACACTTAATCCTGTCGAAAGTAAACTCTCCTGAAACTGTATCAAACGGTTCCAGTACCTCCTATATGATATGAGATCGGTGCTGTTGCGCCGTATACCCAGAGGCAATTCTCGAAAGGCGGAGAGGATGTGAGGTTCACAGGCCCTTCACTCGCGACGGTTCTCGCTCAACTCCAGTCCGTGGATGTGGTCGAGATTTTGAAGTATGGCCTCTCTGGGCTGGTGTTTCTCTTCGCTCTCCTCAGCTTCTGGCTGTTCTATGCCGAGCAGCGCCATGACCCGCCTCGCCCGGCCATGCTACATGCTATCCAGATATTCGGCACCATCAATTTCGTGGCCACCCTGGTGGTGGCCGTATTCGGTTTGCTAGGCGGCTCCGCTTTCCAGAGCGCCGCCAACAGCAGCGCCCTGCCCAGCGGTCTCGACCTCCGGGGCTTCGCCTATAGCTGCGATTACTCCACGTTTTTTATTGACATGTCAGGGTGGAAACCGCTGCTCCCAGGTGTGGACCAACATTCGGTCAAGGTCTCTCCCGCCAGCTTCACGCGCAATGACCTGCTCCGCAAGCTCACCGATTCCACCGACGATTACGTCCTCAAACCTTGGACCACCGGCGCCGGCATCGACAAGGAGCTACTGCGCGCCCCTAGCGGGGTCGAGCTGACTTTCGAGAAGATCTCAGACGCCGACCAAAGGAAGACCTACAACTTCGTCGCCCCTCTCGGAAAGCAGCCGCGCGACGCCTCCCTGCCGATCTCCATTGCCTTCACCATTTGGAACGGTTTTCAGCACGAAGATCAAGAGGATTGGCAGGCAGACATTGAGGCTCCCACCCGCTTCGTCTCCTTCTCGATTCGTTTCCCAAAGGAGAAAGTCGTCACCGAAGTGAGGGTGTTCCTAGAGGGTGATGACGGTGAGAGGTCACTGTCCCGCGAAAACTCCGTCTTGCTCAGTCAGGACCGCGACGGAGAAAACCTAGCCACTTGGAGCGTTGTCAATGTTCCCGGCAAGCATTTTGTGAAGTTCGTCTGGAAGTGGCACGAAAAGGCCCAAGCCGCCAATCCTGCTCCAACTTGAGTTCGAGCAAACATTAGGATTGCTGCCGGTGACCTATGATGCTTCACCACTGTGAAACTGCTTTTTCTTGCCCCTGGCCTCGACGCATTAGGTTGTGTTCCTTCGACGATTCGAAACCAAGAGGTTCGTCATTTTATGCCGTTTGTTCCGGTTGGCTGGGGCAGCTGACTCCAACACGTTGAGGGCAAAACCTTCTTGAAGTACCTCTCGTTTCGATCCTCACCGCCCCTACCAGTCTCATTCATTCCACGGCCTTGTTTTTGCATTTGACACAAGTTGAACTAATTCACCCAGAACTCTTCAATTCTTGCCGAATGGTTGCCGAATCGGTAATTCCTTGACAGCCAAAGAAAAAATATTACGCTGGACCCCTCGAAGGGGTGTAAAGTGGAGGGCACTTGTGGCCTAAGAGAGAAATTCCGGATTAGACCACCCTAAATCGGCAGGAGTACACCAACCAGAGAGAGGAGCAGGTCATGATCAATGCCAAGTTCCAGGGTGCGGTGTGGCAGAGAATTGCAGGGGGCGTGCTGGGTCTCGGGGCATTCCTGATGCTCCCCTACCTTTCGATTGCGGCAGAATCGGCTAACAAGCCGGTGACGTTCGCCAAGGACGTCGCCCCGATTTTTCAGGCAAAATGTCAGGAGTGTCACCATCCAGGAACCGTGGCGCCAATGTCTCTGGTGACCTATGAAGAGACGCGTCCGTGGGCGGAAAAAATCAAGGACCGAGTGGTCAGCCGTAATATGCCGCCGTGGCACCTCGACAGAACGGTTGGAATCCAGCGTTTCAAGAACGACACGTCGTTGACGGATGAAGAGATTGACACGATCGTCCGATGGGTCGATTCGGGAACGCTGCCCGGGAACCCGAAAGACATGCCGCCCGCCAAGATGTGGCCAAGTGATGAAGGTTGGCAGTTGGCCGAACAGTTCGGCCAGCCGGATATCGTCGTCCAGTCGACGCCCTACACCGTGCCCGCCGTGGCACAGGACGCCTGGTGGAAGCCGTTGAGCGAAGAACTCCCAGTGACCGAGCCGCGATGGGTGCGCGCGGTCGAGATGCGGCCAGGGACCACTGCGGGGCGCCGTGTCACTCATCATGCCCTCGCCCAGCTCCTGCAGGATGAACCGGGCGTCAGCAGCGCCGCTGACGACGACGGCATCGGGCCGCTGGCCCAGGCGAGACGCAACGACGGAGGGCTCTTGATGGAGTGGGCGATCGGGAAACAATTCGACGTCTACCCTTCCAACACCGGCAAATTGCTGCTGCCGGGAGCAAGGATTCGGTGGGATGTGCACTACCACTCCATCGGCGAACAAGTTCGCGACAATGTCATGCTGGGCATCTATCTCTATCCCAAGGGCGAGACGCCCAAGTACCGAACACGCCTGATGGAATTCCACGCTAACCAGCTTGGCAGGGTTCTGGATATTCCTCCCAACACGATCACTCAGACTCAGTCTTTCCACGTGCTGAAGGAGCCCGCCAGGTTTGAGAACTTTCAGCCGCACATGCATCTGCGCGGCAAGGCCATGTCCATGGAAGCGATCTTGCCGGACGGCACAACCGAGATGTTAAGCTACGTCGACCGTTTCGCTTTCAATTGGATGAACAACTACATTTACGCAGAGGACGCGGCGCCGGTGCTCCCAAAGGGAACGGTAATCCGCATTACCGCCTGGCATGACAACACCGCCGCCAACCCGAACAACCCTGATCCGAACCAGTGGGTCGGCTGGGGCGAACGCACGATCGACGAGATGGCACACGCATGGGTGAACGTCACCTACATCACCGAAGACGACTATAAGGAATGGCTCGCCAAGCATAAACCAGGCCAACCTATGGCCGAAGAAATGCACAACCATTAATTCGGAATTCGACAGACTTGCAGGAGCATTTGTTTTTAGAGCTGTTGCTCCACATTCACGACTTAAGAACAGCCCGCGGAAAAAATGCATTGGTTGTTATTCTGAGCGAAGCGAAGAATCTCTCCGGGTTAGAAACACAGGACAAAGAGAGATTCTTCGCGCAAAACCGGCGCTCAGAATGACAGTTTTTCGTTTTTTGCCGCAACCGGTTAAGAAATCGGGATTGCGGAACACAACTCCCTTTGTGAAGGAGATTTCTCGGATGCACGCGCTGCGGTCGTCGGTGACAGCTCTGTATGTTGCGATCCTGCTCGCAAGCTGCGCGCTCGTGTGGGCGACGCTGCGTGTGAACGCGCAATCCGGACAGTTGCCCATGGAGCCTTTGCACGACTCGGGGCAGAACGTGACGCCCGCCTATGAGGGTTGGTTCAAGAATCCGGACGGCACCTTCAGTCTTCTTTTTGGGTATTTCAATCGGAATTTGAAGGAAGAACTGGACATCCCGGTTGGTCCGAATAACCAGATTGAGCCGGGTGGGCCCGACCAGGGCCAACCGACGCATTTTCTACCTCGAAGGCAGTGGGGCATCTTCACCGTAACGGTACCGGAGAATTTCGGGACCGACAAGCTCACCTGGACGATCGTCGCCAACGGCCAGACAACGGCAGTCCCTGCGCATATGGATGCCCGGTGGCAAATCTCGCCCTTCTTCGACGTGGGCATTGGCAATACCCCGCCCCTCATCAGCTTTGAAGAGGGAGGCCCGTCTGTACAGGGTCCGCGTGGGATCAGTATCGCGCTCGAGACCACGTTGCGGAATCCGATCGCGCTGAACCTGTGGGCCGCCGATGATGCCAAGACATTTCAGGGTGGCAAGCTCCCCGATACTCCTCCGATTACTGTGACGTGGAGCAAGTTCCGGGGACCGGGTGCCGTGAAGTTCGCCAATAGCAAGCCCGCAGTCGAAAAAGCAGACGGCAAGTGGAAGACTACCCCCGCCGTCAGCGGCAAGGCGACGACGACCGCTACGTTCAGCGAGCCCGGAGAGTACGTGTTGCGCGTGGTAGCCAACGATTGGTCAGGGGACGGCGGCGGTGGTTTCCAGTGCTGCTGGACGAATGGTCAGGTGAAGGTCTCCGTCAAGCCGGAAGCGACGGGAGGCCGATAATTCGGTGTCAGTCGATCGATTCGTCAGGGTGGTCGATTCTGCAGTCAGTCAAGGCAACAAGTTTCAATCGCCTCGTTTCGGCTTGGGTCAGGCCATTCCCACGGTAGAAGCGTAATTCAATTTTACATTAGGCAGTCCCGGTCGTTGCATAAGTTTGTCACCGTATCGGTTAGTTGGCCATTGACACGGGAGAGGTCCGCGGTTCGAGTCCGCACGGGCACACCATTTTTTCAATAATTTCCCTGCCGTCGCGAGTTCTTTCTGGCGTCGCGCTCACCTCGCCGCGCAAATATTCCCGTTTCAGTCCGTCTTCCGCCAAATCGCCAGGACGGACCTGCCAAGGGAAAAAGCAAACGCACGATCCATGAACCGGGAAATGGGCACCAAACAATTGTCCCAGAAACGCATCTGGCCCGCGCTCGCATTGGCCGCCTGGAGAAACAATAGATTGCCTGCGGAAGCGAGGACACCGAAGGCGTCAAGATAGATGCATTTTTCTTCGCGCAAACCCACTGGGGCCACGGCGCGCAGGGAATTTCTGGTGTACCTGCGAAAGTGGCCAATGGCTGCGTCGAACGGGGTATACAGCCACGGGAACGCGGGAGCCAGAACGACAATCACTCCGTTCGTCTTCAGATGCCGCGCGGCCAGAACGAGTTCGGCGGCATCTTCTTTGATATGCTCCAAGACATCGATGTAGAGGATGGTATCGAATTTCTCCCGATCGTCGAGATCCGGGAGCATGCCCACGAGGACTTCGCAATTTTGTAGGTGAGGTAGAGAGCCAATCCGTTTCGCGAATGCGGAGTCGGGTTCCAAGCATACCCATCGCGGCTGCGTTCCGTCGTTCAACGCCCGCGTGGTTCCGCCTATCCCTGCTCCCACCTCCAGAACGTCCCCAACCAAGTACGGGCGCAGCTGGGATTGCACATACGACTTCCAGTTGTTTGCATGAGCAAAGATTTCAAGTTCAGAACCCATGTATTGGAAATCAGACATGTCCGCAAGACTCTCCTTCCAAAAAGTGAGGATCGTCCGGCATTGGAACAAAATTGGATGGCCTGCATTTGTCAAACAGCAAGGGCATAAGGTAGAAAGAAAGCAAACATTTATGGAAAAGCGGTCATTTTATACGAATATTCGCTCAACCTGAATGGATATCATCGTACCACTGAGAGTGCCCTCAGCGCGGGCGGCTTTGGTCGGAGTTAGGGCAGAATCCGGGAAGCTATATACACCTTTCCGGGTGATAGGATCCGCCGCACGAGCCGCCATGAGCTATTGGTCTGTGATTTGCCGGGAAAACGAAGCGCCAGGTCTCTGGAGAAAGTAGCTCGCGGTTGTGTGAAACGAGACCCCGAAGTTATTGGAGTGCCCCCCAGAGACGCGTCTGGTCAATCACCTGCAAGCGATCGTTGGCCCCCATGCGCCGCATGATTCCATGGATGTGGTTCTTTACGGTTTGCTCGGAAAGATTTAGGTGGGATGCAATCTCCTTATTCGTCAGCCCTCGTGAGATCAGGGGAACAAGCTGCTGTTGCCGCCGGGTCAGGCCGAGTTCGAGTTTTATTCGCGCGCTTGGAATAGCCGCCCATTGCCGCGAAAAAGCTCGAAATAAATGAATGCAAAGCTGGGGAGGACAAACGGCTTGCCCTTGCGCAACCGCGCGCACCCCGGACACGACCTCTCCTGCGGAGGCATCCTTTAGCAGATAACCCATCGCTCCAGCTCGCACGCATTCCAGAAAAATTTCCGGATCGTCATCCATATCAATCAGAATGACCTTGATAGTTGGAATTTGACTGACAATTTGGGATATGAGCGCGCAGTTCGACAGTCGCGCAGTAACCGAATCCAGAATCAAAACGTCGGCGGCTGATGCTGCAATGGAGGAAGCAGTATCAGGAACGCAAGGGGAGACACCACGCACATTGAAATCTCCCTTTTTATTCAATAGTCTGGCGAGAGTCTCGCGCAACAGCCGGTTTCCGGCCACCAAGAACACACTAAGGATATTATTCGGCACGTCCCTCCCAGGAGGACGACTGGGTTATCCAAGCCGATACACTAATATCACGAAATTACCTTAGAAAGCCATTCGCCGTTCCAAAAGGTCAACGGAACCTGACTACAAAGATTCGATAATTCAGCAGATGCATATCTTCCACGACTGTCGCACGCGTATGGGCCATTGTACGAAAATAGTACTCGCATAGCCCGTTTTTGGACACTGCTACAGTACTCCGCGTAGTACTCAATCCGGATTTTCCCAATACGGGATTCTCACCCATTTTTGAGCCTACCCTTTTTGGGCTGACTCGCCAATAGTGTGTGCATGATCTGGACCGATCGGAAGACGGAGCGAAATAGATGACCCAAGCCATTCGTGTTGTCGTTGCGAACCGGCCCCGTTTGATGCGCGAGTTGGTCTTAGAGGCGATCATCGAACAGCCCGACATCGAAGTCGTCGGGGAGATTAAGGACGAAGATGAAATTGTCGACGCAGTGGAGAGGATTCATCCGGATTTTCTGATCATCGCGCTAGATGAATCCAACCAACGCCCTTTCCTTTGCGACACCTTGCTTCGCCGCTACCCCGAAATGAAGATCCTGGCTCTCGCGCCCGAACGGAATTGCAGCATTTTCTACTGGGCTTCGTTCGATATTCACGAAAGACCGGTGGAAGCTTCCGAGGTCGGAATACTGAGCACCTTGCGTCGCAAGGGTCTGTGCGTAGGAGGTTAAACGTGCGTCTGGGAACCCATCCGTTTTTCGATCGCCAGCGGACAGCGAAGAGACGCGTCTTATTTGTCATCGCCGGACTCTTGCTCCTGGTTGTGCGGCACGCACCCGAGGTACGTGCGCAACAGCGGAATAACAACACGACAAACGCGTCCGACTTGGCGTTGCAAAACCTCAGCCGGGTTGCGGCCTCCGCGGCTGAAATCAAAACGATTTTAGTCAACGACCCGGGGCTGATGGTCGAGTTGAAACATTGGGTTGCAAGGGATGCAACCGACCACGGCCAGATCGTTAGCGATTCGGACCTTACCAATGACGCCATCTTCGGGCGATTGGAGACCGATATTCAATTTCGGTCCATTGCCACCGTGCTGGTCCAACGATATGGGTTCCTTCTTCCGAAGGTGAATCCTGACTCGGACCCCGGCAAAGAGCACGAATTATTGTTCCAGCAACGGGCGAAATGGCTTGCGCAAAATCAAGAGGAGGAATTGACGCGAGCTCGTCAGCGGGGAATCCGAAGTCCGGAGAATGTTGGACCCTGTGATCCACAGCTTGCTAAGGACTGTACCGCTTCGCAAACACGCTCGTCGAATTCGGGCGGTTTTAGGCAAGGAGCTCAGCAGCAAGAGCCGCCTTCCGGAGTTGCCCCGGCGGAGCCGAACTCTCCCAATCTCCCGAACGGGGACGGAAACCCGATGCTGCGCGCGCAGCTAACGCAAACTGGCGAAGATTCCGGCAGCATGACATCCCAATTTCCTTCGCCCGGCTCCTACGATTCCAACCGGTCATTCAGCAGCCTCAATGTGAGCACCTCGGAGTCTCTTGGATCGCAGACCGTGGGCGCGGGCGGGCCGTCCGGAGCTTCCTTGGCAGGTGGATCTGCTAATGTCGGGAGTGCGGGCGATGGATTGCTCGCGGCGTACGGAATGGGAACGAACCCCGCAACCGGGATATTGCCGGACATGAACGGATTCAACGACGCGCCGGTCGCCCCGATGCGCCCGTCGAATCGACGATCTCCATCGGTACCGTTTCCTCAACCACCGGAAATGATTCGCAAACAGAGTCCGTATGACGGCATCCCATCGCTCTATGACATGTACGTGCAAGCGGTCACCCGGCCGGTCACTCCGAGGCGGTTTGGTGCGGAAGTTTTTGAGAATGGGACGCGAGACTCTCAATTGATTCCGATGGACCTCCCGGTTGGGCCGGATTACGTAGTAGGACCCGGCGACGGGTTGTCGGTCGATCTTTGGGGCGGTGTATCGCAACGCCTGTACCGCGTTGTGGACCGCGAGGGTCGCGTCAGCCTGCCGGAGATCGGTCCGATCCTAGTCAGCGGAAAGAGCCTGGCGGCAGTGCAACAGAACTTGCAACAGATCCTGAGGACTCAATTCCGCGATGTTTCAGCGGATGTTTCGCTCGCCCGTCTTCGGACGATCCGGGTCTATGAAGTGGGCGATGTTGCCAACCCTGGGGCTTACGACATTAGTTCGCTTTCCACTCCACTCAACGCTCTGTTCGCCGCGGGCGGTCCGACGACCCGCGGGTCGATGCGGATATTGAAACATTACCGGGGCACTCAACTGGTTGAAACCGTGGATGTGTATGACCTTCTCCTCCATGGAGTAAAGACGGATCTCCAGCGGCTGGAAAACGGCGACACCGTTCAAATCCCGCCGATCGGCCCGGAAGTGACTGTCGAAGGAATGGTCCGCCGTCCGGCGATCTACGAGTTGCGCGGTGAGAAGACTCTGGCGAGCGTACTCGAACTTGCCGGTGGCCTGCTTCCAGCCGCCGCGCTGCGCCACATCGAAGTGCAGCGCATGGTGGCGCACGATAAACAAACGATGCTGAGCGTGGATATCCCGGAGATCGAGAACGCCGCGGAAGTGACGAAGAAACTCGATTCCTTTGAAATCCAAGATGGCGATCGAATCCGAATCTACCCGATTGTGCCTTACAACCAGGACACCATTTTCATCGAAGGTCATGTCGTCCGGCCCGGCCGCTACTCCTTCCGTGCAGGGATGCGGGTAACCGATGTGATCTCTGCTTACAAGGACCTGCTTCCGGAACCAGCGGCCCAGTACGCCGAAATTGTTCGCCTTAACCCGCCGGACTTCCATCCGAGTGTGGAAAGCTTCGATTTGTCCGAGGCCCTTTCCAATCCTTCTCAGGCCCCCATTCTTCAAGCCATGGACACGGTTCGGATCTTCAGCCGGTTCGACTTCGAAAATCCACCGACGGTATCTATCGGGGGCGACGTGCGTGCGCCGGGAACCTATCAAACTTCCGGCCAGATCCGCCTGGCCGACGCCATTCATTTGGCGGGAGGGCTCACACCGGAGGCGGAGACAGCGGATGCACAAGTGTTCCGTTACCTGCCGGACGGCAAGTTCAAGATTTTCAGCGTAAGCCTGGGTCAGGCCCTCGGGGGTAATCCGGTTGAGAATATCCTTCTGCAGCCGCGGGATCGCCTCTTGATTCACCGAAATCCGGACGCGGTCGAGCCAGCAACGGTGTATATCCAGGGAGAAGCGGTCAAGCCAGGCCGTTACCCGCTCGTCCAAGGCATGCGCGTCAGCGATCTGATCCGCTTGGGCGGCGGGCTCAAGAACAGTGCCGATACGGAGATGGCCGACCTCACCGAATACCTGCTGCAGAACAAGGCCGCGGGCACCGGGGCGCATCACGAGGTGCGCATTTCCGCAGCGCTTGCCGGTACTCCCACCGATAACTTGCCGTTGTACAACGGGGACACTCTGACGATTCGCCAAATCCCCGGTTGGAACGACCTGGGCGCCTCGGTCACCGTCCGTGGAGAAGTGGCACACCCCGGCAACTACGGAATCCGTCCGGGCGAGAAACTGAGTTCCGTGCTGGCGCGAGCGGGGGGTTTACTGCCGACCGCGTATCCACAGGGAATGGTCTTCGAACGCGAAGAGGTGCGACAGCTCGAACAGAAAAGCAGAGCAGATTTGATCCAGCGCATCCGGCAGGAGGCGAGCACGTTCAAGCCAGCCATCCAGGAAACCTCTCAAGACCAGGCGGCGCTCGCCCAAGCGGCACTCACGCAACGCAACAACGAGATCGCAGCGCTCGAGCAGGCGCCGGTGACCGGGCGGCTCGTCGTGCGATTGCCGAGCAATCTCGCGCGCCTGCAAGGTTCTCCAGAGGATATCGAGGTGCGCCGTGGCGACACCCTGTACATTCCCAAACGGCCGGAGTTCGTCATTGTAAGCGGCCAGGTCTACAACTCGAATGCCATTACCTATCGGCCGCGCCACAACGCGGGCTGGTATCTGCGCCAGGCGGGCGGCCCAACCGACCAAGGTAACCTCAAGATGATATTCGTCATTCGCGCAGACGGCGCTGTTGTCAGCGGTCAGGGAAGCCCTCTGTGGAATGGCGGTGTCCTTTCCACCGTTGTTGAACCCGGCGACACGATTGTGGTTCCGGAAAAGGCCATCGGCGGCTCCAATGGCTGGAAGAACTTGGTCGCCATCTCGCAGCTGGCGTCGGCGGCCGCGACGACGGCTTTCATCGCGATGCATTGATGAGTCGTACAGGGTTTTGGACGGGGATTCGAGATGAAAACAACTGCGATAAAAAGTCTGGCGCTTTGCAGCGGTTTGCTTATGGCGATCGTGTCGCTGGGTGGGACGTGCTTTGCGCAATCTCAGGAACAAGAACAGCAGCCAATGAGCACGACACAGGTATCGGCGAGTGAATCAGGCCCTGAGGCGGCGCAAACAGTGGAATCGAATCCAGCCTTGAGCGTTGGGAATTCACAAAGGCAAGCCGGCGAATTCACGGAATCGAGGCTCGGTTTATCTTTGCTGAAGAACATTGTACTGGACCAGAAAGCCATCTGGACCAGTCCGGCGCATTTGCGTCTGGACGACGCCAAGTGGCTTATACCGTTCGCGGGAATCACAGCCGCTTCGTTGGCGGCCGACGCCAATATCTCCAAGGCGCTGACGCCTTCAACCACTTGGGTGGGCAGGAGCAACACTTTCTCGAACTACGGGATCGCGGCGCTCGGCGGTGTTACCGGCGGGCTGTATCTGTTGGGAAAAATGACGGATGACGAACATAAGCGGGAGACCGGGGTGTTGAGCGGTGAAGCTGCTGTGGATGCGGTCGGGGCGACCACCGCGCTTCAGTATGCTATTGGCCGCCAGCGGCCTTCAGGGAATTTCCCCGCGAGCGATACGGATGCTAACGGCGGGGGAGGATTCTGGCAGCACGGAACATCGTTTCCTTCGGACCATGCTACTGCAGCATGGGCAGTGGCAAGTGTAATAGCTCACGAATATCCGGGCCCGCTGACAAAGTTGTTTGTTTACGGACTGGCTTCGGCCGTGAGCGTCTCGCGGGTCACGGGCGAGGACCATTTTCCAACCGACGTGCTTGTTGGCAGCGCAATAGGTTGGTTTATAGGGCAACACGTGTATCGTGCCCATCACGACCCTCGACTCGGCGGCGGCAGTTGGGAAACCTTTTCAGAAGCAGAGAAGGCGGAGCCCGATCGGAGTTCTGGGAGCAATGGCTCACCCTATGTTCCTCTCGACAGCTGGGTCTACCCAGCCTTCGAACGCCTTGCCGCACTCGGCTACGTGCAGACGGAATTGTTGGGCTTGCGACCATGGACAAGATCGGAGTGTGCGCGCCTGCTTGGGGAAGCCAATGATCTCATTCGCGCACAAGAACCCGGGTCGGACGAACCTGGCCTACTTTACCGAACCCTCGAGAGCGAATTCCAGCAAGAGATGGGGCTCTCCGGCGACGAGTCTGATCGAAGCTTGCGATTGGAGTCCGTCTACACTCAAGCGACAGAAATTTCCGGCGCTCCTCTTCGAGATGGTTATCACTTTGGTCAGACGACTATCAACGATTTCGGGCGGCCCTATGCGGAGGGGACGAATCTCCTTTCAGGCTTCTCCGGTTGGGCCTCCTTATCGCGTATTGCCATTTACGTGCGCGGCGAATACCAACACGCACCTTCGGCCCCGGCGTATTCTCAGGACACCCGAAATCTGATTGCCCAGTTGGACAGCAACCCGGTGCAGCCAGCCGAGCCTTCTCCCACAGTCAACCAGTTCGATTTACTGGATGCCTACGCGCTTGTGAATATTGACAATTACGAGCTCTCCTTTGGCAAGGAGAGCCTTTGGTGGGGGCCCGGACAAAGCGGTCCGCTCATCTGGAGCGACAACGCGGAGCCTGTCTTGATGGGCCGGGCCTCTCGAACTGTTTCTTCCAAGCTGCCGGGCTTTCTTGGTTTCTTAGGGCCGATGCGAATGGATATGTTTTTCGGAAAACTGGCTGGACACGAATTCCTGCCTCGGCCATTGATCCATGGAGAGAATATCAGTTTCAAACCCACTCCTCGGCTGGAAATGGGAGTTTCACGCGTGGTGATTTTTTCAGGAGTCGGCTATCCTCTAACGCTCAAGAGGTTGCGGTTAAGTTACTTCGATCTCTATGGCCATCCGACCCCCTACACTGCCGCGAATGATCCAGGCGACCGTCGCGTATCATTCGATTTCTCGTACCGGTTGACGAACTCGCTTACCGTCTATTCCAACTTCTATTGGGATGACGCCATACGTCGCACGGCCTTCAACCCCGGAATTTATCTTCCCCGGATCCCGCGATTACCCAAGTTAGATCTCCGTGCGGAGTATGTCAGCACTGACGTGCCCCCGGATTCCGGGCAGCACACTGAGGGCAAGCTGATCTATTACAACGCTTTGTACCACGACGGATATGTGAACGGGGGAAATCTAATCGGCAACTGGGTTGGAAGACAGGGTCATGGGGCCCAGTTCTGGGGCACGTACTGGCTTTCCCCGCGCAGCAGTGTCCAAGTTGCGTACCGGCATGGTTGGATCAACCCAAATTTCATTCCACAAGGGGGAGCCTTGACCGACGTTTCCGCTCGGGCAGATCTTTGGGTTCGATCCGACTTGGATGTTTCGGCGTCCACGCAATATGAACTATGGAATGTCCCGGAGTTGTCGCCGAGTTCCCAGCGAGATGTGGCGACCTCGATCCAACTGACCTTCCATCCAAAGTGGAGTAAATGAGGGCGTGACCCTGAATGGGAGCGGTAAGCGAGATGCGAAGGGAAAGGTCCATTTGATGGCAGACGAAGTGGCCAATTCGGAAGCATTGGTCGATGGTCTCAAGGGCGGCCAGATCCACGCCGACCCAGCCGAAAGAACAGCTGCTCGAGGGAGATTCGTGGCCCAGCTGCGACTTCTCTGGAACCGGCGGCAGTTCATATTGCGTTTGATGGGCGCCGCCCTCGTATCATCCACGGCAATCGCTTTTCTGATTCCAAAGCAATTCGAGTCTACGATGCGTTTAATGCCTCCGGACCAAGCAAATTCGGGCATGGCGATGATGGCGGCGATGGCGGCCAAGGCCGGAGGAGGCCTGGGGTCAGCGACGGAAGATTTGCTTGGATTGAAAAGTTCCGGCGCCCTCTTTATTGGTGTCTTGAGGAGCCAGACGTCTGAGGACCGCCTGGTGCAACAATTTGATTTGAGAAAAGTTTACAGCAAGAGCCTGGTCATGGATGCGGCGATGAAACTCGATGAAAACACGTCGATTTCGGAAGACCGGAAGAGCGGCATCATTACCATCAGCGTGACGGATTACAGTCCGCAGCGAGCCGCAGCCATCGCGAACGCCTACGTCGACGAACTTAACTCGCTCGTTTCGAATTTGTCGACTTCCTCCGCGCATCGCGAACGCGTATTTCTCGAAGATCGCCTCCAGGTCGCAAAAAAAGAACTGGACGATGCCTCCAACCAACTGGCTCAGTTCTCCAGTAAGAACAACACACTCGATATCCAGCAGGAAGGCAAGGCGATGCTGGACGCAGCAGGATCGATTGCCGGCGAGATGATCGCGGCGCAGTCGCAGCTTGAGGGCCTCCGCCAAATTTATACTGACAGCAACTCTCGTGTTCGTTCCCTGAATGCGCGCGTCATGGAACTCCGCAGGCAACTCGAAAAGCTTGGCGGTGCTCAGGCGAAGGATGGAAAGGACGCGAGTCCTTCCACCCAGCAACCGGCGGACCTATTGGCCACACAATCCAGTGGCCTGCCCTATCCCACGATCCGGAGCCTGCCGCTTCTCGGAGCAAAATATGGAGATTATTACCGTCGCGCGAAAATCCAGGAAACCGTCTATGAACTGCTGACCGAACAATACGAACTCGCGAAAGTGCAAGAAGCGAAAGAAACACCCAGCGTCAAAGTGCTGGACCCGGCCACGATCCCGGAGAAGAAATCATTTCCGCCACGCCTGATGATCATGTTTGTCGGAACATCTCTCGTTTTCGTCACGTCCGTGGTCTGGGTGTTGGGAACGGCGCGCTGGAAAGCGATTGATACGCAGGATCCGGGCAAAGTCTTCCTTCAAGAAGCGGGCGCTTGGTTGAAAGCACGCGGACCCTGGGCGTCAAGAAATGGGAGCGCTCAGGATTTGAGCGCGCAAGAGCTTGAGATTGGACTTGATGACCATCGCCCGCCATTGAGCGGGCCGGTTGATCGTTAAGATCGCTTGTAAGTAGTTAGAGAATAAAGGGTTATGTCACATAATGCCCTGTAAGTGACGGGGCGAAGCTGTGAGTTCTTTAGGGCGGTTCTACAACCATGGAGTCGGTGAGAACAATTAGCGTCCCACTGGATGGACCTCGTGCGTTGCCGGCCGAGGATGTCGAACAGCACTGGTATACGGCCTATACGAACGCTCGTCACGAAAAACGAATCGCGGAACAGCTTACGCAAAGATCGGTGGAGCACTTTCTGCCCGTTTATGAAACCGTCCATCGTTGGAAGGATCGCCGGATAAGGCTGCAGCTACCGCTTTTCCCATGCTACATCTTTGTACGCGTTGCGCCGCGCAATCATCTGGATGTGCTGCGGGTTCCGGGAGTGGTGCGGCTCGTTGGGTTCAATGGCCGGCTTGCGGTCCTTCCGGAAACCGAAATGGTGGTTCTCCGCAGGGCATTGTCATCCGGGCTCCGCATGGAGCCTCACCCCTATCTGACTGTAGGCCGAATTGTCCGGGTAAGATCGGGTCCGCTAAGCGGATTGACGGGCCGACTCGTGCGAAAGAAGCAGAATTGTCGGATTGTGATTTCGATTGAATCCATCATGCGATCGGTGATTGCCGAAGTCTCCTTGGACGATATCGAAGTGATGTAAGTTTTCATTTGTGTGGCTCGGTCGCAGCGCTCGCGATTCGGCAGCCCTCCTTAACGAGACTGCTGCATGGGTTAGCTCGTCAGATTGATCGAGAAGTGGCCTGCGTTCGTTGTTCAGTTAAAAAGCAATAACAGCAACGAGAGCACTCCCGATGAAATGGTGGGTCAAATCACTCGTGCAGGCCACTGTTGCCCAGCTTCCATACGGGGAAGTGATGAATCACCGCCTGCAAATCTGGAACGGTTACTACCGGAGATTCCACTGGGCCGTTGAGAATAACGTAAGACATCTGTGTAATCTGGTCGAAACCACTAGGAAGTTCGGCCTTCAAATCGACGGGGCAGTGGCTGTGGAAGTCGGAACCGGCTGGACACCGACACTTCCGATCGGAATGTATCTTGTTGGCGCAGAAGTTCACACCTACGATCACATGCGCCACTTGCGTGCTACCAGCCTAAACAAGCTACTCGATTTCTACCCCGAGTTTTTCCCACGAATCTCTGAACGTCTGGGGATTGCGCCAGCCGTGTTGCACGCGCGGCTCGCCCAGTTGAGGCAGGTGGAGAAGCAACCTGTTTGCGATTGGCTTAACCGAGTCAATACTCACTACCATGCACCGGGAGATGCTGGAGAAACGGCGCTTCCTTCCAACTCCGTGGACCTGCATTTTTCGATCGCTGTCTTAGAGCACGTTTCGGAAGCAAATGTGAGACGAATCATTTTAGAAGCTCATCGAATCCTCAAACCAGGCGGTTTGAGCTATCACCATATCGGACTGCATGACCACCTCACAGAAACCGATGGTGCAGCCACGAAAATCAATTTCCTGAAGTTCAACGACCTCACATGGAGAATCTTGGGACAAAACAGGATTCAATTTCATAACCGGCTGCGGCAGAGTGAATTCGTGGGGATATTTCAGGAAGGAGATCTTGATGTCTTACAATGCGAATCGGATATCGATGAGGTAAGCGTTAGGGCCCTGCCGTCAATGCGACTCAACAAGAAGTACCGCAGTTTCGATCCCGAGGACTTAGCCACCTACGTCATGACGATATGTGTTAGAAAACAACCACTAAAACGGACTTTACCTCGTGGATGAGACCAATTCATAAGGGTGCCGATAAGATTGAATGAACGGGCAGCCGCTGGGAAATCACGGATGAAAGGGCCAGAAACAAGAACGGCTCTCACGGCACAAACACAGAAGAGTTCGACGTGACCTTAAAGTGACGCCGGCAGAGATAATCCGCCGCATGATTGCGAGAGGACTGAATACGTTCGAGCGAGCGGTGGAGTCAAGATCCGTAAACTGGTCTAAATCTCTAGCAGTAGTTGCGGGACGAGCAAATAGAAATCACTCGGGCGGTGCAAGAAACTTCGCGCGCGCGGAAGTTTCCTTCGAGGACGGCAAGAGTTGAGCAAAGTTCAGAGCGCATCGGAGCCTGTTTCTCCCATTACACTGTCCTCCTTTGGCCGAGAGGTCTTTCTCCAATTCTCATTGCTTGTTCTTTTCTTTCTGATACTTCCGGCAAGTCTCTGGATGCTGCCGCGGCTCGCATTGCTTTCAGGGCTGCTCATCGCCGCCTCGCTGTGGATGATGCACCGCATGGTGGGCCTCTTCCATCTGAGCCAGGTAACGATACCAGCTTTTTTTTATTTCCTGTATATCGCCGTTATCCTTATCCCCGGATTCTTCATCTTTAACGAGGAGATCACGCCCTCTCGTTGGAGATTTCTGTTTGGCATCGAAAGTGTCGTAGTTACGGTGCCACTTGGCATCTGGTTTGCTAATCTCTGGTTGGGTTTTCGAAGGCAGGAGACCGCGAATTATTTTCGCCGGCCGGTGGCCCTTGAACCGCTTGGCGCGCCCGCCAAACGCATTTACATTGCATTTCTTGTACTGGGTTTTGTCCTCGCGCTCATGAATCTGTGGGAGACACCAGCCATCCCATTGATGTATCTGATTCGCAACCCGGGAGACTTTCTGACGGCAGCGATCTTGAGAGAGGATTCGTTTAAGATTCTCAATTCGCATTTCACCTATGCGTATTACGTGCTCCGCGGAACCGTTTTGCCTTTTCTCATCATGGTTGCATTTGGCCGGTATTGCCATCAAAAGCAGGAGCTCTGGAGGCGGCTGTTCTTGATGTCCTTGTTCCTGGGAGTCTCCTATGCCTCTGTTACGATTGAGAAATCACTTGTAGCTACAGTTTTCGGCCTCCTCGGCGTTTTTTATTATCTGTTCAAAGGCGGCAAGGTCGGTAAGGCGGCAGCCTTCCTTGTGCCTTTGCTTTTTCTTGCTTTTCCGTTAATGGTGCTTCTCCTAGCGTATAACGGATCCGAGGGGGGGACTCTGAGCGGTGCGCTCCAAGCGATCGGTTACCGCTTATTCTATAGCCCGGCGCAGATTGTATACGGCTACTTTGAGGTGTTCCCCGCCGTGATCCCCTTCCAACACGGGGCGAGCATAGTGAAGCTAGCTCACCTGATGGGTTGGAAGGCAGTGGACATTCCCAACCTCGTCGGCCTGTACATGACGGAAGGGCAGGATCTGGACACGATCACGGCAAACTCCTGCTTCATCGGGAATTTTAATGCAGACTTTGGCCTGCCTGGAGTTGTTCTGGCGGGAGTTCTGGCGGGCTTTGTTATGCAGTACGTGAACGTTTACCTGTGCCGCCAACCGAAGACCGTGGTTAATCTGGCTGCGTACGCAATCTGCATGTGGGCCTTTGGCATGTTGGTTGCTAGCGCGTTATCAACAGTTTTACTGTCGGGAGGTGTGGCTTTCAGTCTTGTCTTGCGTTGGCTTTTTAAGGATCGCGGAAGAGTTCATCCAAGGGATGACTGGAAAGCACCTTCTTCGTCCGCTAGACCAGTGCTCAGGCCTGCCTGCAGCTAATGGCCGCGATTGGGTTCTTGCTTCGACGACTTCTCCGACTTGGCTAGAAATTTGCCAAGGCCGTGCTTAGAGTCTTTTTTGGATTTCAACATGAAAAGTCACGACTGTCATGACTGCAAGCCCGCGATTCATCGAGGCAGCAGGATATTGATCATTTGCCCGATCAAGCAGGAGGACACTCACGTTGAAAATGCCGGATCCTAAGAGGGGTCCCGCGATGGACATTATATGTTTGCATACACAGTTCTAATCTTCCTGGATTTCAGAATAGATGGATGGATTTACAATGACTTCCGAGGTTGTCTGCGGGTAGCCACCAGGAATGTGGGTCAAACCCCTTGCCACCTGAATCATCAACTCATTCACGAACCTTGGGTTGGAAGGAGATGAAGCATGCTTCCTCTGCAGTGGGCGAAGTTAATCTTTAGATTGTGTTTAGCCTTCATTGTCGTTGGCGCACTCGGTGCGCCGGCCGTTTTTTCGCGGAGTCCTCGGGAGGAACCGCCTGCGCAATCGGATGATCTGCACCAGCTTTGGTCCGCAGTCATCGATCCCACGCTTCGTCAGACCGTGTCGGGCGACGTGCAGTCTGAAACTGTTGGCACAACCCTAATGGTCCCCCTACACGCGGCCTTTCACCTTCAAGACGCGCAATGGGAGCGCAGCTTTGCCGATCATTTTTCGCGGCTCGCGGCGAATCCCTCCACGCTGGCCAAGGAGGATCTTGGGCGCCTAGAGTATCTCTATGTGGCGAGCCAATTCATAGTTCTGGCCCAAGTGAGCAAGCAACAGGATCTCATTCCGCCTGGCCTTCCCGAGCTGCTCTTTTCGCAAATCCAAAACGTTTGGGTCAAGGAGCCGGCTTGGCAATGGGAGCGGCAGCCTTTCCCTGGAGGGGCGCGCGAAAGGACGCTCTGGAGACTCGATAACCGCCAGGTGAAGAAGAGCTATTTACGCGCGATCAATGACGTGGATTTCTTTGTGTTTGCCATCGCGGGGGACTTGAAGGCCTATGGCGGAACCCCAGCCCAGCAAAAGGCGTGGAACCAACTGTTGGATGACGTAATATCAATTGCCCGACGCACGTTCACTCAGGAAGTGGTGCCCCAACCCGGAGGGGGTTGGCTCTTCCAGCCGGGCGTATGGACCGATCACCCGGAGTATCAATTTGCAGGCAACAAGGAAATTCAGCCGGGGTTGAAACCCGCCCCTGTTCCGGGTATCTCTCAGGACTCTTCCCATTCTCTGCGTTTCCCTCTTTGGCTGACTAGCCTGATGCAGGCCTATCCACCAAAGAGTGAGGGGTATCAATACTTCGAAGGGTTGCGAAGCGGGCTGGAAAAGCAGTTCGTCAACAAGGTGCTGGTCAAACCTTATAATAATTTCCCGTGCTATCGCATAAACAACTTTATGAATGGTCTTAACGGCGTGTATCGCTATAACTATGAGTCATTTGGCCCGGGCAGGGGATACGGTCCGTATGAACTCTCGGGCTCTATGCTGTATGGGTGGTGGGCCTTCCTCGGTACGGACCGGGTTCTAGGCGTTTATCGAGATATGGCAGCGGCATTCCCGTGGCCGAAGGAATGCGTAGAGGATTATCTCGGGCCGGCGCCGCCAAAAGGATATGCGCCCAACGCATTTGAGCCCGAGTCGCCGGCCATGCGCTTATGGCATCTCGACGTTTGGCTTGGTTCTAAGATATGATCCTCTACTTACGAGACGATTTCGCGTGGCCAATACCCTTTTCACTGCTGCTCGTGCGCTGCCGAGTAGCACAAGCCCTTTCTTACTCCGGATCAGGTCCTTTGGAGCAACGGTGAGGAGGAGTCTGTTTGGTTTGTTCGCATTTGGGTGCCTTGTAGTTCCGATTGGCGCCCGTCAGAACTCTGCCTCGCACTATGTGCCGCTTATTCAAGTGGGGCCCTGTTCGGGGAGTCAAGCCGCCAGCCTGCAAAATTACGACCGCCTCTCAGGGACTTTTCTGGATGAGGGAGTTCGTCACCCCCCTAGCAATTTGGCGGGAAACGTGGTGTGGGGCACACGCTACTATCTGGAGTCTCTTCTGACTGCTTACGAGGCTACTTGCAATCCCAAATACATCCAAGCGTTTCTGGACTCGGGACAATCTGTTATGAACCTCGTCGGGCAAATGGATGTCCTGGATGCCCCGGATCCAGGGGAGCCTGTCGCGACAGCCAATGGTTCGGTGCTTCCTTTGACAGGTTGGCCAACTTGGCTAGGCAGTTTCAGCGTCCCGGCCACGGTTCCCACGCAAACTGGACCAGCCGCCCTGTATGCGCAAGGCCTCGGCCCAGCGGTCTACTTTGAGGTCGCACAGCAGAGCGACGGGAGTCTCCAAGTAGCCTGGACTGCGGGAGGCCAACCCCTGGAAACTTATAGGATCCAGAGCATTGCTGACCTAAACGCCATGGCTTCTGAACCTTTAATTTGGGGCCAGTCTCCGGGAAGGGTCAAGCTGACAGGTGCGGGCCTTCCGGCACCCGGAGTGTATCCTGTTTACCTCCCCGAAAAGACGATTTGGAACGCAGAGCAGGCAGGCGGCATTCTACTTCCATTCGCCCATTTTCTGCTGCTTGCGAAGGAAAACCCTGGACTGACGGATTTAGTCACGCGGCAAGAATGGACCAGCAAAATCCTCGCAATCGCGTCCAGTTATGAGAGCGATATGATTTCAGACGGACGCGGCGGTCTGAGGCTTCACAATCCACCGTGGGTTCCCAATGTCGTCGCTGATACGGATGCAGCGATGGACTACATATCCGTCGAAGCCACGCTTCGGGTGTTCCTTTTTGAGCTGACCGGAGATCCACACCAGCTTGCGATTGCCAGGGGCTTGATGCTTCACCAGCGAAACTTTCATTGGTCCGTTAACGCTCAAGGGTGGTTTCTACTCCAATTTTGGCCAGATTTTGTTCCTTGGTCGAGCCGGGCAAACGCTCCCGCAGGTAGCGTATGGGATTCGTTCGAGTACAATCCCAGCACGCCATCCTCTGTCGCAGACGCGGGGTTCTTTGCTGACCTTCTACACTACGTGAAGGTCTTTAACCTCGAGCGGGAGGTTGACATACCGGACTACATCTATATCGCCAATCGCGCAGTCTTTCAGCAGTACCTCTTGTATGGTTCCCCTCCAATCGCATCCGACGCTCTCTTGCGAGAGTTCTATCCAACCGTGGCTTCAACGGCCTCTGACGAGATTGACCCCGCGCAGGATCCGTTTGCCGGGGCGGGATTCCTGACTCCGGAAGTGGCGGACCAGTCCTTCATCAACGCCAACTGGAATTGGATGCTTAGCTTTGGCCAAGACCCGCATGGTGGATCGATCGGCTATTTCCTACGCGCCTGGGCTCGTTCAGAAGCAGCAGAACTCGATGTTCGCAAATACCCGAAAAGCCCCGCCCCCTTAAGAAGAAATATCCGCTGAATCAATCAAGAAGGTCTCCGTCTAAGGATTTCTCAAACGTCAGGCGAGGTCAGAGCCGAAGATTTGATGTGCGTTTCAAGCTGGTGAGATTTGCAAACCTGCCCAGTTAGGCCGAGGGGATTCTAATGGAGAAAAATGGGAGACCTTAAAGGCGGAGCAGCTTCGGTAGCAGTACTTGGTGAGAAGGAGCGACCTGTCGCGTTTCTGGATTTGAAGGCACAGTTCGCTCCTATTCGAGACGAAGTGCTTTCCGTTGTCGCACGGGTCCTTGAAAGCCAGCAATTCATTATGGGGCCTGAAGTCGTGGCGCTGGAGAGCGAGATCGCGAACTTTGTGGGATGTGAGTTCGCGCTGGGTTGCGCTTCTGGCTCCGATGCACTGCTCCTGGCCCTTATGGCGTATGGCGTAGGGCCGGGCGACGAAGTTGTGACCACTCCGTTCACCTTTGTCGCCACGGCAGGTTCGATTGCGCGCCTGGGCGCGCGCCCCGTATTCGTGGACATTGATCCTGTAACCTATAATTTGGATCCGGCGAAGGTGGAGTCGGCCATTACCTCCAGGACGCGTGCCTGCATCCCCGTCCACCTGTTCGGATTATCGGCTGAGATGTCTTCGATCCAGGAGATCTCAAAGCGGCACAATCTGCCAGTGATTGAAGACGCTGCTCAAGCGATCGGGGCCGAATACAAAGGCAAGCAAGCAGGGAGTCTCGGGTCAGTCGGGTGCTTTAGTTTCTTCCCTTCCAAGAACCTGGGGGGGCCGGCGATGGCGGGATGGTGGTAACTGACAATCCCGAGCTTGCCGATCGATTGAGAATACTCCGGTTGCATGGCAGCCGAAAAAAGTATCAGTACGAACTTTTGGGCGTGAACAGCCGACTGGACGCTTTGCAGGCTGCGATCCTTAGGGTCAAGCTGAGGCACTTACCGGCATGGACAGCAGCCCGCCAGAGAAACGCCGAACGCTATCGAATCCTATTCTCAGAATATGGGCTCATGGATTCGATAGCCCCGCCGTTCGTCCCGGCCTCTTGCACTCATGTTTACAACCAATTTGTGATTCGGGTTCAGCATCGCGACGAGTTGAAAGCTGCGCTACAAAAAGAAGGAATCCCAACCGAAATATATTACCCCAGCCCGCTGCACCTCCAGCCGGCGTTTGCCTATTTACGCTACCAGGAAGGTGAATTTCCGAGGGCAGAATTAGCGAGCCATGAGGTTTTGGCTCTGCCAATCTATCCCGAATTTACAGAGGAGCACCAACGTCTCGTGGTTGAAGCGATATCTAATTTCTTTCGCTCACGGAGATAAGACCCAAGGAGAAAACATGCCGATCATCGAAGGGCTCACAACAAAAACACCCAACGTTGCTGTGGTGGGATCGGGTTATTGGGGCAAAAACCTAGTCCGCAACTTCCATGAATTGGGTGTCTTGGGTGCTGTTTGCGATACTCAGCAGAAGGCGCTGGATGAGGCGAGACAGAAATACGGGGTCAGGACAGTAAGGACCTTGGATGAAATTATATCTGATCCAACTGTTGACGCGGTTGTGATCGCAGCGCCAGCAGTCTTACACCATGAGTTTGTCAAAAGGACCCTGTTGGGGAATAAGGACGTATTTGTAGAAAAGCCATTAGCCCTTCGAGCTGAGGAGGCTCGTGAACTTGTGGACTTGGCCCGCGCGCGCGGACGGATTTTGATGGTTGGGCATATTCTCGAGTACCATCCCGCGATCGTTGAACTCGAAAGGCTGATCAGGAACGGCGATCTTGGCAAGATTCAGTACATCTATTCCTCCCGGTTGAATCTTGGGAAGGTCCGCACGGAAGAGAATATCCTGTGGAGCTTCGCTCCTCACGATATCTCTGCCATGTTGTTTCTTCTTGGAGAGTCACCGACAGAGGTTGCGACCCATGGGGGAAGCTACTTGAATCCTCCGATTGTCGACACCACTCTTACATCTTGCAATTTCAAGTCCGGGGTGAAGGCACACATTTTTGTGAGTTGGTTGCATCCGTTTAAGGAGCAGAAACTCACGATTGTTGGAGACAGGAAAATGGCGGTATTTGATGACATGGAGGCTGAACGAAAACTAGTCCTGTACTCGCATTGGATCAATTGGGTGGACCGGGTGCCAGTGGCCCAGAAGGAAGAAGGGATAGCAGTTCCTATCCCCAAGGCCGAGCCCTTGCGTCTCGAATGCGCGCATTTTGTTCAGTGCTTGAGCACCCGCGAGCGTCCCCGAACGGACGGCGAAAGTGGTTTGAAGGTCCTGCAAATCTTGGAAGCCTGCGAGCGCTCTCTCGGCGATCGCGGCAAGCCGACGCCAGTAGACCTTCTGAACTCCGATTACTATGCCCACCCGACGGCCGTTATTGACCAGCCTTGCGAAATCGGGAAAGGAACAAAGATTTGGCATTTTTCGCACGTCATGTCCGGTGGGACGCTTGGTTCGGGTTGCAATCTCGGGCAGAACGTCGTGATTGCCTCCGGGGTCAAGATCGGAAACAACGTTAAGATTCAGAATAACGTCTCCGTTTATACGGGCGTCGAGTTGGAAAACGATGTTTTTTGCGGGCCGTCCATGGTTTTCACCAATGTTGTCAATCCTCGCAGCCACATCTCTCGAAAGAATGAATACAAGAAAACGCTAGTGAAACGCGGCGCCTCCCTCGGAGCCAATTGCACAATTGTCTGCGGAACTACGATCGGCGAATTTGCCTTCATTGGGGCCGGAGCGGTGGTGACCCGGGATGTACCGGCCCACGCTTTGGTGGTAGGGGTGCCCGCCAGGCAGTCCGGGTGGATCTGTTCTTGTGGAGTGCGGCTTCCTGAGACCAGTGATCCAGTGTGTTCAGCTTGCGCACGGCGATACTTGATCCAAGGGAAGAGATGCGAGGAAGTATCCACCGAACTTCATCCACAGCTGGAGAGATCCGTTGCTGTGGCTCGCTAAATAAAATTGCGCGAAGCGTTTTGCTGGCCCGCCAGGGCCGGCCTTTAGGTCACTCCTGTTACTGTTGCCGGAAACATTTTGTTTTCTAGGACGAATCAGTAAACCATGATCAGATCCGAAAATGTGGCCGAACCGGCGCTTTCAGATAGGGCATCTGCCATCTCGCACCGATTTACATTGCATCCCGCTCTTCGAGACTTTGTCGTGACAGGAACGGCAAGCTTCCTCGTGGCTGTGGCTGCGGCGGCGGTGATTTCGATCTTGGGGAAAACGGTCGGACCTGTGCTCTTGGGAGAGTACCTCTTGATTCGGAGAATGGCATCTTGGTTTCAAGCCGGCATTCAATTGCCTTCGGGAGTAGCGCTTCCCAGGTTTGTGGCGTTGAATATTGACGAGCCTAGCTCAATCAGGCAAACCTACCTTTTGGCGGCTCTTTTGGCAAGCTGTGTGATTGCCCTGTTCCTGATTATCGTTTTGATGATCTGGCGCAACGCGCTCAGCCAACTGTTTTTCGGCAGCGCGCGGCTAGATCATCTGGTGTTGCCGCTGTGCCTTTTGCTTTTGGGCCTGGCCATGCACGGCGTGGTGTTCGGATACTATCAAGGAGCCTTGGCGATGGGGTGGGCGAGCGCGCTGCAAGTGTGCAATTTCGTACTCGTTCCGGTATTCGCCACGATCTTGTTGCGGTCGAGAGATTCCATACCGTTGATTGTCAACACAATAGGCATCTTCATGTGTGGAATTGCCGGCCTCTTTGCCTTGCCGATTGCATGCAAGTGGGAATTCGGCGTGACTGCCAAGCAGTTCAAGAAGCAAAGCTCGGAACTGCTTTCCTATGGCTTTGCTCGCATTTTCGGTGACATGGGACTTCAGGCCATGCTCATCTTGCCAGCAGTTGTGGCGGCGCACTACTTTCCAATTGGTTCGGTTACCTTTCTATTGTTGGGAGGAAGTTTTCTCGCCATCGTTGGGGCCGCCTGCTTGCCTCTGGCGATTATTCTTCTTTCCAGAGTGAGCAGGTCCGTCGCGCAGATGCGGACAACGGAGTTACAGCTCCGCGTCACTCATTTCGTCAGCGCCTTGATTGAGCTGTCGGCCTTTATCTGCCTGCAAATGATCGTGTTTTCAGACGTGATCCTCAGGGCATGGGTCGGCCCCAGTTTTCTGGGAGGCAATCGCATCATACAAATTACGATTCTCGCCGTGCCCTTCTATTTTTTCTATGCAGGTTTGCAAAGCGTCATCAATGCCGCTGCAGTCAAGGCGTACAACACGCGGAACATTTTAGTGTCGTTGGGCGTTTTCTTCTCTTTTATTACCCTGGTCAGCGCAATCATTCCGAGTGATCATCTCCTTGAGGGATTTGCTGCTTCGGGTGTCGTGGGGATGGCCGCTTTGGCTGGTTGCACACTGCGCACTGTACGGCGCCTGTTTCAGATCGACATCAAGTGGGTTCAGGTTCTGCCGGGCCTAGGGCTTGGGGTGATCCTTGGCCTATTGAGTTTTTCACTCCACCGGCAGTTTCTCAATCAACTAAATCTTCTTGTTCTCTTCCTGTATGAGGCATCGGCGGTAGGGATATACTTTTTCGTATTATGGAATTTCGATTCTCCCTGGGTGCTCTTTCTTTTGAATACCATGTTTCCGCGAATCCGAATGAAGCAAGAAGTAATCCAGCAGTGAACGAAACTCTAACTTTCTCCAAACGCATGGACGGCTAAAACAAGGTTCGTGCAGAGGTTTGATCTCGCGGAGGCATAAATGTGCGGAATCGTGGGGATAATAGGTAATCAACAGGCCATTCCGATCAGCCAATTCCTGGAAATGAGGGACAGCATTGCGCACCGCGGACCTGACGATGCGGGGGTCTGGCAGTCTCCTGGCGGGACTGCCCGCCTTGGAAGCAGACGGTTGGCGATTTTGGATTTGTCGACCAGCGGGCATCAACCGATGGTGGATGAGACTAGCGGTTTGGTGATTGCGTTCAACGGCGAGATTTACAATTATGTCGAACTCGCCGACGAACTCACGAACATAGGATGCCGTTTCCGGTCGCGTTCTGATACGGAAGTTTTGTTGAAGAGTTATCAGACCTGGGGGAGTGAATGCCTGGGTCGATTGAATGGGATGTTTGCCTTCGCGATATGGGATGAGCGCCGACAAGAATTGTTTGCTGCACGCGACCGATTCGGCGAGAAACCGTTTTTCTATTATTTGGACAAGGAAAGAGAGTTCTTTGCGTTTGGCTCGGAGATCAAGGCCCTCGTCGCCGGAAGATTCTTTCCGCCTTGTCCAGATCACTCCTCCGTGTACGGCTATCTCGTGAACCAGGAGATGAACTCCAGTTCCGAAACCATGTTCGCAGGCATTTCGTCTCTTCCGGCAGCAAATGCACTGCGGTTTTCCTGGCGGGACCGTTGTCTTAAGACTTGGCGCTACTGGGATCTTCATCCGGAACGGGAAATTCGCCTGCCTGATACGAGGCAATATGCCGACCGATTCTTGGAGATATTGTCCGAGTCTGTTCGAATTCGAAGGCGCGCGGACGTGCCGGTTGGCTCCAGTCTCTCGGGCGGGCTTGATTCGTCCACAATCGTTGGCTTGATTGCAGGAAACAGAGCGAAGGGCAGGCAGGAGACTTTTTCAGCCCGCTTCTCGGATCCTGAGTTCGACGAAGGAAAATACATTGAGCTCATGACTCAATGGGGGAATGTTAAGAGCCACCACGTCTATCCAGATGCCGCGCGGCTGCCAGAAGAAATGGAAGCGCTCACTTGGCATCAGGATGAACCATTTTACAGTTCTAGTATTTACGCTCAGTGGTGCGTGATGCGTCTGGCAAAAGAATGCGGGGTCACGGTTCTGCTCGATGGCCAGGGCGGAGATGAAGTCCTGGCTGGCTATCATATGTATTTTTCGGCATATTATTCGTATCTTCTGAAACGGCTTCGGTTCTGGGAAGCGATTTCCTCCGTTAGGAGCTACGTGGCTGACCACAGCCGACGCTTGTTGCCGCTTGTGTTTTCTGGTCTTCTTCCGGTGAGGTTACGTTGGGCTATTACGCAACTACGGAGGCCCAGAGCCCTCCGCGAAGAATTCAAGAGCAAGTGGCGCCGGCCCCCCGCGCAGGTGGCTCAGAGATTCCGTGACGCGGTGCACCAGTCCCTTTTTGCAACTCTCACGCAAACTGTATTGCCACAGCTTTTGCGCTATGCGGATCGGAACTCTATGGCCTTTTCACGCGAGGTGCGCCTTCCATTTCTTGATCATCGACTCGTGGAGTTTCTGTTTGCAATCCCCATTGAGCAAAAAATTTCCGGTAGCACGACAAAAGTCGTGCTCAGGAACTCAATTTCGGGCATTGTGCCGGAGGAAATTCGTAACCGCAAAGATAAGCTGGGATTTGCGCCGCCGGAAGTCTCTTGGCTTAGCGGACCGCTGCGCCCCTGGGTGCAAGAAGTGTTTTCCTCCCCCGAATTCCGGCAGAGGGAATGGTGGGACCCGGCGATCGTCGATTCGGTGTGGCGCCGATTTTTGGGTGGCGAAAGATGGCTTTACACCTCCGTTTGGAGATGGCTCTCTTTGGAAGTGTGGGCAAGAACTTGTTTGGTTCCCAGACCGATGGTGCAATCCAATCGAACGGTATTGGCAGTTGCGGCGTCTATATCCGCGAGGGTCACCTAGAATTCAGACTGCAGCGATAAGGCGAGCTTGAACGCTTGGTTTTGTGTTCCTTCCCAACCATGCTCACTCGAAAACCATCGGAAGAAAAAGCGCATACAGTCACGCACCTCACGACTGTACATCCGCCCTTTGACGTTCGCATTTTCCACAAGGAGTGTAAATCGATCGCTCGGGCTGGATACGACGTGACTCTGATCGCGTGTCATAACCGGGATGAGACAGTCGATGGAGTGCGACTCAAAGGGATCCCCAAACGGTCAGGGCGCCTCTCTCGGATGACGCGAGGCCTCTGGACTGCTTTTCGCGAAGCGAGACGCACAGATTCCGAGCTTTACCACTTCCATGATCCTGAACTGATTCCTGTCGGGCTGCTCATGCGCCTGATGGGAAAGAAAGTGGTCTATGACGTGCACGAAGATGTTCGCGCTGACATGGCTGCCAAGTATTACATCCCGCGGCCGTTACGGGGACTCTTGACATGGTTTGTAAGTGGGATTGAAGCGGGAGCAGTCAGACACTTTTCAGCGGTGGTTCCCGCTACAACCCCGATCAGCCACCACTTCGAGTCTCGAACCTACCATACCGTTGTTGTCAGCAACTATCCTCTGGTAGATGAGCTACATTCCGAGATCCGGACGCCATGGGCACAGCGAAGCTCTTCCATAGCCTATGTCGGCGTTCTGGCCGAGGACCGTTGCGCTGGCGAGATGGTACAAGCTATGGGCTTCCTACCCGCAAGCTTGAAAGCAACTTTGAAACTTGCAGGCAGCTTTTCTCCCCAAAAACTTCGCGATGAATTGGCGGTGAACAATGGATGGGACAGGACCCAATTCCTGGGGATTCTGGGGCGAGTTCAAGTGCGGGAATTATTAGCAGAGGTTCGCGCTGGGCTGGCAATTCTGAAACCCACTCCAGGATTTTTGGAGTCTGCTCCTATCAAAATATTTGAATACATGAGCGCCGGAATCCCAGTGATCGCGTCCAACTTCCCGGGATTCCGCAAGATTATAGAAGAAGCCGGATGTGGGATACTAGTCGACCCGCTCGATCCACGGTCGATCGCGCGGGCAATCGAATACATCTTTCACCATCCCGAAGAAGCCGAACAAATGGGGTTGCGCGGACGTGAAGCTATAAAGAGCCGCTATAACTGGCCCAGTGAAGAACGCAAGCTCCTTAAACTATATAGAGAACTACTAGAGTCCCCATGTGTGGCATAGCGGGAATTGCAGCGCCGGAAGGGTTTGATCCCACGCAACTGGTTTCCATGACGCATTTGGTTAAGCACCGCGGGCCGGACGGGTACGGCTTTGTTTATTTCGACTTTCTATCGAATTCACCGGGAGAAGGCTTTCACAACCAAGATGGCTATCCCCGGTTAGAAAAACCTACTCTCGGTTTCGGCGCTCGCCGGCTCGCCATTCTGGATCTTTCTGACTCAGGCATTCAGCCGATGCAGACCGAAGATGGGGATTTCTGGATTACCTACAACGGTGAAGTGTACAACTACCTGGAAATTCGAAAGGAACTGGAAGGCATCGGCCATTCGTTCCGAACACATACGGATACCGAGGTCATTCTCAAGGCCTATAGTGAGTGGGGCTCGTCATGCGTGAATCGTTTCAATGGGATGTGGAGCTTCGCAATATGGGACCGGCACAAGAGGATACTCTTCTGCTCGCGGGACCGCTTTGGCGTAAAGCCGTTCTATTATTTCACCGCGCCTTCTTTGCTCCTGTTCGGTTCTGAGATCAAGCAGCTTTTAAGCTATCCCGGCGTTCCCCGTTCCGTAAATGAAACGATCGCTCTGCAATACTTGCGGCACGGCATACAAGATCATACCAACAGCACATTTTTTTCCGGCATTCATCAGTTGCAAGGCGGCCATTCTCTAGTAGTAGATCTGAACAAGCCAGTGCTGTCCGTAAAAATCGAGAAATATTGGGAACTTCCGATCGAGAGAGAAGAAAACATCTCCGAGAAGGAAGCCGCAGAAAAGTTGCATGCCCTGATTCGGCATTCGGTGATGTGGCGCATGCGCAGCGATGTGCCCGTCGGTTCTTGTCTGAGTGGCGGGTTAGACTCTTCCTCGGTCGTCTCACTGGCCGCCAGGATGACCCGATCAAAAGAATTTCATACCTTCTCTTCTTGCTTTGAACAAGCCTCCGTCGACGAACGCCAGTTTATCGAAGAGGTCGTCCGTTCCACGGAGCTGACCTCCCATTTCGTTTTCCCCAAGGCCGAAGGGTTCTGGAATGATCTAAATTGCCTAATCTGGCATCAAGACGAACCCTTTGGCGGAACGAGCGTCTACGCGCAATGGTGCGTAATGCAGGCAGCTCGACAGGCGCGCATTCCCGTGTTGCTCGATGGGCAGGGGGGTGATGAAATCCTGTGTGGCTATCGGAAGTTCTACATTTTCTATCTATGGCATCTTTTCAAATGTGCGAATCCGCGCGTTCTTCCCGAGGGTATCGCCTGGATTCGCAATGTGGGTCAAAATCCTTGGAGCTGGAGCCACGCAAAAAGGTATTTCCCTTCCTTCCTGGGATCTAACCAATCGCTTCTCGCACGGGTTGGCAATCCCGGGCTTGACGGCGCGAATCACAAGCCCGCGGAGGTGAGTCTCGGACCAGCAGCGAACCTCCGGCAGCGTCAAAAGGACGACCTGAGCCACTACAGCATTCCGGCGTTGCTCCATTACGAGGACCGGAATTCCATGGCCCACTCCATCGAGGCGCGCGTTCCGATGCTGGACTACGAACTCGCGACCTTTGCGGTCAACTGCCGGCCCTCTTTAAAACTGCGCGACGGGTGGACGAAGTGGATCCTCCGCGAAGCCATGAATGGAGTTTTGCCAGAGGTTGTGCGGTTGCGAAAAAGCAAATTGGGTTTTGCCACGCCCCAAAAGGAATGGCTGCGGGGGGATTCTCGTGGAACGATCCGGTCCTTGATCCACGAATCCGATCTCAGAATGAACTCGCTTCTCTCCGCCAAAAAGGTACGCCTCGAACTTGAGAACTTTCTTTCCGCCAAACCGGGTTGCGTCACGGACGCCGAAGCCTTTCGCATCCTGAACCTCAAGCTCTGGGCGCGGATCTTCGATGTCTTGTAGCACTTGGTAAGTGAAGTCCTCAGCAGTCGAAGCAGCCGCGGGCGAGAGCGGCATCAATAACAGCTCGCTACGTTCTAAAACGTCACGAAACTTCCCAGTTCAAATCAGAGTCCGGAGGAAACAATGTCCGAAGCCAAGGTAATCGTAGTAGGAATGGGAGAGGTCGGCCGCCCACTCTTCCAAATCTTGAGCCAGGTTTATCGTTGTACCCCAGTTGACATGCTTCCCGTAGACGTTGGAGGCAGGTGCTCAGTCATGCATGTATGCTACCCGTTTCATATCCCAAATTTTATCAGAACAACTGTTGGCTACGTTGAGAAATACCAGCCTAATTTGACGATAATCAATAGCACGGTTGCGCCTGGCACAACTCGGAGTGTTCAACAATGTATCGAAAAACCGGTCGTTTATAGTCCCGTCAGAGGCAAGCACGCGCAGATGGAACGCGACTTGCTGCGCTACAGGAAATTCGTCGCTGGGCTTACTCCGGAGGCCACGGATAAAGCAGAACATCATTTTTCCAAGGCCGGATTCTCGACGGCTACTTTCCCTTCGCCTGAAATTGGAGAGGTGAGCAAACTAGTTGAAACCACCTGGCTCGGAATCTTGATCGGCTGGGCTCAGGAAGTCAATCGGATGGCCCTTGGCTTCGGTGGTACCTATGAGGATGTGAATGCTTTCATCCACGAGGTTGATTTCTTGCCGTCCCACGTCTTCCCGGGTCACATTGGCGGTCACTGCGTGATGGCAAACATTGCAATTCTTCAGGAACAATTCCGTTCACGGTTTCTGGACGCCGTGGTGGAGTCAAACCAAGCTAAACATCGGGAACTCCAGGACGCTACTTCAGAGAGGGAAAAAATATGCTCAAAATCGGCCTGATCGGTGCGGGCTATTGGGGGCCGAACCTTGCCCGCGTGCTCAATCAAAGTCAGAGATGTACTTTCTCGGCTTGTTGCGATACCAACCCGGGGAATCTGAGGAGAATGGTTCGCCAGTATCGCACACTTCGCGCGTTTTCAAGCGTAGCTGAAATGTGGGAAAGCGATGTCGATGCTGTCGTGGTCGCGACCCCTATTGGTACTCACTTTGAAGTGGTTCGCGATGCCTTGAATGCTGGCAAGCACGTTTTGGTGGAAAAACCTCTGGCGCACAATTTGGCATGTGCGGAAGAACTGGTGGAGCTGGCGGAGCGGACGGGCCTCACTCTGATGGTTGGACATACCTTCATTTACAGCGCGCCGGTTATCAAAGTTAAAGAACTGATCGATACTGGGCTGCTCGGAGAAATATATTACTTGAGCCTCTCTCGGGTGAACCTGGGCCTTTTTCAGAAAGATGTTGACGTTATCTGGGATCTTGCCGTGCATGACGTGTCCATTCTGCTGTACTGGTTGAATGAAGTGCCGACACAGGCGCAAGCATTCGGTCGCGCTTGTGTTCAACAGAGCAAAAATGACGTGGCTTTCCTTTGGCTGCAATATGCAAAAGGGTCTATCGCCAGTATCGAAATCAGTTGGTTATCCCCGCAGAAAATGCGACGCTCTCTTGTGGTAGGTTCGAAACGCATGGTTGTTTACGACGATCTCGAGCCTAGCGAAAAGATTAAGATCTATGATCGCGGTGTCGTGATGCGCGAGCCGGAAAGCTTTGGAGAATATCAGCTCACCTATCGCCTGGGTGACATGGTGGCTCCCAATTTGAGCAACGTCGAACCACTGGTCACGGAAATCGAACATTTTATTGAATGCGTTGAAACCCGTGCGCTCCCTCGCACCAATGGCGCGTTCGGGGCCAACGTGGTGCGAATCCTTGAATCCGCGGTGCGCTCGAGTTGCATGGCAGTTCCAGTTAGTGAGGAACTCCGTCTGGTGGCACAAGGAAAGTTTTGACGATGCAACACCTAGGCGCTGGTACCACGGTTCTTCTTTCCGTGCTGGATTTTGCGTCGGTGGTTGGGAACACTGGGCGGCAAATCGGATGGATTTGCAAATGCACGCACAGATTGCCGATGGCCGCGTCGGTTGCTGAGAGACCCTCCCACGAGATGCTTTCCTTGCCGAGGTATGCGGAACTGTCCGCGGAATAAGACGAACGAGTCTCGGAAGCCGTGATTGCTTTCCAAGGAACAGGTACTAGAAATAGATCACCGACAGAGCGGGGAGGGCCGATTGCAGCATTGTTTTCGCCGGCGGAGCCATTCTCATCCGGTTAACTTAGTGAGAGGCAGGGGACTACGGAATGCACAGGCTAAACGTTTGGTGGCTATCACAATATGCTTCTACCCCAGATCAGCAGTTTACTACGCAGCACGATTTGGCCAAGAAGTTGGTTGAAAAGGGACACCGCGTCACTTTCTTTTCTGCAGGTTTCAGCCATTACAAATTCAAGGAAATCAGGCTGAATCCGGGCGAAACGTGGCGCGCAGACGAATGCGATGGAGTTCGATTCGTCTGGTTGAAGACTTCCCCTTATCGGACAAACGACTACAAGCGTGTCGTCAATATGTGCAGCTACGCCTGGCGCGCTTATCGACTGGCTCGAAGTTGGAAGGAGAAGCCCGATGTAATCATAGGAACTACGTTCCAGCCATTAGCATCCTTGGCGGCCTATGCAGTAGCTGTCTCGAAGCGTCGGCCATTCATCTTCGAGGTCAAGGATCTTTGGCCTCTCACGATGATCCAGTTCGGCAGGCTTTCTCCCAAGAGCCCCCTTGCATTAGTCCTCAGAGTTTTAGAGAAGTTTATTGCCCGGCGAGCGACAAGGATCATGACCACACTCCCAGGAGCAGCGGATTACTACGAGCAGCTCGGCATTCCCAGGGAGAAAGTCCTCTGGATTCCGAATGGCCTAGACTTATCCCGTTATGCGAGTTTGAAACCTTACGGCGGCGGGATTTCGGAACGGTGCACCTTAGTTTACGCCGGAGGTCATGTGGAAGCCTTCCGTCTCGATGTGGTGCTGCGTGCGGCGAAGATCGAGCAAGACAACGGTGACAAGGCTCGATTTGTCTTCGTGGGTGGCGGGCAGGAGAAACCGAAGTTCATGGACTTGGCGCGAGATCTAAACCTCCGAAACGTCGAGTTCCGGGATGCCGTCCCCAAAAGCGAGTTGCACCGGGTTTTGGAAGAAGCCGACGCGTTTATTGTCAGCATGCGCGACCTCCCTGAACTCTATCGGTATGGAATTAGTTTCAATAAGTTGTGCGACTATGTCGCTGCTGGAAGGCCTGTGCTATTCGCCGGCAATCCGAGTAACAACGTCGTGGAGGAGTTCCAATGCGGGATCGTCGTTCCGCCGGAAAATCCTGAGGCTTTCGCCGCTGCTATTCGAAAGTTCAGAAACATGACTCCGGAGCAACGCGCGGAAATGGGCAGAAACGGAATTCGCTGTGCAAAGGAGCGATTTGACATTGCGTTGCTCGCCGATCGGCTGGAAACGATGTTATTGTCCGTGGCGGAAGAATCCATGCATCCTGCAGACTGCCGAAAGGATAGCAGCAGTGCGGCATTTGCAACGAACAACGCAAAACGGATCGAGCCGATTCCGACGGACGTAGCAGGCGCAGCGATTCGAGCGACAAGCCAGCGGGCCGAGCAGCGCCTTCCCAATGAACAGGCGCAATCTGAGGACACCCCTGATTCTCAATAATTTTAATCTAAGTAAATCTATGCGGGCTGGGTGCATCTACGGGCAGAACACCGTGGCCCGACTGCGAGGAATGCTTAATGAACGAGCTATCCAATAAAGGCATGAACCTGGTGACCAGCGCTTGCGTGGGAGATGCCACGATCTTTCGGAGAAACCCATTCGTGAATTTGTTCAAGGTGTTACTGGTTTCATTGCATTCTGTCCTCCCTGACTCCATCTTTAAGCCGCTGTATGAGAGTTCCTTTGCATTTTATAAGTCGCTACTCCGGCTAGCTTATTTTCGACATTTGGTCTACACGTGGCTTGCAGGTGATCGCGCTGGTTTGGCAAGGGCAAAGATGGTCTACCAGGTCATGCGGTATTCCCTCGTTGGAAGTACGGGACTGGAAGCGACTTTCGATGCTGCTTCCGATTTGATCAAGAGGGGGATCCCAGGAGATTTTGTCGAATGTGGTGTGGCCCAAGGGGGATGTTCCGCCCTCATGGCAATGGTAGGGGGAACCGACGCGGTCGGTCGCAAGATGTGGCTGTTTGACTCCTTTCAAGGCTTGCCCTCACCCACGCTGGCTGATTTTGACGAAAACAGGAAGTTGACGGGAAATCACATCAGGCCGCTCGATCCTGGATCGTGTCTTGGCGCCAGGGGACAGGTCGAATCGCTTCTCTTCTCGAGATTCAGCTTGGATCGGGGATCAGTCTTCCTGATTGGGGGATGGTTTCAGGATACGCTTCCTCTTTACAAGAACCGCGTCGGCCAGATCTCCCTTTTGCGAATTGACGGTGATTGGTACGAATCGACGATTTGTTGCTTGCACAACCTCTACGACAAGGTCGCACCGGGTGGCTGCGTGATCATCGATGATTACGGCGCCTGCTACGGCTGCAAGAAGGCAGTGCACGAATTTTTCGAAGAGAGAGATTTCCAGCCAAATCTTGTTTCGGACGGTCGAGGAGGAGTACTGTTTTCAAAGCCATTGTAAGGGAAGAGTCGGTCGAGAGTATGGGGCCATTCGAAGAATCGGTGAAACGGTCCGTTGATTTTATGTTTTCTGCCCTCGGATTGATGTCGATTTCCCCACTGCTTCTGTCGGTTGCACTCGTAATCAAAGTGGATTCCCACGGGCCTGTTTTCTATCGCGGCGTGCGCGTCGGGAGATATGGAAAGCCCTTTCGAATATGGAAATTTCGAACCATGCACGTGGGCTCGGAGACCCTTGGAGGAACAACAGGTAAGGATGACCCGCGGATCACACGGAGCGGGAAGTTTTTGAGAAAATACAAGATCGACGAATTGCCTCAGTTGATGAATGTCCTAATGGGAGATATGAGTCTGGTTGGTCCGCGGCCAGACCTCGATGAGCACACTTCAGCTTACGAGGGGGAAGAGAAGCTCATCCTTTCGGTTCGGCCGGGAATTACAGACTATGCTTCGGTTCAATTTCACAATCTCAATGACCTGGTGGGATCGGAGGAACCCCATCGGGTGTTCATCGAAAAATTTCGGCCGGAGAAGAATCGTTTGCGCCTTGCCTACGTCAAGCGACAGTCGCTGAGAGAGGATATGAATATTTTGTTTAAAACTCTGGCCTGCGTGATTTTGAGGCGATAAATGGAATATCGACAGCTGGGACAAACTTCTCTTTCGATTTCGCGGATTGGTTTCGGAGGCGGCCCTGCTGGAGGGTATGACTACGGACCGGTGGATGAAGTGGAATGGAAGTCCGCAGTTCATGCTGCATTGGAGAGCGGGATTAACTTCTTTGATGTCGCCGACGTCTACGGATTTGGGCGAGTCGAAGAATTGCTCTCTGCGGCTTTGGGCGAAAGACGGCGTGAGGTTGTGATTGCGACTAAGTGTGGTTTGGCGTGGGACGAGCAAGGCAAGGTGCATCGGGACCTGAGGAAGAGCGCGGTACTTCGAGCCATTGAAGCCAGCCTTCGGCGGTTACGAGTGGATACCATCCCGCTCTATCAAATTCACTGGCCGGATTGCGCCACACCCATCGAAGAGACCTTGGAAGCGCTTGCCTTGTGTCACGATCAAGGGAAATTTCAATTCCTGGGTGTGTCGAATTTTTCTCTGGATCTGATGCAACGGACTCACTTGATTCTTCCCATCGCCTCACAACAAGTTGCATTCAATCTGCTGTGTCGCGAACCGGAAGGAGAACTGTTTTCTTGGTGCGCTTCGTCACAGGTGAGCATTCTTGCGCACTCAGGGCTGGCGCGGGGCTTGCTTGCGGGACGGCGCACAATTGGGAACGGATTCGATAGCACGGATGTCCGCAGTAAAAGTCCTTATTTTTCGAAGGAGGGCCGTCAGGAAAAGCAGCGGCTTCTGGATGCCATCCGGTTGCTTAGCAAAAAACTCGACCGGCCATTTTCGGCTGTCTCGATTCGGTGGGTTCTCGACAATCCTGAGGTTGGCGCCGTGCTCATCGGAATAAAAAATCGGCAACAATTGGCAGATAACCTCAAGGCTGTCGGTTGGCAACTTTCTCCCGAAGTAAAGGATCACCTTAGCTATCTCTCCTCCTTGTGTCCGAGTGGTTTGGCAGGAACTCCTGCTCACAGCGCAATTACTCAATAGTTAGTCCTTAGCGTTGGTTCGCGCAGGTCACCAAGATATTTGCGTTGATTGGGAGAGGCATAGAGAATCGGCAAGCAAGGTTGACAAAAATCCTGAAGTCGGAGGAAAAAGTGAAAAGTTCAACATTTTCAACGGCACCTTCGGCGCTCCTTGCCAATCGTATTCGTCGGCGGGCCATAAAGATGATCCATCGCGCCAAAACCTCACATGTTGGGTCCGTTTTTTCGGCGGTCGACATTTTGGCAGTCTTATATGAAAAGATCTTGCGGATTGATCCGGTTCAGCCAGATTGGATTGAACGAGACCGCTTTATCCTCAGCAAGGGACATGCCTGTGCGGGACTCTATGCTGTGCTGGCCGAGCGCGGTTTCTTCCCTGAGTCTTGGCTGGAAGAGTTCTGCGTCGATGGTGGCCGCCTGGCTGGTCATGCATCTCACATTGGGGTTCCCGGGGTGGAGGTTTCTACGGGTTCTTTGGGTCATGGTTTAGCACTCGCCTGTGGAATGGCCCTTGTGGGGAAAAGAGAGAACCGCCCTTTTCGGGTATTTACATTGCTGAGTGATGGTGAATGCGACGAGGGATCCACGTGGGAAGCAGCTTTGTTCGCACCCTTCCATCGCTTGGACAACCTCGTTTCGATTGTGGATTACAATAAGATCCAAAGCCTCGGAACGGTGAAGGATGTTTTGGATCTCAATCCTTTAGCAGCAAAATGGCAAGCCTTCGGTTGGTCAGTTCTAGAAATTGATGGTCACGACATCGCACAAATCGAAGATGCTTTCCGGGCCATTCCCACGCAGCCTGGGAGTCCTACCTGCATCATTGCGCACACCATAAAAGGAAAAGGTGTCAGCTTCATGGAGAACAAACTTCTATGGCACTATCGCTCTCCTGACCAGGAAGAGCTGCGTCTGGCTCTTTCTGAACTCGGGGAGGCATAAATGAGGACCGCATTTTTCCAAACACTCGTGGAACTTGCCGGTCGTGACGACCGGATATACCTGATCGTAGCTGATCTTGGATTTGGCGTGGTCGAGCCATTCATCCATCAATTCCCAACGCGCTTTCTTAATGTCGGCGTGGCGGAACAGAATTTGACGGGAATCGCTGCAGGCATCGCGCTGACGGGAAAGATTGTGTTCACCTATTCGATTGGGAATTTCCCGACCTTACGGTGTCTGGAACAGGTGCGGAATGACGTGTGTTATCACGGAGCGAATGTGAAGATCGTGGCTGTAGGAGGGGGATACTCTTACGGCCCACTGGGCATGTCGCATCATGCAACAGAGGACCTCGCGGTTCTTCGCGCGTTGCCAGGAATGACCGTTGTAGCTCCGGGCGACCCGCTTGAGGCTCGAAGAGGCAACTCGCGCGATCGCAGCACATCAAGGCCCATGCTACCTGCGACTGGGGCGGGCTGGTGAGCCGACGATCCATGGTTCGGCCCTCAAGTTTCAACTAGGCAAAGCGATTCAAGTGCGCGACGGAGATGCCCTCACTGTCATCTCCACGGGCGCATTACTACAAAACGCAATCCAGGTGGCAGACAGGCTAGCCGCTAGAGGAATTAAAGTGCGCGTCCTCAGCATGCACACCATTAAACCTTTAGATAATGAGGCGGTTCTGGCCGCCGCCCGAGAAACACGGGCCATTGCGACATTAGAAGAGCACAGCATCATCGGCGGCTTAGGTGGGGCGGTCGCCGAGTGTTTAGCAGAATCGAGTGAATCGAGTGTCCCTTTCAAGAGAGTGGGGCTTCCACCGGCTTTTTCTGCTGACATTGGGAGCCAGGAATACCTTCGCGCTCAGTCAGGTGTTTCGCCGGAGTGCATTCTCAGCACATTAGAGCCTCTTTTGGAAGCCGTTCAGATGGTATAGAACTCCGGGGAAGTCAGGGAGACTTGCCAGGCTCGTATGGGCAAAAGCCATTCGTGCCCATTTCAAATTCTGGAGTTTTGTTCCTGGATGGGGTGGATAGTACCACGGAGTTTCGTATCTACTGTCAGTAAGGCAGCCGGAGATTCAAGGGCTGCACGGATCAACTCGTCAATTGGCCGCTCGAATTGCTGCGAAGTGAATCTCCGATTCTCCTCAATGCATAGGAGATGTTCTTAGGGCTTGCTTAGGCCCCGCAAGCGGGAAGCGTCATGCCAGATCAGGCAGCGCAGATTCACGTTGGCTGTGGAACCAATTTATTTAGCGTCGGCAGGGTGGGGCTTGTGCACTTGGAGTTTGTCGTCCCAAGCAACTCTCACCTTACCAGAAATAAATCTTTATGACCGTTCCTCCGGTGGCCTCCAGTGATACTGGCAATCTTTAAAGCACGATCATAGTCGCCAAGAATCGAGCTTGAATATGTGGACTAAAATGGTGCCGCAGTGGCTCCTAAGATACAGACCCTGGTTTATTGGTACCTTCCAGGCTTGTCTGGTTCTTTGTTCTCTTGTTGTGGCCTGGTTGCTGCGGTTCGACTTTTCCTTCCCTTATCGGCCCGTCCTTTTATCCGCGTTTCCCGTCTTGGTCTTGGTTCGACTCGGGACGATGGCCTATTTTGGACTGCTTCGTGGCTGGTGGAGGTATGTCGGTTTCAAAGACAGCATCGACATTTTGAAAGCTGTAGTGACGGGTTCGGTGCTTTTCTGGGCAATCATGAGATACCTGTTAAGCGCCACCAGGTTCCCACGCTCGATCTATGTGCTGGAGGCTTTGCTTACAGCTGGATTGCTGGTTGGCGTGCGATTGCTGTCGCGAGTGCTCGCAGAGTCGGTGCGCGAAAATCTTACGTCCTGCAAAAGAGTGATCTTGATAGGGGCAGGCTCTGCAGCACAGATGATCCTCCGCGAAATTCGTCGGGCGGAAAGCGGATATCTCGCGGTGGGCTGCCTGGATGATGACCGCAGCAAATTGGGTGTTAGGCTCTACGACATTCCCGTCCTCGGAACGGTCGAGCAACTCCCGGACGTGCTTTCTTCGTGCTTCGTCGATGAAGTGCTAATTGCAGTTCCCTCTGCCCGGGGATCACAAATGCGCAAGTTCGTGGAGATTTGCAATCGGGCGAATGTGAAATTCCGAACGGTACCCGGGTTCAAGGATATTATCGCGGGCCAAGTTACCGTGAGTCAGCTGCGCGAGGTGAGCTTGGAAGATCTACTTGGGCGGGAACCTGTTCAGATTGACCTGGAATCGGTCCGCGGCGAAATTGCAGGCCGAACAGTACTAGTGACGGGGGCAGCTGGCTCGATTGGATCAGAGATTTGTCGCCAAGTACTCGAATACGCCCCGGCCCAGCTGATCTGTTTGGACCAAAGCGAAACGGGGCTCTACTTCCTCCGCTTGGACCTCATGGTCCATAAGAATGGTACCCAGCTTACCTTTCGCGTTGCCGACGTGTGTGATACGGAACGAGTATGCAGCCTGCTGCTGGAATTCTGCCCAGAGATCATTTTTCATGCTGCGGCGTACAAGCACGTTCCTTTGATGGAGTCCAATGTTCAGGAAGCAGTTAAGAACAACGTGCTCGCCCTCGTGGGATTGCTGGACTTAGCTTCCAAGGCGGGCTGCAAGAGCTTCGTGTTGATTTCGTCGGATAAGGCAGTGAATCCAACCAACGTCATGGGGGCTACCAAACGAATCTGCGAATTGATACTTTCGTCCTATCCAGCTAACGGCCTGCGATGTGTGTCGGTGCGGTTTGGGAATGTGCTGGGTTCCAATGGGAGCGTGGTCCCCGTGCTAAAACAGCAGCTTCGCAATCATCAGCCGCTGACCATCACGCACCCGGATATTAAGCGCTTCTTCATGATCACTCCGGAAGCCGTGGCCTTGGTGTTACAAGCCTTTGCCATTGGTAATCACGGTGACATCCTAGTGTTAGATATGGGTGAGTCGGTAGGAATCCTCGACTTGGCCCGCAGCCTTATCCGACTTTCGGGCAAATCAGAACAAGATGTGGAAATCCGGTTCACAGGCCTGCGCGAGGGAGAAAAACTCAACGAGGAACTCTTCTACGGGCACGAAAGAGTTGTGCCTACAGCTTGTGAAAAAATCAAGAGGACCAACGGAGCTCTCAGGAACTGGCCGGAATTGTGCCGTCAACTGGACGAACTTCGTGCATCATTGACCGTCAATGACGCTGCACCAATCCGTGCCAAGATCAAAGAAATTGTGCCGGAATATTCCTTTGAGGGCCATGAGCAATCCGGGAAGGATAGTAAAGTATGTGCGGAGAATGTCCTCCAAAAAGCTGCTGGGCACGACTGATCGTCTAACATGTGTCCGTTTTGTCTACCCGTCATCTCCACTTTGTTTCTGCAACTGGTGCATCCCCGTATCAGAAAATCGTCCGTCAACGCGGACCTCGTGGAACTCGAACACTCGCTCGCGAAACTGGCGTTGTCGCAGGACGCAACGCAGGCTGCTTTTCGCGAGCGCGATTACTACTACTGGAATCAGGATTTTTCATTGCAGGATGCACAATCCCAGCCACAATACCCCATTCGGCTGTTCTTCGTCATGGCCGATAGAGCCGACAGGCTTCCCTGAGCCTCGCGGCGACGTATCAAATTCCTGGTCTTCCATTAACGGTTAGGCTATACTCGATTTCTTGTTTAAACTACAATTAATCGTTGAAATCATTCACATTCCACGGAGGATCAAACCATGATTATCGGAGAGCGATTGCGTGTGTTGCGTGAGGCGAAGAAGTTTTCACAAGGCGAGATCGAAAAACGAACAGGATTGCTCCGGTGCTACGTTTCGCGTGTGGAAAACGGACACACGGTCCCCGCTGTCGAAACACTTGAGAAGTTCGCCCGGGCCCTTGAAGTCCCGATGTACCAACTCTTTTACGATGGCGAAGAGCTGCCCAAGCTGCCGAAACTCCCGAAACGCAAGACTGCCGATGATATTGCATGGGGTGGCAAAGGCAAAGATGCTCGCCTGTTGGCGCAGTTCTGCCGTTTGTTCAGTCGCACGAACGAGAGCGATTTGCGATTGCTTTTTTACGTGGCCCAGAAGATGGCGAGGTCTAAATCTGCTTGAGCAGTTGGATCGGTCGAACCCTCTTCCAGGAAGCCACTTATTTTTTTTGGCCCGCGGCCCTCAGGCCACCTGAGAGAGAGCCTCGACCTTTGGGGAGTATCCTTTCGGAGCTTTAAACGCCGTCTATTTTTGCTCCGGTGTTTCTAACCGCGTGTGGCGGTCATTGAGACTTTCCATTACTGCCTGCAATGTGTTTTTAGCTCTACTGGACATATCTCCTTCAGCGCATGCCAGCGGGGCGCGACTTGAAACAGGCTGAGGCCTTCTGTATCGTTTTCAACTAAGCACGCACCTGTCCGCGAGCCGGCGCAACGCTTCGCATCAAGCCCCGCCGCGTCGCGCGCTTTTCGCTGCGCGGAAGAGGAGTGGCTGGCCTCGTATGTTGGGTCGCGGCAGACTGTACGTGCATCTGGTCGTGGGATTTGCGCTAGGGCTCGGATTACTGCTCGACGCTTCCAGTGTGGTTCTTGCGGCATATCGTGACCCTTCCGCCCAACCACTTTATGACATTGTCGCCGTCGGACGCGGGCGCGGCAAAATTCTGCTTGCAACGCTAGCCAGCCCAGCGGACAAGCTGGAATGGCGCTTCCGCGAAATTCCCGTCTCTCCCTTGGATGGTACGGTGGACGAAGTTGAGCTCTCGGCGGGCGGTACGAAAGCCCTCGTCGTCTTCTCCAACGGTACGCCACGCGTATTCGATTTGACCAAGCGCATCACTGGGATTGGCGCCAGTGATCCATCTCCGCCGCAGCACCACCTTCCCCAACAACGTTTCCCCTTCTTGTCAAATGGAAAAGTCTGTCTGCTCGACGATTTGGGTGACAGCACCCTAGAAGGCTGCACGGACGCAAAAGCCGCCGCCGTCCATGAAGATGGTCGTGTGCTCTATGCGCTCAAAGACGGGCGGCTCGTTGTGGTCGCACCGGGCGGCGGAAGTCAAGAACAACTCGCCTACCGACTGCCGCAGGGCGCTCAATTTCAGTTGTTGGCTGGTCATCGAACAGACGCGCGGGATTTTCTTGTGCTCGTGAATGATCATCAGAGCGTCCTGGACGGCAAGACCGGAGACCCCAGTATTGAAATCGTTGATCCGCGGCTGCCCGGCGCACCCCTCGGGCAGTTCGCCAACTCAACCGTCGCAAGGCTGCGTGCGCAACTTGCCTTCGCTGACCCGATCGCCGGAGGATCTGACACAGGTCACGCGCCCGATGTGAGCAATGCGACGCTTGCGACGCTTGCCGCACGTCTCGACCAAGAGACGCGCCCAAGCGAATTCGTGTGGTCCTTCTATCGCGTTGTGGTCAACACGGAACTCTACGCTCCCGTGCTCGAATTGGCTCCTGGTGAGCCCGACTATCCAAGCGACGTAGACATCTGGCAGGAGATCAGACCGCTGGCGACCGGCACGTCGCGAGAATCCTACGAAGCCGCCTATGCATCGATGGGCGATCGACGGTGGTCGCGTTGCGCCTCGTACGTGCGTACGCTTTCCTACCCTGGAACCTGGCTAATCGAATACTGGTTTTATTACCCCTTCGACGAGGGAAAACCCCACCCGCACTTCCACGATTCCGAGCACCTGTTTGTCGAAGTGGACAAGCTTGGAGGTACCGTGCGGAATGTGTTTGCCTCCGACCACGATTCCTTTGCTCCGAACAATCTCTTCTCCACGCTCGTCAAGGATTCACCTCCCGTGACGCTTCCATTGTTCGCGATGGCCGAGCTCGCCAAGCACGCGATGGCGCCGGACCTGAACCACGACGGGCGCTTCACCCGCGGCGTGGATGATAATTTGCATCTTGAACCCTATTCGTTCTGGGGCATTCGTGATCGTAGCAAGAAAGTCCATGTCCTGATGGAACCTTATAGGGCATCGATGAGCCTGCCGCGGAACCGTGACGGCCGCTTCGCCCTTGCGGATGCAGCTTCCCTTTTTCCTGACCTCGACGTGCCTGCCGAGCACAATGTCTGTAGCCTGCAGCCATTCCCCGACGACCCGCCGTGCCCGAATTGCGACATCGCGACCGCGGCGGCCGGAACGAATCATTTAATTAACCATCCCGATGCGAGCGTCCCGGAGAACATCTACAAGCCGTACGTCATACCTTGGCGCGAGGTGCGTCTCGGCCTCGGCATGTTTGACACCTGGGGAAGCCAACCGCAGCTCTACGCGGCTCTCGTGGGTGACTTCCGTCACTTGACAGGCGGTTTAGTGCGTGCACCGGCTCGCTTGGCGCTCGAATTGATGTGGTCTCCATTCGGCCATGCCGTCTCCCCCGAGATTGGCGCGCAGTTGGCCACCGGCGCACGCCTGGAGCGCCTGGTCACCAACACGCAGGGCTTCTATATCGGCGTCACGCCGCAGTGGGAGGACGTTTCGACGCGTGTCGTGAATGGCGTGCCTTCGCCTGCCGACCGGCAATGGCAGTACAGTGGCGTGTGGTATCGTGTCGGGTACATCTTGGAGTTGCCGAGCGAGCACAAGGGAAACTTCACGAACCACATTGGCGTGATGTTTCAGAGGTCAGCGGTTCGATTCGAGTGGCGTGTCAGTTTCGGATTTCTGCGACAGCGAGGTCGGCACGACTTCGGTGCTCGCCTCGGGGATCGCAACCCTTACCAGTAGATTCCCACTCGCAAGATGGCAAGCCGGATCATTGGAAGTATTCCGAGTAGGAACGCGTTGCGCGCTGAGCCCTTCGCGGCGCAGCAGGCGACGGACCCATTCATGAGTGACCGAGGGCAGCAGCTTGCGCTGCCAACAAACAACAAAGCTTAAATTCCAGCACGGATGAAAAGGGCAATCGCGATTTCACTCGCTCAGAACAGGATCTTGAACGCGATGCCCGGACGCCTAGACTGCTCCGGAAGGAACCCCGCGTCACAGTTTCGGCGTTTGGAAACGGGACGAGGCAAGGCGCGAGAAATGCTCACCAAATTTCCCTGGTGCGTCTAAATAGTGTGGAAACCAACTCCTGGCGACGAACAGCCAGGCGTTTGGAAGATTGGAAATGCAGATTCAAGAGGGAGAAAACATGAAACCGTGGAGATCTTGGGGTAAGCCAAAGTCAATGGCGGTGGCAATGATTCTTCTGGTCGGAGCCGCGGGATTTGGCGTAGCCCGTGCCAGCCAGACGTTGTTTTCGGGCAATGCACATGCTTCGATGAAATTGGCCGATCCAAATGAAGGACCGAGCAAGACGGGGTTTGCACCCATCGTGAAGGCAGTCTTGCCGGACGTCGTAAATATATCGACATCCAAAGTGGTGCGCGCGCAGGCGGAAGTTCCTGAAGAGATGTTCAACCAACCTTTTTTCCGGCAATTCTTTGGGCCCGGCTTTGATAACCGGTCACAAAATCCCCGCTCCGAGCGCGAGGAGAGTCTTGGCTCCGGCGTGATCGTTAGTCCGGAAGGCTACATCCTGACGAACAATCACGTGGTCGAGGGAGCTACAGACGTTCGAGTCACCCTTTCCAACAAGCGCCAGTTGCAAGCGAAGGTTGTTGGCGCCGACCCCAAGACGGACATTGCCGTATTGAAAGTGGAGGGAAGTGATTATCCCGCGATCACGATCGGTGATTCTTCGAAGGTCCAGGTGGGAGATTATGCGTTGGCCGTTGGAGATCCATTCGGCGTGGGACAGACCGTCACGATGGGAATTGTCAGCGCCATGAATCGCGGAAACCTCGGCATCGAGGACTATGAGGATTTCATCCAGACAGACGCCCCGATCAACCCCGGCAATTCCGGCGGCGCGCTGGTGAACGACCGTGGCGAGCTCATCGGCATCAACACGGCAATCCTTTCGCACGGATCCGGTGGGAATCAGGGAATCGGATTCGCGGTTCCGGTGAATCTCGCCCGCCAAGTGATGGACCAGATCATGGATCACGGCAAGGTCACGCGGGCGTACCTCGGAATCGTCGTGCAGGACGTTACCCCGGCCATTGCAAAGGCCATGGGACAGAATGAACTTCACGGCGCGCTGGTGGGAGATGTCAAAGCCTCCAGCCCGGCCGGGAGAGCCGGTCTCGAAAGGGGCGACATCATTCTCGAAGATCAATGGCAAACCTGTTTCCGACAGCCGCGAACTTCGGATGAACATTTCGATGATGAAGCCGGACGCGGATGTGAAGTTGAAAATCCTGCGCGACGGCAAACAGAGTGACATGACTGTTAAGCTTGGCGAACTTCCCAACTCGCAGGAGCAGGCGAAGGCCGAAGACGGCAAGTCGGATGGTGCCCTGGAGGGAGTCACGCTCGAGAACCTCGACGCCGAATCGGCCAGACAGTTGGGTCTTTCCCCGGCCACCAAGGGAGTTGTTGTGACGGACATCAGCCCGTCCAGTCCGGAAGCCGACTCCGGATTGCGCCGTGGCGATGTGATCCAGGAAGTCAATCACCAACCGGTCAAGAACGTTTCGGAGCTAAACGAAGCGATTCATAAGTCCGGCAAGAACCCGCTGCTGCTCGTGAATCGGCAAGGCAGCACTTTATTCATCGCCGCTTAGCGTATTGTTTTATCCCCTAAAGTCGGATGCCGGCTCCAATCACCCGATTGGAGCCGGCATTTGTATTTCGCCACGCGAGCTTTTCGTAGCGCCGGCGTCTCGCCGGCTTTCTTGCAGTCTATTGAAATCCACGAACCCGCCGGCGAGACGCCGGCGCAACAAAACGGCACGGAAGCTTTCATTCAATTGTCCTGCTGCCGGATGCTGAATCCTTTTTGAGGAGCGGGGACTATGAGGCGTCCGGATCGTAATTTAAATTCGGGCTCAGCCACCGCTCCACAAGGCGCAGGTCCATACCCTTGCGGCGGCTGTAATCTTCGATTTGGCCGCGATCGATTTTTCCGACGGCGAAATATTTTGACTCCGGATGCGAAAAGTAAAAACCGCTTACCGACGCCGCCGGGTACATGGCGAAATTTTCCGTAAGGTTTATTCCCGCATTCAATTCGGCGCACAGCAAATCGAACAGGGGCCGCTTTTCCGTGTGATCGGGCAATGCGGGATAACCCGGCGCCGGACGGATGCCGCGATACCGCTCGCGTGCCAGGTCCGCAGGGCTCGGATTCTCATCCTTGCCAAACCCCCACTCGATGCGCGCCTTTTTGTGCATCAGTTCGGCGAGTCCTTCCGCCAGGCGGTCCGCCAGCGCCTTGGTCATCAAAGCGTTGTAGTCGTCGTGATCTTTCTCGAACTTTTCGACCAGCGGCTCGATGTGAAGGCCCGCTGTGACCGCGAACCCGCCCAGATAATCCAATTTGCCGCTTTCCCGGGGCGCAATAAAATCTCCCACCGCGTAATTGGGTTCTTGATTGCCTTTCACATGCTGCTGCCGCAAGGTGTGAAACGTCGTAAGCAAATGCCGCGATTCATCCGCATAGACTTCGATGTCTTCGAGGACGCTGTTTGCCGGAAAAAATCCGATCACGGCGCGCGCTTCGAGCACTTTATCGCGCACGATTTGATTGAGCAGCTTCTGCCCGTCTTCGAATAGCTCTTTCGCTTTCGGGCCGGCTCCTTCTTGCTCGAATATTTTCGGATAAATTCCGCGCAGTTCCCAAGCGTGAAAAAATGGCGTCCAGTCAATGTACGGAACGATTTCGCCGAGCGGCACGGGATTGTAAACGCGAGTGCCCAGAAATGACGGCCGCGGTGGCGTATACGCAGACCAATCGTACGCGGGCTTCTTGCCGCGAGCGTCCGCCAAAGACAGGAGAGGCTGCGCTTTCCGTGACTGGTGCTTTTCCCGGGCGCGCTCCTGTTCCTGGCGGTTTTCGTCCGCGTAGCGCTCTCGCAGGTCCACGCTCACCAGATTTCCCATCACGCCGACAGCGCGGGAGGCATCCTGCACGTGCACGACGGGATGCGGGTACGCGGGCGCGATTTTCACGGCTGTGTGCGTTCGGCTCGTCGTGGCTCCGCCGATGAGCAGGGGCACGGTAAAACCCTCGCGCTCCATTTCTTTTGCGACGTGCACCATCTCCTCGAGCGAAGGAGTGATGAGCCCGCTCAGGCCGATCAAATCGGCATTGCTCTCGCGGGCGGTCTTCAAAATCTTGTCGCTCGGAACCATCACGCCGAGATCAATCACGTCATAATTGTTGCAGCCGAGCACCACGCCGACGATGTTCTTGCCGATATCGTGGACATCGCCTTTTACCGTCGCCATGACGATACGTCCTTTGACGAACGTGCCGCCCCCCGCCTGCTTCTCCGCTTCGAGATAAGGCTGCAGATAGGCCACGGCTTTTTTCATCACCCGCGCGCTCTTGACAACCTGCGGGAGAAACATTCGTCCCGATCCGAATAAATCTCCCACGATATTCATCGCGCTCATCAGCGGCCCTTCGATGACCGCGAGCGGTTTGCCGTATTTCTGCCGGGCTTCCTCCGTGTCTTCCTCGATGTAATCCGCGATGCCCTTCACCAAGGCGTGCGCGAGGCGTTCCTCCAGAGTCCCTTTCCGCCAGGAGTCTTCTTCCACTTCTCCTTTTTCTTTGGCCTTAACTGTTTCCGTGAAAGCGAGCAGGCGTTCGGTCGCATCCGGACGGCGATTCAACAAAACATCCTCGACCAGATGGAGAAGGTCCTTCGGAATTTCTTCGTAGATGGCGAGTTGCCCCGCGTTCACGATGCCCATATCCAGGCCCGCCTGGATCGCGCGATACAGAAACGCGGAGTGCATCGCTTCGCGCACCACGTTGTGCCCGCGGAACGAAAACGAAATATTACTCACCCCTCCGCTCACCTTCACAAACGGCAGCGTGGCCTTGATTTGCCGCGTGGCTTCGATGAAATCCACGGCGTAGTTGTTGTGTTCCTCGATGCCAGTCGCCACGGTCAGAATATTCGGATCAAATATAATTTCTTCCGGAGCGACGCCGGCTTCCTCGGTCAGAATCCGGTACGATCGCCGGCAGACCTCCAGCTTTCGCGCGAGCGAATCCGCCTGGCCTTTTTCATCAAACGCCATCACCACCATGGCCGCGCCGTACCGGCGGATTAGACGAGCGCGCTGCCGGAACGCTTGTTCACCTTCTTTTAAACTAATCGAATTTACAATACACCTGCCTTGCACGCACTTCAGGCCGGCCTTCGATCACTTTCCAATTCGAGCTGTCAATCATGATCGGCACGCGCGCGATGTCGGGCTCCGCGGCGATGTGGTGCAGGAAAGTAGACATGGCCTGCTCGGAATCGAGCATGGCCTCGTCCATGTTGACGTCGATGATCTGCGCGCCGTTTTCGACCTGCTGCCGGGCCACCGCCAGCGCCGCTTCGTATTGGCCGCCGAGAATCAACTTGGAAAAACTCGGCGAGCCGGTGACGTTCGTGCGTTCGCCGATATTGACGAAGCGGGAGTCCGGGCGAAGCACCAGCGGCTCGAGGCCGCTGAAACGCGTGTAGCGCTCCGGTTTGGACAAAAGATGTGGCGGGAGTCCTCGCACGGCATCGGCGATCGCCTTGATGTGCGCGGGCGTGGAGCCGCAGCAGCCGCCGGCAATATTCAGCCAGCCGTTGGCGGCAAAGTCGTGCAAGTCCGCGGACATCGTTTCGGGCGTCTCATCGAATCCGCCAAATGCGTTGGGAAGACCTGCGTTCGGATGGCAACTGATGTGGATCGGCGCCAGGTGTGAAAGCTCCTCGACATACGGACGCATCTGCTTCGCGCCGAGCGCGCAATTGATGCCCACACTCAACAGGTTCATGTGCGAGACGGAAATCCAAAACGCTTCGATGGTCTGCCCGGAAAGCGTGCGGCCGCTCCTGTCCGTGATCGTACCGGACACCATGATTGGCACGCGCAGCCCGGACGCCTCGAAGTATTCGTCGATGGCAAACAGCGCCGCCTTCGCATTCAGCGTATCGAAAATGGTTTCAACCAGCAGGATGTCGACGCCGCCTTCCACCAGGCCGCGCGCCTGCTCGGAGTAGACTTCGCGCAGCTTGTCGAACGTGACGCCCCGCGACGCAGGACTATTCACGTCTTGCGACATCGAAGCGGTACGATTCGTCGGCCCCATCGATCCGGCCACGAAACATGGACGGCCGGGATGGGATGCCTCGAATTCGTCGGCGACCTGGCGAGCGATTTGCGCGCCCGCCACGTTGAGCGCGTGAACGTGATTCTCCAGGCCGTAATCAAGCGTTGAAATCGCATTCGAGTTGAACGTGTTGGTCTTGATGATGTCGGCGCCGGCTTCGAGGTATTGCCGTTGAATGGACTGCACGATGTGCGGCTGCGTGATATTCAGCACGTCGTAGTTTTGACGCAGCTCCTTCGGGTGCTTCGCGAACTGGGAGCCTCGAAAGGTCACCTCGTCAAGCTGCTGCGCCTGGATCATTGTGCCCATGGCGCCATCCAAAATGACGATCCTCTCCTTCAGGAGATTTTTCAGCGCCGCAATTCGTGCTTCTCTTCGATCCAACGAGAGTCTCCCTCTCCAATGCCGGTCACGGAACCAGCCAAATCGCCTGGCCGCCAGCCATACTCAAAACAAGGCACCGCAAAAGTCTCTATTGTAGTCTACCGCCTGGAACGTTTTCTCTAGAGCTTGATTGTTGCCCCACAACATATAAGTAGTGATGCAGTTTCCAACTTAATTTCCTGAGCCGGCCAATCGACCGAGGAATTGACCTCTACTGGCAGTTCGGGCTATCGTTGGGTCGATGAGATCGCGGGCCTCCTTCGTCACTGTCACGCTTGTCCTGGTGGCGTGTCTCACATGCCCCCTCGTTGAGATGTTTGACCAATGGGATGACACTCTTCAAACGGGAAATGATACCGAGTACGCTCTGGTGGTTCTTGCGTTGTGCGTAGGTGTCGCTTATTTGTTTGCACGATTCATCACTAAACTCTCTCCACCCAGATCCGCGATCGAAGCGATTCCTAACTCGTGCGTCCAACTGATGTTCACGGCCCTCTGGACCCCGCATTCAGCTGTTCTGATCCCGGTCAGTCCCCCCACGCTCGCACTGCGCGTCTAGAAAAATTCAACCTCATTATTAGATATAGCAAGCCGCCAGAAGGATTCATTCGTCCGCGCGTCCGCGGATAGCCGTCCGTCAGCCTTACCTCGGGACAATTTGTCCCGGCTTCCAGCATTCATGAGAAGAGGAGATTGGGAATGATCCGAGGCAGGTATTTATTTTGCGCGCGTTGCAGAGCGATTGCTCTGATGACGGCGTGTTTCATTTTCTGGCAACCGGCCGGCGCTGGCGCCCAAGCTTCGAAAGTGGGAGCCGCTCTCGAGGGGACTGTGAGGGATAACAGCAGCGCTGTGATCGCTGGGGCAGGCGTTGCTCTGCGGAATACGTCCACGAACCAGACACGCGCCATGACAACGAATGCCGAGGGGTTTTTCCACGCAGATGCGCTGGTGGTCGGTACGTATGAAGTGCGCGTCGATTATCCTGGCTTTACGGCCTACCGGCACACGGGTGTGGACCTGACGCTCGGTCAGACGATTCGCCTCGACATCGTCCTTGCCCCGGCGTCGTCAACTGAAGAAATCACTGTAAGTGCCCAACCACCCGTCATGGATCTCTCGCAGACGTCGGTCGTTTCCTCTGTGGACCGCGAGAGAATCGAAGAGCTCCCAGTCCGAAGCCGCAACTACTTGGACTTCGTCCTTCTCGCGCCCGGTGTCTCAAGCTCTCCGGCAGCCACGCCCGCAGGCGGGGCCACGCCGCTTAGCGGAAGTGGCTTCACGTTTGGGGGTCTGCGCGCGCGGAGCAATAATGTTTCAATCGATGGACTTGACAACAACGATGAGTACACAGGTTCCAGCCGCACCGAGATTTCGCCTGAAATCGTTCAGGAATTTCAGGTCGTCAATAATGGCCTCTCCGCGGAATCGGGCGGAGCCTCCGGTGGTTCCATCAATGTGGTCACGCGCTCCGGGAGCAACACGCTTCATGGCGACGCATTTATCTTCGCGCAGGACGCCGCGCTCAATGCTCGTGATCCATTTGAGGCCGAGGCAGGCAAACCCTCCTTTCGCCGCTTTCGCGCCGGCGCTGCTCTCGGCGGGCCGATTATCAAAGGCCGGACGTTCTACTATGCCGCCATCGAGCAGGAACACAATCGCGGCCAAAACGGCTCGGATATTGATCCCAGCGTCGCGGCGGCCATAAATGCGCGCCTCTCGACAGGAGCATTTCCCCGGCTGGCCACGCGTCAGATCACAACGAGCTTCTTCCCCATCTCGCGCGCGGAAACCGAAGCTGCGGGCAGGCTTGATCACCAACTCTCAAAAAGCACATCGCTAATGTTGCGCTATGTCTTCACGAACAATAAGGAAGCGGGCGATGCGTTCAACACAAGCGGCCTCGCGGATTCGAGCGCGCGCGGCAGTAGCTTCACGAGCGACAACGCACTTTCTGGCTCGCTTACGACCGTCTTCGGATCACAAGCGGTTGGCGATTTGCGCTTCCAGATCGCGACACGACGTGCCGTCCTGCGCACGAACGACGCTCTCGGCCCGGAAATTGATATTGCCGGATTGGCCAGCTTCGGGCGCCTCTATGGCGGATCAAATCAGCGCCGCGAAAATCATTATCAGGCCGGCTACACCTATACGCGCACGAGAGGCAAACATCTATGGAAGGCGGGTGGAGTGGTGAACCGTGTTCGCCTTCGCGCTTCCGCGGCGGACGGCTTTGGCGGCGTCTATCTGTTCAACACGCTCGCCGATTTTCTTGCTGGCCATCCCGACCAGTTCCGCCAGGCGTTTGGCGGGACGAATGTAGATTTCCCGGTGATGAGCTTTGGCGGATTCGTGCAGGATCATTGGTCCATCGCGCCACGCGTCACACTCGATCTTGGCGTTCGTTACGATTTCGAGCGCTTGCCGCAAGGATTCAACCTGGACGCAAATAATTTTAGCCCGCGGATTGGCCTGGCCTGGAGCCCATTTTCCAAGTGGGTGCTGCGTGCCGGGTACGGGATATTTTTCGATCGCTATGTGTTAGCCAACCTCGCTCGCGCCATCGAAAAGAACGGCTCCCAGGCTTTCGAGCAGGTAGCGGACGCCGATGCGGCAGCCAACGTTTTCTCGGCGGCGCAAGGCGGGGCGCTCGTTTCCCCGCTACAGGGAATTGCGCCTTCCATTTTTCGTTCCGATCCCCGCATGGCTACTCCCTACAGCCAGCAGGCCAGCGTCGGCGCGGAGTATGCGGCCGCGAAAGACCTCACGCTGCGCGCAGACTACTTGATTGTGCGCGGAACGAAGCTGCCTCGAACACGCAACATCAATCTGTTGCCGCCAGTTGTCCTGACTCTTGCAAACGCCGCGAGTCTCGGCGTCACGAGTCCTACGCCGCAACAAATCGGCCGCGAAGTGTTCTCTTCGGGCAGGCTCAATACGCAATTTGACGACATTTACCAGCTTGAGAATTCCGCCAGCTCAACCTATAACGGCATTTCATTCTCACTGAACCGCCGGATGAACGATGAGTTGGCATTCTCGGCGAGCTACACCCTCTCGAAAACGTTTGACGATGCTTCGGACTTCGACGAGCAGCCCCAGAATCCGTTTGATTTTGCCGCGGAGAACGCGATTTCGCGCCAGCAACAGCAGCAACGTTTCGTCTTCAACGCCCTTTGGGAATTGCCTATCGGGGATGAAGAAGATAAGCCGGGCAAGCCGGACGAAAGTGCGGGCTGGCTGACGGAAACCTTCAGCCATATCGAAGTGGCGCCGATTTTCACTGTAGGAAGCGGCCAGCCCGTAAATCCATTGACTGGCCTTGACTCCAATCGGAGCCATGCCTTCCCACTTTCCGCCAGGCCATTCGATCTCGGTAGAAATTCGCGCCTGATGCCCGGAATCGCCACCATGGATTTTCGCGTCCTGAAATACTTTCCATTTGGCGAGTCCAGACACCTGGATGTCGTAGCGGAATTCTTCAACCTGTTTAATCGTGCGAACGTTTCGCAGGTCAATCCGGTCTTTGGCTCAAACTTGTCGGCGTTGCCTGGGTTTGGTCAACCGATCGAAGGAATTGGCGCACGCCAAATTCAGTTTTCTCTGGATTTTGAATTCTGAGGCAACGAAAGCCTGCACCGCAAAGACCCTAAGAGAAAAGGTCGAGGACTTCTTCATACCGCTTGAATGGAGGAATCAGGTAAGCGCCGGCAATTCCGGAATTTCGCGCGGTGCGCGCCCAGTCCAGCAGGCGTCGCGCGAGGGCAAAACCATGGTCGCGCGCGGAGGCTCCCGCGGATTCGAGCTGTTTCAATAATTCCTCAGGAATCACAATGCCGGGCACTTCGTTATGCAGCCGGAGGGCCTGCTTGTAACTGCTCAGGGGCCAAAGCCCAACCAGGATGGGAATCGGCGAGTTTCCGCCCATCCGTTTCAGAAAGCCTTCCCAGTGCTCGGGATCGAAAATGGGCTGGGTCATCGCAAAGTGCGCGCCGGCCTTCACTTTTTCATCGAAGCGGCGCAATTCCTCGTCCAGGTCCTCGGCGAGAGGATTTACTGCTACTCCAATTGTAAAATTAGTAGCGCCGCCCAGATTCTTTCCCGCCCAGTCGGTTCCCTGATTGAGACGCGCCATCACTTTCACGAGGCCGATGGAATCCACTTCGTAGACGCCGGAGGTTTCCGGGTAACTCCCGAGCGAGGGCGGATCGCCGGTAATGGCGAGGACGTTGCGCACTCCGCCGATGGTCCATGCGCCCAGAAGCAACGCCTGCAGACCGATGATATTGGAATCGCGCGTGGTCAGGTGCGGAATCGTCTCGACGCCGCGGCGCTCCAGCGCGCCGGCGAGCATGAGAGCATCCATCCCGACGCGGGCCAGCGGTCCGCTGTTGATGTCGATCACATCCACGCGCTTCGAGGCCATCACGTTGGCCACTTGTTCGAGGGTCCGTTCGATGGACGTGCCCTTCGGCGGGTCAATCTCCACCGAAACGACGAATTGTCGCGCCTGGATTTTTTGCCACAGGGCGCTCTCCGGTTCCCTCGTCCCCACATGCTGCCTCTCGGGAACTGTTTCTACAGCTGCGGCCACACGGACGCCCTTTACAGGCCGAATTCCTTCCACTGCGCGAGCCATCGCCCGAATGTGTTCCGGCGTGGTTCCGCAGCAGCCGCCCAGGATTCGCGCGCCCAGAGTGACGGCTTCACGCGCAAAAAGATCAAAGTATTCCGGCGAAGATTTCGGGTAGATGACGCGGTCGCCGGCGCGCTGCGGAAATCCCACGTTCGGCATCGCACTCATGGGAAACGATCCCGCCACTTCGGCCAAGTCCTGGAGGATGCGCAGATGGTCTTGTGGGCCGACCGAACAATTCGCGCCGATCGCCTGAACCCCACGCTCCTGGAGCGCGGCCCACGCGTCCCGCGGCCGCGTGCCGCTGAAGGTGGTTCGTTCTTCGGAGTACGTGAGCTGGGCAACGATGGGGAGTTGCGAAAACGAACGTATGGCCGCGACCGCCGCCGAGAGCTCTTCGAGATCGCTGAATGTCTCCAATATAAAAAAATCTACGCCGCGTTCTTCGAGCGCTTCCGCCTGTTCTCGAAAAATTTCCTGGGCTTGTGCAGACAGTATCTCGCGCACCTGTCGAAAGACCCCCAGCGGGCCGATCGAGCCGGCGATCAGAACCTCATGCTTGGCTGCTTCCCGAGCCTCGCGCGCGACTTTGACGCCACGGTGATTGAATTCCGCGACGCGGTCTTCCAGGCCGAACGCGCTCAGTTTGTTCCGGTTCGCTCCAAACGTGTTGGTCTCGATGATGTGAGCGCCGGCTTCGAGGTAGGCCATATGAATGCGAAAGACGGCCTCCGCGCGCGTGGCATTCAATTCATCCATGCAGCGCTGCGGCCCCAGGGTTTCGTAGAGTAACGATCCCATCGCCCCGTCCGCGATTAGCACCGAATCGCGCAGTCTCTGCTCAAACTCTTCAATTTTCATGATCGAGGACGCACTCCCGGAGCCCTAAATTGCAGCGGCAAAGATTCCAGTATACAAGGTCGCCAACTCGGTTGACACCCTCGTACCTGAAGAGGTAGAGGTCTAGCGTGAAATCAGTGTTATGGAGGGCACGAATGGCCGCGACACAAATTGTCCCTGGACTATACGTAATTCCGGTTGGCCCAGTGAACACATTTTTGCTGGAGTCGTCGGATGGCTGCACGTTGGTCGATGCCGGCCTGCCTGGGAGTGCGGACAAGGTCCTTCAAGCAATTGGGGCGCTTGGTAAGCAACCGAAGGACATTCGCCATATCGTGTTGACGCATGCGCACCCGGACCACATCGGCAGCTTTGCGGGGATCAAGAAAGCCACGGGAGCCGACGCCTACATGCATCCCGTTGACGCTCCCATTGCCACGTCTGGCCGCGGGTTTCGTCCCATGAAGGCGGCGCCTGGTTTGCGGACCGGCATCCTGTTTCGGCTATTCGTACGGCCCGTGCCGTCAGTTGAAGCTGCGTCGATTGAACATCGCGTGGAAGATGGACAGCAGTTGCCGATCGCTGGTGGTCTGACTGCGATCCATGTCCCAGGTCATTGTGCCGGGCAACTCGCATTTCTGTGGCCGCAACACGGGGGTGTTCTCTTCGCCGCCGACACGTGCAGCAACATGATGGGCCTTGGATGGAGCTTGGGGTACGAAGATTTCGAGGAAGGCAAACGTAGCCTGAAGAAGCTGACTGCACTCGATTTCCGCGTGGCCTGCTTCGGCCACGGCAAAGCAATCCTGCAGGACGCGGTTGGCAAGTTCAAAGAAAAGTGGGCCTGACACGCTGGTCACCCGACTGAATCACTGCCCCCGAAGAACGCTGCGTTTGGTTCCGATGCGAATGTGATATTTTAGCTGGCATCGCGAACGCCGGGGAACACTCTACAGCCCCGGCCGGGGGCGTTCGGTATGAAGTTTGTGGGCTTCTTGTTGTTACTGGCGGGTTGGCTGCTTGTTCTGGCAGCGATTGTACTTCTCGCGTCAGAGCTTTCACGCGCCGTGTTTGTCCTGGCCGGCGTGGCCGTGGAGGCTTTGGGACTGACGTTCGTCATCCGCTCCCACTTGATCCTGCGAGAGGACAAAAGATAATGCCCATGCCGGTTCCAGGATTCCCGGAAGCAGCCATGATTGCCTGTCTGTTCTTCATCTTTCTTGTTCCTCTTGCGGCTGCGGGAATATCGCTCATCAATGCCGGTTTGGGGCGGTCGCGCAACGCGGGCCACATGATGATGGCAGCGCTATCCAGCCTGTCGGTCGCGGCGGTCGTGTATTTCCTTTGCGGATTTGCATGGCAGGGGGTCATCGGGAGGCCGGGTCACATCCTCGCTTTGTCCGGCAAGAGTTGGAATTGGATCGCAGGAGAGCCATTTTTTTTCCGCGGATTGGCGTTCGATGGCTCTCCCGCATCTCTGGCCGCGCTGTTGCAAATTTTCTGCGTGGGTTTGGCCGCGTTGATCCCGCTGGGAAGCGGCGCGGATCGCTGGCGGCTTCGGGCGAGTTGCGCTTCCGCAGCGATCCTGGCCGGCTGGACCTACCCGTTTTTTGCGCATTGGGTTTGGGGTGGCGGCTGGCTCGCGCAACTCGGCGTCAATTACGGACTCGGTCACGGATTCATCGATGTTGGGGGAGCGAGCACGATTCAGGTAGTAGGCGGCCTCTCCGCTCTCGCTGTGACCTGGATTCTAGGTCCTCGGCGCGGAAAATATTCGCCGGACGGCATGGCGCCCGCCATCCCCGGCCATAACGGAGTTCTCGTATCATTTGGCTGCCTGCTGGCCCTGTTGGGATGGTTTGGACTGAATTCCGCCGGGGCGATTCTGTTCACCGGCGGCGCTCCCGCGCAGACTGTCTTGATTGCCATCAATACGATGCTGCAAGCGGCGGCGGCTTCTCTCACCGCAGCCGTCATCACGGGAATCCGCTTTGGCAAGCCAGACGCCTCGCTCAGTGCGAATGGTTGGATTGGCGGACTGGTGGCAAGCAGCGCCACATGCGCGTTCGTCGTGCCGGCCGAAGCGATCGTGATTGGCTCGATTGCGGGCGCCCTGGTTACTTTCTCGGTGGAGTGGTTCGAGCTGCGCCTGGAAGTAGACGATCCGGGAGGCGCGGTTTCCGTACATGCCATCGGCGGCATTTGGGGGATCCTCGCGGTCGGCCTGTTCGCTCGCTTTCACAGCCCAGTCTGGAATGTTGCCGGCAATTCTTTACCCGTGACGGGCGGCGGAGCGCCCGGACAATGGCTGGCCCAGTTGGTGGGCGTGGCGACGCTCCTCGGCTTTGTGCTACCGCTCACCTATGGCCTGAATTGGGCACTGAATCGCATCTGCCCCTTCCGAGTCGCGATCGAGGGAGAACGCCAGGGCATGGATCTCTACGAGTTGGGTGCCGGCGCATATCCGGAATTCGTCACCCACACGGAAGATTTTATCCCGCGGTAGAACATCGATTCATAAATCGTGGCGATTCACCTTCCGCGCGGATTGACCCCGCGTCGAGATGCGTATCGATCACGCCGACAGCGATTCCCGCCATATCGCGATCTCGGGCGTGAACCTGGAGAACCTGTCGTGATGAAAAAGAGCTATTCACTAGTGGGGCGTAATACCAGAAGGGCGGGGCATCTTGAGGTTAACCTCCCAGCCGATCGATTAGCTGAGAACTTCGCGTTCGGGGACCAGGATGGATTCGATCAGAGGATTCGGAAGGCGCCGCAAACGCGAGATAAACGCGCGCACGAGTTCCGGATCGAACTGCGCGGCTCCGCAGCGTTCGAGTTCCTGGAAGGCTTCTTCCGGGGTATGCGCTTTCTTGTAGGTCCGTTCGGAAGTGATCGTATCGTAGGCATCCGCGATGGCTACGATGCGGGCGCCGAGCGGGATCTGGCTGCCGGCGAGCCCCTGGGGATAGCCTGACCCGTCGAAAAACTCGTGATGATGGGCGACCATGTCACGGATACGTTCGGTGCCGCGCAGCGGTTCCAGAAGCTTGGCTCCGTATTCCACATGCCTCTTCATCGTTTCCCACTCCTCGGGATTGAGCGGGCCACACTTATTTAGAATCGATTCCGCGATGCCAACCTTGCCGACATCGTGCAGCATGCCTCCGAGGCGGATCTCTTCGATTTCCGGGCCTGCGAGGCCCACGGCTTCCGCGATCAGCACCGCGTAACCGGACACTTTTTGGGAGTGGCCCTGCGTGAACTGGTCTTTCGCATCCACGGCCAGCGCGAGAGAAGTCAGCGTATCCATCACGACGGACGGCAGGGGCTCGAAGGACGATGCGGAAGTTTTCAGGACGCCATTGCCATTGGGCCGCGAAGTTGCCTGCCCTGTTTCGGAGAGAGATCGCGCGAACTGCTCGATCCGGCTGTAAATTTCCACGAACGCATCGGGGCCCGTTGTAAACAAGCGTTTCAGTGTAACGCCCAGATAGGCTTCGAGGACGTCACGCTTCCACTGTTTCGATTCGTCGGGATTAAAGTGATCCGCGGTGGAAACGGCGTTGCCTCCCTGATGCTTGGAAAGATACATCGACGCATCCGCGACCTGGATCAGTTCCTGGGGCGTCGATCCGTGAATCGGGAATGTCGCCACTCCGAAGCTGGACGTGACGTTCTTCTCACGCAGCACAGGGTCGGAGGCGATCCACGATCGCAGCTTTCCGGCCAGCTGCTGACTTTGCTCGGCGTCTGTTTCCGGCATCAAGATTACGAACTCGTCTCCGCCATAGCGGGCCACGACGTCCGAACGGCGGCAATTCTGACCCAGAATATGGGCCACACGCTGGAGCACGATGTCGCCATCCAGGTGGCCATAGAAATCGTTGACGAACTTGAAACGGTCCAGGTCCATTAAAACCAGCGAGAAGGACCGGCCGGCGCGCGTCGACCGTTTCCACTCGCCGGAGAGCGCCTCCATGAAGAATCGATGGGTCTTCACTCCGGTCAGTCCGTCAGTGATGGCTTGTTCCTGCGCCTTTTGGAACGCATAGGCGTTGTGGAGCGCGCCGGAAATCAAATCCGCAAGCGTGCCGAGGAATAGGATTTCTTCTTGAGGGAAATCGGCGTTCTGGTCGGTTTCCACGTACAGCACGCCGTGGAGCTGGTCCGCGTACACGATTGGAAGCGCGATGGCGGAGACCGAACCTTCCAGCACCGGTACTCCCTCGGCTTTCTCTGGATCCCGGTAGGTCACCACGGCCATCTGCCCGGTGCGCGCGACGCGTCCGACCACATTCCCGTCCAAACCCAGGCGGCGCCCCAGAGCTCCCTTGCGGTGGCCGGCCTCTGCCTGGATCACAATTTCCTTGCTCGAATATTCGAGCAGTCCGATGCCAATGTGGGAGTAGTCCAGTCCTTGTTCGAGCTCCTCGGCGATTTTGGCAAGCATTTCATCCGGGTTGAGCGTCGTGATGACGTTGCGCGAAATGTTGTTGAGCAGGGTAAGATGACGCGATTTCACCCGCTCTTCCCGAAAGAGCCGGGCATTCTCGAGGGCGATGACGGCTTCACTCGCCACCACACGCATCATTTCGAGGTGACCGGCGTCAAAGGCGCCTTCCCGGGGGCTTTGCACCGCCATGACACCGATGACGCGTTCATAGAGCAGCAAAGGCACACCGCAGAAACAGCCATTGTCTTGCCGCGAATTCAAACCGATCTTGCGCAGCTCTTCCGCATAGTTTTCGCGGATCAACAGGGGCTGCCGTGTGCGCATCACATATTCGGTCACGTGCTGCTCGCCGTAAGGCCGCGACCTCTTAGGCTGGGTGACGCCGTCACGGACCTCAATCTCAAACCGGATCTCGTTGTGCACGGGGTCGTGCAAGGCGATGTAGAAATGACTGACGTCGACCAGACGCTTCAATTCGGACAGTATGGTTTCGAACAAGGCTTCCGGATCGAGAGTCGAACTCAGCGCACGGCCTATTTCGTTGAGCATGTGGAGCTCTTCGGTACGGCGCGCTGTCTGTTGGACAAGGTAACTGTTCTCGACTGCCATCCCGATTTGATGGCCTAGCGCAAGAAGCAGGCGAAGCTCAGCCGCGGTAAACCGGCGGCTATCGGGCGTGCCGAGGAATAGGACGCCGAAGGCCTGCTCCTTGGCTTGCAAGCTAATCCCGACGACCGTGCGCAGGCCCTGACCCATGGCGAGCTGCCGGAAGCGCCGGAAGGCCTCCTCTCCTTCCAATGCGGCCCAGGAAGCATCGCGGCCCAAATCACGAAACACCACCAGCCCGCCCAATCTAGAAACCAGGTCCACTAAATGATCGTCCAGCCCTTCTTCCTGCGAGGCGGCGCAAAAGTTTTCTGCCAACCCGACGGCGACGACGGAAGTCGGGCCCTTGGCGTTGCCGTGATGCAGAAATAACGCTCCTGCCGGCATACGCACGACGCTCAACACCCGCTCCAGCGCGTGCGACAGCATCTTCTGAATTTCCGGGCCGACGAAACCAGACGTCGCCAAATTCACATTGGAAAGCGCGAGCATGTTGTGTTCTACGCGGCGCTTTTCTTCCTCGTACAGTCCCATCACCATCAGGGCCGCCGCGAAAAGTTGGGGAAGAATTTCGAGCACGCGGAGGGAATCGGCCAACCGGCTGGGAAGCAACACTTCACCGATCACCAGCGCGCCCCAGGTGAGAAAAGAGATCGCCAACAGCAAATCGGCGAACGTTTCTTGACGGCGGCTCTCCTGATAGAAGACCCATGCGATGCCGAACAAAATGAATGCGACACCCAGCTGTGGGGAAATGCTGACGCTATGCAAATAGAAAGCGGTTGTCCAGACCACGAAAAAACCGCCAACCGCGATCTGGGGGCGGACCAAGGGCTGCGCTTCCGTATAGACTCGCGCGGTGCTGAAAAAGAGCAGCGCTGCCGCGGCCAGCAACCACTGGTTCACCGCCGACTGCCACGGGGCCACGGCTATCCAGGGCTCGAGCGCGGGACTCAAGTAGTGCAAGGCCAGCAAGCACCACCCCGCGCTCCAGAGCATCAAGTAGGCCTGGCGCCTTAAACTGTGCATGTAGGCGAAGAAACCCGAAGTCAATGCCGAGGCTATCAGCAGGGTGATCGCAATGATGCTCCACGAAGTCATCAACTCAGGCGCACTCCCACAAAAGAAATTCGTTGTGCGCTCCGAAGAGGGCCACGAAAGCCTGCAAAGCAAGACGATGAAAACAAATCTCTGTCAAGGACAGCTGGGCCGCCAATCGTTGGGAATCGCGTGTCCACACTTCGTGATAACGACACCCGTCCCGCGAAATTCCTGCTCTTTTGCGACTATAAGGGACGCCTTTCCGGGCGGTCAAGGGTACGGGGGTACCAGGCAGGAACAGGGGGCGTAAGCCTTCGGACACACTCCACTCTCGTTTCAGATCGTTCGCCTGAGTGGCGTGCCGGACAGCGAACGCTAGGTCCTAAATGCAATGCGCTCACCCAATTGGCCTCGCATGATAGCTGGCGATAACATCAGCAGTCGGATGGTGACCCCGGAGTTAGATTCTTCCAATACTGATCCCGGCGATTAGGACACCTTTCGTGACCCAAATCAGAAAGCGAGTCATGCGACAGGGAAGCGAAGGCGGTGGTGGCAGATGCAAGCTTCTCTCTGATGTGCGAAGCCCTGAAATTCGGCAACCCCTAATTAGCGTGGGGTGTCGGCTAGAGCACCACTCAGGAGTGCGGTGACGATCTACGGACCTTTCGTTTCCGCTCCCCTCGTGGTTCGCCAGAGAATCACATATAATCGCCGCTTTCCAATGCGTGAGGTGAGATGACAACGTTTGCGACTTCCGACAGCACGAAAAAATACGCCGCGCGATTTGCCGGGCGCGTCGCCGCGGGGCACTTCCGCGAGCAACAGGGCCTGTGGCTCTCCTCGATCGGCATCGGCACCTATTTGGGCGAACCGGATGCGCGTACCGATCAGGGTTACACGGATGCGATCGTCGCCGCCGTTGAAGCGGGTGTGAACGTTATCGACTCCGCCATCAACTATCGTTTTCAGCGCTCGGAGCGGTCCGTAAGAGTGGCGCTTCATGATCTCGGAAGGCGCGGCTTCGCCCGGGAAGAATTCGTGATCTGCACCAAGGGAGGATTCCTCACGCCGGATGGCGACATGCCCGCGGATGCGAGCGAATATTTTAATCACGAATACGTGGCGACGGAGATTTTGCGCGAAGGTGACGTGGCTGCCGGGTGCCACTCCCTGGCGCCTCGGTTCATTGCCGACCAGCTCGACCGTAGCCGGCGCAACATCGGCGTCGAAACGATTGACGTCTACTACCTGCACAATCCAGAGACGCAGTTGGGCGAGGTGCCGCGCGAAATGTTCAACAGCCGCGTGCGGGCGGCGTTTGAGTTTCTTGAGTCGGCGGTCGCCGCGGCCAAGATCCACTTCTACGGATTGGCCACATGGAATGCGTTTCGCCAGGGCGAGAACGAGCAGGATTTTCTTTCGCTCGCTGCAATGGAGTCGCTCGCGCGGGACGTTGCGGGGGGATCGCACCACTTCCGCTTCGTGCAGCTCCCGTGCAACCTGGGCATGACGGAAGCACTGACGCGGGCGAACCAATCCCTCGACGGAAGCCGTGTGCCGATGGTCGACGCCGCGAACAAGCTCGGCATCACGTTAGTGGCAAGCGCCGCGATGCTGCAGGGCAAATTGTCGCGCGGCCTGCCTCCGTTCGTGGCCGCAGCGCTGGGACTGCAGAACGATGCGGAGCGCGCGCTGCAGTTCGTGCGCTCGACACCGGGCATTACGACGGCGCTGGTGGGGATGAGCCGCCTCGAGCACGTGCGCGCAAATCTCTCCCTCGTTGCCGTATCGTCGGCCTCGAAGGACGAATTTTCGAAATTGTTTGAACGGGGAAAGCAGGCGTGAGATGTCACTCCCCGTGTTCAACAAGATCCGGACGCTGCGCTTTCAACCACGCGGCGATCTCCCGGTCCACCTCGGGAAGATGTCCTGCGAAGAAATGATCGGCGCCTGAAATAATCGCGACGCTGGTTCGCCCTTTCACCGGCGGAGGAAATTTCTCGACCATGGCCTTCAACTTCTCTGGCGGCCCGTACGCATCGAGTTCCCCCGACACCAGCAGCTTTGGCTTGTCGCACGCCTCGAGATAGGAAAACTCCTGGTTCGCCAGATTGCCAACGGGCAGGCCTAGCCCAATCAGGTCAGTGACTCGCGAATCTTTACAACCGGCACGCAGGCCAACCCACGAACCGAAGCTGAATCCAGCAAGCAAGAGCGGCGCGCCTTGATATTTAGAGGCAAAAAAATCGAGCGCCGCCGAAACATCGTCCTGCTCGCCGCGTCCCTCGTCGTGCGTGCCCTCGCTCAAACCCGTGCCACGAAAATTGAAACGTAGAACAGGCAGGCCGAAGCGATGCAGCGTTTTCGCCGTCTGGTAGACCACCTTGTTGTGCATTGTCCCGCCAAACAGCGGATGCGGATGGCACACCACGGCCGCAACCGGCGGACGGGCGATATCGCCTCGCTCTGGGATGTCCCACAGGAGCGCTTCGCAGGCCCGCCTGCCCTCGTAAGAAGAAAGTTCGATGGAGAAGTTGCGGCATGCCTCATGAAACCATAATTACGGATGCAGGAACAAATTCGCGTTTGGTGAGTTTGGGGATAGGGCCTTGAATTTTCCCCCAATAAGTCACCTTCCTTGACAGTTATCGAGAGCGGGCCTACAATCATCCATTTGTAATTGCGATGATAGAGTGGACGATGGGGCCATGACAATGGATAAGAAGCGTCTCGAATACTACAAGAAGAAGCTGGTCACCCGGCGAGAGGAATTGCTGAAAAGCATCGCGCGCACCGAAGAGGAAGGGCGGACCGCTGACGATGATCCGACCGTGGATCTCGCCGACAAGGCTGCCAATTCGTACACGAAGGAATTCTTGTTCGGCCAGACCAATACCGACCGGTCCATGTTGGCGTTGATTGACGAAGCACTTCGGCGAATCAAAGACAACAAATTCGGAACGTGCGTGCAATGCGAAGAGGAACTGCACCTGAAGCGCCTCGAAGCAGTTCCTTGGGCGCGGCACTGTGTCACTTGCCAGGAAAAACACGAACAAGGCCTGCTGTAGAAAGAAATTCGCCCCCGTGGAAATGGGCGGGCCGATTTTAGCGGCCTGCCCATTTCATTTGCTGCCGCCAACTTGCCTGAGAGAATCCGTTGCGCCGTTTCTGGCCCGGCAGGTGAGTCCAATCCCGCGCAGTGGGCCGGGCCAATAACCATTCTGGTTATTTACCTGTTCAAATAATTACAATACAGGTGTAGGCTTACCGCATCGTGGACAGGGTTCCCGTTTCGGTCCGTTCCCAGTTGCGTGGAGTCTGCGAGGCGCTTGTCTCGCTGGTGTTTCCCGCACCGTGCCGGATTTGCGCCAGGATGCTGGACACGGGCACTCGCATCCCATTCTGCCGCGAGTGCGTCGCGGTCGCTTACGCAGACACTCCCCGAACCGCAGTGCGCAAGGTGTGGCCGTCCGATCGTCTCGAGCGTCGTGGCCGAAGGCGCGTCGCCGCCACTATGCCACCTCTGCCGGCTGGGCGCGTATGATTTTGATTTCGTTCGAAGTTTCGGCGCATATTCGCCGTCCATGGCCCGCGCGATTCTGTTGTTGAAGTATGGGGAGGTCACTCCGCTGGGCGGCTGGTTTGCAAACCAGCTGGCGAAGGTGGCGGCACACTCCGTGGAAGGCTTTGCAGCAGACGCCGTGGTACCAGTACCCTTGCATCCAAGCCGCCTGCGCGAGCGCGGCTACAACCAAGCCGAGCTGATTGCCCGGCCCCTCGCGCGGCTTCTCGGTATCCCCTTTCGGGCGTATCTCTTGGTCCGCACGCGGCCCCGGCCGGATAAAGTGAGGCTAACTCGCCGGGAGCGCTGGGAGACGGTACGTGGCGCTTATGCTATGCATCACAGAGCTAAAGTTGACAAGCTACGGGTTTTACTGGTAGATGATGTATTTACCACTGGGGCGACGTTAGACGCGTGCTCCCGGGCTCTTCGCGGAGCCGGGGCCGTCCGGGTGGCGGGCATGACAGTTGCGCGGGCGCTGCCTTCCTCAGTGGCACTAGACGCGGCTGCGACGTATCGGGACGAATCGGAATGAAATTGTTTGGCCATGGCGGTAGGACTCCCCGGCCGAAGACCCTGCCGGAAGCGCGGGGAGAGAAGCGCCCGCCAGGCGCCGTATCGCCCTCGGCTCGAAAACCGGCCATCATGCAGGAACCGGTTCTGGTCCTGAACGCGACGTTTGAACCCATCAACGTCACTGCGGTTCGGCGCGCGATGGTCCTGATGATCAAGGGAGTGGCGCAAGCCGAGGAAGTCAATCACACCCAGGTGCACTCGGCTTCGCGGACGCTGCCCGTACCTTCGGTGATCCGCCTGCTGGCCTATCGCCATATCCCGCAACAGACTCGAGCCCTTTCGCGGAAGAATATCCTGCTGCGCGATCGTAACACCTGCCAGTTCTGCAGCCGCACGCTTCCTGCCTCGGAGCTGACTCTGGATCACGTCGTCCCGCGATCTCGCGGCGGACGGTCGTCCTGGGAGAATCTGGTCGCCTGCTGCTACCAGTGCAACAACAGCAAGGGTGACCGCACCCCCGAAGAAGCCGGGATTGCTCTGGCGCGGCGCCCTCGCCCGTTCACGCTGCATACCTCCCGCCAATTGATGCGCCTGATCGGCAACAAGGACGAAAAGTGGCGCAAGTATTTGTTCTACTGAGCCTTACATCTCTACGCTCGGTTTCTGCTCTGCCGGGGAAATAGATTAATTTGGTTTTTCCTAAAATTTTTCTCACCGATGCAACCTTTTCGGCTTTCTGGCGTCTAATTCTACAAAACCACTTCAAGGACACACCCCGGGAAGCAGCGGCGGCTAAGCCAAAGCTGCTTCTCTTTTTTTGGTCCCTTTTCTTTGCGGGATCCCTCGACCCTTGTGCCTGCCCGTCACTGCCTGAAGATGACTCGCAACCCCCGCCGCCAATTTTCTCCCAACCCAATCCTTACGACTTCAATTTCCCTCGACATAGATCGGAGCACGATATCGCTCGAAGGATGAAATCGGAATCCGGGCGCGACCAGGAATAGCAATGGCGGTTTGGGCTGCAAATTCACGTCCGAAAAATATCCGTACCTCTGAAAGTCGTCTTGTTCGTGATGCCAGCGAACGCGCAGCCAATAATCCATTGCCTGCATCACCAGTTGAATGTCCTCGGAAGCTTTCAGTTCCAGCACCGCGAGGCGGCCGTCTCGGGTCACCCCGAGCAGATCAATGATGCCCCGGTCGCCCGCGGAAGACGCGGGAACCTGCGTGTAAATGTGCCGGGGATCGAGGCGGGCATCCATCCTCGCCGGATCGGCGGCAACCATCGTCTCAAGCCACCGCTCCGGCTGCGCGCGGTAGAGCCTGTGCTTGGTATCTGTAGCCAGCGGGTGACGGTACGTTTCCAGTTGGCGCACAAGTTTTTCGAGAGCGGGCCATCGCTCTGGGATCAATATTTCCTGGTGGTCGCCCAGGCCAAACCACACCATCCCCTGCCGCCAGCGCGCGAACTCCAGACCGTGGAAACGAAGTGTCACGTCCTGTGTCAGGGCGGCAACCGCTACGCGAATGGCCTCTGGAGCCAGCCGCCGGATGCGTTCCACCTCCGGCAAAGCCGCCGTGAGCGCCTGGTCCAATTCACGGCGCGGCACCAGCCAGGTCTCCAGATTCCCTACATCCGAAATGGCGATCCGGCGCATGCGCCAGTACAGCGGGTCGTATTCGTATAATTCGACTTCTTGCGGGGCGGCGAGCGCTGTTAGTCGATGCGCCGTAATGCCGGAGGTGCCGCGCGGTAAAAAAAGACGCAGCCCGCGAACCGATTGGCCCCGGGCGCGCTCGCGGGTCCGGTCAAGCCAGATCAACCCGAATGTCAAGATGCCGTCGATCGTTGCGGCATCTTCTTCCGGGGCCGCGCTCAGAACGGCATAGGCATCCGAACCGCGATGCATGAGGCCTCGCGTGTACGAACCTGAAATGGAATAATGCAAATCCGCGCTGGTTGCCAGGGAATCCACGGTGTCGTCGGGGAAGCGGTCGGTCAGGAGTTGGTGCAGCCGGGTGCGGAATTGTTCGCGGCTCCAACGTCTGTCTTCGTGACCCGACCGGCGGCCAGGAACTCGAGCTTCGCGTGGCGGGCGCGCCCGAACCGCGAGACTTCGAGCACCACGCGCTCGCGTGATTCCTCGGCGACACGCACGACGCGCCGCACCAGACTTTGCCGCGCGCCCCAGAGGTGCAGCAGCGCTGCGTCGCCCTGCGAGCGCACCTCGTATTGCAAGCCATCCAGGGCCGCGAGCCACTCGCCGTTTTCGCGCACCTCGGCCGGGCCTGCGGTACACACCTCCGCCAGAGCGCGTTCGAGTTCAGCAGCTAGCTCCATGACAACCGATTATAGACGACTACAGACTGGTAATTCTGTCGCGGAATTACTTTCTTGGAAGGAAAGCATTCGCGCTGAAAACCGCTCGCCTAATCGAGTGCGAGCCCGGTGACGCGGATCGTAGGATACACATTGTTCCATTGCGCGGAGACGTGCTCGTAGCCAACCTGAAAATCGCGCTGCTGTCCCGCGGCCAGCGGCGCATCATACTTGGTGAACAGACGTTGTTTGTCGCGCAGCACCACCTGGTTGAACGGATCGTGAAATTCGAGCGTGATTTCAATTTGCTTGATGCGCCGGTTGCCGCTGTTTTCGAGCGTCCCGAAAACAAATGTTACTTCCTGGTTCAAGAAGTTGGCCGCGCGGCTCATTTTCGGTTCGAGAAAATGAATTTGCGGAGCGTAGGCCTGTTCGGACGGGCCCATGGGGAGCGGCTTCAATTCTTCCGGTCCAGAGGGCGTCGAGTAACGGCTGAGCAGCACGGCGGCACCAATCAGTAAAGTCACAATGACCAATCCGGCGCCGAAGGCTACCGGAAGCCGGCTGCGTTCTGCGGAAGGGATCACTTCGTGAATCCTCCCCTATCTTGGTGGCGGTTCGTCATGGTTTCGACACTTGCTAGCGGCCTGCCGCAAGCCGCTCAATCAGCGGATAGGGGAGTCCGGCGCTCTGCATGCGCTCCTGCACCGCGGCAATGTCATACGGCACGCGCCAGAATTCAATCACCTGATGGTCCAGATCGGCGATGGCAAACGCCGCGCGCGGATCGCCATCCCGGGGCTGGCCGATCGATCCGGGATTGAGCAGATACCGCGACTCCAGGCTCCAGGCGCAGCGCGGCAAACTTCGGCCCCGGCTCCGGCGTCAAATGAATGACGCCGATTTGGCCGTCGCGGTACGAAAATCCGCCCTGGTAATGCGTGTGTCCAAAAAAGGTCACGGCGCTGGGTGATTCGAGCAAGCCCGCTCATCGCTTGCAGCGGAGCAAAGACATATTCATCCTCGTCGTGATACGCGCCATGAACCATCGTCAGACCATCCGTGTGGGCGGGTCCGGCGGGCAACTGCGCAATATAGGTCAAGTTGTCGGGTTTAAGCTGGTCGCGGGTCCATCGCGCGGCAATCTGCGCGACGGGATTGAAATCCTCAATGTCGGCGAGTCCCGCCACAACCTTGTCGTGGTTGCCTCGAATGATGAATGGATCGAGCGCCTTACTCGCTCGGTCACTTCGTTCGGGTCCGGCCCGTAATCCACCACATCCCCCAGGCACAGGATGCGCTCCCAGCGGCCTTCGGCGGCCGCGAGAGAGGCCTCGAGCGCGGTGGAATTCGCGTGAATATCGCTCAGTACAAGAAATCGCATGGATGAGACACAGTCGCAGACCGCACGTAAGTATAGACGAAATCCACCCGGCTGCGCCGCGCTGAGGCCTAGGATATTTAGCGAATCCACATGCAATCCCCGTAGCTGTAAAAGCGGTAGCCTGTTTCCACCGCGTGACGGTAGGAGCGCAATATCAATTCGCGCCCCGCGAACGCACTGACCAGCACCAGCAGCGTGGATTCGGGCAAATGAAAATTCGTCAGCAACTGGTCGACCACGCGGAAACGATGGCCGGGCTTGATGAAAATGCCGGCCTCCGCACGTGCCAGGTTCGACGAGGAAATCCGGACCGCGTCTGCGGGAATCCGTGCGCTTGCTTGGCGGCTGATTTCGCGGCGGCATCTTCGAGGGCCCGCACTACCGTGGTTCCCACCGCAAGAATAGGCCGGGCATCGCGCCGCGCGTTGCAGATGGCATTCGCCGCGTGCTCTGAAATCTCGTACCGCTCCGCATGCATGTGGTGTCGTTCGATCTCTTCCTCATGAATCGGCTGAAAAGTGCCCAGGCCCACGTCGAGCGTGATGGCAGTGATCTCAATGCCACGCTGCTTGATCTGATCGAGTATCGCGGGTGAAAAATGCAAACCCGCGGTGGGCGCCGCGACAGCCCCGGGCCGCTCGGCGAAGATCGTCTGGTAGCGCTCGCGGTCCGCTGGCTCATCGCTGCGCGCGATGTAGGGAGGCAATGGAATGTGGCCGAGCCGTTCGATCGCTTCGTGCACGTCGCCTTGGGATGTGAGCCGCAGCCGGCGCAATCCGTATTCGCCGCGGCCGATCACTTCGGCGGCAAGTTCTCCCGCTCCGAAATCAACGCGCTCGCCCAGTTGCATCTTTCTGCCCGGACGGACCAGGGCCTCCCATTCTTCCGGTGACACCTGCCGTGTCAGCAAAACCTCAATTTCGGAGGACAAAAACTCGCGCAGTCACACGGCTGTTGCGGCCCGGTTTTTCTGCGCGAACGCCGGCACGCCGCCCAAATAATCGCGCTGGAATGACTCGCGCATTATTCACTACGATGAGCTCGTCGCCCCGCAGGCGCTCCGGCAAACACATAAAGTGGGAGTCCTCCCAGTCTTGTCTTTCACGGTCGAGGATGAGCATGCGGGACGCGTCGCGCTGGGCAAGCGGACGCTGCGCAATGCGCTCAGGTGGCAATTCGTAGTGGAAATCGGCAAGCCGCATGTTTGAGTGGCTCGACTATAGATCAAATCTCGTGGCAGTGCAACTTCCGGTCGGAGCCAGTAAATAAGACATTTATATACAATCAGATAGAATGTAGGGGCGGTTTGGAGGCAACCGCTAAAATACTTGACAATACTAGCGCATATTATATTATCTGATCGTAGTAAGAAATTAATAGCAAGAAGGGGGATTAAAACCATGAACACAGTTGTTCGCTATCAACCTTTTCAAGGTCTCTCCACGCTGCATGATCAAGTCAATCGTCTTTTTAATGAAACGTTGTTCCGCGGCCAAGGTCGAGGACTCTGCCATCACCACCTGGGCCCCGTCCGTGGACATCTACGAAACACCGAATGAGCTGGTGGTAAAGGCAGACCTGCCCGACGTCGAGGAGAAAGACATCGACATTCGCGTGGAAAACAATTTGCTCACGCTCCGTGGGGAGCGCAAATTCGAGAAGAACGTATCCGAGGATAATTACCTGCGCGTCGAGCGCACCTATGGAGCGTTCAGCCGCAGCTTCTCGTTGCCGAACACGGTCAATGCCGAGGCCATCCACGCGGAGTATAAGAATGGCGTGCTCACCGTGAACCTGCCGAAGCGCGAGGAGACCAAGCCGCGCCAGGTCAAGGTGAGCGTGAATTCCGCGGGCAATGGGAAGTAAACTGTAGGCGGCAATACGGGCTTGCCAGGTTTTCTTGGGGCCGGTCGGCAGCCGGCCCCATGTTTTTTGCGAAGGAAGGTGAAGAGCACATGTTCCGCTTCGACAAACTCACACTGAAGGCGCAGGAAGCAGTTCAATCGGCGCAGGAAATCGCCGCCCGGCACGATCATCAGCAGATCGAGCCGCTGCATCTGCTGGCCGCGCTTGTGGCGCAGCACGACGGGATCGTTCCGCCGCTGCTGTCGCGTTTGGGCGTCCGCCCGGAAACACTAGCCGGCGAGATTGAGGCGGGCTTCGCGCGCCTGCCGAAAGTAACCGGCGTTGCGCAGCAGCAGTTGAGCCCGGCGTCGAACAAAGTTCTGGAGGGCGCGTTCGTCGAAGCCGAGCAGTTCAAGGACGAATATGTTTCCGCCGAGCACATCCTGCTCGCGATTGCCACGATCCGCAAAGATGAAGCCGCCGAATTGCTGGCCAAGCACGGCGCGTCTCGCGAAGCAATTCTGCAGGCGCTCACCACCGTGCGCGGCAGCCACCGCGTGACTTCGCAAAATCCCGAAGCGACCTTCCGCGCGCTCGAACAGTACGGCCGCGACCTGATCGAACTGGCGCGGCGCGGGAAACTCGACCCCGTGATCGGCCGCGACGATGAAATCCGCCGCGTGATGCAAATTCTGGCGCGGCGCACAAAAAATAATCCCGTGCTGATCGGCGAGCCCGGCGTCGGCAAGACCGCCGTGGTCGAAGGCCTCGCGCAGCGGATCGTTGCGGGCGACGTGCCCGAGGTGCTGCGTCCAAAGCGCGTTATCGCGCTGGATCTCGCGGCGCTGGTGGCGGGAGCAAAGTATCGCGGCGAATTCGAGGACCGCCTGAAAGCAGTGCTCAAGGAAATCACCGAGTCCGACGGGCAAATCATCCTGTTCATCGACGAATTGCACACGCTGGTGGGCGCGGGCGCGGCCGAAGGCGCGATGGACGCGTCGAATATGCTGAAGCCGGCGCTGGCTCGCGGAGAGCTGCGCGCCATCGGCGCTACCACGCTCAACGAATATCGCAAATACATCGAGAAGGACCCCGCGCTCGAACGGCGGTTCCAGCCGGTCTTGATTGCCGAGCCTTCCGTGGAAGACACGATCGCGATTCTGCGCGGATTGAAGGAACGATACGAATTGCACCACGGCGTGCGCATCAAGGACGCCGCGATTCTGGCGGCGGCCACGCTCTCACACCGCTACATCACCGACCGGTTTCTTCCGGACAAAGCCATCGACCTGATCGACGAATCCGCCGCCAGCCTGCGCATGCAGATGGATTCGCTTCCCATCGAAATTGATGAAATTGAGCGCCGCATCCTGCATCTGGAAATCGAGCGCCAAGCATTGCTGCATGAATCGGACGCACACTCGAAAGAGCGCCTGAAGCAGCTCGAAGTCGAGCTGGCCACATCTGCGCGAGGAGTCGAACGCGCGCAAGGCGCAATGGCAGGTCGAGAAGGATGCCGTCGCCAAGATCCGCAAGCTGAAGGAGCAGATCGAACAACTCAAGGCCGAAGAACAGCGACTGGAGCGCGCCGGAGATCTCGCGCGTGTCGCGGAAATCCGCTACGGAAAGCTCGGGGACAGTCGAGCGGGAACTGGCCGCCGCGCAGAAGAACCTCGAGGAGTTGCAGAAGAACGGCGGCATTCTCAAGGAGGAAGTGGGCGAAGAGGACATCGCCAAGCTGGTGAGCAAGTGGACCGGCATTCCCGTGGGACGTTTGCTCGAGGGCGAAGCACAGAAACTGGTGACGATGGAATCGCGTTTGCGCCAGCGTGTGATCGGCCAAGACACGGCGCTCGAACGCGTGGCGAATTCCATCCGGCGCAATCGCGCGGGACTCTCCGATCCGAACCGGCCGATCGGGTCGTTCATTTTTCTGGGACCCACCGGCGTCGGGAAAACAGAACTGGCGCGCGCGCTCGCGGAGTTTATGTTCGATGACGAACGCTCCATGATCCGGCTGGACATGTCCGAATATATGGAGAAACACTCGGTCTCGCGCTTGATCGGCGCGCCTCCCGGATATGTGGGCTACGAAGAGGGCGGGCAGCTCACCGAACAGGTGCGCCGCCATCCGTATTCGGTTGTGCTCTTCGACGAAATTGAAAAGGCGCATCCGGACGTGTTCAACGTGCTGCTGCAGATTCTGGAGGACGGCCGCTTGACCGACGGCAAAGGCCGCACGGTGGATTTCCGCAACGCCGTGCTGGTCATGACGTCAAACGTTGGCTCGACGGCGCTGTTTGAGTTGGCTGGGCGCGATCCGGAGCGCGCGCGCAAGGAAGCCTTCGAAGCGTTGCGGCAGGCGTTCCGGCCGGAGTTCATCAACCGGATCGACGAAATTGTGTTGTTCAACCCGCTGGGACACGAGCAGCTCGACAAGATCGTGGACCTGGAATTGGCGAAGGTGATGCGCCTGCTCGCCGAACGCAAGGTCCGCATCGAGTTGACACCCGCTGCTCGTGAGCGCGTGGTCCGCGATGGCTACGATCCGGCCTACGGCGCGAGACCGCTGCGGCGCACGGTGCAACGGCTGGTGCAGGATCCGCTCGCGATGCGCATTCTTGACGGCAGCGTTTTGCCGGGCGATCTAGTGCGCGTGGATGTTGATCCGGAGTCCGATTCCATGCGATTCGTGCGGGTGGAAGAAAAAACGGCGCCCGCACTCCGCGGCCCAGGCAGAGGCTGCCGGGACGGCTGCGTCCACGGCGAAATCCAGCCCGCAAGCAATGAGGATCGATTGCGCGGGATGCGCCGCAGGTTGACGCACGCTATCACAAACTTCTAGACTGATTTTGAGAGGTCCATAGGTAAATTTATGAGAGCAATAAAGACATTATTTTTGCTGACGGCATTAACGCTGTTACTTGTTCTGGGCGGGCAAGCCATTGCCGGGACAGAGAGGCATGACGCTCGGCCTCGTCATGGCCGTGCTGATGAACGGCGGCGCCTATTTTTTCTCCGACAAGATTGCTTTGATGTCGAGCGGCGCGCAGCCGGTTTCGCGCGAGCAGCTTCCGCGGCTCTATGAGGTGATGGAGAGGCTGTGCGGCAAAGCCGGTCTGCCGATGCCGAAACTCTACGTGATTCCTCAGCCGGCGCCGAACGCATTCGCAACCGGCCGCAATCCGTCGCACGCGTCGGTGGCGGTCACCGCCGGCCTGATGGAATTGATGACCGATGACGAGCTCGAAGGCGTCATCGCACACGAGCTTTCGCACGTCCGCAATTACGACATCTCTGATCACCTCGATTGCCGCCACGCTCGCGGGCGCGATCACGTGGATTGCCTCCATGGGACGCTGGGCCATGATCTTTGGCGGCTTCGGAGGTTCCCGCGACGACAATCGCGGAGGCGGAGGGTTGGCCGCGCTAATCATGCTGATCGTCGCACCGATCGCCGCGCTGTTGATCCAACTCGGGATTTCGCGCCAGCGTGAGTTTGCCGCCGACGCGTCCGGCGCACGCATGGTTGGGCAACCGTACGGTCTGATCAGCGCGCTCGAAAAATTGGGAGCGTACAACAAGCGAATCCCGATGGACGTGCCCCCTGCGACCGCGTCGTTGTTCATCGTCGCACCACTGAGTGCTGGTCAGGTTTTTTCCGGTATGTTCAGTACGCATCCTCCCCTTTCGGAGCGGATCGCTGTTCTGCGCAATATGACCATCAACAGGTAAACCATTCCTGATCAATTACTTCTGAAGATGCCGGTGTCTCAGGGTCGAGCTCGCGTGATCCGCGCATACGGATCGAAACGGTAAGAATGCGCCCCGGAAAGAAAAAATTCCCATTCCGTGCTCCTAGTTCAAGGAAAAAGCGCCACGTGAACCACTCTATGCTAAACCCATTTGAATTAGTTGGATAAATAGGATTGAGTCCACGCCCGGTTTTGGTCGGTTGCGTGCTCTTGAGATCATACGGGAAAGTCCCAGTTCCGGGAGCAGAGCGATGAGCATGACATGCAAGGCAACAATTCGACTGATTTGCGAATATCTGGAAGGGCGTCTCGCACCTCAAGTAGCAAGTGAGGTTCAGCGGCATTTGGGGCAATGCGCAACCTGCCGCACCGTTTTCGATGCCGCAGCCCTCACCCTTGAAGTCTACTTTGACCGCGAAGTGGAATCTCATGAAGCGCATCACACCCGCGTCGCTTAGTTAAGTCTTGTAACGAATTCACCCATCCCGCTTGTGCACTGTGATATTTCAGCCACAAAGTGTGTTAGTGCACTAAGCCATTTGTATGCAATTAGTTATTGAGATGAAGCAGCCAATGGTACGTAAAACTTACACTCCATAACGGGCTCTAGGAAGAGTCTGTTGCACAAGTGGAAACACGATAAATCATTTAGTTATTTGATGTTACGCCAATTTCCGGCCTAGGGCATACTTTGGTTCACAGCGTGCACCTCGCATAGCGCAAGGGTAAAAGCAAAAAGGAGACTACGATGATCGGAGAACACGACGATATGCAACCGGCGACAGAGGGTGCGCCGCGATGGTTGGGGCTGGCAGTGGTTGGCCTGGCGGTGCTATCTCTAGTAGGTGTAGGGATGGCGTGGAATGCGACGAGCCACGCGCACGACGCGGAACAAGCATTGGCCGCCCAATCCGCCCAAACAAAGACATTCCAGCAGAATCAGGACCAACTCACGCAGCGACTGGCCCAGGCAGAGCAGACGAACGCTCAGATGCAAGGCGAGTTGAATCTAGTGGGAGGCAAGCTGAAGCTGACGGAAGGTCAAGTGGCCGCCGCGCGCAATCAAGTCAAGCAGGAGCGCGCCGATTATACAAAGAAACTTACGGACGTAGAAAGCACACTGGCGACCAAGGCCAGCACGGATGACGTGAAGGCGATCGGCACTGATGTCAACGGCGTCAAAACCGATTTAGACGCCACCAAGGGCAGCCTGCAACAGTTGCGTGGCGAGCACGGCGAATTGATCGCCCGCAATCATGAAGAACTCGAACAGCTCAAGCGCATGGGCGAACGGGACTACTTCGAGTTCACACTGAATGGCAAGGGCCAGAAGCAGCATGTGGGCAGCATGCAAGTCGAACTGCGTGGCGCCAGCGCGAAGAAGCATCAGTATACAGTGGCGCTCTACGTGGACGACATGCGGCTCGAGAAGAAAAATAAATCCATCAACGAACCCATCTATTTCTACACGAACGGATCGCACCAGCCCATGGAGCTCGTCGTTAACAAAGTCAGCGACAAGTCAGTGACTGGTTACCTGAGTGCACCCAAGGCCGCGGCAGCTTCCGCGAAGGCCACCACAAACTAACGCATACCAGACCACCGGGTATTCCGACCAACGAGAGGGCCTCTTCGGGGCCCTCTTTTTTTCGTGCCAGCATTTCCCGCCGCTTCCAGTGATTTAGTGGATCAGGGTCAAACGCCGCAGATCCGAATTGTCCGGGAACACGCGCAAGCCGAAGCGCACTGCGTCCGAGGCAGCCCGCGGGTCGCCGAGTGCGTTGTCGACTTCGAAGAGCAGAGTGTAAGTTCCCGCGTCGCCGTCCGGGAAATAACGCCTCACGAATTCCAGATGCTGCCGCGCCTCGGCCCACTTTTTCTGTTGGCGCAACAATGCCCCGAGGTTGAGTTGCGTTTGGAAATTGTACGGATCGCGCGCCAAGCAATCCTGCATCGCGCGGTAGGCCCTTCCCAAATCGCCGGCGCGCAGTAGCGTGTCCGCGAGTTGCGCGTAAGCAGCCGCGCCTGCGTGCGGATCCGCTGCAATCAAGCGCTGCTCCAGATCCTCCGCTTCCGGCCAGCGGGAAAAATCCGTGGCGAGATGCTTCAGCGATTCGAGAGGCCGCAAATCGTCGGGATCGCGTTCCAGAATGTGCCGAAACGCCTTCCGTGCTTTCTCATTGTTTCCGAAGTGGCGATCGGTCTCCGCGCGTCCCCAGGCTGCCTGGATGGAATTTGGATCGAGGACCAGCGCTGCGTCAAACGCGTGATAGGCGCTCTGGAAATTGGAGTGGGCGAGTGCGGCGCGTCCGCGAGCAATGGCAATGTCGGCGGTAACCGGGCGATTTTCGAGCGCATGTAGAAAATGATCGGCTCCGTCAGTGTCTTCCAGGTTTAGGGATGTTGTCGCGGCGGCCGCGAGCGCCGCATCGCGCAGGTCCGGCGGAAAATCGTCCGGCAACGCATCCTTCTGAGCGAGAAGGATTGCGGCGCGGTTTTTGTCCTCGAGACCGTTGACCAGCAGGGAGCGTGGCGCGTGGTATTCGAGCAGAGTGAGATCATCGGTATTGATTTGCGCACCCGAGGAAAACTTCCGCAGGTCTGCGTCGTCGAGCATGTAAAAACCGAACAGTCCGAACGGGTTCATCCATTCCAAGCTGCTTGAAATCGTCATACAGGGAGGTATTGGAATAAAGAGCCTGCGCGCGATTCAACATTTCCATTGCCGGAGCGCTGGGCGCCATCAGGAGCAGGTCGGGCGCGTCGCCGTGCCAAAGCGTGGCGCCGTGAAATTCAGAGAGGAAGGTGGCTAGGACCATCCGCAGGTCATCCGGATACAGCGAATAGGCCTGCAGCCATTGAACGAGTGCGCCGCCGGGCGCAAGGCGCGCTTGCGCGGCACGATAAAACTCGCGCGTAAACAGCGTCGCGACTCCGGCAATCCACGGATTCGACGGCTCGGAAACAATCAAGTCATATCGTTCGAGCGTGGTAAAAAGAAAATTACGCGCGTCGTCGAGGGTGACGTGCACACGCGGATCGCGGAGCACATTGCGATTGAGCTGCGCGAGCAACGGCGCGGCGCTGATGACGGCCGGTTCGATTTCGACGACATCCAGGCGCTCAAGTTCCGGGTAGCTGGCCAGTGCGGAAGCGGTCATGCCGCTGCCGAACCCGATGAGAAGCACGCGGCGCGGCGGATGCGCGAGCGCGCCGAGATGGCCCAGCAGGCGCTGCGTGGTGACGTCATGGTTCGAGGCATCCACCTTTCCGTTGGTCCGCAGAGAAATATAATCGTCGGTTCGGGCCACTGAAATCGTGGAATTCAGGCCATCGGCAAAATATATGATGTCCACCAGGTGCGCGTTTTCCCGCAGAGTCAAGGGCCGGTCGTAGAGATTCCAATACATAACGGTATTGAATGCGGCCACAGCGGGATCGTAGAAATAGTGGGAGAACCCGGTGATGGCGACAGCGATCAGCAGGGCGGCATTTGCTGCAAAGGAAATCATCCTCCTCGGGGCAGAGGCGATGGAAAGCACGGCGGCGAGGACGAGATTTACCGCCGCGGCGGCTGCAAGAAGATGAAAACTTCCCAGTCGCGGCAGGAGCCAGAAGCCCGTCGCCGAAGCGCCCAGGATCGCGCCGAGAGTATTCCACGCGTAGGCGCGGCCGACGGCATTGCTATGGCCCGAAGCGGAGGTGGATTGCGGTCCGGCAATCAGTAGCGTCACGGCGGGGAAATTGAATCCGAAGACGATTGCCGCAGGGAGCATCGCCAGCGCGCTCGCAGCGAATTGCGCTAGCACCAGGCCGCGAAATGATTCATGGGTCGCGCGCAGAATCGGCGGCAGGACCTCGATCAATCGCGGAAAGAAAATCAAGAACGCCAGTGCGGCGAGTGCCGTGAAAGTTTGCGTGAAGGCGAACGTCATCCGGCTTACTTCGTGGCGGCGATTCCAGCGCTCGAAGATGGCGCTGCCGAGAACGATTCCCGTGAGGAACGTCGCGAGCATCAGCGTAAAGGCATACGTGGAGCTGCCGAGCTGCGTCGCGAGCAGGCGAGTCCAGCCGATTTCATACGCCATGGCCGTGGCGCCGACGATCGCAAAACAGACGCAGAGAAATCGGGAAGGCAGGGAGGATGGCGCCGCATTTTCTTTCTGCGGAAACGCTGCGGCTGCTGGCATTGTTGCTGGCTCGCTACGCGAGAGCCTGAGTGCGAGCGCTCCGGCGAGCAGATTGAGCGCGACGGCAACGCCGAGTGTTTGCCGCAAGCCCAAGCGTGGGCAAAAAAAAGAAGCCCGCCGCAAATGTTCCCACAACCGCTCCCGCAGTGTTGACCCAGTAGAGGCGAGCGAGGCGCGTTCCGAGTTCGGCTGAATCGTGCGCCAGCCCGCGCACAAGCACCGGCAGCGTGCCGCCCATCAGAAATGTGGGAAGGAAAAGGACAATGGCCGCCCCTGCAAACCGCAGTGCCAAAAGCGTTGCGCCATGTCCCGAAGCGTAGGGATACGCCGCAATATAGACCGCGCGCACTCCAGCCAGTCCGGCGAGCGACACCGCTCCCGTCGCCGCCACACCGAATTCAATCCAGCCGTACAGCGCGATGGGCCGTTCTCTGCCCTCGCTCCACTGGCCAAGCCACGCACTGCCGGCAGCGAGCCCTCCCATGAAAACGGCGAGCACGGTGGCTACCGCATACGCCGTGTGGCCAAAAATCAGGCCCAGCGCTTTGCTCCACGCGACCTGATAGATCAGTCCGGCGGCGCCTGAAAAAAAGAAGCAAAGGAGCAAGCCTGAAAGGACAAAACGGCGGGACGTTGGGTCCGGCATGGCAGGCGGCATGGTAGTCCGGCGACTCAGCTTCGTCAATTCCGCAAGGCTAGCAGCGAGTTGGTGGCGGGCAATACTCCGGTGAAGCGAAATGATGGGCACTGAGCAACAGCAAAGCTATTGCCGATAGTGCGGACAAGGATAAGGTTGTGGCCGTTGCGGAACGCCGGAATCGACGACGATTTCTCACCGGCGATGGGTTGACTAAAGTCTGCGGTCACTTTGACCGATACTTTAATGGAAGGTGTGTTTGTTCTGGACTTGAACCGCCTCCCCTATAGAGTTCCATGGGCTCAATCCATACAGCGGAAGCATTGAAACCTTCGGAGGTCAGCGTTCTGGAAAGCAAGATCGCGGCCGCATCGGAACGCAACATTGGCTGGAAGCCCCTCGTTTGGCTTAACTTCGCTGCAATGGCGGGCGTGATCGCCTTGGTAACACTGGTGCATCTACTCTTCCCCCACCTGCCAGTATTCCAGTACCGAGCGATAACGATTTTCGCCGGGGTGGCAGCTGTGGCCTGCTGCAGTTACTATCTAACGCGCAAACTTGACAGGCTGTTTTCCGAGCACGTTCAAGTGGAGAAAAAACTCGCTTTCGAACGTAACCTGCTGCGAACCGTGGTTGACAATCTCCCGGACAGCATTTTCGCGAAGGATCCCGAGGGGCGATATCTGATGGGAAACAAAGCGTTTGCCAAAGTTAACGGATTTGAATCACCCGAACAACTATTGGGGAAAACAGGTTTCGATCTGTTTCCAAAGGAGCGTGCCGCAGCCCTGCGCGCCACCGATCTAGAAGTCATGCGGACCACGAAGTCTCTAATGCGAGGCGAGCGGTCGGTGGCCGATGCCGAAGGAAATGTCGGGTGGATTCTCATGACCAAGGTTCCTTTGACGAACCAACAGGACGAAATCGTCGGGGTTGTCGGCATCAATCGAGATATCACACAGGACAAACGCGCCGAAGCCGAGTTGCGACAAGCCAAAGAGGCTGCGGAAGCCGCGAATCACGCGAAGAGCGAGTTTCTGGCCAACATGAGCCACGAAATCCGTACTCCCATGAACGGGATTATCGGCATGACGGACTTGGCGCTCGGAACCCAACTCAACGAGGAGCAGCGTGAGTATCTGGGCATGGTGAAAAGTTCGGCGGACTCCCTGCTTTTATTGCTCAACGACATTTTGGACTTCTCCAAAATTGAGGCCGGAAAACTAGATTTCGAAACCATCGACTTTCGTTTGCGCGACACGTTAGACAACGCGATAAAAACCTTGGCCCTGCACGCCCAGCAAAAAGGGCTCGAACTCGCCTGCCACGTTTTGCCCGGAGTGCCGGACGGATTGCAGGGCGATCCGACGCGTCTACGCCAGATTGTGGTCAATCTCGTTGGGAACGCCTTAAAGTTCACCTCGCAAGGTGAAGTCGTGATCCAAGTCGAGGTTCAGGATGAATCAGAAGACGAAGTGGTGTTGCATTTTGCCGTTAGGGATACGGGGATCGGCATCCCATTGGAAAAACAGCAGCTCATCTTTGACGCGTTCACGCAGACGGATAGTTCGACGACGCGGAAATATGGCGGCACTGGCTTGGGTCTCGCGATATCCTCCCGGCTCGTCAACACGATGGGGGAAAGATCTGGGTGGAAAGTGAGTCCGGCCGAGGCAGCACTTTTCACTTCACGACGAGCTTCCCATTGCAGAAGATTTCATCCAGGAAGTACGCCCCGTTGGGTGCGGAAGCCCTTCGGGGTCTTCCCGTATTGCTGGTGGACGACAATGCCACCAATCGCCGCATCCTCCAAGAAATGCTCCTCGTCTGGGAGATGAATCCTACGTTGGCCGAAAGCGGGCTCGAAGCGCTTACGATTCTGGAGCGGGCCAACATCGAGGGAACTCCTTTTTCCCTGATTCTATTGGACGCACAGATGCCAGGCATGGACGGTTTCACAGTCGTGGAAAAAATCAAACAGGATGCGCGGCTCGCGAAATCAACCGTCATCATGCTGACCTCGGCGGGCTTCCGGGGAGACGCTGCTAGGTGCCGGGGATTGGGTATCAAGGGGTACCTGAATAAACCAATTCAGCGATCGGATCTTCTCGAAGCCATCAAGGCAGTGCTCGGATCACAAACCGAAGGCGAGGCGCGCCCTTCGGTCGTCACCCTGCACTCGCTGCGTGAGAGCCGAGGACAGCTGAGAATTCTCCTGGCTGAAGATAATCGTGTAAACCAAGTGTTGACCGTGCGGCTGTTGGAGAAGAGAGGACATGAGGTGGCAGTGGTAGGAAACGGCGTGGAGGCCCTTGAGGCACTCGATAGGCACGCCTTTGATCTCGTCCTGATGGACGTTCAAATGCCCGAGATGGACGGTCTGCAGGCGACAGCGGCCATCCGAAGGGGCGAACTGAAAAGTGGGAAACACATACCCATTGTAGCCATGACGGCTCACGCGATGGCGGGGGATAAAGAACGCTGCCTGGAAGCCGGAATGGATGACTACATTACGAAGCCGATTCTGCCGGAGCAATTAGGCGATGTACTGGAACGATTTTCGCTCGCGGCTGCGACGGAAAAGGCGCTCTAGGGATTGGAATCGGATAGCCCTGCATCACAATGGATTAATACTCGTACACGTAAGTATAACTATAGTTAACTATTCATCTATTAAACACTATTCCTGAATCCTTCCCGCGTCTGAAAGGCGTCACATGCAAGGACCGATCGGGATCGGTTTGAAAATGCAGCCGCCATCCACGAGCAGTTTTCGAGAATCTAACCAATCAGGACCTGTACACAACCACAGCGGAAGCGCTGCTGTCATGGGCTCGCGGCTTCGTCTAGATGCGTTACGGCTGACTAATCCGAGAGGAGCCCCCAGAAATGGAATTATCGGAATCTGGCCCGGTGCCGGCAATTTTCGTTCCAGGGTTGACAGTGACCGGACCTGCGACTATCGTGGCCCTACTGTGAAAATCCTTGTGGTAGGAAGCGGAGGGCGCGAACACGCGCTGGTTTGGCGGTTGCGTCAATCGCCCTTGGTGGAAAAAATTTGGTGCGCGCCGGGTAACGGCGGCACTGCGCACGCTGTGGGAAACGACGCAGAATGCGCGTCCGTGAACGTCGACGATGTGAATGGCGTGGTGGCGCTGGCGGAGCGCCTGAAACCCGATTTGACTGTGGTGGGGCCGGAGGGTCCGCTGGTCGCGGGGATTCGCGACAAATTCGAGTGCCGCAAGATGCGGCTGGTGGGGCCTTCGCGGCGGGATGCGCGTCTCGAAGGGAGCAAGATCTTCGCCAAGGAATTCATGGGGAGGTATCGCATTCCCACGCCGACGCTTTATGGCACGTTTGAATCGGCCGGCGAAGCGATCCGGGCGCTCGATGCCGTGGACTGGCCCGTGGTCGTGAAAGCGGACGGGCTATGCGCTGGAAAAGGCGTGCTGGTGGCGGAAACGCGCGCGGAAGCTGCGGCGTTCATTCGGTGTCTCCTGGAAAAACACGCGCTCGGACAGGGAGGCTCGCGGATTCTGCTCGAGACAGCGCTGAAGGGTGAGGAGCTTTCCTTCATCGTGCTGACGGATGGCCGGTCCTTCCTGCCGATGGCGCCCACGCGGGACCACAAACGAGTTTTCGATGGCGACCAGGGCCCGAATACCGGCGGCATGGGCGCTTACACGGTGGACGGAATGATCCCGGCGGAAATCGAATCGATCATTCTGGACAAGATCGTGCGCCCGACGATCGCCGGGCTTTCCGAGGAAGGACTGCCCTACATGGGCTTCCTGTATTTTGGACTGATGCTTACCGCGGAGGGTCCCCAGGTGCTGGAATACAATTGCCGCATGGGCGACCCGGAAACGCAGCCGCTGATGATGCGGATGGATTTCGATCTCGCCGCGGCGTTGGAGGCGGTGGCATGCAGGAAGCTCGCGTCATTCAAGCCCGCGTGGAAATCCGGAGCGAGCGCCTGCGTAGTGATGACTTCAGGCGGGTATCCGGGACCCTACGAAACGGGAAAGAGAATTGAAGGATTGGCCGAGGCCAATGCACTGCCCGATGTCGCCGTCTTTCACGCGGGCACGAAACGGGACGGCGATTCCATCGTGACGAGTGGCGGACGAGTGCTGGGCGTCACGGCAATGGCCGGCAATCTCGAGCAGGCAATTTGCAAGGCCTATGAGGCCGTGGATAAAATTCATTTTGAAGGCGCGCACTATCGCACCGACATCGGCGCAAAGGGCATTGCCAAATCGCGCGCTGCCGGAGAACTTCCCCGTGGCTGAAGTTCTGCACTTGTTTCAGGCGCTGGCGCACGGCCAGCCGGTCCGCGAATTCGACGAGGTATTCGCGGTCGAGAACAAGGGATTTGAAGGACTGCGTTCACGGGCGGCTCGGGAGCAGCCGGCAATTGTTGCTGATGGATGTGGAGACGCTCGATGAATTCGGCATCGCGCCCGGGCGGGTGAAGGAAAACATTACCACGCGCGGGATCAGGCTCGAAGGATTGTCGATGGGCCAGCGGATTCGCGTCGGCGAAGCGCTGCTGGAAATCACGAAGGAATGCGAACCGTGCCACCAGATGGACGCGATCCGGCAGGGGCTTCAGGAAGCGCTGCGCGGGCGCCGAGGCGTTCTGTGCCGTGTGGTCAAGTCCGGACAAATTCGTCGCGGCGATTCGATTGAAATCATCGAGGGTCAAGCACCGCGGAAAACACGAAGCGCCGGCGGAAAAGCATGCGTGATAAACCGCGGCCTCTAATGCTTTCGCGGCGCCCGCCTTCAGGCGGGCACACGCCCAATTTGAATGTGATGCTGTAAAGAGCAGCGCGAATAGGTTCGATCACATGCCCGCCTCAAGGCGGGCGCTACAGGAAGTCAAAGGAGCGATCGAGTGAGCACGCGAGACGGATCGAAACAGGGCAGGCAAACCACTGGTGGGCATCATCATGGGCTCGGACACGGATTTGCCCGTGATGAGCGAGTCGGCGAAGATGCTCGAAAAATTTGGCGTGCGGTACGAAATCGAAGTGACGTCGGCGCACCGTTCGCCGGCGCGCACGCACGAATACGCTTCAACGGCGGTTTCTCGCGGCCTGAAAGTGGTGATCGTCGCGGCGGGCGGCGCGGCGCATCTGGCGGGCGTTGTCGCGGCGATGACGACATTGCCTGTCATAGCCGTGCCGATGGCGACCACGGTGCTCTCCGGCATTGACGCACTCCTCTCTAGCGTGCAGATGCCCGCCGGAGTTCCGGTGGCGGCGATGGCTATCGACAAGCCTGGCGCGATCAACGCGGCGATTTTCGCGGCGGAAATTCTGGCGACGTCGGACCCGGAAGTGGCGCAGCGGCTGACCGCCTACAAGGAAGAATTGGCGAAATCGGTCGCCGAAAAAAGCGCGCGCGTGAAGTTGCAATACGCCGGGAAAACCAGCTAGCCGCTCCGTGCGCTACCGCCAATCATCGATGAGAAAAACGTCGGGCCGATTGTAGCCGGGGTCGGCGTCTCGCTGCATGGCTACACCTTGCGTGATGGTCCGGAATCCCGCCGCGAGCATTTCGCGATAGGCATCGAGGCGCGCGACGTTCATTCCGGCGTCGAGCTTCGCAGCGCCGCGTGCGGCGGCGAAGTCGCGGCATGCGTCGAGCAGATGGCGGAATTCGTCCGGCGCGTTCGGGCCGCACCGGACAGCGCCGAATTTTACGTAGCATTTTCCGCTGCCGGCTTCAGTGCCGGGGCCGGCGTGGCAGACAGCGAGTCCCGCGAGCTGGTTCCCGTTCCACGTCAGCAAGGTGTCTCCCAGATTTTGCTCGTCCACCGCGCGAATTTCGCGCTCCACGTCGAGTCCATCGTAAATCGAGGACGTGAGCTCGCGGGAGGCTTGCAGGCAGGATTGTTTTTCATCGGGTGAACATTCGCTGAAGCAGGTCCACTCCGCGGATTTGCGTTCCGCGCTCACCAGTTGCTCCATCAGAGCGGTCAGAAAGCGCGGCCAGAATCCAAACTTCTGGTAGAGGCCGACATGTTTCGCGCTGGCGGCAAACGTAAAAAGTCCGGCGTGGCGGATTTCCCAGCGGTCGAACAAGTCCATCGTGGGGACGAGCAGGAGTTGGGCTACGCCGCGGTTCCACAGATCGGGGTGAATGGTCAGCGGCCCGAAAAAGCCGACGCTCCCCCAACGCGTGGCGAAATTCGTGCCCACTAGTTCCCCGCCCAACTCCGCGGCGAAAGCGGCGGATGGGTCGGCGAGCCAGCGCGTCCGGGCGTAATCGGCGTCTCCCATGAATTTCGACGGGTCAGGCATACCGAGAAATGTGCCGAACGCGAGACGCATGAATGCGGTCCGCGGCGGGCAGGTCACGTTCACGCAAGAGGCGGATCGTGACGCCTGATGGTCCTGCTTTCGACGGCGATGGATCGGAACTCATGAAATATTCGGCGCTCCGGTCAGTTTGAGGGTTTGCGCCGTAGAGTGGGTGCGTCCGGCTCGCGCGGTTTCCCATCTGCCGGAGCGGGGACGGCAGATTCGGGCGGCTGGATGAGCCATCGAAAGCCCCTGTCGAAATCGACGAGCGCCATGGTTAGCTTGGTTTCCGGCGGGGTCACGGCAGGGAGCGCCGCGCGCAGGAAGTCGGCGTCGCTCGCGGCCAGCGATTTCTGGCTTTCCCCGCCGGCAACCAACGCCACGGACTTTGCCAGAATCTCATTCGCAGCGCGTATTTGCGCGAGGCGCGGATCGTTCTGCCGCAGCAGGTCGAGCAGCTCCGGGGCCGCGGTGGCGCGGTTTGCGGGCGGATAGCGGACCTCGATGAGAGTATGCGGCTGGCCCTTCTCCGGAGGATAAAGCTGGTTATAACTCGGGCGCAGGACGCGGGTCCGCCAGTACTCACTGGCGAGCGCATCCTGGCGGATGTGGTAGTCGATCGCCCAGGCCTCCGGTCCATAGTCAGGTACGTAATCGACAAGTACAAGGCGGAGGAGAGGTTCGTCCTCGCCGAGATTGATCTTGTGATGCAGCTGGCCGGCCACTTCGCGCACACGCTCGAGAAGAGCAACGCCAATCGATTCGATGTCGCTCGCGGCATTGCTGTATTTGGGCCGGCCCGAGGTGTTCAACGCGACAGCGGCGATGCGCTCGAGTTCGCTATCGAGGCGAACAGGCTTGTCGCTGGATTCTGGTTGAATCCATTCGACCGCGCCGAGCAACACGCCTGCGCGAAGCGCGGAGAGCGTCACGACAACCGGCTGACGCGACCCGGGTTCGCTGTGCTCATCGGCCGTCGCCACGATAATTCCATCCTTCGCGGCGCAAACCACGACGCGGCCCTCGGCCAGATTAACGGCGACTTCCTGCGCAGCGTCTCCTTGCGCGCGCACGCCTGAGGGAAGCAACCACAGATGCATACAAATGCACACAGATAAAACCTGAAGAAAGGGAGAGAAGGGACGACGTTGATTGTGCTTTCTGCTTGCCATAGCTGCCAGCCGAGAAAAAAGAATCTTCTCTTTCTTTATCAGTGTTTATCTGTGTGCATCCGTGGTTCCAAGGAGCTTTCCCGCCGCGCCTGCGCCTGCAACGCGGTGATCGCGACAACGTTGGCGACATCTTCGGCCGAGCAGCCGCGCGAGAGATCGTTGGCCGGCCGATCGAGCCCCTGCAGAATCGAGCCGAGCGCTTGAGCGCCTGCCAGACGTTCCACAAGTTTGTAGGCGATGTTGCCCGAGTCAAGGTCCGGGAAGATAAGCACGTTGGCGCGTCCCGGCTACGGGTGAGCCTGGCGCTTTCACTTGGGCCACCTGCGGCACGAGCGCCGCGTCGGCCTGGAGTTCTCCATCGGCGGCAAGCTCGGGCGCGCGCGCCTTCAGGATGCGCAAGGCCTCGCGGATTTTTTCCACGCGGGCGTGGCTGGCTGAACCTTTCGTTGAAAACGACAGCATCGCCACGCGCGGCTCGGCATCGAGCAAGACGCGCGCATTCTCCGCCGTCGCGCGCGCGATTTCCGCAAGCTCCTCCGCATTCGGGTCCGGGACGACCGCGCAATCGGCGAAGAGAAGCGCTCCAGCCGGGCCCAAGTCCAACCCGGCACGTTGCGGGATGACCATAACGAAAAAACTGGAGACGAGCTTTGCGTCCGGCGCAAGGCCGATCGCGTGCAACGCCGCGCGCACGGTTTCCGCCGTCGTGTTGGCCGCGCCGCCCACTGTTCCGTCGGCATCGCCGGCGGCCACGGCCAGAGCTGCAAAGTACAGAGGGCGCCGCGCGGTTTCGCCCGCTTCTTCCAAGGAGACGCCACGCGCCCGCCGGCGCTCGTAGTAAATCTGAGCGTAGGCATCGAGGCGCGGGCTCGCCGCAGGATCGGTGATGGCAACGCCATTCAGCGGGACGCGCAAATCCGCGGCAACCGATTCGATGATTTGTTTTCGTCCGAGCAGAGTGATTTTCGCGAAGCCTTCACGAATAACGGCAGCCGCGGCCGCGACGACGCGAGGGTCTTCGCCTTCCGGCAGCACGATGCGTTGGGGGCTCGCGCGCGCGCGAGACTTCAGTTTCTCGACCAGGGTCATGGCAGGCTCAAGTTATCACAAGTTTGTGCGGCGGCGGTACCCAGGGCGTGAACCACAACTGCAGGCCATTCGATTGGTTTGCTCGTGTCCCGGATTTCTGTAGAATAGAGGCTCACCACTACGATTTCGGAGCAGGAAGCTGGGGATGCCCGAACTTTTGCAGGGTGGCGCGGGCGGGCCGGGAAAGGCGACGAACATTCGACACAATGGCAAGAAGCTAGAGGATATTCTGGACGCGCACGCGAAATATCATAAGGGACAGCCGGGCGGCGAGCGCGCTGACTTATCGGGCGCCGATCTGTCTCGCATGGATTTCAAGAAACGCGATTTGACCGGCGCGATTTTCGTGGGCTGCCGCCTGAAGGGCGCTGATTTTCGCGGAGCCAAACTCAGCTTCGCGGACCTGAGCAGAGCGGACTTGCGGAAGGCGGACCTGCGGAATTGCGATTTTACGGAAACCAAACTCGAAGGCGCGGACTTGAGCGAAGCGGATTTGAGCGGGACGGAACTGTTTCGCGGAGATCTGCGGTCGGCGAAATTGCACAAAACGATTCTGCGCGGGACGGTGCTCCGGCAAGCCAATCTTCGCGGCGCGGATTTTTCCGGTTCGGACTCTGGCGCTCGCCAGCTTCCGCGAAATCGATTTGACCGACGTCAAACTGGATGGCGCGGATCTGAGCAACGCCGTCGTTCGCGACAATAAATCAACCTAAACGAAGTGAGAGAGGCCGCAGACTGGGCGCGGACTTCAGGGGTTAAAACCCCTGAAGAAAACGCAGGCTATAGAGGTCGTGCCTGAAGGCACGATCCACAAGGCGTCTTAAAGCCCCATGTTATTTCCCGGCGGCGGAAACGATGGGTTCGTCGCCACCTGTGCGGCCCGAGCCGCGGCGGCGCGCGTCGATTCCCAGGCGCTTGATCTTCTGATTGAGAGTGGAGAGCGGAACCTGAAATTGTTCTGCGGCTTCGGTTTGATTCCATCCCGTGCGTTCCAGCATGTCGCAGATGACGCGGCGCTCGACTTCATCCATGATTTGAAATAAGGAGGGATTTGAGCTATCGGCGCCCGCGCGCGCGCCGGGTTCGCCACGGCGAGCGGTCGGCAAGCGAAACGAATTCGGAAAGCTGCAGGCGAACGCCGCCTACGATTTCTTTTGTGCGCACGCTTTCCGGCAGCAGATCAACGTCCATCAACTCCTGCGAGGAAAGCACCACCGCGCGTTCGACCACATTTTCAAGCTCGCGAACGTTTCCCGGCCAGTTGTAATCCACCAGCAGCTTGAGCGCGGCCGGCGTGAAACGCGTCAGCGGACGGCCATTTTCTTCGCGAGAATTTGCGGAGGAAATGATCGAGCAGGCGGGGAACGTCTTCCCTGCGCTCGCGAAGCGGCGGCAGCGGAATGGCGATCACATTCAGGCGGTGATACAGGTCTTCGCGGAAGCGGCCTTCGCGCACCAGATTGAGCAATTGCACGTTGCAGGCAGCGATGATGCGGACGTCCACCTTGATCGTCTCGGTGCCGCCCAGGCGCATGAACTCGCGCTCCTGGATGACGCGCAGGAGCTTGGCCTGCGTTTCCGGGCCAATCGTGGAAATTTCGTCAAAGAAAATCGTGCCCTGATCGGCGACTTCGAAAAGCCCCTTTTTCGAGGCCACCGCGCTGGTAAACGCGCCTTTGACGTGGCCGAACAATTGCGACTCCAGCAGGTCCACGGGAATCGAGCCCGTGTTGATGGGCACAAACGCCTTGTCGGCGCGCGTGGACGCGGAGTGAATCGCCTTGGCGATGAGTTCCTTGCCCGTGCCGCTTTCTCCGTGGATCAGCACGGTCGAGCGCGACGGCGCCACCTGGCTGACCAGGTCGAGCACGGCGAGCATCTTGTCGCTCTTGCCGATGATGTTGGGGAAGTTGTAGCGCTGCTTCAGAGCGCGCTTGAGCTGGACGTTTTCCTCGCGCAGGCGGCGGCCTTCGACGGCCTGGGCGACCTGGACGAGCAATTCGTCGTTGGACCACGGCTTGGTGATGTAGTCCTGCGCGCCGCTCTTGAACGCGGCCCGCGCCATGTCGATCGAACCGTACGCCGTGATCAATACGACGGAGAGATGCGGGTCGCGCCGGCGGATTTCGCGCAGCAAGTCGAGCCCGTTGCGGTCGGGGAGGCTGACGTCAAGCAAGAGCAGATCGAACGGTTTTTCTTCGAGCAGCGTGAGCCCCGCTTCGCCGGTTTCCGCGCTCGAAGTGGAGTATCCCTCCGTCGTGAGCAGCAGCTCCAACCCTTCTCGAATTTCCGATTCGTCGTCAACGACCAGAATGGAGCCCTTAGACATGAACCGCTTTCCGCGCGGCCGGGAATTCGAGCCGGAAGGACGTGCCTTTGTCCGGCGTGGAGCGCACGTCGACCTTTCCGGCGTGCTCCTTAATGATGCCGTAGCTCACCGAAAGCCCCAGGCCCGTGCCGCGGCCGGAAGATTTCGTGGTGAAGAAGGGATCGAAGATGCGGTGCAGATTTTCGCGGGGAATTCCGGAGCCGGTATCGGTGATTTCGATTTCGACCGTGCCGTTGTTCGACGCCGTGCGGACTTCCACCATGCCTCCCGAGGGCATGGCATCGCGCGCATTCATGAAGAGATTCAGGAATACCTGCTGCAGCTTGTTGTTCGAGCCCAGCACGGGCGGCAATTCCTGCTGCAGGTTCCGCGTCACCCGCACGTGAGCGGTCTTGAGGGGGTGCGCCATGAGCGAAAGGGTTTCTTCCACCACGGAATTCAGGTTCACTTCCGTGAACTCGACCGCGCCGGTGCGCGAGAAATTCAGCAGGTTGTTGACGATCTCGCTTGCGCGGAAGGTTTGCTTGACGACTTTTTCGATCAACTGGTGGCGCGGGTCGCCGCTGGGCAGCTGTTTCGCCAGCATCTGGATGTAGTTGGAGATGACGGCGAGGGGTGTGTTCACCTCATGGGCGACGCCGGCGGCAAGCAAGCCGAGCGACGTGAGTTTCTCGGTCTGGACCAGCTGTTCCTCGAGGCGGATTCGCTGCGTAATGTCGTCCATCAGGATCAGACGGCCGATCCGGTCTCCGGATTTTCCAACCAGCGGCGCGATCGAAACGTTGACAACCAGGTTCCGGCCGCCGCGATTTCGCATGGGGAACTTGTACAGGCTGGAGACGCGCTCCTCGCTGGCCCTGGCCGAAATTTCCGCCATCAGATCGGGCGGAAGCACGTCTCCGAGCTTTCGGCCAACGGCTTCGTGACGCGGCACTCCAATCAAGCGCTCGATCTGCGTATTCCAGGATTCAATCGCGCCGTCGAGATCGACGGCCAGCACACCCACATTGAGCGATTCGACGATGTTTTCCGAGAAGTCTTTCAGCCGCTCGATTTGCGCCGCTTTTTGCTCGAGCGAGGTATAAAGCTGGGCATTATCGAGCGCGATGGCCAGATACCCGGCGATCGTCAACAAAAGTTCGACGTCTTCGCTCGAAAGGAAGTCGCCGTCCACGGTCTTTCCCAGGCCGAGCACGGCGACGGTATGGTCGCGAATCTGGCAGGGAATGAAATAGTTCAGGTCGAGTTGTTCGAGCGTCTGGCGGACCGAGGGGGTGGATTCGCGCGCGGCGCGAGCCGATTCGTTAAACAAGACGCCGCGCGCGAAGGGGCTTTTTTCCGCGTCCAGAAAACTCAGGTCGAGCGGTCCCGCGTAACGCACGCCGACGGACCGCGCCAGCCGGTACGTGCCGGGACGCGTTTCTTCTTCGATGAAAACCGCCAGGCGGTCCACCAGCAGCGCCTGCGAAATGCGGTCCATCACCGACGCGAGCATCGGATCGAGCCGCACTTCGGAAGTGAGCGTGCGGCCGAACTCAATGAGCGTGCGGCGATAGTCGAGACGGTCCCGGTAAAAGAACTTGTCCAGACGCGCCTGAATCCAGTCGCGGAACGGCTGGAACAAAAACGCGGCGACGACGATGGCGATGACTCCGCCCATCATGCCGGAAGGCCAGGCCGTGTGAAACAGCGCGCCGATCAGCGCAACGAGAGCGATGTAAACGGCGACCACGCCGCCGCTCGCGGCCGTATAAGCGAGACCTCGCTTGAAAATGATGTCCACGTCCATCAGCCGGTACCGGATGATGGCGTATCCGAAACAAAGAGGGATCAGCACCAGGGAAACGGCGGAGAAGTTCATCCAGGGGCGCGGCACGATGTGCAGGGAATAGGGCACGATGTACAGGAGCAGGAACGGAAGAATGCCTGCGAGCGCCCCTCCAGTGACCCACTTGAGCTGCTGGCGGAGGATTCCCGAAGACGCGCGGCGGTAACTGTTCACGAAGGCCGCAGGCGGCGAGCATGAAATAGAACGCCCAGACAAGCTAAGGTCGCAGCCGATCGAGAAGATCCTGCGCGCCTCAATCGAAGGCATGAAGCCCAGCTCGCTGCAGTCCAACGAGCACGCGGACTAGCAGGAGACTCCCGGCACTCCGTAGATCGCCGCGAGCCTCGCGCCCTGCCATCTGTTGGCGGGCCGGCGCTCCGGAAACACCAGCGCAAAATGCAGCAGCAGCGCGGGCTGCAGCAGCCTTGCCACTATCCCTGCCCAATAGATCTCCCAGTCAAACGCGCTCAGTTTGCCCGTGTATTGGAAGGAGTAAAGGACGAAGGAAACCAGACAAAAAATGTAGAAGTGCACGGCGCGCGTGGCGTTCCAGCGGCGCGCGAAGATGAACAGGCCGATGAAGAGGTACAGCAGGCCAACAATGCGGAGATAATTTTCAATGGAAGCAGGCTTCTCGGCCGGCTGGGTTACCAGCTGAGTCTCGAACTGCCGGCCGCCGCGGTCGATCTGGTAGTGCGCCTGCGACCACAGTCCGATACGCCAGAGGCGCTTGGTTACATCAATGGCGCCATGAATTTCCGCGCCATTGATCGCCAGAACGTAGTCGCCGGTCCGAATGCCCGCATTGGCCGCGGGAGAGTTCGGAGTAATGTGCCAAGCCAGGACCCCGCTCGGGGTGTCCCACCAGGATGCACCGTCATCCGGCGTGCTGAAAATGGTGCGCTGCTGAAAATTGATGATTCCGAAGACAATCGCGGCCAGTGTGGCGAGTGCAAGGACCGCTGCGCCCAACCGGATCCTCAGACTGTCATTGATTGGCGCGCTCACAGGGTTCCCCGGCTAACACTTCAAGCAATCATACGCTAATGCAAATCTACTTCCAAAATATATAAGTTTTCATCGGCCATAACTAGCTGAAAAATAAGATAGATTTTCCAGTGCGGGTGCGGGAGAGACCTTCAGCCTTCCATTTATGGAAGGACCGATTCCTGATTTCAGTAACCCCTGCGGAGGCTAGAACTGAAAGCTTACCCCACCCCGAAATGATCGCAAAACAGGAACAAGCATCATCCGAGAATCCTGGCCATTTACCGGCATGTATCCCTGCGCCAAGAGGTTCCCGAAGTCGGCCAACACCTCCCACCGGCCCGCCAGCCCAAACCCCGGAAGAGGCTGACGGAACGAAACGTGCAGATTCGGATCCATCTGGTAAGCAGCCTCGCCGAATGCGTCAAGGCGAGAAAGCGTCGCGCCGGATATCCACATGTAGCTCGCGGCAAATTGGGTGCCGGTTCGCGGAAGTTTCCCGGAAACGCGAGTGGCCACGCTGTGGTGGTTCCGCGTCGTGAAGCTATCGCGAAGATCGGCCGCCGTCGTATTCAATTCTCCTTGCGGGGAAAGCGCCCCGGCCCAGGAATAGACCGCCGCAAATTCCAGGTTGGTGGAAAGCTTCTGGCGGTAAGCAGCGCGCGCGCCCCAGGAATTCAGCTGCGCCGCCGTCATAAAGGAACGCGTTCGAAAAGCCGTCCTGGAAGAAATCAGGGCTCGTAGTGGGTCCGGACCCGAAAATCGCCTGGTGCCGCGCAGCATCATGAAATGCCGCAGTTTCAAGACTGGCACGCTCCCCCAATTTGTGCTTTACAGAGGCCTCTTCATGCCAGCGCCCTTCGAAGACAGGCCGGCCATCACGAAAGAGGACAGTGGGGAGGCTGTCGAGCTCCGCAATAGCCGATTGCAACGCGTCGAGTCTGCGCCGATGCGAACGTCCGCCGTGCTTGAGGCGACAAGGAAAGAGGCGGTCCACCCCGGAGCGAGATTCGCATCCAGTTGGGCGTGCGGGTGCAGTGCGGAAATCGGAGAGATGATGCCAACATGCAAGAATTCGGCGCCGCCACGCAAGGCGAAGTGATCGCCCAGCGCAATCTGTTCGGAATGATCGAAGCGCATCTCCTGAAAAGCCAAGTCGTTGAGGCCGACCGTCGCCTGGCGCATGACGAAAGTGGTTTCCGGGCCGTGGCCCAATACGCCGGAAGGCAGCCAAACGGTGGCAAAGGCGCCGGAGGCGCCACGCTCATAGCTCATTTGGCCAGCGAGCAAAAGGCGGCCGATAGCGCCGAGGCCCTGATCGTAGGAGACCGCAGTGGCGGGGGAATCGGATAGATTCGAAGGAGATCCTGGTTGCAGCGCGCCGCTGGTTAGTTGCACCAATCCGCGTGGACGCTGGGTCAGCGGGGAATCTGCGGCATGAGTGTTATTGGCGAGATCCATGTCGCCATCGCGCCATTGCAGGATAGTGCGCGTCGCGGCCGAAGAGCGCAGCACCCATTTCCAGTCGTCGGGTTCCGCCGGCGCATCCGATTGCCGCCGCAAAGTATCGAGCGAAGAAAAGATCGAATCCACCTGCACCCGCAGCAGCGTGGTGAGGTCGGCAATTACGCTCACATGCCGCTCCATGGCGGGCAGAAATCCCGGCAGCGACACACGCAGCGAGTATTTCCCGGGTTTTAGACGGTCCGTGAAAAAGGCGCCGTGCTGGTTGGAGAGCAGTTGCGAAACGGTCCGGCCTCCCGCATCTTCCGAGATGAGCCAAACCGTCGCGCCCATCTGCGGAGTACCCGAGGGATCCAGAACAATGCCGGAGATCGTGCCATACCCCGGTTTGGCCGTTGCCGAACCAGCCAGAACCAGAACGATGACCGATGACCCAACCCAGGGTCTTGCCAGCCGACTTCATAGGGACTGGTTACCTCCCAGTGGTGGTGTCCGCCGCCGCTTTGTTTACAGCCGGAGGCGTTACCGTAAAATCCGCCGAACGGGAAATCAGTCTGCTTGGTCAAAAGATCAGTCGCTTGGATTTCCAGCTTGTACTTGCCCGGCGGCAAGGCTTTGGGCGCGATCACACTGCTCGTACGTAACCTGCTCGCCGTTTTGCTTAAGTTCCTCGCCTGTCTTGACGTCGTGGGAGACCGTTTGTTGCCCCTGACTCACCTTGACGTCCAAGAGACAGGTCGTTCTTGTGCGTCTTATCATCCACTTTCAGATTGTAGAATTGCAGATAGATTCCCATCGGCTGGTCAGTATGGAATTCCGCATCGAGCTTGGGGCGGACCTTGGTCGAGCCGAGTACGAACTGGCCGATGCCCACATCTTTGGAGGAAACCGGCTCGATCTGGTCGGCAAGAATCAACGAACTGGCATCGAATTTGTCATCCGGCATCGCGGAGACCGCCAGGCGCGTATTGAGCACCCCACGTTTCCGCTGTTCACGTCCTTGATGACCAGGTCGATTTTGTACAAGCCGGGACGCAGCGGCACGGCCTTCTGGTAAATCGAGAATCCCTTGAGCGATGGCTCGAGAAGCGAATCCGGGAAATCGCGCTGAATGACGTCCTCGAATGTCTGGACGATGCGGCCGGTCATGGTGCTGATTCGAGCGAAAAATTTAGCGTCGCGGAATGCACGCCATCGCGATTGCGGAAGGTCATTTGCTTGTTTTGAATTTGAACCGTGATGGGCACCAGGATCGTATCGCTGGTAATCCGCATGAAATCGGTGCGGTAGTCGAAGTTAATCTGATTGCGGACGATTCGCGAGCTGACGACTTCCTCCAGATCCTTGAACTTGACCGGCGGCGCTACTTGCACCTTGGTAAATTGCTCGAGCCGGGTAAATTCATTTTGGCTTTCGAGCCCGCCACCGCCCATCGCAACTGGGCGCGGTGGAACCGTCGGTGCGGGTGAAACGAGCGGTCTTGCTGGACATGCCCATCTGTTCCATCATGCTCAACCCGGCTCCGGGGATCTTTGCCAGGGCGTCTTTTTCGCCCGGGTCCATGGTCATGTGATATTCGCCGGTGCCGCTCGGGTCCACGAATTCGATAATGATGTTGTTTCCGATCCCTTCCATGTAGCGGTAGCGCCACTGTTCAAACGCGTAGGTCGCGGTCTGACCGCCACCTTCCGAAGCTGGGCGCTCATAATTGCCGCCGGTCGGGTGGGACTCGATCTCATCGGGTTTGCCCCAAATGATGTAGATGCGCCCCCGGTCGGTGCGCCAGCCCGGAATACCGGAGGCGAACCGCTCGTTGGCGTAGGCGATGCGGCGATAGTGCTCTTCCTTGAACTCGTTTTCGACCGTGTCCGGAGTGGGATCGCGGCGCTGCCAGAAGGCCTCGATGAATTGCTCGCGCTCTTCGTTCGTTTGCAGTTGCAGGAACGCGGCGCGCTCTTCATCGCTGATGATGTAGGGGACTTCTTCCTGCAGCCACTTCTTGTAAGGGGTATCAAGCTCCTTCTGGAGCTTCTTCAGGTTTTTCGCTTTGTCCTGCGGCTTATCGCCTTTTTTCTTTCCGGAATCCTGCTGCTTGTCGGCGGGGGTGTCTTGGCTTGTCTTTGTCCTGGGCACGCAGCCCGAAAGGCAGGAGCAAAGCTCCGCCCAGCAGAACAAACAACGGATACGGCCCAAGCGGTTCATAAGCATACCTCGCCCCTAATTCGGAAGCTTGATTCTATCCCCTTGAGAATGCACGCGTCAATCAATGAATGCTCGGTTTTCGGCCTTTTCCGCATATGGAGAACTCCCTACACACCGGTGCATAGTAAGAACTAGGGTGTCCTTGCGGGGTTGCCTGTAAGGATCGATGAGTTTCTCTACCAAAGAGGGGCAAGTTCTTATAGAACCCGCAAGTTCAACTGCAAAGGCTGCGCCACCCGCCCAAGATCCCTTCAACAACGCTCCGGAACAGAATTGGTAGCCACACACAGGGGTCGGATGTCAGAAACACCCCACCCCGCAACCCAGAGGAGGGAACTTCTTGTCTTGACATCCCCTTTGATAGAACCCGCCCAAACTAAAAGCGCCCCCGCGACAGTAAGACTCCGATGACTATAAGTAAACTATAAATAAATGGCCCGAAAGCTACCGGAAGCAAGACAAAAATCCACAACGCCTGTCTTCTTCGCACGCGTCGGTAGTACGCGACCGCAGTTGCAATCCAGATTATGCCTACCAGGGTGACAGCTGTGTCACCAACATTGATCAGAGTGAGCGTTGGGGGCAAAAACGCAAGAACAATTATCATGATTAAGAACTTTAGGTGTGCCATCTTCACGATCCCGCGCAGCTGCGTGTCATTGTTCTAGTCGTAGCCTAAGCTTAAAACCTCTAATGAGTGCCTTCCCATACCTGCGGGCGGGGCGGGTGGCCCACCCTTCCCCAATTTTCCTCTGGACGGCAGATCACGTTTACAGGATACCACTCCAGTACGTCAACGCCGAGGGACTGGTTTGGCTTTTCCGGGTGGCCGACCCTTTGGTTTGGAAGGGTCGGGGATTTGACTTTTCTTCCGTCCGATGACCGAATAGTAGATTCGCCACTACGGTCGCGGCCATCTCCACTTCATCACCTTAAGTCGTTCGCAAGGCTCGTTGTCTAAACCGATTGGACTTTGCCAGCAAATCTCTTTGTTCCGATTGGAAATGACGGTAAAATTCGGCGTGGAGTGGGGCGCGGTTCGGGCGCCTGCCCGGATCGGAAGTGGTTGGACCTCACCCTCGGACACGCTTCGCAGATCTTTCACTTGCTGGCCCCCATCGGCTATACGCCTGGAAGTGTAAACTGCGGCCAGGAAATATTGGACGGCCTCCCTACGTAGTACGGGAGTTAGTTGGCGGAGCCGCTCAAGCCAGAGGATCAAGGCACACGTACCATGGAGATGTGGCGAAAAATCGGGATCGGTGTCGGCGGGGCAGCCGTCCTGGCGGGGGCGGTGTGGTTCACTATCCGGCAGATCAACAAGGACGTCGTGACGGTCCAGACCGCAGCCGTTACGCGGCAGGACCTGACTTCCGTGGTTACCGCGTCGGGCGAAATCAAGCCGCTGACGTACACGAACGTGCTGGGCGAAGGCATCGGCAAGATTACTGAAATTGTGGTGAAGGAAGGCGATCACGTTAAGAAAGGCGATGTGCTGCTACGCCTGGAAAGCGTGCAGCCCTCGGCGGACGTGGATGCGCAACGCGCCAACATCGAAGCGGCGGACGCGGGAGTAAAGTCAGCCGAAGCGAACAGAGTCTCTGCAGAGGCTGACATCAAGTCGCGCGCCGCGGATTTGGAGCACGCCAAACTGGAGTGGGACCGCGGCCAGGAACTCTTCAAAGAGGGCCTGATCCCCAAACAAGATTACGATATCGAGGAAGGCCACCTATGACAGTGCCGTGGCGGCGCTGGCTTCGGCGCAAGCGCGCGCCGAGCAGTCCCGCGCGCAGCTCGGCCAGGCGCACTCGGGGTTGACGCAGAACCAGGCGATGCTGAACCGCCTGCGCGACGTGCTGCGCAAGACCACGTATACCGCGCCGATCGAGGGCGTGGTGACCTACATTGCCGTGCGCGTCGGTGAAAATGTGGTTCCCGGAATTCAGAACGCGACCGGCAGCTATTTGATGACCATTTCCAACATGTCCGTGGTGACCTCGGAAGTGATGGTGGACGAAACCGATATCACCAGTGTGCGAGTGGGTGAGGTTGCGGACGTGACGATTGACGCGTTGCCTGGGAAATTCACTAAGGGTAAAATAACTGAAGTAGGAACACAGGCCGTGCTGCGCAGCTCGGGCCTGGCGTCCACGCAATCCACCACCGGCAATCAGGAAGCGAAAGACTTCAAGGTCGTCGTGACGCTGGAAAATCCACCAGAGGGGCTGCGCCCCGGACTTTCCTCGACGGCCAAGATCACGACGGCGCAAAAGAAGAGCGTCATCACGATTCCCATTCAGGCGCTCGCCGTCCGAACGAAAAAAGATTTGGAAGAAGCCGCGAAGCAGGCGGGACGCAAGCCGGACGATTCCATCTCTCTGGCAGCGAGTCGCCCCGCGCTGGGCGGCGCCCCGGTGGGATCCTCTTCATCGAAAGACACGGAGATCCAAGGAATCTTCGTCGTCCGCCGCGGCCGGGCGGAGTTTGTGCCCGTTGCAACCGGCATCATGGGCGTCACGGACATCGAAGTCATGAGCGGCGTCAGCGAGGGCGACCAGATTATTACCGGGAGCTATAAAGCGCTGCGGACGCTGAAGCCGGATGCCCGGGTGAAAATTGACAACTCCCCGCCAAAAGGTACAGACGACAATCGGAGTTGAGGCGCATCTAACGGATTGTGGACGATCAGCCCTCGGGGTAAGACCCCGGGGGAAATACCAGTAGCACAACTTTTACCTGTGTGGTGTTGATTTTCATCAGTTCGGAGCAGCACACTGGCTGAAGCCCGTGCTACTCGCAAAACTGAAGAATTTTTCGCGGCTCACTAGGATCGAGGAGTTGAGAGATGCCCGTGGAAACTGTTTCGCCCGATTCGTTTCGCCAGGATCTCGTCGATCAAGGATTCGCCATCAAGACGGAAGACCTCTGGAAAACGTATGAGATGGGTTCGGAGCAGGTGCAGGCGCTTCGGGGCGTAAGCGTGAATATTCGCCGCGGAGAATATGTCGCCATCATGGGACCTTCCGGCTCCGGCAAATCCACGCTGATGAATCTGATCGGGTGCCTGGACACGCCGACCTCCGGCAAATACTGGCTGGCCGGGCGGCTGGTGAGCGCGCTTGATGATGACGAACTCGCTTACATTCGGAACAAGGAAATAGGATTCGTTTTTCAGACGTTCAACTTGCTGCCGCGCGCCACCGCGCTGCATAACGTCGAGCTGCCTCTGATCTACAACGGCACGCCGGTCGAGGAACGTCTCGCCAAGGCGAAACGCGCGCTCGCCTCGGTTGACCTGACCGAGAGAATGAACCATAAGCCGAATGAGCTCTCCGGCGGCCAGCGGCAACGCGTCGCGGTCGCGCGCGCATTGGTGAACTCACCCTCCATCGTGCTCGCCGATGAGCCCACCGGAAACCTCGACACAAAGACCGGCGATGAGATCATGGCATTGTTCGCGCGGCTGCATAAAGAAGGCAACACGATCATCCTGGTCACCCACGAAAACGACGTCGCCCAGCGAGCCGATCGAATCATCCACGTGCGCGATGGCACGGTCGAATCCGACGAGACAACAAAACATCAGTAGGAAGAGAGTGCGAGGTCTTGTCCCACCCGGCTCGATTTCCATTTTTTGAAAATCATGCTGTGGCGAGATTCTTCGAGGAACCATTCGCGTGCGACGCAGAATTGGAATTTTTGTCCTTATCGTGCAATCGATTCTTTTCCTGGTCCACTTCTTTCTCTTCGAGACATGGACATTGTTCTGGGGTGAGAGCCGCCCGCAGGGAAACTTGACGCTGCGGTTGGCGATAGCTTTATTGTCCATGAGTTTTATTTCGGCATCCTTGCTGGCTTTTCGCACTTCCAACGTCCTGGCGCGAATGTACTACACGATTTCAGCCGCCTGGCTTGGGTTCGTGAATTTCGCTTTTGTCGCCGCGTGCGCGTGCTGGTTTTTTTACGGCGGGCTGAGGATTTTTGGGTTGCATCCGGACCGGCGCTTGCTGGTGGAAGTATTCTTGAGCCTCGCTATCCTGGCGACGCTGTATGGGATGGCAAATGCCTCGTGGATTCGCATCAGGAAAATCACTGTCACGCTTCCGAATCTTCCGGAATCCTGGCGCGGCCGGGTCGCCGCGCAGGTGAGCGATCTGCACCTTGGGCATGTCCGAAACCTTGGATTCATTCGGCGCATTGTCACGATGCTCACGCGGCTGCGCCCGGACGCCGTGTTTATCACAGGCGATCTGTATGACGGCACGGCCGCGGACCTCGGCCGGCTCTCTAAACCGTGGTTGGAGATCACGCCGCCCTTGGGCACTTATTTTATTACCGGGAATCACGAGGAATTTTTCGATCGTACAAAATACGTGGACGCGTTGAAGCGCTTCGGCGTTCGCATCCTGAACAACGAAAAAGTTATCGTGGACGGTTTGCAGATTGTGGGCGTGCACGATCGGGATGCGGTGTCTGGCGCGCGTTTTCGGTCAATTTTGGAACAGGCTGCGGTGGACCGTAAGCGGGCCAGCGTCTTGTTGATCCACGAGCCCCGCCACCTCCAAGTCGCCGAGGAAGAAGGGATTTCCTTGCAGCTCTCCGGACATACGCATCAGGGACAATTTTTCCCCTTCACGCGGATTGTGTCGCGCATCTACAAGCAGTACGCGTATGGGCTGCAGCGGCTCGGCAATCTAATCGTCTATACCACATGTGGCGCCGGAACCTGGGGACCACCAATGCGCGTCGGAACGAATCCTGAGATCGTATTGATTCGATTTGAGTAGAAGCTATTGCACAACCCTCCGCAAGACGATCATGAAGCAGGCGATGTGAAAGAAGGCGCCATAGATCGTGAGCGAGCGGTCGTAGCGCACGACCAAGCGCCGGAAGTTACCGAGCCAGGCGTTGGTGCGTTCGATAATCCAGCGCCTCCGATAGCGCCGCAGCGCTCGGCCGTCTTGTGTCGCCGGTTTCTTTCGGTTCGAGCGATGTGGCACGATTAATTCAATTCCCCGCTGCCGCAATCGTTTGCGCAACGGATCGCTGTCATAGGCTTTGTCCGCGATCACCCGTAGTGGTTTCTGCCGAGGTCGGCCCGCACGATGACGCCGCCCTACCCGGATCGTCGCGAGCGTCGTTTCCGCGAGTGTGACTTCCCCCGGGGATGCAGAGTGAAGGGAGTTTCCCAGAGGAACACCGCGGCCGTCGACCACCACCATCCACTTCGTCCCCTTGCCCCGCTTGGTTTTTCCGACTCCGCAGCCCCTTTTTTCGCTGGAGCAAAACTCCCGTCCAAAAACGATTCGCTCCACTTCAATTGCTGGCGCTGGTTCAACTCGCTTAGAAACGTCCGCCAGATGTTCAACCAAACGCCCCGCTCCTCCCAGTCTCGCAGCCGCCGCCAGCAGGTCGAGGGATGCGGGAATTTCTCCGGCATGTCTTGCCAGCGAGCCCCGCTCCGCAGAATCCACAGAATCCCTTCCAGCACACGACGGTTCGGAATCCAGGGACGACCGCCTTTGCGTTGTTTGGGCGGCTTGGGGAGCAAAGGCGCGATCTTCTGCCACTGCGATTCGGTCAGCAATGCACCCGATCGGGCCATCGGCCCTCCTTGGGCGCTGCTGATTCTCCTTATCTCTCATCTCAGAAAATTCAACTACCTTCTTTTCAAGACCCTGTATTAGGTTATGCAACAGCTTCTAATCACGGCTCGAGCATCCATTTTTTGGTCCGCGTAGAATGGTATAACTCGATTGCCTATCGCGAAATGAATCGCATGTTTGCATCGCGCACAAATTGGCGGCTGGATCCGAACCGCTTTACGCAGGCGCTTGAGGAGCATCGGCGCACCGGCAAAGAGCTATTGGACCTGACGATTTCAAACCCCACGGCTTGCGGTCTCACGTATCCGGAGGCGGAAATCGTCGCGGCGCTCGCCGACCGGCGCGCGATCGAGTACTGTCCGGAGAGCAGGGGGCTCCGCGAAGCGCGCGATGCCGTCGCCGATTACTACAGCGGGCGTTTGGGGTTTGCTGGGCCGGGAGAACGCGTCAATCCGGAACGCATCGTACTCACTTCGGGAACGAGCGAGGGCTACAGCCACATTTTTCGCCTACTGTGTGAAACGGGTGACGAGATTCTCGTTCCCGCGCCCAGCTATCCGCTGTTTGAATTTCTCGCCGATCTCGCCGACATCCGGTTGGTCCCGTATCCGCTGTTCTACGATCACGGCTGGCAAATCGATTTCGCTTCGTTGCGAGCGGCGCTCACCCCGCGTGCCCGGGCCGTGCTGGTCGTGCATCCCAACAATCCGACCGGCTCGTTCGTAAAGCCGCGCGAGGCTGCGGAGCTTGCGGAGATTTGCGCCGCGCGCGAGATGGCCATTGTCGCCGACGAAGTCTTCCTCGATTACGCGGGCGGGCCCGAGATGGCGCGGACATTTGCGCTTCAGGATGCGGCGCTCACGTTCACGCTCAGCGGTCTTTCAAAGATATCGCTGCTGCCGCAGATGAAGTTGGCCTGGATGGTTGTGAGTGGCCCGCGGGCACTCGTTGAAACTGCCGTCGAGCGCCTCGAGATCATCGCCGACACGTATCTTTCACCGAGCACACCAGTACAGCTCGCGCTGCCGAAATTTCTCGCCTTGCGGAGCGGACTTCAGACGCAATTGCAGCGGAGAATCTCCGCGAATCTTGTGGTGCTCGATGGTGTCCTGCACGAATCGAAGCTCCTCGCGCGCCTCGATCGGGAAGGCGGCTGGTACGCGGTCCTGCGCGTCCCGGACATCGGACCCGATGAGGCTTTAGCCGTCGCCCTGCTCGAGCGCTGCTCGGTCCTCGTGCATCCCGGGCATTTTTTCAATTTTCCCCGGGATGGTTTTTTGGTACTCAGCCTGATTACCCCGGAACATCAATTTCAAGAAGGCGTGCCGCGGCTGACGAAGTTTTTTGACGGATGAGTATTTGCGGTTGAGGTTCGGCGCAAGACGATTGCATGGCCTCAGCGATAAATCTCCTTGCGGTGCCCAACCTGGAGGACGAGCACGACGAGGCGGTTGTCCTCAATTTTGCAGATGAGACGGAAATCGCCCACACGGTATTTCCAGAATTCCCCAAGGCGGGAGCCTTGCAGGGCCTTCCCGATGCTGCGAGGATTTTCGAGCTTGGCTACTCGCTCTTGAAGGAACTTCAGGATGCGGCTGCTATGCTGCGCATCAAGCTTGCTCAGCTCCCGGTCCGCGGCAACGGAAAACTCAATCTTCCATGCCATGACGCTTCATGACGTCTTCAAGGGGAATGGTGTCGTCCTCGCCATTGCGAATGCGTTCTAGCGCTCGCTCGGCGAGATACAGGTCCTCGAGATCTTCGAGGTGCTGCACGATCGCCTCGCGGGCGTAGAAACTTTTGGTGCGGCCTGTGCGGCGAGCAAGCTTTTCAAGACGTTTTTCGACGGACTGCGGAAGCCGGATGGCCAGCATGATTACCTCGCTATACAAGTATAGCACAATAGCGCGCCTCGCTTCGTCAGGCTTCGGCTTCGAGGACGACGACAGGCTGGTAGGTGCGCGGCACGACAGCTTCGGCGATCGCAATGAGGCGTTCCTGCTGGCTGAAGACGCGGAGGCGCGCGGGCTTCCATTCGCCGGAATTGAGTTCCGCAGTTGCGCCCTGGGCAACGCTGAGGCGGCCGGGCTGAATCTGCGCAAGCTGCACGGTGAATTTCGAGCCGTGGCGCACGCGTTGTTCGAGAAGCGGCGGCACGGTGGCGCTCGGCAATTCGGGCAGTAAGCGCTCGAGAGGAATGATGTAGCGCGCCAGATTGCCTTCCGCGGCGGCGCGCTCTAGATCTTCCAACTTCATCGCCTGGTCGAGCGTAAATTCGCCGACGGCAGTGCGAACAATTTCCGCCAGGTGCGCGCCACAGCCCACGGCCGCGCCCATATCATGGGCCAGTGAGCGAATGTAAGCGCCCGCCGCGCATTCAATCGAACACTTGGCGAGCGATCCCGCAACTTCGTCGACGCGAAAATCGTACACTTCGATGTCGACTGCTTTCAATTCGACGGGTTTTTTCTTACGCGCGAGCTCGTGGGCCGGGCGGCCATGAATTTTTTTCGCGGAATAGGGCGGCGGCATCTGTGGGAAGAGTCCGACGCGCGCCGCCGCCAGGCGTTCGATTTCAGCGCGGTCGAGCGTGGGAGCGGTATCCGGGCCAAGCGGCGCGCCGTCCGCATCGTAGGTGTCGGTGGCGAAACCAAACCGGAACGTGGAGGTGTAGCGCTTGCGGCGTCCCGCGTAAAACTGCGCGAGCCGCGTCGCGCGGCCCAGGAGCAAGACGAGCACGCCGGTCGCCAGCGGATCGAGCGTGCCGAGATGGCCGATCTGGCGGAATCCGAGAATGCGGCGAGCGGCATCCACGACGTCATGCGACGTCCTGCCCCGCGGCTTGTCAATGATCAAGGCGCCGTCCAGCGGCGCGGGCTGCGGTTTTCGTGGCATGGATTCGGTTTCCCAGACGAACCGCCGCGGATCAGGGCGCGGGCTTCCGGGTTTGGCGCAGAAGCTCCTCGATCCGCTGGCTGTACTCCTCGGAGTGATCGAGGATGAAATGGATTTCCGGGGCGCGGCGAAGCTGGATGCGTTCGGTCAGCTCGTGGCGGATGTAGCCGACGGCGGCCGCGAGGCCCCTGATCGTGCTCTTCTGCTCGGCCTCGTTTCCCATCACGCTGACGAACACACGCGCGTGCTTGAGGTCGGGCGTGACGCGAACTTCGGTGATGGTGACCAGGGCAGCGATGCGCGGGTCTTTCAACTCACCGGCGACCATAATGCCCAGTTCGTGGAGAATCTCCTCGGCCACGCGTTCATGCCGATGTCCCGGGATCGTCATCGTTGTCTCACTGGTAGCAGGGATTCTAATGATTCCAACCTTCTTGCGTCACTAAAGAACTTCCAAATCATGGCCGATCAGATCGCGGCCGAGCAATCGTTCGGAATCCTCGAGCACGGTGCGCAGCGATTGCTCGAGGTGCGAGTTGTTGTTGGACAGACTCACGATGCCGACCACCGAGCGCTGCCAGGAATCCTGCCCGTCCAGTTCGGCCACGGCCACGTTGAACTTTCCCCGCAGCCTGTCTTTCAGGCTGCGCAACACCTGCCGCTTGTCTTTGAGCGAGTGCGCCTCGGGGATATAAATTTCCAGGGTGAGCAGACCGATTGGCATCGTCGTCCCTGCGAATGGGCCTGCGAACGGGCCCCGCGCGGGGGCCCAGGAGAAGATCAGGCCGAAGCTTCCGCCAGCACCAGCCTCTGCATGTGGAAGCACTCGAGAACGTCCCCGACCTTGATGTCGTTGAAGTTGGAGACGCTCGCGCCGCACTCAAATCCGGAGCGCACTTCGTTCGCGTCGTCCTTGAACCGGCGCAGCGAACTGATGCGCCCGGTGTAAATCACGACGCCTTCGCGAAGCACGCGGACCTCGCTGTCGCGCTTGAGCACGCCGTCCAGTACGTAGCAGCCCGCGATCATGCCCACGCCCTTGACGCGGAACGTATTGCGCACTTCCGCGCGGCCCAGATGCGTTTCCTTGAAGACCGGATCGAGCAGCCCGGTCATGGCCTTTTTGATCTCGTCGGACACTTCGTAGATGACCGTGTGCGGGCGAATCTCGACGCCTTCGCGCTGCGCCAGGTCGGCAGCTTTGCGGTCGGGGCGAACGTTGAACGCCACGATGATCGCGCCCGAAGCCGACGCCAGCAGAACATCGTTTTCCGTGACGGCCCCAATGCTGGCATGAATAATTTTGAGCTTCACGCGGTCGTCGGAAAGTTTCGGCAGCATTTCGCTCAATACTTCGACCGAGCCCTGCACGTCCGCCTTGATGACCAGCGGAAGTTCCTTGACGTCGCCCGCTTTGAGCTGCTCGTGCAATTGGTCGAGCGTGATGCGCGCGCCCGCGGACCTCGCCAGCGTGGCCTCACGCAGTTTGCCCTGGCGGAATTCGACGATGTGGCGCGCCCGCGCTTCGTCGGCCACCTGGAACTGATCGCCCGCTTCGGGGGCGCCTTGCAATCCGAGGACTTCGACAGGAGTCGATGGCCCCGCGCTCTTGACCGGGCGCCCGTGATCGTCAAACATGGCGCGAACCTTGCCGTACACGGCGCCGCAAATGAAAACGTCGCCGGTGTGCAGCGTTCCCGTCTGCACCAGGATCGTCGCGACCGCGCCGCGGCCTTTATCCACGCGGGATTCAAGCACCGTGCCGGCCGCGGGAGCTTTCGGATTGGATTTCAGTTCGCGGAGATCGGCGACCAGCAAAAGCATTTCGAGCAGCTTGTTCAGATTCTTCTTCTGTTTCGCGGAAACTTCCACCATCACGGTGTCGCCGCCCCATTCCTCGGGCATCAAGCCGCGGTCGGAGAGCTGGCGCTTGACGCGTTCGGGCTTGCGCTTCCGGCTTGTCGATCTTGTTGATGGCCACGACGATCGGGACGTTCGCGGCTCTTGGCGTGGTCGATGGCTTCCTGTGTTTGCGGCATCACGCCATCATCGGCGGCGACGACCAGCACAACGATGTCGGTGACTTTCGCGCCGCGCGCGCGCATGCGCGTGAAGGCTTCGTGGCCCGGCGTGTCGATGAACACGACTTTGCGGCCGTCGATGTGAACGACCGAAGCGCCGATATGCTGGGTGATGCCTCCGGCCTCTCCGGCGGCGACTTCGGTTTCGCGGATCGCGTCGAGCAGGCTGGTCTTGCCGTGATCGACGTGGCCCATCACGGTCACGACCGGCGGACGCGGCTCGAGGTTCTCCGGTTTTTCTTCCCGGGCGACTTCCTGGACGACGTCTTCCTCGAACGTAAGCACCTTGACGATGCCATTGAACGCTTCCGCAAGGCTCGTGGCCGTTGCCGTGTCGAGCGCCTGGTTGATGCTGGCGAAGATGCCGCGATCCAGCAAAATCTTCAGCACTTCCTTGGCGCGGACATCGAGTTTTTCCGCGAGATCGCGGACCGTCACGCCTTCGGTGATCGTAATTTCGCGGGGCTCGCGCGGAGGAGGCGCGGGCGCGCGCTCAATATGCGCGGTCCGCCGCTCGCCGGGGCCCACTCGAGCGCGGACGGGATGCAGTTTGCGTTCGCCTTCTTCGAAGCGCTTCTCGATCGTGGGGCGCGCGCGCGCCGCAGGCTTGCGTTCGTAGATCGGCTTGCCAGGCTCCGCCTTGGGAGGCATCTTGTCCGAAGGCAGCGCGGGCGCGGGACGTCCTCCGGGACGCGGACCTGCCGGGCCGTCCAGGCATCGGCTGTCCGGGGCGGACCGGGATTGGTTGTCCCGGACGTCCTGGAGCGCCGGCGCGCGCCGGGAAATCTGGATTGCGAAGCGCCGGGACGCGCGACTGGCCGTGGGACGCACGGGCGCGGGAGGATTCACGCGCGCGCCGGGAGGCAGAGGATTCCAATTTGGTTTGGGGGCGGACTTCGCCGAAGAAGCGGGCGTGCGTTGCACCGCCGTGTCGTGCCGAGGCCGCTGGAGAAGTCGCCGGCCGCGCAGATGCAGCAGCGTGGCGCTGGCTTCGCCGCTGCCGGAACCTGCAGGTGCGACAGGTTTTGGTGCTGCAGGAGCAGTTACAACGGCCGGGCAGCAGGCTTCGCCGTTGCAGCAGGAGGTACTGGAGCCGGTTTTGCGGCAACTGGCGGTACAGCAGAAACTGGCTTCGCCGCAATGACTGTTGGCGCAGCAGGCTTCGGCACGACAGGAACTGGCGGAGGCGGGCGCCACGGGAGGAGCAGGCTCGAGCACAACAGGAGCGTGTGGAGCAGCGGCAACGGAAGGGGCTGGCGGAGGCGCCGCCACGGCAGGCTTCATGCGCGCCGCTTTGGCGGCTGCTTCTTTCGCCGCCTTTTCGGCAGCCGCTTTTTCTTCGGCCGCGACTTCCGCTTCGGCCGAGTCGCGGAAATGCTTGCGCACTCTTCCGCTGCGGCGACATCGATCGAACTCGAATGCGTCTTTTTCTCGGTGACGCCGGCCTCAGGCAAATAGTCGATGATCGACTTTCGCCTTGACCTCGAGTTCGCGCGCCAGTTCGTTGATGCGGATTTGATTCGGATCGGTCATTGCCCTCCGGGACTACTCCTTGCCCTTGTCTTCCGGCGATTCCTCGGAATCAGGGGGATTCATCGGATTCCGCGTTCCCGGTTTCACCGTCTGCCGCGGCAGCAGCCGCTGCGGCAATTTCTTCCGCTTCCGCCGAGAGCCTCGATCTCTTCGGCGGCGACGTCCGCGGCTTCGACGGCTTCTTCGGTGGCCTCCGCTTCTTCCACGGATCCTTCCGCGGCCTCTTGCTCCGCGAGACCCTCGAGGGATTCCGTTTCCGCCGGCGGATTTTCAAGCGACTGGAAATAGGCGGCCACCGACAACTGAATCTTCTCGACCATTTTCTCGCCGATTCCGGGAATTTCCGTGAGCTGCTCGGGAGTCATGTCGGCAAGTTTCTCGATGGTGGTGACGCCGTGCGTTTCGATGCGTTCGATCGTTTTCGGACCAACGCCCTTGAGTTCGGAAAGCGGAGTGCCGGGCGCGGTCAGGGCGGCCATCTGCGCTTCGATTTCCTGGCGCTTTTCTTCCTCGCTCTTGATGTCCACGTTCCAGCCGATCAGCTTGCTGGCCAGACGCACGTTCTGGCCTTTCTTGCCGATGGCCAGAGAAAGTTGCGTGTCTTCGACGATGATTTCGAGGTGGCGCGTTTCCGGATCGATGATCTGAACGCGCGTGACCTTGGCCGGAGAAAGCGCCTTCTGCGCGAACGTGACGGTGTCTTCGGAATACGGGATGATGTCGATTTTTTCGCCGCGCAATTCGCGGATGATGGATTGCACGCGCATGCCCTTCATGCCCACGCATGCGCCCACCGGGTCCACATCTTTGTCGCGGCTTTGCACCGCGATCTTGGTGCGCTCGCCGGCTTCCCGCGCGGCGGCGCGGATCTGCACGGTGCCGTCGTAAATTTCCGGAACTTCCATTTCAAACAGGCGCTGCACCAAAATGGGATCGGCGCGGGAAACGATCACCTGCGGACCCTTGGCGGAGCGATCCACCGCGCGAATCACCACGCGCAAACGGTCGCCGATATTGTAGGTTTCCAGGCGCGATTGCTCGCGTTTGGGCATGCGCGCTTCGGCGCGTCCCAGATCAACGATCACGTCCGGCCCCTCGGTGCGCTTGACGACGCAATTTACCAATTCGCCAACGCGGCCGTTGTATTCGTTGTAGATGGTGTCGCGTTCGGCCTCGCGCACCTTCTGCATGATGACTTGCTTCGCGGTTTGCGCGGCGATGCGGCCGAGCACGTCGGTCGGCTTCGGAATCACGATCTCGCTGCCCACTACGGCGTTGGGGTCGATCCTCTTCGCTTCCGCCAGCGTGAATTCTTTTTTCGGGTCGGTGACTTCCTCGACCACGGGACGCACGGCGAACACGTCAATCTGCCCGGAGTCCGGATTGAACTTGGCGCGGAGATCTTCCTCGGTCTTGTAAAACTTCCGCGCGGCAACGATCATCGCGTCTTCAATCGCCGCGACGATCACCTCCGGTTCAATGTGCTTTTCCCGGCTGATCTGCTCGATTGTCTGGTACAGCAGACTGGCCATTTTCCCTCACCTTAGAATTCCACAACCAGGTTCGCCTTGCGAATTCCTTCCATCGGCACGGCAATCACCCGGCCCTGCACTTCGATCTGCACCTTGCCGCCGGCGAAGCCCGCCAGACGGCCCTCAAAAAATTTCTGATTCTCCACCGGCTCGTTCGTCGAAATTCGCGCCAGCCGCCCGGCGAACCGCTCGAACTCCGCCGGTTTGGTCAGCTTGCGATCCAGCCCGGGAGAGCTGATCTCCAGAATATAATGCGGTCCGGGAACCAGATCTTCCACGTCGAGCATCACGCTGAACTGATGGCTGACGGCTTCGCAATCCTTGTGGCTGACGCCCTCGGGCTTATCAATGTAGACGCGCAGGAAGCGCTGCTTGCCGACCTTCCATTCAACGTCCACCACTTCCATGCCCAGCGAGCGCGCCACGCGCTCGGCGGCTTCGCGGATGCGCTCCAGATCCATCTCCGCCTTCCCGCTGCCCGCCGGAATTTGGTTCGGCGGCCGCCGATACCTCGGCCCCCGGCGCTCCCGTTCGCGCCCAACAAAAAAGTGGGCTCTCGCCCACTGAAGATTGCGTCCGGCTTAGGCGATTAAAGTATAGTCAGCCGTTGCTTCAAAAGCAAGCTGCAGAACGATTCAACACCAGGGCTGGCAGACGAACCAGTCGGCCAGGTGCCTGAAAATTACCAAGGGCCGCACCAAGGCGGCCCCCGGCGGACCCTTTCATTTCTTTACCAAGAATATCTTTATGGAGTCGGCTTCTTTGCCGGAGCGGGAGCCGGAGTGGCAGGCTTCGGGGCCGGAGCCGCTGCCGCCGCAGGGGCGCCGCCGGCCTTTACCGGATAAGCCTGGTCGTAAAGGCGCACGATGTCCTGCGTGATATCCGCCTGGGACGATCCATACACGACAGGGCTGCCTTGCGCGGACGTGTCCAGCACGGCCACATAACCATTTTCTCGCGCGTAGCGATCCAGGACATCGAGCATCTTGCGCCCAATCCCGTCCACGATTTCGCCTTGGGCGGCGTTCAATTCTTCGGTCAAATCATCGTTGTCACGCTGCAGCCGCCGGGTGAGCAGTTCGCCCTGACGCTGCAGTTTTGCCTTCTCATCATCGCTGAGCGTGCGGGCGCCTTCATTCAGACGGCGTTGAATGTCCTCGATCTGCTTTTGCGTGCTTTGCAGTTCGTTTTGCTTGGGCGCAAATTGCGATTGCAGTTGCGCCTGCGCTTGCTTTCCCTCCGCCGTGGCCACAATGGCGTTCCGGACGTTGAGTACGGCGATCTTTGCCGGAGCCGACGCCGCGGCGGCCCCGGTAGTCTGTGCGCGGACTCCGGCGAGCGGCGCCAGAAAAATAATGGCCAGCGCGGCCCAAGTGCCTTTGGAACGTAAATTGACGTTCATCCTTGCTCCTTATGCTCTCCAACGAAAATCACAAATCGCGCATTATAGCGGTCCAATTTCACGCGCGTCAATCACAAATGATTGTACCCGGTCCGGCTGAATCCGCACCCCGGAATCCACGTCCACTTACCCCATACCGATGCGTCCGAACACCCCGGAGTTGGCTGGGGCCGCGGCCCGCTCTCCGCTGGCTCCCAAATGGCCGGCAAAAACTCAGCGAGGGACCGGCACGAGGAGCACGCGCCCGTTCGCCGTGTCCGCGATGACCGCAAGGTTCGTCAGCGGATGAATGTCCAAGGCGAACTGCAATGCCCCGGAAAGAGTGACGGTGGAATTCACCGGCGCCGGAGGCAGCGTGAGCACCGCGCGAATCTGGTTGCCGAGGATATCGGCTACGGTGATGGTATGGCTGCCCGTGTTCGTGCTGATCAGTGTCCCTGTCAGGGAGTTAAATGCAATGGCGGTCGGATTAATGCCGACGCGCAGGGAGCCAACTTGCAACTGCGTCGTTGGATCGTAAATGGTAATCGAATTGTTCGTGCTCGAGGCCGCCAGGAAAGTATTGCTCCACGGATCGTAGGCCACCGAGGTGGGAACACTGATCGAGAAACTCGTAGTGAGCGCGGTGGAGGAAGCGCTGGCGATGCCCACCGAATTGCTCACGTCCGCGGCCGCGGCGACCTGATTGGTCTGGTAGTCGAAGGCGACCGCGATCGGACGCTGACCCGACGGGACGCTGACAGAGCCACCCGTCGCGGGAGTCACGATCGAAACGGTGTTGGCCACACTATTCGCAACGGCGGCTGTTCCTGTATCCTGGTTGGCTGCCACACCTATGGGGGCCGTGCCGGTACTGATGGTGCTCGTTACCTGCGCCTCGCCTTCATCCACAACCGAGGCGTTATTGCTCACATTATTTGCCACTACGGCTTGGTGCAGGCGCGGCAAAACGGCAACACCAAAAGGATTTGTGCCGACGCCAACCGTCTGGCCCGTACCGCTCGCAAGATCGATCAGCGCGAGGGTGTTGCATCCAGACAAACTAACCGCGGCTATGCCGGCTGTACCTAGTGTCGGATCGATGGCTACGCCCGCTGGTAGCGGGGGCGTCGAGCAGGCAGTGGACACATCCACGCTCTGCACAACCGTGAAATCAGATGCGTTGGATACGGTGCCTGACGACTGATCCAACACGTCGAGGGCGAATCGCCGGGCCGAGGTCAACATCGTGGGCGGCACGATGACGGTCATCTCGCGGTCGTTGACGGAAGTTGGTAAGAGCGGGATGCCGTCGAGGCGCGCCACGGTGCTGCCGGAAAATCCCTTGCCGATGACAGTCAGCGTCACCGAGTTGGGAGAGGCCCCGCCCTTTAGCGTCGAATTCACCACGAACTGCTTGGGATATGTTTCGGTAATGGAGAGCGGTTGGATCGGGCCAAGTGAAACGATCGACACACTATTGTCGGTCTGGTTGACGACGACCGTGAGATTCGAGCCAGGGTCCACGGCCACGGCCACCGGGTCCGGGCGCGTGGCGAATGGAGCCGTATTATTCAGGCGCGCGGGTGTGGAGGGATCGATCACGGAGAGATAGTTGAAGCTCGGGTTCACGATGACGGCAACGTTTGTCAGCGGATTGAACGCACCGGCCACATTTCCCGTTTCCACTGGACCCGTATTTGTGCCATTGACGGTGTGCAACGTAAGTGAGGAAACGGATTGGTCCAGCAGGCTGAAGAAGGACACGACGCCTTTCGATACGCCGTTCGGTGACGGATCGACCATCACCGCTTGATGCGTTTCGGTGTTGATGCCGATCCCTTGCAGCGTGTTGGTCAAGGCCAGCGTCGCCACCGGCGCCGCATAGTTCACGGTTCCCGTAGCGTTAGCGATGGTTATGCTGGGTAGAATGGCTGGTCTGCGTATAAACAAATTGGCCGTTGGCAGGTCCCAGGCCGGTCACCGTGTAGAAGCCGTTGAAGCTGGAGTCCGAGACGCCCTGAATCAGAACGGTGTCGTTGAGTTGGACCGCCAGCGGCTCTTGCGGAGTAGCAGCCGTTGATGGCTGTACAGTTACGGTAACTTGACTATTAATATTGTTCGTAGTGGTCCGGGAAATACTCGTGATCGTGTTGACGGACTGCTGATTCAGGTCCACGATTCCGATCGATCCGATCCCGCCTGGCGTGGCAATCGCCCAGTTCAGTTGCGGGTCCACGGCGATATGGGAATTCGCTCCCGTGCTGATGGTAACCGGCCCGAGAATGGCGGGCGGCGTCTTGGAAACATCCAGAAGCAATCCATAGGGCTTGTTTTGCATCGTTACCAGCGCACGGCCCTGGCAATTGCTCACGTTGGGGTCCGGCACGGGGTTCGGATTGGCGCACGGATTGATACCCACTGCGGTGGGAATATCCTGGAGTGGTTGGGTCACCGATGCAACCGCCATCTTCTTCAGGTCGATCACAGCAACGGTTTGCGACGCTGTGTTCACCACGAGAGCGATATTCCGGACATAGTCCACGGCGACGCTCTTGGGGCCGGAACTGGACATGGTGCCACGGCTCCTACAGCAGCCGTGCAAATCGAAGCCGCACCCGGAACCACTGCCGAAGTCTTCAGGTCGATTAATGTAACGTCGTTTGACCCTGTATTAGCGACCACAGCGATTCCCGTGGCCAGGTTGATCGCAACGTCGCTGGGAGATAAGGCAGCCGGTAGCGGCACTGTAGCTATGGTGGAGATCGTGGAAGCGCCGCTGGCGTAATTCGGCTGAACGGCAATATTGGTGACATCGAATTTTGTAGCGTCCGCGGCGTTGAGGACGGCCACCGGGTAGAGGCCCGGCACCAAGAAGTCGCTCGCGTTGGTGCCGCCCCCGCCGATGGTTACGGACATTTGCCGGGCATTGGTCACCTGAGAGGTTCGGAGCTGACCGGCAAAAGTGGCGCTTACGGTAGGATTGCCAGCCGTCCCGAAAAAACCGCCGTTAATACCGAAACTGAGCGAGCAGGTAGTGCATTGCTGGATGCTGTTCGGCGAAGGGCCCACGATCACCGGCCGTACAGCGCTCACTACAACCTGGCACAGGGAGGGATCGGGCGAGCAATTCTGCTGCGCGCCAGTCTGTTGCGAGACGCGAATGGTGAGTATGCCTGAAGCCGGCGGAGTGGCCAACAAAGTATCGGGGATGCGCACGCGAATCACCGAGCTTGAATCAATGGAGACGTTCGGCAAGGAGTCTGCACCCGTGCCGCCGATTTGCGTGGTGTTCACGTACACCTTGTTTGTAGAAATGAAGTTTGTGCCGGTGATGTAGACATCCTGAAATAACGATCCCAGCGCCGCCGCGGTTGGGCTGACGGAAGTCACCGTCGGAGCGGCCGCGGTCACTACGGTGACCGACGCGGTTGCAGTTACGCTGGTGTCCTTTACGGAGGTAGCGGTGATCGTGACCGCCGAACCCTGCGTGGGAACCGTCCCCGGAGCCGTATAGATGCCGAGGTTTGGATCAATCGTACCTGGGGAAGTTTGGCCTGTGACGATCGTGGGAAGCGACCAAGTGACCACCTGGCAGTCATTGGTCGGGACCGTGTTGTCGCATCCCGGGTTGCTGACGGTGGCGGCGAAGGTGAAGGTCTCGGTCGTGCCAACGGTAGCCGTGGTTGGATTGATCGAGATGGTGATGCCGGAAATAATCGTGACCGCGGCGCTAGCCGTTTTGGTCGAATCCGCGTGCGCTGTCGCCGTGATCGTGGCGGTGGGAGTAATCACTGGAAGTCCATTCGAGATGACGGTAGGGATCACTTTTGGCGCGGTGTACACGCCATTTGTGTCAATGGTGCCGCAGGCTGGGGCGGTCACGCCCGTAGGACAGGTCACGGTCCACGTCGACGACCATGTCGGTGGTTCCGGTGACGAACGGGGTGAACGGTTGCGTGGTATTGGTAATCACGCTGGCCGTCGTGGGCGAAATCGTCAAGGATACTTTGGATGAGGCGCCGCCGCCACTGCAACCCAGGGCGCCAAACCCCAGCGCAAGAGCTACTATCGAGCAAAACTTCCACCGCCTCATGCCTGTCCTCCCAAGAACATTCAACATTCGATCTGCCATTGGCCTGCGTTTCGTCTCTGCATCAAAAATTGCCGCCATCCGCAGTTGCCGTGCCTGCGCGCTCAGAATGTCCTGCTCACCGTGAACCGGAACGTGCGTATGGGGTCGAAAAAATTGGTTCGCTGCGGGTTCTGGAACAAATTGATAAGCCCGTTCGTGGGCGTGTTACCCCCCAAAATAACTTGTGAATAGAATACGTCCGGTGCGAGCCCGCCCATGTAGGAATTCCAATTCGTGTCAAAACATTTCGTGGTTATGGTCTTACTGCAAGGTGTCGTGAAGTACCTCGGGTCTGCCAAGTTTGGGTCTGCAGGGAATCGGGTCTGCGGCGCGGTGATAATTTGTCGCCATTCGTGCGAAGTTGTACCCCCAATAGATCCGGAACGGCGCTTGCACGATAGGGAGCTGCACCACCAGCTCGACACCTACAGTACTGCGCAGCTTGAAATTTGTGCCGGGCTGAAACGGCAGCGTCGGGCTAACGCCCGGAAACGTCAGCGTCGTTGGGAACTGCGTTTGCAGCGTAGTTAAATCGGTGGAATTGAGCTGCAACTGATCGTGGCGAATCGCTCCCGTCGCGCCAAGATCGGCAAACAGAGAGGCGCTCACATGCGGAGCGATGGGAATGCGGTACTCGACATTGGCTACCGCTTGCGTGTCTCCGCCTGGGAAGGACGTTTGATAACTGAGCGTGGGAACGCTGATCGGTACCGAAAGAGGGAAGCCGCCCGGGCCGAGTCTATTCGGATCCTGAACGGCAAATGAGGTCGTCGTCTGCGAAGGAACAAAGACTACGGGAGAAACGGTGCGAATGTCGAATCCGCGCAAATCCGTCTCACCGCCCAGGTAGAACCGGCTATACGGCGCGATGACTCTGCCGCTGAATCCGGTTTCATAGGCGGTCAACAAGCGCATCGCGATCACATTGCGGCGGTGATAGTTCGGGCGAAAGTACTTGGCCTCGACAATCTGCGTGAGCGTGTTGACGTTGCCTCCGAGAGGCCCCCCCTCGAATGGAATCGAGGTAAAAAAACTCTTTCCATGGGTGGGGTTCACCGGATTATCCACGGTGTTGTAGGTGAGGCTCGGAACCACGCGGCTTTCATGAATGCCCGAAAGCGAGGAAGGGCCCGCGAGTTGTTGAAACTGCAGCACACTGAACAGCGCCGTCGCGGCGGTGCTCAAGGACTGGATGCTCGTGGCCGTGTAGCCGTAAGTGAGGCCCACTCGGGTGAAACCGAGGTGGCGTATGGGATAGCTCGCGAAGAGCGTGAAGCCAGTCGCTATTTTGCGTGTAGTTCTGCACCGTGTTGGGATTGAGTTGCACCTGGTACCCCACCGCCAGCGAGTATTGCCGTGCCTGATCGAAATTGTACCGGCTCGTGAAGATCGTGAATCCGGTGCTGATCGGCCGGTCAAACAGGTAGGGCTCGGTGAAACCGAAGGAAATGTTGCGCTGCAAGGTGCCAATGTTGGCGGAAAGGGTGAGTGTTTCGCCAAGGCCCAGGAAGTTGTTCGTCTGGTACGTCAGGCCAATATAGCTGCCGGAGAGGCCGCTGACGCCGCCGGTCAAACTGATGGACTGCTTCCCTTTCTCCTTGAGCTTGAGAAGAATGTCCACCGTGCCTTGCTTGACGTTGCGCTTGATCTCGGCATTCTCGGGCTTGACCTGGCTCGAAGTAATCGAGCTGGTTGAGGCGCAGGAGGCTGAGTTCCCACAAGTTGTTGCGGAACATGTCGCCTTCACTCAGCAGCAGTTCGCGGCGGATCACTTTATCGCGCGTGCCCGTGTTGCCGCTGAATTCGATCCGCCGGACGAAGAATTGTTTTTGCTCGTCGAACGCAAACGTCAGATCAATGGTCTTCGTATCTTCGTGGATATCCGTGTCCGGCACGGCGGTAAAGTCGATGAAACCGTAGTTGCCGTACAGCTTGGTGTAGTCCTGGATCGCCTTGCGAACCTTCGCCGCGCTGAAGATTTCGCCCTTCTTCATCGGGAAAATGGATTCCAGAAAATCCGTCTTGAGCGAAAGGCCCTTGTCCGGGTCCGCGCTGCGAACATGCAGCGTTCCCATGCGATAGCGCTCGCCCTCTTCGATGGGAATCGTGATGTTGGTGGCTTTGCCGTGCTTCGCGCCCACCACGGGAATGGGTATGGGCCCGGGCACGCCGCCGCGGTTTATGTCCTCCGTTTTCACGATCGGGTCTTTGACGACCACCTTGAAATACCCGTTGTCCTGGTACAGGCCGCGGACGCCGATCTCGAGATCTTCGTCCAGCTTGGGACGGTCGAAGGTCTTCGACATGATGTCAATGGATCCCAGAAAACTGAGTGGAATCGCGATGGGGCGCGAATTGCGCATCGTGCGAATGATGCGGCGGCTCGAGAACGCCGTGTTGCCCGTGACCAGGATTTTGCCAACCTTCACTTTGGGGCCTTCGTCGATGTTGAAGGTGAGCTTTACCGCGTTCGTGCCCGGGATGCGCTCATAGGTCGGCTTCACCACGGCGAACTGGCGGCCGTGCTCGGCCAGCAGCTCCTTCAGGACGACTTCGGCTTTTTTGATGCGCGTCGGATCGAACTGGCTTTCAATCGACAACCCGACCTTGCGGTCCTTGAACCGGTCCAGGATGTCGGACTCCGAAACGGATTTGTTGCCCTTGTATTCGATGCGCCGGATGATCGGCCGCTCGGTGACGATAAAAAATGACGATCTTGGAGTTGGGCTTATCGGGGGTGTCCTGAACCTCGAGCCGGATGTCTTCAAAATATTGGGTATTCCACAAGGCGTGAAAATCGCGGCGAAGGGCCTCTTCGTTCAACGGATCGCCGGCACGGGAAAAGATGCGGGCCCGAAGTGTCTCGCTGCGGATTCTCCGGTTGCCCTGGAATTCGATGCGCTCGATGACGGGAGTTTCCTGGGAAGTCGCGAGCGGGCGCCTGTTGTTGCTGCGGCTGCGAAACGGGGAATGCGCGGCCCGCAGGCGCCAGGCATGCGAATACAATCGCGAGCGGACACACCACGCTCGCGCGCAGAACCAGCAAGAGACAAGGATGCTTTCTTGCGGCCCTTGAACAAGTCAAGGCCGCTTCCCCCGAAACAAGAATGTACGCTCCCCCAGCCGGACTCAGATAAGTCCGGCCTGCGCGCGTAGGATTCGCTAGTGGGATACCGGGGTTGCTTCGACCACCGGTCGGAATCCGAGCCCGTCAGTTGAGACGTAGACTTCCAGCGTTGCCGGCCGCTGCAGGCCCCCCTGAATCAGCGCTTCCGACAACGGATCTTCGACGTACTTTTGCAATGCCCGGCGCAACGGCCGCGCGCCATAGTTGCGATCCGCGCAGGTTTTCTCGAGGATCCACTGGCGCGCTTCCGGCGTCAGAACAATCTGCACCTGGCGGTGGATCAAAGTGTCGTTGATCTGTCCGACCAGCAAATCGATAATGCGGAGCAGTTCTTCATCACCCAATGGGTTGAACAGGATAATTTCATCCAAGCGGTTCAGGAATTCCGGATTAAATACGCGTTTCACTTCGCTGAGCACCAGATTCATCGAGGCTCTTCGCCGTACCCTTCTTCGGCCGCGGACTGGAATCCCAGCGTGGACCGCTTCTGGAGATGCCGCGCGCCGAGGTTCGAGGTCATGATCAGAATCGTATTGCGGAAATCCACCGTGTTGCCGAGGCCGTCCGTGAGTTGGCCGTCTTCAAACACTTGTAGCAGGATATTGTACACGTCCGGATGGGCCTTTTCGATTTCATCGAGCAGGATCACCGAATACGGCGTGCGCCGAACGCGCTCGGTCAGCTGGCCGCCTTCTTCGTAGCCCACATATCCTGGAGGCGCGCCGATCAGCTTCGACACGGAATGCTTTTCCATGTACTCGGACATGTCGAAACGCACCAGGGATTTCTCGCTGCCGAACAGGAATTCCGCCAGGCGCCGCGCGACTTCCGTTTTGCCGACGCCGGTCGGGCCCAGGAACAGGAAGCAGCCGACGGGCCGCCCCGGCGCCTTGAGTCCGGCGCGGCTGCGGCGAATGGCTCGTGCCAGCGCGGTAATGGCTTTGTCCTGGCTGATGACGCGCTTGTGCAGTTCGATTTCAATGCGCAGCAGTTTCTGTTGTTCGTCTTCCTTAATGGAGGTAACGGCGATCCCGGTCCAGCGCGCCACCACTTCTTCGATGTCCTCGCGCGTGACGATTCCGGTGCTGGTGTCGTCGAGCTTCAGACGCTCGCGCACCACTCGCAGATTTTCCTTTTCCTTGCGCTCTTCCTCGGAGTAGAAGCGGGCCTTCTCGAATTCGTGATTGGCGATGGCGGTTTCCATCCGGTGCGTGATGAATTTCACGCGCTTCTGCACTTCGGCCACTTCGTCCGGCAGCATGGCCTGGCGAAGCTTGACGCGCGCGCCCGCCTCGTCGATCAAGTCGATGGCCTTATCCGGCAGAAAGCGGTCCGGAATGTACCGGCTGGAGAGATAGACGGCATAGCGGATGGCTTCGTCGGTGTAGCTGACGGCATGGAATTTTTCGTAGCGCTCGCGCACCCCTTCGAGGACCTGAATGGCTTCGTCCTCGGAAGGCGCGCCCACTTTGACGGCCTGAAAGCGGCGCTCGAGCGAGCGGTCCTTCTCCACGGACTTGCGGTATTCGCCCGGCGTGGTCGCTCCGATGCACTGAATTTCGCCCGCGAGAAGCGCCGGCTTCAGAATGTTGGCGGCGTCGAGCGAACCTTCCGCGGAGCCCGCGCCCACCAGGGTATGCAACTCATCGATAAATACGATCGAGTTCTGGCTCTCCATCAGTTCTTTCATGATGGTCTTGAGCCGTTCCTCGAACTGGCCGCGGTACTTCGTTCCGGCCACGATCAGGGAGAGATCGAGCGACAGGATGCGCTTGTCGGCCAGAAACGGGGGAACATCGCTGTCGGAAATGCGCTGCGCCAGGCCTTCGACGATCGCGGTCTTGCCGACGCCGGGCTCGCCGATCAGCACGGGATTATTTTTCGTGCGGCGGCACAGAATCTGGATGACGCGTTCGACTTCGCGTTCGCGGCCCACGAGAGGGTCGAGCTGGCCTTCCAGCGCCGCTTGCGTGAGGTCGCGGCTGAATTCCGCGAGTAACGAGGTTTCCTTGGGACGCGAGGCCGGCGCTTTTTCTCCCGCGCTGCGCGCCAGCTCTTCGCGGAGCGTGGAAAGCCGCAGACCGCGCTCCTGCAGGATTTCCGCGCCAAAGCACTTTTCTTCGCGCAGGATGCCGAGCAAGCAGGTGTTCGGTGCCGACGTGTTTGTGCCCGAGACGCTCCGCCTCTTCCGTGGCGAAGTTCAGGATGCGCTTGGATTCCTGGCTCAGGGGCACCTCGACCGACGTGGAAATGCGCTCACGGATCGTGATGCGCTGTTCGATCTCTTTGCGGATGGACTCGATGGAGCCGTGGGAACGCAGGAAGCGGTTGGCCAGCGCCTTATCCTCGCGCATCAGGCCGAGCAGCAGATGTTCCGTTTCGATGTACGGGGATCCATACTGGCTGGCCTCGTACCGCGCAAAAAATATGACGCGGCGTGCCTTCTCTGTGTAGCGTTCAAACACGGGTCACTCGTTTCTCCCTCAGTGCAAAATCAGGGCTTTGGTCTATCCCCAACCGGCAGGAGCAATCCGTGCTCTAACTGCAGCACGCGATCTGCGCGCTCCGCCAGAACTGTGTTGTGCGTTGCCAGGATGGAGGTGAGCCGGTGCTCGCGATGCAATCGCTGCATCAACTCAAAAACCGCGATTGCGTTTCGCTCGTCGAGATCTCCGGTGGGCTCATCGGCCAGCAACAGGGCCGGCTCCTGCACAAGAGCGCGAGCGATCGCCACGCGCTGTTGCTCCCCTCCGGACAACTCCCCCGCACGCTGTGTTGCTCGCGCTTCCAGGCCGACTTCCCTGAGCCAGCGGCGGAGGTTTCGAGCGCCTCACTGTACCCTGCGCCGCGCATCAGCAGTGGCATCGCCACATTTTCGGCCGCCGTAAAATCGGCCAAAAGGTGGTGCCGCTGCCAAACAAAACCAATGGAGCGATTGCGATAATCCGCAAGTTCGCTTTCCCGAAACGATTCTATCGCTTTCTGTTCGAAGTATACTGTACCGCTCGTCGGCGTGTCTAGCGCGGCCAGCAGGTGAAGCAACGTACTTTTTCCCGCTCCGGAAGGCCCAACCACCGCAATCAATTCTCCCGCTTCGACTCGGACGTTAACCCCGGATAGGACAGTGATTTCAGCGGCGCCCGCACGGTAGCTTTTCCGGAGGTCGCGCGCCTCGATCAGGACGCCCGAGCGAATTTTCGCGCCCTCGCCTGTGCTGGTTGCAGTTGCTGTCGCGTCCGATGGCATACGTTTCGAGCCCGCCAAAATCAACTCTTAAGCGCCGTGGTACTAAATCTCCGCCAAGGCCGTAAATCCGGCGCTACTACCTTTAGATGCCGTTGCGCCTGGCGCGTGTTGGCGCTGGCATGTGTCGATCTGAGACCAAAGGCTTACTGGGACAATCCTTTTCACTTTATAGCCCTGTGAGTGCCTGTGGAAAAAGTGGGCCATTTTTGCTCTTTCCGCCTTAGGTCCCAAGTCATTGATACGGCGGCGATTGTAGCACGAGCCGGATGACCGCCTGCGGCCTCGACTCGCGGTTTTCACGCCGGCAACGATTCTGTAAACTTAGGAGCAACCCGCACGCCAAATTCGCCCCGGACAGCATCGGGAAATTCGCTACAGTGCGTTTCAATACAGGGTGTCCCGTGCTGCAAAAATGACGGACTGGACCCACCCCTGCAATGGAACGTCAATCTCACGTGTAAAGACTGAGCAGGCCGGCGCGCGAAACTGGCACCCCGTGCGCGTCTCCGGGCAGCCCTTACAATGCCATGGAGGGTGCAATGCTAGCGGCAGCCAAGAATTCTTGGAGGCGGTGTCGATTCCGGAGTTTCCTGAACGACTATTTTAATTTCCAGAGGTCGCCCGGAGACGTTTCTCGTAATCGGCGCGTTCCGGCTTCACCCATTCGTCCAGCCAATCGAGCACGTTGTGATACCAGAAGATGTTGTCGGCAGGCTTGAGCACCCAGTGGTTTTCCTCCTCGAACACAATCAGTTTGGACGGGACATGCTTCGCCTGAAGAACCTGAAACATGGCGAACCCGTCGCTCGGATCAACGCGGTAATCGTGCTCCCCGTGAATGATCAACATGGGTGTTTTGAAGTTATTGGCAAAGGTGGCCGGAGATTGATTGATCAAAGCCTGCGGATTCTCCCACGGCGTTCCCTTGAACTCCTGCATGGGTCCCCCCACGAAGTCCCCCGAATAGAGACATTGTCACCAGGTCATACAGGCCATCGTGAGATACGATCGTTCGGAAGCGGTCGGTGTGCCCCTCCATCCAATTCGCCATGTAGCCGCCGTAACTCGCCCCTGCGGCCACCACACGCGTCGTATCAATGTACGGCCAGGTCAGCGCGGTATCCACGGCCTTCATTTGATCTTCATACGGCGCTCCGCCCCACTGGCCCTTGATTGCGTCCATGAACTTAAGGCCGAAACCGGATGAGCCGTGAAAATTCGGCAGTGATCACCACGTAGCCGGCTGCGGCAAACAATTGCGCATTCCACCGATAGTGAAAGAGGTTGGCCCACGAGTTCTCAGGGCCGCCGTGCATCAGCAACAGCAATGGGTACTTTTTGTTTGCGTTGAACTCGGGCGGTTTTACCTGCCACGCCTGGATGTTTTCGCCGTTCCAGCCGCGGAACGTAAAACTGGAAGCCTCGCCAAACTCGATGTCCTTCAGCGCCTCGGCGTTCATGCGGGTCAGAGGCCTGGCGGAGCCGGCGCCTGCCGCGAGATCCAGCCGAAACAATTCCACCGGATGGGAATAATCCATCTTCGGGAAGACGAGGAACCCGCCGTCGGGCGAAACGGCCGCCTCTCCGGACGTGCCTGCCGCGTCCAGTTGCGTCACTTTCAAGCTGTCAAGGTCCAGCCGCGCCAGTGGCTCCTGGCCGCGGTCTTCAAAAGTCACATACAGGCTCTTGCTGTCTGCCGCCCACACGTACGAATCGATGGACCGATCGGTCGCTTCGAAAATATTTTTGCGTTCTCCGGTCTTCCGATCATAGAGAAAAAGACGCGTGAGGTCGGACTCCTGCATCGGCCGCAGCGTGGCGCTGTAGGCAATGTAGCGGCCGTCCGGGGAATACAGTGGAGTGCTGTCGGTGGCCTTGTTCGTGGTGATGGCCTTCGGTTCGCCGCCAGTTGCCGGCATCACGAATAAATCACTGTTGCCGGTCAAGGCTTCGTTCTCCACATAGCGGGAAAAACAAATTTCGCTGCTGTCGGGAGAAAACGCGACTTCCTGCGTGCCATTCTCGGTCCAGATCGGCGAATCCACATCGCCCGGTGTCACATCCTTCGAGTCGCCACCTTCGGCGGGCAGAACGAAAATGTGATTGCGCATGCCATCGACCCAAGTGTCCCATCGCCGGAACGGCATCTCCTGAATTACGCGCGTCTTCACCGGATTGTCGGCGCGCTCCTTGGCCATTTTTTCATTGCAAGCCATATCCGTGCACGAGGGGAACACGGTAGCCGTGATGGCGATGGTTTTGCCGTCCGGAGACAAAACGTACGCGTCCACTCCCGTCGGAACAGTCGTCACTTGTTTGGCTTCGCCGCCGGCCACAGGGAGACGAAAGATTTGCCGCTTGTTGTCCACACGGTTGCTGATGAAATACAGGTAGCGCCCGTCCGGCGACCAGCGCAGGTCCCCATTGGATCCCTGCTCCCCAAACGTCAATTGTTGCGGATCGCCTCCCGACGCAGGGATCATCCAAATGTTCGTCACCGACCGATTCTTCGCCACATCGCTCCGCGTCACCGTAAAAGCGACCCATTTTCCGTCGGGTGACACACGAGGGCCGCCGACTCGCGAAAGGCGCTGCATGTCTTCCACATGGAACGGATGAGCAGCCCACGCGGGGAACGCGATGGACAACAGCACGAATGAACAAATTAGCGTTTTCATTTTCCCTCGCAATCTTCGAGGTCTGGCAGCAACGCGGCCGCAAGCTGCCCCTGGCGTGCGGAGCAACCTGTCGGGATATCTAACTCTCAACGCACGGTTGGTTGCATTCAAAAACTAGATCGGTCCAGTTAATGGAGGTAAGGATCGTGCTGGCAAAGGCTCCGCCCTTCAAAGGACGAACGGCATGGTACCCTTCGCAGGCGTGGCGGCCAGCAGCCAGCTCCGGAAACACCTGCGCGAGAATTATATGGGCAACCGCGTCTTCTCGTTTTCGGACGCCATCATCGGCCAACTCAGAGTCGGCCCCCAGCACGTCCACCCGCACCCACACCCACACCCACACCCACACCTCGTCGACTCTGTGACCTGCTTCGAAGGTCTCAAAACTATACCGCTAAATTAGAATCAGATGGGGCGACACGTCTATTGCTGTGAGTCGCCTCTCTAGGAAGCAGGTTTGTTGCGTCGGCCAAGCGAGGCGCGTTTCTCCATCGACTTAAGCATAGCGGGTTCGTCATCTGCCTGAAAGTTCTTGTCAAAGCACCAATCCACGAATGTTGGCGCGAAGCCGGCTTTGACAGCGGGGGGTACGCTCTGTTTTTCAAGCTGCTGAAATTCGAAACGTATCGTACCGTCCTTTTGGCCGTCGGGATTGACGGTGGCCATAAGATAGCCGTATACGTTCACCTTCGCCTGCAGCGCATCACTCGAATTCCCGGCAGAGGAATGCGAGCGGCGCCCGCCGTGCCCACGATCCATCCTGGGAGCACCCCCGCATTTTGTTTCCAGTAAACAGTGTTATAGACTCCGTCCATAAAGAAATGGGAATGACTCGCCAGTACGTAAACGTGCTTGTGCGCGTCATTCTGCGCGCTCCAAAGTTCTTTATAGACCTGAATGCCGCTCTTCTCCCCTTCTTTAGATTCACTCATGCTATGGCCCCGGGAGATGCTTTCCGGCAGCGCGGCGTGCATTCCCACGACGATAGTCTTAATATCCGGATTCGACTTGTCACGGTCTAACACACTCTTGAACCATCCTAGCTGCGTGCCGTCGAACTGATCTTTTGAAGCGTTATCCATATTGATGAAATCGACGCCACCCCTGGTCCAGTGATAATAAGACTTCACGCGGTGGTCGTTCGGATCATCTTTCAAGCGCTGCTCCTGAATCGCGGGCGCGTCCAGCCAGTTCCCGAACTTGGCAATGAAATCCTTGCGATCCACGTGCACGAGCATCTCATGGTTGCCGATTCCCAGAAATACGGGAATGGGGTTAAACGGGGTTATCTGATTTTTTATGAAATCGTCCCAAGCTGTCTCTAGGTACTGGAGGTGCGATAAATGATTCGTCCGGACGTTGGCCAATTGCTCCATGTCCTCGTCAATCATGAAGATTGCCCTATAATCTCCTAAGTGCCAATAAAACGCCGGGCTGTGCTTCGCCGCGTCTGCCGCGATCGTCGGCATTACCAAGTCACCGCAATTTCGCGAGTCGCCCGAAACCGCGAAGCTCCACGTGGCGTCTTGCGCTCCCGGCGAGATTTGCGTCTCCGTGTTACCCGGTGGGCGTTCCACGGGCTTCTGACCGCAAGCCAGCAGTGTCGCGAAAAAGCAGATGCATACGCTCGCGAGTCTGTACGTTCTAACAACACGCCTTTCAGACATTTTCCCCGGGACTGTCATATTGAACTCTCCAGGCGACAGACCTGAGACGCTCGTCTGTCCAATGGTTGTTAAATATCGATATGGGGTATAGAAGCAGAAGTAGCTTACCACTAAATGAATTATTCCTGGAAGAAGTATTCTAACTAAGGAAGGCTTGCGGCGGGCCATCTCAATTCGGCACGAATTAGGATTCTGATCGATCTGCTCTTGAGGGCAAGGCACTCGAAAATTTTAGCCGGGTGTCCCATCGGTTGCGGAGTAACCAGTAAGGATTTTATCTCTCACCACTCTGTTGCATGAGTTCAAGAACTAACAGCAGATCCAAGGTACAGTGTTACACCTTGGCCAGCGCTCAACCAGAGACAAGCCGGCAGCGATCGTCGCCTTTGCCAAACTGTTAGGCCGGCCCGGGGAATTGCAGTCGCACGGGAATGGGATACTATGCGCGGCGGCGGACGTCCTGCCCCTAACCAAGGCGACCTCATGAAAGCCTGCTTGCTGGAGCACCCGGCTCCTATCGAAACGAATCCTCTCAAGTATATCGAAGTGCAAAGACCGGACCCCGCGGCCGGACACGTTCTCCTTCGTGTGAGTTGTTGCGGCGTATGCCGCACGGATTTGCATGTAGTGGAAGGAGAACTGACGCCCCGCAAGTCGCCGGTGATTCCAGGACATCAAGTCGTGGGCGTCGTCGAAAAGGCTGGAGAAAACGCGCGGCGATTTCCCGTGGGTGCCCGCGTGGGGGTCGCCTGGTTGCATCATGTGGACGGCACTTGTCCTTATTGCCGCCGAGGGCAAGAGAACCTTTGTGACAACCCAGATTTTACCGGGTACACGCGAAGATGGGGGCTATGCAGAATATATAGTTGCGCCGGAGGAATTCGTTTACTCGATTCCGGAAGTCTTCCCGGATGAGCAGGCGGCGCCTCTACTTTGCGCGGGAATCATCGGCTTTCGTTCGCTGCGGTTGTCGGGAATCAAATCCGGAGAACGGCTCGGTTTTTACGGTTTCGGCGCGGCGGCACACCTTGCGATACAAGTGGCGCGGCATTGGAATGTCGAAGTGTACGCGTCGACGCGGGACGCGCGGCATCAGCGGCTGGCGCTGGATCTCGGCGCGGCATGGGCTGGGGGAACGTTTGCGGAGCCGCCCGAAAAACTCGACGCCGCCATCATTTTTGCGCCGGCCGGGGAGATTGTTCCCGCCGCGTTGAAGGCGCTTCGCAAGGGCGGAACCCTGGTTCTGGGCGGCATCCACATGAGCCCGATTCCGTCTCTCGACTACAATCTGCTCTATCAGGAACGCGTCATTCGCAGCGTCGCGAACAATACGCGCCAGGACGGAGAGGATTTTTTGCGCATTGCGGCGGAGATTCCCATCCGCACGCGAGTGCAGATATTTCCATTGAGCGAAGCCAATCGAGCGCTGAACGCGCTGAAGAACGATGCCATCCCGGGAGCGGCGGTGCTCAAGATCGGGCCGTAGGAATCCTCGGCACTCCCCGCTGTAAAATGCTTCTCTCGCAGGCTGACAAAAGAACCATTCCCCACGAACGGTCAATAGGCAGTTGCCGTACCCGCGGAATTATTTAGGGCAAATTTAAAAGAAAGAAGATTATGCTGTCCGGGCTGAGTTGTCTCCCGAGGCGGCACGGCCTCGAAGGAAGGAAGTGCCCATGAAATATTGCGGCGATGGAGATTCCAGTTTTACCACCGAACCAGAGAATCGAGCCCATTCCCCGTTAAACTCGCGCGCCTCGCGCCGGCAATTTTTGCAATCGCTGGGCGCCCTTGGGGCGAGCGCGATTTTGCCGCAGGCAACAGGATTGACGGCGCAGCCTGCGTCGCAAGTTTCGAGCGCCAAGCTAAATCGAATCGATGTCCACCACCATTTGTTTTCGCCCGCTTATCTGAGCCGTTCGGGTCCGACTCGCGTGAGTATGATTTCGGACCCTGCGCTGGGGAATTGGACGCCGGCGAAGGCGCTGGATGCAATGGGAAAGGCCGGCATTGCCACGGCCATGCTGTCGATACCCACCGGGGGTATTCCATCCAATCAAGCCGGTGAGGCGGCTCGCTCCCTGGCGCGGGATAGCAATGAATATGGAGCGCAAATGGTCCGGGACTATCCGGGGCGTTTTGGTTTATTTGCGGCGTTGCCGTTGCTCGAGCAGGACGCCAGTCTGCGCGAAATTGAATACGGGTATGACACGCTCAAGGCGGATGGCATTTCCTTGATGACCGATTACGGCGATAAATGGCCCGGCGACCCCGTTTTCGTGCCCGTGTTCGAGGAGTTGAATCGCCGCAAGGCCATCGTGTTCGTCCACCCGACGACGCCAAGCTGCTGCGGCAAACTTCTTCCCGGCATTCCCGCGTCATGGATCGAGTATGACTTTGACACCATGCGCGCGGTGACCAGTTTGCTCATCAATGGCGCATTCACGCGGTTCCCCAATGTTCGTTTCATCTTTACGCATTCGGGTGGAACGATCCCGGTATTGGCTCGCCGCGTCGGTGAGCTGTTTCCTCCGGAACCTGCCGCCGGCGCGCCCAACGGCGTCGACGCCGAATTGAAAAAGTTGTATTTCGATATCGCGAATGGCGCCAATCCTTCGTCTCTGGCCGCGCTCACCAAGCTCATTCCCATCTCACAGCTGCTGTTCGGAACGGACTTCCCCATGGTGCGCATGTCCATAACCGTGGATGGATTCCGGGACTTCAAATTCTCGGCGAGTGAAGTGGAGGCAATTAATCGGGGCAATGCGCTGCGGCTGTTTCCACGTCTAAAGAATTAGGCGCGTGAAAATACAGATTCGAAATATAGGCCGTCATATGGAAATTCGAGGTTGGGATGAGCGTTACAGGTCGGGGGCGCGTGCGGCTGAGGATTTAGACTCTGCGCCAACGCCGGCTCCTAGTGGAAACCGCAGAGGGGCTGCCGCCGGGCAAGGCGCTCGACCTGGCTTGCGGATCCGGCCGCAACGCGCTCTGGCTTGCTGAACGAGGGTTGGAGCGTCACTGCCGTGGATGGCTCGCCGGCTGCCATCGAAATCCTGCGAACCCGGGCTTCCAGTCGTGGCCTCACGGTGAACACGAGAATCGCGGATCTTGAAAAGCATGAATATCAGATTGAGCCTGCCAGTTGGAATCTCATCGCGATCTGCTACTACTTGCAGAGAGATCTCTTTGAACCCGCAAAGCAAGGAGTCGTTCCGGGCGGGAATCCTGATTTCGATTGTTCACATCACGGAGCCCGGGTGAAGAGCCAACGGCGCATCGCTTGAGGCCCGGCGAGCTGGAGGGACATTTTCAGGGTGGGAGATCCTCCACCGCCGCGAGGGAAGACCGAACGATGCGGCCCATCAACGCTCCGTGGCTGAAATTGTCGCGCGACGCCCAGCAGATCTTCAATTCCTGAGCGGCTCATGCGGCCCGGCGAACAGGTCAGGCGCGGGAAAATCCGCCACTCTTACTTGGCTAATTTGCCGGCAATAGCCTTCCCGACAATCTCGGTCGTGGCCTTCCCTCCGACATCGGGCGTGCGAAATTCGGGTGTGGCCAGCACATCTTCGATCGCTCTTTCGATCGCGTCCGCCGCCTGCCTCTTCGCCAAAATGACGAAGCATCATCGCGCCGGACCAGATTTGTCCGATCGGGATTGGCGATTCCTTTTCCGGCGATGTCCGGAGCCGACCCATGGACCGGCTCGAACATCGAGGGGTACCTGCGTTCCGGATTCAAGTTGGCGGACGGAGCAATGCCAATGGAACCGGCAACGGCCGGGCCGAGATCGGAGAGAATGTCGCCAAAGAGATTCGATCCCACGACCACGTCAAACCAGTCGGGATGGCGGACAAAGTGAGCCGTCAGAATGTCGATGTGATATTGATCGGTCCGAACGTCCGGAAACTCCTTGCCGATGACGCTGAATCGTTCATCCCAGAACGGCATGGTATGAATGATGCCGTTGGACTTCGTGGCGGACGTCACGTGTGATTTGCGTTTCCGGGCCAGCTCAAACGCATAACGCATGATTCGATCCACTCCGCGCCGCGTGAAGATGGTCTGCTGCATGGCCATCTCGTCTTCGGAGTCGCGGAAAATTCTGCCTCCTACATCCGAGTATTCCCCTTCGTTGTTTTCACGGACGACGCAAAAATCGATTTGCCCCGGCTCCATATGTCTGAGCGGAGATTGGATTCCCTTCAGCAAGCGCACCGGGCGCAAATTCACGTACTGCTGAAAACTGCGCCGAATCGGAATCAGGAGTCCCCAAAGGGAAATGTGATCGGCAACGCCGGGATAGCCGACAGCGCCTAGAAAGATCGCGTCAAAGGGGCGAAGCTGCTCGAGTCCGTCGTCGGGCATCATTTTCCCCGTCTTGAGGTAGGTCTCGCAGCTCCAATCGAAATTCTTGCACGAGAATTTCAACTCGAAACGGCGCCCGGCCGCTTCGAGCACGCGCAATCCTTCCGGCACCACTTCTTTTCCGATGCCATCGCCCGGGGATGACCGCAATTTTGAAAATTTTCATCTCGATTTGGACGCGCTCCCTTTTTCTGGTCTCTTGATTTCTACTCGATCTTTCCAATGCTAGCTTTCCACAGCTCCCACGGCCGCGCGAGCGAAGCCTTGGAATCGGTTTGCGCATCGGCCTTGGCCGCTTCTTCGGGCGTCAGGAAATTGATGGGGCCGAGCTTTGCGGCTTCCGCCTGAAGCCGCGCATTAACCTCTGTGTAAATTGCACGATGCACTACTTGCGGGATCGAATCGCCCACCGCGACCGAACCGTGGCCGCGCATCAGCACGACGGCCCTGTCGCCGAGCGACTTGGCGAGAGCGTCGCCCAGCTTGTTGTCGGTGATCAGCATATTGGTCATGCCCGCCGCATCCCGAATCTCGAAGACGGGTGCGCCGGCGCCCAAAAACGCGCTCATGTGATAGATGGGGCGCAGGATCGTTCCGGTCACGCCGAACGGAATGACCGCGGGCGAGTGGCTATGAACGATCGCCATCACATCCGGCCGCGCGCGGTAAATCGCCGCGTGAATGAACCGCTCGAGGTACACGCCACGGCCGCGCGCGTCGATCGGTTCGCCATTCCTGTCGAACTCCAGAATATCGCTGGAAGTGACCAGTGCCGGCGCGACGCTGCGCGCCAAAAGGAATCGGTTCGGGTCCTGATCGTCGCGAGCGCTTACGTGGCCGAAGGCGTCAACCACGCCCTGGTCGGACAGGATGCGGTTGGCGTAGACGAGGTCTTCGATGAGCTTTGGATCAGGAGCGCTCGCGGCCGAGGCGGGGACTTGCGGAACCCGAGTGGATGCGGGGAGAACTACGGCAGCGCAGAGCACGGCAATAGCCGCCATTTTGAATTTAGACATGTGAATTTCTCCTCGCGATAAAACAGCCCAATGGCTTGCGACACTCGCGCAACGCCACACGGCCGCGCGTGAATTGTACCAAGAGAGTGGCATTTAACCAGAATCAATCTTGCATGCGGCGAAGTTTCATTGCGATGAGGAAGAAAGTTTCTAGGCGGTGAAAGCAGCGGCAATAATTCCACGGGACGCAAATCCCATTGGATTCTTTTACTTGCTCAGCGTGAAGTCGTAGTTCACCACATAGAAGGGTTTGGTCGAAACTTCTCCCGTGGGAGTTTTTCCCGCGGGCTGCTGCTTGAATGCAGCGATGAGATCTTCCTTTACGCCGAAAACCACATCCGAATCGATGTACCGTGCGTCCTTCTTGAAGAGGTGTGTGATGAGCGGCTGATACCCCGGCGCGGAAATATAGAAGTGAATGTGCGCGGGCCGGTAATGCGAAATGTCGGTCTCCCTCATCAAGTCGCCGACCGTACCGTCCATGGGAATGGAATAACCGGGCGGCGCGATCGTTCGGATCGTGTACTTGCCATCGGGCCCCGTGCGGAAAACTGCGCGTAAGAACGGCTCCTCCTTGCCCAGCTGAGATTCGTACATGCCATCCGCGTCCGCTTGCCAGACATCGAGCTTCGCTCCAGCGATGGGTTTTCCGTCGAGGTCACGAATGGCGCCGACGACGTAGCAAGGCTCTCCCGCGAGCCCCGCGGCCAGGTCCGTGCCCATCGGCAACTCGGGCGAGCCTTCGATATGAAATGGCCCCATCACGGTCGAAGGCGTCGCGCCGGTGGGAAGCCGGTGATTGATTGCGTCGACCAGCATGCTGATGCCGAGCACGTCGGAGAGGAGAATGAATTCATGCCGCTTCTCGGAAGAGAGTTGCCCCGTCTTCGCCAGCCAGTTCACGGCGGTCAGCCACTCGTCCTCCTGCAGGTCCACTTCGCGTACAAAGCCGTGCAGATGTTTGACGAGCGACTGCATAATCTCGCGGAGCCGCGGCGAGTGGCATGCTTCCCAACGCTCCAGGGCAAGATCGGTTAGATTTTCCTCGGTGGCACACTGCATGGCATCCTCCTCAAATTGCTCTTCTCGCGATCCCAGGGAAACGCGTGTGGCAGATGGCGTAATCATACCAATAGGAACGCCTTGCGCGTCCAATACTTTCTATATGGCCGAGCCCTCCGGCTTATTTTTCAAGTCGCGGCGTTCCATCGGCCGTCGAGCATCCAGAGGCATGAAAAGACATGCGCGTGTTAGCACAAAAGTGAAAGTCTCCTATTCGTGTTGAGGTAGACTCTGATTTTGCCAGTTGCGGTTGTATCGCCTGTTCCGAAATCCGTGCGGATGCGCCACGAATTTAAAAGTGTGCGTGACGGATCCGGGAGGGAATTTAGAACGCGAGGGCATTGTGGCGATTCTAGTAACAGGTGGCGCGGGCTACATTGGCAGCGTGACGGTGGAACGCCTCCGAGCAAAAGGGGAACAGGTCGTCGTGCTCGATGATCTGGCGCGAGGTCACCGCCCTTTGCTGGACGATGCGACCCAGCTCTATGAAGGGAAAATTGGCGATCGCGCCCTCCTGGCACGCATTGCTTCCGAGCACAAACTGGAATCCTGCATCCATTTTGCCGGCTTGATCGAAGTGGGAGAATCGGTCGCCGATCCAGCCAAGTATTTTGAGAACAACGTCGCACAGGGAATCGCGTTCATGACCGCGCTCGTGCAGGCGGGTGTGCGGCGCGTGATATTTTCCTCCACCGCCGCCGTGTATGGCGACCCGGAACAAATTCCCATCGGCGAGGAAAGCCGGCAAATCCCGAAGAACCCGTACGGCTGGTCCAAACTTTTCATGGAGCGCCTGCTCGAATCCTACGACACGGCCTATGGATTGAAGTTCGTCGCGCTGCGCTATTTCAATGCTGCCGGCGCAACGGAAAAGTGTGGAGAACGGCACGAACCGGAAACGCACTTGATCCCAAATGTGATTTCGGCGGCGCTGGACGAATTGCCGCTAGTTCGGGTCTTCGGCAACAACTATCCGACGCCGGACGGAACGCCGATCCGAGATTACATTCATGTCATCGATTTGGCTGACGCGCATATCCGCGCCCTGGAGCACCTTCGCCAAGGCGGCAAATCTGATTTTCTGAACCTCGGAACCGGGCGCGGTTTTTCCGTTCTCGAAGTGATCGACTGCGTTCGCGAAGTTACGGGCCGTGAGATTCCCGTGCGGATCGAATCGCCGCGTCCCGGTGATCCTTCCAGATTAATTGCTGATTCCACCAAGGCCAAGGCCGTCCTCGGCTGGGAGCCCGTCGTATCCGATTTGCGTTCCATCGTTCGTTCCGCGTGGGAATGGCGGATTCGATTCCCGTCAACTGAAAAATAGCTGGTTTCCTGCATGTGGAACCCGGGTCAGACTTGGCGAAGCCATCGCATCGACGCATTGGAACTTCCGCGGAATAGAGTCATTCCCCGAATTCCGCGCGGCTAGCGTCACGCTTGGCACGGATGGCATAATGGCCGTGGACATCGGATGACTTCCAACCCCAAGTATTCCGGCCTTCTCACCGACCTGTACGAACTGACCATGGCTTCGGGTTATCTGGAGACAAATTTCGACGCCCGCGCCACGTTCGAACTGTTTGTGCGCTCTTTGCCTCCTAGAAGAAACTACCTGGTTGCGGCGGGGCTCGATCAGGCGCTCGATTTTCTCGAAAACGTGCAATTTTCAGAGGAAGAAATCGCGTACCTGCGGAAGCAGCCCGTTTTTGCCCATACGAGCGGCGATTTCTTCCAGTATCTGGCACAGTTCCGTTTTTCCGGCGATGTGTGGGCGATGCCGGAGGGCACGGTGGTTTTTCCCGGCGAGCCGATCTTGCGCGTCACCGGTCCGATTGTGGAGGCGCAGATTGTCGAGACTTTCTTACTGGCGGCAATCAATTTTCAGACGATGATCGCCAGCAAGGCGGCGCGCGTGACTCAGGCGGCAGCCGGTCGGAGCGTGATCGAATTCGGCACTCGGCGCGCGCACGGCATGGAGGCAGGCCTCCTGGCGGCCCGCGCCGCGGTCATCGGCGGTTGCCAGGGAACTTCGAACGTTGCGGCCGGCCACCAGTTCGGGATTCCTGTCTACGGCACGCAGGCGCATTCGTGGATTATGGCGCACGAGAACGAAGAAGATGCCTTCCGGCGATTTCTCAACATTTTTCCCGAACATGCCATATTGCTTGTCGATACCTACGACGTTCGCGCCGCATTGGAAAAGATCATCTCCATGGGCCGGAAGCCGAGGGGCGTGCGCCTCGATAGCGGCGACCTCGCAGCGGATAGCGCGTGGGTCCGCCAGCGGCTGGACCAGGCGGGCTGGAACGACGTGATCGTGTTCGCCTCGGGCGACCTCGACGAGGACCGCATTTCTTCCTTACTGGCCGAAGGGGCGAAGATTGACGGCTTCGGCGTGGGAACGGCGCTCGTAACATCGCACGATTCGCCGACGCTGGGCGTAATTTACAAATTGGTGGAGATCGAGATTGGTGGAGAAGTGCGCTCGGCCGCAAAATTCAGCGCCGCAAAAGTGACGTATCCCGGAAGGAAGCAGGTGCATCGTTTCAGCCACCCTGATGGAAGTTTCGGCAACGACGTCATCGGCCTGGTGGAAGAAAATTTCCCGGGCGCGGAAATGCTGCTGGAACTGGTGATGAGTGGTGGCAAACGGAACGCCCCGCGCACGGACCTCGGCGCCGCGCGCGAGCGGTGTCTGCAACAGAGGGCGCGCCTGCCGGAGTCGGTGCGCAGCCTGAAGGAGGAATCGGCTCCATATCCGGTTCGGCGCAGCGCCCGGCTGGAGGGTTTGCTCGAGGAAGTACGCCGCCGCGTGCAGCATGCGGCGGGCATCTAAATGTCAGAGGGGCAAGGCGGCATGGTTTCGCGCACGGTAATTTTCTGGGACGTGGATACGCAGGTGGATTTCATGCTTCCTGGCGGGAAGCTGTACGTTCCTGGCGCGGAAAAACTTATCCCCAATTTGAAGCGGTTGACGGATGCGGCCCGGCAAGGGCGCGTCTTCATCGTCGGTGACGCCTGCACCCATACGCCTGACGACCCGGAATTCGAACGCTTCCCGCCGCACTGTGTGCGCGGCACGCCCGGCGCGGAAATCATTCCCGAGACGCGCGCGGAAAAAGTCCTGGTCATTCCGAACCGCGCGGACGCAGCCATTCCCGTGGACCTTTCCGAATTCCAGCAGGTCATCCTCGAAAAGCAGACTCTCAATGTGTTCGATAATCCCAATACGGAGAAGGTGATTGAACGCGTCGCGAGATTCACCAGCGCGGACGCTGAAATTTTCGTGTTTGGCGTGGTCACGGAGTATTGTGTTCGATTCGCGGCGAAGGGATTGCTCGAACGCGGGCGGCGCGTGGCTCTGGTGAGCGATGCCATCGAGACACTGAAGGCGGAAGACGGCCGGAAGACCCTCGAGGAGCTGACCGCGCTGGGCGCGCGTCTCATTACCACGGAACAAGCTCTCATAGCGCTCGACCGCGCGACGAAGCATTCCGCGTGACTCGTGAAACCGATCTTTTCCTCTCCATGTCCTCTGTGCTCTCGGTGACCTTTGTGTTGAGATTTTCTCCGGCGCAAAACCAAAGCTTCAACACAGAGGTCACGGAGAGCACAGAGGAAGAATCGCAGTTCTGGCCTGGATACAGGACAGTTTGAGCGGCGGCATCTCCTGCCAGTTTCTCATTGCCGAGACGCCGAGGGCGCTGAAGCGCCCAGCAATCGCATCAAGTTTTGCGCCTGGGTATTGCTGGGATCCAAACGCAGAGCCACGTCCACGTCGGCGGCGGCTGACGCTTTCTCGCCGCGTTGGTAACGAATCACGGCGCGGTTCGACCAGGCGCGCGCATACTTGGGCGATTCCGCGATCTCGCGGTTCAGAAGGTCCAGAGCGCCATCCATCTTGCCGGTCTGTATTAACAATGCCGCTACGTTCACGATCATGAAATCATAGTTCGGATTATCCCTCCGGCTCATGTTCAGCGCGCGCTCCATCATCCGGCCAGCGGCCTCCTTGTTCCCCGTCCAGGACTCCAGAAGCCCGTAAGACGCGAGCGCGTCAGGATAGTCCGGGTAGATTCGCAACGCGGTTTCAAACTCCACGCGAGCCAACCCCACTTGCCCATAGTCCATGAACTGGCTTCCGAGATTGGCGTGCATTTTCGCACTACCCGGCGCCGCCCGCACCCCGGCCGAATAAAGAACCAGATTGTTTATCCAATCCTGATTACGCACCACAGTGCGCACGGCCAGCGCCGCCACGAGAGCGGCTAACACTCCGAATGCCAATGTTCGCTGCCAATCCTTCTTAAGATTAAGGCGGGCTCCAAGCGGAGCCCACTCTCGAAGCCAGGTCCAACTCAGCGCCACGAGCAGGCAAAATCCCGCTGATGGGAGATACGCGAGCCGCTCGGCCATGATCGTTCCCGTCGGCTTTAAGATGTTTGCCGTAGTCGCAAAGCCGGCCATATAGATCCCGCCCGCCAAGACCCATTCGGCTTGCCGCTTCCAGATCGCCCACATCCAAGCGCCCACAACCACTGCCGCGGCCGCCGCCGCGGGCAGCGTATGGCGCCAATTCAAATAGACCGGAATTTGATTGAAGGAATAGTCGCAAGAAAGTGTGGCCGGATAAATGAGGAGTCCCACATATTTCCACGCCACACGAAGCGCGTTGAGAATTCTCCACCCAGCGGGAACAACGGCAAGTGAATTGTCCAGCAGGGAGATACCCGCCTGGCCGAGGTGGCCTCCTTGGACTTTCCAAAGCAGTCCAACGTACAGCAGGGTGACCCCAGCGATCCGCGCATAGCGTAGACGCGGCTTCCACTCGCCGCGTGCGAAATCGCCCACCAGCACCAACGCCAAGAAGGCCGCGGCAGATTCCTTCGATAGCAGCGCCAGCAGAAAGCAGACCAGCGCGGCGATCTCCTGATCGCGCACGTGCAGGATCCAAGCCGCCAGCAGGAATGCGGCAGCAAGCAATTCGGCGCGTCCCACAACAGAGGCGACGGCCTCGGTATGGATGGGATGCACGGCGAACAGCAAACCGGCCACAAGCGCCACGGTCTTCGCGTGCGGCGATGTCCCGAGGATCGCCAGCAACACCAGGTACAGCAGCCAAGTAACTGCCGCGTGCAGCATGAGATTGAACAGGTGAAACCCGAACGGCTTCCCTCCGTTCACCGCCTGATTCAATGCCAGCGTAGCGAAGGTGACCGGTCGAAACACATCGCTGAACTTGTTCGGCGTGAACAGCGCTCGCACCGAGGGTGCGGTCACCTGCGGATTGTTCGCGACGTAGAGTCCGTCGTCCATGGTGAAATCGTTCAGCAGTGTGTTGCTGTAGACGAGCGCCACCGCCGCTAACAGCAATACGATAAGGAGACGTTCCTTCATTCAACGCTAACCCCTCGACACGGTTTACAACGCTCGAATCCCATTCCTCTCCCTGTCCTCAATACCATTTTTGCGGGAATTCTTTCTTCTACAAGGAGATTTAACACAGAGGGCACGGAGAGCACAGAGGAAGAATCGAGGATCGGAGCGCCATTGCGCAAAGTTACACGGGAGGCGCGTCGTCCACAGCGGGGACATCGGTCTTCACGATCACGTGGTAAACCCACAGGAGCAACGTTGTTCCCACTCCGATGCCGGTGAGAGCCCACCACACCTGGGCGGGGCGCTGCGCAACCTCGCCGAAATGATGCATCAGGCGTCCGCCCAGCCACCCCCCCACGAGCGATCCGATGCCGATCGGGAGAAACGCAAAGCCCATGTAAGTTCCCTGCTGTCCCGGCGGAGCCAGGCGCGAGATGTACTCATAGTAGCGCGGCGAGAGCACGATCTCGCCCAGCGCCACGACGAAAATGGAAAGCACGACGGCCCACACGGCGGGATGAAACGCGACAATCAGCCAGCCGAGCGCGGAGACGAGCGTCCCGATCGTAATGGCGCGAAACGCGGGAATTTTCCGCGTCAGGTACGTGACAAGGAACTGGAGGCAGATCACCGTGGCGGCGTCCGTGATCAGGATGAGTTCGACGTCAGCGTGCGGATCGATGTACCCGTGGATGTAAATCGGGAGGACGATGTATTGCTGCCAGAATACGATCCAATAGCCTGAAAAAATCAGAAGAAACAGCATGAACCGCGGATTCGTCATGACAGTGAAAAGGTTTTTTGCCGTTTCCGCGAGGCTGGCAGTCTTCGCATCGCCGGAACGCCGGGGCTCCTTGAAAAACAGCACCACGGCGAAGAACATCAGCAGGACGCTCAACGCCGAAACACGGAAGACGTTTTCGACCCCGAGGTGCCGGTGCGCCCACGACGCAACATAAGGACCCGCCGCGCCGCCGATATTCACCAGCGTGTAATAAATCGAATAGCCAATCGATCGGACATTTTCGCTCGAAGCGCGCGCGGTCGTCCCCACCACGCTGGGCTTAACCATGGCAATCCCCAGGGCCGGGAGTACCAGCACGAACGCCAGCAAGCCCATCAGAGGCACGGCGGAACGGACCGGCGCCATCCATGTCGCACCGAGCGACCCGAGCAGAAAATACGCGCAAGCCAAGATCAGATAGGCGAGAGAGAGCGCCCGGCGGAAACCGAGGCGGTCTGCCACCGCTCCTCCCAGGATCGCGAGGAACCAAACCATTCCCCCGAATAGGCCGGCCAGCGCGCCGGTCTGCTGCGTGGGAATATTCAACGATTCATGGAGATAGTTGGCGAGCGAGGAGAAAGCGCCATAGTAGGAAAGCCGCTCGAAGATTTCACTGATGTTCGCGACCCAGAAGGCGGGCTCGAATCCTTCGCGGATTTCCTGCAGGCGCTGGCTGAAGCTCACGCGTGACTCCCTCCTGGGTTGTCAGCGAACCGCGAATTCCAGAACGGGCGCGATTGTAGCGGAAGAGTGTTCGATGCGCCAGGAACAGTGGACGCTGGCCAAGACTTCCATCCCATCAACCTTGCGGCAGCTTTGAAAACCGCCGCAACATCGCCGTAACGCAGACGATATTGAAAAGTACGAAGGCGGCAATCGCGAACACGATCGGCCCGGGCGGGAGCTGAGGCGGACTCTGGAAATTGGCTCGCATGGCCAGCCCCATCGCAAAGACCTCCAGCAGCAGGAATGCGCAGCCGTACCAAGCGAAGAATCTCTCGAAATAGGCAAAAGTTTCGGCGCGGCGAACCGGGGCCAGCCAGAAATCCTTATTCGGCAGCCTGAGGCGATTGTCGGGCCTCCCGGCGATTCTGCGGGGCACCCAGAATTCGAGGACCAGGGCCGGGATAATCACGACAGCGTAGGTCACGAAGAATTGTGGCTTCGTCATCCAGCCATTGGCGTTGCCGGACGCGGAAAAGTGCGAAGCCAAACGATCCGGGAGAAGCGGGAAATCGTGAAGGCACTGCAAAATGCCCGCGCCAAGAATCGCAAAGAAAAGAGTTTTAGGAACGCGCGTATCAGACACGTTGGCCTCTTCCAGCAGGCTACCGGCAGGTTTGCGCGGACTCAATAGGACTTGTCCGGGAAGGCAATTAGGGTTGGGGCAGCGCATCGTACATGGCGACTGATCCGAAGTACGCAACATAGATGCGATGCGTGACGGGATCGATGACTAGCGAATGCCCGCCGAAATGCGTCGGCGCGTTTTCCAGCACTCGATACTGGTCGGCGGATTCCTGTTGAATTACGGTCATGTTGCCCACTGCGTTTGCCGTGTACACGCGCCGCAATACAGGGTCATAGCCCGCGCCGTCCACGCCGCCGCCGATGGGTATAACCGCGACAATTTCACCGGTGTCCGAGTTGAGTACGACGAGATGCTTGCTGCGGCAGGCTGAAAACAAGCGATGGTTCGCCGCATCGAGAGCCAGCCCCGTCGGCCCTTCGCAGGGAGCGAGCTTGTAACGCTGCGTCACCGCCTGCTTCTGCGGGTCGACGACCACGAGCTCACTGATGTCTTCGAGGTTTTGATAGATCATGCCCGTTGCGGGATCGGCTTGCGGGTACTCGGGCTCTCCGCCGAGCTGAATGTTAGCGACCACTTTCTGCGTGGCGGCGTCGATCAGCGTGGCCGTTTTTCCGTCATGATTTGCGGCATAAACCAGATTCAGCTTTGGGTCGTAAATGATGGCGTCCGTATCGAGGCCCGCGGGAATTTTCTGCAGCAGCCGCTGCGTATTCAGATCGAACACTCCGACGGTGTTATCTCCGCTGTCGCTCGCGAATCCGAGGTTGCGCTCGGCGACAACGGCAATCCCATGCGTACGCCCTAAGCCCGTGACTGTGCCGCCGGCTGGCTGGTCGTGGTGTCAATCACGCCGACAAGGCCGGCGCTGGCGTAGCCCGCGTAGAGCCGGTGCCCGTCGATCGTCATATAGTCAATGAACGAGCGGCCGATATGGGATGGGGCAGGCACCACGATCGTGCCTGCGGGCCGCACAAACCTTGGAGCCGGGCGAGAGGAAAGATAAATGTTGAATGCCACGATCGCCAGGACGATGAGCACGACGAGCGCCCCCAGCGCCTTCAGAAAAATCCGGACCAATCTGCCCAATAGAGATCCTTTGGATCCTGACGGTTCAGCTTGTTCGTTCATTTTTTATCCTCCGCGCGCATAGCGAACCTGGCGTTCAGGTTTCTGCATTGTACTGGCATTCCGATCATCGCGCGTAGTCACATTCAGATACGTGCGCTGTCCGGTGGAAATATCAGTGGTTCGTGGATATGGTTGGCGCGCGCGGAGAAAGCGCCGCAATAGGAAAGCCGCTCGAAGATATCACAAGGCTCGGGCGGATCGGCCAGGCGCAAAGTGATAAGGTGCACTTGGGTGCCCCACCCTTGGGTTTGAAGGGTGCGGGTTTAGATACAAATCGATTACACACATGGATAAGAACGGCACTCTCCCAAGCAATCTGAGGGTCCCCAGCTTGCACAACGATCCTCGACTGAACTTACACAGCGCTTCAGGCTGGCCACCGAATCGATTGACGGATTGGCCTCGACCTCCCGCCTGTGCAATGCTATAGAAATGCAAAATTCAATCGGAATCTCACAAGAAGACATGCCAAATCTGATATTCTGCCTGTTCTGTTTTGGTGAGACGTCTGTCATGACGCGGCTGAAAATTATGAAACCCGATCACGAGCCTGACCTGGAATCTTCCCGATGTTGACACTTCGCGCGATTCAGGAGGCGAGGGACCGCATCCGCGGCTCGATTGTGCTCACGCCCTTCGTCCATTCCGAAAAGTTTTCTCTGCAAACAGGAAACTCGATTTTCCTGAAGCTCGAGAATTTGCAGATGACCGGCGCGTTCAAGGAGCGCGGTGCGCTGAACAAGATTTTGATGCTGACGGAAGAAGAACGGCGTCGCGGCGTGATCGCGGCGTCCGCGGGAAATCACGCGCAGGCGGTGGCCTATCACGCGACGAAGCGCGGCATTCAGGCGCAAATCTGCATGCCGCTGACGACGCCGCTCGTGAAAGTGTCCGCCACACGCGGCTACGGCGCCGAAGTGATCCTCGCCGGCGCGAACTACGACGAGGCCTGCGAGGAAGCGGTGCGGCGGTGCAAGGAACAGAAACTGACGTTCATTCATCCGTTTGACGATGAGGCCGTGATCGCGGGACAAGGAACGCTGGGAATCGAAATGCTCGAGCAGCATGGCGATCTCGATGCGCTCGTCATTCCCGTGGGTGGCGGCGGCTTGATCGCCGGCGTCGCCTGCGCGGTGAAGGAGACGAATCCGAAGATTCAAGTGATCGGAGTGCAATCGTCCAAGCTGGCCTCCATGAAAGCGGCCGTCGAAAAAAATGAATTGGTCACGTTGCCGGCGAACAAGACCATCGCGGACGGGATTGCGGTGCGCTGCGCGGGAACGCTTACGTTTCCGCTGGTCCGCAAATACGTGGATGAAATCGTGACGGTGGATGAGGAAGAAATCGCGAGCGCCATTCTCCAGCTCCTCGAAAAAGAAAAAACACTCGCCGAAGGCGCGGGTGCGGCCGCGACGGCTGCCGTCTTGAATCGAAAAGTTCCGAACCACGGGAAGAAGCTGGGAGTGCTCGTCAGCGCGGGGAATATCGATGTCTCACTGCTTTCGCTGATCATCGAACGAGGGCTGGTCAAGGACGGACGCCTGGTCCGGTTGCGAATCCATCTGCCCGATCATCCTGGCGCATTGCAGAGGCTTTCCGCCGTCATCGCCGATCGAAAAGCCAACATTGTGGAAACGATGTACGACCGGGCGTATTACGGCGTGGTGCTCGGCGACACCGTGATTGACATTACGATGGAAACGCGCGGGCCGGAGCACGTCGCCGAACTGACCGCCGCCCTCGAAGCGGCTGGGTATCCATTTGACCGCGTGCAATAGGTTTTCGCGCGGCGGAAAAGTCCCCTTTGGTTCCGGCGCTGAAGGCGCCGCCGCAGGTTAGCCCAGGGCACCGCCCTGGGTTTTCGGAGCCGATCGGTGCGCCCTGCAAGGGCGCAGGAATCCTCCGCCCTTTCAGGGCGGAAGAGGTACCTCGGACCCGTTCCCGGGGCGTTGCCCCGGGCTGGCATGCTCCGCGCGCTTGGCGCGTCAACGTGGTCGAGTTCTCCATCGGAGAAAATTTCTACGAACCGATTGGTGAGGTAGGCTCTATTCAATGACAACTGCAAATCAGGATCCTCTTTCTTACTTGCGCGACCAGCTTTCAGAGATGGAGGCCAAAGGCCTGCACTTTCGCTTGCGCGTGCTCGAGGGCGAGCAAACACCAGTCGCGCGCTTCGACGGCAAGGACGTCATCAATCTCAGCTCGAACAACTATCTCGGCCTGACGACGCATAAGGCGCTGCGGCGCGCGGCGATCGACGCGATCCGCACGCATGGCGTCGGGGCCGGAGCGGTCCGCACGATCGCCGGCACAATGGACCTGCACATGGCGCTCGAAGAGCAAATCGCGAAATTCAAGGGGACGGAAGCAGCCGTTGTTTTCCAGTCCGGCTTCACGGCGAATGCGGGCACGGTCGCGGCCGTCCTCGGGAAGGACGATCTGATTCTTTCCGATGAATTGAATCACGCGTCCATCATCGATGGCTGCCGGCTTTCAAGAGCGGCCATCAAGGTTTTCAAGCACAAGGACGTTGCCGATTGCGAGCGTCTTTGCAAGGAGACCGAAAACTGGTCCGGCCATAAATTGCTGATCACCGATGGCGTGTTCTCGATGGACGGAGATATCGCGCCGCTGCCCGCGCTGTGCGATCTCGCGGAAAAATTCAACTGCATCATGATGGTTGACGACGCGCACTCCTCCGGCGTGCTCGGGCGCAACGGCCGCGGCACGGTTGATCACCTCGGCTGCCACGGACGTGTCCACATCCAGGTGGGCACGCTCAGCAAAGCGATCGGCGCGATGGGTGGCTACGTTTGCGGCTCGCGCCAACTGGTCGATTTCTTATATCGCCGCGCGCGGCCATTTCTCTACTCCACCGGACATCCGCCGTCGGTGGTGGCCACGTGTCAGGCGGCATTCACGCTGCTGGATTCTCCGGTTGGTGAAAACCTGATCCGGAAACTTTGGTCGAACACGAAATTTTTCCAGCGCCGCGTGAAAAAGCTTGGTTTTTCCATCGGAGCAAGCCAGACGCCCATTACTCCCATTCACGTGGGAGAGGCGGCGAAGGCCTTTGAATTCTCGCGCCGCCTATATGATGCCGGGGTTTACGCGCCTCCGGTAGGCTTCCCCACGGTTCCCGAAGGAAAAGCCCGGCTGCGCGCCATCGTCACGGCCACGCACAAGCGCGCGGATCTGGAGCGCGCGACCGAAATTATCGCCGAAGTGGGCCGCAGCCTCAGCCTGATTTAGCCTGCTTATTTGGCAGTCCCAGGCCACCGCTTGAGTCGAAAAGGTGGAAGACTCTTTCCTCAGTAGAATTTCCCCGATTGGCTAATTTCCACCCGACCCTGAGTGACCATATTGGGACGCTCTAACACATACATCCATGATTCTATGGGAGTTATGCTTTGGCCTGGGGATTGCAGCCTAAGCATCCGGCAAATTCATTTGTAAATCTGAGGGAACTGAAAGGCGTATATTGAGATTGACACAGCCCAGAGGAGGGGCTCTCTCGTGAAACGCATACTTCCAATTCTACTGGTCGGAATCATAAGTGCCGGGACCGCCGCGGCGCAGAGTCCTGCATCGGCGCAGTCCGGTACTTCCGCGCAGTCGCAGAGTTCGGCGCAGGCGAACAATTCAGGCGCCCAAGCTTCAAGCAACGGATCGGCAGCCACGTCCGCATCGGCTACCGCCAACACCGACAAAAATTCCGCGGACATTTCCGACGGAACAAAAATTGACGCGACACTGGCGAATTCGCTCGATGCCAAAAAGAACAAGCCCGGCGATCGCGTGGAAGCGCGCACTGCACAGGACGTGAAGCAGGATGGCAAAGTGGTCCTGAAGAAGGGCACGCGCCTGGTCGGGCATGTAACCGAGGTCCAGGCGCGTTCGAAGGAACAGGCTCAATCACAACTCGGAATCGTCTTTGATCACGCGCGTATGAACAACGGACAGGAGATCCCTTTGAACGCCTCGATTCAGGCGCTGGCCGCCGCGCAATCTTCGATGGATGCCGCGGCAGGCTCCGATGACCTGATGGCGTCAGGTGGCGGGATGGGTTCCGCTTCAGGAGCGGCGCGCGGCGGCGGAGGCTTGGCGGGTGGAGTGGCGGGCGGCGTGGCGTCCACCGCGGGCGGAACGGCTGGCACCGTCATGAATACGGCTGGCTCGGCGTCAGGGAATGCCGGAGGAACCCTCGCCTCGGCAACACGGTCCACCGGAGCCGTGGGCGGATTGACCTCCGCAGGACGTCTTGCAACGAACAGCAGCGGCGTGTTTGGCCTGGAGGGGCTTTCGATCAACTCAGAAGCTTCCAATGCCACGCAGGGATCAGCGATTGTTTCTTCCACGAAAAACGTTCACCTGGAGAGTGGCACGCAGATGCTTCTGTCCGTTGCCGGTCAGGCTCATTGAGTTTCAAATCGGATGAAGGTTATCGCGGCATCCCGTCTCGCTTGCGGGACGGGATGCCGCTTCTGTTTTGACTCATCCGGGTGGCTCGCCCCATAAGACCCGGGTGCTGCTGTGACGGACATAAACTCTTTGTTCAATCTGAAAATTGTTTTGCCTCTTGTAGCTGGCGCAGTGTGTTAGTTTCGAGTTTCACGGATTGTTGTACGTCAAGCGGCGTGGGGACGCCCGCTCGTTACCTTAAATGTTGATAGGCTCATAGGGCAGGCTGTGGGGAGATCACATGTCTCGAATTCCTCTCAAATGCACGATGGTGTTACTGATTGCTTCCGCGGCGCTCACCAGTTGTGGCGGCCGGGGCTTCAATTCTGGGAGCGGAGGGTCCACGGGAACCGCGCCGGTCGTTCTGACCATGACGGACACTCCGCCAACAAACGTGAGCATTCTTTCGGCGGAAGTCACGTTGACCGGCGCGACGCTGAATCCCGGGAGTGTTTCCCTATTCTCGGGATCTACACCGTTGGAACTCACGCGCCTGCAAACCGACATCGCCTTTATAAGCACCACCTTGGTGCCTCCGGGCAGTTACACCACCCTGACGCTCACGTTCTCCAATCCGATGCTAACATTTGAAAATGACACGACCAGTCCTATTGTTGCCGGAGTTGGCAGCCCAACCCCGACCTGCGCAATAGGCAAAATCTGCACGATTCAATCCGTCGCGACGAATCTCTCCACAACGATCACGCTGTCACCGACAATGACAGTTTCCGCAACCAGCGGTGCAGGGTTGTTGGCCGATGTCAACCTGAACAATCTGCTTTCGGCGACGCTCGGCGCGGATTTCGGGATTGGCGTATCGGTATCGGAGTTCACGCCCGCAAGCACCGGCGCGCCACCGGTGGGAGCCGAAGATGTGGTTGGACATGTAGTGTCGCCGGGTGTGACGAACAGCAAGTTTTCGCTTCAGAATGCCGTGGGAACGGTTTCACTGACTGCGGACAATACAACCACGTTCCTGAATTTCCCCTCGGCCACTTGTATGACACCTACTATTGCGTGCGTGCAGGCGAATCAGATTCTGAGTGTGGACATCAGCATCCGGGCTGATGGCACGCCTGTGGCACGGAATGTGCTCTTCGAAGATGCCGATTCAACCGACATCGAAGTCGAGGGAATCATTACCGGTATCAATGCAGGGGCGTCGCCATTCACCATGGTCACACTAGCGGAATCGGACTCCACGTTGACCACGAGTCTGCCGATTGGTAGCCTGACGACGGTGAGCTACACAGTAACGACGCCGTCCGATGTGGATTTCACTCACGCGGACAGCTCGCAAATAGGTACGACTGGATTCCTTTTCAGCGTTAACGTGCCCGCCGACCTGATGGTGGGCCAAGAAGTGCAGGTCCGGCGAAATTCTTCAGGGTCGTCAGGGGTTACAATTGCCGCCGACCGCGTACGGCTGCGATCTTCTCGCGTGAGTGGAACATTTGTATCCGGGACTTCGTCCCTCTTCAACTTAGGCAACTTATCGTCGCTATTCGCCGCGCACGCTACACCGCTGATCCAAGTGCAGACCTCCTCCGGCACCGTCTCGGCGATCTGCACCGGCAGTATCGGCGTCGGAGGCAGTTGCAGCTCGCTCGGACTCAATCTAAAGGACTCCGTGCGAGGCCCGTTATTTGCGAATGCGGGCACTCCGATCATAATCGCGTCCAAGGTTGTGCAGCACTAGCGCGACTATTGAAGTTTTCTTTGACCTTTTTTCATACGAGGGAGTCTTGGATTTCTCTCGACTCAATCAGTGTTCATCTGTGTGCATCTGTGGTTGCAAGTGGGTTTAAGCAGGAAGAGGGACAGCTTCCGCGCGCGACATTTGGTAGAAGCCCAATAAGACCGCGCCCGTTCCCCACAACGCCACCGTCAGCCACACCAATCCTCCCAGCACAGGAATGAGCCCCGCGACGTGTAGGATTAGCAAGCCGAGAGCGATCCGGCCGATGACGGCGATCGTGGGATCCGACGCCTCACCCAATATTTTATTCCCCAGCCACGCACCGACAAAAATTTGCGCCACATACACAATCGGCGCATAACCCAGCACGCCGGCCACGCCCGCGCCCACACCGACAAAGATCAGCAGGATTCCCAGGACCAGCACAAAGATGCCGATCACCAGGGCGAGAGCCCCGACGCCAATCGGGAGCCCGATGCGCCCGGTCTCACGCAGCGTCGCGCGGAAAAAGCCGGGGAGGACCGTGACTAATAAAACGCCGAGGAGCAAGGCTGCTCCAAAACCGACAATTTCATTAACCACTAGCCGGACCCCGGAAAATACCAGCCTGCGGCTTTCCCCCTGTGTCTCGACGTGAAGCGGGCTCGCCAGTTTGGCTCCTGAAGCAACGACGGGCTGGCGAGGGCCCCTGAAAGTAGCAGGTCCGCCGATTTCGCCCGTCGAGCCGATTGTCAGGGTTCTGCCGCGCAGCCACATCTGTCCGCCAATCCCGCCATCGAGATGGGTGCTGCGGATGATTCCGAGAAGGTCACGGTGAATGTGGCCGTCGAGATCGGCATCGCCGATGATGGAGATCAAGCTGCCTCCCACTCGCCCCTTTTCCGTCAGATCAAGATTATTACCAATGTAAGTAACATTCTTACCGACAACACCGTCAATGGCCACCGTATGCGACATGACGCGGATGTTCCCATCCACGGTCCCTTCCATTCTCATTTGTCCGGCGAACGCGAGAATGTCTCCCGTGACGTGCCCCGTGACGATCAGCATACCGGTGAAGGCGATCAAGTCGCCCTCCACTGTGCCGTCGACGCGCACCGAACTGCCGGACACGATCAGGTCCGTGTGAATCACCTCGGTGGCCGGGACCAGCACGGACTCATCGCGGCGAATCTCCGTCGCGGCAGCGGGCTGCGCGAGCACAAGGGCCAGCGCCAGTGCGGACATCATCGCCGCGATGGCCGCGGGACGCCGAAACCGCCTCCGAAGCAGGCCGACTACCGCGATTCCTACGATAACCAAAGCCGCGATTTGCAAGACGTCAATCATGGAACTCCATCCTTCCCAGAATGCTCCGCTAAAAAAAAGCAGGCTCACAAAATCCGTTCCGCCGAAGCCCGCGTTACTGAATTGCTGAAGCCATGGATCAACGGTGTCCGACCACAGCCAGTACGCGCCCGCCGCAAAAGCTCCAAAGGCGAGCGTCCAGACCCAAGACGGCACACTCCAACCACGAGCGCTGAGCAGCCGCGCGGGCATGGATTCATTCTCTTCGGTCAAGGCTGAAGCCAGCGCGTGGGATTCGCATTCGAGCGCGTGAAGCAATGTGCGGCACGCGGCGCATTCACCGATGTGCAGGGTCATTTCTCGCGTCCGAGGGAGTTCGAGCTGCCCTTCGAGATACAGCAGGCAGGCCATCTCATCGAAGTGAATCACGTGGCGCCTCCGGCCATCGCTTTGCGTCCACCCAGGATGTCGCGCAACTGGTGGCGCGCGCGCAACAGGACGACGCCCACAAACGCGCGGCGCACTCCGAGAGTCGCGGCGACATCGTCATAACTCATCTCCGCGTAATAGCGCAACACGAGCGCCATGCGCGCCCGTGCGGGAAGCTGGTCGAGTGCGCGGCGCACTTCCTGGCTCGTGCTTTGCTCGATCAATTGTTCGAGCTGTCCAGGATCGGGATGTTCAAGCGGCATATTCTCAATCTCGCCGGTTTCCAGGTCCTGCCGCCCTTTTCTTCGGCGCAACAGGTCCCAGCAATGATTGGCGGCCACGGTGTAGAGCCAGGCGCCGAACGGACGGCTGGAATCATACTGCGTTAGTTTCTGCCGGACTTTGATGAAAATATCCATGGTGGCGTCTTCCGCGTCCTCGCGAGTGGGCATCGCCCGCCGGCAAAAGCGGAAAATGGCCGGCGCGTACTGGCGGTACAGTTCGCCCCAGGCTTCCGCGTCGCCGGCTTTCGCCTGGGCGATCCGTTGCTTCTCGCTGGCCTGGTCCGCGGGGTTCATCCCCTCGGGATGTCTCCTCGCATCCATTAGTTACTACGCCGCGGTAAGGTGAAAAATTTCATGGGTGTGCTGTGCCGGAGCACCGGCGGACTAGCCGCATTGGAAACTCACGATGGCTGAAAGGACTGTAACAAACTTCGCGTCGCGTGGGGTACGTTGCTTTGGGGATGACTTGATTCTCCACGCTACGGAAAAAGTCGGGAGCTACTCGAGCCTTACCCATAAATCGCTTTGTGGCAGTTTCCTCTGTTCGAGAATTCAGCCACATAGACGCGCCAACGGCGCGGAGCAGACCAGCCCGGGGCAACGCCCCGGGGACGTGGCCGAGTACTTCTTCCGTCCTGAAAGGACGGAGGACCCCTGCGCCCTTTCAGGGCGCACCGTAATCGATCGATGCCGAAACCCAGGGCGTTGCCCTGGGCTAGCATGCGGCGGCGCTTTCAGCGCCGGAACCAAAGTTGTGTAACTCCGAATTCGCGCGTCTTGATTTCCGGCCATTTAGGAGGTGACTCCTATTATCTCTGGCCCGAATCGCCGGAGGCAACGGACCTGCAAAAGAATCACTCTACGGCAATTTCCAGTGGTGGTATCATCCGCCCGTCAGCCAGCATACACACGAAAAACGAAAAGAGGCTTCGTAGAGTTCGAGTGGGGATTCTGGAATCGAGCCCCGCGCCAGCCACGAGTGGCGGCGGATTCGGAGAAGGAGAGTTTATGTCGTGCCAAGATTGCGCGCGTAAAGCATGGATCGCCGTTCTGGTGCTGGGGTGGATGATCGCGGGATTCGCTCTGCCCGCCGCCGCTCAGAAACAAGCGGAAGTGAAGAATATGAATCTTGTCGGCTACAGCGACTTGCAGGGCCGCAGCGCCTATCAGCCCTCGATCCACAAGCAGGGCAACCGCTGGATCGCCTACATCGGCCACCACGGCGGCTCGGCGATGAACCCGATTACGGGGAAAACGGAAGACAACGGGACGTCGATCGTCGACGTCACCGATCCGAAGCAGCCAAAATATCTGGCCCATATTCCCGGCGATCCGCGCGTTCCCGGTCCGGGCGAAACGGGCGGGGCGCAGATGACGCGTCTCTGCGACGGCGCCGAATTGCCGCATGCCGACAAGAGCAAAGTGTATTTGCTGCGCACGAAGGGAACGGACGCTCATGAAATGTGGGACGTAACCGATCCTGCGCATCCGAACAGGTTGAACGTCATCCTCAGCGGACTGGTTGATACACACAAAAGTTGGTGGGAGTGCGACAGTGGTATCGCGCTTCTTGTTTCCGGCAAGCCCGGCTGGCGCGCCAAGCGCATGATGCAGGTCTATGACTTGAGCGATCCTTCCGAGCCCGTTTTCGTGCGCGACTTTGGTTTGCCCGGCCAGCAACCCGGCTCGACCGGCTTCCAGCCCAGCGATATGCACGGCGCCATATCGACAGGACCCAAGGGCAACCGTGTATATGCCGGCTACGGAACGTCGAAGGGCGGCGTGATCGAGATCATCGATCGCGAGAAACTGCTCAAAGGCCCCAAAGATCCCACCGAAGCGAATCTAATGTATCCGGTCGTGGGGAGACTCGATCTTCCGGAGGAAGCCGGAGCGCACACGACTTACCCGCTAATGGGGATGGACTTGCCCGAGTTCGCGAAAAATGGCGCGCAAGGCAAACACGACTTCCTCGTCGCCGTGGGTGAAACCACCGACAACGAATGCCATGCGCCAAGGCAGTTGATGCGCATCTTTGACATCACCACCGAATCAAGAATCCTGGGCGTTTCGACGTGGACCGTGCCGGAGGCCAGCGGCAACTTCTGCAGCCGCGGCGGCCGCTTCGGCACGCACTCGACGAATGAAAGCATGTCGCCCATCTACTACAAGCGCATAATTTTCATCGCGCATTTCAACGCCGGCCTGCGCGCCGTCGACATTCGCGACCCCTACAACCCGAAGGAAATCGCCTACTACATCCCAGCCGTCACCGACAACACGGACAAGCGCTGCGTCGGCCAAGGCGCGGACCAGAAATGCAAGATCGCGATTCAAACCAACAACGTGGAAGTGGACGACCGCGGCTACATCTACATCGTCGATCGCGCCAATACGGGGATGCATATTCTGGAGCTTACTGGTGAGGCGCGGAAGGTGGCGAATCTACCCTAAAGCCGAATCTGCTGGATGGGTGGAGGACAGGGAATACCGCTTCGGATTCCAGTTGCCTGGGCCCCGTCGATTTAACCTGCTGGGCGTGTCGTTACGCTTGACGTAACTCGTAATTGGCGCTATATTCACAAATGATTGTAAGTTACCGCGACAAGCGGACCAGAGACTTCGCGAACGGCGAGCGCGTCAAAGCACTTTCCGGAATTGAACGCTCCGCCCGATTGAAGTTGGACCGGCTCGAAGCAGCCACCTCGTTGACGGACTTAGTGGCCTTGCCTGGCAATCGCTTTGAATCTCTGAAAGGGGACCGTAAGGGCCAGTACAGTATCCGCATTAACGATCAGTGGCGGATATGTTTTGCATGGCCCGATGGATGGTTGGGCCCCACCAACGTGGAGATCGTTGACTACCACTAGGAGTAAAGATCATGGCAGCAATCGCGATTCACCCTGGCGAACATCTGGCCGAAGAGCTTAAGACGCTTGACATGAGTGCGGCTGAGTTGGCGCGCAAGATCGATGTACCCACCAACCGCGTCACCCAAATTCTCAACGGTGAGCGCTCCATTACGGGCGATACAGCCCTGCGCCTGGCCCATTTCTTTGGAACCAGTCCGGAATTCTGGCTGAACCTGCAGAGCCTCTACGAACTGCGTCTCGCACAGAAGAAGTCAGGAAAAGCCATCAAGGGACTTCGCACACTGAGTCAATCCGAGAAGTTCAGCGCGTAATGCAAAGGCTCAAGACAGTGAGAGCGCGTTTGGCGGAGTAGAAGAAACGTGAGAAGCACGGCTAATAAGCCCAGGCATGTGACGCGGGGCAACGTACTGGATGATCTTGGCTTTTCGCCGGAGCAGGCAACAGCTCTGAAATTCGAGGCCGAGTTGTATCAGGCGATCATGAAGGTTGCTCGTAAGTATTCGCAGAAGGAACTGCAAGTGATCCTCGGAGAAAGCCAGCCGCGCGTGAGCGAGCTGCTCAATGGGAAGATTGCGAACAAAAGTATCGACAAACTGCTTTACTACGCGGGACGCATGGGCATTGAACCCAAGGCCGAATTTGCGCAGACCAACAAACAGGTGGTCGAGAGAGAACTCGCGCTGGCTGAATCGATACTGTAAGTTCCGCTACCCTCGAGCGACGCGCGCTGAAAATTCCGTGTGCTACGTTCCGGTCCATTTCGGTGAGCGCTTGTTCAGGAACGCATCCATGCCTTCACGAAAATCGCGGCTCAAGTAGCACATTAGAACCAGATCGCGATCCTCTGCCGGATTCATTTTCTCCTTGATGCGACGCAAGGCTTCTTTCGTGGCGCGCAGTGTCAGTGGCGCTTGCGACGCCACAGTTTGGGCCAGCTCGTTCACGCGGGTCTGCAAGCTAGCGTAATCGGGCAGAACTTCGCCCAGCAAACCGATCTTGCACGCCTCTTCGGCATCGATCAGCCGGGAGGTGAAAATGATGTCCTTCACCCGCGCCGGGCCCAGCAGAGCCACCAGCCTGACGTAGTTGGACATCGACAGGCAATTGCCAAGAGTGCGGCCGATGGGCACGCCGAAGCGGGCGTTCGTGGCGCCAATGCGAAGGTCGCAGCAACCGGCAATCGTGAAGCCGCCGCCGGTGCACACTCCGGCAATCGCGGCGATCGTAGGAAGGCGGGAATTCTCGAAAGCGCCGAGCACGCGCTCGATCCGCGATTCGTAGTCCAACGCGTCCTGAGCGGTGGAGAAAACCTTGAACTCGGAAATGTCCGTCCCCGCTGCGAATGCCTTTTCCCCCGCGCCCGTCAGCAGGAGGACTTTGACGGACGAATCCTTCCCGGCTTGTTCGCAAATCTCTCCAAGTTGCTCATACATTCGGAAAGTAAACGCATTGCGAGCCTGCGGGCGATTAAAGGTGATGCGGCCGATCCCATCCTGAATTTCATACAGAATGTCTCCGCTCACGGCTTTACCGCCTTACTCGAGTCTGGTATCTGGATCGCACCCAGCGCCGCCATTTCGTCCGCCTCGGCGTCGGAAAAGCCGTGTTCGCGCAGCACTTCACGTGTGTGCTGCCCAAGCACCGGCGCCGCCCGGCGAACAGAGCCCGGAGTTTCCGAAAATTTGATGGGCAGCCCAATGGACTCCACCTGTCCGGCCGTTGGGTGCGACGTCTCCACGATCATCTCCCTCGCAAGCGCCTGCGGATCGGCGTGCATTTGGCCGACGTCCAGCACCGGCCCTGCCGGAACGCCCGCTTCCTCGAGGCGTTGCAGCCATTCGGCCGAAGTTCGGACTTTGAACAACGGGGTCAGCGCCGCTTGCAGAGCCGGCAGATTGCGCATTCGGTCGGCGTTGTTCGCAAATCGTGGATCATCGCCCAATTCCGGCGCTCCGAGCGCCTCCAAGAGGCGCAGCCAATTGCCCTGGTTCGCTGCGCCGACGGTGATCCAGCCATCGGCAACCGGAAACGCCTGATAGGGCGCATTCAGCGGATGGGCCGTCCCCATCGGCCCTGGCGCGATGCCAGTAGCGAAGCAAATGGCCGACTGCCAGTAGGTATGGATGATCCCCGCCTCAAACAGAGAAGTGTCCACCATCTGCCCCTGCCCCGTGGACGCGCGGGAATGCATTGCGGCCAGCACGCCCACGCAAGCGAGAATGCCGGCGGTGATGTCGGTAACCGGCGCTCCCAACTTCACCGGCGGGCATCCCGGCCCTTCTCCCGTGATGCTCATCAACCCGCTCATCCCTTGCGTGACCAGATCGAATCCGCCGCGATCGGCATACGGCCCGGTCCGCCCAAACCCGGAGATCGAACAATAGATTAATTTGGGATTCAACGCATGCAGGGCCTCATAGCCGAAACCCATCCGTTCCATCGTGCCCCGGCGATAGTTCTCGATCAATACGTCCGCGCCCTGTAGCAGACGCGAGAGGACCTTTCGCCCTGCCTCCTTATTCAGGTCCAAGGCAATGCCGCGCTTATTCCGATTCATGATGAGGAACGCGGCGGATTCACCGGAGATTGCCGGCGGTACCATGCGGCGCGCGTCGTCGCCGCCCGATAATTTCTCCACTTTGATGACGTCGGCGCCCATGTCGGCGAGCAGCATCGAACATGCCGGGCCCGCCATGATGTGCGACAGATCGATCACCTTCAAACCGGCCAGCGGCCCTTTCTCTTTTTGCCCCGTGACGGTTGCCATCGCCTGACCTTTCCGTGGTTCTTACAGCCAGCAATACTAGCCTTCCGCGCCGCTTGGGCCAAGACCCAGTCAGTAGTGAGCCATCAGTTTTCGACAATCCGACTTCGAGGGATTTGGCGGTCATATCTTCTACCTCAGATAGCCATGCTAGAATTACCAACTATGGATGCACAGAACTTGCGCGAGTCCGCGACGGGCGCAATCCAGTTGGTCAAGCACAGATGCTTTCGCGGGTTTCAATGGGCGGGGAGGATGAAAGTGAGGTGGGGGGTTCGGCAGGCGCTTGAACGGTTTGCGCGCGTGTTTGGGGCGCCCCGAACGAAACAGTCGTGCCCGATCCGGATTTCCCAGATTGGCGATCCTCCTCAACTTCTTTAGGTTCACATCCGCCACCTTCAGGCCGCATACCTGCAGCACGCGCATGCTGGGGAGACTCAGTGGTAAGAATCAAAACGATGAGCAAAGTTGAGGCGGGAACGGAGTACGAATCGACTAACGGACTTCGACATTGACCGTGGCGGTCTTGGTGTGACCCGATGCATCTTCGGCCGTGAGCGTGTACGCCGTAGTCTTGTGGGGCGAGACGTGGACGCAACGGCTGTATGCGGGCCAGACGGGCTCCGATGGGGGTTCGAGCGTCACCGATTTTGCATTCGACACGCTGTAGCAGAGTTCGGCGGTTTCCCCCGGCCGAATGCTTACGGGGTCCGCATAGAAACCAAGAATGTCGAAGCGGTTTCCGCCCATCATCTCGAAGGACTTTCGAGCCTGGGCGCGCCGCTCGCTCGCCGCCTTTTCTTCCAGCGAGTGATTTGCCTGCCAGCGAGAAAGGAAGATCCAGCCGACATAAAGTCCCGCCAAAACAAGAACCACGCCTGAAAAAATAAGATATTTATCGAATCCTGTCGGTGTCTCGGGGGGCGGATCGGTCAGCATAGGCGCTTCGTATGGATTTCCGTTTGGCGTTCCTTGCGGTTGAAGTCTACACCCGCGCCCTCCGGCTAAGCCAGTTGATCAAATTGTTTGTGACCCGACCGAAGTATCTGGCGGAAAAGGCCCATCACCAGCGGGGGCTTTCGGAGCTTCTGTTTAGGCGAGCAGTAGGATACAGTGAAAGCTTCCGAGCCTCTCACTTGTGGTTCGTTGTGTCTCCCTATGACTGAAAAGCTTCCATCCGTAGTGATCGTCGGCCGCCCGAATGTCGGGAAGTCGACAATTTTCAACCGGCTGACGGGCACGCGGCGCTCGATTGTCACCAACGAGCCTGGAATCACGCGCGACCGCATCTACGGCACCGCGACCTGGCAGGGCCGCACGTTCGAAGTCGTCGACACCGGCGGAATCGTCCCCGATGACAAAGCCGCCATCCCGCGCGAAATTCTTCGCCAGGCGCAGGTGGCCATCGAAGGCGCGTCGCGGCTTCTGCTGATTGTCGATGTCCGCGCTGGCTTGACGCCTCTGGATTCCGAGCTGGCGAACTTGCTGCGCCGCACGGGCAAGCCCCTGTCAATTCTGGCGAACAAGGTCGATACGCAGATGCAGGAATCGCTCGCGGCCCCGTTTTACGAGCTGTCGAACGACGTCTTTCCAATTTCAGCGGAGCACGGCTATGGCTTTGACAAGTTGCTGGATGCCATTACAACTTCCGATGGGCGCCATGTAGAGCCCAGCCCCGTGCCTCTCGAAGACACTCCAGTTTCACACGAAGAGCCGGGAGCCGCCGGCCAGATCAATGTCGCAATCATCGGGCGTCCCAACGTCGGAAAGTCGACGATGCTCAACCGGCTGGCGGGCGCGGAGCGCTCGATTGTTTCCGACATGCCGGGAACGACACGCGACGCCGTGGACACGATGGTGAAGCACGGGGAGCGCACGTACCGATTCGTCGATACGGCCGGGATTCGCCGCAAAGGGAAGACGAAACTCGTCGCGGAGAAATTGAGTGTGGTGATGGCGCGGCGTCACCTCGAACAAGCTGACGTTGCCTTGCTGATCGTCGATGCGAGCTTGGGCGTGACGGCGGGCGACGCGAACATTGCAGGCTACGCGGAGCAGTCCGGCAGGTCCGTCATCATCGTGATGAATAAATGGGATCTGGCGCTGGAGGCTGCCGCGGAAAAAGCCGAGCGCGAACGGGAAAATGAGAACTCGCGCGCGGGTCACGTGGCCGTTTCTCGTAAACGCAAGCACACTTCGGTAGCGCGCAAGAAAGCCGCGACGGGGAAAGTCAATCCCGCGCAGTTGCTGATTGATTACGAAAAAATCGTGCGGACGCGATTCAAATTTCTCGACTACGCGCCCATTGTGTTTGTCTCCGCGCTGACGGGCGATCGTTCGGAAAAACTGTTCGATTTGATCGACCGCATCGCCGACGCGCGCCGCAGGCGCATCTCCACCGGCGAACTGAACCGCTGGCTTTCCGAAGTGGATCTGGACCGCGGCACATCCCCGGCTGCCCGCAAGGTGAAAATTTACTACGTCACCCAGGCAGCCACCTCGCCGCCGACGTTCATTTTGTTCACGAATCAATCGAAGCGCTTGCACTTCAGCTACGAACGGTTTCTCGAGAACCAGCTGCGAAAAAGTTTTGATTTCATCGGCGCGCCGATTCGCTTCCTCCAGCGCATGAAGGAAAAGCGCGAGCGGTAGTGGATTTTGGGTGAGGCGGACCACTGCCCGACCAAGAACCGGGCGTCGGCTACAAATGCAATTCTTCCGTGCAGTATGGTTTTGTAGCGGCCGGTCCAGCCACACCGGACCGGGCGCATTTTTCCGCCGACGGCCGCCGGAGCGTGGACGTTGACACGCGCCAGAATCGGACTAGGATAAGCGGGTGCGGGTTTTACGCGCCTTCACCATACCGCTGGCATCGCGCTCGCCGCGCTGCTTTGGCGGGTGAGTGGCGCGTCGGCGACTTGATTCCCGCCAGGATCAGGATAATGATGGAAGGTAACGGCCAACACGAATCGGCCCTTCCGGACAAAAATCTGTTCCGGATCGGCGAGGTCAGCCGCCTGACTGCCACCAAGCAGTTCGTCCTGCGGTATTGGGAGTCGGAGTTCCCGATGCTGCAGCCGGTAAAAAGCCCGAAAGGGCACCGGCTGTATCGCCGCCAGGACATCGAGACTGTCTTCGTGATCAAACGCCTGCTCTACGACGAAGGGTTTACAATCGCCGGCGCGCGGCGCCACCTCCGAGACCAAGCTGCGGAACCGAACGGCGCGAACGGTGAAACCTCGACGGCGGGTGCGGGCTCTCCCGGGACCGGGCTTTACTTGAAGCCCGCCGGAATTGGGACCCCGCCAGAAAAAGGGCGCGCCGCGCAACCTCCCCTGGCGCTCAACCGCAAGACGTTGCTCGACCTGCGCGATTCACTCCGCTCATTCTTGACGCTCCTCGAACACGAGTGATACGCTGAAGCTCCAGTCGGGACGTAGCGCAGCCTGGTAGCGCGCACGCTTGGGGTGCGTGAGGTCGCTGGTTCAAATCCAGTCGTCCCGACCATTTCATCGCTCGCGTTTTCTTCTAGTTCACAGTCTCGGGCGTTCCGTGTACCTCTTGTGTACCCTTCGTTTCGAGAAGCACCAGCGGATCACGCTCCCAACTTCGCTTTACATCTGCTTCAGCCCGTTCCTGCCGCACGCTGGCATGGCCGAGAAATGCCCGCACGTTCTCCGTTGGGGTGCCGTTCAGCAAGAGTTCGACAGCTAAGGTGTCGCGGGACCGATGCGCGAGTACGTCCTTCACGTTGGCATCTTTGAACAGCGCCGAGAGGTTTTCGCTCCATTTCTTGCGCGACGTTTCAATCGTGCCTTCGCCGGCCCAGAACCGGTGCCGCTCACTGAGTCTCGGAACGTTTTCCAGTTCGTTTGCGACGAACTCTGGAAGCGGACAATAGACATGCTGCCCCGTCTTTTGCCAGACGCACCAGAACGGACATTCTGTTGCAGCCTAAGGTTTGCCGTTCACGATAGACAAGCCGCAGACTGCAACAGATTCCAGCACCGAATGAGATGGGAGAAGAGCGTCTTGGAGCAGGTCGGAGAAGCGTTAGTTTTTGGGTTTGGGATTTTGCGCGGCCGCCGGTAAGGCTCTGCACTCAAAAACCTGACTGAAGGATTGCATGCCGGGGTGCGCAGGCTGTACATTGTCGGTCGGCCAAGAAGTCAAACGGAAATTCCTGCTAACGGTTGAAATGCCGCTCTACTGGAGGCCGAAATGACGAAGAGGAATAGCAATCGTGTCCTGGGGATGCTTGCGCTGGGCCTGGGTGTTTTTCTCACGTGGCTCGTCGCGACGGAGAGCCGCGGCGCTGCGGTGGCGGGTACTTCCGATTACATTGGGGGCGTCGTCACAAGCTCGAAAGGTCCCGAAGCCGGTGTGTGGGTGATCGCCGAAACAACAGAACTGCCCACAAAGTATGCGAAGATCGTCGTAACCGACGATCAGGGACGCTACGTGCTGCCCGAGCTACCAACGGCAACTTACCAAGTGTTCGTAAGAGGCTACGGGCTGGTGGATTCGGCCCGCAGTACCAGCGAAGCCAGGCCAACACCTCGATCTCAAAGCCGTTGTGGCGCCCGACGGGCGGGCGGCCGCGCAGATCTATCCGGCCAATTACTGGTTGAGCCTCGTGAAAATACCGAGTGGCAGGCTGTCACCCGAAGAAGTGGCCGGAAGAATAAAGCTCTGTATGAACTGTCATCAGCTTGGGGACAAGGCGACACGCGAGATTCCTGCCGTCACCAAGGAATTTGGTCCGTTTAAGAGCAGTCTGGAAGCATGGGATCGCCGGACGAAATCGGGCCCGGTGGGCGCGAACATGGGCGGCGCCTTCCTTTCGCTTGGGGAGCAGCGTTCACTGTTCGCTGATTGGACCGATCGCATTGCCGCGGGCGAGTATCCGAAGGAAGCGCCCGCCGCGTCCGAGCGGCGTCGAGCGCAACATCGTGCTCACGTTGTGGGACTGGGGCACGCCGACTAATTACATGCACGACGAAGCCGCCAGCGACCTGCGGAATCCCATGGTCAACCCGAATGGGCCTGTGTTCGGCGTCATGACCAGCGGTAACTCGCTGGTGTGGTTAGACCCGCTGAAGAACACGGCCGCCGAGATAAAGATCCCTTCGCAGGCAGAGCCGCTCGGGTCGATGGAGATGCCCTCCCCTTACTGGGGCGAGGAGAACATCTGGCTAGCGGCAGCGCGGCCACGCAGTGCGGCGGTTGACCAGATGGGACGTGTCTGGTTTGCAAGCAGGAATCGGGGTGGGAGCACCTCATCGGACGGAGGCAAGCAGCCAGACTTTTGCAAGGCAGGAGCCAGCAATAAGTTTGCCCAGTACTTTCCCATGGAGCGTGGTAACAAACAGGTTGCGGTGTACGATCCGGAGAAGAGGGAGATTTCTGAAATCGACACGTGTTTTACGACAGACCACAACGAATTCGGCGCCGACGGCAGCCTGTTCTTCGGCCAAAACGGTTCAGTCGGTTGGGTCAACACTGCGGCGTGGGACAGAACCCACGATGAGGAAGCCTCGCAGGGCTGGATTCCAGCGGTGCTGGACACCAATGGGGATGGCAAGGTCACGAAGCCGTGGACCGAGCCGAACGACCCAATCGATCCTACAAAGGACCACCGGATCACCTTCGGTTGTTATTCGATTTCTGTCAGCCCAGCAGATGGCAGTGTGTGGTGTTCAGGGATCGGCCTCGAAGAGAAAACGCTCGTGCGCTTGGATCGAGGTCCCAATCCTCCGGAAACTAGTATTGCTGAGGTCTACGAGCCCCCGAAAGAGAGAGCCACCATTATTTAGCGCGGGTGGGGTTTCCGTGGATAGCAATGGGGTGGTTTGGCAGAATTGGCGCGCGACCGACTATCTATCCGCCTTCGATCGTCGCAAGTGCAAGGTACTGAACGGGCCGAGTGCAACCGGCCAGCAATGTCCGGAGGGCTGGACGATCTACCATAAGCCCGGTCCGGCCTTTCAAGGTGTGGCAGGCGATCAATTCCGATCTGAACTATCTGATTTTCGTTGACCGGCACGGCGTTTTGGGTCTCGGGAAGGATGTACCGATGACCGGGGCCGTTAATTCCGACGCTATGGTAGCGCTGGTTCCGAAAACCGGCCAATTCGTGACGATCCGCATTCCTTATCCCTTGGGGTACTATACCCGCTCGATGCAAGGGCGGATCGACGACCCGAAGGCTGGATGGAAAGGCCGTGGCTTCTGGACAAGCTACAATCCGAATACGCCTTGGCACATGGAAGGGGGCAAGGGAACCAAGGACAAAGTTGTAAAAGTCCAGATGCGTCCCGATCCCCTCGCGAAATAGGTGCGTCGCATCGACTCGTCTCTACAACTCAGCTTCGCTCAGAACCGGTGGGTATAAGACTTCTTCCCGCGCCGCACAGGCGGGGTGACAGCTCCCCCACTAATCGTGGCGGATTCTCTTTGAACATGAGAAAGTGGTCGGTACATCCAAGGCTGGCCCAACAGACCTGTAATCGTCGAGCCAAATCTTGTCTCCATGGTTGTTCTCGCAATTGGCCTGTTCAGTTCGCTGGCACAGGCATCGAAACAAGCCCCTTAAACACGAACTTTTGGACTCGCCTGCCATCCTCGACTTCTGAGCTGTAGAGGTTGCCTTTATTATCGGTTGTCATGTGATGGAGTACGTCGAACTCGCCAGGCGCTATGCCGGGCCGCCCGAACGAGTCCAGGGCTTGCAGCGTCTTGCGGTCGAACACCCAGATGCGTGCGGGGCTCCTGCTGGCGACGTACAAGAATCGCTGCCCTGGGTCCGCCGAGAAGGCCACGCTGGCGGCTGTGTTGCCGTTATTGCACCCGCCTCCAGCTACCAGGCACCAGCGGTCAATCCATACCTGGGTTATGTATTTGCCATCGGTCGTGAATACCTGCACCCGCTTGCCGCCGCGGTCGGCGACATACACGAGCCCGTCATTCGAGACTTTGACGCCGTGCACGGGTGGTACAAACTGCGAAGGCCCCGGGTCTTTGGGATCAAACTCCGTGGCCAGAGTACGCTTGGCTTCCTCTTCAGCCGCCGCGGCTCTTGCGGCTTCTCCTGTCAAAGCCGGGGGACGCGGGGGGTCGTCCATCGGAGTGTTGCCGAACGCGCCCCACATCCGCTTGTACGCGCCCGTTTCCGCATCGAACACGATGACGCGTTTGTTGCCGTACCCGTCGGCAACAAAGATTTCGTTGGTCTTGGGATAGACGAAGACGTCCGCAGGCCTCCAAAGACTCGTCGTATCCGCGTTGGTCTTCTTTTGGGCGGGATGACCGATCTGCATTATGAATTTCCCGTCTTTCGTGAACTTCAGAATCTGATCGTCATTCCCATTGCCGCTGATCCAGACATTCCCTTTGTAGTCCACGGTAATTCCGTGCTCGGTCGAGGGCCAAGTATAGCCATCCCCCGACTGCCCACCCCAGCCCTGGATGTAGTTGCCCGCCTGATCGAACTCCATCACCGGCGGCCCCGTTTTCACACCGGGCTTCACAGTTCCCGGACGATGAATGATCCAGATGTTGCCATCGGGGTCACTCGCCGCGCTGGACACTTGGCCCAGCGTCCACCCGTTCGGGATGTGTGGCCAGGATGGGTCCACCACGAACTTCGGCACCTCAACCTTGGACGGTTGACGGGGCGGGGCGGCCGAAGTCCGGTGCGATCCAGCAATCACGAACACCACAACAGTTACCAATGATATAACTACACTTATGTATAACGTCCGCTTTACATTCATAATACTGACCCTCCTTTGTGGCTCTTCCTGGGCCTGCTCTGATTCAAGTGGATCGGCACCCTTTGACCGGAATTTTCGATTTAGACCTCTAGCTCGCGCATCGTACGCTTCCTGCTGCCCTCGCCACAACCAATTTGCCGCCAGAGTAGGCTCCAGGAAGATCGCAGGGTCCCGACGGCTAACTCCCGAGAAACGGGGTGGTCTCGGAAACTGGGAATCCATCCACTCCCAGATTCCGAGACGCCAACTTATCAGATGGGATCAGTAGTGTCCGAACGTTAGTTGAACAAAAGGAACTGGTTACCGAAAGCGAGGCAATTTTCACCCACAGGGATTTGTGCAAGTAGTTGATGCAATGGGATTTTCTCGAACATGGTCAGGCTGAGGATCTGTAGGATTTCGTAGAGGCTGGCCGAGAGATGCAATCGCTTCTTGACGATGGCGACCAGAACGTAGGCAGAGACCGCGATCCAGATCTGTGACTTGACCGCGTTCTCGGAAATTCCGTAGAAGGCTTTGATCCGCAGATGCTGCTTGATCCATTTGAAAAAGAGTTCCACTTGCCAGCGGCAGCGGTACAGTTCGGTGATGGTGAACGCGGGCAAGACGAAATTGTTGGTCAGGAAAACGAGGGTCTTGGCGGTTTCGGGATCCTTGAAGCGGATGCGGCGCAGCGGGGCCTGGAAGCCTTGGTGCGAGTAGAAGCCCGTGAGGACGACACTCTGGTCGCAGAGCAGGCCGGTCTTGCGATCAACCGGACGCGAGTAGCGGCGTTGCACCTTGAGGTTCGACTTACCGCGCGTCACGAAGAAGCTGCCGGCTTGGTGAAAACGATGGAGACGCTCGAAGTCCAGGAAGCCACGATCCATGATGTAGAAAGCCCCGGGCTCGGGCAACAGTTGGTCGAGGATGTTGACCTCGTGCATTTTGCCATCGCTGATGTGGATGAAGGTGGGAATGTTGCCGCGCAGATCCAACAGCGTGTGCAGTTTGATGGCCGCCTTGGCCGAGCGGAACGGCGCCCACGGAAATACCGACAGGCACAGATCAATGGTCGTGGCGTCGAGCGCGTAGACAGTATCCTGCAGATCGACGCCGAAGGACTCCTGTGCATACAGAGGTCGAGCGATGCCGATCAGGCTCTGAGCGAAATCGGCGTAGATACGCCAGTCGCGCACGGCATTGGCATTGGCCAGCGTATTGCGCGCCACGGTCGAACCAATTCCGAAGTGATAGAGCTTGGAACGCTGTGCGCGCAAGCAAACCTCGATGTCCCGAAGGCTCTCTCGATAGGTCAACTGCGCGAACGTCATGCACGGGAACTGGTCCAGGCAGGAAAACGACTGCACTTTAAACTCACCGTGATAGCGTGCGACGCAACGGCGAAAAGTGGTCAACGGAAGATGCTGCATGAGTTGCGCGAACACCAGCTTGCCTTGGTTCATCGATCCACCCCGCGCAATGGTGCCTCTCAGGGGCGCAGAACCACAATCTGCAGTTCAAATCGAGACCAAGAAAATTCATTGCTTATGCGCTTCTCATCAATAACTTACGGAAGCTGAAAGGCAAAACGTTGGGACACTACTGATAGGGGAAATGTTGTCAGGACCTACGGCAAAGATTCTGAAAATGACGACGTCCACAATTGGATGGCAGCGAATGCCGCCCGCAAGTTCGGTTGCATGCAACATTAAAGGATCGAATTCTTAAGGAATTGCACGTTGAGAGCTCGCGCCGCGTGTTTCTGGAGCCGTACTCCGCATCTAAATCGCTGTAACTCGTTGTGCCGATTGGAGGGCCGTAGGTGGTGGTACAATTCGGCCAGTCGCTGCAGATCCATCCCTGGATGCGGCCGCTCGCAACAGTTTCCAGGGCATTGGAAGGTGCCTGTAGCACCAAGAATGACCGGAGAAGCCTCAACTAGCTTTCCGACGAAAATCTCCATTAAGTCAATGGATTCACCCGCAGTTCGCATCCGTGGCGATATCTGTGTGGTCGGGGCGGGCATCTCAGGAATCTCCGCGGCGCTCGAAGCGGCTCGTCTGGGGCGGGAGATTATTCTCGTAGATGGCCAACCGAGCCTGGGCGGCCAGGCAGTCAACTCCATCATCGGGACATTCTGCGGATTGTTCTCGAACGGACCGGAACCGCGTCAACTGACTCACGGGGTGGCGGATGATATCCTCCGCGACCTTGGAGCAAAAGGTGCGGTTCGTTGCGTGCGTAGCTCCATTGCCACGACTACAGTTGTTTATTACGAAGAAGTTGCTCTGGGCCGGTGGATTGAAACCGCCATTCGTGCTGCCGGGATCACTGTAGTGCTCGGGGCCGTCCTCAGAAAAGTCCAATTGGAGAATCGCAGGATCACGGAGATTTCTTTGGCCACCCGCTACGGTGATGTTCAGATTGCTGCAACGGGGTTTGTTGACGCGTCGGGAGATGCGACGCTCGCTTGGCAGGCGGGTCTACCTTGTCGCGAGCCGGACACGCCGATATACGGGACGCAAACCGTAGTGTTGGAGTATCTCAACGAAGACCATAAACCGAGTCCGGCGGAATACAGCCAGCGTCTTCGCGAGAGGGCGGATGCCTACGGTCTGGTCCGCCGCGACGGACTCGCATTCTTTTACCCGGAACGCGGGACAGCGGTCGTAAATATGACCCATGTCCAGACGCCGCTCCACCCGGTCCAAGCCAGTGAAAAAGCGTTGGAAGGGAAGGAGCAGGCAGATCGCGTGGTCGACTTCCTGAAAGCGGAATTCCCTGCGGCCTTCGGCAATGCTCGCGTTCGTGCTTATGGGCTCCCCGGGATCCGCCAAACTCGGTGGATCGTCGGCCGTCACCAGTTATCGGCCGACGAAGTGCGCTTGGGCACACGCTTCGAGGATGAAATTGCGAGGACTTCGTGGCCGATCGAATTGCATAACCGCCCGGAAGGGTTTGTGTGGGAACCGTTCGGAGCCGACCACATCCACTATGTTCCGCTGAGGAGCCTTGTGCCGCGGGATGCAGACAATGTCCTTGCCGTAGGAAGGTGCATTGACGGAGATGCGGCTGCGCTATCGAGTGTTCGGGTGATGGGGCCGTGCATTGCCATGGGTGCGGCCGCGGCACATGCTCTCGATCTCGCCGGGAGCGGCAGCGTGAGCGATATCGACCGGACCGCTCTAAGGGCGCGGCTTATCCGAAATCTGGAAGATTAGAAACTGCGTTCTGCATTTAAGAAGAACCACGACTGAAATGAATCTGACTGACACGGAAAAAATGATGCTGGATGGGCGCGAAGGCCTCGCGGTTCAGAAGGCGATGGAGCTGCTCGTCCGGTATGGCGATGCGCTGGGAGCCGAGCGCTTAGTCGATACAAATAATGTCTGCGGAGCCGTAACCGCGCCGTCTCCCGCAAAATTGGAAATGGTAAAGATTCACGGGCTTGAGCACGCGCTCAACGCCGGTTTTTCGGAGATGAATCTGGACAGCGACGTGGTGATCGAGGTTCCTCGCGTCAAGGTTTACACCTGTCAGTTGATTCAGCAGTTCGGACCCGACACGGCCGGACTCCACGAAGGATCGCGCGAGTTGCTCGATCTGCAAGAGCATTCCGATGAATTTTTCGGCGCGCGTGGTGTCCACATTATGGCTACCTGCACGCCCTATCAGGTGGGCAATGTCCCCGTGAAGGGCGAGCATTGCGCCTGGATGGAATCGTCAGCCGTCGTCTATTGCAATTCGGTCCTGGGCGCCCGCACCAATACCGAAGGTAGAGAAAGCACGGGCGCGGCCAGCCTCACAGGGAAAATTCCCTATTGGGGTTATCACCTGCCGGAAAACAGGTTCGGCACGCACTTGGTCGAAGTGGAAGTTCCCACCGATAGCATGATGGACTGGGGACTCCTTGGCTACTTTGTTGGGGAGACTATTCAGGATGAAATTCCGGTCCTTCGAGGGCGCTTGAGCCAGCCGGATCTCGCGAAGTTAAAGCATTTCGGCGCCGCAGCGGCTTCCTCGGGCGGAGTCGAGATGTACCACATTCCTGGGGTGACCCCTGAAGCGCCTTCTATCGAGTCGGCTTTTGGGCCTCGCGAGCCGGTACACACGCTGCGATATGGCAAGGAGGAACGGCGGATCGCATACGAGAACCTGAACGCCTCGGCGAAAGACCGGAATATTGATTTCGTCATTCTTGGCTGCCCTCACGATTCGATTGAACAGGTGTGGCAGGCTACCCGGTTGCTCGAGGGAAAGCGCCTTCACACCGCCACCGAGTTGTGGATTCACACGCCGCGCGCTCTGCGCGAACTCGCCGATCGAAGCGGTTATACGAAGATCGTCGAGGAAGCGGGCGGCCACATCCTGAGTGACTCATGCCCGGCAATTTCTCGCCTGATGCCCAAGGGAACCAATGTGGTTGCAACGGATTCGGCAAAGCAAGCCCACTACCTCCCGGCGATTACTGGAGTGCAGACCTGGTTCGGCTCGTTGGAGGACTGCATTGAAGCGGCGATAACTGGAAAATGGTCGGGAGGTCTGGACTAATTCAATGATTGTCTTGCACGGGCGAAAAATTGTTGGCGGTTCAGTGCAGGGCGAAGCACTTGTGACCAAGCAGACGATCTCCGGCTGGGGGGGGATTGATCCGAAGACAGGCACAATTATTGAACTCCGGCACGAACTCCGGGGGAAGAGTTTCAAAGACAAGATACTTGTATTCCCAGGGGCGAAGGGGTCTTCCGGCTGGTCGGCCTTTTTTCACATGGCGCGCCTGAATGGAGCGGCGCCCAAAGGATTTCTGTTCAATAAAATGTCCACGAAAATCGCGCTTGGCCTGGTCGTGACGCACGCCCCTGCGGTTACCGATTTCGACCGGGACCCACTCACTATCATCGAAACCGACGACTGGGTGGAAATTGATGCTGACCAGGGGATTGTGAAGGTCACCAAGCAGGCCGAAAGACTATTGGACTAATAATATGGCCGAACATTTGCCGACCGACATCTCGGAAATCATCGAAAATCAAAAGCTCACGTGGTTTGTCACCAGCCTTGTACTGGTTTCCTGGGTCGTCACTTTTTTCGATGGTTTCGACATGAATGTGATCGCCTTCGTGGCGCCGGATATGTCGGCGGCGTTGCACCTGAACCGATTGATGATGGGTAAGGTGTTCAGTGCCGGGCTACTTGGCACGATGATCGGCGGCTTTCTTTTCGGCTATATAGGAGATCGAATTGGGAGGCGTCCCTCGATCATCTTCGCGACTGCCTCGTTTGGCGTCTTGACACTCGGCTTGGCTACGTCCGGAAGTTATGATGCGTTATTGGTCTTGCGCCTCGCGGATGGAATCGCCATTGGAGGCCTGCTGCCGCTCTGTTGGGCATTGAACATCGAGTATGTGCCTCGGCGCTACCGGTCCACCGTCGTGACCCTCATCATGCTGGGATATACCTTCGGAAACAGTTTCGGAGGACCACTGACGATTTGGCTGACTCCCCATTATGGCTGGCGCTCGGTTTTCATCTTTGGCGGCTGCGCGGCACTTGCGGCCAGCTGCTTTCTCTTCTTTTTCATTCCCGAATCAATCAAGTTTCTAGTCATCAAGAATAAGCGCCCTGATTTGATTGCCGGCTACGCGCAGCGGCTTGCGCCCACCCGGGCAATTCGCGCCTCGGACGGATTCGTGCTCTCGGACGAAATCCGCCCGAAAAAATTTGCAGTTTCGTTGCTCTTTCAAAACGAGCTGCGCTGGATCACGCCCATCCTGTGGACTGCCTACATTGCGAGTTCCATCGCGGTCTTTTTCCGCGTTTCCTGGGAGCCATCGGTTTTTCAGGCGCTCGGATTCAGCCGGTCCACGGCAGCGCTCGCTTCCTCGGCCAATTCGATCGGGGGAGCGATCGGCGCCCTTCTCCTCATGCGATTTACCGATACACGCGGAGCGATCGCCGTTGCGGTTCTCCCCGCTCTTGCCGTCCCGACCCTTCTCGCCATGGGACTCGTCCGGCTTGGCGGAGGCGCGTTTCTCGTCCTGAGTTTCTTCAACACGATGTTCCTTGTCGGCGCCCATTTCGGCATTCACAGCATTGCCGGGATATTTTATCCGAGCGCCTATCGCGCAAACGGCGCTGGCTGGGCGACATCCATAGCGAAGGTCGGGTCCATCCTGGGGCCGCTACTCGGAGGCATGGCTTTATCATCGGGCTTGCCGGTGAAAGTCATGTACGCGTACTTGGCGGCTTGTCCCCTGGTGGTGGGTATTGGGATTTTCATCATTGGCAGAATTCAACAGCGAACCTTGCATGAAAACTTTGCGCAAGGTTGGGCCGATCCTGCCAAGTCGCTTGCAGCGCAAACTAGCGTGCGCGATTAGCTGTCGCGCCGCTCGTGTTACCCGGAACATTGGCGCAAGGGATCGAATCGAATGAGTGAGCTGGACGTCAATGTCTCCGAGTTGATAGACAGTTCACGGCTCAATTCATTTCACGTTCGTGTCATTGGCCTTTGCGCCTGCCTGCTTTTCCTCGAAGGCTTTGATTTTTACGCTATAAGCTACGTTGCTCCGGCGCTGGGCCAGGCGCTTGCGATTTCGAAGCCCATGCTGGGGCCAATCTTCTCCGCGGGGCAATTCGGTCTCATGTTGGGCGCCCTGATACTGGGAATTGCCGGGGACCGCTGGGGGCGCAAGCGTGTATTCATCCTGTGCGGCCTGGTTTTCGGGCTCGCGTCTCTAGCGACAGCTGTAGCCACTTCCTATTTGTGGTTGCTGATTTGGCGTTCTATCGCTGGGTTCGGCATGGGTGGCGCTGGGCCGATCGCGATTACCATCGCCTCGGATTACTGTCCGAGGCGAGGTCGCGCGGCCCTTACGATGGTGATGTACACGGGTTTTTCATTCGGCGGTGTTTTTGCAGGCGCGGTTAACGCTTATTTCCTCCTTTACGGCTGGCAGACGGTGTTCTATATCGGAGGCACTATACCCCTCTTGCTTTCACCGGTGCTCATGCTGGCCCTGCCGGAATCGCTGAACTACCTGGTCTCGCGGAAGACACGTGGGGCCGAGATTGTCGGCGTATTGAAAAAACTTGCACCGGGCGTTCAGCATTCCGCGGATAGCCGTTTCGTGATGGACCAAGCATATGAAAAAAAGGTTCAAGTGCCGGAATTGTTCAGGGCAGGTTATGGCCGTCGGACAATTCTGTTGTGGACGATCCTATTTATCAGCTTGATCACTCTTTTCTCGCTTACGAACTGGCTACCGACCTTATTTAACACGTTGGGGATCACACCCAAACAAGTCGTCACAATTATGGCGGTCTCCCAGGGGGCAGGCTTGCTCGGCTCGCTGGTTGCCGCGCGGCTGGTGGTGTCGTACCCGCCGTTTCACGTCGCGGCGCTAGGATATGCTCTTGCTGCTTCATTGTTGTTGAGCCTGGCAAAGTTTGGATCGAGTTATGCGGCGATCATGTTGGTGAACTCCCTCCTCTACTTATTCTTGATCGGGGATCAGAACATTGTGAACGCCATGGCCGGTCAGCTTTATTCGCCGAAAATACGAGCGACGGGTACCGGGTGGGGTATCGGCATAGGACGCATCGGAGGGATACTCGGGCCGAGCATCGCGGGACTGCTCCTTGCCTTTCATTGGACGCCAAGCCAATTATTCATGCTCGCGGCGTTTCCGACCTTGGCGAGCGCAGCGGCTGCTTTTGCGCTGTCCCACGTGATGAAGGAGTTGCCGGGGCACTAACTTTCTGGTCGATCTTCGCAACACGACAAATTCGTCGAGATTCTTCGCATTAACATATTTGCTGACTACCCTGGCTGGAGGACGATCATGAGGAAGAGACTGCGCAGCAACTTGGAACCGGGATCCCCACGAGAGGCGGTGCGACGCGCGCAGTGGCGGGCTCTCGGGCTTTCGGAAGAAGATATGCAGAAGCCGAAGATTGCCGTGGTGAACAGCTCTTCGGAACTAGCGATCTGCTTCAGTCACCTGGACGGGGTCGCGAAGATTGTGAAGGACGCGGTCCGCGAGGCAGGCGGGCTGCCGTTTGAGATTCGCACCGCTGCGCCTAGCGACTTCATCATCAGTCCCGGCCATAATGGCGGGTACATTCTTCCTAGCCGCGATTTGATCGTGAACGATATTGAGATTGCGGTGGAAGGCGCGCAGCTGGATGGAATGATATGCCTCTCTTCCTGTGACAAAACGCCCCCAGGCCACCTCATGGCAGCAGGCCGCTTTAACATTCCGACGATCCTCGTGATCTGCGGGTATCAGTCCTGCGGCGAATTAAATGGCAAACCTGTGGACATCGAAGATGTGTTTCTGGGCTCCGTCCAGGCGTCTTTCGGAATGCTCACGCGCGAGGAAGTTCGTTTGATGGCTGACAACGCAATTCGCGGGCCGGGTGTGTGCCAGGGGATGGCCACTGCCAACTCCATGCACGTCGTGTGCGAGGCGCTGGGGATGAGTCTTCCGGGTAGCGCCCCGGTGCTGGCGAATGGCCCCAAAATGAAAGAATTTGCGCGCCTCTCTGGCCGGCGGATCGTCGAGCTGGTGCTGGAGGATATCAAGCCCCGAGATATCTTGACCGCTGGCGCATTCCATAATGCCACTGCAGCCGTGCTTGCAGTAAGTGGTTCGATTAACTGCGTAAAACATCTGCAGGCAATCGCAGTCGAGTCGGGTGTCCGCCTGGATGTTTTCAACCTCTTCAACGAACTGGGTGGAAGAATTCCGGTTCTCAGTGCCGTTCGCCCGAACGGCGAGGATTCCATCGAGTCTTTCGAAGCTGCAGGCGGCGCGATGGCTATCATGAAACAGCTCGCGCCGCTACTCGACTTGGATGCGATGACCGTCACAGGCTTCTCTGTTGGTGAAAACCTATCCACCGCTGTCGTGCATGACGCGGAGATTATCCGTCCGATTAGCCGTCCGTTTTCGAATAAGCCGCCGATCGTTATCCTTCATGGGTCGCTTGCGCCCGAGAGCGCCATCGTGAAATTGGGACTGCGCGGCCCGGATCGCATGACTCGATTTGAAGGCAAGGCGATCGTGTACGAGGAAGCCGCCGAAGCAATTCGTGGCATAAAAGATGGCGACGTCCGGCCGGGGCACCTCCTGGTGGTGCGTGGTATGGGGCTTAAGGGCGGGCCGGGAATGGCCGGACCCGCATCAACTGTTGTATTTGCGCTGGACTCCGCAGGCTTGCAAAGTGAGGTCGCATTCATTACGGATGGTCAGTTGTCAGGCCTTTGCAACAAGGGATTGACTGTGGCGGAAGTTTCGCCGGAGTCCGCCATTGGCGGTCCGATTTCACTGGTTGTAAACGGTGACCCCATTACGATCGACGTTGATCAGCGTATTCTTAACCTTGAGGTCTCCGAGAGTGATCTCGCCGTGCGACGCGCGCGTCGTGGCGAGCCTGCACTACCGAAAGCCACCGGATACCTTTCGATCTATCAACGAACCGTCCAGCCCATGTCAACCGGGGCAGTCCTGGTGTGTGAAACCCTGCGAGGCAAAGGTTAATCTTCGCTACTTCACCTCAATAGGGCTTCCGCCTTGCTCCCTTGGAAACCCTTCGCTGGCCGAAAGTTTCTATACGGCGGCGAAAATGCGCTGACGCGGAAGGGATCTTTTGCCCTAGCGGCCACCCAATTGGCATTGCGTCGGTTCACTTTCTAGCTGGTGGCTTGGTTGGGGTTCCGCCGTTGTTATCCGGCGTCCCTTGGAGAAAGTCGTCGAAATTGACGCCGGCCGGTGGTGGCGCCAGCACGGTGGCCCGGGTGGTTGTGAAGCCGATTAAACGACCCATAATAATGATGCCGATCCACATGGCGAGTGACAGGGCTGCTACAGCTTTGCCCGCAGGCGGCGCTGACGGAGCCTTATCCCAGCGATGAATCGTCCGGCCTGCGGTCAGCTCAAAGATGAGCATATTGATGCCAGAGAGCACGAGCATCAGCATCTTCGTCCGGAAAAAGATATTGTGATAGTACACGCGGGCATTGGTAATGAACATCAGCGTCCCGGTCAACGCCGTCAAGGCAAAAGCGGCCCACGTCCACTTCAGGATGTCAGAGGCCATCCGCTGGAACGACCGCTGGGTCGAAGCAATTCCCAACAACCGGAGGTCAATGATCAAAATCGTCCCGAAAACCAGGGACAGACCAATGACGTGAGTGGATTCGATCAGGGGAAACAGCCAGAGCGCATCACGAATTCTGGTGGCAAGACCGGACGCTTCGAGCGATTTAGAAAAGCGGTAATATCCATTGGGCTGTTTCTAATCCAAAATAATTACTATGTTAATAATTTACAGTTGCATTAGGCTTTCGTTGCTGGCGACCAGGAACCCCAGACATGGTCATAGGCGATCAGGCGTCCCAGGATAATAATGCACACCCAAATCAGAAACGTAAGTACCGCCAGGCACTTAATGGATCCACGCTTGACGAGTGTTTCTTCCCACTGCTGTTCATGTTTCCGGAGTGAGATTTGGAAAGCGGCGGCGATCAGCGTGCCGACAGCCACGAGGGACATTTTCAACCAAAACGAAAAGGACACCAGTTCACGCACCGGCTCCCCGATTACCATCAAGACGCCCGTCGGCAGCAGCACACACAACGCAGCCGTCAGCCAGGGACCGAACCGGCTGGTGGTTTGCCGCAGTGTTTGATCCATCCACGCCAATCCCAGGACGCGGAGATCAATCATCAATACGGACCCCAGTACCACTCCAATGCCCACAATGTGAATGGATTGAATGGTCGGGATGACCCAACTGTTATGCTTTTGAATGAAGACGCTCAGAAATGTCGTGGACAGCCACTCGGCAAATTGTTTCAACTCAGACTTCCTTGATTCGTGTTTCCGGCAAGATATCTCCAGCGTCAGACGCTACGGCGGCACGGTAGCCGCCGCGCTGCCACTCATGGACCGACAGCGTTCAGAAGGTGGTTCCACCAAGAATCTCGCTGCCTTTAACAGTGTCGCAAGTCTTACCGGGTTCGGGCGGAGTTTTCCAGGGGCATTTGGCGATGGCGCTGTTGGCGGCCCGGGATCCAAAATTGTTGCCCTCCCGGAGAGGATTCATCTTGACGCTGAATATCGTACCAGCGGGGAACGTGGCCGCCGTAATGCCTTGCTGCGCCATAGCCGCAGCGCCCGCCATCTCGACGCCCCAATCCTCCAATTTCCCGTCTTTGTCCTTGGTCAGTTTGCCGTCCGGGCCAATCAAATAGAAGTGGAGTTCGGCATGGTTGGCCTGAGCGACGAACTGGTGGGCCACGCCGGTTAAAACCAGGACTTTGGTCTGGTCGTACATGGCGAACGAGTGGTGTGAGGAAGCCGGTATGACGTAGAGACCCAAGGAAATAAATGCGAGGAGTCCGGCAATCATCCAGCCTCTGGTTGGTTGTTTATTCATAACCGTGTTCTCCGTTCGAGTGGCGGCTGGGAACTATCGAGCTTGCCTTCTCAGCCGCTCAAATCCTTCTTAATTTTACTTGAAAATGTCGAGTATGTCTTGGGGCAGAGAATCCTGCGGCTTATCCCAGCCCACTTCGAAATACTTTTCCCAGTTCTGTGCCCACGGCCGGCCGTAGTAGTCGATATATCGAGGGTCGGCGCCTGTAAGTTGAGTCGGCCTGCCATTCGTATTCCGGAGATTGCTCAAACACTCGATGTAAGTGAATCGCCGGTTCGGATCGTCCGAGGTGGCTATCCGGACAAAACGATAGGTGGCATGCAGCGGTTGGACAAACGCCTCGGGATCATAAAACACCGCCTCGTGATCGAGTCCCACGAACTTGCCGCCCGCGTCGTATACAGGCTTGTAGAATTCGACCGTCTCGATCTTGTCGCTAAATTCGAACATGGAGTGCGACAGGGTCCAGGCTTGAACATTCGCGGTCCAGGTAACCAGAGTGGTCCCATCCCAGAATCCAACGGTCTCCCCGTACCACTGCGGGACCTTTTGCACATGCTCCTTGCCGATCAAGACTTGGCGCAGGAAGTTGGCCGCGATGCCGGAGAGGAATTGGACATTCCACGGGGTCATCGTGAGTTGGAAATTTCCGCCTTGCGAGGCCTGAGCCCACCAGCGCATGAATCCTTCCGGATAACAGAAGGAAGCTTCCCATTGCGGCGCATTGTCCACGGCTTCGTGATAGTTCATCTGGACCATGCGCTTTTGATACTCCGGAGTGAGTAAAGATAGTATTGTGGGGACCTGGTTGACGGTCCCCCAAATCCACTCGGCGCCATGGTCGGGCCGTTGGTCCCGCGCGTAGTACCCATCCCAGTCTGGTATCGTTGCCTTCGTATAGACGGTGGGGCCGCCCTTCGCTTTCGCCGCCGCCAGCAAGGCCTCGTAATGTTCCTTGGCCGTCTTATAGGGGTAAGGGCTCACAATCTTTTCCCGTGGATAATCAAAACTGCAGTCGCCCCACGCAGCCGATGTTGGCGGTTTGCCCTCGGCAAAACGAATTCGGCCTGAGGTCCAGATATCCGTTAGCTGGCGGGGCGTATTGCACCGGAAATAGCGTTGGTCCGACCAAAGTTTCCGATCCTGATAGAAGTTCTTCGACGAAAACAAATCGCCTGGCAACGCTTCCATTCCCGCCGGCGGCCCCGCGAACGTTGGCGTCGGTCTTCCGAAGGCGCCTGCGAGTCCCACCTGCGAGGCTTGCTGTCCCTGGGGCGCTTGCCCCGCCCCCACTTGCACCGGCCCCGGTTGTTGCGCCGCTTGCTGCTGCGCCCCTTGTTGCTGGGCGAAGATCGTGGTCGTCACTGGCGCGATGGGCGACATCCAGATGAGCGCGATCAGGACCACGATGGCAAACAAACGAACAAATAATCTAGCTTCCATTTAGTTTCACTCTCTCACAGCAGTTTACACCTAATTTTACGTCGCGAAGAATCATTCGCCGGTTGACCAAATGAAATGGAAAACCATTATTGTCTCCCCGAGTTGCTACACAACATCGCCTTCCTTGACTCTCGTCGAAAAGAACATAGACGTGACGATGTTGTCCCGGACTCACTCGAGCGCAATCCGGTTACCTGTCTGTTAGAAGCTTAGTTTCAAGCCCAACAGCACCTCCCGAGCGCCGCCGGTCCCGTTGATCGGGTTGCCGTCACTCGGCTGCCCGCCAGAGGTGCCGAACCCGCCGAGGCCGGGGTTGTTCACGCTTGTGCTCGTAGACGCATAGCTCGCGGTGTTGAGGACGTTGAAGGCCGAGATGCTGGCCTTCACGGCAAACCGCTCGTGGATCTTCACTGTCTTACTTATCGACAAATCCCATTCGTGGAATGGCGGGCCGATCAGCGAACCCGGGCGCATATTGCCGAAAGTTCCCTGGGCCGGCGCAATAATCACCGAGCCGCCCTGCATATAGCACCCAAAATTAGCAAGAGAAAGCAGACCACTGGATGAACCATTGCCGCACCCATGGCAGCGTTTACGGGCTCTTGTTGGGCCGCCGCCACGCACGCAGCAGGGAGATTGGCGACGTAAGTCAAATCTCCGGGGGCACCGGCACCGAATGGCACTGTTGTACATGAGCCATCAAACGTGCTCCCCATCACGCCGAAGCAAGGGGTCTGCGCCCTGCGGCCAATGTTACTGAAATTGGTCCCTTTTCCGTAAAGAGACCACGGTTCGCTAGCGCCGCCGAAAAGCCCTCTCCCGCCGCCGACACCAGCCAAGTCGTCACGGCCATCCACGCCGTTAAAGGGCTGCCCGCTTTGCAAGTTGATGGTGCTGGAAATCTCCCATCCATTCAGCAACTGCGCCGGTGACTTAATCCCCGGAACCGCGTAAACCAGCGTAACGCCCAAGTCCTGCGTGGGCGACGAAAGCCCATAGTCGCACGCCACGCACTGACTGTTCGTTATGTAAGGGTTATTGCCGCCCTTCGGAGTGGCCAAGTCCCTCGAGAACGTATAGCCCGCATTCAATGTCAGTCCGTGGGAATTCCGCAGCACGAAGGTCGCTTGCAGGGCGTTGTAGTTGGAAAACCCGGCGGGACCGTATACGAAGATACCGTTGAACCAAGGGAACTGGCTGTAATACGGCTGCCGCAGCTGAAGGGGTGCGGCCTTGGTTCCGGCGGGTCCCGGGGCTGGCTGATTGATGTTGATCTCGCTTGAAAGATCGGACGCGTGAGTGCCCACATAGTTCACCGTCAGCGAAGCGCTGCCACCAAAGGCGCGTTGGATGCCCACCGTCCACGTGTACAACGGGGACCGAGCCTGAGACGTGTTCATCGCCAATTGGCCGTTTGGAAGTTTGTACACGGTGCCTCTCGCCTTCAATGTGCAGGGGCTGGGTACAGCGCCATCCGGCAGAGTGATCGAACTTGTTGCCGGTGCCACATGCCAAGTCCCGTTCAGATTCGCGGGGAAAACCGGGACGTTGGAGTGCCAGCTCAATGCCGGGCCTGGGAGGGAAATCACGGCCGTCTTGACGGCCTGCGGGTTTTGGGAGGCCGGAAACACAAGGCCATGTTATATGATTGTCGTTATAGAAGTTAAACCCCGTGGGGATGGAGTTGAGGCCCGCGCCGAAACCCTGCGCGATCAAGTCGTCCACCTGGGGGGTATCGTAACTCATGCCGAAGCCTGCCCGAAGCACCGTGGTTCCCTTGCCCGTGATATCCCAAGCGAAGCCCGCCCGGGGGGCAAAAGCTTTGTGATCGGCCTTGATAAAGCGGGGTGCCGTTCTGCTGCACCGTGCCCGTGGGCGAAAACGGATCGAAGTTGCCCGCGCTGTTATTGTCCACCAGAATCGCCGGCTCCAATTCGTAGCGCAGCCCCAGGTTCACGGTCACTCTCGAATTCAGCCGGAAATTGTCTGTAAAATAGAGGGCTTCCCGGTTAAAGCCAAGAGTCGTAAATTCTTGCTGGGGGTTCACCAGGATTTGGTTGTTTGCGCCGAGTGCTCCACCAAGGTAATCCTGCAAATCCGTGGAGCCTGGGAACTGCCCCCCAAATGGACACGCAGTAAGGGCACCCGGGTGACCACATGGCCCAAACTCGTTGCCCCCGTCAAAATTGAGAACGCCGTCAAGATAACCTGGAGCGCCAATCCCCCGGAATCTGCTGTGATGGAACTCGAAGCCGAACTTGAAATTGTGCTTGCCGTGCGTATAGGAAACGTTGTCGTATATCGTGGACGTAGCCTGGAACACGCCTTGGTCGCTGATGAAGAAGGACAGCGCGCCCCAGCTGGGATAGGTTGCTGGGCCGTTAAAATTCACAGCCGGGAATCCGCAGAACGGAGACGGAGGATTCGCCCCGGAAATGAAACCAAGCGCTGTATAGTTCGGCTGGCCGGCGTTTCCTGTCGAATAGTTCCCCCCGGCGCATTCCGCGTTGCCATCCGCCAGGTTGTACCGGTTGTAGCCGAACCGGACGTCGTTCACCCAGTTGGAATTCGGCGCATAGGTCCACACCCCGCGCATCATTTGCGTGCGGCTGACGTTCAAGTTGTCCCAGAACGACGGTGCGCCGACGTTCGGTGTGGTGGTAGTTGCCTGGCCAAAGAAATACTCGCCATTGATTGAGTTTTTGTCGTTGGGGTGAAAATCGATTCTTCCAAACACGTTGTTCGAATGGCCGAAGGAATCCCCCGGCACGCCAATACCTTGCGTCAAGAGCGCGTCGTTTCTGAATACGCCCTTCGTCCCGCAAGTGGCTACAGCGTTGGGCGCTGCGCCGGTCACGGTGCAGTCCGACAGGCTGAGACTCAAGGGACTCGGCAAAACGCCATGGTTGTTAATCATGTCCTGGATCTGAAGCGGTACGCTGTTAGTGGTAAAATCCACTGCCCCGCCATTGACGGTCGGCACGTTTGCGGTGGCAGCGGTTCCAACCGTGTAGCGCATGCCGTCCACGGCGCCGAAGTAGAACAACTTATCTTTCTTGATCGGCCCGCCCACGGATCCGCCGAACTGCTCGAAATTATCGTCTTGCTTTGGCGCGCCGGCCAAGTATGGGTCGTACGCATCCAAACTGTTATTGCGGCCGAATCCGTACGCGGTGCCATGGAGAGTGTTCGTCCCCGATTTCAGACCGACATTGACCACGGCGCCCTGAAACCACCCAAATTCCGCGGGGGGATTGGCCATTACGTTGACTTCCTGAACGGCATCCTGGGGCAGGATCGTCAGTTCGTCGGTGCTAGTGGCCGCGCCGATGAGAGGTCCGGAGTTGACGAAAATGTTGCTGTTCTCCACGCCGTCGAGCAAATAGTAATTGCCCTGGCCGCCGGCGCCATTGCTTTCGTAGTTCGGCGAATTTCCGCCCGGGTTCCCATGGATTCCCGGCTGGAAATCCAGCACTTTCGTATACAGCCGGCCGTTGATCGGCAGCTCGGCGAGGGTCTCGGTCTGCAACGTCGCGGAAAGCACGGCGTTGGTGGTGTCAATGATCGGGATTTGTTCGGTCACGGTGACCGTCTGCGCTTGGTCGCCCGGCTGCAAGGTAAGGTCGAGGCGTACTTCCTGGCCGACGCCGACCTCAACGTTCTGTCGATCGATCGTCTTGAAACCTTTAAATTCGACGCGCACCGCGTACGTGCTGGGAACCAGACTCGACGCCGAGTACCCTCCGGCGCTGTCCGTGGTCAAGGGCCGCGACACGCCCCTGGCCACGTCTACGACCGTCACTGTGGCGCCTACAATGACGGCGCCGCTTTGGTCCGTAATGCTCCCGATAATACGGCCCAAATTGAGTTGCGCGGAAGCGGGCAGACAAAGCACCAACATCACCACACTTACGCTCAGCAACACCAATATACGTTGGGTAGTATTGAACACCGGTCTTTTGGAAAAAGCTGAGAGGCTATTCATGAGCGCTCCTAAGTGTTTCGTTCCATAAATCTAAGTGGCAATGAAACTGAAAGCAGGCAACTCTGGCGTAGACATGCTTATACGCGATGCGCCGTCGATTTCGAAAACCCGCGCTTGGCGGGCGAGCCGCTGGATGCGCTTCCTGGAAGCGCTCGGCAAAACCATACGCACGCGAATCGCCGGCCCCGCCGATAGAGAAGCCGGATTGGCCATCCCTTCCAACGGCTCACGCTGCCGCCGACGCAACACCAACACCGCTTTCGGTTGTACCAATGACGTCACCCAGACGTGCTCAGCATACTCGCGTATTGGGGGCGACATTTAGTTCATGCTCGTGGCAAAGTCAAATACATTCTTTGTGGGCTACCTAGATCAATTTCATATGCATGCCGAAGCTTCATAAAGGACGCCGGTGGAGCTTACTTTAAGGAATTTATTTGCGCCGACGGATTTGAAAGTCGGGGTTTTGCGTAACCCAATCGTCGAACGAGCCTGTCAGGCGCCAAACCGAGCGATGGCCGCTCGCTGCGTCGCGTGTCGCAGCCGGTACAAGTTTTGACGACACCGCAGTTCATAACCCGGTGTGGCTAGTTTTCGTTCTCGAGACCGTAGATTGCAGCGGATTGTTTTTCCTTTGGACGTGGACGGGGCCCGGCAACCCTCTCGTGTGGAAAAAACAGGAAAATTCCGCTTCACTCAGGCAAAAGCAGATACCAGCGAACGTGAGGGAATTTCTTACGCGCCGGCTAAAGTCCAAATCTAATCGAATACAGCCGTCTTCCCTCCATACGGGAGGACTCGAAATTCCAGATGCAGGCGAACGCCACGCGCCAGGACGATCTTCTCCAAATCGCGCCCTTTCCGAATCAGGTCTTCCACCGAATCTCTGTGGCTGATACGGATGACGTCTTGTTCGATGATGGGGCCATCATCCAATTGCTCCGTGACATAGTGGCTGGTGGCACCAATCAGTTTGACGCCTCGCTGATATGCCTGGTGATAGGGCTGAGATCCGATAAACGCGGGGAGAAAGGAATGGTGAATATTAATTATACAGTTAAAGTAACTATCAGTAAACAATGGACTCAGAATTTGCATATAGCGAGCTAACACGATCAGATCGATCCGCTCGCGCGCCAGCAGTTCCAGTTGCTTTCGTTCCTGTTCTCTCTTATTCGCCGGGCCGATGGGGAAAATATAGAAGGGAATGCCAAAACGCTGGGCGAGCGCTTCCAGGTCACCATGATTGCTGCTTACCAAAGCAATTGTCCCCGGGAGCTCGCCAGCAGTATTCCGCAACAGCAAGTCGTATAAACAATGGTTGTGTTTTGAGACCATGATCGCAATTCGCTGCGGCCGCTGGGAGAGATGGAGCTGCCATTGCATATTCGATGCTTCAGCAATGGGAGCGAATTGGACGGCAATTTCATCTGGCGCAATCCTGAATTTATCTAGCTCCCATTCGACCCGCATAAGAAATAAACTGGATTGCGAATCGATATGATGATCCGCGTGGACGATATTCCCATTGTTCCGAAAGACAAATTCCGCGATCTGAAACACCAATCCTCGCCGGTCCGGGCAACTTACGAGGAGTATCGCGGTCGGTTTTCGGGTCATCAAATCTCCGCAGGTTGCTGGGGTAATTTGAAGCGGATTCGTATTCCGTCGCTCTGGCCAAAGCGCCGTGGCGCCGGGCAATCCAACTTCACCTTCACTTGGGACCAGTTTCGGTTTTCAAACGGACAAGGTCTGATTTCTCAGCCGGGGTGGTTTTAACCGGGCGGTCTAAATTGACAATGGCTGCGGGCTGCGTCCCAGACAACAGCGTCAAGGAAGGGGAAGTGCCCGGGCGGACGTCGCGATTTAGGAAGTAATTGATCCACGAGCTGGTTCCTTGCAAACTTCGGTCCGGAGGCGGAATATAAGCGGTCAGGCGGTCAACCTCATTGGCAGCCTTCGCTCTCTCATACACGGACACCCATATGCACGGCTTGGCAACAACCTCGCATGTGCCAATATGATTCGCTCCTCCGCATGGACCGTTTCGCATTTGCTTTGGACATGTTTGAGGACAGACGTACTCCATGCTGCCCAACACGCAATTGCCGCACGATTGACAGCCAAACAGGGGAGTTTTGACAGCAGCCTCAAAGCGTTCCAATTCATGAGCAAGAGCAGGCTTTCGGTCAACCCAGCCAAAAATTGTGCTCAGCAAGCGACGAAGGCCATTCTCTCTGTTCACAGGGAACAGATTGACCAGGGTGTCCAATACTCGGGGCACAATGCCTCGATTCGCGGGAGCAGGAGAGCTGGATTTGTAAAGATAAAATGCCCGCTCGGGAGCGAAGGTCAATTCCTCGGCAAATTCCTCCCATCTGGGCTGTAGACTTTCCGCGCGCCGAATGATCCAGCGAATATTGTCCGCGTCATGGGTTCCTCCCAGATAGGCGCCCGCGTATCCTAGCCCTCGGACAATCGCGACCAATCGGGCCGCGCGCTCGAGCCGAGCCATCAGCCCTTTGTCCGCATCTTGTGACTCTGTCTTCACGATCGTCTGGAGCTTGGGTGAGACCCAACAACCGGGTATATCTCCGTTCGCCATTTTCCCTGCCACACGGCTATTCAGAACGTACACATTACCGAGCACTGGGAAGGGGCCAACATTGTCGTCCAAATAACGCTTGAGTTCGCGGAACTTCCCGGCATCGTACCCAAGCTGGGTAATTGCATAGTTGGCGCCCGCCGCGATTTTCTTTTTTAGCTTGAGATATTGATACGCGCAATCGGGCTCGGTGTACTTGAAGGGCGATACAGCGACCGCGATCCAATACGGGTTTCCGGCTTGGCGCATTTCATCCATCATGCGCACGAGATGCACGGAGTCGAGATCAAAAACACCCGCCGCGGGATCCGACTTTGGGAAATCTCCCGTCATGGCAAAAACATTCTCGATTTCCAGGGAGCGAATGTCTTCCAGCATTTTCCGCAGGCCATGGCGGTCGTGGCGAACGCAAGTGACATGGACGTTGGGAGCAAGTCCCCGGGCTTGCACCCCCGCGGCGATGCGAACAGGATCACGGCCCTGGACACCGCCCGCATTGTTCGTAATGCTTCCCCCGACCACGTCTGGAATTTGCGCCAGTTGCGACGCCGCATCGAGAAGATGGGCTTCTTGGGAGCGGCTACTGGGCACGATCTCAACCAAGTAGCAGAACCGGGCCTTGGTGAGAGCTTCGCGGATTGGATTCGGCGATGGCACACTACGCTCCTAAATGAAAATCCGCGGGTCAGACCCGTTGGGAAGCAAAGCATCCGCCGAACCTTCCAGGTTGGCGAGATCCACGGCGGGCAGGCCTGAATAAGCTGGAGGCTCCCGGCGTGATTTCCATGGCGATTTGCGCCTATCGTGAAAGTAAACCTGGAACGATGCAAAGTAAAATATATTGTTCCTTGACTATTCAGACTTCTGGCATATAGGAAGGTATCCCGCCCGAACGAGCGCGGTCCTCTCGAATCGCAGGCAGGCATTGTGCCGAGCGCAAGACAAGGGTACGATGCGCAACTTGGAAGTCTAATTCGGGAATCCCGGATAATGCCGAGCTCGATTCTGCTAGTGAATACGGGAGGGCTAGGAAATATGAAAAGACTACTTGCCTTTGCTTTGCTGGCTTTTTTCGTGAACCTGGGTAGCGTCCTGAATCTTGCGGCCCAGGACCTTGTGATCACCAACGCTCGGATTATCGTCGGTAACGGTATCGTGATCAACCAAGGTTCGATCGTTATAAAGGCCGGGAAGCTCGTCACTGTGTCGGCCGCTGCCGCAAACGTTCCCGGAGTGCAGACCGTTGACGCGCGCGGGATGACCGCCATGGCGGGGTTCATTGACGGCCACGGACACATTAACGCCGGACCCGCTGAGAAGGACCGTATGCAGGAACTCCTCGATGCCGGTTACACGACCATTCTTTCCGGTGGCGGTCCCGCGGAAGGGAACATTCAACTTCGGCAGGACATTGAGACCGGCGCAATCAAGGGACCACGCATCATCCCATCCGGAACGGTCAATCTCGGCAAATCGACTACCGAACAGGCGCGTGCTGAAGTGCGCAGGCTCGCCGGGCTGGGAATCAAGTTCATCGGCGAGGAAGGGATCAGTCCCAAGCCCCCAACCGACAAAGAACTCGAAAATCTCAGGGCCGTCAACGATGAGGCGAAGAAAATCGGCGTGTGGGTGATGGTACACGCGGTGAGCCCACAAGCGATGATGGCTGCCGTCGAGGCCGGCACGCCCAAGCTCGTTCATACCCCTCATTTCGGCTGGCTGAGCTTCGAGGACGCCAAGAAGGTGGCCGCCGCCGGTGTGAAGCAGTTGTCCACGATCGGTTTCGGAGTGCCGGTCTTTGGCGTGTTTGCGAATGACAACGTGCCTCGATTTCGAGACGGCAAGGCGTGGCCGGAAGCGATCCTCCAAGGGGACGGCCGAGGGCAGGAAGCCGGCTACAAAGTCGTGAACGCGCGGACGTCCTGGGATGCCGGCGTCATCTACGGCTACGGCACCGATACCGACTATCTGGCAAAGGCCGGCCTGGAGCATGAACTGAAATCCCTCAACCTGATGTTCTCGATGCAGGACATTGTCAAGCTCATGGGGCCGAACACGGCATCCTTTATCGAGATGAGCGATCAACTGGGCACTCTGGAAGCGGGCAAGCTGGCCGATATCGTCATCCTTGACGGGAATCCGCTGGATGGCTATTGGAATTTTCTGAATGCCAAGGTGGTAATCAAGGGTGGCGTGGTCATGGTTGATAAGCGTTAGCAGCCCGCGTCAAGAATCGAAATACGCGCAAAGGAATTTCGGATACTCAGGTTACCTGTCAACATGATGCCGGATGGGATGTGATGCAACCCGGCTATCAAGTCATTGAACTGCTGGGTTCTGTGCCAGCGTCTCTGAAGAACATCGCCAGGGACGAACACTTAGGTAGGTGCTCGCGCTAGGCTGGAATCTTGGGAACCACTAGGTGCAAGAGCTTCAACGAAGCGCCCGCCGCCGGCTGGATGGTCGCGCTTTCCGACGGGCCGAGATACACTCCCGCGCCGTTCGAGACTTCATAATTCTTGTCGTCGAGCAGGATGCTTCCTTTCCCCTCCATCAGATAGAGAAGCTGGTGCTTGTCGAAGGCCTCCGCTTTGAATTTCTCTCCGGATTTCAACCAGCGCAGCGCCGCCACCACATTTTTGGCGCCGCACAGCTCCCGGTTCAGCACCTCGGTGACTTCGCCTTCCGCCGTTTTCTTCCGCGGAAGGTTGTTCGTATCGATAAAAGTCAGCATGAAACTCTCCTTGATCTCACCGAGGTCTTACGTTTGAACCCAGACTCCGCCTTCCACGCGTTCCCAGCGAAGGTCGTCCTGCGTCCCGTCCAGAATCGTAGTGACGAAACGGTTGGGCGCCTGAAATTCGAAATAGAAGAGCGGCGTCTTGGAGGCTCGCAGGCGATGTTTCTCTTCCGCCGGGATGAAAATCATGTCGCCGGGGCCCACGTCGCGGATTCCCTCTTCCGATTCCACGGTGCCTTGTCCTTCCATGATGAAATAAAAATGCTCGCAATTTTTGTGCAAGTGGTAGGGCGACGAGCCTCCCTTCACGTAGTGCATGATTCCCGCCAGCATGTCGTCAATGTGAGTTAGTTCCTTATTGACGAAAAACGTGCGCTCGCGTCCCGGCACCACCGAAACCAACTTTGGGAGCTTGTCCTCTTGAAAAATGTACGCCATGCTTCCTCCTGACTAACATACACCGGCTCAGTGTGGCCGATATGCGATACGTGCAACCTGGGCGTAAGGGACGGCTGCAACAGTCGCGCGAATTGAGGCTTGCACGTGGCGCTCGACCGTGGGTTTCGACGACCCGCGTCCTTCTTCGCCCCAGACCAGCGTGACTTCGGTGCCCACTTCACTGTGCTGGTTATCGACAACAGCCAGCGAGATCATCGCGCGTTCATTGTAGGTGTAGCCGGTATAGGTTGAAACCCCAACGATTTTCCCGTTTTTCAACACTTTGTCGTACGGCAATGTAGAATAATTCGCCAACGGCAAATCAATATATTTGGCGATATCTCCGCCATCCGCGAATAAGGAACCAAAGACCCGTGCGATATCCTCGCCGTTCCAGACCAGCGTTACTTTCTTCCGCTTCTGGTTGATTCACCATTTCTTCAAGGGCTTGCCGTCCCACAAAATCATGGTCGAACTTGACGAAAGGCCCGTAGCCGAGGTCGTAAGGGGTTAGATAATAGTCAGTGATATCTTCGGAGTAAAAGCTGCCTCCGAGTGACGCCATGGCTTCATAGCTCTTGGTGCTCAACCACTGTCTGTATCCTTTCATCTTTTCCCCTACATAAATCGCCGGAAGGGGAGAGGGAATCCAGCCCGATTCGAGGCAGGTAGTCGGGTAAGCTCGAGACCCTACCTGGCGAATCCCGTACTCTTGACCCGCTTCCACAATAGCGTTCCGGACTTCCTCCCCGTGCTCCCAGGGGCCAAACAGTTCCCATCCGGGTTGTCCGACCATTCCATGACGCAAGGCGCGGACATCCCGGCCCGCAATGGTGACCACATCCATGTTAAAGAACCGGATATCCGGCGCGGATTTTCCCATAACCTTTTCCATGACCCGGAGAGCATGGGGGCCTTGAATTTGGTACCGGAAAGTCTTTCGCCGGCCTTGATTGACAGCGGACCTCTCATCCCTTTCCGCGGATGCCTTATACCCGCGAGTCTCTAAATTATATTGCACCCAATTGTGAGCGGGTGGGCGCCCGACAAGATTGAATCTATTTTCGTCCAGATAAAAGAGAATCGCATCGCCAATCACATAGCCATCATGGTTACAGGCAACAAATTGCTTGGCTTGATTGACTTTGAAGTTCTTAAAGCTATTGACGCCAAGATCGGAGAACAATTTGAGGGCGTCAGGGCCCTCCACATAAAGGTCCGTCATATGGTGAGATTGGTCGAAAAGAGCGCAGGTTTCCTTCCATGCGCGCTGCTCATCTCTCCAGTTCGAAAACTCGGGCCGCACCACCGGAAAGGCATAGGGTCCAATCTGCGAATTACGCAAGAGTTTGACGGGGCTCCCGACGGTTTGTAACATCTCTTCCAAGTTTCGGTAACTCATCGCTGCTCCTGTTGACGCAACCTTTTGTAGCCCAAAAATCTTGGCGGGCTGTCCCGGTGATTCCGTTACGATAGCGGAAGCAACATAGACCTTCGTAGGCTTGTCGAAACTGCTGTCGGGAATGATCCGCTTGATGACTTCCTCTTGCCGATGGCTAAGCCCCGTTGCACTGCCCGAGTTCCAATCTGGATCCCCTGAAGCATCGCTACTTTTTTTTCTAGGGACGCCAACAAAGCCAAGCAGCTTCTAGAAGCCTTCGGCAGGCGCCTCTTGGAAGTCATAAGCCTGTCAGAGAGTCGGGATCAGGAGATCAAAAACCGATCTCGCAGAACCTAAGACAGCCACTAGAAACTGCCCCGCACGTATCAACTCATGCGTCAGTCAAGTCGCAGGCTATATCAAGCGTAGTATTCCGTAAAATACATTCTTCGTACCTAAACCAGACTTTTGGGATATATTTACCCGAGCGCTTCCGTAGAGGTTCGTCTTATGGAACTCCGGCACCTCCGTTATTTCCTTGCCGTGGCCGAGACACTGAACTTTTGCCGGGCTGCCGAACGGCTGCACTTGAGCCAACCGCCACTTAGTCAACAAGTCCGAAAGCTGGAAGCCGAGCTGGGCGCGAAACTTTTTGATCGGACCAAGCGCCAAATTAAACTCACAGTTGCTGGTGAGGTCTTCGCCATCAAGGCGCGTGCAATTCTCGCTCAATGTGACGAGGCTTCAAAACTGGCTGCACGCGCGGAGAGAGGAGAATTAGGTCACTTACGGCTGGGCCTTTGGCAGCTTCCAGTCCCTCCCATTCAAACCAGGGTAATTATCGATTGCCTCAGAACATTTGTGAAGCGAAGTCCAGATGTTCATTTGACCTTGCGATCGCTGTTACCAGCAGAGCAGATTAAAGCTGTTAAAGATGGCGACCTCGACGTAAGCATCGTCAGATTACCCATTCCCACGAACAGCAGGGGGGTCACGATTGAAATCATGCTGCGAGAGCGGCTAGTGCTTGCAATGTCTGAGAACAACGTGCTTGCCCGCTTCAAAACAGTGCCACTTCGAGAGCTTTCCAACCAACGATACATCATGTACGAGCGTGATGCGAATGCGGAATTCCACCACTTTGTCGCAAAAGCGTGCCGCAAGGAAGGTTTTACTCTCAAGATCGCCTACTTTCAGGACGACCTTTATTCGGTTTGGGCGCTGATCGGTGCTGATTTGGGAGTGGCAATAGCACCGGCCTCCTTACAGGAGCTACGATTACCCGGAATTGTGTTTCGCAAATGCGAGCCTGCCCTTCCGGTAATGGAAATGGCGCTCGCATACGTGCGGAACGACAAAGTGTCCGTTGTGTCTCAATTCCTTGAAATTGCGAGAAAAATAGCCAGAGCGTATCCGAATGCCAGTTGAAGGTTGAGAGCCGATGCATCTGAGGCGGACCGAAGTTTCCGTATCGGCTGCGCTTTCAGGAAGTGCGCACGTGGAATAACTTAGCGGCCACTGTCTTGGAAGCGGATCTATCGGGAGGAATCCGGCTTAGGTGGTGGGAACGTCTGTTCTCAACAGTTGCAGTTATTCCTGTTCATTTGGCACTTGACATTTCCGGGGCTGAAACTAATAAATGAAATCGGCCGGGTCCTTGTTTGCACAAATCTTTTCTTTGGCTGTGTGAGGGGAATGAAGACATGACTCATCATAACGTCGTGGGCCGATGGGCCTGTGGATTTCTGGTAGCTTGCTTGATGGCGATCCTATGCATATCGCTCGGAGCGCAGGAGTCGTCACCCGTCAGTGCGCTGCGGCGTCTAGTACCGGACAGCGGTGGCGTGCAACTGCCGACGATCAAGGTCACCGGACCGGTGGCACTGACGACCCCGCTACGCGATCTGGCGCACGGCTATCCATACAACTCGACCCCGCTGGATCTGGCCAAACTCGGCTATGTGGAGGAAGAATTCTTTATCGAGGGCCAGGCGAACAGCTACAACACGCCTGCGGGACTGAACGGCAGCGTGAAGGATAGCAACCACCCGTTTAAAACTCGCATTGTGGTGCGCCGTCCAAAGTCGGGCGCGAAGTTCAACGGCACGGTGGTCGTGGAATGGTACAACGTTTCGCAAGGCCACGACGGCGAGTACGATTGGTTCCAGTCGGCCGAACACATGTTGGCTGAGGGCTACGCCTGGGTGGGCGTCTCCAACCAAAAGGTAGGAGTGAACTCGCTCAAGGAGTGGAGTCCGACACGCTACGGGACGCTGGACATCACTGCGGAGGGCACGATCAATGACGATTCGCTGTCCTACGATGCCTTTACTGCGGCGGCCATAGCCATCCGGGGCAAAGGGAACGCCGAGGTTATGGGCGGACTCAAAGCAATACGACTCATCGCGATTGGACATTCCCAATCGGCCGGGCGCCTGTACACCTACTTTCACTCGGTCCATCCGTTGATTCCGAAGGTCTATGATGCGGTGGTGCTGCATGGGGGTGGTGGAAAGGTAAGGGAGGATCTGGATGTCAAGGTGTTCAAGCTTCTGAATGAAACCGATGTGACCGGGCAGGCGAATAATCGCCAGCCCGATACGGACAATTACCGACAGTGGGAAGTGGCGGGCACGTCTCATTTGGACGCGCAATTTTCGCGGATGATGGCCGGGCTGGGGCTGCGTGTGTCGGGAATGGATCCGGTGGAGGGGTCGCCTTCGATCAGTGGTCCGACGATCAGTGGTGGGGCCGGCAATGGGGCATCCGGGAATGGCGATAACGTGCCTGGGACCAACGTCTGCAAGAACCCGCCGTTCAGTCGCATTCCGGGGTATTACGTGTTGGACGCCGTGCTGGATCAGACCGCTCGCTGGATCAAGGATGGCACTCCACCGCCGACGGCCACGCATATCGAGCTGAATCAGTTGCCGCCCATGCCGCCCGCGGCGTCAGAGCAAAGTGGAGCAGCAGGAGTGGCAGGTCGCGGGCCGCAGGGACCGCGCTGGGAAGTGGTGCATGACGAGTTGGGAAATGCCCATGGAGGGATCGAACTTTCGCAACATGCGGTGCCCACAGCCACCAACACGGGACAGAATGAAGGCGGGGCAGGAGGCGGGGAACGGAACTGCAACCTGATGGGCTCATACATAGCTTGGGACGAGGCCCGCCTCGCGACGCTGTATCCTACACACGCTGCTTACGTGGCCAAGGTCAAGGAGGTCACCGGGAAGAACCTCAAGGCGGGGTACATCGTGAAAGCGGATGCGGACGCCACCATCGCCGAGGCCGAGCGTTCCTCCATCGGCACAACGAAGGCCAGCCGCCGGTGATGCCGAAAAGTAAAATATACGGTTCTCGCCGATCTTCAAAAGTAAAATCCAGCCGCCATGTGTGGGACTGATGCAAACGAGCCGTCAATCACGACTGCATTTTGAGACCCAAGCAATTCTTATCGACCCATTCGCGTCATTCGCGCGGCGGGTGGCTCGTCTGTCGGCTAAGTGAGCCTATCGCGCCTAACGTTTACAACGATGGCTTCCTGACTCTATGAACAATTCAGGCAGCTTTAATGTTTGCCATAGGTCAAGCGAACCGGAATCATTTACCGTGCTCCATTACAATTCGTTCAACCAACACTCCAATCTTTCCGGCCATCCACTGAGGCCGTATCGTTGGCCATTCTCGATCATGGTATCTCGCACGCGATCTAGGAGTAGCATCCGAGTACTGGGAGAGCTAATGAGACAGAAAACCGTGTTCGTGATTTTATCGTGGCTTTCCGCGCCGGCGTTCCTTATGGGCCAGGCGCCCGCGCAAGCGCCGCCTGCCAGGCAGGCTCAAGGCGGCGCTGCGCAAGCTCCGCCGTGCGTGCCGTCGCCCCAAGCTGGTGGGGCGCGCGGGCAGGGACCTGCGGGACAGGATCAGCAGGGCCGCGGTCAGGCGGCGCAGCAGGTCCCGCGCAACTTGACCATAACGGCGATCCCCGGGGTCGTCGCCGAGGGCGGGAGATGGACGAAAGTCTGGCAGGCTGCCGGCAACAGCGCCGACGGCATTCTCCCCGACAAGGACGGAAGAGTTCTCGTGGCGCAGGAAGACTACGACACCGTCCTCAAGATCGACGGAAACGGCAAGTCATCCGTGGCCGTGGCGAATGCCAAAGGCGTCGGCTCACTATCGATGGATCGGCAGGGCCGACTTTACGGCGCGCACCGAACGGAAAGGCCCGGATCGACCAAGCCGGACCAAGAGTCGATCGTGAACGCCATCACCTTCCTCGCGCCAGAACGCAAGACGATAGCCGACAAGTGGGCCGATGGCACGGCGCTGACGGTACGGCCAAACGATCTCGCCGCTGACGGTACGGGCGGTGCGTATTTCACGGTGGGCTGCCTCTATTATGCCGGCCCGAAGGGGGTCACCGTTGTGGCGGATAACATCCGCACCAACGGGATCGCCTTCAGCCCGGACGATAAGATTCTCTACGTCACCAACGGCGGCACTCTCGTCGCTTTCGACGTGGAGGGACCTGGAATGCTCACCAACCGCCGCGATTTCGCAACGCTCCCGCCGGGCAGCATGGGCGACGGCACTGCGGTCGATTCGGAGGGACGGCTGTACGTGAGTTCCAACCCCGGGGTGCAGGTCTTTGACAAGACCGGGAAGTATCTCGGCGTGATTCCAACGCCGCGCGGCGTCATCAGTGTCGCTTTTGCAGGCCCCGACAAGAAGACGCTTTACATCGTCGGCAGCGGCGCGGATGACGAGAACGGCCAGCCGATTCGTCAAGGCCCGCAGCAGACGGCCGCGACGATTTACAAGCTGCCGGTGATCGCGCAAGGACTGAAGGGCCGCGCAAAATAACGCCGACGCCGTTATCCGCTCGAAGAGTTCCTTCATCGAAAAGCGCAGCTGTCGATAGGAGGCCCTCCAGCCGTACGGCAGCGGCGGGCCCTGGGCCGACTTGAACGCAACGCGGACCGTATTGCCGAAAGCGGGAAGCGACCTTATTCAGTGATCCCGTCTTCCTTTGCGGCTTCCCGAGCCCTGTTGTCGTTCGGGTACCAATAGTGTAGATGGCAATTCTCGCATGCTTTGTCGATGCCGTCGATCGCGCGAAATAGAGCATCCTTATCTTTCGCGTCAACCGCCTTCATCGCCAGGGCCGCTGCGTCCTGAAGCCTCCGCGCGCGGCGGATGAAGCTCGGGCGGTCGGCGTCCAGCAACTTCTGGATTTCCTCCGGTTGGTTTTCAACCGCGGGATTTTTGGATCTATCCTCGGGCCGCGCGGCCTTGCGGCCCTCCATGGTCAAAAGATTCGGCGCTTCCAGCAGGACGAAGAGGTGACGCCGGACGCGTTCCCATTCCGCATTGGTCTTCGGCGCTTTTTCGGTGATCCCGTGCTCATCCGAGATTTCCTGGACCGATTCGAACACGAAGTCTCCGCTGGGTTCCACCATGGAATCCATAATGTCCTTGATAGTGGCGGGCCTCAAGAGTGCGGCGCCTGCGGAGGAGGTTGCGGTGATTTGGTTCTACACGCCGTTCCAATAACGAGCAAACTCGCGATCAGAATCCAATAGTTGATTCTCATGACTTTCCTTCTCTCCTGTCGATGATTTCCGTCCCAGGACGTTTATGCACACCCGCGATAGTACTCCACGCCATAAATAGCATAAATTCTTTTGTGTAGAATTGGATTTTGAACAGAAGAATGGGCTTACTTTCCTTTGGAGGGCCAACTCACAGAGGACGTCCACCTTCAGTTGTGTCCTGGGCAGGGGAAGCGTACGATGCGCGAGCTAGAGGCCATGTCCGGTTTGTGAGAGGAGGCGGTACGTCTTCGTAAGAATGCGCGCTGCTGAAGGAACTCTCGCGTGATGCGGCCAAAAAAGGAAAGGCCAACGATGAAGCCCAAAAAGGACCGTATTGAGAAGTACGAAGGTAACTCCCGTCGCGGATTTCTGAAAGGGAGCGTGGGACTCGTCGCGGGCGTCGCCGCGGCCCAATGGCTACCCGGACGTGCCGCCGCCCAGCAAAGCGCCGCGTCCCCCGTGACCCTGGAAAACCTCAGGAACGCCAACGGCCGCGCGATCCTGCTAAAGGACGGCATTGTCCTGAGCATGGATAGCCAAGTGGGCGATTTCGAGAAGGCCGACGTGCTGATCCAGGGAAAAAAGATCGTATCGGTCGGTCCAAACGTCCCCGCGCCAGCTCACGCCCTGATCGTGAATGCGGCGGGGATGATCGTGATGCCGGGATTCATCGACACGCACCACCACCAGTTTGAGACCCCTCTGCGCAGCATTCTCTCCGATGGTTTGCTCGGTACTGCTGGAGATACCGCGAGCACTTACCAGGGAATGATCCTCGGCACCTTCGCTCCCGCGTATCTGCCTGAGGATGCGCGTCTCGGCGAGCTGGTGGCATCGCTCAGCCAGATGAGCGCGGGCGTTACCATGACGGTTGATACATCGCAGGTTTCTCTCACTCCCGAGCATACCGACGCCTGCATTGCCGGCCTGCAGGAATCCGGGCGCCGGGCTCTGTTCGCTTACTCTACTGGCCCAGGGACCAAGAGCCAATATCCGCAGGACATCGTCCGGTTGCGAAAACAATATTTTTCATCCGATGATCAGTTGCTGACGCTGGCCCTAGGTGACGAAACCAACGCCGACCGCTGGAAGCTGGCGCGTTCGGTGGGGGCGCCCATCGTCTCCCACATCGTTAACATGAGCACTCTGGAGCCGCTGGCCAAAGCGGGACTTATGGGGCCGGACAATGAATACATCCATTGCACGCGGTCCGGTAACGAAACTTTGTGGAAGACGATCGCGGATACAGGCGGCAAGGTCTCAATCGCACCGGCCATCGAGATGCAAATGCGGCACGGAATGCCTCCCATTCAGGCGGCGCTCGATCACGGTATCCGGCCAAGCTTAAGTGTGGATGTCGAGTGCAACATGACCGCGGACATGTTCTCGATCATGCGGACGGCCTTCACGCTTCAGCGTGCGCTTATCAACGAGCGCGCGCTTGCCGGTGAACAGAGCCTGCCTCCGCTGGTGACATGCCGCGACGTCATCGAGTTCGCCACCATCGCAGGCGCGCGCGTGGCCCACTTGGACAGCAAGATCGGCACGCTAACGCCGGGCAAGGAAGCCGATATCATTCTGTTAGGGACCGAGCGGATCAACACCTTCCCTCTGAACAATGTGCCCGGCACGGTTGTGACACTGATGGATACGAGCAACGTCGAACACGTATTCATCGCCGGAAAAGTCATGAAGTGGCAAGGCAAACTCGTAGGCGTTGACCTGGCCCGACTCCGGCGCCAGATCGAGAAGTCGCGCGACGGGCTTCTGGCCCGGACCAACCAAACGCGAAAATTCTTTGGGACCTGCTGCACGGTAGGTTAGGGTGCCGTTCGGGAGCTTACGCGAGAAGAGTTGCAAAGCCCCATCAGCCGAAAACTCAGCAACGGGTTAGCATGGGAAACCGTTCACCACTTTAAGTGTGGTCTGAGCAAGATTCTCGGAGCAGCCGAGGAGTGGGGGTACATAGCCGAGACCGTCGCTCAGAAGACGAAACTCCCACGGCGGCGGCACGGAACGGAGCGCGTTGTCCTCACTCCGGTCCAAGTGCGGGACCTCCTTATTGCCTTGACTGGCCCGTCGCGCTCTGTCACGTTGCTATTGGTGCCGACTGGACTACGCGTTGGAGAGTTGCTTGCGCTTCGCTGGGGAAGTGTCGATTTGAATGCTCGCATGCTCCATGTTTGCGAAACGGTGAATGACGGGCCTTTCGATCAGCCCAAGACGAAACGCAGTGCGCGAACCATTCCGATTGGAACGGAGACGGCAGAAATCTTTACCGCCATCCGTCCTGCCGCTGCTGATGCAAGAGCCTTAGTATTTGCCACACGCCAGGGATTGCCGCTGGACTGATGGAATCTCTTGCGCAAGCACCTGAAACTCCCAGCGAAGAAACTAGGGCTTCCTGGCGTTACGTGGCATCTTCTGAGACATAGCCACGCGACGATGCTCGATTCCGTGGGTACGCCAATAAGGACGATGCAATCGCACCTGGGCCATTCCACGCCGGAAATCACGCGCGAGATTTATTTGCACGCGATCCCGGAGGAGCAGCGTCGTGCAGTAGAGAGCGTCGAGAGGCTTGTATTTGGACCCAAATGGACCCAAGTTCCGGCTCCGACACAGACCATACCAGGAAGAGTAAATTAAAAACGAAGTAAATGGTCGGGGCGTCCGGATTTGAACCGGAGGCCTCCTGCGCCCAAGGTAAACGCTAGAATGCTATGTAGTTGTCTCGTCTATGTCTTTCGCGCATGTTATATCACGGTTTATGGCGGTATTCGGCGGCTATTGTTCCCAAACTGTTCCCAACTTTGGGAGTTTTCGATTCCCCAGAATCCGCCGTCATGGACTATTCGTTTCGCCTTTTAAAGGAAAGATACCTGGACATCAACGCCTCATCGAGTGGTCGATGGGAATGCTGGGCCTCGTCCCGGCGACCGCTTAGCCTTCGCTTCCTGCCACCGCCAGGCATAAGATTGGCCCATGGCGCACGGGCCATTCCTGATCTTCGACAAATCCTCGCTCGAAAGCCTCAACCTCGACGAGGCGGTCTTTCTCGACAACTTTTACATGTCCAATATCACTCCGTTGTTTTTCGTGGAGTGCCTTGCTGATCTGGAAAAAGCCATTCGCAGCAAAAGTACGCCGGAGCAGCTTGTCGGTTCGCTCGCGGATCGGACCCCCGAGTCCCAATCCTATTCCAACGTCCACCACATGAATCTTCTGAAGGGCGAATTGTCGCGTCAATTTGATCTCACCACCGTACGTGGGAGAGTAGCGTTGGCAGGCGGCAAGCCCGTCCAGCTCGGTGACAAGAAAGGAATGATTTTCGAGCGTAGCAAGGAACAGGAGGCCTTCAGCCGATGGGTTAAACGAGAATTTCTCGATATTGAGCGCACCATCGCCAAGGAGTGGCGCAAGGCCCTCACAGCGATAGACCTGGACGGCATGGTAAAAACCGTAATGGCGGAACTCGGGCATTGGAGAAAACCAAAGTCGCTCGCAGACGCGAAACAGATTGCGGACACGATCATCGATAGCATGGACCCGGAATGGCTTCTCCGTTTCGGACTCGATCTGCTTGGTGTCCCTGAATCCAGCGATTGGGTGATAAACGATTGGAATGCTCGGCGCAGGCCCCCGCTGCGTGACTATGTGCCCTACTTCATATTTATGCTGACCATCAATATATTCTTCTGCGTCGTGCTGCCAACACAGTTGCTGAGCAAGGTTAAGCCGAGCCACAAGGTCGATCTGGCTTATCTCTATTACTTGCCGTTTTGCTCGGTTTTTACGTCCAAAGATAATTTCCACGCGCAAATAGTTCCGCTGTTTCTGTCAACTGGGCAAATGTTCGTCAACGGAATCGATCTAAAGGAAGATTTGACCAAGCTTGTAGCGCATTACTCAGCTCTGCCGGAAAACGTACTTAAGTCTGGATTGAACCACTTCGCTGGATACCCACCGGAAGACCCGACATTTTTGACAACGCAACTGTGGGACAAATACTTGCCGGGTTGGCGAACGAGTAAGCAGCGGCCACAGACAGAGCATGACCCGGAGTCCGAAACAAAGCTTGTCGAAGAACTCAACCAAATGACGGACTCTCCGGAACTCACGGCTCATGATGAACGCGACATTGACAAGCTCAGCTATGTAACGATTCGGAGAAGTGTGCGTCCGCGCAAAGGGAAGTGGCTGCGGTTTTCCGAGGAACAAATCCAGCGGATGCGGGACCGTGGAGAAATATCTTAGCCCATCGGCCAGACTTTGCAGCGTCTGCCTTCTAAGCACAGCGCTCGATTCCACACCTTCTATTTGTTCCTTTGGGTTTTGAATCTTTTCAACAATTTGGGGAGTCTGCTTTTCGCTCCCCAGAAACTCCCACGTCTTAAGTTGCAGGAGCTGCGACAACTTGAAATCCTAGCTTGGCAGCTTTCCACTTTAGGTGTCTGATCTGTAGGTTGCGGTGTTGGGCCTCGTAGAACTCCGCCCCTTGGTCGACGTACTTCATCCCGTAGCGCAGCATGCGGTACACCAATCGGGCCAACTTGGCCGCCATGGCCTTGATGGCGATGGGAGCCCCCAGCTTGGTTCTCAACCGACGGAACTGGGCTCCTAGATATGCGCTGCTTCTTCGAAGCGTGCTGGCCGCCATCTTCAAAGCGATACTGACTCGATTCTTCGTCGGCAGGCGACCTTTCCCAATGATCTTGGCTCCGCTGATTCGATTGTCCGGACACAGACGTAACCAGGAAACGAAATGGTCCTCGGTCTCCCATTTGCTTATATCCCATCCCACTTCGCTGAGGATGGTCGTCGCGGTCATGACATCGATGCTGTCGATCTGAGTCAAGTCCGCACCGCTCATGCGAAACAATTCTCCGCGCAAGTTGAACTGTGGAGCATTCCCTTTCTTCTTCTTGAGCCTCCCTTTTCGGTTTTCTTCTGGTAGAGGGGCACCTTTGCTCCGGTCCTCCCGCTTCTGCAGATACTGCTCGACCTGCCGATCGCACTCGAGCATCTGCTTCTGGCAAAACTCGTAACCATCCTGCTCCTGCTTCAACACGAACAGCAGGTCTTCTTGCCAGTTGCCCTCCAGGCTCCGCGCGATCTCCAGCTGGCTTGCCTTCACGCGAGGATCGCGAAACTCAGCCAATTTATGCGGATCGCGTTCACCGGCCCGAATGGCCTGGATGATCGCTTGTCCCGTCATTCCGCTCACGTCACTGAGCACATTGGCCAGTTGGATATTCATCTGCGTCAGCGCCTTCTGCATCCGCTGAATGTGCCGCCCGGCCGCCTGTACCAGATCATTGCGCTGCCGCCAGTACGTTCGCATCTTGCGAATTTCCTGCGACGGCCGGAACGAATTGCGCAACAGCCCATAGGTATGCAGCTTCATCAGCCATTGACTCTCCTGCACGTCGCTTTTGCGCCCTGGCAGATTCTTCGTCTCTCGCGCATTCACCAAGTACACTTCCAAATCCGCTGCTTCCAGAATGTCGTATACCGCGATCCAGTACACGCCCGTGGATTGCATCGCAACGGTCCGAATCCCGCATTGCTTCAGCCATTGGGCCATCGTCTTCAGTTCGACAGTGGTGCACCCAAAGCGACGTACCGGTTGGCTATCCCGCGTCGGGGGCACAGCCACGTAGTGGGATTCGTTGCCGATATCAATGCCGGCAGCATCGGGGTGCAGCACTTCCAGGCTGAGGTCATCACTCTGGATCTTCCGCATGGTCTCCCGTCGTTGCTGGCGGTTCATCTCGTGCCAGTGGCCCGGGCCAGGACGGTCGGTTCCTTTTGAAGTCTTTTCCTGTGGCTTCGATTTCATGCTAAACCTCTCCACGTTGAATTCAACGTGGTTCGGCCCGGTTGGCAAAACCTACTCAGTCTCCCCAGCGGGGTCGGGCCGTTATCCTTATTCAGGGTAACACCCGCCACCATACGCACAATCGCCAATACCGGAGCCATGCTCAAAGTCGGGCAGGAACGCTCCATTGAGAAAAAAAACGGCCTTAGCTGCCGAGCCATGTTGTGCCTTAGATTCTAGTTGAGCCACGCCGTAACCAGCGAGCTCACAGAGAGAGTTTCAGACTCATACAACCACCCCGAGGGGGTGGCAAGCGCTCAAAGCTAGCCCCAACGAAACAAATGAGTAGGGTTTTGGCACAGTTCTGGCACAGCTGAGCTTGCGAAGCCCGGGGGTGAACCCCTTAGTGAGACAGTTTTATTGGCACACACTGGCACACACCAATGAATTCGCTCACTGTCGGCCTCAGGCAAAGGTCAGTGTCGCGGCCGCCAAACTCGCTATTCTCGGGCAAATTTAGGCCACTGAAGCATTGCCGCCCTAGCCACGGCAAGCAGTTCCTCTTGCGTTGCACCGTCCCTGGCCTGAATCGTCATGCCCTGCATCACCGTCATATAAAACTTGCCCAGCGCGGCGGTATTCGTGCGCGGAGGAAGTTCTCCGTTCCTGACACCGCGTTTAATCTTAGCGGTGATGCGAGCCTCCGCCTCAACTCGGCAACCTCTGAGTGCAGCCTGCAAGTGGGCAGATTCAGGCGAGCCGTTTATGGCGGATGCAACAACCATGCATCCGGGAGGATGGTCCCTGGTGTTCGTCAACTCGATGGCCGAAGCTTCGAGAAGCCGTTCAATGGCCGCACGCGCGGTCGCTTCTCCGGCGAGAACGCGGCCTGAATTCCCCAGGCCGGACTTGTAACGCTCCACGCATTCCAGATAAAGGCTCTCCTTGTCACCAAACGCAGCGTAGAGGCTGGGTGCGGTAATTCCCATCGCCGATGTCAGGTCGTTGATCGATGTCGACTCATACCCCTGAAGCCAGAATAATTCCATACCTCGACGAAGCGCCGCATCCCGGTCGAATTCCCGAGGACGCCCGCGCGCCTTTGTTGACCGGATGGTGGGTCTTGTCACGGTAGTGAGATATTAAACGCCTTGACTCTTTCCCGCCACATGTATTATATAACGAGCGCTACAGAAGTATACAGCGGGCAAAACCATGAGAGTTTCTGCCCCAAATCCAAGGACAAGGAAAGATACCATGTCTAACAACCTCGAAGGGAAAACAGCCGTCATTACCGGCGGCACCAGCGGCATCGGGCTTGCAACGGCAAAGCGATTTGTCGCGGAAGGCGCTTATGTTTTCATTACCGGCCGCCGCCAGAAAGAACTGGATGAGGCCGTCACAAAAATCGGGCGCAATGTCACTGGCATTCAGGGCGACATCGCCAACCTGGCCGATCTTGATCGTTTGTATGCACAGGTGAAAACGGAGAAAGGGCACATTGATGTCCTGGTCGCCAATGCCGGTGGCGGAAGCTTTGCGCCGCTCAGCGCCATAACGGAAGAGCACTTTGACAAAACTTTCGACGGCAACGTCAAAGGAACGCTTTTCACAGTGCAAAAGGCCCTCCCCCTTATCAGAGATGGCGGCTCGATCATCCTGACTGCCTCGTCGGCAGCTTCCAATGGCACGGAAGCCTTCAGTGTCTACGCCGCCAGCAAGGCGGCCATCCGGTCCTTCGCCCGTGGCTGGACGACCGATCTGAAGGCGCGGAAGATCCGTGTTAACGCCATCAGTCCCGGCGTCGTGCCGACGGAAGGCTATAACACGAGCCTCGGCATGACCGCCGCTCAAGTCGATCAGTTCGCGCAGCAGATGTCGGCTGGTATCCCTTTGGGGCGTGTTGGCACGCCGGACGAAATTGCCAAAGCCATGGTCTTTCTGGCGTCGGATGATTCAAGCTACATCTCGGGCATCGAGCTTGCAGTCGACGGGGGCATGAACCAGGTTTGAGTTCCAGGCAGCATCGCCGTTGTGGTGGAGGGAGACCTCATCTCGTTATTTGTTACTGCTCGTTCAATCAGCAAAGCACGACAATCTTGGATTGTCGGCTACTAGGAAGCCAGAGGTTCCAATTACAAGAATTGTCTCAAAATAAGGGTTCACTCCATGAGTTTGCGATGCCCGGGGGTGAACTGGAGTGAACCCTTCGTTGAGACAATGATGTGTATCACACCCTGCTTCGAAGGGTATTGGGCTGGTAGATGCCCGCATTAGCCTTCGAAGAACGTCATTATCGCCGCCGTTGACGTTCTCTGGGATTCTCGTAAGCACTCTTTTTCGAAGTCCTCGGGCGAACGATAGTCCAGCGCCGAGTGTAGCCGAGAGACGTTGGTGAAGCTTCATTCTGCGGCCTTGGCTGCAAGCGTTTCGACGACTGCTATGTTTTGCAGTAACTCATCAGGGATCCCGTGCCTCCCCTGCAAATAGGACGGCGCATTGTAAGAGACCCAAACTTTTCTGTTAGCGTCTTCCCAAATCAGAATTTTGAGGGGTAGGTCTATAGCGCTGGTAGGTGCGGCCAACATGAGAGGCGTCCCTGCCTTGGGGCTTCCGAAGATTAGTAGCTTCGTGGGGCGCATCTTCATACCAACCCTTTCCGCTTCTCCACTATGGTCAACCAGCGCAAACAGCGTAACTGCCTTCACTTGCAGGATGCCCCTGAGCTTTTCCACTGTCTGGTCCACTGAGTAATTGCTGGGAATGGAGATGATGCCGTTTTCTGAGGTCGTTGCCATGAGTGTCTCCCTGTTACTTAGAAAATTGTTCCCAGAATTTACTTGCTCCGTACCACGGACCGAAAGCAGATAAATCGCCATGCCTAGTCCGACCAGCGCCAGGAACATGGATGTTGCGATGGCCAGGGTCGAAGCATGAGGACGTGCCGCGTGACCCAGCTCCATTCTCCGGATTAGTTGAAGGTGATGCCACCCGGAAAATAGATGCACAGCAATGCCAGCTGCAATGAGGGCTGTTCCAAACCACAGCGACAGACCGTAAGACTGCACAGAGGAAACGTGCTGGACAATTTGAAGTTGTTGCAGGAACAACCCGAAACGTGCGACAACAAAGCCGAAGCCCATCAAGGCTAAACCCGTACGAATCCATGCGGGAAGAGTTCGCTCTGCAGCTAGATAGTCACTGAGAGTAGCCCTCCCTCCGGCTTCTGCTGACGCGTCCATTTTGTTATGCTCCCGGGGCTTTACCTGTCATCGTTTCCATACGTCGTGCGGCCCGAATCAGGCCCACCCCGAGGCTCAGAACAGCGGCAGCCAGGAACACCGCTCCGACGTATGCGAGGTTCATCAGCCCGTTTGGCTGCGTGGCCTTTGGAGATGCCACAGACAGGAAAAACGCGGCAGGAACCAGAATTGCCGCGATTGGTGTGCCCGTTCGGGCGAGCCACTTCCAAAAGGGGGAAAGTGCTGCGTCATCCACATATACAAGCATGATCAAAGAGAGAACGATAAAGACGCCAGCCATCGCATGCCCGGCGCGCCAAAGATCATGTCGCATCGGATTGTCGGCATACCCCGGCGCATTCGTCGTCAGAAAACCGAGAAGCGACAAGCCTCCGTAGACCACCGTAGGAAGAACTATGAACAGGATTCCCCCAAACATGCGCGATTCTCGTGACATCATTTCCTCCGCCACTATTTTGCTAAACGGCTTCAGACTAGATTTGGTCCTTCACGATGGGATCTGGGGACCAACATTGCTTCCCGGCAGATTGAGGGATTCGCTCACAGTGACTTCGGCGGCGTGAAGCCGTTTCACAGTAAGGTCGTGAATCTCCAGAGATTTGAGTTTGGCACTATCGATCACGATACGGCGGATCGCCAATCGCCCGATGGCCAATGCGCCGATTGCGAATGCTCCAACTGCGACCGCGCCAATCGCGGCAGCTATCATTGCGCCGCTGCGGAAACTTTGCGAACTGTCTCCATCTTTCATAGATCCGCCCGTCCTCGGCTACAGAATTCACATCATGCAGCCGCTTCTGTGCGCTGGCAGAATTGCCCCTCTCAAACGCCTTGGTATACCAAGGCAATAAAGGCGGCGGGGCTCATGAAGAGGTTGCCCCATTCCGCGTCATAGCGCGCGCCTGGTTTGGTGGCAACAACCTCCGCCAGAGACTTACCCTGCTTTTTGAGTGCCGCGACTTTGTCGCGGATTTCAACCAACACATCTCGGAATAACATCAAGTCGGCTTTTCCGCCCACGGCCCCGTGCCCAGGAATGACGATCATCCTGTCGGTCACTTTCGCGAGGTTTGCTTCTGTCGCGCGTATGGTTCCCTCGATGCTGCCTCCGGTTGAGTAGTCGATAAAAGGATAGTCGCGGTTCCAAAAAGTGTCACCCGTATGAAATACGTCGGCCTCTGCGAAGTGCACGGATATATCTGAATCGGTGTGAGCAGGTGAGTAGTGCTTAAGAAAAAGGGTGGTGCCGTTGGCGTGCAGAGTGTAGTCCTCTTTGAAGACGGTCGAAGGAATTGCTCCCGTTGGCGCGGCTGGGAATGTGTGCTTCCAGCCTTCGACGCGCGTGACTTGGGAAAGATGCTTGCGCGTGTTCTCTTGCGCCAGGATGCTAGCTCCGGCTTCGTGCAGCCATTCGTTGCCTCCAGTGTGATCGAAGTGCCAGTGAGTGTTTATCAATTGTTTGACGGGGTCCGCATTAATGCTCGCCAACGCCGCGGAAACATGTGGACGCGCGGTGACAATTTCAGCATCGACGAGGAGCTTTCCGTCGGGGCCGGTAAGGACGGCGATATTTCCGCCTGCGCCCAGAAGAACGCTGATATTGCGGCGAAGCGCTTGAACTGTAACTTTTGCAGTTGCCGCGGCCTTTAACCCGCCCGGAACAAGCACGTCGTCTGAATCAGCGAACAAAGCCGTTGGAGTGAGCCAGGCGGCCGCAGCCATGAGGCCTCCTGCGGCTATAAACTGACGTCGTGAAACCTCAACTGACGGCGTAGTGACCATGCGCATCTCCTTTATCGCTTTCGTCCGTACGTAATCTCTAAATCAAACCAATACCTTGGCGGCCCGCCCTTGGCGGCAAGGGCGAAAGGGCGGGCCACGCGACCGCTACGCCGTCGCTTTTGCGGCACTTTTGAGGAATGCCAGCAGGTCGGCGTTAATCGTGTCGGCCTCAGTCGTGGGCATGCCATGCGGAAAGCCCTTGTAGGTCTTCATCGTGCTATTCCGTAGCAACTTTGCCGACAACGGTCCAGCTGCGACATAAGGCACGATCTGGTCGTCCTCGCTGTGCATCACGAGGACCGGTACGGTAATCTTTCTCAGGTCTTCGGTGAAGTCCGTCTGGGAGAACGCGACAATGCCGTCATAGTGCGCCTTGATGCCCCCCATCATACCTTGGCGCCACCAATTCCAAATGGTTCCCTGAGAAGGTTTCGCGCCGGGCCGGTTGTAGCCGTAGAACGGCCCAGCCGCCACATCGTAATAGAATTGGGATCGGTTGGCCGCGAGTTGCGCCTGCAGCCCGTCAAACGCTTCTTTGGGCTGACCGGTCGGATTGGCCGCCGTCTTCAACATCAAGGGCGGCACCGCGCTAATGATGGCCGCTTTGGCCACGCGGCTTTCGCCATGACGAGCCAGGTAGTGCACCACTTCGCCGCCGCCGGTCGAGTGGCCGACATGAATCGCATCCTTGAGGTCGAGATGTGCGGTCAACGCCGCCAGGTCGTCGGCGTAATGATCCATGTCATGGCCGTCCCAGGTCTGACTCGAACGCCCGTGACCCCGCCGGTCGTGAGCAATCACGCGGTACCCACGCTGACCAAAGAACAACATCTGGTTGTCCCAGTCGTCCGCAGAGAGTGGCCAGCCGTGACTAAAGACGATGGGCTGACCTTTGCCCCAGTCCTTATAGTAAATCTGCATACCATCTTTCGTTGTGATCGTAGGCATGAAGGTTCTCCTTATCGTTTGTTAGCCTTGCATTCGGTCAATGAAGCCTCTTGCCGAGAGGTACGCTTTCGGCAAGTCGGAAACATACCACGTCCCCCCGCCGCACGCGGGTGCGAAGTATGTTTTGCATTTTGCGATCGTTCTGTGCCGCATGTTCGATCAATGGATACCGGGTATATGAGAACCCCGCTGTTCTAAAGAACCGGCTTTGTGCAGATGTTCCGATCTAATACAATGCCCCCCAGCGTGCCGACCCCGTGTTGTGTCCACCACGCGACGTGTTTCCAGCGGAAGTTCTGATGAGTGGTACGATACCGAAATCCGCGGAGGGCTCCTGCCTAGGGCCGTCTACGCTTCATCGGCTAACCGTTCCCGTGTTGGTAGATGTGGTTCGTGAGGGTCGGGTTGAACCATTCCTAGATACCCCTCCTACCAGGTCGAGCGCCACAGTACAGTGGGGCGGCATTGCACTAGAGAACTACACGGTTCCAGCGGTATTCATTCCCCGGCATCAGCACCCCGAACACTTCTTGCACGTTGTGCTGAGCGGAGCAGTTAAATATGAGGTAAATACACGAGGTCGTCGTTTCCGGTTTACTTCACGCCCGGGCACGATTTTTCTTTTGCCGCGTGGTACTGTCGATGAAGTGAATTGGGCTGGGCCGACTAAACGCACGGCAGTGGCGATCCACCCTGAGCTGCTAACCTGTGCATTAGACGAAACCGCTCACGAAACTGACATTCAACTGACCGAACACTGGGATTTGATCGACCGCCATATCGCAGCACTTTTATTAGAAATGACAGCTGATCTTGATGATGGCTCACCAGCCGGGACAATCTACGGCGAATCACTGGCCAATGCCCTCGCCGTGTACCTCCTGAAGCGTTACGCGGTCCGGCGGGTCACGCCGCTAGTCTTCAAAGGGGGCTTGCCTGGCCATCGTCTGAAGCGTGTGCTTGATTACATCGCGGGCAATCTTGAAGAGAACATCAGCCTGTCGCAACTTGCGGCGATTGCTGGCATGAGTCCGCACTACTTTTCGGCGCTATTCAAGCGGAGCACAGGCCGCGCTCCCCATCAATACGTTCTGCTGCAAAGAATAGAGCGTGCGAAGCAACAGCTTCGCGACCCCAAGCACAGCATCATCGACGCGGGACTAGAAGCCGGATTTCAAAACCCGAGTCACTTTGCGCGAGTCTTTCGCAAGGTTGTAGGCACCACCCCGTCAAGTTTCCGAGCGGATACCCGCCCCGGAGCCATTGCGGTAACTCGATAGCAACCACTTGAGTCGAACCACCGAGCCCTGCTCACGAGGGAGATGCCTGCAAGCCCAAGGTGTGCACGACAAAACTGTCTCACTCTAGGGGTTCACTCCATGAGTTTGCGAAGCCCGGGGGTGAACCTGGAGTGAGCCCCTACCCGCTTGTTCCTGCAACTGCTGCGAAGCTCCCCGCAGCCATCAGTTCGCTCAAACTCCTGTACACTTTGGCTCAAGGGCCAGCAGAGCCGTCTTTACGTCCGAGGTTTCGCCTTGCACGCGAGAACAAATCGAGCATACACCTGTCGACGGTAGCAGCGTCCGTGTAAGGAATTGTCCACATCTCGGCCATGTCGAAAGTGTCGTCCTTCCGCGCCGCATAGCTCTGATTCTGAGACATGGAGAACCCGACAGCCCGCGCCAGCCACATTGCCGGGCATCGAAGCGGATTCGCTGCGATCCACGACGCGACCTGCGTTGCGCGTTCTTCCGCGACATTCATTTTTAGCGTCAGGATTTCGACAATCCACTCCGAGGGTGGCTCCGAACTAGACTGCCTCGCTGCCATTTTGTCGCGGTCCATTGACATGCCGAGCGCCTGAAGTTTGTGGTACTTCGGCTGTGGCTGGAAGACATTCGGACACGCCCGCCACAGGTCGACTACGCTGTCGCGCATCGGATAGTAGAGCTTGCCCGGGTTTGCAAACGGCGGGAAGACATAGTCGAAGCGGGGCACGTATGGGTTAATCGCTACGTATTCCTTGCCAGCGTCAAAGCAATCCAGCGCACGCTGCAATTCCAAGAGGTCGATCCCGGAAGTGACGAAGCAGTGAGGTAGGCTTTCCAACCTGTCCAGATAGTCCTTTACTTGAGGCAGGAACGAGCTCCCAAGAGCAAGCGGTGCTGCCAGCCCCCGAATATTCACAAGTGAATAGACGAGGTCGGCGTCTCTCGTCCGGAGCCAGCCGTCGAACTCCGAGAGCTTCACGGGATTCGAGTGTTCCACGACATTGATAAGGTCTTTCGCGTCGAGCAGAATCCGCATAGCTGCCATTGTACTCCTTAGACGCACGGCGCTCGAATAGACAGGACCTGGCCATAGAACCGTTCTCCGCACTTGGCACGTCCCGGATGTGTTGTCGGCAACTCGGAATTAATCGTCGGACGCGGACGTGTGGCCGCGAAACCTGTCTCAAACTAGGGGTTCACTCCTTTCTCTTCGCGTGACTAAATCGGGAGGTAACTTCGGGAACTTCTACGTCGTGGGCAGCGGCCTTCTTGACATCAACAACCTTGCGGGTCTTTTTCTTCGCCATCGTAGCGCCCCTCCTATTGGGCTGGGCGCTACCATACTCAGAGAGAACGCGGGACAAATAGTACGACGGTGGCTTTTCGCTGGGTACTGAAGTTCAAAGGCGTGGCACGTTCACTTAAAGGATTGAAGAAATAGATTGTCGTCTCGGTCATTCAACCACACTTCGCTGTCCTCCCAGCAAGTTGCCCTTATATCTCCGTGATCCAGCGTTGAATGGCACCCTTTGTTTGAGAAACGTTCGTAGCTCCCGGACGCATCATCCTTGGACTTCAGTTCGCCCACCGACAATATTGTGACGTCGGGATTTATGGCCTTCACCGATTCCATGTGATAGCCACTTTTGCGACCGTGGTGGGAGGCCTTTAAGAGATGAATTTTAGGGAATTGCCCTTTGCGCCTCTCGTAAATTTCCTTCCAGGTTGCCTCTGTCGCGTCGCCGCCAAGAAGAATGTTGCATGCTCCTACTCGGATCAGCAGCACATAACTTAACGCATTTGGGTCAGAGTTGGGATCGTTGTAATACTTATGATCGAAGGGTGCCCAAATTTCTATGCCGTCCGTCGTCCAGAAGTTATTTGTGTCACCAGCCTTCAGGCGCAGCACAGTTGGATTAGTACCCGTGCTCCTGCGCAGTGTCAAATACGTATGCCAGTCCTGAATATCGTGGTTCACTTGACCTGTTCGCAGTGCGTCCAAATCCTTTTCGATGCAATGATGCGTGTCCCAGAAATTTGCGATTCCGATGCCTTCTTCAAGAAGCCTGTGGATACCAGCCATATGGTCCATATCAGGATGGCTTTGAATGTATCGAAAAATTGAGCGCCCCGGAAAACGGGCTTTAAGGTAATCAATCGGATTAGTGAGCTTGTCTTTTGCTTCTTGGAGCTTTCTTTCCGACTCCGCTTGTTCCGCGAGGATGCGGAAATAATTTGGCGACGGTGGTGGCGGACTACCAAGGGCAGATAGCCCAGCCAACAACGGATTTGGAGCGGGCGGCAAACTGGGGCGCTGGCTCTCCGGGGAGCGAAGCGCAGATAACCCGGCCAGAAACGGATTTGGGGCGGGTGGTTTGAATTTATTCTTGAGTTCTGACTCGCTTTCTTTCGCGAGTGTTCGGCAGTTGTTGATGTCAATGACTGTGAAGTGCTCGGGAAAGTCAACTATCGTACAGTCGCCATGACCAACATCCAGAAAGTGAATGTTCAATGACATCATTCAATGCCCACCTTCCATGCTCATGCCTTTTACACCTGTGCGTTAATCCTCTTGGTTATGTAGGCCGTTTGCTTCCGATACGAAAACAGGAACATGATCAACAGCAGACCCGCCATGATCGTGATGTCCCAATCTTTGAGACCGGGGAATCTGGCTTCAAGTTTCATGTACAGCTTGAGCAGCAACAGAAGACTGAACAGAGCCGCCAATGTTCGGTAGGTGTTGTTGACTTCCGAAAGCACATCAAGTTTCGGATCTTTCTGAGACACCAGAACGAAATCTTTGTAGTCTGCGAACTTCACGAAGCGGAGCCATTTGAGGATCGGTTCAATTGTCAGCGAACCGAACCTGCTCACCACAAGGCCCAGGAAGTAGTACAAAAACGCCCCCGTGAGAACGTCTCGCTGGACGAGGGAATGGTGAATAATCTCCCCCGCGAAGATCGCAAAGAGGATGCCTGGCAGCAGGTAATTGAATATGTTGTACGAGGACAGTTTATTGAACAACTCATTCATATCGTGATCCCAATACGACTAAGAATGGCCCAAAGATAGCCGATTTCCGTTTTTTACGCCATTTGCAAACGGCTGACGCGACGGATTCTTCCGGCATTGCCCGTTGCGTCGCGCTGAACTCCGACCGGGCACACTAACGTGATAGAATCCGCCCGCGGAGGACCAGCCCCCGATGAAAAAGACAGCCTGGAAGCTCCTATTCACAACCATATTGGCGAGCGTAATGATGTTTGGTGGAGCGCAAGCACAGACCACCACTCGTCACAGGATCGGCGCGACGTGTAAAGACGGCACGAGCAGCAAAGCAACAGGCAGCGGCGCGTGTTCCCACCACGGCGGGGTCAGTTGTTGGCAATATAGTGACGGCACCTGTACGAAGCCATAGAGGAGACGAAAATGAAGTTCGGAATTTTCGGCTTGATTCTCGTGTGCGCTGTTCCTGCGTCAGCGCAGAAACTCGCAGTGAAGATAATTGATCGTCAGGAGCACGACAGCAACTACACCTACTTCGTGCCTGGGCATTCCTACTCAAACACAAATGCCAATGCAAATTGTAACGGAGACGAAACGAACGTCAACTGTTCCGGGACAAGCACAACCAACACGACCATCACGCCTGCGCAGCACGGGTCATTCAGTGTGCGCGGCGCGACGATTTCGCTGTTGTTGCCCGACGGTCGCATTGCCGTTGTGAATTGCGACATCAAATTCGCAGAACACTTCGCAGGTGCGGCGGGTAACCATAGGAGTTGCCGGCAGCCCATAGTGGACAATGTTCAAGTTGACTTTCACGGTGGCAATGCGAAATTGGAATGGGTAGTGAGTCTTGATGGAAAGAAAACACAATCGGAAACATACAAGGTGTTGGGCATTCTGGACAAGCCCACGCCTGCGAGCAACTAAACGGCCCGGACGCTAAGGGACACCTGTGAAGAAACTTTGGTGGGCAATAATCATCGTCGTGTTCTTAGGGATCGAAGGGGTACAGGTATGGCAATTCTTGAAGCTAAGAAAAGACTTGGCCGATCTCAAATGGAGCGTTGCCGTAGCGGGTCACGACGACGACCATGTCATTACGCCGGACGTCGGGACGATTGAATTTCTTAAGCGCGGCGGGTATTCAATTCAACTGGTTGACACCCTCAATACCGACTTTGGACCTAATATGGATGCGAATGGCCAAAACTACACTGTCACCGCTGCGAGCGTCTTAAAGGCGTCTATAACAGCCGATGGGACCGCCACGAAGCTCCCGAAGGCGCTACTCCGGAAGTAAAAGAAGACCTGCGGCAAAAACTCTCGGTATTCAATTTCGGCTTTTACAACAGATATGAGTTTTGCCTGAAGGATGCGATGCTGGGGGTTTTAAAAGATGCTGTAGGAGAAAAACTGTGACCAAGAAATGCTCTTCATGTGGTGCCGAAGTGACTTATGACGGCACGAATAGCTGCTCCGTTGTTAACGGCAAGGATAAAGGGGGATTTGCCTTGTCAGCCCACCCCGATCCGTTGGGAATTGGAGTAATAGAATGCTGGAAACAAGGCTTTTGTCCGTGTTGTGGTGAGTCAACGCTGAAAAGTATTGATTGACGTGGTTCAATCAATACTTCCGGGAAGCGGTAGAGACCTAATCCCTTTGCGATAAGGCGTTTAGAGAATTAAGGTCGTGGGTTCGATCCCCACCGCCCCTACCAACATCTCCTTCATATCTAGCAACTTGTGACTTTTCGAGGGGCCACGAGGGGCCATTAACGCTAGGCGACTTGCGCAGGGAGCACTAAGCGAACGACTTTGCTGTTCGCTTCTCGCAGAGCGGAAGGAACGGCCTGCGTGTAGATATTCATAGTCGTTCGAACATCCGCATGTCGCAAGAGTTCCTGCTGCACCTTGAGATCAACACCCAGCGCATGAAGTAACGTTGAATGGCTGTGTCGGAACGTGTGCCAGCCGATCCGGCCTATCCCTGCTTTTTCTGCAGCAGGGACGAGCCAGTTCTCCTGAATTCGACCTGGCCAATACGGCTTTCCTGTTTCCGGGTTTGCGAATACCCAGTCCTCGGACTTCGCCAGTGGAGCCAGCTTCGCCTTATGTTGACGAAGCTTCTCTGCAAGCGAACGGTCAAGAGGCATCCATCGATGAGAGGCTTGTGTTTTTACGTCGCCTTGTTTTCCGTAGACGTAAGCTTGTCGTACCGCCAAGCGCAGTCCTTCCCAATCGATGTCATTCCATCTCAAACCGAGGATTTCACTCACTCGTAGTCCCAAACACATCGCCACAATGCACATGGTTCGGAAAGGTTCGGGAATGCTCTCAAGCACTTTTCGAAACTCGTCCACTGAAAGTGCCTTCGGTTCCCGCTGTCTTTTCGAACTGTCTTTCACGCGGACGAGGCTCATGGGATTGTGCTGATAGGGAACCAGCTCCCACCGCATCGCCGCGTTGAACAAGACGCGCATTAGGTTTTTGAGATGAGACTTGCTTTTCGGTGACAAATTGAGCTTCTTGAGCCAGTCTTCGACGAGCAGCGGTTTGATCTGCTCAATCGAATAGTCTCGCCATTTCGGCTCAACATGGTTTTTCAGCCAGCACCGATACCTTGAAGCAGTTGAATTTCTCTCAGGGATTTCTTCCGACAGGTACCGGTGAATGACTGCGCCGAACGAAACAGTTGTTCCATTTGACGTTTCTGCGTTCATCGAGAATAACCAAGACAGAGCGGCCTTGCGAGCCTGGGACTCGGTTGGAAATTCCTCAACTGTTCCAATGGCTACGCTTCGCCTCTTCGTGCTCCCGTCCGGGAGATTCTCCCGATAGCGCAGAACCCACACGTCAGGACCCTTCTTTCTTGCTTTCAAACAAACCCAACCAAACTGAACCCGTTGCCGCTTATGTTCCATCCGCTTTCTCCTTGTTTAAGCGGCACGGATGGCAACCCGAATGTACATGAGAACGCATCCAGACTTCCAGATCAGAAACACGGAACTTCCAACGCCGAAAATAGCGGTAGGCGGGGATGCGCCCTTCTCGTGCCCATCGCTCAACGGTCTTAGGGTGAAGACCCCCAAGGATGACAGCAGCGGAGGAGCAGTCGAGGAGCGGCTCAACGGCTTGAAGCGGGTCCGTTGTAGCAGCGGAAGGCAACGAGACTCTCTTTGCTAGTGCTGATCGTTTGTTCTCGGGCGGATTTTCGATTTGACCTTCAGATCCTAATAACGGCGGATTCGATGTGAGGCGCAAGCCATGCACTCGTGAAGAGTCTGGGTTCTTGCGTTGGTCGGATTGGGCATTGCGGACTTTCATTCGGCCCCCAAGCAGAAAGGGGATTGACATCATAGCCGGTCGCATGTACTCTGTCAATATGTTTCGATACAACATGCCGGAATGTATTTGCCTCCGAGAAAGCGAGTTTCCTATTGCCTGACAAGCCTGACAAACCCGACAAACCCGAGGGAAAGCCATCGGACAACCCGGACAAAGCAAAGCAGCAACAGACCCTTTCAGTGCGAATCAGCGAAGCGCTACGCCAGCGCCTCGAACGGGCCAAGAAACTCATGTCATCCAGGACCGGCGAAAGCGTCTCCACTTCGGAGATTGCAAAACAATTTCTCGAATCGGCCCGCGAAGACCGCCTCGAAGTCGTGGACCTCATGTCGGAGCCGACCAAAGCGCTTCGAGAAATTCGCAGAAAGGGCGAGGCTCAGCATCTCCTGTCGAAGGCAGAGTGGGTGGTCCTTGCCCACTTTGTTCAACAGGGACTGGAAGCATTTTCGAGCGACACACCAAGTCACGTATCTCGCGGGTCTCTGATCGCCGTCCTCGATGCGTTCTCGGCAGCCTACGATTTGCGCAAAGGTCAGTCCGCCTCGGATGAGTATTACCTGGGCAATCTTCCCTGGGACTGTCGTCCCTCGAAAGTAAGGGCCACCGAAGGCAGCGAGAAAGTCACGCCCGAAATCGTGCGTCGAACAGTGGCGGAAACACGCCGACAGTTCAGCGATCCGGCCACAAAGTGGGAACCACTGCTAGCGGGGCGGAATCTTTATGCGCTTCTCGAAGATGATGGCATGAAAGATGCAGACGCACTCAATCGTGCGCTCCGCCCTCATTGGCCGTCCCTTTGGCGACTCGCCGCACGGGGCCATTATCACCTTTCGAAGGAGCCCGTCCGCGACAAGGCCAAGGCCGTCGCGGAGAGTTTCTTTCAGGTAGCGATCCCGCCGATTAGCGAGGGCGGATTCACTCTATCTTTTGCTCGTGGGGAGGGCAACGACTTCTCCGTGCTCCTTAGCTTCCCCGGCGCGAGAGCGCCAATGTACCCACTGTCTGAGTATGCGGTCATGGCCGAGTTTCGGGCCATGCTAGTAACCCTCGACCCGGAAGGTTCGACGCAGCACTGGAAGGGCGAATACTTTTTTGGCTATGTCGGCGAGCATGGGAAAGAGGTCGAGTTCTCCTTTCGCGCGCGCAGCAACGGAATCACGTTCACGTTCTCGGAGAAAGAGTGGAAGGCGGTGCGGGAGCTATTCCGCCGTGCCTGGGAAGTCCCAGCCGTGCGGGCGCTGTGGGACGGTTTGATCCTCGAATACGGTGAGCTATGAGGAGCGGTGCCTTCGGCACCGGGAGTTGGACTGACACGTCACCCCCAAACGGGTGCCGCAGAGCAACCAAGGTTGCTGTATGGGAACTTGCTGAAAATCCAACAGCTTGCCTCGAACTACTTCCCTCAGAGCGCCGCGCAGTAACTTTGGTTCCCGTATGGGAACTTGTTGATTTTATGGGGTGAATTCCATGCCCTCTCTTCGAACGAAATCCATCAGCACCAAAGTCACGGACGAGGAATACGCGCAGTTTGAAGCCCTTGCAGGCGAGCAGACGATCAGTGAATGGGCGCGCGATGTTCTGCTGAAGGCAGCCAAACCCAATGCCGGTGAGCAAACTGTGCTGGCCGAAGTCCTGGCGCTGCGAACCATCCTGCTAAACGTTCACTTCACTGTATCTCAAGGGAAAACACTGACCGCAGAGGAAATGCAGCAGTTAATCGACCGGGCGGACCAGAACAAGTTGAGCAAGGCACGACAGCGCCTTGCAGAAACAGCAACAGGGGGTATGCCATGAAACAAAAATGGGGCCGGGAGGACAATGCGGGGGAATTTCCGAGCGACCGGGCGGTATGGACTATCGGAGCGTTCTGCCTTGCTCTGCTCAGTGTGTTTGCCATCGGGTACTACCATTACATGCGGGTGTGGACGCCGCTCCAACGGCACTACCTAATGCCCTATGTAGGAACGCCAGTAGCAGGAGCTTTCCGCACGGACGGCTCGTACACACTGTTGATGGTGATCACGCGGAAGGGGACGCGACTAGCGCTCGAGGACGAAGTGGAACCGATCGTGACGGAGAAGGGCAAGAGCACTTTCACGCTGACAGAAGAGGCCATGAAGATAGGTGACTTGAAGCTCGAATGGCAGCGCGCACGATATGACAATGCGACGCTGCATGAATTCCTGGGGCATTGGATATACCAGGACCAAACGCTCACCGATCTGGCGAAACCGGCGCTGTGGGGCGGTTTAGGTGTATTGCTCGTGAGTCTTGTCGTGGCGATTCCGAAGGACGCGGCGCGAAAGAGAATACGCAAACATGGGCGTCGGCTGAAAGGACCGGAGCTTGTGACGGCTCGTGCATTCAATCGTCGCAACCGTTCAGACGGTATCGGCTTCTTGCAGCAGCAGAGCTTCACACAAAAAATATTCCGCAATAAAACTTGGCTGCGCCTACCGCGCGAGATCGAATCGAGCCACATTCTGGTTATGGGCGATTCGGGCAAAGGGAAGAGTGCGCTCATCCGCCAAATTTTGTTGCAGATCGAGGAGCGCGGGGAGACGGCCATCGTGTACGATCCCGCGACGCCCGCCGACTACGTGCCCTACTTTCTTACTCCGTCGCGCGGCGATCTCATCCTTAACCCGTTAGACCAGCGGATGCCCTACTGGACTCCGGGAGACGAGCTGCGGCAAGGGGCCGACGCTCTGACATTGGCCGCGTCGCTTTTCCCCGACCGACACAACGAAAACTCTTTCTTCGTGGAAGCCCCGCGAAAAATCTTTGCGCATTTGCTCGGGTTTCATCCGACGCCGCAAGAGTTGGTGTGGTGGATGTCGCACCCGGAAGAGATCGACCGGCGAGTCAAAGGAACAGAGTACGCGGCGATGATCGACAAGGATTCGCCGCCACAGCGCAACGGCGTGCTTGGTTCACTGAGTATGGTAGCCGACGCCATGAAGCTGCTGCCGAGTGAAGCAGAGACGAAGCAGCGTTGGAGCACGCTCGAATGGTCGAAGGAACGCCGTGGTTGGCTTTTCCTCACCAGCACGCCGGACACGCGGAAGTGCCTAGCGCCACTCATCAGTTTGTGGCTGGACATGCTGGTGCTGCGCCTGATGAATCAGGGCCGCATGAGTCCGCGTCCGGTGTGGTTCATTCTGGACGAACTGGCGACCTTGCAGCGGTTGCCTCAGCTGCACACGGCGATCACGGAGAATCGTAAATCCAACAATCCGGTGGTGCTGGGTTTCCAGGGCCGCAGCCAGTTGGAAGTGCGCTATGGGCACGAAGCGGAGGCGATGATGTCGCAGCCTTCGACGAAAATCTTCTTGTGCACGAGCGAGCCGCACGCAGCGAAATGGATTAGCGACACCATAGGAGAACAAGAAATCGAGAGGATACGAGAGAGCCGCACAAATGAGCAGTTCCCACAATCGCGCAAGTCGAAGGGCTATAACCTCGAACGCGAGATCAGGCCGCTGGTGATGGCAAGCGAGATCAGCGGCCTTGAGAAGATGCACGGTTATATCAAGTGCGGAAATCTCGTGGCGCGGTTGAGTCTCCCATACATCCAGCTTGAGAGCCGAGAGCCGCAATACATCGAGCGCCCGGCACAACAGCCACCCGAGGAACCGCCGAAGGCTGCAACAGCCGCAGCGGGGGCAGGCGGGCCATCCGGGAATGGAGGATCGGGGCAGAAGCTCGTACCCAATGAACAGCAACAGAGTGCGGAACAGAAAATCCAACGAGAATCACAACACAGGCAAAGAGACTTTTTCGAATAGGCCAACACATGCTGACCATCTCCAAACCTCTGAGCGCAGGACAGGCGCAGTCGTATCACGCGGAAGAGTTTGGCAATGCGCGGGAGAACTACTACACGGAAGCAGACCAGATTCGTGGGGAGTGGCACGGAAGGCTCGCCGAGCATTGGGGATTGCGCGGAGAAGTTCGCGAAGAACATTTCCAACGGCTCTCTGAAGGCCAACACCCGATCACTGGCGAACAACTAATCCGCCGCCAAGCGGCCAGAGAATACATGAACAGGCGCGGCGAGAAAGTAAGCGCTATGGAACACCGCGCAGGATGGGACGCGACGTTTTCAGCCCCGAAGAGCGTATCGTTGACCGCCCTGGTAGGTCGAGATGACCGTGTCCGAGAAGCGCATCGAGAAAGCGTTGGCGTCGCACTTGACGAGCTAGAGCGATATGTCCAGGCCCGCATCGGCGGGAATCTTCCGGCAGAGACGACCGGCAAATGGATAGCGGCGAAGTTCGAGCACGACAGCGCAAGGCCGGTGGACGGTTACGCGGCACCGCAATTGCACACGCACGTGGTGTTTTTCAATCTTACCGAGACCGACGACGGAGAGGCGCACGCTCTACAGCCACGGGAACTCTACAAGACCCAGCAGTATGCAACGGCGGTTTATCGCTCGGAATTGGCCCATCGGTTGAAGGAGCTTGGCTATGAGATCGAGCGCGGTGAAAGCAGCCAGCCGGAAATCAAAGGCTACAGCAGAGAGTATCTGGAGGCATCGAGTCCGCGCCGCCAGCAGATCGAGGAACATCTGGCAAAGGAAAACCTACGAGGAGCAGGCGCGGCTCAGATCGCTGCGCACCAGACGCGAGAAGGAAAGCTCGAACTCTCACACAAAGAGATGCAAGAGCGACACAAAGCAATGGCTGCCCAGTTTGGCAACCAGCCGGAGCGCGTTGTCGAAGCGGCGCGGGAACGAAGAGAGCAGTTAAAGGAAGAACCCGGAGAGAAAGCCATCGGCCAGGCGCTCACCTACTCGCGAGAGAAAAATCTGGAACGTGACGCGGTGGCCGAGGAGCGGGAACTGCTACGGGATGCGATGAAACGCTCAATGGGGGACGCCACGGTTGCGGAGGTCAAAGCGGAGTTCGAGAAACGCGTGCAAGCGGGCGAGTTCATCGAGACGAGCAATCGCGCGCCGGACCGCGCGTTCACCACCGAGGAAATGATCGATTACGAGCGCGACACTATCCGAGCGATGCGCGCAGGGCAGAATCAACACGCACCAATCGCGAGTTTCGAGACACGTAGAGCAGTCGAGCAAGACCACTCGCATCTGAGCGCGAGCCAGCGTGCAGCCATCGAGCAAATCCTGTCGAGCCGCGATCAAGTTGTGGCGCTTGAAGGCGTCGCCGGCGCGGGGAAAACTACTTCTTTAACTGCGATCCGGGAAGCCGCCGAGCGCGACGGCTACAAAGTGGAAGGCTTCGCGCCGACATCACGCGCAGCGCAAAAACTCGGAGAAGCTGGAATCGAATCGAGCACGTTGCAACGGCATTTGACTCGGAGCGAAGAGTCACACGACGGACAAAAACGCCTGTACGTCCTCGACGAATCGAGCCTTGCGAGCACGAAGCAGATGAACGAGTTCCTGCATCGGCTCAAGGAAAATGACCGCGTGCTGCTGGTAGGTGACACGCGCCAGCATGAAGCGGTCGAAGCGGGCCGACCGTATCAGCAGCTGCAAGAAGCGGGGATCGAGACGGCCCGGCTTGATGAGATCGTCCGGCAGAAAGACCCGGCGCTTAGAGAAGTGGTGGAGCAACTCTCGCGTGGCAATGTGAGAGACGCGATGGAGAAACTCGACGCGCAAGGCCGCGTGCATGAAATCCCGGACCGCGGCGAACGGCTAAAGGAAATCGCACGCGAGTACACAGCGAGACCGGAAGGGACGCTGGTGGTATCGCCCGACAACGAATCGCGCAAAGCAATCAATCAGGTTATCCACCGAGAAATGCAAACCCGAGGCCAGGTGGACACGCAGGAACATAAACAGCGTGTGCTCGTTGCGCGGCAGGAGATCACTGGCGCGGACAGACAGTGGGCCGCGCAATACGAAGCGGGTGACGTGGTGCGCTACACGAGGGGCAGCAAGACGCACGGCATCGAGGCCGGAGAGTATGCCCGCGTCGAGCACGCAAACGAGAAAGAGAACCTAGTCACGGTGAAACGCGAGAACGGCGAGCAAGTGAGTTACGATCCGCGCCGGTTGCACGGCGTGACGCTCTACCGCGAGACGGAGCGCGCATTTAGTGAAGGAGACCGAGTGCAGTTCACAGCGCCGAATCGCGAGCGACACATCGCCAACCGCGAGCTAGGCACTATCGAAAAACTCGACGATGGCGGTAACCTGCAACTGCGTCTCGACTCAGGCCGCGCAGTCGCGTTCAACATCAAAGAGAATCCGCATCTCGATTACGGATATGCGGTAACGAGCCATAGCAGCCAGGGCCAAACCGCTAACCGTGTGCTAGTGCATGTGGACACGGAGCAGGCGGGAGAAAAACTCGTGAATCGCCGTTTGGCGTATGTGGCGGTATCGCGTGGACGCTATGATGCGCAAATCTACACAAACGACAAAACCAGTCTTGCCGAAGGACTAGGACGCGACGTGTCCCACCGATCTGCGATGGAACCGAGCCGTGAATCGATATCCTTAGCGCGCGAGATCGACCCATCATCCGCACGAAGCCAAGGGCACGAGCATACGCAGGCAGAAGGTCACAGCATCAGCAGATAGAGCCGGATTCCCTCCGCTCTTCCCGCCGTCAAGGGTCACGCCCGCTGCGCGGCGCCCTCTGGTCACCATGACGATGCAAGACTTTCGCTTTGCTCTCGCTACCGGGAATCACCCGGTAGTCTTAGAGGGCAGGCCGACGCCGCAACGCCCGCGTCAATCGCGCCAAGACTCGCACACGTCCATCTGGAGACTTTAGTGAGTGTTCCCATATGCGCAGGACCCGCCACTTAAGCGAGCGCAATTGACGACTGCTGCGCTGATCGCGGCGTCGATTTGAAAGAACCTTCGCCTTCCAGTAAGGTCTATTATCCTCAGGCAGCCGGTAGCATTGCGGACAGCCGTGCCAAAAGCAGCCGTCAACGAAAACAGCGAGGCGTCGTGAACGAAAAGCGAAATCCGGCTTCCCGGGAAGATTCAGGTGTCTGCGCCAACCAGAGATTCTGGCATTACGGAGCAGACCCAGGAATGCAATCTCCGTTGTAGCGTTGCCCTTTGAGCGGATGCTCGTCATGTTGCGCGAGCGTTGTTTGCGAGAAAGCCAGTCCGCCATAGTCTATCTCTGTTTTTTTGTGACCTAATCTTTGTAAACTTTGGTAGTAGGGCATTAGCGTGTTGCTGCGAGCCTCAGTTGCCGAACTTGGAGCGGAGCCAGTCAAAAACGGCCCGCTGTTCATCCTGCCCGGCCCTTCGGATTTGAGTCAGCAGCCATAGCCCGGTTGGTTTCTCAATCGTGACGTTTTTAGCCCCCTGATTGCAGGTTGAACATAAGGCGCGCAGGTTGGAAAGCTCATCCTTGCCGCCGTGGCTCTTATCCACGATATGCCCGATATGCAGCCGGACTTTGCGTCCAGTCGCCGGGTCTATCTCACCCGGCGTAAGCCCGCACATTTGGCAGGTGAATCCGTTACGGTCTAATACCTCGGCTCGGAGTTTGGCTGATATGCCACGCTGAAACGCGGGTCCGCGCATCTTTACGGGAGCTTCGCGCAATAGATACTGGCCGGGCTTAAGGTCGGTCGTGTCGTTGTGAGAGAGAATTTTCCAGCCTTCCTCGTCGCGGAGTTCTCTCAAGCGGCGACTGTATTGCACAGCTCCATCGGCCGCAGCTTGCAACTCATGCGATTCAATCACCCTGCCAATATTGGCCAGCAGAAAGCGCCGAATCTTCTCTTTAGAGCCTACGCGAGACACGCACGCACCGCTTTCGCCAAGCTAATCGCCCGGGAAAATCTGAAGGTGTACCACCCACGAGATTGTGAGCCGCTGCCGACTTCTTTGGATGTTGTGGGCATCAGCGGGCCATTTCGAAGAGCGGCATCTGTACTCGTCGGGGTCTGGTGGGTTTACCGACGAAGACGGCGCGAATGGCATCACCTACGGCCTGAGCGACAGGCGGTGGGAACGCATTTCCTACCTGACGATACGCCGCTGTCTTTCCACCTGAGAAAATCCAAGAATCCGAGAACCCTTGAATCCGCGCAGCCATTCGCACGGTGAGACGCGGTGTAAAGTGTACGGGCAGATCAGGGCCAGGTGGTTCGTCTGCAAGGCCAAGGCCGTCAACTCCGATGGTTGCCCATTGCTTTCTCGCTCGCGTCGGGCCCAGGTCTGGCCCCCCGTGCTTCTTTGACCCACCTACTAGGGTTGGCGCTATCCCACAGGCCCTGCGTCGCCATTTGTCTGCGCCCTTCCAATCCCGCGACGACATCAAGTCTATAAGGGCGTCTCCAACAGTCGGAGCCACACAACCGTTCGGCTCCGGCCACGTAAACGAATCTGGGAATGAGTTCCGAAAGGCAACAAGGACGAACCGTGGGCGAAGCTGCGGAACCCCAAACCAGTAAGCATTCAGAACGCGCCACTGTGCTTCGTATCCCAAACGGGCAAACTTTCGGAGAAGGTTCTGCCGGTATTCAGAGAATCGCTCGGACGCAAACCCCGGCACGTTTTCGAGAAGCACTGTCCTCGGCTTGGTGTCCCGAACGAGGCGAAGCGCTTCGGGAAAAAGGTCGCGCTCATCTTCTTGTCCGAGTTGCTTTCCTGCAATCGAGAATGGCGGGCAAGGAACGCCACCGGCCAGAAGGTCGATCCCGCGAAAATCGGTGCCATCGATTTCGTTTACAGGAGCTTCAATTACCTTCCAATGTGGTCGATTCTTGCGGAGGGTGTCACAAGCATGATGGTCAATCTCGATGGCCGCGGCGAGGTCAAAGCCAGCCGCTTCGAGTCCTGTAGCCTGTCCTCCTCCTCCCGCGCAAATCTCCAGAACTGATAGTGTCATATCCCCCCAAATTCACCCGTGTGGGCAAGAGTCTAATCCAATTACGAAACGGTTTCCACCGAGCCGCAGATCCCTAAGCCTTCATAGCTCGGTTTCCTTGCTCATTCTTTCTTTGCCTTCAGTCATTCTATGCATTCGCTTTTCATTCGCCAAGCGATTTTTTGTGCTTTAGTCTGGCCTAGGTAGGTTTGGGTTTGGTTCTCTGGCAAAACTTCCGCCTCAAGCCCCGCTCCCGCGAAGGTGCTTTTCTAATCCCACCACTCTTTCTTCGTGAAATCCACGTCGCTCTGTTTGACCTTCTCTAGCGCCGTTCTGTATTTCTCCACCCATGGCTTCGTCTCTCCCAAGAGATCAAACGGTGTTGAGTGCGATATGTTCTGGAAAAACATCCACTTCTCCGTGTCATTGCCTGCCGAAATCTGTCGGTCGGCGTACGCCTTCACGACCTCTTCACCAATCAATGTTCCTGCCACTTGCTTTGAGACCCTCATCGTGTCTTTCTCATAGGGAATGTCCCAAGCCTTTATTGTGGTCGGCGGTCCATCGCGCAGAATGCTGTAAACAAGCGTGTTGGCTCCCCACACTTTCCGCGCCCATCCGTACTGCATGAAGTGCTGTAGCTCGTGCGCGAAAGTAATTACCGTGCCCGGCAGACTTGAAGACGTTCTACCGTTGATGTAAATCACGTTGTCGAAGGCAAAATCCCCCATAGGGTCGAAGAAGAGGCAGTCAACATACGGCGGCCACGCGCTCCCACTGCCAATGACCGGAGTGTGAAATCCGCAGTGAGAGGAACCGAGTAGATAGTCAAACTCCGCAGGGTTCTCATCGTCGAAGAAACACAGCAATCTGAAAGAAGGGAGTTTGAACTGTTTGAGTACCTGCTCGCACATGGGCCTCATCCTGGCGTCTAGCTCGGTGGTCTTGAACTTGAGCATGTAACCTGCCTTCTTCAACTACATCCTCCGCGCGACTATGAGGCGCACCAATATGGGAGTGGCCAGCGAAATAAAGGCGAACAGTGCTAAACTGTTTTCCATCACAGATATGAGCCGAAACGCCATGAAGCCTCTCTTCAGAGGAGCCGACATATTCGCTCTTATAGAGCATCAGAAACAGGAACTCAAGAACACGTTTAAACAAATGCCTGACGCGGAACTGGACGCAGATTCAGAAGGAGTCGCAAAGAAAGTTGTCGATCACTTCAGCCTTCATGTCCCAACGCTAGATGAGGCCAGCAAGTACGCAACGACAAAAGAAGTGCAAGTAGATGTCAGCCGAGACCCACGACGTTTTTTTAGCGACCGTTCGAGGCCCCATTACGTTGGTGGCACGGAAATTAGAATCATAATCCCGTTCCACGGTGACCCAGGTCTTTTTCATGTGCAGCCATCGATGATCTCGCTGAATCCGCCGTTCGCTGAAATTCACAATAGTGAAGTGCACCTAGTGTATGAAGTGACGGATTCGACGTTCGATGTGGAAGCCGCTGCCAATAGAACTATCGCCGAAATTAAACAACACCTGAACTCAATCGGACCCGCAGCAGAACAATTGACAAACGATCTGAAGCAACTCGTGGCCTCGCTCATCGAAGGCCGCAAGCGGGAACGTGGAACACATGCCCAGATCGTCGCTGGGTTGAAAATTCCTGTGAGAGAGGCTGCGCCCGTGGAACCACCGTCGCCTGCCAGTCCGGTTGGCGTCGAGAATCGGAGCAAGCTCGCTAAGAAGCGAGAGGAACATTGGGATGTCTTCATCTCCCACGCGAGTGAGGACAAAGATGCGATTGCAAAACCGCTCGCAGATGCACTTCGTGCCAAAGGATTGGAAGTTTGGTATGACGATTTTGCTCTAAAGCTCGGAGACAGCCTTCGGCAATCCATCGACCGTGGGCTGGCACGCTCACGATTCGGGGTTGTGATTCTGAGTGCTCGCTTCTTTGAGAAGCATTGGCCCCAACAGGAATTGAACGGGTTGGCGACCCGCGAAGTCAATGGAGAGAAAGTTATTCTCCCGGTCTGGCACGGCGTCGGCTTCGCAGAAGTGAGCGGCTATTCCCCAACTTTGGCCGACAGAAAGGCCGTCCATACCGACAAGGGGCTTCCGTATGTTGTCGAGCAAATTATGGAAGTGGTGAAATGACCGGAATGAGTTCAAATCCCAGGACTGCGATATTTAGGGCGTCACCGCCGCGCTAACTGGCGCAATGAGGTTGCGCCAATTTGCCGCAGGATGTGCCCACCGATTCTCGAAATCCTAGTCCTGTAACGGCTCCAAGCTACTCGACGCAACTCTGACAGGCTCTTACCGCTAGGTATAATACCCAGATGGGAGAAATGGCTTTGATTCGGAACGAAATCCTTGAGTGCTTCCTATTGGGGTTCGGCCTGGATATCCCGAATGACGGACGTGGTCGGCCGACGAATATCACCCAACTGCAAATTGCTTCCAAGGACAGTTGTGGTGATTGTAGTGTCGACGAGTTGCTCGATGCCTTGTACAACTTGCAAAACGACCATGCAGAAGTAACCAAGTTCGTTGCACTGGGCACCGGAGATTTTCAGCCCGTTAGCTTCAACCGCGTCAGAAACACGCCGAAATGGGCAGATTTCTTTATGACGGGATACTTCAATATCAAAATACTCCCCGGCGGCAGGCGACGCTTCGAACAGTTACAGGCTGCGAACGTAGAGGTTAATGATCGCAAGTTTGCGCGTCTAGCTATCGAAGAAGCGAGGAAAAGCCTCTCAGAGTCGGATGGGAGAGCACACCCTAAAGTCGGCGCGGTCGTGGTTAAGAATGGCCAGGTCCTAAGCACGGCTCACCGGGGAGAATTGCCCGGGAATCACGCCGAGTACATTGCACTCGAAAAGAAATTATCTGACGAAGCCGTCGCGGGGTCCACCGTGTACACAAGTTTAGAGCCTTGCACAACTCGCAATCATCCGAAAATTCCGTGCGCGGACAGACTGATCGAACGTAGAGTTGCTCGGGTCGTTATCGGTATGCTTGACCCCGATGACCGGATTTCAGGCCGCGGGCAACGAAAACTCCGTAAAGCAGGGATCGTCACCGATTTCTTTCCACATGACCTGATGACGGAAGTAGAGGAACTGAATCGCGACTTCACGCGCTCTTGTGAGATTGAGAGTCAGGCACCGAAGCACCAGCAGCCTGCAAAAGTAATGGGCGTCGCTGATCCCAAAGTCGCTGCTATATTGGAGTACAAGGGTAAGGCGATCACTGTGATGAACCGCCCCAAGAGTGGGCGCTACCAAGGACTTGATAGCTATTGGCCGTATGAAACTACGATTACAGACTGCAATCAATCCTGGGTGACACTCAAAAACGCCGGGGGAGAGTCTTCATTTCCGCTCAGTCAAGTGGAGGTCAACTTCGATAACGAGAAAAAGCGACTTCGCCTGGAAATCGATCGATACTAACCATTTCCCTCTGGCATCACCAGAGATTCATAGAGCTGAACTTTAATCAGTTCAAATCTGACCCTCACAACGATCCACATTAGCAACGGGCGGCGTCAGGTTGACATCCCGTCTCTCGGGAAGGTTCGGTCGTCGGCTTGCCATCCGCGCCGCGAAATTTGACCCGAAGCCGACGTTGCCTTTGGGCAGCGATAGAAACGTAACGACGCAATCTCAGTCACCTAGAAAAACGAGGGGCCATTGAGGGGCCAATAAGGATTCCTTTGCATTCCCTATCGTTCCTTTTCAATGCCTTAGCGTTCCCCAGCATTCCTTCTAAGTCCTTGAAATTCCGACCGGTAGTGTTTTCGATCCCCACCGCCCCTACCAACCATCTTCCTGATTGGTCGGGATTTAACAAAATCGCGAGGGGGCAAAAGGGGGCAGATAAGGCCATTGATCCGGTTCTGGTGCGTGAGTCTTCAGCGGCACGGATGACAACCGGATTCGTGAGCCTTCACCAATTGGCACTTCGTTTGGGTGATAGAATATCGCTCAGGAGAAAGTTGCTCGTCCAACGGAGGCTTTATGATCTACACGTCCATCGCAAACGTGCCTGACTCGTTGAGAGAGTTTATTTCGAGATGCGCCGAAGAGAATTGTCGTGCGTTTGAGGGGCTTAAGAAAGACTATGAAACCGCCGTGCGAAACAGGCAGTTCAGCCTCGCAAGCGACATATCCGCTCAGCTGGGGCAACACATGCAGCCCACTAATCCTGCTATCACCATAGTCGGCGGAAGCGGCGGATATATTCTCGTCGACGAGAAACGAGTTTCAATGGCGCGCGTCTAGTTTCTCTTTTCGTTTGCAGCAAGTCAGCGCGGAACTTGTGCATGGCCGCGTTTCAACTGCGGTCGGCTTGAGTCCCTCGAAAATTTTCCACACCGCAGTCACGGGAAGCGAATCACGCCATCCCTGCATTCCTGTTGCGCCTGCAATACATTTTCGCCTCGATTATACTCTAGTGCTCATGGCTCTCGTTGATGTTGTCGCGGATAGAATCGTGGATGCGATTAAGGAAGGCGGATCTCGGATTGCAGTCGCTGCAGCTTTCCGGGTGAGTTGTGAAGGTTGGTTGAAGGTTGAGCTACTGAAGAGCCTTTGGGAGTCGTTCGGCAATTCGGAGACCAGTGAGATCCTGCCCGAGTCAGACCATTTCGACCTCGTGGTCAAGTCCGAGAGCCAGACGGTCAGAATTGAGCTGAAGACGTTCCCCACAAACTACGGACGGAGCGGTAAGCCCATCACAAATTTCATCGACGGAGTAGTTAGTGACTTGTCGAAGCTCTGCGCCCAAAGTGGGCCAACGAGTGCCGGACTCGTAGTGTGGCTGGCTTATCCAATTCCCGAGCCACTTCCAAAGTATTGGCCCGAGCACCTTTTGAAGGTACAGATTGCATCGGCGACCACATTCCGTTCAGAAAAGATTGCCCTGTGGGAAAACCAATTCGCTCACCTATACATCATGCGCTGCCGATAGGCGCTACAGTGAAACTGGAGCTGAATTCCTGATAGGACAAGACTTCGCAATCTAGGGACCCCTCAGCAGCGATTTCGCACAGGTTATTTTCCTGAGCCCAGTCGTTGCTCACGAACCGTCCGCAATACGGAAGGTAGACCGCCATCATCAAGTCGTTTCGCCCTGCTGATGGTTCCTCCCTTGGAGGTTTGAGAGCGCCCTCATACCAGGCCATCACGAGTGCGTAGCAAGCGGCCCGGAATGGCGGGCACATCTCCATGAACGTCTTTATCTCTGCCTCGGTCGGCGTACTACCAGTGACATAGCGATAAAGCTCCCGACCGATGCCCCAGAGCACACCACCTTCCATCGTGGCGATAGCAAGTGCCGCATGATAACTTGTGGGGCGCTTCGATGGGTGTTGCGCCACAATCTCGTCGAGCTTCGGACGCAGCTGCTTCCACATCTTCTCGAACCGTGCCTCTAGCTGGAACTGCTCCTTCCGCTGCTGGATGCAAAGCTCGTCTGTGAAGTCGCGCTCTATGATTGCGCGCTCGTAGACCGTTGCCCTCACGTTTATCTTCGTCCAGTCGAACTGGGCTGGGTTGATGAAATGCTCCGAAACGAGCAGCTGGAGAATCCAGTGGGGTGGAGAGATACATTGGCCCGACGCGAGCAACCGCTGGCATCTAACAACGAGGGCCTCTCTGCGCACTGCTCTCGTCGGTGGCGTAGAAATGATTTCGTCTACTGTCATCGCGGGAAGGCGAACATCGAAGCCGCACAGTAGCGCCTTCATTAAAGGCTCGGACTGCTCGACGTGGTCCACAAGCCAATTAATACTGCTCGTATCGAAACCAATGCTCGGTAACATCGCAGGTTCCTTACGGATCGTATTTTACCACTCGCGTACCGCCCGTAGCAGTTCTACCGCATCTGTTCCGCCGCCCCATGTGCTTCGCCCGAATAGGCAACCGGGTTCCCGATGCCGTACTGCCCCGCTTCATGCCCGGTCTCGCTGAGCGATTCCAGTAGCTCGAACTGGGCGCTGCTGCGAAAATTAGGCTTGGCACATTCGATAGACTTTGACGATGGTCTGCCCGCGAATGATAACTTGATGTTGACTTTCAACTCAACATTTAGGTAAGATTGAGAGGTGAGTGGGCCAATTACACTTGGAAGTCGAATCAAGGCCTTGAGACTCGAAGCCAAACTCTCTCAGCGTAGTCTGGCTGACAGGCTGGCAAAAAGGCTTAGAGGTTTTGATTTCACATATCTTTCCAAGATTGAAAATAACCGGCTTGTGCCATCAGCATCAGCAATCTTGGCGTTGGCCGCAGAACTGAAAGGTAACAGTGACGAACTGCTGGCCCTCGCCGGTAAGGCACCTGCCGATGTTGGCGACTTGCTCCAAAAAAGTGAAGGTGCGCGGGTATTCTTCCGATCTGCTCTGTCCTCAGAGCTTTCGGAGGATGATTGGACAAAGCTTCTGCAGCGCCTTAAGGAAAAGAAAAAGTGAAGTTCTACAGGAATGAGCAAATTGAACAAATCGCGGAACAGCGCCTCGTAGAATTCGAGCGGAAGCTAGAACGACCGCTGGGACTCCCGGTTGATGTGGAACTGTTCGGTGAACTCGTTTTGGATCTTTCCATTCTCTGGGAAGACATCGAGGAATTGCCAGGAGAGGAAGTTCTCGCCGGATTGAAACCGGGAGAGCGTCTCATTGTGATGAATGACCGACGCCGAATTGAGATGGAAGAAAAGCCAGGTCGCCGCCGACTTACCCAGGGCCACGAGATGGGTCACTGGGATTTATTTGTAGATAAGTCGACGCTAGGTTACCCCGCCCTTTTCGACGTTGCCTCTCCCGCTATTTTTGCCTATCGAAGCACTAAAATCGGCCAAGTCCAGATCATCAAAACCTTGCTCTCATCGGAAGATGGCCGCGACCTCTTGCATCAGATAAACTCCCGAGCAGATGCGCCAGACGAGGCGCGCTCCGTGAATCGCTATGCGGCAGCGATTCTAATGCCGCGAACCGTCATCATCGCCGAGGCCAAAAGGATCGACCGGACGCGGTGGCGTAACTTGTATTCGTTGGCCGAGCAGTTTGGCGTCACGATTTCTGCTTTGCGTGTCCGACTCGAACAGTTAAATCTTTTGTACGTAGACCAGGAAACAAACAGGCTCTTTCCTTCACGCGAAGAGGCGCAAGGGCAGGGTCAATTGTTCTAAAAATTTTTTGTCACAGGCGTTGAGTTGAGGTTCAACATCAAGTCTTTGAGGCCAGCATCAGCGAAGATGGCACGCAATGCCAAGGGCCTTGCTATCGCGGAAAGTGGGCACTCCAAGTCTTTGGCACTTGCAAGGTGAAGACAATATAGACGGATTAGAAACCAACACTGAAAGGAGCAGGAATGAAGGAATTCGAAGTTACGTGCATCAACAAACCCGACAGGTCTAACATTCACGAACACATCACCCACATTGGCAATGTTGCGGGGCAATGGCGTGTGACCCGCGAATTGGCGATCCGGAAAATCGAATCCCAACAAGAAGCGTTCTACACGGTCGATAGAACCTCCGGAACGAAAATGTACGTAGGCGTCGTCAGAGGGGATGGGAACAAGGCTCCCTATCTGAGGACACACGCGGACGGCAAGTGGAACGACAATCTCCTGGCTTTGGCTGAATGTACCGGAGTGTGTAACGTCATCGGGTAGCTGGACGGGTCTTTGGACATCCCCGGCTGGAGTTGACTGCTTGACATCTCTATCGGTGCTTGATATATGTAGCAACATGAAAAAAGACGACAAACCGATGCTCGGTACTTACCTGAGATCGCTTCGCGAAGCTAAGGGCCTCTCGCTGCGAGACGTTGAGGAATTGTCGGGCATTTCCAACGCATTCGTCAGCCAGCTCGAATCCGGAAAGGTCAAGCACCCTTCACCGATTAAACTCTTCAAGCTGGCTGAGATTTACGGCGCCCCTTACGAAGCTCTTATGGAACGGGCTGGTTATCCCGTTCCCGAGAACAAACTTTCAGCAGGGCGCTTTGCATCAGCAGTATTTAATAGGCTAGGAAAGATTACCGAAGGCGAGGAGCAGTCGCTACTAGATTACCTCTCATTTCTCCGATCTACTGCAAGAAGGGGGGATCGAAAGAAATGATGTGGTCCTTCTCAGCGCACAGCAGCTTCCGTAAATGTCCCCGGCAGTGGTTTTACAAAAAGTCGTATGCCAATTCGCGCGCAAACGATCCCTTGCGCCGCGAAGCCCAGCGACTGTCGAAGCTCGAAGGATTGCGCGCTTGGCGAGGCAAGATTGTCGACACCATTATTAGCGAAACAATTGTTCCGTCTCTGAGGTGGAATGCGCCGTGCAGCATCGACCAGGCAAAGAAAAAAGCTGACCAGCTCTTCGTTCAGCAACACGCCCAGCGAATCGGAACTAATCGGGAGGCATTCTTCTTCGAGGATGAGTATGGGCTACCCCTAACAGAGGAGTTATTTGCAGATGCTCGCGAGGAGATTCACACTGCGCTCGATAACTTCTATAAAGCAGAACCCGTGTGGGCACTACTAAAAAAGGCAAAGACTCTCGTTCCTCAGCGTCCGCTAAGTTTCAAACATGGCGCGGTTAGTGTCCGAGTGGTCCCTGATCTTATTTGCTTTCACACATCGCACGCACCGGCAGTCCTCGACTGGAAGGTCAACACTTACCCAATGCGGGATTACTGGCTGCAGCTAGTTACAGGAGCCATGGGTGTGACGCGGTGCAATGCTCACCGGGACTGGCCCATCGGCGCAGCCAAGCGGGGCGCACACGAGGTTGAACTGTTTGAGGTACAGCTCCTAACTGGCGACATCCGCGCGCATACGATTTCTGAGAACGATGTCCACGACGCAGAGGACTTCATTTCTATATCTTCCGCCGAGATGGGACTCGCGTGTGACGGTTGCAAGCCGAGCGATCTTCGACCCGAGGACTTCCCCGTAACTTCCGAGCCGAAGACTTGCCAATTCTGTCCATTCAAGAAGCTTTGCTGGGGAGCAGGATCATGAATGACTTGGAAACTAACATCTTCCCGATTACGAACCTCCGCGACCTGAAGAGCCGATATCGTTTGTATCGCATCCGAGGACTCTCAGCAGAGCAAGAAGAGTATGATCCCAACATTCAGACGCTGGTCCGCAAGCTCAGCTACTTCATGCGGACTCCCGTCGCTGTGATTCACCAGAATGGTGAGCCTCACCTTGTTCTTCAAGAGGACGCACCCGAACCAACTTCTCCCTACCCGCTCGTCCGCGCGACCGCAATCTTCGAAAGGACTGACCATGTTTTCACACTCGACTACGAGAAACCGACCTCTGAGACCGATGGCCTTCGGGTGCGCTTCCTTCAATTCGCCATTGAGGGAGAGCTCTTTAAGAACCCCAACTTCTGGCAACCGAGCTCTGGAAATCCGTATTTTGAGCGGCGACCCGTCATCGAAAAAGACGGTGTATGTGTGTACCGCGGATATGCCGTCCGCGTCATCCCAATCGATGGAGGAATGGTTGGCGTTTGCATAGACGTTCAACACAAGTACGTCTCAACATTTCCCCTCCCGGTTACGCTCAAAAGAGAGGACTTCCGGAAGTACAAAAACACGCGGTGCATTTACCGATACGGGAATAGCTGGTACGAGGTCAAGCTCCAGGACCACACCGGGCTCAGTGTCACTGAGCAGATGCTCTCCAACGGGACCTCCAAGGCCATCCCGCTTTTTCAGTACATTATGGACAATGCGCCCAAACCTCTACCGCGCGAGGTGGCTGACCTTTCCCCAACCAGCCCCGCTGTAAAGTACATGACTGGCCGCGACGAAGTGCGATACGCTGCCGGAGCGCTTTGCTACCCCGTCTTCGATACGAGCGATTTCCGAATTAAGCGGACGCACCGCGAAACTATTCTCGCACCTGCCGTCCGTCGCCAGTTCATCCACGCTTTTGTCACACGTCACCTCACGACAGTTCGATTCAAAGACATGATAGTTCACATTTCACCCATGCCTGTCACAACGCCGAAACAGATGTTCCTCCCACCAGACCTTGCCTTTGGCAATAACACGGTCTATTCAGTTCGCGGCACCCAAGGAACAACATATGTGAGCCTCGAACAGCTTGGACAGACCCGCATCAACGCGCTTTTTAACCCAAAGGTTGGCCCGCACGCGAACAAACCCCTGGACCGGCAGTACATCATCCTTCCGAAGTCGGTGTGGGACAGTCATGGCAACGCGTTCCTCAACGATCTCAAAGCCGTGATGAGCGAACTTTACGCCCAAGAACTGCCCTACAGTCCCGTGCTTATCATTTATGACGACCTGGGCGCTAAAACTTATGTCATACAGGGCCGTGCGATTCTCAGTGCGGTCGAAGCCGAGCTACGAGAACCGGGCTATGGAATCGTCATGATCCACGAGACGGTCAACCGAAGGAATCGTGAACGCGACCAACTCGCTGCCATGGTCATGCGGGAGCTTCGCGACAGAGGCTTATTCGTTTCCGTGATCCATACCACCGTCACTAAGGAATGCTACTACCTGCCGCAGAACGCCCCGACAGGAGCGGATTACAGGCCACTACCTGAGAGAAGGGGCAAGCTGAATGGCTATCTCCGCAATGTCAGCATCACGAAGATTTTGCTCACAAATGAGCGTTGGCCATTTGTTGTCAGCACTCCTTTGCACGCTGACCTCACCGTAGCCATTGACGTTCAACTAAACACTGCTTGTTTCGCGTTCATTGGCAAGTCTGGCTCGGATATTCGAACAGTCCAAAAATCGTCGAATCAGAAAGAGAGGCTGTCTAAGCCTCAGGTTCGACAGACAATTCTCGAGGTTGTGCGTCAAGAAGTCGGCTTTGGTAAACAAATAAGATCCATCGTTGTGCAAAGGGACGGCAGGCTTTTCGCCAGTGAAGTCGCGGGCATCAGAGAGGCCATCGCATCCCTCAAATCAGAAGGTGTCCTTCCGGCGGACGTTTCCCTCAACTTCATTGAAATTCCAAAGAAATCTGCAGCGCCGTTCCGGCTCTTCGATATCAACACGCGGCCTGGCGGCCAACAAACAACCGCGAACCCGCAAGTGGGGTCTTATTACATTTCTACCGCTCGCGACGGGTATGTTTGCACGACTGGGAGAGAGTTTTCTCATCCTGGGACGGCTAATCCTCTCCACGTGAAATACGTAGACGGCATCATGCCCTTCAAAGACATCCTTGAAGACGTTTATGCCCTCAGCTGCCTCGCATGGACACGGCCCGAGGACTGCAGCAGGAACCCCATCACAATTAAGCTCGCGGACATCCGCCTCCGAGAGCACGCGGGTGGATACGATGAGGACGCCCTCCAATACGCCGATGAATCCCAAACGGAAGAGGTTGAAGCGAATGAGTGATACTGGACTCTACGGAACCGTTTACGAGCAACTCCGAACCTACGCCGAAAAACTAGACCGTTCCCTCGTCGACTTGCGAAACCCGCGAGCTGACGTGGTGAAGAACGCGCGCTCAGAGATTGCCAAGCTTCTCCGTGAAATTACGAATAAGAATTCTTTGAGCCCGGCTACGCGATTCGTCGCGATTATCCTCAAGCAAGAACTTCCCGCGATGTCTGGGCAAGGACTCTCCCTATGTAACTCGCTCGCCGATGCCATCGAGCATCGCGCTCCCAGCCAGCTCGAACTCACCCAACTAGAGCAAATCGCAATAGCTCTTGACAAGGAATGCTCCATCACGCTTGCACGCGTTAAAGGGAAGAGATGATCGAATCGTACCTTAACTCGGCCATCCGCCAGACTCGCGACCGCGCCAAACTCCTCAAGGGGAAAATTCCCCATCCGGTAAAGGCTGCAGAACTGGTTGCGCTCCAACGTCTCTGTGAGGACCGAATTGATGTCATCATCAGCCAGCTTGATTATCTACTGAATGACAGCACCATTCTCATGAAGGAGCTGATAAAGGAACGCATCAGGATCTTTCGCCGAATCTACGCCGAAGTTTCACAGCTCGAAACTACTGCGATTGCTGCTCTCAGCAGGGTTCACGAGGACGACATTTTCCTCAACAGGCTAGTTTTCCAAATACATAAGGAAATCAGCTTCCCGCTTTCTCCGCCTGCCGTAAGCTGCCTCTCCAGAGATTATTTTTCAATTAACCCAAGCCTCCATCTGCTTGAGGTACCCCTCGCTGAGTCCGACTTTCTCCTGCACTTACCCGACCTCTACCACGAGATTGCTCACTTACTAATCGCAGCCACGAACAATCCCAAGGTCGAGGCGTTCCAGCAGCAGTTCAGCCAATTCCTCTCCGCAGTGGCTGAATACTTCGAGTGCGAACACACAGCCAACATTCGCTCAACTGGTCCCAGCGGATACTTTACGCAGGTGCTTGACCTTCTCGAACGATACTGGATTCACTGGGCGACCGAAATGTTCTGCGATCTCTTCGCCATTTACACCCTCGGGCCAGCCTATGCGTGGGCGCACTTCCACCTCACGGCCCTACACGAAGGCGATCCCTACGATGTTCGTCTCGCACGCTTCATGTCGCACCCACCGGACCAAGCCCGAATGGAAGTCATGCTCCTTGCGCTCAACCTAATCGGGTTCAGAAAAGATGCAGCCGCAGTCCAACAGGAGTGGGACGCTCTCGCGAAGTCCACAGGCACTGCGCAAACACCCCTCTACCGGAAGGCGTGCCCTCAGCCCTTACTCCGGCAGGCCGCTGACCGCGCGCTCGAAGGCACGCGAGTGATCGGTTGTCGCGTCGTCCAGGAAAACACCACAGACAGAGTTCATGACCTCCTCAATTCGGCATGGCAGATGTTCTGGACCTCACCGAATGACTATGCGCAGTGGGAACGCGACCACATCGCCAGCCTTAAGCAAACTTCCGGATTGCATTAGTCCTATCCCGTTAGTCCGTAGACAGTTGAAACGCGTCGTTTCTGGCAGCAAATTCATGAGCAATTGCAGCGCGCACGTGTCTTTGTCAACTCGGATAGGGTCTAGTATGATCCTGTCTTGCGGTCCCCAAATCGTTGACACGCTGAGAGCCTGGAAGTAGAGGCTTTTCTCAGGAGATCCAATGCTCGGTCTAACACTTCGCAAAGAGTTCCAAGGGAAACGCCTTAAAGGCACGGCAATCGAGCTAGCGAACGAAAAGAACACAGGCGCAACTCAAGTACCAGCAAGGGAATTTCTTGAGATCACGTATCCCACTAGTGATGTTCTGAAGTCGATTGAAGCTATCGGGCCAAACCAAGGCCGTCCGCTCGTTCTAATCGGCGAAAGAGGCCAAGGCAAATCGCATTTATTGGGAGTTTTGTTCCATGCGCTTACCGATAAAACCACGACGCAGAATTGGCTCCAGAACTGGGCAAGCCGCCTTGGTAATCCTAAGATAGCGGCCTTGTCGCTGCGACCTGACACCCATGTCATCAGCGAGAGTCTTCACAGACAACGATACAAATTCCTTTGGGATTTGCTCTTTGAGTGCCACCCGGAGGGCACATTCATTAGAGGTAAGTGGGAAGGCATGGGCGAGAAGAAGACTGATATTCCGCCAGATTCTCTCATCCTTGAAATGTTGAGGAAAAGACCCACCGCGTTGCTTTTGGACGAATTCCAGACTTGGTACGACGGCCTTACGAACACGAAGCAATATCCTTGGCGCAATTGGGCTTTCAACTTTATTCAAATCCTCTCGGAAATAGCGAAAGAACACCCAGAACTGCTCGCCCTGGTCGTTTCAGTCCGCAATGGGAATACGGACGCATACCAACAGATTCACCGCGTCAACCCTATTCAGGTTGACTTTAAAGGACCTAACGCTGAGCGTGACCGTCGTCGTCTTCTCTTGCACAGATTATTCGAGAATCGTGACCAGATCTCGCCATCCGACGTGGCCACAATTCTTTCTGTCCATGTTTCGGAGTACTTTCGCCTCTGCGAGGTTCCGCCTGCCGAACGCGACCGAAAGAACCGCGAATTCCTAGAGACTTGGCCTTTTGCGCCACACCTTATGCAATTGCTGGAGGACCAGGTTCTCGTTGCCACGGATGCCCAAGAGACTCGCGATTTGATAAGGATATTGGCTGACCTTTTCAAGGCGCGCGGAGAGACCGCTCCAGTCCTCACTGCAGCAGACTTCCGCCTCGATGATGATTCGAGCGGGATCGTTGCACTCCTTGATTCGGTGGCAAATCAACATCACGCGGCACTTCGTGAAAAGGCTCAGAGGAATCTGTCTGCCGTGCGGGAAGCAGTTCCAGATTACGCTGTCACCGTTCCTGACCTCTCTCGCGTGATCGGATCACTTTGGCTTCGGTCTCTTGCAATTGGAAACTTGGCGGGAGCGACGCCACGAACTCTCCAAGTGGATATAACGGGTGACAAAACTATTGACGAAAACGCTTTCCAAGTCGAGCTTTCGTTGATTGTTGATAACAGCTTCAATATTCACAGGGATGGTGATCGGCTGGTCTTCCGCGAGGAGGAAAACCCTCAAGCCAAGCTGATGGCATTTGCTCGTAACGACCGGCAGTTCCCAGACGGCTTGGACCACATTCAGCTCTCCCGTGAGATTCGTTATGTGATCGGAGGAACAGATGAAATTGCGCGGTCGTTCCAGGTAATAGTCCTCCCAAAAGACTGGATGAATGATCCATGGAGAGGATTAGAGGAGTCCGAGAAGCCAGATCATTGGGACGAACGAACACCAATTGTCGTTATTCCTGAGGATTTGGACCGGCTTGATAGCCGGTTGGGTAAATGGCTCAAGGAAAACCTGCAGAAGCGACGAAACACCATCCGATTTCTCCTTCCACGCACTGGAAGTGGAAACGCCTACACCGATAGAGATCTCATCGTCTTTGCGCGTGCCGTTCTCAAAGCCCAAGAGTGGCGCGCCCAAAACCCCGAATACGTTAAGCTCCACACGAAATACGAGAGTGAACTGCGAACGCTCATAAAAGGCCGCTTTGACAGGTTTGCGGTGTTGAAAACGTGGAATTTCATTGACCCTAATCGTTGCAAGTTTCAGGTAGAGGCTCTTAAGGTTCAGGGCCATAAGATTCCGGAGGCGTCTGAGGAGGCGATCAAGAGCGATCTGTTTGTCCCGGAGGATTTCGAATCCCTTGTTCTAGCCGCAGCAGAAGAGAACAAGTCCGTCGGAAAACTTTTGGACGAATTGCAGGAGCCTCGGCCCAACGAAGAGGACTGTATTCCTTGGCTCGGCGAGACTTTGATGAAGGAGAAGATCATTCGCCTATGTGCACGAGGGAAGGTTGCCATCAATCTGCGCGGTATGGAATACCTGCAGGCGATTCCCGGAGAAGATGAAGAAGCAGCATGGAAAAGGATGCGGGGCAGGCTGGGCACAGGCAAACACCTAGACGAGACCTTCGTACTTCTACCGCAAGCTGTGCCCGCAACGCATGGAGTGCGCAGCGCGACGACCGGAGCAGGTGCCTCGCCGTCCGGGAGTCTTTTTTCTCCGACAGCTGGACCAGCTACTGGAGAAACGCTCCCGGCGTTGGGATTGATCGTCGACAACAGGTCGGTCGTTACTTCACCTCATCCAGACAACGTTTTCGGTGAAACTGGAGGGCCAGCCCAGCTACTTCCCCTGCACGCTTCACCGACATCCTCTCTCAATTTGCAGGCAAAGGTAGAGAGTTGGGGGATCAGGCCAGGAACTGGCGTCCGCGAGGTGTCGCTGAAGGTGGGAAATGCGACGGGCGCGCAGCTCAACGAATTATTGCGTCGGCTACCGGACGGCCTCACGTATGAATTGGACTTAAAGAAAGAAGAAAACGCCTAATGTCGCTTCCGCTTGCTCTTCTTCGAGAGCTTTGTAGGGGATCAGAAGCAGATGCCTGGGCCGCAATCCTGGCCTGCGCGTCTGGAATATGTTCGCCCGATCTCCCAAATGTGGGAGCAGCGAACGAGATTACGAGCCGTGACCGCCGTGTCGCGGACTTGGATCTATTTCTCTCTTCTGCCGGATGGGATCTCTGGTCGAGCTTCGAAGCGAATACTAGTCACACAAGTGAAGCACTGATTTCTTGGTGGGTGGCGCAATCCGCCGGGCGGGCAATATTGATCTTAGACGGCCTGTCCCTGCGCGAAGCCCCGTGGATTCTACAGCAGGCCCTTCTGCGGGGCTATACAATACACGCGTCGAGGGTGACGACCGCAGAATTGCCGGGCGATACCAACTCGTTTGCAAAAGCACTTGGATTTGCTCAGAGATCATCCTTGGAAAACGATCAAGCCGGTTCGGGACACAAACTCGTAGGGGCTCGCACGGATTCAGTTCAGATTCCGTTCAAAGACTGCGCTCCACTGATTGGAGCCGAGCAACGTTGGGTTCTCTGGCACCATTGGCCCGATGTCCGGCTTCACGCACTTTCGGAGGCGGGCCAAGGCCTAAATGTTTTAACTGCCGAGGTGGATACCCAATTAAGAAGCGATGACTTTTGGGGTTTGGTTCATCGGCTTACAACAGGCCGACGCTTGGTCATTACGTCCGATCACGGCTATGGAGCGAGCGGTCTGTTTTCGGACGTCCGGGATGACCAAGCAGACTACCTCAAGCAAATTTTCAAGAGTGGTAGATTTGCCGCAGGATCGAATGGCGAAGGTCCGTGGGTTCCTCCAGTCAGCTTGGTAATTTCCTCCCGCCATGGCACGAACCAGTACGCCCTTGGACGGCGCAAGTGGAAGAGTCCCGGCGGATACCCAACACTTGTTCATGGCGGTTTGTCGGTTCTCGAAACAGCGGTCCCATTCATAGAAGTCGAGCGAAAGGATTAGGAAAATCATGGCGACCGCCATCCAGAATGCAGGCACAAAAGCGGACCAGACAGCAGCGGAGATAGCGCGCGTCGCGGGTGCAGGAAAAGCGGTTGCCGTTGAAACCGTCGATTTTGGAAATCCCCTGCGGCCAAAAACCTGTCTTGAAGTTGATTTCCCTATACTCCCTATCAACCAGATCGCGATCATTGAGGGGAATGCAGGGAAGCCCATCTACCAGGTGTCGAAGTGGTGGGCTCGTCGCCGGTCGAGCGTGTTTCGGTCACTCCTACTAGCCGCCAGCATGAAGGCCCCTGAAGACCCGTCCAAGGCCGCTAAGGCGGTGTGGGACGTTTATTACAGCGACCATCAGAGAAAGGGCTCACTGAAACACTTGAAGGTTGCAGATATCTTCATGGGCGGCGGCACAACCATTGTGGAAGGATCGCGACTTGGCATGCAGATGTTCGGCACGGACCTCAATCCCGTGGCCTGGTTCATTGTAAAGAATGAGTTGGCCAGAGTTGAACCTATTGAAGTGCAAGCACTGCTCAATGAAATCGAGGCTGAAGTAAAGCCTCAGATTATTCCATTCTACGCATGCGCTTGTCCCCGTGGTCACGAGGGCAAATGGACGCATAAGCCAACCGGCAAATTGATGGGACATGACTTCGACCCCCTTTCTGTAATTCCTGCGGAACGCGAGAACTACTCGTATGAAGGACCAGAGATCATTTACGTTTTTTGGGCGAAACATGGCCCCTGCCAAGTAACGGGATGTGGCCATCGAACACCCATCATGTCGAGTCCGGTGATAGCCTTGAAAACGATCTCTGTGAAAGTAAAACAGAACCATCGTTGTCCGAAGTGCGATGAACGCTTCGATATCGAGGAAGACGATGTCAGAATGGCTCCAGGTGTCCCTCTTGTCGTTGCGGACCCCACAGACAAGTACGCAGTCTTTGACAAGGAGAGAGGTGTCGCCTGTCCGTATTGTGGTTTTAAAGAGCTCGTGAAGTTCGGCAAAGCAACAAAAAAGAAAATCGAACTGACCCTCCTGCTGCATCCCGAATGGCTGGCTGGTTCACCTAAGCTGGACAAAAATGGCAGAGAATACGGTGGCAGCGTAACCGATGATCCCGAAGCGACTGCCGCATGGAACCGTGAACGAGCGAGCCATTTGCGCCTCATTGAAGTTCGCGGAACCTTACCTGAGACCGTTACATGCCCTGACACTGGTATCACATTCAGCACTAGGAAGGGTACCGTTCCAACAAAGTCGCACTTCGCATGCGGCAACTGCGGCAAACCGGGTGACGTACTCGAAAGCGTAAAGGCATCAGGAAAGACAGGCCCCGTGTCAGCTTACGTGATTCAAGGGTACTGCCCGACCTGTGATCATGAACAGCGCGCTTACGGCGGCAGGTTCTTTGCCCCAGGCACAAACACTTCGGTATTTGATATTGCCGCCAAAGAGTGGGGCCGGCGCAAGGAATCAGATCTTTCGGCCTACTGGCCTCGGACAGAACTGCCGTTTGGGTTTATGACACATCATCTACAAGGAGGCGTGCCAAACCACGGCTTCACACACTGGTGGAAGATGTTTAATGCCCGCCAACTTCTAGTCCATGCTCAATTGTTGAGGTCGATCTCCGCAACTCATGGGGGCCGTCACTCGCGCGAGACTCGCGAATTCGTACTCGGAGCGTTTCAGCAGTACTTGCGAAATCAAAGTATGTTCACGTTGTGGAATGTAGGTGCGGACAAGTTGGAACCGATGTTTGCCAATAACAACTACCATCCAAAGTCCACGGTGGTGGAAAACGGAGTTTTTTCCGATTTGGGTCGCGGGAATTGGGCGTCCTGTTCCTCCGGGTTACTAGAATCGCTTGAATGGTCTTCTGATCCCTGGGAATTAGCAAGCAACGAATGGTTGGGATCTGAAGCTCCTCAATTGAAACCGTTCCTATCGGGAAAGAGCGAAAAGGTCCATTGCGGTGATCCGGTACGGCAGTGTGCTGACTTGAAATGTGTGTCCGCCACAGACCTTTCTACAATTGAGACTGGTTCATACGACCTGGTAATTACAGATCCGCCCTTTGGGGGTCTCCTTCATTACTCTGAGCTCAGCGACTTCTTTTACGTTTGGCTGAGGCTGGTCTTGAAGCAGCAATACCCTGTGGAATTCGGACCGGAACATACACCGAAGGCAATGGAAGCAGTCTCTAACCGAGCCCGCCAACCGGAGAATCCAGACGGTTTTTATCAGCGCCTGTTGACGGAGTGTTGGCGGGAATCCCATAGAATTCTCAAGCCTGCCGGAATCCTAGCTTTTACATTCCACCACAGCGAAGATGAGCCTTGGGTGGCCGTGCTCGAAAGCCTGTTCGACGCAGGATTTTGGCTGGAGGCCACTTATCCAATTCGATCAGATGAAACGAAGGGCGACGGTGAGTTCGGCTCAAAGAAAGTCGAATACGACATCATCCACGTTTGCCGGAAGAGGACCGAAGAGCCGACACGCGTGAGTTGGGGGCGAATGCGTCGCGAAGTAATCGAGGAGGTTCGCCAAATCCAGAGTTTGCTGGAACATCATGCAAAGTCAGGATTGCCTGCAGCCGACCTGCAGGTCATCAAACGAGGTAAGGCCCTCGAGTATTTTTCACGACACTATGGAAAGGTCTTCGTCGATGAAGATAAGACACTTTCAGTCAAAGATGCACTCGCCGGGATCAATCTGATTCTTGACGAAGAGAGCGGCCGAATTAAGGAACCGCCTCCAGTGATGGCCGAGCCTTTCACTCGACAGCTCTTGCGTATCTTTGATGGCCGCTCCGAGCAGCCTCGTGACCAAGTACAGAAGTTTTTGCGCGGCACAGGAATTGCGCCCGAAGAATTTGAAGAGCGCGGATGGTGTCACGAAGATAAGAAGGTCCTCCATCTTACTTCGCCCCTCGACATTGCTAGGTCCTGGTTCGGGAGACCACGCAAAAGCATGACCAGCGACTATGACCAAGCTCTATTCCTCATCGGCGCTTGCTTTGATGGAAGCGGGATCAACGCCATGGAAACAATCAATAATCAGAACTTCAGGCCGCATCCTGCATTGGCTGCGCTACTGGAATGGCATTCCCGGCGCGCTGCAGGCCAGTCCGTCCGAAACGCATCAATCCGCGCCCTCGCCATTCTTCGCGAATGGGAGCGAAGTCATCAGGAACAAGTCCGCCAACTCAAATTGGAATACGGAGAATAGCGGACCATGCGCCTTGTACGCGACAACAGTTGGACCCGGCGCGGAGTCACATTGCTGTGGGGAGCGAAGGCTCTGAACGGCCTTGCGGAACCCAATCAATTCTCATCTATCCGGCGGTTCTTTGAACTGGCGCGACAATGGCCTGATGAACTGCCCAATGTTGGAGGCAAGGCGTTGATCGTAGCTGGGATAGAGGGATGCCTCGATACGTTGAATCCCGAGGATGGAGAATCCTGGCTTGAGCAAGATCTAAAAGAGACCCTTCTCAGTTTTCAGACAGAGTACGAGGGCCAGGCTGGCCTAATCCTATGGATTCCCTCTGGCCGACAGAGAATACGAATGAACAAGGCCGCCGAGCGGTACCTCTGGCGGTGTGGCCACCCATTTGGAGAGAACGAGATTGCACTTGGCCGAATCCTTTGGGCCGGGGCAGAAAGTGACGCTGGGCATGTGCTCGACTCGGAAGAAAAGAATCAAGACCCCGATGGCCCCGCATGGATCGGTCTTCACCATCTTAGGATTTCGTAATGAATGTGGCCTTATATCCCGGGCAGCGTGTGGCTCATGCCGATTATGGAATCGGCGCGATTGTGGAATTGCCCCGCGATAGCTTTGTGCGGGTTTTTTTCAGTTCTGGTGAACGGCAGGTCCCTGTCACTGCTCTCCAACCGCTGCTTTCCAGAGAAGAGCGAATTCTTGAGGCTGTGACTGGAACACCGGATCGGCTGCGGAAAGTGTGGCTGTCGCTCGAAGCCCATGCACTGCCACTCATGGAAAGTGCGGCAGCATTGACAGCAGCAAAGATTGATTTGCTGCCCCATCAAGTCGTCCTGACGCACCGAATCGCGACTGCCTCACCTCGTCGATTTCTCATCGCGGACGAAGTGGGACTCGGAAAAACAATAGAAACAGCCCTGATATTGCGCGAGCTTGCGAGCCGTGGAGAACTGAGGCGCGCGTTACTCGTCGTGCCAGCGGGATTGCTCAATAATTGGCACCGTGAGCTCAATGAAGTCTTCAACCTCGGTTTCGAGGTCTTCGGCAGCGAAGGTGACGTTACTGACAGAAAGTCCAACGCTTTCGCCAAGCATGATCTGCTCATTGCAAGCATTGATTCGCTGAAGCGACCAGCTCGCCTGGCACGCCTCCTTGACTCGCCTCGTTGGGATCTGGTGGTCTTTGACGAGGCGCACCATCTAGCCGCGTACCGAAGCGGCCAGAAGGTTAGAAAGACAGCAAATTATAAGCTCTCCGAGGCACTTAAGGGGCACACGAGGGATCTACTGTTGTTGTCGGCCACTCCACACCAAGGGGACCATTTTAGGTTCTGGATGCTAATTCAGTTGCTAAATCCCACTCTGTTCAACAGCCCGGAAGACATGGTCGAGCATCGCCATAGGCTCAATGCGGTCGTCTATCGCCGCACAAAAGCGGACGCATGTCGTCCCGACGGAGGGCCATTGTTTGCTCGTCGGTGGGTACACACTGAGTCGTTCGTAATGTCGGAGAGCGAACGAAGGTTTTACTCCTTCCTCCGCTCTTATTTGGAAGATGGCTTCGCGTTGGCAAAGCGACACGGTAACCGGGGCAAAGGGCTCGGATTCGTGATGGCTATTTTCCAAAAGATCGCGGCTTCGAGCTTCGCAGCCGTGCGGCGAACATTACGTCGTCGCCTCTTAATGCTCACGATCCATGAAGGCGTTTTGAAGGATCGAGATCTTGACATCGACGGACGAGAAAATCTGTTCGAGGACGCTCGACAACTGATCCGGGATGAATATGGCCTGGGTGACGATCCGCTCAGCCGAGGTGAAATCGACCGTATTCTTGCGGATTCTAAACTCAAGTTGTTGAAAAAAATGGATGAGGCAGAGCTGGAGCTTGCGACTGATGAATATAGTACAGAGTTTGCCGCAAGTCAGGCTGAAGACCTAGCCGCATCTACTGTTAGCTTGGCTCTTCCGGAAGAACGCCTTCGCATTCGTGATCTGCTCGCAGTTTTCCCTGACGATCGAGAGACAAAGGGAGAGAAACTCCTACAAGCTCTGCGAACGCTGTGGCAGCAGAACCAAGGCGAAAAGGTCGTCATCTTCGCGACATACCTTGGCACAGTTGACCTACTCGGGAAAGAGATTGAAGCTAGATTTCCGGGGCAAGGCGTCGTAGTTCTGCGAGGTGGAGATCACGCAGCAAAGCTTACCGCCGAACGTCGCTTTCTTCAGAAGGAGGGGCCTAAGGTATTGGTTTGCACTGCTGCTGGAAGGGAAGGCATCAATCTTCAAACTGCGCGAATTCTTTTCAATTTCGATTTGCCGTGGAATCCGATGGATATCGAACAGCGGATTGGTAGGATTCATCGCTACGGACAAATGCACACGGCTCAGGTTTACAATCTCGTTCTGTCTGACACGATTGAGGGCCGAATCTTCCTCCTTTTGAACGAGAAGCTACATGAGATTGCAAAGACTCTTGGGAAGGTCGACGAGCACGGCAATATCGCTGAGGATTTGAGAACTCAGATTCTTGGTCAATTGTCAGAGCGACTGAGCTACGAGCGTCTCTACCAAGAAGCACTTTCCGATCCCGAATTGCGGCGAACGCAATTGGAACTTGAGGCTGCTCTTTCTAATGCCACGGAAGCGAGAAAGGTCGTTTTCGAACTTTTCCAGGACCTTGATAGCTTCCGACTTGAGGACTACAAGCCTTTCGCAGACGTGAGCAAAGGGATCGAGAGAATTGTACAGTTTTTTGGGAAGGCTCTTGAAAACGAGGGACAAAAATTACTCTCTATTGGACAAGCAATATTTGAGCTTCGCGACGCAAAGGGAGTGACGCTCAAGCGATTCACAAGCAGTAGAGATCTTGCGCGCGAAAGCGATGGCATTGACCTGCTCGGCCTTGACCATCCCCTTATTCAAGCTGCCATCGAGCGCTGGCATGACGCTTCACCGGATGAGCTAGGAGCTTCGGTCCAAGACAGTGGTGAACAGGCTGTCCTCACTTGGTGGTATGTCGAGGGACATGGTCAACGCGGGGAGCAAATGAGTCAAATCGTCTTGCTGGCTGTGAGGTCAGATGGCTCTCGTCTACCGGCATTAGAGCGGACAGGAAACAGCATACTGCACCGCCCCGAAGCTCCACCCACCCTTTCCGTTTCTGAACGGATTACAATCCTCAGAAACCATCTTGAACCAATGCTGCAGCGCGAGGCTCGACAACGCGGCTTTGTTGAACGAGGCGGTTTTTCTGCACAGCTTCTTTCATGGATTGAGACCAGTAAGCCAACCGAAATACTTCGCAGTGTTTGATTTACTGGGCCTCAGGTCCACTTAAGAGAATTAGGACCACAACTTCAGTGTATGAAAAGGAGAGTGCTATGGCCCTCAAGAGTAAGGAATGGTTTTATAAGCAATGTCTTCGTGAGGTGAAAGACTTCAGTCCTTTTGCCCATCTGTGTTGGGATATCTTAGAGAAAGGTATGGGCCAGAGAGATTCGACGCGCGGTCACGTGACGCAAGCGATTGGAGCAACGCAAAGATTTCTGGAAAAGTATGAGAATTGGCAAGAAACTATTCGTAGAGCCGACCCGACCAAGCCGTTCAACATCGCATCCAATCCGAAGATGCTAAGCGATTGGAAATCCTGGCTCAGTTCAAAAAGTGGAACGAATGGACGCAAGGCTTTCGGTTTCAAATACGGAACGCTCAAGCGCATCCTCACTCCTGCACTCGGAGGAAAGTGTAGAGGGGGTGGAGGAGGGAATGATGAATTTAAGAGAGTTCTTCGGCTCGTTGTGGTCTTCGCAGGGAGAACATAGAACAAACCATGTGTTCAACGGAATTGTCCATTGCGAACTTGTAGTTCTCAATGTTGGCTGTCTTTCCCTGCTTTCCCGCTCCCGCTTTTCAGGTTGATCCTTACACTGGATTTTCTGAGACCGTCTCCATGCCATCTACTTTCTGTCGGCTGACAGTGCCGCAGTGCTGGCAGATAAAAGATCGGTCCCACTGCGCGTATTGTTGCGGATAGGTAGTATGGTTGTGGCTCCAATAAGCAAGAAAGAGAACGACAAACACGACAGCGAAAAGCACACTATAGATCCCCAATGGAACTGAAGAAACAGACGAAGCATTCCTAATAGTGGTATTCACATAAAAAATTAGCCAGCCGACTGACAGGAACACCAAAATCGACCATCGAAACAGTTTCCCGACGGACCACTTCTTTGGCGGGGCCAACACTTTGGAGATCTCAGTCTGCTGTGTTCCCTTCGTGGCTGCTCTCCCCACAACGAGATCCGGGCCATCAGTGCCGACCACGACACCACGAATCCCCGTTCGCGTATTCACACGTTGAAGCCCTTCTAGGTAGGCTAAAGACACTTTCTTAAGGTCAGGACTCTTGCACGCCGGGCACTGTAAATCCATGGCGGTACCCCCTTTCCGTACTATTTCGTAGGGGTATATACCTTTACTGATTACATTTCCGCGCCAACGGTTGCACGCATTCTCGGTCCTCATAGTCGGGGAGCCCCTGCTACAGGCAATGTCATCCGCCAGTCGACGCTCGCGAAGATTTGGCAGTGGCGGCGGTTCGTTGCCGTCATAGAACAGTTGGTAAAGGGGAACTTCAAGCGCCCGAGCCATCGTCTCCAAGGTTTCGATGGCCGGGACGGTGTGGCCGTTCTCAACGCGAGAAATGTAGCATCGAAGCAAACCCGCGCGCTTTTCGACGTCCTCTTGGGATAGCTTTTTCTCTTCGCGGATGGCACGTAGGCGTTCGCCAATTATCATTTCGCACTCCCGCACTTTGTACTAAGTATACAACGAGCGCTCGTTGTTTTTCAATGAGCTTTTAACCAAGAATTCTTGGACTTGGGAGGCCGACCGCCTTTTCGCTTCTTGCGTCTGGCTTGTAACAGCCTGAAGTATTCAGACCCGCGCTTGGCGATTGCCTTCCCACCCTTCCGTCCAAGCTTGACGGCGGCGGGATCTTTCGGTTTTCGCAAAATTCAGAACAAACTCTATCTCCAGACCGTATTATGCACAAGCAAGAACCCCGTACCAAGCCGGTCCACGCATATCTTCCATAAACCATTCGGTTGTGGTGGAATGCGTCAAATGAGGGAGGAAAGCGTACGGTCCCGAAAATGCCCGCTCTGCTTGCTTGAGAAGGTGCTCGTCCGGAGCCACCTGATACCGCATGCGATCTATGACTACTTTCGGAGCAGAGACGGCGCGAGCCCGGTGAGGGTGGGAGACGGCGTGATTATGCACACCGACCGGCAGATCCAAGACTATCTTCTGTGTGGTGACTGCGAGCATATTCTCAATGACGGCGGCGAAAACTGGGTAAATCCAAAACTCGCCACGATTGCGAAGACGTTCCCGCTGTACCATCTCCTAATGACCTCGCACGCGGCATTTGCGGACGAGAACGGCGGGATCTACTATGCGGCGGCTAATCCTGAATTCTACTTTGAAAAGCTCAGCCATTTTGCACTAGGCATTTTCTGGAAAGCAGGCGTCCATTCGTGGAGCGGTTTAACAAAAGAGCCGATGATCGACCTTGGCGAATATGCCGACACGATTCGCACATGGTTGCGGGGCGAGGCCGGGTTCCCGAAGGATGCGACGCTCACGATCACATTGTCAAAACCGGAAACCGCTTTGATCGTTTTACAACAGCCGGTCGAGATAAGAGGCGTGCCCTGGCGTAGGTATCGGTTTTATGTGCCCGGCGTGATGTTCTCGTTGAACGTCGGTCCGGCTATAGAGTTGGAGATGAGAATGATCTGCTTTCATCAAATGCCCGCACATCCGGTTTTCATTTCGAACGAGATCACCAGAACATTCAATGAGCGACTTGGGAAGGACTACGTGGAATCACGAAAGACGAAGGGGTATCTGAAGCAAAAGGAAAAGTGGCGCAAGCGTCCTTGATCCCGGACGCGGGAACTAGCGAACGGCTGCGGCCAGCCCTGCTTGCGCGGCAGCGACCCAAAAATCGCTCGTGGCCTTACTCATGATCTCTTCGGCCTTTTCGTAACAGCCGGGGTACGGAAAGTTCTGGCACATGTAGTTCGTTGTCAGCTTGGACACGAGCCATCCCACGCCTTCTACTGCTGCCTTCGCTTTGTACTCTTCCGCCTGTCGTTGAGTCATCGAACTGCACCTCTACCAAACATTTTACCATCGGTGTCAACGAAGAGTCTCATAGGTAACTAGCCGACCACCTTTGAACCATTCGAGCAATTCACGGCTGCCCCACGTTCGGGCCTTGACTCGCTCGATTTAGACTTCACAGATAACTTGTCTCACTCTCCTCTTTTCGCCGCTTTGAGATTGCCGCGTCCCGGCGAGTAGACCCTCACGCCGCCGGTCTCCACTAGCACGTTTCGCGCCACGGAACGCCTGTGTCACTCAAGCGTGCGACCCGTTCCGACCTGGACGCACCAATCTCTTCGCTTCCGTTCTCTGTTTCGGGACCTTGCCCCCTCGCTGCTTGGTGAAGGGGGCACGAAGCTCCCGAAACAGGAGAACAATCATGAAAGTCGAGCAAGCCAAACAGATCGTCAGCAAAGCAATCGAACAACTCAGTCAAGCTCTCGAAAGGGGCCACAGTGAAACGCTGAGAAATTACCTCGCGGCGATTGGCCGATTCCATCGGTACAGTCTGCGGAACGTAATGCTTATCGCATCGCAGAACCCAACAGCTACGCACGTCGCTGGCTTTCACACGTGGCACAAACTTGGACGCTTCGTGAAGAAAGGCGAGAAAGGCATTTTGATTCTCGCTCCAATCGTTCGAGCGAAGAGCCAAAGCGTGGAACAAACCGAAACCGATGAATCATCAACCGCTGTCGGGTTCCGGGCCGCCTACGTGTTCGACATCAGCCAGACGGACGGTCAAGAACTTCCTGAAATTGGCAACGTCAATGGCGATCCTCGCGAATATCGCGACCGGCTCGGCAAATTTGTCACCGACCAAGGCATTCTTCTCGAATACTCGCAGGACATCGCCCCTGCTCGCGGCACTTCCGCAGGCGGCAAGATCACGTTGTTGCCCGGAACAGACTCCTGCTGAAGAATTCGCCACGCTAGCGCATGAGGTCGCACACGAATTGATGCACCGTGACAAGCGCCGCGCCAGCACTTCAAAGCGCAGCCGCGAGACCGAAGCCGAGGCCGTAGCATTCGTCGTCTGCCAAGGAATCGGGCTTGAGACTGGCTCGGCAGCGCAAGACTACATCCAGCTTTACGAGGGTGATGCCAAGCTGTTGTCTGAAAGCCTGGAGTACATCCAGCAAACCGCCACTCGAATCCTCAATGCTATCGGCGCGGAGGGTTCCTCCGCGCCGCCCGCCTAGAGCCGTGCCGCCTCTGTGAGCAGGCGGCGTGAGTGCGCGCCGTCGTTTCCATCCGCTGGTGGCGATTGTGCCGCACCGATGCAGTATCGGCTTGCCAAGCACAATGGTGTTTATTTCAGTTTACTTTCTATATTAACTGAGGTTAATATCGCACTTCCATGATCGAGGTCTTGTATCTATGGCGCGCTTCATTCTCATAGGCCTGTTGTTAACCACTACGTGTTTTGTAATTCCCGTCAGCACTAAAGCGCAGGGAGAAACCACCAGTGCAATCCTTGGGCAAGTGAATGATCCGACGGATGCCGCTGTGCCGGGAGCCACGGTGACGATCACGAATCAAGAGATCGGCCTGAAACGTATTGCCAAGACCGACGACACCGGCCACTTCAATTTCCCGCAGCTAAAGCCAGGAACCTACTCGGTCAAAGTCGAAGCGGAAGGCTTCGCGCCACAGCAGAATAACAATGTATTGGCAGGCCTGGGCCAGAAGCAGACGGTCGATTTTGCGCTCAAGCTGGCACAATCGGAGCAGACCGTTGAGGTTAGTGGCCAAGCCCTGCTGATCAACCCAGGAGATGCGAATACATCCACGAATCTGAATGCGCCAGCGTTGGAGAATCTTCCGAATCCGGGCGGTGATTTAACTTACCCTCTGCAGTTTGCCGCAGGCGCGCTCGTCAACACGGCAGGCAGCGGTAATGACTTCGTGGGCGGAACGAATGGGTACGGCAACGTGGAATTCAATGGACTGCCCGCTCTCTCAAACGGCTATATTGTTGACGGCTTAGAAACGAATGACCCGCTGACGAATCTGAACAGCGGACTCTCGACAAACCTCGTCCTCGGACTGAATTCGATATCGGAAGTGACGGTCAACACGCTTTCCTATGCCGTCGATCAGGGGCGGTACGGAGCGTCCCAGGTCAACTACGTTACAAAGTCCGGTTCGAACCAGTTCCACGGGAACCTCTACGAGCTGTGGAACGGTTCCAGGTTCAACGCAGCCGACTATTTCACGAATGCCACCCCGGGGAGTCACAAACCGCGCTCGACAGTGAACCATTTCGGCGGAAGTGTTGGAGGGCCAATTATTCGCAACAAGCTGTTTTTCTTTTTCGACAGCGAATGGGTTCGGATTGCACTCCCCATTGTCACAGCTACCACCGTTCCAACTCCGGCGTTCCAGAATTACGTTTTGCAGCAACTCCCTTTAGGCGGTACTGATTCCGTTACAGGTTCGATCTATCCGCCAGCACCGCAGTTGGTCCCGTTCTATCGGAAGATGTTCTCACTCTACGGGAACACGGGCGGAACGCCCCTCGCCGTACTGGGCTGTCCGTTCGATGCGGGAGGAGTCACACCGGCCATTGCGAATGATGGAAACGGCTGCGCCAATCGTCAGAGCATTTCACATTCGAGCACTGACCACGAACAGGTACAGACACTTCGGATCGATTACAACATCGATGAGAAGAACACCACATGGTTCCGCTTTCAAACGGACAACGGACTCCAGGCCGCCTATACAGATCCCATCAACCCTTTGTTCAACGCGCTTTCCCCACAACCCCTGTACTCGTTTGCAGCGGGATATACCCACGTCTTTTCGCAGAATCTGGTCAATTATTTCAACCCGGCATTTTCCTGGTATGGAAGCCTCTTCGGTCCCAGCGATTTTCAGAAGACACTCGCGGCGTTCCCCATCGTCCTGCAAGGCAGCGGCGCAAATGCCCCTTTCACGACACTCGGAGGGCTCGATAACACATGGGTTCAGGGAAGACGCGCCTCCCGGTTCTTTATCAACGACAACCTAGCTTGGAGCCATGGCGCGCACGAACTCCGATTTGGAACCAATACCCGCATCTTGCGGCTGAATGATTATGACTTCGGTCAGGGAACGGTCCCGACCGTAACATACACGACCCTGCCGCAATACATTTACGGGGTCGCATCTACGGCCACAAAGACTTTCCCCACGTCAGCAAACGAACCTTTCAACTTCCTCAATCTCGACCTCTATGCGCAGGACACGTGGAAAGTGACCAAGACGCTGACGTGGACCTTCGGCATTCGAGATACCTTTAATTCCAACCCATTAAATCCTCACGGGCAAATTGCTCGTCTTCGCGGCTCTTTCGATTCCATCTCGCACGATGTGAATCAGCCGCTGAACGCAGCCATTCAGACCGGCCTCGGTAACGTGTTTTCCTCGACGCCCCTTGCGATCCTTCAACCGCGAACAGCGATTGCATGGCAATTTAAGACTAAGTGGGTGCTGCGCACCGGCTTCGGGGTTTTCAGTGACATTCTGCCCGGCAGCATCGCCGATGTGGTCGGGGTCAACCCACCCAATGTCAAAACTTTCCAGGGCGGCCTTCTTGGGACTGTCGGCGGCACAGCAATCGCACCGGGAGTTCCGAACAGTGCGGTTGATGCAACCGTCGCGGCCAATCAAACGTTCAGTTCAGGATTTACACAAGGCCAGCTTTCCTGTGCATCTGCACAAGCGAATCCCGCAACTTGTCTTCCTCCGGTCGCCATGACGGCGGTGCCCGACGGAAAACTTCATGCACCCTATTTCATGGAGTGGAGTCTCGGGTTGGAACATGAACTGGGGACCACGGGAAGCATCCATGCGCAATACGTTGGCACCCGCGCGGTGAACCAACCGTACCTTACGCAGGTGAACGGTTATCAGACGGTCTGCGACGGGTGTTTTGCCCCCTTTCCTTATGCGAAATCCACCGATCCCAGATTTGGGGCAGTGACGCAATTTTCCACCGGTGCAAACAGCCACTACAGCGGCTTGCAATTGACGGCGATAAAACGCATCGGACACGGCCTCATGGGACAAATTAACTATACCTGGAGTCGTTGCATGGACACCGTCTCAAACGGCGGCTTCCTGCAGTTCTCGGCAGGAGGAATTCTGTCCCCACTTCCAGGAGAATTAGCTCGGGATTATGGCCCTTGCGACTACGACATCCGGCACAATCTCAGTGCGCAATATGTTTATCAATTGCCAGTCAAGGTCCGAAATCGGGCTCTTGGCTACGCACTGAACGGCTGGCAGGTGTCGGGAACCGTGCTTTGGCATAGCGGGATTCCATTCTCTGTCCTGAGCACACCTTATTCAGCAGGTGGGAATGGCATCGTGAACGGAAGTGGGCCGCAATTCGCAAGCGTCGTTCCCGGCGTACCGCTCTATGAGCACAATCCGATTCCGGGTGTCACACAACCGGGGACGGTTCAGTGGCTCAATCCCGATGCTTTTGTCTCGACCGTAGACCCGAGTACCGGGGCGTGCCTTGGTGGCGACAGTCCGAAGAATTGTCAATTCGGGAACCTCGGTCGTAACGCGCTACGCGGTCCCAATTTCGCGTGGAGTGACTTCTATCTATCGAAATGGTTTCCCTTAACCGAGCAGGTGAAGCTGCGGTTCGACGTTCAGTTCTTCAATGTGTTCAATCATCCGAATTTTGGACTTCCGAGCATGGTGTTGGCTGGCATTCCGGGAAAGCCTTCTACCCAAACCGGGTTTGGAGCGCTTACTTACGCTACCTCACCACCGACTGGCCTACTCGGCGTTGGTTTGGGCGGTGATAGTACGCCACGCATGGTCGCATTCCAATTGCGCTTGGAGTTCTGAGATTGTGATCGCGGGATGTTTGTGTGCCTAGGGCGCATTGACCCAGAGATTGTGTCCAAAGTTTGATGACAATCAACACCGCAGTGGCCAACTGGAATAAAACGTCCTGCGGCACTATCGATTCTCAGTAGTAGAATGCGAGATCAAATGGCTATTGCAGCAGCACCTGCGACTCCATATTTACTGCGTCGCGTGGTCCGTCTCCAGGTGTTAACTATTGCTTGGATGACCGTTGAAGCCGTGGTGGCGCTTGGTGCGGCTTGGACGGCCCGAAGCCCCGCTCTCCTGGGATTCGGCGGCGACAGCGCCATTGAACTATTTTCTGCGATCATCGTCCTTTGGCGATTTCGTTCTAAATCCGATTCTGCGGACGCCGAGAAGTTGGCTGCTCGTGTGGCCGGAGGTTTACTCTTCATCGTCGCAGCCTTCGTCATCGTTAGTTCTGGATTGTCTCTCCTCGGTTTTCGCGAACCCCAACCCAGCTTCGCCGGAATCATCCTGTTGATTGTGGCAGCCATCGGTATGCCGTGGCTGGCAAGTCAGAAACGGAAACTCGCAACTCAGATTGCGAGTGCGTCCTTGAGTGCAGACGCAGCCGAATCGGCCCTTTGTGGTTATCTCTCATGGATCGCTCTCGCCGGATTGCTGACCAACGCAGTCTTTCAGAAATCGTGGGCGGACCCTGTCGCCGCGCTCTTTCTTGTACCGCTCATAGTGAAAGAGGGATGGAACGCAATGCGTGCCTCTCGACCGGGCTGTCAATGTTGCTGAATTTCTTGCCGATCAGTTCGAAGTGCTTAACAGTCCCTCGCCGCAGCCGCAGTCATGCCAGACCGCAATGACAGCGGCCCTCTTTCCAGCTCTCCCACTATGTGGCCCCCGGTTCTGATTGCTCCGATGAGATTTGTCCATTGTCTTCGTTTCTACCCTTTCCATTGGGCACGGCTTCGGGATAATTCCTGCGCCCGGCAGCTTCGCGTCTTCTGCTTTTCCGGTTCCTCCCAACAAATCTTCTGAAACACCATCGAAGATTTCTTGTGCCCCTCCCAAAAAGCAGACGCTCGCCTTGGGAGCAGCATCCTCTCGCTTCCGGGTGCCCCAATTACAAGGGCAGAAACGGAGAAACAAAATGTACCTGGTAGTTAAGTGGAATAGGTCTAGCAAGAGTTTTGTCGAGCCGCAGCCGGTACTATTACGTCCTGGCTGTTGAATTTCACCATGTGAAGGTTGTATCCTTGACACCATTGCGACGGCATGAGACTCATAGACATTCCGAGAAAGCTCTTGGCAATGGCGACACTTCTTGCGTTGGTGGCAGCGACTACACCGGCGCTCGCCGAGTCGCTTTCCGCTTCCGAATTGCCCGCCTGCTGTAACACGACATTTTGTCCCTTGCACCATCGCCAAGGCCGCGATATGCAGAAGGACAAGAGCGATTGCGCTGCGCACGGCAAGACCGGTGCGGCCGATTGTTTAATGCGAGCTTGCGACCACGCGCCTAATCAGGCTGTGGGAACAGCTCTATTCACTCTGGCAGCACCGATCACAATTTCCTACGAAGCGACGGTGCAGGCCGCTCCGCTCTTGTTGTCAAGTTTCGTTCCATTCGTAGACAGTCTCCCCCCTACACCGCCCCCTCGAATACTCCCGAGCTAACTAAGACAGCCTCATTCAAAGGGTAGGTTCCGCCGTGCGAAATCTTTTCTATGCGGCGAGGCTCAAATTTTAGTTCAAGCGAGGGAGCACATGAATCTCAAAATGCATTTGAGTGTGACAGCATTGGTTTTGGTTCTCGCCGTGTGTGTACTGACGATTGGTTCTGCACCGGCACGAGCAGAGATTTTCGGGACCGTGCATGGCATCGTTCATGATCCCCAGCACCGGCCCGTTCAAGACGCGATGGTCGATCTGAAAGCGCAACATTCCGATTGGGTCCAACACCAAAAGACCAACGGTAACGGGGAATTCGACTTTGGCGCTGTGCCACTAGGCGAATACACAGTCACCATCACCCTGACCAACTTCCAGCAAGCGCAGCAGAGTGTCATCGTCGAATCCAGCACAAATCCTGTGCTGCATTTTCAGTTGACCCTCGCTGGCGTCACCGAAAATACTGTTGTGACTGGAGAACCTGTAACCGCAACGACGGATTCGGTAACGCCCACAACGCTTTTGAACCGTCTAGACGTTCAGGAGACTCCGGGGGCAAGCCGAACGAATAGTTTGGCCATCGTCACGGACTACGTCCCAGGCGCGTACATTACCCACGACATGCTCCATATTCGTGGCGGACACCAGACGAGCTGGCTAATCGATGGTGTGCCTGTGCCGAACACCAACATTGGTTCCAACCTCGGCCCGCAGCTCGACCCGAAAGACTTCGACTATATGGAAGTAAATCGTGGAAGCTACGGCGCTGAGTTTGGCGACCGGACCTATGGAGTGTTCAACCTCGTTCCGCGCACTGGTTTTGAGCGCAACAACGAAGCGGAACTGGTTCTCAGTGGAGGAAGCTTTTACCAGACGAATGCTCAGCTAAGCTTTGGGAGCCACACCGAGCGTTTTGCCTACTATGCCAGCGTAAACGGCAATCGAAGCGATCTGGGCTTGCAGCCGCCCGTTCCGCAGGTCGTTCACGATGCCGCGAATGGGTACGGCGGTTTCGCGTCCTTGATTTATAACGTCGATCCCTCCAACCAGCTTCGATTTGTGACCTCATTGCGCAGGGATTACTATCAGATTCCTTACGATCCCAACCCGAATGACATTGAAAACCAGCAAACCGGTCCGAATACATTTGCAGGGCAATACCCAACCTTCGGGCTCCGCGACGGTCAGCACGAAGGAGACGCGTTTGTAAACTTTTCCTGGGTGCACACATTTAACTCCAAAACATTGCTGACGATTTCGCCTTTCTACCACTACAACAGTGCCAATTTCGATAGCTCGCCAAACGATGTTTCGATTGCCTCGACCGACCATCGCACTTCGACTTATGCTGGAGGTCAAGTCTCCTTTAGCACCAGTTTCGCCAGGAACGATCTTCAGACAGGCTTGTACACCTTCTACCAGCATGACAATGAGTTCTTCGGGTTGATTTTCAATGGCATGCCGCCAAACCCGCCGCCAGTCGCCGACCCTGAGCATCCTTCTGGCAGCGTCGTAGCTTACTTCCTGGATGACAAATTCAAACCCACTTCCTGGCTGATGCTTTCCGCAGGCGTGCGGCCAACCCACTTTTCCGGAGGATTTGCTGAGACCGCGATCAGCCCGCGCTTCGGTGTCGCTCTGAACATTCCGCACCTCAACTGGACCTTCCGCGCCTTTTACGGCCACTATTATCAAGCGCCACCTCTGGTTACCATTTCCGGTCCGTTGCTTGATTTCTGCACTGCCAACAATTGCGGTTTCATCCCGCTTCAGGGTGAGCGCGACGAAGAACATCAGTTCGGTGTAACCATTCCTTATCGCGGATGGACTCTTGACGCCGACAACTTCAAAACCAATGCTCGTAATTTCTTCGACCACAGCTGTATCGGATCTGGGGCTTGCATTCCCATCACAATCTCCCAAGCCGTCATTCGCGGCTGGGAACTTACTCTCCGCTCGCCCCGGATTGCGCGTCGCGGCCAAATCCATCTCGCCTACTCGAATCAAATTGCGGAAGGTGCCCTACCCATCACCGGCGGTTTAACGAACTTCGCGCCACCAACTGATTTGTTCCCCCTGGATCACGACCAGCGCAACACCCTCAACTTCGGAGGCGAAGTCACTCTTCCGTGGAGATCGTTTGCTTCCACGAACATTTACTACGGTTCCGGGTTCAGCAATGCGTTTCCTGATGCGCCGTATCCCGGGGACCACCTGCCGCAACACACGACCTTCGATCTTTCAATCGGAAAGGATTTCGGCGAACGATTCTCAGCTACATTGAACGCCTTGAATGTGACTGGCCGCCGAGTGGATTTAGACAATAGCCAGACGTTCGGCGGCTTCCACTGGAACAATCCACGGGAGATTTATGCCGAGGTTCGTTACCGCTTCCATTACTAAGGTTGAGCCGAGTTCGGGAACTTCCACGGCGCCAGTGGGTGAGAGAGTTCCCGAAGACGATTTGCTTGGAAAGGTTAACTAAAAGAGCGGGGCAAGATGAAGAAACCAATAAAATTGTACTCTGCCGCACTCGCCTTCACTTTGTGTGCCTCGATACTCCTTTCAAGCTGCAAGAATTCACCGAAAACATTCACCTTGACGGGACGCGTCATTAGCAAACAACCCGAAACCCAGCAACTTATCATCGACAATGACGACATCCCTGGATTTATGAGCGCGATGACCATGCCCTATGCGGTAAAGGATCCCGATGGATTTCAACGGGTCCAGCCGACAGATGTGATTCGGGCTGATATCGTTGTGGAACAGCCGGGCAAGTTTTGGTTGGAACATCTGACAGTTATCGGCAAGGCTACCCGTCCGTCCTCTGCCGAAGGTGCGGCGTCGCAAGTCCTAAGGGTTGGTGACAAGGTTCTCGATGTACCCATGGTCAATCAAGACGGCAAGCCTCTGCATTTCGCACACTTTAGAGGCCAGTTCGTCCTTTTGACGTTCATTTACACGCGCTGCCCATTTCCTGATTATTGTCCGCTGCTGAGTAGGCAATTCGCTGCCATTCAGAAGGAACTTGCGAAGAATCCTGCAAACTATAAAAAAACGCATTTGATCAGCATTACGCTCGATCCCAATTACGACAAACCGCCCGTTCTTCGGGACTATGGTTTGCCCTACCTCGATCATGACCCCAAAGGATTCGCTTTTTGGGAATTTGTTTGCACGACTCCCGCGGACCTGCGAAAACTGGCCAACAGTTTTGGCCTCACCTACTACGAACAAGACGGCCTCGTCTCGCACGCCATGAACACGATCTTGCTGGACGGAGACGGAACGGTAGCCAATATGTGGCCCGATAATGATTGGAAGGCGTCGGAGGTGCTCGCAGCCCTGAAAAATCCAACGTCTTAGGATGCTTGAGAGAGCTGCCGCGAAGCGTTTGTTATGGGGCTCCTAAAACTTTGCCGAAGTGCTCCCGGCATGATGCAACAACAAGAATTCTTTGAGCAGAAGATGGAAGTATGCTATCGGCCACTTAACTCAAATCAGGAGGAAAATTATGGAACGCCGTAAATTCATTGCCGTCGCCGGTGCAGTTGCAGCTGTTGCCTCGGGAGCTGATCTCTTCGCACAGACCCAGGGTAAACCAATGGATATGCATCCGCCGAAATATAAAGCACTCGAGGAATCGACTGCGAAATGCGTGGCCACGGGGGAGGATTGCCTTCGACATTGTCTTGGTATGATGTCCATGAATGACACCAGCATGGCCGCGTGCGCGAATTCAGTAGTGCAGCTGATCGCCGCGTGCCGCGCCTTGCAAACTCTTGCCTCGGTGAACTCAACCTTCACGCCTGACTTCGCAAAGACCGTTGGCGCTGTCTGCGACGCATGCGGGAAAGAATGCCAAAAGTTCTATGACAAAACGCCCGAATGCAAGGCCTGCGCGGACGCCTGCAAGCAATGCGCCCAGGATTGCCATAAGCTGGCTTGATTCGTTGGCAGATTCAGCTGAGCAAATCGCGCGTCACTACCGTTGGCGCCTGATGACGTCATTGGCGTCGTGACTGCTGCGATTGTCGTTGCCAGCGTCCTTCTCATGGTTCTTCGAATGACAGACCCACTCTGGACCGTTGCTGGTGCTGCGCTCGTCAGCCTCGTGGCGGCAACCGCGCACACAAGGATCAAGTGACCGACTCCGTGCCTGCCAATGCCCAGCCCGAGGAGGTTCCCTTCTAAACTGATCCTTTCCAAGAGGGCATCAGCGCGGGCTGACGCCCTCTATTTTTTTTGCGCCGGTTTCTCCAATTGGGAGTATCTTGTCGGTGGAGCAAGTCCATGAAGATCAGTGTCCCGTATGTCATGGTTCTTGGAACTCTCCTTCTGGCCGGTTGTGGAAGCAAGAGCGACGCAAACGTCAAGGATTTGTCCGACGCGACGAATGCTTATCTTGCGAAGAAAGGCCAGCTATGCCTTGGCATCTCCACAAAGTGGCCGGTAGACCTCCAAGAAAGCGATCAACGTGCAGGTAACGTCAAAGCATCAGAGATGGCGGCCCTGGAGAAAGTTGGCTTAGTGCATTCCCAGAACACAGAAGCCGAATACACGACGTTGAGCGGTCGGCCTGCGAAGGCCAAGGTGCTTCGTTACGAATTGACTGACGAGGGCAAGAAATTCTACCGCGAGAAAGATGTTGTCGGCTTAGGCCCCAACAAGGAAGCGCTCGGCGACATTTGCTTTGGACAACAGACCCTGGATAAAGTCAGCAAGACAGAAGGGCCGAACAAGATTGGCGACACGACAGGGGCGACGATCTACTACACGTACAGGATCGAACATCTCGCAGATTGGGCAAACAACCCAGAAATTCAGAAGGTTTTCCCCGGAATCGTTCCCACGATCAACGGTGCGGGAAAGACAACCCTCAACCAGAACTTGACTCTGACCGACCAAGGATGGAAAGCCAACTGAAAGTTCCCGATGTTCCTGAGGTTTGATTTTCCTTTTAAGTTTCGGTGGTAGAGCGGACCATACTGTCCTCAAGTACAGTAATTACTAAGTGTATTGATTATCAATAATCCCGCCACTTTCGACATTCCGACGTGAAACTAGTTGACGACGGGTAACAGCGGGGTACCCATGCGCCCAACGAAGCCCAGTCCTCCGTTCTTGCTCAATTCGGTCGACCACCTGGGAAGACCGATCGATCCTTCCGTATTGTCCGTCGCCCGAGAAATCGGACCCGGTGCAGTCCGCTATGCTGAAAAGCTGCTTGGTGACCCCGCCTTGGCAATTAACCTATTTGAGGAAACGGCGGCCACGGTCTCTAAAGTCCGCCGGGAGAAGGCAGCTAGTGGAAAACCGGATGTGACGGACGTTCGTGGATACCTCTTCCTAGCGTTCATGCGACGTGTCAGAAGGCAGAAGCGGATGGAAGCCGTGCTCCATGATCCGACCAGCCTTACCTTGGCTCGCCAGGCACAATATGCAGACGTACAAGATGTAGAGCGAAGTCTCTTCCTGACGGAGGCCCTTGCAAGCTGTGATAGAGTTACGCAAAATGTTGTCCTTCGTCGGTTGGAAGGCTATTCCTGGAAAGAAATTGAGCGGCGCTGCGGCGTTTCGTGCGCTGCGGCGCGGAAACGATTTAGCTCGACCATCCAACGCCTTCGAAAGGCATATCAACGCAGTAGTAGTCGAGCCAAGTAAGGAGGTCTTCCTGTCTTGCAGGCTGTAAGGCGAAAGGCCAAGATGCCAAATCCGAAGTCGTATTCCGAGAAGACGCTTCTCAAAATAATGAAGGAGCATCTCTCGAAGGAGTATCCCAATCCCCGACGAGAGGGGTGCCCCCCAAAAGCACTATTGAAACTCCTTGCGAAGGAGCCTCAGGAAGTCGATGCCGCTATCGTCTACCATGTTTTTCACTGTTCCCCTTGCTACAAGACCTGTAGCCGTTTGATTGCTGCCTTGAAACCGAGCCGGTGACTAGAAGCCATCAAGCCATCTCATAAATGTCTAGCCACTCAAACTCGATAAGGCGTCAGGGGATAAAGCCCTTGTTTTTTAGGTCCCTGAACGTCGTGGCTGAAGGTAGTGCCTGAAAGGTGTGTTGGTCCGCGAAACGGCTCGAATTGACCCGCAGAAATTGTGATATGGTCAAGGAAACTCGGGAGGTAACCAACATGGCCGTCCGGTTCGCCGCCGCGTTGTTGGGCTTGGCATCGATGTTTGGCGCTTCATCTCCCTTGTCGGCCAAGGGCCGCATGCTTCGCATCGAAATCAGCGGCGGGACGCTGATCTCGCCCCTTCAAATCACTGACGAACAGCGCCTTGAAGAGTTCGTATTTTGGGACGGTCCGGGAAATAACGGCGTGAGTGCGGAGCGAGGTTCCATCATCGATTGGAAAACTGGCTTTGTGGCTCAACACCCTGCCGACCTTCAGAGATACGAAGTCTCGTTCTACTGGATGGGCTGTGCCAGGGATGATCCAGCTCCCAGGGATGGCAAACATTCTTGTGCCGAGGTCCCCGTACTTGCTTATGTTGTGTTCTATGAATATGACGCTTCGTCCAAACGCGGCTTCATTTATCTGCCGGGCGACGGCGAACCCCGTGCGCTTGAGGCAATCGATAGCAGCACAATCTCGCGCGGGCCTGGCGTTGCGGGTCATTGGTTCCGGGCCACTAACTCGTGGGCAGACTTCGTGGGCCCGCTGATCGCGAAGGCCCAGCACAGAAGCCACTGACCAACGCACCTTTCAGGCACTACCTGGCTGAAGCCGCGACCCACAAAGCCCATTTATGAGATAACTTCTAGGGTCATCCCCCCAGGAACTATCGACAGTTTCAGAAGTTGGATACGAAAAAAAGTCAGTTATCGCGCTCACATTCCCCGATATTTTTGCCTCTTTATAAGTGAGGGGAGTTCTCGCAGGATTCTCCCCGCGAGCTTGGCGAACCCCACCGGCCCGTAGTGCGCTAAGTCTCGTGGACGGCCACCCGACGACTGGCTGGACGCGAAGGTATAAACCCCCTGGACGGAGCTTGTGCTGTATGTGTGCGTTGACTATGAACATCGTCGCATAGCCAGTGGAACGGTTCCTTGTTGCGTCGGCTTGCGGAGCCACGGGTCAAGCGAGAAAACTGACTAGCAGGCACTAAGCAAGCGCATGAGCAAAGGAGACTCACAACCATGATTACGCTTTTGCGAAAAGTAATTCGATTCAGGATCATCTCCAGACAGATCGCAGCAGTCGCAGTGGGCTTGCTCCTCGCCGCGCCTGCCTTTGCGCAAGGCAACTCCCCGTGGGAGAACGCCGTTAACGTCCTGCAGCAGGCATTCACCAGCACCATCGCGCGCGGGCTCTCCCTCGTCGCGATTGTGGTTTCCGGGTTGACGTTCGCTTTTGGGGAGGGTGGTTCCAAGAGAGTGCTTGCGGGTGTGCTGTTCGGCGTAGGCATGGCAATCGCGGCGGTGAACTTCTTGGCTTGGCTCTTTCCCGGATAGCTGTCCCCGAATGAGGGAACACACCATGCCTGAATCCAGACGAATCAACATGGTTCATCGGTCGCTGTCCCGGCCCCTCACGATCTTGGGAGCCGAGAGGAAGCTTTTCTTCTTCGCAATGTGTGTCGGCGCGGGGACGTTCAATCTGCTTGGCAGTCTCCTAGGCGGACTAATGATGTTCTTGCTGCTCTATTTCGCGGCGCGATGGGCCACCCAGACCGATCCGCAGATTCTGCGATTTCTGCTCACATCACCCAAACTTCGCAACCAATACGACCCGGCAAAACTCAGCCCGGTCTCGATTCGCAGGCTCACCGATGCTTAGGCTCCAGCGCATATTTAAGAATTACGAGGAAACCGGCTCATTCAATGAGCAAGTGAACCTCTACGGGTTTATCGACTCGCATGTTTTCCTGACCAAGACGGGAGATTTGGGGATAATCCTCGAAGTTCGTGGAGTGGATTACGAATGCCTGGATAGCAATGCGCTCGATGGCTTCACTAAGCGCCTCGAATCGGCACTCAAGGTGTTCGACAATAACTACCGCATTTATCAGTATCTCTTCAAACGAAATAACGAAGCGATCCCCTATAAGCTCTATGGCAAGCCAATCGTAGATACCGCCATTAAAAACCGCGTCGCGTATTTTGCCGGAAAATCAGAGACGCTCTTCTCGCTCTCGATTTACTACGTGATTCTGTTCGAGGGCTTCCGGTACACGCGAACACTCGGTAGCACGCTCTCGGAGTTTCCGAAACACCCATCCAAAGCACTCGGTGAACTGCGCGCGCGCTTCTCTCGGCGACAGCAGGTTGTATTGCTCGACCGGGAAATCAGCAAGGGTCAAGCCAGTCTACGACAAAAAGTTGATAGCTTCATCTTACAGGTAAACGATTTTCTCCCCATGCGGATGCTCGACAAGCAGGAAGCATTCCGCGTTCTCAAGCAAACTCTCAATTTCGATCCGCAAAAGATTTCACTCGCCCGCCTAAAATACGACACCTTTCTGGACTACTACCTCTGCGAATCCCATCTCGAATGCCATCGAGGTTACCTTCGCCTCGACGACTATTACGTGAAAGTGTTGACGCTCAAGGAACCCTCCGCACAAAGCTTCCCCTTGATCTTTGAGCGACTGCTGGAAGTTCAGGCCAACTTCCACGTCGTGACCGAATGGAAAAAGGAAGACTCGGGAACAATGAGGAGAACCATCCAGGCTAAGCGCCGCCATTTCCATAACACGAAGCACTCATTCGTCAGCCAGGTGAACCTCAACGATGCCCCGGCACACGATGTGCTCGTGGACGACTCGAAGGAATCGCAGGTACGAGAGCTCGGGGACAGCATCAAGGAGATCGAACTTAAAGGCAATTACTTCGGCAATTTCTCGCTGACCGTTGTTATATACGACCTCGACTTGGCAAAAGTGGAACGGGCATGCGCCGAGTTCTACAAGGTGTTCAGCGTTCACGACGCGCAATTGTACGAAGAGAAATACAACCTTCTGAATTCGTTCCTCGCTACCGTTCCCGGCAACTACGTCTTCAACCTCCGTTATGTGTTTCTCCTCAACTCGAATTATGCGGATTATTCGTTTCTGTTCACCCTGCACTGTGGCGAGCACCAGAACCATCATCTCCGTCAGGAATATCTCGCGGTTCTCGAAACCAACCATCACACGCCCTATTTCCTAAACCTCCATCACCGGGACGTGGCCCACACGATGATTCTCGGGCGAACTGGTGCTGGGAAATCATTCCTTCTGAATTTCCTCATCACGAATCTTCAGAAATACGATCCGTGGACATTCATTTTTGACCTCGGCGGCAGTTTCGAAAGCCTCACGCAGCTTTTCGGCGGTTCATACGTGAAGATAGGAATCAACTCCGCTGACTTCAGGATCAATCCGTTCTTTCTTCCGCCGACGAAAGAGAATCTCGACTTTCTCGCCCTGTTTGTGAAGGTTTTGCTGCAGGGCTCGTCGGCAATCGAGTTGGAACCCGGCGAGGAACGGGATCTCTACCAGCAGATCGAGAATTTGTATTCGGTTGACCCACCGCTCCGAACGCTTGGAGTTTTGGCAAACACGCTGGGGCATCGGGTTGCGGACAGGCTCGCGAAATGGACGCGCGGCGGTCAATTCGGATTCCTCTTCGACAATTCTGAAGATACGATTTCCTTTTCCCGATTCCAGTGCTTCGACTTCCAGAAAATGAGTCAATACCCGGAACTTCTCGAACCGCTCCTGTTCTATATCCTGCATCGCGCGAACTCCGTCATTAGCGACCGGGAGATCAGTACCGTATTCAAGGCGTTTTTCATAGACGAGGCATGGGTATTTTTGAAGAATCCGAGCATTCAGCGATACATCGTCGAGGCGCTCAAGACGTGGAGAAAGGCCAACGCCGCGATGATTCTCTCTACCCAATCCCTCGACGAGTTGCGCCGGTCGGAGGTGTTGGACGTAATTATTGAAAGCTGCCCGACGAAAATCTTTCTGGCTAATCCCGACATGGATCGGGACCTCTATCGACGGCAGTTCCATTTGAACGAGAACGAAGTCGATCTCATTTCGACCCTTATTCCCAAGCAGCAGTTCCTCATTAAGACACCGGAACTCGCGAAGGTTGCGAACCTGATGGTTGACCGGATGAGCTACTGGCTGTACACAAACGACCCTTTTGACAATCGCAAACGAAAAGAAGCGTTCGAGACCCACGGATTCGAAAAGGGCCTCGAAGTGTTAGCGGGACTGACGCAATGAGAAAACCCACCTCAAAGAAAGCTTTCCAAAGGAGAAAACGCATGAAGACCCACTTGATGTTTCGTAGAAGGAGTCTCTCGCTCGCGCTTCTATCGTTTGCTGTCGCCTTGGCATTACCCGTATGTGCGCAAACTGGTGTTGCTCGCACGGTGAAGTACTCGCAACAGGATGTTATTTCAGTCCGCGCAAAGCTCCGGTATTCGACCCTCATAGTATTGCCGCAGAACGAGGACATTCTGGATTTTGCGACCGGCGACAAAGACTTCTGGATCATCAACGGGGCGCACAACCTGTGCTACGTCCATCCCGCGCAAGCAGGGATACGGAGCGATCTCCACCTCATTACTGCATCCGGCCACGTCTATTCATTCCTTCTGACGGAAATCAGCAGTGAGCCTAGCGTCGAGCCGGACCTCAAACTCTTCGTCGAGCCGAAAGAGGAATCGAGCATTGGGAGCGACAGTCCTCTGCAGGGCTACGTTCGCGCCGGAGAGGCCGAAGCATACAAGAAGGAGTTAGACGCACTTCACGCACAGACTGACGAACGGATTCACGCAGCCGAAGCGCAGGTGACCGAGCAAGTCAACAAGTTCAGAACGGACTACTCGACGAAGCTCCAGTTCGACTATTCATTGGACAAGAAAGGCTCCCAGGAACCGTTCCTTGTTTCGGCGATCTACCACGACGACTCCTTCACTTATATCAAGTGCGCCGCGCGTGAAAAACCTGCTCTTTACGAAATCAAAGATGGCACGCCGAACCTCATCAACTTTCAGCTTGAGAACGGTGTCTACATCATCCCCAAGGTGATCGACGACGGTTACCTTGCCATCGGCAAAAGAAAAATCACCTTCACACGGCGAAGCTAACGTTAACCCACGAAGCGCGGAGAGAACCATGAACGAACCAATTCAGGAAATGACGGCGAACCCACCCGGTCTTCTGCCAAAGCACGTTCAATCGTGGCTCATCTTGGGCCTTGCGGTTCTCATGGTTGTCATCATGTGGCTCACTGGTGGGAAAAAACAGCCGACAGTTCCAAAAACAAATGCGTCGATGGTCCAAACGCCGATTCCGCTTGAAGTGAACGAAACGAAGATTTCCGAATTACAGAACCGAATTCAGGAACTCCAGAGAGAGCAACTTGCCGCGCAGAGTGCCCTCGTACAACAAAATCGCTTGCTTGGTAGCTCGCCGGACCCTCAGCAGCCGCAATCGATCAACGCATCCGCCAATTCGACACCTGGCAGTACAGTAGACCCAATTCAGACCGAACGCAAAAGACGGCAATACGTTGCACTTTTTTCCTCCAATATCGCGCTGAGCTACCGGAAGGGCGTGCCGAGCACAAATTCCGCCCCTTCCGACTCACCGTCACAAAACCAGGAAGCAGTTCCTTCAACTCCTCCTTCCGCTGGGCCTGACCTGGCTCAATTGGCACAAGTGGCTCAAATGCTAAAGGACGCTCAACCCAACGCCGCAGTGCAAGGCCCGGTGACCGCGCAGCCGAGTTCTACCCCTTCTGCGCAGTCGGGAAGCTCTTCCAGTCCAATAGGTCCAGCCGGTGTCAAAAACGAAGGTAAGGAGGCGACAGGCCCCGCCGCCACCGTCCCAAAGTCGTCGGACGTGGCGGCGGGGAAAAATTACATTCTATTCGAAGGAACTATTCTCGAATCTGTGCTCATCAACCGTCTAGACGGGCAGTTCGTCGGACCGGTCGAATGCCTGCTAACGAACGATGTGTACTCCCACGACCGCCAACATCTCCTGATTCCAGCAGGAACCAAGATTCTTGGTGAGACAAGACGGGTTGAGGCGTTCGGTCAGACCCGACTTGCCGTCGCATTCCACCGTCTCATCATGCCGGACGGATATTCGATCAATCTTGACCAGTTCAAGGGTCTGAATCAGATCGGCGACGCCGGTCTACGAGATCAGGTAAACAATCACTACCTACGTATCTTCGGCGCTTCACTCGCTATCGGTGCGCTCGGGGCCGTAGCGGAGGCAGGAACCGGAGGCACATTTAACGCTTCTGGTGCGGATCTCATGCGCCAGGGCTTTGCTCAGAGTATGGCGCAATCTTCCGAGCGAATTCTCGACAAGTTTCTCAACATTCTCCCAACCGTAACCATCAGGGAAGGGCACCGCGTAAAGGTCTACCTCTCGGGTGATCTCGTGATGCCCGACTACAACAATCACAAAATGCCGCCCGACCTATGAAGGTCGGGACAACATTTTTCAAAACTCAGAAAGGAGAATTCGAAATGAAAAGAAGGGCTCTAACACTCTTGCTCATTATGGGATTGTGCGTTGGAACTGCCTCCGCGCAATTCGGATTCGGGATCGTTTACGACCCCACGAATTACGCGAACGCTTTATTGCGCTACGCCGAGCTTCAGCAACAACTCGTTCAATTGAAGAACAGCTACACCCAGCTTATTACTCAATACAACCTTGCTCTGCAAATGTCCCGCAATCTGCAAAACATGCCTGCCCGTTATCGGGCTCAGTTTTCGCAATGGAGAAACACTCCCGCCGGGAACACGTATCAAAACACCGGAACATGGGTGACCGGGATCAATTCCGGGCAGTTTCCCACCGTAACCACAGGCTACCAGCAGGCCACAACCCAACTGCTGCAATACAGCCCCGACTACATCTCCGGCATGACAGACAACGAACAGGCAAGAGTGAAATCCCAATATGCGTCCGTAGAACTCGCGGACGGCGCAAACACCACGGCGATGGCCGCTATCGGATCAATCCGTGGGAATGCTCAGAACGTTCAAACCCAAATTGCGAACCTCGAACAGGACTCGTTGTCTGCGGACCCAAATCTGAACACAGAAATCTCGGTTCTGAACAAGATCAATGCAGCTGGAGTATTAACCCTCCGCACGCTTCAGGACTCGAACAAGCTCCTCGCGTCGCTTCTCGAACAGCAAACCATTATCGCTAAGCAGCAACGCGAGGCCACTACCAATGCCATCAATGCCGACATATCGCGACGAGCCAACCTTGCCGGAAACATGGCTCAGGTCAACGGTACGCTGACTAGTTCTCTACAGAACTTTCGGATGCCTTAAAAGGAGTTGTTCAAATCCGGCGCGTCGAAGGAGCCACTACGATGGACTACCTCCAATTCATCTTTCAAGCCATCAACAACCTGCTCACGCAGAATCTTGGCTTCTTCGACGCCATGGGCCAGAACCTGTTTCGGTCCTTTGCCACAATCCTCGTGGTTTGGTACGGAGTGAAATCCGCCCTATCCGCCGCTGGCGGTAAGAACATGCTCCATTTTGACAATTTCGCGAGCCTTCTCCTGACCATCAGCTTTGGCTTTGCAATGGTGAATTACTACAGCACCCCGATTCCGGGAATGGGCGCTAGCTTCCACAATCTCATCACCGACGAGTCGCAGTTTCTCGCAAATAAAATCAATCAGACAGAACTCCAAACTGTCGAAGAACGAATCGCCGATTACGAGACACGCATGGACTCGCCAGGCATCACTGACATCCTTGGCACTATAATGTATGTCGTCATCATTATTTTGCTCGCGGCGGCCCAGGCCATCGCGATTGTCGTGATTGCCTTCGGATTTATTGCTACTGCGGTATGCGTGCTGGTGGGCCCGATATTCATACCGTTCTTCATCGTCCCGAAGTTGGAATGGCTCTTTTGGGGGTGGTTCAAATGCTTCATCCAATATGCTTTCTACCAGGTAATCGCGGCGGCGGTTGTGTATGTAATTGCGAACCTCATCTTGGGTATCTTTGACCTTCAGCCCAAAGGAACCATCTCGACCGTCCAACTCATTGAGGCATT
>CAWESM010000006.1:0-131706 GCA_963811715.1 Terriglobia bacterium
CTCGCGGCGGCCCAGGCCATCGCGATTGTCGTGATTGCCTTCGGATTTATTGCTACTGCGGTATGCGTGCTGGTGGGCCCGATATTCATACCGTTCTTCATCGTCCCGAAGTTGGAATGGCTCTTTTGGGGGTGGTTCAAATGCTTCATCCAATATGCTTTCTACCAGGTAATCGCGGCGGCGGTTGTGTATGTAATTGCGAACCTCATCTTGGGTATCTTTGACCTTCAGCCCAAAGGAACCATCTCGACCGTCCAACTCATTGAGGCATTCCCGGTCCTTTTCATCACTTTTCTCGCGTCAATCTATGCGCTACTGAAAATCCCGGCGCTTACCAACCACATCTTTAGCGGAACGGCAGGAGGGTCTTCTGTCGGAATCCTGGAAAGGGTGTTTGGATGAACAACGACGCGACCTTCCAAAATGCCAAACGACTATATCTCGAACAGTATGGCGATCCGATGGTGACCAATACCTATCTAAAAATTGCGCTAGTCCTAGTCTCTCTTGTAGCCATCGGGCTGGCCCTTGTGGATCTCAGAACGATCCGCACCTTTCAGAATTTTCGTCCGCTCGTAATTCGAATCGACGACTTGGGCAGGGCAGAGGCCATCAACTACCACAATTTCGAGTACAAGCCGGAGGATGCTGAGGCCAAATACTTCCTCACCCAGTTCTGTGCGCTCTATTACCGCCGCAACCGATACACGATCCAGGATGATTTTTCCAAGTCTCTCTATTTCTTGGACGGCAAGCTTGCCGACGGCATCATCGACGCCTATCGCAAGGACGATGTCATCAAGAAGTTCATCACGAACACCTCCGTCCCTGAAATCGACATTGACGTGAAGAAAGTCGCTCTCGAAGACATGCAGTCTCCGCCCTACAAGGCGCGTGTGGACTTTTACATGGTCTATTACTCGCCCTCCGATCACAGCGAGATCAAGCGCGACCTATATACCGCCAATTTCGTGTTCGTTTTTAAGAGCAATGTCCCGAACGAGCTTATTCCGATCAATCCGCTGGGACTCGCGATCACGTATTTCCGCGAGGACCAAGCCTTTAAGTGAGCGCCTATGGTTGCGAACGCACTCATGCTTACCATTGCCATCGTCTTGGGACTTGGCTTCTGGTTTATGCAAAGGCTGACCTACTTCATTTCCTATAAGAGCGTGTTGTTCCGGTTCTACGGCACACCAATCTTGATTTACTGCGCAGTTCTCTTTATCAATGTCTTCGCACTCGCCTTCGCCTTGAACCGCAAATTCTTCCTCAAAGACACCGGCAGAAAGCTCTCACATCTAGACAAGCAGTTTCATGTTGGGCAGACGGAAGTGACCGCCCCATCCCTCGAAGAGGAGGTGGACTAGCGTGTCGCGCGATCACGTGCCCAGCGAATTCCTCGATCCCAGAGACGCTGCACGCGAGCCCGTTTCCGGTAACCGCCAAGCGGGCTGTTCCGACTCCTCGCGGGGACAGGGACCTGGCAGTAACGCACAGGATGATGCACGGGTGACACCCGAGCGTGCACCGAGAATTGAATCGGAGCGCAGTGGCGAACCGCGCAAGGGATACGAATTTCGGGGAAGGATCTACACACTCCGATCTTCTGAAATTGGAACGCTCACTGAGCTTGGTAAGTTCCGTGCCGTTTCGAGCGAGGATCTTGAAGAGTTCCGCTATCACGGGGACGAGGGCCGCATGAGGCCGGATGTGGCCAACCTCATCCGGCAGGGCCTCGTCGCTGAGAAGAGCGTTCCGCACTCCGACACCGCCCCTCGCCGGTCGCTAACTTTAACTAAGAAGGGCCATCAATTTCTCCGGGCGACCGGAACAGTCCCTGGAAACCAAGCTACCCATTACGGTTTCACGAAGCCGCGCGAAGCCCACCACGACGCTGACCTTTATCGCCTCTATCACAAGGCAGCCGAAAAGATTGAGCGGCAGGGCGGTAAGAATCCGCGCGTTGTCCTCGACTTCGAATTAAAGAAGCGCGTTTTTCACGACTTGGCGAAGCTCGGCCCAGAAAAGCATTCCGCCGAGAGCAAGAGAGAGATAGCGGAGAAACATGGCCTACAGCTTGTTCGCGGAAAGATTCCGCTCCCCGATCTTCGGATCGAGTACGAAGACCGCGACGGGAATATTGCTCGCGTGGACCTTGAGCTGGCTACCGAGCACTACCGGGGTAGCAATCTAACAGAAAAAGTGCGCGCGGGATTTTCCCTATATGCACGCGCACAGGACGTTTCTGGACTCCGTCGTGTTCTAGACCAGAAAGAGCTGACAGCGGAGATTCTGTCACTATGAACCTAAACGGCGAACAAATCGAGCGAATCAAAGGACTTGGCTACACCGATGCAGAGGCGCGCTTCATTTACATCGTCGCGATCCATTCAGGTTATTTCACGCAGCGGCAGTTCCTAAATTTCACGCAGGCCACCCGAGGAAAGCGATCAAATGCCTTTGCCCAGAAACTTCTGAAGCACGGGCACGCCACGATGCGCGACTACATGGGTGCTGGGCCTATCTTTCATCTATTTTCCAGGACCATCTACGGCCAGATCGAGAAAGACAACCTCCGCAACCGCCGCCAACATTCGTTTGAATTCATTCGAACGCGCCTCGTGCTTCTGGATTTCGTTCTGGCTAACCAGGACCTAGCCTATTTTGAAACAGAGCAAGACAAGGTGCATTTTTTTGGTGAGAAATTGGGGGTCCCCAAAGACTTTCTACCGGCCAAGGTTTATGAAGGAGTCTCCAGTAGCCGTCCTACGATCCGCTATTTTGTAGACAAATTTCCTCTCTTTCTTGCGCCCCCTCTCCCCGCCCTCCCCCCTGTGGTCACCCTGAGCTTTGTGGATTCGGGTTTCGAAAGCCCTTCGAGTTTCACAGGTCACGTCAATGCCTATCAGGCGTTGTTTCGGCATATGACAACTTTTCGCTTTCTGTACATCGCACCAAAAGACACCCATTTTCGAACGGCGGAAAATCGCTTCCGTGCCTTGGTAAAAAGGCCCCTAGAATCCGACGTTTCTAGCGAGGTCCTCCGTTACTTCCAGGTTCGACGTAAGTGGGACAACCGCGAATATGTAGTGCCAGTGACCGATGATTTTGAATTCCTGAACGATGCACGGCGGCGGTTTCACGGTGAACGGTTTGAGAGCCTGTACGAAACGTGGCGCACGGGAGAGCTAAAAGAGCACGATCTGCGGAGGGAATTCTCCCAACTTACTCCCGATAGAAGCGTGTTCTTCGACACCTATCTGGTGAAAGGGCATACGTGTCCGGTTGCTGTGGACAGTAGAGCCGGTGAACGGTCCTTGAAAGACGGAGTTCACCCCCCCGTTCACCGTTCCGTTCACCCAGAGGGTGAACGGAAGTTAGTGCGAGCGTAGCGGTTGCTCATGGCGCGGCAATCAATTTTGGACGCGGGCAAAACACCGAGTTGGGCTGGAGCGACCCCACTTTTGGGAGCCTTTGGCTGCCCAAAGAATCATGGGGTCGCTCCAGCCCAGGGAACGAAATGCTCGTTCCTTTTTGCAGAGTGTTTTGCCTGCGTCCATGGAAGCAAATAACTCAGGAGGAGGAAGGACATGTCGATCATCAACAAACGACCGGAACTCGTTAAAAGGGAGTACGAACTGGAGGACATAGTCGTCTCGACCGTCGAGAAGTACGCAACGTTCATCGAAAGCACGCCCGATCATGTCGTGAATTCGGCTTTGAAGATCCTGCTATTCAAGGACAAGCAGTTCCTCAACTGGAGAAAGCAGCAACAGACGGCTGGCAAGAGGGACGGGAACGCGGTTGCACGAGCAGTTGCAAAATGATCCAGAAAATCCTCAATTCGAAAAACTTCGTCGCCTGCCTACTGGCGGCGGCTACGGGCATGACCCTTTATTTTCGGGTGCCGTTTCCCGAAGAAAATATCTTCCTGCAGGTCATGGCTCTGCGGTCGCCGTCAATCTTCTGCTTCGTCAAATACTCGTACACGCTCTTCCTCTTCTCGACCCCCTACATCGGTTATTCGATGGTGCTCTCGGGCGTGTACATTTTTACGCTCAAAGCAGGCCGCAGAGTCCGCGCGGGCCGATTGCCTCTCTTTCCTGACCCTCGCAAGAGGGACGAACTCTTCCTTGTCCTCGGGGAGGTTCACAATCCTCGTAAGCAGGTACCCGCAGAAAATCCGCAGTGGCTCGTGATACCGGAAAGGGGTCTTTTCACCGGCATCGCAATTCTGGGCGCAATCGGGACAGGAAAAACAAGCTGCTGCATGTACCCATACGCAGATCAGATTCTTGGGTATCACGCAGGAGACAAAGATAAAAGGATAGGCGGCCTCGTCCTCGAAGTGAAGGGGGACTTCTGCCACAGGGTTAGAGAAATTCTGGAGCGCCATGGAAGAGGAGAAGACTATATCGAAATCAGCCTCGATTCTGAATATCGCTACAACCCGCTGCACAACGACCTCGACGCATACGCTTTGGCATACAACATCGCATCGCTGCTAAACAACCTCTTCGGGCGTGGCAAAGAACCATTCTGGCAGCAGGCATACACGAATCTGGTCAAGTTCATCATCCTCCTCCATAAGGTTGCCTTCGACTACGTAACATTGTTCGATGTCTATGAATGCGCGATTGACCCCGCCACACTCGAAAAGAAAATCAACGAGGCAGAGCGCAGGCTCACCGAGACGGATTCCGTGCTCGTCTCGGAGGAGGAATATCTCAGGCATCCCCGCGAGCTTGAACCGTTCAAATTCCGCCTGGACGAAGAATCGAAGAGCTATGTAGCGACACTGACGCCCGGACTTGCCGCTGTATTGAAAGACAAGGCGATTCAATGGGAAGCGGAGAATGTCGGAGGACGCAAGCCGATTTCACCGGAGAAGAAAGAACAGCTCGAAGCGGTTAAGCGTTGGTTCAACCACGATTGGCGGCGGATTGAGCCAAAGCTGCGCACATCAATCGTCGAAGGGATTTCAGTATTTCTTTCGCTGTTTGACGACAGCCCGTCCGTGAAGCGGACGTTCTGCCCACCGGCGCAGTGCTATGACCCCCAGGCAAATGCCGCTTTCAAGTACGGCAAGCCCTTGCCGTCCTTCAAATGGCTCATCGAGACCGGCAAAGTGTGCGCGCTGAACTTTCCAATTGGCATGAACGCGGGTCTAGCAAAAGCCATCGGCGTAATGATGAAACTAGACTTCGAACGGGCTGTGTTGAACCGAGTCCCCGATATGGAGGCTCACCCCGACCGCCATTTCCGTGAGGTTCTATTCATGTGTGACGAGTACCAGCATTTCGCCACAGTTGGTGAAAGCGAGCCTACGGGCGATGAGAAGTTCTTCAGCCTCTCCCGCCAGCCGAAGTGCATTCCAATTGTCGCTACTCAAAGCATCAGTTCTCTCAAGTCCGCTCTCCCCGGTGAAACTTGGCGCACACTCTTGCAGACTTTCCGCACGAAGGTATTCCTCGCACTCTCCGATGATTTCTCCGCCAGGACAGCGAGCGAGCTTTGCGGACGCGAAGATAAGCTAAAGGTCAGCTACAACCTGTCTGAAAGTGGACATGACGCCCGCGTCAGCCTGCTCACAGGAAAAGCGCTCTCGCACAAGTCCAACATTACGGCCTCGAAGAGCTACAACACGCAGGTTGATTTTCGGTTCGACATGAAGACCTTCACGGAGCTGCGAAACGCGCAATCCGTGACCATCGCGTATGACGGCACGAATCCTAGGCCGCCAATGTTCTGCTATCTGAAACCCTACTTCAATGACCCAAACAAATCCTACTTTCGGCAACTCGCAGACGGAGAACTCTGATGAACGGATTCGAGACAATCCTACCATTCCTGAAGCCCATCGAGCATTTGATCCTGGATGACTCGATCAGCGAGGTCATGGTGAACGGCGCAGATCGTGTGTTCGTCGAGAAGGCCGGTTTCGTCGAGGAAGTCCACGGACTTTCCATTGGCGAGAAATCCTTGATGGTCGCGGTAAAGAATATCGCTCGCCGTCTCGGTGATGATATTTCGGAGTCTAAGCCGATTCTCGACTCACGCCTGCCTGACGGCAGCCGCGTCGCGGCTGTAATTCCCCCGTGCAGCTTGAACGGGGTAACGCTCACCATTCGCAAATTCAATTCCCGCCACTTTGGGATTGAGGACCTAATTAAAGTTGGCACGATTGAAAGATCACTCGCGAACCAGCTTGAGAACTTTGTCCTGGCCCGGAAGAACATTCTTATTACAGGCGGGACCGGGACAGGTAAGACGACTCTCGTAAATATCCTCGGTAAATTCATTCCCCCGGACGAAAGAATTCTTCTAATCGAGGACACGTCCGAAATTCAGATGGGTCAGGACAATCTCGTCCGTTTTGAGGCGCGCCAGCCACAGAACGGCCTTCCGGCAGTGAGCATCCGCGACCTGCTGAAGGCAGCCCTCCGCCACCGCCCGGACCGGATCATCCTTGGTGAAATACGTGGCGGCGAGGCTTTTGATCTCTTGCAACTTCTCAATACCGGTCACTCTGGCAGTCTCTCGACCGTCCATGCAACGTCTGCCAAGCAAGGTCTCGCTCGGTTTACGAGCTGCGTCCTCCAGAGTGGGGTTGAACTCCCGTATCGGGCCATCAAAAGCAATATCGGCGATTCTCTTAACGTTGTAGTGCAACTCGAACGGCGGCCCGGTAGGCGCTTTATTTCTGAGGTGCTCGAAATCCATCGGTATGACCCCGACGCCGACGAATACGAATTCTCCGCCATCTACCAGAAGCGTGAGGAACCTCGATGAACGAAACCAAAAATGCCAAAACGTTTTCCCCATCGGCATCGGAGTACATAAACGACAACTTCAAGCCTTCCGAGCGAATCGCCGTTCTTGTTCTGAATCGGTCTCTGCGCGAGACGACACAGCGGATCACGACTGCACAGAAAGCGGCCAGCCCAGAATTCCAGGCATGGCTCCGCTACAAGAACGCGAACGGGGCTGACATCTATGTTGGCATGAACCCGCTGAAGCAGGATGCATCGACTCGCACAAAAGACGACATCGAGACAATCCGCCATCTTTACATTGATCTGGACCACGGCGGGTCCACCGTTCTCGACGCAATTAAGAACTCCGATCTAGTTCCGCAACCAAACTACGTACTGAACACATCGCCAGACAAATTCCAGGTTGTATGGAAGGTTGAGGGAATCACGCCCGAAGAGGCGGAAGCGTTGCAGCATGGGATGGTCAGAGAGTTCGGGGGCGATCCGGCAGCAACGGACTCGACACGCGTCCTGCGATTGCCTGGCTTCGCTAACAAGAAATACGATCAGGATTTCTATGTGCAGGCACGTTTCGAATCAACGCAGACATACCACCATCGCGATTTCAAGGTTCCCGTTGATTCACAGGAAGCTCCCCGACACCACAATGAAGAGAGAGTGCGCAGCCATCGCGATCCCAGTGCTACGCTGAGCCAATCAGAGCACGATTGGGCCTATGCCAAACGCGCCGTGGCTCGCGGCGACGAACCCGAAGAAATAATCCGAAGGATTGCCGACTTTCGCGCAGGAGACAAGCCCGACCCAGAATATTACGCGCGTCACACGGTCGCCAAGGCGCAAGCAGAGTCAGAACGGAAGACCGCGCCTACCTCCGAAAGTGGACAGGGACAATTAGGCGAAAGCGAGAGGAACCACTGATTCGCATTGCGACATGGTAGGCGCGACCGAGAATTACCCTTCCGGGAATTTCGTAACGCTGCCCATGTTACCCAAAACTCTTTGTAGTGGAGTCGATTCAAATGCACACATCCGATGACGATCTACTTACAGTCCAAGACGTAGCCGAAATCTTGCGAGTGCCGACTTCCTGGGTCTACGAACGCACCAGGCGGCGATCTGCGGACCGCATTCCAGGTTTCAGGATAGGGAAATACTGGCGCTTCCGGCTAGGGGATATCAAGGTTTGGTTAGAGGAGAATCGCCATGTCGAGCTTACAAACGCTTGACTGTGAAGTTAGAATAGAAGGCGATGCGCGAAAGACTGGACGGGCCAACGGAAAGGTCAATATGGTTCGTCGCAGGCATCAGATTGGATGTTTGTTTGTTCGCGGTAAACGCCCAAAGGTCTGGGTTGCACGCTGGAGAGAGCGAGTGCTGACTTCAAGAGGCAGCATGAGCACGATTCTCCGTTCTGAGGTCTTGGGAACGGTGAGCGAACTTTCAAAGCGCCAAGCTCAGAATCTATTGGAAGACCGACTTCGCCCGGTGAATAGAGGCCGGGCGGTACCTCGGTCCAACATTAGTTTTCGGCGGTTCGTGGAAGACGAGTTTAGGCCTCTCGTGCTTCCAACATTGAAGTTTGCCACGCGGGAAATCTACACTCTCTTGCTCGACAAACACTTGTTGCCTCGTTTTGGCGAGGAGTGCATAGCGGATATTGATACACCGGAGGTTCAGCGGTTTGTTCTCGAAAAGCTGAAGCAGGGATACGCATGGGAGACGGCTAGCCACATGCGTCATCTGCTCAGCAAGGTGCTGGGCACCGCCAAAGACTGGCGGTACGTGGCAGATAATCCTGTTTTGGGCGTGGCAATGCCTGAACGGATACTCAAGCGCCCACACAGGGCTCTTTCGATTGAGGAGGTTCGAATACTCCTCTCTAAAATGAATGAACCGGAACGGACCATCACAATCGTTGCAACACTGGCCGGTCTACGAATCGGAGAAATACTTGGGCTTCGCTGGGGCAGAGTTCATCTCGACCAATGCACTTTAGAGGTCGAGGAAACCTGCTACAAAGGGGTCTTCGGAACTCCGAAAAGTAAAGCCAGCCGCAGGGGCACACCGCTCGCACCCGTTGTTGTCCAGGCTCTTGATGCCCACCGCTTGCGGTGTATGGACACTTCGGCTAACGCGCTAGTGTTCTCCAAAGGTGACAACGAACCGCTATCAGCCGACAACTTGCGGAAGAAGCGTCTGGCTTCAGCATGTCGGCGGGCAGGGCTGCGCCGGATTGATTGGCACACGCTCCGCCACACGTACAGCACTCTCCTCCACGATCTGGGAACTCCAATAAGAGTTCAGCAAACCTTGTTGGGGCACTCCAGCGCGGCAACAACAATGGATGTTTACACACACCCTGTTTCCACGTCCGAACGCGATGCGGTCTCAAGATTGGGCGAGGTTTTGTTCCCAACTGTTCCCAACTTGCACCACAATGCAGCAGGCACGGAAACGGGCAGTACGCTAACTCAATGATTCTATTTGGAGAATTGGTCGGGGCGTCCGGATTTGAACCGGAGGCCTCCTGCGCCCAAGGCAGGCGCGCAGAGGTTTACTGAGTCCCACAAGAAGAAGCGCTTGCTGATTCTGAATTTGGAATCATCTCATGAGAGTCACAGAGCGGAGATCGGCTTGCCATTCGCACCACGAGATCTAGGCTCGAAGTCGACTTGTAGCAACTTTGTACCTCGAGTCGGCAACTGAACGGCATCGGGCCTGGCGATTCCAGTCTAAGAGTCCGCTGCACTAACCAGCTGAGCTACGGGCCTATTGAAATTGGCTCTCTTGTGCACCGCAACTACCACATACTACGCGTCCTTAAGTGCTCCTGCAACTGAGTCCAACTGCTCCGAGTGAGCCCACGAAGGCGCAAGTTGCTCCACAATTTCCCTCTTGAACGTGTCGGAAAAGTGCGTGTAGCCGCTAGTTGTCCTCAGACTCGAATGACCGACTTGAGTTTTGGTGAAGTCTGGCGGGACCCGATTTTGTTGCATGTGGCTTACTCGACCGTGACGAAATGCGTGCATACCGCCACGCGGGATTTTCAGACGGTCGCAGATCAGATATAGGGTATTGATCAGCACCTCACGATCGTTGAGCGGGGTTCCATTCCTCGTTTGAAACACCCGACCAGTTGTGCGGTCACCGAGATATACCTGAAGCGTTCGAACTGTAGCCGAATCAATCCACACTTCGCGGTAGCCATTTCGAGTTTTCGGCGAAACCTCTTGTCCGCGCCACACTGAACGCCTGACACAAATCACCCCGCGATTTGTGTCCAGGTCTTCGACATGCAGCCCGAATAATTCGCCTGCCCTCAATGCGCTCACTCCGGCCAACTGAAACAACACCTTATATTGGCCCTCGGCTTCCTTCACTATCCGCCCGAGTTCGTCTTGTGTAAACCAGCGTTGCTCGACATCCGGGATCGTCGGTAGCGAGGGATACCATTTCCGAGGCGGCTCATCGTTTTGTTGGAAATGCCAATTCATAATCGCCCGGAAGAGTTTCCAGAGATTATGAATCGTTTTCGGCTCCAGGCCCTTGCCCTGCAAATCCACGATCCAATCGTTGATGGTTCCCGTTTTGATTAATTCCAGCGCCATCGAACCGAACCATGGACGCAGATACTTGGCAATCAGTTTTGGTCCCGTATATCTGCTGCTTTCCTTCAACTGTGGAAGTCGCTTTGATTCCCACGCGTCCGCTACGTCAGCAAACGTTGTGGGTGATTTTAGCGAGCGTTCCAGATGAGTCGGAGTATTGACGCCCTCTTCTGTGAGAATTTCCAAGAGCTTGCGCTTTGCTTCGGAACGCGTAAGCTCTTGTTTCATTCCCAGTACGAGAGCCCGGCGCTTCCGTCTGGAATCTCCGAGCACGTCAACATAAAATCGTCCGACCCATCTCTCGTTTCGCAAGAACACTTGGCCCCTCTGTCCTGACCGCTTCGACATGTACTTCCGACCTTTCTGTCGAAACGGCGTCGCAGCATGAACATTAGCTCTGCCCTCCGTTGATTTCAAGGGCGGGGCCGTACTCCGATCTTTTGTGTCTGCTTCTAGCAAAGACGTGTCTCAGCGCAAGGCGCTACTCCTTCGGCGGGTTTGCTTGGTTCCGTTCTCGGGCGAAATGTCGGAGGAGCAGGATAGCCGCGATGGCTGCCGCGACAAGAAGTGCTGCTCCTAACGCGGTGACTTTCATTCCTCTTCCTCCCACGCGACGATTGCGCCACAATTCTTTCCGGGGCAGCAAAATCCCTTTAGGCTTCCATCGAGCATACTGGTCTTGATTTGCTCCGGTTCAATCCAGAAGCGCCAGCCGCAATCCGGGCATCGCAGGCGGTAGCGTCGTTCCATCCGTTTGAGTCTTGTCCAAAGGTCCTCACCGTCCCCCTTGTCTACCAGCCAGTTGAATGCTGCGATCCCGGCGGGGCCGCGAACGAAGACCTGAATCCCGCATGGGTCACACGTTATGTACGGCTTGTCTTTCTTGGTGATTTTGACCTCGCGAGGGTCAGTGCAGACCGGGCAAGGAAACATCCGCTTTCCACTCAAGACCGCCATATTACTGATCCTCCTCCAGCCAAAAACTGCTGCGCATGAGTGCATCCTAAGCCCTGATTTCAGAACGCTTTTTCAAGCTGGCTTGTAAGGGCGTGGACGCGAAAAAATGTTCCCGCGAAATTCCTAGCCTTTTGGTGGGAACCTTCCGTAAAATTCTGAGACAACGGTGCCGAGAGTTTCCGCAAAAATGGCAAAGACCGAAAAGCCGCCTAAGAAGGTTAAAAAGCCTCTTGACACGTTTTCGCAAAAACGAGGGAGGGGACGCCCTGGAGTCCGGGCTTCAGAGATCAGTGGACGCGCTCACAATTATCATCTGATTTTCAGCCAGATTTGGGATGTCGTAGGCGGGTCGTTGCTGGGAGCAAAGAGAATGGAAGATGTAATCAAAGCGCTCGAACCAACCCATTATAAGGAAGAGTTTGCGACGATAGCTTCATTAGTTCTCCAAGTTCTGCACGATCCCAAATTTCCCAAGCGGCGCGAGGCTCAGATCAATTTCCTCGGTGATTCACTCGCGGGGAGGGGATTAATCAGTCCCCGCCGGTCACGCGACATTTGCGAGCAAGAACGAGCGAAAGAGCGGGCCAAATCAAGGCACAGGATCATTCGAAAAGAGTTCTATATCGAATGTTCTTGTGGATATAAAGGTCCCGCCCGTGATAACGCATGTCGAAGGTGTCGCGCAGAAATTTCCATTTGGCCGGAAACTATGTGGGGGAATCCGAGCCTCTTTCGGTAGCTCTCGTGGGTGCCTCGTAACGCGACGAACGTACGTAACGTTGGCGCCTCGATCCTCAACGGCTTGGCGGGTGAAAGCCGCGCTTTCTTGTAAGTCTCTCACGCTAGTTGATAGCCTCACCCCTGCGCAATGTCTCGGCGACGTATTTGTACACTTGTGCCGGATGTTGCGAGCCGAGCTGCTGAATAGCAGCGAGCATCGTCGCTTGATCGGCACTTGCCAAAATGTCGACCAGCGTCGAATCAATTCCTAGGGCGAGGATCAACGAGAGGTAATCGTCAAAAACAAGCTCTTACGAAATAACCGCCCCAACAAAGTGCTTGAATTCGACTGTGCGGTTGTAAATCTAATCTTTCAATGAAATTTGGGGCATCGAGCGCTATCCTTTCCAGGTTGTCCTGAAGTTAAGTCTCTTTCTTTCAATGGGGCGTAGATTCCAAGAATTAAATTCGATGAATTTTGCAAGGATGCCAGCGAAAGGATTGGCAGACTGCGGATAAGATGCGCGGAAATATGGACGCGGCGGACTACAGGAACGTTATCCAACAGTTTGTTTTCCGCCCTTCATCTAACCTTTCAAGAATCCCCGTCAAAAAACCCGCCGCAATTGATTGGTTCTGCGCGCCCGCGAATTGCGTTCTTAGGCTTTTGAAAATCACCAGTTTGTTGAAATGTCCGAACTGGAGCGGAATCGGCCCAGTTTTCTGCCTGGATAGTCCATCATTCCCACTCAGAACCTCGCCCAAGATTTACACACTTAATACAATTTCATCAGACGTTAAACAAATTGTCCTTGACACAAGATAAGACTTCGCTGTACTACATCGCCATATTACGAGTGGTATTTTATCAAGCTGCGTACGACAAGGCCCTGCAACTTGCTCGGGATCAGGTTTTACCTGGAAGTTCGCTGCTGGACGAAATCAAGTTCTGAGGGGGCGATATGCGTTCCACGCGATTCAGTCTGCCGCTTTGTATCCTACTTGTCACGATTCCCGGTTGGGCGCAACAGACTCAGACTCCTACATCGTCTCCACAAGATCAGCCAGCGACAACTCCGCCGCCCGCGCCGAAAGACCCCCCAGGCAGTGAGCCTGTTGAATCAAGTCCTCACTGCGGCAGGGGGGACAACGGCGATCGAGGCGGTCACAGACTACACGGCCACTGGAAATGTGACCTACCACTGGAATCCGGAAGCCCAGGGTAGCGTCACGGTGCGTGCGCTCGGGTTGGGCCACATTCGAGTGGATGCGAACCTTCCGAGTGGCGTACATTCTTCGGTCGTATCGGAGGGCCAAACCACGACGAAAGCTGAAGACGGGACCCTATCACAATATCCCCCTCCTTACCCGCTACCCAGCAGCGACGCGTATCCCTACCAACCGCCCATGTTTCCAGGCGGTCTTGTTCTCCCCCATGCGCAGCTAACGGTCGTTCTGAACGCTCCTCGATTTAGCATTTCCTACAGAGGCGTCGTGCAGGTTGATGGTCATACCGTCCATGACATACAGGCGCAGGCGGTCCTGCCGGGGGAAACGCAACCGGGCAGCGTGGATGAGTACCACACAACAGACTATTTCATCGACATTTTGACTGTTCAATTAGTCATGATCCAGGACATCGTACCCAAGCATGTGGTTCACGAGAATCGATATTCCGACTATAGAGCCGTCAGCGGTGTTTTGGTGCCGTTCTCTCTAAGTGAAGAGATGGGCGGCCAAAAGACTTGGGAGATTCTTTTGGACCAGGCAAGTTTCAATACAGGTTTGCAAGATACTGTGTTCTTACTTCAGTGAAGTTGCCGACTCAGCTTGGCGTTAGTGGGACCTTGTAGAGCCCGAATTGAAGACGAGGAGGGAAGCCATGATCCGTAAGCCCCGCACGCTCGCAGGTCCGGCCCCTTCGGATGTTGCTCTTAGATTTCCCGGGCACCGCTGCGCCTTCATGCTGATTGCCTTCGCGTGGCTCCTCGGACCGACTGCGGCCGTCGTAAGGGGACAATCATATCTACAGAGCACAGGTGTTCCATCTTTTACTACGCAAATTCCTGTCGAAAACGGATGGATCGATGCTTCAAACGGACGGCTCCACTTGGAGATTCCGCTGGGCTCTTTTCCGCAACGTGCTGGCCGTACAGACAACGTCGCACTCGTGTACGACAGCAACATCTGGACGCACGCGGGAACAACTAGTTGGCAGCCAACAAATGTTTCTACTTCGACCGGCTCTACTAACTTGTGGAGTGGATGGTACGAAACTGATCTGGCGTCTACGACGGAAAATTTGGCGAACATTCGCTATTCGGGTTGGTGCGCGATTAAAAACGATTATAAAATTTTCACCTACTCGGGTTTTACTTTTACCGGGCCAGATGGAACGCTGCACATCTTTCCATCAATCGAAACATTCGGGCCGCTTTATCCCAACGACTGTCCGTCCGTGAATTCACCCAACGCCAATGGTTGGGCATCGGATACAAGCGGTTTCTACATGGTGGTTTCAAATTATGGTTACCTAGTCGTGTACGGTCCCGATGGCACGGTCTATCATCCGAGTTCACCGCCGTTTGGTTGGACATATTCGTCGGCAACTGATTCGAATGGAAATTACCTCGGTGGTCCTGTATCGACGACTGTAAATGGCAATGCGACCACGTACAATGTCCCGAACTCCCAAGGGACCACGAGTCCATACACCGTGAAGACGGGAACGATCAGCGTAAACACCAGCTTTGGTCAGCAATATGTCACCGAGTATTCCGGTACGATCACGGTGGTCACAGAGATCGATCTGCCGGATGGATCAAAATATGCATTTGGATACGACTCAGGGACGACGGGAGCGCACTACGGCTTATTGACTTCCATGACGCTCCCCACCGGCGGCCAGATCACGTATTTGTGGAACCGTTATACCGATTCGCAGGGGAACAACTATCCTTGGATCAGCACTCGCACCACGCCGGACAGCGCCACTGCATGGAGCTATACCCCTGCCGTCGTCACGACTTGCGGTTCAGGTCAGGTGATCTGCCAACAAACATTCACTGTGCAGAAACCCAACACCGATAATACGGTCTACACTTTTGCCCTGAATGGTGGTGCTTGGGGAAACGAAGTTGATTTCTACACTGGATCCGTGTCGCCATCGAATTTAGTTGCTAAGGCAACTCAATGCTGGAGCTTCCTGACGATTACAAGCGGCACATGCACATACAGTGTGACTACAGCTCCGCCTGCCACTGGTGTCACGAAAATGGCAGCCTCCACCACTCTGCCCACTCCGGGAGGGAGTGTCAGCAAGACCACGCAGTACAGTTACGACAGTTATGGCAATGTGATAAAGACGCAAGAAAACAAGTACTACACGGGGGGGATGCCTGCAGTGGATCGAACGACGACCATTACATATCTAGGTGGGACCAGTTATTTTAATGCGAATATCGTCAATCGCCCCACCAGTGTAACCGTCACAGACGCAAGTGGAACTGTCGCTCAGACCAACTACTCTTATGACGGATCAACTCTCATAAGTGGTGCCGTTGGAAGTTGTCCCGCAGTGACCGGTGCGGCGGGCCACGACGACACGAACTATGGAAGCGGAAATACAGTGCGGGGGAACTTAACACAAATCCAACGTTTGATCAGCGGGACATCGAATTACGTCACAACAACGATGACATATGACATCACCGGTCAGGTTAGAACCTCAACCGATATCAAACAAAACGTGACATCGTACTGTTACGCGGACAATTTCTACGACGACAACGGGTCCAATCCGCCACAGCCACATTCCACTACGACGCCCACAAACAACTATGTGACCACAATTACGCCACCTGCCGGTTCCAATCTGGCGACTGCATTTGGTTATTATTACGGTACGGGCCAATTGGCCAAAGTGACGGACGCTAACGGCAATAATACTTATTCGCATTTCCAAGACCTCTTTAACCGATTCACAGGAACCTCACTCCCGAACAACGGATGGATCTTTGTCCAGTACGATAAGACGACTGGGTCGAATCCTATCGAAACAGGGGCGGAAAAATTCACGGGCATCAACACACCGCTAACGACCAGTTGCCCGGCAACGGCTACACCCACTTGCCGGCACGACCAGACGATTTTCGATGCGGCGGGTTTGGGCCGCGTGGCAAGCCAAGTTCTCGTCAGCGATCCAGATGGGCAGACCAGCGTTGATATTACTTATGACCCTAATGGGCGCGTGAAGACAATTAGCAATCCACATAGGGGGACCTCTGGCTCTACGGACGGCCTGGAAACTCCAACATATGACGGCTTGGATCGCTCATGGAAAATTGCCCACGCGGACAACAATGTCATGTATACGTATTACGGGGCTGCAATTACCACCACTCTCGGCCAAACCATGCAGCAGTGTCTCCCGATATCCACGTATGGGATGGGCTACCCAGTGCTCGTCGTGGACGAGGCGGGGAACAAGCACCAGACTTGGACGGACGGTTTCGGCAGAGTCATAGAAACCGACGAACCCACCTCCAGCGGAACTCTAACTGCCTATACGTGCTATACATATGATTCGAATAATAATCTGAAAGCTGTCGCGGCAGTAGGGGGAACGCAAACGCGCAGTTACAGTTATGACATGCTTTCGCGCGTCACGTCGACAATCATACCGGAGACGGGCACGACATGTTTCTACTACACGACTTCAGTGGGAACTTGTGGCGCTGGATCGAGCGGCACACTCTGCAGTGGCGACCCAACTGCAGTGTGTCTCCGCATCGATGCACGGAACATCACTACGACCTATGCCTACGACAATATGAACCGCCTTCTTTCCAAGAGCTACAACGATTCAAATCCAAATACCCACACGGTCGGCTACTCTTACGATCAGACGGGTTACAATGGGCTTACGATCACGAACGGCAAGGGCAGGCGCACGGGGATGAACGACGGGTCAGGTCAGACGGCATGGAGCTATGACCCCGTGGGGAACGTCCTGACAGAGATGCGGACGACTAACGGTCAAACCAAGGCAATCAACTATGCCTATAACCTTGATGGATCGATCTACACCATCCAGTATCCCGGAACCCGGACGATTACCTATAACGAAGGGAATGCCGAGAGAATGACGTCGGTGAAAGACTTAACCAATGACATCAACTACGTTACGGCACCTACCTCAGGTGTGATGTACGCTCCGACCGCCGCTCTCGCGAGCGACATCCATGGCTCTACAGGCAACTTTGCCGGAATCACGGAAAGCTATACGTATAACAACCGACTCCAGATTACTGGCGTCCAGGCGACCTCGTCGACAGGGACAGCCCTGAACCTCGCCTACAGCTATGTATCAGGCAATAACAACAACATTGCCGTCCAAACAAATAACGTAACTAGCGGACGGACGCAGACTTATACATATGACCCACTGAACCGTCTTCTGACCGCGCAAGCCCAGGCCACATCGGGCGGGGACTGCTGGGGACAGAGCTTTGGCAGTGGGGGGCCACCTCCCACGATGGCCACAGATGCGCTCGCGAATCTCTTTTATGTGACTGCAACGAAGTGCAGCTCTCCCCAGCCGCGTTTTACCGTGAATGGCAACAACCAATTCACCGGCACGGGAATCAGTTATGATCCAGCAGGGGACGTGACGGCGGACTCGGCTTACACCTACACCTATGACGCGGAGAATCGCATCATTACAGCCACCGGGATGACGAACGGCCCATATTGCTATACCTATGACGGGAAGGGATTGCGCGTGATAAAAGCCCATGCCAGCGGCGGCAGTTGTACAGGCTCGGTAACGGTGGACATGCTGAATTGGCGTTTGACCTCGGGAGTGACGATTGCCGAGACCGATGGAAGTGGCAGCACGACGAACGCCAGCTATCACGAGTACATCTTTTTTGCCGGACGAAGAATCGCCCAGTCGAATCCCTCTGCAATTAACAGCGAACTGCTGATTGGATACGCGGATGACTCCGGGAATAACTGGGCAGCGACGGGAGCCTGGACGTTACGGTCAACGGCCACGAATGTGCGGTATGGGTTGGAAGACCAATTAAATGGGGGAACGGGTTCTGTTACGGCTGGGTTCACAATCACCAGTGCCGCGTGGGCAGCCGGAATCGCCGCATTCAGTGGCACCGGTACTAACGCTTTTGTTCAGAAAAAGGATCAGTACTTTGCCAATGGGACCGGGGCAGGCTCGGAGTCGGTCGCCTTCACCTCAAATGTAGAAAGCGGCGATTTGTTACTATGCATGGTGGGATGGGAGACTACGGGCGGGTCCTTAATCAGTTCCGTGAGCGATACCCGAGGCAACTCTTATTCGTCGTTGCCGTTGACCGCGAATAGTCCGCACCAGATGCAAGGATTCTATACGTTTAGCACGGCGAGTGGGGCGGACACTTTCACAGTGAACTTTAGCGGCAGTGGCGGGACCTGGGTAGGGATCGCCTGCGGGGAGTGGTCCGGGCCGACGCGCCTGGATGTGCATGGAGAGGCGACGGGGAATAGCGCCACTCCCACGAGTGCGTCGATCACTCCATCGGGCGGTACATCGGGCCGCGTGTACTACTATTTTGTAGATCATCTAGGCAGTACTCGCGTGGTTACGAATTCCAGCGGCTTGGCGTGCTACGAATCGGATTTTCTTCCTAACGGCACGGAGGACACTCCGGCTGGGTTCACGAACAGTTGCTCGACCAACTACAAGTTTACGGGCTATGAGCGGGATGCAGAGACAGCGGTTGGCACAACAAGTTCGGGTAACGATTACGCCTTCGCACGTTACTACAATTCGCGCCTCGGGCGCTTTATGTCGGCCGACCCGCTCTCCGGAGACATAACCGACCCGCAGACGCAGAATCGTTACGCCTACGTGCGGAATAATCCGGCAAATCTCGTGGACCGATTGGGGATGGATACCTACATCGGTTGTTATGATGATGATTCGGGCACTTACGTTTGTGATTCTGGCGGTGGTGGAGGATGGGGTTGCGCTTCAAGTGTTGCGCGGTGCGACGGTCAGGGCACCCCACCTGTACCTCCCAAGAAGAAGCCGGGGCCAGCGACGGACTGCGCTTTCAATATTAAAGTTAATAATAGGGCGGGGATTGACCCGAATCAATTAACGGCCGCAGAGAATCAAATAGCTGCTCTTTTTGGACCGTATGTCGGAGTCAACTTCGTCACTTCGGGAAGCGCAGACTATTCTCTAAATGTAGTTAATGCTAGCTCTACCAACTATAATTTAGGGCAACAAACAAGCTTTATCTTCCAGGGCACTCCAGCAGTGTATCCAAACAACGTTGCGAATAATTTTACGGGTCAAAGTCAGAACATTATTAACAACATTATTGGCACGGTTGGCGCGCATGAACTCGTTCACCGGATTACCGGCATTGGGGATCTACCGTACGACCAAAACAGTCCAACTGATTTAATGAGCTACGATGACAGCCCAAATAAATATAGCGTATTGGCAAACAATGAACTTCAACTTACAAAGAATGAGGGTCAGAAACTGGCGGATAAATGTCAGAAGAAACATCCGAACTGACCCCGAGGCAGACGTGCCATGGCTGCAATCGCTGCAATTTTGATTTTGACACTTGCTGCTCAGACGACCAATTTACATCCGGGGCCCGTGACAAGCCCAGCCGTGGAACAGCATATTCGCGAACTCATAAATGAGTTACCCGCTGACAGCCAAATCCGCCGACAGCTTCTACAGGGTTCTCGCGGGAATGGCGTCCATTATCCGTGGATGGACGAGATGCAGAAGCAAGAGATCAAGAAAGTCATTGTCTGGGTCGCTATCAGCTTTGATCGACGCGGCCGACCAAAAAAAATGAATATAAACCATACGGAATATTTCGTTCAGTATGACGCCGGCGAAACTCCAGTTTCGGATGCCATACGACTGAATGCAATTCGTGCCGCTGGCCTAGAAAAACAGCTAGACAACCTTGCACTGCAGCGCACTGCGAAGGGTTTTTGGCTGGATGTTCCGCGTCCGCGTCCGCATCCTTTTGTTGGCGGAGCAGAGGTCGAGTTCTTAGATGATGAATGGCTTCCTGTTCCCAATGTCCCGATCTTCGGCACTAACAGAGGAGGCCAACAACCCACAGGAGCCGGTCGCTAAGTGACACGGGGACAAATTGCGGATTCAGAAAAACAGAATGTCGAGAAAGAAGGTCCTTTCCCTAACGGGTCTGACAGTAGACAGCAACCGCGATTGAGAGCCTGCCTAGGATTGAAGAGCCTCGAAAACCATTCACGGTGAGTCGAGGGTCAGAAATTGCGAAATTGTGGCCGATTCGGAGGTGTGGACATCGTTGAAGTGGATTTCGGACGAAAAGAGACCGAAACGGAGGAAGACAATTATTTTTCTAGTGCAAATTGGAGTTGAAGCAAGGTCGCTACGAATGCAGGGCCTGAATTCTTTGACTGCCATGTGGGAACTGGCAGAATCATATCCCATTTCTAAGCTGAAGATAGTGGCTCAACCACACCGCATGCCAGTACAGCGTTTGGACAGTCCTTGAAGAATTAATGTCACAACTTCGACCAACGATTGAACAGAGTCGAGGGTCCAGGTTGAGTCCAAGAGAGGCCAATTTCAACGGCGCGTTTTACATCTAAGCGACACCGTTTCAACACTAGATTGGAATGCTACAGGCCCAACGTGATTGCAACATACAACACCGAAAGAGCCTGGGTGCGGGCTCTACTTGGAGCCTGCCGGAATTGGGTGGATCTAAGTTCCGAGGGGGCATGGTTTGGTGGCGCCGCGACGGGTCGGGGCGGTTTGGCACCGCGATGCAGACGCAAAAATCGCCAGCGGGACGCCGGCGCCACCAAATACCGCAATTCGCGGCAAAGTGTGGAACCACTCATCTACTTACTCAGATTGTGGTTAAAATTGCGGGCTAGCGAATTCCCGGAGTGTTCACTCGGATCTTATAAATGCTCGTGCGCGCCGCAATGTAGAGAGTTTTGTTGTCGGCATCGCCGAATGCAACGTTCGCAACAAACTCAGGAGTGCGAATTGTGCCCAGATGGTTGCCTTCCGGCGACAGAATCCAGATGCCGCCCGGCCCGGATTCATAAATGTTTCCCTTCGTGTCCACTTTCATGCCGTCGGTAATTCCGGGAAGCGGATCTGAGTTCATGTCGATCAGCATTTGGCTGTTCGTCAGCGTATCGTCGGGTTGCACATCGTAGCGTCTGACGTATCTGTTCTGGCTGCCGTTCGCGTAGAGAACTTTTTCATCCGGAGAAAAGGCCAGGCCGTTCGGCGTTGCAATATCCTTGATCGCGAGCGTTACCTTGCCGTCTTTCCACATGAAAATGCCTGCAAAATCCAGTTCCTTTCCGGGGTCTTTGTCCCTGCCGCGCAAGCCGCCAAATCCATCGGTGAAATAAATCGCGCCGTCCTTTTTGACGACGAGGTCGTTTGTGCCGCCGAATCGCTTTCCCTCGAAACGGTCCGCCAGGATGGCGCGCTTTCCGTCCTTTTCGATTCGGTCGATGGACCGGCCCGTCCACGTGGCGATCAGAGCCGGCCCTGCCGGTCGAGCGCAAGTCCGTTCGACCCGATCATGAAGAACACGTCTTTCCGATTCGCATCCGGCTGCGGCATTCCCACGCGCCAGATGTCGTATCCCGTATAGCCACTGTGGTCCAGGTACAGGGAAGCTTTTCCCTCGGGCGTCACTTTGTAGATCACGTTGGCGTACATGTCGCTCAACAGCAGGTAGCCGCTCTTCCCCTCTTCCACCCACACGATTCCCTCGGTGAATCCGAAATCATTTTTCACCAAGTCCAGCTTGGCGTCGGCGGAAACGAGCGAATCGAGCGCCGCGTCTAGCTTGACAACGGCGGGCGCATTCCCCGGCCCTTGCGCGCGCAACGAACTCGCCGCGAGGGTCGCGAGCAACGAAACAAGCAGCACATTTTTTTTCATCTGTACCTCGATCCGATGGAATGCATTCGACGGCTGAGCCTATGGCGCAGCAGAGTAGCACAGACTTCAGTCTGCGCGGTTTTGGTTTTCACTCGAGCGGAGCAGCGCACAGACTGAAGTCTGTGCTACTAAAACCGAGCAGGCCATTGCTGTCGTGGCCGCTTGGCGATGCCGGAGAAACAAAAATCGAATGCAGCATTCTACCCTTGCGAAGGATTTACTTCCGGAGGCGGTTGTGGCTGCATCATCCCCTGTGCAGCAACCAATTCGCGCGCGGGGCCGCGCATGGAGGGCCACTTGCGCGCAAAGACGATGCCGGCGGCAAGACTTGCAAGACCTCCCAACGCGACAGTGACCGGTGCGCCGATACGATCCGCCATCGCTCCGGCAACCAGCGAACCGATTGGAGTCATTCCCAGAAACATCATCGAGTATAGGGACATCACTCGCCCGCGCAGTTGGTCCGGCACCATGGCCTGAATCAAAGTGTTGGTGGCCGCAAACTGCATCATCATGGTGAAACCGGCGAGCGTCAGCGCCACGAACGAGACCCAATACCATCGAGACGCGCCGAAGAGAGTCAGTGATGCGCCCAATCCAATTGCCGAGTAGGCCACAATTTTCCCGAGGCCGCGCAATTCCTGGCGCATCGCCAGCGCCAGCGCGCCGAACATCGCGCCCAATCCTACAGCAAGCATCAGATTGCCGTAGGCCGTAGCGCCACCGTGCAGAATCCGGTCGGCGAAGATCGGCATCAGAACGCTGAAGGGCAGCGCCGTGAAGCTCACCACTGCCACCAGCAGCAGTAACATGCGAATCGGCAGGGCGTGGCGAACGAAACGGAATCCTTCGCGCAGTTTATCGATTGGCGAACGGCCGTCGTGGCCCGCCAGCGAATTTTCAATGCGCATCATCAGCAGGCCCGCGATCACCGCGATATAGCTCACACCATTCGCGAAAAAACACCAACCCTCGCCAATATGTGCGACCAGCAGGCCGGCAATCGCTGGCCCGGCCACGCGCGCGCCGTTGAACATCGTGGAATTAAGTGCAATCCCGTTCAGCAAATCCTCGCGCCCCACCATCTCGATCAGGAACGATTGCCGTGCCGGCACATCGAACGCGTTCACCACGCCCAGCAGAGTCGCAAGCAGGATAATTTCCCATACGGTTATGCGTCCGGTGAGAGTGAGCGCCGCCAGAGCGAACCCCAACAACATCGATGCCACTTGCGTTGCGATGACGACGCGCTGGCGGGGCCACCGGTCAGCCGCCAAGCCGCCAATCGGCGACAGCAGGAGTATCGGTATTTGGCCCACGAAGCCGAGCAATCCGAGGAGCACCGAGGAGCCGGTAAGACGGTAAATGAGCCAAGATTGCGCAATGGTCTGCATCCAAGTGCCGACCAGCGAGATCAATTGGCCCCCAAAGAACAGCCGGAAATTGCGGTGTCTTAGCGAGCGAAATGCCGCGGTAAGCCGGCCTTGCCCAGAGGGGCTCGGCGCGGGGCTGCTTGTGGGTTGAACTTCTTCCGCCGTTGGAATCAAATCCGCCATATTCTACAAAGCCATTTTCCAGGACGCGGGCTCCATTCTTTTTCCCTGAATCCAGAAGGGGAGTCCACAGTAGAATTGTAGCGCAGGCCGTCTACATTTTCCCTGGATGTGCGTGAGAATCGGCGCTGCAGCAGTCCTAGTCCTCAAATTCGTGGCGCGGCGCGCGGAATCTTAGCTCTCGTCGGAGGGTGAGGCTTCAGCGTCTGTGTGACAACAAGAGAATTTTTGTAGGTCGTAGCTTCAGGCATCGGAGGCATCTGCCGCACCTACGGCGCTTGGGATCTTCCTATTTCGTGTACCCAGTGCTTCCGCACTGGGCTACGGTCTTCCGCGCCTCCGGCGCTGCGTTGCCACTCACGAATCGGAAACTCCTAACCACGAGCTGCCAAGTACAAGCCGCGAGTTACCATTGGAGGATTTCGGTCCGACCGCGGCAAAGCCGGAGCGCTGGAGGCACGACACAACGTAGCCCAGCCCGTAAGGGCTGGGAAAGATGGCAATAAAAATTCTGAGCACCATAGGTGCGGCACATATTGGTTGCGGCTTCGCAGCCCTGTGTTCGTGCCTTGTTCGTCTTCCCGGAACCGAATGTTTCTTCTCCTGGTGTGAGCGCGACTTGGAATGTGATAAAAGCGACGGGCGCAATGACCGATCAATCCAACATTTCAGACGTGGGACTTCGAGCCCGGCGCCGCATCGCGTGGCGGCTGCTTCCATTTCTCTTCATACTTTATTTCATCGCATATCTGGATCGGGTCAATGTGGGTTTTGCCGGCCTGGAGATGTCCCACAACTTGGGTTTCACGGATCGCGTATTCGGCTTGGGCGCGGGCATTTTTTTTGCGGGCTACTTCCTGTTTGAGATTCCTGGCGCGCTGATCGTCGAGCGCTGGAGCGCCCGGAAGTGGATTGCCCGCATCCTGATTACCTGGGGACTCGTCACCATACTGGTTTCCATGATTCATACGCCGAGGCAATTTTATGGCGCACGTTTTCTTTTGGGCCTCGCGGAAGCTGGTTTTTTCCCCGGCATCATCGTCTACCTGACGCATTGGTTTCGGCAGGAGGATCGCGCCAGAGCGGGCGCGTTGTTTATGACGGCGATTCCTGTCGCAAACGTTTTGGGTTCGCCGCTGGCCGGTTGGCTGCTGGGTGTGCATTGGCTCGCCATTCCCGGATGGCGATGGTTGTTCATCCTGGAAGGGATTCCGGCCGTATTGCTCGGCATTCTTACGCTGCTCTGCCTGACCGATTGGCCGCGCCAGGCCGGTTGGCTGCCCGCGGACGAGCGGGAATGGATCATGGGCGAGCTCCAGCGCGAAGGGGAAACAAAAGCTGCCGCGGGCGCGTGGACGGTGAGCCAGGCACTTAGCAGCCCCAAAGTGATTCAGCTCGCGTCAGTTTATTTTTTCGCGCTCGTGGGACTCTACGGATTCAATTTCTGGTTCCCAACGATCCTCAAGCGCGCGACGGGACTCCCCAATCTGACGGTGACGTTGATCGCGGCTTTGCCCTATCTATTGGGCGTCGTGGTAATGCTCTGGAACGGTTGGCATTCAGACCGCACGGGGGAGCGCCGCTGGCACACAGGGTTGATTTTGTTTTTCTGCGGCGCGTTTATGGCTCTCGCCGTCGGTTTCCAAGAGAATCTTTGGCTCGGGCTCGGCTTGCTGATCCTGTCCGGCGCGTGCACCACAGCCTTCATGCCGAGCTTCTGGCAACTGCCCACGGCCATGCTGAGTGAATCGGCAGCGGCCGCATCCATCGGGCTGATCAACTCCGTCGGCGGCCTGGGAGGATTTGTCGGCCCCTATTTTGTCGGCTATCTGCGCACCCTCACGGGTTCGTTCAGTTTCAGCCTGGTTTTCATGGTCGCGGCGCTGTTTCTTTCCGCAGCGCTGGTGTTGACGCTCCGAATCAAGCGGACATGACGCTTATTTGCGTAGCCAGAAACTAATCATAAGCATGGGAAGCAAGAGGTTGGGCACCCACCCATCCGAGCAGCTAAGCAGTCTACTTTTCTTGCCTGCCCGGTCCGACGACTTCCATCCAGATCGAGTTGGTTTCGACTGTCCCTCTCCAAGCCTGGTAAGGCAATTGTTTGAGTTCATCAACGTAGCATCCAAGAGGATTACCCTCGTCATTCATAAGGAACCCACGACTCGAATACTGCCCCGTAACACGATACTTTCCGGGAATGTTCAAATGGTCGAATAATGATGCGTCCATCACAATCTCGGCACCGTAAAAGTGTCCTGGAGGAAGGACGAGCCAGTATCTTGAGAGCTGACTTGCCAGGGGAGGTTTTTTTGAATCGTCCGACCGAGAGCATATGAAGTCAGCGGCCGATCCCTCAGACGATCCTTCGACTTTAGATCCATAGTGGAGATACAGTGCAAGACTTCCATTTTCTTCCCCATACTGACCGATATTCTTGGCGACAAATATGTCGGTTGATCCCAGGTTCCGAACTTCGACAGTCAAAGTCAAAGAGTCACCTGAGCGAATCCTATGTTTCTTCGCCGAGATTCTTACTGCGAGTTGCTTTCCCGGGTCTGCTTGGGAGGGCTCTTGGGATTTCGACTCCAATCTGCTTCCAAAAAGCAATGCAGAGTAGCAGATCCCAATCAGCCCAGCGGGGGCAAACAGCATTAACAGCGTCAATGTTTTAGTTTTCATTGGCCACCTAGTTCACTATTATAGTTTTCCGTGCCGCACTTGTAATGAATTTTTTGGCGAAGGCTCTGTGGTGCGGGAGAATTTGCGTGCGGTATGCACACTGCAGACAACAATGCACGCCGATCGCTAGAGGACATCGAATGACAATAGGTAACGAAACTTTTGTCTACAACGGTCTGCCAACCCGAGTGGTTTTCGGTTCCGGCACGAGCGCGCGGGTGGGAGAGGAGGCGCGCCGGATCGGGGTCAAACGTCCGCTCGTGCTTTCGACTCCAGAACAGAAGAATGAGGCGCAGGCTCTGGCGGCAAAACTCGGAATGGACGTTGCGGGAGTTTTCTCCGGGGCCACAATGCACACCCCGGTGGACGTCACCGAAAAAGCGTTGGAAATCGTAGCCGAAACGAAAGCGGACGGGACCATCGCGCTGGGTGGCGGCTCCACGACGGGGCTGGGAAAGGCGATTGCCCTGCGAACGGATCTGCCGCAGATCGTTTTGCCGACGACCTATGCCGGATCCGAAATGACCAACATTCTTGGGGAAACCAGCGAAGGCAGAAAAAAGACTCTGCGTTCGCCGAAAGTGCAGCCCGAAGTCGTCATCTACGATGTGGAGCTTACGTTCACGCTGCCGCCGCGTCTGTCCGCGACGAGTGGAATGAATGCCATCGCCCACGCGGTCGAGGGACTGTATGCGGAAGATCGCAACCCGATCGTGACGCTCATGGCGCTCGAGGCTATCCGCGCGATGGCCGAGGGTTTGCCCGCGATTCTCGAAAAGCCACGCGACCGCGCCGCGCGCGCGAAAACACTCTACGGCGCGTGGTTGTGCGGCACGGTGCTCGGCTCGGTGGGCATGGCTCTGCATCACAAACTTTGCCACGTCCTCGGTGGCTCGTTCGATCTGCCACATGCGGAGACGCACACGGTCGTGCTGCCTCACGTCGTGAGTTTCAATGCGCGCGCGGTGCCTGAGAAAATTGGCGCCCGTCGCCGAAATTCTTCGCAGCGCGGGACCCGGCCAGGGACTCTTCGATCTGGCAAAACGGATCGGAGCGCCAACCGCGTTGAAAGATATCGGCATGCCATGCTGATGGACTGGACAAGGCTGCGGCGTTCGCGACCGAAAGCCCCTACTACAATCCACGAAAACCCACTCGTGAGGAGATTCGCGCGCTGCTCGAGGACGCCTTCAACGGCCGCCGGCCTGAACTGTGATTGCGCACGATTGGCACAGCTTCCCGGGGAAGGCTTGCGCTGCCTGGGTTAAATCCCCAAAAGCGCAACACAGAGGACACAAAGAATCACAGAGAACCACACAGAAAATCGTCTGCCGCTCACAGCCGCCTATCCCGCTTCTTCTCCACTCGGCCCTCCGTGCTCTCTGTGGCCTTGCTCCGTGTTCTCTGTGTTAAATTCCGAAAGCGCGACCATCCAAAGGTACACTGCGCAAAAATTTCGACGCCTAGTAGTATGGAGGTCCATGGTGCAGAATGCGACAAGCCGTCGCCGCCCCAAGCGAAGCACGGAAACTGGGAACGGGCAAGCAGGTTCGAGATTTGCCGCTGTCAAAATCGAAGTTGGCATAATAAAAGCCTGCATGGTCTCGGACACGAACGTTGTTAACAGCCTTTCGTGGGCGCATAACCGTCGAAAAAGATGTGGCCGGAGGAAACCAATCGCGTGACCGCCAATTCCGGACTCCGGTCCCAAGCATTCTCCAAGTAACGACGATGCGCCGGGTCGCCTTGCGCATCGTTCCGTTTTTGATGGTCTGCTATTTCGTTTCCTTCCTCGACCGCGTCAATGTGGGTTTCGCCGCTCTCCAGATGGTCAAGGATCTTCACATGTCGCCCGCGGTGTTTGGTTTTGGCAGCGGAATTTTCTTCGTCTCGTATTTTTTATGCGAAGTGCCGAGCAACTTGATTCTTGCAGAAGGTCGGCGCGCGCCTTTGGATTGCGCGCATCATGATCACTTGGGGAGTGCTGGCCGCGCGGCATGGCCTTGGTGACGGGGCCGCGCTCGTTCTATGTGATGCGCCTGCTGCTGGGCGCCGCGGAGGCCGGATTTTTCCCCGGCGTGATTTTGTATCTTACGTATTGGTTCCCGGCTGAGTATCGTGCGCGGGTCGTCGGGTGGTTTACCGTCGCAATTCCGGTCTCAAGTTTCCTGGGGTCGCCGATCTCGGCCGCGCTTCTGGGAGCCAACGGATGGCTCGGGCTCCGCGGCTGGCAATGGATGTTCATCATGGAGGGAGCGCCCGCTGATCTTGCTGGGATTGGCTTGCCTCGTCCTGCTGAACGACCGGCCATCCGGCGCGAAGTGGCTCGACGCCGATCAGCGCGACTGGTTGCTAGGAAAGCTCCAGGGGGAGAGCGGGGGAGCGCGGTCGGTGGGGCAAATCAGCGTATGGCGGGTGCTGTGCAATAAGCATGTTCTGGCGCTGAGTGTCGTCTTGGCGGGAAGCACGGCGATCAGCAGCGGCCTGCAAATCTGGCAGCCGCAAATAATCAAATCGTACGGCCTCACCAATATGCAGACCGGGCTTCTCAATTCCATTCCCTTTGCCCTGGCCTCCATCATAATGGTCTGGTGGGGGAAGCGATCGGACCAAACTGGCGAGCGAGTTTGGCACACCGCCTTGCCTCTTCTGCTTACGGCAGTCAGCTTGGCATCTGCACTCGTGTTCCACTCTCTATTCTCAATCATTATCATCTTGTGCTTGGCCGTTATCGGTATTTATGCCGGGCAAGGGACCCGTCTGGGCGGTATCGACCGAATTGCTTTCGGCGGGTACCGCGGCCGCGGGTTTGGCGCAGATGAACGCGATCAGCAATCTCGCCGGATTTGGCACGACGTACTTGCTGGGATTTATCAAGAATGCGACGGGGAGTTACCCGATTGCGATGCTTCCGCTGGTGGCGTTAGCGGCGGCGGGGGCTGTGACGATTTTATTGGTTGGCCGCGGCCAAAACGCCGGGAGGGTCGCGGAAGCCGCGGTAGCTACCGCGCGCCGATAATAAACAGGGGGTAGAATGGATCTCGGCCTGACGGGCAAAGTAGCCATGGTTGCGGGCGCGAGCAAAGGACTGGGCTTTTCCGTGGCACGCGCTCTCGCGCAAGAGGGAACGTTGGTCTCGATGGTCTCGCGCGATTCCGCAGCGATCGCAGCAGCCGCGCACAGAATCGAAGAGCTCGGCGGCGGAGCGGCGTTCGGGTTCACCGCGGATGTTCGCTCGGCGGATGGCATCACCCAATGGCATCAGGCGACGGTCAAGCGCTTTGGCCCCGTCGATCTGTTGATTACGAATTCAGGCGGGCCACCCGCCGGACCGTCCCTATCTTTTGAGGACCAAGTGTGGCAGAGCGCGTTCGAACTGCTTGTGCTCAGCGCCATTCGAATGGTTCGAGAGGTCATCCCTTCGATGGTGGACCGCAAACGAGGCACCATCGTGATGCTGACTTCGTCCTCCGTCAAGCAGCCCATTGCCAATTTGGCGCTCTCCAACATTTTGCGCCCTTCGGTGGCGGCGCTCGCGAAGACTCTCGCCAACGAATATGCCAGTCATGGAATCCGCGTGAACCATGCTGTCCCGGGGAGAATAGAAACCGCCCGCGTGCGGGAAATAGACGAGGCGAATAGCAAGAAACAGGGCATCAGCGCCGAACAACAGCGGAAATTGTCTCTTGCCAGCATTCCCATGGCTCGCTATGGCGACCCCGACGAGTTTGGCCGCGCCGTCGCATTTTTGCTTTCCGACGCGGCGTCTTACATCACGGGCGCGACCCTGCAGGTGGATGGCGGGATGATCCAAACCCTGACTTAAATGGAAGACCGAAACGCCACAAAATAAGGCGGCGTGTTATATACTTTCGCGGTTCGATATTCAAACTGACTTCCTGGTTAAATTTCATTCTCGCAAAGCGCAGAGGCTCGACAACTGGGAAAGGGGATTTTAATAAAATGAGTTCAACGCCACAAGCCGGCTCCAGCGGCAGCGCGAGTGCCTCCGCGATGCCCGTATCGGACGCGGCCTGGGAAGCGATCAGGGGCGGATATGATTTACAGGTGCATGTGGCGCCGGACGTAATCGAGCGGCGGATCGACGATTTGGATCTCGCGAAGGAGTTCCTGGCGCGCGGCCTGCGCGGATTCGTTCTCAAATCACATTATTTTCCTACGGCGGAGCGCGCCAAAGTCGTCTCCCGCGCCGTGCCGGGCATCGCGGCCTACGGGGCCATCACGCTGAATCATTCCGTGGGCGGCCTCAATCCTGTTGCGGTCGAGCTCGCGGGCCGCTCAGGCTGCAAGATTGTGTGGATGCCGACGGTGGACGCGGCCAACGAGACCGCGGGCCGCCTGGACGGACCAAATGTGAAACTCCCCTTCTGGGCGAAAATTCAGCGTGAACTGGCGGCCACCGGAATTGCGCCTCCGCCGATCACGGTGCTCGATTCCAACGGCAAAGTTTCCGAGGCCGTGCGACGCTGCATCGAGTTGATCGCCAAGCACAACATGATTCTCGCGACAGGGCACATCGGGCGCGCGGAAATTTTCGCGCTCGTAAAAGCCGCTCGTGAAATGGGCGCGCAAAGAGTTGTCGTCACCCACGCCGAGTTTCCTTCACAGAATCTTACGGCCGAGGAGCAGCACGACCTCGCGCAAATGGGCGCGTTCATCGAGCACTGCTTCACCACCATGTATACGGGGAAAGCTCCCTGGGACGGCGTGCTCGCGGCGATTCGCAAGGCCGGGCCGGAACGCTGCATTCTTTCGACAGACCTGGGCCAAACCATCAACCCTCCGGTGGCGGAAGGTTTTGCCATGTTTGCCCAGCGGCTGCTGGACGGCGGATTCACCGTCGATCAGATCCGCCGCATGGCCGTCACCAATCCGAGCGCGCTCGTTCAATAGAATTTGCAGCCAACGGAGGATTTTCATGAAACCGGTGATCGTTCGCAATATTGAGCGGCCCGACCCGGGCCTGGTCCGCAAGCTCGGAGAATTTGGCGTCGCCACGGTGCACGAAGCGCAGGGCCGCACGGGCTTGATGCTGCCCTACATGCGGCCCGTCTATTTGGGAGCGCGTACAGCGGGCCCGGCCGTGACCGTCTATTCCCACCCGGGTGACAATCTGATGATTCACGCCGCCATCGAGCAGTGCCGCAAGGGCGATGTCCTCGTCGTGACCACAAAATCCGAATCTACCGACGGGATGTTCGGCGAACTGCTGGCGACTTCGTGCCAGGCGCACGAAATTGCCGGAGTGGTAATCGAAGCCGGCGTGCGCGACGTTGCGGACCTGACGACGATGCAATTTCCCGTGTTCTCGAAGGCGATTCACTCGATGGGAACCGTGAAAGAAACCGCCGGTTCCGTGAATATCGACGTCGTTTGCGCTGGAGCGATCGTTCATCCCGGCGACGTGATCGTGGCCGATACGGACGGAGTAGTCGTGGTCCCGCGCCGCCAGGCCGCTGAAGTAGTCCGTCTGAGTGAGGAGCGGCTGGCCAAGGAAGCTCGGAACCGCGAGCAGTTGAAGGCGGGAAAACTCGGGCTCGACCTGTACGGCCTTCGCGCGAAACTCCAAGCGCTGGGCGTGGAATATCTGGACCGTGCCCCAGAGTAGGCGAGGCTGAAATAAATCGCGGGGTGACGGGGGGATGTTTTAGTAGCACAGACTTCAGTCTGTGCGCTTTTCCGCTCGGGCAAAAATCAAAACCTCACAGACTGAAGTCTGTGCCACTTATCCACTGGCTCTTTAAGAGGACGAAGAAATGGTCATTGATTGTCACGGGCATTACACGTCGGAGCCGGCTGCGCTGCTCGAATACCGCAAGCAGCAAGTCGCCGCATTGAATGATCCTTCCAAGGCTCCGGGATCATTGCACATCAGCGACGAAGAGATCCGAGAAAAATTGGAGCCGGCGCAACTGAAGTTTCAGCGAGAACGCGGGACGGACATCGCGATTTTCTCGCCGCGGGCCTCCGCCATGGGCCATCACGTCGGCAACGCGGCCACCAGCGCGGCTTGGTCCCGGATCTGCAACGACATGATTTACCGCGTGTGTACTTTATATCCAAGGAATTTCATCGGCGTTTGCCAATTGCCGCAATCGCCGGGCGTGGCGCCGGGCAACTGTATTCCAGAGCTCGAGCGTTGCGTCCATGAGCTTGGATTCGTCGGCTGCAATCTGAATCCCGATCCTTCGGGCGGCTACTGGAAGGAACCGCCGCTCACCGACCGCTGGTGGTATCCGCTCTACGAAAAAATGATGGAGCTCGAGGTGCCGGCGATGGTCCACGTGACCGCCACCTGCAACCCCGCCTTCCACACGACGGGCTCGCACTATTTGAACGCCGACACGACCGCGTTCATGCAGTTCCTGACCTCCGACCTGTTCAAGGATTTTCCCACACTGAAATTTGTCATCCCCCATGGCGGAGGCGCCGTGCCGTTCCACTGGGGCCGCTATCGCGGCATGGCGCAGGACATGAAGCGTCCGCCGTTAAAGGAACTGTTGCTCAACAACGTCTATTTCGATACCTGCGTTTATCACCAGCCGGGCATCGACTTGCTCGCGAAAGTCATTCCGGCAGACAACATCCTGTTCGCATCGGAGATGGTCGGCGCGGTCAAGAGCATCGATCCGGAGACAGGGCACTACTTCGACGACACCAAGCGCTATGTTGACGGAGTTTCCTGGCTCAGCGCCGAGGATAAGCGAAAAATCTTCGAGGGCAACGCGCTGAAGGTCTACCCGCGGCTCAGCAAGCAGATTTCCCGCCAGGCCGGCGCGGCGCGCGCTTGAAGAGAAGTTGAATTTGAGGTGTTGAACTCGTTGGTGATCGTGGGTGCCCCATCCTTGCGGTTTTTGCAAGGGGGGGTCGGACCTCCACCCACTCGTTCCCGGTCATACAGAATCTAAACCCCCACCCTTTGAAAATCCACAAAGGGTGGGGCACCCAAAAACTTCTCGCGCGCTAAAGTTTTGCACTTGTGAAAGATCCCGCACCTGTCCGCGAGAAAAACTCCGAGGTTGCTGAATTATCTACTCGCGCGCTCCGTCGCTCCGGCGAGGTAAAAGTATCCAACTTTATTATTCGCGGGCGAGCCAAACCACATTCTCCCCTGCGCATCGAGATAGAATTCCCGCATCGTATTCTCCGCTTGCGGGAAAGGATATTCGGTGACATGCCCGGTTTTGGGATCCAGATTCCCGATCACGTCCAAATGTTCGGAGGAATACCAGACGCTATGATTCTTGTCGATTGCCAGGGCGTAGGGAGTCGCCTCCGGCCCCGGCAATGCAAATTCCTTGAACGTTTCCGTCTTCGGGTCGAATTGGCCAATCTTGCCTGCCTCAAATTCGGCAAACCAAATTGTCCCGTCGGAATCAATTTGAATGCGCCGCGGCCGTGCGTCCGTGGTTGGCGGAGACCACTTCGTCACCTTGAGCGTCTTTCCGTCCACCTTGCCGATTTTCCCGTTCTGCGTGTACTCCGCGAACCAGCAATTGCCGTCCCTGTCGATCGCCAGGCCATACGCCGTGGGAATTTCCGCAAATCGCGTGAATTTTCCAGCCTTCGGATCGAATACGGTCAGCGGGCCTCCGGTGGTCCACACTCTTCCTTGCGCATCAATCCGCAGTGTGTGCTTGGACCCGCCGGCTACGGTGCCTTCTTTTCCAGGAGTGTAAGCATCCTGGTATTCCGTAATCGTTCGAGTGGTGGGGTCCCATCTGCCGAGCTTGTTCGATCCCTGCTCGGTCAGCCACACACTGCCGTCGGGCGCGGGCACGGCCGAATGAATTGCGGCGGTGCCTTGATTCGGTACCGGAAATTCCTGGACCTCTCCACTTTTTGGGTCCAGCCTGCCGATCTTGTTCGCCTTCCCGTAATATGGCATCCAGAAATTTCCATCCTTATCCGGAAAGGCGCTCCAGGGCATCCGGCTCGGTCCTGGGAGATCATACTCGACGTACACAATCTTCATCGCGTCATCGCCGAAGGAGCGCACCAAATCTTTGTAGGCAGGCATTTCCGCCGGAGATTTCGGCAAAACCGAATTCTCTCCGAAAAGCGAATTGATATAGGAAGTGACGTCCGCCGCATTCTGGTCGTTGAACGGAGCGCCGACACCTCCCAGGAAAAAATGCATCGTTTCCACCATATAGTTGACGCGGTCCCGCCATCCCTCTTCATCCCGTTGTATGGAAGCCATGCGCGATTGAAACCCGTGACACGCGAAGCATCGCCCGACCAACAAATCTTTTCCTTTCGCCTCCGGGAACAATCTTTCTCCCTGATACTGAGAGAGATCTCTCCAGCGCACCGCACCTTTCTGCAAGGCAAAATCGTCGTAGGCGTTCTGGTCAGCCGCGAGGCTCACGCCGGGGCGCGGATCGGTCCGATAACCGACCGCCTTCACCTGTAGTTGATACTGGCCGGCAGGCAAATTCTCGATCCGGTAGCGGCCGTCTTTGTCAGTCAGCACGCTGACCAGGATTTTCGTATTGGAATTCTGCGCCTGAACGAAAGCTCCCCGAAACGACGCTCCATCCGGGCCTTTCACGGTGCCAGTCACCGTCGCGGCATTTGCAATCGGAACAAGAAACAGAACCAGAATCGCGAGACCCGAATACTTGGAAGCTGACTTCATAGCCCCTCCTTATCCAAAACGTGCCATCGTAGCGGGCCCGAAATCGAATTCTACCGCATTCTTAGTCCAGCAAGATCGGCATACACAAAACGGGCTCGACGTGGAAATCGAGCCGGTTAATCTCCTGGAGCGCGCGGCCGAGCATCGCGCTGCCGCACGTCTCCAAGGTAATGATGAATGGAAGCGCGGAGTGCGGATAGCCCGGCCTCTGCAGAACCGCATCGATACTGATCCCGTACCTCGTAAACACGGTTGCGACGGCAGCCAATATTCCGGGCCTGTCCTTTACGACGAAGCGCAAGTAATAGGGCGCGGTGAACTCTCCGCTCACCTCTTTTGGCAGCTCGACGGCCGGGAGAGCATTGCCAGACGACGTCCGGCCGCTCCGCGCAACGGAATACAGATCCGAAATCACGGCGACGGCCGTGGGATCTCCTCCCGCTCCAAAGCCGGAAAAAACCATTTGTCCGGAATATTTTCCCGTCACCATGACAAGGTTCTTGCTGCCCTCGACATGCGCGACCAGAGAGGAAACCGGCACCAGCGCCGGACGGACGAATCCATGAATGCTCAATCCATCTTCGGTTTCCTTTTTGGCCAGGGAAATCTGGCGAATCGTGCAATTCAGTTCGCGCGCATAGGCAAAATCCACGGCTTCCACCGAGGAAATCGGCCAGCAAGGAATTTGTTCGCTATGCACGCGAGCGCGCAAACCAGCCTGCGTTAAAATGATAAGCTTCGCGCGAGCGTCGAATCCCTCGACATCATCCCGTGGATTCGCTTCGGCAAATCCCAACTCTTGCGCTTCCTTCAAAGCAGTTTCAAAGCTTGCGCCGGTCGCTTCCATTTTTGTCAAAATGAAATTGCACGTCCCGTTCAACACGCCTGCGATTTTATAGAGTTGATCTCCTGCCAGACCTTCCTGGATTCCGATGATGGCGGGAATTCCTCCGGCAACGGAGGCCCCGAATTCGAGACGCTTCCTTGTTCGCGGGCCAGTTCCACCAATTCCGGGCCGCTGTGGGCAATCAGGAGTTTGTTCGCGGTCACCACCGATTTGCCGGCCCGCAGCGCTTTTCGAATCCACTCGCCGGCAGGCTTGATGCCTCCCACCAGTTCCACGAAAATGTCGGCGTCCGAGGAAAGCACTTCGTGGATGCTTTCCGTCCAGCGGACGCTGGGGGGAACCCAATCCACTTTTTTCCGATTCACTTTGCGATTGAAAATGTGCGTCAACTCAAAACTATCATTCGCTTCCTGGCAGAGCAGCTTGGCGACCGAGCGGCCGACAGTGCCAAAGCCGGCGAGAGCGATCTTCAGCTTCCTGTGGGCAGGTCTCTTCTTATTCCTGGATTCCACCTTGCTTTCGGACTTCGATTTCGCACGATTCACTTTTGCCGCCAATTCATCACCTCGCTCGAAACAGGGACAGGGTTCGTCTTCCCTTCAGACGGCAAGGATTATAAGGTATTTCGGTATCCAGCCCCGGGAATCTAATGGGTAGGCGGGGAATGCGACCCGCCAGGCCCGGGCGGAATCTAATACCACATGGCCCAGATCGACCATCGGTTGCCGCAGAACGTAGAAGGCGAGTTCTTCGTGGACTCCACGTGCATCGATTGCGATGCCTGCCGGCAGATCGCGCCCGCAAGTTTTCACGATCATGGCGGGCAGTCCAGCGTTTACCGGCAGCCGCAAAATCCGGGCGAACTGCATCGCGCTCTCATGGCGCTGGTGGCCTGCCCCACGGCGTCGATCGGAACAGCGTCCCGCCGCAGTACCCGCGCGGGCGTCGACGCATTTCCCGTCCACGTTGTGGAGGACGTTTACTTCTGCGGCTTCACGTCGGAAGCGAGTTTCGGCGCGTGGTCGTACTTGATCGTGCGATCGCCGAAACAGGGCGGAAACGTGCTGGTCGATTCGCCGCGATTCACAACTCCATCTGGTAAAACGCATCGAGCAAATGGGCGGAGTGAACCTCATGTTCCTTTCGCACCGTGATGATATTGCGGACCACGCCGAGTTTGCCGCGCATTTCCATTGCCCGCGTATGATGCACGAAGGGGACGGCGCCACCGGCGCGGGGCATCGAGCAGGTAATCTCCGGAGTGGATCCTGTGCGGATCGATGACGATCTCCTGTTGATCCCCACCCCCGGCCACACGCGCGGCCACCAGGTTCTTCTGTATCGCGACAAGGTGCTATTTACGGGCGACCACCTGGCGTGGTCGCCGGCGCGCGAAACCTTGACGGCCTTCCGCGACGTCTGCTGGTATTCCTGGACAGGAGCAGACTCGCTCGATGGAAAAACTGCTCGACTATCGCTTCGAATGGGTTCTGCCGGGTCACGGCCGCATCCACCACGGCACCGCCGAAGAAATGCATGAACATCTCGAACGCTGCGTCGCGTCCATGAAGAACCAATAAAGCCGCTAATGTAGAATCGTGTTTGTGGGTCGCGGCTTCAGCCGCGACATTCGGGATCATGGAAGAAAGGGCTTTAGAGTCTGTGTGAAGACTCGATGCCGTTTCGATTTTGTTCCTTGAGTTTGAGCATATGACGCTTACCGCCGAATGTTTTGGTGAATTTGTGGTTGCGGGGCGGCTAGTTGGCGCGCCACATGCGCGTCAAGTTATACGCAGTGCTGGTCAGCGCCCACTCTACCCTCACCTTGGCCATTCCTCTTCGCCGGAACCTCCGCATCCCGCGTTGCTCTTTCAACACTCCGTTCACTGGCTCCACGATCGTTTTGCGTTTGGCGTACATCGCGCGGCCTGCCGGGTCTCGCAATTTCCGCCGCATCCGGCGATGGACCGGATCGCTGGCTCGGGTCCGCAGCGGTCCTCCGCGATTCAAGCAGCGCGCCAAATTCGAGTCTGGAACGTAGCCGTCGATTTGTCGTTCCTCCAAAGCCCGCAAATTATCCACCGAAAAAAATCCGCTGTCCGCACTCGCACAGTGCAGTTTCTCTCCACACTGCTGCTCCACCAAATCCACCATCGGCAGCAGCAAGTCATTGTCGTTGGTTTCCTGCGTCACGCACTGCCCCACAATCAAGTGATCCTCACTGACCGCCAGCGTGGCCGTGTAGCCCAGCGTGAACCCGCCCCGCTCGCGCAGAAAACGGCTGTCCGGATCGGTGCGCGAGAGTTTCTTCAGGCCCGCTTTCTGCAGCCGGTCCAAGCGTGCGGGAATTTCTTCCCGTTGCTGCTCCAGCCGCGCGATTACTTCGCGGCCCACTTCGTTGCCCGCACCTTCGTTCGGATCCTCCGCGTCGCACTGCTTCTGCCAACGGCGAATGTCGCGCCGAATGCGCGCCCGCGCCTGGCGCAGCGCGGGCTCGGTGTCCAGGCGATTCCGCGAAGCGTTCGCCGCGATGCGCGTCGAGTCGATGGCCACGTGGCCCAAGCGGCCCAGTCCGTTGGCCCGCGCCAACTCCACCACACGCGTGAACAAATCGTTCAGCCCTCTCGCGTGCCGCCGCCGGAAATCGTTCAGCGTCCAATGATCCGGCCCCGCCCCGCCCGCCAAGTAGCGAAACGCCAAATCCTCGCGAATGCGCTGCTCCAGCCGCCGCGAACTGGTCACCCCCAGCGCGTAGGCGTACAACCAAACCGAAACCAACATCTCCGGCGCGTAAGCGGGCCCGCCTTCGGTCCCGTACTCGTCTCGGAAGGCGCCCAAGTTCAGTTTCGCCACCACGCCCCGCACAAAAAAGCACAAATGGCCCGGGCTCAATACATCGCGCACACTCGGCGGCAGCAAATACGCCTGATCCGGGTTGTAATCCAAAAATTTCGCCATCGCGTCCCCTCTCTCGTGCAGTATAAGGGACGCGTCAAGGCTAGTTCTCACACAGACTCTTTAGCCCCTGAAGTCAGTTCGCGTATTCTGTTTCCGATCTCAGACCCGTTCGAGCATGATGGCGATGCCCTGCCCGACTCCAATGCACATTGAGGCCAGCGCGTAGCGCCCTTTGCTGCGCTGAATCTGACGCGCCGCGGTCAACACCAGCCGCGCGCCGCTCATTCCCAGAGGATGCCCAATAGCGATCGCGCCGCCGTTGGGATTCACTTTTTCGCTGTCGTCCGGCAGACCGAGTTCGCGCGTCACTGCCAGCGACTGCGCGGCAAACGCTTCGTTCAATTCGAACACGTCCACATCCGCCATCGACATTTTCAATCGCGCCAGCAGCTTTCGAACGGCGAAGATCGGGCCGATTCCCATGTAGTCCGGCTCCACGCCCGCTGTCGCCATGCCCAGGACGCGCGCTGATCGGCTCCAACCCAAACCGGGCGGCCGCAGCTTCCGAAGCCACAAACATCGCGCACGCGCCGTCGTTGATGCCGGAGGCGTTTCCTGCCGTCACGGTGCCGCCTTGACGGAACGGAGTCGGCAATTTGGCCAGAGCCTCGAGAGTCGTGTCCGGGCGAATATGCTCGTCTTCCGAAACGGTCCTCACGGTTCCCTTGAGCCGGGAATATTTACGGGCACAATTTCCTCCGCGAGGATTCCCGCCTTCTGCGCTGCTGCGGCCTTCAGTTGCGAGCGCAGCGCGAAGCAATCCTGCGCCGCCCGGTCGACTTTATATTTTTCCGCGACGTTTTCGGCCGTTTCCGGCATGGACGCGGTCCCGTACATTTTCACCATTTGCGGATTGATGAAGCGCCAGCCGATCGTCGTGTCATAGATTTCCGCGGTCCGCGAGAAAGCGGAGGCCGCCTTGGGCATCACGAATGGCGCGCGGCTCATGCTTTCCACGCCGCCCGCAATCGCCAGCGAAATTTCGCCGGCGGCGATGGCGCGCGCCGCCACGGAAACCGCTTCCATCCCGGAACCGCACAAGCGGTTTACGGTTGCAGCCGGGCACACTGCAGGGAATGCCGGCAAGCAGCAACGCCATCCGCGCGACATTGCGGTTGTCCTCCCCCGACTGGTTCGCGCATCCGAAGATGACTTCATCGAGCGATTCCCAGTCGCTCTTCTCGAATTGTTCCCGCAAGGCCTTCAAGGGAGTTGCGGCAAGATCGTCCGTGCGAACCTGCGAGAGCGCTCCGCCATAACGGCCGATCGGCGTCCGGATTCCCTCACAAATAAATGCGTTGGGCATACGCGCTGGCTTCCTCTCTCGATTCGTTGCGCCTCAAATCTGTCTGCGCCGCGGCCTTGCCGAGACCGAGCACGCGCTCCGCGTTTCGGTGGAAGACGCGCTCCTTGATATCGTCCGAATAGCCGAGTTCATCCCACTCGCGCAGCAGCCGCGGATACGGAATACTCGGATAGTCGCTGCCGAACAAAACCTTATCCTTCAACCGCCCTCGAATGTCGCGCACCAAAGACGGCGGAAAATATTGCGGCGCATAGCCGGACACTTCCCAATACACGTTGCCTTTGTGCAAGGCGACTGCCGTCATTTCCTCGACCCACGGCCAGCCAGTATGCGCAGCGATAATCGTCATGTTAGGAAAGTCGGCGGCCAAGTTCGTCGATCGCTGACGGATGCGCATGGCGGATCTTGGCGCCCATCCCGCCGGGCAGGCCCGCTCCCATCCCGGTCGTGCCAACGTCGATCATCACCGGCACCTTCAGTTCATTGATAATCTCAAAGAGTGGATACAGCCGCCTATCGTTGACGGCGAAATGTCCCATGATCGGATGGAAGTGGAACCCCAACATTCCGAGATCGCGGATCGCGTGCTTGGCTTCACGAATAGCGGCCTCGCCTTTGAAGGGATCGACCGCGCCCCACGCTTGAATGATCCGGTCCGGGTGCCGTTTCTGCATGGCCGAAACGTAATCGTTCGAGCAGGGAGGCGTCGCGACGGTTGTTTCAAGATCGAGCGCCACCAGAATGGCTTCCACGCCCGCATCCGCGAAATCCTTGACAACTTCTTCTTCCCTCTTCGGAACCCAATCACGCTTCCAATACTTCGCCAGCGCATCCACGTATGGTTGCTGGCAGGCGATCCACTCTTGGGTGTTGGGGTAGCAATGAACGTCGATGATTCTCACAAAACTCTCCGAAGAAAATCCCGAATCCTGGTTTACGCGGTGGGGCGGCTCCGCTGGGCTCTCTCCGCCGCGACTCTCGGCGAAATCATTTCCACCAGTTTTTTCTTGGAGACTTTGCCGAATGTCGACAGCGGAAAATCCGGCAGAATTTCCAGGCGCTCGGGAATTTTATACTTGGCGATTTCCTTCCCCATCAAAAAAGATTTCAGTTCGTCGAAGCGCAGACCCGCGGTGCCGCGCAACAATACGCAAGCGCACATTCGTTCTCCCAAATCGGGGTCTGGGACGGCGATGCAGGCAACATTCTTGACCGACGGATGCGAGAGAATGAGATTTTCGACTTCCTCCGCGCTAATTTTTTCGCCGCCACGATTGATCAAGTCTTTCTTTCGTCCCTCGACCATGTAGTTCCCCGAGGGATGCTGCCGCATCAAGTCGCCCGACCGGTAAAAACCATCCAGGGTGAACGTGCGGGCATTGTACTCCGGCACGCCGAAATAGCCGCGCAAGGTGTACGGACCGCGGCAACACAATTCGCCCACTTCGCCGAACGGAACTTCGTTGTCGTCGTCATCCAGAATACGCACTTCATCATCCGCGCTGACGGGACGTCCCACCGTTTCGAGACGAACGTCCTCGGGATCATCAATCCGCACGAACATGATCAGGCCTTCCGACATCCCGAAGTTTTCCTGCACGAAGGCGCTCGGGATCAGTCTCCTTGAGAGGAGCCGAACCTCCGGCTGGAGCCGCTGCCCGCCGCTTTGGATGTAACGCAGGGAAGAAAGATCGTATTTTTTCACCGCGGGATCGTTGAGCAGCCGGATCAGCAACGCGGGAACAACTTTTAGATGCGTCACGCGATGTTTCTCAATCAAAGCGCACATGTCGTCGGGCTTGGTGCTCGTGCTGACCACCACCCTGCCGCCGTGAAACAGGAAACCCTGGATACCGGGACACGCCAGAGGCAGGTTGTGCGCGATGGGAAGCACGATCAAGAGAATCGAATCAGCGGTTACACCACAAACCCCCGCGGCAGCTTTGGAATTGTAAGCGTAGTCGTTGTGCGTGCGCGGGATCAGCTTCGGGATTCCCGTGGTCCCTCCGGACAATTGAAAAACCGCGGGATCCATTGGGTCAATCCGGATCGCGGAAAGAGCTGACGCGGGAAGTCTGGGAGGCGTAGCAATCATTTCCGTGAGCGATAGAAAACCTTCGCGTGGCTCGCCGAGAAGGATCCCGAATTTCAACGTTGGCCTTTCCTTTCGAATGCGATCGACGATGGACGCATAGTCACAATCCCCATGGGGGTCGGGGATTACGCAAGCCGTAGCGCCGGAAAGCTGCACGAACTGGCTGATTTCCGCGTACCGGTGAGTCACCAGCGCCGCAATCGGGATGCACCCGATCTTTTGCAGCGCAAAGTAGAGGATCACAAATTCAGCTACGTTCGGCAGTTGAACCACTACCCGATCGAGCGGCACAAGCCCCGCGCCGAGAAGATGCAGAGCCAGGTTGCTCGACAAGCGGTCCAGTTCGGCATACGTGATGGATCGGTCGCGGTCGATCAGGACGATCCGGTCCGCGTAGCGTTCGAAAACCACCTTGAATTCCTGCGTGAGCGACTTGTCAGCCCAATATCCTCGCTCACGATAACGCTTCGCGAACTCCGGCGGAAACGGCACGACCCCTTCCAACATTGGCTCTCCCCTTTTGGCTCAGGTTGTTGCCGCAAATCCCCCGTCGATGACGATGATTTCGCCGGTGACAAAGCGGTTGCTCGCGATTAAGTTTACGATCACTTCGGCTACATCCTCGGGTGTCGCGACGCGGCGCAGCGGCGTCTGTTTCGCGCGGCGCCCCATCAGATCATCATACTTGTCCTTGAGCATTCGCACCATCCAGTCGCCCTCCATCCATCCTGGCGCCACCGCGTTCACCCGGATTTCCGGAGCCAGATTAAGCGCAAGCAGCTTGGTGAGGCTCACGACCGCCGCCTTGCTCGCGGCATAGGGCAGAGGCTGAGGGCCCGGCCGCAATCCGACGATGCTGGCTGTGTTGACGATGCTGCCGCCCGCGGCCTTCAGAAGAGGCACAGCGGCGCGCGTAACCTGGAACACACCGCGAACGTTGACCGCGAAAACGCGGTCCCACTCCTCGGCCGTCATGGCCTCGAAGTCTTTCGCTTTGATATCGGTCGTTGTGCCGGCGTTGTTCACCACGGCGTCGAGGCGGCCGAACTCCTGCTTGGCCGCTTCGAGCATTTTGCGGACGCACGGATCATCGCTGACGTCACACTTAAAGAGCAGCGTCTTCGCGCCTTTTGCCTGCGCCCGCTCCGCCGTGGTGCGAGCCGCCTGCTCACTCCGGCTGTAGTTGATGACCACATCGAATCCCACTTCGGCCAGCGCCACCGCCGCAGCCCGGCCAATTCCGGTTGCCGCACCGGTGACTAACGCTACTTTCCTGCTCTGCACCATGCGGTTCTCCTAGCCGAAGCGGTTCGCTCGAGAACGTGCCGTTTCGGGCCACGTTGTAATCGTGTGTCAGATTCCAACACCCAGATGTTCGTACCACACCTGCCGCAGGCACTCAAACAGAGCGCTTTGAAAAACGCTTCTGGATGGATGCGGTCAGCTTCTAGGATAGATCAAGAGCCAACTTGAGCGCGCGGTCCAACTCCGCAAGTTTCGGCCCTGAGAGCGATCCCACGTAGTGGGTCAGCTCAGACTTACGCATGCTGATGAGATTGTCGCACATGATACAACTCAGATGTTTGATGCCTTCATCGGGACCGATGGAGACCTGCGTCGATAATCCCTCGCCGCTGCTGAAAATAGGAGCGCAAATAACAGTCGAGAAGCGAGAATCGATGAGCGCCTGGCGGCTCACGATAGCGAAAATTCGGTATTGCTTTGGTTCTCCTCCCGGTTTGAACACACGATACAGCTCACCTCGTCTCATGCGCGCCCCCCGGCGGAATGGATCAATCCTCGGCTGCCTGGTAATCCAGGGCTTCCGTGGCCTCCGAGTTCAGCCGATCCGCGGCGGCATTGATGCGTTCCAAATCTCGGGCATGTATCTTCCTGCGGCTGCGTTCCCGGAAGTAGTGCCGGAGCACCTGCTCAATAAAGGCGGAGCGCGAAAATTTGGACCCAGCCAGATGATCCACTTTTGCCAGGATGTCCGATGATAGTGTGATGGAAGTCTTCTCTTTCATACGACCATAATACTACCAAATGGCACCGCCCTCCGCCAAATTCGGATTGCATATCAAGATTCTGCCACCGGGGAAACGGCGCTCTCGTTTGCTAAAGACCGCGGAACACGCCGCACTTTGAAGACCTCTCAGTTCCAGTCGTGGACCCGTGGATTAGATGAATTTAATGGTGGATTTGAACCGGCGGCTTTCAGGGTAGAAACGCGACTCGCTCGCAATGCATTAAAAAAAATCAGGTTGCAATGCTCGTCACGGTTCGTGTCACCCGGCGTCGCGTGATGTGCCATTCCGGCGCACAGGAAATCGAATGGCCTCTATACCTATTGACACTTTGTAACCATCGGCGCAAAGTACACGGGCAGGTTGGAAACGAACTCGGCAAGCGATTCTACCCGCGTAATCTCCTCCCCCTTCTAGATTGCCCCGTGAAATTGCAATTCGGCTCCCTGCGCGTCAAATGAAAAATTCTTGGCTAATCAAAGAGCCGACCCAGGCCGATGTTCCCTCAGGGGGCCGGCAAGCCAATGGAACAGGGGGCCCGCTATGAACGGTAGAAGGGGTTTCAAAATTAGACGTCGCGAGGAAAAGGAGTTTTCAGTTCATCCGAAAGCTTTCATCTTCATCGATAAGCGGACCGGCACGCAGCGCTTCGAAGTGAAAGCGAATGCGGATGGAACCATCCCCATCGATGAGGCGGTCAGCCTGCTTGTGGTTCACTGCCTGATGCGCAACCAGGGGCCGAATGACTTCAAAGTGATGGTCTCGGCCGGCGAAAACCTCCTGGAGGACTTAAGACCGCGTGCGCGGAAACTGATTCATGCTTGTCCTTCGATACAGGCATCCCTTCAACTTACCAGCCGTCAGCAAGAAGTGTTCCGTGGAGTTCAGCAAGGACTCTCGAACAAAGAGATAGGAAAGAAGCTGAACCTTTCAGAGCGGACGGTGAAATTTCACGTTTCCTCCTTGTTGGTGAAGTTCGACGTTGCCGGACGAATAGGCCTGGTGCGCAAGGCTGCCGATTTCCTTTCGGTGGTGAAAGTTCCCGCGGGCGTCGAACTTCCTCGACTTGGCGCCGTCGAAGGCCAAGGCGTAGGGCAGGAGATTAGGATTTCGAGGGAGAGCCTGGTACAGGTGAACGCTTTGGAAAGAAGATCCCGCGGATGACTTGCATCGGGGATCGAGTGACGAGGAACCAGGAGACTGCGGCCGCAGGGCCAGTCGAACCATCCCCTCATGGCAGAGACATTGGGATTGCACCAATTCAGTTCTCTGCAGCGGAGGTGCTTGAATGAAACTTTCTGATCGACGTTTGGCGCAGCGTTTCAGTCTGATCATTCCGCTGTATATCCGCGCGTGGAACTCCCGGGGGCCGGAGCAGACAGTCGAATCGGTCAATGTGTCCGAGTGTGGCGCCTACTATGAAACCGACACGCCGCCACTCGAAGGCGCAATGATGCAGATCAGACTGGACATGCCAAAGGAAATCACGGGTAACCCCACGGTGGAATGGTGCTGCACAGGTAAGGTGACGCGCGTCCAACCGGCTAGTTTTCCCGGCGCATTGCGAGGGGTCAGCGTGCGTTTTGATTACTACGAGGTGTCTCAGGCCATGGACCGGCTTTCGACCTCGACTTTGTTACCAACCCGCTGAACCCAGCGACTGTGCTGAACCTATGAATACCGTGCGCGCAAGGGCAGTTGTCTCCCCTCAAGAAATTTGGAACCAACACTCCTGGGAAACCGCCATCTTCAACTTGAAGTGCCGTCCGGCAGGATTGAGATTCCGAAGGCCGGAGAGAGTTGGGTCGTGAAAGTCGAAACCGACCGTGAATCAGCCAATAAGGACCTCAGTCGTGCGAAGCGGCCGAAAGCTACGTCGAGACGCGCACTGGTCGTCGAAAACGAACCGGCACTGCGCGCGCTCATCCAGGAAGTCCTGGAATCCGCTGAGATTGAAGTCGTAACTCCGGCGAAGGGTATCGAGAACGAACTCCATTTCGATGAGGAGAAGTTTGATGTCGTCCTCATTGGCCTCGGCACGCCATCCGTGGACGGAATGGAACTCGTCCGGCGAATCCGCAAATCCGGCTTCAACCGGAAGACACCCATTATTCTGTTAAGCGACGATCAAAGTCCGGGGGCGCTCTCGCGGGGTTTTGCAGCAGGGGCCACCTTTTTTGTCTACAAGCCAATTGATAAGGCGCAGTTGAAGCGGCTGATTCACGTCACCCAGGGAACGATTGAACACGAGCGGCGCCGTTTCCGGCGGGTCCCATTGCAGATCAAAGTGCGCATGAAGTCGGATAAAGCGGTGTTGGTAGGCGAAACAATCGATATCAGCATGAACGGCGCACTGGTTAACTCTCCTCACATTTTGCCCGTGGGGTCCTTGATTGAAGTTAGCCTATATCCCCTCGATGGAGCCAAGCCAATCGTCGGGCTGGGGTCTGTCGCACGCATTTTGAACAACACGCAGATGGGGCTTCTCCTCGACCGCTTCCCTGCCTCAGAAATCGTGCGATTGCAGGAATATCTCATACCTCGAATTGCGGATTGAAGCTGCGGAAACAACCTGGGAGAATATAGCCAGCTGCGCGCCACAAGGCAGGGAGTCTTTCACCCCATCATGGAGAGGTATCGGCTCCCCCGGCGAAGATCCTGCCCCAAAATTACACGATCCTGTTGCCAATGCATGGACCGCCCGCAGGGAGCTTGACCTCATCCCGATTCACAGCCTTGGGCTGGTCCGCACACTCTCATCCGGCTTGCTCCAAATCATCGGTCAGGCCACGCGCGCGCGCGCTGTCGGATCGGTTCGAGAGCCTCGAATCGCGTGGCTCATTTGACCGCGTGAATTCCCATGCACGCGGCGGTGCACGCCAAATCGCCGTTCCCTTCCATGGACATGTCCTTCCTTGTTCTTCCAGTCTACTACCCGACAGGATCGTGGAGCGGAGAACACTTGGTTCAGCGTCTTCTCGTCCTGGGCCGTGATTGGATGGCTCTTCAAATTGTTCATTAACCGGGCATGGTTCCAAATTTCCAGGTGGTCCGCGTAATCGAGTACATCCACCGCGCCCTTCATTTGCGCGCTATTCCGCAAGGTGATCGGGATGAGCACCCTGCCTTGCTTGTCCATCGTGACAGCCCGGCCGAAATACTTCACGCGGGCAAGAAATTTCTGGTTGTTCATGTTGTGTAAGCACAAGCGTTCCAGTTGTCCCTCGACTTCGTTCCAAACCCGCATGGGGTAGATGCGGACGGAGTTGCCATTTTCGCTGGTGACGTAGAACTCGGTGCCAGGCCCTTTGAGCGTAGGCAGAAGGGTCATGGGAATTTTCAACCTGCCCTTTGGATCGACCTTCAATGAGTTACACATGTTTTCCTACCTTCCTCGTAAAGACGAGAAACCAATCACGCCGCCCTCTGGGGATTAGCCGCTCTTGGGTTGGGCCCAGCGCCCTTTAGGTAAGCTGCCCACAAAGCGCGTTTGGTGGACTCGACAGCTTTTGGTTGCTCACACATGGCGTCAAGGACGTCAAACGCTCCTTCCTTTAGCGCCTCAGTCCATTCGAGGAGATCAAAGCTGCGTGCCCATAGAACGACCTCAAAGCCAAGATCATAGTGATTGGCAATCTCGGCCAGCCGCTTCCAGGATCCGTCCCGCATCCGGGGCGTCGAGACGATCACTTGAAACCGGCCGGATTTGGCAGCCTCACAACCCGCCGTAATGCTTCTTGCCCATTCCGAGACGAAGCCTTCCTCCTGGAGAATGGTCTTCAGCCGTTCCGTATCAGAGTTATCGTCACAGACAATCAGAATTCGGGCCCCATCAGGGATCTTCAATGGCGAACCCGAACAAGTCTTGCGCTCGACATTGCTTTCTCGAGTTTGTGTTATAAGACTCATGCTACGCCTCCTTCATTCGTATGTTTCCGTCCTTGCCCAACCCCCGCTCCGTCATCATTCCCTTCGAGCGCAGCTTCCATCGTTTGAGAGCCGTCCGCCTCAAGGTCAGGCATCAACACCTGGGATTCTTTGCACGGTTTTTAAGAATTCCAGTCGCTGAAATTCGCGATCGTCTTGTCTTTGCTTCGGGTTAATTCGCTGTTCAACCTCGGCGAGTGCCTGTGCGTTGGACTGGGCACGAACGGTGACAGGTCCGCCGATCAGATTCTTCGCTAGAACCCTAACTGTGTGTTCTGGGGCTCGCTTTCCTCGGACCGAGGTTTTGTGGCCGCCATTCAGGAGTTGTTCCCTGGCCGGACACAGGAGGGGGCGAGCCTGTCCGGGCGGTTTCACCGAACGATGAGTCCCGTGGTTACAAGGCGGCTGCCGCATGAGCGGCGATCTGGTGGTACGTTGCGTTGGTAACCTCAAGGGTTTTTACCTCAGTAGTTCCCTCAACTACTCTCGCTAGAAGTTCCAGCACCTGTGGATAAGTTGCGCGGTAATGGGCTGCGGAGTTCTCCTTGTGATCCCACAACGTGATTCCATTCGCTTCCGTTCCGTCCGGGACGACGCATGTGATTTCGTCCCGGAACCCTTTCTGTTTTCGGAGCAGGGGAATGACCTCGTTCTTGATCGTCCGGGTAAACTGAGCAGTGCAATTGGGCTGGAGGACCACGGAAACGCGCCGGGCAAACATGTCAGCCTCCTGTGTGGAAACCTTGTCGAGAGGCGAGTCGCATCTAACCCCCTTGGATTCAAATGGGTTGTCACCATTCGTGACAACTTACTAATTAGGCTTAATTCACCCCTATTGTCAAAAGCTCATTTGGAGAATGTGTTCAAAAGTGCCACATCTAGGCCGTCAATCAGATGTTCAAATATGGGCTTGCGACCACTCCGGTAATGTGTGCTCTTACAGGACAACCTCTCGCCAGGCAGCTCATGGGCGCGCGACCGAATGTGATTCGGTAAGGACAAAGAAGGGCTGCCCTTCGAATTCTAAAGATTTTACTTGACTGTAACTGGATTTTGTATTACAGGGGATACACCCCTTCCTCAAAGAGGTATTCTTATGGGGCCGCTACCGAAAACGACTAAAAAACAAAAGAAATTGGTTTCTTTCGATCCCCAAATGTTTCTTGCCACAGTGGGCGTGGCAAGAACGATTACGCAATGCCCAAAGGACTACAAAATCTTCTCGCAAGGTGATTCCGCCGAGGCTGTTTTCTATATTCAACAGGGCCGGGTGAAGCTCAAGGTCAAATCCAAACAGGGCAAAGAAGCGGTCATCGCCATCCTGGGCGTGGGTGACTTCCTTGGTGAGGCCTGCCTAATCGGTCAGACCGTCTGCCTGGCGACGGCTACGGTGATTGCGCCTAGCTTTATACTTAGAATTGAGAAGAGCGAGATGCTGCGCGTCCTCCACGAGGAGCGCAGATTTTCAGACTTTTTCGTGCCGTACGTGCTTTCGCGCAACGTGCGCGTCCAGGAAGACTTGGTCGATCAACTTTTTAACTCCAGCGAGCAACGGCTGGCCCGGACTCTTTTGTTGCTCGCCCACTATGGTAAGGGAGGCGCGCCCGAAAGTGTCGTTCCGGAGATCAACCAGGAGACTCTGGCGGGCATGGTTGGTACAACCCGGTCGCGCGTGAACTTTTTTATGAATAAATTCAAGAAGTTGGGCTTTATCGATTACCAAGACGGGTTGCGAGTGCACAGGTCCCTTCTAAATATCGTCCTGCACGACTAGCGCCCTCATGGCGCGTCGGGCCATGTAGGGCCCCCCCAGAAAATAAGTGGCCACGTGGCCAATCCTAGAGGCTGTTCAGTTTTGCACACCCTTCCTTTCGTCCCCGTAGATTTTATTGTACTGGCACACGCTGGAGCGAGACAGTGAGGTGCACAATCCCTACCACTTTCGTCGGACGATAGCTCACGCCCCTCGTGGAAAATAAGATTTTGTGGCACAGTAGTTGCCGATGGCAGAACCGGGGAACCCCTCACGCGCCGGGCGCGTGGCCTTCACTCATCCCGACTTTTCTCTATATCAGTTGGCTCGGTTTTGCATTGTTACCGGGCTGGAGATGCAGTCGGTTGCGGTCGGATGGCAAATTTATGAAATCACGAAGCGGCCGCTCGACCTGGGTCTTGTAGGTCTCGCCCAATTCACGCCGGGCATTCTTCTGTTCCTCGTCTCGGGCCATGCGGCGGACCGCCTGGACCGCCGCAAACTCCTGATTGCCTGCTACGCCGGGTTTTCGATCTGCTCTGGCCTGTTGCTATTCACTGCCTTGCGGGGAATGCACGCGGTTCTTCCCATCTACTCTGTGGTGGTGCTCATCGGTATCGTCCGCTCGTTCAACGGGCCCGTAAGCCGGGCGCTGCTGCCGCAGATCGTCCCCCAAGAACATTTCCAGAACGCGGTAGCCTGGAACGGCTCCGTCAATCAGGGTGGAACGATCCTGGGCCCTTCGCTTGGCGGCTTGGTCTACGCGCTCTCCAACGGACCCTCGGCCGTCTACACGATGGCGATGTTAGCCGCGGTGGGCGCGATTATTTGTACGCTGCAAATCAAGCTGCGCGCCAAGGCGCGGCCGCGAGAGCGGTTTACATTGAAATCGGTCCTGGCGGGGCTTCGCTATATCCGGGAACGAAAAATTGTCCTGGGATCCATCTCGCTGGATCTGTTCGGGGTGCTGCTCGGTGGGGCGGTGGCTCTGCTTCCGGTTTATGCCCGTGAAATTCTGAAGACCGGACCTTGGGGGCTTGGGCTGTTGCGCAGCTCTCCCGCTATCGGTGCGGCCAGCATGGCGATTCTGATCGCGCACCGGCCTTTGCGGAACCGGGTCGGCGCGACGATGTTGTGGTGCGTGGCGGGCTTCGGCACCTTCACCATACTCTTCGGAATCTCACGAAGCCTGATCCTTTCGATGCTGTCCCTGTTATGCGTCGGAGCCATGGACATGGTGAGCGTGGTCGTGCGAGGCACGCTGGTTCAGCTCGCCACGCCGGACGAAATGCGCGGCCGCGTGAACGCCGTGGAAATGATTTTTATCGGCGCCTCGAACGAAGTGGGCCAATTCGAGTCCGGCCTGACGGCGCAATGGTTCGGAACGGTGCCGGCCGTCGTGATGGGAGGAATCGGGACGCTTATCGTGACAGCCCTCTGTGCGTGGAGTTTCCCCGAACTGCGCCGCGTGGACCAGATTCCGTCTATCAAGACCTAAAAATCTTTCCGGGAAAAGGTCCCGCCGTTCAAGCTATACAAATCAAGTCGTTTTTGTTTTTTCAAGTTCTTCGATGAGGGCCGGGACGATTTCGAACAGGTCGCCGACGATACCGTAGTCCGCGACTTCGAAGATCGGCGCGTTCTGATCTTTGTTGATCGCCGCGATCGTGCGCGAGCCCTTCATTCCCACGACGTGCTGGATGGCCCCGCTGATTCCGAGCGCGAGGTACAGCTTCGGGGCGACCGTCTGTCCCGAGCTCCCAATCTGGCGATCCATGGGCAGCCAGCCTTCATCGCAAATCGGACGCGATGCCGCGATTTCCCCGCCTAGCAAGCGCGCCAGCTTCTCGGCCATCGGAATATTTTCCGGCGCCTTGATCCCGCGTCCTACGGAGACAAGAATCGGCGCCTGCGTGAGATCGACGGCTTGTTTGGCTTCGCGGAATATTTCGAGCGGCTTGGTACGAATCTGCCCGGCGTTGAGCTCGACGGTCACCGGCGTAACAGGCGCTTTGGACGCGCCTTGCGCGATCAGGTCCGCGCGAAACGCTCCGGCCTGAAACGTGGCGAACCAAGGCGTGGCCCCTTCGAACACCACGTCCGCCACTGTTTTGCCCTGAAACATCTGGCGGACAAAAATCAGCTTCCCGTTTTCGTGACGGTAGGCGATGCAGTCGCCGATCATGCCCTTGCCGAGCGACGCGGCCAGCTTCGGCGCGAAATCGCGCACCTGGTAGGTGTGCGGCAGCAGGACCAGATCAGGCTTCGCCTGCGCAATGGCCTGTTGAAGGGCGAGAGTAAATCCGTCCGGCGTGTACGCAGCGAGCAAGTCATGTTCGACAAGCAGCACTTCATCAACTTTTGTCGCGGCAAGTTCGCCCGCCAGCGCCGCAACACCCTTACCGATCACTGCGGCAATCAGTCGGCCTTTCGTTTCGTTCGCGATCTGCTGCGCCGCAGCCAGTGTCTCCAAGCTGTTCTTGTTCCACTTTCCTTCGCGCTGTTCGGTGATGAGAAGAATGTTCATCGGTGGCTGTCCGGGTTACAGCACTCGCGCTTCGTGTCTCAATTTTTCGAGCAGCTTCGCGGCGGCTTCTTTCGGAGTGCCGGTCAGGAACTCGGTCTTTTTGGTTTTGGTTGGCACGTAGATTCGCTCGATGCGCTGCGTGGGTTCGTGGGTGACGCCCAGCGATTCGCGCGAGATCGTCGCGATTTCTTTTTTCTTCGCCGCCATGATGCCTTTAAGCGTCGCGTAGCGGACCTTGTTGATGCCCGACTGAATCGTCAGCACGGCGGGGAGCGGAAGCTCGACCCATTGGAACCATCCAGCCTCGAGCTCGCGCTTCACGCGCAAGTGATCGCCCTCAACGCCAATCTGCATAATGAGGGTCGCGTGAGGAAGGCCCAGCCGGTCCGCCAGCAGCACTCCCGTTTGGCCAAAGCCATGGTCGTCGCTTTGCAATCCGGTTAGCACCAAGTCCGGCTTCTCGCGTTCGATCGCCGCAGCCAGTGATTTTGCCGCCCCCAGAGGATCGAGTGCGTAGGGCCTTGTCGTCCGCGATGTGCATTCCGCGGTCGGCGCCCTTGGCGAGCGCTTCCTTGATCGTCTGTTTCACGCGCTCCGGTCCCATCGACACTGCAATCACTTCGCCCGTATGTTTTTCCTTCAGGCGCAGGGCTTCCTCGAGCGCAAAACTATCCGGCTCGTTCATTTCAAATCCGATGTCGGTCTCGCGGATCCAGCCGCCTTCGGCAATCACAAGCGGGGCGTCTTTGGCGGGCACTTGCTTGATGCAGACGACAATCTTCATCCGTACCTCATGTTTGCTGCTGCGCCCGGCTTAATGGGAGGCCCAGCGTTTGAACAGCAGGGCGGCGTTGGTCCCGCCGAAGCCAAACGAATTCGAGAGCGCGTACTCGACATCGGCCTTGCGCATGTGATTCGGCACATAATCGAGATCGCACTCGGGGTCTGGCGTCTCCTGATTGATCGTGGGCGGCAGCGCCTGGTCGCGCAACGCCAGTACGCTGATGCCGGCTTCGAGCCCGCCGGCGCCGCCGAGCAGGTGTCCGGTCATGGACTTAGTCGAGCTGACGGCGATTTTTTTTGCGTGTTCGCCAAACACGCGCTTCATGGCCCGGGTCTCGATCGCGTCGCCCAGCGGCGTCGAAGTGCCGTGCGCGTTGACGTAATCGATTTGCTGGGGTTCGATCTTCGCGTCGCGGATCGTCGCGCGCATCACGCGGTAGGCGCCGTCGCCATTTTCAGCGGGCGCGGTGATGTGATGCGCGTCGCCCGACATCCCGTAACCCACCACTTCCGCCAGAATATTTGCGCCGCGCCGCTCCGCGTACTCCAGTGATTCGAGAATCAGAATTCCGGACCCCTCGCCGATCACGAACCCCTCGCGCTCCGCGTCAAACGGGCGGCTCGCGCGTTCCGGTTCGTCATTCCGCGTGGAAAGCGCCTTCATCGCGGCGAATCCGCCCACGCCCATCGGCGTGATGGCCGCTTCCGCGCCGCCGCAAATCATCACTTCCGCGTACCCATGCTGGATCAGACGAAGCGAATCTCCAACGGCATGCGCGGAGGCCGAGCATGCCGTCGCGGTTGCCGAATTCGGCCCTTTCGCTCCATATCTTATGGAAATGTGCCCGGAAGCCAGATTGACGATCGCCGCCGGAATAAAAAAAGGCGAGATGCGTCCTGGACCGCCGTGCAGCAGCTTGGAGTGCTCGCGCTCGATGACGTCGAATCCGCCGATGCCGCTGGCCACGTAGACGCCGGCCATTTCCTCGATGTCCGGGGTAATCTTCAGGTCCGCCATGCGTACGGCGAAGTCGGTCGCCGCCAGGGCAATCTGGATGAACCGCCCCATCTTCTTGAGTTCTTTTTTCTCGACCCAGTGAAGTGGGTCGAAGTCGTGAACTTCCCCGGCGATGGTGCAGTCAAACGCGGTGGCGTCGAATTGCGTGATGGCGCGAATGCCGCTTTTCCCCGCCAGGAGGTTTTTCCAGACATCGTCGGTGCCGATTCCGAGACCACAGACCAATCCGACACCCGTTACAACAACCCGGCGGCTCACGTCAGAAATTCTCCTGATGACATTCCGGCGGCTGGCAAACTACTTCTTGGCCGAGGCGTGTTTTTGGATGTACTCGACAGCGTCTTTCACCGTGGCGATCTTCTCGGCGTCCTCGTCAGGGATTTCGATCCCAAAGGCCTCTTCAAAGGCCATCACAAGTTCGACCGTATCCAGGGAATCCGCTCCCAGATCGTCCACGAACGAAGCGGTGGGCGTCACTTCGCCTTCATCCACTCCCAATTGCTCGACAATAATCTGCTTTACTCGTTCTTCGACACTGGCCATTCTGTTTTGCCTCCGCTGTGCGCTATGCGCGCGCTTCGTGTGGCTTCTCTCGAACTTCTTCATGTGCTGAAATTTAGGACCCGCATATTCTATGTACGCTCTTGCAATAGGTCAACCTAACTCTGAGTCGGCGGCGCCAAGTTAGCGACTCAAGGAGTGAACTGGCAGCCCCTGTGCGTTGGCGATCGAAAAGTTCTGAATCAGATTTTAGGGCAACGCAAACGCGTTCACGCCTGAGCTCACGATCACCACATACTGCTTGCCGTTGCGCCCCATGTAGGTCATCGGGTTGGTGTGACCTTCCGTGTCGAGCTTCGCTTCCCAGAGCAGTTTGCCGGTGCGCGATTCGAACGCGCGGAAGCGCTTGTCGATGGTTCCCGCGATGAACACCAGCCCGCCGGCCGTGGCGATGGGCCCGCCTTGCCCAAACGCTCCGGTATTGTGGATGCCCTTGGCTTCCAGCTCATCGCTCGTGCCGAGGGGGACCCGCCAGGCGATGTCGCCGGTGTTGGCGTTGACGGCCATCAACTCCGCCCACGGCGGTTGCTGGCAGGGCAACTGCGTGTCCGGGTCCCAGAAGCGCGCGTTGAACGAGCCTTTCCCAAGAGGACTGAAGCGGCGGTAGGCCACTTGATCGCCGTCCGGCGTCTTATCCAGGCGGCCCATGCCCGCCGACGTTGCGCGAGTTTACGAACACATATCCCAGCTTGGGATCGACGGAGACGCCGCCATAATTGGGCCCGCCCTGCTGGCCCGGAAAAATGATCCTGAATTCCTTGCTGCTATAGGGCGTGTAGGGGCCTTCGTTGTGGATGCCGCCGATCTTGGCTACCAGGTCCCGGCAGAATTTTTCGTGCTCTGGCTCGCCGGTGAAGATCTCCTCGGGCTTCATGCCGTTGCGCGCCAGCGGCGGGGGCTTCAGCGGGAACGGCTGCGTCGGCGAGGTCTGCTCGCCGGGGACGTCGCTTTGCGGCACGGGCCGCTCTTCCACGGGATAGACGGATTTGCCGGTTTCGCGATCGAGGAAAAACATCAGCCCCGGTTTTGAGATCGCCACCACCACCGGGATTTTCTTTCCGTCGCGAACCACGTCCATCAGCGAGGGAGCGGCTTCGGCGTCGTAGTCCCACACGTCGTGATGCGTTAACTGGAAATACCAGCGCACTTTTCCGGTGTTGGCGTCCAGCGCCACGATCGAGGACGAATACAGATTCTGCCCGTGCCGCGCGCCGCCAAAGTATTGGGCAGCAGGCTGGCCGATGGGCAGAAAGATCAGGCCGCGCTGCGCATCGACGGTCGCGGCGCCCCAGTTGGCGGGCGATCCGGCGGTCGATCCAATTGTCCTTCGGCCAGGTCTCATAGCCGGGTTCGCCGGGATGCGGGATGGTGTGGAAGGTCCAGACCAATTTGCCGGTGCGGAGATCCCAGGCGCGCACGTCCATGGCCGGCCCGTCGGGGTCGTCTTCTTTGCCCTGCGCTCCCGTGATGATCAGGTTGCGATAGATGACTCCGGGAGAACTCATGTGATACGGCGCGCCGGGAAATTTCTCGGTGACCCCGGCTCGTAGGTCGACAATGCCTTCCTTGCCGAATCCCGGAACGAGCTTTCCCGTCTTGGCGTTAAGGGCGATCAGCCGTCCGTCGCTGGTCCCCGCGAGGATCGCGGGCGGATTATCCTTGTCGCCCTGCCAATAGGTGACGCCGCGAAGCGTGGCGCTCGCTTTGCCCAGGTCATATTTCCAGATTTCCTTGCCGGTCTCGGGTTCTAGCGCCACGATCGTGTGATGGACGGTCGGCGTGTACAACATGCCATCGACCATGATCGGCACCGCTTCTGTTGCCGGTGGTCCTTGCGTTGCCGCGCTGGGGCTAGCGGCGTTGGCGGGAATGCCGTACTGCCAGGCCCTTCTGAGCTTCGAAACATTTCCCGTATCAATCTGCTTCAGTGGTGAATAACGCTGGCCCGCCTGATCGTAACCGTATGCTGGCCAGTCGGTTTGGCAATAGGCGCCTGGAACGACGATGCCCGCGAGGAGTACGGTTGCAAATATTCTCATTGAAATCTCCGGGTCGCGACAACCCGAGCGGCATTTCCTATTTCAACGCCCTCTGTGCGCGAAACTATACGGCAGAAAGCCCCTCGTTTCATTTTCCATTCGCTCCATCCCATCCCGCATGGATTTCAACTGCTGATTGTACCGAGTCGCGACCTTCCTGCATGTTTTCTATCCCATCCGCAAACCACCATTGACATCCAGAACGGCCCCCGTAATATAACTCGCCTCTTCACTGGCTAAAAAGACGATGGCAGCGGCCACTTCCGCGTCCGTGCCCATCCGCCCTAGCGGCACTCGGGCCATCAATCCATTCTTTACTTCTTTTGGCAACGGGTCTGTCATGGGCGAAACGATGAACCCCGGCGCCACCGCGTTCACTGTAATATTCCGCGAGGCGATTTCCACCGCCAGGGCGCGCGTCAAACCGATCAGTCCGGCCTTCGCCGCGACGTAATTCACTTGTCCCGGATTCCCCGTCTCCGCAACGACGGACGTCACATTGATGATGCGCCCATACCGGGCGCGCATCATCAACGACATCGCTTGTTGCGCGCAAAAATGCGCGCCGGTCAGATTCGTGCGCAGCACCGCATCCCAATCTTCGGCCTTCATCCGCACGGCCAGGCCATCGCGAGTGATGGCCGCGTTGTTCACCAGTATATCCAGCCTCCCGAATTTTTCGCTGGTCTGGCGAAACCCGGCTTTGACCTGCTCCGCGTCGGCTACGTCCATGGACACCGCGATCGCCTCACCCCCGGCGGCGGTGATTTTGGCGACCACTTCGGCCAATTTCCCGGCATTGCGGGCGGCAGCCACGACGCGCGCGCCTGCTTGCGCCAGAGCCAGCGCGGTGGCGCGCCCGATTCCTTGTGACGCGCCAGTCACCAGCGCGACTCTGTCTTGTAAGCTGAACATGGATGGGTTGCTGTAGCACAGGCTTCAGCCTGTGTGGTTTTGATTCTCGTCCTCGCGGAACAGCACACAGGCTGAAGCCTGTGCACCTTTACGCTTCCGCCGATTCCGTTTGCGCTTGCGCCAGCTTTTCCAATGTCGATTGCAGCGACTTTACATCCTCGACGTTGAACACATGAACCGAGCGGTCAATTTGCCGCAGCAATCCGGTCAGGACGCGCCCCGGTCCGACTTCGACAAACGTGTTCACGCCCTCTTCGACCATGACGCGCACGGACTCTTCCCATCGTACCGGCAACGTTACTTGTCGGATCAGTGAATCTCGCGCTTCATCGCCAGTGGACGTGATCTCCGCATCCACGTTGGTGACCAGCGGTACGCGCAAGGGATGAAACGTCGTCGCGCGCAGGTCGATCTCCAGACGCTGCTGCGCGGGCAGCATCAGCGCGCTGTGGAACGGAGCGGAAACCGGGAGCATCACGGCGCGCTTGGCGCCTCCGGCCGAGGCCATCTCCACCGCGCGCTTTACCGCCGCCGCATGCCCGGAAATCACGGTCTGCTCGGGAGAATTCAGATTGGCAGGCGAGACCACTTGGCCGTCGGCCGCCTTGCGGCAGATTCCCGCTACTTGGGCCGGCGCGAGTCCCATGATGGCCGCCATCGCGCCATCGCCTTCCGGCACCGCCGACTGCATATACTCGCCGCGGTGGCGTAGCAACCGCACCGCATCCACAAAGTCGAGTCCGCCCGCGGCCACGATCGCGGAATATTCTCCCAGGCTGTGCCCGGCGACAAAATCTGGGCGCACGCCTTTCTCTTCCAGCACGCGGCAGGCGGCCACGGATACCGTCAAGATTGCCGGTTGCGTGTTCGGGGTTAGCTTCAGGGCCTCTTCACTGCCGGCGAAACACAACTCGGAAACAGAAAATCCGAGCGCCTGATCGGCCTCGGCGAATACACTTCGGGCCGCCGGAAATTTATCGGCCAGTTCTTTGCCCATGCCGGGGTACTGAGAGGCCTGCCCCGGAAACAAAAATGCCAATTTTCCCATTGAGAAGGACCGCCGTTTCGTCGCTTAGGCTTCCACGGCGACTGGAAGCATGGAAAGCTCTTGCTCGATTCTCTCGTTGACCCCGCCGCGGACCAACTCCGTAGCCACTCGGACGGCGTTCTTGATCGCGTGTGCGTTCGAACTCCCGTGCCCGATCACGGTCACGCCACGCACACCCAGCAGGGGCGCGCCGCCGTATTCCGAGTAATCAATCTTCTTTCGAAAGCTCTTGTATGCTTTCCGCGACAGCACATAGCCCACCTGCGAACTCAGCGTGCTCTGCAGGGCATCCTTGAGCAACGTCACGATGTGCTGCGCGACGCCCTCGCTGATTTTCAGCGCGATGTTTCCGATGAACCCGTCGCAAACGATCACATCCACGTCCCCGCCGAAGATTTCCCGCCCTTCGACGTTTCCCACAAAGTTCAGCGTGGATTGTTTCAGGCGGCTGTGCACCTCGCGCGTCAGTTCGTTGCCCTTCATCTCTTCTTCGCCGATCGAGAGCAGCGCCACTTTCGGCCGCCGCGTTCCAAAAATGGCCCTGTAGTAGATTTCTCCCATCACTGCAAACTGCACCAGATGCGCCGGCTTCGAATCCACATTCGCGCCCACATCCAGCAGCACGGACGTCCCGCCGCGCGCGGTCGGAAACGGAGCCGCCAAGGCCGGCCGATCCACCGAAGACAGGGTTCCCAAGCCAAAACGAGCGACGGCCATCACTGCTCCTGTATTCCCCGCGCTAATCATCCCGTCGGCTTGGCCACCGCGCACCAGCTTGGTTGCCACGTGCGCCGAACTGTCCTTTTTCTTCCGGAAGGCCTGCGAGGGAGAATCATGCATCGCGATGACTTCGCTGGCCGGCACAATTTCGATGGGCAGTCCGCGATGCGAGTGCTTCGCAAGTTCGCGCTTCAGTTCCGGCGCGAGGCCCACCAGCAGGATGCGCACGCCGAACTCGCGGGCCGCCACGATGGCGCCCTCGACCTCAGGACGCGGCGCATGGTCTCCTCCCATAGCATCCACTGCGATGGTGATCATCAAGTACTCCGGCGGGGTCCCCTGCGTGCTCCGTGAACTTCCGGGCGTCAGGCCCCGGTGTCCACGACTTCCCGCCCCTTATAGTAACCGCAGTGCGGGCATACCTGGTGAGGTTGCTTCATTTCATGACAATTGGGGCACTTGGCGAGCGCCGGAGCGGTTAGGAAGTCGTGCGCGCGCCGCTTATTCTTTCGGGCATGCGAATGGCGTCGTTTTGGGTTGGGCATGCAAACTCCTTCTCCTCACCCCAAGCTGAATGGGGCATTCTATGGTGTTTCCGCCTTGATTTCTATTGCTTTTTGAACCAGTCCTGCTTTAGGCGAGCCAGGGGCGCCGTACGCGGGTCCGCGACATGGGCTTCACAGCGGCATTCCTCGTTATTCAGGTTCACCCCGCACTGCGGGCAAAGACCCCGGCAATCGCTGCGGCAGATCGCCTTCATCGGCAGCGCCAGGAGCACCTGTTCGGCCAGTACGTCAGCCAGGAAAAGTCCTTCACCCTCAAAAAACGCGATTTCGGTGTCATCCAACTTGAGGCGTTCTTCCTCTTCCTTCGTCATGGAGGCCAAGGGCCGGTAAAAGAGGTCAAAGTCGCGGGCCACATCCTCATTCACAGGCTCAAGACACCGCGCACAAGTCATTTCGAGCCGCGTATGCAGCTCTCCGGTGATGCGGATTTGGCCCTCGAGCAGCTCGGCCGTCGCGCGCACCTCGAGAGGCTCGACTTGCCGGAAATCTCCCGTGTGGTAGTCCACCGTCCCGGGTGCATAGCTTTTCCGGATACGGACCCTGCGGACCGCCAACTCTTTAACGTCCAGGAACATTCGCTTTTCGCCTTCTCGGCCGGGAGCCTTAACCTCCCAGTGAAATCTATTATATGTCCCGCCCCAGTGATGTCAAGGAAGCCGCCCAAACGATCCACAGCCTTGATTCGAAACAGATACGACTCATCTGGCGGAAAGTTCGAATGGGATAGAACAACTTCCTGGCGCGACTGGCAAGCCAGCAGTACGGCTACCGGGCGGCGGGTGCGGACCTCGCGCCCAGCAGCTCCTGGTGTTGTCGCAGAAGAAAATGGTCGGTCATCCCGGCGATGTAATCACACACGACGCGATGGCGGGGCTCGCGTTGGGCCAGCCCGGCGTATGACTTCGGCATGGCTTCCGGATGGTCGAGGTAGAACTCAAATAACTGTTCCAGGGCTTCCACGGACCGCTCGCGGTCCATGACGATGGCCGGTTGGTTGTACAGCCGTTCGAGCAGGAACTTCTTGAGCGCGGCGTTTTCCGTGGCCGCCTGCGGGGTGAATCCCGCCAGACGCCGCGGCAGACGCCGTACCTCTTCGACGCTGTTCGCGCCTGAAGCCGCCGCCTCCGCTCGTGTATTCTCAATCAGGTCCGTCGCTAAATAATCTATAATGAACTTAACTGCCTCGTTAAATTTTAATTTCTCGATTCCCTCCGCGTGGCCGCGTTCCACTTCTTCATAAAATTCGGCGAACAGCGGCACTTGGGAACGAATCATCCCGATATCGAGCAGCTTGGCTTCGTAGCCGTCGTCCAGGTCTGCGGTGTTGTACGCAATCTCATCGACAAAATCGATCAGTTGCGCTTCGAGCGGCGGCCGCTCGTCGAGCCGGTACTCCGACAATTCAGGAAACGCGGCCGGATCGTAATCGCGTGAATGCTTGATGATTCCTTCCCGGACCTCGAACGTCAGATTGAGCCCGGGGAAATCCAGGTAGCGCTGCTCGAATTGCTCGACGATATGAAGCGCGTGCAGATTGTGGTCGAACCCGCCGCCGTGCGGGCGCATCAACTCGTCCAGCTTGCGTTCCCCAGCATGCCCGAATGGCGGGTGCCCGATGTCATGCACCAAGGCCAGCGCTTCGGCGAGATCGGTATCGAGCCCGTGCGCTCCCGCCACGGTGCGCGCGATCTGCGCCACTTCCAGCGTATGCGTGAGGCGATTGCGAAAGTGGTCGGAATACCGCGTGGTAAAGACCTGCGTTTTCGCCTCGAGGCGCCGGAACGCCCGCGAGTGAATCACGCGGTCGCGGTCCCGCGCGTAAATATTCCGGTACGGATGCGGAGGTTCAGGATAGCGCCGTCCGCGCGACTTTGCCGCATCCATCGCATAAGAGACGAGCGCCATACCTGGATTCTATGCCACGCCAGCCGCCACACCAAACGTTGATACCCGGTGGTTAGGGTAGACACTCCTGACGGTCCAGTCCGATATCCCCACGCAACACGTTGTGTTAGGTTGTTCTTGTGTACGGGCATCATTTGTTTACGCTGAGCCTGGAAGAGCCGGCAGACTAAAGAAAGTATGTGGGGCCCGAGAGAAATTTCGAGTCACTTGACGAACCGCCAGCGAACCGAATGAGGTGAATAGCAATGTCTTCAGCACCAGCAGGAAAACACGCGGGGCCAGGCACAACGAGTAACCAGCCCGCAGTCGCCGAGCCTACCTATGCCGAGCGAGCGCGTACTTTAATGTACCTCGGCCGAATCGGCAGCCTCTCGACGCTTTCGCGCAAGCAGCCCGGGTTTCCTTTCGGATCCGTGATGCCCTATGGCCTGGACGATCACGGGCGTGCCATCTTCCTGATCAGCACGATGGCCATGCACACTCAAAATTTGCAGGCAGACCCGCGCTCGAGCCTCTTGGTAACCCAGCCGGATGCCACTGGCGATCCCTTGGGAGCGTCGCGAGTCACGTTGGTGGGGAATGTTCTGCCGGTGCCGGAACCCGAAGTGGCTGAGGCACGGAAACTCTACCTGGCGCGCTACGCCAATAGCAAATACTGGGTGGACTTCGAAGACTTTTCCTTTTACCGCATGGGTATGGTGGACGTTTATTACGTGGGTGGCTTTGGGGTGATGGGCTGGGTGACCGCCTCGGAGTATAGCGTCGCCCAGCCCGACCCGCTGGTCGATCATGCGGGCGGAATCATCCAACACATGAACAGCCATCACGCAGGCGCCCTCATCGAGCTGGCCCGTGCATTCGCTGGAATTGAGTCCGAGGAAGTGACGATGACTTCCGTCGACCGGCTCGGCTTTCACATTCGCTTCAAAACCCCGGATGGCATGCGCGGCGCGCGAATCGCTTTCTCGCGGGAAGTGAGCAATCCGGAAGAAGCCAGAAGCGTTGTCGTGGATATGGTGGCCGAATCTCGAAAAAAGTGAGCGACCATGCCGCAGCCATGTCCTATGGTGCCAGCGCCATAGTTGCGTTCCAAGCCAGTTCAGCCGCCACCCTAAGCTCTGGCAGCTCCCCCCCGGTTGGGATGCCCTAGTACTTCCCCACTCCGTAGTCGGCGCCACCGCGGGGCGAGGGGGCAGTTCCCGAGAATCCGGCTTGCCAGTATTTTTCCATACGCTTATAGAATCAACGACTTAGCGTCCCTGGGTCAAAATGCCCCCGCAACCACTTCGGTACATTTGTACTAGTCTTGTGTTACCCGGGGACCATTGGCTGGACCGTCGGGATCCCTTACCCTTGCAGTGGCACAAAATGATTACTCACAAAAATGATGTCGATGTGCTTCTGAAGGCCCGCGCGGAGATCGATGAGCAACTCCGCAAGCACAAGAATACCTTGACGGTCCTGTTTACCGACGTCGCTGGTTCGACTAGCTTCTTTGAGCGCAATGGGGATACGGCAGGACTGGCGATGATCCATCGCCACGACGAACTGGCCAGGAACGCCGTCCAACAACATACCGGCAAAGTGATTAAAACGATCGGCGATTCCGCAATGGCCGAGTTTCCCGATCCCATCTCGGCCGTGCGCGCGGCCGTGGAAATCGAGCGCCAATTCCTCAAGTTGAATTCGACCCTCCCGCAGAGAGAGCGCGTCGAGGTTCGCATCGGCATTCACAGCGGCGTAGGCTTCCGCAAAGGGAATGATTTATTCGGGGACGTGGTCAATGTGGCAGCGCGCATCGTGAAGCGCACGGCTCCCGCTCAAATTCTCATATCCCGCCCTGTGTATGAAGCGGCTTCGAAAGAATCCGATCTGCACTGCCAATGGCTCAGCAAGTTCACGATCGATGGCCGTGTAGAAAAGGAAGATATATTTGAAGTCGCCTGGACCGACGCCGAAGCCTATCGCGAAGTGCGTGAGGGGCTGACGGGCCCTTCGAGCATCCCGTCGCGCTACGAAGTCTTGTCACAAGTCGGCACAGGCGGAACGGGCGTGGTCTATAAGGCTCGCGACCTGGAAACCGACGAAATCGTGGCCCTGAAAATTCTGAAACCGGAGATCGCCACCGACCCGGCAGTGCAGGACAATTTCAAAAGAGAGTTGTGTCTGGCCCGGAAAATCACGCACAAGAATGTATGCCGAATTCATGATTTCAGCCGCTCGAACGGTACGGCTTACGCCTCGATGGAATTCGTCGAAGGCGAGAGCCTTCTATCCAGGCTGAATCGCGTGGGGGCCTTGCCGGTGAACCAGGCGTTCGAGATCGCACGGCAGATTTGCGCGGGCCTGCATGAGGCCCATGCCCAGGGTATCGTGCACCGCGACCTAAAACCCGCAAATATCATGTTGGACCGCAGGGGCACGGTGAAGATCATGGATTTCGGCGTGGCACGGCTGATTCAGAGCAACGGCCCGATGACGGGTACGATCGTCGGCACTCCTGCGTACATGGCTCCCGAGCAGGCGGAACTCAAACCCGTGGGTCCTTGCACCGACATTTATGCGTTAGGCCTGGTGCTTTACGAAATGATTACCGGTTCTCCTGCGTTCCAGGGCGACACTCCAGTTGCGGTAGCGCTAAAGCAGATCCGGGAGTACCCGAAACTCCCCCGCGAAATCGTTCCTAACCTTTCACATCCCATCGAAGCGGCAATCTTGAAATGCCTTCAAAAGGACCCGGCAAAGCGCTTTCAGACCGTGAACGAACTCGAAGCGGCTTTGGAGAGAGCCGCGAAAGCCAGAGCCATTCCGGCCTGGCAGGTTTCCCTCGACCGCGAGCTTCGTAAAGCGGACCTGCATGCGCGCCGGGCTTTGCGTCAATGTGTGGAGAGCGCGAGCGCATTTCTGAAACGGCAGGACTGGCGCGTGCTAACAAGAATCCGCACGGAACCCGCGACAGCGCTCATCGTTTCAGTTCTCCTGGGAGGCGTAATTGCCGTCGCCGTGTACGGTCGCGGAAAGAGCAAAGCCGGCAGCCCTCAATCCGCCTACCTTTCAGATACCTCTAGGAGTTCTCTACCGTCTAATACGATGGCTCAAGGCAGTGTCCTTGAACTCGGTCCATCTCAGACACCTATTACCAGCGGGGCTATCACATCGCAGGATGTAGACCTTCGTCGAAATTCCAGTGTTGATTTCGGGAACAAACCATCGCTCACTCCAATTTCGCTGAACGAAAGTCTTGGATCCGAGCCTGCTACGCCATCCATGCTGACTTCGCAAATGGCGCGAGCGGCAAAAAGAAAGTCAACGCCAGTTCGCACCGTCGAGCGGAAGACGCCATCAAATACGCAAACCCCCGCCCCATCACTGGCGCTGACAAGCTCCGTGCAGCCGCTGACCTTGCCTTCGGGTGACACTTCGCAACTTTCCACTCCGGAAACGGCCGCTCCAGCGCCACAGCCGGCTATTGCGCCGCCTGATCCAGCCATCGATCGAGCCAACCCAGCCAGCGCCCAGAAAGCAGCAGACTCCGCTCCCAAGTCCCCCACCCTTTTCATCGAGGTGGGATCATTCAAGGATGAATCTTGGGCGAATAGTGCGGTGGAAAAGCTAACCCAGCTGGGCTTTCATGCGGTTTTAATCCACAAGACTCTCTTGTGGGCGCAGTCCTTCCATGTTCAAGTGGGTCCTTATACGGACTCGAAGGATATTGACGCAGCCCGGCAAAGCCTCTCTTCACATGGCTTCAAATCGCATCCTGTAAACTAATCCCCGCTCTCCATACCGCGGTTCTCAGAATGTGATCTACGACTCATAGCTTGTGCAGTTGGATTGCACACACACGCAGAGTTTGCGCGGCATGAGCCCGATCGCGTGTCTTCTTTTTCCTGGGTACTGGCCGCTGGAGATTCTTACAGACTGCCCTCAATAAACGAGCGAAGGCTTCGTGATCTTGACGGATGGCGCAGCTTGCGCAGCGCTTTCGCCTCGATTTGACGGATGCGTTCGCGGGTGACTGCGAAAGAGTGACCAACTTCTTCAAGCGTATGTTCGGAGCCATCCTCCAAGCCAAAACGCATCTTGATGACTTTTTCTTCGCGCGGCGTCAGCGTCTTTAGCAGCGACGCCGTCTGTTCCTGAAGACTGATGCTGATCGCGGCGTCCGAGGGCGATACGGAAGATTTGTCCTCGATAAATTCGCCCAGGTGCGAATCTTCTTCTTCGCCGATGGGAGTTTCCAGCGAGATGGGCTGCTGCGCGATCTGCCGGGTCTTGCGCACCTTGTCGGTCGGAACGCCCAGGCGCTTGGCGATTTCCTCGGCATTCGGTTCGCGGCCCAGCTCTTGCACCAGTTGCCGGCTGGTTCGTAGCTGTTTGTTAATGGTCTCAATCATGTGCACGGGCACACGGATCGTGCGAGCCTGGTCCGCGATGGCGCGCGTGACGGCCTGGCGGATCCACCACGTCGCATACGTTGAAAATTTATAGCCGCGCCGCCACTCGAATTTGTCCGCGCCCTTCATGAGCCCGATATTGCCTTCCTGAATCAGATCCAGGAATTGCAGCCCGCGGTTGGTATATTTCTTCGCGATGGAAACGACCAGGCGCAGGTTGGCCTCGACCATTTCTTTCTTGGCCTGGTCCGCTTCGGCTTCTCCCCGGAGCACGACCTGGAGCATTCGTTTCAGGTCGGTCAGCCCGGTTTCGCTGGAAACTTCAATTTCGCGCAACTCCGCGCGGCAAGCGCGCAACTCCTTGCGCGCTTCGGCGGCGTGATCGCCCTTCGAGGCATCGGCACGGCGTTCGAGTTTGACGGCTTCGCGCTCCAAAGCTTGCAGCCGCTCCACAGTACCGCGAATCTTTCCAATCAGCCGCTTCTTCTCGAGCGCATGGAATTCAATCGATCGCACTAGCTGGGACATTTCCACTCGCGTGCGAGCCAACCGGTTCCGGTGCCGCAAGTAAACTCGCTTCTTCGCCCTCGGGATCCGCTCGAGCTGGGCCACCTGCTTGACCGCTACGCCATAAAGTTGTTCGATCTTCCCAATGATTCGAAGAACTTCGTGTGTCTTATTCTCCGTTTCTTCCTCGGTCAACTCTTCCTGGTCGAACTGAATAATTTTCTTGATCGATAAAGTGCCGTTGCGAAGTTCTTCGCCAACGTTGATCAATTCCTTCAGCACGATGGGCGATCGCGAAATAGATTTAAGCACCATGAGGTGCCCGCGCTCCATGCGTTTGGCGATGGCCACCTCATCCTGACGCTTCAGCAGCGGAACCGAACCCATTTCCCGCAGGTAGAGCCGGACCGGATCGTTGTTCTTGTCGAGCATCCCCGGAGTGAGGTCGAGGTCGCTCTCTTCCGCAACGGCGGCCTTGTCGTTCCAGTCCGCTGCCGGGGACTCAGAGACGATGGGGTCTGCGGTGGCGCGAGCAGCCTTCGCCGCGGCAAGGTCTTCGTAGAGGCTGATCCCAATGCGTTCGAACGTGGAGAGCAGATCGTCAATCTCTTCCGTGGAGTGCAGTTCCGCGGGCAAAACCTGTTCCACTTCTTCGGAGAGCAGGTAACCGCGCTCTTTTCCTACACTTATCAGATTGCGAACTTGTTCATGCATTTCTTCGGTTGTCAGTGACAAGTATTTCTCCCCTTGGCGAAGCGGCCGGCTGCCGCTGCAAGCTCTGCTTGGGCACACCTACAGTCCCGTTGAGCTGGTGCGAGGGCCACGGAATGCCATCCCTACGTAATTAGATTCAAATGGGCAGCGTTTGGTGACATCCCGTTCCACAAAGCGGCACTTTCCCCATTCTTTACAAAGAGATAGGAAAAAAGGCAATCACCGGAACGCCCCTTCGCCCCCTCAGACGGAAGGCCCATATCCTTATGACGGAGCGTAGACAAAATAGTCGTACTAGACAGGTTGAGCGGCCCCCCAAACCAGCCTAGATAGTTCCAAAAGCGTCAAAATCAGTTTGGATTATCTCATGGTTTTGCATTCTCTGCCAAAAAGAACCGCCACAGGCATTGCAGGATTGGACATAGGTCAACCGCGGGTCAACAACTTTGGTCTGGAATAGGCCACCTTCCCTGGATCATTCCCATCGGGTGCGGGCTCCACTTTGATGCTGAACGCTTCAAGTGCAGCATGGAGCCCGCCTAGAATCTAGAATAAAAACCGAGACATTTGTTCCGCTTCCTCAATCAAGGCCCCCAGGCTTACTGTAATGCCGTCCCTCCAGAAGGCCTCGCTCCTTGCATCCAGGCCGAAGGGCGCGAGCAAGGCAACAACATCCTTGGTGGATCCCGAACGCAAAAGGTCCAAGTAGAGCGGTTCGAACTTTTCCCCCAGACGCTGGCGCTGCGCAAATAGGCTTTGCGTCAGAAGCTCACCAAAGGCATAGCCATAGACGTAAAACGGGCTGTGAAAGTGTGGGACGTACGACCACAGATGACTGGAATTTTCGTACGTGAAGATTTCGCCGTCCTCTCCATAGAGTTCCTGCGCCGACTTTAACCAGATATCGTTTAACTCTTCGACCGAGCGTTTCTTTGGATCTGCCCAGGCGGTGTAGGAAGCGTCCATGCCGTGGAGGCGCCGCTCGAAATTCGAGAACCCGATCTGGCGAACCACGGTGTTAATCGTGCTGTCAATTTTATCCATGATTAATGCCAGAAGAGAGTTCCTGTCTCCCGACCGAATGAGCCGGTCCCTCAAGAAGGTAAATGTTGTCATTTCCCCAAACACCGACGCTGTTTCGCAGTACGCAATGGGGGCATGAAACATCAATGGACCCTGCGCTTCACCGGCGAGAATGCCGTGTACGCCGTGGCCGAGTTCGTGCGCCAATGTCATCACGTCTTTGTTGGATCCCAAATAATTCATCAGCGTGTAGGAAACAGGTTTTCCCCCGGGCAGAACGTGGGATGAATTGAAGGCGCCATGCCGCTTTTCCTTCACCACGGGCGCGTCAATGCGATGGTCGGCAAAGAAGCTTTTTACGATGGTCGTCAGCGTGGGACTGAAACTTTCATAGGAAGTGGTGACGATGTCCGCCGCTTCGTCGAACGGAATCACGGTGGTATCGGCAAACGGCATCGGAGCATTGCGATCGCTCCAGCGCAGAACGGAAAGCCCCAAATGGCGCGCCTTCAATTTGTAATATCGCCGCGTCAACGAACCACCCAGCGTCGTGACGGTATTGTGCAGGACGTCGACAACGGAGTCCGGAATTTGATTCGCCTTGTTGCGAAAGTCCATCGGGTGCGCATAGCCGCGTTCCTTGTCCTCAACGGCTTTCGATCCCGCGACCATGTAGAGCGTCTGAGCAGCGTATTTCGCAAATGGACCGCCCAGGCCATCATTCACGCATTTCATGGCTTCCGCGCGTTCCCCGGCATCCTTGGATTCGGTGAGCAGATGCACCATCTCCGTAAGGTTTTTGGCGGCGCCACGAAAGCTAAATTCGAGATCCGCTTCCACCTCATCGAAGAATTCACCCCAGGAACTGGAGTCAAACGGAGAACGCTTCGTCAGAGCGGACTCGACCGGCTCGGTCAAGAAATGGCGCTTGAAAACGCGCATATGCTCGATCCACGGGCGATGCTTGGCGACAACCGGATCGCGTTCATACCACGTCTTGAGGGTGTCTTCGCTGAGTTGGACAAGTTCCAATTCCAAGAAGGTGAGGTGTTCCCCTCGCAGAGCACTCAGTTCCCGCTGAAAGCCGGCATGTTTGGCCTTGATCGCCGCGTTCGATAAATCCGTACTCTCGCGCAAAAATAGATAGGAGTTAATTTTCCCGCCGAGCATCTCGATTTCCGAATAGTCCCTGAGGGCGGGACCCAAAAGTTCCGCCAGCTTGCCTTTGTAAGCGAGGGAAAAATGCTTCGCCATGGCTGCGAGGTCTCTTAAATCGGAATCGAGTCGCGGGTCCTCGATATCCGAATACAGGATGCCGAGGTCCCAGCGGATTAGGTTGGTGCTGTCGATTGTGGTTGCCATGATGAGTCTCATTCTCCTGACGTCAGTCGTTGAACTACTTCCAACCCGGCGTGCGCGGTATGGACGTAAATGACGCCCGATTCCTCAAATAGTTTACCCCGGCCCCCCGGAAATAACTTCGGGCAACGTAAGGGGTTCCTCGCAACGCAATGCGGGACAATCGAGTAGGACTGCGCGGTCATAAGTCAATACGGGTGCGGGCTCTACGCGCCGTCGCCATCGCGCGTGCCTTAGCGCGTCGGCGGCTTGGAGCCCGCCTCAATTTGTTTGCCAAAAACTAGCCGATTGGAGACGATGTGAGCCACCACGCCCATAGCAGACCGGGCCTTCGCTAAGAGCTCCCAAAAAGTGTGCAATTTTTTGCATCTTGACAATTATGAAAATTACTGAATAGAATCTGCCCTCACAAGGTGCACCTTCATGCTCGAACGGCATACTTTTAGTAATTCAGAATCTTTGCCAAAGGCATGGCGGCGAAGACTCGCGTCGAAAACTTTGACCGCACGACAATTTCTGCGGAAAGGACTGGTGATACGAATATGCGCAAAGTGAACGTTCGTTCCGGACTATTGTTGGGGCTGTTGGCCTTTTTAGTTTCATCGGTTGCGCCCCGATCCGCCAGCGGTCAAACGGCGCCGGGATTCAATCGCAACGGAGACGATACCGGTGGCCAGAATGGCGATCGGCCGGAGCGGGAGCAGTATGACAACCGCGCCTTCCCGGCGGATGGTATCGCCCCTGCCCAGCAGGAAGCGTCCTATAAAGCCTTCCTCTCTCTTTCCCAACTATCAGGCAGCAACCAAGCTGCGTGGGAGGGAATTGGCCCAACCGCTCCGTTAGTTGTCGGTTCGTCCACGTACACCGGCCGACCGACGTACGTCTCGGGACGTGTCACGTCTGTAGTGCTCTCGCCAAAGTGCCATGTTGGCAACTGCAAGATTTTTGTCGGCGCTGCCGGCGGCGGAGTTTGGACGGCCAACAATGCCCTGGCATCACATTTGAACTGGCATCCCTCGGGCAACGGGATCCCGTCTAACGCGATTGGCTCCATCATCTTTGACCCGACCGATTCCACGGGGAAGACTCTCTATGTCGGCACTGGCGAGCCAAACGGATCGAGTGATTCAGAGGCGGGTGTCGGTCTTTACAAATCGATTGACCTGGGAAAATCGTGGTCGCTGGTGCCTGGCAGCCTCGCCGTAGCTCAGGGCCGCGCGATCGCGGGGATCGCCGTCGATCCTGTCGATCCCAAACACATATTCATTGGAACTGCTGTGGCGCGGCATGGTGCGTCTTCCGTCAACGGCGGAAGATTTACCCCACCGGGAGTTCCGCAAGTGGGGCTGTACGAATCCAGCGATGGTGGTGCGACTTTCTCACTCGCTTTCGGCCAACCATCGGATAGCGTTAATCCTGGCAGCGCTAACGGCTCGGATTTCTTTCGCGGCGGGGTTACCAATGTCGTTTTCGACCGCACCGGCCTTTCTGACAAGGATGCCTCTCGCGTTTACCTCTCTATTTTCGATTACGGCATCTATCGCTCGGACGGCGCTGGTGGTTACGAGCAGATCTTCGCCTCTGCCGGCGGAGGCGGCGTGGCCACCAGCCTTGCGTCACGCACCGAATTCGCGCTCGCGCCCAACAACCGAGCGCTACGTATCTACGCGGGCGATTCTGGCAGCGGCGCTGCCGACTTTTATCGCGTGGACAATGCTCTCGTTCCTGCGGCTACCCTTACGGACGGCACTACGAACCCGGGCTGGACTCAGCTTTCCAACTCCACGCCAGGTACCTCTGGTTTTGGTTCGTACAACTTCTGCAGCGCCCAGTGTTCCTACGACATGCCGGTCGCCTCGCCGCCTGGCCATCCCGACACGGTTTGGATCGGCGGCCAAATGCAGTATGGCGAAATCTTCACTGCGAACCAGCCTTCCAACGGTCGCGCAGTCCAGCGCTCCACTGACGCGGGTGTGAGTTTCACAGACATGACCAATGACACGCAGTCGCCTCCACTAGGAATGCATCCTGACCAGCACGCGATCGTCTTCGTTCCTGGGAGACCCGACATTGCTATCATCGGGTCAGACGGGGGAGTAGTGCGTACCAGCGGCGCCTTCGCGGATGCTTCCAGCGGTTGTGACACTCGCGGCCTCGTCGACCCACAACTCACGCAGTGCAAACAGTGGTTGAGCGCAATACCCACGCAGATCTTTAGCTTGAACAACGGGCTGGCAACCCTCCAGTTCCAGAGCCTGTCAATCAACACAAAGAATCCCCGCAGGGACATTATGGGCGGGACCCAAGACAACGGCACGTGGGCGTTTAAAGGGGGCGATGAAGGCGAGGGGGGAAGTTGGTTCGAAACCATCAACGGGGATGGGGGCGCGTCCGGCACGGACGTCGCCAATCCCGATGTCCGCATCCATACCTACACGGGCGCAGTGGGTGACATCAACTTCAGTGGAACCGCCCCGCTCGGCTGGGACATCTTCGGGGTTCCCAATTTCCAGGCTCCGAGCAGCGAAGCGGCGTCGTTTTACGTACCACTAATAGCCGATCCAAAAGTCAGCGGAACCTGGCTTATCGGATTGCAACACGTCTGGCGGACTACTGACAATCTCGGCGGGCAGGCCCTCATGGATTTGCATTGCAACGAGTTCGTCGGCGACCTGGCACAGCCTTGCGGCGACTGGGAGGCGCTCGGCGGGACAGCAGGCGACCTTGTCGCTGCCATCACGGGTGATAATAAGGGCACGAGTTACGTCGCATCTGTCGTCCGCACCGCCAGCGATACTGGCACGATGTGGGTCGCCACCCGACGAGGCAGAGTATGGCTCTCGAAGAATGCGGATGCCGATCCCGCAAGCGTGACCTACTTGCGCGTCGACACACCCTCGCAGCCGCAACGCTTCGTCAGCGGCATCTCCGTTGACCCCACGAACTCAAACCATGCGTGGATATCGTTCTCTGGCTATGACGCTTACACTCCAACTACTCCCGGCCACGTTTTCGAAGTTAAAGTCGAGGAGCGATCAGCCGTTTGGAAGGATCTCAGCTCCAACCTCGGCGACCAGCCAATTACCGGAATCGCTCGGGACGACGTCACCGGAAACCTCTACGTGTCGACCGATTTTGGAGTCGATATGCTGCCCAGAGGGAGCACCACATGGGTGTCGGCTGGAAGCAATTTGCCACCCGTCTCGGTGTATGGCTTGACCATCGATTCTGGCGCGCGTGTCCTCTATGCCGCCACACACGGCCGGAGCGCGTGGAAGCTGGATTTATCAAAATAATAATTATTGGATTAGTTTACGCGTCACTTTTTTCAGCAGGCGGATCGCAATATCGGATTGCTCTGGCGCGTGGCCGGGCTGCTCCACCAACGGTTGCCGGCCGGTGTGAATCAAGCATGAACCGGCCGCGCTGCTGGAGGACGGATTCGCGATCTTGGCTGGTGCAACGGGACATGGTGGCCCGAAGGAATATCCTCTGACAGATGAACGGTGAAGCAAGCCCATCTTAATTTTCCCGGAGGTTTCTTGCGTCTGTATAGGGGAGACGAGCGGTAGCGGCTACGCGGATCAGTCCATCAGTTCGTACCGGGCGCGAGGCCTTCGGTCAGCTCGATGTAGGTGCCCCATGGGTCGGTCAGGAAGGCTACTTTTGTCTTCGAGTTCGGGATCTGGCGGATTGGTGCATCGAGCTTGATTCCTTCCGCTTCCAACTTCTTTGCGAACACGTCCAGACTCTTCACCTCGAAACCGATATGATCCAGCGAGCGCCCTTTGGTGGGAGCCAGCTCCGTCTTCCCTTGCGAAAAGGAAAGATTCACGCCCGGGAGATCGTCGCAATCGATCCATCCGGGCGAAGACACACGCGCGCGCTTGCCGGGCACGCCGCCAAATATTTTTGCGTACCAGGCTTGCATCGCGGGAATATCGGTGGGGTAGAAGTGAATGTGATTCATCTGGACCGGCACGGAGAGGGACGGGTCGCCAAAGAACTCCACGCGAATTCCGTCCGGGCCGTGTACGTAACCCTGGTTCGGATTTGCAGCCTGCTCGATCTCGACATTGTCGGCTTTCAATTTGGCGAGCGCCGCTGGCAGGTCTTTCCACACAAACCCGAAGTGATCCACGATGGAGCCCGCCGGGGGCGCAGTGGGCTCGGCTTGCCGCAGCATGATGAAAACGCCAGGGAACTGGATCATCGATAGCGGTCCGTTTTGCACGGCAGTGCCGCCCATCGTCGTCGTCCAGAAACGTTTCTGCGCCTCGACGTCTTTCACGGTTAGATGGATGTGCCCCATGGTGACGCCCGCATCATTCGGAGGCGCGAGCTGCGCGTGCGCTGGCCATACCGCAAACGCCATGAAGATCAGAGCGAGTATAAGTCGGACTCTCATGGGAGCATATTTCATCATGGTGTTCGTTTTGAGTTTTCCTGCCGCTCGGCAACATACAGCTAACAGCCTCGGAATGCAATTCCCCATTGGCCGATGGGGTTGCGGTAAAATAGGAGATGGGCGTAGCATCGAGATTGTCCCGAGTGCATTCAAACATGGGGAATAACGGGATCACGCGGTGAAGACGGTGAAGATTAGACGCATATTCGCGGGCACTTTGGCGGCGCTGCTGTTGTGCGTTTCTTCGTTGGCAGCGGCGTGCGACCTCTCCTGCGGATTTGCACTGTTTCGATCGGATTGCCACTCACCGCAAACGGCTGCCGAAAAATCCCAGCGCCCCGAGATGGCGATGACCGGCATGGCGGGGCCAGAAATGGCTGGCGACAGTGCCACAAATCAACCAATGGTTTCCTCCGCGCCGCAGTCGATGCCTGGTCATGCGGTCCTCGCGGATATGGGTGCGTGCATGCGCCAGTCTTGCGATCAGGCTCAGGCGTTAGCTTTCAAGGCCAATCGCTCCACTGCGGCACAGTTTGAGACAGTTTCGACAACTTCGGAACTTTCCCTCACGGAGAGTTTCCGAAACGCCTTTCATGAAGCCCGGGGCGACATCGCTCCCCACCTTCCGGGTGTTCAACCTCCACTCGACGTAAGCCTCCGCATTTAGAACACTGCTCCAACCATATCCAACCCGATTGAACTGTTTTGTGTTTCTGCCTTCGGCCGCAGCGCGCAGTGTTTTGATCCTCGCGTGCGTCCAAGCGGCAGGTTTTGAGGAGAAATGTTCTTATGCGGCCATTTTCAGCGTTACTCCGGACAATACTTGCATCACTTTTACTCTTACCCGTGCCTGCCGGAGCGCAGCAGAGCAAGAAGGACACTGGGATGCAAGGAATGCCAGGGATGGACGACGGGAAAATGCAGGGAATGCAAATGGGCGGAGACGGTTTGATCACCATGCATCCCGAAACCTTCCTGCAGGAAATTGTCCGCCATGGCGCATCCGGCACCGGTGCGGAACCGAACTCCACGCCCGTTCCCATGCTCATGGCGGCGAAAGGGGCGTGGACACTGATGTTCCACGCGAACGCATTTGTGGTCAACGAGCAACAATCAAGCCCTCGCGGCGGAGACAAATTTTTCTCGACAAATTGGTTTATGGGCATGGCGCAACGTCCGCTCGGGCCCGGTATTTTCACGGCACGCGCCATGCTAAGTTTAGAGCCCGCTACCGTGACAGGACGCCAATATCCGCTGCTGTTCCAATTAGGAGAAACGGCTTTCGGAAAGCCGATTGCCGACGGACAGCATCCCCATAATTTCTTCATGGAGATTGCGGCGCTTTACGATCTGAAGTTGGCAAGCAAGGGCCTGCTCTCAATTTACTTTGCTCCCATCGGCGACCCGGCATTGGGCCCGGTGGCATACGCGCACCGCGCCTCCGCGTCGGAAGATCCCGTGGCTGCGCTAGGGCATCATCAAGAGGACTCCACCCACGTCGCTTACGACGTGATCACCGTTGGCCTTGCGTATCGCATCGCGCGCCTCGAAGCCTCCGGTTTTCACGGCCGCGAACCGGACGAGAACCGCTGGAATATCAATCAGGGGAAAATCGATTCTTGGTCGACACGCGTAACGGTTCAACCCGGGAAAAATTGGAGCGGCCAATTTTCGTATGGACGCTTAAAAAGCCCGGAAGCGGTCTTCCCCAATGAGGTTCAGGAACGCACAACTTCCTCGATCCTGTACAATCACCCACTCCATGGTGGCAATTGGACAAGCACGATCCTTTGGGGGCGTACGCGTTCCCTCCAAGATAACTCGATCTTTAACAGCTATGCTCTCGAGTCCACGGTGCGTTTCCGCCTCCGCAATTACGCGTGGACCCGCATGGAAAATGTGGATCGCTCGAATGAGCTGATTCTTGGAGAAAATCCACTTCCACCCCATTTCCAGGAGCAGCCGATTGGCCGCGTCCAGGCTTACACCTTCGGCTATGATCGTGATGTGGATTTGATTCCGCACGTGGCTTCGGCCCTGGGAGTGCAAGTGACGGCCTATGGCGTGGGAGAGAAGCTGAAACCCACTTATGGCTCGCGGCCGGCCGGCGTTGCCGTGTTCGTGCGAATTCGTCCATTTGCAGGGGATGAAAGATAATCGATGGAAAGTGAAAAGACAGAAATGAGGCAATCATGAAAATTCCTAAAGCGGTCCTGTGGCTCGTACTCGGAGTGGTGGTTGCGGCGATTGCGTACGGGACCCTCTTGATCCGTCGAGGTGTCACCGCTCGAAAAGAGCCCTCGGCCATGGAAACTGCAGTGGCCCGCGCGGTCCGCCACATGGCCATTCCCAAGATTGACCGGGAAGAAGAAAACCCGTGGGCGAGTGTGGCCACACCCGAGGTTTTGAAGGATGCGCGGGAGCACTTCGCCGACCACTGCTCGCAATGTCACGCCAATGATGGGAGTGGAAAGACCGAGATGGGCCAGTACTTGTATCCCCGTGCGCCGGACATGCGTTTGCCCGCGACACAGAATCTCACCGACGGCGAACTGTACTACATCATTCGCAACGGCGTCCCGCTGACAGGGATGCCAGCCTGGGGCGAACCCAACACGCTGCAGGACGATGACAGTTGGCAACTCGTTCTTTTCATACGCCACCTGCCCAAACTAACCGCCGAGGAAATTAAGGACATGGAGCATTACAATCCCGTTGGGGAGATGGAACGCGAAGAAGAAAAAGAACACGAGGAAGCCCCGAACGCCGGGAACCCCGCAGGCAAATCCGCGCCGGTGAATCACCATCACTAACGAGAATTTCTCACAAGAATTTGTGATTGCGGTCGCGTCGTTCCATTGCATGCAGCCAGAGCGCAGGCCCAACGCAGTCAAGTAGCACAGGCTTCAGCCTGTGTGATTTTGGTTTTTGCACGAGCGGAAATCCACTCAGGCTGAAGCCTGTGCCACCAAAACCCGCTGCCCGCGCCCGGACCTCAACTCTTCGCGTTCAAAAGTTCCAGGCCCTCATCGGCCTTTTCGGCAGCGGGCGTATCCGCGAAATCCTTCTTCACATCGTTGTAGAGCTTTGCCGCCTGTGCGGGATCGGTCTTGCGGTAGTAGTCCGCGAGCGTCAGCATCACCATGGCCTTTGGCACAAACGTCGTGGGCTTGTCCGCCAATTGCTTGTACAACTCGACGGCCTGGGGTCCTTTTTTATTCTGCGTGTATACCCAGGCCAATTGGAAGCGGGCCAGGCCCGTCAGCGATTCATCGCCGCTGGAATCCAGTTGTTTTAGATTTTTTTCCGCGTCGTCGAACTTCTTCAATTTTTCCTCGGACAGGGCAGCGTAATATCGCGCGACCTGGCCGGGCCGAGTGCGCGCGTATTGCTTCGCTACTTCCAGAAATTTCTTTTCAGCATCGGTGTACTTGTTCTTTTCGTCCAGGTAGGTGTCTTCGCCGGGCAGGGCCGGTTCTCCCGGGGCTCGAACCCGTGCCTGGAAAATTTTCATCGCGTCATCGAGAACCGCGCCGGCTTTCGTGGTCTGGCGTTTCGAATACGTGCTCCAGCCGAAGACCGCCAGGGCCACGAACAGGGCCGCGCCGATGACGACCCACATTATCTGCTGGTGGGAAGCGACCGATTCTACTCCGTGAACGAACCGATCACGGATCTCGTCTTTCTTCAGATCCTTGCGCAAAATATGTTGCGCCACAGATGCACTCCTCCGCTTGTACCCGAATGCACAATCGTATCACAAGTTCTTACATCGAGAAGTGCGTTGCGCCCTTAATACAAACGTCAGAAAAGCGAAAGGGCCCTGCCGGTAGCATTGGGCAGGGCCCCTTCGCTAGAGCGGGGGCTAGGGTGCCGTGACGTTTTCAGCCTGATAACCCTTCGGTCCTTGCTTGACCTCGAACTCGACCATCTGGCCTTCGTTCAGTGTCTTGTATCCCTCCATCTGTATGGCGGAGAAGTGAACGAACACGTCTTCGCCCGACTGGCGTTGGATGAACCCGTACCCTTTCGATGCGTTAAACCACTTCACTACACCTTGTTCTTTGCTCACCTTCTTGACTCCTCTATCATGAGCGATCGCTATTTGCCGGGCGTAACGCCAGTCGGTGGTTGAAATAGGCCCGCCGTTCACCTCCGACAGTTTCCGTGAACAGCAACGAACCTTCGTACACCTAACGGAATTACAGTACCCACAAACGCGGGCCATCCATACATCAAAATCCGGTGCCTGTCTAGAGGGATTCCCGCGCCTGATATGTCGATCTCAGTTCCTGATAACTTATCGGGACTTGGCACGCAATACTGCCGGAGTGAACAAATTTCCTCCCGGTTCTCGCCCTCTTTGAAAGTTCGACGCTTAGTGGGAGAAGAATTCTTTGACGATCCTGCCGCATTCGGTTGGGTCATCGAGAAAGGGCAGGCGCCCGGCATTCAGTTCATGCAACCGGGCGTTTAGCATCAGCTCCACAGCCCGGCGCGCAACATCTAATCCGCCGAATGGGTCGCGCTCACTCGCAGAAACTGCACAGGAGTCCGCTCGCGGCGCAATTGCTCTGCCGTGAATTCATATTCCGGCCGCGCGCCGTGCAATGTAGCGGCCAAAGTGAATCGAGTTAAGGGGCCGGAGTTTTCTTTGGAAACTCAGCAATCGAGTCGCCGATGAATTCGAGATAATTACGAATATGACCTTCAAGCTGACCGGTGAAATTGTTAGAAATCTCCGCAGCTCGCTCTTCCAGGTTCTTTTTAGCATCGCCCGTAGCCGACGCGATCAAGACCTCTATGGTATCGCGCGCAGCGTTCTCGAAAATTTGCGAAAGCTCAAGCAACTTTTCGCTGCACTCGTTCAAAGCTGCAGCGGAGCTTTTGTCCAGTTCGTCGTGAGTCTGAATCAATCTTGCGTTAACGCCGCTTTCAAGTTCGTTTGTGACTCGCGCGTAAATCGCTTGCGATTCTTCCTTGAAAATGGCCTGAGAAGCCACCAGCTTCTGAAGATCCGCTTTTGCTTCACCAAGCACAGGCGCGACCTGGTCTCGCAGCCGCGTTACGAAACGTGCTGCTGATTCGGTGTGCGAGGTTTCGAGGGTGCGTTGTAGCTGCTCAATCGTGCAAGTCGCCATACTATCGGCGCGTTGGCTCAGTTCATTCCCCTGAATCAACATGCGCTGCTTGGCGTTTTCTATATCTCGCTCGATAGCCCCAATCAAGCCCTCGTGGCTCGTTCGGACTGTAGTCTCCGCCGCCTCGTTCAATACTTTCAGCGCCCGCCGTGCCAAGTCTTCTTTCGAAGTCGCGATTACGCGCTCAATCGTTCCGGCCGCCTCGTTCTGTAGCTGGACACGAAATTCGTCTAGCAAACGGTTCTTTTCATTAGCGAGGGTCACCGCTGCGATTTCAGAGACCGTGACTTGAATCTGTTTCCTTAAGCCGCCCATAAGGTCAGAAAACCAAGGGGCTAGTGAAGCGGCCGCCTCACTTTTCTTCAAAGCGGCAACCGGAGTAGCTCCCCCACTCCGGTTCTGAATTACTTGCGGTTCGGTCCGCGTTATTACTCGCAGTTCTCGTCCAGGATTAGGATCTACCACTTTGCTCCCCTGCGCTGGAATCCAATCCTCTGGCGGCGATTTGATTCCCCAAATATTGCCGGCGAATTCAAATTCCACCGCGACGTCGTAGGCCGAATCCGTGGCGGTGTTGCGCTTTTGTATCCATTTCACCCGCGCTCGACTGGAGCATTCAGAGTAGCCTTTCGCACGCTGCCCCATATCCAGGACCACGATTTCACCCGGAAGAATCTCGCGTTTCATTTGGTAAGTGCAGCCGTGACAACTAATGGTGACCGTTGTAACTTCCTCCCGATAGGGTACACGGAAGGCGTCTATGCCCTGCACCGCCAGCGGTACGGCTTTTTCAATGCGTGAGCTGCGCCGTTTTTGTGCGTATGCGACCTGATTCGATGACACGGCCCCCCCCCACTATCCCATCGAGAGTGGATCAAGACCCTTGCAAGTAAATCCTCAGATTCTTGAAACCCACTCTAATCGTCTCTCAGCAGGCGCGGAGATTCAACTGGTCCCCCAGCCAAATGTCACTTGTACTTTCGCCTGTCCCAATGTCCCTGACCAAATGACACAGGTACCAGAGTCGGCTTCCTGTTGAACGTCGATGATAATGTCCCTGCTCCTCCTCGATAGAAATGTCCCCTAATAGGCGGCCTCGGAAGGAGGGCTGCTGGGAGGAATTGGGATAAACGAGAAGGAGCTGCATCGAGTGGAAGTGCTGGTGCGAGTGAAAAGCAAGGATTTATCGGAAAGTGGCCCTAGAGACGCTATCTGACAATCTTCGGCGCTCTTCCCTTAACACTTTTTGGCATTTGGCCGGTGGTGACAACGGCGGTTCTCCCTGTGACCAGCACTGGGCACGTCCGAGCTGCGCCTCTAAGTCCAAATATTGCTGGGGTTTCCGCTATTTGTTTTGGACATGTTGCCGGGATCTATGCGGATGGCACGTGGTTTGCCTCTCATTCCGTGGGGACGGACACACCCAAAGCTTGGAGGGTGGCTCCTGTAATTGGCCCTGAAATCGATCAGTCAGAGTTGGGAAGGATGGCAAATGATCCGCAAGCTCTTCATTACGGTTTTTGTGTTGCTGAGTGCTGGCCCTGCTTTTCCTCACACCACTCAAGTCGCCACTGGGCAGGATCATCCGGCCCTTCACCTGATGAACGACAGTGAATTCGCCACCTTTCTAAATCGTTTGGATACAGACGTACTTCGCTCGCAAGTGCAATTAAGAAAGATGGATGTGAAATCCTTGAGCCTTGGTTTTCAGGAGAGCGAGGAACTGGAGAGAAGCTATAACCGGTGCTTGCAATCGCTCGATAATGCTCGGCAAGAAATTCAAAAGCTATCACCGAAACAGACGCTCAAACTCGACTTATTCCTTCTGATTGACTTGAATGAGTTAGCCCGCAATCTGGATATGCTGGACCAAGATTTGATGAACCCCGCGGCTGTCGGCGGAAAAAGGGGAGCCCAGAAATCACTGGGTTATGCAAGAGAAGTCCTGGGCATTGACGTGGGGCTTGCAACGGACATTTCCATATTTCAACACCATTTTCTTGCGTTTACCGGGATCATTGACGCAACCCTCGCCCAAGCCGACTATGATCCGTCTCAACCTCAGAGTCAGAAATAAAACCACGCCAAGGCCCTCCATCAGGGTGAAGTTAGCCTCACCTCTCCCCCGCAGGCGGAAATACGGTTTCTGAGAACTTGTTTTATAGGAATGCGGCCCACTACCAGACAGCGTCATTGATTGGCTGTGTCACCTAATTCTCGTTAAACTCTCGCGAGGCACGGGGCTGTAGCTCAGTTGGATATACGGCGGTTTCCTAAACCTCCGCTCTACACGTTGGAATTTCCGAGTAAATCAAGCTTACCCATTTTGTTTCAATTGCTTACGTCCGATCGGCATGTCCGCCTAAATCACTCAGAACCGGGCATTGTAGTAAAACTGTAGTAGTTTGCCGTCCTCATCCGGCGCCGAACATGCGATTCCTTTTACTGCTCCTGGATTGGCGGCGACTATCAAGATAGCCGGAATTGGGCCACATTCCGATCCCGCCTTATCGGGAAGTGGCTCCCAGAATCCCGCTAGTCTCGCTGGGGACTGCTCCGAGGGTAAATTCGTTGTGCTGTTGGCAGGAGAAGCATACGATGCACGAGCTTGAGGTCTAAATCGTAAATTCCGGTCGAAATGGTAGGTAAAAAAAATGATGAGGAAGTCCATAGGCATCGCAGCGATCGCAGTATTGTTGTCGTCACTCGGGGCCGGATGGACATACGCGCAACAAGCGGGTGCTGCGGCGCCAGCGCCAGCCGCGATCAAGCCTCCCCCTCCACCGGAACTATTGTTTCGCATGACAACGCAGAACGACACTCGGAAGCCTTTGGCGATAGATTCGATCACGACTCCAAATGTTGACCTTCAACTGTATGGAGACGGCAAGAACATTGTGGCCGCCGTCGGCAAGGGCGATTACTGGCCTCGTCTCTTCTTTGGATTGTGCGACAGACCTTGCGGATTTACCTTACGCGACAAGAACAATTATTTCGATCTCAGGGGAAAAGCAAATATTAAGTTTACCACCATCGTTTCCGGTTTCCATCGCGTGCGGCCGTTGATTAAATTGGCGGATGGCACACAGCTCATCGGAGATCAAGCTGAGGGTTCCGTCGCGGATTGGCATCAGTACGAGGTCTCGATTAGCGAGGTCCGATGGCTTAAGCTGGATCCGGCCAGAGGTGTTACAGTTGGGCAGTGGGTAGAAAATCCAGACCTGGGCAAGGTTGACGAAGTTGGCTACTTCGATGTGATTCCGGGTAGCGGTGTCCGTATTGATGGTGTTCCAGTGGAAAAGCTACCCGCCCCTCCGGCTGGAGGATGGATTGCCGTTTCCTCCTTTGAACTCTGGGGAAAAGCAGTAAGCCGGGAAGTGAAGCTATCACAACAACAATAACAAATTGAGGGTCTCCGTGCCCTCAAGGGGCTTTGTTCTCGCCGCACGGTTCAACGTTGCGCAGTTCCTGAGTGGGCGGCTTATCGGAATTTGAGATTTGCCAGATTCCCAGTTGACGATAAGACTGTTTCTCAGGCCATGGCGATCATGCGCCCTCCATTGGTAGCATGTTTTACAACAGCACGGTCCTGGCTTAGACTAGGTCGGGGTTGTTGTGAACGCGACAAAATATGCACATCGCCGCGCTTCACCTCAACTCGTTTTCCTTCGGCATCCTTAAGAGTCACCGCACCGGGCTTCAACCTGGTATCAAGCCAAACAGGCTGAACGAAGGGATATTTCTTGCCATCGCGAATACGCGTAATCACCGTTACTTTCATTGCCTCACTCCTCGTTCTCTAATACTCGGTCTTCAGGAGATGAGGTCGTTTTGCCAGTAACGGATTTAGTAACGGGTTTCTAAGTGACTGATTTCAGAGGAATGGCGGTGAGGGATTCCAAGCTGCCTGCGTAACCCCCCAAAATGTAATATAGGACAACGCTGGTTACTAGTGGCCCCTTCCGACTTTGGATACGCAATGACCGCTACACAAATTCTCCTCAACCTAAGTACGCTAAATCCTTGACGGAAGCCATGAATTAGGTTAAACGTCGCCTTGATATTCTGCGTGTGCGTTGTCTTATTCCGAGAGATCGCCACGCTCCGTCAGGGGTATACATAAATGAAAAACGCACGTGAGCTCCGAAACGCGCAAGAATCGATCGCAAATCCATCCTCGTCTTCGCCAGAGGTCCGCAAAAACCAGCCCTCCCGGCGAGACCTGCTGCGCGGTGCCGCTGTCGCCGGCGCGGCGACGATTGCAGGAGCAATCCGGCTCACAGATCTTGCCATCGCGCAGAACCCTTCATCGCCAGCGCCATCTTCATCGTCTTCGACTTCCGCTTCTTATCTTTATCAGACGATCAAGGTCAACCCATTCAAGGATCCAGCATACGCCGAAGGCGCACGCCAGCGCCTGCAGGGGTTTGTCGGCGGTGCCGACAGCGCCGAGGCCGAGGCAGGACGCGCAATCTTCGCCAAAATGACGAGTTTCGATCCCGAGCCCTGGGTCGCCGAGTGGACTAAGCTTGCTGTGCCGTACGAACAAAAGGGCGCCGAGCTTGAGTCGCAGGGAAAGATGGTCGACGCGAATAAAGCCTATGAGAGAGCCTCGCGTCTATACGGAGTCGCGCGATTCCCGGTGATAAATAATCCGGCCAAAGTCGCCGCTTATCGCAAGTCCGTCGAGAATTGGCGCAAAGCCATCCGCACGTTTGATCCGCCCATGGAAATCGTCGAGATCCATTTGAAGGAAAAACAATCTACGGCCATCTGCGCAAGCCCAAGGGAGTAGACAAGCCTGCCGTGATCATCCGCACCGGCGGCGTGGACGGCTACAAGGAAGGACGTAACCTGGCCGAAAATCTAAATATCGGCTGTGCGGGCTTTGAAGTCGACATGCCCGGAGCAGGCGAATGCCCCGTCTTCAATAAGCCCGATTCCGAAAAGCTCTACGTGGCGGTCATCGATTATTTGACCAAGCGTCCGGATCTCGACGGTCGCCGCATCGGTTTCGTCGGCGGCAGCTACGGTGGCTACTGGGGCGCCAAGATGGCCTACGTCGAGCCAAAGCGCCTGAAGGCCTGCATCCAAGCCGGCGGCCCGATTCACTACACATGGCAAGAAAAGTGGCTGCAGTATCTGTGCACCGACGAGAAGGAATATTTCTGGCCTTTCCCGGATTCCATGATCTATGCGAATAACCTCAAGAGTTTCGACGAACTCATTCGCACCGCTCCGGCCATGTCGCTACAGGAGCAGGGCTGGTTAAGCAAACCGAATGCGCCGATGCTTATCGTCAACGGCGCCAAAGATCCCTGGATCTCGCCCGAGGAGATCCCCTTGCTGTACTCGACCGGTCAGCCAAAATTGGTCCGCGTAATGGCGGACGGAAAGCACATGGGCCGCGAAAGCAAGGAGAGAGGGCCGGTTGGGCAAATGGAGAGCGAGTGGCTTAAGCAGCAGCTCACCTGAGTCTCATTTGTCTTGTAGGGCACAGCCGCCCTCGGCTGGCCTGGATGCCCGCCGTAACCTTAGCGTAGGCGGGTCATTCCGAACGCGGTCCCGCATTCATCAGCCGGAACGCTGGTGAGGGATCTAGTTTTCGCTCTGGGTCCTGCACTTTCCAGTGAATATCGCACTCTTCGAAAATGACTCAACCTATAACGAGCCAGCGGTCGGGCCTTGTCTATGCACCCCAAGGCAAAAGCGTCTCAGATACAACCTTATTCCCGAAATGAGACCACATCTAGGCGACTAAGCGTCGCCACTGCCTGAGAAGTCCTGCCGGCTCAACCGGTCGATGCAACACCATCTAAGCAGTTGATCCGACAATACTTCCTCTAGGGAGCGGAACTATAAGGCTGTACTCAATCGGAACCTAAACAGGGCAGTGTTCCGTTCCCATCAACGCCCTTGATCGAATTTAGCTTCGTAGACTGCTGCACGTGGACTTTGAGCGGGTGTTGCATCGACCCATTGAGACCGCCCCGCTTATCGGAATGTGGCCCGCTGCCAATCAGCCCGATCGATTGGCTGAGCAGCCTAATTCGCGTTAAACTCTCCCGAGGCACGGGGCTGTAGCTCAGTTGGATAGAGCGGCGGTTTCCTAAACCGTAGGTCGGGAGTTCGACTCTCCCCAGCCCCACCATTCAAGATTCTATTTGTGTTTGGCTAGTTGATCCACGGGTCCGAGATTGATGGCGTGATTGTGCCCGGATTCTTGGAGAGGATAAACGCTTCCAGTTTTAAAATCACTGCACGGCGAATTTCCTGGCTCGCCTTCGAGTACGTTTGCGCTAACCCACCTGAGTATCCCATCAACTGATCTACAAAAACTTGTGGGATCCCGATTTCGTTTAGCCTGGTGGCAAAAGTGCTCCGTAAGTCATAAATCCGTCTAGGTTCCAACTTCGCATCTTTGAGTGCACGCGCCCAAGTTTTGGGGACTTGCTGGAGATGCTTCGACTGGTCTAAAGGATATAGCAGGTAGTGGTGCAGGGGCCAGGGCCTGCATCACTCGCGGCGTTATCATGCTCCTAGTAGGAAACCGCGGCTCTATCCAACTGAGCTACAGCCCAGTTCCTCGGGGGAGTTTAACGCGAATTTGGCGGGTCAACCAATCAATGACGCTGTCAGGTACTGGGCCACATTCCGAAAAGCAATTGACTGGGTGGGACCCAGGCGGGGCCACTTTCTAAGGAGATGACTTACCAGAAGTCAGCCCCAATCGTGATAAAACATCACCCATCCATGCGTAAGCGGCGTCAGCATTGTGCACGGAGGCAATCCGGTTTAGATTACCGTCGGCGGGCGAATTTTGGACCTGGTGCATTCCGATGGCCGAGTGTTCTCACGAACAAATGGACGACGGAAGGAGCTTCAAAATGCGAAATCACGTCATGACCTTCATGGTGGTCCTGGTGGGGGTTTCTGTAACAACATGTCGGTCGGTCCTCGCGCAGGGGCTGGCGACGGTCGCGCCGATGCATGTTCACCACGTTCATCTGAATTCGGTGAACCCAAAGGCTGCGGCCGACTACTACCTGAAGCCGTTTCCAGCGTCGACCACCAGGACGAGCTTCAACGGCTATGAGGCGGTCAAAACAGGCAACGTCTATTTGCTTTTCACGAAAGTCAATACACCACCTCAGACGGAGCTGACCGGGCCTCAAACTTCGGTGTGGCATTTCGGCTGGAACACGCCGGACTCGCGCAAGTACAACGAAGAGTTCCACGCCAAGGGCCTGAAAATCGCTCAGATGTGGGACGCCGCCGACGGCAAGCTCGTCGACATGTCCAGCGATACGCTGCCGGGGCTGCCAACACAGGAGCAGATCCTCGAAATGCGAGCCAAGGGTGTGCAGCCGACCCGGCAGGGGGGCTTCGGCTATCTCCGGGGTCCGGACGGAGCAATGATTGAGAACGCTCAAAGCGGCCAGGTAGAACGTTTCAACCACATACACATGTATCATGAGCACCCGCTGTGTGCGATCCGGTGGTATGTAACCCAGCTCGGTGCGACCGACCCGCGAGGTAGCGGCGGCGCGCCCGTTGCAACGACTACTGGGGATTGCAAACAGTTGTACGCTCCGCCGACATGGCCGTCGTTCGCCAAGTTTCCTGGTTTTGTTCGCGAGCCGTCCGGGAGCGTCATGTTTGACGACATCAGCATTTTGATCCGGCCGTGGCCTGGCGGCGGTCTCGTCAGCCCGCGGGGACATGTCGTTGATCATTGGGCCCTCAGCGTCGCGGACCTGACACCGACTGTGGCGCGGTTGAAAAGCGAAGGGACTAAGTTCCTCGAAGAGATCCACCCGTGGGGCAACACGCGGGCGGCCATGATTGAGGGGCCCGATCGAGTCGCGATTGAGATCGTCGAGGTGAAATGAGTCGGTGTGAAAATCAATTTGATTTAAGTAGAGGACTTGAACCTGCTTAACGGTCACAAACAACTGAGAATCCTGAGGAGGCAGTCATGCGGGAAAAGATCCTGCAAGCCCTGGCTATGGTACTTGCGGCGTGTCCTGTAGTCGCGATGGCTCAAGCGCCAAAGGATGGCGTGTACATCAGCGACGAAGACGTCAAGGCCGTGTTGAAGCACGCGGTCGACACAAAGCGGACGATTCCAGATAATACGATCAGGGTTATCGATATGGATAAGTACCAGCTCGGAGTCGCCGTTATTCACCGCGGAGCGATGGGGGGTGGCGGTGGTGCTAATGCCGGTACGGTGGCGGCGAACCCCTCGCCGGCGTGCGGGGAACAGCGCCCCGGCGCGGCAGGTCCCACCGGCATCTTCCACGACGATACGGCCGAGAGTTACGTCGTCATATCGGGTAGCGCGACCTTGATCACTGGGGGCACCATCGTCAACGGGAGGCGTTCTGCACCAGACGCCGAAGTGACGACAATCCTGAACGGCCCGTCCTGTAGCGGGACAATGGTGGGATACACGAGCCGTGAAATAAAGACGGGCGACATTATCATCATCCCGGAGCACGTGCCGCATGGATTTTCGGCCGTCCCCGATCACGTCACGTACCTGAGCATACGACCGGATCTGAAAAAGGTCCTCCAACACGGGTACGTGAATCCAGCGCTCAAGAAGTAAGGCCAGGCTGGCGCAATGCAGAACACTCCGCACGCGTGAGTGGCATTAAAATTGTGCTGAACTGGTTTGAAGAGTTGAAGCGTCGCGGGCGTTCCGGGAAGATGTGAATCCGCCATTCTCGGCCAAACCATCTCGCACCAGTACGCGAAGTCCTGAGAATCGGTAACTAGCTTTTCGTCACCATGCCGCATGCCGATAGGAGAAATGATCAGGAATTGGCTCGCGTCGATGCGTCTCCTGAGTTCGATATGCTGAGTGCAAATATGAAGCAGATCTTCGAACAGCTCCTGCGGATTTACTAACTATGTCACTCATTTCGCCATGGCAATCGAGTCCACCTGGATCGTCTTTGTCTTGGTGTCCAGCGTGCCCATGACCCTTACTTTATGCCCCACGAATTTTGCCGGCGTCCGCTGGTCACTCAAAGTGTAGAACTGATTGCCATCATACAGACCGTATGTGGCGCCATGGGCATCGATGCAGGCCATGGCGCACTCGGCGTCCGTCGGTCCCATTTGCATTTGGGAGTGATCTCCTTTGGGGCAATTGTCGTCGGTGATAACGCCGGTGAACGTTTGCTTGGCCGGAGCCGCGGCCAGCGCCGCAACTATGAGAAGATTGAAGATCAGATGCCTCATAACCATTCGCTATTCCCAATCTCCACCGCGCCTGCATGAAATCGATCTTCCAAGTGCACCCCGAGGGGCGACCGTGCTGAAACTCACGCGGCTTCTGCCGGCACTCTCCGGATTGCGCGCGGGACCACGCCGAAGGATGTCGGCCATTTGATTCGATGGACGCCCGCTACTCGCCGGGAGTCATGAGATGGGCGGTCGACGTACCCGCATTCATGATCCACACGGTGCCCTGTTTGTTGTTGTCGGGTAGTCCGATGGACTGCGTCGTGGCGCCGGGCACGGCAATGGTCATGTGCGTGCGAGCGTGCTCCCGGTCGGCGCCCTGCATGTGGTACCACACCGATCCGTACTCGGGCTTCACACGGGTTCCGTCTTTTTCGGCGGCATCGAGTATCGCCTGAGTCTTGATTTTGTCGCCAGCCGCTTCGGCCTTCAGATTTTGAGCGACCCGGTCCAGGTTGGCGATGCTAGTGCATTCAACCGAGAACGGCTGCTGTTCCGGAAAGCCCGAGCGGTCGTAACACGCCAGACGGCTGTTGCCTTTCTTCAACGTGTCATACGTGTAGTCTGGTTTCCACTTAATGACCGTGGCACCCTCGCGCAGATTGGCCGGGGCGGCAAGCAATGCCGTATCGACGGCAGCGTCCGGCGCCTGCGCAAACGCGGCGGTCGAACCCAGTATCACGCCGAGAACAAACATGACTATCCGTTTCATTTGAAACCTCCCATGGACACGCTCTCAATTTTCACGCCTTGAGAGCCGCAGTATAGCACCTCAATCTACTCGTTTCCGATAGCGCGTAAACGCTACGCCAAGTCCTTCCATGAGAAGGCCGATCCGAATCAAGCAGGTTTTGTGGTTTCCGTCGAGTGGTCTTACTGGGAGCCCTTCCGCCTCTGCCGCCATCCTTCCATCCGCACTGTTTTGTGAGCGATTTTTCGCTCGGTGCAAGTTGGGTGTCCTCCGTTCAGCAGGTGCTGCTCCCTGATAATCGACCTCGGCTCCCCTCTCTTCGAAGGGAGTTGGGCCAGGACTTGGTCGCAGTCACCGGAACTCGGCGGTGGAGCTCGGCTCTTTCGATCCAACCTCTACGCCACGGCGCTCACCACTTTGTGGTTGTTCCGCAGTGGCTCGTAAACTTCTCCGCTTACCCACAACTTGTGCAGCAGCACGGCCAACTTCCGTGCCACGGCAACGACCGCTCGTTTCTTGGCATTCTTTCCTCCCCGCTCCGCTAGCTTCAGCCCCCAGCGCCGGAGATCCCTGTCCTGTCCAAAGGGCCCCAAAATATAGTGCGCCCCTTGCACCAGCAGTGTCCTTACATAGCGGTCCCCTTCCTTGCTGATGTGGAGTTGGGGTTCATTGATCATCTTCAATGTCCTGCTTTTTCCTGTCATTGATTTCCCGCTCCATCAGCTCCGTCTGGCGACGAGCCAGTGCTGTCTGACGGCGAACATAGATCAAACTCCAGACGCCGCAAATACCACCGATCACACCGAACAACCCGAAGATTACCGTTAGAGTAGCCATACGTACATTCTATCAAGCCTTGCGCGAGGGCAAATCTCTACAATCGCTCTGGGGTGGTCCCTTTTTCGCGTGCATATACAGCTAACCCCTCGAATCGCTGACCGCTTTACTGGCGCTCTTCCACTCGACACGCTGAAAGTCGGGTTGTATCACTTTTCCCCGCTCGGTAACCTTACCCGGGATAGCGTTGACCCCGTCGACGAGCGCCCTTACACTCCGTACTGATGGGTTTCCAACCGTCACAATGGTATGGTCAACTCACCATCCACCGTGAGTGACAGGACTTCACCAAAAAACAAGTGGAATCGCATCGGGGCGCGGGATGAAAGTACTACGAATCTACTACAGTGCTACATTCGGGGGCACTCTGATGCCGAATGCAATTTCGGTAATCAGATGATAGATTAGGGGTTTAGCTTCGTTGGGCCTGTAGCTCAGCTGGTTAGAGCAGCGGACTCATAATCCGTCGGTCCCAGGTTCAAATCCTGGCGGGCCCACCAACTATTCAAAACAGTTGGTATCACTCCTGCTTCACCAGGACTTCACTTCTTGTCGAGAATTTTGTCGGGACTTCAAACACACTTTAACGAATTGTCCAGACTGGTCGAGTGAGTGGCTGATTCGCACGGAGTTCAGAATGGGCGCTCCCGCGCGTTCGATGCTTCGCCCGCGCTATTTCTCGGGCTTGTAGTCGCGGCCAGGAAGTTTGTCGGCGTGGTTGATCCGTTCGTCGTATTCCTTGATCGCCGCTAGCGTACACGGGTGGGCGTCCAGTACCCAGTTGCTCATCAACTTGTAAAAATACGTGATCGTCCACGGCTTTGAATACATCTTCGGATCGTCGAACGTAAAAACGATCTTCAATGTGTCACGGTCCACCCGCTGCCAGCGCTCCGTCTGGTGCATGGACTCGGTGAGTGGAAAACCTTGCCAGGTGAGAAACTGCTTGCCGTTATAACCGCGCGAATCGACGACGAATGTGTCTCCCTCCCATTTGCCAATCGAGTAGCCCATGTAATCGGGTTCCAGATCGTCGGGAAAATTTCGTCCGTCCGTCCAAATTTCGCGCCAATTGTCATAATACTCGAAGTGCTGCAGAAGCCTGTCGCGGGCCTGAATATTTTCAAAAGGCCTGGGCGTAAAGAAATTGCGCGCTGTGCCGTACGGATCACAATCCAGGACAGCTCCGGCGTCAATGAACTTCTTGTTGCTCTCGTACTTCGCCTGCCCCGCGGGCGCGAAAGGAGGCAGGGGATTCGGGTGGCCGCCCAAGTCGAGCGGATTGACTTCGCCCTTGGGTTGCAGGCGCGGTGCGGGATTCCAAACGCCGGCAAAGTCATGTGCGTCGAAGGGTTTCGACGGAGCATCGGCCTTCGCCATTCCAGGTTGCTGCGCGGCCTGAGCAAACGGTACTGCCGGGAAAAGAAACACTGTCGCTAACGCGGCGATCGAACCCATGACGCAATTTCGCATGTCCAAACTCCCTTCGCGGCTCAAGTTTCAGCCTTCGGTCCAGCTGCGATATTTCGCATCGCAAAATCAGAGAGCAAGGCTCGCTTCGTCAAAGCGATTCCGCGAGATTCATGGTTGCGGCGTTAGGTCGCCGCCGCCGAAGGATCCTCCGGTCAATTCTTCGCCGTTGGGCAAAACAACCTTGCGGATCATTCCTATTGGCGTGCCTTTTTTGCTTGGCGCCAGGGTGATCGTGATTTGATCGCCGGGATGCAATGTTTTAGGGCTCCAGCCGGCTCTCTTTAGGACCGCGGGAGCGAGGGTTTCTATCCCCCAATTGACAACCTTGCCCGAATCCTCCTTCTTTACGTCGAGAAATACCTGGCAATGAGGATTTTCCCAGAGAAATTCGGTCACGGTTCCCTTCAAGGTTATCAGGTTTTGTGTGTCATAGTCCGAACCGCCATGGTGTGCAAACACCGGCGCGCAAATCATCAGAAGGACACATGCCAAGCCAAATGATGTCATCCGCTTGCGTTTCATGCGATACCTCTCAAATTGAATTTGTCGCTGAATTCGCCGGCCACCTAAGTTCCTATAGAGCTGGGCCGTGCTCGTGAAACATCCGGCGTCCGTGGAGGAGTTCCTCCTTGCACCTGAGTATAACACGCGGACGGAAAGGCCAAGAACCGCGTCGTCGACGCGATCCATCACTAATATTTAGCTATTCTCGACACATCCACATTTTTTCTACTTAGTAATCTCTGGCGGGAAGAGGTACGTGTTATTTTCCTCGCAAATCTGTTCCGAAATTTCCCAGTCGGTTTTGAGATCGAAAATCCTCTGCGCCGTCCAGGGTTTTACATACGTCTTCGGATCGTCGATGGTGACGTCAACCTGCAACATTTCACGACTCACTCGCTGGATTCGTTCCACGACATGGAGGGCATCGGAGTGGGGATGTCGCGAACCGTCGATCCAGGTCTTGTCGTTGAATCCTGTTGTGTCCACGACGAGCGTATTTCCTTCCCACTTGCCGATCGAATTTCCCATGTAGGTGGGAGTCAGATCCTTGGGGTGTTCCCGTCCATCGGTGTAAATCTGCCGGATCAGGTGCTGAAATTCATAGAGAATCAGCACGCGCCCTGGCAACGAAATAATTTCAAATGGATATGGCTCGGTCCACACTCGCGGCACTCCCGGTGGAATGCAGAGCACAACGAGTGTCTCTTTTTGCGGACCGGCTTTAACCCGTTCTTCGCCCCAAGGGAGGAAAGGAGCAGCTCCCTCGAACGCGAAATTGGCCCGCACCTTGCCTTGCGTGAACCATACTCCCGAAAGATCACGTGTCTGGCTTGAACCCTGAGCCTTCGATTCCTGGGGCGCCCTCGCCGCACTCGCGAGAAAAGCAAGTGGAAGACCCAACGTGAAGGCGATGGTGACAACCCAAAAAGCGCGGTGTCTCATCCAGATGACCTCAGTTCCTTGCGATTCGATAGCTGGCTCCTCACTAAGTGCCTTTATTTACGAACACATAATATAATCTACTCGTAAGACGCGGAGAGCACTCGGCCATCGGCCAGCACGATTTTCATCAGCAATAAAACAGGCTTGCCGTTTTTACCGGGATGCCCGGTCACGGAAATGGTGTCCCCTGCTTTCAAGGAATCTCGTTTAAATCCGGCCCTCACCATCATGTTCAGGCTCACGCCTTCCACGTCCCAATCCACGGCTTTGCCGCCCTCTTGGTCCACCTTCAGGAAGATCTGTACATGCGGATTGATCAATTCATAGTCAACGACAGTGCCCTTGATCGTTGACACTTGATCCATCTGGAAGGCGGCAAAACCGTGATGCGCGAGCACTGGATGCGATACCAGAAGGAGGCACATTGCAGCGCCGAACAGGATCCATCGCTTGTTGCTCATCGTGGTCCCTCCAGCGAAATCCGAAACCTTGGGCGGCCCCAAAGTATGAGTGACTCCTGCCGCGCGGAGTCGCAGTCACACCGGACGAGCGCGCCCGCCATCACCTGAGTGGCCACATTATACAAAGCTTGGGAACTCTGCAATCATTCCCTTCGGCTCTTCCGCGTCTACGGCTTCAAGGACAATTGAGCCGCGGTCAGCGCGTTCGGCGGCAGCGCAGATGACATCCCTTTAAAAATAAACCGCTGGGCGCGAGCGCCTGGCGCCACTTCCGCCGCGTAGATGTTGCCTTTGGAATCGACCGCAATGTGATGGATACCCTGGAAATCCCCGGGCTCGGCCCCTCGTTTCCCGAATTGATAAAGGATTTCGAGCGACTTCCGATCGACCACGACAACGTGTGAATTGCCGTAGTCCGAAATGTATAGGAATTGCTGACCCTTGTCCGGCGAAAAAGCCAACCCTGAGGCCGACCCGGACGCTGGGCCGGCTCGGTTGATGAAGACTTGCTTGATGTACTTGCCATCCGGCGTGAATAACTGCACGCGCCTGTTGGAACGGTCGACGACGTACACGATGTCATCATTCGACACGAGGACGCCATGCACAGGGCTGGCGAATTTAGGCGACCCTTCGCCTTCCGTATCGAGGACCCGCCGCGCTCCTCCACCTTCCGCCGTATCCGCGCCACCCGCGCCAGGATGACCTCCTGATGGGCCCGGACCGCCTGAGTTGGCGTCGTCCTCCGGAGGCTTACCGAACGCGCCCCACATGCGCTTGAACGCGCCGGTGTCCGCATCGAAGACGATCAGTCGCCGATTCCCGTAGCCGTCGGAGACGTAGAGCTCATTCGTCTTGGGGGACACGAACAAGTCCCCAGGCTTGTTCACGCTCTTGGGGTCCGTGCTTCCCTGGCTTACGGATCGGCCGCCAATCTGCATCAGAAATTTCCCGTTGTTGGTGAATTTGATCACCATGTCGTCCGATCGCTTCGTTTTCGATTGGCCACTCGGACTGCTCCCACTGATCCAGACATTGTCCTTGTAGTCCACGAAAACGTTGTGCTCGGCATCCGGCCAGTCGTACCCGGCGCCTTCCCCTCCCCACGCCTGCACGAACTTCCCATTCGTGTCCAATTCCACCACCGGCGGCGCCGACGTTTTATCGGCAGGGACGGTACGCGGCCGGTGAATGAGCCACACATTATCGTGCCGATCGACCACGATCTTGGAAACGTTGCCGAGAACCCAGTTGTTGGGAAGCTTCGGCCACGCGGGGTCTACCTCGAAGACCGGCACCTTCTCGACATTCGTCGATTGCGCGACCGACGCCCGACCGAGGTTCCGCGGGCTCATGCCAATGGCGATCCAGAATGCGACGAAGGTGAGATTTACCAGCCACTGCTTTTTCGTTGTCATCGCTTCACTCCTTAGATCGTGTGTCACACTGTAGGCAATGCCAATAATCCGGGCCGGCGCAAGTGACATCGCAACTCTTACGCGCCGCGCTGCTGGGCGTATACGTAGGGTCCGCCACGCTAGCGGCTTTGTTCTAACAGGGAACTGGTGTGTTTGGCAAAGCGAATTTCACTGCTCATCGCTACACACTGGATCCGACAATTCTGGGCGAATCGTCGCCAATCCGAAAGTTGGGATGGGATCGTCGCCAATGCCCGCGTACGCCGTGATTCATTCCCAATCCAGTCCTTGATCGGGTAGACTTGGCCGACTCGCTCCTATGCCACTTTCTGTAGGCGATAAGCTTGGCCCCTACCAGATCCTCGCGCCGATTGGCGCGGGCGGCATGGGAGAAGTGTATCAGGCGCGTGATAGCAAGCTCGGACGCGACGTGGCCATCAAGGTCTTACCTGAAGCGTTTGCGCATGATTCCGAGCGGCTCTCCCGTTTTCAGCGGGAAGCCAAACTACTGGCATCACTGAATCATCCGAACGTCGCAACGATTCACGGTCTCGAAGATTCCAACGGCACAAGCTACCTCGTCATGGAACTTGTTCCCGGCGAAACGCTGGCGGATCGCATCCAGCGAGACGGCCCGGTTCCCGTTGAAGAATCTCTGGCCATCGCCAAGCAGATTGCCGAGGCACTGGAAGCCGCGCACGAAAAAGGGATCATTCATCGTGACCTGAAACCCGCGAATGTGAAGGTGACACCCGAAGACAAAGTCAAAGTTCTGGACTTCGGGTTGGCGAAAGCCTTTGCGGGCGACACGCCCAACGAAGACATGGGCAATTCTCCCACTCTTAGTCGGGCCGCCACAATGCTGGGAGTAATTCTCGGCACGGCTGCGTACATGTCACCCGAGCAAGCACGTGGCAAGACAGTAGACAAGCGCACAGATATTTGGGCCTTTGGTGCGGTGCTGTATGAATTGCTGACTGGCATGCAAGCATTCAGTGGTGAAGATGTAACGGAAATTCTCGCAGCGGTGGTGAAGTCCGAGCCGGATTGGAGCCGGCTCCCGGAACTGACTCCATCCACCATCAGAACCTTGCTGCGCCACTGCCTGCGGAAAGACAAGCGCCAGCGTATGCCCGACGCAGCGGCCGTGCGCATCGTGATTGACGACGTTCTCACGGGTGCCGCATCTGCCAAGGCAATCCCCGCCGCGCGGGGCCGGCAACAATTCGGCTGGATTCCCATTGCGATGGCCACCGTCCTCCTGCTCTTGCTGGCCGCACTGTCCTTCGTCCACTTCCGCGAGACGCCGCCGTCCGAACAGCGCGCGGCCCAATTCGAAGTGCCGTCGCCTACGGCCCGCGTGGGCCCCTTCGCGATCTCGCCCGATGGACGTTATCTGGCCATGAGCGGCGGCGGCCGCAGCCGGCTGTGGGTCCGGCCCATCGATTCGCTCGAAGCCCGCGAGCTGCCGGGAACCGACGGCGGCTTCTACCCCTTCTGGTCGCCGGATAGCTCCTACATCGGGTTCTTCGCCGATGGAAAGCTCAAGAAGATTGCTTTGGCCGGTGGCGAAGCCCAGATCCTTTGCGATGCCGCCGGCAACGCGGGAGGAAGCTGGGGCCCAAACGGGACCATCCTCTTCCCGTTAAGCGGCGTCACGAGTTTATCGCGCGTTTTGGGGAGAGTTTCCGCAGCCGGAGGCGTTCCCACCCCTGTGACAAAAGCTGCGGTCGAGGGAGATAATCATAAGTATCCGGAGTTTCTGCCGGACGGCCGGCGCTTTCTCTATTTGCTCGTCAGCGAGAAAACAGAGACCGCCGGAATTTATGCGGGATCGCTAGACGGCGCGCCTCCGGTGCGGCTGCTGCCTGACCAGTCCAACGCCACCTATGCGTCGGCAAATGCCTCGGCACGGGACGGCTTTCTTTTGTTCCGGCGCGAGACCACCTTGATGGCGCTGCCGTTCAATTCCGAACGTCTCCAAGCGACCGGCGAGATGTTTCCTCTGGCGCAGCAAGTAGGCAACGCCGGCAACGCTGCCCACGCTGGGTTCTCCGTCTCGGCGAATGGGGCCTTGGCCTATCTTACTGCCTCTGCCACGCAACAACATGAATTGGCTTTCTTGGACCGGACCGGTAAGCGCCTGGGTGCATTGGCTAAGACCGGCATGATTCGTCCCTTTGCGATTTCGCCCGATGACCGCATGGTGGCGGTTTCCATCATCGACGCACAAACCGGGGCAACCGATATCTGGCTGGCGGACGTGGCGCGAAACGCAATCTCTCGCTTCACTTCTGTGACAGGAGCGGGAAGTATCGCGAGTTTTCCGGCCTGGTCTCCGGACGGGAAACGCATCGCGTTTTCGATTCGCCCCCCAGATACTGTGCGGCGCAATCTGTACTGGAAGGCCGCCAATGGAATCGGCCAGCCGGAACTGCTGGCGCACGGAATCGGCGGCGACATGGGTCCGTATAGCTGGTCCCACGATGGGAAGTTCATTGTGTACGCGGAGAACGGCAATAAGACCAAAAGAGACATTTGGCTGTTGCCGCTGGAGGGCGATCGCAAACCGGTTCCGTATCTGAACACTGCGGCCGACGAAGATTTCCCTCAGTTCTCGCCTGATTCGCGATGGATGGCCTACGCATCCGATGAGTCCGCGCAGGCCCAGGTCTACATTCAGGCCGTTCCGCCGAATGGTACGCGAGTGCAGGTAAGCACGGCGGGGGGATCGCAGCCACGTTGGCGCCGCGACGGCAAGGAACTGTTCTACGTTTCGGCGGACCAAAAAATGATGGCTGCCCCCATCCAAGTGTCAAACGCGAGCATCCAGGCCGGAACGCCCAAGGCCCTGTTTGAGGGCGCGCCTGAAACCATTCCGGAGACCTTCTTGTACCAGCCCACCGCCGACGGCCAGCGTTTTCTCGTGAATGTCCCTTCGAACGAAGGCGCCTCTCCACGGCTCACGGTGGTGCTCAATTGGCGGGCCCGCTCCAGCAAATGATCCGCGAGTGAAGGTCACGCACTCGAGTGTGCCGCAAACCACGCGAGTTGTTCGGCGCTATTGCGGCGGAAGATCTCGCGCCGATAAGGGTCGACGCGTCCAGCAGGCAGCACCGGTTTCTTGGACTACAGCGCCGCGGCGTAGGCCTTTAACTGTACATCCGGCGGAACCATATGGTCGCCGGTTGCCACCACCATCAACAGCCTTCCGTCCGATTTGCCGCGCGACGGCGCGTGCCCGCGGGGCAAATACCATCACTCGCCGGTAGTGGCTGAATCTTTACAAACACTCTCGCTCATAGAGGGTTGGCGGGATGGCTCTAGGATTGTCGGCGACTCGGAAACAAAGCCAGTGCCTCGTAGCTAACTATTCGCCGAGTCTTCGCTTCGGTTCACATAGAGCCGCCCGCCTCGAATCGTCGCCGCGCTCTGAAGCTTCTGCCGTCCCGTGCGTTTCTTCCCGTCGGTGTCCGTGAAAACAAACGTCCCTTCGCGGACCTCGATGATGCTGATATCCGCCACCGTTCCAGGCCGCAGGGTTCCCAGTTCAACCCCGAAATTGAACACGCGCGTCGGGCTCACCGTGACCCGTTCAACCACCTGATCCAAGCTCAGCCCCAAGGGCAAGAACTTTGAGACCGTAGTGATCAAGTCAAACGTTGGGCCGTTGATGCTCGTGGATGCGAGATCGCTACTGATCGTGTCGGGGAGGAAATTCTGTTGGATACATTTTTCCGCTACGTCAAAGTCAAAACTGTTGCTGCCGTGGCCGAGATCGAAAAAGACGCCCTGCTGGCGAGCTTGCAGCACCTCGGGGAGGAGTTTTCCGTTGGCATCGAGAATCCCGTTCGGCCGTCCGTTAAAACAGTGCGTTAATACATCACCCTTTCGCATTCGGCTGATGATTTCCCGCAGAGGAGAATACGAATCTCCGATGTGAACCATTAGGGGCAGATGGGTTGCGTCAGCCGCCTCAAGCGCTCTCTTCAGGACTTCGAGATCGTTTGGCCCCGTGGTTTCCTTGGAAAGCCGGCATTTTATTCCCACGACGTCTGGTTTGTTCTCCTCCGCTGCCCGCGCCGTAGATTGCGAATTCACCCAGTCTAGATTTCCGTACTCTCCCGCCAGGCCCATCATGACTCCAAAACCATTGATGTCCAGTAACGCGTAAATTCGAGTGGCGGAGGGCCTGATGACGTACTTCTTGAAGGCGGCGATGCCCGCGTATCCTGTCGAGCCCGTGTCCACTGCGGTGGTAACGCCGCGCTCGAGGCAGTAAAGATCGGCATTCACTGGAATAGGTCCCATGCCCTCGAAGACGTGCACGTGGGCATCCACGAGTCCTGGGGTCACGATTTTGCCCTTGGCGGAAACCACGCTGCGCGCCCGGGCAGCGGGCATATCCGGCGACACTTCTAGAATCTTGCCGTTCTTCACCGCCACGTCGAGCGCGGCGTGCAGATTCTGTCCGGGATCGATGACCGTGCCCCCCTTGATCAACAAATCGCAATCCGCGGAGGCGCTCTGAGCGGGAGAAGCGGGTGTCGCGCTCGTCCGCCCTAGATTACTCGAAGCTAATATACCCGATCCTATAATTATTTTAGAAAACTGGCGGCGCGTCAGCATAAAGCACCTCTTTCCACCATTCGTCCGTGGGAGCGGGATTTCTTGCGTTCCGGTTGCGTTGCGCTGAGAAATTGAAATCAGGCGAGAGCGATGAGTTCAATTTCGATGCGCCCTCCGTGCAACCGGGCTACCTCGACAGTGGCGCGGGCGGGAGGGTGAGAGGGAAAATAACGGCCGTAGACTTTACCCATCGCATCAAAATCATCCATATCCTTTAGATAGACCGTTGTTTTCACCGTCCGATCGAGCGAGGACGCAGCGGCTTCGAGGATGATTTTGAGATTTTCCATTACACGTTCCGTTTGGCGAGTGATGTCCCCCTCGATCACCTGGCCGGTCTTCGGGTCGCGCGCGGTCTGACCTGCGACGAAGATAAATCCATTCGCCCTGATCGCCTGGGAAAAAGGTCCGACGGGTTTCGGCGCCCGATCCGTCGAAATCTCGCGCAGTTTTGTTCCCGAGGCGGCCGCGGGTTTGCTTTGGGAACCACTGGCCAGGCTGGGCACAACCGCGGCGACCAATCCGCTTGCGGCCGCCTTGCTCAGAAATGTTCTCCGCTTCATATCGTTTTCCTCCTAGTTCTCGCGATCGGGAACTGGCTCGTGAAAGGCGATTGCGCGAGTGCAATAAAAAATCCTGGCCCTGCTCCCATCTTCACCGGGGAGTGCGCCGCCCCCAGCAGTCGAAGACGCGCACGGACGCCTCCCCGAAGAAATTTAATTGGATTCCGCGTAAAATCGACGGACAGCGTCTGCGATCCAGCCGGGATTATCCCAGTCAGGATATTTCGCGCGAAATTCCACCGTCAGCAACCGCTCTGCATCTTCCGAAGGCTTTCCCTGAGCTTTGAGTTCCACGACGCGCGATTGTACTTCTTGGAGATAAGTACGCTCTTTGCTGACCAGTGCGGCGTCACCTACTTCGCCGTGTCCCGGAACAATTTTCCGCGGCTGCAGGGCTTCCAATTGATTCAGGATGACCAGCCAGTTTTTCCCGCTCGCATCGGCATCGGGAAAGATAGGGAAAAAACGGTTGAGCACCACATCCCCCGTGAAGAGGACTCCATCCTCCTCGACGAATATGAAGCTATCCCCCCGCGTATGCGCCGCTCCAAGCCAAAACAACCGAGCCGTCACCCCGCCCAAGTCGAGTTTTAGTTCACGGTCGAAAACGATATCGGGCGCACGAGGCTTGACGTCCTGCAACAGCGCTTTGATTTCGGGAGTCCTTCGGCTGAAATTGAGGATGAACTCGGGCTGTTTTCGATCCACCTCTTCCTGTTGCACCTTAGGACGGAGTACGATCGCACTTGCGGGGAATGCCTGAGCGCCCGTGACGTGCTCCGGATGGAAATGGGTCGTAGTAAGATATAGTTGAGAATTCTTGCTGACCTTGGCAAGTTCGCGCAGTACCACTTGTCCGTTTCTAGGCCCCATTCCAGCGTCCACCACCAGGGTTGCCCGGGTTCCGACGATGATGCCAATGTTGGGAACCAGATTTACGCGCCCGTCCGGGATCACATAGACATGTTCCGACACCCGGACGGTCTTGTTTTCTTGCACCAGAGGCGGGGGTTGCGTTTGATTGTGACCGAGTGGAGCGGTCTCCTGTGAGACGCCCGCCGGTGCTGCTGTGATTGGCCACAAGACTCCGAATAGCGGAAGCAGGAGCACAGTCGCAAGTCGACAGCGATTGGAGTATGGGATCATCAATCCTTCTCCTATAGCTGAATCAAGATTCCCATTCTGGATTCCTTAGGGGCGGTCGTCAGTATACACCTGCTCACCTCGCCTTAGCCGGTTCGATGGAGTAGTTCAGTCCCGGCTGTTGTCACCGGCCATCAAGAGGAACCCTATGCCCTTGTCGAACCGTGGTCAGCCACTTGCGGACGCCGCTTGTGCCAGTCCGTTGCTTGCTCATAGGCCTGTGCGAGCTGCAAAACGACGGCATCGCCTCCCGGCGGGCCAATGATCTGCATGCCTATGGGAAGGCCTGTGCTCGTAAAACCACACGGCACCGAAATCGATGGCAAACCATTGACGTTGAACGGCGACGTATTGCGCACCGCAGGCAAAATATCGTCCGCCCTCGGGTCGGAAATCGCCGGTGGCGGAATTGGAAGCGTCGGGGTGACCAGAGCATCCACAGACTCAAACGATTTTCCGGCCGTTCGACGGATTTGAGCGAGGTCACGGCGCGCTTGGATGTAGGCGGGTGTAGTCACATCAGCACCCAATCGTATCCTTCTCAGCGTCAGCGGCTGGTAGAGTTCCGGGGTTTTGGTAACGAATTCGCGGTGGTACGCGTAGGCCTCGGCGGCCCTCACGACGTCTCTCAAGGTCTCCATCGTGTTCGCCGGCATTGCCATCTCTTGAATCCCAGCCGTGAGTTTCCCCAACACTAAGAGGGCCTGCTTCATTGCCGCGTCAATGTCCGGATCGAGTTCCGCAAAGAAGAACTCGCGGGGTACCCCGATTCGGATGGAGGATACTTTCGCCCGGAGAAACTGCGCATAATCGGGGACTTTCATCTCCTCGCTCGTGATGTCTTGAGGATCGTAGCCGGCGATTGCCTGAAGCAGGAGAGCCGTGTCGGCCGCAGAGCGCGCCATGGGTCCAACGTGATCGAGCGACCAGGAAAGAGGGATCACGCCGCGTGTGCTCACCAGTCCGTACATGGGTTTGAGCCCTACAATGCCGCAATGAGCTGCTGGGAGCCGTACAGATCCTGCAGTGTCCGATCCAAGGGCTCCGTAGCAGAGTTCGGCTGCCAATGCCGCGGCCGAACCACCCGAGGAACCACCGGCGATGTGGCTTAGCTCCCAGGGGTTGTGCACGGCCCCGAAGTAACTGACGATGGAGCTGCCACCAAATGCGAATTCCTGCATGTTGGTCTTGCCCAGCAACACAGCGCCCGCAGCCTTGAGTCTGCGCACCACCTGGGCATCTTCCGTCGGAACACGATCCTTAAACACACCGCTGGCGGCAGTAGTCCTGACGCCAGCGGTGTCAAACAAATCCTTTAGGGCAATTGGAATCCCGTGAAGTGGCCCCCGCCATTTCCCTCGCTTCACCTCAGCTTCGGCTTCCCGCGCCTGTTCCAAGGCCGATTCTGCCGTGATCGTGATGAAGGCATTCAGTGCGGGGTTGACTCGGTCTATCCGCGCGAGACACGCTGTTGTCAATTCCACCGGCGAGACTTTCTTCTTGCGGATCAGATCCGCCACTTCGCGGATACTCATCCTCGTGAGGTCGTCGCTTGGGCCGCCGCTCACTGGGTTTGTCCTTTGATCTTTCTGGTCTGTTCCCGCCGTTGCGGGAACTTTCGCCAAAGAAACAGCAGCTCCAGCCAGACTGGCTTTGAGAAAGGACCTTCGCGACAAATCATCGGAAGGATTCGTCATTTGTGGCGGACAGTATCACACAACCTGTTTGTGAGTACATGGCAACTCTCCACAAGGTGAAATCCGGATCCCGCGCAGTCCAGTGACCGAGTGTGTGGCGGACCAGAGCAGCCTACTCTCCATTCCAGGTCTTCACCAGGCTCTCTTGGTAGCTCAGCGCCGCATAACTCCAGCACCGCAAGAGTACATTCAGGCACTGTTGCGCACGATTGCCGGACACTCTGATTTTGATATCGGGCGGCGAAACTTCTCCCGACTCGGCGTGAGGAAGCCGAACAGCTGCATTTAGGCCAAGTCCCGGGAAGTCTCGGGACCTATCCCAGATTGGGCGGGTGGGAGGGCAGTTTGCGACGGGTACCAGACTTGGCCCATCCACGGGTGATCTAGGTCACACGGATACGTGACAGGACTCACTGCGCCGTTGCTCTTTAGGGCAGATGCTGAATAAGGCTTGAGAACTAGTTCGGAAGGATCAGGAGGGGGCTATGAAAATAGCGGCGATTGGCATGGTTGGCCTGCTGATGCTGGCAGGGGGTCTCTCTGCTCAAAAGGCGCCCAGCTTCTCGGTTCGAAACAGTGAAACCTTCACTGGTGAGATCACCGATAGCCTCTGCGCGGAAGGACATCACATCGGGACGATCAAAAGCGAGAAAAACTGCATCCTCACATGCGTCCAGTTCGATGGCGCGCAATTCGTGCTCTACGACTCTGAGGTTAAACACATCTATAAATTGGATGATCAACAGCAACCTGAGGCTTTTGCGGGTCAGGATGTGACAGTAATCGGAAGGTACGATAAAGACGAAAACGCGATCCACGTGATCAGTATCAGGCCCAAGATCACTTATGCAGGACTGTGAGGCAGCATCAGTTCTCCTATGTCGCGGCTGCAGTGGTGAGCGACGTGAACCAACACATTGACGGTTGACCACCACGATGGTGCCGCCGGGTGCGGGTATTAGAAAATTACTGGTGAGGAGAGATCCATGATCGATCAATCTGGACCGAGCGAACAGACCTGCTTACTCAATGCCGACGCACACTGCGATCGCATTTGGGTTTCTCAGTCGGATGGACTGCGGCTCTCGCATTTCCAAACGCTGGAGAAGAAGGAGTCCCTGCGGAATGTGGGTGAAGCGACGATTGGCGGTGGGCATGTCCAACTCAGCGACTCCGCCGCGTATGAACAATGTGTGCGAGGGTGTGTCGGCCCACGTTGAAACGAGTGACTCGCTGTAAGAGGCGGCGCCTTTTGCGGACTGGTTGTAAATAGCATCCCGCACGGTAAGAGGCTCTACTGAATCCGAGCCCGCTGCGATGTGGCGTACTCAAATCGGTCCTATCGGAGCGATGCCGCAAGAGCAGCATCACGTAGTTGTGTGGCGTGTTTGCAAATCTTGAAGATAGCGAATGTCAATGCAGCACGTGAACCGGGATAGTAGCATGGTACAATCCAGTTTGATCTCGTAGAGGAGCGACTCATGGGCGACCGAGGCGGGCGAAGCCGAAACGATTGGCACCAAAGAGCCGCCGAATTCCACGACCTTGCCGCGCACGCCCACCGTGTCGCTGCGACGCATCACGGCCAAGAAGATCACCAGACCGGACACGAGCATTCGAAACAGGCGATGGAATACTCAACCAAGGCCTACCAGTATTCACAAGCAGCTCATCAGGAATCAGGAAGCACCTCCAGCGAAACAGGAGAGACGGTGCGCCCCAAATCCGTCAAGCGGGTCAATGGCGTTGGCAAGCGGAGTAAAAAGAAAGGATAGTCGTCGCAGTGCCGGTGCGTTTTTCGGCTTGGGTTGCGTTGCATCCGACACGAACTCGCCTTCGAGCTTGCCCCGATTTTGCGACTCCTCGCGCCCAGAAACAGATGTTTTGTTGTAAACCACCGGCCAGAGTCCAGACTTCATCCATCAGCGAAAGTGTGCAGTATTGCGGGACTGTTCGGCGAGAGTTTCGAGAAACTTCTCCGGATCCTGGAGGGCCTCTTGAGGAACGGACCCTCCTTGGCCCAGGTGTTCGGCAATTTGGCGGGCCATTGACCGGCGCACGTCCTCCAGCAAGCTGGAGCGACGTTCGAGGAAGGCTTCGACAAGTTGAAGCTCGGCGGCGTTGAGCGTGCGAGACTGGGACGTTGCTAACAGGTGCGTTGCCGGCGAATCCCACAACGCGCGGCCACCTTGCACCGACTTTTCCTGAATGACGACTGTTCCCGCGAGGTAATCGCCGACCCGCTTGTTCTGTGAGCTGATCAAGCTCGTGATGATCCCAATCGCATAGAGCGAGGGGAGCGCGTCCACGATCCGCATCAAGTTCCGCAAGATCGCTCCCTGGGCGCCAATCGGCCGGCCGGAGTCCGTGATTACGCGCAAATGGATCCACCGTTTTCCAGGCGTGCGGCCATTCCAAATCGTCTCGAAAAATGCGAAGTATCCGAACTGCGATAGAAAGGCGAAAAAAATCAGGATGGCGTACACCCACTGTTTTCCGAAACGCGGCAAGAAGCCCGCATAGGAAATCAGTCCAGCGATCACCCCGAGCACGATCAAAACGCGCGGCCTGCAGCAGCGTGTCAATCACCAGCGCCAGGGAGCGGCTGCCGATTCCGGCGAGAGGAAACTCCAGAACCGTTTGCTCGGGGGTTTCGATGGTAAGCTTGTCGTCGGAGGACATCGGTGCTCTCCACGAGATGGCTTCAAAAGCGGCGTCCCTATTGGGCGCGCGTCGACGAGCTGGTGGCGCGATCCGAAAAAAGCGGGATCCGCGCTTTGAATCACCACGAGCTACGAGAATTGGCTGTATTGTATCGCCAAACTGCATCGGATCTATCGACGGTTCGCGAAGATCCCTCCAGCCAGCGTTTAGCTCAATCCTTGAATCAACTCCTCGGCCGCGCGCATAACTGCATCTATATGGGCCGGCGCGCGCAGGGCGGGCGCATCCTCACTTTTTATCGCGACACGTTCCCGCAAGTATTTCACGAAACCCTGCCCTACACGCTGGCTGCTGGCGCCGTTTTCTTCGCGCTGGCCGCGGTGGGATTCGTGATGGCGATTGTCGATCCAGGCTTTCCGCGCTACTTCCTGGGCGGCGAGATGATGGAGTCGATCGACAAGCATCAGATGTGGACTCATTCAGTGGTCTCCATCAAGCCACTCGCGTCCAGCGCAATCATGACCAACAACCTCAGCGTGTCGTTCGCGACATTTGCGTTCGGCATTACGGCGGGGGTCGGCACGCTGTGGATGCTGGCTTTCAACGGGCTCCTCTTCGGCGTTGTCAACGCCGCTTGCTGGCAGGCGGGAATGTCCGGCCAGCTGCTGAGTTTTGTCGCGCCGCATGGCGTCCTCGAATTGCCGGCCATCTTCATCGCTGGTGGAGCTGGCTTCCTGATCGCGAAGGGCCTCCTGTTCCCCGGTATGTTGCCGAGGCGCGCTTCGCTGATTCGAGAAGGAGGCCGCGCCATCCGGCTGGCGCTGGGAATCATCCCACTTCTCATCGTTGCCGGCACGGTTGAAGGCTTCGTCTCTCCAACGGACCTGGCCGCCCGGTGGAAGTATCTGTTGGCCGCCGGGCTTTTCGGATTGCTTCTCCTTTTCGTGATCAGGAAGACTCCGCGCGAGCCGCTTGCGGCTTCGCCGGTGGAAGCTTTCTCCTACCGGCTAGAGTAGGTTTCGTTCCTTTACCTGAAGATATTGGTTTGCTAAGGCTGTGGACAGCCCGGCCGGAGCCGCTTCCAGCACCATCGCCCCTTGCTGGCGCAGTTGCCTCAGCAACAGGTCGCGCCGCTGCACGATTTCAAGCGCCGCGCTGTAACGATACATTTCGTGAACCGTGTCCGGGCGCGCCGCGACCAGACTTCGCAGCTCTGTCTGCGCCATGACTCCGAACAGAACCAGATGGCGGCTCGTGATCACGGTCGTGCATTCAATCACCTCGGGTGTAGCCGCGGTCTCCGCAAAATCGGTCAGCCAGACGACCAGGCTGCGCCGGTTTTGCGACGAGAGCAGGGCCCTGGCCGCGAGAAGATGATCCGCCTCGGAGGTTGCCGCTCGTACTTGCGCCAGGCTTTCGATAAGCGCGCGGAGGTGCGGCGCACCACGTCCGGGCGCCACGAGCTGCTGCAACTTCCTGTCGTAGGCCAGCAGGGCCACACGGTCGCCGGAATACAGCGCCACTTGCGCGAGGCTCAGCGCCGCATTCACCGCATGGTCGAGCTTGTTGAGCCGGTCGACGCGCGCTCGCAGAAGCCGGCCCGAGTCCAGCACCAGCCACACCGTCTGGCTGCGCTCGACCTGATACACCTTGGTGATCAGCTTCCCCCGCCGGGCCGTGGCGCTCCACGAGACGTCGCGGAGTTCGTCCCCGGCGCGATACTCGCGCAGGCTCTCGAACTCCCTTCCGTGCCCCCGCTGGCGCTTGAGCCGTTTTTCCAGCTCGATCTGGCGGCTGCGAATCAGAAAGATGCGCATCCTCTGCGCCGCTCCCAAGTTCGGATAGACACGCACGTTTTGGCCGAGGCGCGCCCGCGCCCATCGCTCCGCCACACACAGCGGGCTCCTGTAACGCAGCCAAACATCGCCAAACTTGGCGTCTCCGCGCTCGCAGGGTTCGATCGAATACGCGCCACGGGCGGAGCTTGCGGCGGGAACTGTGAGTTGGACTCCGGGAAGTTCAGAACTAAACGTGTCCGGCGCCTCGTCCGTCAACTGCAAGGAGACGTGATATATTTGAAGAGTTAGATACTTCTATCGTAATTTGTGATTTCTGAGCCAGTCCGAGCGGCTCTTTCCACACGCGCCGCACCTCGAGCTGACCGGGCCGAGGCATGCTGGCCGAGGTCCCAAGCCCAAAACGCCAGCGCCAGCACATCCCATAAAACCATGGCGTACAGAAAACGGGGCTCCTTCCAGGCCGGAGCAATCCACGCCAGACCAATGAACAGGAGAAGAAAAAATCGCCGCCCGAACGCGAACGGAATGCGGCCTGCATTTTCCGCCGGCGCCGCCACGTTCGCAGGGACGAGTCGGTCCATGGCGCTATTGCGGAACGGCAGTGGCTGCCAGAACTTCGGAAACGATCTGATCGGTTGTGATGCCTTCGAGGTCCGCCTCAGGCTTGAGCAACATGCGATGGCGAAGAATCGGAGGAGCGGCGGTTTTCACATCATCGGGAATCAAGAAGTCGCGGCCTTCGATCGCGGCGATGGCCTTGCCCACCAGCATCAGGGAGATCGCCGCGCGGGGACTGGCGCCTAAGCTGACCGCGGGAGAATTGCGGGTCGCACGGACGATCGAGACGATGTAGTCGAGCAGCTTCGGCTCCACTCGGACGCGTTGGGCTTCCTCACGCGCGGACTGCAGCGCGGCTTCGGGAACCGCCTCGACCTGTACGCGTTCAAACGCTCGCGCCTCAAATCCGTCCTGGTAACGCGACAAAATTTCAGCTTCCTGCGGCGGGTCGGGATATTGGATGCGAATTTTCATCAGAAACCGGTCCAGCTGAGCTTCGGGCAACGGATAGGTCCCCTCGAATTCCACCGGATTCTGGGTCGCGAAAACTGTGAACGCCCGAGGGAGCAGGTGGCTCGTCCCGTCAATGGTCACCTGCAATTCTTCCATGGCTTCCAACAAGGCGGATTGCGTGCGCGGCGGCATCCGATTGATCTCGTCCACCAGGAGCATATCCGTGAAAATCGGCCCACGGTGAAGCCGGAAAGTGCCGGCGGCTGGCTCGAAAATATTTCCTCCCAAAATGTCGCCCGGAATCAGGTCCGGAGTGCACTGCACTCGCTGGAACTGCAGGCGGAAGATATGTGCCAGCGACTTCACGGCAAGCGTCTTCGCCAGTCCCGGCACGCCTTCGATGAGCGCATGCCCACGCGCCAGCACCACAAGCAGTAATTGGTCCAGCGCATCGCTCTGCCCTACGATGATCTTCGAGAATTCCCTGCGGACGTGCGAGGCCAAATCCGCGGTGCTCATTTCCATGAAGGTCTCTCTTTTGCGGGGTTCCGCTGAGAATCCATGCGATCCAAGTATCCGTGAAGTTCGCCCACTAGTTCCAATGCCTCCGTATTTTCCAGATTAATGTCGCGCATCGCGCGCTCGGCGTCCGAGAGAGTATTGAAAAGCGCGTTGGAGGGCCATCCCAGGCGGTCGGCCGCCGCTTGGCACAACTCCGGCAGCTTTGCTCTCATGGGTATGCCGAGCCTCCGCACCAGCGACAGCCGCAATCGTTGATACACGATTTCCACCGCGGCTGGAGCGGCGTGTGCCGATTGATAAAGGCTTCCCAAGGTGTCCACGAACTCCAAAGGCGAAAGCCGTGATTCGCCCGCGGGCATTCGCATAGGTCCCGACCGGCGGGAAAAAGTGAACAGGACCGCCGCGAAAGCGCAGGCGATCTGCAAGCCGGCCCACGGCAAGGGAGTTTCCGCAAAATAGGAGCGGAGCGATCGCCGCATTCCGTGAAAATACTCGTCCCATAACACATGCGAGGTTGGCGGGCCAATGGAGTTCAGAAATAGCGCAAGGTTGCCCTTTTCGCGAATCGTACCGTTTGAAATCGGTGAGGCGATCGCCCACCAAATCACTTGCCCCTTGCCATATCGATACCAGACCACCCCCGGTTTGCCCTTTCTGTCATAAATGGCGAGTTGCGATGGCGCGAGTGAACTCCACTCGTCCGGCGCTACCATCGTGACCTCGGGCGCGTTGCGGCTCAGGGGAGAAGGCAGCAGCGCCGAAAAGGGTTTGGGCGTCAAGTCGGAATCGGGGATCGGGATTCCGGCGGATTGCGGCGCGAAAGACGCGCCGCTCGCTCCCATCACCAGCAGACGCCCTCCCGCGGAGACGAACCGGGAAACCGCGGCGCGCTCCGCACTGGTACCCTGTTCGGAAGGCTCAGCGAAAATCAAGGTGGTCACTGCGGCGTCCTGTGGGAGCTCTTCAGGTGGTGATTCCCAGCGTTCGACACGATAGCCCGATTCTTGCAACAGCAGAAACGCCGCCTTCGTTCCCAACCAGTCCGTCGAATAGCTTGACGGCCTTCCGACGGCCTGTTGCGCGGGCACGGGCCGCAAAACGTACGTCAGCCCGAGGAGCATAACCATGATCACCACGGCGCCGATTACGAGTTGGCGATCGCGTGCGTCGAAGAACGCAGGCATTCGAGAGTCTCCAATTGTTTCCTCACCTCGGTCCAATCAGCGGACGTTGCCAAATGGTAGCCATACCAAGTGACTTCAAAGCGCCGCGTCAAATATGCCAACGGGTCGTACGCAGCGCTCCCTCGTTGCACCAACCGTAACGACTCGCGGGGCGTTCGCGAGCGGTCCTCGGGAAGCAACTGATTTTCCTCGAGCTGAGCCACTGCAGTCCAGTAGGCCGCGTGAATCGCCGCACGATAGTCGCCGCGCTCGGCCGCCGCCCGTGCTTCTGTGGCCCAATACCGCCAGTCCTGTCCGGCGGGTACCGCGCCACGCAGGTCCATCTCCGATCGCGCGGCGGCATTCATCACGGAGCGAACAGCCCAGAACGCCAGGAGCAGGCCCACGAGTGTAATCAGTGTCCACGCGATGGCATTGCCGACTGACGCCGAGACCCCCATGCGGCCAAACAGTTTTTCGAGGTGGCTTGAAATCCATGACCGCACGCGCGCCTGAAGCTTATCCAGCCAGGAGGGCTCGTGCGATCCTTGAAACTCACGGTCATGCAAAATCCGGTCGACGTGCGAGCGAGATTGGTCCAAGTCCGCACGGTCTGCCGGCGACAGAAGGGCTTCGGCTGCTTCGCGCAGGGCAGCCAAACGCTGTCGGCCTCGCCGCAACAGGTCGGTGTTTTCCTTCGGAGCGTTCTCCTCAGCCAAGAGAGCGACGGCGAGCCAATCCGTCTTCACGCTCATGGATTGACCATCGGTTAGAACCACCCACTCATTCGGGAGTGACAGGCGGAAGGCATGGATGGTTGTTGGACTTTCCCCGTCGAGGGCCGTGGAGGCGGTACGGAGTTCCGTGACGTACTCCAGCAAACTGATTACTTTCGAGGGCGCTTGCAAATCTCCTGGCCGGCTCCAAAGCCCTACAGGAAATATCCCAGCGATCAGCAGCAGCGAAGTGAGCCGGAGGATAGGCGCGGTCGATTTCAAGAAAGCACGGGCCTCAGGCCGGAGAACCCGCACCGGGAGCAGGCGCCGGGCGGTCAAGCGAAGACATCATAAATTGCAGATCAAATGCTTCCTTGCGGATGCGTGTGTCGTAATAACAGAGCACCAGGGCGATCAGCAGCACCGGCCCCGTAATGGCGCCGCCCACAGCTCCGCTCATTGCGGACGCGTAGGCCAACCATTCTGGAACATGACCTGAGCGGGCCGAAAACATCAAAGTCATGAAAAAAGGGCCCTGGAACACGATCGCTCCCACGTACGCGATTATCGAACATAGAAAGATGGCAACAAGCATCTGCCAGCGCCGTCCACGCGTTAGCTGTACGCTACGGCGAAGGGCTGCGAGGACGCCCACGCGTTCCAGCAGGAGCGCGGGAATGGATACTGCGTACCGGAGCGTCCACAGCACCCACAGTCCGATCCCGGCAAGATAGGCGAGAAACATGAACAATCCAATGATAATACCGACAATCGGCTGCGGTTGGCCACGACCGATTGCAGCCATGACTCCCGCTGAGATTCCTATAACAATCGCCATTCCGAACACCGCAAGTATTAACATCCCGTAGGCGCGGAGCAGGGCAACTACGACGACTCCTATGATGCGCCAAAAGCTTCCTCGAACCTTTCCGTAGGCGCCACGCACGGTAACTTTCCGTCCTAGATAAGCCTCCGAGACTGCGTACGTCGTGGCACCGATGGCGACCGAATACACAGCGCAGAACAAACAAAAGAAAGCCAATCCGAAGAGCACCATGCCTACTAAAAGCTTCGGCGAAGGGGGGCCTCCGACGATGGCGGAACTCTGCCTGGAAAAAATCAGAACAGTGAATGGGACCGAGAACGCTGATGGAATCGCCATGATTCCCACAAAGAGCCAGAAATGGTTGCGGTATAGCCGGAACGTGCGATCCAACAGTTCCCCGAGGGCTAGAGGCCGGAGTTCGGTGGCATCCATGCGTTCCTCCGTCGAAGGGCTGCGGGTATATAAACATGCGATACCGGTAAACGCAAGCGCGCCCTGCCCGGAGAGGGGTCAAGCCTTAATTTCCGCACTTGCCGCTCATACCAGATCGTAAGCACTCGCATACTCACGGAAATCAACATTCGCCCGATCGCGAATTGCGCGGACGACTGGGAGCGAAACCCGCACACTTCAATCTCAAGGAAGGTTCCCACGGATGCCCAGCAATCAAACCTTCCAAGGGTAATTTCATTTGACTTAGAAAATTCCAATACCAAGGAAGTGCTCCCTGGAATTCATTCGCTTTTGGGCAAGCTAGCCTCCTAAGTCAGAAATCCCCTCGATAACTCGAATGGAAATGGACGGAACGAAAAAAGTAAAAATGCGGTTTCTCCGCGTCATTTCACGACGGTCGGCGTGACGGATTTATCCAAGAAATCACTGACTCAGGAGACTAGAAATGGGGCTCCTCATCCGTCGCTCCAAGGCCCGAATCCTGGCGGGCCCACCAAATTATTCCCATTGATTTGCTGTCTTCGCGGATTTTCTATGCATCTCAAGTCTAGCAACTATTGCGGAAAGTTACCTCGAAGCCTAGCGTCAACACCTGCACCTCCGAGTGCCTACAATTTCCACTCCGTTGCAATAGAGTCGAAAGGGAGGAGTCTCGGTAACTCATTGAAGGCTTTGGTCGGGGCGCGCGGATTTGAACCGCGGACCTCCTGCGCCCAAGGCAGTTGCAAAAAATCTATCTTGTTGGTCCGTCTAGCTTTGTTCTACGTCATGCTGCACGGTTTTGGACCTAATTCGGCAGTTGTTGGACCCAAGTTGGACCCAAGTTTTTCTTTGCGACTAGGCAGACGGTAGGCAGGCGCAGGCCATGATGATTAGTGGCCTCTAGTCTTCGCATCTATCGGGTACTGGTCAATTGGACGGCGATATCCGCTGTTAACATCTGTAATTCGCCCGCAATGGACGAAAGTTCGGTTTGGTTTCTGTCCACATTAGCCTAAAATTCAACTCCAAGGGGGTCTACAGATGCGCGTCCTCAGTGCGGGAGAAGTCGCTGAATGGTTCCAGGGATTTGAGAACCTTGGAACTGAATCTGACTATGCGCATGCTGACAAAGATGGGCTTTTTTTCACTCATCCCGAGGCCGCTTGTATCGACTTGGGATACCCACCAAAACTTGAACGGCTGCCTTTCTTTGCGCGTTACATCGCAACTATAGGCTATGAAGAACAAGACTTCGATGGAGCTCTTCTTTGGTTTACCAACTGGGGTGTCTGGAACTCAAGGGAGGAAAGTCTCGGATATCGCATCATCGAACGGATGAATGCTGCTGCTGGTCAACCACGGTCATTTGAAGTGGCTCCCGGCCATCGCTTTCGAGGAGATGAACTTCCTGACGCCATTGGAATGCTGCTGCAGCCTATGGTATTCGCATGGGACTGTTATTACCTGCCGACGTGGTCGTACGGCACGGGTGAGTTCATATTATTTGTGAGCCATGATTCGTTCGTAAGTATCGTTACTCGAACTAAAGCCTTTTACGAACGAGTATTTCCGCAGCTAGAAAAACTCGACCTCAACCCAAAGCCCGGAAACGATACACGAACGAAACGTTTTTGCCGCCGACCTTAATCGCACGGCTTGGGCAGAACGCAGATGATAATTGCCAGTCCGGAGCTACTTGGCGAGGTCGGCTAAGCAAAGATAGGCACACCACCGCAGACTATGCTCGCTTGGCCTTCACGTCGGCCACGCGAATAATTACGCGCTTGCCGAGCGCCCGCGCCGCACGAGTGATCGTATCCAGGGTCACTGAGACATTCCGGGGATCGAGTAGCCGATCCAGCTGCGACCGGCTCGTATGAAGCTGCTTCGCCATTGCTTGCTTGGTCTTCTGCTGCTCTTGCATGGCCTGCTCAAGTTGCCATGCCAGCACCCGCTTGATTGCGACCGCTTCGACTTCATCGCGAATTCCTTCCTGTTCGAGAAAACTATCGAAGGTCGAGCCGCTGTGGTCTCTTACCTTGTGATTTTTTCTTACTTTCATCTGAGTCCCCTTTGGTGCTTGCTCTTGTTGTTCCGTGCCAGCTCAAAATCCAGGTCTGGTGTCTTTCGCGTTTTCTTAATGAATCCGTGCAGCAGAACCATTCGGCCCTTTTTGTCGATGTAAAAAAGAACTCGCGCGATTCGGTTCTGAGCCAAGTTCGACCGCACCTCGTAGATCCCGCCACCCATTGGCCTGCAAACGGGCATCCCGATCGGCCAGCCGAACTCGACCGTCTTAATGTCCTCGCCGATCCGCTTCCGATCTTCCGGCGAAAGCTCTTTCAGCCAGTCCCGCACGGGTTCCCCTCCGGCGTCAGTCCGAAAGAAAATCGCCGGAACCCGTTTGCCTTGTCTTTCGAGCCCTTCAGGCTGGGTACCCATGTCCGTGCCCGTCTGGAATTGAGGCTTCTTACTCACGGGACGAGTGTACCATGGCTGGTACATACATTGAAAGCGACTTTCGGCTCTTCCGCCTCAATACGTTCGGACTGAAAAACTTCTCGCGTTTCCTGGAAGTGAGTGCTATTTGTTCCAACAATGGCAAAGGTGCTTTGTCCATATTGTGGTGAACGCGCTCGATTCGCTCCGCGGCTCTTTGGATTGCCTTATTGCGTCAGGTGTGGTTGGAGGTTACAGGATGCAGAGACGAGTTCCAAGCAACTGTCGTTGATATTGTCACTGGTGGCGCTCATAGGTCTTGTCGGATTTGTCCGCACTGTGATTCTCGGATGGCCAATAGCTATCGATTGCCTCTTTCTCGCCTGTTTTGTCGTGATGCCGGGTGTTCTCGTCACGATGTCCTGGTTGGACTACCAGCAAATTGTTGTTGCGGAGCCTCAGACGGTTACGGCGAGGCCAGAAGATTGGCTGGTTCGGGCTACTGCAGAGTATCAGCCATTACTGAATCTTTCCGTGCCTAGGGCTGTACAGGTATCGTGGAAGGGCTGGCTTCGCATCACCATTGCGGCAGGCTGTCTCGGACTCGTCTTCTACCGTATTCTCGCATCGGGTGTTCCGGAACATGTTGGGTTGGGCTTCGTCCTCCAGCGCCTTCGCGAGCAGATACTGCCGGTCAGCGTCCTTATAGCAATTGGCGGATTCACGAGTATCAATCTTGTCCGACAACGATGGTCGCATGTCCCACTTTTTGAATCCGGGAATGTAGTTGTTGGGCGGATACTTCAACAGAAATATCAAAACATTACAGTCTTAATGGACCTTATCGGTCGTTACAGCATGGTGGAGTATGAATTTCGCGACCATGAAGGACTTCCGGTTGGGGGTGGAGGACACGACTACACGAAGTCCCTTTTTCAAGAGATGCCTGCCGTAGTCTTCTATGACCCCCAAGATCCTCTCCGAAATGTTGCTCTCGGTTGTTCCCTATATGAGTTAAAGAATCGCAAGTAGCCGTACCAAGATCATGCAAACAGCATTACTCCATGTGTAGGCGGGTTATTGGCACTTGAGAATCTCCTTGGGGAGTGAAAGACGGACTGAAGTACCGCGCGTTCGCCCATTTTGCCTACCGAAAAGTACATTTTCCTCCTCACATTTTCGGTTTTTTCTGCCTCTTTATAAATAGGGAGAGTCTCGCCGCTTTTTTGGATTTTCCCGGTGAGGTTTGGCGAATTTTTCGCCTCTATATAGTAGGAGAGCTTCGTCAATGCGTGGTTCGGCAGATACGGCTGGGATGCCTGATGTCAGGAGTCGCCGGGCTTTCTTTCGCTTTGAAATTGTGCGCCAAGATAAGCCGCCGGAAATGGAGTTTGAATCTACTCCCAATTTCTCCTGGTCAGAAATGCGTGCAGGTCGTGGCCCACTTTTAAGCATGAGTTTCGGGCGCATATTTTCTCTGGCGTTTCTCAGTTCTTCTTCTGTGGCCGCGTTTTATGGCCTCAATTCTGACAGCAGAAATGGAACGTTTTTTGCGACCTCGCAGGAGGCAAGCGAAATCATCGGACCAGAAGCACCCTATTCTCGAGCAGCTTTTCTAGACATCTGCCGAGATTCTCCTTCTGAGGGTGACGGGTGCATGAAAGACACAGATCACCCTATCCGTCACCCTTCGGTTCACCTGAGAATTTCTAGAAGAGTCCGAAACAGAAGAAGTTGCATATGTCACGACAGTGAATTTGGGCGCGGACAAAACACCGGATTGGGCTGGAGCGACCCCACTTTTGTGCACGGTTCCGTGCCCAAAGTAATTCGTGGGGTCGCTCCAGCCCAACTGCGCGGTGACCCCGCAGAGTGTTTTGTCCGCACGGCATTCCGCAGCAGGAGGCCACAGTGATGAACAACGGAGATGAAAACCACACTGAGCTTTTGACCGTGCATGAGATCGCCCGGCTTCTGAAGGTGCCGGTTTCTTGGGTGTACGGGCACACCAGAAAACGCTCCATAGATCGCCTGCCGGGATATCGCCTTGGGAAGTACTGGCGTTTTCGTGCAGACGAAGTAATGGCCTGGGTGCAGCACCACGGAAGAGACCGCGAAGCAGCTTGACATGCGGACTACACTGAAAAGCGACGAAGAACAAGCTGGGCGGGCTATCGAGATCCCAAGGAAGGGAGAAACGATGGCTCGAAGAGGTTTCCAGCAAGGATCGCTTTTCCAGCGCGGCACCCGGAGAAAGCTTTGGGTGGCACGCTGGTGGGAGGATGTAATTCAAGCAGACGGCACGCTCGGCAGACTGAGGCGGTCCGAAGTGATCGGCACCGTCGCCGAATTTCCGACGCGCCGCTTGGCTATGCAGGTTCTGTCTCAGAGGTTAGGGTCGATCAACAGTGGCAAGGCACGACCGCAGTCCGTCCGCACATTTGGCGATTTCGTCAAGGACGATTGGACGCCTGTGGTTTTGCCAACACTCAAATACGCAACTCAGAAGCACTATCGGTACATGCTCGACGTGCATCTCAATCCAGCTTTCGGCCAGAGACAGCTTCGTGAACTCACGCGAGAAGAGCTGCAAAGCTTCCTCAGCCGAAAACTCAGCACTGGGTTGTCGTGGGAGACCGTTCACCACTTCAAGTGTGGTATGAGCAAGATTCTCGGAGCAGCCGAAGAATGGGGTTATATTGCCGAGAACGTAGCTCAGAAAACGAAACTCCCGCGACGGCAGCATGGAAAGGAGCGAGTAGTCCTCACTCCGGTCCAAGTGCGAGACATTGCTGCGGCATTGAATGAACCCGCACGTTCGGTCACGTTGTTGTTGGTGCTGACAGGATTGCGTGTAGGAGAGTTGCTTGCGCTTCGCTGGGGGAGTATTGATTTGAAGGCTCGTTTGCTCCGCGTAGTCGAGACGGTGTATGACGGGCACTTCGATCAACCCAAAACGAAGCGAAGTGCGCGAACCATCCCGATTGGGACGGACACGGCAGAAATTCTCGCCGGCATTTGTCCCGCTGCTGTTGATGCAAAGGCCCTGGTATTCGCCACACGCGAGGGATTCCCGCTAGATCGCTGGAATCTCTTGCGCAAGCACCTGAAGCGTGCCGCAAAGAAGCTAGGGCTTCCTGGCGTCACGTGGCACCTTCTGAGGCATAGCCACGCAACGATGCTCGATTCCGTGGGCACGCCAATAGGGACAATGCAATCTCTGTTGGGGCATTCCACACCGGACATCACGCGCGAGATTTATTTGCACGCGATCCCGGAAGAGCAGCGTCGCGCAGTGGAAAGCGTCGAGAGGCTCGTATTTGGACCCAAATGGACCCAAGTTCAGGCTCCGACGCAGACCACATCAGGCAGAGTAAATTGAAAACAAAGAAGTAATTGGTCGGGGCGTCCGGATTTGAACCGGAGGCCTCCTGCGCCCAAGGTAAACGCTAGAATGCTATGTAGTTGTCTCGTCTATGTCTTTCGCGCATGTTATATCACGGTTTATGGCGGTATTCGGCGGCTATTGTTCCCAAACTGTTCCCAACTTTGGGAGTTTTCGATTCCCCAGAATCCGCCGTCATGGACTATTCGTTTCGCCTTTTAAAGGAAAGATACCTGGACATCAACGCCTCATCGAGTGGTCGATGGGAATGCTGGGCCTCGTCCCGGCGACCGCTTAGCCTTCGCTTCCTGCCACCGCCAGGCATAAGATTGGCCCATGGCGCACGGGCCATTCCTGATCTTCGACAAATCCTCGCTCGAAAGCCTCAACCTCGACGAGGCGGTCTTTCTCGACAACTTTTACATGTCCAATATCACTCCGTTGTTTTTCGTGGAGTGCCTTGCTGATCTGGAAAAAGCCATTCGCAGCAAAAGTACGCCGGAGCAGCTTGTCGGTTCGCTCGCGGATCGGACCCCCGAGTCCCAATCCTATTCCAACGTCCACCACATGAATCTTCTGAAGGGCGAATTGTCGCGTCAATTTGATCTCACCACCGTACGTGGGAGAGTAGCGTTGGCAGGCGGCAAGCCCGTCCAGCTCGGTGACAAGAAAGGAATGATTTTCGAGCGTAGCAAGGAACAGGAGGCCTTCAGCCGATGGGTTAAACGAGAATTTCTCGATATTGAGCGCACCATCGCCAAGGAGTGGCGCAAGGCCCTCACAGCGATAGACCTGGACGGCATGGTAAAAACCGTAATGGCGGAACTCGGGCATTGGAGAAAACCAAAGTCGCTCGCAGACGCGAAACAGATTGCGGACACGATCATCGATAGCATGGACCCGGAATGGCTTCTCCGTTTCGGACTCGATCTGCTTGGTGTCCCTGAATCCAGCGATTGGGTGATAAACGATTGGAATGCTCGGCGCAGGCCCCCGCTGCGTGACTATGTGCCCTACTTCATATTTATGCTGACCATCAATATATTCTTCTGCGTCGTGCTGCCAACACAGTTGCTGAGCAAGGTTAAGCCGAGCCACAAGGTCGATCTGGCTTATCTCTATTACTTGCCGTTTTGCTCGGTTTTTACGTCCAAAGATAATTTCCACGCGCAAATAGTTCCGCTGTTTCTGTCAACTGGGCAAATGTTCGTCAACGGAATCGATCTAAAGGAAGATTTGACCAAGCTTGTAGCGCATTACTCAGCTCTGCCGGAAAACGTACTTAAGTCTGGATTGAACCACTTCGCTGGATACCCACCGGAAGACCCGACATTTTTGACAACGCAACTGTGGGACAAATACTTGCCGGGTTGGCGAACGAGTAAGCAGCGGCCACAGACAGAGCATGACCCGGAGTCCGAAACAAAGCTTGTCGAAGAACTCAACCAAATGACGGACTCTCCGGAACTCACGGCTCATGATGAACGCGACATTGACAAGCTCAGCTATGTAACGATTCGGAGAAGTGTGCGTCCGCGCAAAGGGAAGTGGCTGCGGTTTTCCGAGGAACAAATCCAGCGGATGCGGGACCGTGGAGAAATATCTTAGCCCATCGGCCAGACTTTGCAGCGTCTGCCTTCTAAGCACAGCGCTCGATTCCACACCTTCTATTTGTTCCTTTGGGTTTTGAATCTTTTCAACAATTTGGGGAGTCTGCTTTTCGCTCCCCAGAAACTCCCACGTCTTAAGTTGCAGGAGCTGCGACAACTTGAAATCCTAGCTTGGCAGCTTTCCACTTTAGGTGTCTGATCTGTAGGTTGCGGTGTTGGGCCTCGTAGAACTCCGCCCCTTGGTCGACGTACTTCATCCCGTAGCGCAGCATGCGGTACACCAATCGGGCCAACTTGGCCGCCATGGCCTTGATGGCGATGGGAGCCCCCAGCTTGGTTCTCAACCGACGGAACTGGGCTCCTAGATATGCGCTGCTTCTTCGAAGCGTGCTGGCCGCCATCTTCAAAGCGATACTGACTCGATTCTTCGTCGGCAGGCGACCTTTCCCAATGATCTTGGCTCCGCTGATTCGATTGTCCGGACACAGACGTAACCAGGAAACGAAATGGTCCTCGGTCTCCCATTTGCTTATATCCCATCCCACTTCGCTGAGGATGGTCGTCGCGGTCATGACATCGATGCTGTCGATCTGAGTCAAGTCCGCACCGCTCATGCGAAACAATTCTCCGCGCAAGTTGAACTGTGGAGCATTCCCTTTCTTCTTCTTGAGCCTCCCTTTTCGGTTTTCTTCTGGTAGAGGGGCACCTTTGCTCCGGTCCTCCCGCTTCTGCAGATACTGCTCGACCTGCCGATCGCACTCGAGCATCTGCTTCTGGCAAAACTCGTAACCATCCTGCTCCTGCTTCAACACGAACAGCAGGTCTTCTTGCCAGTTGCCCTCCAGGCTCCGCGCGATCTCCAGCTGGCTTGCCTTCACGCGAGGATCGCGAAACTCAGCCAATTTATGCGGATCGCGTTCACCGGCCCGAATGGCCTGGATGATCGCTTGTCCCGTCATTCCGCTCACGTCACTGAGCACATTGGCCAGTTGGATATTCATCTGCGTCAGCGCCTTCTGCATCCGCTGAATGTGCCGCCCGGCCGCCTGTACCAGATCATTGCGCTGCCGCCAGTACGTTCGCATCTTGCGAATTTCCTGCGACGGCCGGAACGAATTGCGCAACAGCCCATAGGTATGCAGCTTCATCAGCCATTGACTCTCCTGCACGTCGCTTTTGCGCCCTGGCAGATTCTTCGTCTCTCGCGCATTCACCAAGTACACTTCCAAATCCGCTGCTTCCAGAATGTCGTATACCGCGATCCAGTACACGCCCGTGGATTGCATCGCAACGGTCCGAATCCCGCATTGCTTCAGCCATTGGGCCATCGTCTTCAGTTCGACAGTGGTGCACCCAAAGCGACGTACCGGTTGGCTATCCCGCGTCGGGGGCACAGCCACGTAGTGGGATTCGTTGCCGATATCAATGCCGGCAGCATCGGGGTGCAGCACTTCCAGGCTGAGGTCATCACTCTGGATCTTCCGCATGGTCTCCCGTCGTTGCTGGCGGTTCATCTCGTGCCAGTGGCCCGGGCCAGGACGGTCGGTTCCTTTTGAAGTCTTTTCCTGTGGCTTCGATTTCATGCTAAACCTCTCCACGTTGAATTCAACGTGGTTCGGCCCGGTTGGCAAAACCTACTCAGTCTCCCCAGCGGGGTCGGGCCGTTATCCTTATTCAGGGTAACACCCGCCACCATACGCACAATCGCCAATACCGGAGCCATGCTCAAAGTCGGGCAGGAACGCTCCATTGAGAAAAAAAACGGCCTTAGCTGCCGAGCCATGTTGTGCCTTAGATTCTAGTTGAGCCACGCCGTAACCAGCGAGCTCACAGAGAGAGTTTCAGACTCATACAACCACCCCGAGGGGGTGGCAAGCGCTCAAAGCTAGCCCCAACGAAACAAATGAGTAGGGTTTTGGCACAGTTCTGGCACAGCTGAGCTTGCGAAGCCCGGGGGTGAACCCCTTAGTGAGACAGTTTTATTGGCACACACTGGCACACACCAATGAATTCGCTCACTGTCGGCCTCAGGCAAAGGTCAGTGTCGCGGCCGCCAAACTCGCTATTCTCGGGCAAATTTAGGCCACTGAAGCATTGCCGCCCTAGCCACGGCAAGCAGTTCCTCTTGCGTTGCACCGTCCCTGGCCTGAATCGTCATGCCCTGCATCACCGTCATATAAAACTTGCCCAGCGCGGCGGTATTCGTGCGCGGAGGAAGTTCTCCGTTCCTGACACCGCGTTTAATCTTAGCGGTGATGCGAGCCTCCGCCTCAACTCGGCAACCTCTGAGTGCAGCCTGCAAGTGGGCAGATTCAGGCGAGCCGTTTATGGCGGATGCAACAACCATGCATCCGGGAGGATGGTCCCTGGTGTTCGTCAACTCGATGGCCGAAGCTTCGAGAAGCCGTTCAATGGCCGCACGCGCGGTCGCTTCTCCGGCGAGAACGCGGCCTGAATTCCCCAGGCCGGACTTGTAACGCTCCACGCATTCCAGATAAAGGCTCTCCTTGTCACCAAACGCAGCGTAGAGGCTGGGTGCGGTAATTCCCATCGCCGATGTCAGGTCGTTGATCGATGTCGACTCATACCCCTGAAGCCAGAATAATTCCATACCTCGACGAAGCGCCGCATCCCGGTCGAATTCCCGAGGACGCCCGCGCGCCTTTGTTGACCGGATGGTGGGTCTTGTCACGGTAGTGAGATATTAAACGCCTTGACTCTTTCCCGCCACATGTATTATATAACGAGCGCTACAGAAGTATACAGCGGGCAAAACCATGAGAGTTTCTGCCCCAAATCCAAGGACAAGGAAAGATACCATGTCTAACAACCTCGAAGGGAAAACAGCCGTCATTACCGGCGGCACCAGCGGCATCGGGCTTGCAACGGCAAAGCGATTTGTCGCGGAAGGCGCTTATGTTTTCATTACCGGCCGCCGCCAGAAAGAACTGGATGAGGCCGTCACAAAAATCGGGCGCAATGTCACTGGCATTCAGGGCGACATCGCCAACCTGGCCGATCTTGATCGTTTGTATGCACAGGTGAAAACGGAGAAAGGGCACATTGATGTCCTGGTCGCCAATGCCGGTGGCGGAAGCTTTGCGCCGCTCAGCGCCATAACGGAAGAGCACTTTGACAAAACTTTCGACGGCAACGTCAAAGGAACGCTTTTCACAGTGCAAAAGGCCCTCCCCCTTATCAGAGATGGCGGCTCGATCATCCTGACTGCCTCGTCGGCAGCTTCCAATGGCACGGAAGCCTTCAGTGTCTACGCCGCCAGCAAGGCGGCCATCCGGTCCTTCGCCCGTGGCTGGACGACCGATCTGAAGGCGCGGAAGATCCGTGTTAACGCCATCAGTCCCGGCGTCGTGCCGACGGAAGGCTATAACACGAGCCTCGGCATGACCGCCGCTCAAGTCGATCAGTTCGCGCAGCAGATGTCGGCTGGTATCCCTTTGGGGCGTGTTGGCACGCCGGACGAAATTGCCAAAGCCATGGTCTTTCTGGCGTCGGATGATTCAAGCTACATCTCGGGCATCGAGCTTGCAGTCGACGGGGGCATGAACCAGGTTTGAGTTCCAGGCAGCATCGCCGTTGTGGTGGAGGGAGACCTCATCTCGTTATTTGTTACTGCTCGTTCAATGAGCAAAGCACGACAATCTTGGATTGTCGGCTACTAGGAAGCCAGAGGTTCCAATTACAAGAATTGTCTCAAAATAAGGGTTCACTCCATGAGTTTGCGATGCCCGGGGGTGAACTGGAGTGAACCCTTCGTTGAGACAATGATGTGTATCACACCCTGCTTCGAAGGGTATTGGGCTGGTAGATGCCCGCATTAGCCTTCGAAGAACGTCATTATCGCCGCCGTTGACGTTCTCTGGGATTCTCGTAAGCACTCTTTTTCGAAGTCCTCGGGCGAACGATAGTCCAGCGCCGAGTGTAGCCGAGAGACGTTGGTGAAGCTTCATTCTGCGGCCTTGGCTGCAAGCGTTTCGACGACTGCTATGTTTTGCAGTAACTCATCAGGGATCCCGTGCCTCCCCTGCAAATAGGACGGCGCATTGTAAGAGACCCAAACTTTTCTGTTAGCGTCTTCCCAAATCAGAATTTTGAGGGGTAGGTCTATAGCGCTGGTAGGTGCGGCCAACATGAGAGGCGTCCCTGCCTTGGGGCTTCCGAAGATTAGTAGCTTCGTGGGGCGCATCTTCATACCAACCCTTTCCGCTTCTCCACTATGGTCAACCAGCGCAAACAGCGTAACTGCCTTCACTTGCAGGATGCCCCTGAGCTTTTCCACTGTCTGGTCCACTGAGTAATTGCTGGGAATGGAGATGATGCCGTTTTCTGAGGTCGTTGCCATGAGTGTCTCCCTGTTACTTAGAAAATTGTTCCCAGAATTTACTTGCTCCGTACCACGGACCGAAAGCAGATAAATCGCCATGCCTAGTCCGACCAGCGCCAGGAACATGGATGTTGCGATGGCCAGGGTCGAAGCATGAGGACGTGCCGCGTGACCCAGCTCCATTCTCCGGATTAGTTGAAGGTGATGCCACCCGGAAAATAGATGCACAGCAATGCCAGCTGCAATGAGGGCTGTTCCAAACCACAGCGACAGACCGTAAGACTGCACAGAGGAAACGTGCTGGACAATTTGAAGTTGTTGCAGGAACAACCCGAAACGTGCGACAACAAAGCCGAAGCCCATCAAGGCTAAACCCGTACGAATCCATGCGAGAAGAGTTCGCTCTGCAGCTAGATAGTCACTGAGAGTAGCCCTCCCTCCGGCTTCTGCTGACGCGTCCATTTTGTTATGCTCCCGGGGCTTTACCTGTCATCGTTTCCATACGTCGTGCGGCCCGAATCAGGCCCACCCCGAGGCTCAGAACAGCGGCAGCCAGGAACACCGCTCCGACGTATGCGAGGTTCATCAGCCCGTTTGGCTGCGTGGCCTTTGGAGATGCCACAGACAGGAAAAACGCGGCAGGAACCAGAATTGCCGCGATTGGTGTGCCCGTTCGGGCGAGCCACTTCCAAAAGGGGGAAAGTGCTGCGTCATCCACATATACAAGCATGATCAAAGAGAGAACGATAAAGACGCCAGCCATCGCATGCCCGGCGCGCCAAAGATCATGTCGCATCGGATTGTCGGCATACCCCGGCGCATTCGTCGTCAGAAAACCGAGAAGCGACAAGCCTCCGTAGACCACCGTAGGAAGAACTATGAACAGGATTCCCCCAAACATGCGCGATTCTCGTGACATCATTTCCTCCGCCACTATTTTGCTAAACGGCTTCAGACTAGATTTGGTCCTTCACGATGGGATCTGGGGACCAACATTGCTTCCCGGCAGATTGAGGGATTCGCTCACAGTGACTTCGGCGGCGTGAAGCCGTTTCACAGTAAGGTCGTGAATCTCCAGAGATTTGAGTTTGGCACTATCGATCACGATACGGCGGATCGCCAATCGCCCGATGGCCAATGCGCCGATTGCGAATGCTCCAACTGCGACCGCGCCAATCGCGGCAGCTATCATTGCGCCGCTGCGGAAACTTTGCGAACTGTCTCCATCTTTCATAGATCCGCCCGTCCTCGGCTACAGAATTCACATCATGCAGCCGCTTCTGTGCGCTGGCAGAATTGCCCCTCTCAAACGCCTTGGTATACCAAGGCAATAAAGGCGGCGGGGCTCATGAAGAGGTTGCCCCATTCCGCGTCATAGCGCGCGCCTGGTTTGGTGGCAACAACCTCCGCCAGAGACTTACCCTGCTTTTTGAGTGCCGCGACTTTGTCGCGGATTTCAACCAACACATCTCGGAATAACATCAAGTCGGCTTTTCCGCCCACGGCCCCGTGCCCAGGAATGACGATCATCCTGTCGGTCACTTTCGCGAGGTTTGCTTCTGTCGCGCGTATGGTTCCCTCGATGCTGCCTCCGGTTGAGTAGTCGATAAAAGGATAGTCGCGGTTCCAAAAAGTGTCACCCGTATGAAATACGTCGGCCTCTGCGAAGTGCACGGATATATCTGAATCGGTGTGAGCAGGTGAGTAGTGCTTAAGAAAAAGGGTGGTGCCGTTGGCGTGCAGAGTGTAGTCCTCTTTGAAGACGGTCGAAGGAATTGCTCCCGTTGGCGCGGCTGGGAATGTGTGCTTCCAGCCTTCGACGCGCGTGACTTGGGAAAGATGCTTGCGCGTGTTCTCTTGCGCCAGGATGCTAGCTCCGGCTTCGTGCAGCCATTCGTTGCCTCCAGTGTGATCGAAGTGCCAGTGAGTGTTTATCAATTGTTTGACGGGGTCTGCATTAATGCTCGCCAACGCCGCGGAAACATGTGGACGCGCGGTGACAATTTCAGCATCGACGAGGAGCTTTCCGTCGGGGCCGGTAAGGACGGCGATATTTCCGCCTGCGCCCAGAAGAACGCTGATATTGCGGCGAAGCGCTTGAACTGTAACTTTTGCAGTTGCCGCGGCCTTTAACCCGCCCGGAACAAGCACGTCGTCTGAATCAGCGAACAAAGCCGTTGGAGTGAGCCAGGCGGCCGCAGCCATGAGGCCTCCTGCGGCTATAAACTGACGTCGTGAAACCTCAATTGACGGCGTAGTGACCATGCGCATCTCCTTTATCGCTTTCGTCCGTACGTAATCTCTAAATCAAACCAATACCTTGGCGGCCCGACCTTGGCGGCAAGGGCGAAAGGGCGGGCCACGCGACCGCTACGCCGTCGCTTTTGCGGCACTTTTGAGGAATGCCAGCAGGTCGGCGTTAATCGTGTCGGCCTCAGTCGTGGGCATGCCATGCGGAAAGCCCTTGTAGGTCTTCATCGTGCTATTCCGTAGCAACTTTGCCGACAACGGTCCAGCTGCGACATAAGGCACGATCTGGTCGTCCTCGCTGTGCATCACGAGGACCGGTACGGTAATCTTTCTCAGGTCTTCGGTGAAGTCCGTCTGGGAGAACGCGACAATGCCGTCATAGTGCGCCTTGATGCCCCCCATCATGCCTTGGCGCCACCAATTCCAAATGGTTCCCTGAGAAGGTTTCGCGCCGGGCCGGTTGTAGCCGTAGAACGGCCCAGCCGCCACATCGTAATAGAATTGGGATCGGTTGGCCGCGAGTTGCGCCTGCAGCCCGTCAAACGCTTCTTTGGGCTGACCGGTCGGATTGGCCGCCGTCTTCAACATCAAGGGCGGCACCGCGCTAATGATGGCCGCTTTGGCCACGCGGCTTTCGCCATGACGAGCCAGGTAGTGCACCACTTCGCCGCCGCCGGTCGAGTGGCCGACATGAATCGCATCCTTGAGGTCGAGATGTGCGGTCAACGCCGCCAGGTCGTCGGCGTAATGATCCATGTCATGGCCGTCCCAGGTCTGACTCGAACGCCCGTGACCCCGCCGGTCGTGAGCAATCACGCGGTACCCACGCTGACCAAAGAACAACATCTGGTTGTCCCAGTCGTCCGCAGAGAGTGGCCAGCCGTGACTAAAGACGATGGGCTGACCTTTGCCCCAGTCCTTATAGTAAATCTGCATACCATCTTTCGTTGTGATCGTAGGCATGAAGGTTCTCCTTATCGTTTGTTAGCCTTGCATTCGGTCAATGAAGCCTCTTGCCGAGAGGTACGCTTTCGGCAAGTCGGAAACATACCACGTCCCCCCGCCGCACGCGGGTGCGAAGTATGTTTTGCATTTTGCGATCGTTCTGTGCCGCATGTTCGATCAATGGATACCGGGTATATGAGAACCCTGCTGTTCTAAAGAACCGGCTTTGTGCAGATGTTCCGATCTAATACAATGCCCCCCAGCGTGCCGACCCCGTGTTGTGTCCACCACGCGACGTGTTTCCAGCGGAAGTTCTGATGAGTGATACGATACCGAAATCCGCGGAGGGCTCCTGCCTAGGGCCGTCTACGCTTCATCGGCTAACCGTTCCCGTGTTGGTAGATGTGGTTCGTGAGGGTCGGGTTGAACCATTCCTAGATACCCCTCCTACCAGGTCGAGCGCCCCAGTACAGTGGGGCGGCATTGCACTAGAGAACTACACGGTTCCAGCGGTATTCATTCCCCGCCATCAGCACCCCGAACACTTCTTGCACGTTGTGCTGAGCGGAGCAGTTAAATATGAGGTAAATACACGAGGTCGTCGTTTCCGGTTTACTTCACGCCCGGGCACGATTTTTCTTTTGCCGCGTGGTACTGTCGATGAAGTGAATTGGGCTGGGCCGACTAAACGCACGGCAGTGGCGATCCACCCGCAGCTGCTAACCTGTGCATTAGACGAAACCGCTCACGAAACTGACATTCAACTGACCGAACACTGGGATTTGATCGACCGCCATATCGCAGCACTTTTATTAGAAATGACAGCTGATCTTGATGATGGCTCACCAGCCGGGACAATCTACGGCGAATCACTGGCCAATGCCCTCGCCGTGTACCTCCTGAAGCGTTACGCGGTCCGGCGGGTCACGCCGCTAGTCTTCAAAGGGGGCTTGCCTGGCCATCGTCTGAAGCGTGTGCTTGATTACATCGCGGGCAATCTTGAAGAGAACATCAGCCTGTCGCAACTTGCGGCGATTGCTGGCATGAGTCCGCACTACTTTTCGGCGCTATTCAAGCGGAGCACAGGCCGCGCTCCCCATCAATATGTTCTGCTGCAAAGAATAGAGCGTGCGAAGCAACAGCTTCGCGACCCCAAGCACAGCATCATCGACGCGGGACTAGAAGCCGGATTTCAAAACCCGAGTCACTTTGCGCGAGTCTTTCGCAAGGTTGTAGGCACCACCCCGTCAAGTTTCCGAGCGGATACCCGCCCCGGAGCCGTTGCGGTAACTCGATAGCAACCACTTGAGTCGAACCACCGAGCCCTGCTCACGAGGGAGATGCCTGCAAGCCCAAGGTGCACGACAAAACTGTCTCACTCTAGGGGTTCACTCCACTCAACGGAGCGCCATTGAGCTCCCGCGTCTCATTGCTCGAAGACGGGACCCGCTACTATTTATCTGATTGCAGCCCAGATGAATAAGCGGCTTTCCCGATTTGCGTCCCGACATGTGGTCTTTGGTGAAGCGAAGTCGAAGTTTCAGCTTCTACGCGGGTTTCTACTACACATCCGCAAACCATGGCCGTTATTCCATCCCTCTCCGGTTTCGCACTTGGCGCAATTAGAGTGTCTTGCAGCCTCGCAATGGACTTCAGTGCAGCTCGTCCTGATGTTGAATACATGCCTCCACGAGCTCCAAGATAGCCACAGTTCCAGACCGAAAGTCGCTGAGCGAATGCGATTGCCCTACTTACCTCTAAGAGCCCAAAGCCTAGAAGCGCCTTCTTGCCCTGCCGACACAGGCCATGAATGATTCCCGTGCTAAACCAGTCGCCTGCGCCACACGAATCAGCAAACTTCTGCATTGGAGGGGCGTCCGAATGGTGCCAAACTGCACGACGCCCTCTTCCATCTCGGTGTCGGAATCTAACCCCGCCTCTCCCGAGCGTTTGAATTTCCAGATTGACGTTTGGTCCCCATCGTAAATCTCCGTAATCTAGGAGACGTTCATGGGAGTACTTCACGATATGGCATATATCGAGCATCTCTTGAAATAGTTTCTCGTCACTTACAGACGAAGGTTCAAAGACGACGATGCCGTCCTTTTCCCGAATGCGCGAGGCAAGATTTATCGTGCCTCGCGATAATCAGTCGAAGAATGCCACTGTAACTCCCTCCGAAATTTCGGCGATCCTCTCGCCCAGCGCACTTAGCGGGCACGGCCTGATAAGAGGGCAGCCGTCTGCCACAACTCGGACAGCTGAATGAAAACGTGTGATAGGGGCGCCCGTCCGAATCTTTGCGCATGCGTTGAACAATGACCGGGGTTCTGGCTCGCGGTTCAATCTGAGCGAACGAGGTGTTCACGCCGAATGTTTTAAGATCATCGAGTACGATTTCAGACGCGTAATCGACACCCAGGCGCGACACTACCCTTGACTTCCATCCGAGATAGCTGAGACCAATCATGACGTTAGCGCATGTTCCACCCGCTGCGAACGCCGTTTTCTTATTTTCGTCGACAATTATGTCTAGTGCGACTAAGCCTGCTCCAACGGCAGACGGTATAATTTTCACCCGTTTACTAAGCATATGCCTCTCCATGAAGCCAAATATGTACGAGTTCACCTGGCTGTCGGCTTGCAAGCTGTACAAGGTTGGCCTTAAAGTCCAGCGCTTCAACAAAGAGCACGGGAAAATCTCTATCGATTGCCGCCATCAAGGCTCCCAAAGACAAGATTTTTGAACCGACAGGTGAGAGCACGATCTCCGACCCCCCTATGTCCCTGAATACGCGCTCTCGCGCGTCCGCCAGTCTAACTATCGCACGGTACAAATCCAAGGGATCGTTCTCGTGGGCATAAACAACATCCCGAGGATCCACTTCCCAAGCGCCAAGCTCCACCCTGTATTCCACCAGCAAGGCATCAACGTCAAGAGGATTGCCGCTCGGGAATGGAAGAATCGGGCATACATCACTCGGGGTCGGCAGAATAGAATTGTAGATCTCTCTGAGAACAGATACTTCTCCAGCGACGAGCTGCGGCAGCCACAACATTGCAGCCTTCGCAGATGATTCCAACCCAAGACGGCCTTTGAAGCCGTGTATCGTCGTCGCGCGCTCACATCCAACAGCCGAAATGATCCGATCTGTTGAGGGCTCCTGCACAACAGTCAGATGGATATTGCAAGTCTTAGGCGCGTTTTCTAGCAATACGCGAACGATTGGGAAAATAATCCCTCTTGAGAGCGCACTTGTATCCACAACAACATCAGAATAGCGCGAGAAATCGATTCGCGAAGCGATACGAGCTGCCTCTCGACCCCCAACGACGGCCAGGTCGCTGGCAAAAATCTCAACATTCTCAATCTTACCGGACAGGAATCATCCTTGTTAAGGCGTCCGTATTGGCTTCCGCAAGTGCGAGAAGACCGGCGTCGGGATTCGGGCGGTCTCTTCCGAATCAACACAGCTTCGAGAGCACCACCCGATGCATCGACAATCAAGCGAGGAGTCTCGATCGTACGCGGATCGAACCCCGCGCCAGATATCAGAAGGACCCTACGCTGGGGGTCCTTCAGGTGTTCCCTAAAGAAACTCTCAGCCATACTTCCGCGATTAAGAACGCAACGCTCCCAACGTAACGATCGTACCGAACTCAACGTTCCACCGCTTTTTCAAGCTCTTCTAGGCTACCTTCAATAAAACCTCCGCGCCTTAGAGTCAATCCAAAATGCAGTATTGGCAGCCCCCAGTTGGATAAGGCACCACCTCTTATTCTTGCAATCGTAGTTCGGGTTGAGAGACAAGGCGTTATATGCGAGGCCAAACTTTAAAATTGTCGACAAATTTGCCGACGCGCTAACAACCCTGTCGAACTCGGATTGTAGGACTCCGTAGGCATTGGCTCCAGCATCTAACCAGGCATTGGGCTGAAGTGATTCTTCGAGACAACGATCGGCTATATAACGCGTGAGCAAAAACACTTTGTCGAAATGAGGGAAATTCCAACTCTTAACAAATTCGCCAGCGCGCTCTGTGAGCAACTCGTGTTGAATGCTTGGGCCAAGTGCCAGCACCGCCTGAGGCCGAACCATTCGAGCCGATATACCATCGACAAATCGTGCCGCGAGCCGGAGAAACTGTTCAGCATTTTCAGAGCTCGCATCGCATAAATCCTCGATCCCGTAAAAATATGGCTTCTGAAAATTCCTAAATAGGTGGAACCGAGCGCCTTGGTATACTCCGCTATCGACCGTTATCTTACGGCTGGGTTCAGGATCAGAAGACTTCTCAAATAAAGAGTCCTGACGGGTTCGGACAGCATATCGGTGCATCACAATCAATAACATCGCCAGCTTTTCGTCTTCTGTCGTCTCGTTGTTGTTCGGTCGGTACCGCTCAACTTCAGCTTTCAATTGCTCAAGCCGAACTGCCCCTATTCCCAATTGTTTCTGTGTAGACTCAACCTTGGAACTGAGT
>CAWESM010000007.1:0-24258 GCA_963811715.1 Terriglobia bacterium
AGATCGCTTCCATGGACATGGCCTTGCCGCGCAGATGCATGTGCGGCTGGAAGTTGCAAACCTGGGGGATTCCCTCCTTCAGCACGTGGAAAGACTGAGTCTCGGGTGATCGTGTTGGGAGGAATATCCAGAACCCTGCCAAGCTGGTTCGCGTGGAATTCCATCAGGCGTGTGCGGTACTTCGGCGTCTCGCCTTTGGGATAGAGATATATGCCAATCATGACGTTGTCGCGAACCTGTTCGCCGACGGAGTGATAGTGCACGTCCCAGCGAATCCTTGCTCCCGGCAGCAGCAATTTGCCGGTGTTGGAAGGGTAGACGTCGTATTGTTTCCCGATCGCCCATTCCATCAAGAGCCCTCCGTCGTTGCGTCTCGCCTGGGCCAGCGGCCCGATGCCGTCATCGTCAGCGGCGCTGCTGACGCCCGGTTCATCCTGCAGAAGCTGCGCGAGTGCATGATGAGTGACACGGCGCCCCGCGCTGCTCCCTGGCCGCATCTCGACCGCGCGCACCCATCGCGGCTCGGTCACTGGAAGTACGTCGCTCAGCGGCTTCCACCAGGCGTCCTGTGCTACGGCCGGCACGGTGTAAGGCGTCGATTGGACGATGATATCCGGCTGGCCAAACTGTTCGGCCAACTGCCAGCCTTCGTCGCTCGGCCACATCTTGGCGGGTGGCATGTCCTTCGGGTTCCCAGGCGCCATGCCCGAATCGATCCACCGGACGATCGTGTCAATCTGCTTCATCGGTCAACGAAGTGTCGTTCTTGAACCGCTGGATTCCAACCGTTCTGTCGAGGTGCCACGGCGGCATATTACGGGTGACCACGCGATCCTTGATTTTATCCGCCCACGGGCGCGTCTCTTCGTAGGTCACGAGAGAATTGGCGCCACGGTTCCTGGATGGTGACACTCCTGACACTTGGCCTGAAAAATCGGAGCAACGTCCTTGGCGAACGTCACCGGCTTGCTGGGGGATTCTGCGGCGGTCGAAAGGCATGGGAGCACCAGGAACGCACCGAGACCCAGCACGCCCGCTGCAATTCTCCGCCACATGGCACCCTGGAACTTGGAATTGATCATGACCTGCTCCTCTGTCTGGTTGGTGTGCTCCTGCCGATCTAGACCAGTCAAACCTGGAATTTCGTTTTTGGGCCCAAGTGCCCTCCACTGTACACCCCTTCGAGGATTCCGTCGTAATATTTTTTCTTTGGCTGTCAAGGAATTACCGATTCGGCAACCATTCGGCAAGAATTGAAGAGTTCTGGGTGAATTAGTTCAACTTGTGTCAAATGCAAAAACAAGGCCGTGGAATGAATGAGACTGGTAGGGGCGGTGAGGGATCGAAACGAGAGGTACTTCAAGAAGGTTTTGCCCTCAACGTGTTGGAGTCAGCTGCCCCCAGCCAACCGGAACAAACGGCATAAAATGACGAACCTCTTGGTTTCAAATCATCGAAGGAACACAACCTAATGCGTCGAGGCCGGGGCAAGAAAAAGCAGTTTCACAGTGGTGAAGCATCATAGGTCACCGGCAGCAATCCTAATGTTTGCTCGACCTCGAGTTGGAGCAGGATTGGCGGCTTGGGCCTTTTCGTGCCACTTCCAGACGAACTTCACAAAATGCTTGCCGGGAACATTGACAACGCTCCAAGTGGCTAGGTTTTCTCCGTCGCGGTCCTGACTGAGCAAGACGGAGTTTTCGCGGGACAGTGACCTACTTCCACCGTCATCACCCTCTAGGAACACCCTCACTTCGGTGACGACTTTCTCCTTTGGGAAACGAATCGAGAAGGAGACGAAGCGGGTGGGAGCCTCAATGTCTGCCTGCCAATCCTCTTGATCTTGGTGCCTTAAAACCGTTCCAAATGGTGAAGGCAATGGAGATCGGCAGGGAGGCGTCGCGCGGCTGCTTTCCGAGAGGGGCGACGAAGTTGTAGGTCTTCCTTTGGTCGGCGTCTGAGATCTTCTCGAAAGTCAGCTCGACCCCGCTAGGGGCGCGCAGTAGCTCCTTGTCGATGCCGGCGCCGGTGGTCCAAGGTTTGAGGACGTAATCGTCGGTGGAATCGGTGAGCTTGCGGAGCAGGTCATTGCGCGTGAAGCTGGCGGGAGAGACCTTGACCGAATGTTAGTCCACACCTGGGAGCAGCGGTTTCCAGCCTAACATGTCAATAAAAACGTCCAGTGATCGAAGTTATAGGCGAAGCCCGGAAGTCGAGACCGCTCGGCAGGGCGCTGCTGTTGGCAGCATTCTGGAAAGCGGAGCCGCCTAGCAAACCGAATATGACCACCACCAGGGTGGCCACGAAATGATGGTGCCGAATATCTGGATACCTGGTAGCTTGGCCGGGCGAGGCGGGTCATGGCGCTGCTCGGCATACAACAGCCAGAAGCTAAGGAGGCGAAGAGAAACGCCGACCAGAGAGGCCATACTTCAAAATCTCGACCACATCCACGGACTGGAGTTGGCAGAACCGTCGCGAGTGAAGGGCCTGTGAACCTCACATCCTCTCCGCCTTTCGAGAATTGCCTCTGGGTATACGGCGCAACAGCACCGATCTCATATCATATAGGAGGTACTGGAACCGTTTGATACAGTTTCAGGAGAGTTTACTTTCGACAGGATTAAGTGTAAAGGGGCAGGCGCCGGCGGGTGGTCAATCCTTGGCGGAGCAAGGGTGGGATGGATGAGAATTTGATAGAGGCCAGCCTGCGCAATGACGGCGAAGCTGAAGACGTAATGCAGGTCGCCTACGGGCGCGCGTACGAGCATCTCGACCAGTTTCTGGGAGGGCAAAGTTTTCCACATGGCTGACACGCATCGCGGTGCATAAAGCTTTAGCGCGACAGCATCGCGGAAACCAATTTCGGGAGTGGAACCAATGTCAGAACGTAACGGGGACCCCATGGATGGATTTGCCACGTTGGACCACAACCCAGAACAGCAAGCGTCAAACTCGGAGGTCCGCAGGTTGCTGGAAGAAGCGGTCGAAAAGCTGCCGGATGCTTACCGGACCATTTTCATGCTGCGCGACGTAGAACTCACCACGGCCGATACTGCCGATATCCTCGAAATCACCGAAGAGAATGCCAAGGTCCGCCTCCATCGCGCGCGGGCGTTGTTACGCAAGGGTCTTTACGACCGCGCTGGAATAGAAAGGAAGGAAGCATTCAACTTTCATGCCGTAAGGTGTGACCGTGTTGTCAAGAATGTGGTTGAAAGAATTCAGAGGCAGATTTCGAAACCGGAAGACTCCGAGGCGAGCACACGGTGACAGGGTGCACGGTGCACCAAAGGGTGTCCAAGTTTGAATTTATCAACCTCACGGAGGAAGGACGATGATGAGCAACAACGTCGAAGCCCCCGACTGGTCAGCGATTCCGGAGCCGACCGATGATGGCGCGGCACGGCACCTGATAGGCATGCGGATACCTTCCTTCCCTCTTCCTGCCACAGATGGGACAACAGTTGACCTGTCCTCGCTGTCCGGGCGGGTTGTGGTTTATGCATATCCCCGAACGGGGACTCCTGGGGTTGAAAACCCTGCCGGATGGGACCTCATTCCCGGTGCACGGGGATGTACGCCGCAGACGTGCTCTTTCCGGAATCATTTTGCGGAGTTCAAAGCTCAGGGCGTCAATCGTCTGTTCGGCCTCTCAACGCAGGATACTGCCTATCAGCGCGAGGTTGCGGACCGTCTGCACCTGCCCTTTCCGATCCTCTCGGACGAACATCTTAGATTGACTGGAGCCCTGCGCCTGCCGACCTTCGAGACAAGCGGGATGACGCTGCTGAAACGTATGACGCTAGTGATCAACGATGGGAAGATAGAGCACGTTTTCTATCCGGTTTTTCCACCGGATCAGAATGCAAGCGAGGTGCTGGCTTGGCTGGCAGTTAGGGCGAGGTAGGAGGCGACTATTCCATACGGAGATACCACCAGAAACCAGGATTTCAAGACTCTTTTGAGCTTCTTGAGATCTGTGACGACCGTTCTGAGAGAAGCGACACGACATAATACGAAAGGCAATGTACAACCATCATTCCTATCTGCGGTTGCCACTCCATGATCCAAATTGAAAAATGTTCTCTTTTGAACGGAAGCGCTTTTTCTCAGTGTCTTAAGATAGCGCCCGGGATCACCCGCAGCTGATGCGAAGCTAAGAGAAATGGCGACTGCGGAAGCCGAGAAGTGAGCACACCCCATTTGCTCGTGCCAGACGACGCCGGGAAAGTACTGCGGTACCCAGTGCAAAGCTTAAGGACGCGCTCTTAGTCAACGTAACCCAACGAGGTGCAGGATGAAGCCACTCTCTTTACGTGTTCTGCGATTATTCGGAGAAATGGGGAAGGATCGACTGGACCTCCATGTGCTATTTGAAGCGGCAGGAAATGAAGCAGTTGAACGTCGGAACGTGCTCGACGCCATCGATGAATTGATCCGAGCGGGTATGTTGGACGCTTCCGGTGGAGACTTCTATGCGCTGACAGAGCGAGGTAAGGGGCAATCGCTCAGGCTTGAGTAGAGGGCAATGCAGCCTGTGTTGATACAAGCGAGTCGGTAAGACGAGATCGTGACGACAGAGGTGGACAGAAATGAATTCGCAGCAGGCGCAGGGCAAGCGTGAAATGCCCATCGCGGAAGTCAATCGCTTGATTGACTTTGTGAACTATCAGGAAGGAGCTGTCGTCAGCCGGACGCTGGTCAACCGCGCGATGGCAACGGTCACGCTGTTCGCTTTCGATGAGGGCCAAAGTTTAAGTGAGCATACGGCACCGTTCGACGCATTGGCACATCTGCTGGAGGGTGAAGCGGAAATTGTGGTTTCTGGCAAGCCATTACGGACGACGGCAGGCGAAGTGGTTCTCCTGCCAGCACATCAACCTCATTCTCTGAAAGCTCTCAGTAGATTCAAGATGTTGCTGACGATGATCCGCTCATGACGGACACGGACCGGAGGAGTTGTCGTGGGAAAGGTCAAGACCCAAATGCCCGCTATCTTGACGATTGGGCATTCGACCCGCACATGGCGAGATTTCCTCGAGATTCTGCGGGCGCACCGCGTCAAGCGCGTCATTGACATCCGCAGCATCCCCCGATCGAGACACAACCCTCAATTTAACCGGGAGATGCTGTCGACAAAGCTGCGGGCCGCAAGGATTGGCTACGTACATCTGCGAAAGCTCGGAGGCTTGCGTCGTGCGCGACGTGATTCGCCGAACATGGGCTGGCGCAATGCCTCATTTCGTGGCTTTGCAGATTATATGCAAACCTCCGAATTTGAGGCAGGGTTACACCGATTGATGAAATTGGCCGGGCAGAAGCGATGCGCGATTATGTGCGCGGAAGCGGTTCCATGGCGTTGCCACCGTTCGCTCATTGCCGACGCGCTGACTGTACGCGGAATTCAGGTTGACGACATTATGAGCATGAAACGTTCCCAGGTTCATTCGCTCATTTCTTTTGCACGTGTCCAAGGTCATCGCATCACGTACCCCGTCGAGAATCGCGGCGGCGGATGAGTCAAGTGACAATGTGTAAGTAGCATTAGGTAAATAGTCTTGACAGAGTCTGGCCGTTCGAGACTTCTCCTGGAAGGTCGGAGTTTGAACGAGACCACATAAATATCGACGAGGAGACAAATTCTGAATGAAGAATACGAAACTGCTAGTAGTTGTGGATGAATCGCCCGCAACAAAACGGGCGCTAGAGTATGTAGCTCAAGCGGCTTCCCGACGCCAAGACCTCCGAATCTGCCTGGCGCACGCCCTCCCGTCACCTCCTCCTGAACTGGTCGAATTCAGGGGCCCAGAGAAGGCCCGCCTTCGTGCATATAAGCGCCGCTGGGTTTCCGTGGTCGAAATGACAGAACAGCGCGCCCTGGAGCGCGCCAATGCAATCCTTCGCCGAGGTGGTATCGCGGAGAAGGCCATCGAAGCCCATTATTGCAATCTGGTGGACGCAAGCCGTGCGACCGAGGAAATCCTAAGATTCGCGCGGTTGCGTAAGTGCGACACCGTGGTCATCGGAAGAGAGTCGCTCTCGTGGCTAGGTGGGCTCATTAAGGGAGACCCCGCAGAGGAACTTGTCCGCCAAGGCAAAGGCTTCACAATCTGGATCGTGGAATGAAGCCTTGGAACCCTCCGAGTTAGTTTTCGAGGGAGAATGCGGGAAACCCGACAAACCAAGGCTTGAGAACGTGATCAATGATACCTCTTGATTATCCATTGTGGCTACGGGCGACGCACTTCTTCAACTTTCTTCTCCTGTCGCTTCTCGTCCGAAGTGGTCTCGAGATCTTGAGCGCACATCCGAGATTTTACTGGAACGATCACTGCACGCCGGGTAGCGAATGGCTTAAGTTCACCAAAAAACAGGGGCCTAAGGACCGACTCTGGACTGCCAGTGACGAGGAGACTTCATTCCCGTCCGCGATTGCACTGCCAGGCCACGAGAATCTAGGTATGGGACGACACTGGCACTTTCTCGCGGATTTCGCGTGGCTGCTGACAGGTTTGACATACAGTGTGATGTTGTTTGTCACGCCGGAGTGGCGGCGGTTGATTCCGACTTCCTGGCAGGTTGTCCCGGATGCATGGCGCGCACTGCTCCTCTATCTGAGCTTCCACGTCGTGGAAACCCCGGGAGGATATAACGCACTACAGCAGTTGAGCTATGCGGCAATCATATTCTTGCTCGCGCCGTTCAGCATTGCGACGGGAGTGGCAATGTCCCCAGCCGTCGCCGGTCGTTTCCCGTGGTATATCAAAATCTTTCACGGACGGCAGGGCGCGCGAAGTCTGCATTTTCTCGCACTTTGCTCATTCATCGCATTTTTCATCGGACACGTCACGATCGTGGCTCTGCATGGTTTTCGGAGAGAGCTGGCGCTTATTGTTCTGGGACAGACGCACGATCCGCAGCTGACGCTGGCTCTGGCAGTCTGGCTGTCCGGGTTGACCGGCATCGTGGTCATCCATATCGTCACAACCGTGTGCTCGCGCCGCCGCCCCCGCTTCGTCCAGAAAGCCACGCAATCGATCACCGATCCGTTGCGCACATTACTTTTCGGCCATGAAATCTCGGCACAGCATTACTCACAGGCGGACATCTCGCCATACTTCTGGGTGAACGGCCGACCGCCGAAAGAGGAAAGTTTTCTGGCGATGGCACATGACAAGTTTGCAACCTATAGCGTGGAGATCGGCGGATTGGTCGAAAAGCCGCTGCGCCTGACGCTGGCTGACCTCCGCGCCATGCCGAAACAAACTCAAATTACCAAGCACTGTTGCATCCAGGGGTGGTCAGGCGTTGCCCAGTGGGGTGGTGTACCTCTCCATCATATCCTCGGGCTTTGCCATCCGCTTCCCGCTGTCCGTTACATCGTTTTTTATGCGTTCGACAATAAATCCACATCGGAGCCACACGCCCAAGGACCGGGATATTTCTACGGCACGATTCGCTTGGAGTTGGCGGGAGATCCGCAGACGATTCTTGCCTACGAAATGAACGGCCAGCCGCTGCCGGTTTTGCACGGAGGACCGCTCCGGCTTCGCGTTGAAACACAGCTTGGATTCACGATGGTTAAGTACATACGAGCAATCGAGTTCATCGAGGATTACAAAAGCATTGGCCAGGGCCAAGGCGGCTGGCGCGAAGATTACCAGTATTTCAGCCAGGAGGCGGGGATCTGATTCACGAAGTTTGGCAATACCCCGAAGGAAACGAAGTCAGGAGTTGATCCAGGCACGCATTGGGAGGAGACCAATTATGAGCACTGCTGCGGCGTCACCAGGCTTCCTGTGCAAACTGAAAGATCGCAAGGAAGTTGCGGAAGGCACCATGGCCTTCCAGTTCGAAAAGCCATCAGGATGGACATGCAATGCTGGCCAGTATCTCGATATGACTTTGCTTGATCCTCCGGAGACGGATTCCGAAGGAAATGTGCGCACTTTTTCGCTCGCGAGCGCCCCTCACGAAGAAACCTTGATGGTGGCCACGCGGATGCGCGATACGGCGTTCAAACGCGTGTTGAGGACGATGCCGTTTGGGACCGCCGTGAAGATCGAAGGGCCATCCGGGGATTTGATTCTTCAGAATGATTTTACGCGAACGGCCGTATTCCTCGCCGGCGGGATTGGCATCACGCCGTTTCGAAGTATTGTCCATTGGGCAGCGAAGGAAAAGTTGCCGCAGCGCATTTTCCTTTTCTATTCAAACAGACGGCCCGAAGATGCGCCGTTCCTCGCGGAGCTTCAGAGCTTGCAAGGAGACAATCCGAAGTACAAATTAATTGCCATCATGTCTGAAATGAAGAAATCGCATCAAACTTGGAATGGTGAAACCGGTTTGATCAATCCAGAGATGCTCGGAAGGCATTTGAAGGACGCGGCGTCGCCCGTCTACTACATTGCCGGCCCGCCCGCCATGGTGAAAGGTTTGCACGAAATGTTGAGCAAAGCAGGAATGAAAGACAACGACATCCGCGCGGAAGAATTTGGAGGCTACTAAGCCGATCCTCCGATTTGATCGCCCGGACGCCCTTGATGCGGCATCAGTTCGCCACTGTGCCCGTGATAGCGCGAAAGAGATTCGAAATAAATTTCATCCCTGTAAAAAGGAGACAAGTATGAAGCCGACGCAACAGCTCCATGATCTCGGCCAGAGCCTCTGGCTCGACAACATCACCCGTGGGCTCCTGACGGACGGCACGCTCCGTCGCTATATCAATGAACTCTCAATTACCGGGCTCACCTCAAACCCGTCGATCTTCGACCATGCGATTAAGAAATCGGACTTCTACGATGCCGCCATCCGCCAGAAGATGAAGCAGGGCAAGTCAGGCGAGGCTCTCTTCTTTGAGCTTGCAATCGAGGACCTCAGGCAGGCTGCCGATCTGTTCCGCCCGATCCATGACCGGACGAATGGCATCGACGGTTGGGTTTCGATTGAAGTTTCGCCGACCCTCGCTTACGACACACCAGGCACAATCGCCGAAGTCAAGCAGCTTCACGCTCGGGCGGAGCGGCCCAACCTCTTTGTCAAAATTCCCGGCACTCCCGAAGGCATTCCGGCGATCGAGGAGTCTATCTTTGCTGGTGTGCCAGTGAATGTGACCCTGCTCTTTTCGCGCGAGCAATATCTGGCAGCGGCGGAAGCCTATTTGCGCGGCATCGAGCGACGCACCGAAGCGGGATTAAATCCTGATGTTTGCTCCTTGGCTTCTGTTTTCATCAGCCGTTGGGACAAGGCGACGATGGAGAAAGTTCCTGGGGAGTTGCGAGACAAGCTTGGAATCGCCGTCGCCAAGCGAACCTACAAAGCCTATCGCCGAGTGCTAGCTTCAGACCGATGGCTGCGGCTGGCGAATGTTGGCGCTCGGCCACAGCGACTGCTCTGGGCTAGCACGGGTACAAAGGACCCGGCCGCTTCCGACGTTCTTTACATCAAGGCGCTCGCCGCGCCATTCACCGTCAACACGATTCCTGACGAGACATTGCTCGCATTCGCGGACCATGGCTCAGTGGGTGAGCTCATGGCCGCTGACGGAGGCGATGCCGAGGAGATGATTGCTAAGTTTGCTAAAGCGGGCATCGACTACGACAAGCTCGCCACCGATCTCCAACGCGAAGCCGCCGAGTCATTTGTGAAAGACTGGAACGAGATGCTTGCCTCAATTGCATCGAAGAGCGCCGCATTCAAAGCTGCCGGGTAGGTTCCGGCTTCTGTCCGGGAGTTTCCTGCCGGAACATTTTGAAAATGGAGGGTGCGATGTCCGATGCGTCTCCGCTTGCCGGCCAAAGACCTGTTCGGTTGGACGACAAGACAAAATCAATCATGGACCGTGCGATCGCCCGTGAACAATCGCTTTCGCGCATGCTAATGACATATATCGTCACGGGGTTGGTCTTCATGCTGCTCCCGGGAACATTTCTCGGTGTGTGGAATCTCATCAAAATCAGTAATCGGGAGGCGGCCGAATCCATCGCTCCTGCTTGGATTCAGGCGCACGGCCATGCGCAATTGTTCGGCTGGGTGGGAACTTTTATTCTCGGGATTGGCTTCTATTCAATTCCGAAGCTCCGGAAACTGAAGTCGTTTGCACTCTGGGAAGGGTGGCTATGTTGGGCACTTTGGGTCGTCGGTGTGACCACCCGGTGGCTTTCTAATATTTATCTCTGGCAGTGGCGCATCCTGATGCCTATGTCAGCAGTACTTGAAGTAGTTGCGTTCTTGATTTTCTTTCAAGCCGTGGCGAGTCACCGGCCGTCGCCCGGTGCGCCAAAGCCGCTGGAATCTTGGGTCTTCGTGGTGATTGCGGCAACGTTGGGTTTGTTAGCTTCGCTTGTGCTCAATCTCGGATTCTCCATTCAACTGGCGCTCCATGGGAGCTCACCAGCATTCCCGCGCGAATTCGACCAGCGCTATTTGATAGTTTCCACTTGGGGCTTTCTGGTTCCCATGGTGTGGGGCTTTAGTTCTCGCTGGCTCACAGTGTTCATGGGATTGCGACCCCTGCGAGGGTCCTTGCTCCTGGCAGCCGCTGGATTAAACACAGCAGGTGTAGTGGCAGGCTTCTTCGAACACTTTACGGTGGCCGGAGTGGTCCTGCTTGCAGGAGCAGTGATGGCAATAGTAGCAATCCGATTCTTCGAGCGCCCAGCGAAACCTGCAAAGACGATCAATGTTCACCGGAGTTTCTCCCTATTCATCCGGCTTGCCTATGGGTGGCTACTGATCGCTGCGGCACTCAGCATCTGGGCGTCGCGTGCTGGGGAAGCGCCCGGAATCTGGGGAGCATCGCGACACGCACTGACCGTTGGATTCATCGCGGCGATGGTATTTTCGGTTGGGCAGAGAATTCTGCCATCATTCTGTGGGATGCACGTGTTGTGGAGCCCAAGGCTAATGCTAGTGATGCTGGCGCTGTTGATGACAGGTTGCACCCTCCGCGTCACATCTGAAATCCTCGCCTACCAAAACTACGCAGCCTGGGCATGGAACGTTCTCCCTGTTTCTGCGCTAATCGAGCTGACGGCGGTCACGCTGTTCGCCGTCAATCTGATTGTCACCTTCCTCCGACCGCCCGTTGTCATCGCCACTCCACTTAGCATGACCACCGAGTAGGGGCGAACACAGGCGTGTCCTTGAGCGCGTTGGATAGTTCCTAATTTCCGCCTTTCAGCGTGATCTCCGCTGTATCGCCTTTCACCACCACTGTCGTTCCGAAGGGCCTTGAGGCGTCCGCCAGCCGCTGAAGGATATAAGACGCTTGATCGCCTGTCGCCAGCTTTGGCAAGCCGCGAGTTTGGAGGAAGAGATTATTCGTGTGCTCGTCCTGAGTGTCGGGCTGTCCTCGGCCAATCTTATTCATCGCGATCGGCTGGAACGTAATCGATTGCAGATTTTTCCCCTGGAATTCGACATGCGCGACCACGCTTTCCCAGATAATGGGCTCGTCTAGCTGGATATCTACCGGCGGCACATTGAAAATGAAGTTGCCCAGATCGTAAAAGATCGGCCGGTTGTGATAGATCTCCACTCCGTGTATCAGAGGCGAGCCATGCATCACGATGATATCCGCGCCGGCATCGATTTCTTCGTGCGTCCATTTTTTGAGCCAATCCGCTGGAGCTAACCGCTCAGGCAACTCTTCGCGGAACAGGTCCCCGAATGGCCTGTTCAGAAACACGTGATTGTGTTCATACACGATGACGAGGTCGGCATGTTGGCGGGCATCGCGGATGTTCTGAAGAATGCGCTGTTTGTCCTCCGGGTTCGGCTCGTTCCCCGGTTCGGCAGGCAGCAGAGTCGTGGATTCATTCGGCTTGCCGCCAGCTTCGATACGCAACTCATTCACGCCTGGCCGAGTCGCCGTGGCCAATCCTCCCTCCGCAATCAAGCCCGACGCCATCGCTACGAGCGCAACCGTGCCCTTCGGTGTGTGCAGATAACCTGGCGCGGCGGCTTCCTCCAGTGTGTTCCCGATCCCGGCATGAGCCAGGTTGCGGCTTTTTACCTCCCGGAGGGTGTTCTGAATACCCGGAACCTTCAGATCAAACGCATGATTATCGGATAGAGCCAGCAGGTTGAAGCCTAAGGCCTTCAGCGCGTCGAGCGCCTCCGGCGGGGAGAGGAACCTGCCATCGTGCGTCGATTGCTCCTTCTCTATCACTGCCGCTTCAAAATTCGTAAATATCACGTCGCCCTTCAGCAATGGCGATATCGTCGCGACGGCTGTAGGCGTATTCACACGGATATCCGCCCGAATCATCGATTGTCCGGTCAAGGTAATGTTGAGCGTAGGTGACTGCGGCCATACGGCAATACCAAAGACGAATGCAATGGCCAAGCAGCTTACTACCAGCGCTAGCTGGCCCCTCTTGAATTTTGACTTTCTTTCCATTTTCGGCCTCCTCCCAGCTGCGATACTCGAAAAAAAACGCAAAGTTTCAGAAAATCGTTCGCGGGCCGCGAAGTTACATCAAGCGAAACGCAAACACAAGGAGGCGGAATCGAAAAGAATCGGATTGGCATTCATAGTCAGCGGCTCTTCAAGCAACCGACCATCAGATCCAAAGTTTCAACGGTACGGAGAGCGGTACGGAATTGCTAAAATAGGGTGGCGAAAACGTGGTTAAGTCCATCGAAATGAATGGTAGGCCCGTGCGGACTCGCTTGCCCTGAGCCTGCCGAAGGGAACCGCAGACCTCTACCGTGTCAAGGACCAAACGACGCCCTTAACCGTTACGACATGCGTAGGTTCAATTCGATTGCTCGATTGCGGACCGTCAAACACCATACCAGGAGTCACATATGTGCAGATACCCAAGGAGCGTGGGGTATCGAAAAGATAATCCAGATGACGTGGCCGGGGCTGCGTTCCTAATCCTTGCGATCGAGGTTCTCATCATCGCCGGTGTCCTTATCACCGCTGCACTCTTGATCGCAAAACACCGTGGATGAATTTTGCAAGCAAGAACGGAAGGACGACGTGGCAAGCGGCATGTCGTACGTGCGCCTTCCAGGTTGCCTCTCTATCGGAGCAACTAACTAAAAGACTCTAGAACCAATCGATATCCCCACACGCGCCCGATGCCAAGCCTCTTTGACAAGGAAACGACAATTCGGCGAACGGAGAAGCATGGATGAGAATTCTGGTCACAGGTGAAAGGGGATATATCGGTACGGTCCTGACTTCGATGCTTGTTGACGGCGGGCACGATGTGACAGGTCTAGATACAGACCTTTACGAACGCTGCACATTCGGCACAGGAATCCCCGACATACCTTCTATCCGAAAAGATATTCGAGACGCCGTGGTCTCCGACTTGAAGGGGTTTGATGCGGTGGTGCATTTAGCGGCGCTTTCGAACGACCCTCTGGGAAATCTCAATCCTGAATTGACCTATCAGATCAACCACCATGGCACCGTCCGGATTGCGAAGCTGGCCAAGGAAGCAGGGGTCAGACGTTTTCTGTTTTCATCCTCTTGCAGCACCTACGGCACTGCCGGCGACGACATCCTAAGCGAGGAAGCGAAATTCAACCCCGTTACGCCGTATGGGCATTCAAAGGTCCTGGCGGAGCGAGACGTCGCGGCACTGGCCGATGCAACATTCAGCCCTACTTTCCTGCGCAACGCGACGGCTTACGGCTTTTCTCCACGCCTGCGATTTGATCTGGTACTGAACAATTTGGTGGCATGGGCGTTCACCACAGGCCGAATCCTACTCAAGAGCGACGGTTCACCGTGGCGTCCGCTGGTGCACGTGGAGGACATCTGCCGGGGTTTCCTAGTTGCTCTCGAAGCTCCCGGGGATCTTGTTCACAATCGCGCCTTCAATGTTGGCCGCACGAATGAAAATTATCGGATTCGCGATCTCGCGGAGATCGTAAAGGAAGTTGTTCCAGGATCCTCCATTGAATATGCCGCCGGTGCCGGGCCCGATAAACGATGCTACCGTGTGGACTTCGGACTTATGGAAAAGACATTCCCCAATTTTCAACCGCGCTGGAACGCACGAAGTGGAGCTCAGCAACTCTACGACGCATATAAGAAGGTTGGGTTGCGCGCCGAAGACTTTGAAGGCGCACGGTACAACAGAATCGATCAGATTCGGCAGCTGCGCGGCGAGGGCCGGCTGGATGCCAATCTGCGCTGGAAAGTGAGCTCTCCAATGGAGACGAGCGTTCACTAACGCGGCTGGGGTGGATTGCGAAGGGGTAGTGCCGTCCTACGGAATGGCGGTGAAGTGCTTCGCACAGGATTCCGCCCGTACCTTCTGCGACATTCCCTACTCTTAACAACATTGCTCCCGCGTGATGGCTTGAGGACAATGAGGTTATATGCCAAGGGGGAGTTTTCTCTTCCGGCGTGGATCCGACGGAACTTAGGTCTGAATCGTGCGTGGACTTGGGCACGAACGACTTGCAGCCGGATGTGAGAACCGCTAGCTAAAATGGAAACTCCGCTGATCACGGTACTATGTCCTGTCTACAATGAGGATCGCGTTGTACCGCTTTTTTTTGAGCGGATTCAGCCAGTGATGGAGAAGCTTTCCGAACACTACGCGGTTCACCTGGTATTTCTGAATAACGCCTCACGCGATCGCACCCCCCAGCAGATCGAGAAAATCAGGGAGGTTTGGCCGTCGACGTATCTGATCACCATGAGCAGAAATGTGGGCTACCACGCTTCGCTCGAATGCGGATTGCGAAATACGGCGGGCGATTTGTTCGTACTTATCGATGTGGACTGTGAAGATCCTCCTGAAATGATTCTCGAATTCGTGGACAAGTACGAGCAAGGATACGATATCGTCTACGGGGAGCGGGTCGATCGGGATGAATCCAAGGCGATGAAAAGCGCCCGGAAATTCTTCTACAGGCTGCTTCACGCGGTGGCTGACGACGAGATCATTCTCGATATGGCCGAATTCTCCCTTTTCACAAGGGAAGTCCGCGACGCTATTCTCGATGAGAACACGTCTTTCCCCTTCCTGCGTGCTTCGATCGCTCGAGTCGGATTCCGGCGCGCGGCTATTCCCTTCAAACGCCAGAAACGTATCGCCGGAAGCACCCACTACAACCTGATGAAAATGTCCATTTTTGCCGTCGCGGGAATTTTGTCCGCTTCGACTCTTTTTCTTCGGCTGCCTATTTACTTCCTGCCTATTTGGCTTCTCAGTTTACTCTTTCTGGGCATGGGTTACGTGTCAACCCATTCCCCTTGGATGGTTGTCGCCGCCTTCTGGCTCTTCGCGGCCTACATCGGCACCACGATCGCCTTTACGGCAATGTACGTCGCGCGGTCGTATAAGAACGGATTACACCGCCCGAATGCATTTATCGACCGCAGCCGGAGCATTTTGCAGCCGGCGCCCGATGGGGCGGGAGTGGGTGCCGAGAAAAGCCGGCATGCACCAGCCATGGCGCATAGGCGCGCGCTGATTTGGGCTCCGGCCCACGATTGCGGAGACTCGTTGAATGTCTTTGACCGTTACGTTGCCCAGTGTGATCGAAACCTTGCCGGGCGCCGAAACTTGCCCGGTATGCGGGGCACTTGATTTCACCTCGATCTATGACGATGCGTGCGACCCTATCACTTTCGATTCCTTTCGCGTCGTCGAGTGCTCTGCCTGCGGAGCCGCCTACACGATCCCGCGTCCAGCAACTTTGGACCGCTACTACCCACAGCACTATCGTGCGTATGGCGCGTTGGTAATCCGCGTCCTAAGCGCTTTGTACAGTTTGCGCGTTTCCCGCTGGGCTCGCCTCAAACCCCAAGGCTCCTCGGTATTGGAGGTGGGCTGCGGTCCCGGTTTGATGCTCGCCGCATTTCGCCGGCGCGGCTGGCGGGTGTTTGGGATTGAGCGAAACGAAGCGGCTGCGGAAACTGCGCGCCAAACTCTTGGACCAAACACCATTGCGACATCCATGGAGGGCTTGCCGCCAGACGCTCGGTTCGATTTGATCGTGTTGTTCCAGGTTCTCGAGCATATCGGCGAGCCGGTCGCGTTGCTCCGGGAATGCGCCAGGCGGCTGGCTCATGGGGGCGTCTTGATTGCTAACGTGCCCAACTTCTCGAGCTGGCAGTCGCGGTTTGCCGGCTCGAAATGGATGCATCTTGACGTGCCGCGCCACCTCGTTCATTACACTCCAGAGACCATGACGGAGACGCTCAAGTGCGCGGGGCTCACGCTTTCTGCCCTCAGTTTCACGTCATTGGAGCACGATCCGTACGGCTGGGTGGAGAGCACGATCAGCCTTCTGACCGGACGCACCAATACGCTCACTCGCTTTCTAATGGGTCTCGACGAGTTTAGCCCTCGAGTGTTCTTCTCATGGGTCCTTGGAGCTGCACTGCTCCCGCCGGCGTTGCTGCTGGCAGCCGTGAGCTGGCTGGCTGGAAGCGGTGCTTTGATGGAGGCGATTGCCGTCAATTCATGTGCCGCCGCAAAACAGAGTTAGACAGTATGCCGGCAACAATCGCTCGAGTTGGATGGGGAGGCTAAGCAGCCGTGAAAGCCGTGATTCTTGCAGGAGGCAAGGGCACAAGAATCAGCGAGGAGAGTTACCTGCGGCCGAAACCGATGATTGAAATCGGCGGCAAGCCCATTCTTTGGCATATCATGAAGATATACTCCGCCGCTGGAGTCCACGACTTCGTTATCTGCTGTGGCTACCGCGGATACGTCATCAAGAGCTATTTCGCGAATTATTTCATGCATGTTTGCGACGTCACTTTTGATATCGCGCAAAACCAGATGCACGTCCATCAAAGTGCAGCCGAGCCCTGGAAGGTCACTCTGGTGGATACTGGCGAAGAAACTATGACCGGCGGGCGGATAAAGCGTGTGGCCGAATATCTAGGCGACGAAGACTTCTTCCTGACGTACGGAGACGGCCTTGCCGATATCGACCTGAAGGCTCTCCTTGAATTTCACCGCCGGCAAAACGTGCTGGCTACCGTGACTTCGGTTCGCCCGCCGGGCCGTTTTGGGGCGCTCGTTACGGACGGGGGACGTGTGATCAACGTCAGTGAAAAGCCGCAAGGAACAAGCTGGATCAATGGCGGGTTCTTTGTACTCTCCCCCAAAGTGATCAACTACATCCAAGGCGACCATACTGTCTGGGAAGTTGACCCGCTCGAGAGCCTAGCGCGCGAAGGCAAGCTCGCGGCCTACGCGCATGAGGGATTTTGGCATCCCATGGACACGCTGCGCGACAAGAATCAACTCGAAGGGCTATGGGGTTCTGGGAAAGCTCCCTGGAAAGTTTGGACCTGACCGTGAGACCGTCGGGGAGAGCTGAATCCCGCTCGCGGGCCGTGATAGCGTGTCTCGAGTAGGTCCCGCCAGGAGGCGAAGCACGGTGACACAAAGTTCAACTATCCGGCCGGGATCGCCGATGATTGACTCAAACGGAGGTTCGTCAGCGGATTTATTGCCATGCCGTTTCTGCGGATCGCATCTCCATCATACTTTTGTGGATTTGGGGATGTCTCCTCTTTCGAATACGTATCTCCGTTTCGAGCAACTGAATCAAATGGAGCCTTTCTATCCCTTGCACGCGCGTGTATGCGAGCAGTGTTTTCTGGTGCAACTCGAACAGTTTGAACATCCCGAAAAGATTTTCGGCGACTACGCGTATTTCTCATCCTATTCGGAATCTTGGCTAAGTCATGCCCGCGACTACGCGGAACGCGCTGTCGAACGGTTCCATCTGCATACGGAGAGCCTGGTGGTGGAGGTCGCCAGTAACGACGGCTACCTGTTGCAGTACTTCCAACGGAAGGGCATCCCTGTTCTTGGCGTGGAGCCGGCCCGGAATGTGGCCGAGGCCGCGCGGAAAAAGGGTATCCGAACAGTGTCGAAGTTCTTCGGACTCGATACTGCGCGTGAGTTGCAGGCTGCCGGGCAGCAGGCGGATCTGATCGTGGCCAACAACGTATTGGCCCACGTGCCGGACATAGGAGATTTTGTTTCCGGCTTGAAGCTGGCCCTGAAGCCACGCGGAATTATCACCGCTGAATTTCCACATCTCTTCCGGCTGATCGAAGGAAACCAGTTCGACACGATTTACCACGAACACTTTTCGTACTTTTCTTTTTCTACCGCCGAGGAAATCTTCCGCAAACACGGATTTAGGGTCTTCGATGTGGAGGAAATTCCGACGCACGGCGGCTCGCTCCGCGTATACGCCTGCCACGAGGATGCCCCCTCTCCACCGATTGAGTGTGGCGTGTTGCAGTTGCGGGAACGGGAGATCGCAGCCGGCCTCCGGGATCTGAAAACATATTCCGGCTTCGGCGAGAGTGTTCGCGAAACTAAACGGTCTCTTCTCGACCTTTTGATCCGCTTGAAACGGGAGGCGAAGTCGGTGGTCGGTTATGGCGCCCCCGCGAAGGGAAATACGCTGCTCAACTATTGCGGAATCGGGAAGGACTTCCTGGACTACACAGTGGACATCAGTCCTCACAAGCAAAACCATTTCCTTCCCGGCACGCATATACCCATTTACCCTCCCGAGAGGATTCGGCGCACGCAGCCTGATTACATCTTGATTCTGCCCTGGAATCTCCGGGACGAAATCATCGAGCAACTGGCTGACATCCGCCGCTGGGGCGGCCGTTTTATTGTTCCCATCCCGAGGGCAGAAGTGGTGGAATGAACCTGATCCGTCTTCCGCTGAGCGGAGCCTACCTGATTGAACTGGAACTCGTCGCTGACGAGAGGGGGTTCTTCGCGCGGACTTGGTGCGCGGAAGAGTTCCAGAAGCTTGGGTTGAACCCAAAGCTCGCTCAATGCAGTATTTCCTCCAATACGCGGCGAGGTACTCTTCGCGGCATGCATTACCAAGCGGAACCGTACGCCGAAACCAAACTAATTCGCTGCTGCTCGGGAGCTATCTACGACGTCATTGTGGACCTTCGCCCCGCCTCGCCGACATATTGCAGATGGTCTGCCGCCGAACTGACTTCCGCAAACCACAAAATGCTCTATTTGCCCGAAGGTTTCGCGCACGGCTTTCAGACGCTTGTCGGTAACACCGAGGTGTTTTACCAGATCTCCGCAAGCTATCAGCCCGAATACGCTCGGGGGGTTCGATGGAACGATCCGCTGTTTGGGATCGAATGGCCGATTTCGAATCCCATCCTCTCCGCACGCGATCGCGCATTTGCGGATCACCATCCATGAGCAGCGTTTTGGTTACCGGAGCAAGCGGATTTATCGGCCGGCAGTGTTTGCCTATTCTTGTGGCCAAGGGCTATGACGTCCATGCTCTCTCCCGTCGACAGCTGGCGACACCGCTGCCTGGCGTATCTTGGCATGAGCTGGACTTGCTTAGACAAGGCACACCTTCCGAAGTCATTCACCAAGTGCAGCCGGATTTCTTGCTCCATCTTGCGTGGTATGCGATCCCCGGCAAATTCTGGGAAGCGCGCGAGAATATTGACTGGGTTCGCGCCAGCCTCGAGTTGCTCTCGGCCTTTGCCGCGCACAATGGGAAGCGGGTAATCGCCGCCGGCAGCTGCGCGGAATACGACCTCAACCCCGGTGAATGCTTAGAAGAGGAAACACCTCTTTTTCCGGCCACTTTGTACGGAACGTGCAAGCATGCTTTCGGGACAATCCTTGAATCGTTCAGCCGGCGAACCGGCCTCAGTGCGGCATGGGGTCGAATATTTTTTCTGTATGGTCCGTACGAACATCCTTCGCGGCTTATCGCCTATGTTGTGCAATCCCTGTTGGACGGAGAGCCCGCGCTTTGCTCAGACGGCCAGCAGGTTCTAGACTTTTTGCATGTCGAAGATGCCGCATCCGCTTTCGTCGCGCTGCTGGAGAATAAAATCGAAGGACCGGTTAACATTGCTTCGGGCGGGCCCGTCGCGGTGCACGACCTGCTTCAGGAAATTGGCATGCAGCTGGGACGGCCGGAGTTGATTCGTCTTGGCGCGCGCGAGTCGAGTTCGGCGGTTTCACGCATATGGGCAAATGTGGACAGACTCACGAAGGAAGCAGGTTGGAAGCCACACTATGATCTCGCATCGGGAATTCAACAAACCATCGAATGGTGGCGGAGTTCAGCGGGGCTTAGAGCGCGCGACGCCGTCCGAGAGGCGAACTAATATTGCTGACCACGGCTGCCAGGGGTTACTGCAATTTAGGTTTCTCGTTGCGCTCCCACACGACGGCAGTCCAATCCCAGTAGGAGTCCGTTGGCGGCACGAGCGGTCCGACGCGATGATAGTTGGCCTTTAGATAATCCCCGATCTCGCGGTTAAAATCCTTGCCGAAAACGGGTGTACCGAACTCCGGGAATATGCGGTTCGACCACAGCAGGAAGCGGACGGGCTTGCGGTCGATCTCTCGAATCATCTTCTCCGTCATCGTCCCCGGCGCCACAATGCCCGGAGTGAAGGAGAAGACGCGTGTCGGACAATACGTGCCCGAGAGGAAGTATAAGCTGGTGTCCTCGGGAACCGAAAGCACGGACTCGCCGGCGGAAGCCTTTTCCTTCATGAATCGGATCGCAACTTTGTAATTTTCAGCTAGGGGCTTGGGCGCACGGATCGTTCCTCGTTCGGTTGTCAGCGGCACAAAGTCCTTCGCATGACTTTCCGCTCTTGTCGTCGGGATGGCAACCGCAATGAAGCAAGCGAGACAGATCACGAGTTCCCCGGCGAACACGAAGCGTCGCGAGCGGCCAGAGCGAGGAATGATCAGACATGCCAGCAGTAGGAACGAAAGAACCACCGGCCCATTGTAAAAGATAGGATAGTCGTCCGTCTGCATCTTCATGAGGATGCGAAATGCAAGCAGGCCGGAAAATGTAAGCAGAAGAGCGATCCTCGCACTGCTGCTCGCGCTCTCATTCCGCCGCCTCCAAACATGCGCCCAGGCAAGGAGCGCGGCGACCACAATGTACAGAACCATGTCCTGGGGAAAGAAAATTGTGCTCAGTACAAGCTGCACTGTCTGCCCGGGAGGGAATATGAAATAATTGGTCTTCGCGAGATACAGAAATACTGCCAGCACGATCATTATTTTGAGCAGGATCGCCCGCGTATCGGAACGCTTCCACCACAGAATGGAGTAGGATGCTAATAGGACGCCCGCAATAGGGAGCGCCCGAACCAGGGCGTCCCCAAAGGCGGAAGTGGATACCGTGAAGCCGTTACGTTCCAGCCACATCTTTCCATACGTCCTCATAAAGTAGGAAGTTGGCCAACCCACGAGATTTTCTTGTGTAATGAACTCGACTCCTCCAATGGACACCATCCAAAGGAACACCAGACCACAGGACACGACGCCAGGCAGAATTGCCAGTGCGTCTCTCGCAATGCGTCCCCAGGATCGTTGTGAAAAACCGCGCACGGCCACGAGCGGGACCAGAGTCGCATAACTGGCTGTCCCAAATTCCGGCTTGAAAAGCAAGGCAGCGGCTGCGACGGTCCCCGCGCCCAAGACCCACCACGAGCTCGTGGCGTCGATCGCGCTTACGGCAAGCCAGAGGAATAAGCACCCGAGCAGGCAGCCATACACCGTGGAGAAGCTGTAGGGAAGAGGGAAGCAGAAAATGGAAGGCTCAAACGCCTGGAGTAGCAATACCGCTCCCGCAGTCCAGCCCGCAAGCCAGGAGGACAATCGCATCCCTGTGAGATAGAGAAATATGGCGGAGCCCAACGCCGATAGCGAACCCGCCCAGTACAACACATTCAATTTCACACCGAACAATCGAAATAAATAACTGTTGATGTAAGGAGATGCGGGACCATAGGGGAACCATACATCGCGGTAGAGCACCTTTCCTTGCGCGAGCAAGGCAGGTATGTACATTTCATGGCCGGAGTCAATGGTAAGGTTTCCCCAGGCCGCCCAGGTAGTGTATACCTGCGCTGCCCATAGGGCCGTCAGCATCAGAAGAGCGATGTACGTCGTACGGTTCCATATTGCTGGATGATCATTACGTTCGAGAAAACGTGGCGCGGGCGAGTCAACGGTAGTACGGCGGCTCTCGACCGGAGAAACCGGCGATGGGTGGGTGGTTACACTGAGGGGCCCATACGGCTTGACTTTGATGTTAGCAACGACTCCTTTACCCACCCATTGATTGTCCAGCAAGCGATGCTCTATGAATTACTATTGTCATCTCTGGCACTGTCTTTCGCCAAAATTCAGTCCGAATGTGATTTCAACAGCCTGCGGCGCCGCCGTCCGCAGACGAAATCACCAACCTGCGTCCTGACATCTTGGGTAAATTGCTCTCTACAGCGACAAGGCATGATGTTGAATGCTTTCGAACTCGGGAGACACGACGCAATAGCCTCGCCCTGCCCGTTCTAACAAGAGGGAAGGATGCTGAATCGTTGCCATTGATCGTGTCTGACTTATTTTTCCTTTGATTTGGTACATGTTACAATCCGATCCTGCGGGCGGACGGGTGGCCCGGACTCCAAGTGGGGAGATAAATTGGGTGGCTCACACGTCGGGTTTACGTGTGGGGGTTTTGATTTCGGAGTCCCAGGGTCAATCCGCCGACGGGGTCGATTTGTCCCAATCCGGGCTCTCCCTTTGCCTAACTACTCCCTGCTGCGCAATTCGGCATCCTCCGTGACAGGCCCGGGTACCAACCGCTTAATTGCTTGACTCCAACCGCAGAAATGAGCTATCAGAAGAGAGTAATAGGGCTGGTTTCATACCTTCGTCCCAGGTCAGCCCGACTTATAAAGATTCATAGCGAACAAGTTAGTTTGATTTATTTATAGTTACGTCGGTTCATAAGAAGAGAGGTTTTTTATGACTCGTCCTTATATCAAGACCGGAGCTCGGTTCCACCACCTGTAAATTCACCGTTTCCGCTGCGTCCCGCGACGCCCAGTTCGCCCCTCCCGAATCTGGTAGCTGGTGGAATCATTCGATGGTCCGGCTCATTTTTGATCGCCTGCGTGGCGGCGGGTTACCATTTCCACCCGTTCGAGCTTTCCAAGTGGGTGGATGCCGCAATAGGTTTTGCATTCTCGATTTCGGTTTCTTGTTCGAGATGCGGTTGCAACGGACCAGCATGCGCCGGTTGATCGGCGCGGCGGTGGGCTCGATCCTCGGCATCCTCGGCGCTTACTTGATGGGCCTGGTTCTGGCGCGAACATCCATCCCCGAAGGCACGCGCTCGTTCCTGGATGTGGCCCTGCTCCTGGTGATGACGTACATCGGCCTGGTGATCGGCGCAAGCAAGGGCGACATGCTCAACCTGCAAGCGCTGGGAGGCCTGTTCGGCAGCGAACGCAGCACGCGGCGCATGCCCAAGGTGCTCGATACCAGCGTGATCATCGATGGCCGCATCGCCGACATCTGCGAAGCCCATTTTCTCGACGGCGTCCTGCTGATTCCGCAATTCGTTCTGCGGGAACTGCAACTGGTGGCCGACTCCGCCGATTCCATGAAGCGGCAACGAGGGGGACGGGGTCTCGAAGTGTTGCAGCGCATTCAGAAGATGGCGCACCTGGAAGTTGAAATCGCGGATGACGATTTTGCCAATGTCGCGGACGTGGATATGAAACTGATCGAGCTTGCCAAACGCTACGACGGCAAGATCGTGACCAATGATTACAACTTGAATAAAGTCGCCTCTCTGCAAGGCATCGAAATCCTGAACGTCAATCAACTGGCCAACGCGTTGAAGCCCGTGGTCCTTCCCGGCGAAATCATGCGTGTCTTTATTCTCCGGGAAGGCAAGGAATACAAGCAAGGCGTTGCGTATCTGGACGATGGCACGATGGTGGTCGTCGACGGGGCGCGCCGTATGATCAACAAGACGATTGATATTACAGTTACCTGGGCTGCCCACCAGACCACTGCCGGAAAAATGATTTTCGGGCAGCTCGACGAGCGGGCGAATCCCAGAGTTCCCGGCCCGCCCCGCCTCACAACCTTCCGGATGTTCCGCAACCCCGCCCCGGTCGAGCAAGTCAGCCGAGCACAGCGAAGCGATCGCCGCTGGCGAACGAGTGCCGCGTCCCATTGTCCCGGATTCTTCGCAAGACCCGGAATGAAGTTCGTCCGCGGTCTTTCCCGGACAATCTGATTGCCCAGACAAGTCCTTGGCGCCACGGGCCCCTTTCCCTATTCCATCAAGATATTAGTTCGGAGTGATCGCAATTACGCGAACTGACGCCAAGTCTTCAAAAAAAGTGGCGCGCCCGGAGAGATTCGAAATCCCGACCCTCTGCTTCGAAGGCAGATGCTCTATCCA
>CAWESM010000008.1:0-1039674 GCA_963811715.1 Terriglobia bacterium
GGTTGGATTTGAACCAACGACCTTCGGGTTATGAGCCCGCACTAAAACATACGACCCGTTGATTCTGTGCGACTTAACATGGAATTGAACCTCCAGACTTCTTTCCCAAATCTTTCCTGCGCGAAGAAGCAGCTTGCGTGGTGGATTTGCCGCTGGTCGGAGGCCACTACGCTCGATGCGGGCAGCGTGCGGCCTAACCTGTCAGACATTTCACAGGTTCAAGAGTCGAGCCAATCGGATGAATCTCGCGTAAGGACAGATCGGCTAAGACGACCTCCATTCCTCCCTTGCTAAGCCGTTCGAGGCCGTGGAAGCGGTTCTCAACCAATTCGATCTGGAAGGGGCCGAATCTCGTATCAGAGACCGCACATTGGACCAGCTTTGCATCACCTGGATGGTCCTCGATGAATCATAAATCGTTGGCTATATGGCTCATGTGATTAGCGGCGGACAGAAGTGTTCCTCGTTATATGGATCCCAGGTCATGCACAACAAGTTTCTCCGGCAGTGCGGGTTCTCCCAGCACTTTCCGGATGACCGCCAAAAGTTCGGCGTTAGCCACAGGTTTTTGGAGAAAGGCCTTTGCGCCAGCCTTGAGCGCCCGGTCCACATTTGCGTTGCGGTCGCGCGCGGACACGACAATTACCGGGATCAAAGACAGACTGTCATTTGCTTTCAACCGGTCCAGGACGCTGAAGCCATCACCGGCCGGTAAGCCGAGGTCCAGGATAATCACGTCCGGCATGTGTTTCCGCGCTTCCGCGATACTGGCCATTCCATCCGCTGCAAAAATAACGTTGTAGTGGTTTGCTTTGAGGCGGACGTGGAGGCCCAGCCGCACATCGGGATCGTCATCCACAATCAGAATCGTCTTTGGGCTCATGCCTATATGCTCCTTTGCAACCTTATGGCGTTGATGCGATCTTGAAGCCGAGCAGCCACCTGTTCCACGAAGGTTTCCATCGATTGGTCTTTTCCCCTCGGTACTCGGGGCGAGAAAGCTGTGCGAAACAGCTAGGGTGAGATCTGCTGGTCGAAGCTGTTCAGAGCTCTCGAACTGTCTTCGGATACGCTCGCTGATGACCTCCGCGCCATACTCTAGCGTGTAAACCACGGCGAAGAAAAGTTCGCGTACGGATGCCGAGTCCATGTTCGGCAGCAGTACGTCTGTGTCGGGACGCAAACATTGTTGCAGAAGCCTGCGCGCCACATGGGACATTTCCTTTTGCACATCCGGGGAAAGCCAGCCGTCCCGGGAACCCACCTCCACCGCAATCAACGCGATGGCCTCACCGGGCTTCTTCTCGTGCATCAACATCGGGCCAATCCAACTCGCCAGTGAAAAAATAGGGACGGTGAAGAAAAAATGACTGCCTTTTTGTCGTTCGCTGCTGACCCAGATTTTGCCGCCCTGCCTCGCTACCAACTCTTTGGAGATGTACAAGCCGAGTCCCAAGCCCTTCCGTCCTGCTTGGCCAGGATCGGTTATTTGATAGAGGTGCTCAAAAATGCGCTCGGTCATGTCCGGACTGATCCCGCATCCGGTGTCCGAAACCTCCACCAGCAAGAAGCGCGGATCTTCCTCAAACACCCGTGTCTGGACCTTCACCGCTCCTCCGATGGGCGTAAACTTGATAGCGTTATCGACCAGCACGATGAGGATTTGCTGAATCCGCGTTGGGTTGGCATTCACTGATGGTAAACGGCAGTCCATGTCGGAAGAGAGAGTAATTCCTTTGGCTGTAGCGGCCCCTTGGAGTGTGTTAACAGTGTAGACGATTGCATCGGAAACCGAAGCACATTGCAGCTCGATCGTCAGTTTTCCCGCCTGCAATCGAGTGACTTCGAGTAAATCATTGATCATTGATTGAAGCTGTTTGACATTCCTCAGAACGATTTGCAGGTAATCGTGCTGCTCCAGATTCAATTCGCCAGCCAACTTGTCCAGGAGAATGGTAACAAACTGATAGATCGCGGTCAGGGGTGAACGAAGCTCGTGCGACACGTGCGACAAGAACTCATCCTGAAACTTCATCTGATGGGTTCGGATGAGGTCAGTTTCTGTTTGCATGCGATGGCGCTCAATGGCATGGCGAAGAGCCCGGGGAAGCGCACGATTTTCGATCTGGCCTTTGATGAGATAGTCTTGGGCGCCTTCTTTCATGGCTTCGGCGGCGAGCGCCTCGTCATCCAAACCCGTAAACACGATCACTGGGACGCCTGGGGCCGCCGCGTGCGCCCGACGCACGGTATCGAGACCATGTCCATCCGGCAACCCCATGTCTAACAGGACGACGTCCACTCCACCTTTAGCAAGATGAATCACGGCTTCGCTCATGCGCAAGAGGTGCGTCAATTCGAAGCTGCCAGGTCTTTCCTTACTGAACATGTGGCGGAGCAATTCGGCATCTCCCGCATTATCCTCAACCAGAAGAACTTGGAGTGTTTTCTCGTTCATGAGCGTGCTTCGCGCGGCAACTTGACCACGGACAGCCAGAAATTGTCGATGCTCTTCACAACGTTGAGGAACCCACTAAGGTCCACCGGCTTGGTGATATAACAGTTCGCATGGAGCAGATAGCTTCGCAGGATATCCGCCTCGGACGTCGAAGTAGTCAAAATAACAACCGGAATGCTCTTTAATGTCGGACTCTCCTTGATTTCCGCCAGAACCTGCCTGCCGTCTTTCTTGGGCAGGTTCAGATCGAGCAAGATGAGGTCCGGGCGTGGAGAATTGAGGTGCTGCCCCTCGCGTCCCAGGAAAGCCATGGCTTCTGCCCCGTCCGATGCGACGTGCAGGTTGATATGAACCTTGGCGTCTTTAAGCGCTTCCCGCGTGAGCCGGACATCGCCGGGACTATCTTCAACCAATAGAACTTCAATGGCTGCTGCGTTTGTTCCAATCGATTCCATCATTTCCCATCTCTTTCCGGCAGGGAAAAGCTGAAGGTTGAGCCCTTTTCTGGCTGCGACTCGACCCAGATTCTCCCGCCCACCCGCTCCACAATTTTCTTGCAAATGGCCAATCCGATTCCGGTACCCTTGAACTCTTCTCGCCCGTGCAACCGTTGAAAAATTATGAAGATCCTTTCAAAGTACTGAGGGTCAATTCCCATGCCGTTGTCTCGCACGCAAAAAATCCATCCCTTGCCACCGTTCTTCGCGGCGGAGACGTGTACGTGAGGGACTTCGGAGGTGCGGTATTTAATTGCGTTTCCGACGAGATTCTGAAAAAGCTGGACCAATTGCGTTTCGTCCATCGTGATGGCTGGCAACAAATCGTGAGTCACAATCGCACCGCTCTCCTCCATCGTTGCTCGTAAGTTTGTCAGTGCTCCGTTCAATGCCTTTTCACTGGAAATTTCGCGAAGCGCTTTTCCATTCGTCCCCGCGCGCGAATAGGCCAGCAGATCCTGGATCAATCCCTGCATGCGGTTGGCCCCGTCTACTGCATAAGCGATGAACTCATCTGCATCGGAGTCCAGGCGGCCTTTGTATCGCTTGGCCACGAGTTGCGTATAACTGGCCACCATTCGCAAGGGCTCCTGGAGATCGTGTGATGCGACATAGGCAAATTGCTGCAGCTCGTCATTGGACCGTTTCAGTTCCCCCACCGTCTTCACCAGATGCTCCTCGGATTTCTTCCGCTCGGTGATGTCGCGGATCGCTGCCGTCACCAGGATTCCTTCGGCGCTTTCCAACGGACTCAGCATGATCTCGATTGGGAAATCGCTTCCATCTTTCCGCCGCCCAACAAGCTCGATTCCCGTCCCGATCTGCTGCGCCAGCGCTTCAGCCGCGGTTCGGGCGCCGTCGGCGATCAGCCGTTCCGCGAAGCCTTCCGGAATGATGTTCTTCACCTTCTGCCCTACCAGTTCATCGCGGTGGTATCCGAACTGTTTCTCCGCCTGAAGATTCAAAAGAACGATCTCCCCGCCTTGGTTTACCACCACCATCGCATCCGGAGCCGCTTCCAGCAGACCTCGGTACTTTGCCTCTGTTTCCTTGCGCTCGCTGATGTCCCGAATGGCTGCCGTCACCAGGATTCCTTCGGCGCTTTCCAGCGGGCTCAGCATGATCTCGATTGGGAAATCGCTTCCATTCTTCCGCTGCCCAGTCAGCTCAATCCCTGTACCAATCTGCTGTGCCAGCGCGTCTTCCACGGATCGACGATCGTCCGCGATCAGCCGCTCCGCGAAGCCTTCCGGAATGATGCTCTTCACCTTCCGTCCTACCAGTTCATCGCGGCTGTATCCGAACTGTTTTTCCGCCTGAACATTCAGCAGCACGATTTCCCCGCCTTGGTTCACCACCACCATTGCATCTGGAGCGGCCTCCAGCAATCCGCGGTACCTGCCTTCCATTTGTGCCAGATGCTTTTCCGCACCCTTGCGCACGCTAATGTCGCGAATCGCGGCCGTCACCAGGATTCCCTCGGCGCTTTCCAGCGGGCTCAGCATGATCTCGATCGGGAAATCGCTTCCATTCTTCCGCCGCCCAGTCAGCTCAATCCCTGTACCAATCTGCTGTGCCAGCGCGTCTTCCACGGATCGAAGATCGTCCGCGATCAGCCGCTCCGCGAAGCCTTCCGGAATGATGCTCTTCACCTTCTGTCCTACCAGTTCATCGCGGCTGTATCCGAACTGTTTTTCCGCCTGAACATTCAGCAGCACGATTTCCCCGCCTTGGTTCACCACCACCATCGCATCCGGAGCTGCTTCCAACAGTCCTCGATACTTCGCCCCCGACTCTTTGCTCTCGCTGAGATCGTGGCTGATCTCAGAATATCCACGCAGATTTCCATCTGCGTCACGCAAGGCTGTGAAGGTGACACGCGCCAAGAATCGCGAGCCATTTTTTCGTGTGCGCATGGCGTGTTCTTCGCGCGGGCCGCTTGCAGCAGTCATGCGGAGTATCTCCTCCGGCCTGCCTCGCTCGATATCTTCCTGAGTAAAGAAGCAGGAATAGTTGTGACCAATAATTTCTTTGGCTTCGTAGCCTTTGATTCGTTCGGCACCGGTATTCCAACTGACAACTATTCCCTGCGGGTCCAGCATGATAATCGCGTAGTCCTGGACCCCGTCGACAAGCATCCTATATTTTTCTTCGCTGTCTCGAAACCCCGCCTCCGCGAGTGCGCGTCGGGAGTTCTCGCGCTGGACGCTCCAGCCCGCTACGATCGCGATCAACAGGCCCAAGACGGTCCCGAGGGCCAGAACAATCTTGATCTGGCCTAAGCGTCGCTTTGCGTCCCCATCGCGTACCGCTAACAATCGCCGCTCTTCGTCCTGCATCTCGTGAACTACGCCCTGGAACTCATCCATGATCGTCTTACCCGGTCCGCCTCGAATGGCATCCGCTCCCCCTTCGAAACCCTTGGGCCGGCGCAGGCCAATGACCATGTCGCCGTACTGGATCATTTGACCGATCGAACTTTCGAGGGCTGGAAGGTGGCGATTCTGTTGGGGGTTATCCACCGTCAAGCTGCGAACGATTGTTTCTTCCTGCTGGGAGTGTAATACGCTACCGTGATAAGCGTTGAGGAACTGTTCGTTGCCCGTGATTACAAACCCGCGATAGCTCGATTCAACACTTCGCATTTCCGAGAGTAAGTTCTGGAGGCTTTCAAGAACCTCGTGGGTGTGCCGAACCCATCGGTCGCTTTCGGCAGACACGGCGATGCCGCGAAAGGACATCGCACCGACGACGAGTAAGGCCAAAATGGCAGAGCCGAATGCGAGTTGAACCTTTCGATTGAACAGGGACTTCGTCTTCATTTCAGTGAGAGTCTCCTGTGTGCGAGACTCCCTCTCCGCGAGGAAATTAGTAGATGCCCAATTAGGCGCGCTATTTCATAGGGAGTCTATAGCGTACATATAAATATGTTCCAAGATAGTCCGTTTAGGCTTCCAAGGGACAGCAATTCACACCGGCTTGTTTTCTTTCGAGGCGTGGGGCGCTTTCCGAGGGGGGTGGCCATTTCACATGCGGGCCGTCGGGGAAACAGATGAGATCCCCTGCCTTGCGCCGAAAATAGAGAGAGCGCTTCGAGCAGTGCCCTCTCCGTGCCCATGGTTGGGGGTTGGATTTGAACCAACAACCTTCGGGTTATGAGCCCGAACATGCCAGTTTTTGATGACTAGAGTAAGGGGGAATTTCGGGATGTTGCCCTGGAGCGCATTAGCGCGACAAACTAGCAAGCTCGCCAATGGTTGCCGGCTTGACATCTTTAGCGCGGATCATTTGGACCGTTATTCAACACGACACAGGATTGTCGCGTGTACTGTTTTAGATGGCCCCTGACCGTCAACTGGCCATAAGCTACACAGACCAGAGCACGTAGTTGAAATCACCACATCGCCCACGCACGGAAAGTTGGGCACTGGGTTGCGATGGGTTTCAGATATCCAATTCGGTGAAAAAACCAAGACTTCGCTGCCGTAATTGCGGGAGGCTCCCCTGATGACAGTTCGCCGAAAGACTTTGATCATCGTGGCCCTCACCTGTTTGGGGCTGGTGATCGTCCTCTATGCGGCCTCCCGTTCGTTCCTTCTGGGCGGCTTCATAAAGCTGGAACAAGCCAGCGCCCGCGAGAATGTGCAAAGAGTGCTGAACGCCTTCGCCCAGAACTTAAGTGGATTTGCTCGGTATACCTCAGACCACGCGGCGAGTGATGGTCTCTATAATTCGATTGACCGTCCCGGTGAATTTGTCCACTCGATGATGGGCGAAGACGCTACGGGTACACCGACAACGCAGCGGTTCAACTTCGTGATTCTCACAAACGTCTCTGCGCAGGTCGTAGTGGCAAGGGGCAGGGACATTCTGACAGACACCCTCCAGAATCTGCCAAAAAGTTTAGAAGAACACATCTCGCTGGCCGATCCTCTCATTGCGCGATCAACTATGAGTGGGGGCGTCTCAGGATTGTTGCTCCTGCCCGAAGGACCGCTAATTATTACCTCGTATCCCATCCTTAAGACGAGCACAGAGGGCCCTCCCCACGGCTACATGCTCACGGGAAGCTACCTCGAATCCGGCGGCGACCTCAAAGCTGTGGAAAAAACAACTCACTTCTCCCTGGCTGTGCACCGGCTCGACGGCGAACAGTTGCCACCCGATTTTCAGGAAGCGCTCCCCCACCTGACCGCTGCGGGAGCGATCCAAGTGCGGCCAATGAATGATTCCATCATTGGGGGCTACACCCTGCTCAATGATATTTACGACAAACCTGCGCTGATCTTGAGGGTGGAAATGCCGCGGGTGATCTATCAGCAGGGCCGCCTGAGCCAGTTGTATTTCCTGGGCGCGTTGCTCATCGCGGGGATTGTTTTCGGCTTCGTCGTCCTACTTCTGCTGGAGAAGTCGGTCATTTCGAGGCTCAGTTCGCTGAATAACAATGTGAGAAGCATCGCCAACAGCGGCGATGCATCCGCCCGAGTCCATTCTGAAGGCCGCGACGAGATTGCCAACCTGGGCGAGTCGATCAACCGCATGCTGGGATCGTTGCAGCTTTCTCAAAAACAACAACTACTGGTGGAAGAACGCTACCGGGTCTTCATGAACAACATCCCGGCGATCGCTTTGATCAAAGATAGTCAGGGCCGCTTAGTCTATATCAACGAGCCGATGTCTCGAACCTATAACATCAAGTTGGAAGATGTTCGAGGGAAGTTTGTAGCCGACTGGATTCCCGAAGACATCGCCAGGAAGATTCGCATTCACGACCAAGAAGTCCTCGCTACAAGACGCGTGCTCGCGTCAGAGGACGTGATTCCTACTCCCGACGGAATCCTTCATCATTGGCTGAATTTTAGATTTCCTCTCGAGGGACCGGACGGGGAGCTCCTGGTCGGAACAGTCGGGATCGATATCACGGACCGGAAACAGGTCGAAGAGGCCCTGCAAGCCGCCAAGGAATCGGCCGAATCGGCCAACCGGGCAAAAAGTGAATTCCTGGCCAACATGAGCCACGAAATCCGCACGCCGTTGAACGGCGTGCTGGGGATGACCGAGCTGGCGTTAGGGACGGACCTGACCTCAGAACAGCGAGAATACCTCGATACCGTGAAGATGTCGGCGGATTCCCTCCTGACGGTAATAAACGACATTCTTGATTTCTCAAAAATCGAAGCCGGGAAGATTGACCTGGAAATGATCGATTTCAATGTAGGCGACCATTTGGAAGCGACCCTGAAAACTCTCGCACTCGGCGCGGACAAAAAGGGACTGGAGCTATTGTGCGAGGTGTCCCCCGAGGTCCCGGAAATGGTCCGGGGGGATTCCAACCGGCTGAGGCAAATCGTCGTGAACCTTGTGGGCAACGCCATCAAGTTCACTGATGAGGGGGAAGTTGCTTTGAAAGTTCGAGTCGACGCAGAAGAAGGCAGTGATCGTATCATGCATTTTACGGTGACGGACACAGGGGTCGGGATTCCGCCGGAGAAACAAAAGTTGATTTTCCAACCGTTTTCCCAGGCAGATAGCTCGACGACGAGGAAATACGGGGGAACCGGTCTGGGATTGTCCATCTCGGCGCGCCTAGTGGAGATGATGGGCGGAAGGATGTGGATCGAAAGCGAAGTGGGGCGTGGATCCGAGTTCCACTTTACGGCACGGCTGGAAACCTCGGAGAAAGTGATCGAAGTGGGGACGATCGCTCCTCCTGAGATCTTGCGAGGCGTCAAGGTCCTGGTGGCCGACGACAACCGGACGAACCGCCGGATTCTGGAAGGAATGCTGAAGCGCTGGGAGATGAACTCAACATCCGTGGAAGAAGGAGAAGAGGCACTGACGGCACTGTCCATGGCCTTGGAAGCGGGGGAGCCGTACGGCCTGATCCTTACCGACATGCATATGCCAAAGATGGACGGCTTCGGGCTGATCGAACGAATACGCCAAAGGCCTGAACTATCGACCGCCATCATCATGATGCTCACTTCGGCGGGCCACCGAGGGGATTCGGTGCGTTGCCAAGAGCTGGGAGTAGCAGCATATTTATTGAAGCCCATACGCCAATCCGAACTGCGTGAGGCCATCGCCCGGGTGCTCGGCGCACGAGAACAAAACGGGGCTGTTCCCCTAATTACCCGCTACTCGCTCGGGGATGCGCCTAATCCAATGGCGGTGTTGCGCGTGCTGATTGCGGAAGACAATGCCGTGAACCAACGGCTGGCTTCGCGGTTGCTCGAGAAGCGGGGACATCGCGTCACTGTCACGGCCAATGGCCGCGAAGCAGTGGAAGCTCTTGCGAATCAAACCTTCGACTTAGTCTTGATGGACGTACAGATGCCCGAAATGGACGGGATTGAGGCCACCGCTGTGATACGAGGGAGAGAGATGCGCGGCAGCACCCATTTGCCGATCATTGCTTTGACTGCAAATGCCATGAGAGGTGATCGGGAACGATGTCTGGCGGCGGGGATGGATGGGTATCTTTCCAAACCGATCGTCTCGCAGCAACTCGACGAGCTATTGGAAACATACTTAGTTCGACGGACAGGAGCCGTTCAAGTTCATGAAACCACAGACCAGAGCAAATAGAGTTCAATGACGTCTCAGGATCAAACGATCACTGGTTCCTACATCTATGGATTTGTGGCCCTGTCTATTTTCATCGCGGTTTTCGCATCTTTTCCGGCACTAGATCCGCGGGTTGAGTCACGGTGACCTGCATACGTGTTTAGTGTCCTTAAATTAGCGGCCATTCTAGCCTCTGCCGTGGCCTTGTGACGTACTACTTCAGTTGAACCTCGCAAATTGGTGGTTCGCCAACTCCTGAGAAGTCTTAGTGCTTTATCGGAAGCGCGCTTCCTCGGAAGGGGATAACGGGAGGATGGCGCTCTGGCGCGCTTTCGATAAAGCACTAAGACTTATCGTGACTTGGCCGTGCACTGGTAGAACGAGGTTCTACGCAGCATCCTCGCTGCCGGATAAGAACTCGTACTTTTCAATCGTCGTAGCCATGCCCGTGGATTCACCTGGTTTCAGGACGCAACGCTGGATGCGTCCTTGGCAGCGCACTCTCACTGGCGTCCCGAGAGTGATCCGTGTAGGGAGCGTCAACTCGATTTCAATAACTGTGCCATCGGGGATCGCCTCTGGCAAGAAGAAGAACACGCCGCCTGAACTCACATCTTGGGTGACGGCGTGGGCCTGGCGCTGTTCAGAACCGTTCGTCCATTGAACAGTTAGCGGCACCCCGAAATTAAACCGCTCCGAGCGGCGTCGCTCTTCGAATGACATGTAGTTTTTTCCTTCAGCTTGAATATCGAATTGGACTGATTATAGTGCGATTCAGCCTCGATCTCACAGATAGAAAAAAGAGAGTTGATCCGATTCGACAATCCCGTATGCTAAACCCAGCGCGACATGATGTTTCAGAATCAGATGTTTCCGCGACATGTGAGCCGCTCATTTCCATCGTATAGATTCAAAGGTTTGAGGGAGTCTGGCTAGAGGAGTTTTGGATCACGGGCAAAAGCCACATTCCGATAAGCAATTGACTGGGCTCCGCCCAGACAGGGGCGGAAGAAAGTGGTTCCGCGCTTCCCTGAAGAATGAATAACTTAGCGGCCACTTTCTTAGAAGACGGCTTATCAAGATGTGGCCACCCGAAAGGCAAGACACTGCGGTGACATTCAAAAACCGAGGGGATTTACCTGCGCAGTATTTGACCGCAGGGCGTTCTACCTGGTGGTCTAACAGGAGTCTAGTCGTCCAAAATGGTTTGGTTCGGATCTGTCCACTTCCAATAGCTACAGCACCTTTTCCGTCGAAGACGCAAGCGAATAACGTTCAAGCACATCAACCAATTGCTCCGGCCGAATCGGCTTTGTAATGTAGTCATCCATTCCCGCCTCAAGGCAGCGTTCCTTGTCTCTTGCCATTGCATGAGCTGTCATGGCGATAATTGGGATGTGTTTCCCACTCTTCCTTTCGCCCTTCCGAATGGCCACTGTCGCCTGTAGACCGTCCATCTCGGGCATTTGAACATCCATCAAGATGAGATCAAACGCGTGCTTCTCGAGCGCTTCAAGGGCCTCCGCACCGTTTCCCGCCACCGCCACCTCATGTCCTCTCTTCTCCAACAGCCGAACTGCCAGCACTTGGTTTACACGATTGTCCTCAGCCAGGAGAATTCTCAGCCGTCCTCGACTCTCGCACAGCGAGTGGACGGTGACGACCGAGGGAGTCGCCTCGGCTCCGATTTGTGACCCGAGCACTGCCTTGATGGCTTCGAGAAGATCCGATCGTTTAATCGGTTTGGTCAGGTAACCCTTGATACCTAATTCCCTGCATCTTGCACCGTCCCCCCGAAAGCCTCCCGAGGTGAGCAGAATGACTACTGATTTGGCGAGCCGTGCATCCTGTTTGATTCTTGCCGCGACAGTGAAACCGTCCATGCCCGGCATCTGTGCGTCCAGCAGAATCAAGGAGAATGGAGTTCCTTCGGTATTAGCCCGCTCCAGAATTGTGAGTGCTTCGGGCCCGCTCGCAGTCAACTCGGGAATCATCTGCCAGGCGAGGAGCATTTCCTGAAGTATTCGGCGATTGGTGGCACTATCGTCCACCACCAATACGGGAAGACCCCCAAGCGCCTCCGCACCCAACGGTGTGTACTTCCGGGAAGAAATCTTCTGCAATTGAAAACGCGTGGTGAAGTGAAAAGTGCTGCCTCGGCCGGGCTCACTTTCCACCCAGATCTTTCCACCCATCCTGTTAACAAGCCGGGAGGAAATCGCGAGGCCCAAGCCAGTACCTCCAAATTTCCGCGTCGTCGAACTGTCTGTCTGCGTAAACGCCTCAAAGATGAGCTGCTGTTTTTCCAAAGGAATCCCGATCCCCGTATCCCTAACGGCAAAATGCAGCACCACTTCGTCCTCTGATTCCTCCTGAATTTCGACCCGGATCACAACTTCGCCCTCCGAAGTGAACTTGATGGCATTCCCAAGCAGATTTACTACAATCTGTCGAATACGGGTGGGATCCCCCTGTAAAACATCCGGCACATCGGGCAGAACATGGCAGGCGAGTTCGAGTCCTTTTTGCTGGGCGTGCAAGCCCAGGGCACGTACCGTGTCGTCAAGCGTGTCGCGAAGCTGAAAGTCGATTGTTTCGAAATCTAGTTTTCCGGCCTCTATCTTGGAGAAGTCCAAAATGTCGTTTAGCAGTAAAAGCAGGGAATCCGCCGAACTTTTCACCATGCCCAGAAACTCGCGCTGCTCCTGGCTAAGCTTGGTTTCAAGTGTCAAGTCCGTCATGCCAATAATCCCGTTCATCGGCGTGCGGATTTCATGGCTCATGTTCGCGAGGAATTCACTTTTGGCGCGGTTAGATGTTTCGGCAGCCTCCTTGGCCCGCTTTATCTCTTCCTCCGTGCGTTTCCGGACCGAAATATCCTCATAGAAAGAGAGGGTGCCCTCCACCCTTCTGTTGACCATTAGTCGCACGGTGTGGAGTTCAACATCCACGATAGTTTGATCTTTCCGCTTGCACCGCGTCACCACGTTGATGACTTCCCCATCAAGCGTGCGACGATAAACCTCCTCGTCGGATAGCAGCTCTTCGCCGGCTACTAATCCATCGATTGTTTTCCCGACGACTTCCAACCGTGAATATTGAAATAACGTCTCGAACGCTGGGTTGCACAGCTTTACGAGCCGTTCGGAATCCACGACCAAAATCCCGAAGGGGCTATTTTCGATCAGAGCGTTTAAATATGAGGTTCGCTCTGCCACGCTTTTTTCCAGCCCGTCATCCCTCTGTTGGAGTCGGTCGAGCATGCCGTTGAATTGGTCTACAAGAAACCCGATTTCATCATTGTTTCTTTTTGTCGCCCGCATGGAATAATTTTCATTCGCGGAGAACGTCGCTGCCGTCTCTGCTAACTCGCGGATCGGTTCCGAAATAATGCGCTGCAACCGGTGAGACAACACAAAGACGACTGCCAGCGAACCCACCAACACGACGAAATCAATCATCACGAATCGGAGTAGCCGGTCATTCACGTCCCCCAAGTCTGCCTCGAGGTAAATCGTGCCGATGGATTTGCCATGCAGTGCGATGTCTTGGAACAAGACCATATGTCGGGCAACGATTGTGGTTCCATCTTCTTTGACTGTCGGGGGAGGAGGGAAATCGACATGGGTCAGGGTCCTGCTATACTTCGCGAAGACTGTGCCATCCGAGTCGTAAATACAGGCATTGACCACATGTTGCTTGGCCTCCAACGCATTCAGGACTTCCCGGGCAAGCCTTATGTCGTGAAAACTCAGCGCAGCAGTGGTGTTCGATCCAATCATTTTAGCGGAGACAATAAGATCTTGTGTTTTCTCGCGAAGGAAAGTGGCCCGATCATACAGGGTGAACAGAGCGGCTACGACCACTAGGGCTGCCCCGCAGGTGATCATGACAATGGCTCGCAGCTTGCTAGGGATGGATAGATTCTGATACCAACGCATCTCATTCCGCCTTCAGGCGAATCGTCATCGCGTACAATCTTTGCCAAAGCGAGCAGCTTGGAATGGATCGTCAGTCGAGCCCGTTGCACCGCATAGACGTTGACGGCGATTTCCGACGAAGTTCATGGGTCCTGGAGCGAGGAGGTTAAGGAACCAACAAAGCGCCGGGCCGTACTCACGATCATTCCTGCCGCGTACATCATAGTGTATTGTAAGTAGCGGAAATCGAACTTCCCAATTGTGAATAGTTTCTTGTGGTGCAACTTCTCAAAGCGTTGACTCCATGTCACCTCACCGTTGCGCAAGGGGTGCCGAAAAGCCTACAGACATTCATCTTCGGCACTTCTAGAACGGCAATTGACGTAGACTGGTACGAGACTCAAGATTCCGGCCTCTCCTGACAAAAGCAACCCTTGTAACCAATGGAGAAGAGAAAATGAAGCTATTCCTCGCGTTCTTGATCGCAGCTAACGTTATCTTTTTTGCGCCTGCAGCTTCGGCTCAAACGAAACCGCCGCTGCGACTGTTGCAAACCATCCCGCTGCCCGAGCTCAAAGGTGGGGATTTCGACCATTTCGATGTCGACCTCTCAGGTAACAGATTATTTCTGACGGCAGAAGAGAACAATGCAGTGGTGGTGTTAGACATTAGTGCCAACAAACTGATTCATACTATCCGGGATGTAGATACCCCTCATTCATTGCTCTATCTTCCCGCGACCAAGCAGCTTTGGGTTGTCGACGGTGGTGACGGGACAATCAAGGTTTTTGATGGAAGCACCTATACTGTAGTCGAAACCGTAAAGCTAGCTATCGGTGCGGACTCAGCAGTCTATGATCCCGATAACCACCTCCTCTACATCGCTACTGGCGGCGAAGACGCAAAGATGAATTCCTCATTGATCAGCGTGGTCGACACTAACACTCGTAAGCGTGTGGGTGACATTATGGTGGACTCAACTAATATCGAATCCATGGCCCTCGACAAAAACGGCGCAAGGCTATTTGCCAATGTCAGAGACCGTAGTCTAGTCGCGGTGATCGACACGAAGAAAAGGGCGGTGACTTCTACGTGGCCTTTGGGCGAAATCCAAGGAAATACACCGATGGCCCTAGACGAGGTCCATCGGCGCCTTTTCGTTGTCGGTCGTAAGCCGGCGAGACTCATAGCCCTTGACTCAGACTCCGGCAAAATCATCGCTACCTTACCCACTGCTGAACTTACGGATGACATGCTTTTCGATCCTGAGAGTAAACGTATCTACGTTGCCTGCGACGAGTTCGTAGTGGTGTACGTAGAGCACGATCCCGATCATTACAAAGAGCTAGGCAGAATTCCGACGGGCTTTCGTGCAAAGACGGCTATCTTGGTGCCTCAGCTTAAACGCTATTTCGTAGCTGCCCCCCGTCATGGACAAAAGATGGCCGAAGTCAGGGTTTACGAAGTCCAATAGTGAAACTCGGATATTGACAACATCTAGGTTTACTTTTCCCCCGGATTGTATCCGATAAAAAGGGCGGTCTCAATGCATCGACGCAACACTAGCCCAAAGTCCACGTGCAGGAGTCTACGAAGCTAAATTCGTTCAAGGGCGTTGATTCAAACGGAGCACTGCCCTGCTTAGGTTCTGATTGAGTACAGCCGTACAGATCGGTTCCCTAGAGGAACTATTGTCGGATCAACCGGTTAGATAGTGTTGCACCGACCGGTTGAGCTCGCACGACTTCCCGGGACTTGGGTTTCGTTAGGCGGTTCCGGAGACCCGAATCTCCGGCCAGAGTTGACCTTCTGGTGAGGCCGTGGAGCGGGGCGTGATCACCACACCGAACCCGGCCCGGGGTTCGAAAGTGTAGATTTTCGAACACGATCCACATAGCCAATGGTGCTCAACACTATGGCTGTTCGCAGGTGGGCTGCCATCCGCCGGTTGCATAGGGCAACAATACAGTCGCCCTTGGCGGCAATCGAAGGGCTTAGAACACTCCGGATTTGCACATTTCTCCACCACGATCTCGCGCCTCCTTGACAGTGACAGAGACTGAGCCCTTCAAAGGGACTGTGACTTCATCCAATTTCACAGCCCAGGGCTGTTACATAGATTCGCATTCCACTTGGTACAAAACATCGTTCAGGCCACGCGCGCACGCTCAGTCGCATCGGTTCGAGCGCCTCGAATCGCGTGGCTCAGTTGACTGCGTGAATCCACTTGCACTCGGCGGTTCACCCCGAATCGCCGTTCCTTTCCATAGACATGTCCTTCATTGTTCTTCCCGTCTACTGCCCAAGAGGATCGTAGAGCGGAGAACACCACGTTCAGCGTCTTCTCGTCCTGTGCCGTAATTGGATTGCCCTTCAGATTGTTCATTAACCGGGCATGGTTCCAAACTTCCAGATAGTTCGTGTAATCGAGTACATCCACCGCACCCTTCATTTGCGCACTATTCCGCAAGATGATCGGGATTAGCACCCTACCTTGCTTGTCCATCGTGACAGCTCGGCCGAAATACTTCACGCGGGCCAGAAATTTCTGGTTGCTCAGGTTGTGTAAGCACAAGCGTTCAAGTTGCCCCTCGACTTCGTTCCAAACCCTCATGGGGTAGATGCGGACAGAGTTGCCATTTTCGCTGGTGACGTAGAACTCGGTGCCAGCCCCCTTGAGCGTTGTAAGAAGGGGCATGGGAACTTTCAATCTGCCCTTTGGATCGACCTTCAATGATTTGCACATGTCTTCCTACCCTCCTCTTAAAGACAGGGGACAATCACGCTGCCTTCTGGGGACTAGCCGCTCTCGGGTTGGGGCCAGCGCCCTTTAGATAAGCTGCCCACAAAGCACGCTTGGTGGCCTCAACAGCCTTTGGCTGTTCACACATCGCGTCAAGGACGTCAAACACTCCTTCGTTTAGCGCCACCGCCCATTCGAGGAGATCAAAGCTGCGTGCCCATAGAACGACTTCAAAGCCAAGATCATAGTAATTCGCAATGTCGGTAAGCCGCCTCCACGATCCGTCACTAAGCACGGGCGCCGAGACGACCACCTGAAACTGGCCCGATTTGGCGGCCTCACAACCCGCCGTAATGCTTTTTGCCCATTCCGAGACGAACCCTTCCTCCTGGAGAATCGTTCTCAGCCGGTCCGTGTCAGAGTTATCGTCGCAGACAATCAGAATTCGAGCCCCATCGGGAATTTTGAATGGCAAGCGCGAACGAGTCATGTTCTCTGCAATCATTTCTCGAGTTTGCGTCAAACGACTCATAGAAAGCCTCCTGCGTTCTTATGTTCCCGTCCCCGGCCCACCCCGGCTCCTTCATCATTTCTTTCCGACGCCGCTTCCATCGCTTGAGAGCCGTCCGTCTCAGGGTCAGTCATCTTCACATTGTGTCTTTTCACGGTTTCTAGGAACTCTTCTGGCTGAAATTCGTAATTGCCTTGTCTCAGCTTCGGGTTAATTCGCAGTTCAAACTCGGCGGGAGCTTCTGCTCTGGACTGGGCGCGAACGGTGGCAGTTTCGCTGATCAGGTTCGTGGCTGTGAGGCTAGTGAGGTGTTCTGGGGCTCGCGCTCCTCGGACCGGGGTGCTGTGTCTGCCATTCAGGTGTTTTCCCGTGGCCGAACACTTAGGGGGGCAGGTTTGTCCGCCCGTCTTCACTGAACGATGAAGCCTGGCGTTACAAGGCGACTGCCGCACGAACGGCGATCTTGTGGTGCGTTGAGTTGGTAACCTCATAGATCTTAACCTGAGGAGTTGTCTCAACCACTCCCGCAAGGAGTTCCTGCACCTGTGGATAAGTTGTGCGGTAATAGGCCGCGGCGTTCTCCTTCTGATCCCCAAGAGTGATTCCAAGCGCTTCCGTTCCGTCTGGGACGGCGAATGTGATTTCGTCCTTAAACGCTTTTTGTTTTCGGAGCAGGGGAATGATCTTGTTTTTTATCGTCCCGGTAAACTTAGCGACGCTATTGGGTTTGAGAGCCACGGAAACGTCCTGGGCAAACATGTCATTCTCCTGCGGGCACTACTACGTCTAGGGGCGATTGTAGGTAAACCCCCTGGATTCAAATGGTTCACATCGCTGGCCGCAGTCAATTTAGTACTCTTGATATATATTACTAGTCAAGGCATCATTCCGAAAATTGTGTTCAAAACAGCAACACCCTGACTCGGGATGGGTGCACGAATTCGAACACCACTTCTGGGCTGCGGCTGACTGCAACTGGACTCTGCGGTGTTTCGCAGGCAACTGCGCGAGGCAGTCTGTGCTTCCCTACCGAAGGCGACTCAGAAGCACGAAGAACGAATCCCTTTCGGTCCGCAAGATTTTCCTCAAGATTTGTGTTGACTGTAACTGGATTTTGCGCTATGGGAAACTTATATTCCGCAATGAGGCAGTCCGATGGGCCCACTACCGAAGACGACTAAAAAACAAAAGGGAGTGGTTTCATTCGATCCCCAAGTGTTTCTTGCCACAGTGGGCGTGGCCAGAACGATTACGCAGTGCCCAAAGGACTACAAAATCTTCTCGCAAGGTGATCCCGCGAACGCTGTTTTCTATATTCAGGAAGGCAGGGTGAAGCTCAAGGTCAAATCCAAACAGGGCAAAGAAGCGGTCATTGCAATCCTAGACGGGGGTGACTTCCTGGGTGAGGCCTGCCTAATAGGTCAGACAGTCTGCCTGGCGACGGCTACGGTGATTGCACCTAGCTTTATACTTAGAATTGAGAAGAGCGAGATGCTGCGCGTCCTCCACGAGGAGCGTAGGTTTTCAGATCTTTTCGTACCGTACGTGCTTTCGGTCAACGTGCGCACCCAGGAGGACTTGGTCGATCAACTATTTAACTCCAGTGAGAAACGGCTGGCCCGGACTCTTTTGCTGCTCGCCCACTATGGCAAGGAAGGCACACCCGAAACTGTCGTTCCGGAGATCAACCAGGAAACTCTGGCAGGAATGGTTGGTACAACCCGGTCACGCGTGAATTTTTTTATGAATAAGTTCAAGAAGTTGGGCTTTATCGATTACCAAAACGGATTGCGAGTGCACGGGTCCCTTCTAAATATCGTCCTGCACGACTAGCGCCCTCATTGCGCGTGGGGCCATGTAGGGAAGCCCCGGAATACAATTAGTCTCGTGGCCAATTCCTAGATGCTGTTCACTTTAGCACACCATTTATTTCACTCCCACGGATATTAAGCACTCGAACAGGCTGGAGCGAGGCAGTGAGGTGACTAACCTAAGCCGGATTCCGCCTGAGAAACGGAAACTGCGAATCTGCCAGAAAGGCTCTGCGGCCACATTCCGACAAGCCAACTTGGACGAAGCCGCCCGCGCGGCGAACGCTTCGCGTGAGGCGCCCAGAGCGTTGGTTGCCTGTAGGCTAAGATAAATTTGGGTCACAAGGAGGTCCCTGTGACCCATCTTAGAAAAATGATGCTGGAAGAACTCCAGCGTCGTAATTACGCTCAAACTACCATACGCAGTTACATCCGGATAGTGGAAGATTTTTCGCGACGCTTCCAGCGTGCTCCTAACCGTCTGGGCCCTACGCACATTCGCGAATACCAATCAGAACTGTTCACCAAGCGAAAGTTCGCGGCGAGCACTGTCACGGTATATCTTGCAGCGCTGCGGTTCTTCTACACCAAGACGCTAAACAGGGCCTGGAGCACAACCGAGACTCCCTATCCGAAAAGGGTATTTGCGCTGCCGACGATCCTGAGCCAGGAAGAAGTGACTCAGCTCATCGACGCGGCTCGCCCTCGCTTGCATCGCACTCTACTGATGACCCTCTATGCCACGGGACTGCGGCGTGCCGAACTGGCGCGTCTAAAAGTCACCGACGTCGACAGCCAGCGCATGATCGTTCACGTTCAGGGTGGCAAGGGTCGCAAAGATCGCGATGTCCTGCTGAGCCCAAAACTGCTCGAAGAGTTACGCCAGCATTGGCGTCGGTTAGAGCCAAAACCAAGCCAGTGGCTGTTCCCAGGCAACCGCAACCATCGCGGCGATCAGCCGATTACTACGAAAGTGGTTTGGCAGGCGTGCCGTAATGCCGCCAAACGAGCGGGCCTGAAAAAGCAAGTGCACCCGCACACCCTTCGACATTGTTTCGCAACGCATCTGCTCGAACGGGGTGCCGATCTGCGCAGCATCCAGATGCTGTTAGGTCACAACGACCTGGAACAAACCACCATCTACCTCCATATTTCCGAACGTCACCTGCACGCGACAGCCAGTCCCCTGGACTCGTTGTCACTAAAAAGCGAGTCACCGCAGGAGGAGTAGATGGATCGGCCGCCGCTCGAGGTGGCCGATCTGGTTCGCGCTGCGGGACACTCATTCATTGAGCGAAGCCGCTCATGGATCAGCCGGAAGCACATCAAAGTGCTACTGGCTATCGTGCGGTGTCGTACTGCCGCTCTCGGCGGTCATCTCGATGCGTGCTCGCGCTGCGGACATCGCGCTATCTCCTACAACTCGTGCCGCAATCGGCACTGTCCAAAGTGTCAGGCAGGGGCTCGCGACCGCTGGCTGGAAAAGCGTCGCCGGGAACTTCTTCCGACCCCTTACGTGCATGTGGTCTTCACGCTACCTCGTCATTTGGCCCCGTTGGCGTTGCAGAACAAGAAGGTCGTCTACGATCTTCTGTTTCGCACCAGTGCGGAAACGCTTCTCGAAGTTGCTCGCGATCCCCAACATCTCGGTGCCGAGATCGGCTTCTTCAGCGTGCTGCACACCTGGAGTCAAAAACTCGAACTTCATCCGCATGTACATTGCGTGGTGCCGGCCGGTGGGCTGTCCGCCGATCGCACGCGCTGGATCAAACCACGCTACGCCTTCTTTCTTCCCGTCAAGGTGCTCAGCCGCATCTTCCGCGGCAAGTTCGTCGCGGCACTCCAGTGCGCCTTCGCGGACGGCCAACTCAGCTTCCACGGAGACTTGCGACTGCTCGCTCAGCCGAAAACCTTTGCTGCCTGGCTCCGGCCATTGTTTAGAAAGGACTGGGTGGTTTACGCCAAACCACCCTTCGGAGGCCCCGAGTATGTGCTTCGTTATCTGGGCCGCTACACTCATCGTGTAGCCATCTCCAACCACCGCCTGCTCTCCTTCACCGACCAGAAAGTCACCTTTCGCTGGCGGGACTCCGCTCACCAGAACGAACAGCGGCCGATGACGCTCGCCCTCGATGAATTCCTCCGTCGCTTCCTGCTGCACCTGCTTCCGGACAGCTTCGTACGCATTCGCCATTTCGGTTTTCTGGCCAACCGGCGGCGGGCCACTTGCTTGCCTCTTTGCTTTCAGTTGCTCGGCTCGGCACCGCAGACCGACCAAGATACCTCAGGCACTAAGGGCTGCAACGATCTTTGGCTCTGCCCCCAGTGTGCAGGACCGATGGTGGTCGTCCAGAGACTCACGGCTGCCGAGATACAACTTCGTGCTCCACCTCTGGTCATCGCTGCCGCATGAAACAACTCTGCACATCCAGAAAACTTCACGTGCTTCGCCACGCTCCGTCGTTGTTCGCCTTATCGCTGAACAAACCTCTTCTTCCGGCTTTCTCGCTGGCTCGCTTCGCGACATTTTCTCGCACCAGCCACCTTCCGGACGCGCCCTGTGATCCGCTGTGCTCCGCCGCACAGTTCCGGCGCATCTCCACGCCAACTCTTCCCTCCATTCAATTTCCATAGGACCCGCGTTCGCCGCGCGGGCGGCTTCCTCCAAGTCGCTTTATCGAAAGCGCGCCAGAGCGCCATCCTCCCGTTATCCCCTTCCGAGGAAGCGCGCTTCCGATAAAGCACTAAGACTTATCGAGACTTATGGTGTGTGAAGATTTTGCAAATTTAGGCCACCATCTGCAGTAGCCAGTTTTCCAGAAGTTCCTCATCCTTGGGCCCGGTTGCGCCGAACTGGATACCCATACCTCGATTGAACAATATATGAATCACTTCACCAAGCGTATTGAATTCCGATCCGCCATGGGTGACTTTCAAGGTGACTTTGGTTCCGACGGGTAAGATTTTGCAGGTCTGTACGAAACACCCGAACCGGGAAAGCTCATTTATTGAGCCGATGATGTATGTGTTGGAGTAAACGGCTAGAAGTTCGGCTACTCCCCCGAAGGGATGGCGGGGCATACAACGTCGCTCCAAACAGAACTGATCTTGCACCAGGATTCCTATTTCCAACTGTGCCTTGCTCATTGCTCTTGGAGTATGGCACTTGCTCAGCGCTGCCGATGTGATATGGATCACTATTCTCGGTGACCGCTGTCACAAAATTTAAGAGCTGAAGTATTAGGGAGACGCGGACAATAAAAACGACAAGTTAGAAGCAATTACGACAAACTCCTGTTAAACGGGATTCTCGGAATGTCGGAATTTGGCCAATCGTGATCGGAGCCACATTCCGATAAGCAACTGACTGAGCTCCGCCCAGACAGGAACAGAAGGAACTTGATATGAGCGATGATGGGGACGCGTGAGGATGCGGCAAGCTACGGCCCGAAGTCGTCAATGGTGCTTTGTGAAGCCCGTCGATAAGCATGGGTCCGAGGTAGCGGACAGGTCAGTGATGACGTCTGTTGGCAACAACAGCGATCTCGACTAGAAGAGTGCAAGGTTTCGCGCCTCGGGCCGCGTTCTCCGCACAAGGAGAAAACGATGGCGAAGAAACGTGAGAAGCGAGAGTGCAGAGCCGTTGTACTGGAGCCGGATGCTGCCGGGATCGACGTCGGGGCGGAAGAAATCTTCGTGGCTGTTCCTCCGGACCGTGACGACGTGTCCTTGCGCAGATTCAGCAGCTTCACCTGTGATCTACATGCGCTGGCAGATTGGCTCCAGCGCTGCCAGATTCGCACGGTGGCGATGGAGTCCACTGGGGTGTACTGGATTCCGCTGTTTCAGATCCTGGAAGCAAGAGGGTTGGAAGTCTAACTGGTCAACGCGCATTACTTGAAGAGTGTTCCTGGCCGGAAGAGCGATGTCTCCGATTGCCAGTGGATTCAATATCTGCACTCGGTTGGATTGCTGAGAGCCAGCTTCCGCCCATCCATGGACATCTGTGCGGTGCGTTCCCTGTGGAGGCATCGAGGAAGTCTGCTGCAGATGGCCACCGAGCACATCCTGCATATGCAGAAGTCGCTCAGCCACATGAATCTGCTGATCCATCACGTACTGAGCGACATCACCGGAGCCAGTGGGCAAGCAATTTTGGACGCGATCCTCGCTGGCGAGCGTAATCCTGTATTGCTGGCACAACTCTGCAACTGTCGTGTAAAGAGTCTCCGCGAAAAAGTAGCGAAAGCTCTGGAGGGCGATTACCGGCCAGAACACGTGTTCACGCTGAAGCAATCACTGGATGGCTACCGTTATTACCAGAAGCTGATCGCCGAACTGGATCGTGAAATCCAGCGACTCATGCAGACTCTGCCCAGCGCCGTAGAGACCGGACAAGAAATTCCACGGCGTACGAAGCACTGTGCTTTTCAACGTCAAGGCAACGACCCCGGCTTCGACCTTCGAGGCCAACTCTATCGCATCGCCGGCGTCGATCTTACCGATATTCCCGGAGTCAGCGTGGTTACGGCGCAAGTCATCCTGACCGAGATCGGCCCGGACCTCCGACGGTTCCGCAACGCATCTGCTTTCGCATCCTGGCTCGGTCTTTGCCCGGAGAATCGAGTCAGCGCCGGTAAGGTTTTGTCCTGTAAAACACGCAAGGTAAAGACCCGTGCTGCTCTTGCTCTTCGGCTAGGTGCCAACTCTTTGTGCCGCGCAAAGGGCTACTTTGGAGAGTTCTTCCGCCGAATGCGCGCCAAGCTCGGAACCGCGCAAGCGATCACCGCGACGGCACACAAGATCGCTCGTGTGCTGTACCACGTCTTGCTCACCAAAGAACCTTATGCCGAGACCGTCTTCCACCGGTCTGATGAACACGCCCGGCGACGAGCAGAAATGAGGCTTCGCAAACAAGCCGCGCTACTTGGCTTCCAAATTATTCCGGTTCCAGCAGATTCCGCAGCGACTTAGCCCATGAGTTCCTTAGAAGACGTGCCGGCTCAACCGGTCGATGCAACACCATCTAATCAGTTGATCCGACAATACTTCCTCTAGGGAGCCGAACTATAAGGCTGTACTCAATCGGAACCTAAACAGGGCAGTGTTCCGTTCCCATCAACGCCCTTGATCGAATTTAGCTTCGTAGACTGCTGCACGTGGACTTTGAGCGGGTGTTGCATCGACCCATTGAGACCACCCGACTTAACGGGACTTAGCCGGCACTAGCCGTATCTGAAAGCCTGTGCCGAATTATCCTTTTGACAAATCCAAGACGTGAGGTTGTCCTACTGGGGCATTAGGAGGCGCATTTTTCCACATGAGCGCTTGAAGAAATGACTACACACAGGACTACAGCTTCCGATTACCTCGACCGGTCAATGATCAGAGTATTTTTTAAACGCAAAAAGCGAGCTAGTGCCAGCCCTTATCTGGAAGGGCACATCGTTAAATCCTGTATAAAAATGCATAGTCGCTATCTCTCCAACACATGCAAAATGTCCTTCCTGTGGTTGCCTCCAGCGGCGAAGTGCAAATTTATGGACACCAACTACCCCGCTGGGCCACCGAGGAGGAATCCTTCCATGACAAACCGAGAGGAATTGTCAGAAACCTTAGGTCTCGCCTTTGAACATATTAAAGCCTTGCATGCAACACTTTCAGCCGTGATGGTCGATATTGCCGCGCTGCGTAACTCTGTCTTGAAAGGTCCTAAAACGTCAAGGCGATATCGCCAATCCCTGGCATCTGAGGTGGCGAAAGCCAAGCCTTTGGTCGCTATCGCAATGCAAGCATACGAGGAAGAAATTCTCCGTATAAAGTGCGGTAAGCATTGGAAAAATTGAAGAGGGACGCGTTGGCAGTGGTGGGGGGGCATGGCCTGCAAAACACCCTGGCGTTTCGAGGCCAGCCGTCGAGGCATGGAAAATAGACTTAAACGAATTAAAATTCGTTCGACTCAATTTCCATGTGACTTGCGAGACTCGGAACTACCCGGGAGTTGGCGCTGATGATGGTAGCGATTTGGTGATCTGGGCGCGGAAACGAGCTGCAATGCAAGGCACCAACGGCTCTTCTAGCCAATGAAACATTTCGGCGTCCATGGAAGGGCGTCGCTGCGTGTGTCATTGATGAGGTGACCCTACTAAGACCACTATGTCAAGTCCTTCCATGAGAAGGCCGATCCGAGTCAAGCAGGTTTTGTGGTTTCCGTCGAGTGGTCTTATTGGGAGCCCTTCCGCCTCTGCCGCCATCCTTCCATCCGCACTGTTTTGTGGAGCGATTTTTCGCTCGGTGCAAGTTGGGCGTCCTCCGTTCAGCAGGTGCTGCTCCCTGATAATCGACCTCGGCTCCCCTCTCTTCGAAGGGAGTTGGGCCAGGACTTGGTCGCAGTCACCGGAACTCGGCGGTGGAGCTCGGCTCTTTCGATCCAACTCTACGCCACGGCGCTCACCACTTTGTGGTTGTTCCGCAGTGGCTCATAAACTTCCCCGCTTACCCACAACTTGTGGAGCAGCACGGCCAACTTGCGCGCCACGGCAACGACCGCGCGTTTCTTGGCATTCTTTCCTCCCCGCTCGGCCAGCTTTAGTCCCCAGCGCCGCAGATCACTGTCCTGTCCAAAAGGCCCCAGAATGTAGTGCGCCCCTTGCACCAGCAGTGTTCTCAGGTAAGCAGAAACGATTATCGGAATGTGGCAAATCAGGCCCAGAGTACGCCCATATCCAGTTTCCTAAGGACCGAACGCCCGTCTCCAAGGAATAACAGTGAAACAGAGCTAAATGGCTGATGTTACGTGGGTTACGTGAAGATCTATGGCTTCCAACGTAAAAGCAGCGGGTCTAAGGGGGGAGAACTTGCCGATAGTGTCAAATTACGTGGTCGAAATTTCAACACAGCAGACCCCGTTGCTGCGTGTGCGTCTAGTGTTTGAACAAGCGTCACAAGGGGTTCAGGACGAGGAAATCGACATACGAATATCGAAACGGAACACAGCCATTCGTGGAACATCACTGGAAAGCGGTTCTTTCATGGATAGCCTTTCAAAAATCCCCTGAAAACTACACACGGCGGGTGATTGATCCTGGGAACTCGCGACTCGCGTTTCCCCGCTTTCAAAAATCGCCAGTTTGTTGCTCGCCACCTAGAAAAGTTGCTGTCTTGGAACATGCGCACAATGGAACAACTTCTCTATTCCGCGGGACCTAACATTTTCAAATCAACCGCGAAGGCTGACGAGTCGGAGGACCGATGTGCATTACTCGGCCTTACCTTCGGAGCGTTCGGAAGGGAACCCAGAGGAGTGGCGATGAAACAAGAACACGATCGTTCTTCGCAAGTCGCCGTGAACCTGCCTGAGCTTCTCGCACGGGTGGACAACGACCGCGATTTAATGTGCGAACTGATTGGGATTTTCAAGGAGGAATTTCCGGCCCTTCTGCAGCTGCTGCAGGAATCCGTGACATGTGAGGACACGAAACGCGTGGAAACCACCAGCCACGCTTTGACAGGCATGCTTTCTGGACTTTCCGTGACGCGAGCCGCCAAGCTAGCGCAACGGCTCGAACAAATGGCGCGCGCGGGAGAAACGTTGGGACTGGCCGATGCCCTGACGCTTTTCGAACAGGCGGTAGTGAACTTGCTGCCAGAGCTCGATGGTTACACTACAAAAGTGGAGCCATGAAAATTCTTATCGCAGACGATGACCGGATGAATCGCCGGTTGCTTGAGAAAACACTCGAACGCGAGGGATATGAGGTCATCGCGGTCGACAATGGGCGGTTGGCCTTGGAGCAATTGTCGTTGTCGGACGGACCGCGACTTGCACTGGTCGACTGGATGATGCCTGAACTGGACGGGCCGTGCGTTTGTCGGGGAGTACGCACGCAGCACGAAAGGCCTTACGTTCATATAGTTCTGCTGACCTCAAAAGGATCGAAACAAGACATCGTGGCGGGGCTCGAAGCGGGAGCCGACGATTATCTGACAAAGCCATGGGACCCAGCGGAGCTGACAGCGAGGTTGCGAACGGGGCAACGCATCCTGCAATTGGAAGATCGACTCGTCGAGGCACGCGAGACCATGCGCTTCAAAGCGACACATGACCATCTAACCTCGCTTTTTAATCGTGGCGTCATCGTAGATCTGCTAGCTCGCGAGTTGACACGCACGCGCCGCGAGCAAGGTTGCACAGTCGTGATGCTGGGGGATCTGGATCACTTCAAGGCCGTGAACGACGGGTACGGGCACGTTGTGGGAGATGAAGTGCTGCGGGAAATCGCCCGGCGACTCTTGTCGTCGGTACGGTCGTATGATTTTGTGGGTCGCTACGGTGGAGAAGAGTTCCTCATTGTCCTCAACAATTGTGACTCCACCCAAGCAATCGCGCGCGCCGAGCAGGTCCGGAATGAGATTGCGAATCATCCAGTGCAGACGACGCGCGGACCGCTCCCCATCACGATGAGTTTAGGAGTTTTCGCGAGCCGGGATTGGGACCTCCATCTCGTCGAAGAGATTCTGGGCGAGGCGGACGCGGCGCTCTATCAGGCGAAAGCCAACGGTCGCAATTGCGTTAGACTTGCAAAGCCAAATGCTTCCTGTGACGCGCTGTCACAACTAGTTAAGTAACCGTTGCAATTTGGATAGGCTTTGGATTTTTGTGACGTACCCTGTGACGTAAACCTGATTGGGTCATCACTGCAAAGCACGTGGTAATCGAACATGGTACGTGGCGCCAAAATCTGGGGCTTCTTTTCAAAGACGGCACAGCGGACGCCTGTGTACTATACGCCGATCCGAATATTGATCTCGCAGCGCTTCAATTGAACGGGTCTCCATGTAAGCATCCGTTATTCCCAGCTCATAAAGCATTTGCAGGCGAAACCGGCCTCGTCACGGCTGGGTATAGGCCGACAAAAACTATGGAATCTGGCGGGCCCGCCATCGAAATCAATCACGTTCTGTCTTTTTGGTCTGAGCTGAGGGGCCGGCCCGTTGGCACGGAAGAAGTCATCTGCTTCGACGCCCAGTTCTCCGAAGGCGGACACACTGGGGGACCTGTCCTCGGCACCGGAGGAGGGGTAATCGGCGCTGTTATTGAGAACTTCCGCGAGGGGGACCGTCTGATTGCTCGCGCCACCTCGATTGCGCCAATAGTCGCACGACTTCTCGGGCACTGGCATGAGATACCAGAACCATGGTAATTCGGCGATTTTCGCAGGGGTTTGCATCAATTGCGGCACGGTGCAATCACGAAACTGCTCAAGCCACTCCTAAGCAAAATCTGATATATGTGCGCCTATGTATGGCTGGACACTGTTGTAAACCTGAGGATGGTAGAGATGCCCGAGGCCGTGCAAAGCACAGCATTGAGTTTCGGTATCCGGAAGGTCGAGAATGGCGGCAGCGTCTCAAACATGACATCCAGCAAAATGCGTGACTCAACATCCAGCTTCAGTGCATCACCCCTATCTTGGTGGTCATCCTCGGTCTCAAACTACTCGCGGGCAAGTTCAACGATTTGGAAGACTGGGTCAGAATAATTGAAATATTCTTTCTTGCCGGAAGCGGCATCCTGATTTTTCTGGCTGTTCTAAAGTGGGCGTGGATAGCAATGTTCGCGCAGTGATCCATTTCGGCGCGCGGTATAATCCGCGTGGAGGAACGAGGCCCACGCCCCAACCTGAATTAAAGGGCGAAGACGTTTTCCACGTCATCGGCTTCACAAACCAAGATATTTTGGCTGGGGCCCAGATGAACTTAATGGAATATCTGGTTGACCCGCGCCCGCCGCATTCAGTAGTTAAAGAGCTGGCAGAAGTTTATTTTCTCGACCGATTTGTGGCTCTTGATGACGACGCTTTCGAGCAACGATATGGGAACAAATACCTGACGATTTATTTCTACAATGAAACGGCGCTTGCGCTGTCCAACCACTACGGCATACGGCTGCCGCCCGTGATTGAAAAAATAACTAGAACGGAACTTCCACAGGGGTTCGGAACCAGCATCCGCTATCCAAGGCCTTACATCAAAGACCCGGGATCGTCCAGCCTCAATACAATTCGGGTCAAGCGGCCTTCCCCTTCGCCAACTTCTGTGCCATGAACATCAATATTTTCCGGTCGCTCTCTTCAGTGTGACTAAGAAGGCGGCGGAACCTGGCTAGCCAACGTGCGTCTTTACCTGAACTGCCCCACGCAATTTCGTCGGCAGTCTTTTGCTTCAGGAGATTCGGCAACTTGGGAGGTTGTTCGCCGTCATAAAAGAGTTGGTACATCGGGACTTCAAGGGCACGGGCGAACTTCTCTAGCGTCTCGAAAGCCGGAACCGTGTGTCCGTTTTCCACACGAGAAACGTAGGCGCGAAGCAATCCAGTTCGCTTTTCGACCTCGCCTTGTGAAAACTTTTTCTCTTCACGCAACGCACGCAAACGTTCTCCGATAACCATGGATTGATCCTCCTTAGGATGTGAATGATTCCAATAACCAATCGCGGTTGAACCGGGGACGTAGGAGCATACCTCAAACTCCAATAGCGGCAAAGCGAATTTTGTCAGTCGCTGGGAATCTAAAATTTCAATTGAACAATTCGGCTTCCTACCCTTAAATGACAAATGCGGTCAGACCACAAGATGACCGCATTTGTTTGCGTGAGACATGCTAAACGTTTGGCGACCGAACCTGTCTAAATTTGAGGCAAGTATATGGAGAAATAGAATTGTCGAATCATCAGAAATGTATATGCGTCCAGATGAGTGCCCATCCGAAGAACGGCATCTTCGACGCGAGATGACTGCATCCCAGTTTTCCTGCTTCTAAGAAAGGACATCGGTGCGCAGCGCATTCGCCGATGCTAGCAAGTGGTCGCGTACTTGGAAACGCATCTCATCGTGCTGGTGTTCCGGTCACGTCGGAAACAGTGTCGCAGCCTTACCTTGCTTTGTTTCTTCCTTCACCAGCCTCCGCCATTGCTCTTGAAACATCTCCGCTGTCCCCGGACCAAATCCAGCGTAGTGGTTGTTGGCATACGCGAATATCTGAATCTTCCGCTTGTGAAGCATTCCAAGTATCTCTGCCCACTCAGAAAGCTCCGCGCGACGATCCACGATCACCTTGTCCCAAACTTTCGTCTGTTCCTTAATCCCCTTGCGATCCCCAAGCCAGCGCACGTATGTGAAGTCGGCGGTGATCGGGTCGAGCTTCTCGAACCATTCGGCAGGCCGGGGCATCCACGATTGATCTATCAGCGCCAAGCCGACTCCACGCGCACGCAATGCCTCAACAAATTGCGGCACCAGCCAATTCTTGTTGCGAATCTCGACGACGAACCGATAGCCCTTGGGGAGTTTTTTCAGGAACGGTTTCAATCGGGATAGGAAATCATTCACCCCGAGGAACGCTTTCTCGTTGAAGTATCCGAACTGAAAAAGCAGAGGGCCTAGCTTCTCGCCGAGACGGTCCATTGTTTTCAGGAATGGGCTGAACTCCGGGTCGCAGTCCCGCAACACCTTCTCGTGCGTGATGACTTGAGGAACCTTCGCGGCGAACAAGAACCCTGATGGCGTCTTCATATACCAGCCCTTCACTGTAGAGAGGGTGGGAATTCGATAGAACGTGCTGTCCACCTCGACGGTATCGAATTTTGTGGCGTAGTAAGTGAGGTAGTCGGCAGGCTTCATCCCGGCCGGGTAGAAGTTGCCTTCCCACCCGGCGGCCGTGAATGCCGAAGTGCCCAGGCGAATAGTTGGTTGGGCCATCAGACGATGATATTAGCTCAAATTGCGTTGGCAGCGTTTGAACGACTGGCTGGCTAGGCCGTCAAGCGTTTGAAGAACGGGTCTCCATCCCTCGTATGAAGGGTCAGCATTGGGCGGACGACCACATAATGGGATGGTCCGCCGCAGGAACTTTGTAACTGTGTAGACTGCGAGGAAGGAGGCGTCCCATGAAACTACATGTGCTCGGCATCGATTTGGGCAAGACAGTTTTTCATGCGGTGGGATTGGATGTGACAGGCAAGGTGGTGATCCGCAAGAAATGTTCGCGCAGGCAACTGCTGGCCTTCACCGCAAATTTGCAGGTGCAATTAATTTGCATGGAGTCGTGCAGTGGATCGCACTTCCTCGGTCGGGCTCTGCGCGAGCAAGGGCATGAAGTGCGATTGATGCCGGCGCAATACGTGAAGCCTTATGTCCAGACCAACAAGAGTGACTTTCTGGATGCCGAAGCCATTGCCGAGGCGGTGCAACGGCCGCGGATGCGTTTTGTGCCGATCAAGACCGAAGAACAGTTGGATCTGCAAGCGCTGCATCGGGTGCGGGAGCGTTGGGTAATGCGCCGCACCGCTGTGGTCAACCAGATCCGCAGCCTTCTGCTGGAACGTGGACTCACGCTACCCAAGGGCCGAAGTTATCTGGATCGGCAACTTCCCGGGATCTTGGAAGACGGCGAGTTGAGGCTATCGGGTTGTTTTCGTGTTCTGTTGGCGCAACTCAAATTGGAAATCGAGCAGCTCACCGCACGCGTGGAAGAGATGGACCGGGTCATCCAGAAAAGGGCGAAAGAGAATGAGGATTGCCAACGGCTCACAGAGATTCCCAGAGTCGGTCCCGTCACCGCGACGGCCCTGATCGCTGCCGTGGGCAACGCCAGCGCATTTCAAAAAGGGCGAAATCTGGCGGCCTGGATGGGCATCGTTCCGAGAGAGTACTCCACCGGGGGCAAACAGAAATTACTGGGCATCAGTAAGCGGGGCAACAAGTACTTACGAACTCTGTTCATTCAAGGTGCACGCAGCGTACTGCAGCAGCGAGACAAGCAAGCCCCTGGTCTGAGCAGTTGGTTAGCGCAACTGCTGGCGCGCGCACACCAGAATGTGGTCATCGTGGCCTTGGCCAATAAACTGGTTCGCATGGCTTGGGCGGTCTTGTGCAAGAACGAACGCTATCGCGCTCCGATCCTTGCGGCGACAAATTAAAATCCCTGTTTAGGGAAAAACAGTTCCTGCCAGGTCTGCTGGCGGAAAATAGAGATGGCAATGGGTCTCTCCCACGCTCTCGAAACCTGATATCGGAAAAGGTCTTTACCAGGCCGTCCACATTATACGGACGAGGGCGAGCGGATATCCATCATGGCCCGGAGTCGCAGACTCCACTAGAGGCCGAATACATTGGCGCAGACCATCTGCCATTCTTCGTTTTTCGCTTGCAACACTGCGGCGGACCATACATCCGATATACCACGGGACTTGGGCGGGGAGTCGGGCGCGGTGCGCCAGGAGTATCCTCGATCATTGCACGAGTTTAGAAAGCTCTCCAGTGACGAGACCTCCTGTCGGTGCCCACAACGATCGCCTTATCAAGAACGTGGCGCCTCCACGTAGGACAGCGATGGCCGCCTCCAGATAATTCTCGGACTGGGTAGCCAGCAGCAACCCACAACCTACAAGCAGTTGTACTTAGTCGAGCTAAACGGATAAGCAGAAACGCATTATCGGAATGTGGCCCAAGTCGCACCGACTGAAATTCCCACATTCCGATAAGCAGTTGACTGGGCTCCGCCCACACAGAGACAACTTCACGGGGCTTGGCGTCAAGCTGTTGCAACCCGTCGCGCCCTGGGCCGATGAGCGTATCGGAACCGCTTGGACACATGTGCACATTCGGACAGTCATAACTTCCTTATCGCCTTACAGTTCCGTTTGAGAGAGTTAGATCATGATTGATGAACGGACTCTGCTTCTCATGGACAACAACCCGGCTCATGCCGGCCAAGCAATGAGATGGCTTAGAGGAGACTTGTATGTGGGAAGATAACGGTTACTGCTGGGTGGTAATGTGCAAGAACAATTGGTTTCACAATCGAGGGAATCTTTTCTTTAAGCATAAAATTCCCCTTAGTGAGACTGATGTCTACGCGCCTCCGCCTACGCTCAAAGGCAACTTCACGGTCAGGTGCGATGAATGCCACAAGGAGTATCTCTATAAACTCTCCGATGTGCTGAGGCACGACCAAGAGCTTCCCGCGTCCTTCACTCCGCATCCGCTCTTTCGACTGAATTTCATGCCGTGCACGGTCGAATGGGCTGGGCAAAACGTCATTGAGTTGGCGACGGGTGCGGATCGCCGGCGCAGCGAACGTTTGTTCTTGGACGTGAGTCTTATCGTCAGAGGAGAATCCGTGGAAAGGAAGGTCTTCCTGGAACCGACATTCGCAATTTCTGTAAGTGCTCACGGCGCACTCGTGGTTATGTCCACAAAAGTGGTGCTAGGACAAACGCTTTTCCTAAGGAATCCAGGGGCCCAGAAAGAAATGGAAGGCCGAGTCACTCGTTTCGGCCCTCGTTACGGCAATCAGGCTCGGGTGGGTATCAACTTCACGCAACCTACTCTAACGTTCTGGCCGGCCGTGTTTCCACCGAAAAGTTGGAAGTCCGTCGCGACGCAACCGCAAGCTCTGTCGTAGGAATTCGCAGTCATACAGGACTGGTGGATCGTCAGATCAAGTGTCTTCCGCCTCTTTCGAATTCGCAAGCTCAAGGGGGTCGAAACCGCAGCCATGAGCTGTTTCATTCTGTCGAGTGCACAAGGGTTAGTCTCACAGTGGACCTTTCACGTGCGAGGTCATTCCAATAAAAGAGGCAAACGATGGCAATCGAAACGGCAGCGGCAATCCTCACAAAGCTCGCTTTTGAGCAGAACAATGAATTCAGATCGAGGCTGACCAGCGCCCAAGCAGATGAAAACACTTTGGTAGCATTGATTGTGCCTTTGGTCAGACGAATCCTTTCTCAGCTGCAAGAAGACCATCAGGCTTACGATAAATCCCCTTCTTCCATCGCACCCTCCCCTTCTGATCGATAACATTAGCGTGGCCTTGCCCCCAGATTTGCCATGCAAACGCTAGAGCTAGCGCAGGTGACAGCTCTCAGTCGACCAGATCTTGACAATTCGGATCCTCAGAATGTGGAGTCCACGTTCCGAGAATCTCGGGACCTATCTGGACTTTCTTGCAATTGAGAGCCTCAAAAAACCTCGCGGCACTATCTATGCTAGCCGCTCGGCAAGTATCCGGCAACACCACTAGCGGTGGCCCATCGCGGCTGGATGCATCCGTCGCGTCAACTGCTCCAGTCGTGCCGACTGCGGCGGTGCAAGAGGGCGCACTGGCCCGTTGCCGCTGGAGACGTGGGCGCTGATCGCGGCCAGACGCTTCAGAATCGATTGCCACTGTTCCCAGTCCAGCTGCCGCAGGAACGGCCGCAAGCCCTGGATGAATGGATCCTCCAGCAGTGCTTCGCCGTTCGATTCGGGCACGAAGAAGCGGTTCAAGCCAACACCCAGCGCTTCGGAAATTTTTTCCAGCGTTCCGAGGCTGGGCGTCATCTGGCCGCTTTCGATCCGCGACAGATAAGACCGGGAAACCCGCGAGCGCGCCTGGAGCTGGCTCTGCGTCATCCCGCGCGATTCGCGCAACTGCCGGATGCGCTGCCCTATATTCTCCACCGTCTCGCGGTTCGGCCACTTCTCGAAGAGTTGCCGGTCGTCGCCCGGAACCTCCTGCGGCTCCGGAGGCGGAATAAGAAAATCCATCTTCGGCGTCAGGAGGTGAAGGCACCGGCGGCAGTTTCCGGAGCGGGTGCGATACTGCACCATCCCGCAGGTAATGCAACGGATTACGTCGCGGTCGGACTCTATTTTCACAGAGCCCTTATTTTCATTCGTACCGGCATGCTCCAACATCGGTGGTATGGACGTGTGAGGAACTATGCTTGCGGAAAGAGCTGGAGCGGGCGAGACTGACGACTCGAAGATATCTATTTGATTGATCATTTCCGTTCCCCCGGTACTAACCCCGTCATAAACGAGCAACAATTAGGCCAAACACTTAATCCGAGCGAACTTGTTCAAGTAGCTGTGAAGGACCCAAGAACAAATGACTTATTGGGCTCGCACTATTTCAGCTAGGGTCGAGAGTTTCGTGTATGAGCTCGGTGAGACAAGTGAGGGGGGTGAATCGCCTCAGTTTCACACCCCCAATACACACTTAGGGGGCCCTACGAGGTGGTGTCAAATGGTGTCAGAAAATGTTCGTAGGCTGCCGCTCGTAGAGTAATCTCGGTGTGATGTGGCTTATTCTTGCTCCGGCGTTTACAAAATAGGTTGATTCCCCAGATTATGATCCTTCTCGATCCTCGCGGACACACCATCTCAGACGTGAGTTGAACAATATCTAAGCTCTACACCCGGGCCACCAGTCTGCCCCCTGACAGGCAAATGCGGCCAGCCTGGGAAGGTTGACCGCATTCGTCTGAGTGTGACAGGCGAGACGTGGGTGTCCCAACCTATCTTGGATCAAACGAATTATCCGGAATGGGTGGAATTGTTGACTGTCCAAAAGTGTACATGTGTCTAGGTGACTACCCCACCCAACCAACTTGGCTCTGGCTCTGGCATTTTCTTTCAATATTTTTAGGCGTACTGAATCTAAGAACATCACGTTCCAAGGTGAAGGCAAGGATTTTTCCGGTTATTAAGTCGATTGCGTAAGACTGATTCTCTGATCGCCGGGCCAAATCCTGCAATCGGAGGCGGGTGGTTTCAAATCCGGTGGCGGCATCCCGCCAAAGAGACAAGCCATCGGTTAATTTCTCAAAAAGGTCATATTCATGTTTCATTGAGGACTCTGTGCGGGAACCGAGTTTTTTCGAGTCCGGATTAATGATTCAATATACCCTGATAAACCCACGAACTGATCGCGCTTATCACCCTTGCCGTCAAAGGGCGTATCATCCGGACTGTAATAACTTGCCTCCACCGTGCTTCCTCATTTGATACACGGCATGATCCATACCGAAACATATCGCCTTCTACCGCACCGCCATATTGGGAAGGATACCGTCAATTCGGTTATTTGCGCAGGCATAGGCGTTGTGAGAAGCAAGAGACGAGATTCCGGACGAATTGTCGACTTATCGGAATGTGGCCTCAGAGGCGGATTGGACAATTTTCCACATTCCGTTTATCGGGAACTGGGTGCGTTTGCGTTAGGTCTCTCGGGGTCGAGTGAAGCTTCCTTTTTGAGGCGAAGGGTTGCGGATTAAGATCAATTACGTTGTTATCGGTTCACTGGACCGTCGACGATGATGGTGAAAAGATGTGGATAGCCACGCCCCATTTGTCATATTCTAGCTTTTCAACCCGTACGACAACACCTGCTATTGCGTAGTTCACTGGACTACCGGATCGGAAATCGCTGGTCACATAGACGTTTACGCCAGGCGCGTAGTGGCCTGCCAAAGTGACAAGATACAGCCCGTCCTGCGAAACATTGATGGTTGTGCAGGAATCTGGAGGCAATCTTGAGTCGAGCGGACGAATGAGAACGACCTGTGACAAATTGGTTCGTGGTTGACGCCGCCGCTCTGTGGGTTCAGTTGGCATAGCAGAATAATGACCTCAGGCCGGCCCGTAGAAAAAGCCTCACTCTGGCAAACAGCATTTCTTCGTGGCTACCCGATCGCACCATGGAATCCGCCCTCATCAATTCATACAGGTCTCCCGACTACCAGTCGCTTCTTCGACAGCTAAAATAAATTCTTTTCGGACATCAATTTCCCATCCGGGCTTTAGTTGGATGCGCACGGCGGAAACAGATTCAGCGATGATGTTGCAAGGAATAGGGACACGGCATTGACGGATAACGAAAAGTAAAACGGGTAAGCCGAACGAGGCAGAATAGATAGGCGAAAAATCCGTTTTGCCTTCAGGGTTCATATTGGTCAGCTCCTCGACTTAGAGACCTTGCGAGAACATCCCGAGTCGGACACTTTGCATTCGTAAGGATGTTAGCGACTGTGCATTTTTATACAGAAATTAAAGATGCGTTCTTCTAAATAAGGCCTAGCCCTAGTTGCTCCTCGGAAGCCGGCACCACAGACACCTCCGGCGATATTCTAGCGACAGTTAACCCAGGATTCTGCATGAAAAGTCGGCTTCTCGGAACGTGACTTTCTGCACCGGGAAGGAACCGGCCACTTACCGATAATGCGTTCCTCAGGTGTTGGCTGACCGGCAGAAATCACAACACATGCACGTTCCGATTGCCCCTTTCGCTTACTTGGTCAGTAGACCACCACGGATTGGCAGCGATTCGCTGGCGTAATGCTCATTGACGACTCGGACTCGTGCGCTGGTGGAAGGGAATCACGCCATTATTTCCAAACAGTTTCTGATTTGGCGTGCCAAGTAAATTCACGAACTGTTTTGCGCCCACGGGCCGGCTGAAATAGTATCCTTGCCCTTCATCGCAGCCATGTGCCTGAAGAAATGTCAACTGCTCTGGTGTTTCCACACCCTCAGCGATGACCCTGTGCTTGAGACTCTTACCCATGCTGATGACCGCGCTGACAACGATAGCATCATCGGAGTTTGCCATAATATCGTGCACGAACGACTGGTCGAGCTTCAGGGCGTCGATGGGAAATCGAGTCAGATAGCTTAAGCTGGAATAGCCGGTGCCAAAGTCATCAACGGCCAGTCGCACACCGATGGCTTTGAGTTGTCCGAGCGCGTAGGCAGTGGACTCCGCATGTCGCATGAGAACGGTTTCGGTTAATTCGAGCTCGAGATATCTAGGATCCAGGCAGACATTCTTCAGGGCAGCTTGAACGCCTTGGGAAAACTGGTCGCTCCGAAATTCCAGCGACGAAATGTTGACTGCCACGGGGACAGCTAGTACGCCCGCATCAATCCATTCCCGCGTTTGCCTGCATGCCTCGCGTAGTACCCATTGGCCGATTGCTACAATCATGCCGGTGTCTTCGGCGATGGTCAGGAATTGCCCCGGGAGAAGCAGCCCACGCTCTGGATGTTGCCAGCGCACCAGCGCCTCGACACCCGTGATGGCTCCTGTCTTGAGATTTACCTTCGGCTGGTAATGCAGCAATAACTCCTGGCGTTCAAGAGCATATCGCAGCTGGCCTTCCAGGGATTGACGCTCGACGGCGTTGAGACCCATGTCTGGTCTAAAGAACTGGCAATTGTCGCGCCCAGATTGCTTGGCGTGATACATCGCCGTGTCGGCATTCTTGATCAGCGTCTCCGCATCTTCACCGTTGTCGGGGTAGGTGCTTATGCCGATGCTCACGGTAACGCGAAGACGGTGTTCGCCGATGATGTGCACCTTCTTAAGCTCGCTGGCGATCTTTGCGGCGGTAATGGTTGCATCTGCCGCGTGCGTGACTTCTGGAAGCAGTATCAAAAATTCATCGCCGCCCTGGCGGCTTACCGTGTCAGATTTGCGAACAGCGGCCGATAAGCGCGCTGCTATCGATTGGAGGAGTTTATCGCCGACGGCATGCCCGAGGGAGTCGTTGATTCGCTTGAAACCATCCAAATCCAAATATAGCAGTGCGAGTTGGTGGTGATTGCGATGGGCTAGCGAAATCGCCTGAGTAAGCCGGTCGTTTAGCATCAATCGGTTGGGCAAATCGGTGAGAATGTCATGTTGGGCCAAGTGAGACATTTCGAGCACCATTGCCCGGGCCATGCTCACGTCGTGAAACACGATTACTGCCCCGGTGACCTGGCCATCCCGGTCATGGATCGGAGCGGCGGAATCTTCGATGGCGCACTCGTACCCGTCCCGCCGAACCAGGATACAGTTCGCGGTCAATCCCACGGTTTTGTTCTCCTTTATTGCTAACTCCAAGGGATTCGGTGAGGGCTTATGCGTAGTGCCGTCAATAATTTGGAAAACCTCATCGAGCGGGCGACCCACTGCGTCCTTTCTGAACCATCCAGTCATGTGCTCCGCAACTACATTCAAATAGGTCACCTTGCCTGAGATATCAGTGCTCAGGACGGCGTCGCCGATGGAGTTTAGTGTTACCTGAGCGCGTTCCTTTTCAGCGAATAATTCCTGTCGTGCAATTTCGCGCTCAATGATGTTGCGGATCGCTCGGGCAAACGAGTAGCTATCTAGGTGGCCCTCTAAAAGATAGTCTTGCGCTCCGTGTACCATGGCTGCTTTACAAACGTCTTCATCATCCACGCCGCCGAGGACAACGATTGGAGTTGAGGGGGTGACCAACAGTAGCCTGTCTAACGTGCGCAGCCCCCTGCTGTCGGGCAAAAAGAGATTGAGAAAGATTGACCATACTCCTTTCTGAGCTAGTCTTTCGAGGCCGCTGGAGAGCGTTCTGACCCAATCGAAATTCGATCGGCGGTCACCTGCAGCAATCAAGGCTTCTTCAAATGCCTTGGCGTGACAAGGGTCATCATCGATGAGAAGTATATCGTTATTGATAGCATTCATTGTAGGTATGACCGCAAAGCGTATATTGCGGCCGAGGGTGGAACAGGTAATGCCCACAATTGAACAGTTGTGAGGATGTGTCGTATTGGTACACGACCGATTGAAGGATCTAAAGCAACGACTTATCTTCTAATCTTGGCAAGTGAAGCCGTGCAGGCCAAGTCCCAATAAGTTCTATAAAAGCCGCTCCAACACTTGACATCACCCGTACGATAATATAGTAGTATCCGCGGAACGGTACCATTGAGTGAATCTGTCCAAGCGTGTTCCAGTCCGGCAGACCATTGCGGTTCAAATTTAGCGCCCCGCTGCAAATTCAGTGTGGTTCGACAACAATCCGGGCACGAGTCCCTAACAGTAGCGCCGACGCCTGGTATGTTCAAACCGAGAGCCCACTCTGGCTTGGCGCAACGTTCTCGGCTAACCTTAACGCTTGAGGTATTTCTGCCAATGAACTGCAGTGTGTGTCGACTTGAACCGGGTCGAGGTATGGCGGTCCGAGTGTTCTTTGCAAGTCAAGAAAACAAAAGGCGAGATACAGAGTTGTTGGGGAAATTGGAGCGGGAATAGTGATCCCTGCCACCAAATAATCCGATGACGTATTGTTGGCTGTACCATACCGAACCGGCCCGCCAGATGCGCCTGGTGCCGCGCTCGCGGGGTGGCTTCTTGGGCGTGCTCATTTCTCGCTCACCTTTGTGGGTAGACACCTCCACATCATACATACACTGATTTATAATTATTGTGTTCAATTACTATATCTTTATATAATCCCTACCAGCCTTCGGTGCACCTCCGCATCGTCTGGTCTGCGCTGCGTCGGTGATTTGAGCGCCGACGTGGCGCGCTTGTTAACTTGATCTCGCGTTTCCTGCCCGCCCGGCGTGTCGTTACCGCCCAGCGTCCAACTCGCTGCGCGCCTCCGCCGCAGCTTCGTCTCGCCCACTTTCGCGCCGTTGCAAGACGCGGCACCCTGACCTGCGCCACTCCAAAGGCTTGCGCAAGCGCCAAATCTTAAGAGGACAATGGTATTGACGATTGTTTGTTAGGCATATATGTGAAAATCCATATTGCCTACCGCCTGCCATTAGGACAGACTGTGTGACAGACCAAGAGTGTACAGTGGGGTGATCTTTTTTGGAACTCGGTTCCATGGCTTGTGCCAAAGAGGGATTAGGCATGTCGCCTAGTACCGAAAATGAACATGTCAGCCCGACAAAGGAAGCTTCCCTGGAGCAGCGGCGACATGTGCGCTTCCCTTTTACAGCGTTTGTGGAGGCCCTCGAACCTAAGTCCAATACCCAGATTAGTGGACGATGCTCTGATGTGAGCCTAGGTGGCTGCTATGTAGACACGCTCAACCCTTTTCCTGAAGGAACGATTATCAGGGTACGTCTAACCAGGGAGAACATATCCTTTGAAGCGAATGCGAAGGTCGTCTTTTCTCAGATTGGCATGGGGATGGGGGTTGCTTTCACATCTGCTGAAAAAGACCAATTTCAGATTTTTGAGAAGTGGATAAATCAGCTCAGCGGCAATTTATCGCCTGCACCGAATGTGCTGGACGGAGAAATACAGAGTGGCGGCAGCATCGACTTGCAGGAGGAGCAACACTACGTTCTGAATGAACTGGTTATTGCGCTTATGCGAAAAGGAGTGCTGACCGAAGTGGAGGGAAAGGCCATGCTAAAGAGGCTTCATAGGTAAGAATGTCTGGCTGTAAATCCTCGCCCGCACCGATCATTTTATCAAAATCGAAATTTTCAATGAGGTTATGCTCCATCATTTTTGGAGAAATGCGCTCCCAGTTCGCAAAGACCTGAAAACCTGATCGCGGGGTAGAAACATTTAATCACCGAGCTAGGGATTCACTTCAACCCTGTTTCTCCCGGCTTTTTTGGCTGCGTAGAGAGCCTCGTCCGCCAAGTGCAAGAGCTCGTTAGCCTGTTTGATATCGCATGTTGCGGCCACTCCAAAACTCATCGTGACAACAATGGTACGACCAGACGCATCGATAGGTACCCCGCAGATGGATTCACGGAGCCTCTCGGCCAGGTCAGCGCCTCCGGCTGCACCACAGCTTGGAGCAACGATCAGAAACTCCTCTCCCCCATAGCGCCCAACAGAGTCGTACGCGCGGAGCGAGGCACTCAACCTTCGGGCCGCCTCTCGAAGTACAGCATCGCCCGCAAGGTGCCCATACGTGTCATTTACCTGCTTGAAATGATCGAGATCCGTCATGATGGCGGTGACAGGATTTTTTTCCCGCACTGACCGTATCAATTCCTTTTGAAGGACTTCGAGGATAGCTGAGCGATTGAGAAGACTCGTGAGCGAATCGTGTGTGGCTTGAGAGACGAGTAGTTCATGGAGCTCGAGGATACGCTTCCCGACACGGAGACGAGCTTTCAGTTCCTGGAGGTCAAAAGGTTTGGTGATGTAATCGTCGGCGCCTGCTTCTAGGCCCTCGTTAATCTCCTCCTGGTGCCCTTTCGCGGTAAGCAAGATGATATACACATAGGGTCCCGCAGCTCGCTTCTTGATGGCCCGGCAGACTTCCACGCCGTCCATGTTGGGCATCATCCAGTCCAATATCACCAACCTTGGACTTTCCTTCTGTTCGAGCACCCGGAGAGCCTCGGCACCGTCAGAGACTAGTTGAGTTTCGTAGCCCGAAGAGCACAATGATACTTCCAATAGGTGGCGCGATATTGGGCTGTCATCAGCAACCAAAACTTTCATGATTTCTCTCTGATCGATATCTCTAGGTGTCGCCGCGCAAAGAAGTGGTCTCCTGCAATCTCCTGCTCCCGCTACCTAGGCTCTCCAACGCCTGCTTCAACCTATCGACTTGAGTTGCCAGTAGCCTGTAGGCGCCCTCGACACCCACTAACTCTCCCAAACCCGCAAGCTCCTCCAATCTTAATGCGGCCTCAGTGGCATCCCGGGCTGCGAAAGTAGACATGGAGCCTTTCAACGAGTGGGCGGCGCGTTTTAGAGCCGCCGCATCTTTCCTTGCCACGGCGTCCTCAACTGCGAAAAGCAACTTTGGGCTTTCCTCGCAGAAAAGCTTCGCCAGATCGGCAAGGAGGCCGTCGTCGCCGTCTACTCTGGCCAGCGCTAGTTCTCGATCCAGAACCTCGCGTGTGTGGTCGCTGGCTTGGCCGGTTGCAGGTGAGTTGCCACCCAGCCCCTCGACGGCTTTAATAAGCTCTTCCGCTTGCACAGGCTTGGAGACATACCCATCCATGCCGCCTGCCAAGCAACGCTCTCGGTCACCTTTCATCGCATGAGCGGTCAGCGCGATGATCGGAACGTGTGTGCCAATAGCCTTTTCTTTCTGGCGAATCGCGGCTGTCGCTTCGAAGCCGTCCATCTCGGGCATTTGCACGTCCATCAAGACGGCGTCAAAGCTCTGTGTTTCGAGCGCCGAGACTGCTTGTTTGCCATTCGCAGCCACAACAACGGTATGACCCCGATTCGAAAGTAACCGCACCACAAGTTCTCGATTAATCGCGTTGTCTTCCGCCAACAGTACTCGAAGTCGTCTTCGTGTTTGGCGGAGAGTATGCCGCGTTAGCAATTTTACACTGTCGTCTTTCTGTTGCTCCATGCCCAGCACGCCCAGGATCGCTTCCCGCAGTTCCCATTGGCGGACCGGCTTGGTTAGATAAGCTGAAATGCCTAATCCCCGGCACCGCACAGCGTCACCACGTTGGCCCCCGGAGGTAAGCATCATGACAGTGGCGGTTGGCAGTTCCGGATCTTGTCTGACTTTCTCCATGAGTGAAAACCCATCCATTCCGGGCATCTGGGCATCCAGCAGGAGAAGCAAGGTCTTATTTCCCGCCTCCTTCGCCTGTCTCAATGCAGTCAGCGCTGTCAAGCCACTTTCCGCGAGGGTCGGCTTCATTCCCCACTGAAGAAGTGTTGCCTCCAAGATACGGCGGTTCGTGGGATTGTCATCAACGACCAGAACGGGAATACCGGCAAGAGCGACTTCCTGTTTGCGCTCCCGTCTCTCCATTGGCGCTGGCGGCAATTCGAAAGTTACGGTGAAGTGAAACGTGCTCCCCTGGCCAGGCTTACTCTCTAACCAGATTCGTCCTCCCATCATCTCCACAAGCCGGGAGGAAATTGTGAGGCCGAGGCCTGTCCCTCCATAGGTCCGACTTGGGGAACTGTCAGCCTGGGCGAAAGCCTCGAAGATCAGCTTCTGCTTATCCCCCGCGATGCCAATACCCGTGTCTCGAATTGCAAAGTGCAATAAGACGTGGCGATCTTGTGCCTGCTCCCTCTCAACATGTAAGACCACCTCACCTCGGTCCGTAAACTTAATGGCATTCCCCAGCAGGTTCACGATAACCTGTCGCAGACGCGTGGGATCACCGACGACCCTCTGAGGCACGTCGGAGCGGATATCACAGACAAGCTCCAGTCGCTTCTCTCCTGCTCTAACGCCAAAAGTCCTGACCGTTTCCTCCAGGCTTTCGTGTAAATTAAATGCTGATCGGTCGAGCTCAAGTTTCCCTGCTTCCATCTTAGAGAAATCCAGAATACCGTTGATCACGGTCAATAAGGAGTCAGCGGACATCTTGACCATGCTCAAGTATTCCTGCTGCTCGGGAGTGAGTTCAGTTTCAAGAGCCAGCTCCGTCATGCCGATGATCCCATTCATCGGCGTTCGAATCTCGTGGCTCATGTTGGCCAGAAACTCGCTCTTCGCACGATTCGCGGCTTCGGCAGCTTCTTTGGCTTGTCGTAACTCTGCTTCGGAGCGTTTGCCCTGCGTGATATCTCGATTGACGCCGACAATCCCAACGATTTCATTATGTTTGTTGATAAACGGAACCTTGCTCATCAGAATATATTGTACGTTTCCTTCGGCATCGACCACCGAACGCTCGGCTTCTAAAGGCTTCGCGGCTCTCATAACCTCAAGATCAGCAGCACGCAAGGAGGTGGCAAGCTCCTTCGGAAACAGATCGAATGCTGATTTTCCCAGTAATTGCTCGGGTGATTCAAGTCCGTGAAGTTTGGCGAATGCCTTGTTCACGAGCACATATCGTCCCTCGGAATCCACCGCAAGAATGCTGTCAGAAATATTGTCAACCACAGTTCTCAGTAGATTGCGTTCGAAAGCGAGCTTTTTTTCTACTTGAATGCGCGCAGAAAATAGCCGTTCCAGTTTACGCGTGAGATTGTAACCGCAGCAAACAACAGCTACCGTCCCGGCAGAAATGGTCATCGCCCGGTACTGCCATAACGCCAGATGGGGAAAGAGCAGATGCTCCAGTGCCATAAAGACTGTCAGGCCCGCTATCGCAGCAAAGGTAAGCCAGACGAGTGATTTCCAGGCAATATCCGTATGTTGGTCAGATGCAGTCTCGATTTTGGAATCGAATCCGCTTACCCCTGCGGCATTCGCGGCTCCATCAGAATTTATAGAGTTCATGAAACCCCATTTCTGCACAGCGGCATCTTTGAAGAGATCCTAATTACACTGCTTATAAGTGAAGCACGGGCATGGTTGATAAAGGCCGGTTTCTGGGATGCATGTCACCAATCGGGTAGCCACGAAGGTGCGCTCGGGCCGAGAAGATTCGCAAAATCGAATCGGCAATCGACCTAATCTAGGGGGTAATTCTCTTCCGTTATGACCTGCGTCTGGTTGGACTAGATTTGTGCTAACGACCTCTCAGTTGGCACTGATACCCCTCTTCTCGTACCATCGTAAGCGATGAAGGCCAACTACCGTAAACGCACCCATTTCAACCTTATACGTATCAAGTGTCTTACTAAACCACCTGTCGTTAAAACGATAGCGAACTTCGATATAGACGACGCAGGAGTATGGTCCATGTGGCCTCCCCGAAGCGTCATAAATGGCCCTCGCAAGACTTACGCCTAACGTTTCTTTGGCTCTGACATTCCGTCGAATTTCATGTATTGCTTGGCCGGTTGGGATCGCGGACTGCCAATTCGCATCAAGATCAGCCAGAACAAACTTAGCCTCTTCAACCCAGACCGTCATTCTGGCATCGTTCACCAGAAGCAGTTCGAGCGACACCCGACCGTCATTCCGAATGATTCTCAACTTTGGCGCAAAATCAATCTCGATGTGTTCTAACTCGGTCCTAGTCTTGCGCCACCAACAAAACAATCTGTCCTTCCAGACTCTGCCATCTAGCATATAAAGCTCAAGATACATAGAGCAGTATAGACTGCGCATGCTAATATAAATACGCTTATATATCACTCTCTTTCAAAAACGGAACAAGCAGTTGGTCTTGAGCTTTAATAAGGTAATGTGATTAAGGTAGCCTTTTTGCTATCGCCGAAGCGGTGGGGGATAAGAACCGCGATCGGGATTCGCAAAATGGCTCTTTCTTATTTCGTATGAGGTCGGGACAAACGTTTAGGAATTAATAGACGAGATATCTTTCGTCTTTTCTTCTCTTCATTTGATGTTAGGCTACTTGTGTTATGGTCTCATCGAGGCTTTTTTCGGGCAGCAATCCGGTGACAGCCAGTTCCAAATGGTGGGCGCTTGAGACCTGCTCAGGATAATTTATCGCATGGACTGCGAAGGAAAATCGATTGCTGGCACCGGCCGCATCGGTCAGACCTTGGACAAGGCGGGCCGAGACTCGTTGAGAAGCAACCGAATCGACGCGAGGTAAGATAACTCCAAAGTGGCCGTACGTCAGAATGTATATGGAGTCGTGATCGCGCAATTTCCGAGAGATCGCTTTTGCGGCATCACCGAGGACTGACATGCTGAGGCTTGGTTCAGAGAGGGCCTCGTGTACTCTCGTTGTGATGACTAGGACAGACAGATTCTGCTTCTCCGCGGCAGCGCGCCGGTACTCCATCGCCAGTTGGTCTTGAAACGAACTGAAATTCGCCAGCGTTCCGATGAGGTCGGCGCTGGCCTGTTGCAGTGCCTTTGAAGCCCGACTACGCTCTTCTCCTATCTGCTGTCGAAGACGTCCAATGGTCGCCTGCCGATCTATAAGGTATACCGCCAGTAGAACGGAAAGGACGCAAAAGCCAATAAAGGCAGCGGACATCATTCGAGCGGGTGTCAAAGCCGTTTGAGAAAACACAACAGGATACATGAATAGGGCTAGACCGGCAGCTAACACGATGATCGCCGAGCCTGCCAATAAGATGAGGTGCATTTCGCGGTGTTCCAGGTTTCCGGATGGCACTTGGTCGAAGATACGCATGGCAAACTCCCAGTTCCAATCATACGCGGATCGAAAACACTAAAACGGGATTGTTAGCCTTATCTTATCTAAACCGATATCACCTCGGATTTATATTATGCTGTGAGGTAATTCTACGGAAGTGTATAGCCAACGAACACGGCCTCGGTCCCGTTGCCAATGTGCGTAATGAATACCATCCGGACCGTGCCGTTCGGATGCAAGTCTGCGAGAAGCCGCCCAGCAATTTGCGCCATCGCTGTCTCCTTCAAGAGACAATCAACAGGATATCGTTCGACTGGTCGGGTGCGTAGAGGGAACGATAAACCCATGAAAGCCCAGAAACGGCAAGGCTGCGACACTGTTTCTATTTTGATAGGCACGTTAACCACTCAGGAGTGTTTGGTTCACGGACCCGAAACCATGTCATGTATGTTGTGAGTGGGGGGGGCACGACCATCCACGACCGACCGCAGAAACCGCCATAGCCGCATAAAATGCCGTATAGAATGCCCGTTTCCTGCCATTAGATGGCCGCGAACCGCCCGCCAAGCGGTTCTAGCCGCCCGCCTTCTAACTCCTAAAAAAACAGGAATAGACAAAATTCACTTCTTGGGATTGACGGAGAGCCAGGCGTTCAAGAACTCATCGACTTGGTCTTTGATCTTGTCGCGGATAGCTTGTGCGGTTGGATTCGCGAAAATATAACCCGTCCGCCACGTTCCGACAGCATGTACGGGCTGGCGGTCTCGTGTTAACAGTGCATTTCGCCTTAGCTCAAGTTCAATGTGCGCAGCCCTGGCACCGTCGGTCATGGTGACGCGGGGGTACACGTAAGGAGCCCCGGGAAGTTTGAAGCTTTCATCTTGCGTCACGACACGCATTTCTAATCAGATATTCTTTAACGCGAAAACGCATACATCACACTGAATCTATGACGCTTGCGCTCTCAGTGCAGAAGTTTCCCCGGACAGCATTGAGTTGGTTCAAACCGTTTACAAATAGCGCCAGCCGCACGCCCCAGAGCCAAAGACGCAGCCGTTCATCTCCAAGCAGCCGAGCGATCGGAGAATGAAGCAACGCAACCAACAAGAATGATATTCCAGAGATCCCAAGGAACATTAGCATCGAGAGATAAAGAATATTCGCCGCTTCTTCGCTTTCCGGTAGCATGATGGCGAGCTCGTACTGCGCGCCTCCGAGAACAGACAGAAAAAACAAGGTTACGAACAGAGCGAAGGATCCGAACCCGCTTGGAACAAACAGGCGGGCGAGCACTACTATGGCCAGGATGTTGATATCCTAGGCCAAGCCATTTCCAGTAATCAAGGTAAGGACGTGCGAAACGAACTTGCCGGAGGCTATCGGTAAGCGGGCATCTTGCGGAACAGTTTGGGAGACGCCTCTAGGGTGCGCCGTTATCACTTTGGACACTTGTGTGGGAATGTGTCACGAATCGTGACAAATATATAATTCAGGTATGGTAGTGTGCAGCCCTCACCTCGTAGTTAATGTGCCTAGGGGATGGGCTTCTGCCGCGAGGGTAAAATATACATAGGGGGTGCGTCATGGTGGGTCTTCTCCAAAAGGTGAGTTCTCGTTTCCTCAGGCCTCTGCTTGTTCTGTGTACTTCCTTGCTGCTGGTCTATCAACCGGCGGTAGGGTCGGCCACACCGATTGCTGTTGGTCAAATCTCCTCGAAGGGCGCAGCGGAAATCAACGGCGTAAGGGCGGTTACAGGCGGTGCCGTGTTTTCTGGGGACCGCATTGACACCGATCGCAATTCGACCGCCTCGGTGTCTCTAACTGCAGGTCGGCAAGTCATCCTCGCAGAAGCGAGTTCGCTTCGGATCGCGCTCACGGGAAGTCAAGTTACGGGCACGCTCGGGCACGGCGAGGTGGCAGTACTCAGCCCAGCGAGCGACGCAACGGTGATTGAGGCGGGAGGCACGCGAATTGTTCCGGGCAAGGGCGGCAGCGTATACACGGTGGAACTTAATAAGAATAACCTCAATGTCACTGCAAGCAGGGGCACTGTTTTGGTCGAAGCAGCCGACAGGACGGTTGAAGTACCCGAAGGGAAGACTTTGGAAGCCACTTTGGATCCAGCTCAACAACCCACAGGTGCTGGTACGCCGAGCGCCACAGGAAGCAACACTCACCTAGTAACAGCTCTTGTCGTGGGCGCAGCAGCTCTGGCTGCGGCAACTGTAACGCTCTTGGTCCGAGATGTAAGAACAGGCTGTAAAGTTGTTTCGCCGAGTACTGCCGGACAATGTGATGTCACACACTAGGTGGCGTCCCGCAAAAAACCAAGGCATGTGGGGTTGCGTCCTTGCAGCTTGGATGGGCTGAACATCGCGGCAGTTTTTTGGGCTCGCCGCGTAGAGGGTTAGGACATGCGCGCTGCGCCTGTTAGGTGGGAACCTAAGGAGCCTAGGATCATTCAGTAGGAGAGTAAATGACAGGACCTCTTGGGAGCCTCTTAACAGTTGGTGTAGCCATGTCGCTAGGTTTGACGGCTCTTTTTCCGGTTGGGGCTTCAGCCCAGGCTCCCCCCACAGTTCAGTTGCCACCTCAATCATCGCCGACCTCTGAAGGACAAACCGCCGACGATTACAACCAGAGGTTCCGGCAGCTATTACAGCAGTTCGACATCCCAAACACCACCGCTGCCGTTCAGGACTATCGAATCGGACCGGAAGACCTACTAGAGAATCTCAGTTTATGGGGCGCCGGATTTGAGTGGGGAAGCGCGCGTCGCCGCGGAAGGTTCGATCTCCGTACCCCTGGTTGGGATCGTTCAGGTTGCCGGACTTACCTCCAACGAATTGGAATCTGTACTCCGAGAACTCCTGCGCCAGACCTATATGAAGGATCCGCACGTAAGTGTCTTCGTGAAGGAAGTGGAAAGCCATTCTGTCTCAGTGTTTGGTGCGGTGGAGAAACCTGGCGTTTTTCAAATTCGAAGTGCGAAGTCCCTGATCGAAGTGCTATCCATGGCGCAGGGGCTGGCTAGCGACGCAGGCGATAAGGTGATCGTCATGCGGCACGTGCGCACGACAACTCCCGCCGTTGCAGATGACCCTATCCCCCCGCCCGCAGCGGCCAGTGATCCTGCGCGGGGACCTGCCGAGGGGAGGGCATCCCTCGTGAACGCTGATGCGGTTTCTGGGAGCAAGTCGATCGAGATCAATCTGAAGGGATCTGCTCAATACGGGCGACCCGCGTTACAACGCGTTGATCTATCCCGGTGATGTGGTCACAGTGACTCGCGCTGGGGTAGTTTATGTTATTGGCGAGGTGAATAAGCCCGGGGGATATGTGCTCAAGACGAACGAAAATATCTCCGTCTTGCAAGCGATTGCTATGGCCGAAGGGGAAACCCACACCGCGTCCGGCAAACGTGCGCGCATCATCCGCACGGACGAGACAACCGGCGGACGAACCGAAATTCCCATTGATCTCAACAAAATTTTTGCTAGCCATGCTCCCGACCCGCTCCTACATGCAAAAGACATTGTATTCGTTCCAAACAGCGCGGGTAAGGCAGCCCTGTACCACAGCACCCAAGGCATCGTTTCGACCGCGAGTTCCGCAGCCATTTATAGGTGGTGACGTGGAAGAGCAAACAAAAATTCAACGGTATCAGCCAGCGCTCCCTACGCCGGCAGACCGCCGTCTCGAGCTCTTGAGGGGTCACGAGTCGCCGGACGACATCAAAGAAGGCATGTTCCTGCGCGCTTACTGGAGAATTCTTCGGAACCGCAGGTGGACGGTCTTGCCCGCGCTCCTCGTAATCTTCACTCTGGTCACGATCTACACCGTACGGCAGAAACCTGTCTACCGGGCGACGTCTATGCTTGAGATCGACCAGGAGAATTCGAACGTCGTTACGGTAGAGGAGATTTTCCAACTCCAAAACGTCTCCGAAAACTATCTCAACACGCAACACAAAATTCTGCAAAGCGACAGCCTTGCACGGGATGTCATCAAAAAGCTTGCCCTTGATCAGGAAAAGGAATTCAATCCGCCTAAACGGACTGCGCACGGGGAGACGGGAAAACAAGACGCAAATGCGAGCGCGGTTCCGCTGACCGACGCCGTTCACCAGCAGCTTGTGCTTAGTGGTTTTCATTCCCATCTCACCATCACTCCGGTCCCGCAGAGCCGCCTGGTCGCGGTGGCTTTCGATTCGCAGAATCCGAAACTCGCCGCCACAATCGTGAACACGCTTGTTGCCAGTTACATCCAGCAAAATCTATACGCTCATTGGGAGGCGAGTCAGCAAGCCTCGGGCTGGCTCTCCCAGCAGCTCGACGGCCTGAAGATCAAGCTTGAGAAATCGGAAGATGATTTACAACAATATGTGCAGGTCAACGGCTTGCTCTTTTTGGAAAGCGACAAGGGCGGCACACAAAATATTGTCGAGGAACGCCTCCAGCAGCTCCAGGATGAGTTGACGCAAGCGCAGGCGGACCTCTACAAGAAAGAGCCACTTTATCACCTAGTTCAGGCAGGTGAATACGGTGCGTTGCCCGGCGTGTTTGACAACACAATGGTGCAGGATTTGACGATCAAGCTTGCGGATCTGGAGCAACAAAAGGCACAGCTCGCGGCGAACTTCAACACCACCTATCCCAAAGCGAAGGAGGTTCAAAGCGAGATCGATCGCACTCAACAATTCCTGAACCAGCAGCAACAACGGGCGGCCCTTCATATCGGGGACGAATATATCGCTGCCGTCCGGAGGGTGGCGCTGGTTCATCAGGCCTTCGACCAACAGCAAAAGCAGGCTAGTGTTGTCGCGCAGAAGTCAGTTGAATACAACATCCTGAAACGCGAAGTCGACAGCAACAAGCAAACGTATGACGGACTGCTCCAGCGGCTGAAAGAGGCCGGCGTATCGGCGGGCCTGAAGGCGAGCAACATCCGCATTGTGGATTCAGCCGTGCCGCCTATTGTTCCGGTTGAGCCAAGAGTGCCATTTAATCTGGCTATCGGGCTCGGCATGGGGCTCGTATGCGGTGTGAGCTTGGCCTTCATACAGGAGTATATGGACAACACGTTGAAGACGCCGGACGATATCGAAAATTTCTTGCGCCGACCAGCCTTGGCATTGATTCCCTCGGGCCGGGGGGTCAACCACCGGCGGAACGGGCATCGCGAATCGTTGCCACGAGTTTTGCTGGACGGTAGCGAAACTGCCAAACCGGCATCTGTGAAGAAAGGGTCACAAAACGGTTGGCTCCGAGTTGATTCGGAAGTATTTCAGAACTCACCACTCTCGGAGGGGTTCCGCAACTTGCGCACATCGGTTCTGCTTTCCACGGCAGGCCGTCCTCCACGGTCGTTGGCTTTTGTCAGTGCGGAGCCGGGCGAGGGCAAGACAACGATTTGCAATAATCTCGCGATAACGCTTGCAGAACTAGGGAAGAGGGTATTGGTCGTGGACGGCGATATGCGTCGACCGAGCGTTCATGACTTCTTTCATGTGAATCGCGCTCCGGGGTTGGTCAATTACCTGACGGACAACGTGGACTGGCGCACGCTGGTTCAGCCGTCAGGCTTGAAGGGGCTCGATTGCTTGGTCTGCGGCACAACGCCACCGAATCCCAGCGAACTGCTTTCCTCCGACCGGATGCGGGCACTCATCGATGACGCGAGCGCCGCGTACGATCTCCTCCTCCTCGACGCGCCACCGCTGCTCAATGTAGCCGACGGGCGCATTCTCAGCACAATGGTCGAAGGTGCCATCTTGGTGGTGAAAGGCGGAATCACGCCGCGTGACATGGTGCGACGCGCGGAGATTTACGTCATGGACGTAGGTGCGCATTTGCTTGGAGTTGTTCTAAACGACGTCGACATGTGCCGCGACGGCTATTACTACTCAGCTTATGGCTACTATTTCCGCGGCGCTGAGCACAGCAACGGGAAGCCCAAAGCATGAGCTTCCTGGAATGAATCTTGGCATTTGGTCGCTGGTTGTGCGGGCAAACGTTGCCTTCAGATTGGCTTTAGCGGCGTTGCGAGAAAATCAGCCGCTCAGTTGTTTGATTATCCAGTAACGGATAGTAAATAACTGGCTTAGCGTAAGAATGGCCCTGTGTGTCGCGGGGCGAAGCTGTATGTAGGAGTCCAGGAAGCTCGATATGGCAGCCGCGACATTTTTCCATAGGATCACTTACGAGCCTCCAGAGCTTCCGTCCGTTTATCTGGAGCCGCACTGGTACGCAGCGTACACCTGCCCGAACCACGAAAAGCAAGTGGCCGTGCAACTTCGCGAGAGAAGCGTTGAGCACTTCCTGCCGCTGTACGAGGCGGTTCATCGGTGGAAGGATCGTCGCGTGCGTTTGCACCTACCGCTTTTCCCCGGATACGTTTTCGTCCGTTTGGCTCTTCGCGACCGGCTGAAGGTTCTGAAGGTCCCCAGCGTCGCGCGCCTCGTCGGGTTCGGAGAGCACCCCACCGCACTTCCGGAGCACGAGATCGAGACTCTGCGCACGGGCTTAAGTGGTGGGTTCGGCGCCCAGCCGCATCCCTATCTCACCATAGGAAGACGCGTGCGTATCAGAAGCGGACCGCTGGCCGGCATGGAAGGAATCCTGCTGCGAAAGAAGAGCAACTTTCGTGTCGTCCTCTCGATCAACCTCATCGCGCGTTCCGTCGCCGTCGAAGCCGATGCCGCCGATCTAATGCCACAACCAGCACTTCGTCAGCCCGGTGTGGGGTGAATCTGGCATATTCGATCATGCGGCTCACGGGCAGGCCGAGCTTTTGCGATCGGAGTAAGAATCGAGATTTTAGTGGTTGGTAAGAATGCCCAGAATGCACGCCGTAGATACTGAGTACAACTCCAAAATGTCAGCGCCACTATTACTAGCGGAGGAGGTAACGCTGTCGTGCGAGCCGCCCCAAGAGCGTACCTTCGCTCATCACTTTATGACGACAGTGGCTGCGCGAACCCTGAATCTGGCCTGTGGTGTCCTTACAGGAGTGCTAGCGGCGCGTTTGCTCGGCCCACAGGGAAGGGGGGATCTTGCAGCGCTCGTGCTCTGGCCAACGACTCTCGTATTCTTTGTGAGCATGGGTACCAATCAGGCGATCGTTTTTTGCATGGGGAAGAAGAAATTCACTCTATCCGAGTTATGGACTATGAGCACGGTCATCGGCTTAGGTCAATCGGCGCTGGCTGTCCTCGGAGGATTGGCAATCATTCCATTCGCGCTGCGACATTATCCCCACGATGTAGGTATTCTAGCCCTGGCGGTTCTTTTCTCCTCCCCATTCATCATTTTGGGGGGATACCCAGCGAACCTCTTGCAGGGCCGCTTGGACCTGACATCGTTCAACCTGATTCAGTTGGCCGCACCGTTTTCCTATGCGCTGAGCTTAACCGTTCTTGCAATTCTACACGCCGCAAATCTGCGGGAAGTAGTTGCCTGTATGGTTGCCTCATGTGTTGTTGCATTCGTCTTCGGTTATTTTCTACTGCGGAAGAAAGCTGATCTCCGCATAAGTTGGAACGCGGGCGCATGTTTGGATATGTTGAAGTTCGGCGGGAAAACTCAACTCGGGAATATCAGCAACTACGTGAATCGTTTTGTGGACCAACTCCTTTTATCCATTTTGGTGCCGCCGCGCGATCTCGGGCTCTACGTTGTAGCAGTCACCGTATCGCTCGCACTGAACTTTCTGCCACAAGCAGCGGGGATCGTGACTCTTGCAGCCGGGTCCAACGCTGACGAGGCCGGTGCGATCGCCGTGATTGGCCGGTCCTTCCGTGTGTCTCTTTGCTGCCTCTCGAGTGGCTGCGCTGCCTTGTTCATGGCAGCGCCGATTCTCATCCCCCGTGTGTTTGGCGCCGCTTATTTGGGTTCAATACTTCCGTGCAGGATTCTGCTCCCTGGTGCAGTTGCTGTTGGCCTAAGCCAGGTTCTCTATGACGGAGCACGCTCCCTGGGCGATCCTGCGTTAGCGTCATATTCGGAGGGCTGTGCGGTCCTTGTTACCGTGGTATGTCTCTATATATTCCTTCCTTGGTTTGGTATCGTGGGCGCGGCGATTGCCTCAACCCTGGCCTATCTTAGTAGTCTCTGCGTCACGCTCACTCTCTACAAGCGCCGCTTTGGAGTGAAACCTACTCAGCTCCTGCATTTAACCCGGGCTGGGTAGCGGAAGCATTACATGTGGTTTCAGCAGAGGGATTTCAGGTTCCATTCGCATTCGCCTTCGCCACGGAGGCTAACCATCCCCGACATGCTTTTGCGAAAGTATTCCAATCCGCCCAGCAAACATCCGGTCTGAGCAATCCTCTGAAATGGCCCACTTAGCAAACCTACAGAACACACTGTCCGTCTCCAGCCGAAGGACCTCAACTACGGAACCCAAGGCCGCTCTGAGCACTTGCATGAAGGTGAGCTTTGGAAATCTACTTATGGCGTGCCTCGGTAGGCGGTCCCTCGCAAGAATTGGCCGCTATCTTACGAATACCGCACGGTTGGACGTGGCGAACGATATGCGAACCAATGGTGAGTCACTAGTTCAGGAACTCGTACTACGGAACTATCCCGAGGATCGCGACCTTGTCGTGTTTGATGTCGGCGCTAATATAGGCGATTGGAGCGCTCAATTGCTGAGATCAATCGCCGGTAGTCGGAAGCGTTGCTTTCTGCATACCTTCGAGCCCGTGTCCTCCACCATGGAGATGTTGCAGCGGTCGCTCCAAGAACTACACTCGGCGTGGCACATCGTCGCTGTTCAGAAGGGCCTGTCGGATAGGCAAGGCACTTCTGAAATATCCGTGGTCGAGGAAGGATGCGGCATCAATGCGATTCTCCCAAATCCAAAACAAACGCTCAAGCGCACCGAAGTTATCAACTTGACGACGGTTGATGTCTACTGCGTTGAAAAAAACATATCGGAGATCGGACTCCTCAAGATTGATGCGGAGGGACACGATTTCTTCGTATTGCGCGGCGCCGGGCAAATGCTCGAACAGAAGAGAATTTCGGTCATTCAATTTGAATACAACATCCGTTGGATGTGGTCGAGGACAACTCTTTTCGATGTGTTCGAATACGCCAGGGATATAGGCTATCGCGTCGGGAAGGTGACGCCGAAGGGAATCGAGTTCTACGAGCGATGGGATGCGGAGTTGGAGAAATTTGTGGAAGGGAACTATCTGCTTTGCCGGGAAGACTGGGTCGAAAGGTTTCCTCGTGTTTCATGGTGGAAAACGAACTGAAATTCGAGATTTTTAGTGTGACGCGGATGGGGAACTACGCGAAATGAAACCACCGGTCGTGGCTGGCACCGACGCATCTCTCGTCCAGCATTGCTATTCCGAAACTCGCCCAAACTACGTCCCTCCTTCATCGCCGGAGGCACTGTTGGCGGGACGAGTTCCACTCTTCCGGCGTCGTTACCTCCCGCTGCTTCCAATTGACCGCAATGCTGCAATCCTCGAAATCGGTTGTGGATGTGGTGAGTTCCTTTATTTCCTACAGCGTGAAGGGTTTCAAAACGCCCGAGGAGTCGATCTGGATTCCCGGCAGGTTCTTCAAGGACAAAGTTTGGGGGTCAGAAACCTTGAAGCGGGGAGTGCTGAAGATGTCCTTCAGCGTTCGGTCGAATCATTCGATTCCATTGTGGCGATAGATGTTCTGGAACACATGCCCAAGGCAAGGGTTATTGAGGTCTTCGGACTCATTCGCCAAGCGTTGAGGACCGGGGGGAAACTCGTTTGCCAGGTTCCGAACCTGGCTGCGTTTTACCAACCCCGATTCTACATGGACTTTACGCATGAAACTCCGTTCACCGCGAGTAGCCTGAAGCAGGCCCTGCAGATGGCAGACTTCTCGAACGTCCATGTATATCCAGCAGGACCGTTGGCTCACGGCCTCAAAAGTAGCGTGCGGGTGGCTCTCTGGAGGGCGCTTAGCCTGGGCATTCGATGTGTGGCGGCCGTCGAGGGTGGTCCGCAGGACGAGTTGAATTCCATCTATACGGCTGCCATCATCGCCGTCGCCGAGAAAGTATGACGCTCCGGGGGCCCACAACAGCCCATCTTCACACTCGAATGCTTTGCAGCTTGGATTGCGGACAGCAATAGAGACACATCACCATCGAGACGAGAATGCTTCCATCTACTCGCAGATCTTACAATTTCTTGAAGACAACTAGGGCGGGACGAGCTAGCTCGGAGTCTGAACAGGCCTCGCGCGTAGGGCGTTCCTTCAAGCTTGCGATTCTCTTGAGTCATCCGATCCAATACTTCTCTCCACTTTTTGGGCGGCTTGCACGGCACACGGAGATCGATCTCACCGTGCTCTACTGCAGCCTCCAGGGAGCACAGACGATGAAGGACCCGGAGTTCGGCGTGTCATTTGCCTGGGACATCCCGCTCCTCGATGGTTACCGGTACGAAGTCTTGAAGAATTTCTCCTCTGGCCGGATGAAGGGATTCTTCGGCTGCATAAATCCGGGTGTGATCCGCGAACTCAGGAAGGGGGCCTTCGACGCTGTAGTCGTATTCGGATGGGGGAGCTTGACCACTTGGCTGACGTTCGGTGGGGCGGCGCTCGCCGGGATGCCCTGGATGCTGTACGGTGATACTAATGGGTTCTATGAGACCGAATCGCACTGGTTTAAGAGACGATTCAAGGGTCGGGTGCTCGGCTCACTGTTTCGCAGAACCGATGGGTTTCTAGTCAGTGGGTCTCTTAACCGAAGGTTTTACGAGTCGTACCGCGTACCTTTTAACAAATGCTTCGATGTGCCCTTGGCGGTCGATAACCATCTTTTTGCGCGTATGGCTGAGCAGGCCCGTCCACGTCGGAATCAAATCCGAGCAAGACTTGGCATCCCAACTGACAAGACCCTGTTTCTTTTCGTCGGAAAGCTGATACCCAGAAAAAGGCCGGAGGACATGCTTGAGGCGCTGAAAGTCATCGGGGCTAATAATCCTAACTTGGCCGTCGCTTATGTTGGTGAGGGAGAGCGTCGCCCCTTGCTCGAAGCTCAAATCAGTGGCTCGAACCTCAACAATGTCTTCCTGCTCGGTTTCAGAAACCAGGCGGAATTGCCGGAAATATATGCGATGTCAGACGCTCTTGTGTTGCCCTCAACTATCGATAATAAACCACTTGTGACTAACGAAGCGATGGCATGTAGCCTTCCCGTTATCGTGAGTGATCGGACTGGCGTGTGGGGGGCGGGAGATATCGTGAGGGACGGTGAGAATGGTTTTGTTTATCCATGCGGTAACATTGGCGCTCTCGCAGAAGCGATGCAAGGACTGGCGGCTGACCCTAAACTGCGTCTGCAAATGGGCAGACGATCTTTGGAAATAATTCAGGATTTTGGGTACGACAGGTGTGTCGAAGGTATCCTGAAGGCTTTGCGTTCGGTGGTTCGCCCGCGAATCTTTTCAGCCATGCGGGACCAGGCGTGAGCCGTGCGTGACAGTGCATGCACTGACAGGTGGAGTTTATGCAGGTACTGATTTCAGGCGAATTTTACCCTGACTCTTTTGCGCGATGCATTGCCGTAACCGCTGAAATGATGGGACACACGGTTCGCGTTTACGAAGACCAGCCCATGCACCGTCATCTCAACCCTAAGTGGACAGCGTTCTGGACCGTCGTCGACCTAGCTTTTCCGGAAATAAAGAAGCGAAGGCAGAGAGGCTTATGCCGGGCCGTGAGAGATTTTCAGCCCGACCTCATTCTGTTTCCCAACGCGGGACTCGCGCCCGACATGATCCGCGAGATCCGGAGTGAAACGGATGCCAAACTGGCGATCTGGTACCCCGACGCCGTGACGAATCTTGGGCGGCAGTATGTGCTGGCAGCCGGATACGACGCGTGGTTTTTCAAGGACCCCTACGCGGTGAAAGTGTTCAAGGCAAAGCTGGGGCTGAACGCGCACTACCTGCCGGAAGCATGCCATTCCAAGTGGCACCGGCGAATCGACCTGAATCCGGAAGACAGGAACAAGTACGGCTGCGATCTCACAACGGTTTCCAACATGTACTACTACCGGGCGCGCATGCTTGAGAGTTTCAAGGACTACGATCTCAAGATTTGGGGCAAGAGCTATCCCCACTGGCTGGAGTCGCCTTTGCGCGTACGCTACCCGGGCGTCTATGTCGCGGAGCTTGAAAAGGCAAAGGCCTTCAATGCGGCCAAAATCGTGCTCAACACCATGCACTACGGCGAGATCGAAGGAGTCAATTGCAGGCTGTTCGAGGTTGCGGGATGCGGAGCTTTCCAGATTGCCGACTGGAAGCCGGCACTCCCCGACTTATTCGAACCCGAGCGCGAGATTGTGACGTTCGATACCCGGCAAGAATTTAAAGAAAAAGTTGACTACTACCTGGCGCACCCGGAAGAGAGACAGGAAATCGCCGACCGGTCCTATGCACGTGCCCACCGGGAACATACCTACGAAGTCCGGCTCAATGTAATGTTTGGAATTCTGGGGCTTGCCTCCCAGCCTACCGTCAATCTTGAACTAACGGCACCGCAAGCAAAATAATCCAATGGCCAGTTCCAATTCATCGCTGCCCCGTTCGGTGGTGTCTCGGCTCGATAGACCGATTACGCCTCTGCACCTTTTCGTGCTGCTTGGGTTGTCTTTCGGAGCTGTGGTGTGGGGCGCATCGCTCATTATGGGAGGGCAAGAATCGTACGCGGAGGAATATGTCCTTCGCCTGGGGTTTTACGGCTTCGTCTCTGCTTCATTTATCTTCTCCCGGATAAAGGAGAATCGACTCAGAATTTTCGACGTTCCGGTGTTTTTGACCATTCTTGTTTTCGTTGAATTCGGATTGGCGCCCCTGGAGTGTTTCCTGGATCCGGGTCAAATCAGGTGGAATTTACAAGGAGACCAGGGGATCCTGCTGCGCGCTTTACTTTACGTGATTCTTGGGATGTTTGCTTTTTGGGCTGGATGCAGCATTTTACGTTCCAGAAAAGCCAAGGTGGGTGGGGCTCAAGAGGCCATAAGATCGCGAGAGCGCAATGCGACAAGAGCTTCGGTTTGGGCGTGGGCCGTTGGTATTTATTCGCTGGTTTTTATGACCAATTTGTACCTCCTCTACTCACACTTATACTCGTATATCGGGAGTTGGCAAGCATATTACGCGAATCTCAGTTCCCTGCAGGTCTTAAGTGTCCTCTCCAGTCTCGGCGGGTCTGTCGCTCTGATTCTGGTCACGATCGATAGGTATATCCATTCCGCTGATAGGGCTCGTCGTTTGTCGTTTTGGGCAATTTTTGCATCGCAGTGCCTCTGGGGGCTAGCGTCGGGAATGAAGAGCGAGGCGCTCCAGAGTCTTGTCATTGTCGCCGTCGTTTCCTCGCTGATTGAGGGAAAGTTGGAGAAAGGATGGGTTGCCGCCGCGGTGCTGGGCCTGATTATCATCTATCCGGTAATGAACAATTACAGAGGTCTGGTTCAACAGCGAGGTGGGCTCAGCAGCGTAGAAGGCGTGGCATCGACCAGCATTCAAGCGCTAGCGGAATCGGAAGCACAGCAAAGCCAACCTGGCTCCGCAGATTGGCTTCAGAGCGGATGGAGCGCGTCCGTGAACCGCCTGGATCTTCTACAGAGTGTTGCGTCGGTGCTTTCCCTCGGGCCGAGGCCGGCCCTCTTACGGGGCGACGAGCGCTGGTGGATGATTCCGTTTTATCCATTCATTCCTCGGTTCATCTGGCACTCCAAGCCTATTCTCGACAATGGCGCACGGTTCAGCGTGGCGCTTGGCTATGGGGCTAAAACTTCTACGGCTATTACCTATCCGGGCGACCTGTATTTTTCTTATGGCTTGGCGGGACTGCTGGCTGGAATGTTCATCCTGGGAATCGTAGGTCAGTGGCTGACGAATAGCATCACATGCGCGTTGGATGAACACCGCCTTTTCATATACGTAGGGATGTTCCTGACTGTGACTAACATGGAGATCGATACCTTCAGTTTCTGGTCGGGTTTCATAAAAACCTACGTCATCGTGAGCGTCATAGCGTGGCTCGTGTATGGTCCTCGCCGTCACCTGTCAAGAGTTTAGGCGGCCTGCAGGAAAGCTTTTTCACGGTCGTGATAGTTTTGGTCCCCATTCCTTTTTAATATGCGGATTAAGTCGCCTATAAAGCGCATGCTTCCGGAGTCGGCGCAAGCCCTCTACGTCCGCAGGCGCAATCAACATGTCCAGCGGGAATACCGGTCGCTTACCCTCACTGACGCTTTCGCCAAGATTATGGAGTCTGGCGCCTGGGGAAAAGGGGACGTCGCAGGGATGCCGAACTCCGGATCGGGTTCGCGTGGCAGATATGTCGCACAGTGGTGTTCGCTGCTCGAGGGCCAGCTAAAGGGCTACAAGGTCGCCTCCATCGCGGATCTTGGATGCGGGGATTTCACGGTGGGCAGTCTTCTCGCGCGCTTGGGCTACACTCTAATTGGCCTCGACATCGTTCAGTCGGTGATCGATCGGAACGTGAGTGTCCATTCGAGCGATCATGTCCGTTTTGTTCGAGCGGATATGGCGTCAGATCCATTACCCCCTGCCGACGTGGCAATTGTGCGCCAAGTTTTATAGCATCTGAGCAACCCCGAGGTAGGGGGCGCGCTTGCGAACATTCTCGGAAGCTATCCGCTGGTATTGATTACCGAATACATCTACACGGATCCCCACGGCGTGCCCAATATTGACATACCCCACGTCCCGGAACGCGCGTGCCCGAACAATCCGGGGTCTTTGTAGACCGGCCTCCGTTCAGTCTGCCGGCAAAGTAAGTGGGCGACATTGTCGTCGCGCCGAAAGAAGTGCTGCGAACGTGGGTGGTGGATAGTCGCTCTGGTCAAGTCCGGTGAGTGCCCAACCTTTGCTCAGAAAAAGCAAGGCTTACACTTAGCCCTCTCGACGGGGAACCCCGGCCGTGAAAGTTCTGATTCTCACTCCTGACATTTATACGCGCGGCGGGATCGCCCGTTACACGTGGACTCTGGCCTCGACACTAGGGGACCTCATCGGACCTGAAAACGTCCACGTATTAGCGCTCCTCGGCACCGCGGACGCGCACGAACCTCCGAAGGACTTTCGCATTCTGGATACGGTGACTGACAGGTTGACGACCGGGAGCAAATTCCAGTTTGCCTGGGAGGCGCTTGGTTTGGGGCCCCGCAAGTACGATCTGATCATATGCACGCTCATAGGCCTTGTTCCGGTGGCCGGTTTGATGCGGCTCCTGTTTAGAACACCTTTCTGGGTCACCTGCCACGGAATTGAGGCATGGAGGAGGCTGCCGAGTGTTGAACGCTTAGCTCTCAGATGTGCCGACCGTGTCATCCCGGTCAGTCGTTTCACTGCCGAGAAGATCGCAGAAGTGAATGGAGTCCCAAGGCAGAAAATCACGATTCTCTACAATGCGGTAACCAATGAATTCGCGGATCGGTTAGCTTCGCATAACGGATCTCCAGACGCTCTCTCTACGAATGGAAACAAGAAGGGTCTTCTCTCGGTAGGAATGCTCTCGAAAACGTATAAAGGATTTGACACGGTTATCCGGGCGCTGCCAACCGTCCTGGAAATCATTCCCGACCTCCGCTACACCGTGGCTGGAGGCGGCGATGACAAGGAGCGTTTGAGTAAGATTGCCATCGACCTTGGGGTGGCAGAACACGTCGAATTCGTGGGTGAGGTGTCCGATTCCGAACTTGCCGAACGCTATCGAGCATGCGATGTGTTTGTATTGCCGAGCAGGCTGAGGCAGTTGAATGGGAATTGGGAAGGCGAAGGATTTGGCCGAGTCTATGTCGAGGCGGCCCTGGCCGGTAAGCCCGTCGTGGGCAGCCAGGGCGGTGGGGCTGCGGAGGCTGTGCTGCATGGAAAAACCGGCTTGCTCGTAGATTCTTCGTCGGTTCCCGCTGTCGCGGGCGGACTGTTAGCACTCCTTCAAAACGCTGAACTTGCAGCAAAAATGGGCCGTGAGGGAAAGTGCTGGGCGGAGGAGAATTTTACGGAAAGTGCTTTGCGGAGCAAGTTGGGTGAAATGCTCGGCAGTTTATCTCGCCGCCCTAACTGAAGAGATATCCAGTTTATGTGTGGAATCTTTGGTTTACTAGGAAAACGATCTGCTGAAACCGAGCGTGCCTTGAGTTTGGGAACTCAAGCGCTCGCGCATCGTGGACCTGACGATGCGGGAATCGAGATTCTGCCTTTGGCGGGTGACCCCGGCCGGGGCATCTTTCTTGGCGCGCGGCGCTTGGCAATCCAGGACATCTCGCCTGCCGGACACCAGCCCATGCAAGATCCCAAAACCGGCAACTGGCTGGTCTTCAACGGCGAGATCTACAATTTTCACGAGGTCCGGAGCGAGCTGGAGCAACTTGGTCATCGGTTCACGTCAGCCGGAGATACCGAGGTACTCCTGCGGGCCTATTCGGAATGGGGCGAGACCTGTCTCGACAAACTTGCGGGAATGTTCGCGTTCGCGATCTGGGACGCGCGGAAGGGACGGCTATTTGCCGCGCGCGACCGATTGGGCGTCAAGCCGCTCTACTATCACGAAGCTCCCGGACTCGTCATGTTCGCCTCGGAGTTGCGCTCGCTCCTGGCCACGGGCTTGATACCTCGCCGGCTCGACCAACAAGCACTCGCCTCTTACCTGGCCTTCGGTTCTGTGCAGGATCCACAAACCATCGTAGATGGCATTCGGGCGCTGCCACCCGGTCATACACTTGTGTGGGAAAAAACGCGAATCACGATACGCCCGTACTGGAGACTGGCGGATATCGCGGCCCGGCCGGCACCAACGCGCTCAGAGGGAGAGGCCGTCGAAGCCATTCGCGCCCTGCTCACTACGGCCGTTTCGCAAAGACTGATCAGCGATGTACCGATAGGAGTTTTTTTGAGCGGCGGCGTCGACTCCAGCTCCATCTTGGCGCTAACGCGTGGGGTCCGCACCGATCCGCCCGATACCTTTTCCGTGGTGTTTGGCGATACGGAGTTCTGCGAGGCCGATTCTTCCAACAGAGTGGCTCGTGCGTTGGGCAGTCATCATCATCAGATCAGACTCGACGAGGTCAAACTCCTGAAGGAAATCCCGAACGCGTTAACTGCCATGGACCAGCCCACTGTAGATGGCATCAATACCTACTTTGTGTCACAAGCTACCAAACAGGCCGGGATCACCGTGGCCCTAAGCGGCCTTGGAGGCGATGAGATATTTGCGGGTTACAGCAGTTTTCTGTCGGTGCCCCGGATGATGACATTCCGGCGCTACACCAAATGGCTCGGACCGTTGAGTAGGGGTATGCACGCTTTATTGCGCCCGAGCCAGACAAACCAGCTTATGAAGATAGTCGCATTGGGAGGCCACCAATACTACGGTGACCACCCGTACTTCCTCTCCCGTGCGCTTTTCGTCCCGTCGGCCGTCCGCGCTCTTTTGCCTTCGTTCTCATCGCGGAACGGCGATCTTGCCGGGGCCTGGAATCTCCACGCGCTGACGGAAAGTGTTTGCGGCCTTGACGGCGTTAATCAGGTGTCCGTCTTGGAGGGTGCGACGTACATGTCAAACATGCTCCTTCGCGATACAGATTGCATGAGCATGGCCCACGCACTGGAGGTCCGGGCTCCGCTCGTGGATCACAGGCTATGGGAGTACGTTCTTCCGCTGGAAGGTCGGTTGAAACTCGATTCCCGCCTTCCTAAGCCCCTTCTTTTGCGCGCCGCTGGCCAAAGCCTGCCTCAAGAAATCTATCTGCGGCGCAAGATGGGCTTTACCCTCCCCTTTGATCGCTGGCTGCGAAACGGACTAGGAGTGGAGGTTGGGAGAGAGTTGTTAGATCCCAGCCGGAGCGAGTTCTTTCCTCTTGAAGCACCGCAAGTGGCGAAGGTCTGGGAGGCTTTCCTGGCCGGGAAAACCAGTTGGTCTCGTCCATGGGCGCTATATGTCTTGAAGCGTTGGATTCGTCAGAACATCGAAAACTAAGTTGAAAATCGCCATTAATGCAGTCTCAGCCAAGATGGGTGGAGCGGTCACCTACCTGGCAAATGTTCTCCGCTGTCTTCCGCCGCCTGACAGCGGCCTCGAGTTTCACGTTTTCCTGCCACCCGAGACCGCAGAGAAACAGATTGGGTTGGCCGGGAACATACACCTCTTGCCCACGAAGATTGGCCACGCGAAGTGGTGGAAGCGTTTGTGGTGGGAGCAAGCTACGCTTCGTCGTCATCTCAAGAAGCTTAGGGTCGACACTCTGTTTTCGACCGCTAACTTTGGGATGTTCCATTGCCCGGTGCGGCAAATCCTGCTCGTCCGCAACACCCTCTATTTCTCCAAAATCTATCTGGAGACATTTCTGCCACTGCATTCTCAAGGATTCCGTGCGTCATTCAGATTGCGCCGTTGGCTGTGTTCCCGGAGCATGCGTTCGGCCAACGTTGTCATGACGCCGACACAAGCGATGCTGGAAGAATTGCGTGCATATGTTGACTGCCCTCCTGCCAAGGCTGTGGTGAACCACTATGGAGTCGCTGAGCCTGCGGACAGAGACGTGGCCCATACGCGCCCGAAGGGAGACCCCTCTTCCATTCGCCTCCTTTACATTTCACTGTATGCCGAGCATAAGAATCTGACCACCTTACTGAAGGCGCTGCCCTTGGTAAACAGAGACGGGACCCTGACGTTCGTACTGATGACGACAGTCAACCTGAATTGGGAAGCAGCGAGTTTTACCCTGACCCGCAAAGACGACATCGACCTGGCGCGACGTCAGGATATTGCTCCATGGGTAAAATTCGTTGGTCCTCTTGGAAAAAAAGAAATCGAGGAGCAGTATCGCACCGCGGATATTTTTGTGTTTCCTTCCCTCACCGAGTCCTTCGGCCATCCCATGGTTGAAGCAATGGCGCACGGCCTTCCCGTTGTCGCTGCGGACACGCCGGTCAACCGGGAAATGTGCGGGGACGCTGCGATTTATTTCAGCCCGCTCGAACCAGGCGACCTGGCCCAGGCGATTCACCGCGTGGCAACGGACCCACCACTTCGACGCAGGCTGGGTCTTGAGGGCCTACGGCGCGTGCGCACCATATTCCGATGGGACACGCACGTCAGGCGAATCCTGGAAATCGCTCGAGCGGAGCAGCCGGAAGTTCTTCAGGGATCTTCTCAGGACTCTTTGACACACCGAGCTGAAGAGTGTCTTCTACCGCGTACCATGACGAACAAACCTGTGTAGCCGCCTCACCATTGGACCGAAGGCCGTGCCCCCTCTGCCTAGGAAAGAAGTGAATATGAGCCGACACCCCATCGCAAAGAAGGAGAAGGTTGCCCTCAGCGTTCTCATTCTCACTCGGAATGAAGAGAAGAACATAGGAGACTGTCTCCGATCCGTGGCGTGGGCACCGGAAATATTTGTGGTTGATTCCTTCAGTACCGACGAAACCCTTAAAATCGCGAAACGCATGGGCGCTAAGACCTGCCAGCATGCGTTTGAAAACTGCGCAGCGCAGTGGAATTGGGCGCTCAACAACGTCCCTTTCTCCAACGAGTGGGTTCTGGTCCTTGATGCTGATGAACGCATTCCTCAACTCTTGGCGGAAGAGATCGTTCGAACCGTAAGCAACCCGGCGCAGGAATTTTCGGGTTACTACCTGAAGTTCAGGTTTTGGTTCATGGGACGCTGGCTCAGGCACGGCGGGCTCTATCCGACTTGGGTTATGCGGCTTTTCAGGCGGAGTGCGGGTCGCTTCGGACGGCATGGGGTAAGCGAGCACTTGATTCTGGAGGGGCGAAAGGGCTACCTCCAGCATGCCTTCGACCATGACGACAATAAGCCACTGCGCAATTGGATCCAGAAGCATAATCGGTACGCGGAGCTTGAGGCTGAGGAGTATCTGCGCGAGAAGCTTGGGACTAGTCAAGCGCAATCAATCCCAGGGAGGTTTAGGGGTAACCAAGCTGAAAGGAAACATTGGATCAAATTGAGAGTCTGGAATCGGTTGCCCTTGCTCGTCCGCCCTTTCCTGTTTTTCTTCCGAAACTACTTTCTCAAGAGAGGGTTTCTCGACGGCCGCCAAGGTTTTATTTACCACGTGTTGTGGAGTTTCTGGGTAAGGTTTCTAATCGACGCAAAAATCATCGAGAAGCAAAGTCGACAGGGTACTGCGAGACTCAACGGGGGGGAGCTTGCGACAGATCCTCTCTATCCTCCGGAACCGGCTCCCTGCGGGCATGAAGAGGGAGGGATCCTCGGTCACGCTGGCAGCCAGAGATGTTCAGAGGCTGTTCAACCGCAGAGTCCGTTCCTGGCGAAGTAGACATGGCGGGGCCGGAAGTTGGTCTTTCCTGGAAGTTCTCCGACCCGCCTGTCGAGAAGGTTTCCGGGCACTCGATTTTCAACAATGACGGTCAACGCTCACGGCCACTTCAGTAGACAGGCGTCCCTGTGGGAGAAGAAATTCCAGTCCAGCGGTTCGATGTCCGAGCGTCCCGCTGCGTTCGTCGAACTATTGCGGAAGAATCTCGGCGGTTCGGGAAGCGTGCTTGATTTTGGCTGCGGGTCAGCCGACATCACAATCGCGTGCCAGGCGTGCGGGTTTCAGATGCATGGGGTCGATATTTCAGAACACATGATCTCTCGCGCGCTCAATCGCTCTGACGCGCGCGGGATTAAGTTCAGGCTCCTCGAAAGCGCGGCCCAGCTCAGACTGCCCTACGCAGCAGAAAGCTTCGATGCCGAAATTGCTTCGAGCGTTCTTGAATATGTTCACGATCCTCTTGACTGTCTCAAGGAGCTTTCGCGGGTTTCGATCCCAGGGGGAGTCTTGATTCTAACGGTTCCCAACCTGCTGCATCCTCGCCGCTGGTTGGAAGTCTTACTGCGCCGCGCACTTTTTCCCAGGCATTTTAAAAGTGGAAGCGCGTGGTATCTGTATGCGGAATATCTGAAGCTTTCGAAAAACCGCCTAACAGTGAACGCGTGGTCGACATTGTTGAAGGAAGCGGGTTGGGAACTTGAGAGCGTACATGCCAAGAGCAAGACTCTGCTCATGCTGGTGGTTAAGCGAGCCCAATTGGCTCGAAAGTCCGTGGATGCGACGAAGGCTTCCTTACTCGTCGCCAATGGCAGGCGATAGGACATGAAACAGCTTCTACAGAATCTAAAGACCGGTGGGCTGGATTTACCCGAGGTCCCGTGTCCGGGGCCGAAGGCGGGAGAGGTATTGGCGCGCACGCATACGACACTGATTTCAGCCGGCACCGAGCGGATGTTGCTTGAGTTTGGCAAAGCGAATTGGGTAAAGAAGGCGCAGCAACAGCCGGACAAAGCACGGCAGATCCTCGACAAGATTCGAACGGACGGATTGCTTCCGGCGCTCGAGGCTGTACAAGCAAAACTCGATCAGCCCATTTCGCTTGGGTATTCGAATGTAGGCATCGTGCTGGAAAGCGACGCCTACGTACCGGGGACCCGAGTGGTGTCGAACGGACCGCACGCGGAAGTTGTTCTCGTTCCTAAGAATCTGACCGCCGCAATTCCCTCTGGAGTAAGCGATGAGGCGGCGGCGTTCACCGTAGTCGGCGCCATCGCGCTCGAAGGGATTCGATTGCTCGCGCCCAGTCTGGGCGAGACGATCGCGGTTACTGGCCTTGGACTAATCGGGCTCATGGCCGTTCAACTCCTCAGAGCGCATGGTTGCCGCGTGCTCGGCGTCGATCTCGACGAATGGAAGCTCGAACTTGCGGAAAGCTTCGGCGCGGAGACGGTGAATCTGGCACAGGGCGCAGATCCTCTTGCTGCCGCTGAGCGAATCACGGGTGGTCGTGGGGTCGACGGTGTGCTAATCACTGCCGCGACGCGGAGCGATGAACCGGTGCATCAGGCAGCTCAAATGTGCCGCAAGCGGGGCCGGATCGTTCTCACGGGGGTCACCGGTCTGCATTTTTCGCGGGATGATTTTTACAAGAAGGAGCTGTCATTTCAGGTTTCCTGCTCCTATGGCCCCGGAAGATACGACCCTGCCTACGAACAGGGCGGACAGGATTATCCGCCGGCCTACGTCCGCTGGACTGCACAGCGGAATTTCGAAGCTGTGTTGCAAATGATGGCCGAAGATCGACTGCACGTGGAGCCTCTTATCACGCATCGCTTCCCATTCGAGTCGGCGAATGAGGCTTATGCTCTATTCAACACCGATGAGCGGTACCTGGGAATTTTGCTGGAATATTCCGTGAGAGACGCGGAGCATCTGCGACGGCGGACACTGAAGGTCGTCCCGACAAGAAATCGGTCTCACGTTGATCACCAAGCGGGTGCGGGCACAGAGAAAATCGCCGTGATTGGTGCCGGAGGATACGCCACGAAAGTGCTCTTGCCGGCGCTGCAACAGGTTGGCGCGCGTATGGTAGCGATCGCTTCAAATGGCGGGGTGAGCGCTGAGCATGCGGCGCGCAAATTTGGAATCGTTACGGCTACGACGGATCCGGAGGCAATTTTGTCCGACCCTTCTGTGAGTGCGGTCGTCATCGCAACGCGGCACGACAGCCATGCTCGGTACGTCCGGGAGGCATTGCAAATGGGAAAGCACGTCTTCGTCGAAAAGCCGCTGGCGCTCCGGATGGAGGACTTGGACGAAATTGAAAGATTGCATGCTTCCTCTTCTTGCATCGTTATGGTCGGCTTCAATCGGCGGTTCGCGCCTCATGCCAGAAAAATGCGGCAACTCTTAGCGGCCACACACGGACCGAAGTGCGTTGTGATCACCGTGAATGCCGGCGCAATTCCAAGTGACCATTGGACCCAAGACGATCAATTGGGCGGCGGCAGGTTGATCGGTGAGGGGTGCCATTTTCTCGATCTTGCGCGATTCCTGGTCGGACGAACGATCATGACTGCGGGTTGGTCCCAAACGGCATGCGACACGGCGACGCTCCAGATGGAGTTTGAAGACAAATCGCAGGCCAGCGTTCATTATTTCTCTAATGGCAGTAGAGATTATCCCAAGGAACGCGTCCAGGTTTTCGTAGATGGGAAAATTTTGGAACTCAACAACTGGAGAAAGTTGCGGGGTTACGGTTGGAAAGGATTCAAACAACTCAACCTGTGGCGGCAAGACAAAGGCAACGCGGCATGCGTCGAGAGCTGGTTAGCGGCTGTTCGAAACCGCAGCGAATCACCTGTGCCTTTTGAAGAGACAATGGAAGTAAGTCGGCGGACCCTCCTTGCAGTGAAGCAATGACCGGGCGGGTGCGTTAGTGATCAGACGGTGACCCACTAAATCATGGAGAAGCCGCGTGAAATTGTAATTCGCTCAGAACCACACCCCTGTCAAAGCCGATCAGCAACCAGGTCTTTTGGTTGTCTGAGTTCTGTCGAAACGGCGCATTGGACGCAGTGACATTCTCCATGTGGCTGGCGCGCGCCCCAATTTCATGAAAGTCGCACCCGCTTACAAAGCATTGCAAGGGAAGGGCATCCATCCCGTGACCATCAGGCTGGGCACCAATGTCCTGATCAGGGGCGACGTGGATTGCCTCAAACATCAAGTGCGAGCCATCCTTGCAGGCAAGGCAAAGAAGGGTCGGCTACCACCATTGTGGGATGGCAATGCCGTTGGACGTATAGCCGAAGTGAATGCGGCCGCCCCGTGGCGCAACTCTCACCGCTCCAGATCGATATCTTACGTCGAAAAATGACAGTCTCCGGGCGCCTAAACTACTATCGCAGGATCGCAGCAGCCTATTTGACCCCGCTGCATAGCCAATTGGACTTCTGGCACGAGCCACCGGAGGTGAATCCGCGTGCCGTGTTTGACGAGTTGGGCGAGTACTACATGCCCTTTACGCGAAAGGCAAACTATGAGGGATCCTACGACGAACGCGGTATCCCACTGCTGAACTATCGAGGCGCGATTGGATCGCAATACAACCCCATCGCGGTTGCCCAGTATGGACTCGGCAACTATAACTTGTTTCGCCGGACCGGTGATCCTATGCGCAAGAGGAGGCTTCTACAGGCGGCGGACTGGCTCGTCTGCAATCAGGAGCCAAACATGGCGGGCTTCTTGGTCTGGCACCACCACTTCGATTGGGAGTATCGCACTACCCTGAAGGCCCCTTGGTACTCAGGCTTGGCTCAAGGGCAAGGTATTTCCTTGCTTGTTCGCGCACATCAAGCCACCGGGGATCGCCGTTATCTGACGGCGGCGGCAGAATCCTTTGAACCTTTCCTAACCACTCTGGAAAAGGGCGGCGTGACTTACGTGGACGCGTCCGGAAACACATGGTTTGAAGAGTACATCACCTCGCCGCCCACACACATCCTGAACGGATTCATCTGGGCCAGTTGGGGAGTTTTCGACTTTTACCTCGCCACATCCAGTGCTGCCGCAAACGAATTATTTTCAAGGGCCATGGACACCTTAGCAAGCACTTTGCAGCAGTATGACGTCGGGTTTTGGTCCTTATACGAACAGTCGAATACGCGAATGAAGATGATCGCGAGCCCTTTCTATCATTCGCTGCACGTTGCCCAACTGAATGTACTGCACAGGCTGACAGGTAGTGAAGTCTTCCGTCGTTTCGCAGACCGCTGGGAGGGCTACCTTCTCGATCCACTGAAACGAAATCGCGCCATAGTCCACAAAAGTATCTTCAAGCTTTGCTACTATTGATGAAGATCCTCTTCGTGTCCCAATACTTTCCACCGGAAATGGGTGCTCCCGCTGCCCGGGTGTACGAGCTTGCCAGGCACTGGGTGCAACGGGGACACCAGGTCACGGTTCTAACTGGCTTTCCCAATCACCCCACTGGAGTCTTGCTGCCGGAGTACCGCGCGAAATGGAGGCGGTTATTCTTCCGGGAACAAGTGGATGACATAGAGGTCGTACGCGTGTGGCTCATGCCATTTCCAAATCGCAAACCTCACGAACGCATTCTTAACTACACTTCTTTCTGGCTCTCTTCCTCGCTCGCAGGACTATTTCTGCCGCGCCCGGATATTGTCATCGCAACCTCGCCGCAATTGCTGGTCGGAGTGACTGGCTGGTGGCTGGGACGAGTGAAGCGCACTCCTTTTGTATTCGAGGTGCGAGACCTGTGGCCAGAGTCACTCGCTGCAGTGGGGGTTTCGGGCCAGGACTCAGCACTTTACAAGGCTTTGAGGAGTATCGCTAAATTCCTCTATCGCCGGTGCGATCGGCTAGTGGTGGTGACCCCCGCTTTCAAAGATTACTTGATGGCGAACTGGGGCATTCGCGGGGAGAAGATTTCCATTGTCGAGAACGGTGTCGAAACCGAGCTATTCAGACCCGGGGACGATAACGGAGTAAGGCACCAGTTCGGACTAGAAGGGAAGTTCGTGGTGTCTTACATCGGAACCCTTGGCATGGCACATGGCTTGGATACATTGCTGGAGACAGCCGCGCGGTTCCCTTCGGGACCCTCCAACGTTACGTTCCTTATAGTGGGTGAAGGCGCCGAGAAGCCGCAGCTCCGCGACCTGGCAGCTAAGCTGGGGCTAGGGAATGTGACCTTTGTAAGTCAGCAACCCAGGGCGTTGATACCAAATATCATTCGCGCTTCAGACGCTTGCCTTGTGATCCTCAAGAGACGAGAGATTTTTACAACCGTTATACCTACCAAGCTCTTGGAGTTCATGTCTTGTGGGCGGCCAGTGATTCTTGGGGTAGAGGGGCAATCGAAAGAAATAGTTGAAAGCGCTCAGGCGGGTCTTTGTATCGAACCGGAGAACGTGGGGGCTTTGGAGTGCGCAATTAGGAAGTTGAATTCCGACCCTGCTCTTCGGCAAAGACTGGGTGACAATGGCCGCCGGTGGGTCGTCGGGAATGTGTCAAGAGGTAAAACGGCTGGCAAATACCTTGAGGTTCTCGAGAGTGTAAAAGCTCTGCCCTTTCTTATAAGTCCCGATCGCGTCCCTGAAAGGCCGTAATCCTTCTGACAAGCTCAGAGCTCTTTAACCAGAGTCAGATCGGCGAACTGAGGATAGCGTTGTGGCTGTAGTCCTGCTACCGCCTCAAGCTGGTTTGGACCTCAGCATGGTAATCAGCGAGAGACATTTGTGCTGCACATTCTTCTAGTCATCTTTGTCGCAAGCGTGTTCGTCTCCGCCTTGCTGACGCGTTGCGTTCGCAACATCGCGACTTCCCGGGGTTGGGTGGACCAGCCTGATTCCAGTCGGCACAACCACTTCAGGCCTGTACCCCGGCTGGGCGGGGTCGCGGTTTTCCTCGCCTTGACAGGCATGGTGGGTGTTGGTCTGTTGGTGCGGAAGTGGTTGGGTCCAGCGAATTTGTTCTCGATGAGGACGGCAGCCGCAATTCTCGTCCCTGCTGTTTTGATCTTCTTGATTGGACTTTACGATGATTTGCGATCCTTAGGCGCATACCCGAAATTCGGTGCCCAGGTTCTCGCCGCCTGTCTGTTGTATCTGGACGGCATTGGAATCCGGCAGTTCGATCTTTTCCTCCCTGGGCATGCTTTAAACGGCATCCTGGGACTCCCTTTGACAATTGTGTGGGTGCTGTTGATCACAAACGCTTTCAATTTGATCGACGGTTTAGACGGGCTGGCGGCTGGCGCGGCGCTATTTTCCACGCTCGTGCTTCTCACGGTTTCGCTGCTCAGCGGTGCTTATTTCGTGGCGTTTCTCGCTGTGGTTCTGGCCGGGGTGATTGTCGGCTTCTTGCGGTTCAATTTTAATCCGGCCACTATTTTTCTAGGTGACTCCGGGAGCCTGTTCATCGGGTTCATGCTGAGTGCACTTGCCTTGGCAGGATCACAGAAGGCTCCCATCATGGTTGCCGTCGCCATCCCGATTGTGTGTTTTGGTCTACCGGTCCTGGACGTCGCGATTGCTGTGGTGCGCAGATTTCTCAGCGGAAAGCCTTTGTTCAAGGGCGACAGAGAGCACATCCACCACAGGCTCTTGAAACGGGGCTTTTCGCAGCGGGACGCCGTACTCATTCTCTACGGTGTTTCCGCCCTGCTCGGATTGCTGAGCCTTGCTTTGCTACATGGTGGAGGAGCGATTGCCTTTGTGCTTGTGGTCCTCGGGGTTGGAGTGGCTGTGGGGATTCCGCAACTGAGGTATCAGGAGTTTTCAGAAATGTACCGTGTCTTCGAGCGAGCCGCGAGCCAGAAGCGCATCATTACAAATAATTTGTATATCCGGCGCGCGGTCGAGTCGCTGTACTCTTGTGAAGAGATGCCCGAGCTTTGCCGAATTCTTGTTGGCGCCCTGCAACCGATCGGATTTGACGGCTTCAGCCTAAGGCTGCCTCCCACGGCTTGGCTTCCCCAGGCACTCCCTGTTCCGCTGAGGCGGGATTCGAACGTAGAACTGAGTTGCTCCTGGACCATGCCCGGTTCTCTGGAAGCTGACTGGGAACTTAAATTGGAACTCGTTAACAGCGCTGGAAATAAATGTGGTTTCTTTTCGGTCCATAAACGACTGACGGGTAAGCCGCTGTTGGTGGACATAAATCTTCTTGGGGTTGATTTTCACGCTGCACTGGCCGGTGCTGTACATCGAGCCATCATGGAAGCCCATGCGAGTCCCACGGACTCTAGGCGGGAACTGCCCTCCGACAGAGCCAACGCTATTTCAGCGTAGATGTTGACGAAAGCTAGATGGGGGAGCCACTATCAACAGCTGCCATCGCAAGACCTTTCTTGGCAGCAACGCGGATGGTTCCCAGGAGTCGAAGAATTCGGTCGGCCAGCTCAGGTGCTGCCGGTGCGGGATGCTCAAAAACGCGAGCTCATCGTCTGCCGCTCCCGAATCTCGGGGGGCGTCAACACCTCGAACACACCATTCCATTGCACCTCTGGTGTCTTCTTCAGTATCTGCCGCTCTCCTTTCGTGGATAGGGCAGCCTCCGTCCCGAGTTCAAACTGAGTCCGGCGTTCCCGCCCGCTCTCCTAACTACGTGTACGCTCCTTGGATATCAGGTAAACCTTGGCAGGGTGCAATCCGTGTGGCCCCGGCGGTTCCCAAGAGTAGTTCGACATGAAGGCGATCCAGGTGGGAATCCTCATGTTGGTCGCCTTCGCCGTGCTGGCGTTTGGCGGCGTCGAGCCGTGGGGAGAAGCGATCTTGGGAATTGGCGCTGTGGCCGTGTTCGTGCTCTGGGGGTTTCTGGCGGTTCGTCGGCGGCACGCGGATGTTCACTGGAACTGGCTCTATCTGCCGCTGTTTGGAGTAGGCGCAGGTGCCCTCTTGCAATGCGTTTTTGGTCTTTCGGTCTATCCCTACCTGACAAAGATTGAACTGCTCAAGTGGGGTGCCTGCGTTTTGCTTTTCTTCCTGATGATCGAGTCGTTTCGCACCGCGGATGACGTGAAGCAGTTCGCCTGGTTTCTATTGATCTTCGGCTTTCTCGTTTCGCTCTTTGGGATCATCCAGCACTTCACCTTCAACGGAAAATTGTATTGGTCCGTCACGCTGCCGCCCAACGCGGGACCATTTGGACCGTTCGTGAATCGCGATGATTTTGCTGGGTTCGTCGAGCTGACCGTACCCTTGGGACTCGCTTTGCTTCTTTTCCGGGCCTGGCGTCGAGAACACTTTACCTTGTTGTTGTTGTTCACAATCGTTCCCATTGCGGCGGTGATTCTGTCTACCTCTCGGGGCGGGATTATCGGCCTTGCTTTCGAATTTGTCCTGCTTCTGTTTTTCTCGCATGTGCGCCGAATTGGCAGGAAACAACTGCTTGGTGCTACTGCCCTCGCAGTTATCGCGGGAGTCTTTATAGTTTGGCTGGGAGTTAGCGAAGCCATTGAGCGTTTCGAACAGTTAGCCCCGGAGGCGATTTCACCGGGCAGTAGGGTTTCGATGTACCGTGACACGTGGCAAATATTCGCCCACCATCCGTGGCTCGGGACAGGATTAGGGACTCTGAGAGTGGTCTATCCTCGGTATGAGAGCTACTATTACGACGGGCTGATTGTAGACCATGCCCACAACGATTATCTCGAACTGCTGGCTGATATGGGGGTGGTGGGAGGACTCTGTGGCCTGAGCTTCCTTGCCCTACTTTTTTGGCGGGGGCTGACGAGTGTGCGCTCGGCGGAAGGATACGCTCTTCTCGCCCTCCGTGCCGGCTCCATGACGGCTTGTGCGGGACTGCTGCTACACAGCCTGGTGGACTTCAACCTCCATATTCCTTCCAACGCTCTGCTCTTCCTTCTCTTAGCTTCTGTAGCAACCTCAGAGGTGAGAGAACCGACCGGAACGCACCCGCCGCTCGGACCGTTTGAGAGCGCTCGCCCGGTAGCTCTACGGCAAGAAATCTGACGTGGCCGTGCCGCCATTCCGCAGTGTTGCCTGCCTCAGCAAATTACTTTCCCAGAAGGTACGCACTTTTCTGAGAGTTCCGCCAAGTCGCGGCTCTCTTTGAAGCTCGCACGATCGAACCCCGCCGAAAGTGAGCACGTCGAAGCTAACGAGAATGCAGATTCCGACCCGGACGGCTTTCATTTTGATTTGCCCCTGAGAGCGAGTGTTTCGGACGGCACCAATGACACATCGTCAATCCAGACCGTTCCTGCGAGCTTGTTATCAAATTTCCGGCTTGGAATTCGCCGGAGCGCGATGACCAAAAGGTCCGTGTCAGGACCGGTCCAGACATCGCTCTCGACTGACGTCCACGGATTGGTTCCCATAAGGTTCGGCGTCAGAATCTGTGCCTCGGACGGATGATTGGGGTCATAGATTAAGAATCGCATGCCGCTGTCGGTCGTGATGTCTTCCGTTCGGACATACGCTTTGAAACGATAGTGCTCCTTCGATTTCACGGGAACGAACTGCGTCAGGTTTGCAAAATCGAGATTTGTGCTTCCGTCGAATGTGATTCTCATCGACTGCTTCCCCGAGTGAGCCACGAGGTAATCGAGCGCGTAAGTAATATCGGAAATGCTTTCCTCCCGCCAGTCAAACCCGCCGTTCGCGACTTCGTATTCGAACCCCCCGTTAAATACTACTGAATTGTCATCAACCTCTTGATGCGGCCAACGTGTAGCTTGGAGCGCCTCTCGCCACGTTGTCTCGGCATCAGAGATATGATTCTCGCTGATCAGCTGGTTGACCAAAGGGATCGTTTGGTTCAACTCGATGGGCTGCCTTAATTTGAGCAGCCCCTTCCAAACGACGAGCGCCGGGTCATTCTGTTTCTGCGAGAGGAAGTATCCAAGGGCTGCGAGGTAGTAGCTACTCGTGGCCGGCAGTGCTTCGTCCGTAATGGAAGCGGCATCTCCGCTGGCTTCCCAGGATTCCTCGACGGCGCTCGTTGTCAGCGACGGTTCAACCGTGAGCGCCCGCCGAATCTGACCAAATCCCCCCGTCAAATCTCCTTGGCGCAGCAGGAAGCTCCCGTAGCGCCACGCAATCTCTCCAGAGATAGGATAATCTGCCTGCGCCTTCTGATAGGCGTCACGGGCTTCTGCCGCCCAGCCAAGTTCCTCGTACGCGCGGGCGAGGTCGGCCCAAATCTCGTCGGAGCGAGGATTTACTTTTGCCGCAAGCCTCAAATAGGCGATTGCCTGACTGACGTCGAGATGCTGTATATCCGACTCAGCGTACGAGCCCAGGCGTTGCCAATATTCCGCGTTTCCGGGCTCCAGTTTGGCTGCCCGCAACCATAACTGCGGATTCGGCGAGGCGCTCCAGTGCTGGGCAAGCCAAACCTTGCCGACGAGAAAACAGAAACCTGCTGAAATGAACACCAAAACAAAAGCAAACGACCCGCGTGCTCTGGCTGTTTCCAAAGAGATCCGCATCGAGTATGAATTTGCTACAACCAGGAAAGAAGTGCAACAACGAATTTGGTTTCTCAACTTGTGTGGATCTTGTGCACCGTGCGCGCGTCATCGCGTGGGTGCTCCTGAAGCTTCTCGGAGCATCCTGAACTCGGGGATACCGGAATCGACCGGTTTGGATGGCACCGCTCCGCTTGGCCAGATCGATCACTTCGGGGATGTTTGAGAGATAATTCACCGAATAACTGACCGCGTCGTGATGCCATTCTTCCGTCAAGCGGAAATAGTCCTGCTGGCCACTCGCTTGAAGGTCCAGCAGACGCACGGAGTAACCGCTCTTTCGGCAGGCTACGATAATTAGCCCAAGATCGAACGGCTTCAACGGAAGGAACACCGTCGAGTGGTGCCTAGCGATCCCGAGTGCACCAAGAGGATTTTCGTCTGACGCTTTGAGGTTGAACCCATGTGAAACCTCCCATACAAAAAGGCATCGTAGGTTCGGCTATTTAGCGCGGGAACAAAATGGGGCATGTTTACCATGCATTTCTCACAACGATACGAACAGGTGGAGCGGAAAAGACTCATGTTGTCGCGGAACACGGCTCTTCGGACCGTAATGTTTAATGAACGTGATTTACGCTGATGCGGTCCCTCGCGATGCGGCCGGTTTCTACTTTGCCGGGCATCGAACGGTCGACTGGCATGAGTGTCTTTGTCTGACGAGCGGTCACTCAAAGAGATCCTGCATCAGATCGAACGAAACACACGAAAAATCGGGTAGTATGTGATCCGCTCCGGCTTCGAGCAAAATTGCAACCACACCGTTGCTGGCGACACCCACGCACCTCATGCCAGCTGCTTTTGCTGCCCTGACACCAGAAACTGAATCCTCGAACACAAGCGTCTCGCTAGGCCGCACGCGTAGATGGTGGCAAGCCACCCGAAAAATAGTAGGATCGGGCTTACCGGTAGCTACTTGATCGCCCGTTACAATCGCCTCGAAGTAATGCCGTAGATGAAACGAATCGAGAACATAGTTTACTCGACTTTCGCTGCCGGAGGAGGCCACGGCAAGCTTAATTTCCGCTTCGCTCAATTGTCGCAAGAAATCGTAAAGACCTTCGATCGCTTTTATATCCGCCGCCTCTTCTCTGAACAATAGCTCCTTCTGATGACCGAGAAACCGAGCCTGCTCATCCGAAAGCTCCCCCAGGAAGTGCCGCAAGATCTCTTCCCGCTTCCTCCCATCCTTGATAAAGTTCAAGTCTTCCTCGTCTATTTCTTTACCTTGCAATTTCAGAAATTTATACCATGCTTTCTTGTGGGTTGGATGGCTGTCTACAATCACTCCATCCATATCGAAGATGGCAGCCCGTAACATTATCATCTCCAGCTTGTTCTCAAGCTTCAAACCCCGGCCAATTCTCCTGGGCCGTCTGATAGTTTTCTGGAGTTCCGATGTCCAGGAGATAATCGGAGATTCGAAACGCCGACATTTGGCCGACAATACGAGGCAAGACGTGAAATCCAAGATCGACCGGACTCGTGTCGGGAATTACATCCAAAAGAGCCGGGGTGGCCAACATCAATCCGGAGAACGCTAAATTGCCAACTGGTGCTTGGGGCTTTTCGACAAAGTCACGGACCGCGCCATTGTCATCCACCTGAACGATGCCACATCGCGATGGGTCCGGCACTTCATAGACACCTATCGTAGCGATCTGCCCGCGGCTGTCATGAAACTCTAGCATTTGGTTTAGATTGACCGTGGTGAGGACATCCGCGTAGAAAATCCAAAAGTACCTCTCCTGGGTGACCCAGTCTCGGTTGGAATGAATCGTCCCTGCGCTTCCCAGGAGCGCCGTCTCCTCGGACAGGCGCACTTTCAGGCCATCTTTGTTTTCCTCGATGAACTTGCGTACGGCATCGCCATGAGCATGAATATTGATCAGGACCTCATCAATGCCGTAGTGGCGACACAGGGCGAACCAAATCTGCAACATGGGTATGCCTTGAACCGGCAGAAGACACTTCGGCGTGCTGTCGGTCAATGGCAGCAGTCGAGTCCCGAGACCTCCTGCCAGGAGAAACGCTTTCATTTGAAAGCCGCGATCTGCGAGGATGTCCATTTACATTTCATGAGAGACTTCCCGCTGAAACATGTCATTTGGCAACTGCCTTGTTCGCAACCGGAGCGAAGGTCCAGCGCATGCCACCGTTCTCATCACCATCGATGAACGGATCATCCGCTACGACCTGTGCGCCCTGGAAGTCAAAATCAAATCCCATTTCCCGGGCGCCCAGCGTCTCCAGGGCCTTCCGCACGTTTTGTTGGTGCTGCTGCTGGCAAAAGAGAAGAAGGAATCCACCTCCTCCCGCACCGGTGATCTTGCCTCCCAACGCGCCGTTTCGACGCGCAGATTCGTACATCTCATTGATACGGACATTGGAGATTTTCGTCGAAAGCCGCTTCTTGATTTCCCAACCTTCGTGAAGCAAGAGACCAAATTCGGTCAACTCTCCGGCGATCAGGGCTGCCTTCATCGGCTCAGCTAGCTTGCGAATTTCATGCAAGTATTCGACCGTGCCACTGTCGGCCCTGCGCGTGGACTGTTCTTGCTCCTCAAGAATCGTCCAAGAGTTATGGGACGCACCGGTGAAAAATAGCAGTAGGCTCGACTGCAGCTCCCGAACGAGCCCTGGCGCCAAGTTCAGCGGCTCGACGTGCGTGGTTCCGTCCTGGTGGAAGGAAATGAAATTCAAACCACCAAACGCCGAGGCGTATTCGTCTTGTTTGCCTACAGGCCGGCCCAAAACGTTGCGGGCAATGTGGAAAGCCCGCTCGGCGAGCTCATATTTCGAGAGAGAGATATGACTGTAGGTTGCAAGCATCTTCGTCAGATTGACGCAAACACTAGCGGAAGAGCCGAGCCCTGTTCCCGGCGGAATCTCTGAAGCAAGAAAAAGGTTTACAGAGACATCGCACCCAAACTCTTTGAGTACTGCCAGAGGAATTTCCAGAGCGCTACCGCGAATATCCATTCGCGCAATGTCTTCCCACGTTTCGACCGTACGAAGATCTGCTGAAATGATTTGTATTTTACCGTCGCCCCTCTTCGCGAGCACCGTATAGAAATGTTTGTTGATTGCCGCACTAACCACAGCTCCGCCAAATCGTTCGTAATACGATGGAAGGTCTGTTCCACCGCCTCCAAAGCTGATTCGCACCGGGCTACGAACGATTAACATCGACAATCTCCGTGGTCACAAACTCGTTCGCTGCGCCGCGAAACTTAGGTGCCTGAGTTGGAACAGGCTCTAGGCTCAATCCTCGAAACAGCAACGTCCACACCGTCTGCAAGATAAGGCTGAGGTCCAAAAACGGCGACCAGTTGACGATGTATTGCAAATCGAAACGTGCCTTGTCCTCCGAGGAATGCTGCTCCCGGAGCCCGTGTACCTGCGCGAGACCTGTGACGCCGGCGCGCACCTTCAAACGTTGCCGCTGCCACTCAGAGTAGCATTTGACTCTCTCGGGCGACTCGGGTCGGGGACCGACGAGAGACATATCGCCGCGCAACACGTTCCATAGTTGCGGCAGTTCCGTCAGACTCCACCTGACGAAGAGCCTCGCGTAGTGTTCCGGGCTTATTGCGTGTCGCTGCACGTTTAGCCGGCACATCCGGAAAGGAATCCCGTCCTTGCCGCAACGGAGTTCAGTCCGGAATGCCCGACCCTTTCTGGTGTAAACAACAAAGGCAGCGAGTGCGAGAACGGGCGAGACCAAGAGCAGAATTCCCAAGGTCAGCGCAAAGTCCATTGTTCGTTTAAGGGCTAAGCGTCCAACGGTGGAATTTCGCTCCTGTAGAGAGAGTAGTGGAAGGCCATCGACCTCGAGCAATTCCACCTTTGACAGATATAGGTCGTACAACTGGGGAACCAGATAAACTTGGACCGATGCCTTTCGACATTCGGCGATGAGTTTCCGGACCTCTGCGCCGTCGGGCTGCGGCATCGCGATAATAAGCTTATGGACCTGTTGCCGCGCCAGAAGTTCTAGGACATGCAGCGTCTTAACCAAGGTAAACGGCGGCTCAAGCGAGCTAGCGAACCCGTTGGATGTCTCCGATTCGCCCGGAAATAAAAATCCGACGACATGAAAGGGGATCTCCGGATGCGAAACAATCTTACTGGCAAGCTCTCGTGCGATCGGCCCATGGCCAAGGATGACGCAGCGATGATCCGCCGTATTCCTCAGTTTGGAAGTAACCAGAAAACGAACCATACACCGCGCGGGTACTAGTCCAAGAAGAAAGAAAATCGCGAAGTAAAGCAGAACAAGTCGTGAATAGAAGTGCTTGGTGAGGAAGGCGAAAGACAACACAACCACCATCAAAAGCGAAACAGCTACAATGAGCTTCGAAAGAATAGCGGGAAATTGCCAGCCCCCTTTGAAGCCGTCGAGGTCCATTTCAAAGTAGAGAAGTGTCCACGCCACGACGGCAGCGAGTATCATGAGCTTGTATGTCTGATAATGCGCTGCGAACCCGACCGCGCCGCTCGCACCTGCGTACCGCAGACCGATGCCAAGTCCCAAAGCCACGAGCACCCACAGCACATCGGCGACCAGAATCGAATATCGAATGTTCCGAATCGTCATGATCAGGTGGAAGATAATTCAGAGTTTATCGAGACAACTCCGAGGGCACTCAGCTCATTCACGTGACCCTCCGGTCGGCCGTTCGTCTCCCGCGAAGACACCCCAATCCTCAAGCGGCATTTGGGACCCATCTCTTTTAGATTTGGTGATAGGAGTCGATCGCTGGCAGCTTGGTTCTGTTCAATCCAGTTCCGCTGATCGCTGCAAGTCACTCGGCGCTCGGCCTATCCTGGGCAAGACGCCGTCAGGGCGCGACGCGACATTCGGCTGTGGACAATTCTGAAAATCGAGTGGGCCACCGCGAGATGCATATCCTCGATAATTTGCATATCATCGGACGGCACGACGACGCAGATGTCACAGAGCGACTTCATTTCCCCGCCTTGGAAACCGGAGATGCCAACCGTCGTGGCTCCTACCCCCCGGGCCACCTGCAGCGCATTCAGCACATTTTTGGAATTTCCGCTTCCGCTGATAGCGAACGCAACATCTTCCGCCTGCACGAAATTTCTCAACTGTTCAGAGAAAACATCTTCATAGCTGGAGTCGTTTGCCCACGCTGTCAGGGTGGGAAGATTGTCAGTCAGGGCGAGGACTCGAAATCTCTTTCCACCATTACAGTAAGCTGTGCCTTTTCCGAGATCGCAAGCAAGATGAGATGCAAGCGACGCGCTTCCGCCGTTCCCAAACAAGTACACCATCCGTCCAGATTGATTGGCCCTCACCAATTCATCCGCAATCCGGTTGATGGTGTCATGGGGAAGACTGACAAAAACTCCCTGCAGCTCGTCGAAATATTGTCGTGCGTCCAAAATCTCAGCTCCGCCATTCATAAAGTGTCCTCCGGGAACCAAACATCCCACGTAGAGCGCTCTCTCGGTTGGCTTGGAAAGACTGAGTCAAGATGTGTCCAAGGCGACAGCGTTGGGAAACCATGTCCCCAACCCACGAATCAACCGTTGACGCGGGTCTGTGGTATCAATTCGGATTAATTAACTTCCGATGGCCTTGCTAAAATCCGTTCGCGTGGCGCGCCTCGGTCGGCGAGTGTTCGCCGAGTGCGATCCGGACCGCGAACATCGGAGGATCAAAGGGTTCTCAAATCGATCGCCTTGGTGACTGAGCAGCTCGCTGACGCCGGGACTAAATCTCTCGATCTCAAATACGCTTGCAAGGCAACGTCGATAGGTTGCATTTGGTCCATTCCCAGCGCCTTGAGCCGACAATTGGCCAGAACCGAATACCGTGGGCGTGGGGCTACGAAAGGCATATCGCGCCACGAAACTGGGGTAACCTTAACCTCCATGGCAGAGTATTCGAAAATCTTCTTTGCAAACTCAAACCAGGAGTAGTCGCCGTGGTCGCTGGCATGGTAGGTGCCGTAGTGTTCGGTGCGAATTAGCGCCAGAACCTGCCGCGCAAGATTTCGCGTGGAGGTCTGTGCCATTCGAAGATCGTTTACAACTCGAACCTGTCCGTTCTGTCTCCCCAACCGAAGCATCGTCTCCACAAAGTTACCTCGCTTTACGCGGCTCCCCGCGAGCCCATATAACCCCGAGGTGCGGATGATGAAGTGGCATGGCAAAACCGCTCGCAAAAGTTGTTCTCCAGCAACCTTGGAAACCCCGAACACGCTAACGGGAGTTGGATTGTCCTCTTCTTTATAGGGACGTCCAAGCTCACCATCGAAAACGTAATCAGAACTGAATTGGACGACCGTCGCCTTAAGATTTTTGGCGGCGAGCGCAAGGTCACGGACCGCCGTTGCGTTCACCGCAAAGCTGCGTTCCGGGTTGCTTTCGCATTCATCAATCGGGTGATAAACGGAACAATTGATGATGACGTCTGGATTGTACTGGGAGAGCTTTTCTCGTAGCGCGGGCGACTGGGTGATGTCGAGTTCGCTCCGATTGAGGGAAACCACGTTCTCATCGGCATCTCGAAGGAGGTCCGCTAGATCGGAACCCACCTGTCCGTTCCCCCCAATGATGACTAGCCGCACGCGACAGCAATCCCTTGTTTCGTGGCGCCGCGTACTCGACTGAGCTGCTCCGAATTGAAGCTCAGCACCGAGTCTGGATAGCCGAGTCTGGTTCTCGTCTCCTCCAACAGATCCAGCCAGCGAATGTTGTGAAACGCCGGATCGGTAATGTCATGGAATGCGTTGCCACGGATTTTTTGCACCAGGTCCTTTACGGTTTCTTCCACCGTTACTTTCGGAGTGAATCCTAACTGTTGGGCGATTTTCTGTCCCGAAGCTTGGCAACTCCTGAGATTTCGGAAATTGTAATCCGGTTGGAGTTCGCAAGGAATGTTTAGTTCCCTCAGTTTGTGTTGCACGCGCAGCGCAAGCTCGGAGATGCGGTAATTCCCATTCGTCACGTTGAAGATTTCACCCCTTACTTTCTCGGCCGGAGCCTCCAACATGAGTTTGTATGCCGCCGCAGCATCTTGGATGCTGAGCAGCGGCCTCCACATTTCCCCGCCGTTGTGAAGAACGAGGCAGCCCGTCTGTAGAGCATTCAGGACGAATGCATTTACGACCAGGTCGAAGCGCATTCGCGGCGAGTAGCCGTAGACCGATCCCTTCCGCAGGACCACGGGAGTAAAACTGTCATCCGCCATTGCTAATATCCGCTTTTCAGCCTCACGCTTCGTGATCGAATAAATTCGAAAAGGTGCCACTGGCGAATCTTCAGTGTGCAAAATGTCCTTCTCGGGGTGCCCGGCTCCCACGTCATAGATCGAACCGGACGAGGCCTGGATAAACCGGCGGACCTTTTTCTCCTTGGCCAGCCTAGCGAGGTCGACGGCCGCTTTAAAGTTGATTTCCTGATTGGCTTCGGGGCGATACTCCGCCGCCGGTTCGGTGGAGAGACCGGCCAGATTGATAACGGCGGAGACCCCGTCGAGTAAGTCCGGCGGAACACTGCGGATGTCCCCCACGACGGTTTCTATACAGTCATGCACGCGATCCAGCCCGGCGTCTCCATAAAACATGAGGTCGAACACGCGGACACGGTAACCCCCATTAAGAAGCGCCGGCACCAACTGGCAGCCGATGTAGCCTGCGCCGCCCGTGACCAGTACGAGAGATCTGTCGTGATAACTTGTGATCATTTTTCCCCCTCGTCTTAAGGTCTTGCTGCGGCGTAACTCTGGCTTCCAACGTTCTCTTCCTGAATGTGCTCGTACCGAAAGCAATCGGATGCGGGAGACTGCAACCACCGTGTGAACGCTATGGCCTGTTTGTCCCGTTCGGAGATTTGAGGATCGGAAATGGGCCACTGGATCCCGATGTCCGGATCATCGAACCGGATGGCGATGTCCGTTTGCCCGTTGTAGGTTCCCGTGGCCTTGTACTGCACCTCGGCCCAATCCGACAGCACACAAAAACCCCGCGCGAAACTTGCCGGAGCCCACATCCATTTCTTGTTCTCCGCGGAAAGTTCCCGTACCCCACCACTCCCCAAGCGTGGGCGACCCCTTGCGTAAGTCCACGGCAACCAGAAAGGCTCGTCCGTAAGTCACCCGCATCAGCTTGCCCATGGGAGGCTCGAACTGAAAATGCAGGCCCCGCAACACGCCCTGCTTGGAACGAGAATGGTTGTCTTGCACAAAATCTGTGGGTAGGCCCAAGGCTTTGAATTGGTCGGCGCGGTAGGTTTCCATAAAGAAGCCTCGTTCGTCCTCGAAGACCTCCGGGGCCACGATCACGATCTCCCCGAGGTGTGTCGATTCTTTTTTAATTTGCATTGGGAATTGCGTCTCCTCTGTCAAGAAATGGCACTACTCCTCACGCCTTCGACAATCAGCTGCTTGCATTGGTGCTGCTCCCAGTTCCACGCTCCAGCCAAAATGTTCTCAAGGCTGGAGTGCTCGGGAGTCCAACCAAGTTTAGGCAACAGCTTTGAGGGGCTGCGACGCATCAGTAGGCGTTCTTGCCTGCAAACATTCGAAGCATGGTAAGAAAAATAATCTGAATGTCAAAAGTCATACTCCAGTTTCGCAGATAGTAAAGGTCGTACTCAATCCGCTTTCCAATAGAAGTGTCCCCCCGCCACCCATTCACTTGGGCCCATCCAGTAATCCCAACCTTGAAAACATGGCGGGCATTATATTTGTCGATTTCATTTAAGAACTTTTCTACAAAGTACGGTCGCTCTGGTCGTGGTCCAACGATACTCATGTCCCCCTTCAGAACGTTAAAGAACTGGGGCAGTTCATCAAGATTTGCTCGCCGAAGGATTGTCCCTAGGCGTGTACGCCGCGGATCATTCTGTGCAGTCCATCGGGTGTCACAGTCGCGTGAGCTGTCGACCTTCATGGTCCGAAACTTAAGCATGTGAAAGATTTTGCCATTGAGCCCCACTCGGTCCTGCACAAATAGAATCGGCCCGGGGCTTCCGATTCGAATTGCCAAAGCCATCAGAACCATCAGCGGTGCCGTAAGCAAGATGACCACGGCAGAAAATATCACGTCAAAGATGCGCTTAAAAACGACATACGAAGCAGACTCAGCTGGCGTGGCCTCAAGGTCCAACATCTGAACCCCGCCGAAATCAAAAAGCCTGTCGCGAATCGAAACCCCTCCGCCAAGGTCAAGAATTACCCTCGTCGGCACATACATACCTTCCAAGGCCGACATGATCTCCTGGATTTCGCCCAGCCGCGAGGCAGGCACCGCTATAACCACGTCGTCAACCCCCTTTCCTTGTGTCAATTTGCTAACATCTTCCATTGCGATTATGGGACTGTTTCCCACCGCAACTTCCTGACCTGGGAGATGCACGTAGCCGACAATCCGACACGGCATAACTTGCCCCTGCAGCAATGAACACACGGACTTCCGCGCGAACTCATCCGTCCCCACAATCAGTATCCGAACTCCCCCTCGCCCGCTCCTTCGCCTTGAATTCAAAGCAACCAGAAATGCCACTCTGGTCGCGGTTGCCAAAGCAAAAAGGGTTACTGCACTCAGTGCGATGAACAGTCGTGAATAGTCCGCTCCCCTATTGAGTAGGGCCACCGCCATCACAGCGGTATAAGTGAACACACAGGCCGCGAGCAATCTCCGCGCTTTTCCCTTGGCCGCAAACAGGTCCTCAACTCGATTTAAACCGAAATGCCCCGATGCCAGCGCCCACACGATACACATCACCAGAAGGAGCTGGAAATAGCGGCTTGGGATCACCTCCGCAGCACGCTTTGGAATCAAGTGAGACGAAAAGCTCACGTAACCCGCGACCGCACAAGCCAAGAAAGGGAGCAGCAGAGTCGTCAACCGAAGTAAAAACCAGACGTAGTTCAGTTGACGGCGAATGGTAGTCTTGTGCTCGACGACGTCTTGCCTGCGACTCAATTCCCCTAGGAGGTCAAACTTCTTGACGCCAAATTCCATCGCTGGACTTCCTCCGCCGCCGCGCGCCAGTCACGACACAGAATCTAGAGCTACACGCGAATCAAACAAATGGAACAAGCTAAATCTCTTCCATAAACTTTCGAGCATTCTTTCTTCCGGGTTAATGATAATCTCTGCGAGTTAGCCGGGCCTCAGATTTGCTTCGGCATCGCCATCAGCCGAACAAGCGATGCGAGCTGGCCCTCTTCTTGAACGCCTCCGGGAGCAGTCTTTCCTGCCGCCCCAAAATAATTCCTACGTACCGTACGGCCTCGTAACACAAGACATACGGCAACCTGTGTGCCGCCCCGCGTTCTACGAGATACGTCATCTCGTTCCAGAGGTACCGCAAACCGTCCGAGCGCATTCGACTCTTTTGTTGTCCATCCCATACTTGCCGACGTTTGTATACCACTCCATTGTCGAAATACTGCTGAAACGATTTCATCAAACTGTAATTATGCGAATGGAACACTGCGGCGTCCGGCTCATACACGATCGCGCGTCCTTGCCGTACAATTTGGACGGCAAATGAGAAATCCTCATATGCATTAATATCTTCCGGGAGCGGCGTCTGCTCCCACACTTCCCGTCGAACCGCTGAATTGACGTTCGAGAACTGGTAGAGCAAATATTTTCCCGCACCATTGTTGTTGGCGGTCTTCACCAGTCTTTCTGTGCCGTAACGATGATGCATGAAAAATGTCCGTTCCGGCGTTGCATCCGGCTTCGGCAACTGTCGCCCATACACGGCAGCAATCGCGGGCTCCCGGAAATTCCTGACCAGCGAGCTTAGCCAGCCTTTGTCCGCCGGAAACGCGTCACCCGAAAGGAAAACTAAGTACTTGCCTGAGCTTACTGTTCCACCAAGATTACGCGTCCGGGCATGATGGAATTCGCTAGGAGGAATCTCCATTAGGCGTGCCGGGTACTTTCTGACAATTTCCATAGTTCGGTCCTGCGACCCGGAATCGATCACGAGCACCTCGAAGGGAAAATCCGCCGACTGACGGAATACCGCTTCAAGACACCGGCCAATGTTATCTTCCTCGTTCTTTGTCGGGATGATGATGCTCGCAAGCATCGGGTCAATTTACCAACCTTCCGCAAAAAACAAACTTTGCAACCTGCTACACCGCCACCGCCCGCGTCTCCGATTCGCGTTCCGCGCTTTCATAAGCCCGAATCGCTTCCTGGAGTTGGTCCTTTGGCAGCTCGCGCAGCCAATTACACAAATCCGCGAATCCAGCTTCGGCCGATAGCGACGGCTCCCAGCGCATCATGCGTCGCGCCTTGGACATATCTGCCCATCCATTCCGGGCGTCCCCGCCGCGATATTGCCCCGTCAAAATTGGCTGTAACGGACTCCCCAGCTTCTCCCCGATCAATTCCGCGATGCGATATACGCTCAACGCTTGCCCGTTCCCCAAATTGAACACCTGATAGTTCGCCTGCTCGCATTCCATCGCCCGCAGGTTCGCGCGCACCACGTCCCGCACATGAATGACATCCTTCATCTGGTTCCCGTCTTCATAAATCAACGCAGGTTTTCCCGCGATAATCCGCGACCCAAATCTCAAGATCACTCCCGTGTAGGGATTCGTCAGCGACTGCCGCGGCCCGTACACGCTGAAGTATCGGAACGCCACCACCGGAATTTGGTAGAACCTCCCCACCAGCATTGTTTCCACTTCCTCGTCCATTTTCGTCAGTCCGTAGATCGTCAGCGGCAGCAGCGGTCGATCTTCTTTCATCGCCAGCGGCTTCATCGCCGCCCCGCATTCCTCGCATTTCACTTCCCACTCATGCCGCGCCAATTGCTCCAGCGGCCGCAGAATCGGATATTGCACTCCATGCGCCCCGCATTCGTACGTGCCCTCTCCCATCACTGTCATGGACGATGCCACGATCAGCTTTTTAATTCTGTCGCGCTTGCCGATTGCCAACTCCAGCAGGTTTGCCGTTCCCAGCGAGTTCACCTCCACGAATCGACCGATGTCGATCATCGAGATGCCCGAACCCACCGCCGCCGCGTGATGGAACACGACTTCGACGCCGTCCAACGCCCGCCGCAGTGCTTCCTTGTCCCGCACATCCCCCAGAATGTATCGGCACTTCCCGTTCGCATACACAGGCCATTTCGGCGGCCGCGGATGCGCAGCCGGGTCGAGGTTATCGAACACCGCCACCTCGTGACCCCGCTCCACCAGCGCATCCACCAGGTGCGATCCGATAAATCCCGCACCGCCCGTTACCAGCACTCTTCCCATTTCAAATGCTCCCGATGTTTGACGATCTATTTCTCTGCCAGCATGCATCTCTTGCAGAGGATTTGTCCCACAATGGCGCCCCAGCCAACTAGTTTGGCCCCATTATCGCCTTGTACGCTTCCATCGTTTTCTGAGCTGTTTTTTCCCAGGTGAAGAGCTGGGCCCGGTGGCGTCCTCATTGCGAAAGCGACTGGCGCAGATGATCGTCGCCCAGAACATTTCGCAACGCCGTCGCCAGAGCATTCGAGCTAGTTCGATCAACCGGCACTGCCGAGTTGCGCCGCTGCATCAGGGTCGCCTAGATTGCGGCGTTCATGCGCGTTCCAGCTCTGCAGTTGCAGGGCGATGTCTCCGTTCTGCTTCAGCCTCTCGTACTGAGGCCCTTCGTGGCCCCCGCTTGAACCCACCGAGATTGTTGCAAATCTGCGTTTGACCCTCTTCATTCTTCTCCGTGTTCAGCACCGACCCCGATGACGAGGCGTGCAACGAGGCCGTGCGGGTGAGCATCGGGGCGAACGAGGATGGTTTTTGCTTAGTGCCGGGGCTCATTTGCGACAGCCATGTGGTGCGCTTTGCATTCGAGTGCAAAGGCAAGTCGCAGTTGCGTGCGCCAGTCTGACATTCTGACGCCAAACGATCGCGTGAGCAGTGAATTAGAGAGAACTGAATAGGCTGGCCTAGAGGCAGAAGTGGGGTAATCCTCGGCTGTGATCGGGATGATGCGACGGGCGACCAGGGGTCGTCCGCCGGTGGCTGCGGCAAACCAAGAGACCTCGCGCGAGACGCGAGCGGCTTCTTCAAGGATAGTGTTCGCAAAGTCGTACCAGGTCGTCTCGCCCCCAGCCGTCATGTGATAAGTCCCGCTAACTTGCGAGAACGCGGACCCTGCACTGCCCGGTCCAATAACTTGAGCAAGAATCTTCGCCGTCGATGTAGCAATCTCCCGGCTCCAGGTCGGTGATCCGAGTTGATCGCGAACAATTCTCAACTCTTCCCTTTCAGTGGCGAGTCGTAAGATTGTCAGCAGAAAATTTCGTCCGCGCGTGGCGTAGACCCAACCTGTCCGAAGGATCAGATGAGGTACATCACAGTTGCGGATAGCCAGCTCCCCGGCTAATTTTGTCTTCCCATAGACGTTGATCGGGTTTGGGGGATCGATCTCGTCGTACGGTGTCCTCTTCGAGCCGTCGAAGACATAATCGGTCGAGTAATGCAGCAGCGCGGCCCCGAGCCGCTTCGCTTCTTCGGCCATCAATGCCGGAGCCTCTGCATTGACGGCGTATGCAGTAGCCTCGTCGGTTTCCGCAGCGTCCACAGCAGTGTAGGCCGCCGCGTTGACGATCAGCTGCGGCCGAACTCCGCGCACTATCCGCCGGATGTTGTCGGGGTCGAGCAAGTCTAATTCATGCCTGTCGGGCGCAACTACTTCGGCAAGCCCTGGCAATAGGCGTAGAAGTTCTGAACCGATCTGGCCGTTCTTCCCTGTGAGTAGAATCGTGGGTTTTATTTGCATGCGTATCGTGGCAGGAATTCCAGCGAAACTTCTGCAAGGTTCGGGTTCTTCGCGTCCTTCTCTGAAACGGCAGGGTTCGCGCTTCCCCAAAAGATGTTGATATCGGGATCGCTCCAGAGAATCCCGCGTTCGTCTTTGGGATCGTAGAAATCACTACATTTATAGAGAAACTGGACCGTATCGGCTAGAGCTAGGAAACCGTGCGCAAACCCCGCCGGAACATAAATCTGATTCTGCTCCTTTGCAGAGAGTAGAACGCTGGTCCATTTCCCGAAGTGAGGAGAGGCGAACCGAATGTCAACCGCGACGTCCAGAGCTTCTCCTTCGATAACCCGGCACAGTTTCGCTTGCGCGTGGTGCAACTGATAGTGCAACCCGCGCAGCGTGCCTTTCGTGGAGCGCGATTGATTGTCCTGAACAAAGAGGTCGGCGATACCAAGGTCGGCAAAGTTAGCTCTGTGATATGTCTCCATGAGAAAGCCGCGAGCGTCGTGGAAAACTTTTGGGCGCAACTCGAAAACGCCCGGGAGAGATGTTTCGACACATTCCATTTATTCCGATCCCCAGTGAGTCAAACAATTCCTCCAACGCCATAAACCCCTCGTCAGGCCTGTCATTTAAAGTTAAGCACCATCGCGGCAAAGAATCACTCAGAAATCTGCTATCCGGACCGCGCGATCGCGAGAAGAGAGGTATCGCGGTTCTCATAGTATTTCTCGTAATACGAGCGGTATTCACCATCTCGGACATCGTCGAGCCACTTTTTATTGTTTTTGTACCAGTCAATGGTTTGGCGGAGACCATCGTCCAGTGAAATCGCGGGCCTCCAGCCTAGCTCGGTATCGATCTTCTTACAATTCAAAGCGTAACGACGGTCGTGACCGGGGCGGTCCTGCACATAGGACAACAAGTTCTCTGTTTTCCCAGCGAGTTGAAGGATGCGTCGAGCAATCGTCAAATTTTCCTCGAGGTCTTGTCCCCCGATGTTGTATACCTCCCCGATCTTGCCCCTCTCAAGGACGGCAAGAATCCCGCAACAGTTGTCTTCGACGTGCAGCCAATCGCGTTGCTGTTTGCCGTCGCCATAAACAGGGAGAGCCTTGTGGCTGAGGGCATTGGTGATCATGAGCGGCACAAATTTCTCGGGGAACTGATATGGACCGTAGTTGTTCGAAGACCGCGTGATCACGGCGGGAAAATTGTAGGTGCGGACGTACGACCGCACCAAGAGATCAGAGCCCGCTTTGGACGCTGAGTATGGACTGCTGGGTTTCAGAGGAACATTTTCATCTGCGAAGGTGCCTGCAGGAATGTCACCATACACTTCGTCCGTGGAAACGTGTACAAACCGCGACACCGAGATTTTACGCGCCGCTTCGAGCAAGATAAAAGTGCCAGTGACGTTGGTCTGAATTACAGGTGCTGGCTCGTAAATGCTTCGATCGACGTGAGACTCGGCGGCGAAGTGAACTACGGCATCGCAACCGTACATCGCCGCTTCGACAGCGGCTGCATTGCAGATGTCGCCTTTCACGAACATATAGCTTGGATTGCCAGCGACTGATTGTAAATTTGCGAGATTTCCGGCGTAAGTGAGCTTGTCAAAGTTTACGATGGTAAAATCCTTTCTGGCGCCCAGAACGTATCGAATGAAAGTGGAACCAATAAACCCAGCACCGCCGGTGACAAAGATCTTCATCGACCCACTCCCTGTCTCATCACCATTGCGGCTTCATTTGCATCCGACAATTTGTTCGCGCCCGTCTTGGCCACCAGGTTGTTGGCGCGCAAGAGAGACTCGAATGTGCCCGCATCAGTCCACCATCCGTTGAGCGTTTCGTAAGTCAGGGTGCCTTCCTGAATGTAGAAGTTATTCAAGTCCGTAATTTCCAGTTCGCCGCGACCCGAGGGCTTTAGACGATGGATTTTCTCAAAGACAGTCGCGTCATATAGATAGATACCGATCACCGCGTACTGGGATTTGGGAGCTCGAGGTTTTTCTTCAATGCCGGCGACTTGGTCTCCGCGAATTTCCGCAACGCCAAAGCGCCCTGGATCTGGCACCTCTTTCAGGAGAATCTTGGCGCCCTGTTTCTCCTCTTTGAATTTGTCGACGGCGTGGCATATGTTGTTTTCGATGACGTTGTCGCCAAGAATGACGCAGATTAATTCGCCATCAGCAAAATGTTCCGCCAGCCCGAGAGCTTCCGCAATGCCACCTTCCCCTTCCTGATAACTGTAGTTCAGATGCTTCAAGCCAAAATCGCGGCCGTTCCCGAGCAGTCGCAGAAAGTCCCCGGCATTCTTTCCGCCCGTGACGAGGAGGATTTCCTGAATCCCGGCGTTTACGAGCGTCTGGATGGGGTAATACACCATCGGCTTGTCATAGACGGGAAGCAGATGCTTGTTCGTGACGCGCGTTATAGGATAAAGTCGGCTGCCAGTTCCGCCGGCAAGGACCACACCTTTCATTTTTCTCTCCTGTGCGTTGGTTAGATTCGTCTCCGCTGTTCTGTCCCTTCGCTTCATTCCTGGGGCCGAAGTATTCACAAGCCGTATCTGGGAAATGGATCTTCCTGCTTCTCGGTGACAAACACAGGTGAATTAGGAATGACCCTGGATCCAAAAAACTTGGATCTAATTTTGAATCAGCTGTCTTGAAACATCACATCACAAAGAAAGTGAAGTCGGAATGACGACGGTAAGCTGCAAGGCCCGCTACTTCGGATTCGAAGGACGTACCGAGAAGTATTGGCTCATTTGTGTCCGATTGGCCGCCTTGCAGTCACTCTTGATAATTACGTTGGGCAATTCGTCCGGGAAGCGGGGCACGCCAGATTACTCGACAGATAGTATCACAAGGTCTTGATGATTATTGATACCACTCTCAATGTAATGCTTGACCGTAAAGAATTGAGACCATACTTCGAGCTCATACTCCTTCGTATGGAAGGTGCACTGGTAAAAGTCTGGTAGGCCGTCTAGCTTGAACCTGCCCCTTTCCGAAACTTTGAAGAGGAGACCCTTGGTCTGGAGCGCCTCTGCATCTTCAGGGGAGAAACCGCCTTGCTGTGAAGCACTTAGCTGGGCAAAGCGTCCATGTGTACTCAACAGCAAAATCGCTCCGGGTTTGGACACCCGCTTCAACTCCTTCAACCAAGCCAATTGATGAGCTTCATCCAGATGGGTAAACACCGAAACAGCGTAAATCAGGTCAAACGTACCGGCAGCAAAGCGAAGCGGGGGAAGAGGATCATTCACTAGAAACGTGACAAACGGGAGCTTTCTGCGGCCCCAGGCAATCGCTTGGGCATCGACATCTGTTCCGTACATCTGGAAGGAAGGCGGGTGATCATAAAAGTGGCGCAGAACCCTGCCACACCCACAGCCAAAGTCCAACACGTTCTGAAACGAATACAAGTCCCTGCCGATAAGCCTGAGCGAGTTTTTCAGATCTTCAACACAAGTTCGCCCCACACATAAAAAGCTATCGCGATCCAAGGAGCCGTGAACTCTGTAGCGAAGCAGCGGAGGTGGGAGAGGAAGCACACCAAGTTCAAACGCCATTGATCGGTCTTTGATCGATTCATACAGAGCCAGCAAGCGAAGTCCGAAGTAGCGTGCTGGGCCATGCAGCCACTCAGGCAGCCACCTCTTCAGAACTCGCGAGATATGTTTAGGATACTGCTGCATCTCAGAAATCCTTAAGCAATGGATACATTTTCCAAGCAGTTTTCTCGGCTTACCCGAGGCGCCAAAGGCATCCAACCAAAATACGTCGCTCGGCATCGCACAACTGACGCAGGCCACAATTAGCCGGAATTTCCGATTTCAACTTTACGCTTGTACACCAGTCCCCTTCTTGGCGATGTAGGCGAAATAAGCCGGCGCTGCGGAGTTGTAAACAAAATTCTTGCTCGGCGCGAGTTCTGCCATCGGATCGTAGGACAAACCGGCTAGAGAAATTACCTGATCGTAGCCCGTCAGGTCTGGTTCTCTAATTTCGAACAGGTCTTTGTGGAAGATTTCCGTCTCCACCGGCAGGTGATTGCCGAACCAGGATAGGTCCACCACCGCCGCGCGGTAGCCCCGATCCAGTAGCAACGGAATCAGAACAGAGCCCAGGTTTCCAGGTCCGCCCGCGATTAGTAGTTTCATATTTGTCGTCCTAAATGGAGAGTTTTTCTTGAGACTTCCGGGCTACTGATTGACCTGATACGCGCCAAGCGGACGAGAATTTCTTCCATTTCGACCAAAGCCGGTAACGCAGCAGTATCGAGCGAAGTTGCTCGTTCGTGAGGATCCTTCTCCTTTGGAGTTCCTTCCGCTTCCGGAGCATCGAAGGGAGTCGCCTGATGGCATCCATCTTTGCCTTGAAGAACGCAGTTCCGACGCCCAGTTTGGCAAAGTAGGCCGCGCCACCGAGTTCATAGACGAGCCGATGGGGCAGTGAGCCCAGTATCATGCCCAACGGCATGTTTTTTAGGTAGGCGAGCTCGATGTTGCGCTGAGAGAAGAAAATGTCCTGCGCCGGGTTCTTCTTTCTGGTCGCGCCCAAGCGGTGATAAACAATCGCGCGCGGAATAAAAATGCATTCATATCCTTGAAGTTGTCCCCTGAAGCTTAGGTCTAGGTCTTCGAAAGTCATAAAGAACTCAGGGTCCAGAAAGCCGATGTCTTCCAGCATGCTGCGGCGGTACGCCGCGGCTCCTCCGCAAGCGCCAAAGACCTTGCGAGGTTCCGCCCAGGCTGGCCCGTCTTGCTCATCACGACCGAGGTCAACGGCCGTCCCAGCCTTGGTAACGGCGAATCCGCAGCTGTCAATTCGCTTCCGATCATCAAAGAACAGCATCTTGCTGGCAAAGCTGCCGGCGCGGGGAAAATCCTGCCTCGCCTTGTGGATCTCTTCCAGCCAGTGCGGGTCCGCCTCCGTGTCGTTGTTCAGCAGAACAATCCACTCCCCGCGTGCCTGTTCGTACCCCGCATTGTTCCCTGCCGCGAACCCCGCATTTATCCCTAGCGTAAGAACCCGCACCTCCGGAAACTTCTCACGCACAAACTCCACCGAGCCGTCCTCCGAAGCGTTGTCCACCAATATCGTCTCGAAATCACTAAACGTCTGTCGCCGCAGCGCCTTCAGACACACCTCGAAGAAAGTGCTTTCCGTTCCAATTCACCACAATGACGCTCACTTCAGGCACCAACAGTTTCCCCCCGGCCCGCCATTTGGCATTTGAAAGGATTTACATTTTGCTCTTGGACGCCACCGTTACGCATGGGGTCACGCCCGGAGACGTAGCTATGCAGTGGTGGAAAGCTGCTTTTTTCCGCACTACAGCCGCGAACGGCTAAGTTCGCTTCCACAATTCTGGCGCTTTTGGTTGCGGTCGTAATTGCATTTTCGATGGAATCGATGGAGCAGGCCAAGCAAGATTCTGCAATTTGCGGATTCCGAGTCAGCCTAGATTCCGGCTGAAATTGGAGAATAAACCGTCCAAGACACCAATCGCCGTGTATTTGAGCTTGCGCAGAATGTCTTTCTCAAAGAGGCACATCGAGATCGTCGACTTGAGATGCCGATACAAAGTTGACAATGTCCAGACGGGCTCCCTACGCAGATATTCTCGCGCGAGCACCAGCTGGTTTCGCGTCATATAGTACCTGCGCACTGGCGAGTGGTTGGTGGTCCCCGTCATTTTCCAAGGCAATTTGTGCATCGTAGTGGCGCCGATCGTATGTTGCAAAAGAGGCTTGCGAGCCATAATGACGTTAAATCCTAGAGAGCGTGCCCGGAGACAATACTCGCAGTCAACACAGTCAATGAAGAACTCTTCACGAAATGGTCCGATCGCGTGATAGATTGATAGTGAAATAATGCTTCCGGATGTAATAGCCGTCTTTACCTCTTGCCACGAACAATGGTCATCGCAACTCAAAGGTAAAAACAGGCCGCCGCTTATCGGATCTCTGTAGTTGGACCCAATAAGTGCGAGCCTCTCCTTATCAGCAAATTCTTCGTAAACAGCCGAAAGCGTCTCCACAATATCGTCTGCGACAACGGTGTCCTGGTCTAAGGTAAGAACCCAACGATAGCCCTGTTCATCAGCCCATCGCGCTCCCTCGTTAAGCGCTTGGGCTACGCCTCCATTGCATTTGTTCAGGATCAAATGGACATTCAGTTTGTCGGCTAGCTCCCTGATCCGACCGACACACAATTCCGAAGAGCCATTGTCCACGATCAGGACCTGAGCCACTTGCTCAACTACTCTCTCCACCCTGGAAAGGAGGTTAGAATCGGGATGATAGGTAACGACCACAGCGCAAATGGCCTCTCTAACGGGCGCGATAGAGACCTCACCCGTGCCGCAGTTCTGCAGCTTCGGACAATCCTGAAGGGGCTGAACGCGAACTGCCGCCCTGTTCATCGCCATCACCTGATTTTTCGTTCCGACATCAATAAGCCAAGAGCAGCGCCCTTTGGAATCACAGACACCACTGGCGCGTCCGAAAGCTGCGAGGACGGATTCCGTTGAAGCCGATGCGCAAAAAAGAAAAGTAGCAAGGCGTCGAGAGTTGCCCGCAATGTCCAAGCTACTGCGGCGCCCGTCACACCATAGTTCCGGACAGACCAATAAAGACTTACCGCATAAAGCGGACCCTCGACCAAATTCAACTTGGCGGGGATATCAGGCCTACCAAGGCCCTGAATCAGGACGAACGGTAGGGCTTCCATTCCCAAGGCGAATGTTCCGATGAGCAGGATCTGTGCAACAAGGTAACTATGAGCCGCGAAATCGGACCCAAGCCAGAGAGAAAGGCCTCCCTTCGCCCCGACTATGAGAAGCACCGTAGGCGCAAGCAGAAACGCAAATGTGCATTTCAGCGTGCGGCGATAAAGCATTGAAGAGCGATCAGGGTCCATCCTCCCGGATAAGCTAAATGCCGGGAACATTACTGCGGAAATCCCGCTTGAAACGACAAAGAGTTTGGTTACGACTTCATACGGCGTGACGTAATAGGCCACCGCCGTCGCCGACACCAGCGCTCCGATAACGAAGCGGTCCATGTAAAGCATTGTCGGTCCGATGACGCTGCTGACCGTGATCCACCCGCCGAAACGCAGCAAGGGTCCTACGGCAGGGCGGTGCCAGGCGATGCGCTCGCCCAGCGCGGGCGCGACCCGTAGGCAGAGCAGCAGGTGCAACGCCCAGGCGATCACTCGCCCGCCGACAAGCACGCCAACCACGGGAAACAGGCTCTTGGAAAACGGCAGCACCAGGAGCGGCCCGGCAAATGTGAACACGCCCATCGGAATCCGCAGCGCGTTGATCAGGTCGAACCGCTGGTGCGCCTCGAGCAACCCGCGCAGCCCCGCCGTCCCGATGATCACCGGAAGCGAGAGCGCCAGCAGATAAAACGTGCGTAGCGTCTCTGATTGGAGCGCCTGTGGTATACGGAGGACGCGTTCAACCAGGTATGGCGAAGCCAGCACGATAACTGCGGTCGCCGCCAGTCCCAGCAAAAGCATCAGCAGCAGCGAAGTCCACACGATGGACGGAACTTCTCGCTCTTCGCCTGCGCCCAGCTTCCTCGCCACCAGTTGCGTCAGCGCCCGGCCCAGTCCCAGGTCGAACAGGCTCGCGTACCCGATCAGTGCCCAGGCCAGCGTCAGCACCCCGAAGCGATCCTTGCCCAATCCGTGGATCAGTACGGGTATGGAGAAAACCGCCACGATCATTGGCGCGCCGTTGCCCAGCAGGTTCCAGACGATGTTGCGCGCCAGCAAAGAGCCCCGCGTCAGGTGCAGATTCGCATTTTTAGCGGTCTCAGCCATGAATGGATACCAGACTCGTTCGAGCAAATGCAGAGGGCACGGACTCAAAACCCCAGCCGGTTACTTCCACGTTTTTCCCGCCCACCTCCGGTGTTGTCTCTACGCTCGCCATCAAATCCTGCTCAACTTCAGCTCCACATCAGGTAGTTCCAATCCGAAATCGCGGGGAGCAAACGCATGCTCGCAAGCGCCAGGCACAAGCACCCGTGGCTTCACAAACTTGTGTGCAGTATGGCCGGTATAGCAGTTTCGGCCCTTGCCCTTGGCCGCAAATACAAGCGTTCATAAGCGCCAAGCAGAAGGAAAGTCAAAAAAAAGATGAGTATCTTGTTGTCTAGTAAAGAGTTCGTTCCGAACCAGTTCAGAATGCAGAACGCAAACCAAGGATACAGCACGACTCCAAAGACTTTACCCATTTTGACTGATCGCCAAACGCAACCATACATCAGGCCATAGACAAACACGAACAATGGAGCGTACCATCCGAGCTCCGAAAAGATATAACCAAAGGTGCCGGCGATAATTGCGGTACCGTTGAGTCCAGCCTTCGAGGCTGCACCAAATTCAGACAGCCACACGTCATTAAAATCTGGCCATCCCAGTATTTTATTAAACGGGATAACGCTGTTCAACGTATGGCCTCCGTTCAGAAAAGCACACAGATAGATGCCGCGGCCTGCGTATGGATATCTGAGCCGGTGATGCAGAAGTGCAGCTAGCCGATTGTATGACGCAGCCGTATACGTAAGTAGGTTAGTTACCAAGGCGTTACCAGTATTGCCTCCCGACGACGAAAGAAGCTCATTCCAGTCAGTGCCCCTCGCGAACGAGAAAAGAAAGAACAACACGAGGACACAAGCCGTAATCGCGATGCCATAGCGAGCGGCAGATGCGAAATTAGCCTCTCTTTCTATAGTACGTCGCAACAGGTATACGGTCGCCACGCCCACCACAATAAGCATCAGCTCGCCTCGGGTCAGCTTAAGAGTCGCCCCAACAATTGTTGCTAAAGTGGCAACGTACAGGACGAATCTTAATAGGCGGCCGCGGCGCCCGCCGATGCCAAGCTGACGCGAACGCCAGGTGGCCCACCAAATAATCCCCAGGAGCCACATGTTGTCTGTCGACAGCGGCATAATCCGACCCATGTCGGTACCCTTGATGTCCTTGCCACTTTGCGAAAGGAGCGCCTGCACCAACATCGGGTAGTTCCTTATCACAAGAACGATTGACACGCAGCACGAGGTCAGCGTAATGAGGACCGGGACCAATACAAAGCGAATCGGCGATACCGTCGTCTCAATTTCCGGTTCGGGAACAAGTTCCGCGGGAGACCAGCCATCTACCAGGCGAACCCCCGCCAGAAAGGACAGGACGCATAGGCTGTAGAACAATATTGTCGTAACGTCCATAAACATGAGGTCGGGCTCGTCCATGTGGTGCTTGTACCAAACCGGCGGAAGCAGACAACAGAAGAGAAAAAATAGATATGATGCCGCTGCCAATCCGTACGGAGAGACCATGTATTGTAGAATTCCCCTGTGTGCCCTGAGAGCCATTACTCTCCTTCACGGTGACGATTCAAGAGTTGCCTATTCTTGTTCAGCGGACTCAGCCCGGATCCATTGGCGAGGGTAGTATCATCGGAGCAAACTCAGTCGTTTCACATCCCATTCCACCCGGGACAGACAACCACTCCATCGCCGAGTCAAACGCGGTCGCCGACGAAGACGGTTCGCCAACCAGTAATCTGCGATTGGGCAAACGTCCGGGCTGAACATCAGAAACCGGTTTGCTCCGCTGCGCTCTGCGTGTTCAGCAGCAGCATGAGCGCCGGCGGCAGCACCAGAATGAAGTATTTCTCCCAAGTGAGATAGGACATTGGCATGACGAGCAAAAAGCTTACAACGCAGAACCCCCACAGCAAGGGAAAGGATGTATCGTGCCGACTGAGCCGTGTATAGCAGCCCGTCACGATCGACAGCAAAACGGGAAGGGCTGCCAGAAATAGAAGGTAGAACACTATCTGGTTGCTGGTGCGCGAGCAAACAAGCCGGAGAAAGCGGTGAAAATATCCCACAGTATCTATGTCCAACCCCCTAGGTGGCGATGCTGTTACCGGAGCCAGCCAATAGAGCCAGGAAAGGAGAAAAGAGGCGCCGAGGACCCTTGGATCTCTGTAGAACTGCCGCCACCTTGCAGCGATAATCGGGAGCAAATACACGAGTAGCAGAATTACGTAGAGGGTTGCGGCTGTACTGTGGAAGGCGAGTGGTTCATTCAGGTAGACGGACCTAAGAGAATTATCAGGACTGAGACCCCGCCAAAGAACCATTAGTGCGGCCAATGGGAGTGCGGATCCCGCACATGCCATGAGCATCCAGCTATCCTGCTTGTCTCTCGTCTGCTGTCCCAACCGAACAAGTGAGAAAACAGCCACAGCCGCCCAAAAAAAAGCAAGATACTGCCGGCACAACAGGCCTGCTGACAGCGACACAAAGAGTATTGCTGGACTTCGCTTCAACACAGCGGTGCAGGCCACCACTAGACACAGCAATGCCAGCATGTCGGTGTACACGAAAATCGCCGACCCTGCGACATAGGGATTGAGAGCAAGGAAGATCGTGGCATACAGGGCAAGATTTCCATCTAGTACCGAAGCGAACAACCTGAAGGACGCAAGAAAGGTGCAAAAAGCGATCAGTAAAGAGAGGAGACGGAGGTTCTGCAGCGCGAAGCCGAAAAATCGCCCCCAGAACGAATATATGATGAATGGCAATGGTCCGGACATCTCGTGATAATGCGTGAGGGACTCAAGTGTTACACCATTCCCAAAAAAACGAATCGTCTCAACAAAGTGGGCTTCATCGCCCCAGGCCGGACGATGTAGACCCCAAACGGCCAGTGCTCCTTCAAGGATCGATAGCACGGAAACCAGAATGATGAGCTGGTGGCATACGGTCAGTGCTCCGGAACCAGCCGGCGGCCGTCTTTCATCTGCTCGTCTAATGTGATCACATTGGGACAAATGCATCCGGTCTGCCACTTTGGTGACTACGCCATAAAGCGTGCTCGACAACCAGCGGTTCGCTCACCGCGCCCCCGTTCTGTGGAAGCGCCTCACAACTTTATCGATATCATTCCGGAACTCACGGGAAGCTTCGAGGGCGAGTTCCCTTCTGGTGTCCTCAGCCGGAAGTTTCTTCCACAACACGCACGCGACCCCAAAAATCAATCCCAGCAATCCGCCAAAAGCGGTGATCATTGCGCGTTGTGGCGAAACATGCTTTTCTGGATAACTCGGTGAATCCAGTAGCCGCACGCTCGGTATCTCTTTTGCTTCCTGTACCTTCGCCAGTTCGTACTGCTTGGTCAGTGCCTCGAAGACCGCTCCCGAAAGCTTGGCCTGACGCAACAGATCCGCATATGTCACCCCAAGCAGGGAAAGCTTTCGAATGGACGGATACACCATTTCGGGGCTGCTGGACGCACTCGAGGAATCACCGGCGAGCAGATGCAGATTACGTCGTAGCTCGGCCGCGCGACTCTGGGCTGAAAGGACTCTGGTATTTTGACCTTCGTAGATCTGCTTCAGACCCTTGAGTTCGGCTTCTGCAACGATCAAGTTTCCTTGTAAAGTTGCTGCCGCCTCAACCATCGCCTTGGCTTGCTCTGGGATATCAACTGTGGTGTTCGTGCTCGAGAACTGGCCGAGGGCCGCTGCCGACTGGTCAACTTCTTTTTTGACAATCGCCAGGCGTTGTTCCAGGAATTCGCGTTCGCGACGTGCCGAAGAAGTGCTCAACTGGGTGACTAAGCGGTTCAGTTCACTAACGTAGGTTTCGCATATGTTCTGGGCGCGGCGACGATCTCTGTCCCGCACGCGAATTGTAATCACGCCGCTCTTGCGATCTTCTGTGACTTCCGTGTTTTCCTCGAGTGTTTGGCGCGCGGTTTCCAGATACCGGGCCCTGTAAACGCGGCGAAGAGCAAAACGCTCGATCACGGCGTTTTCAACCGTCTGGCTGGTCATGATGCTCACGAACAGCGCGCTTGGAGTCTTCGCACCCAACAGATCGACGGGGAGTCCCATCGACTGCACGCGGTCCAACGCTGCTGCCGTCAGTCCGGAGCTATCCTGGTCAGGTGGCATCAACTCGGCCACTGACTCATAGCGAGGCGGAACCAGCAGAGCAATGAGAGCAAAGAGCAAGCCACCTGCCGTGACACGCCCGAGAACATACCAGCGACTGCGCAGGAACAATCTGTACGTGGAATTCTTGGTGTCGTCGGTCAGAGCAACATCTACGCTGCTCCTACGGTGCTGCTCCGCCTCATCATGCGGTTGCAAGTGAGCTTCTTTGGCAGTCGTTGGCATGTGTCGTCGAGAGTCCTAATTGGCACTGGTATTGATAGAGAAATTAGTTAGTCACGAAAAATCAAATTTTCTAGTACGGTTCACTAGGCCATTTGCTAACTCCGCTGTTTTCAGCAAAACCTTCTCCCGCACCCCCCCCAATTGCCCTTTTTCGCATACTCGCTGATCAACACGCCCCTCGGGTCGTGGTCGGTCACGCCGATCGAAATAATTCCGCTCTTGCGGTCCTCAGAAACATCCGCGTGCTCCGCAAGGTCTGTCCTCGCATCTTCGATTTTCGAGTCATGGTAGACATGCATCAGATTGAATTGTTCGATTAGCCGGTCCTGCACCGTCTGGCTCTGGATGATGCCCACGAACAGTGCGCCCGAGCTTTTCACTCCCAGCAAATCGCTTGCAATGCCCCCAAGCCTCCCGTGCCCACGCCCGCGCGCCCTGCCATTGCAGAAAGCAATCCGATTCCCGACCCGGACAGCCCGTCGGGGGGCATCAATCGAGTCACTGACTCATACCGCGTGGGAATCAACATCGCGATGAGCGCGCTCACGGACAGAGCATAGACTCCTACGCGCAACATGAACTTGCGTTGTGCCCAGAAGACCCGTAGGATGGCCACTGTTCGCTCATGATGGTGCCGGTCTTCGAGTTCTTCAGCGAGGGCCGCTTTGTCCCGAGGCACCGCAACGATGTCTTCCTCGTTGGATACCCTTTCCCTTACCGATGCAGATTCTCCGTTCATGATTTTCCAAACCAGCGAGTCTGTTTCCAACTCAAATAAGGTCCTATACGCGTTCCGATCACTTCTTTTCTCTTTCTCTCGGAGAGAAACCCACTTCTAGGATTGCCGTGATATTCCTTTGCGGCCCGTTGAAAAGCAGCGGATATCGCAAAATGCGCTCATACTGCAGTTCAGTTTTGATATAGAAATGCGACCGCAGATGAATCTCGCTGCGAACAGAATAGTCTTGCCAGGCCCCGCCTCCCGGTATAAATTCTGCAGCCACGGAACTCTTCTTGTAGAACACTTGCAGGCTATTGCTCGGCGAAAGCCAATAGGTTAGCCAGCCCTGAAACGCTCTCCCGTCTCTGCCAACAGAATTTCCAATTAGAAAACCACCATTCGTATACCCATCGTGATAGCTTTGGTTCCAATAAGTTGAATTGGCCTTTGTTAGCCGGCCCCCCAGTGTAGAAGCTGTCAAAAGAGAGGCCAGGCTGCTCCGTCGAAACAGAGTCCACATGAAGATCAAGGTTGGGCAATTTGGGAAATCGTGTGATGTAGATGCCGGGGCGCCACGGATTCTTCGGCGGATTTTTGATGGGCAGCTGGTCATCCGTCGCGTAGGCGTCCCCATAGAGAACGACGTAGTTTCGAACCTCGGGGACATAAAACGTCCAGTCCATCTCGGTACTGGTGTGGCCCGGTATAGAACCGCCGCCGGCACTCTGTCTTCCAAAAAAGTTGCCAAATAAAGAGCCTAAAGTAAGTTGGTTACCATTATTGACTCCTTGGCCTCCGATCATAACGGTGCGCGCGAATCCAAGTTCTAGGAAGGACACAGGTTTCATGCTTATCTTTTGCCCCCATGCAAACGGGCGAGGAACGTAAGGATGCCCCTCAAGCCGGCCGAAAAAGTGGTCAATGCGAACGGGTCCTAAAAATCGAAGAATGGACGGCAAGTGTAGAGGCTCGGGATTAACAAAGCGAACCATATTCACTGGCTCAATATTGTCACTCCAGATCATGGAATCATCGGGCGCGGGGGTCCAAGAAAGGCTCTGCTTCCCCAGGGTAAGCTGCCAGTTTCCTAAATTTACGCCAACGTAGGCATCCAGCAGTTGAAGTCGATTAATTGGCATGAAGGGACCGGCTTGTACTTCCGATGGAGGCACTACGTCAGCGGTGGAAATGGCATTGACGGCAGCACTGGAAAGCGCAGGGGCCGAAGGCGCGTGCTGGTATTCCGCCCGAACATAAAGTGTGAGGGGCCCTGCCTGCGGCACTGAATGATCCGCCGGCCTGCCCGTTTGTTCCGCGCTCAAAGGGCCGGCCGAAATCATAAGAGATGGTCTGTCCGAAGTGATAGCTATCGGTCAGGGCCGGCCCGCTAATCGAGACTGCTCTGGCATAAATGGATTCAAGATTTGCCGTAAAATTGCGGCCTCCGCCCAGCAGATTGATTTCGTAAGCGAATTCCTGCGCCAGTTGAGTTTGTATCCGGGCAGCCTCCTCATAATTCAAGGTCTGCCCCTCCTGCAATGTATCGCCGGCTTCTTCCGTCAGGCGCGCGCATTCGATGCGAGTCCAGGGCTTCACGCCCATGATTTGGGTATTGATAGCCCGCAGCGCCGCCAGCCTTTCGATGGCTGAATAGGCCCAGCTATCTAAAGGAACAGATGGGGATCCCATGTGCTTACGATCGCGCTGCTCTTCGCCGTCATTGTTCCCGGAGAGGCTGTCCAATCCTCCTCCTCCCAGTTCCGGATCGTGGTGCGAGCGATAGATTTCACGGCCAATCAGCCATCCAATCGCGCCACCCACGACAACATCCGACGGGAAATGCTGCTTTCCGAGAACTCGGGAGGCGCTCACAGCGGTGGCCAATCCGTACGACTGCAATTTGAGTGAACGGGCCCGGATACTCGTGGGCGATCACACTGGCGATGGACCACGCTACGGCCGAATGGTCCGATGGAAACGAGTCGCCGCCCTGAAAGAAGTTACCGAGCCCCTGGCCTTGGTTGGGGCGTTCTCTTCCAAACGCGTACTTGAATGCCGTATCGACGCCAAGACTGTCGATCGCCGCTTCTCCCGCAAGAATGCCCGTCTCTCTTTGGTGGTCATCATGTGACAGCTTGCTCCAAACATAGAGTCCGCCGCCGGCGCCCACCAGGGAATAAACTCCATAATTGGAAAAGTTCGAGTAACGGTTGAGCTTTTTTGGATCTGTCGACAGCGCGGGAGGAACTGCCCGGTCGGTAGCGAAGAAGCCTCCTGTTACGGCCGCGAGTGGGAACAACCAAGTTCCGTCCGCCCAATGCAGACGGCTCGGGCTCGTCCAGATGGCCTTTTGGTCGGATGCCAGATTCTTCAAGAACGGGACTCCCAGGGAATTCGAATTTTCGATGGCCGGCTCATAGGCGTCGCCCTCTCGCTTCCTGGGTGCGTTGCCCACCAAGTCTTTATTTTTCGCCTCAGTGGTTAGCATCGGAGGCGGCTCGCTGGATTGTTGCTCTTGCGACTTGGCGTAAACATTTGCGCAGACAGTCCCGGCAGCCACCAGCAGGCAACAAGCAATCGCGTATTTCGCTCTCCTTCGCTTCATGTTGGCTCTTTACCTATTTTCTTGGGGGGACTCCACGCCCCAGCCAGGCCAGGGCATTCAGCGTAAAAGTAGAGCCCTCACCCGTCAGTACCGCAGTGCGATAAACGCAACGCTGGCAATGGCGGACGCCGCCTGCGCGGTCAGCAAAACGCTTTGCCACTGCAGGCCGCCGCCGATGGCTTTCTCGGGCACGACGACCGTGTCCCCCGGCTGTAGCGTTGCGCCTAGCCATTCCCCGCTCCACAGGCTGCTCTTCGCGCCAACCACGGAACCATCCGCCCGGACTACGAAGATGGCCTTCTTATTCGCAAAACTGGAGGGGCCTCCAGCCTGCCCGAGATACCACTTGGCACTTTTTCCCGGCCGGAAGGAAACGGCAGTGGGATTGAAGACTTGCCCTGTCACCATGACGTAACTCGGCCTTTTGGGTACGATCAAGAGGTCTCCGGCCCGGACTTCGATGTCCGCAGGGGTGTCTTTCCAGCGATCGATTTGGGAAGAAATTCGAATGGTCACGCGGCCTAGCACAGGGCTGGCGCTCAATTGCTCTAGGCTGGACTGCGCCTGTTGCAGGGCGATGGCCTTTGCTTCCTTTTGCTTGGCATCGTTTTCGGGCAGGAGTTCGAGACTCGTTTGCGCGTCTCGCACACGTGTAATGATCTCGGCCTGGGCTTTCGATTCCAACTCACGCACTTGCTGCCTTTGGAGTACGGCGCCATACGGAAAGGCATTGGGTTGGAAGCCGCCGGCACGCTTCAAAACGGAACTAAGGCGCTCCCCGGGACGGATGCCATACGTTCCAGGGTTTTTCAGCTCCCCTTTCAGTGCGATGGACGCCCCGAGGTCGTTCCAGCCCGGAAGTTGCCGAATCGTGAGGACGTCCCCATTGCGCAGGGGTGCGTTCGAATTTGCGTCGCCGGCGAGCGCCGCTGCCAGTGCGACCACTTCGTGTTGCCCCGTCAATTTCGAAGGGCTCCCCCATTGATACTGGATCAAGTCGGCGGACTGTGCGTCCGCGCTCGGCTTCAGTCCCCCTCCCACGCGAATCAAATCCGCGACACGCATGTTTGTGGTCAACGGATACCGGCCTGGTTTTCCGACCTCGCCCTGGATATACACCGTGGCCGGCTCGATGGCGTCCGGATTTTTGTGGATCAACAGGCGATCGCGCGGCTGCAAGAGAATGTTCTCGACCGGATCTCCCCCGAGGGCCTCGGTCAGGCTGACGCTGAAGATTTTGAATTTGCCGTCCGGCAAGTAGCGGAACACTTGCGCATCGGCGATCTGCGCGTCCGGGGTGAGTCCTCCAGCCAAGTGGACTGCATCGGCTAAATGGATCTTCCCAGAAGTTTGATAGGTTCCCGGGAGGCGCACATCGCCCAATACGGAGACCGTCGGCGGATTTTCGAAGTCAAACCGGCTGAAGATTCGAACCGTGTCCATGGCCTGGAGGACAGGCGCCTGCGCAGGATTGGCCAGGGCATTGGCCAAATCGAAGCTTTCGACACTCGGATGAAAGTCCGGCGCATTGAGGCGAATGATTTCGGCATATTGAGTCGCGGGCTCCGGGAGCAGGTCCTTATAAGAGGAGATCACGTCGCTGACACGCATGTCCGCACGGAAGGAGTACCGGCCCGGCCGCACGACATGCCCTTCCACGTAAATCGTGTCCTGGTTGTAAGGCACGATCGGGAAGATCCGGATTCGATCGCCATCCTGAATTTCAAACGCCTCTAGTTTTTTCGTTACTTCCGAGGCGTTCTCTGCTTCGGGAATATCCACGCTCAGCATCGTCTGTTTTTCGTGGGCTACCACACGCTGTACCTCGATGTGCCGCAGCGCGGCGACGGGGAGAAGTCCGCCGGCAAGTTCGAGCACATTCGCCAGAGTCTTCTCCTCGCGCAATTCGTAGATCGCCGGGCGGCGAACCATCCCTTCGACGGTCACTTGCGGCCCGATCGGCGGGACTTGTACGGTGTCGCCATTCTCCAACCGCTGCAGGTCCGTCTTCACTCCGTGAAGGAGAAGGTCATATACATCGACGGTCTCGACCATCTGCGTGCCACGGTAATGCTTCAAAATACGCATCGAACCGCGCTCGGTCGGCCCGCCCGCGGAGAACAGAGCATTCAGTGGCGTGGAAAGTGAACTGATGTCGTAGGCGCCGGGGTTCGTAACATCGCCCACTTCATAGACGCGGATGGTCCGTAGGCGTGCTAGCGACACATCCGCCGAGACATTGTGGAATTGAGTCCTCAGAATCTGCTGCAAATTCTGTTGCACTGCGGCCAGGCTCTTTCCGCTGACCAGGATTGGCCCCACCTCCGGGAGGCTAACGCGCCCTTCGCGGTCCACCGTGCGGTAAAGACGTTGGGACACTACACCGCCCCAGAGATCCACCGACAATCCGTCCCCAGGCCCCACGACGTAGTCCGGCCCAACCGGAAGATCCATCGGAATCAACTGCGAGTCTCGCGTCCCATTCTCAAACACCTCCGCGCCAAATCGCCTCGGTGTAGCGGGGCGCGTGACCGCCTGCACGTACATATCGTAAAGCGATGGAATGCTTTCATAGGGATTCAGTTTCCGAATCATCTCCGGAGGTTGGCGGAGCGTTCTCGGAGGAACACGCTGGTCGGACTTCTCTGCGGGCGCCACTGGAGACGCTTGGTTCAATCCCGTTCCGTTTCCATACGCCGCGAGTAATCCTTCTCCGGGATTCTCGATGGCATAATTTCGAATGCTGGAAACGGAAGGTGAACCTCCATTCCCTCCTGCTCCACGATTTTGGAGGGCGAGGGGATCCGAACCGTCCATGCTGACTCCGCTGAAAGAAGCAGGCGTCGTGATTTGAGAAGAAACGCCGGTACTTTCTTGCCCAGATTGGTTGAGCTGTGCACGCAGCAAGGTGTCATCGCTGATGGCCGGAGAATTCGAGGGGCTAGGCTCTCGGGGCGCGATTCCGGAGGGTGGTTCACCCTGGCGAGGCTCACGTTCCGGACTTTCCGTGTACGACTGGCGTGCTGGCGAAAGGCCACAGTCTGCATCCAGTTGTGAATCGCAGGAACCGGAGTCTTGCGAATTCAGCATTCTCCGCTGACGCGCCTGCGCCAGTTCCTCATCCAGGCGCTGCGCCTGCCGCTTCGTCCGTTCCTGGAGTACCAAATCGCGTTCTCTGGCGGCTTCTGAAGACGGATTCAGAACCGGAAGGAGATAGCCATATCGTTGAACCAGCGCGGTCGCAACGGACCGAAACTGTACATCCGACTCCAATCGTTCGAAGATGGCATCGTTGGTCAGGTCCGAATCGCTGACGACCTGGCCGTGGTCGGTCGCGTCCTTGGCGACCCAGTGCTTCAATTCGACCATCAGCCCGCCGTTACCGAGAAGAAGAGATTTGATTTCAGCAGATGAGGCCGCCACGCGGCTCATATTTTGCAAAGCCAGATCCGACTTGCGCGCGGTGTCGTCGTTCCTCTGTTGCGCGCGAGCCGCAGGCGCAAGGTAAACCGTCAGGAGCAAGAATCCTGCTGCGGCAAGAACCATCCGCGTTCTCCTTGCTTGCCTAGTATCTCGACCGTCGAATGTATTCCAGACGCATGTCTAACCTCCCACGTACTGGCTCTTGCGGCGCAAGGTACTGAGTATTCCCGCTTGGGACGCTTCCACCTGGCTGGAGTGAATATCGAAGGACGCCCAGAAAAAGACGCTGACATTCCTCTCCGGAGCCAGCGCCAGAATCTTCATCTTCGGATAACAGAACAACAGTGTGTCGCAGAGAGAAGGCCGGCGGCCAGATTCATCGAGCGCGACGATGAGAACATCAGGATGGGTCTCGTCAACGGCGTGGACAATTTCCTCTTCGTTTTTAATTTCCGCGACGATTTCGATGTCGGGCTGCTCGACGATCGTCTCTAACACCAACTCGCGCATCAAACGGGGTTGATAGGCGACGACGACACGAATGGGTTGGGTCATCTGTTTTGCTCCGTCTTCCGACCGGTTCAGCCGGAGCGCACACTATCGGTGAATCATGGCTCTAATAATTTGGACATTTTAGCGACAAAATGTTGAAGGGTTCTGTGTATGATGATCATCAAGGCCACGCCGCCGACACAAGGGCTATCGTGCGTAGGCATGGTTGTCTATACGTAACCAATATCGAGGGACAGTAATAATGAGTATACGCAACCGCCTAGTTTTGTTTATCCGACTGGGCAAGCATGATTGACAGTCTGCAAAAAAGGGCTGCTTTCGTCTCGATGATGGGCTCCATCACCAAATTGCCGGCGGAATCCAGAACCGCGATAGAGATCGTTGCCTCGTGAACGACTCCACTCAGGAATCCGGGCCTGGTTGTTCGGGAAGCAGTTCAGTCTTCGCTTTGGTCAAGCGCCTATGGTCGCTTTCCCGTACGGGGGACAGACGCACTCGCGATACAAAGGTTCTTAGAATCACTTGAAAGGAAATTCTAGTGTTGGGCCAAACAGGCGGATGTCTGTTCGGCGCGAGCCCAAGGCTGCTGTGGCAGTGGTGTCACCCAGGCGCCGTCGACTTGGACAGCAACGGACCGTTGGAGAAGTGTGACAGACAATACCAGGCGATGCTGCCCTCTGAAATCTAGTAAGATTCCTTCCAGTCCACAGAGAGGGCCGTACTCGATTCTCACCCGTCGTCCAATCCGCAGATGGGGCCAAGGTTGGCTTGGAAGCCCGGACTTGACTGCGGCCTGTATTGCAGCAATTTCGGTTTCGTCAATCGGGACAGGATGCTTGGCTACTCCGACGATGCCAGTAACCCCAGGGATCATCAGAATTGGGAGTCGATCCAATGGGTTGAGCCGGCAAAAGAGATACCCCGGGAAAAGTGGCCGTTCCATTTCTTTGTATCGGTCGGACCACCGGCGCCGGCTCTTGTACAGAGGCAGAAACCATTCGTAGCCCTTACCGCCCAAGTGTGCCGTGACGATATTCTCGTAATGACCTCTGATCTGCAGTGCAAACCACGGATAACTCATCTTGTCAGGTTCCATGGGCCTCTCCCTAACTGCGCGTTCACCCACTCTTTATGCGGTCTGGGTAAGCTACCGCCATAAATGTCCCAAAGTCCGGTCAATGTCGCTTCATAAACCCCAGAGACGTCGTCCCCAGCCGCAACAAATGCTGCCCCGCTAATACGTTGAGCGTCGCATGACTAGTCGGGACGTTCTGTTCCACAACGGTCCAGAAATGTTTTCCATCGCCCTTACTTCCCCAACGCGATCTCGTGAAACCGGTAAGAGAGCTGGACAGACCAGAGATCGCGGTCAAAGTTCGCGAACAATGGCGATTGTTCCGTGCCCGTTTGTCGCCAGCAGGTCCGACTTCCACACACCGCGTAGAATGATTGCACGGTGCGGGCGATCTGCACCTCCCGGTAAGAACGGCGCTGAGCTTTCAATTCGGTCCAATACTCGCCCCCCATTTCTCTCAATCTTCGACGGAAGATTCGCCGTTGTGTAACTCATAGCTCCTGTTGAGAATCGCGAACCCGTGATCTGCCCCAGGGCTCGAAGGTGGCTCCTCACGGACAACCAACGAATTCGCCCTCAAATGGAAATTCGTGAGTGCCCCGCCGACAGAAACAAAGGAAACCTTCACGTGAAGGTCGGCTTTTGCCGGAGGTTTAGAATCCGAGTAGATGAACATCCCCTTAGAGCTGATGTCGCGTGTGAGTCCGTGTCCTCTTCGCAGGACTCCCCCCTCCATCCACTCGAAGTCCACATGTGCGCGGACATCGAAACGGGGGTGCTCTCTATGTTCCAAGCAGTTGCCTCCGTGCCAAGCAGTTTCCGGAGGGCCGTACCTCTGGTTCTGCGCCTTCCGCACGGCCAATTCCATTTCCCTGAGCTCGCAGAGGGTATTCCGGCGAAGCATCGAAGGCAAGAAGCGAAACTTTTGTGAAGGGAAGCCTCAATGTATAGGGTGCTCAGACTCTAGGTCTGGAGATTGTATGGGGAGAGAAACCACCTAGTTGCGGGGCCTGTTGGGGATGAGCTTGGAGCGATTCTATTAGAGATTTAATCCTTCATGCGAAGGGAGAGCAATCGCTCTGCCAAATGGCAAATAAAAACACCGCCTCAACCGTGGAAAGGTGCGGGATTCTTTTTCTTCTGATTTTCTTGACAAGGAATTCTCATCATGATAATTTTCACGGTACTAATAGTACTGTTACTTAGCGGGGGACAAGTTTCTCCTGGCGCTGGAAATAGATTCAAAGAGTTGTAGTGTAGGAGTGTTGCAATGGCGTCCCCGTATTCCCCGAGGATGCTCGCAGGGATCCAGTTAGGCACTAGCCGAAGGCCCATCCGCGTACTGATCGCCCTCGACTCGCCAATGGACTGTCAATTGCTGCTCAGTGCCTCGAGGCGGTCTCGGCAACCACTGAGTATTGTGGCTTGCGCTGTGTCGAGAACTGACATCCTCCACTGCTTCTCGCGGGGGAACATCGACGTTGGCTTGATCAATGCGGATCTGGAGGATGGACGCTTGGCAGGGTTGGATGTTCTTACCGAGATCCATGCCTCTTACCCGGGAGCGCCGATTGTAATGCTCTTTGACACCTGGCACGATGACTTGATCCTGCATGCTTTTCGTGCAGGCGCCAAGGGTGTTTTCTGTCGAACAGAAAAAAAGATAGATATGCTCTGGAAATGCATCGCAGCTGTGCGCCAGGGACAAGTATGGGCCAATAGCCAGCAGTTGCAACTGCTGCTGAATACTTTAACGAAAACAAAGCCCATCCGGAGGGCCTCTTCTCCTGGAATGAAAATGCTTGCCACTCGCGAAACTCACGTCGCGGATCTGGTGGCGGAGGGCTTACCGAACAAGGAAATTGCACTTAGACTTGGCATCACTGAGCACACTGTGAGTAACTATCTGTTCCGCATCTATAACAAACTTGGCCTCTCCAGCAGGGTTGAGTTGGTCCTTCACATCATGAAACAGCGGGAAGAACACGGCGCCGCCGGCTAGCAAGGTCCGGAACCTTTTTCGTCACTGGAGACGTGGAAAGGTTTTCCATCTCGAACTGCTTTTCGATCGCGTGGATTGAGTTTTCATCTATTGACACGGCCCAAAGATAGCACGCGCCTGTCACAGTGGGTCGCCAAAATATGAACCCCACCACAGCTTTTCCCCCGTTGCCGTCCAACCGTGTCATAAAAACGTAATCCTAATTGTGACAAATTGCAGTAAAAAGCCTGCAGAAAGGTGATGAAGAAGGAGCAAGTATTTTGTCATCGTTTGTCACATCTTGCTGACTATGTTCTGCTCGCTCCGGCAAGTTTTGAATAAAGCACTCTAGCGACTTCTAAGCAGAAGGTCGCGGGGGGCGATTTCCTCTTGGCGTGCCATTTTTTCAATCACTTCACTATGTAGTCCGGCGCGCAAAAACGGACCTTAACGGAAACTGTAGCAGATGGTCTGAGCGCAACACTTCAGATTTCCGCCCGCCAAAACTGCCCCCGCTAAGTATCCTTATATAGAGGTGTTCGCTGGTGCGTTTCGAGTGGGGTTTTCCGCTCACTCACTCTTGAGCCTTTCGCGGACCGTCCCGTAGGCAGACAGGGCGTTCTGCGCGGTGTGCGTATAGGTGCGCTGCCATTCACAAATTCAACGATGTAGAATCGAGCATTTTCTGGTCAGTGCTCATTGTGGCTTGACGTTCTTCGTTGCTGCCTTCTTGCCTGTCTTCAGTGCAGACTTCTGCTGCTGTGCGGCTGCGCGTATGTCTTTGGCATCGTGGGCTGCGAACAGAGCGTTAAATTTGTTGCGGGCAAGTTCAGTGGCGTTCAATGCGTATTTCCTTTTTGGTTCAAAATGAAAGTCTGACCTAGTGTGACCGGGCCAGCACTGTGTTGCATTTCTATTATGCGTGGAGCGTTGCGAAAACCACAGGGCCGGTGCTGCCTACGGTATTCAGATTTACATCAACAAGCAGCTAATCAGTATACCGCCTAGTTAGTTAGGCGGCCATAGCCAGGCAATGCCACTTACCGTCGATGGACTTTAATTGATGAACTTTACCCTCATCGGTGTAGAGGAAATAGCTTCCGTCAGGAATTCGTCCGGCATCAGGGAAATGCACTGAACACTTGGTCCATTGCATTGGACGCACTCCCCTGCCCTGTTGAAAAGCGTCTCCTACAATGTGGATTCCGTAACGCACCTGGTACGCAATACCACTTAGTCGCGTTGGCACTAACCGCCCACGTCCCTTTAGTCGTCTGGAGGCCATGTTTGAGTTAGATGCGGATTGAGCCCGCGGGTTGCAGATTGAACCAGAGATATGCAAGTGCTGATGCTCCATCAGGGATTGGGCCACTTACCGATAATCCCTGTTTCTCGGGACTTGGCTCAGCGGCATCTGTGCTCGCTTTACGCTTCCTACAGGCGTACAATTTTGTCTAGGAGTGAGGTAACGATATGGAGCAGGACTACGACATTTTTGAGAGATTCCCTGATGCTTCGGTGCGCGGTTTAATACGCGTTCACGGGACCGGACATGTACCCAAGATATTAGAAGAACGGGGAAAGCACACTACGAACGAGTGCTTCGCGATGAACATCCGCACTAGGGAAATCATCGCTCGGGTCAACGATAAGGTGGCGCGACGCGCACAATTGATAAAACATTTAGTGCACCAAGGATCCGTAAAACCCGTTCGATGACGCCGTTTTACTGCACCAACCTATGCGCCTATTCCGCTTCTATCAATCGGCGACACCAAACCGACTGAACGTTCGGATTCCTGCTACCGCCTGTACCGATACTCACCAGATCATAAAACTATCGGCGGAAGCCCACTCCCACATTCCGATAATCCCTGTTTATTAGGTGGAATCCGGCCTGGGTTCGGGAATGTCTGTCAATAATAATTATCGGGCAGCGCTTCGCCTCCAAGCGACTAAATCGCAGGGGTTCGCACTTTGACCTTTTGTTTTCGGAGTGGAAGGCGGAAACGAGATAGGGGCGTGATGGTTATTGAACCCCAAAACGCAAGCCCAGCCCGACCGCGAATCATTGCGAACATCCCTGGCAGGATCGCCCGCTCTCGTCACTGACCTTTAATCTAGAACATCCCCCGGAACGTCGTCTTCCGGCACTTCGTGCGTCACCACTTCGCTCTCATCGGGATCCGTAGCGTCTTGCACGCCCTTCACTACTTCGGCCTCAAACGAGTTTCCTTCCTCGAGTAATTCGTCGACGCTCTCTGAATCCGCGCCCGCCATGCTAGACAATCCTTGCAAATCCCCCGACTGGCCGCCCGCGCGCTCTCTCAGTCCTTCGGGCTCGAACGCTACGGTGGCCACGTCCTGGCTCTTTCCTCTCACTCTATTCTTCTTCAGCGGCGCCTTTCTTGGAGTGATTTTCTTTGGGGCCGTCTTCTTCGTCGCCTTTTTCTTCGGCGGCGTCTTCTTGCTCACCACTTTCTTCGACTTGGTCTGCTTCTTTTTCTTATTCTTCTTGGTCGCCATAGTTACAGTCTATCACCAGTCCTTATCGCAGGGCCGCCTCGCAAACCACTATCCCCAGTTTCCGGTTATCGCTGCCAGCTCAACCGGTCAATGCAACACCCCCTAATCAGTTGATCTGACAATGTTTCCCTACCACTTGGGGTCACAATCCCAATTGGGGCACAACGAGTTGCGACTTCCGAATTCTTGAGCGAAACGGAAGCGGTCCTGAAAACATTGCGGCCTTGATCCAACATTTGCTCTACGGTATCAACCCCGTACAAGCCCGCACGTTCGCTCAATCCGCTTCCGCATTTCGAACGCCCCAGACTTCTGATCTCGATCGGCGGTCGATTTCCGATGAGGTGTCAACCCTTACGCATCTCTTGGAATGAAATCCTTGCAAACTACTTCTTGACGAGTTTCAACAGGGTCTGGCCAGCAACTTCGGCGATGTAGACGGCGCCGCTGGAATCAACAGTCACCCAATGCGGAGCATTGAGGCCCGTAACGCGATCCAACACCTTGCCGTCTTTCGTACCGATCGTCAGCCAGTTCTCAGGCGCGCCAGCTACAACGTAGAGCTTATCGTCCTTGGTGATAAATATGGCGGCTGGCGCTCCGAACTGCGTCATTTGATCCAGGTATTTACCGTCCTGATCGAATACCTGGATACGCTTGTTCGTACGGTCGGCCACGTAGAGTCGTCCCTCCGAATCCATCGCAATGTTGTGGGGAAGGTTAAGCTCGCCCGGCCCCGCACCCTTCGTGCCCCAGAACTTAATAAACTTGCCGTCCTTGGAAAATTTCACAACGCGCGTATTGGTGCTTTCGCCGTCGGAAACGAAGATGTCTCCGTTCTTCCCAATAACCACGTCGCTTGGACCATTCAGTGCGTCCGTGGAGTCGTTGTCGCCGGCAACTCCTTTCTTGCCGAGCGTCATCAGGAGTTCTCCGTCCGGGCTGAACTTGAATACCTGATCCCCTGTTTTGTCGGTGATCCAAATGAAACCGTCGCGTAGAACGCGCAGTCCGTGCGCCGATGAAAACGTGTGTTCGCCCCAGGACCTCAGAAACTTACCATGAGGGTCAATCACCATGACCATCGACGACATTTCGCCTGCCTTTTCCCCCGGCTCAGACCGCTTAAACGCGTAGATCGTGCCGTGCGAATCGATGTCCACGGCGGACATCACACCCCACTGCATGCCCGGAGGAAGTTGAGCCCAATTTTCAACTTGTTGATAATCCCCGTCCGCCGCTCGTACGTTCGAGGGGCGTATTGTTGCCACGGCCACAAAAGTCATGAGCGCTATCGTAAAAGCTAGAATTTGGGTTTTCAATTTGCGGTCCATAAACAATCTCCTTTGACTTTTCGCAAACGCAAGCCGTCCTACTCGCCTGGAAAACGCAGATGCCTATCAAGAGATCCGATTCCAAGGATTCCGACGACTATCCCTTCCCCAGGCGCAACCCGAGGAAGGGGCCGGCGGAATCTCACCAAGATAATTTCAGAGCCAGCTGAATCTGCCGGGAAGTAGTCGTGGTCGACGTAATCAGCCCGGCGTTGTCAGTTGGTTTCCCAATATAGTCGAAAAGGTCGTTGTTGAAGACCGGAGGCGAAAGGTTGACTCGATTGGTGCAGTTGAAACATTCCATTCGGAACTGCACGTCAGAAGATTCTGAAATCTTCTTCAGAGGAATGGTTTTGAACAACGAAAAATCCAGTGCCATCAGTCCCGGACCAATGAGCGTGTTGCGCCCCGCATTGCCGTATTGGGTGCTTGGGTTCGGGGGTGTGAAACATTCCAGCTTGATGTATTGATTGGCATTTCCCGGATTCACACGGGTCGTGCAGCCCGGGCTAAATACTCTGTCGGGGCGCTGTTGAACACTCAGCCCCCCAAGCGGGTCTCCGTCCATGAGCACACTGAACGGCCTGCCATTTTCAATCGTTAAGATGCCCCCGGCCTGCCAATCGCCCAGGATCGCTTTCAGAGGCGTTGCAAAGGACGCCGGCGTAGGGATGTTCCAGAGGTAATCCACCGTAATATTGTTTCGAACATCGGTATCGGACAGGCCGCGCCTGCAGGGTTCGCAGTACCAAAGCAGGCCCGTGACTGAATTTGTGTACTGATCGGCGGCGACCGCACCCGAACCGATGTCAATATTTTTGGCCCAAGTGTAATTGCCCCCGATCTGGAAGCCGTGGCTCATCGACTTTTTTACTTGAACCTGGAGGGCATGATACGTGTACCAGCCGGACCAATTCGCAAACGAAAGCGTTCCGGATACGTTGGGATCGGGGCGAACACTATCAGTCAGGTTCGCTTGCGCGTTTGGGTCGCAGACATTGATCATGGGGCCCTTGTTGGGGCCCGTCAAAGGATACGTTTGGGCCGGCATCAGGGCCACCGGACACGGCCATTGCAAGTTGCCGCCGGCTGTTTGTATCGGTTGCACAGCGTTGGCGTCGGACTGGATCCACAAGTGGACTCCGCGCGAACCCACGTAACCGATACCCAATGTCGTGCTTGGTGTCAATTGACGTTCGATGTTGAGATTCCATTGCAGTACCAAAGGGCGCTTAGGATTAAAATCCATAATGTAGTAGGCCCCGGTGTTTGGTAGCTTGGCTGGCGGGATGTTACCAATCATATTCGGAAACGTACCTCCGAGTATGGTCTGGTCACCGATGTTGAACTTTTCGGCAAACGGTGACGAGGAGTCAAGTCCGCCTCCCAATTGAGCGATCATGGGCAGCACGTCAAACATGCCGAAGCCTCCGCGAACGGAGGACTTGCCGTTCTTGAAAGGGTCCCAGGCAAAACCGATCCGCGGCTCCCAATCTCGCTTCGTAGGATTCCTGAAATAGGGCGATCCCAGGTGGGGGTCAGGGAGCGCGGTGCTGCTCAACATGCGAAGGTTCGCCAACTTGCCGTCGATTTCGTAAGGCACCTCTCCAAACTCGTAGCGCAAACCCACATTGAAGGTGAGGTTTGGACGGAAGTGAATGTCATCTTGGAAGTAACCCGCGGCGATCGACATTCGGACATGTCGAGGAGTCTCGGTACCCGGGACGTCGTTACTAAAGGAAAGAGGCTGGTTGGCCAGGTAAGCCGTCAAGTTGTCGAAAGCGAAACTCCCGCCTGGGGTGTCCGCGCCCAAAAAATTTTCCTGGATCCGCTCGGCGTTCGCGCCGAACTTCATCGAGTGAATTCCCTTCGTAAAATAAATGTTGTCGTAGAGTTGATACGAATTCCAACGGAATTCAAAAGGAGTCGCGACGATGACGCCTCCCGAAAAAGCCGTATACGTGTTGCCTATCTGTATCGCGCCCACGCTAGATCCAGGATCAAACCCAAATTGAGGATCAGCCGCCGCGGGGTTGATCGCCTTCGCCCCGTTGGGCGATGCCGTATTGTCACGGTTGAAACCCACGCGGAGGGAATTCAACAGCTGCGGACTGAACACGTGGCTCCATTCGGCGGCAAAGGTCTGGCGCTTACTCTGATTACTGATGAGCTTATTATTCATCTCATCCGGCTCGGTCTGGTGCGAATTGTCGAACAGATAGGTTCCGAAGATCCGGTCCTTCTCCGAGAACGTGTGATCCACCCGGCTGATCACGAAGTTCTCTGCCGTAATTTGGTTAGCCGAAAACGCGAAGCTCCCCGTGGAACTGGCCGGGAAAAATGTCTTCAAATACAGAAGGGCATTCAGGTCCGCCCCAGTCGTCACTGGGGGAGTCAACAGGAGCAATCCCGCCGTCGCCGTGGCTATATCGGCTGGCGTAGGCACCGTAGCAATCTGAGTCGAGCCCAAACCCTGCCTGATTCCCTCATAGTCACCAAAGATGAAGGTCTTATCCTTTTGAATTGGGCCTCCGGCGGAGCCTCCAAATTGGTTCCTCCGAAAGGGGGGTTTCGGGATACTCTGTGAATTATCAATGAAATTTGCGGCGTCTAGGGACGCGTTGCGGAGGAACTCGTAAGCACTTCCATGGAACTGGTTTGTTCCCGACTTGGTAATCGCGCTGATCACCCCGCCCGAGGTGCGTCCGTACTCGGCTGAATAGTTGGTGGTGAGCACGGTAAACTCCCCAACCGCGTCGGTGCCCAAATTGCCTCCCAGCAGACTTCCCGGCCCCGCGTTCGTGTAGTTGTTGATATTGACGCCGTCCAGGAGATAATTGTTTTGCTGCGGGCGGCCGCCTGAAATGCTCAATTCCAACCCCATACCGCGCTTAGTCCTGTCGGTGCTGCTGATGGCGGGCTGGTTTCCCACCGTATGAACGCCTGGCGCTAAAATCGCCAAGTCGGACCACGAACGGCCGTTCAGAGGCAGCGATTCAACTGTCGTCTCCGTGACGACTCCGCCGATCGTTGCGTTGGCGAGGTCCACCGTCGGAGCCTCCGCGTTTACTTCAATCTGTTGCGATGTATTGCCAACCTGCAGGGTCAGATTCAGAACGAGCTCCTGGCCCACGGTCAAGGTTATGCGATTGCGTACAAGAGTCGAGAAGCCCGTCACAGAGGCCGTGAGCTCGTAGGTTCCCGGCGGGAGGTTCGGCGCATTGAAGACACCCACCCCATTCGTGGCAGCATTCGCGATGCTCCCGGTCGACGCGTTCTTGACAACAATCTTTACATTTGGAACCACAGCACCGCTGGGATCCACCACCGTGCCTGAAATGGTTGCTCCAACCATTTGGGCTGAAACCCGCGCCGGGAGGGTGAATACGAGTAGCACTCCAAAAGTTATCGCGAAGCTCACAAACTTGGTCTGAAACTCCGATCGAGGCCTCATTTCAAGACTCCTCTCATTTGGATTCCGATCCGCGCAGGGGTGGAAACAAATGCGGGCCGACTTGCAAACACGGTTCAACTCTCCTCAATTTATGGGTCGTTTCGCGGGCTGTCTTGCAAAGTCGATCTAGAGACTTTTAACTAAGGAAAGACTCACTCGTGCAGGGTAAATACTTCACGTCTACCTAGATGTCAAGATAAATCGATATTTCTGTCCGAGCCCGATAATGTTGCCACCCGCAAACGGCCCGGTGAATAACACCGTAGAGGCCGGCCGATAACGCCTACGACCGCGCCCCCAATCAGAGTATATTACCATCAGAAACAATGGGGCCTCGATGGCTCCGTTATCTCGGATCGGTAATGAAGAGAATCATGATGAACCGAATGGCCATCTTGGGGTTCGCGCTTCTGCTGTCCGGCACTGGAATAGTGCAGGCGGCGCAACGGGATGACAAGAATTGCTTTGTCCGCTTTTGTAGAACGGGATTCTCGGTAACTGCGAATCAGCGTTTCCTACATTCCGAGAAGCCGAGGCATCATAAAAGGGTGCCCCTTTGGAGTTGGTTTTGGTTGTTTGAATCAATGCCAACGAAGATGAGCACGCTTATGAATGACGCTAAGTATAGGCTGACCATTTGCTTGTTTCTAGCGCCCTGCACGCCTTGGTGCTTCGTCTGGGGTGGTCTTTTAAGTTGATCGAGAGATTTATGATTGATCCGTTTTTATTCCCTCGCCCATTCAGAAGCATTGCCAATGGCATCTCGGCCTGCTGGTGGTGGCGTACTTCGAAGAAATTGGCTCCTCGACCTCCAGGGAGTAAGCCCTACGGGCAATTACCTTGGATGAGTCAGCCCGGTCACGTTCGGTAGTGAGCGCAGCCCCTGACGGCTTCGGCTGGACTCTTTCCTTGACAAAGAAAAGCCGCTGGAATACGTTTCGTGGCGCGGTGCAAGTGTTTAGTCCCCTGTTTTGCCGCTGGGTACGTCCCACTTGGTCGCGCATTTGCTTGCAGATGGACCACCCTCGAAAAGCGTCGGAATGACTGGGCACGCAGGTTTTTTGGTCGACGCCGCGGGTTGGGTTACGTTTGGCACGCTTCCTGTGATTTCAACCGCTTGGCGTCTGGATTAGAAAATAGGAGGTCTTTGTGACGTTGCTGGACTTCTACCATCTACGGGAACAACCCTTTGGTGTCACCCCAGACCCGGCTTACCTCTACCCAAGTCAAACTCACCGCGAGGCTTTCGCATCGCTTTCCTCTGGAATCATGGCTGACCGAGGATTTATGGCGCTCATCGCCGAGCCCGGAATGGGCAAGACCACCGTTTTGAACCAACTGCTAGACGAATGGCGCGATTCTGCGCGCACCGTCTTCTTGTTCCAGACCCAATGTGACTCTCGCGAATTTTTCCGCTATGTCCTCGGCGAGCTGGGCATCGACGCGGAGCAAATGGGTCTCGCCGCGATGCACCATAAACTGAACGAGATCTTGTTTGAGGAGATGCTTGCTGGGAAGCGATTTATTTTGGTTGTGGACGAAGCGCAAAACCTCAACGAATCCGTGCTCGAGACAGTACGGTTGCTTTCCAACTTCGAGACGCCACACACAAAATTGCTGCAAATTGTACTGGCCGGCCAGCCTCAATTAACTGGAAAGCTCGCGCAGCCCCGGCTGGCCCAACTGCGTCAGCGCATCGCGGTCCTAAGCCATCTGGCGCCGCTGACCGCCGAGGAAACAGTTTGCTATGTCGAGCACCGGTTGAAGGTAGCTGGCTATTGCGGAGAACCACTATTCGCCCCGGACGCCCTAGAGATAATTTCGCAGCGAAGCCAAGGCATCCCAAGAAATATCAACAATATCTGCTACAACTCTTTGTCAGTGGCCCACGCCCAAGAATGCCCGAGGGTGACCTCCGAAATCGTGCAACGGGTTGTGGGACAATTAATTGTTGAATCCATTGCTCCGCAATCGTGTGCCCAGGCTAGTTGCACGGCGAATCCTGTAGCGGATTCTGGTCTTCGGCCCGCAAGCGAATTCCATCCCCGGCCTGCTCCGCAGCTTACTTATACACCCGCGCCGCAGTTCAACTTGGCTCGTTGGGCCTTCGCTGGCGCACTCCTCAGCGTTCTCTTGGCGGGAGGCCTGTTCTTGTTTCGTTCCTATCCGAGATCTGCCGAGCCACGACAAGATTCGCCGAGTTCCTCTGCACCGCTCGCCCCTTCCAAATCCTCTGAAATCATGCCAGGGACGTACGCAGCCGAGCCTGAAGATACAGGTTCAGGGCAAGTGCTAACTGTCGTTGCCAAACCTGAGCAAACGCTCGAAGAAATCGGTCTCCTATACGCGGGACATTTCGATCCACAACTGGTTAGAGAGATCTGCGCCCTCAATCCCGAACTTAAGGATCCCACTCACATAGAAGCCGGACAGTTGCTCAGACTCCCTCTGCCACCTAGAACGTTGAGGAAAGTGAATGACACGTCGGAAGTGACGACCGCCTCTGAAGGACACACAACAGAAAGTCGAATCACAAAAATCAGGGCATTCCTGGGCGGAATGAAATGGTAACTCTCAGCTGGCAACGTCCGTCTGGTCATGAGGCGATTGTTGCCGCAGTCCGCACAGAAACTCCTTCCAACCCAAAATAGAAAGCAATTTTGGGGAGGGAATTATGGATTTGCTGACAATTGTGTCAGAACTGAAGAAGGAAAGAGAACGGAATGCCCGTCAAAAAGTGATCTGTGTCTTTCATGCCACGTTCACCAGGCCGCGCTCGTTTTCGGAGAGATGCGCCCGGCGGCTCACGGTTGTGGTTCGCGTCCGCCTGACTCGGGGGGACATTCCAGCGAGCACTCCCCTCACCTATAAAGAGGCAAGAAAGCGAAAAATGTCAGGGATAAAATTGAAAAAACGATTCCAAAATCCGAATATCCGACGCGAGCTTAACAGGGTGTTATCGCGTTTTCGCGCGTTGGTTTCGACAGTGGGGGAATGCATCCGGTCGCGTACTGCGGCCTCTGTGGGCCTCAGTTCCGTCAGAGTTTGTCACAGTCAGTAGCTCGTTTTGGGTGCTTCCGTGCCTCGGTTGAGAATCTCCAGGTAGCGGTGATACGTGAAGAGCCGATGGCGCTGCTTGCCGGTCGTCTCGCGAACCATGCCGAGCTTGACCATGTGCTGCAAGGCCTTCGCCACAGTGGGCGCTGAGAGAGAAAGATGCTCGGCTGTTGCCGGAATCGTGATGATCGGCTTGCGCTGAAGGTGCTGGTGGACTCGCAGAACTGACGCAGCCGGTCGGCCAAGTTCCTCGATCTTGCGGCGATCTTTCTCGATGAGCGTGAGTATTTCCCTAGATGTATCGGCTGCCTGTTGAGCGGTCTCCTTCACTCCTGTTAGAAAGAATTCGAGCCAAGTCTCCCAATCTCCGTGGGAGCGGACGCGGTCAATCAATTCATAGTATTTCTGTCGGTTCGTCTTGAAATAAAGGCTCAGGTAAAGAATGGGCTCATGGATAGCGCCAGCTACGCACAGCAAGAACGTAATCAGCAATCGGCCCAGTCTTCCGTTCCCGTCCAAGAAGGGGTGGACGGTCTCGAATTGAACGTGCACGAGGGCCGTCTTTACCAGAATCGGCAGAACTTCGTGCTCGCGATGAAGGAACTTTTCGAGCGCACCCATGCATTCCATGACCTTCTCAGGCGGTGGCGGAACAAATGCGGCGTTGCCGGGCCGCGTGCCTCCAATCCAGTTTTGGGTCTCGCGGAATTCACCGGGGCGCCTCTCGCCGCCGCGCCCTTTGGACAATAGAATCTTGTGAATTTCCCGGATCAGGCGGAGAGACAGCGGGAATTCTTTTCGCAGTCGGCGAAGACCGTGATTCATCGCTGCCACATAATTTGAAACGTCCTGAACATCTTCCAGCGGTACCGTAGGGGCTTCGGCGCTTTCAAACAACATCAGGTCAGAAAACGACGATTGTGTGCCCTCGATCTGCGAAGAGAGCACGGCTTCCTTTCGAACGTAGAGGTAAATGAAGAGCGAGGGATCGGGCAGAATGGACGCGAGCCCGTCCAGGCGACCGAGTGCTTGGTTTGCCTGCTCAAGCAGAGGCAAGAGTGGCTGGAGGGCCAGTGGCGGGTCCGGGGGCAGTGGCGGGGGCACGTAGGCCCGGAAAGACTCGTCCTTGAAAGTCTTGAGGACATAAGTCCCGAGGCGGCTGTTGGGTTTGATTGGTGTCGCCATCACAAAACCATCGTTTCGTTAGGAATTCTCTAACAAAACTATATAGACTTTTCGTTTCGTTAGCCAGTGGAAGGTATTCATTAGCCAAATGAGGGCATTCCAGTTCCTGATATCCCGGTCGGAATCAAGTCCTCGGACCTTCTGCGACAACGTAACCAAGCGCCGAGTAACCAGCTACGCGGATCGGGCTCGTCCTGGCCGACGCCGAGTTCGACAGCGAGAGGAATCACACCTACATTCGTGAGCAGCTGGGAGCGCGGAGTGTGATCCCCGCCAAGCGCGGAAAGAAAACATGGCGAGTGCACGGAGTGGGGGCCCAGATGCGGCGGGCCTTCCCGCGCGAGTGCTATCGCCGCCGCACATTAGACGAGAGCGTCTTCTCTTCGGTCAAAAGAAAGCTCTCGGCTCGTGCGCCGGGCCGCGCACTGGCTATACAGCTACGCCAAGCCCTGCTACTGGGCATGGCGTACAACATCTATAGGTTGTAGCCAGCGCCCGAGGAATAAGAGGATGTCAACAGAGCCAGGTCATGTCTGCTCTGGACAAGATGAGCCTAACGGAACTGGAAGAGTTAGCTACCCAGTTGCGCCACACGATTGCACGAAATCCAGAGAATTCCAGAAAGGAGCAGGTTGAGCTGGAGGGTGTGAAGCAGTGGATCGCGATTCGTCAGAACAGGGATTCGGAGTCTGAATCCTAGGTCATTTCAGGGTCACGTTGCGGGACGGATCACGGGCGGAGCCAGCGCGTTCTCAAATTCCACCGAAATCTGGCCACCCTTTCGGACGTTATTCACGAGCGCTGGACGAAAGCACGAAATACAGGTTCCTCCGTTATGCCGAACGCTCGGATAGACCACGCCAGCGGATCCCTTGTCTAAGAGTTCGTGCGCCAATTTCTGCGAGGCCGTGTAGCTGTTCGGATCCAGACATTTGGTAAAATGACGATCTCCGCGGATGTCGTGAAATTCTCCTCGAAAATCTGCCAAGAAATCAGAATAAAGAAACGTTTCCTTTTTTTGCCAGTTGATTTCCCGTAGCTCTTCCGACTTATGAATCGCGACCTCGATCCCCGCTGTCTCCAGCGAGAATCCCTCATACCACGCGCCTCGTTCTGGTCCATTGAAACGGCTTCCAAACGGCTTGGCGTGAGTGAACGCCGCATTCACGATGTGGGAATAGGACAGCCCAAACACAAGTTCCCGAACCGTGATCCCAGGCAGAAGTCCGGCCTCGCCCAGCAGTCGCTCGTTAGTCGCGCCCTCCAGTTCGAACAGAGCAGTCAGCTCATCGGAATCTGTGGTCAGTCTGTAGAGAACAGTTTCTTTGTCGTATGCGGATAGGATCAGTCGATGAGTGTCGTCCTGGAGAAAACGCGAAACATGCGGAAGCACCTACATTCCACCTCGACGGGCGTCGAGAAGCTGTCTCACTCTCAGCATGGCGGGCATCCCGCCTTTGATCATGTACGCGAGCGGCGTCTCCCCACCAAACATTGGATTCGTATTTGGCAAATGAACCCAACGATCAGCCAGTTTCTTTCCATAGAGAATGTTGAGTGCTTTGAAGATACCCGTGAGCAGGGAGATTCGCGTTAATCGATCCTGATCAAGCGTTCGCGAACCTGTTTTCTTTAGTTCGTAAAAAGCGCCATTCGACATGCCGCCAAGTAATTGTCTTGCATCTTGGTGGGGAGACGCCGGTCGCGTACATGATCAAAGGCGGGATGCCCGCCATGCTGAGAGTGAGACAGCTTCTCGACGCCCGTCGAGGTGGAATGTAGGTGCTTCCGCATGTTTCGCGTTTTCTCCAGGACGACACTCATCGACTGATCCTATCCGCATACGACAAAGAAACTGTTCTCTACAGACTGACCACAGATTCCGATGAGCTGACTGCTCTGTTCGAACTGGAGGGCGCGACTAACGAGCGACTGCTGGGCGAGGCCGGACTTCTGCCTGGGATCACGGTTCGGGAACTTGTGTTTGGGCTGTCCTATTCCCACATCGTGAATGCGGCGTTCACTCACGCCAAGCCGTTTGGAAGCCGTTTCAATGGACCAGAACGAGGCGCGTGGTATGGGGGATTCTCGCTGGAGACAGCGGGGATCGAGGTCGCGATTCATAAGTCGGAAGAGCTACGGGAAATCAACTGGCAAAAAAAGGAAACGTTTCTTTATTCTGATTTCTTGGCAGATTTTCGAGGAGAATTTCACGACATCCGCGGAGATCGTCATTTTACCAAATGTCTGGATCCGAACAGCTACACGGCCTCGCAGAAATTGGCGCACGAACTCTTAGACAAGGGATCCGCTGGCGTGGTCTATCCGAGCGTTCGGCATAACGGAGGAACCTGTATTTCGTGCTTTCGTCCAGCGCTCGTGAATAACGTCCGAAAGGGTGGCCAGATTTCGGTGGAATTTGAGAACGCGCTGGCTCCGCCCGTGATCCGTCCCGCAACGTGACCCTGAAATGACCTAGGATTCAGACTCCGAATCCCTGTTCTGACGAATCGCGATCCACTGCTTCACACCCTCCAGCTCAACCTGCTCCTTTCTGGAATTCTCTGGATTTCGTGCAATCGTGTGGCGCAACTGGGTAGCTAACTCTTCCAGTTCCGTTAGGCTCATCTTGTCCAGAGCAGACATGACCTGGCTCTGTTGACATCCTCTTATTCCTCGGGCGCTGGCTACAACCTATAGATGTTGTACGCCATGCCCAGTAGCAGGGCTTGGCGTAGCTGTATAGCCAGTGCGCGGCCCGGCGCACGAGCCGAGAGCTTTCTTTTGACCGAAGAGAAGACGCTCTCGTCTAATGTGCGGCGGCGATAGCACTCGCGCGGGAAGGCCCGCCGCATCTGGGCCCCCACTCCGTGCACTCGCCATGTTTTCTTTCCGCGCTTGGCGGGGATCACACTCCGCGCTCCCAGCTGCTCACGAATGTAGGTGTGATTCCTCTCGCTGTCGAACTCGGCGTCGGCCAGGACGAGCCCGATCCGCGTACCGTACGTGCTTTCGCGCAACGTGCGCACCCAGGAGGACTTGGTCGATCAACTTTCTAACTGCAGCGAGCAACGGCTGGCACGGACTCTTTTGTTGCTCGCCCACTACGGTACCCTGATCATGTCCTGCATGGAATGTTGCTACTTCTTCAAAAGCTCCCCCTGGAAATGACTTTCAACAGCTTCATGACTGAGTGGGTTTCCCGCCCTCATTAATATTACCGAATAGACCGCCTCATTACCTTCGAGCTGGGCCGTGATAAACGCCTCGTCTTTTGGCAGCTCTTGGTAGATGAATTTCACTTTTCTGCCGTCTTCAAGTGCTTTAATCCACTCTTCGTCTGGCATTTTCGTATCCCTTCAGGCGAGATCAGTGTATGTCGTTGACTTTATTTTTCATCAAACGCGAAATGGAGACACGCTATAACGTTGATAATGGACCGGACCTAGGCTTACATTGCTTGAAATCTTGTGCAACTTTGCGCGAATAGAGAGCCTTTGCGGCTTTTAAAGAGTGGGAGTCACGGTAGTCATCCAGTTCGTTTCCACTGATCCGGTAGTGTGTTTTCAGTGGATCGTCCACGGACTTGGCCATCTCGCGATGCAGCTTCAGCGAGCAGAGGTCCGGCGCATCTTGGTAGCGTAAACCATGGGACCGGAATGCCTTGTTCAAAATCGTAAATGTGATCTCGTGCGGCTCGATCGATGATTCCCGCAAAAGGAAACTGTATTCTCGGACGATCGCCTTCGACTTGAAACCCACATACTGTATGTTAACGGTCATTTCAGCCCTCCGGATGAATTCTGCAGCAACGATCGATTTTCCGCGCGAAAATGGAGAGTGTCTCTGAGGCTTTGCAATTCCCGGTAATAATAGAGTGAAGTAGGACGTTTTCCGTTGAACCTCAACTTCCTTAGAAACTCCATTTCTTCCTTGGTGGCTGTCCCGCTGAGGGAACTATCCCTAAGGAATTCTTCGAGCCCCGGCTCTTCGTCTGGTTGGTCAGGGTCCCTTTCCACGAACTCAAATTTCTTAGGCTGCCCTGGGGCGAGTCTGCGGTTTAAGACAATTTCCATACTAAATGTCGCGAGGTCGATATCCCAGGATGCAATCAGCGGATCCAAGAAGGAGACGCAGTTTTCAACCGACACGTTGAAAACATCCGTGTCCAGAAACTCAAGAATGATGACCCGCATCTCTTCATAGCTTCGGCCGCTGAGTTGAGCCACCAGGTGGAGCCAGTTTTCACCTTCCAGTTCTTCTTTCGCGACTCTCTTGACCACGTCCGAAAGCTTTTGTGTGACGAGGCGTTCCAGTTCACCGAAGGGTTGCTTCTCAAAAATCGCGCGTACTTGTTTTTCTTTGTCGGGCGCGCACTTGCGGAGAATCAATTCTCGAACTTCGTGAAACAAGGGCGCGGGCGGGTCCCCCAAGTCTCTCTTCAATTCTTCCATGCGCTGGAGGTCGACCAGCTTCGAAAGCTTATCGCTCGGAAGCTTCAAAAACTTCGCCATTTTCCCATAGATATCTGTTCGGCCAGGCGCTGGCGGCAATTTCTTCCGAGTCAGCAGCTGGGAAATATAGGACTCCGTAACTTCGGTGGCAGCCGCTAGGTCTTTCTGCTCCAGCCCCAATTCATCCAGCCGCTGTTTAATCAGTAAGCAAACATCCACAGGGCGCCTCCCTTCGATGTAACTAGATAGATTAACTATGGAAAATAGTCTCAGATTCCACTTGACACGTCAAGTTAACTCACTTACCGTAGTTCAGGCTCCAGGGGGACTTCACGCTATCTGAAGTAGCAGAAGTAGCGATGGTTATCTCAATTGCTCCCTTGGCTAGGCGTTTGAAATCAGTCTGTGAGATGAGGCAGAGCGCGCGGACAGTGACGACCGCGGACCCTACCGAGAAATGGCGAAGCTCCTGAGGGAGGTTGTTGAGGTAACCCCTCAAGTGGAAACACATGGGGTGCCAACTTGACCTTCCACAACATCGCCGCGGCAGTAACGGCCTAAGTCGGTAGGTGCTTTCGCTCGGGGGGGCGTGCCAAGTCCGCCCCCTCACTTCTCCGGCGAACGGGAAACTGGGCGGGGAAACGAGGTGGCCACTGGTCAGGAAAATCGTACAGTGGATTCCCATTACGGTGTTACTCCTGGCGGTGACATGGCGCCCCTCCGAGAATTACGAAATACTGCGGCATTTTTTGGTTTGTGCAAGCGCGGTCATGCTGGTCCTGGCTTTGTTCTTCATCAAACACAGAATCGGGACTCACTACACCGTCGATAACAGACCGGACCTAGGGGAGCAAATCACTGTAAGGCTGTGACCATGGTGGTTCTGAGGGCCACTGTAAGCGCAAGCGAGACGCCAATGGCAGACACAATCAAAACGGGGACCACCTTGATCGAGGAAGGCACCCATATGTTGGAATCGTTGCAATTTGAAAGCGAGCCCTGGACCTCTTTCTACACGGCCGGTGGAATCATTCGAGCATTGCGGAAGGCGTCTGGAAAACAAAACAAGTTCGGGAGCGAAGGCTACAAGGCTCATTCGGACAATGTGATTGATCACGACGATCACCTGCGCGACGTCGACAGCCTTCCGAAGGATGACCCGAATGGGGGCACCGGCCTGCTCGGCGCGCCCGAGTGCGGTGACGTGATGAAGCTACAAATGAAAATCAATTCCGAAACGCAAGTCATCGAGGAAGCGGAGTTCAAGGCGTTCAGCTGCGGCTCGGCAATTGCCAGCCCTTCGCTCGCCACCGAGTGGGTCAAGGGCAAGTCCTCGAGGAAGCGCTGGCCATCAAGAACACGAATATCGTCTGCGAGGTCAGCCTTCCCCCGTGCAACCCTGCTCGATGCAACAAGATACTCCAGAATTGGCGGGAGGCTACACCTGGTGGGTAGCCCTGTTTTTTCATGGATCATCCAGGGAGAACCCTGCTGTACGAGTGGTTCGTTGAGCCCTCCGTGAGGCTGTTGCAACGACCGTTTGGACAAAAGGTCAATGCCCTTCCAACGAAAAACGCTGTGAGGACGGCGGAATGAAGGACGATAGGTATCAAAGTTCGAATCTGACGCAAACATCCAGCTGCCGGCGCCAGTTGCTGCGAAACAATGGATCACTGTAGACGCCGAGGAGAGCCCAAATGGCAGAGACAATCAATACGGGAACTATCCTTATCAAGGATGGCACATTCTTTCCGGACGCGCTGCGATTCGAGAGTGAGCCCTGTGCGACTGGCTGGCGCTTGGTTAAAAATCTCGATGGGTACGGGTTGGGTCGAAAAATCAGCGAAGCGGGATGGACCTTCTTCTGGCTGGCCGGTGAAATCCGGGCAACCGTATTCGGTTTTGAGGGACAAAAGACGGTACGCAGAGCAGTCAAGCGAATCTTGGCGAACCTGAAGCCGACGAAATTTAATTCCTTGGAAATCACGCGAGTGGCCTCGAAACGTTTTCTGGGATTGCCCTACGCGAGTGTCTCCGCCCATTCACGACATATCCAGGAAAATGAGTTTCTCTTGCGAGCCAAGGACCATCAGGAGTGGGACCGAGCAAAATTGAAGGCCGCCTGAACCAAAGCATGTGGCTCGCTAGGGGCAAGGAACTGCGTTGAGGGAGAAATGGTTACACAGCTAAATGTGGCAACGAGCAAGGATCTTTGAATCTTCAATGTTTCGAATGAGGCATTCAAATGAAGATGATGCGCAGTCTGGTCAGTTCCCTCGTTATGATCTTGCTTTCAGCCCCTTTGATTCATGGGCAGGATCTTTCCAAGTATCGGAACTTTTCGTTCGGAATGGGTTTGGTAGACCTTTCAAAGCAGCTTGACCAAAAACCGACCCAGGCCAACTTGATCCAACAGCGCCCAGCGGTGATTCAAGAGTTGACGTGGTGGACACCGCTAGCTTCAGGAACTCCTCGAGCGGAGCCTGTCCGGCAGATTCTCTTCTCCTTCTACAATGGCGAGCTTTACAGGATTTTGGTGACCTATGATCGGTATGTCACAGAAGGGCTAACTGCCGAGGACATGGTACGAACTATGTCCGCGAAATACGGCACTGCAATCAGGCCGACTGCCGAGATCAATTTCCCCACGAACGAGACCGGGGAATATGGGACGACAGAAAAGGTGATCGTTCGCTGGGAAGACTCGCGATACTCGTTCAACCTTTTCCGGTCGTCCCTGTCGAATACCTTTGGGCTAGTCATGTTTTCGAAACGGCTGGATGCACAAGCTGAGGCTGCGATCGCCAAATCTTTGAAGTTGGAGGGGCAAGAAGATCCGCAGAAAGAAGTCGCTCGCGTGAAAAAAGAAGCCGACGACCTGGAAACATCGCGACTGAAGAACATAAAAGCGTTTCGCCCCTGACATCGGTGTGGCGCAATAACGAGTTTGCTGTTGGAATCTTTAAGGCGAATTTAACGGAGGATAGAAAATGACGGTTCAAATAACACCCCTACATGATCGCGTCCTGGTGAGGCGGCTCGAAGAGAAGGAGACGGCGAAAGGCGGCATCATCATTCCTGACACGGCCAAAGAGAAACCTCAGGAAGGCGAAGTGATCGCCGTCGGAGCAGGAAAGATCGAAAAAGGACAACGCGTACCACTGGACGTGAAGGCGGGCGATCGAATCTTGTTCGGCAAATACACCGGCAATGACATCACGATGGATGACCAGGAGTATCTGATCCTCCGCGAGGAAGAAATTCTCGCGAAGCTCAGCGGGATCGCAAAAGCAGCATCCGGCAAGAAGTAGTTTTCCCCGGTCCAAAGGCTTTAGACGGAGCGCACGTTCTCATTCACCCAGGAGGGTGGAGTCCAATGGCAAAACAAATTGTAACAGGTGAGAATTCACGTCAGGCGATTCTGCGCGGTGTGAATATTCTCGCGGACGCCGTGAAAATCACGCTCGGCCCCAAGGGGCGCAACGCCGTGATTGAAAAGAAGTTTGGCGCACCGATTATTACCAAAGACGGCGTGACCGTGGCGAAAGAAATCGAGCTGCAAGATCCGCTCGAGAACATGGGTGCGCAGATGGTGCGCGAGGTCGCGTCCAAGACCTCCGATGTGGCCGGTGACGGCACCACCACCGCGACCGTGCTGGCCCAGGCGATCTTCCGCGAAGGCGTGCGGACGGTTGCCGCGGGTGTAAGCCCAATGTCGCTGAAGCGTGGCATTGAGAAGGCCGTAGAAGCCTGCGTTGCAGAGATCAAGAAGCTCTCCCGCGACGTCAAGGGCGACATGATCGCGCAAGTGGGCACGATCAGCGCCAACACCGACAAGCAGGTTGGCAGCATCATTGCCGAGGCGATGAAGAAGGTGGGCAAGGACGGCGTCATTACCGTCGAGGAATCTCGAACCATGGAGACCACGCTCGAAATCGTAGAAGGCATGCAGTTTGACCGCGGTTATTTATCGCCGTATTTCGTTACCGACCCGGAACGAATGGAGTGCGTACTGGAGGACGTGCAGATCCTAATTCACGAGAAAAAGATCATTTCGATGAAGGACTTGCTTCCCTTGCTTGAACAGACTGCCAAGATCGGCACCCCACTGTTGATCCTGTCCGAGGACGTTGAGGGCGAAGCCCTGGCAACCTTGGTGGTGAACAAGCTGCGAGGCACTCTGAAGTGCGCTGCGGTGAAGGCCCCCGGCTTCGGCGATCGCCGTAAGGCCATGCTCGAAGACATCGCGATCCTGACTGGCGGCAAGGCCATCACCGAGGACCTCGGAATCAAGCTCGAGAACATGAAAATCGAGGACCTGGGCCACGCAAAAAAGATAATCATCGACAAGGACAACACCACGATTATCGAAGGCGCGGGGAAAAACACCGCAATCGAAAGCCGCATCAAGCAACTCCGTGTTCAGATTGAAGAAACTACCTCGGACTACGACGGAGAGAAGCTTCAGGAACGGCTGGCGAAGCTGGTGGGCGGCGTTGCAGTGATCAAGGTAGGCGCGGCAACCGAAACCGAGCTGAAGGAAAAGAAGGCTCGCGTCGAAGACGCCATGCATGCCACTCGCGCTGCAGTTGAGGAAGGTATCGTTCCCGGCGGCGGCGTGGCCCTGCTTCGCTGTATTCCGGCACTTGATAAGTTAAAGCTCCATGATGATGAAGCCGTCGGGGTGAACATCGTGAAGCGCGCCCTCGAAGAACCCCTACGCCAGATTGCCGTCAACGCTGGCCATGAAGGCGCGGTGATTGTGAGACGCGTGTGTGACTCGAAGGATGAGAACTTCGGGTTCAACGCGGAGACCGGCGAATACGGGGACATGCTCAAGGCAGGAGTGATCGATCCGGCCAAGGTTACCCGGCTGGCACTGCAGAACGCCGCATCTATCGCCGCATTGATGCTGACCACTGAGGCTTTGATCGCCGATTTCAAGGGGGAGGAAAAGGCGGCTGCGGCAGGCGCGGGCCAAGGCGGGGGCATGGGAGGGATGTACTAAGGTTAAGTGCCTTGGCAAAATCCATGTGGCTTACAACAGGGTCCAGGCGTGGGGCCGCTTGCGTCCTCAGCGGTTCCACGATTCGGGACCAAAATAGTGTCACGTTTTCCGAAGACCAATTTCCAAATACAACTTAGACGAGACAGAGGATCCAATGAGTGAAGTCTAAGCAATAGACTACACGTGTGGACTGGGTGTGACAATCGTGGGGCTCGGTCTCCACACCAGTCCGTCAGCAATTCGTGCAATCCAAGCCGATCAGCGCCTTCGCGATAGAGGCATTACTCCCGATAAACGGGATTGCTGGAAATTGGTAGCCACAGGGCGATAGGACAACAAGTGCTTATCCGATTGACTCCACAAGCCCCAAGGGATGGGGTCGGGCGCGATGCGCCAGGAGTATCCTCGATCATTGCACGAGTTTAGAAAGCTCTTCAGTGACGAGACCTCCTGTCGGCGCCCACAACGATCGCCTTATCAAGAACGTGGCGCCTCCACGTAGGACAGCGATGGCCGCCTCCAGATACTTCTCGGACTGGGTAGCCAGCAGCAACCCACAACCTACAGGCAGTTGTACCAAGTGGAGCTAAACGGATAAGCACAAGACAACTTATCGAGACTTGGCATCGATTATCCGATAAGAATCACGTCTGCGACTGAGACGAAAATCCCGGATCGCGTTTACAGTGGAGAGGAACTGTAATGTGGAGAATAGCACTGCCTCAGTATGTGCCGTAAGAGTTAATGCCACCCAGAAGTGACCAGTTGATTTGTGCCGCTATTGTCACAGAATGTGACTGAATGGGTTCCAGATAATTCTCAAAGCTGCCCTCAGTGCTGGCACTGGGCGTACCTCGTTAATTGGTTGGCAGTTTGCAATGGCCTAGGAGTTACAGACAAGTCGAAACCCGATATGTCTTAAGCGGGGGCGTTATGGAAGTAATCGCGAGGTCCAGCAAGACGAAATCCAATAAAAAGCATATTTTCAATGCCCAGGCGTATCTCGCTTCGGTCGGTGTTGCGAGAAAAGTTGTCGAGTATCGCAGATCCGAGAAAGCCTACTCTCAAGGTGATCCCGCTACCAGTGTGATGTACGTTCAACAAGGTGGTGTAAAGCTCTCCGTTATTAATGAGGTCGGCAAAGAAGCAGTCGTGGCGATTCTGGGACCAGGTGACTTTTTTGGTGAGGGGGGCATGGCAGGTCAGTCTGTTCGAATGGGGACAGCGACCGCGATTGCACATACGACTGTACTCGTTATTGAAAAAAACGAGATGATTCGCGTGCTTCACGCTGAACATGCTTTCTCCGACCGCTTCGTGTCTTATATGCTTTCACGGAACATCCGGATCGAGGAGGATTTGATCGATCAACTTTTTAATTCGAGCGAGAAACGACTGGCTCGGACTCTTTTGCTGCTCGCTCGCTACGGCAAGCAACCCCACCCGGAAAAGATGCTTCCCAAAGTTTCTCAGGAGACTCTGGCGGAAATGATCGGGACAACGCGCTCTCGGGTCAATTTCTTCATGAATAAATTTAGGGAACTCGGCTTCATTAAATACAACAATGGCGGACTTCGGGTACACAGTTCCCTCCTAAGTGTTGTCCTGCACGATTAAGCACCGACCAGATCACCTTGGTAAAAAGGGCTTACCACCACATATCTCCGATTGTTGTTCGGAAGGGGATTTATCGACGTCCAGGAACACGGGGAATTCTTTTCGTCTTAATCGCCTCAGCCGCGGAAAGCTTCCGGTCTACGTGTGGTTCTGAGCGCGGAGCACCTGAATACAGCACACAACGCTTCTTAGCAGCGACACCGCACGTAGGACAGGGGACGGAGGATAACTGTTTGGGCGTGAGTTCTTTCTTTTTCATTCGGACAGAATACGGTAGCACCCAGCCGCGAAACTGGTCAATTTTGACCACTGTAGGTATTAGCCGCTACTCGATCAATCGTAATTAAGATAAGACCTTCCATGAGAAGGCCGGTATGGGTCAAGTTGGTTTTGTCTTTCTAGTCCTGCCAAGTCGACACGTATCGAGCCGATCCGTGTCGTTCGCCAAAATGTTATCCGGCAATGAATCAAGAGAGTTCGAGATTTGATTTGTGCTTGCGAAGGTTGATCGGTGCGGATTTGCGTGGAAGGATTTCCTTTGCTCTTCGAGCGCGTCAATCCCTGGGAGCGTATCGCATCCCGACGGAGACCTGGCTTCCTCTAGTGTATCTATGCGTATGTCTTACCATGCGACGCCTTACCATTGACTGCGGCCGGAAACAAGAGTAAGTTCATCTCGACAAAGAGACGATAAAAATTCCCCACTCCACCCCGGGGCCGGATTAACACCCCATTCGGCCCCCTTTTTAATTTCAAGGGTTCGACGTGCGCGGAGCGGATTCCACCTAATGAACGGATTAGCGGTTGTCCTCGAGGTCTCGACTTCCAGCGCCAGAAGAGCCGGAAGCCTTTCCGATGCCAGCGCATGAACGTCTCCGGCTTCACGATACGCATTACATCTTTCCAAGCGAAGAAATTGGACAGAGTGACGGAGGTGAGTCGAGTCGCATCGTTGGCGCGCCGGGGTTTTGCCTTGCGTTCCAAGTAAAGCGCAAGCTGCTTCCGGAGGAAGAGATTCTCGGCCTGCAGGGCAGGCCGAGAGCGTGTTCCTTGACGTACGAGCTGGAGGGCGTCCTGGGCAAGCTGGAAAAGCATCAAAACGACGTGCACCAGGAAGTGAGCGATCAGGATGGCACAAAGGATGCCGCGCGCCGGATGTTGGGGGCAAACCCTTGACGCTCACGACATCTGTTGGCGAGGAATACTCGCGGTACGGATTGTTTGCGGAGAACAGCGTCCGGAAGCCACGGGCGGAGGAGCACCTGAGGGCAGCGCTACGGGAGCCTTCGTTTCGCGCACGACAACTGCGGCGGGAGCTTCGGCGACGTTTCCGCCAGTCGCCTTCGCTGCCTGGGCCCCCGCGCCCCACATCAATTTTGTTGGTACAGGAACCACGGCGCCTTTGCCTTCCTTTCGAAACGAAAGATGCATTGTCTTGCCGTCCCAATCGACGACGAGCATGTCGCCGAAACGTACCTGCTCGGTCGCCAGCAGGTTCGCCAGCGCAGACACCACGTACTTCTCGATCGCTCGCTTCAGGTGTCGCGCCCCGTACTTGAAGTCCGTTCCTTCCTGCAGTAAGAAGCGCCTCGCCGCCGGTGTCACTCGAAACAGAAATTGCCCTCGCCCTGTGTCCAACACCCGCTGCTGCACCATCCCCAGCTCAATCTCCAGAATCTGCTCCAACTGCTTTTCCCGCAACGGATGAAACACCACCACCTTATCCAATCGATTCATGAACTCCGGCGAAAACTTCTTCTTCGCCGCTTCCTGCGCCGTCCGTTCCACCTTCACATCCAATTTGTCTTCCGTCTTGTCCGACGGCTGCACAAATCCCATTCCTCCCGTCATCAGCTCCGTAATCTCTCCTCCACCCAGATTCGAGGTCAGAAAGATCATCGTCTGCGACAGATCTACCCGCCGGTTATCTCCCAGCGTCAGCGTCGCCTTATCCAGAATTCCCAGCAGCAACTGCCACAGCGCGTCCGACGCTTTCTCGATCTCATCGAACAGCAGAAAACTCAGTTTCAGCATCTCGGTGTGATACTTCGCCAACTCTTCCTGCGTGATCAGCGGGTGCGTCTCCCGGTGTCCCAGATACCCCGGAGGCGATCCGATCAGCTTGGCGATCTCGTGCGAGTGCTGGAACTCCGCGCAGTCCACCTTAATCACCGCTCGCGGGTCCCCGAACAGGGTTTCCGCCGCCGCTTCCACGATGCGCGTCTTCCCCGATCCCGTCGGCCCCAGAAACAACAGGTTCCCCACGGGCCGCCCCATCGAACTCATCCCTGCGCAGTACACCTGGTACAGGTCCACCAGCGCGCAGACTCCCTCTTCCTGGCCGACGACCTTGCTCTTCAGCGCGGCCTGAAATTCCTGCGACTCCTCACTCCTAAGCGTGGGGTCGAGTTGTTGTTGCGATGTGCGATTGCTGCTCATGGACCACCTCCTACCGGAACTTCCGGATGATGAATGTCCGTCTCCGTTTGCACACGGGTTCCTCTGAAAAACCTGTAAACGGGCTTCCCTGAAAGACCACGTATTTGTGCAACCCTTATGGTCGGGTAGAATCGTGTTTTGCGCCCCCTCCCGAGTCAGCAACAGTAATAGGGAAACCCTGCAACCGGCGTGCCATCTATCCCTTGAAGTAGGGGGAACTTCCGTTGCCAGTACTTCAATTAACCTATTGTCGTAAAGGGAGTTATTTCTTCATTTCGATATGGTCCCCGGCGAAAAGAGAGCAGAAGCATCGGGACCATTAGAGATGAGGTATAAACATTGCCGAAATGTTCCAAACGGTTTCCGATCAACGGATTCCCTAAATTTGCGACACTTATGGCACGCAGCCAATTGGATGTGCTTTCAATCCGCTGATGTCACCAGCATCTACTCCACATCATCCAACCGCTTTCGCCTTCCCCTTCCTGTATACCCTCTGTCTCAGGTCTTGCAGATTGCCGAGCGTTTTTATCAGGCGCTCCTGTCTCTCATCATTGCCAGAGGGATTACGAAACAGCTGGGCCCCTTGGCAGAATGCCTATGTCGACCGGTTGATTGGCTCGATTCGCCGCGAGTGCTTGGATCACGTGATCGTCGTTGGTGAATCCGGTCTGCGCCGTGTTCTGAAGTCATATTTCGACTACTACGTTCACACCCGTACGCATTTATGTCTGGACAAGGGCGCTCCAATTCCACGAAGTGTGCAGCCGCCTGAACTGGGCAGAGTTGTTGAGCTAAACCTTCTTGCGAAGCGAGCAGGAGAGTGGAGTGCGGGCTTACCGGAATGTGGGATTCGGCAGACTGAACCACGCTGTCGATTAGGCAATTTTGGAAAGCGATTTAGCCACTGGATAGAAACCTGGAACTAGGTCCGGACTCTGATTGTGCCACCGAATTTGCCCTGCCTCTGATTTACAGTCTTGGACTATCGAAGGCCTGGGAAATATGCGGAAAATTGGTCGTTTGTGCAGACCTGGCCGATATTCTGGGGAGTCCTTTGGGAGAGGCGAAACTTGGGGTGTTGGTGGATTACGCTTTTTGTGTATTCAACCAGGAAAGGCAGCAAATACTTAACCACAGGACAGCCCTTCGTCTGTACTTCCTTTGAAACTAACCGTGATGGTGTCTCGGTTGACGGAATTTCCTGAACGGTAAGCTGATCTGACATGAAGAATACTGACTCAGCCTTCAGTTGAGGACAGTTTCTGATATGCCAGTTTCGAGCAACTTGGCGAAAGGCTGGGGAGGCACGGGCCGGCTGAAATAGTACCCTTGCGCCTCGTCACATTGGTGAGCCTGAAGAAATGCAAGCTCTTCGTGCGTTTCCACGCCCTCAGCAACGACCCGCAGGTTAAGGCTTCGGCCCATGCTGATCACTGCGGACACGATACTCGTCTCGCCGGGAGCGGTGGTGATCTGACGGACGAACGACTGATCGATCTTGAGCGCATCGATCGAAAACTTTGTAAGATAGCTCAAGCTGGAGTAGCCCGTGCCGAAGTCATCGACCGCCAATTGCACCCCTGTCGCTCTGAGTGTCTTGAGGATGGGTTCCGTGGTCTCGGCACGCTTCATAAGAACGCTTTCGGTCAGCTCCAACTCAAGAGACCTCGGATCCAAGCCCGTATCCTTGAGGATTGCTAATACGCCTTCAAGAAAGTTCTCGTCTCGGAACTCCATCGCCGAGATGTTCACTGCCATGGTAGCCAGGGGCAGACCTGCATTTACCCAGGCCCGGGCTTGCTTGCACGCCTCACGCAGGACCCAGTTGCCGATCGGCACAATAAGGCCGCAGTCTTCCGCAACGGGAATAAATTGTGCCGGAGAGACCGGTCCTCGACTAGGATGCGTCCAACGTATCAATGCTTCCGCGCCGGTAATCGCTCCTGTCCTCAGATTGATCTTCGGCTGGTAATGCAACGCGAATTCCTGCCGTTCCAGGGCGCGCCGCAGACTCTCCTCGATGGATTGCCGCTCCACGGCTCGGACGTTCATGGCTGGCTTGAAAAACTGATAGCTCTGAGGCCCATTTTCCTTTGCCTGGTACATCGCGGTGTCTGCATTCTTGATGAGCGTCTCGGCATCCAGGCCGTCGTCGGGATAGACGCTCACGCCAATGCTTGTGGTGACGTGAAGATCGTACTGGTCGATGGAGTGAGCCTCCGCCATCTTCTGCAGCATTCTTCTCGCGGTAATGGCAGCATCTTCCGAATGTTCCACTTCTGAAAGCAGCACGACGAATTCATCGCCTCCGTGTCGGCTTACCGTGTCCGAGGAGCGTCCGCAATCCACTAGACGTTTTGCGATGGATTGAAGAAGTTTGTCGCCGATCGCATGTCCCAGGGAATCGTTGATGTGTTTAAAACCATCCAAATCCAAAAACAGCACCGCGACTTTTTTCATGTGACGCGACGTTAAGGCGATCGCCTGGCTAACGCGGTCATTCAGGAGCATTCGATTGGGCAAACCGGTCAGAAAATCGTGCTGAGCCGAATGGGTCATCTGCAGCGCCATCCTCTGGCCCGCTTCACGCAACGCCTCTTCTGCCTTCCGGCGCGCGGTGTTGTCGGTGCCGATCAACAGATAGCCGATGATTTTTTCATGAGCGTCGCGCAGCGCCGTGACCGACACCACCGCCGGGAAACGGCTGCCGTCCTTGCGGAAGTAGGTCAGCTCGTAGATGTCCTCGATGCCACGCGCGGCCTTGAACACCAATGCCTCGAAGCCCGGCGTGATCGGGGTGCCGAGCTCGGTGCTTAACGCCTCGGCGCGCGCGATCACTTCCTGCGGATCGGAGATGTCAGCGGGAGTGATCTTGTTCACCACATCGGCGGCCGTGTAGCCGAGCATGCGCTCGGCGCCGACGTTGAAGATCTGGATGACGCCTCTCTCGTCGGTGGCAATGCTCGAAAAGTTGGCGCTGTTGAAGATCGCGTTCTGCAGGGCGCCCGCTTTGAGCAGAGCCTCTTTGCGCTGGACCTCGGTGACGACATCCAGCTTGCCAGCGGCGGCGGCAAGAATGACAGAATCGTGGGGTTCCGCGGACATGTCCCAACCTCCGTCGAGCTCGTTGACCGGAATTTCCCTTGGCGAATCTCGTGTAGTTCTTCCTCAAATCCTCGTCCGTTCATCGACAGGCAACAAGAAACGCTAGGCAGCTAATAACAAAAAACCGACAGTCAAAAGGCCGACTGTTTTTGCTGGCCTATCCAACCTTCCCGGGTAATCATGCACACTCGACCACAGCCAATCCTCTCCATGGCTCACCAGCCCTGCCTTGACGAGATTCAAATACAAGCCCCAGAATTTCTGGGAAATGAAACTCTGCGCTACGTTTTCCTTCACGGCCCGGCGGGCACGGTCGAAGAAACGTCCTTGCGTCGCCTTTTGACGTTGGCAGTTCTTAAAAGGGAGTAGGCTAAAATTAATTCTATACCAGCTTTATGTAGGGCCGAGCTCAGTTTGCAGGCAGGTTTTCCAGTCTGCAACCATCCCATCGGCGCCGTTTTTCCCTAGGACGAATGAGGACACCCCCGCTTCTCTTCGTCTGCTCTAATTCAAATGGTTTCCTAGAATTTGGAATCAGAGCCCTGCCAACATCGCCAGAATAACAATGATTTCCAAACGCGGGGGACTGCTGGGTTCGGGGATCGCATTGTGGCAGAACTCTAGAATCGTCCAGTGAGGCCCACCCGTCTTCCTGCTGAAATTGAGAGGCGAGCGAATTGCTTTCCGACAGGAACGTTGTAGACATAAGCCGATTGCAGTAAAACTGTAATCGCAACCTTGACACCGCAGAGGGAGGGAAAACCTATGCCCGCGGGAGGGAAGATCGGCATCTTGACAGGCGGAGGTGACGTCCCAGGCTTGAATCCGGTCATTAAGTCCGTGGTTTACCGGGCAAGCGAAATGGGCCGGGACGTAATTGGCATTCGCAAAGGATGGGAAGGTCTGACGCACCTGAACGCCACCAACGAAACCGACTCGATGTACATCCGTCGGCTGACGCGCGAGAACACGCGAACGATAGATCGCAGCGGGGGCACGATCCTCCACACCTCACGCGCCAATCCAAGGCGCGTCCACGAATCCAAGTTGCCCGATCATATCTCGGGGGCCCCATTGAGAAGGCTTCCCTTTGATGGAAAACACTACGACCTCACATCCATCGTCATCGAAAACTTGGAACGTTTAGGGATAGGCTGCTTGATCGTAATCGGTGGCGACGATACGCTTAGTTTCGCGTCTGTGCTCTCCGCCGAGGGAGTGCCCTTGATTGCCGTGCCGAAGACGATGGACAACGACGTCCAGGGCACGGAATACTGCATTGGGTTTTCTACGGCCATCACTCGTGCTAAGGAGTTGATAACAAGACAACGGACAACTCTTGGCTCCCACGAGCGCATTGGCATTTTCCGAATCTTTGGCCGCGACTCCGGCTTCACGGCTCTCTACACCGCCTATGTCACTTCGGCCCGATGCCTGATCCCCGAACACCCGTTTGAACTGGACCGGATCGCCAAACTTCTGTCCGAAGACAAACGAAATAATCCGAGCAATTACTCGCTCGTGGTCGTATCGGAGGGAGCGGTGTGGGAGCAGCAAGAAGTCGGCGAGTTCGGTGAGGTGGATGCGTACGGTCATCGGAAGAAGGTTGACATCGGTCACGCTTTAGCGGAAGAGGTCCGACGGCGAACAGGTGAGGAAACAATGGTCAGCGACTTGACGTATGACTTGCGCAGCGGAGAACCGGACTCAATCGATCAGTTGGTAGCGATAACTTTTGCAAATATTGCCTTGGATCTAATTCACGACGGCGTCACAGGCCGAATGGTCGCAGTACAAAACGGGTGCTATGCGCACACGGCCCTGCCGGCCTCTTCTCTTGGCCCGCGCAAAGTCGATGTGGGCATGCTCTACAATGCGAATCGCTACCGGCCCAATTACACTTCCAAACTTGGCGCGCCACTTCTGTTCAGCCGCTGCTGAGTGCTAATGGTCTCAGACTCGATGCACTCCAGGATCGTCAGGCGGAAATCCGGGGACCATCCATCAGATTTTATCAGCTAGCGAACTCTTGTGCGATTGCAGCCGATTCCCACTGAGGGGGGCGGCATCACAATGGTCAAATCTCAGTGCCCACCTTCACCCGGATCGACCCACCAAACTCTTCCGACATAAGATGGATCGGCTAAGCGGACTTACCAGGACCAATTCGGTTGAAATCAATGGGAAATCTGCTTGCGCCGTTACGCCGGTTGCCAATGGTGCTGGACTCAAGGCCAGTACTACATCCCGGGTACTGGAAAATTTGAATCATGCGGTCCATTGAGACAGCGAGTTGCGGCTGCGATGCTACCTGCCTCTGCCTTACACGCCGCTCGTTCCAGGCGGCAAGGAGTAATTGGACGAAGAAGAAGAATTATGGACAAGGAAAATAAGAACTGTATATCGCTGAATAAATCTGAGCTTTTTGCGGGTCTGCCAAGCTCTGTGTACAAAGGGGTAGTCGCCAGCGCTCGCCCTAAAGACTTTGCGTCCGGCGACGTGATGTTTTTCGTGGACGACCCGATAGGACCGCCCACATTGTCCGCACCATCTTGTTCGCCAAGGCCACGATGGCCACTGTCTGGTCCGTGTGCGGCAGCAGCTGCGCCAACCAGCAACTGAGACCGGGCGCCTGCTTGCTTTGCTGGACGGCAAAAGCTTCGAAGGCTAATCGTAGTTAGTGTAAACCGCGGGTCCAGATGCACGTGGGGGTTTGGGTTCTTCGTAGACCGCGCCTCCAGATGCACGTGGCGGTTTGGGTTCTTCCGGTGGCGCTCCATATTTTGCATCCATTTCCTTCACTTCTTCCCGCCTGCCCTCCGCGATCATTTCTTTGCGGGCCGCGAGTCTCAGCCAAAGACAATCCAGTTCCGACAAACAATTCTTAATCCAGTCGAGGGCCTGCGAAGTGGAGTCGGCCTGATCGTCGTACTTGCCATTCGGAAACGTCGTCAGCTCGTGAACATATTCGGCCAGCCAGGCGGCCGTCTCTGGTAGGAAGACGAACCCGTTCGCGATGGTGCTCGTAGTTGATTGTAACCGCATAGTCTTCTCCCCCTTTGGCTCGTAGCAAGTAACTTCGTGAACGCCCTCGCGAATCAAGTCTTGGATGAGCTGCGTCCCGGATGCTTTGTCTTCGATAAGAATGTTCTTTGGCCGGAATTCTGCTGCTTGGTCGCGAATCGCACGTTTTAATTCAGGAAATTCCATGCGGCGGCGGAAAACGTTTAGCAGGTACAGCTTTTTGCCCTTGACCCCCCAAGTCGTGCAGACACTATAGTCATTCAATTCCTCCGCCTTATTTGCCGCATCCCAACTCTGAAACACTGTGTCAAAGGAATCGGGCCGATCGTCGGCCGTGTACTTCTTGAACCAAGCAATCTTGACCATGCCGCCGCCCAAGGGAGCCGGAGCCTGCTGGTATTGGCCGGCAAAGTTGTACTCGCCCAAAATCTCCCGCATTGAAGCAAGCACTTCGAGTGAATCTCGTTGTGGGTGCAAGGCCTCACCTGCCTGACGGCTGAATGTTCTCGGCCCGTAGGGTGTCTTAACCACATAGGTTTCGCCCTCCTCCGCAATTGCGGGAAACTTCAGCACAGTCCAGCCACGCTGCGCCAGCACGTGGCCAACTAAGTCATCTTCATGAAGGCGCTGCATAATCAAAATGATGCAGCCCGTCCCCTGCTTGTTCAAACGGCTGACTAACGTGTGGTCGTACCAATTGTTGACCGCGTTGCGCTGGGTCTCCGATCGTGCCTCGTCCGGCTTGAGGGGATCGTCGATGATGATGAAGTCCGCGCCTAGTCCCGTGAGCACACCGCCGACCGAAGTGGCCAGGCGAAAACCTTTCTCAGTGGTCTTGAAATTATGTACGGGCTGCCTACGCGTTGCCAGCCGAGTTGACTGGAATAGCTCCTGATACCACTGGGTGGTCATTAATGATTGGCAATCGGCAGCCAACTTGTCTGCCAGGTCTTGGGCATAGCTGGCGCAGATGATCTGCGCCGCCGGATTGTGCCCCATGAGCCAGGCCACAAATGAGATCGACGTCATATGTGATTTAAGGGAGCGTGGCGGGACATTGATAATCAGACGTCGCAGTTTGCCGGTACGGCATTGTTCCAAGGCCTCCGCGATAACATGGATGTGCCAATTTTCCTGATATTCCGTTTGCGGATTCAGCTCATGGAATCCTCGTTGCACAAACGCCACGAAATCATTCCTCATGACTGCCTGGTACTCTTCTTTATTGATTTTCATTGTCTTCTCCATTCGCAGATTCTTTGAATCTTTTCAGGACGTTTTCCATAACTTTTTGATCGTCCTCGTCCAATTGCCGTGTCGGAGGAGGAACCCGTTCTTCCTCGGCCGAGCGCGCGAGCGCCGACAGTTGCCGTATCGCGCCTAGATCGCCTGAGGCGGCCCGATTCACCAGTTGTTTCACTGCCGCCTCAAGTTTGGTCACCGTTCTGCGCACGCTGTTTTCGTTGATGACGACCTTTTCTCGCAGCGTCCGCTCCAAGACGGTCGCCAAATTGCGCCTGCCTTTTGGCCGACCTTTCGGATTGCCAGAAAAGCCCTTGCGAAACTGGCTTGGCTTTGGTGGCTTGCCGAATCCAACGTCGTATGTCTTGTTGTCATCATCAGGCATCGCAGACCTCCTCTTCACGCGGGGCAAAGGTTTTTCCAGTGACCTGGTGAATAGCCTCGAGCTTCGTGAACTTCTGCCATCTGCGTATGGCGATATCCACGTAACCTGGATCGATTTCCATGCCATAGCAAATCCGACCAGTTCGTTCCGCAGCAATGACAGTCGTTCCGCTTCCGAGGAAGGGATCGAGAACCAGATCGCCGCGCGCCGAGCAATCCATAATGGCGTCCGCTACGAGAGCAGCTGGCATGACCGTGGAATGCAGGCCGTGCGGGTCACCTTCGTTCGTCGACCGGGCCCCTGGGTCCCGCCAGACGTTGCTGCGCAACCGGCCGACCTGACCCAGGTGCGCGTTGTTGCGATGGGAACTCTTGCCGTGTTTGAAGACGAACACCAGTTCGTGTTGGCTTCGGTAGAGCGACCCCATCTCGGCATTGTCCTTCACCCACACGCACACATTTTTGAGTTCCGAGTATGCGGCACCTCCCGCAGCGAGTAGTTCCTTCATATGACGCCAGTCCATGCAGATGTAATGAAGGCTTCCTGGGAGACAGTATGTTGCGAGACGCGCGAAAGCATTGCTCAGGAATCCGGTAAATTCGGCCTCGGTCATCTCGCCCGACGCCATCACAAACTCGCGGTGGCGATTCTTGCCCTTCCCGCTTCCATTCCCGGCAATCGGCACGTTGTGGGGTGGGTCCGTAAAAACCAGGTGGGCACGGCAATCGCCCATCAGTGACACGTAATTGTTGGCAGACAGCGCATCTCCGCACAGAACGCGGTGCTTGCCCAACTGCCAGAGGTCGCCGATGCGACTCACTTGCACGGAAGAAGCTTCAGGGTGAACATCGGCTGGATCCTCGCCGCCCTCGCTGGCGGGGCTGAGATTCTCGATAGAGAGATCGATTTCTCCCATCTCGAATCCTGTGGCTTCCAGATTGAAGTCCAATTCAGCCTCGGAGAGGATCTTCAGTTGCTCACCCAGGAGCCGGCCATCCCATTCCGAGTTTTCGGTGAGACGGTTGTCGGCGAGCATGAATGCCCGCCTCTGGTGCTCTGACAAGTGTTCCAGCCGGATCACGGGCACTTGGTCGATACGCAATATTTCGCAAGCCCTCACGCGGCCGTGGCCGGCCAGGACCCGCGAATTTGCATCGACCAGAACAGGAACGTTGAAGCCGAACGCTTCGATGCTTCTGGCGATCTGTTGCAACTGCTTGTCGCTGTGTAGCCGCGCGTTCTTGGGGTCAAGCCGAAGAGAAGCAACAGGGAGATATTCGATTGTAAGTTTTCGTGAAGTCATGTCCGCTCCTAATTAGAAATCCGTACGACGACACCGGCGTCGTTTTTCGGGTCAGTCTAGAGGGAAATGTTATGGCGATGCGCCACGGCGATCTTTCGAAGTAATGAGCTGCATTCGAAGTTCTGGTCACTGACTCCATCTCCTCTATAAGCCACAATACCAGTGGGAGCTATGGCTGTCGGTAACGCTCGATCACAAGTTTTGTCATTGTCCGTTACGAAGAAGGGAGGTTTAGTGCTCTTCTTATCTTGACTGGCGAGATCGGTTCTTTTGGCGTGCTCGTTGGCGCGCCACTAAGTTCTTAAGCCCATCATACGTGCGGGGAGAATGCGCATCAGGGTCGAGGATGTCGAGAATTTCCCGATAGTGCTCCCTCTTAGAGAGGGATTCCACCTCCACTTGGCCCAGAACCCAAGTTAACCGCCTCGCGAACGTCATGCGCTTCGGTGGATGCTGCATGGTATTTTCGATGGCCTGAGCTACATCTTCCAGGATTTCAGGCAACTTCACAAATAAATCACCGGAACTCGAGCCATCTCGCATGGGGAACAACCCGTCATAGTTAAGCGAAAGGTGGTTGAGCGTGTCGATCAGGCCGGGGCATCTTTGTGCCCCCCATCTGAGAAAAAAATCAAAATCTTTTTTCTTCAACATTGCAGCGATTGCACGAAGGTTTTTCGGCAGTGCCTTAATTCGCCGTTGATCGGCCGTGGAAAAGCGGCTGAGGATCATACTCGACTTCTCGTTTGGAAGGTTTTTGAGTCTGATCACGCGCCGACATAGAGAACCAATATCGACCCCGTCTAATTGGAGCGTTGCGATAGCTCTTTGCAACCGCTTTTTCCCGGCTGCTGAGAGAGAGGGTTTCTTAGCCAGAAGAAAATGGAGCCAGCCTTTCGAAGTCGACTTTTTGTCTGTTTCTGCCATTTCCGCCTTCTGAAGCTAATTACAGAAAATAGTCACCAAATCTGCGAGCATCTGCGGCATGAAGGACTCGCGTGGCCGTCCGTTGTTGTCTTTCGCACAGATTTTCCAGCCGCCTTCTTCGATTGAAAGGAATTGCCCCTATGAAATCTGCGGAAGCAGATAAGACCAATCTTCTGACGTCACACCCGCCTTTTTCGACGCTCACGCTGCTTCAAGAACGTAGTTTCGCTTGACCGCTCGCCCCCGGGCAAGCGTGAATGTGGCTGGTGTTCATGAGGAGAGAATGGAGGCAACCCGTCGCGCTCTGGGCCGATGAGCGTGCAGGAACCACTTGGACACATGTGCACATTTGGACAGTCACAACTTCCTTGTCGCCTTACAGTTCTGTTTGGGAGAGCTAGAACACGATTGATGAACGCACTCTGCTTCTCCTGGACAACAACCCGGCTCATGCCGGCCAAGCAATGAGATGGCGTAGAGGAGACTTGTATGTGGGAAGATTACAGTTACTGCTGGGTGGTAATGTGCAAGAACCATTGGTTTCATAGTCGCCAGAATCTATTCTCCAAACATAAAATCCCGCTGGCCGAGACAGATGTCTACGCGCTGCTGCCTGCCCTGAAAAGCAGCTTCATGGTCAAGTGCGATGAATGCCACAAGGAGTATCTCTATAAACCCTCAGAGGTGTTGAGGCACGACCAAGAGCTTCCCACGTCTTTCCTTCCCCATCCACTTTTTCAGCTGGAGTTCCTGCCGCGCGCAGTCGAATTGACTGAGCGAAAAGCCGTCGCGGTCGCGACGGGTGCAGATCGCCGGCGCAGCCAACGTTTGTTCTTGGACGTGACCCTTGTCGTCAGAGGAGAATCCGTGGAAAGGAAGGTCTTCCTGGAACCGACATTCGCAATTTCTGTAAGCGCTCACGGCGCACTGGTGGTCATGTCCACAAAAGTGGTGCTAGGACAAACGCTTTTCCTAAGGAATCCAGGAACCCAGAAGGAAATGGAAGGCCGAGTTACTCGTTTCGGCCCTCGTTACGGCAATCAGGCTCAGGTGGGTATCAACTTCACGCAACCTACTCTAACGTTCTGGCCGGCCGTGTTTGCACCGAAAAGTTGGAAGTCCGTCGCGACGCAACCGCAAGCCCCGTCGTAGAAATTCGCAGTCCTACAGGACTGGGGAATCGTCAGATCACGTGTCTTCCGCCTTTTTCGTATTCGCAAGCTCAAGGGGGGCGAAACCGCAGCCATGAGCTGTTTCATTCTGTGGAGTGCGCAAGGGTTAGTCTGTGGGACCCGGACACATCTCTCTGATCGAAGACACGACTGGCAAAGGCCACATCACGAGAAACTTTGAGGACCGGGTGACCCTGCAGCTCCCGCTCGCGGATCAATCTGGTCGATAGTTCCAGTCGCCGAAGTGGTAGCGCACTGGCGGGTGGCCTCTTCGGCGTTGTGTGTCTAATCCCCCACGAGCTCGGCCGCCCAGCCGTCAGATCGCGACTTGCCCACATTCCGATAGGAATCATCGGAAACCATCCCTTGGAATCACCCACATTCTCATTAGCCGATTTCCCCGAAGTTGGAGTGGGCGCCGTCCACGCCCGCCGACTGATCCGATTGGCTTCACATTTTTGGAGAATGCCGTGCGAGCTGTAGCGCCCCGGAATGTGCTATCCTCCCGCAACATACAGACCTCTTGCTCACGACTACGGGAAAAGAGAGGAGCCATCTCATGCGCAAAATAGTTATGGGTATCTTCGTGATGCTCATCGGATCTTCGGTGAAGGCACAGGCGCCGATGGTCGCGACGGACATCACCGCTGCGCAGGTCCAGGCGTTCATAAAGGATGCGCCTCGCGATCGAAACAGCGATCGACCCATCCGTGTTATCGACGCCGGAGGCTACCGCGTTGGAGTTTTTGGCGTTTTTCGGCCGAAAGACACTCCACCCTCCGCGACCCTGCATCAAACCAACGTCACCGAGACCTACTACATGCTGGAAGGCGCCGGAGTGCTGGTGACCGGTGGTACGCTGCGAAAACCTATGACGCCGCGGCAATCGAATCTCGGAAATTGGACGGACACCGGGAGCGACGGCATTGAGGGCGGCGTGTCACGTCGACTCGCCAAAGGCGATGTGGTCATCATCCCCGGCGGCGTGCCACATGGGTGGGCGAGTCTCGAAGGAGACATTACCTACCTGATTGTCCGGTCCGATCCCGACAAGAAAATCCCGCTGAAGTAGCTTGGGACGCCATCGCAAGCCTGATCGGAAAGTGGCCCTCGGAACGTGCCACATTCAAGGCTGAGGTTGGTGATCTCAAGAAAATGCTTTCCAATGTTCGGGTTCGCAGGACTTTCGGGGAAGATTCAGCTTGGGGCACTCTTGGAGCAGTTTCTCTCGCCCGAGCTACGAAGAACGCTCAGATTCAAGAGGGTAGCCGTTTGACAGCGTTCTCGCCATTCGGATAATAAAATCTACGAAGATCCATCAGCCTTCGTTACTAGCACGTCTCAACCTTGTAACTCTACGGACTGCTCTTCGTGGTGCCCGATGCAACTCGCGGAACTGGCTTACCGTAAACCTCAATCCAGTCGATCCGCGAACCTGGAGCTCCGTGACCGCCTCCCCTCATCAGGTCGGTGAAACCAATCTCCTCCACCCTGCTAAGGTTCGGATTATCCACCCACTTGTCGCCCCGGCCCTCGATAACATTTTCGATATTGAGAGGCTGCCAGCGCACGTCAGCCAGTTGGATTTCTGACTCCACCCAGTCCGTAGAGAAGGCGGTCGCATGGTCGCCCACCAGCCACGTTCCGTCGGCGAGCTTCACAATGGGATGGAGTAAATGAAACCCGCTTATCTTGGTGCGCCAGCGGATGGTCACCAGCCCGCTCAAATCCACATCGTTGTTTTTGTCCCTGAGCGTGATCGCGCAGTTTGACGCGCAAAGTAGCGTCATCACGTACGTGATGTCATTGTTGTTGGTCTGTTTGACAGTCACAATGCCACCCTTGTCGCCGTACAGGTGCACTTCCAAATTTGGGTTCGCGACGTCCCCTTGAACGGTCGCATGCTCCGGTTCCTGCGGAGTATTGATATTGGGCAAGCCGCTTGCCAACCTCCAGTCTTCCCGGAAAAACAAGGGACGGGATTGGGGCCCTTGTGGCGTCTGCGCCTGTTGTCCCGCAGCCCGCGCAGGCTCGCTTGCCAACCAATTCGATCCGGCCAAACACAGACTCAAGAGTCCCAACGCGGGGACAGATGGATTAAATCTCGGCACATACACCTTCTTTTCTAAATTACCAATCGGAAATCGCCGGAATTTAGGCGGGCCCATTTCACCCTGCGGTCGCAATCTTGGTGTTAATCGCGTTTAGGCGGAATGGAGTATATATCACGCGGTCGAAGTGAGAGAGCAAAAGTTAATGACGACGAAAATCTCGTGGCATAGGGCTTAATTTACGCGCTCCCGCTATCATCTTTCGGAGGCGAAGATTTCATGAGCCAGAGAACGTTTTCCCTTGTCGCCAGCCTGGTCTTTCTCCTCGTCGCGGTCATGCATGTCTTACGGCTTGCCCTTGGATGGCACGTGACTTTCGGCGGTTGGACCGTGCCCATGTGGGTAAGCTGGATCGCACTCGCGATTACAGGATTCTTGGCGTATGAGGGCTTGAGACTTTCAAGGCGCCGTTGGCGGATTTAATTAGGTTAACCGGCAGGAGAAGGTAGAATCCGCTGTGCTCATCATCCGTCGGCTGCATCCATCTAGAATTTGCAGGTGTGCAACTACCTGACAGAGTTATCCTCTGCCAACTCGAAGTTGGCGGGAGCCCATGCCGATCCTCCCTGGCAGACACTTAGCCTCAGAGCCAGCTATTTCAATGCGTCACGGATCACCGAACGGAGTGCCCGTTGAGATCATTCTAGTCGTTTTTGCAGTTGCTCGCGGTAATGGGGGATGTCAACCGGTTGCTGAGCGACTCCACTATCTGCAGCTGCCTGAGCAACCGCCGGGGCTACCCACCGGAGCACACGCAAGTCAAACGGCTTGGGGATAATGTACTCCGCGCCGAATGTGAGCTGCTCCACGCCATAAGCGCGGCAGACGTAGTCCGGGACATTTTCTTTCGCAAGCGCCGCCAAAGCTCGCGTGGCGGCTAACTTCATTCCTTCGGTTATGGCGATCGCATGACAATCCAAGGCTCCGCGAAAAATGGATGGGAAACCCAGAATGTTATTCACCTGGTTAGGATCGTCTGATCGGCCGCTGGCCATAATGATGTCGCTACGCGCCGCCAAGCCTTCTGCGTGCGCTAGCTCGGGATCAGGGTTGGCCATTGCGAATACAATCGGGCGTGCCGCCATGGACTTCAGCATCTCCTGCGTGAATGCCCCTCTGACCGAGACGCCCAGCAGAACGTCCGCGTCTTTGACCAATTCGGCCAGTGAACGCGCTGGAGTGTCCTGCGCGAAGCGGGCTTTGTGCGGGTTCATTCCCTCGGTCCGGCCCTGGTAAACCACTCCCTTGGTGTCGCACAAAAAATTGTTCTCACGACGCGCGCCCAAAAGGACGAAGTGTTCCGCGCATGCAATCCCCGCTGCGCCCGCCCCGTTGATGACTATTTTGACCTGGCTGATATCCTTGCCCGCAATTTCGAGAGCGTTCAGCAAGGCTGCACCGCAAATGATGGCCGTGCCGTGCTGGTCATCGTGGAAGACGGGTATCCGCATCGTCTTTTTCAGCGTTTCTTCGATGTAGAAGCACTCCGGTGCCTTGATATCCTCCAGGTTTATTCCGCCGAAACCGGGCGCGATTAACTGGCATACCTTGATTACGTCGTCGGGATCCCGGCTTTCGATTTCAATGTCGAACACATCAATGTCGGCAAACCGTTTGAAAAGCACACCCTTTCCTTCCATCACAGGCTTCGCAGCAAGGGCCCCGATGTCTCCCAGGCCCAGCACAGCGGTGCCGTTGGTGACGACCGCCACTAGGTTGCCACGCGCGGTATATTTGAAAGCGTCGAGGGGGTTCTTTTTAATTTGCAGGCACGGCTCTGCAACGCCCGGCGTATAGGCTAAACTCAGATCACGTTGAGTAAGGCACGCCTTTGTGGGTTTAACCTCGATCTTTCCAGGTCGCGCTCCGAAGTGGTAGTCCAGTGCTTCCTGTTTTGAGATGGGTCTCATGCGTACCCCAGTGACAGTCCGAATGTGCCGCCATTACGTGCAATCTACGATTTTGAATCTATCTTGTTGCAGGATTGTACGCAAGCCGTCCTCAAGGAGAAAGTCGTGTTGGAATTTACTGGACTACGGGACCGTTGTTAAGATCCCGAGTTTCTGCTTAGAATTCATATAATGTCTGATTCCCCGCACTCCAAAATAAGGTGCGAAAAATAAAAACGGACCCAATTCCTGATAGACGGGGCGGTGTCAATGGGTCGACGCAACACTAGTTCAAAGCCCACGAGCAGGAGTCTACGAAGCTTAATTCGTTCAAGGGCGTAGATGCAAACAAGAACACAGAGACGCGACTCGAGCAGTGGTCCGGATTTTGCCCTGTGATTTCGACGCCCAGAACCGCTGTGGCTTCTGTCTGAGCATTCGTCTGGTTGCCCAGGGAGTCTCGACGTGACCGGGGACTTTTGCAGCAACCAAAGTAAGAGAGGATTTCTTACGAGGAGGATGGCTGCCCGTGTCAGGAGCAGCCTGGTAGCTCGTCGGGCTCACAACGCGCCAAACACCACTCGGCTCTGCCGGATTCAAACGACTTACCCATTCTTCTCAATCGCAAGAACCTCTAAAACCGGGATATTCCGGGCACTTAACGGGCACCTGAAAATCGAATGGGAGCACCTGCCTCGTGAGCAGGTGCTCTCCTTGGTTTGAACGCTTGTTGATTCAAGTCAGCCGTGTGCGACGAATGTTCATCGGCGGTCGTGATTCACGGGAGTTGCTTCGCCTTTGCAAGAGGTGCGATCTTAGCCTTGACGGCGCGGATGTAGTTCTCGGGAGTGAGCAAAATCTGTAATCCTCTCCTCCCGGCAGATATGGAGATTACATCGCAAATCTCCGCAAGCTCGTCGATATATACCGAATAACCTTTCTTGCAGGCCAGGGCGGAAACTCCGCCACGGATGTAACCAGTCGCGGCTTGCACTTCTTTCAAGGGCAGCATCTCGACCTTCCGATCTCCTGTCTGGTGAGCGAGTGCCTTGAACTCAAGCTCTTCGTTCACAGAAATTACCGCCAGAAAGATTCCATTTCGGTCCCCCCGTACGTCAAGGGTCTTGAAGAGCTGCTCAGGTGGCAAGCCGATCTTTGCCGCCACCGATTCCGCGGACAAATCGTCGGAATCCACGTTGTACTCTCGCAACTCGTACCCACTCCCAAGTCCATCAAGAACCCGCACTGCGTTCGTCTTGAGCACTTAGCGCGTCCTCCTCGAGGTGGATGGGTCGGCCGATGGAGCTGGCCAGACGATCCAGGTAGGCACACAGCGCATCTTGTTGGAGTATGAGGCTAGCGAATACTGCCACTGGCCTCCTCGTCGCCGATAGACGTTATAGCTATTAAGTACCAAAAACATGTGAGCGGCTCTCCAAGGGAAATAATTTATGCAGGCCACGTCGTCACGTTAGATCCTACGACTTCTCGCTCGGGCATTTTGATGTACACTTTGATCGCCTAAGATAGGCCTGTGACTAGGCGATTCGCTTGCGATGCTTATTTGCGAGTTCTACAAAATGGAGGACGGCCATGGCAATCACGCGTTGCAGTTATGAATGGGCGTGTTCGCGTTCCGGGACGTGGCTAAGAAAGGCGGTGTGGATCCTCCCGGTGCTTTGCATGATCGTGGGTTTCCAATCTGTTGCATGGGCGGCAACGAATCCAGATGGCGGCGTTGCTGGGTTGAAGCCGAAGTTTGGGGACATAGGCGGCATCAGAACCCGATATTACGAGTTGGGGCAAGGCGAACCGATGCTGCTGATTCACGGCGGTGGTTGGGCCGGTTCGTCGAATGCGAACAATTTCTCCACTGTCATTCCTGGCCTTGCCAAGCACTATCACGTGTACGCTCCCGACCGTCTTGGGCACGGGTTGACAGATAATCCCAAGAATGACAAGGATTATAATCAGCAGGGTGAAGTCGATTTCATCTACCAGTTTATTCAGACTATGAAAATGGGGCAGATTCATCTCGTTGGCCATTCTTCCGGCGGTGCTCTTGCGTTTTACTTGGCTATCGAACATCCCGAGGTTGTGAAGGATATGGTCCTGATTGCCCAGGGACCTGAAAATCCGGCGGCGAGTGATGGTCCCAATAAACTGGATGTTGCCCTTGAGAAGTGCCCAAAGGATCCTTACTACGACTCTTTGAAGTGCCGTGCGGGAGCGCTCGCATGGTTGCCGACTACCTTTGATGAGGAATATTGGAAGGCTGCGGCAGAGATGGGGAACACGCCCAAAGCCAAGGAGGCCGCGGCCAAGCTAAAAGCTGGTGCGGGCGAACCACAGCGCGATGAAGAGTACGGAGTGTGGCGCGACAAAATGTGGGACCGAGTTAGAAAGGATGGCGCGCTGCAGATGCCGGTGCTTCTCTATGCTGGAAAGAACGACATTCTGGACTGGGGCGCGCATGAACCAAATGCCATGCTGCGCGGACAATTGGGACTCCTCGACATCATCGGTGCGAAAAATCCGAGAGTTCAAATGATTATCATGAATGATGCCGGTCACTTCATGTATCGAGAGCACCCGGAACAATTTACTCACGACGTTAATAGCTTCGTGGAATATTGGAAGCTACAGAAGTGACGCAGAAGTTTGTTATTTTGACGTTCGGCCAGCGATAGTCTCCTCCAGGGATTTCCTCAAGGGATAACGGATCGCGCATGCCCCGACTACGTGATGAACGTCAAGATACTCTCACTCTGGCTGGAGGCCGTCCACAGCCAGTACCAAGGGTCCTGCTAGAAGGTCAACTTCAAGCCCAACTGGATTGCGCGGGCGCCTCCGGTTCCGAGGATGGGGTTCGTTGCTGCTTGGTCAGGCGTTATGCACCCACAGCCGAGAAGCGACGGCGCTGAAGGATCGTTGCCGCCAGCCGGGCCCGGATTCGCGATAATAGTGTGATTCAAAATGTTGAAGAATTCGGCTCGGAACTGGGCCGTAAGCCGCTCTTTTATCGTCCAGTTCTTAAACACGGAAAAATCCCAATCGCGGAAGCCAGAGTCGCGGAAGATATTGCGGCCGGCCGTTCCAAACGTACCGGCGGGCGGCGCGATCAATACCGAATTGCCCTCCGCGAAACAACCGAAATTAAACAGATTGGCGCTATTATCATTCTTATTAGCAGGATTAAAGGTCCCGATTGCGGTAGCCCGTTGCGTGCATACGGTGGGCAAGGCGGGGTTAATCACTTGTATTGTATTATTACTATTGTTCGGATCCGGGACCGTAATGTTGCCTGCAACAAACGTAAACGGGGACTTACTCGCGGTGAAGTCGCTGGGATTCCCAAAGAAGTCCCAACGGTCCTGATTCTCGCCAGTTGCGCTGATGTCATTACCTGTATCGGTCGCCGTCCACGGTAACCCGCTCTGGAGCAACACGGCCGAATTAACCCTCCAGCCCTCGAGAAGTTGTCCCCACGATTTCTTCCCGGGAATGTCATAGGTCAGCGAGATAGTGAAGTGATGCCGAACGTCATAATCCGAATTGCCATACTCCAGGTTTGGCTGGTAGCTATTCTGCGGAAGACTCTCGTTGTAGTTTGCGGAGTTGTCGTCCAGAGCGTGACTATAGGTGTAACCGAAAAGAAAGGACAGATGGTGATAATTCCGCGCTGTCAGCGTGGCCTGCAGAGCGTGGTAATTGGAGATATCGAGGTTGGTCAGATAGCCAATTTCCTGCAGGTAGGGATACTGCGCGTAAAACGGGCGGTCGGTGATGGCATCGCAGTGGCCGCAGGCGATTTCCGCAGGAGATTGCGGGTTGACCTGATTGCGGTCCACAACACCTGGCAAGCGACCGCCATGATTACCGATATAGTTGGCTTCCAAGGAGAGGTTGCTCGTCAAAGAGTGTTGAATGCTCAAATTCCAACTGTCGACGTAGGGTTGAGCGAGGTTTCGATTCACGGCCAGGATGTTGCACGGCGACGGGTTCGACCCGAGGCCATCGCCGCATTGAAACCCACCCGCTGCGGGTGCAGGCAATACGGGTCCCGCTAAAGTCCAAGTGAGCTTCGAACTCGGATATGTAACGGTGGACGACGCGATGCCATTTGTGGGGCTTAGCGGTGCCTGCGGAGTTCCGTTTGCCAAAAACAGCTGGTAGGCCGTAGGGATTGCAGTGAGACCGGGCGGGCGCCCAGGAAGGGCAATGCTGGCCATCATCGCGCTATTAATGATATCAATGAAGTAGATCCCACCGCCGAGCCGAACAACGGTCGTCCCCTTTCCCCCGATATCCCAGGACGCACCGATACGCGGAGAGATGTCCTTGTGATAGCCGTTGTAAGCGGACTTGATGTTAACCCCCACCTGCTCGAATCCCACCTGCGGTTCCCAGTTGCCAATCAGATTATTTGCCTCAGCAAGGGGCGTAAAGTATTCGTAACGCAGACCCAGGTTCAGGGTCACGTGCGGCTTGAGGCGCCAAACATCCTCGAAGAAGCCTGAGTATTCCCACTTCGTCAAAAGGCGAGCGGCGTCGCCAACGAGCACGATTCCTTGATGAGGATTCCCGGCGAGAAAATCCTCCAAGGGGGTAGATCCCGCGAACAGGTCACCCGCCTTGTTGAAGCGGAACCGGCCCCTACCGCTGCCAAACGCTCCATAGTTCGCACGGAAAGTGAGTATCTCGCCACCAAACTTAAAGGCGTGCTTGCCGCGCAAATAGGAAACCTGATCCACGAGATCGTAAGTCGAAGTCGGGCCATACTGTTTCGGCAAATTAGCATCGGCACCTAGTTGCGAGAAGCCAGTAATCTCAATTGTCGGGAAGCCACCCAAAATTGGATTCGTTACGCCCGTGTTTATGCCATAAGTGCTGAGGGGCGTCAGGTGGTCGGCTGCGGAAACGATGCGATGATGGTGATTCCAGCCGACCCGGACATCGTTCACCCAGCTGGAATTCGGGGTCCAAGTCCAGCTCGTGGTAACAAATTCGGCCCGAAGTACCCCTAAGCTCCTAAAAAAGGGTTGAGTGATTGTTGTGTCCTCGGCGGTCGAGGTACCGTTACCGAAAAAATACGAACCGGCGAAGGTATGGTGATCGTTGCGATGGTAGTCGATTTTCCCGATTATGTTATAAATGCTGACTACGTCGGGAAAACCGAGAGCGACAGAACTGCCGTTCGAATTGTTTGACCCGTACAGCGGCAACAATTTTAGACTGAGCGGGCTTAGCGGGATGTTGTTTTTTGCTAGCTCCGCCGAAGCGTCCGGAATGCTAACGTCTGTACCGGCATTCGGCGCCGTAGTTGGTATGTTTCCTACAACAGAATTCCCTACGTTATAGGTCAGCCGCTCGAATCCACCAAAATAAAAGAGCTTGTTTTTGACGATGGGCCCACCAACCGTGCCTCCCCATTGTTCCAGAGCCACAGGGGAAACGGTCTGCCCTGGAGTTGGTGGCAATCCATTGAAGTCCAGGGCATCCCAGGAGCCATCACGCCCGAACGCGTACGCCGTGCCGTGGATGGTGTTGGTGCCCGACTTGATGCCAACATTTATGACGGCTCCGGGTCTCCGGCCGAATTCCGCCGGCACATTGGTCTCGACATTGACCTCCTGGATGGCATCGATGGGCAAAACCGTGGCGGCGTCACCGGAGGGGAGCGTGGAATTTACTATGCTCTGGCCCGTAAAGGGCTCATCATTATCCAATCCCTCGATGAAGTAGTTGTTGTCCTCCGGGCGGAGTCCGTTCGTCGACGTGGTCAGAGTTCCGCCACCGGGGCGCATCACCACGCCCGGACGGAGTACGAGCAAATTCTGGTAGTTGCGGCCATTCAGCGGGAGATCGGTGATGGTCGCATTGTTAAGGGTTCCGCTGATCGTGGAGCTGGTAGTGTCCAGCAGCGGGGCGGCCTCTGTCACTTTAATCGTCTGTGTGATCTGACCAGGAGTGAGCTGAACGTCAATGCGGGCATCCTTGCCGAGTTCCAGCAAGATGTTCTGGCGCTCGAACGCCTGGAAACCGTTAGCCGTGACGCGAACGCTATATGTGCCCGGAAGCAGGTTGGGCGCGACGTATTCTCCGGCCTCACCAGTGGTCAAATTTCGCGCGACGCCCGTCTGCACGTTCGTCACGAGCACCGGGGCGCTGGCGATGACGCCCCCCGATTGGTCCGTCACGGTTCCCAAAATGCGGCCTGTGTTGACCTGCGAGAACAGGGAAACACACATCACAAAGAGCCCAATACTCGCACCCAACAGTTGAATCGCTCTCCGCCCGATTAACGTGAAGTAATTCATAGAAGGCCCCCTAGCGCGATGCGCTTCCAGTCTGTCCAGCTTTAGCGAATGAGGCACCCAGGTTGAATGACGCCACTTGTACATCCGGCGAAATCGGGTGTCAACAGAATTATTTTCAATCGTAATTTCGATTTGGGTGGGGGGCTGCTTGGAAAATAGTGTGCGCGTGTGCCTGTTTCACTTCTCGCTGAAGCAACTAAGAATGGGATAAACGATCTGGTCCACGCTGGCACAGTTGGTGACCACGACCACTTCCCAACAAAAATGCGAGATTTCAACGCTTTCCGCGCCATAACCTTGCAAGCGCTCAGGGCAAAAACCAAAACAACTTATTACTAACCTTTTAAATTACTCAGTATCTAGAGGAAGCAATAACGGGTGGGCCGCGGTCCGCGGTTCGAAATGCAACTCAATCGAGCTACCTACTGCGCACCATTTCACAATGCGTGCCTTCAGCAAGTTGCCGGGGTTATTTGGCGGGATCGCCGGTACCGGACGGCCGTGTTGTGGCGGACCATGCTTGCTCGATGACCACCCCAATCGCTGCCCCGAAACTAGCAATCGCCGCCGTCGGCGGCAACTCAATTTGAAAGGAATTGTCCTGACGCCGCTCAGACGACGCCTTATCTGCAAACTAAAGATCGCCTTAGGGCAGCCATTCAGGGACCTTACAGTTGTAACACCACTAACTCCTAGAGGTCGGAGCAGTCATTCAAACTGAAAACAGGTAGAAGCGTTAGTTCATGCGATCCCTGGACCGCGGAAACGTGCCCGGACGAACGACACAGGTAACGACGACGAAGCGCGCTGAGTCAACTTTATTCTGCGACGATAGCGTGCTGCCTAACGAGCGGGGCTGATGCTGAATATTTACTCTTCTGCAATTGAGCCTACACCTGGCCTATTTGCCCGTATCGGCGTCGATGCCCGACGGTCTGGCCAGCGCGTCCCGGTACTCAAGAGCCTCCGAGGGAATGCATAAGGTTTCTGCAAATTCCTGATTCTTCATCCAATAGTAGTGAGCTCTCATAAATGTCCACGGCTTCGTATAGAACTTCGGATCATCGAGCGTGGCCTCCAATTCCAAATTATATTGGTCAACGCGCGTATAACGTTCTTCGATGTGCGCGGAGGAACTCCGCGGATGTCCGGCTTCGTCCAGCCAAGCTCGTTCGTCCACACCCGTGGTCTGGATAACGAATGTATTGTCGTTTTCCCAGTGGCCTACTGAATACCCGTAATACCTCGAATCGGGCGCATCTTTAACATCCACCTTCGCCGGAAGTTGGCGCCCGTCCAGCCAGATCTCTCGCCATACGCGCTGCTGTTCGTAGTTGATAATCATGCGGTTTGGCGCTGATCCGAATAGCATTCCTCCTCTACTGCTCACCGCGTGGGCGAAAAGGTCCCGCGGGAATCCCAGAGGATCACACGTTATAGTTGGGTCGTTTGTCGGCGGCAGGCCACCGCCGGCAGCGGCAGCAGCGACTGCTGCGAAGCCCAAGTACGGTTTGTTCATCTTAAATCGCGATTCGCCCGGGGGGGTCATGGGGGGCATCGGATCGACCTTGGTCCTTTGCGGCCCTACCCAAGCTCCCGAGAGGTCCCGCTTGGGAGCCGGTCCCGGTGGATCCGGCATCTTGGGAACTCCTTCAGAGATAAATCCCTCTTTCGGACCTGGCCGCGTTGACTGAGCGGCCGGGGCGGTCTGTTGAGCTTCGATAAGCAGAGGAAACATCAAGGCAACTATCATCGCAGCCATTGGTGCGCCCACTCTATACCGGATCACCTGCTCTCCTCGAATACGTCTCCCCATATCCGCTCCAAGTCGTACCTGAACAGTCTCGGCTATTGTTTTTTCTCGCTTGCCCGCGCAACTGTCTCTCACCGTCCCCGTTCGAGCTAATTCAAGGACAGAAATGACCTACTTACCGGCATCGGGATCGTATCTCGTCTTGCCCCCTGCGTCCCCTCCAAGCACAGTGTCGTGCAATACGGTACCGTCAGCCAGATCGACCTTCTGGAGACGACCGACGGGGTTGCCGTTCTTGGCAGCGTACAGGTCGATGGTGACCACGTCACCGGGTTCGAGGGAAGTCTTGGACCAACCAATCAGCCGCAGAGCTTGAGGGGCAGCAGTTTCGCAGACCCAGTGGACGACTTCACCATTAGCATTCTTTGAGTCAAAAAAGATCAGGCTGTGCGGATTGGCCCAGGCGAATTTCGTCACAGTTACCTGTTTTAATTCCGTTATCTTGTCCGCGTTTGCCGCGGTTCCATGATGTGCCAATACAGGGCCGCAAAGGGCCAAAAGCCCGAGGGCCAGGCCAAAAGACTTGAGCAGTTGATTTTTCATGCGGCACCTCATTCCGAATATGTGCGCTCCATCTATCCCACTAGTTAACTTGGCACAAATGTTCGTCGCTGTGTGCGGAATGTGCCCCAGGAAGAAGACTCAGTCTTCATACACCGAGCCGTGGGGCAGGCGGGGTGAGACCCCTCAAGCCACCGTTCACCTGCCAACTCCGGTGTCCGCCCGCGCTCCGTTATCTGCACCCGTCTGCGTATCTCTCATCACCGTGCCGTCGGCCAAAATGACTTTATTAAGGCGCCCAACCTGCAGGCCGGTCTTGGCTTTCCAGAGATAGATTGTGATTACGTCCCCAGGCTTCAGCGTAGTTCTGGTCCAGCCGATAAGACTAATCGCCAGGGTACTGCCCGTCTCCGTAGTCCAACGCTGGACGTTACCCTTTTCGTCCTTATAATCGACAACGATCAAGGGGTGAGGATTAATCCACTTATACTGCGCAACTACGGCGTCCTTCAACACAAGGGGCTTGCTCATGTCGTAAGCCGCAGCCCCGTGATGGGCGAACGTAGGGGCGCAAATAATCAGAAGTCCGGCGATCAACGCAACGAACGAATGCGCCCTCGTTTTCATGTTGCACCCCCGAGGCTGAATTTTTGATATTCCAAAGACCGAGATAATGCCCACCATATGCCGACCGACCGCTGGTATCAATGACGCAGAGTAACGCCCGCACGTTTCAGAAAGTATGGGCGCAAGCGCAGGATGCCGAATGTGTGAGAGCTGATCGCAACGACATCGCACGCCGCGCTGGAAAGGAGTCCACACGAATCGTCGTTCCTTTTGGCTTACCTGCGTTGTGGCGCAGCATTGGGATCGCTGCCAGCGGGATCACCCATCGTCTTCAAGTAGTCCATAACTTCCGACGGCACGCAGAGCCATTCATCGAGTTGTTGATTTGGAATCCATCTGAAATTAAATGTCCCCAGCGAAAAAGGCTTGGTATAAATCTTCGGATCGTCAACTGTCAGCGTCATCTTCATGTCGTTGTGGCTCATGCGTGTGTAGCGTTCTTGTACGCGTGCATCGATGGTATGCGGATATCCGGCGGCAGTAACCCATGTTCGGTCGTCAAACCCCGTGGTGTCGACGACCAGTGTGTAGTCATCCTCCCAGTGGCCGACAGAATACCCATTATACCGGGGGTCCAGGGCGCCTTTTTCACTTGCGCCTACATTGGTCGGGAGCGTTCGCCCGTCCATCCAGATTTCGCGCCAGATGTCCTGGTACTGAAGCAACATCACAATCCGATCCGGCATCGCCGTGAACGAGAGCCCCCGGATTTCGTTGACCATGTTCTGCGGAACTCCAAACGGATCACAATATCTTACATGAGGGTCGTTGGTGCCCGCCGGGCTGAACTTTTGCAGGGGTTTGTTCTGACTCATCAGTTGCAGACCTAAGGGCGTTAGCGAAGGCTGCTCTGCTCCTTGTGGACGTGGAATGCCGGACCCGGATCCGGGTCCGGCCCATGTGCCAGTCAGATCGCGCTTCGGAGCCGGTCCCCCGTCCCCGAGGGATCTGTCGGTAGGATAAAATTTCCATGGCGAGTGTGTCTCATTGCCCTTTTTATCCTGAGTCTGAGCCATTTGGGCCGTAACGACCGAAGAGAAAAGCAGAGCTGCCAATATGCCCATGATGGCGTCCGTAAAAGGATTTCGCATTTGCATGCCTCTCTTCGAGTTTCTTAGGGTCCGGATTTTCCCACTGTTTACTGCGCGGAGGATACCCCTCGCTGAACCAAGGGTCAAGGTCTTCGTCGTCTTCGTCGACGTGGAACGCCGTGTAACTGCCGCCATCCTTCAATGAATTATTTCTGCTGACTCGCCCACGTCCTAAGCTTCGCACGCCCTCGACACAACGAATCGCCATTTTGTCCGCAGAATTAAGGTTTTTAAAATTGACTCTACGTGGCTGCAGGCGTATGGTCGCGCCACGGAGGTTTCTATGTGTGGATTGGCGGCTTATATTCGCGGAGTGGCGCTGTTTGCAGCAGGAATAATCGTCGGAACCATAATGATGCGGCCCAGTGCCGCCCAAGAGAATCAGAGCGCGGGTCTTAGGTTGAATCACGTGGGGATCGCCGTGAAGGATTTTCAGGAGTCGCTGAACTTCTATACGAAGGTGATGGGCTTTCGGGTAGCATACGCGATGCCCGGTCCGGACGGAAAACCAACCACAACTTTTCTTCAAATCGATCGTGAAACGTTCATCGAAATGGCGCCCGCCAGTGCAAATCTCCCTGCGGGGATCACGCATATTGGCATTTGGTCCGAAGACGCGAACGCCAGCGTGACGCAACTCCGGCAGGCCGGCGCGACGCTGACTGACGTCCGTCCAAGTGCTCCAACCGGCTCGCGATTGTCAAACATTACGGACCCGAATGGAATCCGATTAGAGCTGAATGAGCAACCTGCCGAGTCGCTGATGAGAAAAGCAATGGAGACTTGGAAATAAGCGTCTGCTCTCATTTGACGTTGCGGTCACCACGTATGCTTGGATAAACATGTCCCAGGAGGATTCTGTTGATCGCAGAAGTTTGTGCAATGCTATCAAGTGAAGTATATTAGCGCCCTCGCGGGAGTTGCACTCGCAACTCTCTTGAGAATCCGGCAGACAGATCGCAATTGTAACGTTGGCAGTAAGCAATGAAGAGGGGTTCACACACGTGTATGCTCTCTTGTATACCTTCACCAAGCGGCTGGAAAGCACATGGTGGGCGACGATCATCCGCACCACCCGCATCTATCCATTTATTCAGGTGATTCATTTTTCAGGCTTAAGTCTTTGGCTCGGAACCAACATCACAGTCGATTTGCGCCTCCTGGGTGTCGGTAGGAAGAGGCTAACTGCGGCTCAACTCTCGGATGCTTTGTACGCCTGGAACTGGATCGGATTTTCCGTAGTGGCCCTCGGCGGGTTCTTGTTGTACTCAGGGATTGGAACGACGTACCTGGTCAATACAGCCTTTCGATACAAGTTGGGCTTGTTCGTACCACTGGCGCTCGCATGGCACATTTTTGTTCAGTGGAAAGCAAGCACGTGGGGCCGTGAGTCTTATACACCGGTCGTCGCCAAACTCGGTGGTTTGGTCGAAATATTGTTGTGGCTCTGCGTGGTTATAGCAGCCGTGGAAATTCCGAACTACTAAGATCGCGCTGCGTTTGGAGCACTTGCGCAGCGCCGAGTACCAAAAGAACTGCCGAGACATTTTTCAAAATATTCTTCGCGCCAGCCAAAGGGAGGCGGCATGAAGGTTGGATGGAAGCGAACGATTCTCTGTGCGGTCGAAACGATGGTGTTAAGTCTACTGGGCGTTGCGTTGGCACACGGGCAAGCTGGGGGGCCTGAGCAGAAACCCCAGATGGCGGAAGATGCCTTTAAGAATATCCAGGTGCTCAGAGGCCTTACCGTGAACGAATTCATGGAGACGATGGGGTTCTTTTCCGCCTCCCTGAACGCGAACTGCACATATTGCCATGGCGACGACAGCGGCGGCAATTGGGCAAAGTATGCCGACGACACCCCCCTTAAGCAGACTGCGCGCAGGATGGTTCTGACGATGAATGCCATCAACAAGGCCGAATTCGGCGGAGAACGCAAGGTGACCTGCTACACCTGCCATCGATTCGCCAATCGTCCAAAGGTTACCCCGAATTTGTCCGAGCAATACAGCACTCCCGCCCCGGAAGAGGCGGATCAGATTTCCACGCAGGCTCCCGGGCAACCTTCCGCCGACCAAATTCTTGACAAGTATATTCAGGCGCTCGGCGGGGCCCAGCGCCTATCCGCCATCACCAGTTTTACTGCCAGGGGCACCTTCCAGGCATACGATGATCCGGAGAAGCGCCCGGCAGAGGTTTATGCGAAGGCTCCCGGTGAGCGCACCACGATCATGCATGCGCCCTCTGGAGACAGCACGACGAGTTGCGATGGTCGCTCCGGCTGGATCGCGGCGCCAGAGACAGACAAACCAGTGCCGGTTGTCGCACTGACCGGAAGCGATCTGGACAGCGTCAAGATCGACGCGGAGATTTCTTTTCCAGGGCGGATCAAGCAAATTTTCAGCAAATGGGTTGTGGGTTTCCCATTCACGATTAATGATCGCGACGTCAACGTTGTGCAGGGAACCAGTGCTGGCGGTACGATTGTAAAGTTGTACTTCGACAAGCAATCTTCACTGCTGGTGCGCATGGTGCGTTACACCGAATTGCCCATCGGTTTCATTTCCACGCAAACTGACTTCTCTGACTACCGCGAAGTTGCCGGAGTCAAAATGCCCTTTAAATGGACCTTGACCTGGGTAGACGGGCGGTCCATTTTTGAAATGAACCAAGTGGATGCCAATGTCCCGATTGACGCGATGAAGTTCGCCAGACCGGCGCCGCCTGGACCTGCACGGCCGTAGCTTGGACGTCTGGTCCACTTCGCGGTGGCGGTGAATTCCGCCGAATCTGCCGGACGGCGGCGCCAGGAGATTTTCCCCACAGAGAAGGTCTGCTCTATAAGTTGTGCGAACGCGATGAAAGCTCTGGGGAATCAGGAATCGCAGTCTGAATGCTAGAGCGTTTTCGATGCAGGTCTTTACACCTGATCGCGCATTTTTTTCAACCCAGGCTTGAATAAATGCGGTGCCACGTATAGGTGTAAACAGAAAATACTCTTAAAGTTACCGAGGTTTGTGCGTATAAATTATAACCAGCGAGGCCATGACTTAGCAGGGAGCGGTGTACTCACCTCACTACTTCAGATACGCCATGCCTAACGTTTCGCCATTCGGGAGCACAACTTGTAGCACGCGCCCCACGGGCTTGCCATTCTTGACCGGCTCCACCGTGACGGTAATTTCATCCCCAGGCTTGAAAGACTTATTGCTCCAACCCCGTTCTATCATGTCGGGCGCGTTGTTCGTTTCCGCCACCCAATGCACGACGTTGCCGGTCTCATCCTTTATATCGAACTTCAGGAAGCAATGGGGATTCGCCCAGAACCATTCCGTGACGGTTCCTTTCATAGTAACTTTTTTCCCGGTATCGAACGCCGCGTTGCCGTGGTGTGCGAACACTGGAACCGAGACGATCAAAGTCGCGGCTGCCATGGCCAAAAGAGTTAAGAACTTACCTTTCATGGCTGACCTCCCTATTTCGTCGCAAGCGATCACGCCCTCATTGGGAAACGATCCATTTGGCGCGAATTCTAAGACAGGTTTCAACGCTAGTCAAATGCGTTTACTTGTTCGCCAAAGGCGCGATCTCCGCCCAGTAATTTCAATCTACTTGCCCTCCTTGCCGCTGGCGACATCACCGTATTCCTTATTGTATCTCTCGATCTCGGACGGTATACACATCATTTCAACAACATCATATTCTGGCGATTGCAACCTCATGGGGAACTTGTTCATGGCTACCCATGGTTTTGTATACATCTTCGGGTCATCAATCGTAACCGTCAACTCCAAGTTGTCATGGTCCACGCGGTGAAAACGTTCCTCCACGCGCATCGCGTCGCTGACCGGACGACCCGTCTCGTCGAGCCAAGCTCTCTCATCCCCCATGGTCCCGACTGTCTGGACGACGAGTGTGTCGTCATCCACCCAATTGCCCACAGAATATCCGTACCACTTTGGCTCCGGAATTTCCTTCGGAAGTTCTCGCCCGTCCGTCCAAATGGTGCGCCATCGCTTTTCAAATTCATACAGGATTACGACCTGACGCTCGTTCTGAAGGATCTGCGTGTGTCTTATTTGATAAAAATCCGCGCGCGGGAACCCCAGCGGATCACACTTATTCCTTGGATCGTTACTAAATCCTTCGAGCACTGCTGCGTATCCAAACAGCGCCTTATGGGACTTTAGCGATTGCAACCCCAAAGGAGTGTAAGGTGGGTCGTGTTCTGGCTTCCCGTCATATGGCATATCCTTTGGGCCATTGGCCTGGATCCCGTCCCCCGGGCCCTTGGCCGGCTTCCAAATTCCAGAAATGTCATGCCGCGGAGCGAGGGCTGGCTTCTGATCCTTCGCTGGCTTGGTTACAGGTCGCCCCCAACCGTCGCGAAGTACCGGGCCAGGAGTAGGGACCGCATTCTGATCTTTCGCTACTCCTGGCTGCTGCGACCGAGCCGCCGGAGCGAATCCCAGGGAAGCGAAGGTCACTATTGCGATTAGTACCCCAGCAGGATTGCGCATTGGAAAGATCCCTTTCATGCACAGTCTGACACCCATTTTGATTCTACTGAGCGTACTTCTACTTCCTCAATTACTCATTGTCAAGCAGGATCCATTTGCTCTCTATACGCTCCACCAGGTCGCCTACCGTTCGGCTTGAAGCAAACGAGGGCACCCGTCCAAGCCACAAGACCAACAAGACCAAGAAGATAACGATGGAATTGCTTGGTACGACAACCTGCTGTAGAATCGCCGCGGCATCGGGTGGGCGTGCGGGCATGGAGGTCATCCGGAATGAAATGGGGAGGGATGCTGTGAAAAATAAACTTAAGACAATTCTGGTCGTGGTGGTGGGCTTGGTAACAGTTTCCGTTCCGCTGATGGCACACCATGGAAATGCCGCGTATGACGGGAAGACGGTCACCGTGAAGGGAACGGTAACCGCGTGGGTGTGGAGCAATCCTCATAGCTTCCTGAAGTTCGATGCCAAGGATGACAAGGGCAACGTCGTACATTGGATTGGTGAGTGGAACGCTCCGTCCACCCTAATCAACTTTGGCTTCACCGCCAAGACATTCAAACCCGGAGATGAGATCACTGTCACCATGACTGGAATGGCCAAGAATGGCGCTCCCGTCGGGCGTGTCACAAAAGCCGTGCTCCCCGACGGCCAAGAGATGAGTATGGGGAATGAGCGGTGAAATTTGATCGACGCCGCATGGGACTGTACGTGCGTGGCGCATCGCGCAGCAGATTGGGTTTAGTTGTCTCGCGATGCGGTGTCCCGAGTTTGAATCCAAGGCTGGAGTCTATACAACTGAGAGGGTTCCGAAAATGCAAAAGCGCTTTGTGACCCCAACGATTGTACTCGCAGTGTTGACCATCGCACCGCTTACGCGCGCTCAGACCGGCGAACGGAGGGAGTCAGGTAAGAACATACATCGTGACGGTTGGGACCGAATCGTTCCTGGAGCAGTGAAAGGTCAGACTTCAGATCCCGCTCCCGTTCGTGATTTTTCCGGGATCTGGGAGCCGACACCAGGATATCGGGACGGAGTCTTTGCCACTGGGCCGAGGCAATACCCGTCGGACGGGAAACCCGAGCATATGTTGCCGTTTACGCCCGAAGGGGAGAAAGCGTGGAAGTCCCATAAACCGGGGTTTGGAACCACAGCAGTTCCTATTGCGGAAAATAATGATCCGTTTGACATGTGTGATCCAATTGGGTTCCCGCGCGTGGAACTATTTAACCTGAGGGCGATACAGGTATTTCAAACGAAAAGCCAAGTGATGATCGTTTACCAGAATAATCAAGTGTGGCGCAACATCTGGACGGACGGGCGAGTTCTCCCCAAGGAGATTTTAGAGCCGCGGTGGTATGGGTACTCGATTGGAAAGTGGACTGACGACTATACGTTTGTCGTCCAGACCGTGGGATTGGATGAACGGACCTGGATTGATAATGTGGGCCGCCCGCATAGCGACGAATTGCAGGTGGAGGAAACTTTCCACCGCGTGAACCATGACATCATGGAACTCACGCTAACGATCATCGACCCGAAGATGTACACAAAACCCTGGGTGGCCCTGAACAAATTCACTCTCAGGTTGCAGCCAGAGTGGTTCGATATTCGGGAGATGATCTGCTCACCCTCAGAGGCGGCGGAGTATACCAAGACGGTTGCCGAACAGGCTGCGGCAGCCGCAGCGGCCGGCGAAAAGAAGTAGTCTAGCGGGATCCCGTGCTGGGGACGCGAGGATAAAGTTCACCTCGAATTAGCCGCACGATCACAGAGACGCACACATCCCCACTGCTCCCGAAGGACAAATTTCTATGGGCTCGCAACAACCAAGCGCGGCTAGAACCCGCCCTGCTTGTTCATGCGTGTTTCCTATATAGGTATATAAAACATCTTAGAAGCTATTGCACAACCCTCCGCAAGACGATCATGAAGCAGGCAATATTAAAGAAAGCACCATAGATCGTGAGCGAGCGGTCGTAGCGCACGACCAAGCGCCGGAAGTTACCGAGCCAGGCGTTGGTGCGTTCGATAATCCAGCGCCTCCGATAGCGCCGCAGCGCTCGGCCGTCTTGTGTCGCCGGTTTCTTTCGATTGCAGCGATGCGGCACGATCAATTCGATACCCCGTTGCTGCAAGCGTTTCCGTAGCGGATCGCTGTCATAGGCTTTGTCGGCGATTACCCGCACCGGCTTCTGCCGGGGTCGGCCCGCGTGATGACGCCGCCCTACCCGGATCGTCGCGAGCGTCGTTTCCGCGAGTGTGACTTCCCCCGGGGATGCAGAGTGAAGGGAGTTTCCCAGAGGAACACCGCGGCCGTCGACCACCACCATCCACTTCGTCCCCTTGCCCCGCTTGGTTTTTCCGACTCCGCAGCCCCTTTTTTCGCGGGAGCAAAACTGCCGTCCAAAAACGATTCGCTCCACTTCAATTGCTGGCGCTGGTTCAACTCGCTCAGAAACGTCCGCCAGATGTTCAACCAAACGCCCCGCTCCTCCCAGTCTCGCAGCCGCCGCCAGCAGGTCGAGGGATGTGGGAATTTCTCCGGCATGTCTTGCCAGCGAGCCCCGCTCCGCAGAATCCACAGAATCCCTTCCAGCACACGACGGTTCTGAATCCAGGGACGACCACCCTTGCGTTGTTTGGGTGGTTTCGGTAGCAAGGGCGCGATCTTCTGCCACTGCGCTTCGGTCAGCAACGCACCCGATCGGGCCATCGGCCCTCCTTCGGCGCTGCTGATTCTCCTTATCTCTCATCTCAGAAAACTCAACTACCTTCTTTTCACTATCTTGTACTAGGTTATGCAACAGCCTCTAGAAGGTTTGACGACAGGAAGGCATAGTCTCGCGACATGAGAGGTAGCATCGCCGCGGATTCTCCGTGCAAGCAGAATTTTTCCGCTACGGAGTGAGCGAAGCGATGTAAGCCGTGACCGCCAGGATGTCGTCCTCACTCAACTTCTCGACGACCTGTTGCATCAGTTGGGTCCCGGGGCCGACGCGCGTGAAGTGCTGCATGTCATAGAGTTGGCGCGCAAGATAGCTGGGAGAACGGCCCGCAAGGGAAGGGAAATTGCCGTTGCCTTTCAGGCCCTCGCCGTGACAAGCGGCGCAGGCAACCGTCTTGCCATCGCCGCCTTTCGTTACCAGCGCCTCACCTTTCTTGAGGGTTCCAACTGGCACGTAGGCGATAAACCCAGATCGCGGATTGCGCAGAGGTTCGGTTTCTTCCGGGTTTGCAGGTACTTCGACCAAGCGATGGCCGATGGGCTCGGTTCCAGCTTCGGTTCCTTCTAATGGGGCTGACAGGCCTCCTCCTCCCCCGAGGAATTGGGTCTTGGGCACGGTCTCGGTCTCGACGACCTTGATCCAGGGAGTCCATTTCATGGAGGCAAAGTACTCCGCGGCAACCTTCATCTCGTCGTCGTTCAAGCCCTTGGCGATCGTGATCATCTGATTCGTGTTTCTTTTTCTTGTATCCCAACTTTTTCTGGCGCCGTCTTTAAAATCTTCCAACTGTTGCAAGATATACGCGGCAGGCAAACCGGCGGGGCCAGCATTATTGGGACGACCCTTGCCGTTGGGGTAGTGGCAGAAACCGCACGCCGGCACGTCTGGTTTCCGGCCGTGGGCCACGGGCTCGGGCATCTGGGGATGGTCACCAGGGAACCAGTCAGCGGGGCCAAAGTTATCGTCAATCTGCTTCAAATTGAACGCCGCGGTGGCGGCGGGCAGGTGCCTTAAAGTTTCATTCTCTACTGTGGGGGCTGCAGGTGCACCAGCTCCACGCCCACGTGCAGGTGCACGTGCAGGCTCTCCTGGGGGTGCGGATGTCGTGAAGCCGTATGCCCACGGCAACCCAGTGTACGTGCTCTCAGCTTGCTGTGGAGTTGCAGCTCCAATTGTCGGCGTCAAAAGCAAGACAAACACAACGAGGAGGAGCGATCCAATACGACTCTTCATAAAAAAACCCCCTAAGTGTTTCGTTGCCGGTTGAAACTGGTGCATGATTTGATCACAGATTCTGCCACGTTTCAATCCTGAAGACTCCTGACAACTCACAACGCAAATGTCCCTGAACGATCAAACTCATGAAGCGGCATGGCATCGGCACGAAACTTGGCATGAGTCATCACCTCACAACCCACGCTTCAACAAGCTGCTCGATCAATCCGTCCCACCCACCGTGCCACTAAAAATACGCTAGCCTCGCCCTCTGTGTATAATGCGGGCCTGTTCCGAGCCGGAAACGAAATTCCGGCTGAGACAAACGAGAAGGGTGTAGCAGAGGAGGGTATAACATGAGATTAAAAATAACTTTCTTCGTACTGTTGTTATTTGTTCTTTGCTGCCCGGCGCTGTTCGCTCAAGGTCGTCAAGGCGGCGGGGGTCAAGATCAGAAGCCGCCGGCCACCGATAGGGTTACGCCGGAAATTCCTGGGGTGGTCAAGGCCGGAACGAAGATCGAAGTGGTCAAATTCGGGTTGCGGGGCGCTGATGCGGGTGTAGGTATGCCTGACGGCAGCCTCTTAGTCACAACGGGAGGCGGCGTCAGCAAAGTCGATGCGGATGGAAATGTAACTGTCCTTGTGGAGAACGCGGACAACGCGGCGGGCCTGGCCCTGGATTCGAAAGGACGCATCTTTGCGGCGCAATATTCAAAGAAGGTCAGCATTGTCTATCCCAAAGGCAGCGAGATGCTGCTCGCCGATAGCTACGAAGGCAAACCCTTCATCCGCCCCAACGATATCGTTGTTGACAAGAAAGGTGGCGTTTACTTTACCGACTGTTATCAAGTCGGCGCAAAGAGGTCACCCGAGGACTTACCGCAGGCAGTCTACTACATCCCTGCGGGTGGAAAGTTGACGAGGGTTACCGATGACATCAATAGGCCAAATGGTATAACGCTGAGCCCAGACCAGAAAACCCTCTACGTCAACGACTGGGACGGCGAGTATCTGGTCACCTATGATATCCAGTCCGATGGAACATTGAAGAATCGCAAAAACTGGGGCAAGTTCGACCTCAAGCAGCAAACCGAGAAGGGACTGGTTAGCGGAGCCGATGGCTTGTGCAGTGATAACCATGGCCGCATGTTCTCCACCACGCCAGCAGGAGTCCAGGTATTCAGCGCGGATGGCGAGCACTTGGGCAACATTGAAATGCCCTACGATATGCCACCTCAGAACTGTGGCTTTGGTGGCCCGGACAAGAAGGATTTGTTCGTGGTCGGGCGCGGTGCAGTAATAAGGATGCACACGATGACAGAAGGACCCAAGGATCGAGCGAAGTGAGAGGGGTCTGAGAATAGTCAACAATCCACCCGCGTGGGGATGAAGGGTGGGTTAGACAGTCGGCCCAGTGAATGCACGCTCACCACATAAGATAAGAAGTGATCGACGCCACAGGGCCGACTCACGGGCTAGGGCTTTACAGGTTTAGTCGGGGGCGGTGGAGCTGGTTTGGCGAACTTCGCAGCGTCGATAGGGAGGTTCGGCTGCACCGAGCTCAGCTGAGTGGTCGTTTGACCGTCTGTCCAGGTCACGATCCACTTAAAGGGAATCTTCACTCCCGATACCACACGGTAATCCGAGTACTCAATATGCGTAGGAATGAATCCGACCGGCGTGTTGGTGTAGCGCACCTGCCGCACCAGCAGGCCCGACTGCTTGTCAAAATATAATTTTACGCGAGACCCTGCTACGGTAATTCCCTCAACGACTTGGACAGGATGATTGTCAATGGTGGTGGCCGGGAAGCCGGTGCGCCATTTGCTGAAGTTTTGTTTGATCTGCGCTGGAAAAAACAGATCCGCATCCACCTTGGCGCCGTCCAGATCCCCATCGGCCAACGGGAGCACCGGCACTGGTACCTCTGTGTCTGGCGCCGCCACCCAAGCGTCCCGGCCGTTGTAGATTGTGCTGCGGTCGCCGTTGACCTTATGGGCGATCATGGCGAGTTGGTCAGGAGCTTTGGCAAAAACATCTAACTGGACGTTCGCAAAATCCGTGTCGTACCCTTCGTAAGTGCCCTTGGCGACCAAGCTAGTGAACTTGTTCAGTTGTTCAGCCCCACCGAGCGCCTGGACATATTTGTCAAGAATTTGATCGGCGGAAGGTCCCGCGGCGGGCTGCCCGAGAACTTCAACTCGATCTGGATCTTCGGGAGGCGGAGCGCCGTATTGGTCTGCGAGACTCGGCGTGATTTCGGGGCGATTCCCACCGCGATGGCAGGTGTAGCAAGTAACCATGCGTTCTCCACCGAAATCGGCCTTGTTGATGGCGTTCACCATCACAACCATCCTGCGCGCAGTCTGCTTAAGCGGGGTGTCGTCAGCATATCTTGCCCAGCTGTCGGAGCTTTCAGAGACGTGGCAGTCCGTGCAGTTTAAGCTCAGGGAGGCGGAAAAAAAAACCATTGCCCCCATGAATTCCTTCACGGGAATCCCTCTTAGCACTTGGATGTTCTTGAAGACATCTTCTGCCATCAGCGGCTTTTGCTCCGTCCCAGGCTGGCCGGCTTGGGCACGTCCCGAAGCAACCCCTAGCAGGCACATGACCAACCCTTCCATGGCACGACGAATCGCTCGCCTCGATTTGACCTTCATGTTCCTCCCGTCTTCGGTCTCCGCTGAGCGTCCTGCCGACCAGGACTCGCCCGCTCTCGGCCGAAGAGTATCATTAGTATTGGTTGCGAATGCCCATTCAGGTCACTCGTGTTGGCGACAATATACATGTGGTTGCTCCGGGAGGCAATGCTCCACAACAGTTTTCGAAGCCGAATTCTTCTGCTGACTGACGGTGGCGCGAGACGCCGCATTACGTGCCTACGCGTTGGGACATTAAATGTATAACCGATTACTATATTATATAGATAGTACACTAGCGTTCGGAGATGCTGCCGCAATAAAGTCATGCTCCAGTTGGCTCCCCCTTGGGCGCGGACGGAGATGGAAACAGGTGGCGGGGAAGAAAGCCTGACCCCACTCCGCGGACTTGGTATATAAAAGGGAGCATCCGGGCAGTTTGAAATCTGCATTGCGCGCCGAAGTTGTATTGGCCGATGAATTGAGGAGGACGCCGTGAGAAATCTGCTTTCGTCAGTTGCGGTCATCGCACTTGCGCTTGGCATTTCGTCCAGCGCTCGAGCCCAGAGCGAGATAACTCTCCTGTCGCCGAATCCGATCATGGCGACGATCGATAAGTTGGTTGCGAACTTCGAAGCCAAGACGGGGATCACGGTAAAAGTCACATATGGCACTGGTGTGAGCACCCGGAAAACGGTGGCGAGCGGCCAGGCCCTGGATGTGTCGCTCCTGTTTGCACCTTTCCCGGAGGCGCTGAAAACGGGCAATATCGTCCCCAGCAGCGCAACCGTCATTGCAAGACTTCGCTTGGCGCTCGCGGTGCAAAAGGGCGCGCCGAAGCCGGACATCTCGACACCCGCAGCGCTCAAGCGCACACTACTCGATGCGAAGTCCATTATCTCCGTGGACCCTGCTCAGGGCAGTGCGGGTGGCATTGTCCTCGAGGCGCTTGACAAGCTTGGCATTACCGACCAGGTAAAGCCGAAGATCAAATGGGTCCAAAACGCCGGCATCGTGCAGGACTCGGTCGCCAAGGGCGAGACCGAGATCGCCTTGGGCCCCTATCTGAGCGAGATGCGCAACCCGGGCCTCGACGTCGTTGGGGCTCTGCCGCCAGAGGCTTCGACTCCGGTTGATATCACGGGTTTTCTATCCACCAGCGTAAAAGACCCGAAAGCCGCCAACGCGCTGTTGACCTATCTCTCATCACCCGAAGTTGCGCCTATGTATGAGGCAGCGAAAATATTTCCGGCTCACTGAAGCCCAGGAAATCCGGCTACTAAACCCTTCGCCAGCCACCTCCAAGAACTCCGTTCTCATTGATGCGGTCGAATTTGGAATGCCCCGGTTGCTTTTCGGGACAACAGCTGCTGAATCTACGGGAGAAGGTGTACGGACGGGCGGCACCACCCGGGATGCGCCGCAGCTTGCTCGTTCCCTTCCTTGCCTATCGGCTTCCAGAGAGAGCCTTCGGCAGCCTCAAACTTTCAACCGGCGCCGAACTTCGCCGTATGGCCCGTGCTCTCGAAAAGGGTCCGGATTCAGCCAAACCGGACCTTCGCCCCAGGATAATGCCCGGAACACGCATTGTCCGGCAATGGCAGGGGAAAACGCACGAAGTGTCGGTCACCGAGCCCGGAAGGTTCCGGGGACGCGATGGCCGGGGCCGGCGTTCTTCGGATTGAAGAGCGGACACTTTGCGTAGGGGCAATCTGCGCGTTAGGATCAGAGGGCCCGTTTCCCCGATATGCCCCTGATAATTCCCTGTTCGATTTTGGCTGGAACTAAGCTAACCGCTTGATCTTACGTGGGTATTGCCAGATTCTTGCGCTAAGTTGAGATAATTTCCCTGTACTTTTCCCTGTTAACAGGGAGAAGAGTTCGCACTGGACTGCATCCTCCTTGACGCTGTTTCGTCCATGTTCGCGATGGAAGGCAAATACTCAGAAGCGCAACCAATCTACGAGCACCTGGTCGAATTGGAAGAAAAACTTTCGGGCACGTCGGTGTCACGCGGCCTTCTTCTCGCACATCACTTCTTTACTGTGCTGACCGACGGTCTCACTTACGTGCCGAAATGCTTGCATGTGGGCTTCGCAGAATGGCTTCCCGCAGTATGGGCAGGGCTTGGTGTCTTCTTTGCTACAAACGATACAGGTCATATATCCTCCAGTTTTAGCAAGCGAGTGTTCAAAAAGGAGGATTTCTGTCCGGAGTTTTCCTCCGACTCTAGTCCCGCCTGCGTATCTAGCGTGGGCGTGTAATCCGTGGATAGCAACAGTACGAGCGACCAAGTCGCCATCATGTTTTAGGATGTGGGCGGAGGTAACTCGTGGACAAGATTCTAGCGGCCTTGGATGAGCAGAGAAGGCAGCACGTGCAGCAGATCGCGACTATAGATATGGCTCGGGCCATTTACGTTAAAGGGCGCAACCATAACTGCGGATTCGGCGAGGCGCTCCAGTGCTGGGCAAGCCAAACCTTGGTGACGAGAAAACAGAAACCTGCTGAAATGAATACCAAAACAAAAGCAAACGACCAGCGTGCTCGGACTGTTTCCAAAGAGATCCGCATCGAGCATGAATTTGCTACAACCATGAAAGAAGTGCAACAACGAATTCGGTCTCTCAACTTGTGTGGATCTTGCGCACCGTGCGCGCGTCATCGCGTGGGTGCTCCTGAAGCTTCTTGGAGCATCCTGAACTCGGGGATAGGCAATCCGCCGTCATGTGGCACCAACTATCAGCTTTTGCACGCCACAAATGGACATCTGTGACAGGACCGTGTACTTGGCGACCTCTCGACGTTGTCAAACCATTCAAAAGGATATTCCAACCACGCCGGAATATTGCTGATGCTTGCTGGCCAGAAATACTGGACGGTGACAATGTCACCAGCACGGTTTTACACCGTACCCTTCAACTGTACTCCCACCCCGGCTGTGAGAAGAGAGATATGATTGGTGAATGGGCTATTCCTGTATGCGGGCATGATTCTTCTAACATTTATGGCGCTTTGGGGTAGTGAACCGTATGATAAACGACGAGTACAAAAAGGCGATTGACGCGCAATTGAAGACTTACTCCTCTCTCGGGGACGACGCCAAAAGGATAGTCACCAACCCTTGACGGAACAAGCGCGGGACCGGGCGCAGCCTCTTGCGGAGAAGGGAATTTGCGGTGGGACTGTTTTAATCGTGGAAGTGAATCAGGGTTGGTGTTCTGAATGCTTTGCGTGGGTTTTGACTTGTTGCACGTACCCGTTGGTCAGTCCGGCTGTAGGAGATCCGGTGTTGTAGTAGGACAGAGCGGAATCGAGGGCGGCGAAGCCCTCACCGTGAATGCGAGCTGTTTCTGCGTACGTAGTGGAAAGAAGAGCAGCCCCGGAACGGAGATTGGTGCAAGGGTCAAACAGTTGTTTGGCAGTGAGATGCAAAAGGGCGGCGTGTTCGCTGTTCACCTGGAGCAGTCCGATGCTGACGGTGATACCTTGGGCGAGAAGCCATTTCGTCCACGCAATCGCTTCTTCGAGCGATCCGGGTTGTCTTTCAAGAGTGATCGTGCCGCGATTCCATCCCTGGCGGCGGGCGAACAGGTGGGGACGGTTGATGCTGAGGGCGTAGGGGTAAAGGGCGGACTCGGTGAGTGCGATGGCTTTGAGGGTGCTGACGGGGACGTTCGCCGCGCAGGATTGCGCGAGCGTACGAAGGAAGGTGGACGAAATCTTGGTGTTGGGATTGGCGGTGGGAGTCTGTGCAAAACAAGTGGTTCCGGCGACGTAGAAGAGCGTTGCGAAAATAATCTTTGTAAGGCGCATTAGAAATTGGTGGCCGAAAGCACGGGAAGATGGAAAAGCCGCGCCCAGCTTGCGGTACTGGATTGCTGAATCGCCGGAATACGGGTGTTCTTGGCCCAATAATCGTTCGAGGTGGTCAATAGAATAGTGGGATGTTCAAGAGCGGAAGAAAGAAAAGGCCATACGAGGATCTGTTCGTAGCAGATGAGCACGGCGGCGTTTTGATTGTGGACGTGGATTGTTCCACGAGCAAAGAGTTTCAATGGCACGCCATCATCACCATAAAGCCTCCACATTGCGATCGGAATGGGAATGCGCTCCTGATAGACCGCGGTATTGTCCTCCCCGCGTGCTAGCAGCACATTCGAGTAGCGGTTCTGGTCAAAAGGATTTCTCGAATCGCCGGGTTGGTTCATGCCAGCTCCGATGAGGACAGTGCGGTGCTGCGCTGCGACCGAGGTTAGGGTATCTCCCCAAAAAGCTTCCGTGGATTCATTCCAGTGCGTGACCAGGTGTTCCGGGAAGAGCAGCACGGCTGCGTGGGACTCGAGGATGGTCGCCTGCATGGATTGGTGGGTGTTGTATTCAGTCGTGAAATCGGTGTCGCCTTGCCCCGCGCCCCCATAGTTTGTGTTGACCGCTTCCCATCCCGCAGGGATCTGCGGTTTCGTGTACTGGAAGTGAAAGACAAGAGCGCAGAGCGTCAAACAGGCGACGCTCTGTGCTGGCTTGAAGCAGAAGAGACTCGGAAACGCGATGATGAGTGCCAGGCCGAACCATTTCGAGCCGGGGAAAAGAACGCCTGCGGAAAGAAGAGGCGAAGCCCATCCAATGATTCCGAGCGGCGGGATCGCGGTGAGCAGGATGCACAGTGGCACAGACAATGCTGCTCTCCCCCTTCCGCGCATGAAGAGCAAACCCCAGGGCAACGCCAGCAGAGCCGCGGCGGCTAGACACAGGAACAATCCAATAAGCGGTGTCCCCTGGAGTCCAAAGAAAGCGCGCGCTCCGGGGATGAGCGGCCAGCTCGCCGCCGCGTAGTAGCAGAACATCGAAACATAGGCGTGCTTTCTGGATTTCGAGTGATAGACGAGCAGCGGAGCGACGAGGGAGAGAGGAATGGCCGCGAGGTGGCCGCTCCACGCAACCGCCGCCGTCGTGCCGGCAATGGCGGGAAGCGTAACGCTACTGCGGAGGGACTTCCGTAGCGAATGTCCACAGTGGGCGGAGATGATGCCGAATCGAGGCCTCTGGAATGGCGCCGTAATAGCGGCTGTCGAAGCTGTAGCTGTTGAACGAGGAGACGACCCACACGGTTCCCGGCGCGACTCTGTAGCTGCCATAGGGCCACGGGTCAAGGGGGCGTTGCAAGTGGTCGCGGAATCGTCCCGAGCTGTTGGGAAGCAGTTGTCCATTGACTCGAATTCCATCTGCGCTCACCTCGACCTGGTCGCCGGGAAATCCGACGGCGGGTTTGAGAAGAGGCGCTCCGCCATCGCGGCAAGCCCCCGCAGTGCGATATTGACGGCGGAGGGAGATAGAGGCCGCTGCTCCTTGCGGACAGAACTCCACAAGAATTGCGCTGGGCGAATAGCTGGTAATGTAAAAGCCGCGCGGGAGGGAGGGCGTGAGATTAAAACGGATGCCGAAAACCCAGCCCGCAATAAGTCCGAGGAAGAAGGGAGACGCCAGCAGGCAGGCCCACAAAACGGCGCGGCGAACTCGTTGGCGCAGTTCATATGAGCCACGTGTCTTGAGTTTCAGGGGATTCGAGAGACGGAGCGTCATCGGTCATGACCTCGTTCGTGAGTGCCGCGTGCGGTTGGGACGGAGAGAGCGGGTCTTGGGCCACGCCGCCAATGACAAAGAATTTGTGCACGCTGACTTCATAAATATAGCGCTTGTATTTGTCCTGGCCGACGTAAGGTCGCTGGTCGAAACTTCCTTCCACATAAAGATTGGCACCTTTTTCAAGTTCGGTCGCAAGGATTGCCAAATCTCCGTAGAAGACCAGGCTGAACCAATTGGTGTGCTCGGAAGGTTTGTCCTTACGGGTGAAGCGATAGGTTTGTCCAAGCCGAGCGTTGGCCACGGGCATGGAGGAGGGCAAATAACGCAGCGTGGGTTTTGCTACAAGATAGCCGGCGAGTTGGAAACGGTTCTCCTGCATGATTTATCGTTCCGAATTGAGATCCAAGCGCTCAAGTAGGCCCGGTGATGGATGCAGCGTGGCGCTCGGCGGCGGAGGTTGCTCGATCGGCGTAGCTGTGCCAGGACCGTTGCCAGAGGAAGTAGGCAGGCGTCGGTGCGGGCGCGCTCCTGATGTTGGCTTCGACCATGGGGCCAAGTCCGGGAGTGGGTCCTGGGGCGAGAGGCCTCCGTCGTGAATGGAATAAAACCTCGTTGGAGGAGGGATTTCGGCGCGGGAACGCAGGATCGGGTCAAAGAAGTAGAGCATTTGCGCGCCGTAAATGGGATGGTGCCCAGAAACAAAAATCAGCATGTCGCCCGGAGCGATGATTTTTTCCTGGTGTCCGGCGCTCTCTTTTTTCGGGGGCCGCAAACGCATGATTTCGTCCGGTGTCATCAGCGGACGCTCGATCTCGTCCATGTGAGTGCTGACGTGGTCGAGGACCGGAGACATGCGCGAGCCGGAGAAGTTGAACGATGCTTTTCGAATGGTCTGCGTGCCCGTCATTTTGCTGAGGAGTTCGGCGGTGTCGTACTGGTTGGGGGCAAAGGCGACGCGAACCTGGCAGTTGCTGACGATGCTCTCGTAGCGTCCGTATTCGTCCACGATTTGGCGAATGTCCTGCGTGATGAGGTAGGCCTTGAGGCCGAAGCCAGCCATGTAGGAAAGGGCGTCCGCGAAAATCTCCATGCGCTTGAGCGAGGGAAATTCATCGATCAGGAACAGCAACCTGTGCTTGTTGCGGAGTTGCTCGGGGCCTTGAAAATCGAGTTTTTCGGTGAGGCGGTTAACGATCATCGTAAAGATGAGGCGCATGAGCGGGCGAAGGCGAATCTTGTCGCTCGGAGGGACGACGAGATAAAGCGAGACGGGCCGTTCGTGATTCACGAGGTCTTGGATCGTAAAGTCGCTCGCGGAAGTGGTGCGGCTGACCAATGGATCGCTGTAGAGCGTCAATGCCGTTTTCGCTGTGGATAGGACGCCGGAGAAATCCTTATCCTCCTTGTCGAGCATTTCCTGGACTTTCTCTTTCACGACGGGATGGGTGCGCGTCGGTTCGCCTGTGGGAAGCCGCCAGTTATGAGCGTTGTCTTTGTCGTGCGTGTAGGTGAGAAGCTCGGTGAGGGTTTCGCGGAAAGTGAAGCCGGGTCGCGTAAAGACGCCGGCGAGGAGGCTGAGGGAAGCCTGCCCCCCTTCCAGAGCCGCGGCGTAGCACACATGCAGGATCATCCCTGCGGTGATGGACGCGGCAGCGTCCTGCCAGTAGCGTTCCTGCGGACTGTCCTCGCCTGTGCGGACGAGCATGTTCGCAATGTTTTGCGCGTCGGAAACGTCGCGATCGGTGAAGAGGCGAATTTCCGCCAGCGGATTAAATCGGGAAGAGTACTCGGGCTCAACCGGGGAGAACTTGAAACAGATTTGCCCAGCCTGGCTCCGGAAACCCGCTGTCTTGGCCCAATTCTCACCCTTAATGTCGTAGACCACGGTGCTTTCCGCCCACGCCAGGAGTGTCGGTATGACGATGCCCACCCCCTTGCCACTCCGCGTGGGAGCAAAGGCGAGGATGTGCTCCGGGCCGTTGTGCCGTAAGTAGTGGAGGTGCCGGATGGATTGTTCGTGCCAGCCGCCGACATACACACCCTGCGTTGTCTGCATCAAATTGGTTTCCAAGATATCGGCTTTCGTGGCCCATCGCGCCGAACCGTGAAGGTCTTCCGTGTTTTTCGAGAGAGCCTTGGTGCGAGCGAGATTCAGAAGAAAAAAGAGGGCGCCAGATGCGAACGCTCCGCCAACAATAATGGCTGCGCCGATGAGCAACGGAAGTTTGATTCGGATGTCCCCCGTGGTTCCCTGTGTCCACACCCAGACAAGCCACTTATAAGGTGCGTAAAGGTAGACGGAGCCGATACGGACCAAGGCGGGGCCGAGCGCAGGCTGATATTCGAAGCGCCAAGCAACAAACTGCGTGGCAACGACATTCGTTAAGAAAAGTCCGATGAAACCAACGATTGTTGGCGTCCAGTAGAAGCCGCCGACGTAGCCGGGGTCTCTCGGTTTCCGGTAAGCGGTTAGCTGTTTCAACGTCCCAGCTCCTGCGTTTTGCTCCTTTCCATGACGGGGAGCACACGGGCATTGTCGTGGCCGTAGGCGACGCGCACGTATTCGCCGATAGCAGGGATCACATCGAGAAGTTCTTTCCGGTGGACAACTGCGGTATGCGAAGTGATTTGCTGAATGAGATTCTTCTCGGTATTGGCAATGATCCTGCCCCGGTAGGTGCCGCTGCCGGTCTGTGCGTGTTCAACTACTGCATCGGGAGCCATCTGTTTTAGGGCCGATTGGAGGGCAGGGGGCAGTTTGCCGCCACCCAGCAGTTTGCGCACGTCGGTGCCTGTGGTTTTGTCGTGAAGCTCCACTGCCCCGCTTCCGGGTTGATGCACGGCTACAGCGGTAGAGGTCTCGTGTCGTCCCGTATCGGGTAGTGTTTCGAGAGCGGGAGTGGCCTGCGCGTTCTGTTTCTCCCAGGCGCGCATATCCAATTTGTCGATGAGGTCTTTCAGGTCCTGGTTATCAGTAGGATCGAACAGAAGTTCATATTCAGCCTCTTTCCCCTCGGCGCGTACAGTTGCGATATGCAGCGTGGAGCCTCCGAGAGTCTTTGGTCCGCGTTCTCCGTTTAATTCTTCGAGGTAATCGCGGGCGAGGGTTGCATTGCGGTCAAAGGACGCTTCAAGAGCATCCTGGAGCTGCTCGGCATCCAGCGGCACGCGGCCTGTCGGATCAGAATCGAGATACGTTTCAAGGTATTGCCGGGGCCAAGCGATAAGATCGTGATCCAGTTCAGCATTGAGCAAGGTTTCCAGTTGACTCGGCGAAGCGGTGGAGTTTGCGAGCGGAGAGATTTGGTGGTCCACGGAAGTTTCAATTACATCCTGGCGAAAGGCTGCATTGTTGCTATTCATCAAAAACAACCTCCTGGTCGGTTAGAAAACTGATTCCGAATAGGATTCGAAGGCAATGTAGATATACATATAGCATACATATAGTACCATTGGGACGGCAGGTGTCAATATATTACCTGGAGCGTCCGCCACGTCCGGGGTCTCGCCGCTTACGTGTGTCGGGGTTGCGTAGCTCAGTTTGCAGCTTCGTTTCGTATTGTCCGAGCCATCCACCCCACACAGGCTGGACATCATGAATTCCGCGGCGAATTAAGATCTCTGCTTCTTTGTGGAAGTATGAAGAATTCTGGAGGAGCGCGTTTGCGTCTCCGAGATCATCCACGTGAACGATGGGTTTCTTTTTGGCGAATCGTTTCTCGATGCGAACGAAATTGTCTACCGCGAGTTTCCCATATTTACGGGCTTCCTCGATCGAGTCGGTATGATAGATCAAATGCACTTTCGCGTCCGTGCCTTCAACCAGCATGTACCGTTTCCCCGTTTGTTCATCCTCGGTGTGGAGAAGGACGCGGCCGGCCAGACTCTGGAGTTGGCGGAGAGTCGTAACCTGGAGCGGAAGCCGCTTGTCGGAAACCAGTGCGCCGTGCGCCGCGAGCATCTTTTGCCGGTCCCCACTCTGTTGCAGGGTGCGGAGCACCGTTTCAAAATCCGCCTGCACGCTCCACTCGTGCGGCGCGACGAGCTGCGCGAGCCCCATTGTTTGAAGGTGCATGAGCCGCGCGGCAAGGTGTTTCTGAAGTTGCTGGGCGGATTCAGACATGGACGCATCGTTTGGATTGGCGGTCACCGCAAAGTGGGAAGAGGAGCCGTCATTGCTGCGTTGCAGGATGCGGTCGAGAGGTGTGTAGCGGTTTTGAAGCGTTTCGCGGCGCTGCGCCTCGTGAGCATCCGTCGGGGAGCGATAGCCCATGGCTTCGGTAGCAATTTCTTCGGCCCGCTCGCGCATCCCCCCGCGAATGTATTCCCTTGGCAAGCGAAGCGGCATTCCTTTGTCGTCCACTCCTCGAACAGCGATATGAACGTGGGGATGCTCGGTGTTGTGATGGACAGCAGCAACCCATTCGAGTTGGGCGCCCAAGTCATGTTCCATCCGGTGCAGCAGCTCGCGAGCATACTGATGCAGGTTCAAGCGGTCACCAAACTCGGGTGATACGATTACCTTGAAGAGTCGCTCGTCGCCGGCGCCCTGCCATTTGTCGAGCTTTGAAGCGATATCGAGGTTCTGCTCAGTAGCATTGAATCCAGCCTCCGCAGCCTTTCCCCCCAGCGTCGCGCTCTCGCGGGCCACGTACTTTCCGTGGGCCTTCCACTGGCCTGGATTCTTGTTCGCCGAATAGCTGACCCGGACGGCCACGCGCTGATTGAAAGTACGGTATGAACGTGCATTCCCGCCTGCACCCTGTGTGCCGCGCGTCTTCTGTCCCCGCTTCGACATCTGGACGAGGCGAAGCATTGATCGCAAAACACCCGTGTACCTACGCGGATTTTCGTTTGGCCCGTGCTTTGATTTTCTTGGTCGCAAGCGAATTAGAGGTTCGTCATTCATCGGCCACCATCCCCTTGAGAGTGTCTCTGTTCTTGTTTGAGATCCCTTCCGCGGCAGCACGCACCAACTTTTCGTAGCGCAACCTGGCGCGAACGCGTGCCGCGGGTAGCGCATCTTCCGGGGGTTCGACCACGCACGTGATGACGTACTTGAGAAATACGTCGGTTAGAGCCACCTGCGCATGCGCGAGCGTCTGAAGACCCTGCACTTGCTTCGCCAGGTTCGTAAGCGTGGCTGCCACCCGAGCCTCAAACTGGGTTGTCGCGTCAGTATTCTCGCCTCTTCGAATTTCATTTTCGCAAGCAGCGAGAATGAACGCTTGTTCCGAACGGAAGCCCCTGTCCTTCGCTGCGTTGCGGACGCGCTCTCGGAACTCCTCGCTCGGAAAGAGGAGGCTTCGTTCGGTTCTAGGTTTTGCCATGCCTTGCCCTGATTTCCGAATGTGCCACATTTGTGCCACATTTCCGGCAAAAGTCGCCACATTCCTCCTCGCTGCAAAGAAGGCACTTACTTGCAAAAAACCGCGCAGCGTCGTCACAACCCTTTATGTTCCAATACCCGTCTCCTTCGCCGATAACCCGACCGCATTTCATGCACGCTACTCCTACTCGTCTTGAAGAATGTCGAATCGTGATGACAACTGTCGAACCGCGTTGAGATGCGCTACCGTCCGTGCGCCAATGATGACTATCAAAGGCATTTGCAGGCCTCGGTTGACTTCGGATTCTTTAGTGCTTTACATCCGTCCTTCATGGTGCTATATATACAGTAGGCTTACAAATCATGTCAATGCAAAACAATTACCGCCGCTGTTTAGAACATCTAGCCGCCGCTCCCCCGAAGAGAAAAGCCGCTCTCATTCGGTCTCTTCTTCCCGGAATAGAAGCGGCGGTGAACTCTGGGCAGAGTCTTAAAGACATTTGGGAGGCGTTAGAAACCGAAGGCTTGCAGGTGAGCTACCACACTTTCCACATGGCGGTATGGCGCGCCAAAAGAAAGCGGACCGCGACCAGCGGCTGGGGAAAACAGGACAAGACTTCTCAAGCCGAAGGGCTGGGGGAAGCAAGGGTAGAGGCAGTTGAAGAGCGAGATCCCCTAGCCAATCTAAAACGATTGGAAGAAAACAGGCCAGGATTTCAGTGGCGGGGCACGCAGAATTTGCAAAGGCTAGTGCACGGCAGGGAGGACTCGAATGACAAAAACAAACGGTAATGGGAGCGGCGCACCGACGAGTCACATTTCACTGCAAGGCAAGGGTGGGGTCGGAAAGAGTCTGATATCCGCGATCCTGTCGCAGTATCTATTGTCGAAAGGGCACGATGTGGTTGGTATTGACGCGGACCCGGTGAATCAAACCCTGTCGGAATATCGTGGCTTGGCGGTGAGCCGCCTAAACCTTTTGAAAGAGGGGAGCGTGGACCAGCGTGAATTCGACCTGCTCATGGAACGGTTTTTGACAGAGAGTGGCACGTTCGTTGTGGATACGGGTGCATCCACTTTTATTCCCTTGTGGCATTACCTGTTGGAAAATCAGGCGCTCGATTATTTGCGGGAGAAAGGCAAGCGCGTGTTCATCCATTCGGTGATTACGGGAGGTCAATCGCTGAACGATACACTAGGCGGGTTCGAGCAGCTCGCGGAAACGGCTCGGGAGAAGAATCTTGTTGTCTGGCTGAACGAATATTTTGGTGCGGTGTTGCAGGATGGATCACCATTTCGGGAAATGGCCGTGTGCAAGAAGCATGCAGGCAAAGTGCATGGCTCTGTGGCGATCGTGCGGCGCACCGCGGACACTTTTGGCCGGGATGTGGAAGAGATGATTTGCGAAAAGATGACTTTTGACGAAGCGCTGAATGGGAATTGTTTCACGATCATGGCGAAGCAGCGGTTGCGGGTGGTGCAGCGCGAGCTTTTTGAGCAGTTGGATGCGATTCCATTCATATAATGAAGGAGCCCGCTCGTGAGCGGGGAAATCTTCATGGTAAAGAGTCCGATGAAAACGGAAGCCACGCTGAACTTGAAACTCATAACCGCGGAAGTGGCGGCGCGTCATGGAATGCTGGTTATGCCGGATGATCCTGCGATGCTTTTGGTGACAATGAATGAAATGGTGTTGCAGCAGGTGATTGGGAGTATCGAGGCCCGCACAGAAGAAATGGTAGCCGGCATAGAAGCAGTCCTCCGTTCGGCGTAACACGAAGCGTTGGGGAGCGTTGAAAAAGAAGCGCGGAAAGCTGGGATCGCGGTGCGCGAAGAGATTCAGAAGGATATTGACGCTGGGCGGTTACACGCGAGAGAGTTGATTGTGGAACTAAACCATACGTACACGCGATTCGCAGTGCGCCGCTGGGTTGCTGTCGGCGTGATTGCCGCAAGCGGTCTCTTGATTTTGGGTCTTGGCTTGGGAGTGCTGCTTGCCAGGGTGTTGAAATGAGATCAATTCTCACACTGTTGTTCTATGTCGATTATAAATGCGACACACAACCGGGATTTCGGAAAACGTTTTTGGTGTTTACGCTTATCTTCGTTTTCCTCTTGTGGTCACCGTGGCGACCGCTGCTTTGCCCCGTGTTCGGTGTTTGTCCTGCCCCTGTCGCGCGAGCTGATACTGCGTCCCAGCCTGAGCCTCAACGTCGTCGGGTAAAGCCCTCCGAACGCCTCGCGTCAACTCCAGCTCCAGTTCAAATTCCAACAGAACCCTCGGTTCAAGCTGCGGCCCACCCGTAAGCTCCTCGAGAAAAGATTCCCACGGTCGTCGTCCGGAGATCGTGAGTCAGTCGGTAGCGAGAGCCAGCCTGAAGGTGTGGAAAAGTACAGCCTTGTAACGGGCCATGAAACTTTAGCTGGTCGAGCAGCCAAAATCCATAACCAAGTAATAATGACGAAGGCGAAAAGCAGAGCGTTGGCGATCATTTCATTCCCCTTGGTGTAGGCGGGAATCTCGGCGTGGTTTTTCCCTGAAACTCATTGCGTGTAGGGAACGGGCGGGAGGCCGTTAAGCAACGGAGGCCCTCCAGAAGCGCGCCTGGGGCGTCAAGCGGCATGATCTATCGCATGGGCTGTGGCGCATGTTGGGACGAAACGTGTAGGGAAAAGGGGGACGTGGTGCGCGGAGGTTGGGCCGATTTTGCCAGGCGACTGCCCGCGAGCTCTTCGGTTTGGGTAGCCGCCATGCCATTTTCCTGAAAGCGTCATTCGGCCGAGTGGATTGTTTCCCAATATCCCGTAATCCAGGCGGGTCTAGCCAGACGTTGGAAACATGGGCCACTATCTAACACGATACTCGAGCCGGAGGAGCGAGCGGGGGTTGGCGCAGGGACTGGCGCCACAGCTCTGCGCCAAGTCGGTGGACCGCTGCTCGGACGTACTTGGAAGCATTCAGCTATCTTGACATCATTGATGCTATCCACTAGATAGATATCAACTCTGATGAGGTCGGAAAAAATCATGCAATTGCGTTGCTGCAAGTCGATAGTGAATGTCGCCGCGATAGCGTTGTTGCTCTTCAGTACGAACAAACTAGAGGCGCAGGCCCCGGCTAGTTCCGCGACGCCCACGGACTTTCATATTTTGGAGGCCACAATCGACGATGTCCACGCAGCCCTCCTGTCTGGGCGAACGACATGCCGAGAACTAGTCGAACTCTACCTCAAACGCATCGCCGCTTACGACAAGTCAGGGCCGGGTCTGAATGCCGTTCAAACCATCAACCCCCGTGCGCTACAAGAAGCCGACCGGCTGGATGTGGCCTTCAAGGCGGCTGGACCAGTCGGCGCCCTTTACTGCATTCCCGTTCTCGTTAAGGATCAACTTGAGACGACCGACATGCCGACTACCTACGGATCGGTCGTGTTCAAGGATTTCGTTCCGCTGAGAGACGCCACGGTGGTGACCAAACTAAGGACGGCGGGTGCCGTCATTATCGCGAAGACGACGATGGGTGAATTTGCGTCCGGGATTGTGGGCTCCGCGTCGGGGCCGATTCGGAATGCATACGATCCGCGGCGTCATGCGAGCGGCTCTTCGGGAGGCACCGGTTCAGGCGTCACCGCAAACTTCGCAACAATTGGTATCGGCGAGGACACGGGAGGCTCCGTCCGTGGTCCCGCGTCGGTCAGCAGTTTGGTAGGTCTCAGACCCACAACTCCTCTCGTCAGCCGTCACGGCATGTTTCCCGCAAGGCCCAGCACGGACACTGTCGGCCCCATAACGCGTACCGTGAAAGACGCTGCCATCGTGCTTGATGTGATCGCCGGATACGATCCCAACGACCCGCTAACGGCTTACGCAGTAGGTCACATTCCGATTTCTTATACGTCAGAGCTTCGACCGGATGGGTTGAAAGGAGCCCGCATCGGCGTCATTCGGCAACCAATGGATGCCAAAACCAAAGTAGATTCCGAAGACTATAAAAAGGTGAGGGCGGTCATTGATAAGGCGATCGACGATCTGAAGACGCTTGGTGCTGAAGTCGTCGAGCCCGTTACTATCCCCGACGTGATCGATCGCGTAAGCAAGACCTACGACGGGAACGTGTTCGAAACCGAGTCGGCCATCAACGACTACCTCGCAAAGCACGCGAACGCGCCAGTCAGGACGTTGCGCGAGATTCTGCTCACGGGGAAGGTTGTACCGTCACGCGCAAGAGTCTTGATGAACAGCGTGGGAAAGTCGACCGACGATGCGGGCTACGTGCAGGTGCAGCGCATCGCCGAGAACACTCGGCAGCTGGTGCTTACGTTGATGGCTGATCACAAGCTGGATGCGTTGGTGTACGCGACGTTCGATCATCAGCCCGTACTCATTTCACCGGAGGTGATGACCAAACCCGTGATCGACGAAGACCGCCTCGGTAATAACCGCTATCTTAGTTCGATCTTGGGTTTCCCCGCGATGACGGTGCCTGCAGGGTTCACCACAGACGGGCTTCCCGTCGGGATTGAGTTCATGGCCAGGCCGTTCGCAGAGGTGATGTTGTTCAGACTTGGGTATGCCTACGAGCAGGGGACCCACCACAGAAGACTCCCGGCCTCGACTCCGGCCCTGCGTGGTGAGCCATGATTGTGGTAAACCGATTGCCGAACCTTTAAACACCCACGGGCTTAGAGCATTTCTGATTTAAGTGCATACATATCTAGAAGAGGCGAAGTAGTTCGTGCATTCGGTTGAGGAGAGGGTGTCGAGCAGTTCACCGATTTCATTCCATAGGGCCTCGACCGATCGTTTGGCGGCCTTGCGGAGGAGCGCTTTGAGTTTGGCGAAGAGCTTTTCGATGGGGTTCAGGTCGGGCGAATAGGGCGGCAGATAAATCAGGGTCGCGCCCGCTGCGGCGATGGCCTGTTTAACCCCGGCCACCTTGTGACTGCTTAGGTTGTCGAGAATGACGATATCTCCGGGCCGCAGAGTCGGGCACAGAAATTGGCGCACATAGGCAAGAAACATCTCGCCATCCATGGGCCCGTCGGCGACTAGCGGCGCGGTCAATTGTTGGTGGCGCAAGCCGGCTACGAAGGTGGTGGTTTCCCAATGGCCGTGCGGGGCCGAAGCAATGCAGCGCTGTCCCCTGGGGGCACGTCCATAGTGCCGCGTCATGCTGGTCGATATCCAGGTTTCATCGATAAACACCAGCTTTTCGATGTCCATCCCGGGCTGCGCCTCACTCCATGCGCGCCGCGCCGCCTGCACGTCGGCGCGCTCTTGCTCGTCGGCGTGCAAGGTTTTTTTTAAAGGTGAGTTTCCATTTGTTCAGCTGGTGCCATAGCGTCGCGATTTTGGTCGCCACGCCCTGTTTCGCGAGCCGCTGCTGCAACTCGGCCAGCGTCAGATCGGGCTCGGCGGTGATCCAGTCGCGCAGCACCTGTTCCCTGTCCGCCAGCCGGGACCGGCGATGGCCGCCGATCGGAAAACTGCTGCGCACGCCCGTCTCTTGCTGCCGCTCCCGCACCTGATAGACCCAGATGCGGCTCACCTCGAACCGCCGAGCAATCTCCGTCGGACGATCCCCGCGATCCAGGGCCCGCAACACCCGCTCGCGCAAATCCTGTGAATACGCCTGCATCAAAGCCTCCCCTCTACCAGCAGGAGGATTATGGCACAAACATGTAAATACTTAAATTAGAAATGCTCTAGGTAGCGGTTCGATCTGAAAGCCGGTGTTCCGGCTGCCCATGCGCGTATTTTGTCGAAACGGCACATGGCTAGAGCGGAAGTGTTAGGCATGGATTGTCCACAACTGGACGGTTTGTCGGCCACTCGGACATTATCCCACCGCCCTGCGCCCCCCTCTGATGTCGGCGGTCACTGGGTATTAAGACGTTGCAGGTTTCAAGATTTGGCGGGAAAGAAATCTGGGACCGTGGCTGGATCTACACCCGGAATCCGTCGTCCCGGAAGTGGCGGAATCGGAGTGCGGCCGTAGCGTTCATTCCATTTGACCCAGGAGCTTCGGTCGAAAATCCCAGGTGCGGGGTTATCCAGCGCCGCTTTGAAATCAGCGTCGCTGAAGTACTTCCTAAGAATCTCAATGTCCTCATCCGAAGCGTATGTCATCGCATAGGTGAGAAAGCGCAATGGGAATTCAAGCGCTTCTTCTGGAGTTCCAAACCAGAAGATGCGCTTCGCAACACCCAGAAGTTCGTGAGAGTAAGTCATCAATCGTCACCTTGTGAAGCCAAGTCGCGCTTCCCAATAAGCACAGGCAACTCATCTAATTTTACGCCTATGGCCGCGGTTCGCAACGCATTTTGGATCGAGGCGGGGAGTTTGGGCAGATCCCCGTCCGCGAAGTAACTTAACGCGCGGAGCGTCGTTGTGGGCTCAAATTGGTCGCCATAGATGGCCTTGGCGGCAGCAAGAGCCTTCGGCAAACTGATGCCGCTTTCCAGTAAGGCTGCAATATCGAGATAGTCCTTTGCTTCTGCGCGCTTCTGTACAACGGCCATTTTGCATCCCCCAACGTCCAGCAAGGAAGCGACTTGGACACCGTTGTCAATTGCGGCATGCGGGCTGGAAACACGGGTGAGTCCTAACCCTCCGAAAAATGACACCGAAACGGGCCCGTTACGATCTAGGACGACCGTGAGTGTGTTTTCACGGAGCAAGGTAACCTTGCCGTCGCGAAGGTAGTGTATATGTTCGGCTAAATCCTGCGGCTCAAAAGTCGCATTCGTAAAGAAATCGAAATCTTCCGAGACGCGATGCCCGAGTCTGAGAGCAAGAGCGGTTCCGCCGTACAGCACAAAATGCTTTGGCGTGGCCTTCAATTCCTTCCATAGCGCCCGCTGCGATGCAGGAAGAATGTTGATTTTTGGAGAGAATGTCATTAGCCTTTGCAATTGTCTCCGATTCGCTCCCGAGCCTTTTTGATCGTCCGATCAATATACTCTTCTTGGCGTTTTCTATCTCCTTTGTGCGTAAGATCACGCAAGGCGAGGGTGTTGCGCGCTTCGTTCTCCGATACGCCGTGGGCCAAAGCGTAGACGGCATAAGCGAGATCCACGCGCGTCTGGTCGCCGCCGTAGATCGGCTTCGCGCGGAAGTCCTCGATGTTTTTGAGATTTGAAAGGCACAGGCTCCGGCGCCGTAAAGAGGCGGGAGGCGGAAGCTTGGATTTCTCTGCTTCATATAGACCTTTGAGTTCCGCGAGAAATGCTATCGCTTTTGAATACACCGCTCCCGTGGCCTCATGCATCCGGACATATGGAAAGGTTCCATCCGTCCTTCGATGCTTGTCTTTGCGATTCGTAAATCCCGCGAGCCTTCCGTAATGCCGCCAATCCGCTGAAGCAAGGTCGCCGCCAAAGCGCGACGCCAGCAATCGTGCTGCAAAAGTAGAAAGAGGTTTCGGCAGAATCTGTCCGTGGTGCAGCCATGCTTGAAAGTTCCCTGGAGAAGTTTCAAGAACAACCGCTGGAGCAAAGCCTTCCGATTTCAAACGATCGATGACCTGGATACTGGCGTCGTCGATTAGCGAAAGACTATGTTCGCCGGCTGGCCGGATGTAGATGTTCCGGCCTTCAGCATTTTTCAAGCGCAACCAAGAAACAGAGCGAAGCAATGTGCCGGTGTCCCACACACGCGGGAGCATCGCTCCGTGCACGGCATTCGGATCAAAGAGGCCGACTTCGAAAACCTTTGCGCACATAGCGCGGCTCTGCTTCTCGACGGCTTCCGGGGTGCGGGTGGTGGTCATTTGTTTTTGTTTTTGACTTGACAAGCGCACGACTCGGGCGTAATAACGTACCCTAGTCATTATCAGTCTGTATGTATAGTACCATAGGTTGGCATACAGCAGGGTAAGTTTAGATCGAATGAGCGAGCGCGTCTGAATGCAAGAGCTTCAGCAAGTGACCGAACGCCGCAATGAAAAGCTGGTCCGGGAACTCGGGCCGCTCGTCGCTTCCTGCCTTGAAGATCATCGCACTGAAGATATCTTGCTGAACGCCGATGGCCGGGTGTGGGTGAAGCGCACGCATCAGGATTTTGAGGTTGCGGGCTCGATGCTTCCAGCGCAAGCCTTGAGCGCGCTCGGCACGATCGCGGCGATTCGCGACACGGTCATCAATCACGACAACCCCATCCTTGAAACGGAACTGCCCACGGATGGGAGCCGCTTCGAGGGTTTGATCCCCCCTGTGGTACGGCAACCGGTATTCGCGATCCGGCAACGCCCTCATCGCGTGTTCACTTTAAAGGACTACGAAACTTCGGGAATCCTAACGTACAAGAGCGATGAGCTGAACCGCCAGCGACATCGCGATTATTTTGTGGAGCTAGTGCGTGGCAAGCGTCACGCGGAAGTGATTCGCGCCGCGATAGCACAACGGAAAAATATTCTGGTTGCTGGGTCAACGGGCTCCGGCAAAACCACGTTCATCAATGCGGTCCTTGACGAACTGGCGGGCATTTCACCGGACGACCGTGTGCTCATCATCGAAGATACACCCGAATTGCAATGCAACGTAGAAAACTCCGTAGCGCTCCTCGCGGTGGGGCGTGTGTCGATGCTCGATTGCCTGCGCGCGTCTATGCGGCTGAAGCCGACACGGATTGTCGTGGGCGAAGTGCGCGGCGCGGAAGCGCTGAGCATGCTCAAAGCGTGGAACACCGGGCACCCAGGGGGCGCGGCAAGCGTGCACGCAAACGACGCACACGGGGCTCTGATTCGCCTGGAAAGTCTGGTGGCAGAAGCGACCGCCGCGCCGCAACAGCAATTGATCGCCGAAGCGGTGAATGTAGTCGTCTTCGTAGACGGCGAGCCAAGTATTCGCGCGGGCCGCAAGGTCCGCGAGGTGGCCGTTGTTATGGGGTATCGCGATGGGAATTACGAGCTGGAGTACGTATAGGGGACCCAATGGAAAACAGCACACAACAAAGTGAAATCGATTCTTTGCACGGCGCGGGCCTTCTTTCCAGCGTGTTGTTTGTCGCGGTTGCCGCAATGGTTGCGGTGGGGGCACTTTGGCTCCTTTCTGTGCTAGGGACGCAGCAGATGGCTTTGCCTGGGGCGGGCCGCATGGCGCTGGTGATTATGGTGTTGGGTTTTTCGGGTGTGCTCGTGAGCGCGCTGCTCGATCTGCCAGACACAATGCGGAGGACGCTTGTGGTGTTGTTTGCGGCGGCGCTTCTATGTTCAGGATTCGTTGCACTGGTGGCGTGGTTCACCGTCAGTGGAGCGAGTAGTTGCTGGTTGTGAATCTCAGGACGAAAGGAAAAAACGAAATGAAAGTATTTACGAGAAGAGTGGAATGGCGGCGCCTCGCGGCGCACACAGGTTTGCTAACGCTGGGGTCGGTGCTCCTGAGTCTGCCTGCCTCCGCGGCGGCTGGCGGACAAGCATTGCCCTGGGAAGCTCCGCTGACTCGTCTACAACTGTCGTTAAGCGGTCCCGTAGCGGGCGCGATTGCAATTATCGCACTTGTGGCGATCGGTGTAACGCTGGTGTTCGGCGGCGAGTGGAATGAATTTGCCCGCCGTGCGGTGTACGCCGTCTGCGCGATCGCTTTCATCATTTCCGCGGCTGGCTTGCTGGGAGGTTTGTTCGCGGTTGGCGCTGCGGTCGTTTAGCTATGGACAGACCACGGGAAGTACCGTTTCATGAGTCGGCGAACCGGCCGCAATTGTTGATGGGCGGGGACCGGGAATTGATATTGGCCTCCGCTATCCTGGCAGCGATGTTGGTTTTCGCTGTGATGAAGTGGTGGAGCATTCTTGCCGGGCTCGTTCTTTGGCTGATTGCAGTGGGGGTTCTCGCGCGCATGGCCAAGGTGGACCCCCTCTTGCGTCACGTCTATATCCGGCACATTCGTTATCGGGATTTCTATCCCGCCAAGAGCCGGATGTCCGCTCCTCCCACCACAACCCCCGCAAGTTGGAGATGAACCATGCCCCTTGTTGAACAGCGCCGTCACGCGATTGGATTATCCGACCTGCTTCTCTATGACTCCCTGATTGAGGATGGGATTTTCCTGCTGCAGGACGGCGGGCTGCTTGCGGCTTGGAAGTTTCAAGGGCCGGATCTCGGATCGGCGACGAACGGAGAGATGGCGGCGCTCAGCGGGCGATTGGGAGCGCTGCTCCGACTTGGCGGGGGCTGGATGATGCAGTGTGACAGCGTTCGCGCCCCGACGCCCGGTTACCCGGAACATCAAGAGTTCCCGGATCCGGTTACAAAGATCATCGACGATGAGCGTCGCGAGCAGTTTATGTCGGAAGGCATGCATTTCGATAGCGACTACTACCTTTCGCTGACCTACCTTCCGCCCGTTGCCCGAGAAGAAAAGATCAAGGGATGGATGTTTGAGGGCATGAAGAACCAGCGGGGGAATGCCGCGCGTATCGTGGATTATTTCAAGACCCGCATTGGCAGTTTCGAGGATGTTTTCAAGTCGTTGTTCGCCGCGACACGCTTGAAAGCGGTCCGCACGAAAGACACGGCCGGCAATTCAGTCGTTCACGACGAATTGCTGCGCTACGTGCATCGCTGTGTGTCATGGAAAGATCACCCCATCCGGCTTCCTGAATTTCCGGTGTATCTGAACGACGTGCTGGCGACAGAGGATTTCGTAGGCGGTTTGACGCCACGCATAGGGCGTAAGCATCTGCGCGTGGTGGCCATCGATGGATTCCCCAAAGCGAGCGTGCCGGGAATTCTCGCAGCGCTCGATACGTTGCCGATCGAATACCGCTGGAACACGCGCGCAATTCTGATGGACCCGGAAGAAGCGCGTTCGTTCCTCGATAAGGTGCGCAAGAAATGGCGTTCGAAGATGCGCGGCCTAAAAGACCAGATCATGCAAACGCAGACCGGCGCCGTGAATCTACACGCGCAAGAGATGAGCATCGATGCGGAAGAGGCCATGAGTGTTGCAGCTGCGGGGGACGTTCTGTTCGCGCAATATACCACCACAGTGATTTGCGGCGATGAGGATGAGCCCAGCGTTGAGGAAGCCGTCGCCTTGGTCGCGAAGACGGTGCAAAACTTAGGCTTCTCGGCGCGGATCGAAGATGTAAATAGTGTCGAGGCCTGGAGAGGGAGCCTTCCCGGAGATGGTTATCGCAATGTGAGGCGGGTTGTCTTGCATACGCTGAACCTCGCGGACCTTCTTCCGATAAGTTCAGTGTGGGCTGGGAATAAAGAAAATCCCTGCCCGTTCTATCCGCCGAAAAGCCCGCCGCTGTTGTATGCGGCGACGACGGGTTCGACTCCATTCCGCTTCAATCTCCACTGTGGGGATATCGGGCACACCTTCATGGTCGGTCCGCCAGGCTCGGGAAAATCAACGTTCCTCGGATTCATGGTTGCACAGTTCTTCCGGTATCCCCGAGCGCAAGTGTTCGCTTTCGATAAGGGCTACTCGCTCGCCGTGCTTACGCGGGCCTGCGGCGGTGAGTTTTACGATCTCGGCGGTGAGACCGATGGACTATCGTTTTATCCATTGGCGGACCTCGCCGATGGCAGCGACCTGGCCTGGGCGAATAGCTGGATCGAAAAACTCTGCACTCTCGGTGGTCTCGACATGAAGCCCCATCACCGCAACGCGGTGGCGGACGCCATGAAGCTGACGCAAGGCTCGCCGCGGCGGACGCTGACCGATTTTCTAGCGACGGTGCAGAACAAGGAAGTTCGCTCCGCGCTCGAAGTCTACACACTGAGCGGGCCGCTCGGCCGTCTGCTGGACGCGGATAGGGATGGGTTGCGGGATGGACGCATGATGGTGTTCGAGATGGACCACCTCATGAAGTATGGCGATGGCAATAGCAAGGCCGCAGTCGCGGTGCTACTGTACTTGTTCCGGCGAATTCAGAAAAAGCTGGATGGGCGTCCCACACTCATTGTTCTCGATGAGGCGTGGGTCTATCTGCGGGATGAGTTGTTCCGCGAATACCTGCGCGACTGGCTGAAAACGTTGCGCAAGTTGAACGCGGTTGTCGTCCTCGCCACGCAAAACCTCTCAGACATCTTCAATTCCGGTATCGGCGATGTGGTTATGGAAGCGTGCCCCACAAAAATCCTGCTCGCTAACGCGGAAGCGGCGAACGTGCAGTCGCGCCGTTTGTATGAAGCCGTGGGCCTCAATGACCGGGAGATCCAGATCGTTCAGGGCGCCATTCCGAAGCGCCAGTATTACGTGGTTTCGCCAGAGGGTCGTCGTCTGATTTCGTTGGGACTTGGCGGCGTTGCGCTTGCGTTTGTCGGCGTGAACAGTCCGGACGACCGTAAAAAGGCGGAGGAGGTCATGCGTGCCCATCCCCGAACCTGGCAAGCGGAGTGGTTGCGCGAGCGAGGCCGCTCGGATTGGGCGGACTGGTGGCGTGAAGTCGAGGGTGTTCTCGAAAGGAGAGAATCGGCATGAAAAAAGTAATGGTGTTCACGGTCGTGCTGTCCCTGCTGTTTTTGGGCGTTCCTGCGCCTACGGATGCCGGAGTAGTGGCGGGTATGGCAACGGAATGGACACAGATTCTAAATCACGTCCAACTGATTATGGGCTACATCCGGCAGGGACTTCAGCTCGAGAACGAACTGAATCAGTATGCCGAGCAGTTGAAACAGGGGCTGGTGTTGCCGCAGCAGCTCTTTGGTCCTATCCAGCAGGATCTATCGCAGCTTGCGCAAGTCGTGCAAGGCGGGCAAGCCCTGTCGTATTCGATGGGCAATCTCGATGCGCAGTTTCGCAATACGTTCCCGGGCTACAGCTTCCGCACCTCCGGGTATTTTAACGACTACAAGAAATGGTCGCAGACCTCGCTCGATACCACGATGAACTCATTGCGGGCCGCAGGCTTACAAGGCAAGCAACTGAACAATGCACAGGCGGTACTGGCACAGCTTCGCACAATGTCCACGGGCGCGGGCGGGCAAATGCAGGCTGTTGAGGTGGGGAATCAGATTGCAGAACAGCAGGTGGAACAACTGTTGTCACTTCGGCAGTTGATGTTAACCGACCTACAGAGTAAACAAGCATATCAGGCGGAGCAGATTCAGAAGGAACAAGCGGATAGTGCGGCTCTGGAGCAAGTGTTTGGAACGCACCCGCTCGTGACCGATCAGAAAAAATACTGACTTCGCGGGGAGACGACATGAAACGAGCATGGATGGCGGTTTCGATTCTGGTTCTTGTGGGTGCGCCCATGGGTTGCAAGAAGGCGGAACCGCCAAGCCCAATCGTGAAAAAAGTCGAAGATGCGGGATCTGGTGATTTGTCCCAGGCAAGCAGGAATTCGATCAACGATTGGTTTAATAAACACGAGGACGTGGCAAAAGAAATCAAGAAGGAATGCTTAGAAGTGAAAGATTCGAAGTCGGCAGATTGGCGGGACACAACAGAGGGTCGCGTGTGTGGTGCGGCTATCTCGTCAACAATGATCGGAAATGAACCAATACGAACAGACGACAAGAAGTATTGAGGTGAGGACATGAGTGGCAAGCGCGGAGGGCGCTGGCGTTTCTGCATGGTATTGGGCCATGTGGTTGTGATTGGCGTTGTTCTTTTGAGTGCCGCCGGCCTCGCGCACGCTCAAGGACCCAATTCCGTAAACGGGCCATCCAGCATCCTCGATGAATATAAGGGTCTTCAAAACGTTTGGATAACAAAGGTCCTGGGTGCCGCGCAGCGGCTTTTCTTTTTGCTTGCTGGCATCGAAGTAGCCTGGAGCTTCACTCTTTTGGCCATCGAAAAAGCTGATTTCCAGGCACTCACGGCGACCATCGTTCGCAAAATCATGTGGATCGGGATTTTCTACGCCATTCTGCTCTATGGCGTTACTCCCGGGGGAGGCGGGTGGATTCCCGCCATCATCAACAGCTTTCATATCCTGGGCCAAAACGCGTCGTCCGTAGGCCCTCTGGGGCCGAGCGCCATTGTTGGCTTTGGCGTGAATATGTCCGTCGATCTTCTTTATTCACTGAAGGGTGCGGATTTTCTGACGGGTTTTGCGAGTAGCATGGCACTCGTTTTTTGTGCTGTCGTTATTTTCATTGCATATCTCGCTATAGCGATTCAGTTCGTGGTGGCGATGGTGGAAAGCTATCTCGTGATTGGCGCGGGAGTGATCTTTCTCGGATTCGGCGGTTCGCGGTGGACTGCGGCATACGTGGAGCGGTACATCGCCTACGCCGTGTCGGTTGGCATGAAAATCCTCGTACTTTATTTGCTGGTGGGAGCAGGGATGACGGTCTCCCAGGGCTGGATAGCGGTCGCACAAACTGCCGCTACGTCGACAGACCCTGCCCGAACTGGATTTGACTTAGCCGCCGCCGCAGTGATGTTCCTCTGTGTTTGCTGGATGTCTCCCAAAATCTCTTCCGCAATGCTGGGCGGAGTTGCCTCAATGAGCGGCGGAGACCTGACAGGCGTTGGCATGGGTGTGGGCCTGGCCGCAGCGGGTGCAGGTGTGGTTGCGACGCAATATGCAACGCGCGGCTCCGATGCTTTGTCGAAAGTAAGAGAAGCAGTAGCCGCTGGGTCGCGCGGCTTAGGTGGCGGCGGCTCGAACGGAGCCAACGGTGCGCCACCCCGACCAGGTGGAGGCGGCGGGAATGGAAGCAGACCAAGCTCCCGAAGTGGTGGAGGATCTTCGACTGCGACGCAAAACGGAATGCCAGGCGGCGCAAATCAACCCGCACCGCCGTCGCGTCCATCTGCAGCCCAAACGTCGGGCCAGCAGCCCAGCCCACCCAGATCCGGGGCCGCTGCTGCGAATGATTCCTTCCTCGGTGCGCTCGAACGTACCGCAGCGCGTGCGCACTATGCGATGAACAGCATTCGGATTCCGCACGACGGAACGTCTCATGCGCCACCGCCCGCTTCGACAGGGCACGGTGACAGCTAACTATGAGAGGTGGAGCGGTGGCTAAGCCAATTGCACTCACGCAGCAGTCGAGTTGGAAAAAAGAATCCATCGGGAGTCCCTATCTGGTTGCCCGGAGGGAGTGGGACGAACGTTACGGCGGTCTGATTAAGCGTGCGCAGCAGTGGCGCGGAGCTGCGGTCCTAGCGCTTCTCGTGGCTCTTACCGAGGCCATTGTCATTATTGGTGTGGCGACACGTCCCCGAATTGCTCCCTATGTGGTTGCCGTCGATTCTTTCGGGCGTGTGGCCGCGGCGGGCGCCATCGATCGGACCTCGCCCATTGATGAGCGCATGAAGCAGGCCGCAATCACGCAATGGGTACAGGACATGCGCGGCGTCACCAGCGACGGCCTGGCCGAGCGTGCTGCCATCGATCATGTTTACGCCATGATTGGGAGTCAGAGCGCGGCGCAAACAATCGTCACTGACTATTTCCGCGCGAATCAACCCTTCGAGCGGGGTTCCCGTGAAACGGTGCAGGTGGAAGTGAACGCAATCCTCCCGAACTCACCCCACAGCTTTGAAGTCGATTGGACGGAAACGCAGCGCACTCTCGACGGCAAGCCGGTCTCTTCGGACAAGTGGAGAGGCATTTTCACGCTGGCGATCAATCCACCAACAGATGAGGCAGTTCTAAGAGTGAATCCATTCGGGATCTACGTCATGGATATTACCTGGTCGAAAGTTCTGTGAGGGACACTATGAAGACGAACTGTGCAGTAGCAGCAATGCTGGCCCTTTTTTTTGGTGGAAGCGCAGTGGGGCGAGCGCAACAGGCAACGAATAGCTCGCCAACTCCGAGCGCAACGCCCGCGCAACCGCCCCCTGCCGTGGTAAAGAAAGAACCCGTGCCGTCTCTCGACAAGTATCCGCTAGCTGAGGCTGTGCGGGGGCTGGAATCAGGCGATACACCTAGGAACGGCGCGGCAAAGCACGCGCCGACCGTGCCGGCACTGTCCCCGAGCACCGCTCCTCCGCCTGTGTCGCCGGAAGTGCCGCGCGCCTTCGAAGCGAAGCGCGACGTGGCGCTAAACGCCACAGGTGTGGAGGCCGTAGTGTTGAGCCGCGAATGGGCAGAGAGCCGGAATGCTCCCTCGCCCGGCAAGGATGGCCGGGTAGTGTATGCCTACGGCGGTGGCCTTCCCGTTGTGGTGTGCGCGCCGCTGCATGTCTGCATCTTGGAATTGGAACCAGGAGAGAAGATTGTGGGTGAGCCACATATTGGCGACAGCATCCGGTGGGAGGTTTCACCGTCCATGTCAGGAAGCGGTCTGGACGCAACACCTCTCATTATCATTAAGCCGCAGATTGCAGGCCTGGACACGACGATGGTCGTCCCTACCGACCGGAGGGCCTATTACGTTCGTCTCGAATCGAAACCAAATGAATATGTTGCCCGCGTGGCCTTCTCCTACCCGGAAGACACGAAACAAAAGTGGCAGGAATATCTTGTGAAGCAACGCGAGGCCGAACAAGAGGATAAGGCCGCGTCGGAGCGTGTCGCCGAGTTACCGAACACGGCGCTCGAAAACATGTACTGGAATTATGAAATCCAGGGCGGGGACGCATCGACGCGGCCCCTGCACGTCATGGATGATGGTGCGAAGACCTATATCCAGATGCCCATCGAGACGATTCACCGCGAGCTGCCCGTGCTGGTGGTGAAGGGGCCGAACGGTTCGGAGATGGTGAACTATCGCGTGAAAGACAACATGTTCATTGTGGATTGCCTCTTTGACCGAGCCGCGTTGCTGCTGGGGTCGGGAAAACATCAAATGAAAGTGGATCTGATTCGCAAGGCGGAAGTGAGCGGTGGAAAGGCACCGGGGCAAAAGCCGCAAGCCCAGCCCGCGTCGAGCGCTGCGGAAGCCGGGGCGCAGCCATGAGCGACATCACACAACTAATGGAATCGCCTTCGGGTTTGGAGCTACATCCTGACCCGCCGACAACGGCGCGCATTAGTAGGAAAGTGGGCGTGGCAGTGCTCGGAGTCGTGGTCGTGGTTGGCGTCCTTGTGGTGTACGGACTTTATGCGCGCCGGGAGCAGCAACAGGTGGCGCAAACAAAGAATGAGGAGAAACATCCTGAGTCCGCCCGGAGCATTGGAGATCAATTGGTAAAGGAGTTGGCTCCGCCCGCCGTTGCAAATCCAGCTCCGGTATTTTCCGGACGTACCGGCATCGATCCCGAGCAAGTAAATGGGGGAACGCAAGCGCCTGATTCAGGTGCCTTGCAACCTCCGGGGCTCGTGTATCGCGACGATGAGAAGGAGGGTCGGCCAGACGCTCGTGGGGCGGGTGACGGCAGTCGTTCTTCCACCGGCGGACCCACGGAATTATCCGCGGAAGAGAAGATGCGCTTGGCGGCATTCCGACAGGAGCAGGAAGCGCTTGCCGCGCCCACGGCCGTGCGTGGAGGCAGTTCGTTGCCGGGTTCGCCCGCGACAGCGCCTGTCAATGACACTCTGCAACAATTTGGGTCGCTCGCCTCGCTCTTGGGAGCTGGAAAGGCACCGGGGATCACGGATGCTTCCGCAAACAGCGTGGTTCCGGCGATTGCGCGCATACAAGCGGGCAGTGACTATGACCTGCAGAACGAACATGAACGCAAACAAGAGTTTCTCGAACAGACGCGCGGACGCGCCGTCAATAATTATCTAAAATCCACGCGCACTCCGGCGCTTGGGAAATATGAAGTGAAAATGGGCTGGGACATTCCGGCCATTCTCGAGCAAGGAATAAATTCAGATCTCCCCGGCGAGGTAAAGGCTTTGGTCCGCTCGAACGTCTACGACACGGCGACAGGAAAATTTCTCCTAATTCCCCAAGGATCGCGGATGGTTGGAGTCTACGACTCCCAGGTCGCTTACGGACAAGACCGCTTGCAGGTCATCTGGTCGCGGATCATTTACCCCGATGGCAGCTCGATCAATCTTGATGGAATGATGGGCCAGGACATTCAAGGCATGGCTGGTTTTCACGACAAAGTTGATAATCACTACAAGCGATTGGTTGGTTTCGCGTTGCTTACGAGCGTCTTCACTGCGGGAATCGAACTGTCGCAAAGGCACAACACTTCGTTACTCACAACTCCCACCGCTGGTCAAACGGCGTCCAGCGCGGTTGGCCAGCAGCTCGGAGAGCTAGGTACAGCAGTCACGCGCAAGAATTTAAGTATTCAGCCAACGATCAAGATTCCCGTTGGCTACCGGTTCAATGTGCGCGTGAACCGAGACATCCTCTTTGAAGCACCCTACAGCCCAGCGGGGCTATAGGGGGGACTTGAACAATTTCTAAGGGTGATGTATATATCTCATGCATGGACCGCAACGTATATTGAGTTGCGGCCACTCCAGCCCCAAGACGGTAGGAATCGTGGCGAAACGGCGAAGCGCTAACTTTGGAGTCTACAATGTCAGGCTCTTAAGTGCTCTCGACAAACTCCTGCGGGATAAACCCCGGTATTTGGGAGAACTGTCGACTTCGATCAACGATGCGCTTCTGGCGGTCGACCTGAATACTGTCGAGCTTGTCAATCTTCAATCCAGACAGAAACAAACCGGGAGAGAAACGCAAGTCGTTATCTTGCGGCGTCTTCGGAAGCGTATTCATCAAGTCGCTCAAAAGCGGAAGTGTTCGATGAATCAGCTCGTGAATAGCGCTCTTCTGGCTTATTACTCGAAGACTGGAGAAGGCAAACTCAAAAGACCAACCAAGGGACAGGGGGTATCCATGCGATCCTACGACACAATGTCGGAGTTGGAGCGTCGCGAGCTTCATCAGATGCTCTCGGGACTTTCAGCCGTGCAGCCAGTTTCCTCGGATGTGGAAGAGCCCAACGGGACGTATTACGAATACGATCGCAATCTGAAGGCGACAGTGAAAGTCACGCCTGACGGAGAGCGAACCCCCGTTGTGGGATTAGAAACACAGTTTGAACGTGCGCCCCAGAAGGGTGCGTACAAAACTACACATGAGGCAATGACATCCTGAGCCAGCAGAAACCAACACTGTTTATCATCGCGGGACCGTTGGGAGCCGGCAAGACAACTTTCTATGAAGCCTATTTGAAAGAGGCGTTCCCCAGTCTGGTTCCCCCAGTAAGACATCAGCAACAACAATTTCTCAATGACCGGCGTTCGTTTGCCGTCGAAGACATTCGTGTGGATACGCAACTTTTGGACGAAGCTAAGGCAGCAGGATATTCCACGAAGGTGCTTTTCATTTCTACGGAAGATGCGAATTTGAATGTCGGGCGGGTCTTGGTGCGCATGAGTCGAGGCGGGCAAGCCGTGCCCATATCCAGCGTGTTTGATTCCTATAGGGAAGCAACGAAAAATCTTCCCGACGTCCGCAAACACACCGATGATCTGATTGTGTACGACAACACCGCGCATCGCCGTGGCTACCGCGTAGTGGCGCAGTTCATCGGCGGCGAGTTGAGCAAGGCCGCGCAGACAATACCCGACTGGGCTGCTAAGGTGTTCGGCAAGGAATTGCACACGGCAAAGCAACACGCGAAGCCGGGTCACGGGCGATAATCCTATTTCAAAAAACAGGTGAGTCGTGCCCTACAAGTGCGCGGAGGACCGCCACTCGTTCGGCACGATAGACGGAAAAAGAGGCGGGGCATCTTTTAATCGAGAAGCCCCGCCCCTTCCTTGGTTCAATTGCTATGCCGCGACTTTCCGCGTACTGTTGCCTTTTTTCTTTGCCGCCTTCTTTGCCTCTTTGTCAGCACCGGCTTGCGCAACGGCAGCGCGTAGAGCCTTCGCATCGATTTTGTAGAGCGCGGCGGTGTCAGTCAGAGGGTCGTCGTCCTTGTTTTCGTTGGTTGCGTTCACACAGTCTAGCAAGATGGCCTCGTAAATGAGTTGCGCAATGCCTGTAGCGTCGGCCCTTTTGTAAAGTGTGCGGGCCTTCTCTACCGCCTTCCAATCGTTCGAGTCTTTCGAGTCCTGCAACCCGTGGCGTTTGGCAAGCTGCTTTGCTAGGTCATGCCTGAGAGAGCGCAACAGGAACCGTGCAACGATTCGCATCTCCTCTGTTCCTAGCTGCGGCTTAACCTTTTTGAGAACCTCGGCCATGAGGCGGTGCCTGAAAGTGAGCGTCCGCTTGTCCTTTCGCTTCTCGATAGCTATCGCCGCTTTCAATTGGAGGCGCTGTTTCTCTTCCTTCTGTCGATGAGGGAAGTGGATTGTGCAAGACAGGTCGGCGCAAACCTTGGCGAGTCGGCCTTTGTCCATGCCGTCCGCAAAGATGGCGGGGGTGAGGTGGCTACAAACGCTGTTCTGCGGTAACTGATTTGCTCTTTTCTTAGTTTTCCTGCTGATAACTTCCACGTAATTCTTTCGTGGGATGATCGGGGTCTCGCCCGAAATGTTGAACTGGTCGGAAATCATCACGAGCTTGGGCATTTTCTGCATGCGCTGCGCGATATGGTGGTCGAGCTTGTTGTTGAAACACACGGCGTCGCTGCAAGAATTCTCCCTGACTTCGGAAAAAAGCAAGCTGTTGAATCCGGTGCGTTTGGGGCATGCCTCGCAGCTTCCAGCTTCCGGCACCAGAGTCGCGTCATCCTTCGAGAACGGTACGCTTTTGAGGCTCAGGTAGACGTTGTGCTCTATCCAAGCCTGCAACCGTCCCACAGGGACGAGGCTGCGCTCCTCGTCGTTCCCCGCAAAGTAACCGTCGAAGCAATGGGCCAGAGCTTTCTCTTGGGAGTCGGCACTGAGCTTTGCCAGAAGCAAAGCATGCTCAATGCCGATGTGCTTCGCGGTGAATGCGGCCGCAACCGTGGGTATCAGGTCCAGCAACTTGATTCGTTTAGCGATGTAAGACGCGGCCTTTCCGGTCTTGGCCGCAATCTTCTCAATGGTGTAAGTGCCTGTTTGCCGGTCAAGGAGGGCGCGAAAGCCCTGCGCTTCTTCGAACGGATGTACGTCACTTCTCACGACGTTCTCGATGATTTGAATTTCCAGCACTTCGTCTTCAGTCAAGTCCAGTGCCAGTCGCACAGGAACACTTTCGAGGCCTGCGCTCTGTGCGGCCCGAAAGCGCCGCGCTCCGGTGATGATTTCATACTTGTCGCCGTTCTTCCGCACGAGCAATGGTGATAGAACGCCTTTCGCCCGGATGCTCTCGGCAAGCTCGTCGAGCGCCGCCTCATCAAACAACTTGCGAGGATTGGTACTCGATTCGACTAACTCCTTCATCGGTATTTCCACGTATTCTTTCAAACTAGTAGCTGCGTTCATGACATTCTCCTTTTTCTCTAATCGATGTTTAGTACTCGCTCGGCAAAAGCAAAGTTGTTACAGAACGGTCTGCTTCGGTGATGACCCACAGTTTTTCTCCTGCCACGGTTTTGTAAGCGCTCAGGAGACGGAATCCATGCTCAAGACTTCGGGCGTTTTCTTGGCGGTCCTCCTCTTCCAAGTCGCCCCAATCGCCAGAATGGTGACGCGCAAGAAACTCGCCTGGACTTTGGCCAGCCTTTTCCAATGCGAGCAATGCGCCCGGTGTTGCAACGATTTGGCCCAATCCAAAGAGAGATAACGTGTTGACTTTGCTCATGATTCAGTTCCCTTTCTGTTTTGATTTTTGCTTCTTTTGCGGCGTGGTGTGCCGCAAGAAAAAGCAAATGCTCTTCCTAGACGCGCCTCGGCGCATGGCCGTCCGCGCTGTCAAGGGCGGCGGGGTGAGCCGTTCATCGGAGCGCAGCGAAGACCCTTGACAGAACAAGCGGGCGGAGCAGGCGCATGCTTTGCGTCGGAAGAGCAATTGAAGTTCGTAAAGGGATGTTTACCGAATAGAGGATATTGAAGTTATAAGGGGACACGCTGCCGTGAGGAATGACAGGGTGTGTTGGGCGAACCCGCCGCGTCGCTCAACACTGACGACGGGCAGTGAAGACGCCCCCTAAAAGGGAGCGTCCTGCGTCTCAGGTCCCAGCTCAGGGGCAGGCGTGTCGGGATCGCGCTTTTCAGCACGGTCCAGCTTGGCGATTTTCGAAAGATGAATCTCGGCGACACGGATCTTGTGATCGCCGTTGTTCTGCTTCTTCAGTTTCTTGGGAATGATCTCCCAGTATCGGAGCTCGCCTTCCACGGACACATGCGCGCCCCTCTTAAGAGTTGCCGCAAATGTCGAGAGGTTGCCCCAGGCGATGAGGCGGTGCCATTCCGTACGTCGGATGTACCCGTCGCCGTTCTTATCCTTCCAGGACGCCGTCGTGGCTACGAATAGTACCGTGTATTTACGTTGCGTCTTCGCGGTCTTCAATTCCGCGTCTTTGCCAACGAACCCAATTAATCTCACTGAATTGTCAAACATCGAAATTTCTCCTTTTGATGGCCTGAGTCTCTCAAGGCACACCACCCGAAGGGCGCGAGCGGGAGGCGGCTCCCAAGTGCCAAGGTCTGCTTTCTTGGAGGGTGCCCGCGAAGCGGGAAGAGCCAAGACCTATTCCGGCGCGATAGCGAAGCAGAAGACCGCCGTGCCGCAGGGCGCAGCCTCTTCGACGCTCGCGGTGCTTGAGAACGACGGGTGAAAAAGGAGACCAGCAGAGGAAATGCGTGAGAGTCCGTTGTTGAGACGCGGAATGGTCGAGAAGCGCATCAATCCACGGCGCAGGACTTCCAAGCGATGGCGGGGATCTAGTTGCGAGGGGCAGACTGGATGAGAATGGGTGACCGCACTCCATGAAGAAGTTAGCGGTCGCGGTTAGTGCGAGTGTCCGTGACCGAAGTTGAGGTGCGAGGGGGTTCATTGCCAAGAAGATTAGAGATGGAAAAAATGCGGAGACTTCGCCCAATCAGCGCCCGCGCTGCGATCGTCGTGAGCGCTGCGGTGGGACAGGAGTGGACTTACATGAAAGCGCGTTTATGCAGACAAGTGCATTACTTCCGAGCAGGGTACAGGGGGGCGCTGTACCCTGCTCGGAAACTATCCGGAAACGGATTCGAAGACTTTTCGCTTAGTCGATTGCGCAGGCCCCACGCTGCCCCCAATCCGGACGGGCGCAGAGCCAACGTTCTGTCATCGTCCTCCAGTCCTCGTGACCTATCTCAGAGGACCGTTCAACTGTAGCAAAAATAAGCTTTCTATTTCATGGTGCTATAGGGAAAGTATCATCGAGAAAAGGAGGTGCCGACCATGTTAGTGACGCCGGCCGCTGGCTTATTTGCGCTCGCGGTGCTTGAGAGTGAAAGCGGCTGAAAAGGACTTGCAAACGTCATGATCGTTGACGCGAATTTTTGGGTCACTGCCGAAGTTGAGGCCTCGCGGCGCGCACCGTTTAAGTCCCCGGCTACCCGGCTTGGAAGGCTGAGGCATCGCAACGTGGCGATTGTGATTCGCGTGGGCCGCAGTATCGTGAATATCGCCGCACGTGGGGCAGCTAAACTTGAAGCCGATTGTATGTAACGCTGAGGAAATAACAACGAGCCAAGGAGAGTCGCCGGGGAGCCAGGCAAGTCAGCAGGCACGCCGACTTGATCTCAAACGCGCTTAGCAAAGATCGGTTGACATATTACGCTGCGTGCGCAAATATATACGCATAATGCGTAAGTCACCTGTGCTCAACGCCCTCTTCCCAGCTGTTCGACAGGGGATCCTCGCGGCAACGCTGCTTTCTCCCGAGAAGTCGTGGTACCTATCTGAACTGGCCTCGCATCTTGGCACTTCTCCATCAAGTCTCCAACGGGAACTCGACTCGCTCACCAAGAGTGGTGTTTTGGATCGGAAGAAGGATGGCCGACGCACCTACTATAAGGCACAGACCGCATCCCCTGTGTTCAACGAGCTTCGCCTGTTGTTCTCGAAGACGGCGGGAATCGTGCCTACAATGGAATCCGAAATCGGACGATTTGGCGAAAAGATCAGATGGGCCGCCATATACGGTTCCATTGCACGGGGGGAGGAACAGACCCAAAGCGACATCGATCTATTGGTCGTTGGACAGGTAGCGTTAGCTGATCTTTTGCCCGTGTTGCGGCGGGTTGAACGACAGTTCGGCAGGGACGTGAACGTGACTCGATATTCCGAGAACGAATTCAGAGAAAAGCTTCACCATGAGGAGCACTTTCTTAAATCAGTCATCAAAGGTAAGCTGATCACGATAATGGGTTCCCCAAATGAACTGGAAAGAGCTGCTGGCAGAAAGTAAAGTCCACGCACACAAGACAAGCAAAAAAGAGCTGGATAACTTGCGGGCTGTCATCGTTCGGGATCTTGAAGATGCAGCAATACAAGAGTTGTCCGACGATCGTCGATTCGCGACTGCCTATAACGCGGCGTTGCAAACGGCTAAGATGTCCATCGCGTGCGCAGGGTTTCGACTCGCCAGCACCTCAGGCCATCATCGTTTAACTTTTGAGGCAGCACGCCTAGCGCTTGGCACGGCCGCTGCCCGCTCTCTCGATGTTTTTGAGGCGTGCCGGCGAAAGCGCAATGTTATTGATTATGACCACGCCTCTGTGGCTACACACACGGAAGCGGAAGAGGTAGTTGCAGAGGCGCAGGCATTCTTTGAACTCGTAGAGCGTTGGATTGCAGCAAACCATCCAAAACTCACTCCGTGAATTCCTGCCCAACAGTCCACCGCGAGAGCATCGTTTATTGATGCGACTCGGAGGGTCCTGCGTGCGCCTCTTGAAATCGTTTGGTCGAACGACTGCTTCAGCCAAAGACAAACCGCTAAGTTAGCGGTTGGCCATTTTCTGGGCCCTGTGGAGGATAAGCTTGCGATCGCGTTCTACAATCTTACCCAACAGGCGGCGAAGCTTGTTGAGATAACGGGCTTCCTTGCCGCTGCTGCCCCAAGCGATATCGTCGGACGACTTCCGCTTCCGGAAGTTCGGCAGTTTGGGCGGCTCTTCTCCCTCGTAGAAGAATAGAGTGGGCATTCGAGTGCGCGAGCAAGCTTTTCCAGCGTTTTGATGGCAGGGACCGTACGACCATTTTCTACGCGGGAAATATAACAACGAAGCAAGCCGGTACGCTTTTCGATGTCGCCCTGGGAGAGTTTCATTTCCTCGCGCATTTCGCGGAGGCAGTCACCGATAATCATAACCCATCATTACATTCAGCTCCTTACCGAGCAAGTATAGGTATGTGCGGGCCATGGGTCTGCGGTCAACTTCCCCCATTGGGACTTGGACGAAGCCGCCCGCGCGGCGAACGCTTCGCGTGAGGCGCCCAGAGCGTTGGTTGCCTGTAGGCTAAGATAAATTTGGGTCACAAGGAGGTCCCTGTGACCCATCTTAGAAAAATGATGCTGGAAGAACTCCAGCGTCGTAATTACGCTCAAACTACCATACGCAGTTACATCCGGATAGTGGAAGATTTTTCGCGACGCTTCCAGCGTGCTCCTAACCGTCTGGGCCCTACGCACATTCGCGAATACCAATCAGAACTGTTCACCAAGCGAAAGTTCGCGGCGAGCACTGTCACGGTATATCTTGCAGCGCTGCGGTTCTTCTACACCAAGACGCTAAACAGGGCCTGGAGCACAACCGAGACTCCCTATCCGAAAAGGGTATTTGCGCTGCCGACGATCCTGAGCCAGGAAGAAGTGACTCAGCTCATCGACGCGGCTCGCCCTCGCTTGCATCGCACTCTACTGATGACCCTCTATGCCACGGGACTGCGGCGTGCCGAACTGGCGCGTCTAAAAGTCACCGACGTCGACAGCCAGCGCATGATCGTTCACGTTCAGGGTGGCAAGGGTCGCAAAGATCGCGATGTCCTGCTGAGCCCAAAACTGCTCGAAGAGTTACGCCAGCATTGGCGTCGGTTAGAGCCAAAACCAAGCCAGTGGCTGTTCCCAGGCAACCGCAACCATCGCGGCGATCAGCCGATTACTACGAAAGTGGTTTGGCAGGCGTGCCGTAATGCCGCCAAACGAGCGGGCCTGAAAAAGCAAGTGCACCCGCACACCCTTCGACATTGTTTCGCAACGCATCTGCTCGAACGGGGTGCCGATCTGCGCAGCATCCAGATGCTGTTAGGTCACAACGACCTGGAACAAACCACCATCTACCTCCATATTTCCGAACGTCACCTGCACGCGACAGCCAGTCCCCTGGACTCGTTGTCACTAAAAAGCGAGTCACCGCAGGAGGAGTAGATGGATCGGCCGCCGCTCGAGGTGGCCGATCTGGTTCGCGCTGCGGGACACTCATTCATTGAGCGAAGCCGCTCATGGATCAGCCGGAAGCACATCAAAGTGCTACTGGCTATCGTGCGGTGTCGTACTGCCGCTCTCGGCGGTCATCTCGATGCGTGCTCGCGCTGCGGACATCGCGCTATCTCCTACAACTCGTGCCGCAATCGGCACTGTCCAAAGTGTCAGGCAGGGGCTCGCGACCGCTGGCTGGAAAAGCGTCGCCGGGAACTTCTTCCGACCCCTTACGTGCATGTGGTCTTCACGCTACCTCGTCATTTGGCCCCGTTGGCGTTGCAGAACAAGAAGGTCGTCTACGATCTTCTGTTTCGCACCAGTGCGGAAACGCTTCTCGAAGTTGCTCGCGATCCCCAACATCTCGGTGCCGAGATCGGCTTCTTCAGCGTGCTGCACACCTGGAGTCAAAAACTCGAACTTCATCCGCATGTACATTGCGTGGTGCCGGCCGGTGGGCTGTCCGCCGATCGCACGCGCTGGATCAAACCACGCTACGCCTTCTTTCTTCCCGTCAAGGTGCTCAGCCGCATCTTCCGCGGCAAGTTCGTCGCGGCACTCCAGTGCGCCTTCGCGGACGGCCAACTCAGCTTCCACGGAGACTTGCGACTGCTCGCTCAGCCGAAAACCTTTGCTGCCTGGCTCCGGCCATTGTTTAGAAAGGACTGGGTGGTTTACGCCAAACCACCCTTCGGAGGCCCCGAGTATGTGCTTCGTTATCTGGGCCGCTACACTCATCGTGTAGCCATCTCCAACCACCGCCTGCTCTCCTTCACCGACCAGAAAGTCACCTTTCGCTGGCGGGACTCCGCTCACCAGAACGAACAGCGGCCGATGACGCTCGCCCTCGATGAATTCCTCCGTCGCTTCCTGCTGCACCTGCTTCCGGACAGCTTCGTACGCATTCGCCATTTCGGTTTTCTGGCCAACCGGCGGCGGGCCACTTGCTTGCCTCTTTGCTTTCAGTTGCTCGGCTCGGCACCGCAGACCGACCAAGATACCTCAGGCACTAAGGGCTGCAACGATCTTTGGCTCTGCCCCCAGTGTGCAGGACCGATGGTGGTCGTCCAGAGACTCACGGCTGCCGAGATACAACTTCGTGCTCCACCTCTGGTCATCGCTGCCGCATGAAACAACTCTGCACATCCAGAAAACTTCACGTGCTTCGCCACGCTCCGTCGTTGTTCGCCTTATCGCTGAACAAACCTCTTCTTCCGGCTTTCTCGCTGGCTCGCTTCGCGACATTTTCTCGCACCAGCCACCTTCCGGACGCGCCCTGTGATCCGCTGTGCTCCGCCGCACAGTTCCGGCGCATCTCCACGCCAACTCTTCCCTCCATTCAATTTCCATAGGACCCGCGTTCGCCGCGCGGGCGGCTTCCTCCAAGTCGCTTTATCGAAAGCGCGCCAGAGCGCCATCCTCCCGTTATCCCCTTCCGAGGAAGCGCGCTTCCGATAAAGCACTAAGACTTCTCGGGCACAATCCTGCAATTGAGAAATCCGCACGGCCGGATTGTGGGGCGCCGATGGAATAACTTCCGAGTGGCCCACCGCTCGGGAGCTACCGGGCAGATTACAAATCAAAATCCAAAGCGGCCACGGACATTGCCGCCAGCCTCACCGAAGTTGATCCGCTACTTTGGCGATGCCGGCCTTGGCACAGGCCTCCTCCTGCGCCCCTCCCATCGGGGCTCCGCTCAGGCCGACGCCGCCGATTGTATCCTCGCCGATTTTGATCGGAACGCCGCCGGCGAGCGGAATGACGTCGGCAAGCATTCGCTGCCCGGAAAGTGTTGTTTCGGTGCGCGTCGCCCAGTCGGCCGACGTCTGTCGGAAGGTCAGAGCCGTGTAAGCCTTGCGGCGGGCCAGTTCGAGATTGTGCGGTGACGCCCCATCGCCTTGCAGGAAAACACGGAGCCGGCCCGCGCGATCGACGACAGCAACCGATGTTCTGACGCCGCATTGTGCCAGGGCCGTTTCAGCTATCGTCAAGGCCATGTGAAGCGAAACGTCGCGCTCTGTCAGCACCTGGGTCCTTCCAGAGGAAGGAGACATAAGGAGCAGGGCAAACGTGACTGCGGTAGCAAATCGAAACGACATGAGGACCTCCGTTGCTTTGGTGTGTGCAGCATTCTATGGGCGCAAGCGCGTGGCGCGGCTGCGACCGGCCGAAGCATACCAGGGCCGCCATGCGAACCGAAGGGAAAGCGGCATTTCTAGGATTCAGTTGAATTTAGCCAATAACAAAGCGGGTGGTGCCTGTATCACGAGTGACTCGGAAGGATCCCCCCTTCCTCTCGGAACCGGATTCCACCCGGCATTCTCGGAAACTGGGAATCCGCCCCATCAGCCTAAAAGCCAGTTTCCGAGAACTTCTCAGATGGGATGAGAAGGCCGGTCTCCGCGGGATGCGATACGCTCCCAAGGTTCGACGTGCTCAAGGCACAAAGAAAAGGAGACCGGCTATGAAAAAGACTAGCACTGTTCGGGTAAACGGAAACATGATTTTCAAAGGACACCAGTTCACGATTGGTCTGGACCTCGGCGATCGCTGGTCGTTCTACTGCGTTTTGGATGAAGCGGGCGAAGTCCTTCTGGAACAGAAAGTGGCGACGACACCGGAAGCGATGAAGCAGACATTTGAGAAGATACCGCGAAGTCTCATCGCCCTGGAGACCGGAACACATTCCCCCTGGGTAAGCCGACTGCTCAGGGAGCTGGGACACGAGGTGCTGGTGGCGCACGCGCAAAAGGTGCAATTGATCAGCAAGAGCAATCGAAAAGATGATCGACACGATGCGCGGACACTGGCACGGCTGGCGCGAATCGATCCTGAGCTGTTGGGGCCGGTGCGGCATCGCAGCGCGAAAGCGCAAATCCACCTGACGGTGATTCGGGCACGGGCAGAATTGGTGAGAGCACGAACCGCCCTGGTGAACGCGGCGCGAGGGTTGGTGAAGTCTTATGGCCAACGGCTGCCTAAGTGTGGCACGGAGCAGGTGAGCCGGGAGCTGGCCGCGGAATTGAGCGTGGAGTTGCGAGAGGTTCTGGAGCCGTTGCTCCAAGAAGTCGAATCGCTGAACGAGCGCATCCAGGAATACGACGCGCGGATGGAGCAAATCGCCCGGGAGAGCTACCCGCAAGTCGCGCTGCTCAAACAGGTGAAGGGGGTAGGGACACAGATCGCGCTGACGTATGTCCTGACCTTGGAAGATCCGCATCGGTTCCCGAAGAGTCGCCAGGTCGGCTGTTTTCTGGGGTTGCGCCCTGGGCGCAGGGACTCCGGAGAGAACCAGCCGCAGAGGCACATCAGTAAAGAAGGAGATCCTTATTTGAGGACCATGCTGGTGCAGGGGGCGCACTACATCCTCGGGCCTTTTGGACAGGACAGTGATCTGCGGCGCTGGGGGCTGAAGCTAGCCGAACGGGGAGGAAAGAATGCCAAGAAACGAGCGGTCGTTGCCGTGGCGCGCAAGTTGGCCGTGCTGCTACACAAGTTGTGGGTGAGCGGGGAAGTCTATGAGCCACTGCGGAACAACCACAAAGTGGTGAGCGCCGTGGCGTAGAGTTGGTTCCGATGAGCCGAGCTCGACCGCCGAGATCAGGTGACTGCGACAAGTCCTGGACCCGTTCCTTTCGAAAGGGGGGAACAGAGGTCGATTCTCAGGTAGCAGCACCTACTGAATCGAGTACACCCAACTTGCACCGAGCGACCATCGCTCAACAAAGAGTGCGGATGGAAGGGTGGCGACAGAGGCGGCTCGGCTCAAAAGCAAAATCTCTTCTAGAGAAGAAAAAGAAAAAACCGACTTGACACTCACCGGCCTTCTCATGGAAGGACTTGGCGGCAGCTTGACATCCCCGGCTTGGCCATGCTCCGGAGGAAAATTCGTTGAGTCGAGCCCAGGAGAAACGTACGATGCGCTAGCCAGAAATCTAAAACTGTAGACGATTCACACAATGCCGTCGAACCTCACGGTTTAGATACAAGGCGTCGCTTGTCCGATTAGTGCGTTTATCAGGCACGCGGATTGTACTGAGGTGGTTTCCAGCCCTCGATGTATCACTTTTTCAGACTGCGGCCCAATTCCAAAGTCTTAGATTCTGGGACGGTGCCCCAAAATCCAGGCTTCGGTGTAATAAATTCGAGGGCGACCTGCGTCTTGCCCATCAAGGTTGGGCCTAGACTGGCGACTCGGCAGAGCACTTCCCCTCCTAGGCTTGGGTTCTCAAGGCGGATAATCTGCTGGGTCTTTACTTCAGCCGCGAGAAGTATCAACGCTCCATGGTCGTTCACATTCATGATGTGTGTCTTTTCTGCGATGGAATGCTTGTTGGCGTCCTGGAATCGAACCATGACGGGGGTTTTGTGCTGGACACGTTTACTGCGCCGGCGATTCCGCATTGGTAGTTCAGTAGCAGGTACAATTGACATGAGGACAACGTAACAAACTCTCGCGGTATTCTCAATATTCAAGGTCTGGCAGTGCCTTCGAAGACATCGCAAAGCAGCTCCTACATTCCGATAAACGTTAGTGCTCTATCGGATGCGCGCTTCAGCCGAAGAGTGAGACGGGAGCAAGATGCTCTGGCGCGCGTTCGATAGAGCACTAACGTTTATCGGGACTCGGCCGAAATCACGCCACCGCTCTGGTCCGAGAGCAAGGCCAGTCAATCCGCTGGTCGGGCGTCGATATGCCAGAAGCAGTCTTGTCCGCAGTCTCGACGCATGGGCCAGCGCGAGCATTCGCCGATTCGAAGGCGATCAAGGACAGGGAAACCTTCCACAGCCATAGCTCCGGCAGCCACTGCAACGACTGCAAGTTTCTTGGTCTCCGGGCAGGTCACCAGTCTCGATCCACGGGCCCGCGAGGAAAGATTAGATCCACGGAAGCTCCATATTGCAAAGTAAAGTCCCGCAAAGGTCATCTGGAATAATACCGTTCCCATTACCATGTAAGCCTCCTTCACCACATCGATGCATTGGAACAACCACGTTACACACGAGGATAATTCCCAATATTGACGTCTATTTCCGTTCCCCGCACCACCCCAAGTTGCGATCCCTAACATCCGCATTCCTTGCTCGACTTCGATAAGCGCTAGGCTATCTGCGACGATCTTTCTCCAACTTGGCGGGACGATGATCCGCTGGGAACAGATTACAAGATCCTTCACGACGAGGGCTACTGTCCTGACGGGCAGTTCATGGCGAAATTCCGCGTCTGGCTGAATATTATGACTCTGGGGATGTGGCCATGTGTTTCCAAGTGAGGGGCCCAAATTCTGGTAATCCCGACTCTGGGATGTGGCACCAAACGCAATCCTCTCGGACGCGGCTCGATCCGATATAAGTGACGATCTACGCTAATGAAAAGGGAGTAGGGACCGCGTGAAAGTTGGTGCTTACTCGTGTAGGACAACATTCAGGAGGGAAGGGTTGATGTGGAGACCGCCATCGTATCCAATGAAGCCTAGCTTTCTGAATTTAGCCATGAAAAAGTTGACCCGAGAGCGAGTTGTGCCAATCTTTTTCGCTAGCATTTCCTGCGATATGTTGGGAAGCATCTTTTGGGGTTCTTCTTGCCTGCCGTACCGAGTGAGCACCAGAAGAGCGCGCGCCAGCCGTTTCTCGCTGGAGTTGAAAAGCTGGTCGATCAAGTCCTCCTCGATCCGGCAGTTGCGTTCAAGCATATACGTGATGAAGCGGTCGGCAAACGCACGTTCAGCGTGGAGCATGCGGATCATCTCTTTTTTTTGGATGACGAGCACAGTCGCCGGTGTGAGCGCGACCGCCGTCCCCATACGAACCGACTGACCTGTCAGGCACCCCACTCCAAAGAAGTCGTCTGGTCCCAGAATTGCCACAACTGCTTCTTTGCCAACCTCGTTGACAACGGACAGCTTCAGGCTGCCTTTTTGAATGTACATGACATCCGCAGCGCGATCACCCTGAGAGTAGGCTTTCTCTGATTTTCGATACTCGACAACTTTTCTCGCAATACCGACCGAAGCGAGATACGCTTGGACATTGAAAATATGTTTTTTATTGGATCTTGTCTTGCTGGAACTCGCGATTGCTTCCATGACGCCCCCTTAAGACATGCCGGGTTACGACTTGTCTGCATCCTCGGTTATTGCAAGCTGCCAAGCAATGAACGAGGTACACCGAGTGCCAGCTCTCTGGGCAGCTTCGGGAATTATTAAGACACCATTCAGTCATATTCTGTGACGGGGGGCACAAATCAACTGTTCACTTTTGGACGGTGTTAACTCTTACGGTACATACCGGGGCAGGGATATTCATCCCGTTGCGCGGCAGAGCAAGATCAGTTGTTCAACTGAAAGTCAGCCTGTGCCCGCCTGATAAAATTCCTGGGCCTCCTTTGAAGTTTGGAGTATGCTGCCCCGTCCCCGGTCCGACCGTAGCTGACAATTTGAGCAGATCAAATTCCGCGGAGGCTTAGTGTATGAAGATCGGGGACCGTTTACGCGCGTTGCGCGAGGAGAAGAAGTTTACACAAGGCGAAATTGAAAAGCGCACGGGGCTTCTCCGTGCCTATGTTTCGCGTGTGGAAAACGGACACTGTGTCCCGGCTGTCGAAACGCTAGAGAAGTTCGCCCGTGCCCTTGAAGTCCCGATGTACCAACTCTTTTATGACGGCGAACAACCTCCCAAGTTGCCGAATCTCCTGAAGCGCAAGACTGCCGACGAAATTGCGTGGGGCAGTTCAGGTAAAGACGCACGTTGGCTAGCCAGGTTCCGCCACCTTCTTAGTCATACCGAAGAGAGCGACCGGAAAATATTGATGTTCATGGCTCGACAGATGACGAGGGCGAGGACTGTTTGACGCAACATTGTTTATAAATTACCTTAGCACTGGTAAGAACAGTTGAATAAGTCCCGCCAAAGGAACCTGGAGTAGCAGGATCAGTGCATCAAATGCCAAATCTGGAAGGTCGTTTGAATAGTAGACCATCCCGTCAAGCATGACTCTCGCTGGCCCAGGCTCGTTCTAGGCTGACTAATGTCAAATCGACCCGGGTCAAGTCGCACAGCGGTCTCGGATGACTCCGCGCTGCTCGGGGATATTACTTGGCTTATACGGAGGGACTGCGTGCGCAAGTCGTTGCTCCACGGACTCGTGGACGACCGAGTCAGAAGGAATCCACCGCCGCCGACCAAAGTTCATGCGTATCAATTTCTTCCATATGCCTTGATCGTTCTTAACGTTGACGATCTTCGGCCAAAACTCAGCAATCCACCACCAGCCTTGAAGGGATTCGTGCTGGTTCCTAGTGAGAGGATCTGGTGCAACATAGGGTGGCATGGCTCCAAGAATATCGGTCTTTCGAAACGGGTCAATCACCAGGCCTGCAGGCTCCGCCTCGCACAACATCCATCGGAGGGCTATTTGTGAAAGTTGGCTCTCCGATTTTGCATAGCTGCCTCCCACGTCCGAATGCACCCCCGCAAACCAGACCTCCTTTATATCCTGTTGAGCATTGTACGGTGGCCCGAAGGAGTTTTCTCGAAAGAACGGTCGGCGTTCATCAATGGAAACGGCGTGCCTGATAATCTGAATATCTGGATTTTTTGTCGCCCTAGTGAACGGGAAATGGACGGCGTTATACACCCATCCCAAAGAGCTAACGGTATCCCAAACGCCTATGATATGCGGTTTGCACTCGATGGAGAAGGTCTTCTTAAAGTCGGCCGCAACATTGAAGTCGATCACCTTACGCTTGATCATTCGGATGGCACAAGGGATTAAACCTTCGTTTCCTTTGGTGAGCAGGCCTACGATGTGAAGCATCCCGCAGAGTGCGCGGGCCGTGTAGGCCCCACGGCTGAAACCGAACACGTAGACTTGCTCGCCAGGCTCAAATGTCTGCATCAGAAACTGGTAGGCGTCTGCTATGTTGTCAGAAACTCCGTATCCAAAGGCGAGGCCGATCAATCGCGCCCACCGTTTGCCGATTGGAGTGAGCGCGTTACGCGCACCCATTGTACCGACGCCAGGATGGTAATAGGCGACCTGAGTAGCATCGCGGACCAGTGTCTTGTAAAGCTTGATGACATTAGAGGTCCGTTCGCCGAACTCATTTCCAGTGCCGTCACAGCAAATGACTATGTTTTTTGGCATTTTAGAGACCAGACTGCGCTCAACTTGTTCTGTCACAATTCGAGTGACTCCATATCAGAACGGTCATTCACACGGTTTGTTACCGTCCATCATATTGAAATAGCAAGCGTGCTAATCCGACGCAAGGATCTCTTGCCCGCGTTGGAGAGTAATAAAGACAGTCGACGGGAACTTCTTGCGCAGCGAACTCATCTTCGCGTTGGGAATGTCGAAGCAGATTTCGTCGTGGACATGATTCTCAACCGCGTCCTTTTCCAAAAAGCCTGGAAGAATGTCTGGAGAGTCAGGTTTACCCCTATTCCAGTTAGCTCGCTGGACCTGAGTCATGGGATGGTCTACCCCGTAGGCCTCAGGCCAAAGGTTTTCGGCACAATCAGGACACCCGCCATTTTGAAGCGAAATCAGATGGTCGAGTTCATAATGAGTGGGTGAGTCAGTAAAACCATAGGCTTTCATGGTTTGAGTCTTAATGCGGTTCGTAACGCTCGTCGGGGGACGAACCGACGAAGTAGGCCATCCGATCTTGCAGATGTTTTCCGCGATATTCTCTTGGGCAATATCTGGATTCGATGCGCCCGGCGTTTGCGAGGAATCGGGGTAAATCGTGGCGGGACCCGCTTTCGGCTCCGGGCCTCGTAGTAGGATTGTGGACGCCATCGAGGATACTAGGAAACAAGCAACTCCAATAAAACCAAACAGAGCGGCGACTGGGGTCACGGTTGCGGTTTTCATTGGCGCAGATTCTCACCTTGTATATCTGAATGTCAAAAACTTGGTAAGGTACAGCACTCGGCGGGCATTGCGCCTAGACCTTAAGAGACATGGAAGGCGCTAAGCAAGGTCGTCTATTCAGTTGGGACGTACTAAATTTACCTTTGCTTCGTTTTTCAGCTTCTTGATTCGCTCGACAACTCTTGCGCCCGTCAATACACCGTTATCCGCCAGAATCTCGTAGAGTGCTTCGGTCAAAGTCATGCCCTCAATGGCAATTTCCTCAATCGAAGTTGATGCCTGCACTTTCTTGTCCTTCTGCTCCATTTAGCTCTCCAGCAGTTCAACTGGACAGATTTGGTTTCCCGTCGTTGAAGCGCCACATTCTATTTGCTGTTTCGCTCTCCAGCCTCTTCATTCGCTCAGTCACTTCGGCGCGAGTAACGAGACCCTTCTCCTCAAGGATCTCGAAAAGAGCCTGTGACAAGAGCATTGTGTAGATGACGGTTTCCGCTATTGAGGCCGTCACTTCTCCGATCTTATCGTTTTGAGCCATTAAGTCCTCCGCTCATTGCGAGGTGAAATTCAGTTTTGCTTCTTAAGGCGGGCAGTCAGTGTGGCATCAGACCCATCTTGCACTGTCAGCTCCCTGCTCCAATCTTTATATCCATTCATGGAAACGCGCACAGTATGTTTTCCTGCGTTCAGCTTGAGAGTGGCCGGGCAGCTCCCGACAAACGCGCCGTCGGCGTAGACATCGGCTCCATCTGGGACTGAGGTCACAGCTATGGTTCCTGTAGCACTAGCTTGGCTCGCGGGATTGGGAGCACCGTGCTCCCCTGGCTTGGTTTCCTCACCCTCCTTGACAAGAGTCGTAGTTGTCCCCACAGGGATAAACTCCCGATCCCTTTCGCTGACTGTGACGGGAACGCTTGTGACACTTTGCAGCGCAACCAAGATCGCTCGATAATTGTCCTTGTCGCCTTGGAGCAAAACTCCCGCCTTCTGGTTTTCAGGCGTCGAGTACTGAATGCCGATGTAATGCAGCCTCGTCTTGTGGAATAATCCGAACAGCGCGACAGGAGATACGAGAACTGCGAGAACAACCATTGTTCCAACACGGCGGTGCGCCTCCTGGCCGTAGCTCAGAGACGTGACGGACTTAGGCGGAATTTCCAGCTTTGCGCCATCCTTCAATTTCAAAGTGATCGAACTAGCCGTTACGATTAGCTCATTGTCCCAATCTTTAGGGTCAACCTTTGACGCTATGCTTCCACCGTTGTAGCGGACCTTTTTGAAGGTATTTCCCTGCCCGCTCGCCACCATCGTTGTGCAAAGAACCAACACCAACACCCTCCGCGTCATATGCGTCTCAACCCTCCGCCTAGATTTGGTGTCCATCCAGCATATCTGCTTGACCTAATTGCAATTTGAGAGTATGTAGGACGCAGTAAACACCGTCCTCGCGTGTCTGTCAAGGAGAAGCCAATGGCGGAAATCGAGGGAAAGCTGATGGCGGACTTACTCCCAAATGGCACTGTACGCATTGTTTTTGTCCCGAGCGTCGGCGGCGGAAACGAAGCCCCGCTCACAGTTAAGAATATCCCCACTGCGGAAAAGGAATTCGTCAGCACCTTCGGCGTAACACCAGTAGGTGCTGCCTGGATGCGGGCAGAAGTGGAACGCAATAAGATCTTCAGCATATATGTGAGCCTAGATGACACGGTTGCGGCAATGTTTTGCCGTATTTGACCGTGATCTGAACCACGCTAACCTCCCGCCCACATCATCTTAGACTTGAACTTTTTGAAGGATTCTCATCTTCGCCTCAGCTTGGCCACATTCCGATAATGCGTTTCTCAGATGGGATCAGAAGGCCGGTCTCCGCGGGATGCGATACGCTCCCAAGGATCGACGCGCTCAAGGCGCAATGCAAAGGAGACCGGCTTATGACAAAGAATAGCACCGTGGCGACAAACAGAAATGAGATTTTCAAACCACCCAAGTTGACCATCGGATTGGACGTGGGAGATCGTTCCAGCCATTACTGCATTTTGGATGAGGCAGGCAACGTGATTCTGGAACACAACCTGCCGACCACGCCGAAGGGCATCCACCAAGTCTTCAGCAGGATCCCGCGTAGTCGGATCGCACTGGAAACCGGAACCCACTCCCCCTGGGTCAGCCGGCAGTGGAGCCAGATGGGCCACGAAGTGATCGTGGCCCATGCGCGGAACGTGCGACTGATCGGCGAGAGCAGTCGAAAAGACGATCAACTGGATGCCCGGACGCTGGCGCGGCTAGCAAGAATCGATCCCGGCTTGTTGGGACCGGTACGCCATCGCAGTGCCCAAGCGCAAATTCATCTGACGGTGATCCAGGCACGCGCAGCACTGGTGGGAGCTCGCACCGCACTGGTCAATGCCGCGCGGGGGCTGACGAAATCGTATGGCCAGCGGCTGAGGAAGTGCGGCACCGGGCAAATGAATCGAGAGGTCGCCAAGGGGCTGAGCCAGGAGCTGCGGGATGCCTTGGATCCGCTGTTGGGGGAAATCGAATCGTTGAACGAGCGCATCGCGGAATACGATCGCCGGATCGAGCAAAGCGCCACGGAAGTTCACCCCGAAGTGGCCCGGCTGAAGCAAGTGAAAGGCGTGGGGACACGGATCGCGTTGACTTACGTTCTGACCTGGGACGATCCACACCGATTTCGCCGCAGCCGGGATGCCGGATGTTTTCTCGGACTGCGTCCTGGGCGCAGGAACTCCGGTAGGAGCGAACCCCAACTCCACATCAGCAAGGAAGGGGACCGCTATGTAAGGACACTGCTGGTGCAAGGGGCACACTACATTCTCGGGCCTTTTGGACAGGACAGGGATCTGCGGCGCTGGGGGCTGAAGCTAGCGGAGCGGGGAGGAAAGAATGCCAAGAAACGAGCGGTCGTTGCCGTGGCACGCAAGTTGGCGGTCCTGCTGCACAAGTTGTGGGTAAGCGGAGAAGTTTACGAGCCACTGCGGAACAACCACAAAGTGGTGAGCGCCGTGGCGTAGAGGTTGGATCGAAAGAGCCGAGCTCCACCGCCGAGTTCCGGTGACTGCGACCAAGTCCTGGCCCAACTCCCTTCGAAGAGAGGGGAGCCGAGGTCGATTATCAGGGAGCAGCACCTGCTGAACGGAGGACACCCAACTTGCACCGAGCGAAAAATCGCTCCACAAAACAGTGCGGATGGAAGGATGGCGGCAGAGGCGGAAGGGCTCCCACTAAGACCACTCGACGGAAACCACAAAACCTGCTTGACTCGGATCGGCCTTCTCATGGAAGGAGTAGGGAGAATCGAACGCCCGATCTTGTCTCTACATGTGCAGCAACGCGGACCTTCGACGCCAGAAGAACGCCCGCGCGTGGTCAAAACCGCGCACACCTGCAGGCGAACTCGCTCTCGCCTGATCTGCTGGCAGATCGGGAATGGCTTATTACCGGACAAGACCAAGGTGTGGTGCTTCTATGACTTGCGGACCGACTCTAATGATGATTACCCCGACGTTTATTTTGTAGCGAAGCAAATATGGAGACTGTCTGGCGAAATCACACAGGAACGCTGACGGAAGCGTGAGTGGCGAATGGCGCTATGCCTGTTTCAAGTAGCTTCCCGAACTGGTGGGCAACCACGGGTTTGCTGAAATAGTAGCCCTGTGCCTCGTCGCAGCCATATGCCTGAAGGAATGTCAACTGTTCTTCTGTTTCCACGCCTTCGGCGATAACGCAATGCCTGAGGCTTTTAGACATGGTGATGACCGCACTAACGATCGTGGCGTCGTCCGTGTCTGTGGCGATATCACGCACGAAGGATTGGTCGATCTTCAAGCAATCGATCGGAAACCTTTTCAAGTAGCTCAAACTGGAATACCCAGTGCCGAAGTCATCCACCGCGAGGCGCACCCCGATGGATTTGAGCGCGCCGAGCACCAAGGCGGAAGATTCAGCATGCTGCATGAGCACGCTTTCCGTTAGTTCGAGCTCCAGATAGCGCGGATCCAAACGAGTTTCCTTCAGAATAGCGCGAAGGCTGTCGAGAAAACCCTCGCTCCGGAACTCCAACGAAGATACGTTCACCGCCACAGGAGTCGCATGCAAACCAGAATCAATCCAGGCTTGCGCTTGCCTGCACGCTTCCCGTAACACCCATTGGCCGATGACCAATATGTGGCCAGACTCTTCAGCGATAGGAATGAATTGCAAGGGTGAAACCAAGCCTCGATCTGGGCGCAGCCAGCGTATCAGCGCCTCAGCGCCCGTAATCTTTCCCGTCTGAAGGTTTATCTTTGGCTGGTAATGCAATACGAACTCCTGGTGCTCTAGAGCACCGCGAAGGTCGGCTTCGGTCCTTTGGCGCTCGATGATCCGGGTGTTCATATCCTGATCAAAGAATTGGTAGTTGTTGGGGCCTCTTTTCTTGCCTTCATACATGGCGGTGTCCGCATTTTTCAGCAAGCTTTCCGCATCCTGGCCGTCTTCTGGGTACGTACTCAGGCCGATGCTTGCCATGAGTTGCAGACTTTGCAGTTCAATCTTGTGCGATGCAGTTACTCCAGCAAGGATCTTTCTTGCTGTGATACCCGCGTCTGATGGCTGCTTGATTTCCGAAAGAAGCACCACAAATTCATCTCCACCCTGACGGCTTACCGTATCGGATTTACGCACACACCTCACCAGGCACTTTGCAACGGACTGCAGTACGTTGTCTCCAACCGCATGCCCCAGCGAATCGTTAATATTCTTAAAGCCGTCCAAATCCAGGAACAGCACAGCGACTTTGGTATTATTCCGACGGGCTGCCGCAATCGCCTGGTTGATTCGGTCTTTCAGCAACAGCCGGTTAGGCAGATCGGTGAGGATATCGTGTTGGGCTAAATGGGACATCTCTTCTGTAATGGCCCTTGACTCGGTCACGTCGTGGAAAACGATCACAGCTCCAGTAATCGACCCGTACCGGTCGTGGATCGGAGCCGCGGAATCTTCAATGGAAGATTCACTCCCGTCGCGCCGAATGAGTATACAGTTCGGTGTTAATTTTACAGTTTTGTTTGCCTGAATCGCAAATTCCATGGGATTCGGAGACCGTTTTCGAGTCGCGCCGTCGATGATGTGAAAGACCTCGCCGAGGGGTCTGCCAATCGCCTCTGCGCACGGCCAACCGGTAAACTTTTCCGCTACAACATTAAGGTAAGTGACATTTCCCAGGATGTCGGTGCTGAGCACAGCGTCCCCGATGGAGTTGAGCGTCACTGAGGCGCGTTCCTTTTCTATGAACAATATTTCTTCCGCCGTCTTTCGCTCTGCCATGTTGCGAATGGCACAGCCAAATGAGTACGTGCCAATATGACCGTTTAGCAAGTAGTCTTTCGCTCCGCGACGCAAAGCCTCCGTCGAAAGGTCTTCGTCCTCAGCGCCACCCATGACCAAGATCGGTACACCCGGCGCTACCTCTAGGAGCTTATCGATCGTGTCGAGACCCTGGCTGTCGGGTAGGGACAGACTTACGAAGATCGCCCATATTGTTTTCCGCCGAAGTCGCTCCACACTTTGAGAGAGCGTCTGAACCCATTCACAGTGGAATGGGCCATCCTTGGCATTGTGCAGCGCCTCTCGAAAGGCTTCCGCGTGAAGGAGGTTCTCGTCGATGAGGAGGAGATTGCGTATATCAGTCACTGGCTAGTAGCCTCGAAAGGCATTGTGCGGGGAAAGGAAATTGGGGACTGTCCGAATGTGCACATGTGTCTAAGTGGTTCCTATGCGCTCATCGGTCCAGAGCGCGACGGGTTGGAACAGCTTCACGCCAAGTCCCGATAAGTTCGCTTATCGGGTGCGCCGTGAAAAGGCGCTGGTCCACAGCGGGGGTATACCCGCCCGGGAACTGGTTCGTTCCACCCGGTAGCAATCAGAGCAGCAGTGGAGGCAACGAGACTGCTGAAGCCTCTGGTGCAGTGGGTCGCTATGGCGACTTGGCGAGCGTGCAGGCCGTAACGTGAGTGAACGCTGAGCAGGCCTCGAAAAGACTAATGCAGGAGCCGACCCGCCCCGATTCGAGGGAAGGCCGAAGCTGATGGAATCGTATGAGCGAACAAGTTCCGTCAGACCTGCCGGCGTGTTGGCGACGGCATGTAGGCAAAGGGGACCAGGCGCAACACGGGAAGTCCCAGCGGTGATCGCGGTACGGATCAACTGGCAACTCGTGAGAGAAAGGCCGGGATGACTGGGATGGCGGAGGGGCTCGTAGTACCGACGAAGCCGGGTAACTCCGGTGGAGGGAAGGGGCCTCAGTTGAAGGCGGACGCAAGAAGCGACGAAGGATAGGGAGATTGGCGATAAGCCTGACAACTCCCAGTTGTCTTCCAGAAGTTGCAGACGGCGTCACAGGCAATGGCTATGGCGATTGCGTGTGTCTTCTCCGAGAGCCGGATGCGGGAGATCCGCGCGTCCGGTTCGATGAGCGGGGTGTGGAAACGGAAGCATGGCGAGGCTAGTGAGGCACCGACAGACGAAAGGGTCGGCAACCGATAGGCTCCACCTAAACCACCGTGCCACACCTCGACTCCACAATGTGGCCGTCCAGCCAAGATCGAGCCCACGTTGTGAGACCCGGCGCACCCCGTTCTTTATATTGATTTCGCCAGATTGTCCTTCTTGTCTAGGAGTTCGAGCCGCTCCTTTTCGAGATTGCGCAATTCTCGAACGAGTTTGCTGCGAACTTCAGACTTGAGCGGTTTCTTCAAATTACGGACTATCGTTTCCGCGCTTTCATGGAGAGAAAGGTAAGTCTCCAATAGGCTGTCAAACGCTTTCTTGTACCCGTCGCTTGCCATGTTCAAACGCCTCCTCGGGGATTGGCGTCGTTCACACTCCGGTTAGGGCATTCATCCCACGCGGCTTTTGCACCTTTACACAGATTGCAGAACCTATGACCACATCGTTCGCAGACCGCCGTGAACTTGCGCGTCCGCCCTCCACATTTGCAGCATTTCAGGGTCACTTTTTATCCGCCTTCGCGGCCTTCCGCCCAGGAATTTGCGCCATCACTTTCTCTTTCAATAGACAGTCAACAGTATATCGTTCGACTGGCCGGGTGCGAAGAGCGAGTGATAAGGCCGATGGAAGAGCAGAAAAGCTGAGACCCGGTTTCCTATGTGACCGGAACAGCATGACGCCGAGATACGTTTCCACCTACGCGACCACTCGCCTAGAATCGGCGGATTCGCTGCGCACCGATGACCTTTCTGAGAAGAAGGAAACGAACGTCGGAAGCAGCCATCTGGCGTCGAGTATGCCGTTCCTCTGACGGTGTACTCATACCGACACATGTCCACTTGAGGACAGTGGAACATTTCATATTCCCCGATACTTGCATCAAACTTAGACAGGTTCGGTCGCCAAACGTTTAGCCTGTCTCACGCAAACAAATGCGGTCATCTTGTGGTCTGGCCGCATTTGTCATTTAAGGGTAGGAAGCCCAATTGTTCAAATGAATTTTTAGATTCCCAGCGACGGGCAAAAGTCCTGGCCTTCCATTAACGGTGAGGTTATACTCTCCTGTAATTAAGTTGACCGTAATTAACTATTGGACTTCTCTACACACTATGGAGGATCAAACATGATTATCGGCGACCGTTTGCGGGAGCTACGCGAGCAAAAGAAATTCTCTCAGGGCGAAATTGAAAAGCGCACCGGAATGCTCCGTTGCTATATTTCCCGCGTTGAGAACGGCCACACCGTACCTGCCGTCGAGACGCTTGAGAAGTTTGCTCGCGCCCTTGAAGTCCCCATGTATGAACTCTTCTACGACGGCGAAGAACCGCCCAAGCTGCCGAATCTCCCGAAGCGCAAGGCTGGTGCGGACATTGCGTGGGGCAGCAAGGGCAAGGATGCACGCCTGCTTGCCCAGTTCTGCCGGTTGTTCAGCCGCATGGAAGCTGGTGACCTGGGAATGGTGCTGTTCATGGCTCAGAAGATGGCGAGGCGGAAGGCCGTTTGAGTTGAATTGCCTTGAAGCTGGGCACTCCGACGCGCCCGGATTCACTTCACAACTAACTGCGCCGCTACAGACTGAACGATGTCCTGCGCTTCGGCTTCGGTCAAATTTTTGAATCTGATTTCGTAAACGCTATCCTGCTGGTCATAGCTGGCGTGAGTGCGGGCAGCGAACGGGCCGGACTTCAGTGGGGCTTCTATCTGTGAAATCTTGTCCGCTGTTTCACGTTCTTGCCGACTGGATTGTTCCTCTTTGGCTTGCTTATCCGCTAGTTTCTTTTGAAAGTTTTCTATGTCTTTGTCGGTCGCTGAACGAAGAATATCGTGCCCAAAACCGACAGTCCCAATGATTTGTCCGGATTCTTTCCAATACCTCTGTTCGTAGCCGCCCCCGAGCGGTTCCAACGCGAACTCTTGTGGCGTTGCCCGCGTGACAATTTTAATTTGCCGCACTTCGTCGGTCCCCAATGCCCAGTAGCCTATTACGAATTTGTCGCCAACCTTTACATTAGGGAACACCCGTTGTTCTCGCATTTCGCGTGCCTCTTGATTCATCCTGAGTAGTTTCGGCCAGAATCCTGAGCTGTTGTTACCGAAGGACTAGGGCATACGTGATTGGCGAAAGCCTGCTCCCGCATTGTTCTTACACGCAGCATAATTTCCGTAAGCGTCAACCCAGTAAGAACGCAGTCGGCGTTGTAGAACTGGCATCCGCACTGGCTGCACAGCCATTGATGGTTAATCTGAATTAATTCGCGTTCCATGACAGTCAACATATTTTGTTCGTTACTTTCTCTCGGACTGACTTCGTAACACGCGGCTTCGCCATTTCCCTTGTCAGTCGGGCGAGTAGTGCCAAGTGTAGTTTGTTCTTTTTGGGCGCGCCTAATAGTATGCCAAAGGCCTCCGAGGATTACCGTTTAGTTTCTACCTCTGTTGCTAAATATTTAACATTTTCCGTACATCCAAAACTGAATGGCCCGTCTCTCAATGTTCTGAACAGATGTCTTGCAAATAGCACATTCCATTGTTAACATCGCTGGCATTACCGTCTCCCGGTATTGATAAGGTAAAGATGCACACGAGAGCAGAGCGAAGAAAGCGTACGGCGTTTGCAATCGTATACGTCGTTTTCTTTGGATTTGTTATTGTGACGCTGCTCTGGGAGTTGAATCTGCTTTGATTTGAACAGCGAGGGTAGGGTGATATCCCCCACGTGGACCGTAATCATGCCGCCAGTCCCCTCCTCTATGTTCGATGTGTAAACCACTGTGCGGCCATCGGCTAGGGCTTCACGTATTGCGCCGGCATCAATCGAACTTCATGATCTTGTTCGCGCAGCGCCCGCCCCAGAAAGTGAGCTCCACTACAGGCCTCCATGCCAATTCCCTGTACCTGTAAATTCTCGGTGAAGCCCAGCGTTTGGGCGCGAGAACATCTCTTGCGGATCACTACCCTGCCAGGTGAATCCAGTCCAACCAAATGAAAGACCGTCTTACCTAAATCAATGCCTAGCACTTGTAGTCTCATGGGATGCCTCCTTGCCTCGGCACTCTACAACTTTTAAGGATCCGCGGCGGACCATCCCATTACTGGCCACTTCTATGGCGCACCGCACAGCTCTTCGGATGGCGTCACTCCTGGCATGCCACCCATTCCACAGCTAGCAGGTTGGCCCAAAAGCAACGCGGCGCGCGGCCAAGGGGCCTCGGCCGCATACCGGACGTCAACGCGTCAGCTACTACTCATCGTGGAAGGTTACTACCACTCTCAGATCGATTGGCATCCGTTCGCCGTCCAGATAGGTGGGCTCGTACTTTCGTTTTGACACGGCTTCCATCGCCGCGGTCATCAATAGAGGATGTCCGCTCACCGCGCGCACCTCCGTGACGTTGCCGTTTTCATCGATGATCGCCTCGATGACCACAACTCCGGAGATGCGCGACATCTTAGCAAGAAGTGGGTATTCGGGGGCAGGACCGTAAATTAATCGCGGCTGCTTCACAGCTCCTCCGACGCGCAACGGCGTCTTAGGCCCTGCCGGGACGCGTGCAACCGCAGCGGGCGCGCTTCTAATCTCGCCCCCGAGAATTCCACCGATCGCCCCACCGACTTGCCCGCCCGGGATACCGCCGGGAACCCCCATGGCTACGACTTCCGGCGGCGCTATTTCGCCGGGAATTGTTCCTGCCAGTTTAGGTATAAAAGTGGGCGCCATCAGTTTGCCAGAGACGTATACACGAGTCGTGGCGGGGCGAACCGGGCGCGGCACAGCGGACGACGCTATCAATGGAGGAGGCGCTGCTGCTGGGGGAAGAGGCGCAAAAAGCAACGTCAAGTTAAATCTCCGCATATCCAGCGCGTTCGTGAAATAAAGCGGGAGAATCAAGAGAAAACCCAGCACGGCGAAGTGCACGACGATCGAGGCAGCCCAATCCAAAGGATTGCGCGGCTGATGCATCGATTCTTCTTCGAGCATCGCTTCGGCAAATACATCATGCAACGGTTTAACTTTCGGAGGCAGCAACACCCTCCACCGATTCAATGCTGGAACCACGTGTGCTTTTTCCACGAACAGTGTGCGCTGACTCAGCATCGCATGACCTCCCGGTTCGCCGGCTGTCGTTTCCTTTCACCATTTTGTATTGTGACTGGAATCCTCTGCGAACGACTATGACAGGTGTCACATTATCGAGTGATGCCCGTCACAATTCTCGAACAGGTGCGCGTTCCAATTAGTGAGCAGAAAGCCATGACCTTGTGGCCTACCGGCCTGGGAGGCCAGTCTTCGAGAAGCCGACCTGCGGGCCAGGGATCGAAAGGCTCTAGTTCCGGTGGAAGAGACACCCCCATGTTTGACGTAGCCTTGAGTTGTTAGGGATCACAACCTGGGGTGATGCGGGTCACAGAATCAGGTGCAAGCATTTGGGATCATGGTAGCGGGCTAGGGGGTTGTTTAAATGCGTCACTGCGGTGAAGGAGGCACACATGGTAGTGGGAACGATACTCTTTCTGATAGCCTTTGCGGGACTTTACTTTGGAATTCGGGGCATCCGTGGATCTAATCTTTCCTCGCGGGCTCGTGGATCGAGACTGGTGACCTGCCCGGAGACAAAGAAACTTGCATTGGTTGCAGTGGCTGCCGGAGCTATGGCTGTGGAAGGTTTCCCTGTCCTTGATCGTCTTCGAATCGGCGAATGCTCGCGCTGGCCCATGCGTCGAGACTGCGCACAAGACTGCTTAAGGCAGATCGAAGCCCGACCAGCAAATTGACTGGCCTTGCTCTCGGACCAGAGCGGTGACGTGCTTCCGTCCAGGTCCCGATAAACGCATTATCGGAATGTGGCCCAAACTAACGCGGTGGCAAATCCCACATTCCGAGAAGACTTCCCGGGACTTGGCCGCAAGACGACTGGATTGCGGTCTTCCGGGTGGTTATTATGAGTATGTGGATCGACAAGTCGATGCTTCGATTCGGCGCGCTATTGCAGAGCCGATTGCGTTACCTTCACCGCGCAGCCCACGCCTGTCGTCACACCGCAAGGGATACCTGCGGTGCTGTTCCCTTGCCTCGAAAAATAGAGGCTAGACGACTGCGGGAACGTTGTAGTGTTTGCAGCATTGTCCACGATGATCCCGCTGGGACCGTTAATTTCCGCGATGGAATTTGCAATGGCCAGGGTTCCCGGAGTTCCCGTCACATTTACCGACATGACGCACCCGGCTCCACCGCAGTTCGCTCCGCTACCCAAATTTTGAACACCGAAAAAAATCTGGTCCTTGGAAGCAGTCGGCGCGTTTGCATTATAAAGCTCCGTTACCGGAGCGCATTCCGCGCTGCCCGTTGCGACCGTAAGGGTGACAGGGTCTACAGCGGCGTTCATTGTGCCTACGGGATTTGCAAAAGGGCTTGCGGGAACTCTACCCGAATTCGTGAAGCCGATGCGCTGGATGGTCGGGGCGCTGGTAGCTGACGATCCGCACGTGTACAGCGACCCGACGCTCCCGTTTCCTGTCAGGTAGGTGTTGTCAAAGGCGCCCGAGTGAAGATGGTGCGCCGTCCCTGTTCCCAAGCTAGTTCTGACGGAGGCGCTCAATGTGATGTCTGACTGAACCACGGCGGGGCCCGTGCCGTCGTTGCCGAAAAATATGAAAACCTTACCGGTGCTCGGATCGACGATCGGCGCATCCGGAACGACATGGGCAACGCCAGGGACAATGTTCGTCGAGCCCAGGCAAGGGGTCGAGCCGGCCGCGCAAGTCCCCGCCGTGCTGAATGTTTCTCGTACGTAGCTCAGGCGCCCCACAGAATCCGCCATGAAAATATTTCCAGATATGAATTCCTCGGTGGGGGACGTAAGGATCCTGGTAGTGTTTACGATGATCGGCCAATTGCCCGTCTTCACCTCGCTGGGGGTCGCTCCAGCCACACCGAAAGCGTTGATGATCTTGTGGAGCACGCCATTGTCATCGCCAACGTAAATTGCATCTCGTGCGTAGTCATAGAAGGGAGACGATGCGGTGTCGGCCTGAGGTCCGTTAAGCACGATGCTGACCATGCAGCCCCCTGTAACGGGACAATGCCCGGCGAGCCCATCGGCGGTCCAGACCGTGGCGGTCGTAGGGGCTACCGCTGTGTTAATTGCGCCACCGTCAAGAGCATGCCATTTGAGAAGATGAAGAATGGCGCCGCCGTTCGCGGCGGTCCGTGTCTCGACGAAAGCTACTTTGGTGCCATCACCCGACAGTACGGGAGAAGTTTGTACCGTTCCATTTGTGGCCGCGCCTACGTTGTCGAAATTCGTGTTATACGACCAATAAACCGTAGGGTCGGCGACACCGCAGAACGGGGTGCCAGCTCCCGCGTACAGGTTCCTGTATGCAAGCACGCTGGCTTGCCCGGCCGTCACACCTGCCAGATTCGTCGGGAAAATCACATAGTCATTGTTGCAGTCTGGATTGGCATTGATGTCAAACGAATATTTCGCTGGAAACACGGGAAACCAAACCACACCGGCTAGGGGGACACCCGTTGAGCCATTGACGCCTAAGGATTGGCCCCAGTCTCTTTGAAACGCTCTCCTGGATTCCTTGTGGCCCCGCTCGAATTCGTCTAAATCGTTCCGTTCACCTTCAGATTCGTCGTCAATCCGTCCATGTCCCCTCGCGTTGCGGCGAAAGACTTGCTGCCAATAACGGGGCTCCGCCTGGAGCCTCCACGCCTTCTCCAGGGAATCGGGCCGCGAGAATACAACGTGCCGGTGGCTCCAATCAGAAACGATCGATATCCGTTCACTCCGGCCTTGCGCGTTTGATGCCCGGACCATTGCGAAAACAACAAGCGCCGCTCCCACAACGCCCAGCGCCCACTTGCCAATCCATGACGTCGTTAGTTTCATTTGACCTCGCTCCGATAGATCCTCCCTGCGTCAATTTGCTTTGCCAAGGGACAGCCGACTACTTATGCAAAAAGCAGAATTTCGTTGCTATCAAAATCTCCCGCAATAACCGATCCCCCGAACAGCCTTTAGCGCAATTGGGTCGAAGATACAGCAACAATGCTGCACAAATGAGGAATCCCCTTCAATGCCAACGGGCCTTTTTTATGCCAACATTATATTAGTCAAGCGGTGAATTAACCAAAAGGGGACGACTGTAGTTGACGATCATACTTCATCGCCCCGTTTACCTACCGTTTTCTTCAGCGCCGGATTCGATGTGTCGCAGCTCTTCAGTCGCGGCCTAAGCCACTAAGCCCTGCGTTTGCAAGCCTGATCGGGGCAATGTCGCAAAATCCGACTCAGTACGCGCCCATAGGGTTGCGATTGAGCCCAGGTCCCGATAAACGGGGTGGTCTCGGAAACTGGGAATCCGCCCCATGAGATCACAGAGCCACATTCCGATGGGAGGACTTCACAGGACTTGGCCCCAACACAAGACGCTCATCCTGTCACGTACAAACAATCTCGGAAAGCTAAGTGCCCGAGTAAACCCCAGAATTGTAGTGCATCAAAATGCGGACTGCGACTCCCCATTTTCCATCTTCGAGCCTTTCTAGCCGGACCACATCGCCTATATATTCTCGCTGCATCGGATCATCCCAACGGAAGTTGAGCGTCACGATAACATTCATGCCTGGAAAGTAGTGTCCCGTAGAAGTCGCAAAATATAGACCGTTGCGCGATACGTTCAGAGTTGTGCAAACTTCCTCAGAGTATCGGGGATCACAAGGACAAACGCGTACCGGTACTGACAGATCCTCGCGCTGTCTTTGGCGACGTTCCTTGATTGCGATCTGCATGGAGATCAACCTCCGAGAGTTTTGACCGGGCCGTATGTCTATAACTCTCCGGCCGAGCGGTGAAACCACGATAAGCTCATTGTCGGAAATCTGGATGCAGACAATCTCCGCTGTACACTATCAGGCAATGAGCGATTCGGAGTTGAGTACTTGCCGCTGTTGGCGAACGGCAGTTCGCAAGCACGCCCCTCCGCCAACTCTCAATAACTCCCGAGAAACGGGGTGGTCTCGGAATGTGGCCTTGAGACTAGATAGCAGCTTCCGACACACTCCGCCTGCCGCACCGCGCCCGACCATGCTCATCTAGACACATGAGCACATCTATACAGTCATAGTCTCTCTCTCTCTGCACAATGCCATTGCTGGCGTCGCAACCAAGATCCGGGAACTCGGCGCGATTTGAGTGAGGCGGAGATGAAGAAACAAATGGCTGAAGTTCTCTTGAGGACGGGGGACACGATTTCGGGGAGAAGTGCGGCAGTCCCATTGGGGAATGGCCGTCGCCAGCTTCGGATCAAGCTCCCGAAACAACTCACAACCCGGCAGTATGCTGCGCTCGTGTGTCTAGGGGAAGGATTAACGCACAAGGAAATTCAGGTGAAGCTGAACATGACACCGTACATGGTGAAGAACAGTGTAAGCAAACTGATACGCAAAGCTGGCCTGCGACGCGGTACAGATTTCGGGAGAAAATGCACAGTCGGGGATTTTTTGAGAGGGCTGTAACGGAAAGGATGACAACCATAGCCCACGAACCGATGTCGATTCCGATGAAGGTCACGCCCGCGCAAATAAGCGCACAGAATCGTAGGTATTGGGGCCAGAACGTCGGCGACTACCTCCCAGGAGGAGGAATCTAAGGAACAGAAATTAGAAACGAGACGTAGAGAGCAAAAAGAAGTGGTTGCCGACTCACAATGATCGGTAGATCTATCTCGAAATCGTAGCCTTGCAGTTTGATGAAATTCACACTACTGAATGCCGGGCCAATCCGTGAGATGGCCTGAAGGAGATTTGCATGTGGGAAGATAACAGCTACTACTGGGTGGTATTCTGCAAGAACAATTGGTATCACAATCGAGAGAATCTTTTCTCTAAGCATACAATTCCTCTTGGCGAAGCGGATGTCTACACGCCTTGGCCGGATCTCAAGAGCGGCTTCAGGGTCAGGTGCAATGAATGTCACAATGAGTATCTCTACAAGCCCTCGGAAGTGCTGAGACACGACCAAGAGGTTCCCATGTTTTTTACTCCACACCCGTTATTTGGGTTGAATTTCATGGAGCGCGCAGTCGGAATCACTATGCAAAATGACATCAAACAGGTTGGAGGCGCGGAACGTCGGCGCAGCGAACGTTTGTTGCTTGACGTGGGCCTTCTCATTACTGGACAATCCGCCGGAAGGAAATTATTTCAGGAAGAGACATCCACAATCTCCGTGAGTGCTCACGGCGCACTCGTGGTCTTGTCCACGAAAGTGGCACTAGGACAAAGGCTTTTCGTGAAGAATCGACGGACTCAGAATGAAATGGAAAGTCGAGTCGTTCGTTTTGGCCCTCCTTTTGGTAAGCAGGCTCAGGTGGGCCTCGATTTTGCACGACCTGCTCCAATGTTCTGGCCGGTCGAACCTCTACCGGGTAGTTGGAAGTTTCTCGCAAGGCAGTCACAAACCGCATCGTAGAAACTGGCGTTCATACAAGACAGTTGTGATGCCGCGTTGCCCTTAATCAGCTCGACGCATGTACACATTCGAACAGTCGACAATCTCCTTTTCTTCGATAATTGCGTTCAACCTGGACAGGTTCAGACCCCAAAGCGTACCTGTCCGCGCAGACGAATGCGGTCGCCTACCCACGTTGGCCGCATTCGCCCTTTCTTGAGACGTCTTTTTAATTCATCGCTCGCCTTAAGCAGCACTCGGCTGGCGATTAATGATCGGCGGCAGCACGTCGCAAGTCAGATGCTCGATGAATTGGGCCATCGTATAAAACGTCCTTAAGCAATATGGACGCCCGTGCACGACAACACCGTACGGCAATTGCTCACCGCGATAGTAGGGGCGTCACACGCGCTGTTTGGTTTCCGGCTGGCGGTTAGTTTGTTACGTCGTTCGCATCGAGTAGAAATCGATTCTGGACGTTAGCGACCTACAGCACTCGGAATCTATACTGTCCCCAATGATTCGGCGAATAGGTCCAAAGAGAAGGGGATTATCGGAATGTGGCGGATAGGGCACTAATCCAGGCACATGAACACTTCTGAACAGTCGACAATCACCTATTCCCCGACAATTGCATTGACCCAAGACAGGTTCGAGCCCCACGTCTAGCCTGGGCTACGAAGCGACAATCAATAGGAGGGAGCCGCGGAAACTCTTGCGTGAAGAACAAGAAAGATGAGCAAAATCTTTGAAGCGCCGCAAAGCGCGGAGGCCTCACCCAAGGCAGACCTGCGTGCCACAAGGCCTGGTGAAAATTCGAGCAAGGGGCACGACCGGCGACGCAGCGCGCGGCGGGCATTTGATGCAGTCATACGCGTGTATGGAAGTACACCCGGCGGAAAATCGTTTTACGAAGAGGCGCGCACGATCAATGTGAGCACGCACGGCGCACTTCTTGAGATGAATGTTCCGGTGCGCGTAGGAGAGAAATTAATGCTTTTCAACGAAGGGACACAACGGCAGCAGATTTGCCAGATCGTGAATACCCGGGTCCTGGAAGCCGAAGTCCTCGAGGTCGCTGTGGAGTTCCCCGTTCCTCATGCCGAGTTTTGGCAGTTCTTCTCGGCGCGCGCCAAGATGTGACCTTCCGAAAACCGGCGCCACACAACCCCCGATAAACGGGATTCTCGGTAGGTGGGAATTCGCCGCCTGGGGAGTCCCCGGGCCACATTCCGATAAGACTTCATGCGCCGTTGCCTTAATCGACAAGCCAAGCAAACGCAAGGGAAGTCGAAAACTGCGTGCCTCATGACAAGGCCGATCTCTTAGGCCTGTCGTTGTCTAACGAGTCTTGGTTCCCAAGTCCCGATAAACGGGGTGGTCTCGGAATGTGGCATCGGAGGCGAAATGTAGCCACAACATTGCGGTGCGTGTCAGCTTCCTTTAGCCGGTAGAATTCAATTGAGAATGAGAGTTCTGCTACTGCCAACAGTGTGGTAAAAATTCTTTTGTGTCAACTGAGCCCCAAGAACGACGCCGGCACCCTCGAATCGATTTGGCACAGGCCGTCTGCATTCGCCCATTCGACCCAAGCTTGCCGCCAGAATATTGCACAACGTTGAATGCGTCACTGGACGGTCTGTATTTTCCCACTCAGGCAGGTCATTACGTACTCGGAATGAGCGTCTATGTGACGACTGATTTCCAACCTGACAGCCCATTGAACTCTACATTCGTGGGCGTTGTCGTACGGATCGACAAACTGGTATCTGACGAACGGGGAATAGCAATCCACATCCTTTCTCCGTCATTGGCGGCAGCCAACTGATTCCATGCCAACGTAATTGTCTTGAAGCCGCAGACTCGCCAAATAGAAGAACCATCGGGAAGCTTCTCGAATATCTCGTATTCAGGCCGCATCGTGGCGTACCTCGGGGGACGAGAATTCGGAACTGAAGATTAGGAGTCACTCTATACCTCGCGAGCGTTTATAGTACAAATTATAGTATAGGAGTTATACACAACTGATTCAAAGAGGTCATTCACTGATGGGGGAATCGTCTGGAAACAGGAATCGTATACATGCCTGGATACGAATCCTGCTTGCGATTAACAAGATAAGAAACGCAAGGCCAATCGTTCAAATGAAATTCACGATGCGCCGCGTGAAAGTTCATGATTACTCGTGGAGAACAACATTCAGAAGGGAAGGCCGCGTGCCGCGTTGCTGTTGGGCCAACCTGCTAGCTGTGGAATGGGTGGCATGCCAGGAGTGACGCCATCCGAAGAGCTGTGCGGTGCGCCATAGAAGTGGCCAGTTGTCGATAATCCCGTTTTCGGGATGTGAGCGTACCGCTTGGTATCCTCCCGGGAACAGGCATCTAATACACTCTGTCAGTCCTGTCATTGGTTCTGATAGGCATCGTCGTCTCTCTAGGTATGCAGTCCATTGATAGGCGACAACTGACGCCCGTTCGTCTCATTTACCCCTTGGTGACATCCCCCACAGATAATTCACAAGCAACCAACACGGGTGTGGGATACTTCAGACGAGAGTTCCTGCAATGGGTACTCGTTGCCTGCGAACAGACGGATTCTAATCCACCTCTCGATAAGAGCTGACGCTCGCAAACATTCTTGTGCGGTCGGGATAATCATTGAGGAAGCGATATGTCTGCTCCACGGGGCCATCAAGAAATCATCCTTGTAGCCGATGACAACGAAGCTAACCGCGAATTGCTCGCCGCTCTTCTGAGCGCAGAGGGCTACCAGGTCATCTGCGCAACAGATGGCAAGCAAGCGTTGGAGCAGGTGAATAGCGGCTTGATTGATCTCGCGCTGCTGGATGTAGTGATGCCCCGCCCAACCGGATTTGAAGTTTGTCTTGCGATGAAGGCCAAGCCGGGAACCCTCCTGATCCCGGTGGTATTGCTCACCAGTCTGAACAGCGACGCCGATCGCATACGCGGGATCATGTGCGGCGCTGATGATTTCCTCAGCAAGCCCATAAATAAGCACGAGCTGCTGGCTCGCGTGCACTCCCTGCTGCGTTTGAAACAATTCACCGACGAGCTGGACAACGCCGAGACCGTACTGGCCAGCCTCGCGCTGAGTATCGAGGCTAAGGACCCCTATACCGAGGGGCACTGTGATCGCCTCTCTAAATACTCCGTCGCGGTGGCGGAGAAGCTGGGGTTGCCCGAGGACCTGCGTGTTGCTTTGCGCCGAGGTGGTCTTGTACATGATATCGGCAAGCTGGGCGTGCCGGAACGCATCCTGCTCAAACCGGGACCGCTGACTCCAGAAGAGCGAAAAATCATGGAGCAACACACCATCATGGGCGAGCGAATTTGTGCCCCGCTCAGATCCTTTCGCCATGTGCTGCCGATCATCCGTCATCACCACGAAAAGCAGGACGGCTCTGGGTATCCCGACGGGTTGAGCGACGGGCAGATTCCACTCACCGCCCGCATCCTTCAAATCGCGGATATTTATGACGCGCTTACTACCGAGCGGCCTTACAGAAAGGCCCTGCCTACTCAGGAGGCCTTTGCCATCATGCGGGAAGAAGTAAAGCGCGGTTGGTGGGATGGTTCTATCTTGGACGAATTCGAGGCTGTCATTCATTCGTATGCAGCGGTTCTACTGGAAAGGTCTGGTAAGAAGTGATGAGTCCCGAAATGACGCTATCGAGCGGTGGAACGCCGCGATGGAAAATGGATAAGTATCTGGTCATTTGCGGGTTCGTAGTTGCCGCTGCCATTTTAGTGTTCGTTGGGTGGCAATCTTACCGGGAAACCGCCCGTTTCTCCGAGGCTGCCCAGTGGCAAAAGCACACCTACGAAGTTCTCAGAACACTTGATCAGATGGCTGCTCAGCTGGTTGACGCAGAAACCGGACAGCGAGGTTATCTTCTCACGGGAGATGATGCTTATCTTGAGCCATATCGTGCCGCCATCAAGAGCATCGACCAGACTATCGGAAACTTAAAGAATCTGACTTCCGACAATCCGAATCAGCAACAACGCATCCATGTGCTGGAATCGCTCGTAGAAAAGAAATTGGCCGAGCTGCAACGGACGATCAACTTCCGCAATAATGAAGGCCTAGCGGCCGCAAGCCGGGTAGTCCTGGAGGGTTCCGGAAAGCAGTGGATGGACCAGATCCGCGCCGTGGTTGCGGAAATGGCAAACGAAGAAGAGGATCTCCTGAAGCTTCGTACGCAAAAGGCCAGCGAGAGCGTCGCGAGGACGTCTCGTACCATTCTGACTGGATCGCTTCTGAGCATTTCGCTGCTTGTGTTTAGTTTCGTGCTTCTGAACCGCGAGTTCTCCGAACGCAAACGCGCCCAAGAGGCTTTGGCAAAGAATGAAAAGTGGCTCTCGACCACTCTCGCCAGCATCGGCGACGCGGTGATCGCCACGGACATGAACGGCGCCGTGACCTTCTTGAATCCCGTCGCCCAGTCTCTTACAGGGTGGAGCCTGGAGGAAGCCTGCGGGAAGTCCATGGATCTGGTTTTCGACATCATGAATGCGGAAACACGCCGCCCCGTCGAGAATCCCGTTAAGAAAGTATTCCGCGAAGGAAAAATCGCCGGTCTGGCTGACCATACGGTGTTGATCTCCAAGGGCGGTAGAGAATTCGATATAGAAGATAGTGCGGCGCCCATTCGCACCGATGCCGGTGAAGGCTTTGGTGTCGTGCTCGTTTTCCGAGATATCACTGAAAAGAAGCGCACGGAATGGGAGACAAAGCGGCAAAAGGAACTTCTGCAATTGATTCTTGGGAGTATGGGCGATGGGGTGGTTGTCGCCGATGAAAACGGGAAGTTCTTACTATTCAATCGCTCAGCCGAGCAACTGCTGGGTCTCGGTGCGACGGACACAACTCCCGACGAGTGGCCCGACCGGTATGCGGTCTACCAGCTTGACCGCGTGACCCCTTACCCTGCCAGTGAATTGCCTTTGGCACGCGCCATGCAAGGCGAAAGCGTTGACTCGATAGAGATCTTTGTGCGCCATCCAAAAGAAGCGGATGGGGTACTGATCAGTGTTACTGGCCGACCCCTCCGAGATGAGAATGGCACGCTGCGGGGCGGCGTTGTCGTCTTCCATGATGTCACCCTGCAGAAGCGTGGTGAGGAAGCCCTCGTCCGCGCCAAGGAAGAAGCCGAGCGCACCAGTAAGTTCAAGGATCAATTCCTTTCCACCATGAGCCACGAACTTCGCACGCCGCTGAACGCCGTTCTTGGGTTTTCCGACCTGCTCGCGGACCCGCGTTACGGCCCGCTGAACGAGCGCCAACAGCGGTACGTCAATCACATCCATACTGGCGGGAACCACCTGCTCAAATTGATCAGCGACATTCTTGACCTTTCTAAGATCGAAGCGGGCCGAATGGAACTGGTACGCGAAAGCTTGAGTGTTGCGTCAGCGTTTGCGGAAGCACTCGGCGCCCTTCAACCGCTGGCGGACAAGAAATCGCAAACATTACTACAACGGGTTGAGCCCTACCTGCATATTCACGCCGACTCTATGCGATTCAAACAAGTGCTCGTGAATCTTGTTGGCAATGCCATTAAGTTTACTCCCGAAGGTGGCCGGATCGAGTTGGCCGCCCGTCAAGTGGATGACAAAGTCAGAGTGGAAGTCCGCGACAATGGTCCTGGAATTCCACCCGAAGAGCAGCAGCGCATCTTCGAGGCGTTCTCTCGCCGTTCACAAACGGACGATGCCACGGAGGGCACGGGCTTAGGACTGGCCATCACCGCCCGGCTCGTCGAACTCCACGGCAGCAAATTGGGGATTGAAAGCGAGCCCGGCCGAGGGAGTTGCTTCTATTTTTTCGTTCCCTTTGTTGCGGTCACTCTGGAACAACCCACCCAGACGGCCGTAACTAAACCAAGGGCTGACAGATCTCCGCGGATTCTTGTCGTTGAGGACAATGCGGCGACGGGGCAGCTTATCCAGTCGCAACTGACCTCTTCGGGCTATGAAGCCGCACGATGTGATCAGTCCGAACGTGCCACCGAAATGGCGGCTGAACTCCAGCCGGATGCCATCACTTTGGATCTCCTCATGAAGCCGATCCATGGACGCGAGGTTCTGCTGCAGTTAAAAAATGACCCCCGCACTTCAAAAATTCCCGTCATCGTCGTGACCATCGTGGATCAGCCTGCCGCCGGCGGACCTCTCGGCGCCGACGAGTATTTAGTCAAGCCAGTGGACAAACAGCGATTGCTGTCAGCCGTGGATCGCTGCCTCCGGTCTCGCGGAGGCGCGGCGCCGGCCCGACCCATTCTGGTGGTGGAAGACGAACTGTCCACCTGCGAGATGATCGAAGAGCTGCTCACGGCGCACGGCTTTTCTGTGATCACCGCTGCTGACGGCGCCCAAGCCCGCGCCCGTGTGGCCCAGTCCTTGCCTGAGTTGGTTATTCTTGATCTGGTCTTACCGAAAATGAGCGGTTTGGAATTGCTGGCCGAGTGGCGTGCCAACCCACGCACAACCGATCTTCCCGTGTTCGTCCTCACCAACAAGGATCTCAGCCAGGAGGAAGAAAAGTACGTCCACGCGCATGCGGAATCGCTTTTCCGGAAGCAGAATTCGTGGCGGGAACCGCTGATGAAGCAGTTGGAGCGCGTAGTAGCTCCCCAGATCCTGGAGGAGGCTTGAAACACCAGATCCTCGTTGTGGAAGACAACCTGCTCAACCGCGAGCTCCTCTGCGACTGGCTCGAAGTGGAGGGTTTCCAAGTTTGGCGCGCGGCAGACCTCACCTCGAGTTACCAGGTTTTATCCAAGCAAATTCCCAGTGCCGTCTTACTCGATATCAATCTCGGTGAGGAGGACGGCCTCGACTTCCTAACATGGATGCGCCAAAAGCCGGATCTGAAGGACGTCCCCGTGATTGCTGTGACCGCACATGCCCTGGTGACGGAGCAACAGAGAATCCTGCAGGCTGGCTGCAACGCGTGCCTCTCGAAACCAATCGATTTCCCGCTGCTGCGAAATCAATTGAATATCTGCCTGCAAGACCGCAAAATGTCTCCGTCCAATTCCTAGCAGAAGCTGTATCCTAATTGGACCACGATCCAAGCGTATGCGAGGAACGATACCTTGCCTGTACGCATTCTCGTTGTCGACGACGATCCACCCACCTGTGAACTCATCTGTGAAATCCTCCGCTCGGCCGGGATGGAAGCCGACTCCGTAACCAGCAGCACCGAAGCCGCCGGGCTTCTGACGCGCGAGAAATATTATGCCGTCTTCCTGGATATGCGCATGCCCCCTCCAGATGGCGTAGAACTCGCGCGACTCGTCCGCGCTTCCCACCTCAACGCATCCACGGTCATCGTGATGATTACCGGAGAGGAAGAGCGAACTCTGATGAAACGCGCCTTTGACGCTGGTGTTGAGTTTATTCTCTTCAAGCCCGTCGAGCGTAATAAGCTCCTAAAACTGATCCGAGTCGCGGAAGGCTCGATCGAGCGGGAACGGCGGCGATTTACGCGCGTTCGGCTACGTTGCAGAGTCTCGATGGAGTCAGACAAGGACCGTCTGGAGGGGACGACGGTGGACATCAGCTTTGGCGGTGTACTGGTTAAGTCGCACCGTGTTTTTCCGCCCCATACCCATGTCACGGTCAGTCTGGAGCTTGAGGCCGGTACGTCGCCCCTCCGTTCAGCCGCACGAGTGGTCCGGACGGTCGAAATGGATTGCATGGGTGTTGAGTTCGAAAACCTCGGGGACAAGGAAAGCAGACGGCTGCAAGAGTTCCTCCTGCCGCTGATTCTCTCGGCTACTTGATCCAAGACCTATCGGTCTCCTGCGTTGAAACCTTGGTCATGCCAAGTGGCGTACTCGGAAACTATCCGCCGATCCGGCCCGACACGCGACCAGAATTCCGCCAGGCGGTCCCGAAGTTCCGTTGAGGGAAGTGTGGGATACGATGGGTCCTTGTCGAATTGACCCTCGGTAAGACGGCAGTGTGGACGAATCGTTCGTTGCCACTGCTTGATGGTCAGATAACTGCGCACCAGTTCCTTCAGGCTTCGTAGGCCGTGTTCCCCGTGATAGACCGGGTTGATATGATTCAGGCGCAGCAGCTCGGCCAACCGGCGCGCGTCGATCTTGTCGCCTTCTTTCATGGAGGCATTCTTTCGCGGATCGCACACCACCAATTTCGCCACGTGTGGTTTCAGCAAGTCGTACAACCAGGCGGCCCAGGTGCCTTCTTCAAACGTGACGTGCAGACTCCCGCTTAGCCCCTGAATAAACTGGAGAATGGTGCTGGCCTTGGTTTCGATCACACATTCCATCACGATCTTTCCTGCACCATTCATCACCGCGATCGAAATGCTTTCCTTGTGCACATCCATGCCGATACAATTCGTGCTATCCATTGAGGGCGTTCCTTGCTTGTAGGGATTGAACTAGCACCCAAACCCTACTCCAAAAGGGGCGCCCTTTTATATTGCGTCGGAACGTGGCCCCGCGGCCTCATGGGGCGGATTTTCAGTTACCGAGCATTGAGGGTAGTTGCGGTCCGTGCCGTTGCTGATTTGGCACTGTGGCATGAACTGGGGCTCCAGGAACGGCATGGGCGTGTGGTGAACTGCCGCTATGACGAAGCGGCAGGAGTTGCAACGCTCACGTAGGGTTGATCACGCCACTGCTTCCCAAACCAAGACTTGGATCGACCGCGAACTCGCCGGCAGCGAATTCCGAGACATCCGACTCAACAAGCGCTTTCGAAAACTCTTTGAACAGCTCTCCGAGGGCACCGGCGAGACCATTCCGTTGGTTTGCCAGGACTGGGCCAACACAAAAGCAGCGTACCGTTTTCTCTCCAACCCGCGCGTCAGCGAAGGGGATATTCTGGCAGGGCACTTACAATCCACGCGTGATCGGTTTGCCGCAACCGATGCCACTGTTTTGACCCTTCACGACACGACAGAATTCAACTATCACCGTGAGGATATCCAGTCTGTGGGCATCGTAAAACGAACTCCCCTCCGGAAGCGGTTCGATGAGAGCCCGCAACACTATGTTGTCTGTGGCATCCTGATGCATTCCAGTCTGGCGGTGACCAGGGAGGGACTTCCACTGGGGCTGGCAGCCATGAAGTTTTGGACCCGGAAAAAGTTCAAAGGCTGCAATGCGCTCAAGAAGAAAATCAATCCGACCCGGGTGCCAATCGAGGAAAAAGAAAGTATCCGCAGGCTGGAGAACCTGAAACAATCCACAGCGCTTTTCCAGGACCCGCAGCGCTGCGTTCACGTCGGCGACCGCGAGAGTGATATTTACGAACTCTTCTGCACCGCACAGGCGGCGGAGACCCACTTCCTGGTACGCACCTGCGTGGATCGCCTGGCGGGAGACGGAAAGCATACGATCGCGGATGAAATGAGTGAAAAGCGCGTAAAAGGGCTGCATCGGATCGATGTCCGAGATAAGAAAGGCCATCTGTCAAAAGCGATCCTGGAAATCAAATACCGCCGCATCCACGTTCTTCCTCCGATCAACAAGAAGAGACGATACCCAGAACTGACTCTGACCGTCATTCATGCTCAGGAAAGAGGGACGCCACAAGGGCGGGAGAGGATTGACTGGAATTTGATCACGGACTTGCCAGTGAGTTCGCGGGAAGAGGCCATGGAGAAACTCCGGTGGTATTCCATGGGCTGGAAAATAAAGACCTTTCACAAGATCCTGAAATAGGGCTGCAAAGCGGAGGAGTCGCGGCTGAGAACGGCGGCGCGACTGGCGAATCTGATCGCGGTTTTCTGCATCCTCAGCTGGAGGATTTTCTGGCTGACGATGATGAACCGCGCGCTGCCGAATGCTCCGCCAAAGCTGGCATTTACGGCGCTGGAAATTCATCTGTTGGATCGCCTGGTAAAAGGAAAAGACCCGCAGCGACTCCGGAGAACTTCCGTTTCCGCCTGCCTCGTTCAACTCGCGCGGCTGGGAGGCTATCTTGCTCGCGCGGGCGATTCTCCGCCAGGTAACAAGGTCATCTGGAAAGGACTATCCCGTCTCACCGATATCCAATTCGGTTTCCTCATCGGAGCTAAACTTGTGGGTAATTGAAAGCAGGTTCGGACGCTTACGCCCGGAGACGTCGTCATTCTTGACAATCTCAGCAGTCAAAAGGTGGCAGGAGTCAAAGACGCCATCGCCACGGCGGGCGCGACGCTGCTCTATCTGTCGCCCTATTCGCCCGACCTGAACCCAATCGAAAAGCTCTTCGCCAAACTCAAGGCGCTGCTCCGCAAAGCCGCCAAACGGTCTATCGAGGCTCTCTGGAAGGAGATCGGCGAACTACTCAACACCCTCTCCTCAACGGAATGCGCAAACTACTTCGCCACTTCTGGATATGTATGCACTTAAATTAGAAATGCTCTAGCGTTTCGACAGCAGGAACCGTGTGTCCATTCTCCACACGCGAAATGTAGGCCCGAAGCAAACCCGTTCTGTTCTCAATCTCACCTTGTGAAAACTTTTCCTCTTCACGCAACGCGCGCAAACGGTCTCCAATAATCACGGCTTGTTCCTCCGTAGAATGTGAACGATTCCTATAGTCAACTGCGGTTGAACCGGGGACGGGGGAGCATACCCCAAACCTTAACAGTAGCCTAGGAATATTGTGAGTCGCTGCGCAGACTTAAATTCATTTGAATAGTTGGCCTCGCATCGTCGCTCAGCCATTGATCCCAATCTACGTAGCCCCGTGCATCCGCCATAGTTCTTGAAACATCTCGACAGTCGCCGCCCGTTTTCGGGCATTAGGGCGCCTCTTCGCCCTCGGGGTCGTAGGCCGAGCCCCAGAAGTCCGTGACAGCCGTGTCGAACTCAATGCCCATCTTGAAACGGCCAGCGGTGTCCTGGGGGCCAATCCAGCCCACGCGACCGCCTATCTCCCTGTTGGTTCGCTGGTTCGTTATTTTCAAGGTCGTTCCAATGGGCCATTCCGTAGCAGTCACAATCAATGCGCCATGTAGGTTAATCACTGCGGTTTCCGCTTTCTCAGAGGGTTCAATGGGCTGAATCTCTATGGGTACACGAGCGATGATTCGCCGGCTTCGCCTTTGCTCCCTCATTATCTCCCCCAGTCCTCATTCCATTAAAGTCTTCATAGTATATGTCCAATCAAATATTCTCTTAGACTTTAAGTACATCTATCGTTGCCTCATTTCAGTGCCACAATGAACGATCCCACAAACAGGTTTCCGTGGCTGAGCTAGCCTCTATGCAGATGCTAGAGCATCTATCTTACTGTTCCAGTCACATAGGGGATAGAGTCTCAGCTTTTCCACTTTTCGTTTTTTCCTTCACCTGTCTGCGCCAAATGTCTTGGAGGATCTCCACGGTCGCCGGGCCGTGGCCCGCATAGTGATTGTTCGCATAGGCGTAGATTTGAATTTTTCGCTTATGATCCTTCCCTAAGATTTCCGCTCATTCCGATAGCTCCGCGGGACGATCAACGATCACCGTATCCCATACCTTCGTATGCTCCTCGATCCCCATGACTTAACACGATCGGGAATGAAAAACGCCCGCTGTCGGAGTCAAGCATTCTGCTCCGAAGGCAGAATCATCGTGAAGCTCGTGCTTTACTTCCGGATCTTTTCTAATGCTTTGATCCAGCCTTCCAAGTTCTCCCGATAGGACCAGGTGGTCATCTTTTCTCGTGCCGCGCGGCCCATGAGGGTGGCACGCATCGGATTAAGGAACGGCTCTCGCAAACAAGAGACCAGGGCTTGCACGTCACCAACGGGATAGACTTCCCCGGTTAGGCCCGGGGAAACCAAGTCGAGTCGTGCTCCCACTCGGTCGCTCACGATCGCGGGTAGGCCGCAGCTCATTGCTTCGTTCACCACGACTCCCCAGGCTTCGCTCTCCGAGGGAAGGACCAGCACGTTTGCCGCGGCATACACTTCGGGCAGGTTTGACTGGGGCACGAAACCTAAAAACCGCACCCTGTTCCCGATTCCAAGCGACTGTGCCAGGTGCTCTAAGCGGCGGCGTAAAGCGCCATCGCCCGCCAGGAGAGCATAGGCTGGGCGCTGGCTATCCCCCTGAGAATGGTTGAGGATCGCAAGGGCGCGCAGGACATCCTCCGGACGTTTCCAAGGGACAAGCTTTCCGCAGTACAGAATGACGAAGCTGTTCTCGGGGAGAGCCATATCCTGCCGCACTCGCCGCTGGTCGATCGCGGCCGTGCACCGGGCAAAGTAGTCGTTATCCACGACGTAGGGGGTGAGAACGATTTTTTCATCAGGGATTCCCATCTGATTCAAGAATCGCCTCGTGGCCGTGGACGGTACCAAAATAATATCCGCGAGGCGCGTGTAGATGAATTGCACGATGGGCTTTTTCAGCCAGCGCTTCCACCACCAGCCGCCGGACGGATGTCGCAATGTTGTGGCGTCCGTTCCCAGTAATACCGGCACACCTGATATCTTCGCGGCGAGGAACGCAACCCAGAAACTGAAGTAGGCATATCCAGGCACCGCAACCGCGTCAATTTTCCTTGCGGAGATCAGCTTCCAAATGCCAGGATTGATGAGTCCGAAAAATCGCCCCAAACCGGGCCGCAGCGACCAGTTGCGCATCCTAACCCAGTGGTAGCCATCGAGCAGCGGTACATCCCAGGCGAGAGTTCGGCGAAACTCGGAATCCCACACGGGGCCGACGCTGCAATAGGCTACTTGTATTTCCAGTTCTGCTTGCCGCGTCATCAAGGGATACAACGGCGTGGCGTATGGGACCGGATGCGATGAGAGTATGAGCAGGCGGTGAACACGCTCAGCGGTCTTGTTTTCGCGCGTGGGACGCGTACAAACTTGCTCCGCCGCGCTTTCCTGGCGTACCGATCCCATTCGTTTTAACCTGAGTTCCACAATTTTCGCGCGAGGACATCCAGATGGGGCACCCAGCGCACGATCTCGGCCAGTTGAGGTATCCACGTGAACTGGGCCATCAACTCCTCATTACTTGCTTCGACGGGCACACACAGTCTCTTCAAACTAAACGGGTCATCCTTCAAATGGACAGCGCCCACACGGACAGATACCGCCGCGGAAAAACCGCACCCTCTGACGATCTCGACTAGCGCCGAAGTGTGATTTCCGTAGGGGTAGGAGAAGCACCACACTTCTTCGCCTAAAATATCTTCAATCTCCCGCTTCCCGCCACGAATCTCCAGTTTCTGAAGCTCAGAAGGAATGTCGGAAAGTTTGGGATGGGTGCGCGAGTGACATCCCACGTCGAATCCGCGCTGGCGAAGCTCTAACAGCTCGCCGCGTCCCATCAGGGAAAGTTCTGCCCCGGCCTTCGAACCGTCCCAATCCAAGTGCTGTCCAATCCTTTGGCTTACAGCAAAGAATGTGGCTGGGTAACCGAATTGCGTCAGCACCGGCACCGCGTTGGTGAACTGGTTCGTATAGCAATCATCGAAGGTCAGCACGATGGCGGGCAGCTTGGGCGTTTTTTGCCCGGCGATCCAACCGATTACATCCCGGAGGCCGACTACCGTCCAGCCGCGCTCCTGGATGCACGCCATTTGCGCTTCGAAACAACCTCGACTGGGTATGGCGTGGTAACACAGGATCGGAATTGCGTGTGCGTAGAAACCTCGCCAATGGATCGCGTTTAGAAACGTCAACGCCACACGCTTTCTTCGCTCTGATCTCCTGTCCATCTCTATCTGATCTAGACTGAGGATAGGTAATGCCAGCCATACTAGTCACAGCATGTGTTATCAGCAAGAACTTTCGTTAGAGCACCGAGAGAACGACCTCGGGATACTGAGTACCCATCGTCGCGACGAACTGCGCTCGGATGTGTTTGTCGGCTAATTGCAGTTAATGTGAGTCTTACCAAAGGGAACGGACTTAGTGATAAACGGAATTTCAGCGATTAGAAATCTGGCCCTTCCCACATGTCCCTACCGCGACAGTTACCTTTGGCTCCGATTTGTCCGGCGGAAATTCCGGACCCCATCTTCTGCTTCCGAGACAGGGGTCTTCGATCTTCTAAGGGTACAACTTGTGCGAGGTGAGGAGCCTTTCACGGACCGTCCCATATCGGTTGCGTCAGTACATCGACAACATCACCGGACGCGAAAGCGGGCTGACTTCCCTTTATGGTGCTTCACACGAGAGAGCTTAACTAATCGGCTCATGAGGCAAAGCAGATGACGACAGCGCAAGCAGTTGGTGCGGTCTCACGCGAAGCGACGGAATGGTACGCTATCGACTGGCAGGCCATCAACCGCAACGTTCGCCGACTCCAAGTGCGTATCGTGCAGGCAACGAAAGAAAGCAGATGGGGCAGGGTGCGAGCCTTGCAACGTTTGCTAACCCAAACCCACAGCGGCAAAGTTCTCGCCGTTCGACGAGTGACGGAAAACATTGGCAAGGCAACCCCCGGTGTGGACCAAGAAATTTGGGACACACCAGAGAAGAAGACACAGGCAGTACATGCATTGAAGCGTAGGGGTTATAGACCTGCAGCTTTGGGCAATGATCTTGGGTAGCTCCTAGGTCCAATTCGGTTCGCGTCGCTTCTCTTCGGTGTTTCCCCTTCAAACATTTCTATTTGAGACTTTAGGTAGCGGATTTCTTTGGAACACGCGTCACACCTTAAGATGAAGACTTGACACTGACATTGCAGTTCGGCGGTCGTAGAGTCAGAATCGACGTGGCAAAGTTCCAACAGCCTTGTGGAAAGGCGAATTGGCTCCGAACAATAAAAGCATCGAACTGCTAGTTAGGATTTCTCCGTCATTTCGCTCGTCACTGGCAGGTCCGCTTCACAAAGGATGTGGGGACTGTAGACATACACCCGGGAGAACTAGTTTGTCTACAAGCTCTGTGAATTACCGTGGGAAACTTGCGGACGTTGACATCCGAGGCAAGGATTGACCTCTCGGACGCACCCTCTATCCGAGAGCCAAGTCCCGATAAGTTCTATAGAAGCTTGCTTGCCAAGACAAACTCGATGATCTACGTTACAGTCTTAGGCGGAACGAGTAGCAAGCCCCCGGCGCTCCTCCCTCAAGGGACCACACCGCAAATGATCACCATCCTAGGAGCAGGCGGCGTCATAGCTAATGAAGTGGTCAAACTCCTCGCTGCGCGAAAAGAGCCGTTCAGACTCGTAGCTCGCCACGCACGTCCGCTGTCCAGCGCTACGGAGATGATCTCCGCCGACCTTTCTCGGGACTTGGCCCCCCTACGGCGGTATCGCAGGGAGTTTCCGCCGAATATCGTTGCTGCGGCCCTCGCATGCCTCGTGTGAATGCATACTCCCGGAAAACCGGGTTGCTTACAAAGAAGAGTTATTACTTCGCGCCAAGTTAACGTATTCCCTCAGAGGAAACACCCCAACCGCAGTAAGCTCAATAGCACGAGCGCATCTAAATACTGTGCCCGGAAACTTTCAGAGGGCCCTACGCCTCATAGCCTCAAGCAACGAAGTGCGGAACTAAGCACGGCGATTTCCAGCCGCCGAAGTAGTGCTCTGCTGCCCATAATCGTGATGCTGTCCGCAGTCGCTTTGATGGCGGTGTTTGAGCTTGGGAAGTCTCTGCTGTTTCCGTCCATCACGCTGTGGCAATCTCACCTCCTCACGATTGTCGTGAGCGCCGCCATTGCGACCGTGGCTAGTGTCTTTGTTCTTCGCAAGTTCCGCGCGATCGCGGAATCCTACCGCAAACTTGTCGAGCAATCTCCCGATGCCGTGTTGGTTCATCGCCAAGGCAGAATCCTCTTTGCGAACAAGGCCTGTGTCTTCCTACTCGGTGCTTCCTCCGCTGGTGAACTTCTCGGAAAGCAAATGTTCGAGTTTGTGCATCCGGATGATCGCGAGGCCGTGAAAAAGAGGATTCGAGAACACGCCAGCGACTTCACGAATGTCCGTCACAACGAGACAAGACTGATTGGACTAAATGGAAAGGAAACCTGCACGGAAGTAATGGCATGTTCGATCACTTACCTCGGACAAGCCTCGATGCAGGTGGCCTATCGTGATATTTCATGGCGGAAAGAAGCAGAAAAGAGGTTGCAGGAAAGTGAAGCCAGCCTGGCGGCGGCACAGCGGGTCGCCCGTCTGGGTAGCTGGCAGCGCGATCTGATTGATCTAGACGATTGGGCGCACAATCCGTTGCATTGGTCGGACGAGATGTTTCGCCTCCTTGGCTACAACGTTGGCGAGGTCGAGGCATCGAGAGCGACCTTCGATCGCGCCATCCACCCCGAGGACCGGGATCGCATACGCGAGCTTATGTCAGCAGCGATTCGCGAGAGAAAACCCTACAGCACCGATTACCGAATCATCTTGCCCAACGGTACCGAACGCAACCTCTACTCGCAGGCTGACATCGTCTACGACGAGAAGACCAAGAGACCGTCGAAGATCGTCGGGGTCGTTCAGGATATCACCGACCGGAAACGGACTGAGCAGGAATTAATCGTGGCCAAGGAAGCTGCGGAAGCAGGCAACCGGGCGAAAAGCGAGTTTCTGGCGAACATGAGCCATGAAATTCGGACCCCGCTGAATGGTGTCATGGGGATGACCGATCTAGCCTTGGAAACCGATCTCACGCCGGAACAACGGGAATATTTGGAGACGGTGAAACTCTCGGCGGATTCTTTACTCACGGTAATCAATGACATTCTCGACTTCTCCAAGATTGAGGCGGGAAAAGTAGACTTGGAGTTGGACGATTTCAACCTGCGCGAAAGCCTGGAAGCGACCCTGAAAACGCTAGCGCTGCGGGCGGACGAAAAGGGGCTGGAGCTTCTGTGCGAGATAGCTCCGTCCGTTCCGGACGTCGTCCGGGGAGATTCCAACCGGCTCCGCCAAGTCGTGATTAACCTCATCGGGAACGCCATTAAATTCACAGATCAGGGTGAAGTGGCATTGAACATTCACGTCGAGGCCGAGGATGGTGACGATCGAATTATCCATTTTACTGTATCGGACACAGGGATTGGAATTCCTCCCGAAAAGCAGAAATTAATCTTTCAGCCTTTCTCGCAGGCGGATACCTCCACGACGCGGAAGTATGGCGGAACCGGCCTCGGATTGACGATCTCGAAGCGCCTGGTGGGATTAATGGACGGAAACATGTGGCTGGAAAGCGAGGTAGGGCGAGGAACCCAGTTTCACTTCACCGTGCGGCTTAAGACGTCACAGAAACAGATGGAAGTCGGAACGATTGCCTCACCCGAGACATTACAGGGCGTGAAAGTTCTGATCGTGGATGATAACCAAACGAATCGGCGGATTCTTGAGGGCATGCTGAAGCGCTGGGACATGAAGCCGACATCCGTGGAAGACGGAGAAGAGGCGCTAGTGCAACTGTCCTCAGCCCACAATCTGGGAGAACCGTTTGCATTGGTCTTGACAGACATGCACATGCCGAAGATGGACGGCTTTTCTCTTATTGAACAAATCCGGGAACGGCGAGAATTATCGGCGGCCATAATCATGATGCTCACTTCGGCGGGCCACCGGGGCGATGGAGCTCGATGCCAGGAGCTGGGAGTAGCCGCGTACTTGTTGAAGCCCATCCGGCAATCCGAGTTACGCGAGGCAATTGCCCGAGTGCTGGGCGCCCCAGCGCAAAAAGGCGCGATTCCCCTAGTCACTCGATACTCGTTGCAAGATGCCCGCGACCCCCAAACGGTCTTGTGGGTGCTCGTGGCGGAAGACAATGCCGTGAACCAGCTGCTCGCGACCCGATTACTGGAGAAGCGTGGACATCGCGTGGTAATGACCGCCAACGGTCGTGAGGCCCTGGAAGCGCTCGCCAAAGACAGGTTCGACCTCGTCTTGATGGACGTGCAGATGCCGGAGATGGACGGACTTCAGGCCACGGTTGCGCTCCGGGAGAAAGAGAAGGAGAAAGGGGACGGGTTCCGTCAGCCTGTTATCGCCTTAACCGCTCATGCTATGAAAGGCGATCAGGAGCGATGCCTGGCGGCCGGGATGGACGGCTACCTCACCAAGCCGATCGGGCCACAGGAGCTCGACGCAGTCCTAGAGATTTATATGGCGCGCCGGATCTCAACGACGAATACACCGGAAATCGTTGAACAAAGCAAATGAACAAGCAGGTGGGGGTGTTGGCGAGACAGAGACTTAGAAGTCAGAGGGTTCAGCGATTCCGTGGCAAAGCGGGTTAGCGCCTGAGAGACTTGTGGGTAATTGAAAGCCGAACCTGGCCGTATTGACAAAGAGTGTGAGTAGTTAGGCGGCGTGGAGGGATTGCTCGGCGGGGTTGGTCACGAGGTTCTAGGGCAGAAGTTCTTCGATGTAGTTGATCGGATGATCGGCGATGCGCGACAGCACGTTACGCAGATAGAACTCCGGGTCGAGACTGTTGAGTTTCGCTGTGCCGATCAGGCTGTAAATCCCGGCGGCGCGTTCGCCGCCAGCATCGGAGCCGGCGAACAAGTAGTTCTTGCGGCCCAGAGCCACGGTGCGCAGGGCGCGTTCGGCGGGGTTGTTGTCGATCTCGATGCGACCGTCGTCCACGTAACGTAGCAAGGCGTCCCAGCGCGAGAGCGCGTAGCGCACCGCCAGCGCCGTATCCGATTTCCTCGATAGTTTCCCTAACGTCTCTTCGAGCCATTGCTTCAGCGAGTCCAGTAACGGTCGCGCTCGTGCGTTGCGGACCTCGCGCCGCTGATCCGCCGGGTGGCCGCGGATCTCTTTTTCGATGGCGTACAGCGCGGCGATCCGTTCTATGGCTTCGGCCGCGACCTGCGATTTGTGTGCGACGTGCAGGTCGTAGAACTTTCTGCGCACATGCGCCCAGCAGGCCGCTTCCTGAATGCGCCCTGTCTCGTACACCGCATCGAATCCCGCGTAACCATCCGCCTACCTTTGTGCAAGCCGCAGATATCCCCGTTGATAACGGACTCGCATGGTCCCTCCTCCAGCCACTGTTGCATTGGAGAAGAGCTTATGCCCGTGTGCTGTTGGGCCGACGAGCCTGCTGATGTGTAAAAAATTTGACTTGGTCGCACAAATCCAGAGCGTGAACAATTTATTTGTGCTATATGAAGATACAGAAAGGCGAGGCCTCCGTGTTTATTTCCAACCCACACTCCAACCCACAGAGTGCGATGTCTTGTGCGACTTCCGCGTACTTTGGCAGTCCCCGCGGTCTTCTAAGTTGTTGTAAAACCTATGAGCGACACCTTGACACGGTAGAGGTCTGCGGTTCGAGTCCGCACGGGCCTACCATTATTTTCAATGCTTTAGAGAGTTTTCTCCGGAATCCGAGAGAAACTTCACCTGTAATTCTTCACCTGTAAATTAGAGGGTCGGTACCGATTCGCCTGGGGCTGTTCGTTGACTTGGTTCAAGGTGCAACCTAAGATGGCGGCACTATGGCGGGTTCCGACGCGCTGATTGGGCGGACGATTTCGCATTACCGAATCCTCTCGCAGCTTGGTGGAGGCGGGATGGGTGTGGTGTACGAAGCCGAAGACCTCAAGCTGCACCGCCATGTTGCGCTCAAGTTTCTTCCTGCGGAGATGGAGAACGATCCTGCCGCCCGCGAACGGTTCCAGCGCGAAGCCTTCGCTGCGTCCGCGCTCAATCACCCGAATATCTGCACGATTCATGAGATTGACGAAGCCAACGGGCAGCACTTCATCGCCATGGAGCTGCTGCAAGGGCAGACGCTCAAGCACCGGATCAGTGGGAAGCCTTTCGCCATCGAACAGTTGCTGGAGTTGGGAATTGAAATTGTCGATGCCTTGGACGCCGCGCACGCAAAGGGAGTTGTGCATCGGGACATTAAACCCGCGAACATCTTCGTTACCGATCGTGGGCACGCCAAGATTCTGGACTTTGGGCTGGCGAAGCTCACGTCTCAGCCGAAGTCTGGTCCACTGGGAATTGGACAATCAATATCCACAGGAACGACAGTGGTTCCTGAAGAGCAACTGACCAGTCCGGGCACGACGCTGGGGACAGTGGCGTACATGTCTCCTGAGCAGGCGTTAGGAGAAACGCTAGATTCGCGGACCGATCTATTCTCTTTCGGCGTCGTCCTGTATGAGATGGCAACAAGCAGACTCCCGTTTTCAGGGAACACCTCGATAGCCATCTCTGATGCGATCCTGCACAAGGTACCCACGCCACCAACTCGCTTGAACCCAGAACTCCCTCCGAAGCTGGAAGAGATCATCAACAAGGCTCTGGAGAAGGACTACAAACTGCGTTGTCAGAGCGCAGCGGAATTGAGAGCTGACCTATCTCGGCTGAAACGCGATACGAATTTGGGTCGATCAGCCGTTGGCGCACAGGCCGCCGAAACGCCTCCTCAGCCTTGGTGGCGCAGGAAGGCGGTGCTCGGGATTGCGGCGGTTGCGCTGATCGCATTGCTGGCGGTAGCGGGCTGGTATTCCAGGTTTAGTGGACGAGGCGAAACGATCGATTCGGTGGCAGTCTTGCCGTTCGTCAATGCCAGTGGAGACCCGAATACCGAATACTTGAGCGACGGGATCACCGAGAGCCTCATCAACAGCCTGTCGCAATTACCACACTTGAAAGTGATGTCGCGCGATTCTGCCTTTCGCTACAAGGGAAAGGATACCGACGCTCAAACCGTAGGGAGCACGCTCGGGGTTCGCGCAGTGTTCAAGGGACGAGTGACCGAGCGCGACAACATCTTAGATATCAGTGCCGAGCTAATCGATGCCCGCGATAACAGCCATATCTGGGGTGAGGAATACAACCGCAAGCTCACAGACATTTTCTCGCTTCGGGAAGAGATTGCCAGAGCGATGACCAGCGCACTGCGGCTACGGCTAACCGGTGAGGACGAGAAGCGCTTGGCCAAGAACTACACAGCAAATACCGAAGCCTACCAGGACTATCTGAAGGGCCGCTACTGGTGGAACAAAACGCCCGACGAGGGTATGAGCAAGGCTATCGAATACTTTCAGCAGGCAGTCGCGAAAGACCCCACATACGCCCTGGCCTATTCCGGTTTAGCCGATAGCTACAGTGTACTCGGAGGATTTGGCTTGGCACCGCCGAGGGAAACCTTTCCGAAAGCCAAGAATGCAGCATTGAAGGCGCTGGTGATTGATGACACGCTGGCGGAAGCCCACACCTCATTAGGATTTATCAACACCTTCTATGACTGGGATTGGCCAAATGCGGAGAGGGAATTCCAGCGAGCCATTGCGCTTAATCCGAACTCTGCGAACTCCCACTATTACTACGGCATAGCCTTGAGGAACATGGGAAGGCTGGAAGATGGAATTGCGGAGCAAAAACGGGCGCTCGAGCTCGATCCGCTGTCGCTCCTCATGAATAGGGGTTTAGGATTGGCGCTCTTCGCGGCGCGGCGGTATGACCAAGTGATAGAGCAGGAGCAGAAGACGCTGGAGTTAGACCCCAACTATGCTCCGGCGCACCGGACGCTCGGCATGGCTTATGTACAAAAATCGATGTATCAGGAAGGCATAGCCGAGGTAAAGAAGGCCTTGACGATCTCCCCTGACAACAAAAACGCGCTGGCGGATCTGGGATACGCATATGCAGTGGCTGGAAGGAGACTAGAGGCGCAGAAGGTGCTCGACCAATTGAACGACCTCTCGAAGCAATCGTACGTTCCTGCGGGATTTAGGGCCATTATCTACGCAGGGATGGGACAGCGGGACAAGTCATTCGAGTGGTTGGAAACAGCCTACGACGAGCGCTTCACAATTGCGATCGGATCAACAGACATCAGAGAGGACCCAATTTTCGATAATGTGCGCTCCGACCCGCGCTTCGCCGACCTGCTCCGCCGGATGAATATCCAGCCATAGCTTGCCTACGAATTCCGCTTTTCTGACGGCAAAACATTCAGGCACCATCGCCGATTTGTTCTAATTCGTCCCCTGTAACTTCCCCTGTAATTCTTCACCTGTAATCGGGCTGATCGACATGGCACCGAACTGCGACGCTAAGTTCCGAGAACCCCTGTTTCTCGGGACTTAGCGGAGGGCTGGCAGCGTCCAACCAATCTGGCTTGGATTGTCAAACGAGTTTTGTAAACCATTTATCGAAGGATTGCATGGGCGATCTTAGTCCAGTACGGCAGGTGATGGTAAACGGTGTACGCCACGATCGTCTGTCCAACGATGAACGCGGGCAGAACGTAAAAGTAGACCCGGGGCACACTCCGATTGACGATCATGTCGCGGACCACACCGAGAAGAATCAGCAGATCCACGCCACCATAAAACAACTCGTGGGGAAGCAGCCGCTCTGGAAAGCGCCCAAATGCCGCAGCGGTCAGCGAACAGGTGGCCGTCAAAATCAGGCGGCGATGGAACTCTGGTTTCTTGCGGTAATAAATAGCCATCGCAAATGTGCCAGTGAAGGCGACCATATCAAAGAGCGGAATCATCAGAGCAGACTCCGCTCTGGTCGAATGCAAGCGCAAGATATTAAATCGTCCCATGGTGATAGCGGTGGAGACGCCGAGCACCAAAATCGCCGCACCCAGCGCGACTCCAAACCACCCGATCAGGCGATGCCAATACACGTTGTGTGTTCGCACCAATGCGGACTGCAACATGTAGAACACCAGCCATCCGGAAAAGACCGCCGCATGAACATAAAGGATCAGCGGACGTGGAATGGCAGGATGAAGCAGGTTCTTGCCCACCGTAAAACTGAAGCCGTACACCACCACTGAGGGAATCAACAGCGCCATGAAGAAGTAGAAGTATTGATCGAGCAGGCCGCCACGCTTCGCTGTTACAACGATCCCCTCATTGAGCCCCGAATTGGACAAGGTTGCCATTGATTATTCATCCTTTGCTTACAGGCTTTTGTGGCGCGATGCTACTACATCTAGTGCTTCTAGTCTTTTGCAATCCCGCTTTCAGAATTTCATGGGTAGGTCCTGATAAGTCGCTTATCGGGAACTGGCTTTTCACCCGTGTTCCGAAAGCCCCGCCGCGTCCCCTTCCGGCGGCCCCCGAATCTATTCGGCTATTACGCGCTCTGGTTGCTTGTGATTGCCAGGGCAATATCTTCTTGCGCTTCAAGCTTGGCGGCGTCAATAGATTGGGAATAGAGGTCAAGCGTTGTGGTCACTTTGGCGTGGCGCAGCAGCCCCTGAATCGTCCTTACGTCCCTGCCCCTGGTAACCAAAAACGTCGCAAGGCTATGACGAAAGTTATGGAATCCGAATCTTTGACCAGGTTCCAAGCGAATGCCGACCTTGAGGGCGGCGGGGCGAATCTTGTCTGCCGCCATGATGCTCGCACTCAGCGGCGTTTTGCCCTTCAGCTTGAAGGACGGGAATACCGAGTCGTCTGATTTGGTATACGGGCTGTTTTGGTTCCAGCCGCGAAGAGCACCCGCCAGCAGGTCGCCGAGAGGAACCGGAGCGGCTGAGCCTTCCGTCTTCAATTGCTCAACAATATCGTTCCCCACCCAGACTCGCCGCAGATGAATCTTTTGCCGCTCGTAATCAAGGTCGCCCCACTTCAAGCCCAGTGCCTCGCTTATTCGGAGACCCGTCAGGGTTACAAGAAACACCAGTGTCCGGTACGGTTCCTCCAACTCCATCATGATGCGGAAGGCCTGCTCCGGGCTGACGATCACTGCTTTGTAGTCGGACCTTGAAGATTGCGTTACGAACGCTACCGGATTGCCCTCCCCCGCCATCGGCAACAAGCGGGATTTCTGCCCCCGGCGATACACGACGTTCATGACGCGGCGAATTTTCTCTCTCGTCGGATTCGCAAGTATAAGTGCGCCGAGCCATTCCTCTATATTGTCCGGGTTGATTTCTAGTGCGAAGCTGTCACCCCAGCGCGGAAGCAGATAGTTGTCCAGAATGTGTCCCGAAGTCCCCTGGGTCGTGATGCGGACCTTGCTAAAGCCCTTTTTCCGATAGGTAGCTAGCAGTTCGGCAAACGTGATGCGGCCAACGCCGCTCTGATTGTCGTTGGGTGTGAGGTGCCTGCGTTCAACTTCGTCCCAAGCGTCCTTCTTGCGGGGAAACCGCGACACTGGGCGGGTGGCTCACCCTTTCGCGCTGTTTCCGTTGATGAACGCGTACATCAAGGTTGCGGGACTGGCTTTGCATTTTCGGGTGGCCGTCCCTTTCGGGTTTAAGGGGACGGGGATTTGATTTCTCTTCAGTTCCATAGGCAACAAATTCATTCGAGAGAAAAAACCAAACCCTCCGCCCCTTCGAGAAACCTCAAAGGAGCGGCCACCCGGAAATTCAATACCGTTTCAAAAGATGGGCCACCCGCCCCGCCCGCCTTCTCGTCTAATTCTTTTGTGCTTTGAGCTGAGCCTCTACGGCTGTCCTCATTGCAGACATCCATTTGATGAGGGGGTGGCTTGAGAATGGACCACTTGGGCCGATCAATTCGATCCGAGTGTGGTTCGAGATCGACTTCATATAGAAGCTGTAATAAATCCCATCGAGAGTTATGCCTTGATCCTCAGCGAGGGGGAAATTTGGCAAGAAGAGCTGTTTTGCCACCTCCGCGACATTTTCACTAGGCTGCTTAATGACCCCATGCTCGATGGCGATAGACGATGCTAGAACTTCAGGATCTTCCGTTTTAAGTTGAGCCTTCAGTTTTATCAACTGCTGAAAAACTGGCGGGTTTCCGTTTGGTACGCGCCATACTTCATACCTCTCTTCCTTCGAATCCTGTCCGTAAATCAGAATTTCCATTTCTGTTACGACGTAGTTGCCCCCAAATTTCAAAACGATATTACGGGAATTTAAGGGCACGTTCCCTTGCCCTACTGAGGGAAATAGCCGGTCAAGCACGGCAAGGTAAACCGCATCACCTGCCATTGTTGTTCCCTGGCCACTGAAGAGCGGAAGCGGGCGGAGGGCTGCAAAAGGTAAGGTTATCAGCAACAAAGCAGTCCAGTGAAACCTCATTTCGGCCCTTCGCTACATGGTTGCATCCATGTGAAATTGGGATCCACAAGTGCTGGCTTATCCCCTCCCTTTGTGAACACGTATTGCCCCTTGGGACTCAAGATGTACCAAGTGTATAGGGATTGATCAGCATAAGACTGGTCATAGGGGGAATCGGGCCCTCCCCCACAACCATAGGGATGAACGTGTGTTAGAGATATCGTGTTGTCAGGCGGATATAGTTTAGTGATTGTGCAGTCCTCGTTGCTAAACGGAAGGTTTTTATACTGAGGGCCATTTGGCGTTGCTATAGTCCAAAATCCCGCTTCCTGCCGTGATTGTCCGTTTGAGGTACGTTCCCAGGCTTTCTTTGACGCTTCGATGTAGCCTTTATCGCAAAGCAAGCCCGATCTTTTGTCCTGGCTCCCTTTACTCGGGTCTCCCCCGGATTCCGGGTCGCCTGATGCGTAGTCAGGCCCCCAGTTGTCGTTGATACCCAATGATGCGGGATCCGGTCCCTGGCTGGAACCTGGCAAGGGTGTTCCTGAATAGCCGGGAAGGTTTGGGATGCCCATCGAAGGTCCCCCGCACCAAATGCAATCCCCGCCGCCGCCGAATCCCCCGAAATCGCCGCCCCCATCATCCCCTGGGCCCAGGCCGGAGGGATCGGTCATATTCACTGGATTATTCGTCACATACGCATATTGATTTAAACTCTGCGGATTCGTCAAGTCCGCCGCCCCCATCCCCAGCGGGTCCGGCGTCATAAACCTTGCGTTCAGGGAAGAATAGTACCGTGCCCCGAAGGAGTCTAGGCCGTCGAGCGGTTGCAGCGTAGGCGCGGACTCAGCGTCGCGTTCTTGGCCGGTGAATTTGTGGCTAGTCCCGGTGTCGCCGAGGATTTGCTCGCCGAATGGCATGTAGTCGAGCGAATCGTAAGCAGTGCCATTCATTTGGGTCATAAGACGCGTCGACCCGAGGTGGTCCCGATGAATGAAGTAGGTGGTGTTGTTTTCATACTCCGCAACCAAGGAGCCTCCGAGGTAGATATGAGCGAAGTCTAAACCGGCCGACCCCATATCAGCGACGACCTGACCGGAAACACTATTGTAGACATAATCGCGCGCCACGCTCCCGATCTTTTTCTCGACCCGGCGGCCTTCGGCGTCGTACAGATACGTGGCTGTGGAGCCGCCATCCACCGTGACCAGGCGATTTTCGGCGTCATAGGCGTAGCTATGGCTTCCGTCGTTGAGCAGATTGCCCGCCGCATCATAGGCCCAGCCAGTGATCCGATTGGTCGGGTCGTAACCTTGGGCGGGTGGCTCACCTTTTCGCGCTGTTTCCGTTGATGAACGCGTACATCAAGGTTGCGGGACTGGCTTTGCATTTCCGGGTGGCCGACCCTTTCGGGCTTAAAGGGTCGGGGTTTTGATTTCTCTTCAGTTCCATGGCCAATAAACTCATTCGAGAGAAAAAACCAAACCCTCCGACCCTTTCCGCCGTGGCGGACGAAGGGTCGGCCACCCGGAACTTCAAAACCGTTTCAACAGATGTACCACCCGCCCTGCCCTCAGACCTGCTTGTCCTGCTGCAGTTTCCGCTTACGGTGAAATTTATTGCACGGTTACGTTCACCACCGTGGTCACAGTTGTCGCGCCCGACGTAGCCGTGACATTAATTGCCACAGCGCCTGGTGGCGTGCCCGGTGAGCCAGAACCGGACGTGGAGCTCGTTGCGCTACAACCCACCATCACCAAGGCGAGCGTAACCATCGCCAGGCACATGCCGAATGCCAGACGCCGCCGGGGCGCCTGTCGAAACTTGACCATGCCCGTCACCAGAAACGCTAAAAGAATTACGGCCAGCCCCACGACTCCCAACGGCCATGGACTCCTGCGCGGTTCCGCAGGAAGCAATGTTGAGGCAGCCATCGTAGAGAGAGTTAGTTGAACCGTAGTTCCGTTTGGCGGCGTCGCTGGAGTCAGCGGATTCGATCCGAACGCGCAAGACGCGTTCGCTGGCAGGCCCGAGCAACTCAGGGTGAACGGCAGATTCGATCCGGGCACACCATACAACGTGAGAGGAATCATGAGGCTCTGGCCAGCTGTCACCACCAAATTTGTGGGAGGTGGAGCAAACCCCGCGACGTATACAGGTAAGGCGGAGGAATTACTCGGCGCGAAATTCGTGTCCCCGGAGTATTGCGCAATGATCGAATCCGCGCCCGCCAAGAGCGAAGAAATATTCAGCGCAGCTTGCCCCGCGCTGACCGGGCCCGTACCGAGCAATACGCCATTGTTGAAGAAATTGACGCTTCCTGAGGGCGTTCCGGTAGCCGTACCCACACTGCTCACGGTCGCCGTCAGCGTGACTTGCTGGCCGGTGACTGAAGAATTCTGCGGAGAGGTGAGGGTTACAGTCGCGCTCGCAATTCCCGGCGGCAAAGCGGTCACGAAAATAGCCTGCCGCGCGCTTCCGCCTTTGATCCCGGCCCAGAGCGCGAATTGGCCGGGCCCGGCCGCCGCGAGGCCATGGCTCAGGGCAAGCGAATTCAGCACACCGCCGCCAGGCACTGTATCTCCGGTGGCGAGAATTCTCGCCATGCTTCCGTCCCGGCGCGCGACAAACAGCCCGCGCCTCCCGCCCGAGTTGCTGATGAAACTGGCCACAAATGCGAGCGTGCCGTCAGGGCCCAAAGCGAAATCACCGCCAAGACCCGGTGTTTCAATCGTGGTGAATGTGCCTCCGCCTGGAGCAGGTTGTCCCTGAAGGACCACAGGTTGCAACCCGCCGCCGCTTTGCCTCCGGCGGAAATAGCCGGAGTCGGCGTTGCCACCGACGATTACCGAGTAAAACGCAACATCGGATTCGCTGTTCGTCAGAGCGATGCTGCTAAAAAAGGGAGCGCCTGCAAAGAAGCCTCCGGGTGGCAGTCCTTTTGTTGGAAATGGCAAATCCAGCGCGAATGTGCCGGCAACAGAAGCAGGGGCGGCGCCTCCATCGAGCGCGATGGTCTGAATACTGCCTCCCGCTGGCGCAAAAAATATTCCATCCGTTGCGGTGGATGTGGCGGCTCTGAATGTGAGGTTGCCGTTGTCACCGAGGCCAGTAATGTACGTGGGCGCAGTAAAGGTGGCACTGGTACTTGAGCCCGGCACGATGTCACCTGAGGAAACTATCTTCTGAAGCGTGCCGTCAGCATTTCGAATAAATAATCCCTGGAACCCCGAACCCGGAGTTCCAACTTGCGCCCCAAAGGCAACCTGGCCCGTGGAATTCACGGGAACCGGTAAATCGGGTACGAAGGTAGTCTGTTGCGTCTCGCCGGGCAAGGTTTCGTTCGCTGCCGCGATTTCGCTAATAGACCCAGTGCTCTTCGGACTATAAAGAAATACGCCGTTCACTTGAGTGATTGCCGGAGGAGGGTCGCAAAGGAGGCAGAAAATTTCAGGAAAAAGTGACGGGGCAGAAAAGGCAAGCTGACCGGACCGATTCAACGGTGAAGGAGCTTGTGCATTAAGTGCGGCGCAGGAGAAGGTCGTGGTGTTTGAGGCCAAATCTCCAGGGGCAACGATTTTCGTCAATCCCGCAACGGGAGGTGGCGACGAAAGGTAGATTGTCCCGCAGTCGGAAATAGCCACCGAAGACCAAGCGTTGTTCGGAAATCCCGTGCCGAACCCAATCGAGGAAATTGTGACTCCAGATGCTTCATTCGCGTCGACCGTCTCGAACGCGACCTGTCCGCTCTCATTCAAGAAAAAGTTTCGGAGCGAGCACTGTGTCTCCCGGCGCGCCTCCGGCGGTTGCGAAGGCGGGATCGTTGTCGCTTACAACTCGCGTGATCGTACCCGACGTAATGTCAGACACGAAAAGGTTGTTTCTCCCGGCCGCCGGCTGCGCGGTGAACGCGACGAAATGCCCGGCCGTCTGGGGGGGAGTAGCCGGAAGTATCGTCCGCGCTCCGGCCGGAAGAATGTCGGCTGTGCTAATGAGTGTCTGAACGTTTCCCGGGGTCCCCAGAAATTCCCCGAAGTCTGCCGCGCCATTCGTCAAAAATGCGGAGAAAAATGTCGAGCCATTGTCCAGTATTTTTGTCCGGACTCCAGGTGAAAGGGCGAGGGGGCTTATTCCAATTCCAATTCCAACAAATGATGTGGGTTCCCCGTCAAGAAAAATGAACTCCGGACTGTTTGCGCCGGTCTGCCTATAGATTGCATTTCCGCCTTTTGACAGCGGAGCCCGGAAGCTCGCGCGTCCATCATTCGCCATGGAGAGGGAGCTAACGGCAGACACCGATCCTACGGCTATGATCTGGCCACTAGATGAACCAAGTCCTAGAAAGGAAAACGTTGAGCCGTTGGTCCCGGGCGCTGGTTCACCGTCGTAGGCCATGACGTCTATCTGTCCATTCGATGGATGATAACGGAGCAAGGCGAACGGCGTAAGATTGCTTCCCAAGACTATGGATTGAAAAATGAGATCGCCAGAGTCATCCATTCCCAGAACATTGGGAGAAGCAAGATTGCCTCCACCTAGTTGCGTCGGTGCCGAGAGTCCCGATGTGATCGCTGCCGTCGGGGTTCCTCCTGGTTGTACGACACATATCGCGCTTCCTGGGCTGGAAACATTCGTGAAGGAGACCACTCCTAAATTGTTGAGGAAGCTGCCGTAAGTGAGCGGTTGTAGAGAATTGACCGGAACGAAGCTGGTCATGGGGCTGCAGGGGCCGGAAGTTGCCAGCGGCACCAGCGACAGCCCATCTTTGCTACCGATGAAGAGACCTCCCCAGAGGCTGAGCAACATCTGGCCTTTTTTGTTCAATGGAGGCGGAACGATTTGGGGTCCGACAATTAAAACACCCCCGCTGGGAGACGAAGACGGGGCGGAGCACCACGTGCAAGTCGTGGGTGGCGTGTCGCTAGTCGCCGCAACGCGCACAGGCGTCCCCCCGGAAGGAACGATGTAATAAGTGATTCCCGATTTCCCAATCAGAAACGCGGAGAAATTAATGTCACCTTGGTCGTCAACGCTGCCCGGTATAAGACTACCGTAGGCGACGCTGTCTGGTGCAGGAGCGATGTCTCCGGATGAAACCATGGTGTGATAATTCATGCCGTCGTAGGTCAGAAGCGATTCGTGCGAAACGCCGTCTGGCGAGGTGAAAATTACCTCAAACAGAAGCAATTTCGTCGCACTCAGTGCGACTAGCGGTGAAAAGGACCGGATCTGGCTGTCTGGAAATCCGGGAACTTGGTCTTCGATTTGAAGCAGTCGAGTTGGCGCGGATGCTCCAGCGGCTCGAAAAAAGAGGGCGTTGTTTCCGTTGCCGACGAAGGCAAAATCACCACCCTGATTGATGGCCGAACCGGCCGGGGCGCCGAATTGGTTCGACAGGTTGAGAGGAGTTTGATCCGTTGCAACGGTGACCAGCGGCACGCCGCCCTGCGCGTGCGCTGGCGAACAGAGCAGCAGCGCGACGCCGCAGGCAACGAGGCCCATGCAAATTGTTCTGCGCGCGGAGACATAGACGCTCTCAGCCCGCCCCGGATGCGGTAATGGATGGCTGAGCATAGACGCACACCTCACCCGGAAGTGGAATCTCCGGGAACGAGTCGAGATAATACCACATGACTATTACTGGTATATAAATTTATTTTTGCAGGGAAATGCCTTCGCCAGAGCCCGAGGCAGGCCCGTTCCCGATTTACGTCAAATAAAATCGCGGCACGCGCTTGCCCAGCGCGCAGAGCAGGTCGGCGCTGGCGGTGTTGGCGATGCGCGCGACATCGGGAACGGACTGGGTTGTCCCTCCGTCCGTGCCGTAGATGGTAGCGATGTCGCCCACGCGGACCGATGATATTCCAGTCACGTCAGCGGCGGTGAGGTCCATCGAAACCGTGCCGATCATCGGCGCGAACTGGCCGCGAACGATCACGCGCCCTTTGTTCGAGAGCACGCGGACCAGCCCGTCGGCGTAGCCCGCGGAGAGGACAGCGACGCGGGACGGCTCCTGGGCGGCCCAGCGGGCGTTGTATCCCACGCGTGCGCCCACCGGAAGATCGCGAATGGAAATAATTCGCGCGCGAAAAGAGAGCACGGGCCGCACCGGAAGTTTCTTTTCCATCTCCGGGTTGAGCTCGGACGGCTCGAAGAACTGGTGATAGCCGTACAGGATCGCTCCGGGCCGCACCATCGCGTGCCAGGTTGATGGGCGGCTGACAATCGCCGCGCTGTTGGCCATGTGTACGATGCCGGGATCAAGCCCCAGCGAGCGCATGCAGGCGAGCGCGGCTTCAAAAGTTTTTTCCTGCTCGATCGACTGCTCCGTGGTGAAAACCTCCGACGATGCAAGATGCGTGAACGTGCCTTCCAGGCGCAGGTGCGGACAATCCTCAAGCGTCCGCGCAAACGCGGGAATTTCCAAAGGCGCGGTGCCGAGGCGATTCATCCCCGAATCGATCTTGAGGTGAAAACCAACCGGACCGCGGCGCCCCTTGCGCCTTCGAGCGGCAGCTTGTTCCAGCAACTTGAGTTGCTCGGGCCGCATGATCGCCGGCGTAAGATTGTGTTCCAGAATGCGCTGTTCCTCCCCGGCCCAGAATCCCGTGAGAATTAGGACCGGCTCGCGGATACCGCTCTCGCGCAGTTCGGCGCCCTCGGTCGAGCAAGTCACGCCAAACCAGTCCGCGCGGGCGCGGGAAAGCGCGCGCGCCACGGGAACGATCCCGTGGCCGTAGGCATTGCTCTTGATGACCGCGAGAATTTTCCGGCGAGCGGCGCGGCCGCCCGGTGGATTCACGTGGCGGCGGATCGCGCGCAGGTTGCCGGTCAGCGCACCCAGACTTACTTCCGCCCAGACCGGGCGTCCATCAAATTTCACGGTATTTGTCATGGGAATCGTCACTTTGAGAGTAACCGATATCGCTACCGAAAAAAAATTGCCTACCCCCGGTGGCGCGCCGCTTAGTTACTAGCACGCGCTCCTGGTTTCCATGGCAATTTCGGCCTAGCAAATCGAACGGGTGCTCAAACACGGGTTGGTAGAGCAATCGGCGTGCCGGGAGGATACGGTGTGGCGTAAATCTTCATGAAGTCGTAAGTGCTTGAAGGACCGAGAATTAGCGCAGGCGCCATCTCACAAGAGGTCTACGCGGGTAGGCCCAATCCTGGCCGCGCTGCGTCGAATGCGACACAATTGTGGGAGGCCGGCGACAGCTAATCGGATTCGGTCCAGGCGTCGGGCGCGGCTTCCTCAAAGCGCGTGAACGTATTTCGGAAGATGAAATGGATGCGGTCCGTGGGGCCGTTGCGCTGCTTGGCGATCAAAAGCTCGGTCTTGGCGCGCTCTTCGGGGGCTTCGTCCGGTTTGAACGCGTTTGGCCGGTTAATGAACATCACGACGTCGGCGTCCTGTTCGATGGCGCCCGATTCACGCAGGTCGGAGAGCTGAGGGCGGCGGTCTTCGCGTTCCGGGGCGCGCGTAAGCTGCGAAAGAACGAGAACGGGTACTTTCAGTTCCTTCGCCAGACCCTTGAGGCCGCGCGTGATGCTCGACACCTCTTCGTTGCGGTTCCCGAACTTCCCTCGCGCGGAGATCAATTGCAAGTAGTCCACAATCACCAGCGACAATCCTTTGTCGCGTTTCAGGCGCCGACATTTCGCGCCCATTTCCACCACCGTGGCGGAGCCCATATCGTCGATCCAGAGCGGCGCCTCCGCGAGCCTCGTGAGGGAGATGGGAATTTTTGCGCCGTCTTCACGGCTCAGGTGGCCGGTGCGGAATTTGTGCGAATCAATTTGCGCGTCGGAGGAAAGCAGGCGCAGCAGGAGCGACTCCTTCGACATTTCCAGGCTGAAAATCGCGACCGGCTTGTTGCCCCGCACGGCCACGTTTTCCGCGATATTGAGCGCCAGCGCTGTTTTTCCCATCGACGGCCGCGCGGCGAGAATCAGCAGTTCGGAGGGCTGAAAACCGGAAGTGAGATTGTCGAGCTGGTGATAGCCGGTTGAAAGTCCGGTGATGCGCTTGCCCTCGGTGAAAATCTGCGAGATACGCTCGAAATTTTCGCGCACGACTTCGCGCACGCCCACCAGGCCCGAACGCATGCGGTCTTCGGCGAGCTGGAAGATCTGGGATTCGGCACGGTCGAGAATCGCATCGGCGTCGTCCTCGGCCTCGAGCGCCTGCTGCTGGATGGCATGCGTCGCGTAAATCAAGCCGCGCAAGAGTGACTTCTCCTTCACGATGCGCGCGTAATGCTCGACGTTGGTAACGTGCGGCACGCCATCCATCAACTGCGCAATGTAAGCGGGGCCGCCGGAGGATTCGAGCTCGCCGCTGCGGTGGAGTTGGTCGGTGAGCGTTACCAGGTCGATGGCCTGTTGCGTCTCCCCGAGGACGATCATCTGCTGGTAGATCCGCCGGTGGTGATCGTGAAAGAAATCCTCAGGCTTCAGCTTCTCGAGCGTGGCGTTGAGCGCGTTGTTGTCGAGCAGAATCGCGCCGAGAATGCTGCGCTCCGCCTCTGTGTTCTGGGGCAATTGTCGTTCGAGCGCGGTGGTTGAGGTAGCCATTGTAAATTCGCCTTATGTTCGCCTGTTAAGGCCATTCCTGTCAAACACCTGTGCGAATCTGCAAACTCTGTGAAAACGATTTTAGCTTGTCTTGCACTTCGGGAGGATGATTGCCGGTTTTCGCCAATGGGGGCAATAGGAATGCTCTTCCGCGGCCTGTTGAAAAAAATAAACTTGTGGATATGGCGGAAAACCTTTCGAAACCTCAGGGGGCAATCGGAATAGGCAAGAATTTTCCGGGCATTTGTTCAGCCGATTTAAGAACAAATGACCTTTGCGAGAAATGTCTCCTAACGGGGTCCAAGGCCTCAATCGGCAAGCGCGTCCCAAGTGGAAAGCACCCAAATTTCGGTGAAATGCTTGTGTTTGCGCTCGTGGCCGTGATCCGCCGCAAGCATTTCCCGGAGTATTTTGGGCAATTCTTCCGCTTGCTGCGTGGAAGCTACGTGGTTCTTGCATTCCTGATGGTACCCAATGCCAAATCGGGCGCCGCAGCAATCGCACAGCTCAAAGGTTTCGATCGTATACGAGGGATACTTCGCCAATTCCTTGTCGAGTATCGCCACCGGGCTGTTTACATCGCCTGTCATATCATCCTCCGCTGGGGTGAGGATTTCCTGGCTTCGTTGGTGGTCGCAAGGCGTGCACGTCATGGGGCAAAGCCGGGACCAAGTATCGCCGAGGAGACTTATTTTAACTTGAAAAGGATAACTCCGCCCTGTGGAATTCATGTGAACCTGTGAATAACTTTTCGAAAATTTACAGAGGTTGGCCTGTGGAAAACGAGTGGAAAACCTGTGCTCCCCTGCGGAAAAAAATTGCTGCTGCGAACAATTCCGCGCGCAGCGGCCGGGGAACGGTCCAGTTGTGCGTCTAAGCTTCCTTTTCGACGACAACTTTGAACTGCGCGGTGACGCCGTGGACCAACTTCACGGTGACAGCTGATTCGCCGACAATTTTGATGGGCTCATCGAGCGCGATGCGGCGCTTGTCAACCTGAAAGCCCTGCGCGGCGAGAGCATCGGCGAGGTCGGTGGAGGTGACAGAGCCAAACAATTGATCATTTTCGCCGGCCTTCCGCGCGAACTTGACGGTGACGTTGTTGAGCAGGGCGGCCTGCTGTTCGGCGGCGCCTTTTTCGGTTGCCGTGCGCTTGGAGAGCGTGATGCGGATTTTTTCCAGGCGCTTGATGTTCGCGGGCGAAGCCTCGAGCGCGAGCTTATGCGGCAGCAGATAATTGCGCGCATAGCCGGGGGCAACCTCCACAACCTCGCCTCGCGTGCCGAGCTTTTCGACGTCTTCCTGCAGGATAATTTGCATGGCGTCCTCGTCTTCTCGTTTCAAACTGAAACATATTGCGCAATCTTGACTTCACCAAAACCAGGATTTCAACACTGAGGGCACACAGAACACAGAGAAGACTTCGGAATTCAGTTGCCTGTCTGGGAAGCTGTGAATTTTTTCTCTTCCATCTACTCTGTGCCCTTTGTGTCCTTTGTGCTGAAAATTTCCTGGTCTTACAGCTCGGTGGCGAACGGCAACAACGCGATATTGCGCGCGCGCTTGATCGCTTCACCGAGCCACCGCTGGTGGCGCGAGCACGTGCCTGTCATTCGGCGCGGCAGAATTTTGCCTCGATCTTGGACGAATGGCTGAAGCATCTCGACCTTCTTGTAGTCGATGAAGTCCACGCGCTCGACGCAGAACCGGCAAACCTTCTTCTTGCGAAAGTACTGGCGCTTGCCGCCACGGCGTGGGCCGCCAGGGCCGCCACCCCCCGGTCCGCCGGGACCGCCGCCTTCGCGGCGTTGGCCTCCCCCTCCGCCACCGGAGAATCCTTCGCGGCGTGGCCCACCGCCGCCGGAATGCCCTTCGGAGCGGTGTGCACCGCCACTGGGGGGCCCTTCCGCGCGCGGCGCGCTCGGAGCAGGCGTGGCAGCGGGTGTTTCTGGTGATGCTTTTATCGGCTCATCGGACATCGTGGTTCCTTTCGTTTCGAAAATCGTCCTTCAGGCGGACTCCACGCTTCACTCGAACCGTTCAGCGTAAAAGTAGAGCCCGCACCCGTTAGCTGGCCGCCGTTTGTTCGGCAGCGGGTGGAACCTGTTGCTGAGGAGCCGGCGCTGCTCCCGTCTTGCGCGGACGGCGGCTGGCGCGGCGCTCTCGATGATGGATGAGTTTCTGCTGGCGCTTCAAATCCTCGTCCAGACGAACGGTTTGATACTTGATGACGGCGTCGGAAACTTTCAGGCGCCGCTCGAGCTCCTTGATGATGTCGCTCTGCGCGCTGCGCAGGACCATGTATACGAAAAAACCCTCGCGGTGCTTCGACACGCGATAGGCCAGCCGGCGCGTGCCCCACTTTTCGGTTTTCTCGACTTTGCCGCCGTGTTCGGCGGCGGAATGCTCGAGTGTAGCCACGATCTTGCTGATTTCTTCCTCCGGCGTAGCCGGCCGGCAGATGAAAATCAAGTCGTACAAGCGCTCTTCCATAATTGTTTGACTCCATTTCTGAAACTCAAAATGCTCAAAACTCGACTGCTACCCAGCGTCATCATCCTCGGCGGGCGGCGGCACGCGGCGATTGAATTGATTCATCGCGCGCGTGATCCCTTCCGCCACAATCATTTTCACGGCTTCGGCGCCTTGCTCGACTTCCTCGGCGACGAGGTCTTCTTCATCGCGCCGGATCTGCCGGGTCAAGTATTCCTTCTGATCGCCCTTGAGTTCCGTGGGCTGCACGCCCAACCGGACGCGCGGAAACTCCATCGTACCCAGCGCGCCAATCACGGACTTCAGTCCGTTGTGCCCGCCTGCCGAGCCGCGCTCCCGCACGCGAATCATGCCCCAGGGCAGCGCGATGTCATCGCAAATCACGATCACTTCGGAGGGCTCGCATTCTGTACGCCCCACCAATTCGCGCACCGCCAGGCCGCTCAAATTCATCATCGTTTGCGGCTTGGCCAGCACGACTTCGTGCCCTTCGATTTTTCCACGGCCCACATAGGATTTCGCCTCGGGCCGTGTCACCCGAATACTGGCCTGCTCGGCCAGCATATCCACAACCAGAAAACCCAGGTTGTGCGGCGTCCAGGCATATTCGATGCCCGGATTGCCAAGGCCAACGATCAGACGCATCGGTCTCCGGTAGGCTCTCGGCGGAGCCCGCACCCGTATACTCGTCGCACGGCTCGCACAACATTACCCCAAGCGGCCATGTTGAAGCAGCCAGCCCTACTTCTTCTTTTCCTTTTCGGCCGGCGGAGCCACTCCTTCTTCGCCCTCTTCGGTTTCCTTCTTGCCCTTCTTGATGACTTCAGGCTCGGCTGGCACTGCGGTAGCATCAGCGGCAACGACTTCTGCCGGCTTTTCTTCCTCGACGCGCAGAGTGACGACGTGTGCGAGGACGCGCAGCGGATCGGTGAGAATCTTTATTTTCTCCGGGTCGACCTTGATATCCGTCGGGCGAAGCTGCATACCGATCATCAATTCGGAAATGTCCAGGCGGAACTCCGTCGGGATATCGCTCGGCAGGCATTCGATCTCGACTTCACGGGTGACCATTTCGAAAACGCCACCCTGGAGCTTGACGCCCTGCGCTTCACCGAATGTGTGCACCGGGATCTTGACGCGCATGCGCACGTCCATGGCGATGCGGAGCAAATCGACGTGGAGAAGGTGGCCTTTCACGGGGTCCACCAGCCAATCCTTCACGATCGCGGTTTCTTCGGTACCCTTTACCCTAATCTTGAAAATCGTGTTGTGGCCCGAGGCCGACCGGAGAATCGCGGACAGTTGCTTGGCATTCACCTCAAGAGCCAGCGACTTGCCCTTGCCGCCGTAGATGACGGCGGGAACTTGCCCCGTCAGGCGGACGCGCCGCGCTGCATTTTTCCCCCGAGTTTCCCGGGGCGCTGCTTCAACGATGATCTGTTCCATAAGTCCTTCCTCGTTTCCTTACCACAGGCCGCCAGCGGAGCGCGGGTTGCGTGGCCGGGACGGGCCGTCAGAAAAAAAACAATTCGCTGATCGAAGTCTCTTCGTGGATCGAGTGGATCCCCCGCGCCAGCAGGCCGGCGACACTCAAAACCTTGATGCGCGAAACTTTTTTGGCGGCTTCAGAAAGCGGCACGGAATCGGTGACGACCACTTCTTCGATGGACGACGCGCAGATGCGCTGGACCGACGGTCCGGAAAGCACGGCATGCGTGCAGGCGGCGTAGACTTTTGTCGCGCCTTCTTTCAGCAACGCTTCGGCCGTTTTTACCAGAGTGCCCGCGGTGTCTATAATGTCGTCAATAATGAGCGTGGTACGGCCGCGGACGTCGCCGATCAGGTGCATCACTTCGCTGACGTCGATGTCCACGCGGCGTTTATCCACGATCGCCAGCGGGGAGTCGAGCTTTTTCGCGAACGCGCGCGCGCGTTCGACGCCTCCGGCGTCCGGAGATACGACGGTCAGGTCACCTAGACTCTTTTGCTTGAAATATTCGATCAAAACCGGCGACGCATACAGGTGGTCCACGGGAACGTTGAAGTAGCCCTGAATCTGCGGCGCGTGCAAATCGAGCGTCAAGGCGCGGCTCGCGCCGGCGGTCTCGAGCAGATCGGCAACCAGCTTCGCGGAAATCGGCACGCGCGGCTTGTCCTTGCGGTCCTGGCGCGCGTAACAGTAGTACGGCATCACGGCGGTAATCCGCCAAGCCGAGGCTCGCTTGAACGCGTCGATCATCATCAACAATTCCATCAGGTGAAAATCCGCTGGATTCGTGCCGGGCTGCACAACGAAAACGTCCGCGCCGCGCACATTCTCCAGAATCTGAAAATAAATTTCGCCGTCGCTGAACTTGCCGAGCCTCGCGTCACCCGGCTTGGCGCCGAGGTGGCGGCAGATATCCTCGGCCAAGCGCGGGTTCGCGCTGCCACTGAAAATTTTAAACTTGTCGTCGATCAAGAAAGTTCCCTCAAGCGCTGGAACTGTTCAGGCGAAATCCGGCCCGCCCATTTTACGGCGGTATTCTGCCCTCGAAAGAGTCGAGCAGACGAAAACCTGATCCTTCGGAAATGCCCGAGCAGCTCGGCGCGCCTTCGCTGGGTTTCGGAATATTCCAAACACCGCCGAACCGCTACCCGCCAGCGAGGCCTCTGCAGCCCCTTGCCGAAGCAACTCCCGCTTGATCGCAGCTAGACGGGAATATCGCGGGAAGACAGCCGCCTCAAAGTCGTTGGAAAGGGCGCCCCCCTGCGGGCTCCAGCATAGAGCACAGAACTGCCACAGTTTAGAGGGGTCTGGGCGCTTTGTCAATCGCCGCGCGAGCCACTGGTAGGCATTTCCTGTGGGCACGGCGAGATCGAATGGTGAAACAACCAGCACCGAGCGCCGTGCAAGATCCGGCAGCGGATAAATTTCATCCCCGCGGCCAATGCCGAGAGCACGGCCGCCGCGCAGAAAAAACGGCACATCGGCGCCGAGCCGCGAAGCAATCTCAACCAAGCGGGCGGCTTCCATGCGCTCTCCAGCCAAGCGGAGGAGCGCGATGAGCGCGGCGGCGGCATCGCTCGAGCCACCGCCAAGTCCCCGCCCCACCGGAATACGCTTGGTGAGCACGGCGCGTACGCCCCGTTTCAAACGAAGCTCGCGCCGCAGTTCCTCGAGCGCTCGATACACGAGATTGTCGCGACCAGGCGAGCCGGCCAAGGCAGAATTTCCTATGATGCGCAGATCGATGCGCGCGTCTTGGCTCGCCTCGAGCGCGAGCGTATCGTGCAAAGAGATCGTCTGGAAGATCGTGCGCAACTCGTGATAGCCGTCCGTGCGCCGCCCCAGAACTTTGAGGCACAAGTTGACCTTCGCGTAGGCCGGGACTTGGACGAATTTCATGACGGGATATGCTACTACGGCTTGGCGTCGGCGGGGGTTTTCTGCTGGGCGAGACGCCGCTTCAAAGCGGAGATTTTTTGTTCCACTTCCGCGAGCTTGTCTGGCTCGAAATCGCCGGGCAGGACGCGGTGCCATTCGTCGGCTGATTTCTGCCACTGCGCCTCCGCGAGATCGTCCTTGCCGGTCTTGGAATAAAGATCGCCGAGGTGGCTCAGAATCGTGGGATCGTGACTCTCGCGGCTGGCCGCTTGCCGCAGGGGCTCTTCCGCTTCGGAAAACTTATTTTGCTTGAAATAGGCCCAGCCAAGACTGTCCAGATAAGCCGGATTCGCGGGATCTTCGACCAGCGCTCGCTGAATCAGTTCCGTGGCTTCGTCGAGGCGAACGCCCCGATCGGCCAGCATGTAGCCGTAATAGTTGAGCACCGAAGGATTGCGAGGATTGGTGTTGAGCACTTGCCGGAACTGGTCCTCGGCCTGGTCGAATTTCTTCTGGCGTTCGAAGATCGCGCCGAGCAGGAAACCGGCCGATTCCTTGTCGGAGGATTGCGGGGCGATCTTTTCCGCGGCATGAACGGCCTGTTCGGCTTCGGTCCAGTGGCGCGCCTCTTCCTGGACTTGAGCGAGATCGAGCTGAATCTCAAAATCGGCCGGCGTTCCGTCGAGCAATTGTCGAAGTTGCGCGACGGCCTGATCGGTCTGCGCGTTTTGGCCTAGCAGCAACGCCTGCGTGGTGCGGATCGCACGATCCTTCGGGTAGGCTTCCAAGGCTTTGCGCGAGGCTTCGAGCGCTTTCGGGATGTCGCGCGCCACGCGATACGTGTCGATGATCATTGCCCGCGCGCGGCGGTCTTCCTCGGGCCCCAGACGCAGCATTTCTTCAAAGGTGTTCACTGCCGCGGCGTAGTTGCTTACTTCACGGTAGAGCTGTCCGAGCTGCTGGTAGAGGATCGCGAGTGTGCGCCGCCGCGAAGGCGTGAACTCCGACTGGGTCTTCACGCCGGTCACGGCATCGGAGAGCACGCGGATGGCGTCCTCGAAGCGGCCCTGGGCTTGGTAGATCGAGGACTCGTAGTAAATCACTTCCAAATTGCCCGGGGCGCGCTGCTTGGCGAGCAGAACGTTCTGCTCGGCTTTGTCGAGCTGTTTCAATTGACGGTAAATCTCGGCCAGGCGGATATAGTTGTCAGGATCTTCCGCATCCATTTCCGTGAGACGCTGATATTGCACGAGCGCTTCCGGATATTTCTCTTCATTCAGGAGCGTTTGCGCGAGACCCCGGCGGTGGTTGATGTCGCCCGGTTGGGCCTCCGCCGCTTTGCGGTAGGCCTGTTCGGCGTTCGCGAGATCGTGTGTCTGCGTGTAAGCATCGCCGTAAAGATCCCAAAGCCGCGGCGTGGGCGCGCGGTCCAGGATGCCCTTGAGCGTGGCAATGGCCTCTTGCGATTTCCCTTCATCGAGCAAGAGTTGCGACAGTTGCTCGACGGCATTTTCATTTTCCGGTTCGTGCGAGAGCAAAGCGCGGAGAACACCCTCCGCCTTATCGTGCTCGTTCTGCAGGCGGTAGAGGCGCGCGAGCCACAACGCGGCATCGGTGTCCGCCGGATCGAGGCGCATGATTTCGCGATACTGCTCGGCCGCGCGCGCGAGCGTGTCGCGCTGTCCCGAGGTGTCGCTCATATCGCCCAGCGTGCGGACGTAAATCCGTGCCAGCAGCCGCCGGGCGGGTAGATTGTCCGGATCCTTGGCGATGATCGCCTGCGCTTCCAGGACGGCGTCGCGGATGCGCTGGGACTGAAAATAAATTTCGGCCAGCTCTTCACTAATCTGCTGGCTGTTCGGATCGAGGGCGTAAGCTTTCTTGTAAAAGTCGATGGCCCGGTTGGCGTCTTCCGCGTGGTTAGAGGCTCCGTACTCCTGCTGGTAGTAATGGCCGAGCGTGAAATAGTAGTAGGCGTCCGCGCGCGAATCCGCCTCACCTGGTTTGCCCGACGGCGCGGCTGATTGCGGCTTCGCGGGGGACGGCCGATCCCCTTGCTGTGCCGCGGTGGCACGGGGCTCTATGGCGGCGGTAAGCACAAGGAGGAGTGCGGCGAGTTGCCAACTGATTCTCATCGGGTCACCACAACGTTCGATGCGTCGGACACTCCCGTGGTTCCCTCGGACGGGGGCTCTGCTGCAAGTCCGCCGGAACCGGGTGCGGGCTCCGCTTGGAGCCCGCATTAACATTGTATCGGTTTTCGGTTCTCGAATCCTGAATATCCTGAAGGAATGCGCGTGTTATTCAATGCCTGAAATGCCGCACGCCGCAGAAAACCATGGCGAGGCCCAACCGATCGGCGGCAGCGATCACGTCGGGGTCGCGCACCGAGCCACCGGGCTGAATCACGGCCGTGGCGCCGGCCTTCGCCGCTTCTTCGACGCCATCGGGGAACGGGAAAAAGGCGTCGGAAGCCACGACGCTGCCCGCGAGCGGCAATTGCGCTTTCAGTACGGCGATTTTCACCGAGTCCACACGGCTCATCTGCCCCGCGCCGACGCCGACGGTCTGCCCGGCGCGGGCGAACACGATGGCGTTCGACTTCACGTGTTTGCAGACTTTCCAGCCGAACAGCATCGCATCAATCTCCTCACGCGTGGGCGCGCGCCGTGTGACCACCTTCAGATCGCTCTCCGCGAGTTCGTGACGATCCTGCTCCTGCACGAGTACGCCGCCCGAAATCCGCTTGAGTTCCCACTCGGTGTCCCGCCCCACGGATTCGCCCGCGGAGAGTTGCAATAGCCGCAGATTTTTCTTGGCCGCGAATTTTTCGAGAGCCGCGGGCTCGTAGCCCGGCGCGGCGATGCACTCCACGAAGAGCTTCGCCACTTCCTCGGCGGTCACGGCGTCGAGCGGACGGTTGAACGCCATTACGCCGCCAAACGCGGAAATGGGATCGCAGGCCAACGCTTTCGCGTAGGCTTCCACCAGCGCGTCCTGTTCGGCAGTGCCGCAGGGGTTGTTGTGCTTCACGATGACGGCGGAGGGCCGCCGGAATTCCCCGGCAAGCGCCAGGGCCGATTCCAGGTCCACCAGATTGTTGTAGGAAAGCTCCTTGCCTTGCAGTTGCCGCGCCGCAGCAAGGCCCGAAACGCCCGATCCCGCGGGAACGTAGAGAGCGGCGCGCTGGTGCGGATTCTCACCGTAGCGCAGTTCTTGCCGGCGCGTGAAGGCGAAGTGCAACCGCGCCGGCAGCACAGGGCGCTGGCTGAGTTCAATCGATCCGTTTGCGGCGGAGAGGCGTTCCAGCTCCGTGGCAATTTTGCCGTCATAGCGCGCGGTCAAGGCGAACGCCTTGCGCGCCAACTCCAGCCGCGTCGCGAGGCTCACCTGGCCGTTCGATGCAATTTCGGCGGCGACGGCGGCGTAGTCGGCCGGGTCGGTCACCACCGCGACGCTTTCAAAATTCTTCGCGGCCGACCGGACCATCGTCGGCCCGCCGATGTCGATGTTCTCAATCAAATCCTCAGGCGTGAGGTCCGGCTTCGCGGCAGTGGCTTCAAAGGGATAGAGATTGACGACGACGAGATCGATGGGCGCGATCTTGTGTTCCGCCGTCTGCCGGCGGTCACCCGCATCGCCGCGGCGAAACAAGATCCCGCCATGAACTTTCGGGTGCAGCGTCTTCACCCGCCCGCCGAGCATCTCGGGCCATCCCGTCAAATTGGAAACATCGCGGACCGTGATTCCATCCTCGCGCAAAAGCCGCGCCGTGCCCCCGGTCGAAACGATCTCGACGCCAAGCGACGCGAGTTGCCGCGCAAAATCGGCAAGCTCGGTCTTGTCATACACACTCACCAGCGCGCGTTCCACGGACACAGAATCCTCCGAAGATCAGCAGCAAAACGGGTATTGTAAGCGCGATGCCCGGAATCGAGAAGCGGGAACTGGGTGCTGTAGGGAAATCTGCACTGAGCCTGGTGCCGTTTCGCCCTCAATCAATGGCGGGTTGAGAGATAAACGGAATTGCGCAACGGCTATTGGAGATCCTCCGTCCTGAGAAGATGGTGCGAAAGGTGGAGATCGGAGTTTCACTGCGAAAAAACTCAGAGGACTCGAACTTCACGACTTTACGCGTGCCTTGAGCCGTGCGTGCTTGCCCTCGACGGTAACGACGAACTCGACCTCCTGCGCGCTCTGCTGTTTCTTGAGATCGCCGGTTTTCTGGCGCACGAACTGCTGAAACGCTTCTAGCGTAAGCCGGTCGGAGTCTTCTCCCGCTTGTTCCTTCGCGTGCCGGAAGGCCGCATAGAGGTCTTCCACTTTTTTCTTTTCGTGGTCGGGGTCTGTGCAGGAGATCGCGAACGTAAATGGCTGCGAGGGGTCGGGCGGGAATTCGGCGGCCTGTTTTTGTTTCCGCAGATTCTCAATTTCCCGCGCCGCCGCGCCAAAGTGCCGCTGCACGCTGCCTTCTTCCTTTTGCTTCATCCGCTTGCGGAAGATTTCGCGATACTTCGTATACATCTGGGCCAGATTGCTGTAGCGGAAGCGCTGGGCAAAATTCATTTGCGAGCCCCGGTCGCTATAGCGCTTCATCGTGACATCGATGCGCCACTCGAGGTCCGCGGGAGGCCGCTTCTTCCCCCCGCCAAAATATTGTTCGTACTCGATCTTCAACTGGCGGATGTCCTTCTCCAGTTGGTTCATGTCTTCTTCAGTAGTCTTAGCCATAGAGGATGCGTACAACTTGATGCTAAAGGTGGCTCTGCGAACGGTCAACGCGCCCGGCGGCAAGCAGTGCGGAACAGATAATGCCCGCGGAGTACGGCCTGCTGTTCCGTGGTTGTTCGAGGTTCATCACGACATTGATCCGGGCTTTGTTCGGACGGGATTGCCCGGCGCCGCGGCCTGTGCTCCAATGCCACTCGGATGCTCGCCGCCGTCACACGTCGAAATCAAATTGCGCTGGTGCAAAAGCCGCGGCCGCGATTGAGGCCCGGCTGGGCGCTGGTCCGCGTGCGCCTGGCGGGAATCTGCAATACGGATATTGAAATCCTGCGCGGCTATCACAATTTTCAGGGCACGCTCGGCCATGAATTCGTGGGCGATGTCGTAGGCGTGGGCAGTGCAATAGTCAAGAACTGGATTGGGAAGCGCGTCGTCGGAGAGATCAATATCGCGTGCGCCGGACTGGGGTTTCGCCATCTTGGCCAACGGTGGATGTGTAACTATTGCCGCCGCGGAATTCCCACGCATTGCGCGCGTCGCCGCGTCCTGGGAATTCTGGGCCATGACGGCGCCTTCGCTGAATTCTTGGCGCTGCCGGTCGAGAATCTGCACCGCGTGCCCGCCGGCATCCCCGACGACGCAGCCGTGTTCACCGAGCCGCTGGCCGCAGCGTGCGAGACCCTCGAACAGGTAAACGTCCGCGCGCACCGTGAGGCTTGCGTGCTCGGTGACGGAAAACTCGCGCAATTGATCGCGCGCGTCCTGCGCACCTCGGGACTGCGCGTCGTGATGATCGGCAAGCACGCGGGCAAGCTGCGTCTGGCGCGCCGCGCGGGCATAGAAACCGCGCAGTCCGGTAGCCGCGCGTCGCGCCGGGCAAATAGGTTCACGCTGACTGTGGAAGCGACGGGCTCACCTTCGGGTCTTGCGATGGCGCAGCAAATCACCGCCCCTCGCGGGACGCTGGTGCTCAAATCCACATTCCACGGCGCGGCGCCCGTCGAGACCTGGCCGATCGTGGTGAAGGAACTTACCATCGTCGGCTCGCGCTGCGGCCCGTTCCTGCCGGCGCTCGCCCTGCTGCGCTCGGAACGCGTCGATCCGCGCCCGCTGATCTCGCGCGTCTTCGCCTTGAAACACGCAGCGGAAGCTATTCGCTACGCCCAAAGACCCGGCGTGATAAAAGTGTTGCTACGTTCGCGGACTACGGAGTCGAAACGATAATTGGAGAGTATATGAAAGACTTAAGTAAGCAGTTAGTATTAATAGTCCAGTCGGCTGAGGCGATTCTTTTGCAAGTCCCCGAGGCGGAAAGCACGAAGCCCGTCTTGCGCGGGGGCTGGTCGCGCAAGCAAGTCCTCGGGCATCTGATCGATTCGGCTTCCAACAACCACCAGCGATTTGTGAGAGCCGCGCTGCAAACTTCACTGGATTTTCCGGGCTACGATCAGGATGGCTGTGTGCGGGTGCAAGCCGTCGATGAGGCAGATTGGACTCTGTTAGTTTCCCTGTGGGCAGGGTACAACCGCTATCTCGCTCATGGTATCGCTCACCTGCCCGCCTCCAAACTCGAAACTCTTTGCCGGATAGGCGCGGAGAAGCCAGTAACGTTGAGATTCCTGGCGGAAGACTATTTGGTGCACCTGTTACACCATCTCGCCCAAATTGGAGCTGTGGCTTCAAATTGAAGCGGGGATTCAGATGGAGATGGACTTGTCTACACCCACTTTCGCGCGTTTCTTGACTTTCGTGCGAAGGGCTGTCTAGACTTGAAAATCCCGAGCAAACCGATGATGCAAGCGGAGCACAAGACGATCGTTGTGGGTGTCACCGGCGCTTCGGGCGCCGTGCTGGCGCAAGCGGCGCTGCGGCTGCTCGAAGCCGACCCGCGCGTGGTGCGAATTCATCTCGTTGTTACCGACACGGGCGCGCGCCTGTTGGCGCACGAACTGAGCATCGTCACAAGCGACGCCAAGCAGCTTCCTTCACTGCTGATCGGCGGCCGTGCGGAGAAGACCGAAGTATTACCGAATAAGGATGTTGGCGCATCGATTGCCTCGGGCAGCTATCTAGTGGATGCCATGGTGGTGATTCCTTGCTCGATGGGGACGCTTGCGGCTATCGCTGCGGGGACGAGCGACGATCTGATCGCGCGCGCCGCCGATGTTTGCCTGAAGGAAGGCCGCCGCCTGGTGCTTTGCGTGCGCGATACGCCATTCAGCCGGATTCATCTGGAGAACATGCTGCGCGTGCAGCAGGCCGGCGCCGTAATCATGCCGGCGATCCCGTCGTTCTATCACCAGCCGAAGACGATTGACGATCTGGTCGCGCAATACGTCTATCGCGTCCTCGCGCAGATGGGATTGCCGCAGGAGCAAATGTACCGCTGGGAAGGACAAGGAAAAAGCAAAGCCCGCGAAGCGTAGCGAGTGATGCGCGCCCATTGCAGTGGAACGGAAAAAGCTTCAACACAGAGGACACGGAGACACATATATTTTCAGCGATGGTTACTCTTATATGAAGAATTCTTCTCATGCTTTTCTCTGCGTACTCTGTGAGCTCTGTGTTGAAACTCCTGGGTTTTGCCGGTGAGCCCGAGCCGCATCCGCACGATTCTCGAAATGATCAAGTTCGAGCACTCCGTATTCGCGTTGCCGTTCGCGCTGACGGGCGCGCTGCTTGCGGCGCGCTATCACGACGATTCCGGGCGCGTTGCCGGGCTGGCCATCGTGGCGGCAGATATTATGGATCATCGTCGCGATGGTCGGAGCGCGCTCCGCGGCGATGACGATGAACCGCATCATCGACTTGCGCTACGACCGCGAAAATCCGCGCACGCGCACGCGCGCCCTGGCGACCGGAGCGCTCTCGGTGGGCTTCGCATGGGCCTTTGCTGTTGGCGGCCTCCGCGGTGCTGGTGATCGCGGCGTGGCAATTGAATCCTCTCGCGCTGAAACTCTCTCCTGTCGCGCTCGCTGTGTTGTTTTTCTACTCCTACACGAAGCGTTTCACATTGTGGTCGCACGTGGTGCTGGGGTTTTGCCTGGGGATGTCGCCCGCGGCGGCGTGGATCGCCATCGCAGGCTCGCTCGACGCGCGCATGTTGATTCTCTGCGCGGCCGTAACGCTCTGGGTGGGCGGCTTCGACGTGCTCTACGCCTGCCAGGACATCGAGTACGACAAGTCGGCGGGACTTTTTTCCGTGCCCAAACGTTTCGGCATCGCTCGCGCGCTTACCATTGCCCGCGCCATGCACGTCGTGATGATCGCGCTGCTGGCCTGGCTGGCGTGGAGTTTTCACCTGCCCTGGCCCGCGTGGGTGGGGATCGTGGTCGTGGCAGCGCTGCTCGCCTACGAGCATTCACTGGTTTCGCCGAATGATCTTGAGCCGGATGAATGCTGCGTTTTTCACGGTGAACGGTTATATTAGTCTCTTGTTCCTGCTGTTCTGGGGCGCGGCAGTGGCCGTCGCGCACCGGTAGCACAGGCTTCAGCCTGTGTGGGTTTGGTTGCTTCGTATTTGAATGGAAGAACACAGACTAAAGTCTGTGCGACTGGCAAAATGAGCGAACTTCGAATCAACGACGAGCGTTTAAAGCCGATTGCGGACAAGGTCCTCGCAGGCGAGCGCTTGAGCTTCGATGACGGCTTGGCCCTTTATCGCTCGCCGGACCTGCTCGCCCTGGGCTGGCTCGCGAATTCCGTCCGCGAGAAACGTCACGGCAATACCTGTTTTTTCAACATCAATCGCCACATCAATCCGACCAACGTGTGCGTCGCGCATTGCAAGCTGTGCGCCTTCGGCCGCGATCCCAACGCGCCGGGCGCGTATACATTCGCGCTCGAAGAGATTTACCAGCGCGCCGAACAAGGCATGCGCGAAGGCGCGACGGAATTCCACATGGTCGGAGGGCTGCACCCGGACCTGCCATTCGAGTATTTCCTCGACCTGATGCGCGGCCTGAAAAAACGCTGCCCCACCGTGCACCTGAAAGCGTTCACGATGGTCGAGGTGGGATATTTTTCGCGCATCTCGAAGCTCTCGATTCGAGACACGCTCCTGGCGCTCAAGGAATCGGGCGTGGACTCGCTGCCCGGCGGCGGCGCGGAAATTTTTCACCCGCGCGTGCGGAAAATCATTTGCGACCACAAGGTCAGCGGCCAGCAGTGGCTCAACATTGCTCGCACCGCGCACGAAATCGGCCTGCGTTCCAACGCCACGATGCTCTACGGCCACGTCGAAACCGAAGAAGAACGCGTCGATCATCTACTCGCGTTGCGCGGCCTGCAGGATGAAACGCACGGCTTCGCCGCGTTCATTCCTCTGGCATTTCATCCGGCGAACACGGGACTCGCGCACCTGCCCCCGCCAACGGGCTATCACGATTTAAAATCCATCGCGATTTCGCGCCTGCTGCTCGACAATTTCGACCACATCAAAGCCTACTGGGTGATGCTCACGCCGAGCATCGCGCAAATCGCGCTGCGTTTTGGCGCGGACGACATGGACGGCACCGTCGTCGAGGAAAAAATTTATCACGACGCCGGAGCCAAGACGGCCGAGTTCACCCCGCGCGCCGAACTCGAGCGCCTGATCCGCGAAGCCGGCCGCGTCCCCGTCGAGCGCGACACGCTCTACCGCCCCGTGGATCGCTCGAAAATGCCTCCGCCGCCCGGCCCCCGCCCCGACGTCACGCTTTCCATCAACATTTAATTTGCATGTTTCCAAGTATCATTGCGGCTGGCGCGTTCACACTGCCCATTCATGAATAGTGTTGAACTATCATGCAGACACATGTAATCTTACGATAGAGGCTCACCGATGAGACGACAATTTGTTTTGGACAAGAAATCGAGTCGACTCCTGGAGGAACTAGCTGAAACCCGCGCCGGAAACCGAAGCCTGGTCGTGCGTGAGGCGATAGGCCTGTATGCCGCTATGGAGGCCTCACTCGAAGAGATCGAAGCTGATCCCAAATTCGTGAAGATGATGGAAAGGAGTGCTGCTGATATTCGAGCAGGGCGCGTATATACACAGGAAGAAGTGGAACGTCATGTTGCCAAAAGAAGAAAGCGACGCTAGTGGCCAAAATTGTCTGGCCGGAATATGTTCTTGAATTGCTGGAAGAACTCCCACCAAGAGAGGCAGATCTGATTGTTGAAAAGACCAAGTCCCTCGGGCGCTTTCCTCGAATGTACCCCGTACGCCCAAAGGGCAGATTTCGCCGCCACCGCTGGTTACTGGCCGGGCGTTGGATTGTCTACTACCGGGTGGCAGATGAAACTGTTTACATTCGCACGCTCTGGCCTGCTCAAATCCCCTAAGAGTTCGGGATCTTGTGAGCCGCATCGTGAAGCTTGTGGCGGTGATTGGTGCTTTTTGCGAAGAATTTCCCAACCTAAAAGAACATAAAACGGCGCATAGCAGAGCCACTGGAAGAAGGGATCGAACTGCCAGTCTCCCACCGCGCGGTAGTTGATGAAAATTTTGTAGGAGAGAAACTGCAGCACGGTGAGCAGCAGCCACGCCGCGCTCGGATAGAAGCACAGCAGCGGCACGATCCAGGTGAAATACCACGAATATCCGTTGGGCGCGAACAGCAGGACCGTGCCGATCAGAAGAAACGCCGCGCGCGTCGGGTCGGCGCGCCGCACGGCCAGCCACAGCGCAAGCCCGAGCACGACGCCTTCGCCGATCCCCGCAGCCACTTCATGCGAGCCGGACATCCAGAGCAGGACTGGGTAGATACTCGAGTGGTAGTTTCGCCAGATCATCTGGTAATACTTGAGCATTCCGAGAAATTCGCGCCAGCCATTGCGATAAGGCCAGACGCACACCGCCGCCAACGCCGCGCAGCCAGCCGCCGCGAGCCATCCGCGCAGCTCTGCCGGGCCAGCCCGCGCGGAAAAGCGCCAGCGGCAGCAGCACAATCGGGAAACGCTTTTGAGAGCGCCCCGGCCGTCAGCGTAAGCGTTGACATCGCCGGAAACCGCCGTATAATCAGCAGCGTAGCGACGACCCCGGCGATGGCGAGCGCGTCGTTGTGGCCGCTGGATGCGAATTCGACCACGACCAGCGGATTCCAGGCGTAGATCGCTATCTGGTAGTTCCGTCCCCCAGTCGAACGGATCCACCCGGCGAGCATCGCCGCGACCGCAAAATCGGCGAGCAGAAACGGCAGCTTGAAGCCAACCGGGCCTGGCAGCACGCGCCACGTTGCGCGGAACACAAGCTCAGACAGCGGCGGGTACATCGTCGGAATTTCCGGCGCGGGCATCACGGCCCAGCCCGGATCGCGCAGCGGTGCAAGGCGCGGATCGGTCGGCGCCACCGCATACGGGTTCCAGCCCGCGTTTTGCACGTGGCCGTCCCACCGGTACCGGTGGACATCGGTCGAAAGCGACGGCGGGTAGGGAAACATCGTCAGGCGAAACGCGAGCGCGCCCAGCAGGACGAGCCACAGCACGGCCCGGTTGTCTCGCGTGTGCTCGAGCGCATACAGGGCGATGAAATACAGGACGCCCGCGCCAAGCGCCAGGGCCATGAATTCGGGGATGTGATCGGCCAGGTCTCCGAGGCGCGCCATCGCGGCGAACACGGCTTCGAGCGCAACGATGGCGACGAGCGCGACGATCGCTTGCGTGCTCCGCACGGCGCTTGCGGTTTTGCGGAGCGCTCGTGAGTCGCTCAACGTTTTGATCTTTCTCGTTGCTGATCTTTCGCAGGTCGAGCATTTGCAAGGGGGAATGTCCGTTTTGATTTCCGCGCAACATCTTCTGGGCTTCCTGGCGACGGCGGCGCAAAGTCCGTTCTCGAACTACTGGTCCAAGCTTACCGACCCGAATCGGAATCCGTTCCGCGGACTGTACCAGCTCAACGCGTTCGATCTGGCCATCATGATTCCGTACTTCCTGGTGCTGGTGATTCTGGCCGCGTACGGCTTGCATCGCTACTACCTGGTGTACGCGTATTTCAAGAATCGCCACAATGTTCCCGGCCCGCCGCCTGCCGTTGCCGAGTGGCCCAAGGTTACCATACAGCTTCCCATCTATAACGAGCGCTACGTCATCGAGCGCCTGGTGGATGCGATTGCGCGCTTCGATTACCCGCGCGAACTGCTCGACATTCAGGTGCTCGATGACTCGACCGACGAAACGCAGGAGGTCGCGCGCGCCTGCGTCGAGCGCTATCAGGCGCTCGGGTTGCCGATTCACTATCTGCATCGCAATGACCGCACCGGTTTCAAGGCCGGCGCTCTCGCCGCGGGGCTCAAGTCCGCAACCGGCGAATTCGTCGCCATCTTCGACGCCGATTTCGTCCCGGCTCGCCGGATTTTCTGCGCCGCACGCTGCCGTATCTCGTCGATCCCAGGATCGCGATGGTCCAGGCGCGCTGGACGTACCTGAACCGCCATTATTCCGCGCTGACCGAAGTCGAAACGATCCTGCTCGACGGCCACTTCGTGATGGAGCATGGCGCGCGCTCGCGCAGCGGCACTTTCTTCAATTTCAACGGCACCGCCGGCGTGTGGCGCCGCTGCGCGATCGACGATGCCGGCGGCTGGCAGCACGATACGCTCACCGAAGATACCGATCTTTCCTACCGCGCGCAGCTTCGCGGCTGGAAGTTCCTCTACCTGCCGGATATCGAATGCGCCTCCGAGCTGCCCGTGGAGATGAATGCGTTCAAGGCGCAGCAGGCGCGCTGGGCCAAGGGCCTGATGCAGACGGCGAAGAAAATTCTGCCGCGCGTGCTGCGCTCGGACGAGCCCGCGCACATCAAGGCCGAAGCCGTTTTCCACCTCACGGCCAATATCAGCTATCCCTTCATGGTGATTCTCTCGACGCTGCTGCTGCCCGCGATGATCGTGCGTTTTTATCAGGGCTGGTTCCAGATGCTGTTCATCGACTTGCCGCTGTTCATCGCGTCGAGCTGCTCGATTTCCGGTTTTTACCTGGCTTCGCAGCGCGCGCTTTATCCGAAGACGTGGAAGCGCTCGATCCTCTATATGCCGTTCGTGATGGCCGTGGGCATCGGCCTATCCGTGCGCAACGCCAAGGCCGTGCTCGAAGCGATCTTCGGAGTGAAATCGGATTTCGCGCGCACGCCGAAATTCAATATCGATGGCCAGACCGGCACGTGGAAGAAAAAACTCTATCGCAACCGCGCCGGATGGATGCCGTACCTCGAAATCGCCCTCGGCCTCTATTTCGCCGCGACGATCGTGTACTCCATCCAGAATGAAAATTACGCCACCGCGCCGTTCCTGGCACTGTTCGTTTGGGGTTTCCTCTACACCGGCGTGATGTCGGTCGCGCAGGGCTGGATCGAGCGGCTCCGGTTCGGCGTGCGGCAGGCCCCCGCCTCGGAAGTTCGTCCCGCCGCTTCCGGCGCGCCTGGGTTTTGAATCCACGGATCGGGCAATCTGCTTCGCACCACATAGCAAGGTGATCTTGACATTCTGGCGCCGTTTTTCTTGAGAGAATTGCAATTCACGAATTGTGATGCACCTTTGCGGCCTCTTGTCTTTTTGCATTTCATACTGTAATGTCACGCCGTTATGGATTTCTCAGGACACAGGAAGGTTGGCAGAAACGATCCCTGCCCGTGTGGCAGCGGCAAGAAGTACAAGCGATGTTGCCTGCTGACGAAGCCGGTTTCCCAAGACAGCCTGTGGGCGCGGCAGCGCGAAGCCTTGGACAAACTCACGCGCGACATCATGCGTTTTGCAGCGCGCAAGTTTGGAGAAATGGTGGATGAGGCCTGGTTGGATTTCAACATGAGCGATCTGCCGGACGCTATCGTGGATCGTTCCACGGAAGACCAGATTTTCATGCCGTACTTCCTCTTCCATTGGGATCCCTACGCGAGTCCACGAAGCAGGCGCCCCAACGGCAGAGGTGGCGTGGTCCTGCGGTGGTACACCCTGGAGACGGCGAAGTGGCTCACGGAAACGGATCGCATGTTTCTCGAGCAAGCTGTGGCGCAGCCGCTCAGCTTCCACGAAATCCTCAAGACCGAGCCCGGAGAGCGAATTGCGCTGCGCGATCTTCTGCTCGGCTCTGAAATCGAGGTAATCGAACGGTCGGCATCGCTCACACTCCGGCCGGGTGACATCACCTACGCGCAAGTGTGGGAATTGCCCGGGGTCGCGATTCTCGGATGCTGCGCGCCGCTCGGCATCCCGCCCAGCAGAAAGGTAGACGTATTTGCACTCAGGAAGAAGCTGCGGAAAAAAATAGCAAAGCAGAATCGGGATCTGGCCGCCGGCGATTTGATCCGCTACGCCGACGATGTCCGCGAAACATATCTAAATATCCGTGACGCCCTATATTCCCCGCCGGTGCTAGGCAACACAGACGGCGATTCGATAGCTTTTCACAAGCTAACGTTTCATGTTGAGTCGGCGGAAGCGGCGCTTGACGCATTGGCGCCTCTCGCCATGGTCCGATCAAAGGAAGACCTTTTGGAAAGTGCTGACTTCGACGAAACAGGAAAACTCCGCAGTTTGACTTTCGACTGGCTGAAAAAAGGCAATCGGAAGTTTTCAAGTTGGAACAACACGATCCTGGGCAGTATAACGATCTCCGGGAATTCGTTGGTTGCGGAGGTGAACTCCACAAAACGTGCCGCGCGCATCCGCGCCGAGATTGAGAAACGGCTCGGCGCCAGGGCCACTCACGAAAGTACCGTCGCCCACAGTCTGGAGGAGATGCCGGAGAGTTCGCTGACGGAAGAGAACCCGCTATCGAAATTCGATAAGGATTTTGAAAACGACATTTTGAAGGATCCTGAGGTGAAGAAGCGAGCCACGGAATCGCTGCAAAAACTGGTCGAAGACTGGGTTCACCAGAAAATTCCTGTCCTCGGCAACCGCACACCCCTGCAAGCTGTTCGCGACCCCGAGGGAAAGGAAATCGTCGAGTCGTTGCTCTTGGAATGGGAAAGGCGGGTGGAGGACGGATTCTACTTAAGCAATATCCAGCCAGATCTTCAGGTGGTTCGCAAGTTACTGGAACTTGACTCTCCCACGCATGGATGATCTGGTGCGATGTCAAGAATGAAAATTGTGCTACCGCGCCGGCCTTGGCCCTGTTCGTCTGGGGCTTCCTTTACACAAGTGGGATGTTAATCGCGCAAGCCTGGATCAAGCGGGCGCGGTTCGGCCTACAGCAAGCTTCTCCCTTGGATGTTCGCCCCGCAGCCTCCGGCGCAGCTGGGTTTTAACCTTTCGCTCCTGTAGCGCCCTGAAGGCCGGCATCTTACTAAATGAACGGTGCTGCCCTTCCGACTTGTCGGAAGTAGTTCCGGACGGCGCTTCAACTCTTAAAAAAGCGGCTGATGGAACCGGGGCCGCAACGTGGTATGTTTTTGGGGGAGTGCCCATGCGAGGTGACACGATGAACAGGCGAATCTCGATTATACGCAGCGGTCTGGTCCTCGTCCTGCTGGCGTATCTGGCGCCGCTGGCGCCGCCAGCGGCAGCCTGGGAGCGCGAGCCGAACAGCGTCTTTGCCGAGCGGCGCGCGAAGCTCATCGCCGCAGTGGGCGCGCCCGTCGTGATTTTCGGCTATACGGGCCACGAAGAGGCGAATCCCTCCTACGTCTTCATGCAGGAAGAAAATTTCTATTATCTCACCGGACACAACGAAGAAGGCGCGGCGCTGCTGCTGGTTCCCGAATCGGCCGAGCAGAAGGGCTGGACCGGCCCGCGCGAAATTCTGTATCTTCCGCCGCGCGATCTGGCCCAGGAAAAATGGAATGGCCCGCGCATCGGCCCGGACGACCCCGGCATCAAGGAAAAGACGGGCTTTGCCGATGTCGAGGTGTTTGCGAAGCTGCATGACACGCTTGCCGCGCTCGCCAAAAATTTCCCCGAAATTTATACCGAATTGCCGGGCCCGCATGACGAAGGCTATCCGCACACGGTAAACTGGTCGAAATGGGTGAAGGATGCCGCGCCGCAGGCCGCGGTCAAGAACGTTTCCTCGGCGGTCGCCACGCTGCGCGCCATCAAATCTCCCGGCGAGCTGGCGCTGCTCACGAAGGCAATTGAAGCTTCCATTGACGCGCACTTCGCGGCCATGAAGATGATGCATTCGGGCCTGTACGAGTATCAGGTGGCGGCCAAGATGGTTGAGATTCACGCCGAAGCCGGCTGCGAGACCGAAGCGTACGCGCCCATCGTCGGCTCCGGCATCAACTCGACCGTGCTGCACTACAACAAGCTCGACCGAAAGATCGACAGCGGAGAAATCGTGCTGCTCGACGTCGCCGGGCAGTATTCCGGCTACGCGGCGGACATCACGCGCACGCTTCCCGCCGACGGTAAATATACGCCCCGCCAGCGCGAAATCTACGAAATCGTCCTCGGCGCGCAGAATGCCGCGCTCGCCGCGCTCAAGCCCGGCATGATGATGGGCGGACAGGCCCCCGACAGCCTGCAGAAAATCGCGATGGACTACATCGATTCGCATGGCAAGGACAAGGAGGGCCGCTCGCTGGGCCGCTACTACATTCACGGCCTAAGCCACCACCTCGGCTTGGACGTGCACGACCCCAGCGGGCCGTCGCGCCCGCTCGAGCCGGGCATGGTCATCACCATCGAGCCCGGAATCTACATCCCCGAGGAAAATCTCGGCGTGCGCATCGAGGACGACGTGCTCATCACGCCGACCGGCTACAAATTGCTCACCGCGCGCCTGCCGCGTTCGCCCGACGAGATCGAAAAAATCATGGCCGAAGGGAAGGCGGATCGCGAAAAACAGCGGCCGTAGAATTTTCGGCGTGTCGTTTCTGAATCTTCCGTGTTCTCCGTGCTTCCTGTGGTGAAATTCCAAAGCGCAACACAGAGAACGCAGAGAAGCACAGAGGGTCACAGAGAATCAAATTGTTGAGGATGTGTACGTCACCGCGCAGGTTGGCGGGATTGGGATAGGGAAATGAGCAAACCACAGCGCAAGAAAAAAGAAGAGCCAATACTAGTCAGCCAGAGTCAGTACCTGGAACTTGACGTGGTTGAAGAAGCATCGATGGAGTCGTTTCCCGCAAGTGACGCGCCGGCATGGATCTCGCGGGAAAAGAAGAAACCAACTGGCAAGGCTGCGTAGGCCTGCTTGGAAGTTGCGCTTTTGCTCCGGCCTAGGGTGAGGCGAGCGCAGCACACCGCTTCCGGCGCGGTTATAGTCACGGAGCGAATCGTTGCGGAGCGATCGTGGAGCGGACCATCCCAAGTGATCGCCAAGTTACTGGAGGGCACCATGGCGCCGGAATGCACGCACCTGAATCAAGTCAAGTTTACCAAAACCGACAAGCGCGTTTGCGAGGACTGCATCAAAACCGGGGACACCTGGGTTCACTTGCGGCTGTGCCTGGTATGCGGGCACGTCGCTTGCTGCGATTCATCGAAGAATAAACATGCCACCAAGCATTTCCATAAGAGTAAACACCCCTTGATCCGATCCATCGAGCCCGGCGAAACCTGGACCTGGTGCTACGTGGACGAAATCGAGCCCGGCGAACTGGAAGCGTGAGCGTACGCCGGAATATGCAGTTGCTGGAAGCCTACGAGTGCCGGCGGCGAATTCCCTTGCGCGCCGCTTTCCCTGCAAACTCCATCGCCTCTTGAACCGTTTTTTCAACTCGCCGGCCACGGGCTTCGGGGTTCCGGTAGTAAAAGATACCGAGCAGATGTCCGCGCCTGCGCAACGGCGACATCCGCTCCCATCCTGCGCGCGCCCGAGCATTCTGCGCGAACGCAACTTGAAGGATCGGTGGAAGTTCGCGCTCGGCTTCCATGGTGGCTAACAGGCGCTCGGCAATTTGCTCTGCGCGGCGCGTGCGCGCTTCGGCGCTCTTCACCTCCGCAATCCACTCGTTGATGTATTTGCGCATGGAGTAATTCAGCTTGTCAAACCACCGGCGGAGCGATCGATCTTCGGCAAGGGCGCGCTTCAGTTCCACGGACATGGTAACAATGCGTTCCTCTGTATCGGGCTCCAGGCGGAACTGCGCGGCCATTCCGGAGCCGACCCTGGCGCCGCGCTGCATCCGTTTGTTTACGAGCATCATGTGACCGCCACCGCGTCTGGGAAAGAGTGAGGTGCGAAACGCGAAGCCGTTGATTTCGCCTTTTACCTTTAGTTGCCCGCGTTTCCCCCAAATCTTAGCGGCATCGAACGGAATTCGGATCATCACCCACTTCAGGGGGGACTCGAAGCGCTCGAGTGTGGCTTGAAACGTTTTTGCGACGGGCTTCTTCATGAGTGTTTTGTACGGAGGGCCGCAGATATTATGCCAGTTCCGCAATTCACTTGGAGTGCTGAGTTATTTCTTGCTCATTCATCGCGCGCTTCGCGTTGACCATTCGCTGCCGGGCCGTCTATAATTGCGATTCCGAGGGCGGCCCACCCCTGGCCCGTCCAGTCTGCGCGAAATTGGAACGCAGCCGGTATGAACCGCCTGCCGCAAGATCCCGTAGGCATCAGGAGCGAACGGAATGCGAGCAACACAATTGCGTCCAGGAATGACCATCCGCCACGAGGGCGAACTGTACACGGTACACAGCGTCGAACACCGCACGCCCGGCAACAAGCGCGCCGCCATGGCCACGAAAATGCGCAACTTGCGCACCGGCTCCATCATCGACTACCGGTTCCGCGCGGAGGTGGATATTGAGCGCGCCATCTTCGATGAGATCGAACACGAATATCTCTACTCGGATAACCAAGGCTACCATTTCATGAATACGGAGTCCTACGAGCAATTTCACCTCGGTGAGGACGTGCTCGGCGAAGCAGTCTACTACCTGATTCCAAATACCACGGTGAAGTTGGAGTTCTACGAGGGTAAGGCGATCGGCGTCGTATTGCCGGACACGATGGACTTGAAAGTGGTGGACACCGAGCCGACCGTGCAGAAAGCCACCGCCAGCGCGGTGATGAAGGCCGCGAAACTCGAGACCGGACTTACGATTCAGGTGCCGCCGTTCGTCAACACGGGCGACACAGTCAAAGTGGATACTTCGGAAGCACGCTACGTCCAACGCGTGTAGTCTGCGCCGCCGCTTTACGCCAACGGCACACAAAATGCTATCGGCGATTCCAGAAGCAGGCCTTGCAGCGCATCCACCAATTCCGCATCCCACCATCCCTGGCGCGTCTCTTTCCACATGATCTCGAGCGCTTTTTCCTGCGAGAGCGCCTTGCGGTACGGCCGGTCGGTGGTCAGTGAGTCGTAGATGTCCACGGTTTGCAGAACGCGCGCCGTAAAGGGAATTTCGTCGCCTTTCAGGTGATCTGGATAGCCTGTGCCGTCCTGTTTTTCGTGGTGGGAACGGATGATGGGCAGGACGTTGCGGAAGCTCTTGAGCGGTGCACAGATGCGCTCTCCTACAACGGGATGTTCCTCCATGATTTTCCGCTCGGCGGCGTCGAGCGGTCCGGGTTTCAGCAGCACGGACTCGGGCACGGCGACTTTGCCGATGTCATGAACGATTCCGCCACGGCGCAAGGCGACGCGATGTTCTTCGGACAATCCGATTTTTTCACCGAGCGAAACCGTGTAGCGCGACAGCCGGTCGCAATGGCCCTCGGTGTAGGGGTCTTTCGCTTCGATGCTGCGCGCCAGGCTGCACAGCACGGTCTCCGCGTTTTCGAGATCGTCCGTGAGACGCTTGAGGCGCATCAGTGAGCGCACGCGCGCCAGGAGCTCTTCTTTCTTCACCGGCTTGCTCAGGAAATCGTCTGCCCCCGCTTCGATGCCTTGAATGCGGTCTTCCGCGCTGCCCAGTCCGGTGATAAGCACCACGGGCACCAAGCATGTTTCTGGCCTCGCTTTGATGGCGCGACATAGGGAGAATCCCGTGCGCCCGGGCATCATCACGTCAAGCAGGGCCACGTCGACCGTTTGCGAGCAAATTTCCGTGAACGCCTGCTCGCCGTCCGCGACGGCGATCACGCGATATCCTTTTATGCGCAGCAATTCCACCAGCGGCTCGCGGATTCCTTCATTGTCGTCTGCTACCAGAATCGTTCCTTGAGAGATTCCTTTGTCCGGCACGTCGCCCCCTATGGATAGTGATGCGGCGCGGAAGGACTGGGGAGTTTCCCGCCACGAAGAGTCAGCAAAAACAATTTATTGAGAAGGGATATACATTTTCCTTGAGTGGTGCAGCCGTGTCAAGGTGAGGCGATAAATTCAAGTCGCGAAAATTTCAAAGGGGAACAAACGCGTGCGCCGAAGTGAAACGATGGTAAAAATGCGTTGACGGCTTCCCGCGAATCAGGAGAATACGCGGGCGAAGATCGCGTCCACGTAGCGTAGCTGGCGTTTCAGGTCGAATGTGTGTTCGAGCGCCGCTCGGTCTAAGAATTTTGTAATGCGCGGATCGGCGGCGACGCGCTGTTGGAAGTTTGTTTCCGTTTCCCATGCCGCCATCGCGTGTTCCTGCACCCACTTGTACGCGTCTTCACGCGCGGCGCCCGCTTCCACCAAATCCTGCAAGAGCTGGCCGGAGAATACCAGGCCGCCCGTCGCGTCCAGATTCCGGCGCATACGCTCCGGGAAGACGCGCATTCCCGCGACGATGTCGGTCATGCGCGCGAGCAAATAGTCGGCCAGAATCGTCGAGTCCGGCAGAATGACGCGCTCGACCGAGCTGTGCGAGATGTCGCGTTCGTGCCACAGCGCGATGTTTTCAAACGCGGCGCCGGCATTGGCCCGCACCACGCGCGCGAGGCCGCAAACCTGTTCGCTCGACACGGGATTGCGCTTGTGCGGCATCGCCGAGCTGCCGCGCTGCTCGCCGCCGAAGGGCTCCTCGGCTTCGCGCACTTCGGTGCGCTGCAAGTGCCGGATTTCGAGCGCGATTTTTTCAAGCGTGGCCGTCAGGATCGCCAGTGTGGAGAGATAGTCGGCGTGCCGGTCGCGCTGAATCACCTGCGACGCCACCGGAGCCACGTCCAGGCCGAGCCGCTTGCAGATGGCGGCTTCCGCTTCCGGCCCGAGATGCGACGCGTTGCCCACGGCGCCGGAGATTTTTCCCACGGCCATTTGCCGCGCGGCGTGCCCGAAGCGTTCGAGGTTGCGGCGGTTCTCGGCAAACCAGTTGGCGATTTTCAGACCGAAGGTGATCGGCTCGGCGTGCACGCCGTGCGTGCGGCCGATCTGAGGCGTGTGCTGAAACTCACGCGCGCGGCGCTCGAGCACCTCGCCGAAACGCACGAGGCCGTGCTCGATCAAGCGCGAAGCTTCGCGAAGCTGCAGGGCTTGCGCGGTGTCCACGACATCGTTCGACGTCAAGCCGTAGTGCAGCCAGCGAGCCGCGCCGGGATCGCCGATGGTTTCTCCGACGGCCATCGTGAACGCGATGACGTCGTGCTTTACCTTGGCTTCCAGCTCCGCGATCCGACGCACCACGCCGGCGTCGACTCGCGCGCCCTCCCGGATCTTCGCGGCCGCGGCCGCCGGCACCACGCCGCGCTCGGCGAGCGTTTCCGTCGCGGCAAGCTCTACCTCGAGCCATCGCCGGAATTTACCCTCCTCGCTCCAGACGCGGCCCATCTCTTCGCGCGTATATCGTGAAATCAATCTGAACTCCCTCAGGCGCACACGCCACCCAGAACAGGCGCGGCAGTGGAAACAAAATTGGCGGGGAAACTCCCTGTGCGATGATACCCGATTTCACCGTTCGATGTCGCGTCAGGTCCGCATCAGGCCAGTGACTCCAGTTGCGGAAATCAGTTAGGTGTGGTATTTGCGAGGTGGGCAGTTTCCTCTGCACAGGTAAACTACGCAACGAATCCGTTCACAGAAAAGGAGAGTCCAATGCCATTCGTTACTGTTGGTCAGGAAAACTCCGGTAATATCGATCTCTACTACGAGGACCACGGCTCGGGTAAGCCCGTCGTGCTGATCCATGGTTGGCCATTGAGCGGCGCTTCCTGGGAGAAGCAGACCGCAGCCTTGCTGGATGCGGGTTACCGGGTCATCACCTACGACCGCAGGGGTTTCGGCCGGTCCAGCCAGCCCTCCACGGGCTACGACTACGACACTTTTGCCGAGGACTTGTACAAGCTCGTGGCGAAACTCAACTTGCGTGATTTCGCGCTGGTCGGCTTCTCGATGGGTGGCGGCGAAGTGGCCCGCTACCTGGGCACTTACGGATCGCAGGGCGTGACCAAGGCGGTGTTCATCGCTTCGGTTCCCCCGTTCCTGCTGAAGACGGCTGACAACCCGGAGGGAGTAGACGGCAGTGTCTTCGAAGGGATCAAGCAAGCCATCGCCGCGGACCGGCCAGCCTTCCTCTCCGCATTCCTCGCGAATTTCTACAACGTGGATGTCCTGGGCGGTAAACGGATCAGCGACCAGGTCGTTCAATACAATTGGAACGTTGGCGTCGGCGCTTCCGCCAAGGGCACCCTCGACTGTGTCTCGGCGTGGGTGACCGATTTCCGCAAAGACCTTCCACTCATTGCCGTGCCCGCACTGGTCATTCACGGCGATGCGGACCGAATTCTTCCCATCGCTGCTTCTGGAACCCGGACGCACAAGGCCGTCAAGGGAGCCCGCCTGGTGGTGGTCGAAGGTGGGCCGCACGGCTTAACCTGGACCCACGCTGAAACAGTCAACCGCGAGCTGCTGAACTTTCTCGGGGAGAGAAAATCAATCGGAGCAGAAGCTTAACCGAAGTATTTAGCGCGGCGACCCGCTAGGTCGCCGCCTAGTACCGGAACCATTTTCTAGGTGCGAATTCACGGGGTGCCGTCCCGAGGCGGCACCCAAATCCATGCTTCGCTCCGATGTCACGTAAGCTCCTGCACACTCGGTCGAGTGGAGCCTGACATCAAAAGTGAACGAGCGGAGTTGTTGGCATGCTGGCCCTATTTCTTCACGTATTTCTTTAGATCTTTCGGGCCAACTTCCGCGCCGTAGATGGTGCCTTTCGAATCCACTGCGATACCTTCCGCGGCGCTCGTCCCGGTTGCGACTTCAACAGGGTCCGGAATGAACGCCACTACGGAGCCGTCTTTTACATTTCCAATTCGAATGCCCCTCTTCCAGCCGTAATGGTTTTTTGAGACGGACTCCGACTCGGAATCGGCCACGTAAATCATGTCGTGCTTGTCGATGACAATTCCGCTCGGCCGGCTGAATTGCTTCCACTCCGCGATATAGTTTCCTTCCTGGTCGAAGATCTGGATCCGATTGTTATTGCGATCCCCGACGAACAGGCGTCCTTTCGAATCGAAGGCTAGGCAGTGCGGTATGTCGAACTCCCCCGGGCCAGTTCCCTTTTTTCCCCATGTCTTGATGAATTTTCCATCCTTCGTGAACTTCACGATGCGGTCGTTGCTGTTCCCGCCGTGTCCGTCGGCGACAAAAATGTCGCCATTCGGAGCAATTGCCACAGCGGACGGCATATTGAATGTGTCCGGACCATCCCCGGCGACTCCCGCCTTGCCGAGAGTCATCAACACTTTTCCATCCGGATTGAACTTGAACACTTGCTGGCCTTTTCCGTTGGCTCCCTGGCCATCGGTGACCCAGATGTTTCCATCCTTGTCCACCGTGAGCCCGTGAGGAAACAGGAACATGCCCCCGCCAAAACTTTTTAGAAGTTTGCCGGACGGATCAAACTCGAGGATGGGAGCAAGGTTTGAACCGGCGCAGGTGTTTGCGCCGCATCTCTCCGCCACCCAAATGTTGCCGTGGCGATCGACATCTACTCCCGCCGTCGATCCCCAGGCCCGCCCTTCCGGGAGCTTCGCCCAATTCTCAATGGTGCGATACGGATTGGGCTGGGAGTTCCGCGCAGCGTCGTCTTGCGCGTACGCCGTGCCCCCAGACGTACCGATCGTGATCACGAATAGGATAGCAATGGCCCCGACTATCGTGAATCCTGCACGATTCATGCGTGGCATCATGGCCCGTCCTCAAGAATTGGCGTTCCGGGTACGCGGTTCACGATTCTACCGCTTCGCCGGGTTGAAATCCGCAGGAACTCGCATTTCTCACGGACGGAGATGAGAGGTTGCAGGGAAGACGGAACTTGCCCGTAGGGGCACGGCATGCCGTGCCCCTACTTAGGAAGAATCGGGAATGGGAAACCCGGCAACCGCAAGCGATCAGCCCGGTGGGTCCGCAAGTCTGGTAAAACTAGAAGGCTGCGAATAAACGAGCTGCGATTCCATTCTTCCGTATCCGAAAATATTTCTTCTATTGTCGCGAAGTTTGTGAGCCGCCGGCCGTGGTGCCGATGTCCACGCCGTTCACCACGAGTTCGACGCGGCGGTTGAGCTGCCTGCCTTCGGCGGTGTCATTGGTCGCGACCGGCTCCATTTTGCCAAAGCCGATCGCCGTGACTGAGCCCGCGGCGACTCCCTGCTGGACCAGGAATTCCTGAACCGAGCCGGCCCGGCGGTCCGAGAGCTGCTGGTTATATTGATCGCTGCCGACGCTGTCCGTGTGACCCTCGATCTGCAGGACCAGACCCGGATGCGCCAACAGAATTCCGGAGATCTTGGCTAACTTTTCCCGCGCGCCCGGTTTGAGCGTGTAGCTGCCGGTGTCGAAAAGGACGTCCGACATATTCACGATGAGGCCGCGGGCCGAGTCCCGGGTCTGCAGGATCGTATTCAGCTGCGCCAACAGCTTCGCTCGGAGGTCCGTTTTTTCACTCTCGGCTTGCTCGGCGGCCTTGCGTGCTTTTTCCGCGTCGGCCTGGGCTGTCGCGCGGGCGGCTTCTGCTTGGGTCTTTTCACGGGATGCCTGGTCGGCGGCGGCCAGCGCAACCTGCTGCTGCGCCATGGCGGATGCGCGGGCGGCTTCTGCCGCAGCCTTATCGCGGGAGGCCTGCGCGGCGGCGGCCTGGGCAGCCTGTTGCTGCACTAGAGCTGCCGCGCGAGCCGTTTCCGCCTCCGCCTTTTCACGAGCGGCGCGATCGGCAGTCAGTTGCGCTTGGAGAGTTGCGCGTTCCGCCGCCTCTGCCTGGGCTTTGGCGTTCGCTTCCCGTACCGCCGCTGCCGCACGTTCCTGGGCGAGTCGTTCCTCTTCACGCCGCTTGACGGTAATTGCGCGTGCGTCCTCTGCGGTCTGCACGGCTTCGCGGGCGGTCGTCTCGATTTGCTTTTTATCTCCCTTGTGGGTCAGAGATCCCTCTGCCTGCTGCAAGAGTTGCGTAGCCTTGTGGAAGCTGTCGGAGGCATATTGCTCGGCCCCGGCTGCCTTGGCAATTTGCACGGCGTTTCGGGCTTCCAGGAGTCCGAAAGGCGTGTGTGAATCCATGGCTGCCGGCCCGGAGTTGCCCTGAACGTATGTGTACTGGCCGCGCTGGAGCAGGTCGAACTTGGCGTCCATCTCCTCGACGCTTCCGAGTGTATCCGGGCGAACAATGTTCTCGAGCACCACGACTTCACTCGGCTGCGTGACGGCAAAATAAGGCTCGGCGGTAACGATCAGCGCAAACGCCTGCAACTGCGCGGTGACATCCAGCTTGCTCTTCGCTCCGTTGATCAGAACTTCACCGAGATTGTCCGCTCGCCCCTCCGGCGAGACGGCCCAGAGCACGTAGGTCAGGAATTCGGGGCCGAACCGCGTGGCAGGCTCCAGCTTGTCAAATTGCGCCTGGATGCGTATGGCTCCCCGCTTGCTCTCGACCCAGGCTTGCCCCTTGGAAAACGGCAACAGCACTGTGCCACGGAAATCGATTTGCGTCGGCCCGCTCAGATGCCGGTAGTTGATGGCTTTGGTCGTTCGGGCGACCACGGTGACGCGATATAGCGGGCTGGACTGCTGCTGCTGGTTACCCGCCGCTGGCGCAGGCGTTTGGCTCATCGCCGGCGCTGCCAGTATGCCAAGGAACCCGATGATGGAGAGACAAACGGATGCAATTTTCACGGTAAACTCCCTCTTTCGCTACCTTTAGCCATACCCCCGCCCAGGATCTTTCACACGTTGGTCATGGGGACGGCCGCACTTCGAAACCGGGCTAAGCACCCCGTAATTTACTAAGGGTAGCAAGGACGGAGGAGGGCTGGAAGCCCTGCGATGGAGGCCTTTATGCAAGTAATTACCTGTACGTTCAGCCAGTTAGGTATCCATAGTCCGCAGTGGCGCAAGAAGCGGTCATCGCACAAGGAACATCTCAATCGAAAAACCTGAAGAAACAGACTTGCCGCAAATGATTGAAAAAGTTGGTGGACAGGACTGGGATCGAACCGGCAACCCCCTGCTTGCAAAACATGGAAATGGGTTTCCGCAATCTCTTTTGCTTCAGTAGCCCAAACAAAATTCAAGTATTTAAGCCATCGAAGGAAATGTGCCTGGATGTACCCAGTTGTGGCCATCTGCTCGCAAGGTCACTACAAAAATCACGACATTCCTCTGCAATTGGGAAGGGAGCGAGGACGTAAAGCCATAAGTCCGTCTAGTACCAATCGCGCAACTCGTCCTTGATGACAAGAATGCGCACAAGGGCACAAAGCGTGGGCGTGAGTTGCTCGAACAATCTCCGCGAAATTACGGGGCTGGCAGAAGCGCCCTTGTCGACAGTAAACGCCTGTCATAGCCCGGAAAAAGACCGTTGAGACGCACGCGCTGCTGGCATGAAAAACATCGCGGTGGTTGAGACGGACGGCGCGACGCTGGTGTTCGTCCAGCGTCGGCAAGTCTAGCGGGAGCAGTGATGTGAGGAAGGTTTCGCCGTCGGAGTGACCCCCTAAACTGAGGCAATTTCTAATCCGTGAGGAATTCCTCTCGAGTTGCCGAACGAGGCCAATGCGATTCTTCGCGACGCCATTGTCATGAAGGTTGGCCTGTTCTGTTCCTGGAACGCCTTCTGAAATACCAGGCGATCACTCGTAAACCTGATCCCCACGGCAGTTGCAATCTTTTAATAGACCAATGATTGACAGTATCGTAGACGCAAATAGTATACTTCCGCTTCAATCACACAAAGTAACGGAGTGAGGTGCTTCATGTCTTTCGATGTCACGATCGCCGGAACGACGATTCCTACCAACGTAACCGCTCTAAAAAGTTTCCAAAACGCCCTGAACCTTGCCTTCAGCCTTGATTCCACTCTCATCTCTCTGCTCGATACCGCCCTCGGCAAGGTTCCATCCAGCGCAAGCAAGAGCAGCATCACGTTCACTAGCCCGGCCGCATCGTGGAACCCCGGTGGCGGCCCCGTACAGTTTGGAATACAGGGCGGCGCGGCTGGCACGCTGGAGGTCGTTACCAGCGGGGACCTCGTTTCCTACACCGATGGTCTCGATTCGCCGCAACAGAAATCGATCACGGTCGCGGCGAACATTGCATACGTGAAGCTCAGCCTAAATTTCACGATCTCCGCGAACGCTTCGGCGAACTACTCGGGCGGCGCCTATGGCGTGAAATCCGCTCTTGATACTTCAGCCACGTACGCCATTACCTTTTGCAAAGAGTTCGACCCTTCCACGCTGGTGCGCACGGCCATAGCCCAGACCTTTGAGTCGTTTGTGCTTCCGTTCCACATTGACACGCTCACGCAGATGTCCGACGGCGATTATTTGCTGCACGAGTTTGACGGCAACCTGCACCTCTCCTTCGGTTTGTACGCCGGGCTCGACCAGGTGCTCTACGCGGGTCAGTCGTCGGTGGACATCCGGCAGACCTTTGGCTCGCCGTTGGCCACACTTTCCGCGCAGACCAAGCCTGAAATCACGCTCGGCGCCACGCTGGACTTCTCGTTCCAGTATGCAACCCGGTTCGAGGCGCTGCTTTCGAAGACCGGCGGAACGGCGAGACTCCATCTTTTCCGTTCGGCGAATGCAACCAGCTCGGCAACGTTGAAAGCCGGGCTCACGTTCGACGCCAACACGTCTGCCTCCATCACCTCCCACGCACAGACAGTCCAGGACAGCCTGGTCAAGACAGCAGGTGGCGCGGGCTCGGCGGGAGGCGCCGCTCTTGATCAAGTGCTGAAATCCACTAACGCCGTCTCCGAGATCGACAAGTACGTTGCCGAGGTCAACGAGAAGCTGAGCAGCTGGCTGAACCGCGCCAACGGCCTGCAGGCCAACCTGCAAGTTGCCATCGAGACAAGCAGGTCCCGCACAGTGCTTGCAAGCTATGCCTTCGACCTGACCTCGGCGAACTATCCCACTGCATGGCAAGCAGCCATTTCCGGCGATTTCGTCAACGCCCTTCAAACGGGCGCCGTGACGCTGGACATTGGCAGCGGACTTGAGCAGACCTACCAGACCAAAACCTCGTTTGCGTGCAACTTCTTCAATCTATGGAGCCTGAGCACATGGAGCCAGTTCACCTCCAATGTCTCGCTGGTGTATGCGGGTAACAACGTCTTCCACCTCATAGCCAAGGCCGACCGTACCACCGAAACGGATTCTATGGGCGCGATGCACAGCATGGACGTCTACTTCTCGGCAACCGCCGGCGTAACGACTGGCGGCAAGGTCTCGAACACCGACATCAACTTACATATCGACCTGACGGCGCAGAGCGATCCGAAGGCGGCTAGCACCATCGCGACGATGCTGAGCGCGATTGAAGGCGGCCCGGTCTGCGACGCCTTGGCGCGCGGCATGCACGCTTTCGCCACCAACTCGAAAAAGGGAACGGCACAGCTGCAGGTGACCATTCCCTCCAGTGCCTATTCACGCGTCAACTGCGACCCGTACAACGGCGACAAGCCGCTCACCGGGAGCACCCATAACGACTCCGTCAACTGGGCGGCTTTCGCGCAGGCCGCCGATGACCTGAACGCATGGCCACTGCGGCAGATGTCCACGGTGTCCACCCAGAACCTGATGTTCCTGAAGAGCTTCAACGCCTGGGAAGACCTGAACAAGGCGGCGAACGGCTCGACTACGCCGAACCGGGTCCACCGGGGCGATGCAATGGGCAACAACTGGCCCGAAGACTTCCCTCAAGTTGACGATCTCAGCCGGAAGCTCATCGTCCACTCGATGTTGGCGGGCCAGTCGTTCATGAACTTCTGTGCCGATCTGCGCGATCTGATGAATGTCGCGGACGTGAACTCTGCTGGGACAACGTGGAACGTTCTGCTGCAACTGATTACGAACGCCATCAAAGCGGACCTCGATGTCGACTTCCTTCGCCCCGCGGCACTGGCGATCATCCGCCTGTGTGAGTCGCAGGCCAACGTTGTCTCCGGCCCTGCAGGCGCGGCAGTCCCCACGAACCATTTCGCCGTTTCGCTGACGATGTAGTTTCGCGACAGGCGTTGCGCAGTCTTTACGACTTTCTTTGATTTGCCCGCGCAAAGATTACAGCAATCTGGGGACTACTGAAAACCGGAGGGTCGCCATCGGCGATTCCTTTGCCGCCACCGCTTACATCACAGCGACATTGTGAAACCGTTCGTCAGAGCCTGCCGAGATACACTGCTGCGCTGAGCGTTCCGGATGGTTCGGATGGGTAGGGCCAGTTTCAGGCGGTCATCGACGAGCACTATCCTCAAGCTGAGCCGTCTAAAATTGCGTCGGACAACGTCTTCCCTGTGTGAGCGTAATGTTTGGTCGATAGGCCAGGGACCCTGGAAAGAAGAGTCATCCTTGTTTGCGAATGTACGTTAGTGCGGCCGACTTTACGCGACTTTGTAGAAAATTCGTAATAAATACTCTCTAGCTTTCTTCCCCGGTGAGAGGTCTGCGTGCTCGAGGAGGCCTATGTCGAAGCTCCTACTGGTTCTTCAACTTGTCGTGTGCTCAACCCCTAGCATTTGGGGAGCAACCAAGACGAGTGCCAGTGACGCAACGCGTTTCGCCTTCGCTCCTCGAACGACGACATTAAGTCCAGGACCACAAGGTTCGCAAAGTGCGGATACACGCTCTCAGGCGCCACGCGATACTGGAGGCGCGAGCCGTTCGGATAATCTGCTCCTCGTTCCAAGGTATCACCCATGCCGAGAATGGATAGAGTTTTGGCACAGCTGAGTGGGGTGAACCCCTCCGCTGGGACAATTTAGAGTGCGGCACGTTATTGCAGGTCTAAGTGATCCGGCACGCCGCCAGTACCGGCGCGAGGTTCGGCAAATATGATTTCGGACGGTGCGGGTCAGGCCGATTTCCGGGCGAGTTCTTCCAGCCAGGCGTCGAGCGTGGCGCGATTTTCCGCTGAGGTCTCTCCAAAACGCAAGCCCATGCCGTAGTTGGTGTGCGTGTAAATGACATTCCCTGGCAATTCGCAGGTGCTGCAACCATAGCGGATGCGGACGCGCAACACCGTGCCCACCGGAAACGGATTGAACGTGTCTACATAGCAGCCGCGCGCGCTTAACTCGGAGATGCGTGCGACAATACGCGGCCCGTCCACGAGCTCCGCCAATTCGGCCTCGGCGATAAAGGAGAAGCGCGGGTTCGTCCTGCTTACGGAGAACGTAGTTTGTGGCATCGTGTGGCCTCGTTGCCAATGAAGGCTGTCGGCTGTGCCTGAGTCCATTGTACAAAAGGCGCGGGCGATGCGTTGGGGTGTGTTTTCGGAATTGCGAAAGAGATAGCTGGCTATTGGTACAGGAGACGGCCAGGGGAAGCTCCAGATCTTTTATAACTGATTAGTAATCATATGCGGCCGGTCCCTTCCGCGAGACTTGCCTGCGCGTGGCGCGCCATTTTTCCGGGAAGGACGCGCTTGGCGGCCTGCCAGGTTGGGTAAATCCGCCTGAACGGCGTCATTCCGCGTGAAGCGAGGGATCCCTCTTGCATGATCGCCGGCAAGAAGAGGAATTCCTCGTCGCGGAGTCCATCCCGGTCCCAGCCGGGGCTCCTCGGAATGACCGAGCATGAAGTTTTTCCGCGTGCTACTAAATTCCGGGCAGGCGCCAAGTCACTTTTTCGCGGCGGCGGCAGCCATGCGGGCCTGCATGTCGCGCGTCAGGTGCGGCACGATGCCGAGGATGCGCTCGATGAGCATGAGCTGCCCCCGGTGGTGCATTTCATGTTCCTTAACCGAAAGGATCATGTCGAAGCGGCTTCTGGATGGTGGTGTCCCCCCCGGAGGCATGGCCACCTGCTCCGCCAGGAAATCTTCGGTAACTGTATCGAGCCAACCAGCCCATTTGTCGCCGGAAGTGCGGAGCAGCTCCAGCGTTTGCTCCTTGGTCCGTGGCGCCTTTTCTTCCGCCGTTAACCGTTGCATGAGTGTTGGGAAGTCAAATCCCACAAGTGTATTCCGGCGCTCCTGGGCGTGAATTTGATGTTGAAAACTATACGACACCGAAATATGCGCGAGCAGCTCGCCGACGCTGCGCGTGCCGGGAGCTGGCCGGAAACCATATTTTTCTTCGGGGATGTCCTGAGCGATCGTCAGCGTATTCTTGCGGACGGTGCGAAAACTGCTGGCTAAATCCTTGGCTCCGTAATAATTCAAGGGATGTCTCCTCTAGTTAAATTATCGAGCAAAGCGTCTTCATTCGGCGATAAGCTTGCGCCCAAGTTTACCATGGTCCTCTACGTATTGGATTGGGAGGCGGGAATGGGGCCCACGGTGATGTCTTGCGGCCATATCGTTATACCCACGGCCTCCAAGTCGCCGACGCGCCACTCGCCCGCCGAAGCTGCGCGGCGAGCGGGAAGCCAGCCCGCCTAGGCGGGATGGCGCGTAAAGCCCACGCCCGGCGGCGTTCCACGTGAAACACTCGAATTCGTAAGGAGGGTTTGCGCAAGGAGGCATTTCAACGACCGAATACAAAGAGGAAGGTGCGGGAGCTTCCTCCATCGGCCACGCGAATGCGGTGAATGATTGCTTATCCGAGCGGCGGGCTGGATGAATCCGCCGTGCCGCTGGGGCTGACACGAACCGTCCCGCCCTGATCGGTATAAAACGAGCGCACGCCAGTGCTACCAGGCGTGACGGGAACGGCGGTAATCGCGTAACTGTTTACGTTACCTGCGCCATCCGCCGATACAACCGTGTATGAAAACGTGTAACCGCTCCGGATGCCGGTTGCCAGAGCCGAGTCAATCAGATCGGCCGCTGCGGACGAAGTGCCCGTGCCACCGGTGGAGGGACCCAAATTCGAAATGGAGTGCGGAAACCCGCCGTAGCTGTTCGAATACATGACCGCGCTTTCGTTCAGAGCCTTGAGCGCCCCGACGGCAGCGGCCTCGTTAGCGGACATCTTCGATTTCATCAAGTTGGGAATCGCAATGGCGGAAATAATCAAAATAATCGTTACAACGATCAGCAGCTCGATGAGGGAAAAACCCTTTTGGCGCCTGTTCATACTTTCTCCTGTCCCGTATCTCAGTTCGCCGCGGCTAAAGTTGCGCGGTACTGCTTGCTATCGACTCCGGGACACAGAAGCGCAAAGCTCTGGTCTGCCTGCGGGCTGCCGGTTAGGTACCTATTGTACACCAAGACGGCCAAAATAGGTTGACTAAAACGCACTCGGCCAGCCCGCGCATAGCCCCGGATACGCTATGATGCATCTAGACAGCTAAAGGCCGTCAGCACCACATGGCACAGGAATCCACCTTCGCGCCGCTCGACGCTTTTTGTGCGCAGTATGCGCGTCTGATCGAGTGGCTGCACGCGGAAGCGAAGGGCGCGCGATGGGGCCTGGCCCGCAATCGCTTCGCGGAGGCCCTCCGGCGCAGCGCGGAGAAACGATACGGTGGCGCGCGCGCCGGGGCTGCCGAGGTCGAAGCTTACCTGAAGTCGTTGCATCTGGAAGATTTAGCTCTGGCCTGCGCGTGCGGGGAGGGCCTGGAAGCGGCCTGGGAATTTTTCGTCAAGCATTTCAGGCAGGAACTGCGCGCCGCCGCCCGCGCCATTCTTCGTACCTCCGGGGCCGGGGATGAGACCCGGGCGGAGGAATTGGCGGACTCTCTCTACGCGGAACTTTACGGCGTTAGTCCGACCGGGAGCAGTCGGCGAAAATCCCTGTTTGAATATTTTCACGGCCGGAGCAAGCTTTCCACGTGGCTCCGAGCCGTGCTTGCCCAGCGGCATGTGGACCTGCTCCGAACGGGTTGGCGGACGGTTTCGCTCGAAACCGAAGAAGACGAAGCGCCGCGGGAAATGACAACAGGCTCCCCTTCGGAACTCAGGGTAAACAAGTGGAGCGCATACCGGGTAGCGCAGCGCGCCGATCCCCAGTCGGCCGATCCGGACCGCGAGAGGTATCTCGCGCGGCTCGATGGCGCGCTCTCCACTGCCATCGCCGGCCTCGGGTCGCGCGAACGCATGCTCCTGGCGTGCTATTACGTGGACCAACTCACCCTGGCGGAGATTGGGCGCACACTGGGCGAGCATGAATCGACGGTGTCACGGCAGCTCGACCGCGTGAGGCGCGAGTTGCGAGAGGCCGTGACACAAACACTGCTTCGCGGCGCGCCCGCGCGGGATGGGCGCGGGCCGGAGCCGGGCCTCGACGAGGCGCAGGTCGAACTGGCGTTCGAATACGCGCTTTCGGACTTGCCGTTTGATTTGTCACGCGCGCTTTCGAAAGGGGACGCCGCTGCAGACCCACCGGAGAAGTGAAGCAAGCCGGGGAGGCCGAACCCCGCAAGAGATGAATCCTGAGCCGTTCTAAGCAAGGAAGAGTGACGATGGACTCACAGAAGAGAGACGAATCACGCGATCGCCGTCGAGAAGAAGCGCTCGCGCGGCGAATGGGCGATGCCCTGGATCGACTCGAGCCCAGCGGCGCCGGAGAGTGTCCCGACGCCGAATTGATCGCGGCGTACCACGAAAAGTCGCTCCAAACGGCCGAAATTGCGCGGTGGGAAGGCCACTTCGGTATCTGCGGGCGTTGCCGAAGAATTCTGTCTGTACTGGCGGCGGATGTGGAAGCACCGCTGGCCGAAAATCAAGTCGCACATCTCGGAGAATTAGTCGCGACCGTACGCGCGCCAGGCGCGGCTGCGCGGCCTGTCGAGTCCCCTCGCCCGTACCGGCTGAGCTGGCGCAGGCGGTGGTTGGCCCCGGCGCTGGGCGTGGCAGCCGTGCTGGCTGTATGGTTCGCAATGCGGCCGCCCTGGCGCACAGCCGACCAAAACCCCTCGGGAACCTTCATCGCGCAGGCCCCCAAGATCGAGCCTCCGTTCGGTGCGGAGACAGGGGCATTGCAGCGGTCCTCCGAGGCCACTCCCAAGAAGAGCCCGGAATCGGATGCCGAAGCGTTGAAAGATCGTCCCGTCACAGGAGCCCCATCCCCGAATCCCCCAATGGATGCGATTGCGAAGAATCGGTCGGATGCCGGGAATGCGCTTGGAAGGCTTGCGCCAAATTCCGGTGATGTCGAAAATGCTTTACGGGATCAGAAAAAAGAGAAAGCCGAATCCAATGGCGCGCCAGCCAGTGGGGGAGTTGGAGGAGCCTTCAGCGCACCAGCGGCTGCGCCCCCACCGCCTGCGCCTCCAGCGTCAGCGGGAAAACCGCCGGAAGCACTTTCGCGAGAGCAAGCTCAGGCTTCCGTCAGGAGACAGGGACCTTCCGGCACGGTGGCACCTCGCTCAACGAATCAATCCGTGACGATTGCAGAGGCGACTCCTTCGGCCTCAACCACAGGGGGCGCAGTAGGCGGTATTGCCGGCAACGCACCAGGGCGCGATAAGCAGATTCTTACGGCGCCCGTTGGGGCAGACAAGACCGCGGCCCCGCCGCCTGCCCTTCCAGCGCCCGTGGCTGGGCCGCCTGAACCACTTCCGCAAGCGCAAGCTAAGGTCCAGGCCACGACTCAGGCGCCTCCCGTCACCGAGACACCTGGCTCAGTGAGTCAAACTGTGACAGTTACACAGGCAGCCCCTTTGGTCGAGACAACAAATAGTACGTTAGGCGGCGCACTGAACGCATCGAACGTGGCGGATTTGCCTCTGAATGGGCGAGATTATCAGGATCTTTTGAAATTGGATGCAGCAGGAGAACTCCCCGTCCAAGTGAAAACACCATCGGGGAAATTTCTCTGGCGCGCGGGGAAGGGCGGAAACATCCAGCGCTCGCTCGATACGGGGCACACCTGGATTTTGCAGACCAGTCCATCACAGGAAGAGTGGCTTGCCGGGGCGGCTGTTTCCGACAAGATTTGCTGGATGGCGGGCCGCAACGGCGCAATTGCGCGGACGACGGACGGCGAACACTGGAAAAAGATCGCTCCCCCGCCAGTGGCCGCGGACGCGTCCGGAAAATTGCCCGATTGGATCGGAATTACGGCGGCCGGTGCGCGGGAAGCGACGATCACGGCAAGCGACCAACGCCGCTACGCCACGCAGAATGGCGGGAAAACTTGGCTCGTGCAGTAGCAACATTTTCATGCAAGAAATGTGGGCAGACTCGTTCTAAGCGATGAAGGATAAAATCAGTCTTCATCGGAGACTGCCCATGAGAAACGTCAGAGTATTGAAATTTCCATACCGTTGCGGGGTTCGCGGCGCTGCTGTTTGCCTTGCCGCTGCTTTACCGTTCGGCTTCCGCGCAATCGTCAGGCCAGGGCGCAGCACAGCCCGCCGATAGCGCGGTCACGACCACGCTTGCGGACCAGAGCGATCTGGCCATCACCGTTTACAACTCCAATCTTGCGCTGGTGAGGGATGTGCGCCAGCTCAACCTGGCGTCCGGGGAATCACGCCTGCGGTTCATGGACATTGCGGCGTCGATCAATCCTTCGACGGTCCATTTTCGCTCGCTGACCGAGCCGACGAAACTCAGCGTGCTCGAACAGAATTACGAATACGATCTGCTCGATCCCAACAAGCTGCTGCAGAAATTCGTGGGGCGCGAAGTCACGCTGGTGCGTCCGAAATTGAGCAGCGGCACGACGGAATATGACGAAGTGAAAGCCACGCTGCTTTCCTTGAACGGCGCACCCGTGTGGAAAATCGGCAACGAAGTCGTTACCGGACTTTCCTACGAAAGCATTCGCTTCCCGGAGCTGCCGGAAAATCTGTACGAGCGGCCCACGCTGTTGTGGACGCTGCAAAATTCCGGCGTGCGGCGCCACAAAGTGGAGGCGTCGTACCTCACGTCGAATCTTGCCTGGAGCGCGGATTATGTATTGAACGTCAGTAAGGACGAAACCAACGGCGATCTGGACGGTTGGGTCACGCTGGTGAATCACAGCGGGACAGCGTTCAAGAATGCGCAATTGCAGCTCGTGGCGGGAGACCTCAACCGCGTGATTGCCCAGTCTGGAGGGAACATGCGAGCGGCCATGGATAGCGTGGCCAAGAGCGCAGCGGCCCCAGCATTCCAGCAGGAATCGTTTTCTGAGTATCACCTTTACTCGCTTGGCCGCCGCACATCGATTTTCGATCAGGAGTCAAAACAGATCAGCCTGCTCAACGCCTCGCGTTTCCCGCTGCAGAAGGTTTATCGTCGTGAACGGGCAGTCCTACTATTACCGCAACGGCGCACAGCCCGGAGCGCCCGTGAAGGACCCCGTGCAGGTCTTTTACAAATTCAAGAACGAAGACAAGGCCGGACTCGGAATGCCGCTGCCCGCGGGCACGATCCGCGTGTATCAGGCCGACTCGCGCGGCGGCTCGTTGTTTGTCGGCGAAGACCACATCGACCACACACCCAAGGACGAATCCATCAGCCTGCACATCGGCAACGCGTTCGACATCGTCGCCGAGCGCAAACAGACCGATTATAAAAAACTCTCCGACCGGCTGTACGAATTCGAGTACGAGATCACGCTGCGGAATCACAAGGACGCGCCCATCACCGTCGAGGTGAACGAACCGATTGGCGGAGATTGGGAGATGGTCAGCTCGACGTACAAATTCACGAAGACCGCCGCGTTCGCTGCGCAATTCCAGGTCCCTGTCGACAAAGACGGCACGTCGGTGCTGAAGTATCGCGTGCGTGTGCGGTATTAGTGTGAATTCTAGTGACTGGTGACTAGTGGCTGGTGACTGGTGTGAAAACCGGCCGGACTCGACCGGCGCGCCGCTCACACACCACTTATTATTTTTTCCGGCGCTTTGGTCTTACGGCGCGGGGTTTTGACCGCGCACGAGTCGTCACGATGGCTTCGGCTTCGATTTCAACCAGCATTTCCGGCGAAACCATTCCGCCCACTTGGACCATGGTCGTGGCCGGGCGGATCTTGCCGAAAAATTCTCCGTGGGCGCGGCCAACCTTCTCCCATTCGGCGATGTTGGCAACGAACATGCGCGTGCGGACGACGTCTTCGAGGCGCGCGCCGGCCATGTGCAGCGCGGATTCGATGTTGCGCAGCGTTTGCACTGTCTGCGCGTAGACGTCCCCCGCACCTACCAGTTTTCCGTCGGCGCCGGTGGCTGTCGTCCCTGAGACGTGAATCGTGTCGCCCACACGAACCGCGCGGGAGTACCCGATAATGGGCTCCCAAGTTGTCCCCGTCGAAATATTCTTCCTTTTCATCGTGCCTCCTAGTCTGATGGCGTGCCATTTTGCCACGAACAGGGCTGCGCAACGCAACTGGACATTCGCGAACAGTACGCTTTAAGCTTGGTTCGGCTCTAAAAAAGGCTTAACACGGAGACCACGGAGAGCACAGAGGACACAGAGAAGAATATTCTGAAATTCTCTGTGTTCTCTGTGCCCTCTGTGTTGAAAGGTTTTCGGAAGGAGCCGCGTGCGCTGCAACAACATCCTCGATGCCATTGGACACACGCCGCTGGTGCGGCTGAACCGGCTGACGACCGGATTTGACGCCGAAGTGTACGTCAAGGCCGACTACATGAATCCGGGCGGGTCGGTGAAGGACCGCATTGGCGTCTGGATGATCAATGAGGCCGAGCGGCGGGGATTGCTTAAACCGGGCGGCACCATTATCGAGGGAACCTCGGGGAATACCGGAATTGGGTTGGCGCTCGTAGGGGCCGTGCGCGGCTACAAACTGGTTTTCACCATCACGGACAAGCAATCGAAGGAAAAAGTGGACCTGCTGAAAGCGCTTGGCGCGGAAGTCATCGTGTGCCCGACGGCGGTCGACCCCGACGATCCGCGCAGTTATTATTCGGTGGCGAAAAAGCTTGCGAAGGAGCTTCCGAATTCGTTTTACCCGAATCAGTACGAGAATGCGATGAATCCCGAGGCGCACTACCAGACCACCGGCCCGGAAATCTGGGAGGACACGGAAGGAAAAATCACGCACTTCGTTTGCGGCATGGGCACGGGCGGAACGATCAGCGGCGTGGGCCGCTATTTAAAAGAGAAAAATCCCGACATAAAAATCATCGGCGTCGATCCGATCGGCTCGCTGTACTACGAATTCGCGAAGACCGGAAAAATCGGCAAGTCGAAAACGTACGTCGTGGAGGGCATCGGCGAGGACATTTTTCCATCGACGATGAATTTCAAGATCCTCGACGACGTCGTGCAGGTGAACGATCAGGAATGTTTCATCTGGGCGCGGCGGCTGGTGAAGCAGGAAGGCGTTTTCACGGGAGGCTCGGGCGGCGGCTGCGTTTCGGGCGCGTTGCGCGTGGCGAAAACACTGCCGAAGGGATCGGTCGTCGTCGCGTTTCTGCCCGACACCGGAATGCGCTACCTGAGCAAAGTGTACAGCGACGAATGGATGCGCGAGCGCGGCTACACGGATTCGGAAGTTCTGCTCACCGCCGAAGACATCGTCAACGTGAAGCGTAAATCCGGCAAGGTGCGCGAATTGATCGTCGCGGGGCCCGACCAGACCGTGTTCCACGCGCTGCACACCATGCAGACGCAAGACATTTCGCAGCTGCCCGTATTCGAAGGGCAGGCGCCGGTCGGCGCGATTTACGAGGACCAGATATTGAATCTGGCGCTTCAGGGCAAGAACCTGCGCAAAATGGCCATCCGCGAAGTGATGAGCAAGTCTCTGCCGCAAGTTCCGTGCGAAGCGCCGGTCGAGCGCCTGACTTATCTGTTAAGCCACGAAGAACCCGCCGTCTTCGTCCAGATGGGCAACGGCCGCTTCGAAATCATTACCAAGTACGATTTGATGGGCACCATCGCCGGATTGATGGAGCAGAAGCGGTAGCCTCACACTGCCGCGGACCCGCAACCAAAAGCCTTGTGCCTCCCCCACGGGGCTTATCACTCCATGCGAATAGGGTCCCACCGCTCCCCCTTCACTTCGTTCAGGGCAAGCGCAGTGGGCTACGTTCTTTCGTCCCTGACGGGACTGGCAACTGGATGGGCGTTTCTATTCGGATTTGCATATTTCGCAGGACGAAATCTATCGGGTATTCGTCCGCGAGGCGGCCGACGGGGGCCCAGAGCGTGACGGCTCCGATGACGGCGGGCTCGTTTGGCGGGGAGGCGCTGCTTGCGAGGATTGGAGATTCGCTGCCGGCCGCACAACCTGTGGTACGGACGTTGTACCCGCGGGAGCATTCACACTATTCACCAACATTCTGGACATGGACGCAGGCCCAGCTGGCGGGAGAATGACGCGACGAATTTGGGAGTCCGTTGACCCGTGCGGAGGAATCATGGCTTGTTGCGCTCCGGTGCTCGCGTTGGATTTGGGAGCGGGCTCTACTTTTATGCCGAACGCCCCGGTCCGGACCGGGGCGGGGACCTCGCCAGTATGAGGTAGGAGGGCCATAGTTGCCGCCGTCCCACTCTTACCATTCCCGTTGATGAATGTTTGGGTGCCACTGTCGAAAACTACCGTCCTCTCACCTTCCGATGGTTGCGGGATCGTTCGAACGGCGGAGGCGAGTCCGGAACGTGGCGTACCCTGCGAAGGACGCGAAGCAAACTCCGCTGGTGGCTGTTTCAGCGGCGTAACGTTTTGAAGATCCTTCGCCGCGACAATCTGATTCGACCCGTCTCTATTCCGCGCAGATATCCCGGTTCTCGTAACGAAGCCGTGTTCCAGGTTTGCTGGCGCGCCTTCACGGTCGTTTGGGCTCATCGCTACCCAGCCGACCTGATTGCCGGCGTGAACCCAGTTGACGCGCGCCGCCTGCCAGTGGCGCAGCCCGGAGGGACCTCCCGAGACCCAGACCCATCCCAGAGTCGGAGAAAGCAGCCAGCTTCCGAAGTGATACGGCATCCAGCCCCAGGGTTCGTTGCTCACCCAGATCCAGCCGAGCCGCGGATCGAGAATCCAGTGCCCGTTCCCGTAAGGTGTCCAACTGAAGCCCACGCGGAACGGGCGCCAGGAGTTTCCATATCCGGGAAGGTTGACCCAGGAGCCATAGATCGAAAGGTCCGAGAGGCCATAATAATTCGGGGAGCTGATGTAATTGAGGGTGTCCTTCGTGCCGGTTTGAATCGTTTCGCTCTGCGCGCTGACCCATTGGTCGAAGCCATCGGGTTCCGGGAGGCGCGCCACGTTGGGATTTTGAAGGTCTCCTTCATGAATGGCGGCGCTCTGTCCTTTTTCGAAGGTCGCCGAGCCCGCACTGGTGCTGACGGAAACTTCGCCCAGCAAAACTTGAAGGGATGCACCATCGCGGAACGTGTCGACGCGAAACTCGGCGCGCTCCGGGATCGCGGCCTCGAAGGTCGCTGTGACCACGCGGAAGGAGTCTTGCCTGGTGAGATTGGCGTAAAAAGTGCCCGCGCCTTGAGTCAAATTGAGCTGGGTGATGCGGCCACCGCCGGAGAAGGTCAATTGCGTGAATTGAAGGACGGAATTTTCGGCCAGATACGCAGTGGCGCCGTTTTCGAACTCAATTTCGGCGAGGCCGCCTTGGGTCGCGAGAGTATCCCCCTCCTGCAAGGGCAGGTTTGCGGAGGCTTCTTCCCAGGCGTCGATGCCAGGATGCGAGACGAGCACTTGCCCGTCCGTCCGGCTTAAACGGACCACCCGCGAATCAGCGGAATCTTGGGCGTGCGCGGCGGGAGAGAAAAAAACAAGGCTGGACGAGGCCAGCAAACACAGTCGGACGATCCATGGGCACTTCATCCTGGGCCCCTTTCGGGGAGATCCCTTCCAGTAGTTAGACGCGGGAAGCAGGGTCTCTGGTTCCATATCCCACAAGAAAGAAACGTGCTCTTTCCGTCCCGAAGTGCAAGGTGAACCGCCCGTTCTTGGGGCGGGCAGCTGCGCGCTCTCTCCGGAACCAAAATGAGTTTGCATCGAATGAATACCATCTAGTTAGTTACCTTAGCAGGACTCAATGATCGCGGGAGGTGCGGATGCGCTCGGCGATGGCCCGCGCGCGGGTTCGAGCGATGTCCACGAAGTGCGAATCGGCGCCGATCTGGTCGAGGACGGGCAAGAGGCGCTCGGGTTCGGGGAGAAGTCTATGGTCCATGTCCGACTCGAATTGACGCAGCGCATCGTTGACGCCGAGACGATCGTATTTCACGCGGCGCTCGAGCAGGACGAGGTCGCTCTGCTGCCGGGCAAGACCCTCGAAGATCTGCATGAGCTGGTTGGCGGAGGCGTTCAGCGTGTAGTTGAAGGAGGTTTCGTGCACTTCCGAGCCGCGCTCGTAGCGAAACGTTTTCTGGCCGAGATTGGCAATGCGCTTCTGAATGTCCAGGTCCGCGATCGCGAAGTTTTTCAGGGCAGCGGCCAGCTCGAAAATTTTCTGGCGCACCGGTGCGCCGACTTCGAACGGCTCCGCATCGGGATCTTCTTCCAGTTGGCGAATCTCGAAGGTAGCTTTCCCCGGGTCTCCGATCTTGATCTCGATCAATTCGGGCGTGCTGCCTTTGAACACGCGCCGGTACGTGATGGTTGCGCCGCCGGGGGCCGCGTGCGCAACCGTGACGAAGGCCAGAGCAGCCAGTAGAAAAAACAGGAGCCTGGGTTGGGAAAGGTTCCGTGTCATTCCAAGACTCAGATGCGCGAGACCGCGCCGCGGCTGTGCGCGCGCGAAGTGGTTTCCGAAACACGGTTCGCGGCGATCACGCGCGCAGCCCCGGCATCGAGGCGCGCGCGGAATTGAGCTGCCTGGACATGGCAGAGCGCCACGGCCAGCGCGTCGGCCGCGTCCGCGGGCTCGGGCGTTTCGGTCATGTTCAGCAGGGCGCGCACCATGAGTTGCATCTGCTCTTTTCCCGCGTGCCCGTAGCCCGCGACACAGGCCTTCACTTCGCGCGGGGAATAGCTGTGCACGGAGACATGGCGCTGGGCCGCGGCCAGCAGAACCACGCCGCGGACTTCGGCAAGCTTGAGCGCCGTCCTCATGTTTAGAGCGGTGAAAACGGATTCGACCGCGACACCTTGCGGCTCGAATTCCTCGATCAAATCGCTGAGCATTGCGTGTATTTCGCAAAGCCGCTCGGGAAAGTGCTCGGGACCCTTGCGCGTGGCGGGCAGCGCGCCAAAGCGGAGCATCCGGCAACGGCGTCCATCACTTTCGATCACGCCATACCCGGTGGCTCCCGCCGCGGCCGGATCCACGCCGAGCACACGGAAGAAGGCGCCATTCGTTCGAGAGGTTTGCGGCATGGCACTGAGTGTACGGCGGGGGCGCCACGCGCGGCCACACATTTTTCGACACCGCGTGGCGGAGCGGATTCACAAACCCGCTCATGAATGCGGCGCCAGTTAAAATGCGAACGCCCCGACTCTCAGGGCGCTCGCAATCGGATTTGAAACTAGAAGCCAACTCTTAGAAGGCTAACCATCAAAGCCCGTGAATTTGGATTTGCTCAACTTTGATTCCGGCGCTGAAAGCGCCGCAGGATGATAGCCCAGGGCAACGCCCTGGGTTTCGGAATCGAGCGGTGCGCCCTGAAAGGGCGCAGGAATCCTCCGCCCTTTCAGGGCGGAAGAAATACCTCGGACACTTCCCCGGGGCGTTGCCCCGGGCTGGCATCCTCCGCGCCGTTGGCGCGTCATTGCGGCTGAGTTCTCGATCGGAGAAAATTGGTACAAACCAAATCATGAGATAGTTTGGCAGTGTTGACATCCTTTACGATGCCGTGCTTTTCACTCATCCGGCGGCGCTGAAGTTGTAGCTCGTCTCTTTAGAGGCAGAGACGAGGGTTTGCTTGCCAATGGAAAAGAAAATCGCCGCGTCTGAAGACGCGGGCTACAGCAGCCACGAACATCAAGAGGGATGTCAGCAGAGCCAGATAGTTTCTAGAAGCTGTTGCATAACCTAATACAGGGTCTTGAAAAGAAGGTAGTTGAATTTTCTGAGATGAGAGATAAGGAGAATCAGCAGCGCCCAAGGAGGGCCGATGGCCCGATCGGGTGCATTGCTGACCGAATCGCAGTGGCAGAAGATCGCGCCTTTGCTCCCCAAGCCGCCCAAACAACGCAAAGGCGGTCGTCCCTGGATTCCGAACCGTCGTGTGCTGGAAGGGATTCTGTGGATTCTGCGGAGCGGGGCTCGCTGGCAAGACATGCCGGAGAAATTCCCGCATCCCTCGACCTGCTGGCGGCGGCTGCGAGACTGGGAGGAGCGGGGCGTTTGGTTGAACATCTGGCGGACGTTTCTAAGCGAGTTGAACCAGCGCCAGCAATTGAAGTGGAGCGAATCGTTTTTGGACGGGAGTTTTGCTCCAGCGAAAAAAGGGGCTGCGGAGTCGGAAAAACCAAGCGGGGCAAGGGGACGAAGTGGATGGTGGTGGTCGACGGCCGCGGTGTTCCTCTGGGAAACTCCCTTCACTCTGCATCCCCGGGGGAAGTCACACTCGCGGAAACGACGCTCGCGACGATCCGGGTAGGGCGGCGTCATCGTGCGGGCCGACCTCGGCAGAAACCACTACGGGTGATCGCGGACAAAGCCTATGACAGCGATCCGTTGCGCAAACGATTGCGGCAGCGGGGAATTGAATTAATCGTGCCACATCGCTCGAACCGAAAGAAACCGGCGACACAAGACGGCCGAGCGCTGCGGCGCTATCGGAGGCGCTGGATTATCGAACGCACCAACGCCTGGCTCGGTAACTTCCGGCGCTTGGTCGTGCGCTACGACCGCTCGCTCACGATCTATGGCGCCTTCTTTCACATCGCCTGCTTCATGATCGTCTTGCGGAGGGTTGTGCAATAGCTTCTAGTAAGGCCGCGCTATTCCGCAGCCATGACCGCCTGCATTTCTTTCTCATCGATGTCGAAGTTGGCGGAGACGCGCTGGACGTCGTCATGCTCTTCGAGCGCTTCGACCAGCCGCAGCATTTGGGCGGCTTGGGTCCCGGTCAACTTCACGTAGTTTTGCGGCACCCAGCCGACCTCGGCGGTTTCGGGCGTGATGCCTTCCTTGGTCAGCGCGCCACGGACAGCTTCAAAAGTTTCGGGCGGCGTCAGAACTTCCCAGGCCGTACCGTCGTCGCGCAAATCCTCGGCGCCGGCATCCAGGACAATGGAAAGCATCTTGTCTTCGTTGGCCTGTTCCTTGGAGACAACGATTTCGCCCTTGCGCTGGAACATCCAACCGACAGCGCCGTTTTCGGCCATGTTGCCACCGTGCTTGTTCATCATGTGCCGGAGTTCGCTGACGATGCGGTTGCGGTTGGTGGTGACGACCTGGACGATCATGCCCACGCCGCCGGGGCCGTAGCCCTCGAAGTTCACTTCCTCGTATTGTTCGCCTTCGAGCTGCCCGGTGCCGCGCGCCAGGGCGCGCTCAATGTTGTCGTTGGGCATGTTCTCATTCTTGGCGGCAAGGATGGCGGTGCGCAGGCGGGGGTTTGAATCCGGGTCGCCGCCGCCCACTCGCGCGGCGATGGTGATTTCGCGGATCACCTTGGTGAAAATGCGGCCACGCTTGGCGTCGGTAGCCGCCTTCTTGTGTTTAATCGTAGCCCACTTGGAATGCCCAGACATGGAAATCGCCTCGTAGAAACAATTTGGGGGACTTAATCCCTGTATATTGCCACGATAGTCTAGCATATGGCTATCGGAATCGGAACACACGGCGGGAAGCTCAGCCATCCGAACTGATTGAAAACCAAAGGACTACGATGGGCGCGGCCCGCGGGCCCCTCGGCGGGCAGACAGGCCGGTACAGATGGCTGATTCGGCGCATTCCTTTTGGCCGTTGTGGATTTTCCGTGCCAACGATGCTTACAATTACTACGTTGAGTTTGCCCCAGTCATGCCGACACTGACCGCCTGTAGCGAACACGGATGCAAGGGACATGTGCCGCAGTCGCTCGAACCGGCGCATCTCTGCGTGTTGCATTTCACACTGCAGATCGAAAAGGCCTGTGCGGAAATGCGCCGCGAAACCGTGTACGGCAAGACGCCCCACGCGCGCCAAGTGGAGATCATCAACTACATCGCCGATCACGGGGAGATGCTGGCCCGCGCGTCGACCAGCGGCCTGCACCTGGCCGACGAAATGAAGGCGAGAATCCTCAATACGTTCCTCACGCTCATGAATTTGCGCGAAAATCTGGACCGCGCCGCTCTGCGCCAACCGATCGGCCGCACCGGCGGGTAGCGAGCCGCCCTCTACTCGGTGGAACGGGCGCCACTCTCATGTGCTAAACTTGGCGTAGAAAGCGTTGCGCCGGAAATGGAAAACACCTTACCTGCGAGTCCGCGAGTCCTGACGATTGGACACTCGAATCATCAGATCAGCCACTTTCTCGATCTATTGAAGTCGCAAACCGTCCAAGTTGTAGTGGACACTCGATCGCAGCCGTACTCCGAATACGCCTCCCAATTTGACCAAAAACCTCTAAAGAAGGCTCTCGATGGGGAAGGCATTCGCTATATATTCCTGGGGCGCGAATTGGGCGGGCGCCCTGACGGAGACGAATTTTACGACGACCAGGGTCATGTCCTGTACGGTCGAGTCGCAGAAACGCAACTATTTCGAGAGGGATTGTCGAGGCTGGAAAAGGGAATCCGCGAGTACAAGGTGGCGATGCTCTGCGCGGAGGAAAATCCAGCCGCGTGCCATAGGAGGCTGCTCGTAGGGCGGGTCTTGCTCGATCACGGGATTCAAGTGGACCACATCCGCGGCGATGGAAGAATCCAAACGGAAGACGAAGTCGCTGCGGAAACAGATCCGAATCGGGACCAACTGGCGCTTTTCGAGAAAGTCGAGGCTGAACCGTGGAAGTCTATTCCATCGGTTTTACGAAAAAAACGGCAGAACAGTTCTTCGGCCTATTGAAGAGCGCCGGAATTCGCCGCTTGCTGGATGTTCGTCTAAATAATGTTTCACAGTTGGCGGGTTTCGCCAAGCGCAAGGACCTCCCGTATTTCCTGCGTGAAATCTGCGGCGCGGAATACGCGCACGAACCGCTGCTCGCTCCGACCAAAGAGATTCTTGATGACTATAAGAAGAGAAAAGGAAGCTGGGAAGAATACGAGCATCGATTTCGCGCACTGATGGCGGAACGGCGTGTTGAAGAAAAGCTGGACCCTTCCGCGCTTGCCGTGCCTACCGCCCTGCTTTGCAGCGAACCCACCCCGGATCATTGTCACCGAAGACTCATCCTTGAATACCTTCGGGATAAATGGTCTGAGTTGACAATTCGCCACCTTTAGGTGGTATATGGATGCATGGTTCGTGTCACTTTTCTTTGTCTGGCCAATTCAAAGCAATTTTCGGAGCGGTGCATCGCCGGAGTGCGGCTCGATACGGGCGATTGGATCAGACCCATGAGCCGTGAGAAGCACGGTGAACTCACTTTGTCCCAGATCAAGTTGACCAATGGCGGAGACCCGCAACTCTTTGATTTGGTGCGCGCCTCGCTCGCGGAACACGTCCCCGTCAAGAATCAACCTGAGAACTGGAGGATTCAAAAGTCCCCGTGGGAATTGGTATCCAGGCCGGCGCCGAGTGAACATGCCAAGCTTCTCCAGTCCGTGCTGTTTCGCGACACCGTCTTATTCGGAAACACTTCAGACAGGGTAGCCTTCAGGATCTTTGACACAGCCCCCGCCAAAGAATCACTTGTCCTCGTCAGGCCCCAGCGGCTGCGTTGGTTGGTGATACGCACGCTGACCTGGAAAAGGCAACTCCGAGCAAATTTCTGCCTCGCGGCCACATCTTACAGCTTGGCGGTGACGGACATCCGCTATGAGCAAAAAGTGAATAGCCTTGAACTTGGCGAGTATTCTTCAGAGCAACTTGGCATCCTGGATGAAAGCCGACTATATTTTACGATAAGTCTCGGCGAGCCGCTGGACAACGGTTTTTGCTTCAAGCTTGTTGCAGCTGTTTTGGAGCTCCCAACCGGCTGGCCCCCGCTCGATTGAGGAGCGCATTCTTAACTTTATACTGGGTGTTCCGTGAAACGCCATCCGAGTTTGCATCCGTTGAGCCAGCACCATCACTTTGCGCTGATTCAGGCGCTGGAGATGCGCCGCGCAGCGGGAGCTCCCGCGGAGAAGCGCAACGCGGCGGTCGAGCGGCAGGCGGACAAATTCGTCGCGTTCTGGCACAAGACGGGCATCGTTCATTTTCGCGAAGAGGAAGAAGTGCTGCTGCCGGCCTATGCGCGGCACACGCGGCTCGATCAGGATGCTGGAATCATGCGCCTGCTTGCCGACCATGCGGAGATTCGCGCCGCGGTGCAGGATTTCGAGCGCCGGCGCGCGAAGAATCGGCCGATCGAGGCCGAAGCGATGGCCCGCCTCGCGAAGCTTCTCCACGATCACGTGCGTTTTGAAGAGAATGTTGTGTTTCCGCACATCGAACGCGTGCTCGGAGAGGAAAACCTGGACGCGGTGGGGCGCGGGCTCACTCGTTTACATTCCAAGAATGACCTCTGCGAGATTTAAATCCGAACTAATTCTGCTCTCTTCTTGTATTCTCTGAAACCATCGACTAATTGCTGGAAAGAGGTTGGCGTGTCCCGCTCAAAACTCTCCTGGTCGCGTCAACGTGAGTCGTGAAGGCTTGCCCTGTCCGCGCCTTTGGTAGCACAGACTTCAGTCTGTGCGCTTTTCCACTCGGGGAAAATCAAAACCACACAGGCTGAAGTGGAGTGAACCCCTATTTTGAGACAAACAGAACTGGCACACTTAGCAGGGAAAGGGGCTGCGAGTGGCCAAGAAACGGTTGCGTCGGCATACGAAGGAATTCCGTCGAATGGCGGTGGAACGAGTCCAGAGCTGCGATAACATCGTGGCGTTGTCGCAGGAACTGGGCGTGCATCGACGGCTGCTGTATCAGTGGCGAGATCAAGCGGAGGTTTTGGAGAGCGAGGAATCGCCACCGGGGAACGCGCGGGAATCCACCCTGCGTAAGGAAATCAGCCAGTTGCAACGCGTGCTGGCGGAGAAGACGCTGGAGGTGGATTTTTTCAAAGGTGCCTTGCAAAAAGTCGAGGCTCGACGCCGGAACAGCGGTATGACTGGCGAGAAGGCGTCTACGACGAAATCCAAGAAGTGATGCCCTTGCAAGGCAGTTTAAGCATCGAGCGCATGTGTCAGTTGGCCGGAGTGAGTCGTGCGGGTTTTTATCGTTCTCTGCGCGAGCGGGTGCCGGTCGAGGAAGAGATGGAAGTGCGGAGCGTGATCCAGCAGATCGCGGTCGAGCATCGGCGGCGCTACGGGTATCGGCGGATCACGGCCGAGTTGCGGCGGCGCGGGATGGCAGTGAATCACAAGCGCGTATTGCGGATACTGCGCGCCGATAACCTGCTGGGCGTGCAACCGCGAAGATTTGTGGTGACCACGGATTCCGATCACCGGTTCGAGGTGTATCTGAATCTGGCCAGCCGTATGAAAGTGACGGGGATCAATCAGTTGTGGGTGGCGGACATCACCTACATTCGGTTGAAGAACGAGTTTGTTTATCTGGCGGTGGTGCTGGACGCGTATTCGCGCAAGGTGGTGGGATGGGCGCTGGACCGCACACTGGCGGCGCGCTTGCCGATCGCGGCGCTGCAGCAGGCGATCGCCGAGCGACAACCGCCGCCGGGCCTGGTGCATCATTCGGATCGCGGCGTGCAGTACGCGTGCGGAGATTACGGAAAGGTTCTGCAACAGCACCAGATGATCCCGAGCATGAGCCGTCCGGCGAACCCGTACGATAATGCCAGTTGCGAAAGTTTTCTGAAGACACTGAAACGGGAAGAGATTTACGCGAACCAGTACCGCGATCTGGAACATTTGCTCGGGAACGTCGAAGCGTTCATCGAACAGTACTACAATCGGAGCCGATTGCATTCGGCGCTGGGCTACCGTTCGCCAGAGGAGTTCGAGCGGGAGGCCAGTCCAGCGATCCATTCTGCGGGAGCGACCATGAGTTTTTTCAGGCATGGGGAGATCTATCCGTCCGATGAGCGAGAAGACAAAAACGGGGAGCGACCCAACAGCCGCCCCCCGGCTCATCGTCCCGATGAGTCTCCAGCTGGCTATTCCTCGGCGAGTTGCTCTCCAGCAGAGCTCGCCTCCGCTTCACCAGCCGGGCGTCATCCTGAAGAAGAAGGAACAATTTGAGAAGCAAAATCCATCGAACGGCGAGTGTGCTAGTTCCAAATTGTCTCAACTGAGGGGTTCACCCCAGAAGCCTGTGCTACTTGACCGCATCGAAGCTGCGATTCACGTTCCAATGTAGCGGGCGTAGAGCGATCTTGCGACGCTCGAATCGCGGGTTCCTTTGATGATGGCGCGGCCATCGGAGAAGACGGTCATTTCGTAGGGCGGGACGCGGAAACGCAGCAGGAAACCATTCTCGCGGACCTCGGCAACCGTCGGTGCGATGCGGCGGCCCAGCGCCGCGAGATCGAGCTGCCGCCGGCGTTCGTGAATCTGGACCGAATCGCGGCCGCACATGGTCAAGTGGGGCTGGGCATCGCCTTCGAGAAAGCGGAAGTCGTGGCGCACGCAGGCGCGGCAGTCGGGGTTGCGTGCCACGCGCACGGATTGGTATCGTCCGGACCACACGTCAAAAGAAACCAGACGACCGCCCACAGAATCCGACTTGCCAAGGAGCACCTTGATCGCTTCGGCGGCTTCGATCGAGGCAATTACTCCGGCGGCGGCGCCGAGCACGCCCACCGTATCGCAGGTGTCTTCAGCGCCCGCGCTTGCGGCCTGCGAGCCGTCCTCGTTTCCGGATGGCCTTCCCGATGGTTCGCTGGATTCGAGAGCGCAGGCGACGCAGGCCGTCTCGCCGGGACGCACGGTGAGCGTCACACCGTAGCTCGCCACCACGGCGGCATAAATCCAAGGGACATTCAGGCGGATCGCGGCGTCGTTCAGCAGAAATCGCGTTTCAAAGTTGTCGGTGCCGTCGAGGATGAGAGGAAAACCAGGCAATAATTCTTCCGCGTTTTTCGGTCCGAGGTCGGCGACGATGCCTTCGACGGCGACGCCGGAATTGATGGCGCGCAGGCGGCGTTCGGCTGCGACGGCTTTCGGCAGCGCTTCGCGGGCATCGGATTCCTCGAATAGAGTTTGCCGCTGCAGGTTCGATGGCTCGACGAAATCACGGTCCACGATCCGCAGCTTTCCGACGCCCGCCCGCACCAGCAGATTTGCCAGCGCGGTGCCCAGGGCGCCGCATCCAACCAGCACGGCCGATGACTCGAGCAGGCGCTGCTGTCCCGCTTCGCCGATTTCGGTGAAGAGAATCTGCCGCGAATAGCGTTCAAAAAGTTTCGGATCCACGTGTCGCATCGCCCTTATTCCGGCGGGCTCCAAGTAGAGCCCGCACCCTCTTGCGAGACACTATGATAGCGCCGTAAGGGCGAGCACGGGGGAGTGAGTGACATTTTCTACTCGTCGTGAGATTTCGCATCGGGCCGGAAACGCGCCTGTGCTACGCTAGTCCTGTTGTGAAACGCGATGCAGAGCGATCAACGTTCCTTCTTACGGATCGCCATTTGGCTGTCCGCGATCTGTTTTTCTTGTGCCAGTTTCGCTTTCGCGCAGGACGGCCTCACGGGTGAGCCGCCGCGGGTCGTCGCCGTGCGCGTGGTCACCGAATCCGGCTCAGTGCTCGAACAAGATCCTCCGCAGCTAACAGTCCAGCCCGGCCAGCAGTTTTCCATGGAAACCGAAAGCGAAAGCTTGCGAGAGCTATTCCGTTCGGGCCGCTTCGCGGATTTGCGCGCTGAGTTGACGGACGTCCCGGGGGGTGTGCGTCTGGATTTCGTGGTTCGCCAGAACGTCTACATCAATCGGGTACAGATTGGGGGATTGCGCGAGCCACCCGGTGAATCACTGGCGATTTCCGCGCTCCGCCTGAACCTGGGCGAAATATTCCGCGACAGCGACATGAAGGAGGCGCTGGACCGGCTGCGACAGACGCTTGAAGATGATGGACAGTATCAGGCCAAGATCGATTACGAAGCGACGCCACATCCTGACACGCTCCAAGTGGACATTTTGGTTCGGGTAACGCCGAGTGCCCGGGCGCGAATCGGCGCGATCACGATTCAAAACGAGACCGAATACACGGAAGCGGAACTTCGCGGGCAGCTGAAGCTTAAGATGGGACGCGAGATCACCTCGGACCGCCTGAATCGCGCCGCCGATGGCGCGCGAAATTGGCTGGCGAAAAAAGACTATCTAGGGGCGCGCGTAACGTTGCATCGGGGCGTCTATAATGCAAAGTCGAATACAGTGCCGCTGGAGGTCACCTTTCATGCAGGATTGGAAGTGCGCGTGACGGTGGAAGGGGCCAAGGTCCCCGCGCGCACGCTGCGCAGATTGGTGCCGATCTACGAGGAAGGCGCGGTCGACGAGGATCTGCTTCAGGAGGGCCGGCGAGGATTGCGCGAGTGGTTTGAACGCGCCGGTTATTTTGACGCGCAAGTGAATTACACGACCTCGGACCTAGCCGCGGAGAAATCGGCGACTACGCCGCGCACCGCCGCCAGAGTCGTCACCTACCATGTGGACCGCGGTGACCGCCATCGGTTTGTCGGCGTGGAATTTTCAGGCAACAAATACTTCGGCTCGACTCTTCTCACCAGCCGATTGAGAATTCAGCCTGCCGCGTATGCTTCCCCGGGACGCTATTCGACGGCGCTGTTGCAGGATGATGTGGCTTCGATTCGCACCCTCTATGATTCAAACGGATTTCATGAGGCCGAGGTGCGCAGTCAACTCGTCGATGATTACCAGGGGCACCAGGGCGAATTGTTTGTCCGGTTCGAGATCAAGGAGGGTCAGCAAACAAGGGTTGCGGACCTGGCCATTGAGGGAAATCACCAACTCAGCAAGGAGGAGTTGCTGGGCGTCATCGGTTCCACGCGGGGCCAGCCTTATTCTGACTTCAACATTTCCTCGGATCGCGACAACATCCTGGCGCTCTACTACGACCAGGGATTCTCCGAGGCGCGGTTTTCGGATGATGTGGAAAAAGTGGCGCCGTCAGACCCCAAGGAGGCGCTACGCGTGCGGCTGACGTATCACGTCACGGAGGGGCGGCAGGTGCTTGTCGCGAGCGTGCTTCTCGGCGGGTACGAACACACGCGCCCGGGCGTAATCTCAAGCCAAGTGGGGATTCACTCGGGAGAACCGCTGAGCGAAGGCGCTGTCGTGGAGACGCAGAGAAAACTCTACAACCTGGGAATCTTCAGCCGTGTTTCAATTGCGCCGCAAAACGCCGAAGGGGATAATCCTCGGAAAACGGTTGTGGTGATGGTCGATGAAGCTCGGCGCTACACACTGGCATATGGATTGGGTTTCGAGGCGCAGCGGTTGGGCAGCGGAGCCACCGGCACGGGGTTCAGCGCGGCCCCTCGGGCCATCCTGGAGCTTACGAAAGGGAATCTTACCGGGCGAGCGGATGCGCTCTCTTTTAAGGTGCGTGCGAGCACGATCCAGGGGCGCGCGCTGCTGGCCTACACGGCGCCCAACTATTTCGCGTCGCCCAATTTCAGCCTCCAGCTCACGGCTTTTTTTGAAAAGGCGCGCGATATCCAAACGTTTACTTCCAAGCGTTATGAAGCGTCGTTGCAGCTCGCTCAGAAGGTGTCGAGCACGAGTTCATTTCTATACCGTTACGCGTTCCGCAAAGTAAATACGGTCCTCAACGTAAGCACCATCACGTCGGAGCAACTTCCGCTCTTCAATCAAAATACGGACATCGCGGAATTTGGAGCGAGCTGGCTCAGGGATCGGCGCAACAATCCCGCCGACGCTACCCGTGGCGACTTCGAAAATATCGACCTGGCCGTGGCCATGAAACCCGTCGGTTCGTCGGTCGATTTCTTTCGAGTGTTTCTGCAGAATTCCACCTACAGCCCCATCGTCCGGCGTCTGGTGTTTGCGCGATCGACCCGATTTGGCGTGCAAACGCCCTACGGCGGCACCGTCTCCAGCGAGATCCCGCTTCCCGAACGATACTTCGCCGGCGGTGGCACGTCCTTGCGCGGATTTACGCTCAATCAAGCCGGACCGCGCGACCCGCTATCCGGATTTCCGATCGGCGGACAAGCCTTGGTGGTTTTCAATCAGGATTTGCGATTCCCCATGCACCTGCCTCTGATCGGCGATCGATTGGGCGGAGCCGTCTTCTACGATGCTGGGAACGTGTTTCCGAATGTTAAAACAATTACGTTTCGCTCCGCGCCGCCTGTTCCCACGATTGGGTCCACGACCGACGCATTCAATCACCCCACGACCGTGTGCCTGACGAATTGCACCAACGAGCTCACCTATTTTTCACACACGGCTGGTCTGGAATTTCGCTACGGCACGCCGATCGGACCCGTGGCTCTCGACCTGGGCTATCAGCTCAACCCTGCGCGGTTTGTGGTGCAGAGTGGAACGTGCCCGGCGACCGCCGCCGCGGCGTGCCAGACCACACTTTCCCGGCTGCCGTCCTTCCAATTCTTCATCAATCTGGGGACGACGTTTTGATGCGGCGCGCGACTTCCATCTTCGCCTGGACCCTGTTGTTTGCGGCTGCCTCGCCGGCAATTGCGGGCCGGATGGCGCCGGGCCAAACGGGGCGCTTGGTCGATCGCATCGTGGCGCGCATTGAGGGCGACATCGTCTTGCTGAGCCAGGTGCGCGAACTTGGGGCATTCCAACAATTGGTCGAAGGGCGCGCGGAGGACGAAGACCGCCTGCTCGCGGAGCTCATCGACCAGTGGATGGTGCAAACCGAAGCCACCGAGTCACATTTTCCTCAGCCTGCACAGTCGGAAGTCGAGCGCGAACTCGAGCGGGTCGTAGCGCAATTCGGAAGTCCCGAGGCGTATGCCGCCAAGTTGCGTGAGCTGGGGCTGTCCGCGGCCGAGGTCCGGCAATTGCTTGCGCGACAGATTTACGTCGAGCGTTATATCGATTACAAATTTCGCCCGACGGCGCAAGTCGAATCCGCCGATATCGGAAACTATTATCAGCAGGAATTGCTGCCGGAATTAGCGAAGAAAAATCAGCCTACGCCGCGCCTGGCCGACGTCGAGGGACAGATCCGCGAACTGCTCACGCAGCGCGCGATCACCGACCTCGCGACGAAATGGCTGGATGAAACCAAAACGCGCCTGAAGATCGAAGTAACGCCTGCCTGCGGGAAGCCGTGATGCCCGGCAGTTCCTTCGTGCGAAGATGAGCGACAAGAAAAGAAAATTCCGCTTGAAACACGGGATGGCATTGTGCGCCATGGCGGCGGTGGTCCTGGCCCTAGCGCTCTCGTACATCGTCGGAAGCGGGCTGGCGGACTTGTGGGCGCGGCGCAGGATCGTGGAGGAACTTGAAAAGGCGACCGGGGCGCGCGTCGAACTGGGCAGCTTCCATATCGGCTGGCGCGCGTTGCACTTGCGGTTCGATGGGCTCACGTTGCACGGACGCGAGCCGGCGGGAACGCCGCCCTTGTTCCATGCCGACCGATTGGAAATCGATATCCATGTGGAATCTTTCTGGGGCCGCAGGATTTCGCTGGGGAGCGTCGATATGTCGCACTTCTCGGCGCACGTGCGCGTCGAACGGAACGGTTCGACGAACATTCCAGGGTCAAAAACGCCGGAGAACACAGGAAGGCCTCCTGTACAGAACCTAATCGATCTGAAGATCGCTCACTTGCGCCTGCAAGACGGCGAGATTTTGTGGAACGATACGCAAATGCCGCTGACAGCGGAAGGCGGGGAATTTGAGTTCGCGATGGATTACGCCGACGATGCCGGAAAGCCAGCCTATCTCGGCCGGATGAGCTGGCAGAAATTCAAGGTAGCGGCCTGGCGGTATCTCCCATTTGCGTCGGAACTCTCGGCCAGATTCACACTCAGGCCGGATTCGTTTTCCTTGACGCAATTGCAATGGAAGATTCCGCACAGTGAGATTGACGCGCAAGCCAGCCTCACCAGTTTTTCGCGGCCTGCGTGGGATTTCCGGTATCGCGGCCAACTCAATTTCGAGGATATTCGCTCCATCCTCCGGAAGCCGAGCACTCCAGCCGGACATGTGGAGTTCACGGGCGAAGGAAAATATGCGGGGAAACAACTGAACGTCAGCGGGCTTTACACGGCCGGCGAAATTTCGATGAAGTACCAGTGGTTCCACCCGGGAAACGTTTCCACGCGGGGAAGTTACCGCGCGGACCAACACTCGCTCGACGTGCCAAATCTGGAAGCGTTATTGCTAGGCGGAAGCGTTACCGGACGCTTGCATGTGGATTTTTCTTCGCAGACGTTCCGCGCCGAAACGAAAGCCCGCGGGATGGACTTGAACCATATACTGGCGGCCGAGGACAACCCCAGCTTGCCGATTGTTCCCCTGCATTGGGGAAGCCAGGTCGATGTGGACTCGACGACGACTTGGATTGCGGATTTCAAGCGCGTGGACTCGCGCGGCGTTATGCTTTGGACTCCTCCGAGCGCGTTGCCCTCCCGGCAGATTCCCACGTCGGCGCGCTTTGAATATCACTTTGACATGGACCGCCAGCAGGTGGAGCTTGCACCCAGCGAGATCATGACGCCGTCGAGCCGTATCACAGTAAGTGGTGCGCTCGGATGGAATGATTCATCGCTCGACGCGACGGTCGACACCGATGACCTCACTGCCTACGATGATTTCATTAACCGCCTACGTGGAGTGAGTGCCGAACGCCAGGTCATCGGCGGCCATTTCCACTGGCAAGGACGCCTCACGGGTCCGCTGGGCGGCCCCACCTTCGCGGGCCGCGTGAAAGGAACAGAGGCGCGATACGGGGCGCTCTATTGGGATGAAGTGGAAGGCGAGCTCTCCTATTCGCCGGATGAAATGCATATTGCTCGAGGCCGCGCCAGCCGCGGCCACTCTTCCGCGGAGCTGGAACTTTCTCTCGCGCTCGACAACTGGAATTTTTCACCGGATAGCGAGTGGAGCTTCGATACCAACTTGATCGGCGCGGATACGGACGACCTGCAACAACTGCTGGGGCGTTCCTATCCGGCGCACGGCATGCTCAGCGGACAGTTTCACGGCAAGGGCACGCGCGCCAGTCCGGAATATTCGGGATTATTCGATGTGGCCAACGCGACCGCATGGACGTGGCGCCTGGACCGCGCGCGCGGACAACTGACGGTTCGCAACGGGGAAGTGCGGATTACGAATGCGGAGGTGCGCTTGCCTGCGCATGCGCCAGGCGCGCCCGCTGGGTTACTCACGGGGAATTTCCTCTACAATACCGGCACCAAGCAAGTGTCGTTCGACCTTACGGGCGCGGGCATCCCCCTCGAGGCCATCGAGCGGATTCAGACTGCGAGTATTCCGATTGGAGGCCGGCTCAATCTGCAGTTGCGCGGCCAGGGGCCCTTACTAACGCCGGAGTTGCACGCGACACTCCGCCTGGTGGATCTGAAACTCGGCAAGGACGTGGTTGGAAGTTTTGAAGGAACCGTGGATTCCGATGGCCATCAGTTGTCGGCAAAAATAGAATCGGCCATGGCGGAAGGGCGGTTGTCCGGCAAGGTGGATGTGACGCTCGGCGGCGATTATCCTTTGGCCGGCGAACTCACGGTGGAACAAATCGAATTTGATTCCTTCATTACGTCCGCGATGCACCTCACTGGTCTGACAGGCCACAGCCTGGTCGACGGGCATTTCGCGATTGCGGGATTCGGAGCGCGCCCGGAAACGCTCGCGGTGGAAGCGAACTTGTCCCATATCACGCTCGACTACGAAAACGTGAAACTGGAAAATGTCGGCCCCGTGCGGCTGACCTATCGCCAGGACGAGGTGCGCATCGAACAAGCGAGCCTGCGCGGAACCGACACGGATTTTCACGTTGCTGGTTCCGCGCGCTTTGCCGGGGATCGCGCACTCAATTTGCGCGTGGACGGCGCGGTCAGTCTTCAGTTGTTGGCGGGTTTCGTACCGCGTCTGGAAGCCACGGGACGCGCGCAGGTCAACGCAGCCGTGGCCGGAACCGTGCCCTCTCCCCGGTTCAACGGAAAGGTTCACATCGAGGGCGCCACATTCCGCTACGGGGATTTCCCGGCGGGGCTGAGCAACGTGGCGGGTGATTTCAATTTCGATGCCGCGCGCATGATGTTTGAAAACGTGACCGCGGAAAGTGGCGGAGGCCACCTGAACATCGGCGGCGCCGCGGCCTATGGAGAAGGCCCGCTGAACTACACGCTCAACGTGCGCTCCGATCAGATCCGCATCCGCTACCCGGCCGGAATGAGCTGGCTGTTGAGCGGCGCGCTGCGCCTGTCCGGCAACTCACAGGCGGCGACGCTGTCCGGCCGCATCGTTGTGGACCGCCTCCTGATGGCCGAAGGGTTTGACTTCGCCGCGATCATGGTCTCGGCAAAAGAACCGGCCGGCGGGCCGAGCGCAACCTCTTCCTTTCTTAGAAATTTACAATTTGATATACAAGCCGACTCCGGTCCCGATTCGCGCATGGAGTGGAGCGGCGCGCGATTTCAAACGGACGCCAACCTGCGTTTGCGCGGCACCTGGGAGCATCCGATTTTCCTCGGCCACATTCACTTGCTGACCGGAGAAATGAACTTCCGGGGCAACCAGTACACGATCTCGCGCGGCGACATTAATTTCGCGAATCCGTTCCGCCTCGATCCCGTGCTCAACATCGAAGCGACGACGACGATCCGCCAGTACGAGGTCACGCTCGATTTTACCGGTCCCGCAAGCCGCCTCACGCTCGCGTACCGTTCCGATCCGCCGTTGCCTTCGAGCGACATCATCGCGCTGCTCGCGCTGGGACAGACGGGCGAAGAAAGCGCGGAACGCTCCGCGACCGGGCAGAACACAGGACTGGGCGCTTCCGCGTTGCTCTCGGAGGCCATTTCGAGCCAGCTCGGCGGGCGCATCGAGCGCCTGTTTGGCATCAGCCATTTCCGCGTCGGGCCATCGATCGCAGGGTTGACGACGCAGCAGCAGAACTCCATCGCCAGCGTTACGATCGAGCAGCAGGTTTCGCGCGGCCTCGTCATTACCTACATCACGGATATCACCACCACGCAGTACCAGGTGATTCAGATCGAGTACACGATCAACCGCGAATTTTCCATCGTCGGCCTGCGCGACGAAAACGGCACATTCGGCCTCGACGTCGTCCGCAAGACGCGGTTCAAGTAGCGCACGAGGAACCGACGGCGCCCCGTTTATGGCGCTATAATTTTACCCATGCAAGACGAGGACGCAGGCGTGGATAAATTCGCGGCCGCGCGACGCGCGATGGTGGAGGAGCAAATTCACAGGCGCGGAATTGCGTCGCCGCGCGTACTCGAAGCGATGCTAAGTGTTCCGCGGCATGAGTTCGTTCCCGCCGAGTTCCAGGCTGACGCGTACGCCGACAAACCTTTGCCCATCGGCGAAGGCCAGACGATTTCGCAGCCGTTCATGGTGGGAGCCATGAGCGAAGCGCTCGAACTGACTGGCTCGGAGCGCGTGTTGGAAATCGGGACGGGCTCGGGCTATCAGGCCGCGGTACTCTCGCGGCTGGCGCGGGAAGTTATCAGCGTGGAAAGTCACACGTCGCTTGCGCTTGCCGCGCAGGAACGTCTTGCGCGTTTGGGCTACGCGAATGTCCACGTCCACAATGGGGATGGCTCGCTAGGATTCGCCGACGCCGCGCCGTACGACGCCATTCTGATCACCGCCGCCGCGCCGGAGATTCCCCCATTGCTTGCGAGCCAGCTCTGCGAGGGTGGCCGCCTGGTGATTCCGGTTGGCAGCCAGGAGAATCAGGAATTGTTGCAGGCGCGGAAGGAAAGTGGCGTGTTGCATTCCCGCGTCCTGTTTGATTGCCGGTTTGTGCCACTGCTGGGGCGGTATGGCTGGAGCCGGCCGGACCGCAAGCCTTCGTGAAAGGATCCTCGCAAGACAGACAATTCCAAAACGCTTTGTGGGTCGGACCTTTAGGTCCGACAATAGATATCTACCGAGCGAAGGGCTTTCAAGCCCTGAAGCGTCAGTGGCTAAAAGCCCCTGATTTCACACTCTGAAATGTCACGGCTGAAGCCGCGACCCGCAATAACCGCCAATGTTGGGACGACGCATTTCAATGTGTCATCCAACACCTATCACCTCACTTCTCACGGACGCGGGCCATGGCGAATGCTTTTCGCAGGATGCGCGTTGCCGCGACGGTGAGGTCAAATTTCACCAATTCGTCCTCCCGGGCCCAGGCGAATTCTTGGGCATCGCTTCCCGCGCACAAGGTTCCTCCCCGCGCCTCGCAGAGATAGTCGATGATCACGAAGTGATACTGAGGCCGAGCCGCATCGCCGGGCGTGCCGTCGGCGCCTGGGAGTCCCGGAAAAATTCGTTCGAGGACTTCGATGATTTCAAGCACGTTCACTTCGAGTCCGGTTTCTTCCGCAAGTTCCCGCGCGACGCCATGCGCCAGCGTTTCTCCCAGTTCGAGCATCCCGCCAGGGATCGACCACTGGCCTTCCATCGGGGGCCCGCCCCGCCGGATCAACAAAGCTCGTTCGTTATCGATCACCACGCCACCCACGCCCACCAGGGGCTGTTCCGGGTATTCCCGTTTCGGTGTCATTGTATTTTGCCCGCTTCCCTCCCGGCACGCTTCGCGTTATATAATACGCTAGCGGTAGGTGACCCTATCCGTTCCCAAGGAGGTTTTCGCCGTGGTCCGGTGTCCTAAATGCGCTACTGAAGTTGACGTCGACGAAGATGAAGTGGAAGAAGGCGAAATCCTGGCGTGTCCAGAGTGTGAAACCGAGATGGAAGTCGTTCAGATCCATCCCGTGAAGGTCAATGCCATCTCGGACGACGAAGATGAGGATGAAGAGGACGAGGAGTCTGAGGATGGGGACGAATTCGACGAGGATGACGACGAGGAAGAAGACAAAGAGGAAATTTAAGTTGTTCCTCGAATTCTTCCGGCATCCCCTCCCTCCCCTTGATCATCCCATTACAAGAGGAATTTTACCGCTCGCCATGCTGGCGCTTGCCCTGGTGCCGGGTGCTGTTCCAGGTGTGGCAGCCGGCGATGAGAAACAGGGCGACACGCACGCTCATGACTTCGTTATATTCGCCAGTGTGTTTACGGAGCGGGGTTTTGCCTTGCCCGGCGCAAAGGTCCGTGTCCGTCGAACGGACGAACAGAAATTCCGCTGGGAGGCCATTTCCGACAGACGTGGTGAACTCGGAGTTAGGGTCAAGCAGGGCGCGGAGTACGAGCTAACGATCGAGGCCCATGGCTTCCAACCCCAGACGCGCAAGGTCGATGCGCGTGAAGGAAATCGAGAGGACCTGACATTTCAGATGGAGCCACTGGCGGGAGGAAAACGATGAACGCGTCGACAAGGCTCGCCCTCCTGGTGCTACTGGCATTTTTGGCGCCTGCGCTGTTTGCGCAGGGTAAGGGGCATGAACCGGAGCTGCGGACGGTTCGCGGCACCGTTGTCGACAAACAGGAAACCCCCGTCGAGACCGCCGTCGTTTATCTGAAGAACGTCCGCACCCAGGACATTACTACCCACATTTCCGACCAGGAAGGCCAATTCCGGTTCAGTGGACTCGACTTGAACGCCGACTACGAGATTCATGCGGAACACGAAGGCATGACTTCCGCGTCTCACTCTGTTTCGAACTTCGACACCCGGAAAGAATTCGTCCTCACACTAAAACTTGATCGCAAGAAGGCCGAGAAATAGGCGGCCGCAGTTCTTTTGCCCCCTGAACTGAGATCATTCAAGGTTTGGGTAAAGGAGATGCGTGGTGGGCGTCCTGCAGTGTGGTTGTTCGCGTAGCGGTTGTGTTTCCGGGCGTAGTGGCGTGAAAATGGACGGCGAAAGCTGCCAAGGCGCCGACTAAGCCGCCCAAGATGGCAAAATCGACGTTTTGGGTCGAGTACGACAATGCAAACCCTGCCATGTTCATTGTACGGAGAGAACCCACAGCCAAAGCCTGTTTCGTGGCCAAATCAGACCAGAGGAGACTCGGCACTACGATCCCGGCGATGAACAAAGTGAATGCCACTTCGATGAGCAGTAGAACGAGTGAGAAAGCCTTTTGCCCCTTCATGTTGTTTTCCTTTCACCCTTAGCGACGACTAATTCAAATGAGATAAATCCTTAGCATAATAATAAATAGTAAGGTAATTTATACACATAAGACTATGGTTGCGCCACATTCCGACAATCCCTGTTTATCGGGTGATGGCTGACTCGAACTGGGTCTCGCCCGCGATAAGAATTCGCCTAGTCATGGCGCGGTACACATCTTGCGCAGACAGTGTCGCATTATCTGGCCAGCAATACTGTTTGCATTTGCACAGCAGGCTCAATAGCGCTGAGCGCGCAACAGTCCAAAGCGATTCGCAAAAAAAGCCGAGCGAGGATTCCACTCGGCCCATTGCGGGGAATGGTTAGTTGCCCTTCGGATGCAATTCTTTATACACTTTGTGGATTTGGCCGTCTGCTCAATACAGCTCAGATTTGGCCTAGACAAGCTAGGCTCCACGCCGGGATGATTGACCAGGTTTGCTTTCCCCTACTCTGCTTGGGGCCAAGTTCCAAGAAGTCGGCTCCTAAGAAAGTTGCCGCTAAGTTATTCATTCTTTCGGGTGGCGCGGAGCCACCTTTTTGCGCCCCCGTGTGGGCGGAGCCCAGTCAATTGCTCCTCGGAAGCTGGCCCACCACCCGAACGCGCATGAAAATGCACTTTTCGCAAGACTCTGCTAGCATGTGGTAATCTGCATCTGCTTCGAGGAGACCTCCTATGTCGATTCAATTCACGTTGAACGGAAAAGCCCAGACAGTGGACGTCGCTCCCAATATGCCGCTGCTGTGGGTCTTGGGGGACACGCTGGGGATGACGGGGACGAAATTCGGTTGCGGCATGGCCTTGTGCGGCGCCTGCACGGTACACATCGACGGGGAGGCCACGCGCTCCTGTGTCACGCCTATTTCGTCCGTCACCGGGAAAAAAGTCACCACCATCGAGGGGCTCTCGCCCGACCGCAGCCATCCTGTCCAAAAGGCGTGGATCGAGATTGACGTGCCGCAGTGCGGCTATTGCCAGTCAGGACAGATCATGTCCGCCGCGGCGCTGCTGGCAACGAAGGCGCAGCCGAGCGATTCGGACATTGATGACGCGATGAAGGGCAATATCTGCCGCTGCGGCACGTATCAACGGATTCGTCAGGCGGTCCACCTCGCCGCGAGGATGCAAGGCGCTCCTACGAAGGCTGCGAATCATGGCGCGGATGAGAGTACGGAACAAGTGTTCCTCGAGGAGACCGTGGGAGTGGGAGGTGCAGTATGAGCGCCGGGACTACTACTGGTGTGGATCGCCGCAGCTTCCTCAAGACCGGGGTGGCGGGGGCGGCCGGCCTGGTGATTGGATTTTATCTTCCCGGACGTTTTGAAACGCTCGCGGCATCGCCCGCCGGCATGGCGGAGCCGGCGGCGCTGAACGCGTGGATGCGCATTGGCGCCGACGACAGCGTAACGATCATGATTGACAAGTCGGAAATGGGGCAGGGCATCCAGACGGCGCTTTGCATGATTGCAGCCGAAGAGCTGGAGTGCGACTGGAAAAAGATTCGCACCGAATTCGCTCCCGCAGCCAAGGAATATTTCAATCCCGCGTTCGGCATGCAGGGTACGGGCGGCAGTTCGAGTGTGCGCTCGTCTTGGGACCCGATGCGGAAGGCCGGTGCGGCGGCGCGAGAGATGCTTGTCGAAGCCGCGGCGCAGAAGTGGGGAGTCGAAAAAACAGCCTGCCGCGCGGAAAACGGCGTGGTTTTGCACGTGGCCACCAAACGCAAGCTGACATACGGCAGCTTGGCCGAAGCAGCGTCAAAACTTCCCGTGCCGGCCAACGTGCCGCTCAAGGACCCGAAGCAGTTCCACGTGATCGGGAAATCCACCAAGCGGCTGGATACGCCGGACAAGGTGAATGGGCGCGCGGAGTTTGGAATCGATGTGCGGCGGCCCGGGATGCTCTACGCGGTCGTGGCGCGCTGCCCGGTGTTTGGCGGGGAAGTCGCCAGCTTTGACGCGACGAAGGCCAAGGCCGTGCCGGGCGTCAAGGATGTAATCCAAATATCAAGTGGCGTCGCGGTAATTGCCGACAGCACGTGGACGGCGATGCAAGGGCGGCGCGCACTCGACGTGAAGTGGGACGAAGGAGCGAACGCCAACGTCAGCAGCGAGAGCATCAGCAAGCTCTTCGCGGAGCGGGCCGCGGGGCCCGGCGTGGAGGCGCGCAAGGAAGGCGACGCCACGGCGAGGCTTGCGGGCGCGGCAAAAAAGATCGAGGCGGTGTACGAAGCTCCCTTCCTGGCGCACGCCACGATGGAACCTCAAAACTGCACGGCGGATGTGCGCGCGGACCGCTGCGACGTATGGGCGCCGACGCAATTTCAGACCATGGCGCAGGGTACTGCCGCGAAAATTTGCGGTTTGAAGCCGGAGGCCGTCTTCATCCATACAACATTTCTGGGAGGCGGCTTCGGCCGCAAGGCCGGCACCGACTTTGTGATCGAAGCGGTGGAAACTTCGAAAGCGATTGGGGCGCCGGTGAAAGTGACGTGGTCGCGCGAAGATGATATGCAGCACGATTATTATCGTCCGGCGTCGTACGCAAAAATGGCCGGCGGTCTCGACGCGGACGGGTGGCCTGTTGCCTGGACCACCACGGTTGCAAGCCCCTCGATCATGAAACTCTGGTTTCCCGGAAGCGTCAAAAACGAGCTTGACCCCACGAGTGTGGAAGGCGTCGACAACCTTCCCTACTCGATTCCCAATATCCTGGTGGATTACCAGCTAACGGAAACGGGCATACCGGTGGGATTCTGGCGGTCGGTGGGAAACTCACAAAACGGTTTTTTCAGCGAAAGTTTTATGGATGAGCTGGCAGCCGCGGGGAAGAAAGACCCGTATGAATTGCGGCGGCGTATGCTGGACAAGGCCCCGCGCCATTTGGGCGTCCTGGAACTCGCCGCGCAGAAGGCCGGTTGGGACAAGCCGCTTCCGGCGGGTCGGTTCCGCGGAATCGCTGTGCTCTTCGCGTTTGAGAGCTACGGCGCCCAGGTCGTCGAAATTTCCGTGAACCGCGGCGCGCGAACGCTGAAGGTCCACCGCGTCGTATGCGCCGTGGACGTCGGGCGCGTCGTGAATCCGACGAATATCGCGGCGCAGAGCGAAAGCGCCGTGGTGTATGGACTGGCAGCGGCGCTGCACGGCGCGATCACGATTTCCCGCGGGCGCGTCGAGCAGGCCAACTTCAATAATTACCCCGTGCTTCGCCTGGACGAAATGCCGGAGATCGAAACGCATATCGTTCCGAGTGAAGAGAAGCCCACCGGCGCGGGCGAGCTTTCCGTGCCGCCCGTCGTTCCGGCTCTTTGCGGCGCGATTTTCGCCGCGACTGGAAAGCGCATCCGCCGCCTGCCGATCCGGCCCGAGGATCTGGCCTAAGAACGAACGGCTCAAAGGACGCCCTTCCCAAATGCCATTCGGAAGCCTGTCGTGAGGAGTAAATCGTTTTTCTGCGTTCCGGGCACTGGATTTGTGAGGTAACGGTCACTGAAGGACGCTTGCCAGCTGATCCAGCGATAGAGTTTCGTCGTGGCCGTCGAATCGAACGTCATGTAATACTGCCCGCGCTGGCTTAAGTCGGGATAGAACGTCATTCGTTCAATTACCGTGGCTCTCTCGTTCAGCTTATAATCGAGTTCTTCTCCTGCCAGCGCCTGTACGCTTTTCACGATCATGCCCGTAGTAAATTGATCTTGTTTGTACGAACCGCCGCCAAAAACGTCAAAGGCTTCTCTTTTGGATTTGATGGCGTGAAATCCCGCGCCGGCATCGAGGAGGTAGCGAAAGTTAAGCAATTGGACCGGATTGTGTTCGAAGTCCGAGGAACCGAATACAAAAAAACGGTCTGTCAATGTCTTATCATCGCGCAGGCCTCCACGAGTTGCATCGGCGGTGGTGGAGGTTACGCCCGCCGTGGTGCTCTTCGCTTCCACGTATTCCGCATGAGCCGTGAATTTATTTTTGGGCGCCTCCCGTACGGCCTTTCCCTGGAGGGCTACGCTCAGGTTGTCCGCGTCTCCGCGCGTCAGACTGATGCCCGTATCGAAAAACGAACTCCAGAAATCGGCGAGATGTGGATGCAACAGCCGCCGCTGCTCGGCGTCAAAGACGGCTTGCTCGGCATCGGAACGAATCGCGAGAACTGTATCGAGCGATCCGGAGGTTTTGCCGCTTGCTCCGGTATCAATTTCCTCGCGTCCCGCTACGCCGGTCAACGTTCCACGGACGGTTTGACCTCCAGCCAGGGCCACATGGACCGGGCCGGAGGATGTGACGGCGTCTACCGCCGCCCATTGCAACGTAACATCGCCCGCATACTCTGTTTTCAGGACCATGGTCTTGCCGTCAGATTTTACGATCGTGCCACTCAGGCGGTCTCCATTTTTGAGCGCGACTTGGTCTGCCCGGGTCGTGACTCCCAAGAAGATAAGAAATACGGCTGCAATCTTGAATGTTTTTCGCATATTGTTTTCCTCGTCGAAAATTACTGACTGTTTTCTGATTGTAGCGGTGTGGTAAAAGTGGGATGCTCGAATCCAAATCGTGACGGGCGCACTGGGAGCCCAACTCCTTCGGTGCGGCGTTGAGTCCGTATAAGCCGAGCCCCATGCGCGTCCCGAATATACTGCATTCCTAGGAAATCTCTTTAGGGACTGACGCCAGAAAACGATCCAGGGTGAAATTGCGTGTGCCAGGCGAAAATGTACAGCGATTCCCAATGATCTATGCCTTTGCATCCTGGAAAGGGTTGAGGATTCCCGAGGCCCCCGCGGGGAAACAAAATCGCTAGTGACAGCTCGGGCTATCGGCAAACTCTCCGCTGACAAGCATGCCGCTCAAGAAACTGCTGCAGCTGGAAATTTTCGCCAATATCTGATCGTTCTGCGTCACGTTCGGGTCTACCGACTTTGTGGCATTCAAGGCCTGACGCTCGGCAATCAAACTGCTGGCCCAGTTCGAGAGATTGTCAAACTCATTCCGGAGCAACTGAAGGGCATCCTGGTCTGCGGCGGTCGATGCAGCGACGGATACATGTTGGAGGTTCGCATCCGCCCGATCGTGATACTCCCGCGGCCACGTCCCCGTGAAAGGGACATTGTAACTTCGTGTGGCCCCGATGGCTCCTCTCCACTCCCTCATTTCGGCCAATACGTCGATGGCTTCCCTCGAAAATGCTTTTGACAATCCCACCGTTGGCGGGGGCGGGGATGCGGGCGGCGGGGCACTGGATGCCGCGGGACGAATCGTCAATACGATCCGATCGGGCTGGACAGCGATGACTCCGTTCGTGATCTGAGCCACGGTCTCGATATTCACATAGGAATGGCCGTCGATTTGTATGACGGGCGACTCAATTGCTTTTCCGTTTACAACCAATACTTTATCCGGCCCACGCTGTGCCAAGAGCACGCCCGCGAGCGACAGGACAATGCCAAGCAAGACGAGGTATTTAAGATTGCGGCGCCGATTCATGATGGTCCCCTTTATCCAGCAGTGTCGTGGCCAGGGCATGTGATCTAGGGTACTGCGATCTTGCGTTGACTACCAGCGACGGTTTCAGGCCAGACACGATTCGTGACTGGAGCGGAGACAAAGCGATCAGGTTCAGCTGGAGGCAGGCGGACCATCGGGATTCGGCGTGCCAGCCGCAAATTCCCGGCGAATTGCTTCGGTGTCCGCGCCGAGTGCCGGAACGGCCTTGCGCTCCGTCAGGCTGGTGCGCGGGATGGCGCGGCGCGGCAGTTGAACCGGCCCTGTCGGCGTATCCACCTCGGCCTTGGAAAGCGCCGGGTGATGCAGGACCTCTTCCACGCTGCGAATGAGTCCATAAGCGACTTGCGCCTGCCGCAAACGGGCGATGAATGTTTCCTTGTTGATGGGCGCGAGAGCCTTGCGAATGAGATCATCAAGGGCTTCCCTGTGGCGCACGCGGTCCGGATTGGTGGATAGCAACGGATGCCGGGCGATTTCCGGAGATTGAAGAACCGTGGCGCAGAAACGCACCCATTCCTCATCATTTTGCACGGAAATCATTATGGGCTGGCCATCACCGGCCGCGTAGGCGCCATACGGGGCGATGGACGCGTGATTGAGGCCCGTACGCTCGGCAACCTGTCCCGTGTATTGCTGAAAGAGAATGGGAACGGACATCCAGTCCGCGACGGATTCGAAAAGAGAAACCGCAATGTGGCGCCCGCGGCCGGTCCGATGGCGTTCCAAGAGCGCTTCGAGAATCCCCATGTAGGCGTGTACGCCCGCGCTGATATCGCAGATGGACATGCCCACTTTTGCCGGTCCACTGGCATTGCCGGTGACAGCAAAGACTCCGACCTCGCCTTGCACCAAGTTGTCGTACGCACGCATGTCCGCGTAGTCGTTGTTTTCGCCATAGCCGTTGATCGCGCAGGTGATCAGGCGCGGATTTTCTTGGCGAAACTCCTCAAGACGAAGGCCCGCTCGCTCCATCGCGCCGGGAGCAAGATTGTGGATGAACACGTCCGCACGGTGGACCAGCGCGCACAGAAGTTGCATGTCGGCGGGCTTCTTGAAATCCAGCACCGCGGATTCCTTGCCCTGATTGAGCCAGACGAAATGCGTGCTCTCCCCATGCGCCGCCGCGTCGTAACGCCGGGCGAAATCACCTGTGGGGGGTTTTTCAATCTTGATCACACGCGCGCCCGCCTCCGCGAAACGGGAGGTGGCATACGGCGCCGCCACAGCTTGCTCGATGGAAACGACGAGAAGGTCAGAGAGCGCGGCGGCAAGGCCGCCGTCTTGCCTGCCGGTTTTTCGGGGATCAGCGATACTTCCCATTCGATAGTGTACCTACTGGGCCGCATTTTTCACGAACGTGCGGCGGATAATTGTCGTCTGTTAATCGTTTGAGGCGCCCGATCGCGCTACGATGCTAGCCGGGGGTTTCGTAGCACAGACTTCAGTCTGTGCGCTTTTCCGCTGGTTCAGGAAAATCAAAACCGCACAGACTGAAGTCTGTGCTACTCAAACCCTCAAACTTTGCGTAAACCCGCCGCTTCGTAGCGCGTCACCGGTGGCGGAACTTCCCGGCTCACGACAACGTCAACGATCGCCGGCTTGCCCGATTCTTCCGCGCGGCGCAGTGCTGGAATGAATTGTTCGGGAGACGTGACTCGTTCGCCGTGCGCCCCGAAGGCGCGGGCCACGTCGCCAAATGGCACGTCGAGAAATTCACTCGCCTCCGGACACATCTCCTCGTGCACATATTTCTGCACGTGATACTCGAAAGCCAGCGAGCAATTGTTCAAGACGATTTGAATCACTGGGGTCTTGATCCGTAGAGCCGTTTCGAGATCGGCGATGTGGTAGCCGATGCCGCCGTCGCCGGTGAGTCCGAAGACGCGGCGCTTGGCGCCCACGGCGAGCTTCGCGCCGAAGGCGGCGGGGAAGGCCCAGCCCAGCGAGCCTGCCGCGCGCAGGATCTGACGCCCGGGCTGCTTCTGTTGCAGCACTGTCACCGCCCAGGCAGCCATGTAGCCGGTGTCGGCCACGAGCAGATCATCGCCGCCAATATACTGATTCAGAAGATACATTAAATGATATGGGTTGAGGCGTCCCTCATGCAAGGGATCGCGCGAAACACGCTCAAGATCTTTGAGCCAACTGGCAACCGATCCTTGCACTTGCTTGGTCCAGTCCGCCCAGCGGCTGCCGCTCACATGCGCGGCCACCGCTGCTTCGCGCAACATCGTGAGCGCCGCGCGCGAATCGGCGACGATGGACAGCTCTTCGCGGTACGTCCGGCCCAGCGAATTCGGGTCGAGGTCGATGTGGACGATGCGCGTGCCCTTGCGCGGATATTTGAAGACATCGGTACCCATCGAACTCAGCTTGGTTCCGATGGCGAGACAGAAATCCGCGGCAGCAAGAGTATCGTTGGCGACTTTGCGCGAGTACCGGCCGCAAGCGCCGACAGAAAGTGGGTGGGAATCGGCGATGCTTCCCTTACCTGCCATGGTGGTCACCACAGGAATGTTCAACGCTTCGGCGAGCGCGGTGAGCTCCCTCCACGCTTCCGAAAGAATGACGCCGCCGCCGGCAATCAACACAGGTTTCTCCGCGCTGGCCAGGAGTGCGATCGCGCGCTCGACATCCTGCGCGAGCGGCGCGACACGGAGCGCCGGAGTTTTCAGGAAGGCTGCCTCGGCGTAAATGTCGGGCGCGGTGGCGAGGCGCTTGCCAAACCAATCCGCCGGTATGCCGAGATAAACAGGTCCGGGCACGCCGCTGACCGCTGCCCTTACTGCCGTGCGAAGCACGTCGGCGATACGTTCCGGTTGCGGCAGATCTCCCGCCCACTTTGTAATCGCGGGGAACATGGAGGTCTGTTCCAATTCCTGATACTCGTAGCGATGGCGCGTGCTCGTCGTCGTCGTGCCGCTGATGGCGATGAGCGGGCTCGAGGCCCAGAACGCGTCGATGATCGATGCCGGCAAATAGGTGGCGCCGGGACCGAACTGCACGATGCCGAACGTTGGCTTGCCGGTGATGCGCGCATAGGCGTCGGCCATGGCGAAGGCCGAACGCTCGCTGCGCCCCAGCACCACGCGCACGCCTTCGTGATTCTGCATGTCGATCAGGGGATTTTGCGGCGCGCCCGTCAGCGTGAAAACGTATTCGGCGCCATAGGCGCGCACCATTTTCGCAAGCGCTTGCGATACCGTCAGTGCGTTTGCCGGATCTCCCGCGGGTGTGCTCGTCACAGTTTCATCCTTTTGCGTTCCGGTTGGTTTGCATTTCAGCTTACCTATTTGAAGCTTCCCGAAGGTGAAATAAACAGGGAAGACGAATTCAAATTTTCACGAATCACGAGTCACAAATCACGAATCACCCTTCGCCGCGCACCGGTGGACTCAGGGCAAGGAAATCACCAGTCACCAGTCACTACTTAATCGCCAGCGGGTTTACCGGCGAGGCCACAGCGCCGGTCACGGGCAACGCCGGCGCGACGAACAGGAACTCATAGCGCTTATCCTCTGCACAATCTTTTCCCAGTTCCTTCAGGAAAAATATCTCGCCGACGGTGAGGCCCATGATCGGAATGGAAATCCAGTGCCAGGGCTGATTCGCTTCATCGGTTTCGTTGGGCCGAACCTCGGCGCCCCAGGTGTCGGTGGCGATGGCCGCTACTTGTTTTGCATGAAGCCAGTCGAGCGTCTCGAACGCGAGGCCCGGAGCGTCGCCGCCCGAATATCCGTCCCACGTGTTCGCCGAAAGCATCGCCTCCATTTGCCCAGTGCGCACGATTAAATAATCGCCGCGCCGCACATTGACGCCGAAATGTTTCTCCGCCTTGTCGAGCATTTCGTTCGTGATCGCGAAGGCGTCCGGCAGATGTTCCATTCCCAACATGCGGGGGATGTCGAGCAGCACTCCGCGGCCCACCATTCTCTCGCTGGTTTTCTCGATGCCGCATTTTTGCGCGCCCGCCGAAGTCACCATGCGGCAGTCGTAGCCGTTCCACATGTTGTCGCCGTAAAAAATATGGCCGAGGCCGTCCCACTGCGTGCCGCATTGCGTGGGCATCATGATGACGTCGTCGGAGCTGCGAATCTTGCGGCTATCGAGCACGCCCGAATAGGCGTCCGTCCCGGTGCGCATCATCAGGTGGACCGGATTGAAGCGCCCGAGCGATGGATACTTTGTCTTCCCGCCCTGCGGGCCGCGATGGTCGTAAGGGAGCGCCAGCGAAATTACTTTCCCTTTGCGGACGAGTTGCGCCGCGCCGATGATGTCTTCCGGCCGCGTGTAGTTGAGCGTGCCGATTTCGTCGTTCGCGCCCCACCGGCCCCAATTTTTCAGCCGGTCCGCCGCCGCACGGATGTCGTCCATCGTCAGCTTGCGCGCCGATTGCCCCGCTCCCGCCATCCTTTCCTCCTCGTGGTTCGCCACGCCGCCTGAGTGCACTCTTGCAGTCGGACATTGTACTGAAATCGCCCGCAAATCGCCTGAGGTTTCCCGCAGTGAACAAATACCCGGTTCCTGGGAGTCCCGGAGGGACGACACAACGTAGCCCACAGCGGAAGCTGTGGGGATATTGTTCAAACAGGAACAGCAAACCCCGACAGGGGTGGCACATGGAACTCAGCGAAATGAAATTAGTGCGTTATCTGGCATTCCGCCGAAAACGAACCGTGATGCGCGTCACGCAAAATCCGGCCGTCTTTCTCCAATCTTCGTTGCTTGCTCGAAGGTATGGCCGAGTTGCAGAACGCCCCAGTCGTCGTTGTGCCGTCCGACGATCTGGATTCCGATCGGCAGGCCACGATCGGAAAACGCGCAGGGCACGGAGAGGGCGGGGTTTCCTGCAATCGAGATGTAATAGTTTGATTTCATCCAGGCGATATAATTCTCCATCTTCACGCCTGCGATTTCGGTGGGATATCGCACGTTGACGTCGAACGGCAGCACCTGATTCACCGGAAGGAGGAGGAACTCGTACTTCTCCATGAACTCGCGCATCCGCTGATACAAAGCGGTCCGCTTCGCCTCGATCCGCGAGAGATACGGGCCCGTCAACTTGCGGCCTTCCTCCACATGCCAGTGGGCGTACGCGTTCACTTGATCGGCGTGAGCGTCGACCGTCGCGCCGAGCTGAAGTTCGAAGGCCCAGTGGCGCCAGGCCAGGAAACATTCATTCGCGTCCTGCAAGTCCGGTTCCGCTTCTTCCACAATGCATCCGAGGGACTCGAAAATGTTTTCGCTGCGCGTGGAAGGCCGTCTTCACCGCCGGTTCCCACGGCAATCCGAGATCCTTGATCATCGCGACGCGGACACCCTGGAAGCTGCGCCCGCCGAGCGGCTGCAAAAACTGGCTGCCGGGCTGTTCGATCGAAATCGGCGATCGCCGGTCGAAACCGGCGATTACGCCGAGCAATAAAGCACAATCGGTGACGTTTCGCGCCATGGGCCCCGAGACACTGAGTGTGGACCAGCCCAGTTGCGCCGATGGGCCGTTCGGCACTCGCCCCGGAGAGGGACGGATTCCGACTACGTTGCAGAAGTTCGCTGGATTGCGAAGCGAGCCGCCGATATCCGTTCCACTCGCGAGGGGCGCCATGCCGCAAGCCAGCGCAACGGCTCCTCCTCCGGTGCTGCCGCCGCAAGTCTTCGTCACATCGTAGGGATTCAGCGTCGCGCCAAATACGGGATTGAACGTCTGCGACCCCATTCCAAACTCGGGAGTATTGGTTTTTCCAATGACGATAGCGCCGGCATTTTTCATTCGCTCGACCACAAGGGCGTCGTGGTCCGGCACAAAATCTCGATAAAGTGGCGACCCGTAGGTCGTCCGAATGCCCATCGTTTCCGTGAGGTCTTTCACGGCGACAGGTAGGCCGTGCAAGGGACCAAGCGGCTTGCCCTTCGCGATGATTTCATCCGCCGCGCGCGCCTGGGCCATCAGCTGCTCTTCCTCCACGAGCGTAACGATGGCGTTCACTTTCGGGTTCACCCGTTCGATCTGGCGCAGGTGATCATCCATCACTTCACGGGCAGACAGCCGTTTCTCGCGGATCATTACCGCGAGGTCCGTGGCTGTCATGAAGCAGATGTCGCTGTGTGGATTGGGACGCGTCCCGGGGTCGCTTGGAACAGAGGCGAGATTGCGAGGCGTAGCCATGTTGCGTTCCATTTTCCGCGCCGATGGTAACATTCTGGCGGCTCAAGGGAAACGGCAGCACCTAGATGGCAGCGCCTGCGGACCCGACGCTACGCAAGTGTCAATTTTGGGGCAGCGTGAAAACGTACAGGGCGTTGCCGGTCGTCGGAGGATGGATGTCAGGCAGGATCGTTCGAGGCACATTCCTCGGGCTGCCGCCGCCGAGTCCCGTGGTAACGGCGACATATTGTTTGCCGCCGATGCTGAACGTAACGGGGAAGCCTTGCACGGACGTTCCGAGGCGCATCTGCCACAGGACCTTGCCGGTATTCACATCGACGGCGCGGAAGTAGCGGTTGAGGTCGCCGACGAACGCGATGCCTCCGTTCGTCGAAAGCACGGCGGTCAGAAACGAAGGCCGCTGCTGCCAGCTCCAGACTTCTTTCATGGTCTTGACGTCGAAGGCGGCGAGTTTCCCCACGTTCCCGTCGGTGCCGGGCATTTCGTAAAACTTCCGGTCGCCCGCCGTGCCGCCCGATCCCTCCGTGAACTCGACTTTCCGTCCGGACATTTCCATGCAGCTCTGGCTGAGCGGGATGATCAAGCGCGCGGTTCCGGGGTCGTAACTCATGGCCTGCCAGTTGTGGCCGCCCTCAGTGCTAGGACAGGACGGAGTCCATTTACCGATTTCCTGCTCGAGGATGTCGGGCCGGTACGCGAGCTTGCCGGTTGTGTGATCGATGCTGAAAATATTCTGAAAGATGGTTTCCTTGGCGTCGATAAACTCCCCGGTCTTGCGGTCGAGCTTCCAGAGGATGCCCGTCTTGCCAATGGTGAACACCGTCTTGCGGCCGTCTATGTCCACCAGGACGCGCTCGTAGACTTCGTCCATGTCGAGCGTCTCGCCGGGGACGTGCTGAAAGTACCACGCGAGTTTTCCATCATCCGGGTGGAGCGCCAGCGTCGAACTGGAGTAGAGCGCAGTGCCCTTCGTGCCGCGGCTGGCCTGCATCCACGGTTTGGCCTGGGCCACGCCCCAGTACGTCAAATTCAACTCGGGATCGTAGCTGCCGGTGATCCAGGTTTCGCTGCCGACCCGCAGCATATTGGGCAGATCGCCCCAGGAATCTCCGCCCGGCTCGCCGGAACGCGCAATCGTGTTGAAGTGCCAAAGCAGCTTTCCGTCCGCCGGATCGAAGGCGCTGATGAAGCAACCTTGATCCTTATCCTGCGCTTTGTAGCGGTCGCAGCCGCCGAGTCCCTGAATCACTTTTCCGCCTATCACGATGGGGCCGCTTGAATTTCCGTAGCCCCTGCCAACGTCGGCGATGACCGTGTCCCACACGACTTTTCCGGTGCGTGCGTCGAGGGCGATGAGATGCGCGTCGGTCGTCGCGGCAAAAACCTTGTCCTGATAGATGGCGAGATTGCGCATCGCGCCCGTTCCGCCGCCCTGCGAGCCTTGGGGCCGCAAGCGATTTTCCCAGATGAGGTCGCCCGTGCGGCCGTCGAGCGCCTGCAAGATGTTGTCGACGTTGGTCAAGTAGATGGTGCCGTTATGCACCAGGGGCGTGGGTTCGTTTGCTCCGACGGCGTCGTTCATGGACCACACCCAGGCCAGTTTGAGGTCCTTCACATTATCGCGCGTGATCTGCGTGAGCGCGCTGTGATTCCACGCCTGATAGTTCCCGCGGACCATGAGCCAGTCGCTTGGGTCGGCGCGGCGCAACATTTCGTCGGTCACCGGCACGTAGTTTTTCACTTCGCCGGCGAAGGTCAGGCCCGCGGGCGCGCCGGATGCTCGTGCCGGGGTGGGCGGCCGCGCGACGGGAGTTTGTCCAGCCGGAGGTCGTTCTGTCGATTGTGATGATGCCGCGGAGCCTTCGCCCCCGATGGGCGCCATCGCTGCCGGTGTGAGCGCCTGAGTGCCGGCCGCGGCGCCATTGGCCTGCAGGATATACGCGACGATATTAACTGCTTCTTCATCTCCGAGCGAGCCGGGATCTGTCACGGGCATCGTGTTTCGTATGCGATTGATTAGATCGCTGGCCGTGCGGTCGCGCCACGTGTTGAGAAAATTGATGCCCGCGAGGGGAGGCGCTTCGTTGCTGCCCTTCAGATCGGGCAGATGGCAGGTCGCGCACTTGATCTGGTACGTTGCACGGCCGGCGTTGGCTTGCTCGGCGGTGTAGGGCGCGGTTCTTGCGGGCTGCTGGGCATTTGCAGGCAGTTGCAGAGAGACGATGGCGATGCCAAACACTGCCATCGCACCGCAGGCCGCGAATCGATACGCTTTTCGTCCGAGCATTGTCGCTCCTCTTAATGCAAGAGCCAGCCCCACAGGTTGCCGTCGGGGGCGCGCTCGGATTGAATTTGCACGTACAACCGGCCATTCCTGAGGTCCACGATTTGTTCCGGCGTCAACTCAACCGAGCCGCTGAGCGTGCCCTTCACCGCCTTCGAAACCGTCAACTCTAAATCCAGGATGGCGGGCCCGCGAATGCCCTTCGGCCCTCGGTGAAACTGCGCGGTCGTCGCGGGCGAACGCAATCCTTCGAATGTTCCCGTGATGGTGAGCTGCTTCCCGGACAACGTCGCCGTGAGCGAACCCGACCCCGCGATGGTAGACATCATCGTCGCATCAATGGGCACTGGAGACAGCCGCGCCTTGAATGTTTCACCGGCCGGACCATTCTGCGCGCCAGCTGCGTGCCCGATGCAAAGAATCGCGGCGCACAGCAAGATCGCTGTGAATCGTCGCCGGTTTGCTGTCAGCCTTCTCAATGCACAAACCATATTCCTGAAAATCGCCGATTTTACTTTCAAGTTTGCGCAGATCATACGCGGGCTGCATCATCACTTCAAGCATATATCTCCGAATGGATGCCCCACCCCATCGTCCTGAAAACTCACGAAACCAAGAGATTGCCAGGTGCGTCTAGTCGTTATATCTATCGCAGTACAGCTATGCGGATTTAACCCTGGACATGAAGCCGAGGCGTAAGCCGTAGGTGGGGAGGATTGAGATGCGAACCGTAACGCGCACGATGTTGTGGGCTCTTCTGGTGACTCTTTGCGTGATGGCACGGCCGGCTGCCGGTCAACAGAGCGGGGCCGCGGGCAAGGCGGGCGCTGCTGGAGTGCAAGTCGACAAAAATAGTGTCGGCGGCGTGGTGCTGAACAGCAACGGCGCGAAGCCCGAAGCCGGGGTTTGGGTGATTGCGGAGACGAAGTCGCTCCCGGTGCCTTTCCGCAAGATCGTTGTCACCGACGAACAGGGCCGGTTCCTCGTGCCGGATTTGCCGGACGGGGCCTACGAGCTGTGGGTGCGCGGGTACGGATTGAAGGACTCCGAGCGCGTGAGTGCCGCGCGAGGGGCGCAAGTCAAGCTTCAGGTCGCGAATGCCGCGACCCCTCAAGAGGCGGCGAAGATTTACCCCGCCAGTTATTGGACGTCGCTGATTCATCCTCCCTCAAAGGATCAGCTCCCCGCGAACTATGCCAGCCAGGAGCAGTGGCTTGCGGCGTTGAGGGGCGGGTGCAACCAGTGCCATCAGCTGGGCATGACTCCCACACGCCGTTACACCGACCCTGATGATTGGGACGGCATCTTCCAACGCAATCAGGCCATGGGTGCGGCGGCCGACCGGCTCGGCAGAGAATTGCTTGAGAAGACTCTGGCCGAATGGGCGACCCGCATTAAAGCAGGCGAAGTTCCTCCGGCTCCGCCGCGTCCTACCGGCATGGAACGCAATTTCGTTGTGTCGCAGTGGGATTGGGGAGCTCCCGAATCCTTTATTCACGATGTGACATCCACCGATAAGCGCAATCCGACCCTGTATGCGAACGGGAAAGTGTACGGTGCGGACCGGACCGGTGGCGGGAGATTGTGGGTTCTGGACCCGGTGAAGAACACGGTCGAAGGGCTCCAGGTACAACCTCGAGACACAAAGGGTCTCAGCACCAAAGTGGATTATTACCACGAAAGAGAATCCGAGGAAGCTTGGATGGCCAGCCCGCACAATCCCATGTTCGATGAGCACGGTAGAGTGTGGATGACGGAACCGGTTCGCCCCCCTGGTGTAAACAATGAACCAAAGTGGGCGGCGAGCACGATCGCCACGGAGACAAATAACCCGGCCGAGCTTGAAGTGGCGGCCAAAACCTTTCTTTCACGCAATCACGGAATGCAACTCGGATTCTACGATCCGAAAGCGAATAAGTTTGTTGGCGTCGACACCTCCTACAACACCCATCACTTGCAATTCGACTGGCAAGACCGAATCTGGACCGATGGAGATGTGCTGGGAGAACTCGACACGACCAAAATCGATATGAACAACGTCGAAGGGACCGAGGCGGCTGCTCAGAATGCCTGGATGCGGGTCGACATGGATACCAAGAAAGTGATTCCGACTTCAGGCTACGCCACGGCGGTAAGCCCTATCGATGGCACCGTGTGGCTCTCCGTTCCGGTGGTGGATGGACCGCAGAATAAGCTGTATATGTTGGATCCAAAGACCCGGACATTCAAAGATTACCTGCTGCCTGCTCCGGGACGCCTCTCGCATGGCATCGACTTCAGCACGGACGGGAATGTTTGGTTCTCGGCCGGCAGCGGGCACCTCGGACGATTGGATCGCAAGACCGAAAAATTCACGTACTGGGACTTGCCGGGACCAAAATTCACGGGCACAGGCAAGGAAACCGGCAGCACGGAATATCCCTACTTCCTTTGGGTTGATCAATTCGATACGTTTGGACTTGGTAAAGATACGGTGATCGTTACCGGGACCACTTCGGATTCGATGCTGATCTTCGATCCGAAGAAAGAAACGTTCTCCATCTTCCGCATGGCGTATCCGATGCCGTTTTACACGCGCGGCTTGGATGGCCGGATTGACGATCCCAAGGCGGGCTGGAAGGGCCGCGGCATTTGGGCGACGTACAGCTCGTACTTGCCCAAGTTCACGGAAACCCGAATCGGCTCGGTGAATCACATCCAGGTGCGCCCGAATCCTCTCGCGAATTAATCCGCGAGAGAATACGTTTTTCAGGAAAGAGTTGAGTAGCACAGGCTGTGTGGGTTTCCGCTCGTACGAAGGTCAAAATCACACAGGCTGAAGCCTGTGCTACCAAAACCGGGCGATCTCTTGGCGTCCGCGCCTGGTGAATTTTTCATGCCTCGGGCAGGAATACGCGCCCTTCCATCAATTTTCTGGCGGTGCGTCCGACGACCACTTCCATCAGACGGAAACTTTCCCTTTTCACCCTTCGTGGTGATTCCGACGGACATGATTCCCGAGGGGTGGGCGATCCGTACCGTCGAAGAGGAATTGCGGCACAGGGTGTGAACAACGGTTCCCGGAATCTTGGATGCCGCCGCCGTGGGGATGGCGGCCGTGATCGCAAACGCCTTGTGCATGCGGCCCATGGCCATCACCCGAGCCATCACATCGCTGCTCTCCGAGGGCATCTGCTGTCCCTGTAGAGTCTTGAACGCGGCGGGCGCTGACACGAACGCTATCTTGGGGTTCGTTCTGTAGCGCTGGTAGGCTTCTCGCCAGTCGCCGCACATTCCGAGGAGTTCGCTGATCTTGGCGCGAATTTCTTCCAGCGTTGCGAGAATGTCCGCGCGAGATTCGATCTGCGCCGGCAATTCATCTCCGCGAAGACCGACCTGCTCCGCGCGAACGAACCCGGCCAGGTTGCCCGCGTCGACGATTGATACCTCGACGGTCTTCCCGCTCTCCATTTTAATTTTGTCGGCGACATTGCCGGTCGGGAGCAATTTTCCGGTGATCGCTCCACCGGGATCGACAAAGTGCATTTTAATCTCGGCCCCCGTGCCGGGGACGCCGTTGATCTTATAGGTTCCTTGCGTGACCACACGGCCTTCACAGACTGGAACCTCGGCAATAATCATTTTTTTTGTATTCGTATTGAAAATTCTGACGGTGGTCACTGGGGCTACAGCTGGCACAAGACCTTTGTCGATGGCGAAGGGCCCCACGGCGGAAGAAATGTTTCCGCAATTTCCCGCCATGTCGACGAACGCCTCCGTAATGCTGACCTGGCCGAACGTGTATTCCACGTCCACATCGGGCATGTTCGAGGCCCGAATCATGGCCGTCTTGCTCGTGAGAGGATCGGCCCCGCCCATGCCGTCCACCTGGCGAATGTCAGGGCTGCCGAATGCGCGAAGGAGAGAATCCGTTCTCTGCTTCGCGTCGGCGGGAAGGTCCGAATCCAAAAAGAAGAGGGCCTTGCTGGTTCCTCCTCTCATGATCGTGCATGGGATGGAGGATTCCTTCACTACGGGCATGCGAATCGGCCTCCTCGAGGTCGTCAAGCGTGATAAGTAATTATATTCTACGGACAGTCCGAAACGAACGGCTGCCCGCCCCAAAATCGGGCGGCGGCTACAAGAGCATCCCCCATCGGTGCGGGATGGTTTTGCAGAGGCCTCTCCGTCCCGGAAAACACGGGACGGAGAGGGCACGTTTTTTCCAAACGAGATCTTGGCGCTAATGCCCGGCGTGTTGCCGTGGCTGGCGCTGCTCGATCTCATACCGGATCAATGCGAGCGATCGGTATACGAAGTGCACGAATTTTCCGTATGGGGCCGTGACGAACAGCGCGGCAATGAGCGCCAAGTGCAGTATGAGCATGCTTCCCATCGCGGCCGTGGCGCGAAAAATCAGCGTCAGCATGCCGGTCAACGCCGTGAGGCCGAGCGTAACGAGAAACACGTAGTCCATGCCTGACGCGCCGGCGCCTTCCGGTTGCCGGTCACTCCGTATTTTGAACCAGAGCAATCCGCCGGTCCCAACGATCAGCGCCACGCCACCCACGCTGCCGAAAATTACCGGCGCGCTCGTGAGCGCGTACGGAGGAAGGCGGTGAAAAAAATCCTGGTAGATAAAAGCTAATGTAGTCGCCACGAAATCCGACAGAAGACCCCAGGAAGTCAGGGAGTGGTAGATGCGGCGGGCGGAGGAAGGGCGCTCCCCCGGATAGAAACATCCAGGACCTCCGCCTTTCAAATATCGCAGGCCCATTGCCGCCGTCAACGCCGAGGCCAACGCTTTGAGGCCTCCGGGCTGGTGCAATGCGCCGCGTGTTTCCGACCAGAAACGCGCGCCGCCGCGCATCCAGACGGCAATTGCATAAAAGAACAGGCCCAACCCGCCAATCACCATCGCGATGTAGGGGACTACTTCGTAGAACGCTCCGGGGACGACATGGATCGCGAAGAGACCGCTGGCCGGGATCAGAAGAAGCGACAGGGCCACCACGATTGCAACCATAGCGGCCGCCAAAACAACCGTGGTGCTGCGATCCTTGAATGCGCGGGCCATAAAGCCCGGCCAGCTCCAGCGGGCGTACGTCTCGGTGCGCGCCTCGGCCAGAATCTTCGGGATATTGATGGCAAACTCGTGCGGCGGAGTGAACATGCAGGCGTAATAGCAGGCGCGGCAATCATGGCAGAGGTTGGAAAGATAGAACACATCGCCCTGCTGGAAATCCCGCCGCGTCTCAATGGCGCGAAAAACGGGGCAGTACCCTTCGCAATAGCGGCACGCATTGCAGATGATTAACTGGCGGTTGGCTTCCTGAAATATGTCAAGCTCGGGCATGCGACGCTGCCTCTCGCCCCGCGAGTTCGCCGAACACGGAACCGATCGTCAATCCAAAGCCGCCGAGGTAGCCCTTCGTAAGGATGTTTCCTGACATGATTTCTCCGGCGGCGTAGACGTTCGTGAATGGCCGGCCACTTTGCTCGAGCACACGCGCCCTTTCATCCACGGCGACTCCCATGTAGGTGAAAGTTATTCCTGGCCGCAGAGGAAGCCCGTAAAACGGAGGGCGATCGATCGGAATCGCCCAATTACTTTTTGGCGGGGCAATACCGCGAGTGCATGCGCCGTCCAGGACCTCGATGCGAATCTCGGTATTCGCGGCCGACGCGCGATTATATTCCGCAACCGTTTCCGCAAACACTTTAGGATCGAGTCCCAACGCCGCGCCCAGAGCCTCATGCGAATCCGCTTGAAACGGTTTGAACATGGGCGGCAAGAATCGGTCGATGGTCTTGGAATCGACAATGCAAAATGCGATTTGTCCCGGTTGGGCGGCGATCAAGCCTCCCCAACTGGCGTATCGCTTCGGCCAGATGTTTTCTCCCTCGTCATAAAAACGGCGGGCCAGTTGATTGACGACAATGCCGAACGGTATCGCGTCGAGCCGCGTAACGATGCCGCCGTCAAATTTCGGCGCGCGAGCGTCCACGGCAATGGCGTGAAATCCCTTTGGGTCGCCAATCGCTTGCGCTCCTTTTTTCAGAAGAGCGGCAAGCAGCATTCCATCGTTGTAGGGTGTGCCGCGAATAATGAAATTGTCCGCCGCGTCTCCCCAGTACTTCTTGAGCCACTCGATGTTGGCTTCGTAGCCTCCGGCGGCCACCACGACCGCGCGGCCGCGGATGAATTCTCCGGTTTCTCCATTCTTGAGCCGTACACCGTCGAATCGGCCATTTTCGATGACGAGGTCCTCCATCATGGCGTCGTAGCGGATGCTGATTCCCATGCGGCGCGCCGTTTGATAGTACGTATTCAGCAGCGCCTTTCCTCCTCCGAGGAACCAGCGGTTGGTTCGTCCTAAGTGCAGCGTCCCCGCAAGAGGCTGCTGCCAACTCACGCCGTGCGCGCTCATCCATGCGGGAAGCTTGCTCGATTCGCGCACCGCTAATTTAGCGAGGTCGAGATTGGCCGGACCGCCGGTCACGCCGATCAGGTCCTGCAGATGCTCCTCTTCCGAATAGGGGCCCGAGAAAAACTGGTCGGCGGCGGCGTGAGTGCATCGTATGTTCCGCGTGTGGCGCGTATTTCCGCCGCGCATGTGTTCCGGAGCGCGTTCGAGCACCAACACCCGCGAGACGACGCGGCGCGCAGCCAATGCCGCGCACATGGCGGCGTTGCCGCCTCCGATCACGATGACGTCGTACTCCTCCATCCATTCCTTTCCGAAGGAAAATTTCCGAAGTCAAAATGCCGGGCGCGCCGGGAAGAATGCCGGTCACGCCTGCCATGTTGTAACCCGCCGAATGCTTCTCGTCAAACCATCGCTCGTGCCATATAATGCGCAAAAGCTTGCGTGCATTTACGGAGATATTTTATGCGTGAGCAGCGTTGGCTGCGAATCCTGCCGTTCGCCACAGTGACGTACGCTATTTCCTTCATCAATCGCGCCAACGTGTCGCAAGCGCTACCTTCCATGAGCCGGGAACTGCACATGAATTCCACACAGGGCGGAATGATTGTGGGCGCTTTCTTTTGGGGTTATCTGGCGCTGCAGGTTCCGGGCGGATATTTGGCGACCCGTTGGAGCACGAAATGGTTCGTCAGTATTTTGCTTGTCGCTTGGGGAGCGGCCGCCGTGGGTTGCGGTCTTGTGCACACTTGGCAGCAGATGTGGGCGATGCGGTTGCTTCTGGGCGTTGCGGAGAGCGGCATGTATGCATCAACGCTGGTTCTGCTCTCACACTGGTTTCCGCGCAAGGAGCGGGCGCGTGCGAACTCTCTATTCTCCATCGCGATTCCCATTTCCTTGATCGTTTCCGCGCCGCTTTCCGGATGGCTGCTGGATCGCTGGAATTGGCGCATGATGCTGGCCGTGGAAGGCGTGTTCCCTTTGTTGTGGGTTCTGGTGTGGGTCTTGTGCATCTATGATTACCCGCGCCAAGCCCCCTGGATTTCAGCCGAGGAACGCGAACATCTGGAAGAAGAGTTACGTCGAGACATCGCGGCCCGAGAGCCCGCCGACCGCGAGTATTTTCTGCGGGCGTTGTTCGCCCCGCAGGTGCTTCTGCTCACCATGATCAAGTTGCTGATGTTGAGCGGCCAATTGGGATATCTGTTCTGGCTTCCCAGCGCGATCGAAAAGGCGAAAACCACGAGTCATTTCATCACGTCACTTCTGTACATGATTCCGTTCGTCGTGGGCGCCGTTTCTTTGGTGCTGATTTCGCACAGCTCGGATAAAAAGAATGAACGGCGCGGGCACGTGGCGTTCGCGATGGGCATCGGCGGGCTGGCTCTTTTCGGGGGCGTTCTCACGAACGAAGTCTCCCCGGTAATCTCGTACGCCTTGGTGTGTCTGGCCGCCGTAGGAGCCTTTGCGCCACTGGGGCCGTTCTGGGCGATTCCGACTGAAGTGTTCTCCCGAAAAATGGCTGGATCCGTCCTGGGATTCATCAACGGCATCGGGAACCTGGGGGGCTTTTTCGGCCCTCTCCTGGTGGGCTACCTGAACAAGCGCACGGGAAATTTCACTTCCGGCTTCGCGATGCTCGGCGCATTCATGTTGATTGGCGCTGCGCTAACTTTTGGATTGACTCCCCGGCCAGAAGTAACCGCGGCTCCCGTGCTCACGGAACAAATCTAATTCCTTCCGCAAAAAAATGGGGAAGGAAAGCGTTGGACGCTTTTCCTTCCCCGCGGTGTCAAACGCGATTGTTCCAATCGCAGCGCACTACTTCAGATCAGGCTGATTGGGCGTGGCGGTCATGACGGCGGAAGCCAGAATATAATTGTGATAGCTCTCCATCATCTGCCACAGGCCGGACTCGTTTGGGGCGAGCACGCGGCTGGACCAATACGCTTTGTCGCCGTACGTCGGCTGGCAGGAGACCATCACGACCGCGTCGCCGAAGTCCCAAGTGCGAATCCACAGCGCCGGCGCCGCGCCGACCTTGGGTGCGTTGGCATTCGCCGCCTTGCGCCTGTTCATCCCCGCGATTCGATCCGCTTTGGAAGGCGAAGCTCCACCATAAGTGCTGACGACTCGCTGATCCAAATTGTCTGCAACATGCTTTTCCCAATTTTCCTGGCTTGACTCTTGCTCCTGCCACTCGTCGAGAGACGCCTTCTCACCGGGTGACAGCGGCTTGTACGGCACGGCCTTGCAGGGGTTGTTACAAGGGATGTCGTAAGTAGGTTCGACGGTTTGAAAATCCCGCTTCGGCATCGCGGCAATCTCGGTCGTGTGCAGCAGCTTCCATCCCGACGCGCGTTTCACCCAGAAGCGCGCGGAGTATTTGTTTCCCTGATTCCACTGGATCCAGACAACGCTCTTCCCATACTTGTGTTCGATGGTTTTAGTGTCCGTTCCCGCGGGAACCAATGGCTTCAGCTCCGCGCGGAAAGCGTCGGTCTTGGCCCACATGATGCCTTCGGAGTCGATCCAACTGAAATCCGGATCGAGCCATTTGTTCGCGGCCACCTGATCGCCCTTGGCGAGCGCCGCCACAACAGCTTTATCCGCCGTGACCACTGCATCCTCGGCAGCGGCCGCCGGCCGGCTCGCCAGCGTGGCGATCGAGCCAGCCCAAGCCAGCCCCACAACGAGCGCGTTCCTGACAATACGATTCATAGTTCCTCCCCAACCTCAATTCCGTCGGCGCAATTCTAGACCGTCGAACAGATTGTGGCAACATCGCGATCGCACTTCGGGTAGGCATTCGGCGACCCTAGCGCAATCCCATGGAAAGGAGCCGACGACGATGCGCATCGCGGAAAAGGCGAAGCAAATTAACAGCTCGGACAGTAAACTGGATTCAGAAAATGTCCGAAAGTAGTTGAAGGATTTGGCTCCCCGGGCTAGATTCGAACTAGCAACCCTTCGGTTAACAGCCGAATGCTCTACCGTTGAGCTACCGGGGACCTGTGGTCCTAACCCCTCGAATTGTAGCACTTTACGCGGCATTTTCCTGAATTGGAATGACGCTCACTTTCGTACATTGGGTACAAAATGCGGGCAGATCGAAACCGAGTTCGGCTTTTTCCGCCCACTCTTTGCGGCTCTGGATTCGCTTCGACATCTTGCTGTAGCGATCCGTCACCGACTGATCAGCGTGGCCAATCCAGAAGCGCAGAATATCTTCCGGCGTTCCCTGATCCCGCAGATGAGTAACATGGAACCTGCGGAACGGATGGAAGTCCCGCACTCCTAGATTGTGCAAGCTGTCGCGCATGATGTTGCGCTGCGTGAGCGGCTTGCCGCTTTTCGTCTGAAAGAGGAAACCTAATTTGCGAGAGCCGATGAACTCTTTCAGGGTAGCCGCGAGAGACGTATGCAAGTCAACGTCTCGAATGGCGTTGTCGGTTTTCGGAGCTTGTTCCTTGCCCCGCCATACGCTCTTGCGGACCAGCGGTTCCGCAACGAAGATTGTTAACCGACCAAACCGTCTGATTCCATTCATGTTTTGGCCCGGGTTCGCTCGGAGAGCAAATTCTCATTGTGTTTTTGCTCTTGACTTTTCTTTTTATCTTGTATATATTATATGTATAAGGTATGAGCGACCCACTGAACCGCACCAAACTCTCCGCCATCGAGCGCAACTTCCGTTCCCGCATTGCACAGCTTTCCTCCGGTCAGTGGTTTCTTCGTGGCACTCTCTCGGAACGTTCTGGCACTTGTGGCAAGCCCAATTGCCGTTGTGCCCGAGGGGAACTGCATAAGTCTTTGTACCTGGTGCAGAGCCAAGCGGGGAAGCTTCGCCAGATCTGTGTCCCAAAAGCCTGGCAACAACGCGTTCGCCAAGCCGTTAACGACTATCGCCTGATGCAGAAACTGATTGAGGAAGTTTCCGAGCTGGAATGGAAACGACTTCAGGAAAAGAAACCATAAAAGTTCTTCGCCGCCTGATCGCCTATTCGGAAAAAATCTTTCAGCTTTCCAAAGATATCGTCACGCCGGTTTCCGACCGGAGAGAGAAACCGCGCATTTCCACAGCGGCGGTGGTGAAATCGTCGATGGTGTTGTTCTGGGCCAGGATGGGCAGCCTCAACGCTTGGGAACAGGTCGGCCGGGCCCGCTTTTGGCAGAGTTGGTTGCAAGAGTCGACCTTCAGTGCAGACACTCTGGGACGCGTCCATGCCTTGCTCGATGCCGACGGGCTTCGGCAAGGGATTCACGACGTTTACCAGCGCCTGAAACGGAACAAAGCCTTGCCGGATATTTACGGCCTGGGCGTAGTCGTTCTTGACGGTCACGAAAGCCACGCCAGTTACCTGCGTCATTGTTCCGGCTGCTTGCAGCGAACCATCCACGGTGCGGGAGGCGATCGCATCCAGTTTTATCATCGGCAGGTCACCTTGCTGTTGCTGCCCGGTGCGCTGCCAGGACGGGAGGCCGTGCGCTTGCTCCTAGATCATGAGCCGCAGCGACCCGGCGAGGATGAAGTGGAAACGGCCCTGCGCTTATTGGCGCGCGTGATGGCCGCCTATCCGCGGGCCTTCGATTTGGTGCTGGCCGACGCGCTTTACGCCCAGGCGCCGTTTTTCAACTTTTTGCTCGCTCGCGGCAAACACGCTCTGGTGGTGCTCAAGGAAGAACGGCGCAATCTTTACCAGGACGTGGCTGGATTATTCGACCAGGTGGCCCCTCAGCCGGGTAGCTATCGATCCCGCCAGTGCCACTGGTGGGATTTTCCAGACTTACTTTCCTGGCCCCAGGTGCAGGCCCCGGTGCGCGTGGTTCGTTCCCTGGAGACCTACACGGTTCGTCGGCAACTCGACAAGCGGGACGATCCACAAACCAGTGACTGGATCTGGGTGACCACACTATCGCCGGCCCAAGTTCCCGTCCATCGCCTCGTCCATTTAGGGCACCAGCGATGGGATATCGAGAATTATGGCTTCAACGAGTTGGCCAACCAATGGCACTGCGATCATGTGTTCAAGCATGATCCCGGCGCCATCGAATGCTTTTTGCTCGTGGCCTTCCTGGCTTACAACATTTTTCATGTCTTCCTGGCGCGCAATGTGAGGCCATCCGTGCGCCACGGTAAGACGCAAATCTTCTGGGCCAGGCTCATCGCTGCTGAACTCTACAGTGAAGTGGCTCCCGCCGGCATGTCGCCCTGAGGTGTTCCGCATCACCTCGTCCGACACTTCTGCTCGCCCCGGGGATCCTCGTCGCGGTCTTCCAGCCTGTGGACTCTTCAAATGGTGTCGCCGACTCACTTTCGCCCTTGAAAAGCTATGCGAATTACCCTTCGCATCCGTCTCCTGGCCAGACACGCTTCAACACTAATCTAAACCTACCTAATTCCCACCTCAGCTAAGGCTCGTTGCGGAACGGTTGCTTGCGGACGTGGATGGTTTTGCAGTCGGAGCTAATCGTCGTATGATCCTCGGAGTAATCCTCTACCCGAATTGCCAGGGCTTCACCGATTCGAAGACCTGTTCTGGCAAGCAGGGCATAAAGCACCCTATACCAGCCACCGGTCTTAGAGAGAATATCGGAAATTTCCCCGGCTTCAAGTGTGGGAGTGTCCTGATCGTTCGACTTCACGACCGGCAAGTCGATGAATTCGTGATTCCACTCCCGAGGATAGAGCCGCCTTCCATTGTCGTCGCGTGCCAAAGCGACCACCATCTTCGCAACGGCGACGATATCAACGATGGTTTTGGGAGCCAGTTTCGTTTCCGTTAGCTTCGTAACAAGTCCCTTGACGGTTCTGTTGCCCACTTGCGCGAGCGGTACGTCTCCCAAGTTGGGATTGAGCCAGTTGTCGAGGAAGCTCTGATAGCCGACTGCGGTTGCTGGCTTGATTGGACTTCGTTTTCGCGTTCGTGCGTGATTCAACCACCAAGCGGACTGGCGCCGGAAAGTCGTGCCCACATTCAAGGCTTGGACCTTCTCGAAGTGTTCTACAGTATTGGCACCGTTGGCGGAGATCACTTCCTTTGCCCTCCTCTCCCTTTCAGGCTTTGCCAGTGCTCCAGGTCCCTTCACCGGGCAGATTCGAACGCTCTTGTGCGCTCGCTTTTCCTGCCCCGGCACATCAATCCAGAACCGGACGTACCAGCTGTTGCCTTTCCGTTCGAGATAACCACATTGTCCAGATCGTCGAGCCATAGACTTTCGTCCTTTCTTGGCTCGCTGTTCTGGCGTCACATTTGTTGTTAATATTTGCGGGACTTCTATGATTGCGGATGACATTCAGTTTGTTATTCAACCTTTTTCCCCGCCTACAATGTCACCGGAAACTCACGGTGTTTCGGGCAGGCTCCTTTTGTAAGAGCTACCACTATGACTATTTTTCCATAGAATTTGATCGGGCCAAAGACTTCAAAGCCGGAGACCCGAGCGCGGTGTCGAGTGTCGGGATTCGCCAGTTCCAACCAGACCCGCGCATGGCAGAACTTATCTCGCTTCGGTCCTTCTTGGATACACCAGCACAGCAGATGCTTCCCGCGAAGGTCTTTGATAGCCTGGGTGCGGAATGCTGGGTCTTGCATATTTTTGATGGCGTAGGCGCGGAAATCCTTTTCGTTGGTGGCTATAGTGAGCATAGGAACAACTGTACCGCCTGGGTCTCGATGCGGTCTGACCGAAACATCAGGGCCGTACTTGTGGCACTGGATATAGTTCACAGGACATTCGACTTCCTGCTCAATTTGCTTTCTCAAATCCTTTAGAAATTCGGGAATCTGTGGAATTTCCCCCTCGCGTCCGCCATGCCTGCTTTTTCCAGAAATCTTTTTGTCATAGGATTTGCCGTAATAAATAGCGAATGCCTGCGTAGGGTGATCGTGGCTTGGAATCCAATCGGGACTATCCACCAGCAGGTTATATATCCCACTCACTTTCCTTTTATCAATGAAGCTTTTACGGTGTGTCCAATCCTTTTTAGATTTCATTTTTGTAGCATTAGGAAATTCGGCTAGTAGATCGTCGCGCAGTTTCTTGGCTGCGGGATTTACAGGTATAACTTTCCCGTCTCTCAAGTCCGCCGCCATCGCTTCGCGCTCTTTAACCCGAGGGTCAGTATCAGGAATTGGCGGGCCTTCCATTCGCTTAATAAATTGTTCCAGAGTTTCTTTCGTGGGCAAGCACTTCGTATTGAAGGAAATCCGAAGTCCCTTCGGAGTATTAGAATTCAGAATAGCATGATAGGACTTAAAATTATCCTCGTCAGAAAGCGCGATCATAGAGCCGTGTGCAAGTTCGTACATTTGTCCATATTTCTTCACGCGTGAGATTGACTTGCAATGATCCACCCGGACTTTCTTCGCCTTTTTGCAAACCTTGCACTTTCGGTTGTGCCCTTCACAATCAGACGCATTACATTTCGGGCAGACGGGGCATTTATTGCAGATGGGACTCAAGTAAAATCGGCGCACAGCACCAAGGGAAATTATGAAAACTCTAGCATCGCGCCCTCTATCCTCGCCGTGTTGGTGGGGCTCGATATGATCGTTTTCATCAGCATAGCCGACCAGAGAAAAGTAGTTGACAGGCTTACCAGCGAATCGGCTCAATTTTATCGCAAGGTCCCTAACCACTCTCGGCGCGGAGTCCAGCGAATTTTGCAATAGCCCTTTGACATCTTTGTATTCTTGGTGGTATGCGCCCTGATTCTTTGATCCGGGCGCGACCCCACGAAATGTGCCGTACTCACTCCAAGACGGTAGACTCAGCCTTTTTATATAGCCTCGCCTCTGCCCTCTGAATGAGAATTCACTGCGAAAGCGAGGCAAAGTTTTAACGAACGCGAATAGATCATCTGCCTCTTTTTTAGTAAGAAAATGCTGGTCGGGGTTTTTCATGAGCAGACACCCTTCAATTTCTTCAATGACGCACAAAGTTGTTCTTGCGGAATTTGATCCTTAAGCACTTGAAAAATGCCGTCTACGTCATCGCCAGTTTCGCCTAAATATTTGAACACGACATCGGTCAGCAGTTGGATAGGTGTAATCTCAGGCTCTTTAGTTTTTGATTCGCGTCTTTCCGCCAGTTTCTTCTCAGCCGCCTCCGGGTCCGCTGCTTCACTACTCCAGCGATAGAGTGTGCGCACATTTTTCCCCAATGCGCTGGCTATCAGTGTCAAGTTTTTGTCGCGGTCTCCACGAGGGCGTCCATCCATATATTTATTGATGGATGCAACGGCTTGCTTTTTCAATTCCTCGCCCTTGGTGATACCGGGCTCCAATCGTTTCAGTTCCTTAATGAGTTTATCGAATTCCACCTTGCGCGCCGTTGCTGACACCGTGTCAGAAATGGACCGCGCTGGTGGCGGAAAAGAAACTGTTCGTGGACCACGTGTCCATCACGCGAAGCGAGTTAGGGGAAACCGGCGAGTATGACCTCGAGGGCCTCTTCATTCGAATTGCCGACGCAGTCCAGAGGGTTGGGGCGCGGCGAGTCGTCCTGGACACCATTGAAGCGCTCTTCGGCGAATTGCCGAACGCAAGCATCCTGCGCGCCGAAATCCGCCGCCTGTTCAGCCACACGAAAGAAAGTGACCTGGGAATGCTGCTGTTCATGGCACAGAAAATGGCGAGGCGAAAGGCCGTTTGATCGCGGGCCGACCAGCGTGACACCGTTACACTTGGAACGAGCCGCCGATAATTGGGGCAGGGACCCTAATTTCAAATCCCTTCTCGCATTTCACACATACAACCGGCAGGGGGCCGCCCATTTGCACGAATCCTGTCAGTGCTTCGACATGAACTTCCTGTTTCGCATAACAGTGGGGGCATTCAGTCGGTATCTTGACGTAATTCTGTTTGGGCGCGGCAACCTCCTCGACCGCTGCCAACTCGTATCCCAGCGCCTTCAATTCCGCTCGCACACCTTCTGTGTTGCCGCTAAAGAACTGCGTTGCCCCAGGCTCAAAAAGTGGCAGGGTTTCACCGCACGTATTTCAAGACAATCTGAGCCACAGCAGCCAGTAGCAAGAGCGCAAGCACAGCAAGTAACAATTTCTCCGACCACGCACGGTCATGCATCATGTGATGCTCGTAACCAAACGCGGCTTCTTGGTTTCCGGGGACGCGGAGAACAAGAGATTTACCTTTAGCATTTTATTGTCAAGAAAATTAACGTCAAGGTTGCCTTGGTGCGCGGCTTTTTGCTCAGTCAATTCGACTGCGCTTGGCATGAACTCCGGTTGAAATAGCGGATGGGGACTGAAGGAAGCGGGAAGCTCTTGGTCGTGCCTCAGCACATCGGAGGGTTTATAGAGATACTCCTTATGGCATTCATCGCACCTGACCGTGAAGTTGCCTTTGAGAGCGGGCGGTGGCGCGTAGACATCTGTCTCGCCAAGGGGAATGTTATGCTTAGAGAAAAGATTCACTCGATTGTGAAACCAATTGTTCTTGCACATTACCACCCAGCAGTAACCGTTATCTTCCCACATACAAGTCTCCTCTAAGCCATCTCATTGCTTGGCCCTGGGCAATTGAGTGAAATGCTGTCGTTCAACAAAGTCGAAAACACCATCAGCAGTTAGTTGCGCGATGCATTCACCGAGAATTTGGTTTCTTCTCAGCATCGGGTTAGAGAATAAATCTCGGTGCCGATCGTGTACATCCGGGCCGGGCTGATTTTTTCGTGGGACACGGGCTGAATGATTTGTCGGTGTTTGTCTTACAGGGAGGCTGAAGGCCGGAAAAGAGGTTGGGGGCGGGACGGCCGCCGCTACATTTTGGACGTTCTCAAATCACCAGGCCGTTCCGGATTGCGTACTGGACGATCTGTGCGCTATTTTTAACGCCGAGCTTCTCCAGGACCCGAGTGCGATAGGTGCTGATCGTTTTTGCGCTGAGTGACAGTTCTTCGGCGATTTCCGTAACGGTCTTTCCCGAGGCGATACGGGACATGACATCATACTCGCGGTCGGAGAGCGTCTCGTGCGGCGTGCGCGTGGGATCCTTTTTTACTCCCAAGGCCAGCTTTTCGGCCAGCGCGGGACTTACGTATCGCCCCCCGGCCAAGACCTTTCGGATGGCTTTCGCCAACTCCTCGGGAGCGCTTTCCTTTGTCATGTAGCCCCCCGCGCCCGCCTTCAGGACACGGACGGCGAATTGGTCTTCCGGGTGACCGCTCAGCACCAGAACCGGGAGCTTGGGCCATTCGCTCTTTAATTCCTTGAGGAGATCCAAACCGCTTTTTCCTGGCAGGTTGATGTCGAGCAACGCGACATCCCACTGTTTTTTCCGAAGCTGTTCCAGCGCCTGCCGGGCATCGGAGGCCTCTCCAAAGGCGGCCCCGTGGAACTCATCGGAAAGCAGCTCCCGCAAACCCCGCCGGACAATTGCGTGGTCGTCGACAATGAGGAATCGCATCATGGGATGGCGGGTATGGCGCCGGATTCTCCCGGCGATAGGAGAGGAATCCAGGCGGTGACGGTGGTCCCTTTTCCCGGAGCACTGGAGATATTCACCCGGCCGCCCAGAATGGCGGCGCGTTCCCGCATCCCCAGCAGGCCCAGGGATTTGGAAAGGGATGGGTCCGCCTGATCAAAACCTTGGCCATTGTCGCGTATCAGCAGAACCAGACGGTCCCGTTGCTTCTGGAGGACCACCTCGGCCCGCGTGGCCTTCGCATGGCGGGCGACATTCGTCAATGTCTCCTGGAAAATACGAAACATGGCGGTCGAAGCGTTCGACGCAACCACTTCCCGGGTGAGCAGCCGGACAGTGCACTGAATTCCGGATCGGGCCTGGAATTCCTGGACTTGCCATTCCACGGCCTCCGCCAAACCCAGATCCAAAACAGCGGGCCTTAGCTCTGTCGAGATTCTGCGAATGGATTGGATAATGCCGTCGGCCAGCTGCCCCGTGGAGCGGATCCTTTTGAGCATCTGGCCGTTTCCCCGCGGCAGCCGTCCCGCCAGCCAGGCGAGATCCATTTTCACCGCGGTCAATGATTGGCCCAGTTCATCGTGGACTTCTCGGGAGATCCTGGCCCGCTCCTCCTCTCGAACCGACAGCAGGTGCGCCGCAAGATTCCGCAACTGCTCGCTGGAAGCACGCAGTTCCTGCTCCGCGCGCTTCATCTCGGAGAGGTCCGAAGCGATCAGGCAGACAGCCCGTGTGTTGTCCAAGCGGAGAGGGTTCAAGGAGAGATGCACGGACAAAGGGGCGCCTTTTCGCGATCGCAAACGGATCTCGCCCCGGCAGTTTCTTTGGGCCGCGCGCCGGAGTAGCGCGTCCAGTTTGGGATGATCGTCGGGCCAAACCAAATCCAGCATGGAAGAACCGATGACGCTCTGGAGCCCTGCTCCCAGGAACCGGGCAAAACGGCCGTTGCAGTGCAAAACAGTGTGGTCACTGCTCAGAACAGCGGCGCCTTCGTTCATCCTCTCCACGAAAACACGGTAGGTATGATCCGCCCCCTGCAGCGTGAACACTTTCTCCCCGCCTTGGCCGTTCACAACGATGGCATCCACTTCGCCGGAACGAATGGCACGGAGAGTTTCCTCGGCATCGCTCAGGCGTGCGACTAATTCCCGGCGTGAAAGGGCCGGCAGTTTTTGCGGGGAGCGGTTTTTCTTCCTTTCAGCCAACCTTTTTCCGCCTTCCGCCAGCTATTACTCCCGCATTCCCAGGTCCAGTCCGAAGAGCACTTTTTTTAGGTTCGACAGGTCCCCAATGAGCCTTCGCAGCGGGGGCGGGAGCCGTTTAATGAGCGTGGGCACCGCCACAATCTGCTCGTCCCTGGCCAGATTCGGCTGCTGGTAAATGTCGATGACTTCCAGGTCATACCGATTCTTCAAGTGCTGCTCGCAAATCCGCTTGATATTCTCTACAGCCAGCGCCGATTTCAACGTGGATCCGCTTACGTACAAACGCAAGACGTACTTTGCCTGGCGAGAATGGGAGCCGGGCTGCTCCAATTCCCCGGCCAATCCGAGTTTCCGCTTTCCTGCCGGGCTGCTCTTTTTCGGGGGCTTCTTCATGGCGGCCTTCCTGAGCTGGGTCAGTCTACCTGTTCGCAGGTCCAGGCCCACCAACAGCCGCACGGTGTTGGACAGGTCTCCAATGATCGTTCGGACGGGTAGCGGAAGCCTTCTTACCAGGGTCGGAATGGCCACGATCTGGTCGCCGCGCGCCATTTGCGGATTCTCCATCAGGTCGATCACTTCGATCTGATAGCGGCCCTTCAAGTGTTCTTCGCACAGCACCTTGAGGTTGGCAAATGCGCGAATCGACTTGGGAGTCTGGCCCGCCACGTAGAGCCGCAGATTCCAAACCTCCGGTTTCCGGGGCGCCGGTTTGCGAGGCCGCGCCCGAGTTTTTGTCTTGGTTGTCGGCATTTAGCGTTTCCGCGCGGCTTTCGCGCGCCCCTCCTTCTTGTAGGAGGAAGAGTCCGCTTCCCGGCTCCGCACCATCTGCCCGCGGTCCTGCACCACTTCCTCTCCGAGTAATTCCGATTCGGAGATGGTCTGTTGAATTATTTCTTCCTCCACTTCAAACTCCGCCCGGAGCATGGCCATGCGGGCCTCAAAGATCCGGCGCTTGCGCTCCAGTTCGCGCCGGCGGGACTCCAGTTCTTGCCGGCGGAACGTGACCACTGCTTTCTCGCGCATTTCCTGCGACACCCGGGCGGAGCCGGTCAGCACGCCCTCGGGTCCGAGGTAAACGTCCAGCAATCGTAGGCCGTCGTCGGTGAGCACGAATTCACGAATCTGGTTGGAATGCTCCATGCCTCGCGATTTCAGCACGTAGAGCGCGCGGTTCCGCTCTCCCCCGACCTCGATGCTCTTCAGCAGGAGCCAGGTGTCCATGAGGGAGGAGACGTCCGCCTCGCTGGCTTCCAGCGGCCCCCGCCGCTGTCAAACTGGTGAAAATCGCGGTGATCCCTTGGGTCTTCAGAAAATCGACCAGCCGCGTGAGCATGGACCGCACTTCGTTCTGGGTGCTGACCATGAGCAGATTGGTAATCGGGTCCACCACCACGACGCTGGGCTGGAAGCTGGCGATATGTTTATGTGTCAGTAATAGTACCTGTTCGATACCACCGTAGGTGGGACGCGCCGCATGGAATTGCAGGAGACCTTTGCGAACCCATGGCTCCAGGTCGATGCCGATCGAACGCATATTGCGGACGATCTGCCGGGGTGATTCCTCGAAAGCGAAAAACAACGCGCGCTCACCGCGGCGGCAGGCCGCCTCCACGAAATCCGCCGCGACGGTGGTTTTACCGGTTCCCGCGGTGCCGGATAGCCAGAATGCTGCTCCCCCGATAAAAGCCCTTGCCGCCCAGCATGCCATCCAACCGGGCAATGCCAGTCGAAACTCGTTCCGCAGGCGCATCGTGGTCCAGGCCCAGCGAGGAGATCGGCAGGACGGAAATGCCTTGGTCATCGATGAGGAACGGATACTCGTTTGTTCCGTGGGTCGATCCCCGGTACTTGACGATGCGCAGGCGCCGGGTCGAGATCTCCTCCCGGATACGATGGTCCAGTAGGATCACGCAGTCTGAGACGAACTCCTCTATGCCGTGCCGGGTCAGTTTGTCCGGCCGGTCCCGCTCGGCGGTAATGACCGTGGTCAATCCTTTTTGCTTGAGCCAGTCGAACAGGCGGCGGATTTCGGCGCGCAGGATGCCTGGGTTCGGCAATTCGCCGAAGAGCGCTTCAATGGTGTCCAGGACGATTCGCCGCGCCCCAACCCTCTGGACTGCGTCGGCAATTCGAATGAAGAGGCCCTCGAGGTCATACTCGCCGGTTTCCGCTAATCTCGCTTCGCGAGATGTACACGTGGTCCACGAACAGTTTCTTTTCCGCCACCAGCCGGTCCAGGTCGAAACCCAGCGAAGCGACATTCTTGGTCAGGTCCGGGATCGATTCCTCGAACGACATGAACACGCCCGGTTTCGCTGTATTGTGTAGCGCCTCGAACCAGGAACTCCAGTCCGAACAGTGTCTTTCCGGAACCGGCGCCTCCGCTGACCAGAGTGGGACGACCGCGTGGCAACCCGCCCCCTGTGATTTCGTCCAAACCCTGGATTCCCGTGGCTGCTTTCGGCAGCGTTTTGGAAGATGGCTGGCGTGCTTTCATCTCTTGTCGCATTGGCTTCATCCTTGCGTCGTGCGATCAACGACCGTTTGGCAGTGGCGGCGCCATCGCCCCGCCTCGCGGGTCGCCCTTACCAACAGGGGGCCACTAGGTCCCTTCATCATAGACTGCTTCGCTAGAAAAGCAGCTATAGATTCCACCAGGATACGCGCGATCGCGTAAATAAAAGAGCGGAGCGTGGCACATTTCTCCAGAGCAGTGTTTTTTCCACCGCGTGATTGCAAGAGTGGCGGAGGACCGAAGCTCTTGCATGAGGGATTGCACTTGGTCATCGGTATGTGAACTGACCAGGGTTAGTTTGAGTTTTTGTCTGTCCGATAGCAAAAAGCCGAGGACAATCGAAAGGAGACGCAGATGCCTCTCCGGTGAGTATCAAATTGCAACAGTATCGTTCTCTAATATGCCGGATGCTTTGGCGAGCTGAACAGCTCGCTCGGAATGGGATAAAGCCTTCGCGACTTCCTTAACAAAAATCCTCGTCATTCGCCAAAATATTATCCGGGAACGAAATAAGATAGTTCGAGGACTGATTTCTGCCTGCGAAGCGGGGTCGGTACGGAATTGCGTGGAAGGATTTCAAAGATGTAATCTCCAAGCAAGATTCGCCCGAAGTGGAATAGCCCCGTCAGACGATTCTGGCAGTGGGCAAGGCCCACAACGTCGCTTGCGGCATCACTGCGCCCACCAACGCTGACGTAGAGAAGAGACCAAAAGAAGGATCGAAGATGATTAGAACGGGGCGTCGAGAGTAGTCGTCCGCAGCAAATCAGGCGCGCCAGCCTTGCTCACATGGCCGTCTGTCATGCTACACGTAGAAGTGCCGTTCGCACACGGCACATTCTGGGCGAATCGTCGCCTACTCTCCAGAAAACAAACGCGTAAGTCGTTTGTTTTCTGGCAACACTTACAACGGCCCGCGATACCGTGCTCGGAAGCTATCCTCGGACGAGATTTGCTCGCTGGAGAATTGGAAATTTGTTGGGAAATTCCCGCATCACCCGTGAACCAACGCGTCGCAAATCGGCCACCTCCCGAGAATTCGTGCCAGCTCAACCGGTCGATGCAACACTCTCAAGTCAGTTGATCCGACAATACTTCCAGTCGGGGGCCTATCGGCACGGCAGTACTCATTCAGAACCTAAACAGGGCTTTTGTTTTGTTTGAACTCACGCCCGCGAACCAGATCAGACCCGTAGACTCCAATAAGAGGACTTTGAGCAAGTGTTGCAACGACCCATTGAGACCACCCCGTTTCTCGGGACCTATGCGTCGAATTTTCGGATAGTGGTCTTAAGGGTCCCAGCAGTGGCAGTCGTTCTCATAACCCGAAGACCGTTGGTTCACATCCAACCCCCCGCAACCATGCCCCCAAGACTATTCATCGCCGTCCCCATTCGGGTCGATTACGCGGATTGGCAGATCGTAGTGCGCTTCTGTCAATTCCCAACGGCGGTTCTCTTCGCGTTTAAGCGCGGCATGGTCCGGGAAAAGCTGTTTGGTAATCTCGGCGCCATGACCGGAGGAGGCTTGATTCTTGTACGTAATCACGATGCAGTATTCCCATCGAGTGTCCTCGCCCGTGTGAAGCCCTGGTCTATAAACGGTGTAGGAGGTTACATAATCTAACTCCTTCTCCCGGTTGAGGACGGGGATCTGATACTTCTTGAAGATTTGCCAGAATTCATCGGCGTAGCCCCACTTCACCTTGTAAACCCACTCGACCAGGTAAGGTTTGTCGCCTGCAGAGAGAGACGAACTGACAGAGGTCTGTTGGCTGCGCGTACGCGGGACACCGGCAAGCAGAAGGATCAGCGCTGTCGCCGCGAGCAACAAGAAAGAATTACGCAAACTCTTTCGATGATTCATTTTCAATTTCCTCCAGCGTTCTTCCGAACTTGGAAAACACGCCCGATTGCACGGTCGCTCGCAAGAAGCTACTCGCAGAAGTCAATCAACGGTTCATAGAAAGGTTGCCAACTTGAAAAGCAAGAGGCCGGCGCACCAACTCGTTTGACGGGCTCCAGAAAATACATAGTCTTCGCGGTTACAGTTGACCGCTACAACGCACATCACGCCCCGCCAAGAATTCGTTGGGGTAAAAATAATTCTCATGATGGCCAAGTGTCACAACAACGAATTTGCCGAGTCAAGTAGTCTTTTAGGGAGCGAACTCCAGTGCGGCTGACCCTTGGCTGTTAGGCCGCGCTATTTTTTCGGTGCGGTGGGGTTCAGTGGATATGCCTTCAAGTCAAGGGGGCCGTAGCCAAGGTGTCCACCGTCCCGGTCAATATTGTTTTCGTCGCACGCAAATTCGTAAAGCTCTTCGCCCGGGGGCATGGCCGTGAAGACTCTCGAAAACGTCCATGGTTTTGTATAAAACTTCGGGTCTTCCACAGTTACCTCGTGCGCCAGATGGTCCGCGTCCGGGCGCGACCAGCGTTCGACAACGTGCATGGCATCGCTATGCGGGTGGGCATCGTCGTCAATCCAACTCAGCTTGTCCTTGAATCCGATCGAATCGATAACCAGTGTGTCTCCCTCCCACTTACCAATCCCATTACCAAAGAAAGAAGGCTCGAAATCCTTCGGGTGTCCCCGGCCGTCCACCGGAACAGAGCGGAAGGTCCACATCAACTCATAGAGAAACACGATGCGATTCGAGTTCTGAATGATCTCGAATGGAACACCGCTAATACTGGCGCGCGGTATACCTGCAAATAGGCAAAGAGCTTCCGGATTGATCGCGTGACTCAGGTTGTACTTGTAGGCCTCCTCCCCTGCAGCGGTAAATGGGGGTCCACCCACGCTCTTGAACATGCCACCGATGATTAGCGGTCCCTTCCAGAATCCAGACAAGTCGGGCTTGCCGTCTGGTGTTCGTGGGGCGGGCTTTGGGGGCGCGGCCGGTGTCTTGATTGGTCCTGATGCACCACTCAACTCACCGTATGGGTTTTCTGGGGGCGGCGTCGACTGTGCAGAGGCGGATTGGATCAGCCAACAAAAGCAGATCGCGATGGTGACCAACTTCATGAGCGTAAACTAGCCGAGACCTGCGGGGGTGTCAAGGCACGCACCCAACTTGACCGCTTTCTACCTCTGCTATAGATTGCATTTTGCGAAGCTTCTCTTGCCTCCATTTTGTTGTCACCTGACTGGATTGTGCTGACGGGCAGGGCAGGCTCAATTCATGGGGACCGATTCGATGGGCTAACTTCAGTGACTGTGGGACAGGAGATTGCATACGATCTGGATTTCTTGAGGTGTTGGAATGAGGAATACATTTGTTGTGTTGGCTGCGATCGTCGGACTGGTAGCGGCGCACCCTGTGCTCGCCCACCATTCTTTTTCAGCGGAATTCGATGGGAGTAAGCTGATCGAACTCAAAGGCGTCGTTACAAGAATGGAATGGGCAAATCCTCATGTCTATTTCTACCTGGATGTTAAGGAAGAGAAAGGCCCCAACACAAACTGGGGCTGCGAAACTACAAGCCCAGGGGCACTCCACCGGCAAGGCTGGAATCGAGATTCCTTGAAGGTGGGCGATCAGGTCATCGTCAATGGCTATCCGGCAAGGGACGGCTCCAAACTAATGGATGCAAGAAGGGTGACCCTGCCCGATGGGCGCAGAATTTTCGGTGGAACACCCGGCGACGGCGGACCAGGGGAACCAAAGCCAAAGCGCCGAGGATGAGCTTTGCCGCCACTCGGTAATTACTGGGGCTGGGATGGCCGGAGCATCGCATCAAACGCACGCATGGCAGAATCAGCCTCTTCCTGAGACGTCGGCTTCTGGGAATGTGGGGCGTCGCTTCAGCGTTGCGGTTGTGGCTGTTGCGTGCGGGGCTCTGAGGACGATGGCACGATGCTCTTGATCCGCAAGTACGTGACAAGATTCCCGTAAATTTCGTTGTTGTGGCCATAATTCAGGATCAACAGGGCCACCCGCAGATTCCTCGTTTGCCTGCCATTCTCCTGGGTGATGTCGATCATCTCCATACCGGAGGCATCGGTTAAGGAATCGTATGCGCTATCGCAGTAGGTAAAAGCATCATTCAGGGCCTTCATCAACTCGGCTTTCGTCGCCAGCTTCTCAAGATTATTGCCCGCGCTGGGATTCTTTTCACCCTTGGCCTCGGAACACCAAAGGTAGTTAAACCTAGCGATGTGCCCGATTTGTTGCCCAAACGTCCGCACTTCCTCCTGCGGGCCGGGACGCATGCCGTAATTTTCTTCTGGCATCTTCTCCGCGGATCTGACGATGTTATTGCGATTGCCCATGTAGGCGTTCCGAACCCACGTAGACAACGGATTGGCGGGAGGTTGCTGGTCCGTCTGTGCTGCGGTAGGAATCGCCAGCAAAGGTCCAAGCAAGACAACGACGAAAAGATTGTTCATCGTAACTTTACTCCCAAGCAGCAGGGTTGGCTCGTCTCAGCGAGCCCGGCGAACCTAAGCTTATATCAAAACCCTTAGGCCAAGTCCCGTGAGGTTCGGCTCCTAAGAAAGTGGCCGCTGAGTTATTCATTCTTCAGGAGACACAGAGACACTTTCTTCCGTCCCCGTCTGGGCGGAGCCCAGTCAATTGCTTATCGGAATGTGGGATTTGCCCCAGGCTCATAAAGTGGCAGAGTTTCACCGCACGTATTTCAAGGCAATCTGAGCCACAGCAGCCAGTAGCAAGAGCGCAAGCACAGCAAGTAACAATTTCTCCGACCACGCACGGTCATGCTTCATCCGGGGATCCTTACCAAACGAGGCTTCTTGGTTTCCGGGGACGTGGGGAACAAGTGATTAACCCTTAGTATTTTATTGTCAAGAAAATTAACGTCAAGGTCGCCGTGGCGTAAAGTTGGATCCGAAGAGTCGAGATCAACCGCCGAGTTTAGGTGACTGCGCCCAAGCCCTGGCCCAACTCCCGTCGAAGAGAGGGGAGCCGAGGTCGATTATCAGGTAGCAGCACCTGCTGAACGGAGGACGCCCAACTTGCACCGAGCGAAAAACCGCTCCACAAAAGAGTGCGGATGGAACGATGGCGACAGAGGCGGCTCGGCTCTGGGGAAGACCACTCGACGAGCAAAGGCAACTACAAAACCGACTTGACACTAACCGGCCTTCTCATGGAAGGACTTGGCGACCGAGTAGTACTATTTCTAAAATTCATCATATGAGCCACCTCCTCCGTTGCACGACAGCCCGCTATACTCTTCGTAAAAAGTAATAAAGTCTTTGCGTTTTGTGTCGCAGAAAACAGATTTCGTCGTCTTGTCATTCCCGACCGCGTGGAGCTCCTTCGCAATGGAATAGAATTGAGGATCACTCGTAGGAATAAGGCTCAGCGTCGTTGCCGATTTCAGTGGCATCGGAATCAAGTAGACTCCTTTTGCCGGACCAGAGAAATTTACAAGTAGAGCTAACGGGTTCCCATACGGAAACAATCTTGCCTGCAGTAGGACCGGAGAGGTGATCACCTGTGTGCTGCTCTTCTCGCAGTTAAAGAATCGTGGAAACATTTGTGCCGGCGGCGGCAAATACTGCGGCCATTTCCACGCGAGCCAGAGGAAGGAAGCTGTTCACGACATTTGGATCGAATTGCGTACCGCTCGCCGCCAGGAGCCTCCGCTCAGCCTCCTCGAAGGGCAGCCCATTGCGGTAGGGGCGCGAAGAAACCATAGCATCGAACGCGTCGATGACAGAGACGATTCGGGACCCGATCGGGATCTCTTCGCCATGCAATCCGCCCGGATACCCCTTCCCATCGAAGCTTTCGTGATGATGAAGGACGAGCAGGCTGGCGCGCTCCATTCCCGGAATCTGCCGGAGAACGGCCCAGCCATATTCTGGATGTTTCTTCATTAGGTTATATTCCTCCTCAGTTAATCTGGCAGGCTTGTTCAGAATAGCGTCGGGGATACCGACCTTGCCGATATCGTGCAGGAGCGCGGCTATCTCGATGTCGCCAAGCGCGCTTTCCGGCAATCCAAGCTCTCCAGCAACGTGAAGCGCCCATTCTGCAAGCCTGGTGCTGTGAACTCCCGTGTTCAAGTCCCGCAGGTCCAAGAGTTGGTTGAACGCGCATACAAGAGACATCCGCAACGCGGAAAGCTCCCCCTCCATCTGTTTGACTTGCAGGGAGACCGACGGGAGTTGCGATAGCTGCCGAGCCGGAACTGCTAAGGCCGGAGTGCTCGCCAGCGCATCCTTGAGAGGACGCGCCGGCGTGACGGCTGGGAACTTTGTGGATTGAGTCGGCATGGGCTCTCCGAGACCGTCCTACTCACGCAGCCCTTGGATCGGACTGATTGCGGAAAGCGCCTTGTAAATGTCCAGGCGGCCGTCTCCCATGTTGGGACCGATCCACGTCGCGTGGCCGATGGCCCAGGCAGCTATGTTTTGATTGCTGACAGGGGCGAGATTGAAAACCAGCGAAGCGGTCCCCGCCACGAGCGGAGAGCTGAACGAGGTGCCCCATCCAGCCGCGTAGAAGCCGAAGGGATACGTGGTGATAATGGCTTCACCCGGCGCAGCTACCCAGACGATTTGATTGCCATAGTTCGAGAAGGTGGATCGTTGATCGGAGTTGCTTGTCGAGGCTGCTCCCATCACATTCGGCAACGCCGCCGGGTAGACAACTTCTTCTTTGCCGTCGTTGCCGGAGGAGGCGACGCTGATCACCTTGTTGTTCGTGGCGAAGTTGATGGCGCTCGTCAATTCCTGCGACGGAGTCGTGAGGTTAAAGCTCATGTTAATGACATTCGCGTGGTTTTGCACCGCGTAGTAGACGGCCTGGATGATGTCCGAAATGTTGGCGCTGCCATCCGCGTGAAAGGCCTTCAAAGGCATGATTTTTGCAGTGGGAGCGACCAGGTGCAGGACGCCGGCGACCATTGTGCCGTGGCCGAAGGCGGCGTACTGCGTGCTATCAATCATGGCGGCGGTGTGCTGATCGAGCATCGCTGCCGTGTGCTGGTCCAACATGGCTGCGGTGTGCTGGTTCACATAGGCCACCTGGCAAGGGTTAGAGGAACTGCAAGAGGAACCCGGCGTCCCCGCAATGTCGGTCATCTCCGATCCGCCCAGCTGGTTGCGAGTAAAATCATATCCCGGAAGCAATGCGGCGTGCAGCGCCGGGTGATTCGGATCGACGCCGGTGTCGATGTCAGCGATGATGCCCTTGCCGGTCACATGGAATGCGCCATGTGCCTGGGCGACATGGATAATTTGAGCTGCGGGCTGGTCGACGTACCCCTCAGGGACTGTCGTACCAAAATAGGAAACCGGCGTCGTGTCCCACAGACCTCCTGGAGGCGTGGAAGCCTGCGCTTGGTTGGAAGGTGAAGTAGGAATGGTGACAACCTGGTTGATTTCTGCATCAAGTATGCCGGTCACCAGGCGCAGCACGCCTGCCAGCAAATTGGGCAGAAGGCCGTTGTCGGATCTTACCAGAAAGACCTGATTCGCGTTTCCATCCAAGTTCCGCACCACAGTGCATGCGTTAAGCAGGCAAACCAACTGCAACCCGGGCAGCCCAAGGGTCGTTCGAACCACGACTCCCCCCACACTCACGTTGGCGGAAACATTGGCGCTGCTGCTTCCCCCAAGCAGACCCGGCAGTAACTGAGCCGAAGCCGGTCGGGAGGAAAAAGTGAGCAAGAGAACCAGGACTAGAGAAATTCGACGAATCATAGCGGATAGAGCTCCTTTGCTCTGCTGCTTGCCTGCCGGAACATACCACTGTGAAGTCCTAGTATTGCTAGCATTACTTGTTCCTCACAATGGTACGGGGCGGCTATCGAGCATCAGCCTTTCTTCCTAGTACGTTTGTTTGTTCCCGGAAGAATATGTTTAACTTTAATGGAATCAGTAGATTGCGGCTTGTTTTTACTTTCGGCAACAGTTGGTTCCACCACCGGGACGCGCAGTTCTGTCCCTTCGGGCAGTGCCACCCGTAATTGGAGGCCAGCCTTCAGGTCGCACTCCAGCCGAAATTCACCGAAGCGGTTTGTAGCGGTCTCCGCGCGGAGCTTCCCAGCCTGGAAAAGGGTCACTCGCGTCCGCTCGAGATATTGGTCAACGTCGTTGGCGTTAAAAACTTGTCCGACAAGAGCCACCTTCTCGGAGTCTTCCTGCGGCTCGATCCGGATGTCGATCTGGTAGTCCCCGGTCCCGTACAGCAACTGGCGCGCAGTAGTGCCAGCCGATCGCACCCCCGCGAATTGCGGTTGTAAGTAACTGTCAAATAGCAACTTAACTCGAAGGGCTCGCTTCGGGACGCGTTCCTGCTTGCGACGCGTCCCGAACATTGCTTTGCTGTTTCGAATCGCGATCTCAGGTGGTTCATACGCAGATTCTCGGCGTGCGATCCCGTGGACGCGTTGCCATAGGCTCGCCACTTGACTGCAGGATTTGCAGCCGCTGTCCAGATGATTCTTCATAGCAGTTCTTCGCTCTCCCTCCACAACCCCTCGGGCAAAATCGGCCCAATCTTCCAAGGTGAAGTGTGTCATCGCTCTCTTTTCCCTCCAGGTCCAGTCCTTGCGGATGGCCACTAGACGACCCGTTCTATGCTCCCAATGAATAAGGGCTAGATGCCCGCTCAAAAATATAGGGAGGGGCGAAAAAATTTGACCCTTACGACGTAGAAGCCTTACCTGCCAGGTAGAAAGGTGCCCAGTAGTAAGGATGGGGATAGCGGGTTCGGAGGTCTCTCATGGCGCTCTGCAGGGCATGCGCCTTTGTTTCGCCCTTGTTGAGGCTAGAGTAAAACAACGTCATGAATTCAGTGGTGCTGGTGTCGTGGACGTCCCAAAGGGTAAGCAGGAGGCATTGCGCACCTGAGGCGAGTAGTCCGCGTGTCAGACCCAGAAGCTCATCTCCAGATGCGACCACGTTCAAGCCGGTCGCGCACCCGCTCAGCGTAATTAGCTCGGCCGGAAGGTGAAGCTGGTACAGATCGACGAGGCTCAAGAAGGACTGGCCCAGCCGGATTCCCGAGAACATGGGATTGTCCTGGCGAAAGGTCCCATGCGTAGCTAGGTGGATAAAGCGCGACGCAGGGCCGCGTTCACGCAGAACTTGCTCCGTAGCTGCTTCGCCCACAAATAGCTGTCCGGACGTGAGAGCTGCCGCGACGGCATTGGCCTCTTCGCCGATCGATGGCGCCAGAGCATCTGGAACTCCGAGAACCAGGCAAGAATCGCCCGAGGGGGAAGTTCGGCGCTGACAAAGGGAATAAATGCTCGCGCTTGGCGCATATGAAATTGAGTAGTTGTCAATCAGGTACTGCTCCCCATCAAAGAGAGCGTGAAAAGGAAGCGAGTGCAGAATTCCGTGGGGAACTACGACGAGATGATTCCCTGCGAGCCGTCCGCGCACGGGCTCAACAAGCTCTCGATACAATTCCTGCAAGTGACCCAGCGTAGCCTGGAAAAGAGGCCGCTCGAAGCGCCTGGTGTACTCGTCGCCGAGGCGCAGCTTCGCTAGCTGGGATCGAAGCATCTGGAGCATGTGGGTGACACGAGAGAGCAGAGTGACCGGATGGATTTCAAGTTCATCGCGTGCGAGAATGACCGCCAGCAACTGATCACCGGTGGCAAAGTACTCAAGCAAGGTCGAGCCCTTCGGCAGAGCACCCTGGATATTTTCCAGCGGGACGCCCCGCGAGCCGCGAAGAAGGACGGCTTCGGGCTCGGAGTCAGGCAGGTCCCGGAGGACGCGCATCAAGGACTTCTCCCGGGTCTGTGCTCCCTCCTTTAGGTGTTCGATGCGTCCCGCGCTGGTTTCTTCGGGACGCAATTGTTCCAACTCGATTCGGTGGTAATACCAGTTGAGTTCCTCGCGCAAGTCTCGAATGCGACGAACGAGTCCGCTCTGACCCGTGGGCACCTCGGGCGCGATCTGCGTGCACTGAAAAATTAATTCCATCAGGCTGCGGGACTTCGCGAGTTCGATGTATTCAAAGGCTTCGCGAAAAGCCGATGGTTTTTCCTTGCGGGTCAGACAGATTTCGACGAGGCGTTCGTACACCTCTGCCTTGTTTTTCATGAAGGCGATTTTCAATTCGTCTTTGCGGAGGCTCGATCGCAATGTTTCCAGGGCCTTGCGGGCTTGCTGATACGACGAATAGGCGTCCTGAGTATCGCCTGCTGCCGCGCAGGCCTGGCCTATCAGAAAGTTTGCCTGGTAATCAAGGATAGGCATTTCAAGTCCAACGAGCCGCTCGGTCGCCTCTCCGCAATGCTTGCGCGCGCTCAGCGCGTCTCCCGCGGCCAAGTCAATCCTAGCCAGGAGCAGATGGCACAAGACCGCCTTAGCCGGAATTGCCGAAGAACGGAAATAGGTAAGCGCTTTCTCGCAACAACTGCGCGCCTCAAACAGGCGGCCTTCCTTGAACAGAACCAGCGCGCGGTAGAGATCGATCAACCAGGGCCAAACCTCATTTTTCTCGCGCACAAAGCCAGCTCGGGCCTTAACAAAAAGATCCAGCGCCTGCAAATCCTTCCCTTGCTGGCTCAACGCAATCGCTTCATTGGAGAGGGATTTGGTTTGTTCGTATCCCATGCCGAGTTTGCTGAAGCGGACAAACGCTTCGTGCGCCACTTCGGCCGCTTCGGCACTCAAGTTCAGTTCGAGATAGATGTCGGAAAGATCGAGGTAGCAGAGAGAGAGGATGTGAGCATCGCCGTTCACTTCAGCCCTCTCACGCGCGGCGCGCAGCATGTCAATTGCCCGGCCGTATTCTCCGCGCAGGTAGTACAGATAGGCGATGTTGTAGTCAGCCTGGCCGACCAGCAGCGTCATGCCCCGCTGGTCGAACACTTCCCGGGCTCGCTGGTACGTGGCGAGCGCGCGCGGAAAATCGTTCAGGCTGATCAGGCTCACGGAAATGTTGTAGAGCGCGACACCCAGGCCTTCCGCATCTCCGAGAGGGAGAAGCATTTCATAGGCACGTTCGTAAAAATTGACGGCTTCCTCGAAGCGGTCCTGGCGATGGTGGATATTGCCCACATTGATCTCGACGTGCGCGAGCCTGCGCGCGTCGCCGAGGCGTGAGAAAATCCGCCGGGCGCACTCAGCGGCTTCGAGGGCGCGGTCATACTCGCCGAGCAAGAGGAAGGGTTGGATGGAGGCGTTGAGGGTGCGGGCTTCCTCTTCGGCGTTGCCGGCCTTGCGAAAAATCTGAAGGGCCTGCTCGTTGCACTGCAGCGCCGACAAATTGTCGCCAATCACGTAGAGGGCATTTGCTTTGGCGCGCAGGCTGCGTCCGAGCGACTCCTGGTCGCGCAATTTGCGCGCGATGATCACGGCGGCTTCGGCCAGGGAGAGCGCCTGCTGGGTGTCGATGCGCAGCTTGGTCCTGGAGGCATCGCTCAGTTGCTGTACGACGCTGGTGCTGTAAAGTCCGCGGCGTCGCGCCAAAAAACGCGAACGTCCGGCATCGTCCGTAAGCCTGGCGAGGTCGTCGAGCACCGCCTCTTTGAGGGGGCTATTCTTGATATATCGTGTCACGATAGACCTAGGTCAAGAAGCCGTTTGCGAAGTCGTCCGAGGCAGCGTTGGCGGATGAAGCCGATGGAACCCGTGGCGATTCCGAGAGTGGCGGCCACGTCACAGTAAGGGCGCGCGGGTTCCTCGAAAAAGAGCATGTGAATCAGCTGCCGGCAGCGAGGCGGCAATTCGGAGATGACTTGACGCAGGGTCTGCTCCTCCTCGGCCTCGCTCAAAATCTCCTCGGCCCGAGAAGTCACGGATGGCTCCGCGTGGTCACTCTCCGAATCGGGGACCATCCGCTGCTGCTCTCGCCACCGGCGATGGCATTTGTGGGAAGTCACTTGCATGATCCATTTCGGCAGGGCTTCGGGCTTGCGGAGATTGGACAGCCCCGAGAGCAGGTCCAGGCAAACGGCCTGGAAAATGTCGCCGGCTTCGTCGCGGGAAAAACCGTGCTTGATGGGGATCGAAAAGATCAGATTCTTATACTTGTCAATCAGTATCGCCCAGGCGTCATCGCTGCCATCGAGGCACTCCTTGACCATTCGCGCGTCAGAGGGAGACGCACGTTCCGTTCGTTCTTGAGAGGTCTCGGTCGAAAAAATGGGCATGCCTAACCTGCATGATCATTGAAGATAAATCTGCTCCACGTTCCACAGCGTATAAGGGTCCAGGATCGCCGGTTGAAAATTAGCCACGCGGTTCTTCGCCGCGACCAGAATATTCGGGCTTGCCAGGCAAATGATCGGCATATTTTGGGCGATGATTTCCTGCACCCGATCGTAGAGGCGCTTGCGCTTGGCGTAGTCCAACGTAATCATTTGCTGTTTCATCAGGCCGTCGATTTCGGCTTCCCAGGGAGTCGCCGGGCGGATCTCCTTCGGGTGCCAGAGATGCGTTTCGCCACTCGATAGCCAAACATTCATTTCAGGGGTCGGGTCCGCGTCGCCGCTTGCCAGGCCCATGATGCTGGCTTCGTAGTCATGAGTTTTGGTGAGCCGGGCTCACCACGGCTCCGAATTCCAATGCCACAACGTGAACCTTCATTCCCAATTGGGCCAGGTCTTCCTGGATGATCGTCGCCATCTTCGTGCGCTGTGCGTTTGAGGAGCTCGTTAGAATCGAAAACTCGACTGGACTGCCGTGCGAGTCCGCCAGAGAGCCGTCACCCTTCCATGAAAAACCAGCGGATTTCAGAAGCTCCCTCGCGTGTTCCACAGACTTTGCGGGATGCGGAAGCTGCGCATCTCCCCACAGCTTGTTGCCCGGAGTGACGTGCCCCCAGAGGGGGGTTGCGCGGCCGCTGTACACAAGGCGGATGATGCCGTCGCGGTCGATTGCCGACGAAACGGCTTGCCGGAAGCGCGCATCCTGAAACCAGGCCTGCTTACGGGCGACCTCGGGAAGATCCTTCGCGGAGACATCGTTGAGGTTGAAAAAAAGAAAATTGTATTCGATGCCGGGTCCCAGATCGCGAACGCGATAGCCCTTGTCGGCCTCCAGTTTTTTGAGGACTGCAAAATTTTCCGCGCTGAAGCGGCTGAGGATGTCCGTATCTCCTGCCTGAAAACGGATCACCTGTGCATCCTCGCTGGGGACGAACAGAAAATCGATCTCATCGACATAGGGAAGCCGCGCGCCCTTACGGTCCTGTTTCCAGTAGTAGGGATTGCGCTCGAGCGCGATGCGCTGGCCCGGGACGTATTCTTTCAAGCGGAATGGACCGAGCCCCGCGAATTGCGCAGCGGGTGTTGCAATGCTCCACGTATCGGAAAAATTATTCTTGTGATAGGCGTTCTCCAGCAGATGCCGGGGAAGTATGGCAACACTGTCGAAAAGTCTCTCGGCCGCGGCATATGGCTGCGCCAGCTGAAATCGCACCGTGTACGAATCAAGCTTCTGCACGACGATGGGTTCCCCACCAACGATCAGGAGATCGCGTTGGGGTGAATCCACCTTCTCATCAAGATAGACGTGAAAGCTAAAGACCACATCATCGGCATCGAAGGGTTGGCCATCGGAGAACCGCAGTCCTCGGCGAAGCTGCAGTGTATATTGCCTGCCGTCGCGGGACACGATCCAGGACTTGGCTAGCGCAGGCTCCGTCTTCTGTGATCCGCGATTGATATGAATCAGGTCGGCCGTAAGGCAGTGAATGATCTCCCGCGAGGGTTCGTCCACCGCCAGAACCGGATTGAGCGTCTTGGGCTCCGACCGTAGCGCCACGGCGAGCCTGCCACCCGTATGACCCGGCGGGTTGTCCGTGACCATCCATTCCCCCGCGGAATCCGCTGCCCGCAAGGGAGGAACAACTGACGCCGACAGCCATAGAGCAATGGACACCGCGCCAAGTCGTCGCTGGAGGCGAATTCTGACCATAATTCTAATTCTTACAAACACCGATTGGTTTTCATATAGATACAGGCTGGAAGTGTTCCTGAAGAGCATTGGCGGCCACGTAATAGGCCAGGAACAAGGGGACTAGAAGGAGAGCCGGTAAGAACATCCACCAATAGGTGGCAAGAACGAAGTATTGGCTCAATTGGGAGAGCAGGCTGCCCCAACTTGGCACTGGCTCCCCAACTCCCAGCCCCAGGAAGCTGAGGGTGACCTCGGCGAGGACGTAGTGAGGAATCAGGAGCGCCATTTGGGTCAGCAGGGCGCCATAGGTCTGGGGGAGAACGTGACGCCGCAGGATGTGCATGTCGCTGGCGCCAAATCCACGCGCCGCCAGGACGAAGTTTCTCTCTTTCGCGCTCAAAACAATGCCGCGTACCAACCGAGCTGGGCGAGCCCAACCGAGCAAACCGAGGACGGAGACCAACAGGATGAAGATTTGCCACTCCGCAATATGCAGCGGTAGGGCAGCCCGCACGGCAAACAACAAATAGAGCCAGGGCGAAGCCAGGAAAAGCTCCGCCACGCGCATCAGAGCTTCATCGACCCAGCCGCCGTAGAATCCGGCTAGCGCACCGATGACCGCACCCAGCGAAACAGCGAGAATCGCCGCGAGCAACCCGGCCAGGAGCGAAATCTGCCCGCCGTAAAGGAAACGGGAAAACTGGTCGCGGCCATAGCCGTCGGTGCCAATCAGAAAGATTCTTGCCGGCTCGTCGATACCGAATAGTCGCAAACGCGCCTGAAAAAGCCCTGCGATTTGATAAGGTGCGCCACGCACCAGGAAGCGCACGGGGTAGATGGCAGCGCCCTCCGAGACATTGTGAGCGCTGTCCTCCGCTGGACCTGCGTTGCCGTAAACAAACGGGCGCAGATGGACCTTGTGTTGCGTGTCCACAAAGTGCAAGTGGGTGGGCGAGGCGAATGGATGCTCCCGGTCCTGGACGGAAAAATCATATGGCGCGAAGAATCCGGCGAACAGGATGAACCCATGGAAGCATCCGAGCGCCAGGAGTGCGATTTGCAACTTGCGACGCGGCGTCATGCGGTCACTCCACTCGAATCCGGGGATCGCTCGCGAACATGAGAAGATCCGCGAGAAGATTGCCCGCAATGAGAAATATGGAAGAGAGCATCACGGCGCCGGTAACGATGTAGACGTCGCGGGAAAGAATCGCTTCGAGAAGCAGAGGGCCCAGGCCCGGCCAGCTTAGGATCACCTCTGCCAGGAGGGATGCGCTCAGCATCGAAGCCACGGAAAGACCAAATAAAGAAATCAGCGGATTTATGGCGGCGGGGAGAGCGTAACGATATAGCAACCGGGCGCGCGGAATGCCATGGCCGCGCGCTGCGCGCAGAAAAGGCGATTCGAGCGTTTCGACCATTGCCGAGCGGACATGCCGTAGCAACACGGGAAGCGTCACGATGGCCAGCCCGAGCGTAGGAAGGAATTCATGGCGGACGTTGTCGCTGATCCGGCCCCAGGAGCTCATTTCTCCGGCCCCAAGCGACTCCATCCCGCCTGTCGGGAACCACCCGGTGTGCACGGCTAGCAGAAGTAACGCCAGAAAAATAAACAGGTCGGGCACGGTCAGAAGCGCGGATGTCGCAAATCCGATGATGTGGTCGCCCCGGGTTCCTCTCTTCTCAGCGCTCCACACTCCGAGTGGGATGGCAATAAGCCAGGCGAGTACGGTCGATGTCCCTGTCAGCACAAGCGTGTTTCGCGCGCGCACGCGAAGCAGTGGCCAGACCGGACTGTTATAGGCAAAAGAAAAACCCATCTGCCCTTCGAGTGCTGAGTGCAGCCAGCGCGCGTACCGAACAAGCAACGGCCGGTCCATCCCGTATTCGGAACGTATATGATCGATTGTTTGGGAGGAGATCCGGGGATTGAGCCGCATGGCATCGAAGAAATCGCCGGGCGCGATTTGCGCTAGAGCGAAACACAGGAATGAAATAGCGAACAGAAGCACAGCGGTGTGGACGAGTCGGCGGAGGATGTATCTCATGCGAACTCCGTAGCGAAGCGCTCTTCGCATATGGATTTCACCGAAGGCATCGCGGCAAGAAGCTCGCACGTGTAGGGATGCTGCGGCCGGGCGAAAAGCTCTGCGGCAGGCCGGCACTCCACGATGGTTCCGTCGCGCATGACAGCAACTTCGTCGGCAAAGCGCCGGACCAGGCTTAGCTCGTGGCACACGTGAAGGTACGTCAACGATCGCGCTGCCTGCAGCTCAGCCAGTAACCCCAGCATTGAATCCTGACCCCCTGCATCGAGGCTCGAGAGCGCTTCATCCAAAATTAACAGACAGGGATCGAGTGCTAGAGCCCTCGCAATGGCCAGCCGCTGGCGCTGGCCTCCGCTGAACTCCAGAGAGTGCTTTTTTCCCCAATCTGTCCGCAGACCTACTTGCTCCATCAGTTGCAGAGCCTTTTCTTGTTGCTCCGCAGCCGTGCCCACTCGATGGATGACCAAAGGCTCCGCAATAATCTCGCTTGCCGTCAGGCGGGAGTTGAGGGCGGAAGTAGGGTCCTGAAAAACGAGTTGAATCCTGCGACGAAGCGGGAACAGATCTCTCTTCCGCAAATCCACCACGCTTGCCCCCTCGAACCAGATATCCCCAGTGGTGGGTTTCTCGAGGAGGGCGATGCAGCGTGCCAGGGTTGACTTGCCGGCGCCTGATTCCCCGACGAGCGCGAATGTCTTGCCGAGTGGGACGTCGAGGTCCACGTGCTCGAGTGCCCGAACGGCAACTTCTGACCGCGAAAAGGGGCGGCATTGAACATAGGTCTTGCCCAGTCCACGGACGCGCATCAACGGGCTCGCGGATTGTGCTGCGTGGCTCACGGCACGAAAACTTCCTGATGAACCACGTCGGGCTCGAAGGCCCCGTTGGTGTCTGGGACCGAATGTCTTCGGAGCATGGCCTTTGTACAAGGATGCGAAGGGGAAGCGTAAATCTTTTCGAAGCGTCCCTGCTCGACAATTCGGCCCTCTGACATGACCAACAGGCGATCGGCAAGGCTGGCCTGGATTTCAGCGGTGTGGCTGATGAGCAAGAACGAGACGTGAAGCTGCTGCTTTAGCTGGCGAAGCAGGGCCAGAAACTGAGCCTGACTGCAGGCGTCGAGCGCGGCGGTAGGCTCATCGGCAATTACAAGCTGAGGTTTGCAGGATAGGGCTTGCGCGAGAACTATACGCTGGAGCTGTCCGCCGCTAAGTTGATGAGGATAGGAAGAATAGATGCGATCCGTCGGCGGGAGGCCAACCTGGGAGATCATTAATCCGGCTTCCGCGCGGGAGCATTTCCAGCTCCATTTCCTGTGGGCGTGAATCACCTCGGCGATCTGGTCGCCTACTCGCATCACGGGACATAGGGCCGCTGCCGCCTCCTGGTACACCATTGAGATGCCAGCGCCTCGAATACTTTGTAGCTCGTTCTCGTTCATGGAACGGAGCTCTTGGCCCAGGAACCGGACCGATCCGGAGAGCGTGGCGCGACCCTTAGGCAGCAACCCCAGCAACCCCATGGCAATGCTGGTCTTGCCGCACCCAGATTCTCCCATCAGTCCCACAACCTCGCCCGGGGCGACGTCAAAATTGACTCCAGCTACTGCCAGCCGCTCATGGGCGCGACACGGCTGATAACGAACGGTCAGATCGCGAACTTGGAGCAGATATTCCATGATCATAATTTCAGGTGCTACCAGACCGTCACGAGGCGAGGCTTTGCGCAAACCAAAGTCATACGCATTCCTCGATCTTTAAATAAGTTAGTCATGCAGACCGCAAGCGTCGATAGCCCGTCCGTTCCGTTTGAGAGCATGGGTTCTAGTACGGAAGTACTTGGATGGACTAGGGTGCAGCGGTGGATCCATAGGTGGATAGGAGCACGCATACATGAACACAACAACCATCGAAACACCATTTGAAATCTCGGGCTCAGAGTTTGCGGCAATTCAGGATTGCTCTTTTCGGCGAGCTTTCCTGTTGGGTACGCGAGAGGGTACAAGATCGAGAAGTAGGACTGGGCTCCGAAAGCTCTTATGTGACGCCAGATCAGCGAGGTAGGTGTATAGAGTCATCCCGTTAACAGCCGAATGCTCTACCGTTGAGCTACCGGGGAACGGGTGTGTTGTTCTGATGTAAAACAGCAGTTTACGCCAGCCCTATTGTTCCCGCAATTGGACATTGTGAAATTCGGAACAAACCATTATTTATCCTGCGCAGGTCCGCTGACCTGCCCCCTGTTTTGGTCCAATCATAAGTTAGCACTCGGGGCTTGGTTCTGAATCTGCTCGGAGGGGCGGGGGATGAGCCCGTCGCCGTCGAGGCTGTGGGAAAGTGGGAATCCCGCGCTTTTTGCGGGATTTCCAAGCGGAGAGGAAAAGTGGTTTGTACTTTTCCTCGCAGCGTCTTTTCCACAGCCTTTTTCTCCGCCGATTTCCGCCGCGAATTCCGTCGGGGTTCGATACCCCAGGCTGCTGTGCGGCCGTACCGTATTGTAATCCACCCGCCACGTTTCGATGATTCTCCGCGCTTCCTCCAGGCTCACGAACCAGTTCTGGTTCAGGCATTCGTCCCGGAACTTCCCGTTAAAACTTTCGATGAACGCATTCTGCACCGGTTTCCCCGGCTCGATGAAGTGCAACGCCACGCCATGCGCATACGCCCACTGGTCCACCGCCTGGCTGACGAACTCCGGCCCGTTGTCCACCTGAATCGCTTCCGGATAGCCCCGCTCTTGCGCCACTTCTTCCAGCATCTGTACCACGCGCGATCCTGGCAGCGAAGTGTCCACTTCGATCCGCGGCGCTTCCCGCGTGAACCCGTCCATCAAGTTCAGCGTGCGAAAGGGCCGCCCGCTCGCCAGACTGTCCCGGGTGAAGTCCATCGTCCACAGCTGATTCTCCCGTGTGGGCAGCACCAGCGGCACGCGCGCTTCGGCCCGGAATCGCTTGCGTTTCTTGCGCCGCATCGCCAGCCCTTCCTCCCGGTAGATCCGGTAGACGCGCTTGTGATTCACCACCCACTTCGCAGTGCCGTTCTCTTGCTCTCGCCGCAGCAGTTCATGCACCCGCCGGTAGCCGAAGCGCGGCCGCTCGCCCGCGATTTCCCGCAGCCGCGCTCGCAGCGCCGCATCGTTCCGTTCCCTCCGCTGATAACGGCAACTCCCTCGGTGCATTCGCAGCAGCCCACAAGCGCGCCGCTCGCTCAGTCTGGCTTCCGCGCGCGCGACTCGTACCGCCTCTCGCTTCGCCGGTGGGCTTACCACTTTTTTGATAGCACCACCTTCAACGCATCGATGTCCAGCGCCTGCTGCGCCACAATCTTCTTCAGCCGTCCGTTCTCGTCTTCCAGTTGGCGCAAACGACGCGCCTCGTTCACCTCCAACCCCCCGTATTTCGCTTTCCAGTGGTAAAACGTGGCATCGCTGATCCCGATCCGCCGGCAGAGTTCCTTCACCGGAACTCCCGCCTCCGCCTCTTTCAACACCCCCACAATCTGCTCTTCTGAAAAACGGCTCTTCTTCATGGACGCTTCTCCTCTCGTGGTCTTATACCCGGAGAAGCTAACTTATGGTTGGACTAGTTTTCGGGGGGCAGGTCACCGCGGCTCTGTATCGCTTGGCAGGCGAACAACTCGCGCTACGCTCTCCGGGGGGTGAAAGGCGGTCCGAGTTATTTGCAGTTCAGATGGCGACACTTTTTCTGTATTCTAGGCTGGTGGAAACGAGTGTACCGGCTTTACGGGGAGCGATCACAAAAGGTTAGGGAGGAAATCACATGCTGGACGGCACCAAGCTTAGCGCACGCGCTATTTTTTTTACGGTAGCCATTGTGGCGGGGATTTCTCTCTCCGTCTGGCTCACGGGCTGCGGTTCGCCGAAGCCCGCGCAACAAGCTGCGCAGCCGGCGCAACAAGCTCCGCACCGATACTCGCTCAACGGCCGGGTTGTTTCCATTGAAAAGGCGAAACAGCAGCTGGTCGTGGATCACGGAGAGATCACGGGATTCATGATGGCGATGACCATGGGATATTCCGTCAAGAATCCCAGTGTGCTCGATGCACTTTCGCCGGAAGACCAGATCACTGCCGACGTGGTCGTGAATGGCGATGACGTGTGGCTGGAAAATATTGTGGTGGTCAAGAAGGCGGGCCAGGCGAAAGCCCCTGCTTCGCCAGAGCCGAAGAAACAATAAGTAGAAATAAGGAGAGCGCGCCGCGGAAACCTTGGAGTTCGGTTTCCCGCGGCACGCCCGATTTCCATGCGAGCCGGATTTAGTGTTGCTTTCGGTCCTGCTCGTTCCCCGCCGGCTTGTTGGATTCTGGTTTGCGTTCCGGTGCTTTCTCCTGTGGTCTTTCATTCTTGGGCGGAGCCGCATTTTCGCTCTTGGGCGGGGCCGGAGCCTGGGGCTTCTCAAATTGATGCGGGTGATACGTATTCTCATTCACTCGAGCTGGAGGAGCAAATTTCACGGGAGGTTGCGGCGGCGGCGGGGCGCTCGCGGGTTGCGAAGGAGTCTGATTTCCCCGGACCGGCGGAGTAAATTTCCCCGCAGGCGGTTGTTGTTGCACCTGTGGTCCGCGCGATTGGTCGATGTGCTGCTGCGCTGGAGCACTCCCGGGTTGCAACGTGTTCTGATTTCCCCCGGCCAGTGTTTGTTGTTGCGCCTGTTGCCCGCGCGGTTGATTCGTTTGCTGCGGTGCCGGGACCCCGCCGGGTTGCGGTGTGTTCTGATTTCCCCGGCCAAACGGAGTAAATTTCCCAGCGGGTGGTTGTTGTTGCGCCTGCGATCCGCGCAGTTGATCCATCTGTTGCGGCGTCGGAACGCGCCCGGGCTGCGCGGACAGCGCCTGCTGCTGTCTTGCGTAGGAAACACGCGGCGCAGCGGGCGGCTCCTTGACGACTACCTGTCGCCTCATGATCGCTTCCGAGGGTCTGACCGCCGCGGGAGCCCCTGCGCCGACGATGCTTTGCCGTACCGGCGTCACGGCAGCTCCGCGCTGCACTTCCGCCGCTTGCAGCTGCTGGGCACTGACTCGAACGGTGGCAGCTCCCACGGGCCGGGCGTTCACAAACGTGTCATGCGAAACCGCCGTGACCGCGCCTACGTTGTTCTGGTGCATGTACGTAATGTTGTTTACGTTTACGTTATTATATACGTTGGTTACGTTGACCACGTTCACCGTCGTGTTCGTTACGTTGACGTTCTGCACGTAGCGCGGGCTGGCGCGATACGTGGGAACATAGACCTCGCGCGGCCCGAGGGGGAACCAGGCGACTCCGCCCCCTCCGCCGCCAATCGAGACCGACAAATTGAATCGCGGCCCTCCGACGAACGCTACCAGGGCCGGCGCGTAGACGGGCCGGACAACAACGGGGCCCGGCACCCAGCACCAGCCTCCGCCGACTTCGGCCCAGCGTCCATAGTGGAAGGGCGCGAAGCCCCACGGTTCATCTTCCACCCAAGTCCATCCCCATGGCGCGATCCATGCCCAGTGTCCGAAGCGGTAGGGAGCCCAGCCCGCTGCGACATGTCGCGGAAACCACACGGACCCATAGTCGGGAACGCTTCTCCAATCGCCATTCTCATCGAGGTCTTCGTATCCAATGACGTCGCGGGAAACGTATTGGGCGGACTGGGCATGCTCTTCGCGGTCGTCACGAGAACTGGACCAGTCGTCGAATCCATCCGGGCCCCCGGCGCGTCCCACATCGAACGTCAACGTATCCGTGCCGGAAACGCTCGCATGCTCACCAGAGTCCAAGTGGAAGTTGCTGCCGCCACCGGTAGCCTCGCCTTCTCCTTCCCGCACGGTGAGGTTCGTGGTTTGGCCGTTGGGATCGACATCGAAACGGTATTCACCGGGGCGCTGCACCGTGAACGCGAGGTTCGGCGTGTCGACTTCGAAGGCATCGCCGCCGTCAAGTCTTCGAATGTGGACGCTCAGCGAACCTTGCGCGAGCTGAATCTGCACGGTGCGGTCGTCAAGGTTCAGGAAAGAAATGCCGGTTTCATCCGAGAGACGGATTGCCGTGCTGCCAATGTGCAGCTCGCCACGAGAATCCTTGTCGGTCCAGAGATTGTCACCCGTCGTCAGAGGCCGGTTGGGATTCGCCTGCACCCAGTCGGTTTCGCCACCCGGTTGGAATGACACTGAACCCTGAATGTAATTGAGCCGCGCAACCCGTCCGGGCGGATCGTCGTCGGCAAGCGCGGCCGTCGAGAAAGCGGAAAGAAAACTGACCGCAAGAATCAGGAACAGGAAAAAGGAAGTGTGTTTTCTCATTGTGAATAGTCCCTCCTGCATTCGCGTTCTCATGGGTTGGCTGACCATTCCAATCTTACCCCAACACAGGAAACGTTACTGGCAACCCGGCACTTTTTGTTCAAAGCGGCACACACCATTTAGATTAGCGAACAAACCGTTAATGATTTAGGTCATCTCCCTTCATCGCCATGCTTGGGGAGAGCAGGAGGCTCCTTTCGGAGCCTCCTGACGGTGAACGGTGAGAGGAGGGCGGCTCTGAGCCGGGGTGAGAAGAATTAACGGCCGTTATGTCCTGATGAAGAATGGCCGCCTGAAGACGAAGAGCCTCTGCCGGACGAACCGCCGCGTGAGCCTCCTCCCGAGTTCCCACCACGATTGCCGCCGCCCGAGGCCCCGCCACGATTACCGCCACCGTTCGGCGCGCCGCGCGGGGATGAGTTGGACTCGCCACCGCGAGGCGTCACGACGCGCTGCTGCATGTTGAGAGACGGCCGGCTATAGCCATAGCTGCCGGAGTTTCCGCGCGAGTTGTTTTGAACCTGGCGCGACGATTCAGCCGGCTGGGAATTATTGGGACGGGCCTGTGCCCCGCCTTGTCCTTGTTGCGAGGGGGGAGCAAATGGCCGCCAGCCAGGCCTCGTGGACGGACTTGACGGAGCTTGCGCGTTTCCCTGAGACGGTCTGGCGGCCTGTTGGGTAGCAGGGCCCCGGTTCGTGTTGCCCGAATTATTCGAGCCAAAGCTCTGGAAACTTGGCCGTGCGGTGTTCTGCTGCTGGAGAGTGCCGGCAGGATTTCCGCCACGGGTGAAGCCGCCCTGCGCGTTTTGCCCTTGGGCCGATCCGGCCTGACGAGCACTGCTGAAGAAGCGCTGGTTGGCGCCTGCCCGGTTTGGAATCGCCCCCGGGCTCACCTGCCGGTCGGACGGACGGAAACTCTCACGCGACGCTGCCACCGGGTGCGCGCCAGTCAATACACTCGCTTGCCGTAACGATCCGGCGTCGAATCTCTGCTGCTGCGCCGGCACACTTCCGCGACCAAATTGACCGGATCCCATCGAGCTGATCCCGGCCCGCACGTGTTCGTCGGTGAGCGCACGGTCGACGTTCGAGAAGCCACGCGGTCCTCCCCGCAGTGGTGCGAAGCCGCCTCCAAAATTGTTATGAATATTCGTGATGTTGACGACGTTCACCCGGTTTACGCCCCGGCCGTACCAGGGGAAGAACCGGTCGCCGGGGCCGCACGGCAGCCAGCCAACGCTGCCGAAGCCGCCGCCAAAGCCAAACCCAATTCCGCCGCCCCAGCCTCCGCCGCCAAAACCGAAGAAGGAGACGTACGCCGGCGCCCAGATCGGACGATATCCGCCATAGATAGGACCCGGCCACCAGCCCCAATTCCCGCCATAAACGAACCAGCGGCCGTAGTGATACGGCGCCCATCCCCAGGGCTCATAAGAAACCCAAGTCCAGCCATAATAGGGTTCAAACACCCAGCGGCCATCGCGATACGGAGCCCAGCCTGGTCCTGAGGAAGGAAACCACACGGAGCCATAGTCAGGGACATCGCTCCAGTGGCCGTATGTGTCCAGGTCCTGGCTGCCCGTGTAGTTAGGATTGGTGTGGTGCCAGCTATCCGCGCTTTCGATGACGTGATCGCGGTCACTGTTCCACTTGTCAAAATCGTCTTTGCTGTAGGCCGCGGAAACATTGTATTGCGCGTTGTCCGCCGTGCCTTGAATGGTGATGCGCTGATCCCGGTCCACGCGCGTGCTGCCCTGCGGCGTCGAAATTTCAGCGGAGCCATTGCGGACGTCCACGATGGTTTCGCTGTCCGAATTAACCGAGATGCGATAGCTGCCCTCGTTCATTTGCGGGCGAATCGCCACGTTGGGCGTGTCGATTTCGACGTTCGCTTCGCTGCCCTTCAGCACATCGTAATTCACCAGGCCCTGGCCAACCTGCAGTTGAATCTGCGTGCGAGACAGGTTCACGACGTTCGCCGTGGCTTCATCGGACAGGCGCAAGATGTTGGCGTGATCGAGCTGAATTTCCCCGCGCGAACGCTTGCCCGTCGATATATGGTCCCCGGTTACGACCGGAGTGTTCAGCGTCGCCGCGGCCCATTCGCTGGAATTGCTGTGCTGGGTCGAGAGGTCGCCATGAATGAAGCTGACGCGCGCCGCTCCCGCATCGTCCGGCGCGGGCTGCTGCGGCCCCGCCTGCGGTTGCCCCGGCTGCTGAGGCGGATACTGCGCTGGAATCTCCTCAGGCTGCTGTGAAGCCGGTGGCGCCTCCTGCGCGCCCACCGTCGCGCCAAATCCGAGGGACATCGCCCCCGCCAGAAGAATCGTCGTCAGACTTGCAAGATAGCGTTTCATGGCCGACCTCCTACGACTTCACAGGCCCTCATATACTCACACTCGTCTTAGATGAATGCAGGGCCAATGCCAAACTGGGCTACGTTTCGGAATTTGCGTAAGCGGTTTATTTACAAATAGTTGCGGGAAGCACGCCTGCGACTGGTTTGGGCCGCCCCTAAGAATCCGGTGGTTATCACGCAGCAGGTGGTGGATTTCAACCAGTCTTTTTGCAGTCTCGTTCGCCACAGGGCTAAGAAATACCAGTTGACACTATGGCGAATATAAAGCGAATATAGTAGTGCGCAATGCCCCGCCAGCTCCAATTCGATCGAATTGGTAATTGGTCGGAGATCAAACTTGAAATCCTAAAGAAATACGCTGACGCCTACTCGACAATTCTCTCGGCGCAGACTAAAACTTCCTTCTTCCACGTCTACATCGACGCATTCGCTGGGGCCGGGCAACATATCTCGAGAGCAACGGATGAAATGGTTCCCGGGAGCCCACTCAACGCGCTTGATGTCCGTCCTCCTTTCCGAGAGTACCACTTCATTGAGATTGCACCCGAGAAGATCGAAAACCTTAGAGAATTGATTGGTCCTCGAGATAATGTTTTCATCCACGAGGGAGACTGCAATAAAATCCTGTTGAGTGCGGTTTTCCCACGCGTCCAATTCTCTCAGTTTCGACGTGGTCTCTGCCTGCTGGACCCCTATGGACTCCATCTGGACTGGGAAGTACTCTCTACCGCGGGCCATTTGAGGAGCTTGGATGTATTCTTGAACTTTCCCGTCCAAGACATGAATCGGAACGTGTTTTGGCACGACCCGGAGAATGTCGACGAATCTGATATTCAAAGAATGAATTTATTTTGGGGCGATGAATCATGGAGGAATGTCGTCTACGAAACGAAGAAGAATCTTTTCGGTTGGCCTGAGAAAGAACCAAATGAGGTGATCGCCGAAGCTTTTCGGCAAAGGCTCAAGAATGTTGCTGGGTTTGATCAGGTTCCAGAACCACTGCCTATGAAGAATTCCAAGGGTGCGATTGTGTACTATCTGTTCTTCGCATCTCAGAATGGGACTGCTGCGAAAATTGCTCGTCAGATTTTTGCAAGATACCGCGAGCAGGGGAGTCAATAATGTCCGCAGAATCTTCAATTGAATGGACGGACGCCACGTGGAACCCGGTTCGGGGCTGCACCAAAATCAGTGATGGGTGCAAGCACTGCTACGCCGAAACGTTCGCAGAGCGTTTTCGCGGGGTGAAGGGTCATCCCTATGGGCAGGGATTTGATTTGCGACTGGTGCCCGAAAAACTTGCTGAACCTCTGCGCTGGCGGAATCCGAAAATGATCTTCGTGAATTCCATGAGTGACTTGTTTCATGAAAACGTGTCCGAAGACTATGTCGTGGCTGTTGCTAAGGTCATGGTCGCGGCAAATTGGCACACGTACCAAGTTCTCACGAAGCGGTCCGACCGTCTGCAAAAGCTACTCAAAACTTCTCTTCAGTTTGCTGCGAATCAGGAGCACATTTGGTGGGGAGTCAGCGTCGAAAACCGGAAGTATGGCCTTCCACGGATTGACGATTTGCGAAATGCTGGCGCCGCAATGCGCTTTCTGTCGGTTGAGCCTCTATTGGAAGATTTGGGCAAATTTGATCTCGGCGGGATCGATTGGGTGATCGTGGGAGGAGAGAGCGGTCCGGGGGCGAGACCGATGAAGAAGGAATGGGTCATCTCGGTCCGCGATCAATGCAAGCGCGAAGGCGTGCCCTTCTTTTTCAAACAGTGGGGCGGCGTCCGGAAGTCAGCAGCGGGCCGCAAGCTGGACGGAAAAACGTACGACCAGTTCCCTGAACGAATCCATCATCCAATCTTAGCCGCAGAGGACTGTCTTGCCCGGGCCGCAGAGTTCGAGGCCGCATACAAGAGAACTGAACTGCTAACCGTATCGAGCCTAAACTCGCTACCCCTTGAGCTTGCACTTCGCTAGTCTTCCTCAATGCTCAGGAACGCGAGCGCTGATGAATAGACGGCTAGGACAGAACCACCACCGGCGCTGTAGTGTCCCGCGTTTTCGTCGTTTCGCTTATAATGTAACCATGAGTCAAAAAGCAGCCGAGCTCCTCCAAAAGGCTCTCGCTTTGCCGGTGGCGGAGCGCGCGGAACTTGCAGGCTCTTTGATTGAGAGTCTGGATGAAGTGGGCGATGAATCTGTCAAGACCGCCTGGGAAGAGGAAATCGCCCGGCGCATGGAGGATATCGATTCGGGGAAGGTTAAACCAGTCTCCCTCGAAGAGGCACGGCGCAGACTCGCCTCAGTCGTCGAATGACCGTGCGGCAATCCGACTTTCATCCGGGGGCAGTCGAGTGGGCATAAGTGACAGAAGGTTGGTCTATCGAACGTAGTCCTACTGCCCTTGTATCCCCCCGACCGTGCGCTTAGAATAAAAGATTGAGACCGAGTCAATGGCCACACCATTCCATATCATTTCGGATTCGGTTCCGATCCCGGCTTCCAAGATTTCGCTCGACCCGGCAGGACATCCCCGGCCGGAATGGCTGCGCGTTAAATTTTTTAACGGGCCGAATTACCAGGACCTGAAGCGCATCATGCGCACGCTGGGCCTCAACACCGTGTGCGAGAGCGCGCGCTGCCCGAACATGGGCGAATGCTGGGAACACCGCACGGCGACGTTCATGATCTTGGGAAATATCTGCACGCGCGCTTGCGGTTTTTGCGCCGTGCCCTCGGGCAAGCCGGCTGGGCCTCCGGACGAGCAGGAACCGGAGCGCGTGGCCGAAGCGGCGCAACTCATGGGCCTGCGCTATGCGGTGGTGACATCCGTCAACCGCGACGATCAGTCCGATGGCGGCGCGGCACTTTTTGCCCGCACGATCGCCGAAATTCGCGGACGCGTCCCGGGCTGCAAGGTCGAAGTTCTGATCCCGGATTTTCGCGGAGACTGGCAGGCGCTGGAGACAGTCGTTCGCGCTCGTCCGGACGTGCTCAATCACAACACGGAAACGGTGCCGCGGCTGTATCGCGAGGTGCGCAAGGGCGCGATTTACGAGCGTTCGCTCGAACTCCTGCGCCGCGCGAAATTCCTGGCGCCCGAGATGCCCACGAAAACGGGACTCATGCTGGGCCTGGGCGAAACGCGCGAGGAAGTGCTCGCCGCGATGCAGGACCTCGCCGCGCAAGGCACCGACATCCTCACGCTGGGGCAGTACCTGCAGCCCACGCGCGAACACCTGCCCGTCGTGCGCTTCGTCCATCCCGATGAATTTGCCGAATACAAGAAGCTTGGCGAGCAGATGGGTTTCGCGCACGTGGAATCGGGCCCGCTCGTGCGTTCCTCGTACCACGCGTTTGAACAGGAAGCCGCCGCCCACGTTTAGCGTGGGTCGATTCGCGCGACGGGGGAAGTAGCGCCGGCATCTTGCTCGCCCTGACGGGGGAAGGGCCGGCGGTTTTGGAGTTCCAAGGAAAAGCTAGGAGCCGGCGGGACGCCGGCGCTACCGAAATCGTCGGACCGACGCACTGAAAGTTTCGGGAAATTGAGTCGTTACCCACAATTGCATTCCGAAAAGGAAAAATTCTAATGAGATTTGCATGTACTTCCGCCACCCTCTTGTTCCGGGTGGCCCTCTGCGTTCTGTTCCTTTCCGCAATCCCGGCAGCCTCGGCCCAGACCGCAGCTCCTGTCTCCGGCGCGGAGGTTTATCAAAAACGTTGCGCGGCGTGCCACGATCAACCGGGAAACCGCGCGCCGTCGCGCGACTCTTTGCAGAAAATGCCGGCTGTGCGTATCCTGCGGACGCTGGATTTCGGGTTGATGATGGGCATTGCCTACCCGATCAAACGCGAAGAACGCGAGGCTGTAGCCAACTATCTGGGGACCCCTGGTGAAGAGCCCCCGCCTCCAGCAAGCAGTTTCTGTTCCTCGGGCATGCATCCCCTGTCAGGCTCCGCAAAAGAAAGTTGGGCCGGCTGGAGTCCCTCCCCATTGAACACGCGCTACCAGACGGCCGACCAAGGCGGTCTTACGATGCGACAGGTCCGGCACCTCAAGTTGAAATGGGCCCTCGGATTTCCGGGCGACGTCACAGCATTCGCGGCGGCAACGGTTTTGAACGGCACGCTCTTCGTGGGCAGCGCTGGCGGCGTGGTTCAGGCCGTTGATGCCAAGACAGGCTGTCTGCATTGGGTGTTTCAGGCGAATGGACCTGTCCGCGCCGCGATTCTCCCCGTTCGAAATGGTTCCACATACTCGCTCGTGTTCGGCGACCTGATCGGTTGGGTTTATTCGCTGGACGCAAAAACGGGCCAAGAGCTTTGGAAGCGGCGCGTGGAAGATCACGAAGCCGCGCGCTTGACCGGCTCTGCTGTGGCCCTGAACGGCGTCGTGTACATCCCAGCCGCCTCGTGGGAGGAAACGCGCTCCACCGATCCTCAATACATGTGCTGTACGTTTCGAGGCAGCCTGACGGCGCTTCATGTCACCGACGGTTCCGTGGTTTGGAAGACCTACACGGTAGACGCACCCAAGAAAACAGGTGTGAACAGTGCGGGCGCCGAGCAGTGGGGGCCCTCCGGCGCTCCCATCTGGTCAAGCCCAACGATTGATACCAAACGCGGACTTCTGTATGTGACCACGGGGGACAATTATTCCTCTCCCTCAACCACCACCAGCGATGCGGTGATGGCGCTCGATTCGAAAACCGGACGCATCGTATGGTCGCAGCAGACACTCTCGAACGATGCGTACACGTCCGCCTGCCGCTCCAAAGGCGTCAATTGTCCTTCGGAAAACGGGCCCGATTACGACTTCGGATCATCGGCGTTGTTGGTCCACACGCCGAAGGGCCGCGAAATCCTCGTCGCCGGGCAAAAGTCCGGCGTCGTTTACGCTTTCGATCCGGACGCCAAGGGAAAAATCCTCTGGCAGACTCGCGTCGGAACAGGCGGCCTCAACGGAGGCGTGCAGTGGGGCATGGCCAGCGACGGCCAAAAAGTGTACGCCGCTGTCTCCGACGTTTCCGCCGTGATGAATACCGCGGGGCCCGTTGGGGGAGCCACGTTTGATCCCGTGAAAGGCGGCGGTCTGACCGCATTGCATCTCGAAGATGGCGGGAAAGCCTGGTTCGCGCCGAGCCATCCATGCAATCCGCCGCGGCCCGGTTGCAGCCCCGGCCAGTCCGCCGCGCTCACGCTGATCCCCGGCGTCGTCTTCTCCGGCTCGATGGACGGACATATGCGCGCGTTCGCGACGGAAGACGGCGAAGTTTTGTGGGATTTCGATACCGCGAAGGAATACACCACGGTAAATGGAATCCAAGCCAAGGGCGGCTCACTCGATGGAGCCGGCCCGGTCGTCGTAGGCGGCATGATCTTCGTCAATTCCGGATACCCCCGCAATGGCGGCATGCCCGGCAACGTGTTGTTGGCGTTCGCACCGGAAGACTAGCCTGGCTTTTCCGCCGCGCTGCATTCCATGGCAACCCTCCTCGGCGTTAAATCGTATTAATCCGTATTGACGTATCGCAATAAAACATATATAAATATATTTTCTGGAGGTGTCCATGCGCTCGGAGGAACTGCTCAACCCACGCGACGCCGCGCGTGCGCTGGGAATCAGCTATCCCACGCTCAAGCAGTGGATCTATAAGAAAAAACTGCGCAGCGTGCAAACCGCCGGAGGGCATCACCGCATTCCCGCGTCCGAGATCGAGCGGTTTCTGCCGCGCACCAATGAAAAAGACACGCTGGCCGGGCGCCGCGGCTTCCGGCGCATCAGCGGGCGAAATCAACTGGTCGGCCGCATCGTCGAAGTGCGCTACAGCGGCTTGCTGGCGCAGGTAAAACTTTCGATCGGCGGGCAGCGCATTTCGTCCATCATCACGGCGGATGCGGCGCGCGAAATGCGCCTCGAAAAGGGCCAGACCGCGGCGGCTCTCATCAAATCCACCGAAGTCATGATCGTGCGCCTTTGAATTCCGGCGGCGAAACGTGAAACGGATTCACAAAACGTTATCGATGGCGCTCGGCACTCTGGCGTGCGCCGTGCCGCTTCTTGCCGGACTTTCCGTCGCGAACGCCGCCGATCCTTCCTCTGCGCCACAAGCTACGCAAAAGGCTTGCGGCACGGTCACGGTAGCCGCCGCTGCGGATCTGACGTACGCGATGAATGAAATCGCGGCTAATTTCGAGAAAGCGACCGGCTGCAGCGTTCGCGTCAGCACGGGGTCCTCCGGAAATTTCCTAGCGCAGATCGAAAATGGCGCGCCGTTTGATGTTTTTTTCTCCGCGGACATCGAATATCCGAGAAAACTCGAAACCGAAGGCCTCGCCACGCCGGGAAGCACCTATCTGTACGCGGTCGGAAAAATCGTGTTGTGGGTAAGAAATGATTCCCGCCTGGATGTCAGCAAGGGAATTGCGGCCTTGCGCGATCCGTCCCTTCAGAAATTGGCCATCGCGAATCCGCAGCACGCGCCCTACGGCCGCGCGGCCGAAGAGGCCTTGCGCAGCGCAGGCGTGTACGACGCAGTGAAGGATCGCCTCGTTCTTGGCGAAAATATTTCGCAGGCGGCGCAGTTTGTCGAATCTGGAAATGCAGACGCCGGCATCCTCGCGCTTTCTCTGGTCCTTTCACCAGGATTGAAAGAAAAAGGCCGCTATGCGCGCGTTCCAGAAAATTTGTACGCGCCCATCCAGCAGGGCGTCGTGTTGGTCCGGGCTTCGCGGAACCGCAAGGCGCGCAAGCGTTCCTGGAGTACATAAAAAGCCCTGCAACGACGGCGCTGCTCGAGCGGTACGGATTTGTGCTGCCCGCCAAGGGGAAGCCTTGAACTGGCAGGCGATTGCCCTTTCCTTGAAGCTGGCGGTATCCGTCGCGGGAATTTTGCTCGTTGCGGGTCTGCCGATCGCGTACTGGGTGACGTTCTCGCGGTGGCGCTGGAAATTTTTGATCGAAGCCGTAGTCGCGCTCCCGCTCGTTCTGCCTCCCACCGTGCTCGGCTATTACATTCTCGTGGGCCTCGGTCCGCGAACATTTCCAGGAAAACTTTGGCAGTCGTGGTTCGGCCACACACTGCCGTTCACGTTCGGGGGTTTGCTGGTCGCTTCCGTGCTCTACAGCCTGCCGTTTGCGGTGCAGCCATTTTCCGCCGGATTTGAAACGGTGGACCGCGGGTTGATCGAGGCCTCGTGGACGCTGGGCGCTTCGCGGCTGGGAACATTTTTTCGCGTGATCCTGCCGCTGTCAGCGGCCGGAGCGATCACAGGAACCGTCCTGAGTTTCGCGCACACCATCGGCGAATTTGGCGTCGTGCTGATGGTCGGCGGAAACATCCCCGGCGTGACGCGAACCGTCTCCATCGATATATACGATCAGGTGCAGGCCGCCAATTACGATGCGGCGAATCGGACTGCCCTGGTCCTGCTGCTGTTTTCTTTTTTGGTCCTTTCCGTAATTTACGGAACGAATCGCAGGGCGATGAGCCTTTGGCGAAAGCCATGGCACTGAGCACACGAAAAATAAAATGTCGCTCGAAGTCGCGATCGAAAAACAAGTGTCCGGTTTCCGGCTCGCCGTGGAGTTCACGGCGGACGGCGCGCCGCTCGGTTTGCTCGGCGCTTCGGGTTCGGGCAAGACCATGACGCTGCGCGCGATCGCGGGGCTGGAGACGCCCGACCGCGGCCGCATCGTGCTCCACGGGCGCGTGCTCTATGATTCCGCGCGTGGGATCAACGTGCCGGCGCGCGAGCGGCGCATCGGTTTGCTTTTTCAGAACTACGCGCTGTTTCCGCACCTGACTGTCGCGCGAAAATATTGCCTTCGGATTGCGCCGCCTGTCCGCGCCCGAGCGGGCTCGCCGCGTCGAGCAGCAACTCGCCGCCGCGCATCTGGAGGACTTCGCGAGCCGCTATCCCGCATCGCTTTCGGGCGGCGAACAGCAGCGCGTGGCGCTGGCGCGCGCGCTGGCCGTGGAACCAGCGGCGCTGCTGCTCGATGAACCATTTTCCGCGCTCGACACGCACCTGCGCAGCGCGCTCGAACGCCAACTCCGCGAAACGCTGGAGACGTATCAAGGATCGACGCTCTTTCGTAAGCCACAATCTCGAAGAGGCCTACCGCGTTTGCGAGGGAGCTTGTCGTGCTCGCGCGAGGAGGAGTGGCGGCGCGAGGTCCAAAGGAAGAAATTTTCCGCCAACCGCCGACACTGGAAGTCGCGCGTCTCACGGGATGCAAGAATTTTTCCCGCGCGCGCCGCGCGGCGTATGGACTGATCGAAGCGCTCGACTGGGGCTGCACGCTCCGCGTAACGCAACAGTTCGCAAAGCTGCCCGGGCACATCGCGATTCGCGCGCACCATATTCGCGTGCACGCGGCCGAAGCGCCGACGGAAGGCCGCGCCAATATATTTCCCTGCTGGCTCGCCGCGATGACCGAGACGCCTTTCCGCGTCACACTGGATCTGCGAATCGGCGGCCCGCCCGCCTCAGCTTTAGCGCTGGCGGACGAGCCCGCAAGTCCGGCCGATTTTCACGTTCAGGCGGAAGTTTTCAAGCAGGAATGGGAAGCGTTCCGCAATCTCCCGCAACCCTGGCAGGTGGAATCTCGCTCCAGATCGGTTATTTCTTTTGCCGGATTAATTATCCAATCGGACTTGTGCTTCGCGGTTGCGTCTCTTGTAGTGGCGGCCTTCAGGCCGTCATTTTGAGGCTGGTCAGATGCTCGCCTGAACGCGAGCGCCACACGAGATTCGATCAATTTTGCAGATTCAATTGCTGCATTCGTAACGCGCAACCGGACGGAGCGGCAAAGTTCATTGGATATTGAACGTGACCGAGTTTGTTGAAGTGTCCCCGCCTGAAGGGGGCGGGAGAGTGAACACCACGACCTGAAAGCTCCCGGCGGCAACAAGATCAGTTGCCGGCACTATCGCACTGAGATGGATGGCAGTATCGGCAGGGTCTTGGTTTGCAGGAACATATGTGGTTGCCAACGGACTAACTACCTTGGTTGCGGTCATCCAATGCGCGACGGTACATGGGAGGAAGGTTCCATCAACAATTAGTGTAAACGTATTGGAACCAGCCGACATAGCAATTGACGACGACGCACCGATGTTTGTAGGGGGAAGCCTTGTCCCCGGCGTCGTCATCGTAAATGTTACTGTGTTCGATGGCCCTGATGCGTTCGATACGGAAACGCCAGCAATCCCAGGAAACGCGGCATCCTGGGGCAAGATCGAAGCCGTAAGCTGGCCAGAGTTGCCGAACGTGGTCGTGCGCGGCGAACCATTCCAGTTCACTACCGATGAGCTATCGAAATTTGAGCCCGTGACGGTGAGCGTGAACCCCGTGGGACTGCAGTAAGGCGTTGAGGCCATCGAAGTTGTGGATGCCGAAAGCGCGGTGATTACCGGCGCCGGGCCGGCCGTGGGATTAATCAGGAATTTCACGACGTCGGAAACTTCCGTGGTTGTCGTAGCGGTTGTGCCGGAAGCTCCCGAAACGGCCGAACCCAAAATTTGGACGGCTACTTGAATGTTCCCTGCGGCGGCGACCTCGGAAGCCGGGACGGTGGCGGTCAGTTGCGTGCTACTGATAAAAGTGGTCGTAAGCGGGAACTGGTTCGGCCCCACATTCCACAGAATGATGGCGCCGGACACAAATCCCGCGCCGTTTGCAGTTATGTTGAAGTCGGGGTCGCCCGCGTTCGCCGTTTGGGGACTCAGAAACGTCAGAATCGAGGAGGACGTTTGGACCGTCAGGTTTGTGTTGAACTGGGAGCAGCCTCCCGCCAGTCCCAACGCCACCAGTGCCGCGATCAGCCACCTGCGCGAATACATCCGAACACGCTCCTCCCCGAGTCATTCACGCGAGACGCCGGGCCGACGAAATTCCTGTGAGTACAATCCGGGTGCTGAGGAAACCAGCGACAATTGAGTGATCGGGTGCAGGCTCTACGTTTACGCTGAACGCCTCACCTGAAGCGTGGAGCCCGCCAGAATTTAGGAGAAACCCCCGCCAAACCGGCCTGTTTCTGATACCACCAGAACCCGCTCAAGTCAACTCCGGCCGTGGTTTGTCCGGGAACGCCATTCTCCTGAATGGCGTCTTTCAAACCGCCAATCTGGAGATTGGCGTTCCCGGATTAAAGTGGGCTGGCTGTGCGCCGCGTCGCAACTACTAGCGAACTGCACAGGCAAGAGCGCCTGAGCTACTCTCACACCCATCCCCTGTAAAGCAAATCAGATGCCCGCCCTGCGCCGCGACGTTGCCCGGCAACGAGTGCAAGTAAGCCGGCCAATTTCTTTTACTTGGAAGGTGGGTCGAGCGCGGCCAGCGCCTCTCGGGCAATTTGCCGCACGCGCTCCGCACAAGTGGCGTCCTCCATCGGAGCGTCAGCGGCAGCGCGAAACCGCATCGCCGCCTCCTCGTTATGGCCGAGCTTTGCGGCAATATCCCCGGCAATCAGCAAGAACAGCGGATTCTCCGGGAACTCGGTCGTAAGCGGTGCGGCGGCGGCCAAGGCGCGCGCGTAGTCGCGGTCGTAGTTGCGGAGACTTTTCGCCATGTTATACCGCGCTTCCGTCTGCGTCAGTTCGCCCTTCGCGGCCGCCGTCTCCAGTTGTCGCAATCCTACTCGCTTGTCTCCGCCGGGGATGCCCATAATAAAGCGCAGCACCTTAGCCATCGCCGAGAGTGTATCCACATAATAGTTGTACAGTCCCAGGCCCAGGTCGGCATCCGCCATGTCGGGGTCCAGTTCCAGGCAGCGGAGCAGATGCTTGCGAGCTTCCACACCCGCGCGGGCGGTAGCCAACTTCTCATAGCGCATCCCCAACAGCCTGGCGCGGGACGCATAACCCAACCCCGCATACAACTCCATTTCGGCGGTGTCGTTTTGGGCGATGCCGGCCTCGGCCAGGCGCGTCACTTTGTCCGCGAGCGCCAGATACGCGCCGTCCTCTGGGTCCGGTGCGCGCTGGTGGCTCCAGGAATCAATCGTGTTGTATTTTCTCTCCAACCACTTGCAATAAATTTTCCACCACAGCACATCGGCCTCGATCAAATAGCCCAGCGGATGCTCCGGCCGGGCGGTCTCCAAGTCGCGAGCCAGCAGGATCGCTTGATCCGGGTTGCCTGAATACATCAGCCGAATTGCTTCCGTAGCCTGAGGCGGAACATTCAATTGCGCTGCCCGGACGCCAATGGGAGCGAGCAAAACGGTGGCTAGCAAGAAAAGAACGCGGGGATGAAGGATCAGGTTTCGCACGGGGCTAGTCTTGATATTTTTCTTCGGCGACATATTTGCGGCTGAAAACCCACGCGCCCGTCACATACATCGCGAAGCATTCTAGCGCAAAAACAGGGTAAGCCAGGTACCCCGGCACTGGCATTTCGAAGATTTTCCACGACTGGAGAATCGGAAACGTGTAAACCCACTTCGCCCCTGCCCAGTAATTCCAGAATTCCCACAGCCAGCCGCAAACCCAACCGGCGATGAGGAACGAGTACACGCGCCCGCGATAGCCGCGCGCGAGATCACCGGTGAAGGAGGGCAAAAGGAGACGGTGGTTGGCGGGTTCCAGCAGAAATAGAAAGCCGAGCCAAACAAACGCAAACAAATACATGCCGATGCGCCTGGGAACAAGAATCGGAATTACGAGCAGCGCCGCACCCAGCACCATGAAAAAAGTCTCGGCCGCGCGGCTGAAGCGGATTGGCCGAGACTCCAATTTGAACCAACCGAAAGACTCAATCAGGGCGGCCGTGATAAAAATCCCCGGCGTGATCGTCGCGAACGACCATGCGTAGCCAAACCAGCTTTCGACGCGCCCCTGCGGCAGGCCGACGTAGGTCCAATTCGCCATACGCAGATTGTAGGCTTCGAAGATGAGCCACAAAAATACAGACAGCGCTGCCATCTTCAAGAAACCGCGAGCCTCTTCGCGCAGCCGCGAATGGCCGGTAATTGCGAACACCGCCGCGTCAGCCAGCAAAATGTACGCCGTCCAGGCCAGCGGATTGAAATACGTGGCCACAGGCTCGACACCGTGAAACATCAGGAACTCGGCGCCCACGAGCGCAATCAGCCCCAGCCACCCGTGCGCGGGCAACGGCCGGCGCCGCACGCGGAAAAATTCCGCGATGAGAATCGTCACCGTCGCCGCCGTCAGAATAATTCCGAGCTTTAGCATGCGCTTCGTTCGCTCCCACACGATTTTGCATCATTTTGTCCTTCCTGGACGAAATAAGCGCCGGGCTATGAGCATCAAGTTGCCTTGATCGGGCAGTGGAAATCATTGGGCGTTGGGGATCGGGCGGCCAAGCAATTGGGTTTCGAATCTTCCCCATTACTTCCGGTCCGCAGGGATAATGTGATGCGCTATCATATAGGCGGTCAAACGAGTGTTCTCCTCCGAAGCCACAACTAGAAACATCCGAGTGCGCGTCCAAGCGCAATATGATCCTAGCCGTTCCAGCCCACAGCGAAGTCAGTGGTTTTTTCTCTACACCGTCGACATTACGAACCAAAGCCAGGACACAGTGCAGCTCATGAGCCGCCATTGGGTTATCACCGACGGCATGGGGAAAGTGGAAGAGGTCCAAGGTCCGGGCGTCGTTGGCAAACAGCCAGTATTGGCGCCAGGCCAGAGCTTTGAATACACTTCAGGCTGTCCCCTCACGACTCCATTTGGCTCCATGCATGGTACCTACCAGATGATCAATCAGGCTGCCGAGAAGTTTGATATCGAGATCGCGTCCTTTACGCTGACGGAACCTTACGACACCGTGAATTAGGGGTGGCAAGCCTTTGCTAAGACAACATAAGACGGCAGAGCCGGAAAGAATTCTGGGCCGTGTTCGCTGGACACGTTCCGCCGTTAATCCGGCACAGGGAGACAAGGTCCGGGACCTTGCTTTAGTGCAACAGGCCGATCAAAGCCTCGGTCGCAGCCGTTCTGACAATTTGCGACACGCATTTGTGACATCCTTTGGCATTTATCGCCCGTCGAGAACACGAATTGACTGATTGGAATAACCACAGGGCTTTCCGGTGTGCGCTAATTCCCTAATCTACAACGACATGTAACTAGTCCTGAGAATTCTTCCACTGTTGCCATGATTGGTCACCGAGGTGCTCGTGACAGAGTGAGACCTGAGGAGGACACCATGCCAAGTGCTTACGCTTTCTGGGTAGGGCAAGAGGTCATTCTGCAGGTGGCGGCTGATGAATTATGCGTGCCGCTACGCGGCGTGGTTGTCGGCGAGTCGGAATCCACTTTGCAGTTTCGAGATGGAGAGGGCGGGGACTTACAGATCTACAAGCACATGATCCTCGCCGTTGAACAGGCCAACTGGCCTGGCGTCCTGGTTAATTAGGCAGAACTTCGATGACTAACGAAACGGTTCGAAAACAGATTGACGAAGAGCGAGCTGCATTCCTGCTCGGTTTAACCCGTGCGCGACTGAGACTGTTGTGCGAACAGTCCGGCCTGGGACATGGAGCAGCGGGCAGTGACTCGGAGCAGCGATTGTTTACGTACTACGAGTTATGGCGGCTTTGCCGCTGGGTAGCCCGGCCAGTAGTTTAGCCCAGGAGAAAAACCGAATTTACTCCGGCCCTGGTTCTGTCTCACTCCCCCGTCCCGGGTTTGCATCCCCCTGACAAACCCGGGGCCCCCCCTTCAATATCTCATCGCTTTGAATCAAACCCAACAGCCACATTCCGTTTCTCTGGACTTGGCCGTAGGAACCCTTGCGATCTCCCCTGTTGGAGGCTGCTCTGGCGGCAAATTCGTATCTGAAATACGTCCGCGCTTAGAGGGGGGAAAAACAAAGTGCGGCAGAGTTGTTTGCATAGACACACAAATGGAACCCTTTGTGATAATTCGCATTTAGTTGTGGCGGAATTAACAGAACGGCAGCAAGACGTGTTAAAAGTGAGTCGCAGCAGCAGGCGCGGGAGGCGGTGCCATGAAAAGGATCTCAAACCCGTTTACGTTTGCCTTAAAAATGTTGCCGTTTCTAATTTGTGGCTTTAGTGCTTTCATTGCCGTTTTAGTGTTGATGAACGGGGCTCTCCAAAAAGCTCCGATGTTTCTCGTCTTCCCGTGCGTCGTAGCCGTCGGCGGCTACTACGTTTGGAAAGTGAACATTCGGGATCTCATGGATGAGGTATATGACTGCGGTGATTATCTCTTGGTCAAGAAACGCGGCGAAGAGGATACCGTCCTGCTTTCCAACATCAACTACGTCAACTTCTCGACAGACCGACGTGGTGCGCAGCGCCGGATCCATCTAAGGCTCGACACGCCAGGGAAGTTCGGGACAGAAATCTCGTTTGCCCCACCCCCAAACATATTTTTTCCCCGTAGGAATGAAATTGCGGAAGATCTGGTTGTCCGGGCTGATAAGGCGAGATCAGCGCGTGCAGTCTAGCCCTTCGGTCAACCGGACCATCTGCAAGCTGCGCTCTCAGGATGGCTGGCCCTCTTTTTTTTGCAGAGGAACCCTTCCAAGGAACATTTACGGCGCGGAAAGCACCACTAACCATTCCTGCACGCCAACTCCTTCCATGAGAAGGCCGATCCGAGTCAAGCAGGTTTTGTGGTTTCCGTCGAGTGGTCTTAGTGGGAGCCCTTCCGCCTCTGCCGCCATCCTTCCATCCGCACTGTTTTGTGAGCGATTTTTCGCTCGGTGCAAGTTGGGTGTCCTCCGTTCAGCAGGTGCTGCTCCCTGATAATCGACCTCGGCTCCCCTCTCTTCGAAGGGAGTTGGGCCAGGACTTGGTCGCAGTCACCGGAACTCGGCGGTGGAGCTCGGCTCTTTCGATCCAACCTCTACGCCACGGCGCTCACCACTTTGTGGTTGTTCCGCACTGGCTCGTAAACTTCTCCGCTTACCCACAACTTGTGCAGCAGCACGGCCAACTTCCGTGCCACGGCAACGACCGCTCGTTTCTTGGCATTCTTTCCTCCCCGCTCCGCTAGCTTCAGCCCCCAGCGCCGGAGATCCCTGTCCTGTCCAAAGGGCCCCAAAATATAGTGCGCCCCTTGCACCAGCAGTGTCCTTACATAGCGGTCCCCTTCCTTGCTGATGTGGAGTTGGGGTTCGCTCCTACCGGAGTTCCTGCGCCCAGGACGCAGTCCGAGAAAACATCCGGCATCCCGGCTGCGGCGAAATCGGTGTGGATCGTCCCAGGTCAGAACGTAGGTCAACGCGATCCGTGCCCCCACGCCTTTCACTTGCTTCAGCAGGGCCACTTCGGGGTGAACTTCCGTGGCGCTTTGCTCGATCCGGCGATCGTATTCCGCGATGCGCTCGTTCAACGATTCGATTTCCCCCAACAGCGGATCCAAGGCATCCCGCAGCTCCTGGCTCAGCCCCTTGGCGATCTCTCGATTCATTTGTTCGGTGCCGCACTTCCTCAGCCGCTGGCCATACGATTTCGTCAACCCTCGTGCGGCATTCACCAGCGCCGTGCGGGTGCCAACCAGGGTCGCTCGGGCGCGGATCACCGTGAGATGGATTTGCGCTTGGGCACTGCGATGGCGTACCGGTCCCAACAAGCCGGGATCGATTCTTGCTAGCCGCGCCAGCGTCCGGGCATCCAGTTGATCGTCTTTTCGACTGCTCTCGCCGATCAGTCGCACGTTCCGCGCATGGGCCACGATCACTTCGTGGCCCATCTGGCTCCACTGCCGGCTGACCCAGGGAGAGTGGGTTCCGGTTTCCAGTGCGATCCGACTGCGCGGGATCCTGCTGAAGACTTGCTGGATTCCCTTCGGCGTGGTCGGCAGGCTGTCTTCCAGAAGCACGTTGCCCGCCTCATCCAAAATGCAGTAATGGCTGGAACGATCTCCCACGTCCAATCCGATGGTCAGCTGGGGCTGTTTGAAAATCTCATTTCTGTTTGTCACCACGGTGCTATTCTTTGTCATAAGCCGGTCTCCTTTGCATTGCGCCTTGAGCGCGTCGATCCTTGGGAGCGTATCGCATCCCGTCGGAGACCGCCCTTCTCATCCCATCTGAGAAATGAGGATTCCCGGAATGTGGGAATCCTCTCCCTACGGAAAGCGATGAAGAGGCGAACCCCCTGAAAGCCGCCATATTTAGTTCGCTTTTTGTTCGCTCTCGTGTATATTGGAATCGTGAGCGCGAACCTCGCACCTTGTCGGCATGTTCCCTGCCTGAGTGTCATGGTGCCAACTGTCTCCCCAAGGGCAAAAAGCGATTTGATAACAAAACACATATCTGGACATTCATCCGCAAAGAATCCGGCATCTAACTTACTGCAATCCTGGACAAGATCCGGACCGAAGCCGTTACCAAGAAATGGTTCGACCAACGGGACCCAAACCGGCCGGCAGCACGGGTTTCCTAGGCTTTCGTCCCTGTACAGGGGTGGGCTTTGAAAAATTCAGTTCCTAAGTTTCACAAGATTCTCCTCGCCGCCTACGTCCTGGCCATTCTTTGGACCTCTTTCTCCCATGCGGCCGAATACAGGGCCGCGGGAGGGACGATTCTCCCCTCTCGGGCTCTACCAGGGGCCACTACCACTACGCACGGGCGTTTGAGCGTCCGGGCGTATGTGCAGAGCGCCTCCAAGGCCGCAGGCGTCAATCCTCGTATCGCGGAATGGATTGTCTCGCACGAGTCTCGGCACCACCCCGAAGCGACTGGCGACGGAGGAGAGAGCCGTGGCCTCTGGCAAATCAATAAGTCTTGGCACCCGGAGGTCTCTGACGCCTGCGCCTATGACGTTACTTGCAGCACAGGCTGGTCTCTGGAACGCATTCGCGCTGGCTACGTGGATGAGTGGAGCACGTGGAAATACTGCAAGGCCCGCTTTGAAGACTGTCCCTTCTAACTTAAAGCAAATTGCTTCATCCACGAGGATGGGATACCTTACCAAGACTTAACCGCGAACGTCCGTCAGCGCTGCCGCATCGCATCGGACGAGGCCACAAGAACGTTCTGGCTTCCCTTGCTGCCTTCTTATTCCCTTCACGCTTGCCAGGCTGAAGTATGCTAAAGTGCAATTAGGGAGGCGACAAATGAATCTCTACCACCCTCACTCTCGTCCTTCCATTGAAACTCCCATCGAACGAATATTCCGCAAAATCATGAAACGCAAAATGACGAAAGCGGAACGCCGCGGTTTCCACCTCGGGGCCGTATCACGCATCCGCGTGCGTTCGTAACTGCACCACTTGCGCGAGGTATCTTCATTGCTGGCGATTTTCTGCGAGGGGCACTCGACAACATCTCCGGGCTAGAATAGTGCGAAGACGGCCCTGTTCGATCACAGGGCTATGGGTTGTGGTGCGATGCCGAGGCGTGTTGCGAAGATTGCTTTCTGGGGCGTGTTCAGCTGCGCCCAAGGCAGGGCGCCTCGACTTTATGCTAAACAGAGGTCAATATAGGTTCCTGCTCCTATCCCGAAGAACGTTCGCATTCTCCTACTTTGCAGTGCGGGTCTTCTTGGTGCTGCGCTGGCCGGCGCCGTTAGGATTGGAGCCGTCATGACTCGCGGCGTGACGACCGGAGCCATTGTGATTGGTTTTCACCATTTTCATGATCTGACGCATCTCGCGTTCGAGGGCAGCTTCGATCGCTTCCGATTGACGTTCACCTCGCGCGACGCGGCTCACGTAGGAGGGGTCAACATCGAGATGACGGGCTACGCGGCGGTAAAGGCCTCGGACAAGAGACGCCAGGTTGTGCTGAGGTGAACTTATATTCTGTTTGTCATTGCCCATGACTATCCTTCCTTCAGGGCATGAGATGGATGGGGCATCACGAACCGCTCCAGCCCAACGACGATGCTATCTCATGAACGCTATGTACCCGAAGTCCATGGTTGGATTTTCGACCGGGTGGGAGTATGCACCTACAGCCATGTGCGGTCTGGTCAATATTGCTCACTACAGGGTCATTGAACTATTCCGGCCGTGGAATCGGAGCGGCTCATTGATATTTGGGATTTAATGCGATGGGGCGATAGTCCGACTCAGTCGGATCGGTCAAAGATCCTGACCGCCTACCCTCATGGGGCTGCACAGCCAAGTCCCGAGTCACGGCGCACCCGGCGCCGACACAATACCATTTGCGCTTCGAGTGAGGGTCCCGTGAGTCCTAGAACTCACCTTTCTAAACATTTGTATGAATTCCTATTGAGTTAAGTAATTCTTCCAGTACCATGATCGCTCGGTGGTCTTATGAGAGCGATCCCCAAATCGAGCGGCATCAAATCCCAGATAAAATTCAAGGAAAACCAACCTTTCGATCCCCAAACTTTTCTCAATTGGGTCGCTCGCGCTTTTCTAGTGGGCGCCTTCCAAACTTGCATAGGGGCCGGCTGCGTAGACGATTCTTCCGCCCAACATTGTGAGCAGGGATTCGATGCTGCCGATCTGGTCTGCTGGCACGGTCATGTAGTCCTTTGTCAGAACGGCGAGATCGGCTAGCTTGCCGGGTTCCAGCGATCCTCGTTTGTCTTCGTCAAACGAAAACCATGCGCTGCCGATGGTGTAAGCATGGAGGGCATCCGCGCGGGTGGGCGTTTGGTCAGGGCCGCGCTGCACGCCGCCGGCGTTTTTACTGTCAACGAGAGACCACTCGAGCGCGGTGAAGGGATTGTAAGAGGCCACGCGGTGGGCGTCGGTCCCCGCGCCCATCACTTACGCCGAGTTCCTTGGCGTTTTCGACCGAGGCGGCATTGGGGCGCTGAATGGTCCAGCCCATGCCCATGGCCTTCATCCGCTGCAGACTTTGGGGCGATGCATTGTTCAGATGAGCGACCGACCAGCGCAAATTGATGATCGGAATTTCCTGGTTCACGCGCTCATAAATGGAGAGAAGCGTGTCCACGGTTTCGTTCTTCGGCCAATGGATCGTGGCAGGCAGGCCGCGCTGGGCCGCCTATTTTACTATTTGGTACAACTTGTCCTTTTCGTCCGCGGTAGGCTTATCGTTGTTGTTCATGCCCCACGTGATTCTTTCCCCCAGGCCATTGAACTTCAACATTTCGTCGCCAAAGCCCAGCGGCAACATCTGCGTCAAACTTTTCAGTTCCTCCAACTCGTTGCCAGCAGTGGGTCCGCACAGGCTGTAGGCAACGCGAAGCGTCAGCTTGCCTTCCCGCCAGACCTTGAAGATGGGCTGATAATCCTCGGGGTTGACGTTATTCCCGCCGGGATCGCCAACGGCCGTCAAGCCCAGCCGGTTGAGTTCGCGGAAAAAACTCTTCGTGCCCGCAACTTGCTCACCGAATGTCGGGATGAGGAAGTTTGTCGAACAACTCGACAGCGACGTCATTGCTGCCGCCTCCGTCGATCGCTCCCGTGGGGGCGCCGTTCGCGTCTCTTTCGAGCCTGCCGGGACGCGGCAAATCGGCGTCGCTATTAATGTTCAGAGCTTTGAACCCCGCGGGCGTCATCACGATCCAGTCATAGCCGAGCTGAATGTAAACGGGATTGTTCGGGGCCGCTGCAACGAGATCCGCTTGCGTGGGCCGGCGCTTTTCCTTGAATTGCGCCGGATTCCAGCCGCCCGCTACGATCAGCCAGGCGCCCGGCTTTTTCCTCAGCGACGCTTCGTGGATGCGGCCTAACGCCTCGGCGAGAGTTGCCGCGCCAACCCAATTCACCTCGCTCCCGAAGGCCTGGCCTGCGCGAATCGCGTGCATGTGGGAATCGATCAGGCCAGGGATGACCGTGCGGCCATGCAGATCGATTACGCGCGTTTGCGGACCGGCCAGTTTTCGGACTTCCACGGCGCTACCGACAGACATGATTTTGGCGTCGCGTATGGCGATGGCCTCGCGAGTCGAGAACTGACTGTCGACCGTCAAAATCTTGCCGTTCACCAGAATCGTATCGGCGCTTTGAGGCCATCCCGGCAATGCCAGGACCAGTGCGCCTACGATGAGCGAGAATGCGCGGATGTCACGCGTGATGTGAATTGTCATTTGGCCTTTCCGGAGTTGTGCAATCTTCATTGGCGAGAACGGAAAGGCCGCCGCTGAGGAGATTAGGAAATTCAAGATTTCGGGCATTGGCGGTACCATAGCAAGGTGTGCGGTGGCCGTCAAGAAATCGGGCTCGTCCCCCCTTCCTGGACTTTAAAAGCGCGCTGGGGTTTGGCTCGGCGAGGGGGAAACTGTGAGAGGATACGCCGTTGTAGTATTAGCCTTCGGAATGTTTTCACGGTGCGCTTTTTTTGGTTGTGCTTTTCAGAATTTAGCACAGAGGACGCGGAGAAAGGCCAAAGAGAGCGCTGAGCGCTTTATGGAGAGGAAGAGGCATAGACGATGGAAAGGGGAAGGCCGATTTCTCTGTACGACTAGACATCGATTTATTTGCACCGCGCACGCATTTTTCGTACGGCTCCGCCGCGATGTGACATTGGAATCCGGGAGGACGGCATGAAATCCCTAGTGATCGCCACATTTTTTTTATTACTTGCGATGACTCCGGCGTCGGCACAGACGCTGGACGATCTGAAGAGCGATGGAAAGAATACCGACAACGTGCTCACGTATGGGATGGGCTATCGCCAGAATCGCTACAGCCCTCTCAAACAGATCGACAAGTCAAATGTGAAGCGGCTGGTGCCCATCTGGAACTTGAGTCTGGACAATCAGTGGGGCGAGCAAGCGCAGCCGCTCGTGTATGACGGCGTCATGTATGTCACGGATGCCAAGGCTACCGTGGCGATCGACGTCGAGACTGGAAAGCAAATATGGAAGACGCCCGTCGATTGGCCGACTGAAATGACGCGCGTGGTTTGCTGCGGAGTCTCGAACAAGGGACCGGCCATCCTGGATGGCAGACTCTTCCGCACTACCTTGGACGCGTTCGTCATAGCGCTTGATATGAAGACCGGCAAGGAGATCTGGCGGCAGCAGGCGGCCGACTGGAAACAGGGCTACTCGATGAACGCAGCGCCGCTGGTCGCCAACGGCGTGGTGATCACCGGCATTTCCGGCGCCGAGTACGGCACGCGCGGATTTCTGGACGGGTGGAATCCGGAGACGGGCGCGCATTTGTGGCGCCGCTATACCATTCCCGGGCCGGGCGAAAAAGGGGTTGAAACTTGGCCGGCGGGCGACGCTTACTTGCACGGAGGCGGCTCAACCTGGATTACGGGGTCATACGATCCGGAGCTCGACCTAGTGTATTGGGGGACCGGCAATGCGGGGCCTTGGAATCCAGCGAAACGGCCTGGCGACAATCTGTATACCGCATCGTTGCTCGCTCTCCGGCCGAAGACGGGCGAGATCGTCTGGCACTATCAGTTTACTCCGCACGACATGTATGACTACGATGCGACGTGGGAACCAATTCTCGCCGACATGCAAGTTGGCGGGCAGGCGCGCAAGGTCGTGATGCAATTGAACCGCAACGGCTTCCTCTACGTGCTCGACCGGACGGACGGAAAGCTGCTCTCGGCCAAGCCGTACGAGAAAGTGAACTGGGCCACCAGCATCGATTTGGAGACCGGCCGCCCCGTGGAATCAGACGTATCGAAGAAGCTGCTCGCCGGCGAACAGGTCGAGCTGTGGCCGTCGACTCGCGGCGGAAAAAATTGGCCGCACGCGGCGTTCAATCCGGAGACCGGGTTGCTCTATGCCAACACGCAACATATGGCGAGCCTTTATCGCTTTGTGCCGCTCGAGCCGTTCGTAGCCGGGACGCGCTATCAGTTCGTCGAGAACAAGACCGCGCCGCACGTAGACTGGCGAGCCCATCGGGCATGTGGACGCGATCGATCCGCTGACTGGCGAACCGCGTTGGCGCGCGCCGTTGATGGACCATCCGCATTGGTCCTCCATCGTAGCCACCGGCGGCGGATTGCTTTTCACCGGGAAGGAAACCGGGGAGTTCATCGCGATCGACGCGGAGACGGGCAAGACCGTGTGGCAATTCCAGACGGGTTCGGGCATCAACGCTCAGCCGATTACGTTCACGCACAACGGAAAGCAATATATTACGGTCTTATCCGGGATCGGCGGGCTCTATTGGAACGCGGCGCGGGAATCTCTGAAGAACGTGCCGCAAGGCGGATCCGTATGGACGTTCGCGCTGGCGCAATAAATCAATATTGACTCCACCCTTTGGAGCCACTGGGATGAGACGCACGATTGCGGTTGGATGGGCTCTGGCATTTGTTTGTACGACGGCGTCCGCACAGAAGTCCTCGCCTCACAAATTTTCCGCAAAGCAAATCAACGCGGGCGCGGCGATATTCGCGCGAAACTGTTCGCCCTGCCACGGCGCGCACATGGCCGACCCGGAGGCGGCGTTCGATCTCCGGACCTTTCCTCACGATCAGCACTCGCGCTTTATCAATTCAGTGACGAACGGAAAGAACAGCATGCCGCCGTGGGGAGGGCTGCTGAAACCGGGGGAGATCGAGGAGTTGTGGGCGTACGTGGTGGCCGGGGAAAAAGCAAACGCAAAGAGTTCCGAGACGAAATGACCGGGTGGATGCGGCGGCGCTCCGGCATCGGAATCAATGGCGCGGTCCAAACTCGACATGCGCGGGCGACGAAAAGCTGAGATTTTAAGCGGACGGCTTTGCGCGACTCGCTAGTTACCAAATCAACTTCAGCGCGAATTGAATCTGGCGGGATGTGGTCTGCGTGGACGTGAGAAGTCCCGCGCTTTGAATACTCTGTCCGTTTTGATCGAAGACCTGAAGGTTGTCGGTCGGCGAAGAAAAATTCGCCCGGTTAAGAATGTTGAAAATCTCCGCTCGGAATTGGGCGTTAAAATTCTCGGAGATCCGCCTCATGTGGTTGTTCTTGAAAACGGAGACGTCCAGCTTCGACAGCCCCGGCCCAATCAGGACGTTCCGGCCCAGGTTGCCGCGGAGATTCGCGCAATAGACCTGACCGGCCGGAAGTTTTGGGCCGCTCGGAAAAGGAATGCACGGGTAAGGAAGCGCTGTCGCGGCCGCTACGCTCGGGAGAGTGAAGCAGTTGGGGTTGATGTAGATGGGGCCCAAAGGGTTCTTCCTGAAATTTTTGTCGATTAGAGCGCATCCCGGAAGGTAACTCGGCACTTCACCAGTTTCGTCGAGTTTCGTCCCTAAGGGGTCTCCGCCGAGAATTGGCGTAAACGGCTGCCCGGTGCTGGCCTTATAAAGGCCGCCCAACTGCCATCCGCTCAGAGCCCATTGCGGGAGCTTCGAACCGCTTGCCGGACCAGGCACTTCCCAGGTGAAGCTCAGGACCAGGGTCTGGGCAACATTGAAGTCAGAGAGTCCGCGCGTCGTGCGTTGGTCGAAGAAGGGCTGGTTAAATAGTCCATTCGGGAAGGCGTCATCGGCTTCGGTGGCCGAAAGTGTGTCGATGCTCTTACCCCAGGTGTACGCGCCATGAAATTGGACGCCGTGGCTGGCGCGTTTTGCGACATCCAATTGCATGGCATCGTAAAATGAATTGGCCTGCCAGAGAGTTCCGTTGATCCGGCCGAAATTCGGGTTGAGCACACTGCTGGAGGCTGTATTTGGCCACTCATAGCCAACCGAGGTGAGAGTAGGAAGCACCATGTCAATATTGTCGACTCGGTAGGGTTGGTGGACTCCCCGCGATCCCACGTACCCCACCGTAACAGCCAGAGTGGACGAAAGTTCGCGCGCCACGCTCACGTTCCATTGCATCACGTAATTGCGCTTCGGGTTGCTCTCCGCGAAGTACGCAAGGCCTGAATCCGGACGGCCTATCGATTTATCAGGTACGGATAATGTTGTAAAAGCGGTCGTCGGAAAGGAACCGGCAGAGGCTGGACCGACGACAGTAGTCACGTTCGGGTACGCGCGCTGAAAGGAGAGCGTAAATTCGTAAGGTAGCGGCAGCACGTCAAAAATACCGAACCCGCCTCGGAGGAGAGTCTTGCCGCTGCGCGGGTTCCAGGCGAAACCCAAGCGCGGCTCAAAATTTCGGAGAGTGGGATTGCCAAACAATTTGCTTCCAACGCTGGGTTGAGCGTCCGCCAGATTGCGGAGCACGGTAGTCCGGTTGTGTGCCTCGGACGGGACGGTCACCATTTCGTAGCGCAAACCAGCGTTGAAGGTAAGGTTTTTCTGCAGCCGGATATCATCTTGGGCATAGGCGCCAAAGAGGGTCTGACGCAATCCGATGTCCGGCGGCAAGGGCGTGGCCGTACCTGAAAACTCGGATGGCTGGTTGGAGAGAAATTGCGCCAACGAATCGAAACGGAACAAACCGTTGATGTTGCTGGCAGACACTTCGTTGTCCTGCATCCGTTCGAATCCGCCTCCGAATTTCAGGGCATGCCTTCCACGCGTGAGGACGACGGCGTCGCCTCCCTGGAAAGAGTTCCAGAATAGAGATCTGCTGGATGGCAGAAATCCCTGCGCGGTCGGGGCGCCCAAGAAACTCGTGACCCCCGGTATGCTCTGAATGTCCCCGGCAAAACCTCCGGGAACAAACGCATAAGAAGAATCGGCCATGTATGGATTCAAGACATTGGACTTGGTCACCTGTCCAATAATTCCCACGGCGCGACTGAATCCAATCTGAGCAGCATTCAGCAAATCAGGGCTGAAAATGTGCTGCTCGTGAACCGATACCACCTGACGGCCCGAAACGACATTAGAAAACAGTTCGCCGAAAGTACCGGGCTCTACGGTCTTCGAGTTGTCGCGCATGTAGGTGCCGTAGAGGCTGTCGTTATCTGAGAATTTGTGATCCGGTCGAATGGTGAAATAATTTTCGGTGGTCACCTGCTGGGCAGCAAACGCAAAAATTCCCGTGTCGCCATTCCCGACGAGAGGGCCATTGGGGAGTGGAAAAAATGTTGGTTTTCCATTTTTCGGATCACGGAGGAATCCCAAGACCGCCTGGTCTATGTGCGTCACCGGGTCCGAAATGCAGGTGTTAGGGGGACATGGGCTTTCGACCGGGAGCTGAGTGGGCGTGCAACCATTAGGAGGCAGTTGCTGGGGCGTTTGGGGATTCGAGCAAAAAGTAGAAGGTCCCGGCCCTCCTCCCGGCCCAGTCCCGATCCCGAGGACCGCTGGCGAAAGGACGGTGTTCACGGAGGTCACGCCGAGCGATTGGCGGAGCCCTTCATAGTCTCCGAAAATAAATGTGCGGTCTTTCCTGATTGGCGCTCCCGCAGAGCCTCCGAATTGATTGCGCTTGAAGGCGGGAATGACCGGACCATCAAAGAAATTTCGCGCATCGAGAGCGCTGTTGCGGAGAAACTCATATAAGGAGCCGTGGAAAGCATTCTTGCCGGAGCGGGTCACGACGTTGATCACGCCGCCCGAAGTTCTTCCATAGTCGGCTGGATAATTGCTGCCAAGCACGGATACCTGCTCGACCGCGTCAATTCCCAGATTGTCGCCCAGCACGCTGCCCGGGGCGCCGTTCGCATAGTCGTTGATGCTGATTCCATCGAGCCGGTAGCTGTTCTGATCTGGGCGCGATCCGGAAATGCTTACCGCCGCTCCGAATCCGCGGTCGGTGTTGCCTCCTCCGGTGGCACTGCCGTTCTGCACGCCGGTGACGCCGGCCTGCAGAGTCGCGAGCGCCGCCCAGTCACGTCCGTTTATCGGTGTGTCCCGGACCGTGGAAGCGCCGACGGTTCCACCTACCGTCGAGGATGCCGAGCTTACCTGGGAGGGAGGCGCCACCGTCCGCACCACTTGCCGCGGATCGCCCGCCCGCATAACAAAATTGAGGGCGCGCTCCGCTCCCGCCGCTACACCGATACTCGTCATTAGCTGGGTAACAAATCCGGGAGCCGAGACGGTCATCTCGTAGATTCCGGGAGGCAGGTCGGGCGCGTTATAAAATCCGTCCGTGTCGGTTGTGACCGCTCTGGCCGCGCTGGAAGTCGCATCGGTGATGGAGACGCGGACCCCCGGCATCGCAGCGCCGGATTCTCCTCTGACCGTGCCGGTGATCGACCCGCCGGCCACTTGCGCGTGGATGGTCCCTGCCATGGCAAGAGCCAGTAGCAGGCCGAGTATGGCGGCGACCCGAGCCGTCGCTGGTACGTGCGGAAATTTATTTTTTCCGTGGGTTTCGCTGAAGGAAGTCAAATTGGGGCCCCTGAAGTTTTGCGAAGCAAGGAACGGTCCCGGCGCGGCAGGCCGTTCCCGACCATTTTGCCATATCCCGGAACCTACTTGGAGGACATCATCATGCCCGCCGCCAAATCGTTGCGCACAACCGCGCCGCCCTTCATTACGAATTTAATACGTTGCATCTCCTTAATATCCGTCAGCGGATCTCCGGCGACAGCGATGATGTCGGCGAACTTGCCTTTCTCGATGGTGCCGAGGGTGTCCTGTTTGTGGATGATCTCGGCGTTGACGGTCGTCGCCATGCGCAGGGTATATACGGGGCTTGCTCCCCACTTGACGAAGATAGGAAACATTTCGCCCTGCACGCCGTGCGAGCAATTGCATTCGGTGTTGTAGACCCTTCCTGGCGGCGGTGCGGAACCGCTGCCCCAACCGAGGATTACACCGGCGGCCAGCATTTTTTTCCACGTCACTTCCACCAGGCGGTAGCGGCTGTAGGGCGCCCATTCCTTCAGGTCCCCCGGTTCGTCCTGCCGGTGATCCAGAATCGTGGTGGTGATGGGCATGCGCTTCTGGACGAATTGTTTGATGTCGTCATCGGTGGCGGCGGTGGCGTGCTGAATATTGTCGATCCCCACCTCGATCGCGATCTTGAGACCTTCACCTCCGTATGTATGGGTGGCAACCCACATGCCGCGCCTGTGCGCCTCATCCTCGAGGGCGGCCAGTTCGTCCTTCGTGGGAAGCGGCTGGTTGAACATCTTGCCCTCTTTGTCAAAATAAAAAGGGCCGGTCGTATGTATTTTGACGTGGTCGACGCCGTAGTGGGCCAATTCACGGACGGCGGCGCGCATCGCGTCAGGTCCGTTCGCGGTTAGGTCCGGTTCGTGCGGCGCGAAGTCCAATGGATAGGAGGCGCTGCCGGGCATCGTCACGTTGATGATGGGGCCCGCGGTGATCAGCCGGGGCCCTTGAACGAGGCCGCTGTCGATGGCCTTTTTCAGCTCGACGTCGGCATACCCGCCGCCGTGCGATCCCATGTCCACTAGCGTCGTGTATCCGGCGTTCAAACTGCGCGTGGCGCTGTTCAGGGCTATCATCATCTGGTGCTGCAGGTTCCCTTGGGCGTCCGTGAGGTGAACGTGGCCGTCAATCAAGCCGGGGAGAACAGTCGCTGCGCTGAGGTCGATCACTTTGGCGCCGGCCGGGATCTTCACTCGGTCGGCAGGACCGACATCCGTGATTTTGTCGCCGCTGATAAGCACAACTTGATTTGTTAAATTTGTGCCCGACTTGGGGTCGAACATTTTTCCCGCGCGCACGGCCGTGACTTGCTGTGCCTGCGCTGACAGAATGGCTCCTAGAATCAAAAGGACCGCACTCAACACGCATTTCGATCGCTTCATATTGCCTCCGTTGCTTTCCACAATCTGGCGTCAGGCCGGATGATTTCGATTGGGACCTGGGCGCGCTTTAGATCAAGGAGGACAAACCTTCTGGACCTGAACTGGTACAGAATAAAGTTGTCCCCCTCGCTTGTTACCGACGCCGTTTCAGCGGCCGTAAACCAGTACGCGGAAGTTTCCGGGTTTCGCCCTCGCCAGCGGATTGGGTTGTTTGTCAGTGGGAGCGGCTGGGGGATCAAAATCCGATGTGGACAAGTAGAGGGTGTGGGTCTTCGTATCGAGGCCCATCGTCTTAGCGCCGTACTCGGTCTTGACGGTTTCGACTTCGCTGAATTTGTTAGGATTGTCTTCGTGGTAGATGTGGATCATGCCCTCGCGTGTCGAGACTAGCACCATCGCCGTTCCGGGATCAAACTGGATCGCGTCCACACCCGCGGAAATGGGGAACGATTGGATCACATTTCCCTTGTCTGCATCCATGATCACCAGGAATTGGGGCTTGCGACCCGCGGAGAACAGGCGGCGGTTCTTTGCGTCTATAGCCAACGCGACGGCCTGTCCTTCTGGCGCAACCGGCCACCGCGCCTTGATCGCGAGAGTGCTAGTATCAATGGCCACCACGTCGTTCTTTTCCTCATTGTTGTCGAAAATCATTCCCTTGCCGTCGACGGCGGGGAATTCCACGGCGCCGACCAGATCGATATTTTTTATCACGGCTTCCTTTACCGGGTCGATCACCGTCGAGTTATGGCTGTCGCCGTTGAAGGTGAAGATGTGCTTCGAGGCCGGATCGTAAATAATCGAGTCCGTGTCGGGCTGGTTCGTTTTGATCTCGCCGGTGACCTTTAAGGTCTTCATGTCGAAAACCCACGCGGTCTGGGCGTCACCGTCACTGACAAATCCCTTGCCAAGCGCCTTGACCAGGGCGACTCCGTGGACGCGTTTGAAACGAGGATCGGAAATTGTACCCACCAGAGTGTACTTGTCGGCATCGAGCACATCGACTTCGGTGCCGTGCGAGACGTAGACGCGGCGCGCCTCGGAGTCGACAAGGATGTAATCGAAATACTCGCCGCCGCCTGGGGCCACGGCCAGCGGAACTTTCTTGATGAGGTGGTACCCGCCCTGTGCTGAAACCGTGAGAGCGAACGCACCGAGTAGCAGTATTGACAGACCGAGTGCAAGACGTGCGAATTTTGAAAACTTCATGTGAGTCTCCCCCTAAGCGTTTGAAGTGTTGGTCGTGCATCCCGGACTAGCCGGAGATGCGTGCGACAGCCAAACTTGCCCGAATATTAGTACGTCACACAAGAAAAAAAGTTTCGATTCATCCTGGGTAAAACACTGCTGCCCGCCCAAGAATCAGGCGGGCAGCAGTCGTGTGGCACATTGGCGTTCTTCGAACTACCAAATCAGCTTCAGCGCCAATTGAACTTCTCGCGGTGTGGTCGCCAGGGCGTCAATTCCTCCCGCGCTCGCAAACCCGGACTGATCAAACACCTGGGAGCCTCCTGTTCCATTTACCGGCTCGGGTGGGAGGAAGTTAGCGCGATTAAAAGCGTTGAAAATCTCGGCTCGGAACTGAACGTTGAAGGATTCCGAAATTTTCTTGATCGCGGTATTCTTCACCAGCGAGAAGTCAACGTTTACAAGTTTGGGTCCGGTGATGGAATTGCGGCCGGCGTTGCCCAAGAGGTTCGCGCAATAAACCTGCCCAGATGGCGGCGCAATGAACGGGTGGCCATGTGCTGGGTCAAATGGGAAGCCGCCACACGGGAATGGGAGCGTTGCCACCGTCGCAGCCGACACCGTCGGAAGAGCGTAGCAATTTTGGTTGACATAAGCGGGTACAGAGCCGGAGTTAACTGGATTGCAGCCGGCAACGTAGTTGGGAATGCCGAATTGGTCCGCGCCGCCGTTCCCCAAGCCCAGGGGGTCTCCACCAATGATGGGAGTGGTCGGAACCCCAGAATTATACTTGACGATTCCGCCCAATTGCCATCCTCCCAGCGCCGACTTGGCAAACCCGGTCCATGACGCTGGAGTCGGGACAGCCCAGAGGGTATTGATGGCCAGGGTGTGTTTAACGTTATAGTCTGAAGGGCCCCGAAGCTGGTGAGGGGCGAAGTAATACAAGGAGTTGAGGCCTTGCTCGAACGTATCTCCCGCGATGGTTGACGAGCTGTCGTCCGTGGACCTTCCCAAAGTGTAAGAGACTTGAAATTGGAGGCCGCGGCTCATCTTCTTGTCAACGCTGATATTCAGAGCCTTATAGAAAGAGTCGGCTGCCCAATAGATGTACCGAATGATCCCATTCGTCTGGTTGATTTGCGCAGTGGCTGTTCCTGCTGCGTTGTTGCCTGGCGTGCATGTGCCATCTGCTTGCAACGGGAGTCCGCAGGGAAACAGCAATCCCGCGGAGGTCTGCACCCCTTGGGTCATATTGCCATCATCACCGCGAGTCAGGTTGTGGACGCCATGGGAACCTACATAGCCCACCGTCAGCGACAGAGAAGGTGCAAGCTGCCGCTGCACGTTAAGGTTCCACTCCAGCACGTAATTTCTGTGAGGATGTGTTTCAATCGTGGAGGTGGCCAACTTGCCCGGCGTGACTCCCGCTGGTGGACTCACCAGCGCAGGTTCCCCCCCGCAGGAAACTGACCCGCCAAAAGAGGAGTATCCAACGATGAAAATATCATGAACGGTCCAGACTGGTTTTGCTGCAGCAGAAAGTACCCCGGCAGGGGCAATACGTCGTAGATACCAAAGCCCCCGCGGACCGAAGTCTTTCCGTCGCGGAACGGGTCCCACGCAAATCCAATTCGAGGTTCAAAGTTACGCTTCGTGGGGTTTGTGTAGTAAGGACCAACGCTACCGCAATGACCGCCCGATAGCGACCCTAGGAAGGGCGAAGTAAACTGAACGCCGCATTGGGGGTCCGGGGAAGCAATCGTCGGCAGGCTCGTAATCTTGCCCTGCGCATCGTTTAGGACCGTCGCCATCTCGTAGCGCACGCCAATGTTCAACGTCAGGTTGGAACGGAAGCGCCAGTCATCCTGGACATATCCTGCAATTAGAGTCTGCCGCGATTCCCGAGGTGAAATGGCGGCGGGGATGCCCTCCTCAAAATGATGAGCGTTATTCTGGAGAAAGTCCGTTATCGTTTTGAACTTCCACAATCCGCCCTGGTTCTGGAATGCTTCGGAATTGAATTGCATCCGCTCCACGCCCCCACCGAATTTAATGGTGTGGGCCCCATGGGTCCAGAATGCATCGTCATAGAACTCATAATTATTGAAGGTTTCAAGGTAATAGGATCCCACGCCGACGCCGCCCGGCATCCTGGTAGCAGTTTTATCATCGAGATTTATTTCGGGCGCATTCTGTCCCGCCGTGCCCAGCGTCTGGTCTACCGCTGCAGCATTCACGTGACCTGCGGGATTAAGATTGACCACGTGAGTGCGGCTGAAGCCAGCTCGCGCCGCATTGAGTACATTGGCGTTGAACGTGTGGCTCTCCTGGAGCGCGAGGGTCTGCCGTCTGGTCTGCGAGTGCAATATATCGTTGTTGAAGGAGTCGGGCTGGTCGAACAAGGTATTGTCAAACAGATAGGTCCCGCCCAAGCTGTCATTCGCCGAGAGCTTGTGATCCACCCGGAAGGTATAGAAATTCTCCGGCACTCTTTGGATGGCGTCATTGACGAATTGGCCTGTGTTCCCACTGATGGTGCCGTTGGGAGTTGGGTACATCGCGAATTCCTTCGCTACTTGGTCATCGACGCAGGTTGATGCCAAAGTAGACAGCCAGTGTCCAGTAGTCGCAGGATGCCCAGGTGTCGCGTCCGGTTCTAGGCATGACGTTCCCACTGGCATATTCGCCTTCGTTCCGCCGGCGACTATGCCCAAGCGTACATTCGGAGACAGAACATTGACATTCGTCGGGATCCCTTTCACTTGGCGCAGCCCTTCGTAGTCGCCAAAGATGAAAGTCTTGTCCTTGATGATGGGCCCACCCGCGGCGACGCCGAACTGATTGCGCCTGAATTCCGCCCTGGGCTGACCCGCGCCGTTGGAAAAGAAATCATTCGCGTCCATTCCACTGTTTCGCAGGAATTCGTACGCGTCACCGTGGAAGGAGTTCGAACCCGACTTGGTGATCGCGTTTACGACTCCACCGGAGGCCTTTCCGTACTCGGCCGAGAAGCCGCCCGTCAGGACCGAGAATTCCTGAATGGCGTCCACGCCCAACGCGGCGCCGATCACATTGCCCGGCCCGCTGTTGGCGTAATCGTTGACGCTAATACCGTCCAGCCGGTAGTTGTTGGTTGTCGTCCTTTGGCCGGAAATGGTGAGTTCCGCTCCGAAACCACGATTCCCGCGCGCGGAGGTAGAGTAGGACATCTGTTCCTCGATCAGCGCGACGCCAGGGTGAAGAGTGGCCAGTGAAGTCCAGTCGCGCCCGTTCAGAGGCAGGTCAACCACCGTCTGAGATTCGACCTGACCGGTCAATGTTGACGACGTGAGATCGATCTGCGGCGCAGCCTCCGTCACCTCGACAGTCACGGCTGTTTCGCCGACCTTCATCGGCATGTTGAGAGTTTGTTGAGCGCCCACGGCGAGCGTGACGCTCGAAGATGCTGTGTTAAAGCCCTTCGCTGTAACCTTGACCTCATAAGGCCCCGCCTGCAGGTTTGGAGCCGTGTAAAAGCCGGCAGAATCCGTCGTGGCGTCCTTCGTGATCCCGGTGGAGGTATTCTTGATGGAAACCTGCGCTCCAGCAATCACCGCGCCGGAAGCGTCTGTTACGGTGCCGTTGAGAGTCGCTCCGGTCACCTGCGCATGCACGGGAATAGAAACGAATAAGCAGAACACAAAAGCCAGAAACACACCCACACTAACTACCTTCTTCATGCAAGTTCCTCCATCTTTCATTTGTGTAGTCACCTCACCCCAAAAACTGCGTGAACCGCTGACGAGGCGGTCCACCATCCCTTTGATCGGGACCTAGTCAAACGACTTCCGCTCAAGGAAGTGATAATCCTAAGTGAAGAGCTAATATAATTCAACACCTTAAGAGAACATTAAGATGGGGAGAAATTGTTCAGACGGAATCGCACGGGAGATTGCGGGGAATCCGCCTCCTATTTGTCGACCGTGGTTTGGCGCCTAACACCAAGCGGCTGATACGATCCTTTTCGCGATGGCAAGACGTGCGAATTTGGAAAACTTCCTGTAGGCCTCCCCCTAAGCGTCTGAAGTGCGGGTCGTGCATCCCGGCACAACCGGGGATGCGTGCGAAACCCAAACTTGTCCGAATATTAGTACGTCAGCCAAAATAAAAAATATCGATTAATCGTGGATAAAACACGGCTGCCCGCCGAAAAGACGGGCGGGCAGCCGTGTGACAGCAACATGCTTCGAGTTACCAAATGACCTTCAAGCCAAATTGAATCTGACGTGGGTCATAAGTCCCCGTGCTGTCAATCTTCTGCGGAGTCGCCGCTCCACTTGGCGCTCCACCCACGTTCGCCCCGCTTAAGACCTGGTTGTTCCCTTCATTAAAGTTCGGAAGCAGGAAGTTTGGGTGATTCAGGACATTGAAAAACTCCGCACGGAATTGGACGTTGAAGCTCTCCGAAATCCGATGGACGGCGTAGTTCTTGAAGACGGAGAAGTCGAGGTCGAACGAAGAGGGCCCGACTATCGAATTCCGCCCGGCATTGCCGAAAAGCTGCGCGCAGGTATTGGTGACGATAGTCTTGGTGTAGGGGGTACACTTCGTCGGGTCTGAAGCAATAGCAGCCGGCGCAACCGGGGGAGTGTAGCAGGCCGTGTTGATGTATTGCATGGTGCTTTTCCAATTGGAGTTAACGGGATTGCAGCCGGGCACGTAATCCGGATAAACCGCCGCGTCGGCGTTTATCAGGCCGAGCGGGTCTCCCCCAATAAACGGGGTAGTGGGTATGCCCGTACTGGCTGTAACGATCGCGCCGGTTTGCCACCCGCCCGCGATGGCCGACATAATCCCCGATTTGGGACCGGGAATGTTGTAAATGAAGTTTCCGACGAAATTGTTGGCAATGTTGAAGTCGCACGGGCCGCGCCTGCTGGCATCCAGAGGGAATATTGTAGTTGTAAATGAATTTTGGAACGGGTCGCCGATGAGACCGCTCGAGGTGTCGTCATAGCATTTACCGTAAGTATAGCTGCCTGACGCTTGCAACCCATGGCTCATCCTCTTTGTGATTTGCGCCTGCACCCCGTTGTAACGTGAACTCACCATCCAAAAGGTCGGTCTGAGAGCGCCAACGTTGGGGTCGAGCACTGTCCCTTTTGTCACCGGCCAGTAGTTCGTTCCGGAAATCGGCGGGGCAAAATTGCTTTGATCCGTTGTAAAAGGCGAATGCACCGTGTGCATGCCCACGTAGCCGACCGTAGCCGTCAACGTCGAGGTAATTTGGCGCTGGACGTTGACGTTCCAGTTCATGGCGTAGTTTCTCTTCGGGTTTTGTTCCGGCGCCCAGGCCTGTGCATTGGCAATGACGGGGGCTCCAGGGTTCGGATTGTTGGCGCCAATCGCAGTGGCCGCAGGAGCTGCGAACGAGTAAGCCGCCGGCTGACCTGGACTGCTGAGTGTCAGGGCGAACGGGTAGGATCCGGTTTCCTGATTTAGTCCGATCCAACTACCAGGCAGGATATCGAAGATCCCAAAGCCGCCACGCACGGAGGTCTTGCCATCACGAAACGGGTCCCAGGCGAAACCGACTCGCGGCGCGAAGTTCTTGAGCGTCGCATTCGTCTGCCAGGGGTGAGTGACCGAAACACGAGGCCCGCCGAATACGTTTTCTATAACCGACAAATTATTGTGAATTTCGGTCGGCAACGTGGCCATCTCGTAGCGCAAGCCGAGGTTCAACGTCAGGTTCGGCCGGAATTTCCAATCGTCCTGCACATAACCCCCGATGAAGGTTGTCCGATCTCCATACGGCTTCCCGACAGCCGAACTTCCGATGGAGTTCAGAGAGAGGGGTATGTTTGTAAGGAAGTCCTGCAATGAGTTGAAAACAAAGCTTCCGTTAGGCCTCTGGATGGTAAATTCATGACCTTGCAGGCGTTCGACGAAGCCCCCGACCTTTATGGAGTGGAGTCCATGAGTGAGAAACGCGTCGTCATTGTACTGGAAGGAATTCAGTATGTGGTCATATTGCGCTTGGGAGTTCAGGCCCCCTTGCATCAATGAGATGCCCCCATTAATCTGGATGATCGGCGTATTTCGTCCTGAACCCACACCCAAACTGGTGTTCGACGCAATCGTTTGTAGCGCAGTCCCAGGTTGGCCGACTAGCCCAACCGACCGGTTATAGCCCGCGCGGAAAGTATTCACCAGCGACGTGCTGAAAATGTGAGTTTCTTCCAAGCCAACCATTTGCCTGGAACTCACGGTCTCAGAGGTTGATAATAGAAAGTTGTCAGGTGTAATTTGAGGCGACTTGTCATAGAAATAGAACCCGTCGATACTGTCTTTGTCTGAGATTTTGTGGTCAACCCTGCTCGTGAAGTAGTTCTCCGTATAAACCTGTAAGGGGTTCGTGACGATAAACCCGAAGTCCCCAGTCACATCGGAGCCCAAGGCTGGGTTGGGCGATGGATAAAGAGGCAGGTACTTCGCGCTGACGTTGTCAATGCCGACCGAGTTCGTGCCATTGCCGCCAAGCGCCACCGTGTCGCCTATGCTGGCCGGGAGGGTGTTGATAAGGATCTTTTTCCCGCCGCAAGATGCGTCTGCCGTCGAGCAAAGCGTCCCGCCCTCGGCAGCCAATGAAGGGACAGTACTCCTAGCGGTACCGCTTCTGGCCTGCCGGACCCCCTCGTAATCGGCGAAGAAGAAGGTCTTGTTTTTTATAATAGGGCCACCGGCGGATGCTCCGAACTGGTTGCGGTGAAATGGTGCGATGGTCGCTGACGTGTCGAAGAAGTTTTTCGCATCCAGGCCCTCATCACGGAGAAACCAGTAGACATCGCCGTGGAAGCCATTGCTGCCCTGCTTCAACACCGCGTTGACTACCGCGCCCGAGGTTCGCCCGTATTCCGCCGAATAGTTTGTGGTCACGACGGAAAATTCTTGAATCCCGTCCACACCCAATTGTTTGCCCTCGACGCTACCCGGGGACCCGTTCGAATAGTCGTTGACGTTGATTCCATTGATCCGGTAAGTGTTCTCCGAGGGACGGTGACCGTCAGTCGCCAACTGGTTTCCGAAGCCGCGATTACCCCTATTCACGGAACCGGTAGTCCCCAACTGACTCCGAATTCCTATGACTCCCGGCTCAAGAACTGCCAGGGAGCTCCAGTCGCGTCCATTCAAAGGCAGCTCGCGAACGGTGGTTTCGTTGACCTCGGCGGTGATCGCGGACGAGGTAAGTTCCACCTGCGGCGCCTCGGCGGTTACCATAACCTTCTCAGAAACTTGGCCCACCTTCATCGAAAAATTCAGGGCCTGCTGTGCACCGACGGTCAATGTGACGCCACTCTGCACCTGAGTTGAAAACCCAGCAGCCGAGGTAGAGACGTCATAAACCGCCGGCACCAGGTTCGGCGCGTTGTAGAAGCCGGCTGCGTCCGTCGTGACTTCCCGGATGATCCCCGTCGCCGTGTTCCTTATGGAGACAGTCGCGTTGGGAACTGCTGCACCGGAGGCGTCTGTCACCGTGCCGGAAAGAGTCGCTCCGGACACCTGTGAATAAGCGGGAATAGAATTGAAAACGCAAAGAACGAAAGCCAGAAACACGCCCATCGTAACTATAATCTTCTTCATGGAAGCACCCCTATTTTTCATTTGTAGTCACCTCACCCCAAAAAATGCGTCAACCACCGACGAGACAGCCGTCATCTATGTTGGTCGGGGCCTCGTCTAGCCATTTCGACACCAGGACCCGAAAGTTCTAGATAGGAGGGTAGTATATTCTTAAACCTTAAGGGAACATTAAGATGCGGCGAATTTTTTCGGTTTGTCGTAAATGCTTCCCGTCGTTCAGCTGCTCACAAATTGGGTGGGAGGGGTGGTAATGACTCAGTTTGCAATGAGACGTGCCCTCTCCGCCCCGAAGTGCGCGGGACGGAGAGGCCTCTACTAAACCGTCCTCGTTGGTAGCAGTTGATCTTGTTGCGGCCGTTCACGGTGAACGTTCACGGTGAACCGCCCGTTCTGGGGGCGGGCAGCGGTTTGTTCTCTCCGGAACAAACCGGTCATTACGGGCGGCGCGGAAGGCTTCGAGGGCGGCACTTTGTGGCGTATACTCGCGGCCGCGCAAACTTTCCAGGGGAAGGAAAATCACGTTCCCGCACAGATATCCACGAGCGCAGCTAATCCCAGACCCGGCCAGACCGGCACGCGCGCAGCTGCTATCTCCATGTACTGCGTGCTGCTCGCCTCTTATGCGGTGAATGCGGCCGACCGGCAGCTCTTCCCGCTTCTGGCGCATGACGTGCGCCAACAGTATGGCTTCTCGCTTGCCGATACGGGACTCCTCACCACGATTTTCACTTTAGGACTGGCCATGGCCGGGCTGCCGACCGGGTATCTCCTGGCGCGTTTCCCGCGGAAGGCGGTGCTGCTGCTGGGGATCTGTATTTTTTCCACGGGAACGGCGCTCATCGTTTTTTCTCTTGGATTTACTGACATGCTAGTTTATCTAGCATCTACTGGGATCGGCGAGGCGATGCAATTGACGGTCATGATCGCGATCGCGGCAAATTATTTTGTCGGCTATCGGGCCGCCGCCATCGGTTCGATGAATGTTTTCTTCGGGATCGGCGCGTTTTCCGGACCGATTCTGGGCAGCGTTCTCCTGACCGCCTATCGGAGCTGGCGCGCTCCCATGATCGTCTTCGGGCTTGCCGGATACGTGATGATCGTGGCGATCGCTTTGACTGTGCGGCCCTGGTTCACTGAGACGCGCCGCGCCGCGGATGCTCGGACGGAACTTCGCGGGGCGCCGACGCTTCTGAACCGAAATACGATCCTTCTGACAGCGCTCAGCGTGCTTGGCGGCCTGGTTCTTTACGGGTTTACGGGAATGTACCCGACATTTCTGCGGGAGGGGCTGCACTACTCACCGAAGCAGGCGGGGCTGGTCGCCAGTTTTTATGGCGCGGGGGCGCTTCTTTCCATCGCCGGCGGATGGCTGGGCGATCGCTTCTCACCGCGGATCGTGCTGAGTGCCGCGTTTTTCGCTATCGCCGGGCTTGGATATTTGTGCTTTCACGGATCGGGATCGATCGTTCCTCAGGCCATTCTGACGTGCGCCTATGGCGCGATCGGTAGCGGCACGATCTATGTCAATCTGGCCGGCTATCACGTGAAGGCGGTGCGAAGCAGCTTGGCCAGCCGCGCCTCGGGAATGTTCGTGACCAGCCTCTACGCGACCGCCGCGGGCGCCGGCTATCTGATGGGCGGAATCGCCGGCCATGCCGGATGGGCGGTGGCGGGAGAGATTCAGATTTCGCTTCTTGGCGTTATCGCTGGAGGGCTCGCGCTGGCCCTGCGACCTGAGCAAATGGCGCTGTAGTGTCTGTGAGGCAGCGCGGATTAGGGGCGGTTTTGGAGCGTCACCTTTCTGGGCGACATTTTAGTGAATGAAGGACATGCCCGCCTGAAGTGCGGGCGCTTCATAGTTTCTCTGACGAGGGAATTACTTGGCAAGCGTGCGATTGATGAGCCCATATGGCGTTTGCCCATTGAGGCAAGCCAGAACCTGCTCGATGGCGCGGAGTTGAAGCGTCTCGCGAGCTTCTACGCTTAGCCATGCGGTGTGGGGCGTCACGATAACCTTGGCATGATTCACCAGCGGAATGCCCGCGGGGGTGAACGCTGTTTCCGATTCCATCACATCCAGACCTGCGCCGAAAATCTTTCCGGAATCGAGTGCGGCAAGAAGCGCGGCTTCGTCGATCAATCCGCCGCGGGCCGTGTTGATGATGCAGGCGGTGCTCTTCATCTTCGCGAAGGAGGCTTCTCCGAAGAGATGGCGCGTCTCCTCTTTGAGCGGCATGTGGAGCGAGATGAAATCGGAGCGTCCGAGCAACGCATCGAGCGAAACGAGTTCCCCGCCCATCTCGCGGGAGCGGCTCGCCGTTACATAGGGATCGTGGATGAGAATCCGCATGCCCAGCGCCGCTGCTTTGCCGGCGAGAAGCGATCCGATTTTACCGCAGCCGGCCAGGCCGCACGTTTGTCCTCGCAACCGGTGTATGGGGGGCATTTTAGAGATTTCCCAGCGCTCTTCCTTGGCGAGAGAAATGGCGGGAATCATCTGGCGGTTGAGCATCAGCAAGAGCGTCAGCGCTTGGTCGGAAACTTCGTCGACGCAATAATCCGGAACATTCGCCACCATGATGCCGCGCGCGGTCGCCGCGGGGATGTCGATCGAGTCGACGCCGATTCCGTAGCGCACGATGATGCGGCAGCGCTGCATCGCCCCGATCACGCGCTTGGTGATGGGCGCTCGCACGGTCAGCACGCCGTCGGCGTCCTTGCAAAGCTCGGTGAGTTCCTGTTCGTCCACGGTTTCCGCGACGACGAGCTTTCCGCCGGCTGCCTCTACAGCGCGGCGCTCTTGCTCGACATCCGGAAATCGGTGATCGGTGATGACGACTTTCATGTTGAGTTCATCAATTTGACACGCTCCTGCGAATAATGCTAATGGAGAACGGTTTCATTTCAGGGAGGAAATACCCTTGTCTGACATTGGACTCATTCCGGTTGATTGGGAGGCGCGATTCGATCCGCAGCGCATGGTGCGGGAGAGGTTGCAACGCGCGAAGGACGCGCTCAAGAATTCCGATCTGGATGCGCTGTTCGTGTTCCGTACAGAAGATGCCCGCTATCTGATGGGTTACCGGCATCATCTGGGCCCCGCCTTCATTATGGGGAACGCGGTCACGGTGTTGGCCCGGGATCATGAACCGATTTTATGGTCCATGGATTTTGAACACTGCCGCTATCGAATGCCGTGGCTCAGCCCGGATCAGATACGTCCACGCGCGAATTTCCGCGAAAAAATCGGGATGAAGCGATGGGCCGAACAAGTGGAAGGCCTGGTCGGTTCGCTCGCAGGGAAGCGAGTCGGCATCGACATTTGGGACCTGAATATGGAGGCCGCGATCCGCGAAGTTTTTCCGAAGACCGAATTCGCCGACGGGTATCAAAGCGTGCTCATGCGCGCGAAGGAGATCAAGACCCAGGACGAAATTATTTGCCTGAAGATTGCGAATGCGATCACCGAGGCGGCGCTGGATCGCGCGCTGGAATTTTTGCGCCCGGGCGTTAAGGAATGTGAAGTTCTGGCCGTCGCCTGGCAAGTGATGACAGCCATGGGCAGCGAATGGACGCAATGCTCGAACATCATCTGCTCGGGACCTTACACCGCTCCCTACCGGCGTTTCACGTCCGACCGGATTATCCGCAACGGCGACCTCGTCATTCTCGACATCGGCGCCGGCTACAACGGCTACTGGGGCGACCTGACGCGCACCTGGGTTTGCGGAAACGTGAAGCCAACGGCCGAGATGCGCGATCTTCATCAGAAGTGTTACAACGCGTTGTTCAACGCCGGAAGCAAAGTGCGTCCCGGTGCGACCAATGCCGAAGTCTTCGCGGCGGCCGATCCGTATGTGCTTGACAGTCTGGGCCATGGCTCAGGCGTCAACCCTTGGGAGGCTCCTTACTTTAGTCCTGCGTCGAAGGATGCGCCTGTCGTACTCAAGGAAGGAATGGCGTTCAATCTCGAGCCTTACGCGGGCAAGCCCGGCATCGGAGGCATACGGCTCGAGAACGATCACATCGTCACCGCCGATGGCGTTGATATTTACACGACCTATCCGTTCGACGAGAGGCTGGTGAACGATCTCCATCCCCTCGATCCCACAACAGGACGGACAAGATAGTCTTCTAGATGGCCCGCCAACTTGAAAGCGACGAACTACCCTCCTTTCGGCTCGACGGCCGCCTGGCTGTCGTCACCGGAGCCAGCCAAGGGATTGGGCGCGCGTTCGCTCTGGCCTACTCGCGCGCTGGAGCCGGAGTCGTTTTGGTAAGCCGAGGCCGCGAAAAACTTCTGGAAGCGCAGCGCGCGGTGGAAATCGCGGGGGACGGCTCACATCATTTGTGCCGACCTCCGCAAAATTGAGGATATCCGCCGGCTGGAACAGGGTGTTTTGAAACTTGTCCAGGGCAGGGATCTCGGCTTGGTCCTGGTGAACAGCGCGGGCTTTGGCTTTACGAAACCGGCGCTGGAAGTGACCGAAGAGGACTGGGACAGGGTTCTCGATGTCCATGCCAAGGGTACATTCTTTTGCTGCCAGGTCTTTGGGCGGAGGATGATCGAACGGGGTTACGGCAAGATCGTCAATCTTAGTTCGACTTGGTCGGCGAGCACCGATGACGGCAAGAGCGTGTATGGAATTGCTAAAGCTGGCGTTTCCTATCTGACTGCCGCGCTGTCTACCGAATGGGCTCCTTTGGGGGTGCGCGTAAACGCCATCGCGCCAACCTCTACGCTAACAGAAAGTACAAGTCTTGCGTTCCGGGAGAATCCAGAACGCGCGGCCCGATTGCGCAGCCGGATCAAACTCGGGCGCTTTGCGGAACCTTCCGATCTGGTCGGTGCCGCGGTCTTCCTGGCAAGCCCCGCCTCGGATTTCATCAGCGGCCACACGCTGTTTGTGGACGGCGGCTGGCACGCCGCCGGTTGAGTAAAACCATTTCGCCGATCGAGGTTCCTGCTCGCTATTTCACGAGCTTAAATTTCTGCACCCTCCGGCCGATATCCGTTTCCGCGATGTAGAGGTTGCCCTTGGAGTCGACGTCCATCGTGTGGCAATGCGTGAATTCGCCGAGTTGATGGCCGGGGCGGCCGAACTTTGTGATCTCCGTTCCGCTCTCACGGTCGAGAATATGGACGAGCTCGTTGCGGCCATCGGCGACGTACATGAATTTCTGCTGCGGATCACGGGAAAAGCGCATCCACCAGGCGGTGCCCCAGGAGTCGGGCGTTTCTTCGCGCCCCGATTTGATCCATATACTCTTCTTGAAATTACCCATCTTGTCAAATACCTGCAAGCGGTTGCCCTGGCGGTCGCAGACGTAGACCAGACCGCTGTTGTCCATCACCACGCAATGCACCACGCCCATGAACGCGCCGCCGTCGCCGGCCGCGGCCTCCTCCTTCGTTCCCTGGCGTCCCCACTGGCGCAGAAATTTTCCATCCTTATCAAACACGACGATGCGGTGATCGCCGTATCCATCGGCGATGTAAACGTCCCCGTTGCCCGGATCGATCGCGATATCCGCGGGCTTGTTCAGAAGCGACTTGCTCTGATTCATGGCGATGCCCGTGATCAGGCCGGTGGAGCTATCGAAGAGGCCCTTGGTTCCGATCTGGAGCAGCAGTTTGCTCCCATCGTGCGTATATTTCTGCACGACGGCGTCATCGTTGCCGGCAACAAACACGTTATTCTCTTTGTCCACGATGCAGCCGTGAATGGAATTCGGAGCGGTTTTAAAATCCCCGAACGAATTGACGAGATTGCCGTCGGAGTCATATTCGAGGACCGGAGGCGCCGGGGTGGCGACCAGCTTTTCCTTGTCTTGCAGGTCGCCGCGATTGACTTCGAAGACGTGGTCCTGGGCGTCCACGCAAATCCCGCCTGCCCGCCCAGTCACCAGGTTGCCCGGCAAGGGCTTTGGCCACGAGGGGTCCACCTCATACTTGGGTACGCCCACTTGCGCATGCATGGGAGTGAAAGTCCCCACGAGCCATTGCAAGGGCCATGCAAAGCTCAGCCCTGCATAAAAAACCCGCCGAGTTCTTCATTCCCGCCTCCTTGCAATTTACAAGTCTAACGCCGGGCCTGCCGCATGCCATCACAAACCCGGTGGAGCGTCACGATTTTTGTCCCGCGGAAGCTCGTTCCGCCGCGTTCAGCTTTTCATACGCGGGCAGGGTCAGGAAGTCAACGAACCGCGGGGACTGAATCAGATCGCGCAAAATTCCAGCGGCTTCGTTATACCGGGTGGTTCGAAATTGCGCGTCTCCCAGCCGATTGCCGAGTTTTCGCCAGCTCTTCATCGATCATCCTCAGGCACAACTCGAGAGTGACAATGCGGCCATCGCTCAAACGCGCCTTGTGGTGGATCCATTGCCAGAGTTGAGCGCGGCTGATCTCCGCAGTGGCGGCGTCCTCCATCAGATTAAACAGAGGCACACATCCAATGCCACGCAGCCAGGATTCCAAATAGCCGATGCTCACCGCGATATTCTGTTTCACTCCCGCTTCGGTGATGTCGGCTTCAGGCACAGTGAGCAAATCGGCCGCCGTGGCATGGAAATCCTCAAGCTTGCGGCTGATCTGGTTGGCCTTGGGCATGTATTTATCGAAAACCTCTTTCGCCAGCGCGACCAGACCCGGGTGCGCCACCCAGGTGCCATCATGTCCATTGGAGGCTTCGCGTTCCTTATCGGCTCGGACCTGCTCCATCGCCGTTTGATTCGCCGCCGCATCTTTCTTGTTCGGAATATAGGCGGACATGCCGCCCATGGCGTGTACTTCCCGGCGATGGCAAATCTTGATCAGCAGCTTGCTATAGCTGCTCAAGAAATGAGTCGTCATGGTGACGCGCCCGCGGTCCGGCAAAACATCATCGGGATCGTTGGCGAACTTCTTGATGAAACTGAAAATATAGTCCCAGCGTCCCGCGTTCAAGCCTGAGGAATGCTCGCGCAATTCGTACAAGATTTCGTCCATCTCAAAAGTAGCGAGGATGGTCTCAATGAGAACCGTGGCTTTGATGGTGCCGCGACGGATTCCCAGGGCCTCCTGGGAGTGCAGGAACACGTCATTCCAGAGGCGCGCTTCCAGGTGGCTTTCCAGTTTGGGCAGATAAAAATACGGGGCTGTCCCGCGCGCGAGCAGTTCCTTTGCGTTGTGCCAGAAAAAGAGACCAAAATCGAACAACGATCCGGACATGGGGTTTCCGTCGACAACGACATGCTTTTCCGGTAAATGCCAGCCGCGAGGACGCACGAGCAAGACGGCTAGGGTGGGGTTCAACTTGTAGTCTTTGCTGGTCGCCGGATCCGTGTAGGTGATCGTTCGCCGGACGGCGTCGCACAAGTTTACATGGCCCTCGATGAGGTTGCTCCACGTGGGCGTGTTGGAGTCTTCAAAGTCCCCCATGAAAACGTTGGCGCCCGAATTCAAAGCATTGATAACCATTTTACGATCGACGGGGCCGGTGATCTCGACCCGGCGATCCAACAAATCCGCAGGCAGCGGAGCCACCGTCCAGTTCGCCTTGCGGATTTCGGCAGTCTCCGCCAGAAAATCCGGACGTTCACCCGCGTCGAATTTCGCTTGCCGAGCCACACGGGCGGCCAGCAACTCCCGGCGCTTGGGGCCAAACCGCCGCTCCAGATCCACAATAAATTTTAGAGCTTCGGGTGTCAGAATTTGGTCGGACTGTTTATCGCGGGCGCCCAGAATCTGGACGCCGGGCAATTGTTGAGAATCACTATTCACGTTGTCTCCCTTTTCTTTTGGAACCCAGCAAAGACTTGATTCCTGTCGGGTTTGGAATGCAATCCCGGAAATAAGATCCGGGTTCAGATTTGAACTTTAACTCTGGCCGAAATCATCCGCCAAGAGTCTTGAGAACGCAAGCGTCTATCCCAAATTTCGGGTGACATCCAGCGGGCCGGGCCGCATGCGACGGGCTTATCAAGTTATCTTGTCTTGTCCTGGTGACGCAATCCGAGTTGCATGGCTTCGGCCAAGTGGATGGCTCGCCGTCCGGTAGCCTGGAGTATTTGCTCCCGGCAACTGAAACCATCGGAAACGATCAGCGCGTCCGCGGGCGCGTTGCGCACGGCCGGTAGGAGCACTCGTTCGCCCACTGCCTGCGATACCGCGTACTTATCTTTCTCGAAACCAAACGGTCCCGCCATTCCGCAGCATCCGGAATCGATGGATTGCAGATCGGCGCCCATCTTTCGAAGCAGCGATTCTTCGTCGTTCAGTTTCATGATCGATTTGTGATGGCAGTGTCCATGGAGGAGCACCTTTCGTCCAAGCTGCGGCGCCTCATAGCCGGGAGCATGGTGCTCCAGAAACTCGCTGAGGAGAAACGTCTGGCTTCGCAGCCGCGCGGCGCGTGGATCCGTCGGGAACAGATTGCGCAACTCATCGCGAAAGACGGAAGCGCAACTCGGTTCCAGCACGACGATCGGGATGCCGCGCATCAATCTGCACGCTCAAAGCGCTCATGATTCGTTGCAGGTATTCCTTGGCCCTGTCGAGCATGCCGAAATCGTACAGAGGCCTTCCGCAGCAGAGATGAATTTGCGGGACGGTGACCTTGAAGCCCGCGCTCTGAAGCACTTCCAGCGCCGCGCGGCTCGTGTCGGGATGAAAGTAATTGTTGAACGTATCCGCCCACAAGATGACTTCGCCTTTGTGCGGTCGCGGCGGCGGATGCAGGCGCGGTCTTTTCTCCGAGACCGGGAACTCGATTTCTTCGGGCCCAGTGCTGGAAAGTGGAACGGGCGAACCGAGGCACGCGCCGCTGCGGGGCCAGGTGCAAGACGCTCTGCAGGAGGTGGCGGAAACCCGGCGCCTGGCTGAAAAAGTTGGCGACGAGCGGGGCAATCGATCCGAGTTGCGCCCAGCGGTCGATCATTCCGAAGGCATACGCGTGCAGAGGGCGGCTCCTGCCTTCGTAATAGTGGGCCAAAAACTCGGCTTTGTACGTGGCGACGTCCACGTTGGTCGGGCATTCCGATTTGCAGGCTTTGCAGGAGAGACACAGGTCGAGCGCCTTCTTGACGTGCTCGTCCTTCCATCCGTCGTGCACCACCTCGCCCTGCAGGACTTCGAAGAGCATGTGCGCGCGGCCGCGCGTGCTGTGTTCTTCCTCGAGCGTCACCATGTAGCTGGGACACATCGTGCCGGAATCGTGCTTGCGGCACTCTCCCAGCCCGATGCACCGCACCGCCGCCTTGGCGAAGGAACCGCCGTCGTCCGGAAATTGAAAATGAGTTTTGGGCTCGAGCGGTTTGTAGTCCGCGCCCAGGCGCAGGTTCTCCGTGGGCAAGTAGGCGTTGACCACCTTGTTCGGGTTCATCTTATTGTCCGGGTCCCAGGCGGACTTGAATTCCACAAAGGCCTTGATCAGTTCGGGACCGAACATTTTGGGAAGCAAAGCGCCGCGGGATTGTCCGTCGCCATGCTCGCCGGAAAGCGAGCCGCCGTAACTGACCACTAAATCCGCGGCACGTTCGACGAACTCTCCATAATTTCGAATTCCGCTTTCGCTCTCCAAATCGAAACTCACGCGCATGTGGATGCAGCCGTGTCCGAAATGTCCGTAGAACGCAGCGTGGTAGTTGTATTCGTCGAGCAGCTTGCGGATATCGCGGAGGTATCCGCCCAATTTTTCCGGCGCGACGGCGGCGTCGTCCCATCCCTCCCATTCGGGAGGAGAGCCAGGGGCCGCGGCGGCCGCACGCGGCCCGGACTCGCGCAGTTTCCACACGTGGCGGGATTCACTCTTCGTGTAAAGCCGGACATTCGGGAGGATCCGGCGATTGTTTTAGCTGGTCGATGAGTTTTCGGGCGAGATCATCCGCCTCGCCCGGATCATCCGATCCAAATTCCACCAGCAAGATGCCTCGGCCCTCGGGAATGAGCTCCAGGTGAGGAGCGTTCTTCTTTTTCAGGCCATCGACGATGCTTCCTTCGAAGCCCTCGAGCCCGATTGGCCCGAAAGGCAGAATTTCAGGAACATGATCGGCCGCCACAAAAGTATCCGCGTAACCAAGTCCGACGAGCGTCCGATGCTGCGGGCTTTTGATCAGTCTTACTTTGGCTTCGAGCACGATTACGCAGGTGCCTTCGGTTCCGACCAGCGATCGCGCCACGTGAAATCCATTCTCGGGCAGCAGTTGATCGAGGTTATAGCCGGAAACTCGCCGGGGAATTTTCGGGTAGCGCGCTCGGACCAGGCCGGCGTACTGATCGCGAAGGCTCCGCAGCTTGGCGTAGATCGCGCCGCGGCGTCCCCCCTGCGGCGATGATGGAATCGAGTTCGGCCTCGTCCGCGGTGGCTCCCACCGTCATCTGCGTGCCGTCGTAGAGCAGAATGCGCAGCTCTTCGACGTTGTCGACGGTCTTGCCGGCAAGCAAGGAATGCGTGCCGCAGGAATTATTCCCGATCATTCCTCCGAGCGTGCAGCGGCTATGGGTGGAAGGATCGGGACCGAAGGTAAGATGGTGTTCCTCGGCTTTATTTCGCAGCGTGTCCAGGACGACGCCGGGTTGAACTCGGGCGAATCTCCCGTCCGGATTGATCTCCAGGATCTTGTTCATGTACTTGGTGAAGTCCAGCACCACGGCGACATTGCAGCACTGCCCGGCCAGACTCGTGCCGGCTCCGCGCGGCAGGACGGGAGCGCCGTATTTCCTGCACGCGGCCACCGTCGCGATCACATCCTCGTCATCGCGGGGAACGACCAGACCGATGGGAATCTGCCGGTAGTTCGAGCCGTCCGCTGCATACAGGGCGCGGCTGCCGCGATCGAAGCGCACTTCGCCTTTCACCACTCGCTTCAGTTCGTTCTCCAGTTCGGCTGCCTGGGAAAACGAGTCGACGGGCTTTCCATGCGAGCTGAGCGGCAATGGAGCCAGAGTCTGCGCGATGTTTTCCAATTTCATAAAGTAAACGAGAGCCCTCTGAGAACAGAGTGAATCCTCCGCGTAACCGAATCAATTACGGATTCACGGAATGTGCGCCGGGACGATTTTCCGGCAACGGATACTATACTACTCAGGCCGGTCTTTCGATACGCGGAATCGCCCTTCGCGGGAGGCTATTGCCGGTGGCGGGAGCACGGGTGTATACCTTGCACGACATGTCGCGGGACATGACGGAGGAATGAGAATGGAGAATTCGAGCGAGTCCAGAGGAAGTCATGTGCGCTGGGTGGTGCTGCTGCTTCTCTGCCTGATGTACCTCATCACCTATTTGGACCGCGTGAGCCTCGCCAACACCGCGCCACTAATCACGCAAGGAGTACGGTTTCAGCAAGGTTACAATGGGAGTTATTTTCAGCGCCTTCATCTGGGCCTATGCGCTCTTCCAGGTGCCCGGCGGATGGCTCGGCGACCGCTTCGGGCCGCGAAGAGTCCTTTCCACAATCATGGCGTATCGCACCGTAATCGCCGTCGTCACAACCATGGCTACCGGCTTTTATTCCTTGTGGGGCATTCGCTTCGCGCTCGGCGTGGGTGAGGCGGGCGCGTTTCCGACTGCGACGCGGGCGATGCAGATGTGGTACCCGCGGGACGAACGCGGCTTCGTGCAGGGAGTCAGCCACGCCGCCAGCCGTTTCGGCGCGGCGATCGGGCCGCCCATCGCCGTGGCAATCATGATTCATTACGGCTGGCGGTCGGTGTTCTATGTGATCGGCGCGCTTAGCTTGCTGTGGTCCCTGCTCTATTTGCTCGTGTATCGCAACATGCCGGAGGAGCATCAGGAGGTGAGCCGCGCGGAACTCGCTCGCATCCGCGGGCTGAATGAGAATGGCGAGATCAAACAGGCGAATGTCCAGAAACGGCCGAAAGTGCCGTGGAGCATTCTGCTCAAGCATGGAAATATGTGGGCGGTGATGTGCGCCTACGCCGCCTATATTTACTCCCTGTGGTTTTTTCTCTCGTGGCTGCCGTCGTACCTGGTCGAATACCGCAAATTTACGCTGATCAAGATGGGATTCTTTGCTTCGATGCCGCTGATGGCCGGAGTCGTCGGCGATACGTTCGGCGGCTGGCTGACCGACAAACTTTTGGTGAAGACGAACAACCTTAAATTTTCCCGGCGCTCGGTGGCGATCACGGGAATGCTCGGCTGCGGCGCGTCCATGCTGGTAGCCGCAACGGCGGCGAATCCCAATACGGCTGTTTATTGCCTGACGAGCGCGATGTTCTTCCTGGAAATGACGATCGGCCCGGCATGGGCCGTTCCCATGGACATTGGAGGCGAATTCTCGGGAACCGTTTCCGGGATGATGAACATGGGCGGACAAATTGTCGGGGCGCTGTCGCCTACCGTCTTCGGAATTCTAGTCTCGAATGGATCCTGGGTCGCTCCCTTCGTTGTGTCCGCGGGGCTGCTCTTCGTTGGCGCGGCCATCTGGGCGTTCTGGATCGATCCGGAGCAATCCGTGATCGACAAGGGTGAGGGAACGACCGGTCCCGCCATTGCTGCGCTCCCTACGCCTGCAGTATCGGGAAATCGATAGGACTGCGAATCGTTGCCCGCGCACATGCTCAAATGCCGCGAAAACGGACTTGAGGGTGTATCCTAGAAATGGGATAATTCATGACGCGGGCAAGACATGATTCCGAGGTGCGGCATCGAAAAAAGGAAAAGTAGAAAACAACTGGTGGCACGGAGTTCGGGCAATGTGTTTGCGGATCTCCACCTGCCCAATGCGGAGGAAAAACAGACCAAGCTGCGCCTGACCGTGGTGATAAATCGAATTATTGAAGACCAGCACCTGTCCCAAGGAGCAGCCGCGCGGCGACTGAAGATCAACCAGCCGAAAATTTCGGCGTTGTCGAACTACCGTCTGGAGGGATTTTCGGTCGAACGGCTGATGAATTTTCTCACTGCGCTCGATCGAGACGTGGACATCGTCATCCGCAGCAAGGTGAGGTCCGGAAAAACGGGCCGCATTTTAGTAATAGCCGCGTAGCGAGCAGGGGCGGCAAAAGATGGGAGGAACGTATCACCTTCCCACCGGCGCGGATTCTACTTTCCTATGCGCTGGCGCGAGGGAATTGAGAGCTGCCAGGACGCCGCCTTCTTTGTGTGGCACGCCTGCCAGACGCAGACCCATCTCAACTCCGCAGAGAGTGCCCGCCAGCGTCAAATCGTTGAAACTGCCGAGGTGTCCGATCCGGAATACTTTTCCCGCAAGTTTGGAGAGGCCGGCTCCGAGGGACATATCAAAATTATCGAGGATGACGGCCCGCAGTTTGTCCGCGTCGTGGCCTTCGGGCAAAAAGACCGCCGTGAGTGAACTGGAGTATTCGCGCGGCTCCTCGCAAACGATTTCCAGGCCCCACGCGCGCACCGCGGCGCGCGTCGCTTCCGCGTGGCGATCGTGCCGCCGGAAAACGTTGGGCAGCCCTTCCTCCTGCAGCATCCGCAAGGCCTCGCGCAATCCGTAGAGCAGATTGGTGGGCGGCGTGTACGGAAAAAGGCCGCTGCGATTCGGCTTCAACATCTCCTGCCAATCCCAATAGGACCGCGGCAATCGGGCGTTTGCATTGGCGGCCAGCGCCTTCCCGGAAATCGCATTAAAACTCATGCCGGGGGGAAGCATCAGCCCCTTCTGCGAACCGGCAATGGTGACGTCCACTCCCCATTCGTCGTGGCGATAGTCGATGGAACCGAGCGAAGAAATCGTGTCCACCAGGAACAGTGCGGGATGACGCGCCTGATCCATGGCGCGGCGGAGATCAGGGATGCGGCTCGTTACTCCGGTGGAGGTCTCATTGTGCACGACAAGCACAGCTTTAATGCTGTGATCGCGGTCCGCAGCCAGCCGCGCTTCGAGTTCAGCGGCGGAAGCGCCCCTGCGCCAGTTGCCTGGAACATAATCGACCTTGATGCCGAATTTTTCCGCGACTTGTCGCCAGAGCTGCGAAAAATGGCCTGTCTCGAACAGCAGGACGCGATCCCCGGGAGATAGAGTGTTGACAATAGCCGCTTCCCAGGCGCCCGTCCCCGAAGCCGGATACAGTACAACTGGACTAGCCGTCTGGAAGACCTTGCGCACGCCTTCGAGAACTTCCGCGCCCAGAGTTGCGAATTCGGCGCTGCGATGGTCAATGACCGGTTGATCCATGGCCCGGAGGACGCGATCGGGAACATTCGTAGGACCGGGGATTTGCAAAAAGTGACGGCCTGTATGGATCATTTTTGCTCCGAGGGGTTCGAAGCAGAATTGTACACGCTCCTTGGACCGGCAAGCAACCGAACGCGGCGTGCAGCAGTGGGCCAAGTTCATGGGGCTGAGTTCCAAGTGTCACCCTGACCAGACCGAGTTCTTGCACCACGGCGAGTGAGAGAGTCTGCCTCACAGCCAACGGCTGCAATATTTGGATTTGTTGGGACAGGCGGCGATGAAACTGGTCTGAGCATGTTGTGCCTCGATGATAATGTCCCCTTTTGTCCTCGATAGAAATGTCCCCTTAATAGGACTTCCGAGAGGAGTTCCGATTGGGGCGGACACAGATGAGCAAGAGGGAGTTGGGACGAGTGGAAGTATTGGCGCGGGTGCGGAGCAAACAACTGCGGGTCGTGGATGCCGGTCGATTGTTGCGCGTGAGCTACCGGCAGGCGAAGCGGCTGTGGAAGCGGTATCGGGAGGAAGGAGCGGCGGGTCTGCAGCACCGCAGCGCGGGGCGAAGCTCGAATCGCGCTCACGACGAGAAGTTTCGACAGCAGGTGTTGCGGCGAGTGCGGGGAAAGTACGGCGGAGCGGTGGGCGAGCGATTTGGGCCGACGCTGGCGGCCGAACACTTGGCGTCGGAGGACGGGCTGAAGATCGATGCCGAAACGCTGCGGCGGTGGATGCTGACGGAAGGGTTGTGGAGTCGGGAGCGGAAACGGCGGCGGCACCTGCAGCGCCGCGAGCGCAAGGAACATTTTGGAGAGATGGTGCAGCTGGACGGCAGCTTTCACGCCTGGCTGGAAGAGCGGGGCCCCAGGGGCTGCTTGATCGATCTGGTCGATGACGCGACCAGCACGACCTGGGCGCAACTGGGCGAGCAAGAGACGATCTGGGCGGTGGCGGATGCGTTGCGCGACTGGATCGAGCGGTACGGGGTGCCGCAGTCGGTGTACGTGGATTGGAAGAATTTGTACAAACGTGCGGCCACGGTGAAGGAGCAGTTGCGGGGAGAAGAGCCGGTCACGCAGTTTGGGCGCATGTGCGCGAAGCTGGGGATCGCGGTGATCGCGGCCAGTTCCCCGCAAGCCAAGGGACGAGTCGAGCGGCAGCACGGCACGCATCAGGACCGGCTGGTGAAGAAACTGCGGCGCCAACAAATCGCCAGTCACGAAGTAGCGAACGTGTATTTGGAGAGGGACTATCTGCCGGAACACAATCGCCGGTTTGCGCGCGTGGCGGCGAAGGCGGAGGACTACCATCGTCGCGCACCGCGGGCGGCGGAGTTGGACCGGATTTTTTGTTTGGAGAACGAGCGCACGATCAGCAACGACGGGGTGGTGCGGTATCAGAATCGGTGGTTCCAACTGGCGGCGCAGAGCCGCCACAGTGCGTCCACGCAGAACAAAGTTTTGGTGTGTGAAGGGCGGCACGGGAACATCGCGATCGAGTATCGCGGGCGCCCGCTGCGGTGGCAGGAAATTGCGGCACCGGCGAAACCGCGCGTGGCGGAGGCCAGGCCTGCCGTAGAACGGGCCACCCAACCGAAACCACCGCAGGTGCAGCGGAAGTGGGTGCCGCCGAGCAACCACCCGTGGCGAGAGGCGGCTCGGCGAGGAGAGCAGCAACGAGCTAGGAAGTTAGCAGCGAACGCGGCGCGGGCGTCGTCGGCCTGGCCCTCCGCTTCGCCCTAACCGCTCTGCCCTTCGGGCTCCGCAGGGCTACGCTCCGGGCCAAGCCGACGACAAAGAAAAGAAGAAAAACGAAAAACAAAAAGGGGACACTTCTAACGAGGTAACAAAGGGGACATTTCTAAAGAGCTTTGACATGAAACTGGTCTGAGCATTGACACGGTTGCGTGGCTGGCGTATGGTCCTGCGCAAGGGCTAGGTGAGGGTCATAAGTTTCAAGGTGCGCAGGAGAGGTGGACCAATGGCAAATGTCTCAGCCAGTGGCTGCGGTCCCATTGATATCGTGTCGCTTCCGGGCGCGGCAGAGGAAAAACAAATGCAACGCAACGGAAACGCGCGAAGACGATTGGTGCTACTGGCCGCCGCGGTCTTTCTGTCACCGCTGATTTTTGCGCAGAGCACGCCGCAGGTAACCGGCGTGGATCCGGCGTCTGGAAAAGTCAATGACACCGTAACCGTGTCGGGACAAAACCTAGGAAAAGAAGCAGTCTCCGCGGTGTATCTGTCCGATGACAAGAATGATTACAGAGCCACCGTCACGGAACAAACCGCGGAAAAAATCGTCATGAAAATTCCTCAGGTCAAACCGGCCAATTACAATGTATCGATTCAGGTGGGTGACAAGCTTTTCATCAAGCCCGTGCGATTCAAGGTAGAAGAATAAATCATCAACCGGTCACTTTCCGGGGGCGCGGTCCCGCACACGGGATTCGAGCCCGCCGGAATCATGGCCGTTGACGCAAACTCACCTTTCTCCACGCGGACTATTCAATGTGTGGTCCTGGCGCGCTGGATTCTGGATGTGGACTTCCCAGGTATTGAGAAATCTTCGCGGGTTCGCTGGCCACGCGTGTGAGATAAAGGGCGAAAGGCGCAACCTCGAACGGCATATTTTCGCGCTCCGTGATATTGCCTACCGGCTTCGTTTTCAACAGGTCGAGAGAATCGTCCCACGGATCCAACTTGACGCGGCCGCCCAGCGGCAAGGCGACGATCTGACGCGCCTCCAGCTTGTCCTCGGAGTCCGCGGCCACGGAGGGCCTGACCAGTACGGAATCGCCCAAACGCGGGCTGATCAAGTTCGGAATCTCTTTGGAACGCCTCTGCAATTCCGCGATAAACATTTCCGCTGTCTGGAGTTGATCTCTGTAGGGCGAGTTCTTCAATAACTCGGCGGCTTTCGCGCTAGCTGCCGCGTCGTCCTCCTTGCTGCGGGCGAAATCAAGGTGCTGAAAGGTTTTCTTCTCGTCGAACCCGCTCATCCAATCGTAAAAACCGAAGCGCGTGCTGGATGTCGGGTCGAGGAGGACATGGCCCAGTTCCTTGGCGATCATCGCGGCGAGGCTGGCTTCGTCCGGCAAGACGTCGATCAGGCCGCGGCTCAACACGATCGTGCGTCCTATGGCGAACGATTCAATAGTTGATGTCATTAACACGCGGCAGCGGACCTCCGGATCGAAATTCAGATGGTTGCTGACTTCCAGGTTGTTCGCGACCGTATCGAGGATCTTGTCGACCTCCCCTTTCGGCGCGATTAGTCCCTCGCGTTGCAGACGGTCCATGACGTTGTTTTGCGATTGCAGGTCCCATACGCGCGTTTCCTGGATGGGAGAGAGGTCCGTGTTCTGCTGCGACTTGTCGATGATAGGGTCGTTGGAGTTGGATTCGATGAGCACTCTGCCCAGCTCTTGCTCTTCACGGGCCTGTCCAATGTTGTATCCCCAGAGGCGCGTCTGCGCCTTGGAGGAAATCGCCCCCACCAACAGATACTTGGACGTATTTTCCTCGCTATAGACGAACGCCGGCAGCCAGAGATTAGGTCCCGCGTTCACACGCCAGCTATCGAAATGAAATTTCAGATTCGCGTTGCTGTTGCCGGAGTACGAACCGTTAAATCGCACGATGGTGAAGCCTTCCTCCTCCACCCAGATCCGCCCCATGAAACGTCCCTTGCCGGCTTTCTTCGTGGGCATCACGTCGAAAACCAGTGTGCGAACTTCACCCAGGAACTCACGCCGGACATACGCAAAGGTGTAATTCTGTGCGTCCAGACCATTGGTATCGGGATAGATCATCTGGAGAAAACCCTTCGGCAGATAGTTAATACCGAAATCGAACAGTCCATTCATCGTGAGAATAGCGTGACGCAGGGAGTGGTCGTTTCGCGCGTCGATCGGTTCAAGGTTGAGACCCTTGGAGAATTCCGCCCGGCCTATAAAGTAGTGGTCACCGGCGGGCTCCCAGATTTCGTCATTACCTTTTTTATTGCTGACCCTCTGGATATAAGTTTCGACCAGTGGCGAATACTTGCGGACGACTTCCATCTCCTGATTTTCACGGATGATAATCTTGGTCACAATCTGATCGACCGCACCGGGCAACTGCTGGTCTTGCGCAGCGAGAGGCGCCGCGCAAACCGCCATGAGCAAAACCAAACCCCACAAGGTACGCATGTTCTTGATCCCCCATCGACTTGGTTCAGGCGTAGGCCGCCTGAAGATGTTCTAAGTGCAAGCGGCCAGCCAGAATGAAATGAATTTAAGTCATTCCATACAGGAGAGTTAGAATTCGGCCCGAATCTTGAGTAGGTAACTCTTTCGTGGCCTGGCAATAATTCACGCCGCGCAAGGCATCGCTACACTGTTCCCTGTATTTTTCCGCGGTTCTTCGCCATCGTTCTGGAAAATAGTTTCAGAAAGTTACTTCGGAAAGGAGAGCCGGGCCAGGCTGGGGGGAGGAGTCCGGCTCTCCGTTTATACAACGAAATTTATCGACCCTGTAGATCCGAGTTGATCTCAACGGTCTTTCTCGGGTTTACGTGGACGCGTACCGATCTGGTCCCCGCGCACAAACCAAATCTCAATCGCCGGGTACCGCTTACTTAGATGCTGGAAAGAGCGTTGTGCGTTGTTCGCCAGTGGATTCCTCCCCAGTCCCTTGGCGGGCGATGAACTTCGAGGTGTAGCCATGCCAAGAGGACAAAAAAATACCACCCATCTCTTAAATTGGATTTGTGGGTCGCCGGTTGCCCTGCGCGTCATAGTCTTGTCCCCGCGTCGCTTTACAAAATTTCGCGGGAAGAATAGAGTTCATTCTAATACATCCAGTCTGGAGGGTTCTAAATGAAGAACAGAGCGTTGGCATTTTTTTCGGTGCTCGTTGGTCTTCTTACGATTTCAGGGCCGGTGTTCGCGCACCACGGGGCGGCGCGTTGGAACACGGACGAGTGGGCTACCATCAGCGGGCTGGTGAAGGAGTTCGATTGGCAGAACCCTCATCCTCTGCTCCTTCTCGACGTGAAGAGCGATAAGGGTGCCGTCGAAACGTGGGCCGTGGAATTTCACCCGCCGAACGTCATGGCCAGGGGAGTGGGTTGGACCCACAACACATTTAAGCCGGGGGATCCGGTCACGATTTACGGGCATCCCGAGAAAAAAGGACTCCCGATCGTAAACGGGATGAAGAGTCTGAGACCCGTGAAAGTCACGTTCCCTGGCGGCCAAGTGGTCACTGTGGATCCTCCTGGGTATTGAGCGGCGAAGTTTGTAGCACAGACTTTAGTCTGTGTGAATTTCGCGCCTGGGAAACAAAACCTCACAGGCTGAAGCCTGTGCTATCGGACCGCGCGGGACTCTTCCCCAGATTTCTTGTGCAAATTGCGAGTTGGGACTTTTGTGATTCTTCTTAATCGAGGCTTCGAAATGCGAAGGTACCTGCTGGGTTCACTTGTTGCCGCTGCCGCCGTGCTTTTCTTTTCGTTCGTCCTATTGCCCAGGATCACGCCGCGGTTGAACGCGGCAAAGCCCCAGGCTGAGGCCTCCACGCCGGACTTGATTGGAATCTGGTCCCCGCCGCGAACGCCTAAGGGTTTCCTGCCATATAATTTTTCTCCGGAGGCGCCTCCTCCCATGCAGCCGTGGGCAGCGAAACGATGCGACGCCATCGGATGCGGGAAAGGCCAACTGGGCCGCGCGGTGGACGACTCCATGGACCCCTATATTACGAGTTGTGCCCCGTTTGGTATTCCGCGGCTGATGAACCATGCCGGTCCGTTTGAAATCCTACAGACACCCGGCCGTGTGCTCATGCTATTCGAAACGGGTAACTCGCTGCGCCAAATTTGGACCGATGGGCGGGGACATCCCGCCGATCTCGATCCTACGTGGATGGGGCACTCGATTGGGCACTGGGAGGGAGACTCGCTCGTCGTGGACACCATTGGGCTGAACGACAAGACCTGGCTCGACACCGCGGGGCATCCACATAGCGACGCGCTGCACATCGTCGAGCGAATCCGGCGCGTGGATCGCGACACCCTGGAGAATACCCTGACGTTCGACGACGCGAAGACCTACACCAAGTCCTGGACCTCAACCATCATTTACAAGTTGCACTCGGATTGGTCGATCCGGGAAGACATCGTCTGCGAAGATCGCATCCTGATGGACTTGAAAGCCAAGAAAAACAAGATATTTCCCTTCCAACCATACCCCATGCATTTCCCCGTCGAGGAAATTCCGAGGCCGGTAATACCCGCGGATCATTGATCGGGTCCGTGATCGGCGTGTGGGATTCTGCGCATCAAAATGTTTGCACGGCGCGCACATGGTTGGCGGTGCTTTTCGGAATTTAAAGCACGGAGTGACGCGGGCGGTTGTAATAAGGCACACTTAAATCTTCACCTAGGCCACATTCAGGAAGGAGCGTCATGAGCTACGTGGAGAAGCATCTCATCGAGGGAGAGGCGGTCGTTTACAAAACGCGGCTGCATTGGATCGTCCTCGTAGTGCCGGTTCTGCTCGGCTTGCTGATCGGTTTGCCAGGGCTGGCATTGCTGGCGCGCTTCTCGACTGGCGCCAACTCCAACAGTGTGACATCCGAATCCATGATGGTCGCGGGAGCGACCTTGCTCGTCTTCGCGCTGGTTTGCGTCGCCCTTGGCATTTTGAGCAGAAACGCAACGGAAATGACGGTGACCAACAAGCGCGTTGTGGCCAAGGTGGGAGTGTTCGCTCGAAGAACAATCGAAATGCTTCTATCAAGGGTGGAGAGCATAGGCGTGGAAGAAACCGTGATGGGCAGAATGTTGGGCTACGGTAAAGTGATCGTCCGAGGCACCGGCGGCACGCCGGAATCCTTCGACAGGATTGCGGGTCCGCTGGAATTCAGAACGCAGGTACAGCAACAAATCGAAAAGTCACAGGAAAGAACGCGCTCGTGAGCCCAGGCGCCGCGCGAGTCGTGGTTTTAGTCTCTTCTGGAAATGCTAACTCGAACTGAGGGCGGCGGGCGGGGCGGGCCAATCGGCGGGGACGAAATCAACGCCCCAGAAATGCGGCGCCGGTGTGAGAAACTCGAGGCCTATGCGCTGGCCTTTTTCTGTCGCGTCACCCAGAAACACGATACGGCATTCCTGCTCTTCCTGCGTGAACGGGTTGGTGACGACGAGGATCGCGTCCAGGTTCAGCGGCTGATTCAGACAGAGCATGCCGCCGTGCGCATTGATCACGCAAGTTTCGCAGGCTTCGCGGAAACGGCGGTTGTCGGCGTTTTTCCCCGCGACGACCACGCGCACGCGCATGAAAACCCTGGTACTGCGTCGAGCCTTGTCGGAATCCGTTACAGGCATGATAGCTCCATGCTGCGTCACATCTATTTCCCCGTCAACGAGACTATCAAAGGACTGTTCCCGCTTTGCAACCTGGGCGCGGCGATCCGGCCTCTCACGGGGACACGTGTTTCTTTGTGCTTGGGGCCGCGTTACGCGTTATGATTCCGCAAGTCATCCAAGAACGAGCGTGGCAAACGAGGGGGCGGGTCATGAACTTGAACGAATACATCGAGTCGAAGCGCGACGAACACCTGAACGAGCTGTTCGAATTTCTGAGGATTCCGAGCGTCAGCGCGCAATCCGACCATAAGCCGGATATCGAGCGCGCCGCGAAATGGGTGGCCGCCGGCTGGGCGCGGCGGGCCTCGAGAATATCGAGATCGTTCCGACGAAGATGCATCCGCTGGTCTACGCCGAATCGCTCCACGCGCCCGGCAAGCCGACCGTGCTGTTCTACGGACACTACGATGTGCAGCCGGCCGAGCCGCTGAACCTGTGGACTTCGCCGGCGTTCGAACCGACGATCCGCGGCGGCAACTTGTATGGCCGCGGCACAGCCGATGACAAAGGGCAAGTCCACATTCATATCCGCGCGCTTGACGCGATCCATAAAACGGCCGGGAAGCTGCCCATCAATCTTAAAGTAATGGTTGAAGGGGAAGAGGAAGTTGGCAGCGTGAGCCTCTGGGACTTCGTGAATTCGAACAAAGCCCGGCTCAAGGCCGACGCCCTGGTTGTCTCTGATACGGGGATGCTGGCGGCCGGTGTGCCGTCGATCACGTACGGACTGCGCGGCCTCAATTATTACCAAATTGAAGTCAGCGGACCGGCACAGGATTTGCACTCGGGAATATTCGGCGGCGCGGTGCCGAATCCGATCACGATTTTGTGCGAGCTGTTTGCAAAAATGCATGACCACAATTTTCGCGTGACTGTGCCCGGGTTTTATGACGACATCGCAAAATTATCGAAGGCCGAACGCAAGGCGCTGAACGCTTTACCGTGGAAAGTGAAAGAATTCCGCAAGAACGTGGGCGCGCCGGGGCTGATGGGGGAAAAGGGATTTTCCATAGTCGAGCAGCTGTGGACGCGGCCGACGCTCGAGCTCAATGGAATCTGGGGCGGCTACACGGGTGAAGGCTCAAAGACCGTGATTCCATCAAAAGCCTATGCGAAATTTTCGACGCGCTTGGTGCCCAATCAGAATCCGGAGAAGATTACTCGTTCGCTGGAACGTCATATCCGCAAGCAGCTGCCAAAGACAGTGCGGTTCAAGCTGGACGTGCACAGCACGGGGAAGGCGTGGGTCGCGCCGTACACGCATCCGTTTTTCGAGGTGGCGCACCGGGCGCTCGAGAAGGGATTCGGCAAACGCGCGGTATTTATCCGCGAGGGCGGATCGATTCCCTTCGTCACGCAGATGTATGACACGTTCAAGGTCCCGTGCATCCTGCTCGGCTTCGGCTTGCCCGATGAAAACGCGCACGCCCCGGACGAGCACATCGCGCTCGAAAATTATTTTGGTGGGATTAAGGCCGTCGCGCAATTCTACGAAGGTCTCGGCAGCCTGTAGCGAATCCTACGTGAGCGGTATCCCCTTGATGGAAGCTGACTGCGGAGGGGTTTGATTTTCGTGGACTCTACCTTCTTTTCTCCGCCTAAAGCGCAATTGCAGACGGTCCATATATAAGTAAATTACTGGAGTCGTATATAGAGTCAGGATCTGGCTCACCATCAAGCCACCCACAATACTGATTCCGAGAGGGCGGCGCATTTCCGAGCCGGTGCCGGTCATCAACGCCAGCGGTAACCCTCCAAAAAGCGCTGCCAGCGTCGTCATCATGATCGGACGGAACCTCAGCAGGCAGGCTTGATAAATCGATTCCTCGGGGGTTCTCCCTGTGCGCTCTTCCCCAATCGCGAAGTCGATCATCATGATGGCATTCTTCTTGACGATGCCGATCAATAGAATAATTCCGATGAGAGCGATCACGGTCAATTCGGTGTGAAATGCCAGCAACGCCAAAAGAGCTCCCACTCCAGCGGACGGCAAGGTCGAGAGAATCGTTACCGGGTGGATGTAACTTTCGTAAAGGATTCCCAACACAATGTAGACAGTCACGAGCGCGGCCAGGATGAGCCACGGCTGCGTCGAAAGCGAGGACTGAAAGGCCTGCGCGTTTCCCTGGAATGTCGGATGAATGTCGGCGGGAAGTCCCATATGCAAGACAGCTTCTTGGATCTTGGTCACCGCGTCACCCAGAGCGACTCCCTCCGCGAGATTGAACGAAATCGTAACCGCGGGAAATTGGCCCTGATGGTTTACGGAGAGAGCCGTATTCTTTGTCTCGTAGTGGGTAAAGGCGCTCAGGGGTACCTGGCCCCCATTCGACGATCTCACGTAAAGGCCTTGGATGGCATCCGTGCTATCCCGAAAGGCCGAATCCACTTCCATGACGACATGATATTGGTTCAATTGCGTGTAGATCGTGGATACCTGCCGCTGACCGAACGCATCGTAAAGTGTGTCATCGATGGTCTGCGGGGAAATCCTCAATCGCGACGCCGTATCGCGGTCAATCGCCAGGGTTGCTTGCAAGCCGCGTGTTTGTTGATCGCTGGCAATGTCGCGCAATTCGGGCAGCTGGTTCATCTCCGCCTCGACGCGAGGCGCCCATTCCAGCAGGTCAGCGAGATTTTCACTCGATAGCGTGAATTGATATTGCGAACTGCTGATCCGCCCGCCTACCGTGATGTCTTGGTAGGCCCGCAGGAAGAGTGTGGCCCCGGGAACCACCGCGAGTTTGGGCCGGAGCCGTTCGATCACTTGATACACAGTGACGTCTCGCTCGTTAAGAGGCTTCAATTCGATCTCCATCTGCCCTGTATTTTCCGCCCCGCCTCCCGTTTGACCTATCATGCTTTTAACCGTTGGGTCGCTCATGATGATGTCGGTGTATTGCTTCAATTTCTCCCGCATCACGGGGAAGGAAGTATCCTGGGCGCCCAGGATATTTCCGACCATCAGCCCCGTATCTTGTTGGGGGAAAAAACCCTTGGGGATCACGATATACAAATACGTACTCAGGCAGATGGTCGCGCCCGTGAGGACCAGCATGAAAGGTTGGTGGCGCAGAACCCAGCGCAACCCCGCGGCATAGGTCTCCACACTCCAATGAAATATCCGCTCGCTCGCCTGATACATTTTTCCGTGCTTGATTTCCTTTTCCGATTTCAGGAATTGAGCGCACATCATGGGTGTTGTAGTGAGCGACACGCATAGGGAAACCACTATGGCCACGCTCAACGTGACCGCAAATTCACGGAACAGTCTTCCGATGACCCCGCCCATCAGCAAGAGAGGAATAAATACCGCGATCAGGGAAGCGCTCATCGACAGGACGGTAAATCCGATCTCCCGGGAACCCTTCATGGCCGCTTCGAGCGGCGAATCCCCGGCTTCCAGATAGCGGGAGATGTTCTCGATCACCACAATCGCGTCGTCCACCACGAAACCCGTGCAGATCGCCAGGGCCATCAGGGATAGATTATCGAGACTATAATGTAGTAGATACATTACTCCGAACGTTCCGACGATGGAGAGAGGCACGGCAATGCTCGGAATAATCGTGGCCCAGGCATTGCGCAGGAATAGAAAAATAACCAGGACCACCAGCGCGACCGTCACTAACATCGTGATTTCGATATCATGAACGGACGCTCGGATCGTCGTGGTGCGATTAAAATTGGTATCGAGCGCGACCGTGGGTGGGATGGAAGCGCGCAATTCCGGAAGCAACGCCATGATGCGGTCCACCGTCTCGATGATATTGGCGCCAGGCTGCCGGCCGACGCCCATCGCCACGGCCGTTTTGCCGTTCGCGTATCCGGAGTTGCGCAGATCCTCAATTCCCTCGCTCACTTTTGCGATATCACTCAGCCGGACCGGAGCCCCATTTCGGTAGGCGATAATCAAAGGGGAATATTGTTCCGGTTTGAGCAACTGGTCGGTGTCATTCACGATCCACCGGTTGGACTGATTTTCCAGATTTCCCTTCGGAGTGTTGGCGTTGGCGGACTGAAGCGCGGCTCGCACCGCCTCCAAACCAATTCCATAGTGTGCCAGTGCGTTGGGATTCACGTCCACTCGAACCGCGGGTTTCGCTCCCCCGGAGATACGGACCTGGCCTACGCCTGCGACCTGGGCTATCTTTTGCGCAAGAAAGGAATCACACAAATCGTATAGACGGCCCCTGGGAACCGTGTCCGATAAAACGGCCAAATCTAAAATGTCCGTTTCTGCCGGATTAACCCTGCGGTAGGTCGGCAAGCTCGGCAGTCCGGAAGGCAGTTGTCCCGCCGCGGCATTGATGGCCGCCTGCACGTCCCGGGAAGCAGCGTTAATGTCCCGATCCAGGTCGAATTGAAGAGTGATTCCCGCAGCGCCAAGCTGGCTGGTGGACGTCATCTGCGTGATGCCCGCGATCCGTCCGAATTGGCGCTCCAGCGGCGTGGCCACCGAGGAGGCCATGGTTTCCGGACTCGCTCCCGGCAGACTTGTGCGAACAAAGATCGTTGGGAAATCCACCCGGGGTAGAGCCGCCACGGGCAGAAAATAAAAGCCCACCCCGCCGGCAAGCAGAATAGCGATGCTCAACAGCGAAGTTGCAATACGACGTCGTATGAAAGGCGCGGAGATGTGCATCGTGATTTGTTCAGCCTGTCAATCAGGTTCCGTTCCAACAATCGTCCCAATAATCCTACATTTCAGGACTATTGTCGCGCCTCTAAATCGAAAATGCTGGTGTCATTAGAATACTTTGGGTTAGAAACACTTGCCAAAGGGCATCGGGAGGACTGTCGACTTCTTGGCAGCTGCAACTATTCTTTCAATACTATCGTCATCTACCGGAAACCGCATGGCTATTTTCTTGGCCGAGATAAATGGTGGAATGAGAAGCGGGACCGCCCCGAAGACTTAGGACGGCCCCGTTTCTTCGTACGGCACTAATGATTCGAGTTCAGGATCGTCGCATTCGCGCTGTTGGTGTCAGATATGAGAATAAAGCGCTTCCCCATGTTCGCGAACCATCCGACGGACGTTCCGCCACTCAGGCCAGGCATGGGAATCGTAATCCGGCCGTTCGCATCGACGCTGTAGGTTGCCGAAACCGCCTGGTTGGAAGAGAGACAGCCGGTGTTACAACCGGAACCGCTGCTGTCGTCGATCGTTCCGCTAATTCCAGGTGGTGTGGTTTGGGGTGTGGGTGTCATCGCCGATCCGACGCCGAAGATGGAGTTGGTCGATGCCTGGTTGTGTATGCCGAAGACGTATACACCCAAGAACGTCGCGTCGCCGAAGCCGCTGGCGGGAGCCGTTTGCGGTCTAAGTGATCCGGTGAGGATATTGCTGCCCGGCGAAGTGGCCGTTCCTTCGAGCATATACCCGGAGTTCTGGTCAAACATTGCGATGGAGAACGTCTTGGCGCAAGCACTGGGCCCGATGGTGAGAACGCCCATGCCATTCGGTGAAACCACGAACGATCCGCCGGAGATGGTGCTATTGCCCATGCACAGGGCACTACCGTTCGAAATCTCATCGAGCATGACGCTCGCATCGCCGGTACCGTGGCTGTTCACCTGGCCAACATCTGTAACCGCAAAGCTATGGCTCGTGCTCAGGTCGGCGCCAGCCATGAATAAGATTGCTTTTCCGCTGAGCACGGCAGGAGTAAACGAGCTGGGCACCTGAGTGACCACATCGCCGTTCTGAAGTGAATGCCCGGTATTATCGGGCGTGTCGAGGGACTGCAAATACAGGTCGTTCACGTCGCTAATGTAATATGCGAATTTGAAGGTTAGCGGGCCCAGCGTGCCGAAGCTGGTGAAGTTGAGCGTGAGTAACCCGCGGCCCAGGCTGTCGGGCTGGCCGAAGGTGCCGGTAAAGCTCTGATTGTCAAAGTTCGACTGCGTGCCGGTTGCAATTGTGAGTCCGACATTTAAGGCGCCATTCGTGACCAACCCCGTCAGGCTGTCATCCAGACGGCCGACCGTCCCGGAGCGAATGTAGTCAGTGTTGTCGCTATTGGGAGAGTACCCTGTGGTGTAGAAGGCGAGAGGTCCGCTGAAGCTTGCCAGTGAGAACGGACCGCCGATCTGGGAATAGAAGCGCCCGGCGAGGCGCGTGCCAGGGCTCGTTCCCGGGTTTGCATCATCGAACTCCATGAGGAAGTCCGACGCCCCTCCTTGGTCGTTAGGGCTGACAGAGATCGCAAACGTCACCGATCCGCCGCCAGTGAGATTCCAAATCATCAAGCCGCGGTCATCCGGCCCGAGTTGGTAGCAGCCGCTACTGATAGTAGTTAGCGTCGGGGGTGCCTGGGCGGCGCCAAAAACAATCTCACCACTGTCCATTTCGCCGTTTGTGACAACGCCTGAACCATTGGCAGCGAAGGCCGCTACCATCTGGGAGGGGCCTCCGCCGTCTTTCCAGCCGCTTAAAATGGCAATATACGTGCCAGTGAGCAGGCTTTCATTGTTCAGGAGGGGTAGCGGGCATGTGGTGCCACTGGTGATTGTCGTCGAGTCGGTGGTGCTGTCATTTGCCGAGCCACCACCCGATACCGCCACCGCGTTTACCTGTGGTGAAGATGCGCTCGTTGCAACGTTCACTGTCACGGTGATCGTCGGATAGGTAGGCGCGGGTGTCCCGGTCCCCAGTACGTCACTCCGGTCACAGGTGTTCGGTACTCCCGCGCTCGGACAAGTCCATCCCACCCCCGCCATCGACACGAGGGTCAAACCGGATGGAACTGTCTCGGTCACTGTCACTGTCCCACTCGTCGGAAGCGTTCCGGTGTTGGACACGGTTACCGCATAGGTTGCGCCTTGCTGACCCCGCGTGAAGCTGCCCGAGTGCGTTTTGGCGATTCTCAGCACCGATGCCGGGAGGATCACGCTCGGGTCCGTGGTATTCGAGCCCACCGAATCGCCGCCCCCTGACACTTGCACCGAGTTGACTAGCGGCGAGGCCGCATTCGAGGACACAATCACAGTCACCAAGATCACCGGATAGCTTGCCCCAGCCGCCAGCACGTCGCTCCGGAGGCACGTGTTCGTCCTCACGGGGCAATTCCAGCCCGGCCCGGTCATTCCAGTCACTGTCAGGCCGGTCGGCGGAAATTCCGTGACTGTCACGGTCGACCCGTCAGTCGGTCCGGCGGCAGGCCCAGGCTTGTTGGAGACCGTCACCGTATACGGCGGACAATGTACAGTACCCGGTTTGGGCCCGCAGCCAACCGTGAAATTCCCGGTGTGGGACTTGGAGATCTGGAGCGCAGGCGGCGGATTGATGGTGGTCGAGTCGCTGACAGGGCCTACGGTTCCAACTTGATTGCCGCCCGAGACACTTACTTGGTTCACCTGCGGCGAAGTTGCAATCGCGGAGACGTTCACTGTCACGGTGATCGCCGGATAGCTCGACCCACCGGTCAGCACATCACTCCGGTCGCACGTATTCGCTCCTCCTGCACCTGGGCACGTCCAACCTGAACCTGCCATAAACGGCGATCCTGGTGCGAACCCCGATGGAAGTGTCTCGGCCACTGTTACCGTTCCACTGGTCGTCCCTGCGGCTGTGCCGTTTGACACCTTCAGCGTGTACGTCGCACCCGTCTGGCCCTGGGTGAAGGCCCCCATATGCGACTTCGTGATAGCCAGCGCGACAGCGGCGACGTTGACGCTGGGCGTGGGGTTGACATTCACACTTGGTGCGCCGCCGCCCGAGAGGGTCAGCGGGATGCTTATCGGCGTTCCGTTAGCCGCGGTCACGTTTCCTGTCACGGTGATCGGTGGAAAGCTCTGCGCCGCTGCCACAAGGCTGCTGTATGTGCAAGTCGTCGTCGGCATCGTCAATGTACACGTCCAGCCCGCCCCGCTCATCGCGGTTATCGTGAAGCCAGTCGGAGGGTCGGCCACCGTTACTGTCCCGCTGGTTGCCGCCGTGCCCGTATTGGATACAGTGATCGTATAACTCGCGCCTTGCTCGCCTGAGCTGAAGGTTCCAGGGCTCGCGACCGCAGCCGCTAGGCTCGGCGACCCTCCTCCGCCACCGCCATAGCCTGAGCCGCTATTGCAGCCACCGGCGATAATGGCTCCGATGAGAGCGGATATTCCGAGAATACGAGAGGCGACATTCCGGCGCGAAAGTGATTCACTGAACATGACGACAATTCTCCCTGGGCCTTAAGTTGGTTAGTTGGACTGGAAGTACGAGTACTGGCGCAAGTGCTTAGACTTGGCCCCTCGCTAGGACAATTGGCCCCGACGATTCGTGGAACTTTACTCGTATGCCAGCAAATGTCAAGAATATCGTATATTTTGTAGTACACCACTTCCTCTTGCCAAGGACCTCTTGCCAGTCCCGAAAGGCGAGAACAATTAATTGATAGTGGGCAATCCGCGGTCCACGCTAGCGAGGCTGCCACCAACTTTCAAAAGCAAATGACAGCGGTACCAAACCAAACTGTTCGGCTCGTGAAAGGTCTGCGAGGCTTACGAACCACGAGGGCCAAGGGGGCCAACTTCTTCCTTTCTCCACGTTGAAGGAGAATCGAGACGTGGGTTCAGTATTCGCAGCCCAATCGCAGTGGGTTGAATACTCCATTGCTATAGCCGTTGCGGATAAGAGGCTGGGACGTTTTCTTTCGCTATTTTCGGTCCGGAAAAAATGCCGGGCTAGACATTGGAAAGCGAGGCCTGACGTCCGCGCGCGAATTCTTCGAGCGTAGAGTTCGCCGTGGCAATGACGCCCAGAGCCTGGGAAACGGATTCGAGCTTTGCGCCCGGCACGACGACATAGAGTTCGCCCTCCCCGAGGCCGGTGTAGACGCGATTCCCGATGCAGCCCAGGCTGGTGACCGTGCCGTGCAGCAGCGCTGCCGGAAGGGCCATACAGGAGGGCCGTCCGAGCAGCGGCAGCGTGCTGCTTGCGCCTGCGCAGTTGGCGGCTTCGTTGAGGAGCATCGCCGAGTCCGTACGGCATGTGAAGAGCACGACGCTGGGCGCAACTGGAGTGTCCCCGAGCGGCGCAAAGACGATCGCAGCGGGCTCCTTGGGCAGGCGCGGAATGCCTGGCACCTCTTCCGGGCGGACATAACCGAGATTGAACATCATTCCCAGCATCGTCTCGGTTTCCTGGACGCGCTCGGGCGGCAGTTGCACATGGTGCGTATAGGCTCCGACGGCGCAATTGAAGTGATCGGCTGGGACGGTGTAAAACGCGCGTCCCACGGCGGCCAGCCGCCAGAAGCTGCAACCGGCAGGCTCGGTGCCGGAAAACTTCTCAATCCCCGCGGGCTGCGCATCCAGGAATGTGACGGCCACCGGCCGGCGGCTCATCGACAGCTGGGCCGCGAAATGTTTTTCGAGTTCCTTCCAATTTGCCATGGGCGCCCCTCATAAAAATAAGGAACGGCCAGAATAGCACACTGCTTGCGAACGTGCCGTGCGGAGCAATCTTCTCCCGGGCTCGTACCGGTTCCGGGGAAGGGGACTGCTGGAAGCCGCGTCAATTCTGGTTATTTGTATGTTTTTTCTTGCGTTGTGCGGACTCTACCCTTATAGTGCTCGCCGTGCGCGGCTCGTACTCGTTGAGGCTGGCCGACGCGCCTGCAGTCTCAAACCTGAGGAGGAAAACGAAACTAGATGGCAAAACCAATGAGCAAGTCCAAGATTGTTTCCCACATGGCCGACAAAATCGGGACGCCAAAGAAAATCGCGGCGCAGTTCTTCGATGAACTGTTCAAGCTGGCGGTCAAGGAAGCCAAGGGCGGCGCGGGCAAATTCGTCATTCCGAACATCGGACGCGCGGTGAAGGCGCACCGGAAGGCGCGCATGGGCCGCAATCCACAGACTGGCGAAGCGATCAAAATCAAGGCGAAGACCGTTGTACGTCTCCGCGCGGCAAAAGCGTTCAAAGACGCCATTCTCGGTTAAGCGTCTTTTCGCAAAAAGAACTTCTCTAAATCCAAAGCGGGCCGGGTGTATCGCCGCGGTTCCGAAACCGCTCACGCGGCTGTCGGATGCGTGGCAGGCGCCGGCGATTTACCCGGCATCGCTTCAACCCTTGTTTGTGCAGGCTCCGAATTCGGGCGGGCCGGCACCCGGTAGAGTCCGCACTCGTGCAGCAATATTTCCGCTGCTTCTTCCGCCCCGGGTCCCAACCCTCCGGGGCATTGTTTTTTTGTGACTCCAGTTTCGATTCGACCCTCCCAACATTTTCTTCAACGGCGTAGCCGGCTGAGTGGGCTGGGGCGCGCGCATGTGCTAGAGTTTTTGCGGCCGGGAGGAAATCATGGCGTCGTCCTATTGGGATGAGTCGCTGGCAGCGCGGTATCGCGCCTTCCAGTACAGTTTTCCGGAACGTCCGCTGGCAGGACGCGTCATCATCCTCGCGGGGGGTACGGGCGGGCTCGGCGCGGCGACGACGATGCTGCTGGCGCGCGAAGGCGCGAAGCTCGTTGTGGGATTCCGCTCGAATCGCGCACGTGCGGAGGCGCTTCGTGCCGCCGTGGCCGGTCAGACGGGCCAAATGATTTCTCTAGTCGAGGGCGACCTGGTTCTTCCCGAAGTGCGCCACGCGTACCTGGAGGCTGCGGCGACTCTTGGGCCGCTCAAGGGCGGCGCCGTCTTTCCCGGCGATCCGGCTCGCGTGAGCTGGGAATCGTTGGATGCTGTGGCGCTGCGGAGTTCGTGGGACGCGAATTTCGTCGGCCCGATGCTGCTGGCAAAAGATCTGGCAGGAGCCATCGAGCGAACCGGCCGCGGCGGGAGTCTGGTGCTGCTGGCCACGATGCAAGCGCTGGCTCCGTTCACTGCGAGCCTGAATTACGCCGCGCCGAAAGCAGCGCTCGTGCACGCCGCACGCATTCTGGCAAAACAATTCCGCGAAGCGCGCGTAAACGTCGTCGCACCCGGCGCGACTGTGGCCGGCATGGCCGAAGCCAGCGTCAGCAGCGGCAAGTACGACGCGTTCGTATCCACTGGCGCCATGCCGAGGTTTGGCCGACCCGAGGACATCGCGCGCGCGGTGCGATTTTTCCTCGAGCCGGACGGGTATGTAACCGGACAGGTGCTTCTCGTGGACGGTGGCCTTACGCTGCGGCGCGATCAGGGATGAAGTTACGAATCACCCACACGAGCGATAATTTTTGGGTTAGTCGAATTCGCGTCTTGGCGCAGCTTGATCGGGGCCGACCCGGCCTGCCACAATTTCCGCTCGAAAATAATTCTCGGCGCGGACGGGAGTGCCAGCCATCCTGCGCAGAATGGCGATTTGCCCTACGTGCGTGAGCGCATCCGCGATGGGGCCCTGAAAAAGTTTTTCCACCGGGGCACCGAGCGGTTCGCCGGAAGCCAGGTACGCATCGAAGGCCGCGAGCGCTGCGAAGAATTTTTGCAAATCCAATTCCCAGGATTGCGGCTGGGAGTTGCGCCACTCCTGTTTTCCCCTTGAAATCGATAATGCCCAATCGAGCAAGTCCCCGAGGTGAGCAAGAATCTGGCCCGGAGTTCGCGTGGTATCCGACGCGCGATACGCGGAAAATCCTTCGGGCGCTCCGCGAAGCGTCTTGCCCCCACGATAGGCAAGCGTGGCGAGTGTGTGGCGCAGCAATTGGCGCTCCGGTTCAAGAGACACCGGGCTTTCGATACCCATAATTCGAGAACCTCCACGGGATGCATTGTATGCCACGAGATCAGATCCGCAGGCGCGTTGGAATGATCTCCGGTAGTGACGCAGTATGAAATTCCCGGCCTTTTCGAGTTGAGCTCACTGCCTTCAAGTGGGGCTAGAACGCGCAAAAATTTGGTCCATCGCCCTAGAATCTGGGCATTCGTCGCCTTCCCCTACCGGCCCCGATTGCTCCTTCAACGGTCAGTCCATTCTAAGTCCCACGGAATCTGTGAGAAAGCTCACTATTTGCACAGTACTTTTGGCACTTGGGGAAGCCGGACAATCTCGCCTGAATTGTGGAACACAATAGAATATTATGAGAACAAATAGGCAATTCTTTTCACATCCACGCCCCGGGGACACCGTGCCTCCACCCGAGCCAGGTTCTTGCCAGACTAAACTTTTCCGCCAAGTCATTTGTGTTCAATACAGAACAGCTAAATCAAATGCCGATGAGTACGTTAGCGCGGGGCATATTCTGGACTCACGATTGCTTATTGAGCGTTGCTTCCTAGTTCCAGTCTCTTCAAAGGCATGCCCGCAGCGTGCTTGCCCACGAGATACCTGGGATGGCGGATCTTCGTGAGGCCCGCCTAACTGATGAAATTGGCAGGAGCGCCTGATGACAAACGGCTCTTCAAAAATAGTACCCATGCAAGAACGCGAGTCGACCGCGACCGCGGAAGTGAAATACACTCGTAGTTTCGATCAAGCCTTCGCGCAAACCGAAACTGCGCTCCGGGAGAATGTATTTCACTCCATGTTGACACTCGAGCGGCGGCGTGCGGAGCGTTCCCGCAAGCCGTTCGTCTTGATGCTGCTCGACGCGAATCTGGAAAATGGCACGGCGGCGGCGATTCTGGAAGAGGCGGCCGACGTCATTATGGCTTCCAAGCGGGAGATTGACCTGGTCGGTTGGTATAAAGAAAGCCACATTCTTGGCGTGATCTTCACGGAAGTCTCCATCGAAGGGGAGCGCCCTCTCACTGAAATTCTCCAAACGAAAATTGAAACGGCTCTGGCCAGGCATCTCGGGAGGGGGAAAGCAGCGAAAATCGCCATTTCCCTTCATATTTTTCCGGAAATTTGGGACCGAAACAATTCCCATTGGGTGGCAGACGCCAAGTTCTATTCAGAGCTTAATCGAGGGAACACTCGAAAACGGATGCCCCTGGTGATCAAGCGCGTGATGGACGTTGCCGGGAGCGCCGTCCTTTTGCTGGCGTTGTCACCCTTGCTGGCGGCCATCGCTGCGGTTATCAAGCTGACGTCCAAGGGGCCGGTGATTTTCCAGCAGGAACGCTTGGGCCGGTTCGGCGCCCGCTTTAAATGTCTGAAGTTCCGGACGATGTTTACGAATAACGACCCGAAGATTCATCAGGAATTCATTCAGCAATTCATTTCCGGCAAGGAAGAATGCGGTAAAAAGAATGAATCTCAACAGGCGGTATACAAGATCATAAACGATCCTCGAGTGACTCCCATCGGCGCATTGCTCAGGAAAACCAGCCTGGACGAGCTTCCTCAGTTTTGGAACGTTCTGCGCGGCGAAATGTCCCTCGTCGGACCGCGGCCTCCGGTCCCTTACGAATTTGAAATTTACGATATCTGGCACCGGCGGAGAGTTTTGGACATTAAGCCGGGCGTTACCGGATTGTGGCAAGTGAGCGGTCGAAGCCGAACACGATTCGACGATATGGTGCGTTTGGATCTTCGCTATTGCCAGACTTGGTCCTTGTGGCTCGACCTGAAAATTCTCATTTCGACTCCTCGCGCCGTCTTTGGTGGCGATGGCGCATTTTAAACTCTTCCCCCCTTGTCGGTAGCCGGCAGCACATCCGCGCTCCCTGGCTCAACGAGCAAGGCTGATCTAATGCTTTTATTATCAAGCGGTTGATGGACGACTAGTGGTACATGTATTCGAACCCAAGGAAGTTTAGCTGGAGGCTCCTGGGGAAGGTTTGCGGCAAACATTCTGAGAGCCTCTCGCATTCGACACATAATGAAAGACTTAAAATATTCATGTGTTGACGACCTCCGAATTGCTCGCTACTTATCCGCTAGGTTGGGATGTACCAGGGGCGGTTACTTGTGGGTATCATCGTTTTTCAGACGCCGGGAAACAGTCCCTGTTGCGAAGGTATTATCGATATTATATTAGTGGAGCGTTTTAAGGACCCTTGGCCCGGTCAACGGGTGGCGGGCTCTACTTGTACACGGAACGTTTACCCTGAGCCCATCACCCCCGCGGGGGTGAAAGCGAAGGCCTTGTAGTGAAGCGTGGAACCCGCCCGCAATAGATAGAAAGTGAGCCAGAAATGTGGCGCCAAGACATCAGCGCTAGCGATGTAGTTGCCATCCTCCGGCGGAGATGGGTACTCATCACGCTGCTTACCCTGTTCGGCGGAATTTCGGGATACGTCCTATCGCGCGTTTTGCCGAAACGGTTTACATCCCAGACTCTAGTTCTAGTTCAGCAACCCGCTGTATCGCCGGATCTTGTACCTACCCTCGTTTCGGATAACGTCAACCAACGATTAGCCGCGATGCAGCAGCAAATTCTGAGCCGATCGCGTCTGGAGCCGGTGATTCAGGAGTTGGGTCTCTATCGCGATGACGTCCATAGTTTACCGATGGAAGACTTAGTTGAACAGTTACGCCGCACGATCACCATCACGCCGATCCAGCCCATGGCGGAAACCCGAGCGCAGAATCTTCCGGGATTTACGATCAGCGTGGTATTTGACGACCCCCATACCACGCAGCAAATTTGCGCCAAAATTACTTCCATGTTTTTGGCGGAAAACATTCAACTTCGCAGGGGCGAAGTGACCAACACCACCGAATTTCTGGGAAAGCAGCTCGAAGAAGCCAAGGCAAAACTCGACGAGCAGGATGCAAAGCTGGCCGCGTTCCAGCGCCGGTATCTCGGATCGCTTCCGGACCAGAATCAAACGAATTTGAATCTACTGACGGGCCTGACGTCGCAGCTCGAAGCCTCCACAGAAGCCTTGAGCCGCGCGCAACAAGATAAGAGTTTCGCCGAATCCGTATTGTCGCAGCAAATGTCGGCTTGGCAGGCATCTCAGTCAGGGACAAATCCCGAAACGATCGACCAGCAACTGGCCGCCCTGCAAGCACAGCTCCTCGCGCTTCAATCCAAATACACCGACGATCATCCCGACGTCATAAAAGCGAAGAGCGATATTGCCGCGCTGAAGCAGAAGATGGCCGAAAGCGAGCAACAACAAAAAAATGTACCGCCTGAAAAGACCGTAAGGGCGTCGGGCAAGCCGGCCCAGATCCAGCAGATGCGCGCTCAAATCCATCAATTCGATCAGGTCATAAAGGAACGGACGCAGCAGCAGGAAGATATTCAAAAGCAAATCAATTTGTATCAAAGCCGGGTGCAATCCAGCCCAACCGTGGAGCAGGAATACAAACTGTTAACCCGCGATCATCAGACAGCGCTTGATTTTTACAACGACTTGCTCAAGAAACACGATCAATCGTCGATGTCGCAGGGTCTCGAGGAAAGCGAGCAGGCCGAGCACTTCCGAGTTCTGGATCCGGCTAATTTCCCCGACCAACCTTCCTTCCCGAAAATGCCCATCTTTTTGGGAGGAGGGTTTGCGGGAGGGCTGGCTCTGGGGCTTGGTCTTACGCTGTTGTTGGAAATGCAGGATACGTCCATGCGGTCCGAACGTGATGTCGAATTAGCTCTCCGTTTGCCGGTTCTCGTCTCGATTCCGGCGATCGAATACGACGCGAAGGCCGCGAAGACCCATGCATCCAGTTTGAAACCTGGGAGACCCGCCGCGAGTACGAGAGCAAGAGCGTAAGTCCCAACGTGGGACGAATCGTTCCATGGCAAAAGGAATTTCATGAGCCGGATTCACGAAGCACTGAAGAAGGCAGAACAAGAGAGATCGGCAAGCCTGGTGGAGAGGAAGGCAGATGAGCCGGCCGAACTGCCTGATTCGCGTCAGGTCGCCAAGATCGGCTCAGAGCCCAAGATAGTTCTGGCTCCAGCCGTGCTGCCGGATTCGAGTACAGCGAAAGATTCTACGTTCCTTCAAATCGACGAGCTGCGGGCCAAGTGTGTCAAAACCGTTTGGAATCCCGATCCCAATTTCCTGCTGTTCTCCAGCTCGAAGGAGTTTCCCGCGGGAGCCGAGCAGTTCCGCACCTTGCGCTCCCGGCTCTACCGGATTCGCGAGAGCAGGCCTTTGAGCATTCTCCTGGTCTCCAGCGCGACCCCGGCGGAAGGCAAGACGTTCGTATGCGCGAATCTGGCACACGCTTTGGTCCGCCAACGTGGCTGCCGGGTCTTGTTGATCGATGCCGATATGCGCGCCCCTAAGCTGCATAAGCTTTTGGGGGTTCCTCCCGGACCAGGCCTCGCCGAGTATCTGCAGGGTGGAATCAATGAATTGGATATTCTACAAAAAGGCCAAGAGGACGATCTCTACTTTGTTCAAGCGGGACAACATGTCACCCATCCGGCAGAGTTGATTTCGAACGGGCGACTCAAACAACTTCTAGACCATGTTTCCGGTCTCTTCGATTGGATCCTAGTGGACTCCCCGCCAATCCTTCCCGTTTCGGATGCGGCGGTACTGGCCCCGATGTGTCATGGAGTGCTCTTCGTGGTCCGTGCGGGAATTACCCCCGCCGCAGTCTGTCAAAAGGCCTGCCAGCAATTGCAGGATACAAATATTGTTGGGGTGGTGTTGAACAGTGCGGACGACTCTGCGGGATCCGGTTCGTATTACCAGTATTCGGGCTACGATTTGGGTCCATCCTCTTATTCCCAAAAGTAAACCCCCGACATTGGGTGATGTAGTGAGCCGTCAGCAAAAACTGACAAGATTTGGCGTGGACGAAGGAAAATAGTCAGACCAGATCATGCACCCATTCACAACTGTCCTAAACGTCTACTACTTTGTGGCGCTCAAGTTTGTGACCTCCGGCCGATCTGATCATGTAATCTACCCGCCAGAAGATTCAAAGTGGTTTGAGTCCGTAAACAAAAATTGGAAAAGGGAGAACGATTCTGGCCCTGAGGCAGGGCCAGTAAGGGGACATTCTGGAAACTTTGTCGCACATCATGGAAGAAGTTTTCTCTATTTGCCGAGAATTTCAGGCAGTATCGGGTCTGTCGGAAATGGAAACGACCACAAGTGCCAATAACTGGCTTTAATTGATCAAGTTACAGGTGGCCGAGTCGATTCGAGTATCAATATCTCCCAGACCCTTTGGCAGACGGATTGCAGATTGAGCACCGCGAGTTTGAACGCATTAATGGCGGTAGCCTAGCCAGAGGTCGGCCCAATCTTAAGACTTTGGGCGAAATGGGAACGAAAAATGACTCCCGAGGGGAATTCAACGGCATGGTACGCCATCCAGACACGGAAGCGTCGGGAGCAATCAACTGCCACAGTGTTGGGCAGGAAGGGGTACGAGATTTTTCTTCCCACTCACATGTCGGAGCGGCGGCGGGGCCGCCAGACCGAAGTAAGGCCGGCTTTGTTCCCCGGGTACTTGTTTTGCCGCTTCGATGTACAAAAGAGGCTGCCCATTCTAGTGACCCCAGGAGTTGTGGGAGTCGTTGGACAAGGTCGAGTACCGATCCCTATTCCTTTTTCGGAGATACACGCCATCCGGAGCCTAGTTTCCTCGGGAGTGCCTGCTGAGCCTTGGCCTTACCTGGAACGAGGACAGAGAGTCCAGATCGCGGGTCATGTTTTGCAGGGTATCGAGGGAATCCTGGTCGGCCACAAGGGAAACCACCGAATCGTAGTGTCGGTGACCCTGCTTCGCAGGTCGGTCGCATTGGAGATTCATAGGTCTTGTGTTATTCCGATTCAACCTCTATGCGAAGTTTTTGCCGGTTCGGTTTCTGAGGGCGTGCGGCGCGAAGTAAGTGCAGGAGTGATTGGCGGGCCATTTGTGGGGTGCTTTTGAATCTTCACGAACATTTTTCCCGCAGTCAGGAAGTTCCCTTGAACCGAAAGGCTCGGAACGGTGGTCCACGGAATGGACAGAGGCAGCGCGCATTCTTTTTATGTTCTTAACCAAAAATCCATAGGTTCATTGCGGGAGACTTAATGATCAGAGTCGGAGTCATCGGATACGGATATTGGGGTCCCAACATCGTCCGGAATTTTCACGGACAGGAGAACACTCGCGTCGAAATGCTTTGTGACAAAAGCATGGATGCCCTTGCGCGTGCCAAACGCGGCTATCCTTCGATCGAAGTTACAACCGATCCTTGCGCGATTCTCAAATCGCCCAACGTCGACGCCGTAGCCGTAATCACTCCCGTAGGGACTCATTACGAACTCTCCAAGGCCGCGCTCGAGCATGGAAAACATGTATTCGTGGAAAAACCGTTCACCTCCACCTCCGCGCAGGCGTCGGAACTGATCGAGCTGGCCGCGCGCAAGAACTTGAAAATCATGGTGGACCATACATTCTTGTTCACGGGCGCGGTTCGAAAGATCCGCGAGCTGAATGACAGCGGAGTTCTGGGTGATTTGTACTACTATGATTCGTGGCGAGTGAACCTAGGTCTTTTTCAGCATGACGTGAGCGTCATTTGGGACCTGGCTCCTCACGATCTTTCCATCATGGACCATTTGATCAAAGGCAACCCGGAAGCCATCGTCGCCACGGGACAAAAGCACCTGAATGGAGTCGCAGACGTCGCTTTCTTGACGATTTATTACCCGAACAGCGTGATTGCGCACATCAACGTCAATTGGCTCTCTCCCGTCAAGATCCGGACGACGCTCATCGGCGGCGAGAAAAAAATGCTGGTCTGGAACGACTTGGTGGCTGATGAAAAGATCCGCGTGTACGACAAGGGAGTCAACATCTCCTCGGGGGATAAAGTCCGCGAACTGCTGGTCAATTACCGATCAGGGGATATGTGGGCGCCGCAGATCGAACAATTGGAGGCCCTGCGGGTCGAAAGCGATTACTTCGCCGACTGCATTATGAACGACAAGACGCCGTTCAATGACGGCGAAGCCGGCTTGCGCGTGGTGAGGATGTTGGAAGCGGCTGACCTTTCCATTCAGAAGAGGGGAGAGTTGGTGCGCCTGTGAACGAGTTCTGCGCGATCGCGCCGGACGTGAAACTGGGAAAGGGAGTCCGGCTGTCCAAGTTCATCAACCTGTATGGGTGCGAGATCGGCGATGAAACGAAGATCGGAGCGTTCGTCGAAATCCAGAAAAATGCCAAAGTGGGGCGGCGCTGCAAAATTTCAAGTCACACCTTCATCTGCGAAGGCGTGGAGATTGAGGACAACGTTTTCATCGGCCACGGCGTAACCTTTATCAACGATTCCTACCCGCGTGCGACCACGGCGGAAGGCGGATTGCAAACCGAGCGCGATTGGCGCGTCGAGGCGACCATCATCAAGCGGGGAGCGTCCGTTGGGTCCGGCGCCACGGTCCTTTCCAAAGTGGTGGTTGGAGAAAACTCCATCGTGGGAGCCGGAAGCGTGGTGACGCGTGACGTGCCGCCCAACGTCATTGTTGCCGGCAACCCCGCAAAAATACTGCGTTCCATCCCATCCGAAGCGAGGACGCAAAAATGAATGAGAACCGGCCTATTCCATTTGTAGATCTTGTAACACCGCACATGGAACTTCAGAACGAGCTCGTTGCGGCATTCCAGACCGCTCTCCGAACGGCCGCGTTCATTGGCGGTCCCGCCGTGGAAGGATTCGAGCGTGAATTTGCCGAATATTGCGGCGTCCAACATTGTGTTGGCGTCAGCAGTGGCACGGACGCGTTACGATTTGCCCTCACGGGCGCCGGTGTCCAGCCGGGCGACATTGTTCTTACGGTTCCCCACACGTTTATCGCGACCACGGAGGCGATTTCCCAAGCAGGAGCGCGTCCGGATTTCGTGGATGTGGACGCTCGCACGTATACGATGGATCCGTTGAAATTGCGCCAATACCTGGAAACGAAGTGCGAGCTCGACAGCCGGACGGGCCGTTATATCCACCGCACGCTCGCCAAGCCTGTGACCGCGGTGATCCCCGTTCACCTGTACGGGCAGACCGCCGATATGGACCCAATTCTTGAACTGGCGGAGCGCTTCGGACTCGGCGTGATTGAAGACGCGTGCCAAGCCCATGGCGCCGAGTATTTCTCGAAGAAAGAGAATCGCTGGCGCAAGGCCGGCTCGATGGGACACGCGGCAGCGTTCAGCTTTTACCCGGGCAAGAATCTGGGCGCCTGCGGTGAGGGTGGCGCGATCACAACGAATGACGAGAAGGTTGCCCGATCCGCCAAAATGTTGCGCGATCATGGCCAGTCTAAAAAGTACCACCATGAAATCGAAGGGTACAACGGCCGGCTCGATGCCATCCAGGCGGGACTCTTGAGCGTGAAACTCCGTCATCTGACCGAGTGGAATCGCCGCCGGCAGGATGCCGCGCGGAGATACAACGACATGCTATCTTCATTCGGAGAGGTCACTGCTCCGTGCCAGCCCGAGTGGTCCCGCTCCGTATATCACCTCTATGTGATCCGGGTGCGGGACCGCGAAGGCCTTCAGAAACATCTCGCCGAAGCACACATTCATACCGGGATTCACTATCCCGTGGCCCTTCATTTGCAGCAAGCGTACGCGCACCTCGGATACAAGCAGGGGGACTTTCCGGTTTCCGAAAAGGTGGCCTCCGAAATTCTCTCACTGCCCATGTATCCCCAACTCGAGCCCAGTGATCAAACCAGAGTCATCCAGACTATTTTGGAGTTCCTGTCCCAAAGCGCGCACGCGCGAGAATCCGCCGCGGATTTAACCATGCGTTCCGTGTGACCCGGTTCTGTATTCATTTGGACGATCGCCGGAATCGAGATTTATATTTATATTATGATAACCATGGTAAGTTCTCCGACGATCGGCTTTGAAAAGTTGCCATCACGGGCAAATGAAAAATCAGGAGTCCGCGGCAAAAAGATCTGGATTGACCTCGACAATTCGCCGCATATCCCATTTTTCGCGCCGATTGTGCCGAAACTGGAAGCGCTCGGCTGCTCCGTATTCCTAACCGGACGAGACGCTTACCAAGTTTTGGAAATGATCGAGTTATTCCACCTGCACTGCAAAATCATCGGCCATCATTACGGGAAGAACAAGGTCTTGAAGGTATGGGGAGCCTTGATTCGCGCGCTGCGGCTCATTCCCATCATCATCCGGGAGAGGCCTGACCTCGCGGTCTCGCACGGCTCGCGAACACAAATCCTGACGTCGTTTCTCCTGGGCATCACCGTGATGCAAATCGGTGATTACGAACATTCCAGCCATGGCTTCTTGAACCTTTCCGCCGATTGGGCGGTGGTTCCGGATGTGATCCCAGTCGAAGCCGTCCAAATGGATCCGCAGCGCGTTCTGACATACACGGGCATCAAAGAAGACGTGTACGTTCCTGGATTCAAACCCGATCCGGCGATCAAGGCTCAACTCGGCCTTCTGGAATCGGATTTGGTGGTGACCATCCGGCCGCCGGCGAATGAAGCGCACTACCATAACCCGCGGAGCGACGAATTGTTTCATGCGGTGGTGGAACATCTTGCCAAACAACCAGACGCGAAGATGATCGTGTTGCCGCGAAATGCCCGGCAGGCCGCCCGCGTACAGGAGCTTTGGCCTGAGCTGGTGGCCAAGGGAAAAATACTCATCCCGGAACACGTGGTCGATGGGCTGAATATTATCTGGTATTCCGATTTTGTGATCAGCGGTGGCGGCACGATGAATCGGGAAGCAGCCGCGCTCGGCATTCCCGTCTATAGCATCTTCCGTGGCAAGACCGGGGCCGTGGATCGCTACCTGGCCGATCAGGGTCGCCTGATTCTCATTGAGAATGTCGAGGATATCCGAACGAAAATCAACTTGGCCCGCAGAAATGGAGCGGTCAGAACCGGAACGGACAATCACGCCGCTTTGCAGACTATGGTGAATTTTATTGTCGGGGTCCTGGAGACAGACTCGTATACCCAAGGCCAGAACATCCGATGACGGTGTCGAATGCGAGTCAGGGCGGTGCGCTTGCACGGTACGGCTGAACGTTCTGAGTATAATCTTGTAGCTGGAAAATGAGAGAATTGGCCGGATAGGCCAAGGGTCCCAAGATCGCCGTATGAAAATTCTTACCATAGTTGGCGCGCGGCCGAATTTCATGAAGGTCGCGCCCATCATTGCCGCTATCAATGCGCACAACAGCCGGATTACGGCGGGCGCCGCCCGGCAAACCGAAACCCCGGTTGAAACGATCCAGCACGTTTTGGTTCATACCGGCCAGCATTACGATGAGCTTATGTCGGGTTCTTTTTTCGACGATCTGAATCTTCCGAAGCCGGATATTCATCTTGGCGTGGGCTCTGGATCGCACGCGGCGCAGACCGCGGAGATCATGAAGAAATTCGAAGGGGTTGTCTTGGCCGAAAGACCCGACGTAGTGGTGGTGGTCGGGGATGTGAATTCGACGATGGCCTGCGCCCTGGCTACCTCCAAGATCTCCTTCGATTCCTCCGGTTCCCGGCCAAGGATCGCGCACGTGGAAGCGGGATTGCGGTCTTTCGATCGAACGATGCCCGAAGAGATCAATCGCATCGTTACCGATCACGTGGCCGACTTGCTCTTTGTGACGGAAGAGAGTGGGATTCAAAACTTGCTGAAAGAAGGGGTTTCCCTCGACTGCGTGCACTTTGTCGGCAACACGATGATTGACTCCCTGCTCACCTTCAAAGACAAGGCGGAGGAATCGGCGATCCGCGAGAAATTGGGGCTGAGGATGAGCCCCGGCAACGCGATTCGCCCGTACGCGCTGCTGACTCTGCATCGCCCATCGAATGTGGACCATCGGGGTGGTTTTCTGGGTATTCTTGCGGGTTTGGAGGAGTTGGCGAAGGATTTTCCCGTCATATTTCCCGTCCATCCCCGAACACGCCAGCGCATTAAGGATTTCGGTCTGGATCTCCACGCCGGACCGAATACGGATAAGTTAAATACAGATGCAGTAACTCCCGCAAACGCCGGCGCGGGAATCCTGCTGACCGATCCCCTAGGCTATCTGGACTTTCTTTGTTTGATGAAGCATGCGGCGATCGTGGTGACCGACTCCGGCGGCATCCAGGAAGAAACAACGTGTTTGGGCATTCCCTGCGTCACGGTCAGAGAAAATACGGAGAGGCCCGTCACCGTGGAGTGCGGAACGAATATCGTTGCCGGGACAAAAAAAGAGACGGTCCAGGAAGCGATCCGCCGCCAGTTGCGGAGAAAGAGCGGCGCCGCGATGCCCAAGAATTGGGACGGCCGGGCGGCCGCGCGGATCGTGGACATCTTGCTCCAATCCTGCGCCGCAAGAAACGCAGCTCATCAACCCCTCGTCCCGCAATCTTGTGTTTGAGACCCACGGCGATGGCCAACTCTCACTCAGCAGTCACGGACAATGAAATCAAGATCGCGGCCCTGAAGCTTCTGGCTTACTGTCGAGCGAACGATTGGGCGGGGTATGATCCCTACGATGCTCTGAACAGCGGAATCTTCAAGGCCCTGTCGTTTTTGAACTTCAGAATTCCGCGCCTCGTGCTGACGCAGGCTTTGAAGCGGAGCCCCATCAACATCCGGCCGCTCGTGCTGGTTCCCAAGACGCAGAATCCGAAAGCCATCGGGCTGTTTCTCTCGGCGTTCGTGAGTCTCTCGAAGGCGGGGATTGCCGATCGGGAAGGTCTTGTCGAATTGATGATCGAACGGCTGGTCGCGCTTCGGTCCGAAGGTGTTCCTTACTGGTGCTGGGGGTACAGCTTTCCCTGGCAGATGCGCCAGGAAATTGTGCCCAGCGGAGCGCCTAATTTAGTTTGCACAACATTTGCCGCCACCGCCCTGCTCGATGCTTACGAGCAGCGGCGGGACCCGCGGTGTTTGAGCATGGCGGCGAGTGCGGCGGAATATATCCTGAACGATCTTTACTGGACCGAGAGCGAATCTTTCGCCGGTTTCAGCTACCCTCTCCGCTCCATTCGAGTACTGGTGTACAACGCGAATTTTCTAGCGTCCGCGCTGCTGTGCCGCGTGTACAAGCATACGGGCGAAAAGAAATTCCTGGGCCCCGCTCTCCGGGCCGCCCGTTGCTCGGCCGCAAAACAAAACGCGGATGGCTCTTGGTACTACGGAGATGATGAGACGCAGAAATGGATCGACAACTTCCACACCGGATTCAACCTGTGCGCCTTGCAGTCGATCGGCCGATACGCCGAGACGACGGAGTTCGAGTCCCGCGTACAGCGTGGGTTTGAGTTCTACCGGACCCACTTTTTCCGGCAGGACGGCGCCGCACGATACTTCCACAACTCCACCTACCCCATCGATATTCACGCCGTGGCGCAAAACATCCTTACGCCTCTGGAGTTGAAGGGTCACGACCCGGCCAATGTCCAATTGTCGCGCACGGCCTTCCGATGGGCCATGAATCATATGTGGGACGAGCGCGGTTTCTTCTACTACCGGGTCCATCGTCTGAGCACCATTCGGACGTCCTACATGAGATGGTCTCAGGCGTGGATGCTCCTGGCGCTCTCGGCGCTGCTCAATCACCCGTCCGAACGCGCAGTCCAGGAATCTAGCAATTCGACGCTGCCGCTAGTGGTATCGAGTTGAAGGGGCGCTTCCTCCGATTCCCGGAGCGCCATGAACATGACAGTTTCTAAGGGTTTTGCCAATTCATGACACAGTCCATGCCAGGGTCCGTCAGCGAGCCACGCATGACGAAAGTCCTTCTGATCAATCAGGAGAAAGTCCCCCATTACCGGGTGGCTGTTTTCAACCGCCTGAGCGAGTACTTGAAAAAAGAGAATTTCGCTCTTACGGTTTCCTCCGGGGGAATACAAGACGGGAGCACGCATCCCGTCGAGTTTGATCTTCGAGCGGCCCCGCTTTCCTTTCTGCGGCTCGCCAAGCTCCTGCTGGAGATCGAGCCCGACATAGTCATTTTCTGGGTTGGCTTGAAATTTCCATACTTGTACCCGATACTTTTTCTGGCAAAGATTCTTGGGAAGCGGACGATTCACTGGGGGCACGGCAGCGATTTGTTGCGGCCGAAGGGCCTGGGGCTGACGGCAAGAACTTTCGCTTACAATATGGATTTCCGCATGGCTTCCGCAATTATCCTTTATGCGGAACATCTCAGGAAAAACGTAAAGCCGGAATTCCAAAATAAGATATTTATCGCCAACAACACGCTGGCCTTCGACTATGTTCCGGGCGCTCATATTGAAAAGACTATTAATTTATCAAAGTATAATATCACGACGGCGAAAAATATCGTTTGCTGCGGAAGGATGCAACGAAGGAAAAGAATTGAGAATCTGGTCGCGGCGTTCCGATTGCTCGACCGCCAGGATGTGGGGCTTATTTTGGCGGGGCCGGACACGGAAGGAGTTCTCCGGAACGTTCGTGGAGAAAACATTCATATTCTTGGACCGATGTATGGCGACGAAATATTGGATCTGCTTTCCGCATGCGACGTTTTTTGTTTGCCGGGAGCGGTGGGGCTCAGCATCGTCGATGCATTTTATTGCGGATTACCCATGGTTACCGAAGAGGGCGATGAATCTCCCGAGATCATGTACCTGAAAGACGGCGTAAATGGATTTTTCGTGCCAAGAGGCGATGTACGCGAGTTGGCGCGGAAGCTGGAGCTGCTGCTGGACAATGATGCGTTGAGGAAACAGTTCTCGATCGCGGCGCGGGAAGAGATCATGACGAATGGCCATGTCGACAAGATGTGCCGGGGTTTCGCGGAAGCTTTACGGTTTGTCCGGGATGGCCGGTCGGCCGCGGGCGAGCCCTTGGGCCGCGCCACGGCCGTGCTACGGCGGAAATCATCATGATTCGTTGCATTTTCACTGTTGATTACGAGATATATGGAAACGGCGAAGGCTCGCTCAAAGAGCTGGTCTATGACCCGGGGGAAGTACTCAAAGAGATCTTCCGGAAATGGAATGCACGCTTCGTCAACTTCGTCGAGGTCGGCGAATTTGAGAAAATAGAGGAATATGGGACGGACCCTGCCATGGATCTCGTGAAGCGGCAGATACAGGCCCTGTATAAGGATGGCTTTGAGATCGCTTTGCATCTGCATCCGCAGTGGTCCAATGCCCGCCATGATGGGGGGAGATGGGTCCTCGACTATAGCGAATACAATCTCTGCACGTTGCCTCCAGCGAGAATCGCGCAGATTGTGGACCGTTCCGTTGACTACCTGCGGCATCTTGTTGGCGAGCCTGGTTTCACACCCATCTCGTTTCGTGCCGGCAACTGGCTGTTCCAACCCACGCAAACGGCGGCAAGAATCCTAAGCGAGAGAGGCATCAAGATAGACTCGTCCGTTTTTAAGGGCGGGTTGCAACACAATCAGTATTTGGATTATCGGCGCGCCCGAAAAAACGGCTATTACTGGCAGTTCAGCGGGGATGTGAACGACCCAGACCCCGCAGGCGCGTGGATTGAAGTTCCCATCTACACCGAAATGGTTCCCTTTTGGAAAATGCGGACTTCAAAGCGCATGGGATTTAAGGGCAGTTTCGGCATGGCCGGTCAAAAGCCCCGACAAAAGTGGAATCGCGCCCTCGACTTCCTCCGCTTTCGATATCCGCTCAAACTGGATTTCTGCCGCATGACGCTGGACGAGCTGACCTGCATGGTGGAGGGAGTCCTACGGAAAGATCGAGAGGAGCCCGAAATTTACAGGCCCATTGTAGCCATCGGTCACACAAAGGATTTGACCGACCCCCAAACGGTTGATGCGTTCCTTTCCTTCTTGCAAACGAAGGGAATCAAGGTGTCCACATTCGAGGAAGTCTACCCGGAGCTACTACAATGGAAGGGTACCGCACTCAGCCCTGGCGGTGCGCATGAGCCCATGCTTGCGAAATGACATTAAAGGGACAGCCAAGTCTGTGCGAGAACCCGGTCTTGGTCTTTCGTAGCACACACCTTCAGGCGGGCATGGGCTTGCGTCCACGGTGTCGGCCTGAAGGCCGAAGCTACAAAAGCGGGCAACGCATGGATCGTCACACAGACTCAGCTGAATCGGGCAACCCAGTCACACGCCCGCGGCTGCGAAATGGAAACCGGTGGCGCGCCAGAGTAATACCCAGGCACCGATGCGATGAAGGAGCGGGATATGAAGGCAAGTGAATAATCTGAAAGCAACGCCGGTTGAGATCCAGTGGCATTCCGGCCTGCCCATCTATGCCTCCGCGCCATTTTTAGAACTGCTTGGTGAACAATATGGATGGGTTGGGGGCATTGACGATGCCGGACGGCTCCGGTGCGTTTTGCCCTATACGGTCGTTCGAAAGCCCGGCTTCCGCATGGTCCGCTTCCGCGCGGAAACCGTTCCGTGGGAAGGAGAGATCGAACTCGCGGAGGAAAAATCGTTCTTGAACAGCGCCATTGAATATTTCCGGTCGACGGGCGCGGATATGATCATTCCATCAGGCAATACCGCGATCTTTCGAACGTATCCGGACGGCGCTGTTGCGGCGCCTTACGGCACCTATGTGGTTGAACTGACCCAGCCGGAGGAGGTCCTCGAGAGCAAAATGCACGCGTCCTGTCGAAAGAATATCCGCAAAGCGGCCAAAGAGGGAGTTGCGATCAAGAGTGGAATCGAATCTCTCGATATCTGCCATGACATGATTACGGAAACATTAGAGAGGTCGGGTTCCTCTTTTAGAAAATATGATCAGTTCAAGAGCATGGTCCTAGGCCTGGGCGAAAATGTGAAGATATTTGTAGCTGAACATGAAAGTGTCCTCCAAGGGTGCTTGGTAACTCCCTTTAGCGAGTACGGCGCCTACGCATCGTATTGCGGCTCGAAGTCGAACCCGGTGAAGGGGACCATGCATTTGCTCCATTGGGAGGCGATCCGCCAGTTCCGTGCCATGGGGGTCCGGCGATTCGATTTTCAGGGCGTCCGAATCAACCCGGAAAAGGGATCGAAGCAAGAAGGGATAATGACTTTTAAGAGTCGTTTCGGTGGAACGCTGGTTTCAGGATATATGTGGAAGTATTCGTTCCATCCGCTGAAGTGGGCCGCCTATTCGATCGCGGTTCGTTTACTCCTGGGCGGCGATATCGTGGACCGGGAACAATCCAAGCTCGTGAGCCAGTAAGTACCGCCATGCTCATTATAAATGCCGATGATTTTGGCCGTACTCAGGAAGAGACGGACGCGGCTCTTACCTGCTACAAACTGAAAAGGATTACCTCGGCGACCGCGATGGTCTTTATGAAGGATTCGAGGCGAGCGGCCGAACTCGGACAGAACGTCGGGATAGACCTGGGACTGCATTTGAATCTGGATCAGCCGTTCACGGGGCAAGTGAAGGCCGGGTTGCTGCGGGAACATCACGATCGCGTCGTTCGATTTCTTACGTCCACGAAGTATTCTTCTTGTCTGTATAACCCCGCGCTTCGCCGAGAGTTTCGATACGTGTATCAGGCGCAAGTGGATGAATTCATACGGCTCTACGGCCGCCGTCCCTCCCATATCGACGGCCACCATCACACGCACATTTGCACGAACATGCTGCTGGATAGAATCATTCCCGCCAAGGAGAGAGTTCGCCGGAGCTTATCCTTTGGGCCAGGAGAAAAGGGCCGGTTTAATAGACTATATAGATATATAGTAGACTTGTTACTTGCGCACAGGTATAAACTGACCGATTTCTTTTTTTCGCTTCCGCAGAGTCTCCAGGAGAACCGGATGGGCCGAGTGTGGGAACTCTCCAAGATTGCCAATGTCGAACTGATGACGCACCCCGTCAATCCGAAGGAATATGCTTACCTGATGAGCGACGCATATAGGTCTGCTCTAAGCGAGCTCGAAACGGGCAACTATGCTTCCTTATAAACGTCGCCTTCCATGGGCCGCCCTGCGCCGACCGGCCAAGGATGTAGGGCAGCATGGATTCTAATGCCAAAACCGATGTCTCGGGCAAGAGTGCATTGCCAGCCACGGTCCTCATAGGCTTTGCCGAAGCGCTGGCGGCGCCCGAGGTGGTCTGGAGCCTCGTGGATGCAGGGTTTCACGTAGTTGCCTTTGTGCGCAAAGGCCAGAGATCTGCTTTGCACCACAGTCACCATGTTGTATGTCATGAGATCACCCCGCCGGAGGTAGACTTACAAGCGGCTATTTCGGACATCCACTCGCTCATGGCTTCCCTGAACGCCACGGAGGGTGGAACTCCACGCGTACTCTTTCCGTTGGATGACACGGCGGTTGCACTGTGCACTCTGGTGCAGCTGGAACTTCCGTGGCACTTGTCTGGGCCACTGGGCGCCAGCGCCGAGCTGGCATTAAATAAGTGCGTGCAAACTGAGGCGGCGCGCGATGCTGGTTTTAATGTTCCCCTTAGCGCGATAGCCCGAACGGCAGATGACTTATATAATTTTATTGCCGCCGAATCTTTTCCGATCATTCTGAAACCCGCCGAATGCGTGCCGATCCGCCAAGGCCGCGTGGTCGGATGCCGGAAATGGATCTGTGCGAATCGTGCTGAATTGGAACATGCCGTCACGGAGTGGGCAGAGCGCATTCCCCTCCTCGTGCAACCTTTCATCGTGGGAACCGGCGAAGGCATATTCGGCCTTGCAACGCCGGACGGCATTAAGGCATGGAGCGCTCACCGGAGATTGAGGATGATGAACCCCCAAGGCTCCGGGTCGAGCGCGTGCGTCTCGCAAGCCGTGGCAGGCGAGCTCAGCGCCAAGGTTGAAGAACTAGCAGCAAAGGCAAAGTGGCGCGGGCTATTTATGATAGAACTGTTACGTGACGATGCGGGAAATATTTGGTTCATGGAGCTCAACGGCAGGCCTTGGGGCAGCATGGCGCTGTCCCGCCGCCAGGGTTTTGAATATCCCGCATGGCACGTGAAGCTGGCAATCGATCGGAACTACCATTTGGATACGCCCGTGTCCCCCACCCCCGGCATGGTTTGCCGGGATGTAGGCCGCGAATTCATGCACCTGCTCTTTGTGCTGCGGGGCCCGAGATCAAAGGCGCTGACCCGTTGGCCTTCCTTTTGGAAAACGCTGGCTCACGTCCTCCGCGTTCACCGGGAGGATACCGTCTATAACTGGCGGCCGGAGGATCTGAAAGTGTTCCTCGCGGATTGCTACTACACGGTTCACGGCAATTTGTTCAAGTCCAGAAACTGAGAGCTTATGGAAGTCCTTTCTGTTTGCCATGTGCACTCGAAGTGGTCGTACGACGGAAGCTGGCCGCTTGAACTGCTGAGCGCGAAGTTCAGCCGCCGCGGCTGCCAGGTGTTACTGATGACCGAGCATGACCGCGGATTCACAGCCGCGCGTCTTCTCGAGTATCGAGAAGCCTGCGCTCGAGCGAGTTCCGCTGACATCCTCGTCGTGCCCGGCATTGAGTACAGCGATGCCGCCAATCGCGTGCATGTTCTCGTGTGGGGCGACGTCCCTTTTCTCGGCGAAGGTCTGTCCACGAACGAAATGTTGGAGGGAGTCAAGGCCGCGAACGGAGTGGCTGTGCTTGCGCATCCGTCCAGAAGAAATGCGTGGACGTGTTTCGAGCCGCACTGGGCCGGCCAACTGCTGGGTATTGAAGTTTGGAACAGGAAGTATGACGGCTGGGCGCCAAGCCAAACTTCTCCGGCGCTGCTTCAGAAATCCAACACGATTCCCTTCGTGGGGCTGGATTTTCACACTCACCGGCAGTCGTTTCCGCTGGCCATGGCGCTGGAAATTCCAGCCGAAGTAACGGAAGACACGGTGCTCGAGTGCCTGAGATCGCGCAGGTGTACCGCGCGCGCGTTCGGAGTCCCACTGAGTCAGAATTTGTTCCGCACGGCGTTGCCCGTCCTGGGCGTGGCCGAACAGGGCAGACGGACATTGGCCTCGATCGCCAGGTATTCCAGGGGTTTGAAACGCTGACGGACGATCTTGAAGAAACGATTCCGGTTCGCGTGCATCCAGAACCAGCCAACAAGACCATGGAAGGTCATCACATTTCGGTGTGCGTCTGTACTTTCAAGAGAGAGGATCTCTTGCGGTTGCTGCTGGCCAAATTGGAAAACCAGCAGACCGAGGGGCTGTTTACTTACAACGTAGTCGTCGCTGACAACGATGCCGCGGAGTCCGCGAAGGGGGTAGTGGCCGATTTTTGCTCCGCTCACCGTCTGGCGGTGACGTACTGCGTCGAGCCGCAACAGAATATCGCGTTGGCAAGGAACAGGGCGTTACAACAGGCCAGCGGTGACTTCATCGCATTCATAGATGACGACGAGTTTCCAGCCGGCGATTGGCTCTGCGCCCTATTCAAAACGTGCGAGGCGTACGGCGTCACGGGGGTTCTTGGACCGGTCCTGACCGTATTACGAGGTCGAACCACCCCAGTGGGTGAAAAAAGGCGGGTTCTTCGATCGGCCGACGCATAAGACGGGATACAAGTTGGACTGGGCTGAAGGTCACACTGGCAACGTGCTCTTTCGAAAAGAAATTCTGAACGGCGCCAGCGCCCCGTTTCGATCCGAATTTGATACTGGTGGAGAAGATGTGGATTTCTTCCGCCGGATGATGGAGAAGGGATGCGCGTTTATTTGGTGCAATGAAGCGATTGTCTATGAGGTGGTTCCGTCATCGCGCTGCAATCGCGGCTATTTGCTGAAACGAGCTCTTCTCCGTGGTAGCAATTTTCCAAAACATCCAACGAAACGAGTAGAGAATGCCTTCAAATCCCTGATCGCAGTGCCGTGTTATACGCTGGTTCTGCCCTTTCTCGCTCTTTTCGGACAGCACGTGTTTCTGACCAATTTGATTAAGCTTCTGGACCATGCCAGCAGGCTTCTCGCATTCCTTGGGTTGAAGCTAGTGACGCGGCGGCAAACTTGAGCAAAGCCGTACCATCACCGTACGCGATTAGCCCGTGTGGGGGCGGCTTCCGCGGGGGAACCGGAATTTTCCCAAAGTGTGACCACCCTATTTTTTTGGATTTCCAAAAGTGCGTTGTCATTCTGCTCACACGCGGGAATGGGGAACTTCCGCCCAAAGTCTGGGCCATGTTAGGTTCGAAGCGTGGAGAGGTCGCCGTTGGCTAAGGCAGCGGCCAGCTTTTTGACTTCGGTGGGTAACACCCTCCGAGGGTTCGAATCCCTTCCCGCTTCGCCACTATTCATAATTATTCCTGCCGATGGTTCTCGCCCGCACGATTCACGGCAGTTAGCAGGCCACACATGGACCCGGGCTTCAGCCCGCATACAGGGAAGAAGGGTACACTTCATCGATGCGCTCTATCATTAAGGTTTGTGGAAAGGAGGTCAGGGTAGAGGGGCGGCTGATTCGGATCGCGCAGCTTGAGGGAGATGGGTACGAGTACCTGGAGGATCCACTGGCGATGCTGGAAGGGCTGCGAGAGTGCAAGACTCGGATTGACTTGTTCTCGTTCATGCAGAGACTCCCGGAAACTTCACCGAAATATGCTTACCCGATGGAGTGGGACAACCTCGCGGCGCTGCCTGTAACCACCTACGATCACTGGTGGACACAACAAATCGGATTCAAGGCCAGAAACAAAGCAAAGCAGGGCGAGAAGAAAGGGGTTGTCGTCCGGGAGGTGACCTTCGATGATGCGCTCGTCAAGGGGATATGGGAGGTTTACAACGAGAACCCTCTCCGCCAGGGGACGCCGAACACCCACTTCGGAAAGAGCATCGAGGCAGTGCATCGCATGGAGGAGACGTTTCTAGATTGTAGCATATTCATCGGCGCATTTCTCGGAGACAATCTGATCGGTTTTGCCAAGTTGGTTCACGATGAAACTCGAACCCAAGCGGGCCTGATGAACATTGTCTCCATGATCCGGCACAGGGACATGGCGCCGACGAATATGCTGGTCGCGCAAGCCGTCCGCTCCTGCGCCCAACGTGGAATCGCCTATCTCGTCTACTCGCGCTACGCCTATGGAAAGAAGCTGCAGAGTAGCCTCACCGATTTTAAGGACCGCAATGGGTTTAAGCGAATTGACCTGCCTCGATATTTCGTGCCTCTGACGCATATGGGTACTCTAGCCTTCCGGCTCGGCCTGCACCGCAAGCTCTCTGAGCGCGTTCCCGAATCCGTTGCCGCCAGGCTCCGCAAACTCCGGGAAGCTTGGTATAGCCGCAAGATCCAGTCCGTGACCGGAGTTTCCTAGGGGAATCAAGCATGCCGGGAATCGTGGGCCTGATCACCAAAATGCCGCGCCAACGGGCCGAGGAAGAACTCCTCCGGATGGTTGGGGCTATCCGCCATGAGGCTTCCTATGTGGCGGGAACGTGGATGGACGAGTCCCTGGGAGTGTATGTCGGCTGGGCCGAACGAAAGAATTCCTTTTCCGACGGAATGCCCATTGGCAACGAAAAAGGAGATGTCGTTCTCGTTTTTTCCGGTGAGGAATACGCCGAGCCGGGAATCGCGGACCGGCTAAAGCAGCGGGGCCACACACTCGCGGCAGGAAAACCGTCCTATCTCATCCACCTCTGCGAGGAGGACCCCAAGTTTCCGGCGGGCTTAAATGGAAGGTTTCAAGGGCTCGTGGCGGACCGCAGGGGTAAATCGGTGACCCTCTTCAACGACCGGTACGGTGTGCATCGCATTTTTTATCACGAGTCGAAGGAGACGTTTTATTTCGCCGCGGAATCTAAAGCGATCCTTGAGGTTCGCCCGGAACTCCGCGTGGCGGACCCGCGTAGTTTGGGAGAGTTCATCGCCTGCGGCTGTGTGTTGGAAAACAGGACGCTTTTCGAAGGCATTCATGTGCTGCCGCCCGCCTCTGCCTGGGTTTTTCGGAACGCTTCCATCGAGCGGAAAGGGGCGTACTTCGATCCCAAGGAGTGGGAGGAGCAAACCGCTCTGGAGCCGGAAGCCTACTACCAGGAACTAAGGGAAGTGTTTTCCAGGGCCCTGCCTCGCTATTTCGAAGGGCCGGAAAAAATAGGAATGTCCCTGACCGGCGGGCTGGACACACGGATGATCATGGCGTGGCATAAGTCTCCCCAGGGAGAGCTTCCGTGCTACTCCTTCGGGGGGATGTTCCGCGATTGTGAGGATGTCCTTTTAGCGCGGGAAGTGGCTCGGGTTTGTGGACAATCCCACGAGGTCATTGAGATAGGGAAAGAATTCCTCTCGCGCTTTCCCCACTACGCGGAGCGCACCATATTCCTGTCCGACGGCTGCGCTGGCGTCAACCGTTCTTCGGATCTCTATGCGAACGAGCGCGCTGCCCAGATCGCACCCGTGAGGATGACGGGAAACTATGGCAGCGAGATACTCCGCCGAATGATGGCGTTCAAGGCGTCGGAGCCGATTCCGGGACTTTTTCATCCGGAGTTTCTCTCCCACACCCGCAAGGCCCAAGAGACGTTCGCCAACCTGCTTCCCGGCCACCCGCTCTCCTTCATTGCGTTCCGGCAGGTCCCGTGGCACCACTACGGCCTTCTTGCGTTGGAGCAGACCCAGCTCTCCCTGCGATCTCCGTATCTCGACAATGATCTTGTCCGGACGGCTTTCCGCGCGCCGAAAACGACGCTCGTGGAAGGTTCCATTTTCACGGACGCCGGCGATTGTGTCCGGTTGGTCGTCAATGGAGACGCGGCTCTCGGGAAGATCCGGACGGACCGAGGCTTGGGCGGGAACCACGGACCTGTTTCCAGGGCGCTCACGCGGGTTTTCCTGGAGTCCACTTTCAAAGCGGAATATACCTATGACTACGGCATGCCCCAGTGGTTGGCCCGGACCGACCATCTGGTATCGTGGGCCCATCTGGAACGCCTGTTCCTCGGCCGGCACAAGTTCAATCATTTCCGGGTCTGGTACCGGGATGCGCTCTCCGGTTATGTTCGGGATATGCTCCTCGACCCGCGGGCGCTTTCTCGGCCGTACCTGGAACGGAGCAACGTCGAACGAATGGTGCGGAGTCACGTCAAGGGAACGGGGAACTACACGAGCGAGATTCACACAGTGCTAACGTTAGAACTCATACATCAAGTTTTTCTGGACCCGAAATGATTCGCACTCTCTATTTTTCCTCGCCGGAAACTTTTTCGCAGAGGCCGTGAATGTCCGCGCAGATTGCCACTTTCGTTTATTTCGCCGGGATCCTGGGACTTTTTGTGCTCAATCGGGACCGGACGGTCACGACTTCCAAAGCCCTATGGATTCCCGTGACGTGGCTCTGGATTGCTGGATCGCGGCCAGTTTCTCTGTGGCTGGAGAACCTTGGGTTCGGGAATTTCATGCCTTCCACGGGCGACCCTTACGTGGATGGCAGCCCTCTCGATCGAGGCGTATTTGTGGTACTCATATTTTTGGGCGTCATCGTGCTTGCTAGGAGAGGCCGGAAGGTTGGATCACTGCTTCGCGCGAATGCACCGATCCTGCTGTTTTTCTTTTACTGCGCGGTAAGCGTCGCCTGGTCAGATTACCCTCAAGTGGCGTTTCGGCGGTGGATCAAGATCATAGGCGACCTCGTCATGGTCTTGATCGTCGTGACAGATACGGATGTGCCTGCGGCGGTAAAGCGGCTGTTTTCGCGGGTAGGTTTCCTGTTGGTGCCCATTTCCATCTTGTTGATAAAGTATTACGGCAACTTGGGACGAGAGTACCGGCCTGATTTCGGCGCTTGGGCTCAGTCGTATATCGGGGTCTCCACGGTCAAAAACGGTCTCGGGGTGACCACTCTGGTCTGCGGGGTCGGATCCATGTGGTGTTTTCTTCAGGAGCTGCGGCGCCCAAAGGGGACGCGCAAGGCTGGGCCATTCATTGCTCAGTTTGCTCTTCTGGCCATGATCGTGTGGCTCCTCGCAGTGGTTCATTCGATGACCTCCCTGGCATGCTTCCTCATAGCCGGCGCCATAGTCGCAATCACGAGCCTCCGCTGGGTAGCTCGAAAGGCTATCCTCATACACCTTCTCGCAATCGCGGTGCTGTCCGTTTCCTTGTTTGCCGTCTTTTTCGACACCTCCGGGGGATTGGTTGGGGCGGTAGGGAGGGATTCGACGCTCACAGGCCGGACGGAAATCTGGCGTCTGGTCCTTGGAATGACCGGCAATCCGTTGGTCGGGACTGGCTTTGAGAGTTTCTGGCTCGGAAGCCGGCTCGAAAAGATGTGGAACATTTACTGGTGGCACCCAAACGAAGCTCACAACGGATACCTGGAGGTTTATTTGACTCTCGGGTGGATTGGCATTGCCTTATTTGCTGTCTTTTTGTTAGCCGGCTACCGAAACATTATCGCTGGGTTCCGCCGGGAGCCAGACATGGGGAGACTGAGGCTGGCGTTTTTTGTCATCGTGTTGATCTACAATTTCACGGAGTCGGCGATCAGAGAGACGAACCCCATGTGGATCATGTTACTTCTGGCGATAGTCGCCGTTCCTGAAGCTTCGGTCCCTGCTGAAGTCCCTTACCCCAGGAGCTTTGCCGAGCGTGAATTAAGTGGCGCACACCCCGCACCTGTTGGCTTCCGTCGGGAGAAAATTTGAGACCGTTCGATAAAGACGGCATATTCCATCCCGCCGACGACGGCGGCGGATTGCGGCGCCAAGCCGTCCGAGGCGCCGGGGTTACCGTGTTTACCTCGGGCTTGGGTTTACTGATCCAGATTTTCTCTACCGTGGTATTGGCTCGCCTTCTTACCCCTAAGGACTTTGGTGTGGTAACCATGGTTACGACGTTCAGCCTCCTTCTTGTGAACTTTGGGATGAACGGTTTCACGGAGGCCATCCTGCAGTGGGAAGAGGTCGATCGCGCTCAGGCCAGCAACCTTTTTTGGATAAGCGCGGGGGCGGGACTTCTCCTGACGGTCGGGTTCGCTGCTGCGGGGTCGCTGCTGGCGCGATTTTATCGCGATCCGCTCGTGGCGCATGTCGCCATCGGAATATCGGGAACAATTTTCCTTACCAGCATCTCGGTTCAACACTCGGCCCTACTCAAGCGGGCCATGCGATTCTCTCAAATTTCCGCCCTCGACATCTTGTCTCGCATTATTTCGCTGGCCTTGACAATCGTCCTAGCGTGGAGGGGGTGGGCCTATTGGGCGCTGGTTGCAGGCGTCCTGTCCCAGACGCTGATCCAATCCATTGGATACTGGGCCCTGTGCCTTTGGATCCCAAGCCTCCCGCGGCGCGCAAAGGACACAGGCGCGATGGTGCGGTTCGCGATCCATGTGTATGGGCGCTTCTGCGTCAACTATTTCGCGCGAAATATGGATAATCTTCTGGTCGGATGGCGCTTTGACGCGCAATCTCTGGGGTTTTACAAGAAGGCGTATGACTTATTCGCCCTTTCAGCGGGCCAACTCGTGGCGCCGCTTACTGTCGTGGCGGTGTCAGCCTTGAGCCGGTTGAACCGGGATCGCGCCAGGTACAGGCAGTATCTCATCGGCTCGCTGGCAGTCCTGGCGTTCGTGGGAATGGGATTGGGAGCCGATCTGACTCTGATCGGCAAGGATGTGATCCGCCTGCTGCTGGGACCGGGGTGGGCTACCGCGGGTCGAATTTTCGTGTTCTTCGGACCCGGAATCGGGATCATGCTTCTTTATGGGACCCATGGCTGGATCCACCTTTCCATCGGCAGGGCGGATCGCTGGTTTCGCTGGGGGATCGTGGAGTTCCTATTCACCGGCCTCCTGTTTCTACTGGGGGTGAGGTGGGGTCCTGTGGGAATCGCCGTGGCTTGGACCGCGTCCTTCTGGATTCTCACGATCCCCGCGTTCTGGTACGCAGGAAGACCGATACGGCTCGGCATTGAGCCGGTAATCGCCGCCGTTTGGAAGTACGTTCTTGCCTCTCTGTTGGCGGGCAGCGCATCCGCGGCGCTCGTTCGAGGTTTTCCGTCTTTTATTGCTCTTCCGGGCGCATCCGGTGCTTTCCTCCGAATCTTAATCACGTCCGCGTTGTTTGGAGCTCTTTATCTCGGTGTCGTTATCCTATTGCATCGAGGGTGCGATCCTCTCTACCAGGTCGCCCGGCTTTTGCGGGAGATGATCCCGTGGGGAAGAAATTCAACCCTGTCTCCGACCGACGGCGCGAACCGTGGCGCTGCCTCGGCCGCGAGAATTACTCCAGCCGAATCCAGGGAAACCATTTAAAATCTTGGCTGAAGAAGGGATACTGGCCCGGATCCAATGAGCTTGCGAAGGCGAAGTGCGGATTTTTTCATTAAGACCTGTGGCCTGCGCAAGCTTTACAACAGTAAGCTGGTGACATTCATCCGGGCGGCCCTGGATGAAATCGACCTTCAACACATCAGGGATACTTACCCTTGCCGCCACTTCGGCAACCGCACCGAAATGCACGGATACGTCCACGAGGCGTGCATCAACGCCGAAGCGATAGATTACCTGGAGTTCGGCGTCTTCCAAGGTGACTCTATGCGGCACTGGGTGAGCCTGAACAAGCATAAAGACAGCCGGTTCTTTGGTTTTGATTCGTTTGAGGGGCTCCCTGAGGACTGGCGGACGGAACAGGGGAGGGGCCATTTCGATGTCGGAGGGGCCGTGCCTCGCATGGATGACCCACGGGTCAGGTTTGTTAAAGGCTGGTTCGAGGATACCATTCCGTCTTTCGCGCGCGATTTCTCGACGAAAAACCGCCTGGTCCTACACCTTGATGCTGATCTTTATTGCTCCACGATGATCCCACTGGTCCATTTCGGTCCATTCATGTCCGGGGGAACTTTGCTACTTTTCGATGAGTTCTATGACCGCAACCATGAATTCAGGGCGTGGATGGACTGGCTCAGAATTCGTAAAAGGAAATTTCGGATCGTCGCGGAAACGGGGAACTATGGAAGGATCTGTGTGGAATTGATGTGAGCAGCAAACCAAGAGGCGAGGGCGCCCCGCATGGTTTGGCGGCGCGGCTACTCCTCTCCTGCTTCCTTCCGCTCCCGTTTGCCCCAACGGCTAACCGCACCATCCGCCAAGGGGACGATCAATTGACAACGGATTTGAGATTCGTCGGAGGAGCGGGGCGTTGTTGTGAATAATAGCAAGCGTTGCCGTCAAACAGGAGTATGCCGCTGCCATCTTTCGGGGTGTTGTTGTAGCAGGCCTGTGCAGGAATCGCGTAAGCAAACCCGTCAGGCCCTGTCCCCCCTGTTACATCCGGCCCAATCGCAGGCCACGGCATGGGGCCCCACCAGATGGGTTTTGTGGTGAGATAAAATGAGCTCGGTAAATTGTGAGTGGCAGGCACCGGGTTGCCATTGATAAACGGAACCCCAGCGGTCGGTATTTCCGAAGCATTCCACTGCGGGGACGCGTGTGCCACATCGTAGTTACCCCAGCGGAGCAGGGTGCTTCTCATAAGAGGATCATTCCCAGATCCGCTACTACACTGACTGCCGGTCCAACCAATTTGATAAATGGTTGTATTGCAGTTGCTTGATCCCGTGGCAGGAGAGGCTTCGTAATTATTGTGGTAGGACTTCGTTCCCAGAACATTGCCAATAATGTTCATCGCCCTACAAGAGTTTGACACGAGTTCAAATGCGTTGGTTTCCAGAGACTTGCCCGATTCCCATCCGAAGAGTTGATTACGAAAGAACGTCCCAAGAACGCTTGTGCCCCAGGCGTTATCGCAGGAGATGCCATTGAGTTGATTCCCCTCAAACAGCCCCATGTGATTCCCGGCGTTATGGGAATAGTAGCTTACCTGCATCCAGGGCGGGCTGACATTGTAGAGGTTGTGAATCGAGAAATTGTATCCCACGACGGAGCCGGCTCCATTAGAGAAAAGAATCGGAGAGGCGATGCCGTCGAAAATGTTGTTCTCAATCAGAGCGTCGGAGGACTCCAGCGGCTCCACGCCGTAGCTCTCCTCGGCGGCATTATGTGTACCGTAGAAGAAGCTATCACGAACGATAACATGGGCGGAGGTCGTTATCCAAACATGATTTCGATTGCCATTGAGTGATTTAACATTTTTCATCCAGCATTGGTAGCAGTCATAGAAATAGATTCCTGATTTGGCAACGCTCGCGCTGTTGTCCACCGTCAGGTTCTCAATGCCAATCGAATTAACCTGTCCGGGCCACCAGGCGCCCGGATTCTTTGCAGCGCGCCAGTTGTTTGCGTAGAGCCCGGGAGAAATTGTCACGGAGGTCCCGCTTACCGCAGTGACAGTGACAACTTGCATCTGGCTGTGGGTTACACCCCCGATCACTCGGCCATCGTAATTACCCGTGCCATTCGTGCGGCAGAGTACGGTACTGTCACAAATGAGGACCCCACCTGTGTCTAAAGTATCGTTGGCTTGATCCAGAATGATGAAATGCCCGACCGGAGGAGCCTTATCCAAGGTGATCTGCGTTGTCCCCTGGGCGTAGCCACCCGTCCAATTGGCAGCGTTGCTGCCTCCCGGTTGGACTGCCGCGCTTCCATCATAATAGTGAACGGAATCAATCAGACAGACGTCGCCACCTTGCCCGCCGCAGTTATCGCCCCCGGTGAAGGCCAGGATCGTCTGCGTGGGGCCAGCGCCGCGAAGCGTGACATTGCTATGGCCATTAAAGGTAATTCCAGACGAGAGTGAGTATGTGCCGGCATTCAGAAAAACGACTTGCCCGCTGGGACAGGATGCAATTGCCGAGTCAATTTGCGACGAGGTTGCCCCGGGGTTCAGTGTGGCGCAGCTCGTCGTCCGGTTTGGAATGCCCCCCGGGATTCCCAAACCCGAGACCGACCAATCGATCGCTCGGCTAGGATCAATGATTCCCGACCAAGCCTGGGCGCTTGAATACATGGGATGGCAAACGATGATGAGAAAGAGTACGAGCCACTGCGGACGTTTCACTTTAACTCCATTTAGGGGGCTCCACGCTTCACTGGAGGCGTTCAGCGTAAAAGCCGAGCCTGCACCCGAAGCGCACCACGTGTCGAAAAGAGTTCTTGACCCCAACATTGGCCCCTGGAAGAAAAACTCTTCAGAACTCTTTAGGGACGGTTCGTTCGCATCTCTTACCAGGGAATGCGATCTTTGGCGCAGAGATCTCTGCCTACCCCGGATTCGGTCTAAACTATACCCCCCTATCGAGATCAGATTAGCCGCCCTCCTTCGCTGATTCCTACTGGCCAAGGGAGCAGTTTGCGTGCAGAGAGCGCCTGTACCAAGGGTCAGGCCGTGGTTGCCCTCTGCATCCATTAAGTGATGGGGAGCGAAGACGATATGCGGCCAAGGGGGCGGACGGAGTGCTCGGCTAAATTCTCTCCGGAAAACAACTGCCACCCGGAAACGAGTCGCTGGAACCCGTTACCACATGCCTCCAGCACGTTGACACTCCCCGAAACAGTCTGTAGGTTGAATGGAGCCGGCCATTTCTGGTTCGAGCTTCATGCATGGGAAAACCGTGATTGGAATTAATGGAATCGATCCCCTTCGGGATCCTCGATGGCCGGAATTCCTGCAAAATCATCCAGATGCCTCGATATTTCATAGCCCAGGCTGGGTGGAGGCATTGCGCCGCACCTACGGGTACCAACCCGTTGTGTTCACCACCGCTTCTCCCTCACAGAGGCTGTCGAATGGGTTGTTATTTTGCCGCATCCATAGTTGGTTCACCGGACGCCGCCTGGTGTCGTTCCCCTTTTCCGACCATTGCGAGCCGCTCACCGATACCTTGGAAAACCTGACGGAGTTACTCCGTTTCCTGGAGCAAAACTTGCAGAGGGAAAAATGGCGTTACATCGAACTCAGGCCATTGAACTCCCGTGGGAGCAGCCTCGCGGGTTTTGCGGAGAACCAGACGTGCTACGTTCACATCCTGAACCTATCTCCGTCGCAAGACGAAATCTTCCGCGGCTTTCATAAGGACTCGATTCAACGAAAAATTCGGCGCGCGGAGCGCGAGGGCTTGACCTATGAAGAGGGCCGATCGGAGCATTTTCTGGATCAGTTCTACCAGTTGTTGCTGCGCACGCGCCGGCGGCATCAACTGCCTCCCCAACCGCGCGAATGGTTCCGCAATTTGATCGAGTGCCTCGGGGATCAATTGAAAATTCGCGTGGCCTCCAGGGGTGGCCAGCTCCTGGCCAGTATCCTGACTCTGCAGTTCAAGAACGTGATGGTTTATAAGTATGGCTGCTCGGATGCCAAGTACCATAATCTAGGTCCCATGCACCTCTTGTTCTGGAAGTCGATTCAAGAGGCCAAAAATAAAGGGCTGAAGCAATTTGACCTGGGCCGTTCCGACGCTGACAACGCCGGTCTGGTGGAGTTCAAGGACCGTTGGGGCGCGACGCGATCGACATTGACTTATTTGCGCTACCCCGCGGGCATTGCGAAACAGGCTTCCCGTGAGGGGTGGGGAGTGCGATTTGCGAAACAGCTCTTTCTGCACATGCCGGACGGATTCCTGGAAGCCGCGGGGAAACTGTTGTACAAACACGTTGGCTAGATTGCGATTTGGGGAGGAGTTCTCTCCTTCGGGGAAGTGGCCGATATTGCGCCAATCATGCTGACCACCCTGAGTAATCAAGCGCTCGTTGCGTACTACCGATGCGCCGAAGGCATAGGGGACTTTGTTCCCGCTGGAAGATTGTCGGACGACTCCGGCTTTTTCAAGTTTGGTCCGGAAGTGATTTGTTACGGACAATCTTCTTCGGGCGCGCGCGCCCAGGCAGTAACCGCGGGTCTGCATGATTCCTCGCAGGACGTCTCCATGGAAGGTTCGATGTTGCGGCTGCCGTTTGATCCAACGCAAGTGATCAACAACTTGCGGTGCGAACGGTATGCCACGAACACTGCCTGCGCTACTCCGAAATCCGCGCTGGGCTCCCTGGTTCGGAACGGTTACTACGCGATCCGGCCGCTGCTGCCCGTGCGCGTCCGGCGGCGCATGCAAAAATTTCGTCTCCGGGGTTGGGCCGATATCCCCTTCCCGCGTTGGCCCGTGGATCGAACAGTGGAAGTATCTCATGGAGAGGTTGCTGCTGGTTTCCCTCCAAGCGCGGGCGATCCAAAAGATTCCGTTTATCTGGTTTTGGCCTGAGGGCGCCCCAAGCTGCGCCATCGTCACACACGATGTCGAAGAACTGGCGGGCCGGGACTTTTGCGCCAAACTGATGGATCTCAATGACGCGGCGGGGATCAAATCCTCCTTCCAAATCGTCCCTGAAGAAAGATATCCAGTCCCCGAAAGTTTCCTGGACGAGATACGGCAGAGGGGGTTTGAAGTCAACATTCATGACCTGAATCATGACGGGAATCTCTATCGCCAGCGGGAAATATTTCTGCAACGCGCCCAGCGAATCAATCAGTATGGGAAGAAATTCCGCGCGGTGGGTTTTCGTTCTGGAGCGTTGTACCGGAACGCGGATTGGTATGGCGCGTTGGACTTCTCCTATGATTTGTCCGTTCCCAACGTCGGGCACTTGGAAGCCCAGCAGGGCGGCTGCTGCACGGTCATGCCTTTTTTCGTGGGGAACGTCCTCCAGCTGCCGCTGACCACGACGCAGGATTATTCACTTTTTTATATATTAAGTAGTTATACTATAGAGCTTTGGAAAAAACAAATCGACTTAATCGCCGAAAAGCATGGTCTGATCAGCTTTATCGTCCACCCGGATTACATTATCGAAACAAGAGCCCGGAATACCTACCGAACCCTGCTGGAGTATCTGGCGCGCATGCGTTCCGAGGGAAAGACCTGGCTCGCTTTGCCCCGGGAGGTAGCTGACTGGTGTAGACAGAGGCGACAGATGAAACTCGTACGGGACAACGGGGCATGGCGCATCGAGGGCCCGGGCAAAGAGCGAGCCAGAATCGCCTACGCGGCGGTGGACGGCGGTAAAATTTCTTATGCAATCGAACCGTCTGGAAAGCCCTTGATTTTGGCTAATTCGTGAATTCTTCTCCAACGTTTTCGGCGCCAGAGGCAGGATCAGTTGTTCGTGACGGCAGCTTGCTAGGTCAGTCGTGATACACGTTGCGCTAACCCTGTATTCCGAAGTTGATGTGGGAACTTGGGGTTGAAATCCGGGATCGCCAATCTCCCGATTGGCGGTTGGCAGGACGCCATTCAGGAGAATGGCGTTCCCGGGATCGCCGCCAAGCAGAGCTAAATGAGCGTCATCAAGAGCGGTTCATCGACTTTTCAATGCCGTCCAAGAGCGCCATCGTAGGTACGCAACTCGCGGCGCTGGATTCCGGTTCCCGGCCCTCGCGGATAGCGCTGACGAATTCCACATCCTGACGGTCAAAGGCGGTCATACCGTCGAGCGGCACCTCTTTCCCTCCGCTGTCGGTCATGGAGTCTCGGTAAATCTTGTACGTATCCTCTTCGCCGATGTAACGGTAGAAACCGCCGAAAGGCCCTCTGTTGTTGAACGAAAGCGCCATGCTGATTAACGGCCCTTTCTTCGAGCGCATGCCGATGGTCATGTCCATGGGAATGCCCAACTCGGGATGGTCGGGGCCCTTCTGTCCCCAGACCTCCAGATTCGGATCATTCTGCACCCAGTACGCCAGATCAACGGAGTGGCAGCCATGGTGCCACAACAGATTGTCGACCCACGAGCGCGCCGCGCCATGCATATTGAGGTTGGTTCTCCGGAAAAAGTAGGTTTCGACGACCATGTGCTGCAAGTGAAACTTTCCTTCCAGGATCCTGCGGCGAATTTCACGATGCGGCGAGGAAAAGCGGCGCGTGTGGGTGACCATGCAAACTTTTCCCGACTTCCTGGCCACCTCCAGCATTCGCTTGGCATCGGGAAGATTCAGACTCATGGGAATTTCGACCTGCACGTGCTTCCCCTTGTTTAAGGCAAGAATGGTCTGGTCCGGGTGCATGCTGCTCGGGGTCGTCAAGATCACGGCGTCGACGCCGGGCCGGTCAATGCAGGCTTCCAGATTCGTCGATTGAAAGGGAATCTTCCATTTTTCCGCGAACGCCTTGCCTCCCTCCTCGGTACGGCTATTGATGGAGACCACCTGGACATCTTTGAGTTTCTCCAAAGCCTTCATGTGAATCTCACCCATCGCGCCTGTACCAGCGAGACAAATCTTCATCAAATTTCTCCTCGATAATTGAATTTCTGTCCTCAGTTGTTCGTTTGAATTGTCTTCGCGTTGTGATTTTAGTAGAACAGACTTCAGTCTGCGCGGTGTTCCGCTCGGGCAAAAATCAAAACCACACAGGCTGAAGCCTGTGCTACTCGTCACCGCGTGGCGCTTGTTTTTTCGCCTTCTGACTTGCCGGCAGCGGCGCGCAGCCTGCGCAGCTCGGCATGGAACACGATGACGCTCATCCACATCCCGAGCGGGTGCGCACCGGCTTCCACCAACGGATGAACCTTTCCGTTCCTAAACTTTTCGATGTCCTCGTCCTGCAAAGTTTCCAGTACTTTCGCCTCTTGCATGGGCAAGCCATATTCGGCCGCCACCCCCGGGATGTCATTAATCAGCCGGACCCGCAGGTTCTGCTTAAATCTCAGATCGTAGAGGATCTTATTCAACTTGTATGCCGAGGGAGAGGGATGCTTGTAAAATTCGTAGCCCTCCGAACCGGCGAATTTATAGGTGGCCGCAGCCTTGGCGCCTTCCTCGGACACTTTGCCGGTTCTCTTGTCCGGCAGGAAACGCATCACGGCGTGGCCATGATGCCAGGTCGGCTGATAGGTCAGCAGCTCGCCAGGCTGATTGCCCATGGCTCCAAACAGAATCATCCATGACAGCATTTCCGTGTTGCCCACCAAATCCAACTGTTCCGAAGTCAGGCTCAAGAGGGCTTCGTGGTTGCCTTTTTCCATTTGGGCGATGGCCCAATAATCAAAGGCGAAATCGGGTTTCGGGTACTTCCACGTGCCTGGGAAATGAGACATTCCCCCGCTGGCGATGATGGCGACGCGTTCGGGCCGGTCGGCGATGACCTTAGCGATCACTTTCCCAAGTTCTTGACATCGCCGGGGAGTCGGCAGCGGCGGCAAATAGGCGTTCACGAAAATCGGGACCACGGGAATCTTGCGATCCTCGATCACCCATTCATACACCGCCGCGAAGGCATGTCCCAGGACGGCGTCCTGCGAATAGGCCATATCGAAACCGGCGTTGACCAGTTTGTCGAGCAAGTCTTCGGCGAGTCCCTGGTGAATCGGGAGGTCATAGCTCTTTCGGGCGAATTCCGCATGCGACCGTTCGCCGGCGAGGATGGCAAAGGTTGGAACCGAAGTCAGGAAAAAAGTCTCCATGTGATCGTTGCCGATCACGATCGCCACATCGGGCTTGGCCTCATCCAGGTCCTTGCCCAGCAGGCGCATCGCGGCAATGTCGGCATCGAGTTGCGCGGGGTCTTCGCTCGGCGGCCGCACGAAAAGCTGCGGCGCGTGAACGGTCCCCATGGCGGCCACAATTTTCCCCATATTGACTACCTCGTTTCCGTGAAATCAGGCTTGACTAGCATACTCCACCCCTGCGGTGAATGCTTGGCCCCTGGCGAAAGTTGCCGGCGAAATCGAAGTCGTTTCAGGAGAGAAGCCGAACGGCAGTCCGGGCTGCTCTCGAACAGGAATCTTTTCTCAACGTAAGCAACCGTTTGATTTTGCGGAAAGCCTTCGCCACCGTCAAGCGAAACAATCGCGAGCAAACTTATCGCGAGAAATACGGACTAGTCAGAAGAGGTTGCTGCGACAGCCTCCTCGCGGCGGATGGAGCGCACACGGAGGGGGCGCAATACCAGAAGCATCAGAAGAGCGGCAACGATATTCGCCGCGGAAGCAATCACGAGCGTCAGGTGCCAACTTCCGGATCGCGCGGCGAGGAGGCTGCCAATCGGCACGAAAAACGCGGCGCAGCCTTTCGCGGTATACAGCAGCGCGTAATTGGTGGTGGCGTACTTGTTGCCGAAGTGGTCCGAGGTGAGCGCCGGGAAAATGCTGAAGATGTTGCCCCAGGCGAAAAAGACCAGCCCGGCCAGAATCACAAAATCGACCGGATTGTTGCCGTATCGATCCAAATAGAGGATGCCGATCCCTTCGGCCAGGAAGGTCAGGAACATGGTCATTTCCCGGCCCAGCCAATCCGAGACCCAGCCGAAGAGGGGGCGGCTCAAACCATTCATTAAGTTGTTAATTGACAATGCAAACAACAAGGCCGGCGCGGTGAAGCCCAGCAGGGTCACGGGAGTCTGGGCGATCCCAAAACCGTTGGCGATGGGCGCGAGTTGCGCGGTAGCCATCAGGCCGCTCGCGGCCACCAGTACAAAATCGACATACATCAGCCAGAAGATGACACTCGTCAGTGTCTCTATCGGCGTGCGATCCGTCTTCGTCTGCGGCAGGCGCGGATTCGCACGCCGGGCGCTCGCGCGGCCGGACGGCTTCTTCAGCGCCAGCGCCGCGAGCAAAACAACGATTCCCTGGAGAAGTCCAAAGCGAAAGAAAGTGGCTTCGTATCCGTTTGCCGTCAAAGAGTGCATCAGGGGCAGGACCGTCAGCGCCGCGCCCGCTCCGAAGCCCGCCGCCGTCAGGCCCGCCGCCAAGCCCCGCCGGGCTTGAAACCATTTCAGTGCATTGCCGATGCAGGTCCCATATACGAGGCCGGTCCCGATTCCACCGATCATTCCGCCAATATAAAGAACCGTGAGAGTGTTCGCCCACGAGAACAGAATCCACGAAAACCCGATCAGCACCCCTCCGACCATCACAAGCGGGCGCGGTCCAAATCGGTCGGCCAGGTAAGCCTCGAAGGGCACCAGCCAGGTCTCCAGGAGGATAAAGAGGGTAAAAGTCACTTGGATGGCCGCTTTGCCCCAGTGGTGTCTCGCGTCAATCGGGGCGATGAAGATGGTCCATCCGTACTGCAGGTTGGCGATCATGGCCATGCAGATGATGCCAGCCACGAGCTGTATCCACGGCGCGAATGTCGAGGCGGAGGGCGGGACGCTAGAAGTAGCGGCGGCGGGAGAGTCGACCGTCAGCGAAGTGGTACGATCTGGTTGGCTGCCCGAGCCCATGGCGCGATCTCCAAGGCGGAAGATTTGCGCGCTCTTCCGTGAATATTCCCGGACCAAGTCCGTCCGAGTTTTCGGGTACGTCCGAGCAAGCTCCCTCGGTCTCCAAACGTTTGGCTCGTGGACCCGTTGCTATTGATACCGTCTAAACGCGCAGGTATCCAGTCTGCACGATCCAGTTTTCTACTGTTTGGAGCAGGAAACCGTGGCGGGAATAGTGTTCCGATTGCCCGCCAGAGTCAAGTGGCTTCTTGGCCGAGCCACTCTTTTCACTCGGAGTCAGATGGAACACTTAATTCGGTCGAATTTGCCGCCTCCGCCGCCAAGCGGGCGGTCACAGGAGTCAAGAATTCGGTACGTGCATCATGGTCGCCCTACAAGATGATTGAACTGGAGGCGGAACCCGGATCAGTCCGTGGCGTTATAAATCTCGTGCCGCGTTCACTTCCGCTAGTCGTGCAGGACTACACTCAGGAGAGAAGCATTTATTTGCAGTTTGCCCTTGTATTGAATGAAACCCAGTCTCTTAAATTTGTTCATGAAAAAATTGACGCGCGAGCGCGTGGTTCCGATCATTTCCGCCAGCGTCTCTTGAGATACTTTGGGGAGCACCCATTGGGGTTTTTCCTGCATTCCATAGCGGGCCAGCAGCAGTAGAGTGCGTGCCAGCCGCTTCTCACTCGAGTTGAAGAGGTGGTCGATTAAGTCCTCTTCGATCCTAATGTTGCGTTCCAACACATAGGCAATGAAACGATCGGAAAGGGCATGTTCCGCGTGCAGTACGCGGATCATCTCTTTCATATTTATGACCAGCAAAGTAGCGGGTGTAGCCGCGGTTGCCGTCGATATCCGAACCGGTTGTCCCGCCAAGGCGCCTTCACCGACAAAGTCACCCGGCCCCAGAATTGCCACCACGGCCTCTTTTCCGGTTTTAGAGACGACGGAGATCCGCACCTCTCCTTGTTGAACGTACATCACGCTAGTGCAAGGGTCACCCTGGGAAAAAATGGTTTCCGCTTTGCGATACTGCGCGATTTTTCTCGACAACCCAGCCGAATCGAGAAAGGCTTGGGCGTTGAATCCATTGACCTTCGCAGTCTTGTTTGTTTCGATCGCTTTGTGTGTCTTCATATAGCTCACCGACGCCATTCGTGCGCCCCCCCACGCACGGCTACAGGTGAGTTTACCACGGATACGGGAACGAGTCATTTTCGATGACAAAGGACGTTTTCACATCGGCGTGGTTGGCCCTCGTCTCGGCACGCCGGCCCGCCTCGCGAAACTCGATCACACTTTCATGCCGTCTAGGCTCGAAATCGAGGCCTCGAGGCAGAAAGTGATTCCACGGAAAAGATGCGCGACTGTGCGTAAGTGAACAGACGGAAGGGCTTCCCTCCTCTACGATGCTGGTGTAGGGAAAGAGGCGTCGAGAAGTCGCGGTCCCTTCCCATCCAGGCCTGCCACGTGAGATTCAAGCGAATGAAGTTCGATTCGCCTGCAACGGAGAAGCCGAATGCTCTGGACAATTTTTGTAATTTTGCTCGTGTTATGGCTCCTCGGGCTCATTACCTCCTACACGATGGGTGGTTTCATTCACATTTTGTTGGTCTTGGCCATTGTTGTTGTCCTGCTCCGCGTCATCCAGGGCCGACGAGTGATTACCTGATCAGAGTGGCACCGCGCGCCGTCCCGCCTAGGCAGGCTGGCTTCCCGCTCGCCGCGCTGCCTTGGCGGGCGAGTGGCGCGTCGGCAACTAAGAAGAGCCCGCCGGAATGCGGAGGCAAGACATATGAAATCGATTACCCTGCTGGGAATTCTGTTCGTGGTTCTGGGGGGACTGGTTCTCGCCTATCAAGGATTTAGCTATACCCGCCGGGAAAAGATCGTCGACATTGGTCCGATTCACGCCACGGCAGACACTCAGAAATACGTTCCTCTCCCGCCCATCCTCGGAGGACTCGCTTTGGCGGTAGGGGCCGTTTTGCTCGTCATGGGCGCGAAGCAAAAGGCGTAATGGGGCTGCAGTTCGTTATGTGAAGGGTTTGGTACGAATCGAAGTTCATCAACTAGCGATTGGATAGTGGAGGTTCACGATGTATCGTAAATTGGCTTTGGGTGTGTGCATCATGTTTGTGGCGAGCTCGCTCTACGCTGCGAATAAGGAGCAAGAACGATTGGAAAATTCCGGGACCGTCATGCAGGAAGTGATGGGCGTACCCGACAATATACCGCAAGAACTCCTGGAAAAGGCCGAGTGCGTGATCGTTTTTCCATCCGTTCTGAAGGCCGCCTTCGTGGTCGGGGGAAGCTATGGCCGCGGAGCCATGGTGTGCCGGACGGGCGAGCACTTTAACGGACCGTGGGGCTCACCCGCGATGTATGCGCTGGAAGGCGCGAGTGTTGGATTTCAGCTGGGCGGGCAAGCGACGGATTTGGTCCTCCTGGTCATGAATGAGAAGGGAGCATCTTCCATTCTCAACAGCAAAGTGAAACTCGGCGCCGACGCCTCCGCGGCAGCGGGTCCAAAAGGGCGCGACGCCTCAGCGGACACCGATGCCTACATGCGGGCGGAAATTCTGAGCTACTCCCGTACGCGAGGGCTGTTTGCCGGAATTTCTCTGGAAGGTTCCACGCTTCGTCCGGACGATGATGCCAGCGCGGACGTGTATGGCCACAAAATCACAGCGAGGGAGATAGTCCTGGGCGGAAAAGTCTCTATTCCCGAGAACGGCCGCCATCTCGTCGAAGTTCTGGAAAAGAATTCGCCGCATAACGAGTCTAAGCAAATCAGTTCCAAGTAATCACTATTGTTGAGCCGCGTTTTCCCGCCGACCCTCTATCTTGGAAAACGCGGCTCAGCAAGTTCCTTCGCCACCACATCTGTAGCCCGGATTTCCCGCGAGAAATTCCCGCCAGCCGATATCCCTCCGTTTCAAATTACCCCCCCAATCGCCGACGAATTCGGTTGAACGCGCCGCGTGATTGCTTTATGGTATTCGCTCCAATTTTATTGGCGGGCTCGAATTAGGGCCCGCACCCGATTTAGTGAACCAGGAAATTGCCGCCCGGGACGCCGGCAAGAACGATTGTTCGAGAAAGCGCGCGGCGTGCGTGACGGAGCCTATTGTGAAAAAGAAAATTCGCGCGGTGCAATACGGCGTCGGCCCCATCGGAGCCGCAATTGTGCGGCTGATGTGGGAAAAGGAATCCATCGAAATCATTGGGGCCATTGATTCCGACCCGGCCAAGGCGGGCCAAGATTTGGGCGATGTGGTGGGCGGACCCGATGCGCCCTGGGGCGTGCCGGTGACCGCTGACGCCGCGGCGATGCTTGGCGAATCCGCCGATGTTGTGATCCATTCCACCTCCTCGCTGCTGCCCGATGTGATGGACCAGTTGATGGCCTGCCTGGCCGCCGAATCCTGCGTCGTCTCCACGTGCGAAGAACTAGCCTATCCGTTCCGGAAATATCCGGAGCTGGCGGCGCGGCTCGATGCCGAGGCCAAGACGTGGGGCGTCGCGCTGATCGGCACGGGCATCAATCCCGGCTTCGTGATGGACAAGCTCCTGATCACGCTGAGCGCCGCTTCGCAGGAAATCGATTCGGCCCGCGCCATCCGCATCGTGGACGCAGCGAAGCGCCGCCTGCCCCTGCAGAAAAAAGTGGGCGCGGGCATGAGCGTCGAGGAATTCCGCGCGCAGGTCGCGGCGGGCGCGATCAAACATCATGGCCTGCCCGAATCGGTAGCCATGGTTTCAGACGCGTTAGGCCTGGGCGTGGACGAAATTACGGAAACGATCGAGCCCGTCGTCGCGCGCGAACACGTGAAAACCCAATTTCTCGAGGTCGCGGCGGGACAGGTAGCCGGTGTGCACCAGATCGCCCACGGTTTAGCCGGCGGCGTGGAAAAAATCTACATGGAATTGCAAATGTTTGTCGGAGCGAAAGATCCTGGCGATACGGCCGAAATTGCCGGCAATCCCAACTTGACGCTCACGATTCCTGGTGGCACTCACGGTGACATTGCCACCGCCGCGGTGGTCGTAAACTGCATCCCGGCGATTCTCGACGCCCCTGCGGGCCTGCGCACTTCCCGCGATTTGCCGATGTGCTTCTTACCGCCCGGCGCCAAGCCGTAGGAGATTCTCCTGGTCTTTCTAGCGGGCGGTTAGTTCGTGCAGGGTTTGGTTATGCACGGATGCCGGGTCCGCAAGAAATTGCGCGACGATGGGTCCGACGGAAATGCACGCGAAGCTCAGATGGCCGCAGGGCGAGTCCAGACTGATTACTGGCGCGCCCACTGCTTTCGCGAATCGCCGCGCCGGCTCCGGATTCACCAAATGATCTTGGGTCGGAATAAAGATCAGCATCTTCGATTTCACGCGTTTGGCAACCTGCTCGAAAGAGAGACCGAATTCCGCCGGAAGATTGAGAGAGAGTATGGCCTGCCGCTGGCGAATTTGGTCGCACGCCGTTCCGGCATCCCCCGTCGCATTTTTCTGAATGTCGCCGAAAAATGCCTGGAAGCCCTCGGAATTCGTGTGCGACACGCGGTATCCAGGAGTCGTGACATTCATCGATTCGATTTCCGCGGAAAGCGCCAGGCCTCGATGGAGCGGTCCTGTGGGATTGCCATGATTCCACTCGGGATCGAGCTCGATCGCGTCAATCTCCGTGTTCCAGAGCAGCTCGTCAAAAGAAGTGGATTGCGGCGACCCCGCCATCGGAATGACCAGGTCCATGAAATCCGGATAAAGCACCGCCCACGCAAACGCCTGCATTCCACCCATCGACATTCCAATAACGGCATGCAAGTGCAATAGGTGCAGCACTTCGGTCGCCAGGCGATGTTCTGAGTTAACCATATCGTGAATGGAATATTCAGGAAACTTCATGAGGGGCTGCGACTTGCTGTTCGATGGCGACGAGGACGCGCCGTTCCCGATCGAGTCCACCAGAATGACGAAGTATTTTCCCGTATCCACCACGTTCGCCGGTCCAACAAACGGCAACAAATCCTCCGTGCGGCCGCCAAGCCAGGTGGGCCAGAGGATCGCGTTCGTCCGGTCCGCATTCAGCTTTCCCAAGGTCCGGTAGCCGATGCGGAAATCATGAATCACTCCGCCGCCCCGGAGGTTTAAATCACCGAGTTCCGCGAACTGCTGCGCTCCTTCCGCAGGGACGGTTTGCGCGTGGACGGCACAGCAGGCCGGGACAGCGAACAAAAGGATCGCAAGGAATGGTTTTAAGTATTTCATGGAGGGTTTTTCCGCGGCTCAATGTGTCAGGAATCGTTTCACAAGGAAACTTGAACCCCTGAAATCTTCGCTCATGGACCGGGACACAATTCCCTGCGTCCAACCGCAACTATATATTCGCACCTCAACGTTTCGACCAGAAACTGGCGAGCGCGGAGAAATCCACGTCTTCCTTGGTTGCTCCCTTGACCGAACTCAAGACTTCGCGCGTGGCCGCCGCGGAGGGCAGCGGCACGCCCAACTGATTGGCGAGATCGAGCGCCAAGCTCATGTCCTTGTGCATGAGCCGCAGGGGAAAGCTCGGCTTGTACTCACCCTTCAGCATCATCGGCCCTTTGATGTCGAGCAAGCCGGAACGCCCCATGCTCGTCTGCATGACTTCAAACAACCGTTCGCCCGGCAATCCCGCGCGGGTCACCAGCGCCAGCGCCTCGGCAAACGCCTCCACCTCGAGCGCGAGGAGCAAATTCATCGCCAGCTTCACCGTCTGCCCCGCGCCGTAGGTCCCAAGGTGAAACCACTTCTTGCCCATCGCTCCCAGCACCGGCTCGACGCGCTTGAGCGTTTCCGTTTCGCCGCCGACCATAAATACCAACTCGCCCTTTTCCGCTCCCCAGGTCCCGCCCGTCACGGGCGCTTCCAGAAATTCGGCCGCCTGCGCCGCCGCAGCCGCCGCCGCGCGGCGTTCCAGTGCGGGGGAAACCGTGCTCGAATCGACCAGTACGCTTCCGGCCCGCAGCCCCGCGAATACGCCCGTCTCTCCCCACAGGACCGATTCCAGCGCGGGAGGATCGCTCACAATCGTGAAGACCACCTCGGACGCGGCTGCGACGGCGCGCGGTGTGGCGGCGCGCTTGGCCCCTTGCGCCACCAATCCATCGGCGCGCGAGGCCGTGCGATTCCATATGGTGACGTCGTAACCAGCCTTCAACAAATTCGCCGCCATGGGGCGGCCCATCAATCCCAATCCGATAAATCCAATCGGCGATTTCATGGCCAAGCACCCTCCTGTTTTCTTGGCGGGCTCCACGTCCCGGCCAGGCCGGGACGATCAATTTAAAAGTAGAGCCCGCACCCGCGCGCTGTCTTGGATGAATGAAAAATTCTACAGGAGTTCGTTCAAGAATCGGACAGAAATCGGCGGGCGGTAGGAGGAATTACGCGGGGCGGTTTTTCAGTTGCCAAGCGCCGGGCTCGCGCGCGGGCTCGGAGGTTTCCGCCTGAGCCTCGTTCATGGAAGCGTGGAGCTTCGGCCCTTCCGGGCATTCATTCAACTGCACGATGCAGGGATATGGAATCTCCCAGCGGAAGGTCTTTACGCTGCCCTTTTGTTGGTAGCTCTCTTCGAGAAAGATGGACTTTCCAGAGTCGGCCGCCAAGTTGCCTGTCGCGGGCAGGACGATATCTCCGGCACGGTAGGTCACCTCAATCCGACGTCCCAAAAGAGCTGAATACCGGGCCATTTTTCAAGTATCGTGGCGGGGGAAGGTGTGATCAATAGTACGTTTGGGGGGGCAGGATTAGTACTAATGGTCCGTATCTATTGTAAATGCATGGGATAGAGATTCCGAGTACACCCCACGAGTAGATCGAAACGCGACGCGCCGCTTCGTCGTCTCTGCGTCCTCTGTGACCTCGGTGGCCACTGTCGTGAGCGTTTTTCTTCTACCCGACGTTCGGACCTAGTGATGTCCAGACGCGCCGTGGCCACCCGCCACATGGGCAGGCTCAGGTGACGGCAACGCAGGCGCGTTAGACAGATTCGCGGTGAACATCAGGACAAGCGGCGAAACAACGCCAAATGCAAGAAACGCGTACAGCGTCGGCAGGACCGCGCCCAAGTCTCCCCCGGAACCGCTCGAGAGACGCCAGGCAATCGCCGCGGCAGCAAGTCCGCATAGTGTTGAGATCGTCCGCGACCCAGGCGCAACCTCCAGCCGCGCCTTACACTGCGGGCACTCGATGCTATTGGAATACGCCGCGGCATTGGCAGCGGTAATTTCAGCCTTGCAGTGCGGACAGATACGAACGGCCACGCCTCACCTCACAGTTCGAACGCTTAACAATATACGAAATTGCGCCCCGATGAATAGCGGAAATGACTTTGCAACGCCTCTCGCTGCGAGGACACAGACCCGGGAAGCCGCCGGTTACGCTTGCGACAAAGCTCCACTTCTGATCCATCTCGCGTTACTGGCCGGAAGCTAAAATGGAGTCGTTCCCGTCTATTTCGGGGGCTGCGCGAAAATTTTGAACCTCTTGGAGCGAAAATGAAAATAAAGATTTTGAGTGTCCTTACACTGGTCGTCTTCGCACTGGCGCTCTGGTCGTCTGTCGCAACTCATGCAGCGCCCAAGACTCCTGCTGCCGCGGCAGTTCCGGCAGCATCCCCCCAGCCCAATGCCGCACCAGCAACTCCCCCGGAACCCCATCCCGAAATCCGGGAAGCGCTCGGTTCGCTTCGCAGAGCTAAGGACCACATGGAGCACGCCGCCCATGATTTTGGGGGGCACCGTGTGGACGCGATTAGGGCAACGGATGCAGCGATCCGCCAGCTCGAGATGTGTCTGAAATTCGACAAAGACTAGAAGCTGTTGCATAACCTAATACAGGGTCTTGAAAAGAAGGTAGTTGAATTTTCTGAGATGAGAGATAAGGAGAATCAGCAGCGCCCAAGGAGGGCCGATGGCCCGATCGGGTGCATTGCTGACCGAATCGCAGTGGCAGAAGATCGCGCCTTTGCTCCCCAAGCCGCCCAAACAACGCAAAGGCGGTCGTCCCTGGATTCCGAACCGTCGTGTGCTGGAAGGGATTCTGTGGATTCTGCGGAGCGGGGCTCGCTGGCAAGACATGCCGGAGAAATTCCCGCATCCCTCGACCTGCTGGCGGCGGCTGCGAGACTGGGAGGAGCGGGGCGTTTGGTTGAACATCTGGCGGACGTTTCTAAGCGAGTTGAACCAGCGCCAGCAATTGAAGTGGAGCGAATCGTTTTTGGACGGGAGTTTTGCTCCAGCGAAAAAAGGGGCTGCGGAGTCGGAAAAACCAAGCGGGGCAAGGGGACGAAGTGGATGGTGGTGGTCGACGGCCGCGGTGTTCCTCTGGGAAACTCCCTTCACTCTGCATCCCCGGGGGAAGTCACACTCGCGGAAACGACGCTCGCGACGATCCGGGTAGGGCGGCGTCATCGTGCGGGCCGACCTCGGCAGAAACCACTACGGGTGATCGCGGACAAAGCCTATGACAGCGATCCGTTGCGCAAACGATTGCGGCAGCGGGGAATTGAATTAATCGTGCCACATCGCTCGAACCGAAAGAAACCGGCGACACAAGACGGCCGAGCGCTGCGGCGCTATCGGAGGCGCTGGATTATCGAACGCACCAACGCCTGGCTCGGTAACTTCCGGCGCTTGGTCGTGCGCTACGACCGCTCGCTCACGATCTATGGCGCCTTCTTTCACATCGCCTGCTTCATGATCGTCTTGCGGAGGGTTGTGCAATAGCTTCTAGTAGCTGCACAAACTGCTACCAGGCCCTTGAAAGCAAGCGGCTCGCAGTCCAAGGTGAGTTGACAACGTTCCGTTCCCTAGCACCTCAACAGGCTGCGGAAAAAAGCGGGAAACTGTCATTCTGAGCGCCGATTTTGCGCGAAGAATCCCACTTAGTCTTTTGTTTTGAATCGGGAGGGATTCTTCGCTCCGCTCAGAATGACAATCAAAGGGACCTTTTCCGCAGCCGGTCAGAGTTCAAATGAACGACTCCGGGGTCTCGAAGCAGAAGCCCTCTGGCTGGCCGAGCAACATCTTTGTAGGAACTTGCCGAGGCCGAAGGAAGCAGGGCAGTTGTTATCGGGTAGGAACAGGCGGATTCTGAGCTGGTCTGGTGCGCTCTTTCACAAGAGTAGTCCTCCTTAGTAGTCAAATAGTTGGGGGCGCAGAATTTCTAATACACCCGGCATTGCTTTGGGTTATGCGGCCTACAATCTTTTGTGAAATGAGTGTGACTTTTGCGAATGGGTGCGGACTCTACTTGGAGCCCGCCTAGAAAGGGACCGCTCCCCCGCCCGGCGATCTTATTTCGCGATGACCCAGTCTTTACGACTCGGCCGGAATGACTCGGGATCTTCGGTCTTGCAGTGCGGACAGATGCAAATGGCCAGGGGTCACTTCACGGTTCGAACGCCCAACCACAGACGAAATCGTGGCTGGAAGAGAAGTCGAATCATTGGGCCGTGCTGCGGGGCGCGCCGTTCTTCCTTCGATGTTCGAATCAACTTCATTGCGTCCCCGCCAAGAGACACATCCAGCACCCGAAAAGGAGAGTATAATAGTGCTGGAGGCGCATCGAAAAAGTCGCTGAGAATTCGCCTGGCGCGATGTGAAGTGTGTTACCCTTCGAGACACTTGATCTGCCTTAACGCAAGATTGTCGTTGTCAGCGACCCAAGCAGTTGAACACAATGAGACCTAGGTAGCATGAGAGAACCGAGAAAAGCCACCTTGGATATGTTCGGATTAGAAAATCAGATGGCCCCTTCGGTTGTTGGCTGGTTGAAGGGCCAAGGCTTGGCTGTGAAGCGTGAATTTTCGGTCCCTTGGGGCATCTGTGACCTCGTTGGTGTGAAGCTGATCGCAAAAAAAGTGCGACGGCGGCTTTCACATGGCCAAAAGCGTCCAGTAGGTCCGCCGCTTCGCCTCCACATCCTATCGAAGATTCCCGACGTTGATTCTGGATCGTCGATCACACAAGATCGGCTTCGACGTGAATTGTTCGGAGATTTGCCGGACGACATCCTCGGAAGCGAGCTTAAACACCTAATGCGCTTGAATTTCGTTACGAGTCCCAGGCAAGGGCAGTTTCAAAAATTAAATGGCTGGGCTCCGCTCCATAGGCGGATCGTCGCCGTTGAACTTAAGCTCTCCAGGATCTCAGCAGCTTTGGCCCAGGCCTCCTCGAACCGGACATTCACAACGGAGTCTTATGTCGCTTTACCGTTTAGTCTGGCGTATCGGGTAGCCAAGAGCGGTCGCGCGGATGAGTTCCGAAGGAAAGGCGTTGGCATTTTGGCAGTTTCCCAAAATTTCTGTCGGCGATTGCTGTCCAGCAGATGTGTCTTGGGCATCTCAGATGAGATTCTACAGGCCCACTGTGTCGAACGTTTTTGGCGGACTAGAGACAGGTCATCATGAATTGTTCTGCAAGACGCGACGGGCTTTTCACCTTATCAGGGATATCATTTAGTGTTTTTCCCAATACATATGCGGAAGAAAAATCCTGGTACAACGCCAGTGCCCGCCCCTCCAGCGGAATTACTTCGAACTTCTTGAGCCATTCTCTATAGAATTGGGCAACCTGTCTGCGAGCCTGTTTCTTGTCTCTCAGAATTGGGAATTGTTTTAGGACCTTGGAAAGTTGTTCGTGGGCTGCATCTGCGGTGGGGATTTTCTCTAAGGCGTCCTCAATCCAAGTTTTCAAATCGGGTGACCAGACAGCTTGTCGGCGCAGTGGTGGAAGAGCCACTCGATTATTTGACGTTTGGGGCAACCGCCCACCAGGAATATAATATTGGTAGCCCCTGCCCACCCCGATCGCGGCACACTGCACCAAACCCCGGGCCCACAGAACAAGGCCCAATGCCCAATATGGTCCTGCGACGTTAATTGTTCGGGCGGGAAGCTTTTCACTTAGTTCTTCATGCAGTTTCACGATTCCTCTAAACCTCTTAACGAAGCTTCCAACGCCATCTTGGTCGTGTAGGGATGAATCCACGACCCATAAACCTTCGGCGCCGCTCGATTCAAAACACGAGATCACAAGCGAGACCTTGCTGTTTCGCTCCGTCTTGTTGTTTAGCTGGCCCTGATGAGTGAATATGGCCGGGAGAATAAGTTTGCCTTTAAACCCCTTCTTTGATTTCCAGTGGTGGGTGGCTTCGGCCAACGCTCTGTTCACCTTATTCCGGTCGGTGCCACCAAGATGGGGCAATTGAGGAACAGAAAGCCATTCCACTCCTGGCGCATTGTCCAATGCGCTGCCCAGAATTGCATTTACAAAGTTTGAGATAATCGTTTTATCAGGCTTAGGCCAAAACCCGGCATTCGCTATTTTCTCGGCATCTGCGAAGTTGCTGAAATAACTGCCGAAATCATCGTTTTCTGACTTTGGCCAATTATGCAGTGCCTCAACTTCGGTATCCACCCAGAGTTTGGCGTGTGGAGGAGAGTTCCATTGTATCTCGTCTCTTGATTTCATCGTCACCCGATAAACGACCGAATCCGAGTAGACTTGCCGCGCTACTGACCAATCGTCTTCAGAATTGATAAATGGAATGTAGTAGGCCATAGCTATTTGATTCCCGGTAGGCCGCTCAACCCAACCAAATGATTGCAAGAGTGTTCGAGTTCCGGAAATAGTGTCATTTCATCAACCCCAACGCGCTGCAATTGAGACATAAGTTGCCCCTTGAACTCCTTCAGGATTAAAATTGCGACCAGTGATGGAATCCTCCCCTTGTCTAAGCTGAACCGGGACCCATGGAGAGTAAATACCCCCTTCTGAAGAATCAAGCGCTCGGAATTCCACATGGGGTTTACTGCCCGGGGAAAGCTACCTTTTTTCGCTTCTCGAGGGCCGCTTTTAAGGTATTTTAGAATGACCTTCTCATCGCGCTGCGGGTCCAGGATGTTCGGCTTAAGCCGATCACTCCGTCGATTCAAATCGACAGGATTCAACACAAAAACCAAGCTGTCAAAATCTGGTTTCAAGCACGCAAAGTAGAGTGCTGTTGTGGCGCTCTCTGTCCAGTCTAAGAGGCGCGTTGGCAACCCATAATGCTGGGCTATTTGCGCCCACTTTAGCTCGTCAACGGGACCAGGTGGCCGATCCAATTTGATTTCCGCAACTCTCTTGAAATCGGACATCAGATCCAGCGCCGTCTGTCGGTCGTTTTCTCTCGCGTACCGAAGTGCGGAGGGAGTCAAGCTGTAACTCGCCTTTTCGTGTCCGCGGAACCAAAAACGCTGATTGCCACTCACGATGCTGCTTATGACCTGGATGTAGTCTGCCAACGACGTGCTTTTTGCTTAAGCTTGGGACACTCCACTGGACACGACTTGAATCTTCGTACTTCGGTCGCAGACAGTCTATCAATTCGGTCGAGCATATTCGGAATCAGCAGATTCTATCACTTTGAGTATGTTCACGCTTGTGAAATTGGCTGATCAGCGGAAGCGGACGGGCTTTGCGTAGTCTATGAACTGCATATATTCAAGGTCGCCCTTTCATCCCAGCCGGACCAGGCTTCAGGGTAAAGGTGCAAACTCGACGCGGCGGCGAAGCGGGTCAATGCGCTCGGCGCGGACGCGGATGCGGTCGCCGAGTTTCCAAACATGCTCGCCGCGATTGGATCGGAGTGAACCTTGGGCGGCGCGGCCGGATTTCGGCTTCTGTTTCGCGTCACGCGAGCCGCTGCGTTGGCCACCTCCGCTGCCGCTGACGATCGCGTGATCGCGCTCGCGGTAGAAAACTTGTTCGCCGGTCAGTTCCTCGATGCGCGTGATGGGCACGATGCCCTCGACGAAGATTTCCATCAGCTCGACGAAGAATCCGAATTTTTGCACGGAGATGATCAGCGCGTCGTACTCCTCGCCTAGGTGCTGCTCCATGAACTGCGCCGTCTTCCAGGCCATCAATTCGCGCTCGGCGGTTTCGGCGCGGCGCTCGGTCTCGGAAGTTTCCTCGGCGATGGCTTCGAGTTCGCCGCGGCGATACGGGCCGAACGTCGAAGCGTCATCTTGTTTTGACCCCGCGGGCGCGGTTGAAGCAACAGGCCGCGATTCAGGATGATCGAGCGCCCATTTCAGCACGCGGTGAACGACGAGGTCGGGATAGCGGCGGATGGGCGAAGTGAAATGCGTGTACTGGTCAAACGCCAGCGCGAAATGGCCGAGCGGATCGGCGGCGTATCGCGCCTGCTTGAGCGACCGCAGCATCAGGTAAGAAACGATGCGTTCCTCGGGCTTGCCCGCAATTTTTTCGGCCAGGCGTTGGTAGTGCTCCGGGCGAATGGCGATGTCGAGCGCGGCCGGCAGCGCGACGGTCATCGGCCTGTCGCGGCCTCCCTCACGCCTTCCGGGGCCATGCTTTCCGCGCGCTCCCCGATCGAACCGCGGCGGGCGGACACTTCCATGTTTCACGGCCACCAGCCGCTCCGTAAGATTTTCGATGCCCAGCGTGTAGCCGAACGTGTGCGCCAGCTCCTCGAACTCGAGAATCTTTTTCGGGTCTGGTTTTTCGTGAACGCGGTGCAGCGAGCCGAGGCCGCGGCGCTCGAGGTACCGCGCGACCGCTTGGTTGGCGGTCAGCATGAACTCCTCGATCAAGCGGTGCGCGATGTTGCGCTCGCTGCGGACGATGCCGGTCATTTTCCCCGCTTCGTCGAATTCAATCACCGGCTCGGGCAGATCGAAATCAATCGAGCCCAGCCGCGCGCGCCGCGCGTTGAGGATCAACGCGAGATCGCGCATCCATCGAAACTCTTCGGCGAGGCGCGCGTACAACGCCGTGGCGGCCGTGTCGCCCTGCAGCACGGCATTGACGGACGTGTACGTCATGCGTTCGGCCGAACGAATCACGCCGCGCGCGAATTCCGATGCGACGATTTCACCGTTCGCGTCCAGCTCGACGATCGCGCTCATCACCAGGCGGTCTTCACTCGGCTTGAGCGAGCAGATGCCGTTAGACAGCTCCTCGGGCAGCATGGGCACGGCGCGATTCGGAAAATATACGGAAGTGCCGCGCAGGCGCGCCTCGCGGTCCAGCGCCGAGCCGCGGCGGACGTAATGCGAGACGTCCGCAATGTGCACCTGCAATTGCCAGTTGCCGTTTTCGAGGCGCTTGACGTACACGGCGTCGTCGAAATCGCGCGCCGTCTCTCCGTCAATCGTGACGATCGGCAGGTCGCGGAAATCGCGCCGCCCCACGCGCTCCGCGTCGCCCACCGGATGCGCCACGGCGGCCGCCTCCGCCAAATCTTCCTCTGAAAATTCGTGCGGGAGATGATGTTTACGAATCAGTATATCTACGTCCACGCCGAAATCGCCCGGCCGTCCGAGAATTTCAATCACGCGGCCGGTCGGCGCCACGCCGCCGCGTGGAAAACGCGTCACCTCCACGTTGACGACGGCGCCATCCAACTCCGGCAAACGCAATCCCCTTCTTGGCGGGTGCGCGCCCATCTTGGCTTGCAGCGCCGGCGTCAGCTCGTCGCCGGGCAGGATAATAATTTCCTGCAGCAGCCGCGATTCATACGGCGCGACCGTGTTCCCGCGCAAGCCGTACCGGAACAGGCCCACGACGGTGGTGTGCGCGCGGTCGAGCACGCGAAGGATGCGCCCTTCCGCGCGGCCCGCGCCGTCGGCAAAACGGCTGCGTCGCTCGATGCTTGCCAGGACGTGATCGCCGTGCATGGCGTCGCCCAAACCGTCGCGTCCGATGAACAGGTCACCGTCCAGGTCTTTGCGCGGCGTATCCGGCACGACGAAACCGTAACCGTCGCGATGCGCTACCAGACGCCCGGTCAGTTGATTCACCTCGGGTCGCGGCGCCGTGGCAGATTTTCCTTGAGGGAGAGCGCCTTGCCGGTGCGCGAATCCCTTTCGCGGCGGCGCGACAATTTCCGCACTTCGTTCCCCACTTCGTTCCGCAACCCGATCCGCGCTCTGCTTCTCCTTGGGCAAGCCGATTCTGCCGTTTGGATATTCGTGGATATCGCCCCGCTTTTTCATTCTTCGCGCGAGCTTCACGAGCGCGCGCCGGGCGGAATGGCGCAAGTCAAGCGCCGCAGCGATTTCACGGAGGCTTTGCGGCTTGCGGGACCGGGACAGTTGGGCAACGACGTCGGCTTCCGTGACGGGTGCGCGCGGTTCAGCGGGGCGTGGCATGGACCCGCCCATTCTATGCGCTCTGGGTGCCAAAGGTGAAGCGCGCTCGAGCGGGAACGCCATTCTCCTGAATGGCGTCATTCAAGCCGCCAATCTGGAGACTGCGCGTTCCCGGATTATGGTGGGCTGTCTGGCAGTAGCACGGCCAATCTTGTGCTACTGGCAAACCAGGCCGCCACGGAAAATTTCCTCCCACCGCAACTTTTTTCCGCGACCTGTGTTGGTAGGATCAATGATCAACCAATGTTGGCTCGGTTTTCCTCCGACAGGCCGGGTCAACTTTAAGACGGGGGGCGAAACGACCTGGATCGCCCCCTTCGCTCTAAAATCAGTGCTCTCATGAAGATAGAGCGGGGCGTCGTCGCACAGCTTTCCTATCGCCTAACCGACCGCAGGTAATCGTTCCGCGGCCAGAGTAACGATCCGGAAACAGCCAGGTACAACCGCCTATTCCCCGGTAGAATCAGATTTCCAGCAATGGAGCGGGCCCGGCGGGCGTCCGTTGCTGTCGGACTATCATGAAGACTCCGAGACACCTGGCCGCGTTGGCTGTGCCGATCCTCGTCCTTGCGCTGTCAATCGCCGCGCTGGCCGCGGACCCTCGGCCCGGCGGTCAGGGCCCAACGGTCTCCGCCAACCCTGCGCCTACCGCTGAACAAATCCAGTCCCTGATTGCACGGATGGTTGAGAACCAGCACCGCAACGACCGGGCCATCGATGAATATGAGCGCGTCGAGCATGTGGTTTTGCACAAGGATGATGAGAACTCGGAAGTTGTAGCCGACCGCATGGAACGCGTTCTTCCCTCCGGCACTGGGACCATGCGGCTCCAGACAGCGCAAAGCAGCCCTCCGGTTTCTCCGGAGCTCCATCGCCGCCAGTTGCAGTATGCGGTCAGCGCGCTCGATCGCTTTCTCCATCCCAACGACCGTGTGAGGCAGGACCTCGCCAGGTTTGAAAAGCGCCGCCGGGATCACGCCGAGTTGATCGATGACGCGGCAAAGGCCTTCCGCGTCACATGGGCAGGCCGCGAAACACGCGGTTCGCGGACGCTCGCCAAACTACTCCTCGATCCCGACCCGAATTACAAAGCCGCGTCGCACCTCTCGGTGGCCTTCGAACACGTACATGTGGTTCTCTGGATGGACGAGTCCCAGGCGCAAACGGCACGCCTGGAAATCGATATCACCAGCGATATCACCTTCGGTGGCGGGATCGTCGGGAAGGTCTATCACGGAGGACATTTCGTGATGGAGCAGTCGGAAGTGGCCCCTGGCGTCTGGCTGCCAACGCTTTACACGTACGACGTGGACGGCCGTAAGTTTCTGCTTGGCTTCGGCCTCCATGAACGGACCGACGTATCTCACTACCGCCACTTGGGCCCGCCGTCGCAGTCCGTTGAAATTATACGTAGTGAGTTGAACAATCTGACGGCCGAAACTCCTGTCCAGTGAACAGGCGACGGGTACAATGGAATTTAGCGAGGGACATTTCCATGAAGCGCGTTTTTCTTTCCCTGCCAGTCCTACTCGCGATGGCTCCCTGGGCGGCGCACGGCCAATCGCAGCCCCAAGCTCCCGCATCGCAGACTCCTCCGGCAGCCGGAGGAAAGCCGGCGAAAGTCTGGACCAACGAGGACGTCGACGCACTCCGCGGTAATGACACCGTTTCGGTGGTGGGCAACAATGCGGGCGCAAAGAAAACCAGTGCCCCTCCCCGATCAAATTCCTACGACAAAGATCCCGCGTGGTACCGCAAGCAACTGGCTCCGCTCCAGGCCGAGGTCGGAAAGCTGGATGCTCAAATCGCCAAACTGCAGGAATTCATGAAAGGCGGGAATGTCAGCGAACCGCAGCCGTACTACCACGGCCCGCCGGGCAATCCTCAAGATCAATTGAACCAACTGGAAAAGAAGCGGCAGTCGGACGCGACGAAGATTGACGATCTGATGGACCGCGCCCGCCACAATGGGATTGAGCCGGGCGCTCTAAGATAGCGTCCGCGCCAGGTATATATACCTGGCGCAAGCGCATCTTTCTATTCCCTGAAACTAGGCCTAAAGCGCGCCATATAAATCTCTTCCGTAGGATTCCATCCAAATAATGTGCAAACGCCCGGGTATATCTACCCAGGCCTTGGCACAATGGAGTTTCCTGCGATACGACGGGCCAGCGTTGGCGAAGTACTACCGCGCGGCGGCCGCGATTTCCCTTTCAATGGGTGCGCCTACCAGGTTGCCCCACTCGGTCCACGAGCCGTCGTAGTTGCGGACGTTCTTGTAACCGAGCAGATACTTCAGCACGAACCACGTATGCGAGCTGCGCTCACCGATGCGGCAGTAGGCGATGACTTCCTGATCCCCAGTGACGCCCTTGCCGCCGTAGAGTTGGCGGAGAGCGTCCGCAGGCTTGAAGGTGCCGTCTTCAGCGACTGCTTGCGCCCACGGAATGCTTGCCGCGCCGGGAATGTGCCCGCCGCGCTGCGCGGTTTCGGTCATGCCGGGAGGCGCGATCACCTTGCCGGTGTATTCGTCGGCGGACCTGACGTCCACCAGTTGCGCTGCGGAACGCTTCTCGATCACGGAGAAAATATCCTCGCGCTTCGCGCGAATGGACGTCTCCGGAGACTTCGCCGAATACGTGGTCGGCTGAACTTTCGGCGCGTCGGTCGAAAGCGTGCGCTTTTCCTCGAGCCACTTCCTCCGCCCGCCGTTCATCAAACGCACGTCGGCGTGGCCGTAATATTTCAATTGCCAGAATCCCCACGCGGCGAACCAATTGTTGTTATCGCCGTACAGGATCACGGTCGTCTCCGGCGTAACGCCGGCGCTGCCAACAAGCAGTCCAAAGCTGCGCTGGTCGGCCAGGTCGCGGCGCAACGTGTCCTGCAACTGCGTTTGCCAGTTCCATCCCACGGCGCCGGGAACGTGCCCCTGGTCGTAGGCCGAAGTGTCCACGTCCACTTCGATGAGCCGGAGATGGGGATCGTTCAGGTGGCTGGCGACCCAGTCGGTCGTGACCAGGACTTCGGGATGCGCGTACTCAGTCATGAGAAATTCCTCCTCTAGGGAATGCCAATTTGAGCGGTCAATTTTCCAGCGGGCTCCACATCCCGGTCAGACCGGGACGTTCCGTTAAAAATAGAGCCGCACCCACACTCTTCGAGCCGAAGGGTTGCCCAGCGGGTTTGGGCGCCTAAGCGGGCTCGAGTCTGCCGCCTCGCGCCTCGAATTCTACTCTAAGAACCCAGTCGTAGTGAAACGCTTCGTCGCGGAACCACTTTTCGAGCGTGTCCCGATCGGGCGAGTCGAATTCGACTAGCATCTTACCTTCGATCATGTTGACCTGCACGCGCCGCATGGTGACGCGGTCCGCCGCAGCCAGACGCTCGGTCAGATGCTCGGCGCCCTGGCGCGTCAGGCAGGCCAGCGTGTGCAGCGAAATGTAACGTGGCATGAGTTCTCCCGGCCAAAATTCTCTTTGCCAAATCAAACCACAGGTGAACCGAAATGAGCCGCGCAGGATGTGCAAGACTACGCCGGGATTTTCAGCAGCTTGCACATGTTGCCGCCCAGAATCGCCACGCGATCGGCATCGCTCAGCCCGGGCGCCGCGAAAACCTCGTCCACGGGAGTCACCGTCCACGGAAAAGGGTAGTCGGTGCCCATGCCGATCTGGGTGACTCCGCATACGGCGATCAAATGCCGCAACGCCTCCGGCGTGAAAACAATCGCATCAAAATAGAGCTGCTTCAAATATTCAGTTGGCTTTTTCTTGAGGGGCTTTTTGCATTGCGCGGGGAAGACCGAGCACCCATGGTCCATGCGGTCGGCATAAGACGGCAAGTAGCCGCCACCATGGGCCGCGCAGATTTTCAAGTTGGGAAAACGGTCCAGCGTTCCCTCGAAAATCATGTGGGAAAGGAAAATAGTGGTTTCGAGCGGGTTCCCGATCACATTGCCCAGGCCGCCACTTCCCTGCACCCTGGCCTGGACACCCGTGGCGACCGCGCTATCCTGTGGATGCACAAAGATCAGGGCCTGTAGTTCCTCAGCCTTGGCCCAAAAGGGGTCGAACTTGGGCGAGGACAACTCCTCGTCTCCCTGCACGGTTCCACCAATGGCGGCGCCGCGCAGACCCCACCGCCTTACGCCTTCTTCCAATTGTTGGGCCGCCAGTTCGGGGAACTGCAACGCCACGGAGGCAAATGCTACAAAACGGTCCGGGCGGGTCGCACACATCGCGGCTAGTTTTTCGTTTTGGAGGTTCACCAGCCGGCTGGCCAGATCGCGGTCGGCAGAGTACCAAAATGAATTGATGCTTAACGCCTGAATGTCGATGCCTTCCTCGTCCATCCGCTGCAGCCGCGCGGCCGCTACGCCCTTATCGTCATAGTTGTTGGGAGGATTTCCGATGCGCCTTTCGAGAGGAGTACCTTTCAGTAAATCCGTAGCCTCCGGCACGCTAACGTGAGCGTGCACGTCCACGGTCTTGATTCGACGTTTACCCACCATCACTTCGTGGCGCTTGGGGGCGGCGCCAGCCTGCGGAGACGGCTCGGCTACACGATCGACGCCACCACCGAGAAGAAGCATTCCGGCCGAAGCACCGGCGACATTCCTTAAGAACTCCCTGCGATTGGGCATTGCCTTCTCCTTGAATCCGGAATGATGAACCAGCCGGGGTGCCACGATGATCCACCCATCCGCCCCCGCCAGAGTAGACCTGTCAATCGGAACGCATCCATGAGTCTAGAGGCGAATACACCCCAGGCAATGCCCATGTCAACAAAATTGCGAATGCTTGACGCGATAGGGCGTGGGCAGGCGGCACCGACACAGGAGCAATAAAAACCGGCATTGACGTCCATAGCGTCATTGTCATAGATTGTGTCAACTTGTAACTCCTCTTTCAGAGAGGTTGCCTTGAGCGAATCATTTCAGCCCCACGGACACCGGAGGAACGGGCGTGTGGTCATGCGTGTCCCAGTAGAGGTGCGTGGCACCGCGCGCGATGGAACCGCGATTGAAGAAACCGCGCACACGGGCGTGGTCGGTCCTCTCGGTGCATTGGTCCGAACCGCGAGCCCACTTCAAATGGGGACTGAAGTTGCCCTCACGAACAAGTTTTCCCAGCAGACCGCTAAATTTCGTGTCGTGTGGGTCGGGGAACAGCAGACCGGCGGCCTGTGGGAAACTGGGATCGAATCTCTTGCCCCCTTGGATGACTTCTGGGGTGTGCGCTTTCCCCCCAAGCCTGATCATCTTGTGTAATCCAAGGACACGACCGACCCCTAGTAATGGTATGATTTGAATAAGGCTCGTGTTCTAGTGGTGCGACAGTGTAGTTGGCCCTTTCCACCCATACACCTTTTCCGCAGGGAGGGAAGCCATGCAAGAGTCTCAACCAGTGCTCCTAATGTTGCTCATGGTCTCGTGGAGTGTCATCACGGCCGTTCTGGTCATTTTGGTGATCTACCGCGGGACGCTGTCGTCGAAAGAAGATGATCAGATCTTCATCGATGCCGCCGAACAGCACCATTACCAAGAGCAGCAGGCGGTCATCGCCAAGATGTCGCGTTTGACGAAGCCGATCATCGCTCTCGCGGTGATTTCTGGCGTCCTGTTGCTGACTAGCGCCGGACTTTGGCTCTACGGAGGCTTTAAGAGTTTCTAGCACCGTTCCGGCTTTTCCGTGCAGAGGAAATTCCGTACCCGCCTGGCCAAGAAGACTTGGGACTGCGGAAGCGATCCCCATTTCTCACAAACACGCGATCAATATTTGTTCTCGGCCGCTGGGTTAGCGCGTCGCATCGCGTTTCGATGCGAAGCGGGATTTGGTAGCACAGATTTCAGGCTGTGTGCATCTCGGCGCGCCCAAAAACCAAAACCACACAGGCTAATGCCTGTGCTACTGGGCCGTAGCGGGCATGCGCTCAGGATTCTTGCGAGAAATTCGCACTTATTCTTGGCCGATCATGGCCGGGTGCGGTGCCGCACGAAGGATTGGAGGCCGCCCAAATTAAGACCGGCACTAGGGACGGCCGGGCTGCGGAGAATCCGCGGCGGGAACTGGGCTTGCCAGCGTCGAATCCACGATCGACGAGTGATTGAGTACGATCAGCCAGCGATCTCCTCGCTTATTTAGAATCATGGTCGTGTGTCCGCGGGATTCGGAAGCCTTGCCGTCCACCGAAGTCACGTAATAGAACTGATAGGTGGCCCACGCCGAGTTTCCATCCACCTTAATGTAAGTGTTGGTGCGGTCCATGCGTCCGCCGGTGACGCGCGCGCGCTGTGTCTGATAGGCCTTGACGTAGTTGTCCCACCCGATGACGGGCGGACTCCAGTCCCCGGTCACCACGACTACGTCCTCGGCGTAATACTTGTGCAGGGAATCCACATCGCCAATCTGCCAGTAGCCCAGGCTCTGCCCAATGGCCAGATCGACCGCCTGCGTGTCGGTCATCGGCGGCATCGTTTTGGCATCGGGTGACGCTTCTGTTTGGTCCTGCTGTTTTTTCTTGTCCTTGTTTTTTTGCGCCAATGCGGGTGTGGCGGCTGCCAATAAGAGCAGCGCGAGCGCTGCAAGTACCCCGCACTTGCCCGCGATTTTATTCACCATTCCTTTCATGACTTCCCCCAGGGTGAAGATAGCACGAACAAATTGCATGGAACCGTGAATCGGCGGCGCGCGTGTCGTGCCAGTGCACGGGCCACGAACGGCCGATCCCTGCAATCGGGTGCGGGCTCTACTGGCTTGTCCTGGCGCAGACAGGATAGCCCGCCAGAGTAAAGACGCTCAACCGGTCATAGGTCGGCGATCCCCACGGCAGGGTCGCGATCTCGTGCGCGGAAAGCCGCTGGAGCCACAGGCGAAGCTTGTGAGGCGCATGCCGGCTTGCTCGGATAGTCTCGTCGCGTTCTGAGTTCAAATCCCACCACCAGCCGGCTTTTCTCCGACGGCCCAGATCCAGCGCCCGAACGGCAGATGCAAAAGCCCCCAGATTTCTCCCAGCGCCGAGAGGACCAGGTCTCGAGATTCCTGGAGAACTTCCCCGCGGCTTCGGTGGCGGCGCAGGTAATAGAGGAGCGAAGCCAAATCCTGGTCGAGGACGCGGCACTCCCGCACGTGAAATTGCGCGCGCCGCAGTGCAGCTGTTAGTTCCGCCCGCGTATATTCGCGATGGTGGCCCTCGTAGATTCTCTCTTCGGCGCACATGTCGAAGAAATAATCGAAATCGTCGTTCACGCTGCCGCCGAAAAACAATTTGAGCCGGTTGTAAAGGGATGCGTGATTCGGTGTCACCACAATCACGCGCCCGCCTGGAACGAGGACGCGGTGAATTTCCTGTAATACGCGCTTCGGCGAAAACGGATGGTGCTCCATCACGTCGGTGTAGCTAACGAAATCAAATTGATTGTCGGAAAAAGGGAGGGGCTCAGCACCAACATCGCACTCCTTGTAGTCGACGCCGTGGTCTGCGGCCACCTTTTGAAAAACTTTTGCGGCCGGCCCATAGTCCACGGCCGCCGCATGACAACCAAGCTTCACGGCGTATACGGTCAGAGAACCGAATTGCGCTCCGACATCCAGCACACGCGGAGGAGTAGCGTCAGAGGGGGCATGACCCAGGACATAACGCAGGACGCGATTTTTCCCTCCGCCCGACCGGATGCTCCCTCGAATCCAATCGGGGAAATTGGGCGGCATCCTCGGATCGCTAGCGATTCGCTCTAGAACTTGTTCGAGCCCATCCAGTGTTGGGTGTTTTTCCTGCATCCCTGAGGAGCCGAAGTATACACTTCGGAGCCCGAAACATGTGGCATGGTATAGAAATCCACTTAAGGCAAATTAGCTTTCGGGCGGGTGGCCGCTCGTCTATTAGGCTGGTGAACTTCGGATACCCAGCTCACGCGGTCTCTACAAGGGCGAGGCTTTCTACCCGGCCGCCAGCTTTTCGAGACGTTGCAGGGTGTCCGGGTAGCGCCGCACAAGAAGGACCAAGGCGGCGGCTTGGGGGTTGGGTTTGGCGCGGCCCTGCTCCCACTTTTCAAGGGTTCTTTCGTTGATCCGCAACTTGCGTGCGAAGACGGCTCGCGAGCAGCGTAGTTTTTTTCGCGTGTCCCGAATCAGTTTCGAGTCCACCTTCGGAAGCGGCGCGGGTTCTACCTTGTAGCTGCGCAATGTGAGCGTGCCTTCGCGATGGCCTTTCATCGCAGCGACGCCTTCGATCAGCTCAGCAAGAATTTTCCTTTTGCCCATTACCGTGACCTCCGCGATTTCTTCTCCCTGGCTAGCCGCGCAGCTTGGCGCGCATGCGACTCCGCTTCGATGGCACTCTTGAGCGCCTTCTTTTCTTTTGGCGTAAGGTCCGTAGCTTCATCCTTGTCGTAAAGCGTCATCAGCCAGATTTGTTGGGCTGCCTGGAAATAGTAGTAGATGATCCGCAGGCCACCTCTCCGGCCTTTACTGCGTCTCGGATCTGCCCATCGGAGTTTTCGAAATCCTCCGGTTCCCGCCATCGGGTCGCCCAGCGCCGGATTGTTCGCAAGCTGGTTTTGCAGTTCCCGGTATTCCTCATCGGCCAGATACTCAGAAACGTACCGAGTGAACGCCGGGGCTTCGATGAATTCCATTGGCTCGAAGGTACGCCCTTAGGGTACAGACACAATTGTACGCTAATGGCGTATAGTTGTCAAATCGCAAAAAACGGCGAGGGCCGCGACACCCAAAAATTCGGCTCGCCGCTAAGGCTTCGCCATCAGCCCAGCCGCCTTGCTTAAGTCGCGCATCCACGGAAACGGGAGGTCACATACGGGAAAGAGAAGGAGGGGCGCTCAGGAAGGGATTCACAACCATGACACCGTCTAGCTCCTGGTTCGTTTGCAAATCCTCGGTTAAGAGGTACCGGCAACCCGCGGATTTCGCGGCAGCCACGATCAGTGCGTCCCAAAACGAGAGGCGGTAGCGGTCCTGAATTTTCCATCCTCGTTCGAGAATCGCGGCATCGACCGTCACAGGGAGCCAGGCCAGCAAATCCCGTACTTCGGCGCGCGCGTCGTCGCGGCCCGCGGGCCATTTCTGCGCGACTTTCGCATAAAACTCCTGCAGCACTTGAAAACTGATTCGCCCTCGCCGGCTCCTCCACAGTTCCTCGCGCCATTCTCGCGCCGCCTGTTGTTTTTTCAGGTCCGCACGGTCGAGCGCATAGAGCAGGACATTGGTATCAACGAAGACAAGCGCGGTCATGGGCCTCCTCGCGCGATGGGTAGCGGCCATCCGTTTTCAGGAAAGGCTTACGCGAGAGAGCCCGGCGCATGGCGCCTTCGTAGCCGTCTTTTTCGAGCATACGCTCCCTTAGAATCCCTCCGAGCAGGCGCGAGACGCTCGTCTCTTTTCGAGCCGCCTCCAGGCGCGCCCAGCGGGCCACATTTTCCTCCAGTGTGACGGTAACATTCCGGAGTTTTGTTTTCATGACACAAATATAGTGTAACACGGATTTAGTGTCAACTGGATCCTACACTTCGACCGCCACGGGAATCCTTTTCGAGGGTACGTACCATTTAGCCAGACCCGCACTCTTCACGAGAAACACGTAGGGCTGCGGTACCTGAACATTCAGATCGCCACAAAAGACTGCGCCATCCCGCACACCAGTCGCGCGTCATCGGTTTGAGTCCGGGTACAACGCCATGCCGTTCGAGAAGACGATCTTCACGAGGCGGCTATTATTTGAGCCGTTTTTTGCGGGGTGAGCGACCAGAGTAATTTGGTCGCCCGGTTTGAGCGTATCCTTGTCCCAGCCGGCTTTGACAAAGACGTTCGGGCCGCCTCTTGTTTCGACGGCCCATTTTTGGATGTTTCCTTTGTCATCCCTCACGACGATGTAGATCATTCCGTGCGGGTTGACAAACTCGAAATTGGTCACGGTCGCCTTCATACTCGTCGAGTGTGCCATATCGTATATGCCTCCGCCGTGGTGTGCGAACACCGGGCTTGAGATCACAACGAAAATCATGGACACTGCGAAAAATGAAATTAATTTATTCCTCAGGATAGCGCCCCCCCCGAACATCGAATAAACCGAATGTAGTATTTGGCGCTCGGCTCCCAGCGCGGCCTTGACCTGGCCGCACTCAGGAGCAACATCGTTCTGTTCTGAACCCAACGGATTGCCCGAATTCCAAAAGCACAAACGCGCCGGGAATCCGTCGAGGGCGTGGTACCACGGGATTCAATTCTAAATACGGCTCCCCGCCCCCATAAGTAAGAAGCAAACCTAATAAACGTGGGGCGGGTGGCCGGCCTCGCGCGGTTTTCAAGTTGGGGTGCCGCATCTTTGCGGCTTCGAATTGGGGACGGGCTTACTTCGTTTTGGCGCGCGACTGGCTGAGCAAGTTTACGAACAGGCGGAAGGCGCCGGCGTTGCCTTCGGGCAACTGGCGCGAGAAGGAGAGACCGGTGTAGATGTACGTGCCTTTGCCGGTGCGGGTCCAGAGGAGGCTGCCGGTTACGTCCTTCTCATCGGGATCGTGCATGGAAAGGACCGTGTGATATTGCGGGTCCCACTTGTCCCAGAAATAGAGGCCGCGTTCCTGCACCCAGCCGTCGAAATCGTGGGCGCCGATTTTGTTTGGGAAATTCAGCAGCGGACTTGCGGGATCGGTGAAATTCACCACCGCGTTTTCGTCGGTGATGCGGGGAGCCGTCGTACCCATCGTTGCCGGAAACGGAGCGGGCTTGAGCGCGTCCCAAATCGGGGGCCGCTGATCCTGCACGACGAGCGTGCCGCCAGCCGCCGCGTAATCGAGCAGGCGGTGATTCGAGGCGACCACGTCGAGACGCAATTCGTAGGCGCGCAGGCCGAGCACGATCGCGTCAAAGCGGCTGAGATCGCCAAACGCAAGCGCGTTCGCGTCGAGCATTTCGACCTCGACGCCTAGCCGCCGCAGCGAATCCGGGATGGCGTCATTCTCGGCGGCGATGTAGCCCACGCGGAGATGGTCGGGGACGGCGATGGCGAATACGCGGACAGGGATCCTGGCGGGCGCGCTCCAGAGGTAGGTTGGAAGCGAGGGAAGCGGCTCAAGGGATGTCTCGAACATTTCCTCGCCGCGCTTCGCGTACGCCTTCAATTCGTAATTTCCCGCAACGATTTTTGCCGGCGGCATCACTACCATATGCACGAGGCGATCGCCCGCGCCGGAGAACTCGACGGCCTCCGGCTGCGGCGCCTTCCAGCCGGACGGAACGTTTACTCCCACTGTAACCTTGGACGGCGTTTGCGCGAACGAACGCACCCGCGCGAAAACTTCAAACTGTTTTGGCTGGCGCGCCTCCACGACCACGTACTGTTCCGGCTCGACAGTGAGCGCGATGGGAGGAACCAGGCGCAGCGGGTAGCTCAACACGCTGACGGTTGTGGCGTGGAGGCTCATGACCGGCGCGGAGAAATCGAACGCGTAGCCTTCCACCTCGACGTGCGTGCAGGCGCTGACCATCGCCGGCGGGAACGGATACATCCAGTCGCCCGGCGTGTGCGGCGTCCGCGCCCCCGTGGGAACCGCGACGCTGAAATTGGTCGTGCCGTCCTTCTCTTCCTGCTTCGTGATGCTCCATCCGGACGGCATCGTCAGATTCGGCTTGGAGAAAATCGCCGGCGCGTCCGCACGGTGAGCCACTTCGGCGCGCACGTTGAAGCCCTCGCCCGCGACGAGTTCGCTCCGGTCGGAGTTTGAAACGATCTTGATGGCGGCGGCATCTGCCAGCGCGTGGTTGATGCGTTCACGCACGTGATCGAGTTCCCACACGGCATTGGCTGCGCGCGAATCTTGCGACTGCTTCACTTGACTTTCCAGCGACGCAATCTGCTTCCCAGCTTCCGCAATCGAGCGCACCGCTGCGGGCCAGTCCAGCTTTTCCGCCGCCGCACGTGCCAGATCCAGAGCGCGATCGGATGCCGCGAGCGGTTGTTCCGCCGGAATGGGGATGACGCTCGCAAGCGACGTGATCGGCTGCGCGAAATCCGCCGCCGAGGCCGGGCCGCCCGTCGTGCGCTTCAAGCCATAGGGACGCCGGATAAACGGTGAATTCAGATTTGGCGTTACACCTTGCGAGCGGTGATGCACGTAACCTTCAAGCGAGATGTCGCGATAGCTGCGTCCCCAGATGGGAGAAATCTCGTCGGCGGGCACCAGCCACGAGCCGGTGTAATCCACCTTGTCGTCTTGCGGTCCCTGTGCGCGGACCGGATCAAGCACCAGTTCCGCGCGCCACGGCTGCAATCCATCGGCAATCTGCTCGGGATATTTTTTGGGGTCGGCTGCCGCCTCCACCGCAAGCGGAGTCAGATAGCCGGACGCCTGGTGATTGCCGTGCCCGGTGTGCGTGCCTCCCCAACCGTTCACCACAACGTTCGGGCGCACCGTTCGAATCACGCGGACCATGTCCTCAAGCGCTTCGCCCTGCCACATCTCAAGTGTTTCTTTAAGAGTTTTCGAAAACCCGAAATCGACCACGCGTGTGAAAAGGAGATGCGGGCCTTCGACGTTCATGGCGGCGGAAAGCTCCGCGCTGCGCAGGATGCCGAGTTGCTGGCCCTGTTCGGGCCCGATGGCGTTTTGGCCGCCCTCGCCGCGGTTCAATGTGAGCAGTGTTGTGTCCGCCCCCAGTCCATGCGGGAGGTACGTAAGCAGCGTGGAGGCTTCGTCATCGGGGTGGGCCACGATGAACACCACGCGCGTCACCACGCGCGCTTGCTGGATCGCTTCGAGCGTGTCGGCAAGAGTCTGGCCGCGCCCGGGCGCAGCGGGTTCCTGTTGCGCGGCGAGCGGCAGCGCGACGAGCATTGCCAGGACGGCGAGTCTGAGCCAGCGTTTCATCATTTTATTCCTTGGGGCTATTCCTCGGGCCATTCCTCAGGGCGCTTCTCCGGCCTCGGCGAACGGCCACAATCCCCGGTAACGCGCTTGGATCATATACGTAAAGATGCCCAGAGCGATCACTCCGATTCCGCCAAGAGCAAATTTCCATCCCGTGTAATAAAACAGCGCCGCCCAGCCCAGGATCGACAGCACGGCGGGCCAGGGATACAGCCACATCTTAAAGGGTAGACGTTCGGGAGGCCAGCGGCGGCGCAAAATCATCACGCCCACACCCTGGCTGATGAACTGCACCAGGATGCGCACGGCGATAATCGCCTTGATGACGCTCGCCAGGCGGAACAACACGCTGAACGCGAGTGACGCAACGCCCAGGAAAAGCAACGAGACGTGCGGAAAGTGTTTGGTGGGGTGCACGCGGGCAAATACCGGAAAGAAATTGCCATCCTCGGCCGCGGCGAATGGAACTCTTGAATAACTTAACAGCGTGGTAAACAACGAAGCAAAGGCGATCCACAGAATCATCACCGTGGCGAAGGCCGCCGCGCGCGTTCCGTACAGCCGCTCGACGAACGCGCTCACGATGTACTGCGAATTTTGCGCCTCGCGCCACGGCAACACGCCGAGGATGCTCGTCTGCATCGCCAGATACAACACGGCGATTCCCGCGACCGACAGCAGGATGGCGCGGGGGATATTCTTTTCCGGCTGGCGAATCTCCGCGCCCAGATTGCAGATGTGGTAGTAGCCCAGGTAGGTGTAGATCGTGTTGACCGTCGCCGAGCCGAGGCCCGCGAAGAAAAGCCACGACCAATTCCAGGCGCCCGGGGGGAAATCAAACGCCATGCGCGCGGAGAAGTGCGTCACGCCTCCCCAGATCATCCAAAGCATCGTGCCGACCACTCCGATCCAGAGAAACTTCGAGATCAGGCCGACGGCCGCGATCCTGCGGTAGAGCAGCACGATCAGGAAAACGACCAGCGCGGCGGAAACGGCTTTCTGTTGGACCTTGCCGAGCGGGACCAGATACGTGAGGTATTGCGAGAAACCGATCGCGCCCGAAGCGACCACGAGCGGCGCCTGGATCAGCGTCTGCCAGATGTACAGGAAGGACATCAGGCGCCCGCCGCGCCCCGGACCGTAGGCCTCGCGCAGAAATGCATACGTGCCGCCCACACGCGGCATCGCCGCGCCGAGCTCGGCCCACACCAGGCCGTCCACCAGCGAAAGCAGCGCGCCCGCTAACCAGGCGAGCAAGCACTGCGGCCCGCCCATCGCCTGAATCACGAGTGGAATCACAATGAACGGCCCAATCCCCACCATCGCGTTCATGTTCAGCGCCACACACTCCGTGAGGCCGAGGCCGCGGTCGAGTTTTTCCGATGGCAGAGGCGTAGACATGATTGGCCAAAAGAGGCCAAAGCATATCAGATGAACGGAGAGGGCTAAAGCTTCGAGGCAAGACGGTGGTGGGTCAGTTTCCGAGAACTTACCAGGATGTGGGAGCACCCTAGAATTTGCAGGCGTGTAAGTACCTGACAGCGTTATACTCTGCCGATTCTAAGTTGGCGGTAGCCCATGCCGATTCTTCCTGGCAGACGTCTAGGGCCTTACGCGATCCTCTCGGCGATAGGTGCGGGCGGGATGGGAGAGGTGTATCAGGCGCACGACAGCAAGCTCGGGCGAGACGTGGCCGTCAAAGTTTTGCCGGAAGCGTTTGCGCATGATGCTGATCGGCTGTCGCGATTCCAGCGCGAAGCGAAGATGCTGGCTTCGCTGAATCATCCCAACATCGCGACGATCCACGGACTAGAACAGAGCGGCGGCACGAGTTATCTCATCATGGAGTTGGTCCCGGGCGAAACGCTGGCGGAGCGCGTGAAGCGAGAAGGGCGCGTTCCAGTCGAGGAAGCTCTGGGCATTGCGAAGCAGATGGCGGAAGCGCTGGAAGCCGCGCACGAGAAGGGCATCATTCACCGCGACCTGAAGCCGGCAAACGTGAAGGTGACGCCGGAAGGAAAGGTCAAGGTGCTGGACTTCGGGCTGGCGAAGGCGTTCGTGGGCGATGAAACCGGGCGCGATTCCTCGAACTCGCCCACCCTGAGCCAAGCGGCCACAATGCAGGGAGTGATTCAGGGGACGGCGGCGTACATGAGCCCCGAACAGGCGCGCGGCAAGACGGTGGACAAGCGGACAGACCTCTGGGCGTTCGGCTGCGTACTCTATGAGTTGTTGGCGGGCAAGCCAGCATTCCATGGCGAAGACATAACCGACATTCTGGCAGCGGTGGTACGGGCTGAACCGGACTGGAGCGGACTACCGGAAAGCACTCCGCAAAGCATCCGCATTCTGTTGCGCCGCTGTTTGCAAAAAGATAAGACTCTGCGCCTTCGAGACGCTGGCGATGCCCGCATCGAAATTCACGAGGCTCTGGCTGCTCCCCCAACTTTGGTGCTGCGTGCGCCGAAGCCGCCGCAGCCGATGCGCCTGAGCGCGGAAATCGGCGCGAACGCAAGCCTGTTTACCAACTACGGACCTGAAACCATCCTGTCACCCGACGGCGCGCGACTGGCTTTTGTCGCCGCAGGTTCCGAACAGAAGCGGCGCATCTACGTTCGCTCTCTCGACCAGTTGCAGGCAACCGCGCTTTCCGGCACGGAGAATGCCCGCGATCCTTTCTTTTCACCCGACGGCCAGTGGATTGGCTTTTTCGCCGACGGCAAGCTGAAGAAGATTTCCGCGCAAGGCGGCGCGGCCGTCACGCTGTGCGATGCTGGCAACGACCGCGGCGGAAGCTGGGGCGAAGACGCAACGATTGTGTTCGCAGCGGATAACCAAGTGGCCTTATCCAAAATCTCCTCGGCGGGAGGAACGCCCCAACCCCTGACCACGCTCGATAAGCAAGCGGGCGAACTCACGCACTGCTGGCCTCAAGTTCTACCCGGCGGGACGTCCGTATTGTTCACGTCCAGCACGGGCACGGTCGGAGCAAGCTTTGAAGACGCAATGATTGTCGTACACTCGATAGCTTCCGGACAGCGAAAGACGGTGCAACGCGGCGGCTTCTGCGCCCGGTATCTGCCCAGCGGGCACTTGGTCTATATGCACGAAGGCACGCTGTTTGCCGTGCCGTTCGACTTGAAGCGGCTGGAGGTGACCGGCCCGCCCGCGCCGATGCTCGATGGTGTGATCACCAATCCCAGCTTTGGCGGGGCGCAGTTCTCCTTTTCCGAGACCGGAAACCTCGTGTATGTCGCAGGTCGCGCGGAAGTTCAGAACGTGTCCATCTACTGGATGGACCGCGAGGGCAAATTTCAACCCCTGCGCGAGACTCCCGGCGAATACTACAATCCCGCGTTCTCTCCCGACGGGAAACGTTTGGCCCTGGAAATCATTGACGGCAAGAGGAGCGACATCTGGGTGTACGAATGGGAACGCGATACCCTCACGCGCCTGACCTTTGCCGGCGACACAAACGGCTACCCAGTTTGGACTCCCGACAGCCAGAGAATCGTCTATTCCTCCCAGGAAAAGGGTGGGGCGCCTAACCTCTGGTGGATACGCTCCGATGGCGCCGAGGATGCCCAACGTCTCACTGAAAGCCAGAATATTCAGTATGCGCGCTCCTGGCGGCCCGATGGCAAGGTCTTGGCGTTCCGCCAGTTCAACCCCGAGACGAATTGGGACGTCTTGACTCTTCCGATGGAAGGCGACGACAAGTCCGGCTGGAAGCCTGGGGAGCCCAAGCCCTTCGTGAGCAGCCCTTTCAACGAAGGGGAGCCCGCCTTCTCGCCCGATGGCCGCTGGCTCGCGTATGAGTCCAATGAATCCGGTACCTACGAAGTGTACGTCCGGCCTTTTCCTGGGCCAGGCGGCAAGTGGCAGATTTCCAAGGGAGGCAGCGTCATTCCCAAGTGGTCGCGCAACGGCAAGGAGATTTTTTATCGTACGATGGACAGCAAGATCATGGTGGTCGCCTACACCGCCGCCGGCGACTCATTCCAAGCCGAGAAGCCCCAGCTCTGGTCGCCCGGCCAGTTCACCGACCGCGGGCTGACCAACTATAACTTTGACGTGCACCCCGACGGCAACCGCTTCGCCGTGCTGAAAGCCCCGGGCACGGAACAGACCGCCGCAGTGAACAAGGTCAGCTTCATCTTCAATTTCTTCGATGAGCTCCGCCGCAAACTTCCTCCCGGAAAATGAACTCTGCCTTGATCGTCCAAACCATCACCCACTCTCACATCCTGGAGAAACTGGGTGGCTGCGGCATGGGCGTGGTCTACGAGGCCGAGGGCATCCGGCTGGGCCGCCGCGCCGCCCCTCCCTCTCCCGGTATACGTCAGGCCATATAAAATTCCCATGCGATGCGATCGGGATCCTTGAAGGCCACATAACGCTTTCCGAGCGTTTCGTCCAGCTTCACCCCTGTGTTGTCCACCCCCGCCTTCGATAGTGCTGAAGCAACTCTCTGGAGCTCAGTTTCGTCCTTGCAGCCCAGCGCGATATGGTCGAGACCCACCCTGAACGGGTTGAAAACATCTGCAGGAGGCGTCTTGGCGTCGGGGCCACGTACTACAACAGCTGTTGAGCCGGCGGCGACGATGAAGAGGTTTGATGTCTCTAACTGAACTGGGAAGCCGAGCACGCCCACATAGAACAGACGCGAGCGTTCGAGGTTGGCGGAGCGCAAGGTAAGGTGATGGATTCCTGGAGTCTTAACACCGATTTTCATGTGAAGCTCCTTTCTGCCAGTGCCTACCCGCAGCGATCTAAATCCGGAATTTCCGATTTGGACCTCTGGCTTGCGCATCCTACGCTCCTCCCGTCCTCAACACAACGGATTTGCCACCAGAACAGGCCCCGGTAGAGATCACGACGTTCTGGCGGTCAAGTCCCGAGAAACGGACTCGGAAGCTGACCCACCACCGGAAAGACATCCTGACATCTATAACCAGGCGCTTATTTTGTCCACGGATGGCAAAATTAGGCAAACTCCTGGTTGGTGGACAAACCGTATGCTGAATCTCGGAATAATCCTGACGACGGTGCCGGTTCTCGTCGCGGAATTTTTTCGCACGCGGCACGGGCCTTTGCCCGCGCATGGCTGGCTGGGCCTGATTGCACTCGTCTGCACCGAGTTCTTGATGTTTCACGGCGTCGAGCCTGCGGCCGCGTATTTTAATCCGCTGGCCTGGACGGCGTACATCTTGCTGGCTGACGCGGCGGCGTTCGCAATCACCGGCCATTCGCGGCTGCGCGAAGAGGCTCGCGGTTTCCTGAAGATGGCAGCGCTGTCCGTGCCGTTATGGCTCATCTTCGAAGCCTACAACCTGCGCCTGGCGAATTGGACTTACGCTGGGCTGCCGCAGGGGCGCGTCGAAAGTTGGTTTGGCTACCCATGGTCGTTCGCGGGGAACCAAAGCTCTGGAGTGCTAGGCCAAAACAAATCCTTCGTCCGTTACGTGGGCTGGAAAGTCAGAACATAGCCGGCCCGAGGAGGGGTATTTTTCTTGACTTCTCCTTTTATAGAACTTATCAGATTTGAGGTTATAGAATCGGAGTCCCTGGAGACATTGCCGCAGATCATTCTCCCATTGATACCTTATTACTTAATAGATATATAGGTATCTATCTCACCGAGCTTCTTGCTCAAATTTACGATTCAAATCTCCTGTCTGTTCTGGTCGCGGACGCCGGGGAAGCCGGATGGCTTCCCGTGCGTCTCTCAATATACCTGGACTTTGCTTACTTTGCCGTTGACGAAGGTGAGCACCCAGCGATGACCGTTTTTCAAGTAGAACCAGGTTTCGGAAAACGTGCCATCGGTTGTGTCATTGATCTTTTTCTGCTCCGGGTCGCCGAAACTCACCTGCACCATCTGGTATGTCATTCCTTCGGTCACCGTCTTTGCCGCGATCGCATCCCTGATTTCCTGTGGAAATTCCTTCGCTGTTACCTCCGATTGGAGCTTACTTACGTCGAGGACTCGAGACATGAAGTTGAGAATGGCCTCCGGCTGAAGGTCGCGCTCTGATAGATTCGTCATGTACCGAAAATTCACACGGGAACCGCCGGCGCGCAGGTAGTTTGCACTCACCTTGTTGGCGTGGTTGCTGCCACGACGTCCCTCTCCGCCGCCTCCCAGATGAATTTCGACGCGGTCGCTATCCACTTTCACGTCAGTAATTGTCTCCCATTGTTGAGCTTCTACACCGACCCCTTTTGACTTTAGCTCCTTGCTCATGGCGCCGAGATCCAACCCTCGTTCATCAACACGCTTGCCGTGCGGAGGGGTTAGATAGACATCCACACCTTCCTTGGTGGCAGGCAATTCAACCAAGGGCTTCACTTCCTTGCCTAATAGCAATTTGTCCAGGGTATCCTTGGTTTGTTTGGAAACGTCAGCCAGAAGAAAGCCGGGAGAGATCAAAATCAAAACAAGCAGGAGGGCAGTAAAACGCCACGGGCCAACACTTTTCATTGTCGTTTCTCCTTCGATGAGTTTCAAGAACTCCGCATTTGTTGCCGTACCGCTCGATCCGGAGCAGCCAAACGGTACGCCGGGACGCTCTCGGTGCTCTTGCTCTCTATCTAGAGTCCGAAAACCTCACCACATTTAGGAAGCTGGCCTGTGCGGGATCATCCGCCACATTCCCATGAGCCTTTTCTAAGTTCAGGCGAATTCCCGTTTTGACTACCCGGGTGGCGGAAACCCAACTTTCTCAAGCAGAAGTGCGAAGTTCAATGAGCGGAAAGAGCTATCTTTGGTAAGACATAGGTTCTAGTACTTACCCCTTAAAGTCGCCTGCGAAACATGGCAACCCTGACCTGTCCACCTTCCCCTGTGGCGGTTCCCCATTCTAGTTTTTGTTTTCGTTACCCGGGTTTGGTTCAAACTTCAGCGGCAACATGATCCATTGGCTTCTCGATGTTGAATCTCTGCCCAACACGGATGCTGGGCCGATAAGCGGCTGTGGTCCGCCAACCCCTGGTAAGTGGCCTTATCAGCATGTGGACCAGGGCGCTCCATTGGGCGCATTTCCACGTCTCGACAGGCGCATTGATTGAGCGCAATTGGGACGAAGGTCCCCTGTCTTCAATCTGTCCCCTAGTCCAGTATATTTTTTACATGCAAGTGCGTAAATTGAGCCCAGTCGCAGGGGATATTCGTCATCATTCGTTTTATGACTCACCGGAGAAAAGAGGGACAATGGCGGAACTTTCTGCTGTCGCCGAATGCAATCAAGGAATCAAGCTATTGCGAGCCGGGCAGTCAGCGGAGGCCCTTGAATACTTACGGGACGCTGCTGAGTTGAAGCAACAGAACCCGTATTCCCTTTCCTTTCCGGGGGTCGGAGTTGCCCGTGGTCTACGAAAGTGGACAGCGGCAGGGGAACTTTGCGAGACAGCCCTAAGTTCGAAACGCGGTCAAGCGCAGCTCACCTTGAACTTGGCGGAGGTCCGGGTATCCGCTGGGCGACGTGCCAATGAAGTTGCGGTACTTGATAGAGGCTTGCTTTACTTAAAAGGTGATGCTTGTATCTCCGGCACTCCACCTAACGGCGTTCCAAATAAATTCACTTTGACGGCGGAGCAAAGGCAACAAATAGTGACGAATAAGAGGCAGCAGGGCTTTTCGCTGATCGAGCTGATGATCGTCGTCCTCATCCTCGGCGTCCTTCTAGCTATTGCAGTTTCCTCCGTAGAGAGCATTACGCGAATTTACCGAATTGCGGGCGATGGGCGAGGCATTGCCGCCGAGCTGGTTGTGGCACGAATGCGCGCGGCCGCCGATTTTACCCATGCACGCGTATACGTGGACCTCACCGGCAACACTTTCCACTTAGAGGTATGGAACAAGGCCGGCGGATGCTGGAGGACCGACGGGGATGCCAATGCCTGCACCCAAGCAACCAGCCCTGTGACTCCCCTGGCCCAAGGTGACACCTTCGGATTCGGTTCGATAACGCTGGGACCTACGGCAGCAACAGGCGCGACCGCTCAGGCGCCCGCTTGCACGGCGGGCGTCGCGGGCACTGCCGCTGGCGCCAACATCGCCAATACCGCGTGTATCGAAATTAATTCGCGCGGTTATCCGGTGGACAGCACCAACAAAATAGTCGCGAGCAACGCGATCTATATCACGAATAACCAGAAACTTTACTCCGCCATCGCGGTATCGCTCTCCGGGCAGCCGACGGCGTATAGCTACAGCGGGTCGACGTGGGCCCCACTCTAAAACTCAGGAGCTTTGAAAATGGTTGGAGAACGCCTAAGCATAGCTGGAATCAGACCGGGGAAGCGCTGCCGGACCAATAATGCGCTATCGGAGCGTGGCGTATCTTTGATCGAGACCATGATGGCCGGCGCCATTCTGATGACCGTGGTCATAGGAGTTCTGCCCGTCTTCATCCTGGGTACCCAAGCCACGGAGCAGCAGGGGGACATCGCGACTCGGACCACCGAGTACGCCCAGGACAAAATGGAATCGCTGTTCAAACTGGACTTCCTCGATGCCGCCACGGATACGACGGTGTTTCCCCCCAATGCCGCCGGGGGCAGCGGGCTGGGCGGTACAATGGTTGCCAATTCGAGCGTCGGGGCGGTTCCCCCTGCCGCGGCAGTAGCGAGCTATGTCGATTATCTCGATTCCAACGGCAATCTCCTAACTAGTTCCACGGGAGCGTATTACACCCGCCAGTGGAGCATTTCAATCGACTCCACGGCCACTTTGAAGACCATCACCGTAGTCGTCACCTCTGCGCAAGCGGCTGGTGTGAAGGGCCTTGCTCCCTCCGCAGCGCTGGTTTGCATGAAGTCGAGCGGATTGTAGGCCGCCCACGAATGGTGGCTGCTATGTTTGCTCATGCCAAGGACTATGCACAATTTTGCGGACGGAATCGATGGGCCCCTGCCCGGACGGGTCATGCTGTGAATAAAAAGATGCTGCTCGGAACCGCGGAAAAGCGCCTTGGCTTGCGCCCCTCCCCTGCAGCGTGTGAGGGATTCTCGCTGATCGAAATGATGGTGACTATCGCTCTTCTGTCGGTGATTTCAGGCGTGATTTTTTCCGCCATCTCCTCGTCTCAACAATCCTATGCCCGAACCGAACTGAAGTCCGACATGTACGAAAACGTGCGGGGCGCCGCTGAGCTGATGGCGCAAGAAATCGGACAGGCCGGGTTGGTGAGTTTGCCCGCGTCGACGCTCGGCGCGGCCGTGAGTCCCAATGCAACAGCACAAATCGCGGCTGTCTCCTCGACCGCTTCGATGTTCGTGAACGAACAAGTCCTGGTGGATGCGGGGACTAACAATGAAGAATTGGTGACGCTCACCGGCGTCAACGCCGCCACGATCACCACCGTCTTCGGCAAGGCGCACGCCGTAGGCGTGCCCATCAACGTTCTGGGCGTTTTCCCCAATGGCGTCGTGGCACCCGCGACGATCGATGGCTCGACCGCCAACGTCCTGAACGTTTTTGGCGATATCAACGCCGACGGCTCGCTGGTCTATGTGCGCTATACCTGTACCCCAGGGACCACGGCCGCGCCCGGAACCCTGACGCGGTCGGTCACCACCATCCTTCCCGGCGTCGATGCGCTCAGCGCGAGTCAGACCCTGCTATCAACGGTCGTGGGCGGTACGGGCGCGGTGTGTTTCCAATACACGACGGCGGCCGCTGCCGGCTTTACTTTTGTCACGAACGTCGGGTTCACGCTCAGCGTGCAGGCGACGAGGCCTGACCCACAAACCGGGGCATACCCGCAAATGACCAAATCATTTCTCAACTTGGCGCCGCGCAATGTTTTGACGGGTTTGGAACTGGCCAATGCCGGGATTACGAATCGGCTTCAGTCCACGCCCGCGAACGTGCTGGTTTTTTGAAAGGCGCTGGAAAAGAGAAACGCCAAGCGCAGGAGGAAATGCAGAGATGACTACGCAAACGAATTGCAGCCGATCGGAGCGGGGCGTCGCCTTGATTCTGGCCCTGCTCATGATCCTGGTGCTTGGCGTGCTAGCCGCTGCCGTCATGTGTACTTCCGAAGCGCAGGCCTGGACCGGTCTTAATTATCGGCTGACCGCACAATCGCGGTATGCGGCGGAGGCCGGGGTGCAAAGCACCATGAACTGGCTCTCCTCGTCCAGCTATACACCCCCCACCACCTTCGCGTCGTACGACATGACCAAGAACCCCGTGCAGTACAACGGTAATCCCGTGGTGCTTTCGGCCATGAGCGGAGTGAGTTCAAACTATCCCGACGCAACGGCAGTCACCGCGTATAGCAGCGCTTTGAGCAAATCGCTCACGGGCGTGCCAAACGCCTCCTACGCGAGCTATGCGACGCTGCTCCGCATGAGTCCCTCGGGTGGGGTTTCGTGGTTAGGGGGAGGTGGTGTCGTACAAACTTGGCAGATCACCTCGCAGGGAAACGTCGGCGGGATACGTAACGCATCGGTGCAGGTGGTCGCGACGTACGAGCGGACCGGCACTCCGATCTTCAGTTATGGCGTCGAGGCCACGAGTTCGGGCTGTAAGGCCATCAACTTTCAAGGGTCGGATTACACCGACAGTTATAATTCCAATCTGGGCGTTTACGGGGGCACGAACGTGCAAGCGAGCGGGGGAAACATGGCCACGAATGGAAACGTCAACCTGGGGAACAACGCCGTTATTAACGGAACTATATCGGCCCTGAACACCACCGTGGGAGCATGCCCCGATGGGGTCACGAACGGTAGCGGTAAGGCCGCCTTCGACCAAGGCACCAACAAGCTGAACTCGCCATTGGTGACTCCGCTTCCGTGGGGTTGCAAGGCCACCCCATGTTATCCGAGTCCGCTTCCGCCCACCACGACCCAAAACGTAAGCGCGTCTTGTGCCTCTGTTGCTGGGTGCACGACGAACGGCACGACCACTCTGATCGATGGTGGAAGAACTACAACTGCGAATGTTTATACGCTCACACCCGGGAGCTATGGAAACTTACAAATCGACAATGCGGATGTCGTTCACGTCACCGCCGGGACGTACACCGTTAACAGCCTGAATTTCTTCAAAGACGGCCAGATCGTCGTTGATTCGGGCCCCGTGGTGTTCAATCTTGCCGGACAATGTTCGTCAGGTTGTCCCAGTGAATCCGGCTACAATCCCTCGACAAGTGTGCTTTGGGGCGCTGGCTTTGCCGGCTTCAATGCGTGTAGCGGGGGCGTTACGGCTAACCCGGACGTATATGGCAAGGTTACCTGTGGCCCGTCGAAAGCACCCTTCAGCGGGATCCCGTCTAATTTCCAGGTTGTTTACGGCGGAACCGATCTCATCCGGGTCGGTGGGATGCCAAACGCCATGGTCTCCTACGCGCCGCTTTCTGCCTATTATGCCCCCGGTGCTCCCGTTGGGCTTTTCGGAAGCATCGTCACCGGTACATTCGACGATGCCTCCCAGTCCCCCTTCCATTATGACAATGCCCTGCAGAACTCCGCTGTGACGGTGGGGCAATACAGACCCGTCGGGGGCTTCAGTTGGAGCAAGTTCTAGTAATCCCGCGAATCAGGAACTGGGTTTGTTTGTACTAAGTCTCTCGGGGTCGGGTGAATTTTCCTTTTTGAGGCGAAGGGTTGCGGATTAAGATCAACTACGTTGTTATCGGTTCACTGGACCGTTGACGATGACGGTGAAAAGATGTGGATAGCCACGCCCCATTTGTTATTTTCCAGCTTATCAACCCGTACGACAACCCCTGCCATTGCGTAGTTCACCGGACTATCGGATTGGAAATCGCTGGTCACATAGACGTTTATGCCAGGGGCGTAGTGGCCTGCCAAAGTGACAAGATACAGCCCATCCTGCGAAACATTGATGGTTGTGCAGGAATCTGGAGGCAATCTCGAGTCGAGCGGGCGAATGAGAACGACCTGTGACAAATTGGTTCGTGGTTGACGCCGCCGCTCTGTGGGTTCAGTTGGCATAACAGAACAATGACCTCAGGCCGGCCTGTAGAAAAAGCCTCACCCTGGCAAACAGCATTTCTTCGTGGCTACCCGATCGCACCACGGAATCCGCCCCCATCAATTCATACAGGTCTCCCGAATGCCACTCGCTTCTTCGACAGCTAAAATAAATTCTTTTCCGACATCAATTTCCCATCCGGGCTTTAGTTGGATGCGCACGGCGGAAACAGATTCAGCGATGATGTTGCAAGGAATAGGGACACGGCATTGACGGACAACGAAAAGTAAAACAGGTATGCCGAACCAGGCAGAATAGATAGGTGAAAAATCCCTTTTGCTTTCAGGGTTCATATTGGTCAGCTCCTCGACTCCGAGACCTTGCGAGAACATCCCGAGTCGGACACTTTGCATTCGTAAGGGTGTTAGCGACTGTGCATTTTTATACAGAATTTAACGATGTGTCCTTCTAGATAAGGCCTGGCCCGAGCCGCTCCTCGGAAGTCGGCAACACAGACACCTCCGGCGATATTCCAGCGGCAGTTAAGCCAGGATTCCGCCTGAAAAGCTCTATAAAAGCCGCTCCAACCCGTAATAGGATCTGTGCGCGATCTCTTGGTCGCCGCCCCCGTTGTGGTAAAAGTTCTCCCTCAGCGGCTGCGGGTAGCCGGCCGGATTCAGCGGGTCCACCAGAGAATTCCGCCACTCCCTTCTGCACGCGGTCGTCATCCCCGTCATACAGCATCGTGATCTCGCCTGGCTGAATCAAGATTCTCTTTCTCCCGCTTCTCACCCCAAACACTTCAACCCTGCTAGGGGTACTCGACGTGAGCAAACTCAACCGCATATACCTTACGCTTGACATACTCAAAGATATAACTAGAATTGGGGCCACACGGGACCGTGGTTGCATCCGTCCCGTTCACTCCGTTACGCCAAGGAGCATTACGATGGGGCATCCTGTGCTGCGTCTTTTCGACGGTTCCGATGGCACATCCCCCGAACTGTCTGGCGAAGTACAGCAGCTGCAAACGCTCCTCATCCGTGATGGCTTTCCCGTGAATTCGGGCGGTGTCTTTGGTCCTGACACGGAGAGTGCTGTCAAGCGTTTCCAAAGTGAGCATGGGCTCGCCGACGATGGTGTCGTGGGACCGCTTACTTGGTCAGCTTTGGAGGGGGCCGCGCCACCGGATGTCAGCAAGGTCCTTCTGACCACATTTCCAGCGACCGATTCTTCACTATTGGCTCAGCTTAACGAAGCCGCGAAATACAAGACATTTATTGACAATGCGTCGACGCAGACAAACCTGGACGCGTGTGCGCTTGGGGGCATTGGGTCGAGAGAATCGCAGTGGGGCCTGGCCCTGAAACCCGCGGGACCATCTGGGACGGGAGACTTCGCACAGCGAAGATTTCCGACTCAGTTCCGCACCGGGCCGCTGCCTCCTGATGGTGGTGGCTTCGGCCGAGGTCTCATGCAAATCGACTTTGACGCCCAGGAATTTGCCAGAACCGGAAGCTGGCAGGACCCTGGGCAGAATGTCCTGACGAGTTCAAAGATTCTTGCGGGATACCGAGATCTCCTCCAGAGGAAAACCTCCCTTGCCGGCCCGCCCCTTCTGCAAGCAGCGGTGGCCGCTTACAATTGTGGGCCGGGAAATGTGCTTCGAGCAATCCAAGACGGCCGCGATATTGATTTCTATACGGCCGGTCGGAACTATTCGAGAGATGTGTTGAACCGAGCCGGCTGGTTTCAGTTAAAGGGCTGGTCGTGAAAAGGCATGTCCCCGCCAACTAGACAAGCGATAAAACACTCGTGTGGATATGCAGGTTTGGCATGGACGCAAGCGATCTTCTGCCGGTTGACTGCGGTCAACCTTTCCGTGGGATTTATATCCTCCTCAACGCAAGTCTAAAGGAGAGATGTCCGTCGTGGTGTCGTGCCCAACTTGGACCAAAGCTGATTTCAGCAACATTCTATATATGGAAAACTTCGAGTAGACCCTCTTGCCTTTGCATCGCTCCCCCGCTCCACGGTTCAGTTGGAACTATTGGAGGGACAGCTTATGGAACACATTTTGGGTCCAAAGGCAAGGGAGTCCCTCCTGCGCGCAAAGACAGCAGGTGGAGATAGCTGGTAAGGATATGTTCGCACCGAATATCGAATTTTATTAAGACTGCCGGCGGGAGCCCGAGTTTCACAGGGCTCACTTCAAAGAGTCCCGAAACATGATCGTATAGCGGAGGAAGCGGTAGCTTGGGCACAAGGTCCACCCGGTTTGCGACCCGAAATGTGTTCGGAACGAGATGGTTGTATGTACTCACAAACGCCGGGTCACCCGTCTTGGGACTCGCGTATGTATAGACGGTCGGATCATTAAAAGGAGCCGGGCTATTTGCAGCGACATCCAGTGCGAGGAGAGTGGCAAGCGCGCCTCCAAGGCTGTGTCCGCAAATCGTGAGTGAAGTCACCGCTCTCGGCCATGCGATTGTTGTCAGGGCTTTTGCCAGCGGGGCTGTTCCCGCAGCAGCATCGATAGCCATGGAGTTGTACACATCGGTAAAGCCGTCTTCTGTCTTCTCTCCGCCTCCGAGGAACGAGCACTTCACGGAATCGAATTTGGCATCTTGAATCCATTCCGTGATGCCCTCGGTGCCGCGCACAGCGATCACGACGTCGCCAGTGACCGAAGCCTGCAGAACGAGGCCGATGGAAACCTGTTGCCCGCCCCGGAGCGGGTTCATGTCTGTCGCGAGGTCGTTTGCGTAAATTGTCGCAACGACTGCGTAGGCATTCCCCCCAGAAATGATCCCGGCTCGAACAATCTCACCAGTGCGATTCGTAAGATCTGCTGGGGGTACGGCGTAGGCCGCGTTCACTAGTTGCGCGAACTCGATCGCTTTACTTAAGTCCATTGGGTCAGCCTTTCTTGGACGCCCGAATATTGAATTCTTCGAGGCAAGTGCGCGTCCCTATTGGGATTCACGAGACGGGAACCAAGTCAACTATTCACCGAAGGAATGGCAAACCGCCGGCGACATCCAAGACTTGTTGACTGAACATAGGATTCACCCCTGAAGCGGATTGTCCTTTCTCTGCGAGAACGCCTTGCTTGTAAACGGCGCAGAGCGATTCTAGCCATTATTTCTATTAAGTCAAGGTCCGAAGTAGGAAGAGGGACAATTATCAACGGCTGTGTTGTGCAAGAAATCAGTCCGCTAGTCAAAATCGCAGAGTAATAGAAATTCCTCTCTCACCCTGCTATCTACTCGAGCCGGTATTCGTGGCCAGGGCCGCCGAGAACGGAATCTGCCGTACCACAGCATGAGCCGGGGATGAAATCGCCCGAGCAAAGGATCAAAGGCACGTTCGCCAGAGGACCGGGAATACCCGGCCCTTGACTCGATTCCTCCCGTCCTCTTTTTATGTCGCTCCAGCAAGGACACTCAAATGATTTGCTCGCTTTCCAGTCTCTTCCAAGGGGGGATTGAATTGTTAACGGCAGGTTAAAGGGCCCGCGCTGTGCCGCATTGACGATTTTTGACTCCTGTCGTTCGCCAAAATTCAGTCCGCTCGTGATTTCAACAGGATACAGCGTAATCATCGAGAGGCGAGATGCGATAACCCTTCTTATGACGGGGCCCTCAGACTCTTCGTAGCTGCGTTTCTTCGGCTCTTCCGCACTCGTCGTAGCCCCCTTATTGAAAGCCTGGCCCTCCGTCAACAACTCGCGGCATGGAAATGAAAATATCCAAGGCCAGGTCTGGCAGTGCTCGATAAACTGTTCTGGGTTTTGGCCCGAAGATTCTGGCTTGGATGGAAACAGGTCCTTGTTGTTGGAAGGTTTAGAGTGGCGCGAGAAATCGCGACTGGTTTAGAATGAAAAGGAACATCGGTTTGGGCGTGTAGCATTCCAATCCCACGTTGAAACGGCGTCGCTTAGAGCTAAAGCGCGCCATTGAAATTGGCCTCTCTTGGACTCAATCTGGACTCTCTCTGACCTGCCCCCCGAAAACTAGTCCAACCATAAGTTAGCTTCTCCGGGTATAAGACCACGAGAGGAGAAGCGTCCATGAAGAAGAGCCGTTTTTCAGAAGAGCAGATTGTGGGGGTGTTGAAAGAGGCGGAGGCGGGAGTTTCGGTGAAGGAACTCTGCCGGCGGATCGGGATCAGCGATGCCACGTTTTACCACTGGAAAGCGAAATACGGGGGGTTGGAGGTGAACGAGGCGCGTCGTTTGCGCCAACTGGAAGACGAGAACGGACGGCTGAAGAAGATTGTGGCGCAGCAGGCGCTGGACATCGATGCGTTGAAGGTGGTGCTATCAAAAAAGTGGTAAGCCCACCGGCGAAGCGAGAGGCGGTACGAGTCGCGCGCGCGGAAGCCAGACTGAGCGAGCGGCGCGCTTGTGGGCTGCTGCGAATGCACCGAGGGAGTTGCCGTTATCAGCGGAGGGAACGGAACGATGCGGCGCTGCGAGCGCGGCTGCGGGAAATCGCGGGCGAGCGGCCGCGCTTCGGCTACCGGCGGGTGCATGAACTGCTGCGGCGAGAGCAAGAGAACGGCACTGCGAAGTGGGTGGTGAATCACAAGCGCGTCTACCGGATCTACCGGGAGGAAGGGCTGGCGATGCGGCGCAAGAAACGCAAGCGATTCCGGGCCGAAGCGCGCGTGCCGCTGGTGCTGCCCACACGGGAGAATCAGCTGTGGACGATGGACTTCACCCGGGACAGTCTGGCGAGCGGGCGGCCCTTTCGCACGCTGAACTTGATGGACGGGTTCACGCGGGAAGCGCCGCGGATCGAAGTGGACACTTCGCTGCCAGGATCGCGCGTGGTACAGATGCTGGAAGAAGTGGCGCAAGAGCGGGGCTATCCGGAAGCGATTCAGGTGGACAACGGGCCGGAGTTCGTCAGCCAGGCGGTGGACCAGTGGGCGTATGCGCATGGCGTGGCGTTGCACTTCATCGAGCCGGGGAAACCGGTGCAGAATGCGTTCATCGAAAGTTTTAACGGGAAGTTCCGGGACGAATGCCTGAACCAGAACTGGTTCGTGAGCCTGGAGGAAGCGCGGAGAATCATCGAAACGTGGCGGGTGGATTACAATACGGTACGGCCGCACAGCAGCCTGGGGTATCGAACCCCGACGGAATTCGCGGCGGAAATCGGCGGAGAAAAAGGCTGTGGAAAAGACGCTGCGAGGAAAAGTACAAACCACTTTTCCTCTCCGCTTGGAAATCCCGCAAAAAGCGCGGGATTCCCACTTTCCCACAGCCTCGACGGCGACGGGCTCATCCCCCGCCCCTCCGAGCAGATTCAGAACCAAGCCCCGAGTGCTAACTTATGATTGGACCAAAACAGGGGGCAGGTCATCTCTTCCCCTAAACCAACCGTAAGGATTCTTGAATTGGCCCAATGTCCATTTTAGGTCCGTGAGTGGGTCAACATAGTCTGCATGGCGAACCCTCCGCCTGAACCCAAAATTGATTAATCCTTCCCTATGAAATCGATTTCAACTTCGCAATTCAGGTTCAAGGAAGCACAACTGTTCACACCAGACAGGAAAGGGCGAATCAATAGGAAAGTGGATGCGTTTCGCAATTATCTAAATAACGTGGGTTTTGAGGTTACTAGGGAATCATCGCTATAAAACCTTTGGTGGAAGTGAGCGGGATCGAGCCGGCAACCCCCTTCTTGCAAATTCAAAAGTCGAATTTGGATGGAGAGAAGGAGAATGAGTAGAAGTTGTATGGGAGAATCAGTTAGCCGCGATTCTGTCCCTCCGACGTTGGCAGCGATGAGGCCGAGTTGGAGGCGGTTGCGTCACAATGTACGTCACAAACCAAACCCTCTGACCCCTCGAAAAACGACGAGGATTCGGGCGCCCGAAAGTTCAACCCCAAAGGCTGGGGCACCCGGCGTCATAAACAGCCTTGCTCATGGGTTCTTAGTTTTGGCCTTTTTGTCTCTGGCCTTCTGCAAAGACTCGACCTCGCCAGCGATGCGAACTGCGGTCCGGAAATTATTGCTCCCATTGAAAGCATTGATCTTTTGACCGGAACTGCCGAGTGAGGCGCTGCCCGATACTCCGACAATGATCGAGCACCCTGCCTCGCCCTTCTTGTTCTGATCAGATACCGTCGCGACGATGATCGACAGATCGCCTTGCATCGATGCAAACCTCTCTGCCGTCAATGTGTGATAGGCTTCGTTGGTTACTACGTTGGTCGCGCGGCGATGAACCACGTCCTTCACGTCGTCCCAACATTGATTTGGTTCCACTTTGACAAACGTTTTCGCTGTCTGGCCGAAGGTCGATACCGCCAAAAGCGAAAGTAATGGCAGACTGGGAACGAAGAGAAGGACAGACCGACAGGCGCGTATAAACCACCTCCCAGGATGTGAATTTCTGCGGAATTCCAGGTTGCCATCAAATGTTCAAAATTCACTCAGTTCGTCCAACGCCAAACACCCCGGTATGCCCAATAACGCTCCGGAATAGACTTGATAGCCACACCCAGGGGCTGGATGTCAGAAGCCTCTCACCCCACAACGCGGAGGGGAGAATCGTTTTCTTGACATCCCCTTTTATAGAACCCGCTCCCGCATTAGTCAAGTTCTGAAGGCTATCGACATTTGCCAGATTCTTGACACAAGTGGCGAATGACTCCTTACCCGGCGCTTGCGGCAACGAGGTCAGTTGCATCACCACCACGCGCCCGGGCGTGCCAGCCAGCGTCTCGTGAACTGGATGTGGAACCAAGTAAGAGCCGAGGCGATCAGGAAATTCCACCACTCCCCATGCGTGAATCCAAAGACCACGAAAGCAATCAGGGAAACAACCGCTAGAATCTGAGACAGGACGCCAAAACCAGTCTTGAGCTTTAAGTCTTGGTGGTAGCTGAGCATGGCTATCCCCCACAGGCAGAGCAGAGAAACGGTCTCATGGTTGCGCATCGCTTCCTCAAGAGAAGTAGGGAACAAGACGAGAATATTGGCGGCGAGGCACATTGCAGTTGTCCAGGAATTCAATAAATCATCCTATTCATATAAGGGTATGCTGCTTCGGTGCACGCCGAACGCACACCAGCATCCGTCAGAGTGGCCAAAGCAACCCCGCCCGTGGCGAAATCAGCGACGAGCGGTTTCGCTACGGTTGTAACAGGCGTGATCTCGCCTGCGGACTGGAGCGACTGGCCTGCCATCTCCGCAATCTTGAAGTACGATCCTTTCACGAAGAAGGCTTCTCCCCAGTTTTTCGCCGTGTTCCAAAAATTGGAGGCGCCCAGAAGTTGTTCGGGTTAGCGTGGAAGATGGATGCTAGTGAAGCCGCGTTCTGGGCAGCGCACTGATTTACTGCCGTTGTTCGTCCCGGTGTTTGCGGCTACGAGCGCGGGCCACCCTACCCGCGCTTGTGTTTGCTCAAGTGACCGAACCGTCGGGTTGACCAGCCCACGAAAAATGCAATAAGGTAGGCCTCAAGCAAGAGCAAGACAAACCACTGCCATACGAGAATGCGGCCAACTCGGGTCGTGTAGTAAAACACACCGAGCATGTGGAGTAGGAAGAAAATGCTCAGTGATACCCAGAAGGCATGTCGGTGGCGCCAGCGCCAGAGACCATAAAGCCAAGCCCCAAAAGCGAACGCCGTGAAATAAACCCCTTGCACTAACGTTTTGTGGTTGCCAAGAGCTTCAAAAACTTGCGGAAACCAAATTCCTCCGAACAGGATCACCCCCGCGCACAAGAGACCGATTAGAACCCCGAAGAGCGTCGGATAGGACATCATGAGCTTTCTAAATGGCATTACATCTCCTAGAGCATTGGTCCCGGTCAGATCACTTACTCCAGATTGTTCGACATGCTCCTGAACTCCATGCCTTCCGTTCATCATTAAGTCCGACCACTTCCGAATAAATGACGGGGGCGAAAGCGACTACCTCGGCGATTGTCTCCCCAGCAAAAAGGATGTCGCGCACGATGGTTGATCTCAATGGAGTCACCAATCCGCGCTCGATAATGTGTTGAGCGGCTGCCGCAGCGGCTGCCGCCTTGACCGCGTCGTCAGGGCCAGCCCCACCGGGGAATGCTGGCCAATTATCGGTAGCGTGGAGCGCAGAATCGAAGAAGACCGCTGGGCATGATGGCGGTTGGGGTGGTTTACACGACGGGTTGAAAACACTTGGAGTACAACCCTGCGTTTGCGGCTTGCCACCGCCGGGTGGGTCAGGAAGATCGATGCGGAAGGGGACAGTTGGTGGTATGAAATCAATATAAGGCGGGTCAGGGTAGTCTTCCCCCAACCAGGTATCACTGGTGTCGACATACCAAGTGCCAATGTTGCCCCCTTCCCCCCACGCCGTCTCTCTACAGCGGGCATAGTATGGCCCCCCGTCCGGTGTGTGCTTCAGCTCGTAGTTTGAAATATACGGTCCCCAGGGAGGGCACAGACCTGTCGGATCAGCTAGGTCGATGGGGTCGTTTTCCACGTAAGCATAGCGATTCATCGATTGCGGATCGCTACCCGACCCGCCAACAGGGTCTGGCGACAAAAAGCGCCCAAGACGGTTCACGTCGTATCGGGCCATGGCATAGTCATTGCCGGATTCGGCATCGCGTTCGTAGGTGGTGTACTCCCATTTCGCCGTTGTATTTTGCGCGTACCATGTCTCGCCGAAGGGATAATGGCCCTGCTGCCCGGCTACCGTCCCACTAGAATTGGTCGTCACCCGCACCGAGAGCTGATCGGCCTGATAGTAAATCGTGCTGCTGCCTTCGATCTTGGCCACCAGCGCCGCTCCCGCGTAGATGTACTCCCGCGTGGGCGAAGAAGGCGCTGCGCCGTTCTCGTACTCGGCGAGCACCTTCGATCCGGAGAACGCATACACTGTCGTCGTGCCGCTCTGGACCGCCTTCTTCACGCGCATCCCGTTGCCGTCGTAGGTGTAGGTAGCCGACGCACTGCCGTTGCTCGCATTCGTAGCCCGGTTTTCGCCATCGTACACAAGCGAATTGTATCCGTCGTTGATCATGTTCCCGCTGAGATCGTAATTGTAACCCGAGGTCGTGATCCGGTTCGTCGCCGTGCTCACCGCCACTGAATTGTGCGGCGGGCTGCCCGCCGTTTGTGTTTCCGCCGTTCGATTCCCATAGCGGTCGTACGTGAAAGAGAGTCCCCACTGCGGGTAGTTGGTTGACCCGGCCGTACCCGCGGTGGAAATCCGCGCTAGGGCGTCATACGTATAGGTCGCGCTGCGCCCGTTGTCCACGCTATCCGTGATCCCGCTGATTTGCCCGTTGTTGCTTCCGGACGCGCCGTAAGAATAGGCCAATCCGAACAGGGTCGTCCCGCTCTTCGCGTAGGAGAGGGAGGACATCTGTAATCGGTTTGACGAATATCCGTACGTTGCGGCGACGCCGTTCCCGTAGGTCAGCCCTGTCAGTTCGCTCGCTACGTTGTACCCGAAGCTGCTCACGTATGGAGTTGTGGCTGTGCCGCAAGCGGTGCTGATCGTGCTCCCTGCCACCTCGCAGAGCCGGCCGATGGCATCGTAGCTCTGATAGACAACGTGAGTGGACGGAGGGGTGATCTGCGTGAGCTCCCCACCTGTATTGTAGGCGTATTGCGTCGTGTACGTCGCGCTTCCTATCACTTTGGCATCCTGCGTCGTCTGGCCCAACTTGTTGTACGTGTATGTCTCTGAGCCGGAAGGGTCGATCCTCTCGGTGAGCCGTCCTAGGGCGTAGGACGATTGGCCGCCCTGATCATAATAGAGGCAAACATTGCTGTTGGCCGTCCCGGATACCGGATTGCAAATTGTGTTCGGCATCGAAGAAACGCCGCTGGGAACGGTCGGATAGCTAATTCCAACAAGCCGGTTGAGCGTATCATACGCGTAACCGGTCACGACCCCGCGCGCGTCAGTGCGCTGCGTCACGAGGTTGAAGTCGTTGTACTGGCTCTGAACCTGGCTCGCTTCGGGCGTGGTCGCACTGGTTACGCGCCCCAGCGCGTCGTACACATACGTTCTCGTCTGCGCCCCCTGGGTCACGGTTGCAAGCGCGTCGAGAACCGAATAGGCATAGTCGGTCTCGACGGTCAAGGAATTTCCGTTCGTCACGTCCGGCTCCAAGACCTTTACTTGCCGCCCTGCGGCATCCGATACCGATTCGCGCTTCTTGCCTGTCGGGTCGGTCACTTTGGCTGTATTCGTGGCGTAGGAATACGTTGTGCTCGAATTGTCCGGCAATTGAACCTGCGTCGGCCGGGATAGCGCGTCAAAAGTCGTCGTCGTCCAGTAGGAGGGGCTGCCGGTGTACGGATTGCTGGTCTTGTACGCCCGGCCCATGGCGTCACAGTTGGTCTGGACGATCGAATAGACGTTGTTGTTCCCATCCTCCACCGTCGTTGTTAAGGGCCGCCCTAACCCGTCGAATGCCGTGATCTGCTGGACAGACCGCGAACTATCAATCGGGGTGGTCGCGGTGGCGGCGTGAGTGGTGTCATTGTAGGTGGTCGTCACTTGTGAATTGTCCGGACGCGTCACGGACGTCACACGCCCAAGGAAATCGTAGGCGAACGTCGTTTGCTGATTGTTCGGGTCCTTCGATGTCGCCACACGGCCCGTGTCGGGGTTGTAGGTCAAGCTTTGGGTCAGTTGCGTGCCCGAAGATGGACCACTGACAGCGGAGTCGGGAAATGCGTACTGGGTAGCCGATGAGAAGTTGAACTGACTCTGCTGCGTACCGCTCACAGACGTTTTAAGGACATTCCCAAAGATGTCATATACAAGACTTGTCGTCACGCCCTGTGCGGGAGTCACCGGATCCTTGTAGACCGTGATAGACGTAGGGTTCCCCCGATAATTCATGCCGCAACCATAGTTGGTATCGTCGTGCTGCACCACCCCCGTCGGGCAAGTGGTGATCGTTGCCCCGTCGTACGCCGTGTCTTCTCGATACTGGACGGTTCCGCTGCCATCCTTGATCGTTTTGGTCGTCACGCGGTTGATGATGTTTCGCTGCGTATAGTTCGTGGAGTTCAGGTAGCTGAGCGCCGTGGTTCGCAGGGCCCCGCCGTGCGCACCAGGTCCCCAATCGTATTCGGTCATCGAGTCGAGCAAGCCGTTTGAGTCAAACGTGGTGTCGGTTTCCGATTGTGTGCTGTTGTCCTCCAGGATAGTTACCTGGGTTGCTGGCGTGCCGTTGCTGGCCCAAGTCGTGTAGATCGCCCTTTGAAGCGTGCGCGAGCCGCCCGTACCCGAATACATCTGCCTCTCAGTTTCTTGTCCGGACGAGTTGAACGTATAAACCGTGTCGTTGCCGGCCGCATCCGTGACCGTGGTGACCGAATTGGCCGTGCCATACTGCCAAGTTCCAGTGGTTGTGCCGTCGCTGACCTTCCGGGTCATGCTTACAACGCTGCCAGAGCTGCAATTGACGCCATCGTTTGTAGAGCCGTAATCGTATTCGTAGGTTCCGCCGGTGGGGAGGGTGACCTTCTGAAGCCTGCCGGTAGAAGTCGTTGGACTTCCGGGAGTGGCCTCATAGCTGAACAGATATTTCAGGGTGGCACCGCTGGGTGTCGGAATGTCCAGCTCGGTGGGCAGATAGGCTGAACCGTTGTACTCCGTCACACCGGAGCAAGCGAAATTCGTTTTGATAGTTGTCGAGGTCAGATAGAGCGTGGCGGTCTTGTAGGTATTCGTGCCGGAACCGTCCAGGAATTGGTATTGGATGCTGGTTGCGCTTGTAATGACCTTCCCTGCAGTTCGACCCACACTGTCTTTGTAATCAGTCTCGCTGCCATTTATGGTCTGCGTGATGTAATTCCCATTCGTGTCGATTATGGTTGACGCACGCGGCGAGTCACCGGCCTGATTCGTTACCAGCACGGTCGTGTAGTCCGGGGTGAGGACCCCATAATACCCACTGTTGTCGGTCGCGTATCCGCTGGTGGTGCCGCTGTCGCCCCAACATTCATCGACAGTATACGAAATTGGGAATGAATGCTTGGTTCCCACAGGATCGATGTAAGCGAAGTTACCGTACTTGTAGCGCGTAGCCCAATACCACCCAGGAGGGTTCGCGTAGCACTTGAACTGCTCCGTCACTGTGAGTCCACCGGTCGTTTGGCCGCTAGGAAGGTTCTCCTGCCATCCCCATGCGGGCGTCCAGACTGAAGCGTATTCGGACCATACGAGACTGTTGTAGACGGTCGGTAACTGGAAGGTTATTCCTCGCCCCGGGCTGCTAATCACGGGAATAGAGAAGTTCACATTCAGATTCTGGAGGTTGAGGCCATCGAAATTCCCCGTCTGGAAAGACCCAAACGGTGGAAACCCCTGCGCGCGGACAGATCCAATCGCAAAGATAAGGAACATGACGGCGAGGACGATTATCGAAGAGAAGCGAGGACGCATTAGCGCACCTCCACAACTGGAAAATCACCATCTATCAGGCCGGTGCTGAAATTCACTGTTTGCAGCGTGACCGTCATCCATAACGTCCCATTAAGGAATCGTTGAATGCTCGTGGGGTACAACACACCTCCAATATTTCGGTAATCACTAAACAAGACTTCCATTCGTATCTGAGGCGATTGGCTGGTATCCCGTCGCACATAGGAAATCTTCAATGGCAGCCCCGTCTTTGCATCGAGCCAAATGCCGGTAGTCGTAAATCCCGATAGGAATTGCAGTTTGATATTCGACGCGAAGGTGTTGATTGCCTCGACATGCAGCGCAGCCGCACCATCCATCTGTTCCGGGCCGATGACCTTGAGTTCCTCATCCGGGTTGGTCAGGATTGCGGTCAAATAAGGGAGCGGGAAATCGGGGCAATGGCTCGTCACCGCCCGCTGCAGCGGGAACGGTGCGGCGGTGGTGCCCACCGTCTCGCTGGCTTCACCTTGTGAAAACACCTGAGTCCGCACTGCTTGCGGCGTATCTATCTCTTCCTCTTCGAGGGTCTGATTGGTCCCTCGTGTTAGGATGCGGATCGTGCCTTGATCCGTCTCTGTCCCGGCAACGATGGTCACGGTCCCGGTCGCAACCGAGTCAGAGGGTATAGCCGCACCCATTGCTGCAACTGCCTGCTGCAATGCCGCTACGGCCTGCGGGTCGCGGATTGGTTGAGGAGCAAAAGCTTGTTGAGGAGCTTGCTTGCCCCAGGATGGAACCGCCAGAAATAGAAAGACGAACAACGAAGCGTATCGCGCGGAACGCATGTCACCCCCTCAGAACCTGATTTCGCCCAACAGTAAACTTCCAGGTCGAATCCTATTGTCAGAAACGGAAGTCCTAAATTGCGCCCGCCTTCTTTAACATTTTGTAATTCTCGAGGTGATACACCACACTATTGCCACTCGTCAATATATTTATTAATGAATTCTAGCTATACCTCTCGGGAAATCCTGCGTTTCAAGCGGGATGGCAGAGAGGGTTTGGCGAAGAGCTAGGACCGTGGGTGCCCCCGTTCGGATACTTCAATAATCAGGTGATTCTCGAAAGCTGGGAAAAACGACTTGCGAGCACATAGAATCAATCACCTGCGGCGAGTGCCATAGTGAGGATTTTTGAAAGAGATGAAGGGCGGGAAATAAACTGTCGGAAAAATTCCTGTAGCCCCCGCGTCGATATTTCCGCGCTGCTTATCCGCAGTCCGCGAAACCTTTTGCTGAAATCTCAAGTGCGCCCCGTACTTTGGATTTGGTGTTTGTTGATTCTTTTTCGCGGGCATTTTTTAAATTTCGTTTAATTAAAATTCTGGCAACTTCAAACCATTGTAAGAAGGAGACTTAACGTCCAGACAGACTGAGACAAGATAGCAAGGAATTTGGATTTCTTTGTTTCTTCAAAGTAAGGAAGGCACGGCATGCCCCAAATTACGCCGAAAGACGATACCTACGGCAGAGTTGTCGAATTCAAGCAAGTAATTAAGGCAATTATTTCGCAAGAGCTTGATTTTGACGAATGCCTCACAATGACCCTCGATTAGGACATCGATTCGATGCGGCAATACATTTTGGGAAGTGCCGATCAAGCAACGATGCTCGCCTCTTATTGGCAACTCGGCTCGCAACACCCGCCAATAGTGCACAAATATGTCGCAGCTACATTGCGCACGGATGGGTCCCTCAACGAGGGGGAGAAACATACAAGAAAGCTGGGCATTCAACCGCCAACGCGTTGATGAACGAAGTGCCAACGTCACGTACGTACGTTACGTTACGAGGCAACCCCGAGAGCTACCGACAGAGGTTCGGATTCCCCCACATAATTTCCGGCCAAATGGAAATTTCTGCGCCGCACTTTCGACATGCGTTGTCACAGGCGGGACCTTTGTATCCACAAGAACATTCAATATAAAACTCTCTTCGAATGATCTGATACCTTGATTTGGCGCGTTCTTTCGTCCGTTCATGCTCGCAAATGTCGCGTGACCGGCGGGGACTGATCATTCCTCTTCCCGCGAGTGAATCGCCAAGGAAATTGATCTGAGCCTCGCGCCTCTTGGGAAACTTGGGATCGTGCAGAACTTCGAGAGCCAATGAAGCTATCGTGGCAAATTCATCCTTATAAGGGGTGCGTTCGAGCGCTTTGATTACTTCTTCTTTTGTATTTGCGGACAGCAACGACCCGCCCACCACATCCCAAATCTGGCTGAAAATCAGATGGTAATGGTAAGCACGCCCGCTGATCTCTGAAGCACGGACTCCGGGGCGTCCTCTCCCTCGTTTTTGCGAAAACGTGTCAAGAGGCTTTTTCACCCTCTTGGCCGTCTTTTCGGTCTTTGCCATTTTTGCGGGAACTCTCAGCACCGTTGTCTCAGAATTTTACGGAAGGTTCCCGGCAAAAGGCTAGGAATTTCGCGGGAACAATTTTTCACGCCCTCATCCTTCCTACGCAGCTTGAAAAACCATTCTGAAATCAGGGTTTAGGATGCACTCATGCGCAGCAATTTTAGCATGGAGGAGGGTCGGCAATATGGCGGTCTTGAGCGGAAAGCGGATGTTCCCTTGCCCGGTCTGTACTGACCCTCGCGAGGTCAAAATCACCAAGAAAGACAAGCCGTACATAACGTGCGACCCATGCGGGATTCAAGTCTTCGTTCGCGGCCCCGCTGGGATCGCAGGATTCAACCGACTGGTAGACAAGGGGGACGGTGAGGACCTTTGGACCAGGCTCAAGCGCATGGAACGACGTTATCGGCTGAGATGCCCTGAGTGCGGCTGGCACTTCTGGATTGAACCGGGGCAAATCAAGACCAGCATGCTCGACGGAAGCCTCAAGGGATTTCGCTGCCCTGGAAAAAACTGCGGCGCAATCGTCGCATGGGAGGAAGAGGAATGAGAATCACTTTGTTACGAGCAGCACTTATTGTGTTGGTTGTCATCGCGGCTATCCTGCTCCTCCGCCATTTCGTCCAAGAACGGAACCAAGCAAACCCACCGAAGGAGTAGCGCCTTGCGCTGAGACATGTCATTGCGAGAAGCAAACACAAAGGATCGCAGCACGGCCCCGCCCTTGCAATCAACAGAGGACAGGGCTAAGGTTCATGCTGCGACGCCGTTTCGACAGAAAGGTCGGAAGTACATGTCGAAGCGGTCAGGACAGAGGGGCCAAGTGTTCTTGCGATACGAGAGATGGGTCGGGCGATTCTACGTTGACGTGCCTGGAGATTCCAGACGGAAGCGACGGGCTCTCGTACTGGGAACGAAACAAGAGCTTACGCGTTCCGAAGCAAAGCGCAAGCTCTTGGAAATTCTCACAGAAGAGGGCGTCAATACTCCGACTCATCTGGAACGCTCGCTCAAACCTCCCACAACGTTTGTTGACGTGGCGAACGCGTGGGAATCAAAGCGACTTCCGCAGTTGAAAGAAAGCAGCAGATACACGGTACCGAAGCTGATTGCCAAGTATCTGCGTCCATGGTTCGGTTCGATGGCCCTGGAATTAATCAAGACGGGAGCCATCAACGATTGGATCGTGCATTTGCAGGACAAGGGCCTGGAACCGAAAACGATTCACAATCTCTGGAAACTCTTCCGGGCGATTATGAATTGGCATTTGCAACAAAACGATGAGCCGCCTCGGAAATGGTATCCCTCGCTACCCACAATCCCCGATGTCGAACAACGCTGGTTTACACAAATCGAAACTCGGACGGATAGTGAAGGAATCCGAGGGCCAATATAGGGTGTTGTTTCACTTAGCCGGAGTGAGCGCGTTGAGGGCGGGCGAATTGTTCGGGCTGCATGTCGAGGACCTGGACATCAATCGCGGAGTGATTCGTGTCAGGCGCTCAGTGTGGCGCGGTCAAGAGGTTTCGCCGAAAACGTCGCAAAGGCTGCCGCGAAGTGTGGATTGATTCGGCCACATTTCGGATGCTTCAGGCACATCTCGGGGACCGTACATCTGGCCGGGTGTTTCAAACCAGGAATGGGACTCCGCTAAACGACCATGATGTGCTCGTTTATGTCCTATATCCGATCTGCGACCGCTTGAAAATTCCACGCGGCGGTATGCACGCGTTTCGTCACGGTCGGGTCAGCCATATGCAGCAAAACCACGTTCCGCCAGACTTCACCAAAACCCAGGTTGGTCATTCGAGCCTGCGAACGACAAGCGGGTACACGCACTTTTCCGATGCGTTCAAAAGGGAAATTGTAGAGCAGATAGCCCCTTCTTGGACTCACTCGGAAGAGTCAGACTCAGTTGCAGTTGAAGGTAAGACCCCGTAATATGAAGAACTTGCACTATTCAAGAAGGCCAGTTTCGATGGGCGTGTAGCTCAGCTGGGAGAGCACCTGCTTTGCAAGCAGGGGGTCGCAGGTTCGAACCCTGTCACGTCCACCAAACTTTTTAATGACTTAGCGTACGCAGACATTAGTTCACTCGCTCCACTGTAGTGACTTCTGTAGGTACCCGGTGACTTTGTTTCGTCATCGCCGCGTTGATGATACCTTCAGAACAAAACTTTTCAAACTTCTCGATTGTTCTTCGTTTCTGTTCCGCGGCCGGGTGAACGTACCGCATTGACATTAGGATGCTTGCGTGCCCCAGCAGTGAGCTGAGCGCGGGCAAATCTGCGCTCGAGGCGACAGCTTGCGTTGCGAATGTATGACGCAAATCGTAAAGCCGGAAGTGCCCCTTGCTTTTGGCTCTCGTCGCGGCAGATCGGTGCGCACTCTTGACGCTTCCGATCGGTTTCTGGACATCGTGCCGCGATGGAAATACAAATGGCGTACCCAATTCCGTAGGCCGTTTCATGCAGCGCCGGGGCAAAGTGAGTAAATCGTCTGTCAGCGGGATAGTTCGACGGGCGGCCTTCGTCTTGCCAAAAGGATTGAAAATCGTTTTCTGTTGGAGATCAATGTTTTCGACTCGGATCCGAAACACCTCCTCTGGTCGCATGCCTGTATTGAGCCTAATTTCTGCGATATCTCGAATTCGCTGGTTCGGTGGGCGGAAGTACTTCAAAAGATGCTGAACGAGGGTGGTGGCCTGACGCATTGAGTTCTGCATTGTAGCGCTAAAGCCGCACTTGCAGCTCGCCTCCACCCGGTTGTCTCGCAGGCTCGAATTGCATTGTGGTCGCGCGCGAGCGCTCGTATTAGCGTAACGAGAATATTACTATACATATATCAATGGACATGTGGTGTGAGCTCGGGGCGTGATTCGGCCGCAATGATATCGGTTGACAGGTATCACAACTGCTTCAGCCCGCTGCCAATGTTGGTTCTCAAGCCCGCTCTTTCCAAGTAATGCTGCAACGAATAGCCGGACCGCTCCAGCAGCAGCCAAACATAAGAAATAAAAGAATAACAATAGCTCGCGGTGGTCTCGGACGTTCCCTCGGTGTCGCTCTCAAAAAAGCATCTGAGAAGAACTCACTCCGGCATGGAAAAGTGCTACTGTGAGACAGAAAATTCCGCCAGGAAGGAATCTCCAATGAAGCGCATTCTCAAGATCGTAGGGTTCGTCATTGGCCTGCTCGTGATCGCAGCAGTCGGCACCATCGCCAGCGCGTTCGTGGGGCGGCAATCCATCACGGATGGGTTCGAGATCAACGGTATCCGCATCGTGAAAGACGGCATTGTGAGTGTGGCCTTCGTGCCGATCGGGAGCGGCGAAGTGGCGCTGATTGACGCGGGCAATGACAAGTCGGGCAAGGCCATCCTCGCCGAGTTGACGCGTCGGCAACTTGGCACCGATGCGGTGAAGGCGATCCTTCTCACGCACGGACACCCGGACCATACCGCCGCCATTCTTCTCTTCCCCGACGCGCAGGTGATGGCGCTCGGCCCGGAGGTGGCGCTGGTCGAAGGACGAGCGGGCGCGCATGGCCCCTTGACGCGCCTCATGCCCGTGAGCGCCACTGGTCTGAAGGTGACCCGAGCCTTGCAGGATGGCGAGATGGTGATGCTGGACCAAGTGACCGTCCGTGTGATTGCAGTGCCCGGTCATACAGCGGGAAGCGCGGCCTATCTGGTTCGCGGCGTGCTGTTTGTCGGCGACGCAGCCGATACGACAAGCGACAGCAGGATCAAGCCGGCCCCGTGGGTCTTTAGCGACAGCCAGGCGCAGGATCGAGCGTCGCTCGTCCATCTGGACCAGCGGCTGATTCAGAATGGGAGCGATGTGAAAGCGATTGCCTTCGCGCACTCGGGTGTCCTCGTCAAGGGGCTGGCTCCGCTAACAGCTTTCGCCCAACAGAATCAGTGACGGCGGCGCGCTGAACATAGATTCTTGCGACGACCGTCCGGCTCGTGCCCGCCAGGAAAAATCAAAAAATAAAAGTTGCTCACGGTGGCCTCAGAGGTGCCTCCGTCATTCACTTTTTCGCGGCGGGACAACGTTCCAGTGTCCTTCCTGAAACGTCAGTTTTTCGCTAGTGATTTTGCCGCTGCTCCCGGGAAGGCTCTGTACGCAAGAACCTGGCTGGAGCATTGCGTACTGACGGGACTGGGTGTACATTTTCGGTCGACCGGAAAGTCAAAACGGAAATACCTAATGACCATGCTACCGATGGACCGTATCGCCTACTCGGCTATCAAAGACCGACCGCGGCTCGTGTTGCCTGGCGGCGCGCGCCTTGCTGTGTGGGTCATTGTAAATATTGAGGAGTGGAATCCGCGCGAGACCATGCCGCGGACTGTTCTCACTCCGCCTGCTGGTGGCTCGCCGATGCCCGATATTCCCAACTGGGCGTGGCACGAATATGGCAATCGCGTGGGCTTCTGGAGAATGCTGGAAGTGATCGATCGTTTCAACATTCGCGCGGCGCTCGCCATCAATGGCAGCGCCATCCACGCCTATGAGCCGATCGCGCGGGCGGCATCTGGCACGCAGCATGGGAGTTCATCGGCCATGGCTTCGGCCAGAAGAACATGCAGAAGGTTCCCGACGAACGAGCCGATATCGCGAAGACGACGGAAGTCATTCAGGCATTCACGGGGCGACGACCGCGCGGATGGCTTGGGCCTGGCTTGACCGAAACATGGGATACACCCGATATCCTGGCCGAAGAAGGTTACGAATACGTCTGCGACTGGGTTCTGGACGACCAACCGGTTATGCTGAACACGCGCAGCCGTTCACTCGTGAGCGTGCCGTACACGCAAGAATGCAATGATGTCGCGATGATCCTGATTCAGCATCACAAAGCGGCGGAATACAGGGACCGTGCAATCGATCAGTTCGAGCAGTTGTACTCCGACGCACACGACTCCGCGCGGATCATGGCGCTGGTGGTGCACCCCTACATCATGGGCGTACCGCATCGGCTGCGCTTCTTCAGGGAAGCGTTGGAGCACATTCAGTCGCGGTCCGGCGTAGTGTTTTGGACCGGCGATCAGATTCTGGACTGGTATCTCGGTGCTCAAGTAAAGAACGAAGCAGTCGCAAAGTAGTTCGTGGAACCGCCTCGAACTAAGCCGCGCGCCCTCGGCATCGCCATGTTTGGCGTGCTGCTCGCTTCGTACGCAATCAACGCCATGGACCGGCAGCTCTTCCCGCTGCTTGCTCCAGAAGTGCGCCGGCAGTATGGCTTTTCACTCGCCGGTGTAGGTTTCCTGTCGACAATCTTCACACTGGGAATGGCAATCGCGGGGCTGCCTACAGGCTATCTCCTCGTGCGTTTCTCCCGTAAGACTGTACTGCAGGTCGGAATCGCCCTCTTCTCTGCAGGCACGGTGTTGACTGTCATCGCGAACGGCTTCTCCGACATGCTGATCTACCGGGCTGCCACCGGCATCGGCGAGGCGATGCAACTGACGGTCCTTCTGGCCATCGCGGCCAATTACTTTGTGAGCCACCGCGCTGCCGCATTAGGCTCGGTCAATTTTTCTTTCGGCATTGGCGCCATCGTCAGCCCGATCTTGGGTGGCGCTCTCCTGAGCGCCTATCGGAGCTGGCGGGTACCGATGGTCGTCTTTGGGTTTCTCGGCTTCTTGGCGATTGCCGTGATCGCGCTCAGCGTGGAACCATGGTTCACTGAGAGCGAGACTGCCGCCCACGAGCGAGCAGATCGCGGCGGTGCACCAACGCTTTTCAACAGAAATACGATACTTTTGACGTTGTTGAGCTTGATCGGCGGCCTTGTTATGTATGGCTATCTAGGAATGTACCCAACATTCCTCCGCGAAGGTCTCCAATATTCGCCGACGACCGCCGGGACCGTGATGAGCTTTTATGGACTGGGAGCGCTTGCTTCGATTGCTGGCGGATTGCTCGGCGATCGCTTCTCGCCACGGTTCGTGCTAAGCACCGCGTTCTTCTGTGCCGCTGCACTCGGCTACTTGCTCTTCCACGGATCGGGAGCCTTCGTGCCCCAAGCAATTCTGTCATTCGCCTGGGGTCTGATTGTCAGTGGGGTGATTTACGTCAATCTGGCAGGCTATCACGCCAAAGCGTTGCGGAGTAGCTTGGCCAGCCGCGCCTCCGGCATCTTCGTGACCAGCCTGTACGGATCCGCCGCTGTCGCCGGCTATGTGGTGGGCTGGATTGCCACTCACGCTGGGTGGGCGATGGCGGGAGAAATCCAGATTTCGTTTCTATCCGTAGTTGCCGGCGGCCTCGCGCTGGCATTGCAACCAGGTCACATGTCCTTGTAGGGGTGCAACCATGAAAGAATCGGGCTGGTTGAGGTCGGGCGTAGTCGCGCTGCTCGTCGCAACAAACTTGTTGACGGCGCCCGCCCGGGCACAGGTGCCTGCGAACGTCACGGTTAATGTCTTCCCCGGCGGTTTCAATTGGCCAAGTTTCGTCGGGCAGCAGAAAGGATTCTTCGAGCGCAACGGGATCACGGTGACGCTTCAGTCGACGCCGAACTCGGTGGCGCAAATGACGGGACTGGCCGAAGGCAAATTCGACATTGCCATGACCGCTTTCGACAACATCGTCGCTTACGTCGAAGGTCAAGGCGAAGCCCCCATCGGAGCTCAACCTGAGTTCTTCGCGTTCATGGGCAGCGACAACGGATTTCTGAACCTCGTCGTCGCGCCTGACGTAAAGAGATTTGCCGACCTGAAAGGCAAGACCTTGTCGGTCGATGCGCGCACTACCGGCTATGCCTTTGTGTTGTTCGACGTTCTCAGCCGAAATGGTCTCGCGGAGACCGACTACCAAATCGAAAAAGTTGGAGGAACAACACAGCGTTGGGACGCGCTGCGGGACCGTAAGCAGGCGGGAACACTCCTTTCAGCTCCTTTCAACATTCTCGCCGGCGAGCAGCATTTCAATCAGCTCGCGAAAGCAACAGAAGTGATCGGACCCTATCAAGGCAATGTCGCCGCAACGCGCCGCTCTTGGGCCAGAGAGAACAGAACCAAGGTGGTTGCCTTCATTCGCGGTTACGCCCAGGCAATCGATTGGCTCTACGACAAAGCGAACCGCGAAGAAGCCATCACGATCCTGCTGAACAATGTCCAAATGTCTCCAGAGATAGCCGAGCGCACTTACGAGGAGCTTCTCGATCCAAAGGATGGCTTTTTCCGCAAGGCGCGCGTGAGCGCCGAGGGGCTCCGGACCGTCCTCGCCTTGCGAAGTCGTTATGCAGTTGCTAAGAAGAAGTTGATCGAACCGTTGAAGTACTACGATCCAAGTTACTACGACGACGCCCTGAGATAGAACGGCGGTCATGAGGCCCAACGAAGTGTTCTCGCTCCGATGGGAGAGCACCCTGCTAAACGGGAGCGCTCCCGTGGGAACTGTACGTCGTAACTGGTTCCACGGCATCCAGAGATATGAATCGGTGGATCCTCACTCGGCGATGACTGCCACGCCTTGAATTTCAATGAGAATCCCCGGCTGTGCGAAGTTAGAGACAGTAATCAACGCGCTTGCGGGGAACTTGCCGTCCGGGAACATCTCGTGGCGCATTTTCACGAACTGGTCGCCATAGCGGGGATCGTTGATAAAGACGGTCATAGTCACCAAGTTCTGGAGGCTTCCTCCACTGCGCTTCAAGGTGCGGTCCATCATTGCGAAGACCGCCCTTGCTTGGCCCTGGAAGTCGCCCATAAGTGACTTACCGTTTAAGTCCTCGGTGGTGGTTTGGCCCGCTAGCCAAATGATTTTCCCGCCTCTGGTAATTACTGCCGGAGAGAAGGCTCGCTCCTTTTGGGCCGCGGTGCCCTCAAGATATTGCACCGAGGATGAGGATGTAGGTTGCTGCGGAGTAGAGGAGATGCCATTGGCCCCTGTGAGGAGCCAGAACCCAGTTCCTGTGATGCCAACCAATCCAAGCACAAAGCGGCTCAATGTTGATTCTCCCTTCCTTTGGAATTGCCTGCCATGTCGCATGACCGGTGCGATGATACACCTACCTTCTGGTCGGCCAGCATGACCCAGGGGCCTAGATGGCGGTTGGATCCATCAAGGTGTCTCCCGGGAGGTGCTTACTGGGCGCACTGAGCCAGACGGCGGTAGGACCACATTCCGATAAGAGTCCGATGAGCCGGCTCATCGGGACTTGGCCAAGGATTTCGAGCCCAAGTCTCTCTCGCCAGAACTCTCACGGCAAAGAGCTCATCGATCATCCGATGGGATGCAGAGATCCTGCCGTCCGACGGCGGGCTCTTGATGGTGAACCGGATTCCCGCAATCTGCCCCGCCATATTGTCTGCGATCCTCGTGGGCGAACTCTTACGGTTCGTCTGGCAAGGGTCCAAACTCAGGCGGAGGGACACGGCGTTTGGAAGCCGCCTCGTAGGCCGAGGCTATCTTCAAGATGGTATCTTCCTTTCCGGGCTCCGCCCGAAAGACAAGGGAGAACGGTAGACCAGGCGGCGGCAGAGTTGCAGGCGTGTTGTTGCTCGTGGGAATATAGCGCTTCTTATCGGAGCTCAATACGAAAACGGGATCGTAGACCGTTCGCACATACCCGGCAGGAATAAGAACTTCGGTGACACCGGCAAAGGGTCCCATGCGGAGCTCGCCGCGGATGTCATTGGGAGGTTCCGGCTGACCCGCCAAGCCTATCTTCCCCGGCGGAAGTGAATAATGGACACGCACGACGGCGTCGAGATGGTTCTCATAAATAACTTTCATCTCCACGCGTCGCAATAGCTCTCGCATCATAATGTGCTCGTCGATCCCCTGCCGTTGCCCGAGCGCGTTGCGCATGTCTTCCATCTCTTCCCAATTTTTGAATGCCGCCCGCTGATCATCGCCCCAGAACTTCGACCGTGCGTTGAGTGCGGGGAAATCGATCAAGGTCTCGGTGAATCCAAGTTCTTTCCAATCGGCCGCACGCCGCGAGGCGTATTGATTGAAGTGGAAGGTGAACGCGTTGGGTTCAATCTCCTCCTCGATCGCGCGAATGTTCAAGTTTTTGGGGATGGGCAAGCGTCCTTCTGCCAATTCGAGGAAGTAATCAATGGGTTTCATCGTGCCGGATCCCAGCGTCTTACCCGGCGCAAACTCTGTCGGTTTGATCTTCGCGGCGAACTCGGGGAATTGAGGCTGGCCGTCACGCGTGAGGCGATAAAGAATATCGGGGAAAAATACGGGGACAAGTTGAGCCAGAGCTTGCGTATAGGACGGGTTCAATCTTTTTATGCTGGGATCATCCGGCCAGACAGGATCGACGGATTCGACCAAAGTAGCTCCCAGGTAGTCGCCCAGAATCGCCTTGATTTCTTTGGCCGCTGCTTGAGAAATCGGCTCGTCAGCCTTTATGCCCGGGAAAATCAGCATCGATTCGCGAATAATCCCGATGCGCATTCCGCGCAGCGAGCCGCGCGTGCCCGGCGAAACCGCGCTGGCGGCGTAGGGCTTATCCAAAACACTCGATCTCGGAACCGTGGTGAAGATGTCGCGCGGATCGTAGTATCCGTTCGCCGGATCCTTGAGCGCATCCAATACCTTTGCTGCGTCTTTAACTGTGCGGCACATAATGCCTGCGCGATCAAGGTAGATGTCCGCGCCGATGGAGCCGCCGAGAAATGAAATGAGCGACTTGTGAGGCAAGATCAGCGCCACCGCGTTGTGATTAGAAGGGCCTCGGCAGGACATGCTGGTCTCTTCACAAAGGCTGCACGTCGCAAGGTTTGCGCTCACGGAGACGCCCGAGCCGGAGCTGGAGCCCAGGGAGGCGGCGCGCGTGGTGTCATATACTTCGCTCGGATTTCCCGCCCAGCTACTGCGCTGATAACCTTGGGTCGAAACAAATACCTTTACGGGCCTGTTCGTGCCTCGCTCTCCGCCGGCGCCGCCGCGAATGGCGGGAACCGGACGCCCGTTGTACTCGGTGTTCGCTGTCTTGGCATAAATAATGGCGCCTTTTTCGCGAAGCTGTGCCACGAGCGTTTGGTCCCGCGCCGGGAAATCAATATCGTAGTTGGCGTCCGCGCCGCCCGTGCTGCGCATGTCTTTGGCGTCATACGAGTCCTTGAATGAGAATACGACACAGTACATGGGCAATTTCGCCAGATCGGGATTCCTGCCGTATTGCGCATCGAGCTCGGCCGCACGTTCTAGCGCATCCGGCTGCTTGCGGAATTGCTCGCAGACCGCCGGCGAGCCGGGAGGCAGCGGCCCGTCGGCCGGACGCCGATCGCGATCGCCTTTGCACGTCACCGAGCGCTCGCCGCGGATATTGAGCGTGCCGAGTGCGTTCAGCTGGCCGGCGTTGGGAATGCCGATGGTCATGCCGTACTGTTGCTGCACAGCCGGATCGGACGCGGTTGGTTCCATCCTGCCAAACTCAATCGGCAGTCCCGCATACTGATCGAAATTGGGCAGCAGAGTGGAAATGGCTACTGTTTGGGTAGGAAACTTGAGTGGCGAGCCTGCGCGAACTACCCCAGGTGCCAACGGGATCGGGGCTCCGTCTTTCGTAACCAACACGTCGCTGACCCCGTTATAAGCTTTGGCTCGATTGATATAGAGCTGGACTACTCCTCGGCACGTGATCTGGCCATTTCGTATGGCTTGATGGAGGTCGTCGATCGTCGCTTCCTGAAGGTGAAAGCGAAACTGCTGAGGATACGCGGCTTCAGCCGCCGCCAGTATCGCCGCAAGCAGGAAAAATACTTTCTTAGCACTGAACATAAAGCCTCCGGAACTTCCGTCGCGTTCGATTTCCTAACCAAGGCGGCCTCACGAGTGTAACCAAAAACTGACAGCCCCTAGCACCATCAATTTCAAACCGCGCTTATTTCAGGACAGGAATGTTGGGGTCGGCGCTTTCGGAAAATGCGAGCCTAACCACCGGCTGCGGATCCGAGCTCTCCTGACTGCCTTGCCGGAGCGAGCACAAGCAGGGCTACACCGATGATGACGAGGACAGCCACGCCCAGCAGTTCTCCACGTTGGATGAGATTACGGAATGCCTGCACCGCCATAAGTGCGGCATGGGCAAGGCTCGACCATGCCGTGAAGGCGATCAGGCTGCGATTCGCAGATGGGTTACGGGCCGCCAGCAGCAAGAAGATGCCGAGTGTGACATAAAGGCTAAGCATCATCGCCAACGCAGGCTCTTGCCCGACAAAAATCATCAAGGGATAAACTAAAGCCGAAAAGAGCGATCCTACAAACATCAATGCAATTTTCAGCGCCCGCTCTCGACGCATGGTGCCCTCCTGCTAAAAACTAAAATGGGGAAAGGTGCACGGACACGCTGATCACCGGCGTGAATCTTACATTGATGGCATGGGACGGGTCAACGAAACCGGAGGCATCGGCGGTCCTGAAACGGATGTTGACGAAATATCGCCATTCCACTCATTGAACCACCCTTTTTTGAGATGACTATTAGTCTGAACACGCCTACCCCTTCAGAAATACCCTCGAAGTCAACGACACCGAACCTCGCGTACCGCCACAGGCCTCCCCTGGCTGACGCGCTTTTCCCGGATGGTCGGCCACTTACCGAGAATCCCGTCACTCGTGGCCTGGCCGAGCCTACGAGCGGAACTAATTACTCCCCAGCCATCCGAATATTCGCTGAAGCTAACAGAACGAAGGTTGGCAATAGGAATGCCATCGAGGAGATCAAGAAGATCCGCGCCAATCCATTGAGCGGCTGGACTGAGGTTTGGTGCCAACCTCAAAAACGCGGCGTTACTCGATCAACCCTTTTGCAGCACGCTGCGAAGCTCACGGATGTCCTTTACTTTTTCGATCCCCATCACTTTATCGATCAGGTTTGTGCAGTTCGCTTTGCCGAGGACTGGTTCCACCAGGTCGCGGCATTTCTGGACCACCTCTTCGCGGGTCATCGGATTATCCACTGTGCCGCGCACATCCGTAACGCGGTCGGACAGGACTGTTCCGTCGTTCAGGGTGATCTCGACGATGGCCTGCCGCGCCGGTTCCAGACGCTCAAGCTCATCGCTCGGAACGAGCTGCACTTTGGCGCGAACGCGAAGGAGGACCGGGTCTGTCATGCGGGGCTTGTCGTGCGCCGCGTGGAACGAAGCAGTTTTATCCATGAGCATCACGGCAACCATGTGCTGGAGGGAGATATCCGGCATCTCGCGATTGTCGACGACGCGCGCTTCGGTGTTGGCGAGACGCACGACGATCGTCTTCACCTCGTCGGGATCAACGGGACGCTTTTTCAGAATGTTGTACATGGCATCGAGCGGCGCCTGGATCGGCGAACCCACGGTCCATTTCTTGATGTTGGTCCGGGTAATCTCATAACGTTCGCCGAGCTGCGAGACGAGCTCCTCCGGATGGGCATTGGGGGCATATGCCAGGAAATAATTGTCGACGCCCGAAAAAATGTCATCAATGCCGTTAAATCCCGCATGAACCACGAGGGCGGAGGTGACCCCGCTTCGCGCCGTCATGCCCGCGAAGACGAAGGCTTTCTCGATGTGCTCGGTATCACGAGTCCATGCGCCGATGCCCGAGGATTGCTGGGCCGTGTAATCGAGCAGCCAGCGCATCTGTTGCGCGTTCAAGTTCGCGGCGCAGCCCGCCGCGGCCGCCGCGCCGAAAACGCTCGAAGATGGCGTGCGTGCTCTTATGGCTGTTGTTCCGAAAATCGATCGAGCCAAAGCTAATGGTCATGCGCGGCCCGACATCGTAACCGAGCGTCACGGCGCGCAGAAAGCGCGCACCGTCGATGCCAAACTTCTCCCCGGCCGCCAGAGTGGCGGGAACGATCGCGCAGCCAGGATGCGATTGCGAGAACTCGTTGGAGTCGTCGGTTTCATCGGAATGCGCCAGCATGCCGTTGATGAACGCCGCCTCCGGGGGGCTTGCGGTCATTTTCGATGCCACGATCGTCGCCGTCTTGTCGGTTGTAAAGTCTTGGGCGTACTGAAACGCCGCGCGAGCCGGAGGCAGGTCGGACCCGGAGATCATGGCGGCAAACGTGTCGAGGATATGGTGCTTCGCCTTCTCGACCACCTCATCCGGCAGAGCGCGGCCACCGGCTTCGCTCATGTACCCGCTCAGCTTGGCCATAACGGGGCTAATGGCGTTGTCGGCGGCAAACGCACCGCTGGGAAACGCCGCTGCCGCTACGGTCCACCCGGCGCGTTGTAGAAGGTTGCGCCGGCTCAGGCCTCCGCCGCTGCTCGCTGGCGGAATGTTGGCATTTCGATGATGTCCCATACTTTTTCCCCCGAGGAATCCTAACATGTTGGCGGCGGCTCACGAAAGCTATACCGCCGCCTCGTTAACCTCCCGCTTGCTACCAAGGAATTCGTCCCTTACGGATCGAAGCCGCAATAGCAAAACTGCGGCGATTGCGAAGGGATCGAGCCGGGACACATCGGGTTTGAAGATTTAATTCACTAGGCCAACCATTGCGGCCAACGCGTTCAGTACCAGGGAGAGCCACCACGCCCACGAATGATTTCACGAGAGACCGATGGCGCCAAGCAGCCATAAAACGATTGCATGAACAAAATGGTTGTTGCAGCAGTGCGCCTCACGCCCGGTATCTGAAGAACAAGCAATGGAGTGGCGAATGGGTGCTCCCTTGCCGAGAAGTCCGTTCCTCAAGCGCTATCCGGATCAAGTGGGTATGAGGCTTCGGCTGGCAGCAATTATGCGACCAGCTATTGGGGTGCAAGTTGGACCCAGATTTTCATTTTACGCATTTTCGGCGGCTAGCTCGTCCAGCAGGGTCGCCGCCTGAGTTAAGTTGTCAACGCCGAAAACCACCAGCCCCAGCGTCGATGCTGGCTCCAGTCCGCAGTAGGAGTAATCAATGTTGATCTGCTTTTCACCCAACCGCGAGGCTGCGCGGCCCAACTGACCCGGACGGTGCGGCAGCCTGACTACGGCGACGTCCGTTTCCTCGAAGATCATGTGCAGGCTGCCGAGCACCGCCTTGGCGCTGGCCGGATCATCCGCCAGGAATCGGACCAGGCTTTCGTGCTCCTCGACATACGATTGAAAAGCCAGGATGTTCACTCCACGTTCCGCCAGAGCGAGGAAGCACCTGGCTAGGGCGCCCGGTTTGTCTTCAATCGTTACTGTAAACTCCTTCGCCTTCGGCATGCGAGTTGACTCCCTTCCTTTCCAGGACACCGACAACCGGCGTCAAGGTCTCTTTCAGGCGAGCCCAAGCAATAGGTCGGAATTTCTCTTTGGAAACGATGAGGATTCTATCCCACGCTTCGGTCTTTGTCAGGGTAGTTGCTTCTCGGTGCAAGATGAGAGTAGGCCGACGTGACCCGCAAATCCAATCGAAACGTCTTATCCTGCGCATAAGAATTTGGTAAGGATTTCCAGTGCTTTATAACAGTTCTCAGCCGAGAGCCATTCCTGAACACCCCGCGATTCCGCCCCTAACTCCCAGGTGGTCGCCCATCCGGAAGCTATTCTCGGACCGCCCCTCCGCATCGAAAGTCGGATAGATCCTGATAGGTTATCGGAATTTAGCTTTTTCACTCTGGAGCGACTGGCCAGTTAACGAAAACCCCCGCTTATGGTGCGGAATATTCAACAAGCACACTGAACTATTGAAATTGAAAGGGGCCGAACGTGGGTGTTTATCCGGCCCCGAGGTGGGACAATGCTTAGTTGGCCTTTAGTCTTTGATCTTTCGTACTCTTTTCGGTTTCGAGTGTCTGTTCAATACAGCGCATACCTGATCAAAAATACGTAGACTCCCAAACCGAAGGCAGTGAATGGCGCTGATTCCGCAGTGTACTCACGGCAACAGGTGAAATGTCCCTTTACCCAACCCGGGATTCCCGTATTGGGAAGCTGCGAGGCGCGGGCGAATTCCCGTCGTGTTGCAGACACTAAACCGGAATCAAAAGCTTGCGACTGCCTGGGCTTCGTCGTTGTGAACGTCAAAGACGGTGTAGAGTTTGGTGACTTGAAGGAGATCGCTGACCTTCTTGTTGAGATTCAGCAGCTTCAATTCCCCGCCTTGGCTTTTCACGAGCCTGTACCCGCTCACCAGTTCCCCAAGGCCTGTACTGTCGAGATAGCTGATGGCGGCCAAATTGAGCACCAGCTTCTTATGGTCCTTGTTGAGGTTTTCGCGAATCAGATCGCGCAGCAACGCGCTGCCGTCGCCAAGAGTAATTCGACCGTCCAGGTCAATCACGATCACACCCTCGATCTCTCGGCTGGTTGCTTTGAGAGACATCGCGGAACCTTTCTTTCCCTGGTGAGCGGATTTCGAGGCTGCCGGCGCCCTAGGTTGACTGCGAGTTACTCCGCGTTCGATACCGCTTCGCCATGATCAACTCTGCGCCGCCGCCCTGCCCGACCAGCACGTCAAACTCATCCATGAACGCCTTCATTAACAAGACGCCGCGGCCGGTTTCTCCCAACATGTTCTCGTCCAACCGGGGATCGGGGACATTTTCCAACCGAAATCCCACTCCTTGGTCCGTCACGTGGATCACCATTTTTTCGTGCGTCAATTCGATGATGACACGGATTTTCTTCTCGCGTTTCTGTTCATTGCCATATTGAAACGCGTTCATAACGCCTTCGTGCACCGCCAGGCCGATCCTGTACTGATCGTCCTCGTCAAAACCAGCCGCCGCAGCCAGGCGCACACCCACCTCTTCGGCGAGGGCGATGCTATCGACGACCGTCTCCAGGACAACTTCGATCCGCTGAGGTTTTAAAGGCATCCAACTGTTTGGACCCGTGCTAAAGGACGTGTATGCGTAACATAGCGCCTTTGGGGAAGTCAATCCCAGTTCGATTCTGGTGGTGGGTCAGTTCCCGACTTATCGGGAGTTGACCGCGTGGTCCGACGATAGTTTCACTTGCGCAACCCTCAAGTTCAGTGCTTTAGAGCCAGCGGGCGCACTCGCGCAACGAGCTCCTGTAGAAATTGATCGGAGTGCATGAACACTGCAAAGTGCCCGCCACCGCTGATTGGCACAAACGCTTTGCGGGGAGCTTTGATGGATTCCAGGTAATGCTGAGCCAGCGCAGTCGGAGTTGTAAAATCCTGCTCGCCCTGAAAAACAAATATCGGAATGGAGAATTCCAGGCCAAGGTCTGCCGGTCCGAAGGACCTGGTCTGCGGGACGAGGCGGTCGGCGCTCAACATCTGGCCCTCAGCGGAGTCATTCATATCTTGAACAGAATTGCCGGGAGCCACGAGCGCGAGGCCGATGGTCCCATACAAAAACTGATCTGCGCCCTCAAAGGCATTGGCCCACTTGTGCAGCACTCGCGGTCCATCGCCGGATTCGTAAGGCGGAGGACCTACACGGCTCAATTCGTCGATGGCGCGCTGGTCATCTACGGCTTTCGCCTTTTTCAGTAACGCATCGTAGGCGACAGAAGAGCTTCTGGCGGAGTCGGCGACCTGGCCGGTGCCCACGTATGCATAGAAAAGGTCGGGTCTCGCCCTGGCCATTCGGACACCCAGGATTGAACCAAAGGAATGGCCTACGATGATGATCTTTTCCTTGCCGAGATGTTTACGCAGATATTCTGTCAGTTCGATGCCGTCTTGCACCATGCGATCCACGGTGATCGTCGGCGCAACTGCTCGGCCGCTTTTTCTCAACGTCCTGCCAGCGCCCCTCTGATCCCATTGCACCACCGAGAAGTACTTCTGCCATGGAGCGAATAATGCAAATGTCCAGGGATTGGTCACATCACCAGGCCCACCGTGCAGGAACAACAACACGGGGTTGTCATGATCTTGGCCGCGAATCGTAATCCATTGTTCGATGCCGCCTACTGTGACGAAGCTTGCCTCATCAAGGCCCTTTGGAGACGAAATCGCATACTGTTGCGCGTTGCGGGTCCGCAGGAAGGAAGCCCAGTCATCAAACTTGCGATATTCCGAGTCAATGGCTGAGGATGCGGCAGGAGGCTGCTGGCCCTTGGCAACCTGCCCAAACGTCCCATGACACAGACAGAAGAGCGAAAGGTAAAAAGCAAAGATGCATCGGATCATAAGTGGTTGCTCCGGGACGTCCGAGAACTCCTAATACCACACAATTTGCTACGCAACGGCGGGAACCCGAGTGACACCGTAACCGGAAACTGACCCACTGCCGCGATTCTAGCAGACTTTGGGCGCCAGGCGTTCGAACCCGCGGGCCCAGCTGAGGTATTGGGCAGGGCTAAATTGGTTCGCGGTTTGTGGCGCACTCCGAGGAGCAAGGATGTTAACTTCTACTGCTCGAAATCATTATGGGTTCCTATTTACTTCTTGCTCTCAGTGCGTTCGCTGCCGGCGTGATCAACGCGGTGGCAGGCGGAGGCTCCTTCTTCACCTTCCCCGCGCTCGTTTTCACCGGCGTGCCCTCCATCGTCGCCAACGCTTCCAGTACCTTGGCGCTGCTCCCGGGCATCTTCGCCAGCGCTTGGGCCTATCGCGACGACTTCAAGAAAACCACGGATTTCCCGTTTCGGCCGATGTTGATCGTTAGCTTCGCCGGAGGCATAGCAGGCGCACTGCTGCTGCTGTACACGCCGCAGAGGGCGTTTGACGGGATGATTCCGTGGCTGATGCTGGGCGCGACACTTTTGTTCACGTTTGGCCTGCGACTGTCGCCGATCCTCGCGCGGATGTTTCGCATCGGCCCCGTGACGCTCCTGTGCATCCAGGCGCTGGTGGCAATCTACGGAGGCTATTTCGGAGGCGCGATCGGCATCCTGATGCTGGCGGCGTGGTCGCTGTTTGGCTTGAAGGACATTCACGTGATGAATGCGAACAGGACTTTGCTGGGGGGAGCCATGAACGGCGTCGCGGTCGTCTTGTTCGTGATTGCCCGAAAAATCTGGTGGCCCCAGACACTGGTGATGCTGGTGGCCGCGGTCATCGGGGGCTATGCCGGCGCACGCTTTGCCAGACGCGCAAACCCGCGTTATATCCGCGCGGCCGTTTCAGTCGTCAGTGCCGCCATCACGATCGCGTTTTTCCTGCGGCATCGCTAGCCCGAAAATAAATGGAAATGAATCAGCGTGCAATTCGAATGGCGGGGCGTTCGAACCTGGGATGGAAGCTATGCCGGCAATATGTAAAGTACAGGTTGAGATTCTACGAAGCCTTCTCTTGCGCGTAAACCAGATACTCTTCGTAGGGGCCCTTGAAGTCCTCGATATGGCCGCGCTGGAAACTCCAGATGCGGGTGGCGACTTCATCGATCACGTCGTGGTCGTGTGTGACGAGCAGAACCGTTCCCGGATACTTTTGCAGCGCGATGTTCAGCGCGTTGATCGATTCCAGGTCCAAGTGGTTCGTGGGTTCGTCGAGCACCAGGACATTCGGCTTCTGAAGCATCAGCCGGCAGAAGATCAGCCGCGCCGACTCGCCGCCGGAAAGAGCGTTCGTGGATTTCAAGGCGTCCTCGCCGCTGAACAGCATCTGGCCGAGCAGGCCGCGCAGTTCCTCCTGCGACGCCTGCAAATTGAACTGATGCAGCCACTGGATGGCCGTAGTGCCCTTGGCGATGGAATCGGTGGTGTCTTGCGCGAAGTAGCCCACCGCGACTTCGTGCCCCCACTTCACGGTGCCGCTATCAATCGCGAATTGCCGGTCCACGTCGTCGACGTATCCTGTCGCGTTGCGCAGGAGCGATTTCAACAGCGTGGTTTTGCCTGAACCGTTGCGCCCGATCAGCGCGATTTTTTCTCCGCGCTCGACATTCGCCGTGAACGGCAGGATCACTTTCAGATCGTCGTAGGATTTCGCGAGTCCCTTGCAGTCGAGCGGATGCCGTCCCGAAGGCGCCTTCATTTCAAAACGAATGTAGGGCCGCGCGATATTGGAGCGGGCCAGCTCGGACGTCTGAATCCGCTCGACTTCCTTCTTGCGAGAGGTGACTTGCGAGGAACGCGTGCCCGCCGAAAACCGCGCGATGAACTCGTTCAATTGCTCGATTTTCTTTTCGCGCACGGCGTTGTCCGCCTCAATGCGGGAGCGAATCTGCGTCTTGGCGAGAACCATGTCGTCGTACCCGCCATTGTACATGATTACTGTTTGGTAATCTATGTCGGCGATGTGGGTGCAGATGCGATTCAAGAAATGGCGGTCGTGCGAAATCACGATCAGCACGCCTTCGTATTCGTGCAGATACTCCTGCAGCCAGTGCACCGAATCGAGGTCCAAGTGGTTCGTGGGTTCGTCCAGCAGCAGCGCCGGAGGATTGCCGAAAAGCGCCTGCGTCAGCAGCACGCGGACTTTCTGGCCGCCCTGCAATTCGCTCATCTTGCGCTCGTGCAGCGCCGCGTCAATTCCCAGCCCGTCGAGCAAGATTGCGGCATCGGCCTCCGCCGTGTACCCGCCCTCTTCGCCGACGATCCCTTCGAGTTCGCCGAGACGCATGCCGTCCTTGTCGGTGAGCGACTCATGCGGCTTGGCGTACAGCGCGTCCCGCTCTTGGAGAGCCTTCCACAACGGCGCGTTGCCCATGATGACGGTGTCGATCACGCGAAATTCGTCAAAGGCAAACTGGTCCTGCCGCAGGATGCCGAGTTTCTTGGGCCGCGTGATCGATCCCTTGGTGGGCTCGAAATCGCCTGCCAGGATCTTCATCAAAGTCGTCTTGCCGGCGCCGTTAGGCCCGGTGATCGCGTACCGCCGCCCCGCCATAAAACTACAGGTGACGTCCTCGAACAGAATCCTGCCGCCGTACCGCATAGTGATGTTGTTGACCGAAAGCATAGCCCTTGATTATAGCGTGAATTCGCTGCGAGTGCTTGGCGCCGTGCGGGTTTGTAACTCACCTTCCGATCAGTGCGTTTCCCGCGCGCCATCCAGATCAAGTATTGGAAGGCATTAGGGCTCCTTAGGGTATAATCCGGCCCCAAATGGCGCTGACCTCGGGCACTCGCCTCGGTCCCTATGAAATCCTCTCCGCTATTGGTGCGGGCGGGATGGGCGAGGTGTATCAGGCGCGCGACACCAAGCTCGGGCGCGACGTGGCCATCAAAGTTTTGCCGGAAGCATTTGCGCATGATCCCGACCGGCTCTCCCGTTTCCAGCGCGAAGCGAAAATGCTGGCTTCGCTCAATCATCCGAACATCGCCACGATTCACGGGCTCGAGCAGAGTGGCGGCACGAGCTATCTGGTCATGGAGTTGGTGTCCGGTGAAAATCTGGCGGAGCGAGTCAAGCGTGAAGGCGCGATTCCGGTTGAGGAATCTCTCACCATTGCAAAACAGATTGCCGAAGCACTGGAAGCCGCGCACGAAAAAAGCATCATTCACCGCGACCTGAAGCCTGCCAATGTGAAGGTGACACCGGAAGGCAAAGTGAAAGTGCTGGACTTCGGATTGGCGAAAGCATTTGCAGACGAACGTACGAACGAAGACATGTCCAATTCTCCGACGCTGAGCCTGGCAGCGACGATGCAGGGAGTGATTCTAGGCACAGCGGCATACATGAGCCCGGAGCAGGCTCGCGGGAAATCAGTCGACAAACGGACTGACATCTGGGCGTTCGGCTGCTTGCTTTACGAACTGCTGACCGGGAAGCACGCCTTCGACGGCGAAGACATAACGGACATTCTGGCCTCGGTGGTGAAGACGGAACCAGATTGGAATCGCTTGCCCCAAACCACTCCGCCGGCGATGAGGCAGCTCTTGCGCCGCTGCCTGCGGAAAGACAGGCGCCAGCGTCTTCCAGATGCGGGCGCAGTTCGCATCGAAATTGACGATGCGCTGGCGGCTCCGGCCACTCTTGACCCGACTGCACCCCCTCCGCCGGCGCAAACTTGGCAGCGACTGACGCGGTTGAGCCTAGCCGCTCTCGGATTTCTCGCTCTTGGAGGCGTCGCGGCTTGGTATCTGAAACCTTCCGTGCCACGTCCTGCGTCGCCGGCTCACCTCGTAGTTGCTCTCCCGCCCGGCGATCTGCTTTCGAATTCGGATCTCTCAATAGAAATTTCCCGGGACGGCGCCCTGTTGACTTACGCGGCCGCCCGGAATGGAGTTCGGCAACTTTTCCTGCGGCCGCTGGGCGACCCGGAAGCCAAGCCCATTTCCGGCACCGACGGTGCTATCAATCCTTTTTTTTCTCCCGACGGCCAATGGATCGGCTTCTTCGCGCAAGGCAAGTTGAAGAAGGTTTCCATCCATGGAGGCGTGCCGGTAACCCTGTGCGATGCCGGGCTAAGTGCAGGCGGAAGCTGGGGGACGGATGACGCCATCGTCTTTGCCCCGAGCCGCGATTCCGGCCTTTGGCAGGTCTCTGCTGCTGGTGGCAAGGCACAGGTCCTGACGACACCCGACCATGCCAAGGGAGAATATAGTCACCGCTACCCGCAGATCCTGCCAGGCGGGAAGGCTGTAGTGTTCACGGCCCTCAATGGCTTCGGCTGGGATGAAAGCCGAATAGAACTTCTGCGGCTGGACACCAGAGAACGGACCATTCTAGTCCGTGGCGGCCACACGGGCCGGTTTGTCCCCAGCGGACACCTGATTTACTACCGTGCGGGAAACCTCCTGGCTGTCCCATTCGATCTAGCTCGCTTGGAACTAGCCAAAGCCGATCCCGTAACGATTGCCGATGGAGTCAGTCAATCCGGTGGGGTGGCGAGTGCAAAATATTCCGTCTCCATGGAGGGAACACTGGCATACGTTTCCGCCAGTCCCCGACAGTTCGAATCCCGGTTGGTTTGGGTCGACCGGCAGGGAGGGGTTCAGCCGATTCCTGCTCCTCCGCGTGCCTACTCCGGTCTAGCCCTCTCCCGAGACGGCAAGCAGGTGGCCGTCAACATTACTTCTGATACACAGCAGCTTTGGACCTATGATCTGGCGCGGGAGACACTGACCCAACTCGCCTCGGGACAAGGCAGCAGCATCACCCCTGTCTGGACGCCGGATGGGAAGCGCATAGCGTATCGGAGCAACAGAGGTGGGGGGTGGAACTTATTTTGGCGGCCAAGCGACGGTAGCGGTTCGGAAGAGCGGCTGACAACCAGCGACAAACTGCAGATTCCATCTTCCTTCTTTCCGGATGGTCAACTGCTGGCCTTTGTGGAAGAAAATCCCACGACGGGAGCGGACATCGGGGTGCTGCAGCTGGGCGACCCTGCGCGCGAGGCGAAGCTTTTTCTCCAAACACCGTTTAATGAATCAAGCCCACAATTTTCTCCCGATGGGCGGTGGTTGGCTTATTCCTCGGATGAATCGGGTAGCTCCGAGATTTACGTGCGGCCCTATCCGGGTACGGGCGGGAAGTGGCGGGTTTCTTCCGGTGGGGGTATATACCCGCGCTGGAACGCGAATGGACGGGAGCTGCTTTACATAAGTGGCGACAAGATGATGGCCGTGGACGTCACCACATCGCCGAATTTTTCCGCGGGCACGCCCAGAATGGTATTTGGAGGACAGGATTTCAGCTATGGTGGGGACGTATCTCCCGACGGCCAGCGGCTCTTGCTGATTAAGCCTGTCGAGCAGCAACAGGCAGCGACGCAAATCAATATCGTGCTGAACTGGTTTGAAGAGTTGAAACGCCGCGTCCCTGCGGGGACGAAGTGAAAAAATTCCTCCCGGTCCTAGGGGGGCGATTCGCCCTGCGATGCTCACATTGAGCGGCGGAAATGGAAACATGTTGTAGCGTGAACTTAGGTTGAATTCCAAAGTTGATTTGGTACCTTGGGGTTGAAATCCGGGAACGCCAATCTCCCGATTGGCGGTTTGCCTGACGCCATTCGGGAGATTGGCGTTCCCGGGTTCGCCGCCAACCACGACCTAGTGGACCTCGTTGTTCTCCGCGCAGACATACTCCTTAATTTCCCAGTCCGGTTTCAACTTGAAGATTCTCTGAGCGGTCCAGGGCTTTGTATACGCTTTCGGGTCGTCAATCGTGTAGTCGACCTGCAAGGTTTCATGGTCAGGGCGTCGGATGCGCTCGACAACATGCAGGGCGTCGGAATGCGGAAGACCCATGGGATCGAGCCAAGTCTTGTCGTTGAAACCAATCGTGTCCACTACGAGTGTGTCTCCTTCATATTTCCCGATCGAGTGTCCCATGTACGTGGGGTCGAGGTCCTTGGGATGTCCTCGGCCATCTGTAAAGATCTGTCGCACTAAAGCCTGATACTCGAAGATCATGATCACACGGTCTCTCGCGTGAACGATTTCCCAGGGAAACGGCTGCAGCATGATTCGTGGAACGCCGGGCGGGATACATCGCTCGATGGGGTCAGGCCCGGTGTCCGGATCAGCCGTATTGTTCTCGATGTCGCGCTTCTTCAGCAGCGCCTCGGACCATGGCTGGAACGGTGGATCTTCTTTAGGAAGAAGGTTTCGATGGTACTCGGGCATAAACCACACTCCAGAAAAGTCCGGTGTGGCGGAAACAGCATGGGATTTTGCCGCGCCCGCGTTTTGTGCTGACTGGGAAATTGCGATGGGCGAGAAAACCAGCGCCGCTGCCGCGAGACCCAGTCCCATGAAATAATTTCGCACCGTGAACTCCTATTACTTGAATCCCTCTCCGTCGAACTCCTGACCGTTTGCCAGCGTGAGGCTGTGAAGTCGCATGATTTTCCTGCCGTTTTTGGCGAGAAAGCCGGTAACAGCGAGTTGATCACCATCCTTAATCATTTCCCTCTTCCAGCCGACGCGGGTGAGCATGTTCGGACTATTGGCTTCGACACGCCACGGCTCGACGTTTCCTTTGTCGTCTTTTACGTCCAGAGAGATGAATACATGGGGATTGGACCACTCAAAATTGGCCACGGTTCCCTTCAAGGTCACCGGGTGCTCTTGATCGAATGCGGAGCCCGAATGATGAGCGAACAACGGAAGCGACATCAGCAGAACACCCATTGCCAAACCGAACGCGATCGCCCGGAACTTTTTCATAACTGCACCTCCCGGCTATCCGGCCGGAATCCTCCATTTTGAATGTCCCGCTTGACGCGTAATATACACCTAGCGGTGAAGGGAATCTCTTTCAAGAGGACGGAAATTTCAACGCAGCGCGGCGAAGGGGCAACCGACGATGTTTGCGCCGCCGTTCGGACTTTCTGCTCGCCGGACTTCCCCGCGAATCACTGGGGTGGCGCTCCTGCTTGGGCTTCTTCCAGCGCCTTCTGTAGTTCAGGGTGCTCCGAAAAAACCTCCATCATGCTTTCACGCCCAAGCTTCTCCCCCAGTTTCATGCCTTCCCCTTGTATCTCCGTGGAGAGCTTGGGAAGCACACTGAGAGTTTTCTGTCCCAAGGGGGTCTGGTAAAATTGGATTAAGCCCTTGATGTCTTCGTGGGAAAAATATTTGTCATAGAGCGGGACGGCTGAGTCCAGAAGCTGCTGCATTTCGGCCTTGGAATGGTCCTGGAATTTTTCAAAAAAGAGATCGATCAGTTTCGCGCGGTAGTCTCCTGGAGGCAAGGAACTCGTCATCAAGGGCCTGATATTTTTTTCCATTCCGTCCATGATTTGCGTCATGGCCGTCTTCGTCCCTGCTAAATCCAGCAATCGGTGGATGTCCGCCTCTTTCGCGGGATCGATCTTCACCTGGTCCGTGGAAGCGCCACCTTGGCCAGATGGCGGCGCACTCGGCGACGGAGGCGTCTGTGGCTTGGCAGATGGATTTTGGGGGGAACGCTTGGCCTGCGCAGACGACCCAACCAGCAGAACACATAGGAAAAATGCAGCAACAATTCTCACGGGTGCCTCCTTGTGATTCGCGGGAATGATGGTAGCCGATTTCCTGATTGCTGTTGTAACCGCGAACGCTTTTGTGCGCCGGCTGGTTAACGTGCATCACGCCTCCTGTCGGCTGTTTTTTGCGAAATTTAACGCCTCGTGGTTTCTAGGCCCAATACGTGCGATCGAGGGTGCGGTACTGAATGGCTTCGCCGAGGTGGCGCGTTTCGACGCCGGCCGACTCATCGAGATCGGCGATGGTGCGCGCGACTTTCAGGATGCGGTCATGAGCGCGCGCGGAAAGTCCCATGCGGGTGATGGCGTTTTCCAGCATTTTCTCGCCCTCGTCGGAAATGGCGCAGAATTTCCGGATCAGTTTCGGCGGCATTTGCGCATTGGCAAAAACTTTTTTTTCGGCCGTGAATCGCTCGGTTTGGCGCGCGCGGGCGCGCAGCACGCGCTCGCGCACCGTGGCGGAATCTTCCGTGGCGCTCGAGCCGCGAAGCTCCTTGTACTTCACGGCGGGCACTTCGATGTGGATATCGATGCGATCGATCAGCGGCCCGGAAATTTTGGAAACGTAGCGCTGAATCTGGGGTGGCGAGCAGTGGCACTCGCGCGTCGAGTCGCCGAAAAATCCGCAAGGACACGGATTCATCGCCGCGGCGAGCATGAAACGCGCGGGGAATGTCACCGAAGTCGCCGCGCGGGAGATCGTCACCGCGCCATCCTCGAGCGGCTGGCGCATCACTTCGAGCACGTTGCGCTGGAACTCCGGCAATTCGTCGAGAAAAAGCACGCCGTGATGCGCGAGCGAAACTTCTCCCGGCCTGGGCACCGCGCCGCCGCCGATCAGCCCCGCATCGCTGATGGTATGGTGCGGGGAACGAAACGGGCGCGTGCCGACCAGGCCGCGCGAATCATCCAGCAGCCCCGCCACGCTGTGGATTCGAGTCGTTTCGATGGCTTCTTCGAGCGACATGGGCGGAAGGATCGTCGGGATGCGCTTGGCAAGCATCGTTTTCCCCGCGCCAGGCGGCCCGATGAAGATGATGTTGTGCCCGCCGGCGCAGGCGACTTCGAGCGCGCGCTTGGCGGCCTGCTGGCCGCGGACGTCCCGCAGATCGACCGCATATTGCGCGGCGTCGGCCAGCATCGTGCGCGCGTCCACGCGGACCGGCGCGAACGATTCCGGCGCGTTGATCAGGTCCACGGCTTGCGGAAGCGTGCGCACGGCGAAGACGTCGATGCCTTCCACCACCGCCGCCTCGCGCACATTGGCCTCCGGCACGATCACCGCGCGGATGTGGTGATCGCGCGCCGCGAGCGCGGCAGAGAGCGCTCCGCGCACGGAGCGCACCTGTCCGTCGAGCGACAGTTCTCCAAGAAATATGAATTGGTCGAGCCGCTTGCCGAAGAACGTCCCCTGGCAGCCCAGGATCGAGAGCGCCATCGGGAGATCGAACGCGGAGCCTTCCTTGCGGATGTCCGCGGGCGCAAGATTTACGGTGACGGTCTGCGGAGGAAAATCGTGGCCGCAATTCTTGAGCGCCGCCTTGATGCGTTCGCGGCTCTCCTTCACGGCGATATCGGGCAGGCCGACGACGTTGAAATCGCCAGGCCGGCTCGAGCCTACGTCCACTTCCACCTCTACCAGATAGGCGTCGATGCCGAAGACCGCGGCGCTGAAGGCTTTGAAGTGCATGGGATGGCAGAAACGGGTGGTGCCAGCGGGAGCCAGAGTAACCCAAATGCTACTTCCATGCCAGTGTAAGAGAGGATTGAACCGCGGCGACCCTTAAATCCTGGTGCGCGAATCGGAACAATCAGACGGACCGTCATGCCTGACAGGCCAATCGTGAGGGGGGTCCCTCGGCAGTTATTAAGTTTCACCCTGCATTGCGACCTGGGAACTCTTCCAGCACAGACACCACGCCGCACGCTTTACTCCCTAGGCACGCCCGCATATAGTGAAATGACCGAGTAGCGGAAACGAATTCACTGGAACCGGAGAGGATCCTCCATGCTGATTGGTCTGATCGTAGTTGTGGTGGGCCTGGTTCTGTACCTCATGACGGCGTACAACGGCCTGGTGCGGCTGAAGGTGCAGTGCGACAACGCCTGGTCGGACATCGATGTGCAACTCAAGCGCCGGTACGACTTGATTCCGAACATTGTAGAGACCGTGAAAGGCTACGCGGCGCACGAAAAGAGCACGCTCGAAGGCGTGGTGGCCGCGCGGAATCAGGCGATGACGGCGCAAGGTCCGGCCGCCAAGGGCGAGGCGGAAGGTATGCTCACCAGCGCCTTGCGGCAAGTATTCGCGCTGGCCGAAGCGTATCCGCAATTGCGGGCCGTCGAGAGTTTTACGCAATTGCAGAACACGCTGAACGAAATCGAAGACACGCTGCAGAATGCGCGGCGGTACTACAACGCCGTGGTTCGCGACTTCAATACGATGATCGAGCAGTTTCCTTCTAACTTCGTCGCCGGGATGGGCCATTTCCAGGAACGTGAATTTTTCCAAGTGAGCGCCCCGGCCGAACGCGAAGTGCCTAAGGTCAGCTTCGGCACCACCGGCGCATAGCCGCCAATGGGTATCTCTAGGACAAACGCACCAGGAAGTTACCATCCTATCGACTGGCAACGCATTCTCCGCGGCGCTGTGCTGCTCGCCGCGATCGTGGTTGTGTTCGCGGCGCCCGCGGCGGGGCGCGAGCTCAAAATCCAGAAAGTTCTCAGCGGAAGTTTTTGTTCAGCCGGACTCCGCGATAAACGTCACGGAAACAATCGAAGCGAATTTTATCGGGTCCTGGCACGGCCTGTACCGCTCGATTCCCGTTGAATATGTGACGCCGCAGGGGTTCAACTACTCGCTGTTCGTGAGGTTCGACGGCGCGACCGACGCCGCCGGGCAGCCGCTCAAGGTGGAATCCACGCGCGACCGGCACTATCTGAAATGGAAAATCTACGTGGATGACGCCAACGACGCCGTGCGCACGATCGTCCTGCACTACCGCGTCACCAACGGCCTGAAATATTTCGAGGACCATGACGAACTCTACTGGAACGTGACCGGAGATGAATGGGACGTGCCTCTCGGGAATGCCACGGCGCAGATTCTGCTGCCGCCGGGCGTGTCTGGAATTCGCGCGCTCGCGTTCACTGGCTCGTACGGTTCGCGCGCCCAGAACGCCGAGGTGGTGACATCGGACAACAGCGTGAACGTCTCCATGCTGCGGCCGCTTTCCTTCCACGAAGGCTTGACGGTCGTCGTGGGCTGGGACAAAGGCTTCGTCAAGGAACCCGCGACAAGCGATCTCGTCAACCAATTCTTCGAGAGCAACTGGCCGCTCTTTTTTCCCGTGCCGGTTTTTCTGTTCATGTTCTGGCTGTGGTACACGCGGGGGCGTGATCCGCGAGTCGGCCCGGTCGCCGTGCAGTACGCGCCTCCGGCAGGCATGACCCCGGCCGAGGCAGGCACACTGGTGGATGACGACGCGGCCATGCGCGACATTACGGCGACGATCGTGGACCTGGCGGTGCGCGGCTACTTGACCATCGAAGAAAAAGAAAGCCAGCACATGATGGGACTGTACTCGAACAAAGAATATGTCTTCCACATGAAAAAGCAGCCCGCGGAATGGAAGGGCCTGAAGTCTCATGAACTGCTATTGCTCGCTGGAATCTTCGCGAACGGCGCGGCGCCCGTCGTGGAGCTATCCACGTTGCAGAATGAGTTTTACAAAAATCTTCCCGGCATTAAGGACAGCATCTTCGATGCTCTGATGGAACGCGGCTATTTTCAGCACCGGCCGGACTTTGTGCGCAGCGGCTTTCTGGTGGGAGGAGGTGTCGCAGGTGTGATGCTCTTCATCATTGGAAATGCGCTTTCGCAAAAAATGGGAATGGCGCCCGCACCCTTCCTGATCGCAGCGGTCGTTTCGGCCGCAATCATCGTGGGATTCGGCTGGTTTATGCCGGCGAGAACGGCCGAGGGCGCGAAAGCAGTCGCCGGCGTGCTCGGCTTCGAGGATTTTCTGACGCACGTCGAGGCCGACCACATGGACCGGATCGCACAAACTCCAGAAACGTTCGAGAAGTTTCTCCCGTTTGCCATGGCGCTGGGCGTCGAAAAAAAATGGTCTGGCGCATTCAAGAATATTTACTCACAGCCGCCCTCCTGGTATCAGGGTAGCTCCTTCGGCAGCGGATTTTATCCGCTTATGTTCATCAGTAGTCTGGATAATATGACCGCGCGGGCGAGTGCCGTGATGGTTTCCGCTCCCAGGAGCAGCGGCGGTTCGGGCTTCGGCGGTGGCGGATCTTCCGGCGGCGGGTTCGGTGGCGGCGGTGGCGGAGGATTCTAAGGAACCCGGGAACGCCATTCTCCTGAATGGCGTTTCGTTGCTCGCCAAACGGGAGATTGGCGTTCCCGGGAGGAGCTGTCTCGCCAGCTACTGACGGCTCGAAAGCTCTTCGATCCGAAGCGCGATTTTCTTTCCCTCGACATTCCGATAGTTGATGCGGACCTCATCGCCCAGGGAAACTCCGCGGGCGGGCGCGGTGAGCACAAATTCCTCGACGGGACCATCCACGGTTTCGTCCAGGCGAAGACAAATTGCGTGAGGATTGATAACTGCAACGCGGCCCGTCACAACTCCACCTTGGTGTCCCTCACTCCCCGCCTTCATGTCGCTGAACCAGCCGTGCTCGCGCACAAATTCTTCGTGCAAATGTCCGCGCCAGGAGCCCATCACGTTCGCGCGATTGATATGGCCCACTAGTTTGTGTGGATCCGTGCGATCCACCACGGGCAAGCGTCCGATATTGTTTTCGAGCATCTTCGTCAGCGCGTCAAAGACGCGTTCCTCCGGGTAGGCCACAATGAGCGAACGTGTGCCGGCGTCTATTACCGTCATTTCGCCCGCAGGATCTGCCTGCAATGCGCGAAGTAAATCGCCCTGCGTCACCAATCCCTGCAAGCGGCCCGCGGCATCCACGATGGGGAGTGCATGGTGGCGAGACGTTTTCAGATCGCCGCTCGTGAAGCGGTCCGCCGCGGCGCGGACTGTTTCCTCGGGCTCGATGGTCGCCACATCGCGAGCCATGACCTCCGCCACTTTGAGTCTGCTTGAGCGCGTTGGCCTCATAGTCTTGATGAATGTCGAGCCCGCGCCGCGCGAGTTTCTCCGTCATGATCGAGTTTGGCAGATACCGCATGGCGATCGCGCTCGCAATCACCGAAACGAGCATCAGAGGAAGAACCGCGTTGAAATCGTGAACGATCTCAAAGGCGAATACGATGAACGCGAACGTCGCGCGGGATGCCGAGCCGAACACGGCGGCCATCGCGACCAGGGCGCACGCTCCCGGCGACAAATGCGCCGCGGGGATTACTGCGTTGACGCCCATCGCGAAGAGGCCGCCCGCCGCCGCCGAAGAAATGAACATCGGCGCAAGCAATCCGCCGGACGTGCCCGACCCCAGCGAAAGCAGCAAGGCGACCGACTTGCAAACGGCGACGAGCACCAGGACTTTCAGCGCGAGATTGTTGTTCAGAATGTCCGCGAGCGTGTCGTAGCCGACGCCGAGTACGCGCGGGACAAAAAATCCAATGATTCCGAGCGCCAGCGCGCCAATCGCGGGATGCCAAAGCTCGGGGATCGGAAGCCGGTCAAAGTGGTCTTCCACAAAATAGAGCGCCTTGGTAAAAGCAATGGCGATGCCGCCGCAGACGATCCCGAGGACAAGGTAATACGGCAAAGCCCGGGGAATTCCGAAATCCATTGGCAGGACGTTGAACATCGCGCCGGTTCCGAGCAGGAGCTGGCGAACGCTGGTGGCCAGTGTCGTTGCAATGACGAGAGGAATGAACGACCGGCTTCGGAACTCGAACAAGAGAAGCTCGATCGCAAGAATCACGCCGGCGATGGGCGTATTGAATGTCGCGGCCATTCCAGCGCCCGCCCCGCATGCGAGCAACACTTTTCGCTCGGACGCGGTCGTGGAAAAAATCTGGCCGATCAGCGAACCGAAGGCTCCGCCCGTTTGAATGATGGGGCCCTCGGCTCCGAACGGGCCCCCCGTTCCGATGGCGATGGCCGCCGAGATCGGCTTCAATATCGCAACTTTTGCTTCGATCCGGCTCTTCGAGGTGATGACGGCTTCCATCGCTTCCGGGATGCCGTGTCCTTTGATCTTCGGAGAACCGTACTTGGCCATGAAGCCCACGAGGATTCCACCGACAACGGGAATCACGATGACCCACGCGCCGAGCTGATTGGCGGCCGGACTGCGAAAATGGAAGGACCAGACGTGGTAGAACGCGAGATTGGTGAAAAGGCCGATCAAATTGTAGAGAAGGAAAGCAACGACGCCTGCAATCATGCCAACAACAGCGGCCAAAACGGAAATAAATCCTAGACGAAAACCAACGATCGGTCTCATTCGCGCTCCTTGACACCATACGAATTCAAGATATCCCGTAAAACGACGACTCCCATCAGTTGGTGAATGTTTGCCCGGCTAACGACGGGGAGCACATCGAGCTTCTCTGCGCCCATTCGTTCGAGCGCTACATACAGCGGGTGGTCCGCGTGCACGTGTGGAAAATCCAGCGCGTTGACCAACTCCCTCAACTGCTTGGCCTCTTCGCCATTGGCCATGGCTTGCTCGATCCGAGTTCGGGCGACAATGCCAACTACTCCGCGTTCATCTGTCACCGGCCAGGAATGAAATTCAGTCTGGTGCGCGCGTTCTGACGCCTCTCGGACGGTCATGTGTGACGGCAAAACTTCCGCGGCGGGGCGCATCACTTGGGATACTTGGCGTTGGCCTAGGTGTTGCCGAGCTTCCGCGCCGGGCAAGTGGATGCCATCTTGCACGGCCAGCGCCTCGTAGATGGGTTCGGGCTGCAATCGGGAAGAGATGAAGAAACTCACCATATTTGAAATCATCAGGGGGACGATGACCGCGTAGTCGTGTGTCGTCTCAAAGATCATCAGCACGGACGTCATCGGAGCGCGCACGATTCCGGCGAAAAGTGCTCCCATGCCGACGAGTGCGTAGGCCCCAGGCGCCGCTGTGTAGGCCGGCAAAAAATGGTGCGCCACGCTTCCTAGCGTCCCCCCCAACATCGCACCGATAAACAAGCTGGGGCCAAAAATGCCGCCGGCGTTGCCCGAAGCATAGCTTGTCGTCACTGCAAGAAGTTTGAAGACAACCAACAAGGCCATCAGCTGGAAGGCCATTCTGCCGTTCAGCGCATCGCCGACATATCCGTACCCCACGCCTAGGACTTGTGGCAGGCGCCAAGCAATCAGCCCCGCCACCAACCCCCCCGCGACAGGCTGAAACCAGTAAGTCCATACCGGCAGCCGCCGGAAACGCTCCCGCATCCCCAGCAGGAGCTTCGTGAACGCCACGGACACTAGGCCGCCTGCTACGCCGAGGATGGCGTAGATTGCGAACTCCAGCGGATGGACCAACTCGTATTGCGGCACGGAAAAAAGAGGATTGTTGCCGAGCACCAGGCGCAACACCAGCCAGGAAGTTGCCGAGGCCAGGACGACCGAGCCCAACACCGGCGCATTCAGATCGCCCATGATTTCTTCGAGCGAAAACAAAACGGCGGCTATGGGTGTATTAAACGCGGCCGCGATCGCGGCTGCCGTTCCCACGGGAATGAGCGCCTTCACCTGCTCGGGCCGCAGTCCCAGGCGGCGGCCCAGCACGGAAGCGATGCCGGCGCCGACTTGGGCGGAGGGCCCTTCGCGGCCGAGCGGGATGCCGCTCGCGAGCGTCGCCGAAGTGCAAAAGAATTTTCCCAACACCGTCCGCAAAGTAATGACGCCATCGCGGGCAAAGAGCGCTGCTTTAGTCTGGGGCACTCCGCTGCCCCGCGCGTCCGGAAAATAGCGGAACAACAAGTAACCCATTGCCAGCGAGCCCGCCACGGGAATCAGAACGCGGCGCCAGGCGGCGCTGCCCACTGGGTACAGCCGCATTCCGAGCCGCTCGGTGAGCACAATAAAAGCTACGACCGCCAAGCCCGTCAGAGCTCCGATCAAGATGCTCAGGAAGAGCAACATCCGCTCTTCGCGCTGCGCGAAATGCGAAGCCCACCAGCGCAGTGGCGCCTTCCACCACACAATGGCCGGCGGATTTTTCAATGCACTCATCCGCACCAGGTCCTTTCACGTCTCATTCGGAGCTTTCTCTTTGGCTTTGAAAATTTGAAGCCGGGTCGAAACAGGCGTGTTCGCCGCGCCTCGCTGTTGTTGCCATACTGGATGATGACTGGCGTCCGGCCGCGTCCGGACGGCTTCACGTCTTCTTTCGGGTGGAACGAATTACAGTGGTGAGCGCGCGCACCAAAGCCGGCGCCGCTGTGCGGAGCTCTTCAATCCGCTGCCGGGCAAGACGCGACAGGATCTTTTCCGCGCGAGGCGTCAAGTGCAAGATCACCTGCCGGCGGTCCGCACGCGACCGCTCCCTTCGCAGCAACTGCTGGCGCTCCAGCCGGTTCACCATTTCCACGGCGCTGTGATGACGAAGCTGCACGCGCTCCGCGAGTTCGCGAATCGTGGCCGTACGGCGGGCCGGAAGTCCGCGCAGCGCCAGCAAGAACAAATACTGCTGCGGCTCAAGGCCCGCGGCGCGTGCCGCCTGCTCGCTCCCGTTCAAGAACTGCCGGATCTGATAGCGGAATTCCGCGAGCGCGCGGAATTCCGCCGGACTCATCGATTTGGCCAATCCCGACATTATATCGTCTTAAGATAGAAATGCCAATCCAACACGGTGATGGCGTGGGGAAACAATCCTCACGCGGCCTAGAGCGTTTTCCGAAATACCTTTTGAGATTTCGTGACGGAATATCCGAGCCGCAAGTAAAACGCGTGGGCGCGTTCGCGGATGATATTGGAATGCACGCCGATGACGGCCAGGCCTCGTTCGCGGGCCCATTGTTCGCCGCGTTCGACCAGCACGCGGCCCGTCCCAACGCTGCGGAAACGTGAATCCACCACGAGATTTGTGATTTCCGCGCGGGGATCGGATCCGGGCGAATGGTCCTCGGAAAGATGAATCCAACCGATGACTTCGTTTTCCGTCAAAGCGGCGACGAATGTCGCGCAACGCGGGTCCCCCTCAATGACGGCAAGCCTGTCTCGCACCTGTTCCGCCGTTGAGGGATAGCCCAATTCACCGGCAAGGCGCGCGATGGCCGTGACGTCGCATACCTCTGCCAGGCGCACTTCGATTTTGGGCGCGTTTGAGGCATTGGCCATAAGAGAAATCCTGCCACAGCATAGTTGAAATTCCGGTGGGCTCCAAGTGGACGGCGCGCGGAAGTCGCACCCGTCCATGCATCCTGGGCAAGACGGACTGTGCCTTCCTCAAATCTTCTTTTCGGAGTCGAGAAGAATTGTTACCGGTCCATCGTTGACCAGTTCTACTTCCATGTGCGCCTGGAACACGCCGGTTTCTACCGGAACACCGAACGAACGCAAGCAGCGAACGAATTCCTCATATAGACGGTTGGCGTCTTCGGGAGACGCGGCCTGGATGTAGGACGGCCGCCGGCCGCCGCGTGTGTCTCCGTAAAGAGTGAACTGCGAAACGACAAGCGCGGATCCGCCAATTTCCACGATGGAGCGGTTCATCTTTCCGGCATCATCGGCAAAGATCCGCAAGTTGGCGACTTTCTCTGCCAGATAAAGAGCGGATTCAGGTGTATCGGCGCGACCCACGCCGAGCAGGATCAGCATGCCCGTTTGAATTTCCCCGGCTATGCGAGACTCGACGGTGACACGGGCCCGGGTGACACGTTGGATGACGGCGCGCAAAATATTCCTCTGTTCCGGCGGACTTTTTGTGGCGCCGGCATCTTGCCGGCGGTCTCTTAAAAATCTAGCGCATCGCCACAACGCCGGCGGGACGCCCGCGCCACCGAGCCGCTTTTGCCTTCACGGCTTTCTCGTGCTGCGTCGCGGCTTCCGCGTACGCGGCGCGGGCTGGCAGCGTGGACAAAAATGGCTGCTCCGGCCCGCAACGATCACGCACCGGATCTTTTCCCGGCAGCGAACGCAGGGCTTTCCTTCCCGCTGGTAGACACGATGACGGAGCTGGAATTCGCCCCGGTTCCCGTCGGAATCCACATAATCGGAAATCGAGGAGCCGCGCAAACGGATTGCGGCCGTAAGAATTTCGCGGACCGATTGGTGAAGAGCAGAAAGCTGCGTTTGCGTAAGGTTGGAAGCGATGCGCGCGGGATGAATTCGCGCGCGGAATAAACTTTCGTCGGCATAAATGTTGCCCACCCCGCGCAAAACCCGCTGATCGAGTAACAGTGCCTTGACTCAAGCGCGCCGCGCGCCGAATCGCGCGCGAAATTCTTCCAGTGTGATTTCAAGCGGCTCCGCTCCTAGGCGATCTCGAAACACCGCGATCCCCGATTCCGGAACGAGCAGGATGCGGCCGAAGCGGCGAATGTCCGTGTAGCGCAACTCGCGGCCATCGTCGAGCGCGAAAAAAACATGCGTGTGCGGGGGAACCGGATCGCCAGAATGGCGCGTTGTGAGCTGGCCCGTCATCCCGAGATGGATAACAAGGTAGAAGGGCTCCGCGAGCTCGGTCGCCGGACCGCTGGGAACAAGATCGATGGAAACGAACTTGCCGAGACGCGTGACGCTACAGATTCGCGTTCCTGGCAATCGCTCCGCCAGCGCGACTGGGTCATCGATGAAGTCCGTCTTGCCCAGACGAACCTCAAGAATAGTCCGGCCGGGCAAAGAGGCGCGCAATCCACGCACAACAGTTTCGACTTCGGGGAGTTCGGGCATGAGGAAGTCCAATTCAAAATAGCACAATCATCAGGTGCGGGGAGCACTTCGCAACCGCCAAGAATTTTGCTCGGCGATCGTCGAGGAGCAAACAGAAAAAGGAGGCGGAAGAAAAAAATCGGCAACCGCTGCGCGGGAAAGGGTTTTCACCAGTCACCAATCACAAGTCACCAGTCACAAAATCTGACCTACGGCAGCGGGAGCCCTGGAGTCGCGACGATCCCAGCCATGCGCAAAATCTCCTGATATTCCTCTTCCGTGACGGGCGAAATAATCAACCGGACATTCTTCAGGAACTTCAATCTGCGCACCAGCGAGTTTTCCCGGAGTTCGTCCAGGGTAATCTGCCGGGGCAAACGTTCCATGGCTCGCAAATCGGCCACGAGCATTTTCGAATCCAGATCGTGAGGGTCGGGGTAGGGGTCCCGGCTGACTTCCGCGATCGCGTAGACGGCTCTTTCGGGCGCGGAATGGTAACAGAGCACGCGGTCACCCTTGCGCACCTGCTTGAGCGCGCGAATTGCGTCAGGGCGTGTGCCGGCCCCTCGCCACATTTCCTTGCCCTTCACAAAAAGCGTGTCCCAATGATATTGGTGCGGATTCACTGAAAACAGCCAGTGGTTCCGCTTAGCTGGTGGGTGAGTCGTCGTCAAACTACGCATCCTCCGCGTGCAAGTAGGGCGTACGTAAATTCTACAGGTCGCACACTATACACGGGACTTCGCCCGATGTGTAGGATTTCGTGCGATTAGGCGAACACCGCGTTGCAAAACGATAAAGTCTAATGAAATCAATCTGTTACATTTGATGCTCTAGACCGGCGATCAGCCGCAACAAACGTGTTCCCGTAACTGCGGCAGTTCTCAGATGTAATTGTTACGGAACTGGTTACGAAAAGATTGCAGATTCTTGGTGGAAAGCGTTAGCCCGCCTCGACCCAAAGGTCGTCGCCGCGCACTTCGATCATGTAGGTTTTGACTCCTATCGCCTGATTCATGACCAGCTTACCAGTGGTGACGTCATATTGCCAGCCGTGCCAGGGACAGGTGACGGCAACTCCATGCAGTTCCCCCTGCCCGAGTGGCCCCCCACGGTGTAGGCAGGTGTTATGGACGGCGTAGAACTTGTCTCCGACGTTCGCAATGGCCAGCGTCAAGCCATCGACTTGAAATTCGCGGATGGTCCCTGCGGGAATCTCGTCCTTCCTTGCGGCGCGCACAAAACCCATTCGCCAACTCCTTCAAGATAATGATTTTAAACTAGTTGCGGAATGGCCGCCCTAGCGCGGCGAAGGCGTCTGTGCAACCATCACGTTGCGCTTGAAGTCTTCCGCCATGCCGGGGTGCAGCCGGATTTCGGTCGGCCGCTTGGCCAGCGACATCTGGTCGATCTTGTCCTGCAGCTTCAGCAGCGCATATAGCAAGCCCTCAGGCCGCGGCGGACAGCCGACCACATAGACGTCGACAGGAACGATTCGATCCACGCCCTGGAGCACCGAATAGGCGTTAAACGGCCCACCCACGCTCGAGCATGCGCCCATCGAGATGCACCACTTGGGGTCCGGCATCTGATCCCACACGCGCTTCAGCACCGGCGCCATCTTCAGCGTCACCGTGCCTGCAACAATCATCAGGTCGGACTGGCGCGGCGACGGCCGGAACACTTCGGCGCCGAACCGCGCGATGTCAAAGCGCGATGTGGTTGACGCGATCATCTCGATTGCGCAGCACGCCAGGCCGAACGTCAGCGGCCAGATGGCGGATTTGCGCGCCCAGTTGAACACGTAGTCCACCGAGGAAATCATGAAATTCTTTTCGAATCGCTGATCGAGAACGCCCATGTGTCTCCTAGGTCCCGCAGGAACGGCGAGTATATCCATCCCCGGTAAGCCGAGTCAAACCGCCAATCCCATTTAACCACAAGCGCGTAACTTACCCTGCATTAGATGTCCCAGCCCGGCAATGAATACCGCTAATTTAGTTCGATGAAGGTAAAGGTACCCGGCCTATGGATTGCGCGACGCCAGATAGGCAGATATCGAGAGAATGTCGTCGTCACTCAAATGCGCCACGACTGTTTTCATCAGCACGTCGAGCGAACCGTTCCTCGTTCCGGTCTGGAATCCATAGAGTTGACGAGCAATGTAGAGTGGGGAAACACCGATGATCCTGGGAATCTCGCCCAACCCCTCCAGCGATTCCCCATGACAGATCGCGCATTGAATCGTCTTGCCCGAACCGCCGGTCTTCACCAGCGCCTCACCCTTCGCGAGGCTGCCGGGCGGCACGTAAGCGATAAACCCGCTATGCGGATCCCGGCTCGTCGCCCTTGCCGGATCCTCCGGCACTTCGATGATGCGATTGCCGATTGGCTCCGTGCCACCGTTGGCCAGCGGAAGGCGCATGCGCGTCTTGCTGACATAGGTTTTCGGCACGGTATTGGCTTCGACGACTTTCACCCAAAGCTTTCGGCTGGAGGCCCGAAAACCATTCGCGGCCTGCAGGGCGCTCCACTTCTGACACCGCGGTCGATATCTGGTTCATTCGTACAGCATCTCTTCTCACTCCCGATCTTGAAGTCGGCCATCTCACGCATGATGTATATCGCATTTAGGCCTGCAAGATTGGCGGACTCGGGATGGCCGAGCCCCGACATCAGGTGGCAGGAACCACATGCCTGCGCCGCCCCTGGGATGCCATGCTCGATGATCGAGGGTAGCGGGCCGTGCTCCCCGGGAAACCAATCCGGCGGATTAAACAGATCGTCAATTTGCACCGGGGTATATGATTTCGCGCTGCCGGGAATGTGCCTTGGTTCCGCGGTCCTCTTCCGCTGGCTGAACCCTGTCTGCGACTGCAAATGCCCAAGAAAGGTCGCTGCCCGATCCTGGCTGGCGAATTCTGCGCACCGGCGGAAGGAACGATAAGTAATGCGAGTACCGAGGTCCGGGCGAGATTTACTCATAATGGTTCCCCTCAAGCATTTTCGCGAATCAATCCAAATCGGCGACTTTTTTGAGTGCGGTGTTTGACCGGGCAGATTGAAACATGACTCGCCACAATGATTCAAGACTCCAATCGCCGCTTTGTTCCAGTGGACGAGCAGCGCGCCCGCTTCACGGAAAGCGCGCAACTGCGCGGCGTCGCGGAACCACCGGCCCGTAGTAGGATTCAGGCGCGGGTGTGGGATCGGGAATGCGGCGATGCGCGACATCCGCGAAGCCCCGCGTCGCGAAATAATCCGGCCCACTCCTCGGCGCTCAGCAGGTGTGCGGGACGTCGCAAACTGCGCGGCCCACTGATGGCAATGCGGATTGTCGCGATAGTAGTTGATGAGGACCCACGCCGACCCGCCTTCGCGCAGCACGCGAAGAATCTCGCGCAGACCGCGCGCCGGGTCCGGCCAGTAGTAGGCCGACTCGACCGAAATCGCTCGCGTGAAAAAATTCGCGTCCCAGGGGATTTCATCCACGCCGCCGATGACGAACATCGTGTTCTCGAGCGCGACGTAATTCCTTCGCGCGCGATGCACCATTTCATCGGAAATGTCCATGCCAACGACGCGGCCGTCGGGCACGCGTTCGGAAAGCAGGCGTTCCAGCCATCCCGCGCCGCAACCCACGTCGAGGACATTGTCATCCGGAGACAATCTGCATCAGATCGAGAACCGGCAGAGTGATCGGGAGATGATCTTCTTCCATCTCCTCGCCGCGGCCTTGTTTAGCCCAGCGATTGAATTCGTTACGAAGATTCTCGTCCCAAGTAGGTGTAGCCATGAGAAAGAGCGACGGTGCGATCACAGTAGCAGGATAAATTCAGATGATTCTCAAATGAGGCTACTTCCTAAAGCGCTAACAGGTCGCGAGGGACCAGTTTCTTACTGATTGGGTCAACGACGAAACCGAGCGCTTCCAGAGCCGTGGCGCCCAAAACGGCCTCCTCTCCCTGCTCACCAAACGCCACGGGAACCGGAGCGCGGCGCCCTTCAATGGCCAGGATTACCCCCGCAATCTCGCGTTCCAACCGCCACCCATCCGCCAAGGAAAATGGAAGCCGCGATACCGGAACTGCGCCGATGCTTTCAAGTGCCGCACGCGGTATCCAGGAAAGAGTGGCACCCGTGTCAACCAACAACATAAGTTCCACAGTGCGGTCCGGAGCCGTTGGGCTGGTCAGCTTTACTTTGACTTCAAACATCCCCATTTCGAATCTCCTAGGGCTGAACCTTCGCGAGCAGTTCCACGAATTTCTGTTGGCGCTCGGACTGGTCCTTGCCGTCGAGCGATTCCGCCAATTGCGTCATGTTCATCGAGCAGAATTTCGGGCCGCACATCGAGCAGAATTTCGCGTCCTTGTAGAAATCATCCGGCAGCGTTTCGTCGTGCATGGCTCGCGCGGTTTCCGGATCGAGCGACAGATCGAACTGCTTGTTCCAATCAAATAGAAATCGCGCGTAGGAGAGCGCGTCGTCGCGGTCGCGCGCGCCGGGACGGTGCCGCGCCACGTCGGCTGCGTGCGCCGCAATTTTGTACGCGATCACGCCCTGCTTCACGTCTTCCGCGTTCGGCAAGCCCAGATGTTCCTTCGGCGTGACGTAGCACAGCATCGACGCGCCGTGCCAGCCGATCATCGCCGCGCCAATCGCGCTCGTGATATGGTCGTAGCCCGGCGCGATGTCGATCACCAGCGGCCCCAGCGTGTAAAACGGCGCTTCGTGGCACAGCTCCATTTCTTTTTTCACCTGCAGCTCGATCTGGTCCATCGGAATGTGCCCGGGACCTTCGATCATCACTTGCACGTCGTGCTCCCACGCTTTCGTCGTCAATTCGCCCAGCACTTTCAATTCGGCAAACTGCGCGGCGTCGCTCGCATCCGCCAGACATCCGGGACGCAATCCATCGCCGAGCGAAAAACTCACGTCATGCTTCTTGAAGATTTTGCAGATGTCGTCGAAATGTTCGTACAGGAAATTTTCTTTCTTGTGCGCGTTCATCCACTGCGCCAGCAGCGCGCCGCCGCGGCTGACGATTCCCGTGATGCGGTTGCGCACCAGCGGCACGAATTCGCGCAGCACGCCCGCATGGATCGTCATGTAGTCCACGCCCTGCTCGGCCTGCTCCTCGATCACTTCGAGCATCAGGCCGATCGTCAAATCCTCGTTGCGCTTCACGCGCGACAGCGCTTCGTAAATCGGCACGGTCCCGATCGGCACCGGCGAAGCCTCGATGATCGCCTTGCGAATCGTGGGAATATCGCCGCCGGTCGAGAGGTCCATCACCGTGTCGGCGCCATAGTGAACCGAATGGTGAAGTTTCTTCAGCTCCTCGTCGATGTTCGAGGTCGTCGCGGAGTTGCCGATGTTGGAGTTGATCTTGCACTTGAACGCGATGCCGATGCCCATGGGCTCAAGCGATTTGTGATGAATGTTCGCGGGAATAATGGCGCGCCCGCGCGCGATTTCACTGCGCACCAGCTCCGCCTCGATCTTCTCGCGCCCCGCGACGAAGGCCATCTCCTCCGTGATCACGCCCTGCCGCGCGAAGTGCATCTGCGAAACATTGCGCCCTTCGCCGTCGCTCAGGACAAGTGACCCATTCGCCGCCGCCGATTCCGTCAATCGCTTCTCAATCCAACCGTCTCGAACTCCCATGCTTCCCCCTGAAGAAATCCCGCACGCGGGATATCTCTCTCGCGCTGCGAATTATCGCACCGCTCCGCGCTCACAGCAACCCGCGAACGAGCGGAGCTGCCGCATCAAACCCGGGAACGCCATTCTCCTGAATGGCGTTTTGATGCGCCGCCAATCGGGAGATTGGCGTTCCAGGGTGTCTTTACAAAGGAGCAAACGATTTAAGCACGGCGCAGCGTCAGCAGCGTGATTTCCGGGGGAACGCCCAGTCTGACGGGCGCGCCAATCGTGCCAAGGCCGCGATTGACATAGATAGAGCTGGAGGCGGGAGATTGGAGAGTGGAGGCTTGACGGAGAGACGCAATTTCAGCTTCGCTCAGAGACGAGGAAACATGGAGAGGCCGCTGGTAGAGGCCCGCGACGTACGGGGTGAGGAACTGCTGCCGGGCTCCAGCGATGATCGAGGATTTCGACGCGCACCTGTCCGCCGTGGGTGTGGCCCGCTAGGGACAAGCTCGATGCCCAGTTCGGCTGCTCGCGGAAAAGAATTCGGATTATGCGAGAGCAAAATGTTGGGAACGTCGCGGCGGACCAGCGGTTCGAGGCCGGCGAGCATCAGCGGCCGGCTGCCGTCCTGGTCGCGCTGGCGCTGGTAGTCCACGCCAATCAGATTGAGCGCACTGCCCCGCCAGCTCAGCTCCGCGTTTTCATGACGAAGCAACTTCATTCCAAAACGGTTGAATAGAGCGGCGGCCTCCGCTTCGGCGCCCGCGTAGATTTCGTGATTGCCGTTGCATCCCCAAACGCCCATCGGGGCGCGCAGCCGCGAAAGTTCGGCGATGCAGTCCTCGAGCGGGTCGGTTCTCCCTGTTAGAAAATCTCCGGTGACCACGATTAGATCGCCGTGAAGCTCGTTGGCCATGCCCACGGCGCGGCGCACTTGGGCGACGGGCATGTACGAGCCGACGTGAATATCGCTCAGCTGCGTAATGCGCAGGCCGTCGAGCGCCGGCGGGAGATTCGCGATGGGAATCTCGATCTCGCGAACCTGGAACCGCAGCCGCTCCCCAATAAAGCCGTAAGCGGCGCTCACAAAAGGGATGGCGCCTGCGAGGACCCCCGCAGCATGAAAGAAGTAGCGGCGGGAATGGTTGACCTTCTCCATCCCAGCGGAAGCGGGGGCCGGAGCGTGCGACGCAGCCGAAAATCCAAAGCGCAGGCGCCGCCACAGCCAATCCGCGCCGGCAATCATCTTGATGAATAGATACGAAAAGATCGAACTGGACATCCACAGTCCGAAGAATGGCGTCCACCAGGATCCGCGGGAAATCGTGCCGCGCCAGTTCCTCACAATGGCGCTCAACGCAATGAGCGCGACCATCGCCAGGAGAGTGAGCAAAGTTGCGCGTATCCCGGTGCGCCAGGACGGCTGCTGAATGCGCCCCGCGAACCTCCACGCTCGCGCAAACCAATACCGTTGCGAAAGAAAAGCAAGAGAAAATCCCGCGATCACCGCCAAAATTCCCAAAAGGACAAAAAAATCATGAAACATGAATGATGGCCCTCACTTATTAGAGTACCCCGTCCGAGTGGTGGTTGCACACGCGCGGGAGTCATTGAGTTAACCTTGCGGAGGTTGAGCGATGGTTCGTAACGGTCCGGACTTAGTTTGGCGGTGTTGACAATCCACTTGATGCTGGTGGTGGTTGCTGTAGCCCGCGACTTCAGACGCGCAGATTTTTCTAGCATTGGGCGATCAAACCCTCGTCCAGGTCAGACCGGGACGAGCTACAAATTCTTCCGTGAAGATCTTTACTGCTGGGGAAGGAGCAACACTCGGCCGCTGATTTGCCGTCGTTCGAACGCCGCATGGGCCCGAGCAGCGTCTGCCAGCGGATAGGTGCGGTCGATTCTGATGGAAAGTTTTCCCTGCTCAATCCAGGTCACAAATTGCTCGCAGGTAGTTCGGGTACTCCTTCACGTAAGGCAGGCCATTCGTGCGAGTGAGAAACAGCGAGCCCTTTTCCTGGAGAGTCATCAGATCGAAAGGAGGCACGTATCCGCTGGACTGTCCATAGATCACCAGGTAGCCCGCGGGAGCGAGGCTATTTAGATTCGCTTCAAACGTATCCTTGCCGACGCCATCAAACACAACGCTGACTCCCCGTCCCTCCGTGATGCGTCTCGCTTCCTTGGCGGTATCCGATTGTTTTGAAATGATGACCTCCTCCGCGCCGGCTTCTCTCACAAATTTCGATTTTTCCTCGGTCGAGGTAACACCGATGACTCGTCCCCCGCGAATCTTCGCCATCTGGCAGAGCAACAGCCCTACTCCTCCGGCGGCTGCTTGAATCAGACACCAGTCTCCCGGCTTGACGGGATAAACAAAATGAGTGAACGCGTAGGCCAGAAACCCCTGGTTCATTCCTGCCGCGGCCTGCTCGAAACTGATGCCATCGGGTATGGCGACCAACCGCACGGCTGGGAGAACGGTATGTGTAGCGTACGAAGTCCCCCAGAAGCTGACTCGGTCGCCTACTCGAACATTGCTGACTTCGGGGCCGAGCGCTTCCACGATTCCGACTCCCTGGCTTCCCAGAGTTGCGGGAAATTCGGGTTCACCCCCGCCGGCGCGTTGATAGAAAGCATGCCCGACAAGTTCTCCGCGGCGTTTTTGGATATCGAGGAAGTTGACGCTCGCCGCGTGGACCCGCACAAGAGCTTGCGCCGGGCCGGGAACAGTCATGGGCAGCTCTTCCAGTTGCATCACATCCGGACCGCCGTACGCATGAATGCGAATCGCTTTCATCATGAGTCTTTTTCTCCTGCATCATCGCCGTGGATCGGAACGTGACCCGGCGAACGCGGACAATTCCGCCTACTTGTTAAGCAAAGGGATGTCTTTTCCCTTGGGGGGCAGCGGAATCGATTTCAAGTAGGCGTAGATGTCCGTCAGGTCCTGGTCGGAAATCGCCTTGCCCGTGTAGGGCGGCATCTGGTTCGTGGGATGGCGGACGTAACTGATGAACGTTTCGAGAGAAAGCAGAGGAGGGCCTATGCGTGTGGCGCCGGTTTGCGTCGCGCCCTGGCCTTGCAGTCCGTGGCATTCGTAACAGCCGTCGCTCGTATAATTCTTTTTGCCGTTCTGTGCGTTTCCGGCAGGCGCAGTGTCGGCTCCCGCCTGCTGAGCCCGCGCCACCGGGCTTGCGAGAATCAGCGCCCCAACCACGATAAACCGGGCGAGCAAGCGCGGGCCCCCGAATCCAAATCCGGGCGATCCGATCGTCCACAATTGATTGCACCTAGAATTTTCCACGCGAATCTCCTTATCGTGGCTGCGTGACTACGTCCAGCAATGCGGGTTCGCCGCGCTTGACGACGTCGAGAGCGCGATGAATCGCCGGCCCCAGGTCTTTCGGATCGGAGATCGGTCCTTCGCCATACATGCCCATGCTTTGCGCAAGTTTCGCGAAGTCGATGTTGGGAGCCGTGATCGTTGTGCCGGTGCCGCAGTTTGCAATCCCGCGGCTGTGCCGGTCGGCCATGATCTGAACCTGCATAACCTCCTGATGGTACGCCCTGTTGTTGTGCATGATATTCAGCATCGGAATACCATGGTGCGCGGCCGTCCACAGAACTCCCGGGGCGTACATCAGGTCGCCGTCGTTCTGAAGATTCACAGTCAGCCGGCCATATTTGCGGTTTGCGAGCGCGGCGCCAACCGCGGCGGGCGCCCCATAACCAATTCCATAGCCACCCGCATTCCCGAGGTACTGATAGTGCTTGTCGAAGGTCCACAATCGCTGCGGCCAGCGGCTGACAAACGTCGTGGCCGAGACGAGCGACCAGTCCTGGTCCTTGACCTGCGCCCACACCTCGGCCGACAAACGCGCGGTGCTGATCGGACTCGCGTCCCACGCGAAGGCAGCGGCGTCGCGCGCCCGCTCCAAAGACTGCTGGTGCGCCGCTTGCAACCTGGAGCCGCGATCCTGGAACGCTCGCTTGCGATCGTCGTTGATCAGGCGCTTGACCGCTTCGGTGAGCGAGGGCAGGGTTGCTTCCGCATCCGCCGCGATGGCCAAATCCACTTCCGGGTAGCGCTGGAAATCCTGATAGTTACCCTTGATGTAAAGATCATTAGAGTTAATTGAGACGAGTTTCGCGTTCGGTTTCGTGATGGGCCGCGAGGTGCGCTCGATTTGATCCCGGTAGTTGTGGAGGGCGCCGTAAAAATCGGCGACCTCGAGACCCAGGATCACATCCGCATCCGCGACGAGAGCGCGATTGCGGTCGCTCTGGTTGAGCGGGTGGCGCGAGGGGAAATTCATTCGCCCGCCGAGATCCACGACCGGCGCCTGCAGCGCCTCCGCCAGCTCAATCAGATGCGCCAGGCCGGCGGGCGTGCGCGCCATACGGTCGGCGAGAATCACCGGAGTCTCCGCGGCAACCAGCATCCGCGCCGCTTCGACGACCGCGCCCGTATCGCCCTGCGGCGGGGCCGCGTGCGCCAACTTCGGGATGTGCATCTTCACGTCGGCGGAAATCGGGTTCTCCTGCAATTCGCCATCCGCCACCAGCACGACAGGCAAAGTCGGCGGCGTCATGGCAATCTTGTAAGCTCGCACGGCGGACTCGGCAAAGTGCGTGAGGGAGATCGGAAGATCGTCCCACTTGGTGAAGTCGCGGATCATCGCCGCCGCATCTTGGACGCTATGCGCCCATTCCACGCCGGGAACGCGCTTGGTGGCGTCGATGATGTTCCCGAGAATGAGGTAAACCGGAACGCGGTCGCAATACGCGTTGTAAATCGCCATCGCGGCGTGCTGCACTCCGACCGTGCCGTGGGCGAGCACCGCCAGCGGCTTGCCCTCGACCTTCGCGTAGCCGTGCGCCATGCCCACGGCCGACTCCTCGTGGCAGCAGGTGATGAACTCAGGGCTCTTGTTTCCTCCATAGTTAATTATCGATTCGTGAATTCCGCGGAAACTCGACCCCGGATTGGCGCAAACGTACTCGAATCCGAGAGACTTGATTACATCCACCATGAAGTCCGATCCGGTTCGATCCGCGGTCAGGACCTCAGCGTTCGAAGGCGTGCCGGTTTCGGCTTCCGGCGACATGGGTGGCGGAACGGTCCGCAGCAGCTCAGCTTGTTGCTGCGCGGCAACCGTTCCTGGAGCCGCGGCCAATGCTGCCGCGCCCGCCGCGGCGCTTTTCAGGAAATTCCGGCGGTCGACTGTTAATTTCCTTGGTTTGATCATCGCCATCCACCTCTGCCTTGCTTTCCTTACAACTTATATCACACGCTCGAAACAGGCCGCCACTGGTTGGGACGCCTTTGGGGGCGCGGTTGCTCTTGCGGAACACTGTACTTCGGCGCCGTTGACGCTCCTCCTACCCCGGGCTATGTTGGATCTAGTACTCCGAGTGGTTCCGGCGGTTCCCCTGTGGCAGAAATGCCCCCAGCGCCGATGTTTTAGATGGTTTGTGCCAGTTCCATCGATGCCGTCTCTGCTGACCGGCCCGGCCAGGTCACAGGGCAAGTCCAGCGCCCTCGCGTGTCAAGACGATTGTGCCCATCCTAACTAAGGCAGGACGTTACGAGCTCCGCGAAGAGTTGGGTCGCGGCGCCATGGGTGTGGTGTATCGGGCGCACGATCCGGTGATTGGCCGGGACGTCGCCGTCAAGACGCTGCACTTGACAGAAGCCGGGACAGGAATGTCGCGCGAGGAGCTGGTTGGCCGCTTCCAGACCGAAGCGCGCGCGGCGGGACTCCTGACGCATCCGAATATCACCGTGGTCTTCGATGCGGGCGAGGAAGAGGGCATCTTCTACATTACGATGGAGTTGGTGGAAGGGCGCAGCCTGCAATCGATGCTCGACGGGCGCCAATTGTTTCCGTTGCCGCGAGTCATGAGGCTATTGGAACAAGTCTGTTCGGCGCTCGATTTCGCGCACCAGCGCAACGTCGTCCATCGCGACATCAAGCCTGCAAACCTGATGCTGACCGCCGACGACACGGTCAAGATTACCGACTTCGGCACTGCAAAAATCCTCCAGTTCGGCACGGCCCAGACCACGCACGTCATGGGAACGCCTTCGTACATGTCGCCCGAGCAGGTGAAGGGCAAGCCGGTGGACGGACGCTCCGATATTTTTTCACTGGGCGTGATCCTCTACGAATTGATGACCGGCGAGAAACCGTTTCCCGGACAGAACGTTACGACGGTCATCTACAAAATCATCAACGAAGACCCGATCCCGCCGCGCTCGCTTGACTCTTCGATTCATCCGGGACTCTCCGCGGTCATCACACACGCTCTGGCGAAGGAGCCCGCGGCGCGATTTCAATCTGGCCAAGAACTGCTGGACGCCTTGAAAAACTATCACGAGATCGTGAGCCCGGAGGCAACGGTAAGGATGCCCCCTGCAAGCAACCTGACAGGTGGGGCAGGGGCTCGCGCGACACCTCAGCCGATTCGGGCGTCCATGATTCCTTTAAACGCACACATGAATTCATCGGAGGCCGCCACGCGGCCCTTTCTGGGCTATGAAGAGGAGCGCAAAGCTCCGAAAAGAAGCTCAAGCGTAGTATTGAGTCTAATTCTGCTTGGCATCATCGGATACGCCGGCTATCGCGTTTGGCCTCCTGTGCTGGACATATGGCAACGCATGCATCAACCGGCGGAAACTACGGGAACTCCGGTGAAGGCATCATCTGTGACACCGGCGGCGAATTCTGGGACGCCCGATACGGAATCCGGCGACACGGCCCAGACCGCTCCGGTCGCCCAAAATGTGGCGCCCGTGGCGGCAGAGGAAAAGCCCGCGCCAACACAGTCTACCGAGTCTTCTGATCCAAAAGCGCCCGCGAAAATTCCGGAACCCACCGTGGCGCCCGCAGCCGCGGAAATAACACCGCCGCCGCAAAAGCCCGCGGCCCCATTCGTGACGTCGGCGGCCAATTCACTCAAATCAACATTAGGATCGCAATTGGCGGGCATTTCACTGGCGGGCAAAGTGAAAATGCAAGTAACAGGAAATACGCTGACGCTTTCCGGACTCCTCACTCCGCGCGATCACAGCAAGGTGCTTACTCTCCTTCATAATGTGCCCGGAGGAGTCCGGGTGATAGACAATATCGGGTTTGCCGACGACCAGAAGGAGACCCCTCGAGCGGCGGAAGGCGGCTGGGCGTGGATTCGGTCGACGCCTCCAGGCGCAAAAATCTTTGTGGACGGCAGCGACAGAGGGTTGCGAACTCCGGCTCGAGTTCAGGTGACGCAAGGTGAGCACGAAGTAGTACTGTCACTTCCGGGATTTGTCAGTTCGCATCGATCGGTCCTGATTCAACCGGGACAGAATGTGGAGTTCTCAGAGCAACTCGGGCAACAATAGATCGTGCGGAATGACAGGAGACCATGACCTGCGGGAGGCATTAGAACGCCCATTCGAGGCCTCAGCGCGGGTTTTCCAATATAGAACTAAGCTCCCGTGCTTGTAACTTTCTTACACACAGTCCGCCACGGAGTTTATGGATAGGCACTCCCGCCCTGGCAATACCCTTTATTTCAATAGCATAAGAGCGCATTCTGGCGGCAGCCTGCTTGCTCTCCATCTAGGGAGATTGGTCCGTTGGGAAGAACGAATATTTACCGCCAGGTCCCGTCCGGGATACTCCGCCGTCGCTGCGTGCGACAAGAAGTCTGGAAATCCAAACGCACTCGAACCATCGCCCGATTGAGCAAGAGGGAACCGTGGCAGGAATGAAAGTCGTCACCAACTCGAAGGTGCCATCGGCCGAAGAAGTTCCGGTCGTGGAAGCAACGCCAGTGGCTGCCCTGCGCGACGAAATTTCGCGCGCGCGTTTGGCCCCGGGACGTGCGACGGTATCGAGCGGTGACGCGGCAGCCATCGGTTTCTTGCGCCAGTTCCGTGTGTTGATGGGCGCAGCCCGGCTGTATCAGCGAAATCATCCGCGTCTGATGGAAATTCTGGCATCCGCGGAGCAGCAGCTTCGGGTGGCGCTCACGTTCCAGTCTCCGCTGGTATTCGCGGTGGAGCGTAACGGAATCATCCTGCCGCGGTACGACGCGCAAGCGGGCGAATTGCTGAACGACCCGCGTGGTGAGCTGCGCGCGCTGGCCGAAGAGCTCTTTCGCAGCGGAGTTTGCTCGCTCTTGTTCACGCCACAGATCAACGTCGGAGAACTCGATCTGTTCGCGCACGAGATGAGCCGGGTCCCACGCAGCGCGACGCCCGGCGACACGTCTTCGCGATTGGCATGGGATAATTGGCTCCGGGAACAACGCGTGACCGGAATCCACCTCAACGTTCCAACGGAGCGGCGCGATTCGTTGCTGCTGGCGAGCTTGGTGTCGGCGGTGCTCGCCTATGACGAGGCTCCCCAACGGTCCCCACACTCGCGCGCAAAATCGGCGCAGCCGGTGGCGAACTTCGAACAAGCGTCGGCGGCGTTGCGGATTTTGGCGAAGCTCGCCCCTCCGCGCGATCCGGATACGCAAATTTCGACGGAAGACGTTGCGCGGCGGACTCATGCGGTCCTATCGGGCAACGATCGGGTCGCGGTTTCCCTGGCAGTTCACGGCGTATCGAACGTGAAACCACGCGAAGGCGAAACCCTGGAGCCCTATTTGGGACGCCTGGCCGACGCGCTGATGCTTTCCTACTTAAAACAAGAATTCGAAGCCGGCCGCACTACGGCACTGGAACTTTCGCCCTTGATTGTCCGGCTCGACCAGGTGCGTAACGAAGCTATAAACCCCGGCACGATCCGGTTTGGAATGGCTCAGCACGATGAAACTCGCGTGGCCGCGATGTGTGAAAGGTTCTGGAACACACTCCCGGCCCGCGCAAAAGCGAAGGCCTTGCGCAGCAGCTACGCCTGGTGCGTGCCCGCAACCGTGGTGGCGAAGTTCCTCGAGCCGCTGGCCCTGGCAGCCGGGAAAAAGAAATCGGAAGCGGCAGGACGTGCCGGGCGCGCCGTGCTGCTGGCCTATACGCGTTCCCTGGAATCGGAGGAGGGAAAAGAACGCAGGACCGTGGCCTCCGGATTGGCGGAACTGGCGCCCCAGATCGAGCGTCTGTGGCCGCACCCGTCGATCGCGGATTTCGGCAAGGGAGTCGTGCAGGCGCTGCTGCTGGAAACTTCGCCAGGGATTGCCGGGTTACTGTCCGCCGTGGTCGAAAGCCTGGCGCGAGTATCGTTGGTGAAGCAAGAGTATGCGGAGTTCGAACGAATCCTGGAAACACTTGAGTTGTCGCCCCGGGATGACGAACACGCGCATATTCCCACGTTGACGGGGCGAATCCTCAACGACGACCAGTGGCTGTATTTGGTGGAGGAAGCCCTGACGAACCGGCCGCTCAACCCGGTGATCCCGCGCCTGCTGCGAAGAAGCCCGGATCGTTTGATCGACCGCCTCGGCCTGTTGCTGACAGCTGCCAACGGAATCGATTCCCTCCCCGCGATGGTGCGCTTGGTTCACGCAACAGGAGAGCCCGTGCTGGGCGTTCTGGAATCACGGCTGTACGAGCCGCGTCGTCAACGCATTGCGACCGCGATTTACCTGCTCGCCTCGGCCGATCCGAAGCGTCTGGCAGGCGCTTTGCCTCGCGCGCTGCCAAGCTGGGAATGGAGTTTGCAGGATCTTGCCGTCAGTGAACTAGCTCGGTGGACGAATCCGGCGGTGGTGGCGGCCTCCGCGAAGGTGTTTCTGACTCTGCTCGTCGAAGCGCATGTCATGGTCGTTCCCTGCATGATCGATCATCTTGGGGCCGCGAACGAGACTTCCGCCATCCCCATGTTGTTGAAGGTGGCCGGGGGCGAATGTCTGGTGTTGCGTGACATCTATTTCCGCATCAAGGCAGTCGAAGCCCTGGGCAGAATGCGCGTGGCCAAGGCTAGTGCGCTTCTCCTGCGCATCGTGAGGGAACGCAACGGCCTGGCGCGCAGTGAGCCCGCCGCATTGCGCGCGGCGGCCGAAGAAGCTCTCGGGTTGCTCGAAGACTGGCAATCCCCCACACGGACGCGCGCGGCGGAAAAGGCGCCCGCAAAGTCCGGCACGGCGCACGGACGCCCCCGGCGGTACCTCCGCGCGAATCTCCCGACGCCGCTTTCGGCGACGATCGTGGGAACGCACGGCGGCACAGCGCGCGTGCGAACCATCAGCCTGGGCGGGGCCTTCCTGGAATCCGACCGCCGGCTCTCCGTGGGCGAGTCATTGCGCGTGGAAATGCGCGCCGGACTGCGACGAATTCAATTTACAGCGGTCGTACGCAACGTCACACCCAACGGAACCGGAGTGGAATTCGTTCACATGAACCACGAAGACCGCGAACGGCTGAGGCGCCTGGTGGCGCAAGCGTTGCATTAGATTTCCACTCGCACGATCCCGTTCCTGCCGGGCACACCCTTTCCACCATTGGTTGATACACAAAACGGAAATGAACCCGGCACGTTTGACCAATTTAGGGTGCGTCTGAATCAGGCGCAGAGAGCAATGGACGGGGGGACGTCTCAACAGGATCGATTTCCGGCACCTCCGCGCTGCTGCCCACGCCCATCTCCTTAAACTTACGCACGGAGGGCATCAGCCGATTGTCAAAGGATGCGACGGCATTGTTATAGGCCCTGTTCGCTCGCTCCAAACCTTTGGCGATTTCCGAGAGATGTTCGGCGAACGTCACGACGCGGTCATAAAGCTGCTTTCCCAAGTCCTTAATGCGCTCCGCATTGTCGGCGACGAGTTGCTCCCTCCAGCCATAGGCAATCGCGCGCAGGAGCGCGATCAACGTGGTCGGACTCGCGAGGACTACGTGATCGGCAATGGCGTCCTCAATGAGGGTGAGGTCATGCTCGAGGGCGGCGCTGAAAAAGGATTCGCCGGGAACAAAAAGAACGACGAATTCGGGCGTGGGCTCGAACTGCTTCCAATATTCCTTGGCGGAAAGCCGACTGATATGATCCCGGACCAGTCTGGCATGCTGCGTCATAGCTTGCTGGTACTCCGCATCCGAACGCGAACCGATAGCCGCGAGAAATGCGTGCAGAGGAACTTTTGCATCAATCACTATCTGTGTCCCACCAGGCAAATGGACGATGAGGTCGGGGCGCAGGCGTCCCTCTTCCGTCTCCACGGACTGTTGCTCGACGAAATCACAGTGCGGAGACATGCCCGCCAATTCTACCGCTCGCCTCAATGTTAACTCGCCCCATTTTCCCTTCACTTGAGGCTGCTTGAGAGAACTGACCAAACTTCCCGTTTCCTGCCGGAGCTCCTTACTGGTCAGCGCAAGCTGCTGCACTTCGTTCCGAAGGCTGCCGTAGGCTTCTTGTCTGGCGGATTCGACCCGCGTCACCTCGGTGCGAAGGTCTCTCAGTGCCGTTTCCAGCGGGTTCACCATGGCCTGAATCGCCACCTTGCGCTGCTCCAGATCGCCTTCGGCTTCCTTTTGGAGGGAATCGAATCTGGCCTTCGCTAAATCAATGAATTGCCTGCTGCTGGCTTGCAAGGCTTCGCCCGCGAGAGACTGAAAGGCTTCCTTCAACTTCTCTTGCGCGTCGTCGAGGATTCGTCTCTGTTCGGCGAGGTTTGAACGCTGTGCCTCGGCATCTTTCTCCGCGGCAGACCGTAACTTTTGTTCCTCTTCAATTCTTTTCTGCGCGCCCCGCAAATCTTGTTGCAGCGTGTCGGTCTGCTTCTTCAACTCTCCAACGGCCCCATCAAGGCCAGCGGCGCGCCTTTCTAGTTCGAGCCGTCCGGCTCCCGCCGAACCGCGCGTCCAAAGCCAGGCCATTGCAAACCCGGCTGCAAAACAAGCGACGGCGATCAATATTACGGTTCCAGTCATGAGCGCGCCTTGAGAGAGGGGCGAAGCCAAACTTCGCAGTTAGTACTGGCCGGATTCTATCACGGCCACCAAAATCGCCAGCGGGCCCGAGGCATGATTTATTTCCAGGACAACTCCAGTGAACAATGCACTGATTCACGCTGACATCCGGGATTCGCGAACCACGCTTCAATTCCTGTTGAATTCCCGCCAGGCCGATTCCAGCAGAAATGCGAACTCACCGGAAGGTTTGTCGTCCAGCATCTGTTCGAGTTCCGCGCGGATTTCCGCGATGTCCTGCGGCGCCCTGTCGATTTGACGGATCACGCGATCTGCGCGCGCGGCCCAGTTTCCTGTCGCCAGCGCGCGAGCGGCAACCAGCTTCTGGCGTGCCGCTGCGAGATCGGGCAGGCCGGAATCGGTGGGGAGGAGCCGCGCGGTCACAGTGTAGTCGCCGGAGGTTAGAAACTTCGCTTCGATTTCCGCGGCGTTCCGTTCACCGCCGGACGTAGTCACACGCTCGACGTTCCCGCGCGAAAGCTGGATGATTTCCGGCGACGCATTGCGAACCTCGACGGCCAGACGCTCCCGGGTGCCGCGCGCGCGGACGTAGAGTTTGCCCGGAGCGCCCGCGGGCGGCGCCTCCGCCGGGCCGCTGAATTCCAGCAGGACCATTGTGACGGAATGGAGTCCGGCGTCCTGTCCGGCGACAATGACGCGCAGGTTGATCGTTCCGATCGGAATGTGCAGCCCGGGAAGAACCACGAGCGAAACCGGGCGACGACGCCAGCACCAGGCACGCCTGATCGGACAGGAAAACACGATTGGCGTCCGCCTCGCCGCGAAAACCGGCGCCCTCCACCGCAAATCTATCGTGAAGCGATATAAAATGCGGGACCGCCAGCACGCGCACTTCCGCGGAAGGGCCTTCGACGGAAGTTTGCGGTTCGGGGTCGGCGAATTTCACGATCGGCGCGGATGCGGAGGCGTCTTGGCCCGGAATCTGGGCGGTCAGTACGCCTGGTTCGCCGGGAACAGTGAAGAACGCGCGGCCTGTGGCATCCGTGGTGACTTTCTGGCCGCCGGAAAGTTCCACCGCGACATTGGGCAACAGACGGCCCGCGGAATCGAGCACAGCGAGCGTGGCTGGCGCACCCGCAACCGCTTGTCCGCGGGAGCACAATCGTACGCGGCGTAGCGGCCGGTACTCTGGGAGCCTCCTGGGCTCTCGCGAAGACCGGAAGTAGCGGCCACAAAAACAAGCAGAATGGCGCGAGAGAGACGACCGCCTGCCGCAAATGAGGAGGGAGCCGCACGGGGTTGGATTCTACCGCGACGGGCGCCCAGCTGGGAAATATACACCTCGTGGCATCTTTGTCAGGCCTATGGAAGCCCTCTCTCGAAAAATAATTCAGCGCCTGTCGGAACGGTTGAATATTTTCGCTTCGAGGAAAAGCCGGTATAGCTCGGGGTCGAGTTCGTGCTGTTTGACGGACATATCCAGTATGTCCAGAGCGCGCTCCGCCGGAACGGCCTTCTTATAGGGCCGGTCGGACGCGGAGAGGGCGTCAAACATGTCACAGATGGTCATGATCTTCGCCTGGATGGGGATTTCGTCGGCCTTCAATTTGTAGGGATAGCCCGTGCCGTTCAATTTTTCGTGGTGCGCGCGGGCAATGCGCGGGATTTCGCGGATTTCCTTGGTCCATGGAATTTGCAGAAGGAAATTGAAACTGTGGATGACGTGCGATTCGATCTGGACGCGCTCGTCGGGATCGAGACTCCCTTTCGGGATCGAGAGGAAGCGCACTTCTTCCGGCGTCAAGACCGGACGTTCGACGCCGCGCGGGTCGCGATAGGTTTGGCGGGCGATTTCGAACAGGCGATCGAACTGCCCCGAGCGGCATGCAGGGTCGGCTCGTTGGCCCGCACGATGGCCCGGAAGGCCTCCTCCAACTCGGCCCGGCGCAGGCGATATTCCTCTTCCAAGGTTCCCATGCGGGAAAGCGCCTCGGCCCGCTCAAACTCCAGCAACGCCTTGAACTTCTCGCGTTCCAAGCGCGCCTCGAGATCCTTGTACAGGTAATCGAAGCGGTACGCGAGGATTTCCATTTGCTGCGGATAAAGTTTCTTCGCCTTGACCAGTACTTCTTCACGCACGCCGACTTTCCCGAAGTCATGCAGCAGCGCGGCGTAGCGAATTTCCTTCATTTGCTCGCGGCGTGAAACGGGTTCCCGCTGTAGGTTCCTGTCTCGGTGCGGTCGACGGCATCCGCCAGGCCCACGGTCATATGGGAAACGCGCTGCGAATGGCCTGAAGTGGTGGGATCGCGTTGCTCGATCGCGGTGATGGAAGCGTGCACGAAGCCTTCGAACAACGCCTCGATGTCCTGATACAGGCGGCTATTTTCGTAGGCCACGGCGGCCTGCGATGCCAGCGAGAGCGCCAGCCGGACCGCGCGCCCGGAAAATGGCCGCACTTCCCGCAGCACGGACTCCGGACTGGTCAGCCGCGCGGCGGCGATGAGACTTGCAGTTGATCAGTTGCAGGATCCCGATGACCTCGCCACGGCCATTCTTCATCGGGAGCGTGAGCAAGGAGCGCGTCCGATAGCCGGTTTCCTGGTCATAACTCTTGTTGAACCGGTAGGGACGTCCACGCGGGATGCGATACGCATCGGCAAGATTGATGACTTCCCCTCGCATCGCGGAACATCCCGCCAAGGAATCCTCGTGCATCGGAAGCACGAATTCCTCGAAAGGGAAACTGAAGACTGTCGTTCTGCGTGACCATGAACCGAAGATGGCGCTCCCCCGGCCCCGCCGTCGAGGGCATCGGGGCGGGTCTCCTCGACCAGGTAAAGGGACCCCGCGTCGGCTCTTGTGATCTGGCGGGCTTTCGACAGAATCATTTCGAGCAGTACGCTGACGTTGCGAGTTTCCGACAGCGCCACACCGATGCGGTTCAGTTCCTCCATGTCGCGCTCGGTGCGCTTGAGTTCCGCGCGCGCGGCGCGTTCGCGCTGGGTTATTTCGATGTTGTCAAACGCCGCGTCGACGGTCTTGCGCACCAGCTTCGATGCTGCCCTATAGGGGAGAGTGGCAAAGCAACGGGCAGCGTGCTCGCCATCCGCGCCGTTTTGTGATATGCCGATTAGGCGAACGCGCGACTCACTGCGCGCCAGACGCCGCAAGATAGGCAGATCGTTGCCAGCCAGGTCCGCAAGGCAAACAATGCGGGCTTCGCCGGGGCTTGGCAGGACCGTGCGGCGGCCGCGAGTGGAACGAGGCAGCGCGCGGAGCGCGTACCGCCGGCTGAGCGGACGTGCCAGAGGAGCGGCCAGGGACCGCTCGAAGTACCAGATTTCTCCAAGGCGCGGCATGAACGAGGGCGCAGGACCGGCAGTGAGGGATTTCTGCGTTCCCGCAACGTAAGTATATCGGAATCAGACGCCACCGCCTAGCTGAGCCGAGGGCGCATTGTCGTGAAAGGACGTAACTACTTGCTTCACAGGGTATTGCGCGGCCAGCAGCGGTTTGTTAGCCTGCTTTTTAGTGGGGTAGTCCACCTTGAATTGGACCAGGCGAGTCAGCACGACCACCTGGAGCATTTGAGGCGCACCGACGATTTGACTAACCGCATGAGGCCCCTTTGCGTATAGAAGCCGGGGCGCGCACCGACCTCGGGCGCGTCCGAAGGAACAACGAAGACTGCTACCAAATTCAGCCCACTCTGAACCTGTATGTTCTATCGGATGGCATGGGTGGCGAAGCGCACGGCGAGGTGGCCAGCAATCTCGCGGTACAAACGATCATGGCCCATTGCCAACAGGCCGAAAACAGCCGCACCACGCCAATCTTCGGAGAGCCGCAGCCGGATGTATCGGAACGCACCAATCGCCTGGCGAGCGCTATTCACCTCGCCAACCGCAAAGTCTTCGAAATGGCGAGCGCCAATGCCGGGCCACAGAGGCATGGGGGCGACGATTGTCGCCGCGTGGATTGAAGGACAGAGGCTCTCCCTCGCGCATGTGGGTGACAGCCGCGCTTATCTACTAAGGGCCGGAACGCTTGACCAACTTACAGCCGACCACTCCCTGGTGGCCGAAAAAGTGCGGATCGGAATCCTGACGCCGCAAGAAGCCGACGCCAGTGAGCTGCAGAGCGTGCTGACGCGAGCCGTGGGAACGAATGAAAACGTCGAAGTGGATGCGGACGAACAAATGTTGCTTGTCGGCGACTCGCTATTGCTGTGCTCGGACGGTTTGACGCGCATGGTGACCGATCCTGAAATCGCGAGTACGCTCCTGACAAGCACGTCGCCACAGAACGCAGCGGACCGGCTCGTCGATCTGGCCAATGAAAATGGCGGGGTCGACAACGTCAGCGTGATCGTTTTGCGCATCCTTCCGAAGCCGGAAGGCGTGCTCGAACGCCTGAAGATCTGGAAACGGAACTCCGGGTAAGGTTCGTCCGGCTAGCGCCGGAGGAGGGCAAAAAAGATGTCGAGACTCGTTCTGAAATTCGATGGCGCCATGTTGAAGGAGGTTCCGCTCGGGACCCATCCGGTGACGATCGGCCGCTCGCCGGACAACGACATCCCCATCGACAATCTGGCGGTTTCGAATTACCACGCGCGCGTCTATGTGGAAGCCGGATCGCTGGTGGTCGAAGACCTGAACAGCCTCAATGGGTCCTTTCTGAACGACATACGCATCGAGCGGGCCATGCTCAAGGACGGCGACGCCATCTTGATCGGCAAGCATCATATTTTCGTGGACCAGATGCACGATGTCGCTCTGATCGAGGACCCGTGGCGCAAAGCACCGGCCCCGCGCGTGAACGAAACGATGGTGCTCGATACTCGCCAACGGCGCGAGATGTTCGAACAAGCAGCGGCAGCCGGTGAGCGCTCCCAGCTCTCCCCCGATCGATTGCGCGTTCCGACGCTTACCGTTCTCAGCGGACGCACGGACCAAAACGAATACCGGCTGGTCGGGAAACTCACCGTGATCGGCCGTTCGAAGATGGCGACCGTCCGGCTGCGCGGCTGGTTCACGCCGAATATTGCGGCGCAGATCAACAAGCATGAGGACGGCTACTACCTGGGCCGTGGGGACCTTGTACCGAAGGTCAATGGGGCCGAAATCGGCGCGCTGACCAAGCTCAATGACGGGGATTTGATCGAAGTGGGCCGCGTGCGTCTGAATTTTCTGTACCGCGAATAAGCCGCCGCCGCGACGCCAGAGAAAAATGCAGGATCATGCCCGGAATTCCCACGGATAATAAATCGCGCCTTCCTTTCCGCGCCTGGAGCGCGTTGCTTCGAGCGTGGTGGCGCCGCCGCGTTCCATTTCTCATTAGTCTGGGCCTCACCGCCTTCGCGTTGTTCATCTACTCCTACACGTTCATTGGCGACCGGCCGACGGCCCTATTTTCCTTCATCAATCGACTGGAGCTCGATGCGCTGGATTTCCGCTTCCGCGTCCGTCCGGACCGCTACCAACATCCCGACCCGCGCATCATGATCGTGGACATCGACCAGCGCTCGCAGGAGGTCCTGGGCAGGTGGCCGTTCTCGCGCACGCACTTCGCGCACATGCTGGACGCGCTGCGCGAAGACGGCGCGAAAGTCGCGGCCTTCGACATCACCTTCAGCAAACCCGATGAAACGGCCGCCCCGATCCGCGAGCTCAGTAAAACCGTAGCCGAGCGCCAGAAACAGGGTGGCCAGATGGATCCCCGCGTGATGGCGGATCTGAACCGCCTAGCGAAGGAGTACGACGGCGACGAACAGTTTGCGCGCGCGATTGAACGCTTCGGAAACGTGGTTCTCGGAAATTTTTTTCTATACTCCGAATCCGACCTGAAAGGCGTGGACCCCAAGACGCTCGACCGCTACGCCAATATCCTTGCCGATTTTCCGTTCCCGCAAGTGCGCGCGGCGAATCCGCAGACCGGCCAGCGTGATTTGTCGCATCTTATGCAGGGCTTCGGCGAGCCGTACGGGTTCCTGCCCAAGGGCACGCAAGCGAACATCGAAGTCCTGAGCGACGCGCTGCGCAAGGGGCACGGGGCAACGGGCTTCTTCAACGTGGAGCCGGATCCCGACGGCGTGGTGCGCCATTCGCTGCTCGTGCTTCCCTACGGACGTTCGCGGAACTTCGATGACTGGGACCTCTACGGGTCTCTGGACGTTCAGGCGGTGCGGCTGTTTCAGGGTCTGCCCGATCAGCAGACGGTGCTCGATTTCAGCGAGACCGGCATCACGGCGCTCGAATTCGGGCCGTCCCTGGTCGTCCATCCCGATGCGATCGGGCGGATGATGATCGACTACGAAGGAGACGTGAACACATATACTTACGTTTCAATTGCCGATGTCGTGAATCATAAATTCGCGCCGGGAACGTTCCGGGGAAAAATTGTGCTGGTGGGCGCGTCCTCTACCGGGATCGGCGATCTGCGCTCGACGCCGTTCGCGGGGATCAACTATCCCGGGGTCGAGATCCACGCGAACGTGATTGACAACATTCTGAACCGGCATTTCCTGCTACGCGGCGCGAACCAAGTGGCTGTGGACCTGGTGCTGGTTCTCTTGTTTGGTGTGCCGCTGGGAATGTGGCTGGCGCTGGCGCAGCCGCGGTCGATGCTGTACGGGTTGCTGCTCCTGGTTCCGTTCGGTTTCGGATCGTGGTACGCGTTCCTGCACGGCTGGTGGCTGAACTTCATCGTGCCTTCCGGAACGCTCGTTGCGAACGTGGGCTTCGTCGCGGTCTATCGGGCCCTGGTCGAGGAAAAAGAGAAGCGCCGAGTGCGCGGCGCGTTCCAGCAATATCTGAGCCCGGAGGTGATCCGGCGGCTGCTGGAAAATCCCGACCTGGTGAAGCCGCGGAAAACGGAAATCACGGTGATGTTCACCGACGTTCGCGGGTTCACGACCATCTCGGAAAAGCTCGACGCGCAGGAACTCGCCAGTTTATTGAACGAATATCTAACCGAAATGACAAAGATCGTCTTCCGCCACAACGGGACACTCGACAAGTACATCGGCGATGCCGTGATGGCGTTCTGGGGCGCGCCGTTTGAAGAACCGGGGCACGCCACGAAGGGATGCCACGCCGCCCTCGAAATGATCGCGCGGCTAAAGGAAATGCAGAACACGTGGAGGGCGGAGGGAAGGCCGGTACTCGATATCGGCGTGGGGCTCAGCACAGGCGTCGCGTCCGTTGGCAATATGGGATCGGCGCTGCGTTATGGCTACACCGCGTTGGGCGATACCGTGAATCTATCCGCCCGCCTGGAAGGACTGAACAAGGAATATGGTTCGCACATTCTACTGAGCGAAACGGCCTACGCGGAAGTGGAAGACCCACTTCTGGTTTTCCGCGAGCTGGACTTGATTCGCGTCAAAGGCAAACTGCAGCCGATCACACTCTATGAATTGATGGGCTCACGCGGCACTCCGGAAGGCGACGCGCCGGGGCTGGAGGAACATCTGGAACTCTTCGCGCTGGGCCGCGCTTGTTATCGGGAGCGGCGCTGGCAGGACGCGCAGAGTGTCTTTGAACAAATTCTGGAGCGCTGGCCCGAGGACGGTCCGGCGCGCATGTACGTGAATCGCTGCCGCGAATATTGCGCCGCGGGCCCCGAGCAAGACTGGGACGGCGTCTACGTCATGACGCACAAATAAATTCCGAACGCGTTTCCTTCACAACCTTTGCATCCTCCACATCCTCATCTTCCTTCTATCCCGGAGGCCATCGAAACGCGCGGCCGCCGAGCAAATGCAGATGAAGGTGAGACACGGATTGCCCCGCGCCAGGCCCGTTGTTGAAGACGGTGCGGTAGCCGCCGGTCAGCTGGCGTTCTACCGCGAGTTTTGCGGCGATGAGTTGCAAACGCCCCAACATCGCGGCGTCCTCAGCCGCGGCGTCCGTCAGCGAACCCAAATGTTTCCTCGGACAGATCAAGATGTGGGCCGGCGCTTGCGGTTGGATATCTTCAAACGCGAATAGTTCCTCGTTCTCATACACCAGCTTCGCGGGAATTTCTTTTCGGCTGATTTTGCAGAACAGGCAATCATCCATGAGGACTCCTCGAAACGCAGAGTTTATAGTCGAGAGTTTAGAGTTGACAGTTTTTCATTTCATTTGTCGCCGAGATCGCTGGTCTGGTCCAGCCGCATTACGAAAGTTTGGAATCCATCGGTATTCCGCAATTGCGCGGCCAGGTGTTGCGCGGCGTCGGGATTCGGAACACGGCCTACACGCACGCGGTAAAAATGTCCGTTGGGGGCATCGTAGTCCTGAATAAAGATGGGCTGGTAGCGCGCAAGCAAGCGCTCGCGCAGGCGCTCGGCGTTGGTGCGATCGGTAAACGCGCCCACCTGCACGGTGAAGTTCCCGACCGAGGGGCTCGGGCCGGAAAGCATCTCAATGCGCACGGGCGCTGTTCCAGTGCCGATCATGTCGAGTCCTATTGCCGCCGCCCGAGCGAGGTCCAACACTCGGTCTCCGACGAAGGGCCCTCGGTCGATGACGCGAACTTCAATCTGGCGGCCGTTGTTCAGGTTGGTGACGCGCAGAATGCTGCCGAACGGCAGCGTGCGGTGAGCGGCCACCAGTGTGTTCATATCGAAGATTTCGCCGTTGGCGGCGCGGCGCCCGTGGAAGGGCACGCCGTACCAAGACGCAATTCCCTGTTCGACATAAATTCCCGGCGCGGATGGCGCGCTTCTGGTGGGCGGTTGCTCGGCACTCGGTAAGGGAACCGGCTGCGTTGGAGCCGGCTCTGGCGTCGGTTCGGGAGCAGGCTCCGGAACAATAACTGGAGGAGCGGAACTTATAACTGGGTGACGGCCTGCGCAACCCAACAGGACAATCACGCAAACAAAAATACCGGCGAGCGAGCCGGATCGGGCACGCTTCCTAGAAATGCGGAACGCTCGATCGATATTGCAATCCAATGGGCGTCCGATCCGTTCGACCGTCATGCCGGCAACGAAAGTGTTTTCAAAGCCGCCAGCCACGCAAGCAGAATAAGGGCTGCACGGACGTGATTGACCGCCATCCACTGCGAGGCCATGGCTTCCCCCTTCGCGGGAGGGAGCGTTTCCGCGCGCATCAGTCGAATGGCCGTCGGAATGAAGTATGAAAATGTAGCGATTCTCTCCACGAGCGTAATCACCGCTGCGCCAAGCCACCATTCGTGCCTTGGACCTTGCGATTCCCAGGCTACTGTCAGATTCGCCAGCGTAAGCAGGGTGAGTGGACCCGTCGTGACAAACGCCCAGAATCTTCGCCCCGTGTCCGTACCGCGCATTGCCGCGCTATTTACACGAACGCCTGGCTCCGATGAACTGCTGAACCACTGGGGGAGGATGATCCGTTGTTCGTAAAGGCCCGCACCGAATGCAATACCGAGGTTGATGACAAACAGCCAGAGCAGGATCTCTGGAACGTACGGAGCCATCCTTCCTCCCGTCGCTTGTAATGACGCCTGCCGTATGACAGGAGCGGCAGACACCGGCTTGCTTGTGGCTGTCCGCTCGATGGAGTGGTTAACGGCCCATCCCATCCACGATCGGAACGATGCGAATTTCGCGTCCGCGCCGAATTCCAGCTATTATAGGCATGCGAAAATTTTCGAGCAAGGAGACGACTTGCCGCTTTCCATTCGATGGCGCTACAAACTCGACCGCTGGCGCGCCCAGCTCGCGGGGATGTTCCGGTCCGACCCGAAGCAATTGCGTCCGCAGCTTTGCCCCGCTTGCGGCACGCTGGTGGGCGCGACGGCAACGAAATGCCACCAATGCGGCGCGAGCATGAGGTTTTCCTTCGCCGCGGCCAGCAAATCCCTCGGACGCTGGATGCCGCAAACCTCCCCGGTCACGTACGCCATGCTTACGATCTGCTGCGTGATGTTTGGCCTGGCGTTGATCATCACGGCGCGGATGCAGGGTTTCTCCTCGCCCGGCGGAAGTCCTCTGGGCATGTTGATGAGCCTCGGCGGGATTGCGACGCAGGTAAATTATCGCCTGGGCGCCTCGCTTCCATTGCCGTACAACCTCGGACAACCCTGGCGCTTCATTACAGCAATTTTCCTGCACGGCAGCATCTTGCACATCGTGTTCAATATGTGGGTGCTGATGGATATTGGCCCCATGGTCGAGGAACTGTACGGTTCCGGACGGTACTTTTTTCTGTATGTCGCGACCGGTGCAGTCGGATACGTGGTCAGCTCCACTTCGGGGCACTTGAGTGTCGGCGCTTCCGGCTCGCTTTTGGGACTCATTGGCGTGCTTCTGGCCGCGACGTCGGGCAGGAAAAGCATCTCCGCGCAGTCGCTCCGCAGCTCCCTGATCCGCTGGCTGATCTATATCGCTGTACTCGGGTTTTTGACTCGGGGTTCCACGGACAACTTCGCACATGCCGGTGGGCTTGCAGCGGGTTATCTGCTCGGCCGGGTCATGGCAGATCGCCAGCCGGCGGACGTTGTCGAGCGCAAGCGCGCCAACCTGCTCGGCTGGGTTGCGGGCGTCGCCGTATTGGTCAGCTTCGGTTTCATGGTCTTGAACTACCTGCAGAATGCCTGAGTCTTAATCAGCGTTTTTCATCGCCAACGGTGTTGGTAGAGGGTGGACCGCTTTTCTTCCCGCGAAACTCTGGGTCTTCGTGGCGCCGACGTCTCGCCGGCGGTTTGTGAGATCACCATCACGGCGCAAGAACGCCGGCGAGACGCCAGCGCCACGTACCCGCCTTTTCGTTGCGCGTCTACGCAGAATCTCTCGCACGGCCTTGCTGATCGCTCAGCCGGCGGGCGACGACAACGCTGTAGTGAAACCCTGAGAAGACGGTAAAACCCGCGACGAGGTATCCAAGAAACATCCTGACGAATTGCAGCCAACGCCAATCCGCCACGGCCAGAAGCACCACGGCAAATACGAGCAGGATTTGAACCGCCGTGGTGAGTTTTCCGTAAATGCTGGGCGGGAACGGGCGGTATCCCGCAACCACTAGAATGACCGCGGCCGAAGTCAGAAGCAAAATGTCGCGGCTCAGCACCAAAGTCGCCAGCCACCAACTAATCTTCCGGTTGAGAGCCAGCACCACAAATGAAGAAGAGAGCAGAAGTTTATCCGCAATGGGATCGAGATAGGCGCCGAGCGCGGTCTTTTGATTGAGCGAGCGGGCCAACAGGCCGTCGAGACCATCCGTCAGAGCCGCAATGATCAGTACGGCAAGCGCAATGTCATACCGGCGGTAATGAATCGAGATAATGAAAAACGGCAGGAACCCGAGACGCAGGAACGTGAGCTGATTCGGAACCGTGAAGATGCGGGACGTCATTGGTTGGATTCTACTGTAGCTCAGACGAACAACGCGAGATAATCCCGCAAGGAGCGGCCCACGCGTTGCTCAAATCGTTCGGCCATCGACGGGATCGAGCCATGCGGCTCATCCAACGCGATGCGCTCGACCCGCTGCATGGGAAAAAACAACGTTGGCAGGCCAATGCGCTCCCCTTCCGGATCCATTACCTGCCGGATGAAATCATCGAAGGAATTCAAATCGATGCCGCGCACGGTCACTCCGGCCGAACCTATGGACGAAAGCATGCCCCACAATTTCTCCTTGGGGGTATGCAGGCTCAGAATAATGATCGAGTTTGGCTCCAACGATTGGCCCCCATCCATTGAGCATTACAAAGAAATCGTTTTCAGGTTCCCGGAAATACGCAATTTCGGCTCGGTGAGTTTCTGCACCGTCTCCGGGGTGACGCCGGGCGCCACTTCGCGCAGCACCAGGCCCTCCGGCGTGACATCGATCACGGCAAGTTCCGTGACGATCATGTCCACGACCTCGAGACCCGTGAGCGGCAGGGTGCACTGGCGCAGAATTTTAGGCTGCCCGTCCTTCGTAGCGTGTTCCATGGCGATAATGACGCGCGGCGAACTGGCGACCAGGTCCATCGCGCCACCCATGCCCTTCAGCATCTTGCCGGGTATCGCCCAATTTGCTAAGTTACCTTTCTCATCTACCTGCAGCGCGCCCAGGACAGTCATGTTCACGTGGCCGCCGCGGATCATGCCGAACGAATCGGCGCTCGAAAAATAGCTTGTTCCGGGAATCTCGGTGACTGTTTCCTTCCCCGCGTTAATCAAGTCCGCGTCTTCTTCACCTTCAAAGGGGAACGGGCCGACGCCGAGCATCCCGTTTTCCGAGTGCATCACGACTTCCATCCCCGCCGGAATATAATTGGCGACCAACGTCGGCGTGCCGATGCCCAGATTCACATAGAAACCGTCGCGCAGTTCCTGCGCCACGCGCCGGGCGATGAATTCGCGCTTTCCTTTTTCGGATTGGGCCATCTTCTCCCCTTTATTCTGGCGGGCTCCACGCTTCACTTCAGGAGTTCAGCGTAAAAGTAGAGCCCGCACCCGCATTCCCGCACGGTCCAGTAGCACAGGCTTCAGCCTGTGTGGTTTGAGTTTCGGCCCATCAACAGAACACAGGCTGAAGCCTGTGCTACGCAAGGCCACGTCACGGGCGCTTTCGCACGGTTCTCTTTTCGATCGGCTTCTTGTAATTCGTTCCTTGAAAAATGGCGTCCACGAAAATTCCCGGGGTGTGCACGCCATCGGGAGGAAGCGCGCCCAGTTCGACTAGTTCCTCCACTTCCGCGATCACATAGTCCGCCGCGGTCGCCATCATGGGATTAAAATTCCTCGCCGTCTTGCGATAAACGAGATTCCCCCAGCGGTCGCCTTTCCAGGCCTTGATGAACGCGAAATCGCCACGCAAACTGCGCTCCAGAATATATTTTCGTCCGTTGAACTCGCGGGTTTCTTTTCCATCCGCGATCATCGTGCCCACGCCGGTGGGCGTGTAGAACGCCGGAATTCCCGCGCCGCCCGCGCGGATTCGCTCGGCCAGCGTGCCTTGTGGATTGAGCTCGACCTCGAGTTCACCGTTTAAAAACTGCTGCTCGAACAGCTTGTTCTCTCCGACGTAGCTGGCGATCATTTTCTTGATCTGGTGTGACTGGAGAAGCATCCCGAGTCCGGCCTCCACCGTGCCGGCATTGTTCGAGGCGCATGTAAGATTCTTCGTGCCCTTGCGGCGCGCGGCGGCGATCAGATTTTCCGGAATGCCGCCCGTTCCGAACCCGCCGACCAAAATGGTGGCGCCGTCGAACAGTTTCGCAATCGCAGCGTCGGCGTTGGCTACGCGCTTATCCATTGAATCGGGGTCCCCTTCGCAGAAAATGTTTCAAAAAATCGCGTCCCCAATTTACTGCAAGTCGCGAAGAATTTTGTACAGTTCACCGGCAGCGGCAAATTCTTCCTCGAGCGCGCGCGTTCGCAAGTCGCCGCGAAGCTGCTCGAGCGACTGGATCAACTGGCCCAGGGCACGATCCAAATTGTCGCTGTTCGTCAGAATAATATCACGCCAGACGGAATAGGGACTTCCCGCCAGGCGGAGGGCATCCCGCAAGCCGCGGCCCGCGAGGGTCACGGGCAGTCCGGTCTCATCGGTCTGATCGCGCACCACGCCCGCGAGCGCGACGGCGAGAAGCTGCGGAAGATGCGAGACAATCGCCGCGGCGCGGTCGTGCGCCTCGGCATCCAGCCACACGGGGTCCGCGCCCAACTTTTTAATCAGCGCCACAAATTCGGCGACGCGAGGATCGCGCGGCTCTCCCGCGTTTTCTCCTCCGGACTTGCGGATCAACGCGTACTTCGAGCCGCGAAATAACTCCGCATCGGCCGCGGCGATCCCGGAGATTTCCTTCCCCGCCATGGGATGCCCGCCGAGAAAACACGCTCCATTCACGGAGAAACATTCGGCCGCAGCCACGCAGACGGATCGTTTTGTACTCGAAGCGTCCGTAACCAGCGCGTGGGATGACAAGAGTCTCGCTACTTCCGGCAGCAATTCGATGGTGTGTCCCACCGGAAGCGCCATGTAAATCAGATCCGCACCGGCAACCGCGAGGGAGAGATCGCTAAAGCCTTCGTGGATCGCGCCGCGCTCGAGCGCGTGGCGCAGAACGTGCGCCTTATCCCAGCCGATTACAACAGAGTCCGGCGCATACTTCCGGAGCGCCAGGGCAAACGAGCCGCCGATCAATCCCGTGCCAAGAATTGCGACGCGTCGGAAGGAGGAGGCCATGACTCAGGCGATGGTCCGGCCGACCGCTGGAGCGATGATGCGCAGTTCGGCCATGAGTCTATCGAACTGGTCAAAGAAGAGCGATTGTGCGCCATCGGAAAGCGCATGCTCCGGATCGTTGTGCACTTCGAGGAGCAGACCATCGGCGCCGGCCGCAACGGATGCACGAGCCATCGGGGGAACCTTGTCTCGGATTCCCGTTCCGTGCGACGGATCGGCCACGATGGGCAGGTGCGAAAGTTTTTTGATGACGGGGATCGCGGCGATGTCGAGCGTGTTGCGCGTCGCGGTTTCGAAGGTGCGTATGCCGCGCTCGCACAAGATCACGTTGTGGTTGCCGCCGGCCATAATGTACTCGGCGCTCAATAGGAGCTCTTCGATCGTCGCGGACATGCCGCGTTTGAGGAGTACGGGCTTGGCCACCATTCCCAACGCGTGAAGCAGAAAATAGTTCTGCATGTTGCGCGCGCCGACCTGCAGAATATCCACGTAGGGCAGCATCATCTGGATTTGTGACGCGTCCATCACCTCGCTGCACACGAGCAAGCCGTTCTTGTCCGCGGCCGGGCGCATCATTTTGAGGGCTTTTTCGCCGTGCCCTTGAAAGCTGTAGGGAGAGCTGCGCGGCTTGAACGCGCCGCCGCGTAAAATCTTGGCGCCGGCTTTCGCAACGCGATCGGCAATCAAGCCAATCTGTTCAGGTGTCTCGACCGAACACGGGCCCGCGGCGACGACGACTTCCGTGCCTCCAATTCGAACTCCATGCGGCAGCTCTACCACGGTTCCCTGAGGCCGAAACGCGCGACTGGCCAGCTTGTAGGGCTGCGTGATGCGCACGACCTCGCGGACGCCATCGATAACCTCAATATCCCGGGGATCGAAATCCGCGGGCACGCCCACGGCGCCCAGCACCGTCTGTGACGCGCCCGTCGAGCGATGGATGTCGAATCCCATCGACACCAGGCGGTCGATCACATGCTGGATCTGCTCTTCTTTCGCGCCTTCCTGCATTATGACAACCATCTGAAATCCTCTTCCCTATGTTCGCCTCAGACATTCTTTGTAGAGCAACTCGCCTCACCAGCAAGTTACTCCAAAAAGAAGATACAAGCGGCCGCCTTCAGGCGGGCATCTGCTTGCATCTACAATGCCGGCCTGAAGGCCGACCCTACAAAACCGCTTCACGCGTGAATCACCCCCGGCCCGTTCTAACTTTCCTCTTTCCCTTCGCCGTCTTTCATCACCGTGCGCTCTACCGAGCGCGCTTCATCCAGGATGCGCTCGAACAGGCGCCGGATCGCCGCGTCGGGAAGCGGTCCGGGATTGGCGCGCACCGCCGCGTCGAGAACTTTTTTCTCGCGATCGGGCTGATACAGCGCCTCACCCGTGGATTGCTTAATCCTGCCGATCTCGACGACGCAGTGCGAGCGCTCGTTCAACAGTTCAACAAGACGCCGGTCAATTTCATCGATTTTGCGCCGCCAATCTTCGATGCTCATGCGCGCGGCTCCCGCCGGCTCATCCCGGCCACTGCGGCACCCTTCAACAATTTGACGCGCGCCGCCAGCGCTTCGACTGCGGCTTCGACAGTCCCGGCGCGCTCGATCTCTTCGACCAGCGCCGAACCCACGACTGCTGCGTCGGCCAATCCCCCGAGCAGCGATACGTGCCCCGGCTGCGAAATGCCGAAGCCGATCGCGATGGGAAGCTCGGTAACGCGGCGCACGCGCCGCGCCAGCGCCGGCAATTCCTCCGCCAGTTGATCTTTCGCGCCCGTCACGCCGGTGCGCGAGATCAGGTACAGAAATCCGCTGGACGATTTCGCGATGAGCGCCAAGCGCTCGTCGGTGGACGTCGGCGCCGCCAGGAAAATCGTGTCGAGGCCGCGTGAATACATCGTAACACGATATTCTTCGCCTTCCTCCGGCGTGAGGTCGGTGATCAGCACGCCGTCGGCGCCCGCGGCTTTTGCCGCATCGCCGAATTTCTCCAGGCCCATCTGCAAGACGGGATTGAAATAGCTGAACAGCACAACCGGAACTTCCGTTTTTTCGCGCAGCGATTTCACGAGCGAAATCACGCCCGCTAGCGTCGTCCCGCTGCGCAGCGCGCGCTCGCTGGCGCGTTGGATCACGGGGCCGTCGGCCACAGGATCGCTAAAGGGCACGCCCAACTCGATCACATCGGCGCCCGCCTGCGCCAGCGCCAGCACGAACTGCTCGGTCGCAGCAAGCGATGGATCACCCGCGGTGAGATACGCGACCAGGCCCATTTCGCCGCTGCGGCGCAATTCGGCAAACCGGCGCGAGATGCGGGATGGATTCGTCATGGTTGTCGCAACGTGAGCCATTGCGCCCTAGAAGCTAGTCTGCGTAGCAGCCGGAATTCCGGCATGTCAGCGCGGCAACGGTGCACAGGCTTCAGCCTGTGTGGTTTTAATTTGGGTACTGCGCAAGTTGAAGCCGCACATATTTCTTTGTGTTTGGTTTATTGATTAAACAAAACCCAAGTCAAAACCGCACAGGCTGAAGCCTGTGCTACGAAGACCCGCTTCGCAAACATTCGTTTATCGGCACACAGACTCTACAAGTACCGGGCCAGAATTTCCATGTCCTTATCGCCCCGGCCCGAAAGATTCAGAATGACCACCGAATCGCGTGGCATCTTCGGCGCGCGCGTAATCAATTCGGCCAGCGCGTGGGCCGACTCCAGCGCCGGGATGATGCCCTCCATCCGCGCGAGTGTGCGTGCGGCCGCAACTGCGGCGTCATCGCTCACGGCGGTGTACTCGGCGCGATGCCGGTCGGCCAGCCAGGCGTGTTCGGGACCGATCGCAGGGTAGTCGAGGCCCGCCGAGACGGAATGCGTGGTCGCAATCTGGCCATCGGGAGTCTGTAAAACGTACGAATACGTTCCTTGCAACACGCCGGGGCGCGCGCCGGAGTACCCCGCCGCCGTTGCCATGCGAGCCGCATGTTCTCCAAGCGCGGTGCCGCGTCCTCCGGCTTCGACGCCGAGCATTTTCACGCCGGGATGGTTCAGGAATGCATGAAATAAACCAATCGCATTCGAGCCGCCGCCCACGCAGGCGACGAGCAAGTCGGGCAAGCGGCCCTCGATCTCAAGGATTTGCGCGCGAGCTTCTAGACCAATGACTCGATGAAAATCACGCACCATGCCGGGATATGGATGCGCTCCCAAAACCGATCCGAGCAGATAGTGTGTCGTGCGGACGTTCGTGACCCAGTCGCGCATCGCTTCGTTGATCGCGTCCTTCAGCGTGCGCGTTCCGGAATTTACGCCGACGACTTCGGTCCCCAGCAGGCGCATGCGGAAAACGTTCAGCCGCTGGCGCTCCATGTCTTCCGTGCCCATGTAGACGACGCATTCCAGGCCCAGCCGCGCCGCAACCGTTGCCGTCGCGACTCCGTGCTGCCCCGCGCCGGTTTCCGCGATGACGCGGCGCTTTCCCATCCGCACAGCCAGCAAACCCTGTCCGAGGCAGTTGTTGATCTTGTGCGCGCCGGTGTGCAGCAGGTCTTCGCGCTTTATGTAAATGCGCGGGCCCCCCAGATGCTCCGTAAGCCGCGAAGCAAATTGCAGCGGCGTGGGCCGCCCGGCGAAATTTTTTAATAAGGAATCCAGCTCGCTCTGGAATTTCGGGTCCTTACGCGCCAACTCGTAGGCGTGCTCGAGTTCCTCGAGCGGCGCGACGAGCGTTTCGGGAACGTAACGCCCTCCGTAAGGGCCGAAGCGCCCTTTCGCGTCCGGCCAAGTTTGTGCAGCGGTGGTCAACGGTTCCCTTTCCAATTCGGGCCATGTAGCGCCCGCCTTCAGGCGGGCATGTGCTGGAATTCAGATGCTACCCTAAAGGGTGGCGCTACAAATGCTATCCCCGTGCGGATTCCACGGCGGCGAACAGGGCACGCAATCGCGCAGGGTCTTTCCGTCCGGGGCGCGCTTCAACTCCACTTGCCACATCCACCGCATACGGTTCGGCGACTCGGATGGCCTCGGCGATATTCTCCGGCGTCAGGCCGCCCGCCAGAATGATCCGGCCATAGCGCCGCGCCGCCCGCGCCAGATTCCAATCGAGCGCGCGGCCCGTGCCGCCATGCAGCCCGCGCGTAAATCCGTCGAGCAAAATTCCGTCAGCGTGGCGAAACCGCGCAAGATTCACCGGCCGGAATCCTCGCTTCACCCGCACAGCTTTGATCACGCGATGCGTCCGCGCCAGCACATCCACTTCCTCGGGGGATTCCGCGCCGTGGAGTTGCACCGTATGCAAGCGCAAGGCTCGCGCCAGCGCATTCACCACCAGCGGCGGCCAGTTCACGAACACGCCCACCGCTTCGACAAATGGCGGAAGGCGCCGAATGATGTTCCACGCGTCCGCGGGACTGATGGCACGCGGGCTGGGCGGATAAAAATTGAATCCGAGCGCGGAAGCTCCCAGGTCAACGGACAAGCGCGCGTCGTCCCAGGCGGTAATCCCGCAAATTTTAACACGAGTCGCGGGCCGCGGCCCGGTCATCGTGGCGCCGGCTCGGCCAGCAGACTCTCGAGCGATTCGTTTATTGGATGGCATGGAAATTAGGAACCGAGCAAAGCCCGCAGCGCCGCGGCCGGGTCAGGCTGGGCCATCAGATGCTCGCCAATCAGGAATGCGTCGAACCCGGCAGCACGAAGACGAATCAGATCCTCATGCGTGCGCAGCCCGGATTCGCACACGGCAACGCATTCCTCGGGAATGCCCTCTATCAATTCATACGAGGTCTCGAAGCGTACTTCGAGGGTGCGCAGATTGCGGTTATTCACGCCAAGGATGCGTGCGCCCGAGGCCAACGCCCGCGTCAGCTCCTCGCGGGTGTGGACTTCGACGAGCGGCTCCATTCCCAGCTCGCGTCCGAGCGCGAGCAGTTCGGCAAGACGCGCGTCATCGAGCGCCGCGACGATCAGCAGGAAGGAATCCGCGTTCGTCGCCCGCGCCTCCCAGACCTGCCACGGGTCGACGATGAAATCCTTTCGTAGCACCGGCAAACCAATCGCCGCGCGCGCATCGCGCATGTGTTTCAAATCGCCCTGAAAGAATTCTTCTTCGGTGAGCACCGAAATGGCCGCCGCGCCGGCAATCTCAAGACTCTTCGCCAGCGCCACCGGGTCAAAATCAGCACGAATCAATCCGCGGGAGGGCGACGCCTTCTTCAATTCGGCAATCACGTTGAGCGAATCTCGTCCCAACGCCGCTGGAAAATCCCGAACGGGCTGGGCTTGCTTCACGCCGAACCGCAACACCGTCTCCGGAACACTCTTCTTCCGGTGAGCAATCGCAGCGCGGCGCGCCTCGACAATTCGGTCGAGCACAGTCCCGGATTTGATATCTGCCGCCATAGGCGTGCGTCTAGTTTCAAAAGAAGCGGCTACGGAAACATTCATGCTATCTTCCACCGCTGTGGGAGTCAATGACGCGCGGGCTTGATTGGCGCGGAAAGCAGAGGCCGCAGCATGACGAAGTTTCAGGACTGGCCATTTTGGCTAAAACTTGCGGTCGGCATTCCCCACGTAATCATATATTTCATCGCTATGCTATGGTTCCCCAAATCAACAAAAGAGTGGCGCTGGGTCGGACTTTTAGCAATTTACTTTATCGTGTTCTATTTACTTTTTGCGCGTTGAAAATTCAAAGCAACGTGCTATCCGACCTTGACACCAGAGTGCAGCTGGCATACGGTTTCTTGCAAATACTCAGTTGAAATCGGAAAATTCGTCTTCGCGTGAAAGGAAAAACTATGGCGTCGTCCAACGGGCTAACAGATCGTCGCGCATTCCTAAGTTTTCTGGCGGCCAGTCCCGTCCTAGCGTGCGCGGGGTTCACGTCCCGCTGGGTGGAAGAGGTGATGGCGGAGCCGCTTTCCCCGCAGGGCACGGCGGCTCTTGGCGCGCAGAATGAGGCCGTCATCAAATCCGTGAAGGAGGCGCTCAACGTTTTTGATTTCGATGCCGCCGCGCGCACGAAGCTTTCAACCGCGCACTACACGTTCATCACCGACGGCTCCTTCAACAACGAAACGCTGCGCGCCAATCGCGAGGGTTTTAATAAATATGAGCTCCGCCTGCGCCGCCTGACCGGCATCACCAAAGTCGACCAGTCCATCCGGCTCTTCGGCGTCAACTGGGATTCGCCGATCTTCTTTTCCCCTGTTGGCAGGATGAATGCGTACTATCCGCAGGGGGCGGTGGTTGTGGCTCGGGCCGCCAAGGCGACGGGCACGCTGCAAATCTTGGCGGGGTCGGCGGCGATCCTGGCCGATCCCAAAATAATGGGGGACGTGATCACGGCTCGTGGCGAACCTCTCTGGTTTGCAGGGTTGGGCGATACACTGGATGGGGCGCTCATCAAGCGCGTCGAGGCGACGGGATGCCCCACACTTGTTTGGACCGTCGATGACGGCGGGGCCAACACGATTGGAGCAAAATCGGTGCAACGCGCAGGCGTGCGCGACCTCGATCGTGGGGCCGACGAGCGCTGCTCCGGCTGCCATGACAACCTTCCCAAGGTCACCCGGGTGCAGGCGAGCGATCCCATTTCAGGCGTCGGCGCCGTCGGCGCTCTGAACGGCGAGAATAGTCTAAAGCTCACTTGGGACGACGTGAAGCGCGTCAGGGACGCCACGCGCATGAAGCTGGTCCTCAAAGGCGTGGTAACGCGAGAGGACGCGGCGCTCTGCGTTCAGCACGGAATTGACGCAATCTACATTTCCAACCACGGCGGTCATGAAGACGCCAGCGGCCGTGGCGCAATCGAGTGCCTGCCGGAGGTTTTGGAAGGCGCTGCCGGTAAAATCCCAGTCATGATTGACAGCGGCTTTCGAGGCGGCGCGGATATATTCAAAGCCCTGGCGCTCGGTGCCACGGCGGTTGGGATCGGGCGTCCCCACATCTGGGGACTTTCGTCGTTCGGGCAGGAAGGCGTCGAAACCGTGGTCCAAATTTTACGGCGGGAGTTGCAGGTCGCCATGGCTCAGACGGGCGCGGCTTCAATCGCCAAAATCCGCCGCGACTCGCTCGTTTCGCGGGGCTAGAAGCTGGAAATATCTAGCCATCTCATAAATGGCTAACCGTTAAGGCTCGTGAATTGGGATTTGCCGAAGTTTGAGGCGGCGCTGAAAGCGCCGCTGTATTCCAGCCCAGGGCAGCGCCCTGGGTTTTGGAATCGATCCGCGCGCCCTGCAGGGGCGCAGGAATCCTCCGCCCTTTCAGGGCGGAACATTCAACCGGATACGTACCCGGGGCGTTGCCCCGGGCTGGCCTCCTTCGCGCCGTTGGCGCGCCATCGTGGCTGAGCTTCACGAATGAAGAAAGCTGTTGCGGCAAAATTTATGGAATAAGCCGGCTCGATAACTTCCAATCATTGCGGGAAAAAGCAGGAGCGCAGTATGAAAAAAAATGAGGCAACGAATAAGAATCTGCCGAGAAGAAATTTCGTCAAAGTGGCATTCGCCGGCGTTGGGGCGACCGCTCTGGCCGGAATTGGCGCAGAGGGGGCCGAAGCCGCGAGCGTTGCCCGACACTGGGACAAAGCCGCGGATGTCGTGATCGTCGGAGCAGGGGCGACAGGACTTCCCGCGTCCATCGAGGCCGCTGAGCATGGCGCCTCCGTGATTGTGATCGACCAGAACCACGACATCGGCGGACACGCCATCGAAAGCGGCGGCAATATCGCTCTCGGGGGCGGGACGAGTTTACAGAAAAAATTCGGCGTCGAGGATTCTCCGGATCGCATGTTCGAGGACTTAGTGAGCTGGCATGACTACAGATTCAGCGACAGAGAAATTGTCCGTGCATTCTGCGATTGGAGCGCCCCCACTTTTGAATGGCTGCTAAAACATGGAGTCGTGTTCCCGGATAAATCTCCGGGGCAAGCGGATGGAGGTCCTGAAACGGTTAAGCGAGCACAAACCGTGACCTGGACCGGGGAGGTCAGCACGTTCGCCCCGAATGGAGGGAATGGGACCGCTCTCATGCGGCCGCTCGAAGCGAGCGCGAGGAAGTTGGGCGTGCAAATCCTGCTGCAGCACAACATGACGGGCCTGATCCGCGAGGGCAATTTTTCTGGAAAGGTTCTCGGAGTCACGGCAACCAACCAAGGAAAGACCCTGAACATCCAGGCGAAAAAGGGCGTGATTCTCGGCACAGGCGGCCACACGAGCAATGTGAACTTCCGCAGAATTTTCGATTCCAGACTCACGGAAGAGTACCAGGTGGTGGGTGAACCTTACTCGCGCCAAACCGGCGACGGAGAAATCGCCGCCATGCAAGTCGGCGCATCACTTTGGGGCGCGGCAAACCAAACGGTGGAGACGAAGTCGCGATCGCATATTTTTGAGAAACCCTACGTCATTGGAAACCGCTACGGCTACCCGCAGGGCGGAGGACGCCGCAATGAAAACTTGAAGGAGAGTCCCATCGCGGAGCTTGCGCGCGCGATCGGGTTGCAAGTAGCGGATTTCCAGAACGTCATCCAAGTGAACCAGGTGGGCCGAAGGTTTGTGAATGAGATGGCCACTGGATTCGATTGGTGGAATCCCTGCCTGGAGTTGAACGGCGGAAAGGCGGAGGGCGGCGGGCCTATCTGGGCCATCTTTGACGCGGATGCAGCGAAACGCGAAGGGTGGGTTTGCGCGCCGCCATTCGTCGATCCCGACGGCTGGTTTTTCAGCGCGAACACGCTGGTGGAATTGGCCGGCAGAATTGTCAGCAAGTATCAAAAGCCACCCATGCCCGCCGCCGCCCTGCAAGAGGCGGTGGCCCGGTACAACTCCTTCGTGGACGAGGGGAAGGATTCGGACTTCGGAAAGCCGGCGCCGAAGTACAAGGTTCAGACGCCTCCGTTCTACGCGGCGTGGTCCACACCCTGCATCCACGATTGCATTTCCGGCCTGCGGATCAACGGCAAGGCGCAGGTGATCGACTTGTGGGGCGCGGTCATTCCGGGTCTCTACTGCGGAGGCGAGACCGCCGGCGGATTCACCCAGCATGGTCTGGCCAAGTCCATCACTTTTGGCCGCATCGCGGGCCGCGAAGCCGCCCAGTCCGCCGCCAATTCGTGAAGATTCCGGCGAAAGGTGGGCGCCAGCTCAGCGCACCATAGGCCGCTCGCGGCCTCGAAGGCTTACCTGGCCCCGAGCTGGAGTTTGGATTCAATGTTATTCTCGAGCACAATCGTTTTCTTCACCCCGGCCAGACGTATCTCCACGAGCGAACGCGAACCGTCAGAATTCACGCGGAGCAGGGCCGCGTCGCCTGTGTACTTGGCTCCATTCTTTACCCAAGTTCCCTGCGCCGTGGCAAAGAAGCGCCCGTCTTTCCACAACGTCACGCGCACTTTTGAGTTTTGCGACTCCCAACTGAGGCCATAGAGACCCGCGGGAACTTCTGCTCCGTTCATCGTTACCGCGGTCCGCAAGTAAAACGGGCGGGAATTATTTGCGCGAGCAGGTAAACTCACGAGCAACAAAATCACGATTGTTTGCACAACGAGTTTGAATTTCATATCCCACTCCCTGGGTGCCGGTCTGACGCCGTCTCCGACGTTTTCGATCTCTCGATTTTCCCTCATCGGCAAATCAACGCCAGACTCAAATTGGTTGGCAGCCAAATTGGAATGCATTCCAAATTGGCAGGCGTCCAAATTGAGCGCCAGTGCTCGCAGGATTTTCCACGTTGTGTCCGATGCCGTCTATCCGGGAATAGCTTTCAAACTTGTTATTCCCCGAAAAAACATGGTCGCGCCGCTGCCGCGGATTGGAATGAGGTTAAGCGCTTCCTATACTATTCATTGCTGGTGTTGCGCGGCTAAATCATATTGTTCATTCTGGAGGCACGGTGGCGCAAGAAGGGCTTGTCGCACTCGAACGCGAAATCACGGAATGCCGCAAGTGTCCCCGCCTGGTGCAGTACCGCGAGGAAATCGCGCGCACCAAGCGCCGCGCGTATCGCGATTGGACATACTGGGGACGCCCCGTGCCGGCCTTCGGCGATCCCGAAGCCGCTCTCGTCATCATCGGGTTAGCGCCTGCCGCGCATGGCGCCAATCGCACCGGGCGCATGTTTACCGGGGACCGCTCCGGCGATTTCCTGTACGCGCAGCTTCATCGCGCAGGCTTCGCAAATCAGCCGCACTCGAAACGTGCCGATGACGGGCTTGTCCTCATGGGCGCTCTGATTTCCGCCGCGGTTCGCTGCGCGCCGCCTGATAATAAGCCGCTGCCGGAAGAAATCCGCAACTGCTTGCCTTATCTCGAACGGGAACTGGAACTCCTCCACCCGCGCGCGATTCTCGCCCTCGGAGGCATCGCGCTCAACACCTATCTCGATCTTCTGAAAAAACAGGGCCTGATTCCATCGCGCGCTCCCTACAAATTCGCGCACGGAGCGAGCTTCGTTCTTCCGGCAGGTCTTCCGCGCCTCTTCGCCGCCTATCATCCCAGCCAGCAAAATACGCAGACCGGGCGCCTTACACCCGCCATGTTCGCCCGCGTTCTGCGAAAAATTCAAAAATTCCTGAAGGGGTGAGAAAACAGGCCGATGGAGGTCTCGCGGCGCGCGGACGGACTGCCATTTGCCTGAACCCCATCCAGACCGGGCAAGCCGAAACGCCTGAACGCACAGTGTGTGATTGGTTCATCCGAAAACCTGCTGAAGAATTGAGATTGAGTGTGTGTGGTTGTGTCCACTATAATGTATTGTTTTGTTGTCGGGCGCGGCAGTCCCCTGCTTTCCGGGAAAATCGGAACCAGCAGGCGGCGTTGCGCGGGAGGCTTGCCGAGACGTGTGGGACGCTCTACGTGAAAAGAAAATCGGTGTGCGAATTCTCCTCGGAGTCGTCGTCGGGGTTTTAGGGCTTGGAATGTTGCTGTACCTCGTGCCGCAGCAAAGCGGCAATGAACTTACCGGGGAAGACGTCATCGCCCAAGTGGGCGACCAGACGATCACCAGCGCCGACGTCCGGGCCCAATTGGACCAGATTTCGCGCAATGGCCAGATCCCTGCCAGCATCCTGCCCGTTGTACGCGAATCAGATGCTGGATCAGCTCGTTTTCGAGCGGAGCTTGGAGCTCGAAGCGGACCGGTTGGGTTTGCGCGTCACGGACGAGGAACACGCCAATTTCCTCCGGAAACTGCTCCCTACGGCGTATTCCGGCGACACTTTTATCGGCATGGACAAATACACGACCGAAGTCCAGACGCGCTTTCAAATGACGGTGCCGGAATTCGAGGCGGAAGTGAAAAAGGAGCTGCTGCAGCAGAAATTCCAGCAACTCGTGACGGATGGCATCACGGTCACCGAGGATGAGGTGCGAGGGGAATACCTGCGCGGTAGTGAGAAGATCAAAATCGATTACGTGCTCATCAAACCGGACGATTTGCAATCCAAGATCGAAGCTTCCGACGCGGAACTGGCAGGCTATTTCGAGAAGAATAAGGCCAGGTACGTCGTGCCCGAGCGCAGGACCGTGGATTACGCAACCCTGGATTTCGCACAACTCCGGCAGCGCGCCCAGGTGACAGAGGACGAGGAGAAGGTCTATTACCAGCAGAACGTGGAAAGCTACAAGCTGCGAGGACCGCGCCCATGTCGCGCACATTCTGTTCAAGACCGTGGGCAAGACGGATGCCGAGGTCGCCGAAATCAAGAAGAAAGCGGAAGACGTGCTGGACAAGGCGAGGCACGGCGGGAAATTCGCCGACTTTGCCAAGCAATATTCGGAAGATACGACGAAGGACAAAGGCGGCGATTTGGACTGGATCGTCCGTGGCCAGACCGTTCCCGAATTTGAGGCGGCGGCGTTCAGCCTGCCGAAAGGGGCCATCTCGGATCTGGTTAAGACGCAATACGGCTTCCACATCATAGAGGTCATCGACCGGGAGACGGCCCGCACGCAGACCTTGGACGAAGTGAAAGCCGCCATCCAGGCACAGTTGCAGCAGCAAAAGGCCGAACAGCTTGGCGAAACTCTTTCCGCGCAGATTGCCGAGGAAATCCGCCGCAGCGGCCGAGTTCCGATCGACGAACTCGCCAAGAAATTCAACCTGATGACGGGCGAGGCAAAACTCGTCGAAGCGAATCAACCGCTTCCAGAACTAGGAAACTCTCCCGCTGTCCTCGACAATGTTTTCCGCCTGCGTGCCTGGCGATTTGAGCGCGCCGCTCCGCACCGACCGCGGATACGTTGTTCTCACCATTAAGGATATTCAACCGACGCACCCGGCGTCGCTGGCCGAGGTTCATGACCGGGTACTGGCCGACTTCCGGCATGAGAAGGCTTTGGACCTCGCCAAGACCCGCGCCGACGGAACTCGGCCAAACGCGTGAAGTCAGGCGAGAACTTTGCTTCCGCCGCAAAGGCTCTCGGCTTCGAAGTAAAAACGAGCGAGCCGTTTTCGAGGACCGGGTCGATCCCTGAGGCCGGAAGCGCGAAACAATTCTCCGCTGCGTTCAAACTTCCGGTCGGCCAGGCGGGAGATCCCGTCTCCCTGGGAACGAATTGGGTGGTCTACCGCGTCGCCCAGCACGATCCCATCAACGAAGAGGATTTCGCAAAAGCAAAAAACGACGATCGAGGCGCAAGCGTTGCAGGGAAAACGCCAAGCTGCCTATGAATTGTTCCGATCCACACTCGAAGCGCGCCTCCGCCAAGAGGGCAAATTGCATATCAACGCGGACAATTTGAAACGGTTGTCAACGCCAGCTTAGTCTGCTAACTATAAGAAAATAGGTATTTATTTGTTCCCCGCAGAGACTTGCAAATCCCCGCGCGGTGCGCTAGCATATTCGGGTTCGCAGTCTTAGGCCCCATGCCAGAGGAGCCCGAGAACTTGAGGCTGCTGCCTTCCCAGCGCTCAATTTTTGACTTACTGCGTACTAAATCCTGAGTTTCTCCCCACCCGAGTTGTCCATGCGCGGACAGTACTCGATGCAAAGGGAAATCACTTTGCGGGGAGTCCTTTCTCTTAAGGCGGGATGATTGAGAAAGACACTGTCGAGGGATTAAGGGGGCGCAAGATGCCGGCGAAGACGAATCATCGCAATGAATACCAATGCACGATCGAACTGAATCAGAACGGGAAGTACTGCGTTCGGGTGAGAGCCGTATTCACCCGGAAGGCCTGGACCTTGCCCGTTTATTTCCTGGCTTCCACGTTTGACGGCGCCATGACGAAGCTGGAACAAACCTTGCAATTTCTCCAGCAGCAGGAAGAAAGGCTGTGGTTCTGGGGCGTGGAGCGTTCCGACGACCCGAATTTCTCCGGGGAACTGGTGCAAGAGGCCGGCCTGCGCATGGACCGCCGTCTGGAATTTCCGCGCCGGTCGTCTAACGTGGTCCTCTCACCGGAGAAGCCCGTCCCGGCCGTTCTCCTGGCTCCAGTCCGCCGCGGGCTGGCTGGATCGATTGATACGGGCCGCGTCAGCTTAGCCGGGAATTGAAGCAGCGGGAGCCCTGAACGGCGGTGGGTACCACGTCCGCTGCCACCTGCTTATTTTTCGCGCAGAATGACCTCGCCATGCCCGATCGGCTGGTCGTTCATCCATAGACGGTATTTGTAAGAGCCGGGGTTTATGCCAGGACGCGGGGGCCCGCTCTGGAGTTGGCGCCCTTGAGGGGCTTGAAAGACATTGGATTGGAACGGGCAGCGATTGGGATCGAACTCGATCTTGAGATTTGCTGCGTCGGAAAGCCATACAACCTGCTCGGCCGGGCCTATCACGACAATTTCAGGGATTATACCTACCAGGACCAGTTTCTCGGCCATTGATTCGCGCCCCTCCGGCGCACGGTGAAGATAACATAGCGAGCTTCGAATTACATACCCGGCGGCGTTATTTCGCTAGAAGCTGTTGCATAACCTAATACAGGGTCTTGAAAAGAAGGTAGTTGAATTTTCTGAGATGAGAGATAAGGAGAATCAGCAGCGCCCAAGGAGGGCCGATGGCCCGATCGGGTGCATTGCTGACCGAATCGCAGTGGCAGAAGATCGCGCCTTTGCTCCCCAAGCCGCCCAAACAACGCAAAGGCGGTCGTCCCTGGATTCCGAACCGTCGTGTGCTGGAAGGGATTCTGTGGATTCTGCGGAGCGGGGCTCGCTGGCAAGACATGCCGGAGAAATTCCCGCATCCCTCGACCTGCTGGCGGCGGCTGCGAGACTGGGAGGAGCGGGGCGTTTGGTTGAACATCTGGCGGACGTTTCTAAGCGAGTTGAACCAGCGCCAGCAATTGAAGTGGAGCGAATCGTTTTTGGACGGGAGTTTTGCTCCAGCGAAAAAAGGGGCTGCGGAGTCGGAAAAACCAAGCGGGGCAAGGGGACGAAGTGGATGGTGGTGGTCGACGGCCGCGGTGTTCCTCTGGGAAACTCCCTTCACTCTGCATCCCCGGGGGAAGTCACACTCGCGGAAACGACGCTCGCGACGATCCGGGTAGGGCGGCGTCATCGTGCGGGCCGACCTCGGCAGAAACCACTACGGGTGATCGCGGACAAAGCCTATGACAGCGATCCGTTGCGCAAACGATTGCGGCAGCGGGGAATTGAATTAATCGTGCCACATCGCTCGAACCGAAAGAAACCGGCGACACAAGACGGCCGAGCGCTGCGGCGCTATCGGAGGCGCTGGATTATCGAACGCACCAACGCCTGGCTCGGTAACTTCCGGCGCTTGGTCGTGCGCTACGACCGCTCGCTCACGATCTATGGCGCCTTCTTTCACATCGCCTGCTTCATGATCGTCTTGCGGAGGGTTGTGCAATAGCTTCTAGTAAGCAGGACCATATTGGACGTTGCGCGTTCGAGAGGAATCGAGCAAACTAGTACTTTGTAAGGCGTCCCCCCTTCAAGGAGGATCCAGTCCCGCCGCCGCGGTTGCGATTGCTTCGGCTGAGATGGGTGCTCGTCCGGAGCAGAGGTAAAACTGGATGGCGGACTTGGGCCCCGGTCCGTTAACGTTCTGAGTGAAAGAAGAGGTTATTCAACATGTCCGACCCGATGGAAGAATTACGTCCCCCAACAAGACTGATGATGACGCCCGGCCCTTCCTGCGTCAGCCCGCGCGTCTACCGCGCGCTGGCCGCGCCGCTGGTCGGACATGTCGATCCGTGGTTCACGGAATTCATGAGCGGTGTCCAGGAGCTGTTGCGGCGCGTTTTCCAGACCGCGAACCACACGACGTTCCCGATTTCCGCCTCGGGTTCCGGAGGGATCGAGACAGCCGTTATCAATGTTTTGGAGCCGGGTGACGAAGCCATCGTTTGCGTGAATGGAGTGTTTTCCGAGCGCATGGCGGAGGTTGCCGAGCGCACGGGGGCAACGATTCATCGTGTTTTGGCGCCCTTCGGCCGTGTCGTCGATCCGCAGGACGTGCGCCGGGCCGGGCAAGGCCGTAAAATCAAGTTTGTGGGACTCGCCCACGGGGAGACCTCGACCGGCGTGGTGACGAATATCGCTCCCTTCCGCAAGGTCGCCGACGAACTCGGGGCCCTGCTGGTCGTGGATAGCGTGGCCACACTCGCCGGCGTGCCCGTGGAAGTTGATCGCCATCGCATCGACATCTGCTTCAGCGGTACGCAGAAGGCGATCAGCGCGCCTCCGGGGATGTCACCCATTACCGTGAGCGCGCGCGTCGAAGAGATGCTCCTCAAACGCAAGACCAAGGTGCAGAGCTGGTACTTCGATTTGACTACGGTGATGAAATACTGGGGTAAGGAGCGCACCTATCATCATACGCCCCCGATTCCCCTGATCTACGCGCTGCATGAAGCGCTGCGGATGGTCCTGGAAGAAGGTCTGGAGGCAGGCTGGGAGCGGCACCGCCAGAATCAGGTGGCGCTGATCGCCGGTCTCGAAGCGATGGGAATGAGTCTCTTCGTTCAGAATCCGGCGGACCGCCTGACGACCGTTACCGCGGTCAACATTCCCAGCGGCATCGATGGAGCCAAGGTACACGGCCGTCTGCTGACAGATTTCAATATCGAAATCTCCAGCGGATTGGGCGAATTCAAGACCAAATTTTGGCGCGTTGGCCTGATGGGGTACTCTAGCCAGCGAGGAAATGTGCTCCTGTTCCTCGGAGCGCTGGAGAGAATTCTGCTTGATCTGGGCATGAAGCTGCCTGTCGGGGCAGGGCTCGCAGCCGCTGCAAGCTCCTATGCGAACGCGGAACCCGTGCCTGCGGGTCAGGAAAAGTAGCGGGCGGGTTTGGATCAGAAGCGGGTTTTGGTAGCACAGACTTCAGTCTGTGCGCTTTTTCGATCGTGCGAAACCGAAATCGCGCAGGCTGAAGCCTGTGCCCCACGATGCGGGCCCTAGTTTGAGCCCCTCGGGCAATAACATGAACACTTCCATTGGAATTCCGAATCAGGGAGCAATGAGCGAGTTCGTCGGGGAATTTGACGTTTCCTCGCGCCTGACCGAACAGACGTATCACTGCCGCTTCTCTCACCTTTGGAACGGCGTGGCCACGCGCCACAGCGACTCCGTGGACACAAAGTTTCTCGTGGACGGCCGAGGCGTCGTCGTGGGCTTGGCGCACCCGGGGTTCGTGCAATTCACCAAACAGTCTGGCCGGGACCTCTCCGATCGCGAGGCGAGCTATGTTGCCGCCCAATATCTCCGCGAGCAGCTCGAGCAGGAAGACGAGCGTCCGCTCTACGACGTCTCCGCCGCGGACGTGACGCGAATCATCGGCCAACTCGGCGTCCGGTGATCCAATCGTGTGCCCGGCAAACGAGTCAAAATAATTTACTTCTTATTTTTGGCTCCGTTTTCTCTGTGTTCCCTGTGGGCTCTGGGTTAGCGGCGTTTCGGGGTTAGGCATCGGAAAGAGACTCATCAAAGCCGGGGCCCTGTTCCTCGCGCTCGCCTGCCTCGAGTATCACTCCGCAGTCCAGGCACTCCACGTACTCCGCATCGGAATCCTTAGCGATCAATTGCGTGCGCGCATGGCGGCAGGAGGCAGGATCGTTCACAGTGCGGCTCCAGGACTTCACGGATCATACCATGGGCCTCGGTCCCAATGACGATCGTGACGCCACAAAGGAATCCCCCCAAATGTTCCCCACCTGAGTTATAAGGGGAGCGTTCCGAACGGCCAGACGGTTCGGCGGCACCAGGAGAGTTTTCAAGCACTATGGCGAAAAATGCAGGAGAGCGCTTCGGAGATGTTTTGTTTTACGGCGTAATTTTACTGTTAATTTATTTAGTTTATTTGATATTCGAGCCTTTTCTGGTGCCGCTTGGATGGGCCGCCGTGTTTGCAGTCATCTTCCACTCGTTGAACAAACAGCTCGAACAAAGATGGGGGGCGCACCCTCTCGGCTGCGCTGAGCACGGCTGGCGTCACGCTGATTCTGATCGTGCCCGCCTTGCTCATGATGACCTTGTTCGTGCGTGAAGGGATCGACGCGACGCGCAGCATGGAAGCATCGATGGCGGCGGGCGAGTACGGCGGGTTCAACCGCGCGTGGGGATGGATTGCCGCACACGTCGCGGCGCAGAGCGCCGTGAATCTGCCGGAACTCGTGCGACAGGGCGCCAATCGGCTTGGCGAATATCTGGCCTCCGAATTGGGCGCGGTGCTTCGAAACGTCGTCCTCTTTCTATTCGAATTGGTTGTGATGCTCTTTGCGCTGTTCTATTTCCTTCGTGATGGGGATGCGATTATGAAGCACCTCCGGCTCTTTCTCCCGTTTGAGGAGGTCATGCGGGAGAAGAATGCTGGCCGAGGCTCGCGATCTGATTTTCGCAAGTGTTACGACCAGCCTGGTCATCGCCGGCGTTCAAGGAGTCCTTTGCGGCGGGGCGTTCGCAATCGTGGGCGTGAGCTCCCCGCTGTTCTGGGGCGTTGTGATGGCCTTTCTATCGCTTCTTCCCGTCGTCGGGCGCCTGGCCGATCTGGATTCCCGCGGCGATTTGGCTATTTTCCACCGGGCATATGGTTCGTGCGCTCATCCTCATTGGCGTCTGTGGCGGGTTGGGTTCCACGATCGACAATATTTTGCGGCCTGTGCTCTTGGGCGGCCGTTCCTCGTTGAACGGCCTGTTGGTGTTCATCAGCGTCCTCGGAGGAATCGCTGTATTTGGCGTGCTGGGCGTCGTCCTGGGTCCGATCGTCGTAGCAACCGCCGTCGGCGTTCTGGACGTATATTCCGAGAAAGTAATCGGAACCGATACCGCTACCGCGGCGGAGTAGCCGTGCGACGAGCGCTTCCAAAACGGCATCTGGAACAACGCCTGGAGTTTCTTGGCCTCATCTCATCGGTGGAAACTATTCCCGCGCGTTGAACACATCCGATATCGCGCCTGTGCTAGAGTAACGCGCCTGGGGTCAGGGAAGGTTTCATGAAAGTCGCCAAATCAACGAATTTGCTCGCTGGACTGCCTCCGGAGAGACTGCGGTGGCGTTGCGATCCCGCGACAATTCCCTTTGAAACCACGGCCGATGCCGAACTTGTCACCGATCTGGTCGGCCAGGAAAGGGCATTCCGCGCTCTGAAACTGGGCGTCGAGCTCAGCGCTCCGGGGTACAACATTTTCGTCTGCGGCCTTGCGGGAACTAGCCGGGGCGGCACGATCACCCACGTGATCGGGCAAATCCATCCGGCGGCGAAATCCTCTCTCGATCGCTGCTACGTCAATAATTTCAAGAGTCCCGACCGGCCGCGCCTGCTGGCTTTGCCTCGCGGGCAGGCCAATAACTTCAGGAAAGACGTGCAGAGCGGCATCGAATTTCTGCGGCGGCGGATTCCGCAGGTCTTCGAAGGCGAACCTTTCCAGCGGCAGAAAGGCCGCATCGTGGACCGCTTCACGGTTCGCGAAAAAGAATTGATGGATGATTTCACGCGGCGCATCGCCCGCGAGCAGTTCGCTCTGGGACACATGCAAGTGGGCGCCGTCGCGCTGCCCGAGATTTTTCCCGTTCTCGAGGGCCAGATGGTGCCGATCGAGGATATCCCCAAGCTCGTGCATGAGGGCAAACTCGAAACGGTCGCCGCCGAAGACATCGAGCGAAAATACGAACAATTTCGCCAGGAATTCACCGTCGTCTACCGGAAGACGCTGACGCTTTCCCGCGAGCTGGCCAGCGAATTGAGTTATCTCGAACAGGAAGCCGCCTCGGTGCTCGTCGACGGATTCATCGAGGAACTGAAGGAAAAATATTCAGGCGCGCTGGTGTCGGAATATCTGGAAGAGGTGCGTCACAACCTGCTCGACAACCTCGAACCTTTCAAGGAGCGCGAGGGTGAGGAGGAGCCGGGTAACACTCCTCCCCAGGACGGCAGTTCGCGGACGCCCCCGCACCGGAGCGCGATCCATTCCGCGTGTACGGCGTCAACGTGCTTCTCGCGCACAACGATGAGGATGGTTCTCCGGTGATCTTTGAGACCACGCCCACGTATACGAACCTGTTCGGCACGATCCAGCGCAGCTACGACTCACGCGGCGGGTGGAATTCGGATTTCATGGACTTGCGCGCGGGTTCCATTCTCCGTGCGGACGGCGGATTCCTGGTCATGTACGCGATACGACGCGATCACCGAAGCGGGAGTCTGGCGCACACTCAAGCGCATGCTGAACCACGCGCGTCTGGAAATTCAGCCGCTGGAGATGTTTTTTCCGTTTGGCACTTCGGCGTTGAAACCGGAGCCGATCGATATCGACGTGAAAATTATTCTGATCGGCGACCGCAACATGTACGAGCTCCTGTATGAGTACGAGGAGGATTTCCGCAAGATTTTCAAAGTGCGCGTCGAGTTCGATGAAGAAATGGTGATGAGTGACGCCGTCGTGCGCCAGTACGGCGGCCGATTGCGCCAGCTCTCCGAACAGGAAGGCATCGGGCCATTCGATCGCACCGCGGTGGCGGCCATGATGGAATATGGCGTGCGCCAGGCGGGACGCCGCAACAAAGTGACCGCGCGATTTCCGGAACTTGCCGATCTGGCGCGGGAGTCCGCCTACATTGCCCGCCAGGAAGGCGCCTCTCTGGTGAGCGATCCCCACGTTCGGCGCGCGCGGGAGGCGCGCATCGAGCGCCATAACCTGACGGAGACGAAGATTCGGGAAATGATCGAAGAAGGAACGTCTACTCATCGATACTGACGGCGCGCGCGTCGGCCAAGTGAACGGCTTGAGCGTTCTCGAAATCGGCGGCTACGCCTTCGGCAAGCCCGTGCGAATCACGGCGTCCGCGGCGCTGGGCAAAGCGGGCCTGATCAACGTGGAACGCGAATCCAACCTGAGCGGCCGCTTCCACGACAAGGGCATGCAAATCATCGCCGGCTACTTGCGTACGCAGTTCGCACAGGATAAGCCGCTTTCCCTTGCCGCCAGCATCTGCTTCGAGCAGTCCTACAGCGGCATCGATGGCGATAGCGCCAGCTCGACCGAAATATACGCCTTGCTCTCGGCTCTCTCGGGATTCGCCATCCGGCAGGACATCGCCGTCACAGGCTCGATCAGCCAGCAGGGCGACATCCAGCCCATCGGCGGAGTCAATCAGAAGATCGAGGGTTTCTACGATGTCTGCCGCGTCAAGGGATTCACGGGGCGGCAAGGGGTCATGATTCCGGCGGAAAATATTGAAGACCTGATGCTGCGGGACGATGTGATCGACGCCGTTACCTCCGGCAAATTCCAAATCCTTCCCATCTCCAGGATCGAGGAAGGGATCGAGATTCTCACTGGTGTAAGAGCGGGGGAACGCGACTCAAACGGCGTCTACGAATCCGACAGCGTGTTTGGCCGCGTGGATCGCCGCCTCCAGGAAATGGCAACCACGCTCAAATCCTTCGAATAGCAAATCCTTCTTCTTGTTTGGATCGGAAACGGACCTCCCGCCTCGCGCGATTACACACGCGTCCCCAAAGGAATACGCAACTCAGGAAAACAGGACTTGCCGGTGGAGTAGAGCCTATTGCGTCCGGGCAGCGCTCCCGGCGTCCTTGGGTGTGGAAAGATAGCCGTTGACTTTATCCTTCGTCACGTCAAACACAACGATTTCGTAGGGGCGCGGCACCCCATGGATGTAGAACTGCACGGGTTCGTCAGCCGTCTTATCTTTTTTCTCAATGGTCTTGTCGTCGGCCACGACCATCAGCGTGTACTTGAATTTCTTGGGATCCGTTTTTGTCAGCGTGATCTGGATGGGGCCGACGTGGGTCGGAGTCTTGGACCTGGTCAGGTGCAACTCAAAAATATTGCGTTCCCCCTGGCGTTTCAGTTGATCCAGTTCTTCCTGGTTGCGCGCGATCAAGCCGCTCTGGACGCCAAGATCGCCGACCGTGCTGGTGAGCTTGGCCTTGGTCGCTTCGAGGTCCTGTTTTGTCGCCGTGATGTCACCCTTCGCGCCGGTCAGATCGGTGCTGACTAGGCCGATTTTTGCGTCGGCCTCCTGCTTGGCCTGGCCGATCTGCGCCGTGAGCTTCTCGTCGCTTTCCTTTTGTGACTCGCGAATATTCTGCGCCAGAGTCCGCGCCTGCGCCAACTCTGCCTGTGTGAAACCGAGCTTTTGCGTTGTGACTTCCAGTTTGCCTCTCAGATCGGCGACCACCGAGTTGGTCTGTTCGATCTGGGCGGCCAACACAGACTGTTTCGAGTTGGACTGGGACAACTCGCTTTCGAGCTTCGTTCGGGTGTCATTGCCGGCATAGAGCAGATACCCGATCAGAACAAAGGCGGCGATAAACACCACAAAGATCCAACGAGGCGTGCTTGCCGCCTCGTACATATAGGATTCTTTTGGTTCCGGAGCACTCGGGGAAATACTCATCAATTCTCCTCGGCGGCCAGTCAGCCTGGCTCGGCCATTTGTGTAGTTTGGATTATCCCTGAGCCGTTAAAGGTTGTCTAGGTCTTGCGGCCCCGCGTGTGTCGTGGCCAGCGCGCCTCGACCGTGGTGGTCACCCCGCCCCGCGGAGTAAACTCGCCGCGCACGACGCACCAGGCAGGGGTTGTCGCGGCGACGATGTCTCGAAGCATGCGGTTTACCGCGTTCTCGTAAAAGATGCCCAGATCACGATAAGCTAGCAAGTACATTTTCAGCGCTTTCAATTCCAGACAATGCTTCCGCGGTTCGTACTCGATGGTAATCGTCCCGTAATCGGGCAATCCGGTTTTCGGACACACCGAAGTGTATTCAGGATAGCGGGTCACAATCCGGTAGCCGGGAAACTGATTGGGCCATGTGTCGAGAGGAGGCAGCCGCGCCTTGATGCCGGCACGCGCATGCTCGTCCGTGTAATCCGCCATGCTTCACCTCATTCATTGCCGGGCGCGGGCCATACGCGCCGTCGCCAAAGCGCTTGGGGCGTCGGCGACTTGCAGCCCGTCAGGATAAATTGCGGGCCCTATTTGGAACCCACCAGGACGATTGTACACGTCGAATCAACATGCCACAGATGGAACTTGCCTTGCGTGTTGGCTCTCACGTATGCTTTTTAGTGGGTCCCCAGGAGAGAAACAAAATTGCTTTGTCCGGTCTGTCATAGCGACAGTCCCCGCCGTTCCCGCCGGAAGAGTGTGAAAGTTTATCTGGTCGGCGTCACTCTGCTGCGGCCGTGGCGTTGCCGGGATTGCGATTCGCGATTTTATGCGTGGGCCGTTCCCATCACATATGTCCGGTTCACACATTGCATCCTGTGCGGCAACATGGACCTCCAGCGGATTTCACGCGAGCATGGAGCGTGGACGTTTGCCTGGTTATTCCGCCTGCTTCGTTTTCCCACCTATCGTTGCGCTCCTTGCCGGAACCGCTTCTTTCCGATCCGTCCTTACCGGCGCATCGTGCCCGCGCAGCACGTGGTGGAATCCAGAACGGAGTCTGAGACCATCTCGAAGTAGCGATGCTGCCCCCGCGGGGAGGGACGAAGCACGGGCGGATTGGGTTCCTTGTTGTTGGCTGTATCATCCTGTTTGAGAAGGCGATGGAGTTCGCCGTATAAACGCTGTCCGGTTGCTGGGACAGATGATGACTCCTGACAAAGATCTTGTCGCGGAGTCATAGGCCCGGCAACGATCCAGGAAGAATAATAGGTCGCACGTTCGGCGCGCGGAGAAACCGCCGGTTGATTTCTCTTGTTTGCGGGGCATCGTTCGTACGCGGGCGCCACGCTTCACCCCCGCGGGGGTGAAGGGCTCAGGGTAAACGTTCCGCGTAAAAGTCGAGCCCGCTCCTTGATTCCGGCGGGCTCCAAGTCGCCGACGCGCCACTTGCCCGCCAAAGCAGCGCGGCGAGCGGGAAGCCAGCGCTATCCGCCGCCGAAGCGCTCTGGCGGAGGAGGCTGGCGACGGCGCGTAGAGCCCGCACCCGGCATGACAGGAGTAGGTGGAACCCACGGCGGAGATTGCGAGAGGCACATGAATAAATATTGGATGGTGGGTCTGGGCGGATTCGCGGGGGCAGTCGCGCGCTTCTGGCTGGGAGCGTATATCAGCAACCGGTTGGGAGCGCGCTTCCCGTACGGGACGTTCGTGATCAACATCTCCGGATCGTTCCTGGTTGGCCTAATTGTTACCCTTCTCGCGGAGAGAACGCATTGGAACGCGAACTGGCGGTACCTGATTCCCATAGGTTTCATCGGCGCGTACACGACGTTTTCCACGTTTGAACTCGAAACCTTCCAGAGTCTGCGCGACGGTGAGCTTCTATTCGCTTTCTTGAATGTATTTCTGAGCGTCGTCCTCGGGTTCCTTGCGGTTTGGCTCGGCGTGATTACCGGGCGAACCCTCGGATGAAGCGAAAAGCGAAAATCAGGTTTAGAATGCGACAGGACAGTTACACTTCGTCATCTCGCATGCAAGCGTGCCACATGCCGATTCGAGGAGGATAGATGTTGAATCCAGGGCCGGCCAAAAAAGTGAGCATTTATGTCGGCGAGGATCAACAATATCATGCACACGCCCTCTACACGGCTATTCTGGATTACTTGTTTTCCCACGGCGTTTCCGGCGCCACTGCGATTCGCGGCATCGCCGGGTTCGGCGCCCATCACAAAATGCACACAGCCCGGATCCTGGATTTGACGGTGAACTTGCCCGTCCAGATTCAATTCATCGAATCGGCGGAAAAGCTGGAGGAAATCCTGCCAAAGCTTCGAGACATGGTCGGAACCGGATTGATTGAAATGCAGGACACGCTGGTTATCAAGTCCGATCATCATTCAGGGACCGGTTCTTAGAGACGCGCGTCACACCTTTTACGAATACATGATCGCGATCACCGCCCTTGTCCAGCTAAAAGCAGATTCACCGTTTGGAGAAAGCCGTTTCAAGGCGCGCGTAGAACATCCGGCTTCCCCTTGATTATTCCGCGGCTTCATACGAAAATTGCAGGTGCGCCGGCCTGGCGCGCTTACTCGCCATTTTCCTATTGGAGAGAGCCCCAGTTCCGCCGTAGCATCCGGGCCGTAAAAATTCTCTGATTCGGCCCGCGTAACTTTGATTCGATGGATTCACTGGAACTTGAATGATTTATTAAAGTTTATAGCGAATCGTGAAATCGGAAAGGGATTTTTCCTTCTCCCTGGGATATTCGGAGGGCTCTGAATAGTGCATTTACCAAATCATATTTTTTCTCGACGCGCATCTCTCATTTATTTTGCGTCGATTCTGAGTTTCGCTTTCTCGGCCATGCCTTCGAAGAGTCATGCGCAAAGTGGAACTGCCCCTCAAGACGGCGGTCAGGCAACAACGGCTCCTGCTTCACCGTCGCAGCCAAAGCCGGTGGTGGAATTGCCGGAAGGAGATGGGAAAGCGATTGCGACCGAGTTTTGCCAGGATTGTCATAAATTGACCAACGTGGCGAAAGCGCGCAAGGCCTCCGACGACTGGCATGACACGGTGCAGTTAATGATGGATCGCGGTGCGCGCCTTCCACAGGACAAGTTTGATACACTGGTGGAGTACCTGGCCAAGAATTTTGGCCCGCAGACTGCCGCACCCGCAGCGGGGCCCACGCCCGCCGCAGCTCTTCCGTCTGATTCTCCAGCCGCCACACCCGCGCCGACGCCGAAGGCAGTGGAGCTGCCGGAAGGAGACGGGAAAGCGATCGCGACCGAGTTTTGCCAGGATTGCCATAAACTGACGAACCTGGTGAAAGCGCGGAAGGCTCCCGACGATTGGCGCGACGCGGTGCAGACAATGATGGATCGAGGAGCGCGCCTGCCGCAAGACAAGGTCGACACATTGGTGGAGTATCTGGCCAAGAATTTTGGTCCCAAGCCTGACGCACCAATATCGGGAACTGGTTCGCCCGACGCTTCGCCAGCCGCGTCTTCGCCGTCGAATCACTGAGATTGCCGCAGAGGGCAGAAATCTGAATTCCGGCGGGCTGTACTTTTACGCTGAACGCGTCAACTGAAGCGTGCACCCCACCAGAATAATATATTGCAGGGAGCAGTCCTGAATCACCGGCAAGTCCGATTTGCATTGGCGATATCGTCTAAGGGTTAGGACAGCGCCCTCTCAAGGCGCAGATCCGGGTTCGAATCCCGGTATCGCTACCACAATCAATAGAATCAAAAACTTACACTGTCGGTAGTGGCGCGGTATAGGTAGCGGTCGCTGGAATTGGCCTGTGTTCTTGTCCCTACCAAAAAGTCCGTTCTTATTGAAGCGGTTGAATTTGTGAGGCTGCCGTGTGTAGGCTGCCAGAGCCATGTTTACTTTTGTCGTCTCTCTGCTTTTCTCCGCGCCAGCCTGCTTCCGAACTCGGGCAGCTTTGCAAGCTGAAATTCTTGCCCTGCGTCATCAGCTCTTGGTTCTGCAGCGCTCCAGCCGTGGTCATAAGCTCCGCCTGAGTTCCGCTGACCGAGCCCTCTGGGTCTGGCTATCCCGCCTGTGGACTGCATGGCGATCCGCATTGATTATCGTAAAGCCGGAGACCGTCATCGTGTGGCATCGGCAGGGGTTCAGGCTGTATTGGAGATGGAAGAGCCGCCATCCCGCAGGCCGCCCGTCGGTATCTAGTGAAGTCGCGGATCTCATCCGGACAATGAGTTTCGCCAACCCGCGTTGGGGTGCTCCGCGCATTCATGGAGAACTGTTGAAACTCGGGATTCAGGTCTCACAAGCAACAGTCGCGAAGTACATGGTCCGGCACCAAAAGCCGCCGTCACAAACATGGCGCACCTTTCTGAGGAACCATATGCAGAATTTGGTTTCCGCCGATTTCTTCGTGGTACCAACGATTACTTTCCGTCTTCTGTTCGTCTTTGTGATTCTCTCGCACGATCGCCGGCGTCTGATCCATTTTGGTGTGGCTGCGAAGCCCACGGCGGAATGGACGGCCCGGCAACTGCTGGAAGCTTTCCCTTGGGACAGTGTCCTTCGCTATCTGCTTCGCGATCGCGATGGGTGTTACGGGCAGAAATTCCACGAAACGACAGAGTGGTTGGGCATTCACGAAGGGCTCACCGCTGCGAAGTCACCCTGGCAGAATCCTTACGTTGAGCGGTTGATCGGATCGATTCGCCGCGAGTGTTTGGACCACGTCATCGTTTTGAATGAAACCGGTCTGCATCGTATTCTGAAGTCATACTTTGAATACTACGAGCGGACGCGCACCCACTTGTCCCTCGACAAGGATGCTCCGATTCCTCGGAGGGTACAGCCTCCCGAACTCGGAATGGTGGTGGAGCCTCCGGAGGTCGGCGGACTCCACCACCGATACGAACGCCGCGCGGCCTAGCTTGCCCGGATCTGTACTCTCCTCGACCTGAACTTGACGGAGAATTGCGCTTTATAGCGCCGCGACCAACCTCTTGCGCGTCAGGGTCAGGGATTATCGCACGCAGCTCGGTCTGAATTATTGGCCTCCGTGTCGCAGCAGCTTTTCACGGCTCAGTCGGGATTATTGGTAGGGACAACATCCTCGCGAGCGGCTGCCTTGTTCCTCTTCATTGAGGGAAACCTCCTTGCCCTATCTAAATCAAGGCCCAGACGGACCGGACCGCAGGCGACCTACGCCAGGGGCCGTGGATTCGGCAGATTGGTCGCCCCCGCCCACAAGTAGTTCTGCTCCGCATCCGCGTACCAGTAGGCGTTGCCTTGCACGCGTTCCCCCACCGCGAATCCGGAAACCGCGATCGTGGTGTTGGCCGGGATCGTACGCACGATCGCCGCCGCGGTGTTCGGCCGGGCCGCGCGCAAGTTCACATTCTTGACGGTTTGCACCGAGCTGCTCGCGGCCGGCGGCGGACCCGCCGCGCTCGGTACGCGGGCCAGCAGGTTGTCGATTTGCAGCCAGTTTCCCGGACAGGTTTTCGAGGCGCGGATCTCGCGATGCCGGATCACGCGATCGCTTTGCAGGGGGATGGCCCAGCGCGCCGCGATCTGCAAAATCAACTCGGCGCTGGCGGCCAGTTGCACATCCGGCCAGATATCGTCCGGCCTGCCTTCGTGTTCGATGCCGCAGGTGTAAAAGTTGGGATTCGCGCCCGGTTTCAGCCGTTTCCACGTAGGATTGACGACGATGCCGGCATGAAACGCGGTGTCGTTTTCGTCCACGTATTGGTGCACCACGCCGGTCTTTCGAGATGCCGTAGTGCGCCGATTTCTGCGTGGCCGGGTCGCGAAACACGGACTCACCCGCCGTGAAGCTGCCGTCCATGATGTGCACCACGATGGCCTCGGGACGAAAACCGCGGCGGCCGACGTGGAAATTTGTTGCCGGACATCCTACCCAGATTGGTTCCATTTTGTTCTCCTATCCCGCGGCGGAAAGGTCGCCGCTTTCGCCTTTGATCCATGAGGGCGTGCCGCCGGCCGCGTCGGAAGATGTTCCCGGATCCGTCGGCGGAGGTTGCGCCGACTGGCGCTGCGCGCGCTGCGCGTCGTCTTTTTGCGACAGGGAAGAGCGCATCCCGATGAGATCCTTCAGGATGTTGTACCAGAAGGGCGCTCCCAGACTGATGAGGAAGATGGAGATGAGCATGCCGGGCCATTTTCGGTACTCCAGAATTTGCACGCGCCACTGCGATTTCGTGGGGAGCGTGACCAGGCCGGCAGCGTTTAGCAGATCATAGTAGGAATGTATATCGGCCTTGGAAGCGTCCGTCGTTGCCGGAGCCGTGGGGGCGGCGTCGCCCACTACTTTTGCGGCGCCGCTCGTGGCGGCCGCGCGAAATTGATCGTCGATGGAAAGCCGGTTGACCACGGCGATGATGTCGAATTGCATGCCCAGCACGATCACGAACGCCGCGGCGAAGGTGACTCGCTGCGCGTGTTTGGTGAAGGACTGGCTGACGCGGTCTATCGTCTGGTCGAACCAAAAATGGACTTTGGCCACGTAGTCGCTCGCGCCTTCCTGAAGAATGGCCAGTTCGTCCCGGGTGTGGCTGGCCAGTTCGGGGTTGGACGCTTGCAGCACCATGGCCAGGGCGCGAATGTTCTTGAGCGTTTGCGCGGGATCGGCGACACCGTTTTGTTTCAGCATCGCCAGCAATGCGGTTTTGGCGGGGTCCACGAGTTGCGCCGCTCCCTGCCCGCTGGCCAGGTCCAGCAGCAAAGTGGTGAATTCCCCCCGCTGCACCACGGTGCCGAGTTTCTCGTTCACCCCGGCCACCATGGGATGCGTCAACACCGCCCGGGAGATTTGGTCCGCCACATCCTTGGTGGGAATCCCGAGCTGCTGCAGCAGGCTCGACAACCCGGCCAGCAAATGCTGGCCTTTCTTGCTGAGCAGGCTGGTGACGGCCTGCGTGATCACGGTGACGGCCATGCTGAACAGCAGCAAAACCGTCGTTGCACCGATTAGAATATCCAGTGTCTTAAGCATTGCGTTGCCTCCAGTCAATTGGCCTTCGTTCCGGAAACCTTGGAATTTGAAAACAGCCGGGCCGTCTCCATCCCTCGGGATTCGTCATGGTTAAGCGTAATTCGTATCGTCCGGCCGCGTGTTGGGCACACTCTCGTAAACGATTTGGTTTCCTTTCTCCCAATCCGACGGCTGGCTTCCCCTTTCCGGAGACACTTTGCTTTCGTCGGTCTTTTTCAAATTCATTTCATACGCCTTGAGTTCCATGCCCCGGGGCAGCTGATTTTCCGCCGGGATATACTTATAAGGAAGGCCCGGCCAGGATCCGAATTCCACGGTGATTTCATAGCTGATCACTTTGTATTGTTCGAGGACCCGGCGCTTCAAGTCCTGTTCCACCATCGCGGACATCCTGCTATTCATTTTTCGGCTGATGGGTACCAGATTTTCATCGATTCCCGGGCCGAAGAGATGGTGGTTCAGCAAATGGCCTTGAACGTAAGTGTCCTTCCTCAGATTCACTTGCTTCCAAAATTGGTTGCCGTCGCCGGGCTGGCTGCCAGTCCATCCATTGTCCGGCGGCTTGTAGGACAAAGGTTCCGCCTTCACATGCTTTCCCACCGTGGAATTTCCCAGATCGGTCCCATCCCTAGTAACCACATGAATCGATTCCTGTTCGTCGACGATATGGGTCTGGGGAACCATGTTGAGGGAGGGGCATGCCTTCTCAAGCTTCCTCGCGATCTCCCCTTGCATCGCGGCAATCTCGCTTCCCGCCCCTTTTCCGAAGCCTCCCTTTTTTTGCTCCGCAATTTGGTCCAGCAGTTTGCGAATTTCGTCAATGACTCCCGAATCGCAGTTCGGCTGGTTGCTCAGGTCGTCCAGAAATCCGTCCAGCCGCATTCTCTTCGGCGATTCGATCACCAGCTCGGCGTCCTCGCCCTCGCCTTCCCAGAAAATAGTGTGCTTTTCGTCGCCGACCTTGGTGTTCCGGCGCTCGCGCCACCACTCCAGAGCGCCCTTCACCGCTCCGACCACGGTTTTGATCGCGGAGGCGACTTTTTCGATCAGCCAATCGATGGCCTCATCCACCTTGTCTCGCAGTTTCTCGATGGCTTCCTGGATTTTTTCGCTGACGTCCCCCAGGTTGACCAACTCCGCCAGGAACCCGATCACCACCGGCATCCCCATGTCGAATGCCTTTTCGACCAAATCGGCGGCCGGTTGCAACGTGCCCGCGGCTATATTCAGGATGCTGTCGAGCATGGTATTGACCATGGTTAAAATCTTCTTCATGTACTTCACGACGGTCTTGATCGTCTTGTAGGTGTCGATCAGGACGATGGCGATCTGGCTGACGACCGTGGGAGTGGTGGCCGCGGCCAGTTGCACCGTCGCGCCCGCGATCACCCGCTTCATCAGGAAATCCATGATGCCCTGCATCACCATGTTCTCGATGTCGGCCAGTTTTCCCTTGATTTTGTCCCACAGCCCCTTGTAATCCCCCTTGAAAATCAGGCTGAGCCAGTCCCAGGCCTCGCTGAAAATGCCCATGGCTTTTCGCAGGCCCGCCGCGACGTCCGGATATTTCAGCGCCACGCGCTCGATTACATGGTCGACCGATAGCCCCAGAACGCTCGCCGCGAACGAAAACAGCTCGCCGGGACTGGTCCAGCTTTGCGGCCAGTAAATCTTGGAGCCTTCGAAAGAGCTGGTGATCCAGCCCACAATGCCGTTCTTCAGGTGCAACCCGATTCTTTGGAAGAATCCGTGAAACGCCAATTTGACCGTTCCCAGAAGATTTTTCAGGAACTCGACGGGCTTCTCCTTGATGACATCCCACGCATCGACCAGCTTGCCGATCACCGCTTCCAGCAGTTCCAACGGCACATCCAAGGCCCGCAGCAGGAGCAGGAAGACGCTTCTTCATTGCCCCGGGCAGGTCAAAGTCCACAAAGATTGATTTGATGATGTGCCCCACCTGGGCCTTGGTCTTGGCCCAGGCTTCCGGCGTGCCGGCGAGCAACTTAAAAATCGGAATCCTTCCCAGAATTTGCACCCCGAGGAAGTCCACGAACGGATCGCGAATGCACGCAGGGATCGCTTTCCAGACCTGCCCCGCCAGAATATACGGCAGCCGCAGGATGTCCTTTAACACCTCCCCGATCTCATGGAGCGCGTTCAGGATCCGGTCCAGAAATCCCGCCATGCCATCGGTGACGTGATTCACCCATTCGAGAAAAGCGGCAACCTTGTCGTCTCCCCACTGGCAGAAATCATCCAGGATGCCCTGGCGATCCATCCCAGAAATCCGGCCAGGAAACTGAAAAAGGATCCCTCGGCTGCGGCGCCCGACTGGCGCACACTGTCCCGGGCGTGGCGCAGACTCCCGAGCAAGCCGTTCGCTTTTCCCGCGAGCAGCGCCGCGAATCCCCGGATAACTTTAATCAGCTGCGGCAGCACCACCTTGTGTAAAATTTCCCGGGCGCTGACCACCCCGGTGGGAGTGCCGAAATACCGCTTGATCGCGCGGACGCCCTCGATAATTCCTCCCACGGCCGCAACCACAGCAATCACCGGCCCTGCCGGACTCAAAAGCAGCAGAATTCCCCCGATCACGAGCAGCGGCTTCTTAATCGGTTCGATCTTTACTTTGAGCCAGTCCCACGCTTTCTCGGCCTTCTCTTCCACCCATTGCAACAATCCGTTCTGGCCTTCGGGTCCTTCTCCGATGCCCAATTTGTTCTTAAACCACTTCCAGGCCCTACCGATGCGGTCGCGTATGGTCGCCGTCTTTTCCCAAATCCAGTGCCCGAATTGCTGGATCTTTTCCCAGGCCTTGCCTCCGATTTTCTTCATCTCATTCCAGATCGGAGCGCCGAAGCGGTCCCAGATCCCGCTGAAAAAATCGCCCACCTTCTTGGCAAAGTCTTTGATCTTGTCCAGGATGGGGGAAACCAAGCCGCTCACCGCCTGCTCAATGAAGTCAACGGCTTCATGCAGCGCGCTGCAATCTCCCTTGGCGACGCTTGAGGCGGCCTTCTTGATCCAGTCCACCATTTGCCCGAAATGCGCCGAGATGGCCGGGACGATGCCGGCGACGAAGCGCACGGGCGCCATGAGTTTGTCCACAATGGTCTGGACCGCGTCGGCCACTTGGTCCTGGAGCCAGTTGAGGACGCCACGATCCAGAATCGGCTCGATCTCGGGAAAAACATGGACCAGTGCGCGATACCACAATCCGTGGTCTTCTTTTTCTTCCTCGGGCTGAGCTCCGGTATGCGCGGCGCGCTCGCGCACGGTCAGCGGCCCGCCGACGCGGATGGCCTGGGCGTTGCTTCGCGCCTCCGTCTCGAAGTGATCCTCACGCGAGCCCATGCGGCCGGCCCATGCCCCGGTCGCCGAATCCTGCTGCAATGAGTGGGTCAACTCGTGCGCCAGCAATTGCTGGCCCTCTTCGGAGTTGGGAGAGTACTCTCCACTGGCAAAATAAATATCGTGTCCCACGGTCACGGCGCGGGCGCCCGGCACGGCCCGTTCCACCTCCGCCTGGCCGTCCGGGTGGACGCGCACTTCGGAAAGGTCCCGTTGAAATCGCGACTGAAATGTCTGCTGCAACGCGGCATCCAGCGGCCTGCCGGTGCGTGAGTCACTGGAAAAAGCGGTTGCCGGCGCGGCGCGCACAAAGGCGGGCAGGGAGGCAGCGTCGGGCTTTGCGGCCCCGATGGAAGACTTGGAGTTGGAAGCCGCATGCCGGATGGCGGGAGCCGGGGTGTTCGGCTTCGCTGCCATCCTCGGCGCCGCATGTGCCGCTGTCGCCATTTTCCTCCGTCCGGCCGGGACCTCCGCTTACTTCAGTTCGTTCGGCAACTGCCGGCTGAGCTTGCGGTATTCGCCGGCCACCCCGAGTTGCAGGTGCCTGTAGAGAATGGTTTCGCCCGCTTCGGCGGCGGCCACCGCGCCGCGCAGCACCGCGTTGCGGATTTGTCCGCCGGAAAGCTCGGCGATGGCCGCGAGGCGGTTCAATTCCCCGGAACTGGCGCCGTGCGCCGCGCCCAGGTGCGAGAGCCACAGGGCGCGGCGTTCCTCCGGGCCGGGCAGGGGAAACGACAGGATGGCGTCGAAGCGGCGCGAGAAGGCGTCGTCGAAGCGGCCCCGCCCATTACTTGTTAGTACTGTAATACCATCGTAGCTTTCCATGCGCTGCAGCAGGTAGTTGGTCTGCGCGTTGGCGAACCGGTCGTTGGCCTCGTGCACCTCGGTGCGCTTGCCGAACAGCGCGTCGGCCTCGTCGAACAGCAGCAGCACTTCGTTCTGCTCGGCGCGCGCCAGAAGCTGGCTCAGATTTTTTTCCGTCTCTCCGATATATTTAGAGGTAATGGCTGAAAGGTCAACGCGGTACAGCGGAATCCCCAGGCGCGTCGCCAGCCAGGCTACCGCCAGCGTTTTTCCCGTGCCCGACGGGCCTACGAACAGCGCTCGCACCGCCGGGCGGTAGCGCGCCTGGATCGATGGCCCGAGCGATCCAGCGAACTGCTCGCGCAACCGGCAGCGCGTGACCAGAGCATCGAGTTCCTGGCGCAGCGCCGCGGCGACCACCAACGCGTCGTCGTCCACTTCGTCGGCAATCAGCTCGGCCATGGCCCCCAGGCCCACCGAGTCCCCGCGCCGCGAAACCGTGCGAATCTCGGTGTAGGACAAGAGACCATCGCTGCCGGCCTCTTCCCGGGCTTTGCTGGCCAGCGAAGCGATGCGCCCGGCCGCGTGGCGGTGGTCGGCAGCAAGGCGGGTCGCCAACGCCGCGTTGCCGATCGCTTCCTGCCACAGCGCCGCGCGCTCGGCGATCGACGGAGTTTCCAGGCGCCATTCGAGAATTTTCCGGTCGGCGGATTCGAATTCTCCTTCCGGTCCGGTGAGCAGGATGAGGGGGCCGGCGAAGCCGGGAATGACCGGGACGGGTTTTCGCTCGCCCGGCGTGAGCCATTGCGCCAGAACCGGGAGCAGGCAATTCACATACAGCCAGGGAGCTAATCCACTGACCTGATCGGTGTGGATCAGAACCGGCCGGGCCGAACAGTGAGAGCAGACCTGCGCGGCCGCAGCGCGAGCCTCCTGCGGATCCCCGCAGCGAATGATCAGCGCGGGGTTCGGAGGAGGGGCGACTTCGCAGATTCGTTTGGCCAGGGCCGCGGCGCGGACATTGGCGGACTGGCCCAGGGGAATCGGGAATTGATCGAAAGCCAGCAGAGAGGTTCCGGTCCAGGAGTTGTCCCTGCCTTGCAGTGCCAGCGCGGTAGGCAGGGGGATGCGGATTTGCCGTTCGGGCAACGGGCTATCTTCGCCGCAAAGCTGCAGCAGGCCGCAGCGCATGGCGTTGCCCTGTCCCAGGACGTGAACGGCGCCGGCAGCGTCATCGGGCGCAAAAGCCTGCGCGATGAGGCCGATCGTTGGACGGCTCTGGGCCAGCGGTTTCTGCAGGTGGGACAACACATGGCCCACAAGGAGGTCCTGTTCGGCGGCAATGGCCAGGCCCACGGCAAGGACTTCCAGCGGGGTAAGCCGGAACTGACGAGCCACCTCGACCAGCGCCTGATCGCATTCGCCCGGGCACTTCAGGTAGTCGCGAAAAGAAGGGAGCAGGTTTTTTCCGGTGTCGATTCGGCGGGCATCGATGTCTTCCAGCGCGCCGCGCACGCTCTCGTCCAGCGTTTTACACGGGCCCGCTAGCCTCGCGAGACCAGTGAGAACGAATGCGCAGACGGTGAGGCTTTCCCGGGAAACCGCTTCGCTGGCCAAATTCAACATGCCGAGCCTCCCGGCGGCCGATGGCCGTAGTGGAAGCGCACTACCCTTCCGAACGTGCCGAACCAGGGCAACCAACCGGGGTCGATGTCCAGCCCCATGCGGCGGATGCGAACATCGGCTTGGTCCAGCGGGAGAGTCACATCGAGATCGCTGCGCGTCATCCACACCAGACCATCCCGATTCACGATCTCGCGAACCGTCAGGCTTCCCATCCGCCAGCACCACCGCCGCACGGCGAGTATCCAGACGCGAAGCAAGCAATCGCCGTCAAAGGATGCGCGGCGCGAAGGACGAAAATTCGGCGGATAGGCGTTGGCGTTGCTTGTGAGCGCCTCGATTCCCACGGAAGACAAGCGGGAACTCCGCCGGCCCTGGATCGAGGGCGAGAAGGACCGGATCGGATGGCGCAACCCCAGCATGAGCGGACAACTGTTTCAACACGCAGTCGACGAAACCGGCTTCCGCGAGTTCCGGGCAGGATTCCAGAGCGGCGGACAGGCGGAGTTGGCGCAGGGCGTTCAGCAGGAAGTACAGGCCGGCGGCCCGCGTCGGTTCGCCCAACACGGAGGGAGCCGCGACGGGGTCGATGCTCGCCGCCGGCGCCGTTTCTGGATTTGCAACCGCGGGAAGCGCCGGGAAAACCTCCGCACTGCCGGAGGATGGCAGTGGCTCCGCCAATATTTCATTTTCAAAAATAAGGGACGTTCGAGGGGCGTTCGCATTTGACGACTGGATTCCAGTGTCGGGGGCCAGCGCTGCGCTCGGCGGCAAAGGTTCAGCGGGCTCGGCCGTTTCCAGTCGCCGCAAAGTGGAGCGCGCTTGTCCCGCCGCCGTACCCGCATGGAAGGCGCCGGGCGAAACGCAAAGCACGGCCATGGAAGCCAGCCAGACGGTGCGCAAATCGTCCCGCCCGAAATGGCCGGAGGCCCGCCGCAGCGGAGCGGCCAGTGTTTCGAGCAGTGGCACGGGAGCGTCGGCGGCGGAAGGATTTGCCGAGTCTCCCAATTCGCGCAGCCAGTCGCGAAGCGAGAAGAATGGAAGTGGAGACAAAAGCGCGGCCGGATCGGAGTCGCCGAGCGCCGAGAAAACCATCGCCGCAATGGCGCCGGGAGGAATCGATGCATGTCGCAGCCGCTCGAGAATCGCCGGGATGGGAAGTCCACGTCCTGCTTCGGGCCACACGCCGAGCACCGAATGCCAGAACCACTCCGGTGGGCGGGCCGAGCGCAGGGTGCGGCGCAAAAGCAGTTCCAGGGCTTCCTGATAATTATGAAAATAGACCGCGACGGCCGTTGCGGCGCGCGGGTCCGCGCCATGGACCGCCTGCTCGGCCAGCGCGCCCAGGGACCGCTCGAACCGGTCGACCCACATTTTACAGGATCCGTTCGCGGGGATTCCCGAGAGCGAAACGCGCCGAAAATAATAGACGAGCCCTTCGTTTTCTCCGGGCAAGGCCGCCATGCGCAAGGTCATTTCTAGAAGGTGGGCGACGCGATGCCGCGAAGCGCCGTCGCCGATGCGGACATGGCTGCGCCGCACGTGACGATCGTCTCGGTCGAGTTGTGGAAAAGCCTGCAATTCCATCGTTCAGCCCTGCAGCAGGAATGGCCGCAGCGCCACCGCCTGAGGAGTCTGGGCGGTGAAGTGCGCGGTATCCGATGTTTCCAGATAAATCCCGGGACTGTAGACGTCCGTCACGGTGGCGCTGACCGTTGCCGCGTCAATATCGCTGACCACCGCGCGGGCCGCCAGAGTCGTTCCGGAATACAACTGCACGTACATGCCGGAAGCGATGCGTTCGGACGGCAGGTTCAGCGACACGATCCCGCCCACGTTGGGCTGCGTGCGCACCAGAATCGTGCCCGGGATAATGTTGTCGAGCGGCACGTCGCTGGCCAGCAGGATCGCCGTGCGCACCACATCGCTCATGAACGCCATGGCGGCCGTATTGTTGTCGTCGATTTGCTGGAACAGCCAGTCGACCAGCAGCTGCATTTGCTGGCGATCGATGTACGTTTGCTCATTCCATTTCGGCAGGACCGCCAGGCTTCGCAATGGCACCGAGGCTCCGTCGCCGCGCAAGTATTCGGCCCAGGCCAGTCGCTCGATGGGCAAGGCGATGCTGACTCGGGTGTACAGGCAGGTGGCCACGCCGCCGATTTGCTGGATCAGCCGGGAGACGGCATTGCTGACTTCGGTGTGCACGGCCTCCGCCGCAATCAAGTCGTTGATCGCCGCAACGGTTTGCAGGGCGGCAACCTGCAGATTCCAACTGAGGCTGGTCAGCCCTCCCGGTTGGAAGGCGGCGCGCTGCGACTGCAGCGTGCGGAAAACCTGCTGATTGGAGCTGTACACACGGGAGATCGCCGGGGCGTAGATCCCCGCTTCGCCCGCCGCGGACGACGGAAACAACGGCAGGTGCAATTGCATGGCCGCGCGCGCCTGAACGCCCAAGGCCAGTTGCTGCAGCAAAATCGGCCGCTCCAGGCGATTCAATAACAGGGAGACCGAAGGCAGCCAATTGACCGGCGCCTCGCGCAGCAGGCCGATCATTTCGCGCAGCTCGGGCGGAATGGAAACGGATTGCTGCACGCACGCGGGCACCGGGTTGACAATGTTGGCGGGGACCAGTTGCCGGCTCGGCGTCGTATCGATGGGATTCAAGGTTCGCGCGCGGGTATAGGCCACCAGCTGCACCGATTCCTGCAGCACCTGAAGACGCTGCGCGTTCACGCTCTTCACGCGCGACACTTCGTCCAAATATAGGGCGGTGGTGAAGGCCACATTCTGGCGATCCTGCAGAAGGTTATTGTGCAACTGCCCGACGAAGATCTGCGCCTGCCGGATGTAATTTTGGATGCTGTTCAGAGTGGACGTGCTCAGGTTGACGAAGTCCACGTATTGCTGAACGCGGGCCTCGAAGGCGCGCAACATCATCGAATGTTGCTCGAGCACGCGCACGCCCACCGAGAAGACGGTAGCTTCGGCAGCGTCGTTGGCCAGGACCGGGGATTGAATTTTGCCTGAAAGCGCGGCCACATTGGTCGGATTCATCCACTCGGAGAAGGTATGAACCTGGATGTTAACGGGAGCCGGGGGAGTGGGAATCTGGTCATCGACCAGGATCGGCAGATCGGCGGTGGTGATCTCCAGGTCGTTCTCAATCATCTGCAGGAGCATCAGAAACTGCAGGCGGTTGTGGATGGAGTAGAACATCGCCTCTTGAGAGGGAGACTGCTGCAAGCGCTCGGCAATCGTCAGCGTGCGGATATTTAACTGCGCGCCCACAATGGGCGATTGGCCGGTGATATCGTTGGTATTTGCCGAAGCATTCTGACCGGGCACCACAACCTGCGCCGCACTGGCCTGCGCCGCATACATTACACCCTGGCTTCGGGCCTGCGCGGCAGACACGCTTTTCACCAACAATGACGCGGACGAAGCGGTGGGGGTCGCGGCGGTGGCCGCGCCGGTCGACTTGACCATACTGATCGAGGCCACGATGGAACGGGCGCGAAGTCCCAGCGCGGAGGTGGAAGCAACGCTTGTCACGGAAGACGGCAAAGTGTTGGTCAAGACCACGGGGTTGCCGATATATTGGATGACTGGCGGAATATACGTGGGGCCTCCGGCCGGACCCGTGACTGGCGGTGGAACAAGCGTGTTGATGTAGGCGCTCAAATTTTCCGCGGTCGCGTTCGCCGTTTTGCCGGCGGCAATATTGGCCAGCACGGGAGAGGTGGCCAGCGTCGAAGCGGCCGTGGATCCCAGGACATTTTGCCGGTAGCGGTAGATATCGGTCTGCACGGTAAGGAAACCCGTGTCGAGAATGTCGTTGGCGCGCGAGATTTTTGTATTGAGCCGGGCGATGAAATGCCCTAGGCCGTAGTTCTGAAGATCGCCCAGATCGTTCGCGTTGATCAGAGGGATGGTCTGGCTGCTGGTCTGGCCGAATTCCTTGTACGTGATGGTATAAGGCGGCTGGCCCGCGGCGGATAGCAGCTGCTGCGAGTCCACCGACTGGAACGCAAGATAGGTCCAGGAGAACTGGCCGTCCGGCGTGACGTTTCCCGGAGTCGTGCTCCAAACGGGTTGAGTCGCTCCGGAGGGAACCGTTACTTCGCTCGGGTTTGCCCGCTGCAGGTTGCCATTGGAATCGATGATAATCTGACCGGCTGGGTAGACAGTGTTCGGTTGCCAGGTCATCGTTTGGCTGTTCGTCCAGACCACGGCCACGTCCATGGTGATGGAACTGATAATCCGGGTATCGATGGGCGCACCCGTCGCGGCGCCGCCGGCTGGCGACTCACGCCAAACCGGTTGTGTGGGGCCCGAGACGCCTCCGATCTGCGCGATCTGAATGTCTCCATTGGAGTCAACGATGGCCTGGCCTGCCAGGTAGCCCCTATTCGCTTGCCACTTCGTGTTCCCAAGATTTTTCCAAATCACGCCGCTATCCTGCGTGGTCTGGCCCGAGATTTTGGTCCATACCGGCGCAAAATCACCGGAAATGCCTGCGGTCTGGACAATCTGGATATCGCCATTGGAATCGAAGATGACTTGCCTAACGCTGTACGGAGTATCGGATTGCCATTGGGCGTTCCCGCTGGCCTGCCATGCGATTCCATCCGGCGTGGTTGCTTTCACACTCCTGTTCCAATTCGGCTGGGACGATGCGGACATGCCCCCGGTGGTGACCACCTGCATGAAGCCATTGGGGTCGACCACAAACTGGCCGGCAACATAGGCTGTGCTCGGCTGCCATAGCAAGGGGCCGTTATTCAGCCAGGTGACATTGCTATCCGGTGTAGTCTGGCCCGGAGTGGATTGCCAGACCGGTTCGGTAGTGCCCCAAGCGCCGGTAGCGGTAGTCTTGACCACGACCTGAATGTTGCCGTTGCTGTCGAAAATAAAGTTGCCGACAGTGAACATCAGCACGGTTCCGAAGGTTGGGGCCGTCGAGGAGCGCCACATGGATGGAACACGAGTTCCGAAAGTTTCCGCGGCAGCCGGAAGGCACGGCGGAGGCGCATTGCGGCCATTTATTTCCTGCGGCGTCAGCCCGGCATCGGGATCGATCAAGTTGGGATTTACTGGGACATTGGGCCCGAGCGCGCCAAACAAAGTGTTGAGTTCCTGCTGCACGGTCTTGATGCGCTTCAGGGTCAAGTTACGAGCCTGCGTCGCTTTGATCACCTCCTGCCTGAAAAACCGGCGCCACCGTTTCCGTAACCAGAATGTTCGGATCGTAGAGCGTGTCGGGAAGCGGCACCAGGAGTTCCACCGGTTCCTTAAGGGTGGGGTCGGCCGGCGCGGTGGTTTGCGTTTTCAGCAACGCTTCGGTCATGCCCGACTTGAGCACGGTTTCCAGTTCTTCCAGGTGCACGGGAGCACCCGAGATCGACCAGTTGGGAGGAAACCAGGTGGCCTGTTTCTTGGCGAAGTCGACCGCCTTGGCCGGCAGGATTCCACTGGGCGGGAGGGTGGGGAAAACGTCGGCCAACGCGTTGAAAGTGGGCGACTGATTCATGGTCTGGCTGAGTTGTTCGGAAAGTTGGGCGATGCGCGCCTGGGCGAGACCCGGCTGGATGATGGGCGGATTGCCCGTGCCGTTGTTAATCCAGGTGATGCTGCCGTCGTTGGCCGTGGGGAGATAGACGCCATTCCAAACCGGTTCGGTAATGCCGGAGGTGCCCGCGATTTGTACGCGCTGGATGTTGCCGTCCGGATCGAAAATAAATTGGCCGGCGCGGTAGGCGGTCGTCGGCTGCCAGCTTGCCGGCCCGCTGTTGGTCCAGGTGACGGTTCCATCCGGCGTGGTTTGCCCAAACGCGGTTTGCCAATTGGGTGGCGGCGGGTTGCCGGATGTCCCGGCCGCCTGTACCACCTGCACATTGTTATTTGGATCGATGATGAAATCGCCGGCCTTGAAATCCGTCTGCGCATGCCACTCAAATACTGGCGTGGCATGCGAGGGAAAAACGTAGCGCAGGCGCGGCAATCCGCCGGCGCGAACCACGGCCGAGCAATCCACGAACAGAGGCTTCCAGGCCAAACCCGCATTCACCCACTGCACCGCGTTGTCGGTAGTGAGTTTTCCATATGCGGTGTTCCAAGAAGTGGGCTGTTGGCTTCCTGAAAGCCCCCCGGTTTGCACCTGCTGGATATTGAAGTTCGGATCGGTGAGGAACTGGCCTGGATTGAATTGCGTGCCGGCCTTCCACGCGATGCCGGGGTCGAAAGCGATTAGCGCGAGAGGCACGCCGAGCATGGTCCAGGGCAATTGGTCGTCCGGGCCGAGCAGGGATTCAGCTTCGAATATGGTGTAGGCCAGGCGGTTTCTCCAGGTCGCTTGCGGACTGCGATCGGGAAGCGGCAAAGCCGTGATGCCGTCCGGCCAGGGCAGGAAAACCAACTGCGCGGCGTCCGCGATCTGCCAATCCTCAAAAGCGTACTCCTGGGGATCCTGATCGCAGGAAGCATTCAGGTTGCCGCTAACCACGATAGGGAGGGCTCCGGTGTCCATGGTTTGGCCGCTGACCTGCGCGATGACCGGCTGGAGCAGCAGGATGCCGGCGTAAGTAGTGTTGGCGGGGTTTCCGACAAATTGATGAAAACTGTAAAGATGCGATTTCCCGGCGTGATCGATGACGGCGAGAGTGCTCAACGCGGTTTTCAGTGTGCTGAGCAGGGCAACGTCCATGCCGTCTCCGCGGATTCCATATCCGGGACTGACCATCAATAGAGGATCGGCGCCGCTGGTGTCCAGGGTGAGAGCAAGACCCTTCACAGTGCCGGCGGTGGCAGACTGCCCCAGGGTTGTCAGCAGGCCGGAGCGGTAGGTCTGTTCGCTCTTCAGGGCGACGTCGGTGAGAGCGCGTCCGGTGAAGAGATTTAGCCGGCGGCGCCAGCCAGGATCGACCTGCTGCAACAGTTGCGGTTCTGTCCCAACCAGGGATTCACCAGGAACGGGGTTCGTAATTGGTGTCGTCGGCATACGAATCTCCATGAGTTACGCGGTTGAGCCGGTCGTAAAGCTGATGTAGGCCGGTGAACTGCGGCAGCGGATGTAGAATGCCGTAGGTCTGATTGCCGATGGCTTTCGTCCAGGCCGAATTTTGGATGGAAGTGGGCGGAAAGAAATTGATTACACCCTGGTACAGGCGCAGCAAATCGCTGGGCGTGCGGAAGCTGAGGATCTGGGGCACCGTGGGATTCGGCGCAAGCGTGGGAAGACTTTTCTTGAGGGTCGCAAAGCCGCTGCGCGGCACCGGGACCAGGGCGAAAATAGATAAATCCGCATAGGCGTTGGCCGGGAGCGTGAGATCGATCGGCGGAAGCGACATGCTGTCCTCGATCAGCGCGGGAATTTCATCGACGGGAATGACGCTGAGGCGCACGTCAAGCTGCTGCGGAAAAAAAGCCTGCGAAAAAGTCTGCGAAGTGGCTTGATTCGTGATGCCAATGCTGGCCAGCGGAAAACGTCCGGCCGGAGGAAGGGCTTGGAAAAAATCGCTGGCGGCGAAACTGGCGGAAACGCCCGAGCCGATCCGGCTGGCAACGGTTTCCTGCAGTTGCGAGTCGAATTGCATGCAGAAAGGCCCGCTGCGTGGGCGGATCGGCCAGGCCCAGGCGCAGGCCGCTGTATTCCGGCCCGGTGTCGCGCCGCACCAGGTAGGGATCGACCCATTCGATCACGCCGCGCTGCAGGCTGATCAGTGCCAGCGGCAACATTGTGTCGGAAAGCTGGCTGGGGTTGGCGTTCAGGAAAATCTGGCGGGCGAGCGCCGCGCGCCGCGCAGTCGCATCCTGATTGCCCGCGCGGGCCCAGTTCACTGGTTCGGGATACGGCACGAGGGCGACCGCCGTGGCTTCGACGATGTCGCCATCGTGCGTGGTGCGCGTGCCCTGAATGCTCGTGGGGTAGGAGGCGATGGGATTCGCGGTGAATTCGACCGGACGCAGCGCCAGCACGTACACACCGGTTCGCGTGCGCAAGGGAATATTCGGGAATCGCGAAAGATTGAAAAGCACGTCGAGGTTCTGCTCGTCGGGCAGATCGGAGAGATGCACGGTGAGATCGCGGGGCAGGAGCACCAGTTCGCCGGCGGGCGTGAGGCCCTGTCCGGAACGAATGATCACGGTATCGGCGCGGTCGCTGGGGTTGTTCCCCGCGGGCGTGTCGATCCGTAGGCCGTGAATCACGGCGAAGCCCGCCGCCTGCCCCAGGTCCGCCTGCCGCTCGAGGAAAAAGTCCTGCTCGCGCTTCAGATCGCGGGCCGCCAGAAAACGTCCGTCAAACCATAAGGGGCGTGTGCGCTGGCTGTCGATCACCAGCGAACCGTTGTTCTGCGCGGCCACCACTTGGTCCTGCGTGAGCGTTGTGCGCGCATCGCCTTGCGTGTAGTTGGGCATGGTTTTCTCCTAAGCTTCCGCGCCCGAGCTGAGTCCCAGCAAACGGGCGACCAGCGAGGCCGGGTACAGGAACAGCCGCGAAAGATTATCGATGGTTGTATTCATTAGGTTGATATTCGGCGGCTGCCCGGCGGCGCCGGCGGTGGCGGGAATCGAGATGCGGGCCAGAAACACCGCGCTGGGGTCCAGCCCTGGCGGATATCCGTCCGGCCCGGCGCCGTTTCCCGAAAACGGAGGCATGGACGCGGGGCCCGAATTGGCGAGAGAAGATTTGCTTGAGCCCCTTCATGATGTCCGTGGTCATCGCCGCTCCCGGGGCCAGTCCGGTGGACAGCCAGGGATCCTTCGGAAGCTGCGGGCTGGAATCCGTGCGCAGCACCAGTTGCATGGCGAAGGAATCGAGCAGGCGATTGGCGGAGAATGCGTCGGTGGCGTCGTAGTCGTCCTGCGTGGCAAAGCAGGGAGTCACGCCGCGCGTGCACGGAATGAAGGTGGCAAAGACATCCACTAGGATATTTCCGCTGCCCGCGGCCAGGGCGCTGGTCAGGTCGGAAACAGTCTGATTCGCAAGCCACGGCCCGATGCGGATGCAAACCGTGCGCGGCACTTCGATCATGCGGCCGACGCGGTCGATGGCCAGGCCGGGAGTGACTTCGACTTCCAGTTGCGAGGGGCCAACGCAGATCCAGGCGCTGGCAACGGTACCGTCGGCTGTCTGGGCGCCGATGGCCGTATTCCACACGGGCGATGCTTGGACCGCTGGTGAGTTCGCCGGACCATTTAGAATTTGCACATTACTGTTGGAGTCGACGATGGCCGCCGGAAAAACGTATGGCGAGTTGGGCCGCCAACCGTTCGCGTTGATGGGGCCCTGTTGGTCCAGACGATGTTCGAGCCGTCGTTGATCGTGCCTTTCGGCAGTGGCGGCAAATGAAGGTGGACGCGTTTCCGCTGGTTCCCGCCGGGCCGGTATTCACCTGGACGTTCAGACTGGCATCGAACACGAACGTGAAGGCCGCGTACGGCGTGTTCGCCTGCCAGACCTGCGGAACACTCACATTCAGCCCGGCAACCGTGCCCGTGCCGCAGACCTGCAGCAGCGCGCGTGCGAGCCGGCCGCGGTGATAGTCCTGATCGGCCTGAAAATCTTCCACGCCCAGCATGCGCCCCAGCGAGTAGTAGACGCGATTCGGCGGCTGCGGCGTGCCCAGAGCGTCATTCGAGGTTGCCATTTTCGCCTCCTGCCAATGCCTTGCGGAAATGCTCGCTGCAACGTTTCTAGTTCAAGATCGCCCATGCCTCGGGCCCGGTGCAGTTGTAGGACGGGCACTCTTGCCTGTCCGCTGAACCGCCGCGGGACAGGCAAGAGTGCCTGTCCTACAAAGCCCATAAACCCGCTCCCCGAATTCCGCGCCCGGGCCCCGCTACGCCGTAGCTACCAGCGTCCAGGCAAACTTCAGCCCAGGCCCCATCGAAGTGGTTCCGTCCAGCGCGATGGGTGTCCCCGCCACGACCGTTGCAGGAGCGGTGATCCCCGCCACCGGCTGAATGACGACCGTGACCCGCGCCACGTTCGTGCTCTTCACGCCGAAGCTGTCGGTCACGGTCAAGCCGAAGGTGAGCGAGTGAAGATTGTTGAACGTTGGGTCCCATTTCACGGATACGCTCGGCCCGGTTTGCGTGGTCGAATCGGTGGGGAAGGTCGGGTTCGCCGCCGTCAACGCGATGCTCGTCGCCGCGGTAACCCCGGTCGGTGGCGCTGGAGCCGGGGGCACGGGGACCGGGGGCACCGGAGCCGGCGGCACCGGATTCACAGCCACGGGCGTGACGCCCGGCGGCACGACCGCTGCGGGGGGTACAGCGGGCGTTACCTGAGCCACGATCGGCGTTACGATCGGAATGGGGGGTTTTGGCGGTGTTGCCATTGGTGTTCTCCTTGCCCGGACGCGAGTTCAGCCCTGCGGCTGAATTAATGTCCAGGTATATAATGAAATAGTTACTCCAGGCGGAGCGGTCGAGGCCCCGCCGTCCAGCACGATGGAATCTCCCGGGTGAATCGCGGCCGGGCCCTGGATCCGGGCCACCGGCTCGGCGTATTCCTGATAGGACTGCCCGTTTTCCAGCCGGGGGTCGAGACTCGGCAAATGAGCGACCACGTCGTACCGCCCCACATCGCTCACGTCGAGCGTCGCGGTTTGCCGCGCCGGCTCCGGCCCCAGATAGGTATTCACGCCCAGCAGCGAGGCCAGGCCGATCATGAACGGCTGCGTCGCCCGGCGCACGAACGCCTGTACGTGGGCCGGCTTTTCCGCTTCCACAATTCTTTGCACCAGCATGACGTTCACTTTTTCCACCTGGTTATGAACGAACACGGTCATGCGATACGCCAGCTGTTCGTAGAAGGACTGCACTGCCTGCGAACTTCCCGCGATTTGGAGATCGGTGGCATACAGGGCCTGCAATTCGGCCTGCACGCTGGGGTCGCCCAGGAACAGCGTGTCGCCCACGATGGAATTGCTGGCGCCGGAATAGCCGGGCAGCAGGGGATTATTCCGAATGGAGAGATCGGCGCCCAGGATGGTCGCGAAGATGTGTCGCAAACGGAAATCCTCGATCACCACGACCGCACCGCGGGTGCACAAGCCGTTGGTGGCCACGTCCAGCGCCCGGGTGATGCCTCCGGTAGTTCCCCGCTGGCGGTATAGGGATGGCGTGGCCTGGATCCTGGCCCGGCGGCGGTCGGGCGGATAGTTGTTCGGTTCGATTCCGATCCACCCTCCTAGCCAGTCCAGCGAATCGTCGGGAGCGGATTCGGGCCGCGTGAGCAAGTAGGCGCTGGCCACGCGGTCCTCGATGCGCGTGAGTTGCGATTCGAATGATCCCACAAAGCGCTCGAAGAAATCGTGCCGCGTGCTGTTGCCATCCGCGTCGGCGTCGGGCGGGAATTTATTTTCGCGATAGATTTCCGGCAGGTATTGCCGCACGTAAGAGAAGCGCGAAGCGTAGATGCGCAGCGCAGCAATTTCCGGCGTGCTGCGGGTGTCGCCATTCAGTTGCATGCGCACGCCGAGATACCGCCCGCTCAAATTGCGCACCGCCTTGTAGGCGCGCTGCACCAGAATCATGAATAGGCCCTGGCGGCCCTCGATCAGGTCCGCATTCAACAAAGTGGGAGCGAGCGGGACCTCGGTGGCAATCGATTGCCACACGGCGGAAGGCACGCCGGGATCGAGAGTCGTGGTGGAAGCGGGCGCGGCGATCGAGGGCAGATCGGCAGCGCCCAGAACGTGGGGATACCAGGTGGTTGAGAGTTTCGTGAGATCGCTGAGTTTGTCCGAGGCCGTCAACCAGACGATCGCGCCGCAGCGGGGCGGCACGACGGCTTCGAGAAACATGCGATGCCACACCGTTTGCGAACTGCCGCTGTCGAACACCGCCGGACCGGCGGGATTGGTCGCTCCGGCCGCGGCGAAGCTGTTCAGCGAGAGCGGCAGCAGCGGAAACATCGGGGGCGCCGCTCCGGGCACATTGGCGTAATTCGGCGGGAGAGAGAAACCATGCACGAACGGGCCCAGATTGTTTTTATTTCCCGCGAGCACATAGGATTCGCCCGCGGGAACTAGGTTCTCGCCCGCATTCATCAGATCGTAGACGAGCGCTTCGTTCAGATTGCTGGCCAGGACGGCTAGCTTTTGATTGCCAAGCCCGGCGATGGCATAGGGCCAGCGCACAACGTCGAGTGTCTGCGGGTCGCCTATTCCAGCCGCTTCGCTGAACATGCGAATGTTCGCGACCTGATTTGCGGCGCTGTTGCCGAGCCAGGAAAGAAGCACGAATTGCGCCGGAGTCTTGGATGGGTCCACAGGCGCAAGGGCCACGAACCATTCCGCAGCGGGCAGTGCACGGCGCCAGTCAATTTGCGGCGGATTGGGGTTTGGGTCGCAGGAGCGCAGAATGCCCGGGTTCGGTATGTCCACGGGTCCGGTGGGAAGAGGCTGGCCGGAAACTTTTCCCAACTGCCTCGCATTGCGGTCCAGCGCGAGGACACCGCCATCCGGCAGGGCGGCCAGCCGCCAGAAATTGAAATCGGGAACGGTCAAGGTAAAATTCGGCCAGCGATCGCGCCGATCCACCAGAACGAGCGAACCCCCATCCGCAATGTATAGAATGCCGTCATAACCCAGAACCAAATCGGTGACGTCGGCTTGCGACGGAATGTAGATGGGAACTTCGTCGGGCGGAGGATCTCCGCTCGGCCCGCGGCCTCCGGCGACCACGTGGCCGCTCGATGTATCCCATCGCGCGTAGGTGCCGAACTGGTCCAGCGTCATGGGCGGCAAATCCACCAGAGTTGTCGCGGTGGCAAAATCCTCCGGCGGCGGACCTCCGCTGCGCACACTGCGCAATTGCAAGCGGTTGCTCTTATTGCAGTAAAACAGGCCATCTTGGGAAGGCCCCGCGCAGGACCACTTCACCGTTCCATCGATTACGGTCTGATTGAGCGCCTGCGGCCATGCAGGCTGTGCGCCGCCACTTTGCCCACCGATAACGGCGCTTTGCAGATTATGATTGGAATCCAGAATGTATTGGCCGGTGGCATAGCCGGTTTTCGCCTGCCAGACGCCGGGTCCGGAATTCATCCAGGTGATGGACGCATCCGCCGTGCTTTGGCCGATGGCCGTGCTCCACACAGGGGGTCTGGCGTCCGATGTGCCCGCCGTTTGAACGATCTGAATCCTGCTGTTGGAATCGACGACTCCCTGGCCGGCAAGATACCCCGTGCTGGCGCGCCACGACGGCAGCCAGTCATTGAGCCGGCTCAGCATCCAGAAGCGCAGACCATTGGCATCCATATTCGATCTCTCAGCAGACTTTCGGGACTACCGGCACAGCCACGGTCGGATCGGTTTCCGGCGGCGGCGTCAATGTGGTCGGAACCGGGACGCCCGAGCCATCCGTGTCCGCCGCTACCGTGACTTCCAGAACTTCCGGCAGTTGCCAGCTTTCCAAGGTGAGTTCCGACTTGCCGGTCGCGTCGGTGGGAAGTTGTTGATAAACTCCGCCGCCGAGCGGCTTAAACAAGTTCAACCCGTTCACTTCAATCACGCCGGGAACCTGGCTGACGATCACCTCAAGTTCCAGGCTACGCACGACGCGGCCCAACGGCCATCCGGTGTTGTCGCTGCCTCCGGGAGGGATTGGCCAAAGATAGCTGCGCAGCGCGGTTTCCACCGCCTGGGCGACTTGCAGCAATCCATGGCCGGTCTTGACCTCGACCGCGACGGAAATTCCCAAGCCGACATATTCGCTGGCAATGACGTACATCTCGGCGGTGATGGGCCGCCGCGGATTTAGATATTGATACACGGTTTCGAGCAAGGGACGGTCCGTGCGCGGACACGGGCTTTGCACTCCGTCCTTGCCCGGAATCACCATCACCGAGACAACGCCCGGCACGGGTTTGACTTTTGTTTGCGGCTTAAACAATGGGAGAACCGCCACGCGCGCGATATTGGCGCCGGGAATTCCCCGCACAATATCCGAATAATCGGCGGCGGTGACCGCGCGATCCTGATGCCGCAGAAGCGCGGGAAGGCGCTGCTCGGCATGATCCAAAGTTTCCTTGTCCGCGCCTCCGGTGGTGGCGATCGGCTGCAGCGCGGCGATGGTCCGGGTCACCACGTTGCCGGAGGCATCCTTCGCCTGAATGCTCGTCAAGCTTGCCGGAGGAAGATTTCCGGCCGAGCCGCCGCCGGCGCGCATTTGCGCCACGCGAATGCGGCGCCCCAAAGGCGCGATCATCCCCTGCAGTTGATCTCCAAAAGTGACCGTGCCGGCTTCCGGATCGAGTACGTACGCGGGAATCGGACCCTGCAAAACGGAAAGATCGTCGACCTGCTGCCACATCTGGTAGCCGAAACCCGGCATGTCCACTTCCAACTGGAACGTAGCGGGATCGACTTGTGTTTCGGCCAACGCAAACTGCTGGTTGGCGCTGCCATCGCTGACCCCAATGATGATCGAGTTGTAGGTGGTGCGCTGATCGATGCGAACCGCGTTGGCCCCCATCCAACTGACCTGAACCGAGCTTTGCACGAACAGACGGACCCAGGTCAGAAGCCTCGCCGCAATCGCGGGATCGTCGATGCGCGGCGGCTTCATTCCCACTCCCGCTTGCGTATCGAATCGGATGTCGTTGGGCGGCGCTCCGATGGCCCCGGCGGGAGGCACCAGCAGGCGCACCACGCCGGTCTGCGTCAGGCCCAGGGTGGTGTCGTCGACGACCTTCAGCGTGGTATAGGCGACGGGCTGATTGACCGCTTGGGGCTGGGTCATTTGCCAGGTGGCCTGCACTGCCGCGGGCACGCCGCTCGGAAGCAATTGGTTGGGGACGGCAAACAAGCCCGGCACGGAGAGCGAAGGCACAAAGCCGATGTTGAGAATCTGCTGGCCGTTTTGGCCGCCGATGGCTGCCAGGGCGGGAGCAAGAAATTCCGGCTTGGCCACCAGCAAGGCCAGCCACAGGCTCTGGTCGGTGGTTCCGGCCATCAAATCGATGCCGTTGGGATCAGCCTGATTGTTGGCGAAAACCGCGCTGGTCGTATAACCGGCGGGGATGGTTTGCAGGTTGTACAGCGTTTTCAATCCGCTGAGCAGCGGCATGGATTGTTTCTGTTGGTCGGCCGTCAACGGAACCTTGATATAGGCCTGCGCCGTGACTGGCAACAGATTGATCTCATCCAGGGTTTCGAACAGGTTGGGCCGGCTGCCGACCTGGCCGGCGGAGGCCAGGGCCAGCGGGGCGAGTGACGACGGATCGGGCGTGAGCGCCAGCAGGCCCGTGGCCGCAGCCGCCGGCTGCATGGCCTGGCCGAGCAGTTTGAGGAAGGCGATGCGCTGTTTCTCGGGAATCAGGTTGGCGCGGTAGAGAATCGTGTCGGCCAGCCAGGCGAACAGTTCGATGAGCGTGCGGCCGGGATCGCCGGGTTGCGGATTGGTCCACTCCGGCGTATGCGCCGGAATGTTCGCGAGCATCTCCCGTACGAGGTCGTCGTAGGAGCGGTCGTCCAGCGCTGGTGGTATCAGGGGCATGGTTTCAACTCAACTGCATCCTGGCGCCGATCTGCTGCGGCTGATTGGTGCGCAGCAGCCGGTAGTGAATCCGGACCTGGACTTCCGACGGGCCGTTCGCGACCGGATCAACCGCGACGGCGTCCACGGTGATGCGATTTTCGTAATTCTGCAGGCTTTCCAGAATCGCCGATTGAATCCGGCGCCGCAGCGCCACCGTGTTTCCTTCATCGAGAAAATTCTGCAATCCCGCGCCGAATGCGGGGCGCATGAGCTGCTCGCCCGGACGAGTGGAAAGGATGATGCGGATGGAATCGCGCACGCTGCGCGCCAGATCGGGATAATTCATCTGCCCCGCTTGCGGAGCGGGCAGGAAGGGCCAGCTGATGGGATCCTGGTAAGAGGTCATGGCGTACCGTCGTCCGGCGAAGCGCTCGATGGACTGGGGAACGGAATGCAAATTTTTACAAAGGGCAGCCAGAAGAAAACGATGTTCAAAAGAATCAGAAAAATAGTGAGCACGAAGAAGGCGCAGATCGTAATGATGGGGATGTTGAAGCCGCAAATCCAGTCGAGCTTGAGGCCGCTGCCGCCGCCCGCGCCCTTCATCAAGCCGGACAGGGTGGTGCCCTGCATGGCGTTCATCAAATTGGCCGGCACGTGGAAGCTGCAGTTGGGCTTGGCCTTCTTCAGGAAATCGAGAGTGGGATCGGGCAACTGGATGGGAGGATGCGGGCGCACGCCGCTGTCATACCAGGCCGCGATATAGAAACTATCGCTGTAGTCGCTCCAGACCAATTCGGCTGGGCATTGGGGCGACTCCCCCTTGATGCGGAAAAAGACGCGCAGCTTGTAAAGACGGGTCGAGTCCTGAAATCGTCCCTGGGGGGAAAGCGCGGTTTGTCCGGAAAGTGTGGCCGGTGTGATCTTTGTTATGAGCGCGTTGACCAGCGCGGTTTGGTCCGAATCCGTAAGCCAATCCCAGTCTGTGGGCATCAACAACATGGGCGGCGCGGGAGCGTCCGGGACGGGGGGCGAAATGCTGGGATAAGCGTTGTAGTCCAGCAGCGCCGCTTTTGCCGACTGATAGAAGTCACCCATGCCAATCGATGGATTCGTTTGCGGGTCGGCAAAATTAACTTTGTGGTTGTTCAAAATGCCCAAGATGGCATTCCCATTGTCCGAGCCATCGAACGCGCCGAATACGGTTTGCAACATGCGCAGCGCCGTGGAGAACGATTGGAAGGCCGCGACCTTCGGATCGGGTACGGGAGGATTGGCTGGAGAAGAATTCTGCGCCGGCGGGTAGACGGCATTTAGGAAATCGTCCGACATCCAGCGGTAGTCGACCGTGTCGCCGCTGGCGGGCAACTGCCGTTGAGATCCCGGATCGAGTGAACGAAGTACATCCGGCAGGCTGTCGGTAAGATTGCCTGGATCGATTTGCGACGACTGCATGGGTTGCGTATCGCTGACTTCGCTGCTGGCCGTGGGAATCACCGCGTACAGCACGGTTCGATTCAGATTGGCGCAGGTCGCCGGGGGAGCGGCAAACGCGGGCGTAGTGCTTTCGGTATTTTCCGTTGCGAGCAACATGTTCGCCAGCCGGCGGTCCATTTCCGGCTGCCCGGACAACAGTTGCGGGCGAAGCTTCGGGTCGGGATCAAGAGTCTCCTGAGCGGAGTTCAGTTGCATCCAGGAGAATGTCCCGGCCGGCGAACGCATCCATGCGGAAAGCGTACTCGGATCGTCGAACGCCTGGCCGCCATTAATTCCCGGCCGGCGGAACACGCGGCGAATGACCAATACCGCGGACTGAATGCGCGTGGGATCGAGCCGCGGAAATCCCAAACTATTGCAGTTGAGCTCGACCAGGGCAAGATTCAACATGCGCTGCACGGGCTGGAAGAGTGGCTGCGGCGTGGTGAGGTCAACCACTGCGGCATGGGAAATCGTCGTCATGTCCGGCGACGCCAGATCCTGCAGAAACCGCGCCGGGAAATCGTCGTCATGCATTTGCACGATCACCGGCTTCTTATCGCTCGTGCCCTGCAGGTCCACGCCCTGGACCATGATGTCGTGGCTTACCATACGTTCCCCGCTCCCGGCGTATACGTGGTGGCCACCACCGTGGTGGCCTGCAAGACCTGGCACTGCACGATGCCGCTGAAAGTGGCCATGGCCGCGTTGACCGTGACTTGCGGCGCGGTGACCGTCACGCCACTGGCCGCGGTGACCTGCACCTGGGCGGTCGGCGCATTGACCGTGACTCCGCTGCTGTCGATCTTGACTGAAGTCTGCATCGCGTCGTGGAATTCGATGGAACCGCCGCCGGCGTCGGTCAATGTGCCGGAGAGCTGTCCGGGCGTGGTGAACTGAATGGTAGGGCCGGAACTATCCTCGATGATGGCCATTTTCGTCCCGGCTTTGCCGGTGATGGTCCAGCGATCGACGCTGTCGCCGGAGCCTCCAAAGGAGTCCGGAGCGGAGTCGTGGCCGTTCCACAGTCCTCCCAGCACCACCGGGAATCGCGAGTCCCCGGAAAGATAAACGACCAGGACTTCATCGCCGACATCCGGAATGAAGAACGCGCCGCGGTTGTTGCCGGAAAACGGCACGACCACGCGGGCCCAGACGGCGCCGTCCTGATCGTTCACGCCATCGACGTTGTACAGCCGCACCTGCATGCGGTTCTTGCTATCGGGATCCTTGACGCTCACGACGCGGGCCAGAAACGCGGCGGGCCCCAGCATCGCCAGCGCGGTTTCGCGCAGCAGGGAACTCATGACGAGGCGCCTCCCAGGTAAGCGCATTCCGCCCGAAAACGCGTTTCATAGCCGCCGGCGGTATCGAAGTGATGCACCGTCGCGGTGGTGTAGTACGTATTGGAGAACCGCGGCCCCAGTCCGTTGAGTTTGAGGTGCGTGCCCACGCGCAAATTGGGGTTGCCTTCCGAGACGCCGTGAGCGACGACGAACGTGCGCGTGCGCTGCGCCAATTCGGCGTCCACCAGGGCCTGGGCATCCTGCGAATTCAGATTCGCGAATTGGCCCAGATGTTCGGAGCGCGTCGCCAGCGCCTGTCCCACCCAGTCCTTGCCGGTCTTGCCGGAACCGGGGCCGAAGGAGCTGGTCTGGCTGGTGGCGGAAATCGCCTGCCCCTGGCTGTAATCCCATCCGGTGGCGGTCATTTGCGTGACTTGATGAGACAAGTCGGCCAGGACTCGAACCTGTTTGAGCTGGCTATTCCAGTCGATCTGAATGGCATTGCGTTGCGCCTGGCTGCGCGGCGAGGCGTGCAGCTCGCCGCCGACAATCTGCACATCCGCGTCATGGCGCGCCAGCAGGCGTCGCAGAAAGTGCAGATCGCTTTCATTGAATTGCTGCTGCGCTCCGATGTTGGCATCCAAGCCGTCGAGGACGGGGGTCAATCCCAGATTGGAAGCCACCTGCCGGGCGATTTGCGCCAGCGTGGCGGCGTCCCAGTTTTTCGTTTTGCGAGTCATGCGCGCGCTTTGCAGTCGCGTCTTCGGCCAGCACCACCAGGTCCGGCGGGCCGTCGCTGGGGAAGCGCCCCTCGAGCGCCGTGATTTTTCCGCGAAAGATTTCAGTGGGCGAGCTGACGTCGCCGGCATAGACCTCGACGGCCGCTCCCAGCTTGAGCGTGGCTCCGTCCTCAAACACCATGTCCGCCAGGCCGCCGCTAAACGTCCCGAAATTGCTGAAGCGCAACTCCAGCGCGGACAGGCCGCCTTCATGCTCGCGCATTTCCATGGCCAGCAATTGCGCGGTGACCTTGTCATTGGCCTGGCCGTCGATGCGCACCGTGGGAATGGCGCTATAGACGGCATTCTTGGTCAGTGGTTGTTCGGGCATAAATCAGTCCGCTCGCAAACGCAGATTGCGTTCCTGAATCATTTCCATGGCGGCGCGCAGGTCCGCGTTTTTCTTTTGTTTTTCGCCGGGCGCGGCGGGGCTCGCCGCGGGCGCGGGCTCCTGAACCTCGATTTGCAAGTCATCAATAGTGACAGCCATGTTCGATCCTCGCGCGAGCTAGTCGTCGCTGCTGAAGGTCAAGCGATCCTTGAAACTGGACTGCGCGCCCACATCGGCCGACAGGCCGGCGGACCCGGTGCTGTTCGATGCGCCGCCCAGACTCAACGAAGCGCCGGCGAAGGCCGAGACATCGCTTCCCGACGTCGCCGGCAACATCAGCAGCGGGTCCAGATTGGCCGACGTGGGTAACTGTGCGAGGCCGGTCTGCAGCCCGGCGAAGGCTCCTGCAGTGGCCGGAACGCCCGCCGACGCCGAACCTCCAAACGCGGCGCCGAGGCCACCGCTCAGTCCACCGGCCGACGCGCTGGCCGAAATCCCCAGGCTCAATCCCGCGCCGCCCGAGGCGGACGCGGCCGTGGCAAAAGCCGCGGGCGGATTCAGCTGGACGCCGGCGCCTACTTGCACCGCAACTCCTCCGGTAAAGCGCAGGCTGGCCAGCCCGTTGTCAGTTCCCAGTTGCCGCGCGGCCGATGGATCGCCGCCGCGCGTGGCCAGCGAAAGCGCGCTATCGCTGCCGGAACTGGGCACCAGGCTGCCACTCTGATTGGGGCCGGATACATCCGCGCCTTTTTCCAGGACCAGATCCTGCCGGGACATCCCAAGGCTGACCATGGCGCGCAAAGGAACGCCTTCGGCGGAAAAAAAGTCGATGGTTTCCTTGAAGGAATCGATGATGCCTTGGAACTGGTAAGTTCCCCATTGGAATATCACAATTGGCGGAGCATTGGCGGGAGCGGTGCGCGCTTCTCCGTCACTGTTGGCGGCGGCCGGAGGGTTGTTCAAGGTGTTGGCCGATGCGCTGCCCTGGGGCTGCATCAAGTACGCGACCTTATTGGTGTAGTCACGGACGTCGCTTCCGGAATCGGTGCTATCGAATTGGAGATCCATGGTCAGTTTGGCCGAGAACTGCGCGCCGAATTGCGTTGTTTTGGGCGCGCCGGACTGTTTCGCCGAGGAATTTTCAATCGAGTACACCAGTGACGTAGGGTTGAAATGCACCGGGAACGGCGTGCCGTTATTCGCGGCGCACAGCGTGGCTTTGGCGACGATGGGGGGCTGTGGCGGCATGGCTTATAACCTCTGCACCGTGGCTGAAGCGGACCACAGTCCTTCATGAACCAGATGCAACTCTTCGATGCCGATCTCGGAGTTGCGCGCATTCAGGTCGGAAAATTTGTATTTGACGGGCATGGCGCGATCCAATTGCCACGCCAGGGCTACCGAGCCATCCACGTCGAACAGGTTGATGGTCACCTGCATCCGGGGCGCGAACATTCCGGTGCCGGAGCAATTGAAAATCTGGTAGAGATTCCGGTTCTTGCTGATGCCGCGTTTCAGAATGACCGGGGCGAACGTGGTGTATCCGGCGCGCTGCGCCGCGCCATAGTTGCGGCCGCCTTCCTTGATGACTTTGGGTTCCATGGTGGCTTCCAGGCCGGTGCACTCGGCGAAAGCCCCGGAGCAGACCTGCATTGGATCGTGACCGGCGCCTGCGGGCAGCGAATCGGTGAAAAAATCGACCTGAAAGCGGAATACATGGAGCGGAAGAGGCGTTGCGCTGGGCATCAGACGGCCTCCGCGAGATCGGCGGAAATCTGCTGGGCGCTGGCGCCGCCAGCCTCCATAGCCAGCCGGACGCGAATGGTTTCGAGGGTGGACGCCGCCGTAAAGGTCACGTCCGCCAGCAAGCGGCCGTTGTCGATGTCGTTTTGGGTCATTGTGCTGCGATCGCAACGCACCGAAAAAGCGTCCCGGACCGAAGCGCCGCCCAGCGCGTTCAGCGTCCAAAGGCGCGTCATCAAATTTTGCAAGGATTTCTGCACACGGCCCCAGAGAGCCGGGCCGCTGGTTTCGAAGATCACCGCTTCGCCCATCCTCCGGGCCGACCGGCAAATCACCGACACCAGACGATTCACCGGCGCCGACCGGTAAGCCTCGCCGGGATACGCCGTTACGTCGGAGAGCAACTCGATGCCGCCGGGAGTAAATCCGAACAGGCTGAGGCGTTCAATCAGCCCTTTTGCGGATTGGTTGTCCCAAACCAGAGGCACCGCGGAAGTTTTCAGTTCCTGTGCCGGAAGAGCGGGCCACAGATCGTAGATTTCCGCGGGAGTAATTTTCGTGGCGCTGGTGAATGCCCCGCGCACGAGAGCGTTCCGCGCGAGCAGTCCGGCCAGGGCCCCGTCGGCGGGTTCTAGCGATTCCAGCAGACCGCCGGAACCGGTGGTAATGAGCCAGGGATAGGCGAGTTGCAAAAAGGCGCTAGAGATATTGCCGGAACCGGCCGACACATCGTTCAGAGGGATTTCCAGCAAGTGCAGGTGCATAACTTCATGCACATCCTGGGTCAGTTCGGCAGTCGATGGATTTTCCAGGGCGGTCGCGGCATTCAGTTCCCGGGGCAACGGGAAAGCCGTCACGAACTGTATTTCGCGCAAATGCGGCTCATGGCGGAGACTTCCTTTGGCCAGATAATTCAAGATTACGGCCACGCTGGAGGCCCAGCCGGTAAAGTCGGCCGGGGTGAGTCGCGGCGCCGGGGAAGGGTAGTTGCGATACGGTTGCGGGGTGATATCGGCCTGCGAGCACTCCACGAATTGTTCGGGTCCTGTGGGAATGGAGGGAATTTGCCCCACTTCCCCCAGCGGCTGCGAGGCGGAGAGGGCGGGCAAATCCGGCGTCACCAGAAACGAGACATCCTGCAGGACCGCCAGGCAACCCACGCCCGTCCAGCTTTCGGGATCCTCCGGCGCGTAGGTGTTGCTCGGAAGCAATTTTTGCAGCTTGAGGGATTTCACTTTCGCGTCGTCGGTGGCAATCAAAGGATCGTCCACGCGAACCACGTAACAGCGCCTGCCGCCCTGCGCAAAAAAGCTGCGAACCGCCGCAGCCACGTAATCCGTTCCCTCGCTTGCGGCCAAGCCGCCGGAATCAAACAGGGAACTAAAGGTCGCGGAGGACTCCAGCAACACCGGAACATTGATGAAGTCCGTCACTTGCTGAGCGATCCGGGCATCGGAATATCCCAGTTTTTTCAGCCATTTTTGCACGTTCGCGGGAAGAGTCGCGCCCGGCAGAACCCGGACCAGTCCCACGAAGCAGGCTACGTCGGCGCGCCCCAGATCGAACTGCGGCTCGTCCGGCAGATTTTCGAAGATCACGCGGCTCATGGTGTTCTCGCTGCGATGCCATTCGGCTACGAGGGCTTGGCGATTTCAAAACCCTCCGGCGCAAGCACCAGCTCCTCAATGGCCACATCGCCGCTGCCCTTGCCACTCAAGGTCGGTCCGGTGTAGCCCTTCGGCGTGACGCTGTACAGCTTGTAGACCTGAATGGGATTATTGGCTTCGTCGCGCAGGGTGATGGTGACGTCCCGCTGCGCCAGCACGCCCGTGGTTCGGGCCTGGGTGATCCAGTCCCACAAGTCCGACGAGTCCACCAGGCCGCGCTTTAGGGTCACATCGCCGACGGTGTGCACCCCCGCGTACTTGTGCACGTGCGTATTGACGTCGTTTCCATCGCGGTATTCCGAGACGTGCAACTCCGACTTGAGTCCGGCCAGATCGGAGAAGCCGCCCAGGGGCTTCTGCGGATCCCTCGGGCCCTTGAGATCGACGAGGTAGTTATAGGACGGGTACGGCGCTACGCGATCGGGCATGGCGACACTCCTCCTTTAGCGGGACTTCCCTAGCTGCGCGCATTGGCCGTCATTTGGCCAATGCGGAAGATGACGAACTCGGCTGGCTTCAACAGCGCCACGCCGATCAAGCAAATCATGCGTCCATTGTCCAGATCGTTCTGCGTCATGGTGGTGCGGTCGCAGCGCACGAAATAGGCGGAGGACGGCGAAGTGCCGAGCAGGTTGCCGGAAACAAACTCATTGTTCAGGAAAGAATCGATCGAGTCTCTTACACGCGCCCAAAGCGTGGGTCCGTTGTTCTCGAATACGGCCCACTGCGTGCCGTTGTCGATGGAATGTTCGAGATAGATCAAGTACCGGCGGACATTGACGTATTTCAATTCCGAGTCGGAACTGGCCGTGCGCGCTCCCCAGACGCGGTAGCCGCGATCGGGAAAGAAACGAATGCAATTGATTCCCAGGGGATTCAGGGCCGCTTGCTCGGCAAAGCTGATGCGGCGCTCGAGGTCCACGGCGCCGAGAACCACCTCATTCGCCGGGGCTTTCGCCACACTGTTCTGCGTATCGTTGCGGGCATAAATTCCGGCCAGGAAACCGGAAGGCGGGACAGAGACCTCCGCGGGGATGGAGGTGCCGCCGACGGCCAGCGGGTTGGGAGTAATCACCCAGGGAACATACAACGCGCAGTAACTGGAGTCGATCTGCCCGCGAACCGTTTCATAGTCGGAGTCGAGTCCGTTCGGTCCGGCCTCCAGAATCGCCACACGATACGCACGTTGCCGTTGCACGTGAGGGATGAGACTGCCGATGAGGATATCCGCGTTATTCGTGTAGATCGACGCACCGGGAGTGGCCACGATGGCCACGTCTTCCAGCGCCTCGCAGTATTGCAGCGCCGTGGTGTAGTTGGCCGCCACCGGTTCAGCGCCGTCATTTCCCCCGGTGAGCGTGAAACTAACGGGAGGAACGGGCGTGGCGCCCTTCACCTGCGGGTCAATCCAGGTCGTGCCGAACAACGCTCCGTACAGCGCCGACGCGGTGTTCAGAGTGCTGCCGATATTGAAATAAATTTGATTTTGCAAGGCGTCGATGTGCCGCGGCGGATTGATGCCGAGCACCGATCCGATGTAGGTGGGGTGGTGCGGATCGAGACCGAGATTGTCAAAGACCATCTGCTTTCCATTCGCGCCCAGAGCCACCACCTTCACGGTGAGGAGATATAGATTTGTGGGCGGCGGTAAAGTCAGCGCGGCGGGTGAGGCGGCATTGCTTAGGAATTGATTGGAAGCGCCGTTGCTGTAAAGCGTGGGGGCTGTCGCCGTTGCCGAGGGCGGCACGCCCAGCAGCGATCCGAACGGCAGGTTGGCCACGTTGGCGACCTTGGAATAGCTCAGCGTGACCAAAACCGGTTGATTCAAGCCGGAGAAATTGGAGTTGCCGGACGCTCCGGGAAAACGAGCGGCCACAACAACGTTCGAGGTCGAGGCCGTGCCGGAAGAAGCGACTCCCGGATCGATCGAGCCGGCGCTGGATCCGGCATTATTGTTGTACACCCGCGACACGTAGAGCATCGAACCGCCGTTATCGAAGAAAGCCTTTACGGCCATGGCCATGTAATTCCTGTTCTTGCTGCTGGTCTTGTCGCCGACCAGCGACAGATCGTCGTAGCCGCCGTAAATATTTTGGAAGTCGCCGAAGCTGGTGAGCAGTTCCGGGACTCCTCCCGACGGGCTCCCCGACACCGCCGCCCCGCTGGCCGGAAATCCGCCGTAAGGCATGCCGCCAATCGGGCCGGATAGGGTTGGGCCGGTGAAGGCCGTGGTTGTGGTCCCGACACCCTCAATCGACGGTGCGCGGAAACTTGTTTCTTCAACGTATACTCCTGGGGCCAGATATTCGGGCACGGCTCCTCCTTCAAACAGAGATGGCAAAGCTCAACGAAAGTTCTTGCGCGGCGCTCAGCGCCAGCGTCTTGGTGTCGGTCTTGAGCGCGGTATTGGAAAGATTGAGAAAGATGTCATCCGGGTTAGGAACCCAGCCCGTCGGCTGGTCTAAAACACCGGGATCGAAGTAAACCTTCACGGTGACCGCCACCGAGGACACCGTCACCGGCCCCGTGCCGCTGGTGCTCGGCTGCACGCTGAGTCCCGGCACGGCCAGCAACGCTTCTCCGTTCCGGTCGGACTGGCCGTTGGCCAGCGCGAAATTGTCGCTGTTGCGAATCACTTGCAGGAAAGCCCACGGCAATCCTTTCGCCGGCGTCGTTCCGCTGCGCGTGACGGAAACATGGATGGCCGCCCAATTCGGCCCGATCGGCGCCGCTGGCCCCGGATAGAGCGAAACGCGCTGCGGAGAGAAGACCGTGGTGGAATCCTGCAAGGCGGCCAGGGCGGCAGGGTTGGTGGAAGATCCCGGCGGGGGCGGAGGAATATCGGGAGCGCTGAGCGGGGCCTTAACATTGGCCCGGCGCGGCAAATATCTGCGGCTCGGGTCCTGGATCGTGACCTCGAAGGAAACTGGGCCGGGCCACGGACTGGCGGGGTAAAATTGCGTGGTTGGCACCTCAAAGCCGGGCCCGTTGAAAATGACGTACACTCCGCTGCGGTTCGGTTTCACTCTCCACGGCCCGGTGGTCACAGGCATCGGATGGGGCACGGATTTGCCGCTGATGGCGTCCACGCACACGAACGCGCCCAGAATTCGGCGGTCCACGGACTCCTTCACGACGCCACTCCATCTTGTAAGTTGAAGCGCGTGGCCACCACCGGCATTTCCGGCGTGATCGTCCGGTCAATGCGCACGGCCCGGGCCACGTACGAAATAGTCAATCGGTATTTCGGGCCCAGGCCATCCCAGATGTCGAGAATGTCCTGCAAGCTGAGTTCGGCCGGGATCAGTTGCACCGAATCGGCGGAATCCCATCCAGGCGCTGCAGTAGACAAATTCAGAACCGTCGTGTCGAGAATCGGGTGCGACTGCAGCTGTTGCATCGTCCACGTAAGGATCTTCTGCTCGGCCTCGGCTCCTTCGGCCGACACGTCCCAATAGGTGAACAGGTAATGAAGGTCCAGGTAGAGAACCGGCTGCTGCGTGGGAGAATCCGGCAACCGGGTGACGTTGCGGAACTGCTCGTCGGTATTGATTCGATGAAGATAGACGGAAACGGTTTTATCCAGCTTGGTTTGATCCTCGTTGGCGATTTCCGAACTGGAAACCAGGCGGAAGGTGCAGGGGAATCCGACGGCCTTTGGGTCGTAGTTGTTCTGCAGGTATTTTGCGAGCGCATCCCCCACCGCAAACACAGCCTGGAAGTCAGCCACTTGGTTCTCCTACTGCGCCAAATCTGGAAAAAGCCTCGCCCGTGTTCCATTCCCCCGGGGACTGGATTGTTCAGGAGGAAGAATCCTGATTTTGCAGTTCCTTGCGGAGCAGGGATTCCGCATCATTTCGGCGCTCCGGAATAAACTGATAAATGCGCTCGGTCCCCATTCTGATTTCTTCCCGCACGTACCCTTCGGCAATTAGCCATTGCAGAGCGGCTTCGGTGGTCTCCACGCTTTGCCGCACGGCCTCTTCCACCAGCCGCCAGCGGGCGAGTTCGGTCAGGGTGTCGGCCGCATGGGGGTGGCGCAAGTAATAGCCTAAAATTTCTTTCGCCACCGCCGGCAAGTTCGCATCCTTGCTTTCCCTGTGCACGTTTCGACTCGCCCTGGATGCCCCGAGTGCACGCCGGATTCCATCCCGCTGCGGCGCGGAAGAGCCTGAAAATGAAGGAAGTACAATTTATTCCGGACAGGCCGGGCGCGGAGAGAGGGACGAGTTTGTCCCAGGTGCGAAGCAGCGTCTTACGCAAATTTCGTTGCGGAAAGGCGAATCAAAAGGAAGGGACCACGTGGGCCGGAAACTACCCGGCATGGGCCGCGGGCAACCCGCCAGATCAGGCGGAGGCTCGCTGGATGCCGTATTTCTTGGCCAGCCGCCCGAAGGCCCGGCGATCCTTGCCCGCTTCGCGCGCGGCCTGGGTCACGTTTCCGGCGTGCTTCACCAGCATTTGCCGGACGTAGTCGCGCTCGAAGCATTCGATGGCGTTGAGTTTGGCGCTGCGAAAATTTCGAGTGGTCATTTCCCGCGCGTCGCCGCAGGGGTTCAGCTCGATGGCGGAAGCCGCGATCTGCGGTCCCGGCGAAAGCAGCACCGCACGGTGCACCGTGTTGTAGAGTTCGCGGATATTGCCCGGCCAGGCAAACTGCTCCAGCTTGTGCACGGCCGCCAGCGACAACATTTTCCGGGGGATGCCCGCGGCCTTGCAGATCTCGTCCACGTAGTGCCTGCCGAGCAAGGCCACGTCCGCGCGGCGCTCGCGCAACGCGGGCAAACGGATGCGCAACACGTTGATGCGGAAAAACAGATCGGAGCGAAATTGCTTTTGCGCCATGAGCTGCTCCAGATCGCGATTGGTGGCCGCGACAATTCTCAGGTCCCCTTGCCGGAAGCTTTCCGAGCCGAGCGGACGGTAGGTGTGTTCCTCGAGCAGACGCAGGACTTTGCTTTGCGAAGCCAGCGACAGGCTGTCGATCTCATCCAGGAACAGGGTGCCGTGCTGCGCCAGCGTGACCAGTCCTTTTTGATCCTCGCGCGCGTCGGTGAACGCGCCGCGCGCGTGGCCGAACAGTTCATTTTCAAACAGGTGATCCGGCAGGGCCCCGCAATCCACCGGAATGAACGGGCCCTGATGGCGTTTGCTCAACAAGTGAATGACGCGGGCGCAGAGTTCCTTGCCGGTTCCCGTCTCGCCCGTCAGCAGGACCGGGGCGTCGCTGGCGCCGAACAGCGCCACCTGGGACAGCACTTTCAGAAACGCCGGATCCTGCCCCACCAGATGATGCATGCCGATTTCCCGCGTGAGCGACGCCTGGATTTCTTCGAGGGAAACGGATTTTGGGCCCAGCAGCCGCATGATTCGGCTGCGCAGTTCCCCGGCGCGAAACGGGAAAAAAAGAAAATCGTCCGCCGCGGCCGCCGCGGCCTGCGACAATTCGCCGTCTTCTTCGGGCACGATCGCGAAGGTGGGAATCGAAATGGGGTTTTCGTGCAGCCATCGGAAAAACTTGATGGCCACCTCGGTCCCGGGAACCGCGTTGGCCACCAGTATGCTTTCCTGGCTGCCCTGCAACTGCTCCGGTGTGAATGCCTCCCACGAAGCGCGCCGCGCGGCGCCCCACTCAGGGCAAAGAAAGGCCGATTCCCACTCGTGTTGCAGTGAGAAGGAGGGATCTTCGAGGATTAAAACGCCTCGCGACATATGAAATCTGGATGTCAATCACTCCAGCAATCAGGCCTATCCGCCGAATCGAACGGCAACTCCGGGGTAAGTTAGAAGCGAGGAAACCTTTCCATCTGCCGCAGCGCTGGTCTTGCCGGAATTTCGCGCGTCTCGACCGCTTGTCCGGCCACCGCGCCGCGATCCCGAACGGCATTCCGCCTTGCTCCGCCTTCCCGCTGCGGCATGGCCCGAGAGAATACAGGATTAACTAGTTCTGTCAAGTCCTTGCGGAAATTATGTGGAAAACGTTTATTCACACATCAGATAAATGGCCTCGCCGGCGCCGGTGGGGAGTTTCCCTCGCACTCGCGACTAGATTCGCGCACGCAAGTTCCTCGTGCCGCGGCCGGCGAAGGCTTTTCTTATATTGACTTAGCCTGAATTCCGAAGTTGAATGTGGTTTCATAGAGATTTATTGATCGATTTGTGGGTCCAGGTGGCGTGGTGCGGATGCAACTTCGGCGAAGTTGGGACACCATAGGTTAAGACTTTTTCCAGCAGCGGAATGCGCTGTTGGAGGCCACCCCAAGAAGCCGACAGATGCAGAACTAGGCGGCGACCGGCTCGCCCGAGCAGGGAGCCGCAGACAAACACCTGGGCGCGCAGTGTGGCAGGTTGCCGATAGGTGGTGAAACGGCAGGCGCGCTGAAATTCTCCGAGCAGATTGAACAGCAGCAAGATGCTGCGGAAGGCCGCTTCGGCAGCAAAGAACTCCTGCAAGCAAAAATCATCCGCGGCCAGATCGTGTTTCAGCTCGGCAATGCGATTTTCCATGTCCGCCCGGCGGTTGTAGTCGCGCCAGATTTCTTCCGGCGGTAGCACCAGGTTGCTCACGAAGACGCGAAAGGTGTAGCCGGGAACCTCGAGTAATTTCCTTCCCGACGAGACGCGCTCGGCGCGCAGTTGTTCGCGGATGACCACGAAGCGGCGCGGGCGGTCCCAGCCCCACAGCTGCAAAGAAAATTCACCCACCGCATAGTGCTCGTCCAAAGCGCGCCACGCGGTGACGCGCGCCGCCTCGCGCTTCATCCAGCGTGTCAGCCGCGCTACCACGATGTAGGACAACCCGCGCTGCTCCAAAAAACCCAGTAATTGCTGGTCAAAAAAGCCCGCATCGGCACGCACCACCCGGATCGCAGGTCTTGCTGGCAACACCGACAGGGCCTCCTTCAGAAATTCCACCACCCCGCAGGCCGTGCCTGGGGTGCTGAGTTTTCGCTAACCGGCATTGCGATCAAAGAAATCTATCTAGCTTGGCAGGAGATGCTACGTGTGCTTTATCCCGGCAAGCCAGTCACATTAGACATCATTTGGATGTTGGAACGGTCACGCATTCGAGTTAGCGGGAAAGCAGTGCCGGTCGAAGATGACAACAACCAATGACTTGCCAAAGAACACATCTAATCGTCATGCAGAAACTGCTTTGCATATCAAGTGCAAGTCGAGCCTGAGAACAATCTATGAAAGAATGCGGGACGCCGACACCAAAGGTTTTCAACGGTAGCGTTTTGAGTAATCGCTACCAACTCTGCTTTCCCCTCCGGCTTCGTGTTCGACGGTGTCGGTAGGCTCTTTACAAGAATAGAAATTCCTCGGGGCTTACACCGCAATGGCGTTCAACTTCCGCTTTGCATCAGAGTCCCAAGATTCCTTGGCACCATCGATTGGGCTTGCTGTATATTCTCAAGGCGTCTCCTCGGGTAGCGGCATTTAGGGCGTGGACCTCCCTGCGGGCTGTCTCATTCCGGGCGGGAAAAGATGGGACGTAACCTGGCATTTGGCTGACACGTCAATTTAATGGACTCAATCCGAGAATTTGAACTCCTAGGACGGATATGGCTATTTCTGACCCTGTACAAGATAAAACACCACAAGCTCCCTCACAATTCCGCCCTCCAGTGGAAGAGGCTGGCCCTCCGCGAAAGCGAGGGTGGATATGGCTTCTCGTGATCGCGGTTCTCGCAGGCGGAGGGTATTACTACTATCGGTCACGCGCTTCGGCGGAAAGCAAAGCGGCGCCAGCTCCCGGAGGTGGCCGGGGAGCTGGGGGAGGAGCCGTGTCTGTCGCAGTCGCGCCAGCCCTTAAGCAGAATGTGCCGTACTACCTCTCCGGGCTCGGGTCGGTGACCCCTTTCAACACCGTCACCGTGAAGAGCCGAGTCGATGGGCAGCTCGAGAAGGTCCATTTCACGGAAGGCCAGTTTGTTCGTGAAGGCGATCTCCTTGCAGAAATCGATCCTCGGCCCTTCCAGGTGGCGTTGGAGCAAATGGAGGGACAACTGGCCCGGGATCAGGCCCAACTGAATAACGCCCGGGTCGACTTCGCGCGGTATGACCAGTTGCACAAAGAGGGCGTTGTCGCGCAGCAACAAGTGGATACGCAGAACGCGACCGTAGGACAGTTGGAGGGAGCAGTACGCGCCGATCAGGCGCAGATTGACAATCAAAAACTAGAACTGGCCTATTGCAAGATAGCAGCCCCGTTGAGCGGCCGTGTCGGATTGCGGCTCGTCGATCAAGGCAACATGATTCATGCGACAGATCCAAGCGGGCTGGTCGTCATTACGCAAGTGCAGCCCATTGCCACGCTGTTCACGCTCCCGGAAGACAGCCTCCCGGAAGTGCTCCAACATATGAAAAGCGAGCAACTGGGGATCGAAGCGTACAGCCGTGACGATCAAACGAAACTCGCGTCGGGCAAGCTTGTAACGATCGACAATCAAATCGATCCCACCACCGGGACGGTCCGTTTCAAGGGCGAATTCGACAATCGCGATCTTTCCCTTTGGCCGAATCAGTTCATCAATGTTCGCCTGATGTTGACCGTACGAAAGAATGCCATCGTTATTCCGCTGGCTGCCGTCCAGCGAGGCACGCAGGGCACCTACGTGTACACCATTAAGAATGGCCATGCGAACCTGCAGCCGGTGAAGGTGGACATGACGCAGGGCAACATCTCGCTAATCGCCAGCGGTGTTGCGGAGGGAGATCAGGTCGTGGTGGATGGGCAGGACAGGCTTCAGCCCGGAGCGACGGTGGAGGTCCATAGCGGCCCGGCGGCACCGGCAACGGCGCGGGGTCGGCGCCCGGCAAAGCTGCAGGCCGACAAATGGCGCAGGCCGAATGGGGGCGGAAAGCCGGGGCCAGGCGGAGGTGCGGCACCGCAGGGGCTCCAAAAGCAGCAAGACGCTGGGAAGCAGAACTAAATGAATCCGTCCAAGCCATTTATTCTCCGCCCGGTCGCTACATCGTTGCTCATGGCGGGAATTCTTCTGGCTGGCATGGCAGCCTACCGGCAGCTTCCGGTTTCGGCCTTGCCGCAGGTGGACTATCCCACGATTCAGGTCCTTACGTTTTACCCCGGAGCGAGTCCTAGCGTGATGGCCTCGTCGGTGACGACGCCACTGGAGCGGCAATTCGGCCAGGTTCCGGGGCTCAATCAGATGACGTCGACCAGTTCCTCCGGCGCGTCGCTGATTACGCTTCAATTTGTGCTGGACCTCAATATCGATGTCGCGGAGCAGCAAGTACAGGCATCCATCAATTCCGCGACAACGTTTCTCCCCATCAATCTTCCAAACCCGCCGATTTACAGCAAGACGAATCCGGCCGATACGCCCGTCATCACGCTCGCGTTGTCGTCAGACACGTTGCCGCTGATGAAACTGGAAGACCTCGCCGACACGGTCCTGTCACAGAAGATTTCGCAATTGCCGGGCGTGGGCCTGGTGAGCATCAGCGGCGGCCAGAAGCCGGCGGTGCGCATTCAGGCCAATCCGACGGCGCTGGCCTCGTATGGCTTGAGCCTGGAGGACTTGCGCACCGCGCTGGCCGCAGGCCAACGTGAATCAGGCCAAGGGCAATCTGGATGGGCCGCGCCAGGCATTTACGATCTGGGCAAATGACCAGTTGCTTACCAGTGAGGCCTATAAACCGATCGTCATCGCGTACAAGAACGGCGCGCCGGTGCGAATCATGGACGTCGCCAACGTCGTGGATGGCGCGGAAAATGTGAAACAGGCGGCCTGGGAAAACGACAGGCCCGCCGTGATCGTCAACATTCAGCGGCAACCCGGCGCGAACATCATCAACGTGGTGGATCGCATCCAGGCTCTGCTGCCGCAATTGAAAGCGACGCTGCCCTCGTCGGTCCAGGTTTCGATTTTGACCGACCGGACCACCACGATTCGCGCCTCCGTAAAGGATGTCCAGTTTGAACTCATGCTGACGGTGGCGCTCGTCGTCATGGTCATTTTCCTGTTTCTGCGGAGCCTGGCCGCGACCTCCATCCCCAGCGTGGCCGTGCCGCTTTCGCTGGTGGGCACGTTTGGCGTGATGTACCTGCTGGGCTACAGCCTGGATAACCTGTCGCTGATGGCCCTGACCATTTCGACCGGCTTCGTCGTGGACGACGCGATCGTGATGATCGAAAACATCACGCGCTATATCGAAGAGGGCGAGAGCCCGCTGCAGGCCGCCTTGAAGGGCTCGGAACAGATCGGCTTCACGATTCTCTCGCTCACGGTTTCGTTGATCGCCGTACTGATTCCCCTGCTGTTCATGCAGGACGTGGTGGGGCGGTTGTTCCAGGAATTTGCCGTAACTCTCAGCGTGACGATTTTGGTTTCGGCTGTTGTTTCCCTGACGCTGACGCCGATGATGTGCGCGAAGATTCTGCGCCACCAAAAGGAGACGGACAAAAGTTGGTTCTACAAGGCCTCGGAAAATTCACTCAATTGGATCATCGATCGCTATTCGGTGATCCTGCGGTTTGTGTTGCAGCACCAGCCTGCCACGCTCGTGGTGACCCTCGGAACGTTGGCGCTCACTATTTTTCTGTTCCTCATCATCCCCAAGGGCTTTTTCCCCGTGCAGGATACAGGTGTGATCTTGGGCGTTTCGGAGGCCCCCGCGACGCTTTCGTTTCCGGCCCTGGCGGAGCGGCAGCAGGCTCTGGCCAAGGCCATTTTGAAGGACCCGGATGTGGTGAGCCTGTCTTCGTTCATCGGGATTGACGGCACCAACATGTTGCCTAACAGCGGACGCGTGCAAATCAACCTGAAGCCCCGCGAGGAGCGGACCGATGACGCCCCCACGATTATCCGCCGGCTGCAAACCAGGCTGGGCGACGTCAAGGGAATTACGCTGTACATGCAGCCCGTGCAAGACCTGACCGTGGAGGACAGGATCAGCCGCACGCAATATCAATACACGATGGAAGACGCGGACGGAAACGAACTCTCGGCTTGGGCTCCGAAGTTGGTGGATAAGTTGACAGCCTTGCCGCAATTGCGTGATGTCGCCAGCGACCAGCAGGATCGCGGTCTGCAGGAAACGATCACGATCGACCGTGATACGGCGTCACGTCTGGGGATTCTGCCGCAAGTGATTGACGACACTCTGTACGACGCCTTTGGCCAACGCCAGGTATCCACGATTTTCACGCAACTCAATCAGTACCACGTGGTCCTCGAAGTGGACCCGACCTTCCAGCAGAATCCCGACGCCCTGAAACAAATTTTTGTGCATTCCTCCAACGGCACGCAGGTTCCGCTAAGCGCCTTTACGCAGTTTTCGTCCGAGTCCACTCCGATCGCCGTGAATCATCAGGGCCAATTCCCCGTGGTGACGCTTTCCTTCAATCTGGCGGAAGGGGTTTCGCTCGGACAGGCCGTGGATTCGATCAAGGCCGCGCAGCAGGATATCGGCCTGCCGCCAAGCATTCATGCCGGGTTCCAAGGAACGGCGCAGGCCTTTCAAGCGTCGCTGGCGAACGAGCCGGTCCTGATTCTGGCCGCCTTGCTGACGGTCTATATCGTGCTGGGCGTGCTGTATGAGAGTTACATTCATCCGGTCACGATCCTCTCGACGCTGCCCTCGGCGGGTGTGGGCGCGCTGCTGGCTTTGCTGATTACGCGAACCGATTTCAGCGTGATCGCGCTGATTGGAATTATCCTGCTCATCGGCATCGTGCAGAAGAACGCGATCATGATGATTGACTTTGCCCTCGAGGCGGAGCGCAAGGGAGGAAAAACTCCGCTCGACGCGATCTACCAAGCGTGTCTGCTGCGCTTCCGGCCGATTCTTATGACCACCATGGCGGCCATGCTGGGCGGTCTGCCGCTGGCCCTGGGCGGCGGGACTGGCGCGGAACTGCGCCGCCCGTTGGGAATCGCCATCGTGGGCGGTTTGATTTTCAGTCAGGCACTTACCTTGTTTACTACTCCCGTCGTGTATCTCGCGTTCGACCGGCTGGCGAAACGCCTCGGGGGCTCCACGGTCGTGGACACGTCCCACGCCGGCGCGCCCGCGGACTAACTCGCAACCCGCATTCCCAAGGACGATTTTCGGGTAGTGGGACACCTTCCGATAATGCGTTTATCAGGCACTGGGTCCATTGGCTGGTTGGCAACGTTGGTCCTGACAGTCATCTGGTTTTGCGGGACGATCTCCGTGTATAAGGGTGCCGATCCGGGACGGCCAAATTGGAAATCCCGGCTTACATGACTATCCACCACTATCTTGCAAATGAAATATATCTGGAACTTCTAGGATGAGAACATGAAAAAGTCGGGCGCGAGTCAAGGCCAGTCGGCATCGGAGCTCATCTCGAAAAGAATCGCCGAACTCGGGGACTGGCGCGGGGAAACCCTCCGCAGGATGCGCAAGCTCATCAAGGAAGCAGACCCGGATGTCGTCGAGGAATGGAAGTGGATGGGCACTCCGATTTGGTCGCACGACGGCATCATCTGCACTGGCGAATCCTACAAGAATGTCGTGAAGCTTACCTTCTCCAAGGGCGCGTCTCTGAAGGATCCGGCCCGTCTCTTCAACTCGAGTCTCGACGGAAACGCACGCCGCGCGATCGACATCCACGAAGGAGAAGAAGTTGACGAGTCCGCCTTCAAGGCGCTCGTTCGCCAAGCGGTCGCCCTCAACAGTTCTGGCAAGTCGAAACCTTCGAAGAAAGCGAAGTCCTAAGGAATTGCGCCCCTGAACAGGTGCGACATCGGAGTGGCGGAGGTGTCGTTCCGCCCGAGCGTACCCAGGTTGAAGATGGCCTCGACAGTCGCAAGGAGCGAATAGTGGGAATACTGGATAAGACGTTCTGCCGCAATCCCAGTGCCTGATAAGTTACTGGAAACTGGTCCGATACCGAATTTCTGGTAGTGGTACAGTTTGAAATCCGATGGTCTTGCACGGGATTCAGGATCATGCGACACTCAGGGCCATGAAAAAGAAGACAAAATCAAAAGCCAAACGCAAACCGATCAAGCGCAAACCGAAAGAGGATTTCAATCAAGCGGCCTTTCGTGTGGTTCAAGAATCTACCCGATCATCATAACGCCACTCACAAACGGGTCCGGAATCTCTTTGGGCTCCTGGTCTCGTAACTTCGTTGCAATCGCTCTAAGATATTCAGTTCCTACGTAAAGCCTTCCCCTCCGCTCCCCTCTTGCAGCTAGAAGTCCGGCGTTCACCATTGCTCGCAAATCGCGGCTGGCCATAACATTACTCACATCAGCATTGCGCCGATAATGAGAGCTACGGATACGAAAACCCATTGCAGCGTCGGATAAGGCGTAGATAGCCCTATCCGCTAGACGATGTTTCTTTAATTCAAGGTCCAGTTCTCCCCAAAGTTTTTCCATCAATCTTGCGCGTCTGAGTGCAGTTCCAGCCTGCCTATAATGTGCCGTGAGATTGAATCTTATCCATGAGCGAGTGTCGTTCTGGGGATTCCATTTTCCCCGTCCTGTCTCGGCGAGGACCTTGTAATAATCTTGCGTGTTTTTGCCTAGATATTCCTCGATGGAACAAAAAGTGGGGTCGCCGATACCTTTCCCGGAAATCATCAAAGTCTGTAAGCAACGAGCCATGCGACCATTACCGTCTGAAAAGGGGTGGATCATAACTAAATTAAGATGTGCCATTGCCCCTTTGATTAGCACATGGCTACCGTCTCTATCGCTCCTGAGATAGGCAATTGACCTGCCCCCCGTTTTGGTCCAATCATAAGTTAGCACTCGGGGCTTGGTTCTGAATCTGCTCGGAGGGGCGGGGGATGAGCCCGTCGCCGTCGAGGCTGTGGGAAAGTGGGAATCCCGCCGGGTTTGCGGGATTTCCAAGCGGAGAGGAAAAGTGGTTTGTACTTTTCCTCGGAGCGTCTTTTCCACAGCCTTTTTCTCCGCCGATTTCCGCCGCGAATTCCGTCGGGGTTCGATACCCCAGGCTGCTGTGCGGCCGTACCGTATTGTAATCCACCCGCCACGTTTCGATGATCCTCCGCGCTTCCTCCAGGCTCACGAACCAGTTCTGGTTCAGGCATTCGTCCCGGAACTTCCCGTTAAAACTTTCGATGAACGCATTCTGCACCGGTTTCCCCGGCTCGATGAAGTGCAACGCCACGCCATGCGCATACGCCCACTGGTCCACCGCCTGGCTGACGAACTCCGGCCCGTTGTCCACCTGAATCGCTTCCGGATAGCCCCGCTCTTGCGCCACTTCTTCCAGCATCTGTACCACGCGCGATCCTGGCAGCGAAGTGTCCACTTCGATCCGCGGCGCTTCCCGCGTGAACCCGTCCATCAAGTTCAGCGTGCGAAAGGGCCGCCCGCTCGCCAGACTGTCCCGGGTGAAGTCCATCGTCCACAGCTGATTCTCCCGTGTGGGCAGCACCAGCGGCACGCGCGCTTCGGCCCGGAATCGCTTGCGTTTCTTGCGCCGCATCGCCAGCCCTTCCTCCCGGTAGATCCGGTAGACGCGCTTGTGATTCACCACCCACTTCGCAGTGCCGTTCTCTTGCTCTCGCCGCAGCAGTTCATGCACCCGCCGGTAGCCGAAGCGCGGCCGCTCGCCCGCGATTTCCCGCAGCCGCGCTCGCAGCGCCGCATCGTTCCGTTCCCTCCGCTGATAACGGCAACTCCCTCGGTGCATTCGCAGCAGCCCACAAGCGCGCCGCTCGCTCAGTCTGGCTTCCGCGCGCGCGACTCGTACCGCCTCTCGCTTCGCCGGTGGGCTTACCACTTTTTTGATAGCACCACCTTCAACGCATCGATGTCCAGCGCCTGCTGCGCCACAATCTTCTTCAGCCGTCCGTTCTCGTCTTCCAGTTGGCGCAAACGACGCGCCTCGTTCACCTCCAACCCCCCGTATTTCGCTTTCCAGTGGTAAAACGTGGCATCGCTGATCCCGATCCGCCGGCAGAGTTCCTTCACCGAAACTCCCGCCTCCGCCTCTTTCAACACCCCCACAATCTGCTCTTCTGAAAAACGGCTCTTCTTCATGGACGCTTCTCCTCTCGTGGTCTTATACCCGGAGAAGCTAACTTATGGTTGGACTAGTTTTCGGGGGGCAGGTCACCACAATCTCACAAGCTGCACACGAGGGAATGGTAGCCTTGGCAAATTACCATTCAGCGATTACGCCAATTCCAGAAGATTTTAGATCAAAGACTCCGGTTACTTCACTTTCTGCTGATGTTATTGGTTACCGAAATGGGCGTCTTTATATAGGAGATGCGTTTCTATCAGGCAATGCAGTAGATAACTCGGGAGGGCACGGTTTCGACATTGGTGGCACGATCCTAGAAAACGTGGTCTTGCAGAATGTTAAGATTGTCTATAATGGCGGGCCGATTGTGCTTAACAATGTGCATTTTACGAATTGTGAAATTACTGTTACAAATAAACCCCAAAGCGATCTACTGCTTGCGGCAATAACGCAGAATCAGCCGTCTGTAACAATCTTTTAGCAAACTGTACCACTACCGAATTTCTCGCTCGCTTGAAATATTGCCCTTTTTCTCCGCCCCCTCGCTGCTCCCCGTTCACTCCCGGCGGGAAACCCGGGATCGTATTGCGCTGCGGGAAACTGCATGCCCCTGCGTTGTATGCGGCGCCTAGCGGCTATGCTAAATTTTAAAATCGGGTGAAAATCGGCAATTTCCCGTATGCAGAATCAGAGAACGCCCGGCGCGCGCGGTCCAAAGATCTCTCATGTGGAGGTCTACTGGAGAACTGTTACTTATCGCACGGTGGCGGTTTACATACTGCTGATTTTGGCGGTCGTTCTGGCCACGCTGTACTTGATCTACCCGGAAGCGTATAGCGGCGCGATGGCCAAAGTTTCCAAGACGCTCGGCGCAGGCGCCAGCGCGAGCACCGAACTCACCGCGAAGCAGGCGAAATTCGTGAATCTGGACGGCAAGGTGCAAGTCAAGAAAGTGAATTCGGTCCAGTGGGTCGCTGCTGATTATCGCATGGCGCTCGACAAAGGCGATTTGATCCAAACCAGTGGGGACGGCGCGGCGCGCGTCAACTTCGCGGATGGCACAACTTATACTGTGCAAGCCGATACGCTCGTTACCGTCGAAGAAAACTCCGTGGGGCGCGACAGTGAAACACGCGTCGCCATGCACATCACCTCCGGAGCCGTGGACCTGGCCACAGGCTCATGGGATTCTCCTAAATCCAAAGCCGAAGTTTCCTTTTCCAATGCGGTGGCCTCCGTCCAACAGAACAGCCGTGCCGCCGTGCGCAGCGATCCCCAGACCAACCAGTCAGATATCACCGTGTCCGCTGGTACGGCCGAATTGGCAACAACGGATGGCCGCCAGCACGTGGAGATCGGGAAATGGGAGCGTGTTACCGTCCCGCCGGCCGGTGGAGCTGTGATGAAGACCAGCGTGCTCGCCCCGCCGGACTTGGCTGAGCCACTGAACTTGCAACCCTTGATCGTGGCAGACCCGAAACATGCTCCGGTGCATTTTGAGTGGAAGCCGGTGCCGGAAGCCGTCAGCTACGAGATTCGCGTCAGCACGACGTCCATGTTCTCGCGTATCCTGCAGGACCGGAAGCTGGCGGAGACCTCCGTGGATCTCACCGGGCTCGACCCGGGCGACTATTTCTGGGACGTTTTGGCAACGGATGCGCAGAAACACGTCAGCGCGGCCAGCGATACGTTCAAGTTTACGCTCGCGACACAAGGCAAGGGCCAGGAGATGATGCTGGAAATCGGCGACACCGAATTGCATGGTAACGTAGTAGAGATCAGCGGGCGCACCGAGCCGGGCGCGGCGCTGATCATCAACGGTGAGTCGGTGGCGGACATACACCCCGACGGCACGTTCAAATACTTCACGCAATCTTTGGGGCGCGGCAGCCATTCGATTGCCGTTACGGGACAGAATCGCCGGGGCGGCACTGTCATCAAGCGTGTGGAAATTGTAGTTCCGTAGCAAGGCAACCGGCGAGAACCACGCAGTGGGGCCAGCCGGGCGCACTCCGATACGCGGCATCCGCAAACCGCAAGAGGCGTCCGGAACTGAGGGGATCATGAACAAGAACGGATACAGCCTTCGCTCGGTCTTCAGCCTGTTTTCTTCCGACCTCGCGATTGACCTGGGCACAGCCAACACCTTGGTGTACGCCAAGGGCAAAGGCATCGTGGTGAACGAGCCATCCATTGTGGCCATCAATAAGAATAGCGGCGAGGTCGTGGCCGTCGGGAAGGAAGCCAAGGACATGCTGGGGCGCACGCCGGGCAACGTGGTGGCCATCAAGCCCATGAAGGACGGCGTGATCGCCGATTTCAAGGTGACCGAAAAGATGCTCACTTACTTTATTCAGAAGGCGCACAACCGGCGCGTGCTCGTGCATCCGCGCATCGTCATAGGCGTGCCCAGCGAGATCACTCCGGTGGAAAAGCGCGCGGTGCAGGACTCGGCGTATCGCGCTCGCGCCAGCGAAGTCTACCTGGTGGAGCAGGCCATGGCCGCCGCGATCGGCGCGGGACTGCCCATTGAAGAGCCTTCCGGCAACATGGTCGTGGACATCGGCGGTGGCACCACCGACATCGCCGTCATTTCCATGAGCGGGATCGTGTATTCGCGGTCGGTGCGCGTGGCGGGCAATGAGATGGACGAAGCCGTCATGCACTATCTGAAGCGCAAATACAATTTGCTGGTGGGCGAACGGACCGCCGAGCAGATCAAGATGGAAATCGGGTCCGCCTACCCGCTGGAAAAGCCGCTCACGATGGAAGTAAAAGGCCGCAATCTGATCGAGGGCGTGCCGCGAACTGTCACGATTGATGACAGCGAAATCCGCGAAGCGCTTTCCGAATGCGTCGCGACCATTCTGAACGCCTGCCGCGTCGCGCTCGAGCGCACGCCCCCGGAGCTTTCGGCGGACATCAGCGACCGCGGCATCGTGCTCACCGGCGGCGGCGCGCTGCTCAAGAATCTCGATAAGCGCATCCGGGAGGAGACGGGTTTGCCGGTCTCGATCGCGGACGATCCACTGGCATCGGTCGTGCTTGGCACGGGCAAGATGCTCAGCGATTTCCGGCTCCTGCGGCTGGTGTCCATCGATTAACCGCGGCAGGCAACGGGGGATTTTACGTTTGCCGATTCCGGCCGCTGGCTAGTTCCAATGGCTGCGTTCAGGGCATGCGCCGGTCCGGGCATGATCGGCGGGAATCGGCTGCAAATTTCTAAGAGCTGGCAGTTTTTTCGATGATTGACATTCCCTCACGACACAAGTCTTTGACGCTGCTGGCGGCCGTCGTCGTCGCGCAGGTCTTGCTGCTCGCGGTGCAGATCAAGCGCGCGGGGCAGGTGCGGCTGATCCGCGTCTGGGCCGTGGAACTGATTTCGCCGGTGCAGCGCGCGAGTTCCTGGATTGTTTATAACTTCGAGCATGGCTGGGGCAACTACGTCAGCTTACGCAATACCAGGCAGGATAATCAGGTCTTGCGCTCCGAATTGGACCGATTGAAAGTGCGCAACGCCGAATTGGAGGGCCGCGCCCACGAAGCCGATCGCCTCGCCGCCATCCTGAATTTCCGCCAAGCCCATGGGGACGTCCCGATGGTGGCCGCACGCGTGATCGGAGGGAGTCCGGATTCCGGGAGTCTGGTCGTGAATATCGATCGAGGCTCACGCGATGGCATTCGCCGCGACATGGGAGTCATCACACCGGACGGTGTCGTCGGGAAAATTCTCGCCGCCTATCCGGACATTTCACAGGTCCTGCTGCTGGCCGATAAGGAGAGCGGTGTGGGGGCGCTACTGGCTGACACGCGGACGCAGGGAGTCGTAAGAGGCTCGGGCAAACCGGAGCTGACGATGGATTACGTCAGCAACGAGGCGAAGGTTTCGGCCGGCGAAGCGGTGCTGACTTCGGGCCAGGACCGCATCTTCCCCAAGGACTTGCCTGTCGCTACCGTGGCGGAAACGGCGGCGGACCGCAAAGGTTCGTTCATGAAGATCCTGCTGATACCGGCGGCGCACCTCGATCGGCTGGAAGAAGTGTTGGTCCTGCTCACTCGCCAGGACTTGGACGTAAAGAAAGAGGCGGAAGCGAGCCCGCCGGCTTCACCGGGAAGCAAGACTCCCGCGGGCGCGCGGTAATTGCTCTAGGAATCACGGAGCGAGATAGAATGGAAAGCACGGAAGTATACATCGGGCCCGAGCCCCACATTGAAGTGCATAAATATTATGGCGGCGTTGTTCCGGCCGCCGTTGTGCTGGCGCTCGTGCTCCAGGCATTCTTTCCGGTCCGTTGGTCCGGCTATCTCGAATTGCCGCTGCTGGTCACACTTTATTTCGCGCTCAGTAAACGCAACCCATCGTCGGGCTTGGCGCTCGGTATGGTGATCGGGCTTTTGCAGGACAGTCTGAGCCGCACGCCCCTCGGGCTTTACGGCATCGCAAAAACTCTAGTGGGATATGCAGGCTCCTCGATCGGCGCGCGCCTCGATGTCGAGCATCCCGTCGCCCGCTTCATTCTGACGATTGGATTTTACCTGTTCCACCATGCCGTGTTCACGCTCACGAGCCACCTGCTGCTCGCGCATCAAAATGAAACCTACATCACCGCCCCCATACTGATTGCCTCGGTGGTCAACGCCTTCATCGCCATCGGGCTATTTCCCCTGCTGGACCGATTCCGCAAGCCGTCGTGAAGTAGCCTCCACAGCGGGCGCGTCTCCCGCGCCGCACGCGCTTCAATGACAAAACTATTCCTTGACACGTCCCCTCCAGAGTAATAAACACGTGAGAATTAATCGAAGTAAGTAGAGCATGCTTCCCTCAAGCCCTGCGAAATGACGGTGCGATCATGGCAACTTTCTTCTGTAAGAATTGTCGAAAAGAGACCCAATTCTTGCCGATTCACGCAACCCGTCAGGTTATGGGGGTCAGCCGGTCCACCGTGTACTACTGGATGGAGCGCGCGTGGGTCCATTGGCGGGAATTGCCGAGTGGGCGGCGCGTGATCTGTCAAGAGTCGTTGAGCCACCAAGCTCGGCAGTTGGACACTGATTCGGATATTGCCATAAAGAATTCGTCCGAAACTGTCCGAAAGCGCCCTATTTTGTGCAATCCGGGAAGTTGACGGTGCTCTCGCTGCGGCATATCGTTCGCGCCATCGGCGTCACATTTCTAGCGCGAATGGAGATCATCACATGACACGTCAACTCAGGACCGGCGTCCTTTCGGGTCTCTTCCTGCTGTCCTCCCTAGTGGTGGTTCATTCAGTGCGAGCACAAAACGCACCGCCACAACTACCTCCGCAGCCAGTTAGCGATCAGATGACAAACATTCCCTACTTCACGTTGCGTGATGGAATGTCGTCCACTCTCACGCTGAACAATCTTGCACCGACCGCGACGAAGGTTACGGTGACCCTCTTCAACACCGAGGGCCGGGCTCATGTCCTGGACCCGATCACCTTGGACCCGCACTCGTTCAAGGAAGTTCAGTTGGCGGATGTCGCTCCCGAGGGCTTCGATTCCGGCAATGTCGAAGTCGCTTTTAACGGCACCATGATGACGGTCACCTGTCAGGTGAGCGTCTTCTCGTTGAAAAATCGGGTCTCGTTCGAATCGCGCGAGCAAGACATGATGGATTTTGAGTCCACCAAGTTGGCCGGAATTGTGCCGCTGCCAAAAGGCGCGGAAGGCTCCCTCGCCGTCACCAATGTGTCAAAAAACACGCTCACATTTCAACTGACGGCGGGATCGTTGAATAAAACCGTTGCACTTCTGCCCCGCGAGACGCAACTGATAAAGCTGAATGACGACGAGCATTCGTCCGCGACGACCCTCGTCAAACTACAGCACAACGGACTACCAGGCGATCTGATTACCACGGGGTATGTCCTGAATCTGAAGGACGGGTATTCCTCTGGATTCGCCATGGTTGATCCCGGCATCATGCAATCCAGTACGCTGGCCGGGGCGCATTTCCGCACCGGAACGCCTGACCCAAGCGAAGGCTTCCCCGAAGGCACCCAATTTCGTTCCCCGCTGCTGCTTGCTAATGTGAGCACGGGTCCAGTCGTGGCGCACGTGTCGGTGGACTACACTCTGGAAGACAAGCAGGACTCAAAGGACGACGGTGACGATGCCAAGAAGAAGAGCACCAAGACACCTGCGGCGGACATCGTTCTAAAAGTTAGAGACTTGACGATAGCGCCGGGAGACGTGCAACGCATCGAGTTGTCCGACGCGCTCGGCGGCGTTGGGCGAATTGCGGAGGCTGGCGTAGACATCGCCTACGATGCGGCCCCAGGTTCCGTTATCGGTCAGCTTACCAGCGTGGACCAGAGCGGCGATTACGCATTCGAAGTACCTGTCAAGGACCCTGACGGGATGACAGAAATGATGGAGGGCATTTATCCGTGGACCTTGGAAAATGGCACGGCGACTGTGTTGCACCTGAAGAATACGACAAAGGAAACCCAGCAAGTGGGAGTGCTGATTACCTATCCGGGCGGAACCTACGATCCAGGCGGATACGAGCTTCAGCCATACCAAACCATCGCGGTTGACATCCAAAAACTAAAGGACTCAAGGACGCCGGATGCTTTGGGGCATCTACTTCCTTCCGACGCGACTCACGGACAGGTAGCATGGGTTCAGAAAACGCCATACACTGTGATCGGGCGGGCCGAGGGTACGGACGTGGCCGCAGGCATCGCCAAGAGCTTTAGCTGCCTCGCCTACTGTTGTCAATACTATCGCTCTTCCTTTTACATGAACCCTAGCTCAATGAGCGGCCCCGTGGGAGACGGAGGGACATTCACAGGAACTGAGATAGGAAGGGACTGTTCCAATAACTATTTCCAATACCTCTACCAGTTAGCGAGTTCCTGGACCACTTCTGACGCCACCGTGGCTACAGTGAGCAGCGCAGGCTATGCCTACTGCGCAGGACCAGGGTCGGCCACCATCACCGGCACCTTTAGGAACACGTATTACTATTGGCTCCCTCCCAATTACCTTAGATGCGTTTCCGCCAGCGTTCCTGACCCCCTCCCCGCGCCAGTGAATGTGGGTTATCCGACCAACTTCCGTCAAACGTCCGAAAGCGCCACGAGTGATGGAGTTCTGCACTTCAGGTTTGACTGGGACTCCAGCACAGGCAACTACTCCGATATCGCTAGTTGCGTAATCGGAGAGATCGTGACGTACCCTGGCACCGCGGACCCTTGGCCATGGCCGAGCCCGCCATTTCCCGCAGTCCCAGCCAACAATCCGACGATTGCTGAAGGTTCAGCGGCCGGTCGGTTTCTTACTGACGATCAGGGTTACGGTGGATTACCGTTTGTGAAGCCTTATAGCGCGACCCCGAATTCCTTCTCCGCAGCGCAAGCTTACCGATATAAGTGCCAAGGCCAAAGCCAGTACACGATTCTTGCATCATACTCTATTGGTAGGTCCGTGACTCCGAACGGAGATGGCACATACAGATTCACCACCCAGAAAGCCGGGTATTCGGCAGTCCGAAGCCCACTTCCGTAGACGGGAGGAAACAATGAAAAGGTCTCTGTCAGCCAGAACGCTCATTACCATTCTTGCCTTTGCGATCGCCGGTTTAGCAGGAGCGGCGAACCATCAAGTCAGTATGGCACAGCCTGCTGAGGTAAAGATTTCATATTCTCTCGCTGCCCCGAAAATTACGCTCCACGAGCCTGTGATGATCGTCTTCCAAGTCACGAACAACTTGGACGAACCGGTCAACCTGGATTTGGGGCAGGACCGCAAGGCCGGTTTCGAATTTTCGTTAACCAAACCTGATGGAGTGAAAATGCAATTGCCAATACTCACCCACGAAGGTCTCGCGCTTGGGGGAGCTTTCCCCCTACGTCCAGGAGAGAGTTACATTCAGAGCTTGATTCTCAATGAATGGTATGACTTTGCATCAGAGGGAAGATATGAATTGGAGGGGCATTTGGTCAACCCCGTTGTGATAAATAGTGGAGCGCGGTACAACGGCGGTGCGGGATTTCGTGCGACGCTAGAAATCGGACCTAGAGACGAATTGGCCTTGGCGAAGACATGCGACACCTTAACCAATCAGATAGAAGCTTCAGACTCGTACCAACAGTCATCTGAGGCGACGCTCGCCTTGAGTTATGTCAAAGACCCGATTGCCGTTCCGTACTTGCGGCGGGCACTCTTGTCCAAGAAGCTCGTCGAACCACTGGCTATCAAAGGTCTTGAACAGATCGCAAATGAAGCGGCGGTGCGAGTGCTCATCGAAAGCTTGAAGGTGGAGTATGCAGATACCGCAGTCTTGTCGCGGAGCGCGTTGGCACGGATTCGGAATCAAACCCACGATCCTGAGCTTAGACAAGAAATAGATCACGCTTTGACGTGAAATCGAACTGATGATCGAGGTCAAAATAAGCGAGGTTCACATGCGAGTAAAAGCGATACCGCTGTTGCTCTGTTTTGGCCTGAGTCAAATCGGGAACGCGCAAGCACAGACCGGAGCGAAAGACCAGCCGCAAAACGAAATTTCATCTCTGCGCACGGATATTCGGGCTCTCCAAGCCGAGCAACAGCAGATCATCTCCCGGCTGGATGAACTGAAGCAGTTTCTTGAGGCGAACACCCAGCCTCCTCCTGTCCCTTCCTTGAATGTTCGCGGGGAGACGTTCCGAGGCGATAGCGGCGCTCGCGTAGCGATCATCGAATACGCGGATTTCGAGTGTCCGTATTGCGGTGAATACGAGCGACAAGTATTCCCGCAACTCCTGACCGATTATATCCAAACCGGCAAGGTCAAATTCTTCTATCGTGACCTTCCGCTGCCGGGGCACGCTCGTGCGTTGCCAGCCGCTCGTGCCGCACGTTGCGCGGGTGAGCAAGGCAAATACTGGGAAATGCACGACAGCCTCTTCGCCAAGCAAAATGCTCTTTCCGCCCCAGCGTTGCTCGATCGCGCACAAACCCTCGGCCTGGACACGGCGAAGTTCACTGAATGCCAGTCCAGCGAGAAATACACGGCGGACATTCAGAAAAGCATTTCTGAAGCGCTGAAGATGGGAGTTGATGGAACGCCAACATTCTTTCTTGGCGTTGTCGAACCCGGTGGCGATGTAACCATCTCGAAGCGATTTGCCGGCACCGCTCCGTTCGACGTGTTCAAGTCCGAGCTTGATGCGCTGCTCGCCTCGAATGGTCAGGAACCAGTTTCCACTCGTTGAGTCTTAAAGAGAAGAGAGATTCCTCGTCGTTTCGCTCCTCGGAATGACGCAATAGTAGAGGTCACCGGATGAATGCTACTCGTGTGCGTTGGTGGATTACTGTCCTTATTTGTTGCTTCGCGCTAACCTCTTGGGCGCAGGACGACCGTTCACAAATCGGGAAAGAGGTTGCCATTCCGCGCCATCTGCAGGATGGCGAAGAGTATCAGCTTACGATCCCACAACTCATCGCCTTCGGCGAGAAGCTCTTTACGGCCAAATGGACAATTCAGGAAGGCCAGGGACGGCCGAACATAAAAGGCACCGCAGCCGGTCCACCTCTTTCGGTTCCGAGCGAACCGCTCGTTTTCCCGCGCAACTTCAACAGAATCTCCGGGCCGGATTCGAATTCCTGTTCGGGATGCCACAACGAACCTTTTGTGGGAGGCGGCGGCGACCATGTGACGGATGTTTTCGTGCTCGGGCAGCGGTTCGATTTCGCCACGTTCGACCGTAGCGATACCACATTCACGCACGGCGCTCTGGATGAGCGCGGGGAGCCTGTAACCCTTCAGAACGTCGCCAACGAGCGCAAGACCATCGGCATGAACGGCTCGGGCTTTATCGAGATGCTCGCGCGGCAGATGACCGCAGACCTACAAATTATCCGCAATGCGACGGTGCCAGGCACGAGCCAGGCGCTCGTCACGAAAGGCATTTCATTCGGAACGCTCTCGCGCCGCCTGGATGGCACTTGGGACACTTCGGGAGTACAAGGCCTGCCGGCGCCGAGCCTTGCTTCGGCAGACGCGGGCCATCCGCCGAGTCTAATCCTCATGCCGTTTCATCAAGCTGGCGCGGTGATCTCGTTACGGCAGTTCACCAACAATGCTTTCCCACAACACCACGGAATGCAGCCAGAGGAACGAGTCGGCATCGGCGTTGACGAAGATGGCGATGGCTTCAGCAACGAGCTAACGCGAGCGGACATCACTGCCGTCACCGTATATCAGGCAACTCTCCCCGTGCCCGGCCGGGTGAATCCCGACGACCCGGAGGTGGCACAAGCTGTCCAGGTGGGCGAGCAGAAGTTTTCGCAAATTGGCTGCACCGCCTGTCATATCGCCAAGCTGCCGCTCGTGGATCAGGGATGGATTTACACGGAGCCGAGTCCCTTCAACCCGCCGGGCAATCTGCGATTAGGGGACGCGGCCGCCATTTCCGTCGATCTAACGAGCGATAACCTGCCTGGTCCGCGCCTGAAGCCCGACTCCCACGGTATCGTGTGGGTGCCAGCTTTCACCGATCTAAAACTGCACGACATTACGACTGGTCCTACTGACCCGAATGCCGAACCACTGGACCAGAATCAACCCGCCGGGACGCCGAAGTTCTTCGCCGGGAACACAAAGTTCATCACCCGGAAACTATGGGGCGTCGGGAACTCGGGACCATTCATGCACCACGGAAAGTTTACAACGATGCGCGAGGCGATTCTGGCGCATTCAGGCGAGGCGCTAACGTCGCGCCAGAGCTTTGAGGCACTGTCCGCCTACGACCGCGACTGCGTGATCGAATATTTGAAAACTTTTCAGATTCTGCCATTTGGCGCGCGAAATTTAATTATGAACGAAAAGGATGGGAGCCGATCGTCGGGCCAGGATCGCCAGTAAACCCCTTTCTAGTGTTGCGATAACGGGTCGCCCAGGATTGCTGCGCCTCGAGACGCGACCGCTTGTTCAGCCGGGTCTTCCCCGCCAACCATCAATTCCCATTTGGATTGGTTATCCGATACGACGCGCGGCATCTTGCACACCCCTGGTGCAAGTGCTAGTGTGGGAGACGGTTAAGTGTGAGCAGAAGTTAGCAGGTGGCGCGCCGCGATGGACGGCGCGGAGTTGCTGTGCCAATTATATTTCAAAATGATAAACGGATGCCGCAGGGACGCCTAGCCGTCACCTCCTACGTCATCGTTGGGATGATTGCCCTTCTGCTGTTCGGATTCTGGAAGCTGCAGATCATCGATTCGGATCGCTACTCGCAACTCGCCGAGCGCAACCGCGTCCGGTCGATTCCTGTCATTGCGCCACGCGGCTCGATGCTCGACCGCGAGGGCCGTATCCTAGTGGACAGCTATCCGTCTTTCAGCGTGCTCCTGTTGCGGGACACTCCCGGGCAGGCGGAGCGGCTGCTCCCGCAGATCGCCGATGGCCTGAGCATGACGCTGGACGAATTGAAACAAGAGATCGATGCGGCCAAGGCCATGCCGAAATTCCAGCCTATCGTGATCAAGCCCGAAGCGAGTCCATCGGATATTGCGTTCATAGAATCGCACCGAGCCGACATTCCAGTCCTCGAAATGTTGATGGTTCATCGCCGCCACTATCCGCATGGCGATATGCTCGCCAGTGCGAGTGGCTACGTCGGTGAAGTAAGTCCTGACCAGATCGAAGCCTCGGATTCTAAACTCAAACCGGGGGACACGGTCGGAAAATCCGGCCTCGAGCGGCAGTACAACGAAACGTTGATGGGCACGGACGGACTGCGGCGCGTAATTGTGAACAGCATCGGCAAGGAAGTGGGCCGTCTGGAACAGCAGGACGCCATTCCCGGGAAACCGATTCAGTTGACGATTGACTACGATTTGCAGGCCATTGCTGAAGCCGATTTCGCCAGCAAAGAAGGTGCCCTCGTTGCCATGGACGCCCGCACCGGCGAAGTCCTCGCAATGGTGAGCCGTCCAACATTCGACCCCAAAGACTTCGCTGTGCGAATTTCTCCGGCCGAATGGGCTCGGCTCAACACCGATCCGGAAACGCCGCTGCTCAACCGGGCAATTCAAGCGCAACTCGCCCCCGGCTCCGTCTTCAAAATTGTGATGGCCACGGCCATGCTTGAGTCCAAAACAATACCTGCGGATTACACGGTGAATTGCCCCGGCTACGCGAACTTTTACGGCCGAACCTTCCATTGCGACCACGCCCATGGCAGCGTCGATCTGCACAAGGGAATCGTCGCTTCCTGCGACGTTTACTTCTATAACGTCGGCAAACTTCTCGGAATCGATCGCATCGATCAGTACGCGACCGGCCTCGGACTGGGTCGCCGCACGGGCATCGATCTGCCAAGCGAAGAGCCCGGCCTCGTTCCGTCAGAGGATTGGGTACAGCGCGTCTACCATCACAAATGGTATCCGGGCTCGACGATCTCCGTTTCGATCGGCCAGGGCGCAGTGATGGTCACGCCGATTCAGCTTGCGCGAATGACCGCCGCCATCGCCAGCGGTGGCACGTTGATTCAGCCGCATCTGATGAAAAATGCCACCGGCCTGAAACCCGGCTATTTCCCGCTTTCAGACGACACCGTTCGCCAGGTCACGGACGGCATGTGGGGAGTCGTGAACGAGCCGGACGGCACTACTTCCGGCTTGGTAAAACTCCAAAACATAGACTTCTCCGGCAAGACTGGTACTGCCCAAGTCGAAGGCTTCGACCTTCAGAAGAAGCTCGGCAAGAAATTGAAGGAAAACGGCTGGTTCGTCGGCCTTGCTCCCCGCCGGAACCCGGAAATCGTGGTGGCCGCTCTCGTCCAGGGTGGAGGCTGGGGAAGCACCTCGGCCGCGCCCATCGTACGCGACATCGTCAAAACGTACTACGATAAGAAGAACGGGCAAAAAGGTCAGCGGTACACAACAAAGGACACGCGGCCCGAAATTCTGCCGACCTCCGCGAACGGTCCAGCGCGGGTAAATGGTCAGCCTGGCCTCGGACAAGATGCAGAGCAGACCGGGCCGGTGAGCGCAAAACCGCAAGCGACTCGCTGAAAAATTTGTGGAACAAGATTCTCGTCCCGTGGGATGAAGAAAACAGAATCGTGAGGCCATGAAACAAGGCGCAAGTATCCAGGATTATGACTGGTGGCTGCTGGCCACGGCATTTGCCATCTGCGGCATCGGTGTACTGGAGATCTGGTCCGCGACGCATGCAAGCCATCTCGCGGGAATGCACACGCACCAGATGTATTGGATCCTGCTGGGCGTGATCTTGATGCTTCTGGTTTCTCGTGTGGACTACCACACGATTATGGAGCAAGCTCCGTTGTTGTACTTGATCGCGATGGTGGCGCTGGTCGCCGTGCTGGCCATGGGACACACGCGCTTTGGAGCCAAACGCTGGCTGCCAATTCTCGGCGGCTTTTTGCAGGTGTCAGAACTGGTCAAGTTGATTATAATCGTGGTCATGGCGCGTTTCTTCGCGGAAGTGCGCACGGACCAGCTCGGGCTGGCTGACATATTTAAGGCCGCAGCCGTGGTTGGCTTGCCGCTTGCGTTGATCATGCTCCAGCCGGACTTGGGCACGGCGTTAGTGCTGGTGCCGTTGGCGGCTGTGGGAGCATACTTGGCCGGGCCTGCAGTGGAAGCATGCGTTGGCAGGGCTGGCCCTGGCCGCTCTCATGTTGCCGGTGGGCTGGCATATGCTGAAGCCTTACCAGAAGGAACGTGTTACAACATTCCTTCGGCCGGAAGACGACCCCCGCGGCGCGGGCTATCAGATCCTGCAATCGAAAATTGCCGTTGGTTCCGGGGGGTTCTGGGGCAAAGGACTTGGCAACGGAAGCCAAAATCAACTGGGCTTCGTGCCGGTGCGGTATTCGGATTTTATCCTGGCGGCGCTCGCGGAAGAATTAGGCTTTGCCGGAGTTTTCGTTGCGCTGCTGCTGTATATGTTCCTGCTGTTGCGGCTGGTCCAGAACGCCCAGCGCGCGCACGATCGCGCGGGGATGTTTCTGACCATGGGCGTGGCGGCAGTATTGGGTTTTCACGTACTGGTGAATGTGGCTATGGTGATCGGTTTCATGCCGGTCACCGGAATTCCGCTGCCGTTGATGAGTTACGGCGGCTCGGCCACACTGTTCGTCTTTTTGTCATTGGGGCTCGTGATGAACGTCCGCATCCGGCGTTTCGTCAACTGAGCTTGTGGCATTGCTTTCCGGCCCGCGCCGCGCTGTGAATCAAGCGAGCGGCCCGCTGGAAAGAAATTTTGATGGCGAGGTTTGCATCGCATGCCCTACGGAAGATCACATATGGTTGACTTCCCCGGCGATCCCGCTGCGCGGGATGGCGCGCTCCTTTACGCGCCGAGCCGGATTGCGGCGATGCCCTCCGAGGAGTTTTCATGTCGAAGGAGCTGGTGATTTCGGCGACCCCGCACGAGACCCGGGTCGCGATTGTGGAAGATGGACAGCTTTGTGAAATTTATATCGAACGCGAAAAAGAATTTGCTTTAGTCGGAAGCCTCTACAAAGGCCGCGTCACACGAGTCCTCCCCGGTATGCAGTCGGCCTTTGTGGATATCGGCCTCGATAGCGACGCCTTCTTGTACGTCAGCGATTTCCTGGAACATCTCGAGGACTACGACCACGTCGCCGCTCCGGTCGACACCAAATTCCAAAAGATGCCGCAACCGGGCACAGAGGTCTTCGCGCCCTCCACCACGAACGGTGGAGTGACGCACGAACCGGCCGTCGATGACTGCGCCGCCAATTTCTCCGGTCACGGATGAGAGCTCCACTGGGAGCCCGCTGGAATCACATCCGGACTCTACCTATACGCCGAATGTTTACCCTGAGCCCTCCGAACAAGGGGCTTCCAGTGAAACATCGAGCCAGCCAGAAAAAGGCGATGCCGCGCAGACCGCCGCTGCCGAGACCGCCCCACCCTCTGTCCCAAATACTGGCGCGCCGCCCGCTGCTCCTATTCAACACACGCAGCGGCCCTACGAGCAAAGACCAGACCGCGGACGCGGCGGCTTCAATAACCGTGGTGGACGCGGCGGAGGCAATCGCCGGTGGGGACGCCAAGGCGGCGGGCGCGACCGTCGGCCGGGCCGCGATTTGCCGCCATCCAAATATGCTTCGCCGAAACCCTATGATTCGCGGCCGCGCGAATCTCAGCCCTACGAACCGCCTCCAGCTGACTATCAGCCGATTATTCTCCCAGGCGAGTCGCTCGCGAAATATAAGGATCGAATCCCGGCCGCTCCCGCTCCGGCCGCGCCGCCGGTTGAAGCTGCACCAAATTCATCGACTCTCCCTGCGGAAGCGCCGGTCACATCGCCTGAATTCGTGCGGGATTCCGGGGGCCAGCAGCCTGCTGCGGGCTTGCCTGATTCACTCTATGCATCCTCGTACGCATCCTCCTACATTTCTGAACCCACTGTGATTCCTGCCGCGCGTGAAGCAGTGATGGAATCCAACCAGAAGATGACCCCCGCCGTGCCTGCGCCTGCCGTAGAATCACGCGCTGAGACGCCGCTTGCCCCTCCTCCACGGATTACCGTGCCGGAAATGGCTTACCCAAAACGCCAGCCCGAACCTGAAATTGCGGACGCTGCGGAAGTGCAACCCCAGAACGGCGCGAGCCTCTCCGACGATCAAGTAAGCGCGCTCGCCGAGCAACTTGCCGAAGCCAAGCACGAAGAAGCTCAGGCGGAGGGTGAAGATCAACCGGAAGCGGAAGAAACAGGCGCCGAAGCGTTTGTCGAAGCGGCGGAACTCGAAGAGCTGCAAGACGCGCTGCATGACGATCATGAGGCGGATGCCGCGGAAGCCGAAGCGACGGCGGATGCGATGCACGAGGAAGCGTTCGCTGCGGAGGCAGCTCCGGAACACGCTGAAGAGCACCCGGGTGATGGGTCTACTTTTGCTTTACATGAACAAATAGATACTCCTGACGGGCCGCACGAGGCCGCGGGAGCGCCGCCGTCGTCCGAGGCTCAGCCCACGAGCGCACGCATTTCGGACCAGCCGCGCGCACGGTTCCAGCGTCCCATGCGGCGCGGGAACCGCCAACGCAGCGGGCCCCCGCGCCGCAGCGGGCGTCCCAATGACCAACGGCCTCCTCAGCGCACGCAGTCCAGCGCCCGGCACGAACAGCACCGGCGTCCCCTGCTGATTTCTGAAATGCTGAAGGCGGGCGAGGAAATCATCGTGCAGATCGCCAAGGAGCCGCTTGGCAAGAAAGGCGCGCGCATCACGAGCCACGTCGCCCTGCCGGGCCGCTACCTGGTCTACATGCCCACGGTGGACCACATCGGCGTGTCGCGCCGCATTGGCTCCGCCGAAGACCGCTCCCGCCTCCGGCGGGTCGTGACCGAAGCAAAGGGAACGTTCCCAGGCGGATTCATCGTTCGAACGGCAGCCGCCGAGGCAAGCGACGACGAAATCCGCACCGACGTGGAATTCCTGGGCCGCACCTGGGACACCGTCCGCGCCAGTTCCGAGCAGCGCCGCGCGCCATCGCTCCTCCACCGCGACTTGAATCTGGTGCAGCGCATTCTGCGCGACTACTTGAGCGACGACTACGCCGCCATTTGGCTCGACAACGAAGAAGAATTCACCAAGGTCGTCGAATTCGTCGGCCGCTTCCAGCCGAAGTTGGTTCCGCGCGTGAAGCTGTACACCAAAGAAGCGCCCATCTTCGAGGAATTCGGCATTCAGCAGGAACTCGACAAAGCGCTGCGTCCGAAAGTCTGGCTGAAGTCGGGCGGATACATCGTCATCAACCACACCGAAGCGCTCGTCGCCATCGACGTCAACACCGGAAAATACGTCGGCCGCGGCTCCACGCGCCTCGAGGACACCATCGTCAAGACGAACCTCGAAGCGGTAAAGGAAATCATCCGCCAGATCCGCCTGCGCGACCTCGGCGGCATCATCGTCGTCGACTTCATCGACATGGAAGAACGCCGCAATCGCGACAAGGTGATGGCCGCGCTCGATCAGGCATTGAACCAGGATCGCGCGCCATCAAAGGCCCTCTCGTTCAACGAATTCGGCCTGGTCTGCATCACGCGCAAACGCACGAAGCAGGCCCTCGAACGCGTCCTCTGCCAGCCGTGCCCCTATTGCACCGGCTCCGGCATGGTCAAGTCCATCCCGACGATCTGCTACGAGATCCAAACCGAAGCGCGAAAAATGTCCGCCGAACTCGAATCGCAAAGCCTCACGCTGCGCGTCAACCCAGAAATCGCCAAGACACTGAAAACGCGCGAATCCTCGCTGATCGAAGAGCTCGAGCAGGCCACGCGCAAGAGCATCATCATCCAGTCCGACCCGACGCTGCATTGGGAGCAGTACGATATTTATTAGGCGGGGATCTCGTTATCCCAAAGTCCCCACGCTTTGCGATGCAAAGCGTGGGGCACCCGGCTAGTTGTCGGCTGAGCCGCCGTGCGGCCGCATCGGGCGCTGATTATCCGAGTCTGTCTCCTCCGACGCTTTAGAGGGCGGTGAGCCCCTGAGCGCGGTGGGTTCTGGTGCCACTGGCCGTTCCTCGGGTATGAGGTCCTCATCATTCTTGCTAGATAGTTCCTCTTCGTCGAAGTGCACAAACTCTTTGTCATCTTGGTGGTCGGGCGTCTGTGCAGTCCCGCGATCGGTCGCCGCGCGGGTTTTGCGAATGGCGATTGGGGGCGAAACCTGGAGGTAACGTTCGAGGTCTAATTTTTCTAGTGAGTATTTCGAATCAACAACTCCAGTAATTCCTAGATTCATGTCATAGGCGAGTAATTCGCCCAGTTTCGCCTTGCGGTGCCAATACAGCGCTAACGTCCCAGACGCCAAAGTCCCTCCGGAATGTAAATCCTTCAAAAGATCAGGCATGGTGGCCGCATCCCGCAAGAGCAACGGCCATCTTAGGGAAATCGCAATGAGCTTGCCAAGTTGTTCAGGCGTGAATTGGCTGAATGTGGATGGGTTGCGCGGTGGCCCGAATAGTCCGGTTTGACTAGCGACGATGGCGGCGAGCCTGAAACTGTTAATGAATTGCTTTATTCTTCTCGGATTGTATTCGAGGGAAGGCGCGACCATTTTCACGATAGACCTAACGAGGGGAGAGTCATTTTGAGTATCAAAAAGAATGCCAGGATCGACATTGGCGATTGATGCGGTTGTCCCCGGCACGGAATGGTCGTCCCCGTTGAGATTATTCAGCAGCCGGTCTATATCTTGCGTGGACGGTATGGGTAACCGAAAGGGAATCTGTATGAACTTTTCAAGAAAATCAAATCCGAAATCGATTCCAGAGTAGGTTGGACTGCCGCTTCTCTGATCATTTAGGTATGGCAAGAGAGGCTCGAATTTGGCTGCGAAAGCGGCGGCGATTCTTTCCCTATCCAAGCCAAGTACGTAAATAATCTGGTCGGAATCGGACAATAACAGGTTTATTGCCTGCATCAGCTCGGCGGCCTTAGGCAGTTCGCATCTATCAAGATCATCGATGAATACGAATACCCTCTCCCTCCCGGCATAAGTCCTGACTATCTTCCCGAAGTCAGCATGGAATCGTTGAATAAATGAAACACGCTCTTCATAGTTCAAGTTGCCGGAATATTTTTTCAGCTCAATCTTGAAGGGGTTTCCCATGACGTCGAATGCCCTCTTTAGAAGCATCGCCGATAGCAAGATGTAGCCAGCTCCTCCCGCGCCGGCTATCAGTAACCTGAGGAGGACTTCTTCAGGTTTGACTTCCTGGGCTCCGACGTACTTGCGCTCAATTTGAGGGGAAAAGGGGCTAAGAGCATCCAGATGGGAGCTGACGTATCTAAATACTGCGACGGAGACATAGGATAGAAACACAACCATGACTACGGACTGAAAAACTTTAAACCACCCAGCTCTCCAGTCAAACCGGCGCAATTGGAGTTGTAGGTGTGCAAAGCAACGCTTCCAGAAAGGAAGGCTTAGCGCCAGTGATTCGGTTACGGCTAGAGCGAACGCTCCCCATAGCGCCTCCTCTTTGTCAAAACGCCACGCATTGAACCAAACCGACTTCGGCTTCCCCCCGTCGTCGGCTCGATAATTGATAATTGCTTCTCTTAGTGCGAGCATGAACGACGATTTTCCGCTGCCCCATGGCCCTTCAATTGAAACGGTCAATGGAGGCTTTGTGTCTCGATGCGTTAGAAACGCGGCAAGCGCCTCGACGTAAGGGGAAAATCCAAGCGTATCCTTACTTGTTGGCAGATCGGAAATTCCCGATCCGGCAACCGTCTCTGTTCGCGGCGAGTCAGTGTCAGTACTCATAAAGCTACCTCGGGAGCGTGGGCCGGGTTTGACTAAAACTGATTTCTAAAGGCTCAAGCATACACCTAGATACTATTAGGCGACATTAATTCTTGAGGTAATGACGGCCGGCGGGTGGCCCAGCCTTTGAGGGGTTTTGAACTTACGGGTGGCCGACCCCTTGCGGTTTTTCAAGGGGTCGGAGGTTTTGCTTTTTTTCGTCAGCGTTTCTTTCCTCTTACAGGAACGAATTCAATTTTGATCCTGGTGTTGAGGGCATAGGCGACTCGGGCGAGCGTACTGAGTGTGACATTTCTTGTGGAAGTCTCGATGAGCGATATTTTGGAAGCGTTCATCCCCGCGCGTGCCGCAAGCTGCGTTTGATTCAGATTTTCCCGTTCCCGCAGCCGGGCAATCTTAATGCCCAACTCCAGATCTACAAGTTCCTTCTCGACCAACTCCCGCATCTCCGGGTCCTGCATTTGCTGCTTATAGTAACGATCCAAGCGGGTAGTCATTTTATTCACCTTTTACTTTCGGTTCTGACTTCTTCCATTTCACTCTCTTGACCAGCTTTCGGCTGTGGTCGGCCATGCTATTCTTGGCCGCCTCAATGTCCGATTTTTCCAATTTATCCGAGTCCTTGATCGCTCCTTGCAGCAAGATAAATTCTTGATTGGCGTCCCCGAAATACAAGATGCGAAGCCGGGTCTTTCCAAACCGTGTCCTAAGCTCTCGCAACCTGCCGTCCACTTGCGAGGAATATGGGAAAGGCAGTGTTGGGCCCTGCTCCTTCAGTTTGGCGATGAGTCCGAGGAGCTTGGCGCGATGCTTCTTGGGCAGACCGTTCAGGAATACTTCCACAGGCGCGTCGCCATGCGCGTCCTCGTAGAAGTCCACCGTCCATGCCATGATATATAAGGTATCCCTTCTAAGTTATTATGTCAAGAACTGACGATATGTCGTGCGGCGGCTCAAGGTTTGCTATAATCGTTACGCAGTCCGGAGAGCGTAGTGAAACGACAAGTGCATCTGGCGAATGTTGAAGAAGTGGCCATCCGTGTCCGAGTGCAATCCCTAAAAGGGGGACGGTACTTGGGCACCAGCCCCGACGTTCCTGGACTGGTTGCGGAAGGCCGCAGCCTCTCCGAGACGATCGAAATCGCTCAGAGTCTGGCCCGAAAAATTGTTGAATCCTGCCGTGAGCACGGAGACCCGCTCCCCGCCGCCTTCCGCGATGGACATGTTCCCGCCCGCGAATTCCGAGTCCCTGTCCTGATGCCCTGATAGGGCGCGTTGCGGGTTTTCTTACCCTCCATGCGCTTTTCCCACTGGCCGATTCCGATCCGTCGTTTCTTCGCGGGACAGAGGGTTGCGCCTGGAAGAGAAACTCCGCTCCCTTGATGAAAACCGTGAAGCGGGCGCAGAGAGATTCTTCGCTTCGCTCAGAATGACACCCGCGCAGTCTGGGGGATCAGGCTGGTGGCATGATTGCGTCGAAAACAGAAAAAGCGTACGATTTGCGAATCAGAAGTCCCAATCGGAAATTCCGGCTACGTTCGGTATGGAGGTGTGATTTGAAGCCTAAGCTCGTAACGTCTTTGGCCTTGGCTGTGGGCCTGGTGATGGCGGTCGTCCCGCTGCTCGCACACCACGGCAACGCGGCATATGACACGGGGAAAACCATTACTGTCAAGGGGACCGTTACACGATGGGTCTGGTCCAATCCCCATTGCATACTTCAGCTCGACGTAACGGATGACCGCGGCCAAGTGGTGCAGTGGACTACGGAGACTGAAAACCCGACCTCGATGACTCACTATGGCTGGAACGTGCAGTCCCTGAAGCTTGGGGATCAAGTTACGGTCACTGTGCTACCGGTCAGGAATGGCAGGCCTGTCGGGCGCATCGTGGAGGTCGTGTTCTCCGATGGCCACAAATTGGCCGGACGTGCGCTCCCAGTCGTCGACTCCTCAAAACCGGATGATAGTCCCAAACAGTGAGGAGCCGCTCAAGCCAATCTAGTCTGATTGTGTCCGGGGTGCCTTTATCCCGACATTGAATCCAAGCTTGGGATTTTGACTATGGAAGGGGTTCCTACTATGCGAAAGCGCGTTATTGCCCCGAAGGTTATTCTGGCGATGTTGATAATCTCGCCCCTCGCGCGCGCTCAATCCGCTCCGCCAAAATCTGGAGCCGCGAAGGAGCAGAAAGCAGCTCCTGCTGCCCCGGTATTTGTCGATGTCGACGATTGGGGACACCCCATAACCCCAGTCAGTACGGATCACAAGGCAGCCCCCGCTCCACGGCATGACATTTCTGGAATTTGGGACCCAGGTATGAACGCAACCCAAGTGCTCGGCACGCTCGGCGCGAGTGCCATGCCGGAAGACGGCAAGCCAGAACATCAGCCACCCTACACTCCTTTGGGGCGGGAAGCATTGAACCGCACGAAGCCGAGCAATGGAGTTAGAAGCGTTCTCCCCGCGGACACCAATGATCCAGTAGTCTACTGCGATCCCCAGGGGATGCCGCGGGAAGACCTCTACGAACTCAGAACGACTCAGATCCTGCAGACGCCCCAGAGCGTGATCCTCCTGTACCAATTTGGCAAGATATGGCGGGTCGTCTGGACGGACGGGCGAACACTCCCCGAAGATCCCGAATCAAGGTGGTTCGGCTACTCGATAGGAAAGTGGGAGGACGAATACACGTTCGTCGTGCAGACCTCGGGGATTGATGAGAGAACATGGGTCGATAGAGCAGGCCGTCCGCATAGCGGCAATCTGCGCGTGGAGGAGCGATTCCATCGCGTGGACCATGACCACTTGGAGCTGACGGTGACGATTAACGATCCGAAGATGTATACCAAACCCTGGGTAGCGCTCGACAAGGTACGTTTCCAGTTGCAGACGCGCGATTACGATGTCAGAGAGATGATCTGTTCACCAACAGATTTCGCGGAATATAACAAATTAATTGGCAATCCCGCCAGCAACAAAGACAGCCAGTAGCGCGCGCAGCTTCAACGCACTGCAGGGTGCGCCAGCCTTTGAGGGTTTTTGAACTTCGGGTGCCGCACTTTTGTGCTGTTCAAGGGTGCGGGTTTTCTTACCCTCTACTCATATTCCCCACTGGCCGGTTCCGATCCGGTCTTTCTTCGCGCGCTGAGGGTTGCGCCTGAAAGAAAAATCGGCACTCCATCTCGAGGGGAACCGCCGCACCGTGGGAACGGTGGGCGGGCATGCGCTGGGCCGGGTGATGTGTGGACACTGTGTATACAATGATGTATAGTGGTTGTACATACAGGAGGAAAGCGATGCCGAAGACAGATGCGACCGGACGCGCCGGGCGGTGCGTCACGATTAACCTTCGAGCGGACAAGCTCAAGCGGGCTCTGATCGACCGCGCAGCGGAAAGGCTGGGGAAAAATCGGTCGGAGTTCATGCTGGAGGCGGCTTGCCGGGAAGCAACGGCCGTGCTTCTGGACCAGAGGTTTTTCCTTCTCGATGAAAGGGCCTACAAGCGGTTCACTGCCGCTCTGGATAAGCCACCGGCAGAGAATAGCCGTCTGCGGCGGCTGTTGAGGTCGAAGGCGGCCTGGGAGCAATGACGGCCGGTGCACTGAATGTAACCGCCCCGGAACACCTGACGGCGGCGCATGACGTGTCAGCGTTTGATTCCGGCGTGCCGGGCCTGGATGACTGGTTAAGAAAACGCGCCCTGGCAAATGAAGAGACTGGTGCGTCGCGGACCTACGTGGTGTGCGCCGGGGGGCGGGTTGTGGGCTATTACGCGTTGGCAAGCGGCGGTGTGGCACAGGTGCAGGCGCCGGGTCGTGTCCGCCGGAATATGCCGGACCCGGTGCCGGTGATGATACTTGGCCGGCTGGCAGTGGACCGGAGCTGGCGGGGCCGGAACCTGGGGGCCAGCCTGCTGCGCGATGCCGTCGTGCGCACCCTGCAAGCTGCTGAGATTGGTGGTATCCGGGCCATCCTGGTGGATGCGATTTCCGAGGACGCAAAACGGTTCTACGAGCGGCACGGATTCCGGGTTTCGCCTGTCGATCCCATGATCTTGATGATTACGGTCGCGGATGCCAAGAAGGCACTGTCAGGAAAATGAATCGGCATTTGCTGGAAGGTGGAATTTAGATGCTGGAGGTGGGAAGGAGCAGAGCGAGGAATCGACAATAATGTTCGTAGTCTTTTTTTCTAAACTCCAACCTAAAAATTCACTCTTCTAATCAGTACCAAATCTCTGTTCTTTCCACGGGTCGCCTTACATGTCGTGGCGATTTTGTTTCCAGAAGCCAGACATGACCACTACCTCCGCGCATGATTTGCTTCGCAAACCATGAGGCACTCGGCTGGCGGCAACGTCATTGCGTCGAAAACAGGAAAAGCGTACGATTTGCGGACCAGAGGTCCAACTCGGAAATTCCGGCTAGGTTCGGCGTGGAGGTGCGAAGTGAAGCTTAAGGTCGTAAAATATTTGGCCTTGATCGTGGCCCTTGTGATGGTAGGCGCCCCTCTGTTCGCACACCACGGAACGGGTGTTGCTTACGTGAGGGACAAAGAGGTCACGCTGAAGGGAACCGTGACGGAATGGTTTTGGGCCAATCCCCACTGCGGCCTTCTGTTCGACGTGACGGACGACGCGGGCCAAGTGGTACATTGGGGCGCCGAACTTGGCAATCCGCACAGTCTGTCCGAAGCCGGCTATAGCAGGGAAGTCTTCAAGCCAGGGGACAAGTTGACGATTACCGGACACCCCGCCAAGTCCGGCGCGCCACGCCTCGAACTCCTGCATCTGGTGCTTGCCGATGGCCGGGTGCTCCCGGAAAAAAGTGTGAAGGGCAATGGCGTGCACTTGGATGATCCTAGCCAGTAAGGAGCCCGTCGAGCGAAGCAAAGCGAGTTGAGTCGAGTGTAAGTGTGGGGCTGCCCGCCGAAAGAGGTCACTACCGGAGGAGTTTCAAAATGCGAAACCGATTTATATCATCGGCCGCGGCATTGTTGGCGCTACTGGCGTCTTCGTGCGTCGCCTTCGCACAGACGTATGGCACGAAAGGATACTCGCCCGGAGCGTGGCAACCGGATGAACTGCCCAAAGGCCTCTCAACTCCCAAGCCGTTTGACCCCCATAACTTGTCCGGAGTTTGGTCGATGCCCACGAAGCCGGGTTATTTTGAAAGGCATTCCTTGAACGACAAACCCATAAAGATAGCTTCGAATGTCCCTCCGCAGATGGGGTCAGACGCTTATCCTCCTCCTATGACGCCTTGGGGAAAGGCGAGGTTCGATGCTGCAAAAGTTAGCTATGGACCCAGAGCCGTGCCTCCGGGGGAAGGCAATGATCCAGTTTCAACTTGCGAGCCGATGGGTTATCCGCGCGACTTGTGGGAAGCAAATCTAAGGCCCTTTGAGTTCGTGCAGACTCCTGACAGGGTGCTCCAGCACATGCAGTATCATGATTTGTGGCGCACCATCTGGACGGACGGGCGGCAACTCCCGAAAAATCCGGATCCGGGTTGGAACGGATACTCGGTTGGCAGGTGGGAAGGAGACACCTTCGTCGTTGACTCCAATGGCTATGACGACAGAACCTGGATCGATCATTTCGGGAATCCGCACAGCGACCAGATGCGCCTCGTGGAGCGCTACAGACGCGTCAATGCTGACACTTTGGAGCTGGACATGACTCTCACCGATCCGAAGGCGTATACGGCGCCGTGGGTGGGCGACAAGATAACTTTTGTACAGGTGAAAGTAGCGATTTTTGAGGAGATTTGTGCGCCGTCGGAAGAAAACCATTTTAACGACACCATAAGGGATCCCGCTGTCGGGAAATCCAAACCCTAGTTTCGACGATGGCCCCGTGCGCCGGAGCCAGATACCCGGCAAATTAGAGGAGGGACCTTGAAAAACCCTTTTTCGTTAGTACTTCTGGGCGCCCTTTCGCTGGGCATTCCGTCCAGCGCGGCCGCCCAGAGTGAGATCACTCTCCTGTCGCCCGACCCAATCAAAGCAACGATCGAAAAGTTAGTGGAAGGCTTCGAAGCCAAGACGGGCACGCACGTCAAAATAACATATGGCACAGGCGTAAGCACCAGAAAGACGGTTGCGAGCGGCCAAGCGTTGGACGTGTCGCTCCTGTTTGCACCGTTCCCGGAAGCGCTCCAAACGGGCAACATCGTCCCCAACAGCGCGACCGTTATCGCGAGACTCCGCTTGGCGCTCGCCGTGCAAAAGGGCGCGCCCAAGCCCGACATCTCAACACCGGAAGCGGTCAAACAGACGCTGCTCCATGCGCAATCCATCATCTCCGTGGACCCGACGCAGGGGAGCGTCGGAGGAATTGCCCTCTTGACACTTGACAAGCTCGGTATCACTGACCAAGTGAAGCCGAAAATCAAGTGGGTCCAAAACGGCGGCCTCGTGCAGGACTCGGTCGCCAAGGGCGAGACGGAGATCGCCTTGGGGCCTTATCTGAGCGACATGCGCAACCCGGGCCTCGACGTCGTTGGGGCACTGCCGCCCGGGGCTTCGACTCCGGTGGATATCACAGGTTTCCAGTCCACCAGCGTGAAAGACCCGAAAGCCGCCAAAGCGCTCTTGGACTATCTCTCGTCACTTGAAGCAGCTCCTGTTTACGAGGCGGCGAAGATATTTCCGGCCCACTGACCAATTGCCGAGTTCAATCCTAATGCAGAGCTCAACTCGATTGACGCGAGAGGCCAGCTGTCATATCCTCCGCGTAGTGTTGGACAAACTGCAATTGCCAGCGTGTGAGGTGCCGAATGAAAAGCAGGCTGCTGATGTCTTTTGCCTTGCTGGTTGGTGTACTAGCGGTTTGCGGCCCCGCGTTCGCACACCACGGAGCTACGTCCTACGCGAACAACGTAGTCGTCTTGAAAGAAGCCACGGTGACGAAATTCGTGTGGGCCAATCCGCATACCATTGTTTTGTTCGACGTGAAAGATGATCAAGGCAACATCTCCCATTGGGCTGGCGAAGCCGGCAGTCCGTCAGCGGTTAGCCTGCTTGGCTGGACCAAGAATTCACTGCAGCCCGGGGACGTAATCACTGTTTACATATTTCCAGCCAAATCCGGCAGCCCTGTCGGACGTCTGAATAAGGTCGTGCTTGCCGATGGCAAGACGCTAAGGGACAGTCAGCTGGGAGGAGACAATCCTAAGGCGCAGTAGGGAAATCGTTGCGGCGGTAATCCGAGGCGTGGAAGCAAGCAAAGTTCGAGCCGCTCTGGCGAATGACGCCAGTTCAGGTCGTTCCGAATGAAGAGTAAGCTGCCTATGTCTTTGGCTTTGCTGATCGGTGTTTTACCGGTTGGCGGCCCCCTGCTCGCACATCACGGAAGTGCGGCTTACAAAGTGGACAGAGTAGTTGTCTTGAAGCAAGCCACCGTGACGAGATTCGTGTGGGCCAATCCCCATACCATGGTTTTGTTCGACGTGAACGATGACAAAGGCACCGTCTCCCATTGGGCTGGCGAAGCGGGTAGCCCGTCGGCGGTTCACCTTCTCGGCTGGACCCGGAATTCACTGCAGCCCGGGGACGTAATCATTGTTCACCTCTATCCATCCAAATTCGACAGCAAAGTCGGACGTCTTGACAAGATCGTGCTTGCCGACGGCACGACGCTAAAGAATAGTCCTCGGGGAGATCGAGGAGTGATATCCCGATATTAAAGGCTGGGCCCATTTTACAGGCCGGTGCTTTTTCTCCAGAGAGTGAAAGGAAAGCTGGATCCAAACTCGTTTGGAGCAGCGAGGGGTGCCGAAATGCGAAATCTGCTTAAGGGCTGCATCGTTTGTTTGGCAGGAGCGCTGCTTGTTTCGCCGCATGCGTTGGCCCAGACTTCTCCGCAACCAAATCGGGGCGGCACTGACAATTTGTATGAAAAGTTAAGTGATACTGGGACTGGGGGCGCTGCGCCACGCCGGGATTTGACTGGGTTTTGGGCAGGCCTGGTTGCCGCTAAACTCAACGAGGTGCCTCCCCTGACGCCTTGGGGGCAGGAGCAGTTCCGTCTCCACAAGAACAACGGAGACTTCCCCGTCGCGGAGTCAAATGACCCCATCAAGGGTTGCGACCCGCTCGGCTTCCCACGCAACATGCTTTTCATGACCCGAGGGATTGCGTTCGCACAGATGCCTGGCCGGGTGCTCGAGCTGTCTCAGTTCAACAGAGTATGGCGCGAAATCTGGACGGACGGGCGAGAACTTCCCAAAAACGTGGGCGGCGACTCCGCCGACGCACCCGATCCGAGGTGGTATGGATACTCGGTAGGACATTGGGAGGGGGATTACACTTTCGTCGTGGATACGGTCGGGAGTGACGAGAGAAGCTGGCTGGACAATGTCGGTCATCCGCATAGCATCGATCTGCGCGTGCAAGAACGCTACACGCGCGTGGATCATAACGATTTGGAAGTTACCATCACGATTAACGATCCGAAGACGTATACGAAGCCTTTTGTGATCACCAACTCGAGGTTCAAATGGATTCCGCGACAGGACTTCGAGGAGCAACTCTGCGTGCCGTCGGAAGAGGCCGAGTATTTGAAGCTGATTGGCGATCCCGCCGCTCACGCCACGCCCGGCAAATAATTGGAAGTTGGAGGTTAGATGCTGGAAGTTGGAAGGAAAAGGCGGATCAACCAGGATTCTCGTTGTCTTTTCTTTCTAATCTCTAGCCCCAAACTTCCGACCTCTAGTCGGTATCAAACCTCTGCTCCTTCCACGGATCGCCGTAGATGTGGTAGCCATTTTGTTCCCAGAAGCCGGGCTCATCCTGCGCGGTGAGCTCGAATCCGCGCACCCATTTCACGCTCTTCCAGAGATAGAGGTGCGGGACGATCAGGCGCACCGGATAGCCATGTTCGGCTGAGAGCGGCTCGCCATCGTGGTTGAAGGCAAAAATCGTCGCCGGCTTCATTAAGTCCTCGAGCGGCAGGTTGGCCGTGTACCCATTTTCTCCGCGCACCATCGCGAAGCGCGCTTCGCGCTTCGGCGTCACCAGCTTCATCACTTCGGTGAACAACACGCCCTCAAAGTGATTGTCGAAGCGGCTCCAGCGCGTCACGCAATGCATGTCGCACTGAATTTCCACCCGTGGCAGGCGATTGAATTCCTCCCAAGTAAGCCGCACCGGTTTCTCGACGAGGCCCTCGATGCGGAAATCCCATGTGCGCAAATCGACGCGCGGCACGTTTCCCTCATGCAGCACCGGCCACTTCAGCGTGAGCGATTGCCCCGGCGGCAACCGTCCTTCGCTACGCCGCTGCTGTTCGAGTTTTTTCCGTTCGCTGCTTTCGCCGAAAATCACCGCAGTCTCCTTTCGCCTGCATCAATCGGAACTCCGGGAACGCCATTCTCCTGAATGGCGTTTCATTGCCGGCCAGTCGGGAGATTGGCGTTCCCGGGATTTGATTGTACCTGACTCTCGACAGGACCTCAGGCGTGGCACGGGCAAACTCGCTGCATAGGCTGTGCTAACATAATCTTGAACAACGCACCAATCGCCACATCAGGAGCAATCGTGACGGCGCGAATCCTCAGCGGCAACGCCATAAGGGACCAGATTTACGCCGAGCTCACGCAGGAAATTGCTGCGTTGGCTGCCGCAGGAATTCGTCCCGGACTGGCCGCAGTCTTGGTAGGTGAAAACGCCGCATCGCAGATTTACGTTCGCAGCAAAATCGCCGCGTGCGAGCAATTGGGTCTCGGAAGCTGGCTGCACACGCCGCCCGCCACGGTAACGACCGAAGAAATGCTGGCGCTGGTCGAGGAACTCAACGCGCGCGACGATGTTGACGGGATCCTCGTGCAGCTTCCTCTTCCGGCGCAAGTGGACACGAAGCGCGTGCTCGAAGCCGTGGACCCGGCAAAGGATGTGGACGGCTTCCATCCGGTAAACCTGGGACGTCTGGTCTCGGGCCGCGCGGGCCTCGTGGCCTGCACCCCCGCCGGAGCGATGGAAATTTTGCGCCGCAGCGGCATTGCGCTTGAGGGAGCCAACGCGGCCGTCGTGGGGCGCAGCGACATCGTGGGAAAACCCATGGCGCTGCTGCTGATGCATGCCAATGCAACGGTCACGATCTGCCATTCGAGGACGCGGGACCTGCCTGGAGTGGTGCGCCGGGCCGACATCGTGGTCGCCGCGATTGGCCGGGCCGCGATGGTTGAGTCCGATTGGGTGCGTCCCGGCGCCACGGTGATCGACGTCGGCATAAATCGCATCACAGATAAAGCCGAGGCGGAGCGTATCTTCGCGAATTTTCCGGCGAAGCTGGCGCAGTTCCGGGAAAAGGGCGCCGTATTGGTGGGTGACGTTCATCCGGGCGTCGCGGAAGTCGCGGGAGCGATCACGCCGGTGCCGGGGGGCGTCGGACCGCTGACCATCGCCATGCTGATGAGCAACACAGTAAAAGCCGCCCGCCTGCGTCGCGCGCACCCGGCGACAATGACTAAAACAGGCGCCGTGGCGGCCAAACCCTGATGCTGCGCGTAGGCCTGACGGGCGGAATCGCCACTGGAAAAACCACAGTCGCGGCGATTCTCCGCGAACTGGGCTGCCACATGCTGGATGCCGACAAGATCGCGCACCGTTTCATCGAGCCAGGGGCCGCAGCCTACGAAGATGTGGTACGCGAATTTGGACGCGGAATCCTCACCCCGGATGGCCGCGTGGATCGCCAGAAACTTGGGACTATCGTGTTTGCCGACCCGGCGCGGCTGGCGCGTTTGAACGCCATCGTGCACCCGCGTGTCCTCGATGCGCAGGACCGCGAGCTTGACGCGATGGAGCGCGCCGAGCCGCACGCCATCGCCGTCGTCGAGGCCGCCTTGCTCATCGAAGCGGGATACGCGCCGAAGCTGGACTGTCTCGTGGTCACCTGGTGTACGCCCGAGCAACAGCTCGCGCGCCTCACGCGACTAGATGCGGTCGCGGGGCGTGGGCCGGGGCCTCACGCTTGAGCAGGCCCGGCAGCGCATCGCCGCGCAGATGCCGACCGAAGAAAAACGCCGCATGGCCGATGAAGTAATTGATTGCTCAGGATCGCTCGAACACACGCGGGAGCAGGTCGTTGCGCTCGTCGCCAAACTTAAGAGAATCGAAGCCGGCGCAGACCCGGCAGCCCCAGGAGGTGGATCGAAATGACCGAAGGAAAAAATAAGGGCGGCGTTGTCCGTCTGCTGGCGCTGGGTCTCGCCCTGGTGCTGGGCGCGTACTGGGCGGGCAGCCGCTGGGGCCAGCGCCAGCCGGAACGCGTCGAAGCTGTTCCCCCCGCCGCTTTGCCCCTCCCCGGTCCGAAGCCCAGTGAGCTCGTGGGCGACGAAGTGCTCACCGTGAAAATTTATGGTCAAGCGGCCCCCGCCGTGGCCAACATCGTCACGCGCACGCTCGAGTACGACGTCTTCATGGAACCGGTTCCCGTCGAAGGCGCGGGCTCGGGTTTTGTGATCGATCCGCGCGGCTACATTCTCACCAATTTTCACGTCGTGCAGGGCGCGCAGGCGATTTCCGTCACGCTGGGCGACCGCTCGCACTACGATGCGAAATTCATCGGCGCGGATGAGCGCAACGACATCGCGATGGTAAAGATCGATCCCAAGGACCGCAAACTTCCCGCGCTCACTATGGGCGATTCAGATAATTTACAGGTTGGACAACGAGTGCTCGCCATCGGAAATCCGTTCGGGTTTCAGAGCACGCTGACCACGGGCGTCGTCAGCGCCCTCGGGCGCACGGTGCAGACAGGCCAGACCACGGTCATTGACGGCGCGATTCAAACCGACGCCGCCATCAACCAGGGCAATTCAGGCGGCCCACTGCTGAATTCGCACGGCGAAGTGATTGGCATCAATTCGGCGATCTATACGCCATCCGGCACGACCGCGGGAATCGGTTTCGCCATCCCGATCAGCACGGCGCGCCTCATCGCGCAGGACCTGATCACGGAAGGCCGGGTGCGCCGCGCGACCATGGGTGTCGAAGCTCGCGTCATCTCTCCCGCCGTCGCAGAGGAATTGAAACTGCCCGTGCAAGAAGGCCTGCTGATCGAGCGCGTAACACCGGGCGGCCCTGCCGATCACGCCGGACTGCGCGGCGGAAACCGCACGGCCATCCTGGGGATGCGCCGGATCCTTCTCGGCGGCGATGTGGTGACAGGTATCGATGGCCGGCCGATCACGGAACAAGTGGATTTGAACCTGGCTCTGAACCGGAAGCGCCCCGGCGACATGGTGAAAGTCGAGTTCTATCGCGGCGGGCAGAAAATGGACGCGCAAGTGACGCTCAGCGACGCCAGCCACTGAGCGTTTTCGCCCGAATGATCAGCCACTGTTGCATGGACAGTTATGATCGCCCAAGAATTGTGTGAAACCAAACGTCTATATCATCGCGGGACCGAACGGCGCTGGCAAAACTACTTTTGCCCGTGAATTTCTACCTCGTTACGCTGATTGCAGAAATTTCATCAACGCCGATCTCATCGCGCAGGGTGTTTCACCCTTTTCGCCGGAAGCCGCAGCCTTCCGGGCGGGAAGATTGGTGCTCATTGAAATCGATCATTTCGGGAAACGGGGTATTGACTTTGGGTTTGAGACAACACTTTCGGGCCGAAGTCATATGAAGTCAATCCGCCATCTCAGGAACCTGGGGTACGCAGTACATTTTTTTTATCTCTGGGTTTCGAGCATCGAAGTCACTCTGGAACGGGTTAGGGAGAGAGTTCTCAGAGGGGGGCACGATGTGCCTGAATCCGTTATCCGGCGGCGATTTGACCGCTCGATCAGGAATTTCCTGACGAATTATCGTTTGTTCGCAAATTCTTGGACATTGTTTAACAATTCGGGCGAAACACCAGCGATTGTGGCTTCCGAAATAGACGATAAACTGAGTATAATAGGAATTCAGGAGTATGAAAAGTTGGTCTCACGTTACGGTGGAAAATGAAAGAGCCTCCTGCAAATGTTCTGGAACTGCCTTTGCAAGAACGCGCTTTGATGGCCCTCGAAGCCGCTGTTGAAAAAGTCTGGGAAGAGCACGCTCGTGAAGGGCTGCCAATCTATATTTGGCGCGACGGTAAGGTAGTTGAAGTGTCCCCCGAAGAACTGCGATTGCGCCTTTCGAAACGGCAATAGATTTTCAAGCCAGATCACACATTCCAGATCGCGCGTTCACGCTCCCGCTCGGCTTCTGAAAGAGAAAACCAAGTCTCCGCGACGTCGCGCACGCGTTCCAGCATCCTCTGCATCTCCTGATGTTTTTCCTCCAGCCCGTCGCGGTTAATGTCCTCGGCCACTTCGATCGGAGGAGCGATCACCAGAATCGCACGGCTAAAAAGTTTTGGGATTTGGAACTGGTCCCAGGTCTTCTCGAGTGTCCGCGCGCGTTCGAGTCCAATGTGAAACACGACGATGGGGCGGCCGGTGCGGCGAGCCAGCATCACGGGGCCGGGTTTGGCGATGTAGCGTGGCCCGCGGGGCCCATCAATTGTGAATGCGGCATCAAGGCCTTGGTCAAGCCGTTGCGCCATCACCGCAAGGCCGCGAAGTCCTCCTCTCGTCGAGCTGCCCTGCGCCGTGCCGTAGCCCAGCCGCTCGATCACGCGCCGCGTCCACTGCCCGTCGAAATTCGTTGTGTTCATGAGGACAGCGTTGCGGTTCCGGAAATACCAAGCTCCCGCGATGATGCAGCGGTGCCAAAACGCATAGATGTTTGGGGGTTGGTCCGGCCGGTAGTTGCGTCCAACCCGCTGTCCGCCCAGAACCTCAAATCGAAGCGTTGGCCCGAGAACGCGAATTACGGCCCAGACCATCCAAGCGATGATAGGAATCTGGATTCTTTGTCCGAGCTTGAGTTTTGGAAGGCGCGTATCGTAGTGAACCCCCACGCTCGGTTCTCTTACTTCCGCCGGTGTTTTCGCTTCCTGTGTCATGCGGGTATAGTATAAGTCGAAGACAGGGCGCCCTTGCGAGGAGCTTCTCGACGTAGCGGAAAAAGTGTTTTCGCTGATCATTCGACGGAATTGGTTTGAGACCTGGCTCAAGACCTTTGCAATCACGTTGCTCGTAGTCCTGGCAGCGATTTCTTTCACGCCCGTTCGCCTCTTGACCCAAAACATGCCTGTCATTGTGGGTCGAATCGAAGGCGATGATCTCGAGGTAAAGACGGTAACAAACGCCGGCGTGGAAATTGACGCGGGGCCAACCGTCGTCGCCAGCGGAAGCGACGTTACGGTGCGCTCGGGCCATGCGCTGTTGTTGGTCGACGCCGGGGGCGAAATCAGCATTTGCGGTCCGGCGCATTTCACATTGGTCAAGTCAACGGGAGCGATCACGCTGGCGCTGGATTACGGCCGCGTCCATCCGTCGCTCGATTCACTGGAGACATTCACGATTTATACGCCGTCGGTCGTGGCGACTCCGGTTGCGATTGCAGGCGCGCGACGCGACGCGACGCTCGGGCTCGGCCAGGACGGTGAAATGTGCATTCTCACGGCGCGTGGCGCCATGCGCGTTGAACCACAGTTCGCGGGGCAGAGCCTCATCGTGCCTCAGGGCGGCGTGGTGAATTTTTCGGGCGGTCAGATTGAATCGCTTCGCAGCGACGCCTCCTCATGCTCCTGTGATTTCCCGCGAGCTAGAATGGAACCCCCGCGTCCTTCGCCTTCAAGAGAGATCGGCGTCCTTAGCCACCCGCTGCAGCCTGACCCGAACAAACCGGATGCCGCGACTCCACCAGCCCTCTCTCAAGAACCCGTATATACCGTCATCATGCCGCCACTCAGCTTTGACGCGAATTCGCCGGTGCCGCCGCCCGACCCTAGCCCGGAAACAATCCTTCTGGTCCGCGAGATTCGCATGCGCCCGGCGGTGGTTTTTCACGGCCACGTAAATCCCGCGCCCCCGCAAACTGCGCTCAGCGTGCCAGCTACTTTGCCGCCGCCCACACCTGTTGCCGAACACCAGGCGAACCTGCAGCCCGGCCTCCTGACCCGTGTCCGCAATTTCTTCCAGAAGCTGGCCGGTAAGGCGCCTTGCGAGGGTTCCGGTTGCGCAAATTAGCCTGACTGCCAATATTCGCGTCATAATCCATTGACGCGTATCTACTGTTGTGGTAACTTCCGCGACGTTCGCTGGATTTATACAGTTTGGCAGAGCCTATGTGTCTCCCATTGGATCTGCAGCTTCGCATTTGTCCCTCGCGTGACGATGTTGGTTTTATTCACCAACCACAAGATACCTTGCTGCCCCGCGCGTTGCGGCCCGGCGTCTCATCTCTTTTCCTCCTCTTCCCACTGCTGGCGATATTTTTGGTTTCCTGCGGCGGTCTCGTCTCCTCAGGCCCACCGCCGCCGGTGATTGTCACGGTCTCACCGGCCTCGGCGCAGCCTTTCGCTGGCACCAGCGTACCGTTCACGGCCACCGTGCAAAATGCCGGGAGTGCCGCGGTCTTCTGGCAAGTGAATGGGCAGACTGGCGGAGACATAACAACCATTGGCAGCATTAGTGTCTCCGGTTTATATACAGCACCCAATTCGGTTCCCACATCACAAGCTACCGTGACCGTCACCGCTGTATTGCAGACGGATTCCACCAAAACTGCTTCCTCCAACGTCACCATCCAGCCGCTAAGTGCAATCCAGGGGCCGCTGACGCTCTCTCCGAGCCTGTCGAGTGTCACCACATCGCAGACTCTGCAACTGCAAGTTGCCTCCTATGGCCTCAGCAACAATCAGGTGACCTGGGCCGTTGGTTGCATGCCTGTCGGAAACTGCTCAACCGGGACGATCACGCCAAACGGTCTGTATACGCCGCCAAATGCGGCAGGCCCTCACATTAACATCGTTAAGGCAGAGCTCCCGAACGCCCTCGGTTCGGCTACGATTGAGGTCACCGATTTCCCGGGCACATTCACCTGGCGCAATGACAACTCGCGCTCTGGACAAAATCAACAAGGAACTCGCACTGGCTCCGGCTCCCGCGAGCGTCACTCCGTCCACCTTCGGCAAGCTTTTCTCCTGCCCGCTGGATGGCTACGCCTATTCACAACCGCTTTACGTCGCCAACCTCACCATTCCCGGCAGCCAACCGCGCAACTTCGTTTTTGTGGCGACCGAGAAGGATAGCGTCTTTGCCTTTGACGCCGACGCCAATCCTTGCGTTCAGCTTTGGCAGACGAGTCTCGTCCCTGCAGGAGAGGAAGCCGTTCCCACGCCCGAGTTGGTGGGCATCACCAGCAACGATATCGTCCCCTTCATCGGAATTACCGGCACTCCTGTGATTGATGTAAATTCGTCCACTCTTTATGTCGTAGCCGAGACTCGAACCACAGTCAGTCCAGGCTACTTTGAGCGGCTTTACGCTCTGGATCTCGCCACCGGACAACCAAAGATCCGGTCCAGCGGGATCCAGATTTCGACTCCTACTTCTCTTATCCCAACGTTTAGCGCACTGTTTGGAAATCAGCGAGCCGCTTTGCTCCTCGATAGCGGAACGGTTTACGTCGCCTTCGGAACGCATCGCGATGCAGCGCGCATTTCGGCGATTTCGCGCACCACCAACGTGGTGACTGTGACGACGTCCACCAGTTCAGACGTGCAGGTCGACGCCAACGTCACGATTGACGGTGTAACCGACACGAGTTTCGACGGCACGTTTCCTGTTGCAACGCAGGCCGATCTAATGCATTTTCATTTCACGTACCTACAGGCTGGTGCGGACGCGAGTTCCTCAGGAGGCACCGCTACTCCGACTTCGGCTCAGGTTAACTATCATGGTTGGCTGTTTGGTTACGACACCTCGACATTGCAGCAAACCATGGTTTTTGATGTCACACCCACGGGCATACAAGGAGGAATCTGGCAAAGCGGTGGAGGCCCTTCCGCGGATTTAAATCACAATGTTTTTGTGGCAACTGGAAACGGGACGTTCGACCCGCCTCCGGGGGCAAACGACTACGGTGACAGTTATATGCGTCTCAACCTCAACACGGCCGGAGCACTATCGGTAGCGGATTATTTCACGCCCTGCGATCAAGAGACAATGTTCACAACGGGTCAGGATCTTGGTTCGAGCGCGCCGGTCTTGCTGCCTGACTCCGCAGGCTCTGTCTTACAGTCTCACTTAATGATGGGCGGCGCGAAAAACGGGTCTCTCTACGTGCTCAATCGCGACAGTCTCGGCGAATACAGCCCTCCCTGTCCCGATTTAGCGCCCCGCGTCCAGGTCGTGCCCGTTGGCGACGCCTCTATTCTCAGCACCCCCTTGTACTGGAACAATTCCATCTACGTCGCGGCAGGAAACAGCAAATTGAAAGCGTTTCCCATGGCAAGTGGTGTACTCCAGTCTCTGCCTTCCTCGCAGTCGCCTGAAACTCTGGGCCCGCAGGGCGCCACGCCCGTCGTCTCCTCGAACGGGACCAGCAACGCCATCATTTGGTTGATTGATACCAGCGGCGCGCTGGCTACGCCGAACACCCCCGCGATTCTTCGCGCATTCGACGCGGGGAATCTTTCTAACGAGATCTACAACAGCGCCATGCTTCCGAACCGTGACACCGCCGGCCTTGCCGTGAAGTTCACGGTACCTACCGTGGCAAATGGCAAAGTCTACGTGGGAACGCAAACTGAGCTGGACGTGTACGGCCTGCTGCCCTAGTGGCAGTTGCACTCGCAGGGGCTACTGTTTCGCGAATCCTCGCAGCGCGGCATCCTGGGGCACGGGATTTTCCGGGTTTGACCAGTCATAGAATCCTTTGCCATTCTTCTTCCCGTACCAGCCCGCCATCACCATTCGCTTCAGCAACGACGGAGACGCGAAACGCCTCTCCTTGAATTCGTCGAACATTACGTTTGTGATGTAGTACGTGGTGTCCAGCCCCACGAAATCCAGCAGCGTGAACGGCCCCATGGGATATCCGCAGCCCAGCTTCATCGCCGTATCGATGTCGCTGATCGAACCCACGCCCTCCTCGAACGCGCGAACCGCATCCAGCAAATAGGGCACGAGCAAGCGGTTCACGATGAAGCCCGTCTTATCACTCGTGCGCACCGGCGTCTTCCCCAGCTTCTTGCCAAACTCAAACACGGTTTCATAAACGTCGTCGGCGGTGGCGATTGTACGGATCACCTCCACCAGCTTCATCAGCGGCACCGGATTAAAGAAATGCAGGCCGACAAACCGGTCCGGACGCTGGGTCGCGGTCATCGTTTCCGTGATGGAGATCGAGGACGTGTTGCTCGCGAAGATCGCGGCGGGCTTTACGATGGGATCGAGTGAGGCGTACATTTTGCGTTTCTCGTCCAGGTTTTCAATGATGGCCTCGAGGATGATGTCGCAGCCGGCCAGGTCCTCTTTTTTCGTCGTGCCTTTTAGCCGCGCGAAAATTTGGTCCGGAGCCTCCTTCAGAGTCCCCTTGGCCGAAAATTTTTCGAGCGACTTCCGGATTCCGGCGAAACCTTTATCAAGATATTTCTGCTCAATTTCCAGCGCAATCACATCGAACCCAGCCGTGGCGCATACCTGGGCAATGCCTGAGCCCATCAGCCCGCAGCCCAACACACCAACTTTCTTGATTTCCATCATGGAGGCCTCTCGTCATCTTTCTTCTTGGCTGGCTTCAAGTCGCCGACGCGCCACTCGCCCGCCAAAGCAGCGCGGCGAGCGGGAAGCCATCCCTATCCACCGCCGAAGCGCTCTGGCGGAGGAGGCTGGCGACGGAGCGTAGAGCCCGCACTCGTCCAGGCGGAGGAAACGCGGATCATCATAGCTCAAAACCTGCGCCTTTCGTCGATTCAGGGGAATGCGGCGCAAGGTCTGCAATCGCTTCCTGCACGGCGGGCCAACTGGCTTGAACCTGCCAGAGTATCAAATTCCTCGATCGAGGAAGCGCCGAGCCGTATCCTGCCTGTGATTCACTTTGCGACAGTCCCTCTAGCTACCCGGAAAATTGTTACAAATTTTTGACAAAACTCCGACACGATCACGACAATTGCCCTAAAGCATCCAGGTAAACTTAGAGTGTCCCGGGCGCTTTAGGGAGTTGTAGGGGCTTGCGTCTCTGAATGTGTCGCCGCAGGCGGTAACATGAGCCCCGATACTCTTCCGGGCGGGGGCTTTGGGAGCGCCCGGGACATCCAGCCCCCTTCTCCTTTTGATTTTTGTAGTTAAATCGGCTAAGAAAATCGGTTTTGGCCGGGGACATCTCGGATTGGATGGAATATTCACCAGCCAAGGCCCGAATGCTTACATAGCGACCCTCTGCGGTGCTTCATCCCATACTTCCTGCGAGCGGGGCAACCTAATAAGGAACACCGTTCCCATCTCGGAGGTGTGCTCCACGCTCACTACACCGCCATGATCGTGAATAATCTTGCTGACGATCGCCAGGCCGAGGCCCGTGCCGTTGGACTTCCCGGAGCTGACGAACGGATCGAACAAAGTGTCGCGTATGGCGGCGGGGATTCCCGAACCATTGTCCGAGACGCGGATTTCAAATGATTCCGGGGTGGATAAAATGTCAATCTCGACTTCCCCCTTCCGTTCCGCCGTGGCTTCGCAAGCGTTCAACGTCAGATTGAAGAAAGCCCGCTCCATTTTCTTCGGATCGAACACTCCCGACATATCCCCTGTCGTGGTCATCAAAATGGAACGGTTGCGCAACTCCGGACGCCCTTGTACACCCTCGATGGCGCGGCGAATCGTTTGATCGATGGAGGCCGGCACCGGAGTGATGGTGCGCCGTTCGTCGGCCAAATCGCGGAGTGAATCCAGCAACTCCGTGATCTGTTCCGAGGCCGCCCTGATTTCGTCGTAAATTTCGTTGCGGTCCAGCTTCAATTTCTCCGCTTCATACAGAAATTCCGCATTGGCCACCAGGGCCGCCAGGTGGTGCCGCAGATCGTGGGAGATGGAGCTGGCCGCCCGCCCGAGCGCGGCGATGCGTTCCGTCTCGATCTGTTTCCGCTGGGAGGCCAGCAGTTCACCCCGCATATTCGAGAAGGATTCACCGAGTTCCGCCACTTCGCTGCTGCCGCGCGGCGTGATCGAGTACATATAGTCGCCGCCGGCGAGTGCCCGGACGCCAGCAACCAAATTGTCCAGAGGGCGTGTAATCGTGCCGGAGACAAACCGCAACAGCAGGAAGGCGAAAAATACGGCTGAGACTCCACTGACGAGAATCGTGCGGTTGAGCTGGTTGATAAAACCGATCGAGCGTTTCAGGGGAACGAACACGTAGCATTGCACTGGGGACGGCGGGCCATCGTGAAGCACGACCGAATCGACCCTGTAATTCTCCCCGCCCAAAATCAAGTCACTGGAACTGGACCCCGGGTCAAATACCCGCGCGAAGATCTGATTCTGCAGCTCGCTCTCTTCCGGGGGCGCGAAGGTTGATGCGATGACGTGGCCGTTCGCCGCCAATACGATTTTGCTGCCGGCGACAAGTGCGAGCTGTTCCGCAATCGTGGAATCAACTTCATATCCAATCGCCACCATACCCAATTGCTTCTCGTTGTTTCCCACTCCCGCCGTGATGGAACGGAGAAATACCCAATAGAGGCGCCCGCCGGCAAACCACCAGGTCGAGTCCTCTCCGTTCTCCAAGGATGCCGCGAGTTGCTCGCCGGCCTCGCTGGCCTTCAATCCCTCTCGGGTGAGATGAAGTCCCATGACGTTCCCGCGCGAGTCCGCCAGGAGAAACAGGTCGCTGCCCGCCAGCTTCCAGAAAGGTACCGATCCATCCTGGATGGTGGGCGCGTCCCGCGACGTCATTAACGCCTTCAGCGTCGGAAGTTCGGCGAGCAATGCGGCCGTTCTTGACAATTGGATCTGCAGCTTCAGCTGGACGCTTTCGAACTCGTGGAGCGACGCGGCGGTGCTGTCCCGCACTTGTTCGGCAATTTGCGAGCGAACCGTTTGCCGAACAATCAGGAGAATCGACCCCGTCAATGCGCAGATGATCAGCAGGGTTGAAATGAGTAGCTGAGTTTGTAGCCGGAGGCGCGCCATGAAAGTCTCCCTGCCCTGGATTAAACTTTCTTGCCGGCGCCACTGCTGCCAGGCACAAACTTGTAACCTGCCCCATGCATGGTCAAGAAGAAACGTGGGTTGCTGGGATCCATCTCCAGCTTTTGCCGGAGACGCAGGATATGATTATCCACAGTGCGGGTGGAAGGATAATTCTGATAACCCCAGACTTCATTCAATAACTCTTCGCGCGAAATCACACGCTCGGGCGATTGAGCAAAGAACCGCAGTAGTTTGAACTCCTGCGCGGTCATGGCAAGGGGGTTGCCGGCGCGTTTTGCCTCCATGGCCGTAAAGTCGATTTCGATGTCGCCGAAAGTAAGCAACTCGTGGCGGGTGGCGTCCTGTGCGGCGTTGGAAGCGGGCTGCGACTTGGGTCCGTTGCGCCGCATCGCTCGTCGCACTCGGGCCAGCAATTCCTTCGGACTGAACGGCTTCGTAACGTAATCGTCAGCACCGAGTTCGAGAAGCAAAACCTTGTCTTCCACCTCTTCATTGGCGCTCAAGATTACAATCGGAACAGACGGCATTTGTGTCTTGAAGGCCCGGCAGAGCTCCTTGCCGGACAATCGCGGCAGCTTCAAGTCAAGGACAACCACGCTGGGCGGCTGCTTCCGGAAGATTTCCAGACCCGCGACACCATCGGAGGCAATTTGGACCTCCAGCGCGTCTGACTCGAACAGGCGCTGCAATGTCCGCTGCATCGCACGGCTATCCTCAATGACCAGTACACTGTCCATTTGACCCCTACGCAACTCCTGAGTATACGTCCTGAGCCCCGAGGGAACGCAACTCCATACCATATCGCGCGGCCATCATCTAGTGGCGTAAGCAACCTTGCGCCTTCGCTTGGCGTGCCCGCGTGAAAGGCTTGATCCCGTGCTCGGGGCATTTCTAGAACCTGGTCCTGTGAGTAATGGTACTAGACGCGTAAACGGTTTTACAACTCGCTCATGGAATGGAAGCGGGGCTGCGTACTCAAGTTTTGTAAGAGGGCCATCGATGGCAAGCCAGCAAAGGGCAAATATGTGCTGTTCTCAAGCTAGTCTCTTTCCTTAAAGTGACAAACGTCACAAAAAGCTAATTTGCATCCGCATTACATTCGCCGGCAATTATCCTGCGAATGCACGAGTCCGCGGCGTTCACCTCTTTAGATGTACTGAATTCTAAACACTTAAGGGCTATCTAGGTTCGTCCGTTTTGCCTTCGGTGAGTCACGCATTGTGGGTCGGAATGGCACGGCAAATGCCTTAACTCACAGGTAAGCGACCTGAAGACGAGTGGGTCGGGCAGTCCGGTAGGGCGTGCGGTGCCCGTATCTCAGTTTGTTTTTGAAGGAGACCTTTTGGGTCGCGGCGATTGTGCCCACTGAGTTCGACCAGACAGCGGTCGAGAAACGGTGGGAAATGTCCCCGTTCTTCGTGGCCCGACAAACGTAGGCTCGTTGGACCGCAACTGCGATCCCTACAAAGAGCATGAAACGAGTGGTTAGATCTTGCTGACAGACTGAGAAAGGAACACATTGATGAAAATTCAACGAATTTTATCCTCCCTACTACTGATCGCATGTTGCATTACGATGGTCTCAAGCGCGCGAGCTGCCGGAGTTGTCACCGGCAAAGTGACGGTGGAAGACCCATCCTCGAACACCAAGCCCGTAAGCATGTCCGCGCAATCGAAGGCCGCGAAATTGTCGGTTTCCATGGCCTCGACCGGCGCCGCCGCTGGCCAAGTTGTTGCTCCCCGAAACGTGGTCGTCTATGCGGTCCCCGGCGCACCTGGCATGAACTCGTCGAACAAGCAACCTATGGCTATCGCGCAGGACGGCTGCCACTTTACGGAGGCGGTTCTGCAGCTGGGTTTCGTTCCACTCGCGCCTTATACGGGACAAATGGTGAACTCGGCCGAAGAAGAAATCATCCCCGTGAAATGCGACTTCGGAACGGGAGCGCGAAAATATTTCGTGGTCCTGAAAACTCCGCTCCATTCCGTAACCGGGGAAAATGGCACGTTCTCTCTCAGCGGTCTAGCTCCTGGCAGGTACACGATCACTGCCTGGGATGAAACCTATGGCTCTCAGAGCCAGGAAGTAACCATCACCGGAAATGAGACTGTTCCGGCCAATTTCGTGTTCAGGCCAAAATCGAAGGCATAACCTAATCCGAATCCTGCGCGGCCCACGCTCGCAATCGTGAGCGTGGGCTTTTTTATTTCGTCACGGAGTGGCCCGGGCGCCCAGAATAGCCAAACCAGCACTTCGGCGTTGACGTACTGAAGTGGAATTCTCCCATCGGGGGCATTTCCTTACACAACGAATGCAAACGGATTGGCTACCCGCCGGACGCGGGTGTAGAATGCCGCTGATTCAGTGACGTCTGCGCGTAATTCCGGTGGAGGGAGGCTTTGTGAAGAAATTATCGAGATGTGTTTTGGTCCTACTGGCTGCGTGGGTCGGACTCTCGGGCTCGGCGCTGGCGCAATCGGCGCAAACCCTGCCGCTGCCCGATTCTCCGGTGGCCACGGATATTCCTGGCGCCGGCGAACTACCCGACCCGAATATTATCTATAAGGTAGTATTCGATATCAGTAATGCGGCCCCCAAGATCGATGAAGTGAATCCCGGCCTCATCTCCATCGCCCGGTATTTCAATACTCTCGCGAAGTATGGCGTGCCGGCCGATCATCGAAAGATCGTCATCGTCCTGCACCAGGGCGGAACCGACATGATCCTCAACAACGCGGCGTTCAAGGCGCGCAACGACGGCCACGACAATCCCAATATCGCCATGATCCGCGGCATGAAGAAAGCCGGCATCGACTTCCGCGTTTGCGGCCAAGCGGTCCTGGGAAAGAAAATCGAGACGGACACGATCCTGCCCGAGATCCAACTCGATTTGTGGGCCTTGACGACGATTACAAATCTGGAGCTCCGCGGCTACATTCACGTGGGCGGAAACTAGAGTTTCTCCGAATTCCGGAGACCCTTTACATGCTGGCTGATTGGATCGCACACCCTCAAAAGGCGGGTGGTCGCGTGGGTGCCGCATTCTTGCAATTTGTGCAAGGGTGCGGTTCTTGACCCTGACTTCCCGGGTTCGCCTCGGCAATTCACCCCGCGCATCACGAACCTGCACGAATCAGCGCGCAAAGACTACAGTCCGGCTTCCTATCCTGCCGCGGGCCGGTGTATATTATTGAGCGATAGAACAAGCTGGATGAGGGAATTTTTCATTTGTAAACACGGGCCACTTTTCCTCAGCAGGTCCGACGAGAAAGGAATCTCGCCATGGCGCAAATCAAGCTCAATGTAAATGGCAAGGCGCGAGTCGTCGATGCGGACTCGAGCGCACCGCTCTTATACGTCTTACGCGACAACCTGGGGCTGCACGGTCCGAGGTTTGGCTGCGGCCTGGGCCAGTGCGGAGCGTGCACGGTACTCGTGGACGGAAAGTCGGCCCGGTCCTGCATGCTCCCCACGAGCGCCGCGCAAAACAAGAGCATCACGACACTCGAAGGATTGGGGAGCGTCGCCCATCCGCATCCGCTGCAAACAGCGTTCATCGAAGAGCAGGCAGCGCAGTGCGGCTATTGCATGAACGGCATGCTCATGGGCGCGAAAGTTTTGCTAGATAAAAATCCCCATCCATCGATTTCCGATATCAAGCAATCCTTGAACAGCTATATCTGCCGCTGCGGCACGCACCTGCGGATCATCCGCGCCATCCAGCGAGCCGCAGGCGCAGGTACGCCGACGTCGCCGGGGAACCTCATCGTCAGATGAGCGCCTCACCGAGAAAGCCTGAAAAAGGAGAGCCGAACATGGCAACCAAATCCATCTCCCGCAGAGATCTTCTGAAGAGCACGGGCATCCTCGTCGTGAGTTTTAGTTTTTTCGGCGCTGCCTCGAGAGCGCTCGCGCAAGGCGATGGACTGTCCGTGGACGGCATGGACCCGACCGTGCTCGATTCCTGGATGACGATCGCGAAAGATGGCACCGTCACTGTCTTCACGGGCAAGGTCGAGCTCGGCACGGGTGTAGTGACCGCCCTGGCGCAGATCGTGGCCGAGGAACTCGATGTGCGCTTCGACAAAGTCTACATGGATTCCGGCGACACGGATAAGGCCGTCGACCAGGGAGTCACGGCGGCCGCCAGAACCATCGAGCGGGGCGGCGTGCAACTGCGGCAGGCAGCCGCGGCGGCGCGCCAGGAATTACTCAAGCTCGCCTCCGCGAGACTCGATTCGACGCCGGACAAGCTGACCGTCACCGATGGCGTGGTCAGCGTAGTGGGCAATCCCTCCAAAAAAATCGCCTATGGAGATCTTCTGGGCGGCAAGCGGTTCAACGTGAAAATTAGCGCCATCGGCAACGGCTGGGACATGAAAGTCGCGCCGCAAGTTCCCGCCAAGGACCCGAAGGATTACAAGATTGTCGGAAAATCGATTCCCCGCGTCGACCTGCCGGAAAAATTCACGGGTGAATTCGTCTACTCGCAAGATGTCAGCGTCCCGGGGATGCTGCACGGACGCGCCGTGCGTCCGGCGACGTCACTTTCCATGCCGTCGAATGTGGACGAAAGCTCGATCCAGAATATTCCGGGAGTCGTGAAAGTCGTGCGCGAGGGCGGGTTTGTCGGTGTCGTGGCACAGACGGAGTGGGCGGCGATCCAGGCGGCGCGGGCGCTGAAGGTGACTTGGTCGGAGCCAACGCTGAAAATGCCGTCCGGACCGGATGAAGTCTTCGACTATTTGAAGAACACCAAAAGTTTCAAGGACAACATTGTAACGAATCGGGGAAATCTGGACGCCGCCTTCTCGCAAGCGCACAAGGTATTGGAAGCCACCTATTACTGGCCCTTCCAGTTGCACGGAATGATGGGCCCGCCTTGCGCCGTCGCGGATGTCCGCGGAGACAAAGCGACGATCTGGGCCGGCACGCAGGGGCCCTTCCGGACGCGGGATTCCATCGCCAAGATGTTGAACATTCCTCCGAAAAATGTCCATCTCATGTACCGGGAGGGTTCGGGGAGCTACGGACGCCTCGAGTGTGATGACGCCGCCGAGGACGCGGCGCTGCTGTCTCGTGCCGTGGGTAAACCGGTTCGCGTGCAGTGGATGCGCGAGGACGAACACGCCTGGGATCCCAAGGGCCCGGCCCAGTACACAACGGTCCGCGCCGGCGTGGATGCCCAGGGCAACGTGATCGCCTGGGATTTCATGGACCGCAGTTTTCCTTGGACCGCGTCGGAGGGAAACCCCTTGCTCGCATCGAGTCAAATTGGCCTCACGCCGACCACCACGGGATTTTTGAACGGCGCCGGAGGAGGAGGCCAAATCTATACCTTCGAGAACCAGAAAGTTCTGGCTGCGGATATCCCCTGGGTGCAAAAAGGTGACTGGCCTCTGCGAACCAGTAATCTCCGTGCGCCGGGAGATTTGGCCCGCGTGTTCGCGAGCGAATCCTTCGTGGACGAAATCGCCTCGAGTCTGGGCGTCGATCCAGTGCAGTTCCGCCTGCGCTACCTCACCAGCGACAAGCGGATTTCCGAAGTCCTCACCGCCACGGTCAAGAAGGCAGGCTGGACCGACCGCCCATCTCCCGCACCCGCTTCGAGTGGAACGAAGGCCGCGGGAAGAGGAGTCGCCGCTGCCAATCGCGCCAATACCATGACCGCTGCCGTTGCGGAAATCGAGGTTGATAAATCAACTGGTGAAGTAACCGTAAAGAAAATCACCCTGACGCACGACTGCGGCCTGATCGTCAATCCCGACGGGCTGAAGAACCAAATTGAGGGAAACATCATCCAGGGGGTGAGCCGGGCCCTCATGGAAGAGGTTCAATTCGACTCCACCGGACAAAAAAATCTCGACTGGGACAGCTACCCGGTCATCCGGTTCAATCAGGTCCCCGACGTCGAAATCGTGCTGATCAACCGGCCGGAAATGCAGCCCCTCGGTGGAGGCGAACCGTCGATCGTGCCGATCACAGCCGCGATTGGCAACGCGATCTTCGATGCCACCGGCGTCCGCCTGCGGAGGATACCGTTTACGCCAGAGCGCGTCCTGGCGGCGCTAAAAGCCTGATTCGTGTTCGTGACCGCCAGAGTCGGCGATGTGCGGCGCGCTTCCTGCTTTCGCCAATTTAACTACTTCAGGTCCGCGGCAATCTTCGCGATGCCCGCGTTCGCGCAGGCCTCATCCTTATCGCCGCCCGGAGCCCCACTCACGCCTATGGCCCCGATGACTACGCCGCCCGCCTTGATGGGCACTCCGCCCGCCGTGCCGGTCGTGCCGTCAATGTTGGGAGCGGGTGGATTTTCCGCCCAGGCTTTGCCGGTCTCGCCCGAAGTCTTCTTGAAGGTCAGCGCCGAAAATGCCTTCTTCCGGCTAAAGTCAATCGTATGTGGGCCGCTCCCGTCATCGCGCAAGAATGCCTTGAGCAGGCCGCTCTCATCAATCACCGTCGCACTGACGCGGTAGCCATCGGCCCGGCATTTGTCGACCGCCCCGCGAGCAATGGTCTGCGCCGCGTCCGCCGAAAGCGCCTTCTGGGTCAGGAGCCCTTGCGCGAGCGCCGACAAGGACCCGGCGACGAGCAGCACAACCGACGCAATCACCACAGCCAAACGATTCTGCAACATGTTCGAATCCTCCAAGGATTTAAGTCGCGAGAAAATATGCATCAGACAAATTCAACCAGCGGTTCCGCGTTCACAATTTCCAGAAACACGGATGCGAGAAAGCGGGTGTTGCGCCCTTGCGGTGTTCAAGGGTGCGGGTTTTCTCTACCGTCCTCCATCTCGTCCCACCAATCGATCCCGATCAGCCCTCTCTATCCTGTTGTGTAAAATAACTAAGTGGCTACTCCCAGGCGCGAGATTCCGTTTACTGCGCGGTAAAAGCGAGCAGCACGTTGCCGGGCAATCCAACCGAGAACGTGTACCCCGACCCCACGAAAACCGTGCCGTCAACAATCGTAGGACCCGGGGCTGCCATCGAGCCGCCCTTCGCTTTAACTCCGTTCACCGTCTCAAAATCGCGAGCCGTGTTGTATTCCCAGAGTAGATGTCCATCGTCGCTCGAAAACGCGCGCACCACTCCTTCCCAGCTATTCGAAAAAATGACGCCTGGAATGGCGGTTAACGCCGCAGTCTCACCGCGCGGCCCCGGGGCTGCGGGTCCCTGGATCGGAGTGAACCATTGCTTTTCGCCATTGGTCAGCCGCACGGCAGCCACGCCGCCAGTCCTCAATCCAAAATAGGCGCTTTGCTCGTCCGCCGCGCCGCCAAACGTAATCATTCCGAGCGCCAGCTTCGGGACCAGCTGCGTTTTCCACAAAACAGTTCCCTCCTGGTCGGGATCGTGCCCCCAAACCATTCCGCTTTTCTGTCCCGCTACCAGGACCCTGTGTCCCCCCGGCAGATTCCGCAAAACCGGCGACGCGCCAAAATCATAATCGGGCCCTAAATCCTTCGGGCAGTTCTCCACGGAATTTTGCGATCCGCAACCCGACAGCCACGCATCATTTTCCGTGTCTTGATGCGCCCAGAGAATTTTTCCTGAAGCCATGTCCAAAGCCATGATGGCATCGGTTGTGGCCGCTGCGGGAGGCGTGTAGGCGTCTCCAGTCCCGATATAGAGGGCGTGGCGCTTGACGTCAACGGTGGGCGAATTCCAGACCGCGCCTCCATTGGACGTCCAGATGGTCACCCCCTTGGAAGTTTTTCCGGCGGCCTTGGGGGCCTGCGCCACGGTGTACGTTTTCCAAATCTGTTTGCCCGTATTCGCGTCCAGCGCCACGACACTGCCACGGAACGTGCAGCAGGGATAAACCGAACTCATGCCTCCCGAACGCTCTTCGGAAGACGAAACCGGAACATAGAGCCGTCCCTCGTAAAGTGTGGGAGCGCCCGTGATGCGCGCTACCGGATGGTCCTCCACCTTAACTTTCCACAGGAGATCGCCAGTCGCGGCATCCAGCATATAAACATTCGCTCTTACATCGCCAAACGAAATGCCTAGCTTGGCCGCGCCATGTCCTTTCACCGGTCCGATGTTAATCGCAGTACGCACGCTTGCGTCGGCTTGATAGGACCAATACACGCAGCCGGTCGCCGCGTCGATGGAATACACAGCGCCGGAATCGACGCCGATGAAGATGCGGCCCCCGGCAACGGTAGGCTGGCCATAGGTCTGGTCAACTCCCGGAAAACCGAAAGCCCATTTCAGCTTCAACTGGGGCACCTGGGCGGCGGTCAAGCCCGCGGCCTTGGCCGGCTGAAAACGCGCGTTCGTCGTGGCGTCGTTTCCCCAACCATTCCAGGAAGATTTCGCGGAGAGTTCGCCGAGCGGAGGATTGCTCGAGCAATGGTTGGTCATCAGTTTCGCATCGGTGATCTGGGCAACTCCCGGCTTCCGGCCGCCAATCGACAACGCGATCTCGCGCTTCTCATCGTCCGTCGGGCCTTGCAAATTGATGTGCGCCCCCTTGCCGAGCGCCGCGTATATCTCATCCCCCGTCAATCGGCGCATCTTCAATTCATCGGACGCCGCAACCGTACTGCTGGGATCTCCGTGGCACTTCGCGCAATATTGTTCGAACGCCCGAGCGCCCGCGGCTGTCTGCGCAAACGCGGACTTTCCACCGGGCATGAAAATTGCGGCCAGACCGGCCAAGATCATCAAGAATTCGTTTCGTCACAGGTATGTCTCCTAGTCCAAGGCTTCTATCTTCGTCTCAGGCTGCCCCGCAATATACCTCTGACTGCCTCCGCACACAATGTGCGGATTAAGGGGGGAGCGTTCATCGCCCGCCTGGCAAACGCAAGCGAACTGAGCCTGCTACTTTTTCTTGGGTCGTATTAAGGTCTTCTTCATCCTGCACCCCGTACTATAAAAGTGCGGTGTGCCCCTAGCACTGGCCCGCAAGGTACATTTATGATTAAATCGCACCGTCGGCCTCGAAGCTCTACCTTTGGCATTTTATGTTTGTGGTTGTTCCTGTCAGCCGGCGTTCTCCATTGCCAAGAGTCAGCACCTCTCGCCGATGGAGCGCCTTCCGATTCGGATCCGGGACAGAGCGCGGGCGCGGGATCATCGGTTCAGCGCGATGTATCCTGGCGGCAGCTCCCACGGAACTTTTTCAGCGACCAAAAAGACCTGTGGTTTTTCCCCGGAAAACTCGCCCAGGGCCAGTATTGGCTGCCTACCGTTGCTGTCGTCGGTGTCACAGCCGGTTTGCTGGCGGCAGACCCGCATGACGTCTCCTATTTCCGGCGCACCTCGAGTTTCCACGGATTCAATCGGGCATTCAGCGGGAAAATCACCGCAGCCGAAATCGGGATCGTGCCGGCTTCGTTTTATATCCTGGGCCTGGCGCGCAACGATTCTTACTCGCAAAAGACAGCTCTCTTCGCGGGAGAAGCTGTTGCGGATAGCATGGTCCTCTATGGCGTCCTAAACGCCGTGACCAGGAGATTGCGGCCTTCCGACATTGCTCCACAAGGACCTTTCAACGATACTTTTTTTCGCGCCAACAATGGAATCTTCAATCACAGTTTTCCTTCCGGGCACGCCACAGCCGCGTTCTCCGTGGCCACTGTTTTCGCGATTCGCTATCGAAATCACCGGTGGGTGCCGTGGGTCGCCTACGGAATTGCCGGAGTCATAGGATTCTCCCGCGTAACATTGCAGTCTCATTTTCCAGCGGATGTATTCCTGGGCGCCGCCCTGGGTTATTCCATCGCTCGTTTCGACGTGCTGCGCGAGCACTGACGCTGGCTGGCGGAATTCGGAAAGAGGAAACTAAGGAACAATCTTCTGCATGCGCAATCGTTGCCGCTCCGCGCGGAGCGTCATCTGAGTCGCAAACACGGAGAGAAGAAACGAATCTTCCGCCCCTTCGAAAACCACGAAGGAGCGGCCACCCGGAAATTCAACTCCGATTCAAAAGATGTGCCGCCCGCCTCAACCGAGGGGCACCCGCTGGTATATGCAGCAGGGCCCAGCGCACTTGAGAGGTCACTCCACAGTCTCAGGTTTGCTACCCGTTCCGATCTCCCGCAGTTCGTCGATCATTGACCTAAGTTCGGCCACCGCCGTTGAATCCATCTCTCCGGGTCGATTGACGAGGGGATCTAGCTTGTCGCATCGCTTTCTGTAAACATCGAGCATCTTATCGTGTTGCGGGGTTTCCGTGAACTCGACCCATTCTTCGGGATAAAGACTCTTTTCGTCGAGAAAACGCTGAATAAGCTCAGCGATTTCGAGCGGAGTCATGTTTCTGTTCTTCCTACGCCAAAAAAGCACGTTTGCCTCTGGTCGGAACCTTATTAGGCGCGTGGCCGACCCTTCTCCAATTTTCCTCTTGACGACGGGTCACGATTGCATGATACCACTCCAGTACGTCAACGCCGAGGAACTGGTTTGGCTTTTCCGGGTGGCCGACCCTTTCGGGTTTAGAGGGTCGGGGTTTTGACTTCTCTTCCGTTCCATGGCCAACACAGTCATTCGCCGCTACGGACGCGGTCAACCGCATTTCATTACATTCACTTGTTGTTGACCCCATCCACTGAGCTGAAAACAAGCGCAAGAAAAAAACAAACCCTCCGCCCATTCGAAAACCACGAAGGAGCGGCCACCCGAAAGATCAAAAATGCCTCAAAAGGTGGGCTCGCCAATTTATTTTCCCAGTTGGCGTCCGGGCCTCTCGCCGATGGTAACTTCCAGCAATTATCATGGAATTGTGATTCGGAAGAAGACTTATCCCGCGCGTGATCTAGAATAGGCTCCCATGTCCACCCCGGCCCAATTCGATCGCTTGCATGTCGTCCTAGTGGCTACCCGCAATCCACTGAACATCGGTGCAGCCGCCCGCGCCATGAGCAACTTTGGCTTCCCGCACCTGCGGCTCGTTACGCCGTATGAACCAGCATTCCGCGAGGCGCGTTCCGCCGTCGGCGCTTCGAAGCTGCTCGCGAGCGCGAAGGTTTACGAGAGCGTCGACGAAGCCGTGGCAAATTGCACGCTTGTCGTTGGAACGACGGCGGTTCGCCATCGGGAGTTGCACCACCCGCTTAGGCGCCTCGAAGTTGGCGCGCGCCTCTTGCGCAAGCACCTGGCGTCGGGCAGCGTCGCCCTGCTTTTTGGGTCGGAAAAGCGCGGTCTTTCAAACGAAGACTTGAGCTACTGCCACTGGCTGGTGCGTATCCCGACGTGCGAAGAGAATATCTCGATGAATCTGGGGCAGGCGGTAGCGGTTTGCCTGTACGAGGTCGTGCGCGACGGGAAGGCCGCGGCGAAACCAGAAAAGCAGAAAATCGCGAAAGCAGGCGAGGTCGAGCGGATCACGGGGATCCTGCTCGAAGCACTACACGACAGCGGCTACCTGAACCGCCGCCGCGTGAATGATTCGGAAGACAGGATCAGGCGCCTGGTCCGCCGCCTCCATTTGCAGGCCGAAGACACCGATGCCTGGCTAGGCATGTTGCGGCAAATCGTGTGGAAACTGCGGTCGGAAAAATCCCCAGGCGGCTGAGCCGCCGCGTTTCCCAAAGAGTGCTACTATGAGGCCCTGCGGGTTTGCCGGGACACCCGGCGCCCATTCCTACAACAGGAGAAAAGCATGCTCACTTCTTGGATGCGGCGGTATTACTGGCTCGTCGCACTCGCGATCGCGGTAACGGTAGGATCGGCCAGGGCCCCGGTCCCCGATCTCAATCCGGCCGCTATTTCTTACAAATTGCCGAACCAGATCAACTGGGTTCATGGGGAGAACGGAGCAGACACGGCCGTCCTGGCCGGTGATCCATCCAAGCCGGGAATGTACGTCGTCCTCACGCGATGGACGGCGCATCATATGAGCCACCCACACTTCCATCCGAACGACCGGTACATCACCGTGATTTCGGGAACTTGGTGGGTAGGCACGGGCACGAAATACGATCCGGACAGCACGTTCCCTCTGCCTCCGGGCAGCGTCGTCACCCATTATGGAAAGCAAGTTCACTATGACGGCGCAAAGGACGCGGACGTCACGCTCGAAATCGTTGGCGAGGGACCGGCAACCCAAACGCCCGCGGAAGTACACTGAAAGACGAAATTTAATACAGAGGACACCGAGAAAAGCCACTGAGTTCTCTGAGGGCCTTTTAGAGAAGAACAGAAATAGACGACCGAAAGAAAAAGGCCGATTTTTCTCTGGTTCTCTGTGGCTCTCTGCGTCCTCTGTGTTAAGTTTTTCGGAATTCAATCTCAAGCAGGAACCAGTTCACTTCGCCACGTCGAACTTGGGCATAGGGCGTTCTGGCGACATGAATCGCGTAGACGATGTCCGGCGCATGCGTGCTGGCCCCGCTCATTTGCCCTTCTCCTCGAGTCCTTTTTTCAATTCGCTCAACGCCTGGAAGCCATGGCGCTCGTATTTTCCAATCCAGCGCTCGCGGATTTGCTGAATCGGCATGGGATTCAGGTAGTGGCGTTTCTCTCGCCCATGCCAAATGATTACCACCAGTCTTGCCTTCTCCAGCAACGCCAGATGCTTGGCGACCGCCTGACGTGTCATTTCGAGGTGCTCGCACAATTCATTCAACGTCAGTCCATTGTGCTCGTGAAGCCGGTCAAGCAAATGCCTGCGGCTCGGATCAGCCAGCGCTTTGAAAACGATATCCAACGGAACAAGCTTATGCAACCGTAGAGTTGCCTGTCAAGCGCGCGTCCGGCTGCCGGCGGCGAACCTATTTTTTCCCGAGACACATGAAAATTTACGTGACGCCAACGCAGTCTGAGGTATACTTTATTGGCCCCGGCCCCCAGATATGTTTTTGGTTAACCCAATCCTATGATTCGAGATGGAGGCTCTGACGAACATGATTATCGGCGATCGCTTGCGTGCATTGCGTGAACTGAAAAAATTATCACAAGGCGAAATCGAAAAAAGGACGGGACTGCTCCGTTGCTATATTTCCCGGGTTGAAAATGGGCACACCGTCCCTGCCGTCGAGACTCTGGAGAAGTTCGCACGCGCTCTGGAAGTCCCGGTGTATCAACTCTTCTACGATGGGGAAGAGCCGCCCAAGCTCGCGAACCTTCCCCTCCGCGGGAAATCCTCAAGCACCGAGTGGGGCAGTTCCGGGAAGAATGCCCGCGTGCTGGCCAAGTTCTGCCGTCTGCTGGGCCGCGCCAATGAGAGTGACCGGCGGTTGCTGTTTTTCATGGCTCAGAAAATGGCGAGGGGCAAGTCTAACTAGCTGTTTAAATAGCTGACCACTAGGGGGTCAATGATTTGGCCCAGGTGGTTTTCTAGCTCCGGCGGGCTCCAAATCTCCGACGCGCCAACGGCAGCCCGCCTAGGCGGGGCGAAGCGTAGAGCCCGCTCCCTCCACTACAACTGTTTTGGTTTGCCAGCAGCGGTTGGTGTAAATTTTTGGAGGAAACCAACACGGGCGGCTCGCCCGGCGCGCGTCCGATTCCGTTTCGATCGTTGAGCTAGGGGAATACGCGAGTCGTGGCGGTGCGTGTAAACGTTCGAGTCTGCTACACAGCCTCTACCCGGCCGGGATCAGGCCCCGAACGATAAGCAGTTTCATTGCCTCGAAGCCGGTTGCTCAACAGTACCGCAACCGCAGCGATCAAAGCGGGGAGAGCACCCGCCAGGAAGATTTGCTGCGGGCTCCATTCCAACGACAACATGACGCCACCGAGCACCGGGCCCACGATGGAGCCAACGCGCCCGATTCCCAGCGCCCAACCGACGCCTGTAGAACGCATCGCCGTGGGATAGAAACTTGCCGCCAGCGCGTTAAGCCCCCCCTGCGCACCCTGGATCGTGAAACCCAAAACGAATGTAACCGCCATGATGAACGAAAGCGATCCGGCGGCGAACGCCAGCGAGCCGATCAGCAAAGTGGACACGAGGAACTCCGTCACCATCACGACAGAGGCGCCGTACCGATTCATGAGCCGTCCCTGCGCCAAGGACCCGATGATGCCGGCAAGGCTGAACATGGAAATCGCCTTGACCCCCGCCGAGACGGGCATCGCAGCCTGACGCAACAATGCTGGCAGCCAGCTCACAATGAAATAAATCATCAGCAGGTTCATGAAGAACGGAACCCACAACAGGATCGTCCCGAGCGCGCGGCCCTCCGCAAAAAGATACTTGACGGGCAAACCTTTGCGCTCGGGGGTCGGGCGCAACAGGCTGCTGGCCGGCACATCCGGCCAGTCCCGGTGCGACACGCGCCATGATCGCAGCGATCTTCCGCGAGTCGCCGCTCCGCACGGCTAGATACTTGACGGACTCGGGAAGCGCCCCGATCAAGATGAGCGCAACCAAAAAGGGCAAGATTCCGCCCAGATAAAATACCGATCGCCATCCCCACGCGGGGATCATTGCCGAGCTGGCCAAGCCGCCCAAGAGAGCGCCCAGCGGCATCCCGAAGAAAAGCGTGGAAACGAAGACTCGCTGCAGACGCTTCGGCGCGTATTCGGACGTAAGCGCGACGACGTTGGGCATTGCGCCTCCTAAGCCGAGCCCCGTGAGGGCGCGAAAAATCACAATTTCATGGAATGACGAGACCCTGCCCGTAAGCGTGGCGAAGATCGCAAATATAAGTGTGGAAACGACCACCGGCCACTTACGCCCCCAGCGATCGGCGACCGGCCCCATGATCATCGAAGCCGTCATGAACCCAATTAAGGCCCAAGCGAAAACTGGAGTGAAGGCCTTCAGCGGGAGATGAAACGTCTCTGCGATGGACGGCACCAGGAAGCCGATGCACTGCGTATCGAAACCGTCCAGAACCATAACCAGCGCGCACAACCCGATCGTGGTGATTTGAAAACGGCTCAGAGGCTGCTGGTCGATGATCTCAGCGACAGTAAGCCCGCGCGTTTCAGTCCCCACGATTGCTCTCCACCCGGCAAACCCGGTCTATCTGTCTGAAACTTGTGTGATGGTGAGAGTACACTGGAACAGGCCTTTTTACATCTTGTAGTTCAAATCCTTGGACAAATGGCCACAGCGGGCCCGCAATAGCCCGGCCTTTCATCCTCGTTGGTTGCAGTGGGTCTTGCAGAGGCCGTTCACGGTGAACGCTCACGGTGAACCGCCCGTTTTGGGGGCGGGCAGCTGTTCGTTCTCTCCAGAACCAAACTGAGTCACTACTCGAAGTCGATCCGCCTCCCAGTAACCATCGATGTATGATATACGTCTATGGAATAAGAGTCGCCGTGGAGCAGCAAGCAATTCTCCTCAAAGGACATCCCGGCAATGGCAAAAAAACTCTCCGTTGATCGTCGCAAATTTCTGAAGGGCGCGGCCGCGGGTGCGGCTGGGCTCGTAGCGAGCGCCTCGACGATGGCGACGCCGCAGGCTGTTCCGGCCCAATCGGCTACCGCGCCGATGATGCCAAAGGAGCTCGATCCCTCCAACGTCGATGTTCTTACATGTGAGCGATCCGGGTCCGACTTCATGGTCGATGTCCTCAAGTCTCTGGGCCTCGAATATATCGCCTCCAATCCGGGTTCGAGTTTTCGGGGTTTGCACGAATCCATCATCAATTATGGCGGTAACGAGTCCCCCGAATTCATCACCTGCTGCCATGAAGAGTCATCCGTCGGCCTGGCCCATGGCTATTCGAAGATCGAAGGCAAGCCGATGGGCGTTCTTGTGCACAGCAATGTTGGCTTGCAGCACGCATCGATGGCGATCTTCAATGCCTATTGCGACCGCGCGCCGGTGTACATCATCGCGGGAAACTCGATTGACGCAACCATGCGCCGCCCGGGAGTGGAATGGGACCACAGCGCCCAGGATGTGGCGGCCATGGTGCGCGATTTTGTGAAATGGGATGACCTTCCGATCTCGCTGCCTCACTTCGCCGAGTCCGCTGTTCGGGCATACAAAATTGCGATGACCACGCCGTCGATGCCGGTACTTGTAGTGGCGGATTCCGATTTGCAGGAGAGCCCCCTCGCCAAGGACGCCAAGATCCACATCCCGAAACTGACGCTGGACTCGCTGCCCATGGGCGATTCGGGCTCGGTGGCCGAGGCGGCGCGGCTACTGGTCGCGGCGGAAAATCCAGTCATCATCGCGGACCGTGCCGCGCGCACCCCGGCCGGCATGGCGCGCCTGATCGAACTTGCCGAAGCGCTACAGGCGCCCGTCATCGATCAGGGAGGGCGCATGAATTTCCCCTCGCGTCATCCCCTGAACCAGAGCGATCGCGGCCGCGCGCTCATCGCCAGATGCGGATGTGATCCTAGGGCTTGGAGCTCACGGACTTCTGGGGCATTACCCATTCCTTCCGCGATCAGTTGTACCGCACATCGAAATTGGCGACGAAGGATGGTGCCAAGCTGATCAGCATCACGGCCGGCGATCTGTATGCCAAAGGCAATTACCAGGATCTCCAGCGCTATCCGGAAGTCGATCTGGCCATCGCAGCCGACGCGGAGACCACCCTGCCATCGCTTACCGAGGCCGTGAAACGCTTACTCACGGACGATCGCAAGAGGGCGTATCAAGAACGCGGCGCCAAGCTTGCGGATGCCCGTCAGAGAGCTTTGCAACGCGCGCGCACCGAAGCGACGTATGGCTGGGACTCCAGCCCGATCACCATCGCTCGTTTGTCGGCTGAGTTATGGGCGGCCGATCAAGAATGAGGATTGGTCGCTCGTATCGGACGTCGGATTTGCAAGCCGCTGGCCGATGCGGCTGTGGTCCTTCGACAAACATTACCAGTTCATTGGCGGAGCGGGCGGAGCGGGCGAGGGCTACTGCGCGCCGGCTTCCGCGGGCGCCGCGCTTGCGAATAAGAAGCACGGCAGGCTCTCCGTCAGCATCAACGGTGACGGAGACATGATGTACGCCCCGGGAATCTTGTGGACCATGGCTCATCACCATATTCCGCTTTTGAAAGTCATGCAAAACAATCGCGCGTATCATCAGGAGTACATGCACGTTCAGCGCATGGCCAATCGGCACGAGCGCGGAATTACTCGCGCCGATATCGGAACGACATTAAAAGAACCGAACATCGACTTCGCGAAGGTTGCCCAGGGAATGGGCGTTTACGCCGAGGGGCCAATTTCCGATCCCAAGGATCTTGGACCGGCGCTAAAGCGAGCCATAGAAGTAGTCAAGCGCGGCGAGCCGGCGCTGCTCGACACCGTCACGGAGCCTCGCTGATGGATCCGAGAATGATCGGTTCTCTTTTCCGGCGCCACACAGGATCTCTAGTCGCGGGCTTTTTGGCACTGATAGTTGTTGCGTCGCCACTGATCCTTCCCGGCAAAAGCGCTCGGGCCGGAACCACGAGTCCGGCGCCGCAAGACGAAAAGCCGCCCGCAGGCAACACCCAAAACGGCAAGAAACTGTATACAAGCATCGGCTGTTTTGAATGCCACGGACACCAAGCGGAAGGAACCTCCGTCGGTGGCCCGCGCCTGGCCCCAAACCCGATTCCGTTTTCGTCGTTCAACAACTACATACGCCACCCTACGGGCCAGATGCCGCCGTTTACCATCAAGGTTACGTCGGACGCGGACTTGGCGGATATCTACGCCTTTCTGCAATCGCTGCCACAACCGCCCAAGGTGGATAGCATTCCAGCGCTAAAATAAACGATTCTCTCTGTCGCAAGATGGGACAGAACACTTGCGAAGGGGATTCGCTTCCTGTCTGACCTGAATCTATTACGCGGGATTTCCCCGGGCAATTTCATGCTTCCAGAGCGCCCACGGCCGCAACACGTGCATATCGTTTCCAGCGGACGCCAGCTTTGCTTCCGCGGGCGTTAGAAAATTAATGCTCCCCAGCTTCATGGCCTCCGACTGCAGCCGCGCATTAACCTCCAGGTAGATCGCCCGAAAAACAGCCTGCGGCAACGAAATCCCAACGGCAACCGACCCGTGGCCCCGCATCAGCGCCGCGGACTTGTCATCCAAACGAAGTGCGAGCGCCGCCCCCAGCGCTGGATTTCGCACCAGCATGTCTGTATCTCCCGCGGTTTCCCGGATTTCAAAAATGGGAACGCCGGTGCCCAGAAAACCGCTCATGTGAAAGATGGGACGCAGCGGAACACTCGTGACGCTGAAAGGAATGACGGCGGGAGAATGGCTGTGCACGATCGCTTTCACGTCCGGACGGCGCCTGTAAATTTCACTGTGAATAAACCGTTCGGCGTAGGTCAGGCGTCCTTGCCCGTCGACAGGTTCCCCGGTCAGGTCGAACTCCAGGATGTCACCGGCTGTGACAAGACCGGGCGCCATCCCTCGCGACAGCCAAAACCGGTCCGGATTCGTGTCGTGTCGCGCGCTGACGTGGCCATAGCCGTCCAGCACCGACTGCGCATAGAGGATGCGATTGGCGGCGACCAAATCCTCAATCGTTTGCTTGTCTGCGGGGGTGCGTTTGACGATTCTTGCTTTCCCTGCCGGTTTGCTGGCGTTCTTGTTGGACCTGCTGGCATTTACTTTTTTCACTTATGCCTCCTGTACGAGTAGCACTCGGAATGTTTGCGCGGCGCGCGCCTTGTGGGTCGCGCTTTCGGAATTTAACACAGAGGACACCGAGAAAAGCCACAGAGTGCACAGAGGGTCTGCTAGAGAAGAAGAGGTATAGCCGGCGGAATGCGAACGCCAGATTTCTCTGTGGTTCTCTGTGACCCTCTGTGTCCTCTGTGTTTAGCCTTTCGGAATGTAACGCAAACGTTTGTTAGACGTCGAAGAGTTTGCAAGGCGCACATCATAATTCGAGCCATGCTGCCGGGCGACAACAAAAGTCATTGAACTATCGCAAGCAATCGCAGACTATGGGGCTAGTCCGGGGTCCGATGAAAGCAGCCTGAACGCGCGCCAGTTCGCCATGATCTTCATGGGAATTGTCGGACCCTTGGAGGAGGATGTCCATGCTCGAGGCAGAGTTCGAAAAACTATACAAGGAAATGGACAGCCACCATGTCAGGCCGCTCTGGACCGCGGAAAGATCCATTTTGCCGATCCAGCCGCATTCGAAGGCCATCCCGTGGCTGTGGAAATGGTCGCGCCTCTTCGATTTCGCCCGCCGCGCGGGAGACCTGGTAACGATCGAGCGTGGCGGAGATCGCCGGGCCATGGGCTTGAGCAATCCCGGCCTGGGCGGGCTTCCGTATGCCACGCCCACGTTGTGGGCGGCCATTCAATATTTGAACGGCCACGAAGCAGCGCCGGCGCATCGCCACTCGGCGCAGGCCGTTCGGTTCATCATTGACGGCGACAAAACGTACAGCACCGTGCAAGGCGACAAGCTGTATCTCGAGCGTGGCGATTTCGTGATCAATCCGCCGTGGTATTGGCACGATCATGGCAGTGATGGAGACGGCCCGGCGATCTGGATGGACGGCTTGGACATCCCCATTGACAATTATCTCGACGCCCCGTTCTTCGATTTCGATTCCAGTGAAGCACAAGAGGTGACGGCGGCCTTGGATGAATCGGTCATGAAATACGGCATAGGCCAGATGCGGCCGGCCTGGGAAGCCCCCTGCAAGCAGTACTCTCCCATTTTTTCGTATAAGTGGAAGACGACCGAGCAGGCGCTCCACAATTTAGCCAAGGTGGACGCGAGCCCGTTCGACGATGTCGCGCTCGAATACACGAATCCGCACACGGGCCGCCCCGTCATGGACACGATCACGGCTTGGATCCAAATGCTTCGGCCCGGAATTCACACCAAGGCGCACCGCCAGGTGAATAGCGCCGTTTACCACGTGCACGAAGGGCGCGGTGCGACCATCATCGATGGCATCCGCTTTGATTGGGAGAAGGGCGACATCTTCGTCATTCCGAGTTGGGTCTACCACGAGCACATCAACGAATTGAAAGACGACCGCGCCATCCTATTTTCCATCCAGGACACTCCGATTCTCGTGGCCCTGGGAAAATATCGCGAAGAAGCGTTGTCTTCAAACGGCGGGCATCAAATTGTGAAGGGTGTATTCGATTCTGAAAAAGTGCTGGCCCATGGATGAAGCGATCCCGGATATCGCAATAGGCCCGCCGCGAAATCTTATGCCGCCAGATCACGTTCACGCTGCGAGGAGGTAGCGCCGGCGTCTCGCCGGCTCTTTCTTGAGCTGTGCCGGAAATCTAACAAACAGCCGGCGAGACGCGGCGCTACAAACCCCCGTACCGCAAGACAGTTCTCGTGACGTCCATTTCCGCAATTTGCACCCTCAATAAAAATTCCAGCTGGTCATTCAATACCGTTCAACCCTTGTAGCCGTAGAGCCATTCGAAATATTCGAAATCGTCGGCCGTTCGCTTGGCGAGCAGCGAATTGCGCAACTGAATGCTGACGCCGTGAACGTGTTTAATCTCGCCAAAAAGCCGGGCCGTGCCTTGCACGCGCGCCGTACGCTCGATGCGCGGCGCCTGGTACGCGAGGAACGCGCGCGCCGCGTCGCCGCCATATTTTTTCAGATTGTCCCCTAAACATACGGCGTCTTCGAGCGCCTGGCATGCGCCTTGCGCGATGTATTGAAGCATGGGGTGCGCCGCATCTCCCAGCAGCGTGATGCGATTCCGAGTCCAATTCGGAATCGGAAGGCGGTCCAGCATCGGCCAGCGCCGGTTGCGTTTGATCTTGGCGACGGCGGCCCGCACGCGAGGACACATCTTGCCGAAATGCTCTTCCAATTCGTCCACGGTGCCCCAATCCTCCGAGCCTTCCTTGTACCGGTAGCTTCTAAACACGGCGACCTGGTTGAAGAGTTTTCCGCGGCGCACGCAATATTGCACGAAATGCAAGTCGGGCCCGACCCACAGAGTCACGTTGTCAAAATCGGAATCCGCGGGAGCGTCTTCGATGGGCAGGGTTCCGCGGTAAGCGACGAATTGCGAGCAGATCGGATCGCCGTCGTCGTGCACGACCTTGCGAGTCGTGGACCACAGCCCGTCAACCCCCACCAGCGCGTCGCACTCATGGACCGAACCATCCGCGCATTCGACCCGCGCGCCGTCGCCGAGATCCTCGATCCGGATTGCGTCTCGATTATTTTCGAGTGTGATGAGAGCGTTTCGGCGGCAAGCCTCGAGTTCGACCGTCAGCAGATCGCCGCGATGCATGACGATATAGGGGTATCCGAAATGATCCAGAAACTTTTTGCCAAGGTCCAGTGATGTGATGTGTCGCCCGGATACGGCATCCATCAGAATCAGCCGTTTGGGAAAAATAGCGTGCTCCCGAATGGGCTCCCAGATGCCGAGGCGGTCCAACATTCGCGTCGCGTTCGGAGCAAGTTGCAGCCCCGCTCCGATCTCGGTGAACTCTTCCGCTTTCTCGATCACATGCGCGGGATACCCTGCCCGAGAAGCAGCCAGCGCGGTGGCGAGTCCTCCGATACCGCCTCCGATAATGAGAAGTGGAATTCTGCCCAATCGAGTCACCATTTCCTCCGAAGAAGCATCTGCAGGCGACAAAATTTAATGCTGAAAACCCAATCGCGGCCCTTTTGCATCAGTGCTCGATGCAACATCGGCGCGGCCGCACCAATACTCCCACGCACGGTCGTAGCCCTCACCGGGTTTGCCCCGGTTCAGCCGAGCGCTGACTTTTTCGATTTCTCCGGCGGTAAGGAAAATGGTATTTCCCAAGCGGCTCGCTTTCCACTGCAGTTCGGCGTTGACTTCGAGATAAACCGCCGTGTAAACAGCCTCTCGGATGGATTTCCCGGCGACCGTGCAGCCATGACCGCGCATCAAAACGCACGTGCCGCCGCCAACGGCGCGCGCCAAGTCGCGCCCCATGGGCATGTCGGATACGAGCAAATCCGTATCGCCAAACTTTTCCTGCGCATCCCAAACCGGCACCTCGTGGCCAATCGTCGCGCAACTATGCACGACAGGCTTGAGCTTTTCCTCCGTGATGGCGTAAGGAATCACGCTGCGGCTGTGAGTATGAACCACGGAGTGGATGTCCGGCCGAGCCTCGTACAGCGCCGCGTGTATAAACCGCTCCAAGTGCGTTTTTCGCCCGCGCGCATCCACGGGTTCGCCGTCCAACGTAAATTCCATGATGTCGGACTTCCTAACCAGCTCCGGCGACCTCGACCGCGACATCAGGAAACGCCCCGCGTCCTCCGGATGGCGCGCGCTCACGTGGCCAAAGGCGTCTACGACGCGCTCGGCCGCCAGGATCCGATTCGCCGCCACAAGATCTTCGATCAAGTCATCCAACTTGGTCATGGTCCTCCTTATCGCAACAAGAGTGCACGTGGGATATTACTCTAGAAAAGTTTGGAGAATGCGATCCAGATTCTCTGACGAGAGATCAAGCGAGACAATCCTTGGCGGCCCCAGGGAGGCGATTCAAGACTTGATTCCGGTCCCGCGGCGGACAAACTCGAACCTAGCGCTGCTGATGATGGTCGGAATTCAGAAGACGGTTCCCATCGTCTTCGATGCAGGGAGGCGATTCCTCGAGAGGATCGCTCGACGGCTTCACCACGCGAGGGCTCATCGTCCACGGCGCCGTGAGCACCTGGGGATCGTCCACCGTGGCTTGCCAGACCAAATTTTCGCCGTCGCGCCACAACCGTTCGGTCACGTGCATGGCATCGGTGTGGAAATAACCGCCTTCGCCAAACCAGCCATCCTGCAGAAAATTGGTTACATCCACGACCAACATATCTCCCTCCCAGTGCGCCACGGAGTCTCCGTAGTAGGACGGGTTCGCATCCGGGCGGTGCGCGCGGCCATCAGTGGGGATGATGCGGTAGGGGTCTCCCGATATGTCCTCGTAGAGGAAGACCATCTCGCCGGGGAGTTGAATAATCCTGCGCGGTGAACCGATGCGCGGGACGCCTGGCTTCCCGCAATAGAACACTGGGTCCAGCTTGCTCTCATTGTCGAACAGGTGCTTCACTTTTTCCCGGAACTCGGGTTTGTAGGAAGGTGCCGGAGTCGACGGCCGCGCACCCGGTAGAGGAGTCTTGGCGGGTTCTCGCCAACTCTGATCGATAGTCTTTGTCGAGACGGACCCATTGACCTCTTTCCTCAAAACTACGGGCGGAAGATCGATCGCGTAGGCCCAGATCCCGCTCAAGTCAGGATGTCCGTCCGCGGCGCGCGGCGCCTTATTGGCCGCCACGCCGGCCTTATCGTCAGCGGCCACGAGTCCGGCAACCATTAAGAGCGCCGCCGCGACTACGAAAATAATTCGGTGTCTCATGCCTTGGATACTCCTAGTCAGGGAGTTTTATTTGGCGAATCGAACAGCAGTTCCAGAGAGTTCCCATCCACGAATGTGATCTTCAGAAGGTACCCGTAAAGGGATCCATTCTTAGCTCGCGCTCCCTCCACCTTGACGTTTTGTCCAATCGCTTTCGCAAGATCGTTTCTGGCAATGCCCACGCGCCTAAACCAAGAAGGCGGATTGCTCTCGAACTTCCACGTCTCCGCGCTGCCATCGTCTTTCTTCGCGTCCAGGAACACCACAATATGGGGATTGATCCAGTCGACTTGCGTCAGTGTACCGGCCACCGTGAACTTTTTCTCCATATCGAAAACAGCCGAAGGCGAGTGGTGCGCCGACAGCGATCCTGCCGCGAAGAGCACAGTCAAAAAAATCAAGAGAAAGGAAATCTTGTATCTCAAGGAGGTTCTCCTCCCCACTTTCGAGGAAGTATATCACCACGTTCATGGTATTGAACCAAGAAATATGCACGCGAGCTGCGGTTACCGCGCAATCGCAGCCTGGGAGGTCCGCGATTGACACGCGTGAGCCCCGGGCGTATGGTTCAACTCAAGTGGGGAAGAGGAAACATCCAATCGTTTTTCCCGGCAGGTTCGATCTCGGCCCGATAGCTTGCGAAGCGTGATTTCTCGTAATGGGAGGTGGAATATGAAAAAGATATTGAGCCTGCGAGCAGGGCTTGTCTTCGTGATGGTGTGCTTCCTGGCCGGGTGGATCGCCCGAGTGGAAGCAAAACAGGCGAGCCAGAGTAGCACTCCAGTAAATATTAACTCAAGTGATATCACCGGCGTGGTTGCCAGCTCGAAAGGCCCGGAAGCGGGAGTCTGGGTGATCGCGGAAACCACCGACCTTCCCACCAAGTTTGTAAAGATCGTCGTCACCGACGAGCAAGGGCGCTACCTGCTCCCGGAGTTGCCGAAGGCCACGTACCAAGTGTGGGTACGAGGCTACGGCCTGCTGGATTCGGAGGCAGTGCAAGCGGCGCCGGGCAAGCAGCTCAACCTCACCGCGGTAATTGCGCCGACCGCGAAAGATGCCGCGAAATACTATCCGGCTGTGTATTGGCTCTCTCTGATCAAGGTGCCGGACAAAAGCGAATTCCCGATGAAGCCCACGCCCATGCCTCCCTTCAAGGGAGAAACGGCTGGGCCCGGCCCAGCGGCCCCGAACGCAATCATGCCAATTGCGCAGCGCGAAGGCATTGGCATGGCGAGCCAGCAATCGGTGCCGAACGAAGAAGCGCTCGCGCTGCGCCCCATCGCCACACAGGAGCAATGGATTGACGTAATGAAGCAGGGCTGCCAGCAATGCCACCAGTTGGGCGACTATTACACACGGGACCTCACGCACTTGGGCCGATTCAATTTCAAGTCGCCTGCGGAGGCCTGGGCCACGCGCATCCACTTCGGCCAGGCCGGCGCTGACCGCATGAGCGGCACGCTTCCCCGGTTCGTCGACCAGGAACGTGCTGTCAAGATGTTTACGGACTGGACGGACCGAATCGCCGCGGGCGAATTGCCGCCCGCGCCTCCGCGCCCTGAAGGAATCGAGCGCAATCTGGTAATCACGATGTGGGACTGGGGAAAGCCCTCGGGCCACCCGCATGACGAAATCAGCACCGACAAGCGCCATCCCACAGTGAACGCCAACGGCCCGGTTTACGGCGCCGACTTCAACGACGATGACCTTCTGTGGGTCGACCCTATTAAGAATACCGCGGGCGCCATCCGCGTTCCGACCATCGCCGATCGGTCAACCATGAAACCGACGTGGCCGAAGCAGATCCCTGTTTCCTCGCCATTCTACGGAAACGAGATTTTATGGAATGGAGTGGGCGGACCGCACAATCCCATGATGGATGAGAAGGGAAGAATTTGGGTGACGTCGAACATCCGCCCTGCCGAAAATCCGGATTTCTGCAAGGCGGGCTCGGATTCACCGTTCGCCAAATATTTCCCGCTGGCGACGGCGGGCAAGCACGCCGCCGTTTACGATCCGGAGACGAAGAAATTCACGCCCATCGATACCTGCTTCAACACGCACCATCTCCAATTCGGCTTCGACAAAGACAACACGCTATTTTTTAGCGGGCCGGGCGGACAAGCCTTCGGCTGGCTCAATACTCGCGTCTTTGATGAGACAGGAGACGCGAAGAAGGCTCAGGGCTGGTGCCCCGCTTACCTCGATACCAAAGGCGACGGCAAGATTGATCCGGCGGTCGACAAGCGAATTCCCGTGAATGGCTACGGTGCCATCGTCAACCCCGCGGACGGCTCGATCTGGTTCGCCACCACTAATCCCACGCCCGGACATCTGCTTCGCATGACTCTCGGCTCGAATCCGCCCGCGCACATGCATGGCCGAGGTCTACGAACCGCCGTACTATAATCCGAAAGCCCCGGGCGTCTCCGGATATGCGCCGCGCGGAGTTGATATCGATCGCAATGGCGTGATCTGGACAGCGCTTTCCGGCAGCGGCCAGCTTGCCAGCTTCGACCGGCGCAAATGCAAGGTGCTGAACGGACCCACCGCGACCGGCCAGCAATGCCCGGAAGGCTGGACGCTCTATACGGCGCCCGGACCCAAGATGAAAGGCGTAACCGACGAGAGCAGCGCCGATTTTGAATATTACAATTGGGTAGACCAATTCAACACACTCGGCCTGGGAGAAAACATCCCGATCGTGACAGGCACGAGTTCGGATTCGCTGCAAGCATTTAACCCCGCCACGAAAAAATGGACGATCATGCGCGTGCCGTATCCGATGGGATTCTTCTCCAGAGGGATGGACGGCCGGATCGACAACCCGAACGCCGGCTGGAAGGGTCGCGGCGTCTGGGCGACCTACGGCGGGGATATGACCTGGCACATCGAAGGCGGGGCCGGAACGAAGAACAAAGTACTAAAATTCCAGCTTCGCCCGAATCCGCTCGCTGATTAGTTTTCCAATGAGTTCCCCCCTCGCGGGAAGAACTCCGCGAGGGGTGCAATTCCGCTAGTTTGGTTTTCCGGGGTGCCCGAAGGACTGGCCTTGGAGAAACCCTTCGCTCTACTCGATCAGGAAACAAGGATTAATTCGCATCGACCCCATCAACTGAAGAGTGACATGAGGAAGAAAACCGGAGCTTCCCACATCTTGAAAACCGCGAGCAGTGGGGCAGCACGAGGTTCAAAATCGCTCATAGGCTAGCGCGCCCGGCCATCTGAGGCATTTGTGATAGGGATTGAATTGAGTAGTTGGGTAGACTAGACTTCCATCAGAATGGACACATTCTCCGCAACCGAACGCAGCGGTATCATGCGGAGAGTCAAGTCTCGGAATACAGGACCAGAGCGCACCGTAAACCGTCTTGTTCGCTCCTTTGGTTACCACCAACAACAAAATTGTGAGAATTTGCCGGGACGCCCTGATATTGTTCTGCGTGGCAAGAAAATTGCCATATTTGTCCACGGCTGCTTCTGGCATAGGCATCATTGCGCTGCTGCATCGCTGCCAAAAACGAATCGAAGTTACTGGAAGTTGAAGCAAGAGCGCAACTTCCGGCGAGATAAAAGAAATGTCCGCGCATGAACAAGCTGTCCAGTTTCAAGGTTGGCGAACTTTACTCCAACGACCAGATTCGCTTCACGCTAGATTTAGAAAACTTGGGGGGAATTCGCCCTGCCCTTGATTCGCGTGGCAATGTAAGGCATGTAGCGATCCTGACGACCGTTGAAGAATCGGGTAAGCTCATTGCTGAAAATCCTTACCGAGACCGGATCGAAGGCGACATTCTGATCTATACGGCCCAGGGTCGAGAGGGTGACCAGCAGTTAAGCGGCAGAAACAAGAGACTTATCGAACAGTATACGATTCCAACACCATGCTTCGGATTCATCAACTTGGGCAAGCAGGTCTATCGGTTCTTGGGCCTGCTCGAACTTCTTCGCCATTATCAAGAGACTCAAACTGACTCGACAGGTTCGCTCCGCAGGGTTTGGTTGTTCGAATTCCGAATTCATGAAGAACCTTCTGTCGTGCCGATAGATCAAGCAATGACTATCTCATCTCAACTTTTGGCCGAGTCCCGTCAAAGCGGCAATTGGACCAATCTCGAACGTGATGTTGCTGAAGTTCTCCCCGGTGAGACAGAGACGGGCCAAGCTCAACCTCTGGAAATTGAACAAGTGAGATATCGATTGATGCAACTCGCTCCTTACGATTTCGAAAAGTTCATTCGATCCGTGATGGAGAGGAGTGGATTTAGGGATGTGTCCGTCACTGCCGCATCTGGTGACGGGGGCATAGACGTTAACGCTCACGTCGAAGAGACCAACGACTTCTTCGCCGGAACCCATGTCCAGGTCCAGGTTAAACGATGGCGTCATTCAGTTGGCAGCATCGAGATAAACAAATTCCGTGGCGCTTTGAGCACGACCGCTAAAGGGGTATTTGTGACAACAAGCCATTACACTCGCGCCGCTTTGTTGGAAGCGCGGCACGCGCATAAGCCGTGTATCACTCTCATAGATGGCGGCAGACTTTCCGCGATAGTCAGTCGTCTACAATTGTAGTCTTGTGAAAATAACTCTAGACCGGGGGGACTCACATGCTCGACCTTGCTATTGCTGTTGATCACGATCGACAAATGGCCACAATAGTGGAAACTAATCATGGCAGATCTCTGAAAGCGCCCGGCTGGCCTCAGGATTCCGATTTCCATCTCGTGGCTTTTGATCCTTCGCAGAATTCTTGTGAGGTGGTAACGGCATCTGAATTGGCCGCTGATATTTCCAAGCTAGTCCAACTCGTAGCGTCACAGAGAATTCTTCGTGGCAACAAGCCCGCGTGGTTGAAACGATTAGAAAAGTATTCCGTGGATGTTCAGGCCGACGACTGAAGGGCGGTCCTACTCCAAGAATCCGCATCCATACGGCGCTAAATAAGTCGGTAACTCAGTGGAATTCACTGTTTTTGAGAAAGTATTGCATTCCTCAAGCTTCGGAGCCGTCCTCAACGAAAAGGACGTGCCGGCAACTTCAAAGATCAAGTTGCCTGTCTCTCATCGCCAAAGGATTATCCCGGATGAACTGTATGGGGCCAGAAAGCACCCTGATGTGCGAATCGCCCGACGGGCATCGACAATTGCAAGTTTGGCCAGGGTCATAAGCGAGAGGAAGGTGTCGGCGGGGCTTCGCCGAACATTAGTTACGCAAGCGCGCAGACTCGAGAGATTGGCCGGCCAACGCCTAATGGATTTTGAAGGTAAAATTCCTGAAAGAGAAGAGACTGAAGAGGAGTAGGAGTCGTACTGTTCCCAGTGAGGCGTCGGATTGAATGATGGTGCACTTGCGCGTCGCCTGCCCGAGATCTTCGATTAGCGACGAATCACGCGCTTTCGGTGTTTTGGCGATTTCAGGGAGGGTCACTCGCCGCACCCCGGCCGGTGGCAACCGCCGCGATTTCTCTTGCGTCTTCCGGGATTTGGTTTCCGCGCCAAACTATGTGCAGATCGGGTCTCACGAGCAATAAATCGAAGCCGTAGATTTCGCGCGCCGCCTCATCCTCAGTATCCAGTACCTTCAAAGGCGCGCCCGTTGCGCGCAACGCTCGTTCGAGGTTTGAAGAATCCACGCGCGTCCCGCCCAGCCACAGCAGCGTGTAGCCCATTCCCAGGCGATCGTGCAGCGCGATGCGATTGTGCGGTGCCGTGGGATCGTTCAGCCAAACGTGCGGGAGCCGCGCGCCCGGCCAGGTGGTCGGAACATACTGAGGATTGTCCGGGTCGGGGCCATCGCCAGGCTCGGGCCAAACGATAGGCGAGCCGGCGTACCGGTAGCCCGCTTCGATTCCCAAAATTTCGGTCACCTTGCGCTGCTCGATGTCGAAACGGCTTGCCATTTCTGCGCGGATTGCCGCGCCTTCGGCCGTGTTCTTCCGAATGTCGGTATGATAGGCCGCGCGCCAGCTCTGGCGTCCGCTCATCGCGGCGCGGGAGGTTTTCACGTTTCGCAAGCCGATCGGGCGGCGCTCTTTCTCATAGGAAGCGAGCAGTTGCGGGCCGCCCCATCCTGCGAGCGTCGCCGCGAGCTTCCACGAAAGATCGATGGCGTCTCCCACGCCGGTGTTCATGCCGAGGCCGCCGGTGGGGATGACCAAATGCGCGGCGTCTCCGGCGATGAATGCGCGGCCGTCCGCGTAGCGCTCCGCGCACAGCAGATGCTGCGTCCACTCGTTGACGGAAAGCATTTCGAACTCGACCGGCATCCCCAGCGACTTCTTGAAAATTTCCGCCATTTTGCCATCGCTTGACGCGGCGGCATGCAGAGTCCAGTGGCGCGTACTGTCCTGGAGAATGATGAATGGAAATAGGGGGCCCTCGGCGATGTGGTAGTGACGGCCCTTCCCCATCGGAATGCGCTCGTACAGTTCCGGGCAGTGGAAAAGCGCTTGGCGCAGCTTTCGAATGTTGCCTTCGCCTTGCAACTGGATGCCCAGCTGCTTTCGAACGGTGCTGGATCCTCCGTCGCATCCGACTAGATACGCCGTTCGAATCGTCTCGTCGGGGCCATTGCTCGTTCGCACATGCGCTGTTACGGAATGGCCATCCTGCGTGAAGGACGTCAATTCGCACCCGAAGCGGACGGTTACGTTCGGAAGCGTCTCGACAATCGAGCGGAGCAGCGGTTCGAGCGTGTATTGCGAGATCAGTTGATACGGTTCGAGTGGACGTCCATCGTTGTGCGCCGCGATCTCGGATTTGGCTTCGTCCACGGAGGGGCATGGCAGGCGGACAATCGCCGGGTCGGCCATCGAGGTTGCGAGAAAGACGTCCATAGGTGCGCTGCGCGGCAGACCGGCGTCGCGAACTTTTTCCGCGATCCCCAACCGGCGGTAGATCTCCATCGTCCGGGCGTTGCAGCGCTCCATCTTCGGAAGCTGAATGGAGGTTTCGTTGCGCTCGATCAGCACGCAGCGCACGCCCCGCTGGCCGATGTCCAGCGCGAGAGTCAGCCCGACCGGCCCCGCTCCGACGATGAGGACTTGGGTCTCCGTCATAGAAATCTGCCGCCAATCCTAACTGACCCAAACGAAATGATTATCAGGTATTATTTCGGGTCACAGAGGAAATTTAGGTGACCGGGAAGAAGCCTTCCATTGCGATCGTCGGCGCGGGCATCGGTGGAATGACGGCCGCGGCTACGCTGCGCCAGATCGGCGCCGATGTGCGCGTGTACGAGCAGGCGCCCCGATTTGCGCGAATCGGCGCGGGCATACAGATGATGCCCAACTCGATGAAAGTGCTGCGCCGAATCGGCGTCGAGGAAAGGGTGATCCATACTTCTTTCCAGCCGTATTCGCACTTGAACCGGGAATGGGATACCGGCAAGGTCATGCGGGAATTGCCCATGCCGGAGAGCCTCTTCGGCGCGCCGTATCTTTGCATGCACCGGGCCGATTTGCACGAAGCTCTTGCCGCCGTGGTTCCCGAGGAGATCATCCATCTCGACAAAAAACTGTGCGGACTGGAACAAGGCGCGGGTCAGGTTACGCTTGTATTTGCCGATGGCACGCGCGCGCAGGCGGATGCGGTGATCGGCGCGGATGGCGTCCATTCCGTTGTGCGCGGGCTTATCATCGGCCCCGATGAGCCGATCCACAAAGGACGCATTGCTTACCGCGCCATTTTTGCGTCCGCTTTGCTCAACGGCATGGATATCGGCACATCTCGAACCAAGTGGTGGGGGGCCGACCGTCATATCGTTATTTACTACACGAATTCTACTCGCAGCGAAGTTTACTTTGTGACCAGCGTGCCGGAGCCGGCCGAGTGGCTGACGCGCGAATCGTGGTCCGCGAAAGGCGATGTGCGGGAATTGCGCAAGGCGTACGAAGGGTTCCATCCCGACGTTCGCGCCGTGCTCGAAGCGTGCCCCGACTGCCACAAATGGGCGATCCTCGAACGCGAGCCCCTGCCGCGCTGGAGCGATGGGCGCGTCGTACTGTTGGGCGACGCCTGCCACCCGATGACGCCTTACATGGCGCAAGGCGGAGCGACCGCGATTGAGGATGCCGCCATATCTGGCGCGATGCCTCGAGGAAATTGACGGCGAAGATTTTACTGGAGCGTTCCAGCGCTACGAAGCGCATCGCAAGCCGCGCACTTCGCGTATCCAGGCCATCTCCAGCGCGAACACATGGATGAAAGGGGGAGACGGAGACACGAGCTGGCTTTACGGCTACGACGCGTGGAACGTGCCTTTGACTCCCTCGGAACCATACGTCAAAGTGGTTTGAGGACCATCGAAATGCAGCCAAGCACGCAGGAAGAAATTTTCAAAACGTCTGATGGCTGCGCCATCGCGTTTCGATTGCGGGCGGCGCGGAACTCTGACGCGCCACGAATCGTTTTGATTCATTCTTTGGCGCTAGATGGCAGTATTTGGGACGGCGTTGCGGCGAGATTGACCGATCAGGCCGCGATTCTCACCTACGACTGCCGCGGACACGGAAAATCCGGCCGGCGCGTTGAAACTTTCACGACGGAATTGTTTGCGCGCGATCTTGCGGAATTGCTCGACCACATACGCTGGCCAGCCGCCACTGTCGCAGGGTGCTCGATGGGCGGATGTGTCGCTCAGGCGTTTGCCGGGCTGTATCCCTCGCGACTGAGAGGCCTTGGGCTGATCGACACGACGGGCTGGTACGGCGAGGATGCTCCCAAGAATTGGCGGGAGCGAGCAAACATGGCCCGTTCGAAAGGGCTTAAAGGAATGGTTGAGTTTCAGGCCACGCGATGGTTCAGTGATCCCTTTCGAACGGCCCAACCAGAAATAGTTAAAGCAATGGCTGAGATATTTCTGGCCAACGATTTGGATGGCTATGCCGCAACATGCGTGATGCTTGGCGACGCTGACTTGCGGCATTTTTTGCCAGCGCTACGCATGCCGGCCGCGGTGATTGTGGGTGAAGAGGATTACGCCACGCCTGTGGCCATGGCGCAGGCGTTGCACGAAGCGATTCGCGGCTCGACCCTCACGATCATTCCTGGAGGGCGGCATCTGACACCGGTCGAGTGCCCGGAGCAAATCGCTTCGCAGCTCGTGACGCTACTGCAACGCGTGGGTTCTCCACGCGCGGCGGCCGAGGCTTAGCCGGGAAACCTCGCGGGGGAGTGATCGATCTGCCTTGCGATGTCACGTTGCCACGTCGAATCGCGTTGCGGTGTTTGGTGGTCTGAGCAGCACGGGCTTCAGCCTGTGTATTGCCTCTCGGCCACAACTGAAACCACACAGGCTGAAGCCTGTGTTACTGGGGCGCACTGGCCCGACGCGGTGCTACTTGGCCGGCTTGAGTTCGGCGTACAACTGCCCGACGAACCGGTCCGAGCTCCCCGTTACCATGGGAACCTTTGCATCGTATTCGGATGTTGGATGAGCGGCGAGAACCTCTTCCGGTGACTTGCCTTGCTTGACAAGTTCCGCCACGTGATCCCGAACTCCGAGAATCATGTCCCTGTGCGCGATCACGCCGGCTCTGTCAACCGTGGGCCCGTGACCGGGGATGATCTTCGTATTGGGTCCCGCCATCCCGATGACGGCGCCAAGCCCATCGAGCATCCCGTTCAGGCTGCCGCCATTGGCGCGGTCGATATTCGGGTAGCCGATCGAGCGATAGAAATCGCCGGTCATGAGTACATTCGCGTTGTGAAAATACACTAGCGTGTCGCCGTCCGTGTGGGCGCGCTGAATCGGAATCAACTCTACTTCCTCGCCGTCCATATGGAACGTGACACGTCCGCGATAGGTCACCACGGGGAGAGCAGCCGCGGGTGCGGGCGTCCCAGGCGTGCCATTTGCCGCGGGGTTGGGATTCATCAGCCTGTTTCGCAATTCATCGCGGGCGAAAATCACGGCGCCCATTTTGCCGAGGTTTTCATTGCCGCCGGTGTGGTCCGGGTGAACGTGCGTGTTGACGACAAAGCGAATCGGGTTAGGTGAGATTTGTTTGACCGCCGCGACAATCTTGCCGGTCAGCGGAGCAAATTGAGTGTCCACGAGGAAAACACCGTCCGGACCTGCGAGCACGCCGATCATTCCGCCCTGCCCCTCGAGCGTATAGAAATTGTCGGCGACCTTGGTGGTTTTGATTTCGACCTTGCTGAAATCGGGCGGGGCTTGCGCGTACGTCAAGGCCGCCGTACCAAACATTGTTGCGAGCACGACGAGCGAAATCTTAATTTTTGCGATTTTCATTTGTGTTAGCTCCTACGTGAGGCTGGAATGTTGTTTGTGGATTTCTGAACCGAGGGGAGTATATACCAATCCGTCCGCCGTGTGGCAATCGGGCTGCAAGGGGGGCTGGCCCCGTTTGAAGTAGAACGTGCCCTCTCCGTCCCGGAGAACACGGGACGGAGAGGCCGCCCGCTCTTGGGGCGGGCAGCCCTGCATTCTGTGCGGAACCAAATTGATTCACTACCCTCGAAGGCCGGAGGTGCCGCCAGCCGCGATTGGAGTTACTATCTACGGCGAGTTTGAAACGGTGGCTGAGAAGATGTCCCGCGGTCACGGCCGAGCGACCGCGGCGCAAAAACATTCGAGGAGGAACGAGACATGAAGCGATGGATCATGTTGGCGATCGTTGTGGCGACAGCCGGGACTGTCCTGGCGCTCACGATCCCAACGGTGGAGGTGTATTCGGCGGATAAGGAGCAGCGCTTCCCGCAACTCAAGATGGAGCAGTTGAACGACCAGCAGCGGCCGTTCGCGGACGAGATTCTGAAAGTTTCCAGCATCGGGATCACCGGGCCGTACAATTCGATGCTTCGCAGCCCGGTCATGGGCCAGCGCCTCTTCCATCTGCTGGACTACGTCCGGTTCAACACATCCGTCCCGCGCAAACTAAATGAGTTTGCAATTTTGATCCAGGCGCGGCTGTGGACATCGCAGGTCGAGTGGTACGCACACTATCCGCTGGCGATCAAAGCAGGACTCCCGGAGGCGGTGGCGGCCGATCTGAAGGAAGGAAAACGGCCGGCCTCCATGCAACCCGACGAAGCGGCCGTGTATGACTTTTGCATGGAACTTTCGACCAAACACGGAGTGAGCGATGCCACGTTCAAACGGACGCGTGAATTGTTCAGCGAGCAGCAAGTGATTGACTTGATCGCGGTTAGCGGCACCTACATCACCGCGGCCATGATGGCGAATACGGCGGAGGAGACAGTTCCGGCGGGAAAGACGCCGCCGCTGCAGCCGCTCCCCGCGCGCTGAGGTAGCGCGTCTTGCTCGCCCTGACACAGGAAGGACCGGCGGTTTTTGGGGCTCGAGGAAAGAGCACGGAGCCGGCGGGACGCCGGCGCTACCGAATCCATTGCATCGACGCATTGGAGCGTGCGGAATATTGAGTCGCTATCCTGCTTCTTTGTCCCTATTATGAAATTCGGTTTTGAGGAATTCCGATGAAAAAGATTTTGGTCCTGCTGGCCGCTGCTGCGGCTGCTTGGCCCGTGTCTTCCACTTTCTTTTCGCAACAAAGGCGGCTCGTGAACGCCCGGCCGCGCAATATCGTGATTTTCGTCTTCGATGGCTTGCGCGGAGGATCGGTGAATGCCACCGACGCTCCGACGATGGACTGGATTCGCACTCACGGAGTCAGCTTTGTGAACAGCCACTCTCTATTTCCAACGTTCACTACGGCCAACGCTTCCGCCATCGCCACCGGACATTACCTTGGAGATACTGGAGATTTTAGTAATACATTTTACATCGGACAGCCCGTATTCCTGAGCGGGAATTTCGGCCGGACGCCGGGCACGTACTCGCCCTACATCGAGAACGATTCCGTTCTTGGCGATCTGGATTCAATCTTTAGCGGGAATTACCTAGACGAGGAGACGCTGCTCGGCGCCGCGCGAGCGGCGGGGTTCCATACGGCAGCCGTGGGAAAGATGGGGCCCACGGCGATCCAGGACGTATCGCAACTGAATCCTGTCGCCGGTAAATTCGCGATACCCCAGACAGTGATCATTGACGATGGGACGGGAACAGCCGACGGAGTTCCTCTCGATCCGCGGATTTCGTCCGAGCTGATCAGAGCGGGGTTGCCCACGACGACTCCCGCCCGGAATCAACCCACGGGGAACAATACCACTCCAGGGACTTTGACTCCGAACACCGAGCAGCAAGCATATTTTGCAAACACTGTGACGCGAGCGATCCTGCCCCTGTTCAAGAAGAGCGGAAAATCGTTCGTGCTGCTCTACTGGTCGCGCGATCCGGATGGTACGCAGCACTATCAAGGAGACAGTCTGAACAAGCTGGTCCCCGGCATCAATGGACCGACCTCGAAAGCGGGCCTGAGAAATGCCGACAATAACCTGAAACAAATTCTGGATACCATCAACAGCGATGCGGAGGTGGCTGCCGACACGGACATTTTTATTACGGCAGACCACGGCTTCGCGACGATCAGCAAGCACGACATCGATGCCAACGGCCACGGAACGGCAAGTTACTCGGCGAAGTGGGTGTATCAGGACGCACAGGGGCGACAGGAAGTGAATAACGGCTTTCTGCCCCAGGGATTTCTTGCGATTGACATCGCTCACGAACTGGGCCTGCCGCTATTCGATCCCGACATTCAAATCATTGGTCCCGATGGCAAGAAGATCTTTCAACCCGTGGACCCGACGATTCCTCAGCAACGGGCAACCGTTGGCCAGCGTCCCTCGAATGGTAATGGGCTGATCGGAGGCACGGGCCGAATTGCGAAGCAGACGGATGCCCAGGTGGTGGTCTCCGCCAACGGCGGGTCCGATCTGATTTATTTGCCCACGCACGATCCCGTGACGATGGAGAAAATCGTCGCGTTCCTGGCCCGACAGGACTACGTAGGGGGAATATTTGCCGACGACGACTACGGCAAGGTTCCTGGGGCTTTGCCACTAAGCGCAATTCGACTTGTTGGATCGTCCAAATTGCCGCGGCCATCGATCGTCGTGGCTTTCAAGACTTTTGCCACTGATTCCAAACGACCGCTCATGACCGCCGTCCAAATCACGGATTACAATTTGCAGCACGGACAAGGAATGCACGGCAGCTTCGGGCGGAGCAATACTTTCAACTTCATGGCGGCGTATGGACCAGACTTCAAAAAACAATTCGTGGATCGCGCTCCCATAAGCAACGCGGATATTCAACCGACACTCGCGAAAATTCTGGGGCTTAAAATCGCCAGCAATGGAACACTGAATGGACGGATACTGGAGGAAGCTCTCGTGGGCGGGCCGTCCTCGGTTTCCTCCAAACGCCACGTGGAAATCGCCCCCTACGCGGCCAATGGAAAAGCAACTGTCTTGGTGTACCAGCAAGTGATAAAGCAAGTCTACTTTGACTGGGCCTGCTTTCTGGACAAGGGCGCAAGTTCACAGGCAATGTGCCCCTAGCCTGAGCCTTTTCTTACCTCTCTAATTTGAGATATTGTGTTGTGGGTGTTGGCACAAAGGCGTGGGGACGCCGGAACGAGATCGCGGAAAACCTAACTCAAAAGGAGAGGACTGATGACAACCAAACCGAAACCTATCCCGGATGGCTACCACACCGCGACGCCGTACTTGATCGTGAAGGGCGCGGCGCAGGCGATCGAGTTCTATAAGAAGGCGTTTGGAGCAACGGAATTGCTGCGCATGGCGCAACCTGGTGGCAAAGTCGGCCACGCGGAAATCAAGATAGGCGATTCGACTATTATGCTCGCGGACGAAGCCCCCGAGGTGGAGGCGCGCAGTCCGCAGACAATTGGCGGGTCACCGGTGAGTATCCTCCTCTATGTCGAGGACGTGGACGCGGTATTCGCACGAGCTGTCGCCGCTGGGGCGGTGGTGCAAAGGCCCGTGGCAGACCAGTTCTACGGCGATCGGACCGGCGGAGTGAAGGACCCCTTCGGGCATGTTTGGTACATCGCAACGCATGTGGAGGACGTGTCACCGGAGGAAATGCGGAAACGCGCGGCTGCCGCCGGCCGGTAGGGCGCTCGCGGCAACGCTTGGACCGCAATATGGCTCGATGGGGAAGGCCCGCCTGGCGGGTTGATTCAGTCTTAATTTAAATGATAGATTGATCCGCCAGAACGTAGCCGGCCGGAAGACAGAAGTGACTCCAGATAAGACTAGATCGTGATGCGAGAGAAAGGGAGAAAACTCATGCGAGCGAATGTGAAGCAATCGGTAATCGTCGTGGCATTTCTGTTGCTGTTGGGAGTGGGAATCGCGGCGGCTCAACAAGCCCCGGCGCAGCAGGCTCCGCCCCCGCCGCCTTCGAAATTTAAACTGATGAGCTCCGCCTATGCCGAGGGCAGCATGATCCCCACTCAGTTTTCGTGCGCGGACCCCAATGCGGCTTCGCCCGCGCTGCAGTGGAGCAACCCGCCGGCGGCGGCGGTCAGCTTCGCCGTGATTATGCATGATACCGATGCCGCCCCCATGAAAGGGACGATGGACGTCACGCACTGGACCTTCTGGAACCTGGCTGCCAGTTCGACTTCCGTGGCGGCAGGCGTGAAGCCGGACTCTTCGCCCGACGGCATTGTGCAAGGCAAAAACATCCGTAATGTAAACGGGTATCAGCCGCCCTGCCCGCCTCCCGGCGCTACGCCGCACCACTACATTTTCGAAATTTACGCGCTGGACACAAAACTAGATCTAATGGCAGGATCCGCCCGCGCCGACCTTCTGAAGGCGATGGACGGACATGTCGTTGGGAAAGCCTCCTACTTCGGTCTTTTTGGCCGGTAAGCACACGTCGTTATTGGAAGCTTCCAAAAGCCGGATCGTCCCCTGCGTTCGCGGTTGGACAGCGGCTCTCTCAAGTTGCGTCCGGATCACGGAGTATTCGGAAGTAGGACGGCGCAATGGGCCAAACAGCTCTTCGCGAATTGTCCGTTAAATCAGCAACACCATCCCCCAGCAGCGCCGGAGGATGGTGTCGCTCGTTTGCGGTTTACAGCAACTTCTTGTCAGCTAGTTACTTCCCCACCGCGAGAATGGAAAACGAATCCGGCAACATCTCGCCTCGGGCAGGACGTCCTGGGGGAGTTCCTGGGGGCGGCGTGGCCGGAGGCGGACCGAATTCAGCGGCGATCAGCAGGATGCGGTTCGTCTTGACGTCCAGCGATAGCGTCTTGGCACTCGGCATCGTTTGGACGGTCTGTTCCACTTCGAAGCTGGTAGGGCTGTTTTCCTTAACAACAGTCAGCGTGCCATCGGCGTGCGAGCTGAATGCTTCCATGGTATTGGGATTAAACACGGCGCCATCCGTGCCGGTGCCGATCGGCAGGGTGGTGATGACATTGCCGTCGTCGGCATTGAGAATCACCATGGTTTTTGGGTTGCGGCAGGTGGCAAAGAGGATGCGATTCTTGAGGTCCAAAGCCAGCCCGGCGCACGTGCCACCCTTGCCGGCGAGATCGTAAGACCCGGTTACGGCGAGCTTTTGGGCGTCGACAACCGCGATTTTATCCTTGTCTTCAATGTCGATGTAAATATGGCCTTTGCCGTCGCTCGCGGCCTGTTCCGGCATTCCGCCGAGATCGATCGTGCCCACAATCGAGCCATCCTTGGCATCAATGACCGTGACGTTGGGCGCGCTGTGACTCAAATCGTAAATCCGTTCATTGAATGGGTCGAACAGAATGCCGTCCGGGTTTCCCTGCACATCGATGGTCTTGATCATCGCCAGAGTCTTGCTATCGAACATTGCGATGGATTTACTAGTCAGGAAACCATGGTTAACCTTCGGGTCAACAGCGACTCCATGCCCGTTGGCATTGGGGATTTCTCCAACCGGCGCCAGCGTATCCAGATCAAATACGGTGATTCGGCCCGTGGGACCGCTGCGCGGAACGTACAACCGGCGTCCGGCAGAGTCCGCGTACACATAGTCAAAACCGCCCGCGCCGCCTACCTTGGCCGTCTTCTGTACCTTATAGGGCCCTGGAGTCGCTGCCTGTTGGGCCAACCCGATAGACGCCAACAAAGCGATGCCCGCCGCAAACACAAATACGTGGTAAAAGCGTTTCATGAAATACCTCCTCAATTCAGCCGGAACTCTCTTTTTCAGATGCCAAGCGTGCCGAGTATACTCCAACTTGGCGTTCCCCGAACATTCCGGATGTAATTGTGATGCCATCCTAACTTTTTTCTGGACCTGTTCCGCTGTGCGTGCGAGAGCACGCAACCGCAAAATACAGGATGTATACGTAGCAGATTGCGGGCAGAAAAAAGGCGTGGTGGATACCGATACGGTCGGCGAATATACCCTGAAGCTCAGGAATGATTGCACCGCCGACGATTGAGGCAACGAGCAAGCCCGACCCTTTGCCGGTCAGCGGTCCCAAACCACGGACGCCCAGGGTGAAGATGCTCGGAAACATGATCGAGTTGAACAGGCCTACCGCGAGGATACTCCACATCGCGAAATGCCCGGCGCTCAGGATGGATGTGATCACGAGCAAACAAGCCATGGTTGCGCAGACGGCGAGTAACGTTTCGGTGCGGATTTTTTGCAGCAATGCCGAGCCTAGGAAGCGGCCAATCATCGCGCCACCCCAATACAAAGAGACGTAGCCCGCGGCTATCTTCACCGTCAGGCTGCCAATACTCGGTTGAATGAGATAATTGACTAGAAAACTGCCGATGGAAACTTCCGCGCCGACGTAGACGAAGATGGCGACCGCGGCAAGCACCAGATTGCGAAAACTCCAAATGGAGCGTTTGGCCAGTTCCGACGAGACTTCCAATTCGACGGATGCGCTTCTCGGCAATTTCGTCAGGAACAGGAATAACGCGAGCGCCAGAAGCGTTATTCCGATCCCCATATAGGGCAATTTTACCGAGGCTGCCTCATGCAGGCGATACGCATGCAGGTCTGGCGGAGTCATTCTCTGGATTTCGTCCATCGCCCTGGGCGCACCGCTGAGAATCACGAGGCTGCCAAAATAGGGCCCAATGGTCGTGCCCAGCGAATTGAACGCTTGTGCCAGGTTCAGCCGGCTGGACGCTGTCTCTTCCGGCCCAAGGATCGCAACGTACGGATTGGCCGATACCTGCAAGGCCGTCATGCCAGCAGCGACGATAATCAGCGCCGTTAGAAACAAAGGAAACAAAATCGCGGTTGCCGCTGCAATGAACAAGAAGGCCCCCGCTGCCATGGTGCATAAACCGATCACCATCGTTTTCTTGTACCCGAGCCAATCCACCAGCTTGCCTGCCGGCATTGAGAAAATGAAGTACGCCGAGAAGAACGAGAACTGGATCAGCATTACTTCCGCATAGCTTAGGTCGAAGATGATTTTCAGGTGGGGAACCAAGATGTCATTGAGTACCGTGATGAAGCCCCACATGAAAAACAGTGTGGTGACGATAGTCAACGCGCGGGCATTTGTTGTCGGGCCAGCCGCCACAGCCGACGTTTGGGATGTAGGAGACATGCGATTCCTTCTCCCCAACTCCCCACGGCGACGCGAGGTTAGAGGAAGAATCAGCATAGCATTTCCGTCAGGACTGCCTAGTCACAATCCTTGTCGAAGGTAGCGCGCGACGGGCAATGGAAGGTTTCATTCCTTGGCCGCACGGAGGCCCACGGTCACTGTCTCATATTGCACTTCGGCGGCGCTAAGGTAGGTGTAGGCTCCTGGTGGCACATGTAGGACCTGCTGATAATGCGAAAAAAAGGCCTCACGCGTTGCGCGAGCGCTTAAGCGAAAGCCAGTAAGTCCGGCGGATGCCGTAGCCTACGACCCTCCCCGTATGGACATGCGCGTGCTGGTAGTCCACCGACTGCCAATTTGTGCGGAAAGTCCCAAAGCGACGAATTTTAGATTTGGACTAGAAAATGGAATGGCCAAATTCATGAGCAAGAGTACATCAGAAAAAACAGTTGGCTTCTCATCCCGAGTGGCTAAACGAATGGCAAAAGAGGATAAGGGCTCTCAAAAACGTCCCCTCATTGTTCCAGATGGTTTGGGCGGCCGCTCCCCTTGTGGTGACATCCAGCATCGTCTGCCGGTTGTTGGCTGCCATGGTGCCGCTGGGCATCCTGGCGGTAACACGAGTGATTATTGATTCCATATATCGTTTGACCTCGCATCAAACGCCTCTGCCCGGAATGTTCTGGTGGTTGGTGGCTCTCGAATTTGGCCTTGCGAGCCTGGCAATAATCACGGCTCGACTCATCGATTTCTGCGATAGCAGACTCGCTGACAAGTTTACTTGCTATATCAATGTCCGAATCATGGAGCATGCCTCATCTCTCGATCTGGTATCTTATGAAGATCCCCTTTTCTATGACAAGTTGGAACGTGCGCGAGCACAAGGTACGGACCGCATCGGCATGATTCAGGCCACCGGCCGCCTGGTTCAAGAATTCATCACCACCGTCAGCCTGGCGGCAAGCATCTTCGTCTTCTCTCCGTGGATCCTCTTCACTTTAATTTTGTGCACACTGCCAACATTCCTGAATGAGACGCACTTCGCATTTCTGGGCTATGCGCTCAATTCCCAGCAAACCCCGGCGCGCCGGGAGATGGAATACTTCCGCGTCCTTGGTGGCAGCAAGGAAAGTGCAAAGGAGTTGAGGCTGTTTGGATTGGGCTCGTTTCTGGTGGACCGCTATCGAGCGCTCTCCAATGAAGTTCACGATCAGACGTTTGCATTGGCCCGACGGCGGTTGTTTATCGGGTTGCTTTTCGCGCTTCTTGGAACAGTTGGGTATTACGGTTCTTACGCCTTCGCGATTCACCAGACCGTGATTGGATTGCTGAGTTTAGGAACCTTGACCTTGCTGCTTGGGGCCATCCTCGGTGCAAACTCGAACATGCAAGCGGTTTTGGGCACATTTTCCAGCATCGCCGGACAGGCTCTCTTTCTAACGGATTTGCTGGAGTTTTTTTCCGTCAAGCCCAAGGTTTTTTCAAAACCCGACGCCATGCTTGTGCCCCGGCCCATTCGCAGGGGTTTTGAATTCAGGAACGTCTCGTTCTCTTACCCAGGGAGCTCCAAGCTGGTTCTAAATAACATCAACTTCCATCTGGAGCCCTCTGAGCGAATCGCTCTGGTGGGAAAAAATGGCCAGGGAAAGACAACCATCGTAAAACTTCTGACGCGTCTGTACGAACCCACCTCGGGTCAAATTCTCTTGGACGGTGTCGATATTCGCGAGTACAACCTTCAAGATTTGTGGAAAGAGATAGGTGTAATTTTTCAGGACTTCATGCGCTATGACCTTCCATGTTCCGAAAATATCGCCATGGGTCGAATCGAAGAGCGAAAGAATTCCTCGCGCATTCAGGCAGCCGCGCACAAGAGTCTGGCGGACGAAGTTATACAAGGACTCCCCAATCACTATGACCAGCGCCTGGGCTGCCGGTTTGAAGGTGGGGTGGATCTGTCCGGTGGTGAATGGCAAAAGATCGCTCTGGCGCGCGCCTACTTGCGTGATTCGCAATTGCTCATCCTTGACGAGCCAACGGCATCGCTCGACGCGCGGTCCGAGCATGAAGTTTTCGAGCGCTTTTCCGAGCTTACAGAAGGTAAAATGGCTCTGTTGATCTCCCACCGCCTTTCCACGGTGCGGATGGCGGACCGCATCCTCGTTCTTGAAAATGGAAAGATCGCGGAACAAGGGCACCACGAGCAGCTCATCAAGACCGGTGGGGGTTACGCCGAAATGTTTGAGTTACAGGCTGCCAGCTATCGGTAAGATGGGTAAGCACGGCGCCCACCGCATGGTAGTATAGGAAGATGGGTCGCATTTTATTCGTCGTCTCCTTATGAAAGTGCCCAAGTGTCGTGAGCCTGCGTCTATCCTTCTGCTTGCGACCTTGCTTGTTGCTACCTGTTCGCTAGAGGCAGCGCAGGCACAAGTCCACGCCGGACTTTCATCTCCAACAGAAACCATCATTGTCGACACGCATGCCGTCAGCCATCCTTTTCCACACTATTGGGAACGCATGTTCGGGTCTGGACGCGCAATTTTGTCTCTCCGCGACAGTTATCGCCGCGACCTGCGCACCGTCAGGGACGCAACTGGATTCGAGTACATTCGCTTCCACGCGATCTTTCACGATGAAGTTGGCTTGTACGACGAGGATACTGAGGGGAAACCCGTCTATAATTTTTCTTACGTGGATCAAATTTATGATGGCCTGTTGGAGAATGGCGTCCGCCCGTTTGTCGAACTAAGCTTCATGCCCAAAAAACTTGCGGCGTCCGAAGTGCTACATTCGTTTTGGTATCAGCCGGTCGTTTCGCCGCCAAAGGATTGGACCAAATGGAGGGATCTTGTCTCTCACTTCGCGCGGCACTTAGTGGATCGCTATGGAATCGAGGAAGTGTCCCATTGGTATTTCGAAGTTTGGAATGAGCCCAACCTGGATTTTTGGGCAGGTAAGCCGGCGGAAGATACGTACTATCAACTCTACGATGGTGCGGCCCAAGCGCTGAAAAGCGTAAGCGTCCGGTTACGGGTGGGCGGCCCGGCCACGGCCCAGGCGGCCTGGGTCGATCGCTTCGTCCGCCATGATGTCGAAAATCATATCCCGGTGGATTTTGTATCAACGCATGTCTATGCCAACGATTCAGCGAAAGATGTCTTCGGAACCGATGAGACCCTTTCGCGTACGCAAATGGTTTGCCGCGCCGTCCAGAAGGTTCACGATCAAGTCGCGGCGTCACTCCGGCCTGATCTTCCGATCATCTGGAGCGAATATAACGCGAGTTATAAAAACGAAATTGCCGTGACAGACTCAGTGTTTATGGGCGCGTGGCTCGCCGACACGATTCGCCAATGCGATGGTTTAACCGAGATCATGGCGTACTGGGCTTTCTCGGACGTTTTCGAGGAACAGGGCGTGGTGAAACAGCCTTTCTACGGAGGATTCGGTCTGATCGCGGAGTATGGGCTTCCTAAGCCTTCGTTCAACGCTTTCAAGCTGTTGCATCGACTCGGTGAAAGTCGAATACCCCCCGATACAAACTCAGCGATCGTGACCCGGCGGTCGGACGGCACTTTGGTAATGGCGGCGTGGAATCTGTTTCTTCCCGAAAAGAATGGCCAGTCGAAAAATGTAACAGTCGTTTTTAGGGGACTTGCAGGGCGTCATCGGGCTGTTATCTATCGTCTTGACTCAACACACGGCTCGTTAAAAGATGCCTATGACAATCTTGGCAGGCCACAATATCCAACCCAGGTTCAAATTGCGCAGCTTCGTCGCGCGGCCGAGATCCCGGCGCCCGAATCAAAATCATTGCAACATGGCGAAATCACTCTTTCGCTTCCGCCTCAGGGTCTTGCCTTAATCGAGATTCGGTGACAAATCAAAATCGGCGCTCGCCAAAGTTGGCTATCAATAGTTTTTAAATCCAGCGCGTTCCATGGCCCGCCTTGCTTCCGGGTTTTTCATGAAGGTATCCCACACGAACGACGTGCGGGCATTCTCCGCCATCACCATGGTAATTCCTGCGTCGATTCCGATGACATCCGTGTCGTACCAGTTTGTCAGCGGGTTGAACGCATCCACGAATCCGTAGTCGCTCCAGGTCTTTTGCCCGTAACGATCTTTAATTGTCCGAAGAACGCGCATGGTTTCCTCGGGTTGAAAGGGGAGCGATCCTCCCGCGGCACACGGAACAACGGTTCCATCAATAGGTCCTGTCGATGGAGGACCACCCCAAACCGAATACCCTCTGACGGAATCGGAAGCCGTAATGCCCCAAAGGTCATCGCTATAGTCGGGAAACTGCTTGGCCAAATCCAGGCAGAAGCGGCGATGGACGTCCGTCGCGATGATCGAATTCTTAAAGTAATCTGCGTAGCGATCGCGTTTGCCGCGAAAATCAAACCAAGCTTGCGAATATTGATGGATGAAGAGGGGCGCGAATGAACCGATGTATCGAATTCCGTTGTATTCAAAAGTAGATCGTTTCCAAGAATCCCAGGCCTTGGCAGGCAATGGATGGACATCCGATCCCAATCCCAAGAGATACATCATCATCATTTCGCTGTAATCGTCCCAGCGGTATTGCAGAAAACCGCTCTCCGGGGTCCATCCATGCGGCAATACAGGCGTATCTTCCGACAGCCAGTTCCAGTCCACCCGGTTGTAAATGTCGGATGCGAGTTCATGAATCTCCGGATGAGTGAAATGCTGGCGGCAAGTGAGGATTCCACAAAGCAGAATTGCCGTGTCCACGGAAGATACTTCTGAATCCCATATTCTTTGGCCGGTATTTATATTGGCCCAGTGATAGAAAAATCCGCGGTGATGTGGCACCTTCTTCCATAGAAAACGCAAACTATTGAGAACGCGCTCCTGGCTCTCCAAACGCGTGATGAACTCGCGCTTTTCTCCTATGCACAGCGCTGTAAGCCCGAATCCGGTTGCCGCTATATTTGCCAGCTCATTCTTGTTGGGCTGACGCACATTACAACGATCTCTTACCAAACCTGTTTCCGGATTGGCCTGTTCCCAAAAAAAGCGAAAATTAGCTCTTTCGAGTTCCTCCAAGAGCGGGTCATCGCGCAGAGAAGGAGAGGCTGGAACGGGGTCAAGGGCCGGGTTACCAATCTCGCCGTGGAAAGTTGCTGGTGGAGGCAAAATGCCCAGATTCGCGAGCGAGACACACCCGCCGAATCTGGCGATTCGCCTCAATAGCTCCCGGCGGGAGTTTCTCGTATCCACTCGATCCACTATAATCATTATTGGAGATTGCTCCCAGTCTTTTAAACTGGTTGAGCTTTACGCACTAGCAGTTTGTCGATGTAATCTAGGATGGTCTGATGACGAGCGGGCGCAAAATTGCGATCTGGGTTTCCGTTTCCCTGGGAATAATCCTGGTGATCGCGTTTATCCTCAAGCGCATGCATCGTCATGCGGGAATTCAATTAACAGTCATCGGATCGGTCATTAAGCAGAATGCTGACACCCGGAAGGAATCACCGATCGCGGATGTGGAAATAAGCGGCTCTCCAGAATTGGCGATCACCAATGCAAGGTCTGATTTTTCGGGCTACTTCAAGATTAATTTGCCTTTGGGAATCGATCGTGGTGAATCCATTACTCTTCGCTTCAGGCATCCTGATTATCAACCGTTTGACTTGAATGCCATCGTGAGTGACCAACTCTATGTAGTTCCCATGATACCGATTCATGGCGAGGTTGAATCCGAACTGAGCGAGGCCGAAACCATGTTGGCCAATGTCCAAGTCAGATACACCACGGAAATAACGACCACGGAGAACATTGGCGCCGGTGTTAAGACGTTCCAGATAGTGAATACGGGCGACGTGCCATGTAACCAACACTTTCCGTGTTCGCCGGATGGGAAATGGAAAGCGGCAATTGACTCCGCATCCCTGGATGCGGGGGATGGCAATGTGTTCCAAAATGCGAGGGCCTCTTGTATTGCTGGGCCTTGTCCTTTCACAAAGATCGACGTCGATGATTTCTCCCGAACGGCGCGCACCATTAAAGTATCCGTCCTGAATTGGTCCGATACGGCAACGTTCCTGCTACAGGCGGAGGTATTTCATACCCAGGTCCGAGATATTGTTCGTAACTCCTATCCTGTAATTTTCGGCAGATCGCTTAATTTTACGCTGCCCGCGGATGCTGAGGGGGTGACGATGGAGGCCGAAATGAATGGATCTCAAATTATTTTTCCCCTGGCGCCAAACCCGGCGTTAAGTTGGGCCGATTGCCAAGTGAAAATTGAAGGAACTCACGCGAGAGACTATCGGTGTGAACTCAAACCCGGATATCGATTCCGATAACCATGCCGAGAATTCTACGGATAAGGTTGAAGAGAGTTGCATGGTGGATAGACCAAACCTGGTCTCTTAGCGTGAAGGATTCGGCACATGGCGACGACGAATCAAATGATATGCGGGATGCAATCACGACGAATACCGAAAGGCGTCGCGTCCTGACTCCGAAACATTTTCCGAACCTCCGACCGGGCTGTAGTTAAGCCGGGACGGGATGTAAACCGGCCATGTATGAAAATCACATACTTCAAACCGATTTCATAGGCCTTTCGCAAGGCCTCTAGCGCAATCCGTTGGACCTCAGCCCTACCTTCCCCGTAAGGGACCTCGCGAGAACCGCAATCAGAAAAATGGTAGTCCACCTCCATGGAATCGGGGAGTTTCCGGAATTTAGCTCAGTCTTCACTTTCGACACGCATCATGGAACGCCTTGAAAGATGGTGGGGCTGGGGAGAGTCGAACTCCCGACCTACGGTTTAGGAAACCTCCGCTCTACGCGTTGAAGTTTCCAAGAGTATCAAGCTTACCCATTTTGTTTCAATTGCTTACGTCCGATCGGTATGTCCGCCTAAACCACTCAGAACTGGGCATTGTAGTAAAACTGTAGTAGTTTGCCGTCCTCATCCGGTGCAGAAAATGCGTTTCCTTTTACTGCTCCTGGATTGGCGGCGACTGTCTCTCGGGACCTGGCGGTCGGGTCTCGCCCAGCCCTGAAGTACTTTTGTACTGGCAAAACAGACCGGACGGTTCATAGCCTTAGCGCATCTTCAGAGCCAGAATATGGTGTTCGACGTGCACAATCATCGTGCACTGAGACCCCCTGAGCGGCCGGTTCCCCCAACTGGCCGCTTCTCCTCCCCAGCGCGTTTTGATTTGGCCTTCGCACCTACGAGCCCAGCCGCCAAAAACAGTCACCGGCCACATTCCGAGAATCCCGTTCTCAGATGGGATGAGAAGGCCGGTCTCCGCGGGATGCGATACGCTCCCAAGGTTCGACGTGCTCAAGGCACAAAGAAAAGGAGACCGGCTATGAAAAAGACTAGCACTGTTCGGGTAAACGGAAACATGATTTTCAAAGGACACCAGTTCACGATTGGTCTGGACCTCGGCGATCGCTGGTCGTTCTACTGCGTTTTGGATGAAGCGGGCGAAGTCCTTCTGGAACAGAAAGTGGCGACGACACCGGAAGCGATGAAGCAGACATTTGAGAAGATACCGCGAAGTCTCATCGCCCTGGAGACCGGAACACATTCCCCCTGGGTAAGCCGACTGCTCAGGGAGCTGGGACACGAGGTGCTGGTGGCGCACGCGCAAAAGGTGCAATTGATCAGCAAGAGCAATCGAAAAGATGATCGACACGATGCGCGGACACTGGCACGGCTGGCGCGAATCGATCCTGAGCTGTTGGGGCCGGTGCGGCATCGCAGCGCGAAAGCGCAAATCCACCTGACGGTGATTCGGGCACGGGCAGAATTGGTGAGAGCACGAACCGCCCTGGTGAACGCGGCGCGAGGGTTGGTGAAGTCTTATGGCCAACGGCTGCCTAAGTGTGGCACGGAGCAGGTGAGCCGGGAGCTGGCCGCGGAATTGAGCGTGGAGTTGCGAGAGGTTCTGGAGCCGTTGCTCCAAGAAGTCGAATCGCTGAACGAGCGCATCCAGGAATACGGAGCGCGGATGGAGCAAATCGCCCGGGAGAGCTACCCGCAAGTCGCGCTGCTCAAACAGGTGAAGGGGGTAGGGACACAGATCGCGCTGACGTATGTCCTGACCTTGGAAGATCCGCATCGGTTCCCGAAGAGTCGCCAGGTCGGCTGTTTTCTGGGGTTGCGCCCTGGGCGCAGGGACTCCGGAGAGAACCAGCCGCAGAGGCACATCAGTAAAGAAGGATATCCTTATTTGAGGACCATGCTGGTGCAGGGGGCGCACTACATCCTCGGGCCTTTTGGACAGGACAGTGATCTGCGGCGCTGGGGGCTGAAGCTAGCCGAACGGGGAGGAAAGAATGCCAAGAAACGAGCGGTCGTTGCCGTGGCGCGCAAGTTGGCCGTGCTGCTACACAAGTTGTGGGTGAGCGGGGAAGTCTATGAGCCACTGCGGAACAACCACAAAGTGGTGAGCGCCGTGGCGTAGAGTTGGTTCCGATGAGCCGAGCTCGACCGCCGAGATCAGGTGACTGCGACAAGTCCTGGACCCGTTCGTTTCGAAAGGGGGGAACAGAGGTCGATTCTCAGGTAGCAGCACCTACTGAATCGAGTACACCCAACTTGCACCGAGCGACCATCGCTCAACAAAGAGTGCGGATGGAAGGGTGGCGACAGAGGCGGCTCGGCTCAAAAGCAAAATCGCTTCTAGAGAAGAAAAAGAAAAAACCGACTTGACACTCACCGGCCTTCTCATGGAAGGAGTTGGGAGTTAACCGGACAGGTTTCCAAGTACCCATTTTCCCGACCTTGCATTACTATGCCCACGAAAGCGAGGCATTCGAGCGATGGTACAAATCGAACGGCCAATTAAACGAGTCACCCCATTGTCTGGGGCCAACCTTCTTGCCGTGTACTGCGCCACCACCGGTTGGATTTCAATTCTCATTCATGCGCTTGGAGAGGCCGAAGGGTTCAAGGTCGACGTGAATTCCCCGTTTCCACTTGTGAACTTCTATTTCGATTTTCATGTTTCAATATCAGAGAATCCGTTCGTGCTCATAATCAAAATAGTAGCTCTTACTCTTCTGTCTGCAATTGTAGGCTGGCTGATTGGCTTAGTCTGGGCGGTGGCCTATAACCTCACATCGAAATATCTCGGCCTTCGGTTGGAAGGTCGGCTCGATCTGCAAGAAGCTTCGCAGGCCCCAAACCAACCAAGGGCAGCTTGAAACCTTTACTAAGGTCAAATATACGTAATATGAATGCCCACACGGAGGAGGGGAATTTCGCCTCCCTGCGATCATTCACACCTTCTGTGACCGCCTCTGCAAGGAAAATGACCCATTACCAAATCTCCACCCGCGGTCCCCGGCGGGGCTTGAGGCCGAAGGCTTCGTAAAACTCGGGCATGTTGGCAAGCGGCCCAATAACCCGCCACTTAGGCGGCGCGTGAACATCGCTAAGCAGCTCGCGGCGGAGCAGTTCCTCACGGCGTTCGTCGAGCCATCCGAGCGCATAACCGAGAAAATATCGCTGCAGGGGCGTCAAGCCGGCGATCTTCTCGCCCTCCTTGTATTGATCGGTTTTCTTGAAGGCATCAAGCCCGAGCAGCAACCCGCCGTAGTCGGCGATGTTTTCGCCAAGACTGGCTTTGCCATTGATGTGCAATCCCGGCAAAGGCTCATAAGCATTGAACTGTTTCACCATCACTTTGGCGCGCTTCTGAAATTTTGCAGCATCCTCATTGGTCCACCACTCGGCAAGATTGCCGGCCGCGTCATACTGGCGGCCTTCGTCATCGAAGCCATGAGTGATCTCGTGACCAATCGTGGATGCGCCGACATATCCGTAGACAATCGCATCATCAACCTGTGAATCCTTCATACCCGGTATTTCGAAAATAGCCGCAGGCAGCACGATTTCATTGTTCGATGGATTGTAATAAGCGTTATACGTTTGCGGCGTCATCGTCCACTCGCTCCGGTCGACCGGTTTGCCGAACTTCGAAAGCATGTCGTCAAACCGCCATCGCGCCGCGCTCATCATGTTATCGCAATAGGAAGATTGGCCGATGACCAGAGCCGAGTAATTTTTCCATTTGTCGGGATAGCCGACTTTTTTTGTCACAGCCGCGAGTTTTTGGTGCGCCTTCGTCCTCGTCGCATCGCTCATCCAGTCGAGACGGTCGATGCGCTCGCTGTAAGCGGTTCGAATGGCTTCAACGAGGTCCGAATATCTTTTTTTCACGGACTCCGGAAAGTAATCTTTCACGAAGATTCGGCCGAGCACCATCCCCATTCCAGCGTCCTCGCCGTCGAGGACGCGTTTCCAACGGGGCCGCGGCTCTTTTTGTCCGGATAGAACCCTGTGATAGAAACTGAAATCTTCGTGATCTATCTCCTTGCTGAGGTATGCCGCGTATTTGCTAATCAGATGAAAGCGGAGATAATCGCGCAGAACCGGAACCGGGGTTTTCTTCAGAAGAGCTTCGAGACCGCTGAAGAACTCCGGCTGGCCGACAATCACAAAAGAAGGATGCAGATTCCAGGCGCCCAATTGATCGTCCCATGCAATTGACGGCGTCTCTTTACGGCGAACATCCGCGAGTGTCATCTTGTTGTAATTGCTTTGGGGATCCCGCAGGTCTTCCAGCTTTCGCGAAACCTTCGCAAGGGCGGTTTCGAACTCCATGATGGTCGCTGCCGAAGCGGTGGCGGGCTCATCACCCGCACCTGCGAGCTTCAACATGTTGTGAAGATGTGAGACGTATCGCTTCCGGATCTGGGCGACTCCGGCTTCGGCGTTGAAGTAGAAATCCCGATCGGGAAGGCCCAGGCCGCCTTGCTGAAGGTGTACTGCCATTTCGTCGCTTTTCTTTTCGTCCTGCGCGATGCCGAAATCGAAGAAGGCCTCGACTCCCAGGCGTTGCAGCGCGAAAGCGGTGCGGATCGCGTCCTCAGTTGTGCCGATGGCATCGATGCGATCCAACTCGGGCTTGAGCGGCTTCAGACCGAGTTCGTCCCCTTTCGCTTCGTTCATCGCAGTCGTCCAGAAATCGCCGATCTTCTGCTCGTCGGTGCCCGGCGAAGCCTTTTTGTGCGCTGCAGTCTCATTGATCGTCCGAAGCTGGAGGTAGAGTTCCTCGCGCACAAGACTGCCGATGCCCCACGCCGCTTCCGAAGCCGGAATGGGATTACGGTTCAGCCATCCGCCGTTGGCGTATCTGAAGAAGTCGTCACCAGGGTTGACGGAAGTATCCATATCAGCGACGAGAATGTCTTGCTTGGGGGATGGCGTAGAAGCTGGCGGCTTGGGTTGAGTCTGGTTGCAGCCGGCAAGAAGGAAAGCGGCGAGCAGTGTGTTGGCGAATTTCATCGCGTCATATTACCTGGGATTTCCGATTTGGACTCCTACCGCGCGCATCGTAATGCCCTTCGACCCGCGCCACAAGAAATTTGAGAGTAGAGCAACTCCCAGCAAAGCCGCGGCGTGCCGACGGCTTGTTTTTTGCCCGCCTGAAGCGCCCTGCTTGCTGCCGCGTAACGGATTCTCAGACACTACTCCGGTCCTCACTCGCTCGGCCCCAGATTTTGCAGCCGCAATCGGTGTGCTAACCCGACGGGGCCACAGTGGGGAAAGCCAGTTACCGATAAGACCGTTTATCAGGATTTGGCTGAACAGCAGAAATCAAAACACAAGCATGTTCCGCATGCCCTTTCGACAAGGTCGGTTTCGGGCCCTTACGGAGCCACTATACATCCCCTAGTGGAGCCTCTCAGAAGAGAAGATTGATTGGGTCGACCTTGGGGAGGTCATTGCCTAAATTAACCACCGCGACGACGGGTTGCGAAGACGAGCAGAGCGGTAGGGCGGACCCCGCCCACCTGTTATCATTTGGCGCATTGTAACGGGCAACGCTTTACGCACGTCCCACATTGAGATATTATTTGGTGGGCTCGTGATCTAGCTCAGATTTACCTGAATTACGATGCGCAAGACGATTCGCATACTCGGAGCTTCGCTGGCGCTGCTTGCGCTGCTGGTTTTTGCAACCGGCGTCGTCAGCGACTGGCATCATTCCGATTCCACGAATGACGCGCATTGCCCGTACTGCCATCTGGGCCACCAGATCCCCATCCAACCGGAAGCGCCCCTGTGCGTAGCGGTTCTCAAGCCGGTTGCCGCCCTGCCACTCCTAGAAGAAGTTGTTCCGGCTACGGGTCCTGTCTTTTCGCAAATCGCGCCGCGCGCACCCCCCTCCGCTTAACCAGCTACAAAGCCATCCAAATTCCGCGTGCTGCGGCCCCTTTTGCGGGGGCCCCAGCATTCCACTTTGGCTATTCATTCGCGCCTTCGAGCGCCCCAAGGAGGATTGGAATGCGATTTATACGAATTCTTATAGCTCTAGTAGTGTTTGCGTTGTTCGTGTGTGCCAGCCCATCGATTTATGCGCAGGGGGTCGGGAATTCGGCGTCCATTACCGGTACGGTCGTGGACCCTACCGGCGGTGTGGTTCCGAAAGCAACCGTGGAGCTTCATAACGTGGTCAGCGGCCTTAGCCGATCCACGACGACGGATACCATGGGAAATTTCAGCTTTGTGAACGTCCCCTACAATCCTTATCACTTGGCTGTCGACGCGGTCGGGTTCTCACCCTACTCTCAGGATGTCGATGTTCGTTCCTCGGTTACCGTAAGTTTGAAGATAAATCTGTCCCTCGCGGGACAGACCAGCAACGTGACCGTGGAAGCATCGGGAGGAGATTTGATCGAAACTGAGTCCACGGCACACACCGACGTGGACCGCGACTTGTTTGACAAGCTTCCCCTAGAAAGCGCGTCTTCTTCGCTGAGCTCGTTGGTTACCCTCTCTGCACCCGGGATCTCGGCCGATTCCAATGGGCTCTTTCATGGGCTGGGCGATCACGCGGAAAACTCTTTTTCCGTCGACGGCCAGCCCATCACCGACCAGCAGAGCAAGATTTTCTCGAACCAGGTTCCTGTGGATGCGATTGAATCCATGGAGGTCATTGCCGGCGCGCCGCCGGCCGAGTACGGTGGCAAAACGAGCCTGGTCATTGACGTAACCACTCGCTCGGGCCAGGGTGTTACGACGCCACACGGCAGCGTGACATCGTCCTATGGCACATTTGGCTCGGCCAATGCAGGTTTCAACCTCTCTTACGGCGGGGCCAAGTGGGGAGATTTCATTTCCGCGACGGGCTTGAACACCGGACGCTTTCTCGACCCTCCGGAATTTGTCGTGATGCACGACAAGGGCAATGAAGAAAACTTTTTCGATCGCGCGGATTTTCTGGTCTCCGGAGCGGACTCCCTCCACCTGAACTTTCAATACACTCGATCCTGGTTTCAAAACCCCAATTCGTTCGACCAGGAATACCATCCCTGCGCCGTAGGCGTACCGGCGACGGATTGCAATGCGGCGCGTACGCTCATCATCAACCCAATTACCGGCAATCCTTTGGGTCCGACTGACCAACGCTCGCAGATCAAGACCTTCAACATCGCGCCGACATGGACGCACCTGTTCGGTTCAGCCGCAGTCTTGACGTTGGGCGGCTTCGTACGGCGCGACCACTATAATTACTATCCGAGCGGAGATCCCTTTGCGGACTTTAGTCCAGACCTCCAGAGCGCGACCATCTCTCAGGACCGAACGCTCACGAATGCGGGCGCTCGCGCGAGCATCTCCTACGTAAAAGGTATTCACAATTTCAAGGCAGGCGTGACGGTTGAACACACGTTCCTGACCGAAGACGAACATCTTGGAGTCGTTGATCCGGGGTACGTTGGATCGATTACGAACGCGTGCACCGCTGTGGGCGACCCGACGTGCAGCGCCGCCTCCAAGTTCGACCTGACGAACACGACGGCCACGGGGGACCCGGCAGGGAACCTCTTCCATTTTCACGGTCACACGGACATCAAGGAATTCTCCGTCTTCGCCCAGGACACGATTACCGAGGGGAGTTGGTCCTTCAACCTCGGCATTCGCGGGGATATTTACAACGGGATCAGCCAGGGCCGCCAAGCAGAACCTCGCCTCGGCATTGCCTACAACATAAAGCCGACCAATACGGTTCTTCGTATCTCCTACGCGCGAACGCTGGAGAGCCCGTTCAACGAGAACCTGATCATTGCCAGCACGGGATGCGGAATCACTGTCATTGCTGAACTTGTGCCGCTGCCCAGTACTACCTGCGCGCAGGGAAACGATGGGCCGATTCTTCCCGGCTACCGCAATGAATTCCACGCCGGCCTCCAACAGGCATTCGGAAAACATCTTGTCATCGATGCCGAGTACATCTGGAAGTACACCCACAATGCCTACGACTTTGGCATCATTGCCGCGACTCCCATCACCTTCCCGATCATGTGGCAACGGTCCAAGATACCTGGGTATACGATTCGTGCGAACGTGCCGAACTGGCACGGATTTTCGGCAGTCGTGGTGATGTCCAGCGTTGCTGCACGCTTCTTCCTGCCGCAAGTCGCCGGGGTACCCGTCATTGGCCCCGCGGTCGGCGTCTTCCGAATTGACCATGACGAGAAGTTCAACCAAACGACGCACCTGCAATACCAGCCCTGGCAGCGTGGGCCGTGGTTCGGCTTTAACTGGAGATACGACAGCGGACTGGTGAGCGGCGCGTTACCGTGCTTTGCGGCAACTTCAACGTGCGGAGCTACGACCCTCTCCGGTGGGCTAGTTGGCTTGAACAATGGTATCACCGCCCTACCTTTGACTGCCGACCAGGTGTTCCAGGCCGGGCTCACTTGCAATGGGCAACTAATTGCTCCAAACCCACTCGCAACCGCGATGGCGAATCCGCTTTCCCCGTGCGCCGCAACTGCGTTCGGGTCCAAATATCTCCAAGTACCGGCTCCGAATACTGAAAACGATGACCACAATCCGCAACGGATCCAGCCGCGCAACCTCTTTGACCTCGCCGTGGGCCACGACAATATCTTCCATGGCGACCGGTTCAAATGGAGTGCGCGGTTCACCGTGATCAACGTGGCGAACAAAGAGACGCTCTACAACTTCCTGTCCACCTTCAGCGGGACGCACTACGTTACGCCGCGAACGCTGACTGGCGAGATCGGCTTCCACTTCTAGGCGGGATTCGTGCTGCCCGGGCGGTTTTTTTTCGGCCGCCCGGGCACACCCATTTTCGTGCGCGAACGAATTCTGGAAACGAAAATGCGTTCCCTACCAGCAGGAGGTGGGACATGCCACGCCCATTGGGATATAAGCGGCGCGACGCCAAAAAATTAGAGGCGCGCCGCTTCGCCGCCGTGGCTCGGTTGCAGCGCGGCGAATCTACATCGGCAGTCGCCTGCTCCCTAGGGGTGAGGATACAGTCTGTCCAGCGATGGGCGCTATGGCATCGCTTGCGTGGAGAAGAAGGACTGCGCCGGCTTCCGAAAACCGGCGGCCGTCCCAAACTGGCTCGTGAAAAACTGGCGGGGCTTCCCGACCTGTTAGCGCGAGGACCGATAGCCCACGGATTTGATACGCCCGTCTGGACCTCCGAACGGATCGCAGGTCTGATCTGGCGCCGCTTCCGTGTGCGTTATTCCCGCGACCACGTAAAAAAGCTGCTGCCACGCCTGGGCTGGCGATGGCATAAACATACATGGCTGCCTTCAAGAGCAAGGAATCTCAGCACCTAACGGTCTGCTGACGAACACGCAGGCTATCCATCAGTTCAATAGGCACCTGGTCCCCTTTGTGCACTGTCTTGCCGAGAAGGGTTCGTGCCGTGCTCGCCTTGACACAAAAGTGCAGGCATCATACCTCGATTACCGCAATGAGACGTGGGTCTGACAGAGCTAGGTCCTGTGAAGTCCGGTGGTCTCAATGGGTCGTTGCAACACTAGCTCGCAGTCTACTCGCCGGAGTCTCAAACCCCAAAGTCTTTCGCGGACGCTGATTTAAACGCAGCGCTACCCTGTCGAGCTGTGCTTGAGAATATCCAGACAAGTCCGTTCTTTTAGGGAAGTACTGTCGCAGCAGCCCGTTCGTGTTTTCGTTGGTGCCGCGCTGCCAAGGGCTCTGAGGATCACAGAAGTACACTTTCACATTCGTGGCCACCGTGAAGGTTTTGTGTTTGGCCATCTCTAGCCCGCGGTCCCAGGTCAACGAGCGACGCAATGCCGCCGGGAGTTTCCGAACCTGCCGGCTCAGGGCGGCGACGACCGCTGCCGTGTCTTTGCTGGGCACTTTTACCAGCGCCGTAAAACGCGAATGACGTTCCACCAGGGTTGCGATGTGACTGTTCTTGCTGCCACCGATGAGATCACCTTCCCAATGACCGGGAATGGCACGGTCCTCGATTTCCGCGGGTCTTTCCCGGATGGAGATGGCATCAACGATCTGCCCACTGCGGTGTCCGCCAACGCGGGATTGTCGCGAGCGGCGTATACGCCGCTTGGTCCGAAGGTGCTGAATCAGCTCCTTTTTCAGCACTCCGCGCGCTTGAATGAACAGGCTGCGGTAAATGGTCTCGTGAGACACGCGCATGCTCTCGTCCTCGGGAAATTGGATCTTCAACCATCCGGAAATCTGCTCCGGCGACCAATCCAGGATCAGTTTACTCGCCACGATCGCCTGCAACTTCACGCGGATTGCCAGAAGGCACGCCTTGGGCCGCAAGGCCGACTCCCAAGCCTGGTGATCGGCTTCAGTGGCTCGATACAGAGGTCGCCCGCCATGGCGGGCGACCTCTCGGCTCACCGTCGACACAGCGCGCTCCAGAGCTTTGGCTATATCACGAATCGACGAACCGGAGGCAATCCCTCGCGAGATGTCCTCTCGCTCCACCAGTGTGAGCGTTAACAGCGAACGCCGCCGGGCCGCCGGGACAATCCCTCCGTGCTGCGACAACATAAAGTGAATGGATACATGGCTCTTGCCGAAGGACCGCCCAATCTGATGCAACGACTGTCCCGCCTTCCAACGGCTCCACATGTCACTCCTCTGCTTCGCGGAAAGCTTCACTCGTCTCTGTTGCGTCATGAACACCACCTTTAGTGAAAAGATTTATAGCAGATGGTGTTGCATCGACCGGTTGAGCTGGCACCGCTTACCGGAATGTGGCCCGCTGCCAATCAGCCTGATTGATTGGCTGAGCCGCCAAATTCGCGTTAAACTCTCCCGAGGCACGGGGCTGTAGCTCAGTTGGATAGAGCGGCGGTTTCCTAAACCGTAGGTCGGGAGTTCGACTCTCCCCAGCCCCACCATTCAACATTCTATTTGTGTTTGGCTAGTTGACCCACGGGTTCAAGATTGTTGGCGTGGTTGTGCCCGGATTCTTGGAGAGGATAAACGCTTCCAGTTTTTCAATCACTGCACGGCGAATTTCCTGGCTTGCCTTCGAGTACATTTGCGCTAACCCACCTGAGTGTCCCATCAACTGATCTACAAAAACTTGAGGGATCCCGATTTCGTTTAACCTAGTCGCAAAAGTGCTCCGGAGATCATAAATCCGTCTAGGTTCCACCTTCGCATCTTTGAGTGCTCGCGCCCAAGTTTTGGGGACTTGCTGTAGATGCTTCGATTGGTCTAAAGGATAAGGGAACACAAAGTCCGATTGCTTTCCCGTAAGTTGCTTCCAGCCGATTAGTCCGGCCTTCAGCCGAGCCGTCATGGGGAGGCAGCGGATTCCCGCTTTCGTTTTGGATTGACGCACGTAGACAAGAGCATTTTCCAAATCGAGGTCGCTCCAACGAAGGGGCAGAGCCTCTTTGCCTACCCTGAGCCCAGTGTCAACCAATAGCAAGATTAGGGGCTTGAGATAACCTTTTGCGACGGCCAACAACCGTTGCTCCTCTTCCAACGTAAACGGTCTGGCTTGCAGTCGTTCCTTCCGTTCGTTCATAAAGAGGTCGGGACTTTCGAGTGGGTTCAGAGCGATGTACCGCTCTCGTTTGGCGTGCCTCAGAAGGAGTCTCAGTAATGAAAGGTCGCGGTTGATGCCTGCTGCTCTTGATCCTGATGCAAGCCGTGCCTGTTTGAATTCTTCGACGCGAGCATCCGTTATGGTCGAAAGAGGGGCAGATTCGAAAAACTTTTCGAGATTCTTTTCCGAGCACATGTACCGCTTGCGAGTGTTTGCTTGAAGGTCTGTCTGCGACTCGATGTACTGCGAACAGAAATTCTTAAGACTGGGAGAACGGCTTTTAACCAGATTCACATGGCGGCCTTCCACAATTTCTGCCCGCCGCATGTCCAGGATTTTCCTGGCAAGGCGCTTATTAGTAGTCCCCGTAGACTTACAACACTGCCCCACTCCAGGCACCATAAAGCTCATCCACCAAGTTTTGCCGCGCTTATAAAGCCCCATCTCAACTCCTGTGTGTCCGCTCTAGAAACGTCATGTCTGATGCTCTCGACTATAATTACTGCCTACGATACTGACGAACACGCAGACCTCGTTTCTGCTGTGTTTTCCCTCGGGCCACGTACTTCTACACTGGCGGTGTGTGAAAACACTGAAAACCACTGGAAAAGGCATTGTTTGAAAACCCTGGCAATTCGCCCCATGCGAAAGCCTGTCATCGCGGTTACGCTTGGATAGCGTTTTGGATCGTTAGAAAACACTTGTTTTCAAACCTCCAGATTCCTCGTTTTACAAATTGAATGGGCACACCAAAGCGATACACCATATTTGCTGGCTAACTCCCTTAGAGTGCCTTTGCCCTCAGTTCGCTCGCGGAGCATTGCTTTCGTTTCATCTGGATTGAGCGTTTTGATCGGGGGTCTGCCCAGCCTTTTTCCCTTCCTTCGTGCGTCTGCCAGTCCGAGCCTTACTCGATCAGCGATGATGTCTCGTTCAAAGTTCGCGAATATAGCGATGAACGCAAAGAACAACCGTCCTGTGGGGCTAGCCGTGTCCACCGCTTCGTTCAGGCTTATGAACGCGATGCCTAGTTGACGGAACTCTTCAAGTGCGTCTATGAGGTGGCGAAGACTTCTCCCAAATCGATCGAAGCGCCAAACCAGCACAACATCGATCAACCGTCTGCGACACTGGTCCATAAGCTTATCCAGTTCTTGACGGCGATCCCGCATTCCCGAAACTGCCCGATCACTAAATACCCTTACTTGTGTCCAATCTCGGTCTTCGCAGTATTTTTGAAGCGCAGCTTCCTGTGGATCGACCGTTTGACTTGCAGTGCTCACTCGACAGTAGATCGCCACCCGCGGGTCCCTTCGCATTTGAACTTCCTCCTCTGACGCGGCCCCCTTGACTCTGGAACCTGTCAACCTGGAATCTATAGGCGGAAGTGTTTGGAAGTCGATTCCGCCCCTGAATTTAGAACCGGGTCACGTTGAGTTTTTGTCGAATCCGTCCTCTATTCCTCAGAACCTGTCTCTTGGATCAGGGGATTGGTTCATGTCATCCAGCCATTTCCGGATTGCCAACACCGAAAACCGGAGACATCTCTGGCTTAATTTAAGGTGGGGAACGCGGCCCTCGCTTACCCAATGGTAGAGCGTGCCGATTTTTATTCCTGTGATCGCGGACAATTCTCGAATATCGATTAGGAGTTTTTCGTTTCCTCTCTCCATCGCGACATTCTCCTGAACCTTCACGGGCTCACACGATTTCTTATCTACGTTCATAAATCACCCACTTCCCGGTGAGAGGATCAATAAACTTGACGCGCCTCGGCCCATCCGTGAGCGCCCTGAACATTTCTTCTGGGCCGGGAAGAAAACCCCGGAGCGGGGATGGGAGATAGCGCTTCCTGTTTGCTTTGGTCGTTGAAGTTGCCCTTCGGATTGTGCCCGCGCTAACGGCTTTCCGGATCAACCCATAGGCTTTGTCCATTGAAATATTCATGTTTTGGCTCAAGTCCCATGCGCTCACAGCCTTCCCATCTCGCGCTACCGAAAGGCTCTCAATCCGATGCCGAACTTCGACGTCCATGTCTTCAGCCCGCTCCAAACTTCCCGCGAATACCGGTCCAAAGATTAGGGTGGCGACTGCCACGTCGCTGAAGCTCACGAGAATCCCGGACTTGCGTCGCAACACTCTGTCTGTCCAGCGGAATGAACGGATTAATGCAATCGTCTTTACGACGCGAAGGAATGACGGGAAATATCGTCTCGCCCAGATGCTTTCGGTATGCACTGACTGAGCTACCTGCTTCAGCCATTTGGGAAATTTGACTGGGAGCTTCGACCGGGATTTAAGTAGGCGCTGCACCTCATGCCAGCACTTTAGATCCTCTCGGGTGAGGGGTTGATTGCCGTCCAACTCAAGCTCAACTGTGGCGTTAACAATTCGGCTCGTCTGTTTCGGCGATTCATCCATCCAGATGGAGAGGTGTCGAGTCTCGTCGTCGACTTCGACCCGATCTTTTGTCGTAGTTGAGATTGGCGCAATCGGACCCTTCGTGACGACCTTCTTGACTATGGATCGGTTGCCCTCCCGAACGGTGACGAAATAAACCAACTCTTTCTCACTGATGAGAAGCCGCAACGGATGAACTGGCCCAGATGCTTCATTTCGTTCTTTCAGGTAGACGATTTTGTGAGATAGATTTTCGCGTTGATAATTCCAAGATCGCTCCGATGACGCCGTCAACTTGCGAAACTTCACCTGCTGGGAAAAACCTCAACACTGCATCCGCCAGGAAATTCTTGCCGATGGAGCTTGGGCCCTTGACGAACAGGGCTATCGGCTCGGGAAGAAGACGGGACGTTGCCGCAACATATACGACAAGAGCGTTTCGCTCCTCGCCCACGAGACCCGCTCGACGTACATCCTTCAGAAATCGGCGGAAAAAATATGCCGAACAGAGAAGCCCTTGGGCCAACTTTCGCTTCCAACTCGCGGAGCGCGTCATTTTTTGCCTTCCTCTGCCCAGCGGCGCGCCCAAGCGACCAGCGCTTTACGCATCACGCGATTGATCGGCAAAGGGATAAGGAAACGATGAACATTTGCCACTCCAATGTCCCACCGCAAATATTGAAGTGCAGCGTGAATTGAGGACGACCGGGCTCGTGCTTCCTCTATAATTCGTTCGGGCGAAAAGCCTTTTCGTGACAGATGCTTCGCAAGCTTTTCCCAATTGATGCGCACGAACGTTACGCGAGAAGGCAAAAGCAAAGTTGGCAGCTTTTTCAGATCCTCAATATCCTCAATACCATTTGCGGCTAGCCAGATTCTTCGAAGTTCCGGTTCCAAGCGATAGGCCTGTACCTCGGGTTTCTCATAGGCTCGCACCATCGTCGCGGAAAGTCGGCTTCCGAATCGCAGTTCGTCGCCGACCCGGTTCCCAACTGGATGACTTTTTCCGAACAGTCCGTGACGGCAGATAAACTCCCTGTCGACACCGGAACCAATTGTGAAATCTAACGCTACCTCGACCGCAAGCAATTGTGCTCCTCCGAAAGCATGTAGAATCTCTGTCAACTCAGCCTGCTTCGTCCCTGCAACGTCGTGGGGAATCACGATTCCTTTGCAGAGCCAAAGCCACGCGCATGCAGGCTCATATTGAATAAAAAGCTTCGTCGCCGTACTTTCCCTCCGAAACGTCATAACCCTTAGATAAGTTTTGATCGACGTCAGCGACCGGACAAAATAGTTGCTGGTGCACACAAACCCAATTTTCAGCAGGAGCGCCAATACCATTTGGCGGGCTCGAAACTGGACACGGTCCACTCGGGTCTGACATAATTCCCGTGATTTTCCTGTATTTCCCGCACCGCTCATCGCTTTGCCCTCCGTAGCGCTGACGGCGGCAATTCTCAACCAGGAAGCTTCCGACCTGCGCCGGAATGCCTATCGGAAAAAAGGGGTGGCCATTGCGGAACGCTCATAACGACACGGGCAGAGAGTGGACCGATGACGATGCATATAAACACTTCCGCGCAAAATGGACCAATTGCCTGAAAATGGAAAGTCGCGACTGGGATGGCAAGAAGGCGATGGGGGAATTGAAATCTAGCGGAGCTTTTAACTTTCTCGATGACTCGAAAACATGGCAACAATCAGAACTACTTGGGCGCATCTTCGCAGAAATTCATTCTTATAAACGGGAGGTAGAAAAGCTGCTTGGCGCTAGTTTGTTTCAGCAGGAAATTAAGGACGTGAAGGGCTTTCTCCGACAATTGCAACAAAGGACAGAAAAGAAACGGACCAAAATGCACTACGCCGAGCTCGAGAGGTATCTGGCGGCTACTAACCAAGAACTAGAGCGCGCAATTGAGCGATTGCCAAAGACAGTCACGTTGTGGAAGCGGCGAAATACTCGATCTCCACTCACAATTTATGAACAGTACTTTCCACAGCAGAAACGAATGTGGCTTATTGCAAGAAAAGACGCACTGGATACAAGGCTTCAAATGCAAATGGCAAAGATGTTTGCCTTCTATTTGTCCGAATATGCATGCACTCGCCAAACATTCGCGCGCCTGATTGTAATGACATATATGGCTGCTGACCTCGCGAGGATAGACCCCAAAACAAAAACGTTGAAAGCATTTAACTCTGATCGGGATCTCACCGTTCATTCGGTTGCCGATAAGATTGCTCATCTGCCGAACCCGGTTGATCTCAACACAAAGAAGCAACCAGATCGACGAAAGACCCCTATCGTGGTGTCAAAACCACCAAAACCACAAAAGTAAAAGGAACTGGTCTTGTGGTTTTGGTGGTTTTGGCGTGGTCAGGGATGAATTCATTCAAAAGAATCTATAAAAATGTTGCCTCGTGGAATTAACCCAGCTTTGAGCAGTCGCTCTCAAAACAATGTGCCAGACAAGTTTGTTTCGGTTTTGTGGTTTTGGAAGTTTTGCGACAGGCTGGCGATTTGTTCCTGGCGAAGACAGAACCAATGGCGCGAGGGACCTATAAAAGAACCTGAATCCTGATGGGAGTCTGCGGGCGTAAGCCAGTCGCTTCATCTCCCATGCAGATTACATCTGTTACAAGAGGGTTACCGGGATGTAGAGTGTTTTTTCACTGTAATAGTATTTAGCCCTCGCAAGATTGTATTCTCTGCGGATCATCCTGTCAAAACTACCAAAACTACAAAACATTCATTTCACAGATAGATCTGATGGCTCGCTCACGGCCTGAAAGGCGGGAGGCGTTGCGATGGGTTATAGTCGGAGACGTGGAGGTCCCGACAGCCTGACTTATTCTGCCCAGAGTAGATTAAGCTCGATCCGCGACTTCATTTTGACCTCACCGCGCGGACGATTGTTGAGCTCGCTGATCAACCCGAGCAACGCGCGCTGCACACGCTGGTACTCTGGGAGGGTGATTGAGTAAGGGGGTTTATCGAGAGTTTCGCTTACCTGGCTCAAAGCGTGGCTTTTCATTTTTCGGTTGAGACTGCCCAAGGCCACGAAAACCCGCTTATCTAACGGGAGGTGAAGATGCTTCCAAAGAGGCCTGCAAGCGTCATATTTCATCAACTGGTACAGATACGTGTTTAGGAACTTGGCAGCGACCGCCTCGCCCCGATCTTGCTTCCGCTTAATTAGCTTTCGGCTGTCCAGATATTGCCCGAGGTCCGTGACTTCCTTTGTGTGCCAATCCTCAAAGGTCAGAGCCAGTTTAGGCGCTTGGTCCCATATCACCTCCAACGGAAACGTTTGAACGAAGAATTCCTCGACGGCTTTTTTCGTTCCCGCCTTCACAATTCCACCCATCCTTCCTGGATAGGACATTTTGGCGGTTTCGCGGGCTACAGCCTTGAGATAAAGCTTCCGCGAATGTAGGAATTCTTTCATTCCGGCAACAGGCTTCGGCGACGGGTTTTCAGGGTAAAGCGAGTATCCCATTTTGGGATATCAAAAGGCAATAGACTAAAAGAGCAGGGCTTCCATTTAAGGTGCTCCAGGCTGGGGGAAGTCCTGAAAAGCAAGGAATATGTCAGAGGGTATCGCCTTTTCCTTCGACGCCTAAAACAGGCCCGCAAGGACGCCGGACTGACACAGGTCGAAGCAGCCCGCAGACTGTCCAGACCTCAATCCTTCATTTCGAAATGTGAATCAGGGGAGCGGCGGGTGGATTTTGTCGAACTTCAGGACTTCGCGCGAATCTACAAGAAGCCCATCGCCTATTTTGAAAATTCCTGAAAAACAATCTACGGAACTCTGTGGTCTGCAGCGTACTGCTGGCGTTCCAGATTATTCAGGGGAGAGGCGCTGCACCCCAGTCAGCGGGCGGCGTCCAGTGTAAGAGTGCAACAAACACGGGTCAAATCAATGGGGGGATAGCGTATATGCACGCGAAAAGGGGACCACCCCGTAGATTACCCTCGGGCTTCGCGTATACCGGGCGTTCCAACCTGTGTCTAGTTTACCTTCAAGCTACGTACTTCGCATGTTTCACACCGATTGACTCCGCGTTGGAACACTCTATTCCATAGCGGGCGAGCCAAATTGGAGGTCGGAGCCTTGAAAGAAAGCACAACACCCAATGAGCATGGTTCGAGAATAACTCAAAGGCTGGTACTCCGAGGTATGAAGGTGGATGAGCTGCGGACGCTCGGGGCTCGATATCTTTCAAGTGATCCTAATGCTTTCAGCGCCGCTGAACTCCGAGAAAAGCTTGCTGCCGAAACAGAAAAAAGTGCGCTCTTACGAAAAGAGTTGGCCGGGAGCGCGTTCTCGTTCAAACCAAGTTTCTATCTGATGATCGCGAATGTCCACTCAGATATGAAAACCGTATTGAGCGACGTGAATAGGTTACGACAGGTTTTCTTCGATACATCAAACAGCGATCTGACCAAGAATTCAAACGCGCCTCTGAAAGGCTTTAGCGTCTTGTACGTATCGAACCCCGCTGAAGGAGTGCTCGAATTACAGGTAACGTGGCACCAAATCATGCACTATCTTTCAGTAGATGCAAAATATGAGCATATTTACGCGTTGAAGACGGGCTTCGTATTCGTTGATATCGTCAAGGAAAAAGCTCTGTTTTGCTGTCACACCATTAATGAGCGGGACATCCTAGCAAAAGCCTGCAAGCGGCACCTTAATATTGCCTTCAGCCCAATAAGTCTAACGAAACAGTTGCTAAGCAATATTGGATCCTTTGAAGCTGTTAGGAGAGCTGGTTATCTCACCTCGAATCCCAAAGCAAGCGAAAGTGAACAGGTAGTTTATGCAGATGAGAGGCTATGGAAAAAAGAAGACGTCTTGAAACGTGAGAACGATGCGGGTTCTGCTAGAAAACATAGCTTTTATCGCGTTGATTTAGGCAGTTTGACTGACGCTGGGCTCGGAGTGACGTCTGATACTGCTAAGTTCTGGGTCTCTTCTGACACACCTGTGGAAACAACGCGCGCATACGGACTCCTACTTCTGAAGAAATTTACTAGCACGTTGAAGAAAATGAAAGACGCCGGTGACATACCAGGAATCTTGAAGGTGCTGTCCATCGATAAATCGCCTGCTCTTTCGTCAGTAACGAGTCCAGAGCTACGTCAGGGAATAACCGAACTCGCACACCAACTCGTTCAGATGTTACTGAAAAAAGAATCCGAAAGGCCATTTTCGCCGCCGGACCGTTTTTTGATAGAGGCGATACCATTATTGTTTAACCCTGCCCGGATCCAGCTGTTCGATGAAGAGCAAAACTTAATAAATTATTGGTCGAACAAAGACAATACTAGCCAGCTTGTGACATTTACTCTCAAAAACGGAACCTGGAGCGCGCGTGATTTTTTAACCAAAAAGGACTTGAATCTTAAGGAGCTCCGCCACCCGTTGACGGGCGAACTTGTTTCGATCCCCGACCCGCTTCGTCATGTGGAGTTGTGGCCGACACCTAAACTTCATGAGATCTTGCTACAGATCGTAGGTCAAGTCGGCGTTGAACTTCCGAAACTGAAGAAGGTATGTGCGGTACCTTTCCACATCAGTGGTGGGCGTTTGGTAGTAGACCTCGCCAATTCTGAAGAGGAAACTTTTTCATCTTCTTTGAAAGAAGAAATAGATCCTCTAACGATTCGGCAATTCCGCGTTGCGTTGCGGCAAAAAGTATCGGAAAAGGTGGGAAACAGACTCGCGGTTCAACTGGTTCAATTGAAAGAAAAGTGTGCTCACATGACAGATGATAACTGTGAGAATTGTTTGAATTACCGGCAATTCGTGTGCCTTCGATCACTGATGGCACGATTTCTGCTGAAGCACGAATTGGGCATGCACAAAGGCATTGAATTGTCGGACCTAGAAGGAACGATTGACGTGGGGGAGAAGCGAAGTAGGGTTTGGTTCTTTTCAAAACTCGGCTCGGGAAGGAAAGGCTTGACACTTCGCAATACGAGCGGAGCAATTCTCCTCGCCCAAATAATAAATCAAATCGACAAATCCACGTTTGATGTGGTGGGTATTTTAACTCCTTCGACCATTAACCAGGACCTGAAGGAGCGGATTATTTTTCTTTCAGGACTCATGAAAAAGAAAGTCCTGATCGTGAGAAGGTCAATTCTCGAAAAGCTGTTAATGTACTTTGAAGAACAAAATAAGTTTGAGAACAAAGACGTAAAAAAGCTCTATTCGGCGTCACAATATAGGAAGATAAAGGGGGAAAGAGATCAATCTGTTGGAGCATTTACGTAACCCAACATCACGGTGCACACCAAATCAATCCTGTGGCGAGCACAGCCTTAACACCACCTTCGCGAGCGTTGATGTTTTTACCTTCTCCCCATTAAGAACTGCCCGAGTCGTCTTGCGATCAATTCCAGTCTCTCAAGTTGTTTTTCAGAATCCATTCGCGCTGATCTCTGGAATTAAACTCTGATTGGCAGCTACGTGTCCACCGTTATTGTAATGCAAACATCATCGATGTTTTCGTGGGCAAATTATCGACGGAAACAAAGTCGTAAAAACTATTTGGTCGCGACCTTTTCGATTCTGCCCATCCGAATCATCTCGCCTTTTTCAGAGTAGGTATCGTAGTGGAGGAGATATTTGATCTTAAATTGGTTTCCATTCTTATCATCATAACTGATTATAACCGGAATCTCAACCTCAGCTATAAAACCTTCAAGTTCAATTTGTTCTTCCTTATTTTCATGATTGTTGACAGCATATTGCCGGACATCGCAACCCGGAGGCGGGTTTTGTATGAGAGATTCCAGATCGTGAGAGCTAATGACCTCTCCATTTGATTTTCGACAAATGATCGGGTAGACGGAAGCGGTATCGGTCAGTGTGGGAACTGGAAATGGAAGAAAGTTTACTTTATACACGCCGAAATCTATGCGATGGACACAGACGTTATAGACTCCCCCAGGGTCTCGATACCGAAGTATCCAGGGTCTCTTCCGAACGGTATGGGAGCCGGGAATCTTAGGCTCATGGAGAAGAGAAGGCCATTGGCATTCTAGGATAACATCGGGCCAGCTTGACCGATTTGCGTCCGTAGTCAGTATCTTGGCCGTCGGCTGCCTGTCTTTCTGCGAGCGAATGAATTCACGGTTCATATCCTCAACTTGCGCTCTCAAATCTCGCGGGAACAGCTGAATTTCAATGCCAGCGTCACTGAGGAGCTGATCACCACGTCCCCGGATATCGGGATTCGGATCAGGCATGCCTATAACCACACGTGCTATCTTTCGGTCAATGAGCCGCCAGCGATGTCATCGCTCACGCCGATGACGCCTCCGGCGCTGGATCGAGTAGTGAAGAAGTGTCTCGCCAAGGAGCCGGATCAAAGATGGCAGACGGCCAGTGATCTTTGCGGGGAGTTGAAATGGATTTCCGAGGGCGGCTCACAGACCTCGGTGCCAGTAGCCGCAAGGAAGGGCTTTCATGCACTCGGAAGACGGGAGTCTATCCTTGTTCTCGGAGCTTTGCTATTAGTTGCAGCTATCACCGGACTTGCCATCTGGAATTTGAAGCCTTCGCCGGGCGTGCCACATCCTGTGTCGCGCTTCACGATCACGCTGCCGCCCGGCCAACAATTAGCAGTTCCAGGGAGTGGCCCTACTGTTGTCCTATCTCCCGATGGCACTCATCTTGCCTACGTTGCCCGAATAGGCCTCACCCAGCAGGTTTATCTCCGAGCGATGGATAGTTTGGAGGCCCGGCCGATCCCCGGTACGGAAGGACCCGTCGCGGCAACTAATTTCGCTGAACCTTTCTTCTCTCCCGACAGCCAATGGATAGGTTTTTTTGCTGGTGGAAAGCTCAAGAAAATCGCGTTGAGCGGGGGAGCGGCGCTGACCCTCTGCGATGCATCGTTCTCGAACGGGGCCAGTTGGGGCAGCCAGGGCATGATCACGTTCTCACCGGGGCAAATTCCGTTCTTGCAGCAAGTGTCGGACGTGGGAGGCACGCCGCAACAGCTGACGCGCATCGATAAGGGAGAGACAGGCCACGGCTGGCCGGAATTCTTACCCGGCGGTAAGGCGGTGCTCTTTGCCGTTTCTATTGGTGGCGGCTGGACCAACGGGCAAATCGCTGTCCAGACAGTTGGCAGTGCCGAACATCGGAACCTGATCCAAGGTGGGATGTACCCGCATTACGCACCCTCCGGGCACCTAGTCTTTGTCCAGGGGGGAACGGTTATGGCCGTGCCGTTCGATCTCCAGCGACTCGCCGTTACTGGCGCGGCAGTCCCCATGGTAGAGGGGGTTCTGCAAACTACAGGCGACGGGGACGCCCAGTACAGCTTTTCGGCTACGGGATCGCTAGTGTATGTTCCGGGAGCCGCACAGTCCGGACAATCCAAGCTTGTCTGGGTTAATCGCAATGGGGCAGAGCAGCCCGTGGCCGCTTCTGAGCATGCTTATGTTAACCCCCGCATTTCCCCCGACGGCCAGCGTGTTGCTGTAGGGATCACAGAACAAGAGAGGCAGATCTGGCTGTATGATGTTTCACGGGGAACATTGACCCGGCTGACCTTTCAGGGGAATAACAACCTTGTCCCGTTTTGGACGCCGGATGGTAAGCGGATCGCGTTTACATCGAACCAGCAAGGCCCCCGGAATCTTTTCTGGCAACTGACCGATGGCAGTGGCGGCCTGGAGCGACTGGCAACCAGCGAGTCTGTCCAACTTCCGGGGTCCTGGTCCCCAGATGGCGAACTCCTGGCCTTTTCTGACGTCAATGCCAGCACGGGATTTGACATATGGGTGCTGAGGCTAAATGACCGTAAGGCGCAGCCTTTCCTCCAAACACAGTTCAACGAATCGACACCACAGTTTTCTCCCGATGGACACTGGCTGGCGTATGTCTCTGACGAATCCGGCCGCAAGGAAATCTACGTGCAACCCTATCCGGGCCCAGGCGGGAAGTGGCAAATCTCTACGGAGGGCGGCGTGGAGCCCTTATGGAACCGGAACGGTCGGGAGCTGTTCTACCGAAGCGGCAAAAAGATGATGGCGGTGGAGATCGCCACGAAGCCGGGCTTTTCCCCGGGCACGCCGAAGGTGCTTTTTGAGGGACCGTACCAGTTGCTTCCGACGATATCGACCCCTAACTACGACGTGTCACCCGACGGCCAAAGATTCTTGATGCTCAAGCCCGTCGAGTCGACGGAGGCAGCACCGACGCAAATCAACGTCGTGCTGAACTGGTTTGAAGAGCTGAAGCAGAAAGTTCCTGTGGGGAAAAAGTAATGGCGCTAGCTTCCGGCACGCGTCTCGGCTCGTATGAAGTGGTCGCGCAGATTGGCGCGGGCGGAATGGGCGAAGTCTATCAAGCCCACGACACCAAGCTCGGGCGCGACGTGGCGATCAAAGTCCTGCCGGAAACCTTCGCGCATGATCCTGAGAGGCTCTCCCGTTTTCAACGTGAAGCGAAAATGCTGGCCTCGCTCAATCATCCGAACATAGCCACAATTCACGGACTGGAACAATCTGGCGGCACGAGCTATCTGGTGATGGAGTTGGTGTCGGGTGAGACATTGGCCGAGCGAGTGAAGCGAGAAGGCGCCGTTCCAGTCGAAGAAGCTCTCGCCATTGCGAAACAGATTGCTGAGGCACTGGAAGCCGCGCACGAAAAAGGAATCATTCACCGCGATTTGAAGCCAGCCAACGTGAAGTTGACGCCCGAGGGAAAAGTCAAAGTGTTGGACTTCGGCTTGGCGAAAGCATTTGCTGGTGACGCATCAACTGAAGACATCGGAAATTCTCCGACGCTGAGCCGCGCAGCGACGATGCAGGGAGTGATTCTGGGCACTGCGGCATATATGTCGCCAGAGCAGGCGCGGGGCAAGGTGGTGGATAAGCGAACCGACATTTGGGCGTTCGGATGCGTGCTCTATGAACTGTTGACCGGGAAGCAAGCATTCCACGGGGAAGACATCACGGAAATTTTAGCTGCCGTAGTAATGAAAGAACCCGCGTTCGACGCGCTGCCTGCGAACATCTCTCCGTCAATTCGTGTCTTGCTGCAACGCTGCCTGCGGAAAGATCGGCGTCAGCGAACCCCAGATGCGGCGACGATTCGGATCGAGATTGAGGATGCGATTGCCGCGCCGAAAGAAGTTGGTGCAACGCAGGCTGCTCCAACTTCCATGGGCAAGTGGCTGCTTGCGGTCGGTGCCGTGGCTGCAGCACTTGCACTCATCGCGGTCATCGCATTGTGGGGCTGGTGGCACGCGACGCGGCCCGTTGAGCGGCCGCTGGTGCGTTTGGATGTGGACCTCGGACCTGATGTGTCGCTCGGCTCATTAAGCGGAACAGGCGCGATCATATCGCCCGATGGCACTCGGCTGGTCTACGTGTCGCAAGGGCGGCTATTTACCCGGCGGCTCGATCAGCCCAAGGCCACCGAGCTGGTAGGGACGCAGGGGGCTTTAGCCCCTTTCTTCTCGCCGGACGGGCTGTGGGTTGCCTTCTTCTCGCAGGGAAAACTGAAAAAAATTTCGGTGGACGGGGGCGCAGCAGTCACGCTGTGCGACGCGACAACTTCGCGTGGCGGGAGCTGGGGCGGAGATGGAACAATCATCTTCGCGGCGGATGCCCGGAGTGCCCTATACAAAGTTTCCTCGGGTGGGGGAACACGCCAGCCGGTTGGCACTCTCGATAAGCAGGCGGGCGAAGTCACGCAACGCTGGCCGCAGGTGCTGCCAGGGTCTAAGGGTGTGCTTTTTACGTCCAGCACCCATGGCTACAACTATGATGACGCTGACATAATCGTGTACTCCATGGCTTCCGGACAGCGCAAGTTGGTGCTGCGAGGCGGCTCGTATGCCCGCTATTTGCCCAGCGGCCATCTGATTTATGTGAACCATGACACGCTGTTTGCTGTTCCATTCGATCTGGACCGACTGGAGATTCGTGGAACGCCCGCGCCAATACTTGATCAAGTCGGCTACAGCCAGACCGGGTCGGCGCTGATCGATTTCTCTCAAACTGGAACACTGATATACGGGAGCGGTGAAGTGGGCGGCAGACTGCTTACTGTGCAATGGCTCGATGCCGCGGGGAATACGCAACCTCTACTGGCCAAGCCGGACTTGTATCAGCGTCCCAGCTTGTCCCCAGACGGGACCAAACTGGCGATAAATACTATCGACATCTGGGTCTACGAATGGCAACGAGACACGATGACGCGCTTGACATTCGGGCCCGCACCTTCCACCGATCCAATCTGGAGCCCTGACGGACGGTACATCCTGTTTGTGTCGCTGGGACATATGTTTTGGACCCGCTCCGATGGATCGGGAAAGCCCCAACCCTTAACGCAAGGCAAGAATGATCAGTATCCGTGGTCCCTTACACCTGACGGCAAGCGGCTGGCATTTTTGGACACTCCTCTTGGAACCCAGTCTGACCTCTGGACGGTGAGTCTGGAGAGCGATGGCGAGGAGCTTCGAGCCGGGAAGCCAGAGCCATATTTGCAAACACCGTTCGAAAAGCGGCACCCCACGTTCTCTCCAGACGGGCGGTGGATGGCCTATTCCTCAAACGAGTCTGGGAGCTACCAGGTTTACGTGCGAGCCTTTCCGGACAAAGGCGGCAAGTGGCAAATCTCGAACAGCGGCGGCTTGCTCCCAATGTGGTCGCGCAACAGGCGCGAGTTGTTCTTCCGCACCGAAGAAAACCAGATCATGGTGGCCAGCTATACGGTGAAGGGCGACTCGTTCACTGCGGATAAGCCACGGGTGTGGTCTGAGAAGAAAATCGCGGATGTCGGCCTCATCGCCAACTATGATCTCGCGCCCGACGGCAAGCGAATTGTGGCGTTAATGCCTGTCGAGACAGCGGAAGGACAGAAGGCGCAGAGCCACGTGATCTTCCTCGAAAATTTCTTCGACGAGGTGCGGCGGCGCACGGCAACGCAGTCTAAATGATCGGCCAAACCATCTCTCCTTAGTACGCCAAGTCCCGAGAAACGCTAGTGTTTTATCGGAAGGTGGTCCGAATCGCGATTCAGCCCAAATCCGGAACCAGATCACTGTAGTAAATTTGTAGTAGTTATCGGTTCAGATTGGTTCAACTCGGGTACAAACGGATCAACTCAGGCGTCTTGTAAGTGGTTGAGGAATATAGTAGCGTACACAATTTTCAAAACCCGTCAAAACAGCCCTCTGTTTTAGGAAACCGCCGCTCTATCCAACTGAGCTACAGCCCCGTGCCTCGCGAGAGTTTAACGCGAAATAGGCGGCTCAGCCAATCAATCAGGCTTATCGGTGGCAACGTGCATCGCGTCTCCTGTCAGCTCATTTCTCCAAGCACGATTATGCGCGAGGCATCGAGGTGAAATCGAGCGGGCCCCCGGACCGTGGGCAATCTCCACCATCATTGGGCGGTCGCCTGCGCATGGGATTGTCGTGGGCGCGATCGTACTTTTAGGGGTCGGGATACTGGAAGGCGTAAAAGAAACTCGTCAGAAAGAACCTGTAGGATGACGGCATCGTCAGAATCCGACAGTCCTTCGACTCGGTAGACCGATATGGACGTCCCAACCTCCGGTGGACATCGTGTCACCGTTCAGAGAGGAATCGATCGAATGACCGAACCATGGAATCGTAGATGGGCAGACCATCTGCATCCAACGGGAGAGCGGGCCCAGGACGCTTGCGTCGAACGAGGAGTTCCTTCAAGAGCGAGGGGCTGGTTCAAAAAGGCCAACGGGGAAATAGCCTACCAAGCCGCGAAGGGGAAGAACTGGGCGGCCATTTCTTGTCCCTACATCGATTTCCTCGCCGGTAAAAATATTACGCCACGCAGCCGGCGCATCTGGTGATAAGGGAATGTGAGTGTCATCCCAGAAGCTATCGCTCCCGTTCCACGCCAGACGCGCATTTGCCCTGCCCAACCACCTGGGCACGATGATCAAGGCCCAATTTCGCTCCTGCTTCCGCAGGAACCCGAGGATATTCTCTGCTCGAGCACCCGTGGGGGTCACAGGCTCGAATTGGCCCTGTGAAAACAACGCTGCATTTTTCCTTCGAAAAGCCAACGCCTTCCAGATGCAATACAGTTTGATGCTTCCATCGGCCCAATTCCTTACCAATTCTTGCACACCTTCGATGGATTCGTTCCTCCCCGTTGCCTGCATCCGCGCAAGCATCGCCATCCGCTCGGCAAAATCCACCGGGCCGCGATTGTCCGGATCCACGAGGCGGAAATCCCACAATTCCGTGCCTTGATAAAAATCGGGAACTCCCGGGCACGTAATTTTGAGAAGAGTCTGGCTGAGACTGTTCAGCATCCCATAAAACGCCACTCGCTCTTGGAAAGACCTGAAGTCAATAAGGAATCGCTCGCTAAGCCGCGCGTTCAGAATGGCATCCACAAATCTCGTGAGTGCTTCCTCGTGCCGCAGATTGGGCCGAGTCCAGCGCGTGTGCACCATGGCCTCCCGCGTCGCTTTCACAACGTAGGCCTGCAGTCGCGGTACGAGCTGTGGAAGTGCCGCAGGGTTGAGAGGCCAAGCTCCCAGCAGGGTTTGATACAAAAAATATTCCTCATTCGCATCGGGCACCAACTGACCGTCCACATTGAACTTATGGGAAGCATTCTCCTTGGCCCACTGCCCCAGATGGTTTTGCCATTCTTCAGGAGCCTCGGACAGAATGTTGATGCGAGCACGCACGTCTTCCGCACGCTTGGTGTCGTGCGTGGAGGTCGTGTTGAGTGTGTGTGGCCAAAGCTCATGCCTCTGGAATATGAATTCATGGAATGTCTCCAGAGAGATTCCGTCCGGTTGTGGATTACCACCGACGTCGTTCAGCGAAAGCAAGGGATGGTAAACATAAAGTGCGGTGTCTTCCAAGCCCTTGGCTACGATCGGCCCGGTGAATTGCTGCCACCGCATGACGAAGCTCAGCCGCGCTTCCCGTTGAGCCGGGTGGACGTGCGGGGAGTTCAGGAGCATCAGCACATCGCGCAGGAAACCAAAACAATCGGGATTCAATCGGGGTTTGCGGACACGAGCAGCTTCCAGGGCAGCGCCTATAAACTGCTTCGCATCCTCAGGCACATCCAGATTTCGAATGTACGTCCGGTACACGGAAAGACACGCCGTCGCTTCGAGCAGCGCCTCCGTCAGCTCCTGGCGAGAAAGATCTCTCGCGTAGCGATCCTGACCCGCAAGCTCCCCCAGTTGGCGGCCCAGTGAACGCATCTCCACCGCAAGGAGGGTGTTCATTACAAGGTCCTTCTTTTGCAAAAGCACATCTTCAAATTTCAGCGTTTTTCCGATGAAGGTCGAATAAATGTTCCCGATGTGCTTCGCTCCCTGCGGATGCACAAAGATGCCATTCACGTAATTCAAATAGTCGTAGCCAGTCGTGCCCGAGACCGGCCAATCGGACGGCAATTTTTCCGACCGCGCAAGAATTTTCTCCACCAACACATAGCCGTGAGCTGCCTCGGTCGGAGATTCCGCACTCGTGATCCGCTCTTGCAGACGTCTCAGGTAAGCCAACGGATCACGAAGGCCATCGATATGGTCCACGCGCAATCCGGCGAACACCCCTTTGGGAATTAACCGAAGGATTAGGCTGTGAGTCGCGTCGAAGACTAGGGGATCTTCGACGCGCATCCCCACCAGGTCCGTAATGGTGAAAAATCTGCGGTAATTGATGGTATCGTTGACGTTCTGCCAGTAAGCCAGAGCGTAATATTGTTCTCCAAGCAGGCCCTCCAGATTGCCCAGACTGCCGGAGTCGCCTTCTTTGCCGTTGTAATCGGCAAGATTCGAATCGACAAAAGCCGCGATTACACCACTCGCGCTGAGCAGGTGCCGTAAGCGCTCTCGAACGGCTTCAAAGTTCGAGTGCCTTTCCGCGGCAGAGATATGCGATGTCGCGTCCCGCTCTGAGAATGCCGATAGCGCGGAGATAATCCCGGCGTAGTCCTGGAACTGTTCACTCGCCTCACCCAGCAGAATCTTTAAACTATCGATGCGATGCTGCAGCAGCTGGCGATATGATTTCGGCGCTAACGGAAATAAGGATTCGAAATACTGGACGAAGAATTTGCCATCTTCATAGGTGACCTTGAGTTCTCTGCCGTCAAGAACTTCACCAAAAGGCCGTCCCAGGACGGGCAGGAGGATCTTGTTTTCCATGTTTTGGGAAGGCGGGCGCCAGTCAATGTCAAAGTAAGAAGCGAACGGGGATTCGGGTCCATTTGCCAGGACGTCCATCCACCAGGGATTTTCGTTGCTTGCCGCCATATGGTTCGGGACAATGTCCAGCAGCAAGCCCATGTCATGGTTCTGCAATTCCTGTTGGAAGGCCTCGAAATCCGCTTCCGATCCCAAATCAGCATCGATTCGAGTAGGGTCCGTCACATCATAGCCGTGGCCGCTGCCGCGGCGGCTGGTCAGGATTGGCGAGGCGTAAATGTCGGAGATGCCCAACTCGGAAAGATAGTCCAGAATTGCGCACGCATTTTGGAAGGTGAAGTCCTTATTGAACTGCAACCGATAAGTGGCCGTGGGAATACGCTTAGTCAGCATTTTCTCTTATGCGTTTTGAATGCGCAGCATTCCCCGCAAAACACTCAGCTCATTCATCCAATTCTGGTCGATCGGATTGCCCTTCTCCGCTTCCGGTCGATGTTCTTTCATATCTTTTACCAGCGGACCATAGGCCATGTTCTGCGCCTCCCGCAACACGACCGGAAAGGGAAGCGAGGCAATGAATTCCAGGAGCTTTCTCAGGCGTTGCGCTGCTTCGATGTTTCCCGAGTCCGTGGCGAAGTTTTCCGCTTCTGTTTCCAATTTCTTCCGAATCACGAATTCCAGCGTCGTCACATCCAGTGAGACCTTGCTATTCACCGCTTCCTTCAAGAGAGTGTGGATGCTGTCCGCGTCCAGCTCGGGGCGCTCAAACACCTGGCGCAGCTGGCTGTTGAGAGCGATGTCCGCCGCGGATTGAAACGCTGCCGGTACGGGAATACCCACCCCGTTCAGGAAGCGAATGAGCGACGAATGGTTCTCGTAGATGCCTCGATAGGACGCATTCGCGGAGATCAGGGAATCGTTCAAAATGAGATTTACGATCGCCCGCCGCTCGTCTTGGAAAAGGCTTCTCAGCGAGAACGTGTTGCGGTTGAACTCCTCGTCAAGAATGCGAATCACTGCTGCTGTATCCGCCTTCGAGAAGGGATCTGCAAATTTCTTCTTTAGATTGTCATAGTTTTCGGGCTCCTGGCTGTAGCGTATTCCCCCCGTGACATCGTGATCGCCAAGATGAAGAACTCCGAAGCTGAGCGTCGCGTACTCCCGCGTAATGTCTGAACTCAGCCGTGCGCGCCCGATGGCCAACCGCAGCTTTCCTTCCGCTTCCAGAAAATAGCTCTCCCGTTCAACGTTGTAGCAATAAATTCTTGTCTTTTCGCCATAATTTTCAAACAAAGAACAGATCGCGTAATGGCCCGCTACCTTTCCGATATCCACAAAGGCAGGCTTCACCCATTTGTCGTAAATCTGGGCGGCGTCACCGTGTTCGGGTAGATTGCTCTTTGCCGGACGCAATCGCTCCAGGAATTGTTCCTCGACATGATCGCCCAGGAACTCCTTCGCCAACTGCACGGCGCGGCCGGCGTAGTGAATCACTTGCACGGTCTCTAAGCCCGAGATTTCGTCGAAGAACCACCCGCAGCTCGTATACATGAGGAGCGCGTGACGCTGCATTTCGAGCAGCTTCAATGCCGTCACCTGCTCGTCCGTACTCAAGGCATGCGTAGCATGCTCCTCAAAAAATGACGCAAACGTCGCGTCGGACCGATCCACGGTCACGTGGATGTATTCGTCCCGGGCTCGCCAAGGATCTTTCAGCAAGGCCGCGGCTCTTTCCTGATAAACAGGAGCCAGTTCCTCACGCAGCCAATCCAGCGCGGCGCGCAGAGGCGCGCGCCATTCTTGATTCCATTCGCCGTGGCCGCCTGAATTGCATCCACAGTTCGATTTCCACCGTTCTATCCCATGGACACAACTCCAGGAGCTGTTCTCCACGATTTCAACGAAGTGATCTGCGGGGTGCCGTTCCAGGAATTGGCCATAATTCGTCAATTCGGCGAGCTTGTTCTCCTCGATGTAGTGAAGGGCGTACGTTAACGCCATCTCTCCGTAATGATGATGGTGTCCATAGCTCTCTCCATCGGTCGCAATGTGCGCAAGTTGCGGCCAGTCTCTCGTATCCGATAGTCCGCTCAATAGGCGGTCCGCAAAGCGCTTTCCATCGTTCAAAAGCCCCTCGAACGCCACACCCTGCGAGATTGGACCATCGTAGAAGAACACACTGATCGACTTACGCGACGGCAACCGCACCAGATACGCACGGCTCGGATCGACACGATCGCCGGTCACATCTTTCCAACTTCGGCTGCCTTTCCTCCGCACGCGTTTTGCTTGTCGCGGCGCGAGGATTGTGAACGCGATGCCGTTTTCGGCCAGAACTTCCAGAGTTTCGGTATCTACCGCCGTCTCCGGGAGCCACATTCCCTCCGGATGTCTCCCGAATCGCTGCTGAAAGTCGGAAATTCCCCATTTCACTTGCGTTACTTTGTCCCGTCGATTTGCAAGCGGCAGGATCATATGGTTGTATCCCTGCGCTATGGCTGATCCATGCCCGCCAAATTTCCGCTGGCTCAGCTTGTCGGCATCGAGAATCGCCTCATACACTTTGGGGCGCCTTGGCTTTCAACCAGGAAATAAGTGTCGGGCCAAAATTAAAACTCATTAGAGCGTAGTTGTTCACCAACTGGAGGATTCGTTGCTCATTGTCAAGAATCCGCGACGTCGCATTCGGCCCATAGCATTCCGCGGTGATGCGTTCGTTCCAGTCGTGATAGGGATAGGCGGAATCTTGCAACTCAATCGCTTCCAGAGATGGATTCTCCCGTGGCGGCTGATAGAAATGGCCGTGTACGCAGACGTATCGCATGTTTACTCCCACTTTGGACTGTGATGCTCTAAACCGGGAAACCTTGAGTCGAGCCTGCCCACCCCTGCCTTCTGCGACGCGAACCCGTTGGACGAACTCGAATTAGAAGCAACATTACGTCTCTCGCACCAAGGCTCAACCTCCAAAGCGAATGTCCAGCCGGTAGCTATTTCGGGAGTATGGACGTGTGCTCGGCAGGAGGTTAAAGGTGGATTATGGGTCGACGGAGGGCGATAGTAACCGCCTCTGCGCGGCCGTTGACTGGAAGCTTCGAATGGATATTTCGTACGTGCATTTTTACCGGGTCTTCCACGATCGAGATCTCGCTCCAAAACAACGAACGACCGCGTCTGCAATTCAAGCGGTGGACGAATATTTCCTTCCACCCGCGGCGGAAGCAAACTTCCCGGGCCTGCCCACTTACCATCCGCGGAATCGAGCATCTTCTTCCAGATCCCGCTCGGCAATGCCACCTCTCCCGCATTTGCGCGACTCCCGAAATAAAATAGTACTGCAAGAGAACGGAGTAAGCCTCTGGTGGGATATATCATCAGCAACGATTCTTCGCCTTCGCTCACCTGCAATCCTGTTCGCTCACCTAACAAGCAGTCTCGACGTAGGCGAAGCAATTCCTGATAAAATAGCCGCAAGGTACGATGCGGTTCTTTCTCCTTCAGATCATGGGTCAGCTTCGAAGCCGCAAATGTCGATTCATTCTGGGGATCGGGAGCTTCCCCTTGCCAGCCAAAAGCTGCAAATTCCTCCCGACGCCCTTTGCGCACCGCCTCGATCAAATCGGGGTCACCATGACATCGTGAAATATTGAAAAGGGGCGGTCTCTCCATACTCCTCACCCATGAATAACAACGGCACGAACGGAGAGAGCAAGGTAACCCCAGCAGCGAGCTTGAGGCCCTCAAATTCGACTAGCTGGCTCAACCGCTCGCCGAGCGCCCGATTTCCAATCTGGTCATGATTCTGATTGCAGACCACAAATCGCGAAGGCGCTAGTCCTTTAGGAGAATTGCCATGGCAGCGCCGCCGGAATCCCGAATACTCTCCCGAATAATACCAACCGTTCCTTAGTGTCTCGCCCAGATGATGTACTGTTCCAAAATCCGAATAATAACCAGCTTGCTCGCCGGTCAGCAAGGAATGCAGCGCGTGATGAAAGTCATCGCTCCATTGCGCGTCCAATTCATACCCGCCGCGTTCCGGTGCATGCAAAATGCGCGCATCATTCAAATCACTTTCCGCGATCAGGTGAATGTGCCTTCCCAGGCGCTTCGCAAGGGATTCCACTTCCTCCCGCAGCTCCTTCAACAAATGGCGCGCGCTGAAATCGAAAATACCATGAACCGCATCCAGGCGCAGAGCGTCCAGATGATATTTTTCCAGCCAATACAACGCATTTTCGACAAAGAATCGCCGCACCGGTCCGCTGTCAGATCCGTCGTAGTTAAGCGCTTGCCCCCAGGGGGTTTGATAGCGGTTTGTAAAATAAGGGCCATACTCTCCGAGATAATTGCCTTCCGGCCCGAGATGATTGTACACAACATCCAGGGCCACCGCGATTCCATGCTGGTGAGCCGCGTCTACCAGCTTCTGTAGGCCCATGGGTCCGCCGTAGCTGTTCTGAGGAGCGAAAGGATAGACCCCGTCATATCCCCAGTTGCGAGACCCGGGAAACTGGGCGATCGGCATCAGCTCAATGGTGGTAACTCCCAGATCCGCAAGCTCAGTCAGATGTTTGATGAGCGTTTCAAAAGTTCCTTCCCGCGTATAAGTTCCTACATGCAGCTCATAAAAAACACTTTTCTCAAGCGGCCGCCCTTTCCACAAAGCATCAGTCCACTCGAACCGGCGGAAGTCCACAATTTGCGATGGTCCATGAACTCCGTGCGGCTGAAATCGCGAGGCAGGGTCAGGCCGTTCGCGACCGTCGGCAAGCCGGTAGAAGTACTGCGTGTCAGGAGCGATGCTATCGAGCGTGGCGACGTGATAACCCACTTCGTCGCGCACCATTGGCAAAATGCGACTTTCCGCGCCTGAGAGGCGGACATCCACATGTGGCGAGTTTGGCGCCCAGACCATGAAGTTCCACCCCCCCTTCGGCAGAAAGGTGGCGCCCAATTCAACGATTGGATTGAGTTGCGTTGTCCTCAACAGAGAAGCCTATCAACAGGAACGAACTCCTCTTCCTCGTCGAGCAAAATGAGGAGCGGAGCTCCCTAGAGAATACAAATGCGAATTATATCTAAGGATTGACGTAAAGTTTCCAAGCCGAGAAATTCGCAATCCCATACCAATGGATAGAACAGACCAAGGCTGACCAGAAATTCCTTGGTGCGCAAGACGCCTGGGTTCAGGTGGATAAACACTGGGCCATTTCTTTGAGTGCGCTCGCAAACTCCGCAGGCCGGAGGGCTGCCAAACCCAAGCATGTTTTTCCACCATCGATGGCGGGCAGCCAAAAACAGCTATTTTCGACCGGCAAGCAAAGAAACGCGGATAACCGGAAGGCCAACCAAAGCCGCCAACAGGCCAAAACCACTTCCATCCGACAGATACGTATCGCTGAGCACTAGATCAACCGGGTGGGAGCTCAACAGATCGGAGGCTGCTCGCATATTGTCGGCAAAATGGCATCGGAATTTCCACCGGTGCAGCCTGTCCGTCAAGGACTGGGAACAGCGAATATTCTGTCCGACCAAGAGCACATTCCATCCGGATAGTGTCATTCATGGCCTCCCACATACTGGTGCTTCGCTCGGGGATGATCACCGTACCAAAAGTATCCGAGTCAAAACTGTTCAAATGAGAACAGCCACGCACGTCTATCGCTTGCACACCCATACCTATGTCGCAAAGCTCTTCACTAGGTGACGAGGCCCGAGAAACGGGCTTACCGGTTACTGGCCGGTCGCCCAATTCCCGAGTCACGGCGCACCCGGCGGCCGACACAATACCTTTTGCGCTTCGAGTGCGGGTACTATGAGTCCTAGAACTCACATTTCTAAACATTTATATGAATTCCTATTGAGTTAAATAATTCTGCCCGTATCATAATCGCTCGGTGGTCTTATGAGAGCGATCCCCAAATCGAGCGACATCAAATCCCAGATAAAATTCAAGGAAAACCAACCTTTCGATCCCCAAACTTTTCTCAATTCGGTCGGCGTGGCCAGAAAAGTCAAAGAGTTTAAGAGAGCGTAGGTCGTGTACTCTCAAGGTGATGCCGCTAAGAGCGTAATGTACATACAAGAAGGCGGTGTGAAGCTCTCCGTGCTTAGTGAACTCGGCAAAGAGGCGGTCGTCGCCATTCTGGGGCCGGGCGACTTCTTTGGGGAAGGCTGCCTGGCCGGTCAGTCCGTTCGCATTGGGAGGGCTGCCGCGATTACGCCCAGCACTGTGCTCGTCATTGAGAAGGATGAAATGTTGAAGGTGCTTACCGAGCAGCATGCTCTCTCCGACCGGTTCATCACTTTCATGCTTGCACGGAACATCCGAATCGAGCAGGACTTGATCGATCAGCTTTTCAACTCCAGCGAAAAGCGGCTGGCCCGCACTCTTCTATTGCTGGCCCGCTATGGCAAGGAGGATAGACCCCAAAGGGTGCTTCCCAAAATCTCTCAAGAGACGCTAGCGGAAATGATTGGCACCACGCGCCCCCGGGTCAATTTTTTCATGAATAAATTCAGGAAAATGGGATTTATCAAATACAACGGCGGGCTGCAAATCAACGCTTCTCTCCTGAGTGTTGTCCTGCACGACTAGCAGACGGTGAACGCGAGGCAAGAGCGCCAAGGCCTTGGATAGTCCGGGGTGTTTTCTCCCGTTGCTTCATTTGGGAGACCACGCGATCCGCTGCCCGGAATAGGGTTTCGAGGGTTGTGCCCTCCTCTGGATATACCGCAACTCCAACATGAAATCATCCGGATGACCACTGCGGCCTGTTCACGACCGACTCGTTCGCTTTTGTGCGCCTGAGCCAAGTCCCGAGAGACTTCCCGGGAGGTGGTCGACCTGCGATGCGGTGGGCCACTGGTGATGCGGGAAATTCCCAAGAGTGATCCGCGAATACTGGCCAACTGTGCACTATTGCTCACAAATTCTGGACGAAGTCTGCTATGCATTTATCCGTAACAACGGCACTCCACCAAGCTCAAAAGCGGGGTCCTTGAAGCAGCCATGACTCGTCGACGCCAGAAGGCTTTTCGCCCAGCAGTCTTTCTAGCAAAAATGGCTGCGAAAAGCCTTATCGTCTTATTCCGCAAGGGGCAGGCCATCTGTTCACAGGGCGACGCCACTCAGGAAGTGTTCTACATCGAGAAAGGCCATGTGGAACTCAAAGTTACGTCGAAGCGGGGTAAGGAGACGGTTCTGGCGATTCTGCATCGTGGAGACTACCTTGGTGCGGGATGCATGACAGGACAAGCGTTCCGCACGGAGACGGCTATCGCACTTACACCATGTACGATCCTGGTTATCGAAAAGAAGGAAATGATGCGCGCTCTCCACAACGGCCATGAGTTCTCAGATCATTTCATCGCCTGCTTGCTTGGACGGAACATCCGGATTGAACAGGACCTAATCGACCAACACTTAAGCTCCTGTGAGGAACGGTTGGCTCGCGCACTGTTGCTAGTCGCCCGTTACGACAAAATACGCAAGCGAACCGCGGTCATCCCGAAGATCACTCATGGGACACTCGGGGGATTGATTGGCTCAACCCGCAGCCGCGTCTCCTACTTTATGAGTAAGTTCAAGAAGCTCGGGTACATCGAGTACGGGAAGGGCTTACGTGTTCACAATTCTTCGCTCAGCGGCGTATTGAAAGACTCGATATTCTACGATCTGCGTGCTTTTCGACCGAACTGAACACTCGGGCGCAAAACAGGCCCGATGCATGTTGGTCAGCGGCTAATTCGCAAAGGCGCTGGAAGACTGCTACTTCTGTGGCTGCCAGTGTTGTCAACAATCTCTAAGAGCTAATCTCTAACAAAACCTCAGCATATGGATTGCGCAACGCGGGGCAGTTTAGGTTGTAGTTCACTGTGCTGACCTCTTCCAATGGCAACATTGCGTCAGCCTTTGTGGAACGTGTAGTGGCTTTTAACCCTGTCGTTCGGCAGGGCTTCAGAGTGGGTGTTTAATTTTAAACACTCAAATAGTCCAGTTGGGGAGAATGGGACACGTGCGCCCGCTCATTTAGCGTGTGCCAGCCTGTGAAAACTGTTCTGTTTTATACACAGGTAGGCCTATACTTCGGCCATGCGCCGCAAACTGGTATGGGTTGAGAACCAGAAACTTCAGGGTTTCGGTTGCTCCGAGTGTAACTGGGTGTTTAATCCTTCTGGCGCGCCCGCTGGCAAAACTCTGGATGAAATGAAGCAGAAGTACGGAGCCCAGCGTGATAAAGAGTTTGCCGCCCACGTTTGTGCCGAGCACCCAAGAGCCGCGAACCCAAAGACTAAATAGATCACAGTGGTCATTAAAGTCCGAACAACACGCACACCCAGATAACTATTCGCAACAGCCTTGCCCACCTATGCTGGATTCCGCCCGAGAAACAGGGATTATCGGAATGTGCCAGACCCGAAGGCTGTCCAAAATCCCACGTTCCGACAATCTGACCTACAGGGACTTGGCCCAAATGTCGTGGATGAGAATGTGGCGCTATTTATAAGAATGTGTTTCAATGGCGCGGGTACCCGACAAGGTGGTTCCTAGGATAGAGGGAATTCGTGGGTCTATTTCGCCGCTCGCTGCCTACGTCGCCAGCAAGCACCCTGAATGGGTGCGGCCCGACGTTGGTGACCTGCTGGAGTCGGCGCCCGACGGCATGGTGATCGTCAACGCCGAGGGAAAAATCGTCGTCGTCAATTCGCAAACTGAGATCCTATTCGGTTACAGCCGGCAGGAGTTAATCGGGCAGCCTGTCGAGATCCTCATCCCGGCACGCCTTGACCACTTGCACATAAAACATCGCGCATCGTTTCTCGCCGAGCCGCACGTTCGTCCGATGGGCGCTGGGCTGGCACTTTTCGGCAAACGTAAGAATGGGATCGAGTTTCCCGTTGAAATCAGTCTCAGCCCGTTGCGGACCCCACAAGGGCTTTTCGTCACCAGCGCCGTCCGCGACATCACGGAGCGCAAGCGCGCCGAGGAGCAGATTAAGAAACTCAATGCGGAACTCGGGGAAGCGCTGCGCCGGGCCGAACGCCTGGGAGCAACTGGCGAACTCGCGACAAATATGGCTCGCGAGATCGAAAACGCGCTGGACACGTTGGTAAAATTGCTCTCGCAACTTGAGCAACACCCCGCCGCCGACCCAGACTTTAAAGAATTGGTGGGCAAGGCGCAGGAGGAAGTCACCCACATTACCCACATCACGGCCAACGCGCTCGCCCTGCAACAGCAACACGACAACTGGAGGAAAGGATGATGGCGCCTTCCGTTCAGGAATTGAAGTTTTCCCAGTATCCACAACCACTGGGGCAGAGCCGGCAATTGATTCTTGTAAACAATACGGAGTTCGAGATCATCATGAGATGAGCACCAATGAATGTCCAGTAGCAAACCGTCGCCATCTTGCGCAACTCGACATTGCATTCGGGGCATCCCAACAAGGGCTGACCAGTGTCTTACGCCTAGTCCGAGGCTATACCGGCGAAGCGTGCGTGCGGTAGGTCTCTAGGTCCCAAAGGTTCTCGGCAACTGGACGCTGCACGTCCGTGCGGGACGGACACGGGCCGCGCTGCCTATTTCCAGGAGCGCGTTGTGGGGCTGAACCCCGCATAGGTCAGGTAAGCGCCGAGGAGAAGCGCAAAGGCGGCATAGAGATTCGGATGCTGTTCGTAGTGAAGCCCAACGATGAAAACCCGAGATTCCATTTCCGGCGATAGAACCAACAAGAGTATGCCCTTGATTAGGCTTGCCCAACCGAAGAGTGTGACGAGGATCGGCAGCGCACCGCCTGACCACACATTGTGGGCGAGGACGATTGCCAGCCCCGCGGTCACTCCCATGAGACCGGCGATGAAAAGCAACGGAGGCTCTTGAATGATTGCCTTCATCATCTCTAGGGTTGTTTGCGGGTGCGCGAATATGGATAACGAGACGGCGATCAAGTAGAGCCCGAGTAGCTTGCCAAGAAATGCGGTACGTGGCGACGTGATTTCCTCCCAAGCGAATCAAGTGACTGGGATTTCGGATTTAGATCGAATTTCCGATTTGGCCCTCTGACTCGCGCATCGTACGCTTCTCCTGGAATGCGAACGGACGATGGTCCACTCTGCCCGATCGGTCAGGGATCGTGACGCCCAATGACTGCGACTACTTCTTCAAAAGCTCGCCCTCAAAATGGCCTTCAACATCCTCACGACTAAGCGGGTTTCTTGCTTTGGTCAACAAGATTGAATAGACCACCTCATTGCCTGCAATCTGTGCGGAGATGAACGCCCCGTCTTCCAACAGCTCTTGGTAGATGAATTTCACTTTTCTTCCGTCTTCCCGTGTTGTGATCCACTCGTCGTCTGTCATTTTCGCGTCTCTTGCCGGAATTTCTGGGTTGGACTTCTCGCTCGGACAAATCGTGCGCTTCTGCTGCCCAAGTCGCTGCGAATTTGCCGCCGGATCAGGGCCTACGGAGATCGCCAGGTCAGGACGGGTAACTCCCGGGAACCGGGATTCTCGGGTACTGCCCTTCCGCCACTTTGCGATCGTCTGATTTCTCAAACATCGAAGAGGTGGCGGAATTAAGGCTGTTAATAACTGAGCTATTCCTCGTCAATAGGACTACAGTGGATCCATGACCTTCCCCTGGACAACCCTATTGATTTGGCTGGGTACTCGCAGTCCCTGTTGCGGAGCCAAGATCGGATACCACAAGAACTACGACCGAGTTGCTTGTCTCAATTGTGGCCTTCGCTGCGGCGTTAAGAAATTCCGGAAACAGCGATAATGGCGTCTCCATTCCTATGCCCCATCCCGGCGGGGCGCGGGACTTTCGTGCCATCCCTCTGCTTACTCCGCTGATCCGTTTTTATTTTGGCGGATTCCGTCATCCGAGGCTGTGCCATTTCTTCCGTGACGCTCGCGAGGAGTGCTTTATTGGATGCTATTTTTGCTTTCCTCTCTTTTTTCTTGTTCCGCATACCACTGCTCTCCTATTCGTTCCACTCGAAGCCATGCAGGGCAACTTATCTCTGAGGATCTTCCGAGTGCGCCGCCTCTGCCGCTGCCCGCGGTCTTTCCTCAATGCCGCCTCCGCGATGGGCTATCTTCTGATGCTCGCGTAGCTTGGTTTCCGATCCGTACGAAGCGTTGCATACGCTACAGATGATCGAACCCGTCGCGGATTGCAGCATGTTTGCATCCTTTCGGAGTCTTCGCTCCTTGCCTGACATGTCCTCCACCCAGAGATAAGACTGGAACATTGCCTCGTCAATATGCACTTAGTTGCTTTTAGAATCTGGCATTTCGCTTATGAGTGCCAACCACAGTATGTCTTCGGGAAGGTTGCCGGCGCCGCCGCTGAAGTCAGAATTCGCCGCGCGAAAATGGTCGCCGTCGCCGGCGAGTGCAAAACCAACTGGAGAGGAACCCGCCATTGCGCAGAGGACTTCGTTCCACGTTGCCAAGCGGTCCAACCCGATGGAGCTTTGCATGTCTACAGGCTTCATGAGAGATCCTCCGCGGGCGGGATTGCGCTGTCCTTGCATGAAACGTGACGCATCCAATTGCCATGTTAGGTGCACCGGCATTCCTTGTCTGTTCCTTTCTGCTCACCTTCGTATTCTTGACACCTGCTGTCCTGACAACCAGTCTGTGGCTGCCACAACAAGGTAGCGCCGGGAGGAAGAGGAATTCTCCGTGGAGGAATGCTTGCCGAGGACGACCAATCGTCCTGGTTCCCTACCTGCCCACTCAGCATTTGAGAAACGCGGAGCTTTTAGACGGCGGCTGGGCCGGAACCTCGGTGCGGATCGGCCCTGAGAAACAGGGTTCCCGGAAAGTGGCCCGCCCCCTGAATTTTTGTGTTGTCATCCCGGCGCGCGTGCCATATACGTCCGACGCGAACTGGGCGGGTGGCCCGCGGTGTAAAATCAGTTTGCTCGTGGCTCACGTAGACCGCAACGAGATCATCAGAATTATTAGCGCCCGCAAGGCAACGCGGCGCGATCGAAAATAATAGGAAGAAAAGAACTGAGAAACGAGAACGGCGTGACGAACTACGCCGACAGTACGACCTGTCTAAATGGAAAGGCGGCGTCCACTGAAAATACGTCGCGCGCTATCGGGCAGGAACGAACCTCGTACTCCTCTCACCGGATGTCGCTCGGTATTTCCCTGACGAGCAATCCGTCAATACGGCCTTGCGCACCTTGATTCGTGTGGCGAAGGGGCCTCTCCGCCGCGCGCGCTGAGGACGCACCCATTCAGCGCTTTGAACGGCTAGGTTTCCATTTTCCCAGGGAAATAAGTGCGAACCGCCGAGTGGGCTGCCGGCGGACTCACGCTCACGTTGCATCGACGCCCCGAGCCGAGAACCCGCACCCTTTACTAGAATCGTAAAGTGTGCGCCACCCTCAAAATCACTCCGACCGAAAGGCTGCGCCACCCGCCCGTTGAGGAGCTCCCCCCGCGCGGGTAGTTTTGTGCCAATAACTCCGAAACCTAATATGGTGTATAGTTACGATATACGGGTGTTAAGTGAAAACATGGATGGGTACTGGCCAAATGGAGCGGCATACCTCCGCGGTAGAGTATGGGAGCGGTATCATTATCCTCTGCAGATCCATTTAGAAACAAGCAAAGATACTGATGCTCCCGTTCCAGGCCGCGCATGGTTTCGGGAACAAATGTGAAGCGTTCCAGTCCCACTTGAGCTGCACTGGTCGAGTGCGGGTGACTTGAATGGGGTGATTCATACTTGTCTGATAATCCACTTCCAATCAAACCTGATGAACAGGAATCCGGCAGTCGCAATACCATTGGCAGGGAAATTGACCTATTCGTGCGGCAAATTGACAGCTTGGCCGAGACGCTGCCGCTGACAAGCTTAGCTATCCAAGGAGCGAGTGAGTCTTCCCGGGAGCAATTTGTGAAATTCCTGGCTGATGTGTGCGAGCCCGTTATTCAAGACGACAAAACAACATACACTTTGGACTCAGGAAAGTATCTGCAGTACAGGCGTCTCGCCGGCAGATTTCAAAAAACATTGCTGGCACACGATCTCGTGCCCCGCAGTTTCCTGGTCTCGCTTGTAAGTCAATTCGATGCTTTCCTCGGCAGGCTTATTCGGCAGCTCTTTAGAATCAGGCCGGAAATCCTCAACTCCTCAACAAACTCACTCACCTTCTCACAATTGGCAGCGTTCGGGTCAATCGACAATGCAAGGGAATACGTAATTGACAAAGAAATCGAAATGGTGCTCCGCAAAAGCCACAGTGAGCAATTTGATTGGCTCGAAGCCAAATTTGGACTCCCTCTACGGGTAAATCTCAAAGCTTGGCCGGTGTTTATTGAGGTCACAGAGCGAAGAAACCTATTCGTTCATACTAGCGGTGTTGTCTCACACCAGTATCTCGAGGTGTGTAACAGGCACTGCTCCGTTGTCGACGAAAACATGTGTCCAGGAAAGACTTTGGCGGTTACGCCGCGATATTTTGGCGCAGCACATGAGTGCCTCTTCGAAATTGGGGTCAAATTAGCACAGGTACTTTGGCGGAAACTGACACCCGACGATATTGGTGCAGCCGACCAAAGTCTGTCCAAAGTTTCTTATGAATTATTGTCCGAGGGCCGGTACCAACTGGCGCGCGTTCTTTTGGATTTTGCGACGGAAACGCTGAAGAAACATGGATCAGAGGAAAACCGCTTGGTAATGGTCGTAAATCGGGCACAGGCCTACAAGTGGTCTGGCGATGAAGACGCAGCCAGAAAGATTATCAATTCAGAGGATTGGAGCGCCACAGAGGCGAAATTTAGACTGGGCCAGGCCGTCATTCTTGATGATTTTGCAACCGCGATCAAAATCATAAGGCAGATCGGTCCCGACGGAGCCGTGAACAAACATTTCTATCGTGACTGGCCTCTTTTCAAGAAAATTAGAGAATCGAAGGAGTTCGCTGCGGTATTTGAAGAAATTTTCGGAGAACCTTTCAAGACAGTTACGATAAATCCCGAGGACGCGGCAGCAGCGTCCAAAGAGATCATTCATTAGTGCTCGTGCCCCTCGATGAGAGCCTGCCCCCCGAGACCAGCCACTAACGAGGAACTCGCGGGCACGTCGTTGGCAGCTACGCCTGCTGCATTGCAGCAAGCGCCGCCTTCACTCTCGCTGGCGTGAGAGGCATCTGACGGACGCGCGCGCCGGTGGCGTCGAAGACCGCGTTGGCGATGGCGGCGGGAACGTTCCGGCTGGAGGGCTCTCCGGCGCCGTTCGGCGGAAGTTCCGGGTGATTCAGGAGCACGACTCCCACTTGGGAGGGAATGTCCGAAGCTCTCGCGACAGGATAGGTTCGCCAATCCACGCTGGTCACGTTGCTGCGGTCGAACATCACTTCTTCCTTCAGGGTGCGTCCCATGGATTGGATCAGGTTGGCTTCGATCGTGGCGCGCAGCGCGTCCGGATTGATGATCAGGCCGCAGTCGTGCGCGCAGACGAAGCGGGTCACGCGCACCGCGCCGGTCCGCCGGTTGACTTTCACTTCGGCGACCGTGCCCACATAGGTTCCGTTGCGCGTGCTGAGTCCGATGCCGCGGCCGGTCGCGATTTCTCCCGGTGCGGAATTTTTCCTTCGGCGACGGGCGGGGGTCCCACCCGGCTTTTTGCGCGGCGGCGGTCAGCACAGCTTTGGCCCTCGGTTCCTCTAAATATTTCAATCGGAAGTCCAGCGGATCAACGCCGGCCGCGGCGGCGATTTCGTCCATGAACGATTCGACGGCGAACGACGTGGCGGGGCCTTCCGGATCGCGCAGATGCGTGGTGCGAAGCGGGGACGCGGTTTCGTAAAGCGCGGGAATGACGTGGGCCATCGCGTGGATGTTGCGGAACGAATACGGCGGAGCCTGCACGCCCCATTGCGCGAACTCATCGATGCCCGTCGTGTTGAGGATTCCCGTCAGTTGCGCTCCCAGATAATTCCCCATGGCGTCCGGACGAAAATTCGTCTCGCCGCCCGAAAACGCGCGCGACGTAAACTGCACGGCGCTGACTTCGCCTTGCGCGTCCAGCCCGGCGGCCAGATCGCACAGCACGGCGGGGCCTTTCGATCCCCACGCCGTCATGTCTTCGCGCATCCACTGCACGCGCACGGGCTTTCCGACGGCCTGCGAAAGCAGCACGGCATCCGCGGCGGCGTCTTCAAAGCCCGGCCGGCCATACGAACCGGCATCTTCCACCCAAATTACGCGGACTGTGTCGATTGGCACGCGAAGAAGTTGCGAGAAACCCTTCTGCAAATCGTGGGGCTTTTGTCCGCCGGACCACACTGTCGTTACGCCGTCCGTGTGAACATCCGCGACGGCGCAGCCTGGGCCCATGGTGGCGTGCGACTGGAAAGGACACTCGTAGGTCGCTTCCAACTTTTTCGCCGCAGTCGCAAGCGCGGCGGCGGCGTCTCCTTGTTTGAGTGTTTCCTTACTCGCCTTTGGAGCGGCGGCCCGCATGTGCTTGTACAAATCCTGCTGTTCGGGGAACGCCTGCTTCGGAGCGGTCCACGCAACCTTCAGCGCCTTAGCGGCCTGGATCGCGGCCCATTCATTTTCCGCGACCACGCCGACAAAATTGCCGCTCACCACCGCCTTCACATAGCCCGGAATTGCTTTCGCGGAATTTTCATCCACGCTTACCAGGGTCGCGCCCACTCCGGACGGACGAATCACGCGTGCATGCACCATTCCCTCGACGCGCACATCCGTTACGTATTTATATTTTCCGAGAATTTTTGGGGGAAGATCCATTCGCGGAACGGACTTTCCCACAATCGTATACGTCGAAGGATCCTTCGGCTTGCCCGCGCCTTCCACGTTGAGGCCGAATCCTTCGCCGGAAACTTTCAGCGCGTCGTTCAGGTCGCCCGCACTTGCCAAATCCGCGTACGAGATTTTTTTCGAGGCGTCACCGATCACGCTGACGATTCCGTCCTTCACTTGCAACTGCTCGGGGGGCGCGCCCAAGCGCTGTGAAGCGAGCTGCGTGAGCAGATACCGCGCATTCGCCGCGGCGTTGCGCAACGGCTTCGCGCCCATCATGATGGACGTGCTGCCGCCCACGCCGCCTTGATTGGCCGTCAGCGCCGTATCGCCCAGGACAAATTGCACTTGCTCGACGGCGACATCGAGCTCCTCCGCCACAATTTGCGCGTAGCCCGTTTCGACGCCCATTCCGATTTCCGGTTTACCTGTAAATATATGTACCACTCCGTCATTTCCGATTCGCAGCCACGCGTCCAACCGGCTGGGAGAGGGAGTGGCGAAACTTTCCGGCGAAGCGGCGGCCAGCAGCCGCGGTACGATGCCGGAATCGGCCAGGCTGAATCCGATCAGCAGGCCTCCGGTATCCTTCACAAATTCTCGTCTCGATAGCGTGGTTTTGGGAGCCATGGGTTATGCGCTCCTTTTCGCTGAATCGGCGGTGCGCCGGACGGCAGCGAAAATTCCCACGTGGCTTCCGCACCGGCACACCAGACTTTCAAACGCGCCGCGCATTTCCTCGTCGGTCGGAGCGGCATTTTTGTCCAGCAGCGCTTTCGCCGTCAGCACCCAGCCGTTCAAGCAGTATCCGCACTGGAACGTTTGCTCCGCGATGAACGCCTTCTGCACGGGATGAGGATTTCCGGCAATCTCCAGGCCCTCAAGCGTGACAATCTCTTTTCCGATCACGTTCGCGACGGGCAATTGGCACGACCGCACCGCCCGTCCGTCGAGCAACACAGTGCACGCGCCGCATTGCCCCAGCCCGCAGCCGAACCGGGGATTGTTGAGCGCCAAGTTGTCGCGGAGAACGTAAAGCAGCGGGCACTTCGGATCCACATCGACAAAATGCACCTGGCCATTCACTTTCAACGATGCATGGCTCATGGCTACCTCTCAGCCCCGGATTGTAATACATCCGGACTAGCCGCGGGTAGCCTCTGCGTCCCAGACGTCAAGGGTCAATCGAAAACGAACCCGGAGCGCTCGTGATCGGAGTCCCTCCCTGGGGAGTCGCTTTAATTGTCGTTTTGCCGCTTATTCCAGCAGGAACTTTAACTTTCACTTCTTTTTCACTCCAAGTCACAACTTCGGCGCTCACCGATCCGAAGGCTACGCTTCCCGGGCTGGGACCGAACCCGCCCCCGCTAAGCACAATCTCGTCGTTAACCCTCCCGTGGTTCGGTACTGGCGTTATTGCAGTGACAGGGGACTTCTGGCCGTTGGCCGCACTTCGCACCGATCCTGCCGCCGCGATTTGTTGGCTGCCTTCCGAAGCCTTTGTGCCGAAATAGAATGCAATGATTGACGTGAGCGCGGTACCAAGCAGAGTTAATAGCTTTTCGACGCCAGAAGGTATATCGCGACCAGAAAGAACTAGTACGTGGAAAAGAATCAGCCCTATCAATAGCAGCAGCGTAAAAGCGAATGTTGCGCGCGCCAACCCCGGTATCCCTGGGGGCGAGTGACCTGCCCCCCGTTTTGGTCCAATCATAAGTTAGCACTCGGGGCTTGGTTCTGAATCTGCTCGGAGGGGCGGGGGATGAGCCCGTCGCCGTCGAGGCTGTGGGAAAGTGGGAATCCCGCGCTTTTTGCGGGATTTCCAAGCGGAGAGGAAAAGTGGTTTGTACTTTTCCTCGCAGCGTCTTTTCCACAGCCTTTTTCTCCGCCGATTTCCGCCGCGAATTCCGTCGGGGTTCGATACCCCAGGCTGCTGTGCGGCCGTACCGTATTGTAATCCACCCGCCACGTTTCGATGATCCTCCGCGCTTCCTCCAGGCTCACGAACCAGTTCTGGTTCAGGCATTCGTCCCGGAACTTCCCGTTAAAACTTTCGATGAACGCATTCTGCACCGGTTTCCCCGGCTCGATGAAGTGCAACGCCACGCCATGCGCATACGCCCACTGGTCCACCGCCTGGCTGACGAACTCCGGCCCGTTGTCCACCTGAATCGCTTCCGGATAGCCCCGCTCTTGCGCCACTTCTTCCAGCATCTGTACCACGCGCGATCCTGGCAGCGAAGTGTCCACTTCGATCCGCGGCGCTTCCCGCGTGAACCCGTCCATCAAGTTCAGCGTGCGAAAGGGCCGCCCGCTCGCCAGACTGTCCCGGGTGAAGTCCATCGTCCACAGCTGATTCTCCCGTGTGGGCAGCACCAGCGGCACGCGCGCTTCGGCCCGGAATCGCTTGCGTTTCTTGCGCCGCATCGCCAGCCCTTCCTCCCGGTAGATCCGGTAGACGCGCTTGTGATTCACCACCCACTTCGCAGTGCCGTTCTCTTGCTCTCGCCGCAGCAGTTCATGCACCCGCCGGTAGCCGAAGCGCGGCCGCTCGCCCGCGATTTCCCGCAGCCGCGCTCGCAGCGCCGCATCGTTCCGTTCCCTCCGCTGATAACGGCAACTCCCTCGGTGCATTCGCAGCAGCCCACAAGCGCGCCGCTCGCTCAGTCTGGCTTCCGCGCGCGCGACTCGTACCGCCTCTCGCTTCGCCGGTGGGCTTACCACTTTTTTGATAGCACCACCTTCAACGCATCGATGTCCAGCGCCTGCTGCGCCACAATCTTCTTCAGCCGTCCGTTCTCGTCTTCCAGTTGGCGCAAACGACGCGCCTCGTTCACCTCCAACCCCCCGTATTTCGCTTTCCAGTGGTAAAACGTGGCATCGCTGATCCCGATCCGCCGGCAGAGTTCCTTCACCGGAACTCCCGCCTCCGCCTCTTTCAACACCCCCACAATCTGCTCTTCTGAAAAACGGCTCTTCTTCATGGACGCTTCTCCTCTCGTGGTCTTATACCCGGAGAAGCTAACTTATGGTTGGACTAGTTTTCGGGGGGCAGGTCAGGCAGGCGACCTAGACGTCGCAAAAAAGGTGGAGCCCCCACTTGTTCGAATCGTACCCACACTCGAACGCATTTGGGAGGGACACAAACTCGATGGCTGGGGAAATTTTGACAAGACAAAAGTTTGTGCCCGTGTATTTGAGATCGCCAAGACCGACGAGAAATACCCTACTGAGAAGTCACTAAGTCGGTTCGAGGCACTGCTGACCGAGCTATACGCGAAGACCGATTTGTCAAAAAATGAGCAGACCGGCAAAAAGCCGGCGAGAAAATAAGCCCTGATCCTCCCTCCCCTACCTCCGTTACATTGTCCGATTGCGTCGGCTAAACACCATCACATTGATCAGGATTGGCGAATTCCTCAACCACGCCCAGGGCGAGGCGCGACCGGAACCATGCGGCCTTTGTCCAATGTGAACGCGGCGCCGCGCCACTCGATCTGATTCATGGCGAAGCTGGCTAGCCAGACAAAAAACGAAAGCAGATCGCGCACCGGCAGCAGCCAGAACCGGCGTTGCAAAACAGGATCGCGCAGACCCCACACGCCCACTGCCCAGGCCATCGCAAACCGCAAAACGAAATAGGCGCCCAGGTACGCCGCTGCGATGGCCGTTGAAGGCGCTACAAGAGCGGCCGCAATCGCCCACGGCAGACCGTGCGTGAATAGCATGCCGAAGTGGCCACCTGGGCGGATGTTGCGAATTCCGATCGCCCAGCGCAGTTCGTGCCGCAGATACGTGCCGAGCGTCTGCGACGGAAATGCCATCCAGACCGGCTGGGGCAGCAGTTCGATGCGATAGCCGCGAGCGGCGATGCGGCGGCCCAATTCGTAGTCGTCCGAATGCAGGTCAACCATCTGCTCGAAGCCGCCGATTTCGGCTAGGCGGCGCTTCGTCGTGGCCATCGTCGAACCCATCATGAACTTGACGCCTTCGAGTTCGCGCGCCACCAGCGCCGCGCCGCAGAACGCCGCGGAGGAGCCCACGCAATCCATCGCGGCGACGAATTGCACGTTATCGATGCCGCGGTAGAGCGCCGTCACGCCGCCGACTTTCGGATCGCGAAACATCGCCGCGACGCTGCGCAGATATCCGGGCTCGACGCGCACGTCGCTATCGGTGATCACCAGCAGGTCATGCCGCGCCTCACGTACCAGGCGGCAAAGATTCGACACCTTGCTGTTCGGCCCGAGACGGTCCTCCACCACGATGACGCGGATCGGCCGGCCGGGAAAATCCGCGATCAATTTCTGCACGATGGGCACGGCGGGATCGGCCGCATCGGAAACCGCGAACAGAATCTCGAATTCGGGATACTCCTGCCGGCAAAAGCTCGCGAAATTTTCGTAGGCGTTGGGATCGAGGCCGCGCGCGGGCTTCAGCACGCTGATCGGAACAGCGATTTCTCCGATACCAAAAACAGGACTGCGTGGAGCCTGATGTGCCACCCGAAAAAATCGCCACGCCGAATAGATTCCCACGAGGTAATATAGAAGAGGAGTAATCGCCAGCACGAGAATGGACCAGCGGATCACGACAAATGCGGTGGGCCAGTGAAGCGACGACGGCAAATCATCCACCCAAGCCATCGCCACGCCGAAACAGATCAACAGAATTCCCGCCCAGCGCGTCGCGTTCAACTGCTCACCAAGAAAAATCTTCGCGCCAAACGCGCCCGCGACATAGGCCAGCGACGTCGCGGGGATCACAAAACTTACCGGGAACCAGGACAGCATCGTCAAGAAAGAGAAGAACGACGCCGCCATCAACAGCACGCCCAGCCACAGCCAGCTTACGCGCAGCGCGCGCATGACAAAGGATACGATCGCGCGCGGGCGGAAATCGTGCACCTCGCCCAAAAGCTTCATCGCGTGCGTCAGGCAGATTTCTCCGCCCGTGCCCGTCACCACCACGAAGAGGAGGATAGGAGCGGTGCGCATGTCAGTTCGAGTTCACGGGCTCCGTAGTGCGGTGCGGCGTGCGGTTAATCAAAAGAACGCCCAGGAAAATCAGAATAATTCCGGTCCAGCGCGCCGTCGAAACGTGTTCGCCGAGGAACAGATATCCGAGCAGCGGCACCAGCGCGTACGCAATCGCGGAAAACGGCATCACGAAACTGTAGTCGGCCCACGAAAGCACGAGCATATGGCAGACCATAAACAGCAACATGAGCGTAATGCCCAGCCAAATCGTTCCGCTCGACAGAACCCGCGCCGCGCCCGCCTCCAACGCCGGCAGATGCGAAATATCCAGGTCCCCCACGTCTTTCATTCCTTTGCTCAGAATCGTGTTTCCAACCGATCCAAGGAGCACAAGCAGGAAGAGAAGCACATAGGTCTTGGTTTTATGAGTTTTGGCGGAGGTCATTTCGGACGCGGCGCTTGTCCGCAGATTTTACAAAGGATAAATATCAAGCGGCGACGCACCTGAAGAAAAGTTCGGCGGGCCGCGCCGTAGCGCCGGCGTCCCGCCGGCATCTTTTCGACATACTGGCATCGCGCAAAATTGCCGGCGAGACGCCGGCGCTTACCAAAATCCCTTGACCAGCAACACATCCAAAGCGGAAAGCGCGGGTCGTATCTATCAATATCGAGGAATCCTGGCTTGTTCGTTAGTCCCCGGCGCTCGAGGCCGAAGCTGCCGCAGCGGTCTGGGCCATTTCGCGCGCCGTCGCCTTGCGTTCGTGCAGGAACTTGAAAAACTCGACACCCTCGCGAAGCCGCCGCTTCATTACTTCGGGGTCCCGCAGCATCCCGCCGAACAGCGAAAACATTTTCCGCGGGCGGAAATAAAACTTCCGGTAGAACTCTTCGACGGAACTGAAAATGACGGTGGACTGCAGTCCCGGATAGTTCATCGCCGCCGTTTGGATTCCATGCGTGTCGACCAGCTCACCAGTTTGGATTTGCAGCCAGCCCTGCTCTTGCGCCTGGCGGTACAGCTCCGTGCCCGGATAGGGCGCGGCCAGAGAAACCTGGATCGTTTCCGGCTCGATGTCGCAAGCAAACTTGATCGTCTTCTGAATCGTTTGCGGCGTCTCGCCCGGCAATCCAAGGATGAACGTCCCATGAATCGTGATACCTAGGTCCTTGCAGTTTCGAGAAAATTCGCGCGCAATGTCCAGCCGAACGCCTTTCTTGATGTTGATCAGAATCTGATCGTCGCCGGATTCATACCCGACGAGCAGAAGGCGCAGGCCGTTGTCTTTCATGATTTCGAGCGTCTTACGCGGCACGTTGGCCTTCGCATTGCACGACCAGTTCAGTCCGAGCTTTCCCAGGCGGCGCGCGATTTCCTCGGCGCGCGGCAAATCGTCGGTGAACGTGTCATCGTCGAAAAAGAATTCGCGCACCTGCGGGAAATGTTTCTTCGCCAGCGCCATTTCGGCCGCGACGTTGTCCGCGCTGCGCACGCGATAGCGATGCCCGCCCAGCGTCTGGGGCCACAGGCAGAACGTGCACTTCGAGCGGCATCCCCGGCCGGTATAGAGCGACACGTAGGGATGCTGCAGATAGCCGATAAAATAGTTTTCAATCGTCAAGTCGCGCTTATACACATCCACGACGAACGGCAAACCGTCCATATTCTCAATCGTAGGTCGAGGCGGGGTGAATGAGACGCGCCCATTCTCACGGTACGCGAGGCCGCCGATGTCTTTCAGCGGCTTGCGCTCCGCAACGTCGGCGCAAATATAATCAAACTCTCCGACGGCAACCCAATCCACTGCCGGCGCGGCATTCATCGATTGCATCGGCAGGACGCCTACGTGCGCGCCGACCATGCCGATCATGATCTTGGGATTGACTTCCTTCAGGTGCGCGGCAAATTTCGCGTCGTTCGCAAAGGACTGGCGTGCTCGTATGCAGCACCGCCAATTCGTAGTCCTTTGCCAGGGGCGCTACTTGCTCGACCGTAAGCCCGTCCGGTGGAGCGTCGATGAGCTTGCTCCCGGGGACCATGGCCGCGGGCTGCGCCAGCCACGTCGGATACCAGAATGATTTGATCTCGCGCCGCGCCTGGTAGCGCGCTCCAGCCCCGCCGTCAAAGCCCTCATAGCTCGGCGGATTCAAAAACAATGTCTTCATCACTTCAGGCATTCCTACAACCCCCATCGTGCCCCAACTCCCGAACTAGTAGCACAGGCTACAGCCTGTGTGGTCTTGATTCCCGCCAGTTCGAGACAGCACACAGGCTGTAGCCTATGCTGCTGCACCGGCTGGAACCAGCAGTTTACCCGAAATGCGGCCTTTCCCAACAAGAAAACTCACCTACTGCAGCACCTTTGCCACCTGCCCGGTCGTTCTGAGCAGCTCGAGTTGCGCCTGCTGCCGGGCATAGTTCGCATCGAGAAACGAGAGCCACTTATCGTTTTCTTCCAGGTGCGCTGCCTCCAAGTCTCGCAAGCTGCCGCGCCCCTGGTCGAATTGCACCTGCAGAATGCTCAGATTCTCCTGCGAGACCTGCAGCTCCAGCCGCGCCACTTCTCCCGCGAGGTCCGTCTCGCGCACCTGCCTGGCCATCCGGCGGACGTCGAGCGAAAGCTCGCTGCGCTTCTTCGCCAGCAACAGTTCGGCGGCGTTCAGGTCCGCCCGCGCGAATGCGACCGCGGACGTAGTGCGGGAGGCAAAAATCGGAATGCGCACTTCCAAGCCGAAGATGACGTTGTTGCGCTGAAATTTCTTGAAAAAATCGGTGTAATTGTTGGTATTGCTCAAGACGTTGTACTGGCCGACGAGGGAGACCGTAGGCCAGTATCCTCCTCGTTCGCCTTTTAGTTTTTCCTCCCGCGCGCGCCGTTCCGTTTCCGCCTGCTTTAACTCAACATTGTTCGCCATGGCTTGCAAGACCAGGTCTTTCGCTTCCTCCGTGGCGGCGCCCGGGATTTCCTCGGTCGAGACTTCAATGGGTTGCTCGGGCGGCAGCCCCATCATGTCGCTCAATTCTCCGGACAGCGAATCCTCGCGATCTTCCAGTTGCGCGATCCGCTGCTCGATTCGAGCCGCCGTGAGCTGGGCGCGCGTGACCTCAATGGGCAGCTCGCGTCCCGCATCGGCGCGCTCCCGCATCAAGTCCAGAATGCGTCCCGCGCTCAGACGTTCCCCACGCATCAATTCCTGTGCGTGGCGTACTTTCGCCAATTCCAAATATTCGAGCGCCGCTCGCACCATCACCGCGTCGCGCACGCCTTCCATGGAGAGCCGCTGCTTCTCGGCCCGCTGTTCGGCCGCGCGCTGGTCGCCCTTGAGCGGCGGGTTGAAAATTTGCTGATCGTAAGACAGGCTGAAGATCGCGGGCACTCCACCGCCCGACATCAATGGGAATCCGCTGGTGTACGCGGCGCCGGTCCCTGTATAGAAGTTCGGAAGGAACGCCGCTCGGGCCACACCCGCCTCGCGTTGCACCAGGCCGTATTGGAGACGAGCCAGCGCGAGATCGCGGCTGCTCCCCACGGCCAGGGTGACGGCTTCCCTGAGCGTCAGCTTCCGCGAGAATCCCTGCGTCCTGCGCGCAAACAGCCGGAACGCAGGTCAACATAAGCAGTACGATCCACGCCGCGTATCCCGCGACGCTTCGCCGGACGCCCGCGGCGTTTGCTCTTTCCTTCATGACCGAAATCTCGCTTTCCATCCTCGAATATCCATAAGATTAACTATTCGTATCGTAATGATTCGGTTGGCTGCAGTTTTGCGGCTCGGTCCGCGGGCAAGTAGCCGAAGAAAACGCCGACCGAACACGACACCAGAAACGCCAGCACGACCGACTGCCACGGGACCGGCACGCGCAGATTCCCCGGGAGCAGCGGCTGGACGATGACCGGGATCGCCACCGCGATCAGGATCCCCAGCACCGAACCGAATCCGCTGATCAAGAAAGCCTCGAGCAAGAACTGCGTCAGAATTTCGCCGCGCCGCGCTCCGATGGCCTTGCGAATTCCGATCTCGCGAGTGCGCTCCCTCACCGTCACCAGCATGATGTTCATGATTCCGATGCCGCTGACCAACAGCGCGATGAACCCGATTAGCACCAGGACGATCGTCAGCGCCAGCGCAATCTTCCGCGCCGCGTCCAAAATCGAGCTGAGGTTCATCACCTGGTAACGCGCGCGCGTGGGATGCCGGCCGCGCAACAACGCCTCCAGTTGCCGGGTTACAGGGATGACTCCCTCGGGCGTTCCGGCCTGCGCGTATAGCATTTCGAGGGAAGTATCTCCTGTGTAATATTTCATTAATGGAAAAGGAATTAACACGGAGTAATCCTGAATCTCGGACAGCCCGAACGTCTCCACGCGTTCCTTGAAGACCCCAATGACCGTATAACTGAATTCGCCGACCCTCAAGTTGCGCCCGACCGGATCTGCAAACGGAAACACGAGATTCGCGAGCTGCGTGGTAATCAGGCAGACCCTGCTGCGCGCATAGACGTCATCGGTATCGATAAATCGGCCGCGCAAGATCAGCAAATTTCGGATTTGCTGAAATCCTTCCGTGACCCCGACGAGGTTTACCGTGCGCTCCACCGACCCGGCCAGGACTGAACTTTGCATGCCGCGCGTTCCAGCCACGGTTACGATCCCCGGAATCGCCGCTTGCGCGGCATTCATGTCTTCCAGTGACAATTCGTCCTGCAGCATAATGGGACGATTGGGATCGATATCCAGACGCGCGTAGACCAGGTTCGAGCCGACCCCTTCAATTTGCGCGATGACGTAGCGACGCCCGCTCAACGCCACGGTTACGACCAGGACGATGCACGCGCTCCCGATGATCACGCCGAGCGTGGTCAAAAACGCGCGGACCTTGTTCGCCCAAAGCGCCTCCAGCGCGACCATCCAGGTTTCATTCCGTAGCATCATGATCGTCGTGGTTGACTATAACAAACCTAGGATGAAAAAAACCGGCTGGACGTTGGATATTCAATTCATCGTGTCGATCCGATTGGCGCCCTAAAATGCGCGCGCATTGGTTTTAGTCCTGCTTGGCGGCGACCCCGGGAACGCCATTCTCCTGAATGGCGTCTTGGCAACCGCCAATCGGGAGATTGGCGTACCCGGGTTTCAACCCCAGGTTCCCAAATCAACTTCGGAATTCAGCTTAAATTGAGCTGGGGATTTCACCTGCCAAGGCGATTCGCGGCGCCTTATTTCTCTTTCACTCGCTTCCAGGCTTCTTCCACGGATTTATTGTGCGGATCAAGAGCCAGGGAAGCGCGATAATCCTCGGCCGCTTCCGAAAATCTGCCCTGGGCTTCATGGAGTTTGCCAAGCCATTCGAGCGCGAAGGAATGCGAGGGAAGATCGGAGTTGTCGGGAACCGTGGCAACGTAGGATTTCAACAACGATTCCGCCCCGGCAGGATCGTTCTTTTTCATCACCAGCAACACGCCGCGGTAAAAATTCAACCGGCGGTCATCGGCGTCAATTCGTTCGGCGGCGGCAATCGCGTCACTCATTTTCGCGGGGTTCTGGCGGTCCCGGTAGTAGTCCGCCGCTTCAAAATAGACACCGATACGGCTGGTGTTCGATTCCATGACTTTTGCGAAAACCGCATCCGCCTCCGCGAATCGTTTTTTCGTGGCGAAGAATTCTCCCCGGGCAAGCTGTCCCTGCAGTGCATCGATTTTCTCGAGGTCTTCGATATGCTTCACGGCGTGTTCGTCGCCGCCTCCGACAAAGGAGGGCGCGTACATTTCAAAACGGATCAAGTCGCGTTGCGCCTGAAAATTGGAAGGATCGAGATGGACCGCAACCTCGAATTCCTTATGCGTCTTTCGCGCCCAGGACATGGCGCTCAAGAAAATGGCCTCTTCCGCCTTGCGGCCGTAGGCTTTGCCGAGCCAGTCGTGATATTCGGATTGGTTGGGAGCCAATTGGACGCTGCGCTCGAAACTCGTCACCGCGCGCGTATAGTCTTGAAGCTCGTAATAGCTCTGGCCGAGCAGGAAATGAAGCGGCCCATCTTGCGGAGACTTTACGACCGCGTCCGTCAGGGCGTCCACGGCTTGGTGATAGTGCCCGCCGTTAAATTCCCGCTGCGCGTCGGCGAGAGAGTTCTGCCCGCCGCGAGCAGGTACGGCATGCACGGCGTATGCCGCCAACAGCAGTATTACAAATCGCAGGCGGAATCTCATTCCGGACGCACCGGCCGAATATGCAGGTTTTCCTTGAGCGACACCTCGCCCGGCAAGGCGACTACTTCGCCGTTTTGCAAGCCTGAAAGAACCTCAATCATCGTCGGATTGGTGATGCCCACCTTGATATCGCGTCTGTGCAGACGGTCGTCCTGCACCACAAAGACGAATCGCTTGCCGCCATCGATGTAGACCGCGCCGCGGGGAACCACGAGCACACTCGGCCTCTCACTGATGTGAATCCGCACATCAACCGTCGTATTCGGGATCAGATCCAGACGGTCGTTGGAAACCGAGCAGAGCAATTCACCGACGTTGCGCGTGCCGTGGGCAACCACTTGTTTCGGGACCACCTCGGTGCGGCCGCTCCATACGCGGTCGGGACGCGCGTCCCAGAAAATCTCCACCGCCTGGTTGAGATCGATCTGCCCGAGTTCGGGCTCATCAATAAATGCGCGAACACGGACGTGGTGCAAGTCCGCCATCTCGGCCAGCAGATCTCCCTCCTTCACGAAATCACCCTGGTGGATCGGCAGTGAGTACAACGTTCCATTCGCAATGGCGAGGCCATGAGTGGAATTCACTTTTTCCTCGAGGTCCCGGACTTGATTCCTAGCGTGTTCCACCAGAAGTGCGACGCGTTCCGTGTCCAACCGTGCCTGGCTCAAGTACGTCTGCTTCGCTTTTTCGAGCGATTGGACGTCCGCTTCGGCTTGCGCCAGCGCCAGCCGATTCTCTTCGAACTCATGCGGTGTAGCGGCTTTCTGGGCCACCAGCTTGGTTAACGATTCGTTGTCGCGGCGCAACTGTTCCCGCTGGGCCAGGGCTTTTTCCAAATCCGCGGCGACTTTCGCGATCTGATCCGCCCGGCCCCCGGATTTCGCCACGCGGAGCGCCTCTTCTTCCGCGGCCAGCTCCGCACGCGACTGCGCGAGTTCAGCGCGCACACCGGCGTCCTCCAAGGCGAAGAGCAACTGGCCGCGTTTCACCTGCTGGCCTTCCACCGCGTACACTTGCTTGACGAAGGTGGAAAATCCCACGCGAAACGAAATCGGCATCACCGGTTCCACTTTCCCGTTGGTGGAGACCACCGAGCTCAAGTTTTCCCGGACGACGTCGGTGACCGCCACGCGAGCCGTTGCTCCCCGCCCGCTCACAAAAACCAGAATGCCCGTCAGCACCAGAGCACCGACCACAATGAGCCACAATCTTCGTCCGAGTGCCGGTCCCATTCCGTCCTCTCTCTGCCGGCCCGTGCCGGGAGATCAAACGTTGCATTCTAGCAAAGTCTCACGCTGCAAACGAGCGACCGGCGGAGTCCTGGACATGGCGCATCTTCCCACGATCGATCAGCGGAGTGCTGAACATTGCGTATCGTCACGCGATCCATCAATGGAGTTCTGGACATGGCGTATCATCACGCGTTCAATCCGAGGTTTCGGCGCTGAAAGCGCCGGCGGTTATCAGCCCGGGGCAACACCCCGGGGTTCCAAGGTTTAATTCGTGGGCGCCCTGAAAGCGCGCCGGGATTCTTCGATGCCGAAATCTCTGGCTAAAAATCCCATTCACCTGGTCTTCAGCTCCGACTATTTTGAGATGCGCCGCGATCCAGCCAGGATGCCGTGACATGCCCAGCGCGCGCGGGATTTCGTATTGCGCATTGCTGTGCTAGAATTCCATTATGAGCGCGGAACCGACCCAACCACAATCGCATGCTCCAAAACAAGAAACTCCGACGCCGGGACAACCGGCTCTTCACCGTGTTTGCATACAGTGTAACAACATGTTCCGCGTGACACCCGAGAATTTTGACGCCAAGCAATGCCCTAACTGCCATAAAGGCTAGATTCGCAATCCCCGCATTCGCCCGTCTCGAAACGAGCCCGCATGATTGAAGCGCAAGGCCTGGTGAAGAGGTTCCGCGACAAGGAGCGCGGCGAAGTCTGCGCGGTCGACCGCGTAAGCTTCCGGTGCCGGCCGGTGAAATTTTCGGACTGTTGGGCGCCAATGGCGCGGGGAAAACCACAACCTTGCGCATCCTCGCAACCATTCTGGCTCCTTCCGAGGGCACCGCCATCGTTGCGGGCTACGACGTGAAGAAGGACCCCCAGAAAGTGCGCTCCCGCGTGGGATTTCTCTCGACGGCGACCGCCCTCTACGGGCGCCTCTCGGCGCAAGAAATGGTGGAATATTTTGGACGGCTGCACGGACTCGACGAACCCACCCTGCGGCAGCGCATCGATGCGATCTTCGCGCGGCTCGAAATGAACGATTTTCGCGACCGGCGCTGCGACAAACTCTCCACCGGCATGAAACAAAAGGTCTCCATCGCGCGCACTCTGGTGCATGATCCCCCGGTCATGATTTTCGACGAGCCCACCGTGGGTCTGGACGTGATGGCCGCGCGCACGATCGTCGGCTTCATCCGGGAATGCCGCGATCGCGGCAAGACAGTGATCTTCTCCACGCATGTCATGAGTGAAGTCGAAAAACTCTGCGATCACATCGGAATCATTCACGGCGGCCGATTGCTGGCCGAGGGCGCTCCCGCCGATTTGCGCGAGCGATTTGGCAAACAGAACCTGGAAGATATCTTCGTCGAGGTTGTGGAACAGTGAGCCTTCGAAACATCGGCATCGTCTATCGCAAGGAATTGACCGATTCGTTGCGCGACAGGCGGACTCTGATCTCCATGATCGTGGTGCCCCTTCTGCTCATGCCCCTGCTGACGATCGGTCTACTGGTGGTCTTGATAAAGCAGGTCGGCCAGGCCAGCGAGGAAGTTCCGAAGGTGATGATCCTCGGCGGGGAGGACTCGCCAAAGGTGCTCGCGGAACTCGAAAAACTGGAAGGGGTGCAAATCGTTTCGCAAAAACCCGATTACGCGGACGAAATCTCCGGCAAGCAGATTCGCGCCGCGGTGGACCTTCCGGCGGGTTTCGATGCGAAGCTTGCCGCCGGCGAGCCCATGAGCGTGAAGATTTATATGTACGAGGGCGAATTGAAATCGGGCTTCGGTGCGGAACACCTGCAAGAATATTTTCGGAAACTGCGCGATCGCACGATTCGCGAACGCCTCGAAGCGAAACAATTGCCCGAGAGCTTGATCCGCCCCTTCGATATCCAGCAGCAGAACGTGGCGCCGCCGGAAAAAGTCAGCGGCGCGCTGATAGGCGGACTCGTTCCCTACTTCGTGATTTTATTGTGCCTGACCGGGGCGATGTACCCGGCCATGGATTTGACCGCGGGCGAAAAGGAGCGCGGAACGATCGAGACGATTCTGTGCAGCCCGGTTTCACGCACCCATCTGGTGCTGGGAAAATTCCTGATGGTCCTCACGGCTTCGGTCGCCACGGCCGTGCTCTCCATTTTCTCGATGACCGTTTCGTTCGGCCTGGGAAAGAAAATGCTGCAAGGCGTGGCCGATCGCGCCGCCGGCCAAATTCTTCAGATCACCCTGACCGGGAAGGCCGTACTCTCCGTTTTCGTCATGGTGCTGCCCCTCGCGGTGCTGTTTTCAGCCGCGCTGTTGGCGATCGCGTTGTTCGCCAAGAGCTTCAAGGAAGCGCAGAGTTACATTTCTCCCCTGATGATCGTAGTGATCCTGCCCGCCGTGGCGGCCGTCCTGCCGGGCGTGGAGTTGAACGCGACTCTTGCGCTCGTTCCGGTGTTGAACACCAGCCTGGTCAGCAAGGAAATCATGACCGGAACCTATCACTGGAAATATATTGCCCTGATCTTTATGTCATCGTGCATCTATGCCGCGGGGGCCATCGCCATCGCCGTGAAACTGTTTCAGCGGGAAGACGTGCTGTTCAGAACGTAAGGATGGTGCAAGAGGCAAGGAGGCAGGAGACAAGGAGGCAAGAGGCAAGGAACGTCACATACACGAGTCGCACCTTCCTTGCCTCCTTGCCTCCCTGCCTCCCTGCCTCCTTCTTTAGGCTGGACGCGCGGTCTCGTGATGTTCCTCCCAGGCGTTGGAGAGGCGGCGGACTGTTTCCCGGAGGCGTACGGCCAGCTCGGCAATCGTTTCCAGGCGCTCGACGGCCCCGGGAGGAAGCCGGTCGCGCCGGGCCAGCAGCAGTTCCGTATTGCCTAGTATTCCAGTTAATGGATTATTAACTTCGTGGCGCAATATTTCACCAAAATCACCGGCCGAGTCGTCGCTCGGAAACTGGATCATTCCCGAACCCCATTCCGCCATGCGCGCGCGACGGTCGAGCAGTCCGGCGGCGATGGATAAGAAACGGTCCGTACGCGCCACAAAATCGACGGCGCCGGAAGTAATCAAGAACGCCAGGGAAGCCTGCCTTTCCGCCGCCGCGGCGACCACGACGGGCGCCGTCTCGGAGAGCAGCGCGACCGCGGATTCCAGAGGCTCTCTGTCGCGCGAAGCCTCCACGGCGGACTCGTCGAGAAACACGACCGAGGGTGTGGTGCAATGGAATTCCCTGCGCGCCTGCTCGACCGAACTTGCCGTGCGCAGCAAATAGTGGCCGCCCGACGCGTCCAGTTCGTGAATACACCCCTCAATCACCGCCGAATCGGCGCTGACAATGAAAATCGTTCGACCCATTGGACTCATTTTTCCCTCGCGACGGCTTGCGACCATCCTGCCGCGCCGGCTGCTACTTCAGCAGCTGGCGCCGCGGCCAGGGCCCGGCGCACCGCTTCTTTCAATTCCTCCACCAAGAACGGCTTGGCCAGGTACGGCACGCCGCTCGAATTCAAAAACTCCAGCGAGCGTGGGCTCATCGTGTCCCCGGTTACGAATAGCAATCTGTGCTGGGAGGGGCTTCCTCGTCTCACCAGCTCGCGATACAGGCCCGGCCCGTCCAAATGCGGCATCCTTAAATCGCAGATGACCAGGTCATACGCGTTGTCTTTCAGACGATCGAAGGCTTCCCGGCTGTCGAGCAGGGTGTCCACCGGATAGCCCATCTCCGACATCACGTCGGAAATCAATTGCGACACGGTGGGCTCGTCCTCTACCACGAGAATCTGTTCGGGGCGGTGCACAGTCCGAAGAGGGTATGGCACGGGGATGACCGCAACGGCGTAGGGCGCGGCTGCCGGCTCCTCTTTCGTGAAATCGAGTGCGGCGGCGGAAAGCGCGGGCAACTCGACGCTCAACTTGGCCCCGTGACCCGGCTGGCTATCGACACTGACCTCACCCCCATGCTCCTGGACAATTCCGTAGACGATCGATAGCCCCAGGCCTGTGCCCACTCCCACCGGCTTGGTCGTGAAGAAGGGATCGAAAATGCGCGAGACGACCTCGGGCGGAATGCCGGGACCGTCGTCCGAAATTTCCATTCCGATGCGGTCGCCCGAAAGGCGGCGCGTACGGATTCGGATCCGGCCATGCATGCCCCCCTGCCCCCGCCCCTGCTGGATGGCCTGTTCGGCGTTGACGATCAGGTTGAGCACCGCCTGCTGTAACTGGGCGGCATCGGCCAGCGCTTGTGGCAGGGCAGGATCGAAGAGAAGCTCCACGAAGATGTTTTCGATTTTCAGTTCATAGGCACGCAGGGCGACCGTGCGCTCGATGACTTCGTTTAGATTGACGGCGCGGCGCTCGGGCTTGGCCTCCCTCGAAAAGAGGAGAAGATTTCTTACGATTCGGCCGGCGCGCGCCGCCTCTTGCGAAATTCGCCGGGCATCGGCAATGCGATCCGATGCGGAGCGGCGGCTGACCAGGAGTTGCGCGTATCCCTGAATGCTCGTCAGCGGATTGTTGAGTTCGTGGGCGATGCCCGAGACCAGCTGGCCAAGCGCGGCCATTTTTTCCGTTTGCAGAAGCTTGGACTGGATCAGCCGCTGGCCGGTGATGTCACGATACACCTCGAGCCAGCCGATCCTCGTGCCACCGGCGTTGAACAGAGGCCGCATGAAACGTTCCACAACCTTTCGCGATGGCCGCTCCAGTTCGAGTTCGTCCCACCTCGCTTCGTCCCCGCGCCGCACATATTCGCGCCAGCGCGCCGCCGCTTCGACCGGATGTTTGAAGCGTCCCGCGAGGCTGTCGATCAATCCGTCGATCGAACCCAGTCCGAAAAGGCCGCGCGCTTCCAGTCCCATGATTTGGGCCAGGCGGTCGCTGGCCACCCGGATATTTCCTGCCGCGTCCAGCAACAGCACACCGCAATCGATCGAGTCCGTGAGGCCATGTAATTCCGCTTCCAGGCGCCCTTCCTCTTCCAGCTGGGCCATTCGGGAGCCGCAATCCTCGAAATAAACCAGCCATCGCCGGCCGTCATTGCCGCAGGCCTCGACCGTGAAGCGGAGGTGCAGGCGGACCACGGCCCCCGACGTAAGGGCAGCGTCGAGGGGAACGACGGGGCGCTCAGGGCTGGGTCCGTGCCGGGAGTCGCTGCGAACGGCGCGCTGGCGCCAGGCGGTTACCGCATCGCGCGAGGCTGGAGCAAAGAGATCCACGAGGCGTACCTCCTCTCTGCTTCCCGAGCCGAGGTGCAGAAAGGTTCGCGCAGCATGGCTGGCTTCGCCGACGCGCCCCTCACCATCCACGAAAACCAGGTATTCCGTGCTCTCCTCGACCATCTGTCGCGAGGAGTGCATCCATCCCGTCCGCTCCCCGCGCGTAGCCTCTTGATCCAACGCACAGGAAGCCATCAACGCATAGCACTCCAGACGCGCCATATCGTCGGCGGAATCCTCCGAACGAAGCAGCCCGGCCATCAGCACGCCGCACGTCCGATTTCGAACTTCGATCGGAAAGGCGATCACCCGATCCAGTGCGCGCGCGGCCTGATCCGATGCGGATTCTGGCGGGGGTGGGAGCGCTTCGCCGCCAAGCTCGGCCTCACGCCCTTCCTCTAGAACCCTGTGCCACAAATGCAGAAATGGTTCCTGTTGGACTGCCGCACGCCATTCTTCCGAGCCGTCCCAGGACTCCGCGAGCAGGGCCGATACACCGGGCCTGCCCAACGCAACGAACTCCGCTTGCAGGTGATGCCGCGCGGCACGGGCAATCTGTGGCAGGATCGAATCCACCGAAACGCCGCATAATATGGCGCGGGAAAGGCGAGCCAGGGTGCGGAGTTCCTCGGCCGCCAACTCCCTCTTGCGAGCGTCGCTAGAGTGGGCGACGGCAAGCGCCACCTCATCCGCGCGCGCGCGCAACGATTCCAAATCGAAATGCATGGCCGCTCGCGGACAGGAGTAGCCCACCATGGCCAGACCGAGTGTACGGGCGCCTGCACGGAGCGGAATCCAGATGGCGTCGTACATCCCTACCAAGGGACCGAGGTGCGGCATTGTGTCGTCCCGGCCGATTTCGATTCGCAGCGGCTCCGGACTCTCAGCGCGGCGCGCAGGAAGGGCGTCGAAATATCAAGGTGCTTCCACTGCTCAGGAATGGGACCCTTTTTGGATTCGACCACTCGTCCCCAACCTGCTTCGCCGCGCCGCTCCCCGGCCAGCCAAAGACCGGCCCGGTCTGCGGAGCAGGTCTCGAGCAATTCTTGAACGGCCACTTCCACCAATTGATGGAGCGAATCGCCGCGCGCGGCTGCCCGGATCAGAGTGCCTTGGCGCGCCTCCGGCGCAGTTTCGGTTTTCCACCTTCGCATCCAGCCCGATGCGGACATCATCTCTCCTGTCTCCTGTCTCCTGGCCTTCGACAATCACACCTGCAAGATCAGATAGCTGAGAAGCAGTGCGGCTCCGGCCATCGCAACGGCGGTAATCGCCTCGCGGATCAGACGGTAGTGCAGGTAATAAGTGCGAGTGAGCATGGCAGCCTCCCGCGCTTCCTCTAGCACCGCGATCACCAATGGTTGAAGTCGCGTAAGTCGCCCAGAATCAACACGTTTCTATGTCTACTGTCGATTACCAAATTTGTTAATTTCCCATCCCGAAACTCCAGCAAGGCGCAATTCCCGGATGGGAAATTTCTCACTTCTGGGCATTCCCTGCGGACCTCGGAAGGTGCTTCCCTGCGGAGTGTGGCGGCGACTTTGAGGCGGGTTTGAACTTTCGGGCGCTTTTCCTAACTCTTACGGAAAACCCGGAGGGCCGGATCGAACCGACTTGCGAAAGCCACGAATCCCGATCACCTACGCACGCTGGCAACTGTTTTTCGCCGATGCAGCGCGCGCGGGCCAGCCATTCAGGCCAGCGGCCGTTCGGATTCGTATTGCTTGAGTTTGCGGTACAGCGTGGTCTTGCCGATGCCGAGCAAGCGCGCGGCGGCCAGCTTGTCGCCGGCGGTTTCGCGGAGCGCCCGGAAAATCGCGCGGCGCTCCAGCGCCTCCAGAGGCACCAGTTCGTCGCCCTCCGGAAGCTTTTCCGTGGAGGAGTATTGCAGGTTCGACGGCAAGTCCCCCACGTGCAGGATGGGGCCGGAACCCAGCGCCACGGCCCGTTCGATCGCATTTTCGAGTTCGCGGATGTTCCCTGGCCAGTCGTACGTCATGATACGGCGCATGGCGTCTTCGGAAATCGTGCGGATCCGACGCGCGGGATCGGAGAACTTTTCGAGAAAGGCATTCACCAGCATGGGAATATCGACCCGGCGATCCCGCAGTGGCGGGAGCTTGATCTGCACGACGTTCAAACGGAAATAGAGGTCCTGCCGGAAGCTGCCGGTACGGATGGAGGCTTCGAGATCCCGGTTGGTGGCGGCGATCACGCGCGCACGGATGCCGACGCGATCATTCGAACCGACCGGTTTTACTTCATGCTCCTGCAGCGCGCGCAGCAGCTTGGCTTGCAGGTCCACGGGCAGGTCGCCAATCTCATCGAGAAAAAGCGTGCCGTCCCCAGCCGCTTCGAACAGCCCTTGTTTGGAATGCTGCGCGCCCGTGAACGCTCCTTTCACGTAACCGAACAGCTCGGATTCGATGAGCGTGGGAACCAAGGCGGAGCAGTCCACGGGCGAAAACGGCTTGCTGCTGCGCGGGCCCGAGAAATGAATCGACCGTGCGACGAGTTCCTTCCCCGTGCCGCTCTCTCCCAGGATCAATACGGGATAGGTATGCTGGGCGACTTTCTCAATCAGCTTGTAAACACGTTGCATTCTCGGCGAGACACCGATCAATCCTCCAAAACCCGGCCGGCTGCGAAGCTGTTCGCGCAGCAGGCGGTTTTCCTGGTCGAGTTCGATCGAACGCACCAGCCGTTCCAGCTTGGACCGCAATTCCTCGACGTGGAACGGCTTGGTGACATAGTCTACCGCCCCGAGCCGCGTCGCCTCGATCGCCGTTTCGATGGTGCCATACTGCGTGAGCACGATGACCGAAACCTGAGGATTCCCAGCGCGAATCCGCTTGATGAGTTCCAACCCTCCGAGTTGTGGAATTTTCAAATCCGTGACTACGATGTCGATCGGATACTGGTCCAGGAGTTCGAGCGCCTGCTCGGTGGTCGAGGAGGCGTAGACGTGCAGCCCTGCTTCCAGCGCCACATCGTTGCAAAGGCTCCGAGTGGTGACCTCATCGTCAACAATTAGAAGACTGAGCGCCGAGGATTTGACTGCAACGCTTTCAACTTTGGTTACAGTTTCCATGGATGGGGACCTCTTCTCAAAATTAGTGCAAAGACGGTGCCAAATCAGGAGCAATCTGCAACCCACTTCTAAATAGGCACATATCGTGACAAGGTCCCTGAGTTGCGCTGGATTTTATTGCAGGATTGGGAATTAATGCAAGAGTATGTATGTCCCCGCGCGGATAACTCGTTTCTTGTCAAGCTCATGCAAGAATGGAACCGGCCTCCGTTTCAAAACGGGACACGCGTTCCATCCGCACCCGGGAAGACACCGAGCAAACCGTGCCTGGCACAGTGGATCGCATCGGACATACTCTGATGTGATCCCTGAAACTCCTCCCCTCAGGGATTCCGGCAAACCTCAAGCATTACTTGAAACATAACGGGCTCCGTGCGCTCTCGCTTCTGGAGAGGACACCGTCCCCAAAGCAGGGTCAGTGGGCGCTGAGTAGTTGGTTGCGCCAAACGGCATCGCTTGAATGGCAAGTCATGTGGACGTCCTCACTGGCGAAAACCGGACTGCGGACCCTCGAATGAGCGATCGTTAGCGGTTAGTTTCGCTTGGGTTCGACACGGATGTTTGTGCTACAGCTCGCCGCGCCGCCGCGGCCATCATCCACGTGAAGCGTTACGATGTAGCTCCCCACCGCGGCGCCGGCGGAAAGCCAGCGGACCTGCGGTCCGTCGCCATCGACGCGCCCGCCGTTGGATGACCAGGTGTACGTCAACGGATCGTTGTCCGGATCGCTCGCCGTAGCGCTGACCGCAACCGTGTCACCCGAATCCAAGTAGACCATGCCCTTCTCCGCCGCGCAGGAAGCTGTCGGAGGATGATTTGCAGGCGGGGCTTTTTCCGGCCAGAAACCTGTCCCGATTTTTACGACAAACCCGTGGCGGTCGTTGGCGCCTTTCAAATTCAGCATGTACCGGTATCCGACATCGAACGCGATGTTCCTCGTGGGATAGAGCCGGAAGCCCACGACTTCATCCGCCGGATCGCGCGCGCCGAAAGTGGTATCGGGTGTCGCGGAGGATTTGAAACCATTCGTGAAAATAACGGCCGTGTACTCCGCCATCGGTTGAATGCGGCTCTCCGGAAACGAAATTAAACCAACCCCTGTGCGGAATTGGTCCGCCATATGGAATGCAATAGCGGTGCCCGCCGGGTCAAGCGGGTCGCGTGTAAACCGGTACCCGACGTCCCAAGTGGCGGTCATGACATTGCTCCACTGCTTGCTGACGGCCAACGAAATCATGTCGTTGAATTGCCCTGACTGCGTGCCGTCATTGAACACGCGTTGGTAATTCCCCCAGGTCGGAATGATGAAATCATTGCGGAGCGAGAGGCTGAGCGGAGCGCCACGCCGCTCGGAAAGCAGCCCGAATTTAAGACCGACCGTAACTTCGCCGACTCCCCCATTGTTGTTTGCCGCGAACGGGTAGTCCTCGACGTAGGCAGGCGTACCCGTAAGTGTGGGAAAAATCGTATTCGGAAACGGCGCAAAGAGGTGGTACTGGTTCGACAGGCTCAGTTCGCTGGGAATTCCGCTGTGCGTGTGGCCATACGGTTGAAATGCGCCATAAAAGCTGAGCCGGTCGGTAAGGCCGAAGCTCAAACCCACTCCCAGTTGAAACACCGTGACGCTGCCGGGCATGCGGCCGAACTTGTTTCCATACACGGAAAATCCAAACCCACCTTTCGGCAACGTATCGGCCGTCTCAACGGTAAACACACCGTTGGTGCCGGTGGTGGCAAACATGGGTGTGAATTTTGGCGCGGGCTTGTAATCCTCACTGCTGTCTTTCGTCTTGCCGGTGGCCTTCTGGGGCGGAAGCTCGGCGGTGACTACGGGTGTCGTTTCAGGAGTGGCCGATTCATCGGCCTTTTCATCCGATGAAACGGAAGCTGCGGTATCGCCGGCCCTCTTGTGTGCTCTCGCGGCTTTCGATTTCGGCGGGCTCTTCGCGAAACCAGAAGGTATCACCAACAAAACGAGGGTCAGCAGCGTCCCAACTCGCAAGATCCATCGCATCATTACTTCAAACCTCCGCCACCAAATAGCAATTTGAATTCACGCGAATCGGGGAGACAATTTTTTGCACGCTGAACCAGCATGAACGATTCAATTTTTCCGCGCAAACCGCGACCGGCTCAAGTCCCCCCGTAGCAATTGGAAACGCCGAGCAGCCGTCATTTTCCGGCGGGCTTCACGCTTCACGTAAAGTGTTCCGTGTAAAAGTAGAGCCCGCACCCGAATATATGTATTGCGGAAAAGCGATGCAAGAGTGTTTTTCCCTCTATCACCCTGACGGATAACGGCTTGACGCGTCCGAACAAATACGGCTCTTCTGCATTTGGGAAATCGGTCAGGCCACCTCAGGAGTGCGTCCGCCATCTGACCGAAGGTATGAAAATGGCCGGGACCCGATAGCCCAGACCCTGCCCGGCAAAGACATGAGAAATGGCCGAACGGGTACGGGCTGTACTTGCAGCCCGGCATAATAACGGACGGAGGAGCGACATGCGTAAGAGCCTTTTGGTGTGGGTTGCAATCGTTGGGGCTGCATCAATCCTGTGTTCACTCGATGCTGTAAAGGCGGAGACGATGCCGCAGAACGCCACGGAAGCACCGCCCGTGGATATCCATGCCGTCCCCAATGGAACGCATTTCCTAGTGGGCCTGGACGACGAACTGAGCACCGGGAAAGATAAGGTGAACAAGAAATTTGAAGCGAAAACGCTCGAGCCGTTGGCGCCTTCGAGTGGACCTATCCTGCCGGCTGGCGCGAAGATCCGTGGGCATATCAGCCGCATCGAACCCGCCGGATTGACCGGGCGCGCAAGAATATGGCTAACCTTTGACGATATTGAAACGCGTCACGGGCGCTTGCCTCTAGTGGCGATCGTATCCAGTGTTCCTGGTGAATTCAGCGTGAAGCCCGAGGAAAGCAAAGAGGGCGAGATTGAAGCGCGCTCGAGCAAAGGAACGAGGGATCTGGAAGCGGCAGCGGCTGGAGCGGCAATCGGCGCCTCCGCAGGTGCCAAAGTCACGCACAGCGGCAAAGGGGCTGCCGCAGGAGCTGCCGCAGGCGGGATCGCTGGATTTGTGGCATCCTCCGGTTTCGGCCAGGAGTTAGACTTGCCGAAAGGTACCAAGCTCGATCTCGTCCTGGATCGCCCGCTATACCTGACTCAGTAAATCAGTAGTCAGGATCGGCAATTTCAACTGAAAACGACAGGCGAAGGAAAAAAGCCTCCTACCCCTCGAAAAGCCCTGATGGGTAGGAGGCTTAACAGTTCCAAATCAAAAGTCGGCTCCCGAAAATCGCCCTAGTTCTGGGAGGGGAAATGTGGGTAGGGCAGATATCTCCACAGGTCATTGAGCAACCCATTGCCATTAGTTCCAGTAGAATCCTCGCCTTCTCCACCGAAGATCCAAAATTGATTGTTGGGGTCGATCCAGTAGCCGGGAGCGATGCGAGACCCTGGGCCGTTGCCCACGTATGGGTAGATTATAGGGCCGGGCGTTGTCGTGCCATAGATGCCCGCTTGGCTGACGGAGGCAGGACCCTTCACCCAAACCCATTGGCCACCCGTGTAAGCCCAGAGGTCGCTCAAAGAGCCATTGCCTGTCGAGTCGTACCCTTCCCCACCGAAGAGCCACAGATTTCCGACTGGCGTCGGTCCACGCGGCGGAACTCCACCGCGCGCCGGGGACATTTGTCGCGGCAGCAACGCCCTGGGTTCCATAGACGCCGGTCTGATTGGAGACGTTGGCGCCGCTCTTCCAGGTCCATTGGCCCCCGGTGAACTCCCACAGGTCGTTCAGTGCGGCTGGACTGCCAACGGAATCGAGATCGAATCCGCCGAAGAGCCAGAAATTTCCTGAGGCATCAATCCAGGACATGGAAGTCTGCGCGCGCACCAGGAATATTGGTGCCCAAGGGCACGTTCAGAGTGCCGTAGTTGCCGGACTGGTTGGCTGTCTTAGACCCACTAACCCAAGTCCACTGGCCCGTCGAAATGTCGTAGTTCCAGAGGTCGTTGAGCAGGCCAGGAGTTGCGCTCGCCGAATCGTAACCGTACCCGCCAAAGAGCCAAACCTTGCCTGATCCATCAATCCTGCCGGTCGCACCCCAGCGCGAACCAGGGAAATTGTTAATGGAGGGCACGTTTTGCGTGCCGTAGGCGCCATTTAAATTGGCACCGCCGCTCACATGCGTCCAGGTACCCGCGCTACCTGGAACTATGTGGTATCTCCAAACATCGTTGTAGAACGTGCCACCCCCATCCTCACCTCCGAAGAGAAAGAGATCGCCCCCAGCGCCCGGTTGGGTCCAAGTAACAGCTCCCGTGCGGGGCGCGGGCCCGGCTGTAAAGGCGGGTATCAGGTTTATCCAGATGTTGTTGTAGCTGCCGAAGTAGTTTTGCGTGCCGGTGTATTCCCACATGTCGTTGAGCTCTGTGGCCGGGGGTGTCAAGCCAGGGGTAAATGTCAAACCGAAGCCGCCGAAGAGCCATAAGTTACCGTTGAAATCGGTCCAAGTGGCGGGATATTTGCGTCCGCCGGGCGAGTCGGCGTCAAACGTGGGTGGAGCAGGAGTCGGGGTAGTAAAAGTTCCATTTGCATTCGCCGTACTCACTCCGTCAAACCAAGACCAGTCATTGTGGCCGCAATCGACAATGACGCTGGTGACCGCCGACGTAGCAGTGCCTTGGTAACCCCATAGGACGACCCCTACTCCCGGTTGCGAGTCTGGGTTCCAACTCAAGAGGCTGACGTCGTATGTGCTGCCATCGGCGATGGGGGTGTTAAAGGTGAATGCCCCATTGCTGGTGACTGTTAAATTGTCGCCGAGTTTGTTCTGCAGGACCAGTTTGCTGGTGGCGCCCACGAGGCCCACGACTGTGCCGCCAATGGTGTGAAAAATGGCCGGGCAGACGATTTGAACGTTGGTGACATTCGCATTCGCTGTGCCCTTGCCGCTAGTGACAGTGCAAGTTTGGTTGGGGCCGGAAGGCTGGGTGAGAATCGTTATCGTATACGTGCTGCCGGCGGAAACCAAGGTGGGCATCGTAAAGGAACCGTTGGCTCGGACAGTAAGGCTGTCGATGCCGTTGTTCTGTAAGATTATCCCAGAGCCGGCTTGGGCGAGTCCGGTAACTGTCCCTCCGATGGAGATCGTTCCAGTAGAGCAGGTGATTTGAATGTTGCCGACATTGGTATTCGCGGTGCCTGTGCCGTTGGTTACCGTGCAAGTTTGCGTCGGAGACGCTGGCTGGGTACTGACGGTAACGCTGTACTTGCTGCCGATGGCGACGGCGGTCTTAAACGTGAATGGGTTGCTCGTGGCGATCGCAAGGTCATCGCCACCATTGTTCTGCAGGACAAGACCGGTACCAAGCAGGCCGACGACGGTACCTCCGATGGAAAGGGTCCCCGTGGAACACGTGATCTGCACGTTGGTAACATTGGCTGCAGCTGTGCCTGCGGGGTTGGCGACCGTGCAGGTCTGCGACGGGCTGGTAGGCGGAGTGGAAATGGAAACATTATAACCTTTGCCGCTCACGATGGCGGTTTTGAACGTGAACGTGCCGTTTCCACTGATCGTCAGATTATCGGTGGCGTTGTCTTGAATGACAAGCCCGGTGCTGCCACTGGCCAGGCCAGTGACCACGCCGCCGATCGTGAAGGGGCCCGTACCAGAGCCGGAGCCGGGATTCGAGCCCGAGGTCGTCCTTCTTAAGTTACAGCCTACGAGAAGTACCGAAGTCACTACTAGGATTGCGAGAAAAAAGGGCTTCATGATGGGCTTCATGATCGATTGTCGGCTCCTTCATTACGTCGCCAATACTTGGCTTCAAAACGATGCAAAGCATTTCCTTCACCCGGTCGCATTCCAATCAATATCCAGGCTGGCTCCCAGTAGAGCCCGCACCCTTACGCAAGGCCCCGGATAGCCTTACTAGTCGGGTAGAGGGCGGAATTGCTTGTTGAAAAGCGATTCCAATAAGTCCTAGTACCATTCGACAATAGTCTCCTGATCGAAGCAATCTGAGACATTCGGGGGTGTGCCTACCTAATTATTAAGGTAATCAGATGCCCCGGCTGGAATGGGCTCCTCTTTGGTGAGAGAGCCTCGATAGAGGCGAGTCTTGTCAGCAGAGACTTACTCCTGGCGGGCCCCAAGTCGCCGACGCGCCAAAGCGGTTTGGAGACGGCGCGTAGAGCCCGCACCCGGTTCTGTCGGGCTCCACACCCCAATCCTATGGGGGGGGCGTGGAGCCCGCGGGTATAAATGTTACCTGTGAACAGAGCTTGGCAGACACGCGTGCTGCTGGTAGATTCAAAGTGAGGCGCTGCCCCGGGATGCACAGGGCTGCTCATAAACTGAATGGCTGACCCCACTCGTTTTGAAACCACGAAGCCTGCTCCGGACCGCGTCCTGATCGTCGAGGATGAAGAGAACGCGCGGATTGGATACGAAGCTCTGCTGCGCAGGTGGGGCCACGAGGTTCTCGGCGTAGGCAGCGCGGAAGACGCGCTGGCGCGTTTTACCGAATTCGCGCCCACCGTCTTGATTGCCGACGTGGAGTTGCCCGGAATGAACGGGCTCGATCTGCTCGCCAAGCTCGGCGATGAATTGAAGACTGTTCCCGCCATCATAATTACCGGAAAGGGAAGTGAAGAAAGAGTTATCGCGGCGATCGAGGCCGGCGCCTTCTGGTATATCGAAAAGCCACTCAAGGCCGCGGTGTTGCGCTCCTTGCTGGACCGCGCGATGGGCCGTGTCCGGGATCGCCGGCAGGTGGAGGCGCTGACACGCCAGTTGCGCGACACGGGAAGACTCGGCGACCTAGTCGGCGGGTCGAAGTCCATGCAGGATGTCATGCGGATTCTGGAGCAGGTTTCACCATCCTCCGCATCGGTATTGATTACCGGCGAGACCGGCTCGGGCAAGGAAATTCTCGCGCGAACCATTCACCGTCTCTCGCCTCGCGCCGAGCGGCCTTTTATCGCCATCAATTGTTCCGCAATTCCCGAATCGCTGATGGAGAGCGAAATATTCGGGCACGAACGAGGAGCCTTCACGGGAGCGGCGGAACGGCGGATTGGCTGCTTCGAACTCGCCGACGGCGGCACACTGCTCCTCGATGAAATCGGGGAGATGCCGGCGCCGACGCAGGCGAAACTGCTCCGCGTTCTGGAAGACCACAAAGTACGCCGGCTCGGCAGCAAGGTGGAGACACCAGTGGACGTGCGCGTGCTCGCGGCGACCAACAAGGAACCGGAACAGGCCGTGGCCAAGGGCGAATTGCGGCAGGATCTGTATTTCCGGCTGAATGTATTCCACCTTCATCTGCCGCCACTGCGCGAGCACAAGGAGGACATTCCCCTGCTGGTCGAGCATATCTTGCGCGATATCAACGCGAAGCATGGACGCCACATCCGTGGCGTGAATCCTGAAGTGCTCGATATGTTCGCGGGCTACTCGTGGCCGGGAAATGTGCGCGAACTGCGCAACGTGATCGAGCGCGCGGCGATCGTCTCGGACCGCGATTTGATTGGCCGCGCGCATCTCCCCGCGGATTTCGGGCATGCCCTCGCGACGGCGGCCTCCGACCTTACTTCGCTGCGCTTTCCGCTGGGCACCACCGTCGAGGCTGTCGAGCGCGAACTCATCCTGCAGACGCTGGCCTCGACGAACAACAAGACGCGCGCGGCGGAGCTATTGGGGATCAGTCTGAAAACGTTGCACAATAAATTGAAAGAATACGAGGCCGCGAAGGCCCCTTCGCAGTGAGGCGCGGGGCGACCATGCACCTCCGGCTGAAAACCAAGATCACACTCATCATGGCTTTCCTGGTGCTGGCCGTGGTGGGTGTGAACTCCACTTTGTACGTCGCGACGCTCACCCGGCAAGTAATCCGCCAGGCGAATGAACGCGCCCAATTGGTTTCGCGGCATGTCTTTTTCCAGGCCCAAAACGCTCTGTCCGAATCAGCCAAAGCAGGGGAAACACCCGCGTCGAGCGACCATGCGGATTTGCAGGCGTATGTCCAGAAGTCTCTCGATGAAAGCACGGCACTGAAGTCCTTGATCGACGCCGAAGTCGGATATTCCCCTTTGATCTATGAAGTCTCGATTACCGATGTCAATGGCACAGTACTCGTCTCCAGCGATGCTTCGCTGCCGGGAAAACAGTCGCAGGCAAGGACAGACCTTGCGCGATTGGTTTCCAGCAGCTTCGTGAGCCAGCTTCGCAGACTCTACGGGCCTCCGCGCGCCTACGAAGTGGACTACCCGTTCCAATTGGGCCCTCCGGGGAATCAAGTCCCGTTCGGCGTAATTCGCGTCGCGGTGCAGACCGGACTGTTGCGCAGTGATATCACGCCGGCCCTGAGTTCGGCGGCATTGCTCGCTCTGGCCTCGATCGGCATTTCCGTCTTTCTGGCCGCACTGGTAAGCAGCGTCTCTTTATCTCCGCTGAAAAGCATCACCGCGCAGTTGGACCGCATCTCAAAGGGTGAATTCGACCAGAAGCCGCTCGAGAGCGGCGACGAATTTGGCCAGGTCAGCACGAAAATCAGCAAGATTGGGATGCAACTCCGCGGCGTTCGGGAAATCTTCAGCACGCTGCGGGAAAACCTCGATCAGGTTCTCGGCGGACTCGACGACGGTTTGTTGTTGTTCTCACTCGACGGCCGGGCCGTGATGGTTAGTCCCGCGGCCGAACGATTTCTATCCATGTCGTCGGATCATCTTCTGGGCCGGCGCGCGGAAGACATTTTTCCACCGGATCATCCGGTGAGAGAGGCCATCAAGCTGCACGATGGGGAGTTCGACCCAGTGGAAGCTGCCGAGGTTGTTCTGGCCGGGCCGGACTCGCCGGCGCGGCGGGTCGGCGTGAGCGTGCAGGTCATCACCGAAGGAGAGACCCGAATGGGAGCGCTGGTGAGATTCACGGACCTGGAATCCCGCGAGCGCATCAGCACGCAGTTACAGGTGTCGGAGCGCTTGGCCCAACTCGCGCATATCACTAAAGGCGTGGCCCACGAAGTGAAGAATCCCCTGAACTCGATGCGGATATGGCTCGAAAATCTGAAGGCCAGCCTGCCGGAAGGCGACAGCATGCCGCAAAAGGCGGTCCGTGTTTTGGACAGCGAGATTGACCGGCTTGATACGGTAGTGAAACGGTTCCTCGATTTCACACGTCCTCCAGAGATGCACCAGGAAGAAACAAATCTCAAGGACTTGCTCGAAGAATGTGCTCGCCGTGGGGAAACCGCAGATGGACCGTGCGAGTGTGAAAGTGGAAGCTCACTTTGCCACCGATGTGCCACTCGTTCTGGTCGACCGCGAGCTGTTGAAGCAGGCACTGATGAACCTGATCCTCAACGCCGTCGAGGCCATGCCGGGAGGCGGCCGGCTGACCGTATCACTGGGCCGCCATGGCGAGATGGCCGAGATCGAACTGGAAGACACGGGCCGTGGCATTGCGCCGGAGAATACGCAGCGAGTTTTTCAGTTATTTTTTACGACGAGACCGGGAGGAAGCGGAATCGGACTGGCCAGCGCCTTTCGAACCGTGCAATTGTTGAATGGTTCGATAGACTTTAAGTCCGAAGTGGGACGCGGCACGACGTTTCGAATCGAGTTGCCACTGGCTCGTCAGATGGAGCCTGCGCTGCCCCGCCCGCGAGATGCGGGGGCAGCAGCCGTACGGAATGCATAATATGCGACGACACGAACTCTTCGTGCTCCTTCTTGCGGCCGCTTTTGGCGCCGCCGGTTGCGGTACCAAACATATTGTGCGCGCGGCCCCTCCCTCCGTGAGCGTCCCGCCGCCGGAGGAAGCGCCGACTCTTCCGCCGACGCCCATGCCCCCGCCAGTGGAAACCAAGACGGAAGAGCCACCTCCGGAAGCTCCTCCTCCGGAGGAGCCGCCGCCGACGCCGGCAAAACGTCCCGCGCCGCGCCCGCGTCCAGCACAACCTGAAACCGCCGATCCGGCACCACCCAAACCGGCGCCACCTCAGATTTCGCCACAACTCTCTCCCAAGGACCTCGCCGCGGCGAAGAGCAATACATCTTCGGACATTACTACGGCCGAAAAGAACGTGCAGCTTGCCAACGGCAAACAGCTCAATGCCGCTCAGAAAGACCTCGTAGAGAAAATCAACGGTTTTCTGGGCCAGGCCCACGAGGCGATCGTCGCCGATGACTGGGTTCGTGCGCTGAATCTGGCGGAGAAAGCTCGGGTGCTTTCCACTGAATTGGTCAAATCGTTCTAGCCACCTCCCTGGTGGCCCTGCTGCTTGCTACCTTTGCTGATAAGATAGTGAAGTGAAAACATACGACGTCGTCATCGTGGGTGGCGGCATCATCGGCGGCTCGATTGCGTTTGAGTTGGCGCGGCGAAATCTGCGCGTCGCGGTGCTCGACCGCCAAGGGCTGATGCTGGAAGCGTCCTGGGCGGCGGCGGGCATGCTTTCGCCGGCGCCAGACAATCCTGCCGCGATTCCTCTGGTGCCGCTCGGACGTGCCAGCCTCGCGCTCTATCCAAATTTCATCGCTGCCGTCGAGGAAGCTTCGGACATTCGCACAGGTTACCGTACCGGCGGCGCGCTCGAGGTCCTTTGCCACGGCGATGCGGAGCGCGCGCTCAGCACGCTGGTCGCGCTCCATCATGGGCTAGGTCTCGCCTGCGAGCCCCTCTCCATGGAAGAAGCTCATGAGATGGAGCCTGCGCTTGGACGCGATGCGCGCTCCGCTGCATTTTTTCGGGATGAGGCTTCCGTGAATCCACGTTCGCTGACCGCCGCAGTGCTAGCCACCGCCGGCACTGCAGGCGCGACACTTTGCCCAGGCATGGAAGTGACGTCCCTTGCTAAAGCCGGGGATCGTTGCATAGGTGTAAAGACGGCGGAAGGCGAGACGTTATCTGCCCAACACGTCGTACTAGCCGCGGGCTGTTGGAGCTCGCAGCTTCCCGAAGCCGCCCCCTACGCGCCCACGCGCCCCGTGCGCGGCCAGATGGTCGCCCTGCGGAACACGGGCAAGCCTATTCGCCGCGTCCTGCGCTCGGAACGCGGGTACATTGTTCCGCGCGACCACGCAACTCCGCAGACATTGGTGGCGGGTAGCACTCTCGAGAACGCGGGCTATGCGAAGGCCGTCACTTCCGGTGGGCTCGAACAAATTCTCGGCGCCGTGAATGAACTCGCGCCCGGACTGGCTGGCGCGGAAATCCTGGAAACCTGGAGCGGGCTGCGCCCCGGCACTCCAGATCAATTGCCCATCCTTGGGCCGACAGACATGGAAGGATTGATGATCGCGACCGGGCACTACCGCAACGGGATTCTGCTCGCGCCGATTACGGCGAAGCTCCTCATGGAGTGGATTACCGAACGAAGAGTGTCATTGGACTGCGAAGATTTCAGTCCCTTGCGATTCATCCGCGGCAATGCAGATCGCTCCGCGACAGCGCAATAGAGAACGCCAACAAATTCCAGGTGTCATAGCGATGCGCTAAAACGGGGAGTTGTTGCGCGCCGGTACGCGGTTCGCCGGACCAGGCAATGTCGAGGCGCGGCCCGGGTCCGTGAAATTCACGCGACTCGCGTCTAAATAGATCGTGCGGTCGGTAATGATGTCAACCGTCGTGCCTCGCGGTAACTCCATCTCAGGACCGCGAGTGAGCAGCACCGCGGCGAGTCCCACGGCAGCGCCAACGCCAGCGCCTATGCCGGCCCCTTTGGCGCTCTGCGTGGCGATTGCTCCGATGCCCGCTCCGGCTCCGGCCGTCTTCACAACCGTGCCGACATCGCCTCCCTTGTTGGTATCGCCCTTGATCTTTCCTTCGCTGTCGGTGGATTCGTTGCCGCCCGTGCCAGCGTTGGTCGGAATGGCATTCAAATCCACGGTGTAGCCATTGGGAAGAATCATTGACGTGAGGCGCATGCGGATTTCGCCCACGCCTTTCACTTTGCCGGGGCGCTTGGCTTCCTGGATTTCTCCCTGCACATAGGTACCGGCGGGGATGAGAATGCGGCCTTTGATGGAAATCGGGAACAGCGTTTCGAGATACACCGGATCGCCGGGCCGCGCGTTGCGCGTGGTCACCGCATTGTGCAGTACCAAGGGTAGGCGCGTACCGGTTGGCACCACCAGGGTTTCCGGAGAATCCTTGGGCGACGGTGCTGGCGACGTGGAAGGATCCCGCGGCCGAGGCGACGATACTTGCGTCTGAGGAGGCGTAGCCGGCGCTTGCCGCTCTTGCGCGTGCAATATGCCGCCGTTCGCAAGCAGTGCTGCAACCACGAGAATCCCCGACATTTTCCGCATACTGGTACCTCATTTTGGCGGGCTCCACGCTTCGCTTGAAACGTTCAGCGTAAAAGTGGAGTCCGCACGCTGCTGTCCACCTACGATGCGCGTTCAACCCTTGAGGATGCCGCGATTCTACGCTCCCGGCGCGGACTTGTGGGCGCCATGCGCGCACCTGAGCCTGGCCCGGCGTACCTGCTAATGCAAGGTCCTTATTGATGAAAGAGTAGACAACACGAACGCGTCCTCCGTCAATGGAATTGTGCTTCCTCCCTTGAGCGTCCCCCAAATCAATATGAGTCCTTGATTCCCTGGAGGAAGGGTGGCATCCTCTGCTTTCAAAAACGATTGGCGCTTCATCATTCTCGAAATACGTCTGAGGAGAGAAAAATGAGAAAGACAATAACGATGTTTGCATTCGGCCTAGCGGCCCTTTTGTTGCCCGGTGCGTCGCGAGCGCAATTGGCCGCACCGAATGAAATGGGAGTCTCGATGGGCCACGTGCATATGTTCGTGCAGGACGTGGACGCGGCGAAAAAATTCTGGATCGCCGTGGGCGGTACTTCTTTTAAGTTCGGCCCCAATGAGGGGGCGAAATTCCCCGGCGTTCTGATCCTGGTGAGAAAAGGCGAGCCCACCGGCGGCACGGTCGGATCGGTGATCAATCATATTGGGTTCAACGTGCCGAATGTCCCGGAAGCATTGGCCAAATGGAAGGCCGCGGGTTTGAAGACGGAGCTCGGACAGAATCCAGGACAGTGTTTTTTATTCACCCCGGACGATCTGACCAGGGTGGAAATCCTGGAAAATAAATCACTCACTGTGCCGATTGCGTTTCACCACGTGCATTTCTTTGTCCCGGATTCCGGTGGAAACACCGCCGTGACGGAAATTCAGTCGTGGTACGTCAAGACCTTCGGCGCCAAGCCCGGAAAACGCGGCCAATTCGACGCCGCCGACGTCCCCGGAGTAAACCTGACGTTTACAAAATCCGATACGCCGACCGTGCCGACCAAGGGCCGTATGCTGGATCACATCGGATTTGAAATCACGAATCTCGAGGCGTTTTGCAAGAAGGCGGAAGCGAGCGGGGTGAAGCTTGACCTTCCCTTCACGAAGCGGCCCGAGTTGGGGATCTCGATGGCCTACATCACCGACCCTTGGGGAACGTATATCGAGTTGACCGAAGGCTTGAACAAATTGTGATGAGTTCGGCTGGATTCCGCGGTCTTCTCCGCGCCACCGCAAATTCATTCGCGTGACTTCCGTTTGACGGAGGAAACAACCGGGCTTACGCTTAACTTTGACGAGGAGGCGAGATGGCAAAGTTGGCGCTGGTCTACGGAATGCGATTGTTCCCCGCGGACGATCTGGGGGAAGTGAGCGAGGCGGTGATTACGCTGAAGGACGGCCGCGTCGCGCGCGTGACGATGCACCTGATCGAAGGAAACAAGGAACAGATCGAGGAAACGTTGCAGCAATCGGTGGAAGCGTTTTTCGATTTATACCCCGAGATTTAACGTCGCACAGGCTTTCGTCTGTGGATTGCCTTAGATAGCGCAAAAACCACACAGGCTGAAGCCTGTGCTACCTGTCCACTTCAGCGATTTCCGAAATTTTCAGGATCGAAGTCCGGGGAGTTTGGAGTCGCCATATTCGAGGTGATGAGCACTACGCTTTGCCCCGTCAGCTCGAAACGTTTCCGGCACTTGCGACACGCCACCAATTCATCGACACGAACCATGTACGACCGTGCCAGCGCGAAACGCTTCTTGTCCTCTTCGCCCGCGCCGCGCGGCAGCTCGCTCTTCTTTGTTCGGACAATCCACCGAATCGGGTAGTTGTCCTCCTTGCGGCAAGCCGGACAAGTGAGGGCAATGGTCTTGGTGTCCTGCTTTTCGGTATAGAACTGGCGTTCGTCCATGATGTCGCTGCTCCCTCCGCGCCCGAAAGTGACAGGTCAGGTGCGCGGCGCCCGAGCCGAAACGCTTACCGCGGGCGAATCAATTGTAACAAATTCGAGGCCGGCATCGCGCCAGCGTGGCAGCCAGTGTTCGAGCGCCGCGACAACGTGATGCCGGTCGCCGCCGAGCGCGCGGTGATCGCCATCGTGAAGCACGACGATGTCGCCATGAGTGCCGCTCGGGCGCCCGGCTCGCGCGAGCCTCGCGATCAAACGCTCCGGAGGCTGCGGCTTCCAGTCCCAACAGATTTTTGACCACATCACGATTCCCTGCATTCCGGCGTGGCGAACCTCTGCATTCAGCAGTGGGCTGCGATAACCGTAGGGCGGCCGCATCCAGCGCGGTGGATCTGCATGGGTGGCAGCGGAGATCGCGACTTGGCATCGCTCTAACTCGCCGCGAATTCCCGCGCGCGATTGAAATATCAGATTGCAGTGCGTGTCCGTATGGTTTCCGAGCAAATGGCCGCGCGCGGAAATTTCCTTGACGAGATCGGGGCAAGCGCGCGCGAATTTTCCAATCAGGAAAAATGTCGCGCGCACGGAAAAGCGATCGAACAGATTGAGAAGGCGCGGAGTGACAGCCGGGTTTGGACCATCATCGAATGTGAGCGCGATTTTCTTCGCTGCGTCCGTGTGCCGCAACGTCGGGCCGAACAATTCAGCCGAGGGGCCAACGGCGCCCCAAGCTGCGATACCTGCAGCGGTCGCCACGCCAACCGGCACCGCGATGGGCCAAAAGTTCAATTCGTCTCCAATGCCGTTGATTCTCGCACGGCCTCGACCGGCATGCCAGCCGGTGTTCTTGTGGGCCGCATTCCGACAATCCCCGTTTGTCAGGATGTGGTAATGAGTTAAAATTGATCCACTTTCCAAGGAAGCTGGGCTGGTGATTGCTTTCGAGTTGCTGTTCAATTGTCTGAGTGGATGCTGGTTTTGATTCTTTACCGAGTCTACAAATTTATTCTAGATCAGTGGGCTTAAAATGCAGAACAAGTGCAAGGTCTCATTTGGCGTCAGTTTGGTCGTGCTCGTGGCGCTATTCTCACCCCTCATCGCTCACGCGTGTTCAATCTCTTTCCCTACTGTGCACGTTGGGACAGGATTCCGCGTGAGAGTAATGGATCGCGGTCGGCCAATTCACTCACTGAAATTGGTACTCAATCAGTACGACCCCTCTGGTTCAAGGAGCAAGGAACCTGTTTACTCGCTAACAGACGTGGACGGGTATGCGAGTTTCGCCAATCTAACTCCAGGTTCGTTCGTGCTCACAGCCGACCACGATAGCGTTGTGGCGGGCGGTCTCGATGTGGACGTTAGCCTAAGTGGTGCGACAAACGTTTCAGTGCCGTTGAACTGGCCCAACGCCACACCATTGCAGGTGCGATCAGCAAGTGGAACACTGCGTGGCCCAGACTATTATCCCAAACAGCAGCAGGTTCCGGTATCGCTTTCTCTTCTCGAAGGCGTCTCGGCACGTGTGATCGAGACTACCCAAACAGATAGGAAGGGCGGTTTCAGTTTCGCCGATACCGTCCCATCTGGGATTTACTTTCTCCGTCTGAACCCTTCCGGGCTTCGTGCCTGGGATGGAGAACAGATAGAGGGCATGATCCCGATTGATGTCAATCCGAAGACATCGCAGGGCGTGTTAGACCTCGATCTGGGTTGGTCGAGTTGCGGACTGGGTTACGCACAGCGGGTCGAATATCCCGAAATGAAAGTAAGCAAACTCTGCGGCGATGTGGCCGATGCTTTTGGTGGCGTTATTTCTAATGCGGAGGTCACGCTTCTTGCGAACGGCGAAAACGTCGAAATCCTCGAACAGACACAGAGCGGAACAAACGGACGATTCGCTTTGAGGGAGCACGCTGGGGGCCCTTACCAACTGCTTGTAAAATCTCCAGGATTTCAGCCATTTCTGCGAGTGATGCACGTGGGTACATCGAGAACATCTGAGGGCTGCAAACGACCAATTCGTGTGCGATTAAAGGTTGATTAGGTCCGCTGCTGCAGATAGTTCCTCGGTGACGGCGCTTCTGAAAAATCGCTAGTTGGCACCTCCTATCGAAATGTGGCCCACTGTCCCGAGGTAACCCTTCCCGGTAAAAACACGTCTAAGAGTGCAAGACGAGAGAAGCGGATAGAACTGCCGCGCTCTTTGGGCCACGAATTATGGAACTACAGGGACGGCTAAACGGTATTTTCATAGGGCTCAAAGGGGCGTGAGAGGTGCTGGTTAGTAGATTCGCTGCGTTGATTGCCTTGCTTGCTGTTTTTGGGATCTCGCTTCCCGCGCAGCAGACTCCGGACACGAATGCTCCCGCTGCACTTCGCCTCACCGGTGTCGTGCGCACGTCTGACGGTGCGCCTGTTCCGGGATCTACCTTGCGCGTGATCCAGACTTCCACCGGGAAAGCATGGGTCAGCTGGACCGATGAAAATGGGAAGTTCGATCTCCCGGGCTTGCCGGGCGGCCATTACCGGGTCGAAGTTTCTCAGCTAGGTTTTGCGCCGGCAACGAAAGAAATGGATTTGGCTCCGGGTCCGCAAACGCCAATCGAATTGAAACTTGAAGTCGGAACTTTGGCGGCAATCCTCGCTCCTCCAGCCACGCAGGTACCTGCGACGACGAGTCCTGCGAATCCCACGCCCTCGACCGAAGCTGCCAAATCTCAGCCTTCCGGTGAGACTCCCGCAAATCCTGCCTCTACGGGCACGGCTGCGGCCAATACCACCACGCCTGCGTCGGGCGGAAGGTCTGGCGGCCGCTATGGACAGCCCGGCGGGCCCGGCGGGTCTCGCCAAGGCCAGGGAGGTGGGCAAGGAGGCGGGCGGCGCGCCTTCCAGCAAGTGGGCCTCAACGGCAATGGCCAGGATCAGAGCAACGCTGATACCACAGGTGAAGACGAGCAGAATCTCAATGCCGCGGGGCAACTCGGGCAGGCGGCCTCTGCCGATGCGGTTCAAATGATGGGCACCGTCGCGATGGGCCAAATTCAGAATCAACCGGGGGGTGGTCCGGGATTCGGGGAAGGCGGCCCGGGTGGTCCGGACACGCAGGTTGCATTTGGAAATGCAGGCGCGATTCCCGGACAGGCTGCTCAGGGTCCCGGCCAAGCATTTCCCGGAGGCGGGCCGGGCGGTGGCGGATTTGGCGGGCCAGGGGGAGGCGATTTTGGCGGCCGCGGGGGAGGCGGCGGTGGCCGCGGACCAGCGCAGCGCAGAGGGCCGCAGGGCGCGCCCCAGGGAATCGATGCGCTTATGGGAACGCAGCGCCTGATGCGCCAACGCGTCAACCGCGTGCATTTTAGCTTCTACGACACTTTTGGCGACTCGGCCTTGAACGCCCGGCCCTACTCGCTGACGGAGCCGAACCCGCCGAAGATTTCCGGGTGGACGGAGAGCGCCGGAATCAACATCGGCGGACCATTGAAAATTCCGCACGTCTATGACGGCAGCGACAAAACATTTTTCTACATCAACTTCGGCGGCACGTGGTCGCGGAGCCCGGTGGATTCGTTCGCCACGGTTCCGACGCAGGCGGAAAGAAACGGCGATTTCAGCGCGGACAATGTCCTGCTTTACAACAACACGTTCAACGCGGCAACGCAGACTTATTCAAGTACCCTGATCCCAGGTTGTCCGCAAAACTGCACGATTCTTCCGGCCAACTCGAGCAACTACACGCCGTCGGAAAAGATAGCGCAGAACCTTTTGAGCTATATTCCGCTGCCCAACGTGCCCGGCCAGACCTTGAACTATCATCTGCAAACCAATCTCCCCGGTTTGAGCAACCGGTTGAACGTGAACATTACTCATCAAATTTCCTCGAAGCTCAGCCTGCAGATAAATTACAACCTCAGCAACGGAACTTCCCACTCGCTGAGCAGTTTTCCGGGGATCGAGGGGAATACGTTCACGCGCGGGCAGAGCGTGATGCTCGGACTGACGCAGAATTGGACCAAAACGTTCATCCACACTTCCCAGTTCTATTTCTCGCGCAACCGCTCGCTGGGCTTGAACGAATTTTCCAATCTGACCGACATCAGCTCGCAACTCGGCATCACGGGGGTGTCCTTGGTGCCGTTTGACTACGGTCTGCCCGCCATCAACTTCACCAACCTCACCGGTCTGAGCGATCCGAACCCATCCCTGAACCGCAGCCAGACGTATCGCTACGTCGATGGCATCCGGTGGTCGAAGGTGAAACACACCATCAGCGTCGGCGCTGAAATTCGGAAAATGGACATCAACAGGGATACCGATCCCGCGCCCAACGGGCAGTTCTCTTTCACGGGATTGATTACTAGTCAGTTAACATCAACCGGCAGTCCGGTGGCGTCCTCCGCCAAGTGCGGCCCGGCCAACCCTGCCGTCCCCTGCATCGGAAATGATTTCGCCGACTTCCTTCTGGGCTACCCGGCGAACACAAAGGTCCAATTCGGCGACACCAGCACGTACTTCCGGAACTGGGGGACCATCGGCTACGCGAGCGACGACTGGCACATGTTCCCGCGGTTCACGGTGACGTACGGCGTGCGCTACGAGGCGTTCACGCCGCCCACGGAAATTAATAACCATATCGCGAACCTGCAAGTCAGTTCGGATTTCACGCAGGTGCAATGCGTCACGCCGGTTCCCGTGGGCGCGTGCATCGCGGGGCCGTCGCCTTCGCTGTTCCACGGCCATTACAATAACTGGGCGCCGCGCTTGGGGATTGCGTGGCAGCCTCCCGGAAAATGGTTTACGGGACAGCACCAGATGACCCTGCGCGCCGGATACAGCATGTTTTACGTGGAGTCCTACTTGAACACGCTCGCCGGTGAGATGGCCAACCAGCCGCCGTTTGCGGTGGCGAACACGCAGGTCGCGCAGGTGGGCGCGGCAACGCCACTCACCATTCGATAATGGTTTGTCGGGCGCGGCGCCCGGCAAGGTGACCAACACCGTGGCTGTGAATCCGAACTATCAAGTTCCCTACGCGATGATCTGGAACGCATCGATCGAATACAACCTGTTGCGCGGTACATTCGTGGAAGTGATGTACACGGGGACCCGGGGCGTGCATCTCGATGAGCTTCTTGGATTCGGTGCGTCGAATTCGACTCCCAACGCGGCGGGCTTCACGTATGACACCACTGGCGCGTTTTCCAATTTCAACGCCTTGCAAGTGCGTCTGCAAAAGCGCATGAGCCATGGCGTGGCCTTCACGGCAAGATACACGTATTCGAAGTCTCTCGACGACGCCAGCACGATCGGCGGTGGCGGTCAAACGGTGATCCAAAACAACGCCGACCCGCGCGGCGACTACGGACTATCTTCCTTCGACAAGCGCCAACAGTTTCTCGGCAACTTTACGTATCAACTGCCGTTTGGCGATCGTCAGCGCTTTGCCACGAAAGGCTGGCAGAAATCCATCTTTGGCGCCTGGCGAGTCAATTCGAGTTTCACCGCGCATTCTGGCACGCCGTATACGGTGAGAGTTTTCTCGAAAAATACGGCGTGCCAGAATGTTCCCGGCGTCAACTCCGAGCGCGCCGACCATGACCATCGGCCAGGGGATCGCGCTGGCAAACCCGACCGTGCAGGAGTGGTTTAACTACGGCGGCTTTTCAAGCACCGGCGGGATGTTTCGGCGACTCCGCGCGGAATTCAGTGATCGGTCCCGGCGCGTTCACGATAAATTCAGGGCTATCAAAGACGATTCAGTTTGGGCGCGATGGCCTGCGGCGGCTCGATTTCAGTTGGAACACCACCAATCTGCTCAATCATGTGAATTATGCGGGCCTGTCGACGGTATTGGGTTCCCCCACGTTCGGCCAAATTACGGGAGCCGGAGCGATGCGAAGCATGCAATTCACCACGCGGGTGAATTTCTGATGCGGGATCGAGACACTTTCACGAATCGGATTTATACTGTTATTGTAATTACTGCACTGGTAACTCATCCAATGGGCGCGCAGAATTCGCAACCGCAGCCCCCGCAGCCGGCCCCGCAGGTCAACCCGCGGCAAGAACCGGCGCCGCCGCCCGCACCTCTGCCCCGGGGAAAAGGGACGATTCGCACGACCGTGAGTCTGGTCGAAATCGATGTGCAGGTCACCGACCGCGATGGCAAACCGATCAAAGGATTGAAACAGGAACAGTTCATTGTCACGGAGGACGGCAAAGACGCAAAAGGTCTCCACCTTCGAGTACAACGACATCGAGAAAATCGAAACCGCCAGTGCGGCGGACGAGGCGCCGATCACGGTTCCGATCGGGAGCGTCTCCTCTTCGGAGCCCATCAAGGCGGTGGTGCACGATCACCGGATGATCGTGCTGTTCTTCGATCTGACGTCGCTGCAGCCCGAAGACTTGCTGCGCTCGACGCGCGCCGCCGAAAAATACCTTCGCGAACAGATGACGCCCGCCGATCTGGTGGGGGTCGTCGCCTTCGGGAACACACTGAAGGTGGTCGCGAATTTCACGAACGACCGCGAGTTGCTGCAACAGTCCGTCGAGGCTTTGATCCCCGGCCATGAAGCGGCCCTGGCCCAATTGGCCGATGCCGCCACCGCGGCCAACGGCGAAGCCGCTGTCACCGAAGACACCGGCGCGGCGTTCACGGCCGACGACACCGAATTCAACGTCTTCAATACCGACCGGAAGTTCGCCGCGATGGAGGCGGTCTGCGCGGTCCTGGAAGGCATTCCCGGCAAGAAATCCATAATTCAATTCACCAGCGGCGTCACGCAAACCGGCGAGGAGAACCGCTCGCAACTCATCGCCGCCACCAACTCCGCGAATCGCTCCAACGTTTCCATCTACACGGTGGACTCGCGCGGATTGCTCACGGCGACACCCGGCGGCGACGCCAGCGTGGGCGCCTCGGGCGGCACGGCGATGTTTTCCGGCGCGACCGTCATCTCGCAAAGCCAGTCGCGGCAGGATTCGCGCGAAACGCTGGCGACGCTGGCGGGCGACACCGGAGGGCGTTCCTTCTTCGACATTGGCGATTTCGGCAAAGTTTTCCAGAGCGTGCAGAACGACAACTCAGGTTACTATCTCATCGGATATTACAGCACGGACGCGGCGCGGGATGGGCGCTGGCGGCGCATCCACGTGAAGATCGCCCCACTGCCTCCCGGCGCGCATTTGCGCACTCGCGAGGGGTACTACGCGCCGAAGAATTTCGGCGTGTTTACGACCGAAGACCGCGAGCGCCAGTTGGAAGACGCGTTCCGCTCGGATACTCCGGAAGTCGAGCTGCCGCTGGCGGTCGAGACCGCGCAGTTCCGGCTGGACAAGAATCAGGTGTTCGTTCCCATCGTGGCCAAGCTCGCTCCCAGCGCGTTGCAGTGGGCGCAAAGACGAGGCAGCCACGAGACCGCGTTTGATTTCGCGGCGGAGGTGCGCGACGCGAAAACCAATCGCGTGGTCGGCGCGTTGCGCGATACGATCACGGTGAAAATCGACGCGGAACATTTTCAGGACGTGCAGCAGCGGGCGCTGGTCTACCAGGGCGGCATCATACTTTCGCCGGGCGAGTACAAGCTGAAATTCCTGGCCCGGGAAAATGAGTCCGGCCGAATCGGCACGTTCGAGGACAAACTGACGCTCCCGCCGCCACAGCCCGATCGCCTGCAGTTGAGTTCGGTGCTGCTGTCAAGTCAGGTGGAAGCAGCGCAAAAAACGGCGCAAGTGAAAACGCAGGCATTCGCTAAGGGCGCGAAGATGAAATCTTCTCCGCTCGAGGTCGGGGGCGAGCGCATCATCCCTAGCGTAACGCGCGTGTTTACCGATCAGCAGACGCTCTACGTGTTCTTCCAGGCGTACCTGCCGCAGCAGGCTGACGCCACTTCCCTGCGCGCCGGCCTTGTATTTTTCCGGAACGGGCAGCGCCTCTCCGATACGCCGATGGTTGAGCCCGCGGAGGTATGACGGCCAAACGCACACGGCGTCCTTCCGCATCAGCCTGCCGCTCAGTGAATTGAATACGGGCCGCTACACCGTGCAGGCCGTCGTGGTCGATGCAGGAACTTCCTACGCCGCCTTCGCACGAAATTATTTTGCTCTGCGTTCCGCCGCCAAACCCGCTGCCGCGGCGAACGCTCCATCCTCACCAGCCAATTAAAAGTGTGAGGTCCATTTGGGGCGCAGTTTTCCGAAATGGGCTGGCATGAAACGGATGTTCCACTCCGGAACGTTTCAACTCGCCTGTAATTTCCACACCCCGGCATAAAGTGCGTAAACAGAAGCGTTGCCGCGCCTTAGCAGAGCGATCAAACGTCCACCGTTCATTCGAAATGGCGTCCTTCGTGCACTAAATTCTAGCGCCAGTACATAGCAGCGCCGGAGTGCGCCCTCCACGCCAGGGTCTGACGAGAAAACTTAGGGTCGAGCCACTCGGGCCGAACGAGTTTGCACTTCCATTTGAAATGACGGCTCACGGCGAACCACTCATTCATCGGGAGTACGCAGGAGTTTGTATTCGCGCGCGATGCCTTTGCGCTGGTTCTACGCAGGCCAATTTTGGGGTGATGAATGAATTCCGTTCTGAACTCGTTTCCCAATTTCAATGCCGAATTTATCTGGACGGTGACGGTCCTAGCCGTGTTAGTCGGGGTCGGAATGATGCTGGTGTTTCTGGTGGGACGCCGCGTCATCCGTGAGTTCCGAATTCGCCGGTACGATGCGCTGGCATTCAAGATTCACAACCAGTGGCGCGAGATTGTAAGGGGCGGCGTTCCTGTGGAAACGTGGCGCAAGGATCCGATGCGATGCGAAATCGTGCAGTCGATTGTCATAAACGAGATCGGCGCAGCGACCGACAAGGACCGGGCAGGGCTGCAAGAATTATTGCGCGCGAGCGGTCTGATTGCCCTCTGCATCGAAAAGGCAAAAGGGGGACATGGATGGGCGCGGCGGCGAGCCATGCTGGCGCTGGGAGCGATGCGCGTGCCGGAGGCGATCATTCCACTCTCCGAAGCGCTCGATGACTGGCAACTCGATACACGGATGGCCGCGGTGCAAGGCCTGGGCCGCACCGGGCTCGCCGAAGCGGCCGAGCCCATCATCGAAAGGTTCATGGTCGGCACCCTCAAAGTGCCGCTCGACCCCATCACCAATGCGCTGGTACGCTGCTATCTTGATCGTCCGGAAGCGATTCTGCCCTATCTGCGGCGCTCGCATGGGGAGTCGCGCGAACTGCTGGCGCGCGTGGCGAGCGAACTGGCCACCCCCGAGATGGCCGATGAAATGATAGTCCTGGCGGAGGATCCGCAGCCCGAAGTGCGGGCAGCCGCGGCAAAGGCCCTCGCGGTGGCGCCGCTGCCGCTCGCGATCCCGGCCCTGGGCGACTTGGCGCGAGACGAAGTGTGGTTCGTGCGGCTTCGAGCGGTCGTCGCGCTCGGCGAAATCATCCATCCGCGCGCGATTCCGATTCTGCTCGAAGCCGTGCGCGATCCCAACCGCCTCGTGCGAATGCGGGCGGCGTCCACGCTGGCCCGGTTCGAACACGATCGAATGGAAATTCTTCAGAACATCGTCGATTCACGCGACCGCTACGCGCTGCACGCCATGATTTCCGCCCTCGAACTCGGCGGCGGCTTCGAGCAAACGTTGAAGGAACTTTCCGACCCTGTGCTTCACAATGAAGCCGCCGAGCGTCTGCTCGCCGCCCTCCGCGAAGGCGCGGCCGGCCTGTGGGCAACTCGTCCGGCCGATCCCGTCGTGGAATCCGTCTTCCCATAATTCCCTGCATGTGATTGCAAATTATTTCGCGCCCGAAAATGTGGATTCAATCCGATTTGCGTTCGGAGGCTACGTCTATTCCAAGCTGCTGGCACTTCTTGTAGAGGTGGCTGCGCTCGAGGCCCAGCGCGCGCGCCACGTTGGTCATGTGGTGATGGTGACGGCGCAGTTCGGTGAGCAACACTTCCCGTTCGAAGGATTCGATGCGATGGGCCAGCGTGCCGTTTTCCACGGCGGGCCCTGCCGGGCCGTTTCGAACCGCCGGCAAAGCCATCTCCACTTCGCCGGCAGTGATCGTTTCGGCGTTCGAAAGCAGGAGGACTCGCTCGACGACGTTGCGCAGCTCGCGCACGTTGCCCGGCCACGCATAGCGCTTCAGAATTTCCAGCGCTTCCGCTGAAAAATGCTTCGTTCTCCAACTATTCTGCGCCGCGACCTGCGCGGCGAAATATTCCGCCAGGACGGGAACCTCTTCGGCGCGCTCCCGCAGCGGCGGCAACACAATCGGGAAAACATAAACGCGGTGAAACAAATCCGCGCGGAACGCTCCCTGCCGGACCAGCTCCTCGAGATTGCAGTGCGTCGCGACCACCACGCGCGCGTCCACCGGAATCGGCTTGTCGCCGCCGACGCGTTCGATTTCGCCCTCTTCCAGCACGCGCAGCAGCTTCGACTGCATCGCGAGAGGCATGTCGCCGATTTCGTCGAGGAACAATGTGCCGCCGCCGGCCTGCTCGAACTTGCCGATGTGGCGGCCGGTCGCGCCCGTGAAGGAGCCTTTTTCATGGCCGAACAGCTCGGATTCGATCAACTCGCCGGGCACGGCGGCGCAATTGAGCGTCACGAATGGCCCGGCGTGGCGGGCGCTTTTCTGGTGAATGGCGCGGGCGATGAGCTCTTTGCCCGTGCCGGTTTCGCCCTGGATCGCAACGCGCGATTCACTCGCCGCCACTCGCTCCACCTGCGCCAGCAACCGCTCCATCACCGGCCCGGACCAGATCACCTCGTGCTTGCCGAGGCGGCGGCGCAAGTCGCGGTTTTCCTCCTCGAGGCGCCGCAACCGCAGAACGTTCTCCGTGGTGACGAGAAGCCTTTCCGTCGAAAGCGGCTTCTCGAGAAAATCGACAGCGCCCAAGCGCGTGGCCCGCACCGCCATTTCGATGCTGGCCTGGCCGGAAATCATCACGACTGGGGTGGCCGTCCCCGCAGCCTTCAAATCCTCGAGCAGCGAGATCCCGTCTTTGCCGGGCATGACCACGTCCGAAAAAATCATGTCGAATCGCTCGGCGCGAATCAACTCCAATGCCCGGATGGCGCTGTCGCACACGGTCGCCTCGTAGCCGGCCAGGCGGAAGGCTCGAGAAAGCGACGCGAGGGTGTTTGGGTCGTCATCAATCAGCAGGAGATGAGGTTTGGGAGCGGTCATGGGTTGCTCGTTTCGCTAGGCGGCGCTGCTGACGGGCGGATCCTCGGGCATGGATCGCGGATGATCCGTCCGCAATCGCGAGTCTGGATGCTCGATCGGCAGCTCGATCCGGAACGTGGCACCCGCGCCCGGCGCGGATTCCACCGCAATTTTTCCGCCATGATCGCTCACGACCGACTGGACGATGGCGAGGCCGAGGCCGGTGCCGTGCTGCTTGCTCGTGTAATACGGAGTGAAGAGCCGCGCGCACTCTTCCGGCGTCAGACCCGCCCCGGTATCGGTGACGTCGAGCCGCACCGAGCCGTTGTGCTGCGACGTCCGCACCGTCAGAGTCCCGCCGGCAGGCATGGCATCGAGAGAATTGAGGACGAGATTTTCGAGCGCCCGGCGCAAAAGAATCGGATCGGCCTGGGGATGCGCAAGCTTGTCGTCGAGGTACAACTCCGGCGTGATCGGGGGTCGGCCCACGGCGCACAATTGCGGCTCGAAGAGTTTCACCACGCCGCGCACGGATTCATTTAAATCCACGGGCTCGAATTCCGGCGCGGGCATTTTCGCAAAATCGCTGAAGCGGGTGACGATGGCTTTTAAATTTTCAAGCTCCGCGCGCAGCGTCGCGGTGGACTCGAAAAATACCTCGTCGAATTGCTCGGAGGTTTGTTCGCGCGCGCGCTGCAGATTTTCCACGGTCAATTGGAGGGGGAACAATGGGTTCTTCAACTCGTGGGCGAGCCTGCGCGCCAGTTCGCGCCACGCGGCGACGCGCTCGGTCTGCACCAGGCGCTCGCGCTGCTCGGCGAGTTGCCGGGTCATTTCATTGAAGGCGCCGGCAAGCTGGCCGATTTCATCGCGCGAATGCACTTCGACGCGCGCCTCCCAGTTTCCCGCGGCGACCTCGCGCGCGCCCTTGGCCAGTTGCTCGATGGGGTGCGTGACGCGCGCGGAAATCCACCAGCCGAGAACCAAGCCAACCAAGATCACGCCGCCCGCGACCAGCAACGCGAGGGAACGAATAAAATTCAGCATCTGGACCAGGTCCTGGCGCGAGCTTCCCACCAGCAGCACACCAAGCAAATCGCCTTCCCGCCCCAGCAGCGGAATCGCGTCGAAAGTTTCCGAGCCCGCCGCGCCGTCCGAGCCCGAGCTGATTGTCTTTTGCAACTCGCGGTGGTTTCGTTGCACTTCGGTGATCAGCGGCGCAAATAAGTCGGCCTGGGTCACCTGGCCGTGCAAATCGGTGAGTTCCGACGCTACGAAGCCCTGCTCGAGATTTCGATAGAGCACCGCGCGCATACTTTCCGGCAGAACCAGTGTGGCGAGAAAATCCTGATTCAGCCGCTGGCCGCCAAACAAATAAAAATGTTTTTCGCCGACCCGAACCGTGCGGACAGCCAGCAGGCCGAGATCGACATTGTCCGGCATGTCCACGCGGCCGAGGAAAGCGCCTTGCGAATTCCAGTCTTTTTCCGCGGTCACCCAGTCGTTCTTATAACCGAAGCGCGCGGGCCACTCGGCGGAAGAAATGAGCGTGCCGTCATCGGCGACGATATCGAGAAAATCGAGCTGCTGCGATTGGGCGATGCCACGCGCGTCGTTGTAATACTGCGAAGCATCCGCCTGCGGCCGGTTGAGGTCGATGGCCATGCGGATCGTGGCTTCGGCGTCGGCGATACCCTGCACGCGGTGCGCAACTTCTTCTCCGCGCTGCGCGTATTCACGGCGGAACTGCGCCACCAGCGCGTCCGTGCGCTGACGGTCGAAAAGCTCGAACGCGCGCCGCGTGTAAACCGACACGCCCCAGGCCACGAGCGTCACGGCCGTGACAATCGTCAGCGTAAATAGCCCTAGCAGCTTGGTGCGAAAACTCACGGCGTTGTTCCCCCGGCCGCGGGCGCCGGTGCGAGCCAAACATCCTCCAGCCTCCAACCACCCCAACGCGGCGGCATCCACTCGCGCACCTGCGGACTCAGACCATAACTCTCGGAAACGTGCACGAGCGGAATTACGCGGAACGCATCGATGGGTGCGCGCTCGGCGGCGTACTCTTGCTCCGGAGTTTCCAGCACGGCGCTCGCCTCACCAAGTGAAGCCAGCAGCGCCGGGAGCGCCACGGCAATATCCGGTGAAGCGATTCGCTGACGCACCAGCCGCATGTCCCCAGACAAAGGCTTCGTCGCGCTACCCGTTGTCTGCGCTGAAAGCTGCACGGCGATCCCCGCTTCTTTCAAATTGACGGCGACGCGCTCAACCACGGCGCGACCTTCGTCATCGCCCGAATCATAGACCAGCACAAGCGGAGCGGCGCGAGAAACTTCACGCCCGGTTGCCGTGAGCAGATCTCTTGTCCGCGAAAAGATCCAGTGCAGTGGGAAAAAGGAACGCGTATCCCGAAAGCCAATTCGGCAACAGGCTGCCGGCCATAACACCCTGCCGCTGCAAGACAACGTCCGCAATCGAAGCTCGATCGATAGCCGCAGAGATCGCCTCTCGCAGGCGCGCATCCTGAACGGCAGGCCGCGCCAAATCAAACTGGAGCGCGAATAATTCCACCGGATCGCTGGATGCCGTGCGCACGCCTCGTTGGCCTATGCGGCGTACCTGCGACGCGGGTAATTCAACCACGTCGGCTTGGCCGAACGCGATGGCATCGGCCTGTTGCTGCGGGTTCACACCCATGGTCATTTCAATGCGGTCTACAAATGGCCGCCCCGCCCAGCAGGATTCGTTCGCAGTCAAAACCACTTTCGCGGGAGCATCTCCCGCGGGCCATTCAGTGACACGAAACGGCCCCGTTCCGGAGAGTGTCCCGTCGGCCGCAGCGTGAAAAATAAAGTAGCGGCCCGTGGCGAGCTGAGCGGGCAAGTCCGGCAAAGAATGATCCGCCTGAATCACCACGGAATCAGAGGTTGCACTCACGTCGAACGCGTTTCCGAGCAATTGCTGGAGCGCCAGAGCCGCCGCTTCCGGAGTGAGCGGTGAACCGTCCGTGAATTTCGCGCCCTCTCGCAAACGAAATTGCCAGCGCTTCGCTTGCACATCATGCTCCCAAGAAGCCGCCAGCCCAGGCTGAGGCGTACCACGATCGTCGAAATGTACCAGACGATCGAAAATAAGAGACGCCAGCCTTTCCGTAGCAGCGGCGCGCACCGAATCGGACGGCCACTGGCGCGGATCAACAGTCGCAATACGCGCGCTTGCCTGGACGCGCAAAATGCCGCCGGAATGAGGTGACGTGGAAGCAGCCGCATTTGCGACAAGCAGAATGGACACCAGCACAGTTGGCAAGACTCGAGCAGCCAGGAGTGCTCGGGCAAGTACCTGACTAGCTCCCGCACGAAATGGAAATGCGATATGCCTCATAATTTCCCGTCTGGAGGTTGTGCACAATCGCCCTTGGCGTGGTCCCAGCGAATTGAAGGGCCATCACAGGCCCGACAAAGTGCAGAAAATCGCTCAGCCGTCTTTCGACAATGATGCCGCTCACAACCGTCGACTCGAAAAGCTGAACAGTATCCGGTTCGGTGTAGTCACCCGTGCCCGCCGCAATATACAGATCTCCAGCCCTGCAACTACTTTGGACCGCCGTAACCTGACTGCCCCTTTCGACACGCATAGGGCCCGGCATCGCCAGCAACTTAAGGTTTTCGTAGACTCGACCGGGCGAGGGAGCCTCCATTGTCTTAGGACATTCGATTAACATGCGACCGTCAAGGTCAACGCTGCAGACCCGTGGCACGGAGGCCACGGTAATTCCATTTTCAGTTTGTGTTATTCCCCCTCCTGGATCGCGCATGCGAAACTCACCGGGAGGAATTTGAACGATTGAGATCACGTCGCTTCCAACCTTGCGAATCTGCAATTCATCTTGCGTGAGCAAAAGCAGTAAGGGGTCGCCATTTGATGCGTTTGCGATGGTCGCGTCTAATACGCGCTGCGATCCTTCCCAGAATTTTTCGCTACGGAGGGTCATCGGCATCGCACTGGAAACAACTCGATCCTCCGTAGAGCGCGGAACAGCCAGCAAGACAACTTGGGGAGCATCACCGTGAGTGATTTCAGCAGCCCACAGGAAACTTCTTATACTCTCTGAAAGAGTGATTCGCACATTGACCACTTCAGTGCTATTGACTGGGGCGCGAGCACCTTGGTTCTGTAGTTCGCCTTTAAGCGTTCGTTCGACCGCCAAGACCTCGTCCGGCGCTAAGGACGAAATATTCCGCACCTCGATGGATACGCCATCTCGCGTGGGTAAAGCCGCTACGACGCGGCGAGCCAGTTCCTTTGCGGAGTCTTCGAGCGTATCGGAACGCGCGGCCATCGGCGCTGCCAAAAGGACAAAAAAGATCAGGATGGTGCGGTACGAGAGGTGGGATCGATTGGTGCCCGTCATCGGTGTGCTGCGCCCGGTCGCGCGCGGCACAAAGAAAAACACCACGCGCCTGTCAACACTACGGAAAATCATAGCACAGGCGTGCGGAAGGATTGCCGGTTCGCGCCAGGACATTGCGCAAAACGTATCGGGGTGATAAATCGATGGCGCCGAACGCACGTCCGCGCCCCGGGTCCGGGCTCCACTTGGAGCCCGGCCTGAAAACAGGCACCGGGACGCGGCTCGTGCACTGACCACCGGCTGGGTCGCGCTCGCTTTGGAAAAACCTTCGCAGGGGCGGCGGTCCCTGTCCCGGATTCCTGCGAGCAGCCCGCAAGGGTTTTTGCCGGTGGAATTCAATCTCATTTGATTTTTGCCGTTTGCATCGCCTTACGCGCGGGCGCCGGAGCGCCCTGGTCCGCCTCATCGGTATTGTTCGATGCCGGCACGCCCGCGAACGCGGAGCGCAGCACATCGGAAGCGAAGAAGTTGCGGCCATCGGTCGGCACCATGATGATTTGCAGCTTGTCCGAGAGCCGCTCGGCGATGATTTTCTGAATGAGCATGGGATTCTGCTTGAGGACTGCCGCTTCCTGCTGGAGCCGCTCGGAATCGGCCGCCGCGGTCAAACGGATCGTGTCGGCGTTGGCCGCCGCAGCCAGGCGGGTCGTATCGGCATCGGCTGCTGCGAGCAAGCGCCGCCGTTCCGCTTCCGCTTTGCTATCGGTGATTTTTGATTGTGCGGCGGCATCGGCATTCTGCACGGTCGCTTCCTTGCGCGCTTCGGCCTCCAAGCGCGACTCCTCGATCTGCTTCTGTTTGAGCGGAAGCGTGTACTGCATCGCGTCGGATTCCGCTTTGGCGGCGATCACGCGCGAGGCAGCATCGGCCTCGGAGCGTTTCAATTGCTGCGCCTTGGCGGCTTCCGCCTGGAGTTCCGCGATGCGCACTTGCTTCGCGCTGATTTCGGTTTCAAATTCCATGCGCTCGCTTTCCTGTTCTTTCAGCAGCAGGCCTTCGAGACCCTTGGCATATTCCGCGGGCAAGTGAACATCACGCAGAAGGACTTCCTTGACGACGATGCCGTCGGAGCCCAGCCGGTCGGTGATGGTCTTGGTGGATTTCGCGCGAAATTCGTCGCGCTTCGAGGCGAAGACTTCGCGCACCACGTAGTTGGGGGCCAGATCGCGGAATGCCGTCGATACCACGGGCGCGACGATTTCCGAGTCCACCGGCTGCGCCAGATTCGCGTGGATATACCCGAGCCTCTGGGGATCGAGGCGGTAGCGTACGGAAATGGCAAGGCCGATCGTCAGGCCTTCGCGCGTTTGAACGGTGAGAATTTCGTTCTTATTGGCCGCGTCAGACGCCGCTGTCGTGGTGAACAAGTGGTCGCGCAGGTCATACACGGCTACGCGCTGTACCAGCGGCACGATCAGATGTATGCCGGGGTACAGCGTTCCCTGTTGCACGCCGGAAATTTGGCTGATTCGGACTCCGCCGGATCCTTCCGGGACGAACACCATGCTCAACGCCACCAGCAGCGGCGCCCACGCCCATCCGAACAACTTCATGGCGAGCGGCCAGCGCATGGGGCGACGCGGCCCCGCCTGCCCGGCCGCCCCAGGCTCCCCCGAGCCCATCAGCTTTTGGAACTGCATTGCCAGGTACACATCGTACGCAACCACTCCCGCCGCGGTGCCGAACATCGCAACGCCCGCGGCCATCAACAACCACTTCAGTGCGAACATGGCCTTTCCCTCCGCTCCCTCGAATCTTCGATCGTGCTCGTCGAGGGGATTCCCATCCAACGCGCCCGGCAGCCTCGGGAACCCTAAGCGGCGTGGCGATCCATCGCCCCTGTCCCCCGCTGCGCCGCTGACCGAACTGGGACGGCATTCGTTCTCGTCGCCGGCAGCATCCGGAACAATCCGCGCAGACTCATCCAGGCGATCCACAGCGCCAATAGAAATGAGAGCATCGTGGCTTCAACCAGAATCGCCCCGCTCATCCAGGTTTCCATTGTTGTCTCCTCGCATTCCTCGCCACATGGAGTGGCACGAGACAGGCCAATTCTCTTTTTATTGAAAATGCAAGACTTACAGGGTTTTGAAATTGGGAAGGGCGTGGCTCACGCTACACGCTGTGGACGCTCGAACGCAATCGATTCGCTTATTGGCAGGCCTTGTAGGACAGGAACTCTTGCCTGTCCACGCATGCAGCGGCTCCATTGAACCGGACAGGCAAGAGTGCCTGTCCTACGCACTACTGACGGTCCAAGAACTCAAAGTGACGCGTTGCGCTATACTGTATTTGAGGAACTGGGCCGCGATGCGCAACGAGGGAATACAGATTGGCCGGATCTACGGGATACCGATCTTGCTTCATCCAAGTTGGTTCTTCATTTTTGGCCTGATCGCTTTTTCTTTCGTTTCCAAGTACGAAGCTCTCAACCTCAGTCTTCCGGAATCGCGGTTGTGGGGCTTGGGACTGGTGACCAGCGTCCTTTTTTTCGGTTCTCTCGTGTTTCACGAGATGGCGCACAGCGTCATTGCCAAGCACTATAAAATTCCCGTGGTTTCGATCACTCTGTTTATTTTCGGCGGAGTGGCGCGCATTGGCCGCGATCCGTCCCGCGCCATCGAAGAGTTCAACATCGCCGTGGCTGGCCCGATTTCCAGTTTCCTGCTCGCTGGGGGTTTCGGAATCGTCTACTGGGCAGCTGGGACAAATCTGATACTCCAGGTTCTTGCCGGATCGCTTGTCTGGATGAATGCCAGTCTCGCCGTGTTCAATCTGCTGCCGGGGTTTCCGCTCGATGGCGGGCGCATTTTTCGGGCTGCAGTTTGGGGTTTCACGAAGGATTACTCACGCTCGACGCGCATCGCCGCGCGCAGCGGCCAGGTTGTCGCGTACGGGATGATCGCGCTGGGCGCGGTAACCGCCGTGACCAATTATCTTCCGCTCGGTGGCACGATCAGCGGAATGTGGCTCGCGTTCATCGGCTGGTTCTTGCTGACGACCGCGCGCCAGAGCCGTGCGCAGGCTGACGCGCGTGGCGCGCTCGAGGGTCTCCGCGTGGCCGACATCATGACCGCGGAACTGCCCACGGTGGGCCGGGAGATTTCACTCGAGGACTATGCGCGGGAAATATTGCGCACGGGACGCAGGGCCCATCTGGTGGTCGCGCACGAACAATTGGTCGGACTCATGACGGCGGAGGCGCTCCACTCGGTGCCGCAGCAGGATTGGGACGTCACCTCGGTGCAGGCCGTCATGCTGCCTAAGGAAAAACTTCACTGGGCCGCGCCCGAAGAGCCCGCGCTTTCCCTGCTGGACCGCATGCGCAACGTCGGCATGCAGCAAATGCCCGTGATCACAGGTGGAAACGTTGTTGGCATCGTCACGCGCGATTCGATCCTTCACGTATTGCAAGCCCGCGGGGAAATTGCTTCGCTCGCCGGGCGGTAGGATTTCTCTTCCTCTTAGGTTTATTTCAGCAGGGAATTCAATCTGCGCATCTGGCGGGCGAAATCTGCGGGATTATAGGCGGATGGATTTTCTAGCTGTTGGAACAGGCCGTTGATGGCGGCACGAATTTCGGCCTCGTTCGCGGGCTTCGTGTTGCGGCTCCAGGCGATGAACAGCGAATCTAGCGCCATCGCGGCTTGCTCGGCGGCACGCTCGCCTTCGTTGGAAATCTCTTCCGCATCGCTCGAAATCCGCTGCAGCAGGCGCAGCGTCATCGATGCATCGTAGGGCTGCGTTTCGATTCGCGCGGCAAGCTGACCCGAGAGCGAAGCGGTACTTGCGGCAACGGCCGCGACGCTTTCGCGATCGGGATTCAACTGGCTGAGCAACTTTGCGACCTGTGCCACCTGATCGTCGAGCCGCGCGGCGGCATCGTTATCCACTTGATGCGCCAATTCGCGGAAGACGGCGTAGCGCGAGCCATTCCACGGTGGGTCGCCGGGGAGGCGGCCCGGGTAGCCGCGCTCCTGCCTCCAACTCTGCTCGGGCGCCGTCAGCGCGTGGTGGCACGCGAAGCATTGCAGCTCGGAATATTCCGGCCAGTTCTTGCCCTTGGCGCGCCACGCGATTCGTTCCATGGACGCGCGGAGTTGCACGGCCTGCCCGGCGCCCCAATCGCGAACGCCGGACCAGGCGTCATTTTCAGCGGGCGTGCCCGGAACGGTCTCGCGCGGAGTCTTCCAGTGCCTCGGCATCACGGAAGAAAAAGAATCGAGTTCGAAGTACAAATCGGGATGGCCGGCGGCGATCGTCTCGTGGTCCACGAATTTTTCCTGCGTGCCAAGGTGGCACGACAGGCATTTCTCCGTGCGGCGGATCAAGTTTCGCGTGTCATACATCCCGGCGGCGACGGATTGTTCGTGGGTCCAGCCACGCGTGGTGTGGGGGCCGAGCCACGCAGACGAGGGCCCATGGCAGCTTTCGCAGGTGACGCCTTCATTCAATTCAAATGTCTTCGCGCGCGCATCGGCGGGCACGTCAAGTGCATGGCAGGCAAGACACTTCGCCGCCTGCTCTGATTTGCCCACGCCAAGAATTCGGCCCATGCGCTCACCCACCGGGCCCGTAAGCGCCTCGTAGGCCTTTGCGTGCTTATCCTGGACGACCCAAATGCTGTATTCGTTTTGGAAAATGCGGCTATCGGCGCGAGGCTTGACGCTGCCGTGGCAGCTGGTGGAACTGCACGAGCCCGGCCCCGTGTACTTGCTCGTTTCCGCGGGAGGGTCCGCGGCCCGGGCCGCGGGCAACGCGCCAAAAAAAATCGCGCCGCACAAAATGACGGCGCATCGCCGCGGCCAGCGATTCCCCTCAGGCCCGATTCTCATTCGTTCGCTCGGATGGAGCGTGACCCCTGTCGCGCGAGCCGTGGCGCGGGCCCGCGTCAGAATTTCTTATACTGCCCGTGGCATTCGAAGTCAACGGATCTGCCGCCATGTGTTTCGTGCACGGCTATGGAAAATTGCCGCCGCGTGACGATGGACTCATGGTCCGGGGTCTGTTATATGAAACCTGGTCAATCGCTTTTTCTTGGGAGCACTGCTTTGATTTTCGAGGAGCTGAAAAATATCGAGCGGCAGCCCAACGGCGCGCCCGTTGCGGCCGAGGATCTCCTCCAGTTACCTGTCTTTAAGGACGTATCGCCCCAATTCCTGAAGAAAAACGCGAATGCGACAATCTGGCGCCATTTCAAACGCGGCGAAATCGTTTGCCGGGAAGGCGAATTCGGCTCGACCGCATTTTACATTCTCGACGGCACGGCCAGCGTTCAACTCGCCAGCCCGATCGCGCACGTGAAAGCGCAGGGCGGCCCCGGCGGATTTTTCGGGAGGCTGACCAGTAAGCTCACCAGCCGCCTCGCCGCTCGCCAGGATGACCGCCGCGAAGAAGACGTGGATCGCAGATCGATTCCCATTGATGCTCCCGTGGACCTGGCCTACGACCATCCGGTCGCGGAACTCGGCCCCGGCGAACTCTTCGGCGAAATGACGTGCATGAATTATTATCCGCGCTCGGCCACGGTGCGCGCCGAAACCGATTGCACGATGCTCGAGATGTTGCGCAACGTTCTCGATGTCCTGCAAAAGAGCAAGCCCTTCCGGGCGCAGCTCGACCAGACCTACCGCCAGCGGGCGCTCGACTCCCACTTGCGGAATGTCCCGATTTTTCGCGGCCTCACGCAGGATTTTATCGACCACCTGCGCGAGCGCGTCGAATTGCTGCGCTTCGCGCCGGGCCAGGTCATTTGCAAGCAGGGGGATCCCGCCGATAGTTTTTATCTGGTGCGGCTGGGATTTGTGAAAATTTCGGAAGGGTATCCGGGCGGCGAGTTGGTTCTGGCGTATTTGTCGCGCGGCGATTATTTTGGCGAGATCGGGCTTCTCGGGGGCGGCGGGCGAACCGCGACCTGCACGGCGCTCGACCACGTCGAGCTTGTCCGCATCTCCGCCGAGGATTTTCTCGCGATGGTGGAGAAGTTTCCCGGTGTGCGCGTGGGCCTCGAAAATGTCGCTCGTGAACGCCAAGCGGCCAACCAGGAGCGCCTGCGCATGGTTCGCAGCGTTCCCCTCGAGCGCTTTCTCTCGCAGGGATTGATGGAGGCGCAGAGCCTGTTGGTTCTGGACCTCGACAAATGCACTCGATGCGATGCGTGCGTGACCGCGTGCGCCGATTCGCACGATGGCGTGACGCGCCTGGTCCGCGAAGGACTCCGGTTTGAGAATTTTCTTGTAGCCACGTCCTGCCGGCAGTGCCGCGACCCGCTCTGCATGGTGGGCTGCCCCGTCGGCGCGATTCGCCGGCGCAATTCGCTCGAAGTCATCATCGAAGACTGGTGCGTCGGCTGCGGCCTGTGCGCAAAAAATTGCCCTTACGGAAATATCAATCTGCATTCGTTCACCGCGCAAGCCGACGATCATGAGCATCCGGGACACAAGAAAGCTGTCGTCCAGAAGAAGGCTACCACCTGTGATCTCTGCACCGAGCAGGCGGAGCCCAGCTGCGTCTACGCGTGCCCGCACGATGCCGCCCATCGCGTCGACCCGCGCGATTTCTTCTCGGAGACATTGGGGCAGCGAGTGGGACGACCGGAGAGGCGATAATGCGCATTTCTCACAAACGTGTGAGGAATGTCTGCTCACAGTTGTTGGCTCGATGCGTCGAATGGCGTTTCGATGCGAAGCGGGTTTTAGTAGCACAGGCTTCAGCCTGTGTGGTTTTCTGCTCGTGCGAAAACCAAGACCACACAGGCTAAAGTGGAGTGAACCCCTATTTTGAGACAAACAGAACTGGCACACTTAGCAGGGAAAGGGGCTGCGAGTGGCCAAGAAACGGTTGCGTCGGCATACGAAGGAATTCCGTCGAATGGCGGTGGAACGAGTCCAGAGCTGCGATAACATCGTGGCGTTGTCGCAGGAACTGGGCGTGCATCGACGGCTGCTGTATCAGTGGCGAGATCAAGCGGAGGTTTTGGAGAGCGAGGAATCGCCACCGGGGAACGCGCGGGAATCCACCCTGCGTAAGGAAATCAGCCAGTTGCAACGCGTGCTGGCGGAGAAGACGCTGGAGGTGGATTTTTTCAAAGGTGCCTTGCAAAAAGTCGAGGCTCGACGCCGGAACAGCGGTATGACTGGCGAGAAGGCGTCTACGACGAAATCCAAGAAGTGATGCCCTTGCAAGGCAGTTTAAGCATCGAGCGCATGTGTCAGTTGGCCGGAGTGAGTCGTGCGGGTTTTTATCGTTCTCTGCGCGAGCGGGTGCCGGTCGAGGAAGAGATGGAAGTGCGGAGCGTGATCCAGCAGATCGCGGTCGAGCATCGGCGGCGCTACGGGTATCGGCGGATCACGGCCGAGTTGCGGCGGCGCGGGATGGCAGTGAATCACAAGCGCGTATTGCGGATACTGCGCGCCGATAACCTGCTGGGCGTGCAACCGCGAAGATTTGTGGTGACCACGGATTCCGATCACCGGTTCGAGGTGTATCTGAATCTGGCCAGCCGTATGAAAGTGACGGGGATCAATCAGTTGTGGGTGGCGGACATCACCTACATTCGGTTGAAGAACGAGTTTGTTTATCTGGCGGTGGTGCTGGACGCGTATTCGCGCAAGGTGGTGGGATGGGCGCTGGACCGCACACTGGCGGCGCGCTTGCCGATCGCGGCGCTGCAGCAGGCGATCGCCGAGCGACAACCGCCGCCGGGCCTGGTGCATCATTCGGATCGCGGCGTGCAGTACGCGTGCGGAGATTACGGAAAGGTTCTGCAACAGCACCAGATGATCCCGAGCATGAGCCGTCCGGCGAACCCGTACGATAATGCCAGTTGCGAAAGTTTTCTGAAGACACTGAAACGGGAAGAGATTTACGCGAACCAGTACCGCGATCTGGAACATTTGCTCGGGAACGTCGAAGCGTTCATCGAACAGTACTACAATCGGAGCCGATTGCATTCGGCGCTGGGCTACCGGTCACCAGAGGAGTTCGAGCGGGAGGCCAGTCCAGCGATCCATTCTGCGGGAGCGACCATGAGTTTTTTCAGGCATGGGGAGATCTATCCGTCCGATGAGCGAGAAGACAAAAACGGGGAGCGACCCAACAGCCGCCCCCCGGCTCATCGTCCCGATGAGTCTCCAGCTGGCTATTCCTCGGCGAGTTGCTCTCCAGCAGAGCTCGCCTCCGCTTCACCAGCCGGGCGTCATCCTGAAGAAGAAGGAACAATTTGAGAAGCAAAATCCATCGAACGGCGAGTGTGCTAGTTCCAAATTGTCTCAACTGAGGGGTTCACCCCAAAAGCCTGTGCTACTCGGTCGCGCTGGACTTGCGCACTGGCCGCATGCAACAGGACGGGCCAACGGCTACAACAAAATTCTTGTGAGAACTTCACACTAGCGTGGGGTTCGGGGCCAAAAGAATTCACCATGCGGATTGACCATACGCATAAGAGTTGGCTAGTTGCATCGCTCTTGCTATTCGGCGCCTCGATGCTGCTCTACGGACTCTATCGGGTCCCGTCTTCAGACGCAGCGATGGGCGGCACGCCGGTGGGCCTGACTTTTGGAATCGCTGGTTTTGGATTCATGATCTTTGCGGCGCTGCTGGGCGCGCGAAAGAAATTTCCGGTGTGGCGCGTGGGGCGCGCGCAGACCTGGATGCGCGGCCATCTCTGGCTGGGCCTCTTGAGTCTGCCGGTCATCGTGTTTCATTCCGGGTTTCGCTACGGACACGGTTTGGCCGCGGTGTCGATGACGCTGCTCATTATCGTTGTGGCGAGCGGAGTTTTTGGAGCTGCGCTGCAACACTACATGCCGCGCATGATGACGCGCGAAGTAACGATGGAAACCATCTACGAGGAAATCGAGCACGTGCGCGCGCAACTTCGCGAAGAGGCTGAAGAATTGGTCACCCAGGCCACGGCCGAGAAGGCGAAAGCGGCAGCCGCCGGAGATGCTGATTCGCCGGCGGCATCCGTCGCCGTCCGTGTGGACGAGGCCGCCCCGTTGCGCAACTTTTTCGAGCAAGAACTGAAGCCGTTTCTCGAGAGTCCCAGTGCGCGCGGTCATGCGCTGGCCGACGAAGCGCAGGCCCGCAGCGCGTTCGTTCATTTGAAGACGCTGGTCCCACCCGCGCTTCACACGACCCTCGAGGATCTTGAAGAGTATTTGCGAGGAGGAACGGCAGCTTTCATTGCAGGCGCGATTACACCTGTGGCTGCACGGGTGGCTGCTGCTGCATATTCCTCTTTCTCTCGCATTGATTTTGCTTGGCGCCGTCCATGCCGTGATGGCGCTGCGATATTGACTCGAAATGGACATCAGATCCGTAGGGGCACGGCATGCCGTGCCCCTACGAAACGAAAGTGTGTCATGCATGTGTTGCAACCTGTAAGCAATCAGGGCTAAAGGCTGACCGTGCCGAGAACACGCACAACCAAGAAACTCGCGCAACGCATCGACTTGGAGTATTTCAAGCGATCCAGTCCGCTGCGCCACTGGCGATTCCTGCTTTCGGTGGCTGTTCCTGCGCTCGCTTTGGCATGGCTCGCATGGTACGGCATACAAAGGGATCGCCGCGTGTACTCGGCGGGGAGTTTGTCCTCCGCGCACGCGGTGCTGACCAAACAGTGCGCGGCCTGCCACGTCACCCAGGCCGGCTTTTTCAGTGAGAAGGTCGCCGATCAGAAATGTCTTGCCTGCCACGACGGATCTATTCATCACGCGACGCAGGCGTTCACTCCCGCTTGTGCCTCCTGCCACGCGGATCATCGAGGGTCGATCCGTCTGGCTGCGACCAGCGACGCCTCTTGCACGCAATGCCACGCGAATTTAGCCGCGCGCGCCGGCTCCGCGAACTTTGTGCGCAACATTGATAGTTTCGAAGGTGATCATCCGGAATTTTCAGTGCTCCGCGCGGGACGCGGAGACCCGGGAACGATCCAGTTAAATCATTATCGTCACCTGCAGCCGAACCTCCTCGGGCCGAATGGCAGCCGCGTGCAGATGGTTTGCACCGATTGCCATCGCTCGGCGGCAGACGCGAATAATCCGTGGCCCTACGGCGATCCGCAGAATCAAGGCGGAGCGGCAAAGGGCGTCTCCCTGAATGCCGCGAAGCCCGATCAGCTTGTTTCCGCTGCGTCGCGCGCCTTTATGGCGCCCGCGACCTACGCGCACGCGTGCGCCGCCTGCCATTCCCTGCAATTCGACAAGCGGCTCGTCGATGTGGTCCCGCACGACACGCCGGAAGTGATTCATCCATTCATCGTGGCAAAACTTCAAGTTTATATTGCAACGCATCCCGCCGGCTTGCGCGTCCCGCGCGATCCGACCCGCGACCTGCCGGAAAAGCCGATTCCCGCGGACTATCGCTTGCTGACGCCGAAGCAATGGGTCGGCGAACGCACTGCCGAGGCGGAACAGCTCTTGTGGCGCAAGACGTGCAAACAATGCCACGCGCTGGTATTTGCTGGAGACGCGACACTGGCGAAAGTCGCGCCATCGAACATCACCGCTCGCTATATGCCGCACGCGAAATTCGATCATTCGCAGCATGGACTTGTGTCTTGCGCGAGCTGCCATGCCGCCGCGTTGACGAGCCAGCAGAGTTCCGACTTGCTCCTGCCGGGCATTGCCACCTGCCGTTCCTGCCATCATTCCGGAACCGAAGCCGCCGAGTCGCGCTGCTTCGAATGCCACACGTATCACGATCCCGCCCAGCGCAAACCAGCGCACGGCAATTTCTCGGTGACGGACTTGGTCAGCATCGGGGTGCCCACCCCCTCCGCGCGGTAGGTTACGTTAGCAACAATCAATCGAATGAAGGGCTAGCGCGGTCTTGGTAGCGCCGCAGTGTGGGAGGTTTTGAGTAGCACAGGCTTCAGCCTGTGTACTGTCGATTCACCGCAACTCAAACCATACAGGCTGAAGCCTGTGCTACTGGATTTCGGCGGGTCTGCGCCGTAGCTGTTTGTGGTAAAACCGGGCTAAACCCCGCGTCCCATTACACGGCGGATTTTTCCTGATCTGCCCAGATCGGTCGTCGTGAAAAATGCTAATGCAGGAGAGACGCCATGCGATTAATCAACGCGTGAACGGAAGAATCCGCCGAGTGCATGGAGCGCGGCGGGCCGGGAGGCGTGTCCGTAACGGTATAAAGTTTGCCGTCGCGGAGATATAATTTTTCGGCCTCCATGCGGTTGAGTGGGCGCGCGCCTCGGCGTCCGAAGACGGCAAGCTGATTTCCGCTTTCATCGGCGGCGCGGTCGCGGTCGATTCCGCGGGAAACAACGAGCGCCGGGCCGGCGGTGCGATACGTCGCAATCAGTTTTGGCGTGGGCCGCGGGCTGAATCCATAGGATTCCGAGGAATCTTCCGGCGAAACGACTTGCAGGATGCGCAGGCCGTTGCGGCCATCGGCGACGTAAGCAAAAACACTCGCGTCCACCGCGCCAATTTTCACGTCATTCACATCATTCAATTCGCCGCCGGCAGCGAACATCTGGTCGAGCCGCGGATGCTCGGGCTGCTCTACATTGACCAGCGCCACTCCGTTCTTTCCCGCGGAAACGTAAGCATATGTCCGTGAAACGGTGACATTGCGCGCGTCGTCAACTGGAACAAATGCTCCCGGCACGAGGTGCGGATGCCCAAGGTCGGTTACATCGAGTGCCTTCAGTCCCTGGCGGTCCGCGATAAAGCCGTAGCGAAACTGGACGGCCACGCCCTGCGGCTCCGCCAGATCGGGCGCGCCGATTTCCGCCGTCACGCGTGGTTCGAGCGGATTGTCGAGGTCCACAACCACGAGGCCGCGGTCGCACAGAATGTATGCGTAGGTTCCCGCGATCGTAATCCGGCGCGCGCCGTTGAGCACGCCGCCGGGATTAAATGTGGCCGCGCGGCCGATGAAATTATTCCGCGGATTTCCGTCCAGCAAAGTGCCCACGCCGGGATTCTTGCCTTTCAAGTCCGGATTGCCGACGACGATCAACCCTTCGTACTTGTCCGTCACATAGAGAAACCCGTACATCAGGTGAATTTTCTGTTCTTCGTTTTCCGGATTTTGCGTGCGCAGAGGATCGACTGCCAGAGTTGTGGGCGTCGCCACCGCCGTTGCGAATTGCGTCTTTACATAAAGGCGCTGGCCGAGCGGCGATACGGGCGCGGTGACCATGCGTTCGGAGAATCCCTTATTGTCGATGTTGGCGACGTCGAAAACACGGAAGCCGCCGGGGCCAAGCGCCGCGTAAGCGTATTCGCCGCGAAGTTGAATGTCGAGTACACTTCCCGGATGGTTATACGCAGTCGTGAGTTCGAGCTTGCGTTCGACATGCGTGCGGAAATCATCGGGGTACGCCATGCGCTGCAAATCGCTGCCGATGACGGCCTCCGGCTCGTCGTGCTCCGCGGTCACGACGGCCTCGAATCCCTTGTTTCCCGTGGCGACGTAGACGTAGCGACCCATGAAGTTGACGAAGTTCGTGCCTTGCAGGAGCAGCATCGACATCCAAGCGTTGTTGTCGCGCGCGGCGGAGACGTGGCAATCCGTGCACGTTTTCGTCTCGCGCGCTCGCACGGTGTGCGGCACGAACGTCGAAAACGCCTGCCCGCTGAAACCTTCGGCTGAAACAGTCTGCTGCGTGTTATAAAGCCACTCGCGATTGGCGTTCTGCGAACTCACTAAAATCGCGCAGGAGGATCGCGCGGGCGCGATGCGGTGGCCGGTCGACTGTTCCGTCAATAGCAAGCATGTACCCATCGTCGCGGAGCACCTGAAAATTGTACGCGGTCCAGTTGCGCGTGGTGAGCGCCTCGTTGTGCAGCATCGGCTGCTTCTGATTGGCGGTCATCGAGAGGTGGCACCCAAAACAATTCGGCGCCCACGACGTGTGGCACGCGTAGCAGGTCATGCGGCTGTTCGCGTGTGCGAGTTGAGACTCGTCCTTCGGCACGTCGCCCCACGTGGCGCCGTCGGTGCGAATTGTTTTCGCGACACGCGATTTCTCGTTGTAATGCGGATTGCCCGGCGTAATCGAGTCGAGCGTCTGCACGACTTCCCATTCGAGATTCGGGTCCATCATCGAGCGCTGGATGAGTTTTCCGTCACGCCATTCAAATCGCCTCTCGCGCGAGGGTGTGCGCAGCGCCTCGAGATGCGTTCCGCCCACGGGAGCGGCCGGTCCGGAAGTCGCCAGAGTCGCGCGCTGCGAAATCGTGCCGTGGCAATCGACGCAATCGAGCTCAATCGCCGCTCGCGGCTCGCCGTACAGTTTTCCTCCGCCATGACTGTCCTGCTCGAAGTGGCAATCGACGCACTGCATTCCTTTTTGCAGGTGAATGTCCTCGAGGTGCACGGCCTCCTCGAATTTCTTCGCATCATCGGGCAAAACCGTGCTTCCCTTATCGTCGAGCAGGTTTCCCTGGCGGTCGCGCGCAAACACCGCGCGGAACAGCCAGCCGTGGCTGTGAAAATCGGCGAACTGCGTCGTCTTCATTTTTTGATTGAATTCCGCGCTGCCCGTTTCGGTGAGAAATTTCAAGTCCGACCACAGCCCGCGCGCGGCCGCGCCTTCGGGATTGCGTTGCGAAATCTGGAATTTTTCTTCCTCGGTGGGATTGCGCTGCTGTTTCGGGTACATCGCCTCGCCGTCGGATTCGTTGTCCCACCACGTGTAGCCGAAATACGTCGCCACCATATTCGTGCCCGGATGAATATGGCACACCATGCACTGGCTCGATGGGATCGAGCGCGTAAACTCGTGGCGGATCGGATGGCCCGGCTCGTCATGCGGGATCGTGGGATCTTTCGAAGCGCTGAAGCCGCGGTTGCCGAACGGGGCGTACTGCGCGGAATGCTCCGCGGAACGGTCATTTGCGTAAACGACGTGGCATGCCGTGCATCCGCTCGCGCGATAATCGCCGGGCTGATCGTTCGTTCCGGGCATCGAAAGCAGCGGGTCGAGCAGGCGCGTCTTCTGCAAGCCGAGGAACACGGGATCGGTGCGAAGTTGCGTGCCGAATCCGCGCGAGCCGAGTTTGTCGTCGGGCTTGCCCGCATCATCAGCGCGGACCGGCTCGCCGACTTCGCCTTTCGGGCCGCCGCCGCGTTCGAAAACACGCAGCACATTGCCGGGCTGCGAAACTTCCCAGCGTTCGAGCGGAGTGATCTCCGCCAAGACGTCCTTCTTCCGAGTTTCTTCGGGAGTCGGTGGCGGAATCGTTCGAACGGTTTGCGGCGTGCCGTCGCGCGCGTAGCTTTCGCCGAACCGGGTGTCTTTGTGGGGATACGCGCCATTGTTGTAGAGCGCCGCGCCCCACAGCAGCCCGCCGGTCGTCATCATGCTCGTGGAAACGTTGCGCACTTCCGAAGTGTGGCAGTCCGCGCTGCCGCATGTCTCCGCCGCGATTCGCAAATCGCCGGGATTGACGAAGCGGACGTACTCGGGACTTTCCTTCAGCCATTGCGTGTACGCGCGTTCGGGATTCGCCGAACGGTTTGCCAATTGGGCATCGCGCGGCTGCGGATGCGCCTGGCGTTTTAATTGATCGTACTCGGGCGAACCGGCAGCGGTACCTGCTGTAATGCGAATATCAGCGTTACCTCCGTGACAATCCGTGCAGCCCAGAGGCACCGTGCCGGTCGCGTGCATGGTCGGCTCGTCGGTTTGCGTGTGGCAGGAGATGCACCCGGCGCTCTTGCGGTCGGCTTCGGCTTGCGTCTGCCCGATCAGATTCGGACCTGCATTCTGATCCGCGGCTCGCAAGGACGCGACCGGCATTCGCGCGGCCACGATGATAAGAAATAGGCAAGCTGTCAACGCACCAATAGGAAACGCGTGCGCGAGCCGACCTAGCACGATCTGAATTTTCGTCCAGCCTCTCATCTAACCCTCAATCATGATCAAAGCGCGCGCGCCAGCCCGCATTGCCCTTCAAAACTGAAACCGCACATTTGCGAAAAGCGAGAACTGCGTCTTGCCGGAATAAATGTCGCGAAATCCTTGTCCGGGCAGAGAGCGCCGCAGCGCCTCCGAGTGATTACAATATTTTCTGAAAGCGGAGGCCGGTACTGAAATCCCAGGCTGGTATCGACGCCAATCGTGTTGTGGATGGGCGACTCGAAAAGCAAGAGCTCAACGGGCGCGGTGCGCTCGAATCTCAGGTAATTCACGTTCACCAACGTCTTCAGCTTCGGTCGTCAGATCGAAATCCGCTCCCGCGTTCAGAATGAAAATTCCGGGATTCACGAAATTTGCCTGGCCTTCCTCCTTGTCGGTGCGCAGGCTGGGCAGCAGGCTGTCGGGAGAAGTAAGCGCGACTCCGGTGCCCGTGAGGCGAATGCCTTCGCGATTCCAGAAACTGAAAATTCCTCCGGCAAACGCAGGATCATCCACGATGGAGTCGAATCCCGTGGCGCGCGAGTCTCGCGGATTTCCGTCGCCTGAAGCGAAAAACGCCGAGAGTTTGTAGCGGGACCAGTCCTTGTCGAGCGAAACTTCCACAGCGGCCATCTGCGCGTTGATGGTCACGGAGCGCCCGGCGATGGGATTCAGATCATCCGTACCGAGCGCCTGATAGAACGCGTGATTCACATTGATGCGCCCGAAATGCCCGTTGCCGGTCCATCCAAGATACGCCGCGCGCACGTTATGCGCTTGAAAAATGCCGACCGGCGCGGGCCGCGCCAGAAATCCGTTGTCGTCGTAGTGAACGCTGGCGTCGTCCTTGTTGTAATGAATGCTGAACTGCGCCGTGTAGCCGGGCTTGAAAAAATCCTGCATATACAAATTCGCGACGATCACTTGCTGGTGCCGCAGCTGAAATGCGTTGAGTCCGCTATTCGTGTTTTTTTCCAGAAAATTGAAATACGCGAGGTTGTATTCCCAGCGGTCCGAGCGCAGGTTTCCAAACAGCCGCACGCCCGGCTGCTCGTCGACAAAAAGAAATCCGCGGAAGTCGCTCGAAAAACCCTGAATTCCCGCGCGCACGGAAAGGAAATCGTAATTCGGACTCAGGTCGCGAATCTTGTATTCCACAAATGTTTCCTGCATGCCGGCGTGGGAATCCAGACGCGTCGTGCCGTCGCGCACGTCAACGTTCACAATTCCGAGTTCGCGCACGTTCAAGTAATTCACGTTGACGGCCGGCGTCACGCGAATCCGCCAATCGACGGGCCGGAACGACGTGTCACCGTGAAAAAGGTCGAAAGAAAAACGGAATGTTTCGCTCAGCGCGAACTGTTCGCCCTTGCCGAAGAAATCGCTGCTGCCGGGACGCGCCGAGCTGACGTTGCTCGTCGCCGGCACGCGGCGCTCGTCGGCGAGCGTGTCGGCGGTCGCCGTAATATTCAGGAACGTTTGCTGGCCGAAAATGGGTTCGTCACCTTTCAGCCGGTTGCGATTGAACGGGTCCCACCAATGGGTCTTGCGGACGAACGGGTATTCACCGCTCCGGCCGTAGCGATTCCAATCCGGCATTGCGAACGTTCCAGCGATCCGGCATCGCGAGGAAAACTTCCTGTGAAGGGGGAAGCACTTCCGGCGCGACGAGTTGTTGTCCAGGTTCGGCATCTGGTCTGCGGCGCAGCTCCCGATAGGACGCGATGGCCGCGCTCGATTCGATTGCGGGCGCGGGCGGTCCCAGTTCCGCCATTCGTGGAAGGCGCGAAGCCGGCACTGCTACTGTTGGCGATGGCACCAGCGTCAATTCGATCGTCACAACGTCACCCGCATTCAGGAGAAGGTCATCGCGCGTCAGATTCTCGAAGCCATCGCTTCGTACGAGCAACAAATACGATCCTGTCCCGAGGTCCGTGAAGCGAAACACTCCGTCGGCATTCGCGGAGATCGTTCGCGTCGCTCCGGTGGCGCGATTGGTCAGGGCAATCATCGCGCCCACAATGCCACGCGCGGTGCTGTCGCGGATGATGCCCTGCAACGCCGCTGATTTTGGCGCTACTTGCCGGGGAATTCTTTGCTCGTCTTGCGCTGGGAACGCGGGCGGCGGGAACGCCGGTGAGGCGCCCGCGTTGCGTTGACTCGGAATTCGGACCGACGCCCGCAAATAGGAAGAATGGGCCGCGTGGCGCGAACGTGAGCGGCGCGCGATTGCATGCGCACGGGTATGTTTCGCCGCGATAGCTGCATGCCTGTGTCGCACGGGAGCGCGCCGTACCGAAGCGGTCACCGCCAGTCCACTCCCCGTCGACAACAACACGAGCAAGTAGCCGAAGAATGCCCTTCGCATTGTTTTGGATGCGCCGCGCATCCGCCTTATCTCGGTTCTCCCGTTCACGATGGATGTTGCGCCATTCGCGGACTAGCTAACAACAATCCGCTGCGCGCAGCAAGGAGTTTTGGCCGGGCATGCCGCGTGTTTGAAACACCCGGCGCGCTCCTCTTTTATTCTCACAATCCCAAGCGGCCCCGGAAACCGGTATGATGGCTCCCCGAGGATTCTTCATGTCCGTAGTGCACCGCGCCTCCGTGCTGGCCTTTGACGTGTACGGAACGCTCATCGATCCGTTTCGCATGGAGGATCACCTGCGCCCACTTTTTGGCGCCCGGGCAAAAGAAGCGACGGAATTGTGGCGCGGCAAACAGCTGGAGTATTCGTTCCGGCGCGCGCTGATGAAGAAATATGAGAATTTCGATGTATGCACCGCGCAGGCGCTCCGATTCGTGTCCAGGCAATTGGATATTTCGCTGGACGAGCCAACCCTGCACAATTTCCTGGATCAGTACCTACGGCTGCCGGCCTATCCAGACGTTCCAGCAGCGCTGGAGCAACTCGAAGCGCGTGGTTTCAAAATTGTGGCGTGCACGAATGGAACCGAGCAGGCAGTGCGCGGATTGCTGAAGCGTGCCGGAGTCTTCGCGCGGTTTAGCGGAATTGTTAGCGTGGACCCGATCCGCACGTTTAAGCCTGATCCCGCGGTTTACGAATATCTGGCGGCCCAGGTGCGCGCGGAAAAAGAGATGGTCTGCCTGATTTCAAGCAATCCCTTTGACGTGATCGGCGCGAAGGCCTGCGGCTTGCGAACCGCCTGGGTGCAGCGCGATTCAAAAAGAATCTTCGATCCATGGGACTTTGAACCCGACCTCGTTGTCCACGGGCTAGAACAATTGTCCGCAAAATTGAATTTCAAATAGCGTTTTCCCACGGAGCCCAAATCCACCTGTATTTATAGTTGTTGCACAAACCATTTGCGCGCCTTGAGTGCCGCAATGCGATGTGATACCAAAGCTCTGACCTCTCATGGGCCCATTCAACAACCAATATTCAAAACGGAAATCTTTTCCCGGAATATTCTTCGCAGGCATATTCGCGCTGTTCGTTTGCACGGCGGGTTGCGGCGGAGTGGTCGGAAATCTGAGGTCGGTGACTCCGCCCTCGCCCACGCCGAATCTCACGAACACCGATGTCATGGCGCTCGTCCAAGCAGCCGCGCAGGCCGCCGATCCCACCACAATGGTCATCGCCGTAGTAGACCGCGCCGGGAATATCCTCGCCGTCTATCAAAAGCCGGCCGCCCCAGCGCTCGCGACGGGAAATTTCGGCGTGCAAGTCGACACGAGCGAACTTGCGGTATCGCTCGCGCGCACAGCCGCGTTCTTCAGCAACGATCAGGCGCCCCTTTCTTCGCGCACCGTTCGCTTCCTCAGCGGAATTCATTTCCCGCCGGGAGTCTCGGGCGCGTCCAACGCGGCGCTCTACGGAATCGAGAACACGAACCGTGGATGCACGCTCTCGACGAATTTTATCGCCGGGCAAGCGGTGCCGCCCGCGCGTTCGATCGGCGGCGCAACCACGGGGCTCGGAATCACAACGGGCAAAGCGGACTTGAACGACAGCGATCCGAACGCCGTCAATCCGGGCGGCGTGCCGCTGTTCCGGAACGGCAGCGTCGTAGGCGGCATTGGCGTCGCGGGAGTTGCAAGCGATGTCGCGGAGTTCGCGGCCTACGCGGCGGCGACTTCCAACGGATTCGGACCGTCGCCCGCCGCTCCGGGCGTTGTAATTATTGATGGAGTTACATTACCATTCGTGAATCAGACGTCGCGCCCGGCAAGCGTTGGCGCGGGCAGCTTCACAGGCAGCTTCGTCGTTGGTCCGGCGGCAAGCCCTGAGCCGCCGCCGGACGGCATGCTCGTCGCGCCAGTGGCGGGGCCGATTGGCGGACTCTCCGCTTCCGACGTCACGCAAATCATTAACAACACGATTGCCACGGCAAATACCACGCGCGCCGTGATTCGGCTGCCCATCGGCTCCTCTGCACGAATGGCCATTGCCGTCGCCGATCTCGACGGCACGATCATCGGCCTCTATCGCATGTCGGATGGAACCGTCTTCAGCATTGATGTTGCCGCGTCGAAAGCGCGAAACATGGTGTACTTCAACAGCGGCGCGCGGACTGCCGCGGATCTGACCGGTGTTCCGCTGGGCACCGCCCTCACCAACCGCACCATCGGGTTCGGCGCCCAGCCGCTTTATCCGCCGGGAATCGACGGCAGCGCCTCCGGGCCATTTTTCAATCTCTACCAACAAGATGTGGCAAAATCCCTGCACGCAGGGATTCAAGGTGGAGGACCCGATCACAACCAAAGTGGCATCGTGTTTTTTCCAGGCTCAGTGCCGCTCTATCGGAATGGACTGCTCGTAGGCGGGCTCGGCATCAGCGGCGATGGCGTCGATCAGGATGATTACGTGGCCGCAGGCGGCGCGGCAGGCTTCGACGCGCCCACGGCGATTCGCGCCGATCAAGTAATCGTGCGCGGCGTGCGGTTGCCCTATTTGAAATTTCCACAGAATCCGACGAATTAGTTCTGCTTGGCGGCCATCCCGGGAACGCCATTCTCCCGAATGGCGTCCCAGTGACAACCCGCCAATCGGGAGATTGGCGTACCCGAGTCTTCAACCCCCAGTTGTCGCTCGGACATCCTACCCCTCGCGGAGTTTGTGTCCCGCGAGATTACCGAGGCCGTCGTACGCGGCGTATTTGTACATTTCGGAAAGCGTAGGATAGTTGAAGACCAGTTCGATGAACGTGTCGATCGCGCCGCCCGCTTCGAGCACGGCCATGCCGAGGTGAATCAGTTCGGTCGCGCTTTCGCCAAGAATTTGCACGCCGAGCAATTGCTTATTTTCGCGCCGGAAAATCAATTTCAGCAATCCCGCGAAATCGCCAATGATTTGCCCGCGCGCGTTGTTCGCGAATTTCGCGCGTCCCACTTCATAATCGATTTTCTTTTCGCGGCAGGATTCCTCGGTTTCGCCGACAGCGGAAATTTCCGGAATCGTATAAATCCCCATCGGAAGCTGCGACGCGAGCCGCTGCTTGTAGGGAAATCCGAACGCGTGACACATCGCCACGCGCCCCTGCTCCATCGACGTGGAAGCCAGCGCGGGAAATCCGATGACATCTCCCGCGGCGTAAATGTGGTTCACAGCCGTCTGGTAATGTTCGTTCACGTCAATGTTGCCGCGCGGATTGATTCCGAGGCCGGCTTTTTCCAGGGCCAGACCTTCGACCGCGCCGCGCCGACCCGCGGCAAACAGCGCTGTCTCAGCCTCCACGCTCTTGCCCGACGCAAAGGTCATGCGAATTCCGCCCGCGGCGCGTTCGGTGAGTTTCGGCCGCTCTTGGAAAAAGAATGTGGAGGCCCAGGCTCGCGAGACGCTCCCGCAACTGTTCTGAAATTTCCGCATCCAGAAAAGGCAACAGGCGATCGCGGCCATCCACCAGCGTGACCGCAACACCCATCGCGGTAAAAATCGAGGCGTACTCACAGCCGATCACGCCCCCGCCCACAACGACCATGCTTTTGGGGATTCGTTCCATCGTCAAGATAGAATCCGAATCAAAAATAAATTTGTCGTCAAACGGAATTTCCGGTGGGCGATGCGGCTTCGAGCCGGTCGCGATCAGAATCACTTCGCCGCGCAAGGTGCGCACCACGTCTTGCTGGCCGATGGCGTTGACGGTATGCGGGTCCACAAATTGTGCCACGCCGGGGATCAGCTCAATTTTGTGCGCCGCGAGATTCGCGGCGATTTTGGCCCGTTCGGCCACGACGACAGCATCCTTGCGATGCATGAATCCCGCGACCGTCAGCCCCTCGCGCAACGAATAGTCAATGCCATAAAGCCCGCGCTGGCGCAGTCCGGAAAAATAAAGGGCCGATTCGCGCAGCGTCTTGCTCGGCACCGTGCCTGTGTTGATGCCCGCGCCGCCCAGCTCCGCGCGGCGCTCGATCAATGCGCCGCGCTTCCCGAAATAGGCAGCCTGCGCCGCGCCTTTTTCCCCGCCGGGCCCGAGCCGATCACGATTAGGTCAAATGATTCCAAATCGAACACTCCTCTGCTCCGCGAGAATCTCAGACTTGATTGTAGTAGAGGCACAGGCTGCGCGCGTCGATTTTCGGCGTAGTGGTAGCTGGCTGCAGAGTAGCGGGGCTTTTGCAGACATACATTGAAAATGTACGCCTGAAATGGTTTATAATCGCGCACTGCTTGGAAGGCGTGGAGTTTGCGACAATGGCATATGCGCCGAACTTCGACGAAAAGCTTGAGACCGCGCTGAAGAGCTTCTTCCGCAAGCACAAGCCCACATTTGATTGGAAGAAAGGCCATTCTCTCGATGAGCGATCGAGAGTGGACGTCGCCGGATTTAAGCATGGTGATAGCATTCCAAGAGTGTTAATAGAAGTCGAACTTAAGAAAGACAATCCGGTCGAGAATGTCGTCAAAGCTTGGCATTGGGCGGTGAAGGAAAAAATCAAAACGCGAATTTTGTTCGTCCACGCCTTCTCGGCTCACTACGAGAAAGAGCCGCAGGACGGTCGGAATCCGAAAAAGGTTAGACAATATGAGAGGGCAACGTTCATCGGCAATCAGATGAAAGACGATCCGTCGGTCAGGATTCATTACGTGGCGTTGCCCATAATCTCAACTACGCGAAGCGGTGAATTCAAAAGGTTTAAACCTTTAATGCGCCGCGGTGTGAAGGTCAAGGAAGGCGGCGCGGCGATGCACCGTGCCGCGCGCAATCTTGCTCGCCAGGTTAGAAACGAAGTGGCCCGGTTCCGACTATAGGTGAATTTAATCGGCCGAATGGCCGCGGGCTCCGAACCGCGCAGCGCGTAATTGAAAAATCCCGCTAAAAGCCGTCGGTTGACAACCCCGCGCCCCTCCGACATTCTAAGCGCACAGGTCAGGGTGAATAGCTTTGGATTGGAAGCGGCCTCGATCTTGATCATCAACCGGGAGTCTGTCGAAATGTCATTGCCCAGCGAAAAAAGTCTCGATGCTTTGCTCGATGAACGCCGCACATTCCCTCCCTCGGAAGAATTTCGCCGCCGCGCCAACTGGAACGATCCCGCGATTTACGATCGCGCTGCGAAAGACCCCGAAGGCTTCTGGGCCGATGAGGCGAAGCATCTGGACTGGTTCGCGCCGTGGCAAAAAGTGCTGGAGTGGAACGCCCCTTGGGCCAAGTGGTTCGTAGGCGCGAAGCTGAACGTCACCTACAACTGCGTGGACCGGCACGCGCATTCCGCGCGGCGCAACAAGGCGGCCATCATTTGGGAAGGCGAGCCGGGCGACTCTCGCGTTCTAACGTTCGGCATGCTCGAGCGCGAAGTGAATCGCTTCGCGAACGCGCTGAAATCGCTTGGCGTCATTAAGGGCGACCGCGTGGCGATCTACATGGGCATGGTGCCCGAACTGGCGATTGCCATGCTGGCGTGCGCGAAAATCGGCGCGGCGCATTCGGTCGTGTTCGGCGGATTTTCGGCGGAGGCGCTGCGCGAGCGCATCAACGACGCCAAAGCGAAAGTGGTCATCACCGCCGACGGCGCGTGGCGGCGCGGAGCGGTGGTGCCGCTCAAGGCCAGCGTGGATGATGCGCTGACCGGAACGCCGACCATCGAAAAAGTGGTCGTCTACGAACGCGTCGGCGGGCGCGGCGGCGAGCGCGCCGAAAAAGTTGCGCAGATTTCGATGAAGCCCGGGCGCGACCATTGGTGGCACGACCTCGTCGCCAACGCGTCAGATCAATGCGCCGCCGAGCCGATGGACGCCGAAGATATGCTGTTCATCCTCTACACCAGCGGCACGACGGGGAAACCGAAGGGAGTCGTGCACACGACCGCCGGCTATCTGCTCGGCGTCAGCACCACGCATCGCTACGTCTTCGACATCAAGGAGGACGATGTCTACTGGTGCACCGCCGACATCGGCTGGGTCACGGGCCACTCCTACATCGTGTACGGTCCGCTCGCGAACGGCACGACGACCGTGATGTACGAAGGCACGCCCGATTTCCCCGACCGCGGGCGCTTCTGGTCGATCATCGATAAATACGGCGTGAATATTCTCTACACCGCGCCCACCGCCATTCGCACGTTCATGCGCTGGGGCAAGGAATGGCCGGCGAAATATAAACTTTCGTCGCTGCGATTGATCGGCACTGTGGGGGAGCCGATCAATCCCGAGGCATGGATGTGGTATCACGAAACGATCGGCCGCGGACGCTGCCCCATCGTGGATACCTGGTGGCAAACCGAAACCGGCAGCATCCTGATCTCTCCGCTGCCCGGCATCACGGCCACGAAACCCGGCTCGGCCACGCGCCCGCTCCCCGGCATCGTCGCCGAGGTGGTGGACGCCGATGGCAAACCGGTCGCCCCGGCGGTGGCGGCTATTTAATATTAAGTAAACCGTGGCCCTCGATGTTGCGCACGATCTACGGCGATCCCGAACGCTACGTGCAGAATTACTGGTCGCGCTATCCCGGGAAAATATTTCACCGGGGACGGCTGCAAGCTGGACGAGGACGGCTATTTCTGGCTGCTCGGCCGCGTGGATGACGTCATGAACGTCTCCGGCCACCGCATTTCCACCTATGAAGTGGAAAGCGCGCTGGTGGATCACACGTCCGTGGCCGAAGCCGCAGTGATCGGCAAGACGCACGAGATCAAGGGCCAGGGAATTTCTGCATTCGTTACGTTAAAAGAAGGTATACAGTCCAGCGACACCTTAAAGCAGGAATTGATGAGCCACGTGGCCACAAAAATCGGCTCCATCGCCAAGCCCGACGATATTTTCTTCACGGCCGAGCTGCCCAAAACGCGCAGCGCGAAAATCATGCGCCGCCTGCTTCGCGATATCGCCGAAGGCCGCATCCTCGGCGATACCACAACGCTCGCCGACCCCACAGTAGTGGCTAAACTAAAAGAGCAATACAAAGACGAGGGGTAGGCAAGCACCTATTTCGCGGCCCCTCCATTGGTGACCGAATGGTTGACGCTTGGGCCTTCGCAACCTAACATAGAGAGATGCTTCCCGATGACCTGACCCCGGCGGACGTGTCGGCGGGCGGCGCATTCTCCGACCAGCTCGGCCGGCCGCTGCGCAGCCTGCGCGTTTCGGTGACAGACCGCTGCAACCTCCGCTGCAACTACTGCATGCCGCAGGAGGAGTACGTCTGGCTGCCGCGGGAAGAATTGCTTACCTTTGAGGAAATCGCGCGGCTGGTGGAAGTGTTCACTTCGCTCGGCGTCGAAGACGTGCGCCTGACCGGGGGCGAGCCGCTGTTGCGCCGCGATCTGGCCGGGCTCGTTCGCATGCTCGCCGCCAATCCGCGCATCCGCGATCTCGCGATGACGACCAACGGCGTCCTGTTCGCCGAGCACGCGGAAGAGCTGCGCTCGGCTGGGCTGCACCGCGTCACGTTGAGCCTGGACACGCTGCGGCCGGAGCGGTTCTTGGCGCTCACGGGACGCGACACGCACGCCCAGGTGCTGGCAGGAATTGCAGCCGCGCGTCGCTCAGGTTTTGGAAAACTAAAGCTCGATACGGTCGTGCTACGCGGTCACAATGACGACGAGCTTTCCGACCTGATCGAATTTGGCCGCCTCGCCGATGCCGAGGTTCGCTTCATCGAGTACATGGATGTAGGCGGCGCGACGGAATGGTCGCTCGACAAGGTTTTCACCCGCGCCGAGATGCTCGATCGGTTAGGAAAACGTTACGGCGCGATCACGCCGCTCGGCGAAAATTCCTCCGCGCCCGCCGAGCGATTTAGGCTTCCCGACGGGACCGTTTTCGGCATCATCGCTTCGACGACCACGCCCTTCTGCCGCCGCTGCGACCGCAGCCGCCTGACGGCCGACGGCCTCTGGTATCTCTGCCTCTACGCGCATTCGGGCATCGACCTCCGGCAGATGTTGCGCGCGGGAGCCTCGCCCGAGGAACTCGCCGCACGCATCACATCAATCTGGCGAGGGCGCAGCGACCGCGGCGCCGAATTGCGCGCAGCCACAGGCCATCGCGGCGTGCTCGTCGGCATCGACCAACTGCGTCAGGACCCGCACCTAGAAATGCACACCCGCGGAGGATAGGCCCGATTTATTCTGCAATTCGCGCGGACTTGGTTTAATCTTCGAGTAGTTCTCTCCCCCTCCGACTCTGTGTCCGAATTCTGTTGGCACCCCGGCCGGGAACGCCATTCTCCTGAATGGCGTTTCGTTGCCCGCCAATCGGGAGATTGGCGTTCCCGGGGGCTCGGAGCGAATCGGCCGCGGGCGTTACTTCTTGGGGGGATATTTCTGCATGGATTTTTTGACCATGTCATCGAGTTTCCCTTCGATTTTGCTGGAATCACTTTTTTCCTCGCTGGCGATGGCGCGCCAAACAAGGGAGCGAGTCGTGGGGTCGCGTAAATCGATCACCAGGGTGCCCTCGGCGTACGGCACCCTCACGACGCGCGTGCCCCATCCATACCATCCGGCGGGGTACGATTCCACTTCCGTTTTGCGGGCCGTCCCGAACGTGTATCGCACGTTGAGGTCGGATTTCCCGGACACCTCCGTCAGACCCTTGGCCGTCAGATATTTTTCAATGTCGGCATCGATCCGCTTCTTGACCAGGTCGCTATTCAGAGCGGGATTCCTGCTGTTCAACTGGCCGTCGCGAATGGCGAAGGTTTTGTACTTGCTGAAATCGGCGGCCTGATCGAATTCAACCGTAACCTTCTGCGCGAACGCGCCATGAGCCCCAAGCAAGGTCAAGATGACCAGCGCCATCATTCGTAACTTAACCGTTTGCGGAAAAAGGCGGAATACCGTCATTCTGAGAGCCGATTTTGCGCGAAGAATCCCTCTTCGTCTTCCGCATTGAACAAGAAGGGATTCTTTGCTTCGCTCAGAATGACAGTCAAAGCCCTTTTTCCGCAACCTGTTAAGATGTTGGAACAGTTCTTGCTGGTTCGTCTGGATGAGGCCTTCCTGCAAGTGTCACCTCCCGCGCAACTGCAAATAGTGTATCAAGACCAAAAAAAGTCCCACGATTGTACGAATACCTCCGTGCACTAAGTGACAGCCGGAGACTAAAATTGGGAACGCGCCTCCTGGTCCGTGGCCTACTCCCGCGTTCCTGAGAGTCCCGGAGGGACGACACAACGTAGCCCAGGGCGGAAGCCGTGGGAAAATCGGTCGAAGATGACTAAAAAACCCCGGCAGGGGTGACACAAGGAACTCGACCAGATGAAAATTGGCCACCCCAGGCATGTCTGCGCGAACTTGACACCAATGGCCTGCGGTCGTAAGGTTTCAACCAGGACTACTCATCCCGCATTTATCCAATAGGGAGACGCTGATGCGAACTAAAGGTTTTCTGCTCATCTTGATCGCTGGCCTGGGCGTGACGCTGATTGGCCCTGAAATAAGTTTGCTTCGCGGACAAGCGCCAACCTCTATGGGACTGACTGGACAAGTCAGCTCCAAGGAGGAAGGCCCGATGGAAGGCGTGGTGGTCAGCGCCAAGAGAGCCGGCTCCACAATCACCGTGTCCGTCGTCAGCGATCCGCAAGGCCGCTACCGATTTCCTCGGGAGCGCATGGAGCCGGGCCAGTATTCCCTGAAGATGCGCGCGGTGGGCTATGAACTCGACGATGTGGGACCGGTGGAAATCACGCCGGATAAAACGGCCACCGCGGATTTAAAACTTCACAAGGCGAAAGACCTCAGCACGCAGCTCACCAATGCGGAATGGCTTCTCAGCATGCCCGGCACCGAGGAACAAAAGAGCTTTCTCTTGAACTGCATGACCTGCCACACCGTCGAGAGAATCGCAAAATCCACCCATAACGCGGATGAATGGGTGCAGGTGTACGAACGCATGGCGAGTTACGCCCCGGGAAGCGATCCCACGCACCCGCAGAAGAGAATCCTGGTGAACGAGGGATTCGGAAATCAGGAACGCCTGCGGAAGCAAGCCGAATACATGAGCACGATTAATTTAAGTTCCGGTGATGTGTGGTCCTACGAACTCAAGACGCTGCCACGCCCCTCGGGCAAGGGAACGCAGGTGATCATCACGCAATACGATCTGCCGCGGCGGGAAACCATGCCTCACGACGTCGTCGTGGACGCTAAAGGCATGGTCTGGTACACCGATTTCGGGAAGCAATATGTGGGAAGGCTGGATCCCAAAACAGCCGAGGTCACCGAGTTTCAGGTTCCCGTGCTCAAACCCGGCTTCCCGCTTGGCATCCTCGAAGTGGATACGGACAAAGCCGGTGACGTCTGGCTCGCGATGATGCTGCAAGGGGGAGTCGCGAGATTTACCCCGGCCACGCAGAAATTCACCACCTGGACTCTGCCGAAAGATGTGGACAACGATGCCAGCCAAATCGCCATGGTGATGCCCGTCCACGACGATGTAGACGGCAAAGTGTGGACCAATGACGCGGGAAGCCACATGATCCACCGGCTGGACATCTCGACAGGCAAAATCGAGACCTTCGACCCGTACTCAGATATCCGTAACGGACCGAACGGGAGCGCGCAGGGCAACACGGTCTACGGCGTGGTTTCCGATTCGCACAACAACGCCCTCTTCATGGATTTTGGCAAGGAAAGCGTGGGAAAAATCGACGCGAAAACGGGGAAAATTAAACTCTACGCCACGCCCACGCCAAATTCACGTCCCCGCCGCGGCAGAGTCGATTCGCAAGACCGTCTCTGGTTTGGAGAATTTCGCGCCAACAAGATCGGCATGTTTGACCCACAAACGGAAAAATTTCAGGAGTATCTTGCGCCTTCACCCTGGGACGCCCCCTACGACGTGGCCCCGGACAACAAGGGCGAAGTGTGGTCGGCAGGAATCAGCAGCGACCACGTCATGCGCCTCGACACAGCCACCGGCCAGTTCATCGAATACTTGCTCCCCGCCAAAACGACGATTCGCAGAGTGTTTGTGGACAGCTCCACAACGCCTGCGACGTTCTGGCTAGGCAGCAACCACGGCGCTTCCATCCTCAAGGTGGAGCCACTTGATTCCGTGCAGAAGAAAAACTAATCAATCCTGGCGTCCGGTTCAGCTATTTCCGGAAACAGTCTCAATACAGACTCGCCGGGCAGGTTCAAAACCACGCCAAATCCCTGTATAGTTTAGCCATGCCACTCAGCACCCGAACGCGGCGGCGATTGCGATTCGTGAACACTCGTGTGCGCGAACTGTACGGCGTGGCGAAAGGGCTGCTCTCGACGCGGCATCCGCTGTTGGTGCACATCATTCCGACCCGGCGGTGCAATCTGGCCTGCACGTATTGCAACGAGTTCGACGATTTCTCGAAGCCGGTGGACCTCGCCGAAATGTTCCGGCGGATCGATCGCCTAGCGGAGATGGGCACGGCGGTCATGACGATCAGCGGGGGAGAGCCGCTGCTGCATCCGGAGCTCGACCAGATTATCGCGCGCATGCGCGGCCACGGAATCCTCACGGGCATCATCACGAACGGCTACCTGCTGACGGCCGAGCGCATCGAGCGCCTCAACCGCGCCGGGCTCGAGTACCTGCAAATCAGCATCGACAACGCGATGCCCGACGAAGTCTCCAAGAAGAGCCTCAAGGTGCTCGATCAGAAATTGAAGCTGCTGGCCGAACACGCCGTGTTTCAGGTGAACATCAATTCCGTGCTGGGCAGCGGCGTGAAAAATCCGGAGGACGCGCTGGCGGTGGCGCGCCGCGCGCGGGAGCTGGGCTTCACCAGCACCGTGGGCATCCTGCACGACGGCCAGGGGCAACTGAAGCCGCTCGGAGCGCGCGAGACCGAAATCTTCGAAGAGATCATGGGCATGGGCAAGCGGGGGTTTTCGCGCCTGAACGGTTTTCAGCACAACATCGCGAAAGGAAAGCCGAACGAATGGCGATGCCGCTCCGGCTCGCGCTATCTCTACATCTGCGAGGACGGATTGGTTCACTGGTGCTCGCAGCAGCGCGGATATCCTGGAATACCGCTTGAAAAATACACGGCCGAGGACCGCCGCCGCGAATATTTTACGAAAAAACATTGCGCGCCGCGCTGCACGGTGTCCTGCGTCCAGCAGATTGCCGTGGTGGACAATTGGCGCGGCCCGCAAACGCTGAAGCCGGTCGCCGCGCCGCCATCCTCCACCGAATCGCTCGTGCAACTCACCCGCGCCGGGTCAGAGAAGCTGTGACTGGTGACCCGTGATTAGTGATTTGTGACTCGTGATTCGTGCAAACCCCCGGTCCGGCAGGTGATCTCGCGTAGTAGTTGGCCTCGTGTTGGGCGCCTCTCTCCTCTGTGTTCTCTGTGCCCTCTGTGTTGAAATCTTTTCCGGAATTTAACACAGAGGGCTCAGAGGTCTTCACAGAGGTTCACAGAGAAGAGAAAATTCGTGGCTGACAAATCGGATTTTAAGCATGAATAGAACTGTCCGAGTGCGGCGCCTCAACACCATTGATTTGCGGCCGCGCCAATAATTTCCGCCGCATCCACGGCCCAAGCACCCGATTCCACCACATCAGCGTGCCCGTAACGAACAGCACCGCGGGCGCGAATCCCAGAACAAACCAAATGAACTTGACGGGCTGGCCGGCGAACCTGCCAAAGTGCGCCTGCGCGAGCCAGTACAGAACCTGGTCGCCGAAGCGAGTCGCCTTGCTCGGCTCATGGACGGGCTCGAAAAAATCCACAACTGCGTTAAACGACTCTGGAATCGAAAGGTAAATTCCGCTGATCCCCCACATGAAGATGAACGCGATGGACCAAATTCCGGCCGCGCTGTGCAGCGCCCAGTTGAACCCCTTGCGATTCTCTTTCCAGCGAACGCTCAGGCTGCCGCGCCAATTTTTAATTCCCGGCCACCAAATAATCGCTCCGGTCAAACAGAGCAATGTGCCAAGGATCCCGCCGATAAGATTCAATCGACGCCCGGTTCGCCCCAACAGAAGATCGTCATGAAGGTCCGCGAGCCACAGGATAAAACGAAATCCGGGCCGCAGAGGGTCGCCGAGATCGGCGCCCGTGTAGGGATGGAATAGCCGCTGCAATCTTTTTTCGCCATGTTCCAGCAACATCTCGACTGGCTGGTCCGGTTTCTTCGGTTCATAGACCCGAGCCGCTTCGTAATCAGGATAAGCTCGCTTCGCGGTCTGCTTCAGTTCGTCAACGGTCATGCGCGCGCCCGGCCCGGCGGCAATGCGCGGCTCACGCGAGAACGTCCGGGCAAGCTCCCGGCGGTAGACGAGCACGCTGCCGGATACGCTCATCAAGAGAACGTACAGGCCGATACCTATTCCCGTCCACAGATGAACCTGGAAGAGCGCCCTACGCAACCACAGGCTCTGAGGGCGGTTCACCCATTTTTCCCAAGAACTCATTTCGCAGTCCCCACGGAAGAAGTATTCCATTTCAATCCGAAATGCACTGCGCTACGACATCCTACACCGGGTGGCGGAGTTTTCGGTTGGTGCAACTCATTGATCATACCCATTGTATGTTGGTGTACCATGCCGCCAAGTCGAAATCCTAGAAAGGGAATCCTTGTTAGAATTACACATGTCGAATTCGATCAGATCTCGGTCTGTCTTCCTTTTTTTGATTGCCGCCTTATGCCTGGCGCCGCGATGCGCGGCTCAGGACGCTCTTTTATCAGGTTCGACTGCTGAACCGGCACTCGAGACACCGTTGCCCCTCCGGGCGCCTGGGGCATTGCTGTACGCTCCGGTCACCAAACCATCTCCGGAGAGAGAAATCTCATGGCGGCGGCTCGTGCCGAACATGGCCCAAGACCAGAAGCAGATTTGGCTGTTCCCGGTGTCTGTGGCCCACGGAAAACATCTCAAGCCGTTCCTCGCCATCACCGCTCTCACAGCCGGGTTCGTGGCGATCGACGAACACAATGCCAAATATTTCAGGAATACGCAGACTTTTAGCGGATTCAACAAGGTGGTTAGTGGATCCAACGCTTCGCTGGGAATGGAAATTTTTCCAGCCGCCTTTTACGCCATCGGTCTAGCGCGTAAAGACTCTTACGCGCAGCACACCGTGTTGTTGGCGGGCGAGGCGGTCCTGGATTCCGAGATTCTTACGTCAGTGATGAAGGACGTCGATCGCCGATTCCGCCCAGCCTCGGTTCCCCCAAACGGAGACTTTTCCCATAGCTGGTTCAAGGAAACGCGGGGGAGCTACTTGGGAGGCGTAGGGAGCTTCCCTTCCGGCCACACGATTGCCGCATTCTCCGTGGCTACAGTCTTCGCTAATCGGTACCCGAATCATCGCTGGCACGTCTGGCTGGCCTATGGACTTGCCAGTATGGTTGGATTCTCGCGGCTTTCGCTGCAATCCCATTTCTCCTCCGATGTTTTCGCGGGCGCGGCTCTGGGTTTCTCCATCGCGCACTACGTCGTCCTTCGTCCCCGATCGACCCCCGATAGTCAAGGTACGCCTTAAGAAGCCAGTCGAGGCGGTAGTGGCTCAATCTCCCGGAAGCTCCATTTCGTCGATCCGAAGGCTTTAATAGCGCCGGCGTCCCGCCGGCTCTTTGCTCCTTCATCAAGATGCACCACCGCCGGCAAGATGCCGGCGCTACCTCACGTCGCTGTCGCGTCGGTCGGCCAAAATATCCAGCCGATTCGCCGCCAACTCGAAAGGCCTTGCGGCGCCCTACCGCATCACTCCCGTCCACGCCGCCGTGTGGACGCCGTTTCCGCCACCATGATAGGCTTTCGCGCGAAGCGCTTTTCCGAGGAGATTTACTTTTGCAAAACAAAATCCGGCTTGCTTTTTTCCTATCTTGCGCGCTTTTCGTGGCGGGAACTCTTTTGGCGCAAAAGAAAGCGCACCCCAAGGATTCTCCCAACCTCCTGCTTCCTCCTTCGGAAGACATCCTGCGCGCGTGGAATGACGTTGGCGGCAAGCTGATCGACATGGCCCAGGATTTCCCCGAGAACAAATACGATTTCAAGGTGCAAAAGGACCAGCGGACATTCGCGGAAAATATCTTGCACGTTTCCGGCGGCATGTTTCAGGCCGCCAGCGCAGTCAAGGGGACGAAAATCGGTCCCGCCTTCGATGAGCTGCAAGGCCCCTCCAGGGCGAACTACAAAACGAAAGCAGACGTGGTCAAATTGATCAAGGACGCTGTCGCGGCGGGCGCCTCTGTGATCAAAGCGCAGGGCGACCCCGGCCTCAACAAGCCCGTTCTCTCCCCCTTCACCGCCGACGTAGTGCGCACGTCAACCCTCTGGTGGACCCTCATCGAGGAAACGGGTGAACATTACGGCCAGCTCGTCGTGTATTACCGCGCCAACAATATGGTGCCCCCCGCGTCACGATGAAGTCGGCCCATAGGATTCGCGGTCGCGCGCCGCGAATCGGAAATGGTGTCCCCACTCGATTCCAGATTCGATCGATCGGAATTTCCCTGGAATCGTTTTTAGAATTTTCCGGCGGCACAATTCTGTCCATATCGAATTGCAACCTTTCCAAGCAGAACCTGGCCGGTGTATATTCGCCGCTTAGGAACTCAAACCGATCCTGGCAAGCTGAAGACTCTGGCTTACGTGGAGGTTGTTCCGTGAGACTTCGCTGGTTCTCTCTACGCTCGTTCTTGCAGTGCGCAGTCGTTTGCTCCGTCTTGGCAGTCCGCTGGCCAATCGCATACGCCCAGGGGCAGGACCGCGCTCCGCAATATTTCCAGTCCGACATTCAGTACGGCGCGCAGATTTTCGCTTCGCAGTGCGCCTCCTGTCACGGCGAGAACGGCGACATGATTCCCGGCGTCAATTTTCACGCCGGCCAATTTAAACGCGTTATCTCGGACAATGACCTGCGCCTGACCATCACGAACGGCGTCCCGGGCACTGCCATGCAGCCCTTCACCTTCGGCGCCTCGGAACTTACCGGCATCGTCTCTTATCTTCGAAACATGAACAGTTTCTCCGCCCAAGGTCTGATGGTCGGCAACTCGGCTCGTGGCCGGGCCCTGTTCGAGGGTGCGGGCAATTGCGCAACCTGCCACGCCGTCAACGGCAAAGGCCCCCGTGTCGCTCCCGATCTGGGCGACATCGGCGCTCTTCGCACGGCCGAGCTGATTCATCGGACACTGCTGGATCCAGCCGCTTCGATGCTACCGGCCAATCGTCCGGTGCGCGCTGTGACGCTCGACGGGAAAGTCATCACTGGCCGTCGCCTCAACGAAGACACCTACACGGTCCAGCTCATCGACGAGCAAGAGCGCCTGCTCTCCCTCACGAAAGCCGACCTGCGCGAATTCACCGTCCTCAAGTCCACTCCCATGCCTTCCTATAAAGACAAATTCAGCTCCCAGGAATTGGCTGACATTGAAGCGTACCTTCTTTCCTTGCGAGGTGTGAAATGAATCACCGTCGACGCGCGTACTGCCTGCTGCTAGTTCTCGTTTCGCTGATTCCATGTTCCCTCTGCGCCCAGGTCACCGCCGAGCGGTTGCTGCACGCGAACGACGAGCCGCAGAACTGGCTGACCTATTCCGGCAGTTATGCCAGCCAGCGTTATAGCGCCCTCCAACAAATCAGCGCCTCCAACGTTAAGAATCTTGAGCTGAAGTGGGTCTTCCAGGCGCAGTCGCTGCAGAAGTTTGAGGCTACTCCGCTGGTCGTCGATGGCATTATGTACCTCACGCAGTCGCCCAACGACGTCGTGGCGCTCGATGCCAAGACGGGCCGCGCTTTTTGGCTCTACCACTACGCGACTTCCCCCGCCTCCCGGCCCTGCTGCGGGATCGTGAATCGCGGCGTGGCGATTCTCGGCGACACTTTGTTCATGGCTACCGTGGACGCGCATCTGGTCGCCATTGACGCCAAAAACGGCCACGCGCTCTGGAACGTGAAGCTGGCTGAGGCTGCCGCCGGCTACGCCATGACCATGGCGCCCCTGGTGGTCAAAGACAGAGTGATCGTCGGCGTCGCCGGAGGAGAGTTTGGTGTTCGCGGCTTCATCGCCGCCTTCGAGGCTCAAACCGGGAAAGAAGCCTGGCGCTTTGATACGATCCCCAAGCCAGGGGAGCCCGGGCACGAAAGCTGGCGCGGGGGCGATTGGGAACATGGCAGCGCCGCCGTGTGGGTCACCGGTTCCTACGATCCCGATCTCAACTTGACCTATTGGGGTACCGGAAATCCAGGTCCGGACTGGAACCCGGAACAACGGCCCGGCGATAACTTGTACTCTGATTCGGCCGTAGCCCTCGACCCCGACACCGGCAAGCTCAAGTGGTATTACCAATTCACGCCGGGCGACCCCTACGACTATGACTCGGTGCAAATCCCCGTCTTGGTGAATGCGAATTGGAACGGCGCCCCGCGCAAATTGATGCTCTGGGGCAATCGCAATGGGTTTTTCTATGTCTTGGACCGCGGGACCGGCAAATTTCTCGCCGGTCGCCCATTTGTTAAGGTGAATTGGGCAAGCGGTCTCGACGCCAACGGCCGGCCGATCCTCACGACGCAGCCTCCCGGCGCCCCAACCTTTCCGGGCATTCAAGGCGGAACGAATTGGTATTCGCCGTCTTACAGCCCGCGCACAGGACTCTTCTACCTATCGACTTGGGAAAATTACGCTACGATTTTTTCCGGCGTGAATGCCGAATATAAAGAAGGCCAGCGATACACCGGCGGCGCCAACACCAGCCCTATTCCTGGCGCCGACAATCCCGCCGGCCAACGCCAGGGGCCCGTCAATATCTACACCGAGGCGCTCGCCCGCGGTGCCGTTGTCGCACTGAATCCCGAGTCGGGCAAGCAAGAGTGGAAATTCGACATGCATGACGTCAATACCAGTGGAATTCTAACCACCGCCTCTGATTTGCTCTTCGTCGGCGGCCGGGAAGGTTATTTCCAGTCTCTAGATGCCCGCACGGGCGCGCTGCTTTGGAAGGAAAACCTTGGAGGGGAAATCATCGCCGGCCCGATGACCTATCAGGTCGACGGCAAGCAGTACGTAACCATCGCGTCTGGGAACAGCCTCTTCACATTTGCCCTGCGTGAATGATGACGCGAAGAGCCAGAGAATCAGCTTCGGAAGTTGGTACGGGACGTAACGCCATCGCGGGACAGGCCGTTCGCCAATCCCGCGCCTGAACCGCGGTTTCAAATACAGAGCATTACGAAAGACAAGAACGGTAAGCCCGGCCGATTTCTCTTCAAGCAACCATCAGAAGGAGTTTGAACGTGAGAAATTTGTAGCCCAGATATTCAGGCCTGGGGCGTTTTTTCGCAACGCTACTGGCTAATCCGCCGATGCGCTGGCGGGCACTTCCCTCAGCAGCTCCACGAGCGCGGCGGGATCGCTGACCGGCGGGCGGCACGTCGTCCCCGCGCAGACTAAAGCTTGCGCAACGTTTGCGTTGAGATGTGGCAGCGTTTCGGCAAGCGCCGGCGCGAGGGCGTCGCCGGCGGCCATGCGTTCTGGCGTAACTCGCAGCACAGCCTTTGCGAACCGGTAGACGGAATTTGCGGCCCGCTCCAGCGCGGCAGCCCGCGAATCGCCGTTCGTCCCCGTGATGACAACCTCGAACGCCTGGCGAGAGTGCAGCAGCGCGGCAAGTCCGTAACTCGCCGCATGAATTCCGAATTGCGGCGCGATTCCCGCGAACGCTTCGAGCGTAGCTTCGGCGTGCTCACGGTAGCGCGAGTCGTTTGTATATCCGTACAAACGGTCGAGCAAGATCGCCGCGGATGAATTCGCGCCCGGCGTGGGTGAATCCTGCAGCGGCTTGCGGCGAACTTCGAGCCCTCCCATGGGCGCCGCGCCCGACGCGCGATCGAAAAATCCTCCGCCTTCGGCGTCAAAATATTCGGCGATGGCGAAATCAGCCGCGCGCCGCGCGGCATCGAAGTACCGCCGGTCGAGCGTCGCTTCATAGGCATCCAGCAATGCGAGGGCGGCAAAAATCTGATCGTCGAGCGATCCATCGAGACGCGCGCCTCCGAGGCGATGCGCAAACCCGCCTGCCGGACGGGCAGGTCCCCGCGCATCGCTCCAGGCTTCCGCCAGCATCCGGTCCAGCGTCTTCAGCGCAAATGCGCGGCAAGCCGTTCCCTTTTCTCCGCCCAACACCCCCGCGGCATCGAGATACGCCGAAACGAACATCGCGTTCCAGGAAACGTAGTGCGTCGTATCCACGAATGGCGTGGGCCGCGCCGTGCGCGCGGCTAAAAGTTTGCCCTTCGCTCGCGCGAGCGTCAGACGCGCGCTCGTTTCATCCATGCCCAGCGCCGCCGCGACCTCATCGGGCCGCCTCGCGATCCACAGAACATTTTTCGCCGAATTGTGGTGCATCTCGCCGTGCGCTTCGACGTCGTAGGTCAACTCGATGACGCGCGCTTCCTCCGGCGCAAGCGCCGCGCGGACTTCCTCGAGCGTCCACGTGAAATAATCGCCGTCATCGTCGAGCGTTTGATCGGCGTCCTGGCTCGCGTAAAATCCGCCTCGGACTTGATCCGAGAGCACGGCGTTGGTCCAATCAAGAATGCCTTCGGCCACTTCCCGCAGAAACGGATTCTGGGTGACCTGATAGCCGTGCAGAAAATTCTTCAACAGCTCCGAATTGTCGTACGACATTTTCTCGAAATGCGGCACGCACCAGCGTTCGTCCACCGAGTACCGGTGAAATCCGCCGGCAATCTGGTCGTACATGCCTCCGGAGCCCATTTTCTCAAGCGTCGTCGCGGCCACTTCCAGCAGCCGCGCGCCGCCTCCCGCTTGATGCCGTTCGAGCAACAGATCGATCGCCGCCGGATGCGGAAATTTCGGCGAGCGGCCAAACCCTCCATTGCGCGCGTCGAACATGTTCACAATGGATTCAATCTGATCGTCGGCCACGCGCGAATCGAATGTTCCGCGCGCGCCCACAAACGTTTCCGCTTTCGCCACGGCCTCGGCCAGCCGCGCGGCGGCCTCTTCCACTTCGGCGCGCCGGTCGCGGAAGCCCGCGGCGACCGCTTCGAGGATGCGGCGGAAACCAGGCCGGCCCATGGCATCCTCCGGCGGGAAGTACGTGCCGCCGAAAAATGGACGGCCATCGGGGAGAAGAAATCCAGTGAGCGGCCAGCCGCCCTGTCCTGAAATCGTGCTGATGGCGGCCTGATAGCGTGCATCCACGTCCGGGCGCTCGTCACGGTCCACTTTCACCGGGATGAATAACTGATTGATAATCGCGGCCAGCCGCGGATTTTCGTAGCTTTCGCGGTCGATCACATGGCACCAATGGCACCACACGGCGCCGATGTCGAGCAGGATGGGCTTGTCCTCGGCCTTGGCGCGCGCGAAGGCTTCCGTGCCCCATTCGTACCAGTCCACCTGCTGGTGCACCGCGGATCGCAGGTAGGGGCTCGCGGAGTTGGCCAGGCGGCCTTCGGATTTTTCGTTCACGGCATTCCTTCCCGGACGCTCGATGCGCGGCCGCGCGGTGCTGGGCGTTTTGTTATTGAATCGGATGTTTGGGGCCGGTATCTTCGGGGTCGATCGGTTTGCGCCCGGAAAAACCTTCATCCTGGCGGTGGTAGAAGCGGATGCGATCCTCTCCCAGCCGCCAGCACAGATACACTTCTTCGTTCTTGAGGATGGCCGGAAAATCCAGGAGGCCAGTGTCGAGGTCTTTCACCACGCAGCCCGTGGCATGAATTCGATCGAGCGCGTCATTGATTTTTGAAATCAGGCGATTGTGCTCGGAGCGCACTCGCGCGACGCTCTCGTAATCGATCGTAATTCCGCCCATCATCAAGATGCGGTTGGCTACCGCGCTCAATTGCTCATCGAGTTCCGCCACCTTGCGGCGATTTTCCATCGCCTCGATCAGCACCGGCTCGAGTTCGCGGCGCGCGCGCTCCGCCTCCGTCAGGCTGAACAGTTTCGGTTCGTTTTCTTCGTGGTCCATGAATGTCTCGCCTGCAAACGCTCAGCGATAAACCGCCGATTCTGATTGCCGGAACCCTTACTATTTAGATGCCCCGGCAACGCCACAGGTTCTATTCTCGTTCATTGCACCGCCGTTTTCCAGCACAGACGCTCCACGACGGCTTTTCGGAACAATTCCCTTGGCCTGCAATTTCGCTCTCGCTCCACAGCCCGAGCGGATATGATACAGTTTTGCCCCAATGCGCATCTTCGTCCTGGGAACCGGAGCGACCGGCTCCTACCTCGCACACCTGTTGGTCCGCCAAGGGCATCAGGTCACCTGTGGTGACCGGGACCTCGACCGCGCCCATCGTTTTCTCGGCAAGAAGAGCAAGATTCCGGTCGTTCAGGTGAACGCGCGAAATCTCTGGGGAATTGTGAGCGCCGCCCGTGGCTCGCAGTTGATCGTCAACGCTTCGGCTTCCGTCTTCAATGAGATCGTCTTGCGCGCGGCTTTGCGCCTTCGCGCTCATTATCTGGACCTGAGCGCGCACCTGACACGCAATCCCTTCAAAGCCGAGCAGCTCCGCTTCGACGCCCGCTTTCAGAAAAAGAAGCGCGCCGCGGTAATCACGGCCGGCGCCGCCCCGGGCTTGACGAATCTCCTAGTGGCCCGGGCCGCCGCCATGATGGACACCGTTAACGAAGTCCACATTCGCCTTTACGAAAGCACCGAAAGCGACGACCCAGTCTCGCAGTGGTCCGCCGAGGTTTCCTTCGATGAGGCCACGTCGCACCCCCGCATCGTGCGCGGCGGCAAGTTCCGCTTCGGCAAGCGGTTTGGGGAACCCGAAAAATTTCGCTTTCCTCCGCCCATTGGAGAGGCCACGGTCGTGCTGGCGGCGCAAGATGAAGTTGGCACGGTCCCCCATTTTCTTCCGCTCAAGGAAATGGACGCGAAAATCGGCGGCAACGAAATCGATCGCCTGCGGCGTTGGTACCGGCAAGGAAAACTCTCGCGTTCCCGGGGACTAGTCGCTTCGCGATTTCCCAAAACACCGACTCCGAGGCAGGTCGCGCGATTAATACGCAAAGGGGTCCTGCAAAACGCGAGGTTCGCGGCCGCCGTCTTGGTACGAGGTGTAAAGAGGGATCACCCCATCGAGGTTCGTTGCGACGCGCTTTTTCCCTCGCTCTACCAAATTCGACAGCGCGGATTGGCTCTGTCGCCCGTTTCCTATGCCACCGCGCAAATGGCCGCGCTTTTCATCAAACATTTTCCACGTGAATCCGCGGGCGATTTTTCCGCCCGGCGCAATCCCGCTGGAAAACCGGCAGGCCATCCTAAAAGACGTGCGCTCGCGAGGAATTCGCCTGACGCTGAAAGTCACGCGGAAGAAGCCGTCCGACGACGAAGAGGAATTCTAGAACCGAGTCTGTTGCGCAACGGCGGCTTTTCGTAGCGCAGCGTCTCGCCGGCTCTGTTGCGGTATCTCGAAGCCCACCAAACCGCCGGCGAGACGCCGCTACAAAACTACGCGGCCTACCGCCCTTCTTCGGAAGGCTCCTCGGAAACGCCCAGAACCTGCACCTGCACGGAGCGTTCGCGCGGGCCATCCAGCTCGGCCAAAATGATGGACTGCCAATTCCCCAGCATCAATTCGCCATTGCGCACGGGGATCGAAAGCGTGTGGCCCAGAACCATGGCGCGAAGGTGCGATGCCGCGTTCTTGCGGTCGCACTCCGAAAGGCGCGGATCGTTGTGGCGCCAATAATCCAGACGCCCGACCAGCCTTTCGAGAAATGACTTCATGTCATCCACCAACGCCTGCTGAAATTCGTTGATAAAAACCGCGGTCGTCGTGTGCAACGACTGCACGATGACGAACCCGGCCTTCAACCCATGCTTGCGCACGACCTCATTCAAATCCCGCGTGATATTGATCAGCTCCAGGTGCTCGCGCGTTTTATAGAGAATCGTCTCGAGATAAAGTTGCAGCGCGGCGGTAGGCCGTTGTTCGGGATTAAATCTCGGCTTCTTCGTGGGAACAGTTCCCATTGTTCTTGACTCCTCATTGACGGACCGTATGGCTTTCCATCCGGACCTGGCTAGGTTCGAGACACGAACAGGATCATTTGGAACGCCATGACCGACTCATGGCCTTCTAACTTAGATGCTAATCCTACATTATAGGTTCGCAGGGGCGTTGCGTCCATCGCAACCTCGCCGGGGTAGTGGCCCAATTCCCTGTTGCGGAAAGTCCCGGAGGGACGTCACAACGTAGCCCACCGCGCTTGTCCTGAACGAAGTGAAGGGGAAGCGGTGGGGAAATCGGTCGAACATGAAAAGAAAACCCCGGCAGGGGTGACACATGGAACTCAGCCCACTATCGTCGCCCGCGAAAATCGGAGCGCCGCACGCGATGGCAATAACGCTAAAAGGACAGATTTTGCAGAAAAGAATGGATCTTATCGCCTACCTCTCGACAGAATCTCCCTGCATTTCATCCACCGCCAATCGACTTCCGGTTTGCGGTTCCTTCGCACCGTTCCGGCCTCGCGGTGGAGTAACTAGAATGGGAAGAATCAGCGCAGCAGTCATCAATGCCGCGATGAAATAAAGGGCCTGGACATAGTTTCCATGGATCTGCCGCAGATAAGCGAACAAGTACGGTCCGAAGGCGGCGGCAAACGCCCATGGCAACATCATCAAACCGAAAATCGAGCCTACGTCTCGAGGCCCAAAATAATCTGCCGCGAACGCCGGAGTAATGCCATAAGCGCCCCCATAGCACATCACCAGGATAAAGGTAACAACCCCCAGTAAAGTGAGTGAACCAATGGTGTGGTACGCCCAAAAGAGAGCCGCCTCGATCAGGTACATCATGAAAAATGCTGCTTTCCGCGTCGTCAAATCGGAAACCCACGACCAAAAAATTCGCCCGGCTCCGTTGCCAAGACTCATGAGGCCCACCAGCAATGCAGCCGTCGCCGCGCTCGCTTTTCCCATCTCCTGAAATATGGGCGCCGCCTGGGAAACGATCGACAACCCCGCCATCGTATTGACCGACATCAGCAAACAGATCGCCCACCATTGCCAAGTACTCAAGGCCTGGCCCAGCGTAAAATCACGGTCAGATCGCTGCGAAATATGCTTTGCAGTCGGAGTCCAGCCCTCCGGCGCCCAACCTTCGGGTGGGTTTTGCATGAACGAACCCGCGGCCACAGCGATGATCCCGTACGCAATCCCGAGATACGCAAATGTCGGCATCAATCCCACATTTCGCATCAGCCATCCGGCGGCGGGTGCGGAGAACAACGATCCCGCCCCGAACCCTGCCACCGCGATGCCCGTGATGAGCCCCCGCCGATCGGGGAACCACTTCACCAGGACCGCAATCGGAACGATGTAGCCCATGCCCAGCCCGGTCCCGCCTATCGCGCCATAGGTCAAATAGAGCCACCAAAGTCTGTGAGCGGAAAAACTGGCGAGAAACACTCCTCCGCCCCACAGCAGTCCCGCCACCACCGCGACAACTCGCGGGCCAACCCGTTTCATCCACACCCCGCCCACAAACGAATTGCACCCTAGAAAAAACCAGCTGATCAGGAATGTCAGTGTGACTTGGGAAATGCTCCACCCGAACTCCTTGGACAGGGGAATCCGAAAGACGCTCCACGCGTACGCAGCGCCCAGAGCCATTTGCAAGCACACCCCGGCGACTGCCATCCACCAGCGATTCAACACGCGCATCTTCCCTCCTCCGGCGTCCCGGCATGCATCGCCCTCACGGAATCAGGCTGTCAGGAACGATACCGTGTCCTTGTGGGTTCTCGGCCACGCATCGTATGTGACTTCCGCCCACCGGTCAACTCTATCCGCGGGCCAGGTGCGGACCAATTCTTTGTTCTTTGTTCTTGGGAGTCCCGGAGGGACGAAACACCGTAGCCCACCGCGCTTGCCCTGAACGAAGGGAAGGGGGGGCGGTGGGAAAGAAAATGGATCGAGCATAACCATCAAACCCCGTCAGGGGTGACACTCGGCTGCGGGCTGTACTTGCATCTCCTGAGGCAGGAAGGGCAGCCCGCCATTACTGGAACTCAGCAACATGAAATTAGCCCCCACCTGAGCGCGAACACAGTGTCGCAGATCTCGTATTCGCTCAGACGGAGACTACAGAGAGTGCGCCGTGTTCCTTACGTGTAGGTCGGACAGTGATTTCGACGTCTTGACGCAAGGCCGTGAGAAATTCCATGAGGCGTCCAACGGAAAAGCTGCCTGCGCGGTTCCGCATCAGCAAGGAGACCTGAGGCTGCTGCACGCCGAGAATTTTGGCAATCTCAACCTGTGTCATGCCGCTGCCCTTGAGAATCGTATGGATTTGCAGGGTGAGCTGCGCCTTCAGCAGTTCTTGTTCCGGATTGGGAAGACCAAGATCCGCGAAGACGTTTCCGCTGCCTTCCGTTACGCGAGCAACGCGCTTGCGTGTAGTTTTTGTTTTTGCTTTCATTTTAGTTCTGCCTTTCTCTATAGTCCCGCTCCGCGTCCGCAAGCCGTCGCTTAATTAGCTCGATTTCCCTGGCAGGCGTGGCAATACCCTTCGTGGATTTCTTCTGAAATACGTGCAAGACGTAGACGGCGTCTTGAAAACGCACTGTATAGACGGCCCGCCACGCATTGCCGTGGTGCGAAGCCACAATTTCGAGCACGCTGGCACCGCCAAAACCTTTTAGGGGCCTAGCGGCCGGATCGGTTTTGCCCTCCTGTGCTGTAAAAAGCGCGTGCCCGATGTCCCTCCTGACGGCAAGCGGAAAAGACTGCAAATCCCGGAGTGACGTTCCAATCCACCTGAGGGGCTGCAGGTTGTTTTCCATCGCCATACCAGTATACATATTTATATATACGAGTGCTAGGATTGACCTAACGGAGAGCATCCGATTGAAACCGCATTCCGGCAGAGGTCAGGATTTCCTGCGCGGCGAAGACACAAACGTAAAAAGCGGATATACATCGCGAAATAGGCGATGGATGTCAGCCACGAAAGCGGAACGCGTGGCCGCACTCGGTGAGAATTTCCGGCGCACCACCCAGCCTTTGAGTTTCTTCCATTCCGTGGCTTCGAGCGGCCAACCAGCGTGTTTGGTCCACTCGCCCTTCTCGGTCGAATACCAGTAGCTCTCGTACCGAGGGCCCAAGCGCTTCTTCTGCCTCACGAGCCACTCTGGGTGCGACGCCACACGCGGCTGAACCACTTGTGTGAGCCGTGATTTCTTCGGGCTTCCCATCGCATAGGCACGAACGCCGGCTGTCACCGTCTCGGCCGAAATGCCGACGTAGAGCTGCGTCCTCCCCTCCTCGGCGGCAGTGGGATCGGGAAACGTGAGGTACATCTGGGGACGGTAGGGAGTCTTGTCGCGAGCGAAACGGATGTCGCGATTAATTCGTGAAAAATTGATGCCCGTGCGGCCTGCCGTATCAAATTCAGGGTCAAGCTTGAGCGCAAATGGGGCGAGCGCCGCAAGCAGCGCGCGGAACGGCGCCACCACGTCCGAGCGGTACCGCTCGCGGTTCGCGTCCATCCACTCCTTGCTGTTATTACGGCTGAGTTCCCGGAAGAAACGAAGCGTCGCCGGCGTGATCGTCGCACTGTGCGCGGACATCCGGTCCTCCCGTTCAGGTCAATTGCAGCCGCAGGTGCTGGGCGTGCAGGCGCAGCCATCGGAAGCAGGAGAAGCAGAAGTCGATGCGGAGCCAGTTGAGGACTTTCCCGCGTTAAAGACCGAGAGTTGCAACGTGTGGCGGATGCTAGCGCATTTCGGGCACTCGATCCTCTGATTCGACGACGTCACCAGCCGCTCATAGCGCGTTTGGCACTCGTTGCAAAGGTATTCGTAGATCGGCATATCTCAATTCCCCTTCCAAAATTACGCCAGTCGCTGCTTCGGAGTTCAATTCTTCATGCTTTTGCGCACAAAAGCAACTGCCTCCGGCGAACCGGAGGCAGTAGGTGAGTCTCAGGAAACTGAATGCGGGCTAGTCGCCGGCAACCTGCTCGGCTACTGCGGGCTTCGCGGCGCCGTTGCCATTGCCGTTTCCATTGCCGATCTTATTCGCGTTGCTGATCGTTACGGGAGCGGTGCTGGGAGTGGCTCTCTTGATGTCGGTGAGCGACCCGATCTGCACGACTTCCGGCTGCGCCTGCTTCAGTACCAGTTCCTCGTAGATCTTGCGGACGCGCGCTTCTTCCTGGAGGAATTCGGCGCGGCGGCGGGCGCGGTTTTCTTCGGCCGCGGTGTTCGGCACGTCGTGGTCCACGCTGCGGACGCGCGCGGCGTCTTCTGCGTCAATCACGAGCGAATGCTCGTAGGTATCGAGGTTCACGGCCCTGCCCTTCGCGTAGATTTCGTGCTTGCCGTGCTCCTTATACCATTGTGCGACGGTAGCATTCTTATACATGTTCTCGATGATTTTCCGCCAGCCGATGCCCGTGTTGTAGGCGCAGAAGGAAATTTCGCCCTGCTGCGTGGCGTACGGAATGATGCACATTTCGGTGCGGCGGAAATCGTAGTTGAACAGGTCCTGAAACCACATCCCGGCGATCATCAGGAAATTCCATGGGTCCGTATTCCGGCGCTTCATGGCGTCCTCGTACGTGCGCTCCGGGCCCGCGGTGCCGTATTTCTTGCGCTGGTTCGGAGTCAGCCCCCAGGACTTGTCCATCTTCCGGAGCAGATCGATCAGGCGGAAGGTCCCGGGCGCCCCATACGGATTGTAATTTTTAAGCATGGCCAGCGCGAACGTCAAATTGGAGAAGTTCTTGCCGCGGGCGGCGTCGGTGACTTTTTTGATGTCCTCGACAAGTTGCGGCACATGCAAAAACGAAGGCACGGGCGCCCATTCCTTCGTCTCTTTGTTGATCAATACGCCGGTACCCACTCCACAGTTCGGGTGGCAGCCGCAGCTCACCGAGCCCCACGGCGCTTCGGGACCATGGGAGAGATCGGCGAACGCGGAGAACGTGCTGATCAGTGAGATCGGAAACCAGTCGCGCGTCGGTTCGATTTTTCCGATCTGGCTGCTGACGTCCTTGGCCAGATGCGACAGCGTGTAGCGCTGCTTCATCCGCCGCTCGGGCGTGATTTCTTCATCGCGGCCGGTGAACGACACGGGCTGAAACGCCACGAAAGAGATTTTTCCCGGATTCTCCATGGCGAATTTCACGATGGCGCCCACCTGATCGTTGTTCAGGTTGTTGACGATCGTTGTGACCAGAATGATTTCGATCCCCGCCGCGTGCATGTTCTCGATCGCGCGCAGTTTCACATCGAACAGGTTGCCCACCTGGCGATGGCTGTTCGCGTCGTTCCCGATTCCGTCGAATTGCAGGTAGGCGTAGCGCAGACCCGCCTCAAATGCGCCCTTGCAGTATTCTTTGCTCTTGGCGAACTCGATGCCGTTCGTCGCGGCCTGCACGCTGTTATAGCCGATCTTGCGCGCGTGGCGGATCGCGTCAAAGAAACGCGGATGCATTGTCGGTTCGCCGCCAGAGAACTGCACCGACATCTGCCGCCGCGGCTTGATCTTCAACGCGTTGTCCAGGATTTCCTGAATCTCGTCCCAGGAAAGCTCGTGTACGTAACCAACCTGGTTCGCATCCATGAAGCATGGATCGCACATCATGTTGCAGCGATTAGTGAGGTCTACCGTGAGGACGGAGCCGCGGCCGTAGCGAACCGTGCTCGAACCATGCTTGTGCAGGTCCTCGTCGTTGTGCGCCGGAATGTCGCGCCCCGGGAAATTCTGCTCGATCCAATTGAGAAACTTCGCGTCAATGGCCATCATGTCTTCGTACTTGCCGTGGATCGGGCATTCCTTCACCATCCAGACTTCGCCATCCCGCTCGATGATCTGCGCCTTGATTTCGCCGACCTTCTCGTGCATCAGGTCGCGCCAGTCTTTCTTCCCCTCGAAGATCGCCTCGCGCGCATCCTTGACGCAGCCCGGGCACAACGAGTCTGTCTGCCGCGGGAAGCCGAGTGTGGGCTTCGATTTCTCCCACGACTTCAGTAGCGGTTTGTCGGACCATTTCGGAGTGAAAGACGGGTTCGGATTGTATTTGTTAAAAAAATGGATCGTATCGAAGGCCACGCCTGCGGTCTTGCAAACGACATAGTCCATTGCCTTCCATGCACGAGTACCAAGAGTTTGAGGCATTTCCACGATCCTCCACACAACAATTCGAATGAAAAACAACCACTTTGAAAAGAACGGGAGCCCCCCGGTAATGAAAACGGCCCCTGATGCTCAATCAGACTACCAATCCCGCCCCCTAGGCGTCCAGCTAAACCTTTCCCCGCGTGTAGTTTGCCCGTTACCGCAGGGGGCGTCCACCTAGATGCGCCCAAAGGGGTTTAGAGGGGGCTGAACGGCGTTTTTAGGCAGCCAATGGGGATGCCCGCGGAGTTCCCCCTCCGCAGGAATCCCATCCCGGAATTTACGGGATGCGCCAATCAAGTGCAAAGAATTGCTCATTGTGTTCGTCCTAAGCTCAGTATGGAGGCATCCATGGGGAGGGTAGGTGAGTTACATGTGCGGAAAATCTCCCACGGTGCCGCGGTCGGAACGGTTATGCTGGCGTGCTGCTCTATTGAGAGCTTGGCACAAGCTCCGTTCAAACCTGCCGAAGTTACGTCCGCTAACGATATTGCAAATCCGGTCCAAAGTATTGCGGACGGTGTTGTCATTCTCGATGTCTCGCTCGACGGTAATGGTGCGATCGCAGGAAGCACTGTCGTGCGCGACATTCCGTCTCTAACTTCGCCGGCCACATCGTCGGTTCAATCCTGGAAGTCCAGTCCGGCCTCAAGGCAATGGAAGCCGGTGCAATCCGTCATGAGGGTTGCAGTTGTTTTCCAGCCCCGGGCATATTTGGCGGCGGGCCCGGCCTTCAAACCTATACTTTCGGGGGGACCTCGAATCGAGCGGATCAGAATTTCATTCCCCCAGGCATCGTTTCCGTTAGCTACTCTCAATACCCCATAAACGCCGCCGCACCGGGGACGGTTGTCATCCAGGTGACTGTCAGTAAGTCCAGTGCCATCCGGCACTTGAAAGTCGTGCGTGACCTACCCCCCTTAACCCAGTTCGCGCTTAGTGCAGCCACCAAATGGCGATTTCAAGCGGCTACGCTGGACTGGAAGCCGGTATCCTCAAGCCTCGCGATTGTCTTCGTCTTCGCCCCGCTACCCCCAGCCAGTGAGTCCTAAGTTAGGTACCATCAGTTTAGCCCGCATCGAGAAGGACCCAGCAGCTGATGCCTTGACTCAATTAAGACTCTAATAAGACTAATGTTATCTATAGGTTAGACAAACTCGTAGTGGTTATTTTGGCTATGCTCTCACGACGGGGTCCTTTCGAAAATGGGTAGAAACTATCCGGTACGGCCGTACTCCGGGAAATGGCGCTTTCAGCCCATGGTCAGGAGCAGGGCCCTCATTCAGAATGTATTCACTCAAGAACATGAAGTTTTACTTTAGGAGGTTAGAGATCATGAACTGTTGGTGGTGTATGGATTGTCGATCGGTAGTAGATCTGGATAGGCATGGTCGCTGTGGAAGCTGTGAGTCGGAAGCGGTGGATCCATTCCATCAGCATAGTGTTCAAGTGGCGTCAACATTGGCAGTCGATACGGACGTAACAAGCTCTGTTTCAGATGGTTAGGCAGGTATAAAAAACGAGTGAACTCCCGAAAGATGTGTGCAAACGGACTGAAAACAATGGAGGTGATTATCGACGAAAACAAATCCACAGGACTATGCCGGACAACTGATGCAAAGGAGAAACAATCATGCAAACAAAACTACGAATCTTCGGCTTACTGGTCGTAGCAAACGTGCTGTGGAGTCCGATCACAACTGCGGCACCCATGTCGTCCAAGAGTCTAAAAGCAGTTAAGTCATTGAAACTGCAGCTATGTAGGTACCGCGTCGTGGTATGGAAAGCAGCACCAAGGACTGAAAATGGCAAACGGCAAGCGTTTTGATCGCCACAAATTAACGGCTGCGAGTTGGTATTTCCCGCTCGGCACAACGATCCGAGTGGTTAACCTAAAGAACGGCGAGTCCGTAGTCGTGACGATCACCGATCGCGGCCCGAATCTCCGCCTGAATCGCATCGTAGACCTGTCCGAGGCAGCGGCGAAGCGCTTAGACTACGTTGGACAGGGACTGACATCGGTATTCCTCTACCCGGTGGTCTCGATGGCCACCCAGCCAGCGGCACTGGACTCCCAATTGGTCGAGCCAGGCACCCTGGACGCCGCGGGATACGAGGCAATTTCCTCAAGTACGCCAATGTGACCTTTTCGGGCCGCCCTGAAAGACCTTTCCCCCCCACCGCTTGGGCGGCCAACCCTAGATTGCAAATTGTCTCGGCAGGACCTTAAGACTAGCTTACAGCCGGTTGAAAACGGTTGCCGCGTGCACATGCAGAAACTTCCGGAAATTGAGTTGCCCGCCGGGGAGATATCGCAGGCAAAATCACTTGCTGCCGGAGGTCAGTCCACGTTCAAGACCGGCAGGGCCAGTTCCGAGGGATTTTGCACGTCGTGGTAGATCGTGTCGGCCCCGATCTTATCGGGCCTATAAAAGTGGAAGAATAAATTATCGGTGACGGGTGAATCGCCATTGGCAATTTCCAAGCGAATTCGGCTCCCCTTGCGAAACCGGTAGGCGATAGGCTGTAACGGAATTTCGATCTTGTAGATCTTCCCGGGCGTCAGAGGCGTCACTCGTTCGTGCGTGTAGAAAGGGATTTCCCCGGTGCTGCGCTTCGGATCGATCTCCTGGTGAGAGGCGCGCAGCCATCCCTTGGTGACGATCGCGTATCGAGGCTGAATGCCATGGGCACGCTCCTCCTGCGTCTGGGCAAACTGTTCTGAAACTTTCACGATGAAATCCATGTTGTTTCGCGTGGATGATACATACAGAGTTAATTTACCGTTGCCTACAATTTCCATGTCCGCGGCAAGAGGCTTCGCTGTGAACGTCAGCACGGCGCGCGCGGGATCTGGCCCTTGCGGCCCGATGGCGACGACTCCCAGCACCCAGCTGGGTTGAGGATAGGAATAGCTGGTGTTTCCACCGGCGCGGGTGGGCGCGGCGGGTTCCAGCGCGCCGTCATTCAGCGATTTCACGCTTCCCGTGGGCCCCTCGCCAAGATAGAAACGGGTGGGTCGCGTCTCCGGCGGAGGCCATGTCTCGAAGGACCGGACGGCGCCCGTATTGCGCACCGTGAATTCGACGTTGGGGCGCTCCTCAAAACTTGTCTTCAGGCCTTTTAAATAGCGGTCGTAAAACGGAAGCAGATATTTGCGGTGAAATTCAATATCGGCGAAATCGAGCATGGACGAGAATGCCGTCGGCGTCGCGGTGATGGCGAGTTTTTTCGGGCCGCGCGCATTTTGATAACCGAGGATGTTTCCCGCGAGGTGCAGGTCCTGCTTCGCCCAAACGCCGATCGAGAAAACCGGGACTTGAATCTGATCGAGTTTTTCGGCGGCCGCGCGCTCCCGCCAGAAATCGTCGTAGAGCGGGTGGCGCTGCACCTCCAGAAAAAAATCGGGCACGACGAAACGAGGATGGTCCCCGTTCGCGGGGAATAAATTGGGAACGCGCACGCTGGCATTGAACCAATAGGCCAGGAATGCGCCTTCGATCCCGCCGGGGTAGCCCATGAAGCGATAGGGGTCATTCAGGCCGTCATAGGGAGCGATGCAGGCCAGGTGGGGAGGATTTTCGATTCCCATAAACCATTGCGCCATGGAGTAATACGATTGGCCGATGCCGCCCACTTTGCCATTCGACCAGGGCTGACCGGCGACCCACTCGATGATGTCGTATAGATCATGCTGCTCGCGCGGGCCGAAGAATTCGTAATCGCCTTCGGAGAAACCCGTGCCGCGAACGTCGGCGTGCACATACGCGTACCCTTGCTCTACATACCATTCAATCGGGCCAGTCTCGCGCCAAAGGAACATCGGATAGGCCGGCAGATTGTTGTTGTCATAGCGATACGCTGAACTCGCAAACAGCGTGGGGAAAGGTCCGGGACCATCCGGGCGATAGATTCGCACGGCCATTCGCGCTCCGTCCCGCACGGACACCAGAACGTCCTTTTCTTCAACCATTGTGCCTCCTGCCCTGCGCCTTTGGGCTCGAACTTGGGTCCACTCAGCTTAGCTATACGTAACCCGAACCTGACAGTCTCGGCAGTTCGCGTCGGACGTATACTGCACGCTCGCCAGGATGACAACATAAAAATCCCGGGGGCGGACCATACATTCCGATAATCCCGATTCACTTGGCACGCAGGGCGGATGATGAATCATTCACTTTGATTGGGACACCGCCCTGAGCATTGATTCACAGGCAGCGCAACAATAAATTCGCTTGGAGAACAATTCTGTGGCCGCATACAATCTGGCCAGCGGATGCGGCTTGCACGTCAATCGATTTTCTACTCCCCATGAGGAGAGGCAAATGACGCGAAACCTTTCGTTTCTTGCGGTTCTTTTTGTTGCGCTCATTACACCAGGCGCCAGAACGACGTCCGCGCAGGCTGTAGATGCCCGGAAGGCCTTAGAGGCTGCTGCAAAGGCCATGGGCACCACGAACCTGAAGTCGATTCAATTTACCTCCGATGGTTTTTTATCCAAAGTTGGCGAGCAGTACGAGCTGACGACGGACTGGCCGCATTTTGAGGTTTCCGAGTACACGCGCACGATCGACTTCGACGCCAAGTATATGCGCCTGGACTATAACCAAAAGCAGGGAAGCTACCCTACGAACGGCTATCCACCAGTGCCGGAGGTTCACGTCACAAACATCCTGAGCGGCAATTTCGCATGGGACATGAGGGGTGATACGCCCGTTCCTTTCACGCACCTGTATCTCGATGGCATGCCCTACGCTGAACTGCGGCAACTCGAGATGGTGCTGACTCCACACGGATTTATAAAGGCGGCGTTGGCCGCCACCGACGCGACCGCCATCACGCAACCCATCGTAGGTCCCTCGGACTTCGGCCTCTCGGCGTTTGGACAGTGGGTGACGATCGTCTCCTTCAGCTATGGAAAGTACAGAGTCAACGGCACGATCAACGATAAGAATCTCGTCGAATTCACAGGCACGTGGATTGCGAATCCTGTGTATGGCGACATGGCCTATGAAATGCGCTACACACAATACAAGGATTACAACGGCGTGATGTTTCCCGGGTTAATCCATGTCCATCAGGGTGATCCCAGGATCAACACCGCGGAAAATTATTTTCAGGTCTACATAAAGGATGTTCAGCCCAATGTGGTTGTGAACAAGATTCCGGTTCCTGAAGTGGCGCGGACGGCAACACTCGATCCGGTCAAGGTGGACACGCAGAAGCTTGCGGACCATGTCTGGCTGCTGGGCGGAGGGCCCATGAACAGCGTGCTCGTCGAGTTCAAGAACTTCGTTGCAGTCGTCGAAGCGCCGCAGAACGAGGCGCGGTCGCTGGCGGTCATGGAGGAAGTTCATAAACTCGTTCCGGGTAAAATGATTCGGTACGTGGTCAATACAAATCACCACATGGGTTATGCTGGTGGTCTCCGCACGTATTTCTCGCAGGGAACCACGGTCGTAACCCACCAGTCGAACAAAGACTATTATGTCGAAATCCTGTTCAGTCCGTTTCCGAGAAAGCTGGACCCGGATCGGATGGCAATTTTTAACCCGATGTACATGATCAGCCGACGGCCTCCTCCGATTGAGACGGTGGGCGGCACAACGATGATGGGAAAATACGTCATCAGCGATGACGAGCGCCAGATGCAGATCTGGCATGTGCAGGACATGGCGTACGAAGTGGGAGAGAGTTACCTCAAGATCCCCGGTCCATCGTTGGCCAGAGGTAATCACTCTGCCGACATGTTGATGGCCTATCTCCCGAAAGAGAAGATCCTGATAAACGCGGATCTCTATGTACCACCAGAACCGGGTGCAAAACCAACTCCTCCAACTGCTGGCATGCGAACGTTGTATCTAAATATGAAGAAGCTGGAGTTCGATGTTGCACAGCATGTCTCGATCGTGGGGCAGCGGGTCGGGTCAAACGACGAGTTCGTCAAGCTCGTCGGTAACGCTCAATAGAAGAATTTCCTTAAAGCTACGCGCATCACTCAGGCGGAACGGCATTCTCGCCAGGGACTCGGGACAACTCCACAGCAGTTGTCATCTCGGCGGCAAGTTCCATCGCGTCATTTGTATCGTTAACCGCTATCAGTCTCGTCTCTTCGAACGTCACTTCGACCGTTGTGCCCGGGTTCTTCGCCAAAATGAGAATTCCATGGTTCGGACCCGGCGGGAGGGAACCGTGCCCAATAACTCCCGGGGATAAGTTTACGAAATATCCGTGATCGCAGTTTCCATACCTCCCTCGCCAAATGGTTTCGTCCGGCGTTTCGGACCAATGTTTTCCTTGGGGATAGGAGACGACAGCGGCCAGACTCAAGTGGAGAATTGACAGTGTAATGCGCATTTCTAACAAGCCTAACAGAAAAGCAGAGGGTCGCTCGGCTCAGTGCCCGATAAGTCTTATCGGAATGTGGCTTTTCCAAGATTCCCAGTTTCCGAGAATCCCAGGCGCTATCCGTTTTAGGCGGCGGCTATAAGGCTTGCCTTTCAAATCGGGCCCTACCGGGTGACACACTTTTGAGAAGGAGAAAGGAAATAACTCCGTCCCCCAAAAAAATTGTATTGCTAATACCACATCCTATTGTTAACGTCGCTGGCATTACCTATACGCAGTCTGGATAAGGTAGAGAGGGACAGAAGATCAGAACGGAGAGAGCGTGCGGCGTCCGCAATACTATTCGTCGCGTACTTGGGATTGTCACGGTGACGCTGTTCTGGGCCTTGAACCCAGATTTCCAATTTGAACTTTCCGTGGAAACGCGCGGATGTTCGGCGGCGTCTGTATTTATGCGGGTTTGGGAGCGGTGAGGATAGCTTAGAGGGACATACCCAGTGGGTGGGAAACAAAATCAGCCTTCTCATCTCAGTTTCCATGTTTCTTTGAAGACCGATTTCCAAAGGTCGCGGGTCACTTCACACGGTGGTCTGGCGCTCATGCGGGAATCGGATGAGCGATTGGGACCGAGCGAACTTCTCGAACAACACTTGACCGACTCGCGGGGCAAGAACGCGCAGTCGCCGTTCGCTCGCGTGTTGCGCCAGTCGGTAGACCGCCGCCTGTCGGGATACGAAGCCATGAACGACGCGGAGCGCCTCTCCCAAGACCCTACCCCGCAGCCGATCGGTTCAGCAAAGATCCGGGGGCGTGGCGCAGCCTTCCAAGGAAGGTATGGGTTGGCTTTTCTAAACGCGATCCATTGGCGAGGTTTCTACGCACACGCAATTCCGATCCTGTGTTACCACGCCATACCCAGTCGAGGTTGTTTCGAAGCGCAAATGGCCTGCATCCAGGAGCGCGGCTGGACAGTAGTCGGCCTCCGGGATGTAATCGGTTGGATCGCCGGGCAAAAAACGCCCAAGCTGCCCGCCATCGTGCTGACCTTCGATGATTGCTATACGAACCAGTTCACCAACGCGGTGCCGGTGCTGACGCAATTCGGTTACCCAGCCACATTCTTCGCTGTAAGCCAAAGGATTGGACAGCACTTGGATTGGGACGGTTCGAAGGCCGGGGCAGAACTTTCCCTGATGGGACGCGGCGAGCTGTTAGAGCTTCGCCGGCGCGGATTCGACGTGGGATGTCACTCGCGCACCCATCCCAAACTTTCCGACATTCCTTCTGAGCTTCAGAAACTGGAGATTCGTGGCGGCAAGCGGGAGATTGAAGATATTTTAGGCGAAGAAGTGTGGTGCTTCTCCTACCCCTACGGAAATCACACATCGGCGCTAGTCGAGATCGTCAGAGGGTGCGGTTTTTCCGCGGCGGTATCTGTCCGTGTGGGCGCTGTCCATTTGAAGGATGACCCGTTTACTTTGAAGAGACTGTGTGTGCCCGTCGAAGCAAGTAATGAGGAGTTGATGGCCCAGTTCACGTGGATACCTCAACTGGCCGAGATCGTGCGCTGGGTGCCCCATCTGGATGTCCTCGCGCGAAAATTGTGGAGCTCAGGTTAAAACGAATGGCATCGGTACGCCAGGAAAGCGCGGCGGAGGACGTTCGTCCGCGTCCCGCGCGCGAAAACAAGACCGCTGAGCGTGTTCACCGCCTGCTCATACTCTCATCGCATCCGGTCCCATACGCCACGCCGTTGTATCCCTTGATGACGCGGCAAGCAGAACTGGAAATACAAGTAGCCTATTGCAGCGTCGGCCCCGTGTGGGATTCCGAGTTTCGCCGAACTCTCGCCTGGGATGTACCGCTGCTCGATGGCTACCACTGGGTTAGGATGCGCAACTGGTCGCTGCGGCCCGGTTTGGGGCGATTTTTCGGACTCATCAATCCCGGCATTTGGAAGCTGATCTCCGCAAGGAAAATTGACGCGGTTGCGGTGCCTGGATATGCCTACTTCAGTTTCTGGGTTGCGTTCCTCGCCGCGAAGATATCAGGTGTGCCGGTATTACTGGGAACGGACGCCACAACATTGCGACATCCGTCCGGCGGCTGGTGGTGGAAGCGCTGGCTGAAAAAGCCCATCGTGCAATTCATCTACACGCGCCTCGCGGATATTATTTTGGTACCGTCCACGGCCACGAGGCGATTCTTGAATCAGATGGGAATCCCTGATGAAAAAATCGTTCTCACCCCCTACGTCGTGGATAACGACTACTTTGCCCGGTGCACGGCCGCGATCGACCAGCGGCGAGTGCGGCAGGATATGGCTCTCCCCGAGAACAGCTTCGTCATTCTGTACTGCGGAAAGCTTGTCCCTTGGAAACGTCCGGAGGATGTCCTGCGCGCCCTTGCGATCCTCAACCATTCTCAGGGGGATAGCCAGCGCCCAGCCTATGCTCTCCTGGCGGGCGATGGCGCTTTACGCCGCCGCTTAGAGCACCTGGCACAGTCGCTTGGAATCGGGAACAGGGTGCGGTTTTTAGGTTTCGTGCCCCAGTCAAACCTGCCCGAAGTGTATGCCGCGGCAAACGTGCTGGTCCTTCCCTCGGAGAGCGAAGCCTGGGGAGTCGTGGTGAACGAAGCAATGAGCTGCGGCCTACCCGCGATCGTGAGCGACCGAGTGGGAGCACGACTCGACTTGGTTTCCCCGGGCCTAACCGGGGAAGTCTATCCCGTTGGTGACGTGCAAGCCCTGGTCTCTTGTTTGCGAGAGCCGTTCCTTAATCCGATGCGTGCCACCCTCATGGGCCGCGCGGCACGAGAAAAGATGACCACCTGGTCCTATCGGGAGAACTTGGAAGGCTGGATCAAAGCATTAGAAAAGATCCGGAAGTAAAGGCGGAGGTCCGTACCGGCATGTCAGTCCTTGGGACATGGGAAAGCAGAGCAAGAACCCCACCCTTGAAAACCGTCAAGGACGGGGCACGCGCCAAACCCGGTATAATAACTTCATGTGTATATATTTAAATATTAATATTCAGTCGCAGTGCGCCATCCGGAGAAAACGAAAACCCTGGGCTACCCGCCCTATCCCGATCATTGCGTAGGCCGTAGTTCAGATCCCGATAGACGCAGTAATTCTCGGTCGGCCCTCCGGACCCGGACGCTAGTGCTTGCTTCCCGGTTGGGGTAGACTCCTTTGTCTCAGCCCAGGCAGCGCTGACGCTCTCTTTTGACAGCGGCGAAAAAGGAGCAGCATGATGACAATCGTCATTCTTTCTTTAGCGTGTGTCTTGCCGACAAATTTGTTGCGACGTATCGCCCCACGATCATTGGTCCACCGTCAAATGGCGGCGATGATTGTAATCGCCGGGTTCTTCGCTGCACTTTTCACGCCGACCCGCATCGCGTTCGCTCAAGAGGCGCCGCTACACCTCAATCCCGCCGTTGAGAAACTGGCGCGCGGACAGCCCATCATCGGCACCCAAACCGACGATATGTCGCTGCAGAATTGCCACTCGCTCGCGCGCCTGGATTTTGACTACACGTACGTGGACATGGAGCATGGGCCGCTGAATCTCGATGGCCTGGCATATTGCGTGGCCGCCATGGTCGACAAGGCCGCGATTCTCAAGAAGGGCAACGCGCAGCCCAATGTGGCGCTGTTTGCGCGATTCCCGCCGTACGGGCGCGACCTCGAAAGCAATGACTGGATCGTCAAGCAGGCGCTGGACATGGGTCTGATGGGCGTCATCTTCAATGGGGTCGACAACAAGGAACAAATGATGCGCCTGATCCGGTACATGCGCTATCCGCAGCAGAAAACTTCGAAGTACCAGCAGCCGCCCGGATTGCGCGGCTCCGGTCCGGGGAATGCAGTCTTCGCGTGGGGCGTCTCCGTGGCTGAGTACGAGCGGCACGCCGACGTTTGGCCGCTCAATCCGGAAGGCGATTTGCTCGCAATCCCCATGATCGAAACGGCGGAAGGCCTGAAGAACGTCGACGAGATTGCGGCCGTGCCGGGCGTCGGCGCCATCTTCATCGGTGCGGGAGGCGATTTGCACCAATATCTTGGCGTGCCGCAAGATTCGCCCGAAGTGGAACAGGCCCGTCAGACGATTCTGGCAGCGTGCAAGGCCCACAACGTCGCTTGCGGCATCACGGCGCTCACCAAGGCTGACGTGGATAAACGTCTCAAAGAAGGATGGAAGATGATTCGGACGGGGCGCGGAGAGTAACGGCGCCCAGCATTCATAGCGGAGTTCCCTTCGACATGAAAATTCCGGATCAAATAACTCCGATGAAGCAGGATAAAGAGATCATTAGCCAATGGAGCGAATCGGCTCCCTATTGGGTAAAGCACCGAGAGATTATTCGCGGGATGTTTGCACCCGTTGCTCAGGTGCTCATTGAAGATGCGGGGATCACCGCCAGCCAAGTTGTCCTCGACGTAGCCACTGGTCCGGGAGAACCAGCGTTGACCATTTCCGGCTTGGTTGGACCTGAGGGCAAGGTCTTCGGCGTGGATGCAGCTCCGGAAATGGTGGAGGCTGCTCGGCGAGAGGCGAACCGCCGGGGATTTCAGAATGCCAGCTTCGAGGTGGCGTTCGCCGATAGTCTACCCTATCCAGCGAATACGTTCGATGCTGTGGTGAGCCGCTTCGGCGTGATGTTGTTCCCGTCTCCCGTTGATTCAGTTCGTGAAATATTGAGGGTGCTCAAGCCGGGAGGCAGAATCTCCCTGGCAGTCTGGCATTTCGCCGAAAGAAATCCGTTCCATTACGCCCTGTCGCAAGTCGTGGACCGGTACGTCGCCTCACGGCCGCCTGCGCCCGATTCGCCAGATGCGTTCCGTTTTGCGGCTCCCGGCAAGTTGCTGGCGATTCTTTCAAACGCTGGCGCTACCGGAACATCCGAACGCCTGTTACGCTTCGCGATACGAGCTCCGATTTCTGTCGAGGATTTTTGGGCGTTACGATCTGAAATGTCAGATAACCTTCGCGCAAAGCTCGCCACACTTTCAAAGGAACGGCTGGCCGAATTGAAACAAGAGGTCCATGTAGCTCTCGGCGCGTATTATGCCAATGGCGTCGTGAGTTTCCCGGCCGAGGTTCTCATCGTGAGTGGCCGCAAGGAGCCTTCCTAAATTGCTCAACCGGGAACAAGTTTCGTGGCTGGAAGTCGGAGCGATGTTTATCGGCGCGGGAGACGGTCTGCACCAGTATCTTGGTGTGCCGCAAGATTCGCCCTAAGTAAAACAAGTGGGTGCGAAAGTTAGTGCTTCTCGGCCGCTATATGCTTTGATGACTAACGACAAAATACTTGTGCTCGACGCCGGAGGCAGACTTCCGCCCCAATCCGTCCTCCTTCTCTTTCCTTTTCCATCCATTTTCTTCGAGTGCCTTGGTTCGGGCATTCTGTTGCTTCTGCCATGCCTTGCTGTCAGTCCATCCTAGCGGCCTGATTTCGTGACCGCTAAATTCTAGAGTGGTAAGAAAAGCCAGCTTGGTCGGTTCCTGCCGAGACTCAGCCCAGGTTGATTTCATGCATTCGGGCGTGACGAGACCAAATTCGTAACCGCCCCAGGTTGGATGCCCACCGGTAAAGGAAGATATCTGTTCAACAACAATCGAAGGTGAAAACGGTTCTCCGAGTAGCGAGTTCGGCTGTGGAATTTTGATTACTGGTATTTCTATATCAAGATGGATTTCTTCGACCAACCTTTTCTCATTATTCACGTAGATAAAGTTTTTGTCGAGAACCGTAAACGTAATTCCATCGCGGAGCACGCAGTATTCGTAGCTTGGCGTCTTGAGCGCCCTTTCCACAACCTGGTTCCAATCCTCCTTGCCAGCGATAAGTTTGTGGTCCAGTAGAATCTGATACCAGTTTGGCTGGATAAAAACTAAAAACCGCCCGTGACTTTTCTCTTCTGATCTTGCCCTCCAAATGTCGTTGATTAGGAATTGAAACAGACAAACGAGCAACACCAGCGCGACACTCTGTCTGAGCGAAAAGTTAGCCAGATAATAGAGACTCAAACCAAGGAACAAGACAAGGACCAACGATCTTATGAGATGCCCGCGAGTTCCTGGGAGCATATTCATTGCCACACAAGATATCCGATTAGTTAAAGTTATTAGCCCGAGTAATTTTTACTTGCGAAACAGTACAAGACGGCGCGGGGCAGATCAACAAGAATTCCACAACAGAAGATAGGGCGTATCGCGGAGGGCGTTGTCCGTTGCCGTCCGAGGCAGTTTGGAAAGCAAGCCGAGCTTTCACCAGATTGTCTGGATTCCAGCGGCTTGGAGGCGGCGGTCGCGGGTTACGAGTGGAAGGCCAAGGTGGAGGGCAGTTGCGGCAATGATGCGGTCGGGCATGTCGGGAACAACGTCTCGTGGAACGGCCTTCATGGCAGTAGCGATGTTGTAATCGAGCGGAAAGACCTTGAATGCAGGATTGTCTTGGCCAAGCTCTCGGACAAATCTGTCGAACGCATCGGCGGCGATGCGCCTGCGTTCAACCAAGTAAACAACCTCAACGAGCGAGATGGCTGAAATGTACGTTGGCACGCCGCTGGCCGCTGCGTTGTCAATCAGTGAATAGACCGTCTTTGAGAGGTTCTTGGTGTCGAGCAGGTACCAGATAGCCGCATGCGTATCGAGGACAGCAGGCATCAGGTGATGTCTCGCGGGAAGTTCCCCCACATCTCGCGGCGGGCCTGTGCGATGTCTTCTTCTGTGATGTGGATATTCATGTCTGCCCACAACCCGCGCAGGCTGCGGAGCGGCTTCTTCGGGCCGTTCTTTTCTTTCAGAAAGTCCACAAAGTCCAATACTTCCTTCTGCTTTTCAGGGGGCAAATCGCGCAGTTTTTCGAGGACCTGTTGTTCGATGGTCATGGCAGCCTTTCGGGCGATCTCATTTCATTATACGCCTGCTGAACGCAATTACGATCCGGGAGCGAGAAGCATCAGGAAGCCAGCGCTGGGTGCACCTGGCGCTCTATTTCAGAGACTTTGCCGGAACGCCTCGTCACTTCCAGATCGTAGAAGGTCTGTAAGTTCAGCCAGAATTCAGCGTTGGTATGGAAGTATCGCGCCAGCCGCAGGGCGGTCTCCGCCGTGATCCTGCGGCGCTCGTGCACAATTTCCCCAATGCGCGTGGCGGGCACGTGAAGCTCCAGCGCCAGCTTGTTGACCGTGAGTCGCACCGGTTTCATGAAATCCTCGCGAAGGATTTCGCCCGGATGGACAGGGGGTAGTAGCTTTCCCGGCTTGCTCATTCTTGCCTGGCTCCTCTTCTCGCACTCATCTCATAAACACGCACCGCAACAAACTGAAAAGAACTTCAGCGGCTAAAGACTTTGTTTTTCGGCCCTCGAATGTCGCGGCTGAAGCCGCGACCCACAAAAACCATTTATGGTATAGCCTCTAATGATAATCAACGATCTCCACTTCGTAGCAATGGCCGCCACGCCAAACAAAGCAGACTCGCCATTGGTCATTGATTCGAATCGAGTGTTGCCTTTTCCGGTCGCCTCGCAACGGTTCGAGTTGATTGCCAGGCGGCGACGCCAAAATTTGCAACTCCGTAGCCGCGTGTAGTTGGAGCAGTTTCCGTAAGGCAACCCGTTCGATGGCGCGGAAGCGCTTACAGTGGCGATAGTGAAAAAGCTCCTCGGTCTCCTGCGAGCCAAAGCTCTGAATCACACGCGAAGGGTACTACGTCATACGTTATACGTCAAGCAGTTTGATCGCGAATTGTGGATGGAGCCCAGCGGCAGCCCAGTCAGTTCCCTACGCCATCGCCGATGCGGGGACAAGCGCCTGGCGGGTCGCCGAGCCTTTAGGATTATGTCGACCTATGGAAGTGGTATTATTCGGTCGCCGTGCGCCATCCAGAGAAAACGAAAACTCCGGGCCACCCGCCGGAGCGACCGTCCGGTTTGAAGCGGGCGGCGAGAACAAACTTTGCGGCGGATTTTTAAGGGGGACAAATGATGAGAACATTTTCCAGCTCCAAGTTTTCCGAATATTTGTCGCGCCGGGATTTGCTCCTGGGCGCTTCGTCCATTGCCGCGGTCTCGGCGGCTGGAGCAACGCTTCCGGCTTGGAGCCAAGCGCCACAGGCCGGCGCGGCCGCCGATTCCGCCGCGCCGAAGCGCTCCATCTCTCCTGCGTCCATGCCAAAGGCGTGGTCTGCCGAAGAGTTTCGCCGTCGCTGGCAGGGCGTCCGCCAGGGAATGAAGGAGAGCCATTTCGACTGTCTGATTGTGCCGCAACACAGTACGCAGGCCATGATTCACGACCGGCAAGATGGCGACGCGGACGTCCAATACCTCGTCGGCATACCGGCCGGATGGGTCATCCTTCCCGCGGAAGGCAAGATCACCGCGATTTCCAGCCGTGTCGGGTCCTTGCTCGCCGACAAGCGTCCCATTCCTGGCCTCGTGATGACCACGATGTTCGCGGACAACGCTCCGGATATCGAGGTCCGTTTTTCGGATGAAGAGGGGCTATGGTCGCCGTTAATCATCGATTGCCTGAAGGAACGAAAGTTGGATCAGGCGCGGATCGGCGTGGGATCACTCGCGAACCTATTTCGCAACACCGAGGGCTCCGTCACCTTTACGACCTTCGACCGCGTGCGAAAAGCATTTCCGCAAGCTCAATTCGAGTCGGCCGCGGACATCCTGTGGCGCGTGAAGCTGGTGCACAGTGCCGAGGAGATCGCCGTACTCGAAAAAGCCACCGAAGTCAGCGAGGCAGGCGTGCAGGCTATGATCGAGACGGCCCGCCCCGGGGCCGTTCATCGCGACGTGTGGCTCAAAATGTACAACGCCATGGTCCAGGCCTCCGGGGAACGCCCCTGGCGGCTGAGCATCAGCGCGCGAGGATCGGGGAACGCGAGCTTCGGGTTTCCTTTGGACGACGTTTTTCGCGCCGGACAGATTCTCGGGCAGGAGTGTTCGGGGTCGGTTCTCGGATTTGGCTCCCAAGTGAACCACTCCGTGTTGCTTGGCTCGCCCGCGCCGGCGGATTGGGCCTCGGCCGGCCAATACTGTCTCGATCTCTTTCAGACCCTTTTGGACCGGATTGCGCCGGGGAAGAGTGTGAAGGAGTTCTGCGACTTCTGCGGCGAGAAACTGAAGGCCCGTGGAGTCGCCAGATCCGGCGGCGTCCTGATCCATTCCGGCGGCTTGGCTGATCTGCCGCGTTGTGGTCCCGGCCGCATGGAAGGCGGCGACGATCTGGTGTTTCAGGCCGGCATGGTGTTTGACCTGAAACCAAGCGTGCCGGTCAAGCAAACCTCGACCCCGGCGGAATTCGGCGATTCCATCGTAGTGACGGAGAAGGGCGCTCGGCGGCTCGGCAAGCGCAAAATGGAGTTGATAACGCTAGGAGCGTAGACGAGTGGGCTTGTCCGTACCGCCGTTTCCGTTCTTTGGGCATGGGAATGCAGACCAAGAACCCCGCCCTGGAAGAGCGTCCAGGACGGGGCGCCCGCCAAATTTGGCATGATAACTCTATATTGATCTATCGAAGTGGTACTATCCGGCCGCCGTGCGCCATCCAGAGAAAGCGGAAATCCCGGGCCACCCGCCTGGCCAGCCTTCATGAACCAAGTGCCTCACTTCGGCAGGACTGCAGTTACTTCGATCTCGATCATCATGTGGGGCCAAGCCAGTTGGGGCACGTTCAGCAACGTCGACGCGGGGATCGGTGCATCGCCAAAGGCTTCCCTACGGCACTTTAACGCATCCTGAAAAAATCTGATATCCGTAATGTAGGTTGAGATTCGGACCACATCATTCATCGTTGCCCCTTGCAACTGGAGTAGCTTCTTGATCTTGCCGTACGCATAATTGCACTGACCAACGAAGTTACCTTCTTCGAGGATCTTCCCGTCGCCTTCTCGTTCAGCCCCAATTCCCGCCAGGAAGATGAACTTTCCCGGATTGGTGACGGTGACAACTTCTGAAAACTTTCCCTTGGTCCATTCGTTGTAACTGAAATTCTCTTTTTTGAATGCGGGTTGCTTCTGCGCGGAAGCAGGTGTTTGAGCAAGGCACGAAACGCACGCGAATACGCTTACGATCAACAACTTTTTCATGACGTCCTCCTTTGATCTGGGCAATCATCCGTCCGTATGCTCACGCAGTGGCAGCATCGCTTGACCGATATTCCCCAGATGACTTGAGTTGCTGGCATCAGGGTAGTCCCGCTTGGCTCTCCTTCGCAAAGCAAATCCCAGGCGGGTGGCACAGCTTTTCAGGCGGAGTGAGCTTGGAGGGTGCGCGTTTTCGGCTCGCGGTGTCGATGCAGCGGGAGCGTGAGACCGCCGGCAACCCACTCGTTGCTTCGCAACGAATTGGGTTACCTGGCGCGCAGAGCTGCGAACCATCAGGCCAGGAGTTCTCCAGGCACGGCTGATTTTCGGGCGCGCCACTTCAATTCCAAAATACATCCGACAAAGCGTTTGGAGATAAAATCGCCACGGGTTGCTCGGCCACCAATGGGGCAAGTCGTTCCCATCGGTTTCGCGGATTAGTGTTTCACGATGAAGTTTGGGCCGGATATGGAATACAGCCGGGTTACCTGGGCCCCTTGATGCATTTCGACAATTCCGTCCCAAATTGGTCCACCGAGAAAGCCGGAGGCGGTTCTATCTGCTTGATAACAAATCCCTTCCCTCGCTTCCCATTGGCATCTCTCTTGCCTGAGATCACCTTGGTATCCCTTTCGCATTAATTTGCTCGAAGGCTTCTTTCCAGTCAATCGGGACTACCTTCGCACCTTGCTGGAAGCCTTGCAGGTCAAATGGAACTAGGAAGGAGTGTTCGTTGGAGACAGAAGTTATTCCCGATTGAGGAAAGAGATCGGAAACCTGCTACCGGCACAATGAAGCGGGGATAGGACGTGTGAAATGGACGTCAAACAGATGCTATGGACCTGTGCCCAGGGCTGGGAGCCGGCCATGCAGAGCGAAGCAGATGACCGATCTCAGTTCGTAATGGTGTTCGGGGCCACAGGGCTGCTCCTGGAACGCAACCTGCTGGGCGACATCCGGAAGAACTATCCGAAGGCGCTGCTGCTGGGATGCTCCACGGCCGGCGAGATCGAAGGCACCCGCGTTCTGGATAATTCCCTGGTTGTGACGGCCGTGCGCTTCGAGCACACGGAAGTCCGCCAGGTTTCGACGGAGATTCGCGGCACGGAGGACAGCTATTCCGCTGGAGCCAGCGTCGCGGGGGACCTTCACAAGGACGGTCTCGCTCATGTGTTCGTACTCTCCGACGGGCTGAGGGTCAACGGCAGCGAACTCGTTAAAGGGCTTATCGCGAACCTGCCCGAGCACGTCCAGGTGACCGGGGGACTGGCGGGCGACGCCGACCGGTTCCGGCAAACGCTCATACTGCACGGAGACGAACCGCGTGAAGGCATCGTGGCTGCGGTGGGATTCTATGGGGATCGATTGAAAGCCAGCTGCGCCTCGCTGGGGGGATGGGACCCGTTCGGCCCGGAGCGGCTGATTACCCGTTCCCGGGGAAACGTTCTCTACGAACTCGATGGCCAATCAGCGCTCGAACTCTATGAGAATTATCTGGGCAAGCACGCCGAGGGCTTGCCGGCAACCGGGTTGCTCTTCCCGTTGAGCGTGCGGATCGGCGAGGACTCCACCTGGATCGTGCGGACGATTCTTTCCGTCGACCGCAAAGAACATAGCCTCACCTTTGCTGGCGACTTGCCGGAGGGCTCTCACGCCCGTCTGATGATGGCCAACTTCGACCGGCTGATCGAAGGCGCCGCCGGGGCGGCCCGCGCTACCTCCGTCGGGCTGGCGGGTGGTTCGGCGCAACTTGCGGTTCTGATCAGTTGCGTCGGCCGCAAGCTGATTCTGAAGCAGCGGGTCGAGGAAGAAGTGGAAGGGGTCCAGGATATTCTGGGCAAGGATTGCGCCCTGGCCGGCTTCTACTCCTACGGAGAGATTTCTCCGTTCACCCCAGGCGCAAAGTGTGAGCTGCATAATCAGACCATGACGATCACGGCCTTCGTGGAAAGTTAGCTCTCCGCCAGATGCGCCACGAATGCGGACCAAGGCTACGCGGAATGACGGCTTACCACACCCTGCTCCTTCGCCAGATGCGCAGACACGGCGTCGTCGCGGATGCGCTTCCTCCACAACTGCGAGGACTTTTGGACGCCGTCGATGCGGCCTACCAGGAGTTTGACGAAGGCCGCCTCATGATCGAGCGATCCCTGGACCTGAGCTCGCAGGAACTGGTGCAGTCCAACCTCGAAATGCGGGCCGCGAACCGGGCCAAGAGTGTGTTTCTGTCGACCATGTCTCACGAAATCCGCACCCCGATGAACGCCATTCTTGGATTCTCCCAATTGATGTTGCGGGATCCGAGCCTGGGAACGGATGCGAAAACGAATCTCCAGATCATTTGCCGAAGCGGCGAACATTTGTTGGCCCTCCTAAACGAAATCCTCGACATGTCCAAGATCGAGGCTGGCCGCACGGAGCTTCATCCAACGACATTCAATTTCTCCCATTTCCTGGACGATCTCGCGGCGATGTTCCGCATGCGGGCTGAGGCGAAGACGCTACGATTCGAAGTGCTGGTCTCTGGGGATTCCGCGACTTACGTCGTGGCGGACGAAGGAAAGATACGCCAGGTGCTGATCAACCTCCTGGGAAACGCAATCAAGTTCACCAAGCGCGGCCATGTCAAGCTGCACGTCACATTTGAGCAAAGAAGCGCCAATCGGCTATGGCTGTCCGCCCGCATTGAGGACACCGGCCCGGGCCTGACGGATGAGGAACAAAGGAAGCTGTTCCAACCGTTTAGCCAAACGATGCACGGTCTTAACGGCGGGGAGGGAACCGGTTTGGGGTTGGCGATTGGCCGCACCTACGCGCGACTGATGGGAGGCGATATTACGGTTACGAGCAGCCCCGGCAAGGGCTCCGTATTCCGGTTCGAGATCTCGATCGAACGTGGCGACGCCGGAGTAGCCGTAAGGCGAAGTGCCCCTCGGCGCGTCATTGCCATCCGAGCTGGACAGGAAGTACCCGGAATCCTGGTCGTCGACGATCAGCTTGACGGCCGGGACTGGCTGATGAAACTGCTGACTACGATTGGTTTTTCCGTGCGAAGCGCGGAGAACGGCGAGGCAGCCATCCGAGCCTGGCAGGAATGGCACCCACGGTTAATCCTGATGGATGTGCATATGCCGGTCTTGGACGGGTTAGAGGCGACCCGAGCAATAAAGGCGGATCCTCGTGGAAAGGAGACGATTATCATCGCTCTGTCAGCGAGTGCCATGGATGATGAACGTCGAACCGCTTCTCAAAGCGGGGCCGACGATTTCCTGGCGAAGCCCTGCTTTGAGGACGAGCTGCTCGAAAAAGTGCGCGGCTTTCTAAACATTGTCTATGACTACGAGGAAATGAGCGGGGCCGAAAGCCGAACTCCTGTCCCGGGAGGGGCCCTGAGCGCGGAGATGCTCCGGCAACTACCGCTGGAACTAGTCGAAGAACTCCGCATCGCGACTTTGAGCGGCAACAAGGGGCTCTTGGATAAACTGATCGCCATGGTGCGCGAGATTGCAGATGCCGCGGCCGCACAAGTTCTGAAGGAGCTTGCTGACAAGTACGAATACGATGCCCTGGGGCGATTGCTGGAGGAAATGTGCCAGCGATAACTGCGCAGTTGCTGTCTAAGCAAGGCAACATTATGGTCGTGGATGACAATCCCGCCAACCTTAAGCTCTTGGAGGACATGCTGCTACAGCAAGGGCATGAAGCGCGTTCGTTTCCACTGGGTAGGCTGGCGCTAGCGGCGGCCATGAAGTTTCCCCCCGATTTGATTCTGCTGGACATCAACATGCCGGAGATGAATGGCTACGAAGTGTGTGCACGCCTCAAGTCCACCCTGGAGCTTTCAGACATTCCCGTCATTTTTCTTAGCGCCCTGAACGAAACCCAGGACAAAGTGAAGGCTTTCCAGTCCGGTGCGGTCGACTACATATCCAAGCCTTTCCAATTCGAGGAAGTTCACGCACGCGTGGAAACGCATCTCAAACTGCACGGCTTCCAGCGAGCCTTGAAGCTGCAGAATGAACACTTGGAGAAGGCTGTAGCCGCGCGCACGCAGGAACTGGTCGAAGCAAACGGGCGCCTGACCATCCTCGATCGTTCCAAGAACGAGTTCCTGAACCTCATCTCGCACGAGTTCCGCACACCCCTCAACGGCCTCCTCGGTGTCAGCGAGCTCATTTTGGACGGAATGTCTTCTACAGCGGAGAATAAAGAACTCCAGGGGATGTTTGAACAATCTCGCCGAAGAATTCTTTCGATACTGGATGATGCCTTGCTCCTCACTCAAATCGACGTGAATCGGGAACCGTTCCGAACAGCTCCTGTCTCTTTGCATGTGGCGCTGTGTCGCGCAATGGAAGGAGCGGCTGAATTCGCCAAATCTCGTCGCGTCTCGCTCCTCCCACCATCGCCGGACCAGGATCTCGTGCTGGGAGACGAGGACTTGCTGGTAAAAGCAATGCATACCCTTCTTGAGACCGCCGTTAAATTCTCCGATGAGGGCGAGTCCGTCCGGCTTTCACGAGAGGTAACGCCTGATTCATCCGTGGTTATCATCGAGAGTCATGGCAGGGCAATCCCCAGCCCCGCCTTGGCGAAATTCTTTGATCTCTTCTCGATGGGCGAGGCAAGCACACCTGGCGGGGACTTGGGGTTGGGTCCTCCCGTGGCATACCGAATTCTTTCCTTGTTCGGGGCCTCGGTCAGCGTTGCGAACCGGGACCCGGCTGGAATACGACTGACCATATCGCTAAAGAATGCCGCGCCGGCCTCCGGCGATTCGAAGTAAACGTTTTCTGGGCGCTGCAGCAGGCGCTGTGCGCGCTAGCGCCAGCATCGTCGTTGGTTTCGGAGGAATACCTCGGGCGGGTGGCACAGCCTTTCAGGCGGAGTGACCTTGGAGTGCCGCACCCATTACGGATTCTCGTACAGGGTCCGCCGGCAACCCACTCGTTGCCTGGCAACGAATCGGTCACCCGGCACGCAGAGCTGCGAACCAGCAGGCCAGGAGCTCTCCGGACACGGCTGACTTCCGGGCGCGCCACTTCTGTTTTAAAATACATACGACGAAGCGTTTGGAGATAAAATCCCCACGGGTTGCTCCGCAACCGATGGGGTACCCGGCGAAAACGGAAATTCCGGATTGAAAATTTAATCGCAAAAAAAGGAGTCGGCGATGAAACGAATGCTGGGCCTTCTTGCAGCTCTGTTCGCGCTCGGGATGATCTTGAGTGGTTCGCCAGCGGCATCGGCTCAAACCAAACGGCCACCCAAAGCGGCGAAGGCTCCGAATTCGGCGCAAACGCGCGACTTGTCAGGGGTCTGGATGGAAGACCGTCCCCGGCCGAACACTGTCGTGGAGCGGTACTGGATTTATGAGTTCACCCTGGAAGAGCCTCCCATGACCGCTTGGGGTGAGGCGCAATTCAAAGCTACCAAGTCCTCCTTCGGAGCTCACCCGTTTCCCCTCGCGGAAACAAACGACCCCATTTATCGCAACTGTAGTCCACCTGGCTTCCCGCGGATTTATACTCATCCCTTCCCCATGCAGATTGTTCAGGCGCCCGGCGAAGTCATCATGCTTTTCGAGTGGGACTCCACCCGGCACCAGATCTTCACGGACGGCCGCCCCCATGACACGACTCTCGGCCCCTTGTGGATGGGAGACTCGATTGGGCATTGGGAGGGAGACACCTTGGTCGCCGACACCGTGAATTTTAATGACAAGACCTGGCTCGACCGCGTCGGGCATCCGCACAGCGACGCTCTGCACGTGGTCGAACGTATCCGGCGGATTAACCGTGACCATTTGCTGGACGACATCACCATCGAGGACCCGAAGGCCTACACGAAACCCTGGACGGCGCAGCTGGATTTCCTGTTGAAGCCAACGTGGACTCTGGGAGAACAATTCTGTGAAGATCAGGAGAGCTTCCTGGACATCGAAAAAAAGGAGACCACGCCCGCGAAGTAGCCGGCCCGGCCTCTTCTCGTGAAGACTCGTGATTTCGTGCGCGTCGCCGATGATTCTGCTGGCGCTGAATTGGTATTGACATGTTGCAGATCGCGGTGGGATATTTTGCGCAGTCACTTTCCAAGCGCTGAAGGTCCCGGCAGCTGTGTCTCTTAGTGGATCCGCTATTTGCAGGAGGCCTAGAAAATGAAACGCTTAGTGCTCTGTCTGACCGTAGCCTTCACCATCCTTTTTGTTTCGGGCCCGCTCCTGGCACATCACGGAGAAACGAACTACGACACGGAAAAAGTCGTCTCTGTCAAGGGGACCGTGACGAGCTTCCAGTTCATTAATCCCCACGTGCAAATTTTCATGGACGTAAAGAACGGCAACGGCGAGATTGAAAAATGGAGCTGCGAAGCAAGGAGTCCGATCATGCTGGTCCGGGTAGGCGGCTGGGACAAGAACACGCTCAAACCCGGCGACGTCATCACGGCCAGTGGTTTTCGAGCCAAAAACGGATCGACTATTTTGCGTCTTAAAAAGATCGTGCTCGCGAATGGCCGGGAGATGCCCGATCTGTAGGAGCCCGGAGCAGTTGGCGGGTTGCCCGGCAAGCCAAAACGGAAATTCCAGATCGAAAGTTTAACCGCAAAAAAGGAGTCGGCGATGAAAATAATGCTGGGCCTTCTTGCATTTGTGTTCGCGGTTTCCGCGGCAGCCCTCGATGTGGCCAGCGCCCAACAGGCGGCTTCGCCTGGGAAACCTCTTCCCGCCACCTATGTGAGCGCTGCGGACATCCAAGCCAATCTGAACGGAGCGCCCAATGCGGCGACGAATCCCCAGCCAAACATCCGCGTGGTTGATGCCGGTGGATACAATGTTGCCGTCGGCGTGCTCCACCGGCCACAGACGCCGCCCGGCGTCGCTGCCGTGCACTTCCAGGTGACGGAAATTTATCACGTGATGGACGGCGCGGGAACCCTGGTGACCGGGGGCACGATGGTCAATGCGAAGACGAGACCGTCGGACAGCACCTCCGTCAAGCTGGAAGATGGCCCCGGCGCAAGCGGCACTTCTATCCAAGGCGGTGTGAGCCGCCGGATAAAAGCGGGCGACGTGGTCGTGATTCCCGCGGGTTTGCCGCATTGGTTTAGCGCGATCGAGGGATCGATTACGTACGTTGTCGTGCGGGTTGACCCCGGCCGCTTACTGGCCGCCAAGTAAATCAGGATTCCAGCGGGTGATATACCCTTCTTCCGAAGGTGACTCTTGACGCCGCGAAGGACCGAAAGGCAACGTCCCACTTCCCTTGGCGCATTTGGCAACTTGTCCGTGCCCGGGACCCGTACGGGCGCGATTGTTTCGCTCGGCTTGGCCGTCCTTGCCTGGGTTGCGATCCCCATCGCGCGTCCGTTTATACTTGGCACGGTCGGGCTCGGCTTCGTTTTCGGTTTGATCCTCTGGTGGAAACACAATAAGTAGGGCGGCCCGCCCTTCCCACAAAAGTGAATTTCAGGGTGCCCCGTCCTCCGCTTTTTGAAGGGCGCGGCTTTTGCTTCACTTGGAAGAGAAACTTCTTGGCCACCGAGAAATCGGTTTCGGCGAGGCCCTGGCCCTGCATGAAATTACGCGGCGCGTCAGGGCCGCAGAAGCATCGCTTGCAGTTCAAATCGAGACCAAGAAAATCCATCGCTGACGCGCCTTCTCTCAACAACTGACAGGGCACGGAAATCAAAACGTTGGGACACTATTGTCCCCGGATTTCAAATAATATTGAACGACGAGCACGGGTAGTGGTGTCATTTGATCTTTGAAGTTGGCGGCGGCCTAGCTAGAGTGGGCCGCCAATTACTTATTTGGACGAAGCCATTTCTCCCTCGACAGCCATATCAGGCACGGGTAAGAAGAGAGACGTGGACTACGCGATGCTGATTAAGACCTATCAGGAATCCTCAACGCAAGACAGGCGAGTTTGTGAATGCCTTGCCTATACCAATGACCGAAAGCCCGAAACCTAGTCTGATTTCCACTTCTCATATTGAGAGACAGAATCTCACTATGAGAATGCAATTACGGCGATTCACGCGGCCTACAAACGGTTTCTCGAAGAAACGATCCCACTTGAAAGCGGCCTGTGCGCTGCACTTCGCTTCGTGTAACTTCTGCCGAGTCCATTCAAGCTTGCGGGTTACGCCAGCAATGGAAGCGGGACTCACTGATCATGTTTGGACGCTGGGGGAAGTTGCAAGTCTTATGTAACGGGAATTCCAAGTCTGATTTTCATTGCGGGCTGCGAAACTTGAAACATGTTGGCTAAAGTCGCCACATCTTTGACGCCCGAATCTACTAACGCTTGGATCAGCGGAAAGGGCATGAGTATCTGAGCAGCCAAACGATTAGCCTGTGTTTCCTCAGCACTGCTCAATCCGCTCCGATACATGGCATCATCTACCAAATCGTCCTTCTCCAGGAAATCGCGGTGTAAAAGAAAATGCGCTATTTCATGCGCTATAGTAAAACGCTTTCGGAGCGGACTTTCTGATGCGTTTACAGCAATACTGAAGCCGCTCGGTCCACCATTCAGAGGATCGCGGAAAATCTTCCCACTCACACTTGAGGGCAAGGACTGCATTTCCCACACGTTCAAGCCAAGTTCCCTTGCAATTCCGATTACATCAACTGGAGCACTTTTTTGGTACTTAGCGATTACTTGACCCGGAGTCAGGGGTGGAGGGGTCGCTTTGCTGGTCACTCTTTCCTCTAGCGCTGGCATTTTGTTGATCCTCCTCTCCCGGATATTTGTCAATCGGCGTCACTTGTACCTCATTATTGGATGCGCTCGCAACGGGTTTCGGTGGAGGCTGCGCAATTAGTTGATTTTGAATGCCTTCCAAGATATCCGCCTTTTCCTTTAGCTGTTTCATTGATTCGAGGACTTCTGCTCCGCCAGGATATTCCTGCATTTTGATCGCCATCGCTTCCGAAACGTGGGCTTTAGCTGCCTCTCTAACAATATCCTTAAATCCGAGGTATCCCCAAACACCTAGCACTGCCATTCCAATCGCCAATACAGCCAACATCACCGCTAGGGCTGTTAAGATTATTGAGATAAATTCCTGATAAGACACTAGTGGAACTTGCTCCATAGGCCCGGAGCATACTACTTTTTATAGCTACGTCAAATGACACCACTACCCGAGCACGGGCTCGCTTGCCCGGACCGCGCCGGGGGCTGATAATGACCGGGGCATCAGCGCGGAACGGTACAACGAGCCGGACGACAAGGGAGGCTTTCATGGCCATGGCAAAGCTCTCGGACCAGGAAATTGCAGTGGAATTGCGGAAACTCGGCGGCTGGAGCGTAGTAAACGGAAACCTGCACCGCGTGTTCGAATTCAAGGATTTCACGCACGCCTTCGGCTTTATGACGCGGGTCGCGCTGGCGGCCGAAAAGATGGATCATCATCCGGATTGGTCGAATTCCTGGAACAAAGTGACGGTGGATCTTTGCACCCACAGCTCCGGAGGCTTGACGAAAAATGATTTCGGCTTGGCCGGGAAGATTCAGGAAATCTACAGCGGTTGAGAGCGCGGACCTTCGATTCAACGCAGCGCGAATTCAAAGAAGATCGCATTTGGCGTGGGATTTTTCAAATAGGCAGGTATTTCGCGGAACCCGAGACCCTTATAGAGTGTCTGCGCCTCATGCATGTTCAGAAGCGTATCCAGGCGCATCTTTCTGTAGCCCATCGAGCGGGCTTCCGCAATTACCGCCTCGACCAGTGCGCGCCCGGCGCCTTCGCCGCGGAGATCGCGGCCGGACATACAACCGCTTCATTTCGCAGGCTCCGTCTTCCAGTTTGCGCAGCCCGACGCAGCCAACAGGTTCGTCGTACCCTCCGGGCTCCTGACGTAAGGCCAGCAGCAGGCGTCCTGTCGGTGGACCATACGAGCCGGGAAGAGAAGCAAGCTCGCCTTCGAAATCCTGCAAACATGCTTCGACGCCAGGTGACATGGCGTATTCCCGGAAGAGTTTTTGCGCTTGTGAAATTGCCGGGCTCGGCAAGTGCTTGTGTGATGCGCAGCATGTTAGCTCCGACTTGCAATTGTGGACCGAATGGAACTTCGAGGCAACGTGCTCGAAACCTTTGGCCGCTGGCCTATATGCCAATTTGGCTCGTGAAGGCCGTACCAGCAGCATGTTTGATAGAATGATTTCTTTGATACAGCAACTCACAGGGACGCCACTGAAATGCCGGAAGCGATAGAGCAGAAAAGCGCCGAGCACGAGCGCGTATATGAAAGTTACCGGCGCTGGGGCTATCTCGCGGCGGACCTTGATCCGTTGGGCTTCCTGGCGCCGGTCGAACATCCGGAGCTCATTCGCGACGGCCCAGCCGCCGCTGCCGCGCGAAAATTTTACTGTGGCACGATCGGCGCCGAATTCGCGCATATCGACGATCCCGAGCGCCGCCGCTGGATAGCCGAGCGAATGGAAGCGGACCCGCCTCAACCTGACCGCGCCTATATTCTGGAGCGGCTGATTCGCGCCGATCTGTTCGAACAGGTTCTGCAGGCGCGTTACCTCGGCAGCAAGAGATTTTCGCTCGAAGGCGTCACGGCGCTCATTCCGCTGCTGGACCGCGTGCTGGCCGCTGCCGCGGAAGCGGGCGGCGAGCAAGTGGTGATCGGCATGAGCCATCGCGGCCGCCTGAACGTGATGGCGCACATCGCGGGACAGCGCGCGGCGGATATTTTCGCGGGCTTCGAGGACGTGGACCCGCGCAGCGTGCTGGGCAGCGGTGACGTCAAATATCACGTCGGCGCCACGGGAGAATATCGCACGCGGCAGGGCCGAAAACTGGACGTCCATCTCGCTTCGAATCCGAGCCATCTGGAGGCGGTCGATCCCGTCGCGATTGGGCGCGCGCGCGCGAAGCAGGCGCGCATTGGCAGCGGCAGCCGCGCGAAAATCCTGCCGATCGTGCTGCACGGCGACGCCGCCTTTGCCGGCCAGGGAATCTGGGCGGAGACGCTGAACTTCGCCGAATCTGGAAGCCTATTCAGTTGGCGGCACGATCCATATCATCGTAAATAATCTGCTCGGCTTCACGACCGCTCCGGCGCAGCTTCATTCCTCGCGCTTTGCTTCGTCGCTGGCCAAGCGCCAGGCCATTCCCATTTTTCACGTCAACGGAGAAGATCCGGACGCCGTCGTGCGCGTTGGACAAATGGCGCTCGAATATCGCCAGGCGTTCGCGAGCGACGTGGTCGTGGACTGTCATCGGTTACCGGCGGCACGGCCACAGCGAAGTGGACGATCCAACCATCACGCAGCCGCTGCTGTACGCGAAAATCAAGGATCACCCGCCGCTGTGGCAGATTTACGCGAAACAAATCGGCGCGGACCCGGCTGCGACGATCGAAGCGGTGCGAGGCGAACTCGAAGCCGCGCACAAGGCCGCGAGCGCGATGCAGAAAAAGCCGCGCCTCCGCAAACTGCCGTCCTATTGGTCGCCGTACAAGCGCGGGCGATACGACAGCGCTTACGAAGTGGATACCGGAGTCGCGGCGGAAACACTTGGCGAAATGTCACCGACAAACTGACGAGCTATCCGGCGGACTTCTCGATTCATCCGAAAGTTAAGAAACTCCTCGAACAGCGCGCCGAGATGGGGCATGGCAAGCGCCCCGTGGATTACGGCATGGCCGAAGCGCTCGCGTTCGGAACGCTGCTGCTCTCGGGCACGCCGGTGCGGTTCACCGGACAGGACACGCGGCGCGGCACGTTCAATCAACGCCACGCGGCGCTCGTGGATACGCGGACGGAAGCGGAATACGTGCCGCTCGAACATCTGGCGCCCGGCCAGGCGCGCTGCGAAATCTATAACTCCACGCTTTCCGAAGCCGGGGTGCTCGGCTTCGAATACGGCTATAGCCGGGACTATCCGGAAGCGCTGGTGCTGTGGGAGGCGCAATTCGGCGATTTTGCCAACGGCGCGCAGGTGATCATCGATCAGTTCATCAGCGCGGGAGAAGATAAGTGGGATCTGCCCTCCGGCGTCGTGCTGCTGCTGCCGCACGGGCATGAGGGCCAGGGCCCGGAACATTCCAGCGCGCGCATCGAACGCTATCTGCAACTCGCCGCCGAGGACAATATTCAAGTCTGCCAGCCGTCGAACGCCGCGCAATATTTTCAGTTGTTGCGCCGGCAAGCGCTGCGCCGCTGGCGCAAGCCGCTGGTGGTGTTCACGCCGAAGAGCATGCTGCGCCATCCCGATGCGTCTTCGCCGATCGAGGATTTTTCCCGCCCGCGGTTTGAGTGGGTGGTTCCCGACCGCGAAATCACTTCCTCCAAACGCATCCTGATCTGCAGCGGAAAAATCGGGCACGAACTGCGCCACGAACGCAAAACAGCGCGGCGACACCGAAACGGCGATCCTGTTTCTCGACCAGCTCTATCCGTTTCCGAAGAATGAACTGCGCGCGGAAATTGCGCGCCATCCGAATGCGCGCGAAATTGTCTGGGTGCAGGAAGAGCCCGCCAACATGGGCGCGCTCTCTTACGTCTTGCCGCGCATTCAGCATTATATTCAAGGCATTCCAGTGCGCTCGGTGAAGCGCTCGGCGAGCGCCAGCCCGGCGACCGGATCGGCCAAGGCTCACGAGCTCGAGCAGAGAACATTGGTCACGCTGGCTTTCACCACGGGGCCGAGCTGATCGCAAGACGCGGCAATGCGGGCGGTTTTGAGGAGGCAACAAAGATGCGATCGAGAATCTTGAGGGGAGTTTTGCTGACGGCGGGATTTTTCTGCGCGGCTGTGTGTGTTTCCGCGCAGCAGAATGCGTGGGTGTCGAGCTGTGCCGCCGAAGGAAGGCGATTTCGTCACGCACGATTTCAAATTTTCGGATGGCCAATCGCTTCCCGAGGTGCGGCTGCACTACACGACGATCGGCACGCCGCAGCGGGACGCAAACGGCCGCGTCACGAATGCCGTGCTGATTCTTCATGGCACGAACCGCGCCGGCCGCGTGTTCCTGATCCCCTCGTTTGCGGGCGTGCTCTTCGGGCCCGGCCAACTGCTGGACGCGTCGAAGTACTACCTCATTCTTCCGGATCAGCTCGGCGCGGGCCTGGGAAAATCCACCAAGCCGAGCGACGGCTTGCGCGCGAAGTTTCCTCACTACGATTATTCGGACATGGTGCGCGCGTCGCAGATTCTTCTTGCCCAGGGATTGCAGGTGAATCATGTGCATCTATTCATTGGCGCGTCGATGGGCTGCATGGAAGGTTTGATGTGGGGCGAATCGAATCCCAGCGATTTCGATGCGCATGCTTCTGCTTTCCTGCCTGCCGGTCGAAGTCGCCAGCCGCAACCGCATGGTGCGCAAGATCATGGTCGACGACATTCGCCTCGATCCGGGATGGAACAACGGCAACTACACGCAACAGCCTTACGGATTGCGCGCCGCGCTCGGCCACCTGCTGGTCGTGGGGAGCGTTCCGACGTTCTGGCAGAAGGAATATCCGACAGCGGCGCTGGCGGACAAATACGTGGATCAATACATCGAGGAAAACATGAAGACGACGGACGCGAACGATTTCATGTATCAGTATGACGCGTCGCGCAACTTCGATGCCTCGAAGGAACTCGGTAAAATCACTGCAAACGTGTTGCTCATCAATCCGCAGGAGGATTTTTGGAATCCGGCGGAGCTCGGCATCGCGGAGCAGGAAATCAAGAAAGTGAAAAACGGGAAATTTGTTCTGTTGCCGTTTTCCGACCAATCGCGCGGCCACTACACGTTTTTCCAGGCCGCGGTCTGGCAGAAGCACCTCGCGGAATTCCTGGAAGGTTTGAAGCACTGAAACGCGGGGCGGAGGGAAGTTTTTTGCCGTCGGCATCCAGCAGCGGTATAACTTTATATTGCCAAAACCATTGTTCCCACGTTTCCCTTGTAGTCACTTAACGGCGAAAAAGCATAATTTTCATCCCGCCAATATATCGTTGACATCGACTGACGCGCGTGATACGTACGCCCTAATTTAGTCGGGTGGTCTCGGTTTAAATTAGAATTCGGCTGTCGGGCTATTGGGCATTTCGGAGGCACCGCGTGAGTGTTTCCTTTTTTGCCAGCCAGCATCGAGCCACGGGACCCGCTGCTGGCATGGAACGTGACAGATGGACCAACGCCCAGCGGGGCGCTCCTCTTACTATTCCCTTCATCCTAAAAGCAGTAGCGTCCCCTCCATGGAACAGGCCTCATCGCTCCGCAAAGTTGTTGGGAAGTGGGTGTGTTGAATGTCAGAGAAATCCTTGTACGTAACGGGAGGAACTGCGATGAAATCGAACGCGACCAAGATCTTCGTATTGGTATTGATCTTTGCTCTCGGGCTTGTGTTCTCGGCAACTCCGGTGCGCGCGCAGGTTTCCGGCGCCACTCTGTCCGGCACCATCACGGACGCGCAGGGAGGGGCTGTCGTCGGCGCGAAAATTTCCGCCAGGAACGCCGCCACCGGTGTATCGACCGATACCACGACCAATAGTTCCGGTATCTATAGCATCGTGAACCTCCTCCCGGCGAATTACGACGTCTCGGTGTCCGCGATGGGCTTTCGCACGGCCGTGAGCAAAGTGACGCTCACCGTCGGCGCCAAACAAGAGATGAACGTGTCATTGACCGTCGGTGAGGTTTCGCAGACTGTAGAGGTTACCGGCGCGGCTCCCGTGATTGAGACGACAAACGCCACCCTCAGCGGCAACGTCGAGAGCGCGCAGATCGTCGAGTTGCCATTGAATGGCCGCGATTGGGCCTCCTTGGCCACTCTGGAACCCGGAGTAGCTACGGTCCGGCCCCACGAAGCAGTCGACGCGCCTGGCGGAGAGACGCGCGGGCTGGGAATGCAGATGACCGTTGACGGAAATCGGCCCCAGCAAAACGTCTACAGGCTCAATGGCGTGATCGTGAACGACTATTCGAACGCGGGTCCGGGCAACGTACTCGGCGCAAACATGGGTGTGGACGCGATTCAGGAATTTACGGTGTTGACCAGCAACTACTCGGCGGAGTACGGCTTTACCTCGGGCGGAGTCATCAATGCCGTTACCAAGTCCGGCACCAACTCGTTTCACGGCAGTGCCTACGAGTTCGTGCGCAACAGCGCATTCGACGCGGCAGATTTCTTTGAGAATGCCAATGGTGAAAAGAAAGGGGCTTTCACCCGCAACCAGTTCGGAGCGTCGGCAGGATGGAAGGTCTTAAAGGACAGGGCTTTCCTCTTTGGCGATTACGAAGGGCTCCGTCAGGTGAAGGCCATACCACAAACTGCCCAGACCCTATCGACCAACGCGAGGCTAGGGATCGTCAACGACGCCTGCGGCAATCTTCCAGGCACTGGATACGCTAACGCTAATGCATTCACAAACTGCACTCCCACTTCTGGCGGCCCCCTTGTTCCGAATCCCATACAGTCAGGCCCGTGCCTATTTACTGCCGCGAACCCGGGCCCAGTTTTCACCCCCCCTGGTATGCCCACTCCGCCCCCGAGCCCGGGTAACGGGATAGACCCGAACGGCATAACCAATCTGGCGCCCGGGCGAGCCTCCACGTGCGTTGATACTTTAATGGAAAAGCTCGTAAACACTTCCGGAACGCCCGCCGGCAGTTTCGACCCGCTGCCCAATGGCGGCCTTACCGGACCCGACAACAACGTTGGCACATTCTTCTCCGATAGCAAACAAAGGGTCAGTGACAACTACGCCACGGTTCGTGGCGACCTCAAGATTTCGGACAAGGACAGCTTGTCAGGCAGTTGGTATCGGGACCACTCGAGTTGGACTTTGCCGAATTCATTCAACTACGATATTAGCGGGTTCCTGGTCCCGCATGCTGCCTATACCCTGGAAGAAAACCACGTCTTCAGCCCGGCGATGGTCAATACCCTTCGGGTGGGATTAAATCAGTCAGACCTCAACAGCCCATCGATTTCGACTTCTAACCCTCTAGAGCTTGACACGACCCTTGGTGTGATGCCTGGTTGCGTCGCGCCAGGAGTCAACATTGGGGCGGGTGGGCTATCAGCAAATAGTGCCACGGCTGACGGCTTCGGAGGGTTTACCACCGCTCCGGGTTTCTACGCCAAAACTGCAATCCTTCAGCTGTTCGACGACGTCGCTCGCACAGCCGGGAAACATAGTTTGAAGTTCGGTTTTATGTATCTAGGCGATCACCAGGACTGGGGACAAGGAGCCGGGTGCAGCGGAAGCTCATCTTTTGACTCGATACCTAGTTTTCTCCAGAATATCCCTCATCAGGTCCGCATGCCGACGGTTCCGCCCTTTACGAGTGGGCCCACGACACACCACTACCGCTCCAAAATTTTCGCTGGATATGTCCAAGACGATTGGAAAGTGCGTCCCAACCTAACTCTGAACTTTGGCTTGCGCTACGAAATGCAAACGATTCCGACCGAGACCCAGGGCAAAATCAACCAACTGGAGCAGCTCTATCAAAATCCCAACGCCAATGGCGGCCCTTGCATGGCCGATTCCAATGGATTAGCCACGTGTGCTGGTTTTTACCACACGACCTTCGGCCGGAACCCGACAAAAAGAAACTTTGAGCCGCGGGTCGGTTTTGCCTGGGACCCATTCAAGACCGGCAAGACCTCGGTGCGCGGGGGCTTCGGGCTGTTTGATGTCCTGCCCCTTCCGTACATGTTCGCGCTCAATTCTTTGCAAACCGCTCCAAACGGCGCTGAAGTTGATCTTTCGTGCGGCCTTGGACTACAGTGCAATGAAGGGGCGTACCCCGTGGGGTTTACTAATTTAGCTACCGGTGTAACGCCGTCCGCGAAACCTAGGTATGGGTATAATGAACACAACCCACACCGCGATTACGTCATGCAATGGAACTTGAACATCCAGAGGCAAGTGACATCGAGCACCTCGGTAACGCTCGCCTATACCGGAGCGAAAGGGGTTCACAATCCCTTCCAGACCGACGAACTGAATACGGTGTATCCGACTAAAACTTCGGCTGGTTGGCTGTTTCCGAACCCGATTGGGAGCGGATGTCTCCCTGGGCCGCCGGATTGTAGCGCAACTGATGCGGCCCTGGGGCTTCCCGCCGGTTTTGCCGCCAACCCCACCGCCATCGTACCCGGGCTTTTGATTAACGCGTACACGGCCGATATTCAATCGACCATTTTTCAAGCCGAGTCCTGGTACGAAGCCCTCCAGGTAAAGGTTGACAAGCGCCTTAGCCATGGTTTCCAGCTCGGGGGGGCACTGACTTGGGGTAAGTCGTTTGACACCTCCTCTAGCAGCTTCGCGGGCGACAACTACTCGAACAACATAACCCCCACGATCCCGTGGTGGGACTTGAGCATTACCAAAGGGCTGTCGGACTTCAACGTTACGCGCAACTTGGTCGTTAATGGGTTGTGGCAGGTCCCCACACCGGCGTCTTTCTCCGGGCCCGCCGGATGGATCGCTAGAGGGTGGGAACTAGGAGGAGTCTTCGAGGTGAGCGACGGCACCCCTCTGTGGACATTGGATGGCGTCGAGGGAGACCCGATGGGTCAACTCAACGGTGAGCCCATGGGTATTCCGGATCGCGTTCCTGGCTGCGCTCTGACCAATCCATCCTCAGGACGACATGGGGCCCTTCAGTACATCAACCCGAATTGCTTCATCCCTGCCCAAGCCCCCAGTCCAGCCTTCTTTAACGCGAACTGCGACCAAAATCCACCGTACGGGCCGGGTGGGGCAAAGGTTTCGCTTGCATCGCTTGGCGTTCCCCCGCTCACCTGTTTCAATCTCCTTGGCAACTTGGGACGCAATACGGTCATTGGGCCTGGGTTGGTCAACGTTGATGCGGACCTAACGAAGGACACCCACATAAAAAAAATCTCGGAAGCCTTCGATATCCAGTTCCGGGCTGAGTTCTTCAACATCGTGAATCGCACTAACTTTGCACCCCCGAAAGCTAACAATCTCGAGCCGATTAGCGCGGCCGGAACTCCGCAGGCGGGCTTCGGAGTGCTCAAAGCCACGCAGATACCGAATAGGGAAATCCAGTTTGCGCTGAAGATGATTTGGTAGCCGTGAGGTGACCAGCGGCTCGATAGAAAAACACTAGGGGAGGGTGGCGAGTCAATTTCGATTCGCCACCCTCCGCATCAATCGCGCGGCGGAGGGAATTTTTTTGCTTTCCGCATTCAACAGCGGCTTGATTTATGGCCGAACTCCACTGTTCGCGCGTTTCTGTTATAACCACTTCAGGATCGAAAAACATTATTTTCATTCCCGCCAATAAATTGTTGACATGGACTGCCGCGCGTGATACGTACGCCTTAATTTAACCGGGTGGTCTGGGTTTAAACATAGAAATCGGTTGTTGGGCTCTTGGGCATTGCGGAGGCACCACGTGAGTGTTTCCTTTTGCCGGCCAGCAGCGAGCCACGGGACCCACTGCTGGCATGGAACGTGTCAGATGGACCAACGCCCAACCGGGCGCTCCTCTTCATATTCCCTTCATCGTAAAAGCAGTAGCGTCCCCTCCATGGAACAGGCCTCATCGCTCGCCAAGGTTGTTGGGAAGTGGGTGTGTTGAATGTCAGAGAAATCCTTGTACGTAATGGGAGGAACTGCGATGAAATCGAACGTGACCAAAATCCTCGTATTGATCTGGGCTCTCGGGCTTCTGTTCTCGGCAACTCCGCTGCGCGCGCAAGTCTCCGGCGCCACGCTGTCCGGCACCATCACGGACGCGCAGGGAGGGGCTGTCGTCGGCGCGAAAATCTCCGCCAGGAATGGCGCCACCGGTGTAACTACCGAATCCACCACCAATAGTTCGGGCGCATATAGCATCGTGAACCTCCTCCCGGCGGACTATGAAGTGTCGGTGTCCGCGATGGGCTTTCGCACCGCCACCAGCAAAGTGACGCTGATCGTCGGCGGACAGCAAGCGTTGAACGTCGCTTTGACCGTCGGTGAAGTTTCGCAGACTGTTGAGGTTACCGGGGCGGCTCCGGTGGTTGAGACGACCAACGCCACCCTCAGCGGCGAAGTCGTGGGGTCGCAGATCGCTACGTTGCCGTTGAATGGTCGCGACTGGGTATCCCTGGCGGCGCTGACACCGGGAGTGGTCTCGGTTCGGCCCCACGAAGACATCAACGCGCCCGGTGGCTCGACCCGCGGCCTCGGGATACAGATGACCATTAACGGTGCGCGGCCCCAACAAAACGTCTACCGGCTCAACGGCGTGATCGTCAACGACTATTCCAATGCCGGCCCGGGAAACGTGCTCGGCAACAACGCCGGCGTTGATGCGATTCAAGAATTTTCCGTTTTGACCGGCAACTATTCGGCGGAATACGGAGACACCTCGGCTGGGGTCATCAACGCGATCACCAAGTCCGGCACCAACACTTTTCATGGCAGCGCTTACGAGTTTTTGCGCAACAGTTCTCTCGACGCCGCAAACCGTTTTGAAGATCCAAATCCACAACTCCCCGCTGGCGTGAAAAAAGGCAATTTTGTCCGCAACCAGTTCGGGGCGTCGGCGGGATGGAAGGTCTTGAGGGACAGGGCATTTCTCTTCGGCAACTACGAAGGCTTCCGCCAGGCCAAGGCCATACCCCAACAGGGTTCGGTGCTGACGCCAGCCGCGAGGCTGGGGATCCTTAACGACAAGAACGGCCAGCCTCTTCCCGCGCTGCCCAACGCGAACTGCCCGTATGCCGCGTACGACCCCAACGGCATGACCAATGAGGCGCCGCCAGGGAGCGCGGCGGCGATACAATACGGACACGCGGCGTCTGTATGCGTCGATAATTTCATTTTTGCCGAGCTAAACCCCAATGGAACGCCCCCTGGCGTTCTGTCTCCGCTGCCCAATGGCGCGGCCTTTTCGCCGAACAACAACGACAATGCCTACTACTTTTCTGACCTCACCCAATACGCTTTCGACAACTACGGAACGGTTCGCGGCGACCTCAGGATCTCGGAAAAGGACAGTTTGGTTGGCAGTTGGTACCGCGACACCTCGACTTGGAGGAGGCCCGGTTTGTACGGCCCTCCCAACTTGTCTTACAGTGGAAACCAGGTTCCCCACGCAGCGTATACGGCGGAAGAAACCCACGTCTTCAATCCATCTCTTGTCAACAGCCTTCGAGTGGGACTAGCCCGATCAGACCTTTTTAGCCCACAGTTCTTCAACAACAACCCAGTGACGCAAGTAACCACTCTTCAAGTCGTTCAACCCTGTGGCACGCCTCCGTGTCCTGTGGCGTCCGAGCAAATCGGTGTCGTGCCAGGGTGGGTTGCAGGTGGAGGCTCCGTCGGCGGCAACGGAAACTCTACGAATAGCATAAATGTGTCGGGAGCGATGGGCGGTTATACCGGCGCTCCAGGTTTCAGCTCTCGAACCAACAAAATGGAGCTATTCGACGATGTCTCCAAGACAATTGGGAAGCACAATTTTAAGATCGGATTTGAGACCGTGGATGACCACGAGAACTGGCTGAGTGGGCCAGCTGGCCCGGGCGGCGGTGGCCCATCCTTCAGTGCTCTTAAGGAGGGGTTGTACGGCTCGTGCACTCCGCCACCTACTACGAACACAGCTGCCAATCCGCTGCCCATTTCTTGCGGAGGCGGAGTAGCGGCATATCTCATGGACATACCGAAGTCCGCCCGGATGCCGATCGAGCCTCCCTTCGCTACGAATCTAGGGGTTGTACATCACTGGCGCTCCAATATTTACGGCGCATATATTCAGGACGATTGGAAGATGTTTTCGAATCTGACTGTGAACCTGGGTTTGCGCTACGAAATGTCAACCATTCCGTGGGTGACTGACAACAACATAAACAACGTCGAGACGCTCAGTCAAAATCTTGCTGCCAGACACGATCCCGGTGGTTGTTTGGCAAATGTCAGCGGTGTCGCTTCCTGCCCGGGTTTTTACCACACAACGTTCCAGTCGAACCCAACCACCAAAAATTTTGAGCCGCGGATCGGTTTTGCTTGGGACCCGTTCAAAGATGGCAAGACGGCCGTGCGCGGAGGGTTCGGACTATTCGACGTTCTGCCCCTTTCCTATATGTTTGCGCTCAATTCTTTGCAAACTGCTCCGAGTTCCGCCGAAACAGACCTAACGTTTGGCCAACCAGCCTCCTGCTCCGGGAGCAGCTGCCTCCCGAACGGCAGCCCGGCCCCGTCAGGATGGGGGGACTTTCCCCTCAACATATTGGCGGACGCAACTACACCTTCAATAGCTGGTTTGAGTGCGCCAGAGAGGTGGCAATATGTTCAGCCAAACCCGAAGCGCAATTACGTCATGCAATATAACCTCAACATCCAGAGGCAGTTGACACCAAACCTCTCGTTCATGATTGCCTATGCCGGATCGAGGTCGTGGCACGATCCACTCCAGTCCGATGATCTCAATACGGTGTTTCCGTATAACGTGGGTGGTCGCTGGCTCTTCCCAAACCCGGTTAGCTCCGGATGCTCTCCTGGGCCGCCAAACTGCAGCCAAACGGATTCTAATTTGGGGCTTCCTGTTGCCTACGTCAACCCTAGTCCGATTAATCCGGCCTGCGTAAATGGCACGGTCAACATCACGACAGCAGGCGCAGGCTGCATTAGCGCCAACAATGGGATCGTGCCCGGGCTGCTGATCAACTCAAACACGGCCCAGTTTCAATCCACCATCTTTCCAGTTCAATCCTGGTACAACTCTTTGCAGGTTAAGGTCGACAAGAAAGTGAGCCACGGCCTTATGATCGGCGGGTCCTTCACCTGGGGGAAGTCCTTCGATACCAGCTCGAGCAGCTTCGCCAGCGACAACTATTCGAACAACCCAAGCGCCATCGTGCCCTGGTGGGACCTGAGCATCGACAAAGGGTTGTCGGACTTCAACGTGACAAAGCGGGTGTCCTTCAACTTCTTGTATTCGATTCCAACGCCGGCGTCGTTCCACGGACCCTTGGCAGCAGTGGCGGGAGGCTGGGCGGCGGCTGGAAACTTCGAAGCCAGCGACGGCATTCCTTTGTGGCCGCTGATCACCAATGAGACGGTGGGAATGCTGAACGGGGGGCCGTACGATATTCCCGATCTGGTTCCCGGGTGCCAACAGGTTCTTCCGGACTGGCGAAAGACCCTCAATTACCTTAACCCGGCATGCTATGTCCTTCCACAGGCGCCCAGTATGGCGTTTTATAATGCGGCCCAACCGTTGGGCTGTGATCCCCAAATAAAGAAGGGCGTCTCAAGGTTCCCCTTCCCCACGTGCGTCAATCTATTGGGCAACGACCCTCGGAACGCAGTCATCGGGCCGGGACTGATCAACCTGGATTTCGCCGTAACAAAGGACACCCACATCAGGAAAATCTCGGAGTCCACCGACTTGCAGTTCCGCGCCGAGATTTTCAACATTGCCAATCACCCGAACTACGCGTTCCCGATTGCGAACAACCTTTCACCGATCGACAACACGGGGGCCGCGGTTCCAGGTTTCGGCACGCTCACCCAGACGCAGGGATCCGAGCGGCAAATCCAGTTTGCGTTGAAACTTCTTTGGTAGTCGTGTAAGCAAGGCTCGGCAGGAGGGGGGCCAGGCAAGGCATCGTGGCAGCCAAGCTCCGCGATGGCTTCTGGTTCCCCTTCTCCATTCAAGTTCGGCGTCGCCCTTTCAGACCAAGGGGGATGCTGACGATGATGGACGGCGGTCCCCCTTCTATGACCTGAAATTTTCCTGGAGGCTTTTATGAAGCGATGTTTACTATTTAGTTTAATAGTTGCGATGGCTGCGCTACCGGCTCTCCCGCTCTTGGCTCAAAATGTGCCGGAAATCGCCTACGATTCCGCGCCCAATTTACTGAAGCTTCCGACCGATGTGTTCCTCGGCGAAGCCGCGGGCGTGGCGCAGAATTCCAAGGGACATGTTTTTGTGTTCACGCGCAGCGGGGAAACGCAGCTATTTGAATTCGATCAGGAAGGAAACTTTGTTCGCGAGATCAGTCCGCGCAATTATGCTTTTGCGTTTGCGCATACGGTGCGGGTCGATCCCCAGGACAACGTCTGGGCGGTGGACGAAGGGACGAACATGATCGTCAAGTTCAACCCCGTTGGCAAAGAGGTGATGACCATGGGCCGCAGGCCGGAATCCGCTGAGGGAGACACTCCGGGCGGCTTCAATTTCCGTCCGGTGCTGCCCGGAGACACGCCGCGGCCGGCACAGCCCTATTCCTTTAGCCGGGAGACGGACGTCGCTTGGGACGCGGGCGGAGACATCTTCGTCTCCGATGGGTATGGCAACGCGAGGGTCGTGAAGTACGACAAGGATGGCCGGTTCGTCAAGGCCATTGGCAGCGCCGTGAAGGGCAAGGAACCCGGCCAATTCAGCACTCCGCATACGATCGCGACCGACGCCAAGGGCAACGTTTATGTCGGTGATCGGGGGAACAGCCGGATTCAAGTCTTTGACAACGACCTGACGCTGCGCGCCGTGTGGACGGGCGTCGGCGCTCCTTGGGCGATCTGCATCACGCCGGGGCCCAAGCAATATCTTTACAGCTCGGACGCCGTGGGTCCGATCTACAAACTCGATTTGGAAGGGCACGTCCTGGGCAAATTCGGCACCGCCGGGAAACAGATGAAGCAATTCGGCTGGGTGCATGAAATGAATTGCACGAGCGAAAATGAGCTTCTCGTCGGCGAACTTCTGAATTGGCGCGTGCAAAAGCTGACGATCCACCCGCAGAAGTGACGTTGGCCCTGATTCAGGAATCAGCGGGGCGGGCGCCCGCAATATTGCAGGCGGATTTCGCCCCGGTTTACGAGTCAAATTTTTTAGGGAGGCTCTTATGCGACGCTATTCAGAATTGATTTTGGTGGCTGTGGTGGCGCTTTTCGCCAGCCCCGTGCTTGCGCAGATCTCCGTTCCGGAAATACCGTTCGATTCCACGCCCAACCTTTTGAAGATGCCGGACAATATCGTCATCGGCGAGGCGGTTGGCGTGGCTACGAATTCCAAGGGGCACATTTATGTGTACACGAGAGACGGCTCGCTCTCGTACACGGTCGGGACCTCGCGCCAATTTGCGCGGGGCGCCGCCGCGCGACTGTATGAATTTGACCAGACCGGAAACTTTGTGCACGAGCACGCCAAAGGGACCTACGCCCAGGCGTTTGCGCACACCGTGCGCGTCGATCCCGATGACAACTTCTGGATGGTGGATGAAGGTTCCAACATGATCGTCAAGTTCAGTCCGGAGGGCAAAGTTCTGATGACCCTCGGCCGGAAACCCGAAGACTTCGCTGGAATCCCTGGCCCCGTCGCAGAGGACGAGTCGGCTGGAGGAAAGTCAGGCGGGGCTTTGTTGCAGCAACTACTCCTCTCGGCCCGCCCAGGAGGAGCGGCAGGCGGCCCGGGTGGAGGCGCAGGGGCAGGTGGAGGCGGGGAAGGGTTCAATATGGGACCGTTCGCCACATTCAACCGTGAAACCGACGTGGCGTGGGATCCTGCCGGAAATATTTTCGTCTCCGACGGATACAACAATAAGAGAGTCGTGAAATTCGACAAGAACGGAAATTTTGTGAAGGCCTTTGGATCTAGAGGCCACGGCCCCGGACAGTTTGAAGACGTGCACACGATTCAGGTGGACCACCAGGGTCTCGTGTACGTCGGCGATCGGTCCAACAAGCGAATCCAGGTTTTCGACAACGATGGGAATTTCAAGACCATGTATATCAACGTCGGCGCTCCCTGGGCCATCTGCATTACACCGGGCCAGCATCAATACCTCTTCAGTTCCAACTCAACCGGGACCACCGACATGTCGGACAACGGCGAAATTTACAAGATGGAACTGGACGGCCGGATTCTCGGGAAATTCGGGCGCGGCGGCAAGCAGTTGAAAGAATTCATGGCGGTGCACGAAATCGACTGCCGGAACGAAAATGAAATCTACGTGGGTGAGATCTCGAATTGGCGGGTTCAAAAGCTTACCCTTCATCCTTCAAAGTAGGCTCGCTACCCAAGTGGCGCGCGATCCGGCGGTTTTGATGCAGTATTTCTGTGTGTAGGGCCCGCCTTCAGGCGGGCACGTGCTTGAACATTCAGGGCCGGCCTGAAGGCCAGCGCTACAAAAACGTCTCTTACTCAAACTGCTTTCGGAAATCCGCGAATCGCTGTTTCAAGTCCGCGATCTCTCTCTGGAGGACCGCGACATCAGTTTCCAGGCGCGCGATCTGCTCCCCCATGGATGAGCCGCTGATGACGATTGGCCCAGGCTCCGGCTCACGGTACCACGCCTCCACATCTCCGGAGAGCAGGTGTGCGTAGCGAGCTTCTTTCGTGCCGGGCTGCCGGGGAAGAACCTTGACCAGCGCTGGCTCGCGCTTCATCAGGCGTTGCAGCGTGGACTGCACGATGCCCAGGTCGTCAAACGTGTGCATGCGATCCGCGCGGTTGCGAAGCTCGCCCGGAGTCTGGGGGCCTCGCAACAACAATTCGCAGAGGATGGCGGTCTCATGGCGGGTGAAATTAAAAGCCTCCTGGAGCCGGTGCTCGTACTTTTTCACGCGGCCGACCATATCATCGGCTGGGCCCGCCAATTCTTTTTGATGGAGACTACGCAGCGCTTCCCGCACCGCGTCCTCGTCCAAATTCATGAATGGATCGCGATTGGATTTTTGGTTACACGCGTTGACAAGCGCGTTCAACGAAAGCGGATAGTAAGCCGGAGTCGTGAGCTCCTTTTCGATCAGTGAGCCGAGCACCCGCGCTTCCATTTCGTTCAGAAGGATGTCCATGGCACGGCATCATACCGCAAGGAGGATTGGCCCCCAAGTATGCGGCGCGTGGTTGTATACTTTTGCGAAAGGCGGGTGACCCGTGACGAAGACCAGACCTGCGGCAGACGAATACGCGCCCTACGCCGAACAATACGTTTCGTTGATCACCGGAAGCGACATTCTTGAGACGCTCGAGGCGCAACTCAAGCAAACGACAACTCTGTTCTCGGGCCGAAGCGAACGCGACGGAGACTTCCGCTACGGCCCAGACAAGTGGACGGTAAAAGAAGTAGTAGGACACATTGCGGACACAGAGCGGGTGTTTGCGTATCGAGCCCTGCGCATCGCTCGCGGAGACCAGACACCTCTCGCAGGCTTCGAGCAGGAGGACTACGTTCGCAGCGCCCACTTCAACAAACGCAAGATACAGGGCCTCGTCGAGGAGTTTGCGGACGTGCGCCTGGCCAGCCTGGCACTGTTCCGCTCGCTCGAGGCGGAAGCCTGGGTCCGGCGGGGCGTCGCCAGCAACAATACCGTGTCGGTTCGCGGCCTCGCCTACATCATCGCCGGTCACGAGCTTCACCACCGCCGCATACTCGAAGAGCGCTACTTTCCGGCGATCCCGCGGGCTTAAGGTTGCCGCGTAGCGGAATTTTTTTCAGGCGCTTCCCGCGCATGCTGTATCATCCTGTGGAATAGCGAGCGTGGAGGCGGTTCATGCGCAAACAAATGCGGAAACAATTGGTGAAAAATATTTTTGTCTGCGGGCTGGCCGCGATCGCACTTAGCATTCCGCTCGTCGGCACTCGCGCACAGGGGCAGCCCGCGCCGCTGGCGTGGCCTCCGGAACTCTTGGCGAACCTCGAGAAATTACGGGACGCGGCCCTTTCGAGCGATTATGCGTGGCGCCAGGTGGCGCATCTTACGGAAAACATCGGGCCGCGTCCCTCGGGTTCGCCCCAAGCGCAGCGGGCGGTGGAGTATGTCGCCGCGGAACTGGGACGCCTAGGTCTCGACGTGAAGCTCCAGAAAATTATGGTGCCGCATTGGGTGCGGGGCGAAGAACGGGCCAAGCTGACGGAGTTTCCAGGCCAGGCTCCTGGCACCGCGCAAAAAATTGTACTCGCGGCATTGGGAAACAGTGCGGCGACTCCACCGGAAGGCTTGACCGCGGAAGTCGTCGTGGTGAATGATTTCGATGAACTCGCCGCGCTGGGACGGGAAAAAGTGGCCGGACGGATCGTGCTCTTCAATCGTAAATTCGACAAGCGCATGGCGGCGCAGGGCGACGCCTTCGAAGCGTATAGCCGTGCCGTCGTGTATCGATCAAGCGGAGCCAAGGCGGCGAAGGAGTTGGGAGCGGTGGGGTCGTTAGTTCGCTCCGTCGGCAATGCCGACTATCGTCTCCCGCATACGGGAAACAGCGCGGCAGCAGGTATACCGGCGGCAGCAGTGACGGCTGAAGATGCAGACCTCCTGGCCGACCTGACACGACAAGGCCGCGTGGTCATGAATCTCGTGCTCACCCCCCAGACTCTCGCCGATGAAGTCAGCTACAACGTGATTGCCGACTTGAAAGGAAGCGAGCATCCGGAACAGGTCGTGATTGTTTCGGGACATCTGGATTCCTGGGACCTGGGGACAGGAGCCATTGATGACGCCGCCGGCGTCGCGGTGGCGATGCAAGCGGCGAATCTTTACAGGCAACTCGGGCTTCGCCCAAAACGCACGCTGCGCGTGGTCGCCTGGATGAACGAAGAGAACGGACTGCGCGGAGGCACCGCCTACGCCAGCGAGTACAAGTCCGATTTGGCAAACCATGTTGCCGCGATTGAAAGTGACGCGGGCGCGGGACACCCGCTTGGTTTTCAGGGCCTGTTCAAACCGGCGGTGATCGAGGCGCTGCGGCCTCTCGCGAAAGTGCTGGCGCCCATTGGCGCGGACCTTCTGCAAGCCTCGACGGAGGCCGAGGCGGATATCGAACCCATGGGCAGCTCCGGAGTGCCGCTGTTTGGATTGATGCAGGACGGCAGGACGTACTTCGATTACCACCACACGCCGGCGGACACACTGGACAAGGTTCACCCTCAAGAGCTCGCGGAAAACGCAGCGGCCATGGCCGTGCTCTCCTACGCGCTCGCCGATATGCCGCAGATGCTGCCGCATTAGGCGCCCCGGATTTGGAATTTGCAGCTTACTGATTCGTAAGAACGTTTCCTTTCTTCGCTTCCCGTCACTGTGGACAAGGGCGCTGGGTCGCGCTACCGTATCGGACTTCGACTATGCCACTCCAAATCATCAAGCGCCGCTCGCGCGGCTTTATCTGTGTGAATGCGCATCCGGAAGGATGCCGCCGCAACGTCGAACGGTGGGTTGCAGGCGTGCGCGGGGAAATTCCCGCGAGCCAGGCCGGACCGAAGAACGTGCTCGTCATCGGCGCGTCCACCGGCTACGGTCTTGCTTCTCGCATCGCCGCGGCGTGGGGCTACGGCGCGAAAACCCTGGGCGTGTTTTTCGAGAGGCCGCCCGAAGGAGATAAGACGGCAAGCGCGGGCCACTACAACACCGTCGCGTTTCACTCGCTGGCGCGAAACGATGGCCTGTTTGCCGCGAGCATCAATGGCGACGCGTTCTCGGATGAAGTGAAACGCAACGCCGTGGACGTCCTCCGCAAGCAGATGGCTCCGGTGGATCTGGTGATCTATTCGCTCGCGTCGCCGAAACGCACCGACCCCCGCACGGGGCAGGTGCACAATTCGGCGCTCAAACCGGTCGGGCAGGCGTTTACGAACCAGACCATCGAACTGGATTCGGGGAAAGTGGTGAGCGTCACGCTCCCGCCGGCGACTGAAAATGAAATCGCGGACACCGTCGCCGTGATGGGCGGAGAGGACTGGCGGCGCTGGATGGAAGTGCTGCTGGAAGAAAAACTGCTCGCCGAGGGCGCGCGCGCGCTTGCGTATTCCTATATCGGCCCCGAAATCACTTGGCCGATTTACCGCGACGGCACGATCGGCCAGGCGAAAAAGGATCTCGAGCGCGCGGCGAGCGAACTCGATGCGGCGCTTGCGAAAAAACTCGGCGGAAATGCCTGGGTGTCTGTAAACAAGGCGGTGGTTACGCAAGCCTCCGCGGCAATTCCCGTCGTACCTCTCTACTTAAGTTTGCTGCCGCTGGTAATGAGAGGAAAAAAGATCGACGAGGGTCCGCTCGAACAAATGCGTCGCCTCTTCGCCGATTTTCTCTGCGCGGGCGGCCCACCCAAACTCGACGATGCGCGGCGCCTGCGCCTGGACGACCGCGAAATGCGCGGCGACGTGCAGGCCGAAGTCGCCGCATTGTGGCCGCAGGTTACGACAGAGAATCTGCGTTCGATGACGGATTTCGCCGGCTTCCAACGCGAATTCCGCGGATTATTCGGCTTTGAAATCGACGGCGTGGATTACGAACAGCCCACGGAAACCGACTTGCAGTGGTAGTTGCGCGTAGAATTTAGCTGGAAGATCAGCAAACAGGCCGCGAATCACTGGCGACAACCCCGGGCCCACGTGTGGGCCGAACAGTGTCTAAAGCTGCTTCCGAAGATATTCAAAAACTACGTAGCCAATCAGTCCGGAAATGATGGCAATCATGAAATTGGTTGCCGTAAAAATATCTTGAACGGCAAAAAGTAGGCTTTTTCCCTGGTCATTGGCATGAGTAAACTCCCCCATCAAAAGGTTTGAATAGAATAGGAATATGATGGAGCCGACCTCGATCAGCGCCCTCCAAAGCGGCGCTAATTTTCTGGGCTTTTTAAGACTCGAAGACATGGGGTAACTATAGCAAGAAACCATCGGTGCCGCGTTTAACCTAGAAGCACAAGGAAGCGGATTTCAAGTGATAGCGACGCGTGACCGAAAAATAATCCGTCAAAGCGCGGCGAATCCGCAACCAAACTCAACTTCAGCGGCTAAAGTCGACTAAAAGAAACTCCGGCCCGGCCGGGCTGAAGCTTGGCCCTCCGAGGGAATCCCAGCATTTCGCGCGGGGCGCGGCGGATTCGAGGATTAATGCGAGATAGCTGCTGCTTCCACGCGCCGCCGGTTGGCGCCAGAATACCGCGTATCGTGCCCGCCATGGAACGCCAGGGCATGAATTTTCGCGCGCCGTTCTGGGTGGGAGAGCCATTCAGCCGGGGCGATTGTCGCTCCCGGTTGGAAACATTCGCAGCCACGGTGGAGTGGTGGATTCTACTTGATTTTTTTTCGTGCCATTGCTTCGTTTCCTCGCAACGAGCCGCTGGCTCCGCGCGGATCGTGTACGCTTAGATCGAATGCCGGTCTTTTTTTTCATCGGTCACCTGCTGCGTCGCGCCTCAGTGTGAACCACGAGGCTGCTTGTCGCGCGCTCTTCACGAAAAAAACCAACAAAGCAACCCGGGCGCAGGGGCCCTGTGGCGCAAACAAGTCTCGATGGTACGGCGGACCACGGTGAGCCGCGGCCTTGCGACAATTTCAATTAGGGAACCAACGTCCCGCGTTCCCGGTTCTGCAGGCGGATGGTTTCTTCCAACTTGGACACGAAAATTGTTTCTTCGCCAAGAGTCCTGCCGGAAGCGGTCTTGCGAATCGCATCCAGTGCGGATTCGACAAGATCGTCGGGCAGAACCATTTCGAGTTTAATTTTCGGAAGTAGCTCGACTGTATACTTTCTGCCTCGGTAAACTTCCGTATGCCGCTTGTGGCTTCCGTGGCCACGCACGCCAGAGACCGCCATGCCGGCGATGCCGAGCTCGGCCAGAACGGCTTTTACGGCTCCGAACCTCGATGGCGGGACGATCGCTGCTAGTCTGGTCATTTTCTTGGCCCCCGTTTACGGTGGCAAACTGGATGACTGCCGACCCGCTCTCGCCGCTCTTGTTTGGCGAGGAGGCTCTTCTTGGAGCGGCACTGCTTGGGACACGTTGTTGTGTCCCGCAGAATCCGGATGCGGAAGAGTCACTCTGCAGATCTTCGTTTCGACAGGGAAAACGAAGGCAAGTCCAACCACAACTCAACGCTTTACGATTTCCTTATGCAGTCTGCGAGCAATCCGCAAGAAGGGCAAACTCAATATTCAGATCGCATGAATTGAAATATTTTATTCTTACGAGGTCAGTCGAACAAATTATATCGCAGGATGCACCAGAGCGTGGAGAGGCCGTCTTTCCAAGTAATCTTCTTGCCCTCCGCGTAGGTTCGGCCGGCGTAGGAAATGGAAACTTCGTAGATCCGCCAGTTCCCCTTCGCAATCTTGGCGGTGAATTCCGGTTCGAAGCCGAAGCGATTCGACTCCAGTTTGATGTTCTGCAGGACTTCGCGGCGAAAGACCTTGTAACACGTTTCCATGTCGCTGAGCTTCAGGTTGGTAAAAATGTCGGAGAGCAACGTCAGGAATTTGTTGCCGCAATAATGCCAAAAATAATGGACGCGTTGCGGGCCGCCCAGGAATCGTGAACCGTAGACCACGTCGGCCCGGTCGTCCAGAATGGGTTCGAGAAGCGCTCCGTAATCCTTGGGATTGTATTCGAGATCGGCGTCCTGCACGAGTATGACGTCTCCGATGGCCGCCTCGAAACCGCGGCGCAAGGCTGCGCCCTTGCCGCAGTTCCGCGGTTGGAAAAGGAAACGGAAATTCTCCAGGGAGAGGCGCGACTTGCCATTTTGCACCAGGACGTCGCGCTGGCCTTCCGACTGGGCCTTCTCGAGATCCTCGAGCAGCGTACGCGTGCCGTCTGATGATTTGTCGTCGACGACGATGATTTCCTTGTCGATCGGTGCAGCCTGCACGCGCAACAGCACTTCCTCGATGAACGCGCGTTCGTTATACACCGGGATGACGACGGAAACCTTCATTTTGATTCTAGCTTCTCCAAGTAGAGTCTCGGAAACCGGGTGCGCCGGTCACAGCCATCCCGCCGGATCCCGATTCGGCAATCATGATCGGTTAGGAGCGCACGGAACGCAAACAATTTGGCTGCGGCAGTGCTCCCTAGATACCACCGTCGCGCCTCTGAGCCGCTGGCAAGCCCCGTCTTAACGGGTGAGGCCTCTAGTTGTTTACCCTGAATCCAGAAGAGGAGCCCGCCGAAATAGGATAACGTCCCCGCAGGGAATTCCACCGGATCACGCCCAACTCGAGGAACATCCGTATCCCATCCCCGACGACATTTACCTTGGTGGCCGAGTTGTGCGACCACCGCACGGGAATCTCCGCCACCCGCAATCCGTGCCGCTTCGCCAGGAACAGAATCTCGGGATCAAATCCAAAGCGCTCGATTCGTTGTTGTTCAAAAATGATCCGGGCGGGCTCACGGCGAAACGCTTTGAAGCCGCACTGGGTGTCGGAAAACTCGAGCCCGGCGATCCCGCGGACCAGGTAATTAAACAAGTTGCCTGCCTGCTCGCGAAATACAGATTGGTGAACTTCGATTAGACTATTGTCCAAGCCGCGGGAACCAATCGCCACGTCGCAACCCGGTTCGCGCAACGCCACAAGCAGTTTATCCGCCTCTTCGATCGGTGTGGATAGATCCGCGTCCGTAAAAAGTACAATTTCCCCGCGAGCTTCCAATACGCCGTGCCGCACACTGAATCCCTTGCCTCGATTGGCGCCATTGGAAATCAGGCGCAGGCCCGGATATTTCCCACGGTAACTCTCTATCAACGTGGGCGTCGCATCGGAGGACCCATCATCCACGACAATGATCTCCGCGCGCAACGGCCGAGCGCTCAAGTAGGAGCCAATCCGCTCGATCGCCCTCGGCAGGCGCCGTTCCTCATTGAAGGCAGGGATAACGATGGACAGGTCCAGTGGCGGCGAATTCATCTGCGGTCGCGCCGCGCGCTAATTCGCGGCAAGTGGATCGACCCCCTGAGGCGGGATTATATAGTCCGGTGAAGAATTCGTCCACGTAGCGAAACACAACCAGCCCGGGCGGAGGTGATCCATGCGTGCCCGAAATTTTCACGATGGAACACATCGTAGCCAGTGCAAGAACATAAGGCGCTTCCCGTGAATGGAGGAATGTGAGACGCAGAAATTCCTCGAGTGGAAGCGCCGAAGAAATATCGGGGCGGAGGAAAAGCGCAAACTCCCTGAAACAGGACGATCCGAAACTTTAGTGAGCAACCGGTTCGTTGCGAATGATTTCGTAGCGTTCGATTACTGCGGCGACGCCTACGCGTGAGTTGCCATTTTCAGGTCTCTTCTCTACGCGAACCACCTTGCCCATCGCGCGAATAAATACTTCCGAGCCGCGCGTGACTTCCGACGGCAGCGTGAGCGTTATATCAAGTTCGGCCCCTGCGCTCAGGTCCTGATCAATCGTGAAGTACAGGCCTCGCGTGGAGATGTCGCGCGTCTTTCCGTTTCGTGAGGTTTCCGTCTCCACCGGTACCCGAATGATGACTGGAAGAGATAGATCGTATCGACGTGCTGTTCGTCGCTCGGTCATCGTCCCCTGGACCCCCATTGACGACTCATCTACACACCCCCCCTGCGGCTAAAAGGCTGCAATCCGCATTCCAAATTCGTATAAATTATCTTCACCAAGCCCGATCCTAACAGTGCAATCCGTTTGCTACTGTCCGCAAACCCCCCGTGGCTTGAACTGCCCCCCCTAACTTCTGTCAAACGAACAGTTGAAAGGTCCAGCCACCGTACCGAAAAAAAATGTCACAATACTTGGAGTCGCTGGGCCTATCTGGATCCCCGAAACATCAGCTCACTATAACCGAAGAATCGCTTCTTGTGGAGAACTCACGCAATCTAAGTATCCCAAATACGCAACTCCTTGCAGTCGTACGGCGCTATCTATTCTGGCCGGCAGGTGCGAGAGATACCGGGGCTGGGCCGGAATTTGCGCTTTTCTTGGCGGCGTTGCGGCCAGCACGGTCTGAGTCCAGACCAAACTGACGAATCTTATATAAAAGCGCCTTATAACTAATGCCCAGCATCTTAGCGGCATCTTTACGGCACCAATGAGTCTTTTCCAGCGCATCCGCGATCGCTTCCATCTCCGCTTCGTCTTTCAGGCTACGCACCAGCGCCTTCAACCCTTGTTCACGCACCGGGGCGACTTCCTCCCTGGGCGAAATGCGCTGCCGGGTCGAAGCCATTTCCAGTAGCTCACGGAAACTGCCCTCGTCGTCTTCCAAGATGACGTAACGCTTCACGAAATTCTCCAGCTCGCGCAGGTTCCCGGGCCAGGGATAACGCACGGCCGCTTCGAGCAAATGCTGGGAAGGAACGACCGTCTCCTTATTGAATTTGGCGCTGTATTTCTGCAGGAAGTGCCGGAACAGCAGGGGTATTTCCGTGGTGCGCTCGCGCAGCGGAGGCACATTAATAGAGAGTACATTAAGACGATAGTAAAGATCCTCGCGCAGGCGGCCCGACTTCATGGCCTCCTGAATCTCCACGTTGGTCGCGGCCAGGACGCGCACGTCGACGTCGATCAAACTGCGGCCGCCGAGCCTGGAGTACTGGTGGTCCTGGAGAACGTGCAGCAGCTTGGCCTGCAAGTGGGGGCTCATCTCCGCAATTTCATCGAGGAAGATCGTGCCCTTGGTGGCGAGTTCAAATTTTCCGGGTTTCGAACGAACGGCGCCGGTGAAAGCGCCTTGTTCGAATCCGAACAATTCGGATTCGAGCAGTTCGCCGGGGAGCGCGGCGCAATTGACCTTGATGAAGGCCTGGCTGCGCCGCGTGGATCGCATGTGAATCATCCGGGCGACAACTTCCTTGCCCACGCCACTCTCTCCGTAAATGAAGACGGGCACGTCCACCGGCGCGATTTGGAGGATTTGCTGCCGGATGCGCACCATCTGCGGGCTTGCGGCAAGGAAGCAGATGTCTTCCGTGATCGTGTCGCAATATTCCCGCAGAGACTTGTTTTCCGCTCGAAGCTGCTGTTTTTGCCGGCACTTCAGCATGGCTACATCGAGCTCGGCCTTTTCGAAAGGTTTGGTCAGGTAATCCTGTGCGCCGAGGCGGATGGCCTCGACGACGGTGCCCACTTCATTGGAACAGGAAAGCATGACGACATTGAGGGAACGGTCGATCTGCATCAACTGTTTCAGGGTCTCCAGACCATTCAGGTCCGGCATCAGCACGTCCAGAATGATGAAATCCGGGCGGTCGCCAGCTTCGAATCTTCTCGACCGCCTCCAGACCGGACACCACAGTTTCGACCTGGTACCCATCCACTTCCAGCAGGGTCCCCAGATATTTCCGGATGCTGGGTTCGTCGTCCACGACAAGAATTCTTTCTTTTTCAGCCATTTGTGCACCCACCTTTAGTGCTTCGAAATGCTTACAGATTGTCTATCGGCAGCAAGAACATAAAAGTGCAGCCCCGCCGAGGTTCGCTTTCCACCCAAATCTTGCCGCATGCGCCTGTACCAGGCGCTTGGCAATCGCCAAGCCCAGGCCCATTCCGGAGGAGGTTCGATCGACTCGAACGAAATCCTCGAAGATTTCCTGATGGTGCTCGGAGGCGATGCCGGGTCCCGTATCCGAGACGGACACTTTCAGGCAGTTGGGATGCTGCACGCGTTCGCGACGGCGCTCGACCGACTGCATTTCTTCGGTGGACCGGCGTTCCCAGAAGTGTAGCTCCGCGCGCAGCGTCACATGACCACCCGCAGGCGTGTGCTTGAGCGCGTTATCCAAGAGATTGGCAACCGTCTGCTGAACCTTCTGGTAATCGAACTTGAAAATGGGCAGATCGCCGCGAAGCGTCGCGTCCAGTCTCACCTGCTTCCGAACAAAGGCTTCATGCCATCGTGTCACCAGTTCGCCCAGGCAATCCCGAAGGTCGTTTTCCCGCAAATGCATCACGAGTTTACCGCTTTCCAGGGCGGAATAGTTCAGGAACATGGAGACCAGGCGAACCAGCCGCTCGCAGCTTTCTTTCGATTCCTGCAGGATGTCACGCTGTTTGTCCGTTAGTTTGCCGAGTGATCCGGAGAGCAATAGATCGTAGTAACCTTTGATGACCGCCAGCGGGGTTTTCAATTCATGAGCCGCCGACGCCAGGAAAACAGTCTTCTGGCGGTTTACCTCCTGCAAGCGCAGATAGGCGGCGAGCAGGTTGCGATAGGTGATTTCACGTTCTTGCAGCAGCTCCTGAACGGTATGTTGTGTCGCGCCTGTCAGAGCCGCAGCCTTCCGCTCTTCGGCATCTTCGATGCGAACGACGAGCCAATCCATTTCGGGGAGCCCCTGAATGAGAGCGAATGCCTTTTCCGAACGGCCGCCGAACTCTAACTCCACTTGGTGTTCGACCCCTTTGAGCTGATCCAAAATTACTTTCGGGTGCACGCGAAGCACGTCGGAAAACAAGTTCAAGTTGGCGTCGAACGTGAAACCATGATACTCCAACCGTTGTTTGGCGCACGTATTGGCAAGCAAAATCCTTCCTGTGCGGTCGGAAACCAAAATCGGCTGCTCCAGCAAGTCAAGCAGGTTCGCCAGCAGGCTCAAAGGTAGTGTTTCGTTGGCTGGCGATTCCAGTATCGGACCACGTTTCAAAATTGCTCTCCTCGGACACTCGTCCCCTCTGGGCGCAGCAGGGAATCCCATTTGATTCTCTTCGGTTTGCCAGCGGGGAACAAGCCGGATACTGTCAAAACTCTTGGGCAGTGTCAATGGTAAATGGGTTCTATTTTGCACAAATAAAGAAAAGCCCTAGCCACGTTGGTAAGGTACACTGTGGAAAGGGATTTCCATGCCCCTCCAGCCTCATATAAGTGTAGTATTATCAATGGCATAAGAACCAGCTATTTTTTGTAAATGATGGCCACGCGTGTGCTAACTTGTTTGGAGTACTAGGCCAGAAGTACCAGGCCCTGGGCACTGGGAAATTCTTTTCCCACATCCTTAGTTTCAGAGAGAAGGTATGCGCTTAACCCCCGCTGAGCGCCGGCGTTCTCCACGGATACACGTACAGATTCCCATGTTCGTACGAGGCGTAGACGCAGCCGGCTCGGAATTTCTCGACCTTACCAAGACCCTTGATATCAGTTCTACAGGGGCATTCTTGGCGAGTCCACGGTTGCTGCGTTCCGACCAACTTTTGAACCTGACGATTCCTGCACCGCCGTCGCCAACTTCCACTCTTCCAGCTGAGACTCCGCCAATCCAGGCGCGAGTTCGCCGCCACCGGGCTGCGGGCGGCATACATCTGTTAGGGGTGGAGTTTCTTAAGGCACTGGACTGATCGTCGGCAAGTAGGGTCTAGGAAGACGTGGTAATACAATGGCCGGGAAGAGTGTGCAATAATTTGCGTTCCTTCTCTTGATTGCCCCCCTGACTATTTTTTGTGCTGCTCGTAGAAAGTCGCTATTCTTTTAGTATCAATACCTTAAGATAGATCTCGCGATTTGTGTTCACCGGGTCGGACCGATGGCAAACTTCTTGCATTGCTTTCGGTGGACAATATTGCTTTCCCCTTTCCCCGTTGGGGCGACTTGGATTTTGCACGGGACTCATGATGCCTCAACCTAGTGACCCCAAACCGCCCCGTTTGTCGACCGAGGATGCCTTTCTCGAGTTGCTGACCGACACGCTCGAAACAATGGAGCGGCCGGCACGCGGGCAATTTCTGGAGAGATTTTTCAAGTCCATCGCCCATGTGGACCTGAATGAAACGCAGAGCCTCGACATCTGGGAGCAGGTTCTGGCTCGGAAGCGCCAACTTTCCGAAAGCGCCGGTAAGAAAGTAACCTTGCAAGCAGCATTGGTGGATGTATTGGCTTCCGCCAATCTTCTGCGCCTGCCGATTGTGATCGAGTATGAAGACCTTCGAAAGCTCCAGATCAACGCCGCCACGGATCCATTGACTGGTCTCTACAACCGGCGGTTCTTCGACGACTACTTTGAGAAAGAGCTCAATCGGTCCCTTCGATATTCGCACCGGCTCGCGCTTGTCGTTTTCGACTTGCAGCGCTTCAAGCAAGTGAACGACCGCTACGGACATCCGCAAGGGGATATTGTGCTTCAAATGGTGGCGACAACGCTGCAAAAGTCCATGCGAACTTCGGACTACGCGTTCCGCCTGGGTGGCGATGAATTCGCACTCTTGCTGCCTCAATCTGACACGGAACAGGCCGCTGCCCTGAGCCGTCGTTTGTGTGCGGCCTATGCGGCGGCAATCGAGCCCCTGAATCTGGGCTTTCCTCTCGTGCTTGACTACGGTTTGGCTGTCTACCCGGATGATGGCGAGCAACAGGAGATCCTGATTCGCGTTGCCGACGAGAGGCTGTATCAGTTGAAAAACACGGCGGAGTCTCCAGCCTCGACCGGAGAAATCCCGGCCAGTGCGCACCCTGTGCCGACGCCGGAGAAGCAAGTTCCTCCTCCCACCGGATCAGGCTCCGAAACATCGGTGACCCCTGAACCAACGAGGCCGGCTTTGGAGCGCCGGCGATGGGAGCGTGTGTCCCTGGCAGGTACGCGCGCCAATGCCTTAATTGGAGAAGGAGTCGAGCGTACTGCCCGTGTGTTGGACCTGGGCTATGGTGGGGTGGCCCTCGAAACAGCGCGTCCGGAGGACCTCGGGGAATTATTCCTCGCTGTACTCCACGTGCCGATCCTGCCGCCCGTACGTGTCAACTTGCGCCGCATCTATTTGAGATACGGAAGCACTGGGGGTTCCCGCGTGGGCTGCGCGTTTGTTACCTGACGGGAGAAACATCACGGCCCGGCGTCACATTTCACTCGCGGGATTTTTGGCGTAGCGCGCGAGCCCGAAATAGCAATGCCTGTTGCAATCGCGCCAATCCCAGCCCACACCTCATTTCCGCTTGCTCGGCCGAGACTCCCTGGGCAACCAGACGAATGCTTAGACAGAAGCCCCGGCGGTTCTGGGCGGGAAAATCACAGGTCGCAATCCGCAACACGGCTCGAATCGCGTCTCCGGAGTCAATTTCCAATAAGTCCTTCAATCCGGCAGTGAGGTCCAGAAAGCGGTCTCGATCGAAGTTGAGGGAAGGGTCCGCAAAAATAAGTCTGGCTTGAGAGGCGAATTCATATGCTTCCCCGGCAGAGACACTCGCGGGCGAATCGGCGTGGATGCTGGCGGATGCGCTGCGGAACGAGGATTCCACGCTGTTTACAGCGGTAAGGAAAGTGCGGAGCGGCAAGTATTGCCTTGCCGGCGCAATCTGCTCCACAGCGAAAGGGTTTTCACGGAGGTCTACATAATTCTCGCCGGGTGGAAACTCCGCCGCCTGCCGCGGCCTTCCGTGTCATCCATGATCTCAACGCGCATCAACGGGTGGGGGCGCCATGTGGAGCCCGCCAACGGGGAGCGATGTTATCGTTTCTAGAAAATATATCATAAATAATATTTGTGGGTCGCGGCTTCCGCCACTGAAGTCCTATTAAGTTTGTTGCGGTGCTCATTCGTGAGATGAATTCCAGTAGCCGCGCACCAGGAAAATCGAGTTTCATTCCGCGTTCGTGTGCAAGCGCTCATCGTACGGGCTTCCCAGCATGGGATCAATCTGCTCGCGGAACTTCTTGGTGTGGGCGGCGGCTTCGTGTGCCTCGAGCGCCTGGCGGTTCTCCCAGACCTCGACCAGAGTGAAGTGGTTAATCCGCGAGACTTGAATATAGGCTTCCACGCGCACGGCTCCCTTGTCCTTCCGGCTCTCCACCACGTACTGTTGCAATAATTTCGTGCCGGCAGCGGCCTCCGTCGGCAACACGTCGACATGTGTCACTGCGTATATCTTGTCGTGTGTCCCAGGCTCCTGCGCGCGAGCCCATCCTGCAAGACCAACGGTGGCCAGAAACAAGACCGCATATACGCAGAACCGGCGACGAACCGAATGCACATCAGTATTCACGGACATTCTCTTCCTCCCCGCACTGTTATTCTTTCGAGTTCCAACCCGCCGACGCGCCACTCGCCCGCCAAAGCAGCGCGGCGAGCTGGAAGCCTGCCCTATGGCGACGGCGCGCGGAGCACGCACCCGAACGATATCATGCGCCGATCTTCGTTCCATGCAACGGATTTCTTGTGACCGGCGCGGACCGCTTGGCAAGAATGCCCGGAATCGCGTATGATTGCAAATTGTCCGCTGACCAAGCGACGCGGCTGTAGTTCCGGCGCCAAACCGGAGACCGCGCAGACCGGCCAGACGGCAGGAGACCTCCATGAAACCCAATATTCATCCGGACTACCATCCCGTAACGGTGCACTGCGCTTGCGGGCACACGTTCCCGACTCGCTCCACGATCAAGGGCGCTTTGCTGCGCGTCGAAATCTGTTCCAATTGCCATCCCTTCTTCACCGGCAAGCAAAAGCTGCTGGATACGGCGGGCCGCGTCGAGCGTTTCACGAAGAAGTACGAGAAGGCTGCCGAGGCGCAAAAAGCCATCAAGGAAGCCAACAAGAAGAAGTAGCCCACGCCTCGATGGGCGAATGTGACTAGAAGCTGTTGCATAACTTAATACAGGGTCTTGAAAAGAAGGTAGTTGAATTTTCTGAGATGAGAGATAAGGAGAATCAGCAGCGCCCAAGGAGGGCCGATGGCCCGATCGGGTGCGTTGCTGACCGAAGCGCAGTGGCAGAAGATCGCGCCTTTGCTCCCCAAGCCGCCCAAACAACGCAAAGGCGGTCGTCCCTGGATTCCGAACCGTCGTGTGCTGGAAGGGATTCTGTGGATTCTGCGGAGCGGGGCTCGCTGGCAAGACATGCCGGAGAAATTCCCGCATCCCTCGACCTGCTGGCGGCGGCTGCGAGACTGGGAGGAGCGGGGCGTTTGGTTGAACATCTGGCGGACGTTTCTAAGCGAGTTGAACCAGCGCCAGCAATTGAAGTGGAGCGAATCGTTTCTGGACGGGAGTTTTGCTCCAGCGAAAAAAGGGGCTGCGGAGTCGGAAAAACCAAGCGGGGCAAGGGGACGAAGTGGATGGTGGTGGTCGACGGCCGCGGTCTTCCTCTGGGAAACTCCCTTCACTCTGCATCTCCGGGGGAAGTCACACTCGCGGAAACGACGCTGACGACGATCCGGGTAGGGCGGCGTCATCACGCGGGCCGACCTCGGCAGAAACCGCTACGGGTGATCGCGGACAAAGCCTATGACAGCGATCCGCTGCGGAAACGATTGCGGCAGCGGGGAATTGAATTAATCGTGCCACATCGCTCGAACCGAAAGAAACCGGCGACACAAGACGGCCGAGCGCTGCGGCGCTATCGGAGGCGCTGGATTATCGAACGCACCAACGCCTGGCTCGGTAACTTCCGGCGCTTGGTCGTGCGCTACGACCGCTCGCTCACGATCTATGGCGCTTTCTTTCATATTGCCTGCTTCATGATCGTCTTGCGGAGGGTTGTGCAATAGCTTCTAGTGACTAGTGGCTGGTGACTAGCGACCGGTAATGCTCGGGAACTTGAGTGTCGAGGCCGCCCTCTCTTCCCTACGATGAGAAGATCCGACCTCATGCGGAATGCATTTCTTTCCGGACTCGGGTCGCTACCTTCGGCGGAGTTTGCTACCTCACCTGCTTCGCGGCGGTGTAGAATGCCGCGCGACACATGGCCTCGCACCCGATGACTTCTCCGCGGACGGACAGCGTGCAATTTGAAGCCGCCGCGCCGCGCGTCACGCTGCGAAATCATTTCGCGCATCCTTACGATTCGGCCATCGCCGCGGCGCGCACGTGTTACGCGCCGCGGATCATCGGCCCGGAAGAAATCACCGACAAGCAGCGGCTGCAAATCGGCGCGGCCACATTTTTCGGCGGCCACCATACGGTTTATCAGCACGCGCATTTTGAATTTGGCCTCGAAAACGTCAGCCGGCAATTCGTCTGGTCGTTTCTGCACGCGCATCCGTTCTACAACTCCGAACAGCAGAGCCAGCGGTACGTGCGCCTGACGCACGCGCTGGCGTATTTGCCGCCCGAAGCGCCCGGATTCGGCGCGGCCGAGCGCGAGATTTACGAACGCGCCATCGCGCGCGCCTGGGGATACTACCGCGAACTGACCGCGCTCCTGCAGGAGGACGCGCGCGAAATCCTGGGTGACATCTGGCACATCAGCCCGATTTCCCATCCGAAGCGCGTGCAGAAAGTGGACCGGCAAGCGGAAAAGCGCGCCATCGAAGTCGCGCGCTACGTCCTGCCCGTCGCGGCCGCGACCACGATGGTGCACACGCTTTCCGGCATCGTGCTGCACCGGCTGTGGCGCATGGCCGCGGCTTCGGATACGCCGGCCGAAGCGCGAGCCGTTATCGGAGAGATGGTCGCTCGCGTGCGCGAAATAGATCCGCAATTCTTCGATCGCTTCGGCAACGCGCCGATGGACCAGGAAGAAATGCCGGAATGGTCGCCCGGGAACGCCAATCTCCCGATTGGCGGTTTGCAGGACGCCAATCGGGAGATTGGCGTTCCCGGGTCCGACGACTTCGCGCGAGAATTTGACGCGCGCCTCGCCGGGCGGGTCTCCGTGCTGACCGATTTCTCGCCGCAGGCGCCGCGTGTTGTCGCCGAAGCTTACCGCGCCGTGCTAGGCCTCACCGAAAGCGCGTGCTCCGACACGGAGGCGATCGACCGCCTGCTCAATCCCGCGCGCAATCCGTACCGGTTGGAGACACTCAACGTCGGCGTACACGCGCCGATCATGCGCGCGTTGCAACATGCGAATTTCACATTCGCGAAAAAAATCAGCCACACGGCCGATAGTCAGGATCAGCGGCACCGCATGGTGCCGGGCTCGCGCCCACTGCTGGTTCTGACCGACACGCGCGCCCCCGATTTCCTCACGCCCATGCTCATCGCGGGAAACGCGCGCGCCCGTGAAGTCTACGAACGCGCGATGGCCGATGCCTGGTCAGCGAAGAACGAACTGCTCGACCGCGGCGCGCCGCGCGAGATCGCTCTCTACCTTTTGCCGAACGCGAAAGCGATTCGCCTCGTCGAGTCCGGCTCGCTCCTCCACCTGCTGCATAAGTGGACGATGCGCACGTGCTTCAATGCACAAGAGGAAATTTACCAGGCCTCGATGGAAGAGGTTGAACAGGTCCGCGCCGCGCTCCCCGCGCTGGGGCGCTATCTCGGCCCGCCATGCTACATCCGCGCTGGCGTCGCCTCTCCCATCTGCACGGAAGGCTCGCACTTCTGCGGCGTAAAAGTCTGGCAGGAATTTCCCAAGATCGAGCGGCGCATCTGAAAAATCGATGACGCGCAACGGAAGTCTCGTCTATTACCTCACCTCGTGGATTTGCGGCGGCCTCTTCCTGACTGTGGCAATGGTCATCCAAGAAAAAGTTTCCCCAGCCGGAATGGGAATCGGACCTTCCGGCGCCGGCGCGGCCATTATTTCGACCTACTTTCTCATTCTGGTTTTTTGTGCGTTCCTCTCGCTGCTGTTCGCATTCCTGTTGCGCCGTTTGATGGGCTGGCTGCGCGCGGAAAAACTCTGGCAGTGGGCTTTGGCCGGTACGGGTCTGGCCCTTCCGATGGCCTGGGCAGTTCGGTGGGCGTCGCGTGCAACGGATGCGATCGGATTGCAAGGCGCGTGGCGTCAACTCGCTGTTTTTCTTTTCCTCGGCGTCCGCGGGATCGCCGAGCGCCACGTCTTGCTCGCGCTTCCCGTAGCGGCCGCCACCTCGGCTGTGCTGTTCCTCATCCACCGCGCATTTCGCCAGGAATCAGAACCCTCGGAGCGCCCCGCAGAGCGCTCCCCGGAACGCCACGAATAGTTCTGCAAGATTGTACTGTTCCAAGCCACGAAATGAGAGCGATCGATAACGTCTCGATGAGCCGCAGGTTTTGGTAGCACAGGCTTCAGCCTGTGTGGTTTTGACTTGCGCTGAACCTACATAAAAGCACACAGGCTAAAGCCTGTGCTACCAAAACCGTCGCCGCTAAACCAATTCCGCATGATGCGTTCTTTACACGAATCACCAATCACGAGTCACGTCTCCCTAACTCCGCCAGCGCAGTGTCACCGGCCCATCGAGCGGATGCGTCATGGGCGCTCCAGTCTGCTGCGCCGCGAGATACGCCGCCTTCAACTGAAAATACCAGCGCGCTTGCCGGTCGGCGTCATCGATCAGCATCATGCGCGGCTGCACCTTCAGACCCGGTTGCTGCCGCTCGATCACGTCCTGATCCTGCGCGATGAAACGTTTTCCAAAGAATTTCAGGAACGGCGTCACCGGAAACCAGCGAAACAAATTCCACGCCGCGACAAAATCCAGGCGGCAAAGATCGCGCCGGATGGGAGTCACCGTCGTGCGATTCGCAAACCAGTATTTCCCGCAGCGGACTTGCTCGGTGCGCACGTTCGGCAACACAAAATCTATCTGCGTCGTAACCTCTTCGCCGTAAAACCGCAGCAGCTTGTAAGGGCCGCTATTGGCCGAGGGCGCGTGCGAACTCATGCGAAAACCGTTGGGGATCGGCTCAAACGTTTTCTGTTTTTCGCGGATGCTGCGCCGGCTGCGCCACCACCACGATTGATGGACGAACGGCCCGTGCGCCGGGTCCATCAGTCCGACGATGCCGGTATCCATGCTGCACGTCAGATCAGCGGTGAGATGCGCGATGCGGTAGCGTTCGCTGAATTTCGGCAACTCCGGAACGGCAGGAATCGCGGCGCGATCCACCTGCCCGTCCGGCAGGCGGGCCGCACGGCCTTCCGCGTTCGCGAAATACACCCACACGTAGCCGTCGCGCTCCTCGCAAGGAAAACTGCCCGCATAGATACGATCGCACTGGAGCTTCGAATCCGCCGTGATCGAGGGAATCTCGCGGCACTGCCCCGTGTGCGCGTCGAATCGCCAGCCGTGGTAGGTGCATTCGACTGTTTGCCCATCGCACTGTCCCGCCGAAAGCGGAAACGCGCGATGCGGACACACGTCGCGCAGCGCAAAAGCTTTGCCCGCCGTGTCGCGCCCGAGGACCAGCGGGACATCGAGCCGCGTCGAAGTCGCCAGCGCACGCCCGCGAATTTCGTCGATCCGCAGCGCCGGATACCAAAACCCCCACAGCATTTCGCCGTCGATGCTCGAGGCTGTCACACCGGGGATCGGAAGAGACTGATTCATGGTTATGCGCGAATGCATACACATGATATACCGATCACTCGTGCTCGCAATGGTATGGGGTCCGAATTGGGAGGTGGCCAGGTTCCGACAATCCCTCGTAATCCCGCCGCGCTGATGGCAAATCGTTGAGTCGAGGCCAGCATAGGGGTATGATGCGGCTCGCCTGAAATCCCCATCGGAGATATTGATGAACCTACTCAGCCGGCATCGAAGTCCCTTCTTCTTTGTCACGTTACTGTTTCTGATCGTCGTACCATCGTTTTCACAAACGAAAGCGAACGAAAGCGCTAGCGTGTCCAGCGTACATACGCGCACCTATTACATTGCCGCGGACGAAATTGATTGGGATTATTCACCATTGGGCGTCGACTTCATGACCGGAAAGCCATTTGCTGGCATGTCCGCGGCGTATACCCAGCCCGGGCCAAACCGGATCGGTCATGTTTTCAGGAAGGCTATCTACCGTGAATACATGGATGAAACATTCGCCAAGCTGAAAACACGGCGTCCTGAAGATGAATATCTTGGATTGCTAGGACCCGTCCTGCACTGCGCGGTGGGAGATACACTCAAAGTCGTCTTCAAGAACAATGGGACGCACCCATACAGCATGCATCCTCACGGCGTGTTTTATCAAAAAGCTTCCGAAGGCTCGATGTATGCCGACGGTGTTGCCGACGAACAGAAGATGGGAGCCATGGTCATGCCTGGGCGCACATTCACCTACAAGTGGGACGTGCCGGAACGGGCGGGACCAGGACCGCAGGATCCAAGCTCAATTGTCTGGCTTTATCATTCACATGTGAACGAAATGCGGGACGTGAGCACGGGGCTGATCGGCGCGATCATTGTGACCGCGCGAGGTCAGGCGCGACCGGACGGCACACCAAAAGGCGTGGATCGCGAAATCGTGGCCCTGTTCACGGCGTTCAATGAAGGCCAGAGCTTTTTCATCGATCAGAACATCGCCCAGCATCTCAGCGAAACAGATCGGCAGAAGTTGAACAAGGCAGAAACGAATACAACGGACACGGATGGAAATTACTCATTGGCTGGCACTGGGTTCGCTGAGGTGAATCTGAAGTTTTCGATCAACGGATATCTTTACGGCAATGGGCCTGTCATGACAATGCGCTCAGGACAGCATGTTCGCTGGTATCTCCTGGCCATCGCCCAAGGATTCGATTTTCATTCTCCACATTGGCACGGGAATACTGTGCTCTACCGCGGGCATAGGACCGACGTGATTGCGCTAAGCCCTGCCGAAATGCAGACGGCCGATATGATTCCCGATAATCCGGGAATATGGATGTTCCACTGTCACGTGGACGATCACATGATAGCGGGGATGACTGCGCGCTACGAAGTGAAGCCGTAGGGCTGCGGCCCTGTCATATAAGTTCAACAGTCTCCCAACTCGGCGAATTGCTTTTGCGGGGTTTTCGAGCTATTTTATTTAGAGCCAATTATGCTTTTCGCATTCTATTAGCCGCAACCTTTCCTGGATCCCGCCACGCGGGGTCGCCGCACGAATCTGTTCTCTCGAAACGCAGATTTGATTCCGATTGGAATTCTATTTGACAGGTGCAAGCCATGGCAGGGTTAACGCTTTACGAAAAACTCGATCAGATTGAAAATCGCTACGTGGAGATGACGGCGCAGCTTTCCTCGCCGGAAGTACACAACGATTCCGCGAGCTTTCAGAAGCTGGCGCGGGCCCATGCGGACCTCTCCGCGATGGTTGAAAAATACCGCGAGTGGAAACAGGCTGATAAAGGCCTTACCGAGGCCAGGCAAATGGTCCTCGAAGCCGAAGATCCGGAGATGAAGCAGCTTGCGGAAGAAGAAGAAAAGCAACTTGCCGGGCGCAAGGAAACGGTCGAGCGCGAATTGAAATTCCTGTTGCTGCCGAGGGACCCCAACGACGAGAAAAACGTGATCGTCGAAATCCGCGCGGGCACCGGCGGCGACGAAGCCGCGCTATTCGCGGGCGAGCTGTTCCGCATGTATTCGCGCTACGCGGAATCGCAGAAGTGGAAAGTGGAAATCCTGGAAAGTTCACCCAGTTCGCTGGGTGGCCTGAAGCAAGTGGTCGCGTCGATTCAAGGCCAGAAAGTGTATTCCAAGTTAAAGTACGAGAGCGGCGTGCACCGCGTGCAGCGCGTCCCGGCCACCGAGCAGCAAGGCCGCATTCATACTTCGGCGGCGACGGTCGCGGTGCTGCCCGAGGCCGACGAGATCGACATCAAAATTGAAGCGAAGGATCTGCGCGTGGATACGTTCTGTTCCTCGGGGCCCGGCGGGCAGTCGGTGAACACGACGTATTCGGCCGTGCGCATCACGCACATTCCGTCGGGCCTGGTCGTCTCGCAGCAGGATGAAAAATCGCAAATCAAGAATCGCGCCAAAGCGATGCGCGTGTTGCGCGCGCGCCTCTATGAAATGGAGCAGGCGAAACAACACGAAGCCATTGCCGCCGAGCGGCTCGGACAAATCAAGACCGGCGACCGCTCCGAAAAAATTCGCACCTACAATTTTCCGCAGAACCGCGTCACCGACCATCGCATCGGCCTGACGCTGCACCAGCTCGGCGAAGTGATGGAAGGCAAACTCGGCCCGTTCGTCGACGCCCTGGTAACGCATTTCGAGGCCGAACGCCTCAAGCAAGAACTGGTCGAAGCATAATCGGCTAGAGTGATCCCCCGTAGCGAATTGCATGTTACACGACCCACGAATCACGACCCACGAATCACGAGTCACGACTCTTCGCTCCGCTCTCCGCGACGCCATCGCTCAACTCGAACGCGAGCACATCGCCTCCGCGCCTCTGGCCGCTGAATTGCTCCTGATGCACACGCTCGAGCGCGACCGCACCTGGCTCTACGCGCATCCGGAACAGGAACTCGATGCAGCAACGCGCGAGCGATACTTTTCCCTGATCGCACGGCGCGCGAGCGGCGTCCCGACGCAGCAGCTCACCGGCCATCAGGAATTCTGGGGCCTGGACTTCGAAGTCACGCCCGATGTCCTGATCCCGCGTCCTGAAACCGAACACGTAATCGAAGCCGCCTTGGAGCGCCTAGCGATCGCGGCCGGCAACGCGGCATCGCGCCGCGATGCCGCGCTTCGCATCGCCGATGTAGGCACCGGCTCCGGCTGCATCGCCGTGGCATTGGCGCACGAATTACCCAGCGCACGCATCACCGCCACGGACATTTCCGCGGCCGCCCTCGAAGTAGCGCGCCGCAACGCCGCCCGCCACGGCCTCTCACCGCGCATCGATTTCATCGAGTGCAATTTGCTAGACGCGGTTTTCCACCAGTCACCAGCCACCAGTCACCAGTCACCGCCTTACGATCTGATCGCCAGCAATCCTCCCTACATCGGCCGCACCGAAGCCGCGACGCTCGCGCGCGAAGTGCGCCAGCACGAGCCGGACTCCGCGCTCTTCGCGGGCGAGACCGGCACGGAACTGTACGCGCCCTTAATCGCGCAGGCGGCAGCGCTACTCATGCCAGATGGAATTCTAGTGCTCGAACTCGGCCACAACTCCGCGGAGCATGTCTCCAGGCTGCTCACCGCCCCTGCGTGGAGCGATCTCTCCCTAACGAACGATCTCGCCGGAATCAAGCGCGTCGCGTCGGCGCGACGCACCTCTGCCCGCAGCCAGTAATACGGCCAGGCGAGTTTCAGAATTCGCCGTTTTGTCTTACTGTTCGGTGGCTGAAAACCACCAGCCCCGCTCAAAAAGCACCATCGGCCCAGAATCCGCAAACGTCATCACCAAGCACGGCGTCGAGCATCCTATTGAAAATAAATATCTTCTGAAGTTCATGGGATGAGTGCGTCGTTTGGCAGCGCCATTGCATTAAATAAAACAGTTGTGTGAGGTCGGATTTGCAGAATCTCAGAAGGGGTCGAAAATGCGATACCTAAAATTTCTCGCCTTATTTGGAATTTTCTTGATGGCAGCGCCTTACGCACATGCACAAAGAGTCGTGGTCGGCTTCGGCGCCGGGCAGGCGTACGTCGGTCCACCCCCCGTGTGCGAGTACGGCTACTATGGATATGCTCCGTACGCGTGCGCGCCTTACGGATACTACGGGCCTAGTTACTTTTCCGGGGGCCTCTTTATCGGGGCTGGCCCGTGGTTCCACGGCTTCTACGGCCGCCCAGGATTTTACGGTCATCCCGGATTTTATGGCCGCCCAGGTTTCAGGCCCGGCTTCGCTAGTCGCGGACCTGCTTACGTCGGACGCGGACCCGTTGGGCGTGGCTTCCGCGGTGGCTACGCAGGCGGTGGTCACGCAGGAGGTACCTTCCACGGCGGAGGGAGCTTCCATGGCGGAGGCGGTTCCCACGGTGGCGGACGCAGATAAGTTCCACGCTCTGGGGGACTCCAAGCGGAGCCCGCACCTGCACAAATTGAAAGACTAGAACGGCCGGCAGAACGAGTTGCCGGCTGTTTCCTTTACTTGGCGCAATCGCAGTATCGCAACACGGTCAATCCGGGATGAGAGTTCTTCTTGCCGCTCTCAAAAGTGAGGATGAAGAAGAGGTCGTACTCCGTGTGCGCAATGGGCGGTATTTCAGGCGCTCCCAGCGCGCGCAGAATCTTTGGCAGGGTGGCGTCGTGCCACACCACCAGAACATTCGCAGCCTTTTCCGAGCGAATCGCTTGGATCAAATCATCCAGCTTGCTCAGGGGGATCGCCACCGGCTTCAAATGTAATTGCTCGGCTAAGGGTGCGGCCGTCTGTTGCGTTCTTTGCAGATCGGACGTGTAGATTTGCTGGATGTGCGCGTCGGCGAGCGTTTTTGCGAGGCATTCGGCGCGACGATGCCCGGCGTCGCTGAGCAGAGCATCCGTTTCATCGGACATCTTGTCCGCATGGCGCACCAAAAAAATGGTGCGCACGTTTTGGGCGTGCGCACCAGGAAGAAACATCAATGTTACAAAAAGGGAGACTCCCGAAATCCTTGCGAAACCTCGCACGAAAATCCTCCTCTCAGTCTACCGCTCCGACGAGGATGACCAGCGCATCCCAAATATGACGGACGGCTTGTAGAATTCGCGCTGGATCGGGTAGATCGGACTGCCCTGGTAAAATCCAAACACCTCGTTGCTCAGGTTCAATCCCGAGACTACCAGTTCCAGTCCCTTATACATACGGTAACTGCCCTGGATGTCATATTGAGTGTGAGCGTAAAGGTAGAGGTCACCGTTAGGCCCCTTCAAACCGAGTACGGGATCGTTATCGTGACCTACCTCTTGATAGTTATATGCGTAAACGTTCGCATCGTTGTGGCTTACACCGAAACGCATAGAGAACCTGCCTTTGTCGTAGGTCATGCCGAGGTTCCAAGTGTTTGGCGCCTGACGCTGCAAGTGGGGGTGATCTGTCCTTCCGCCATTAAAGCCTGTTGGAAAGCTCACCTGTGATGTCGTGTAGCTGTAATTCGCGGCCACTCCCAATCCGTTCATTAAACCCGGAAGGAACGATAACCGCTGCTCCCAAGCCGTTTCGAATCCAGTGATATGGGCATTTGGCCCATTGATGGATTCTTGTACCTGGTATCCGGGAAAGTTCGGATCAGTTGCAGGAAGCGTAGTTGTTGTCGGATAGATTGGGTTGGACAACGCCTTGTAAAAAAATCCAGCCTGCAAGATGCCCAGCGGTTGGAAGAAGTGTTCGGCCAACAAGTCAAAATTGTTCGCTTTCGTTGCATTCAGGCCAGGATTTCCTTCCACAATACTCTTGGGAGACGCGTTTGGATCGACCTGCTGGGAGGGAACCAGATCCGAGAAGTTGGGACGGGAAATAGCCATGTCGTAGCTCGCGCGAATGTTGGTGCTCGGAGTGAGCATGTACTGCCATTGTACGCTGGGCAGTACGTTCAGATAGCTTCCGCTCCCGGAAACCGGAGTGGTTGAAACGTAGGCTCCCGAGCTTAGTTGGACTTGATTGGCCGTATAGGTCTCATTCGTGGCTTCGAATCGAACGCCCGTCTGCAGGCGAGACTTGCCAAAACTGATCGAATTCATCAAGTAACCGGCGGTGACCCGCTCAGTGCCATCATAATCCGCGGCGTCATTATTCAAGTGGGTTGTCTGAGAATCGAAATTGAACGCTCCAAAATTGGCGTAAACCAAGCCGATGACTTTGTCGTAATTGGAAAGTACTCCAAGTTGGTACGACTTATCGTAGTAATTCGGATTCGTGAAGTTCGAAGTAGCATTGGTTAGGGCCAGAGCGGGCGATAGTGGAGGAGCATCATAAAACGGGTTATTCGAAAAATTATCCTTGTGCGTATTACGGATTTTGAGGCCCATCTCGAATGTTCCTAGATGCGAACCTGCAGTGTACCGCCGCGCGAAAGTGGCAGTGCCTTGGAGACTCAATCCCGCAGTGTGAGCGTCGATAAATTCTTGTTGATAGATAAAATATTGAGTGGGATCAAAAATCGGAGCGTTACCCACGACCTCATATTTCGGCGTTAGGGGGTTCGTCGTATCCATGTTGAATTGTACATTGGACAGAGCACCGTTAGGGTCAGGTCTGAAATAAGTAGTTGGAAACCCGCCGTACTGATGAGAGCGCGAAACCGCGAATTCATACGTGATCAGGGTTGACGTGAGGTCGTGCCGCGCGCCGGTGGAAATGCTGTAAATCTGCTGATCAGGGCGGCGAATGTATTCACGATATCTCATGTTACCCGTGTTATCCAGAGGAGTAATTCCTCCGGATGGCGGCGCTGTCGGATTTCCGCCATTGTAGGTATAAACATAAGTGCTGCCGAAATCATGGAAGTCGGAATACATACCTTTAAGATATGCCGTTGATCCCGGGCCGAGGCGATAATCCAAGCCGGTCGCAAAGCCGTAACGGGTTCGGTAGTATTGGTATTCGCGAGTGTCATAGCCGTTGGTAAATGGAATGCTGGTACCAGCGTTGGGCCCACTTGTAAACGTGTAGGTTCCTTGTGAAGGCTCCACATCGTCAATCCCGCGGGCGTTATAATCGTACGTGCCTCCAAACATGATGCCGAGTTTTTTGCTGTCCCCGAATCGCCTTCCAATGCTGCCGTTAAAGGAGTCGAGCCAGCGGCCGTCCTGAATAGGTGTATACCCGCCCTCGCCTTCAAGGCTAATGCTTGGTTTGTCGCCAGCGGTCTTTGTCACCAAGTTTATAGAGCCTCCGATGGCGTCGGCATCTTGATTTGCCGAAAGTGTCTTGTAGACTTCAATGCGGTCGACAAGGGCGGCGGGTATAACATCCAGCTTAATGTTTCGGACATTACTTTCCGGTGATGGGATGTCCACTCCGTTGATCGTCAAGTTGCTCAGGCGTGGTTCCGTCCCGCGGATCTGAACGTATTTGCCTTCGCCTTCGTCGCGCTCCAGCGTGACGCTGGGCAACCGCCCGACAGCATCTGCGATATTGGTATTCGGCAAACTGGTGATGACCTTTAGCGGCAATACTTGAACGATATCGTCGGCGGTGCGTTCGATGTTGATCGCCTCTGTCTCCCCTTGCAGCCGCTCAGCGGAAACAATGACTTGATCGTTCTGCGAAGCGACTTTCAGCGCGACATCCACGGTACCCACTTGTCCCGCTTCAACCTTCACGCTCGCCGAGAAGGCCCCGAATCCGACGTAAGAAGCCGTAAGCGTGTATTCGCCCGGCGCGACATCCGGGATTCTGAACTGACCCTGGTCATCGGACACAGCTCTCTTTCCTGTCGGCTGGAGTTCCACGAGCGCACCGACTAATACTCCACCGGCCGAGTCTTTCACGCTCCCGGCGATCGTGCCCTTAGCTTCCTGGGCGTTGGCCGGAATCAGGCATAGTACGTTCCATAGCATGACCACTATCAGTAGGAAGTACTGAAACTTGCGCATGTTCGGATCCTCCGTAATTATGATCAGCCCCTCGCAAAGGCCGAGTTTGGCCCTTGCGTAGCAGTGAAATACAAAACACCAAGTACAGTGAGGTCTCGCTCCCCTGCTACCTTCAACAAGGCTGGAACTCTCACACCGTAGGTATCGCCACGCGATACCATTCACGAATCTCTGCGAAGGAAACTAGGCCCCAAAGATGACTGCCGTGTGACAGTGATATAAAAGCCGCGTGAATTGAAGTCCAAGACCTTGTGGAAACAAATTGAGGGAACGATTGATTCGAGCGAGCTTCGCTTTGTATTCGCTGCGGAGTATAGTAGCCTAAACTCCGATGCCGAAGCTGGCCAGCTTTCGAGCCAAGCACGATTCCACCGCGCCGGAATCTTTATCCCCCACTTCCTTTGTTTCCTCAGCCTCCTCCATTCTCCACGTCGACATGGACGCGTTTTTCGTTTCGGTCGAATTGCTCGACCGGCCGGAGTTGCGCGGCAAACCAGTAGTCGTCGGCGGACAGCCGGATCAGCGCGGGGTGGTCACGTCGGCGAGCTACGAGGCGCGCAAATACGGCGTTCACTCCGCGATGCCGCTGCGCACGGCGGGGAAATTGTGTCCGCACGCGATGTTTCTCGAGTCGCGGCACCATCTTTATTCGGAATGGAGCGACCGAGTCGCGGCGATTCTCGGCAAATATTCGCCAGTGGTGGAAATGGCCTCGGTGGATGAGGCGTATCTGGACCTTGCCGGCACGGAGCGATTACACGGGCCGCCATTCGCGGCGGCGCACGCTCTGCTCCGCGAAATCACCACAACGACCGGGCTGCCATGTTCGGCAGGACTCGCGCGGACGCGGTTAGTCGCAAAAGTGGCGAGCGATCAGGCCAAGCCCCGAGGCCTGCTCTGGGTGCCTCCTGGAAGCGAAGAAACGTTTCTCGCGCCGCTCGGCGTGCGGCGCATTCCGGGAATCGGCAAGGTCACCGAAGCGGCGCTGCACTCGCTCGGAATTGAAACCGTCGCGCAGCTTGCGGCCGCCACACAGGAAAAACTCGAGCAGAATTTCGGACGCTGGGGCACGGCGCTCCACCGCAAGGCGCGCGGCGGCGACACGTACGAATTTTTCGTGGATGCCGAGCCGAAATCTATTTCGCACAATCAGACGTTTTCGTTCGACACGGAGGATCGCGCCGCGCTCGACGCGACGCTCAGCCTGCTCAGCCAAAAAGCAATGAAGCGGCTGCGCGATGCGGGACTGAGCGCGTCGACGGTCACGCTCACGATCCGCTACGCGGGATTCGAAACCATCACGCGCGCGCATACCCTCCGCGAGGCCACGCACCTGGACCCCATCGTGTTCGAAACCGTGCGGCAATTGTTCGAACGCCACTGGGACCGCGCGCGCAAGATTCGCCTGCTCGGTGTGGCGCTCTCCTCATTCACGCACGGCGGCGAACAACTGGACCTGCTGGACGCCGGGCGCCGCGAAAAACTCAAGCGGCTGGCACAGGCCACCGACCGTCTGCGGGACCGCTTCGGATTCTCAAAGGTGCAGTTCGGCGGTTCGCTCGTGCCGGGGAAGGAAGAAGTTGACAGTTGAGAGTTCAGAGTCGAGAGTTTCTCCAGTGGTAGCGCCGCTTGTGGAATCGCGACTTTCCTAGGAGGGCCGGGCTTCAGCCCGGCCGGAGCAGGTCATTTTGAAGCCGGCTTTACAGGTTGCGGAAAAATCTTAAGTTTTGTGGGTCGTGCCTTTAGGCACGACATAAAATCTGCGTTTTCTTCAGGGGTTTTAACCCCTTGTATCTTGTTTTTCTTGTATGAAGTGCTTGAGCAATGGCGTTGTTCCGGCGGGGAGGCCGCTTACCCCCAAGGCCCGAGCTTCGGCTCGAAGAGCCTGTCCTTCAGATCGGCCCCCCGCCCTCTTCTCCAAGACTGAGGAGAATCAGAGGCCTTGTGAGCCTGCGTTATCAAGGTCAGTCGGAGACGATTCAGGGTCGGGGAGCCGGAACCACAGCCTACTCCACGGAGGCAGTCATGGACAAGTTTGATCCTTGTGGGATCGAAGTCAGTGCACAAGAACTGGTCGTGGCGTTGTGTCGAGACGGGCGAGCCGAGCGCTTGCGCTCGTTTCCGAACACCGCGGAAGGACACGCAGCCATCCGTCGGTATCTGACCAGCGGCGCGCAACGCGTGCGCGTCGTGTTGGAGTCCACGGGGCTGTACGGTCTGGACCTGGCTTATGCGTTGCACCAGGATGCGCGCATCGAAGTCATGGTGGCCAATCCACGTGCGGTGCGGCACTTCGCCTCGGCCCTGATGCAGCGCAGCAAGAATGACCGGCTCGATGCCGAAGTGCTGCGGGAGTTTGCGGCACGCATGCCCTTTCAAGTGTGGGTCGCTCCTTCCCCGCACTGCTTCGCGCTCTGTGCGCTGACGCGGCGTCTGGAAACTCTCACCGAGCAAAGCACGGCGGAGAAAAATCGCCTGCACGCCGCATCCCTGTCGGTCGCCATTCCTGCGGCCGTGCGGCGGGACTTGCAACGCAGCGTGCGCTCGATCCAACGCGCCATCGTGCGGCTGACCCGCGAAGCGCAACGCGTCCTGGAAGGGGACCCGTTGTTGAACAGTTCCTATCATCTGCTGCTCACCGCTAAAGGCATCGGCCCGACCAGCGTCTTGCGCCTGCTGGCCGAGACCGCGTTGCTGTCGGAAGATCTCGACGTGCGCCAATGGGTCGCTTATGCCGGGTTGGACCCCCGCGAATATCAATCGGGCAGCTCGGTACACAAAAAAGTGCGTATCAGCAAAACGGGCAATCGACACCTGCGTCGGGCCTTGTACATGCCCGCTCTGGTCGCCGTACGTCATGAATCTCACCTGCGCGCTTTCTATCAACATCTGCTGGCCCAAGGAAAATGCAAAATGCAGGCCCTGGTGGCGGCGATGCGCAAACTGCTCCACGCGGTCTACGGCATGCTCAAGCATCGCCAGCCCTACGACGGCGCCAAACTCTATCGCCTCGTCGTGGATTTCCCCACACCGTCCTCTGGGCACTGCGCCGTGGAGGCCGCATGAGCTTGCAAAAAGAAAAGGGCCTGCCACCCCAAAAGAAAAACTTGAAACCAAAGAGACAATCTGAAGGCCCGAATACACATTTTCCCGCAACCTGTTTAGCCGCTGCAGCTAAGTCGGGAGCGAGTTCTACGCGTCAGCGGCTTGGAGCGCGCAAGGAAATTGGTTGCGCTGCCGGGTTGGTCAATCCATCGCCCGCTATCCGCGAATCGCGCGCCTGCCTTTGCGCCTCCCGCAAAAAAGCGCATACTTTGCGCATGTCACCTCGTGAATTGGCCGACCGGATTTGCGCCACGCTGCGCGGCGGCGGGCAGCAAGCCTACCTGGTGGGCGGATGCGTGCGCGACCTGCTGCTGGGGCGCGATCCATCGGATTACGATATATCCACCGACGCCCGTCCCGAGCGGGTGCAGGAACTTTTCCCGCGCAGCCTGGCCGTGGGCGCGAAATTCGGTGTGATTCTGGTTGTGGAAGACGGCGCGGAAGTGGAAGTGGCCACGTTTCGGTCCGACATCGGCTACTCCGATGGCCGCCACCCGGACCGCGTCGTGTACACGGATTCCGCGAAGGAAGATGTTCGCCGGCGCGATTTCACCATCAACGGACTGTTGATGGATCCCACCACGCGCGAGGTGCTCGACTTTGTCGATGGCCGCGCGGACCTGCGCGCGGGGATCGTGCGCGCCATCGGCGATCCCCGCGCGCGTTTCGCCGAGGACAAACTGCGAATAATGCGCGCCGTCCGGTTCGCCGCGCGATTCGGTTTCCAAATCGAGTCCGAGACTCTGGCAGCGGCCCAGGGCCTGGCAATGGAAATCACGCAGGTCTCACCCGAGCGCATACGCGAAGAATTGACTAAGCTGCTGACCGAGGGCACGGCGCGGCGAGGATTCGAGCTGCTCGATGAAACGGGCCTGCTCGCAGTGGTGCTGCCTGATGTAGTGCGCATGAAGGGCGTGGAACAACCGCCCCAATTTCATCCCGAGGGAGATGTGTGGATTCACACGCGGATGATGCTGGAGAAGCTTTTGCCAAATTGCTCCCCCACCCTGGCCTGGGGCGTGCTGCTCCACGATGTCGGCAAGCCTCCGACCTTCGCGCCAGCCAGTGGGCCGGGCACGCGCATTCGATTCGATGGGCACGTCGACGTCGGCGCGCGAATGGCGGAGAGGATTTGCCGAGAGTTCCGATTCTCTAACGACGATACCGAGCAGATCGAAGTTCTGGTTGCAAATCATCTACGTTTCAAAGACGTCCACCAGATGCGGCAGGCCACTCTGAAGCGGTTTGTGCGCCTGCCCAAGTTTGAAGAGCACCTGGAGCTGCATCGTCTGGATTGCCTTGCAAGCCATGGCAGCCTCGAGGCTTACAACTTCGTCCAACAGTTTCTGGCTAACACCCCTCCCGAGCAGGTGCGCCCGCCAAGGCTGGTGACGGGAGATGACCTGAAAGTCATGGGGATTCCGCCCGGACCACGTTTTAAGGAAATCCTGCTCGCCGTGGAAGAGGCGCAACTGGATGGCCGATTTTCTGACCGGGCCAGCGCCCTCGAATTCGCGCGCTCGATTTGCCAATCCTGAGGAGCCTTAGGATGGGGTCAGGCTCGTGGAGTTCTCCTGCCGGGGCCTTTCAAACGAAAGACTCATGTCAAATGTCAAACATGCCGATAGACCCTTAAAGTACGGGGGGCTGATGAATGAAGAGTAGGGCCATATTTTTCATTGGATTGATTAAGGTTATTATTCTCATATGTTTAAATCAAATGGTCACTCGCCTGAGAGCAGTATTAGTCTTTAGTGGCATATGCTAAAGTTTCTTGCTAATTGGCATATCTTTTCGTGATACCTTTCCTTTTGCTTCTGCATCCAATGGTTTGTAAGGGTTAGCCGTTTGCTAGAGTGATGAAAGGGGACCCAATGACTGACAAACCCATACCTATCCCCAGCGAGCTCCCCATCCTCCCGGTGAGGGAGATCGTGCTGTTTCCCGGAGGCGTGCAACCGCTTACCGTCGGGCGTGAGGGCTCCCTGGCCCTGCTGAATTCTCTGCATGGTGAAGAAAAGCTCCTCGGAATCGTGGCCCAACACGATCCTCGCGTGGAAGAGCCGGCCGCAGCGGACCTGCACACAGTCGGGACCGCGGCGAAAATCCATAAGCTGGTGAAGATGCCCAACGGCAATGTGGTGGTGTTCCTGGAGGGCTTGCAGCGAATTCGTCTGGTCGAACTTTTGAGCTTCCGGCCGTTCCTGAAAGCGCGGGTGGAGATTCAGCCCGATCTCGTCGGCCCCCAGGATGCCGAATTGATGGCGCTTGAACGCAACGCTCGCGAGCTGTTTCGCGACGTCGTAGCGCGGTCGCCGCAATTGTCCGACGACTTGCAAACCGCCGCGCTCAACATTGACGATCCGGTGCGCCTGGCCGATTTTATCGCGGCCAATTTGCCGTCTCTGCCGACACTGCTTCGGCAGGAACTGCTCGAAACCGCCGATGTACGGCGGCGTTTCGAAACGCTGATTCGCGAACTCTCCAAGGAACTCGAGGTTCTCGAACTGCGTAACAAGATCCAGGAGCAAGTGCAGGAGCAAGTGAGCCAGAGCCAGCGTGAGTATCTGTTGCGCGAGCAACTCAAGGCTATCCACAAGGAGTTGGGCGAATCCGACGACGGCCAGGCGGAAATCGACGAGCTTCGCGAAAAGATGGAAAAGGCCGGAATGTCCCCGGAGGCCCTCAAGGAGTGCGATCGCGAACTGAAGCGGCTGTCGAAAATGACTCCCGCTTCCGCCGAATACATGGTCGCACGGACGTATCTCGAATGGATGATTTCGCTGCCGTGGAGCAAGTCCTCCGGCACGGAAGAGATTGACATCGCAAAAGGCCAAGCCATCCTCGACGAGGATCACTACGACCTTGAAAAGGTGAAGGAACGCATTCTCGATTACCTGGCGGTGAAGAAACTCCAGCCCGGCATGAAGGGGCCGATCCTGTGCTTCCTCGGGCCTCCAGGAGTGGGGAAAACTTCACTTGGGAAATCGATTGCGCGGGCGCTCGGCCGCAAGTTCGTGCGCATCTCGATGGGCGGAATGCACGATGAGGCCGAAATTCGCGGCCACCGCCGGACGTACATCGGCGCCTTGCCCGGGCAGATCATCCAGGGCATTCGCCGGGCCGAAACCAACGATCCGGTGTTCATGCTGGACGAAGTGGACAAGCTCGGGCGCGACTTCCGCGGCGATCCTTCCGCGGCGCTGATGGAAGTTCTCGACCCGGAGCAAAACGCGTCGTTCCGCGACCATTACCTCGACGTGCCGTTCGATTTATCTAAAGTGTTATTTATCGCTACAGCTAACATGATCGATTCGGTTCCGGAGCCGTTGCGCGACCGCATGGAGATCATCGAATTGGCCGGCTACACGGAGATCGAGAAGGTCCACATCGCCAACAAGTATCTGGTGCCGAAGCAGGCAACCGAACACGGGCTGAAGATGGGCGAGCAAGTCGAGTTCACCGATAGCGGATTGAGCGAGATCATCCACAGCTACACGCGGGAAGCCGGTGTCCGGAATCTCGAACGGGAAATCGCCACGTTGATCCGGAAGCAGGCGCGGCGCATCGCCGAGGGCAAGATGGATAAACTCGTGGTCTCGCCCCAAGTGGTGCACGAGGCGCTCGGCGTGCCGAAATATCGCGCCGAACGGGAAGTCGAAGAGCGCGTCAAGAAGCCCGGCGTTTCCGTCGGACTGGTCTGGACGCCCGCAGGCGGAGACATCGTCTTTATCGAGGCGAGCCGCATGCGCGGCGGGAAGCAATTCACCATGACCGGGCATCTGGGCGAGGTGATGCAGGAATCGATGACCGCGGCGCTCACTTGGGTGCGGGCCAATGCGGAACGCTACGACATCGATCCTGACTTCTTCCGCAAGCAGGACATCCACATCCACGTGCCGTCGGGCGCGGTGCCGAAGGACGGTCCTTCCGCGGGCGTCGCCATGGTGACCGCGCTGGTGAGCTTGCTTTCGGGCCGGCCGATCCGCCCGCGCGTCGCCATGACCGGAGAGCTTTCGCTTACCGGCGTGGTGCTGCCTGTCGGCGGAATAAAGGAGAAGGTCCTGGGAGCCAAGCGCGCCGGGATCCGCGAGGTGATTTTGCCGGCGGAAAACGAGCCGAACGTCGTCGAGGACCTGCAACCGCACGTGCTCGACGGCGTGGAGATCCACTTCGTCAGCACGGTGGATCAAGCGCTCGAGTTCGCTCTCTCGAAGCCGGTACCATCCGCAGTTGGGCTAAAGAAAGAGCAATTGCCGCCGGTTACGCCCGCACCAGCGGGGCCGCCACCGGTTCACTAATCCACGAAATTCCGCAACCTGATTGCAAAAGGCCTGAGCCGTCCGCCTCGGCGGAGGGCTCAGGCCTTTTTTTGTCTACGCGCAGTTTTCTATTGCGCCGTGACTCGCGCTCGCATAGTGATTACAATCTTCCGATGGCGCGCGCTCGCAAATTATTCCCGATCTACGGCAGCGCGCTGGCGAACAACATGTTCACAGCGGTTGGCCGCGGACGCCTGGTCGCTAATTTCGTCGCCGCCTATGTCGCTGAATATAACCGTCCCGGGATTCTGGGCGGTGCGTCGCGCGACCGCGAGTTGGCCGAAACGATAGGCCGCGAAGCGATGCTGGCGATGATCAATGAAGTGCCTCAGGTCCTGCCGCGATTCTTTGGCAAGCAGCGGCGCGCGGCGCTCAAGGCCGAGGAAAAGGAAGCCATGGACGCTTTTTTCTCGAGCTGATGGCGGCCCTTGGGCGCGTGTGGGGATGGAACGCGCAAGACCGGCGCCAATTCGGGCACGATCTCGAATTGTATTCGGAATTTGCGGCCCAGCCGGCCAAGCTGGCGAAAGTGCGCAAGCGCGGAAAAGTGCGGGAGGAAGATCCGCCATTTGTCGGACGCGTCGCGTTGCTGCTCGATCCCTCGATGCTCGACCAGGCGCGCCGTGCCGCGCGGAAATTCCATGACGATATCAGGCGCCTCGCACGAAGCATCCTGACACAAACGCTGCATTCTCGGTCGTAGGGGCACGGCATGCCGTGCCCCTACAGGCGTACAATATTGCACGGGTCATCTTTCGAGTGATTAGCAAGGGTCCGCCAAGGCTTCCATGCGCGAGAGCGGGATGATTTCTCCCATTTTCTTCTGGCCGGCCTTGACCTGGTTGTACTCGATCGTCGCTTCGCGAACGGCCATCGCGTTGTAGTCCGGGGTCAGCGTGCTGTCCCATTCCTCGTACCAGCGGACCACGTCCATGATGAGGCGCTCCGGGCCGATCCAATTGTCGAACCTGCCCAAACGAATTTCGGCGGCGGCCGCTCCGGGGGACATCTTGGCGTCATAGCGCTTGCGCGCCTCGACGCCCAGGACGCGGAAATAGTTTGCCATCTCGGCGAGCTCTTTTTTGCCGCCGATTGGACCGTGACCGGGCACGATCACGTCCACGTCCCAACCCGCGATCTTGTCGCACACCTCGATCCATTTGGTGATGAAGCTGTTGTTCGCATAAGGCGCGACCCAGAAGAACCCGACATCCCCGGCGAACAGGATCTTATATTTCGGCAAGTAGGCCATCATGTCGCCCCAAGTATGCGCGGGCCCGGCGAACTTGAACTGCACCTCGGTGCCACCGATAAAATAGGTCAAGTCATCCTTGAAGGTCACACTTGGGGGGACGAGTTTGCGTTCCTCGGTGCCCTCCGCCACGCCGGGCGCTTTGTCCCACATTTTCGGTGTGGTGGCGGCGGCTTTCACGCACTCGTCGCGGCAGTAGGGATGGCTCAAGATCTCCGCATGAGTGAAGAATTGGTTGCCGTTGACGTGATCGCCATGATGGTGGGTGTTCACCAGACGCGCAAAATCCTTGCCTGTGGCCTGTTTTGACGCGGCGATAAAGGCATTGGCCGGAATGGGCCCCTGCGTGGCGTCAATGGCCAACAGGTAGTCGGTACCGGCGATCATGCCGGGATTTGAAACGCCGGCGGCGCTGACATTGGGGCCTCCTCCTTGTATGTACGCGTAAACGTTTGGCGCCAATTGCTTGAGTTCCCGATTCCAAGTGGGCGGCATCGGGTATTTCGAGTCGGTTGCGGGGAGTGGTGTTGCCTGCACGGGCGCGGGCCCTTGCGCGGAAAGTCTCCCCATCTCACCTGCTCCCGCGAGCATTGCGGCGGACCCGAGCAGCGCCCCCGCACCCACTTGCATCGCTTCGCGGCGACTCAGCCGCGACAGTCCGGAATTTTTTGGCGTTTCCACAAGATCCTCCTCGAAGCGCATCCTAATTTTGGCGGGCTCCAATCCCGCACGCGGGATCGCACCCTCTACCGAAAATCGAAATCTCCCCTAAAGCCGCTCGATTGACCGGGAGCATACGCCAATCAGCACTTAGGTTCAATCACAACTCACGCCGGGCGCCCGGCGGGACCGGGTTCGTTCCGTTCAGTTCCTTTCCACCACTGTGAAGAGCCAATAGGAGCGCGGCCATCCGAATTCACAGAGACACGACTTGACATGTTTGCCAACATTGGAGTAGCGTCCTCGCCAGCGTGGAACTGGAAGCTTCCTTCGATTGGGTGTCGCTTTCGATGACGCCGGGGTTGGGCTCGCGCCTGACCGGAAAACTTCTGCGCCAATTCGGCTCGCCCGAAGGAATCTTTCGCGCTTCGCTGACCGAGCTCGAAGCCTGCCGGCTGCCTTCGGCGCCCGCGCAGGCGATTCAATCCCGGCAATCACGCAAGGACGCGGAAGAAGAACTCGCGCGGATCCGCAAACTCGGCTGTCTGCTGCTGAACTGGGACGAACCGGAATATCCGCAGCGTCTCCTCGAAATTTACGATCCGCCTCCGCTGCTTTACGTTCGCGGAGATCCGAGCGTGCTCAACAGGCATTCGATCTCGATGGTCGGCACGCGGCGCCCGACGCCCTACGGGAATCAAGTGGCGGAGCGGCTGGGACGCGATCTCGCCGAGCGCGGTCTTACGATCGTCAGCGGAATGGCGCGCGGGATCGACAGCTCCTCGCATCAGGGCGCGTGCCGGGCGTCGCATGGCGCCACGGTCGGCGTGCTCGGCACGGGCGTTGACGTTATTTATCCGAAGGAGAACCGGAAGCTATTCGGCGAAGTCGAAAAGCGCGGCGCGCTGATCAGCGAGTTTCCGCTGGGCATCGCATCCCGCTCCGGAGAATTTCCCCGTGCGCAACCGGATCGTCGCCGGGATGTCGCTGGGCGTGGTGGTCGTGCAAGGGGCGCAGTATTCGGGGTCGTTGATTACCGCGCGGCTGGGGATGGAGTTTGGACGCGAAGTCTATGGGGTTCCAGGAAACATCACGGCCGACGTGAGTTTCGCCCCCAACCAGTTGATCAAGCAGGGCGCAAAACTGGTGACATCGTGGGAGGACGTGGTCGAGGAGCTGCCGACAGAGGTGCGTGCCGAGTTGTTTCCGGTCGAGACAACCACACGCGAAGAACGCGCGTCCTTATTTGCGGACGCTCTTTCGCCCCAGGAGAAAAAGATCTTCGGTCTGTTGGGGGTGGACGAGGCAGTGCACGTGGATGAGCTGGTCGAAAAATCGGAATTGAACTCCTCCGAAGTCCTGGCGGCGCTTTGTGAAATGGAGATGAAAGGGATTGTGCGGCAAATGCCCGGCAAACAATTCGTCAAGGTTTTGCTATAGCCTGAACTTATCATCACAGAGTTTCTTTTCCGCCATCTCATTGAAAACCCTGCCTTCTAGAGGGACGGGCACCAGCGCCTAGAACCGAAAACGACACCAGCCGCATCTATCAAGCGTTGACAAAGTGGGGATTACAGGGCCACGCTAGGGGAAAGGAAAGGAAACACTGCTTCCCTCGGGGAGGCGCTGAGGTCTACAAAGGCAGACATGGGAAGATCACTCGTTATCGTCGAATCGCCCGCGAAGGCCAAGACGATCAATAAATATCTCGGCCGCAACTACACGGTCAAGGCATCGTACGGGCACGTCATGGACCTGCCCAAGAAGGTCCTGGGCATCGACATCAAGCACGGGTTCGAGCCCACGTACGAAGTCAGCCCGTCCAAGACCGCCGTCGTCCAGGCTCTGCAAAAGGCCGCCTCGACCGCCGACGCCGTCTATCTGGCGGGCGACCCGGACCGCGAGGGGGAAGCCATCTGCTCGCATCTGGCCGACGTGCTGAGCGGACCGAAACTGGAATTCCCCGAGGAGGGGGAGGAAGAGAAAAAGGAAGAAACGAACGAGACCGGCAAGAAGGGCAAGAAGAAAGCCAAGAAGCCGGTCAAGAAAGCCGTTGCCAGGGGCAAACCCGTCATCGCCCGCAAGAACATCTTCCGCGTGATGTTCAACGAAATCACACCCAAGGCGATCAAGGCGGCGTTCGAACATCCGGGCGAAATCAATACAAACCTGGTGGACGCCCAACAGGCGCGCCGCGTGCTGGACCGCCTTGTCGGCTACAAGATTTCTCCCTTGCTGTGGGACAAGGTGCGCCGGGGGCTCTCCGCCGGGCGCGTACAAACAGTCGCGCTGCGCTTGATCGTCGACCGCGAGGTCGAGATCCGCGCGTTCAACCCCGTCGAGTATTGGACGCTTCACGCACTGCTCGCTGCCGGGGAGCCGCCTGTTTTTGAAGCGAAACTGACCAAGTTTAAGGGCGAGGACGTAGAGGTCCACACGCAGGCGGAAGCCGATGCCATCGTTGCCGCGACGCGAAGCGCCCCGTGGAAGGTGGCGAGCGTCGCACAAAAGGAGAAGCGCCGCTTCGCTCCTCCACCCTTTACGACTTCGAAGCTCCAGCAGGCAGCGTACAACCGCCTGCGGTACACTGCCAAGCGCACGATGTCGCTGGCGCAGCGCCTCTATGAAGGCGTGGAGATGGGCCAAGAAGGCTCCGTCGCGCTGATCACCTACATGCGCACCGATTCGGTGCGCGTTTCGAGCGACGCGCTCGAGCAGGTTCGCGGCATGATTGGCTCTAGCTTCGGCCAGACGTACCTGCCGGAGAAACCGAACTTTTTCAAATCGAAGAAGGACGCGCAGGATGCCCATGAAGCCATTCGTCCGACCGACGCCGCGCTCACTCCCGCGGATGTGAAGCCATTCCTGAGCGAGGACCTGTTCAAACTGTACCAACTGATCTGGCAGCGATTCGTCGCTTCTCAAATGGTTCCGGCGGTGTTCGATCAGACGACGATCGACATCGAGGCGGGGGACTACACGTTCCGCGCGACGGGCTCCGTGCAGAAATTCGACGGCTACCTGGCCGTCTACCAAGTGGCCACCGGAGACGACGAGGACGCCGAACCAGACAGTAAGGCCCTGTTGCCGCGCGTGACCGAAGGCGAAATTCTTCAGCTCGAAATCTTGCGTCCGGAGCAGCACTTCACCGAGCCGCCCCCGCGCTACACGGAAGCCACGCTGGTAAAAGAGCTGGAAGAAAAAGGCATCGGGCGCCCCTCGACCTACGCCTCGATCATTTCCACGATCGTCGACCGCGAATACGTCACGAAGGACCAGGGGCGATTCACGCCGACAATGCTCGGCGAAAAAGTGAGTGTGCTGCTGGTCAAGAGTTTCGAGGACATCTTCGACGTCGGCTTCACGGCGCTCATGGAAGAGGAACTCGACGAAATCGAAGAAGGCAAGCTCCCATGGAAGAAAGCTGTTAAGGAATTTTACGGCCGGTTTGCGAAGGACCTCGAGCAGGCCAAAGGGGAAATGGAGTCCTACAAGGCGGGCATTCCCACCGGGCAGAAGTGCGAGAAGTGTGGACAGGGCGAACTGCTCGAGCGCATCAGCCGCCACGGATTTTTTCTGGGCTGCTCGCGCTATCCCGACTGCGATTTCATACGCGATCTCTCTCCCGAACTGCCCAGTGAGGGCGCCGACGGAGAGGTGAAGATCGAGAATTGCGATAACTGCGGCCGCGAAATGGTCATCAAGCGGGGCAAGTGGGGCGCTTTCCTGGCCTGCACCGGGTATCCCGATTGTAAGACGACGCGCCGCCTGAAAGCCGGCACGCGCCGCGCTCTTCAGCCCGATGAGTTGCTCGACGAAAAATGTCCCCGAGTGCGATTCGCAACTGGTCAAGAAGCACGGGCAATACGGCGAATTCATCGGCTGCACCGCCTATCCGAAATGCAAATTCATTCGCTCGAAGACGTCTTGGCATCAAGTGTCTGAAGTGCGAGACGGGCGAACTGGTCGAACGCGTGGCCAAGAAAGGCCGCCGGCGGGTCTTCTACGGCTGCAACACGTATCCCGCGTGCGACTTCACCACGCCGCACCTCCCGATCGCCGAGCCGTGCCCGAAGTGCGGAGCGCCATTTATCGTCGAGAAACGTGGTAAGATGGGTGCTGTACGTGCCTGCTTGAAGGAAGGTTGTGACTGGGAAGCTGTGGCTCCGGACCCACCCCCGGCGGAAGCAGCTCCCGAACCAGTGGGCGCAATAAAGGCATGAGCAAGGGTTGATCCTGCTGGATGCAATCTGGGTTGTGGATTTTAGTCCTAAGCGTTTCGGTGGCTCCGAGTTCGTGACGGACCAACGCGAGGCGCGGTGGAATGGCGGGAATTGAAGCAGGGGTGGGGGCATGAAATCCGCGGTAAGCCGATTCCTGAATTATTTGCGGTCGGTGAGGAACGCCTCGCCGCACACGATTCGAAGCTACGAGACGGATCTCAGCCAGTTTATTGCGTTCTTGACGCCCCCCGAAATCGAAACGCCCGCGATCTTGGACGTGACGCACCTGCTGATTCGCGAATTCGTGGCCCACATGCACGACCTCAATCTGGAAAAATCCTCGATTGCCCGCAAGCTGGCTGCGATCCGTTCCCTCTTCAAATTTGCGGTTCGGGAAGGGATGGTGGTACGGAATCCCGCGCGCCTGGTGGCGACTCCGAAACTCCCTAAACGGATTCCGTCGGTCCTGAGCGCGGAAGACTTGAACGCGTTTCTGGACGGCGTGGTCGCCGGGCCCGCCAGCACTGCTGGCCACCGCAAACGTCCTGGCGCGCAAGACGCGAATCGCGCGCTGGTCAAACGCGACCGGGCGATTCTCGAAATGCTGTACGCTTCCGGGCTGCGCGTCAGCGAGTTGACCGGATTGAATCTTGCGGACATGGATCGGAAAGAGCTGATGCTGCGTGTGCGCGGGAAGGGGAATAAGGAGCGTATCATCCCTTTCGGCGGAAAAGCGGAACAGGCGCTCGAAGCGTACGGACCGACGCGCGATGACATCCTGCGGAAGGCGGGCAGCAAAGGCAATCACCAGGCGGTCTTCGTCAATCATTCGGGTGCGCGCCTGACGCCGCGGTCGGTGGCGCGCATCGTGAAAAAATATGTTCGCCTGATCAACGTGAACTGGGATCTGCACCCGCACTCGCTGCGCCACGCGTTTGCCACGCATCTGCTCGCCGACGGGGCCGACCTCCGCTCGATTCAGGAGTTGCTCGGCCATTCTTCGCTTTCCACCACGCAGCGCTACACGCACGCCTCCATCCGCCAGCTTCTCGAGGTTTACGACAAAGCTCATCCTCGCGCGTAGCTGGGGCGCTCCATCGGGAACTGCGATTCATACTTACTTAGCGGCAAGAATTTCTGTGTCCTTGACTTGCCTCGGGCGGAAGAAAAAACCCAGGTGCCGCGCGCTGCATTGACGGCAGCGGAACGGCCGCAAGAGAAACGGCAACAGGATGGTCCGCTCAAAAACGCCGCGGCGATGGGATCGCAGGACATCCTTGCTTCCGCAAACCGGGCATTGCCTTGCGGCCATCTCGAGCGAAATCGCATGTATCTTGGGCATAAGACCCTCACGGGTAGCCTGTAAATAATCCTCCGGATTGCGCCTTTCGCAAGAGTTTGCCGCGAGACCCGGGTTGCCTCGGGACGGGGCGGGGGTGACCCTCCGAAATGTTTCGAGACTCGAATAAAGATGGGGACCGGCATGCGAAAATATGATTGGGATGGCGTCACGATATTCAATCCGCGGAGTGCGAGCCTTGCGGGCCGCTTCAATTCTTGTTAGGGCTTTGCACGTGCCGGCCGTTCAGTTGAGATCGCGCGAGAGCATCAGCTTGAAAGTCAATTTGTCGGCCCCGGGGGTCACACCAACCCCCACGCCCGCTTCGATGGTCAGGATCTTGCTGGAGCGATCCATGACGGCCCAGACCTCGTGGAACTGCTCGTTTCCCGGGAGGAAGTGGCGCAGGGGCCCGCAATCAGCATACTCCTCGATGGCGCCGGCCCATTTATCATTCAAGTTATAGGCGATTCGAGTTGCTGGTACGAATTCGAGGTTCCCGAAACCTCCGACGTAGTCGGTATCCACGATCGGATTGAAGACGATGTCCACGGGGTGCAGGTGCAATCCCACGATGGGCCGAACCTCGGAGGTAATTTGCTTGGACTCCCAATACTTGTAATTCACGCTAAACTCGAAATTGACGCCGTAGAAAAACGTATGATCGTGGGCGTGCGGCTTGACGAAAAGTTCGCGAATCTTAAAGCCGTTCAGCGTCCCGCCGCGTCCGTCGGAAAAAGCCGTATACACCGGGAAATAGAGCCCCTGCTCAAACCAGTCGCGGACGCCGTAGGCCCATTCGACCGCGCCGTTGACCGAGTGATTGGGAATGATCGCGCCGGGGAAATTAGGAGTCGTCCGCCCGATAGGTGTAAAGTTGCTATGTACCATCAGATTAACCTTGCCCTGGTCTTCAATCTCCGCGTCGTAGACCTGGATTTCGTCGGTTTGCGCGAAGGCCACGGCAGGGCGTCCGGCCACGGCGATGGCGATCACCACAAGGGCGAACAGTATATCGAATCTTAGAAACAGTTTCATTTTGCCGACGGACTTGTATCCTGGATGAGACGACATGGTCCTCCTCTTTTCGAAGATGGAGAGTAACGCAATCGCCCAACCCTGTAAATGGCTTCGCGCGGTCTTGTCGCGCGTAATCCCCTCGAAACTGCGATATTCTCAAACGGGAGAATCCCCATGGCCCTGCATCCACTCGTGGAATATGCGGACGCGAGTCCGGAAGTGCGCGCGGTTTATGACGACATCATGGCCACGCGCAAGACGGATTGGATCAACAATTTCTGGAAGGCGCTCGCGAGCGATCCCGTGACGCTCCGGCGAACCTGGGAATCCATAAAGCAAATCATGGCGAACGGCGCGCTCGATGCGTTGACCAAGGAGATGATCTACATCGCCGTCAGCGTAACGAATCAATGCCCGTACTGCATCGCCTCGCACACGGCCTCCGCCCGCAAGAAAGGCATGACCAACGAGATGTTCCACGAACTGATGGCCGTCGTCGGCATGGCCAACGAAACCAATCGCCTCGCCTCCGGCTACCAGGTCGAAATCGACGAGCAATTCAAAACCCCGTGACTGCGGGACGGCAGCCGCCGCGTTGACGCCCGCAGGTTGGCAATCTAAGATGGCTTGCGCCACGAGAGCGGTGTCTGGATGCCCCTTAAGTCCTGCCTAGGAAAATCAACAGCGCGGTTGGTGTCATTCTTCTTCCTGCTTCTTATTTTTTGCGCGGGGAGAGCGCCTGCGGAACAAGTCAAGGACCTCAAGCCCCAAGGATACGTGAATGATTTCGCGGGAGTCCTGAGTGCGCCGTCGAAGGAGAAACTGGCTGCGCTTTGCGCCGAAGTCGATCGCAAGGCGGGAGCGCAAATTGCCGTTGTGACTGTTTCATCGCTGGGTGGCGAATCGGTTGACCAATTTTCGTTTGACTTGGCGACGCAGTGGGGCGTTGGACCGAAACAGCAGGCGCGCGGTATTTTGATTCTGCTCGCTCCCAATGACCGGAAGTATTGGACTGAAGTTGGTTATGGCCTGGAGGCCATTCTCCCGGACGGCAAGGTGGGTGGATTTGGCCGCGAGATGGTCCCCTTGCTCCGGCAGAACGATTACGGCGGCGCCGCGACACTGCTCACAGAGAGGATTGCCGCTGTTATTGCCGCGGATCGGGGAGTCGCGCTCGACACTCTTTCGGGCGCGGCGCCGCCTTCCTCTGAACCTGAAGCGTCACCTTTTCACGGATTGAACAGTATTGGTCTTCTCATTTTTGTTATTTTCCTGTTTTTCCCGGTAATGGGGTTCATCCTTCGGCTTCTTTTCGGCGGATTCATGGGTCCGCGCCGCCGTGGCGGATTGTGGATGGGCGGGATGGGCTATGGCGGGGGCTCGTGGGGCGGGGGCGGCTTCGGTGGAGGAGGTGGCGGGGGTGGCGGATTCGGGGGTTTCGGCGGAGGATCGTTTGGAGGCGGCGGCGCGGGCGGAAGCTGGTGAGATGCGCGCAACATAGAGGAGTAAAGGTCCATGGACCACAAGCTGGATGAATTCGTCCAAAAACTGAAATCTTCCGCCGCCGAAAATTTGAAAGCCGTGGCTCTCTACGGGTCCGCCGTGACAGGGGAATTTCACTCCAAACATTCGGACCTCAATCTACTTTGCATTCTCGAGAAGGCGGACGCCGCGCGGATCGAAGCCCTGCACGCGCCGGTCGAGTGGTGGCTGCGGCAAGGGCATCGCGCTCCCCTGATTTTCACTTTGGAGGAATTAACTCGTTCAGCGGACGTCTTCGCCATCGAGCTGCTCGATATGAAAACGCACCACCGGATGCTCCACGGAGAAGATGTCCTCGCGGGGCTCTCTGTGCCTTTGCAATATCATTCGATTCAGGTCGAGCGCGAGCTGCGGACGGATTGGCTGCGCCTTCGACAATCCATTTTGACTGCTCCGAAAAAGGGAGACGCGCATCTGAGTCTCATGACCTCTTCTTTTTCCGCGTTCGCCGCGTTGTTTCGTCATGCATTGATTGCGCTAGGCGAGCCGCCGGCCGCGAATAAACGCGAGGCCATCGAACGCGTGGGACGATTCGCGCACGCCGATCCCAGCGGGTTTCTCACCATCCTCGATTTTCGCGAAGGGAAACGCAAGCAGCGGGACATCGCCGTCGAGGAGACGTTGGAGCGATATTTCGCGTTCGTGGAAGCCGTAACGGATGAATTTGACCGGCAGCTTGACGCGCGCAAATAAGCGCCAAGTTCGTGGAGTGGAGGGGAACAGACATGAAAAAGGGAATCGTTGTACTGGTGGTTCTGGCGCTCGTTGCGGCCGTGTTTGCCGGCATGTACATCAGCAGCCGCAACGAAATGGTGCGGAAGAATGAAGCCGTAAAGTCCGACTGGGCGCAGGTGGACGTCGTCCTCCAGCGCCGGGCGGACCTGATCCCCAACCTCGTGGAAACGGTCAAAGGTTTTGCAGCGCAGGAGCAGACTGTTTTTCATGACATCGCCGCCGCACGTTCCGCGCTCATGGGCGCGCAGACACCCGCGGACAAGATCGCCGCGAACGGCCAGTTGGATGGCGCGCTCGGAAGGCTGCTTCTAATCGTCGAAAACTATCCGCAATTGAAATCGAATGAAAACTTCCTGCGGCTGCAGGACGAGCTGGCAGGCACGGAAAACCGCATCGCCGTCGAGCGCAAGCGATATAACGATGCGATTCAGGATTACAACACGTACATCGGACTCTTCCCGAACAGTCTGTTCGCGGGCTGGGCGGGATTCCAACGCAACAACGCCTACTTCGCCGCTCCGGAGGCTTCCCGCGAGGCGCCAAAAGTCCAATTCCCCGCGCCGAACCGCTAGGACTGAATTCCGAAGTTGATGTGGGAACTTGGAGTTGAAATCCAGGTACGCCAATCTTCCGATTGGCGCCTTGCGAGACGCCATTCAGGAGAATGGCGTTCCCGGGATCGCCGGGCCCGATTTTGCTACGATCGAGTCGTGGGCTGTGAGGTCAGGTTGTTCCGCGGCTTGGCAGTAGGAGCAGTTGGCGAAGGAGTTTCGGGCGACGGCTCCGAATTAGCCGGGCGTGGCTTCAGCGTGACCTGCGTTCCGAGATCGGCATTCTCGGCCATCGTGCGTTTTACGTCCACTTGGTCCAGCTCCACCATTTTTTCGGCGCCGGTCGAGAGCACGTAGTGCAATTTCTCGTCCTCGACCCAGTAATCGCTCGCGGCGAATACCGAGCGATCCCTCATATAGAGGAGGACGGGCATCACGATTTTTCCAGCGTCGGTATTTTGAGTAGAATTTTGGTAGTCTGGTGGCGCGCCGCTATCACTGCTCGGATAGTTCTCAGGCGGCGTGGAATACGAGTTGTCGTCGTAGGGATAGTCGTTTGAGTAGCCTGCCGGGTAGCCATAGTAATCGTATCCTGGCCAACCCCAAATGGGATCGATCCATGACGGTCCCCAACCCCAGTAGCCGAGCCACGGCCAGCCAAATCCCCAGCCAGATCCCCAGCCTAAACCGAAACCCCATCCGAAACCGCAGTTCCAGCAACCCCGGCGGAAACCTCCGCGAAAGCCGAATCCGGAACCAAATCGGGGAGAGTTGCGGAAAGGTCCGAATCCATTCAAGCTGCCGCGGACGTTGGATAGTGTGCGCGAAGAGGCTACGGCGTTTCGACCCGTCGGAGCGTTCTCCCAAACCTGGTGACCCTGCCCTGAGAAACTCCTCGTCGAGCGGGCTCCACTCGCGGATCGATTCCCGCCAAAGGTTTGCCAGCTTGTGCCTGTCGAGCTGCGAGCCTCTGAAGAGGGCCCTGCTGGCGCGCGCCCTGCCGCCGTGCCGCCAAAGGAATGCCATTGCCCGTCCGCTACCGCGTGAGCCGCCGACGAATACGCCTGCCTTTGGCCCCCGCCTGCTGAGTTACCATAAGAGGGACGATACACATTGCCGCCAGGCCGTGCCGACGATCCAGGCCCGAACCGCGAAGACACGCCGGGCATCGAGCGGGAATAGCCCGCCCCCATGCGCGGGGGCGATGAAGTGCCGGAATGGTAGCCTCCCCTTTGGGAACCGCCGCTCCCGTGGAATCCTCCGCCGCTACCTCCGTGAAAGCCTCCACCGCCCCCACCGTGGAACCCCCCGCCACCGCCTCCGTGGGAGCCTCCGCCGCCGCCGCGCTGTGCAAACGCGGGGATAGCAGTGCACGCAAACAGAATTGCCATGCCGAAAGTGAATTTTGAAAATGTTGATCGTGACATTTCAAGGCCTCCGCGACTGCGGCGCAAGACCTGCGGATGGGTTCGCGGGTTGAACCCGATCTTGCCCTACACAATGGATTCTACACCCGGGCGGCGGGTTGCATCCAGGCGATTTTATCGCCCTCTGGTTCAAACAGGGTCCATCAATCGGGAGATTGGCGTACCCGGATTTCAACCCCAAATTCTCAAATCAACTTCGGAATCCAGGTTTAATGCAGAAAGGACCGCCTCGGTTACTCACAATTCTGACTGGGCAACAGCCTCCGAAGCAGATTCCGAGCGGCCTTCATTTCGGATAAGGATGCCCCGCAAGCATGGCGAAGGCGCGATAAATTTGTTCGGCCAGCATGGCGCGGGCCAGTTCGTGGGAGAACGTGAGGGGAGAAAGCGAAAGTTTTTGGGTGGCGCGGCGGCGCAGCGCATCAGGAAAGCCCTCCGCGGCGCCGCAAAGAAAGACGAGTTCACGCGCGCCGCGGTCGCGCGTCTCGCCCAGCCATTTCGCAAATTGGGCCGAGGTCTGATGCTTCCCGGTATCGTCGAGCAAGACGACTGTCGCGGCGGAATCCAGTGTGAGTTTGCGGAAGGATGCGGAGGAATCTTCTCGCACCTCCGTGATTTCAACTTCCGCGAAGCGCGCGATGCGCGCCACATAGTCATCCACCAGAGCGCGAATCTCCGGACGGCGAGTTTTCCCGAGCATGACGAGGCGGATTTTCATCATGCGGTCCGGTGACGCGCGCCACAAACAGGTGAATTCAATTCAATCCGTATTTCTTGCGTTTGTCCAGCAGGGTTTTTCGGCTGATGCCCAGAATTTCGGCGCTCTTGCTGATTTTGTAGTGCGTGGCATCGAGCGTGGCGCGGATGGCTTGGCGTTCGATCTCTTCGAGCGAGCGAAGCGACGGCTCCGGCGCCGGCATCCGCGGTTCGTACGGACTCGGGAAAATTTTCCGGCGTGAGCGTCGGGGCCGTGGAGAAAACGAGCGCGCGCTCGATCGCATTCTTGAGTTCGCGCACGTTGCCGGGCCAACTGTAGGCAACCAGCATCCGCCGCAAAGGTTCGGCGAACGACGCGCCGGTGCGGCCGTGCACGCGTGCCGCGCGCTCCAGCAGCGCGTCGGCGAGCGGCAGGATGTCCGAGGGGCGTTCGCGCAGGGCGGGAACGGAAATCGTCAGTACACTCAGACGGAAGAAAAGGTCTTCGCGGAATTGGCCGTCGGCAACCAGGCGCGCGAGATCGGAATTTGTCAGCGCCACCAGACGCGCCTCAATCGTGATCGTTTCGGTGCTTCCCAGCCGCTCGAACTGCCGTTCCTCGAGCACGCGGAGGAGCTTTGACTGCGTGGCGGGAGAAAGCGCCGCGACTTCGTCCAGCACAATCGTTCCCGTCCCGGCCATCTCCAGCCGGCCGAGCTTGCGCTCGACCGCGCCGGTGAACGCGCCGCGCTCGTGGCCGAATAGCTCCGATTCCACCAATTCCTGCGGGAGGCTGGCGCAATCGATTTTCAGAAATGGCGCGTCGCGCCGCGGCCCTAGTTCGTGGATCAACCGCGCCAGATGGTCTTTGCCGGCGCCGCTTTCTCCGGTGATGAGCAGAGTGGTGGATGTTTCCGCGACCTTGCGCGCGAGTTCGACGACGGCCTTCGACGACGGGATCTTCCGCGATCCAGGCCATTCGCGGCTCGCTCATCCCTCCGCCTCCGCGGTTCCGGGTTCGGAGCCCGCCGCGCCGGGCTCGGTGAAATCAACGCGGCGCGCGGCGCGCCACAGGCGCTCGAGGTCGTAATAGTGCCGCGCTCGCTCGGTGAAGACGTGCACGATGAAGCCGCCGAAATCGAGCAGCATCCATTCGGCGCCGGCTGTGCCTTCGCGGTGCATCAACTGCACGCCAATCCGCGCGAGTTGCTGTTCGATCTCGTCGCAGATGGCATCCACTTGCCGCGCGCTGAAGCCCGTGCAGAGCAGAAAGCCGTCGGTAAACGCGCCGAGCCCATGAAAATCAAGCAGCGTGATCTCCGCCGCCTGCTTTTCCTGCGCCGCGGCGATGGCCACGCGAAGTTCGGGTTGCAGCGAATCTTTTTTTTCTGTCACCGGTAGAGGGCCTGTTTCGTAATGTATTCCTCCACGCGCGGCGGCACAAGCCCGTGGATCGATTCGTTGCGGTCGAGGCGTTCGCGGACTTCCGTGGCGGAAACGTGGCTGGAGACCGTATCCAGCACATAGACCGACGTGCGGCGCAGGGCGATGGCCCGCGGGTCGAGCGGCGCATGCGCCGCGCCCGGCCGAGCAAAAAGTTCCGGCGGAATCACCAGGCGCAACGCCTCGACGCGAAAACCGGGACGGCTGGCCACGATGAAATCGCACAGGCCCAGCAGCGTTTCGTAATCTTTCCATGACGGGATGTGCAGAAACGAGTCCGCGCCCAGCAAAAAATAAAGATGCGTATCCGTTCCGTGGAACTTCTGCTTGAAATGCCGCACCGTTTCCACCGAGTAATATATTTCGCGGCCGGAATGTCCCGGGCCGGATTCGGCCAGCGATGGGAGGAATCGCGGATGATCCGCGCAGGCGAGCGCCACCATCGCGTAGCGATCCGCGTAGGAGGCCATGCCGCCGCGATGTTTGTGCGGCGGGCGGCCCGTGGGGATGAAATGGATTTCGTCGAGGTGAAAGCGGCGCTCCGCGGCTCGCGCGACCGCAAGATGCCCGACGTGGACCGGATCAAACGTCCCTCCGAATAGCGCGATCCGGCGCTCGTGCGCGGAACCTCGGGAAGCGCCGTGGCCTTGCGGCGGGGCGACGTTCAACGGTTCTCCGTTCGAGGAGCGGCCGCTTCGCGGCGCGGATGCGAGGGGCTCATTCTTGCCGGGCTCGGCCAAATCGGAGGCGTCGTCCACGGCGCCCTGCGGCGCCAGACGATCGAGCGCGTCCGCCATCGCCCGCACCAGTTGCGGAATGCCTTCCCCGGAAGCAGCCGAAATGGCGTGGAACTCGATACCTCGCGCGGCGCAGAAATCGCGCAGCTTTTCCAGGCGCGCGCGGTCGGTGGTCGCGTCGAGTTTCGTTCCCACGACGATCATCGGCTTGGCGGCAAGTTTTTCGCTGAAGGCGGCAAGCTCCCCACAAATGATTTCAAAATCGTGCACGGGATCGCGGTCGGAGGCGTCGCTGGTGTCAATCAGATGCGCGAGCAAGCGCGTGCGCTCGATGTGGCGAAGAAAACGAATGCCAAGTCCTACCCCGGTGTGCGCCCCTTCAATCAATCCGGGAAGATCGGCGACGACGAACGTGCGGCATCCGGTCCTTTCCGACGGCTTTCCCATCGCTCCGTCGGCGGAAACCACGCCGAGGCCTGGTTCAAGAGTGGTGAACGGGTAGTCGGCGATTTTCGGATGCGCGGCCGAGATGCGGGAAATCAGCGTGGATTTTCCCGCGTTCGGAAAGCCGACCAAACCCACATCGGCCAGCAGTTTCAACTCAAAGTGCAGGTGGCGTTCCTGGCCGGGCACGCCCTCTTCGGATTCTCTCGGCGCCTGATGCCACGGCTTGGCGAAGTGCTGATTGCCGCGCCCGCCGCGCCCGCCCTGCGCGACCAAAACGCGCTGGCCTGGCTTGGTCAAATCGGCGAGCTGTTCGCCGGAGTCTTGATCGGTGACAACGGTGCCAACCGGCACCAGCAGGATCATCTCCTTGCCGGCATGGCCGGAGCAATTCGAGCCTTCGCCGTGGCGGCCACGATCGGCCTTGAATTCGCGGTTGAAGCGGTAGCGAAGCAAGGTATTGTCGTGGGGATTCGCTTCGAGGTAAATGCTGCCGCCGTGGCCGCCGTCGCCGCCGGCGGGACCGCCGCGAGGCACGAATTTCTCGCGGCGAAACGCGACGCAGCCGTCCCCGCCGTCACCTGCCTTTACGTAAATTTTGGCTTCATCAACAAACACGTGAATTCCATTTCCGCAAATCCGGGTGCGGGCTTTACTTTCGCGCTGAACGTCCCGGCCAGGCCGGGACGCGGAGCCTGCCCAAATGAGGATACGACACTGCGGGGCCGATTTGCACTCCTCGCCTTCAGTGTAAAAACAAAAAGGCGCCCCGACCCCGTCGGGACGCCTTCGAATTCAATACCCAACTAATCCGCTAAGGCAGCCACGGGCTCTGGCTCGGGCTCGGGCTTTGCCAATGCCGCGGCCTGCTCCGCCGGCAGGACGCTGATGTAGCGGCCGTCCTGGCCCTTGTCTTGAAACAGCACGACGCCATTGATGAGCGCGAACAGCGTGTCGTCCTTGCCGCGGCCCACATTGAGGCCGGGCTTGTGGCGCGTGCCACGCTGGCGAATCAGAATCGTACCCGCGTGGACCAACTGGCCGCCGAATCGTTTCACTCCCAGCCGCTGTCCCTGCGAGTCGCGGCCGTTTACGGAGGAGCCGCCACCCTTCTTATGTGCCATTAGGAATTCCCTCGTGTGCGGGCTCTACTTGGTTACCCTGAATCCAAAGGGGAGCCCGCCGAAAACTGGAGCTCATTCGAGCTCGATACCGCTGACCTGGATGTCAGTATAATTTTGCCGGTGACCGCGGCTGATTTTGTACTGGCCGCACGTCTTAAATTTGAGGACCGTGATTTTCGGATGGCGCCCCTGCGCAATGATCTTGCCCACGACTTTCGCTTTCGCGGCGTCGGACCCGGTCAGAAGTTTCTTCTCGTCGGTGCCCACGGCCAACACGTCTTCAAAGGTGATCTTCCCGCCCACCTTGCCGGGAAGCGTTTCGACCTTCACGGTGTCGCCCGGCGCCACACGATACTGTTTGCTGCCACTACGAATGACGGCGTACATCGCCCCTCCAGATGCAGATCGGAAACCCCTATTATAGGGGTCGTTCTTCTGAAGGTCAATGCGCAGCTTGCGGTGCAGTGCGCTAAGTTCCGTTTGGCTGCGACTCAGTTTAGTTCTGGAGAAAACGAAAACCTGCCCCCCAAGTGCGGGCGGTTCACCGTGAGCGTTCACCGTGAACGGCCGCTACAAGATCAACTGCCACCTACAGGCAAGGTTTTGTAAAGGCCTCTCCGTCCCGCGTTCTCCGTGACGGAGAGGGCACGTTTCAGATGTTTCCATGTTACTCGACCAAATGGACCGCATCTGCTTGCGTCGCCAGTCGCAAACCTCAGATTGGACCTTTGGATTGGGCCACAGCGGATTTCGACCGCACCTTCTCCCCGGCACTGATTCGAGTAACTTCCGTGAAAGCGGACCAATCGAGTTGGCCCATGCCAAGCGCTTGCGCGGTGATGCACTTGTCGCGAATGAGGCTCGCGTAAGGAATCGGAACGTGAACCTCGGCGGCCGCGTCCAGCATCAGCTGGACATCCTTCAAACCGCCATCCAGTGTGAATCCAACATCCTCGTCAAAACTCCCGGTCCGGATTTTGTCCAGATACACGGGCATCGCCGGATGTTGGAGTAGCTCCTTGAACATCCCGCTGACAAGTTCCAGCTTGAGCCCCCTTTTTTCCGCGAACACAAATGCCTGGCCCATCAATTCCAGCAAACTGGCGCCGATGAAATTCACCACCAGCTTCAGGCTCGACGCCGTCGCCGGGTCCTCGCCCAAAACGATGATCTTCGCCGTGTAGGTCTCGATGACAGGCCGGCAGCGCTCGATCGCCTCTCGTTTTCCCGCCACGAAGGTTATGAGTTTCCCTGCCGCGGCGGCATCAATGCGGCCCACAACCGGTGCGGCAACATAGTGGCTGCCTTGGGCTGTGTGCAACTCGGCCAACTGAGTGCTGGCCTTTGGCGAGATTGTAGATGTGCCAACGTGAATTGTCCCCGGATGCATGCCCGCAAGAATGCCGTCGGGGCCTTTCACGTTTTCGAGAACCGAGTTGTCATCCATGAGACATGTGATCACGATATCCGCCGCCGCGGCAGCCTCGCGCGGCGATTCCGCGCGCGTCGCGCCTGATTCCACAAACGGAAGCGTCTTCCGCGGATCGCGGTTGTACACGATCAAGCGGCAGCCGGAAGCCTGAATGTTGCGCGCCATGCCGGAGCCGACCCGCCCCAGGCCAACGCAAGCAACCGACAAATGAGTCCGGGACATAATTGTTTTTTCCCCCATGAAATGAGTGCCGAAGAGCGTTTGTTGAGGCGCGATTGTATCGCACTTTTATCAGGGCGCGCACTCCGGCTTCCGGTGCGCAGCTGCCCGAATCGCAGCTCGGAAAAGTGTCGGGGAGCGGAAAATTCGTAGGCTCGCTTTTGGAGTCCTGAGCAGAATTGGCCACTTCCCGATCAGGCGTTTATCAGGACTCGCCTTATCGTGCCCTTGGAAGCATCGTCGACCAACCAAAGTCTCACTAAACCCACCCCCTGGCTTCCACTGCCCAAGAGTAACCTGACAGGGAAAGGCGAACGTGGATCAGTAGTTCGAGGGCTCGAATCATGGGTTCGAGCCCCTCTTCTTTTTGTTAACCCTAATGAAAAGTAATCTTCTGTACATCCCACATGGAGGCGGAGCCAACGTAGATGGTGTTCGGGTTCCGGCAATCGAGCGCGTGGACCAGGTCACCTGTGTTCTGCTCGCCGTGGTCCTGACCGGTCACCACCATGCCGAGCACCTTTCCGGTCAAATCCATCTTATAGATTTTGCCCGTAGTCCCGTCGCCAGTGAACAGATACTGGGGGGAACCGTTGGTGACGCAGAGGGACCACGGCGCACCCACGCCGGTGATGGTTTTCTTATAGTTCAGGTTATTGTCATAGACCTGAATGCGCCTGTTTCCGCGGTCGGCGACGTAAATGTTGTTCTGGTTGTCCGCGGCGATGCCATGCGGAGTGCTGAACTGATCCTGGTCGTGGCCCCAGGTTCCCACTTCCTTCGCCCACTGACCCTCCGGCCCAATCTTGACGATGCGCGAGTTGCCGTAGCCGTCGGACACGAAGATATTGCCCTGCGGATCCCAGGCCACATCGGTTTCACGGTCGAATATACCAACCCTGCCTGTCGGATGTGGCGGCTTCGCAGCTTGATTAGGGGGAGCAGCAAAGTGCAGGACTTCGAGGTTTCCTTGGAGGTAACCGATCGCCTCCGGCGTCCGGCCAAGCCAAAAAATGCTCTGGCCCTCCGGGTTGTACTCGACGACCATGCCGGAGCCCTCGTCAACCTGCCAGACGTTGTCCGATTTATCGACGCGGACCGCGTGCGCGAATGATGCGGCGTAGTTATTGGGGCCCCACTCTTTGACGAATTTGTAGTTCTCGTCGAACTCCCACAGCATGGCGGCCTTCCCTCCGCGCGCGACTCCCTGGTTTTGCGATCGCGAGTATACAAACAAGTGACCTTTTGAATTTGTCGCCACCCCCACCGTTTGGCCCATCGTCTGGCCAGGGATGCTGAGGTGGAGGTATTGGTCTGTGATCTGCAGTTTTGGATAGTTTGCTTCAAGCGCCGCTTGTGCGGCTTGCTGCTCTTCGTTGCCGGCAAGCCCTTGGCCTTGGGCCCGCCGCGGGAAGAGCAAGAGCGTGCCCGCGACAAACACCCCGCCAAGCACGAAAAAAGAAAACAGCATCTGGAAGCGTTTCATGTGGTTTCCTCCGCCGGGTTTTCGTTAACATTCCCCAAGCGGACGGACTTTACCACTAACCATTTCCGTCTACAAGACTCAGTCCGCGCGCATGCACGGCGCAGGATGCGTCGCGCTGAACGGCAAAGACGGCTGGATCACCGCCACTTGGTCGGGCTGAATTTCTGTCGCTGGCATCATCATGACCTAGGTAAACCGCGCGGCACTGCCCGCCGATACTGGCCACTTTTTCTACCTCGCGGGGGAATCCGTGTACGGCAACGATTTCGACCTGCAATTTGAAAACGACCCAACTTCGATGGAAAATAAAGGAGTTGCGGCGCGCTACCATGCAGACCCCATTTTCATGTTTGGTGGTGCGCCAAGGGCGCATGAAGTCTTAACGGAATGTGGCATGGGCCGCGAAAAGCCAGTTACCGAGAAGACCTGCCAGCTCAACCGGTCGATGCAACACCTTCCAGTCAGTTGATCCGACAATACTTCCCGCAGAGAACCGATCTATCTGGGTGTGCTCAGTTAGAACCTAAACAGGGCAGTGTTCTTGTTTGCATCTACGCCCTTGAACGAATTAAGCTTCGTAGACTCCTGCTCGTGGGCTTTGAGCTAGTGTTGCGTCGACCCATTGAGACCACCCCGTTTATCAGGCTGTGGGTTAAGTTCCGCAGCCAAAGCTTTCCCTGCCATGTAAACTACGCCCAATCGCGCTGCTGGTCATTTGGCAATGCGAGTTGGCTTGAAGCCTAGCTCCGAGCTAGCAGGTGAAGGGGTGCAACATGAAAAATGAGACCGCCGAGAACATCGCAAAAGAATTGCGGCTGATTAGAGAAGAATTGCAGAAGTTGACCATCGCGGTAAAATCCAACGCGAATAGGTCACAGAACTCCAACAAATCTGGAAGGTCATATCAGGGACGCGATTCCTTGCCGTTTGAGTCCGGAGCACCGGATCGAAAGCCGCAGGCGGTTCGACGCCCCGAGGACAAGCGTCGTCAATGGCACCTTCCGAGAGACGCAAAATGATACTGTTCCAGATTGGGCGAGTGGCGGAAGATCGGAAATAGCCTCGGGCTACGGAACCCCAGTTTCCGTTAAGACCGTTTCACAGATGGGATGAGAAGGCCGGTCTCCAGCGGGATGCGATACGCTCCCAATGGTCGACGCGCTCGAAGCGCAAACGAAAGGAGACCGGCTATGAAAAAGACTATCACTGTGCAGGCATTCAAGAGCGAAATTTTCAAGGAGCGAAAGCTGACGATCGGTTTGGACCTGGGAGATTGCTGGTCGTTCTACTGTGTTTTGGATGAAGCAGGCCAAATCATTTTGGAACAGAAGCTGCCGACGACACCGGAAGCGATGAAGCAAACCTTTGGAAAGATACCGCGAAGCCTCATCGCCCTGGAGACCGGAACCCATTCCCCGTGGGTAAGCCGGCTGCTCACCGAGTTGGGACATGAAGTGATCGTGGCGCACGCACAAAAAGTGGAGTCGATCACCAAGAGCAATCGAAAAGATGATCGGCACGATGCTCGAACACTGGCACGACTGGCGAGATTCGATCCCGAGTTGTTGGGACCGGTGCGGCATCGCAGTGTGCAAGCGCAACTCCACCTGACGGTGATCCGGGCGCGGGCGGAACTGGTGAGTGCTCGAACAGCCTTGGTGAACGCCGCACGAGGGCTCGTGAAGTCTTATGGCCAACGACTGCCCAAGTGTGGCACCTATCAGGTGAACGAGAAACTCGCCGAAGGATTGAGCGCGGAGTTGCGTGAGGTTCTGCTGCCGCTGTTTAAAGAAATCGAATCGCTGAACGAGCACATCAAGGAATACGACGAACGGATGGAGAAAATCGCCAAGGAAGTGTACCCGGAAGTGTCCCTGCTCAAGCAGGTGAAGGGCGTGGGAACACAGATCGCTCTGACGTATGTCCTGACAATAGAGGACCCGTATCGGTTTCCGAAGAGTCGCCAGGTAGGCTGTTTTCTCGGGTTACGACCTGGCCGCAGGAACTCTGGGAAGAGCGAACCCCAGAAGGGGATCAGCAAAGAAGGAGACCGGTATCTGCGCACGATGATGGTGCAGGGAGCGCACTACATTCTGGGACCTTTTGGGGAAGACAGTGATCTGCGGAGATGGGGACGCAAGCTTGCGGAACGAGGAGGGAAAAATGCCAAGAAGCGAGCCGTCGTGGCCGTGGCTCGAAAGCTGGCGGTACTGCTGCATCGGTTGTGGGTAGGGGGAGAGGTGTACGAACCACTGCGCAACAGCCAGAAAGCGATGCGGGAAGTGGCCTAGAGAGTTGCGATCCGAGGAGCCGAGCTCAACCGCCGAGTCCAGGTGACTGCGACTAAGTCCTGGGGCCCGAGTCTCACCGAATCGGTGGGAGGAGAGGTCGATTCACAGCTAGCAGCACCTACTGAAACGAGAACACCCACCTAGCACCGAGCGAATATCGCTCACCAAAGAGTGCGGATGGAAGGATGGCGACAGAGGCGGCCCGGTTCTGAGGAAGACCACTCGACAACCAAAGGCAACTGCAAAACCGACTTGACACTAACCGGCCTTCTCATGGAAGGACTTGGCCCGGAAAACGGGCGGTCGTCAGGCTGCAACAACGAACGGTTGGGACCCTGCGACCTCCCTGGGCCTACTCTGGTGACAATTTCGTGTCAACGCAAAGTAGAAATGTCCGGTTTTTCGCAAGTTAGAAATGTCCGCTTCCATGGTCTTCTCCAAGGGTGATTGGCAGGCACGTGGTATTTGGGTTTGATTTTGTTTGGATGTTTTGGTCTTTGCTCCGCAAGTCCTGGAGGCCGTAGGCCGCAAGGACTTGCGGACTGGCGCACGGGTTTTGGGCACGGGCGCAGGTGCAGATAGCGGCCGCGGAAACGCAACCAGTGCGAGCCGTCCAGTCGCCGTTCGATTTCCACCCGTGCCCCACGAAGCCCCGCGCAGACCTCCTCCCGCGCCACACCCCAGCGGTTTCCCTCCCAGCTTACGGTGTGATCATCGGCCACCTGGCGGGCGGCGCGCACGCTCAGGATTTCTTCCAGGCGATGTTCGCGCCCTAAGCGTCGATGAGCATTGCGGGGATGACGTGGGAGCACCGTAAAACGCTGCTCCCATTCGGGAAGAAAACTCAGTTCCAAAAAGTCATTCGCTGCTTCCAGGGTGGCGATTCCCCCCAGGCGCATTTCCTTCACCAGACGGTCCTGCAGAGTCTCAAACAGCCGCTCGATGCGGCCCTTGGCCTGCGGACTTGGCGCTGCGATCCATTCGATCCCCAGTTCCTGCAGGGCTCGTCCAAACTGCGAGCGTGCTCCTTCTCCCCGCAGTTGTTCCTCGATTCCTGCCCGGCGAGTCGTACGAAAAATGCTGTTTTTATCGGTGTAATGGGCCAAGGGACGCCCGTAGCGCCGCAGCCATCCGCCCAACGTGCGCAGGTTCTCTTCCGTGCTGTCGTGCTCGGCAAATCGTGCCCAGAACTTGCTAGTCGCGTCATCGATCAGGGCGATCAACTGACAAGCTGGCCCCCGGTCCTCCAGCCAGCGGAACGGCGAGCTATCTTGCATCACCAACTCTCCAAAACTGGCTCTGCGCTCGCGCCACACATAGATCTTTTTCACCCGCGGCCTGCGCGGCCGCCAGAAGGCCGCCTGGGTCATCCACTTCCGCAGCGTCTCCCGGCTCACGGGCAATCCTTCCTTGGCCAGGTGTTCGGCCGCTAACGTGGGCCCGAAGTCTGTATACCGCTGGCGTACCCGCGCCAGAACCTTTTGTTCGAAACCAGCGGCCAACCTGCGGTTCGATGGGCGGCCTCGCAATCCGTGAACCACCTCATGGTCTCCATACTTCTCGATGCGCAACAGCAACCGGCGCACCTGACGGTCGGACAGTTGTAATCGCCTGGCGGCTTCCACCTGAGTTACATGTCCCTGCTTTACTTCATGCAACACTCTCACGCGATCCCGTTCTCGTTGACTCAAGGCTATTCGCTCCGTTTCCATGGCGCCCCCGGCCACCTATGAAACCGGACATTCCTACTTTGCACAAACCGGACATTCTCATTTTGCGGCGACACTGGTGACAATTTCGTTGTGTCGAGCGCAGAGGAAGCGTACGATGCGCGAGAAAGCGGTCCAATTCGGAAATTCCCACTGAGATGTTTCCGGTCGTGCAGCGTTGATTCGCGCAAAAAAACGGATGGCATTATGAGAAAAACGATCAAACTGCTGTGCGGTTGCGCGCTGATTATGGCGTTGTTTCATACGAGTGGTAACGCAGCCGATCAGAGATTTCAAATTACGGTGATTTCCAGCCGGCCGGAGATGGTCAGCGGGGGCGATGCGCTGGTGCAGGTCGCCGTGCCGCAGGGCGTGGCCCTGGATCAAGTCATGATCCGGCTGAATGGCCATGACGTGAGCGCGATGTTTCACTCCGACGCAGCCGCGCACGCCTGGAGGGGGTTAGTGACGGGGCTGAAGGTGGGCGAGAACACGCTGGAAGTGTTTCCCGACAACAAAGGGCGGGGGAGCGCGGCGGAGCAGTTGCGGCTGAAAAATTATCCCATCACGGGGCCGGTCTTTTCGGGGCCGCAGGAGCAGCCGTTCATTTGCGAGACGCAGGATTTCAAACTGCCCGACGGGAGTTTGCTCGGCCCGCCACTGGATGCGAACTGTTCGGTGAAGACGGTCGTTACTTACGTTTACAAATCCACTGCTCCCGAGCCCTCTACCGGCCGGGGCGGACGCGGCGGTGGAATTAATTTGAAGCCGCTGCCGAGCCTCACGGCGCTGCCGCCGGACGTGGCTTGGACGACCACGACGACAGGTGAGAAAGTCCCCTATGTCGTGCGGGTCGAGACTGGCAGGATCAATCGCGCGATCTATCAGTTTGCGGTGCTGCATGACCCGACGACTGGAGAGCCTGGCCCGATGGCGCCGCCGAAGAACTGGAATGGGCGCTTGCTTTATTCGTTCGGGGGCGGCTGCCTCGGCGGCTGGTTCAAGCAAGGGACAAGCCTCGGCTTGGGGCGCGGACTGATCAGCGACGCCGTGGTGGGCAAGGGCTATGCCGAAGCGGGCTCGACGCTCAACGTCGCCGGCAACAGTTGCAATGACGTGATCGCGGTCGAAACCATGATGATGGTGAAGGAGCGTTTCATCAAGGCTTACGGCAAGCCGGCGTTTACGTTTGGTCGGGGCGCCTCGGGCGGCTCTTACCAGCAAAACCAGATCACGGACAATTATCCCGGGCTCCTGGATGGCATCATTCCCAGCATGACCTTCCCTGACGTCCAGGAATTGACGCAAATGATTACGGACTCGCGGCTGCTGGACCGCTACTACAAACAGGTTGGAGAGGCGCTCACGCAGGAACAAAAGCGGACCATCGCCGGCGTCGCGGAACTACAGAACGTGGCCGCATCGGCTCCCCTTGCCGGACGGATCAACCCCACGGAGTCTTGCCCGCCGGATTTGGCGAAATCACTGCGCTACGATGCAACGGGCAATCGGTCCGGGGCGCGCTGCGACATCTACGACCACAACATCAACATGTATGGCCGCGATCCGGAGACCGGTTTTGCGCGCCACCCGATTGACAATACCGGAGTGCAGTATGGACTGGCGGCGCTCAATGACGGCGCCATTGCGACCGCGCAATTTCTCGATTTGAATGAGAAGATCGGCGGGTACGATCACGACGGAAATATGGTGAGCACGCGTTCTCTTGCGGATCCGCTGGCTCTGCGCGGGGCCTACCAGAACGGATTGATTACCAATGCCGGCGGCGGTCTGGGGAAGTTGCCGATCATTGATGTTCGCCCCTATCGCGACAAGCTGCCAGGCGGCGACAACCATCTCAAGTACCACTCGTTTTCGCTGCGGGAACGGCTGCAAAAGGCGAACGGCACCTTTGCCAATGACGTAATGCTGCTGCATGGCGGGACAAGCGCGGATACTCCGGTGGACGACTACGCCTTGGCGAAAATGGATGAGTGGCTGACGAATCTGCAAAAGGACACTTCAAGCGATCCTATTCTGACCAAGATTTTGCGCGCCAAGCCCGCGGATCTGGTGGACTCGTGCTGGACGCCTACCGGGGAACGTGTCATCGAACCGCAAACATTTAGTGGCGGAAAGTGCAACGAGATATTTCCGACCTTCGCGGGACCACGGGCGGTGGCCGGCGGGCCAGCGAGCAACAACGTTCTCAAATGCCAGCTCAAGGCGATCACCTTCAGCGATTATAAGGTGACATATTCCGGCGCGGAGAAAGCTCGGCTGGCGGCCATTTTCCCAAACGGCGTCTGCGATTACGGCAAGCCCGGCGTAGAGCAACAGGCTCCGAGAGGGACCTGGCTTTCGCACTGACGAGCTGTCAAGCGTTTTCTGCCAACCCGAGTTGCGGTTGCAAGATGGCGGGTACACTTCGGCGACCTCCGTGCCGTCGCGACGGCCGCTCGGTGGATCAGATTCGACTAAAAATACGATCTCATTAACGGGTTCCATAGGTAGCACACAGGCTACAAGTAAGCTCGAATCCTCGGAGCAATGCACGCGTGGTTTTGCACAGTCCCATCTGACTCAAGGTGTTTCGGCACTGCACCGCAAATTCGCTTTAGATTGTGCACCAAGGCGCGGCTCCCCGAGACTTTGTCCGAGGAGAATGTCGACGCCAAAAGAACAGGAGAGGAATTGCTCAATAACCCTGCTCAATCGAAATCAGCCGACCGTTCCTTTGTCTATCTCGCAGCTGTGTTCGCTGCATTGGGAGGCTTGCTCTTCGGGTACGACACCGGAGTAATTTCCGGTGCCGAACTGTTCCTCCGAAAAGATTTTACGCTCTCGACCTTCGCTTTGGAGGTGATCGTCAGCGGCGTGCTGGCCGGTGCGGCTGTGGGGGCGCTTGCCGGCGGGCGTCTGGCGGACCTGTTTGGCCGGCGCAAGTTACTTATCGCCACGGCGATCATCTTCGCAGCGGGAGCGATTTTGTGCGCGGCCGCGCACTCGCCTCAGATTCTCGTAGTGGGCCGGATCATCGTTGGCCTGGGGATCGGGCTATCCTCCAGCACGGTTCCTGTGTATATCTCGGAAGTTGCGCCAGCAGACGCGCGAGGCTGGCAGGTTTCTCTGTTTCAACTTGCGATCACGGTTGGCATCCTGCTCGCCTATCTAGTGGATTTCGCGTTTGCACAAAGCCAGAGTTGGCGTTGGATGTTCGGAATTGCTTTGATTCCCGCCGCGATCTTTGGTTCGGGAATGTTTTTTTTGCCGGAAAGCCCTCGGTGGCTGCTGCGAAGCGGGCAGCGCGAAAGCGCTCGCGCGACGCTCGCCCGAGTTCGGGGCACACCGGATGTCGACAGGGAATTTTTGGAAATTGAGCAAGGTCTCGCGCACGCCGAGGAAAAAGGCCGGCTCTCCGACCTGCTCGAGCCGTCTCTGCGGCCCGCGCTGGTTGTTGGAATTGGCCTGGCGATCTTCCAACAAATTGTTGGCATCAACACGGTCATTTACTACGCGCCCGTGATTGTCCAGTCCGCCGGGATTTCCTCGGCCTCCGGCGCGATCCTTGCCACTGCGGGAATCGGTCTTGTGAATGTGCTAATGACGATCGTTTCCATGCGACTGATCGATCGCGTGGGGCGCAAACCCTTGCTGCTCGCCGGCATCGCCGGGATGGTGGCGACTTTGGGACTGCTGGGACTATTTTTCCGCGCGGCAAACCACAACGGCGCACTCGCATGGCTTGCCGTAATCAGCATGATGGCGTATGTCGCCTCGTTCGCAATCAGTTTGGGTCCGATTTTCTGGTTACTGATATCCGAAATTTATCCGTTGAAGATCCGCAATTCGGCCGAAGGGATCGCCGCAACGTTCAATTGGGGATCGAACCTGGTAATTACGCTGACATTCTTGACATTGGTGGAACAACTTGGGCCGAGCTGGACCTTTTGGCTGTACGGACTATGCGCGGTTGCAGCTTGGATTTTCTCCTATTATTTTGTGCCCGAGACCAAAGGACGCACTCTCGAAGAGATTGAAGAATTTTGGCGGCTGAGATCCTCAACCAGGCGAAGTAATCCTGTCACACCTTCGGGTTCGCGTTTGACTTGAGGGACTGCCCTGAGACAAGAAGCGCGAGTGAGCAATATTAGCCCTGGTCACAGCATCTCTCGTCAGCAAGTAGGCCATCTCAGGGCGGCTTTCCTCAGATGGCGTATTACAAATCTCAGAAGAGTTACACGATGAGCGGCTTTTCAACCGAATGACGATCTGTTACTTCCCGCGAATTGCCTCAGAGCCTCCAGAGCCGATCTGTAGTGGGAATGAACTCGATATGTATGCCCGGAAGATGTTCCTTGAACCAACTGGTGAAATATTCTATCCCGTTCTCTTCGCCTGACTCATGCGAAGCGATAATCATGGCTCCCTTTCCACCGCTGGCGAAGGGGCTGTTCGTGCGAGCAATCGCGGAAAGCGGAATGCGGCTATTCGCGAGTGCTGCTTCTGACGTGATGCTATTGTTGCTCTGCGACCTGTAGTGGGAACGGGATTTGTCGGAAACATTCGCCAAGATTTCGGCGGCGTTTTAGTTTTCGTCGCGGGCGTTGCCGAGCGACCTGGTCTTAGGTACTATTTCCCGACTGTACTGCGGCGATTGGGGGTGTTTCGTGGCAACAGTAAAGCGGATTTCAACACTTGTGGTGTTGATCGGCGTTTTGGTACCGCTCGGTGCGACCCAGCAGGTTAGTCCGAAGCAGGCTGGCGGCAGATTGCGCACCTACTATGTCGCAGCTGAAGAAATGGACTGGGACTATGCACCAGATGGTATTGATCACATGACGGGGAAGCCGTTTGAAGGGTACGCAAAGGTGCACACTGAGAGAGGGCCGCACCGCATCGGCACCAAGTTCCTCAAGGCGCATTACCGGGAATACACAGACGAAAGTTTTCAAAAACCTAAAGAACGCGCTCCGGAAGAAAACTATCTCGGCATCCTAGGTCCGGTCCTGCATGCTGAGGTCGGGGATACCATCAAAGTCGTCTTCAAAAATAATGCGACCCATCCTTTCAGCATGCATCCGCACGGAGTAGCCTATGAAAAATCGTCAGAGGGCACGACTTACGGCGGCCTCTCCTGGGAAGAAACGGGTGTGGTAGCTCCCGGCAAAACTTATATTTACACGTGGGAAGTTCCAGAGCGCTCCGGTCCGCGATCCCCAGGTCCCCGTTCTGTGGTCTGGCTGTACCATTCCCACGTCGACGAACCCAAGGACGTAAATTCCGGGCTGATTGGAGCCATCGTTATTACGCGGCGAGGCATGGCTCGCCCCGACGGCACTCCAAAAGATGTAGATCACGAATTTGTGAACCTGTTCATGGCGTTCAACGAGAGCAAAAGTTGGTATTTCGACCACAACATCGAGACTTACACGAGCGATCCTAAGGGAATAAAGACAGACGATATCGTTCCTGTGGATGAGGCAGGCCATTACTTTCTAACCGGGAGCGGGTTCGGCGACACGACCATCAAGTGGTCCATCAATGGCTACATCTACGGAAACATGCCGATGATGACCATGAAACGAAACCAGCACGTTCGCTGGTACCTCGTAACTCTCGGCGACGGCTTCAACTTTCATACGCCCCACTGGCACGGAAACGTAGTGACCACGGGCGGGGAGACCACCGACGTGATTGCCATTTCGCCTGCACAAATGATTACTGCGGACATGGTCCCGGACAAAGCCGGCGTGTGGATGTACCATTGCCACGTCAGCGATCACATGGCGGCAGGTATGACGACACACTATGAAGTCCTGCCCTGAACGATCACCCCGCGCGAAGCGCATATGCCGGTACAGGAATCTGTCGTTTACGACATCGCGAATCAGCTCGATGTTGAGGACGTCGTTCATCTGATCGCTGCCATGTTCAGCCAAGCCGATCCGCTTGCTGTGGCGATGGGCCTATCCTTCCGCAATCTGGAACATTTTCTTCAACCTTTTGCACCCAGAACTATTGCAGACGAACTTACACTTGTCGCGCGGAGCAGGGACACGAGGAAGCTGGTCGGGGTTCTCCTCACTGATGATTTCGCTTTCCCTCCTGCCGTGGACCTGAAACAGGTCAGCGCGAAATTTCTACCCATCTTCTCCATATTGGAAACACTCGATGAGCAATTCCGTAAAGGGACGGCAATTTCGCCGGGTGAGTACCTGCACCTGTTCATGTTGGCGGTTGACCACCGGTTTTCGGGACACGGCATTGGACAAGGATTGCTTAAGGCTTGTCTTGGTAATGGATTTCGGAAGGGCTATCGAAAGGCCCTGACTGAAGCCACTGGGACAGTCTCACAGCATGTGTTTCGCAAGCAGGGATTTCGAGGTCGTTTCAGCGTCGCGTATCGAGACTTCATGTACGAAGGTAAAACCGTGTTTGCCTCGATTCAAGGGCATGAGAGCGCAATCCTAATGGACAGATCCCTCGTTTAGTCTCCCAAGAAACCGATAGTTAGTAAAAGCAGCCTGCTACACCACCAATGAAATTACGCCTTCAGGGGAATCCCCCAGCGTTCAAGTCGGCTAACCGGAGATGTCATCCGCCTTCTCACCTTTGTGATTGTGCCCGAGTGACGTTAGAGCTTTATCGGAAGGTGCCCAATCCACCGCGGAGCGAAAATCCTCATTCGGATATGCGGATTTATCGCGGACCGTGATCGAAACCTTTGAGAGGTTCACGAGCGGCCAGAAACAAGTGTTTGCCATTGTCAAATTGAGGTAAAATGCGCTGGTCCTCACCCGCAGGGAGGGCCACACTAATGAAAATGACCCGTCAGCTGCACTTGTTCTTCGTCGCCATCCTCTTCGTTCTGCCCGCGTACGCGCAGGATTCAGCGAAAAACGCCGCTTCGCCGAACCTCACGGCCAGTCCGTCAGCGGCTCTGCTGAAACAGTGGAATGAAATCGGCCGGAAGCTCATCGCCATGGCCGAGGATTTTCCCGAAAACAAGTACGAAATCAAGGCCGCTCCCTCAACAGGCACCTTTGCTGAGCGGATGATCCATGGCGCCGCGGCGAACTATTTCTTTACCAATCTTGCCCTTGGGCAAAAACCGCCCTCTGAGGAAGATCCTCCACGCGCCCAGTTCAAAAACAAAGCTGCCATCGTTGCCTACGTCAAAAAATCATTTGCCGATGGAGCGGCGGCCATCAAATCGAAGGGCGACAAAGGGATATCCGCTTTGGTGATCGATCCCTTCGCAGAGGACGTCCCCGGAAACGCCAATAAAGAACAGATTCGCCTCGGCGATCTGGCCTTTGGCCTCGTCGAGCATTCCGGCGAAGTCTACGGCCAGCTATCCGTCTACTACCGCGTGGCAGGCATGATTCCACCGGAGTCGCGTCCGAAGAAATAAGAGTCACACACAACCCGCCGCACGATCCAGAGACTTGCCCGCGAACCAACTAAGACGGCAACTAGCGTTAACACAAGAAAAACCGAAAAAGTGGAAAATCCGATCCACCCAATGGACCCGTACGCGCTATAGTCCCGCTGTTGATTGTTCCCGACTGACGCACTCAGAGGTTATTTTGCCAGTTGCTTCTGGTCGCTCGGGGGCCTGTAAAATGGGCTTGAAGCCCGCTCGTGGGAAGTTGTCCGACAACGAACTCCCTGGGTTGACTGATCAATGCCCACCTGACCCTGGGCACCAATTGTACCGAATGCACCCAAAAGACGCGTTGAAAAACGGGAGGGCCTTCTCGCCTTAGTTGCTTCTGCCTGTTCAAGATTACAGACCGTCCGCTGATGGCCCGTTGCGATGGAACGTCTGTCCCTTCGGTAGAAAGTCAAGGCCTCCAAATTGGTCTTGTTGTCCGCGATAAATGATTTAGAATCAATGTGGCTAATGCGCCCGTAGCTCAGCTGGATAGAGCATCTGCCTTCGAAGCAGAGGGTCGGGAGTTTCGAATCTCTCCGGGCGCGCCACTTTTTTTGAAGACTTGGCGTCAGTTCGCGTAATTGCGATCACTCCGAACTAGATCTCATGGAATAGGGAAAGGGGCCCGTGGCGCCAAGGACTTGTCTGGGCAATCAGATTGTCCGGGAAAGACCGGACGAACTTCATTCCGGGTCTTGCGAGGGATCCGGGACAATGGGACGCGGCACTCGTTCGCCAGCGGCGATCGCTTCGCTGTGCCGGCTGACTTGCTCGACCGGGCGGGGTTGCGGAACATCCGGAAGGTTGTGAGGCGGGGCGGGCCGGGAACTCTGGGATTCGCGCTCGTCGAGCCGCCCGAAAATCATTTTTCCGGCAGTGGTCTGGTGGACTGAGGTAACTGTAATATCAATCGTCTTGTTGATCATACGGCGCGCCCCGTCGACGACCACCATCGTGCCATCGTCCAGATACGCAACGCCTTGGTTGTATTCCTTGCCTTCCCGCAGAATAAAGACACGCATGATTTCGCCGGGAAGGACCACGGGCTTCAACGCGTTGGCCAGTTGATTGACGTTCAGGATTTCGATGCCTTGCAGAGAGGCGACTTTATTCAAGTTGTAATCATTGGTCACGATCTTGCCGTCGTAGCGTTTGGCAAGCTCGATCAGTTTCATATCCACGTCCGCGACATTGGCAAAATCGTCATCCGCGATTTCAACTTCCAGGTGCGCCATCTTCTGAATGCGCTGCAACACTTCGAGACCCCGGCGCCCTCGTTGCCGCTTCATGGAATCGGCGGAGTCGGCCACCAGTTGCAGTTCCCGCAGAACGAATTGCGGAATCAGCAGGACGCCGTCGAGAAAATGGGCTTCGCAGATGTCGGCGATGCGGCCATCGATGATCACGCTGGTATCGAGCACCTTGGGCATGCGCCGCGTGCTGCGTTCGCTGCCGAACAGGCCTCCCAGCGCTTGCAGGTTGAGCATGTCGCCCTTGCTTGCGCCGATCACCAGGCCGATGTACGTCATCACCAGGAGCAGGGCCACATCCAGGAACGAGCGCGTGCCTTCGGGGATGGATGTTCGCGCCAGAACCAGGCCCATCAAGTAAGCGCCGAGGATGCCGAGGATCGAGCCCACCGCCGCGCCGATCAACCGGCGCATGCTGGCCCGTTGCAACCGCATCTCGAACAAGAAAACCGAAATCGAGAATGCAAAACCTATGCCGGCATCCACCCACTTGGAAAGCTCGAACGGGTGGAAATGGTAGCCCGCCGCCACGCAGGCGATCGAAAAAATGAGCCGGACCATCAAATGATCCCACCAGCTACCAAATTCGGGAGGGGCGGAACTGGGCGTCGCGGGACGCAGCGGAAACGGTGAATTTACAGGTGGTGGAACCGGAGTTCCGGTCTTGATATAAGGACGAGTCATAAAAAACCTCTCTTCTTATGAACCGACGTAACTATAAATAAATCAAACTAACTTGTTCGCTATGAATCTTTATAAGTCGGGCTGACCTGGGACGAAGGTATGAAACCAGCCCTATTACTCTCTTCTGATAGCTCATTTCTGCGGTTGGAGTCAAGCAATTAAGCGGTTGGTACCCGGGCCTGTCACGGAGGATGCCGAATTGCGCAGCAGGGAGTCGTTCTAGGCAAAGGGAGAGCCCGGATTGGGACAAATCGACCCCGTCGGCGGATTGACCCTGGGACTCCGAAATCAAAACCCCCACACGTAAACCCGACGTGTGAGCCACCCAATTTATCTCCCCACTTGGAGTCCGGGCCACCCGTCCGCCCGCAGGATCGGATTGTAACATGTACCAAATCAAAGGAAAAATAAGTCAGACACGATCAATGGCAACGATTCAGCATCCTTCCCTCTTGTTAGAACGGGCAGGGCGAGGCTATTGCGTCGTGTCTCCCGAGTTCGAAAGCATTCAACATCATGCCTTGTCGCTGTAGAGAGCAATTTACCCAAGATGTCAGGACGCAGGTTGGTGATTTCGTCTGCGGACGGCGGCGCCGCAGGCTGTTGAAATCACATTCGGACTGAATTTTGGCGAAAGACAGTGCCAGAGATGACAATAGTAATTCATAGAGCATCGCTTGCTGGACAATCAATGGGTGGGTAAAGGAGTCGTTGCTAACATCAAAGTCAAGCCGTATGGGACCCCTCAGTGTAACCACCCACCCATCGCCGGTTTTTCCGGTCGAGAGCCGCCGTACTACCGTTGACTCGCCCGCGCCACGTTTTCTCGAACGTAATGATCATCCAGCAATATGGAACCGTACGACGTACATCGCTCTTCTGATGCTGACGGCCCTATGGGCAGCGCAGGTATACACTACCTGGGCGGCCTGGGGAAACCTTACCATTGACTCCGGCCATGAAATGTACATACCTGCCTTGCTCGCGCAAGGAAAGGTGCTCTACCGCGATGTATGGTTCCCCTATGGTCCCGCATCTCCTTACATCAACAGTTATTTATTTCGATTGTTCGGTGTGAAATTGAATGTGTTGTACTGGGCGGGTTCGCTATCGGCGTTGGGCTCCGCCATATTTCTCTATCTCACAGGGATGCGATTGTCCTCCTGGCTTGCGGGCTGGACTGCGGGAGCGGTATTGCTACTCCAGGCGTTTGAGCCTTCCATTTTCTGCTTCCCTCTTCCCTACAGCTTCTCCACGGTGTATGGCTGCCTGCTCGGGTGCTTATTCCTCTGGCTTGCCGTAAGCGCGATCGACGCCACGAGCTCGTGGTGGGTCTTGGGCGCGGGGACCGTCGCAGCCGCTGCCTTGCTTTTCAAGCCGGAATTTGGGACAGCCAGTTATGCGACTCTGGTCCCGCTCGTGGCCGTGCGCGGTTTTTCACAACGATCCTGGGGACGCATTGCGAGAGACGCACTGGCAATTCTGCCTGGCGTCGTGTCCTGTGGTCTGGTGTTCCTTTGGATGGTGTCCATTGGAGGAGTCGGGTTCATTACACAAGAAAATCTCGTGGGTTGGCCAACTTCCTACTTTATGAGGACGTATGGAAAGATGTGGCTGGAACGTAACGGCTTCACGGTATCCACTTCCGCCTTTGGGGACGCCCTGGTTCGGGCGCTCCCTATTGCGGGCGTCCTATTAGCATCCTACTCCATTCTGTGGTGGAAGCGTTCCGATACGCGGCGATCCTGCTCAAAATAATGATCGTGCTGGCAGTATTTCTGTATCTCGCGAAGACCAATTATTTCATATTCCCTCCCGGGCAGACAGTGCAGCTTGTACTGAGCACAATTTTCTTTCCCCAGGACATGGTTCTGTACATTGTGGTCGCCGCGCTCCTTGCCTGGGCGCATGTTTGGAGGCGGCGGAATGAGAGCGCGAGCAGCAGTGCGAGGATCGCTCTTCTGCTTACATTTTCCGGCCTGCTTGCATTTCGCATCCTCATGAAGATGCAGACGGACGACTATCCTATCTTTTACAATGGGCCGGTGGTTCTTTCGTTCCTACTGCTGGCATGTCTGATCATTCCTCGCTCTGGCCGCTCGCGACGCTTCGTGTTCGCCGGGGAATTCGTGATCTGTCTCGCTTGCTTCATTGCGGTTGCCATCCCGACGACAAGAGCGGAAAGTCATGCGAAGGACTTTGTGCCGCTGACAACCGAACGAGGAACGATCCGTGCGCCCAAGCCCCTAGCTGAAAATTACAAAGTTGCGATCCGATTCATGAAGGAAAAGGCTTCCGCCGGCGAGTCCGTGCTTTCGGTTCCCGAGGACACCAGCTTATACTTCCTCTCGGGCACGTATTGTCCGACACGCGTCTTCTCCTTCACTCCGGGCATTGTGGCGCCGGGGACGATGACGGAGAAGATGATTCGAGAGATCGACCGCAAGCCCGTCCGCTTCCTGCTGTGGTCGAACCGCATATTCCCGGAGTTCGGTACACCCGTTTTCGGCAAGGATTTTAACCGCGAGATCGGGGATTATCTAAAGGCCAACTATCATCGCGTCGGACCGCTCGTGCCGCCAACGGACTCCTACTGGGATTGGACTGCCGTCGTGTGGGAGCGCAACGAGAAACCTAAATTGCAGTAACCCCTGGCAGCCGTGGTCAGCAATATTAGTTCGCCTCTCGGACGGCGTCGCGCGCTCTAAGCCCCGTAAACCCGCCACCATTCGATGGTTTGTTGAATTCCCGATGCGAGATCATAGTGTGGCTTCCAACCTGCTTCCTTCGTGAGTCTGTCCACATTTGCCCATATGCGTGAAACCGCCGAACTCGGCTCGCGCGCGCCAAGACGATCAATCCGGCCGTCCCAGCTGCATGCCAATTTCCTGAAGCAGGTCGTGCACCGCGACGGGCCCGCCCGAAGCAATGTTAACCGGTCCTTCGATTTTATTCTCCAGCAGCGCGACGAAAGCGGATGCGGCATCTTCGACATGCAAAAAGTCTAGAACCTGCTGGCCGTCTGAGCAAAGCGCGGGCTCTCCGTCCAACAGGGATTGCACAACATAGGCGATAAGCCGCGAAGGATGTTCGTACGGACCATACAGAAAAAATATTCGACCCCATGCCGCACTGGGGCGGGTTCGCCGGCTGAACGATTCAAGGATTGTCCCGAAAGCATGCTTGCACGTTCCGTACAAAGTGGCCGGAAAAAGAGGTGTTTCCTCTTCTAAGCATTCACCGGGGTTGAGGTCGTATTCCGCGCAGCTGCCGGCGGCGATTACCCGCTTCCCATTGTGCGCGGCAAAGGCCGGGAGCAACTCGAGGCTGGCGCGAACCCAGTCAATATTCTCGCGCGCTTCCCAGAATTTGCCGGGGATCGCATACCACGCAAGATGGAGCAAGAAATCCGGCTGCACTTGGTGAATGACTTCGGAAGGTGTGCCTTGTCTAAGCAAGTCCAGCTCATGCCAAGATACGCCAGGCAGCAGTGTCGCCAGCTGTCGACGGGAGAGAGCATGGACGTCATAGCCCTTGGCCACAAGATAGGCAAACACTGCCGGCCGATAAATCCGCTTGCTCCGGTAACCAAAACGCTGCTCATGGATGGTGATCCGCAAATGCGCGATCGCGTGCGGAGAGGATAGGATCGAAATCGGCCATTCGATCCCAAACAGCGGATCGTTCCATCGAACCCCCCGAGCGTATTCGGGCTGATAGCTTGCGGAGATCTGGTAAAACACCTCGGTGTTACCGACAAGCGTCTGAAAGCCGTGCGCGAAACCTTTGGGCAAATAGAGCATTTTGTGGTTTGCGGAAGTCAGTTCGGCGGCAGACCATCTGCAATATGTCGGCGAGGCGGGGCGAAGGTCCACAATGACGTCGTAGATAGCTCC